>CAVZIE010000054.1:0-35041 GCA_963775185.1 uncultured delta proteobacterium | reverse complement strand
GCTTCCGCGCCGGACCGGCAAGCCCCCCATGCCGGAATCAAGTCCCCGGCGGGAAGACCTTGCTGACGATGTCGGCGAGCTCCTTGACGGTGCTCGTCGTCATGCCCGTGTTCGGGAACGGCCACGCGAAGTTGCGCGCTGCGACCTGGTTGCACGAGAACGACACCAGCACGTCGTTCGGCGGCATGTTCGGGTTCGAGCTGAACGAAAGCCCGAGCTCGGCGTACAGGCAGTTCGCGTGGCCGCCTGGAAGTTGCCGTCGTGACCGAGGACGTCGGCGAGCTTGTCCTTCAGATCGGGGTCGACGACCTGCGTCTGGCCGAGGATCGGGAAGCCTTCGAAGCGCGGGATCTGCGCGGCAGCCGGCGCGGCTGCGGCCGGCGCGGCCGCACCGGGCATCATGCCCGGCGGCAGCAGTCCCGGCGGAATCAGCTGTTGCAGACCTGCTGCGCCCTGCTGGATCCAGGTCTGGATCTCGGGTGGAACGCCGGGGATCACACCGGGGCCGGCCGGCGCTGCGGCGCCCTGGGCCGGCGGCGGCGGCTCGTAGTTCTGCAGCCGGAAGGCGGTGAGGTTGGAAGTCTTGAGCGTGTCGAATGGCGCCGCGGGCGCGCCCGCGCAGCCGACGGCGGACAGCGCGAGGAGCAGGGCGGAACCGAGCAGGGCACGGTGAGTGGTCATAGGGGCATGGCGTAGGGCGGTTTCGACGGGACGACAAGCGCGGGGACCGCACCCGACTCGAAGCCCCAGGCTAATCGGAGTAGATACAAGGACCTAGGAGCAGGGACGGGGTTGATGCGCGTCATCGTTACGGGTGGGACGGGGTTCATCGGATCGCATCTGGTCGCGGCGCTCGCGGCGCGCGGCGACGAGCCGACCGTGCTCACCCGCGACCCGTCCCGGGCCCGGCTTCCACCAGGAGCACGCGCGGCGGCGTGGGACGCCGCGGCGCGCGGCGACTGGTACGGCGAGGTCGCGCGCGCCGACGCGGTGGTGCACCTCGCCGGCGAGCAAGCCGTGGGCGTGCGTTGGACCGACGCGGCCAAGCGCCGCATCGTCGACAGCCGCGTCGGCAGCACGCGCCGCATCGTCGAGGCGATGCAGCAGGCGGCGAGGCGTCCATCGACGTTCGTGTGCGCGTCCGCGGTCGGCTACTACGGCCCGCGCGACGGCGCCGACACGGTGGACGAGCGCGCGCCGGCCGGCGACGACTTTCTCGCCCGGCTCACCGTGGCGTGGGAAGCCGCGGCGCTCGAGGCAGCGGCGCTCGACGTACGCGTCGTGACGCCGCGGCTCGGCATCGTGCTGGCGCGCGGCGGCGGCGCGCTCCAGCAGATGGCCGCGCCGTTCAAGCTGTTCGCCGGCGGACCGATCGGCAGCGGCGAGCAGGTCGTGTCATGGGTGCACGTCGACGACGTGGTGGACATCCTGCTCGCGTGCCTCGACGACACCGCGATCTCCGGCGCGGTGAACGTGGTCGCGCCGGCGCCCGTCACCAACGCCGAGCTGTCGCGCGCGATCGGTCGCGTGCTTCATCGGCCGTCTTTCCTACGCGTGCCCGCCGCGGCGTTGCGCGTGCGCTTCGGCGAAGGCGCCGACCCGCTCCTCACCGGCCAGCGCGTGCTGCCGCGGGTCATGCAGGAGCGCGGCTACAAATGGCGCTATCCGGCCCTCGACGCCGCGCTCGAGCAGGCGCTGGGCTGAGCCGCGATCCGGGTTATGCTCGCGCCGGTGTTCCGCCCGGCGATCCAGCGCGTGTTCTCGGCCCTGGTGCTGCTCGGCGTCATCACGGTCACCGGCGGGGTCTGCTTCTGGTGGCTCGGGCAAGGACAGTACAGCTTCGGTCAGGCGGTCTACTTCGCCGTCATCACCATCTCGACGGTCGGCTATGCAGAGCTGCCCGGCCTCGAGACCCATCCCTGGGCGCGTCTCGTCACCGGCGC
Organism: uncultured delta proteobacterium; assembly: GCA_963775185.1. Taxonomy (GTDB): domain Bacteria; phylum Myxococcota_A; class Polyangia; order Polyangiales; family Polyangiaceae; genus JAPSGB01. Next base: position 33,098 of record CAVZIE010000054.1, on the reverse strand, counting down.
GCTGATCATCTCGGGCATTGGCACGATCGCGTACTTCCAGTCGACGCTCACCGCGCTGCTGGTTGAAGGCGTGATCGCCAAGGCGTTCCGGAGGCGTCGCATGGACAGGAAGATCGCCGCGCTCAAGAACCACATGGTGGTCGCCGGCTGCGGGCGCACAGGAAAATACATCGTGGAGGAGCTGGTCGCCATCGGGCAGCACTTCATCGTCATCGATCGCGACGAAGCGCTCGTCGCGCGCATCAACGACGAGGTGTGCGGCGGCAAGCTGCTATACGTCATCGGCGACGCCACCGAGGACCACACGTTGGTCGCCGCCGGCGTGCAGCGCGCGCACGGCGTCGTCGCCGCCCTGAGCGAGGACCGCGACAATCTGTTCGTCACGCTCTCCGCGCGCTCGATCAATCCGCGCGCGCGCATCGTCAGCAAGGCGGTCGAGGTCGAGAACGAGCCGAAGATCCTGAAGGCCGGCGCCGACACCACCGTCAGCCCGAACCGCATCGGCGGCATGCGGCTGGTGAGCGAGCTCGTGCGCCCCAAGGTCACGGCCTTCCTCGACCAGATGCTACGCGTGACCAAGAACCTGCGCTTCGAGGAGGTCGCGGTGCAGAAGGGCTCGACCTTCGTCGGCAAGACGCTGCGCGAGCTGCCGATCCGCGAGAACACGAACCTGCTGGTGGTGGCGCTCCACGAGCCCGAGGGTGGCTACATCTACAACCCCTCGCCCGATCACCAGATCAACGTCGGCACGCAGCTGATCGTGATGGGCGAGATCGCCGGCGTGGAGAAGCTCCGCGACATGGTCGCCGCGAGCCGCGAGGACAACAGCGGGTAGACAGGGAAGGGGATGCCGGTCCGGCGCGGAACCCCCCGTTCAGTTCCAGCCGAGGTCCGTCGCGAGGGCGCTCTCGAGCACGGCGGCCATCTTCTGGTGCGTCGCGGCGCTCGGGTGCCAGTCGCAGCCGTAGCCGTCGCTGGCCTGTTGCGTCGCGAACTCGAGCAGGGCGACGTTCGTGTCGCCCTGTTGCTTGCGCTGGGCGATCACCTGCTCCAGGTACGTGCGCGCGGTATCGAGCGACGTGCCCGACAGCATCGGGCCGAGGGCGCAGTAGATCCGCGCCGCCGGGGCCTTGTCACGGAGATGCTGGATGAAGCCTGCATAGGCGGTGACGAACGCCTGGCCCGGATCGCCCTGCGCGAAGTCGTTGGTGCCGAGGTTTACCACCACCGCGCCGGGGACGTAGCGGCTGAAATCCCAGCTGCTGCCCGCGGTCAGCGGCAGCGTCAGGTCGTAGCGCGCAGGCATGTTGTTCGACGTGTCACCGCTGTAGTCGCGAAGCATGCCGATGCCCGACCAGGCAACAGTGACCAGATCGGCGCCGACCTTGTTCGCGGCCACGGCCTCGTACGTCTTCTCGTGGTTCTCGGTCGCGGCGGTGAAGGAGCAGTATTGATCCGCGCCCTCGACGCCGTAGCCCGCGCTGATCGAGTCACCGATCACTTCCAGCCGTCGATCCGGCGCGGGAGGCGGAGCGAGCAGCGCGCCGCCGCTGCCGAAGTCGAAGCCCTGGAACGTCGTCTCGCCCTCGAACGCCTCGGTACGACGGAACACGCTGACGGTGTGCGTGCCCGCGGCGAGGCCGCTGGCGAGCGGGTACGCGCTCGACGCGGTGGATGTGTGGATCTGCGTGACCGTGCCGTCGATGACGACCTGGAAGTCGTTGCCGGTGCTGGACGGATCGTCGAGCCGGAGCGTGACACCGGTACCGCTGAAGCGCGCTTGCATCTCGCTGCCGGACCACGCGAAGCGCGGCGCGGCGTCCGCGGTGAAGCGCCCGACCAGCCGCACCGCGGGCGTCGCGCTCCCGCCGGCACCGGCGGCGCCGCCGGCGCCCGCGCTGCCCGCAGCCCCACTGCCGCCCCCGCCGCCGGCCGTGCCGCTCGCGCCGCCGCTGCCCGCCGTGCCGCCGCTGCCCGCGCTGCCGCCGCTGCCCGCCGTGCCGCCGCTGCCGCTCGCGCCGCCGCTGCCCGCGGCCGCGCCGGCCGCGCCGGCGCTTCCTCCCGGGCTCGAGCTCGAGCTGCAGGCCGCCACGACGGCGAGCAACGCCGCGACGCCCAGTCCGCGATTGCCGTTGAACACGCTCATACTGTCGCACTCGCGACCGCACCGGCGCAATCGGCGAAGCGCGGTCGACGCTGCTGTCATCGAACGCCGCCGACCCACGTGGGTTGGCCGGCGCCGAGCGGACCCGATCGACGATGCGCCGGCGCCGGTCTGCGCCTCGCGGGCCTCGCCGCGATGCACCTCCCGCGCCCGGAAAATCGACGCGCGCTCGTAGAAAGTAGTTGACGCGATCCGCGGCGCCGCCGGTCGTCGAACGCCGACCGCGAGGACGATGGCCCACGTGGGCGCCTGTCCGCCGCGTGCCGCGCTCGCGACAGCGGAAGCTTCGCGAATGGTGATCGACGGCTCCGGACCTCGAAAAACGTCGTGTTAGAGCGGAAGCAGGAGGAGGGAAATATGAGTGGGAATATCTCTGACTGGCGGCGCGTGCATGCGGAGCTGCTGCGGATTGCCGAGCGAGCGAGCGAAGCGAGTAGAGGGGCCGGAGGGACGGAGGCCCCAACCAGAACAGCGCGCGTGGCGCTCGATCGCGACGAGGGACAGTGGCTGCTTGCAGCCCAGCGGGCCGGCGTGCACAGGCGGCTCGGCTTCGCGACGTTCGCCGAGTACGTCGAGCGCGTGCGTGTCGACGCTGCGCCCACGTGGGCGACGCGGGCTCGCGCGCCGAGCGGATCCCGGAAAATCGACGAGCGCGCGTCGAAAGTGTTTGACGCGATCTGCGGCGCCGCCGGTCGTCGAACGCCGATCGCGCTCGCGATGGCCCACGTGGGTGGCTTGTCGCGCCGCGTGTCGCGTTCTCGGAGGCGGAGCGACTCGAAGCGTGATCGATGACGCGATCGCGCGCCTGCGCGCGGCTCCGGACCTCGAAAAACGTCGTGGTAGAGCGGAAGCAGGAGGGAGGGAAATATGAGTGGGAATATCTCTGACTGGCGGCGCGTGCATGCGGAGCTGCTGCGGATTGCCGAGCGAGCGAGCGAAGCGAGTAGAGGGGCCGGAGGGACGGAGGCCCCAACCAGAACAGCGCGCGTGGCGCTCGATCGCGATGAGGGACAGTGGCTGCTCACGGCTCAACGGGCCGGCGTGCACAGGCGGCTCGGCTTCGCGACGTTCGCCGAGTACGTCGAGCGCGTGTTTGTCGGCGCTGCGCCCACGTGGGCGACGCGGGCTCGCGCGCCGAGCGGACTCCGGAAAAATCGACGCTTGCTCGAAGAAATTGTTTGACGCGATCTGCGGCGCCGCCGGTCGTCGAACGCCGATCGCGCTCGCGATGGCCCACGTGGGTGGCTTGTCGCGCCGCGTGTCGCGTTCTCGGAGGCGGAGCGACTCGAAGCGTGATCGATGACGCGATCGCGCGCCTGCGCGCGGCTCCGAGCGTCGAAAAACGTCGTGGTAGAGCGGAAGCAGGAGGGAGGGAAATATGAGTGGGAATATCTCTGACTGGCGGCGCGTGCACGCGGAGCTGCTGCGGATTGCAGCCGAGCGCGTGGCGCTCGATCGCGACGAGGGGCAGTGGCTGCTTGCAGCCCAGCGGGCCGGCGTGCACAGGCGGCTCGGCTTCGCGACGTTCGCCGAGTACGTCGAGCGCGTGCTCGGCTACGGGCCGCGTACTACCGACGACAAGCTGCGCGTCGCCGCGGCGCTCGAAGAGTTGCCGGGCCTGGCGGCGAGCGAGCTGTCGTGGTCGGCGCTGCGGGAGCTCACCCGGGTCGCGACGCCGGCGACCGCGCGCGAGTGGGTCGCGGCGGCGGAGGGGCGCACGGTGCGCGACCTCGAGCGGTTGGTAAGCGGTCGCCGTCCTGGCGATCGCCCTTCGGACCCGGCGCGCGATGAAGCGCGGCGTCACGTGCTGCGCTTCGACGTCTCGGCCGACACCGTGGCGACCGTGCGGGAAGCGTTGATGATGCTGCGGCGCGACTCGGACGAGGCGCTCGACGACGACGCGGCGCTGCTGCTCATGGCGCGCGCCGTGCTCGGTGGGCCCGGCGACGCCGGGCGCGCGAGCTACCAGATCGCGATGACCGTGTGCGAGCGTTGCCAGCACGCCACGCAGCAGGGCAAGGGCGAGGCCATCGTCGTCGAGCCGGCGATCGCCGAGATGGCGGCGTGCGACGCGCAGCGCGTCGCTCCCGGTGGCCGGGCGACGCAGACGGTCCCGCCGGCGACGCGCCGCGAGGTGGTGCGTCGCGACGGCGGCTGCTGCGCGGTGCCCGGCTGCAGGAACGCGGTGTTCGTCGATCTGCATCACGTCGATCCGCGCGCCGAGGGCGGCATGCACGATCCGGCCCGGATGGTGACGTTGTGTTCGGCGCACCATCGGTTGCACCATCGCGGGCGGCTCCTCGTCGAGGGTGACGCCCACGTGGGCTTCACCTTCAGGCATGCCGACGGATCGCCCTATGGCAGCGTCGGTTCGGTACAGGTGGCCGACACCGCGGCGCGGGTGTTCATGGCGCTCCGCAAGCTGGGGTTCAAGGAGCGGGAGGCGCGGCGTGCGATCGAGCAGGCGCGTGCCCACGTGGGCCACGGCGACGCCGTCGAAGCGCTGCTGCGATCCGCGCTCGGGGTGCTCTCGGCGGGGAGCCAGGCGGCGTGAGCGGTGAGCCACGACCCACGTGGACTCAAGATCGGTCATATCTTGCGTGAGCGGATCAAACATGATCACAGCTGGCCATGGCGAAACACGTCCAGACCGTCAGGCAGCTCCTCGAGCTAACTGAGCTCGGGGACGCACGGCGACGTCGCGGCTGATCCAGATTGTCGAGGCGCTGGAGCAATCGCCATGAATCTGCGGCGGAGCTCGAAGGCAGCAGCAAATCGAGTCGGCGACGCGCTCACGCTTCAACAGCAACGGTCCGCCAGGCTGGCATGGGATGGCAACTCCCGATCGAGTCCCGGACGAAAGCCAGTCGGAGGGCGGCAAGCAGGCGCGCGCACGCGGAGGCGCGGCGAGCGATCGAGCCGGCGCGTGTTCAAAGGACAATCCACGGGGAAACTCCAACGCGCTTGCCGGCGCTTCCCGGGCGGGATATCGGACCAGCAGGGTCTGGGACGGGCGAGGGTGTTTGCATGCGTGGCGCGATCTGGGCGGCGTTGGCGGCTTGTGTATTGGTCGGAAGCGGAGCGGGCGGCTGTTCCGACGACAGTCCGAAGAAGCCCGGAACAGGCGGCACTGGCGGCACCGGCGGCGGTAGCTCCGACGGCGGCGGCACTGGCGGCGCGAGCGGTAGCTCCGGCACCGGCGGCACAAGCGGTAGCTCCGGCACCGGCGGCACGAGCGGTAGCTCCGGCACCAGCGGCGCGAGCGGCGCCGGTGGCGCGGACGCCGCCGCCGGCGCGGCGGGGCTGGCCGGCGCGGGGCAGGACGCGGGCGACGCGGAAGCCGCCGTCGACGCTGCCGTGTGCGCCGCCGGCTTCGGCGACTGCGACTCGAACCCCGCCGACTGCGAGACACCGCTCGACACCGACACGGACTGCGGCGCGTGCGGGCGCAGCTGTTTCGGCGCGGGGTGCCTGAGCGGCGGGCTGTGCAGCCCGACGGCGATCGATCCGAACGGCGAGGCGTACCGCGCGTTGCTGGCCGGCGGCAACGCATACCTCATGCAGGCCAACGCCATCCCGCCGTCCGCGTTCAATATCCATCGCGTCCCCACCAACGGTGCGGCCGCGGCGGATGTCGTCACCGACTCGACGGCGCCTGGCGGCGGTTTCGCGACGGACGGCACCGACATCTACTGGTCGAACTGGTCGCCGTCGACGGTGTGGAAGCTGTCGACCAGCGTCGCCACGAGCGGCACCGCGCCCACCAGCGTGTTCCAGCCGGCAGCCTCGCCGTTCTACATGGAGATCGCGGGCGGGACCATGTACTGGATGAACCAGTACGCGCCGGTCCAGGTGTATGCGCGCTCGATGAGCGCGCCCGCATCGGATCCCGGCACCGTCATCGTGGCGGGCGACGAAGCGGCGGTCAGGTCGTTCGCGGTCGCGTCCGACACCATCTACTGGGTGCATCCGGGCACCTCGGGCTACGCGCTGCGCATGGCGCCGCTCGCCGGCGGCACCGCGAGCGACGTGCCCGGCGCGCTGATCGACACCAACGTCGTCATCGTCGCGGAAGCCAACTACGTCTACTGGACGCGCAGCAAGGGCGACGCGCAGGACGGCGTGTACCGCTACCACGCCGGGGGCAGCGTGGAGCTCATCGCGGGGCAGGGCGTGTACGGCGCCAACAGCGTGTGGGTGGACGGGCCGTACGCCTACTACGCGACGCTCAACCAGTTGATTCGAGTGCCGAAGGCCGGCGGCGTCGAGAAGCCCGTGTCCAGAACCGGGGACTATGTGCAGCCGTTCGGCTCGGATGCGAGCTTCATCTACGCGCACGTGTGGTCCGCCAGCAAGCTCTGGGCGATCCCGAAGTAGGCGCGGATTGGGGTTCCGCGCCGGACCGGCAACAAAAGCAAAGGCGCTTGCTCGAGGCGATGGGCAAGTACAACCAGGAGCTCATCCAAGCCGGCGTGATGCTCGACGGCGCTGGGCTCGAGCCCAGCTCGAAGGGCACGCGCGTCCGGCTGTCCGGCGGAAGATTCACGGTCACCGACGGGCCGTTCGCGGAGACGAAGGACCGAGAATGTGAGCTACCGCTGCGGCTTGCCGAAGTGCAGGCCGGCCGCGAACACGTGCGTGGTGACGAACGCGTAGTTGTCGCCCGGGTCGTCCTGGGCGGGCAGCCACAGGTCGTACTCCAGATACGGGCCGGAGCCGTCGGAGCCGCCGAGCATGAAGCCCACGCTGAGCTCCACCAGACCGTCGCCGACGCCGGTTCGCGCCGCGAACGACTCCCCGGGCTGGAGTTGGATCTCGTCCGGCGGATCGCGCGTGATCCAGTGGTTCGCGTACACCGCGCCGGCGTACGGCTCGAAGTCGGGCGTCAGCCGGTAGCTCGACAGGCCGCCGGCGAAGGCCATGACCGTCTTGCCGCTTGCCACGGCGTAGCCCACGCCAGCGCGCGGCGCGATCGCGAGTCGGTTGTGGCGGGCGAGCACGTCTACCTTCACGTCGGCGCTGGTGCCGAGCAGCCACCACGGTTGCAGGCCGACGTCCACGTGATCGCTCAAGCCGAGCCGTGGCGAGATCTGCAAGCCGAGCCGCGTGGTGGTGTCGCGACCGGCGACGTTGGAGAGCTCGTTCGTCACGTAGTTCATGCCGAACGCCGCGGCGAAGCTCCCGGATGGCTCGGTGTGCGCGGTCTGCGCGACGGCGTATCCGCAGCCGCTCTGGGCGATGGCGAGCGCGAGCAGCGCGGCCCGCATCAGCGCGACTCGAGCGCTTTCACGATGTCGTCGGCGTTGTCGTACTGGTCGGCGATGGTCCGGAGCTCGTCGCGCGTCGGCGGCGGTTTGCTGTCCGGAAGCGTAAGCTCGACCTGCTGCTCGACGAGCGTGTACGGCTTCGTGTCGATGAAGTCGCGGACGTGGCAGTCTACCGACGTGTCCACGACCTTGGGCTCGAAGCCGGGATAGAACGCGGCCTGGACGCGCAGCGCCTTGACGCCGAGGATCGCCCAGTAGCGGATCGTGCGGGCCTCCTTGTCGTGACCGACCGGGACGATCACGCGCGGATCGCGGGCGACGTCGGCGTCGTCGCGCCACTTGCCGAGCCAATCACGCGCGAGCGCCTCGGCGGCGGGGAGATCGACGCCGCTCTCGTCCGGGTCGAGCGCCGGGCGCATGCCGATGGATTGCGCCGCGACCGAGTACAGGCCGTAGCAGAGCGCGATCTTCTGCGTCAGCTCGGCGCCGAGCTTGACGTTCGCGGTGGCGGCGATGCGTACGCTCTGATCGAGGAACGCCTGGCCCATGCTCGCGACCAGGATGCCCTGGAGGAAGCGGTAGGCACGCGCGGTGCGGAGATAGAACGTGGGGAACGGCTCGACCGGCAGCAGCGGGTACACGTCTACGTAGATCGGCGTGGCCTCAGCCGATGACGCGCCGCCGAACCCGCTCTGCTCGAGCTGCTTCACGTGCGTCTCGCGGTGCTCGGTGATCATCGACTTGAACGTCTCGACGAGCTTCTCCTTGTAGCGCTTGGTCAAGAACAGGTGGTCCTTCTCCGGCGCCTGGTCCGGGACGAGCAGCGTCTCGAGGGCGTACAGCTGGCGGTCGTACCAACCCGAGGTCGCGGTCGGCGTGAGGTCGATGTCGCCGGCGCGGATGCGGTCGATCAGGACGTCGATCAGGTTCTGGCCCGCGGGCGGCGGCGTCTCGCAGTACAGGTCGCGGAACAGCTTGTTCTCCGGACTGTCCGACGCGGGCAGGAACGCCAGGTGCGCGGCGCACGATGGCGTGCCTTGGGTCTCGGGGTGCTGGGCGGAGAACGCGCTCTCGATCGACGACAGGTTGCCGAGCGCTCCCGCGTCCGGCACGAGCGGCGCCAGCGCCGTCGGCGGCAGGTCGAAGAACGGATTGGTCAGGCCGGAGTAGAGGCCGAGGACGGCGTCGTAGCGCTGACTCAGCGCCGGCGTACCGCTCAGCGCCAGGCTGGTCTCCGCGAACGCGCCGAAGCCGGGCTGGATGCTGTCGGCGCTCTGCAGGAAGCGGTCGCGCCGGAAGATGTTCGAGAGCTCCGGGCTCCACGTGTAGAAGCCGATCGGCCGCGAGCTGAGCGGATCCGCGTTGAACGCGGCGAGCAGTGCGTTGGCGTCGGCGGCGATGCTCGCCGGAAGCACCGGCGTGCCGCCGCCGGCGAGCAGCGCCGCGCCGATCTGTGCCGCCGCCTGGCGCGCGAGCGGTTGCTCCGCCGCACTCCCGCTCGACGCGCGGCTGACGAGCTCGGCGAGCAGGTCCTTGAACAGCGATGCCTTGTCGATCAGCGAGCCGGAGCTGCCGTCCTCTGCCGCCAGCTCCACCGCGGCGTACAGGCCGTCGTCGAAGGGCTTGAGCGCACCGTTGACGATCTCCATCGACGGCATCACCGGGCGCTCGCCCAGCGCCGCGAGGGCGTCGGTGCGTTTCGGGAAGATCCGGTCCTTCAGCGCCGAGTCTTCGCTGGTCCAGGGCATGACGTCGAGCTTCGTTACCGAGCCGCTCTTGTTCAAGGTGACGTCGCAGGGGCCGAACGACTCCGTGATCGTCAGCCCCGGGTCGTAGACGGGATGCTTGTCCCCGATCTTGTCGTCGGTGATCGCCGGCGGTGCGCCGGCACTCGACTTCTCCGTGACGATCTCGTCCGCACCGAACACGTCGAGTGGGTCGGCGCAGCCCGCAGCAAGCGCGGCAACGCCGAACGCGCAGATTCCAAGAAGCAAGCGGCGCATTACGCCTCCCGACTTCGAGTGTGAGTCAGGATAATCGATTCGTCAAATCGCAATCCCGCGCGCGCTCAAGACGTCCTTGATCGCCTTCTGAAGGCGCGGCGACGCGTCCGGGTAGGCGGCGCGGGCGGCATCGACGAAGTGGGCGCCGCGCCCGGTCTTGAGCGCCTTGATCGCCTCGGCACGCTCGTCCGGGCCGCCGTGATCGAGCGCGCCGAGCAACAGCTCGGCGGCCTCCAGCACGTCGATGCGCGCGAGCGCGCGGAGCGCGGCGAGGCGCGCCGCCGGACGATCCGCCGTGCGGTAGATGCGCGCCAGGGGATCCCATGCGTGCTCGAAGCGCAGTCGCTCGAGCGCGTTCGCGGCTTCGTTGGCGACGCTGTCGTCGGGATCGCGCAGCGCGCGTTCCAGCGTGACGAAGCTGCGCTTGAAGAAGTAGCGCGAGAGCGCGCGCACGCCGGCCAGGCGCACCTCCGGCTCGGGACGCTCGTACAGGTGCTCGACAGCGGACAGCAGGTTGTACAGGCCGACCGGGCCGAGATAGTCGCCGACCAGCACGCCGGCGCGCGTGGCTTCGTGGCCGCTGGTCGCGTCGGCGCCGAGCGCGACCAGGCGCGCGAGCAGCACGCTGCGCAAGGTGATGCGGTTCTCGGCTTCTTCGGGATCGAGCAAGAGCTCGGCGCAGCCTTCGGAAGCCGACCCGGCGTCCTCCCACTCGACCAGATCGACGTGCCACACGTCCGGCGGCGCCACCTGCTCGCCGACGCGCTGGTCGACCTTGGCGGCGTCGAGGGCGGCGTCGATCACGCCGGTGTAGCGCTTGGCCGCGCGCTCGTAGTGGCGCTTGCGCGCCGGTTCGACGTCGAGCTGGGCGAGCCGGGCGTACAGCTTGCCCACGCGCGTGTACTGCCCGATCTCGGCGGCGGCGATCAGCGACGCGAGCAGCGCGTTCTCCGCGAGCTGCGACGGCCCGCCGCGCAGCAAGGTCGAGTCGGCGACCTTCTGCCATAGATCGCTCTGGCGCAGCGTGCCGCGGGCGCCCACCCGGGGCATGCCCTGCTTGCGTGCGTAGTCCGTCATCTCGCGGGCGAGCGTCGCGGCCGCCGCGACGTCGTCGGCCTTCTCCGCGTGGGTTATCGCCTGCTCGTACATGCGCAACGCGTGGTAGCGCAGGTTGTCGCCGCCCAGGATGCGGATCGCGTTGACCATGCCCTCGAGCGCGTGCTCGAAGGTGCCGCTGAGCTCGCCGATCGCGACCAGCACGTGGTAGCAGTCGAAGGCGCGCTCGCGCTGGCCCATGGACTCGAAGCGGTCCGCGGCTTCCTCCAACCGATGCACCGACGCGACCGTCGCCTCGCGCGCGGCGCGCGCATCGCCCGCGCGCTCGCTCATGCGTGCGACATTGAAGCGCGCCAGCCCCGCGGCGTAGTCCTCGCCGTGACGCGCGTCGAGCAGCTGCGAGAGACGCGACCACAGCGCGCGCGCCGACGTGACGTTGCCGGCGCGCTCGTAGTGGATGGCGGCGCGCACCAGCAGACCCGACTGTTCGAACTCGCCGGCGGCGCGCTCGAACAGGCCGGTGTCGTTCTGGCGGCGTGCCCAGTGCGCCCAGGTGCGCGCGCGGTCCACGGGCGGCACGTGCGGCGCGAGCGCCGCCTGGCGCTCCGTGTCGCCGGCGTACCAGGCGGCCGAGAGCGCGGCGCGCGGGTCGCCCATGCGCTCGAACAGCGTGCCGAGCAAGCGCGGCACGCGCACGTACGCCTCCTCGCGCGCGCTCGTGTGGAGCAGCGCCGCGCAGGCCGCGCGCACCGCCTCGTCCACGCGGCCGTTCCTTGCGGCGCGCTGGGCCCGGCCGTGCAGATCGTCGAAGTCTGCATCGGCGCGCAGCTGCGCGAACAGCTCGATCAGGTCGCTCATGGCGCTCCGGCGCGGGGCCGGTCCGTCACCGGTCCCACGTCGCCCAGGATGCGCTTGGCCTCGTGGGCGCGGGCCTCGCGGCTGGCGAGCGTCTTGTGATCGACGACCCAGTACGCGTCCAATAGATCCAGGTAGTCGAGCTGGAGCTCGCCGCCCGACGGCAGCATGAAGATCGCGGCGAGCCGCGCGCTCCGGCTCATCGCCTCCACGGTCGCGCGCGGGATGTAGAGCGCCGCGTGCGTGAACAGGTGCACGACCGCCTGGCGCGAGTCGCGACGCGTCGCCACGTCGAGCACGTTCGCCAGCTCGCGGAACACCCGCGACGGGTTGCGCCCGCGCTCGCCCTTGAAGGAGAGCAGGTACGCCACCGGCAGCTTGCCGCCGCGCGCCGGGTGCGCCTCGTACAGCCGCGAGTCGAAGAAACGGAACACCACCTCCTCGCCGGACAGGAGCAGCTTCTTCGCCGCCGCGAGCGCCATGCCGCGGGCGAACGTCGCACGCTCGCCGCGCATCGACGCGCTGGCGTCGATCATCACGTAGTGGATGCGCGTCGAGTCGTCGCGCGCCTGCTCCCGCGCGTAGTAGAGCACCTCGTCGTCGGCCATGCGCCGCATCAGCTCGTCGGGATCCCAGGCCAGCTCCGTGAGCATCAGGCTGTCGATGCTGCCCTTGCGCGCGAGCCCGGCGTAGCCGAACGCCGCGTGCGTGCCCGCGCCGGGCCGCGTCTTGGTCTCGAGCACGCTGGGCAGGATCTCCAGGGAGAAATCCACGACGTCGTTCGCCTCGGGGTGTCCGAGCACGCCGAGCAGATCGACCTGGGCCAGCGCGCCCTGCCCGGCGTCGCCGCCGATCATCCCGAACAGCTGTAGCGTGTCCAGGTCGAGCGCGTCGACCAGCGTGAGCACGTACAGCTGGTTCGCGACCAGCGCCTGCAGCGCCGACACGTCCCAGCCGCGGGATACCGCGCCGAACAGACCCACCAGGTCTGGCTCGATGTGCTCGACCAACGCGGCGTCGAGCGGCGTGCCGGCCACGTACGGCGGGCGCCCGACCACGCGCTCTGCCACCGGCCCGAGCAGGCGCGCGAGCAGCACCACGACCATGTCGTCGCCGAGGGCGAGCTGGCTCGAGCGCAGCGCCGCCTCGCTGCCCGCGACCTCCTCGATCAGCGCGCGGTAGGCGTCGAACATCTTGGTGGCGCCGGGCATCGACGCGAGCAGCGCCGTCACGTCCACGCGCGGCCCCTGCTCGAGCTGCTCGTTCGGGCACGCGAGCAGCAGCCCGATGTCGTGCACCGCGCACAGCGGCATGTCGACGCCAAGCCGCGCGAGATCGCGATGCCAGCGCAGCGCGCGCAACCCGAGCATGGCCGCGCGCGGTCGCGTCACGGCGAGCGCCAGCGTGCCCAGCGGCCCGGCGACCGCGGGATCCTTCGCGAGCTCGGCGGGCACGGGCATGCGGGCCGAGCATAGCAGGGATGCCGGATCGGCGCGGAAGCGCGCGGGCCGTGCCGCGTCCGTGGATTCAGTCCGCCGGCAGCCCTCGCCGACGGCGTTGGCGGTCGTGAAGCGCTGCCCGACCTGGTGGACGCCCTCGCGTCGAACGGGCTGCGACATCGCTATCCGGATATCGCCGACCAGCTGCTCACGAGCGGCGCGGTCCGTCGAGCGCGGCTGACGCGCGGCGAGCACGCATGGTGCAGCCTCCGCCGGGTCGAACCTCCCTCCTTTCGACGCGCGGATCCATGTACACCGCGTTGTTGGCGGCCGGGCGCCGCGCCGCATCGCCAGGGTCTCCGCCGAGACGTCGAACCGCATCACATGTCACCGCGCTTCATCGTGCGCCGGGTCCGCAGGGCGGCCGCCAGTGCGGCGACCGCTCACCAGGCGCGCCGCCCACGTGGGTCGTGGTTCACCGCTCACGCCGCCCGACTCCCCGCCGAGAGCACGCCGAGCGCGCCGCGCAGCAGCGCTTCGACTCCGTCGCCGTCGCCGTCGGCGACTCCGACTCCGACGCCGACGCCCACGTGGGCACGCGCCTGCTCGAATCGCACGCCGCGCTTCGCCCTCCTTGAATCCCAGCCTGCGGAGCGCCATGAACACCCGCGCCTCGGTGTCGGCCACCTGCACCGAACCGACGCGCCCATAGGGCGATCCGTCGGCGTGGCGGAAGGTGAAGCCCACGCGGGCGTCGCCCTCGACGAGCAGACGTCCGCGATGGTGCAGCCGATGATGTGCCGAACACAGCGTCACCATCCGGGCCGGATCGTGCCTGCCCCCCTCGGCGCGCGGATCGATGTGGTGCAGATCGACGAACACCGCGTTCCTGCAGCCGGGCACCGCGCAACAGCCGCCGTCGCGACGCATCACCTCGCGGCGCGTCGCCGGCGGGACGGTCTGCGTAGCCCGGCCACCAGCGTCGATGCGCTGCGCGTCGCACGCCGCCATCTCCGCGATCGCCGGCTCGACGGCAACGGCCTCGCCCTTGCCCTGTTGCGTGGCGTGCTCGCAGTGCTCGCACACGGTCATCGCGATCTGGTAGCTCGCGCGCCCGGCGTCGCCGGGCCCACCGAGCACGGCGCGCGCCATGAGCAAGAGCGTCGCGTCGTCGTCGAGCGGCTCGTCCGAGTCGCGCCGCAGCATCATCAGCGCTTCCCGCACGGTCGCCAGCGTGTCGGCCGACACGTCGAAGCGCAGCACATGACGCCGCGCTTCATCGCGCGCCGGGTCCGAAGGGCGATCGCCAGGACGGCGACCGCTCACCAGCCGCTCGAGCTCGCGCACCGTGCGCCCCTCCGCCGCCGCGACCCACTCGCGCTCGGTCGCCGGCGTCGCGACCCGGGTGAGCTCCCGCAGCGCCGACCACGACAGCTCGCTCGCCGCCAGCTCCGGCAGCTCCTCGAGCGCCGCCGCGACGCGCAGCTTGTCGTCGGTCGTACGCGGCCCATAGCCGAGCACGCGCTCGACGTACTCGGCGAAGGTCGCGAAACCGAGCCGCCTGTGCACGCCGGCCCGCTGAGCCGTGAGCAGCCACCGCCCCTCGTCGCGATCGAGCGCCACCCGCTTGGTTCTGGTCGGGGCCTCCGTCCCTCCGGCCCCTCTACTCGCTTCGCTCGCTCGCTTCGCTCGGCAATCCGCAGCAGCTCCGCGTGCGCGCGCCGCCAGTCGGAGATATTCCCACTCATATTTCCCTCCCTCCTGCTTCCGCTCTACCACGAGCCTTTTCGACCCCCGGAGCCGCGCACAGCCGCGCGATCGCGCCGTCGATCACGCTTCGAGTCGCTCCGCCGCTGCGAACGCGACACGCGGCGAGACAAGCCGCCCACGTGGGCCATCGCGAGCGCGATCGGCGATCGAACTACCAGCGGCGCCGCGGATCGCGTCAAGCACATTCGACGATCGCGCGTCGATTTTCCGGGATCCGCTCGGCGCGCGACCTCGCGTCACCCACATGGGCGCAGCGCCGACAAGCGCGACGTACTCGGCGAACGTCGGGAAGCCGAGCCGCCCGTGCGCGCCGCTGCGAACGCGGCACGCAGCGCGCCACGCCGCCCACGTGGGCCATCGTGGGCGTGATCGGCGATCGACGAACGTCGCGATCGCGCGGCACGCGCTCTGTTCTCAGCGCGGCACGCCCCACGCGACGCCCACGACCAGGCGGAGCTGGCCGTTGCGTCCGTCGGTTTGCCGCGCGTCCGCTCCGACTCCGTCTGGACAGCCGCGGCTGGAGCTGGGCAAGCCGAGCGTCCCGAGCCCGTCCAGCGCAGCCGTGAGTCGCGTCCGCTGCGACACGAACACGCCGGTGCCGACGCCGAGCCCGATCGCCAGCCCGGTCGCGCAGCTGGGCCCGTGCCGCTCCCCGCACTCGTCTACCGAATACGTGCTGCACGTGAGCATGCCGCCCACCGGGACCTGCACCCACGGATCCCACGCGCCGCGCTCGAACCAGTAGAACCGTAGCGGCACCAGGAGCGCGTGCATCGATGCGGCCGGCGTCCAGACGTTGCGCGACGCATCCGTGGGAAAACGGCTGAACCAGTAGGCGACGCCGAACGACGTGGCGGGCTCGCGAACGATCAGCTCCGCGTCGGCGGTATAGCCGCGACGGCGTAGCCCGCCGCGCCTCCGAGCTCGAGCCGGGGCGCGGATAGCGTTCCTGGGCCGCTGCGGCGTGCGCGACGAGGAGCGCGACGGCGTACGCCGGAAGCTTCAAGTACACCCCACGTAGTCTGCCACCCGTGGTCGCGCCGACAAACCCGATCAACGGCACGACAGCGCGCGCGTGCGCGCCACCTCGCGGCGCGTCCACCAGTCTTTCGAGCCGCGCGGCGCGAAGTGGTAGTCGTAGAATACGATTCTGACCGCGTCCGGCGACTCGGGGAGATCGCCGGTGAACAGCCCCTGCACGGCGCTCGGCTCCCGGCACAGGTGATCGATCAGCGAGTCGACGTACGGGGGGATTCCGCGCCGGAACGACAGCCCATAGAACCACAGCAGGAAGTCGACGCGCGGCTGGTGCGGGGCGACGAACGGTGGCGCGCGATCCACGGGACCCGGCTTGTCGTACATGACGAGCTCCGTCCAGCTGCCGTTGCTCCGGGTCTCGAAGGTGGGCTCGATGCGCTGGCGCGTGACCTGCATGAACAGGTGGTAGTCGTTCACCAGGCGAAATGGCGCTTCGGCGTCGGCCAGCTCGTCGAGCACGCCGAGGCGTTGGTGGGCGAACGTCCGCAGCCCGCTGTCGAAGCCGACGGCGATCCACGCGGCCGTCACGACGCTCGCCAGCGTGCAGCGCAGCACGCGCCGGGGCTTCACCGGCAAGCGCGGGCGAAAGTTCGCGATGGCGCGCACGTGGCGCAGCTCCCACTTGGCCAGGCGCAGCCACGCCGCCACGCGCTTCGGCAGGCGCGCCGCGAGCACGTGGCGCATGCGCCACACGTCGCCGTCGTCCAGCAGGAACACGCCCATGAACAGCGCCAGGTAGCTGAAGAAGCCGTAGTTGGCCGTGGCGATGTTCACGATCTGGAAGAACGAAAATACCGCAAGCGCCACCAGGCGGGCGCGGCGCGGACCCCAGATCAAGAACGGCACGCCGATCTCCCACAGCAGCGTCGCGTTGCTCTCGATGTGGTGCCACCACGCCGGGAGCGCGTGGAAGAAGTACGCGAGCGCCGTCGGGATCGGCGCGGTCTCGTAGTAGAAGCGCATCGCGCTGCCGTCCAGCCAGTCGCCGATCGGGGACTCGAGCTTGGCGATGCCGCTCTCGAAGTAGAGCTTGAACAGCAGCAGCCGGAACAGCACGTGGATCCAGCGCGAGCGGCGGCGCGCAGGCAGGAACGCCGCGAGCGCGCCGCACTCGAGCAGCAGGTTGTCCCACTGGAACGACAGGAAGCTCCGGCACGCGACGGCGTAGCCGAGGTACAGCGCCGTCGAGAGCGCGAAGCACAGCCGGGGCCGGATGCCGAACGCGGCGAGCGCGGCGAGCACCACGCCGATCCAGATGCCGGCGCGAAGTGCCGCGTCCGAGGCGGTGACGAACAGCCACGTCGGCGCGTCGGTCCAGCCGATGCCGTGGCTGCGCAGCGCCGCGAGCCACGGCGCCGCCGGCAACAGACCGTGCGATCCGACGAGCAGCAGCACCTGCGACCCGAGCGAGAGCCACGCGACGGCGAAGGTGAGGGCGAGCAGCCGCTGGAACAGTCGCGCGACGGCGGGGCCGCTCCGCCGTCGATAGCCCGGGTGCGTCACGGCTTCGGCGATCGGGCCTTCTCCGCCAGCTCCGGCAGGCGCCGCCACGACGCGTCGCCGGTGATCAGCCGCGCGCCGCGTTTGTACGTCAGATACGCCCACGTCCAGTTCAGTAGAACCGACAACCGGTTCCGGAAGCCGATCAGATACCAGATGTGGATGAAGAGCCAGGCGATCCACGCCATGAATCCGCTCATCCGGATCCTGCCGCTGCCGGTCTGGGCGATCGCCCGTGAACGACCGATCGTGGCCATGATGCCCTTGTCGAAGTAGTGGAAGGTGCCGCGCGGCTGCTTCCGCAGATCGCCGGCGATGGCGCCCGCGACGAACTTGCCCTGCTGCAGCGCGACCTGTGCGACGCCGGGCAGCGCCTCGTCCGTGCCCTCCGGCACGAAGCACGCGATGTCGCCGATGGCGAACACCTCCGGGTGGCCGGGCAAGGAGCAGTCCTGCTCGACCTTGACCCGCCCCGAGCGGTCGAGCACCGCGCCCAGCTTGCCGCCGATGCTGCGGGCGCGCACGCCGGCGGTCCACAGCACCGTCGACGCCTCCAGCGTCTGTCCGTCGATGTGCACGCCGCGCGCGTCGATGTTCTTCACGGCCGCGCCCAGCCGCACCTCCACGCCCATGCTCTCGAGCTGGCGGCGCGCCTTGACCGCGAGCGACGCGGCGAAGCCGCCGGGCAGCAGGCGATCCTTCATCTCGATGACGATCACCCGCGCCATCGCCGGGTCGATGTGCCGGAAATCGCGCTGCATGACCGAGTGCGAGAGCTCGGAGAGCGCGCCGGCGATCTCCACGCCCGTCGGCCCGCCGCCGATCACCGCGAACGTCAACAGGCGTCTCCGCGCCGTCTCGTCGGCCTCCCGCTCGGCGGCCTCGAACGCGAGCAGCACGCGACGCCGGATCTCGATCGCGTCGTCGATGCTCTTGAGGCCGATGGCGTGGGGCGCCCAGTCGTCGTCGTGCCCGAAGTAGTTCGTCTTCGCGCCGCCGGCGACGACCAGATAGTCGTAGGAGATGCGTTCGCCGTCCGCGAGCTCGACCTCCCGCGCTCCCGTGTCCACGCCCGTCACCTCGCCGAGCAACACTTCCGCGTTGTCCTGGGTGCGGAGCGCGCTCCGGAGCGGATAGGCGATGTCCGCCGGCGACAGCCCGGCCATGGCGATCTGGTAGAGCAGCGGCTGGAACAGGTGGTGGTTCCAGCGGTCGATCAGCGTGACCTCGACCTTGGCGCGGGCGAGGGACGTCGCCACGCGCAGGCCGCCGAAGCCCCCTCCCACGACCACCACGTGCGGCATCGCCGCCACTCGTAGGGACGCGGCCGTCTTGACGCAAGTCATGTCGCTTCAATGGTGTGCCAGTGGCACAGAATGCCGGTCCGGCGCGGGAAATGCCCTGCCGGAAACGCGGTATGGTGCTTGCTTGCTGCGCCCACGCCCATGACCGAGGAAACCCGGGTCCGCAAGATCGCGCGCGCGTTCGGCTGGGACGGCGACTGGCTCGAGCTGCGCAACGCCGCGCTCTGCGTCGCGGCTGTGCTGACCAGCGTGCTGCTCGCGAACGAGTACTCGCGCCTCTATCACCGCAACGTGGTCGACGACGCGATGATCTCGATGCAGTACGCGAAGAACGTCGTGCTGGGCCACGGCGTGGTGTTCAACCCCGGCGAGCGCGTCGAGGGCTACACCAACTTCCTGTGGCTGATGCTGATGGTGCCGGTGTACGCGCTGACCCACGCGCTGCACGTGGCGTTCGTGCCGGTGATCGTCCAGGTGGAGATCTACGTCGCCGCGGCGGACGTCGCGATGGCGTACGTGCTCGGGCGGCGCATCTGGGGATCGAACGTCCTGGCGACCGCGCTCGCACTCGGCGTGCTCGTGCTCGACAACTCGTGGACGACCTGGGCGGCGTTCGGGCTCGAGGGGCACTTCCTCGCGTTCTGGATTTTGCTCGCGCTGCTGCTCGTCACGTCGAAGCTGCCGCGCCGCGGCCTGTTCGCGGGCCTGGCGCTCGCCGGGGCGCAGATGACGCGTCCCGACGCGGGCCTGTTCTGCGCCGTGCTGGTCGGCAGCGAGTTGCTCGAAGTCGGCGTGCTCCGCCTGCGCAAGCGTCCGCCAGAAGAGCGGCGGGCCGCGCTGGTGCAGACGGCGTGGATGCTGGGCGCCTGGGTCGGCGTCTACGGCGCGTACTTCGCCTGGCGCTGGCACTACTACGGCTACCTGCTGCCCAACACCTTCTACCTGAAGGTCGAGAGCTCGCGCTTCGACGCGTGGAAGCGCGGCTTGCAATACGTGAAGACGTTCTTCAGCGATCGCGCCTGGATCCCGGCGATCGGCGCGCTCGCGCTCTTGAAGATCGACAGCCGCGTCGTGCGCGCGCTGCTCGTCTACGCCGTGCTGCACAGCGCGTACATCGCGTACGTCGGCGGCGACTTCTACCCGGGCCAGCGCTTCTTCGTCGCGCAGCTTCCCGTGTTCGCGCTGTGCACCGGCGCGGCGCTCGAGGGCCTGTGGCGCATCGTGCGCGCGCCGCGCGTCGCGCGCGTGCTCGGCAAGATCCAGCTCGGGCCGCCGGTGCTGGCGGGCGCGGCGGCGGTGCTCGTGATCGGCGTGCTCGATCGCCAGTACGCGGTCGGCTTGGAGAACGGTCCGCTGCGCTACGAGATCCAGCGCTTCGCCGACGACGTCTCCGAGTCCAAGCATCTCGCCGAGTGGGTCCGCGATCACCATCCGCCAGGCGCCGTACTCGCCACCGGGCTCATCGGTCACCTCGGCTTCATCGGCGACGTGCGCGTGGTGGACCTCTACGGCGTCATCGACCCGACGGTCGCGCACCGGGACGTCAAGACGCTTGGACGTGGCAAGCCCGGCCACGAGAAGAAGATGAGCGACGCCGACATGCTCGCGCGCAAGCCGACCTACATCATGTGGGGCTACACGCGCGACGACTTCTGGCGCGACGGCTACTTCTTCCAGGATCTGCCACCGCACACCAGCGCGCCCGGGATCTGGGAGCGGGATTCGCTGCCCGGGCGCGGCCGCCGCGTCGCACGCATCGACTTCAACGCCGGCAGCTACGACGGCTGGGCCGCGAGCGGCGACGCGTTCGCGAGCTGGCCGAGTCGCCGGCTGCCGCGCGGCGAGCTGCGTGTGGTGGGCGTCTCCGGCGGCTTCATCGACACCTTCGCCGACGACAGCGGCGACGACGCGAAGGGTCAGCTCGTGTCCGCGCCCTTCGCCCTCGTGGGCGACGAGATGGTGCTGCGCGTCGGCGGCGGCGACGACCCGGCCGAGCTGAGCGTCTCGCTCGTTGTCGGTGACGAGATCGTGCGTACCGCCACCGGCCGGGACAGCGAGTTCCTGTCGCGCCGGACGTGGGACATCCGGCCCTGGCGCGGCCAGCAGGCACACCTCCAGATCGTCGACGAGGCCACCGGGCACTTCGGGCACATCATCGTCGACCAGGTGGAGCAATGGGTCCTGTCGCCCGGCAAAGCTGCATCGCGCTGACGAACGCGGGCTGCTAGCGTACGTCGCCTTGGCCGACGGCGTGTTCCAGCGGATTGTCCTGGGCGCAGCGCGGGCGGATCGCGTGCTGTCCGCACCGCGCGTCGCCAACGTCGTCACGCTGAGCGCCGCGCTGCTGATGACGGCGCGTTGTTTGTGGTTCGTGACCGCGCAGCACCCTCTCGATCACTACGTGTGGTCGGACATGGGCGTGTACGAGGCGCGTGCCACGCACATTCTCAGCGGTCGACTCGACGGCTGGGACACGTTCACGCCGCCCGGTTACCCGGCGCTGCTTGCGCTCGTCTACAGCGTCTTCGGGCATCACCGCGTCGTGGTCGGCGTGCTGCAGGCGATGATGGTGGGCGGCTCGCTGGCGATCGTGCATCGCCTCGGCCTGCGCATCGCCGGCGGGCTCGCCGCGGTCCTCGCCGTGATCCTGGTCGCCGCGCATCTGCCGACGATGTACTACGCCGGCTTCCTGCTCTCGGAGACGCCGTTCACGTTCCTCTTGCTGCTCGGACTCGTGCTCGTCGTCCGCGGCAGCGAGCGCGACAGTCGCGCTACGTTGATCGCCGGCGGCGTCGTGCTCGGTGCGGCCGCCGTCGTCCGCCCGAACCTGCTGGCAGCCGCCCCGCTCGCGCCGATCTTCTTGTGGGTGATGTCGGCCCGGCGCGGGAAAGTCGCGGCGCGCTGGGCGGCGCTGATCGCCGTCGGTGCCTTGCCCGCCGTCGGCGTCGCGTGCTGGCACAACTCGCGCATCGTCGGGCAGCCGGCGGGGCCCGCGACCAACGGCGGTCTGAACTTCTACCTCAACTTCTCGCACGTCGCCTCGGTGCACTATCGCCAAGGCCGGCGCGTCGACTGGATCGCGCCGATCCCGAACTTGAGCCGCTACAAGCGCGAGGCGTGGGTCACCCACCCGTTCTACGAGGACCGCTACTTCTACGCCAAGGGACTGCACGAGATTGAAAACGATCCGATGCGTCTCGTCGCCGCTCTGGACAACCTGCGCGAGGGCGCCGGGCTCGGCAAGCAGATCTACTGGCCGCCGTGGAACGGCCACGAGGCGTTTGTCCGCGGGCTGATCCGCGCGTTCTTCTGCTGGGGCATCCTGCCGGCGCTGATCTACACCGCGTACCTGGTCGGCTCGCGCCGCGCGTTCCGCCGCGAGCACGCGACGGAGCTCGCGATGATCCTCGCGCTCGTGTCGGTGGTCGTGACGCTGTGGCTGTTCCTCGGCGACCCGCGCGTGCGCGTCCCGTTCGATCCGTTCCTGATCCTGCTCGGCGTCGCCGGCGCGGCGATGCTCGCGCGCCGCGTGGCCGCGCGGGTTCTGCCGGCCGCAGCCGTCCCGGGCAGCGACGTCCCGGCCAGCGCTGCCGCGCCGTGATCGCTACTTCGGCGTTGTCGCTTCGTGGCCCGCGCAACGCACGACGGGCAGCGGCGGGTACTTCGCGTAGCGCGGATCGCTGGCAGCGCGCCCGCACATCCAGAACTCGCTGCCCTTCGCCGACACGACGCGGCGCGCGTGCCGGCAGTCGGCGCACAGTCCGACGCGGGCGTTCATCCGAAAGAGGCTTCGATCGCCGCGACGTCGTCGGCTTCGAGCTCGACGTCGCCGGCCATCGCACAGTCGCTGATGCTCTCCGGGCGGCGCGCTCCCGGGATCGGGACCACCACCGGACTCTTCGCGAGCATCCACGCGAGGACCATCCGGAACGGTGACATGCGCCGCCGCTTGGCTTCGTCCGCGATGCGGCCTTGCATGCCGAGCAGCGGCGCCTCGCGCGTGCCGCCGAAGGGCGCATACGGCAAGAACGCGATCCGGTGCTTCGTGCAGTAGGCGAGCACGCCGTCGGTCTCCGGACCGCGGTGCGCGGGGTTGTAGCGGTTCTGCACGCTGGCGATGGTCGTAACCTTGCGAGCCTGCTCGAGCTCCTTGGCGTTCACGTTCGAGAGGCCGATGAAGCGCACCTTGCCCTCCTGCTTGAGCTCGGCGAGCGCGCCCACGCTCTCGGCGTAGGGGATGCGGGAGTCGGGCGCGTGCAGCTGCAGCACGTCCAGGCAGTCGACGCCGAGGGCTTGCAGGCTGGCGTGCGCCGCTTCCTTGAGCCGCGCCGGGTGCGCGTCCACGGTCCACGCGCCGCCAGGGCGCATCACGCCGCACTTTGTCGCGACCACGACGCGCTCCTTCCGGCCGGACAGCGCCTTGGCGATGAGTCGCTCGTTGTGGTTCATCTCGCTGTCGTCCAGGCAGTAGGCGTCCGCGGTGTCGATCAGCGTGACGCCGGCGTCGA
Organism: uncultured delta proteobacterium; assembly: GCA_963775185.1. Lineage (GTDB taxonomy): Bacteria > Myxococcota_A > Polyangia > Polyangiales > Polyangiaceae > JAPSGB01. Next base: position 10,194 of record CAVZIE010000054.1, on the reverse strand, counting down.
GTGCGGCGTGGATCGTCGCGATGGCCTGGTCCTCCGGCGGCCGGCCGCTGATCGAGAGCAGCATGGCCCCTAGCCCGACGGCGCCCACTTGCGGCCCGTCCGGGCCCAGCCGACGCGTGTTCACGACGAGGCCTCGTTCATGCCCGGCAGTCTAGCACTGGCGCGGTTAGTTCGCGGGTTTCCAGAAGAAACCCCGCTGCATGCGGTCCTGCCGGAACGCCTCGAGCGCGTCGAAATCCAGATCCATCACGCTGACGCCGCCGTCGGTCGCGGGCGTGAAGAATCGCTCGGCGTCGACCGCGGTCGGATCCGCGAGGCCGCCGACGCCGCTCGCCCTGAGCAGCGGCAGCTGCGACGCGTGGCTCCAGTCGCTGACGCCCACGAAGGCGCCGAACTCGTAGGCGCGGGCGATCGCCAGGTGGCGCCACAGCGATCGTGAATAGTCGGGAGTCGGTTTGCGCGACACGCTGAGCGCCGGCACGAGCACGAGATCCGGCAGGCGCGCCGCGCGGTCGAACAGATCCGAGAACCAGAAGTCCGCGCACACCAGCACGAGCACGTGGCGACCGCCGATGTCGAGCTCGCCGAGGCGGTCGCCGGGACGCACCCACTGCCGCTCGGCGGCGTAGGGTCGGAGCTTGTCGTAGCGCGCCACGACGCTGCCGCCGGCGTCGGCCACGATACCGGAGTTGAGCGCGTCGGCGTCGCGCTGCTCGTGGTGCGAGCCTCCGACGACGTGGCAGCCGAGATCGCGCGCGAGCTGGCTGATGTCGCCTTCGTAGTGCTCGCGCGACGGATCCAGGTGGAAGCGCTCGGGCAACAGCACGATGTCGTCCCGACCGAGCTGGCCGGCGAGCGGCGCGAGCAGCGCGACGACGGCCGCCATGTTCCGCGCGTCGGGCGAGTGATCGAGCACCGGCTGGACGAGCACGAGCTTCATTTCGCATCGATAGCCTGTACGCTGTGGCGCTGCGATGCTCGACTGGGTGTTCGCCTACGGCTCGAACATGGATCTGGACGATCTGCGGGCTTTCCTCGCGGCGCGCGGTATCAACGGCCGGATCGCACGCGCGGAGCCGGCGCTGTTGCCGGGCTTCCGGCTCGCATGGAACTACTTCTCGCGCGCTCGCGCCGGCGGCGCCGCGAACGTCGAGCCCGCGCCGGATCGGGAGCTGCCGGGCCTCGCGTTGCGGGTGGATGCGCCGGCGCTCGCCGGGATCGATCTCAAGGAAGGGCACCCGCAACGCTACCGTCGCGGACCGAAGCGCGTGGCCGTGCGACTGCGCTCCGGCGACGTCGAGCGCGCGTGGCTGTACGTCGTCGAGCCCGCGTTTCGCCAGGACAAGATAGTCTTGCCTACACGAGCCTACCTCGCGCTGTTGATCGGCGCGGCGCGGCGCCACGGCTTTCCCCGGTGGTACCTCGACGAGCTCGCCGTGACGCCCACGGTGGACTGACGCCACGCGCTCGGGGTACCCTCCTGGGCGGCCGGTCGGAGGACTATGAAATGAGCTCGACACACGTAGGTTTGAGAAACGTCACATTGCTCGCGGTCATCGCGGGCGCTGCGCTGATCGCTACGAGCGCGTGCGGCGGCTCGAGTGACGCCGGCGGTAGTTCCGGCGGCGCGGCGGGGGCGACCGGAGGAACGGGCGCGACGGGCGCGACGGGCGGAACCGGCGCGACGGGCGGAACCGGCGCGACCGGCGGAACCGGCGCGACCGGCGGAACCGGCGCGACTGGCGGAACCAGTGGAACGGGTGCGACCGGCGGAACCGGCGCGACCGGCGGCAGCGCCGGAGCCGGCGCGACCGGCGGCAGCGCCGGAGCCGGCGCGACCGGCGGCAGCGGCGGCAGCGGCGGTAGCGGCGGCGCCGGTCCGCAGACGTTCGACTCGTGCTTCGGCGACATCTACGGTCCGGGCGCGCTGGTGGTGCCGAGCTACGACTCGCACGGCGGCAACTACAACTCGACGTGCAGCGGCACGAACAACCAGGACATCACCGGCGTCGAGCGCGTGGTCTTCCTCGGCGACTCGATCACGGTCGGGCCGGGGCTGCCGACGCCGCCGAACCTGGTGTATCGCACGCTGCTCTCGAACAAGCTCACGCAGCGCTTTCCGGGCGTGCAGATCGACAGCTGCGCCGTGAACGGCGCCAAGATCTCCGACTTCTTCAGCGGCGACAAGCAGATCCCCACCTGCTTCCCCGGCGTGGAGCAGAAGAAGACGCTCGTCATCTTCACCATGGGCGGCAACGACGTGAAGGACATCGCCGGCAAGAAGCTGGACCCGACGGCGGCGCAGCCGATCCTCGACAAGATGATCAGCGATCTCAAGACGGCGGTCACCTGGCTCAAGGACCCGAAGAACTTCCCCAACGGCTCCTACGTCGTGTTCGCGAACATCTACGAGTACACGGACCTGACCGGTGACTTGAGCTCGTGCCCGCTCGCGAGCACGGCCGGTCTCTCGGGCGAGTACCTGCCGGCGGCGGGGCTGATCACCCAGTCCCGCGAGCAGTACATGCAGGTCGCCAAGGACACGGGCAGCGACATGATCTTCCTCGGCGAGGACTTCTGCGGTCACGGGTACCACGCGTCCGACGCCACGGGGCAGTGCTACCGCGGCCCCGGCACGCCCAACTGGTTCGACATCACGTGCATCCACCCGACGAACGACGGGCACGCACACATCGCGGACATGTTCTACAACACGATCAGCGAGTGACCAGCTCGCGCCGGAAGTAGTACTCGACCGTCTCGCTCTTGTCGTGCAGCTCGCGCGTCGTGCCGTCGCGGCTCCAGCCACGGCGCTCGTAGAAAGCGTGCGCGGTCTCGAACTTGGTGTCGCTCCACAGATCGATGAAGCGCGCGCCGCGCGCTCGCGCCTCGGCGACGACGCGGTCGCACAGGCGCCCGCCGAGGCCCGAGCGACGTTCGCTCGCCGCGACGTAGAGCTTCTTCAGCTCGACGCCGCCGGGGTCGTGCGCGGGCGCCACCCCGACCGATCCGACGACGCGTGCGTCGCGCTCGGCGATCCAGAAGCGTCCGCCGTGCTCGGCGAACGCGCTCGCGATCCGGCGTAGCTCCGGCATCTCGCCGTCCACGTCGAAGACGCAGCCCTCGTACTCGGCGAACACGGCCTCGATGAGCGCCATGAGGCCCGGCGCGTCGCCGTCGCGCGCGTCGCGGACGACGGCAGGACCGCGGGAAAAAGCAGGCAAAGGAAGCGTGACAAGGCCGCGCCGGGAGGCGCGGCAAGCAGGAACTCAGGCGAGCGCGGGCAGAGGCAGACGCAGGCGCTCGAGCAGCTTCTTGATCCGTCGCATGGCAACCCTCATCCTGGGGTTTGTTGCCCCCACTGACGCGGTGTGCGCCGATGTGCGAGCCCCTCGTACACAAGGCGCACGGGATTGGCAAAGTATTTCGAGCATCCGCGGTAAGTTGGACGACGTGACCGACTCCCCCCGCATCCTCGTCGTCGGTTGTGGCGCCATCGGCAGCGTCATCGCCGCTCATCTGGTCGATCTCGGCGGCTCCGTCAGTGTGCTCACGACCAACCCGGGCATCGCCGCTGCCGTGCGCGAGCACGGCATCCGCGTCGCCGGCGATCAAGCGCCGCCTCCGGCGAAGCCCGAGGCGGTGCTCGAGCGCCTCGACGCTTCCGTCGCGCCGTTCGACTTCGTCCTGCTCTCGACGCAGCCGCCGCACGTGGAAGACGCGGCGCGCAGCGCTCTCGACTGGCTGGCGCCCGGGGGACGCATGGTCTGCTTCCAGAACGGCTTGTGCGAGGAACGCGTCGCGCGCATCTGCGGCGCCGAGCGCGTGATCGGCGCGGTGGTGGCGTGGGGCGCGTCCATGATCGAGCCGGGCGTCGTGGACCGGACGTCCGCGGGCGGGTTCGCCCTGGGGCGTCTCGACGGCGTCCCGGACGAGGCCGTGGAGAGCTTGTCGCGCCGGATGGAGGCGGTCGGTCCCGTCACGCTGACGGACAACCTGCGCGGCGCGCGCTGGAGCAAGCTCGCGATCAACTGCGCGATCTCCACGCTCGGCACCATCGGCGGCGACCGGCTGGGGACGCTCATGCGCGCGCGCCACGTCCGGCGGCTCGCGCTCGAGATCATGAGCGAAGTGGTCGCCGTGGCGCGCGCCGAGAACGTCAAGCTCGAGAAGGTGAGCGGCACGCTCGATCTCGATTGGCTCGCGCTCACCGAGGCCGAGCGCACCGCGAGCGGCTCGCCCGGCCTGGTGGCGAAGCACAGCCTGCTGCTCGCCGTCGGCGCCCGCTACCGGCGCCTGCAATCGAGCATGCTCGCCGCCATCGAGCGCGGTCGCGAGCCCGCCGTCGACTTCCTCAACGGCGAGGTGATCGACCGCGCGGCGCGGCACGGCATCGCGGTTCCGATCAACAGCGCCGCGCGCGATCTGGTCTGGCAGATCGCACGCGGCGACAAGCGCGCGAGCCACCCGACGCTGCGCGGGCTCTACGACGCGACGCGGTAGGGGATTCCGCGCCGGACCGGCAAACCCTTCAGGGCAGGTACACGCCCAGGCCCGCGGTCAGTCCGAAGGTCGTGAGCTTGACGTCGGTGCTCTGGGTCGTGCTGGTAACGGGATCCGTCTGGTCCTCGCTGCCGCCCACGCCGAGGTCGAGCAGCGGCCCCATCAGGAACACCACGTGCTTGACTGGCGAGATACCGAGCATGGCGTCGAGCGTGAGGTCGATCCGCGAGCTCGAGTTATCGCCCGTGCTCGAGTGCGAATACATGAGGCCGGCGCGCGGCCAGATCGAGAAGGTCTCGTCGATGACGTAGGCGTAGCCCACGCGCGGATTGAACATGAACGCCTTGGTCGCGTCGCCGTCCGTGGTGGTGCCGCCGATGTCCGTGCTGGGCGCGTCGCTCCAGTACATGATCGAGCCGCCGAGGCTGACGCTGTCGACGATGAAGTAGTCGGCAGCGACGCGGGGACAGTGCTGGGCGTGACGCCCTGCATGCCGAGCAATCCGAACGTCGTGTGCTTCTGGGAGGCATCCTGGGTCGTGCCGCCCACGTCCACGCTGGCCTTCTCCGTCTGGAAGAACACGCCCGTGATGCGCTCCACGCCCAGCACCAGCTGTCCGCCGACGCCGATGTTGTCGATGCCCGACGACGACGGGGGCGGCATGCCCGGGCTGTACGAGCCGGAGTAGCCGTACTGCTGCGCGGCGGCCGCGCCGGAGATCAAGAACAGGCCGGAGCCGAGAAGTGCAGCGAGCGATTTGCGCATGATTTCCTCCGTGGGTCTCTCGAAGCGGAGGATAGAGCACAGGCGCTGGATAATGCCAATCAGCGGCCCTGATCGGCGTCGGCCGCCGCCTTTTCCAGGCTGGCTATACGCGCTTCCCGCGTCGCCTCGTCGGGGGCGAGCACGGTCGCGTGGCCGACCTTGCGGCCGGGCCGCGGCGCCTTGCCGTACAGGTGAAGGTGCGCGTCGGGTACCGCGAGCACCGCCGCCGGGTCTGGCAGCGAGCCGATGAAATTGAGCATCGCCGCGGGGCCGCGGAGCGCCGTGCTGCCGAGGGGCAGACCGGCGATCGCCCGCAGGTGATTCTCGAACTGGCTGGTCAGCGCGCCTTCGATCGTCAGATGCCCGGAGTTGTGGACGCGCGGGGCCATCTCGTTCGCCAGCAGACGGCCCTCGTGCTGGAACAGCTCGAGCGCGAGCACGCCGACGTAGCCGAGCTTGTCGAGCAAGCGCTGCCCGTAGCCCTCCGCCGTCGCTTGCAGCGCCGGATCGAGCGCGGGCGCGGGCGCGCGCGAAAGTCGCAGGATCCCCTGCGCGTGCTCGTTCTGTACCAGCGGGTAGAACGCCGTCTCGCCGCCGGTGCCGCGCACCGACAGCAGACTGAGCTCGCGCTCGAAGTGCACGAAGCCTTCAAGGATCAGCGGCACGCGGCCGAGCTCGTGCCACGCGCTCGCGATGTCCGCGTCGCGGTAGATCACCACCTGGCCCTTGCCGTCGTAGCCGTGACGTCGCGTCTTGAGCACGGCGGGCAGGCCGATGCGCTCCACCGCGGCGCGCAGCTCGTCCTGGCTGTCGACGCGCGCGAACGGCGTGGTGGGGATGCCCAGCTCGCGGAAGCGCGTCTTCTCCTCGAGACGGTCCTGGGCGACGGCCAGCGCGTCCGGTGCGGGGTACACCGGTGTGGTGCGTGCGATGAAGCGCGCCGCCTGCTCCGGCACGCTCTCGAACTCGTACGTGACGACGTCGCACGCCGCGAGGCGCGCGAGCGCCGCCTCGTCGTCGTAACCGGCGGCGACGTGTGGCGCGACCTGCCCGGCAGGCGCGTCCGCCACGGGATCGAGGATCAAGAACTCGAGCCCGAGCGGGTAGCCCGCGAGCGCGAGCATGCGGCCGAGCTGGCCACCGCCGAGGATGCCGACCCTCACGACTTGCGCGGGTCCGGGTGATCGAGCACGCCCTGGGTCTGGGCGGCGCGGTAGCGTTCGACGGCGGCGCGGAATTCGGGATGCTGGTTGCCGAGCATGGCCGCCGCGAGCAGCGCGGCGTTGATCGCGCCGGCGCGCCCGATCGCGAGCGTCCCCACCGGGATCCCGGCGGGCATCTGCACGATCGAGAGCAGCGAATCCAGACCGTTCAGCGCCTTGCTCTGCACCGGCACGCCCAGCACCGGCAACACCGTCTTCGCCGCGACCATGCCGGGCAGGTGTGCCGCGCCGCCGGCGCCGGCGATGATCAGCTCGAGCCCGCGGGCCGCAGCGGTGCCGGCGTACTCGAACAGGAGGTCCGGCGTGCGGTGCGCCGACACCACGCGCACCTCGTTCGGGATGCCCAGCTCGTCGAGCGTCTTGACGGCGTGCTCGAGCGTCTCCCAGTCGCTGCGGGAGCCCATGATCACGCCCACCAGGGCCCGCGCTTTCGGATCGGCCAATGGATCCGCAATCTACCCGCACACCCGAGGCAGACTCAAGGGGTCGGTTCGGCGCGGAATCGCCCGGTCCGCGGCGCCCGCCGGTTCGTGGTAAACGACGTCTTGCGTGGCTAGCGTGGCTCGTCCCTTGAACTGGCTCGTGTCGTCCGTCCTGCTCGCGGCGTGCGCGGCGGCGCCGGCATCGAAGCCCGCGGCCGCGCCGCCGGACAAGCCCGCACCGCCCAGCGCGGCGGCGCGGCGCGGCCTGCCGCCGCTCACGGCGCACGAGCGCGCGCTCTCGTCGAGCTGAAGAGCACGGTCACGGAGCTCGCGACGAAGATCGGCGAGCGCAACGCGGACAAGAAGTGGGAGCTCGCGTCGGCGGCGGACATGCTCGCGAACGCGCTGAGGACGCCGGCTACAAGGTGGACCGCGAGGGATACGAGGTCGGCGAGATTGTCGCGCAGAACATCGAGGTCACGCTGCCCGGTGGCGCGCGCGGTGACGAGACGGTGATTGTCGGCGCGCACTACGACACGGCGCCCGGCAGTCCCGGCGCGGACGACAACGCGAGCGGCGCGGCGGCGGTGTTCGCGCTCGCCCGCGCGATGCGCGACGCGCGTCCCGCGCGCAACCTGCACTTCGTGCTGTTTCCGAACGAGGAGGCGCCGTTCTTCAAGACCAAGGACATGGGCAGCCTGCGTTACGCGAAAGGCGCGGCGGCGCGCGGCGACAAGGTGGTCGCGATGCTCAGCATCGAGTCCATCGGCTACTTCTCGGACGCCGCGGGTAGCCAGCACCTTCCCGAAGGACTGCGAAGGCCGGTACCCGACGACCGGCGATTTCGTGGCGTTCGTCTCGCGCAAACCCGACGAGAAGCTGGTCGCGCGCGCGCTTGCGACCTTCCTCGCGCACGCGACGCTGCCCGCCCAGGGCGCTTCCCTGGACGAGAGCACGCCGGGCGTCGGGGACTCCGACCACTGGGCGTTCTGGCAGATGGGCTGGCCGGCGCTGATGGTGACGGATACCGCACCGTACCGGAACCCCGGCTATCACAAGCCAGGGACACGCCGGACAAGCTCGACTTCGAGCGCATGGCGCGCACCGTCGCCGGGCTCGAGGGCGTGATCGCCGATCTCGCGGGCATCACGGGGACGTGAGCGTGGATCGCGTTGGGCGACGGCGTTTTCTCGGTTGGTTCACCGCCGGCACCGTGGCCGCGGGCACCGGCATCGGCCTCGTGCGCACGTCGGGCTACGTCATCGCGCCGGACGTAGCGCGCAAGCTCGACGCGCTCGAGCCCTGGCAGTTCGTCGTCGTGGAGGCGTTTGGCCGGCGTGTGCTCGATCCGGATCCGATCGGCATCGGCTTCTACACCGACCAGTACATGCGCGGTCTGGCGGCGAGCGACCGCCGGGACGTCGGGCGCTTCATCGCGTATGTGGAGCACGTCGCCCCGATCGCGTCCGGCCACGCGCACCGCTTCACGAACCTGCCACCCGCGGTGCAGGACGGCGTGCTCCAGGCCGTCGAACAGAGCAAGGTGGACCTGCTCCGCGCGGGCTTCCAGGCGCTGAAGGCGATGGCGATGATGGCGTACTTCCGACGGCCGGAGAGCTGGAAGCAGCTCGGCTACGCCGGGCCGATCGTCGACTGGGGCGGAGGCTGACGATGGGCGAGATCGAGAGCGGCAAGAACTGCCCGGTGATCAGAAGCTCCGCGCCGACGTCGTGGTCATCGGCACGGGCGCGGGCGGCGGCATGGCGGCACGCGAGCTCGCGTCGCGGCGTGAAGGTGATCGCCCTGGAAGAAGGCGCGCATGTCGCGCAGCAGCAGATGACCCAGCGCGAGGACGAGATGATGCCGCGCCTGTACCAGGAGCGCGGCGCGCGCTCCACGCAGGATCTCGCGATCCGCGTCATCGGCGGGCGCTGCGTCGGCGGCTCCACGGTGCACAACATCAACCTGTGCAAGCGCACGCCTACGGCAATCCTCGAGCTATGGGAGAAGCGCTACAACGTGTCGGGTTGCTCCGCGCCGGACCTGGCCCGGTGTTCGAGAGGTCGAGCACGACCTGTCCGTCAGCCAGGTGCCGGCGGAGTGGCGCAACGCGAACAACCGCGTGCTCGAGCGCGGCGTCAAGGCGCTGGGCTGGAAAGGCGGACCGCTCCGGCACAACCGCGTCGGCTGCCAGCAGAGCGGCTTCTGCGAGATCGGCTGCCCCTTCAACGCCAAGCAGAACTCGCTGAAGGTGCTGCTCCCGGAAGCGCTCGACTACGGCGCGCGCGTCATCGCGGATACCGCGTGTGGCGCATCGTCCACGACGGCAAGCGCGCCACCGGCGTCGTCGCCGTCACGCCGCGCGGCACGCTCGAGATCGAGGCCGGCGCGGTCGTGCTCGCCGGCAGCGCCATCGGCAGCGCCGTGCTCGCGCGCCAGAGCGGCCTGCCGGATCCGTACGATCGCCTGGGCCGCGGCCTGCGCATGCACCCCGGCGTGGCCGTCGCCGGGCTCTTCGACGACAGATCGAGGGCTGGAAGGGCATTCCCCAGAGCTACGAGTGCACGGAGTTGCTCGACTACGCCCGACAGCGACAAGCGCGTGTGGATCACCACCGTCTTCGCGCACCCGATCGGCGCGGGCATCATGCTGCCCGGCTTCGGCCCGGCGCACCACGAGTGGATGCTGCGCTACCCGAACATCGCCGTGCTCACGGCGATGATCCACGACGAGACCGAGGGCCGTGTCGGCGTGAAGGACGACGGCCGCGCCCTCATCGACTACACCTGGTCGAGGGTGACGTCCACCAGCTGGCCCTCGGCATCCGCTCCTGCGCGCGCCTCTTGTTCGCCGCCGGCGCGAAGAAGGTGCTGATTCCCAGCGTTCCGTCCATCACCTTGGACAATCCAGAGCAAATCCACCACGTGCCCCACGCTGCCGCGCAGCCGCACCACATCGGCATGGTTGCCGTGCACCCCATGGGCAGCCTGCGCATGGGCGACAACCCGAAGAACGCCGTCGTCAAGAGCACGGGCGAGCATCACCAGATCGCGCGCCTGTTCGTGCTCGACGGCTCGATCTTCCCGACCAGCATCGGCGCCCCGCCGCAGATCTCGATCTACAGCTTCGCGAAGCACCTCTCGCAGCACGTGTAGGGGTTGTCGGTCCGGCGCGGTATCCCTGTTCCGACCCGACGTCGAGACGGGATCGGCGCGCCACGCCACGGCGGTCGTCTCGTGGCCGCGTCGCGGCCACTCGATCCGTGCCCCCGCTCGTAGCGG
>CAVZIE010000053.1:0-16848 GCA_963775185.1 uncultured delta proteobacterium | reverse complement strand
GACCTTGCCGTGACAGCCGGCGCAGGTCGCCAGGAACTCGCCGTACAGCGAAGCCCGCGCGGCGGCCTTCGCGTCCCGGCCCTTGGCGCCGTAGCTGTGGACCTTCTGCGCGAACAGCTCGACCTCGGGCGGGATGCTCTTCTCGCCGTTCAGCGCGCGCTCGGTCAAAGGAGCGTCGGCGAGCACGTCGGCGCCCTTCGCCCACGAGGTGTCGGAGGGACCGATCAGACCGTCCCACATCCGATCCGCGGCCCACTGGTGGCGGATCATGTGAAACGCCGCGCCGATCCCTGGCGGCGGAGTGCCGGGCTCGACTTGGGTCCGCCGAGAGCCTTGTGGCACGAGCCGCACGCGGCTCCCATCTCGGCCACCGCTTGTGCCGCGCTGTCGAGATCTTTCGCGTCGACGGCGTGCTGTGCAGCGGATGCATCGCCTGCATGTGCGACCGCCAGTTGTCCGGCGCTTGCGACAGCTCGTGCTTCGCCATCCAGTCCGCTTCCTTCTTCAGCGTCGCGACATCGCCGTGGATCACGGCGTTCTTCATCGCCGCTGCTTTCGTGAAGTGCTCGGTCATGCGCTTCTTAAGCGTCGGGTTGCGGACTCGCTCGCGGGCGGAGCCGGTGCAGCTGGCACAGGCTCGCGCTCGACGCCGCCCCCCGTGTCCCCTTGTCACAGCTCAAGACTCCCAACGCCAGCGGGATGAACATCAACATCAGAGCTCGCTGCATGTTGCCCTCCCCTCTCTTTCTGCCTGCAGGGCAAGCAAGGGATGTGCCGGCGGACTTCCAGCGAGACAGGAATACACCGCCCGCAGGCGCGGCCCATGCATGCCTCGGAGCATGATCGTCTCGGCAGCGAGACGCGTCGCATCGGTGCTGGCCGGGGTCGCGCTGCTGCTCGGCGGCTCCTGCGCGGGCGGCTCGCACCACGAGCAGCTGGACGCCTGCTCGCCTACACCCGAAGTGTGCGACGGCATCGACAACGACTGCGACGGCGAGATTGACGAGGGACTCGTCTGCTGTCCGGCCGACATGACGAGCGTCGGTGAGCGATACTGCATCGATCGCTGGGAAGCGTCGCGGCCCGATGCCACAACCGACTCCGCGGGACTGGACGAGAGCGAGGCGACCTCGCGCCCCGGCGTGCTGCCGTGGAAGACGGGCGGCACGTCCACCGGCTACGCGGCAGCGGAAAATGCCTGCGATGCGGCCGGCAAGCGACTGTGCACGGCGGCCGAGTGGCTGTCGGCCTGCGTGGGGCCCGACAAGACGACGTACTGCTACGGAAACACCTACGACCCGGTGGCCTGCAACGGCATCGACGCGCACTGCGACGACCCGGAGCCCGGCTGCGGCGCCGCCGATCGGGCGCAGGGAATCGTGCACTTCCGTCTCGAGCCCACCGGAGCGTTTCCACTCTGCACGAACGACTACGGCGTGTACGACATCAACGGGAACCTCTGGGAGTTCGTCCAGTCCCCGGCCAGCGCGCTCCACGTCCGCGGCGGGGCCTACAACTGCGGGGACTCCGCGTATCTGCACCGCTGCGCGTACGTCTCCCCGGCCGGAATGAGGACCGAGGTCGGATTCCGCTGCTGCAGCGATCACGCCCCACAGGAGTGAGCGCCTCCGCAGGCACTGCGCGAGCGGTTTTCCGCCGCGCAGTGCTTCGCCAGTTCCCTGGCACAGGCGATGCTGTGGTTGGCCGATCGCTACGGGTGCCGCGCCGCGCCGTGCACGTAGAAGCGCTGGCCGTTGTGCCAGACTTGCCGCAGCTGGCCGCGCCGTACGAGGTCATCGACGACCGCGCTGCTCGCGTGCGCGTCCGACAGCAGCGACTGCACCCCACTTCTCTCAGAGGATGCACGGCCGTGATCGCCAGAAGCTCCGCCGCGACGTTGCCGACCGAAGCGAGCTCGGGTTTGGCATATCCGGAGAGGAGCGCGACGTTCCCCACGCGCGTCTCGAACATTGAACGCGCGCGGGCGAGCACCGGTCCGGCGGCGCCTCCACCCACCGCTCGCCGGGCGGGCGCGTAGGGACGCCAAGATACGCAGTGCTCGGCTTCAACCCGGCCACGAAATCGGCAGTAGCCGCGATGGTGTCCTCCGCGTCGTTGCTTCCCTTGACGAGCATCGTCTCGGTGACGAGCGTGCCGCGGAACACGGCTGCAAACGACGCACTCCGTCCAGCACGTCAGCGAACGACAGGCGCGCATCCGGACGGTTGTGCCTGCGCCATACGTCCTCTCGCACGGTGTCGATCTTGAGCGAGACCCAGTCCGCCTTCAACAGATCGTAACGCATGTCCGGCTTCCACAAGAGCGAGGCATTCGTCATGACCGCGACCGGGAGACCGAGCGGACGGAGCAGTTCGATCTCCTGTCCGAGACCGGCATCCAGCGTGGGCTCGCCATCGGGAACGAAGCTCAGGTAGTCAATCCCTTCGCCGCGCTCTCGCAGAGCTTGACCCGCGCGCCCACCGCGGATGCGATGGTTTCCGGCACGTGGAAAGTCCGACGCTCCACGCCCGTCTGTTTCGTGGCGCCCAGCTGGCAGTACACGCACGAATAGGAGCACGTCTTCATCGGGACGTTGTTCACGCCTAGCGAGCGGCCCAGGCGCCGCGAAGGAACCGGGCCGAAGACCAGCTCAGCGTCGCCCGGCATGGCGTCCAGGTCCCCTGCTCATGCAGCGACGGAAGGCCGGAAGATGGCGTCCGCGGAGGCGCGGCGCAGATTGTCGAACACCGCCAGGATGTCGGACCGCGTCGTGCTCTGCATCAATCGCTCGTAGAGCGCGACATTCGCGATTTCTGCCTCGACGCCGGCTTCGCATGCCTCGCGGACGCTCGCGAAGTGAGCAACGCGACCCGGCCACGTGTTGTCGGGCACGCGCAGATCGTAGCGTTTGAACAGCGCGCGCAGCGCTTCGATGTGTCTCTCCTCGGACTCGCGGATGTTGATGAACGGCCGTTCGGGGCCGAAGTCGGCGATCACCCGGTCGTAGGTCGCCCACGCCTGGTATTCGTCGTCCAGAGCCTCGCGCAGCGCCTGTGATTCCCTGTCTTCCAGCACGGACATTGCGGTTCTCCTTGGCCGCCCGAAAGGCAGCACGGACCGTGCCAGGACGGGCGTCCCCGGGAAATCAGGGCGCCGCCGCAATCGATTCGCGGAGTCTTCCGCTCTGCGCAACCGCTTCGCACAGGTTGTCCGTGGGCTGTGGATTCCTCGTGACCGTTCGGGCGGCGTGGCATGTCGGATGCTTCCTGCTCCAGCAGGGAGGGTGACGACATGCTGCGCATCAGACACTGCATTCTGGCCACTTGCTCGCTGTTTGCTGCCGCAGCCTGCGGCTCGAACGCGACGGTGACGGAGCTCCCGGCGCGTCTGGAAGTGAACATCCAGGTCACGGGGACCGACAACATCCAGCCGATGATGGACGAGCTCGAGAAACGAGGCATCGTGGCGACGGTCTGGCTGAGCGGCGCCGAGATCGACGGTGAATGCTCCGCGGTCGGCGGCTGGGCCCGGCGCGGCTCCGAGATCGCCGGCAAGTACCCGACGGAGATCGGCGACGACACGACTCGGCAGGAGCAGGAAGACGAGATGTCCGCCATTGCCGAGGCGGGCGCCCACTGCGGTGCTGGAACGATCACGGGCTTCCGCGCGAACCGCTTCACCGCGAACGAAGACACCTACGCGCTGCTGGACGAGAGGAACCTCGGCTACCTCGAGCGGAGCGCCCGCGCGGAGCAATTCTCCGTGTACACGTTCAAGCCGTATCCGTTCCAGGGCCACTCCTTCGCGGTGCTGCCCATGCCCATCGTCGTCTACTACGGCCAGACATCGTCCATGTGCGACAACGCCTGCCAGTCGATGATGAACCCGGACCAGCTTCTCGCGTACGAGAAGAGGGCGATCGCCATGCACCTGCGCACCGGCGAGCCACTCATCTTCGAGTGGCACCCGGGCACGACCTACCCGGGCGACCAGAAAGGCTGGTGGGGCGCGTTCACCGGCCTGCTCGATGAGCTCGAGGCCCGCGGCTCGGCCGTGCGGTTCGTCACCGCGCGTCAGCTCGTCGAAAAGTACGCCATCGCCCGGTGAATCTCCGGCGCACGCTGGAGAGCGCGTGGCGGAATGCAAAGCTTTGCCATCTCGCCCGCTGCTCATCCCCGGCGTGATCGACTCGACCACGAACTTCATCGAGCGAGCGGCGCCTCCGCCATGTTCCGATCGAACACCCCGAGCGTCGTGGCCGCGCCGACGAAGAAGGGGCCCGCTCCGCCAGCATGATGCGCCGCGCGCCAGCACGTCACCGTACGTACAACCGGAGTCGCGCCATCACCGTTCGCGGCCAGCCGGGCGTGTAGTGGATACCGGTGACCTGAGCGGGCTCGTACGCGAGCCGCGAGGTGGTCGCGAACTGCACCTCGCGCCAGCGCGCGTCGAGCAGATTCTGCACGTCGAGTCCCGCCTCGATGTCCTTCCAGCGCAGGCCCGCCGTCGCGTCGACGACGGTGAAGCCCTCGGCAACGAGCGAGCCATCGGGCGTCGCCGGACGCGAGCCGATCGCCTTCACGCGCACCGATCCCATCGGCGTGAACGCGCCGAAGGTCGGGCTCACGCCGAGGCCCGCCGTCAGGGTGCGCGTCGGCGCCAGGGCCACCGAGCCGGCGTTGCCGGCGTTTTCGCGGAAGCGCGCGCGTGTCAGCGTTCCGTCGGCGTCCGCGAAGAGCCAGTTCGAGATGTGATAGCGGGCGCCGAGCTCCGTGCCGACGCGGCGCGTGCGCCCCGAAGCCTCGGTCCCGCCCGAATCGCCGCTCCAGACGAGCTCCGAGTCCAGGTCGAGCACGAAGGCGTCTGCCCTGAGGTCGAGACCGCGCAGGGGCACGACACGAACGCCCACTTCGTAGCCCATGGCGGGGGTGAGCAGCGTCGCCGCATTCTGCCCGAGCACCACACCGCGCGCGTCGTTGGAGTGGAAGCCACGCCCCACGTCGAGAAAGAGATCGAGCGCCCGGACCGGCGACAGCACGATCATCGCCTTGGGCAGAAGCAGGCTCGCTCCCTTCTCGCCGCTCGTCTTCGTCGGCTGGACGCCGAGGTGGTCGTCTACCGCCACATCCGCTCGCTGTCCGCGCAGTCCCAGAACGACCCGCAGGAAATCGAGTAGCCGCGCATCCTCCTCGACGTACACGCCGATCTCGCTCTCCGAGATACCCGCGTCCACGCGCGCCTGGAGTCGGTGCCGGCTTCTATCGTGGTAGAGCGCATTGGCGATCTCGTCCGCGCGGGCCTGCACGCCGAAGCTGGTCGTCAGACGCGCGCTCCCGATGCGAGCGTGCTGCCGCACGCGGAACTTGCCGCCGGCAACGACGCGATCATCGTCCTGTTCTATCTCGTCGCCGTTCAGCGGATCGTCGAGGAAGAACGTGAAGTTCGAATAGAGCGTGAAGCGGTACTTGATGAGATAGGCGAGGGCCCTCAGGTCGGCATCCTTCCCGATGATGGAATAGTCGGCCGAAGCCATGTGGCGCTGGGTCGCCCCGCCTTCGCTCGGATCCACCGCGCCGAAGTGGTCGATGCAGGGCTGTCCGTAAGCGCTGGGCGGTGGCACGCCGGCTTCGCCTTCGCCGCATACGGCGCGCGCGGGGATCTGCCCGGACCCGTGCCAGCTCGAGCCATACGACATCCACGTGAGCGCGAGCTTGCCGCGGGGCGAAAGGTCGTGGGTGACGCGCGCGTAGGTGCTGTAGCGCTGCAGGCGCTCGGGGTTTTCGAAGGGCCCGTCGTCCTTGTACAGGTCCGCCGCGATCACCGTGCGCCACGCGTCGCCGAGGTCCGGCGATGCGGCAACCAGCCCGCGCATGATGCCGTATTGGCCGATGGTGTACTGCGCGTAGCTCTCCGGCAGCTTCTCGGCCATGTGCAGGTCGACCGCGCCCGCCGTGTCGAAGTCGCCCAGCTCCGCGTAGTACGGGCCCTTGTAGCCGTCGAGCGAGACCACGAGCTCGGGGATCAGGAAGTGGAAGTCGGAGTAGCCCTGACCGTGACCGTGGCTCGGCATGTTGATCGGCACGCCGTCGACCGAGAACGCGATGTCCGTGCCGTGATCCGCGTCGAATCCCCTGAGGAAATACTGGTTCGCCTTGCCGCCTCCCGCGTGCTGCACGGCGAACAGCCCCGGCACGGCCTCCAGCACGTCGCCCGGGCGCAGGCGGGGGCGCAGCTCAAGCTCGCGGTGACCCGCGTGCACCTCCGACGCCGCTCCGGGCTCGCCACCCGGGCGATGGCCCTTCACGGTCACCTCGATGGGCTGGTCGGCGGGACCGGACGGCGTCGGCGCGCCGCTGGCAGAGGAGGCGGAAGCCGCGGGCGGCGGGGTCGCTCCTGCGCGCGGATCGCCCGCGGCAGTGGCGAGCCGAGGCGCGAGAACAAGCGCCAGCGACCCGATCCAGAAGTTCCGTCGCATGGGCGACGCGTAGCACAAATCTTTAGAATAGTGACACGCGCCCGGCCGCTCCATGACGGCGATCGGTCGTGGTGTATCCTTGGAGAGCCCTCCAGCCGCATGACCTCGCCGCGCTCCCGCCGTGAATTCCTGGCGTTCGCCTCGTGCGTCACGCTTTCCCTGGCTCTGCCGGCCTGCGGCGACAGCACCAAATCGAGCGGCCATGACAAGCCGCCCATTCCGCTCACGAAGGGTCCGTGGGTGTCGCTCACGTCGACGACCTCGGCACGGCTGCGCTTCGAGACGCTGGAAGCCCGCGCGGCTTCGGTCACGCTGCGCTTCGACGGCACCTCGCAGAAGAAGACGCCAGCGCTCTCGCAGAAGACCCTGACCTACCACTGGGCGGATGCGCTGGTCTCGTCCACAGGCGCGCCGCCGGACGAGCCGGGCCTGCACGTCCTGCAGGACGTGGCGATCGAGGACCTGACGCCCGGCCAGACCTACCAGTGGGAAGTGAACCTGGGCGGGGGCGACGTCCGCAAGGGCAGCTTCCGCGCGCCACCGCCGGCGAGCGATGCGGTGCGCATCGGCTGGATCGCCGACACGATGTACCCGGCCTACAAGACGCCGATCGCGAGCTTGATCGACGCGGCGCCGGACGTGGTGGTCCACGGCGGGGACATCCAGTACCAGACCAATCCCATCGACACCTGGAATGGGCTCTTCCACGCGATGAGCGGGCTGAACGCGCTCGCGCCGCTCCAGATCATCGTCGGCAACCACGAGTTCGAGAGCGAGAACGAGATCCAGGTGATGTACGACCGGCTCACCGGCGGCCAGTGGGGGTCGAGCGACAAGGAGCGCTACGGCAGCTTCCGCTACGGGCCGGCGCTGGTGGTGTGCCTGGACAGCGAGAGCAGCGGTCTCGAAGATCCGACGAGCGCGCAGCGCAAGTGGCTCGAGCCATTGCTCGCCAATCCCGGAGCAAAGGCCGTGATCGTGGCCTTCCACCGCCCGCTGTACACGCTCTCCAAGTACTGGCGCTCGGACGGCGCGTCACGCGACGCGCTGCACGCGCTGTTCCTGAAATACGGCGTCCGTCTCGTCATGTCCGGGCACGCCCACTGCTACGAGCACTTCCTGGTGGACGGCGTGCACTACGTCGTGGACGGCGGCGGCGGGGCGCTGATCTACGATCCGCGCGCGGGCGCCGCGGCCGTGGACGCCGCGCGTCCCGGTGAGAGCAAGCTCCAGCTTACGGCGCTGAAATCGCAGGGCGCCTGCACGATCAACGTCGCTCCGGACGGCAGCATGAACGTGAAGCGGCTGTCCGCGAGCGGCGCGGACGACGCGTTCTCGGTCACGGCGTAGATCGACGGCCAGCAACTTGACAGCACTGCACGGATCGTGAAGTCTTCACGACGCCGTGAGGCCTTGTCCCCGCAGATCACGCGGCGTTCTTGCCGCGTTTTTGGCTGCTTTCGTGTCCCTGCTCATGGCGGGCGGACCGATCGCCGTCATGGTGCACTACCTGCTGGTGCCGCATGTGGTGTGCGAGCACGGCGAGCTGGTGGAGGTCACTCACCCCGCCGCGCGCACGTCCGCAGCAGTGCAGCATTCGCAGGTGCCCACGGCCTCGCCGGACGGCGGAGAGCTGTTCGGGTTCGACCACCATCACTGCACGATGGCCGCCACCGGGCGCGTGCTCGCGGCGCTCCA
Source organism: uncultured delta proteobacterium (assembly GCA_963775185.1). GTDB lineage: Bacteria > Myxococcota_A > Polyangia > Polyangiales > Polyangiaceae > JAPSGB01. The sequence continues at coordinate 8,675 of CAVZIE010000053.1, read as the reverse complement.
CGGCCCCGCTGCCTGCCTTTTTGTGCGGGTTTCCGTGCCGCGCGCCTTGCCGGCAGTCCTGCGCTCCAGCCGCGACAGCGGCCCTTCGCTCCTCGCTCTGGCTCCGAAGACGTCGCCGCCCCTGGCGTGATCACGTCTGCTGAATAGTTCCGCGCCGCGTGCTCGCGCGGCGCGCCTCCCGTCCGCTTGTTGATGGAGGCTCCACGCGTGCTCGCGCCGTCGGCGCGGATCGCGCGGGTCGCCAGTCTCCGGCGAGCGCGCAGGGACAGCAAGACAGCGAGGCGAGCCGACAGGCCCAGCGTCAGTCAGGCGCAATGTCGCGATCGCCGTGATCCGGTTCTTTCTACAGGGGTAGAGAAAATGAAGTTCTTCCATGGGGGCGGGCCCGCGGCTCGCCTGCGCGCGGTCGCGTTCGTCGCGGCATTGGGCAGTTTTGCGTTGCCCGCCTGTTCGGGCAACGACAACGCCAGGAATCATCCGGGTTCCGGAGGCTCCGGCGGCAGCTCCGGCGCCGGTGGCGCCGGCACAGGTGGCACGGGAGGCGTGGCCGGCGCCGGCGGCTCGGGAGGCCAGGGCACGAACCTGAAGCCGTTCACGAAAGTGCCCGATCCTGGCGCGGGAGCTATCTGGTTCGCGGCATCGGGTGAGGTGCTCGCGCTCACGGGCTATCCATTCCCGCCGGCCAATGCGGGCGACCCCGCGTTTGTCGACGGCTGGGACGTGAAGTTCTCCCACCTGCTCGTCACGGTCGACAAGGTCCAGATCTCGGAGAACCCGGACACCGTGCCTGGCGACGAGTCGAAGACCGGCAAGCTGGTCGGCGAGGTGGACGGGCCGTGGGCCATCGACCTGTCGTACAGCGACCCGGGCTACCTGCCGGGCAAGGGCGGCGCGGGCGAAGAGGCGGTGCCGTTCGCGGCCTTGAAGAACCAGAACAAGAACGGCGGTGCGGCCTTCAAGACCGATGGCACCCGCTACGCGTTCGGCTTCGACGACGTTGCCGCGACATCGAACGCGATGAACGTCAACCTGGACCACGAAGCGCTCGCCGACTACCAGCAGATGATCGATCAGCAGTGCGTCGTGCTCTACGACGGCACCGCGACTTTCAAGGGCGACGCGAGCTGCAACAGCGACGCGGAGTACGCAGACTGGCCGAGCACCGTCCACTTCATGCTCTGCTTCAAGTCGCCGACGAGCTACATCAACTGCCAGAACCCCGACAACGACCCGGCCGCGCCGCTCGGCAACGAGGAGCATCAGCGCGGCATCCACGTTTCGTCGACTGCGTCTACGGTCGCGCAGGTCACGTTCCACACGGACCATCCGTTCTGGGACAGCGTGCTGCACGACTCGCCGGCGCACTTTGATCAGTTCGCCGCGCAGCTTGCCGGGAGCACGGATGCGAACCCGACGGTGACGCTGGCGATGGTCCAGGGCAAGGACTACACGGCGATGACCGACGCCCACGGCAACGCGCTCACATGGCGCTACTGCATGGCGCCGCCGACCGACGTGCACGCCCAGTTCAACGGCGCCATGGCGTTCGACCCCCAGACCGTCCCGCACGCCACGAACAACGACCCGAGCACGGGTCTTCGCGACTACTACGACTTTTCCACCTATGACCAGAGCACGCAGGGCCACCTGAACAGCGACGGCCTGTGCTTCGTGAAGCGGAACTATCCGTCGCCGCAATAGGAAGCGAGGGCCCGCGTGTCCGCCCAAGGGCGCGCGGGCCCTGCTCGAGCCTGACCATGATTGTGTTCGAAGCCCGGTTGCAGCGACTCGTCGCGCTCGCGTTCGTGCTCGCCGCCCTTTCGGCCAGCGGCGCCGCCTACGCCCAGATGAAGCTCCCGGTCGTCGTGGAGCAACCGGCCGCGGAGTGGCCGGCCGGCGCCGACACGTCCGCAGACGTGACCGTGCCGCTCACGATTGTGGTCGACAAGGACGGCAAGGTCGAGAGCGCCGAGGTGCTCCAGAGCGCGGGGCCGGAGCTCGATGCGGCGGCCATCGACGCCGTGAAGAAATGGACCTTCAAGCCGGCGACGAAGGACGGAAACCCCGTCGTCGCGAAGATCCGCGTGCGCGTGCGCTTCGTCGCAAAGCCGACGCCGGGGCCCACGACGCTGCCGCGAATGGCGCCGACCCCCGCAACGCCGCCCGCCACGAAGCCAGCGAAAGCGAAAGAGGAGCCGGGCACACACGCCCGCGCCGAACAGGCGCCGGGCGCGAATTCCGAGGCGACGCCCTCTGAAAAGCCGGAAGAAGCGCCGATCGAAGTCAGCGTGACGGGGCGCGCCAACGTGCCCAGCCACGGCGCCAGCGACTTCACGATGCCCATCGGGCATCTCGACAAGGTGCCGCGCAAGAACGCCTCGGCGCTGCTCCAGCTCGCGCCGGGCATCATGCTCACCAACGAGGGCGGCTCCGGGCACGCCGAGCAGGTGTTCCTGCGCGGGTTCGACGCTCGCGAGGGGCAGGACATCGAGTTCTCGGTGGACGGCGTACCCATCAACGAGAGCGGCAACCTGCACGGCAACGGCTACGCCGACACGCACTTCATCATCCCCGAGCTGGTCGAGTCGCTGCGCGTGCTCGAGGGGCCGTTCGATCCGCGACAGGGCAACTACGCCGTGGCCGGCAGCGCCAGCTACGAGCTCGGACTGGCGCGGCGCGGCCTGACCATGAAGTACACCGCCGGCAGCTGGGGTACCGAGCGCATGTTGCTCCTCTGGGGCCCGAAGGGACAGAGCAACCACACCTTCGGCGGCGTCGAGATCGGCAAGACCGACGGCTACGGACAGAACCGCGACGGGCGGCACGGCACCGCCATCGGCCAGTACGAAGGCCACCTGGGCAAGCACGGCCTGTACCGCATCACGGGCCAGGGCTACTCGACGACGTACCACGCCGCCGGAATCGTGCGCGAAGACGACTACGACAGCGGGCGCATGGGTTTCTACGACAGCTACGACCTCTCGTCGTTCAGCCGCGAGCACACGCCGGAGGGAGGGAACTCGTCGCGCTATTCGCTAGCCGGCGACGTGCAGTGGCGCTCGGGATCGACGACGTACGACAACCAGATCTTCGTCATCAAGCGCGACATGCGCTTGCTGGAGAACTTCACAGGCTTCCTGCTTGACCAGCAGGAGCACCTGCAGAGCCTGCATGGCCAGCGCGGAGACATGCTGGACATGAGCGTCCAGGAGACGACGCTCGGCGCGCGCGGGTTCGGCCGATTGAAGGGCAAGGCACTCGGCCAGAAGCAGCAGCTCGAGCTCGGCTACTTCGCGCGGGGCGACCAGGTGCACGGCACGCAGCAGCGTCTGGAGGCGGCGACCGGCGTCCCCTACTACACCGAGACGGACCTCGACTCCCAGCTCGGCGACATCGGGCTCTACGCCGATGCGGACGTGAAGGCGCTCAGGTGGCTCGGCTTCCGCGGCGGCCTGCGCGGCGACCTGTTCACGTTCGACGTGCTGAACAACTGCGCGGTGCACGACGTCTCGCATCCCTCGACCACCAATCCGCCGATCGACCAGAGCTGCCTCGACCAGCAGAACCTGGGACGCCACCGCGAGCCCGACCAGCGCGCAACCACCGCCAGCATCGCGCTGATGCCGCGCGCCAACCTGATCCTGGGACCGTTCGAGGGCTTCACGTTCTCGCTCGGCTACGGCCAGGGCGTGCGCTCGATCGATCCGGGCTACGTGACCCAGGACGTGGCGACGCCGTTTGCGGCCGTCAAGGCCTGGGAAGGCGGTACGGCGTACGTGCACGGCTTCGGCGACACGGTCCTGGTCGCCCGCTCCATCTTCTTCCAGACGCACGTGGATCGCGATCTCATCTTCAGCCAGACGGCGGGGCGCAACGTGCTCGGCAACGGCACGACGCGCACCGGCTGGGTCGGCGCGACGCGCATCACGGGTCCATTCTTCGACGAGTCGGCGAACGTCACGCTCGTCAAGTCCGCTTACGACGACACGCACCTGCTGGTCGCGTACGTGCCGGGCATCGTGGTGCGGTCGGACAGCGCGCTGTTCGCGGACATGCCGGTGATGATCGCCAGCCACCGCCCGCGCGGCGCGCTCGCCCTGGGCCTGACGTACGTGGGGCGTCGCCCGCTGCCGTACGGGCAGCGCAGCGGCACCATCTTAACGCTCGACGGCTCCGCGAGCGTTTCCTGGCGGAACCTGGAGTTCGAGGTGAGCGGAGAGAACCTGCTCGATACGCGCTTCCGCCTGGGCGAGTACAACTACGCCTCGGACTTCCACAGCCAGCCCCAGCCGACGCTGGTGCCGGAGCGCGCGTTCACGGCCGGAGAGCCGCGCACCGTCCTTTTCAGCGTGCAGGTCAACGTAGGAGACTCGCCATGAAGCTCGTTGCTGCAACGCTGGTCGCGCTCTGCCTGGCTTCCTGCGTCGGCACCACCGGCGGCGATGTGATCGACTTCAACGCTGCCGCGTCGGGTCCCGCCGGCGCGAAGAAGGGCATGCAGTTCACCACCGGGCTCGGCTGGCACGTCCAGCTGGAGAAGGCCGAGCTGCACGTCGGCGCGGTCTACCTGAACGAGGCCGTGCCGGTCAGCGGGTCGCAACCGACGACGTGTATCCTGCCCGGAACCTACGTGGCGGAGGTCACGGACGGCCTGGACGTGAACCTGCTGTCGCCGGAACCGCAGCCTTTTCCGCGCCGCGGCGTAGGCACGACGATCCCCGCGCGCGCAGGTGAAGTCTGGCTCGACCACGCCGACGTCAATGACCTCGACGACATCAAACCCGTTCTCGTCATCGCCGGCACGGCCACGAAGGGAAGCCAGGCCATTCCCTTCACCGGCCAGGTCACGATCGGCCAAAACCGCCAGCCTGCCAGCTCCTCGAGCACCTCGCATCCGATCTGCAAGGAACGCATCGTCACGCCGATCCCGGTGCACTTCACGCTGGCGCCGCACGGAACGCTGCGACTCATCATCGACCCGAGGCTGCTCTTCGTGAACGTCGACTTCAGTACCCTGCACCCGTTTTCGTCGGGCTACGCGTTCCAGGACAACTCGGACGATCAAGCGAGCCGGAATCTGTACTCGAACCTGAAGGCGGCCGGCGGCCTGTACCGGTTCCGGTGGGAAGCGAAGTAGCGATGCACATCTCCACCTGGCTCCAGCACCACATGTCCGGGTTCGGTCCAGCCTGGATCCTGTGGCTGCTCGTCGTGCTCAGTCTGCTCTCGGTCGCGGTGATGGTAGAGCGCGCCTGGTTCTACTTCAGCGTGCGCGAGCATTCACTGTGGCTCAGGCGCCTCGTCGTGGCACGCCTCGATGCGGGGGATCTGGACGGCGCGATCGAGACGCTCACCGGGTCGCGCTCCGTGGAAGCGACGGTGGCGCTCGCGGGTCTGCTGGAAGCGCGTCGGGGAGCGCACGCCGCAAAGGAAGCCATGGGCGCCGCCCGCGCCATCGCGCGTTCCGCGCTCGAGCGACGCCTGGCATTCCTCGGCACGCTGGGCAACAACGCGCCATTCATCGGGCTTTTCGGCACGGTGCTGGGCGTCGTGCACGCGTTCGAGGCGCTCGGTGGCGGCTCGTCCGGGTCCACCGCCCCGGAAGTCATGTCCGCCATCGCGGGCGCGCTGGTCGCGACGGCCGTCGGCCTGTTCGTCGCGATCCCGGCGGTCGCCGCGTACAACCTGTTCCAGCGGGTGGTCAAGTCGAGGTTGGCCGAAACGGACGCGACGGCGGATGCCGTCACGTGCTGGCTCGTCGGCACGCGAGGGCCAAGGGAGGCGCGGCCGTGAGCTTCTCGAACGATCTGTATCCCGGTCTCAAGAGGGCCAACATCAACACCGGGGGCGACACGCTCGCTCCGGCGCTGGCGCTCGCAAAGCGCCACCGGCTGTCGGGTGTGTTGGCCGGGCTCGGCGCCGCCGCGCTGGTGCACGTAGCGATGGGAACGCTGGTCGCGTCGATCGTGCACGGCGGAAAGCAGGCGGCGCCGGCGCAAACGGTCGAGATCCAGATCGACTCACCGCCGCCCGCGCCGAAGGCGAAGCCGCCGCCCGCGCCTCCGCCGCCCGCGCCGAAAACCGCGCCGGTCGCCGCCCAGCCGGCGCCGGCGGCCGCCCAGGCTGGCAAGGTGCTGACGCAGGATCCGCCGCCGGACCAACCCGTGGACATGACCGACCAGGGCTTCGTCAGCGGTAACGGCGACAGCTTCGCCGGCGGACAGACCGCCGCCGACGGCACGTCGAAGACGGCCGTCGGAAGCCTCGCCGCACGGGGAGCCGGCCAGAGACCACCGCCGCCCCCGAGGCCGACCGCGCCCCCGCCGCCTGATCTGTCCCGCCCCGCGCGGCCGACGGCGCTTTCGTGGAACTGCGGTTTCCCTCCGGAAGCGGAGGACGTCGACCCGCCCGTGTCGTGATCACCGTGACGGTCGGCCCTGACGGCAGACCCGAGAGCGCGAGCGTAAACAGCGATCCGGGCCACGGCTTCGGCCGCGTGGCCCGGCGCTGCGCGATGAACAAGAGCTACCAGCCGGGCCGCGATCGAAGCGGGAACCCGACGACGACCCACACGCCACCCTTCGTGGTGCGATTCGATCGCTAGGACAAAGGCCTGGCGCAGGAGGTTCGACGATGAATCTGGTTCAATGGCTACAGAGCCTCATGACCGACTTCGGAGCGGGCTGGGTCATGTGGCTGCTTATCGCGCTGAGCGTGCTCTCGGTCGCGATCATGCTCGAGCGTGGCTTCTTCTACTTTTCGCTCAGGGACGACCTCGCTCGGCTTGCTTCGAGCCTGCGCGAGAAGCTGCGCGACGACGACATCGAAGGCGCGCGCAAGCTGCTGGAGGCGTCGCCGAGCGCGGAGGCCGCCGTGGTGAGCGCGGGCCTGCTCGAAATCGATCGCGGTCCGCAGGCGGCGGACGAGGCGATGAAGGGCGCCACGGCTCTTCAGCGCATGAAGCTCGAACGCCGCCTCGCCTACCTCGGAACGCTCGGCAACAACGCGCCGTTCATCGGCCTGTTCGGAACGGTCATCGGCGTCGTGCAGGCGTTCGAGGCGCTCGGCAAGCAGGGCCACTCCGCGGCCCAGGCGGCAGCGACGATGGCGCCCCAGGCCGTGATGGCGTCGATCGCCGAGGCTCTCGTGGCAACGGCCATGGGCCTCGCCGTCGCGATCCCTGCCGTCGCCATGTACAACGTGTTCCAGCGCAGGGCCAAGGCGATCCTCGCCGATACCGAAGCGCTCAGCCGCGTGCTGATCGCCCATCTGGTGGCGGAGGATGACCTGGCGCCCGTCGCCGCGGAGGAGTGAGATGGCCGGACAGAGCGACGACGAGGACGGCCTCATCAGCGGCATCAACGTCACGCCGCTGGTCGACGTGACGCTGGTGCTGCTCATCATCTTCATGGTCACCGCGAAGATCATCGTCTCGCAGGGCATGCCCATGGATCTGCCGAAGGCCGCAAGCGGACAGAACATCCAGACCATCTTCTCGGTGGAGCTGACCGAGGACGGCAAGACGCGCGTGGATTCGAAGAGCGTCGCCAACGATGACGCCATCGGCAGGCTCGCCAAGCAGGCCCGCGGCGAGCATCCCGAGCTGCGCGCGGTCATCCGCGCCGACCGCAAGGTGACGCACGGGCGCGTGATTCATGTGCTCGACCTGCTCAAGCAGAACGGCGTCGCAAAGATAGCCTTCGCCGTGACGCCGGCGACTGAAGACGTGCCCGTGGAAACGGAAAAGCACTGATGATTCCCTCGGCGAGCAGACCTACGGCGCTCTTGACCGGCGCGCTGGCGGCCTGCGCCCTGGCCGTCGCGCCCGGCGCCCGCGCGTTCTGTCGCACGACGACCTGCTCGCCCGACGACCCGAACCAGCCATGCACCATGGGAGCGAACGGCTGCATCACCGGCGGCAAACCGCTGTACTGGCCTGGCGCCTGCGTCTCTTCTCGGTCCAGAAGGACGGACTCGCCGCTCCGCCACATCAGCGAGAAGACCGCGGACCAGGTGATCTCCACCGCACTCGGTCAGTGGGCGGGCGCCGACTGCAGCGGAAGCACACATCCGATCGATCAGATTTACGACCGCGGCGCCGTCAGCTGCGACAAGCAGGAGTACAACCAGCACAGCGGCAACGCGAACATCTTCATGTTCCGCGACAAGGGCTGGCCGTACGACACCGGTGGGGATCCGGCGCAGCGTCGAGACGCTGGCGCTCACGACGGTCACCTACAACATCAACACGGGCGAGATCTACGACGCGGACGTGGAGATCAACTCGCACGACGCGCCCATCACGGTCGGCGACCAGAACGTGCAGGCGGATCTGGCTTCCATCCTGACGCACGAGAGCGGGCATTTCCTGGGGATGGCGCACACGCCCGTGGCCGACGCGACCATGTACCCATCGTACCAGTTCGGCGACACGAGCCTGCGCACGCTCGCGCAGGACGATATCGACGGCATCTGCGCAATCTATCCGCCCGACCGCCAGGTCGGCGCGTGTGATCCCACACCGCGGCACGGCTACGCCAGCGCCTGCGCGGCGCCGCCCGCGGCCGGCTGCGGCTGCTCGCTGGCCGGGTCCCGGAAAGCTCGCGCGAGAGCGCACCGCTCGGGGCGGCCCTCGTGGCGCTCGGCCTGGTTGCCTGGCGCCGGCGACGATAAAG
>CAVZIE010000052.1:0-9911 GCA_963775185.1 uncultured delta proteobacterium | reverse complement strand
GGGGATTCCTCAGCGCGCGCACCCCTCGTCGGGACTCGAGGGTCTGCCGGTACGGCGCGGAATCCTGACGTTTGCGCGGCGTATCCAACCAACCAGACTCCGCGCGTCAGGGCAAGCACGAGCCTTGGCGGCCGCGCCTTGACAAACATAACCTCCAAGTTATATTCCGACATGGTTATGGAAAAGCTCGACGCCACGTTCGCGGCGCTCGCCGATCCCACGCGCCGCGCGATCCTCGCGCGCCTTGCAAGAGGCAAGGCTGCATGGATCTCGCGGCCCCGTTCGACATCAGCCAGCCGGCTGTTTCGAAGCACGTCGAGGCGTATGAGCGCGCCGGGCTCGTGACGCGCGGCCGCGACGGCCCTCGGCGACCGGTGCGCCTCGCGCCGAAGCCATTGCGCCAGGCGCACGCGTGGACCGGTCGCTTCCCGCGAGTTCTGGAGGTAGAGAGCTTCGATGCGCTCGACGACGTCCTCGAAGACCTCAAGAAGAAGGAAATGAAGCGATGAGCAAGCTACAGGTGAAGACTTTTGGGACCCGACGGACATGGTGATGGTACGCACGTTCGACGCGCCGCGCCGTCTACGTGATCCGCGCGATGACCGAGCCCAAGCTGATCGAAGACCGCTGGCTCGGCAACTCGCGCTCGCCGATCGTGTCGGTGGCGAGCAATATACCATGTTGTCGGCGGCAGGTATCGCTACGTGTTTCGTCTCCAGGACGGCTCGGAGTTCACCCTGACCGGCGAGTACCGCAATCGCCGTCGCCACGTGCAGACCCAGGCCATGGAAGGCGGCCCGGCCAGTCGGTCAACCACGACGACCTGGGTCGAGCACGACAACACCACGATGACGATCGTGCTGCGCTTCCCCCTCACAGGAAATGCGCGACACCATGCTCGGCACCGGCATGGCGGTCCTGCCGAGAGCTACGGCAACCTCGACGCGTTGTTGGCCGGGCTCGGCTGGCGAAATCATCGCCGGTCCGGCGCGGTATCGGGATTCCGCGCCGGACCAGCATGCCGGCTTCGTCCCGCACGCCGAGTCCCTGGCGCGCGACGGCGCGTCGCCGGCTCCGCCACGCCCGGATGCCGTGGAATATCGGTCAAGGCGCGCGCGCGCCGTTGATTGTCCAACACGCTCCAAGCGGTGCCGCTCTGCCTGTAAGCTGGGACGCCATGCAGGTCTCCTCGTTCGTCGCCCTGTCCGCAATCGCATGCGCGGCACACCGCACGTGGCCCGCGCCAACCCGGCAACCAAGAAAATGCGCCGCGGCGTACGAGCGTGCGCAGGAGCAGAAGCAGGGCGGCAAGCCCGTCGAGGCGAAGCGGAGCCTGGTCGTGTGCTCGCAGCCCGGCTGTCCGGCGTTCATCGCGAAGGACTGCTCACGTGGATCGGCGAGGTCGAGGCGAGCACGCCCTCGATGCGTGATCGCCGCGAAGGACGCGACCGGCTCCGACATCGTGGACGTCCAGGTGTTCGTCGACGAACGGCCGCTCGTCGATCACCTCGACGGCACCGCGCTCGCCATCAATCCGGGCAAGCACACCTCCGCTTCGAGCACCCCGGCTCGGCCAGCGGGGCCGAGGTGGTGGTGGTCCGCGAAGGCGAGAAGGCGCGCGAGATCCGCGTTCAGTTCGGCGACGGCGCCGGGTCCGCCGCGCCGGATTCGCCGCCGCCCGGCGCCGAGGCTGGCGTCGCGGCCCGCGGTCCCGCGACGTCGCGCACGCTGGCCTACGTCCTCGGCGGCGTGGGCATCGCAAGCGCCGGCGTGGGGGTGGTGTTCTGGGCGCGCCAGCGAGCGCCGAGAACGACGCCGAGAGCAGCTGCAAACCCAACTGCTCCGATGCCACGGTGAGCGACATCCGCACCAAGTACACCATCGGCAACATCGGCGTAGGCCTGGGCGTCGTGTCGCTGGGCGTGGCGACCTACCTGCTGTTGAGCGATCGGAGCGCGCCGCGTCACGACGCGACGACACTCCGCGTCGACGTCCGCGGCGTCAAAGGCGCCGCGCTCGCGAGCTTGTCAGGGCGCTTCTGAATCCCGGGCGGTGTGTCGAAGAGCGGAGTACACTGCCCGGTGATGTCCGGGTTGCGCGGCGTGTCGCTGGCTGTCCTGGCGCTCGTGCTTCCGTGCTCCACGGCGTGCACGGTGCCGTCGGACCTGTCGAGCGGAAACGGGTCGCAGCGCGACGCCGCCGTCGAGGGCGGGAGCGCGGGCGCGGACGGCGGCGCGTGCGCGTCGCCGCTCACGGACTGCGGCGGGCCAGTGCTTCTACCTGAAGAGCGACTCCCAGCACTGCGGCAGCTGCGACACGGCGTGCGCAGCGGGCTCGACGTGCCAGGCGAGCGCGTGCACCTGCCCCGGTGGCGGCACGTATTTCTCCGGCGCTTGCGTCGACGCGACCACCCAGACAACAAGAACTGCGGCGGCTGCGGCACCGCCTGCACCGGCGGCACGTCGTGCGTCAGCAGCCACTAGTGTGCCGGTCCGCAGGATCGACGGACTGCGGCGGCCAGTGCGTGGCACCGAAGACGGACGGCGCGAACTGTGCGGTGGGTGCGGCAAGGCCTGCCCGGGTGCGCAGACGTGCTGCTCGGGCGGGCAGTGCTCCGGCACGTGCGCGTACCAGACGTGCGGCACCTCGTGCGTGCGGATCTCCAGAGCGACAACAACCATTGCGGCAACTGCACCACGATGTGCAGCGGAGGCCAGACCTGCCAGAGCGGGAGCTGCGCCGTGCCCGACCGGTCAGGTCTTGTACGGCGGTTCGTGTTGCACGCCGTCGTAGTGCGCGACCAACCAATGCGGCACCATCGGCGACGGCTGTGGCGGCCAACGTGTCGTGCAGCAGCTGCGGCGGCGGCGACGTCTGCTACGGCGGAACGTGCTCGCCCCGGCGTGCTCGGGCAAGACGTGCGGTGCGGCCGACGGCTGCGGTGGGACGTGCTCGCCGGGCTCGGGGTTGCTGCGAAGCGTGCTCGGACTACGCCAACAAGTGCGGTTCGTTCGGCAACGACTGCGGCAGCGCGATCACGTGCGGCTGCGCGGCGGGCACGACGTGCAGCGGGATGGATTCGTCGCGTGCGGGCAGATCGGCGCGTCCTGCGGGCGGCACTCAGCCCCCCTGCTGCACGGGCTCGACCATCTACTGCATCCAGTGCCCGGCCGGCGCGGGATCCATGTGTCTCACCAACGCGGGCATGTGCCCGTACTGAGCCGCGAGGGCGAGCGGTTCCTGCGACCAGGCCAGGCGGGGAGATCCTCGGCGTTTGATCCGTATGCCGGGGAGCGCAGCCAACTACGCGGGACAGTCGAGGGAATCACACTTTATGCGATCCGGGCTGCCAACTTGGCTCGCTCGGCGTGGGCACGTCGGGCCAGGCTCCCAGCACGCCGGCCCCCGTCCCCAATCTCTCCGGCGTGGCCGTGATCACCGTCGGCGACGGGCACACCTGCGCGCTCCGCGCCGACGGCTCGCTGCGCTGCTGGGGCGGCAACGGCCTCGGCGAGCTCGGCGACGGCACGACGACCTCGCGCACCAAGCCGACGCCCGTCCACGGATTCCTCTGAGCGCCCGGATTCCTCCGAGCGCCCGGATTCCTCCGAGCCCCGGATTCCTCTGTTTGCCCGCGGGCCATCGCCCCTGAGGCTTGCCGGCCCAACCGCGGAATCGCGTGTGGCGTCAGAGCAGCTCGACGCGCACGCCGTACTTCTCGTAAACCGATAGCGCGCGCCGATCCAGGCTCACCAGATCGGCACTTGCGTGCGACGCGCACGCCGCGATCAGCGCGTCGTACACGGCACCACCCGAAATATCCCGTTCCGGCAAGCCCCGGACGAACTCGCGGTACGCCGCGGGACTCAAGCGCAACAACGGATGGGTGAAGCGCGAGGCCAGGTAATCGCGCACGACTACGGCCGGTGCACGATGCGGCGCCGGGAGGCGCGTCAGCACCGAGTACGCCTCCAGCGCGCAATGCTCGACGAGGTGAATGTCTCCATCGAGCGCGCGCCGCGCCGCATCGTGCTTCTCGTGCCACGATGCGAAACCGGCCACGACCAAGCTCGTGTCGGCTGCCTTCACCGCCGGAGCTGCTCCAGCGTTTCGCGCACTTGATCGGTAGTCAGCACGGGAAGCCCGGAATCCGGCACAGCGACCATGCCCTTGCCGCGCTTTTTCAGTCGCATCGTTGTGGGCGCGACCTCGATCTTGAGAACACCGTCGCGTGCGCGCATCTCGAGCACCTGTCCGGGTTCGAGATGCAACGCCTGGCGCAGAGCCTTGGGTACGACGATCCGGCCCGCCGCGTCGAGGGTGCCTTTCATGGAATGAAGAATGCCATGAAAATGGCACACGAGCCACCATCACCGCGGGTTCGTTCCGCCGCAAGCGGTGGCGGCGCAACCTCGTCATAGCCGGGTTCGCTGTCCGGTTGTCCCACGACGAGGCGCTCGTCCTGTTCGAGTGGCTGGGGGGCCTAGGCAGAGCAACAGCTCAGCCGCGTTCCAGCATCGATCGGGTTGACCGGTGCGCGCACGGAGCGTAGCATCCGACCTGCGCGCAAGTCGCTGGATTCGTTTACAGAATCGGTTTTATGCGATCCGGGCTGCCAACTTGGCGCACCGCGCTCATCTGCACGTCGCTCGAGCTACTTCGCCTTGTTGCCCGACTTGCACGCGAGCAACGCAGCAAACACGACTACTGCGGCGGCACCGACGCCGAGCTTTGATTCGAGTCCCACGCTGCGTGGCAGGCTGCCCAAGTAAGCAAGGCGCGGCAAGCGGTCGGCAAACCCTGTCCACCTCGACCCATCTTCAGCGGCGCGACGCGGGAAGTCGCATCGCTGAGCTCCGGCGTCGGTAAAGGTGTTTGCCGTCGCGACGATCAGCCTCTTGCTGCTGTCGATCGCCTTGCCGAGCACACTGGCGCGCGCTTCGCGTTGCCGCAAGGCGGGGTTGCCGGTCCGGCGCGGAACCGCGGTTGGCGATCGGCGATGGCGAAGCCAAGTTCGGATCATGTGTGCGCGGCGTTGGCTCGTGCTGGCGGCGGCCGCCGCCGTGGTGGTGCCGGTCGCCGCGGTGTGGCTAGCTCGACGGCTTCCTCGGCGCGACACCGCGCTGGGCTCCTCGCGCTTGCGCTGCGGCGACGACGAGACGCTTGATATCCTGTTCGCGGCCCGACGGAGCGTTCTGCGACCAGCCATCGGCAGTTCGCGGAAATCGGAATAGCGCCAAGGGCGACGCGCAGCTCCGCTCGGTAGTCGGGCCGGGCGACGACTGAAAAGCGACGCGTGATCGATCACTTGGGTTGGTCCGGCGCGGTATCGTCTGGGGCGGGCACAAATTCGCATCGGTGATCGAGTTTGTGGGTGGCTGGGGCGGGGCCGGAGGCGGCGGCCGGGGCTGTGGCCGTGTCGGCGACCGCGCCGGTGGCAGTGACGGGGGCGGCACGGCGAGACGGAGCCACGGCGCGAGGCCGGCTCGTGCCAGCCCTACGGGCTGTCACTCCGCCCGCAGGAGCGCGGGGCGGGTGATGGATGCAGCGCGTCATGTCTCTTCGCGCGCCCGGCGGCGGGCGGGTCGTGCGACCCGCCGCCGGGCGGGCGAAAGGAGACTCGACAATGCGCTTCCACACTCTCGACCTCGCCCTCGCAGCCCAGCGGGCCGTCGTGCCGCTTGGTCCACCGCGTCCAGCGCCATGATCGCAAGCTGGCGCAGCAGCTCAAGGACGCCACCAACAGCTTCGTGCTCAACCTCGGAGAAGGCGCGTACTCCGATCCGGGCACGCGGCGCAGCCGCTACCAGAGCTCCGCCGGCAGCGCCGGCGAGGTGCGCATGGGCCTCTACGCGGCCGTGGGCTGGCGCTACCTGCGCCAGGAAGAAGCGGAGCCCGCGCTCGCGCATCTGGATCGCCTGCTCGCTTCCCTGTGGAAGCTCACCCACTGAAGGCACCGCCCCGGCGTCGCGTGAGCGGCGCCGGGGCGGATTTCATCGAATGCCTGACGCTGCTTTCGCGACAGATCGAGTTGCAACACAACGACCACCACACGATCGAGCGCAGGCGACACCATCCTGCTCTCTGTCGTGTGGTGGCGGCAACAGTGAAGGAGGAGCGGATGGCGCAAAGCACACGTACCAAACGAAGGATCATCGGCATGCTTGCGAAGCGACTGGGTGAATCGCGACTGGACGAGGTCGCGGATCCGCGCGACGCGCGCGGCCGGCGCTGGTCGCTACCGGCGCTCTTGTCGGGCGCGTTGCTCGGGCTCGTCGCCGGGAGCCGGAGTCTGAAGGACGTCGAGGCGTTGACGGACGAGCTCACGCCCGCCGTCGCGCGCAGGCTCGGCATCCCGCGCCGGCTGCCGGACACCACGCTGCGCGACGCGCTCTCGATGCTCGCCCCGGACGACCTGCGCCCGCTGCTGCACGACACTGTCAGGAGCGCGCGCCGGAGGAAGGCGCTCGACCCGGACGACCTGCCCTTCGGCGTCGTCGCACTCGACGGCAAGGCCACGTTGGTGCCTGCGTGCGACGACTTCTTCGCGCAGCGGCAGACCGCCGGCGAGGACGCGGCGGTGGCCGGTGCCGTGCGCACCGTCACCGCCACGCTGGTCAGCAGCCGGGCGCGACCCGTCGTCGACGTGACGTCGATTCCGGCGAGCACCAACGAGATGGGCGTCTTCGACGCGGGCGCTCGACGGGCTGATGGCGATGTACGGCCGGAGCGACCTGTTCCGGCTCGTCACCTACGATGCCGGCGCCTGCTCGAAGGACAATGCCCAGGCCGTGCGCAAGCACGGCCTGCACTACCTCTTCGGCCTGAAGGCGTCGCAGCCCACGCTCTACAACGAAGCCACCTTGTGGCTCGGCTGCCGCCAGCCTGAGCAGGCGGACGCAACGACGTCCGACGCCCACGGCGACGAGACGATCGTCCGCCGCCTCTACATCGGCGATGCGACGGACGCGCCCGAAGGCTGGGATCACCTGCGAACCGTGCTGCGCGTGGAGATGGAGACGCTCGATGCGCATGGCACGCGCACCGAGCACGAGAATCGCTACTTCGTCGCGAGCTTGCCGCGCTCTCGTCTGACCGACGACCAATGGCTCCTGCTCGTACGTCGTCACTGGGGCGTCGAGACGTCGCACCAGATCCTCGATGTCGCCTTCAAGGAGGACGACCATCCCTGGATCGAGCAGAATCCGCGCGCCACCGTTGTCGTCATGGTGCTTCGCCGCATCGCGTACACGCTGCTCGCACTGTGGCGCGGCGTGACGTTGCGCAGCGACGAGCAGCGCAACCGGCCCTGGCGGAAGGTGATGCGCGACGTCGAGCTCGCGCTGATCAAGGCGACGGCGGACCAGCTCGCCGGGCTACGCCGTCACCGGCTGGCGCCGGCTCCGGCGTAGCCGTCAGGCAGGCCTCCGCGCCGACTCGCTCCTTGACAACATCCCGCCCCGGTCGCCCCGGACCCGGCCACCGCCCCCGATGGCCGCGGCGCGGAGCGTCCGCGGCGGTCACCGCCGCCGCCGCCGGACCCGTCACCGACCCTGTCACGGTCAACTCGAGCCGGAGGACGGCGCTTGCGCCGACGAACACCGATCTCCGCTGGGGCGACGCGCGGGTTGATAGCGATCAACGCCCCGGATGTGTAATCTCGTCGGGATGTCACGTTTCTGCACGGAGTGCGGCGCGCCGGTGCCGCAAGAAGCGGACTTCTGTTCCGCATGTGGTCACGCCGCGCCGCCTTTCGGCGCCAGCAACCCGGTTGTCGCGCAGAGCCCGGCACTAGGCGGGGCAGCTCCGGCGCAAGCGTCGGCGCCGGCCGCCGTAGGCCTGGAGAATGGTCCGCCCATGCCGATCTGCGCTGGGTGCGGCACGATCGCTCCAAGCGAGCGGACCGAATGCGTGTGCTGTTCGACCGCGCTGACGAACCCGCTGGTGGTGCACGACGGGGTCAACGGCTTCTGGGCCGGTCTCGACTGCAGCTTCACGTGCCGCGTGTGCGGCCTCTCGTCGCCGATGAACTATCTGGAGCTCAGCGGCAAGGCGCTCTGCCTCCGCTGCGGCATGGAGCAGCGTTTCAATCCGGACCAGTGGTGGGAGGGGCTCAAGCTCGCCCACGAGGTCAGCGACCTGACGGGTCCGAGCCCTGAAGGGCGCTTCCCGATCCCCGGGGCTCCGTCGATTGCCGACAGGAACAATTACGACGTGGTCGGTATCGACAAGACCTTTGCCCGGTGGCGGACGAGCGGCGGAAACGGCTTGGAGATGCGCGCGGTACCGGGGCATCCGCTGTGCGACAATTGCAAGCTGCCACTCGGTGTCACCGCGTGCGAAAACGGCTTGCTGTCCGTGCAGTGCCCGAGCTGTGCCAGCGCGCGGACCTACGAGAGGCCACACGGTATTCCCGACGCGTTCCGGGCCATTGTCGGCGTCCTTGCTCTGGACCATGAGCGGGGCGGGCGTCACGCGGACGTGCAGAAGGATGCCAGCGGTGCCGTCGCGATCCGCTGCCCCAACTGCAGCGCACCGCTCGACTGCGACGGAAATGCAGCCGTGATCCACTGCCGGTTCTGCGAGATCGCCGTTCGCATTCCGTCGCATGCGCTCAGAAGCCTCGGTAGCGACGATCCGCGGGAGCTGAGGTGGTGGCTCTACTTCAGCGGCGTGTCGGCCACGCGCGAGAAGCTGGCCCGGAATGTCGTAACGCAAGCGGATGAGGAGCAGCAGCGGCGAGAGGAGGCCGCCCGGCGCGAGGCCACCGCGCGCGACGAGCGCGCCGCCAAGGAACGCGCCGCCGCCGAGGCCGCCGAGGCCGCCGAGCAGAAGAGGAAGAGGGACAACAGGTTCGTCGCGCTGGCGCTTGGCGCTTTCTTCACGATCGGCCCTGCGTTCGGAGCTGGCGTGTACCTCTACGGCCGCTACAAGCGGTCGCACCCCAAGCAGACTGCGTCAGCACCTCCCACGACGACGCGGACGGACGACCTGCTCAAGCGCTTCGACTTCACGAAACCCGTCAGCAACGCGGAGCAACTGTTTGGCGTGAAGTCGAGCGACGGCAAGACCCTCGACGTGGATTTCAATCCGGCTGGGGTCATCAAACATGCCCATATTTCCTACGGCAACCAGAGCGGCGCCTGGGCGTTCACGCTGACCGGCAGCCATTGGCTCGAGTCAGGCGTGGCACAACGTCGCCAAGCTGGCACCGCACCATGCCTACGGTTGGTCCTCGCAGAACTACTCCCTCAACGGCGCGTCGCTCGGCGTCTCGCACACGCCCGAGAACGAAAAGATCGCGATGGAGGGCGCAAAGAACGTCCTGCAGGCGAAGGCGTTGTGGGACGCAGCGCTCTACATGGCATACAGCGACTCCGGGCAACCGGAGCCGCCCCCTGCCGAGCTGTTGCTCCTCAATGGCCCGAAGCTCTCCGATCTCGCCCTCGACCTGCGCCTCTCCGCCGACAAGGCGGGCGGCAAGGATGCGTTCTCGAAGTACCCCGCCAGCAGTTGTTCCGCTCGAAGCTCGGCTCGGCTGCCTGCAAGTTTCCTGTCGACGACGCTTTGGTCGGCAAGGTGAACGTCTACTGGTCGCAGGCCGTCCGCACGCGCACGTCACGCCGCCACGCTGCACCTCAGCGCGGCGGGCGACCACCCCGACAACTATCTCGAGAAGATCGACAGTTGCATCGACCACTGGCTGGGAAAGATGGGCAATATCGTTCCCGGCACGCACAAGTTCGTCTGGAAGCTCGACGCCCAGGCCGATACCCTGACACGGGACAGCGCGCGCCTCACGGTTTCCGCGCCGAACAAGCACAATCCGGCCCTGGTCCCCGCCTGGACCAAGCACTTCTCGAAGCTCCTGATCGTTCTGAGCGGCTGCAACTAGGCCAGTCCCGCCCGGA
>CAVZIE010000051.1:0-12636 GCA_963775185.1 uncultured delta proteobacterium | reverse complement strand
GCGGGCGAGCACGCGCTTCGGCTCTCGCGCCCGCTACCAGTCGATCGCGTGTCCGTCGCGGAAGAAGCCACCGCTCGGCGCTCCGTCGCCCAGCGTCGCGGCCCAGACGATGGACGCCGCGCCCTCTTCCACGCCGCGCGTCGCGTGGCGGCCGCCCATGTCGGTGCGCACCCAGCCGGGGCACACCGCGTTGACGCGGATGCGGCGCGGCGCGAGCTCCCGCGCGAGCACCCGCGTCAGGGCGTTCAGCGCGACCTTGGAGACGTTGTAGGCGGACGACGGCCACCCGGCGGCGCGGTGTCGGCCGCGTGCCACGTCCTCGACGAACTCGCCCGCGAGCTGCTCGAGTGCGGCACGCGTCAGCGCGGGATTGGCGAAGCGCGCGCGCAGGTCGGCGCCGAGACACGACAGCTCTCCGAGCCCGCTCGACACCATCACGACGTTCGCGCCGTCCGGAAGGAGCGGCGCGAGGGCGTCCGTCGCGCGTAGCGCGCCGCGGTAGTTCACGTCCAGCGTGCGTCGCGCCACTTCCGCGTCGAAACCGTCGAGAGCGACGCCGGCGTTGTTGACGAGCACGTCGAGCACAATCCCGTCGTGCCGGAGCCGGTCGGCGAGCGCCGCGACGCTCGCGTCGCTCGTAACGTCGAGCTTCGGCCTTGATGCGCGGATCACGCGCATGCCGCCCCGCTCGAGCTGCACCGCCGTCTCGCGGCCGAGCCCGCGGCTCGCCCCCGTCACCAGCGCCGTCTTCATCGCCCGGATCTGCGACTCCTGCGCCGGATCGGCAAGTCCCCAGCTTCGCTCGATAGTCGGGCCGGACGGCGACTGAAAACCGATGCGTGATCGATCACTTGGGAAGGTCTGGCGCGGTATCGTCTGGGGCTGCACAAATTCGCATCGGTAATCGAGTTTGTGGGTGGCTGGGGCGGGGCCGGAGGCGGCGGCCGGGGCTGTGGCCGTGTCGGTGACCGCGCCGGTGGCAGTGACGGGCGCGGCACGGCGAGACGGAGCCACGGCACGAGGCAGGCTCGTGCCAGCCCCGTTTGTGTCGTGGCTCCGTCCCTCCGCCCCTCGTACTCGCTTCGCTCGCGGCGCTGGCGCGCGCTTCCACACTCTCGACCTCGCCCTCGCCGCCCAGCGCGCCGTCGTGCCGCTGGTCCACCGCGTCCAGCGCCACGATCGGAAGCTGGCGCAGCAACTGAAGGACGCGACCAACAGCTTCGTGCTCAACCTCGGAGAAGGCGCGTACTCCGATCCGGGCACGCGGCGCAGCCGCTACCAGAGCTCCGCCGGCAGCGCCGGCGAGGTGCGCATGGGCCTCTACGCGGCGGTGGGCTGGCGCTACCTGCGCCAGGAAGAAGCGGAGCCCGCGCTCGCGCATCTGGATCGGCTGCTCGCTTCCCTGTGGAAGCTCACCCACTGAAGGCACCGCCCCGGCGTCGCGTGAGCGGCGCCGGGGCGGTTTCGAATGCCTGACGCTGCTTTCGCGACAGATCGAGTTGCACCAACGACCACCACGCGATCGAGCGCAGGCGAGAACCATCCTGCTCTCGATCGCATCGCGGTGGCAACTGCGAAGGAGGACCGGATGGCACAGAGCACACGTACCAAACGAAGGACCATCGGCATGCTCGCGAAACGGACTTGGCGAAGCGCGGCTCGACGAGGTGGACGACCCGCGCGACCCGCGAGGCTGGCGATGGTCGCTACCAGCGCTGCTCGCCGGTGCGCTCGTTGGGTTGCTCGCGGGATGCCGCAGCTTGAGGAGGACGCCCATCCCTGGATCGAGCAGAACCCGCGCGCCACCGTCGTCGTCATGGTGCTGCGCCGCATCGCCTACACGCTGCTCGCGCTCTGGCGCGGCGTGATGCGCGCTATCGAGCTCGCCGTCATCAAGGCCACGGCCGGAGAGCTCGCCGGGCTACGCCGCCACCGGCTGGCGCCGCCTCCGGCGTAGCCGCCAGCCAGGCCCGCGCGCGACTCGCTCTTTGACAATATCCCGCCCCGGTCGCCCCGGACCCGGCCACCGCCCCCGATGGCCGCGGCGCGGAGCGTCCGCGGCGGTCACCGCCGCTGCCGCCGGCGCGATCACCGACCCTGACACGGTCACCGAAGCCGGACGACGGAACTCGCGCCGCCGAACACCGATCTCCGCTGGGCAAGTCCCGGCAAGGCTTGTCGAGCGCCGCCGCGCCGGATACCGTGTCTGGGGGTGGCATGAGCGACGCGGGAACGACCGGGGCGCCGGTACGGAGGCGAAAGGCGAAGCCGATCGCACCGGACATCGTTCGGGAGGTGCGGACACGCATCGAGCGCGGCCACACGCCGGAGCAGATCGTGGCGTGGTTGGGCACCCAGGGCGTGAAGCCGAAGCGCGCGCTCCGGCTCGTCGGGCGCGTAGAGGACAACGTCCAGGCGGATCTGGGCGAGATGGAGCGCATGGCTGCGCACTCGGGCGCGCGCCGCCACAACGCGCGCACAGTGACCGGCGCGGTCATCGCGTTGCTCGGCATCGGCGTCACCCTGGCGACGTACTCGAGCGCTTCGCAGACCGGCGGCTCGTACGTCGTGGCGTACGGCGCCATCATCGGTGGCGCGGTCATGTTCTTCCGCGGGCTCGCCTCGAGCGACTGACACTTCGCCCGCGCCGCTACGTCACGGCGACGCGGGCGGACATCCGGGTTTCGTGCTCGACGGCGCCGGCGTGGCGTCCTACCCGGGCGTGCTGATTCCGGGCGTGGACATCACCGGCAAGTCGCGCCCCGCTGGAGCGGCGCGTACAAGCCCCGAGTCGCGCCGTCAGGCGACGACGGGGGCGGGCTCCGCGCGGGATTCCGCGCCGGACCGCCACCAGGCTTCGACCCGCTCGACGCGCGACGGCTCCGTGGCTTGGCCGAGCAGAGGCATGACGAGCCGCGCGCCGCGCTCCGGCGCGAGGCGGACCAACGTCTCCGCCGGATCATCCCACGCGTGCAGCGCGAGGTTGAACGTGCCCCAATGTACCGGCAGCAGCGCACCACCGCCGAGCAGCGCGAGCGCTTCAAGCGCCTTGTCGGGCCCGAGATGGATGTCGCCCCATGCCTCGTGGTACGCGCCGACCTCGAGCATCACCAGATCGAACGGCCCGAGACGCCGGCGGATCTCCGCGTACTCCGGCGTGAGCCCGGTGTCGCCGCTGAAGAACACCTTGTGCCGCGCGCTCTCGATCAGCATCGACGACCACGCCGTCCGGTTGCGATCGCGCGGGCCGCGACCGGAGAAGTGCTGCGACGGCGCGGCGGTGATCGCCAGATCGCCGCGCGGCAGCCGCGCGCGCTCCCACCAGTCGAGCTCCACGATGCGCTCGGGCGGAATACCCCACGCTTCCAGGTGCGCGCCCACGCCGAGCGATGTGTAGAACGGCACGTCGCGCTGGGCGAGCGCGAGGATCGTCGGGTAGTCCAGGTGATCGTAGTGATCGTGGGACACGATCACCGCGTCTAGCGGCGGCAGCGCGTCGAGCGACACCGGCACGGGCTGGAAGCGCTTGGGCCCGGCGAAGCCAACCGGCGACGCGCGATCGCCCCACACGGGATCGGTGAGGACGCGCAAGCCGTCGATCTCGATCAGCACGGTGGAGTGGCCGAGCCATGTGGCGCGCAGACCGGTTTCCGGCGGGCGCAACCACGCGCCGCGTGGATCGGCCGACGGCAGCGGCGCCGGGGGCGTGCGCCGCGCGCCGCCGAACAGGAACTCCCCGATGGTCGGCGCGGCCGTGCCCTTCTTCAGCCCCGGCGCGACGCGCGCGGTGTTGCGGAACACACCGTCGACGAAGCGCGGCGACGCCGCCATCCGCTCGAGCCGGAGCCCGCTTGCCCTGCCTCCCAAGACCGACATTGCAGACAATCCATATGGGTCGAACGGCGTGCTATGGCAAGAGCATGCTTGCCATCGACGTGTTCTCCGACGTGGTCTGCCCCTGGTGCTATCTCGGCACGGAGCGCCTGGCCCAGACGCTCGAGCACCTGGGCCTCGCAGAGAGCGCGACGGTCCGCTACCGGCCGTTCCTGCTCCAGCCGGACACGCCGCCGGAGGGCGTGAACCTCCACGAGCGCCTGCAGCGCCGCTACGGCGATCTGCGCGTGCTGCTCGCGCGCGTCGAGGGCGCCGCGCGCGAGAGCGGCCTCACCCTCGATCTCTCCAGGCAGCCCATGAGCTACCCCACCGTGGCCGCGCACACGTTGCTGCGCCACGCCGCCGGCCGCGGCACCCAGCAGAGCCTCGCACGCGCGCTGTTCCACGCCTACTTCGACGACGCCTTGGTCATCTCCGACCCGATCGTGCTCGCGGAGATCGCCGGCGCGCACGGCTTCGAGCCCGCCGAGGCCGCGCGTCTCGCGACCGACGTGAGCGAGCTGGCCGAGACCCGCCGCGAAGCCGCCGGCGCCGCGGAGCGCGGCATCACCGGCGTGCCGTTCTTCGTGTTCAACGATCGCTTCACGGTGCCCGGCGCGCAGTCGGAGACGGTGCTCCGCTCCGTGATCGAGAAGGCGCAGGCCACGAGCTGATAGCCTGGCCGCGCCGGGCCTGCCGTTCGATCACGCCGCGTTCGAGCTGTTCGAAGAGGAGATACCGCGCCGGACCGACAGCATCTGCGAAGATGGATGAGGATGCCGGAGATGGGCTTCATGCGTCCCCGCGCGAACGCGAGGATCTTCAGCATCGCCGGAAGCATCGCGGAGCAAGGCCGCGTGGTAGATTTCGAGCATGGGCCGTCCTGATGTCGCGGCGTCCATCGCGACGCTGTTCGCGCTGGCCGCGGTCACGCTCGTCGCGTGCGGCGGCTCCGACAACAGCCTGTTTTCGGCCGGCGCCACCGGCGGCGCGGCGGGAGCGAGCAGCGACGCCGGCGCGGAAGCCACAAGTGGCGCTGGCGGCAGCGGCGCTGGGGGCGCCTCCGGGACGGGCGGCGCGGGAATGGCCGGGGCATCCGGCGCGGGCGCGGGAGGGTCCGCGGGCTCGTCGAGCGGCGGAACCGGCGCGAGTGCGGGCTCCGGGGGCACGGCGGGCGGGGCCGGCGGCACCGGGCCGATCGATGCTGGCGGATGCGACGCGCCGGCCACGTACTACAGCGACGCGGACCAGGACGGCTACGGGGATCCCGGGGCGTCCACCACGGCGTGCGCGCAGCCAGCCGGCTACGTCGCGAACCACGACGACTGCTACGACGGCAACGCCGAGGCCAGGCCCGGCCAACAGGCGTGGTTCGCCGCGGACCGCGGCGACGGAAGCTACGACTACGATTGCAGCGGCGCGCCCGAGAAGCACTGGACTGGCACTGGCGCCTGCACCATCGGCCTGTGCGGCGTGCTCTCGGTGGGATGGCAAGGCGCCGTGGCCGAGTGCGGCGCGACGAAGGCGTGGATCACGACGTGCACCGGGCTCGCGATCTGTGCCCCGAAGCCCGAGCAACGAACGCAGGAGTGCCACTAGCGTCCGGGCTTCGGCGCCTGTTTCGACAGCGCGCCGCGCGGCCATACCACGTTGCTGCGCTACTGGACCGCGAGGGACGCCCCCTGGCACGGCCACCCGAGCTCGCGGCACAGCGCGCGGACCGCGAACCCGGAGATCCCCCGTTGTTCGCGTAGCCGTTGTCCATGGCGACGATCGCCCTTCCGTCGTCGAAGAACACCATCTGCGAGCGGAAGCCTCGTTCACTCCCGAGTTCTGACGCGAGGCCTGTCCGACGCGCTGGTGCCCGGGCAGGCCGACCGCGAACCATTCACCCTTCAACCCCCGGGAAACGAGAACCACGACCTTCCACAACCCGACGCTCTCCACCGACACGGCGTCGGGCGCTACGCGTGTCGCCCACGTGGGGGCCGCCGACGCGTGGCTGATCGCCGGCCATGCGCGTCTGGGCTATCGCTTGTCTTGGGTCTAGAGGCAGCGCGGAAGCCAAGCGACGACTGGCCGGGCGATCCGCGTGCACCGCGACGTGGACCATCGGCAACCGTCTGGACGACGCCACCATCGTGTCGAGCTGGAAGATGGCCCTCGACCACAAGCAGATGATCGGATGCGAGAGCGACATCTCGCCCAAGACCGAGCGGCAAGCCCGACAGGTGATGTGCCGCTCCTGCGACATGGGCGAGCTCAAGAAGGACAACGCTTGCCGCGCACGCGGTCCGTATGCAATCACCGTGGGCTACATGAATTGCCAGGAAGCCGTCATGCTCGTCCAGCCGCTGCAGGGGGGCAGGCTCTTCCTGGACACGTACTCGAGCGATGAAAACGACCCGCTTCTCAGGAGAGTCGCCAGCGGGTACCTCCGCGACTTCGGATTCGTCTCCGGGACCGGGGAGCCGAGCGGCGGTTTTTCAGGTCCGCATGACGAGTGGTTCAATGAGCACGCGGGCCACGTGAACGTGAAGCTCACGGCGCAGACTGCCCACATCGTTGGAGCAGGCTGCAACGGGACCGTCCAGCCCGTCCCGCCGCCGCACATCAAGCCCTCGTCGATTCCCGCAGCCCCCAAGCCCGTCGGCATCCCATCGCCTCCCTCAGGGCGCAGGTGATGACTGCTGTGAACACTCGGGGCGTATGATCGGCTCCCAGATCGAAGATGTGCTGCTTCTCGCCCCTCGCCGCTCCGTCCCGCCTGGCCGCGCTCCTGGGCCGCTCGGACTCGCCGCGGCGGATCGAGGTCGGGCGAACGCGGATCTTCGCGCGCGTCGCCGGCGGCACGCAGCACCTGGTTTACGCCATGTCGCTCTCGACGCCGGCGGACGTGGCCATGGTCTTGCCCCTCCCCGTACTCCGTGCGCGTGGCGAAGCGGCGCTCCGATTCGTTGATCTGTCCGGGTACGCGGACTTCTTCGACGACCTCGAGAAGCACGTCCTGCCTCCGATCCAAGGCCCGCTGGCGCGCGGCGCCGTCGACCTCGGCGCGTCGATCGCGCGCCCGCGCCTGGTCGTCCACCGCGTGGGCGCGTTCGAAGCGTCGTTCGTCCCGTCCGTTCGCGACTTCGACCGGCTGGACCGGCGGTTCCGCTTGCCCGAGGAAGTGTGGGCCGCGCACCCGGAGTACGCCCGACGCGACTTCGGCTTCGCAGTGTTCAAGCTGGCGCGCGGCAACAACCAGTCGATCCACCCGATGGCGCTCCGCTTCGCGTCCAGCGAGCCGGACGACATCTTCTTCCCCACGCTCCACGTCCACGACGGCAAGCTCCACGATAGCGCTCGCTTCGACCATCACCTGTACTACCAGTACGCCGACGGGACCGAGGCGCGGCGCGAGCGCCCCGACGGCCTGGGCGCCGTACCCTACCGCTCCAGCGCGCCGGCGCGCGACGGAGTGGACGTCGATCGCTCACGCGGCCTCGTCGCGCCGGATCAGCACGTGCACCTGTGGCTGCTCTCGGGGGAGCACGCGAACGCCGACACGCGCGTCTGCACGAGCGCACCCGGCGGCGATCCATCGCCACTCCGTGGGCAGAAGCGTCCACTGGATTGACAGTTGTACGATCATGCCGGTCCGGCGCGGTATCCCCTACCCCACGTGGCCATGTCGATCGCGCCGTTCCAGTTGAGCGATTTCCCGCTTCGCGCCGCCGGCAAAACGCCGCCTGCTACATCGCACCGATACCGCGCCGGACCGGCAAGAAGCCTACGGCTCGGGGGCGTTCGTGCGCGGCCTCAGGCACGTGATCGATCGCTCTCCCGCTCGCCAGCACGACCACATCGCCCGGGTCGAGCCCCTCCTCGATGAAAGCCCGCGCGAGCGCGCCGCGCGCACGCCGAGATGATCGCGCTCGCCAACGTCGACCTGCTCGTGCTCGATGGCTTCGCGCTCTAGCCCATCGGCAAGGAGGAAAGCAAGGACATCCATGTTCGACGACGTCCTGCTCGCGCAGCCGAATCTCTCTCCGGCGCCTTGATCCGACGACTACGACGAGCGACGTGGCGCGCCTCGAAAAGGACACGTTCGAAAGTATTTCGACCCCTCTCGCGCGTGTGTGGTCGCGAAACGGTTTCACGGCGTGTCGGTCCGTCGCGGCGCACGCGCGGTTCGATTCCGGCACGATAGGCGCGCGCGCAACGTTTCAGATCGCGTGCGAGGAGCGCACGTCGTGCAAGGTCGCACCTTGTCCTACGCCACGATTCTTGCTTGCCCGCGTGCGCGCCGTCGCTACGTTCTCTAGGCAGTGAGCACTCTGAATTCAAAACATGTTTGTAACGGCGTTCGCATCGAAGCCGGATACGTCGATGGCGCAGATCGAGATCCGAAGGGGTCGCAAGTGCTGCGCCACCACGCGCGGCTCGCGTCGCGCGCTCGCCCAACATCACGTCGCTGTCGGCGCCCCGCACTCGCGGTGTGTCGCGAGCGTGTGACCTGCAAGCGAAGCACTGCGACGACCGTGCAGCATGTGGATGCGAACACGAGCGTGCGCGCGGATGCTCTTCGAACAACCGCTCGATCTAGCATTCGAGCAACCAGACGACGAGGCGAACCGCGGCCAGGCCAACAAGCTTGCGCCGACGGTGTGAGCCCATGCTGCGGCTTCATCAGTCCGCTTGAGTAGCTTGGTCGCGTGCGTGCGGCATCGAGCCGCCGCTCGCGAAGCCACCGAATCTTCCTCGTGCCACCGTCTCCGCGCTGCGGAGCCGGGATCAAGAACGCACGAGGCTGCGGCTTCGCGACACGACGCGACACAGTTGAACCCGGTCACCAAGGAGCATTCGAGAATGAAGAACACCACCCAAAACATGCTGCGACGCGCTGCCTGGCTCGTCGCGTTGTCCACCGTGGGCTGCGGAATGGGCACCGCCCAACCGACCAAGGCGTGCCGTCCCGCGACGACCTCCGCAAGCCAACCGCTCACGGCGGCGTCTTCTCGATTGTTCCTGACGACGAGCGTGGTGACGCGTCTGCAGCAACGGGCGGCAGCGAACGACGCCGCATGGGTTTCGCTCAAGAAGCTCTGCGACGGCTACACGACCGGAACCGTCTACCCCCCGAACGGCGACGCTTATCCGAGCTCGACCAGCGTGGGGCAAGGCTACCAAGGCGACGGCTACCTGCCGGCGATCCGCTCCTTGGGCCTCTGCTACCGTACGACCAAGGGCGTCGATGACGCCGCGGCGGCGAAGTACGCCGCGGCCGGCGCCAAGGTGCTCGAGGCCATGGCGCTGCCGTCGGGTTCCGGCGGCGCCAAGCCGTCGGCAGACAGTGGCTACGGCATCCGCAACTACGGTGTCGGGATGGCGATCGGCTACGACTGGCTCGCGCCGGCTCTGTCCGCCAGCACCAAGACTGCGGTCATCACCGCGCTCAATAGCTGGATCGACTGGTACGACACGAGCGGGTTCAGTCGCGATCAGCCGATCGGGAACTACTTCGTCGGCTACTTCCTCGCGAAGACGTACACCGCGATCGCAACCGATACCGACAACGCCAAGGCGGCGGCTTACTGGACCGACGTGCAGACGCACCTGTGGGGTCAGCTCGTCAAGCCCGCCTACAGCGCCTGGATGCAAGGCGGCGGCTGGCCGGAGGGCTGGGGATACGGCCCACGCGCCGTTCGCGGCGTGGCCGAGGTGCTGTGGGGCGTGGAGACCGGCAAGGGCCTCTCCTGGTATTCCGATCTGCCGCAGGCTCGCGACCAGGCGCTCTATCTCGAGCAGTTCGCGTGG
This sequence comes from uncultured delta proteobacterium, assembly GCA_963775185.1. Taxonomy (GTDB): domain Bacteria; phylum Myxococcota_A; class Polyangia; order Polyangiales; family Polyangiaceae; genus JAPSGB01. The sequence continues at coordinate 2,961 of CAVZIE010000051.1, read as the reverse complement.
CCGTCGCTGAAGCGCATGGCGGATCGCGGCACGGTGCGCTCGGGCATCGCGCTCAAGCCCTCCGCGGCGCTGATGTCGTCGTTGGCGACGATACTGGCTGAGCACAGCGACGCGAACGCCCCGACCGCGATGGCGTTTACCGACGATATTGTCGCAACGGTCGGCGACGACCGTGACCCGTGGCAGACATTCCTGTACTCGGATCCAGCGCGAGCCCGGACTTCTTACGCGTCGCTGCCGCTGTCGTACAACGCCACGGGGCCCGGCGACGTCGCGATGCGTTCCAGCTGGGACAAGACCGCGACCTGGGCTTCGCTGACGGCGGGGCGCTACATCAACGCACCGGACTCGGGCGAGCAGCTCTTCGACGCTGGCGGCGTCACAATGGTTGCTGGCGGCGATCCGGTGCTGGTCAACGCTACCGGCTGGATCCCGAATACCGGCGGAACCGCCGGCGAGGACTATGTGTACACGGACAGCTGGGGCGGCGGCGGCCGGCGGCTGTACAACTCGTTCTTCGTGACCGACCCGGGTAGCTCCAACTCTCCCGGTCAGAACTCGAAGAGCCCGAACAGCTCGAACGCGCACGTGGAGCGCTTCGAGGACGGCGGGAGCTACGTTCGCGCCCGCGCCGCGGGGCTCGGCGATCAGTACGGCTCCGGTAGCAGCCACCCTGTGACCGCGTACACGCGCGATGTGGTCTACATGCGCCCGGGGACGCTGGTCCTGTTCGACCGCACGACCATCGCCTCGGCGAGCGCCAATCGGTGGATGGCGTTCCACGTGCCGAGCGCGCCCAAGGAGGTTCCGCTCGCCGATGCCACGCAGCATCGGTACGACGTGACGTCGGGTGGCGCGATTCGCGGTAGCCTTCGGCTGTTGCTGCCCGAGAGCCCGGCGATCCAGACGGTTTCGCTGCCGGGTGGAACGACGCGCATTGAAGTCCACGGTCCTGGTGCGGCGTCCGAGCAGTGGCTCAGCGTCGTGACGGCGTCGGCGACGGCTCCAGACCAGGTGCGACTCTCCGCAGGCGACGGCAATGTCCCGTCGAACAACGCGATTGGCGTCGAAGTGCGGGGCTCGCGCGAGCAGGTCGTGCTGTTCCCGGCGGACCAGGCGGAGGCCGCGCTGCTCTCGAGCGTCCAGTATGTCGTCAACCAGTCCGCGGATGCAGACCACGTGATTGTCGACATGAAGCCGTCCGCGAGCGGCTACTCGATCTCCGCGCAAGCGACCGGGAGCGGGCTCTCGGTCAGCGTGGCGCCGGGCGGTTCGTTCCAAGCGTCGCCGGCAGGCGTGCTCTCCTTCAAGGTAACGAAGACCGGCACCGTGTCGCCCGGTTCGCCAATCCCGCCGCCCGCGGGCGGTAGTGGCGGCACCACGGGCACGGGCACCGGTGGTACGTCGGGCAGCGGCGCAGCCGGCGCACCCGGCACCGGCGGCAGCGGCGCGGCCGGCGCGCCTGGCGCTGGCGGCAGCGGCGCAGCGGGCGCACCCGGCACGGGCGGCAGCGGCGCGGCGGGCGCACCCGGCACCGGCGGCAGCGGCGCGGCGAGCGCACCCGGCACCGGCGGCAGCGGCGCAGCCAGCGCGCCTGGCACTGGCGGCAGCGGCGCGGCGGGCGCACCTGGCAGCGGCGGCGGTGGCGCGGGTGGCGGCAGCGGCGTCGCGGGTTCATCGGGAAGCGGTAGTGGCGCGACCGGTGGAAGCGGCTCGAGCGTTGGCGCTCCGGCAAGCGGAGGCTCGAGCGGCAAATCGGGAAGCGGGGCGGCGGGTGCGAGCGGAAGCTCGGGCCCGTGCACCGACCCGGCGCAGTGCCCTGATCTGCCCCCCTGCTAGGCGCGCAGCGCATCAACGCTGGGCCACCGCGCGCGGGACGCGCGGTGGCCCAGCGTCGTCTTGGTCCCGCGATCCGCGCCGCGCGATGCATCGCGCAAGACCTGTAGCCGGCCGCTCGACCGCGTGCGCTTCCTGGCACCTGCCACACAGCAAGCCGACGACTTGTTCCGCACTGGCAAGGTCGCGTGGTTCTGCAGCGGCGCGTGCAACTATGACGGCCCGGGCGCGGGCGGCTGCGCTACGACATGTCCGTGACGACAGCTCGCTGCGAAATGATTTCCCGCGTGATTTCGGCGGGTTGAAAAAAGATGTGCGGGTGCGTCGATGGGCGGGGGCGGCGATCGTCGTGTTGGTGAAGGAGCTCGAACCATGCGTTTCATGATCATGCACAAGAACGATCCGAACACCGAGGCGGGAAACCCGCCGCCGATGGACGTCGTCGAGAAGATGGGCGCGTTCATCGGCGGCTACGCGCAATCCGGCCGCTTCATCGACGGCGCTGGTCTGCGCGGGAGCGCCACGCGGACCCGACTGGTCTTCCGCAACGGAAAGTGCACGACGAAGCACGGGCCGTATCGCGGCGAGCACGAGCTACCCACGGCGACGCTGCTGCTCAAGGTCCGGACTCGCGAAGAAGGGATCGGCTGGGCGGAGCGCTACGGCAAGATCCTGGGCGACGTCGAGCTGGAGCTCGGCAAGGTCAGCGAGCCGTGGGACATCGGCATGATGCCACCGCCGGAGAATCCGCCGCTGCAGCTGCTGCTGATCGAGAAGGCGGACGCGGCCACCGAGGGTGGCGGCCGGAGCCCGCAGCAGAAGGCCGCGCTGTCCCGCCTGAAGACCGAGATGACGAAGGCGGGCGTGCTCGTCAGCTCGATCCAGCTGCAGCCGAGCGCGCAGGGCAAGCGCCTGGTGTTCACGAACAACCAGCTCACGGTGATCGACGGCCCGTTCCAGGAGTCGAAGGAACTGATCGGCGGCTTCGCCGTGATGGAGCTGTCGGGGATCGACGAGGCGATCGAGCTGTGCCGGCCCTACGCGGAGATCCTGGGCGGCACGCTGGAGATCGACGTTCGCCTCGTGGACGCGGACTAGGGTCAGATGTACCTCCGCGGCGTGAAG
>CAVZIE010000050.1:0-82990 GCA_963775185.1 uncultured delta proteobacterium | reverse complement strand
CCCGTCAACGACGACTACATCTCCCCATCGAGTTCCTTGTCTGACTTCCCGCTCTTCGTAGGTGTCGTCGGAATGGTCGACGTCAGGTCATCTTGCTTTTCCGCTTCCTCGTTTCCAACGTCGGCCCGGTTATCTCGAGGATGACGGCATGGTGGACGAGGCGGTCGATGGCGGCTGCCGTGGTCATCGGGTCCTTGAAGATGCGGTCCCACTGCGAACATCAGATTGCTTGTGACGATCACGCTTTTGCGCTCGTAGCGCTCGGACAGGAACGTGAAGAGCACCTCCATCTCGTCGCGGCTCTGCTGGACGTAGCCGATGTCGTCGAGGACGACGGCGTCGAAGGCGTCGAGTGCAGCGAGCTCCTTCTCGAGGCGCAGGTCGCGCTTGGCCGCGAGCAGACGCTGCACGAGCGCGTACGTGGCGGTGAACAGCACCCGGTAGCCCCGGCGGATGAGCTCGTGCCCGAGGGCGCAGACGATATGCGTCTTGCCGCGGCCGGGCAGGCCGAAGCACAGGACGTTGTCGCCGCGCTCGACGAATCCGCCCTCGCACAGAGCCGGCAGCTGCTTCTGGACCTTCGCGGGCACCTTGGCGCGGGTGAGCGTGGCGAGGGTCTTCTCTGCCGGCAGCGCCGAGTTCTTCTGGTAGCGCGCGGGCGGCGCCGGTGGCGCTCCTCGACTTCGAGTTCGGCGAGGTGATGGAGGTCTGGCCGAGGTCCATCCCTCGCGCTCGGCCTTCTGCGCAATCTCCCGGCGTAGCGCGCGAACGCCGGGAGCTTGAGGGCGCGCATCAGGATCGCGAGCGACTCGCGAGCGTGGGGGTTGTCGCGGCAGCGTCGTGGTGGTGGTCACGTCCCCACCTCGGCGAGCACCTCGCAGGAGAGCAGGCTGTCGTAGTCGGCGAGGTCTACGGCCGGAGGCCGAGCAGGGCACGTCGGGCCGGCTGCTCCCATCGATCATCGCCTTGACCGCGTCGCTCGTGATGGTGTCGCCCGAGGCGAGCAACAGCTCGAGCGCGGCCTCGACGTCCGCCTCGACCTGGCTCGCGGCGAGTGGAGGATGCGCAGGTACTCGACGTCGCCCCGGGTCCCGCGATGCGGCGTCTCGATCTGGTCGTAGGCGCGGCGGAACACGACGGAGGGGAACATCTCCTCGCGGTAGACGTAGCGCGCGAACCCGCCGGGCTTGCGCACGAGTGACCAGATGATGTGCCGGTAGTCGATGCGCCGCAGGTTGCGCCCGATCAGCGCTCGACGCGAGCTGCAGCGCTTGCCGAACCAGACCTCGATACGGTCCTCGAAGAGGCGCACGCGCACCGTCTTCTCCATGAGGCGCGAGGGGACGGAGTACGCGCAGTGCTTGACGCGGATGGTGCTCCAGTCGCTGACGGGCACGTCCAGCTCGGTGAACTCGGGCAACCGGGAGACGTCGAGAGGACGCATCGCGGCGAGGTCTTCGGCGACGCGTCGGCCTCGCGCGCCGTTGGTCTTGCGCAGCTCGGTGTGCACGAACCTTTCCCAGGCTTCCACGCTCTCGAAGTCGCGGCTCCCGCGCACAAGCAGCGCCTGCGCGAGGCGACGTTTGAGCGCACCGTTGCCTGCCTCCACGTCGCCGTTTTGCTCCTTGGCCCCGACCTCCGTCGTGCGCGGCGTCATGCCGAGGTGGCGCATCAACGCGAGGTAGTCCTCGTTGAACGGCCGCTTGCCGCCTGCCACGCACGCGCTCTTGCCGTCCGGGATGCGGTGCGTGGCCGCGGTCGAGTTGTCGGTCTGGTGGTACTGCGGCACGCGGCCGAGCTGAAGAGCGCCGCCTGCACACCTTTGCGCAGCGCCGCGAGCGACTCCGAGAGACACACCGTCGCCCACCGCCAGTTGGAGAAGGGCAACACGACGACGCAAAGCAGGTGCTCGAAGGCCTTGCCCGCGATGGTGATGCCGAGCTCCTCATCCGCGTGAAGTCCGTCTGCGCGGCCTCGCCGGCCCGATGCGCCTGGCCGAGCACGACCTCCTTCTCGGGGCCGTGCTCGGCCCGCCACTGCCGCACGTGCCGCTGCAGCGTGCGCAACTGCCCCGGCGTGTAGCGGTCGGGGTGCTTGTCGGAGAGCACCTCGAACACCGTCTTCGCCTCGAGCCCGGGTGCGTCCTCCAGCATCGACACGATCTCGTCCCAGTCCTCGGCGAAAGGATCCTCGCGAGTACGCCAGAGCCGGACCGCCACCATCTCCGACGGTAGCTTCCGACCCTGGACGTACTTGCGAGCCGTCTTCCGGTCCCATCCGGCCAACATGGCCGCGCGCCCGATGGCGCCCGTCTTGGTCATCTCTTCCATCAACTTCCTCACCTGAGCGTTGCTCACCGGTCGCAAGTGGCCTGCCTCTCCATCGGTGGAGGGCCGGCCATCCGGCCGCCGAGTCACGCCTCCAAGGATGGGGCGATGTAGTTGTCGTCAGTGGGGAGATGCAATTGTCGTCGCGCACGATTCCGCTGCCCAAGACGCTGACCAAGGGCGTCGAGGTCTTCCACTGGTCGTGGATGTACTTGCTGACGCAGGCGACGCTGTTGTTGCACGACGATCAATTCTCGTCGCCGGAGCAGCGCTACATCCTGCGCGAAGTCGTCCGCTTCTTCAGTCACGACAGCGCCGGGGTCAGCCAGTTCGACCGGATGAACGCGGAGTGGAAGGACCTCGTAATCAAGGTGCAAAGCGACGCACCGCTGAACCGCTCGCTCCCAGAGGTCGAACGATCGGTCGCGGCATGGCATCAGGAGGAGCGCGACCTCTCGCTGATCATGAGCCGCAAGATTGGCCGCGAAGTGCACTTGAAACTCTCCCGGGCGCACATGGACGACCAAGGGCAGCGATTGCGCGACGATTGCGATGAGCTCGTCCGCACGAAGAGCCTGTCGTGTACGCTCGATATCCCCGATGCAGCCGCGCCGCTCGTCGTCACGGTGCACCTCGGCCGCCGCACCATCACGTGCTCGATGTCCTTGCAAGCGCCGAAGGACAAGAAACGCGCGTCGGCGCGGATCAACTGGGCCATCAAGCAGCTCGGACAGGCGATTCCAGTCGACGTGTTCATCAAGGCGAACTGGCCCGGCCGCGCGCAGGACACCCACGCGAGCCTGGAACAAGCCCGTGCGAACCCCGCCTGTCTGGAGTCCGCGAACTCCGAGCTCGTTCCCGTCGGCTTCGAGGTCATGATGGTGCGCGACCTGGCCGGGAAATTTGCCGGTACCAAGACGTTCATCGAGGGCCTGGAGGACTTCGTGCCGCTGTACTACGAGAACATCGGTCAGTACCTGCGCGCATGGGTTGCCGCTCCGCCGAAGGTGATCCAGCCGGTGCAGTCCGAGGCACTGGCCGATCCGAAGGGGCTGATCGCGACGGCGGAGGCGCGGCCAGAGGAGAGCGCACCAGACGCTGACAGCGAAGTGCCGGAGCCAGGACACGACGTCGCAGCTGTTGACGTAGCTGGCGGCGGAGACTGAAGCATCGCGAAGCAACTCTCTGGTTGGCGTCAGGCAGAGCGACTGAAGGGCCAAGCCGAAGCGCGGCGATGCCTGTGCGGCGGAGCCCCCTCCGCAGCCCCGCACTTCCGCGCTCGCCGCCGATCGCACCGCGTGGGATGGAGCGGGCTGCAGTGGTTATCCCAACTTCGCGACGTCGGGCCTCAAGTGCGTCCAGGTTTGATACAGATTCTGGAGCGGCATCGCGGATCACGGAACGCGAGCGATACGAAAGGCGTGTTCGACGGGCCTTTCGGCGTCACGTTCCCATGAGTCAGGGGCTGTCTGGACGAAGGCGCCCCGGTTCCGGTACCTTCGACTACGTGCGCCCGCTCTCGATCCTGGCTCTGGCCGCGGTGGTCACGACCGCGTGCATGCCTGCGCGCCACGCGGCTCCGCCGCTGGGTGTGCTGACCTTCCCGCGCCCCGTCGGGCCCTCGATGCCCACGGCAGCGCCGTGGCACGCCGGTCTGAAGCCGTGTTCGCCTCCGGCAGCGTACCTTGCCGTCAAGTGGGACAGCGCCGGCGACATCGACGGCGATGGAAGGGCCGACTTTCTGGAGACGACGTGCGACGGCGTCGAGCACGAATGCGTGATGCAGCTCTGCGTCGGGACGGACGCTGGCTTCGCGTACGCGGCGGCGTGGCGCGCACCGGATGCGGAGTCCATCGTAGCGCTTGCCGGTCGCGCTCCACGGGACTTCGAGGGCTACTCGGTAGAGCCGGCGTTCCCTGGTGGGCCAGCCTGCGCGCACGGGCGGCGCTTCACGTGGGATGCGTCGCCGGGCGAGCCCGGGTACCTGGCTACATCGAAGACCCGCTGCGGTTGCGCCATGCCAGCGAGCATGATGCTTCCGAAGGGATGCTACAGGGCGCGACCATGAAGCACGCCGCGATTCTGGTGTTGGGACTGAGCACCGTCGCGTGCGCCGGCAACACCGACGGGCAGCTCGCCTCGCTCGAGTTCCGGCAGCAACGCATCGAGCACGAGACGCGGTTGGACGAGCGCCGGGCGGCGGAAATCCGCGCGGAAGTCCTGCGACAACGGCGTCGCCTGGTGCTCGTCAGCGCCTGCATCGAATACTCGAAGTGCGAGGCCCAGCGGGCGAAGCTGGAGTCCGAAGTCCAACGCCGCCTCGCCCTGTGCAACGCGGACGTCGCGAAGTGGGAGGCTTGCCGCGCGAACCGGATGAAACGCGCAGCGGGCGGGGGCGTTGGTCTTTCGTCTAGCGGGTATCGGGCTCGCGTTGTTCACGGGCGGCACCAGCGTCGCTGCGGGTTGCGGGGTCGGAGCAGCGGTAGGCGCCGCTGGCGCCTACGCCACGGCGTCGGGCCCGTGCACGAACACCTCACAACCCCCGGCATGCTTCGGCACGCGCATACCGATGACCGTCCTTCGAAGCGCAGGGCTCTCGGCTCCGCCCGTCTGCAACCCACCGCCCGTCTCATGCGCAGAGCTTGGTGCGGGCTAGCCTTCGCCCTGGCGGCCTGCGCGTCGAACCCGCGCACGCAGCAGCTCGACGCTGCCGTGTCGGCGTCCGAGCAGCAGAGCCGCGACAACCAAGCGTCGTACGCGCTTTCGGAGCAGGACGTGCGCTTCATCCGTTGGATGACGGCCGATCTGGTCCAACGCGCCCGCGCGGCCCAACGGGACTTCGAACAGGCTGCGTCGAACTACCATCACAGCGCCGAACAGTACGGCGTAGCGTCAAGCGAGTACCAGGCCGCGGCCCGGGACTATGCCGAGGCGGAAAAGCACTTTCGACAGCTCGCGTACATCATGGTCGCCGCGGCCGGTCGGCCCTCGTTCCGCGCGTCGTCTGCGGTCCCCGCGTGTCGACAGCCCAGTACCGCCGCTACCTGGAGTCCAAGGGCATCGACCTGCGCGGCAAGGATATCGACCACTGATTCCGCACTCGCGCGGTGGCCCGGACGCGCCATGGAAATACAACCCGCTCGACTCGAGCATCAACCGCAGCCTCGGGAACCAGGGCATGCTGTGGAAGCTCGGGAACTACCCCACGGCGACGATTCGCGCGCTCGCGGGGTACGCGGTCTACTTGCTGGCATGCTGATCCGCCCGAAGCGCCCCGTCCGCCCGCTCCGCGCGCAGGGCGATCTCGTTCGCGTCGGACCTCGCGCTTCGTGAATGCCGAAGACAGGGACATTTGACAACGACGGCGCCAGCGTGGAGACAAGGACATGATCAAGCTGATCGAGGACGAGAAGAATCATTTGCGGCGCCGGCACACCGTTGTGCCTTACGACCCACCGCGTCCACTCGGAGACGAAGGAGTTCATCCACCAGCGTGCGGACGAGCTCTTCCTCGAGCACGTCCGTACCAAGCGCTCAGAATGTGGAGCCAGCCGGTCTACCTCGTTCTCGCGGCTGCCTCGCTGTTCGTGGGCGTGTTCGGTCTATCCAGCTGGGACGGCGACGACTTTCCCTACCTGGGCGTCATGGGCGTGCTCGGCGCGGTTTCGCTCGCTGGCGCCTACTTCGCTAGTCGCCGCCAGGTGCTCATCATCGCCTCGAGCGGGGGATCCATACGGCTCGCGGCGAGCAGCATGTCGCGAGAAACGCTCGACTGGTTCCTGACCCAACTCGCGCAGGCGAAAGCCAACCGTAGCCGCGACGTGCGGTAGCCGCGCTGGGCAGGCGCAGGCTGCGAACGCGCGGGCGCACGACGGACGCCGAGCTTGGATTCCAGGATGCACTCGACGCTTTCCTCGGTGCCGATCGCACACGCTGAGGTCGCGAGCGCGCACGCCGCGCGCTGACCGTAAGCCGGACCAGGGCGGTGCGTGCACCCCGGAGCCGTCCGTGCGCCGCACCCGGGCCTTGCCGTGCCGGCGCGGAACACCGCGCCACCGGACAAGGCAGAGCGAAAGCCGGAGCGCGGCGATGCCTGTGCGGCGGAGCCCCCTCCGCAGCCCCGCAGCTCCGCGCTCGCCGCCGATCGCCCCGCGTGGGATGGAGCGGGCTGCAGCGGTTATCCCAACTTCGCGACGCCCAGCTGTACCTCGAGGCGGCGCGTGCGCGCGCCGCACGCGTGCGCGGGGCGAGGACCAGGGGGGCGAGCACGCACAGGCGTCGCCGCGCGGAGGCGGGCGGAGGCGAGGAGTGGGATTCCGCGCCGGACCGGCATCCCATCCCCCCTCATCCAACTCCCAGCTCCGCCAACCTCTCCGCAAGATACCGGTCGCCCGCGTCCGTCGTGGCGACGCGGTCGTCCTCCACGGAAAGCCAGCCCGCGGCGCACAGCGGCGCCGTCGCTTCCGCCAGGACGTCGGCGAGCGCGGGCGAGAGCCCGAACCGCGCGGGGAGATCGGACGTGTGACACCCGCGGCGACCGACCGCGTGCAGGATGCAGAGCGTCTCGATCTCCTCGCGCGAGGGCCCGCGTCGCTGGTTCGCTTCTTCGGCTTCTGTGTTGCTCATCGTCGATCCTCCAGGGTTCCAGCGACTTGTTGGTCGTACGCCTCGATCACGCGGGCGAGCATGCTGATGCGCGGCAGCTGGCCGGAGCGGGCGCTCCAATGCCGCGCACGCGACGCCGCGGTCAGGTACGCGTCGATGTCCCCGACCAGGAACAGCCAGCAGCGGGCGCGCGTGAGCGCGACGTTCCATCGCTTGGGCATGTCGAGAAACGTCGTGGGCTTGCTCCGGACCAGGCTGATCAGCACGTAGTCCGCCTCGCGCCCCTGGCAGCGGTCGAGCGTGCACACCTCGGGGTCCAGGCGCGTGACGAGCTCGCGCGCGCGCAGATCGTCGAGCGCCTTGTGCAGCAGGGCCTCCTGATCCCGATAGGGCGTGATGATCATGATCGCGGGTGCGTTGGCGGCGGCGCGCGTCGCGTCGTCGGCGTCCAGTCCCTTCAGGAGCTGGCAGACCGCGTCCACCTCGGCGGCGTTCTCCCGGCTGTCGCGCGCCCCGGTGACGCGGACGAAGCGCACGCGACAGCCGCCGTCCTTGCTGGGCGCGCCGTCGTGCAGCGCCTCGCCGAAATAGAACAAGCGGCGCGGCACGCTCGAGAGGCTCGGGTGCATGCGGTACTGCTTCTTCAGCGTGCCGACGAAGGGTCGCACCGCGGCAGCGAGGCCGGACCGGACGAGACCCGAGAGCTCGCGGAGCGGCGAAGCGTCGTAGTGCTCGGTCGGGATCCCCGTGAGCCAGTCGTAGACGGAGATGGTGTTGACGGCGAAGCGCTCGGCGACGGCCTCGACCACCTGGCGCCGCGACGCAGCTGCGGCGTCGCCCGGTTGGCGGACTTGAAGCGCCGCGTCGGACGGAAGGAACTGGGCGAGCCTGTCGCGGAGGCTCACCAGGCTCAGGCTCTGCCTGCTTCGCTCGCTCCACGGTTGCGCGTGGTACACGTCGAAGGCGGTGTCGAAGAGCTGCGCGTGGGAACGCCAGTGGGGGTCGACGAGTCGCCGACCGCTGGCCACGTCGGGGCGCTCCAGGGACAGCCCCCGCTCGGCGAGGATTTGGACGCCGCTCGCGGTGCGCGCCTGGGCCAGGATCTCGCAGGCGTCGTCGGCGTCGGCCGGGCTGCACACCAGAACGCGGGCAACCCGCGACTCGTCGAGGGCCGCCACCGTCGCGCGGGCTTCCGGCGCCGGTGGCCGCGAGCTGCGCCCGGATCCGGGCGGTAGCGCCGGACGGGTCCGGAGAGATGACGACCAGCGACTCGCCTCTGCCGACCGGGCTGCGACAGTTCCCGAGCAGCGCCGCAACGGAACAGCACAGCTCGAGCGACGGATCGATGACGTCGTCCAGAGTGACGGCGTTGTCTTCCGCGTCGTTGTAGGGGGGCAGCTGCTCCGGATCCCCCACGAGGATCCAACGACGCGCCTTGACCGCGACCGCAAGGAACTCCGGCAACGTCATCTTGGAGACCTCGTCCACGATCAACACGTCGAAGTCTCCGTCTTCGGCTTGCTTGACGGGCTCGAACGACAGGATGCCGATCGGCGTCCCGCAGATGACGTCTTGCACGTGCGCCAGCGCGGACGAGAGCGGCCCGCGGCCGGACGCTTGCTTGTCCTCGATGGCGAACAGCCCGGTCGCGAACGGGATCCGCTCCTCCAGGCATCGCTCCAAGCGCCGGGCAATCGTCGCGCCACGGGGTTGCTTGTTGTTGCCCACCCAGTACTCGCTCGCCCGTGACGACAGCTTCTTCGAGCGGGCCGCGAAGCGAACCGGAAGCGTGCTCCTGGCGAGCACGTCGTCCTTCGCGCCCGCCTCGGGCACCAGCTTCTCGACGACGTTGTCGACGGCCACGTGCGTGGGCGAGACGACGAGCACGCGCTGCCCTCGCGCGAGACAGCGCCGCACGACGCCGGCGATCACCGTCGTCTTCCCCGAGCCCGGCGGTCCTTGGATCACCGCGAAATGGGGCGTCGAGAGCGCCTTGCCGATGCACTCGATCTGGTACTCGTCCAGGCGCTCGTCCGCCGTCGCCACGACGGGCGAGAGGTCCGGCGCCGGAGCACGACAGACCAGCTCGCCCACGCCCACGAGCGCCCGCAGCGGACCGAGCGGACCGTCGTCGAGGGCCTTCTCGACCCGGGCGAGACCTTCGAGCTGGCGTTCGATCTGGACGAGATTCGGGACGATCGCCAGGTAGCGGAGGCTCGTCCGCGACCCGGGCACGGCCGCCACGGTGAGCGCCACCACGCGCTCGCTCCCGCCGACGATCCGGGTCTCGAAGTCGAGCAGCTCGGCCGACTCCGGCCGGCCAAGGGCCACGAACTGGCGGGGCGAGCGCTCGAGCAGGATCTTCTGCTCCTCCGTCAAGAACGCGATGGGACTCTCGCGCGTGGCACGCACGTTATCGAGAATCTCCCTCTCGCAGCCGCGCCAACGGTCGGCGTAGTCGATCGAGATCCTCACCGACCAACTGCCGTCGTCCGGATCCTCGCTCCACGCGCCTTCGCCTTCGCCGTCGCCGGAGTCGTCCCCGATGCGCGCGATGATCGGCCGCGCGAGCAGTCGCTCGAGCTTCGCGCCCAGGCTCGCACGGATCGCAGGAGCGAGGTTCTTCGCCGTCGACTGCGAGATTGGTTCCATTTCAATGGGCACGCTGGAAGGGCAACTCGTCATTCCCGCCGCTCGAGCAACGGCCGTGCCATGTCGGTCCGGCGCGGAATCCCGCTCCGCTTGCCGCAAGCGCGCTGTTCGCGATCACCTCCGAGGCCAACGCGCGTGATCGCGATCGCGAGCGTGTCGGCCGAGCGCGCCGGGCGGGGCGAGTGCGCCGGAGCCCGCGAGCCCCGAGCCCCGCAGCTGTGAAGGTGTTTCGGTCGGCCACACCGACCGAAACCTCGGCACAGCGACCTGTGCAGCCATTTCGGTCGGCCTGGCCGACCGGAATGCCGTCACAGCTTGTCTTGGGTGAATGCGCCGCCCACGTGGGGGCGACAGGTGCACATCGGACGGGACCAAGCCGGAGCGCGGCGATGCCTGTGCGGCGGAGCCCCCTCCGCAGCCCCGCACCGCCGAGCTCGCCGCCGATCGCCCGCGTGGGATGGAGGGGGCTGCAGCGGTTATCCCAACTTCGCGCCGCCCAGCTGTACCTCGAGGCGGCGCGTGCGCGCGCCGCACAGTGGACGCGGGGCGAGGACTTGGGGGGCGAGCACGCACAGGCGTCGCCGCGCGGAGGCGAGCGGGAGTGGGATTCCGCGCCGGACCGACAACCACCAGAAGCTCGTGATCGGGCTGCGAAACCGAAGCCGGTTCGAGGGGGGGGTTCGCCTTGTAGGCGCGAGCAGAGCGAAACGACAAGAGGCTGGGCCGCCCCGGAATGGAGCGGGCCCTTTTCATTTGTGCCATGTTGATCACCCTCACCACGACGCAACACCGCGTGACAGCGAACGATGGACGGATGATCGAGCGCGTCCAGGGCGCGCGCCTCCCGCCGCACGCGCTCCGCGTCTGCGCCGCTCGCCCCTGCAAGGTCGAGCAGCTTGGCGGCACGCGCCGCGCCGGGCGCGAGCGGGTCCTCGATGCGCCAGACGCTCCCTTGGCCGTCCGCGCCGAGTTGCGCGAGCAGCCGATACCGATCCACGGTTTGGCCCGCCGCGACCATCCCGCCCCGCAGTATATCCGCTATCCGACCCGGCGCGAGGAGCACGTGCGCGCACGTCTTCCGGTGATTCGCGTGCTGGTCTTCTCGCGCCGAGCACGCTACGATTTTGCCGGAATGGACGCCCAGCCGAACGCCCAGCCCACAACCTTGTACCGTGTCATGATCGTGGATGGCGATGGTCAGCCGATCTGCGGCGACGGTGACAACATGCTCGGGGTGCGCGTGCCAATCGACATCAAGCCCGACGCGGGAGGGCTTGTGGCACCCGGGCGCGGTGGCATGTCGGTAAGCCCGGACAACCCGCGCAATCTTCCGTTCTTCTTGTTGCCCCTCAGCTTGGGCGGAAAAGGCGCGCTTCCCCTGTTCTCGCTGGCCGTCTCGAACCTCGTGCCGCGGCTATCCTATCGACCTGATCCGAAGCGACCGAAGAAGCACGGGTTCGTGGAACCCGCCGTCGCGGTGGCGCTTGTCGACTATCGGGCGGCGTTGGCCGCAACGTGCCGAGACTGGAGGCGGGCATCATGATCGGCGCTGCCAGACGATTCAGCGAGTTGATGAGCGACCTGTTGTTGAAGCGCGAGTTGGCCGGCGGTCCGCTGCCCCAAGACGACGAATCTGCGGCAGCCGCAGAGCTCGAACGCTGCTGGTGGGAGATGACGGACGAAGAGCAGGCCGAGGCGGAACGGATCTTCTCGGCCGAACATCGTTTGGGCGCCCCGCGCGAGATCGAACTGCAGGATGCAGAAGTAGACGTGGGGGCGCGCACACTCCCAAGACGGGCTGCCTGATGTTCGTTACCGCCCACCACGTTGTGCGCCCGCGGGAGAACATCGAAGGGATCAACGCTTTCTGCTATCGACACGGTCCGTACGTCTGGGTTGGGTTGCCGCCCGCGGGGATCCCCGACGAAAACCCGGGTGAGCTAGCAGCGTCATCGGTACCCGTGCATCCGGGTGGCAATCGAGTCCGCAGCTACCTCGACATCGTCATGCCGGATGAGGTGCCATGGACCGAGGTCAGAGCCTCTTTCGTCGGTTTCGTCTCGGAGGCGCAGCGTCGGGATTTTCCGTGGGAGGGAGTGGTCGGCCGTTGCACCTTCCGCGTCGGCCTCGAACTCGGCCTCGCGTCGACCTGGCAACACGGAGATCGCATTATTGCTCAAGGCCGCACAGGACGTTCACGGGCGGGCAGGTCCGTCTTGATGTCGGCGCGCTCTCTCCGAAGCCGAAGCGCGGTGATGCCTGTGCGGCGGAGCCCCCTCCGCAGCCCCGCATTGCGCGACCAGCCGCCGATACGCACCGCGTGGGATGGAGGGGGCTGCAGCGGTTATCCCAACTTCGCGCCGCCCAGCTGTACCTCGAGGCGGCGCGTGCGCGCGGCCTCACGCGTGCGCGGGGCGAGGACTTGGGGGGCGAGCACGCACAGGCGTCGCCGCGCGGAGGCGGGCGGGAGTGCGGAGTGGGATTCCGCGCCGGACCGGCATTTCTTCAATCCGCCAGCACTCTCTCCACGCTCTCCTTCGCAGCGCGGAGCTCGCGGACCACGGCGTCGATCTGCTCGATCCACGCGCGCAGCCGCTTGCGATGCCCGTCACCGGGCGCGGCGCCGGACGCCGCGAGCGCCCGGCACACCTCGTCGAGCTGGTGGTGGTTGGCGAGCAGCAACGCCTCGAGCGCCTGGGCGGCGTGCGCACGCGCTTCCTCCAGGCGTGTCATGGGTAGAGCCACCCGAAGGACGCCTCCAGCCACGGGCGCGGCTTGAGCAGGGAGTCGGTGCTGTCGTCCATGGCGCCGCGCAGCGCGGCGCGGTCGATGACGCTGTAGCCGACGCTGGTGGTGACGTCGGACGGATCGAGGGATCCGGGCTGGGCGACGGCGCCGACGAGGACCGCGAAGCGGAACGCGCCGTCGGATCGGAAACCGTAGCCGGCGCCGGCGAACGCGAACGGCACGCTGCCCGTGCGCTTGTAGTCGAGCTGGCCGTCGAGGCTGCTCTCGCTGCCGCTGGCGTCGTAGCGCACCAGGCCAAGGCCCAGATCGAGGATCGGCGAATGACGGCGCAGCAGCCAGAAGCGCGCGCGCAGCGGCACGGCGATGATGTGCACGCCCGCCGACGCGCGTCCGAAGGTGGTGCTCGCGTCGGCGTTGGCGTGGTCGTAGGAGAGGCCGGCGGCGAGCTCGACCCAACACGCAGGTTGGTACGCGAAGTCGGCGCCGACGACGCCCAGCGGGCCGAGCGCGTTGGCGTGGAAGCCGATGCGCGAGTCGGGGCACGCCGCTGCGCCCGGTGAAGGCGATGTCTCCGCCGCGACCGGCGCGGGCGCGGGCGCGGGCTCCGACGCCCGCGCGTCGACCGGCTCCGGCTCGTCACGCGGCGGCGCGCCCTCGATGACGACGAACTCCACGCGGCGGTTCTTCGCGCGGCCCTCCTCGGTGTCGTTCGACGCGATTGGGCGCGACTCCCCGTAGCCGACCGACGACAGGCGGTCCGCGGCGATTCCGTGCTTCTCCAGCCAACCCCGCACGGCACCCGCGCGGCGGCGCGAGAGCAGAAGATTGGACGGGTCCGTCCCGACGTCGTCGGTGTGACCCTCGACGCGCACCTTCATCTCCGGGTGGGCGTCGAGGTAGCGCGTCATCGAGTCGAGCGTGCGGAACGTGCCGTCGCCGACAAGCTCGGCCTTTCCGGTCTCGAAGTTGATCGCGCCGGTGTACGCGAGCTTGCCGGCGACGAAGCGCACATGGAGCGCCGTGACGTCCGCATGCGCCTGCGCCTCGACGGAGGGTGCCGCGATGCTCGCCGACGCGCGGCCGTGCGCCTCGCAGCCGAGGAGCACGATCGACAGCACCGCCCACGTATGCTGCGCCGAGGACATGGCTACTGGAGCTGGAACGCGATGGAGATCACGCCGCCGAACGCCGGCACCGAGTAGCCCGACGCGCTGAGCGTCTGCACGCTGCCGGTAGTGGTGCCCATCAGGTCGTTCACGGACACGTCCTCGTCGTAGACGCTGATGGTCAGCCCGGCCTTCAGCGCGGCGCCGGTGAACAGCACGGGCTGCCCTGCGGTCGTGGAGATCGCGCCTGTCGCCGGGACGCACGACGTGGTGTCGCTGCAGGACGACGTGCACCCGCTGTGCCCCAGCCCGTCGTCGAAGCACGCGAACGGGTCGGGCAGCCCGCCGAACGCGTCCCAGGCCGCGCCGCTCGCGTCGTGCTCGCTGACCTCGATGTCGGTGACCACGACGCTGAAGAGCGCCGCGGGATTCGATGGCGTCGGTGCAGGTGCCGGCGCTGCACACCGCGCCGTAGTCGCACATGCCGCACGCGGTGCCGGCGCTGCCGCACGCCGCCCAGTCCTGCGTGTTCGGCTGGATGCACACGTTGCTCACGCAACAACCCGACGGGCAGCTCGCCGGCGAGCACTGGCCGGTGTCCACGACGCAGTGGCCCACCGCGCACGCGAAGCCGGAGTCGCACGCCGTGCACGCCTCGCCGCTCTTGCCGCACGCCGCCGTCGATTCCGCGTTCAACGGCATGCATTGCGTGCCGTTGCAGCAGCCGTCGCACACGCCGCACCCGTTCACGCCGCCGCTACCCCCGGCTCCGCCGGCAGCGCCGCTGCCTCCGGTTCCCGTGCCCGCCGACCCGCCCGAGGCGCCGGACCCGCCGGTTCCGGACGTGCCGGTCTGCCCCGAGCTGCTGCCGCAGTCCGCGCTCGCGAGCACCAGTAGCGCCAGCGCGACCGCGCTGGCTGCCGCAATTCCCCTGTTCATGTTCCCTCTCCTCGCCGCCCTGCGCGCGCGTTCGACCGGCCCGTAAACCAAACTTATAAGTAGTATTTTTATCCGGCGCGTGACAAGCCATTCTTCGCGCTGCGGTCCGGCCGCTCCGGAGCTTCACCGAATGCTGACCCACGCCGATCGAGTTGTTCGTTCCGTTGGCCGCCGCGTGGCGGAGCTGCGGATCGAGCGAGAAATGACGCAGCAGCAGTTCGCCGACGAGCTGGGCGTGTCCGTGCAGTACGTGCAGCGCATCGAGCAGGGCGGACAGAACCTCACGATTCGATTGCTGGTCGAGCTTGCCGAGGCGCTCGACGTGGACGTGACCGCGGTGTTCCAGCCGCCGAAATCCGTCCGCCCACGCCGTGGTCGCCCGCCGTCGAAGCGCTAGGTGCATGCGCCGCACAATGGCAATCCGGATGCCAATGCCGGTCCGGCGCGAAATCCCGCGTTCCGGGTGCACGCGCGGTGTCCGCGATCACTCCCGCGGCCGTCGCGCGTGATCGCGGACACAGCGACTTGACCGCGCACACTCGCCGGGCGAACGCTCGGGGCGTGGGCACGGAGGACTACGAAGCGCCGCCGCGCGGTCCGGCGCGCGCCGCGCAGCCGGCGCTCGTCGTCGTGTTTCCGCGCCCGGCGCTGCTGCGCGTTCTGCCCGGCGGTCTGGAGCTGGGCGCGGCACGCTGCAGAACGCCGGCATCAACGACAAGGCCGTTTCGGGTCGTCACGCGCGCATCACGCGGCGCGGCCCGCGCTTCTACATCGAGGATCCCGGCTCGCACAACGGCACGTGGGTCGACGGCGTGCGCATCCCGCACGGCGAGCGCGTCGGGCTCGACGACGGCGCGCTGATCCGCGTGGGTGGCACGCTGCTGGTGCTGCGCGAAGACCTCGAAGGCGTGACGCCCGGACGTTGGCCCGCCGAGCTCGCCACGACCTACGGCCTGGAGGGCGTCGTCCGCGAGATCGATTGGCTGGCGGCGCGGCCGCAACCGGCGGTGCTCGTGACGGGAGAGACGGGCACCGGCAAGGAAGCGCTCTCGCGCATGGTCGCGGAGCGGCTGCGGCCCGGCAAGAAGGTCGTCACCGTCAACGTCGCCGGGATTGCCGAGACGGTGTTCGAGGCGCAGCTCTTCGGCCACGAGCGGGGCGCGTACACGGGCGCCGTCGCCGCCGCGCGCGGCATCCTCGAGACCCACAACGGCGGGAGTGTGATTCTGGACGAGCTGGGAGAGCTGCCGCTCGCTCTGCAACCGAAGCTGCTGCGCGCCATCGAGAACCAGGTCGTGCAGCCCGTCGGCGCCGCCGAACCGCGCAAGATCGACGTGCTGATCATCGGCGCGACGCAGCGCGACCTCGACGCCGACGTCGCCGCGGGCCGCTTCCGCGCCGACCTGCTCGCGCGCTTCCCCGCGCGCATCGAGCTGCCGCCGCTGCGCGAGCGACGCGAGGACGTGTTCGCCGTGATGCAAGCCCTCGCGACCAAGCGCGGCGAGCGCTACGACCCGGAGCAAGTGCACGCCGAAGCGCTGGAACGCTTGATCCTCGAACCCTGGCCGACCAACGTGCGCGGACTGTACGCGGCGCTCGAGAGCATCGCCCGCGGCGCGCCGCCGCCGGCGCTCCACCTCGCGGACGTCGAGCGCGTGATCGGCCCGGCGAAGACGCGGCCGCCGCTCACGCGCGAGGCGGTGCAGCGGGCCATCGAAGCGTGTGGCGGAAACAAGGCTCGCAGCCGCACGCCAGCTCGGCGTGAGCCGCGGCGCGTTGTACCGGATTCTCGACGAGAAGTGATCAGTGCGGACAGCGGCTCGTGAGACCGATCGCGGTCTTGCGCCCCGGCGGATCGACGTAGAAGAACACCGTCTCCGCGCCGACCGAGCCGAACTGCAACCCGGTCCACAGCGTCTTGGCTCGCGATGCGCGGATTGCCTGAGCGCGGCATGGTGCGCTCGCCGAGCTTCGAGCCGTTCGGCTTCTCGATCCAGATGTCGGCCGGGCGCTCGCCGAGATCCCGCGCTTCGACGGCCATGGGCGAGAAGTCGCTCGTCGCGGGCCAGCAGTGCTGCTCGTCAGCGGCCGTCCGCACACAGACGCGCGTGTCGGGTGCGATCTCGGGCGTGGCGTACGCGAAGCGGATGTCGAGCGGCTCCTCGGAAGGGAACAGCGGCTTGCACGTTGCCGGGCGGCCACAGTCTGTCGCGTACGCTCTCCCAGTCGCAGCTCGATACCCGCGGGCTGGTCGATCCGCGCGGCCACAGCGCTGCCGCCGCGACGCCCACTGCGATCAGAACGATAGCGCCGATACCGCGCCGGGCCGCCATCCCCTCCCCCTGCTCGCTGGAGCGCTCGCCTGCACGACGACGGGACGCGAGGCGGTGTACGTCGCGGTCGGTCCCGCTGCCGGCGCCGCCGATCCCAGGCGCTGCGCGACCTCCGCCGTCGCAGGGCGCGCCGACGGATGCAAGGCGAGACACGGAGCGAACACCGCGTCGAGCCCTGAAGGCAAGCCCGTGGGCGGCCACGCGCGCGCGCCGTCGAGTGCCGCCGCGTACACGACCGCATACTCCATCGGCGCGGCGCCGCGCTCGAGCCCGGTGGGATGATGCCCGGCGAGAAGGTCCCACGCGAGCACGCCCAACGCGAACACGTCCACGGCCGGCGTCGCCTGTGGCGCCCCGAGCCGCGGGTCGAGCTGCTCCGGCGCGAGAAATCCGCTCGTCCCGACGACGTGACCGGTGCGCGTGAGCCCCTCCGCATCGTGCGCCGACGTCGCGATCCCGAAGTCCACGAGCTTCACGCCGCGCGGGTCGTCCGGATTCGTCCAGAAGCCGCGCGTGATGAGCACGTTCGCGGGCTTGACGTCGCGGTGCACGACCCCGAGCCCGTGCACGTACGCGAGCGCCGCGGCCACGTGACGCAGCACGATGACCCGCCGCGCGAAGTCGAGCTCCGGCCGCCGCGCCGCGACCTCGAGCGACTCGCCGTCCACGTAGTCGAGCAAGAGCCCCAGCGTGTGCGACGGCAGATCCTCGAAGACCGCGTGACAGCGCACGAGCGACGGATGGTCGAGGGTGTGCAGCGCCCTTGCCTCGCGACGCACGCGCTCGGCAGCAGCGGCGCTCGCCCCAGCGAGATCGAGCAACTTCGCGGCGCGTAGCACGCCCGGCGCGAGCGGATCCTCGACGCGCCATACCGTCCCTTGCCCGCCGGACCCCAGCGGCGCGACGAGCCGGTAGCGGTCCACGTTCTGGCCGGGCGCGAGCATCGCGCCAGAGTATATCCGTGTTCGCGATCACCGCGTGCATCCCCGGCGGTGATCGCGGACACGCCGGATGGGTTGGTTTTCACGGCGCGGAACCCCGCGGACGCCCCGGCATGGCGCGTGCACCTGCGCATCGAATCAACAATGCGTCGCATGACGCAGAGGAGATCGACATGGGTAACGGAAAAGGCGGCGGCGGCGGTGGCAAGGGCGGCGGCGGTGGCGGCGGCAAGGGCGGCGGCGGCGGCGGTGGCAAGGGCGGCGGCGGTGGCGGCGGCAAGAGCGGCGGCGGCGGCCGTCCGCCGAACGGCCCGAGCACGACGGGCAGTCCGTCCGGAGGCGGGCGCGGCAACAACCCGCCGTCGAAGTAGATTCGAGCAAGGCCGGGAGCGTGGTGCGGCCGTGCTCCCGGCCGCGCGTCGGCGCGGGCCGGACCGACATCAGGCCAGGACAGGCTATGTCCGGGCTCGGGCCGTGCGGCGTTTTCACCAACCAGGGTTCGTCCTACGCTCTAGTCACCGTCATGGATTTCTCGCAGCTCGAAGCGCTCAAGCGAACGCATCCGGCGTGGCGGCTCCTTGCGGCAGATCACGCGCCGCTGATCGCCGCGTTCTTGCACGCCGCCTTCATCGACCCGAACGTCCGAAGCGCTGGGCAGCATGCGCTCGCCGTCCAGCTCGACGACTTCCTTCATCGCGTGCGGGAGCAAGTTGGCGACGAGGCGTTTCCCCGGACCGCGCTGCAGTACCTCGACATCTGGGCGGCGAGCGAGCACGGGTGGCTGCGCAAGTACTACATCGCCGGCGATGACGAGCCCTGGTTCGACATCACCCCTGCTACCGAGAAGGCCATCGCATGGCTCGCCAGCCTCGAGCAGCGCGAGTTCGTCGGCACGGAATCGCGCCTCAAGACCGTGTTCGACCTGCTGCATCAGATTGCAGAGGGGACGGAGGTCGACCCGGACGCACGGATCGCGGAGCTCCAGAAACGTCGCACAACGCTCGACGCCGAGATCCAGCGCGTTCGCGAGGGACGCGTCGATCTCATGGGTACGACACAGATCAAGGACTGCTTCCAGCAACTCGCCGCGACGGCCCGCGGTCTCCTCGCCGACTTCCGCGAGGTGGAGCAGAACTTCCGGGATCTGGACCGCGCGGTGCGCGAGCGGATCGCGACCTGGGACGGCGGAAAGGGGCAGCTGCTCGCCGAGATCTTCGGCGAGCAGGACGCGATCAGCGATTCGGACCAGGGCCGGAGCTTCCGCGCGTTCTGGGACCTGCTGATGTCGCCAGCGCGCCAGGAGGAACTCACGACGCTCCTCCAGAAGGTATTCGTCCTCGACGCGGTCCAGGAGCTCGCGCCCGATCGGCGCCTGCTTCGCGTCCACTACGACTGGCTGGAGGCCGGCGAGGTCGCGCAGCGCACGGTGGCGCGTGTTTCGGAGCAACTTCGCCGGTATCTCGATGATCGAGCGTGGCTCGAGAACCGCCGCATCGTCCAGCTCATCCGCGGGCTCGAACAACGTGCGCTCGATCTTCGCGACAGCGTGCCACCTGGAACGGTCATGGAGGTCGACGCCGCGTCGCCCGAGATCACGCTGCCACTCGAGCGACCCTTGTTCACGCCGGTGGATCCGCCGGTCATTGCCAGCGATAGCGTGCAGGAGGGCGATGCGGACTTCGCGACGGATGCGTTGTTCAGCCAGGTGTACGTCGACAAGGCACGGCTCGCATCGCAGATCCGCAGGGCACTGCAGACGCAGAGCCAGATCTCGCTCGCCGAGCTGGTGGAACAGGCGCCGCTCGAGCAAGGGCTCGCCGAGCTTGTCGCGTATCTGAGCCTGGCCGTGGACGACCGGCGCGCAACGATCGACGAATCCCAGCCGCAGACCGTGACGTGGAACGATCCGGAACGCGGGCCCCGCCAGGCAACGATGCCTCTCGTGGTGTTCACTCGCTGAAAGTGCCTCCAATGAATGCGAACCTTTCGGGACCGGTTGTCGCCTTGATGAAGGGCGTCATGTATCGCGACGCGGACGGCCCACTTTGGCAAGTGCTGCTCGACCTCCAATCGCAGGTTCGCGACTACGTCGCCGTCCTCGGGCTCGAGCTCAGCCTCGACGAGGCGGAGGGCTACGCCTATCTCCGCCAGCGTCCTCCGGTCGAAGGAGATCCGGAGGTCCCGCGCCTCGTCCCGCGGCGCCAGCTCGGATACCCTGTCAGCTTGCTGCTCGTCGCCCTCCGCAAGCGGTTGGCCGAGTTCGACGCCAGAAGCGGGGACGCGCGGCTCGTGCTCGCCCGCGACGAGCTCGTGGATCTGGTCCGCGTGCTGCTCCCCGACTCCACGAACGAGGCGCGCTTCCTCGATCGCATGGACGCCCACATCAACAAGATCGCGGAGCTTGGCTTCCTCCGCCGCCTGCACGGTCGCGATGACCAGTTCGAGGTGCAGCGCATCCTGAAGGCGTTCGTCGACGCCCAGTGGCTGAGCGACTTCGACGCCCGACTGGAGGCGTACGTCCGTCAGACCGTCGAGGCGAAGTCATGAACGCAGACACGTCACCGATCGTGGAGCTGACGCCGCGAATCGAGCGTGCCGGATTTCGGCTGACCCGCCTGGAGGTCCTGAACTGGGGCACGTTCGACAACCGCGTGTGGTCGCTCGACGCGCGCGGCGACAACACGCTGCTCACCGGCGACATCGGCTCGGGCAAGTCCACGCTCGTCGATGCCATCACCACGCTCCTCGTTCCGCCCGCCAAACTGGCGTACAACAAGGCCGCTGGCGCGGAGACGAAGGAGCGCACGCTTCGTTCGTACGTGCTCGGCCACTACAAGGCCACCCGCAGCGACGAGGGCAGCAGCGCGCGCGCCGTGGCGCTGCGCGGCCGAAACGACTACTCCGTCGTATTGGCCCGGTTCGAAAACGTCGGACTTGACGAGACGGTGACGCTCGCCCAGGTGTTCTGGTCGAAGGACACCGAAGGGCAGCCCGCGCGCATGTACGTCGTCGCCGACGAAGCGCTCTCCATAACGAAGAACTTCTCGGACTTCGGCACCGAGATTGCCGCGCTGAGGCGCCGGCTACGTCGGACCGGCTTCGAGGTGTCCGACAGCTTCCCGCCGTACGGGGCCGCTCTCCGCCGCCGCTTCGGTATCGACAACGAGCAGGCGCTCGAACTCTTCCACCAGACGGTCTCGATGAAGTCCGTCGGCAATCTCACGGATTTCGTCCGCCAGCACATGCTGGAGCCGGCGCCGATGGCGCCACGTATCACCGCGCTTCTCGGCCACTTCGACGACCTGAATCGCGCGCACGAGGCCGTCGTCAGGGCCCGAGCGCAGATCGAGCGTCTCGAGCCACTCGTTGCGGACTGCGATCGGCACGCAGAGTTGGCGAGCGAAGTCGAGTCGCTGCGCGCGTGCCGCGAGGCGCTCCAGCCATGGTTCGCACGCGCCAAGGGCTCGCTCCTGGAGAAGCGCCTCGAGAAGCTCGCCGCCGAGATCGCGCGTCTCGACGAGCGCATGGCGTCTCTGCAGGACGAGAAAGCCACACGCCAGCGTACTCGCGACGGCCTGCTCCGCGCCATCGCCGACAACGGCGGCGACCGCATCCAACGCTTGAAGGAGGAAGAAGAGCAGCTTCGACGAGACATGCACGAGCGCCAGACGCGTGCGAGCCGGTACGACGAGCTCGCGCAGGCGGCCGGGCTCGCGCCGGCGTCGAGCCCCGAGAGCTTTCGGGACAATCGCGTCGCCATCGACAAGCAACTCCCGGAGATTGACGAGCAGCACGCCACGGTGCAGAACGCCCATACGGATGCCGTCGTCGAGTTCCGCGGGCTCCGGATCCAGCACGACGAGGTCGAGCGCGAGCTCGCGTCGCTTCGCCAGCGCGCCTCGAACATCCCGGCGCGCATGCTCGAGCTTCGCGCCGTGCTCCGCGATGCGCTGGGTGTGGCGGAAGAGGCCCTGCCTTTCGCCGGCGAGCTGCTGCAGGTCCGCGAGGACGAGCGCGACTGGGAAGGCGCCATCGAGCGCCTGCTCCACAACTTCGGCCTCTCGCTCCTGGTCCCTGATGCCCACTACGCGGGCGTCGCGGCGTGGGTGGACCGTACCCACCTCGGTGGACGCCTCGTGTACTACCGCGTGCGGCAGGTCCGCACGGCCGAGTACGCGGCCGCGGTGCCGGCGTCGCTCGTGAGGAAGCTCGCCGTCAAGCCGGACTCGGGTTTCTACGGCTGGCTGGAGAGCGAGCTTGCGCGTCGCTTCAACTACGTATGCTGCGATACGCTGGAGGAGTTCCGGCGCGAGCAGAGAGCAATCACGCGCGCGGGCCAGACCAGGGGCGGCGAGCGCCACGAGAAGGACGACCGCCACCGCATCGACGATCGCTCGCGCTACGTCCTGGGCTGGTCGAACGAGGCCAAAGTCGCCGAGTTCGAACGCCAGCGCCACGACCTGGAATCCCGTATCCAGCACGTCGGGCGCCGCATCGCCGAAACCGAAGCCAGGCTCTCGGAGCTCGCCAATCATCGCGATCGGCTCAAAGCGCTCGCATTCTACGAAACCTTCCGCGACCTCGAGTGGCAGCCGCTCGCCACCCAGATCCAGGCGCTCGGCGAAGAGCGGGAGCGCCTGGAGGCCGGGTCCGACGTTCTCCGCGAGCTCCAGACGCAGCTCGCCGGAGTCGATGCGGCGCTCGAGACGGTAGAAGAGACACTGACCGGGCTTTCCGGGGATGTCGGTTCGGCGCGGAACAAAGAATCCGAGGCCACCCGCTTGCGCGACGAGTGCGCCGCGGTGCTTGCGCAGACGCCGGATCCCGCGCTGCAGGCGCTGGACGCAATGGACGGTACCATTCACGAAGCAATGGGCGACCGCACGCTCACCGTCGAGGCGTGCGACAACCGCGAACGCGATGTCCGCGACGCCATCCAGAAACGAATCGACGCGGAGGAAAAGAAGATTCAGCGGCTGGTCGAGAAGATCGTCCAGGCCATGCAGGCCTATCGCGCCGGCTACCCTGCGGAAACGCGCGAAGCGGACGCGAGCGTCGCCGCCGCCGGGGAGTACCGGACCATGCTGGAGCGCCTCCGCGGCGATGATCTTCCGCGCTTCGAGAAGCGGTTCAAAGAGCTCTTGAACGAGAACACCATCCGCGAGGTCGCGAACTTCCAGTCCCAGCTGCTCAGGGAGCGCCAGACGATCCAGGAGCGAATCGACACCATCAACCGATCGCTTCGCGAGATCGACTACAACCCGGGGCGCTACATGGCGCTGGAGCCCGAGGTCACAACGGACGTCGAGATCCGTGAGTTCCAGCACGATCTCCGCGCGTGTACCGAGGGAGCACTGACCGGCTCGGAGGACGACGCCTATTCGGAAGCGAAGTTTCTCCAGGTCAAACGCATTATCGAGCGCTTCCGTGGCCGCGAGGGGACGACCGATCTGGACAAGCGCTGGACCGCGAAGGTCACCGACGTGCGCACGTGGTTCTCGTTCGCCGCGTCCGAGCGCTGGCGCGAAACCGACCAGGAACACGAGCACTACACCGACTCCGGCGGCAAGTCCGGGGGCCAGAAAGAGAAGCTCGCCTACACCGTCCTGGCGGCGAGCCTCGCGTACCAGTTCGGGCTCGAATGGGGCGCGCCGCGATCCCGATCGTTCCGGTTCGTGGTCATCGACGAGGCCTTCGGCCGCGGCTCCGACGAGTCCACCCGTTACGGCCTCGAGCTCTTCGAACGGCTCCAGCTCCAGCTGCTCATCGTGACGCCATTGCAGAAGATCCACGTCATCGAGCCGCACGTCGCGAGCGTCGGCTTCGTGCACAACGAGGACGGACGTCGTTCGATGGTCCGCAATTTGACCATCGAACAGTACCGCGCGGAGCAGGCGGCGCGCACGGCGTGAAAAGCAAAGACGCCTGGACCACGACTGCCGACGCGAAGGCTGAGGTACGGCGCCTCTGGGATCGCGGACGCATCCTTGCCGCCGACCTGGTCGACGAGCCTCTCTTCCCTCGCGATCTTCGCCTTCGACGTCCCGACAGCCGCACCATGCTGGACCGATTCGACGACGTGCGGGAATGGATCCGCACGCTGGAACACGGCTCCGGTTCCGGCTACGAGATTGTCTGGACGGAGATCGAGCACCGTCAGCTCGGGCGCAACCGCGTTCCGGCCGGCCTTGTCGTTCCGTCCAGACAGCATGCGGTGCGCCTCATCGGCAAGGCGCGCCAAGCGGAACGCTTCGACGCTCTGGCGGCCACGACGCTGGATCAATTTCCGCAGCTCCGACCCTGGGTCGTCAAGAAGCCGCTCCTGTTGCTCGAGCACGCCGACAGCTGGGAGCGCGTCCTTTCCGTGCTCGGGTGGTTCAAGGAGCACCGCCGCGCCGGGATTTACATCCGCCAGATCGACGTCCGCGGCGTGGACACGAAGTTCGTCGAGTCGCACAAGGGACTGCTCGTGGAGCTGCTCGACCTCGTACTTTCGCCGGAGACCGTCGACCCGACAGCGGGCAGGCGTTTCGAGGCGCGCTACGGCTTGCGCGCCAAGCCGCCGCTTGTGCGGTTTCGTATCCTGGATTCCAAGCACCGCATCGCCGGGCTCTCGGACCTCACGACAACGGTCTCCGAGCTCGCGAGGCTCGAGCTACCCGTACGTCGTGTGTTCATCACGGAAAACGAGATCAACGGGCTCGCCTTCCCCGACTTCGCCGACAGCGCCGTGTTCTTTGGCATGGGCTACACCCTGGACCGGCTCGCCGACATCCCGTGGCTGACCGCGAAGGACCTCCACTATTGGGGCGACATCGATACGCACGGATTTGCGATCCTCGACCGATTGCGCGCGTCGTTCCCGGCCGCTCGATCGCTGCTGATGAATCGCGAGACACTGCTGGAGCACGGCCCGCTCTGGGTCACGGAATCCTCGCGCCACCTCGGGCCGCTCGCGCGCCTGACGCTTGAAGAGAACGCGCTCTACGAGGAGCTGGCCGCGGATCGCCTCGGCAAGAGCGTGCGCCTGGAGCAGGAGCGGATCGCGTACGGGTGGGTCGAAGCTGCGCTCGACAAGCTCGCGCGTCGGATCGATTGATCCTGCGCGAGCGGTCCAGACTTGGCAGCACGCAGGCGCCGCGCCACCACCACAAGTACGCCGAGTACCTCGAGTTCGAGGACGGCAGCGCGGCGCACGGCCGGCACAAGCGCGCCCACGGCCAGCCGCGACGACCGCGCCGAGCTCCGCCGCCAGGTTGTAGAAGCGCGCTGCCGCGATGGGGCCGCCCACGTGCGCGATGCCCCACCGCGCGAGCGCGTCGCGCACGACCTCCGCGGTCGGCGCTAGCTCGAGCATGCGTGCCAGCACCGGTCCGAGCAGTCGTGCCAGCAGTCCGTGGCCGTGGCGTCGCGCAACCAGCGCCCGTTCTCGCGATACGGCTCGCCGTACTCCGCCTCCCACCACGCCGCCGTGCGCGTGAACACACGCTTCAGCTCCGGCAGCTCCGCCGGATCCTTGCCGAAGCCACCGTCGTGGTCGAGCAGCGAAGGCGCGCCGCGCGGTTCCGCGCCGGACCGGCAACCTCAATCCACGAGCAGCGCTTCCAGCGCGCGCGAGGCCAAAGGGCTGACAGGCAATGTCGCCGGTCGGTGCAATATCGCACCACGTATCCTTTTTCCCTTGATAGCGTATGGCCCGAGAGATGGCGGAAGATACCGGCAACGACGGCGAACCGTCCCTCGAGCACACGGATGGTGCAGCGTCGGCTCGCCTTACCGATCCCGAGATTGAGGGCCTGGTTGAACGCTACGTCAGGGAGATGGCGCGGTACGAGCTTGCCGCAGCGGAGGTGGGAAACCGGGTACGCCGTGAGCTTCGAGCAGAAGCGCGGCTCAGGCACGTGATCAGCTTCCGCGCCAAGCACCCCGACGATCTCCGGGAGAAACTGCGCCGCAAATCTGATGATGCGCGGTATTCCCTGGGTGCTCTTCAACGCAACCTCAACGACGTCGTCACGGACCTCGCGGGGTGCCGCGTTCTCGTCTACTCGCCGCAGGATGAAGCGCACGTCGTGGACGTCATCGATCGCACGTTCGACAACCCCGACCGCGCCGACGCGCGGCCGGAACCATACCGACGGGAGACTGGCTATCGGGCGACCCACCGGCTCGTCCTGGCACCCGCGGCCGACGACCAGCTCTCCATCCGTGGCGCCATTTGCGAGATCCAGGTCACGACCGTGGCCGCGCACCTCTTCAACGAGCTCGAGCACGACACGACGTACAAGGAGCACGGGCAGACACCTTCCGAACAAGAAAAGAACCTGTTGGAACGAATCCGCCATCTCGCAGCAGTTACCGACGAGGAGGTGAGCGATCTCGTAGGGGCGCACGAGAAGAACACGCGCGCGCAAGCGACCATCGACAACCCCCAGGACCTACGCTTCGTCCTGGAAGGCGCGGTCGGGCGCTCGCTAACGGGAGAGTTCAACCGGCTGCACCAGGCGCTGGAGGGCACCGTGAGTCAGCTCACGCCGGCCAGCCTTGCCGCGCTCGCCGGCGACCCGAAGGAGGTCCTCGAGCGCGGCCAACGTGTAGCCCAGAGTTTGCGCCTCTCCGATACGAACGACGTGATCTTCTTCGCCCTCGGCGTCGAGGTCCTCAAGGACGATCTCGCGCGCATCGCGCGCTCATGGCGCGGGCCCAAGACGCCGCTCAAGGTCGCCATCGAACGCTGGAACGAGGCGGGGCTCGACTTGTCCGGGGCTGCGCCCCAGAATGGTGGAGACGGCGAGGCATGACTCCGAAGCTCACACTCGACGACCTGGCGAAGGGCCTGCTGCAGTCCTCCGAGACGTACTTCGCGCTGGACGTGTTCGCGACCGATGTCGCGGAGCTTGCCGACGAGGCGACGATCGAGCAGTCGGAGCTCGTGACCAAGTCCGATGGAACGTTCGGGTTCACGCGCGAGGGCAAGCCGTTCGAGCTCCAGCTGTTCCGGGACCTCGGCGTCGCACGGGTGACATTGGCCGGAACGGCGACCGGTTCGACGCCGACACCAGTGGTGACCGGAGCGGCCGGCGCGGCGTTGGGTGCCGCCTTGTCCGACCGCGGGGATCGGGTTGGCGGCGCCGCTATCGGGTTCCTGGCCGGGCTGCTCGTGGGCGCCACACTCGGATCGAGCACGCCGACGGCGCCGCGCCGCGTGTTCGCACTGATGTTCGACCCCGAGTCGCGCGAGTGGCGAACCTATGACGGCGGCCTGGTGCGCTGGGTGAAGGAACAGCTCGCCCCGCCGGAGGTCGTCGGCGACTTGCCGAGCGCGAAGAGCGCGTGAGTGGGCCGACACGCCGAAGCGCGGTTCCGCGCCGGACCGACAAATAAACGAAATCCCGGGACAGCCCAGGGCGAAGACGACAGGTCGCGTATCGTCAGAGCGTGGACACCCCAGAACGCAGCTCGACGATCGTCGCTCCCCGTTCGTCGATCACTTCAAGGCCGCCGTCGAAGCGCTCGACGCGGGCTTGTGCGTTGTAGAACGGCTCGACGGCGGCGAACCGGCGGGCGTACGCGGGCTCGCCGGCGCGATCGACGTGCATCCAGCCGGCCGTCGTCCCTGGCGCGCGCGAGCCCCTTGTGGAACACGTCGAGATCGACGAACCACGTCCGTGGAGCATCGCGCCGTCCCGACCGATGTGAGTGGAGCGTCCGTCGGCATGCTGCACGACGGCGATGCCCTCGCGGAAGTCGCCCGCGTAGCGCCAGCGCGCCCGGTAGACGTGCCGGCCGCCGCGGATCGACGTGCGAAGTAGGCTCCGCCGGTGTCGCGGACCGCGCAGCGCCCCTCCTGGAAGTTGCCGCACCATGCGTAGCGCGCCGGGTAGGCGTCGGCGCCGGTGACCGTGACATGATGCCAGCCGTCCGGACCGACTACGGCGGCGAGCCCCTCGTAGAAGCCGAAGGTTCGCACGAAGCGCCGCGCGTACGCAGGCGCGCCGTCGTGCTTCACGTGCCACGCCCTGGCCGCCGCGCTGCACGGCGGCGAGGCCGGGCGCGTGGAAGGCCAGCACCTCGTCGAAGCGCGCGGCGTACGCGGGCTCGCCGTCGATGGTCGTGATGGTGCGCGCCGCCCGGTGCCACCGTCGCTGCGTCCACGTCAGCTCACCTCCCGTCGGCCTTCGCATGTTGCAGCCCATGCACAGGCTCCGGTTCCGGTACGTGGACGCGAGCTCGCGGTACGCTTCGCCGTTCCAGATGTCCATGATGCCCGCTGGCGGCGACGTTGCCGAACTCGCCGAGCGTCCGGCGCTGCGCGTCCGGGCGCGCAGCAGGGATCGAAGCGGCCGACCGCGCTGACCCAGGCTTCCTGCCCCAGGAACGGGCAAGGGCCGCCCGGGGCGAGGTCCTCCGGCGCCGTTTCGTCGAGCGGGAAGATGTTCTCGAGCAGCGACCTGCTCCCCGTTGGGAGAGGTGCGCTCCGCGGCCGCCTCGCGAGCCTGTAGCACGGCGCGTTCCATCGGCGTGATCGCATCGCGGCGTCCGCCGCATCGACTGCTCCTTGATCTCGTCGAAGTGCGCCCACAGGTGGTGGCCCTTGACGCGATCGACGCCCAGCTCGACCGCGAGGCGGACCATGTCCGGCGAGCTCGTGCGACGTTCGCCTCGAGGAACGTGAGCTGGAACGTCACGCGACACCGGTTGCCCGCCTGGGCGGCATGCGCGTCGCGCACCGCGATGAACGTGCCGACGTTCTCGATCGACCTTCTCCCAGTGAGCTGCCGAGCATGATCGCCTCGTGGGTCGCCTGGGTCGCGCCGTTCCACGAGATCTTCACGTCCGAAGTGACCGGAACGATCCGCCGGCCCACGCCCGCGCGCCCGAGCCGCGGGAACGTCCCGTTGGTCGTCAGGTTCAGCTTGATCCCGTACGCACGACAGAGCGCCAGGATCTCCTCGAAGTGCTCGTAGAGCAGCGGCTCGCCCATCGTCGACGGGATGATCTCGCGCAGCCGTGGCGCGCGGCGTCGGCGACGACGCGCTCGGATCATCTCGATCGGCATCACGCCGTCGCGGCTCGGCCCTCCGCCTTCCGCCGGATCTGCAAGCGGGCTGTGCGGCGAGTGCTCCTCGCACATCACGCAGCGCAGGTTGCACGTGTCCGGGTTGGTGTCGAACGTGATCCGCCACGGTCCGTCGGCGACGCAC
The DNA here is from genome assembly GCA_963775185.1 of uncultured delta proteobacterium. Taxonomy (GTDB): domain Bacteria; phylum Myxococcota_A; class Polyangia; order Polyangiales; family Polyangiaceae; genus JAPSGB01. The sequence goes on along the minus strand of CAVZIE010000050.1, from coordinate 54,135 downwards.
GACCCGCGCGGAGTCGCGCCGCTGCAGAACGCCCTCGTAGAGCCGCTCGATCTCGCGAGCGTGGCTCTTCGATGGCCGGAACGTCGCCGGATCGCGCAGTAGAGGTAGCCGCGGGCACCCAGGCGACCGCGCGAGCGCCGGATCGTCGACGAACCGCTGCATCTGCGCGCCAGCGACGCCGAACGGATCGGTGCTCGAACAGCAATCCGTTCACCTCGTGGCGTACGTACTCCGCCATGCCACCGGCGTTCGGCCGTGACGACGGGAACGCGCGCCTGCTGCGCCTCGTGGATGACCAGCGGCGAGTTCTCCGACCCAAACGGATGGGACGACGATCGCGTCGACACGATCGAAGACGTCGCGGACGATGTCCTGGTTCTTGTACTCGGGCAGCCACTCCACGCGGTCGGCGACGCCGCCGGGCAGCGCCGCAGCCAGATGCCTTCAAGCGCCTGGTGTCCTGCCCGCGGGCCGCCCCCAGATGCGCAGCCGCGCGTCGCCGCGGAGCGCGCCCGAACGCGCGGAGCAGGTGATGGATGCCCTTGGCCGGGATGTGGGTCCCGATGTAGCCGAACGTGAACGGCTCGCCTGCGGCACGCCGCCGGCCCGCGAGCCGCTCGCGGCGAAGCCGTAGTCGAGGTAGACGAGCTTGCTGCGCGGGCAAGCCGAACTCGTCGCGGAACCGATCGAGGAGATAGCGCGCGGGAGCGATGAAGATGTCCACCAGCTCCGCCATCTCGCGCACGTGCCGCATGCGCCGGGCGACCCAGCCCGTCCAGTACGCGACGTCGGCTTCGCGCTCCTCGGGCGCGCCGCTGAAGTAGCGCGCGTAGCAGCGCTCCGCGCACTTGCGGTCCTCCTGGCCATCGCACGCCGCCCACAGGTTCGCCGGGTCCTCAGGGAACATCTGCATGAACTGGCCGCGCGGGCACATCAGCCAGTAGTCGTGCAGCGTGAAGACGATCGGTACCTCGCGCGGCGCAGCTTCGCGCAGCAGCGACGTCGAGAGATGGTTCAGGTGACCGACGTGGACGATGTCGGGCCGGACGTCATCGAGCACCTCGGCGAACCGCTGGTCGACGCCGGCCTGCCGATAGCGGTCGCTTCAAGCGCGGGTTGTTGACGACGTGCGACGGTGACGCGCGGATCGTCGCCGTCGTGCTCGGCGCGTAGGCGAAAGTCCGGGGCGAATGGGTCCTCCTCGCGGGTGAACACGTGCACCTCGTGCCGCTCCGCAGGCGTGGCAGAGGGTCTGCGTGTAGACCTCCGACCCGGCGTTGTAGCGCATCGGGTAACCGTGGATGACCTGTAGGATCCTCATGGCTACCCGGCGCGGAATTCCTCTACGAGGCGCCCCAGCCCGTGCTCGATACCGATCCGCGGCGTCCAACCGAGCAGCGCCCGCGCGCGCGCACCAGACCCGCGGAACCGCGCGACATCGAACGACCGCTCCGGCCCCGGTTCGACCTTGGACGCGCTCTTGGCAAGCGAGATGGCCAAGCGGGCTAGGCGACCCAGCGTCGTGGACGTGCCCGAGACGAAGTGGATCGGCGGAGGCGTCTCGACACCACGGACGAGACAATCGACCAACGTGTACAGCCCCGCGGCTACATCTTCGACGTGCGTGAAGTCGAACTCGTGGTCAGCTCCATCGACGCGCAAGCGCGAGCCGGCAACCGCCGCGCGCGCGAAGGCTGGGACGACGCGGTCAGCGTGGTCGAGCGTCGAGCCATAGACGTTCGAAAGGCGGACCACGCAGGCGCGCAGCCCGTCCCGACGGGCCGCCCGGATCAACTCCTCGCCGGCGAGCTTCGATCGGCCGTAGACGTTGACCGGCCGAAGCGGAGCGTCTTCGGACACCGGAAGGCTGGTCGGCAAGCCGTAGACCTCGCGGCTGCTCGCAAACACGATCCAGGGCGGAACCGCGAGGCTGCGCGCGCAGGTCAGGATATTGTGAAGGCCTTCGACGTTCGTGCTCCAGCATGCGGCGGGATCGCGCTCCGCCCAGACGACTCGCGACACCGCCGCGAGATGGACAACGCCGGACACGCCCTGCAGAGCGACGGCGACACGCTCGGCGTCGCGAACGTCGCCTTCTTCAACAGCGCGCGCCCGGCGATCGAACCCCACGACGTGGTACGCGTGAGCTTCGAGCTCGCGCCGAAGTGCTCGCCCCACGAGCCCTGCCGAGCCCGTGATCAAGATGCTCGTCATGAGAAAGCTCCAGAAACCGGTGCCGCCGTATTGAACGCGTCCGAGCGCCGCTCGATTCCGGAACTTGCTTGCCCGTCTGTCATGGACGCTCGCATAGAGCAACGCGCGTGCCGGCTTCGCAGACCGGGATTTCGTGCGGAAACGCTGCGGCCGCGCTGATCGCGATCAGGGCGTGGGGTGGAGCGATTGATCGCGTTCACTGTAGCCGAAGCGCGGCGATGCCTGTGCGGTGGAGCCCCCTCCGCAGCCCCGCAGCGTCGCACTCGCCGCCGATCGCAACCCGCGGTACCTGGAGGCGGCGCGTGCGCGCGCCGTCACGCATGCGCGGGGCGAGGACCAGGGGGGCGAGCACGCACAGGCGTCGCCGCGCGGAGGCGTGCGGAGTGGGATTCCGCGGCGCGTGTGTGCCGGGAACCCGCGAGCCCCGAGCCCCGCAGCTGTGAAGGTGTTTCGGTCGGCCACACCGACCGAAACCTCGGCACAGCGACCTGTGCAGCCATTTCGGTCGGCCTGACCGACCGAAATGCCGTCACAGCTTGTCTTGGGTGAATGCGCCGCCCACGTGGGACGGGACCAAGCCGGAGCGCGGCGATGCCTGTGCGGCGGAGCCGCCGATCGCACCGCGTGGGATGGAGGGGGCTGCAGCGGTTATCCCAACTTCGCGACGCCCAGCGGTACCTCGAGGCGGCGCGGGCGTGCGCGGTCACGCATGCGCGGGGCGAGGACCTGGGGGGGCGAGCACGCGCAGGCGTCGCCGCGCGGAGGCGTACGAGGGATTCCGCGGCGCGTGTGTGCCGGGAACCCGCGAGCCCCGAGCCCCGCAGCTGTGAAGGTGTTTCGGTCGGCCACACCGACCGAAACCTCGGCACAGCGACCTGTGCAGCCATTTCGGTCGGCCTGACCGACCGAAATGCCGTCACAGCTTGTCTCGGGCGAATGCGCCGCCCACGTGGGAGCGACAGGTGCACATCGGACGGGACCAAGCCGGAGCGCGGCGATGCCTGTGCGGCGGAGCCGCCGATCGCACCGCGTGGGATGGAGCGGGCTGCAGCGGTTATCCCAACTTCGCGCCGCCCAGCTGTACCTCGAGGCGGCGCGCGCGCGCGCCGTCACTCATGCGCGGGGCGAGGACTTGGGGGGCGAGCTCGCACAGGCGTCGCCGCGGGGAGGCGCGCCGGGCGGAAAGTGGGATTCCGCGCCGGACCGGCATCCCCTACCCCATCCACACCTGTCGCAGCCGCCGCCGGCTCCGCGCGTCGATGGCGCCGCGGCCGTGGAGCACGCGGCGGTTGTCCACGAACAGCGCGTCGCCCGGTGCGAGCCGGATCGACCTCGTCTCCGCCGCGGCGAGGCGAGCGCGGAAGCGGTCGAGCGCGCGCTCGAGCAGCGGCACCGGATCGGCGGAGCGCAGCCACGGCGAGCAGAACACGGCGTCGGCGCCGCGGAGCACCGGGAAGCGCAGCGTGGGCGGGCCGCCGGCGAGGGGCGGGCACGCGAGATCCACGTGGCGCAGCGTGTCGCGTTCGCGGGCGTCGAGGGCGGCGATGACCGGGCGCGTGTCGAGCAGCACGAGGCGCCGTCGAGCGCGTCCTGGGCCTCGCACCACCACGCGACGACGGCCACCTCGGGATGATCGGTGTGCAGCGGCACGCGTCCCGGCTTGGCGACGTAGGCGTGGGCACCGGGGCGGAGCGCGATCGACTCCTCCGTGACGATCGCGCCGAGCTCCGCCGCCAGGCCGTAGAAGCGCGCCGGCGCGATGGGGCCGCCCACGTGGGCGATGCCCCACCGCGCGAGGGCGTCGCGCACGGCCTCCGCGGTCGGCGCTAGCTCGATCATGCGTGCCAGAACAGATCGATGTCGAGCGTGGGCGCGAGGCGCGCACCAGGGTGGCGCGTCTCCAGCATCAGCCACTTCGTGATGAGGTCGAGGGCGCGCTCGCGACGCGATGCGACGCGCGGAGCAGGTCGGCGCTGATCAGGGGCTGACGACGTCGCCGCCGGGCTACTGGAGGAATTCCTCTGGAGCTACTCCCGCGCCACGCACCGCGATGCCCACGTCGATTCCCTCCTCGGGGACGGCGGTCAGTCCCGCGGGCAACGGATCGCCGTGCTCCGCGTAGGACTCGAGCAACTTGCGAGCGACGTCCTGCGCGATCTCCATCGCTTCGGCAGCCGTCCTTCCCTGCGCGACAAGTCCAGGCAGCGCAGGACTTGTCGCGAGGAAACCGCCCTCTTCGAGCGGCTCGACATGGAGTAATCTCCGCATCACCGATCGAGAACCCGCGAATCTCCGTGCATGGCGGCGATCACGATGTTCGTGTCGAGGACAAATTTCCACAGATCGGCCACGTGGCGCGAACCGCCTTCACGGCGTGCGCAACCGAAGAAGTCCAGCAGTTCGTCCAGACTCTCTTCACCTTGCCAGCGCGCGCGGCGGAAAGCGTCACCCGCACTCCGTGGAAGCGCACTCGCCGCTGCCACCGTGCGGATTTCCACCGTCAGGTCGTCCACCTGGGCGCGAACGGGTCGAGTCGGATCGCGCTTCAGGGCAAGCACCGCCTCCGCCAGGGAGTCAATTGGGTTGGTCACGAACCAAGCATAGCGCGAAGTGGCGGCGCTTCCCATCGACGGCGTCGCGCAGGTTCCGGTGGCGCCACCGGATGATCACGCCGACTGGCGGACAGCTTCGGGGCTGGTGCCGCTGGCGTGAGATGAGCGCCGCATCCGTTCGCATCGGACCGGACCAAGCCGAAGCGCGGTGACGCATGTGCGGCGGAGCCCCCTCCGCAGCCCCGCAGCGTCGCACCCCGCGCCGCTCCCGCGACGCCCAGCGGACGCGGGGCGAGGACTATGGGGGTGAGGCACGCACAGGCGTCGCCGCGCGAAGGCGGGCGGAGGCTCGCCGTCTGAGAGGAGAGTGGGAGTCCGCGCCGCGCCCCCACGTGGGCCGCGCCCGCCCCTCTCGGTTCCGCGCCGGACGTGACGCGCCCGCGATCACGACGCGCGCGCGGAGGCGCGCGGAGTGGGATTCCGCGCCGGACCGGCAAGGCTCAGGTGCTTGTTGGCACAGAGATCTCGCGATACGTTCGAAGCGCCCGCAGGACTGTCCCCGCGGCCTTGCTGCAAGGTGTTCCCATGAGGCGCTTGACCGCGACGCTCCTTCTGCTTTCGGCCACGGTCTTGACCCCCGCCGCGTGTGGTTCTGGAGACGATGGCAAGCCCGGGACAACCACCTGCTCGAGCGGCGACACGTGTCCGTGCACGGGGCCTGGCGCGTGTAGCGGCGGCCAGGTTTGCGGCGACACCGGCAAGTGGAGCGTGTGCGACTGCGGAGGAGGCGGGAGTGCGGGCAGCGGCGGCACCGGTGGTACGGGCGCGAGCGGCGGTACGAGCGCGAGCGGCGGCAGCTCCGGTGCCGGCACGGGCGGAAGTGGTGGAACCGCCGGCGCGAGCGCCGCGGGCGGAAGCGCGGGCACAGGCGCCACCGGCGGCACGGGCGGCAGTGCGGGCAGCGCGGGAGGGGACAGGACGCTGGTGGCGGAACGAGCGGAAGCGACGCGAGCGCGGGCAGCGGCGGCACCGACGGCGGCGCCGGGGCAAGCGGAAGTGCAGGCATAGACGGCGGGCCCGGGCCCAACGACTCGCCGTGCCCCACGAGCCTCGACGCCGACTGCTCCGGACAATGCCAGCCGCTCGATCCGGTCTGCGACACGCTGGTGTGCAAGCCCGTGCAGGAGACCACCTTCACGCTCGATCAGCGGAGCCAGTTCCCGTTCACGCTGCGCTTGCCGGCGACTCCGCCAAGCGTCTGCGACTGCCCGTCGACCCCGTACGAGCTGCGCATCAAGAGTCGGATCAAGGTGGTCCACCCGTTCAACGATCCTGTGCCCGCGTTGCGCATCACGATCGACGGGGTCGGCTGGGAGGTCTTCGGCACCACGGCAGCCGACGCGATGACCTGCCCTGCGGACAACTTCTACCCCAAGACCTGTCTCGTCTACGCCGACGCCTACTCGAACATCTATGTGTTCCCGCAGGACAACAAGCCCGCGAACGCGCCGGCGCGCAACCTGACCGTCGAGCTTCTCGACAGCGGCGCCAGCAGCGGCACCTGTCCCTGATTTGATTCCAGCTCCGAGGTTCCCCATGGAAGGCGCCTGGAGTGGACGCGGGGCGAGGACCAGGGGGGCGAGCACGCACAGGCGTCGCCGCGCGGAGGCGCGCGAGGCCAGGCCGACCGGAAGCTCGTCACAGCTTGTCTTGGGTGAGTGCGCCGCCCACGTGGGGGCGACAGGTCCATGCGGTCCGCGCCGGACGTGACGCGCCGGCGATCATGACGCGTCGCGGTCGAGGGCGGCGCTCGCACCCGCTGACCCCCGGAAGCCGGAGCGCGGCGGTGCGTGTGCGCCGGAGCCCGCGAGCCCCGAGCACCGCAGATCCGCACCCGCCGCCGTCCTGACCGCGTGGGATGGAGCGGGCTGCAGCGGTTATCCCAACTTCGCGACGCCCAGCGGTACCTGGAGGCGGCGCGTGCGCGCCGTCAGCAACGCGGGGCGAGGCCGAGCGGGCGAGGACGCACATGCATCGCCGCGCGGAGGCCCGCGGAGTGGGATTCCGCGCCGGACCGGCAAACCCGAAACCACGCGACACTTCCGCGCGCCAGATCCTGTGACGGCATTTCGGTCGGCCACACCGACCGAAACCTCGGCACAGCGACCTGTGGAGGCATTTCGGTCGGCCTGGCCGACCGAAACCTCGGCACAGCTCGTCTTGGGTGAGTGCGCCGCCCACGTGGGCGCGCCGTCACGCATGCCGCGGGTCGGCGCGCCGGGCGGAGAGTGGGATTCCGCGCCGGACCGACAGGAGGCGGATCATTGTGGGGGCAGGATCGCGAGGATTGACGTATCATGTGCTCATGGCTGCGATACGTCGTCTCTCTGGCTCTCTCCGTGTTGTCCCGAAGGCTCCCGCGGGCCGCGCCACGGCCGTAGGCGGACCTCGTCTGGCTGGTCGCGCGGATCTGGGGAAGACGAGCGCGGAGCAGTTGATCCAGCAGATCGCGGGCTACGAGGCGTCGTCCGCGAGCAACGCGTACGCGCTGGGGCTGTGCCTGCGGGAGCTGTCGAAGCCCGAACGCTACCGCGACGAGCTCGGGTTCGAGACGTTCGAGGCGCTGCTTGTCGCGAGGAAGCTGCCGTCGCGCGTGACGGCGTTCAAGTTGATCCAGGTGGTGACGGCGTTCTCGGAAGAGGAACTGGCGAAGCTGGGCGGCCCGGCGAAGGGCTACGCGCTCATCCGCTTGGCGAAGCGCCAGGGCGCGAACACGGATCCGCGCCGCTTCCTGGCGCCGAAGGCTCGCGTCGCGGGGGTCGTGGTGAGCGCGGCGTCGGTGCGCGAGATCGACCGCATCTCGAGCGCGACGAAGGGCATGACCGTGACGACGGAGCACAGCGGGTCGGCGGAGCGGGTCACGAGCCAGCTCGGCGCCGAGCTCGGCCGACTGGGTATCGCGCACCGGATGCGCTTGCACTGGCACCCCGACGACTGCGTGAGCGTCCATCTCGACCCGGGCGCGGCGCGGCAGCTGCTGGAGGCGCTGAAGAGTTATCGGGCTCACGTTAAGACGTCTTAACGTGGAGCCGTGCCAGGGCCACGTTAAGACGTCTTAACGTGGGGTCGTGGATTCGCACATTCGGCAACAAGCAGACGGGCCGACTCTGGGGCGGCGAGTATGTGCGCGCTTTCGAACCGTTTCGGGGCGATCGCAAAGGTCGCGGCGGAGCCCCCTCCGCAGCCCCGCAGCGTCGTGCTCGGCGTCACGCAAGCGCGGAGGCGCGCGGAGCGGAGAGTGGGATTCCGCGCCGGACCGGCAGGCGCGAATCAGTGGAGCGTCTCCGACAACCTCGCGCGCTGCACGTCGGCGTCGTCGATGCGGATGCCGTCCTCGTCGACGAGCCACGTCCGCCAGCCGTTCACGTCGGACTCGACGTAGGCGAGGCGAACGCGCGACCACGGATCGTCCCAACCCGGCGCGGTGCCGACAACGACCTCGAGGGGCACGTTCATGGCGAGCGCCGACTGCTGCAGGTCGTGGAGCGTGGGCTCGTCGCGGTGGACCCAGGGCGCCGGGAGGTGTTCGTCGAGGAAGCCCCAGCGCAGGCGCACGGCGCGGTGCAAGCGTCCGTACTCGTAGAGCGCGTGGAGCGACTTCACGTCGGCTTCGAGCCGGCGACGCAGCTTCGTCGTCTCGCCCTTGGCCAGGTAGTCGGCGAGCTTCTCCGGATCGCCGAACGGCGTGCCGATACTGCACGAGCCCTGCACGAGCAGCGCCGTCGTGATCTCGAGCGTGCGCCCGCGCTGGTTCAGCTTCTTCGTCTTCTGCGGCGGACCGAGCTCGGCGAGGCGCCGGTCGCCCGGGTCGAAGTCGAGCGCACGCAGGAGCGCGCGCACAGCGACGGCGCCGACGATGTCGTATCCCGCGAGCCGGGCGTGCAAGGCCGCGAGCTCGTCGCCGACGAACGTCGTGACGTCGTGCTCGCCGACGTCGAGCAACGCGGCCGCCGCGGGCCGGCCTGGCGGAAACGCGACGAGCAGTGCCCGCGACATCGCCGCCAGCTCGGCTCCGTGCGCTTGGCGCCGCTTCTCCCATTCCGCGCTGATCCGCTTGAACTCGGCGGGATCGGTGCGCATCCCTGTGTTGCGGCGCACGACGGCGACGCGCTCGCGCACGGCCGCGCGGGCCAGCTTCAGCGCCACGCCCGGGTCCGCCGCGATCGCCCACCTGCCGTCTGCGAGCACCTCGATCGCGCTGCCGCGGCGCTTGAACTTCGCCGGCGTATCGTCGAGCAGGTGCCGCGGGGTGCGTGCGGCGACGGCGGCCACGACCTCGGCAGGCGGGAGAGGCCCGCCGTTGGCGTCGAGCACCGCGACGACGAGGCGCTGCGCCGACCAGCCGAAGAGGTGCGCGTCCTTCCACGCTTCATCGAGCTCGGCCGGGCGGAGCGCGACGTCGGGCCCAGGCACGGGCGGTGGTTCCGGCGCGATCTGCTTGGCGGGCGCCACCTTTGGCGGGCGCAGCCCCAACCTGAACGCCCAGAGGTCGAGATTGTAGTCGTGCGGGTCGAGATGGTAGAAATCACCGTCGCGGTAGACCGGAGGCCTTCCCGGCTTGCAGCGCTGGAGCGACTGGAGTGCGCGTGCACGCGCGGCGATGCCGGCCTGCTCGAATCGCACGGCCACCTCGACGAGCGTCATGGGCGCGCCGCGCTCGAGCAGCGCCACGAGCAACAGCGCGAACGTGTTCGCTTCGCGATTCCCCGCGACCGCCTCGAGCCTCGGCGGCGCGATGCCGAGCACCCGGCACCAGTCGTTCGTCATCACGGGCTCGACCGTGCCGCGTCGTCGCCGCTGCATCAAGGGATTGGCTGGGGGGAGTACGCACAGGCGGCGCCGCGCGAAGGCGCGCGCGGCGGCGACGCGGTGCTGTATGCTCGGCACCCGGAGGTCACCATGGCCCATTGCGAGAACTGCGATTGTTGTACGGAGTCCGGCTTGAAGACGTTCATGTGGTCGGGGGGACGCTTCATGTACGGCTGGATTGTTCGCCTTCTCGATGGTGACAAGGATTGCCCCACCTGCGGCCATCGCATGCGGCGCCACACGCAGGTGCCCTCGCCCAGGTCGTCGGGCTGAATGTGAATGTCGGTCCGACGCGGTATCCCGCGGTCCGGACCGGCCGATTCCGCGCCGGACCGGCACACAGAAGAACGCGCGCCAGATCCTGTGGCGGCATTTCGGTCGGCCACACCGACCGAAACCTCGGCACAGCGAGCTGTGGAGCCATTTCGGTCGGCCTGACCGACCGAAATGCCGTCACAGCTTGTCTTGGGCGAATGCGCCGCCCACGTGGGCGCGACAGGTGCACATCGGGACCGCACCAAGCCGGAGCGCGGAGGAGCGCGGAGGAGCGCGGAGGCGCGCGGAGGCGCGCGGAGGCGCGCGGAGCGGAGGGGGAGTAGCCGCCCTGTTCAGCCCGGTACGTCACGGAACACGTCGGCGACGTCCAGCGTGCAGCCAATCGACTCGAGCGCCGCGGTCTGCCCGCTCCGGAACGACGCGACGGACCAGGCGTCTCCCGTGCGCCGGTGGACGTCGATGCGCGACTCGGCGTGGGCCACGTGCACGATCTCGCGCACGCTGGGCAAGAGCTTGTACGCCTCGAGCTTGTCGCCCCGGTCGTATTCCTCGGTGCTGGGGCTCAGCACTTCCACGAGCACCACCGGATTGACGATGGCGTCGGCGTCTTCAACGTCGGTCTCCAGCTGCCCGCACACCACCGAGGCGTCGGGGTACGCGGTGACGTCGGCAGCCCGGATCCGCACCCGGACGTCGGAGCTGTAGACGGTGCAATCGCGCGCGCCGAGCTGCGCGAACAGCGCCGATGTCACGCGCACGGCACGTGCGCCGTGCTCCGGCTTGCCGCCGGCCATGGCCACGATCACGCCGTGCACGAACTCGTGCTTCACGTCCGTCGATCGCTCGAACGCGATGTACTCGGCGTGGGTGTAGTGGAGCGGCGGGGGTGCCGTCACGTCTCGAGGATAGCATGGGCGGAAACCGCGGTTCCGCGGAGCCGACGGTGCACCGCGCCCGGAGCTTGCCGTGTCGGCGCGGAACACCGCGCCACCGGACAAGGCAGATCGGAAGCCGGAGCGCGGCGATGCCTGTGCGGCGGAGCCCCCTCCGCAGCCCCGCAGCGTCGTGCTCGGCGTCACGCAAGCGCGGCGGCGCGCGGAGCGGAGAGTGGGATTCCGCGCCGGACCGGTACGTTGCTGCCGTATTCATACCATGGTAGGAATTCCACCATGGGTCAGCCCGCCGCGAAGCTCTCCGTCAGCATTCCCGCGGAGCTCGCCACCGCCGTGCGCCGGCGCGTGGGGGCGCGCGGCTTGTCGGGCTTCGTCGCCCGCGCGATTTCGCACGAGCTGGAGCGAGAGCAGCTCGGCACCCTGCTGGCGGAGCTGGACGAGAGCCACGGGCCCGTCTCCAAAGCTGCCCTGCAGAAGGCCCGGCGCGCGTGGCCGAAGCGCTGATCCTGGATTCCGAGGCGGTCAACGCCCTGGCACGGGCCGGCGAGCGCGGCGTGCTCACCGAGCGCGCCCGGGCGATCCTCGCGGTCGCGCACGAGCGCCGGGCCCTGGTGCGCGTGCCTGCGCCGGTGCTCGGAGAGGTGTGTCGTGGCCCGCGCTTCGACGCCGCCGTCGATCACCTGCTGAACGGACGCGGCATCGTCGTCCACGACTTGACGCGCGCGATCGCCCAGCGCGCGGGCTCGCTGCTCGCGAAGGCGCGGCTGGCATCTGCGCACGCGGTGGACGCGTTCGTCGTGGCCACGGCGCTCGAGTTCGATCGCGCGGTCGTCGCCACGGGCGATCCGGACGACATCCGCCGACTGGCGGCGAGCCATCGCAGGGTGCGCGTGTTCGCGCTCTGACGATCGCGGCTCCAGAGCGCGCCCGCCGCGCGCGGTTCCGCGCCGGACCGGCACCCAACCGACACTTCCGCGCGCCACATTCGGCGAATGCGCCGCCCACGTGTGGGACGGACCACCCGAACGCGGCGATGCCTGTGCGGCGAGCCCCCTCGCAGCCCCGCAGCGTCGCGCTCGCCGCCGAGCACGCGTGGGATGGAGCGGGCTGCAGCGGTTATCCCAACTTCGCGACGCCCAGCAGTACCTCGAGGCGCGCGGAGCGGAGAGTGGGATTCCGCGCCGGACCGGCAATCCTGACGAGGTCCAGCACGATGGGCGGCGGCCGCGCGGTCTGCGTCAGCGAGGTGTCGGCCAGGTGCAGTCGGGCTGGCAGTCCGGTTGCAGGTCGCATGCTTCGCCGAGGTCGACAATGCCGTCGCCGCAGCGCGGGCGCTGGCAGTCGGTCCGGCACGTGGTCTCGGGCGGGGAGAGCTTGATCGGGGCGTCGCTGTTGCGGTCGACGCCGTCGTCGCACGCCTCGCCCTGGTCGACGATGCCGTTGCCGCACAGCGAGGCGTCCTCGCCGCAGTCGTAGCGGCAGGCGCCCGGGCTCCACGGGTGGTCGTACTCGCAGGCCTCGACGCCGGTCCACGTGAAGCCGTCGCCGCAGACGTTGTTGCGGCACTGCGAGGTGCACGGGTCGTGGTCCGAAGTGTTCCCGTCGTCGCAGATCTCTCCGGTCTCGAGCGTGCCGTTGCCGCAGCCGGGGATGATGCAGCCCAGACTGCACGTGGAGCCGGCCGCGTCGGAGTTCCCCGGGCCCTCGTCGCACTCCTCGTTGTACGCCGGATCGACGATGCCGTCGCCGCAGCGGGGGAGCTTGCAGTTGGCGCGGCAGGTGTTGGGCGCGTAGTCGGAGTTCGCCGAGTCGTCGTCGCACTGCTCGCCGGTATCGATGAACCCGTCGCCACAATACGCGGCGCGGCAGTTGGTGCGACAGGCGTCCGCGTCCACGTCACTGTTGGCGGACCCGTTGTCGCATTGTTCGCCCGGGTCGATGACCCCGTCGCCACAGATGCGCTGGATGCACTCGCCGCCCGCGCAGCGTTGGCCGGTGTAGCAATCGCTGTTGCCGTTGCAGGCGCAGACGAAGTGGGAATTGCAGGTCAGCTTGCAGTCGTTGTTCGACGAGCAGGCGGCCGTGTCGGACGCCCCTGCTACGAGGACGAGGCAGACGATCGCGAGTGCTACCAGCGTCTTCACGGCGCACCTCCTGACGTGCCGGGACCCATCCGGAGCGGCGCCACCGGCGTGCTGGAATATGGAGCGGTGCTGCCGATGCCGAGCTGACCTTCGCGGTTGCGGCCCCAGCAGCGGGCAGTGGAGTCGGGCAGAATGGCGCAGACGTGGTCATAGCCGCCGCTGAGCGCCGTGACGTCGGTGATCCCGCTCACGGGCTCGAGCGTGTAGCGGGAGGTCGTGGTTCCGTCGCCGAGCTCGCCGAAGTAGTTGTCGCCCCAGCACAGCGTCTGGATGTTGTTCGGGTCGACGCGGTTTACCGCGCACGTGTAGCCGTGGCCACCGACGATGTTCTGCATCGAGGGGCCGACGTGAACCGGCGCCAGGATATCATTCGACGGCGCGGCGCCGAGCTGCCCGTAGGCGTTGCTCCCCGTGCACAACAGCCCGGAGAACTGGGGAGGCGCGGCGGTGTTGATGACGTTGAAGCAGGCGTGGTGCGCGCCCGTGCCGACGCCGTAGACGTAGTTGCTGAACACGGAAGATGGCGTGTTCGTCCACGCCCGGTTGCTGCGGCCGATCTGCCCCTGCGTGTTGTCGCCCCAGCAGGCGACGGCCTTGCCCGCAAGCACGCAACTGAAGTTCTCGCCGAGCGACAGCTCTTTCGCTGTGGGAACCCCGGGGTCCGCGGCCGTGGCCTGCCTCATCTTGTAGGTGCCGTCGCCGCGCTGGCCGTAGTCGCCGCGCCCCCAGCACACGACGTGGTCCGTCGGCGTGATCGCGCAGAAGTGGTAGCCACCGCCGACGACGGCCTTGCCGTCGGTCGCTTTCACGGGCTTCGTGACGTAGTCGAGGGATGCGCCCGACTCGCCGAATCCGCTCAATCCGAAGCACCAGATCTCGTTGTTGGCGTTGACCCAGCAGGTGCTGTGATAGGCGACGGCGACCTGTACGGCGTCGTCGACGCCGGGCATCCGCACCGGCTTGTTCACGTCGGGCGTGCCGCCCATGCGGTGTCCGTCGTGCGCGCCCCAGCACCACAGCGTTCCGTCGGCCAGCACGGCGCAGGTGTGCGTCCGCCCCGCCGCGATGGACTTCACGCCGCAGTCCGCGACGCATCCGACCGCGTCCTCGCCGTCCGAGCAGATTCCGTCGCCGCACACCTGGCAGCCGCTGGTGTCGAGCTCGCACTTCGACGTGCACGCGAGCGTTCCACTGGGCAGGCCGAGCGACGCGCAGGATACCCCGGCGGGAAGGGTGCTCGTGTCGCAGGCTTCGCCGGTGTCGAGCTTCCCGTCGCCGCACGTGGTGGCGGCATCGGGGCCCGCGTCCGCGTCCAGCGGTGCGTCGGACGTGGCATCGGACGCTTCGGACGGCGCGTCGAACGCGTCGGACGGCGCGTCGGACGCTTCGGACGGCGCGTCGGGGCCGCCGTCCTTGCTACCGCCGCTCTGGGAGGCGTCTGTTCCGCACCCCGCTGCGAGCGCGATGGTGATGAAGAAAACCGCGCGTCGAGTCTCGTTCATGTGTGCTCCTCTCGCGCTGCTGCGTGATGCGGGAGCAACAAACATGCCGGCGCACGGTGCCCGTGCTGGCCGCGACTCTGGCAACGCGATCCGGCTTCCGTTGCGTGTGGAAGCGGATCCAGCGCAGCATTTTCGGGAGATCGCGCACGCGCCAGCTGGGCGAGGAGTGGGATTCCGCGCCGGACCGGCAAACAGGAGAATTCTTGTAGGGGCGCGATCACGGGTGGCAGCGCGGGCCTGGGCCGCGCGATGGCCTTGTCGATGATCGGCCGTGGCGCCGATGTCAGCGTGATCGCGCGCGGCCGGGCGCGTTTGGAAGAGATGCAGGCAGCGGGGGCGAAGACGCTCGCGGGTGACGCGACGGATGCGGCGTTCATGCAGCACGCCGTGCGCGCGACGACGCCGGATGTGCTGATCCTGAACGCCGGCGCGCCGCCCGTCATGGGGCCGGTGGACGGTCTTGGCTTCGAGGACTTCTCGGCGAACTGGAACTGCGACGTGAAGGCGGGACTGGCGTATCTCGAACAACGCTACGGCCCGCCGCTGACCCCCGCTCATCTCGGCGCGCAGGTGGCGGACATCCTGGCCGATCCCGGCTATCTCTCCGGTGTCGCCTACGGGCTGACTCGAGAGGCGCCGATAGGACTGGATACATGACGGGCGAACAATTCGAAGCCGTTCTGAAGGAGCTGCGGCCACGTCTGGTGTTGCAGGACGCGCTCGTGAAGGCGCTGCGCGCGCGGGCCGAGGGAGCGGAGATCGAGAGTCCCGAAGGCTGGCTGTTCCGCATCGCGCACACGACCAGCCTCGATCATCTGCGGCGCAGCGCGCGGCACGAGGTGGTTGCCTTGACCGAAGACGCGGAGGTCGCGGCGCTGCCGCAGTCGGACGTGCTGGCGATCAGCTTTCGTACGTTCCTGCAGCTGCCGGAGCTGCAACGCTGCGCGGTGATCCTCAAGGACGTGCTCGGTCATTCGGTGGACGAGATCGCCGGCGATCGCGGACTTTACGCCGGCCGCGGCCAAGTCGGCGCTGCAGCGCGGTCGTACGGCCCTGCGCAGGCTCGCCGACATGCCGGAGGACACCCGGCTGCCGCTGATGCCGGAGGCCGACCGGCAGCGGATGGCCGCGTATGTCGATCTGTTCCGCGCCGGCGACTTCGACGCGATCCGCGCCATGCTCGCCGACGAGGTCAAGCTCGAGCTGGTGAACCGCCTCGAGCTGCAGGGGCGACAGAAGATCGGCGTCTACTTCACGCGCTATGCCGAGGAGACGAAATGGCGCTTCGCGCTTGGCGCCGTCGAGGGCCGCCCCGCCATGCTGGTGTTCGACCGCACGGCCGCGACCACGAAGCCGGCACACTTCGTCCTGATCGAGTGGCAGGGCGATCGGATCGCCGCGATCCGCGACTTCCTGTTCGCGCCGTACGCCGTCGAAGCGATCGAGTGGGCGCAGCTGGGTTGAGGGATGCCGGTCCGGCGCGGAATCACGCGGGGCGAGCGCGCTACCGCGCCCACAGCGCGCCGAGCTCCAGCTCGATCGCGTCGAACGGCACCGCGCGGACGAGCTCGTCGCCTGCGTGCGACGCGGCGATGCGATACGTCTCGCCTTCGAGCACGAGGACCTCGAGCACGTGCGTGGCCGGATTCACAAGCCACAGGAACGCGACCTGCTCGCGCGCGTAGATGCGCGTCTTCTTCACGCGATCCGTCGCTTCCGTGGACGGCGAGATCACTTCGCACACCCAGTCCGGCGACAGCTCGAACGCCTGCGCATCTGGAATCACGGGCATGCGCTCGCGCCGCCAGCCGGCGAGGTCCGGCACCAGGACGTCGCCGCGCAGGCGCAGCTCCGGCTCGTCGAGGATGACCCAGCCGCCGGGGCCACCCTTGCCGCGATGGAACGGCCCTGTGAGCTCGTGGCCGAGGATCGAGCTCGCGATGGCGTGCGGGCTCGCCGGTCGCGGTTGCGTGACCAGCTCGCCGTCGATGATCTCGCCGATGACGTTGTCGGGCAACGCCAGGAGATCGTCGTAGGTGGCTTTGCGCCGGGCGGGGTCGGCCATGGCCTCCGTCAGTGTAGCGCGTTTCTCGTGGTTGCGATCCGTCGCGGTTCCGCGCACGCGCTACACTTCGCGCGTGGTTGGCTGATCGACGATCTTGCTCGCGCTGCTCGCTGCCGCGATCGGCGCGTGCGGCGCGGAGCCGACGCACGCGGCGTCGATGCCGCCCGCTCCTCCCGCGCCCGCGCCGCCGCCGCCCGCGCCCGCGCCGCCGCCCGCCGCGGCGTCGATCCACGCGGATGCGGGCGCGGCGTCCGCGCCGGCTCTGCCGCCCGCGCCGCCGGGCCCGCTGTTGCCGGCTCCGCTCGCCGGCGCGGTGAACCAGCTCGCGCGCGATCTCTACGGCACGCTCGTCAAGCGCAAGGGCAACCTGTTCTTCTCGCCGCTCGGTATCTCCGTGGCGCTAGCCATGACGTACGCCGGCGCGCGCGGCGCCACGCGCTGCTCGCCCAGCTCGAGTCCACGCCGGTGGGCGGCGCGCCGGAGCTCGCCGTGGCGAACCGCTTGTGGGCGGATCGGCACGCCGCGCTGGTGCCGGCCTTCGTCGCGCTCACGCGCGACGACTACGGCGCGCCGAGCTCTTTCCGGTCTGGGAAATCCCCTCATTTGGACTTTCACAGGAAGGGCGGAAGGTTTCCAGTGACTTGGGGTATTCAGGGGTGTGGTTCGATTCCTGAGCAACAAATCCCGCAGTCGTCGGCCGCGGGGGATGGGGCTGCCACGACCTTTGGGTCTTGGCGGACAAGATCACGATCCGCCAATGAGACCCCATGGAACTACCCGGCGAGGCCGGGCGCCGGCTTGCTTCCGATAGCCTGGGGGCGCGAGGCGTCGCCGGTGCGCAGGAACAGAACCACACCCGTATTCAGGCGTGATTTGGGCCGACATGGCGCCGCACCTCGACCAGTGCACCGATCCCGTCGTCCGTGCCATCCAGGAATCTTCCGCCCTTCCGCCCTTCCTGTGAAAGTCCCATGCGTCGGGACAGCGGAATCAGTTGCTTTGGTCGTTGCCTTCCCAGGAATCGCCCTTCTCCTCACCTGAACCCGATCTCGTGACGCCACACACGTCACGAATCGCCCTTCTCCTCACCTGAACCCGATCTCGTGACGCCACACACGTCACGAATCGCCCTTCTCCTCACCTGAACCCGATCTCGTGACGCCACACACGTCACGAATCGCCCTTCTCCTCACCTGAACCCGATCTCGTGACGCCACACACGTCACGAATCGCCCTTCTCCTCACCTGAACCCGATCTCGTGACGCCACACACGTCACGAATCGCCCTTCTCCTCACCTGAACCCGATCTCGTGACGCCACACACGTCACGAATCGCCCCTTTCCGGTCGGAAGCATCGCCGCGGACACCCGTCTGGTGCTGACCAACGCCCTCTACATGAAGGCGAGCTGGAAGTACGTGTTTGCGCACGCCGAGACCCGCGACGAGACGTTCTACGTCGACGGCGTCACGGGCCGGCGCGTTCCCACCATGCACAACGAATTCATCACCGGCTACGGCGACGTCCCCGGGGCCACGATCGTGGATCTGCCGTACTGGTCCCCGACCGGCACGCCGCTGTCGATGCGGATCGTTCTGCCGGCGCGCCGCACCGGCCTCCGGGCGCGTTCACGGGCAGGCTCGACTGGTACAAGGTGCAGATCGCGCTGCCTCGGCGTGTCGGTCGGAGAAGTGGGCCTGGTCGTCGCGCCGCGCGCCGAGCTGCGCGTCGATCGCCCGTTCTTGTTCTTGATCCGCGACGAACGCTCGGGCGTGGTGCTGTTCATCGGTCGCATCACGAACCCCGCCCCGTGAGGATTCCGCGCCGGACCGGCAATTCGCCCTGACGTCAACAGTTTGGACGTGCTTTTTTTGCTTTTCTTCTGTGGGCTCGCGCGGCGAGTCGTGCACGGACGGGGGGTTCGGGTTGTCATCGGGCACACCTCTCCGTTGGCTCCGGTAGGGAGCATTGGTGGGATCTCGGGCGTCGCGTCCGGGTGCAGTCTGCGAGCTGGCTCCAATCAACTATTCGCGCTCAGGGACTCGAACGGTTCGAGGTAATGAGCCCCGGCGCAGGTGGGTAATCCGGAAGGAATCGGGCGGAGGCGCAATCTAACCTTCGCTGGCTCGCCAGGACCGCCCGAAGGCCGTCATCCTGGTGGCATTGCCGGTCTCGCGCTCATCCGCCACGTCGTTGGCCGCTCCGATGCACGCGCTCGTGGCGCTTCTGTCCGGTTGGCAGGCTAGCGGGTCTTCACCTCCGCGTTGCCTCCCCGGCGACGATGCTGCCGGGGCTTGGTCTGTTCGCCGAGCAGGCGTGGCTCGTATTCCGTACCGTCCCGCCACATCGCCCACAGGACGCCGGCGAGACGCCGTGCGACGGCCACGATGCCGACGCGCTTGCTGCGGCGCTGCATGACAGTCTCGCCCCACACGCGTAGCGGGTCGTCGCGCTTGGCGGAGCGGATGACGCTCCAAGCACCCTGGACCAGCATCGCGCGCAGGTACGTGTTGCCGTGCTTGGTGATGGCGCCAAGCCGCTGCTTGCCACCGCTCGTGTTCTCGTTGGGCACCAGCCCGAGGTACGACTCGACCTGGTGAGCGTTGCGGAAGCGCCCGGCATCGTCGATGACGGAGACGAACGTCGCAGCGACGATCGGTCCCACGCCGGGAGCGGTCTGCAGCAGCTTCACCACCGGCTCGTCGTCACACAGCCGCTCCAGCTCCTTGTCGACCACGGCAAGCTGGACGCCAAGGGGCTCGAGCACCGCCAGCAACGGCTCGATCACGGCTTGTACCTCCTTGGGCAGGCTCGCGTCGCGGCAGCGCTTGGCGAAGTTCTTCGCATCACAGCCAGGAAGCTTGTGCCCGAGCTCGCGCGCGAGACCGCGCGCCGTCGTCACGTACTGGGTCCGTGTCTCGACCAGCGCGCGTCGCAAACCGAGCTGCCGGCGTAGCGCCTGGCGGTGCGGTGACAGCACGTGCGCGAGCGGCAGTCCGCCCTGCGCGAGCGCGCGCGCGAGCACCTCCGCGTCGATACGATCGGTCTTCCGGCCATGCTGGCCGATACCCAGCTGCCGGCTGCGGGTCGTGTCGACGATCTTCACGTCGTTGCCCCAGCTCGTCAGCTTCGCATGGACGAACCACGCCTCGCGGCAGGCCTCGATCGCAACGACCGCCGGCGGCGCCTTGGGGCCCAGTCGTTGTTCCAGTGAATCGAGCTGGCTCACCGTACCGCGATCGACGACCTCGCCGCCGGAGACCTCGCAGTACGCGATCTTCCTCGTCCCCAGATCCAGTGCTACCTTGCGCATGACCGACCTCCCTTGGGCCCCCGGTTTGGTTGCGTCTTTCGAACGCGTGGGGGTGTCACCAGGGCGACCTGATGACGGGAGGTCGGTCAACAACTTCTTGGCAGAACGCTGCTGGCGACCCCTCGCCGGCGCACTCGGCGCCCGACCCGGAGCCCCCGCCTTCCATTGTCGCCATCGCCGGCGAGGTCGCGGCAGAGGCGACCGTAGCGGTCTTGTCCCGACGTTCTGCTCGCGGCCTTGCGGGTCTTCATGGGCGTGACGGCCTCGCCGGCCGACTCTCCCATCTAACCGAAGGCGCTTGACCTGGAACTAAATTGACGTCACTTTACTTTCGTGCTGGACCTGACCAAGGGCGAGGCGACGCGCGAGCGGCTGCTGCGCTCGGCGCGCGACGCGATTATCGATGGCGGCGGCGAGATGGAGCTCGCAGCGGTGGCGAAGCGAGCCGGGGTGTCGCCGGGGTTGCCCTACCGCTACTTCGAGTCGAAGAGCGGGCTGCTCGTCCAGGTGATCGAGTCGTTCTACGACGCGTTCGACGACGCGGTGTATCGACCCGTGTTCGAGCAGGTGTCCGACGACTGGTGGGAGCGCGAGAAGGTCCGCATCGAGAAGCTGGTGGAGTTCTATTACAACGAGCCGCTCGCGCGCTTCGTCGTGGGCCGGCTCGCGGGCGACGCGCTCGTGTCGGAGGCGAGAGAGCGCCGCGTGAAGAACCAGGTCCGCGGCGCCGTGCTCAACGTGCGAACGGGCCAGCGGCACGGCCGGGTGCACGCGAGCATCGACGCGGAGCTCGCCGGCCCGTTGCTCATCGGCGGCGTCAGCCTGGCGATCCAGTCCGCGCTCGACCGACCGCGCCGATTGGCGCGGCGGCGGGTTATAGCCGGGCTCCAGCGTTTCATGCGCGACGTACTTCAGATCGAGGAGTGAGCGATGCAGCGTGACACCGAGCTCCGGCTCATCGAGCAGTGCGTCGATCAGCTTCGCGACGGTCGGCCGTTCATCTCCGGCGAGGAACGGATGTTTTCCGTCGAGCGCTACATCGACCCACAGCGCTTCGACCAGGAGCTGGCCAAGCTGTTCCAGCCGTCGATGAACCTGGTGGCGCACGCGAGCGAGCTGGGAGAGCCCGGCGCGTTTCTCACGCGCGATCTGCTCGGCGCGCCGGTCCTGCTCGCGCGCGGGGAGGACGGCACGGTCCGGGCGTTCCTCAACGTGTGCCGGCACCGCGGCGCCACGCTCGAGACGCGCGAACGGGGCCGCTGCAAGCGCTTCGTGTGTCCGTACCACGCGTGGACCTACGACAACGACGGAGCGCTCGCCACGGTGCGCCACGCGGCGGGCTTCCCGACGCTCGACCGCGAGGCGATCCGGCTCGCCGAGCTGCCGTGCGTGGAAGCGGCAGGCTTCGTCTGGGTGTGTCCGCGGCCGCGCCCGGGGTCCGGACCGGAGGCGCGACTTCGCGATGCAGGCTCGGAGACGGTGCTGAGCGAGCTGGTCGCGCTCGGGACGCCCCAGTGCAAGGTGTTCGCGTCGCACCGCCGCGTGTGGAAGGCCAACTGGAAGCTTGTCGTCGACGGCGGCCTGGAGTCGTACCACTTCCGCGTGGCGCACAAGGACACCGTCGGCCCGTATTTCGCCGACAACGTCTGCCCCTTCGAGATGCTCGGCGACCACACGCGAACCATCTTGCCGCGCTCCACGATGCTCGAGCTCTCCGACCGGCCGCGCGACGAGTGGAATCTGCGCAAGACGGCGCATGTGCTGTACGCGCTCTTTCCCAACGCTTCGCTGCTGGTCCAGGAACGGCACTTCGACCTGATCGTGTCGACACCGCTCTCGGTGGACGAGACGCTGATCGAGATCACGACGCTTGTCCCGGATCCAGGACCCGACGGCTTCAGCGAGAAGGCCCAGCGGTACTGGGCGGCCAACCACGCGTTCACGAGGCAGACGCTCGACGAGGATTTCGCCATCGCCGAGCGCATCCACCGCGGCATCGCCAGCGGCGCCAACGAGAGCTTTCGCTTCGGCCTGTTCGAGGGCGCGCTGTCCGCTTGGCACGACGTGATCGACGCCAAGCTCGGCGACGCCGCCAAGGCGCCCGCGCTTCTGTGAACGATTCAAGCAGGTTACCGACTGCGCCCCAAGTGCCGTTCGCATGGGCTCATGGCACAGCGTTATGCTGGCGTGGCCATGTCGCGCCGCGCTCTCACCTGTGCTCTGTTCGCGCTGGTGTTCGCGCTCGGCAGCGCTGGCTGCAAGCACTCGAGCGCGAAGGCCGCCCCCGATGCGGCGGCCTCTGTCGCTGCCGTTCATGCTCCCGTCCCGATGACCCCGCCGCCGGAGAATTGTCCGCCGGGCATGATCGGCATACCGGGCGGCGGGTACAGGCCCGCAGGGGATGCGAAGAGGGATGTGAAGCTGGCCCCCTTCTGCCTCGACAAGACGAAGGTGACGGTCTCTGCATACAAGGAGTGCGTCGACGCCGGACATTGCACGGAGCCGGATACGGGCGTGTATTGCAACTGGAAACACAAGAAAGAGGAGCGCAGCGATCACCCGGTCAACTGCATCGATTGGAACCAGGCAACCAACTTCTGCAAGCGGCGTGGCGCGCGGCTTCCGACGGAAGAGGAGTGGGAGTGGGCGGCGCGCTCCGGCGACAAGGCCTGGACCTACCCATGGGGAAACGCGGCGCCGGACCAGACTCGCCTGAACGTGTGCGGGTACGAGTGCCCGAAGGGCCCATCCGGCTGGTGGGGGTTCCACTGGGAGGACGACTTCAAGGAGACGGCACCGGTGGGGAGTTTCCCGAAGGGAGCCAACCGCTGGGGCGTCCTGGACCTGCAGGGGAACCTGGAGGAGTGGACTTCCAGCAAGTATCAACCCTGGTGGGACGCGGGCCCTTCCGATCCCGACAGGTACGTCTACCGGGGCAGCGATTTTCGATGTCGCATCTCTACGAACCTGCTTCTAACCAGCCGCGGCGGCGCCAAACCCGCGGACCGGTTCTTCGACCGCGGCTTCCGCTGCGCCCGAAGCCCGTGACGGCGCCGGCCGCGCTGACCGCAGCGAGCTCCGCCCGCGCGGCGCGGAATCGCGCTACGCTGTCCGGGCGATGGCCGACCCCGCCCGGCGCAGAGCCACCTATGACGATCTCCTGGCGTTGCCCGACAACGTCATCGGCGAGATCATCGATGGCGAGCTGGTCACGCAACCTCGACCGGCGAGCCCGCACGCGGTCGCAACAACCGGCCTCGGCGGCGAGTTGTACGGCCCGTTCCAACGCGGCAAGGGCGGCCCCGGCGGCTGGGTCATCCTCGACGAGCCGGAGCTGCACCTGCGCGGCGACGTCCTGGTGCCGGACCTCGCCGGCTGGCGGCGCGAGCGCATGCCCGTGATCCCGGACGCGCAGGCGTTCGAGCTGTCGCCGGACTGGGTGTGCGAAGTGCTCTCGCCGTCCACGGAAGCGACGGATCGCGTGAAGAAGACACGCATCTACGCTCGCGAGCAGGTCGCGTTCCTGTGGCTCGTGAATCCGGCCACCCACGTGCTCGAGGTGCTGGTGCTCGAAGGCGAGACGTATCGCATCGCCGCTTCGCACGCAGGCGACGAGCTCGTGCGCGCGGTACCGTTCGACGCTATCGAGCTGGAGCTCGGCGCGCTGTGGGCGCGGTAGGATTCCGCGCCGGACCGACAAGCAGGCCCGGACTCGTGCTACGGAGGATGCATGCGCGTACAACGATTCGGCTGGTTGGCGTTGATCGCGGTGTGCAGTTGCGGCGGAGGCGCGGCGAGCGGTGAGGGCGCCGAGACCGGCGGCGTGACGGACGACGCGCCCGTCGCGAGCAGCGACACCGCGCCCGAGGCGCCGAAGGCCGAGGCCGCGGAAGCGAAGGCGCCGGAAGCGCCTGCACCGGAGACGAGCGAGGCCACGACGCTCGACGCCGAGGCGCTCGGAACCGTGCTGCAGGCCGTGTTGAGAGATCCGGAGCTCGTCGATCACCTGCATCTCGAGAAGCCGGGCCGCGCGCCGCTGCTGATCTCCGGTCCCAACTTGCCCGACAAGCTCGACGTCGTCGTCGGCTCGTACGACGTGGAGGTCATCGCCGATCCGAAATCGACGAAGAAGCCCGTGCTGGTGTTCACGCTGATCGAGCGCAGCGGCGAGCAAACGCGCGTGCACTATCGCTACGACGCCGAAGGCATCAAGGGGTCGGCGACGCTGTTCTTGCAGAAGGGCCACTGGGGCTTGTCGGCGAATCGCGTGATCGAAAAATAGCTCCGTCATGGCGTTCATGTGCGACGTGTGCGGCGCGGCGCTCCAGGTGTCGGGCGAGGAGACGCTGGCGCGCTGCACCTACTGCGGCGCCGTGACCGAGCTCGCGCGGCAGCGGCAGAGCATCCGCGGCGCGGACGCTCCGGGCAGGTCGCTGGTCCCGCTGGTCCTCGGCGTTGTCGGGTTGTCGATCGCGGTCGCGGTCGTCGTCGCCTTCGCAGTCGGCACGCCCCGCCCGACAGTGGTCAGCGCGGCGCCGACCGTGTCGGGGATCCTCTTCACCGACGGCGGCGTCACGTTGCTCGGCAAGTCCGTCGCCAAGTCGTCGCGGTTCTGGAGCACCGGCACGAGGACCTGCGGCGTGGACCGCAACGGGGACGGCGTGACCGACTTCTTCGGGCTGAGCGGCCCGCCCGGCAACGTGCACGAACCGACGCTGCTGGACGGAGCCACGGGCAAGCTCTTGTGGAGCGGCGCTCGCGTCCCTGCGAGCTCGGACGTGCTGTGCTTGTCCACGCGCTGGGTCGGGGTGGCGCGTCCCGACTTCGGCATCGACTTCTACGACACGCGAAGCACGCTCGCGCCGGTGCACGTGGTCGCTCGGGACAAGCTGTCGAGCTACGCGATCGGGGAGGGCTGCGTCGCGTTCGAGACCGCGGATGGCTCGAAGGGCGCCGTCACGCTGCCTGGCGGCGCAGCGACGACCTGCAGCACCGGACCGCTCGCGGGCCCGTACGACCCCACGCCGGGATCGCTCGAGATGAACGCGAAGAGCACGGTGCTGGTGGTCGGCTCGCGGAGCTATTCGCTGCGCAAGCGCGAACGCGGAACCGCGATCCTCACCGTGGAGGCGAGCGAGGGCGGTCGCACACTCTGGACGAAGGAGCAGCCGTACGCCGCGCCGACGTTCGTGTCCGCGCTCGCGGTCGGCGCTGGACGGGTCGTCCTGGTTGCCGCCGAGCCCGCGGACACCCAAGCCGCGCTGCTGGTCGGCCTCGACGCGGACAGCGGCAACCCGCTGTACACGCAGCGCCTTGCCGGGCCCGCGACGAACAACGTCACCTACTTCGCCTTCAACGGTCGCTACGTCGTGGCGACGTACTGGGCCGCGATCCACGCGTTCGACCCGCGCACGGGCAAGCAGGCGTGGGTGATGGGCGACTGAGGCCCAGTCAGTCCGCTTCGGGCGTCCAGCGTAGCCGCGGCTTGCGTGCGGCGCGCGCCTCGTCGAGGCGGCCGACGCGGGTGAGGTGCGGGGCCGTCTTGAGCAGCTCGGGCGTCTCGCGCGCTTCCCGCAGGATCTCGCCGATCGCGGCGGCGAAGGCGTCCAGCGTCTGCTTGGTCTCGGTCTCCGTGGGCTCGATCATGAGCGCGCCGCGGACCACCAACGGGAAGTACACCGTCGGCGGGTGGAAGCCGTAGTCGATGAGCCGCTTGGCGACGTCGAGCGTCTTGACGCCCGTGGCGGCTTCCAGATCCTTGTCGGTGAACACGGCCTCGTGCAGCGGTGGCGTCGCGAACGCGATCGGCAACAAGTCCTTCAAGCGCGCGGCCAGGTAGTTCGCGTTCAGCACGGCCATGTCGCTCACGTCGCGCAAGCCCTCCGGACCGAGCTCGCGGATGTACGCGTAGGCGCGCACCATCATGCCGAAGTTGCCGAAGAACGAGCGCACGCGGCCGACGCTGGCCTCGCGATCCCAGTAGACGCGGTACTGGTCGCCGTCGCGGCGCACGACCGGCGCCGGCTGGAACGGCTCGAGCACCTTCTTGAACGCGACCGGACCGGAGCCGGGGCCGCCGCCGCCGTGCGGCGTGGTGAAGGTCTTGTGCAGGTTGAACTGCATCACGTCGATGCCCACGTCACCCGGGCGCGCGCGTCCGAGCACGGCGTTCATGTTGGCGCCGTCGCCGTAGACCAGGCCGCCGCGCTTGTGCACCAGCTCCACCAGCCGCGGCATCGCGCTCTCGTACAGCCCGAGCGTGTTCGGGTTGGTCATCATCATGCCCGCGACGTCGTCGCCGGCCTGCTCGAGCGCGTGGAGCAGCGTCGTGGGCTCCACCACGCCGGCGCTACCCGCGGGGAAAGCCACGGCCTCGAAGCCGTTCAGCGCGCAGCTCGCCGGGTTCGTCCCGTGGGCGCTGTCGGGGATGAAGATCTTCTTCGGCGAGCGACCGCGCGAGCTGTGGTACGCGCGGATCATCATCAGCCCGGTGAGCTCGCCTTGCGCGCCGGCGGCGGGCTGCAGGCTCACGCCATCCATGCCGACGATCTCGGCGAGCAGATCCTGCAGCCGCACCATCAGCTCGAGCGCGCCCTGCGCGAGGTGCTCCGGCGTCCACGGGTGCAGGTTGGCGAAGCCTTCGAGGCGCGCCGCCCACTCGTTCACCTTCGGGTTGTACTTCATGGTGCACGAGCCCAGCGGGTAGAACTGCGTGTCGATACAGAAGTTCCACTGCGAGAGCCGCACGAAGTGACGGAACGCCTCGGGCTCGCTCACCTCCGGCAGACCGGCGGGGACCTTGCGCGCGAGCGCGCCGAGCGCGTCGGCCGGATCGACGGCGGGCACGTCGAGCTCCGGCAGCGAAGCGCCGCAGCGCCCCGGTGCGCCGCGCTCGAAGATCGGAGGCTCGAGGAAACTCAGGCCCTGTGCCGCCTCGGCGGCAGGAGATCGGGTTGTGCTCATGGACGAATCGCTCAGGGAGCCATGTCCGAGTCGTCGCCGCCGCTGTTGTCCGGGCTGTTGCCGGCGCCCGCCGCGCCCTGCCCGGGCGGAGGCGAGTCCCAGCCGCCGCCGACGTTGCCGCGCTCGTACTTGTCCGGCAGCACCTTCTTGCAGTCCGGCGTCATGTTCTGCTGCTTGACCGCTTCCCACGAGTCCGTGGAGTCGTTGTGCTCGAGACCCCACATGCCCTTGAGCACGTCGGCCTCGCCCTCTTTCGGGCGCGTGTAGCGGAACCATCCCTCGCCGTTCTGGTTCGCCGCGGCGCCGACCATGCCGATCTTGTGGTTGTGCCAGTCGTAGTGCAGCACGTCGCCGGTGGCCTTGCCGCTCAGCTGACCGAACTCGTCACCGGCGGTGTTGCGCCAGCAACCGCTCACGGTGTCGCCTTCCTTCGTGAGGTGAAGGTAGCCGTAGGTTTCGCTGTAGAACACGCCGGTCCAGTCGCCGCCTTCGGGCATGTCGCCGGGCTTGACGTTCGCGTGGACGACTTTCTGGCTGCCGCCGCACGCCACGAACGTGGTCGACGACAGCGCGAGCGCGGTACCCAGTGCGATGCGTGTGATGATCCTCGGGACGAGCATGGCGCGGACTCTACCACGGGTCTGGAGCGTGTTGTCCGCCTGTGAAAGCGTCGATTGCGTCCGGCAGTGCGAGCCGTTGCTCGAGCACGAGGAGCGGCTGGAAATCGGCCACCCACCCGGGTTTTGTCGCGCATTTCGCGGTGGTCAGCCACGCCTCCACGCGCGCGCCGCGCGGCGCCCGGGACCGCGGTCGATCATGGTCGCCGAAAAGCTCCACCTCGGCTGGACGGACGCCGGCCTCGGCGAGCGCGGCGAGCACGCGCTCCGGCCGCGCGATCGCGAGCACGACGCCCACGCGCCGCGCGCGCAGCGTCTCGAGCCCGACCAGCTCGCCGCTGCCGGCGCGCGCTCCTGCGATCCGCGACTCGGCCCTGAGCACCGGCTTGTCCGCCGTCACGCGCGCGGCGGCCACGCCCGGCCGGCACACCGCGAGCACGGCGTCCGCCGCATCCAGCAGACGCGCGCGCGAGGCGCGCAGATCGCCCGACGGCGGGCAGCGCGCCGCGCCCCAAGGGACATGGCCGTCGACGACCAGGATCGACGTCGCGAGCCGCGCCGGACGCGCCTGCAAGAGCGCATCCACGACGATCACGTCCGCGACGCGCGCCGCCTCTGCGATCGCCGCCGCGCGGTCACGCGCGACGAACACCGGGATGCCGTCCTGCTCCAGAGCGCGAGCCAGGACCCGCGCCTCGTCGCCGACCTCCGCTACCGGGGATGTCGGTCCGGCGCGGCCGGCGACGCGTGCGCGACGCCCGGTACGCGCTGCCCACGACCGCCACGCGCCGGCCTTCGCGCGCGATGCGCCGCGCGATCTCGATCGCGACGGGCGTCTTGCCCGCGCCGCCCAGCGTCGCGCCCCCGACGCCGATCACGCGCGCGCCGGCCGGCACCGCGACGGGCCGGACCGGATCGGCGATCGCCGCCCACAACGCCGACAGCGAGGCCGCGGGCGGCGACCGCCACGCGCCGCGCTCGAGGCGCTCGGCGACGAAGCGACGCAAGCCGGGCATGCATGGCCGCGTAGCGCGGCCGGCAGAGCGACGTCAACGGCTGGGCAGCGCGCGCGGGGCTGCGCCGCCTGCGCGCGGCAGTACGTGTGCCTCCTCGCCCCGCACGCCTCGCCCCGCACGCCTCGCCCCGCGACCTCGCGCGCGTCGCGGAAACGCGGCGCCGCCAGGTACCGCGGGCCGGCGCGTTCTGGAGGATACAGCTGCAGCCGGACGATCCCTCGATGTGCGATGGCGCCTGGATCATCGCTGCGCGGCTCGGGTGGGGACTCGGCCGCCCACGCACCGCCGCGCTCCGGCTACTGGTGGCTGCCTCGACGGAGCGGTCCTGCCCTCACGTGAGGGTTGGAGAATGTCGCCGCCCAAGACCTCGTGGGCGGCCTCCGATTCCTGCCCTCACGTGGGGGCGAATGGAGTCGTCGCCGACGATTGCGCGTGGTGCGTGGGCCCCACACCGAGGCGAAAGAAGAGTCGTCACGAGCGATTTCGCGCTTGACGCGTTTCGCGGCCGACGTGGCCTGTCGATCGCCGGTCGCCGCCGGAGTGCTTCGCTGTCGTCGCTGTGAGCCCGCACGCGCGCGCCGCGCGAAGCAGGCGACGCGAAACGCGTTCCGGCGTGCGTTCGCGCGGCAGGGCGTCGCTCGGGAGGTTTCGAAACACCGTGTCATGAATACGTATGAGCGACCACGATAACGACTGGAAGCGCGCCCACTCCGAGCTCGTGCGCATCGCGGGGGAACGCGCGACGCTGGACCACGACGAGGGGCGCTGGCTGTTGGTCGCGCGAGATGCGCGCGTGCACGAGCGGTTCGGCTTCGCGACGTTCGCCGAGTACGTCGAGCGCGTGCTCGGCTACGGGCCGCGGGTGACGGAGGAGAAGCTCCGCGTCGCCGACACGCTGCAGCGGCTGCCCGTGCTCGAGGCGGCGCTCGCCGCCGGCGATCTGTCGTGGTCGGCGGTTCGCGAGCTGACGCGCGTCGCCGTCGGCGAGACCGAGCGCGACTGGCTGACCGCGGCCAAATCGCGCACCGTGCGCGAGGTCGAGCGGCTGGTGAGCGGGCGCCGGCCTGGCGACACGCCGGCGGATCCGGCGCGCCCGGAAGCGCGCCGGCACACGCTCCGCTTCGACGTCACCGCGGAGACGATCGCGACGTTCCGCGAAGCCACGGCGAAGCTGCGTCGCGATAGCGACGGGTCGCTGGACGACGACGCGGTATTGCTGCTGATGGCGCGCGCCGTGCTCGGCGGCCCGACCGACGCCGGTCGCGCGAGCTACCAGATTGCCATGACCGTGTGCGAATGCTGCGGCGCCGGCACCCAGCAGGGCAAGGGCGAAGCCATCGCCGTCGAGCCCGCGGTCGTCGAGATGGCCGGGTGCGACGCCCAGCACATCCACTCGGGCGAGCGGGCGACGCAGACGATTCCACCGGCGACGCGTCGCGCGGTGATGCGCCGCGACGGCGGGCGCTGTCAGGTACCCGGCTGCTGCAACGCGGTCTTCGTCGACATCCACCACGTGCGTCCGCGCGCCGATGGCGGCAGCCATGATCCGGAGTTGTTGCTCGTACTATGCGGTGTGCACCATCGCGCGCTGCATCGCGGTCGCTTCACCATCGAGGGACGCGCGTCGACGGGGTTTATCGTCCGTCACGCCGACGGATCGCCGTACGGGGAGATCGCGTCGCGGTCGCCGACCGACAACGCCGCGCGTGCGCTTTCGGCGCTGCGCGGGCTCGGCTTCAAGCAGGGGGAAGCGGCGCGGGCGATCGCGAGCGCCCACGTGAGGGCCGGCAGCAGCGTCGAGCAGGTCCTGCGCGCGGCGTTCGCCGAGCTGCCTGCGCGCGCGCTTGGCGTAAGGGACAGCGCACGGCCGAGCTACACGGTCGGCTCGGTGTCCGCCGGCGCGCGCGACCGACGGACGTTGGCTTCCGCGACTCCGCGAAGTCGGATCAGACACGAGCCCGGCGGCGCGCCGCTTCCGCGCCATGCGGCCGGGCGCCGAGCGGGATTCCGCGCCGGACCGGCATCCTGGCGCTTCGACGCTTGCGGTTGGTCCCACGCGATCGAGCGATGGCGGATATACTCCGCGGCATGCGGCTGGGGCGCGTGATGGTCGGCATGATCGTGGCCGGATGCGGCGCGACGCCGAAGCCCGTGGCGCCGGGGCACGCGGCGGACCCCGCGCTGGCGCTGCCGACGGCGCCCAGACAGATCGCGCTGACGCGCGCGCCCGCCGCCGGCGGCGCCGCGCCGGGCCCGCTGCTTGGGCTGATGAAGCAAGAGCTCGACCGATCGGTGACCGGGCTCGGCAAGCGCGGCGACCCGCCGCCCTACTTCCTGTCGTACACGGCATACGACATCCGCGACGTCACGATCACGGCGTCCATGGGCGCGCTCGAAGACAGCTCGGACCTGCGGCAACGCGTCGTGGACGTGGACGCGCGCCTCGGCGACTTCCACCTGGACAACACCCACTCGCGCGAGAGCGCCGGCGAGTTCGCGGCGCCCACTCCGCTGCCGCTCGACGACGATCCGCTCGCGCTGCACAGCGCGCTCTGGCTCGCCACCGACGCCGCGTACAAGCGCGCGCAGACCGCGCTTATCCACGTCCGCGCCGAGCGCAAGGTCGACGTCGCCGAGCGCGACACCTCCGACGATTTCTCCCACGAGCCGCCGGCGCACTTCGTGGAAGCGCCGGCGCGCCTGCAGATCGACGCCGCGGCGTGGCAGGCGAAGGTCAAGAGCTGGTCGGCGATGTTCGCCAGCCATCCGCACATCGAGAGCGGATCGGTGTCGCTGCTCGGCGCCGCCAGCACGCGCACCTTCGTGAGCTCCGAGGGTTCCGGGCTGCAGACGGCGCGCACGCACGCGCGCATCGAGGTCTCGGCGGAGATCACCGCGGACGACGGCAGCGTGATCGATCGCAGCGCCGAGATCGACGCGCACGAGCCCGGGGGCTTGCCGTCCGATGCCGAGGTGCGCGCGCGCGTCGAGGGCGTGATCCGCGATCTCGAGGCGCTGCGCGCGGCAAAGCCCGGCTCGCCGTACGTGGGTCCGGTGATCCTCGACGGCCGCGCCGCGGCGGTGTTCTTCCACGAGATCTTCGGTCATCGCGTGGAAGGGCATCGGCAGAAGAGCGAGGCCGAGGGCCAGACCTTCGCCGACAAGGTGGGCGAAGCGCTGATGCCGGCGCTGTTCGACGTGTACGACGATCCGACGATCCGCGCCGTGGACGGCATCGACCTGAACGGCTTCTACCGTTACGACGACGAGGGCGTGCCCGCGGCGCGCGCCTCGCTGATCGATCACGGCGTGTTCCGCGGCTTCATCCTGTCGCGATCACCGGTGCGCGGCTTCTCGCGATCCAACGGCCACGGGCGCCGCGCGCCCGGCTACCGCGCGCTGTCGCGCCAGGCGAACTTGATCGTCGATCCGGCGCGTGTCACCACGCCGGCCGCGCTCAAGCAGGCGCTGATCGACGAGGTCAAGCGCCAGCACAAGCCGTACGGCCTGCGCGTCGGCGAGGTGATCGGCGGCTACACCATGACCCAGCGCGAGGACACGCAGGCGTTCAAGGTCGAGCCCGTCATGGTCTACCGCGTGTACCCCGACGGCCGCGAGGAGCTGATCCGCGGCGTGACGCTCGAGGGCACGCCGCTCGTCGCCATCGCCGACGTGATCGCCGCGGCCGACGACTTTGCCGTGTTCAATGGTTATTGCGGCGCGGAATCAGGCGACGTGCCCGCTTCCGCGGTCAGCCCGAGCCTCTTGTTGCGCAAGCTCGAGGTCACGCGCCAGGACAAGGGCGCGGATCGGCCGCCGTTGTTATCCGCGCCGCCGATGCAGGAGAAGCAGCCGTGAGGGCGTGGCGCGCCGCCGCGCTGGCGCTGTGCGTCGCGCTCCCGACGGCCGCCGCGCCGCCGAGCGACCCGACGCTCGCGGCCATGCAAGACGAGATCGCGCGCTCGATGGCCCAGCTCCGCTTGCCCGGCATGCCCGCGCCGTACCTGGTGTCCGCGACGGTGACGGACGAGGACAGCGTGGACATCGAGGCGTCGCTGGGCACGATCGTGCTGCATCGTCGCGATCGCTCGCGCCACCTCGAGACGGAAGTGCGCGTGGGCGACGCCGCGCTGGACAGCTCGAGCTTCATGAGCGACCAGAGCGGCGCGCCGGTCGAATACGACAGCGTACCGATCGAGCCCGCGTACGGGCCGCTGCGCCGCGACCTGTGGCTCGCGGCGGACCGCGCCTACAAGAACGCGACCGCGCGCTACGAAGCCAAGCGCGCCCAGCGCGAGAGCGAAGCCGGATCGTCGACGAAGCCCGCGTCGCGATCGAAGCGCGGCGCCGTCGTCGCCCTGGGGAGCGCCGCTGCCGCGCTGCCGGACGACGCGGCCTGGCTTGCGCTGTGCAAGCAGCTCTCCCGCACGTTCCGCGCCCACGCCGGCGTGTACGACAGCCACGTCGAGCTCCAGGCCGTGTCGAGCACGCGCACGCTGGTGACCAGCGAAGGAACGCGCATCCGCGAGCCGCAGGTGCTGCTGCGGCTCGAGATCGTCGCGCGCACCCAGGCCGACGACGGCATGCCGCTGGTGCACCACGCCACGTTCAGCGCGCGCAGGTTCGACGGGCTGCCCGCGGAAAAGCAGCTGCAGGCCGCCGCCGAGCGGGTCGCGCGCGAGCTCGAAGCGCTGCGCGTCGCGCCGCTGGTCGCCGACTACGCCGGCCCGATCCTGTTCGAGGGGCTGGCCGCGCCCGAGCTGATGCGCGCGCTCTTCGCCGAGGAGCTGTCCGGCACGCCGCTGCCGGAGACGTCGTTCGGCGGCGCGGTCGGCGATCGCAGCGCGCTCGAGAGCCGCGTCGGGTGGCGCGTGCTGCCGCTCGGCTTCGACGTCTTCGACGACCCCGCGCTCGCGAACATCGACGGCACGCCGCTGATCGGCCGCTACACCCACGACGACGAAGGCACGCCCGCCCAGCGCGTGGACGTGATCAAGGACGGCACGCTGCTCGCGATGCTGATGTCGCGCGCGCCGTCGGAGCGCTTCAAGACGTCGAACGGACACGGGCGCGCCGGCGCGTCGTCCACGGCGCGCGGCCTCGCGGCGAACCTGGTCGTGCGCTCGCGGCGCGGCGTGGCGCCGGCCGCACTGCGCGCGCGCCTGCTCGCGGAAGCGCGCGCCCAGGGACTGGATCACGGCCTCGTGATCCGTCAGCTCGACGACCCGGGCGTGACCGGCACCACGCTCGCGACCGCCGGTACGAGCGGCGGCGTGATCCTGCCCGCGCCGGTGCTGATGTTCGAGATCGATCTGCGCGGCCACGAGCGGCTGGTGCGCGGCGGGCGCGTGGAGAGCCTGTCCACGCGCGATCTGCGTCACGTCCTCGCGGCGGGGCGCGACGTCACCGTGTACAGCTACTTCGCCTCGGCGGTCGCCTCGCGCAACGTGTACAGCGGCGACGTGCCGACCAGCGTGGCGGCTCCGGACCTGCTCGTCGGCGACGCCGACGTGCGTCGGCCGACCGAGCCGAGCCCGAAGCCGCCGGTGCTGCCGCGCCCCGCCGCCGATTCGACGCGCGCTCAGCCCGTGCGCAGCTCGCGTCCGAGCTCGAGTCCGATGCGGCGCGCTTCGTCCGCGCTCGCCGGCCACGCCGCGCGCACCTCGCGCTTGCGCATGTTCGTGCCGTCGGGCTCGGCGAACATGCCGCGCAGGAACATCTGCGCGCCGTCGCGGATCGCGTAGGCGGCGACGGGCACCTGGCAGCTGCCCTCGACGGCGCTCATGACGCCGCGCTCGGCCTCGACGGCGATCGCCGTCTCGGCGTGGGCGAGCGGCTCGAGCAACCGCTGCACGCGCTCGTCGCCCGCGCGGAGCTCGACGGCCAGGGCCCCCTGCCCCACCGCCGGCAGGCTCTGCTCGGGCTCGAGGATCTCCGTCGCGCGGTCGGCGAGGCCGAGGCGCAACAGACCGGCGCGCGCCAACACGATGGCGTCCACCTGGCCCTCGCTGCACTTGCGCAGCCGCGTGTCCACGTTGCCGCGAAGCGCGATCATCTCGAGGTCGGGACGCCACGCGGACAACTGCACGCGCCGGCGCAGGGACGACGTGCCGACCTTCGCGCCCTGGGGCAATTCGGCGAAGGGACGGCCGTCGCGCGTCACGACGACGTCGCGCGGATCGGCGCGGAGCGGGATGCAGCCGATGGCGAGCGACGGCGCCAGCTCCGCAGGCACATCTTTCAGCGAGTGGATGGCGATGTCGGCGCGCTTCTCGAGCAGCGCTTCCTCGATCTCCTTGATGAACAGGCCCTTGCCGCCGATCTCCACGAGCGAGCGGTCCTGCACCCGATCGCCGGTGGTGACCACGTGCAGCTCCTCGATCGCGAGCCCCGGGTGGCACGCCCCGAGCTCCTTCATCCACGCGCGCGCCTGCGCCAACGCGAGCGCGCTCTTGCGCGTCGCGACCACGAGTCGATCCATCAGTTTCCTCCGCTGGCTTGCGCCGGCAGCTCCTGTTCATCCTCGTCCGGTTCGTGCTCCGCGTCGTCGTGTAGCTCGTCGAGCGCGAACAGCTCGGACAGCGCCGCGACGATCTGCTCCACGGGCATGCCGTCTTCGCTGCGTTCGACGGCCATCTGGCGCAGACGCGTGGTCGGCGAGTGGAGCATCTTGTTCAGCGCCGCGTCCAGCATCCGGCCGAGCGCCTCGCGCTCGCCGTTGCCCAGGTGCTTGAGCTTGGTGCGAAAGCTGTGGTCGAGCTCCGCGTGCATCACGCCGCCGAGTCGGGATCGCAGCGCCACGATCGTCGGCGTCACCTGCGCCGCTTCCTCCCAGCGCTCGTAGCCCTCCGCCTCGTGGGCGACGATCTCCTCGGCGCGCTCGGCCTCGCGCATGCGGCTCGAGAGCGTCTCGGCGACGACGCGCGAGAAGTCGTCCACGTTGTACAGGAACACGCCGTCGAGCTCCTCGACTCGCGGATCGACATCGCGCGGGACGGCGAGATCGATGAAGAACAGGCTGCGCCCGCGACGCTGCTTGCGGATCGCGGCGACGTGTTCGTGATCGACGACGTAGGTCGGCGCGCTGGTGCTGGTGACGACCACGTCGGCCTCGACCAGCGTCGCCTTGAGATCGGTCCAACGTCGGGGCTCGCCGCCGACGATGCGCGCGAGCTCGGCGACGCGTAGCTCGTTGCGGCCCACGACGTAGAGCCGCGCGCCGAGCCCGGCGAGCAGCCGCGCCACCGTCTCCGCCATCTCGCCGGAGCCGATCAGCATGACGTTCTTGCCCGACAGGTTGCCGAAGATCTGCCGCGCCAGATCGACGGCGACGCTCGGAACGGAGACCAGCCCGGTGCCGATGGTGGTCGTGGAGCGGACGCGCTTGGCCGCGCGAATCGCCCGCGGCACCGCCCGGTAAAGCCGCGGACCGAGCGTGCCGGCGTTGCGTGCAGCCTCGAACGCGTCCTTGACCTGTCCCAGGATCTGCGGCTCGCCGAGCACCAGCGAGTCGAGCGACGATGCCACGCGGAACAAGTGGCGCACGCCCGCTGCGCCGGCATGGGCGTACAGCTTGCCGGTCACGTCGGGCGCGCGCTGGGAGAGCGCCTGCTCGACCGCGCGCGCGACCTCCACGAGGTCGCTGGACGCATCGCGCCCCGCCGCGACTACCTCGACGCGATTGCAGGTGGATACCAACATCGCTTCGCCGATCGCCGGGCGCGAGACCAGCTCCGCCAGCACCGAAGGCACGATGTCCTTCGGAATCGCGATCAGCTCCCGCACGGCGATCGGCGCCGTGCGGTGCGAGAGCCCGACGACGACGATCACAGGCCCTCCGCGGCTCCGGGCTTGAACGCGTACAGGAGGATCACCAGCAAGACGCACACGACGCCGGCGATGGTGCCGTAGGCGGCGCGACGACCGCGCCAGCCCGCGACGGCGCGCAGCACGAGAACGCCGGCGACCAGGAACCATGTCGTGAACGCCAACGCCGTACGCAACATCTCGGCGGCGCCGGCTCCGGTAAGGTGGGTGACGAACATGACGCCCGTGACGATGCCGAACGTGAGCAGCGGGAAGCCGGCGAGCAGCAGCCGATGCTCGGTGCGGTCGAGGGCGTCGAGCGGGGGCAGCTTGCTCGTGAGCCAGCTGGCCCGCTTCTCCTTCAGCCGGCGCTCCTGCACGAGATAGAAGGCGCCCGCGGCTCCGGCGAGCAGGAACAGCCCGAGCCCGAGCAGGTTGGCGGTGATGTGGAGCGCGAGCAGCCCCCTTGGCAGGTCGGGAGAGGGCGCGGAGACGCCGACGAACTGCGCGCCGACCAGGAACGTGAGCGCGACCGGCGCGACGAACGCGCCGATGGCGTTCAGGCGCAGGCGACGCCGGACCAGCAGGAACACCGCCGTCGCGATCAACGCCGAGAGGCTGAGCGCGAAGTGCAGCGACTCCACCGGGCAGACGCGCGACAAGAGGCTCGCCGTCACCACGTGCCCGGCGTGCATCAGCGCGCCGAGCCCAAGCGCGCGCGGCGCCCAACGCGACGCGGCTCCCGAACCCTCGCGGCGCGCGAGATCGACGAAGAACAGCGTGGCCGCCGCCGAATAGGCGATGACGCCGAGGTAGAACGCGATGGTGGCGAGCTGTTCCATCCGGGGCTACTCCAGGGCCTGCATCAAATACTGCGCCAGCAGCTCCTCGTCGCTACCCGCGGTACTCGGCGGCATCGAATCGCCGGCGAGGGAGGAGCGACGGTGCTCGGCAAACGTGCCGACCGGCGAGCCCAGGAAGCCCGAGACCACGTCGTAGGCGTTGTCACCGATGATCATGGAGCTTCCGAGTAGCTCCGCCCCGAGCTCCGTCAAGTAGGCCACTGTCTTGACCTTTCCGACGAGCTCGTTCTCGTCCGGCGCTCCGCTCACCTCGGCCACCACGCGCGCCGCCTCGATCACCTTGTAGCGACGCCCCTCGGCCCGGATCACCAGCTCTCCATCGGTGATCTCCACGCGGTTGTCCCGAAGCCACTGGTCCAGGGCTTCCTGCGGGAAGAAGACGCGATTCTTGCCCATGGGGTGCGGGATCGTAGCGCGTGGTGCGCCCGCGACCCAAGCGCGCCCCACCGGCCGCGCGTTCCGCGCCCCGGCCCACTGGCCGGCAGCCGGGACGCCGGTTTCCTGGCTATCCGCCAACGGCTAGCTGCTAACAGCTAACAAGTGACCCCGGTCCTCAGCGCCGTCTACGACGAGCTCCTGGAGCTGGCGACGCGCCCCGCCCACGCGGGTCACGCCCAGGAGCTGCGGGACGCGTTCTTCGCCCGCACGGGTCGCTTCGGCCCGGACCACCCGGAGTCGGGCGCGCGCGACGCGGCGGCGTGGGAGGACGCGCTGGTGCGCGGCGGCCTGGCCCGGACGCTCGCGCGCGAGCTCGGCGACGCCGCGGAACGCGAGGTCGCGCACTCGCTGTCACACGCCCACCGCGGACTGTACGTGTTCAGTCGCGTCGACGGCGTACTCGTCGCCCGCGATCTCTGGTCCCGAGCCGAGCTCCTCGTCCTGTCCAAGGACGACATCGGGCGCGAGCTCGCGGGCAGCGCGTCGGAGGCGGATCGCCCGCTGTGCCAGGCGCGCATGCTTCCCGGCCTCGACGGCTGCGCGGTGCTGCCCGGCGCGGTGTTCCATCCCGCCGACGCGCGCGGCGCGCTGATCGAGACGCTCGCCGCCGCGCGCGAGCGCCGCTTCGCGACCGACGACGTGATGGACGCGCTGCTCAAGATGGAGCACACGTGGCGATCACTGTCCCGCGTGAAGGTGGGCTACGCGTACCGACCCGACGCGTTGCCACGCACGCTCGGCAGAAGTTGATGCTCGCGGGCGCGACGTCGGTCGCGCCGAGCCCGCTGACCGGCGTCCTTGACATGGCGAGCCCAGGGACTCATCGTTGTTTTACGATGAATCGCCGGCTCGCCGTTGAGTGCTGCGCTCCGCCGGACGAATCGCCCGATCGGCGTGCGGTCGACGGCGACGAGGCCGACGCGGAGCTCGCGGCGCTCGCCAAGGCTATCGGTCACCCGACGCGGGTGCAGATCCTCCGCCTGCTCGTCCATCGCACCGCCTGCGTGTGCGGCGACATCGTGGACGAGCTGCCGCTCGCGCAGTCGACCGTCTCGCAACACCTCAAGGTGCTGAAAGCGGTCGGGCTGATCCGCGGCGAGGTGGACGGTCCGCGCGTCTGCTACTGCATCGAGCCCCGGACCCTGCGCCGCCTGAAAGCGCTCGTCGCGGAGATCTAGCCGCGCTCGTCGATCTCGATTCACCGAAAGGAAAACTGGATGCCTGCTGTTCGCGTTTTCGACCCCGCCATGTGCTGCTCCACCGGGATCTGCGGTCCCTCCGTCGACGCCGAGCTGGTGCGCTTCGCGGCGGATCTGGACTGGCTGAAGACACAAGGCATCTCCGTGGAGCGCTTCAACCTGTCGCAGCAGCCCGGACCGTTCGCCGAGGACGCCGCCGTGAAGGCGGAGCTCGAGGCGAAGGGCGAGGCGGCGTTGCCACTCGTGAAGGTCGACGGCGAGGTCAAGTCGATCGGCGTGTACCCGACACGCGACGAGCTCGCCGCGTGGGCCGGCGTCGTCGCAGCGGCGGACGCAGCCGCGCCCAAGGCCGAGCCCAAGGCAAAGTCGGGCGGCTGCTGCGGTCCCGCGAAGAGCGGCTGCTGCTGACACGGAGGCACCATGTCCACGCTCGTTCCGGACCCGACTCGCATCCTGTTTTTCACCGGCAAGGGCGGCGTGGGCAAGACGTCCGCGGCATGCGCCACGGCGATCGCCCTCGCCGACGCCGGCAAGCGGGTGTTGCTCGTCAGCACCGATCCCGCCTCGAACCTCGACGAGGTGCTGGGCGTGGAGCTGGCGGCGACGCCGCGCGCGGTGCCCCGGGTGACGGGGCTGTCGGCGCTGAACATCGACCCGGAGCAGGCGGCGCACGACTACCGCGAGCGCGTCGTCGGGCCCTACCGCGGCGTGCTCCCGGCCGTCGCCATCGCCAGCATGGAGGAGCAACTGTCCGGCGCGTGCACCGTCGAGATCGCCGCCTTCGACGAGTTCTCGAAGCTGCTCGGAGACGGGACCGTCACGGTCGGCTTCGACCATGTCGTCTTCGACACGGCACCGACCGGTCACACGTTGCGCCTGCTCGAGCTGCCGGCGGCGTGGACGAACTTCATCGACAGCAACGTCGGCGGAACGTCGTGCCTCGGACCGCTGTCGGGGCTCGCCGATCAGAAGGCGCTGTACGCGGCGTCGAACCAGGCGCTTCGCGACGCCGGGCAGACCACGCTGGTGCTCGTCGCCCGACCCGAACGCGCGTCGTTCGCCGAGGCCGAGCGCACGCGCGCGGAGCTCGCGGAGCTCGGCGTCACGCACGTACACCTGATCGTGAACGGCGTGTTCCACGCGGAGGACGCCGGCGACGTCACGGCGCGGGCGATGGCGGCGCGCGGCCGCGTCGCGCTCGCCGAGCTGCCCGACGGTCTCTCTGCACTGCCGCGGGTCGACGTGCCGCTGCTCTCGTTCGGGCTGGTCGGCGTCGACGCGCTGCGGAAGATGGGCGACCCCGCTGCGACAGGCACGGTCGCCGGGATCGCCGACGGCGGGACGTTCCGCGGCGACACGCTCGAGTCGCTGGTGGACGAGATCGCCGCGCGCGGCAAGGGCGTCGTGATGACGATGGGCAAGGGCGGCGTCGGCAAGACGACGGTGGCCGCGCGCATTGCCGCCGGGCTCGTCGGGCGCGGTCACGCCGTCACGCTGACGACGACGGATCCCGCCGCCCACGTCGAGCAAGCGGTTCGCGATCTCGGCCCCGGCGCCGCGGGCCTCTGCGTGGAACGCATCGACCCCGAGCTCGAGACGCGTCGTTACACGGCGGAGGTGCTGGCCACGGCGGGCAGCGGGCTCGACGCGCAGGGCAAGGCGCTGCTCGAAGAAGATCTGCGGAGCCCGTGCACCGAGGAGATCGCCGTGTTCCGCGCGTTCGCCGAGACCGTGGCGCAGGGCGAGGACCGGTTCGTCATCATCGACACCGCGCCGACAGGCCACACGCTGCTCTTGCTCGACGCCGCCGAGGCCTACCACCGCGAGGTGCTGCGCAAGCCGAGCGGCAGCCCGGAGGCGGTGCAGCGTCTGCTGCCGCGGCTCAGGGACCGCGACTTCACCCACGTGTTGCTCGTCACGCTGCCGGAGGCCACGCCGATCCACGAGGCGATGCAGCTCGAGCGCGATCTCGCGCGAGCGGACATCGTGCCCTTCGCGTGGGTCATCAACCAGAGCCTGACCCCGCTCGACGTCACGGATCCGGTGCTCCGCTCCCGGCGCGCCCACGAAGCAACGCACCTCCACGAGCTCGAAGGTCACGCCGCGCGCATCGTGCTCGAGCCGTGGGACGCGGGCGCGCCGAAGCACACCATCCGGATCGTCGGCAAGAGCTGCGGCGCGTGCATCTGGACCGAGCGCCTGGTGCGCGAGGTGGTCGCCGAGATCGGCGGCGCGATCGACGTGGAGAAGGTCACCAGCAAGCGCGACATGGCCGCCTACGGCGTGCTGACCACGCCCGCGGTCGTGATCGACGAGCTGCTGGTCCACCAGGGCGGAATTCCGACGCGGCCGGAGATCGAGAAGTGGGTCCAGGCTCTGCAGACCTGACTACTCGATCACGATCCGCTCGTCCTGGTGCGCATCCACGTCCGCGCGCTTGAAGCGCATGTCGTGATACTTCCCGTTCAGCCAACCGTCGCGCATGTCGTCGAAGTGCGGGCTGTGCGGGTCGCAGACATTCCCAAGCGGAAAGTTGTAGCGGATGTGCGGCGTGCCGTCGGCTTCGAAATCCGCGACCATGCGCAAGATCGGCCCGTAGTGCGACGGCCAGCGCTGGCCGGGCTGCGATCCGTCGAGGAAGCTGTGCGGCGAGACGTTCACCGTGCTCTCGCCGCCG
The DNA here is from genome assembly GCA_963775185.1 of uncultured delta proteobacterium. Lineage (GTDB taxonomy): Bacteria > Myxococcota_A > Polyangia > Polyangiales > Polyangiaceae > JAPSGB01. The sequence goes on along the minus strand of CAVZIE010000050.1, from coordinate 12,728 downwards.
TCGCTGGGGTTCTCGCCGAAGTCGAGCCCCGCGCCGAGAGCGTCATACCACTTGGTCACGTGCAGATCGCCGTAGCTGTAGCCCGCCGGATCCACGCTGCCGAAGCGCTGCCGCAGGAAATCCGCGGTCTTGTTCAACGCGTCGAGCAGTACCGCGTCGCGCCCGCTCTGCAGCAGCGCGTCGCCTCCAGGGTAGTCGCCGCGCAAGAGCAGCGTCGCGACCTTGAGCATGAACACGGCCTCGAGATCGAACGCCGGAGCGTACAGCACGCCCAGGTCGTCCTCTAGCGCGCTCGACGCGGCGAAGTGCACCCACACGTTGAACACCAGCGCGCCGCTCGACGGCCGATCCATGCGCCGGTCCCAGGCGTCGAGCGCTTGCATCAACGTCGCGAGATCGGCGTCGCTGTGGTCGGCCTTCGCCCACGCCGCGTCGAGCAACGGCAGCAGATCGTCGGCCATGTTCGAGTGCAGGTCGAGCTGCAGCGCCTGCATGTCGGCTACCGAGACGTGACCCGCCTTGGCGAGCCGCGTGAGTTCGTCGCTGGCACGCCCGGCGCGCCAGCCCGGTGCGAAGAACGCGCCGTAGTACCACGGGTCGTCGTCCACGCGCCCGTCGGCGCTGAAGCCGAACGGGTCGTTGTTCGCGGTGTTGATCCAGCCGCGGTCCGCGGCGCGCGCGCGCGGCAGGTGGTCGCGCGGGAGCATCGCGCCGTTCCACAGCGACGCGGCGTTGGTGCCGTCCATCACCTTCCACGGGGAGACGCCCTTTCGCGGATCGCGGTCGGGCACGTCGATGCCGACGCGCAGCGTGATGCCCGTCGCGTCGGCGGCCAGCATGTTGAAGTTCAAGCCGTTCTGCTGATCCACCGCGGCGTCGAAGTCGTCGATGCTGTGGGTGCGGTTCAGCCCGAGCAAGCGCGACGGCCCGCTCTGCCCGTAGCCGATCCAGCGCATGAACAGCTCGTGACCGGCGCTGGCCACGGGGATCGGCGCGAGATCCGCCGGCAGGATCACGCCCTGTCCGGGGATGTCACGCTCGGTGATCACGACGTCGTCGCCCTCGCCGGCGGGCAGCCCGGCGCCTCGCACGCGGATCGTCTCCTGGCGCTCCGTCACCGTCACGGGCGCGCCGCCGATCTCCACCGTGTCGAAATCCGGCGACGGCACCTCCCACACGTCCATCACGTCCGCGAACGCGGTTGTCGGCGACCACGCGACCTTGTCGGTCTGCCCGATCGACACGCCGGGCAGCCCGGGGAACGAGAAACCGGCAGCGTTGAAGCTGCCGCCCTGATCGGCGCTGTCGATGTGCAGCGCGTAGAACACGCCGGGAAATCCGAACCCGAGGTGGGGATCGCCGGCGAGCATGGGTCGCGTGCTGTCGGTGAACCTGCCGTCGATCGCCCAGTTGTTGCTCCCCGCGGCGCGCAGGCTCGACAGCGCGTCGAGCAGCTTCATCGATCGGGAAAACCGCGCCGGATCGATCTTCACGGGGCCCAGGTGCCGGTCCGGCGCGAAATCCCGCGCGCCGGCCGCCAGCTGGAGCGCCGCTGGCAGATCCTTCGGCCGATCCTCGGGCGGCACGGTCCATACCTCCCTGACCGGTCGCGGCAGCTCGACCTTGTCCATCTTGTCGGGGAAGAGGCGCTCGGCGATGGTCTGGAACAGCTCGAACTCGATCGAGTCGTCGTTGCCGAACTCGATCATCTTGGCGACGACCAGCACATCCGCGTCGTTCCAGCGCTCGGGCAGGTAGTCGAGCTCGTCGGGCCCGAAGCCGTAGGGCGGCGGCACCTTGCCGTCGCGCACCTCGTCGATGCGCTTGTTCAGGCCGGCGACCCAGGCCTGCATGATGCGCCACTCTTCCGGATTGTCGCGCGCGGTGATCCGCGCGGCCTGCTCGCCGAGTCCGCGCCAGTCGAACAAGCGCGCGAGCTTGTCGTCCTCCAGGTGGCCCGGCAGCACCTCCGCCCAGCGCCCCAGGGCGCGGCGCCGCGCGGTGTCGACCTGTAGCAGGCGATCTTCCGCCATCATGTAGCCCGCGCCGAAGAACGCGTCGCGATCGCTCGCGCCGTAGATGTGCGGCACGCCGTTGTCGTCGCGGATCACCTCGATCGGCGCCGACGGCAGCTTCGAGGCCGCGACCGGCTCGTCGGTCCCGCACCCGATCGCGGTCGTTGCCACGACGCACAGCGCGCACCGCGACGCGAGTCCCCGGAACGTCATGGCGGGATGCTAGTGCCGGACGATCGGCCGCATCAAGCCGCGACGCCGGCGCACGCCCCGTCGCGCGGGATACCGCGCCGGACCGGCATTTCCTGAATTCAACTCGCTGGTTGAATACCGCGAATGGCTTGCAAGACCAGGGCTCGCGTTGCATCACGGAAAATCGATGCGTGAGCGAAGGCAGGCGACGTGAAGTGGGACGAGGTCGCCAAGTCGGCGGTGCTGTTGTTCGTGATCCTGAATCCGTTCGCGCTGTCGGTCTACCTCATCGACATGCTCCAGGCGCACTCGCTGCGCACGGTGGCGGGAGTGCTGCTGCGCGCGACAGCGATCAGCGGTGTGGTGTTCGTGATCTTCGCGTGGAGCGGCGACGCCATCTTCTCGGACGTGCTGCAGGTGCGCTTCGCGGCGTTCCAGATCTTCGGCGGCCTGGTGTTCGTGAGCATCGCGTTGAAGTTCATGGTGGCGGGCGGGGACGCGCTGGTCACCCTGCGCGGCGAGCCCGAGCACCTCGCCGGCACCATCGCCATGCCGTTCATGATCGGCCCAGGCACGGTCAGCGCGGCGACGCTCGCCGGCGCGCGCCTGCCGCTTCAATTCGCGGTGCTGGCGATCGCCGCGTCGCTGGTTGCGACGGTGATCGCGCTGGTGGTGCTGAAGTTCGCGTTCGACCGCCTCCGCGAGCACAACGGGCGGCTGATCGGACGCTACGCGGACCTCGCGAGCCGCGTCTCCGCGGTGCTGATCGGCACCATCGCCGTCGAGATGGTGCTCGACGGCATCACCGCGTACCTGGGCAAGGCGCACGGCGCCTGAGCACGCGCCGCGATCGGGCGGGCGTCAGTAGCCCTTGCGCGCGACGGCGCGGTCGCCCGGGACGATCTCGCGGTGCGACACCGTCACCATGCAGATCGAGCTGTACTTGCGCGCGCGCAGCACCCGGATCTCGCCGATGACCTCGTCGGGGAAGTCTTTCTCGCGACCTTCGAGCGGCGTGGTCTCCACCGGCGCGTCGCCGGGACTGTCGAGCAGCATGCGCTGGCGCGCCGACTTGGTGGCCGTGTGCAGCCCGCGGCGCCAGGCGTCGCCGCGACGCACGATGAACAGCCGGTTGCCCGGCTGGAGGCCGTCCTCGGTGCCGCGATCGATGAACACGACCTGGTCTTGCGCGAGGTACACGTGGGGGTAGATGCCGCTGAGCACGCGCGCCCACACCGTCTTGTCGTTCGGCTTGGGCGGGACGACGTCGAAGCGACGTCCGACCGGACCGACCAGCGCGCCGCGCTCGATCACGTCCAGGGACTCGGTGATCTGGCCGCGCGCCACGCGCGTGTCCGGATCCCACTGGTCGACCTTGACGGTACCCTTGACCGCGACGATCTCGCCGGGCGGGTTGCGCGCGCCGGCCACCTTCTTCGGTTTTCGCAGCGGGCGGTAGATCGTCAGGAGCTGGCCGATGCGCAGGTCCACGCCGGAGCGCATCTGGATGTAGACGCGATTGCCCTCGCTGAGCAGCATCTGGTCCTCGCGCGACCCGACGAGCTCACCCCATTTGTCCTTCTTGGGGTCGTCGATGTAGCCCTCGTCGCGGAGGAAGATCGTGTCCGCTGGCACCAGCGACTGGTGGTCGAGTCCGAGGCCGCGGGTGGTGCCGGCGTCGTGCAGGCCCGCCAGCGTCGAGCGCGAGCCGGGAAGCCGCATCCGCACCTGATCGCCGGGGTAGATCCAGTGCGGATTGGTGATCTGCGGGTTGTAGCTCCACAGCTTCGGCCACGCGTAGGGGTTCTGGAAGTAGTGGTCGCAGAGGTCCCAGAGCGTGTCGCCGCGACGCACGGTGTGGATCTCCGGCACCGCCGCGGCGTGGCTGAGCACCACGCCCTCCGCGCCCTTGCCGCCCCGCACGGTCGCGGAGGAGCTGCCGCCCTGGTTCAGATCGAACGAGTCGCCCTGGGAGGTGTCCGACACCGGCTGCGAGCTCGACGGCAGCCCGGCGTTGATGTTGGTGCCCGGCGCGGGAAAGCCGAAGGGGGCCGAGTAGGTCGTCGACGTGGTGGTGGTCCCGCCCGCGGGGGCGGCGCTGCCTTGGTCGGCCGCCCCGCCCTGGTCGGCGGCTCCGCCTTGATCGGAAGCGCCTCCGGTGTCCTGCGCCGACGCGACGGTCGCACCGAGCGTCGCCGTCCCGAAGGCCGCGAGCGCGAGCAGGCTCTGGATCGTGGTCTTCATGTCTCAGTATCCCTGGGGAATGCGCCGTGCCGCGGCGGCGTCGGGATAATTCTGGCTCAAACGCGCGAAGCTCGCCCGTGCATCGTCGGCGTGGCCCATGCGAGCCAGACACATCCCGAGCTTGAGCAGCGCGTCGGGCACCTTGTTTCCCTTGGGGTAGCGCTTGACGAGGTCCCGGAACTGCTTCGCCGCCTCGTCGTAGTGACCGAGCGCGTACTGGCACTCGCCGGCCCAGTAGACGGCGTTGTCCGACAGCTTGCTCTTCGGGTGTTCGCGGACGAACTTCGCGAGCGAGACGGAGGCCTCCTTGAACTGCCTGCCGCGCACCAGACCGAGCGCCGCCTTGTACTCGCGTCGGGTGGCGTCGTCGCGAGCGTCGCCACCGCCGGTCGTGGAGGTCTCGAAGTGGTCGCCCACGCCGCGGATCACCGGACGCGGGGCGTCGTCGAGGTCGTCCTCGGGCCCCGGCAAGGCGATCGCGTCGCTGTCCGGCCCGGCGGCGTCGTCCAGGTCGGGCGGAGGCGGTTCGTCGCCGGGGGCGACGCGCACCACCTTCAGGTCGGGATGATCCGACGCAGGTTTCGCGCGTTTGCTCGCGCGCTGCGCCGCGCGCTGCATGCTCTGGAGCTCGACCGCCGCCAGGCGTTCCTCCACGCGGTCCTGGCCGCTCTGCAGCCGCTGGACATCGTCGGTAAGCTCGGCGATTCGCTTCTTCATCCCGTCGCGGTCGCCGCTGCAGCCGACGAGCCAGAGCGCCGGGATCAAGACCAGCCACGGAAGACCACGGTTCAAGGCAACCCTGCGCATCCTGGCGGGATCCTATTCAGGGCCGGGGCGGCGGGCCAAATTGTCCGGGCCGACCCGCACCCGCTTCTGGACGCGGCTGCTTGCCGCAGCTAGCTTGAGAGCGTGGGGTTCCGCAGAACGAGACGTGGCAGAGGGCGACCGAGGCGGCGCCTCGATCTGCGCAAGACGTTGTTCGTGCTGCCGAACATGATCACGCTCGCGAGCATCTTCTGCGGCTTCAACGCGATCCGCATCGTCGCCAAGGACGGCGTCACGGTAGACGACTTCTACCGCGCCGCGGTGCTGCTGATCTTCGCCATGCTGTTCGACCTGATGGACGGCCGCGTGGCGCGCATGACCAAGACCCAGAGCGCCTTCGGCCTGCAAATCGACTCGCTGGCGGACATCGTCTCGTTCGGCGTCGCCCCGTCTCTGCTCGTCTACAAGTGGGTGCTGTACCGCCATCCGGTCGCCGGCCTGCTGACCGCCTTCATGTTCGTCGCGTGCGGCGCGATCCGGCTGGCGCGCTTCAACGTGCTGTCGTCCACCACCGGCGGCGCGCCGACCAAGCCCGGTCCGTACATCGTCGGCCTGCCGATTCCGCCCGCTTCCGGCATCCTGATCTCGCTCGTGGTGGCCAACCACGCCGTCGGCGGCGCCCTCGGCCACGAGCGCTACACCGTCCTCTTGTTCGCCGTCACCATCGGGCTCAGCCTGCTGATGGTGTCGAACGTGAAGTTCCGCTCGTTCAAGGACCTCAAGCTCGACACCGGGACGGTGCTGCTGGTGCTGTTCACGCTCGGCTCGAGCGCGTTCGTGTGGCGCCAGTTCAAGCCGCAGTTCGTGCTCGTCTGGCTGCTCAGCGTGTACATCGTGATCGGCCTGATCGAGACGCTGCGCCACATCGCCACGCGCCTGCGCCGCATCGATCGCGAGTCCGCGCCGCCCGCCGAAGGCTGATCCCCTCCGCGGGATTGCCGGTCGGTGATCGGTCACTTGGGTTGGTCCGGCGCGGAATCCCGTCGGTCGGGTGAGCGACTGCGGTCCCGAGGCTCCCGATGTCGAGTGACCTCGCGCACGTCGCGCTCGAGCGTGGCATACTCGAAGCGATGTCGGCCCCTGTCCATGCCGTCCACTACGCATGGCGCGAGTACCTCACACTCGAGGGCGCGAGCAACATCAAGCATGAATACCTGGACGGGCAGATCTACGCCATGGCCGGGGGCACGCCGGCCCACGCCGCACTTCAGCTGGCGGTCCCGAACCTGCTCTTTGCCCAGCTCCGAACGGGCCGCTGCCGTGCTCTTGGCTCGGACCTCCGCGTCCGCGTGCTCGCCACGGGCCTCGCGACGTACCCCGACGTCACGGTCGTCTGCGGTCCGCGCGAGACGGATCCTGACGACGAGAACTCCGTGACCAATCCGACGCTGCTAGTCGAGGTGTTGAGCCCGAGCACGGCGGAGTACGATCGAGGCGAGAAATTCGCGCACTACCAACGCGTCACTTCCCTCCAGCAGTACGTTCTCGTTTCACCGGACGAGCCTCGCGTCGAAGTCTGGACCCGCGGAGGGGACGGCACTTGGACTGCGGTGGTCTCGACGGACGGCGACGTTGCCGAGCTTGGCTCGATCGGGGCTCGCCTCGATGTCCGCGAGCTGTACCAGGCGGCGGCAGAGGGAGCGTGAGCTGGTCGCCACGCGAGCCGATCGCGACCGGTCGCACCAAATCCCGTGGCTCGATCAGCCACTGTGGCTCGGGCACGTCGTCCATGCAGTAGAAGCCGCCGCAAAACACGCGGCGCGTGCAGCCCGCGCCCTGCTCCCCGGGAGCGGCGCCGCGAGCGAGGTGCAGCGCGCGTCGAGCATGTTGACATCTTCCACTGTTACAGTTATCAACGTATCACCAGGAGGTGATGCAGTGACGATGGATTCCACGGCGTTCGTCGATTCGGGCCACGGGATACCGCGCCGGCCCGACATGGGAGCGGACCTGCGGGCGTTGGTGGCGGTGCTCGACGCGGTGGCGCGGGGCATCGAGCAGAGCGCGTGGGAGCTGCGCGGGATGGCCGACGACGCGTTCGCGACGATCGGCGCGTCCAAGCGCTGGAAGCAGCGCCAGGCGCGGCTCGCGAAGGCGGGGTGGATGCTGACGAAGCTGACCGCGAGCTACCGCTTGCTCGCGATCCGCTCGGCGTTCATGAGCCGCGCCGGCGCGGCCGCGCGCTTGTCGAAGCTGCACGCGAAGAACGCGCGGCGCTTCTACGAGACCAGCGTCGCGCAGGGCGGCGCGTTCCTCAAGATCGGGCAGATCCTGTCGGCGCGTCCCGATCTGTTACCGGCGTCGTGGATCGACGAGATGTCGAAGCTGCAGGACGCGGTGCCGGCGGCGCCCTTCGACGCGATCCGCGCGATCGTCGAGGCGGACCTCGGCGCGCCGATCGCCGAGCGCTTCGCGAGCTTCGACGAGCAGCCGATCGCGGCGGCGAGCATCGGGCAGGTGCATCGCGCGGTCGCGCTCGACGGGCGCGAGCTGGCCGTCAAGGTGCAGCGCCCGGGCATCGCCGATCTGGTGGATCTCGACATGACGCTGATGGCGGCGTTCCTCCAGAGCATGCGCGCGTCGCTGCCGCCCGCCGACTACGAGACGATCATCGCGGAAGTGCGCGCGATGATCTCGGGCGAGCTCGACTACGCGAGCGAGGCGCGGGCGATGACGCGGATGGCCGGGTTGCTCGGCGAGGTCGAAGGCGTGAGCGTGCCGCGACCGGCGCTGGAGCTGTGCGGCCCGCGCGTGCTGACGACGCCGTTCGTGCGCGGCCAGAAGATCACCGCCGCGCTCGAAGCGCAGTCGCACGACGAGCGCTCGGATCTACTCGGCCGCCTGCTCTCGGCGTACCTGCACCAGATCCTGGTGTGCGGCATGTTCCAGGCCGATCCGCACCCCGGCAACTTCCTGGTCGCCGACGACGGCACGCTGGTGTTGCTCGACTTCGGCTGCACCAAGCAGCTCCGTCCCGAGGTGCGCGCGGGCTTCAGCACGCTGACGCAGGCGATCCTCACCGAGGATCGCGCGCTGATGACCGATCTGTTCACGCGCCTCGGCTTCGAGACACAGAGCGGCACGCCGGACACGCTGCACGCGTTCGCCGACGCGATGATCGGACGGTTGCGGGCGGGGCTCGCGAGCGGCGCGGCGTTCAGCTGGCCCACGCGGGCGGAGCTGCTCGCCGAAGCGAGCGGGCTGCTCGAAGCCACCGAGCGCGATCCGGTCGTGCGGATCCCCGCCGAGTTCGTGATGATCGGTCGCGTGCTCGGCGTGCTCGGCGGCTTGTTCTCGCACTACGAGCCGTCGATCGACTGGTCGCGCCGCGTCCTGCCGTACGCGATGCGGGTGTAGCGAGCCGGTCCGCCGCGCAGTCAGCCGGCCCGGCGCCGGCGCCTCAGCATGACGGCCGCGCCCAGCGCGAGCCAGAGCACTTCGCGCGGCGCACGCGCCGGCTGCTTGCCCGGCACCGCGCAACCGCAGCCGCCGCTGTCGTCGGCGCCCGCCCCGTTGATGCCGCCGTCGGCGCCGCCGACGCAGGTCTTGGCCGCGTCGTCACAGATGCTGCCCGGCGCGCAGTCGTCCGAGCTGGCGCAGTTCTTCTGGCAGCCGCCGGCGACGCAGCGATACGGCAAACAGCTCACCGGATCCTTGCCGGCTTCCTGCACCGTGTAGTCGTCGATGCACGACGAGCCGGGCTTGCACAAGCCCGCGGTGGTGTCGCACACCGTGCCGTCGGCGCAATCGCCGGCCTTCGCGCAGCTGTCGAGGCAAGCGTCGGCGCCGCACACGTAGGGTGTGCACTCCTTGGTCTTTACGGCCGGGCACTGGCCCGAGCCGTCGCAGCTCGCGCCGAACGTCTCGATGCCGCCGCTGCAGCTCTGGGCGCGGCAGCTCACGGCGGTGCCCGCGTAGCCGGCGCAGTCGCTCAAGCTCTTGTTCGGATCGCAGGCGCGCGCGGTACACGGGTCGCTTCCCGTCGCGGCGGGGCATGCCGCACGGCTGCCGTGTGGCGCGCCGGTCACGCCGCTGCAGGTCCCGACGGATCCGCCGACGTCGCAGGCCTCGCATTGGCCGTCGCACGCGGTGTTGCAGCAGTAGCCGTCCACGCAGTGCGCGTTCGCACACTCGCGCGCCGCCGTGCACGCGTCGCCGTCCGGGTGCTTCTGCACGCAGCTGCCCGCGTCGCAGTAGGCGCTGCCCGAGCAGTCGGGGTCGGTGGTGCAGCCCGCGCCGCCGTCACCGCCGACGCACGCGCCGGCGCTGCACGCGGCCGGGAAGCAGCTGGTGCCGTTCTTGATCTTGCACTGCCCGGCGCCGTCGCACTCGGCCGTGGTCGGGATGTCGCTGGAGCACGCCGGCGCCCCGCACTGCGTTCCCGCGGCGTACACCGAGCACTGCCCGGCGCCGTCGCAGAAGCCGTTCTTCTGGCAGGTCGTGGACGTGTCGTCCGCGCAGTTGTCGTGCGGGTCGGTCCCGCTCGCGGCGTCGCCACACGTGCCGTTGTCCGTGCCCGAAGCCTTGAGCGTGTCCTTGCACGCCTGGCAGGTGCCCGTGCACGCGGTGCCGCAGCAAACGCCGTCCACGCAGTACCCGGTCGTGCACTCGTTCGCGGCTCCGCAGCCCCCGCCCGCCGGCTTCAACGCCACACACGCTCCCGAGGCATTGCAGTAGTTCCCGCTCACACAGTCGGTGTCGGCGGTGCACGGCGTGGCGCAGGCGTTCGTCGTGGTACTGCAGACGTACGGGGCACAGTTCGTGCCCGTCGTGTCGTTCTTGCACGTTCCCGCGCCGTCGCAGATCTGGCCCGTGGTGTTGTTGCCGACGCAGGTCGTGGCGCCGCAGGCCTTGCCAGCCGGCGAGTAGGCGCACGCGCCGCTGCCGTCGCAGGCGCCGGTGAAGCCGCACGTCCCGCCGCTCACGGCACACTCGTCGTCCGGATCCAGCCCGTTCTGGATGTTGCCGCAGGTGCCGTCCGCGCCCTGGCCCTTGCGCGCGGCGGAGCACGCCTGGCACTTGCCGCCGCACGCCGTGTTGCAGCACACGCCGTCTATACAGTGGCCGCTGCTGCACATGCTCGTCTTGCTGCAGCCGCCGCCGATGGCCTTCGCCGCCTTGCACGCCCCGGCGTCGCAGTAGTAGCCCCCGGCGCACTCGCCGTCGTTCGCGCACGTGGTGAGACACGCATTGCCCGTGCAGCGATAGCCCGTCTGGCAGTTCGTGACGGTCGCCGCCTTGCACGCGCCGCTGCCGTCGCAGCTGCGCGCGTTGTTCTGGGACGTCGCGCTGGCGCAGCTGGTGCCGGCGCAGCTGGTGCCGTTCGCGTATTTCTCGCACGCGCCGGCGCCGTTGCAGACGCCAGTGGTGCCGCAGGTGCTCTGCGCCTGGGTCGCGCAATTGTCGTGCGGATCGCTGCCGGACGCGGCCGAGCCGCACGTGCCGTCGCTGCCGCTGCCCTTCGTGGCCGCCGAGCAGCCCTGGCACGTGCCGGCGCAGGCCGTGTTGCAGCACACGCCGTCCACGCAGTACCCGGAGCCGCACTCGGCAGGGCCGCCACACGGATCGCCGTTGGCGCTCTTGAGCGCGAACATCTCCACGGCGCCGGAGCCGCCGTCGCCGGCGGCAAGCCAGCCATTGCCGGCCGCCAGCGACTCTCCGAACCGGATCGGCGTGCCGCTGACCGAAGGAGCGATCGGCGTCTTCGCGCTCCACGCCGTGCCCGATCGCTGGTACCAGTGCACGCGCCCGTCGCCGCTGTAGGTCGACTCGCCCACGAACGCGTCGTCACCGGACAGCGCGACGCTGACTCCGAAATCCGACGCGGAGGTCAGCTCCTCGAGCGTCATCTCCAGCGTCCAGCTGGTGCCATAGCGGTAGGCGTAGCCCCCCGACAGGCCCGAGCTCGCGTGGGCGCCTACCACCAGGGTGTCACCGTCCACGGCGAGGCTGCCGCCGAACTTGTTCGAGTTGTTGGTGCCGGGGTTGTTGATCACCTGCTGCTGCGACCACGACGCTCCAGAGCCCGACCAGACGTAGACCTGGCGCGTGGCCGGATCGCCGATGAACAGCCGTCCGGCGCTGAGCGCTACCGCGGCGCCCGCGAGGGCGGAACCGGCGGGCACGATCTTCGTGCGTTCGGTCCAGGTCGTACCGGTGCGCGTGAACACGTACACCGCGCCGGTCGTCGCGATGGAGGGCGCCCCGACGACCAGCGTGTCGCCCTCCACACTCACGTCCGTGCCGAACCGCGCGTTGGCGACCGTGTCCGAGCCGGCCAGGCGCTGCTGTTGCGTCCAGCTCGCACCGGAGCCCGTGAACACGTAGACCGCGCCGGACTTCGTCGTGGTGGAGCCGGCGGTCTTGCCGTCGAGGGCCGCACCGACCGCGATTGTCCCGGCGTCGACGTCCACGGCGTATCCGAAGAACGCGCTGGCGATCGCGCCCGTACCCGACAGTGTCGCCTTCTCGGTCCAGGTGTTGCTGGCCTCCGTGTACACGAATGCCTGCCCAGTCGTGGTCGAGTTGATCGCGCCCACGACCATCGTCGTGCCCGCCAGCGCCACGTCGCCACCAAAGGAAACGCTCGCCTTGGTGATGCGCTGTACGAACGTGACCAGCACCGGATCGATCTCGACGGGATACGCGGCGTTCGTCGCGTCGAGCGCGATGACGATGTGCCCGTCGCGCACCTCGAGCTTTGAAGGCAGCTCGCGGCCGGCGTGATCGCGGACGAACAGCTCGCCGTAGCCGAAGCGCCGCGCGCCGGTCGCGTCCACGAGCTCGACCGCGTCCCGCGCCTGCACCGGCGAGAGGCCGCCGCCAACGGCGAGCGAGAGCTCCAGGATGCGATGCATCGTGACCGGGCGGCGGCGCCGCGAGCTCGAAGCCCTGCTCGACGCCCAGGGGGCCGTTCTGGATCCACTCCACGACGCCCGGCGCGTGCGTCACCGTCGCGCGGCCGGCGTTCGTCGACGCCGATCCGCCGTGAACCGCGATTGGCGCTCCCGCCGGGCCCCAGCTCTCCAGGCGGAGCTCGGCGTCGTCGCCTGCGTGCTGTACCGCCAGCCGCGTCCCGTCGAAGGCGACGGACATCGATCGCGCGGGGTTGTGCGCCGTCGCGCCGTGGAACGCATACTCCGGCCCGCCTGCGAGCTGGGCCTGCTGCAGCCGCTGCATGCGCAAGAGCCCCGGCGATTGGACGACCGGCTGCGCGCTCTGGCTGGCGCCGGCATCGGCCTCTACCCGCTCGGTAGAGCTGCCGCACGCGGCGCTGAGCAGCACGGCGCCAAGACACACGACAAGCTTGCGGGAACGCATGAATCCTCCTCCGGGACGGGGCAGCCACCACACCGCCTGGAGACGACCCTACAGGCACTTCCCTGATGGACGAAGCCGAAAAGGCCTGCCGGCCCGGCGCGGTATCCCGCTTCGCGTCCCCACGGTTCCGCG
>CAVZIE010000049.1:0-68443 GCA_963775185.1 uncultured delta proteobacterium | reverse complement strand
GATTCGAACCCGCGGTAGGCTTTTGACCTACGCCCGCTTAGCAAGCGGGTACCTTCGGCCACTCGGTCACCTCTCCCTTGTGGCGTGAGGGGCGAGAAACTACCCGTGCGGGGCGTGCCGTCAAGGGGGCCTGATGCCGGTCCGGCGCGGAACCTCGCGGATCGGGCGAAGTGGGCATGCGGCTGGGCCCAGGTGGGCGCCCGGATCGTCGCCGAGCGGGCGTGGCCAGCCCGGCGCGTCACCGGTCGGCCCGGACGGCGGGCGTCTGCGGGATACGGGATACCGCGCCGGACCGGCACCTGATCCCGGTCCCCTGCGGGGCGGAGGGGGGTGCGCTAGGTTCCATCGCATGCTGCTCCTCCGTCCAGAGGTCGCCGAGCCCTCGCCTGCGGCGCGGGAGAAGGCGCGACGCCTGCTCGACCAGGCGCTCGGGTCCGGCAAGGTGCTGACGGATCGCGACGCGTGCGAGAGCTACGCGCGCGACGAGTCGGAGGCGGAGGGCCGCGTGCCCGACGCGGTCGTGATCGCGACGTCGGCGGACGACATCCTGGCGGCGCTCGCCGCGGCGCGCGAGGCGGAGGTGCCGATCACGCCGCGCGCCGCGGGGACGGGGCGCACGGGCGGCGCGGTGCCGGTCGCGGGCGGGATCGTGCTGGCCACGCGCGGCATGAACCAGATCAAGGAGATCGACGCGCGCGAGGGGCTCGCCGTGGTCGAGCCCGGCGTCGTGTTGCAGGATCTCCACGACGCCGTGGAGCGCGAGGGGATGTTCTATCCGCCGGACCCGAACTCCGTCGGTAGCTGCGCGATCGGCGGTAACGTCGCGGAGAACGCCGGCGGACCGCGGGCGTTCAAGTACGGCGTGACGCGCGAGTACGTGTACGGCGTGGAGGCCTTCTTGATCGGCGGGCAACGCATCCACGCCGGGCGACGCACGCGCAAGGGCGTCACGGGCTACGACGTCACGGGGCTGCTCGTGGGCAGCGAGGGGACGCTCGCCGTGTTCGGTGACGTGACGCTCAAGCTGATCCCGAAGCCTGAGCAGGTGATGACGCTGATGGCGCTGTTTCCGGATCTGACGGCGGCCGGCGCGATGGTGAGCGCGGTGACCGGTGCGGGGCTCGTCCCGCGTTGCCTCGAGCTGCTCGACGCGGGAACGCTGGCGGCGATGCGCGCCGCCGGCAACGCCATCGATCAGCGCGCGGGCGCCATGCTCTTGATCGAGGTCGACGGCGACGAGCACGCGTGCGAAGCGCAGAGCGAGCGCATCGCCGGCGCGTGCGAGGACGTGAGCGCACTCGACCTGCTGGTGGCGCAGGACGCCGCGCAGCGCGACCGGCTGTGGGCGGCGCGCCGCGAGATGAGCCTGGCCATCCGCCGGCTCGCGAAGAACAAGCTGAGCGAAGACGTCGTCGTGCCGCGTCAGCAGATCGGCGAGCTGCTCGAGCGCGTGGCGCGGACCAGCGAGCGCACCGGGATCCGGTCGCTGACGTATGGTCACGCCGGTGACGGCAACCTGCACGTGAACTTCCTCTGGAACGACGAGAGCGAGCTGCCGGCGGTGGATGCGTCCATCGAGGAGCTGTTTCACAACGTCATCGCGTTGCGTGGAACGCTCAGCGGCGAGCACGGGATCGGCGTGCTGAAGGCGCCATATCTGCCGCTCGAGCAGTCGAGCGAGCTGATCACGCTGCAACGCGACCTGAAACGTGTATTCGACCCCCGCGGGCTGCTGAACCCGGGCAAGATCTTCCCCAGTGGCGGCCACCGGGCCTGCTGAGGGTTAACCCGGGCGGTGCAGCGTCGTACTTGTCGCGGAAGACGTAGCCGTGAACCCACTACTCTCCCCACTCACCGGCAGCCTGGTCGGGACCGTGGTCCTGGTGTGGGTCTATCTGCACCTCTACCGCGAGGATCGCAGCCGCTACCTGGCGCTGTTCGCCGCGGCGTGGCTGGTCGACGGCACCCGTCACGCCCTGGGCCTGCTGGTGGTGCTCGGGGCCCCCGCCGAGCTCGATTGGGCCGCAGTGGTGACGGCGCCCGTGTTTGCCGGGTTGCTGCTGGCAGGGGCCCGGCAGTTCCGGTCGAAGCCCATGCACCGGGCCTGGCCCGTGGCCTTGGCGCTCGGCTCCGCGGGCTCGATCGCTGCCCTGATCGCGGGTGTGTCGTTGCCGGGTGTGGGTACGCCGGCGTTCGTCGTCGCGGGGCTCGCGGTCATGGCGGCGGGCGTCGAGCTGATCGGCCCGCGCGAATCGCAGCATCGCGGTCGATACGTGGCCGGCGTCGCGAGCGCGTTGCTCGGCCTGCAGCTCGTCGCGCACCCGCTGCTGCGCTCCCTGGGCGCGTTCGCCGCATCCGGGCACGTGGTCTCGGGCACGCTGGAGTCGGTCGTTGCGGTGGGCGCGCTGCTGATGCACCTGTCGCGCACGCAGCGCGCGCTGCAGGAGCAGTCGCGGCTGCTGCAGGGCGTGGTGGATCGCGCCGGCTCGTTCGTCGTCGTCAAGGATCTGGAAGGCCGGCGCATCCTGGTGAACCGGCCGTTCGTCGAGCACGGCGAGCGAGCGAACGAGCTGGAGGCGCTGGTCGAAGCGCACGAGCGAGACGCGATTCATGCCGATGCTCCGCTTCGTGCCGAGCAGGCGGTGGGCGACCGGATCTTCGACGTCACCTGCTTCCCGCTGACCGACGCCAAGGGAGCGCCTTTCGCCGTCGGCGTGATCTACACGGACGTCACCGAGCGCCGGCAGCTGCAGTCCCGCTTGCTGGACGCGTCCAAGCTGGAGGCGCTCGGCACGCTCGCCCGGGGCGTCGTTCACGATCTGAACAACCTGCTGACGGTATTCGCCGGGCACTCGGCGGAGCTCTCGAAACGTTATCCGGGCGACGGTGACGTCGCCGGGATACGAAGCGCCGTGCACCGCGGCGAGACCCTCGCGCGCGGGCTGCTCGCGTTCGCCAGCCGCCAGCGGCTGTCGCCCCGCGCCGTCGATCTCGACGAGCTCGCCGCAGCATCGCGCACCCTGCTGGAGCGAAGCGTCGGCGAGCACGTCGTGGTGGAACTGCGGCGTGCCGCCGGCCCCTGCCGCACGCGGGTGGACACGGAACAGATGGAGGTGGTGCTCGGCAATCTCGCGCTCAACGCGCGGGACGCCATGCCAGACGGTGGCAAGGTCGAGATCGAGACGGCGCTGGTCGAGGTCGACGCCGCGCGCGCCAACGCCGGCGGCGTCGCACCCGGCCTGTACGCGATGCTGAGCTTCCGCGACACCGGCACGGGCATGTCCGCCGAGACGCGCGCCCACATGTTCGACCCGTTCTTCACGACCAAGCCGGCGGGATTGGGGAGCGGGCTCGGGCTTGCCACGGTGTACGGCGCGATCAAGCAGAGCGGCGGCTTCATCGAGGTCGACAGTGAGCCGGAGCAGGGTACCGAGGTCCGCATCCTGCTCCCGCACGCCGACGAGCAGGGACGCGCGTCGAGCCGCAAGCTGCGCTCCGCCACGCCGATCGGCAAGCCGGCGGCCGCGACGGTGCTCGTGGTGGAAGACGATCCCTCGGTGCGCCACGTCGTCGCGCGCACGCTCAAGGCCCACGGGTACGCGGTACTCCAGGCATCGGACGGCGAGCAGGGGCTGGCGCGCGCGGCGTCCGTCGGCAGTCGCCTCGCGCTGATCGTCACCGACGTCGAGATGCCGCGCTTGGGCGGCGTGGAAATGGTCGAGCGACTCACCGCGGCCCGGCCCGGGATACCCGTGCTGTTCATGTCCGGCTACACGGACGCCGTCGATCGCATCGCCCGCGGGCACGCCGACCGCGATTTCATCCAGAAACCGTTCGAGCCCCAATTGCTGCTGGAACGCGTCGCCGTGCTGCTCGGCGACGGCGTGCCCGAATCGGAGATCAGGGCGCGCGAAACAGCGTCGCCCGATAGTGGCGGAGCTCGTCGATCGAGTTCTTGATGTCGACCAGCGCGTCGTGCTCGCCCGCCGTGGGCTTCTCGTATACGGCCTTCTCGCCGTACCACAGCCGCGCCAGGAGCTTGATCGACGTGACGTCGATGCTGCGATACGAGAGGTAGCCCGACAGGCCCGGCATCCAACGCTCGATGAAGCGCTTGTCCTGGCCGATGGTGTTGCCGCACAGCACCGCCGGGTAGCCGCACCAGCCGACGATCCGATCCATCAACATGCGCTCTGCGGCGGCGAGGTCGGTCTTCGAGCGCTGCACGCGCTGGAGCAAGCCGTTCTTCTCGTGCATGTCGTGGACGTACGGCACCATGCGGCCTACCACCTCCGGCGGCTGCCAGACGTCGATCGCGATCTCTTCCAGGGGCTCGAGCGCGGCGTTGGTGACGATGAGCGCGGCTTGGATGATCGCGTCGTTCTGCGCGTCGAGGCCGGTCATTTCGAGGTCCAGCCACGCCAGGTTGTCGCTCGCTTGCGTGCGCTTGATCGGCTCGCCCATGCTCCCCTCCTTCACGTCTCCTCGTACTGTTTCGGTCGCACGACCAGCACCGGGCAACCGGCGCCGCGCACCACGTCTTCCGCCACCGACCCGAGCAAGAGCCGGCTCACGCCGCGCCGCCCGCGCGTTCCCACCAGCAGCAGATCCGCGTCGCGCTCGGCAGCGAACGCGATCAGCGCGTCAGCGGCGAGCCCGGCTCTGACGTAGTTCCACACCTGCGCGGGTTGGATCTTGAGCCCGAGCCGGCGCAGCAGCGCCACCTTCGCATTGGTCAGGCTGGCCAGGTGCGCCGTCGCCTCGTCGATCGGCAGGTGCCTGACGGTGCCGCCGATCGTGAGCTCGACCAGGTCGTTTCGACCCGGCGCCGCGTGCAACACGTGCGCGACCGCGTCCGGACGCGTCGCGCACAAGCGCAGCGCTTGGTCTATGGCGAGATCGCCCGTGCTGGAGAAGTCGGTTCCGACGACGACGACGTAGCTGCTCATGATTTCTTGCGCGGCGAGGGAAACTCGATCTTCGGTTTGTTCTTGCGGCGACGATACACGACCAGCGTGTGGCCGATGATCTGCGCCACCGAGCCTTTCGTCTCGCGCTCGATCTCCGGCGCGACGTCCCCGGTCTCCGCTGGGCTCTCCTTGGCGAGCTTCACCTTGATCAGCTCGTGCTGCTCGAGCGCGTCATCGATCTGGCGCAGGACGGCAGGGGTGAGCCCCTGGCGGCCGAGCTGTACGACCGGCTTCAGCGGGTGGGCGAGGGCGCGCAGGTGACGGCGTTGTGCGGAGGTGAGGGCCACGGCGACCGACCCGATACCGCGGCGGGCCGGCTGGCGCCAGCGTAGAGCGTGAACTATCGTGGCCGCCATGCGGGTCCTTTACGGCGTGGTGGGCGAGGGTATGGGGCACGCGACGCGCAGCCGCGTCGTGCTCGAGCATCTGCTCGGCGCCGGACACGACGTCCGCGTCGTGGTCTCCGGCCGTGCGCACCGCTTCCTGCTCGACCGGCTCGAGAAGTACGACAACGTGACGGTCGAGGAGATCCACGGGCTGACGCTTCGCTATTTCTCGAACCGGCTCGACAAGAGCAAGAGCCTGTTCGACAACTTGAAGAACGCGCCGGCCGGCATCCGGAAGAACGTCAAGGTCTACCGCAAGGTCGCCGAGAGCGGCTTCCGCCCCGAGATCGTGATCAGCGACTTCGAGTCCTGGGCGGCGCTGTACGCGCTCAACCACTTCCTGCCGGTGATCAGCATCGACAACATGCAGGTCATCAACCGCTGCACGCACGACAAGCAGGTCACGGCGGCGAAGGGCTTCAACTTTCGCGTGGCGAAGCTCGCCGTGAAGATGAAGCTGCCGGGCGCGTATCACTACCTGGTGTCCAGCTTCTTCTTCCCACCAGTGAGGAAGAAGCGCACCACGCTCGTGCCTCCGATCCTGCGACCCGAGATCATCGCGGCCCGGCGCGAGCCGGGGGACCACGTGCTCGTCTACCAGACGGCGGTAAATGATGCGCTCATCCCCGTGCTCAAGCGGCTGCCATACAACTTCCGCGTGTACGGCATGGGCAGAGAGGGCAGCGAGGGCAACGTGACGCTGCGGGCGTTCTCGGAGACGGGCTTCGTCGACGATCTGCGAACGGCGCGCGCCGTGATCGCCGGCGGCGGCTTCTCGCTGATGAGCGAGGCCGTGAGCCTGCACGTTCCGATGCTCAGCGTGCCCGTCGAGCAGCAGTACGAGCAGGAGCTGAACGCGCGCTATCTGGCGCACCTGAGCTACGGATCCTGGGCGCGCAGCCTGGACGCCGACGTCGTCGAGGGCTTCCTCGCGCGCGTGGACGACTACGCGCACGCCCTCGAGTCGTACGAGCGCCATGACAATTCCATGCTGCTGTCGTGCGTCGACGAGCTGCTTTCGCGCTGGGCGCGTGGCGAGGATCGCCCGAACGTGCTCGACGCGCCCGCCATGGGCAAGTGGGCAAGCTGAGCGGGTGAGGGGATGCCGGTCCGGCGCGGAACCCCGCGCGGCGGGCAGCGGGGTTCCGCGCCGGGCCGGCAAAACCACAATCGTCCGGAACCATCGTCGCGGTGGTGGTGTCGTGCTCTGTCAGAGGTAACGACACATGGCGCGACTGCACTTGTCCATTCTTGCTGTATGTGCTGCGGCTCTGGTGACCGCATCGGCGGCGGCCAAGGACGCCAAGCCGGGCGTTTTGCCCCTGAAGCGTGTGCGGCTGTACGAAACCGGAGTCGGCTACTTCGAGCGCAGCGGGCTGTTGGTCGGGCAGAGCGTGGGCTTGCCGGTGCCCGCCGGGCATCTGGACGACGCCCTCAAGACGCTCGTCGTGCTCGGCGCGGACGGCAAGGCCAGCGTGTCCGGAGTGGAGTTCGAGAGCAGCGTGAGCCGCAGCATGGCGCGCGCGCTCGCGGGGCTGCCTGCCGACGGCACCGCGCCGCTCGGATTCACCGAGCTCCTGACGACGCTCAAGGGCGCGCCGGTCCAGGTACGCGCCAAGGGCACGACGATGAACGGACGCCTGGTCGACGTGCTGTCTCCGGAACAGAGCGCTCTCTCGCAGTGCGAGGCGCCAAAAAAGGACGACAAGTCCAAGTGCGTCATGGTCAAGAAGGGCACGCTGCTCGTGCTCGGTGACGACGGCGAGATCCGGCGCTTCGCGCTGGACGACGTGACCAGCGTGCGACCGACGGATCCGGCCTTCTCTTCGCGGCTGGGCGCGGCGCTGTCCGCGCTCTCGCAGCACGGCGCGCAGACGCAGAAGACGCTCCACGTGTCGGCGGCGAGCGGCAGCCCTATTACCCTCGGCTACGTCGCGGAGTCGCCGATCTGGCGCTCCACGTATCGCGTCGTGCTGGACACGAAAGACGACAGCGCGACGCTCCAGGGTTGGGCGCTGGTGCACAACGACACCGACGAGAACTGGAAACAGGTGAAGGTCGAGCTGGTCAACGGGCGCCCCGACTCCTTCTTGTTCCCACTGGCCGGCCCGCGCTACGCGCGTCGCGAGCTGGTGACGCCGGATCACGAGCTGTCGAGCGTGCCGCAGCTGCTCGACACCACGGTCGACAACATGTGGACCGGCGACAGCGAGGGCGGGCTCGGCCTGACGGGCACGGGCGAGGGTGGGGGCGGCTACGGCGAAGGCATCGGGCTCGGCAGCATCGGTACGATCGGACACGGCGCCGGGACCGGAACCTCGAGCTCGGCGTCGAGCTCGCTGCTCGGCGTCGGCAACCTCGCTTCGATCCAGCAGGCCGACGGCACGGAAAATGGTGCGCTGTTCCGCTACGCCCTCGCGCACCCGGTCGATCTTCGCGCGCACGGATCGGCGCTGGTTCCGTTCCTTCAGGACAGCGTGCCGGCGCGCCGTATCGCGTGGTTCGCGGCCCCCGGCGAATCGGCGCGGAGCGCCGTCCGCTTGAAGAACAACACACACCAGACCTTGCCCCCCGGTCCGATCGCCGTGTTCGCCGAGGGTGGATTCGCCGGCGAGTCGTCGCTCAGCCGCACCAAGCCGAGCGAGTCGCGTCTGGTCGCCTTCGGCGACGATCTCGACGTGGAGCTCACGCTCGAGAAGGAGACGTCCCGGGACCAGACGCGGCTCGTGTCTTTCAGCGGCGACACCTTGCGCGAGCACTACGTTCGCCATCGTCGGCTCACCTACGCCCTCGTCAACCGCAGCGGCAGCGGTCGCACCGTCTACCTCACGCTCGACCTCGTGAACAACGCGCGCGTCTCCGGGGCGGACTCCCTCGACTTCGACACCGAGACCTCGAAGGCGCTGGCCGTGTTTCGTCTCGACGCCCACAAGGCGCTCTCGCGCACGCTCGACGCCGACGAGGGCCTGAGCCGCCCACACCCGCTCGCCAGCTTGAGCTCGACCCAGCTCCGCGCGCTCGCCGCCTCGCCGCTGGTACCGGCGTCACAGCGCGCGATCCTGAAGGAAGCCTCCGACTACTTGCTCGAGTCCGAGGTGCGCCTCGGCGCGCTGCCGAAGCGCCAGGCGGAGTTGGAGCAAGTGGACCTGGACATCAACCGCATGCGCGAGAACGTGCGGGCGGTCGGTAACGCCAAGATCGCGGGCGCGGACAAGCTCGTCAAGCGCATGCTCGACGCCGAGGATCAGGCGAAAGCCCTGCGCGCCCGCGTCACGGCGCTCCAGACCGAATCGGAGGAGAAGACGAATCGCGCCCGCGCCACGCTCAAGAAGCTGCCACGCGGCTGACACGCGATCGTCATGATAGGCTTCGCGTGTGAGGGACTTCGCAGCGTTGGCCGGCGCGCTGGCCGTGGGGCTCGTCGTCGCGGGCTGCGGCTCCAGTGACGGCGCCGGCGGCGCCGCGCCGCGGAAGTGCAACGGCCACGCGGAGCTGTGCGACCGCAGCTTCGACGCCGTGGCGTACCCCGCGACGCACAACTCCATGTCCAACGCCGACGACGGCTGGTTGATCCCGAACCAGACCCACAACATCGCGCAGCAGCTCGAAGACGGCGTGCGCGCGCTCTTGATCGACACCCACGAGTACAACGGTGACGTGTGGCTCTGTCACGCGAGCTGTCTCGCCGGCAGCGAGCTCTTGGTGGACGGCCTGGGCGAGATCAAGACGTTCATGGACAAGCACCCGCGCGAGGTGATCACGCTGATCATCGAGGACTACATCACCGCCGCGCAGACGGCCCAGGCCTTCGCTGACAGCGGGCTCGACAAGTACGTGTACGTCTACCCGCCGGGCGCTCCGTGGCCCACGCTTGGAGACATGATCGACAGTGACCAGCGCCTGCTCGTCACCGCCCAGGACGGCCACCCGCCGCCTGATTGGTACCAGAACGCCTGGGACCTCATGTGGGATACGCCCTACACGTTCAAGAGCGAGGCGGAGTTCAGCTGCGATCTGAACCGCGGCAGCCAGGGCAACCCGCTGTTCCTGTTGAACCACTGGGTCGAAAATCCGCTGGCGGACCCGGCGCTCAGCACCACGGCGAACCAGTACGATGTGCTGTACGGCCGCGCGAAGCAGTGCTGGGGCGCGAGCGGCCAGCTACCGAACTTCGTCGCCGTGAACCACTACTCCATCGGCGACCTGTTCAAGGCCGTGGACAAGCTGAACGGCTTCTGAGCGGCGCTACGATGAGCGACTACATCCTCTACGGCGGGCGACTGAGCTACTTCACGCGCAAGCTCGAAGCGGCGCTCGAGCTGTACGGCGCGCCCTTCGAGTACCGGTCGAAGACGTTGGAGCTGCAGCAGGAGATCGAGCGGCGCGCCGGCACGCAGCAGATGCCGGTGCTGCACACCCCGGAGAACTGGATGATCGCGGACACGACGCCGGTGATCGCCGTGCTGGACGCGCGTTTTCCGCTCCGGCGCTTGTTCCCGGTCGGTCCGCTCGGCGTGCTCGTGCACGTCGTGGAAGAGTGGTTCGACGAATGGATCGCGCGCACGTCGATCCACTACCGCTGGCAATACGAGGAGAGCGCCGTCGACGCGGCGGCGGCGATCGCCGGCGAGCTCGCGGCCGGCGCGGACCCCGCGGTGCTCGAGACGCTGACCGCCGCTGTGACCAGCTGGGGCAAGCGCGCCTGCCGCGCCACGGGCGTGAGCGAGCCCGCGCAGCAGCGCGCGGCGGAGGCCGAGTACGAACGCGTGCTCGCGGCGCTGGACGCGCAGCTCGGCTCCACGCGCTACGCGCTCGGCGATCGCCCGACGGCGGTGGACGCCGTCTTGCTCGGCGGACTCCGCGGCCACTTCGCGCGGGATCCGGTGCCGCAGCGGGTGGTGGCGCGCTTCGAGCGCGTCTCGCGCTGGACGCGCGATGCGTCCGCCTGGGACGGCACCGGAGAGCTCGCGCCGTTCCCGGACAGCACGCCGTTCGCGCGTTTCGTCCTGGGCGAGATGCAGGGCGCGTACCGGGCGTTCGTGCTCGGCAACGCCTCCGCGCGCGCCGCGGGCGACAAGGCGTTCATCGCGGACGTGTCCGGCGCGCCCGTGAGCTTCCTCGCCCGCGAATATCCCGAGCGCTCGCGCCGCATGATCCACGAGCGCGTGGCGCACCAGCTCGACGACGCCGAACGCGACGCGGTCTCCGCCTGGCTCCGCGGCGTCGGGCTCGACGCCGTGTTCCTGCCGGCCCGGCGCGGAACCGCGTTCAGCGCGTGATCCAGTACGCCCAGTTCCAGTAGTCGTCGCAGTAGTTCGTCTGGAACGAGCGCAGGTTGCGTACGTGCAGCGGCAGCGCGGTGCCGGCGTCCCAGCTGACGGTCTCGCCCATGTGGACAAGCAGCTCCGTGCCTTCGCCGGCCTGGCCCTTGCCGAGCCAGGTGAAGCGCAGGGCGTACTCTCCCGGCGTCACGCCGCCGCAGCCGCTGCCGGCGTCCGCGTCGCACGCGAGCGGCACGGCATCGACGCTGAACGACGCCGGCGCGGCGCTCATGGCGTCGCCGTCCGCGGCCGCCAGCTCGAGTGTGGGGAGCACCGGCTTGTCCCAGCTCGCGTGCGAGACCGCGATGGCCTGCGCGCAACCCCAGGGCACGCTCCGCGAGTAGTCCACCTGTACGACGAGCCCGGGCGGCAGCGTCAGCGCGAGCCCCGGCGCGCTCACGTGCACGGTGGACACCATGGGGATGCAGTCGGCGTTCGGCGAGCAAGCGTCGATGGTGAAGCTGTCGCTCTTCACGTCCAGTACCGTGCCGATCTTGCTCCATTTCGTGTTGCCGCTGGCGCCCGGACCTACCGCGCAGTCGAGCGTCTGCCCCTCCCACGTCTCGATCGAGATCGTCGCGCTGTCGCTGGTGCGCGTGCAGGTGTTGCCGCCGGTTCCGCCGGTCGCACCGGTTCCGCCGGTCGCGCCGGTTCCGCCGGTTCCGCCGGTCGCGCCGCTACCGGCGTCGGCTCCGCCAACGGCGACGTTGCCGCCGCACGCCGCCACCGCGAGCGCCGCGATCCCCAACGCGACCCGACCGATCATCGCCACGTCGTACCACGGGATTCCGCGCCGGACCGGCACCCCCTGTCAGGCGTCAGGCCAGATCGCGAAGCGCGATCTGCGCGGCGTTGTAGCCGCACATGCCGTGCACGCCGCCGCCGGGGTGGGCGAAGCTCGAGCATAGGTACAGGCCGCGCACCGGCATGCGGTAGCGAAACCACGGGAACATCGGGCGCCACACCAGCTGGTGGTTCCACGCGTTCGAGCCGCCGCCGAGATCGCCGCCGACCAGGTTCGCGTCCATGCTCTCGAGATCGGGCGGCGCGCTGATGTGGCGATCGAGCACGAGCTTCTGGAAGCCGGGGGCAAGCTCCTCGATGCGCGATTCGATGCGATCGGCGAAGGCCTCGCTCGCGTCGTCCCAGCCGCCCTCCAAGCGCGAGGGCACGTGCGTGTAGCCGTAGAGCGTGTGCTGTCCGGGCGGCGCGCGCGACGCGTCGGCGAGGCTCTGCTGGCCGAGCACCAGATACGGCCGCTCCGGCAGCTTGCCGTCGCGCACCTCGCGGCTGAAGCGCGACAGATCGTCGACGCTGTCGCCGGCGTGGACGACGGCGCTGCGTCGCGCGGGCTCCACGTTCCACGGCACCGGTCCGGCGAGCGCCCAGTCGACCTTGAACGTGCCCCAGCCGTACTCGAAGCGCTGCATCTTGCGAACGACACGCGCGGGCAGGTGCGCGCGCTCGATCAGATCGAGCAAGAGCGACGGCGCGCCGGTGTCCGCGAGCACGCCGTGGGCGACCGCGATCTCCTCGCCGTCCGCGAGCCGCACCGCGGACGCGCGCCCGGCTTTCACCACGACGCGCTCGACGCGCGCGCCGAGGCGCAGCCGTCCGCCGTGCGCCTCGAGCAGCGACACAAGCGCGTTGGTGATGCTCTGCGCGCCGCCGCGCGCGACGCAGTAGCCGCCGGTGGTGGCGGTCATGCCCAGCATGAAGCCGAGCGCGGCGCCGAAGGTGTCGTCCGGTGCGACGTCCACGTGCATCCCGAGCGCGGGCAACACGCGCCGCGCCGCATCGCTCTCGAACCAGCGCGCCGACAGCGCGCGCGCGCTCGACGTCGCGATACCCGCGAGCTTGAGCCAGCCGAGCGGTCCCAGCCGGAAGAACGGACCCAGCGAGGGAAACGTGTGCAGCAACGCGCCGAGCAGGTGCGGCTCCGCGCGCCGGTACCAGGTCGCGATGCGACGCCACTTTTCGCCGTCGCGCGCGCTGCCGAAGTGCCGGGCGCTCACGTCCAGGTCGCGCGTGATCATCGCGTAGCTGCCGTCCGGAGCGGGATGACAGCTCTCGATCTCCGCGTGGCACCACGTGAGGCCGTGGCTTGCCACCGGCAGCGCGCGGAAGGCCGGGCTGACGGCGCCGAACGGAAAGAACCCGGCCCCGACGTCGTGCACGAAACCCGGCCGCGTCCACTCCGCCGACCCGACCGCGCCGCCGGGACGTCGCGGGTTGGCTTCCAGCACCAGCACCTGCTGGCCGGCGATCGCGAGCACGCACGCCGCGACCAGGCCGTTGGGGCCCGAACCGATGACGACGATGTCCGGATCACGCCCCGGCACGCGCGCTACTCTGGCAGGAAACCCTTGAACTTTCCATCGCCGTCGATCCCTGTTACTGCTGACTATCGTGATCGCCGTCGGCATCGATCCGGGCACGCGCCACCTCGGCTGGGGCGTCGTCAAGCGCGAGGGCAACCGCCTGCAGCATGTGGCCCACGGCGTCATCGATCTCGACGCCTCGCTGTCGCTCGGCGTGCGCCTCGCGCGCATCGACGAAGCGCTCGGTCGCGTCATCGACGCTCATCGCCCGGACGTCGGCTCGGTGGAGAGCCTGTTCTTCCACAAGGACGCGCAGGCCGCGGCCAAGCTCGGTCACGCGCGCGGTGTGGTGTTGCTCGTGCTCGTGCGCGCCGGCGTCGAGATCGCCGAGTACGCGCCGGCCAAGGTCAAGCGCACCGTCGCCGGCAAGGGACAGGCCGACAAGCGCCAGATGCAGCTCATGGTGCGTGCGCTGCTCGCCCTCGACGAGCTCCCGAAGACCGACGCCGCGGACGCCCTCGCCCTCGCCGTCACCCACCTGCGTCTGGGACCGCTTGCCGCGCGCCTCGCCGCGCGCCCCGAGCTCGAGCCGTCCCGCGTGCGAGCGAACCCCGCGCTGGCCCTGCTCCGCAAGCGCGGCCGGCGTCGTTCGACGACGATCTAGAGCGGGCTGCCGGTCCGGCGCGGAATCCCGCGGTGAGCGCGTACGTGGTAGATTCCACGCGTGTCGTCCTATGCGCCATCCGCGTTCTCCGAAGCGGAGTACCTCGCGCTCGAGCGCGCGAGCGAGCAGAAGCACGAGTTCGTGGACGGCGTGATCGTCGCGATGGCGGGTGCGCGACCGCCGCACAACATGATCGCTGCAAATGTCACGGCGGTGCTGGTGCCGCTGGCCCGCAGCGCTGGTTGCGTCACCATGACCAGCGACCAACGCGTGCACGTGCCGACGACGCGGCTCTACACCTACCCCGACGTGACGGTAGCGTGCGGAGATCGCCGATACGACGACAGCGACCCGCCGTCTCTGTTGAATCCCGCGCTGATCGTGGAAGTGACGTCCGAAACGACCGAGGAGTTCGATCGCGGCACGAAGTTCGTTCACTACCAGGCGATTGCCGAGCTCCGCGACTACGTCATCGTCTCCCATCGCGAACGGCGGATCGACCACTACCGGCGCTTGACCGACGGCCAGTGGCAGCTCACGGCGGTGTCGCGCGACGACGCGGCGGTCGAGCTGTCGTCGCCAGCCGGCACCCTGCGCGTGGCGGACGTCTACGCCGGCGTGGCTCTCGATGAAGGGCGGAGTTGAGGCGCGCAGAACGCAGCGGGAGCGGCCGACGTCGAAGCATGCAGTGTCGCCGGCCATGACGAATCTCGCCACCCCGGAACTCGTGGCACCGGCATTCAATCGGTCGCGCTCTCGACGCGGATCTGGAAACGTTCGATCCAGCGGCGGATCTGCTTGCGGTCCTTGCCCATGGCGCGTGCGACGGCGCTGAGGTTGCCGCCGTGCTCGCGCAGCAGGGTCATGACCTTGTCGCGCAGCGCCTGGTCGTCCGCGTCGAGCTCGGCCTTCTTCGCTGGCGATGCGAGCGCGCGCCGCACAGGCGGCGGCAGGTGCGCGAGCTCGACGAGGCCGTCGCCGCACAGACCCACGGCGACCGACAGCGCTTGCTCGAGCTCGCGCACGTTGAGCGGCCAGGCGTAGCGGACGAGGGCGCGGGCCGCGTCGAGCTCCAGCTCCGGGCTGCGGTCCGGCGCGAGGCGACCGAACAGGTCGGCGACGATGAGACCGAGATCGGGCACACGCTCGCGGAGCGGAGGGAGCGCGAGCTCGAAGCCGCGCAGCCGGGCCAGCAGATTGGCGCGGAAGCCGCCGTCGGCCACATATTCGTCCAGGTTCCGGTGGGTCGCAGCCACAACGCGCAGATCGACGGGCACCGGCTTGGTCGCACCGACCGGCAGTACCTCGCGCTCCTGCAGAACGCGCAGCAGCGCGGCCTGCGCGACCGCGGGCAAGTCGCCGATCTCGTCGAGCAGGAGCGTGCCGGCGTCCGCGCTGCGAACCAGGCCCAGTCGGTCTTCGGTTGCGCCGGAGAACGCGCCACGCCGATAGCCGAAGAGCTCGCTCTCGACCAGCGTGCTGGGGACCGCGCCGCAGTTGACGGCGACAAAGCGCCCCTTGCGACCGGACAGCGCGTGCACGGCGCGCGCGGCCAGCTCCTTGCCGGTGCCGCTCTCTCCGGTGATCAGGACCGAGACGGGAGTCTTCGAGATCGCGCCCAGCTGCGCGAGCGATCGCGCGATCGCCGGAACGACAGAGCGAAAGCCGGCGGATTCCAGCGTCGCGCTGTCGACATCGCCGGGGTCGTCGTCGGACTCCAGATCCTCCACGTATTGCCAGGTGGTGCCGCCCATTTCCAGCAGATCGCCGGAGCGCAGCACGGCGCGTGTGACGGCTTCGCCGTTCACGCGGGTGCCGTTCTTCGAGCCCAAGTCTTCGAGTACCCACTGCGCGCCGACTCGCGCGATGCGCGCGTGCGACGCCGATAGCCGCGGATCCGGGATCTCGATGTCGAGCTGCATGGCGCCGTCGATGCTGGCGCGCCGCCCGGATCGCGCCTCGCCGCGACCGATGCGCACCTCGTCGGTGCCACCGAGCGACCAGCGCGCGGACCCGGCGCAAGGCCGGCTCGCTTCCAGCACGACGTAGAGGCGTGCGTGGCGAGCGCCGCCGCTCTTCCGTCGCTCGAGGATGCTGACGGTGGTCTTCATCCTGGAGCGAGAGTAGCGGAGCCTAGCGTCAGAATGCAGTGCGCCAGACGCCACCGGCCGTCGCGGGTCCGACAACGGGCGTGAAACGCTTCACGGCGGCGGTTTCGCGGCCTGGCTCGTCCAACCACCAGAGCAGGCCGCCAGTGACCCCGAGGGCCGCGGCGCTTCCGAACAGCACCCAACTGGCGGTGCGGAAGCGGTCAAACGCCGTGACCGCGTCGTTGCGTTGGTCGAGGTCGCCCCGCGTGTAGATGCGGCTGCCGATGCCGTCATCGTACCGGCGTACGTTGTTCTCCGCTCGAATGGCCAGCACGGTGGTGACGCCTCCGGCGACCGCCAACGTCCCGGCGCCGATCAACGTCCAGGTCGCTGCGACGCGCTGGTCGGTGACGTCGAGCTTCGGCACGTTCACGTCGGTGCTCTGGCCGCGGCCGACGTCGAGCCGCCGCACCGCGGGCAGGTGGCCACGCTCGGTAAGCGTGACGACATGCGAGCCCGCGGGGACGACGACACGCTTTTCTGCCACTTCTCGTCCGTCGATCCGCACGGTCGCGCCGTGTGGCGCGGCGACGTGGATCGTGGCGGGTAGGGGTTGAAGGTCGATGCTCGCGACGACCAGCCGACTCGCCACGGCCAACCATTCGGACGTCGCCGTGGCGTAGCCGGGTGCCGAGACCTGCACCTGGCGTGTGCCCGGTTCGACCCCGCGAGCGAACGGGACGTCCATGGCCTCGCTGCCATCGATCCGCGCGCTCGCATGCGGCGTGTGCGACACGACCATGAGCTGGGTGGCTTCGGGCGGCGGTTTCGTGGTCGCAGGCTTCTCCTTCGCGGTGGGGTCTGGCGTCGCGGGACCCAGGAGGCTCTCGATGGCCTCGATGTTCGTCGTCGCGTGTCCCCGGCGATTGCCGTGCGGCGCCTGATCCAGATACTGGTGATAGAGCGCGAGCGCGCGGCGCAGATGCGCGAGCTTGTGGTCCTGGTAGTACTGGAGACGGTACGCCTGCGCGATGCTGAACGCGATCGCGGGCAGCGGGGCGAGTCCATATGCTTCCTCGTACGCGCGGGCCGCCAGCAGATACTGTCCCGCCTCGTAGGCCTGGTTGCCGGCTTCGAAGTAGCGTTTCGCCGTGGCGCGATCGCTCTTCGTGGGAGCATGCGCGGGCTTCGGCGTGGGCTCTGGTTGCGGTTCCGGCTCCGGTTCCGGTGCGGGTTCAGGCCGTCCAGGCGCAGGCGCACCAGCGTCCGCCGCGGTCCCGGCGTCCGGCGTTTCCGCGTCGGGCGCGGCGCCTGCATCGGACTCGGCCCCGAGCGCGGGTGCCGACGAGAGCGCCGCCGAGACGGCGAGAGCGAGCGCGCGTCGCATCGCGCGCGGGGCAGCAGCAACCGTGCCAGCGCTTCTACGCGCGGATTGGCGTAATGGCGGCGATGGTGGGACGCGTCCCGGGACTCCGCTCACTTGAACGGATCCTCGAAATCGTCCAGGCCCGGCTTGTGCGTCGCGGCCTTCGTGCGGCGAGGGGCCTTGCGCAGTCGCACCTCGAGCACGCGATCCCTGTCCGGCGTCACCGTGCGTGTTTCCGGCAAGAATCCGCTCTTGCGAAGCTCGACCTCGATCGGCGCGTCGCCTTCCGGAACCTGGAGCGCGCCGGGTGCCGTGCCCAGCACGCCGCCGTCCGGCCCCACCACCTCCGTGCCGGGTGGCGCGCCGTTCACGACGAGCTTCACCTCTTGCGCGGGCGGCACGGGTACCGGTTCCGGCGCGGGCGCGCTCGAGGGCGTGTCCGCCGGCGCGCTGGCCGGTGGCGGCGGCGGCGGCGCGGCAGGTGTCTCCGCCCTCACCTGCTGCGCGCCATCGTGCGCACCGCGAGCGACGACGAAGATCACGAGCCCCGCGGCACCGGCCGCTGCCAGCCACGGCCACAGCGAACGCCGCGGCGGCTCATCGGCGTTGCCCTGCGTGCGCCGCGCCGCAGCCGGAAGCGTGTCCTTGAACGCCATGCTCGGCGGGAGCTCCACCGGATCCGACGCCGGCAGGCTCGGCTCCTTCGCCCCGGCGGCCCGCGAAAGCGCGCTCACGACGCCGCCCAGCGGCGACGGACGCTGCGCCGGATCCTTCGCCAGCAGCGCCAGCACGACCTTGTCCACCTCCGGCGCCAGCTCCGCACGCCGTTTCGACGGCGCCTCGGGCCGCACCGACGTGTGCTTCATCAGCAGATCCAGCGAGTCGTCGCCGTCGAACGGAGGCGCGCCGGTGAGCATCTCGTAGGCCAGCACGCCGAACGCGTACACGTCTGTCAGGTGGTCGACCGCCTTCCCGCGACACTGCTCCGGCGCCATGTACAGTGGCGTGCCCATGATCGCCCCGCTCTGTGTCTTGTGGGCCCGCTCGTCGTCCGACAAGAGCTTCGCGATGCCGAAGTCGATCACCTTGGGCACCAGCACGCCCTCTTCGTCGCTCACCAGCACATTGGCGGGCTTCAGATCGCGGTGCACCACGCCCTTCTTGTGCGCCGCGTCCAGCGCCGAGGCCACGCCACGCAGGATCTGGATCGCCTCGTCCACCGGTAGCGCGCCGCGACGCCGGATCATCGCATCCAGCGTCTCCCCCTTGACGAGATCCATTACATGGTAGCGCCGCCCGTCCGGCAGCTTACCGAAGCTGAACGTCCCGACGATGTTGCGGTGCCCGATCTGGTTCGCGACCCGCGCCTCGCCGACGAACCGCGACACCGCTTCCGGATCGCCGGAGTAGCGCCGCGACAGCACCTTGATCGCCACCCGCTTACCGATCAGCGGCTGCTCGCCCTCGTAGACGGTGCCGAAGCCCCCCGTCCCGATCACGCGCACCACGGCGTATTCGCCGATCTTCTCGCCCGCTTCGAGCCCAGGCTCGCCTGCAGGAATGCTCGGCGGAGCTTCCGCTTCCGCTTGGACGTCCTCGCCGGCCGGCTTCCCGGCGTCGGCGGACTCCAGCGTCCCTCCTGCCTTCATCCCGCGAAATAGCTTTATACCGGTCGCGCGCGCGAGATGCGACCCCTCGCGCGCCGCGTAGTCAACGAGGCTGGATTTGTCGGTCCGGCGCGGAACCGCGCGTGACGAGGTGCCCCGGGACATGTCCCACGCGGCAGCGATCGTGTGAGAGACTGGCAATCGTGCGGGGCAGGCACGGCACGCGAGTTGCTGGAGGCGGAGCCATGGGACGACGGCGCGGATGTGTCCACGCGCTGCTGCTGCTCGCCGCCGTCGGCGCGGCGGCATGCGGGCCGGGTTACAGCGCCGCGCCGGACGCAGGCGCCGGCGCCGGCGGCGCGGCAGGGGCGAGCGGGGGCGCCGGCGCGGGCACAGTGGGTGACGCGTGCAACCTACCGGCGGCCACGGGCGATCCGGACTTCGATGCGCTGGTCGACCAGGTCGTGAGCACCGCCAACGAGGCGGGAGTACCGGGAGGCGCGATCGCGCTCTACGCCAGCGGCGAGCTGCACCAGGTCGTGTTCGGGTCGAGTACGCGCACGAAATGCAGTGCCCTCGACGATGTCCACGCGTTTCAACGGCGCACGACTGGCGTTCGTCGTTACAGCCCTGACCGCGATTCGCATGGCGGACAAGGGAGAGCTCGAGCTCGACGCTCCTGTGACCGACTACCTGCACGACCTCTCGTTCGGGGGAGCCAGTGCGGACTGGGTTGCCGGCGTCAATCTGCGGCGCATGCTCTCGTTCAGCAGCGGAGTCCTGCCGGGCGATCAGTTTTCCGCGAACCAGCCGGGTGCCTGCACAGGGGGCCCGTTGATGCCGTACGTGACAGGGCAGTCCGGGTCGGAGACGCTGCGCGAGTTCTTCGCCAAGCAACCCGCGCATCTGTGGCACGAGCCGGGTACACAGTGGATGTACAGCGATTGGGCCTACTCGCTTGCCGCGCGCGTGCTCGAGGCGGCGACCGGCGACAACGAGTATTTCGCCGACATCGTCCGAACGCGGTTCGCCGAACCGTCCGGGCTCGGCCTGACGTACGATCCGGGCGAGGCGGGCGCGGGCGAGCTCGCCGTGCCGGTGGAGTCGCTCTCCACATGCGCCGTTATCGCGCCGACGCTCGGCCTGTACCTCGACGCGTCCGATGTCGGCAAGCTGATGCAGTCGCTCGCCACAGGGGGGGGCGATGGCGTCTTGTCGTCCAGCGAGGTCTCCACGTTGTTGACGGGTGGCGCGATGAAGGCTGCCCCGGACGCAAACGCCTCCAGCTTCGCGCTGACGACGCTTCCGGCGACGGCCACCGGGGAAAGCCTGACCGTGCGCGCTCTCGAGTCGCAATGGGCGAGCGGCATCACGATCGTAGTTCCGCAGCGGTCGCTCGCGTTCACGCTGCTGCTGAACGGTTACCTCGGGCCGGCGACCCAGGATCCCATCTACAACACCTTGTTCGAGCGATATCTGCCCGAGATGGTGGAGTACGACCATGCCCGCGCGCTGGCGGACTGGGCCGACCTCGATGGGACGTATCACCAGGACGACGGCACGCCGGCGACGGTCCACGTCGATGTCGCGACCGGCAAGATGACACTCGCGCTGGGTCACGAATATCCGATGAAGCCGTCGAGTTTCGAGGCGTGGTATCGACTGGGACGGCTCTGGCATTCCGTTGACGAAGACATCTTCGCCCTTCCCGTCAACAGCAACGGCGCCAACCTCGTCAGGTTCTACCGCGAGAAGGACGGGGGGGTGACGCTTGGATTCCTCCAGGGCGCGTTGGACCCGGACGTCTTCTGGCCGCTCGGCGCAGTGACGAAGCCGTACCACAAGGATCCACCCCAACCGTGATCGCGAGGCCAAGGTGAACGGACGAACGATCTTGCTTGTTGGTTGCGTTGCGATCGCGGCGTGTGCCGACGTGGCCGCCGTGCCGGCGGGCACGTGCGGAAACGGCGTCGTGGAGTCGAGCACGGAGGACTGCGACTCGCTGCCCCGCGGCGCATGTGGCGCACCGACGGACGGGACTCGCGCGTGCCGCCTTCTGTGCGACTCCGCCGACTGTCCTTCGGGATGGGCCTGCGCACCGGATCACGCATGCGTCCACGGCTCTAGACAATTCGAAGCGGCGGAGTTCGCGACGTCGGCCGAGCTTGGGCCTTGGACGCTGGCCGACGTCGACGCCGATACGTACCTCGATCTGGTCGGGCTCTCGGGCAGGAACCTCGAGGTACGCTATGGGGACGGGACCGGCATATTCAGCGACCGGCGAAACGTCCCGGTTGGAGGGACGACCGCTTGGCTCGGCGACGCCGATGGTACCGGTAGGTTCCAGGCCGCGATTCCGACCGTCAGGGGTGTAGCCGTGCTGGAAGGCGAACGCTCGCGCGACGTCGCGTTCAACGCGCTGAGCTACACGCCAGACGGCTACGTGGAACCCCCCCCCGACGCGAATCACGGCTGGACGATGCTGGCACGATTGCCGCCCAGCTACGACGCCAGCACCTACAAGTCGTTCACGGGCGACCGGCCGTGGCCCGAGTGCGACGGCGGCGTCACGTTCCGCATCCGGGACGACCGCGATCTGACGACGATGACCCTACCGATGCCGCTCGAGCGCATTGCGTACCGACCCGACGACTTGTTCGAGAGTTGTGGTTCCGGCGTGCTCTCCGGCGTGCACGGCGTGTCATGTCTCGGTGCGCAGATCGCGCGGGTCGACCCACCCGCACACGATTCGCACGTTGATCACGGCTCGAGCCTGCTGGTCGCACCGGCGTGGCGAGATCACGCGCTGCTTGTGCCGGTGACGTACGGAGGGTTGTGTATCGGCGCGGCGCCCTGCGCGGTCGCACCGGCGGCTCTCGAGCTGCCGGCGGATTGGCGTATCGCTCCCCACGCGGTGCCGCTTGCGACACAACCGGACGCTACGGGAGCCTTCACCGTATTCGTTCCGGCGATCCGCGGTGCAGAGAAAGCCGTAGTGACGACGACGCGGGCCTTCGGCGACGAAACGGCCGGCAAGCTCTCTCCCGACGACCGGTTCGCCCCCGACGGAAACGGCACTTGCACGGGCTTTCCGCTCGCTGCCGCCGACCTCGACCAGGATGGAGAGCTCGACTTCGTGATGCCCCACGGCATTTGCATGGGGCGTGGGAATGCTGCCTTGGAGTCGATGTACTCCTCGAGCGAGGTGTGGCTCGAGGCGGTGATTGCCGACCTGGATGGAAACGGGACGAAGGACATCGCCGCAGTGCTCGGCGACTCCACTGGGATCGAAGTTGTCTACATGAAAAAGTCGGGTGGCGTGGTCTCCAGCTACCCGCTCTCCGCCTCGAAGGCAGAGATGCTCCGTAGCGCAGATCTGGACGGGGACGACATAGACGATTTGGTGTTCGCTCGCAGGGTCGGCGGCTCCGACCAGTTTGCCGTCGACGTAGCGTTTGGTGCAGATCTCGCGCTGCCGCGAACCGTTGCCACGGTTTCGCATCTGGATGCGATCGAAGCAGGGCACTTGCGAGACTTCGCTGGCTCGTGTGACGAAGCCGACGACCTTGTGCTCACGGTAGGTCGTGATGATGGCGTCGGCGTCGTGCCACTGTTCGGGGACCGCGACGGCGCCATCTACGCGCCGTTTGCCCTGTCCCAGGGCGGCGAGCCCGACTTGCCCCACGATGTCGTGCTTGGACGCGCCGGATCCAAGAAGGCGTGGCTGGTCGCTTCCACTGGACACGACGGTCAGAGCTACATCGACATCGCCGACGACGTGCTGCGGGACGGAAGAACGTCTGCTGTGACGCCCTTGCACGAGCAGTGCGCGGAAGCGTTCAAGTGGATGGGCTCAGATGTCGATGGGGACGGTATCGAGGAAGCCGTCGGCGTCGACGACGCGTCGACGTGTGCAGCGGGTGGCGTTCGCGTGCTCGTTGTCCACACCGACTCGCTCCACCTTGACGAGACGACAGTCCAGGTGGCCTCTCCGGCTTCTGCCCACCTAAGAGAGTTCATCCCCGCCGATCTCGACCTCGACGGGGCTCTTGACCTGCTCCTCGCCCGGGACGACGGATTGGTCGTGTTGTGGGGCGACGGCGGCAAGCACTGGACGCCGAGTCAGATTCCACTCGGTCAACGGCGTGCGCTCTCGGTCGCAGTTCTCGATGCGGACTCGCAGGCGGGCAAGGAAGTCGCGGTTGCCACCGACGATGGCGTCCACCTATTCGCTTTCGAGGGTCGCGGCGCGACGCAGATCTGGGACAGCAGCCGGATCTGGAGAGTCTCGCATCCTATCGACAAGGTTCGCGCCGGCGACGTCAACGGCGACGGCGTGGACGACCTCGCGGTCTCGGACGGGCAGAGCATCCAGGTGCTCTTCGGCGTGCCGCATCGCACCGTCGGGAACTGAGCGGGTCGTGCTGCGGGGTTCCGCGCCGGACCGGCAGCAGATGTCCCCGGGACAGTCCCACCCGGTCATCCACGCCCTGGAGCTCCGGGGTTTGCAGGCGCGGATTGCTGGCCCCGTCATTGCAATACGCCCTCTGCAACGGAGGAAAGCACGATGGGCAAGCGCGGAAGTGTACTCGTATCGACGTTGTTGTTCGGGCTGATCGCGACGATCGCGGGATGCAGCAGTGGGGGCAGCGGGGCGAATCCCGGCACGGGCACGGATGCCGGCGCGCCGGATGTCGCGTCGGACGCGCCCGGCGTTCCGTTGCCGCTGCTGTCGTCGAGCGATCCCGCCGACGGTGCGCACGACGTGCCGCGCACCGCGTGGCTGGTGCTTGCTTTCGATGACGTGCCCGACGCGGCTGCGCTCGGGTCGGTGAAGCTCGATTGCGGAGCAGGGACGCCGGAGATCGACGTGGATCCGCTGGACAAACGTGTCGTCGTGAACCCGCGCGCCGAGCTGCCTGCGGGGGGCGACTGCACGCTCGCGTGGCCTGGGCCGGACGGAGCGAAGTCGATCGAGTTTGGCGTCGCCGCCAAGGGGGACCCTGCGATCCTCGCCTACGACCGCGAGGACAAGAGTCTGATCGCGCCGTTTCCAGACGACTACTTCCTCGACGAAGATGCCAGCACGGCGACCGGGCACCGGTTCGTGGCGCCGGTGCCGGACCGGCCGAAGGACGTGAAGACCATCTTCGCCGATTTGATGGCCGGGATGAAAGACCTGGACGGGTTCAGTCCGCTCGCACCCATCGTGGTGCCGGTACCGGACGCGCTGGACCTGAAGTCGCTTCCCACGGACGAGACGGCATCGATTGACCCGCTCGCGACGATTGGATTGTTCGACGTGGACTCGTCCAGTCCGGACTACGGCAAGCGCGTGGCGTTCAATCTCGTGGTCAAGGAAGAGGTGAACAAGGACGGGACGCCGGCGCACACGCTGGTGATCTTCCCGAGCGCCGGACTCGAACCGCGCGGCAGCTACGCGCTGATCGTCACGCGGCGCGCGCTTGTCGACGCGACGCGACCGCTCGAACCCACTGGCTTCATGCGCGGCGTGATGGCGGGCGACGCCTCGACCTCCGAGCGTTCACGGGCCGCGCTCCGCATCGGCGACTTGATGAGTGCGCTTCAAGGCGGGAGCCCGCCGGTGCGGCCGGACGACATCGCGCTGGCGCTTCGCGTGTCCGTCCGTTCGGTCGACCACCTGCCGGACGATCTGGTGTCGATCCGCAAGCAGCTGCAGAGCTTGCCCGCGCCCACGTTCACCATCGACAAGGTCGAAGCGGACACGACGGATCCCGGCGTCGCCGCGGTGGTCACTGGCACGTGGACCGCGCCCTCGTTCCGCGACGGGGACTTCATGCACCGGGACGCGAACGGCAAGCCCACGCCGAACGGCACGTTCACGACGGGATTCACCCTCGCACTGCCCGAGGCGGCGGCGAACGGTCCTGTGCCGATCGTGATGTACCAGCACGGCCAGCCGGGGCACGCCGACGGCGAGGTGCAGTGGGCGGCGGGCAAGGGGCTCGCCGACGCGGGCTTCGCGCTCGTCGGCTTCACCGACATCGCGGATCGCGAGTACACAATGGGGAAGGCGGATGGTCTCGCGACGTTCTCGCAGAAGGTCTTCAGCACGGTGGTTTTCCAGCAGCGGCTCCCCGATTGGGTGATGGAGCTCGATACCGCCGAACAGTTGGCGTTCCTGCGGCTGATCCCGAAGCTGTCCAGCGTGGACGTATGGCCACTCGGCGCGCCGGATGGCACGCCGGAGCTGGATCCCTCGGCGCCGCTTGGCTACCTCGGCATCAGCCATGGCTCGAGCCACGGCGTAGGCCTGCTGGCTTTCGCCCCCGAGATCCACGCGGCCGCGCTGGTGGTCGGCGGCGGGCGTTTCAGCGCGCAGCTGGTGCAGCAGGAGGAAGGCAGCAAGTTGTTGCCGGCGCTTCACTTGTACGACGCCGTCACCGGGCTCTTCAGCGACGTGAGCCGCGGGGAGTTCTGGACGGGGATCTCCTGCTTCCAGGCCAGCATCGACTACCAGGACTGGGAGATGATGGCGCGCTTCGCATTCCGCGAGCCGCTCGATCTCGGAGATTCGCGCCGCGCGAGCGTGCTGTTCACGGAAGGGCTGGGCGATACATTGGTACCCGTGTACGCGACCCGCGGTGCGGCGTGGGAGCTCGGCTTGTCCCACGTGGGACCCGTGCAGCAGCCCGTGCCGTTCCTGGACCCTGCGAGCGCGCCGCTGTCCGGCAATCGCGACGCGGACACGACGCTCGCGTTCTACCAATACGTCGCCAAGGACTACGTCGGCGCGACGCCCACGCCGGGCTGCGTCACGGACAACCTGGATTCGGGCCACCACTGCGCCCAGAGCGCCGCCGAGGCGATCGCCCAGCGCGTGCACTTCTTCAAGACCGCGCTGAGCGGCACGCCGGAGGTGATCGACCCGCTTTCGCCGTGACGCGCTAGCGCACGATCTTCAGATTGAAGTCCGCGGTGCCGAGCGCGCCCCACAGCCGCAGCCACAGCGGCAGGTAGCTCTCGGTGCCGCGGGCGGTGGTGATGTCGCCGAGATCGATCACGCTCTTCCAGCCGAACTGCTCCTTGAGGAAGTTCGTGACCGTGCCCTTCGCGTCGGCGTCGTTGCCGCTGATGAACAGATCGTGATCGCCGCCGGCGACGCGCGCCGGGTCGACCATGATGTTGGCGTTGATCGTGTTCAGCGCCTTGACGACCTTGGTCTTCGGGAACTCGGCCTGGATGTTCTCGCCAAGCGAGTCGGTGTTGCCCGAGAACAAGCTCGGCGGCATACCCTTGGAGAAGTCGAGCGGGTTCGAGATGTCGATCAGGATCTTGTTCGCGAGGTTGTCGGTGCCAGCCGCGCGCACCGCGTCGAGCGCGCCGGCGCCGCTGGTGCAGTTGAAGACCAGCTCGCCGAACTTGGCGGCGTCGGCGAAGCTGCCGTGGCTCGCCTTGTCGCCCGCTTCCTTCGCCCACGCCGCCGCGTTCTCGTTGGTCGCGCTGCGCGATCCCATCTTCACGTCGTGACCGAGCGCGGCGAGCTTGCCGGCGATGCTCTTGCCCACCATTCCCGTACCGAGGACTCCGATCTTCATGGCTCTCTCCGTTGCTGGGGTTGCGGGAGACAGCGTGGATTCATGACTCCAGGTTGACAATAGGCTCCAGGTTCACGTTATCGTTGACTTGAGGTTAACGATCATGGACTTGTTCGCGGGAATCGCCACGTTCGTGCGGGTCGCGGAGGCGCGCAGCTTCAACAAGGCGGCGGCGGATCTCGGCGTCAGCCCGGCCGCGACGAGCAAGGCCGTGTCGCGGCTCGAGGAGGAGCTGGGGGTCGCGCTGTTCGTGCGCACCTCGCGCTCCGTGTCGCTCACGACCGAGGGCGAGGTCTTGCTCGCGCGCAGCCGCGAGGCGGTGGACGCGGTCCAGGCCGGGCGCGATCTGGTGGCGCAGTCGCAGAAGGTCGCCCAGGGGGAGGTACAGCTCACGCTGCCGCCGGTGCTATCGCGCGTGATCGTGCCGGGCCTCGGTCGGCTGGCGTCGCGGCATCCGCGCCTGACGTTCCGGCTCTCGATCACCGACCGCGTAGCGAAGCTCGCGGAAGAGCAAATCGACGTCGCGGTACGCATGGGCGAGCTACCCGATTCGAGCCTGGTCGCGCGTGCGCTCCGCACGCCGCGTTGGGTCACCCTGGCATCGCCGGCGTATCTCGCGCGCTACGGCACGCCGGAGCGGCCCGACGATCTCGCGAAGCACAACTGTCTCGCCTTCGTGCCGCCGCGCGGCGTCGCACAGGCGTGGTGGTTCCGTACTCTGCGCCACGCGCCTCCAGCGGTCATGCAACCGCACGGCAACCTGCTGGTCGACGACGCGGACTCGCTGGTGACCGCCGCGCTGTCCGGCATGGGCGTGTGCCAGGTGCTCGACTTCATGGCCGACGACCACGTCCAGCGCGGCCTGCTCGTGGAAGTGCTCGCGGACCACGCCGCCGACGGGCCGCCGATCCACGCCCTGTGCGCGCCGCGCCGCCAGCGCTCGCCGCGCGTCCGCGTCGTGCTCGAGCTGATGGACGAGCTGCTGGGGAAGCATGCCGGTCCGGCGCGGCCGGCGTCGCGGAGCGCTTGAATCCCGCGGCAGCCGAGGCTTGCGGGGGCACCGTCGCGGAGTATGATTTCCGTATGCAGAAAGCGCGGGTCACGGTCACGGTGCGCAAGGAAGTCCTCGCGAAGGCCGAGCGGCAGGTCAAGAAGGGACGCGCGAAGTCGGTCAGCGCGTGGGTCGACTCGGCGATGGAGGAGAAGGCTCGTCGCGAAGAGCTCGCCGCATTGCTCGCCGAGATGAAGGCCGAGAATGGTCACGCGACCGCCAAGGAGGAAGCATGGGCGCGCGACGTCCTCGGGCTGTAGTGCTCGACGCCGGCGCATTCATCGCGTTCGAGAAGAACGATCGCAAGATGAGGACGCTGGTGGAGTTGGCGCTCGCGCACGGCGCCGTCTTGCACGCGCCGGCGGGTGTGATCGCGCAGGTATGGCGTAACGGCCGGCGCCAGGCTCGGCTGGCGCGCTTGCTCGGTTCGGGGATCGTCGAGGTCCAGGCGCTCGATCGGGAGGAAGCGCAGGCCGTCGGTGTCGTATGCGGCGAGAGCCGGACGAGCGATGTGGTCGACGCGAGCGTGGCGCTGCTGTCGCGGCGTTGCCGTGCGGTCGTCGTGACCAGCGATCCGGCGGACCTGCGGGCCCTCGATCCGGGCTTGGACATCGTGGCGTGCTGAGCGCGCGGCACGCGGGATACCGCGCCGGACCGGCAATCAAGCCAGACGCAGCTTGCTCTTGAAGTTGCCCCAGAAGCCGCTCCGGAAGCTGCCGTCGTGGATCGTCTCGCCGGCGAGCATGACGATGAGCCGGGTGTCGGTCAGGAAGAAGCCCGGCTTGTCGAAGGGTCACGGTGACACGCCCGCCCGCCATGGCCGCGGAGGCTAGCCGCTCGGGGCACCCGGGTTGAAGGCCGCTGCGGCTCCAAAGGTTAAAGTCGCGGGAAACAACAGAAAATCTTCGTGGGTCGCGAATCCGCCGGGGGCGTCGTCCGTCTGATCCATTGCCCGCGAGGGTGTCAGCTGCCACAAAGGCAGCCCGTTGTCGTGTTCAAGGTGTTGACGATGAAACGAAGGTCCTTGCTGTTCGCCCTGGCGCTCGGTTTCTCCCTGCCGCTGGTGCTGCCCGGTCCGGCCGCCCAGGCCAAGCCGGGCAAGGTAGCGCCCGCCGCGCCCAAGGGCGCGCTGACTGCGGACCAGATCGCCGATCGCGTGCAGGCGTTCTACGACAAGAGCCACACCTTCAGCGCGGCCTTCAAGCAGCACTATCTGGTGAAGGCCTACAACAAGACCAAGAACAGCGAAGGCAAGGTGGTGTTCGCCAAGCCCGGCAAGATGAGCTGGCGCTACACGAACAACAACCGCATCGTCTCCGACGGCAAGACCGTCACCGTCTACGAGGCCGACAACAAGCAGGCCTACGAGCAGCCGATGGGCAAGAGCCAGTACCCGGCCGCGCTCGCGTTCCTGGTCGGCCAGGGCAACTTGAAGAAGGCGTTCAAGCTCTCGCTCACGCACGTGAAGTTCGAGGGTGGCTACGTCTTGATGGGCGTACCGAAGAAGGGCACCCCCGCGTACCAGAAGATCCTGTTCTACGTCGACGGCGGCACCTACCAGGTGCGGCGCGTGATGTTGATCGACGCGCAGAGCAACCGGAACACCTTCACGTTCGAGTCTCCGGCCGTGAACAAGAAGGTCCCGGCCGGAGAGTTCAAGTTCAAGCCGCCGCCCGGCACGCAGATCATCAAGCCCTGAGGTCGCGCGTTCGCTGCGCTAGGCTTGTCCCGATGGCGGCCGTGCCGGCGACGCTCGTGTCCGGGTTTCTCGGAGCGGGCAAGACCACGCTGTTGAACCACGTGCTCGGCGGCGACCACGGGCAGCGCATCGCCGTGATGGTCAACGACT
Source organism: uncultured delta proteobacterium (assembly GCA_963775185.1). Taxonomy (GTDB): domain Bacteria; phylum Myxococcota_A; class Polyangia; order Polyangiales; family Polyangiaceae; genus JAPSGB01. The sequence goes on along the minus strand of CAVZIE010000049.1, from coordinate 39,238 downwards.
TCGGCGAGATCGACATCGACAGCCGCCTGATCGACGCCGTCGAGGACGACGTCGTGAGCCTCGCGAACGGCTGCGTGTGCTGCTCGATCAAGGACGACTTCGTGGCGGCAGTGCAGAAGGTGCTGCAGCGCGACCCGCCGCCGGAGCGGCTGCTGGTCGAGCTCAGCGGCGTGTCCGAGCCGGGCAGCGTGCTCCGGAGCTTCGCCGTGATGGAGCGGAGCTGGCCGGTCGATCTCGACGGCGTGGTCGCGCTGGTGGACGCCGAGTATTTCCCCGAGCCCGGCGCCCCGAACTTCATTTTGGCGCGCGACCAGATCGCGGCGGCCGATCTCGTGGTCCTGAACAAGGTGGATTTGGTGGACGCGGCGCGGCTCGACGCTTTGCGCGCGCGCATCGCGAGCTACGTGCCGCAAGGCCGCGTCGTGGAGGCGCGCGAGGGCGGCGTCGCGCTCGAGATCGTGCTCGGCATCGCGTCGAAGCGCGAGTGCGCGCCGGCGCCGCCGCACCGCGCGGACGACTTCGAGACGTTCAGCTACGTCTCGTCACGGCGGCTGTCGCTCGAGCGCTTGCGCGAAGTCGCCACCGAGCTGCCGCCCAGCGTGTTCCGCGCCAAGGGCATCGTGTTCATCGACGCCAAGCCGGATCACGAGGCGGTGCTGCAGATCGTCGGTCGCCGCGCGCGGCTGTCGTTGGGGCGGCCCTGGGGGAGCCGCACGCCGGAGACGCGGCTGGTGCTCATCGGTCGCGCCGGCGGCATCGATCGCGACGCCGTGCGGCGCGCCCTGGACGGATGTGCGGTAGCTTCGGCGCGGTCTTCGCCGCTCGGCGGCGCGCTCGAGTGGCTTCGCCGCCTGGGCGGTTGACGTCGCGTGACGGCACTGTAACCCCCGGTCGATGGAACGTCGTCGAGCCGTCGAGATCCGCGTGGCCGAGCAGCCGTCGCCTCTCGGCCGCCTGGGTGTCGTGGAAGGGCCCGCCGGCGTGCTGGCCGTGTGCTTCGGCTCGGCGGCCACGGGCGACACGCTCGAACAGCTCGAGGCCACCCTCGACCAGCCGATCAACGTGGTCGCCGCGCGTCGCGTCCCGGCGTGTCACCAGCTCGACGAGTACTTCCGCGGCGCGCGCCGCAGCTTCGACGTGCCCCTCGATTTCGCCTTGGTCGAGGGCTTTCGCCGGCGCGTGCTCGAGCTGCTCTGCCAGGTGCCGTTCGGCGAGCTGGTCAGCTACGGCGAGCTGGCGCGTCGCGCCGGCAGGCCCCAGGCGGCCCGCGCCGTGGGCGCGGCGATGCGCCAGAACCCGATCCCGATCCTCGTGCCGTGCCACCGGGTGGTCGCGGCCGACGGCTCGCTCGGCGGTTTCGCCGTGGGCCTCGACGCCAAGCGCCACCTGCACGCGATCGAAGGCGTGCCGCCGCTCGCGGGCGGCTGGACCGCGTCGCGCGGCGTCGTCCTGTCCTAGTGGATCGACCCGAGGAACGTGCAGGTCCCGCCCGGGTGACGGACGACCTGGTACACGCAGCGCAGGTAGGCCTTCAGCCCGAACTGCCGGACGATCAGCATTCCGTGCGTGACCAGGTGCCGCGTTGTGATGACGCCGTTCATCCCGTACCTACGCCAGACCTTGCACCTTCCGTACCGCGATTCGCGAAGCTGTGGCAAGCATTTGAAGGGCGCAGAATCGCCGGGCCTTTCACATCTGAAACGCCCGCTTTCGGTGCTGCAGGGGAAGCCCGCGAACGCGCGTCCGCGACCACCTCCGACGAGAGGTCAGACGGCCTCTGCGGAGGCCGATTCTTCCCGGCTCCCGGCGATGTCCGCGACGACCCTCCGGACGAACGGCAGGCCCCGCAGCAGCCCGGCCAGCATCATCACCAGCTGCACCACGATCGAGAACGCCAGGATGCGCGGGCCGCTCGCCCACGGTGTGAACAGCAGCCACGCTCCCTGCACGGCGCCGAAGCCCAGCACGTTCACCGGCAGCGAGCCGACCACCAGCACCACGGGCAGATACGCCGTCATCGCCGACAGCGGGATCGGCACGCCGAAGGCCGCGGCGGCGGCCCACATGCACACGACCATCAAGTAGATCTGGGCGACGCGCACCGCGAGCTGCGCGAGCATGCGCCAGCCGGACATGCGACGCCACGGCTCCAGCAACGGCGTCTGGCGCGCCACCAAGCGGAGCGGCCCGATCAGCTTGAGCAGCACCAGCACGCCGGCGATCAGCGGCGCCGCGATCCGGAGCCGTGCGGGCACGTCCGCGCCCAGCAGCCACACCGACGCCGTCGTGACGAGGCACACGCTGACCAGCTCGCTGGACATGATGTACAGGATGATCCCGCTGGCGAGCCGTACCGGCGCGCCGGTCTTCTTCGCGATCCACACGCCGTACGCGCCGTGACCGGCCGCGTAGTGCAGCATCGCCAGGAGCGACGCGCCGCCCTTGCCCACGACCACATCGCGATACCGAGGGCGGCCCGTGCAGCCGCGGATCACGAGGGTGTCGGCGAGCGCGACCAGGGCGAGGCTCACGAGCAGGAAGCCCGCGAGATACGGCACGACGGCCAGCACCTCGCCGCGCGCCAGCTCGGCCGCGATCCGCCCCGGCGAGTAGCGCGAGAGCACCACGGCGATCGACGTCGCCGCGATCGCGAACGGCGCCAACCGCTTCGTCCACGAGCGCCAGGCCGTTCGCACGCACAGGAGTCTAGCCTGGATGCCGGTCCGGCGCGGAACCGCTGCGGTGCGTGCTATACGCCGCGGCATGAACCGTGAAGCGCGCTGCGCGATCGCAATCCTGACGACCGGCGGGACGATCGACAAGACCTACGACGAGACCGACGGCTCGCTGCGCAACACGCGATCGATCCTGGACGAGCTGCTGCGCGCGCTGCGCCTGCCCGAGCTCGACGTGGAGCTCGTCCCGGTGATGAGCAAGGACTCGCTCGAGATGACGGCGGAAGATCGGCGGGATGTCTTGTCCGCGACGCGCGTCGCGCTCGCGGGTCACGACGCGGTCGTGATCGTGCACGGCACCGACACACTGGCGGCGACCGGCGACGTGCTCCACGCGGGGCTTGCCGATCTCGACAAGCCCGTCGTGCTCACCGGCGCGATGCGCCCCTACGAGTTCCGCGACACCGACGCGCTGCAGAACGTCACCGAGTCGCTTATCGCCGCGCGTCTACTCGCGCCGGGCGTGTACGTGGTGATGCACGGTCGCGCGCTCGCGTTCCCCGGCGTGGTGAAGGATCGCGATCGGCGCACGTTCCGCCGCGTGTCCGCCGGATAGCCGCGGGCGCTTGCGCCGTCGTGAGCGTGTCGCGCCGCCGCCAAGCGCCCAGGCGACGATCCCGGTCGGACCGGCAACAATGCGGGATTACGCGCCAATTCTTCGGTTAGCCGGCTGGCCGACCTGTGGTATGTTTCGCGCTATGCGGATCTGGTCGGGAGTTGTTGCGGGGTTGGTGTCGGCGCTCGCGATCGCGGCGTGCGGGTCGGGCAGCGACGCGAGCGGCGGCGCGGCGGGCGCGGCGGGTAACGCCGGCGCGAGCGGCAGCGGCGCCACGGGCGGCAGCGGCGCCACGGGCGGCAGCGGCGCCACGGGCGGCAGCGGCGCCACGGGCGGCAGCGGCGGCGCGGGCGGCAGCGCCGCCACGGGCGGCAGCGCGGGCGCGAGCGGCAGCGCGGGCGCGAGCGGCGCGAGCGGCGGCGCGGGCACCGACGGCGGCGCGGGCGCCGGCGGCAGTGCCGGAATGAGCGGCGGCGCGGGCACCGATGGCGGCGCGGGCGCCGCGGGCGGCACTGCGCTCGGGCCCGCCGCGAAGTGCTTCGTGGGTCAGTACGTCAACGGCCCGACGCAGGGCCCCGACTACGACCAGTTCAACCCGACCATCGGATCGCACTGCGACGGCACGAACATCCAGGACATCAAGGGCGTGCAGAAGGTCGTCTTCCTCGGCGACTCGATCACGGTGGGTACGCCTCCCACGGACTTGAATCCGGGCGCGGTGTATCGCGCGATCCTTTCCCAGAAGCTCGCAGCGCTGTTCGGTCTCACGCCGCCCGGGCTCGGCTGGGGCGCCGCCGATCCGATCAACGGCGTGGCGTTGCCGCAAGAGTCGGGAGACTTCATCAGCTGCGCCAAGTGGGGCGCGCGCACAGACGACCTGATCAAGGACAACACGCAGGTCACCGACTGCATCCCCGCGGGGAAGCGCAACCTGCACTACCTGGTGATCATCACCGACGGCGGCAACGACATCGACTCGATCACGCAAGACGGCGGAGGCACCAGCCCCGCGAAGACGATTCCCGAGCTCTGGACGGTGGCTCAGGACACGGTCGATAACCTGCGCAACGCCATCACCTGGATGAAGGATCCGGCGAACGTGCCCGGCGGCGTCGACGTGGTGTTCGCCAACAACTACGAGTTCACCGACGGCACCGGCGACGTGGCGAGCTGCGGGACGTCGAGCGTCGCGGGCATCCAGCCTTGGACCGACCTGCAGGCGCAGAAAGACATCGTGATCTGGATCGAGGAGCAGTACATGAAGATCGCCGTCGACACGCACAGCGACATGATCTTCATGCTCGAGTCGTTCTGTGGTCATGGCTACAAGCGCAACGACCCGACGGCGCCGTGCTACCGCGGTCCGAACCAGGATCTATGGTTCGACCTGACGTGCATCCACCCGAACGTCCCCGGTCACGCCGCGCTGGCGGATCTGTTCTACCAGACGATCAAGGAGTGACCGGGACCGCTACGGTCCCGCCGGCACCCGCACGACGCCGTTGCATTCCGGCGGCAGGTCCGGCGTCGCCAGTGCGACACACGCGAAGTCCTGCAGCGCGGAGACGCATCGGTCGATTTCCTGCGTGAGCGTGATGCTCGCGCTAGCGCAGTCTCCGATGGAGCAGACCGACTTGTAGCCCTCGGCCTCGCAGCTCGCGAGATCGGTGCCGTACCAGCCGGCCATCTGGCAATCCGAATAGAGGCGCGTGCAGATCGCGTCGACCACCTCCGTTGCCTGGTCGCCGACGGTCGGGCCGTGGTTGGCGAGCGGGGGCTTGTCCGCGCTGGAGTTGCCGCACGCCGCCAAGAGCAGCGTCAAGATCGTGCCTGCCCCCGCGATTCCGCGCCGCCCCGACATCCACCACCCGGTCATGCCGTCCCGGAGGCTAGCATGGTCGCCTCGCGGCGGCGCACGCCGGGCGCACTTTCCAGCTTCGCGGACAAGCCTGGAAAAGGACTGAACGCGTGCACGTGTCCCACGATCGGCCATGCTTCACGTCGATGCTGCGACGTCGTTCCACCCGCCTGGCCGCCGTCTCGCTCTCGCTCGCTGTCGTGCTGTTGCTGGTCGGTCACGGCGTGATCGCGTCGGCGATCGTGGTAGCGCCGGCGCGATACGGCGCGACGGACCCGGTCGAGGCCCTGACGCCCGCCGAGCGAGCCGAGCTCGGCGCGCACGCGGAGCTGGCGGTCGAGGTCGGGCCGCCGGTGGCGACGCTCTCGGCATGGCTTGTCGAGCCTCGCGGCAAGCCGCGCGGCACGGTCGTGCTGTTGCACGGCATCGGCGCGGACAAGCGCCTGATGCTGCCCGCCGCGCGACCGATCGTGGACGCGGGCTACCGCGCGGTGATCCCCGATCTTCGCGGGCACGGCCGGTCCGGCGGCGAGTACCTGACGTACGGCGTGGTCGAGTCGCGAGACATCTCGCAGCTGCTCGACGCCGTGGCGGCGCGCGGCACGCCGCTCGGTCCGGTGGGCGTGTACGGCTATTCGTACGGCGGCGCCGTCGCGATGCAGCTCGCGGCTCGTGATGCGCGGGTGCGCGCGGCGGTGATCGTGTCCACGTTCGCCACCCTCCGCGGCGTCGTGGCCGACTACGAGGCGCGGCTCCTGCCGGGTGTATCGAGCCTGCTGCCGGATGCCTACGTACAGAGCGCCGTGGACGACGCCGGCGAGATGGCGGCGTTCGATCCCGATCAGGCAAGCCCGCGCGCGGCCGCGGCGCGCATGACCGGGCCTCTGCTCTTGATCCACGGCACGACGGATGAGCGCATCCCGTTCCACAACGCGGTAGCGCTGGCACGCGCCGCGGGGCCACGCGCCACGCTCGTGCCCGTGCCGGGCGCGTCGCATGGGTCGATCCTGGGCGCGGCCAACGGATCGCTCCGCCCGACCGTGCTCGCGTTCTTGGCGCGCGCGCTTACGCCGGCGCCGGCACGTTCCCCATGAACTGCATCAACATCTGGACGAGCTCGGCGGGCGGCGTGACCTCCGGCTCCTCCACCGAGTCCTTCCCGTGCTCGAAGCGCAGGAGATCGAGCTTGGCGAACTCCTCGCGTACGCGCGGCGTGAGCAGGCCGAGGCGCTTCAAGTTCGGCACGATCTTCGCGAACATCATCTGGCGGAAGCCGACCTGGAACGGGTTGTCGCGCATCCACGGCAGCCACACCTTCTTGTCCCAGCCCAGACGGTCGAACACCTGCTCCATGAGCAACCGATCCCGCAGCAGGTGCGTCGCTTCGATGACGAAGTCCTCGCGCTCCTTCAGCTCTTTCGAGCTCATCTCCTCGCTGTAGATCTTCTGCAGCGACATCACGCCGAACGCCACGTGGCGCGACTCGTCGGCCATGATCCGGCTCGTGATGTCCTGGATCAGCGGCTCGGCCTGCATCACCAGGCGCATCATCCCGAACGCCGCGAGCGCGAGCCCTTCCACCATGATCTGCATGCCCAGGTACGTCACGTCCCAGCGCGAGTCCCGGATGATCTCGTCGAGCAGCTGCCCCAGGCTCGGGTGCACTTCGAAGCTCATGCCGAGCTTCTCGGTAAGATAGCGGTGGTACACCTCGACGTGCCGCGCCTCGTCGGCGACCTGGTTGGCGGCGTAGAATTTTGCTTCAGCCCAGGGCACGGTCTGCACGATCTTCGCCGTCGCGATCAGCGCGCCTTGTTCGCCGTGCAAGAACTGCGACAGCATGAAAGCGTTCATGTTCAGGCGCATCTCCACCGCTTCCTCGCGCGAGAGGGTGCGCGGCGGCGCCATCAGCTGGTTCATGAACACGTCGATGTTGCTCTCCCGCGTGATCTTCTCGACGTCCACGTCCGTGGACCAGTCGAGATCGCTGGCGTTCCAGCCGAGCGCCTTGCCCTTCTCGTACAGCGAGAGCAGCTTCTTGTCCTCGAGCGCGTACTTCCAGTCGAAGACCGTGTCGATCGTGGCCTTGACCGACTGGTACTCGCCGCTCGCGGGGATCGGCACGCGGTTCTTCTGCTCGTAGTCCATGGTCGAATCGTGCCCCATGCCGGTCCGGCGCGGAATCGCTGGCGGCCAAGTGCGCGGATCAACGGTCGAAAATGTGCCGGCGCGCGGCGCGCTGGCTTGGGCTATCGTGGCGGGCATGACACCGAGCGAGAAGAACGTGGTCAAATCGCTGATCGCCGTTGCGTGGGCCGACGGCACCGTCAAGGAGCCCGAGCAGGGCATGATCGACGGGCTGCTCTGGGCGTTCGACGCGACCGACGAGGACGACGCGGAGATGCGCGAGTACGCGAAGAAGAAGCGCACTCTGGAGGACGCGCCGCTCGACGATCTCGAGGCGGCGGACAAGGAGATGCTGCTCGCCAACGCCGCGCTGCTCACGCACGCGGACGGCAAGCAAACCAAGGGCGAGCAGAAGGTGCTGGTGCAGCTGGTACGCCTGCTTGGCATGTCCGACGACGCGGCCAAGCCCATCATCGCCGACGCGCGCGATCGCGCGAGCAAGCTCGCCAGCAGGATCTAGCGCCGATGCGCGGCGTGATCGCTCTCGCGGCGCTGGTCGCGGCTTGCAGCGGCGCGACCCCACCGGCGGCGAGCCCGGCGCCGTGCCCCGCGGTTTCCGCGCCGGACCGGCAACCCCTGGCTCCGGCTCAGGCAGCTACGGAGGCTGCGCGGCCCAGCGACGTGGACGCGGCGAAGGACCGCGTGATCGCCGCGATCGACGCGGGCGACGGCGCGGCGCTCTACGCCATGTTCGCTCCCGTGATGCAGAAGGCGCTTCCGCTCGAGAAGACGCAGAGCTTCGTTACCGGCGTGCTCGCGGGGCGCGGCAAGCTGCTGGAAGCGGAGCGCGAAGGCGACGACGCGAGTCCAACGCAGGCTCGCTACCGCGTGAAGACGGCGCAAGGCGCGTGGGAGCTCAGCCTGCACCTCGACGCGCGGGGGCGGATCGACGGGCTCTTGATCCGCGATCCGCCCGCACCGCCGCCGCCGGTGGAAAAGAGCACGATCGCGATCGCGATGCCGTTCCACGGGCGCTGGTCCGTGATGTGGGGCGGCGACACGCCGGAGCAAAACCAGCACGTGACGGTCCAGAGCCAGCGGCGCGCCGCGGATCTCGTCGTGGTGGGGGCCGACGGCAAGACGTACACCGGCGACGGAACGAAGAACGCGGACTATCACGCCTACGGTCAGCCGATTGTCGCCGTCGCCGAGGGCGAGGTCGTCACCGTCGTCGACGGCGTGCCCGAGAACAAGCCCGACGAGATGAACCCGTACTTCTTGCCGGGGAACGTCGTGGTCATCCGTCACGCGCCGGCGCTCTACTCCGTGTACGCGCACCTGCAGCCGCGCAAGATCCGCGTGAAGCCGGGGCAGACCGTGAAGGCCGGCGCCGTGCTCGGCGTGTGCGGCAACAGCGGCAATTCGAGCGAGCCGCACCTGCACTTCCAACTGCAGGACGGGCCGTCGCTCGCGCACAGCTTCGGCGTCGAGGCGGTGTTCCCGACGGCCCACGTCACGCGCGGCGGTCAAGCGTCGGACATGCGCGACTACACGTTCTTGAAGGGCGACCTGATCGAGGCCAAGTGATGCTGGACGCGGCAGGGCGTCTTCGCTATCGGTGATGATGCCATGGACCCTACGCTCAAGGAATCGCTTGCAACGCTCGGATTCACGAGCGGCAACTACCGCGTGCTGATGCTGTTGCCGCTGGTGTACGTCGCTTGGTCGGACGGCAAGATGGACGATGCGGAGATCGAGCGCATCGACGAGATCGCCAAGACCCGGTTCCATCTCGGATTCGAGCGGCCTCGCGATCCTCGACTGGTGGCTGCATACGCAACCGACCAAGGAGTACTTCGACGAGGGCATGCAGGACCTGCTCCTGATGGCGCAGTCGGAGGACGGCGAGCCGCTCGTCCACCCCGAGGAACTGCACGACCTGCTCGTGCACTGCGAGTCGATCGCGCGTGCCTCGGGCCACGCGCTGGACGTCCCGACCGGCGTGACCAAGGAAGAGGAAGAGGCGTTGGTCGAGATCGCGAAGACGCTCGGCGTCGATAACGGCGTCAGCTGGGGTCGCCTGCTCGACGAGCTGGACGCCGGTCCCGCGTCGGTGATGCGCGGCCGCGCCCCGAGCTCACGCCGTCGCGGTTGAAGGAGAAGCGATGCTGGATCACGTCTCTATCGTGGTTGCCGACTTCGATCGCGCCAAGGCGTTCTACACCGCCGCCCTCGCGCCCCTCGGCTATGCGTTGCAGATGGAGTTCGGCAAGGCCGCGGGCTTCGGTCGCCACGGCAAGCCGAGCTTCTGGATCGGCGCCGCGGGCGAGGGGCACCCGGAATTCTGGAGCGCGAGCCACCGCGCCGGCGCCGCGCCGATCCACGTGGCCTTCGTCGCGGAGAGCCGCGCCGACGTCGATGCGTTCTACCGCGCCGCGATCGAAGCCGGGGCCCGCGACTTCGGCGCGCCGGGACCGCGACCGCACTACCATCCTGACTACTACGGCGCGTTCGTGCTCGACGCCGACGGCAACAACGTCGAAGCGGTCTGTCACAAGCCGGCGTAGGCCTTGGGCGCGCGCTCACGTTCCGGCGTCGAGCGCGAGCCGCCTGAGCGGTCCCTCGAGGACGTCCGAGCCGACGGTCACGTACAGGCGGTCGTCGGTGCGAACCAGCTCGAAGCTCAGCTGACGCTCGAGGCGCGACTCCAGGGCGTCGAGCAGGGCGCCGTCGACGGCGACGACTTCGATCTCCTCCGCGCGGTGGATCGCGCGCTCACGCGCGGCTCGGAGCACCAGCGCGGGATCGTGATGGGTGAACACGATCACGCGATCGCTCGCCTTGCTGGCCTTGTGCAGTCGATCCGCGCCCGGCGTGCCGACGTCGATCCAGAGCGCGATCGCGCCGCCGTCGCGCGTGAGCAAGATCGCCGGCTCGTCGGCGGTGGACAGGCCCTTGGTAAACGCCAGGCCCGGCTCGAAGCACAGGCAATACGCCAGCACGCGGGTCAAGAGGAAGCGGGCCGTCTCGGACGGATGTTGCGCGACGCGTAGATCGAGCGCCTCGTAGACGCCGCGGTCGACGTCGGAGAGTGCGATCCGGAAGCGGTAGACGGTAGCGCCGGCGGCCATGCGAAACGATAACAGGTGTTGTGCGCCGGACCGACATCATGCGTGTTAGCGTCCCCGGCCATGCATCGCTCGTCGTGTCTCGTCGTCGCTCTCGTGCTCGCGGCTTGCGCCGGGTCCCCGCCGCCGCCACCGGAAACGCCTGCGCCGCCGCCAGTGGCCAGCGCACCGCCGCCGGCGGACACCCGGCCGAAGCCGCCGCCGACGCCGATGCACGACGTCACCAACACGTACTTCGGGACCACGGTGCACGACCCGTATCGCTGGCTCGAGGAGGCGGATGCGAGCGCGGTGACGCAGTGGATCGAGGCGCAGAATGCGTACACCGAGAGCGTGCTCGGCGCGTTCCCCGGGCGCGACGCGATCGCGAAGCGTGTCGGCGAGCTGTCGCTCACGTCGACCCAGCGCGACGCGCCGACGCTCGCGGCGGGCAAGCTGTTCTTCATGCAGCAGACGCCGCCGCAGCCGGAGCCGGTGCTGGCCGCGGGCAAGTGGCCCGACGGCGCGGCGAAGGTGCTCTACGATCCGAACCAGAGCGCCGGCACCGCGATCACCGCGTACTGGCCGTCGCCGGACGGTCGCTACGTCGCGTACGGCACCGCCGAGGGGGGAAGCGAGGCGACGACGATCCACGTGCTGCAGGTCGCCGACGGCAAGCAGCTTCCGGATGCGTTGCCGCGCGCCGGTGGCGGCACGACGCCGCAAGCGCTCGCGTGGGACGCGAACAGCAAGGGCATGCTGTACGTCCGGCTTCCGGACTCCGGCGAGCAGTTCAACGCCGCCATCTACCACCACGTGCTGGGCAAGCCGGTCACGGACGACGCCGTCGTCTTCGGCAAGGACCTGTCGCCCGTCGCCGAGTACTCGTTCGCGGTCTCCGGCAACGGCAAGCAGCGGGCTATTCTCGTCCACTTCGGCGACGGCAACCCGGACCGCGTGTTCACCCAGCAACGCGGCAAATGGACGCGAGCGCTGGGCCCCGAAGCGAACGTGCGCGAGGCGGCGTCGTGGCTCGGAAATCGACTGCTGGTGATCTCGTACCAGGACGCGCCGCGCGGTGCGTTGGTCGCGGTAGGTGCGAACGGCAAGGTCTCGCCCGTCGTCGCGCAGCAAGAGTGGGCGATGGACGCGGTCTTCGGCGTCAAGGGCGGCTTCCTGCTGGTGATGGTCGACGGTCCGGCGTGGCGCATCGATCACTACGACGCGAAGGGCAAGCTCGTGCGCGCGGTGCCGCTGCCGGACAAGGACTTCGGCGTGTACGACGTGGCGGCGAACGACGCGTCCGGCCAGGCGCTGATCGACACCGCGGGTTTCCGCTTTCCCGATCGTTGGTCGCGCTACGACGTGGCGAAGGGCACTGTCGATACGATCTTCGAGGTCAAGGCTGCCGCCGACTACTCCAAGCTCGAGACGCACGCGCTCACCGCCGTCTCGAAGGACGGCACGAAGGTGCCCGTCACGCTTGTCGCCATGGCCGGCACCCAGCCCGACGGCAAGCGTCCCGCGATCCTCACGGCCTATGGCGGCTACAAGATCGCCCGGCGCCCGCGCTTCGTCGGGCGCAACCTGGCGTGGCTCGAGCGCGGCGGCGTATGGGCGATGGCGAACATCCGTGGTGGCGGCGAGTTCGGCGAGGGCTGGCACGAGGCCGGCATGCTCGAAAGGAAGCAGAACGGCTTCGACGACTTCAACGCCGCGGTCGAGCAACTGAAACAGAGCGGTTGGACCGACACCCGCCACCTCGGCATCGTCGGCGGCTCGAACGGCGGTCTGCTCATGGGCGCCGAGCTGACCCAGCATCCCGACGCCATCTCCGCCGTCGTGAGCTTCGTCGGGATCTACGACATGATGCGCTCCGAGCTGTGGCCCAACGGCCGCTACAACGTGAGCGAGTACGGCACCGTCACCCAGAAGCCCGACTTCGGGTGGCTCGCCGCCTACTCACCGCTGCAGCACGTGCAGGCGCACACGGCGTATCCCGCCACGCTGCTCGTCACCGGCGTGAACGACCCGCGCGTGGCGCCGTGGCAGTCGCGCAAGTTCGCCGCCGCGCTCCAGGCTGCCACCTCGTCCGACGCGCCGATCCTGCTCTTGACGCGCATGAACGAGGGCCACGGCGTGACGGCGTCGTTCAGCCAACGCGTCGGCAACGACGCGGCGGCGCTCGCCTTCTTCGCCCACGAGCTCGAGCTCGCGCCGTCGCCCTGATTCTCAGGCGGGGAGCAGGCGGCGCTCGGCGACGCCGTTGTCTTCGATGACAACGTACGGGTGCCCGCTGCGCGAAAACGAGAACGAGCCGGTGTTGAGGTAGCGCGGCGCTTCGTCCTCGTGGTGCGTGTGGCCGAAGATGACCAGCGCGGCGTCGGTGAGCTCGGCGACGTGTGCCGCGGCTTCGCGCAGACGCGTGACGGCGCCGTCGTCGTAGCGGCCGCCACCGGTGACCACCGATGCGGCGACGTAGCCGGCCGAGAGCGCGGCGATGCCGACCAGGGGGACACTGCCCAGGGCGAGCCCGGCAGCGCCGCCGGCGGTCGCGACCACCGAGGCGATGATGCGATCGAAGTACAGGCGCATGAAGGTGTCGCGGAAGCGGTGGTGTGTCGGCGCCGGCCGACAGTCCGCCAGCTCGTGCAAGAGCGCGGCGTCGAGGCCGACGTGCGACGAGAACGGCTCGACGTGTTCCGCGCCGAGAATGCGCTCGAGCTCGAAGCCCGCGTGGCGCCCCGCCTCCAGCGTGAGGCGCGCGGCGGTCGAGAAGTAGCGCGCCACGACCCAGGGCGCGCGCGCGCCGAACAGGCGGAAGGTACGCAGCAGGCCGTCGACTGGCGTCGTCTCGTGGGCGTGGGCGAAAGCGAGCGCGCCGTTCGGCGCGAGAAACCGCCGCGTGAGCGCGATGCCGAGTGGCTCCGTCTCGTAGCTCCACGGTGCCAGCGGGTGCGTCGGCGCGTTGTCCGGATCCCACGCGTGACCGTGCTCGATGTGCACGTTTCCGCGCCGCAGGAACCACGGACTCGTGGCCAGCGGCGCGTCGCCGGCGAGCTCGAGCGACGCGAGCAGCGCCTGGCGAACGGCCGGTCGCGCCGTGGCGGCGTCGTGGTTGCCGGCGACGATCACCAGCGCGTCGCCGCGGGCCACGTGCTCGCGCAGGCGGGCGCGGAGCTCCGCGTGGGGTGCGAGCAGGGTCGTCACCGACTCGGCTGGATCGCGGGCCGGCGGATCGACGGACAAGTCGAACACGTCGCCGTCGAGAACGATCTCGTGACCGGGATGCGTGGCCACGAGCCGCGCCAGCGCCTGTGCGGGGGCGGCCGGACCGCCGTGGGACAGGTGCACATCGCTGAGGACCACCAGGGGCATCGGGAGCCGAGCATAGCGCGCCGGGCGACGTCGCGCTTGGTGCACCCCCCAAGTCGGAATAGCCTGCACCCACATGGACGCCAAGACGCCGGACCGACTCCTCCACGCCGCGGCACGCGCCGCCTGGCCCTTGCTGGAACGCTACGGCGAACGCTTCCCCGGCGACGCGGTGCAGCCGAAGTGGGCGCCGGCGCCGCTCTTGCGCAAGCGCGAGCGCACGTCTCCGCCGCTGGGCTGGCCGCGCAGTACGGACTCGCTGTGCCCGAAGTGCGTGAAAGAGGTGCGCGCCGCGGTGCTGTCGGGAAAGACCGATCTGCGCGAGCTCATCGACGGCAACCCCGGCGAGATCGTCGCGGACATCATCGAGCGCGACGGGCGCGTGCTGATGGTCAAGGAGTGCGCCGTGCACGGCCGGTTCGAGGACGTGATCAGCGTCGACCCGGCGTTCCTGGCGCGCATCGAGAAGCTGTTTCCGGGGCGCGACTACGCGGCGCCGAAGAGCGCGCTGCGCGACCACGGCACCTCCAGCATCAAGTACGGCCGCGGCTCGGTTCTGACCGTGGATCTGACCAACCGCTGCAACATGATGTGCGACCCGTGCTTCATGGACGCGAACCAGGTGGGCTACGTCCACGAGCTCGAGTGGGACGACATCAAGAAGATCCTGGACGACAGCCTGACGATCGAGCCGCGACGCCAGATGAGCGTGCAGTTCTCCGGCGGCGAGCCGACGCTCAGCCCGCACTTCATCGAGGCGACGCGCTACGCGCGCGACGTGGGCTACTTCTGCGTGCAGTGCGCGTCGAACGGCATCCGCTTCGCGCAGGAGCCGGAGTTCTGCGAAGCGGCGAAGCGCGCGGGCTTGCGGCTGGTGTACCTGCAGTTCGACGGCGTGACCAACGAGGCGAACAGCCACCGCAAGGTCGGCAACCTGTTCGACGTGAAGCTGCGTGCCATCGACAACCTGCACAAGGCCGGCATCGACGTGGTGCTGGTCGTGACGGTCGTGAACGGCGTGAACAACGACCAGGTGGGCAAGATCGTCCAGTTTGCCATCGACAACGCCGACAAGATCACCGTCGTGTCGTTCCAGCCCGTCAGCTTCACCGGTCGCGACGAGGACATCGACGACAAGACGCGCGAGCAGCAGCGCTACACCTTGAGCCACCTGGCCCACGACCTGCACGCGCAGCTCGGCGCGACCGAGCCGCTCCGCGACTGGTTCCCGCTCAGCGCGATGAACCCGTTTTCCGACGTGGTCGACCTGATGCTGGGCGCCTCCGCCGAGTTCGGCGCGCTGAAGTGCGGCTGTCACCCGAACTGCGGCATCGGGACGGTGCTCCTGGTGCACAAGCAGACCAAGCAGATGGTCCCGGTCGCGGAGTTCGTCGACGTGGATCAGCTGCTGACCGACGTGCAGGCCGTCGCCGACGCCGGCCTGGGACGCAAGCGCACGATCGCCGCGCTCGGTCTGGCGGTGCTCAAGAACTTCCGTCCCGACAAGGCGCCGAAGGGCTACGGCGTGACGGAGCTGGTGCGGCAGCTGATGAGCCAGACCGGTGCGAGCTCGAAGCGCGTCGGCGAGACCGAGGGCGACGCCAACGAATTCGAGTGGCGCTTCCTGTTCGTCGCCGGCATGTGGTTCCAGGACCTGTTCAACTACGACTTCCGGCGCACGGAGATGTGCATCATCCCGTACGGCACGCAGATGGGCGAGATCAGCTTCTGCGCCTACAACACCGGCGTCGGCTGGCGGAACATCATCGAGAAGATGCGGATGACCGCGACCGTCGGCGAGTGGTACCGCGAGAAGGGGCGCCACCCGGTGTACGCCAAGAACCAGCACCTGCCGCTTCCGGAGCTGCCGCTCGACGTTATCGTCCGCGACGAGGACGGGCGCAAGAAGCTCAAGCTCGTCTGACGCCTATGGCGGCGTGACGCCGTGACTCTGGTTTACGATCTTGCGCGCGGCCACGCCGTTCGTCGCGGCCTGCGACGACACCACGTCGTAGCCGCCCTCGAACAGCGCTTGCAGCTGCGGTTCCGTGGGCGCCGCGGCATTCGTGTAGGTGAACGAGCGCACGCCCGCCGGGTGCAGGCGCGTGGTCGTCAGCGTGGAGACGTCCACCGTGGGATCGAACTCGTACATGAACGCGCGCGGGTTGTTGATGACGTCGATGAGCGTGTCGACCTCCGGCAGGTTCGACGCGACGTTGATCAGGTAGTACACGCTGTCCGCGCCCGGGATCGTCGGGATCTGGTTCTGCAGATCGGACGTCGAGATCTCGAGGAACGCGAAGTCCTCGGCGTTCTGCGCGTGGACCTCCTCGATGGTGCGCGCGTAGTCGCTGCTGAGCTTGACGGTGAGCTCCACCACCATCTTGCCGCGCAGGTAGTTCAAGCACGTCGTCCAGGCGCTGGAACGTCTCCGTCAGCGACGGGAAGCGGTGGCACTTCGTCACTCTGGGCGGCCGTCATCTCCTCGATCTTCTTGCCGGAGCAGTCGAGCGACTCGTAGGTCTGGATCGGGCTCGAGTGCGAGATCACCGGGACGTTGTCCTTGCGTGACGCGCACGTCGATCTTCACGCCGTCCACGCCGCCGGCGTAGGCCGCGGCGATCGCCGCGTTCGAGTCGTAGGGCGGTCCGGTGACGACCCACGCGCCGCCGTGCGCCACGGCGAACACGCGCGGGCATGCGGGATCGGTCCAGCACACCGAAAGCGAGTTCCGGTACGTCTTGTTTCCCGCGTCCCCGCCGCTCGCGCCGGCGGTGCCGCTCGCGCCGGCGGTGCCGCCCGCGCCCGCGCCCGCGTCGCTGGTCGCTCCCGCGGTGCCGCCAGTGCCCGCGGAAGCGTCGCCGCTAGCTCCCGCGCTCGCGCCGCTTCCAGCGCTTCCGGCCGTTGCGCCGCTGCCCGCCGTGCCGCCGCTGCCGGCCGCAGCGCCGCCGCCCGCGGTGCCGCCGCTGCCCGCCGTAGCGCCGCCGCCCGCCGTACCGCCGCTCGCGCCGCTGCCCGCACTTCCGCCTGTGCCACCGCTGCTATCGGACGAGCCACAGGCGCTGATGCCGGCGAGGCAACACACGACGAACAACGCGCGCATGCGCCGAGCGTACCACGATCGAAAGACTGCCGGTACGGCGCGGAATCCCGCGGCGTTTCCGCGCGCTTGATCGCGTGTCAATTCTTGCTCAGCGTGTACACGCCGAGCTGCGGA
This sequence comes from uncultured delta proteobacterium, assembly GCA_963775185.1. GTDB lineage: Bacteria > Myxococcota_A > Polyangia > Polyangiales > Polyangiaceae > JAPSGB01. The sequence continues at coordinate 22,263 of CAVZIE010000049.1, read as the reverse complement.
TTGGTCGCGGTGGTCTCGTGGTACTCGAGCGTGCTGCCGCTCACGCAAAAGTCGTAGGTACGGCCGCCGGACGTGGTCACCGTGTTGCCGCTCACGGTGTACGTCCCGCCGGCGACGGCGTTCGTGCTCTTGCTGATGTTGCACGTGCACGAGCCCGTGGCAGTTCCGGCGCTGCACGTCGCGCCGGGGAAGCCCTGGGCGAGCGCGCCCTGGATCTGCGCGCACTGCCCGAAGGCGCAAGATTGCGGCAGCGTCACCGTGGCGTTCACGGTCGTGGTGGCGTTCAGCACGAGCTTCGCGCCGAGCATGGACAGACTGCCGGTGACCGTGCCGCTCGCGGAATCCACCGTCGCGCTGGCGCACGCGTTGTAGAGGGCGGCGAATACCTCGCTGTCGACCAGGCATACGTCGGTGTAGTTCCACGTCCCCGACGGATCACCGCCGCAGGGCGTGAAGGCACACGTGGCTTCGACGTGGATGTTCCCGCCGGCGCCCGCCGCGCCCGCGCTTCCGGCGCTGCCCGCCGCGCCCGCGCTGCCGCCGGCCGCGCCCGCGCTGCCGCCGCTGCCCGCCATGCCCGCCGCGCCACCGCTGCCCGCCGTGCCGCTGCTGCCTGCGCTGCCTGCGCTGCCGCCGGTTCCGGAAGCTCCGCTCGCGCCTGCCGTGCCGCCGGTGCCGGACGATCCACCGGAACCCGAGGACCCGCCCGTGCCGGACGAGCCGCCGCTGCCCGAGCTCGAGTCCGAGCTACCGCATGCCGCGAGCGGCAGCAGAGCGAAGAAGCATCCCGCGATGACGAAGCGACGCATGGCCCACACCTCCGCCGTCAGGATACCAGGGAACGGCGCGCGCCGCGGCGCGCGTTCCCGTCTTGCCCAGCTCAGCGGCGGCGACGCCAGAAGGCGAGGCCGATCAGCGACAGCGCGATCCAGCCCGATGCGGGCGCGCGCTTGCCGGTCGTGCTGCAGCCGCCGGCGCTCCCCGAGTCCCCGGCGGTGGGCGTCGTGCCCGCGTCCGCGGCGTTCGAGCCGGCGGCGCCGCCGGTCCCTGCGGTGCTGGAGCCTGCCGCGCCGGACGCGCCGCCGGTGCCGGACGCGCCCGCCGCGCCGCCCGCACCGCCGGTGCCGGTGAGGCACATGTCCCCGCACTCGGTGGGGCACTGCTGGCACGAGCAGTACTCGACGATGCTGTAGTCATCGGCGCCGTTCGGGCTCGCGGCCTTGCACGCGCTGAGGCACGCCGCGTCCGTGCACTTGTCGACGCAGCCGAGCAGCGTCTTGCAGTCCGGGTTCGCTTCGCACGAGCTGACGGTGTTGACGCAGTTGGTGAGCCGGCAGGTGTCGCAGCCGCCGCCCGTGGGGATCGGCTCACAGAACTTGTCGTTCACGACCTGGCCGGACAGCGTCACAGAGGTGTCGGCGCAGTACATCCCTGTCGGGCACGACACGTTGGCGCAGAAGTCGTCGCAGTAGCCGCCGTTGGTCTGGCACAGGAACGACGCGCACTCGGCGCCGGTCTTGCACGGGCTGTCGCCGGTCGCCTTCTTCTTCGGCGTCGTGGTGGGCGGCGTGCCGGGGTCGCCCACGGGCGTTGCGCCGGCGGCGGCGAAGGCCTGCATGATCAGCGCCTTCTGCGTGTCCACGCGGGTGTAGATCGGCGTGTCGGACGGGTTGCTGCACGCCGCCGATCGCGACGCGAGACCGATGATCGCGCCGGAGGCGGCGATCAGCGGACCGCCGGAGTCCCCCGAGCAGATGCCCTGCCCGGCGGCGAGCTCTCCTGCGCCGATGAGCTTGTTCCAGTCCTGCCCGACGCTCAGCACCGGCACGTTGTCGCGGCGCCGGCGCGTGCCGGCCGTGTATCCCGCGTTGTCGCTGGTCTCGCCGTAGCCGACCGCGGTCGCCAGCTCGCCGATCTGCGGCGCCCAGTCGAGCCGGATCGGGACGATGGGCAGGCTGGTGATGGCCGTATCCAGCACGATCAGCCCGATGTCGTTGTTGCAGAGGTTGTTGCCGGCCGGGTGGAGGATCTGCGCGCCGTGCGCGAGCGTCGCGCCCGGGTTCGCGCCGGACTTCACGCGGATGCCGGAGGCCAGGAGATCGGCGCCGACGTGATCGCCGTTCTGCGAGGTGCCGTAGATGTCGCAGCCGATGCCGGTGCTGACGTTCTGCGACACACAGTGACGCGCCGTGATCACGAGCTTGGGCGCGATCAGGGAGCCGCTGCAGGCATAGCCGCCCGGCAGCGACAGGAACACCACGCCGTCGTGCGCCGCGGCGCCCGTGTCCGTTACGCCGCCGATGATCGGCTCCGCGCTCTTGCCGAGCGAGGTGGTGGGCGCCTCTCCCGAGCAAGCTACGGTGACCAGCGCGAGCGGGATAAAACCTAAGCAGAAACTAAAGCGATTCATGAGGGTCTGCATAGTCTTGCACCAAAGCCGGCCCGACGAGAAGCGCGCCGGCCGCGGCACCGCAACGCTGGAAAGTTATGCCGGTACGGCGCGGAACCGGGCGAAAAGTGCTGGGTCCGCATACGGGTGGGATGACGTGGGATACTGCAATCCATGAGCGACGACACGCCTCCGCGCGCGCGCCTGCCGCGCGGGTCGCGCCCGCGCGGCCGCCGCACCGTCTTCGGACTGATCGCGGCCGCGGTGGTCGTGCTCGGCGTGGGCCTGGTGCTGTTCGCGAGCTACTACCTGGATTGGCTGTGGTTCGGCGAGGTGCACCTCAGGGTGGTCTTCTGGCGGACGCTCCGCACACAGTTCGTGATCGGTCCGGCCTTCGGCGCGGTCTTCTTCGCGCTCTTCTACGGCTCGATCCGGACGGCGCTGCGGCTGGCGCCGCGCTTCCGCACCTCGGCGACCATCAGCCTGGTCGAGCCGGTGAACGACGGCGCGCGGATCGCGGTGCGGCGCGGCGGGCTCGTGTTGTCGCTGCTGATCGCGGTGATCGTCGCGTTCGCGACGGCGCAGAGCTGGCTCGTGTTCCTGGGTGCGCACTACGCCGTGCCGTTCGGGCGCACCGACCCGGTGTTCCACCGCGATATCGGCTTCTACGCGTTCACGTTGCCGGCGTGGCAGTACGTCTACTCGTTCCTGTTCGCCACGTTGATCGCGTCGCTGGCTGTGGCGATCGTGGTCCACGCGCTCCTGGGCGGCTTGTCGATCCGGCCGGACACGGGCGTTCACGTCGACGACGGCGCGCTCTCGCACGCGTCGGTGATCCTGGGCGTGATCTTCCTCCTGACCGGCGCGGGCCAGTTCATCAGCGCCTGGGACCTGCTGTTCTCGTCCGACGGCGTGGTGAGCGGCGCGGGCTACACCGACGTGCACGTCCGGCTGCCGGCGATCCGCGTGCTGATGGTCGTGGCGTGGTTGATCGCCGCGCTCCTGTTCGCGAACGTGCGGCGTCACCGGCGGCTATTGCCGCTCGTCGCCATCGGCGGCTGGATCGCGGCGATCATCGTCCTGCTCGGCGTCGTGCCCGGCGCCGTCCAGTCGTTGGTCGTGAACCCGAACCAGGGCGCCGCGGAGGCGGAGTACATCACGCGCAACATCGAGGCGACGCGCGCGGCCTACAATCTGGACGGCATCGCGGGGACGAAGCTGCCGCTGAAGGGTGACCTGTCGGCGCAGAAGCTCGGCGCGAACGACCTGACGATCCGCAACATCCGGCTGTGGGACCCGGCGACACTCTTGAACAGCTACCGCCAGCTGCAGGAGCTTCGACCGTACTACGCGTTCAAGGACGTGGACGTCGATCGCTACCAGGTCAACGGCGTGTATCGCGAGACGATGATCTCTGCACGCTTGCTGAACATCGCCGGACTGCCTGCCCAGGCGCAGACCTGGGTGAACCAGCACATCACGTACACCCACGGCTACGGCGTGGCGATGTCGGCGGTAGACCAGGTAACCAGCGACGGGTCTCCCGACTTCCTGGTGCAGGACATCCCGGTGACGTCCACGGCGCCGTCGCTGGCCGTCACCCAGCCGCGCATCTACTTCGGCGAGCTGGGCACCACGTATTCGTTGGTCAAGACCAAGCAGCCGGAGTTCGACTATCCCGGACCGAACGGCGACGTGTATCACGCGTACGACGGCACGGGCGGCATCCGCATCGGGTCGTTCATCAACAAGCTCGCGTTCGCGCTCGAGTTCAGCACCATCAAGTTCTTCACCTCTTCGGCGATCGACGCCGACACGCGCGTCATCATCAAGAACGACATCCGGCAGCGCCTGCGCGCGGCGGCGCCGTTCCTGGGTTTCGACTCGGACCCGTATATCGTCGTGGCGAAAGGGCGCCTGTACTGGATCGTCGACGCCTACACCACGACCGGGCTGTACCCGTACTCCGCGCCGACCGGCGGCTTGAACTACCTGCGCAACTCGGTCAAGGCGGTGATCGACGCGTACAACGGCACGCTCGACTTCTACGCCTTCGATCCAGGCGATCCGGTGCTCGCCACCTATGCCCGGATCTTCCCCGGCATGTTCAAGCCGAAGAGCGCGATGCCCGCCGCGCTGATGGATCACGTGCGCTATCCGGAGGACCTGTTCAACGTGCAGGCGGAGGTGTTCACCACCTATCACGTGAAGAACCCCGGCGTGCTCTACAACAAGGGCGACCAGTGGGAGATCCCGAGCCACGTGTCCATCTCGGGCTCCGGACGCATGGCGGCGTACTACGTGATCATGAGGCTGCCGCACGAGTCGCACGAGGAGTTCGCGCTGATCTTGCCGTTTTCGCCCAACGGGCGCAGCAACATGATCGGCTGGCTCGGCGCCCAGTCCGACGGGCCCGACTACGGCAAGGCCGTCAGCTTCGCGTTTCCCGCGAGCCAGACCGTGTACGGCCCGGCGCAGGTGGAAGCCGCGATCAACCAGGATCCGATCATCTCGTCCCAGCGCACGCTCTGGGGACAGCAGGGCTCGCGCGTCATCTTCGGCAATCTGCTGGTCGTGCCCGTCGAGGACAGCCTGCTGTACGTGCAGCCGATGTACATCGAGAGCGAGCAGACGAAGCTGCCGCAGTTCAAGCGCGTGATCGTCTTCTACCGCGCACCCGCCGGAGCCAATGCGCTTCCGTCGGGCGACCGCCAGAACGTGGTCATGGAGCCGACGCTGGCGAAGGCGCTGGAGAAGATCTTCGGCGCGACGCCGAAGGCCGCGTCGGGTGCGTCGTCGGCGCCGCCCGCGTCGTCGGGCGCCCCAGTACCCGCGCCGGCGCAGAGCGCAGCGGCCGCCGCGTCCGCGAGCGCGCCGCCCGGTGCGCCCGCTGCGCCGGTGCCCCCGCAGACCAAGCCGCTCATCGAGCAAGCGAACCGCGAGTTCGAGGACGCCCAGAAGGCGCTCAAGGCCGGCGACTTCGCCGGCTACGGTCGTCACATCGACGAGCTCGAGAAGACCTTGAAGAAGCTGCAGAAGCTGGAACAGCGATGAGCCATCCCGACGTCCCGCGCGTGCTCGGACGCGTGGCGCTGACGTTCCGCCTCGCGAACGGATACGGCGGCCTCACGCCGGACACCAAGGACAAGACGTGGTTCTTTGAAGTCCCGGCCGCGCGCGACAACGAGCACGCGTGGCGCGAGCTCTTGCACCGCATCTTCTACGACGCGAACGTCGCGATGCAGCGGCGCGAGCCCGGCGACGCCGCGTGGCTTGTCCTCGACGCATGGACGACGACGCCGGTCGACGAAGCAGCGGCGCTCGCGTGGGACGGCACCGCGACGCTCGACGTGGCGAGCCGGCATCTGCCCTGGTACGTGTCGCAGTCCCGCGTCGTGTGGGAGCCCGCGCCTTGCTACTGGGTAGACGGTGCCGGCCGCTACGACGGCCTCGAGGCCAACGACTTCTCCGAGCTCGTCGTGTATCGAGCCCTCGCCGCGGGTCGCGTGGACGAGACGTCCGCGGTCACGTTCCTGCAGAAGGTGTATCCGCGTGAGCCGGGCGCCGGGCAGCGCATCTTCGACGCGCGCGCCGAGCGTCTCGCGAACATCACCTGCGTGCGAGCGCCGCCGCCGGGCGTGTTCCGCAAGGTGCCCGGCGAGGAGCCGGTAGTCTCCGGGCCGCCCGCGCCCGCACACGTCGGCCGATAGTCGCACCGCGCGCGAGATTCCGCGCCGGACCAGCATCCAGCCAAACCTACAAACCTTGGCGGGGGTTTTGCGCGCCAGACGCGCAAGATGGGGGTCAAGCTTCTGGCGCGTGGCTCACGTGCGCGCGACACATCGCGTGACGCCGAGGAAGAACACGACGCTGCCCGCCAGCAAGAGCGCCCGTCTGGCCGAGCGAATGCCGCCGCTCCTTCGCGGCTCGTGGCCGGGCCGCACCTCCAGCGCTTCACCCACGTGGGCGGCACTCGGGGCGAGGCCCGGCCACTCGGGGCCGCGAAGGATCCTCTTCTGATGAGCCGCCGCCACGGCCTACGGCGCGCTACTGTCGCCGGGTATCCCGCGGCTCTTCTCGCCGAACACCAGCGTCCACTCGAACCTCGTCGCCTCGGCCGCAGCCGGAAAGTGAAGGCGCTCGAACTGGCGCTGGACGCAGGTCTCGACGCGCGTACTGCCGAGCGTGGAGTCTTCAACGACCGCGTGTTGAACGTCGCCGGCGGGAGCGACAACGACGGAAGCGGCGCGCCACGCCGCTGGCGCCGTCGACGAAGCAGCTGATAGTCAGTAGCGCTCCACGTAGCCAGCGCGTTCCGTCCAGGGACGCGTAGCACGTCTCCGCGTCGCGGTCGCCGCCGAGCGGCGTGGTCCGCCCGGTCGCGAGCGACATGCGCCACAGTTGCGCAGCGCCGTGCTTCGACGCGATGTGGAACACGATCGGTGCGCCGGGTCGGCGAAGCCGGCGCACGCACGATCGCGCTGAGACGCGCACCGCGCCGCGGCGCGACGTCCAGCAGCCGAAAGCGGGAAGGGTTGCTCCGGAATCGCACGCTGCGCCCGTTCGACGCGACAGTGGCGATGCCGATGCCCGACCGGGAACCGGTAGCCGGCGGGCTGCGCGGGAGTGACGAGGAGCGCCGCGCCGCCCGCCCGAGCACCCAGCTCCGGGCGTACGGAGACAGCGGCGAGGATCAGCGTGTGCTTCGCCAGCGGCTTCAAGCGCAGCGCGCGGACCCGGACGGAACGCGAGCGGCGGTCAGCTCCCAACGTGCAGCGCGACCGTGTGGAACCACGGCATGCTACGGATGCGCGTGGACGCCGGCGCGGCGCGCCTGCCGTCCCCTTCACGGCCGCGAGACTCGCGCGACGGCCCGATGCGCGATGAGGCGCCGTGCTGCTCGAGGAGGTGTTGGGCTGTCGTGCGCGCGAGCTCGGCGACGACGTTGCCGCCCTCGGGGAAGCCTTTGCCGTCGTCCTTGACGTTGCTCCCAGTTGGCGAACGAGGCGGCCCCATTCGCTTTCGCATGGACCGCCTTGACGCGGGGGAAGCCGTATTTCGGGTACCAGTGGGGCTGCCCCCACTCGTCTCGCTTCGCTCGCCGGTTCCCCCAAAGCCATGCTCGCGTGCGCCGCAGACGGCGCACGCTGCGCGTGGCAGGGAGACTTCGGGCTGCTCGCTGAGCCTTCGGCTCGCGCGGCTCGCGTGGCGATCGCGCTCGACCTGATGGCCGAGCGACGCGTCCACGCGCTCGTGGCCGGGCTCCACCCAGGTCGAGCGCGACTTGCTTCCGCGCGGCGCGCCCGATACGTCGCCACCCACGTGGGCGGCGCTCGGGCGCGTCACGGATCCTGCGCCTGGGAAGGGCGAAGCCCGGCCACTCGGGCCGCCAAGCAGGTCGCCATGGATCGCTCGTCACTTCTCGCCGAACGCGCTCGCGGAATGCGCTTCTCGCCCACCTCGTCGGAAGCGGCGCTGTGGCGCGCCATCTCCGGGCGCAAGCTCGGCGTGCAGTTCCGGCGGCAGGTGGTTGTCGGGCGCTTCATCGCGGACTTCGCCGCGCCTTCCGCGCGGCTGATCGTGGAGGTGGATGGCGGCTCGCATCGCGGGCGCGCGCGGCTGGATGCGCGGCGGGACCGCGTGCTCGCGCGGTTCGGGTGGCGCGTGCTGCGGTTGGACGCGGAGCTGGTGGTGCGTGATGTGGCGGAAGCGCTGCTGCGATGGGCAGCGCTGGTCGCTGCGTGAGGTTCCGCGCCGGACCGGCATCACCCGAATCTTCAAACCTTGGCGGGCGTCTTGCGTCGCAGACGCGCAAACGATGGGCAAGACATATCGGGGCCCATTCCGCGGCCGGACGTGGTCAAGGTGGGAAGGGCTTGCTCCGGAATGCACGACTCGATTCCGTTCGACTCGACAGTGGAGATTCCGCGCCGGACCGGCAAACAAACCCTACGGCTTCTGCGCGACCCTGCGCGTCACGCCCACGAAGAACACGACGCCGCCCGCCAGCAGGAGCGCCGTGCTGTACGCCACTTGAAGCCACAGGCCGGCGAGCATGAGCGCGCAGCCGACGACCAGCGCGGCTTGCTTCCACAGCGGGCGCGCGAACTTCGACGCCGATGGCCAAGGCGATCAGCGTCGCGAACGGCAACGCGACGGTGTGGAACCACGGCATCTACGGATGCGCGTGATGGTCGCGGCGCGCCTGGCGCATCTTCACTTCCGGAGACTCCGCGACGGCCATGCCGATGAGGCGCGTGCTCTCGAGGAGGTGTTGGGCTGTCGTGCGCGTGAGCTCGGCGACGACGTTGCCGACGTCGGGGAAGCCTTTGCCGTCGTCCTTGACGTTCTCCCAGTTGGCGAACAGGCGGCCCCATTCGCTTTCCATGGCCGCCTTGACGCGGGGGAAGCCGTATTTCGGGTACCAGAACATGTCGTGGTAGGCGACGCTGGCGACGTAGGCCCAGGGGGCGAGCCAGGTCTTGAGGCTCCACTCGACGGGCTTCTTGAGCGGGCCCCAGTAGATGCGGTGCTGGTTGCGGGATGCGAACGTCATCTCCTTGAACGGGCCGTCGAAGTGCCAGTTCTCTTTCGCGGCGTCGACGTCGCCGACAATCTCGATGTCGCGCGACGTCGCCGCAGCCGAGGCCTTGCTCGTGGGCGAGGCGCACGAACTTGCAGTCCTTCATCGGGTCCATGCCCATGAGCTTGGCGGCGACGGCGTCGATGGCGACCTGATCGGAGCTGGCGAGGAGCACGTTCTTGGTGTGGGGGATCATGCAGCGCGGGCCCGGGCCGTCGCCGACGAAGGTGCCGTCCATCACGGCGAATACTCCCCGATGGATCTTCTTCTGGATCATCAGAAGGTCGACGAGGGTTTCGTGGATGACGGGGTGCGTCCAGTGGCGGTGCTCGTTGAGCAGGCCGCCGAACGCGTTCTTCATCGCGCCGGTCGTGGTGGTGAAGATGTGCGTCTTGATCGTCGGCAGGTGGATGATGTTCTCGCCGATGAAGCGCTTCGGGATGCTGAAGCCCTTCGGGTAGACCTCGTTCAGGCACAGGAACTTCTTCGTGAGGTCGCCGACGGCGTCCTTCACGTTGATCCACTCTTCGCCTTCGTACAGGTGCACGTTGCGGATGCCGTGCTTCTCGACCACGTCGAGCTGCTTGTTCTCGCGCTCGCCGAGGTGCGCGTCGATGACGACCGTGCGGTTGTGGCACGCGTGGATCAGCTCCTTCGGGTAGCCGTCGGCGAGCATGGCGCGGATCACGCCGTCGAGCTGCCACGGCGTGGTGCTCGAGCCCGGGTAGAAGAAGTGCCACGAGATGTTGACCTTGAGGCCCGTGTCCGCGTCCTTCGCGATCACGTCCTGGTAGCCCGCGAGGTTCATCAAGCGGTGATAGTCCTCGAGGACGGTGGCGGGCTTGGTGCGGAGGATGGCGACTTTCGAACGGGTCATTTCCAAGGTTCCTTCCGGGGCGGCTTTGTCACCCCACGGCGCGCGAGGCAAGCCTGCCGTGATTTGCCCTGCGGATCAGCCTTTCTTCCGCGTCTGCACCGAAGCTCCACGGAGCCTGCACAGAGGGAGGGGGATGCCGGTCCCTCGTCAGGGATTCCGCGGCGTCGTCCGGCGCGGAACCGCGCGCTACGGACAAGAGACGATGGGCGGACCCTTCACGGACCACTTGCCCGCGACGCACGTCGCGGTCTCGCCCCACGCGACGTTGGGAGCTCCCGGGTACTGGCAACACGGGTCGAAGTAGCCCGGGATCCCGCCGTCGCACGCGTTGTAGAAGCAGGAATGCGTCGCGGCGCAGGCGGCACCGGCTTCGGGCGGCAGATCGGGGCAGTCGCTGGGCGCGGCAGGCACGTCGCTCGCGGTGTCGGTCGCGCTCGCGTCGGTCGCGCTCGCGTCGGTCGCGCTCGCGTCGGTCGCGTTCGCGTCGGTCGAGGCGTCGCGGTTCGGGTGGTGGCCGACGCCGTCGCAGACGTCGATGCACGCGTCGTAGTCCGCGACGCACTGTTGCTTGCATGCGTCGTCGGTGCACTGGTCGGTGCAGCTGCCCTGGTGGACGAGGCAGTTGCCCTCGCAGCCCTGGCCGACCACCGGCGGAGCGGACTCGCAGCGTGCCAGCGCAAGGCCGCCGAGGAGCAGCGCGCCGGCGGCGGCGGATCGAGCGAGGCGACGGTGCATGGCGAGCCGGATCGAAGTGTCGCGCGGTGGCGGTTCCGCGTCGAACCCGCCCGAGCGCACGCATTGCGCGCGGCCTTCCGGGCGCGCAGCGGCTGCGGGGACGGGGCGCGAAAACCCTCGCGATATCGCTGGCGTGTGGTTTGCAGATCGCGAGTGTGTGTACAGCTACCAGACGTTCCCGAGTCGCACCGCGCTCGCGCGCACGCTGCTCCCGAGCACCGTGGCGCATGTGCTGCTGCTCTTGTGGCTCGCGTTGGTGCTGACGCGCGGTTCGCCGGGCGTCGAGCTGTACGCCGTCGATCTGATCTCCGAGGCGCGTCCCGTCCAGGCGCCCACGCCGGCGGCAGTACCGGCGCCGGAGCCGCCGCCGGTGCCCGAGTCCGTCGGGAGTCCGGGCGGCGGTGGCGTCGCGCTGGGCGGTGTGGCGACGGGCGGCGTCGCCGGGCCGGTGGGCGACGGTCGTCCGCCCGCGTACGTGCCGCCCGCGGCGCAGGCGGGGCGCGTGCTCACGGCGCCCGGGTCGGCGAGCGACGGCGAGCCGATGGACTTCAGCGTCGTGCAGGGCAGCGGCGAGCACTACGCCGGCGGCGTGACGTCGTCGCGCGGCACGTCGAAGAGCGCCGTGTACGACGCACGCGCTCGCGACGAGGGCGTCGCCGGCGTCGTCGGCGGCACCGGCACGGGTGGCGGCGCTGGGCCGGTGCAGGGCGCGACCGCGCGCCCCGCCGTGGTCGCGCCACGGGTCGATCGATCGCGGCCCGCGTTGCCCGTCGCGCGCGCGTGGAGCTGCGCGTTTCCGCCCGCCGCCGACACGGCGCGCGTCGACTTCGCGCAGGCGCGCATCGTCGCCACCGTCGGCATCGACGGCCGCGCGACCAGCGTCACGGTGATCTCGGATCCGGGCACGGGCTTCGGCGCGGCGGCCCGCCGCTGCGCGCTTTCGCAGCGCTTCACGCCGGCGCTCGACCGGGACGGACGCCCGCGCGTCGCGTCGACCGCGCCGATCACCGTGACGTTCACGCGCTGACGCGGCGCGCGATCCACGCGGCCCACGCGATGAACCCGATCTGCAGCGGGAGGCGCGCCCACATCGCCCACACCGGTACGATCAGGCCCGGGTCGACCTGGATCTGGTGGATCGCCATGTTCACGTTCGCCGGGAACACGGCGATGTAGAGCGCCACGAGCCCCCACGCGGCGAGGCGGCGTGTCGCGGGCACCAGGATCCCGACGCCGCCGGCGATCTCGCAGGCGCCGCTCAGGTACACCAGCGCGAGCGGGTGCGGCAGCGCGCTCGGCATGATGTGGACGAAGGGCGCGGGGTTCGCCAGGTGCAAGGCGCCGATACCGACCATGATGACGGCGAGCAGCCCGACAAGGATTCTGGATCGAGCGTTCATTCGACGACCTTCACGCGCGACGCGGCGACGCGCTCGTGGGAAATTCCCTCATTTGGACTTTCACAGGAAGGGCGGAAGAGCGGAACGTTGCCAGGAACGCGGGGTATTCGCCTCGAATCTTCTCAGGCGCGCCTCCGGTGCTTGAACGCTAGCACGCGCCACTACGTCCCTTGCGCGATCGCGCGGAGCGGCGGATGATCGCCGCATGCGCGGGGCGCGGGGCAGGGTGGGGATCGCGCTTGTCGTCGCACTCTCGGCGTGCGGCGGCGGTAACTCCACGACCTCTCCGCGCGATGCCGCGCCGGACCGCGTGCCTGTCGCCGAAGCGTCGCCGCTGAACGAAGCGGGCCCCGACGTGGCCGATGCGAGCGTCGAGACGGCACCGGAGGCTGACGCCGCGCTCGACGCCGTCGACGCGCCTGACGTCGTCGATGCGTTCGTCGAGCCCGACGTGGAAGCCGGAGCGGACGCCGCGGCGCCCGTGTGCCACGACGCGGATCCGGACACGGTCGTCGGCGCTGCGACGCCGGCGTGCGCGCTGCCCGTGTACCGCCCGCCGGACCTGGGTGGCGTTGCCGACGCGCCGGACACGCGCACGCTGACGTTCGTCGTGTCGCACATCGACTTCGGCGTCGCCGACTGCGCCGGGTACCCCACGCCCGACGCGTGGAAGACGATCGGGTTCGATCTGGATTGCGACATGGGTCAGCCGACGAGCTTCGGCGCGACGTGCCAGCCGATTGTGCCGGGCGAGATCGCGGAGGGCGAGGACGGGGTCGCCGGCATCGACAACTCGTTCGGCCGCAACATCGTGCCCGCGCTCGTGAAGCACGATCCGACGTTCCAGAGCTGGCAGAACGCGCGGATCCAGAGCGGTCATTGGAGTATCGGCGTCGAGTTGACGCTCGGGGACGGAGCCACGGACGGCGTCGTGACAATCCGCACGGGTACGGTGTCGATGAAGGGCGTGGCGCCGAAGTGGGACGGCACCGACGTGTGGTACCGGCTGAGCGTCACATCGACCACCACCGGCACGCTGCGCGACGGCGTGCTGGGCGCAGAGCGCGTGGTTGTGAACGTGCCCCTGTTGGGAGGTAACGGGTACGGATACGGAGCGCTGGGGTTCGCCTCCACCATGGTCGCACGCTTCGATGTGTCGCTTCAGGGGTCGAACGACGTGATCGTCGCGGGCTCGGCGTCGGCGAACGCGATATTCAACGCGCTGCGCGGCGGACGCTGCAGTGCGCCAGTCGTCGAACCGGCTCCGTACCTGGATCTGCGCGGCGACGACCAGGACGCCGGTGCCGCGTGCTCCGCCATCAGCGTTGGCTTGCGGCTCGAGCTTGCACGCGCCGACCACGTGGAAGGTGCTGGCCCGCTTCATCTTCCGCCGCGCATCACGCCGTGCCCCGACGCCGGCTGACGCCCGGGCCGCCTGTGTTCCGCGCCGGACCGGCAACCCCATCCATCCGGAAGCGTCTGCCGGTGTCTGCCGGTGTCCGGCAGCGTCCGGCGCGTCCGGACGGTTCGCGGGCGGGAAATGGCAAAATTTGCCGGGATTTCGCGCTGGCACGATGCCTGCTCATGGGCCGGACATGTCGCTCCGTCGCTTCGCGCTTCTGGTCCTGCTCCTGTCCGCGGTCGCGTGCTCGGGGGCTACCGGCGATCCCGGCCCGTTGCCGGAGAACGCGACCCACGCCGGCGCCGACGGCAACACCGTGTTCGGCGCAGCGGACCTCGCGGGCTTCCAGCAGCAGGACGGCTACGCGGTGTCCGGCGTGATCGAGGCGAGCGGGCCGGCGACGCGCGGCGGCTTCTTGATCGATCTGTGGGGCGACGTCGGCGACGCGGCGATCGACGCCGAAGTGCGTGGCGTGCGGGCCGACGGATCGACGACGCAGTGGGTGCCGGCGACGACCACGTGGCACGAGGCGCCGCACCGGGTCGCGCGAGCCGATCTCGGCGAGAGCGTCGGTGCGACCCAGTTCCGCATCCCACTCGGCGAGCTCGGGCTGATCCAGAACGTGCTGTACGCCGGCGTCACGCCGGAGGAGCACGATGCGAACGCGGACGACGGTCGGTCGACCTCGGGCAACGTGGGCACGACGGCGCAGCCGCTGGTGAGCGACCTGGTCGGCCTGGTGCAGCCGCGGTCGGCGTGGGGCGCGCGGGCGGCGCGCTGCTCGAGCAAGGACTCGAACAAGTACCGCATGGCGATCCACCACACGTTCACGCCGCCGTCGTCGTCGGGTGGCTACGAAGCGCGCATCCGATCGATCCAGGCGTTCCACATGGACACGCGCGGCTGGTGCGACATCGGCTACCACTTCCTGGTCACCGAGGACGGGCGCGTGTGGGAAGGACGCCCGGTCGACACGATGGGCGCCCACGTAGGCGGCAACAACACCGGCAACATCGGACTGTCGTGGGTCGGCTGCTACGATGCGAAGGCGTGCACGGGCATCTCGAGCTCCAACGTGCCCACGGACGCCGCGATCGAAGGCGCCGGTCACGTCATGAAAGCGCTCGCCGACAAGTACGGCATCAGCGCCGACGCCTCCACGATCAAGGGACACCGCGACTATCCCGGCGCGTCCACCGAGTGCCCCGGCGATCAGCTCCATGAGCGCATCCCCGACTTGATCGCGATGGCGGCGGGACAAGCCAGTCAGCCCGCCATGCCGCCGGGCGGTGACACGGGCCGCGCCATCGGCGTGGTGTGGGATCTGTCGCAGACCGCGTCGCCATCGGCGAGCGGCAACCTGCGCCTCGCGGGTGCGACGGTCAGCGTCGAAGGCGGACCCACCACGACCGCGCGCGACGGCGACGCGCTCTGGACGTTCGATCTACCGCCGGGCAGCTATACCGTCACCGCCTCGGCGCCGGGTTACCAGACCGCGACGGAGACCCTCGACGTCCAGAGCGGCGCCGACGCCTGGGGATCGATCGGCCTCCAGCCCGACACCGCCAACACCGGCGGTAGCGGCGGCGCGAGCGGTAGCGGCGGCACGAGCGGCAGCGGCGGCCCGAGCGGCAGCGGCGGCCCGAGCGGCAGCGGCGGCAGCGGCGGGACGCCCGCGAGCTTCAGCACGCCGGAGTCGAGCTGGACCTGCGGCGGCACCGCCGGCACCCACGCCAGCGCCAGCGGCTCGTACTACGTGACGAGCTTCGGCTGCTACATCGACGCCAACGGCAACGCCAAGGGCGATCCCGGTGACAACTGCATTCCCTGGTGCACCACCGGCGCGGCGTCGCAAGGCCGCGCCGCGCAGTGGAACGCCCTGTGCGGCGGGAAATCCGGCCCCGACTGCGAGCGCAGCGTCAACTGGTACACCGCCGACGCCGATCGCTTCGGCTGCGCCACGCGGCTGCGCGTGACCAACCCCGCGAACGGCAAGTCCGCCGTGCTCGCCGTGATCGACCGCGGCCCGGCGTGCTGGGTCGAGAGCAAGGTTTCGCACTGGGCGCTCGACATGTCGACGCCCGCGAGCCAGTACCTGTTCGGCGAGATCAAGGCCGTCACCGAGAAGGGCGAGGTCCTGGTCGTGCAAGTGCCGGACACGACGCCGCTCGGGCCGCAGCGTGATACCGCGCCGGAACGACACCAATCAGGAGAGGTCCTGCGCGAGGGCCATGGACGCGACGGTGCCGTCCGAGACGGCGGTCGTCATCTGGCGGTAGCGCTTGCTGACGATGTCACCGGCGGCGAAGACTCCGGGCACGTTGGTGCGCATCTGTTCGTCGACGACGACGTAGCCGAAGCTGTCGACGTCGAAGATCCCGGTGAAGGCGTCGAGGTTCGGGCGCATGCCGGCGAAGACGAACGCGCCGTCGCACTCGACGCGACGGCGGACGCCGGTTCGCAGGTCCTCCACGAGCACCGCGTCCACGGTCTTGCCGTTCTGTGCGATGAACTCGCGCGGCTCGTGCTCGAACAGGAACTCGAACTTGTCGCTCTCGAGGGCGCGCGCCTGGGCCTGCTTGTTGGCGGAGAGCTCGGCGAACTGGTGCACCAGCGTGATGCGGGCGGCGAATTTCGCGATGAAGAGCGCCTCTTCGACGGCGGAGTTGCCGCCGCCGATGACCACGACGTGCTTGCCCTCGTAGTACTTGGCGTCGCAGGTGGCGCAGTAGGAGATACCCTTGCCCTTGAATTCGCGCTCGCCCGGCACGCCGATGGGGCGCGGTGACGAGCCGGTCGCGACGATCACCTTCTTGGCGCGGATCGTCTCGACGCCGTCGAGCTCGACGCGGCGCTCGCGCAGATCGGCGGCGGTGATCTCCGCGGCGAAGCGCGACTCCACGCCGGCTTCCTTCGCGTGCTCGAGCATGTAGTGGGCGAGCATGTAGCCGGGCTGCGGCTTGGGAAAGCCGGGGAAGTTCGAGACCTGGTGCGTGATCGACAGGTTGCCGCCGCCGAGCCCGACGTCGACCATGATGGTGCGGAGCTTGGCTTGCGCGGCGTAGATGCCCGCCGTCACGCCCGCGGGACCGGCGCCGAGGATCAGCACGTCGCACTCGGTCTCGACCGGGCGCTCGCGGGCGCGCATCTCGGCGGCGCGCTCCGGGGTGATCAGTCCCTCCAGCCCGGCGCGCAGCTCGGAGCGCTTGATGGCGCCGGTGAGTCGCTGGCCTACTTCCTTGCCGCCGTCGAAGAACAGCACGGTCGGCGAACCGCGCACCGCCGAGCTGCTCGGACAGCTCGCGGTTGCCCTGGCGGAACATCTTCACGAAGCGGACGTCGTCGCCGTAGAGCTCGGCTCAGGCCTTCGAACTTGGGCGCCAGCGCCTCGCACGGCGGGCACTCCGTGGAATAGAAGTCCACGACGACGGGCCCGGTGCTGGCCAGCACCTCGGATTCGAAGCTGGCGCCGTCGATTTCGCTGATGTGTTCAGACATTGTGTCTCCGGTAGAGGGCCCCACCGAGGGAAAGCAGCTCGGGGATGGGGCGGCAATCGGGATGGTCGACGCTGCCCTCGCGGTTCTTGGCGACCGCGCCGCAGCCGCCGCCGCAAGCGAGCTGGTGCGAGCACGAGCGACACGCCGAGATGCCGACCACGTCGCGCTCCTCCCAGTGCTCCACGCTGGAGGCGTCGAGGCGGACCTCCGGATAGAAGGTGCCGACGGCTTCGCCGGCCTTGCCGACGTTGGCGGTGCACGGGTAGATGCGTCCGGTGTAGTCGAACGCCCACTCCGTCTTGCACGCCGGGCATGAGTCGAACAGCGGCGGCGGGAGCCCGCCATTTTCAAACAGGAAACGCGAGACGGAGAACGCCGGCTTGTGGAAGCGCAGGATCTCCGGGTCGCGCTCGATCAGCCGCGCCAGATCCTCGTACAGCGAGAGGCGCGAGTAGAGCCGGCTCGCCTCCGCCTGGCAGGTGTGAAGCTCGTAGTTGCGACCGATCTGCGTCTTGAACAGCGGACTGTCCGTCCAGCCGCGGTCGATGGCGAAGTGCGCGAGCTCGGCGAAGCCTTCGATGTTGTCGCGATCGAGGACCGAGCGCAGGTTGACGGGCAGCCCCTGGGCCAGGCACGCGTCGATGCCCGCGACGATGCGCTCGAAGGTGCGCCCGCCACCCTTCAGGTAGCGACGCCCGTCGTGGATCTTCTCCGTTCCGTCGAGGGTGACCTGCACCTCGCGGACGCGGCCGCTCGCCAGGAGCGGCACGTAGCTCTCCAGGTGGAAGCCGTTGGTCACGACGGCCAGGTCGAGCCCGCGTCGCGCCGTCTCCTCGACCAGACGGCGGACCGTGTGCTCCGCGCTGGCGCTCGGCAAGAGCGGCTCGCCGCCGAAGAGCGTCACGTACTTCCGGCGATCGGAAAACGCGCTGTCGACGTAGGCGAAGAACGCGTCGAGCAGCGCGTCCGCGTCGCCGCGCGGCTCAGGCGCGTACTCCGCCTGGTAGCAGTACGAGCAGTCGAAATTGCACGCATACGAGGGCACGTAGAACAGCTGCACCTCGTCCGTCGCGCGCGCCTCGACGAAATCGAGGTAGGCGCGCCGGTAGCGACGCGCCTCCTCCGTCGGCTCCACCAGGTAGCCCTTCCGGGCCAGCTCCGCCTCGTCGTCGAGCTCGCCGCGCGAGAGTCGCGCGCCTTCCTCGGCGCCGAGCAGGTCGGCCTCGCCGCTCAACAAGTTCACGAGCAGCCACTCCGGGCGCTCGTTCAGCTTGGCGAGGATGTTGTGCCTGGAGAGCTCCATTCGCTCACGTCAGTCGTGACAGCCGGCGACGACCTTGGAGACCTTCGCGCAACACTGCGCGACGACCTTCTTGTCGGGAGGTGCCTGTAGCTTCGCCTTCGTCTTCGTCTTCTTGATCAGGGATTTCATGCGTTGTTACCTCTTCTTCAACCACAACAGCGGATGCGGCGAGCGCGCCGCCCGCTGACCGTGAAGCTGCTGACCGTCGCCTTGCCCTTCGCGTAGGGCGCGCTCTCCTCGACGATCTCCACGTCGATGAGCCCGGCCGCGGCGATGTGCTGCAGGTACTCGCGCTTCGACACCGCGCCCGCCCAGCACTCGGCGACCGCGTCGGGATCGTTCCGGTACTCCTCGGCGATGTCGCCGACGGCGTAGATGTCGCTGACCACGAACTGCCCGCCCGGCTTGAGCACGCGCGCGATCTCGCGCCACGCCGCCACCTTGTCGCTGGCGTGGTTCAAGACACAGTTCGACGTCACCCAGTCGGCGGTCTCGTCGGGCAGCTCGAGCTGCTCGAGCCGCGAGCGCAGGAACGTCGCGTTCTCGATGCCGAGCTTCTCGGCGGTCTTCCTCGCCTTGTCCAGCATCGCGTCCGTCACGTCGACGCCGTACGCGTGCCCGTCCGGACCCACCGTCTCCGCCATGCGCAACACGTCCGTGCCGCGCCCACTGCCCAGATCCACGCACACCTGCCCGGGTTGCGGATCGCAGCGCGTGGCGGCCGTTCCGCACGACAAACAGCACTCCGACCCCGCCAGCTCCGTGTACCTGCGCTCGATTGCTTCCATCCGCTTCTCCCGTGACCCGTTCGAGCCCGACCGCCGCGAAAGGATGCGTGCTTGACCGGGGTCAATACCCGGCACACGCCAGCGACCGCCGGCGAAGCGGCGACCGCCGGCGAAGCGGCGATCTTCGCCACCCCGGGGAGGGCGAGAGGATGCCGGTCCGGCGCGGAAAACGTGGGGTCCGCGCCCTGGCACGCGCGTCGCACTGCCCCGCCGCGTGCGCCTCCTCGACGAAGTCCGCCGCGCGATGCGCGCGCGCCACTACAGCCCCCGAACCGAGCAAGTCTACGTCGGTTGGATGAAGCGCTACTTCGCCTACCACGGCATGCGACACCCGGCGGAGCTCGGCGCCGAGCACGTCAACGCGTTCCTGGCGTGGCTCGCCACCGACCGGCACGTCTCCGCGTCCACGCAGAACCAGGCCCGCGCCGCGATCACGTTCCTCTACAACGTCGTCCTGGGAAAAGAGCTCGACGTCGAAGCGTTCGTCCGCGCCAAGCGCTCAGAGCGCCTGCCCGTCGTCATGTCACGCCCCGAGGTCGCGGCCTTGCTCGCGCGAATGGACGGCACGCCGCGCCTGATGGCGTCGCTGCTCTACGGGTCCGGCTTGCGCCTGATCGAGTGCGCGCGCCTGCGCATCAAGGACGTCGATCTGCAACGCCGCGAAGTCGTCGTGCGTGACGGCAAAGGCCAGAAAGACCGCTTCACGCCGCTTCCCGAAGCGCTCGTCGTCCCGCTTGCCGCCCACGTCGAGCAGGTGCGCGCCCAGCACCTTCGCGACATGCACGCCGGCGCCGGCCACGTCGAGCTTCCCACCGCCATCAACGTCAAATACCCGGGCGCATCGCGGGAGTTCCCCTGGCAATGGCTGTTCCCCGCGACGCGCCACTACACCGACCGCGAAACCGGTCAGCGCCGCCGCCACCACTTCCACCAGACCGGCGTGCAGCGCGCCGTGCGTCACGCCGCCCTCGCCGCCGGCCTGACCAAGCGCGTCTCGTGCCACACCTTGCGTCACTCCTTCGCGACGCACCTGCTCGAGAGCGGCTACGACATCCGCACCATCCAGAAATTGCTCGGCCACAGCGACGTCAGAACCACCATGCTCTACACCCACGTCCTGCAACGCGGCGGCCTCGGCGTCCAAAGCCCCCTCGACCAACTGCTCCCCCGTAGGCACCGCTTATGGCGCTATACAGAACCGCAATAAACAGCCCACCCGAGCAGAAGCCGTGCGATCTCGCGACGACGGCCGCCGCTTCACGGAACCCGGAAACGGCGCTATGTTCGTCGTCCAATATTAGTTGGGCAGCCTCGCATCCTGAAGGTGGTCCTGCTTCCGTCAGGAAAACTCCAGCCGCTGTCGCGGACTGGGCCGCCCCGCGTTCCGGGTGTCGGCTGCAGGGTCGTCGCTTCGTCTTGCCGGCTGCACCGCGGCTGCGGCGTCTTGCCGGGCCTGCACCGCGCCGACCCGACAACCTCCTGCCGGCGGAGACTCTGCGGCCGCCTTCCATCTGGCGGAGCTTCCGGCTGAGGCGTCCGCATCTGCCGAGACCGGACCGAAGTCGTGGACCTCGCTGCCCAACATGCCGTTGCAGCTGGCGAGCGCGGGTCTTGTAGCCTGCAGCGTGCGGGCGTCCCGCGCGGCAGATGCTTCCGGCCATCGTACGATGGTCCCGTCGCAAGCCGCGCCTGATGGGTGGTAGCATCCGGCAAGGTCTGGGCCGGCGCTCGCAGCTGAACGGCGGTCCGTTGGGCAGACGTCAGACGGGGTTGCGATGCCGGAGTTGGCCGAGCCCGCAAAGCTTGTGTTCGGGCAAACGGTGGTCGGATTGTTGACGCAAGCGACCTGCCACCAGGGAACCTGGTTTGCGACCCTGGAGTTGACGATAGACGGCGCGTTGCCTCTCGGTCGCCGCGTTCACGAATTCGCGCGGTTCTGTGAAGCGTGGAATCTGCGGCAGGGTGAGCCCGAACCGCCTCCCGCCGATGAGTTCAACGCGTTCCTTGACCTGCTGGTCGACGGCGCGTGGAAGGTTCGCCCTCCCGACGCCGCGACTGAACGCGTGATCGTCACCGCGCCAAACTTCATCGGTGACGGCGAAATCTCGTGGATGGAAGTGTGAGCTTGCTGCCCAACAAGGCGTTGCAGCTGCCGAGCGCCGCTGCTGACTGGTGGCCTGGTTCCGTCCCGCGCGCAGCAGACACTCGGCCATCGTCTGACGGCTTCGCGACCCGCGCGCCTGCTGGGGTGGTAGCATCCGGCGGAGTTTGGGCTGGCGCTCGCAGCTGAACGCCGGTCCGTTGGGCGGACGGTGTGCGCCGTCTTCTGGGGCTAACGTGGCTCTTAATCGGTCCAAGTCCTTTCGTGCGTCGCAGGTACTCGACTTTCTGGACAACAGTAGCGTCCACAATTTTGGCTCCGTTCCCGTTGATCTTGAGCACCCCTATTTCTACACGGCGAATTCGCGCCTGACGCTGTTCGCTGACGACTCGAGGTGGGCGATTGTCTTCGAGAAGTCCGGCTACGCTAATCGCGCCGGCGCGATCGAACTGGAAACGAGTTCATACGGAAACTGCCTCCGCAACCTGGAGCCAGTTGGGGTCTACTACCACGGCAACTCAAACCTGAACTCGTTTGGCTTGGTTGAGCCGGAAGACCTTGGAGCAATAGCCGGTGAATTCGAAACCGTCTCGCCGGATGCGACGGATGTGGTCGTTCGGGGCCAGGCGCTCGCGCTTCCCGAAGACATCCGAGAATACGCGAAGTGGGTGCCCGAGATTTCCGCGATCGCTGAGCCAGTCGTCACGTTCCAAGACCTTGCACGCTATCTGACGTTCGAGCACGAGTCGCTCTGTCGCGCGACCGACGCAGAGCTACGCGCTTCTGTGCCGGGGAACCTGCCGCTTCTGATGCGGATCGACGAGTGGCATCAGAAGAGTTACGCGTGTCCGAACCAGGTGCCGACCGGTGCGAAGCCAAGTTCGTACGAGACGTTTCAGATGATCGCCGACGTTCTGGCGTCGGGTGAGACAGACCGCTACCAGCCGAATGTGCCGCCCAACAGTCACTGGACCAACTGGCCCGAAGCGGGCGCCCTATGAGCGCCCGGCCCTCGGCAAGAGCCGCCCAACAAGGCGCAGCTGCCGAGCGCCGCCTTCTGGCTGGTGGCGTGGTCCCGCCCCGCGCGCGGCAGACGCTCGGCCATCGTTCGATGGTTCCTTCGCGAGCCGCGCGCCTGCTGGGGGTGGTAGCATCCGGTGGAGATTGGGCTGGCGCTCGCAGCTGAA
>CAVZIE010000048.1:0-37810 GCA_963775185.1 uncultured delta proteobacterium | reverse complement strand
TGATTGGTGATGCCCATCCGGCGTCGCTCCGCCGGCGGAATGTCGGAGTGCGTCATGGTGGCCGGGTGCTCGGCGAGCGACTCGGTACCGCCGAGGCTGACGGCCAGCTTGAACAACTGGAGCGCGTTCAGGAACCGGAACGCCTCCTCCTCGCCGCCCACGACGTCGAACGCCACCATCCCGCCGGGCGCGAGGCACTGGCGGCGATACACGTCGTGCTGCGGGTCGTCTTCGGTGAGCCGGCCGAGATAGTAGACGCGCTCGACCTTCGGGTGATCCGCGAGGAAGTCGGCGACGTAGCGCGCGTTCTTCATCTGCGAGGTCATGCGGAGCTTGAGCGTCTCCAGACTCCGGAGCAAGAGCCACCCGGTCCAGGGCCCAGCCATCGTGCCGAGGAACGTGCGCATGGCGCGTACCTCGAGCATCAGGTCCGCCGGTCCGAGGCACACTCCGGCGATTACGTCGCTGTGACCGCCGATGTACTTCGTCGCGGAGTAGAGCACGAGGTCCGCGCCGTGAGCGAGCGGGTGCTGCCACAGCGGGCCCAGGAAAGTGTTGTCCACCGTGACGAGCGCGCGACGATCCGCCGGCGAGTAGCGCTGCGCGATTTCCTGGCATCCCCGGATGTCGACCAGCGCGTTGGTCGGGTTCGCCGGCGTCTCGACGAAGATCATGCGCAGTCGGTCCGCGACGCCGACGCCTCCAGAGTGCGCGCGATCTCCGCCTTGTCGCAGCCGGCGCGGAAGCCCACGGTGCGGATCCCGAACCTGGAGAGCACGTGCTTGAGCAGGTGGTCCGTGCCGCCGTAGATCGGCTCGCTGTGAAGGATGACGTCCCCTGGCACGAGCAACGCGAGCAGCGTGGTGCTGATCGCGGCCATGCCCGATTCGAACACGGCGGCCGCGTCGGCGCCGTCCCAGAGCGTGAGCCGATCCTCCAGGATCTCGAGGTCGGGATTGTTCAGGCGCGAGTAGATGAGCCCGAGGCTCTCGGTCGGCCGCGGCTCGCGCAGACCGTAGGCGAGCTCGAAGAAGGCCTTGCCTTCCTCCGCGCTCCTGAACACGAACGTCGACGTCTGGAAGATGGGGCACTTGAGCGCCATCTCCGACCACTCGGGCTTGTAGCCGTAGCTCGACATCAAGCTCTCGGGCCTGAGGGGCTTGCCAGCGATGGACGTCCCGGAATTTCGATCGCGCGCCATGGCCCGGATATACCACCCGCGATTCCGGGCGGCGTTGACGGATCTCAGAGCAGCGTGCCGCTGAGCAGGAACTGGGCGACGCTGAAGTAGATCACGAGGCCGGCGACGTCGACCATGGTCGCCACGAACGGCGCCGACGCGCTCGCCGGATCGAAGCCGAGTCGGCGCAGCAAGAACGGCAGCAGCGACCCGGACAGCGTACCCCACGTCACGACGCCGACCAGGCTGATCGAGACCGTCAGCGCGACGCGCATGTAGTGCATGCCGTAGCTGTGGAAGGCGCCCTGCCAGAGCAAGATGCGCGCGAAGCCGATGAGCGACAGCAGCACCCCGAGCATCAGGCCGGCGGCGAGCTCGCGGCGCGCGACGCGCCACCAGTCGCGAAGACGCACCTCGTTCAGCGCCATCGCCCGGATCACCAGCGTGGATGCCTGCGAGCCCGAGTTGCCGCCGCTGGAGATGATGAGCGGTACGAACAGCGCGAGCACGACGGCCTTGGCCACCTCGTCCTCGTAGCGGCCCATGGCGGTGGCCGTGAGCATCTCGCCGATGAGCAGCGCTGCGAGCCAGCCGCCGCGCTTCTTGACCATCGTGAGCAGGTCGGTCTGGAGGTACGGCGTGTCGAGGGCCTCCATACCGCCGAGCTTCTGGATGTCTTCGGTGGCCTCTTCCTGCACGACGTCGACGATGTCGTCGACGGTGACGATGCCCTTCATGTGGTTGTTCGCGTCGACGACGGGGACCGCACCGAGATCGTGCCGCGCCATCAGCCGCGCCACCGCCTCCTGATCCATGTCGTCGGGGACGGACACGAGGTCCGTCTCCATCACGTCCTGCACCTTCGTGTCGCCGCGCGCACTGAACAGCTCGCGAAAGCTCACGACGCCGAGCAGGCACTGTTCGCTGTCGAGGACGTAGGCGTAGTAGATGGTCTCGATCTGGTCGTGGGCCTGGCGCCTGAGGTAGCGGATCGCCTCGTCCGCGGTCATGTCCGGCCGGATGCGCGCGAAACGCGGATTCATCAGACCGCCGGCGTCGTCCTCGGCGTACGCCATCAGCGCGCTCACCTCGCGACGCGTGGCCTCGTCGAGCAGCGCGAGGTACTCGCCGCGCTCCTCGGGCTCGAGCTCGTGCAGCACGTCGGCGGCGTCGTCGGGAGCGAGCAGGCGCATCCAGAGCCGGCGCTGCCCGGCGGGCAGCCCGGCGAGCACCGTCACCTGGCCGAGCGACGACAAGCTGATGAAGAAATCGTCCGCGTCTTCCGGGGAGAGCAGCTGGAAGCCCTCCACCCGCTCATCCGGCGGCAAGATAGGCCACACCTGCCTGAGCTCTTCCACGGTGAGGCGGTCACGCGACTCGGACCACGCCACGGCATCACCTCCGCGCTGGAGAGCGCCGGGCCGGCGCTCGATAACCGGCCCGCACGGTTAGCGTCTCGGCGCGATAAAGGCAAGGATCCAGGCGGGTTCAGCGCATTTCGACGATCAGCGGCTGCGTCGCCTCGCCGATCGGCCCCACTCCGTCGTGCAGGCGCGCATCGGCAAGCCCCACGCCGCTCGCGCGCGTCGAGCGCGACCCAGTCGCCGACCGGATAACGGTACAGGCACACCGACAGATCGGCGTTCAGGAACGTGAAGCGCGACGCGTCGAGATGCGCGCTCACGCCGTTGCCAGAGTCGGCAGCGAGCATCACGCGCTCGAGCGGCGACAGCGTCTCGCCGGACAGCAGCGGTACGCGCGCGCATCCACACCGTCACGTGTCCGCTGCCGGGCGTGCCGCGCGCGAGCCGCACGTCCATCGCCGTGTGATAGCCGACCTCCGCGAGCTGGAACGGCAACGAGAACGGCGGACAGCTCTCCGGAGTCGGCAACGGCTCGGCATCTGGCGTCGCGGCGGGGACGTCGCGCTTCGCGACGGCCAGCGCCCGCGCCCGCCGGCCCGCCGTGCTGGAAGGCCGGGTCCCAGGGCGTCGGCCAGGTGGGTCTCTAGCACCGGCGATTCCGCGCCGGACCGACATCAAGACGATCTGCCTGGGGGTTGTCGGTCCGGCGCGAGGCAGGGCATGGGTCGGTGCGGGTCTTGCATCGCCGGCAGGACGGTGAAATTGCCGCCCGGTTGCGGCATGGTCACGCCCCTACCGCGTCTCGTACCCTGGAGGTCCCGATGAAGTCCGCTCTGATTGCCGCCACGCTGTCCGTGCCGTTCCTGGTCGCTCCCGCCGCGCGCGCGGACGACTTGCCGAAGGGGCTCAGCGATCAGAAGCCGGCGAGCGCCGGCAAGACGGACGTCGCCAAGGAGGGCTTCGAAGGCGCGACGAAACCGGAAGACGACAAGGACGCGAGCCAGGCCGAGATCTCGGCGGGCGGTCTGGTGGCGTCCGGCAACTCGAAGCAGATCGCCTTGACCAGCGCGGGCAAGGTCCGCATCCGGCGAGACAAGCACCAGTTCACCGGCGCGGCCGCGGCGAACTTCGCGCGCGCCGCGGCCCCCGACGCGCCGGATCAGGGCATGCAGACCACGGTGGAGAACCTGCAAGGGCGCGTGCGCTACGACTACTTCTTCGCGAAGCACTGGTCGCTGTTCGCCGCGGTGACCGGCCGCCGCGACCGCTTCCAGGGGCTCGACCTGCGGCTCAACGTCGACCCCGGCGTGGCCTACTACGTGATCGACGAGGCCAAGCAGCAGCTGTCGCTCGAAGGCGGCTATGACCTGCAGTACGACATCCGGCGCGACGACGAGATCGCGGCGGCGCTCGCGAGCGGCGAGGACGTGAAGAAGACGGAGGTGCGCCACAGCGGTCGCGCCTTCGCGGGCTACGAGAACAAGCTCAACGAACGCGTCAGCGGGTCGCTGGGGATGGAGTACATCCAGAGCGTCCAGAACTCGACCAAATGGCGGCTCACCTGGGACGCTTCGCTCGCATCGAACATCGTCGGCAAGTTCTCGACCGCGGTGACGATCAACGTCCGCTACGACCACGAGCCGCTGCCGGGCGTGGAGAAGACCGACGTGATGACGTCGTTCAATCTGGTGTACGGGCTGCTCTGATCTTTCGCCCTTCACACTTCTTCACCGAAAGGCGCGAACGCCCTTCACACGCTCGCCCCAGATTCGAGCCTCGCAAGGAGGTTTCGATGTTTGGATTCTTGATCGGAGGCGCCAGCCTCGTCGGCTTGATCTGGGTGCTCCGCGGCGGTCGGCACGGCCACCACCACGGCCACCGCCACCACCGCCGCGGCGGCTTCCGCGGGCGCTGGATGAACGCGGTCTTCGAGCGGCTCGACACCAGCCCGGGGCAGGAGAAGGCGATCCGCGCCGCCCTGGACGAGATCATGGCCCGCGGGCGCGAGCTCCGCGACGACACGCACGCGCTGCGCCGTGCGGCGGCCGACACGCTGAAGAACCCGGTGTTCGACGCCTCGGCGCTGGACGACGGCCTCGCGCGCCAGACCGTCGCCGTGGCGGAGCTGCAGAAGGCCCTGGTCGCCGGGCTCGCGACGCTGCACGAGACGCTCGACGACGAGCAGCGGCGCCGGCTCGCCGATTTCGCCGCGCGCGGCCCGCGGCTCCACCGCTGCGGCGGCCCGTACCGGAGCTGGTCGGACCGCGGGGAGAGCTGGGCATGAGGCGCCGCGCGTTGATCGTGCTGCTCGCGCTCGGCACCGTGGGCGGCTTCGCGTCCGGCTTCGCCCACGCCCACCACCGCCGCGCCGGCTTCGAGCGTCACGTGGCCGACGTCTGCGCGCAAGCCGCGCTCCGGGCGAAGGGACGCTAGACTCGAGACATGCCGGTCCGGGCCCTGCTCATCGACGACGACGCGCGGCTTGCCGAAGCCCTGTCGAGCTACCTGTCGCAGAACGACGTGGAGCTGGCGCAAGCACGTAGTGGGCAGGAGGGCCTGGACCGGCTCGAGCGCGACGTGTTCGACGTGGTGCTGCTCGACGTCATGATGCCGGGGCTCGACGGACTCGCCGTGCTGCGGAAGCTGCGCGCGCGCACGTCGCTGCCGGTGATCATGCTCACGGCACGCGGCGACGAGGCGGACCGCGTGGTCGGCCTCGAGCTCGGCGCCGACGACTACGTCGCCAAGCCGTTCAGCCCGCGCGAGCTGCTGGCGCGCATGCGCGCGGTGCTGCGGCGCGCGCAGCCCGACGTCGCGGGGGAACGCCTCGCCGCCGCCGGCATCGTCGTGGACACCGCCGCGCGCAGCGCCAGCGTGGACGGCGAACCGATTGACGTCACGGCGCTCGAGCTCGACATCCTCGCCGCGCTGGTGCGGCGCGCCGGGCGCGTGATCCCGCGCGCCGCGCTGCTCGAGGAAGCGGGCCGGAGCGACGTCACCGTGGGCGAGCGCACCATCGACGTGCACATCTCGCGGCTGCGACGAAAGATCGGCGATCCCGGGCGCATCCGCACGGTGCGCGGCGTCGGCTACATCCTGGCGCGGGATCCCGCGTCGTGAGACGCCATCACCACCACTGGCACCACCACGGACCGATGCGGCGCTACCTC
Organism: uncultured delta proteobacterium; assembly: GCA_963775185.1. GTDB lineage: Bacteria > Myxococcota_A > Polyangia > Polyangiales > Polyangiaceae > JAPSGB01. Next base: position 32,096 of record CAVZIE010000048.1, on the reverse strand, counting down.
GGCGCGCGACTGCACCGGCGGCTGTTCGTGTTGCTCGGGGCGTCCATCGTCACCACGGCGGTCGTGGTCGGCGCGCTGCAGCTCGTCACCGCCGGCCACGGGGTCCACAGCTGGAGCCGGACGCTGCGCCAGACCGAGCAGCTGGTCGGCGAGCAGTTCGCGGACGTGTGGGACGAGCCCGCGCGCCGCGATCACCTGGCGAGCCGCCTGCACGAGGTCCTGGGCATGCCGGTCGTGCTGCGCGACGGCGGCGGCGCGGTCATCGGCCAGTACGGCCCGGCGTGCGATCGTCCGGACTTCCGCGCCGACGTGGTCCGGGGCGGGCGCACGCTCGGCCAGGTCGCCGCGTGCGGCGCGCACCGCGGCAACGGCACGTTCGTCGTCGCGGTGTTCGTGCTGGGCGTCATGCTATGGGGCAGCGCCGGCATGATCGCGCGGCGGCTGGTGCGGCCGCTCGGCGAGGTCGCCGGCGTGGCCAACGCGATCGGCGCGGGCAAGCTCGACAGCCGGGTGCGGACCGGCCGCCGTCACGTCGGCGAGGTCGCGGTGCTGGCCGAAGCCATCAACAACATGGCCGACCGGATCGAGCAGCAGATGGCCGACCAGCGCGAGCTCCTGGCCGGCGTATCGCACGAGATCCGCTCTCCGCTCGCGCGCATGCGCGTGCTGCTGGAGCTGGCGCGCGCGAATCGCGACGACGCGAAGGCGCTCGACGAGATTGAGCGCGAGGTGCTCGAGATCGACGATCTGGTCGGCGAGCTGCTCGCCAGCTCGCGGCTGGACTTCACGGCGGTGGACAAGCGCCCGCTCGACGCGGCGGAGCTCGCGGCCCGCGCGCTGGAGCGCGCGGGCCTGCCCGGAGCGCTGCTCTCGGCGCCGCACAGCGCCGGATTTTCCGGCGATCCGACGCTGCTCGCGCGCGCGCTGGCGAACCTGCTCGACAACGCCGCGCGCCACGCCGGCGGCGCGACGCGCCTCGCCGTAGAGCTGGCCGACGGCGAGATCCGCTTCGTCGTCGAGGACGCGGGACCGGGCATCGCCGAGAGCGACCTGCCGCGCGTCTTCGAGTCGTTCGTGCGCGGGGAGCGAGGCGGCGCGTCGTCGCTCGGCCTCGGGCTGTCGCTGGTGCGGCGCATCGCCGAAGCGCACGGCGGGCGCGCGTTCGCCGACAACCGCGAGCACGGCGGCGCGCGCGTGGGCTTCTCCGTCGCGACTACTCGGCCGCCACCGGGCTGACGCGCCGGCCGCCGCCGAGCCGCGCGCCGATCCACTCGCGGAACTCTTCCATGAACACGTAGAACACCGGCGTCACGTACAGCGTGAGCATCTGCGAGAAGAGCAGGCCGCCGACCACGGCCAGGCCAAGCGGCTGCCGCGACTCGGCGCCCGCGCCCAGGCCGAGGGCGATCGGCAGCGTGCCGAACAGCGCGGCCATGGTCGTCATCATGATCGGCCGGAAGCGCACCATGCACGCCTCGTGGATGGCCTGCGCGGGCGTCTTGTCCGGGTCTTTCTGCGCCTCGACGGCGAAGTCGACCATCATGATGCCGTTCTTCTTCACCAGGCCGACCAACAGGATCACGCCGACGAACGCGTACACGTTCAGATCGACGTGGAAGATCATCAGCGTGACCAGCGCGCCGAAGCCCGCGAACGGCAGCGCGGAGAGGATCGTCAAGGGGTGGATGAAGCTCTCGTACAGGATGCCGAGCACGAGATAGATCACGAAGATCGCGATGAGCAGCAGCATCCCGAGCCCGCTCAGCGACGACTGGAACGCCTGCGCCTCGCCCTGGAAATGGGTCGAAACGGTGGCGGGCAGCACGCGCCGCGCCGCCGTCTCCACGCCGGCGACGGCGTCGCTCAGGCCGACGCCCGGCTCCAGGTTGAAGGACACCGTGACGCTCGGCAGCTGGCCCGCGTGCGACACCGATAGCGGGCCGACGCCGCGCCCGACTTCGGCCACGCTGCGCAGCGGCACGAGCTCGCCGGCCGACGACCGGATGTACAGCTTGTCCAGGGACGACGGCTGGTTCTGGTACTTCGGGTCGAGCTCCATGATCACCTGGTAGGTGTTCGTGGGCGCGTAGATCGAGCTGACCTGGCGCACGCCGTAGGCGCTGTACAGCGCGTCTTCCACCTGCTCCGCGGTGAGCCCGAGCGCGGCGGCGCGATCCCGGTCGATCTTCACGTCGATCTCCGGGTTCTTGATCTGGATGTCCGTCGTCACGTCGCGCACGCCGTGGATCTTCTTCATCTCGTCGGCGAGGATCGGACCAAAGTGATAGAGTTCCTCCGGATCCGTGCTCTGGAGCGCGAGCTGGTACTGGCTACGCGAGAGCGTGCCGCCGATGCGGATCTGCGGCGGCACCTGGATGAACGCGCGCATTCCCGGGACGCTGCCGAGCTTCTTGCGCAGGCGGGCGATCACGCTGTCGATGCTGCCGCGCTGGCTCCTGGGCTTCAGCCGCATGAACATGAAGCCGGAGTTCGAGCCCCCGATGGTGCCGCGCGTGCCGACGCTCGACATGTAGTTGTCGACCGCGGGATCCTCCTGCACGATCTTGGTCAGCTGCAGCTGCCGCTGGCGCACGGCGTCGAAGGAGATCCCCTCCACCGCTTCCGTCATGGCGAACACCTGCCCGGTGTCCTCCGTCGGCAGGAAGCCCTTCGGGATCTTCACGAACAGCAGCACGGTGCCCGCGAGCACACCCACCGAGAGCAGGAACGTGATGCGACGGTGGCGGAGCACCACTGTCAGCGTACGATCGTAGAAGCGGAGGAGGCCGTCGAAGACGCGCTCCACGAACTTGTAGGCGCCGCCGTGACGCTCGTGCGACGCGCGCACGAAGCGGCTCGCCATCATTGGCGTCAGCGTCAGCGAAACGAAGCCGCTCACCAGGATCGCCACGGCGATGGTGACGGCGAACTCCCTGAACAGCCGCCCGAGGATCCCGCCGAGGAACAGGAACGGCACGAAGACCGCGACCAGCGAGACGGTCATCGACAGGATCGTGAAGCCGATCTCCCGGGCGCCGTCCAGCGCCGCCTGCATCGGCGTCTTGCCCATCTCCATGTGACGCACGACGTTCTCGAGCATCACGATGGCGTCGTCGACGACGAAGCCGACGCACAGCGTGAGCGCCATCAGCGACAAGTTGTCGAGGCTGTAGCCGAGCAGGTACATCACGGCGAAAGTGCCGACGATGGCGAGCGGCATGGCCAGGCTCGGGATGATCGTGGCCGACAGCTTGCGCAAGAACAAGAAGATCACCAGCACGACCAGCGCCAGCGTCAAGAGCAGCGTGAACTCCACGTCGCTTACCGACTGCTCCACCGATTCCGAGCGATCGAACAGGATCTTCAGATCGACGGACGCCGGCAGATCGGCGCGGAAGGCGGGGATGAGCTTCTTCACCTCCTCGGACACGGACACCGTGTTCGCGCCGGGCTGCTTCTGGATCGCGAGCACCACCGAGCGCTTGCCGAGGCTCCACGCCGCGGTCTTGTCGTTCTCGACGCTGTCGGTCACGCTGCCGATCTGGTCGACGCGGACCGGCTTGCCGTTGCGCCAGGCGACGACCACCTGGCGATACGCCGCGGCGTCGGTGAGCTGGCCGTTGGCCTGGATGGTGTACGCCTTGGAGTCGCTGTAGAGCGTCCCGGTCGGCAGGTTGACGTTGGCGCCGCGGATCGCGCTCGCCACCTCGTCCAGGCCGATGCCGCGGCTCGCCAGCGCGTCGGGGTCGACCCGCACGCGCACGGCGTACTTCATCGAGCCGTACACCATGACCTGCGCCACGCCCTTCACCGTGGAGATGCGCTCGGACATGTTCGTCTCGGCGAACTCGTCCACGGTGTAGAGCGGCAGCGTGTCGGAGCTGAGCGCCAGGTACAGGATCGGCTGATCCGCCGGGTTCACCTTGCGGTAGAACGGCGGCGACGGCATGTCCTTCGGCATGCGCGGCGTCGCGCGCACGATCGCCGCCTGGACGTCCGCCGCCGCCGAGTCGAGCTCGCGCGAGGTGGCGAACTGCAGCGTGACCGACGTGCTGCCGAGCGAGCTCGACGAGTTCATCGAGTCGAGCCCGTCGATGGTCGAGAACTCGCGCTCGAGCGGCGTGGCCACCGACGCGGCCATCGTCTCGGGGCTGGCGCCGGGCAGCGACGCCTGCACGAGGATGGTCGGGAAATCGACGTTCGGCAGCGCGCTGACCGGAAGGCGGAAGTACGCCAGGATGCCGAACAGCAGGATCCCGACCATCACCAGCGTGGTCGCGACCGGACGCTTGATGAACAAGCCGGAGATGTTCAAGGCTTGTCCTCGGGTCCTCGCGCGGGCTTCGGCGCGCCGGCGCTGCTCGACGTCTCCGGCGTGGCGAGGGCCGGCGGCTCGCTCTTCTTGATCAGGACCTTCGCGCCGGGCGTCAGTCGCACCTGGCCGTCGGTGACGACCTTCTCGCCGGGCGTGACGCCGCTCGCGATCACGACCTCGGCGCCGACCTGGCGCGCTACGTGGACCTTGCGCAGCTCGGCCTTGTCGTCCTTGCCAACGACGAACACGTGATCGCCGTTCTGCCCGACCTGGATCGCCGCCTCCGGCACCACGATCGCGTTCTGGTCGACCGTCAGCTCGAGCGACACGTCCACGAGCTGGCCGGGCCACAGCCGCTCGTCCACGTTCTTGAACTCGGCCTTCAGATCGACGGTGCCGGTGGAGCTGTCGACAGTGTTCTCGACGAAGGTGAGCACTCCGCGCGCGGGATCGGCGCCGTCGGCGCGCGGCCGCGCCACCACCGTGAGCTCGCCCGCCTTCATGCGCATGCGGACGCGGGCCAGGTACTGCTCGGGCACGGCGAAGCGCACGTACACCGGGTGCACCTCGCGGATCACCACCAGCGTCTTGTCGTTCGGCTTGACGACGTTGCCGGCGTGCACCAGCAAGCTGCCGGTTCGCCCGTCGATCGGCGATCGGATGGTGGCGTAGCTCACGCTCACGCTGGCGCCGGCGGCGGCGGCACGGTCCGCGCCCAGCGTCGCGTCGGCGGCCGCGGCGCTGGACTGCGCGCGATCCAGATCCTGCTGCGTCGCGAGCCCCTCCTTGGCGAGCTTGACGGCGCGGTCGGCCTCGTCGTGCGCCTGCTTGGCGAGGGCGCGATCCTTCGCGACGCGCGCCACCGCCTCCGACAGGCTGGCCCGGTACGGCCGGGTGTCGATGGTAAAGAGCAGGTCGCCCTTGTGCACGACCTGGCCTTCCTTGAAGTGCACCGACTTGATCTCGCCGCCCACCTGCGCGAGCACCGAGACCGTCGTGAACGCCTCCACGCTGCCCACGGCGTTGACCGCGACCGGCATCGCCTTCCGCTCGACGGGCACCACGATGACCGGCGCCGCCGCCGGCGCGCGCCCACCCATGGCCTCGCCCTCTCCCTTGCACGCCGGAACGAGCGCGGACAGGCCGAGGGTCACCACGAGCGCCGCGAGCGCCCGGACCGATGCTGCGGAACTTGCAGTGATTCTCAAGGGAACCCGGGAGGTTTTGTACCAACCGGGCGCGGTGTAAAGCCCCGTTTGGACCGGGCCGCGGAATTCCGCGACGGACCGGCATCCCCAACCAACCATCCGGCTCCCCGGTCTTGCCGGTCCGGCGCGGAATCACGCGTCGGCGGACGCGCCGTGGGCGAGCGGATCCTCGACGCGGGCGCGCAGGCGCTCGAGGCTGCGCTGGGCGTACAGGCCGTCCTCGATGCGCTCGTCGTAGCTGTAGCGGACGGTGAGCGTGGGGACGGCGACGAGCCGGCCGTCCTTCACGACAGGCAGATCCCGCAGCTGGCCGATGACGCAGAAGATCGGGATGTTCCCGTACTCGTAGAGGTGATGGTACGCGGCGTCCATCTTCAGGCTGCCGAGGTTCGCGATGAACAGGCTCGCGTACATCGGATCGCCGTCGATGTACGAGCGCGGCATCAACCCGAGCGCGTCGAGCGCGCGCTCGAGCGCGACCAGCACGCGCAGCGCCGGGCCCGGCATGGCGAGCACGAGCCCGAGCTCCTTGTCGACGTGGCTCTGCTTGCCGGATCGGCCCTCGCCCAGATCGGCGGCCATGCCGCGCACCATCTGCTCGAAGCTCTCCTCCGGTTCGAAGCGGCGCTTGAGCACGACCACCGGCGCGTCGTCGTCGATGCGCTTCTTCGCCGAGTACGAGATCCAGATCCCGTCGCGTTGCCACAGCCGCGAACCTGCGACGAAGCGGTTCAGCCGCGGCCGCTCCGCGATGCTCTGCACCGCGGCCCAGGTCACGACGTGGAACGGCGTGACCGGGAGATCCGCGTGGGCGGCGTTGAAGCGATCGATGAACGCCAGCGTGCGCGTGACGTCGATCTGCTGCTCGAAGTAGACGGCCGACTCGTTCCGGCCGCGCATCAAGTACGGCATCATGCGCCGGTAGGGCGGAACGTCGCGGGCGGCCGTGGCGTCGGGGCGGTGTCCAAACATGCCGAGAGGTTAGTCTCCCACGCCGAGCTCGTCCTCGCGACCGCGCACGTCGGTGCGATCGAGGCAGTCCGTGCACAGGTACAGCCCGTCGCGCGGCCGGATGCGCACGTGGCGCCAGGTGCCGCAGGCCACGCAGCGCCGGTCGTCGATCACGGTCTCCTCGGACATGCCGCCGCGCAGCAAGTCGCCGCGCGTCACCAAGCCGCCCAGCTCGCCGCCGGCCGTCACCAGCAGGCAACCGACGCCCTCGCGATCCATGCGCGCCACCGCCTCGGCGAGCGACGACCCGACGGGGATTGTCACGACGCGCGCGTGCATGGCGCCGCTCACGTCCGCGTCCAGGCGCTCGTTGTCGAGATCCTGCGCGCACACCAGGCCCAGCAGCTTGTCGCCGTCGAGCACCGGCAGGTAGTCGATGTCGTGATCGCTCGCGACCGCCAGCGCGTCCGCCACGCAGGTGTCCGGCGCTACGGTCACGACGCTGCGGGTCATCACCTCGCCGACGATGGCCATGGCTCGTCTCCTTGCTGGTTTCCCGGCAGAGCAGGCTGCAAGGACCGGGCCGCGCGACAATCCGCACAATCGCGCGCCGCGCCGCGCGCGGGGTGCGCGCGCGTGCAGATGCACGGCAACGGGTGCGCGAATCGGGATGCTGGTCCGGCTCCGTCCCTCCGCCGCTCGTCAGCGGGCGCAATAGCCCGCGGCGCAACGCGAGAGCCCGAGGGCGGTGCAGTCGATGTCCACCGGCGTGCCGAACACGCAGGTGGTGAGCACGTTCAGTCTTCGGGGGGTCTTGACCCCCGCAGCTTGCTTTCGCAACTGCTCCCCCGCCGCCTGCGGCGGGCTCGCTCCGCTCGCTTCGCGCGTGAGCAATATTTGCTCACGCTCTCAGGTTCGCTTCGACCGCGCGCGGGCGTCCTCGGCGGAGAGCTCGGCTTCTTCCGCTTCCCGGGCGAGCGCTTCCGCTTCTTCTCCGGACGCTTCCGCGTCGCGAGTGCTCGCGTCCTCGCCAAGCTCGACGCGTGCCCGGGCAGGCGGCTCGGGGATTGAAGCGCGCACGACCGCGGCCACATTCTGGAGCACATTTTCCGCAAACACGGAGCGCGCCTCGACGCGGTGCACCAGATGGCGTTTCAGCCCGAAAAAAGCGCCGACCGCAGCGACCACACCGAGCGCGATGCTCGCACCAAGCACGACCGGCGCGCCCTCGGCCGCGGTCACGTGCATCACCTTCGCGAGCACCACTCCCGCGAAGCTGCCGAACGTGCCGGCCGTCATCCCGGCGAACGCCGAGAGCGTCCCGAACCCGATCGTGACCTGGCCGCGACTCGCGAGTCTCTCGAGGTAGCGAACGCGGGTCTGACCGTCTTTCACCTGCACGCTGACCTCGGGCTCGATCGCCAATCCGGCCGGTGTCCAGGTCAGCTTGTTCCCGACCGCGGAGACACGCCCCGGCGATTTCATGCAGGCGGCGATCGCCTCTGCGATGGCTTCGAACCGCTCGGGCGGAACGACGCCGTCCACGACCAGCTCTCGATCGACCTGGAAGGTGCCTTCGGGCGCGGGCATGGACGCGATCACGGGCGGTTCCATCGCCCGCCGCGTCACGTCGGCCGGTACGCCGAGATGTTGGAGGCGTTCTTCGAGCTCGAAAGCGGTCAGCGCCAAACCCGCTGTCTCCACGGAGGCTTCCAGCGTCGCGAGCTCTGCGGCTCGCTTCACGATGCGCTGCACCTCTTCCGGAGGAATGCGGCGCTCTCGAAAGGGCGGATCAGCCACGCGGGCTCGACTCTAGCGTGATTCGGCGCGGAGCTCGCGCCTGTCGAGCGAATCCGAGCCCGGGGAGCAGTTCGAGCTCCGTGCAGACGGTCTGAAGTTCCCCCGGTTCCGTGGACAGCATGATTATGGCCTCTGTTCGACGTTTAGTGGGCGACTGTGAGCAGGTTCCGGTGAGCACGTCGTCGATGGTCTGGCAGATCGACCGGACCATGGCTGTCGATGCCGGGATTGTAACTTCGTCGCCCTCTCGTCACGATGAGATGCTCCGGGCCCTACAGCGGAGCACATGAACGGGTGTAATCACTCTGCGGGGTGACTTTCACGAGTTGCGACTGGAGGGATCACCTCCAAGCCGTCGAAATCAAGCGCGGCGCGGGCGACGGCATCGATGTGGCTCCGGCTGCTCGGGCTTGCGCGGAGCCAGCTCGACCACGGGAAACTCCCAGTTCGACTCCAAACCTGGAGTACGGGAGGGCGCATGCGTACGAGAATCGTTTGATTGAATCACCGCGACGACTGGACAACGACGGCGCGCCTTGTCGATCGTCACGAGTGAGCCCTGGCGTTGGACCGGTGTTGTACCGGACTTTCGCTCCCATCGAACGTTGACGCCCGTCGCGACCTCGCGTAGCGGTCGATTCGCTCGCGCGAGGAGACGCGCGATGCCGGCGCGGGGAGCGGTACGATGTGGAAGCGGCGGTTGCAGGTCGGCGTCGTGCTCGGGATGGCCGTGGCGCTTGCTCCGGCCGGCTGCGCACGCAAGCAGAGTCAAGGCGGTGCGGAGGCACGGACGGAGTCGACGAGCACGGCAACCGCGCCGCTCCAGCAGAACCCGACCATTCCCGGGTTCGCCGTGTATGCGGAGCACGGCGCGCGGCTCCAAGCCAACGCGCGCGTGACTGGGGGCGACGTGGGTGTGGAGCTACCAGACGGCCCGTTCCTCGATGGCGCCCACTCGCTGGCGTTGCGGAACAACGCGACGGTCGATCCAGCGCACGACGTCCTCGCAGCGACCATCCTTCTCGACAACAATGCAAGCGTCGGCGACGTGGAGACGAACCGGCTCGTGGCGCCGCATGCGACGTACGGGACGGTGCGCCGCTGCCCGCGATGCCTGCCGCCCCGTCCCTGGTGACCGCAGCACCCGGAACGACCGACGTGACCGTGGCTGTAAACGGTTCGGACGAGGTACCGGCAGGAGCGTACGGCGACGTCTCGGTCGGCCAGAACGGCGTGCTGAAGCTCGACGGCGGCACGTATGCCTTCGCGAGCCTTGCCGTGAGCCAGAACGGCAGCGTCGAGCTGCTGGGGCCTGTGCAGCTCCTGGTCTCGGGCAGCGTCGTCGTGGGTCAGAACGGCTTCCTGGGGCCGGAGGCGCAGAGCGGGCTCGGTGCAAGCGATCTCGCGCTCGACGTCGCGGGCGTGGATCAAGGAAGCACGTCGGTCGTTCTCGTCCGCAACAACGCCATCGTCGTCGGGCTCGTGCTCGCTCCATCCGGCACGGTCACGCTGCAGAACAACGCCAAGCTCTTCGGCGCGGTGATTGGCGGCAGCGTCGAGCTGCAGAACAACGCTTGGGTCACGTACCAGGACGGGTTCCCGGCTCCTGGATGCGGCGGCTCCTGCGACGACGGCAATCCGTGCACCGTCGATGCGTGCACCAACGGAACGTGCACCCACGCGGCGGCGGCGGACGGCACGAGCTGCGACGACGGCAACGCCTGCACACAGACCGAGAGCTGCCACAGCGGCGTCTGCACCGGCTCGAACCTCGTCACGTGCTCGGCCTCCGACCAGTGCCACGATGTCGGCACGTGCGATCCCGCCACGGGTGCCTGCTCGAATCCCGCCAAGGTGGACGGCAGCTCGTGCAACGACGGCAACGCATGCACGCAAACCGACAGCTGCCAGAACGGTGCCTGCACCGGCGGAAGTCCAGTCGTGTGCACCGCGTACGATGCTTGTCACGTTGCCGGCACGTGCGACTCGGTCAACGGCACATGCTCGAACCCGCCGGCGCCGTCCGGCACGAGCTGCGTGGACGGCAACGTGTGCAACGGCGACGAGACTTGTGATGGCTCCGGAACCTGCACGGCCGGAACGCCGCTCGTCATCGACGATGGAAACCCGTGCACGGCGGATGCCTGCGACGCGGTTGCCGGCGTGACGCACGTTCCGGTAGCGGCCGGCGCGAGCTGTTCCGATGGAGATGCCTGCAACGGCGCGGAGACCTGCGACGGAAGCGGGGCGTGCACACCTGGTACGACGCCGATCGTCGATGACGACAATCCCTGCACCGTCGACAGCTGCGACCCTGCTGTCGGCGTCGTTCATGTTCCCGCTGCGGCCGGAACGAGCTGCTCGGATGGCGACGTCTGCAATGGTGACGAGACGTGCAACGGTTCGGGAGCATGCGTTTCAGGGTCGGCTCCGACGATCGACGACGACAACCCATGTACGGCCGATTCTTGCGATCCCTCGACTGGCGTCCATCACGCTCCGGTCGCATCGGGAACGTCCTGCTCCGATGGAAACGCGTGCAACGGCGACGAGGCCTGCAACAGCAGCGGCGCGTGCATCGCTGGAACGCCACCGGTGGTCGACGACGGCAACCCCTGCACGGCCGACAGCTGCGACCCCGCGACCGGCGTGCAGCACGTTGCTGTGGCGGCCGGGACGGCGTGCTCCGATGGCGATGCGTGCAACGGCATCGAAACCTGCGACGGCGGCGGGACCTGCGCGGCCGGCGTTCCACCAACGGTCGACGACGGCAACCCCTGCACCGCCGACAGTTGCGATCCGGCCAGCGGCGTTATCCACACGCCGGTCGCCGCCGGCACCTCGTGCGCCGACGCCGACCACTGCAACGGCGAGGAGACGTGCGACGGCAGCGGGACGTGTGATGCCGGCGCACCTTCGACAATCGACGACGGCAACCCGTGCACGGCCGACTCCTGCGACCCTGCGACGGGAGTCGTCCACACGCCTCTGCCGGCGGGTAGCTCGTGCTCGGACGGCAATGCCTGCAACGGCGACGAGAACCTGCAACGCGAATGCGGCCTGCACGGCCGGAACGCCTCCGAGCGTGGACGACGCCAACCCTTGTACCATCGACACCTGCGATCCCGTGCTCGGCGTCGTGCACCAGCCCGCGTCGGCAGGAGTGTCGTGCTCGGACGGCGATGCGTGCAATGGAGACGAGCTGTGCGATGGTGCGGGGACCTGTACCTCGGAAACGCCTCCGAGCGTGGACGACGGCAACCCCTGCACGACGGATAGCTGCGACCCCGCGACCGGCGTAACGCACACGCCAATGGCTGCCGGCAGCAGCTGCAGCGACGGCAACGCCTGCAATGGTGACGAGGTGTGCGACGGGACAGGGGTGTGCACGGCCGGAACGGTGCCGGTCGTCGATGATGGCAACCCGTGCACGGCCGACTCGTGCGACCCCGCGACCGGAGTGGTCCACACACCACTCGGTGCGGGCACGACCTGCTCCGATGGCGACGCCTGCAACGGCAGCGAGGCCTGCGACGGGGCCGGCAGTTGCACGGCCGGAACCCCGCCGACCGTAGATGACGGGAACCCCTGCACGGTCGACAGCTGCGATCCGGCGACCGGCGTCATCCACACGCCAGCGGCGGCGGGAACGAGTTGCCCGGACGGCGACCTCTGCAACGGCGACGAGACCTGCAACGGCTCCGGCACGTGCGTCGCAGGCACGCCTCTGGTCGTGGACGACGGCAACCCGTGCACGGCCGACAGTTGCGATCCGGCGACTGGAGTCGTGAATACACCGCTTGCCGCAGGGGCGTCCTGCGCGGACGGCGATCTGTGCAACGGAGACGAGACCTGCAACGGCTCCGGCAGTTGCACATCGGGCACGCCCCTGCCGGTAGACGACGGCAACCCGTGCACTTCCGATGCGTGCGATCCGGTGGCAGGAACGACGCACACGCCCGTCGCGACGGGAACGTCGTGCGCGGACGGCAACCTCTGCAACGGCCAGGAGACCTGCGACGCGAGCGGCACCTGTGCGCCGGGTACGCCGCCCGTGCTCGATGATGGTAACCCGTGCACGGCCGACGCTTGCGATCCCGTGAGCGGCGTGACCCATACGGCGGTCGCAGCGGGGACGAGCTGCGCGGACGGCGATCTGTGCAACGGCGACGAGGCGTGCGACGCCGACGGTACCTGCGTGGCGGGGACGCCGCCCGGTCTGGACGACGGCAACCCGTGCACAACGGACGCGTGCGATCCGTCACTCGGCGTGAGCCATACCCCGACGGCGGTGGGAAGCAGTTGCGCCGACGGTGACGTCTGCAACGGCGAAGAAACCTGCGACGGAACCGGCACGTGCACGTCGGGAACGCCGCTCGCTCTGGACGACGGAAATCCATGCACGAACGACCTCTGTGATCCCGCGTCCGGTGTGACTCACGCTCCGACCGCTGCCGGAACCAGTTGTTCGGACGCCGATGCGTGCAACGGCGCAGAGACGTGCGACGGGGCGGGAGCTTGCCGGTCCGGCACACCACCGGTCGTCGACGACGGCAACCCGTGCACGACGGACGCATGCGATCCCGCGACCGGCGCACAGCACGCACCGCTCGCAGCCGGGACCTCTTGCGCAGACGGCAACGTCTGCAACGGCGACGAGGCGTGCGACGTCACGGGTGCATGCGTTTCGGGATCCCCTCCGACGGTCGACGACGGAGACCCTTGCACGACGGACGCATGCGATCCCACAACGGGCGTGAGCCACATACCGATTCCGCTATGTGACTCCATGCCAACTGTCGAGGGCGGTCGCTTCGAGGATCGGGCTTCAATCGTCGGCATCGTTCGCGATGCCGCGGACAACCCGATCACCGGGTACTCGGTAGCGGTTTACGATGCACCCGCGAGCGGAGTTCCTCGGGCCGACATCACGCTGACGACAATGGGCGACGGTTCGTTCCGCGCGCGGCTCGCCGATTTCCCGCAGACGCAACCGGACCGAACGCCACCCTCGCACGTTATCGTCAAGATCAGCTCTGCTGATTTCCCGACGGTCATGCGCGACGTCTATCTGCGCCCCGGCGATGTCGCGGACGTCGGCGTGCTGACAATCCTGGAGCGGGACACCACCGTAACGATGATCGGACCCGCTGGCGGCACCGCTACCGACTCGCAAGGACTTGTCGAGCTCGACTTCCCACCCGGCGCGGTCCAGACGACCGTGCCGGTCCGGATCACGCCCGTCCGGACGCGCGACGAGTTCCCGTACCCGTTGCCGCACGCAACGATAACGATGTACGGCGCGGTGTTGGAGCCGAGTGGGCTTCAGTTCGCCGTGCCGGTGACGATGCGCCTCACGAACTACCGCAGCGCGCCGACGGGCTTTACGATACCCGTGGGCTTCGTGGACGAGGACAACGCGCGCTGGGTGCACACCGGCATCGCGACCTGGGACGGTGCCAAATTCTCTACCGCGATCCATCATTTTTCGACGATCGACTGCAACTCCGGCGGGCAGGAGTACCTGATGGCGACCGGCGGCGACGACCCCAATCACTCATCGTCGACAAACTGTGTTGGCAGCGCCGCGTCGTTGGGCAGTGGCTCGCTGCGGCAGTCCTTCGTCGTCGCCGGGAGCACCCGGCATGGTCAGCGGTACGAGCTTTCCTTGGAGTACGACAGCGGCTTGGCGGGTTCGCGACGCCTCGGAGGCCCCCCGTCGTCCGAACACGGCAACACCGCCCTACCGACGGCAGGCTTCCTCGTACCCATCCGGACGAGCACGATTACCCGCGGTTGCGCGGCTCCGGGGGCGTCGCCGCCTGCCGGGTCCTGCGCCACGGGCGGCTCGTGCAGCGGGGGCGTCATCGCGCAAGACAATTATCGGATGAGGAACCTGGTCAGTGGACTCCAGATCGATTCCCTGGTCGACAAGCCCGACGGAGCCGACAGCGTCGGCACGAACGCGTGGGTGGAACTGCCCGTGAACGCCGACGGTTCGGTGCCCGCGCCAACGTACTGGCCGGTGCAACAGAGCGTGACCGTCGGCCTGTCGTCGTCGGAAGGAGGTAGCGGTGCTTGCGCGGGTGGAGGTGGCGGGCTGACCGCATTCGGCCTCGATGGAACGGGTGCGAGCACGCAGACGGACCTCGAATCTGGACCGGCCCTCGAGATCACGACATACGAGCTCGCGTACCACCGGCACGGCTCACCGTACGGCTCCGGCTGGGGTGTGGGTCAGGTCAATGAACTGTACGTGGCACCGGATCGCGAGAGCGCTTCCTTGATAACCGGCGAGGGGCAGAAGGAGGACTTCGTTCCGCGCCCCGCACTGACGCTGCTTTCCACAGCCATGCCGCTATTCGGTAAGCCCATGGCCCGGGACCCCGCGACTGGCGACGTGTTCTTCGCGACATCGTACCACGAGATCCAGCGGCTGGCGCCCGATGGCTCTGCGACCGTGGTGCTCTCCGGATTGGCCATTTCGACCAGTCCGCGGTCCCTGGCGGTGACCAACGCCGGAGGCGGAAGACACTTCGAGCTTGCTACAGCGGACCAGGTTTCGGACATCGATGACGCCGGAACGGTGACCCCGCTCATGGCGCTCACAGTCCTGCCGGGAACGGTCTTCCACGACGCACAAGTCGCCGCGGCGGGCGACGTCGTCTACGTCACCACCGGCAACGACAACCAGATCCACAAGTTCCATCTCGACGATCCGACGCATACAGATACGCCCATCGGGCTCGCGGACGAGAGCGGCGACGTGACGCTGGACCCGACCGTACCGGCCGGATCCATCAGCTTCCAGACGCCCCGAGGCCTGACGATGGCACCCGACGGAGGTTTGTATGTCGCGTGCTCCGATCGGCACGTCATCTACAAGCTGGAGCCGCAGGCCGACGGCACGGCAGGTCCGGACAGTACCGTCACCCGTGTTCTCGGAACCGGTTCCGGCGGTGGCAGCGCCGGTCGGGGTATCGCGCTTCCCGCGTTACGCTTCGACGTGCAATCCCCGCTCATCCTGTCCACGTCGAGCGACGGCTATCTGTTTGTGGAGACGAGCTACGGTGTGGCGCGTCTCGACCCGGTAGCCAAGACCGCAAGTTGGTTCTTGTTCGATGCCGGCGTCCCGAAATTCGCCGACCTGAGCTTCACCTTGCTCGAGGACTCCGCGTTCCTCCCTCAGACCGCGGACACGGTGCTGACCCTGCACAACCGGAACGCCTACCAGATCGACGAGGCAGTCCTCCGGAGCGAGCTGGAGCCCTCGCGCACGCTACTGCTCGGCTCGACCGGCGCCACGATGACCGATCCGGTTTCGGACATGGTGGAAACCTACCAGTGGACGGGAGCAAACCGCGACACGGCCTTGATGACCGGTCGCACGCGCGTCAGCGGTGACCCCATCCTCTCTGTGAGCTACGTGTCCGGCTCTCGCCACGTATCGGCGATCGATTCTCGCCGGCCAGGGGAGTTTCACGTTCGCCTACGACGGGAACGGCAAGCTCGCGACCATCACGGACCCCGCGTCGCGCGTAACCCACTTGATGGTGGACGGGGCCGGCGACCTCACACAGATCCAGAAGCCGACCGGCGAGACGCGCACGTTCGGCTACGAGTACCACCGGATGACGTCGGCGACGACGCCGCGCCATCAGACCAGTGAGTATACCTACACCGAGAACGGGACGCTCGCGACCGCCACCAGGCCCGGCGGCGGCGTCACCACGCTGGCCCCGGCATTCGCGGACGCGCCGCAGTACGACGCGAACGGGCGCCTCGTTCACAAGGGCGTACTTACGGACGCTCGCGGCGTCTCCCACGACATCACCGTGAACGACCGTGGGCGACTGGTGCGCGACACGTTCACCGCGGATGGAGTCGCCTACGACGTCCAGGCGGCGTACGCCCCGCAGCTCGATTCGTCCGACGCCTTGCAAGCCAGGCGCAACGACCTCTACCGCGTCGCATACACGACCGTAAATGGCGTCCAGCTTGACGACGCGGTCCGGTGGGACCCGCTCGGTCGCGTCTACGACCAGACGCCTGCCGCTTCGCCCGACGCTACGTGGAAGTACACGTACGACGCCAACGGATTCCTGTCGCTCCTCGACACGGCGACCCACGTCCGCTACGGCATCGCCCGGGATGCAAACTCCCGTCTACAGCAAGTCTTCGACGACGACCGCTACACCGGCCCCACGGGCCGCGCGACCGCCTTCACGTGGCGCACCGACGGCCTCGTCGACACGCTGACGAACCACGGCATCACGACGGCGTTTGCGTACGACGCGAACGGGAACCCGCAGACGACATCCGACACGATTGGGCGTGCGACGACCATGACGCACGACGCCGCGGGCAACGTTGCCGTGGTCGACGACGGGACGACAACGTTGGGCTACGACTACGATGCCTCCGATCGCGTCGTCGCGGTGCACGATGCGCTCGGGAACACCACCACCATCGGCTACCAGGAAGCCGGCTGCGGGTGCTCCCAGGACGGTCTGGTGACTTCCGTCCACACGCCAGACCTGCCCGGGGCGCAGGAGTGGACGTTCGACTACAACGCCGACAGCCTGCTGTCTTCGACAACGGATCCGTTGGGCAACACGGAAAGCTACTTTTACACGCCGGCCCGCGACCTGGACAGCGTCACCGATCGCAAGGCGCGCACGACGTACTTCACGTACGATCAATTGGGCAGGGCGAGCAGTGTGGTCGATCCTGCACTCCGCGTCGGAACGTACGCCTACCCGACCCCGACCGGAGGAACCTGGAACGGGCCGGCACTCTACGCCGGCAGCCCCGACTCGACCCCAGCGCCGGCCGATCTCAGCCGCATCCCTACGCGACGGCGAATATCAAGTCGGCCTGAACGCTATCCCCACCGGTGGCTTCCCAGCCGGGATAGAGCTGTACCGTGATGCGACGTTCGAGGTGTCACTCGGTCGCCAATACGACGCCTACGGGCGCCTCACGCGACGGCACGATAGAGCGGACCTTCCGATTGACTCGACCACCGCGTTCCATCTGGCAGAGTCGCCCGCCCCGTTCGATGAGCACCTAGCCTACAGCCTGGAAACGCCCGGCGCCGTCGTCAGCACTGTCGAGAGCACGTACCCGGGCCACGTCGAGGATGCGCAGTTCACGCACAACGCGAACTTCGATCTCACTCAGGACATCGGCTGGGAGCACGAATACACGACCGTGGGCCGTACGGTGGGCCGCGACGCGGCCGGCCGGATCCAGACGATTCACTCGGATTTCCACACGACGCCGTCGAGCACCACGCCCGCGTTCGACGAGACCGTGACCTGGGATCCGGCCAACCAACGCCAAGTGAAGCAGCTGGTCGGAGGCGCCGGGATCCAGGACATCACGTACGACGTTCGCGGCCTCGTCGCCGGCGTCGCGCTCTCATACGCGTATGTGAACCCCGATACCGCCGCAACGGAGACGACCACCGAAGGCACGTTCGCCTACGACACGTACGACGCGGTCGGTCGCAACACGCACCTGGTGTACCCGGACGGCCACACGCGTAGCCAGACGTGGGACGCCCTCGGCCGCCTGACGTCGCGCTGCTACAACTACGGCGCGACCGCCCCCGAGCGCTGCTACACGGCAAGCTACGACGAGGTCGGAAACCCGACCACGCTCACGGATCCCGAGCGCACATGCACGCTGACGTACGACGCGCTCGACCGCATCGAAAGCGTCGTCTGCACCGACGGAGACACCGAGAGCTACACGTACAACGCACTCGGCGCCCTGACGACCAACGCCGACGTGACCCTCGACACCACGCGCCCGCGCCTCGACGGAGCTGGCACCGCGGCCAGCGGCCTACCAGCCACCTACGCCGGCCAGCCCGTCGCGCTCGATCCCATGGGCCGCATCACCACGCTCGGCACCACGACCCTGACGTGGAACGCCCGCGGCCGCCTGGTCGAAGCCGCCGACGGCACCGTCGACGAGCAATACGGCCACGACAGCTACCTTCGCCGCATTTCCCGCAAGCACGCCGACACCAGCGGGACCACGCAAGAATTCTACATCTACGACGCCCCCCCTTCCGACGCCTTCCCCGAAACCGCAGGCGTCCTCCCCAGCCTCGGCAACATCAGCGCCGTCCTCCAATCCCCCGGCGTAGCCGGCATCCAACGTCGCATCCTGTATGACGGCATCGACCATCCCCTCTGGATGTACGACGCCGCCCAACACACCACGATCTACTTCGAGCTCGACACCCTGGGCAACGTCCGCAGACTCCGCGGCGGACGGCGCCTGGGCACGATGGGCACCGCGCTACCGAGCGATCTGGGCGGCTACAAGTACACGGCGTTCGGCAAGCTCTTGCCGGCCGACGCGGCGACGCCGGCGCCGGAGCTGCCGGACTACCAGACCGGAGTGGCGGCGGGGTTCGAGCAGCCGCTGAGGTGGCAGGGGCGGTGGTACAGCGCGCTCGCGGGCGGCGTGTACGACGTCCGGGCGCGGCAGTGGAGTCCGGAGCTGGGGGCGTTCTTGTCGCCGGACGAGATGCAGTTCCTGACCGGGACGGGGACGTTGTGGTCGTGGCCGGGCGAGAATCCGATTGGCCAGATAGATCCGCGTGGCAGGTGGGGCTTTGCTATTGGCCCGGAAGGTGGCCTTGGCGTGAGCGACCTTGTTGAACCCGGCCTGGCGGGTTGGCTCGGTTTCGGCGTCTATTATGATTCGGCACGCGGGTGGGGAGGATATTTCTCTGGTGCGGGTGGCGTAGGGATCGGCCTGTTCGGGGGCCTTGGTGTCAAGGCTACTTTTTGGAAGTCGTCGTTCGGTGCATTCGAAGGTACTTCCGTCGGGGTTGGAGGCGAAGGTGGACTCGGCGGGAAAGCAAGTGGCAGCCTTCAAGGAAACCTCAGTGGCCCATCGATCTCCGGCGGCGGGGGTCTCGGGACGGGTGCTTGGGCTGGGGCCTTCGTATCTCACACTGTGTGTTACTGAGAGTCGAGCGTGAGACCAGTGGATCGCGCTAAGACGACCGCTAGCAACAGCAATTCGGGGCTGTACTCGAAGAATCGAACATGCGTCTGGGGCTTTCGACTAACCACCGTGCTGCTTATTCCGGTCGGCAGAGCCATCGACAAGTGGATGCCGGGATGGATCGGCACGTTCATCTATTTGCTTTGGGGCGCGGTCTGGCTCGGTGCGTTGTTCTGCACTTCGCACGTTATCTGTCCCACCTGCGGTAGTCCGTTCTTCGCGTCCCGAGGCTGGCGGAACCTGTTCTACCTTGCGCGCATGCTTGTAGGATGGCGATGCGCGAGTTGTGGTTCGAAGCTTGGACCGTCCCCGCGCTGAAGAAGCCGGAAAATGCCGATCTCCGCGAGAACGCCTAGATGCCCAAAAGAAGCGATGACCCAGACCCACGTGGCCGTCCATCAGCGACGCTTCGATGGCCCCTGCGTGGGCGACACGCGTAGCGCCTGTCCGTGTCCAGCGACCTTTCCCCGCGGTTTTCGCGCGATTCCCGGCCATGGAATCGGTCACGCAACACCGCCTCCCACCTCGTCGATCGCGTTCCGGTTTGCGCCGCACACACGCCCGCCTTCGCGCTGTTCGCGCGCTTCACGGATGATCGGATGGATGTCGGTGTCCAGCGGTTTTTCCCCGCGGTTTTCGCGCGATTCCCGGCCATGGAATCGGTCACGCGACACCGCTTCCCACCTCGTCGATCGCGTTCCGGATCGCGCCGCACACACGTCCGCCTCCGCGCGCGCCGCGCGCATCACGGATGATCGGATGACGCCGCTTCTGTCAGGCCACTTCGCGCAGCTCGACGACGGGCAGCCGGGCTCGTCCCTCGTGTGCGGTCACCACGAGCTCGAGCCGGCCCTGCGCGCCGTCGCAAGACGCCGGCGGGATCGCCGCGAGCACGAGCGCGCAGCTCGATCGGCGGCAGCCCGAGCCGACCCCGCCAGTCCGGCAAGACCCCAGCGCCGCGCGCCTCCCGGAGCATCGCGGTCCGCAACAGCTTCGCCAAGTGTCGGGCCGCAACGCGACGCGACAGGCTCTGGGTGACCCTCGCGCGCGCGCAGCCCGCGAGCCGTGGAGCGCGCGCCCGGCCGGCGGGCGAGCACGCGCATCAGGGCACCCGCCGCGCGCAGCGAAGCGAGCACGGCGGTCCTCGCCATGCCGAGCCCCCGCCGGGGGAGCAGCCCCACCCCTCTGGACGTACGACGCCGCCCAACACACCACGATCTACTTCGAGCTCGACACCCTCGGCAACGTACGGAGACTCCGCGGCGGACGGCGCCTGGGCACGATGGGCACCGCGCTACCGAGCGATCTGGGCGGCTACAAGTACACGGCGTTCGGGAAGCTCTTGCCGGCCGACGCGGGAACGCCGGCGCCGGAGCTGCCGGACTACCAGACCGGAGACGCGGTGGCGTTCGAGCAGCCCCTGCGCTGGCAGGGCCGCTGGTACAGCGAGCTCGGCGGCGGGACGTACGACGTCCGGGCCCGGCAGTGGAGCCCGGGGCTGGGGGCGTTCTTGTCGGCGGACGAGATGGGGTTCCTCACGCCGACGGGGACGCTGTGGTCGTGGCCGGGGCAAGGTCCGACAATGAGATCCGACCCGTCTGGTCGATGGGGCATTCTCGGTGGCTTCGAAGGGAGCGCTCAATTCACGGCAGTATTTTCGGCATTTGCATCGGGGTTCTGGGGATTCGGGAGTTCAGGGTCGGCAATTGTGAAGGGTATTGGAACGGGTATCGGATTCCCACCCGCTGCGGGAGCCGGACCGTTCGTCGGGTTCTTCACTGGCGACGCGAAAGAATATGCCGGCGCGAGCACCCTGTATCTTGGCGGAGGAGAAGGCCTTGGTATCCAGGGCGGCATCATCATGGGCAACGGTGGCCACTGGGGGCTTCAGCTGTGGGGCGGTGCGGTCGCCGGAAGCCCCGTGTGGTTTGGAATCAGCTCGATCGGCAGCAAGACGAGTTGCACGTTCAAGAAATAGGGAAGCCATGGAAGAAGCGTCAGCAGAGTCTTCTACCCGCTTTGTCGGCGGTCTTCGTTGGGGCAACGGGGCGCCAGGCGCTGTGAACGTATCATGGCCTTTCGCTGTTCTTGACGTTCTCCCGGGAGCCATTCGCGTCCGAGTCGTCTTTCCGCTTCTCTGGCGCAAATATGTCATCTCCAGAGCCGACGTGCTGCGAGTCGGGCCCTACAGCGGCGTATTCTCACATGGCGTTCGATTCGAGCACCGTGACAGCAGGTACCCGAAGTTCATCGTCTTCTGGCACTCGGATCCCCGACGTGTTCTGCACGAGTTTCAGGCTAGTGGATATCCAGTTGGCGGCGACCCATCTGCCGGGCAGTGACCATCAAGGTGTCAACGTGGCTGACATTACTGATCGCGATTGTCGCTGCCGTTCTCGCAGTCGCGCCTCCGGCCCGCGCCGCCATGCCGCCATTCTTCCCGCGCCCCTGTCCGTGTCCACCGACCTTTCGCCGCGGTTTTCGCACGATATCTGCGCTGCGAATCGCGGGCGCGACGTGGTCTTGCAAGACGTCCATCGCGTTCACGACGACGCTGGATGCACGTTCCCCTTCGCGCTCGCCGCGCGCTTCACGGATGATCGGATGACACCGCTTCACTCACACCACTTCGCGTAGCTCGACGACGGGCAACCGTGGTCGTCCCTCGTGCACGGTCACCACGAGTTCGAGCCGGCCTTGCACGCGTCGTCGCACGACGCCATCGGGATCACCGCGGGCGCGGAGCTCGCTCGGCGGCCGACCGCCCCGACCCCACCAGTCCGGCAAGCCTCCAGCGCCCCGCGCCTCCCAGAGCATCGCGGTCTGTCCGTGTCCAGCGACCTTTCGCCGCGGTTTTCGCACGATATCTGCGCTGCGAATCGCGGGCTCGACGTGGTCTTGCAGGACGTCCATCGCATTCACGACGACGCTGGATGCACGTTCCCCTTCACGCTCGTCGCGCGCTTCACGGATGATCGGATGACGCCGCTCTCCTCAGGCCACTTCGCGGAGCTCGACGACGGGCAGGCGGGCGCGTCCCTCGTGCGCGGTCACCACGAGCTCGAGCCGGCCGATCACGCGTCGTCGCAAGGCGCTTTCCGGATCGCCGCGGGCGCGCAGCACGATGCGCGGCAGCCCGGCTGCGGGCAGCTCGCCGCGCAGCACCTCGCCAGGCGTCGCACCGCCGAGGGTCTCGTGCGGCCGGTGCTCGACGTACCAGCCGACGTAAGCGGCGACCTCGCGCTCGACGCCGGCGACGGACAGCGGCAACGAAACGACGCGCAGGTACTCCTGCTTGAGCGACAGGAAGAAGCGCTCGATGATCGCGATCGAGCCATGCTCGCCGATCTTGCCGAAGCGCGGCTTGACGTCGTTGCGCCTGCACCAGTCGCGGTACGCGCCACGGAACTGCACGCCCTGATCGGAGATGATGTGCCGCGGCGCGCGGCCGGCCTTCGCGACGGCGCCATCGAGCGTTGCGCAGACGTCGGCGGCGGAAGGCTCCGTGTCGTGCACGCTCCAGCCGACCGGCGCGCGCGAGAAGTGATCGACCACGGCGCAGATCCAGACGCACCACGGCCAGACGACGGCGAGCGCCGGCGGCAGCCACGGCACCCACAGCCCGCCGAAGCTCGGCATGACGGTGAGGTCGACGTGCCAGACGTGATGCGGGTAGTCGGCCTTGACGGCGCGGGCAGGCTTGGCTTCGACGGCAGGCGGCCCGGGAGCGGGCGGCGGCTCCGGCAAGACGACGGGCTTTCGCGCGAGCATGCGCTGGATGGTGCTCGCGGCGACATGCAACCCCGCGCGGGCGAGCTGGCCCGCGAGGCGCCTGCGCCCGGCCCACGGCGTGACGCGCCCGAGCTGCTGCGCGAGCGCGGCGACGAAATCCGGATACCGGTTGACCGGCACCAGCGTGCGGACGAGCGCGGCCTCACCGTGCTCGTCGAGGCGCTTCATCCAGTTGGCGATCGTCTGCGGCGCGAGCTGGAAGCGGCGCGCGGTCTCGATGGCGCTCCAGCCCTGCGCGGCGCGGAGCAGCAGGATGTCGAGGCGTGCGACGGGCGGATAGTGCGGACGGCGCGCGGGCGGCACGTGCTCGAGCCGCGCGCGCAGCAGCCGGCACTCCTCGTCGCGGGCGGCGAGCGCGGCTTCCAGTTGTTCGATCCTCGCGAAGAAGCGCGCCTCGGGGCGCGGGCTGTTCTCGAAGCCGGACAGGATCTCGATCAACGCCATGCGGCCGAGCGCGATGGCCGAGAGCAGCCCGCGCTTGGCGAAGCGCGGCCAGCGGCGCGGAAGCGGGATCGCGGGATCGTCCGGCATGGGCTGAAGGTCACGCCGGCGCCGATCGCGATCAACTCATGCGCCCTTGAGCGCGCCGCGGATCCGCGCGAGCGCTTCCGGCAGATCGCGGAGCACGAGCTCCGCGTCCAGCCGGAGGACGCGCCACCCGAGCCGCGCGAGCACGCGGTCGCGACGCGCGTCGGCGCGCTCGCGACCGCGATGCCAACCCCCATCGACTTCAACCACGAGCTTCGCGCGCGGCGCCGCGAAGTCGGCGATGAAGCGCCCGGCGAGCGGCACCTGCCGCCGGAACTGCACGCCGAGGACCTTGCGACCCGAGAGCGCGCGCCAGAGGGCGGACTCCGAATCGGTCAAGCTGAAGCGCATTCCGCGCGCACGCTCCGCGAGGAGCGACGAGCGGGCGGAGCGACTGGACGAGCGATGCATGGCGACCTCCTGCCCGGCGTGGCGACCGGGCGCAGCCCCGCTGGCGCAGGATCCGTGACGCGCCCGCGTGCCGGGCACGGTCGTGGAGCGCGGGGCGCGGCGCGGATCGTGCGCCTCCCGCGGAGCCCGGTCGCCGCGGCGGGCGGGAGGGAATGCGTTTCGCTCGTGCAAGCCTCATCGAGCCGCGCGGAGAGCATCTCCGGGGGCACTCCGGGGGCGTTGCCGGGAAGGGCCGCGCAAATTCTCTGCCGGACCAGCGTGCGGAGGAGCCCGAAGCGCGATACGATGACCGACATGCACGAGTTGAAAGCCCGAGTCGAGAACGGTCGCTATGTGATCGACGAGCCCGCGGCGCTACCTGAAGGCGCCGAGGTCCAACTCCGTGTGATCACGGGCGACGAGCTCGACGACAACGAGCGTGTTGCCTTGCACGCATCGCTCGATCGAGCTGCGGACGATTCCGAAGCGGGTCGGAAGAGGGACGCCTGGGAGCATCTGAAGGAAAATCGTGCGGGGCGTGCGGGTCGAGATCGTTGAAGAAGCCGAGGCGCAGTTTGACCGCCGGGAAGCCTGGTGGCGGGCGAATCGGGATGCTCGAGACCTCTTCCAAGAGGAGTACGAGCGAGCGCTCAACCACCTGACCACGTCGCCCAAGTCCGGCGATGAGTACCGGATTGTCAGGGGAAAGTTGATTCGTCGCTGGCTGATGACGAAGACGGAGTGCCATATCTACTACTGGTACTCGGAAGAGCTCGACCTCATCGAGATCCGAACCTTCTGGGGCGCGAAACGCGAGCATGGCCCGGAGCTCTGATTGCGGTTGGCGGCGGGACGGAATGCGTCGGTCGCACGCCGAGCGTATTCTGGAAACGCCGTGATGCGCCTCGAACCCCCATGCCGGCAAGACGGCGCCAGCCCGGAACGGCACCGCGCCCCACGCGCCCCACAGCGTCGCGGTCGGAGACAGCGCCGCGCTACGCCGCACAGGACCGAGCGGCCCACGACGCGCAGCCCCTGTGTGACCCTCGCGCGCGCGCAGCCCGCGAGCCGTGGAGCACGCGCCCGGCCGGCGGGCGAGCACGCGCATCAGGGCACCCGCCGCGCGCAGCGAAGCGAGCACGGCGGGCCTCGACGCGACGAGCCCCGACGGGGGAGCACCCCTGACGACGCCGACCGCGGCTGGCTCCGCGAGGTGGCGACGGACGGCGTGGTGACGGAGCACTACGAGTACGACGCGAATGGCAACCGGACCCTCGGCGAGACGCAGGGGAACGCGTGGAGCGGCGTGTACGACGCGCAGGATCGGCTCTTGTCGTATGGGCCGTTCACGTACACGTACACCCCGGACGGGGCGCTGCACACGAAGACGGACACGCGCGACAGCACGACCACGACGTACATCTACGACGCGCTCGGCAACCTCGTGCACGTCGATCTGCCGATGGGCGATACGATCGACTACTTGGTGGACGGCGAGGGACGGCGCTCCAAGCGCGACGGCGGCCGCAGCCCAGCAAGACGCCGGCGAGCGCCACCCGCGCTCCGACGTCCGCGCCGCCGGGACCCTCGCCCGCGCGCAGCCCGGCTCGCCGCGGCGTGCGCCCCATCTCCGGCCGCTCGCGCGCGGTCATTCCGCTGCGCTTCCACGCGGCAACCTCGGCCGCCCACTCCGCCGCACTGCGACGCGGCGCCTTCGCGCCACGCTTCACTTCCGTCTTGCCTGCCATGCCCGCAGCATGCTTCATCCGGTCGCGCTCGCACTCACGCAAGAAAATGTGACGCGGGTTTTGGCACGGAGCGCGCCAAAATCCGGTGCACATTATAATGTGACGCCCATTTTGGCGCTGTGAGTGCCAAAATAGGCGTCACATTTCTGCCGGGGCAACGCGGCGACGCCGCTCCGCGGGCCCCCCTCTGCGGCTCGGCTTGGTCATCTCGACTCGGGACGCAACGCAGTTGTCACGAAGTCGGACGTTCGTCTTCCCCCCCGTTACCGCTGGAGGCGTCGTGATCGCACCGCTCCAACCGCGCCCACCACCGTCCGCGCCGCGGGATTCCGCGCCGGACCGGCATTCCCTCGCGCTTGGCGCTGTCGCGAAGGATGACACGCGCGTCACGACGATCGTTCCCGGTATCCGGCGCCGGCCGGATCCAGGCTTCGACGACTGCCGGCCGGCGCAGTAGACTCGGCGGCCATGCACGCGTTGAAGGCCCTGGTGAAGAACGGCCGCCTCGTCCTGGACGAGCCCACGGATCTGCCGGAGGGCAAGGAGGTCGAGCTGGTCATGGTCGATGACGACGAATTCGAGCCCGGCGAGAAGGAGCGACTGCTCCAGGCCATCGAGGACGGGATCGAGGACATCGAGCGGGGCGACTACGTGGACGGGATGGAGTTCATCGCACAGCTTCGAGCAAAGCGTGAAGCTGCGAGTCGGTAGCCGGGCCCAGCGTCAGGCCGATCGCATCGAGGAGTGGTGGGTCGCCAATCGGCCGGCCGCACCTGCTCTGTTCACCGACGAGCTGGAAGAAACCTTCGATCGGAGACGTGATGCGGGTAGTCGGCCTTCACGGACGCCGTCACTCTTCCGGCGGATCATCGCCGAAGAGGGTGCCGACGGCGAGCTCGATGCTGTCGAACGGCTCGGCGCGGACGACCTCCCCGCGCTCGGCCCGGAGCCGCGTGACGTAGCCTGCGTCGCTCCAGCGCATCACCGTGAGCGTGCCGTCGCGCGGATCGACGAGCCAGTAGTACGGGATCCCGGCGCGTTGGTAGAGACGCAGCTTCTTCACCGTGTCGTTCTTCGCGTTGTGGTCCGAGACGACCTCGCACACGAAGTCCGGCCGAAGCGCGATCGGTGTACCGCGCGGCCGCTCGGGGCTGCGCTCGCGCCGCCATCCTGCGACGTCGGGGCGGAAGATCTCCGCGTCCAGCCGGACCTCGACTTCCGTCATGATCCACCAGCCGCCTGGTCCCCCGCGGCCCGGAGGTCGCTGGAAGGGGGGAAGTACGGCGGCGACGATCCCGGCCTGCGCGCCGCCGTGCTCGCCAGTGGGCGCGGCTTTCTCGATCAGCTCACCGTCGATGAGCTCGTGGAAGCGCTGCTCTTCCGGAATGGCGAAGAAGTCTTCCGGGCCTGCTTGCCTTTTTGACGACTCGCCCATGCGTTCACGCGAGTGTACGTCCGTTCGACGGCGCTTGCCACGCCGCTGCAGCCCACGCCAGGTGACTGCTGATGGCCACGTATGACGCGGCACGCGTGCTTCGTGGCGATCGTCGCCGCGGCACTCCCGGGGTCAGGCCATCGTCGATGCGTTCGAAGCGGAAGGCTTCATCTGGGGCGGCCGCTGGTATCACTTCGATACCATGCACTTCGAATACCGCCCGGAGCTGCTCGATCCCGGCTGCTATCGCGGGTAATCGTGCTGCAGCGTCGGCTTGTTGGTCCGGCGCGGAATCACGCGTCGGCGGACGAGCTGGGCATGTGGTCGGTCTCATACGCCGAGCTCGTCCTCGCGCCCGCGGACATCGGTGCGATCGAGACAGTCGGTGCACAGGTACACGGCGTCGCGCGGCCGTCGCGCGGCCGCTGGCGCACGTGACGATGCGTGCCGCACGCGACGCGAAGTCGACCGTCGATCACGTCCCCCGCGGGCATGCCGCCTCGCAGCAGATCGCCGCGCGTCACCACGCCCGAAAGCTCGCCGCCGGACGTCACCAGCAGCGAGCCCACTTGCTCGCGGTCCATTCGCCGCGCGGCTTCGACCAAGTCCTGGACCGTTCGTCATCAGCCGGAGCCCGGCCACCGCCTGTACCGTCCCCGACCACGCATTCACGTAAACACCGCAAACACCGTGTTGTGTCGCAACGTCGGAGCGTCGGAGCCGGTCATCGCCAAGATTGCGACGCTCGTATGTCACATTGTCGACCATCCGACCATCCGCGATCACATGCGCCCATGCACGCGGTGCTTGACGAACGCCTGCGGGCGGTACAACCTGGTTCGCATACGGCCAAGCTGGACTCGGGGGATCGAATGAAACGTGTTGTCCCAGTTTCTGTCCTGTGCGTGCTGACGATGGCGACGACCGTCGCATCCGGGCATCATCGCAAGGATTGCCCCCCCCCCCCAGTCGATCGCGCCACACCCATCCGAGGATGACTCTGGGGTGCTCGTGTGGGACCAGCCGCTGCGCGTTCCGCAACTCGAGGCACTCGTCGCGCGCTACAAGCTGCAAGACAAGTGGTGCCGCGCAGCAGCACGCGCCTGCGACGCGCAGCGAATCCGCGAAGCGCGCGGCGCACGCACGGCGGGTCCGGACGCCTGCTTGTGGTCGCGAGCGCTTTGCATGCCGCTCAGCGAAGGCGGCGCGCCCCCGGGATTCAGCGCGGACAGCGACCCCTTGCAGAACCTGGCGCGCCGGCCCGAAGTGGCCACCGCGCTCGGCCTGCTGACTGACGACGTGCTGGAGTACGCCGGGCTCACCGAGATGCCCGGGGTGGGCTACACGGTGCGCTATCGCCAGAAGCTCGATGTAGGCGACGCGCGCCTGATCGTCGCAGGCGGGGATCTCCTTTTCCAGCTCACTGCGGATGGCGCACACGCCACCGAGATCGACGACCGCCTGAAGATTCGAACGGGGTCCGTGGTTCCGGCGACGATCTCCGCGGGCACTGCGGACTACGCGGTGTCGCAGTTCCTCGCCCGGAACGGCGTGGAGGATGCCGTGTTGTTCGCTCCCGGCAACCGCTTCGACACGACGCCCGTAGTGCTGGTCGAGGACGGCATCCCGCGCGTGGTCTACAACGTCGTTATCCGCTCGGCACGCGTACCGGACTTGTCGCAGACCGTATTCTTCGTGGACGGAACGAGCGGCCAGGTCATCGGCCAGGAGCAGCCGCCGGGCGAGCACCAGGTGCGGGATTACAAGTACACGCTCGTGCCGGAATACCAGATTGCTGGCTTCGCCTTCGTGTTCAACCCGGCGGTGCTTTCGATCTGGCCCGCGGTCTGCGTCCGGACCAGCGGCGAAGGGCTAGACAGGTTCGGCGTGACCCAGAAGTTCTCTACCACGGTCCTTCCGGATCCGGCATACCTCCTGAACGGTGGGTTCGTGTCGTACTACGAGCACTACACCTCGTCTTGCCAAGAGCAGACGCCAGGGGGCCTTCAAGCCGCACAGGTGATGACGTTCTTCGGCATTCCGGTTCCCGCGAAGTGGCCTGCCAATCCGTTGTATGCGTACGTGGATCCCAACACCAAGCAACCCACGTCCGCGCTCTACGCCACGCCGGTCCCGTCGGCCGTCTTCACCGATCCCGTCTTCGACTCGGTCCTGGGCGTCGAGGGCCAGCATACCGGCGAGGTGCTCGTGAAGTACGTGCGCCCCCTGGGCTACGAGTACAGGCAGACCAAACGTGCGCTCGACGGCGCACCAATCCCGGTCCGCGTTCACAGCAACATGGGAGCCACTCCGCAGAGCGACGATCCGCCAGCGGGGAACGCTTGGTCCACGTCATCGGTCGACATGCAAGGAACATTCGAGGAGGCCAACGGCTACCTCTCGTTCACGTACGGAGACGGGGTCACCACGAAGACAGCGGGCTGGTCGGATCCGACAACCATGGCCCACGAGTTCTTCCACACCGCGATCTGGGATGCGGTGTTCGCGCGAACGGGGAGTGACCTTGCTCAGAGCATGAAGGAGACAAGCGCGTTGGAGGAGGGGCTCGCGGACTGCTTTGCGATGGTCTACGGCTACGACCATCAGGAGGATCTGGGCAAGGACGTGGTCGCGCCGTTCTACCATCTGGGAAACGGCATCTTCATGAAAGCCAGCGACGCGAATCGCGGACTCCCCAATCTCGATGACCCCCACGACTCCGCGTTGCATGCTTTCGACGACTGGTGGGGAGCGTCCGAACTCAACACGATCATCAGCATGAACGGAAATACCGAAGACCCGCACCTGGCGTCGAGCATCGTCAGCGCGGCCTGTCGTTCGCTCGTCACCGGGTGGTACGGTAAAGCTCCGTGTAGCGCCCCGTCGCAGCGCTCCGACGGGAGTTGCATTGTTGGCGATCAAGGTTTACCGGCGCCGCGAGACAGAAGCACCGGCGATGCCCTCGATGTCTACCGGACGAACGCTCTGGCGGACTACGCGTTGGGTTGCACAAACCCGCACTGCCCCGACGAGCCCCTTGGGATGGCGCGCCTGAAGGATCTGCTGATCGGACTCGTGATCAAGCAGCAGCTAACCAACACCATGACGATCGGAGGCGAAAAGGGGCTCGTCGCGGCGATGGCTAGCGTGGCGGACTCCTTGGGGAAGTCGAAGTGGGGTCCGATTACTGGAAGCTACGGTGAACGCTGTCCGCGTTGCTTTCGGCATGCACGGCGTGGGTCGCGCCAACGAAAAGGAGCCGAACAACGCGGAGAACCTGGTCTCCCCCATCCTGACTGGCTCGGAGCCGCTCGGCGGGATCATCACGAACCTGGTGGGCGCCGGCTGGCGCCACCACACGCCCATCTTCGGCCAATCGTGCTGCGACCACGACGACGACTTCTACGTGCTCACCGAGCAGATGAACAAGGGCGATCAGCTGAGCGTGGCAGTCCTGAATCAAAGCGACCTCACGACGATCAGCAGTCCGTTCCGCTTGCGCGTCTATTTCAGCCATCCATGCGGCTTCGACGACTCGAACCCAGCAAGCCAGAGTTGCAACCTCGGCCACCAGGCATGGCCGCCGCCAACTGCCGACGGCAAGAACCCGGAAAACTGCGCGTTGCCCATCGACCCAGCGTCCGGCGAGTGCGCCGATTACTTTCCCGGTATCGGCGTGAAGATCACGAAGACCACCCCGGGCACCGAGCTCGTCTTCATCGGTGTCCACGGCCTGTCCGGCCAAGGCGACTACGCGCTGCAAGCCATCGTCACACCCGCGAAATATGTCACACCGTGACGCGTCGCACAGTAGGCCGGTGTGGCGCGTCCCGCGCGTTCCGTTGCGCCTGGGCGTGGCCCTTCTCGTGCTGGGCTGCAACAGCTGCAACGGCAAGGTGACGGGGACGCGACCGGCGCCGAGTGCCACGGCGGCTGCCGGGGACGCGGCCGAGGCCAGGGATTCGGGCGGGGATGGGACGGACGCGGCCGTCGAGCTTCCCTTACCCGCGCTGGGCACGGGTCCGACGATCGCATGCGGGCTGAGACACGCGTGCGGGATCCGGCGCAACGGGACGCTGGCGTGCTGGTACGGGAACTTCCCGCCGAGCGATTCGAGCGAGTCCGACATGGTACTGGCTGTCCCCTCCGGCAAATTCGCGGCCGTGGGCGTCGGCGACGATTTCGCGTGCGCCGTGCACCCGGACGGGAAGGTGACGTGCTGGGGGTTCGCGTCCACGTACATGCACGGCTGGCAACCGGCAAGGCCCGCGGCCGCGCTCGCTGTCTGCTCGTCGCGGGTGTGCACCCTCGATGCCGCGGGAACTCCTTCCGGATACGATTACGCGTGTCCAGTGAGCAACGGGGATGGCCCCTTTACGCAGGTCGATTGTGCGTGTGGCTTGACGCGCGACGGCGCAATCGACTGTGCCGCGAACCAGACGTTCAAGTCGTTCCCCCCGCCGCCCGCCGGCCACGACTTCGTGCAGCTCTCGACGGGCGAGACCTTCCACTGCGCGCTTCATCGCGACGGGCGCATCGTATGCTGGGGCATCGAGGATCCTCGCCCGCCGGATGGCACGTACCTGTCCATCTCCGTCGGTGACAGCTACGCCTGCGCCATCCGCGACGACCACCGCGTCGTGTGTTTCGCCGGTCCGTCGCTGAAGAGCCTGGACTTCGGCACCATGTTCACCCCGCCGCCGGATCCCTTCGCGCAGATCGCTGCCGGTACCACCTTCGCGTGCGGCATCACGCTCGGCGGCGCCGCGAAGTGCTGGGGCTGGCATCCACAAGACATGCCTGCGGATTTTCCGTAGTGGCGGCGCGGCCGGGATCCGAGTCGATGTTCCGTGGCGCCGCTCGAACGTTCCGCGTCGGCGTACCGCGC
Organism: uncultured delta proteobacterium; assembly: GCA_963775185.1. Lineage (GTDB taxonomy): Bacteria > Myxococcota_A > Polyangia > Polyangiales > Polyangiaceae > JAPSGB01. Next base: position 10 of record CAVZIE010000048.1, on the reverse strand, counting down.
AGTTGAAGTC
>CAVZIE010000047.1:0-37850 GCA_963775185.1 uncultured delta proteobacterium | reverse complement strand
TCGTGATCCACCTGGCGTCGTTCGAGAGCGCGTACCTTGCAGTCTCGTTCGCGGCGTTCGCGGCAGCCTCGTGCCATGCGCGAGAGCGAGTGCCGTCGGAGGCGATGTACGGAGTGCCGCTGCTACTACGCGCCGGCGGCGTCGGCGGCGCGGTCACAGCGCGTGTGCGGGCCGGCGTGCCGGAAGGCGAGGCAGCGCAAGCTGGCTCGTGCGCGGCGGGGGCTGGCCGTGGACGACTACCGGGTCGATGAGCGGCTGCGTCAGCAGAAGAGCCGTGCGATGCGGAAAGGGGGGAGCTGTCACGCGCCACCCTCGACGCCCAGGTACGCGGATATCAAGCGGAAATTGCTCGAATCCTGGGACAGCGCGGTGGCCGCGTCACGCGCCAGCCTCGAGCGCCGTTTGCCGGGGATTGTCCGCGCGATCTTGCGCTCGGATGGGACACCGCAGGCGCCCGATCCGGCGCTGTCACGCGCCACCCTCCCTTCGCAAGTGGCGGAGATTGCGGATGAAAGGGGGTGAAAGTCGGGACACGGTGTCACGCACCAGCCTCGGCCGGATCGGGCGTTCGTGATGGGGTCGGCCCGTGGCGCACGCAGCCCAGGAGCAGTCGGTTCGTGTCGAGACGCTCGGCGAGCGCCTCGGCGCGCTGCGCTTGTGCGAGCCCGCCGCGGTCGCGAGCATGCGCCGCTCGCTCGAGCGCCACGGGCAGCTGTCGGCCGTGGCGGTGTTCGCGACCGACGACGGCGTCGAGACCATCGACGGCTTCAAGCGTATCCGTGCGGCGCGCGAGCTCGGCTGGTCCGCGCTGCGCACGCACCGGCTCGACGTCGATGTGGTCGGCGCCAAGCTCGCCATCGCGTCCCTGCACGAGCACCCGGGGCTGAGCGGACTCGAGGAGGCGTGGTTGGTGCGCTCGCTCTACCGCGATGACAAGTTGAGCCAGCCCAGGATCGGAATAGGCCTCGGCCGGCACAAGAGCTGGGTGTCGCGCCGGCTCTTGATGGCCGAGGGGCTCGACGAGGCGGTGCAGGCCGACGTGCGGCTCGGGCTGCTCGCGGCGAGCGCGGCGGCCCACCTGGCGCAGTTGCAGCGCTGCAACCAGCTGCCCGCCGCGCAGTTGGTGACCCGCACGGGGCTGACGACGCGCCAGACGGCGCAGCTGGTCGCCGACCTGCTCGCGTGCAGCGACGACGCGTCTCGCGCGCGCCTCCTCGCCGACCGGCTCGAGCACCCGGCGCCGCGCGCGGCTCCGCGCCCGGCGCGCCGCGCGCGCACCGACGCCGAGTGGCTCCTCGCCGACGTCGCGATCATCGGGCGCGCCGCCGGACGACTCCAGGGCAGGCTGCTCGGCGCGCCGCTCGCCGTGCTCGGACCGCGCGCCGCGGAGCTCGCCGCGCTTGCGCTGACGGATCTCGCGCCCGTGCTCGACGCGCTCGGACGCACCATCCGCAGCGTGGCCGCCAGCGGGGGCATCGCGTGAGCGACTGGTCGACGCGCGAGGAGCTCGTGCACCGGGTCGTCACCCTGCACGCCCAGGGCGTGCGCTGGCGCGCCATCGCGCGCGCGCTGTCGGTCAGTCGCAACACCGTGCGCAAGATCCTCCTCGAGCACGAGGCGGCCCGGCAGACCGGGCACAGCGCGTTGCCCGAGCGACCCGCCCGCGCGCCGCGCCAGAAGAAGATCGACGCCTTCGTGCCCCAGGTCGCCGAGTTGCTCGCGCGCTTCCCGGACATCACCGCGCAGCGAGTCTTCGAGGAGATCAAGGACGCGGGCTTCACGGGCGGCTACAGCGCCGTCAAGGCGTACGTGAGCTCGGCGCGCCCGCGGCCGAAGGCCACCCCGAGCCTCGCCACGCCCGTGCACGGACCCGGCGAGATGGCCGAGAGCGACTGGTCGCCACACACGATCGACTTCACCGTCGCCGGGCGCAAGCTCGTGCAGCTCTTCTCGTACGTGCTCTGCTTCAGCCGTCGAAACAGCTTCTCGCTCTTCGAGCACGCCGATGCGCACGCGCTGATGGATGGTCACGAGATCGGGTTCAGGCGCTTCGGCGGCGCCGCGGCCGGCTGCAAGTACGACTGCCAGAAGGCCGTCGTGCTGCGCTGGGAAGGACGACAGCCCATCTTCAACCCGCGCTTCCTCGCCTTCGCCGCGCACTACGAGTTCCGGGTCATCGCCTGCCGTCCGGGAAAACCCAACGACAAGCCGATCGTCGAGCGCGGCTTCTGGGGATGGGAAAGAAGCTTCCTCAACGGTCGCTCGTTCCGCGACCTCGCCGACATGCGCGCGCAGCTCGCCCACTGGGAGCGCACCGTGCACGACCTGCGCCCGCACAAGAAGACGCGCCGTGCACCACTCGAGATGTTCGAGGCCGAGGAGAGGGACAAGCTCGTCCCGTTGCCGACCCACCCGTACGACACCGCCCGCGTCCGCTACCACATCTGCAGCATCGACGGCTTCGTCACCTGGGAGGGCAACCGGTACGCCGTGCCCTACGACCACGTCACCGACATCCTGCCGGTGCGCATCACGCAGCACGAGCTCTTCGTCTACGCCGCCGACCTGCACGTCGTCGCACGCCACGCGCTCGGCACGCGTGGCGCCGGCAAGGACATCGATCCGCAGGGCTTGCACCGTCGCTGGCAGCACCACGGCGCCGCTGCCGATCTCGACCAGCTCCGCCTCGCCTTCGAGCAGATGGGCGAGGCCTCCGCTGCCTTCTTCCACAGGCTCGCCTCCCAAGTCCCGCGCCAGTGTACGTTCCGCGCTCGACAGATCCTGCTGCTTCGCGAGCGCTACGCGACCGGGGACATCGATGCCGCGCTCGCCCACGCGCTCTCCTACGGCGCGCTCGAGCACCAGGCCATCGCGCGCATCCTGTTCGCGCGCGCCCGACCGCGCTCGCTCGACGAGTACGTCGCCGAGCACGCGTTCCGGCGCCTCGAGGAGCGCCTCGGCCAGTGCCACACCGCGCCACGCGATCTGCGCGAGTACGATCAGCTCCCCGTCTCGTCGCCCACCGATGCGCCAGCCGCACCCCAGGAGACAACAGCATGTCCAAGCGACACGAGCCCCCCGACGCCGACGCCGTCACCGAGCAGATCCGACGATCCCTCCGGATCCTCGGACTGACCCACACGCTCGACAAGCTCGACGAGCACCTCGCCTGGGCCGCCCGCGACAAGCCCGCCGCCGGCGTGTTGCTCGCGCGCGTGCTCGGCGACGAGGCCGCACACAAGCTCGAGCATCGCATCCAGCGCCGCATCGGCAGCAGCGGCCTGCGCGAGACCAAGACGCTCGAGGCGTTCGACTGGCCGTTCCAGCCCGGCCTCGACAAGTCGCTCGTGCTCGAGCTCGCGCGTCTCGACTTCGTCCGGCGTCACGACGATCTCGTCGTCACCGGCAAGAGCGGCACCGGCAAGAGCCACATCCTCGAGGCCATCGCGCTGCGCGCCTGCAAGGAGCAGATGCGCGTGCGCTACGCCCGCTGCGTCGACATGCTCGACGACCTCTACGCCGGCCTCGCTGACGGCTCCTACCCCAAGCGCCTGCGCGGCTGGGCCTCGGCCGATCTGCTCGTCATCGACGACGTCGGCCTGGGTCAGGTCAAGAAGCGCGAGAGCGAGCCGACCGCCGCGCACACGCTCTACGATCTGATCGACCGCAGGCATGCCAAGGCCTCCACCGCCGTCACGTCCAACATCGAGCTGAGCGCCTGGGGCCACTACCTCGGCGACGCCACCCTCGCCGCCGCGATCCTCGACCGCCTCGCCATGCACGCCATCCGCATCGACATCGACGGCCCGAGCTACAGGCAGCATGTCGCCAAGCAGCGCGCCGCCAAGCAGCGCAGCAAGCCGCCCAAGGGCGCGCCGCCGGAGCCGCACTCGTGACGCCCCCGACCGCGCAAGTCGCCCGCCGTCTGCACGACCACGGCGTGCTCGGGCTCGTCGACGCCATCTGCCGCGCGCGCGGCGTCACCGTCGAGGAGCTCTGCGGCCGGCAGCGGACCCGGGCCGTCGTGCAGGCCCGGCACGAGGCGTGGTGGCACATGCGTCACGACCCCGCGCGCCACTACAGTCTCACCGAGATCGGGCGCCTCTTCGCGCGCGATCACACGACCGTCCGCCACGGCATCGAGACCCACGCCCGGCGCGGCGCGCTCGCTGCCAAGCGCGCGGACTGATGCACGACCCCGCACATCTCGCGGTGATCGACGTCGCCGAGTACGCGCTCGGCGTCGCCGTGCGTGCTCTCGTCGCCGACTTCCCCGCGCTCCTGGGCGAGCCTCACCCCTGGCGTCCCGACAGCCCCGACCAGCGCGCTGCCCGGCGGATGCTCCACCGGATGATCCGCTTCGAGCGCACGCTCGCGCGCTACCGACGCTTGCTCCCCCTGCTGCTCGAGCCCCCGGCGACCGACAGCACGGACGACGTCGACTTCTGAATCGACCAACGGATCGGCCCGCCGCTGCGCGCGACCGTGAGGCCTCGTGCGCCTCGCGACGGGCGCTCGCGGCACGTGACCGCACGGGTCGCGACGCCCCACGCCGGGTGCCGCCAGGTGGATCACGATCCCGGCGCGACTCGCGGGCTGCCAGGCGTGCGAGTGGATCTCGGGAATCGGCGAGAATGGATCACTACGAAGCCGGCGCTGAAGGATGACGCGCGCAGGCGAGCGTGGTTCGGTTCGGGCATGAGACTACCGCTCGAGGGGACGCTGCTCGAGAAGCTGCGCAAGATCGAAGCGCTGCACGCGGGCACGCGCGTGGATGGCGAACGCGAGGCGGCGCGGCGCGCGGCCGAGCGCATCCGCGCGCGCCTCGCCGAGCTTCGGGGCCGCGAGGAGGATCAGGTCTTGGTGTACTCGCTACCGGATCCGTGGAAGCGCAAGTTGTTCTTGGCGCTGTGCCGTCGGTACGGACTCAAACCGTATCGCGAGCGCGGTCGCCGCTACAGCACGGTGCTGCTGCGCGCGCCGCGGACGTTCCAGGACCGGACGCTGTGGCCAGAATTCCTCGCGCTCTCGGAGGAGTTGCACGCCCATCTCGAAGAGCTGACCGAGCGGGTGATCCGCGAGGCGATCGACGAGGATGTGAGCGAGGCGACGGAAGGCGGGCCGGCGAAGCTGTTGCCGGGCTCCGGTCGCGACGAGGCGACGGGTCAGGATCCAGAAGGTGCGGGCAACGCGGAGTAGTCGTGCGCGCCGAGTTCCGGATTTTCGGCAAGCAACCGGTCGGGCAGGAGATCGCGCAGCTTCGCGTTCGGCCAGCCATGCACGATCAGCTTGGTCACGAGGTGGAGGTACGCGCGCGGATTGATGTCGTGGGCGATGCAGTTGCCGACGATGGTGAGGATCGCTGCGGTGCGCTTGCCGCCGTAGTCGAGCCACGTGAAGAGCCAATTTTTCCGGTTATGCGGACCTCCGCATAGCAGAAATTATGCTGGGCTCTGGATTATGCGGAGGCGCCGTGGCGCAGTCGTGGCGGAACGGCCACGGCGGCTGAGAAACGCGGGAAGCGTGCCCCTCAGCCCCGCATAATCACAGGCCGTCCAAAAATGCGAGGAGCGCGTCGGACGGGACGAGTCGTTTCGTGCGAGCGCGGGGATCGGCGAGCTTGTCGAGAGCGCGCTTCTTCATGGCGAGATCGGCCTCGATGTACATGTGCGTGGTCGCTGGGCTCTCGTGTCCGAGCCACAGGGCGATCACGGTCACGTCGACGCCGGACTGGAGCAAGTGCATCGCCGTTGTGTGCCGCAGCGTATGCGGCGAGATGCGCCGGCCACTCAATGATGGACATGATCGAATGGCCGTCGCGAGGGCGCTGGCGAGGCGGTCTTCGATTCCCGACCGCGAGAGGCGAGCGCCACTGCGCGCCGGGAAGAGCGGCGCGCCGGAAATCGACTTCGTCTCCCGGAGCCACGCCGAGAGAATCCGACATGTGCTGGGCCAAAGTGGCACGATCCTCTCCTTGCGCCCCTTGCCGTGAACCCGGAGACAGCGATGGCGACCGGGGGAGAAGTCGGCGACGCACGCGTCGGCGATTTCCGAGACGCGCGCGCCCGTGTTGTAGAACGTCGCGAGCATCGCGTGATCGCGGCGCCCGGTCCATGTCGCGCAGTCGGGCGCAGCGATGATCGCCGTGACCTCTTCGCGCGTGAGGAATCCGAGCACGCGACGGTCGAATCGTTTCATGGGGATGGCGAGAACACGCTGAATGGACGGAAGGGATGCGGGGCACTTGAGCGCGGCGAATTGCAGGAACGAGCGGATGGCCGCGAAGCGTGCGTTTCGGGTGCGCGGGCAGTTTCCGCGATCACGCTCGAGATGAGCGAGGAACCCGAGCACGAGCGGCGCGTCGATGTCGCCGAGCGCTAGCTCGGTCGGCTTCTTTCGCATCCGGTCGTGCGCGTACCCGAGCAGCAGCCGGAACGTGTCGCGGTAGCTCGCGACAGTCGCGGGACTGGCGTCGCGCTGCGCGATGAGACGCTGGCAGAAGTAGTCCTGAAGAAGAGCGGCGAACGCGGGAACTTCAGACGCGCGAGGCATTGTCGTCCCCTTCGTGCCCGAAGCGCTCGAACCGCGTTGCGGCGATCGCCAGCAACTCCGGCACGCCGGTGAGGTACCAGTACGTGTCCGACACCTTCGCGTGCCCCAGATACGTCGAGAGGGCGGCGACGCGCTGATCGATATCGACACCGTCCCTGTACCACTGGAGAAGGCGCCTGCACGCGAACGTGTGCCGCAAGTCGTGGATGCGGGGCTTTCGATCTGTTGGCGCGCTGGACGAGACGACTTCGTCGAACAGCTTCCGCATCACCCACTGCACGGTACGGTACGGGAGCGCGCGTCCCGACTGGGACACGAAGAATGTGGCTCCAGCGATCGAGGGCACGATTGCATCGCGGCACGCGACGTAGTGTTGGAGCTCGACTCGCGCGGACGGGTGCAGAGGAACGAGCCGCGACTTGCAGAACTTGGTTTGGCGGATGAAGAGCACGCCAGTGTCCAGGTCGGCGTCTACGCGCCCGAGCCGAAGTGCTTCGGAGATTCGGAGCCCAGTACACGCGAGCAGGCCGATGAGGGAGCTGTAGGTCCTGGCTCGAAGTCCGCTCGGCGCGGAGAGACGCCCAGCGGCGGCAACAAGTCGCTCGATCTCCCGCGGCGAGAAGATGTACGGCGGCGTCCGCCGGTGAGCCGGTCCCAAGAGGCCGACCGCGGGGACTTCGGTTTTGGGCTCGAAGGCAGCCTGGTACTTCGCGAAACACCGGACAATCTCGAGACGGCGCGCCCGGTAGAGCGGTGTTGCCGTCGTCGCTTCCTGAGCCCACCGCAACGCCAGCGCCGTCGTCACCGCACCGCGGTGCCCCGCGCCATCCGCGTATCGTGCGAACCGGAGAAGCTCACCGCCTTCGACTCGTAGCTGGAAGCCGAACGCGCGACGCGTAAGAAGGTACGCCTCGGCGCGGGCGACCATCGTTTTCGCGCGGCTCATCGCGCCCTCGCGGGCCACGGAGCGGCGACCTTGCGAAGGGCAGCGACGTCGACTTTGGCGTAGATCGCGGACGTGTCGATACTCCGGTGCCGGAGGACATCGGCGACATCTTTCATCGTGGCGCCGGATCGGAGCAGTCGCGTCGCGACTGTGTGCCGCAGCACGTTTGGGCCAACCGCGCCCGCGGCGAAGGCGGCGGCGATGCCAGCGCGAGCGCCGGCACTGCGAACGGCGGCGCGTACGATTCCAGGCCCCGTCGCACCTATCGGCGTCGAGTGGCGCACGAAGATCTGGCGCGTGCCCACCGCAGGTCGTCCACGCCGTAGATACGCGAGGATCGCTCGTGCGACGGGCGCAGGGAGCGGCAACACGTCCGCTCGCCTCGTCTTCGTCGCGGGAATCGTGATGGTCTCCGCGCGCCAGTCGATGTCGTCGAGCGTGAGGGCGGACACTTCGCAGGCACGGAGCCCCAGGCGTGCGAGGCACATCGTCGTCGCGTATCCGCGCAGCCCGACGGGTGTGGATCGGTCAAACGACGCGAGCAGCGCGGCGACCTGTGCGTCGGTGAGGACACGCGGAACCGACGCGAGCCTCCACTGGGCGATCCTTGGCACCGCGTGTACGAGTCGGGCGTCGGCACAGCCGGTCATCTGAAGGTATCGGAAGAACCGACGCAGCGATGTCGCCGCGACCTTCATCGACCCCGGCGACCAGCGACCAGCACGCACGGCGAAGAACTCCACGATCGCCGAAGACTCGACGCTGGAGAAGTCGATCTGTTCGTGACCGAACTGGTCTGCAAGAAACTCACGTACGTAATGTGCGCTGCTCACGCACGTCGCGTTTGCCGCACCACGCGCATCGCGGAGATGCGCAGTGAATTCCTCCACGATCTTTTCGACGACAAGCGCCTCCACTTTCGGCGCAGCAGGCACCCGCCCTGTCCGTCGAAGGACGACGAGCAGATGGCGAAGTGCTGTCCGAACCTGATGCACCGACGTGGAGCACGGCGGTGGACATTGGCAGCGCGGGAGGTGGCGCTTGAGGAACTTGTCGACGACCGTCTCGTCGACCATCGCCACCTCGCGACGGCTGCGACGAAGCCAACCGTCGAAGTGCTCTACCCCCTGCACGTACTGCTGGATCGTAGACGGTGGGTGACCGCGCTCGGAGAGATACGCGACGAGGTCGTCGAACGCCGAGCCCAGGCGACTGCCTCGAAGCCGGTGCACGACGCGCGCCGAACGGAACACATCCTCGATCATGATCGCTTCCTTCCTGGCCGTTTGGCCGATGGAAGCGACGCTGATTACGCGGCGAGTTTCAACACGCCGACGCGCGATTCTCGCGGGATCGCGGGAAACCTCCGCATAATCGAGAGCCCAGCATAATTTCTGTTATGCGGACCTCCGCATAGCAGAAATGCATGGCTCTTCGTCGGCAGCGACGACCACGCCGAGAGCGCCGGGCACCTCTTCTCGCTGATCGCTTCCGCCCGACTCCACCACATCGACCCCGAGACCTACCTGCGCGATTTCTTCCGCGTCCTCGCGCACTGGCCGCGCGACCGCTACCTCGAGCTCGCCCCCCGCTACTGGGCCGCTACCCGCGTCCGGCTCGACGCGACCGAGCTCGCGCTCGAGTTCGGGCCGCTCACCGTGCCGGCCGCCAGCGGAACAGCAGCCGGCTCCGCGACTGATCGGTTCGCTGCCTCCACACGCGCATCATGCGGCGGCTACGCGGCGCGCCGGAAGACGGGGTTCGTGCAGCGGATACACATTTCCCACGCCATCCAGCTCCGCCGCCGGCCGCAGCCCGTCGTGGTACACCCACTGCTGAGGGGCTGCTCCCCCGGCAGCTGCACGACGCGTTCGGCGCCCGGCGGTGCTCGCTTCGCTGCGCGCCGGCGGGGTCCCTCAAGCCCGTGCTCGCCCGGCCGGAGCTCGAGCGCGCGCGGCGGCGAGCCGGGCTGCGCGCGGGCGAGGGTCCCGGCGGCGCGGACGGCGCGGTGCGGGCTGTGCTGGTCGGCGTCGTGCCGGATTGCCGGCGCTTTCGCGGTTGGACGGACGCGCTCATGGCGCCTCAGCGGACCCAGAGAGGGAACCCCCTCCTCGACCACGGAGTTGGCGACGTGCAAGAAGGGCAAGCGCGGAACCCCACACCGGAAAGCCCACAAACCACGGGATCATCACGCCCGCCATCGGCGCAGTTGCAGAGCCAAGGAATGCTGCCGCTCCGCTCATTGACAGAACGGTCTGGATGACGGGCCCAAACGCGACCACGACGAAGAACAGTGCCTCGGTTGCTGACAGCAGCGCCAGGACTCGCGACCAGCCGCCTTTTGCCCGCAGCAACTGAATGCCAACAGCGAGGGAGACGCTCTCCATGACGATAGCCAAAGCCGAGCCCGTCGCAAAGCCCGCTCGTGAAGCGAGTGGCTCAGAACTTACATGCCCCCATCGGAATGAGAGACTGTACCACACGCCAAACAGGGCACAGACAACAGAAAGTGCTCCTACGCCGCGAAGCACCGAATTCCACAGTACTGCATTGGTTCCTTCACGCATTTCTTCGGTGGACCCGCGCCAGAGTTAGACTCCTCAATGTGGCCACCAGTAGGGCAAGTTGAAGCACCCCAAGTCTTCGGGAATGCACACGACGGCGCACGCCGCGTAGTTCGCATACCAGGTGGCGTTGCATCCATCAGTGCAGAAGTCCTTCGGCGTGGGGAACGGAATCCGTCCGCCAGGACTTGGCGGTGGAATCTTCTTGCACTGGAGGAGGCACCAGTTCAACTGTCGGTCGGCAGAGTCCTCGCAAGCGTCGCACAAGGAACCGGTGCCAGACCTGTCATACTGGTTGACGGGATCGAAATTTGCGTATGCATACAGGTTGGAGTCGGATCTGACCATTGCGTCCGGGCTGGCCCATCGGCCGCTCTTCGGGTAGTACTCTCTCGCACCGAAACGGATCAATCCCGTGTCCTCATCGCTTAGGCCACCAGCGAACCCCAACGGCTGGAGTCCTGGGCTCGTGTCGCTCAGCACGTTGCCCCATGCGTCGTAGACAATCTCTTCAGCGAGCGTACCTGTCGCGGTATCAATCAGCTGCCGTGGGCTCCCCAGCTGATCAGTAATGACCCGATAGACAATCGGGCCGCGAACGACGTAGGCGAGCGGACCACCAACCACCCCTGCTACACTCCCGAACCGCCGCGCACCGAGTCGCATCAGTGCGGACCACACCGCATGGGGGGCCGCATGCCCCCCATCCGCATACACAAACCTCGCCACGACATTCCCCGCCCCATCCAGCTCCGCCGCCGGCCGCAGTCCGTCGTGGTACACCCACTGCTGCAACAGGACGCCGTTCTTCGCTTTGCCGACGCGCCGCCCTTCACCATCGACGAGGTAATCGATGGTATCGCCCGTCGGCAGATCGACGTGCACGAGATTCCCGAGCGCATCGTACGTGTACGTCGTGATCGTCGAGTCCCTGGTATCGGTCTTGGTGCGCAGCGCCCCGTCCGGGGTGTACGTGTACGTGAACGGCCCGTAGCTCAAGAGCCGATCCTGGTCGTCGTACACGCCGCTCCAGGTGTTGCCTCCCGTCTCGCCGAGCGTCCGGTTGCCATTCGCGTCGTACTCGTAGTGCTCCGTCACCACGCCGTCCGTCGCCACTTCGCGGAGCCAGCCGCGGTCGGCGTCGTAGCTGTATTGGTAGACGTGGGTGACGCCGTCGATGGTTTCGGTCTTCTGGGTGATGCGGCCCAGGCTGTCCCGCGCCGCACCGGCAGCATCGTAGGTGACGCTGAAGAGGGGGCTCCCGGCGTAGCTCGCGCTGTAGGAGGCCAGCTCGCCGAAGGTGTTGTAGGTGTAGCTGTCGGTGACGCTGCCGAGGGTGGTGGCGGAGACGCGGCCGCCGGGGGCGTTGCGCGTGAGCGAGAGGCTGCCGGCGCTCGTGACGAGGCTGTCGTTGTCGTAGCCGTAGCCGATGGTGTTGCCACCGTTGACGGTCTCGCTGGCGACGCGGAAATCGTTGTCGTAGCTCCACTGGACCATGCCGTTGACGGCGCCGCTCCAGCTGGCGCTGGTGAGCAGGTTGCCGTCGTAGCCGTAGGCGAGGTCGACTTCGCTCGCACCCAGGCCGGGGCCGGTCACGGTGGAGAGCTGGCCGGTGGTGGGGTCGTAGCCGAAGCCGAGGAGTCCGGTCGGGAGCGTCATGGTCTGGAGCTTGCCCGTCAGGGGATCGTACGACAAATCGACGGAGGCGCCATCCGGGCGGGTCACGCGGGTCAGCTTGCGTTCCGTGTCGTACAGGTACTCCGTGAAGGTGAGGCCGCTGGAGCCGCCGCTGTTGTCCACGGCGGGCGGGATGTACTTCTCCAGCAGGTTCACGGCGTTGTACGTGAACTGGTGCGCGGGGCGACCGGGCGGGGTGACGGTCGTGAGGTTGCCCTTGGGGTCGTAGCTGTAGCCGACGCTGTTGTTGTCGGGGAGGAGCTCGGAGAGCACGCGGCCGATGGCGTCCCGCGTATACGATGTGGTCCTGCCCGTAGCGTCGGTGGTGCTCGCGAGGTAGCCGGTGGACGGGTCGTAGGCGGACGTGGTGATGCGCGAGCCTTGCGCGGTCTGGTCGAGGCGGCCGTGGCTGTCGTAGTGGAGGGTCGTCGCCATAAGGCCCTGGGTCTGGAACGAGACCGGCCGTTCCTGCGCGTCGAGCGTCTCGTAGGTGTAGCGGTTGGCGGCGCTGCTCCGCGACCACCTCCGCGTGCTGGCCGCGTAGTCGCTGCGCATGAAGCGGCCGTTCAAGAAGCTGATGTCGGTGAGCGACGAGAGGCTGAAAGGGTTGTTCGGGTCGGAGAGCGTGACGGTGCGCGAGGTCGTGAACGTCCGCAGCAGGCCGCCCGGCGTCTGGCTCGATGTCGACACGACGGGCGCGTTGAATCCCCAGCGCGGATCGGGATCGCGCTGCTGCGTGTCGACCATGCCATCCGGCAGCGTCGCGGTGCGGACACCGTTCGTGCCGATGGCGAGGCTCGACTGCGTGCCGTCCGGGAACGTGTTGGTGCGCTGCTCGACGCCGGTCGACAGGTGCTGGATCGCGTAGCTGGTCGCGTGCCCGAGACCTGTCGTGAGGGAGGATTGCCAGCTCGTCGCGGAACCGCTCTCGGCGGCCGTCAGGGAGCCCCCAGCGGCGTCGGTGTCGCTGAGGAGGCGGCCGACGCTGTCGTACGTCATGAGCGAAGTCTGGGCCCCTGCGTCCGTGTAGTTCTGCATCAGGCCGTCGTCGCTGTACGCGGCGTGGACGACCTCGCCGGCTGGATCGATGACGGTCGCGAGATAGCCGTTGCCGTCCGTGCCGAGAACGGTCTGCTGCCCGAAGGGCGCGGTGATGAGCGTGGGGTTGCCGGACGAGTCATGGTCGATCGTCGTGACGTTTCCGTCGCCGTCCGTGACCGTGTGCAGGAGGCCCGTCACGTCGTAGCCGAAGCTGTACTTCACGGTGCCGGTAAGGGCATTGCGCGTTTCCAAGTGGCGGCCGTCGCCGTCGAACCCGTAGACCTCCGAGCCATCGTCGGACGCGACGGCGTACTTCACATCGATGTTGGGCAGCGGCAGGACGACGGCAAGGATGGGGCCCGGTCCCTCAGCGAGGAAGAACGTCCCGTGCTGGCCAATTGCAACTCCGGAAAGGTAGGCCAGGTTGACGGAAGTGGCAGCGGCACCGTCGCGATAGGCCGAGCCGGGCCCGCTGGCACCACCCGCTATCGTCCGTATGAGCCCGTCGCCTCCGACCGCGCGCAGACGACCGTAGAAGTCGACAATGTAGAGCGTCCCATCAGGTCCAACGGCAATGGACTGCGGCTGGATCAATGGCCCCGATGTGGCTGGCGATCCATCGACAGGTACGGCGCACGCACCGCTCGGGCAGTTCATTCCGGCTACAGTCGTGAGGATTCCATCACTATCGATCTTGTGCACGGTGCCGTTGCAGTTGTGGTCTGCGATGTACAGGTTGCCGTCCGGATCGAAGGCAAGCGCGGAAGGGTGCATGGGCGAATCCGAAGCGCGCATCCCGTCTATTGCACATGCCCCCCCCCGACGATGAAGTGCCCTGCGATCGTCCCGATGATCCCGTCGCAACCGATCTTCGCGACGCGGTTGGAGTCGGCGACGTAGACGGCGCAATCCGTGCCGGGTCCGACCGCCACGTCGGTGGGCGTGTCGAGTTCCGCCAGGGTGGCCTGACCGCCGTCGCCTGCAAAGCCTTGCGCTCCGCTGCCACCTTGAATCCCCGTCCCGGCGAACGTATCCACGATGCCATTGGGCGCGATCCTTCGCACAACATGATTGCCGGAATCGGCCACGAACAGCGTACCGTTGCGCGCAAGCGCTACGCCTCTCGGTCCTTTGAACGTGGCAGCCGTTGCCTGTCCACCATCCCCCGAGTAGCCCTGCGCGCCGGTGCCGGCTACCAACGTCAACGTTCCGTCCGTGGAAACGTGCCAGATGCGGTTGTAGTAGAAGTCGGCCGCGTAGATCGACCCATCCGGGGCGACGGCGATCTTCGAGTGATAGTCGTTCCCGGTGGTCGCGGCTGCGATCGTCTTGACCACCGGAATCATGTTCGCTGCGGTCCTGCGCTGTCCGCCGCCGGTATGAAGAACTCTCCCCACCGGGTCGTAGACGTGGTGGACGTCGAGCGCCCAACCCCCAAGCCCGAGCGCCCGTGCATCCCACGGCCCGATGAGCGCAGTCGCACTCCGGGTGAGCGCGACTTCGCCCCGCGCCACATTCGACACGATAGATGTGTCGTCGGGATAGTCGGCAAACCTTCGACCGGTGCCGTATTCCGCGTCGTAGACGAAGGCGGTCGTGACGGTGAACGGCTTCCGGCCCTGGAGCAGTCGGCCGTAGGCGTCGCGGCCGTCCCACGTGAAACTGTACGTCTGGTCCGGTGTCGGCAGGAAGCTCCCCTGGATTTCTTCGCCCGCGATGTCGATGGACAGGTCGATGCGCTTCAGCGAAGCCGGTACGGTCGCATCGCTCAGTCGCAGATTGACGCGGTAGGCGTCCTTCCTGCCCGGCACGCGGTCGCTCGCGTAGTCCAGCGAGAACGGCGTGCCGGCAATGCCCACGTCCTCGTGGACGATCTGGTTCTGGCACTCGACGGTCGATCCGCCGCTCTGGCTGCACGGGTCGTCGGGATTCGGACCAGGGCCGGGCGGGCCGGGATTTCCGAGGCCACCGGAGCCGCCACCCTGCGTGCCGCCGCCACCCTGCGTGCCGCCGCTTCCGCTACTTCCACCCGAACCCTGGCCAGCTGCACCGCCACCACCAGCCGCGCCCGCAGCACCGCCACCACCAGCCGCGCCCGCGGAGCCGCCACCGCCTGCTGCACCGCCCGAGCCGCCACCTGCTGCGCCGCCCGAGCCCCCGCTTCCACCGCTTCCACCGGAACCACCGGAGCCTCCGCCGCCAAGCGGCGCAGGCGGCGTGCCGGCGTCGTTCGGCGGCTTGCCCGGCATGTTCAAGTCCTGCCCGCTCAGGTGGGCCAACTCGGCGCGCCACAAGCTCGTTCCCGGCGCGTACATTGTCGCCAGCTCCGTCAGCTCTTCCGACGTGATCCCAAGCGCGTCGAGCTCCGCGGGCGAGTCCGCGAGGCCGTCGCCGTTAGTGTCCACGTCGGCCTGGCCACCCGTGATCGAGAGGATATCGAGCACGATGCCGGTGCCTTCCGGCTCCCAGCACGAAGTCGCGTCGTTGAATACGCCAAGTGGCACCGTGGTCCCCGCCGGGAAATTCAGGAAATTGTCGACGTAGAACGCGACCGGCTGCGAGAACATCACCGTCTCGGCCCCGGCAGCGACCGCTTCGTCAGCGGAGACATCGACCGCGTAGGTGTAGATGCTCGTCGAAGGAAGCGGCGCTGGCATGCTCGCGGGGCCGTCCGGACCCACCGTGTACTCCGTCAATCGCACGGTCATGTACGGCAGGGGCTGGGTCGAGCCATCCGGCATGACCATCGTCCCCTCGGTGCCGGCCGGAACGAGCAGCGTCGCCTGCCTTGTGCCATTCGCGTCGGTCTCGACGCTGCCGCGCGCGACCTGCATCCCGGATGCCGCCGTCAGATCGACAGCCGTCGCGACCGGATCGGGCTGCACCAGCGTAATGTCGGGCACGCGTACGAAGCTTCCCCATGGGACGTCGGTGGGGCGCTGAGTTCCGAGGTAGCCTGCTTTCTGGACGTCGACCACGAGCTGTCCACCGCCGTTGACCACCATGTCGAACATCCCGTCCGCGTGGGTCGTCGTCTGGCCCAGCTCGGGATGATCGAGTATCTGCACCGCCGCGCTGGCGATGGGCGAGCCCGAGCGGTCCATGACCTTGCCGCGCACGACGGCAGCACGCTTCGCCTCGATGGTTCCCGCAGCGACGCCGGTCTGCACCGGATTCGCGCCGTCGAACAGCCACGACATGGATCCGAGCACTGTCGTCGATACCGTGCGATCGATGGCCGAGCACTGGCTGTGCGCGGGACCAGTCAGCGGATCGCACGTGTCGATGGTGCAGGCATCGCCGTCGTCCACCGAAAGCGGCGTACCCCCCGTACAGGTTCCCGAACCGTCGCAGGCCGAGCCGGTCGTACAGGCGTCGAGCGTGCAGGCGCTCCCGGCCGGGCTTGCCACGTGGCTCACCGCGCCCGTCACGGGATCGCAGCTGTCGGTCGTGCAATCGTTGCCGTCGTCGACCGTGGCGGGTGTCCCCGCCACGCAGGTACCGGCGGCGTCGCACGCCTCGTCGCCGTTGCACAGATCGCCGTCCGCGCAGCTCGTCCCCGCTGCGACCGCCGTATGGGTCACGCCGCTCACGGGATCGCAAGCGTCGGCCGTGCACGGGTTACCATCATCGAGCACGGGCGGCGTACCCGGCGCACAGGTGCCGCTCGCGTCGCAGGTCTCCTGGCCGTTGCAGAGGTTGCCGTCCGCGCACGACGTTCCCGTCGCGACGGGCGTGTGCGTCGTTCCTGCCACCGGATCGCACGCATCGGAAGTGCACGGGTTGCCGTCGTCTACCGGCAGGGGCGTGCCCGATGTGCAACTGCCGGAGCCGTTGCAGGTCTCGTCTCCGTTGCACAGATCGCCGTCCGCGCAGGACGCCCCTGCGGCAAGCGGTGTATTCACGACTCCAGTCGCCGGATCGCAACTGTCGGCCGTGCACGGGTTGCCGTCGTCCACGACCAGAGGCGTGCCTGCGACGCACGTGCCGGAGCCGTTGCAGGTCTCGTCGCCGTTGCAGAGGTCGCCGTCCGGGCAACTCGTTCCCGCCGCCGCTGGCGTGTGGATGACGCCGGTCGCCGGATCGCAGCTGTCGACCGTGCAGGGGTTCCCGTCATCTACGGTCGGCGGGGTTCCGGCCGTGCAACTGCCGGCCCCGTCGCAGGCCTCGCTGCCGTTGCAGGCGTCGCCATCGGAGCAGGTCGTGCCCGCACCGAGTGGTGTGTGGACCACTCCGGTCGCGGGGTCGCACGAGTCGGCCGTGCACGGGTTGCCATCATCGACGACCGGCACCGTTCCGGCCGTGCACACCCCTGTCCCGTCGCACACCTCGTCACCATTGCAGGCGTTGCCGTCGCTGCAGCTGCTGCCGGCAGCCATTGGCGTGTGCGTTACGCCGGTCGCGGGGTCGCAGCTATCCGTCGTGCAGGGGTTGCCGTCGTCCACGCTCGGAGGCGTTTCCGAGGTACAGGTCCCCGCACCATCGCACAGCTCGTCTCCATTGCACGCATCGCCGTCCGAGCACGACACTCCTGCCGACGCGGGCTGGTGCACGACGCCGAGCACGGGATCGCAGGTGTCGATGGTACAAGGGTTGGCGTCGTCCACGCTCGGAGGCGTTCCGGCCGTGCAGGCCGCATTCGCGTTGCAGGTCTCGTCGCCGTTGCAGGCATTGCCGTCCGAGCACGAGCTACCCGCCGGCAGAGGCGTGTGGACGACTCCCGTCGCAGGGTCGCAGGAGTCGGCCGTGCACGGGTTGCCGTCGTCGATTGTCGAAGGTGCGCCGGCATCACACGTCCCGCTGCCGTCGCACGTCTCCTCGCCGTTGCAGTGGTCGGCGTCGGCGCACGAGGTGCCGGCAGCGACCGGCGTGTGGATGACGCCACTGGCCGGATCGCAACTGTCGGCCGTGCAAGGGTTGCCGTCGTCGACCGTTGGTGGAACGCCAGCCGCGCAGGTCCCGCCGCCGTCGCAGGTTTCGATGCCGTTGCACGCATCGCCATCGGAGCACGCCGTCCCGGCCGCCACAGCAACGTGCTGCACGCCGGTCGCGGGGTCGCAGCTGTCGGCCGTGCAGGGGTTGCCGTCGTCGACCACCGGTGGCGTTCCAGCGATGCACGCGCCGCTGCTGTTGCAGGCCTCGTCGCCGTTGCACGCGTTTCCGTCGGAGCAGGACGTTCCCGATGCGACCGGAGCGTGATGGACGCCAGTCGAGGGATCGCAAGAGTCGGCCGTACATGCGTTGTCGTCGTCGATCGTCGGAGCCGACCCTGAAACGCATGCTCCCGAACCGTTGCACGTCTCGTCACCATTGCAGACGTCGCCATCCGAGCAGCTCGTTCCGGCCGCAGCGGGAACATGAACGACGCCGACAGCAGGGTCGCAGCTGTCGACGGTGCAGGGATTGTCGTCATCGACGATCGGCGTCGTACCAGGTGTGCACGCCCCGCTTCCGTCGCAGGTCTCCGCGCCGTTGCAGGCATCTCCATCGGAACAGCTCGCGCCGGCCGCTACCGGAACGTGCGTCACGCCGGCAACCGCGTCGCAGGCATCCGCCGTGCACGGGTTTCCATCGTCGATGACGAGCGGCGTTCCGGCCGTGCAGGTTCCGGAGCCATCACAAGTCTCGTCGCCGTTGCACACGTTGCCGTCCACGCAGCTCGTGCCGGACGGCGCCGGCGGGTTCGAGCATGTGCCGTTGACCGAGTCGCACGTGCCGGCAACGTGACAAGCATCGTACGCGGTGCACACGACTGGACTTCCGCCGGTGCAGGCACCGTTCTGGCAGCTGTCGGTTTGCGTGCATGCGTTGCCGTCGTTGCACGAGCTGCCGTCCACCTTGGCGGGATTCGAGCAGGCACCCGTGGCGGGATCGCACGTGCCGACATCGTGGCACTGGTCGGAGGCCGAGCACGTGACGAGGTTCGAGCCGGTGCAGACGCCGCTGTGGCAGCTCTCGGTCTGTGTGCAGGCGTTACCGTCGTCGCAGCTCGTGCCGTCCGCCGCCGCCGCGTGGGTGCACGTCCCGTTGGTGCACGCATCGACGGTGCACGGATTGCCGTCGTCGCAGGAGCCGCCGCATCCAGGAGCCGGGAACCCGTCCTGGTACGTGACCCAAGCGTTGTTCTGCAGCTCGACGTTGCCGCCAATCACCGCGCCGAAGAGCTTGGCGTTGTTCTGCAGCGTGACCGTGCCGGATGGAGCGAGCACGAGCCCGACGACGATGGCGTTGTTGCGGACGAGAACGACCGACGTGCTTCCTTGATCCACGCCCGCGACGTCGAGCGCGAGATCGCTTGCACCGAGCCCGCTCTGCGCCTCCGGCCCCAGGAAGCCGTTCTGACCCACGACGACGCTGCCCGAGACCAGGAGCTGCACAGGCCCCAGCAGCTCGACGCTGCCGTTCTGGCTCACGGCAAGGCTCGCGAAGGCATACGTGCCGCCGTCGAGCTTCAGCACGCCGTTCTGGCCGACCGAGACGTCGCCGTACGCTCCTGCCGGTACCTCGTCCGAACCGTTAACAGCCACGGTCACGTCGGTCGTTCCGGGTGCTGCGGTCACCAGCGACGGGGCGGCAGGCATCGCGGGCAGCGGCGACACCGTCCCGTACGTCGCATGCGGCGCCACGAGCTGGTTCGTCTCCACGTCGCCGACGCTTGCATTGTTGTCGAGAAGGATGGTCGCTGCGAGGACGTCGTGCGCTGGATCGACCGTCGCGTTGTTCCGCAACGCCAGCGAGTGGGCGCCATCGAGGAACGGGCCGTCCGGTAGCTCCACACCCACGTTGCCCCCAGTCACGCGTGCGTTGGCTTGGAGCCGCGCGCTGTGCTCCGCATACACGGCGAACCCGGGAATGGTCGGGTTCTGCTGGAGCGGCGCGGTTGCCGTGCTCGTCGACTCCGTCCGTGCCTCCGCACCGCCTTGACTCTGCTTGCGTGCGCAGCCGGCCGGCGCAAGCGCCACGGCCATCCCGAGCACGACGCCGACTTCCAAGCGCCTCGCTGCAGTTCCGGATCCCCCACCCCACCGCGTCCGCATCGTACCGCTCCCCGCGCCGGCATCGCGCGTCTCCTCGCGCGAGCCTATCGACCGCTACGCCGGACTGCGACGAGTGTCAACGCCGAAGTCCAACGCTGGCGTTCCAGGTTTGGAGTCAAACTTGGAGTCGTGGGAGCGCGAAACGCCGAGTCACGGTGATGCACCACTCGCCAACGGATCCAATTCCGCAAGGTTGGTCGCCATGTTTCAAGTCGGAAACCACAGAAGTCACCCCGCCGGGCGATTACACTCGTTCGTGTGCGCCAGTGTGGGAGCCGGTCCACGCGGGGTGTGGTTCCATCCCTGAGCAACAAGTCCGTGACGGTGCGCGAGGTTGTCAACGTCCGCAGCAGGCCGTCCGGCGTCTGGCTCGATGCCCGGGCAGGCCGACCGCGAACCATTCACCCTTCAACCGCCGGGAAACGAGAACCACGACCTTCCACAACCCGACGCTCTCCACCGACACGGCGTCGGGCGCTACGCGTGTCGCCCACGTGGGGGCCGTCGAAGCGTGGCTGATCGCCGGCCATGCGCGTCTGGGCTATCGCTTGTTTTGGGTCTAGAGCTTGGGGCCTCTTCCCCGAAACGCGCTCCACACGGCGACGACGTAGATCCGCTCCGGCTCGTGGACGAAGTACAAGTGATCGTGCGATCGAGGCAGCAAGAGTCTGCGGACGGTCTGCGCTCCTGCGTCGTAGATCGTCCCGAGAGACGGCGATGCCCCGAGGTCGGCCAACCCTTGTTCGAGCTCGCTCGTGAACAGGTCGGGGGCTGCCAGCCGGTTCGCCCTCCACCACGCGTCGATCTTCTCGATCTGGCCTTCGGCTTCTCCCGAAAGAGATCGCCCACGCGCCTGGTGCCGGCACGACAACGTGAAGCCCCGTTTCGGCAACGCGGGCGAGCACGGATCCGTCGCGATCATCGAGCGCTTCTTCCTGTCGCTGAAGTAGCGAGTACCTGCGTGTCGTGTCGTGGCCGCTGTTCGTCGCCGGCGTCGAGCGCGAGCGCGATCCGGGCGCGTGGCTCGCGGACGTCGTGGCGCACGCCGATCCCCTGGCGCGGCGCGCGTCCAAGGGTTCAGCGCCGCGCGCTTAGACGCCGCGCGCTTCGGCGCCGCGGGGTTCCGCGCCGGACCGACCATCCCCTCTCCCGCCTGTGGTGGAGCGGGCGGCGCCGCTCGCGCTGGCGTCGCCGGAGCGGTTCGGGGACTTCACGACCTACGACGCGGCGACGGCCGGGGTGGTGGAGCAGTCCCGCGCCGCGGCGCCGTCGGCGCTGTCGGTGCTGCTCCTGGGCGAGAGCGGGACGGGCAAGGAGCTGTTGGCGGGCGCGTTCGTGCCGGTGAGCTGCGCCGCCATTCCCGAGCACCTGATGGCGGTTCAGTCCGGCCATAGCGGCTGGACTCCACTAACCGAGTCTCTGGGATTCCCGGGGCGCTTCACCGAGCGTTGGGCTGATCGTGAACGAGCCAGTGCTTGTCATCATCCTCAGATGCGAATTGGAACCGCTACCTGTGCCTCGACGGCTGAGTAGATGTCCACGTCCACGTCTACGGCTGGCGTCCGGATCGAAACCACCAGCGCGTACCTCGCCGGGCTGTCCCACCGGTTCTGCGCTGGCCTCGACCTCCACCATCCGGTCCCGCCCGGGTACACCGCTAGGACGCCCCGCGCGGCGAGGTCTGCGGCCGTGCCGCGCCACGTGTCCTGATGGACCGAGCCCTTCTGGCGCAGGGTCGCGCCGAGCTCCCAGCCGGAATCAGAGCCACTACTCGGCCTGTGCCCCTCGTCCCGGGCCTGCCTGTTTACCCGGGCGCGGAAGGCGCCCCTGGTTTCGTGTGGACGGCGCACGTTGAAGCGCAGCTGGTGAGATGGGTACACGAACCGAGAGCGCCAGCCACGGCGCGCAGGGTTGGGCTCCACGAAATAGGACAGCGTGACCCGCAGCTCGACCGGAGTCTGCCCTAGCCCGAGCAGGACATCGCGCGGCCACGGCAGGTCGTGGACGTTCATCTCGTTGGTCTTGATGTCGGAGCGCTCTTTCCGAAACGGTACGAGCTCGTCTTCCACGATCAACGTGAGGTGATCGCGCGCTGACCACAGCGCCCGGTGCAGGCTTGGAACGCCGTGGCCGTAGCATCGGAGCCTCATGCGCCTGTCGTTGTCCGTAGGGAACTCCCGGCGCATCTCCTCCGTCCACTCCGCGGAATGCACAATGAGCGCTCGAACCGTTTCTGGCCAGAGATTGGGGTACTCGCCCAGGATGAGCGCAGCTATCCGCGCAGCCTGTGCTGACGCAGCGCTCGTGTCGCCAGTCGTCGTGAACCAACGGAGGGCAGGATCACGGAAGGTGGTGAGGAGGCGGACATCGTCGACCGCGTCCGCGACTCCGGTACCCGGGTCGACGGCCACGTTGCCGCCTTCGAGAACCACCTCCGGCTTCACCGGCCAGCTTTCGTTCCAGCAGACGCTCGTGGTGCTTGTAGGGCTAAGCAACCCGCCGTCGGCGACCGGCTTCCATCCGGGGAACCTCCTCTGATCCAAAACGGCGAGCCTGGTGAACCCTCCGACGGTCAGCGCGTTCCACGCTTGGGCTGGGTCATGGATTCCGTCCGTGTAGTTGACTTGTGGATACGGGCCGGTGCGCCACAAGGACTCCACAACGTTCCCGCCGGACACGACAAGAACACGCGCTTGCGCCTCTTCTTGTATGTCCTCGGCGATCAGCGCATCGATGCGAGCGGACCACGACGACGGTGCCCCCCGGTCGCGCGAGTCCCTGGCGGTGACAGGAAGGCAGAAGGCGCGCTGGCGGTCAGGTGCCGCGACCTCGGCAGCGTAGACCGCTTGAGCGGTGACGTGGCCATAGAGCTCCGGATCGGTAGGCGAAGATTCTTGCCATAACTTCACCGACTCCACGACGTTGTCCACCGCGACCGGGGCCGCGCTGGTGAGGTGGTTCGCGAGCTCGTCGGCGAAGAGTGCGATACCGGCCATCTCCGTCCCGTGCCCGTGCCGGTCACCGACGCCGAGGGACTTTGGCAGAGCGGTGTCGCGGAGAGCGATGAAGCCTTCCAGGAGTGGGTGGTCATTCAAGCCACTATCCAGAAGGCAGACGGCGGGAGGGTTGGAGCGACCGACGACGATGCGCTTTTCAAGGTCTTCTGCGAGGTCGCGTTGGAACTGCCCCGGCAACTCGAAGAACTCGCCGGCAAGCTCCTTCGCCTTTCGCAGCTCCGCGATGCAGTCCAGCAACTGGACGGACGCACGCATCGCCTCGGGTGTTCCCCACGCCAGGAGCACCGTTCGGTCGATGAACTCAACTACGGCTTCCTGCTTGAGCTTCAGTCCAAAGCGCGTGGCGTGATGTCTAAACGAATCGACGATGCGCTGGCGTTCCCGCCCTGCACGCAACCAGACCTCCCACCAGATGGCCGTCCCGTCAGCTGGAAAGAGCGCTTCTTCGTCGGTCCAGAACGTGCGAAGCGCAGCTCTGCGGATGGCGGCCAACCGGGACACGAGCGTCGCGTTCTTCGGCGCGCCGTTTCGCGTGTCTTCGTCGCGGAACTGCTCGATCTTGCGCTCTAGCCAGCCAAGCTTCCCGTAGGGGATGAACGCTGTCGCACGCAGGACTGGGCCTTCCTTGACGGCAAGAAGCTCGACTTCTTGGCTGCGTGCATCGAGCGACTCCAGCGCAAGGTCAAATCCCGGGATGGCATCGAACTCGACGACTAGGCCTTCTTGCTCTTCGACCTGGTGGTCGGCACGCTCGACGATGACGTCGTCCATCGCGCGCTTCACCGCACCAAGTTGAGCGAGTAGACCGCCAGCATGGGCACTGCGGTCAGGGGTCGGATTCGGACCAGAGCTGCCGCCTCCCGAGCGGGGCGAGGTGAACGGCTCTCCTTGGCCGTTCTCGCCCAAAATGATGTGAGGGCGCCTCCCGTCTCGCTCCCCCGGCATCTCGTTCGCCTACCGGGTCACTGGCACGTTCTTGCGCTCGGCCAGGGCTCCGAGGAGCCCGGACGTCGTGATGATCGTCCCGCCGGCGAGGACGGCGTCCTTCGCAGCGTCGGTACAGGCGCGTGCTAGGTCGGCGTAGCTGAGACCGACGCCCTCACGGATCGCCCGCTTCCAATCGAGCTCGTGCGTGTCGAAAGGCGAAAGTCGGGACCTGAGCAACTCTTCCACCTCCGGAGCTGTTGGTTGTCGGTATTCGATGATGTCGTCGAACCTCCGAAACAGCGCCGGATCGAGCGCTGGCCCGAAGTTGGTGGCGGCAACCACGAGGCTGTCGGAGTCGTCGTGCTCGATGAACTGGAGGAAAGAGTTCAGAACACGGCGAATCTCTCCGACGTCGCCCCTCTCCCCGCGATCCCCGCCGATGGAATCGAACTCGTCGAACAAGTAGATGCCACGCGTCCTGGACATGCTGTCGAAGACGAGCCGCAGCTTCGCGGCGGTTTCCCCCATGAACTTGGTGATGAGCCCGTCGAGTCGTATCACCAGCAGCGGCAGGCCCAGCTCTCCAGCCAGGGCAGAAGCTGTGTAGGTCTTGCCCGAACCGGGCGGGCCAACGAGCAACAACTTACGCCTTGGTTCGAGGGCGTGTTCCTGCAACCGAGATCGCGCGCGGTACTCTTGGACGATGCGGTCGAGTCGCTGTCGGGTCTTGGCGTCGAGGACGAGTTCGGACAGCCGAACCTCCGGGTACGACACTGCGAGCAACCCCTCGAGTTCACCACGCGCTGCGGCGATAGGTACCGGCTTCGACGCGCGGCGTTGCTCGCCTCGCTCCCGGGCTTGTTCGACGAGTGCCCGGATGTCATCGGCAAGACGCCCCTGCCCCTTGCGCGCAGCGTGCGCGGCGATCTGCATCGCGACCGTCATGAACTGCCGGTCGTCACCTTGCAGCTGGCTCTCGATGAGCGCTTTGATTTGTGCGGCCGTTGCCATGGCGGGTCCTCGGAGGTCACACTAGGATAGCTCGCAGACGCTGGGGAGGCCGAATTGACCGAGAAGTGGCGCCGTGGAGGGCAGGGCCACGGCGCCGCTCCAGTTGCCCCCCAGTTCTTCCTGTTCTTCTTGAGGTTTCCCGGATTGAGCCGCTTCCGGGATTCCCGCTCCGCGCGAACGGCCGCGACGCCGGCCATGCTGTAGACTGGGGGTCCCACTCATCGCTGACCTTCACGACGACGGCGTCGGTCATGCGGCGCCACTTCCGACAGCGAGCCTGGTGATCGAGTACGGGTCTTGATAACAACGCGGTTGTCGACTGGGGTGAGTTCCGGCGCGGCTGCTCTGCGTTGGCCCGGCGCAAGCAATCAGCAGAAATGCTCGTGGCGAAAGGCTCGCACGAAAGTCGGCTCGCACCCGGTGAGTGCTGACTGATTGCATACCGCCGTCAAGAAACTCCGGGCGCCGGCTCGTTCGGGCCCCCCTCGGTGTCGTCCTGCGCGTCAGGCAGGCCGAGCGATGCCGAATGCCCAGTGATCTCTTCCGACGTCACCCCCGCCCCCGCCAGCAATCCCTTCGGATCCGCCAGCGTCTCGGACTGGACGGGCTGGATCACCTTGGGCGGCGCGGCAACCCATGCGCGGAGGTACTGGCCGATGTTCTCGTAGTACTTGGGGACGAAGTCCTCCAACCCCTCGATGAAGGTCTTGGTGCCGGCGAACTTCCCAGCGAGGTCGCGCACCATCATGACCTCGAAGCCGACGGGCGACTGCTCGGCATTGGCGGACTCGAGGCTTGCCGGGTTCGCGCGCGCCTGTTCGAGGCTCGCGTGCGTGTCTTGCGCACGACCGGGCCAGTTCGCCTTCACGAACACGTCCGCGGCATTGGCCTGCGCCAGCTGACGCAGCAGCCAGTTGATGCGGGCTGACGCTCGCTTCTTGTCCTTGGGCGCCTGCAACGACATCGAGCAGGTGATGGTGCGCCTGCCGAGGTGAACCGTGACCAGAAGGGGCGCGGCGGCGTCCGGAATGTCCAGGGTGCAGGACAGCGTCTTCGTCTGGACGAGCTCTTCGCAGTCGTCGCGAAGCCGCTGCGCCTGGTCGCCCAGGTGGGCGCGGGACAGCTTCAAGTGGACCTCGCGGCCGATCTTGCGGCTCATGATCAGCGAGAGGTCGCGCTCCTCCTGGTGCCAGCTCGCAACGGAGCGCTCGACCTCCGGCAGCGCGCGGTTCAGCGGTGCGTCGCTCTGGATTTTCACCACGAGATCCTTCCACTCGGCGTTCATCCGGTCGAACTGGCTGACGCCCGCGCTGTCGTGGCTGAAGAAGCGCACGACCTCGCGCAGGATGTATCGCTGCTCCGGAGACGAGAACTGATCGTCGTGCAAGAGCAGCGTGGCTTGCGTCAGCATGTACATCCACGACCAGTGGAAGACCTCAACGCCCTTTGTCAGGGTCTTCGGGAGCAGGACCGGATGGTGATCGGGCAGCGCGGTGAACTGGTTCGACAGGGTGATGACGGCATCGATGCCGTTCTGCTTCGCCAGCTGGACGTAGTTCTTGAGCTGCTCCTCGTCGATCTCCGCCTTTCCGATCTTCGCCTCGACGATGGCGCTCCATACCGTCTTGCCCGTGTTGACCAGCACGAGGCCGTCGGGGCGGTGCTTGACCTCCACGGGCAGATCTCGGAACACCACCTCGGTGAAGCAGCGGAGCTTCGCCCGGGTTCCGACGCGCACGCCGATGCCTCGCAGCATCGACGCCGCGAAGTCGTCCACGGCGGCCAGCGTTGCGAGAAAGATCGACGCAGCGCGCCGCTCCTTGCTGGTTTCCGAGACGACCGGGATGAGCCGCGCCTCCTCGCCTGTCTCCAGGAACTCCGGCAACTCCTTGACCGCCATCACGCCCTCCAGGATGCCAACTGCAGATGCTGGCCCAGACTGAAGGTACGCCGACGTGGTTTGGCATGGAAGCCGGGCAGGTCGATTCCATGTTTCTAAAAAACTGGGAATTGGCTCGACGCCGTACAGAGAACGACAATCAAATCGCGTCTGCTGTCTCGCTCACCGGCACCCCGGTACGCGATCACGTGCCGTCCCGCACGACGCTCGCAACTCGCCCCCCCAGCGCAGGGTGCAGGGGGGGGGCGGGCGCGGAGCGTGGACCGAGGTGAGAAGTGGCGGTACAGGCTCGCGCTAGATCAAGTCCATATCCGGGTCACTCGCGCCGCCGGCGAGCGCAGCGCCGTGGTTTCCGAGGGCGAGTGTGTTTGGAGCCGAAGGAATCGACCGAATCGGTGCAGCGGGCTGATTGATGGTCCCTGATGCTGGTCTTCCGAGTGCTGCAGGTTTTGGAAATCGCGGGATTTGTCGCGCCTTTCGCTGCGCTACTACTTCTCGGACGGAATATGCGTGACCGGTCACGTAGTTTGCGGTATCCGTGAGCGGTCACGCATCGGAGGCTACATGCACGACCAAGGAAAGAAGGCAGCCAGCTCGCTCGCCGCAGAGCTCGGCAGGCGCGGTGGAATAAAGGGCGGCAGGGCGCGCGCGCAGTTGATGAGCCCTGAGGCGCGCAAGGCGGCCGCGAGCCTGGCGGCACAGTCGAGATGGGACGCGGAGAAGGGGGTGCAGCGCGCGCTGTGCGTTGGAACCATCAAGCTCGGTACCGCCGAACTCGATTGCGCGGTCCTCCCCGGCGGCGTTCGAGTCCTCTCGCAGCGCACGATCATGAAAGGCCTGAACCGCTACCGCCCGGGCGGCCGAGGAACGGGCGACGGAAATGCCCAGGACGCGATGCCGAGGTTCGTCGCTGCGATGAATCTCCAACCGTTCATCTCCGACCAGCTGCGCGCGGCACTGCTTGAATCCATTCTCTATCGCGGTCCGGGCGCGAAGGGCGGTGGCCAACCGGCGCAGGGGATCCGGGCAGAGCTGCTTGCGGAGATATGCGAGGTCTACCTCGACGCGCAAAAGGCAGGTGCGCTGAAGCCGCAGCAAGAGCCCGCCGCGAAAGCCGCGGAAGCACTGCACCGAGGGTTGGCGAAGACGGGGATCATCGCGCTGGTTGACGAAGCGACCGGCTATCAGTACGAGCGGCCCCGAGCCGCCCTCGCCGAAATCCTCGAGGCCTTCATCGGCAAAGAGCTGGCGAAATGGGCCAAGACGTTCAGCGACGACTTCTACAAAGAACTGTTCAGGCTTCGCGGCGTCGCCACCGACGACATCAAGAAGCGCCCGGCGTACTTCGGGAAACTGACGAACAACATAGTCTACGACCGGCTCGCCCCCGGCGTGCTCGATGAGCTCCGTCGCAAGAATCCGGTGAACGATTCAGGACGTCGACGCCATCGTCACTTCCAGTGGCTGACCCAGGACGTCGGGCATCCGAAGCTGCGCGAGCACCTGGCGAGGGTGACAGCGTTGATGCAGATCTCGCCCGACTACCACACGTTCATCCGCCACCTCGACAAGGTCGCTCCGAGGATCGGCAACAATCTGATGCTCCCCGGCATCGACTGATCCTGTTCTCCAAGCGCTGGCTCATGGTCGCGCCGCGCATCGGGTGAATCACGACGACTTGGGTGCTCGAGCGCTTCCACGCACCGCGGCTCGACGCGCCGCGTGGGCGTCCGTAACTTCGATACGCCCAGACCGGCGCTCGCCCCCAGCGCAGGGCGCAGGGGGTGCGAGCGCGGAGCGGGGGCCGAGGCTAGGGGGGCGGAGCAGACAAGGGATGGCGGCGCAGTGCCGAGGGGGGCCCCGCGTAGCGCGCGCGCCCCCGTAGCCCGGAGCGAGCGCAGCGGCCTCACCGTCCGCAGTGCGGTCCGTGCGGGAAGCCGGCGGCGGGGCTCTTCTTCAGACGGTCCTCGGTCTCCGGCGTGTAGCGCCCGTTCTCGGCGATGCGATTGTCGGCGTGGTTCCGGTTCCACAGCTGTTGGAACGCCTTCACGTCGACGCTCGAGTGGGACGACGCGCCCGGACCCTTGTAGTCGAAGTGCATGTTGTCGATGGCGCCGAGCCAGTGGAAATCGTGCTTCTCGAGCGTGGGACGCCACGCCGGCGCCTCGGCGATATCGAGCGCGAGCCCGGTCTCGTGATTGCTGTCGCCGGGACGCGTCGCCAGGTGGATGCCGCAGATCCGGTTCGCGTACCAGCGCCACAGCAGATACTGCTGGGCCACGGTGCGCAGCGAGCTGTTCACGGTCATGGTCTGCTTCTTGTTGGCGTCCAGCGCCTTCAGCAGATGATCGCGCGCCGGCGCTTCCATGTAGAGGAACACGTTCGAGCGCGTGACCAGATTCGGTCGCTTCGGCACGGCGACGAACGCGTCCGGATCGATGCAGCGGGACTGCCGGATGATCTGCCGGCTGAGGCCGTCCACGCTGGAGGTGGAGCAGCTGCGCGTCGCGGCCTCGAGCACCGTGCCGCGGCTCGCGTGTCGATCGTGCGCTTCGCGTGGCGCGCGCGGCTCGTGCTTCGGCTCGTCCTCGGCGGGCGGCTCGGGGTTGTCGTCGAAGACGGGCGGATTGCCGGTCCGCGTGCGCTCGACCTCCGCGGCGGCGCCGCTGGGCACGGTCGCGGCGGCGGGCGCTTGATCCGGCGCGCTGCTCGCCGAGGCGGACGCGCCCGGCTTCTGCGCGGCGCCCACGATCGACACCATGTCGATGGCGATCACGCCCACGATCGCGACCAGGGCGAGCGCGATGCCGATCGTGCGCCGCGGGATCCGGGGCGCCGTGGGCGACGCCGGAGGCTCGGGCTCGGGCTCGGGCGCGAGCGCGGACGCGGGCGCGGGCGACGCGTCGTCGGTCACCTCCGCGTCGATGGCGGCGGGGGGCTCGGGGTCGGGCGCGTCGTCCGCCATGAGCCCCGCGGGTTAGCGCGAGGGCCGGGCCAGGGCAAGCGCAGCGCCGCAGCGCGTGGCGCGCCGCGCGCGTGCACGCGCCGCCGCTCGATTCCGCGCCGGACCGGCAACCCCCTGGCGATGCGGCGGCCGGGCGCGGATCGTAGTAGACACGCGGAGGCATGGCCGGGATCCCCTGGAAGGCGCTGGCGCCGGCGCTCGGAGCGGCGGCGGTCGTGACGCTCGCGAGCGGCGCGGCGCACGCGTTCGAGCGCGAGTGGCACCTCGGAGCGGGACTCGGCGGCGGGATGTTCACCGGCGAGAGCTCGGGCGGGCCAGCGGTCGCGGCGTACGCGGGCTACGGCCTCTCCGACATGTTCGATCTGCGCGCCCAGCTGCTCGCGTCGCGCCACGACTTCGGCTCGCCCCAGCCCACGTGGGTGTATTCGGCCTCCGCCGGCGTGGCGTACAAGATCGACATCATCCGCTGGGTGCCGTGGGTCGACGCGCTGGTCGGCTACTACCGCTTCCAGGGCGGCGCGTTGCCCGGCGGGCGCAAGCCGGACGAGCTCGGGCTGTCGGTGGGGCTCGGCATCGACTACGCGGTGTCGCGCAGCTTCGCCATCGGCGCGGAGCTGCGCTACCACGGCTTCATCCGCGATCTGCCGACCAGCCTCTCGGACACTCCGTATTTCACCGGACTTCTCCGGGCCGAGTACACCTGGGGCTGGTAGGCGCCCCGGCGCCGGCGCTGGGGCTGGGGGAGGGATTGTCGGTCCGGCGCGGAAGCCGGCAATTTGCGACCGCCCCCGGGTCGCGTGCTACGGAAACAAGCATGCGGAGCGTCTCCCTGCTCGGCGTGTGCGCGCTGCTTGTCTGCGCGTGCGCGCGTAGCTCCCCGGCCGGCGCCGGGGAGGCGGGCCCGCGTGCGACGCCGCCGTCGTCGAAATCCGCGCCAGTGGCCAGCGCCAGCGCCGCGGCGGCGCAGTCCGCGCCGCCGTCCTCCGGCGCGTGGACGGACGCGCTGCGCGTCGAGCGCTGGGCGGAGGCGGCCCGGCTCATCGACGCGCTCCCCGCCGACGCGCGCGGCGCGCCGGACGTGCGCTTCGCGCGCGCTCGCGCCGCCGCCCAGCTCGGCGATCACAAGCTCGCCGTGACGTTGCTCGACGGGCTCGAGGCGAAGCTGCCGCTGCTGGCCGACGAGATCGCGCGACACCGCGCCCGCTCGGAGCTGCAAGCCGGACCGTTCGACGCGGCGGCGAAGTGGTTCGCCGCGCAGCCCGGCGTCGACGCCGCGCTGGACGCCGCCGCGGCCTTCGAGCGCGCGGGGCAAGCCGAGAAGGCGCGCAGCGCCGTCGAGCGCGCGCTGTCGCTGCTCGCGCACGCCAAGCACGACCACACCGCGGTCGAAGCGCGCGCTCACGGGTTGCGCGCGCGCCTGGCCGAAGCCGCCGGCAACGCCACGCTCGCCGTGGTGGATCTGCGCTGGATTGCCGTCCACGCGCCGACCAGTCCCGAGGCGAAGGACGTGGACGCGCGCATCCACAAGCTCGCGCCGAAGCGCGCGCTCACGCCCGCCGAGCGCTTCGATCGCGCCAAGACGCTCGCCGAGGCCGGCAGCATCGACGACGTCGATCGCGAGGTGGAGCAGCTCGGCGCGCTCAAGGCGAAGACGATCCGGCCCGGCGATCTGCTGCACCTGCGCGGCCTGGCCCGCTATCACGCGCGCCGCGACTACAAGCAAGCCGCGACGCTGTTCGACAAGGCGGCGAGCGCGGGCAGCTCGGACGTGGCACGCGACCTGTTCTACGCGGCGCGCTCGCTGTCGCGCGCGCAGGACGACGCGCTCGCGATCAAGCGCTACGACAGCCTGGCGCGCCGCTTCCCGAAGACGTCCTGGGCGGAGACGGCGCGCTACCTCGGCGCGCGCCTGCACTTCATCCTCGGTCACTGGAAGCAGGCGGCCAGCGCGTATGGCGGCTACCTCTCGCACTACAAGGACAAGGGACGCTACGCGCGCACGGCGCGCTACGAGCGCGCCGTGGCGTGGCTCGCCGGCAGTCGCCACAAGCAGGCGGCGCGCGCCTTCTCGGACCTCGCCAAGGCGACGCGGGACGATCGCTTGACCGCGCGCTACCGCGAGCTTGAAGGCGTGGCGCTCGCGCGCGCCGGCGACAAGTCCGGCGCGGCGGCGCGCTTCCGTTCGGTGATCGCGGATCTGCCGCTCTCGTTCCCGGCGCTCGCGAGCGCTTCGCGCCTGGCGGAGCTGGGCCAGAGCGCGCCGGCGCCGATCGCGCCGCCGAAGAGCGCTGTCGCCCAGGCGCCGTTGGACGTCACGTTGCCGCCG
This sequence comes from uncultured delta proteobacterium, assembly GCA_963775185.1. Taxonomy (GTDB): domain Bacteria; phylum Myxococcota_A; class Polyangia; order Polyangiales; family Polyangiaceae; genus JAPSGB01. The sequence continues at coordinate 5,887 of CAVZIE010000047.1, read as the reverse complement.
AAGGTCGCGCTGCTCTCGCGCATCGGTCTCGACGGCGACGCCGAGCAGGCGCTGGTGGATTTCGAAGGCGAGATCCGCCGCCAGCACGGATCGCGCGGCGACGAGGCGGTGTGCCAGGCCTACGGCAAGCTCGCCAGCGCGGCGCGCCGCTACCGCGTCGGGCAGCGCGCGGCCAGCTGGTCGCACCTCGACAACGCGCCCTCGGCGGCCACGCGCTGGGTGTGGGAGTGCATCTATCCCCGGCCCTACGAGCCGGTGGTGCGCGAAGCGGAGCAGCAGTGGCAGCTGCCGCACGATCTTGTGTACGCGGTGATGCGTCAGGAGAGCGCTTTCTCGCCGGACGTCGTCTCGCCGGCCAAAGCCGTCGGCCTCTTGCAGCTCGTTCCGGCGACGGCGCGCAACGTGGCCGGAGAGCTCGCCGTGGATTTCGATCCGCTGCTGCTCGAGAGCCCGCCGTACAACATCCGGCTCGGCTCGTACTATCTGGGCAAGGTGCTGAAGACCTTCGGCGGCAACGTCGCGCTCGCGGCGGCGGCGTACAACGCCGGGCCGTCGGCGGTGTCGCAGTGGCTGGCGAGCGGCGAGCACCTGCCGCTCGACGTGTGGGTCGCCCGCATCCCGTTCTCCGAGACCCGCGGCTACGTGTGCCGCGTGATCGGCAACATGGCGCGCTACGCGTACCTGGACGGCGGCGCGTCGGCGCTTCCCAGCTTGTCGCTGGATCTACCGCGCGGATTGCGCGCCGGGCCCGGGCAGTACTGAGAGGCCGTGGCGCGCTCAGCGCTCGCCGCCATCCGCCAGGCGCTTCTCGAGCCGGCACGCGTCCTGGCCGCGCGCGTAGTAGCGCGGCAACCTGGTGACGACGCAAAAACCTTCCTTCAGGAACAAGTCGAGCGCGGCCAGGTTGGCCTGGGCGGTCACCAGGCTCATGCGTCCGGCTCCGCGAGCCCGCGCCTCGGACTCGGCGTGCTGGAGCAAGCGGCGCCCGACGCCGTGACCGCGCCACGACGCCCCGACGGCGATGGCGTCGAGATGCGCCACGCCGTCGCGCCCAACACCGAGCACGGCGAACCCGACCGGCGTTCGACCGCGCGTCGCGACGAACGTGCACGCCGCCGGCGCTTCGCTCATGGCCAGCGTCTGGCCGGCCGAGCGAAGCGAGTACTCGGCGAACGCTTCGCGCCCGAGCGCTTCGATGAACGCCGCGTCGGAGGCGCTGCGGGAACGGATCGCGATGTCCAACGCCGCAAGCGTAGCGCGTCGCCGCCTCCGGGTGCCGGTCCGGCGCGGAATCCAGCTCGAGGCCGAGCTGACACGTCGAGGGCGCCAATCTGCTACGCTCGGAATCGGCACGCATGACTCCACGCGTTCTCGACCTCGTCGAACGACTCCGAGCGGCGCTGGCGGCGGGGCCAGACTTGCGCCTCGCGCTGTTGTTCGGCTCCGCGGCGCGCGGCGCCGAGCGCGCGGACAGCGACGTCGACGTGGGCATCATTCCGGCGGACGCGGACGTGTCGCTCGCTGACGAGCTCCGGCTCCAGGCCGCGCTTTCCGCCGCGTGCGGCGCGGAGGTCGACCTCGTCCGTCTGGATCGCGCGTCGACGCTGCTCCGCTGGCAAGCGGCGCGTGACGGCGTAGCCATCGTCGCGCATCCACCCGTGGAGTTCAGCCGGTTCCGCGCGCGGGCTGCGGCGGATCATGCCGAGCTCCGCATCGTCCGCGATCCCGCGGCCGAGCAGTTTCGCCGGCGTCTCGCCGAGGCGGGCGGCGGGCAGGACGCGCGGTGACCGATCGCGAGCTCGTCATCCAGCTGCTTTCGGTGCTCCACGAGCACGTGGCGCGCGTGCACCGGCGCAGGAAGGCCGACGTGACGGCGTTCCGGAACGACGTCGACGCCCAGGACGCCTTGTCGATGAGCTTTCTGGTCGCCACACAGGCGGCAGTCGACGTGGCGTTCCACATTTGCAGCGACGAGACCTGGGGCGTCCCCGCTTCCTACGCGGAGGCGTTCGAGCTCCTGGCGCGCAATGCGGTGATCGACGACGAGCTCTCGCGTCGGTTGCGCGGCGTCGTCGCGGTGCGACACCGCGTCGCGCACATCTACGGCAGCCTGGATCTGGATCGTTTCTGGTCGGAGCTCCCTGCAGGCGTTGCGACGCTCGAGCGATTCGCGTCGAGCGTTGCGCGATTCCTCGGCGAAGCACCGTCGCACGCCTGACGTCCGTGGTGCCTACTCGTAGTGACGCACCTGAGGAATCCCCTCATTTGGGTTTTCACAGGAAGATCGGAAGAGCGGAAGGTTTTCAAGGATTCGGGGTGTTCGGGTGTGAGCCGTCGCAAGCCGTTCCGCAGGGCGGTGACGTTGAAGGTGACGAGCAGACCAACTGGTAGGCGGGAAAAACGTAGGCAGGTGATGACCTGCGCCTCGTGAATCGGGCGCTCCGATCACCTCGTCCGTTCCATCCCCAAATCTTCCGACCTTCCGATCTTCCTGTGCCATTCCCATGGGTCGGGACCGCAGCGGAATCAGTGCTTTGGTCGTTGCCTGAAATGGGGATTTCCCAGGTGACGCACCTTGTACCCGCGTGCCGCGGTGGCGAAGCCGAAGGCGGCGATCAAGAAGAAGCCCTTCTCGACGTCGCCCGAGAGCGCCAGCATCCCGAACCCGCCGAGCAGGCCGGAAGTCGTGAAGAAGTCCGCCGGCGAATCGCCACACTTCGCGCACGGCATGCCGTCAGTCCTCGCTGCTGAATACCGCGAGGGCGATCATGATCACGGCGAGGCCTGCGAGCGGACCTGCGATCCAGAACGGGCGTACCGGGCCGAACGCCAGCGTCTCGCCGGTCACGCGCGCGTAGCCGAACTGCGCCGCCATCAGCGCCACGGCGAAGACGATCATGCGCAGCGGCAGCGCGACGCGCGCCGACAGCGGCCGCCGCGGACGGATGATGCCGTGCGTTGCCGCGACGCTCGTACCCCGGCGCGGCGCCGCGCGCGGAGTCGCCGACGACGGCATCAGCCCGATGCCGTCGAGCTCCAGACTGCGGCCGCCGCCGCCGCCGAGATCGTCCGCATCGAGCACGTGCCCGCCGAGCGACGATGGCGGCGGCGCGTCGCGACGCGACGCCGGCGCGCGCACCGTGGCGGCAGCCGGCGAGCTCCGGACGTAGGCGGGGGGCGCGGGTCGGACGGACTCGAGCGTCGACGACGCCTGGGCCGGCTTCGGCCCGACCACACCCACCGCGGCTTCCGAATCGGACCAGAAGACGTCCATGTCGTGGTAGCGGTTGCGCGGATCGACCGCGAGCGCCTTGGCGAACACCTGCTCGACCGCGTCGCTCACGGCGACACCTTCGTTGCGTGGCGTCGGCCGGCGTACCTCGTCGATGGCCGAGCCCATGATGGCCGCGGCGTCGCCGTCGAGGGGCGTGTGACCGCAGACCACCTCGACGATCGTGATCGCCAGGCCCCACACGTCGGTCCACGCGCCGGTCTGCCCGTAGCGTTTCGGCAGCCACTGCTCGGGCGCGCCGTACGAAGGTGTGAACGCCTGGATCGCCGTCGCCTGTGCGGACAGCTTGCCCGCCACCTGGGACGCCGCGCTCTTGGTCTTGCCGATGCCGAAGTCGAGGATCTTGGCGATCTTCTGGCCGTGGAAGTCGACGATGAACAGGTTGTCCGGCTTCAGATCGCGGTGCAGCACCGCCATCGGGCCTTGCGCGCCGGGAAAGCGGTGCGCCAGCGCCAGCCCGTGCGCGACGGGCGCGAGCAACGGCACCAGCTGCTCGAGCCGGAGCGGCGGCTTGCCCTGCTCGCGCCGCTTCTCAATCAGGTCGCCGAGCGACGTTCCGTCGAGCCACTCGAGCGCGATGAACGGCACGAAGCTGCCGTCGCCCGGGTCCAGGGTTCCGACCTGCAGCGGTCGCACCACGGACGGGATGTTCGCCGACAGCCGGAACAGCAGCTCCGCCTCCTCGCGGAACTTCTCGAGGAAGCTTGCTTGCTGCGCCGGTGCCAGGTGCCCGGGTAGCTTCAGGCACTTCAGCGCGACGTCGGCGCGGAACGCCTGGTGACGCGCCCGGTACACCACCGCGAACCCGCCCTCGGCGACGACCTCCTCGACCTGGAACGCGCCGGCCTGGAGCGTTCCGACGATCTTGAAGACATCGACCGCCACGCTACGGACTCTATCAGGGATCGGCCCACGCGCTGATCGTTCCGAAGCCGCCGCCGGCCGGCGCTGCGCCGTCGGCGGCCCAATAGGCCGCGAACGCGTCGCGGAGCACGCGCCCGGCGAGCTTGCCGCGCGGCGAGAAGCCCCACTCGGCTTCCTGGGACATGTCGTCCGGGTCGGCGTACACGCGCCACACGAAGAAGCCCGAGAACCAGGGCTTGTCGACGAACGCGCCGAGCAGCGCCTCGTATGCCTCGGCCTGCGCCACCTGATCGACCACGACGTGCTGCATGTGGTCCGGCCATTCCCAGGGCTTGACCGCGGGATCCTTGCGCGTCGTGTAACCGAACTCCGTGAACACGATCGGCTTGTCCCAGCTGCGCGCGATCGCGTCGAGGTCTCCGGCGACCTTGCGCCCGCCCGCTTCCAGCGTGCGGAAGTCCGCGCCGGGCTTGTCGGCGAGCGGGTAGAACGCGTTGACGCCGATCACATCGAGGTCGCCGAGGATCACCGTCTTGTCCAAGTCGTCCCAGTTTGCCGCGTACGTCAGCAAGCCGGGGTACACCGCGCGCACGTCGTGGATGATGTCGATGAAGCTGGGCGCATGCGTGGTCGTCACCCAGCTGCGCAGCTCGACGCCTACGGACAGCATGTCCACGCCGGCGTCGCGCGCGACCTCGGCCCACTGCAGCAAGAACCCGCGATAGCCGCGGGCCCAGACCTCCCACGCGTCGTCGTCGCCGGGATCGATCAGCGCGCGCCACGCTCCGCTCTCCACCCACAGATGCGGGACCAGCATCACGCGCAGCCCCTCGGCGTGCGCTTGCTCGACGGCGCGCGCCACGTCCCTGCGGTTCTTAGCGAACGGCGCCTCGAAAGTCGGCGACACGCCGCTCGGCGCCAGATCCTGCACGCGCCCGAACGGCGTGATGCTGACCCAGCTGCCGCCCATGCGCCGGATCTGGTGCATGCTGCGCGCGCAGGCCGCGCTGCCGTAGCCGCGGTCCGGATGCAGGGCGCTCTCGATCGGTCCGACCGTGACGCCGCGGATCGCACCCAGGCCCGCGTCGCGCCAGCCGTCCCGACCGGGCGGCAAATCAATCGGCCGCGCGCCGGCGGGCGACGCGATCAGCACGAGCGCCGCCCACAGCAAGGCGGCCACCGATCGCTCAAGACCGCTGCTGGTATAGTTGCGAGAGCACATCGTCGGTAATCGCCGCGACTGTTTCGACCACCAGATCCGCGCCGGCGCGACCCAGCTCGTCCGCCGCGTATGTATGCGCGACGGCCAGACGACAAAGCCCGGCGGATTTTGCCGCTGCAATCCCGGACAGCGAGTCCTCGATCACGAGCGACGCTCGCGCGGCTTCCCCGCCGATCCGCGCCGCGACGCGCTCGACCCCGATCCGGTAGCCTTCGGGATCCGGCTTCGATTCGCGCGTGTCCTCCGCTGCGACGATCCCGGACACGTACTCCGTCACGGCGAGCACCTCGAGCCCCAGCGCGATCTCGTGCCGGAGCGCCCCGGATACGATCATCACCGGACCGTGCGCGGCGCGTCGCTTGACCAGCTCCGCGGCGCCGGGAAACACGCGCAGCCCGCCGCGCGCGCGCTCGAGGTAGAGCGGCCCCTTGGCCTCGACCAGGGCCTGCACCTCGGCGCTCGTCGTCGATCGTCCCGCGTCCGCCAGGATCGCCCGGAACGCGCCCACG
>CAVZIE010000046.1:0-195371 GCA_963775185.1 uncultured delta proteobacterium | reverse complement strand
TACGGGCGTTTTCCGCCTCCGCGGCGATGCAGCTCGAGCAGCGCCCAGTCTGCCTCGAGAGCTTGTTGGTCCGGCGCGAGACCGAGCCCGGCCAGGACCCCGGTGACGTCCGCGATGCGCGTCGCGAGCAACCCGGTGACCAGCAGCGTGCCGCCCGGCGCGACGGCGGCGGCGAGCTCCGGCCCGAGGGCGACCAAGGTCGGGGCGTCGATGTTCGCGACGACCAGATCGCGCACCTCCGCGACCTCCGCGAGGGGCGTCGTGGCGAAGCGGCACGTCGCATCGACGCTGTTGAGGCGCGCGTTCGCTCGCGCCGCCTCGACCGCGCCGGCGTCGATGTCGATGCCGACGACGCTGCTCGCGCCGCAAAGGGCGGCCACCAGCGCGAGCACGCCCGTCCCCGTTCCGACGTCGAGGACGGTCGCGCCGGGGTGCGCGAGGCAGAATCCGCTCGACGGCGCGCGCGGCGAGCCGCGTCGTCGGGTGGCTGCCGACGCCGAACGCCATGCGCGGTTCGAACACGATGCGCCGGGCGCCGTGCGGCGCCGGCGTCGAGTCGCTCACGGGTTGCAAGACAAGCCGATCGGTGATCGCTTCCGGCTTCAGGTATTCGATCCAGGCCGACCGCCACGTGTCCGCGATCTCCTCGGTCCGGCAGCGCGCTTGCGGCAAACATTGCGCAAGTGCGCTCTCGAAGCGCGCAATCTCGGCGCGCTCGCCGTACACCGCGAGCCCTTCCTCGACTTCCTCGACGCCGCCGGCGCCCAGCTCGAAGAGCAGTGCGCTGGCAGCGTCGAGCTCGGGCGGTGGGAGCGCGATCACGAGCTTGTGCACCGCCGGCAGCGTGGCAGGCCAGCGCGCTTCACGCCAGTCCGTCGCGCGTGCAAGTTGTAGGGCAGGACCGTAGTATTCGACCGTGGCCGCACCGGACCAACGAGCCTCCATCATCGAGGAGCTGTCGCAGGTGTTCCTGGCGAGCATCCACGACCGCGCCATGCTGCTGTCGCACGCGCGCGACGCGATGAGCCTGTTCGAGCCGGGCAGCGGTCGCTTCGTCGACGTCAACGACGCGTGGGTGGAGATGTACGGCTACACGCGTGAGGAAGCGCTCGGCATGCGCGTGACCGACGTGAGCGCGGAACCGGACGAAACGCGCGGTTCGATTGCTCTCAGAATCGAAAGCGGAGTGGGACGCCGGATCGATCAGCGCTGGCACAAGAAGAAGGACGGCACGGTGTTCCCGGTGGAGCTCGACTGTGGCGTGATCCATCTGGAGACCGGCGACGCCATGTTCGCGGCGATCCGCGAGATCACGGAGCGGGTACAGGCCGAGGAGTCGCTGCGTCGTTCCGAGGCCAGCTTCCGCACGCTGATCGAGAGCTTGCCGTACGGCGTCTTCGTGCATCGCGACGGTCCCCTCGTCTACACCAACCCCGCCGGACGGGAGATCCTCGGCTACGACAACGCCGCGGAGCTCCTGGGCAAGGAAGCGCTTTCGCTCGTGCACCCCGACGATCGGCCGGCGGTGGTCGCGCGGATCGAACGCCAGCGCCGCGGCGAGGCCGTACCCGTGCTCGAGGAGCGTTTCATTCGCCGGGACGGCACACCCGTTTGCGTGGAAGTGTCGGCGATGCCCGTCGATTTCTACGGCGCGATGGCAAACCTGGCGATCGTGCGCGATCTGACCGTCAGAAAGCAGATGGAGGCGCAGCTTGCGATGGCCGACCGGCTGGCGTCGCTGGGGCGCCTGTCCGCGGCTGTCGGGCACGAGATCAACAACCCGCTGGCCTACGTCATGGGCAACGTGCAGCTGCTCCAGCGCGAGATGGAGGCGCTCGACGTGCCGGCGGAGCAACGCGAGTCGCTGCTCGCGCGGCTTCGCGTGATCGACGAGGGTACGAACCGCGTCCGCGACATCGTCCGCGACTTGAAGACGTTGGCGCGGGGTGACGAACACGTCATGGTGCCGGTCGACGTGCATCGCACGCTCGACGTGTGCGTCGACATGGCCGCCCACGAGACTCGCTGCCGCGCCCGCGTCACCCGGGACTACGGTGCGGCGTTCCAGGTCCAGGCCAGCGAAGCGCGGCTCGGGCAGCTATTTCTGAATCTGCTGCTCAACGCGGCGCACGCCATCCCCGAAGGCAGCGTGCAGGACAACGAGATCATCGTGCGCACGCGGGTCGTCGGCGCGGATCGCGCGTTGATCGAGATCCACGACACCGGGCTCGGCATTCCCGCGGAGATGCAGAGCCGCGTGTTCGAGCCGTTCTTCACGACCAAGGCGCCCGGCAGCGGCACCGGCCTCGGCCTGTCGATCTGCCATCACATTGCTACCTCCCTCGGCGGGAGCATCGAGCTTGAAGCACGCAAGCCACGCGGCACGTGCTTCCGCGTCGTGTTGCCGGCAACGCCGTGTGAGGGATCCTCGTCAAGCTCGCGACCGCCCGCGTCGCAGCCCGTCGACGGACCGCGCTACCGCCTGCTGATCGTGGACGACGAGCCGATGATCGCCGGCATGCTCGCGAACTATCTCGAGGGTTTCGACGTGAGCGTCGCGGGCAGCGGTCGTCAGGCCATCGAGCTGATCGAGTCCGGCCCGCGCTACGATGCGATCCTGTGCGATCTGGTGATGGGAGATCTCACCGGCATCGACGTGTACGAGTACCTGGCCAGGCAGAGCCCTGGCGCGGAGCGGCGGATGGTGTTCATGACCGGCGGCGCGTTCACCGAGCGCACGCAGGAGTTCGTGGACGCGGTGCCGAATGCCCACCTGGAGAAGCCCTTCGGCATCGAGGTCGCCGACGCCGCGATCCGACGCGTCATCGCCGCCGAGCCGCGGCCATGACGCGGTCGGCAGCGCTCGCGATCGTCGCTCTGACGTTGCTCGCACCGCACGGGGTCCGCGCCGAACCGGCAGACCAGCCCCCACGCTCCGGACCTTCCGGGGCGACGCTCGTGGTCGCGACCGGGGGGCCGTGTGTTCCGGGCGGCGCCGGCGTGGCGTGCGCGGACGACCGGCGCTGGTTCGAGGGCAGCTTGATGGACCTGTTCGGCCTGCGCGCGAGCATGACGCGTACGAGCGATCGCACACCGACCTGGGGCGTCACCGTTGTCTCGGAGGGATCGGTGTACGGCGCCGGGCACATCGCGAACGTGCGCATGGGACACTTCGCCATGCTGGGCGTCGGCCCCGACGGCGTGGAGGGCGGGATCGGCGCGGACTACGCGCTCGGCGTGCGCGTGCCGCTCGGGCGCCACCACGGGCCGCTCGCGCGCCTCGGGCTGCGCGGCCACCTGCTTGGCGACAGCGAGCTTTACAGCTCGATGATCGAGCTGCCCGAGCTCCAGCTCGGCTACCAGCTGCTGGACAAGCACGTGCACCTCGAGATCGCGGGGCGCGGCGGCGCGGTGCTGGTCGGGCGCTACAACGCCGGCGACGGCAGGCGCAAGCTCGGCAACGCGCCCGAGTATGGCGGTTACGCGACGCTGCGCTGGGAAGACGTTCAGCTCGAGCTCGACGCCACGCGCGTGGCGCTGCGAAGCAGAACGCCGGTCGACTCGCTGGCCGGCAGGCTGTGCGGCGTGGCGAGCCCCGTCGGGCTCTGCCTCGATGCGCGCTTCTACCGCGGCGACGTCCAGCTCGACGCGGGTGGGACGCGCGCCGTCCGCTCCGTCTACCTCGGATTCGCGGTTGGCGGTGCGCTTCGCGAGTAGCGCCCCTTGCGATCCAGGCGTTCGCGCCGAATGTTCTGTGCCTCCGAACGCAGAAGGACGACATGGAACAGAGAAAGCTCGGCACCCAGGGCCTCACGGTGTCCGCCATCGGCCTCGGCTGCATGGGCATGAGCGAGTTCTACGGCCAGGGCGACGATCAAGAATCGATCAAGGTGATCCACCGCGCGATCGAGCTCGGGATCACGTTGCTCGACACCGCCGACATGTACGGGCCGTTCAAGAACGAGCGACTCGTCGGCAAGGCCATCGCCGATCGTCGTGACAAGGTCGTGCTCGCGACCAAGTTCGGCAACCAGCGCGGCGAGGACGGCAGCTTCCTCGGGGTGAGCGGCTCGCCGGACTACGTGCTGCAGTGTTGCGACGCGTCGCTGAAGCGCCTCGGTGTCGACTACATCGATCTGTACTACCAGCACCGCGTCGATCCCGAGGTGCCCATCGAGGACACGATCGGCGCGATGGGCGAGCTGGTGAAGGCCGGCAAGGTCCGCTACCTGGGCATGTCCGAGGCGGCGCCCAGCACCATCCGCCGCGCGAGCAAGGTGCACCCGATCACGGCGCTGCAGACCGAGTACTCGCTGTGGAGTCGCGAGTGCGAGCCGGAGATCCTGCCGACGGTGCGCGCGCTCGGCATCGGGTTCGTCGCGTACAGCCCGCTCGGGCGCGGCTTCCTCACCGGCCGCTTCAAGAGCGGGGACGACGTCGCTGGCGACAAGGACTTCCGGCGCTTCCACCCGCGCTTCCAGAGCCACAACCTCGGTCACAACCTCGAGCTCCTGTCGCGCATCGAGCAGATGGCCAAGGACAAGGGCGTCAAGCCGTCGCAGCTCGCCCTCGCGTGGGTGCTCGCTCGCGGCAAGGACATCGTGCCGATCCCCGGCACCAAGCGCCTTTCGTATCTCGAAGAGAACATCAAGGCCGCCCAGGTGAAGCTCTCCGACGCCGAGCTCGCGCAGCTCGACGAGATCGCGCCCCGCGGTGCCGCGGCCGGCAATCGCTATCCCGACGCCGGCGATGCAGGCGCTCAATCGCTGATATCCTGCGGCGCCGATGCCCGCCGACCTCGCCGTCGACACCGCCGTCCATGCCGTCGTCGGCGCGCCTGGTCGATACCGCGCCGATCTGACATCCACATGGAACTTCCGCAGCCCCTCGGGCGGCGTGCTCCTCACGCTCGCGTTGCGCGCGATCCGCGCGGAGCTCGCCGATGCCGGGCTCAAGCCGCGCAGCGCCACGGCGCTCTTCGCCAGCACCATCCCCGTCGGGCCGATCGAGGTGCAGGTGATGCCGGTCCGGCGCGGAAACGTCGCGGCGCAGCTGCGCGCGACGCTGACGTCGCTCGTCCACGAGGGGCCGGGGCTCGAAGTCGTGGCGACGTTCTCGCGCGACCGCGAGGGCTTCGACTTCACCGACGCTGAATCGCCGGATGTTCCGCCGCCGGATCGCGCGCCGCCGCTCGGCGCCGCCGTGCCGTTCTCGGCGCGTGCACGGCCGCCGTTCTTCGACAACTTCGACTGCCGGCTCGCGTCGGGCAGCGACTGGTACGGCAGCGAGTGGCAGCCCGGGCCCGCGCGCTTCGCGCGCTGGTTCCGCTATCGGGTCCCGCAGCGGACGAAGGACGGGCTGCTCGACCGGCTCGCGCTTCCGCCGCTCGCCGACACCATGCCGCCGAGCGTCGTGGAGAAGCTCGGCCCCGGCTTTCCGCGCTTCGTCGCGCCGAGCCTGGACCTGACCGTGCACTTCCTCGACGACACGCCGCGCGAGTGGCTGCTGGTCAGCGCGCACACCAAGCGCGCGCACGCCGGCTACGCATCGGCGGAGGTCGAGATCCGCGACGACGAGGGACGCCTGGTCGCCTGCGGCAGCCAGGTGATGATGTTCCGCAAACCGCCGGCGTCACCTGACGCGGCGTCGCTCAGTCGCCGACGTAGCCGAACCAGACGTTGGCGTACTGGTGTTCTGGTTCGACTGCGACCAGAGCATGAACTCGCTGACGTTGCCCTGCGTTGCCGCCGAGTTGCGCGTGATCGTCAGGTGCAGCACGTCGCCGTTGTTGCCGACGCTCTTGTCGAGCGAGAGGCTGAGCGTCGACGGGCCGCCGGTCGCGGCTCCGGCGATCCTGGGCCTGGACGACCCACGAGGTAGTCGGCGCGTCGCTGAACAGGTGCACGTCGATGGTGCGCGTCTCGCCGACGGCGATCTTCACGCCGCGGGTGCTCACCGGAGGAGCCGTAGTAGTGCAGCGCGACGTCGTCGGGCTCGTCCGGCACGGCGTTGAAGTACGGGTCGGCGAGCACCGGGACGCACGGATCGTGTCCGGCTTGCGCCGACGCGTTCGACCAGATCCGCTGCACGACGTACTGGCCCACGAGCCGCGCGAAGCTCTGCGGCTCGTACGCGCACATGTCGCCGACCTCGGCGGCCGGGACGATGCTCCACACGGCGTGCTGGTCGTCCGTCGCCGCGTAGGCCGGCGAGGAGTACGGGTGCGGATCGGTGACGGCCTCGATCAGCTCGTGGCTCAGCGGTGGCGGTCGCGGCGTCGATGCCCGTGCAGGTAGTCGAAGTTGATTGCAGCGCGGCATCACCGCGTAGGCGATCTTCGAGTTTCCATTGCCGCCCCCGAACCCGTTGGTCTCGGTATGGTAGCCGCCGTAGCTCTGGCAGCTCGTGCCGACCTGCGTTGTCGCGTGATGGTCACGCCGTCGGGCATGAAGATCGCGTACACGGTCTGCGGCGTCGGCACCGGGAACGGTGCTGGCCCGCCGCCCGCGTCCACCGCGCCGGCGTCGCTCGCGGCGCCGCCCGCACCAGTCGTGCCGCCTGCGCCGGACGTCCGCGCGCCGCGGCGCCTGCCGCGCCGCCGCCGCGCACCGCGCCGCGCCTGCCGAGCCGCCGCTGCGCCCGTGCCGACGCCGGTTGCACCGGCCGCGCCCGAGTCGCTGCCCGGCGTCCCGCCGTCGTTGCCCGCGGCGGCCGCGTCCTTGGCCGCCTGCACGAGCTGCTGCACCATCTTGTCGATGCCGTTCGACGTGGTCGGCGGCGTGTTGTTGATGATCACCGACGGCCCGATGGTGAGCGGACCGACACCGTACTCCGACGTCGTGGCGCTCCAGTAGCTGCTGGTCGCGAGCTGCGCGAGGAAGTCCTCGATCTGCGGCTGCAGGATGTCGTTGGGGAAGAACACCGGCACCACGTGCGGCGCCGTCAGCACCGCTCCGCCGTACGACTGCACCTCCGGCGCCGGATCGTGATCCGCCGGACTGAACGGTCCGCTGTCCTTGCCCGCGTCGTCTGTCCGCCCGAGTCGGGCGTGGGCGCGACGTAGTTGTCCGCGGGGGCGTCGGCGCCGGCGTCGCTGCGCGGCGCGCCTGAATCGGTCGAGCCGCAGGCCACGATCGCGAGCATCGACAAGGACACGAGTGCACGGTTCAAGAAGGACATGGGTCGGTTCCGGTATCACGGCGTGTGCGGGTCGTCGAGCACGGCGCCGGCGTCGAAGTATGACGGACCGCGTCGGCGCAGTGCGGCGCACAGCGTTTCGTCGTGGAAACTGCAGGAGGTGCGCACCGCGAGAGGAAACTTCCGCGCTCGCTGTCCGCTGCTCAGCGTCTGCGCAGGTCCTTGTCGACCTTGCGCGTCGCCGGATCGAGCACGGCCCACGGCTGCGCGCTCGCGGTCCAGATATCGAGCGCGGGCACGAGCGGGGCCGGGTCGTCGAAGCTTGCGACCTTGATCACGATGTACTCCGCCAGCGCCACGTTCGCGGACAACAGCGGCGAGCCGCACTCCGGCACAGAACCCGCGCCGCACCGTGTCGCCGTTGTCCGCGACGGTGTCGTGCCACTTCGGCGAGCCGTGCAGCGTGACCGCCGACGCCGGGAACACGGCCACCGTCGAGAAGGCCGTTCCGCTCGCGCGCTGGCAATCGCGACAGTGACAGTTGAGCACCGCCAGAGGCTCGGCAGCGACGTCGTAGTGGATCGCGCCGCAGGCGCAGCGACCGGATCTCGAGGCCATCTCGCGTCACTTGCCTCGACCGGGTGTACGGCGCAAGCGGGCGTGGTTCCGCGCCGGACCGGCAACAAGAGAAACACGGGGCACGCGCGGCCGAGGAGGCGACCGCACGCGCCCCGGTAGGGCTCGGCTCGAGCTCAGCTCGCGCCTTCGACTGCCGTGATCGCGACCGGTGCGGGCGCAGGCGACTCGACGGACGCGCCGGGAAGCGCCGAGCGTGTCCCGCCGGGTGCCGGGTAGCCCTCGAGGCCCATCTCCGGCACGTCGAGGCCGGCGACCTCGTCCTCGGCGCTGACGCGGTTGCCGATCAGCTTGCCGATGACGAACAGCGCCGCCGCGGTCATGGCACCGACGTAGATGATGTTGACCGCGATCCCGATGACGCTCGCGACGAGCTGTCCCGAGTCGCCGTAGAGGATGCCCTTCACCGGGCCGTCGACGCCGTTCAGGCCGTCGCCGTAGGTGCCGTTGGCGAAGATGCCGACGGCGAGGATGCCCCACGCGCCGTTGACGCCGTGGACGGCGACCGCGCCGACCGGATCGTCGATCTTCATCTTCTGCTCGACGAACAGTGCGGCGAACACGACCAGCACGCCGCCGATGGCGCCGATCAGGATCGCAGCAGGCGCGCTGACGAACGCGCACGGCGCCGTGATCGCGACCAAGCCCGCGAGCATGCCGTTGCACATCATCGTGACGTCGGGCTTGCCGAACTTCTTCCACACGTACATCGCCGACGCGAACGCACCGGACGCGCTGGCGAGCATGGTGTTGGTCGCGATGATGCCGATGCGCGTGTCCATGCCGGCGAGGGTCGAGCCCGCGTTGAAGCCGAACCAGCCGAACGCCAGGATGAACGTGCCGATGGCGACCATCGGGATGTTGTGACCGGGGATCGGGATTGCCGTGCCGTCCTTCGTGAACTTGCCGATGCGGGCGCCGAGCATCTTCGCCCCGACCAGCGCTGCGACGCCGCCGGTCATGTGCACCACCGAGCTACCCGCGAAATCCACGTGACCGTGACCCAGGTGGAAGTTCGTGCCGAGCGCGGCGAGCCAGCCGCCACCCCAGGTCCAGTTCGCGTAGATGGGGTAGATGACCGTCGAGATCACGAAGCTGAAGATCACGAAGCTCGAGATCTTCCAGCGCTCCGCCATCGCGCCCGTGGGGATGGTCGCGGTCGTGTCCATGAACACCATCTGGAACAGGAACAGCGTCGCGACCGCCGGCGTGAAGCTGCTCATCGTCAGGAAGAAGCCCTGCATGCCGAACAGGCCGAACTCCTTGCCCGCGATGTGCACCACGAACTCGTGACTGAGCGTGGCGTCGCCACCCATCGATCCGAGTGCGCCCACGCCGCCCATCTGCAGTGCGAAGCCCACGCACCAGAATCCGAGGATGCCGATGGAGTAGACGAGGAAGTTCATCCCCATCGTGTGCGCGACGTTCTTCGCGCGCGTGAGGCCGGACTCCACCATGGCGAAGCCGGCTTGCATGAACATGACGAGGAAGCCCGCGAGCAGCGTCCAGACGATGTTCATCGCGGCTTGCGTGTCGGCGAGCTGTTTTGCGAGATCGGTTACGTTCGGCGGATGCATGTCCCAACTCCTGGGTTGTTGCCGCTATGGATAGCCACCGACTGTTTCGGGCGTTTTTCGCCGAAGCTTCGCGTGACGCGTTGTGTCGTCTTCCGCTCGTCGAGCGCGAAACACGGCGGAAACAACTCCGCCGGCGACGTCCAGCGAGACGTGCACGGCCGGCGCGCGATCGCGCCGGTTCGACCACCGGCAGCGGCAGCGGCGCACATGGCGCCGCTCTCGCGCTACCGGATATCCAGATGTGGTTGGTCGGGGATCAGATGCCGGGCGGGCACGGCCCGGTCATCGGCGCAGCCGGCTGACCGTTGAAGCTCGGCGGCGTCCAGGAGCACGTGCCGTCCGCGTTCTTGGTCACGCCCGGGATCGCCGTGGGCGTGCCGGTGCCTGCCGGGGCAGCGGTCGCCGGCGCTGCCGGTGCGGGAGCGGGCGCTGCCGTCGCCGGTGCGGCCGCGGGCTGCGCCGGGTACTGCTGCTGCGCCGGGTACGGCTGCTGCTGCGCCGGATATTGCTGCTGCGGGTACTGCTGCTGCTGCGCCGGGTACGGCTGCTGCTGCGGGTAGTAGCCCTGCTGCGGCGGTTGCTGCGGCTGCTGCTCGGCCTGGCTGCCGCCACACGCGGCCGTGGCGGCGCCAAGCGCGACCGCGAGAACCAAGAAACGGTGAGTCATGCGCGGTATTCGAGCACGAGCCGGGGCGCGCGGCCAGCGCCGCGTGAAGCGGCAGGATCCGCACACACCGCGGCATCACGGGGCGGGCGCGTGGACTTCGAGTTGGTGGCAGCGCAGCGCGAGGCCGCCGAGCCCCAGCTTGTCGCTGTCGTAGACGCCGCGCACGCCGGTGGCGACGGCCCGGTCCGGGCACGCCGCCCTCGACTCCCAGGTCTTGCAGCCCGGCAGCTCGAAGTCCGTCGGCTTGCCGGGCTTGCCGATGCTGCCATCCGACGCTGGGTGTGCGCCCCAGGCGCGCACGCCGGCGAGCTTGTGCGCGGCGTCGGTGCACGCCTGGATCGCCACCACGAAGTTCCCGTCGCCGACGTCGAGCGCCTTCCACGACTCCGCCAGCTGCGGCTCGCAGGCCTTGGCGCCGTCGACACTTCGCGCCGCCCCGCCGTCCAGATCGGCTTGCGACAGGTCGAGACGGCACGCGCGCTGGTCGTAGATCCAGAGCTTCAGTCCGCGCATGGCGTCGTTCGTCGTGGTCGTCACGGTGTCGAGCGCGTGTGCGCCGGCGACGCCGCTCGTCGCGGTCCAGCTCTCCGAGCCCGACTTCTGCGACAGCCCGGCGGCCAGCGCTACGCACACCAGCGCGTTGGCGAAGCGGAACATGCGTGAAGTCTGGGCCCGTCGCGCGTCGATACAAGCCGCGACGCGTCGCGCTATGAGCGCGCATACGTCTCGGCCTATCGTCCGGCCGAATCGCGTGGCATGATCGGCCCCTCATGCTTCGCCATCGTCACCTGGTGCTTCTCGTCTTCATCGCCGTCGCGGAAGCCTGCTCCGCGTCGGGCGGATCTCCGTCGCACGGATCCGGCGGCGGCGCTGGAAGCGGCGCGGGCGGAACGGGCGACGGATCGGCCACCGGCGGCGTCGGCGGATCGTCGGCGGGTGGCGCCGGCGGAGCGACGACAGGTGGCGCCGCCGGCATGACGTCTGGCGGCGCTGCCGGCATGTCATCGGGTGGAAGCGCGGGCAGCGGCGGCACCGCGGCCACGGGCGGCAGCGGTGGCAGCGCGTTTGGCGGCTCGGGAGGCGGCACCGGTTGCGTGCCCTGCTCCGCCGACTTCAAGAGCGTCGTCGACTGCGGCGGCAAGATCACCCAGACGTGCGGCGCCGGCGAGCTGTGCGTCGGAGGCGCGTGCGTCACCGATCCGTGCACCGACGCGGCCAACGCCAAGGCCGCCTACGGCTGCGACTACTGGGCGTTGAACCTCGACAACATCCTGCCCGGCGCTTGCTACGCGGCGTTCATCACCAACACGTCGCAGAACCCGGTGCAGCTCAACGTCGACTACAAGGGTCAGCCGCTGCAAGTCGACCAGTTCGCGCGCGTGCCCAACGGACAGGGCGCGAACCTGCAGTACCTGCCGTACGACAAGGCGAACGGTCTGCAGCCGGGCGCCGTCGCGATCCTGTTCCTCGCGCAGTCGCCGCAGCTTCCGCCGCCCGTCGGCGAAGCGTGTCCGAAGGGCATCACGCCGGCGATCACCGTCGATCCTGCAGTGCACGGGACCGGCATAGGCAACGCGTTCCACATCGCCGCCAACAGCCCGATCGTCGGCTACCAGATCTTTCCGTACGGTGGCGGCAACGCCGCCATCACGTCGGCGACGTTGCTCCTGCCGACTTCCGCGTGGGACACCAACTACATCGCCGTCAACGCGTACGCGAAGACGCAGATCTCGACCAACCCGGGGCTTCCGTCGCTGGATATCCTCGCGAACGAGAACGGTACAGAGGTCACGATCTCGCCGGTCAGCGCCATCGTCGGCAAGGGCGCGGTCGCGGGCACGCCGTCGGGCACGCCCAAGACGTACACGCTCGGTCGCGGTCAGTACGTGCAGTTCAGTCAGGACGAGGAGCTCACAGGAAGCGCCATCGTCTCGAACAAGCCGGTGGCGGTGTTCGGCGGATCGAGCTGCATGAACATCCCCGTCGGAACCGACGCGTGCGACACCGGCGGCCAGCAGATCCCGCCGGTGCGCGCGCTAGGCAGCGAGTACGTCGGCGTTCGCTTCCGCGGTCGCGGCGGCGGCCAGAACGAGTCCGACCCGTGGCGTCTGGTCGGCGCCATCGACGGCACGACGCTCACGTACACGCCGTCCGCGCCGGCCGGCGCGCCCACGACGTTGCAGAACGGACAGGTCGCCGAGTTCAACGCGAGCGGGCCCTTCATCGTCACCAGCCAGGACGTCGACCATCCGTTCTATCTCGCCAGCTACATGAGCGGCGGCGCCGACTGGAGCGGCGAAGGCGACCCGGAGTTCGTGAACGTGATCCCGACGGGGCAGTACATGAAAGAGTACGCGTTCTTCACCGACCCGACCTACCCGGAGACGAACCTCGTGCTCGTGCGCAAGGCCGGCGCGAACGGCTTCGCGGACGTGAACCTGGACTGCTCGGGCGTCGTCGGCGGTTGGCAGGCGCTCGGCGCCTATGAATGGACGCGCGTCGATCTCGAGACCGGCAAGTTCCAGGGCGTGAACGGCTGCGCCAACGGTCGTCACGAGATCAAGAGCGACGCGCCGTTCGCCGTCACGGTGTGGGGCTGGGGTTCGATCAAGACCGCGCCCGCCATGACGCAGTACGTCTCGTACGCGTACCCGGCGGGCGCCGGTGTTGGGCAGATCAACGACCGCACCGTGCCCGCCGATCCCCGCTGACGAACCAGGCGGTTCCGCGCCGCGCCGGCAAAACACAATGAAGCCCTAGGCTTGCCGAGCTCCGCCGGCTCGCTCGGCCGGCCGGTAGTTTTTCAGGGACGTCCGTGCGACTCTTCATGCACTGTGGCGTGGCGGGGCGTTGTCGGAGCGTTGGCGTGGCCGCTCGCGGCGATGCTCGTCGCGTGCGCGCAGGGATCGACGCTCGACGGCGGAGGATCGGGCGGCGCATCGGCGAGCGGCGGTGACGCCGCGACGGGCGGCACGTCGGGCGCCGGCGGCAATGCCGGCGCGTCGGGCGCGGGTGGCGTAGCGACGGGTGGCGTCGGTGGAAGCGGCGGCGCCGGTGGAAGCGGCGGCGTCGGTGGAAGCGGCGGCGCCGGTGGAAGCGGCGGCGTCGGTGGAAGCGGCGGCGTCGGTGGAAGCAGTGGCGTCGGTGGAAGCAGCGGCGTCGGTGGAAGCAGCGGCGTCGGTGGAAGCAGCGGCGTCGGCGGAAGCGGCGGCGTGGGTGGAAGCGGCGGCGTCGGCGGAAGCAGCGGCGTGGGTGGAAGCGGCGGCGTGGGTGGAAGCGGCGGCAGTGCCGGCGGTGGCGGAAGCGGCGCGGACGGCAGCGGTCCGGAGACGAGCTGGGCGTCGCATATCGGTTACGGCTGCAGCAGCAACAGCGAGTGCACCGGTTTCCAGGGCGTTCCCGGCGGACAGTGCGTGAACGTCGGACTCGCCATGGTGTGCACGAAGAGCTGCACGACCCACGAGGACTGCGGCTGCGATCTCGGGACGACCGACGCAACGCTCGCCGCGGGATCGTGCAGTGCGGCGTGCGTGTCCGGCAAGTGCCAGAAGGTGTGCACCGGCACCATCGACTGCATCGCGGGCACGTGCAAGGCGCAGTCGAGCTACAAGATCTGCAAGTAGCGCGGCGCGCCTACCACGCGTGGCTGAAGCCGAGCGCGGCGCCCCCGACCGTGGGCGCGATCGACACGGCTGTATCGTCGTGGGCCGCGCCGGAGCCCGACGTGAGCACGAGCACCAGGCCCGTGCCGATCAGCGCGCCGCCGACGCCGAGCACGACGAATGCGCTCTTCTCCTGCGTCCGCCCCTGCTCGTGCTTGTCGCGGTCATCCGTGTTGGTGCACACGTTGTTAGGGCAATTCGCGTCGCTGATGGTCGACTGCGAGTGCAGGTACATTACCGTGCCGACGGCGGCACCGACGACGCCCACACCACCGACGATCCAGCCCGCCGTGCGCGCTGTCGAACCGGCGTCTTGCTGTGCCGGCTCGTCCGTCTCCGGCGGCGGAGGCGCGGCGGTCGGCGGTAGCGTCTCCGGTCGCGCTGTGGTGCCGGGACCGGGCGCGACAGGTGCGGGGGCAGGGGTGGGCGCCGCGACGTCGGCGAGTGCGGGCACCGGGATCACCGCGTGTTGGCCGTTGTCGCCGAGGGCGATCTGCGTGGACCAGTCCTGCTTGCCCGGCGCCGACGCTTCCACCGTGATCGTTCCGGGATCCAGCGGCACGTCCTGGCCCCAGAGCGCGTCCGGGACTTCCTTGCCGTTGCGCTTGATCACCAGCCCCCGCACGCGCGCGGCCGCGGGGACGGCGACTTTCAACGTGGAGAGCCGCGCCTCCAGCTCGCCGGCGTGCTTCTTCGCGAACTCCTGGCGCGCGGCCTGGTGTGCGTTGGCCGCGAGCGCCGCGGCTTCACGGTACGTCGACCACGCGCTCGCGGTGCGCCCGAGTTTCATGTAGCACTCGGCGAGATTCAGCAGTGTGCCCGGCGCCGGATCGAGCCCGTTGCTCTGCTCGAACGTGTGGGCGGCCTCGGCGTAGTGCTTGCTCGCCATGAGCTTCCGCCCCTGGTCGAACAGCACGTCCGCGCCGGCAGACTGGGCAAGCGCCGTCGTCGGAATGATGAGCAGCGCGCCGGCCAGCGCGATTCGTCGGAAGCTACGGGCAAGCACGCGCCCAAAATAGCAGAACAGGACTAGTGACGGGTGCCCAGCAGGTCGGAATCCGACGGCGCCGGTCCGGGCTTGGGTTTGTCGGTCCGGCGCGGAACCGGTCGTGGGTTCGGGGCCGGGCTCTTCGCGGCGGATCCTGTCGGCGTGGCGGACGCGATGCTCACCACGGGTTTCGCCGAGGCCTCGGCGCTGGCTTTACCGGCGGACTCGACGGCGCGTGCGGGAGTGTGCGGCGTCGCGGCAACCGGCGGCTCCGGCGGCTCCGCGCTTGGAGCTGCGGCGGCCGGATTGTCTGTCCCGGTGTGCAGATCGCGAAACAGCAGCAGGCCGATCACCGTCAGCGCGACCACCGCGAGCGCGACCCAAGCGAACAGCTTGCCGCGCGCCGGCGCTTCCTCCGCGTCGGCGACGACGAACGCCGCGCTCGATCGCAGGGCGGGCGGGCGCGCCACCGGAGCCACGAGCGGCGCGTTCGACGCGACCGTCGCCGCGTTCCCCACCGACCCCGGCTGCGGCGCGGCAACTGTCTCGCTGCTCGCCAGCTCGCCGCGGATGTCGGCGGTCGCGTCGCTGAAGCGCGGCGTGGGATCACGCTCCGTCGGCCCCGCGGGCTCGGTGCTGGGCGCCGGCGGCATGATCGAGTCGTTGTTCACCGGAAGCCCGTCGTGCGCGAGGTTGGACGCGCGGATGATGCGGACGGCGGCGGCGGCGCTCGGGCGGGCCGACTGCGGCGCGAACGGCGCGAGCGCGAAGGCGAGTATCCGCGACCGTCTCGAAGCGCAGCGCGGGCGTCTTGTCGAGGCAGCGAAGGATCGCGCGCTCGACCTCCTGCGGGATATCCGGGCGCAGTTGCGACGGCGGGACCGGCGGTGCGGTCAGGATGCGCGCGTAGAGCCCGGCGGTGCTGTCGGCGCTGAAGGCCGTGTGCCCGGTGACCAGTTCGTACAAGATCGCGCCGAGCGCCCACAGGTCCGTCTTGGGCGTGACGTGCTTGGCGCTCTCGAGCTGCTCCGGCGACATGTACAGCGGCGAGCCCATCGAGCCCTGGGTCGTCGTGAGCGAGAGATCTTCTTCCAGCTTGGAGATGCCGAAGTCGAGCACCTTGATCAGCGGGCGCCCGTCTGGGCGGTGCGTGAGGAACAGGTTCGCCGGCTTCAGATCGCGGTGGATGATGCCGGCGGCGTGCGCCTCCGCCATGGCCTCGCACGCTTGCAGCATGTGCGCGCACGCCTCGGCAATCGGCAGCACGCCGCGGGCGTGGAGCACGTTCTGGAGATCCTCGCCGTCGAGGTATTCCATCACAATGTACGGCTTGCCCGTCTCGAGGCGCCCGACGTCGAACACGCGCGTCACGTGATCGCCCCGCAGCTTCGCGGCGATTCTTGGCCTCGCGTTCGAAGCGCGCGAACACCGAGTCGCCGGATGTCCCGTCGCCGACGGTCAGGAATTTGAGCGCGACGCGCCGATCCAGCCCGAGCTGCGTCGCTTCCACGACGATGCCCATGCCACCCTCGCCGAGCACCCGCTCGACGCGGTATTTCCCGGCGAGGACGTCGCCATTGTGGACGGGGGCTGTCACGCTGGATCGGGCAGATATCGCGCCCTCCGGCGCGAGCGGCAACCAGCGGCGCCGGTTTCGTGCAACCGCGCTACTACGTGCCGTCGAAACAGGCGGGGCAGACCGGTCCGCTCCCGGGCATTGACGGCCCGAGACAAGGCAGGATGTCCAGCGCCTTCGAGCTTGCGCCAGCGCACACGGTCATTATGCAGTTGTCCAGGTTGGCTTTGGCGGCGCTCTTGCCAGCGATGCAGTTCAGCAGACAGTCCGCGTCGCACGGGCACTGCGCGTCCTGCTCGCACGTGGTCAGCAGCGATTGGCACTTCGTCTGGATGCACGGGTTGCAATTCGCCCTCTGACTGTGCACCGCGGTCTCGGTACATCCCGGCGGCGCTCCAGCGCTGCCGCCGCTTGCTCCGGTGCCGGCGCTGCCGCCCTGTCGCGCTGCCGGCGCTGCCGCCGGAAGCTCCGGTGCCGCCGGTTGCGCCGGCGCTGCCCGCGTTGCCCGTCACGACGGTTGCAGCAGGCGTACACGCGACGCCGACCGCCGGAGCGGCCACCAGGAGGACTAGTAGAAACCTCACGATCCCGCGATTCTACTCGCGATCCAGCAAACGATCGAGCCGATCGGTCGCGGCGCGAAATCCCGCCTTCAAGCGGCGCGGCGTCGCATCTCGTTGGGCGTCGCACCGGTCCAGCGCTTGAACGCGCGGTGGAACGGGCTCGGTTCAGAGTAGCCGAGCAGGTACGCGACCTCGGCGACCGCGATATGCGGATCCGACAGGTAGCGCAGCGCCAGATCACGCCGCAGCTCGTCGAGCAGGGCGTCGAAGGTGACGCCCTCGTCCGCCAGACGGCGTTGCAGGCTGCGGTCGCTCATCTTGAGCTTGGCGGCCATCGCCTTCAGCGTCGCGTTGCCCTCGCCGAGCGCGCCGGCCAGCAGCTGGCGCACGCGGTCGGCGGTCGTCGCCGACGCGGCCGGACGCGCGGCGAGCAATGTCTCGGCGTGGCGCTCGATCACGCGGTACAGCGCCGGGTCCGCCGACGGCAGGGGACGGACAAGTCGCGCGCGCTCGAGCTCGACGGCGTTCACGTCGCAGCCGAAGCGCGGCTCGACGCCGAACACGCGCACGTGCTCCGCCGTGGAAGCGGGGGCGGTGTGGCGGAGCTCGACGGCGCGCGCCGCGAGCGGCTCGCCGAGCAGCTGTCCGCCGATATCGAGGATCGAGGCGAGCGTGAACTCCGCGGCGTGAAGCGACTGCATTGCGCCACCGACGGCCAGCGCGTGCTCCACGCGCGTGCAGTCGTCGCGATCGACGACGCTGATCACCGCGGCGTCGTGCAACAGCCGGTTGTAGCGCGCCAGCCTGTCGAGCGACGCACGCAACGTCGGCGCCGTGCGCACCGCGTAGTCGAGCACGTCGAACGTCCCTGGCGCGAGGCCGCGCGCCGCGTGCAACCCGAATGCCGCGTCGTCGCTTCGCGCCGCCGCCTCGTCCCACAAGCGCGTCTCCAGCGCGAGCGGGATGTGCGCGTCCGGATCCGCGAGCGCGGCGGGATCGAAGCCCACATCCGCGGCGAGTGCCGCCGCGTCCACGCCGGCCGCCGCGCCAGCTCGCAGGATCACCGCCGTGATGCGCGCCGAGACCTCGATAGCCACGTCGTCGACCTTGCCTGACGCGCCGGGACCGGGCAACGCCGGCTGTCGTGTCCGGTCAGTCGTTCCGTCACCGGAAGTCACGGCGGAAAGCCTGGAATTTCCGCAGATTGGTCGTCGAAAGGAGGTCGCCATCATGACCTTGCGCCGACTCACCCAAGCCTTCACCGTCTCCGCCCTGATGCTCGCCCTGGCCGCGCCCGCGCGCGCCGCGGGCGGTGTCCACAGCGACATCGAGATCGATCCCACGGCCTACGCGCTAGGCGGCTACTCGCTCCACGCGGGCGTCGAGGCGGGTCGCGTGCGCGTGGATCTCGGCGCGTACGCCATGAACGTCCCCGGCTTCATCCACGGCAACGACGACTTCGACGTCTCCTTCGACGGCTACGGCGCGAAGCTGCAGCTGTTCCCGCTCACGCCCCAGCGCGGCCTGTTCGTCGGCGTCGACGGCGGCGTGACACGTCTGCACGTGCGTCTGCAGGGCACGGATCTCGAGGCGCACCGCACGCAGCTCGGCGTCGGCGTAGACGCCGGCTACCGGATCATGCTGCCCGCGGATTTCTACGTGACGCCCTGGGTCGGCGTCGGCTACGGCTTCCAGGCCGACGACGTACAGCTCGGGGGCAAGACGTTCGCGGGAAGCCACGTCACGTTCTTCCCCGCCATCCACCTGGGGCATCGCTTCGAGTAGCCGGCGCGTCGTCAGCGCGTCTCGATGTAGCCTCCGCCGACGTGATCGTACGGGTCCTCGCCGGCATCGATGCGCGCGCGATACTGCTCGTCGTCCACGCGGTGCTCGAGCGCGGCCGTCACGTGCGCGAACAGATCGCGCGCCGACAGCATGCCGACCAGTCGCCCTTGCTCGAGCACTGCCAGGTGCCGGAAGCCCTCGCGGTTGAAGATCTTGACGCACTCCGCGAGGTGCGTCTCCGGCGTCACCCACGTCACGGCGTGCGTTGCCACGTCGCCGACGTACACGGTCGCCGGGTTGTGTCCCGCGGCCACCACGCGGCGCAGCAGGTCGCGCTCGGAGAACAGGCCGACGAGCGCGCCGTTTTCCACGACCGGCACCGCGCCGATGCCGTGGTTCATCATCTGCCGGGTCACCGCCGCGACCGTGTCGCGCGGCGAAGCCGTGATGAGTTCCGTCTTCATGAGTGTCGCGACGATCGCCATCGGTGCCTCCGGACCTCCACAACGAGCAAGCACCGTGCCCGCCAAACCGCACGGAAACCCGCGCAAGTCCTGCGACATCTGCGCGATCACCCTGGCGCGCCGGCAAATCTTGCTCGCCCGTCCGCCACGCGCGCCGCGCGTCGCGCCGACGCCATGGCGAGCACCGCGGGCGGACCTTCCCCGTTCCGCGCCGGGCCGACATCCCCTTGATTGTCGTTCCGGCGCGGTATCCCGCGGCGCGGGTTTCGCGGCTCTTCTGCGCGGGTTCGCGTTCCGGTTGCGGGTTGCGGGCCGGCTCCCACGCCGGCGGGCGGATTCCGCTACAATCGCGTGGATGAGGGCGATCGCGATTGCTTTGGTGCTTGGTGCCGTGGGTTGCAGCGGGTCGGCCACGACGGGGAGCTCGGGCCCGGCGGGGCTCGACGTGGTGCTCGAGGCGAGCACCGCGCAGTTCGCGTTCAGTGACGGCAAGGCCGGACAGACGGCGCACAACGTGACGGCGGGGCTGCGCAGTCTGACGCTTCTGCCCGATGGCGGCGGCGCGGGGTTCACGCTGTTCGATCGCGGCGCGGACGAGATCGTGACCGGATACGACGACGGCAGCACCACGCCGCTCGGGTTGGTCGCTCCTGCGGACATCGTGCCTGGGCACTACACGCGGATCCGCATGGTGCAGGACTGGACGCGCTTCGACATCGACGCGACGCTGCACGACGCCGACGGCGCCACGGCGGGGTCACTGCACGTGGTGACGGTTACGAGCGACGGTTCGACGGTGGACGGCCAGGCGCAGGACGCGGGCTACTACGATCACACGTTCAGCGCGTCCGGCGGCAAGACCGGGCATTGGACAGGTAGCGATGCGGTCGTCCCGGCTCACTCGCAGACGGCCGGCGCGGAGGCGATCGTCGAGAACGGCGAGTGGGCGGTGTATTTCCCCGCGGACATCACGGTGACCAGCGGCAACGCCACGCTGCGCATCGTCGCGAACATGGATCACGCGTTCCGCTGGACCGACACGCCGGGCGGCGACAACCAGGACGGCGTGTACGACATCGCGCCGCCGCTCTACGAGACGGTCGAGCAGTTCGGTGCGAACCGCTTCGACGTCACGCTGACGTCACGCTGACGCGTCACGGATACATGGGGCATCCGCCGTCCGCCTGCGGCGTGGCGCAGGTGTCATGGGTCCTGGCGTCTGCCATGTGCGTCGGCTCGGAGCAGCACTTCAGGCCGTTGCCGCACCGATCGTTCGCGAGCTCGCAGCCGGCGCCCTGCTGGGGACAGCATCTCCGCCTGGAGCGTTCTGCCCGGGCATTGGCCGCGTGGTAGATCGCGTGCATGGCGCGCTACGACGCGATCGGTCACGGGTACGCGCGGACGCGGCGCGAGGACCCCCGCTTGCGCGAGCGCATCCACGCCGCGCTCGGCGACGCGCGCACCGTCGTCAACGTGGGCGCGGGTGCCGGGTCGTACGAGCCGCGCGATCGTCACGTGATCGCGGTCGAGCCGAGCGACGTGATGGCGGCGCAGCGTCCGCCCGGGTTGCCCCCGGCGATCCGGGCGAGCGCGGGCGCACTCCCGCTCCGCGACCAGTCGGTGGACGCGGCGATGGCGATCCTGAGCGTGCATCACTGGGACGGCGAGCGCGAGCAGGGCGTGCGCGAGCTCCGGCGCGTCGCGCGGGGACCGGTGGTCATCGTGACGTACGACGCGGAGGTGAGCGCGGTCATGTGGCTCGTGGCCGACTACCTGACGGAAGTCGCGGATTTGGACCGGGCGATCTTTCCCGCACCCTCCCGGCTCGCCGCCTGGCTGGGCGGCAGCGTGGCGACCACAACGCTGCCGATCCCGCGCGATACGCCGGACTGGATGCTCGGCTCGTTCTGGGCGCATCCCGAGCGCGTGCTCGACGCGGACGCGCGCGCGGCCACGTCGGGGTTCGCGCGCATGGCGCCGGAGGTGGTCGCTCGCGTGGTCGCCGACGTGTCGCGCGATCTCGCCGACGGGAGCTGGGAGCGGCGTCACGGCGCGCTTCGCCAGCTCGACGCGTTCGACGCCGGGCTGCGGCTGGTCGTCGGCGTGCCGTAGTCGCTGCCCCGCGCCCGGTTCCGCGCCGGACCGGCAAACCCTCCCCGGCTACTTGCTCGGCTTGGCCTGTGCGGGCTTGGAGTGTGCGGGCTTGGAGTGCGCGGGCTTGGCGTGGGCGGGCTTGGAGTGGGCGTGGGCGCTCTTGGCGGGAGGGCGCGCGGGCTTGGCGTGGGCGTGGGCGCTCTTGGCAGCAGGGCGCGCGGGCTTGGCGAGAGCGTGCGCGTGCGCGGGCGCAGCGGAGCGGTGCGGGGGCGTGCCGGGCGCGCGCGGTCGGGGCGGCGCGTTCTTGTACGGCTTGCGCGCGGGTGCGCCGCGATCGGGGCTGATCAGCACGCGCGGATCGCGGGGATCGGGCGCGCGAGCGGCGGTGGTGAACGCGTCGGCGACGTCGCGGGCGACCTCCACGATCGAGAAGCTCTGTTCGACGCGGATCGATCCGACGTCGGATCCGGCGATGCCGCCACGGCGGCAGACGAGCGCGAGCAGGCGGCGTGGATCGGCGCCGTGATTGCCGCCCCACGACACGCGGAACGGGACGAACTCGCGATCGCGATCACGGCCGCGCGCGCCGCCGCGGGGCTCGCGGCGCGGTCGCGTCGGCTCGTCGGCGTACTGGCGCAGCGGCTTGTCCCGACGCGTCGGCGGTGCGATGGGCGTGATCTCGCGGGGCTCCGCGGCACCGCCGTGCGAGGTGAGCATGAGCAAGCGCGCGAGCGTCCGCACCGCGTCGCCGGACTGGGCGAGGCGCTCGGCGAGTGCCCAGGTGCGCGGGTCGTAGCCGGGGAAGCCCTCCCGGTCGTCGCGCACGAGCTCGGCGTAGGCGCGCTCGTCGGTGGCGCTGCGGATGTCGGCGGGCGCCGGGATTGGCTCGAAGCGGAAGCTGACGCCGACCTGTTCGAGCAGGCGCGCCGTGCGGCGCACCGCAGCCGGCGTGACGAGCACCGAGCTCGTGCCCTTGCGACCGGCGCGGCCGGTGCGGCCGCTGCGGTGCGTGTAGCTGTCGGCGTCGGTCGGCGGCTCGGCGTGGATCACGCGGGCGATGTCCTGCACGTCGATGCCGCGCGCGGCGACGTCGGTCGCGATCAGCGCGCGCAGGTCGCCGCGCTTGAACGCCATCATCGCGTTGTTGCGGGCGCGTTGATCCATTTCGCCGGAGAGCGAGCTCACGGGGAAGCCGGCTTCGTCGAGCTCGCTGGTGATGCGCGCCACGTCGGCCCGGGTGCGCGCGAACACCAGCGTCTGCTCCTCCGGATACGCCAGCAGCAGGTTCACGATCGCGTCGGTGCGCTCGCGTCCGTCTACGACGTGCATCACGTGATCGATGTCGAGGTTGACCGCGCCGAGCGGCGTGCCCTCGACGTGCGCCGGGTCGTGCTGCACGCGATCGGCGAGCGCGCGCACCTCCCGCGGGAAGGTGGCGGACACCAGGTGCGTGCGCCGCTCCGCGGGAGTGCGGGCCAGGATGGCTTCCAGCTCGTCGCGGAATCCCATGTCGAGCATCCGATCCGCTTCGTCGAGGACGACCGCGCCCACCTGATCGACCTGCACCGATCCGCGCTCGATGTGATCGAGCAGGCGCCCCGGCGTGCCCACCACGATGGCGGGCCCGGACGCGAGCGCGCGCCGCTCGTCCCGGTAGCTGGCGCCGCCGGTCAGCGACGTGACCCGCGCCCCGAGCGGCGCGAACAACCAGCCAAGCTCCGCCTCCACCTGCTTGGCGAGCTCGCGCGTCGGCGCGACCACCAGCGCGGTCGGCGGCGGCGGCGGCGCGGCGCCCTTGCCCGCGCTCGCGCCTGTGCCCGCGCCCGCGTGGGCCTTGACCAACGCAGCCAGCGAAAACCCGATCGCCACCGTCTTGCCCGACCCGGTCTGGGACGTGACGCGCAGGTCGCGCCCGGCGAGTGCCGGTGAGAGCACGGCCTCCTGCACCGGCGTCAGCCGCGTGTAGCCCTTGCCTTCGAGCGCTGTCGCCAGCGCCGGTCCGATGATTTCCGCGAGCTCGGCGCCGTCCATGCCCGCGCTCATAGCCGACCGGGAGGCACTTGGCGAATGTGGCGCCGCACGGCGTGCCGAATCCGGCGCCGGATCGCCCTCGCACCACCTGCCGGGCAGTTGCGCGCGCTACGTCGTCGCGATCGTGACGTTGTAGCCGACGGCTCTCCGAGGCACGTGAGCGAGACGCTGGTGTCGAGGAAGCGCGCTGCGTCCGCGGGGTCGACCGGTACTGCCAGGACGGGGCGCCCGCACCCGGTCGCGCGCGGCCGCTGCATGGCTTCCGCGGCTGCTATCTCCTACACTCGCGGACATGTACACCGCTCGACACAGGCCGGCCTTGACGGTCGCCGCGTTCGCGCTCGCGGCGTGCTCGGTCGATAGCGCCGGGAGCGGTGGAGATGTCGACGGGTCATCCGACGCGAGCATCGACGCACCAGGCTGGCCCGATAGCGCGGCTGGGTCTGGCGCGACCAGTGGAGCAGGCGGCACGGGGGCGCACGCCGGCAGCGCAGGAGCGGACGGCGGCGGACAGGGCGGCGCGCTCGATGCGGGTACCGGGGGCACCGCTGGAGCGGGCACCGGGGGTACCGCTGGAGCCGCCGGGGCGAGTGGCACTGCGGGTACGGGCGGCGCGCTCGCGTGCGATTCGCGCTTCTCGTTCGGCGCGAACCCGGCGCTCGCGGGAGTGCCGTTCGACGTGCGCTTCACCGACGACCCGGGCTACGTGTACGTCGCGATGGACGTTGCGGGGCCGGGCGCACCCGTGACGTCGTGGGTGGGCGTGAGCGGAACGCCGCACACCTGGACCTGGACGGTTTCGGGTCACGGCGCCGGCGTGCTGGCGTTCACGTTCTTGAAGGACCGGAACGGATCCAGCACCGGCACGGCCATCGCTACTTGCTCGATCGCCTCGCTCGACGCGCCGCCGTAGCGCCAGCGCCGTCACGCCCGCAGCAGGCGACGCCGCGCCAGATACGCGACGATCAGCACGTTCAGCAGCAGCACGACGGCGCGATCCAGGCGCCGGTGCGCGACGAAACCCTCCGCTTCGAACGGCAGCAGCAGCGCCAGCCCGACCACGACCAGCCACTCGCCCCAGGGCTTGCCGCGCCACAACACCGCCGCTTCGGCGAGCGTGAACCCGCCGTCGAGCCACGCGAGCAAGCGCGCTCCGGAGAGGAGGTGAGGCGTCAGGTGCGGTGCGATCCACCGGGCGATGCGGAACCACAGGCCACCGTGCTCGTGCAGGACGTCCACGAGCTGTATCGCCAGACCCAGCGCGCGCTCGGGCGCGAGCGTGAGCCACAGCGCGATGCCCAGCATCAGTGGCGCCTTGACCACCTTGTAGGCGAGGATGAGCTGCATCCCCAGAGGCCGCGGCGTCATCGGCGAGCTCCGGGGAAACGCATCGCCGGGAGCTTGCCACCCTTCCCCCGTTGACGCGCGAGCGACGTGATGGGAGCGACGGGGTGTGGCGGCCAAGCGCGAGAAGCTGGAGTGGCTGTGTGGCGTCGTCCGGATGCCGGATTCCGTCGTCGTCGTCTGGGTGGAGCTGCCGTCCCGCGAGATGGTGCGTCTGGACATTCTCGACGGCGACGGCGCGCCGGACTTCGCGACGCTATTCGCCGGCGCGATGTCGGCCCCCGCCCGTGGCAAGCCGCGCGCGCCGGCGCGCCTGCGGACGGCGGACGGCGAGGCGGCGGAGGCGATCGCGCCGGTGGCGGACGCGCGCGGCGTCCAGGTCGTGGTCGCCCCGACGCCGGAGCTCGACTCGCTCGTCGAGCGGCTGTCCGAGGTCTCGCTGGCGGACGCCGCGCCCGACGGCTACCTCGACGGCAGCACGGCCGTGTCGACCACGTGCATGGGCCGTCTGTTCGACGCGGCCGCGGACCTCTACGCGCTCGCGCCGTGGGAGGACGCGAACGACAACGACCTGGTGCGCATCGACGTGCCGGCGCTCGGTGTCGCGGGCGCGTGCGCATGCGTCGTCGGCGCAGCGACCGGGGCGCCTGGGATCCTGCTGTTCCCGTCGGACGCCGCGCGCGTGGCGTTCGGCCGATCCGCGGAGCAAGGCGGCGCCGATTTCGGGACCGACTGGCTCGCGCTCTCGTTCGCGGCCGGGGAAGACCTTCCACAAGAGATGCTCGACGAGGTTCGCGAGTTTGGTTGGCGCGTCGCGGGACCGGCAGCGTTTCCGCTTCCCGAGCACGCGGACCGGCGCGGCGCGCCCGTGCCGCCGACCGAGCATGAGGTCGATCTCCTCGCCGCGACGGCGCGCGCCATTGTCGCGCTCGTGGAACAGCACGGCACGGACGTGTTCGACGGGTCGCGCGGACTGGTCTCGGCCGTTGCCGAGGGCGCGCGAGCCGCGGTGCCCTACGCGGCGGTCCGACGCGAGGCAGCGCCGGCCCGCGTCGGTCGCAACGACCCGTGTCCGTGCGGTAGCGGCAAGAAGTACAAGAAGTGTCACATGCAGGCGGACGCGACGTCGAAGCCGGCGCGCTCCAGCCTGCACACGGTCGACGAGCGACTGGTGCGCGACCTGACGCGCTTCGCGCTGCGTCGCTTCGGCGCCGAGTGGCAGGCCCAGCTGGACGAACTGCTCGGCGACGAGCTCATGGTTCCGCTCGCGATTCCGTGGGCGCTCTACCACCTGCCGGTGCAGGCGCGCTCCATCGTGGCGCACTACCTCGCCGAGCGTGGCGGCTCGTTGCCGCCGCGGGACCGCGCCTGGCTCGAGGCCCAGCGTGACGCGTGGCCGTCGATCTGCGAAATTGTCGCCACCGCGCCAGGCAAGAGCATCACGGTTCGCGATCTGCTGACCGGACAGCAGCAAGTGGTGGGCGAAGCGACCGCCTCTCACCACGCAAGGCCGGACGACGTGCTGCTCTGCCGCGTCGTGTCGTACGACGGCGAGAGGGTATTCGCCGGCGTGCACTCGCAGCCGCTCCCGTCGCTGCAGGGCCTGGATGTCGCCGACGCGGTCAAGAAGCGCCTCCGGCGCAAGCGCGACATTTCCCCGGAGCGCGCGCGGAACGCGACCGTCGGGCGCTGGCTGATGGAGTCGTGGAGCGACGCGGTCGCAGATCTCGTGGGCCGGCGCGACGTCATGCCCGAGCTCGAGAACACCGACGGCGACCCGCTTCTCCTCACGGTGGACCATTTCGCGTTCCCCACCGGCGAGCGCGCCGTGATCGCCAGCGCGCTGGCGAACCTGCCAGGCGCGGAGCCGGACGGCGACGGCGGTTTCGCGTTCCTGACGCCGGGCAACGCGCTCCAGAAGAGCTGGGAAAAGACCGTCGTCGGTCAGGTGAGGCTGGGCGCCCGCTCGCTCCGCATCGAGACCAACTCCGTCCGTCGCGCCGACGACCTGCGCGCGCGCGTCGAGAACGCGCTCGGCGACCGCATCACGCACCGCGCACGCGAGCACAGCGACCCGGTCGCGCCGCCGGTCCGGAACGCGCCGCGCGCGGGCGGCCCGGTCGGTCTGCAGCGGCCGGAGCTTGTGCAGGCCGTGCGCGACTTCAAGGCCAACCACTACGCGACCTGGGTCGACACGCCGATCCCCGCCCTCGACGACGCGACGCCGCGCGACGCCGTCCGCACCAAGAGCGGGCGCAAGCGCGTCGAGTTGCTGCTCACGGAGATGGAGAGCATGGAAGCGCGGGTCCCCGAGGCGGAGCGCTACGACTTCGACGAGCTGCGGCGGGCGCTGGGGATCGCGTAGGCGCGGTTCCGCGCCGGACCGGCATCCCTCTGCGGGTCGCAGGCCTTCCGTGCGACGGTTTGGAGATGGTATCGTGAGCGATACGTGACGCTCCGGTTCGCTTGTCTTGTCCTCTTGTGCGCGGTCGCGGTCGGCGCCTGCTCCGCGCAGACCGGCTCGGGACCGCGGGGCGCCGGCGGTGCCGCGGGCGCGTCGGGCGGCGCGGGCGGCGCAGGAGGTGCGGGCGCAAGCGGCGCGGCCGGCGCGAGCGGCGCGAGCGGGTGCACGCCGTCGCAGGCGTTGTGCTCGGGGGCGTGCGTCGATCTAGAAAACGACAACGAAAACTGCGGCCAGTGCGGCTTCGCGTGCCCGGCGGGCACGACGTGCGCCGCGGGCTCGTGCTGTCCGGCGCCGACGATCCTGTGCGGCAGCGCGTGTCTCGATCCGACCGAAGACGACGCCAACTGCGGCGCGTGCGGTCATGCGTGCAGTGGCGGCCAGCACTGCGCGGCAGGCCAGTGTCGCGACTCGAACATCCAGCACGTCGTGTTGATCGTGCAGGAAAACCACACCTTCGACAGCTACTTCGGCGACTACTGCCAGGCGCCGGCCGGCTCGAACCCGACCTGCACCGACGGGCCGACGTGCTGCGAGCGCGCGCCGGACACGGAACCGCACGGCGCGTCGCCGATCGTGCTCGACGACAACTCGAACTACGGCACCGATCGCGACCACGCGCAGGCGTGCGAGCTGCAGCAGATCGACGGCGGCAAGATGGACGGCTTCGTCAGCGGTAGCAGCGGCGCCGACACGTGCCTGGGCGTGGGCCCCTCGTGCGCCAGCGCGAACAACTGGGCGATCGCCGGCGCGGGCAGCGTGGGTTGGTACTGGTCGCAGGCCGACCAGTTCGCGCTCGCCGATCGCTATTTCCAGCCGATCGCCGGCGGCACGGCGTCGAACAACATGTACTTCGCCGTCGCGCACTTCGCGTTCCGCAACAACGACCAGATGCCGGACACGCTCGGCGTGGGCTGCTCGGATCCCACGGGCCTCTGCCTGACCGGCAAGCGCGTTCTGTACACCGGCGTGACGACCATCGCCGACGCGTTGATCAGCGACGGCGAGACGTTCGGCGTCTACGCCGACGGCTTCGCCGAGGCCAAGCAGGCCGGCGCCGGCTCGTGCGCGTCGCCGCCCAGCTACTGCCCGTACTCGTCGTGCATCCTGCATCCGGTGGCGTGCCACGCGTGCGTCTACGATCCGTCGGACGATCCGTTCACGTACTACGCACAGCTCGCCAGCTCGTCGTCGATGAAGGACTACAACGACCTGCAGACGGATCTCGACGCCGGCACGCTGCCCAGCTTTTCGTACGTGAAGGCGCGTGAGTACCGCAACGAGCACCCGAACGTCTCCACCATCTCCGATGGCGTGGCGTTCGTGAAGCAGACCGTGGACGCGATCCAGGCTTCGTCCTTCGCCGACAGCACGCTGATCCTGCTGACCTGGGACGAGGGCGGCGGTTTCTTCGACCACGTGCCGCCGCCACCGGGCATCGACACCGACGACGCGGGCAACGTCGTGCCCTACGGCACGCGCGTCCCGCTGCTGGCGATCGGCAAGTTCGCGCGCAAGGGCGCCGTCTCCCACGTCGTGATGGAGCACTCGTCGATCGTGCGCTTCCTCGAGTACAACTTCCTTGGCCCGGTCGGCCAGCTTGGCGCCAACGACGCCAAGGTGAACAACATCGGCAGCCTGCTCGACCCGTCGGCGACCGGAGTCCCGATCCCCGAATAGGGAGCTAGCCGCGCTTGCGGCGCGCCGCGAGCCCCAGGGCGAGCAGCAGCCCGAGCCACGCCGCGCCGCGCTGGCGCGCCGGCGCGCTGTGGCAGCCGCACCCTCCGGACTCCCCGCTGGCCGCGCCGTTGCCGGCTCCGGCGCTCGCGCCGCCATCCAGCGTGCCGCCGCTGCCGCCGGTCGCGCCGGCGCCGCCGGCCCCACCCGCGGCGTTGCCGGCGCTTCCCGCCGCGCCGGTTCCGGCCGCGGCGCCGCTGCCGCTGGTCCCAGCCGCGCCGCCGCTACCACCGGGGCCGCCGTCGGGCGGCGTCACGCTCGGGTCGTGCCACTCGTACGCGCCGACGTCGACGGCCACGCCCTGGGGCCGCGGGATGCCCTCGACGTCGATCGACGGCGCGAGATCCGGCGAGCCCTGATCGATGGCCGCCGCGCCGGGCACGAGATGGAGATCGTAGCCGGCCGCGTCCACGAACAGCGAAGCGTAGTCCTTGACGATGATGTTGTGGTCCTCGGTCACGCCGCTGGATGCGAGGTTCAGATCGGTGACGATGTTGTTGCGCACGATGCAGCCGACCGGCGGCGTACCGTCCTTGTGGGCGTCGATGCTGATCCACGGTGGGCCCGGGTCGGTCGTGTTCGGATCGATGACGGTGTTGTTCACCACGTGCACGTTCTTCGCGCCGAGGAACGTGATGCCGTGCCAGTGGTCGGTGATGATGACGTTGTTCTCGACGACCCAGTCCGTATACGTGCCGTCGAAGCAGCCGACGCCCTGGAGCGTGCCCCGGAACGGCTGCTTCGGATCCTCGTAGTTGATGATGGTGTTGCCGCGGAGGACAATGCCCTTGACCTCCCCGGTGCCGACGCCACCGGCGCCGACGGACCAGGACTGGAAGCCATCGTCGTGGTTGGCGTTCACGTCGTAGCAGTTCTTGACCAGGTTGTACTGGAACACCGTGTTGTCGCCGAGGCCGCGCATGCCGTCGCCGGCGAAGGAGTCGACGACGTTGTGCTCGATAAGCGAGTCCGACGCGCCGACACTGATGCCGAAGTTCACGTTCTTCAGGTGGTTGTCCCGGATCGTGATGTTGCTGCCGCCGACGTCGAAGCCGTTCGCCGAGAGCTGGTCCCAGTCGCTCGCCGTCCACGTCGAGACGTCGGCCTTCGACGTGAGCGTGCAGCCTTCCACCACCACGTCCGACACCGGGCCCTGGTAGTTGTGGCTCTGGATCGCGATCATCGTCTGCGGGTCGTACGCCGGCGCGAATTCCGGGCTGACATAGAGCCCGGAGAGCTTCCAGTTCTTGCCCGCTTGGATCAGTACACGCGACAGCTCCGGCTTGTCGCCGGGCAGCGCGGCGATGACGACCGGCGACGCGTTGTAGTAGCCGGTGAGCGTGACCGCGCCGTGGTAGCCGCTGGCGAGCCACAGCGTGTCGCCGGCGTGGACGGGCGCCCCCGCGTTCTTCGCCACCAGCTTCGCTCCCGCGGCGTACGGCAACGTCTCCCACTTCTGGCTCTCGATCAGGTTGGCCGCGACGACCGCTTCAAGGGTCTTCCACGGCTTCTGTTTGCTGCCGTCGCCCGCCGCGCTGCCGTTGACGGGATCGACGTAGAAGTCCGCGGCGACCGCCGGTGCCGCGAGCGAGAACACCACCACTGCCGCGCACGAAGCGAGGCCCCACCGAGCGCTTCCCATGCGCCCAGGGTACACCGATTCTAGCCGAGCGCGGCGACCGCGCTCGCGTACGCCTCGCCCGAGCAAGCGCGGCGCGCCTCTTGCTCCATCACCGCGACGAACGACGGCTCGTCGAGGAACGACGTGCCCTGGCGCTCGATGCGGGTGAGCGCGGCGGCGAGATCTTCTGGCGCTCCGGCCGAGATCGCGCTCGGCACGACGCCGCGAAGGATCGCGAGGCGACGGAACACGACAGCGTAGAGCACCAGGGCGAGGGCGCGCGAGAGCTCGAGGTGAGCCCGCTCGCGCGCGTCCGGCGCGCGCCCCAGATACGCCGCCAGCAGCCCCTCGCGACGGACGGCCAGATGTGGCGAGAACACGCCGAGTCCCGCGAGATCCTGGTACGGATCGCCGAGGCTCGCGAGGCCCCAGTCCACGAGCCACAGCCGCGTGCCGTCGAACAGGATGTTGCTCGGGTTCAGGTCGAAGTGACACGACGCATCGGCGACATGGGGTGCGAGCGCCTGGCGGATATCGGCCACGCGCTCCAGGAACTCGCCGGCCAGCGGCGGCGTTTCGCCTTGCTCGGCGAGCGCGGCCAGTGACGCCTCCACCGCATCGGCGACCGAGATCACGCGCGGGAAGGCCGGCCCGTCGTGCAGTCGGCGCAACAGGGAAGCGAGCGCCTCGAGCGTGACGCGACCGGACGCCAGGTTCGGGCCGAGCCACGTGGACTCGATGAAGTCCATGATGCAGACGCCGGTGGCCGCGTCGACGAAGTGCACGGGGGGCGCGACGCCGAGCTCGGCGGCGATGCTCATGCACCCGAGCTCCCGGGCCGGATCGCCCAGGGTCGACGCCGCCGTCACCCGGCGCAGCACGTAGTGACGCCCGCGGACGGTCAGCTTTAGCAGCGTCGCGCCCGATCGCCCGCCGGTCAGCGGCTCGATCGCATCGGCGTCGTCGCGCCCGAACGCGGCGCGCAGGGCCGCGGCGACGGCGGGATCCGCGCTGGCGCTCACTGTGCGACCTCGAGGCGGCGATACGCGTCGTCGAAGCGCTCCCCGCGCCGCAGTGCCGCGAACAGCTCCAGCACGCCGTGGCGCCCGGCGCGCGCGACCCAGCGCGCGACCTCGTGCCGCGCGGTGACGTACGCATAGGGGACGGACAGGAAATCCTTCAGCGACCGCATCTGGTCGAGATGCGGCGCCACCGCGCCGGCGTGCGTCTCGCGCACGTAGCGCTCCTCCGTGTAGCGTGGGTCGCCGCTCGCCAACGTCGCGAGCCCCTCGTCGAACCAGCTCGGCACGCCGGCCAGGTAGCCGACACGCAGGTTGAGCTCGGCGTGGGCCCACTCGTGCGCGATCGTGGTCGCCCGGTGTCCTCGCGGTGCGAGCAGCAGCCGGTCGGAGACGGTGTGCGCTTGCGCGCTGCCGTGGCCGCCGAAGCGCCGGTAGCAGCTCCCAGTCGCGCACACGATCAGCACCGGATCGGCGACGGCCTTCCCGTAGAACGCCACTATCGTGTCGTGCGCTTGCGCCCGCGCAAGGATCAGCGCGTCGCACTGCGCCTGCGACAGCTCCGGGTCGGCGTAGATCCCGTCGGTGACGCGAAGCATGCCGAACAACGACGGCGCGAACAGCTTCGCCGCGCGCGCGGGCTTGGACGTTGCGAGAGCCACCGCCACCACGAGCGCGGCTGATACGGCGAGCCACCACTTGCGACGTCGCATGTCGCGAAGGCTAGCACCACGCGCGTCTCGCGCGAAAGCTACTGCGCCAGCGCGCCGGCGACGATGCTGAGCGCCGCGTGCTCGCCGAGCGCGTGCGCCGACGCGTGTGCGGCGCCCACGCGCACGTCGCAGTCCTCGTGGCACTGCCACTCCAGCTTGCCGTGCGCCGGGATCGTCGCGCGCAGCGTGGTCCCGCCTGCGACGAGCGCGAACGCGCGGCGGACGCCGTCGCGGTTCTCGATCGTGCCGCAGCCCGAGGAGCAGTAGGAGCTCGCGAAGCTGTCGGCGCTCTTCGGCGGGATGCCCCAGGCGATCGTAAGCTCCCGCGCCATGACGAACGCCAGCAGCGCACACACCGGGAGCGTCAGCGCGAGCCGGAGCCGCGCGCGCCGGCGCGCGCCGAACGCGACCGCGAGCTCGCGCCGCTCGTCTTGCTTGCGCGCGGCGGCCGGCCGCGGATCGATGCCAAGCACGTTCGCTGCGTCGCAGTACACGCAGCGCGCGAGCAAGCCGTCGCTCGCCGGCAGCGGCGCACCGCAGCGCCGGCACGCGCTGGGCGCGCCTGGCTTCGCCGGCGGCACCGCGCCGAAGCTCTCCGCGAGCACGCGCAGCGCGCGACGATTGGCGAGAAACGCGCCGAGCGAGCTCCACACCACGCCGAAGGCGACGGCGATCGCCAGCACCAGCAGTGCGATGTCGTAGAAGAACACCGGATCGTCGCCGGGTGCGACGCGGGTCACGGTCAGGGGCCCCACGCTCCGGGCGAGGCCCTCCGTCTGGTGGTACGCGAGCACCACCAGGAACACGATCGCGGCGGGCTGTGTCCATAGCAGCACGCGCCGGCCCCACTTGAGCAGCGCGTTCGCCGAGCGCGCGCCCGGCTGATCGACGAGCTTTCGCACCTGTCGCTCGGTGCTGTCGTCGCGTGCCTCCGCGGCGGCGCGCTGGCGCTCGCGTAGCGGCTCCGGCACCGGGACGTCGTGGCCGCAATACGGACAAGCGAAGCGCTCGCGATCCACCGGCACCTGCGGCGCGCCGCAGCCGGGACACAGCAGGATCTCCTGCGGCAACGGCGCCGGATCCGCGGGTTGCCGGTCCGGCGCGGAAACCGCGCGGATCGAGTCGCGCAGGGCCTCGAGCGAGCGCCGCTCGTCGTCCCCTTCGCCCTCGGCGAGGGTGACCGGCTTGCCGCCGCGGCGTTGCACGATGAGCTGGTAGACCGGCGCACGCGCGCGACCGTTGAGCCAGGTGACCCGGCGCAGCGTAACCCACGACAGCACGAGCCAGCGGATCGCGGTGCGCGCCTCGCCCTCGACGACCTCGGTGCTTGCCGCGTCCAGCTCGTTCCACACCAGGCGCTGGCGCTGGCGTGCGTCGCCCTCGACGACGATGCCCGACGAGTCCAGCAGCAGATCGCTCGGTCGATCGCGCGCGGCGTTGCTCGCGGCGTCGATCGCGAACGCGAGCATCACGACGCCGGCGAGTCCGACGAACATCATCCACAACAAGCCGACGATGCCGCCGGCGGGCGGCGCCGTCGCGACCAGCAGCAGCAGCGGACCGAGCCAGATCAGAGCGGCGAAGCGCACCGACTGCGCCAGCGACGCGAGTCCGACCTGGAGCGGCAATCGCACCTGCTGCGGATCGGTCGGCATGCGTCGCGGTCATGGTAGCGCCGGACGCTCCGCGCCCGCTGCGCTCGTTTCCGCGCCGGACCGGCATCCAGCAGATCCCGCCGCCGGGCCGCGTTGCAGGTTGCAGCCGTCGTCGTCCTTCGACGCGTTCAGTCGCCGATCTGCACGCTGCTGCAGCCGCTGACGACCGAGCCGCCGTGGGCCGTCTGATCGCCCGCGCGGGCGGCGCCCTTGCCACCGATGATCACGCTGGCCGAGCCGTGGACGACGATGTCCGGCGCCGCGCCGTTGCAGTGGGCGAGGGTGCCGACGACGGCGGCCGCCTTGCCGCAAATCGTCACGCTCGGCGTGCCGGGCCCGATGATCGGTCCGCCGATGTGCGGCACGGTGACGCCTCGCGCGACGACCGTGACCATCGGGCAGACGTGCGCGTCGCCGACCCGCGCGGCGGGTCGGGAGCTGGCGGGAGCGGCGGCGGATGCCAGCGCCGCGAAGGCGAAGGCGAACAGGGCGGGGAAGTGGCGTGATGTCTTCATGCTTCCCTCAGTTGATCGCGACGAGAGCGCCCTTGACCGTCAACGTGCCCCCGGCCTTGATCGAGCCGGCGGCGCCGGAGGCGAGATTCACGCTCGTGCTCTTGATGTCGACGCGGGCGCTCGGGTCGATCGTGAGGGTGCTCCCGTCGGCCGCGACGTGGATCACGCCTCGCAGGCGCGCGTTCTCCGTCTCGAGGGCCCGGATGCGCTTGTCCAGCTCGGCCATGCGCTGCTCGATCGGCGTTACCCGGGCTTGCGTCGGGCTCGCCTGGGCGTGCGCCGAGCGCAGCGCCGCGGCGCCGATCGCCGTCGAAACCATCACCGCCAGGACCGTCAGACCAAGTCGTCTCATCGTTACCTCCGTTTGCGACGCGGGCGGTTCGAGCATACCGTTTGTTCGTGGTGCAGAGGATCGCCGTCGGCGCATGGGTTCTCGCGGTCGTCGCCGCGGGCTGCGCCAGCCCACAGCCGGACAACGTCGCGGCCGAGCAGCAGCATGACGCCGGCGCCGACGCGACGGCGCCGCTCGACGCCGCTGGCGATGCGACGGCGGACGCAGGCCCGACGTGTACGCCGGCCTGCGCCGGCAAGTTGTGTGGCCCCGACGGATGCGGTGACTACTGTGGCGGGTGCTGGGGCGACGCGTTCTGCTCGGCGGACGGCACGGCGTGCTCGGCGACGTGCACCGGCTCGTGCAGTGGCAAGGCGTGCGGCGACGACGGCTGTGGCAACTCCTGTGGGAGCTGCCCGGGCTCACAGCAGTGTGCCGCCGGGCAATGCACGACCACGTGCGCGCCGGACTGTAGCGGCAAGCTGTGCGGGGACGACGGCTGCGGCGGCAGCTGCGGCGCGTGTCCAGCCGGACAGGCGTGCGTCAACGGCCAATGCAACGCCGGGTGCAGCCCGGACTGCAGCGGCAAGACGTGCGGCCCGGACGGCTGCGGCGGCACCTGCGGCACGTGTCCGTCGGGTCAGGTCTGCAACACCACCAGCGGCGCCTGCCAGTCCACGTGCAGCCCGGCGTGCACGGGCAAGAGCTGCGGAATCCGACGGCTGCGGCGGCCTGTGCGGGACGTGCCCGTCGGGGCAGGGATGCAACGGCGGGCAGTGCGTGTGCGATCCGCAGTGCGGCGCGAAGCGCTGCGGGCCGGACGCGTGTGGCGGCTCGTGTGGCAGCTGTGCTTCGGGCCAGACGTGTCAGAGCGGCGCCTGCGCGTGCGTGCCGGACTGTGCCGGCAAGACGTGCGGTCCGGACGGCTGCGGCGGCTCGTGCGGCACGTGCAGCGGCAACGCGACCTGCAACGGCACGAGCTGCGTGTGCGACGCGACGCTCCAGCCCGGCGCCACGCTCTCCATCGGCGACTCGGTCAAGAGCTGCGACGCCCGCTTCTGGCTCACGATGCAGGCCGACGGCAATCTCGTCCTGTACGGTCCGCCCGGTGCGCTGTGGTCGTCGAACACGCACGGCACCGGCGCCGATCGGGCCGCCATGCAAGGTGACGGCAACTTCGTCGTGTATGGCGGCAGCACGGCGTACTGGAACTCCAACACGGCGAACCACCCGGGGGCGTATCTGTCCGTGCAGGACGACGGCAATATGGTCATCTACGACGGCACCACGTCGCTCTGGTCGACGGGCACGTGCTGCTACTGACCTGAAGCGTCAGTCGTCGAGGCGCTTGTCGCATTCGGGATCGCGCGGCGCGGCGCGACGGACCTTCCAGATTCCGTTCACCTTGACCAGCGCGAGCACCAGCCGCGCGCGGTGCGGCAAGAGCTCGCCGACGATGCAGGCCGTGTCGTCGAAGCCGATCCAGACGTCGTCGAGATGGAACTCCGTTGCCGCGCGGATCTGGCTCTGCGCGTCGTGATCGAGGCTCGCGGCGTCGTCGCGCGTGCCCTTGCGCACGGCGTCCACGAAGCTGCGCGCAGCTCGCTCGCTCGCCGACTCCGCGGGCCCGACGTAGACGGCGATGATCACGCAGATCGGCAGCAGCACGATGCCGGGAATCGACAGCAGGATCGCCGTGCGCCGCGCCGCGGCCGGCGCGGTGAGCGTCGCGGTCTCGGGATCGGCGGGGTCGTAGTAGACCGTGAGCTTCTGGCCGACGGCGTAGTGGCCGGTCTGTCCGCTCCTGAACGTGACCAGGCGGTCGCCGGCCTGGAACGTGATCTTCGGGTGGGCGATCTTCGCGTCCGGCTCCAGCGCGGTCACGACGCCCTCGGTGGCGACGGCGCTTCGCGCGAAGCGCGCTTGGCGGACCGCGCTCACGATCGAGCCCACGATCAGGGCGACGCTCGCCACCCCGGCGATCGCCGCGCTCGTCGTCGCGTGCATCGAGCTACGGCCTGGGCTGGCTTCCGCCGGTGAAGCGGAGCCCGCGGATGCGGACCGCGGGCGCGGCGACGGAGCCGCTCTCCGACCACCAGTTGGGTAGGAGCTGGCGCGCGCGGGTCAGGCCGTCGCAGCGCTGGAACGCTTCCAGCAGGCTGTCGGTGAAGCGCATGTTGCCGACGGCGCGCGTCGGCTTGCCGTTCTCCACCAGGAACAGACCGTCGCGCGTCAGGCCGGTCATGACGGCGCGGCGCGGATCGAGCATGCCGTTGACGTAGTGCAGGCGGCGGACGTGAAGCCCGCGCTCCATGCCCTGCGCGAGCTCCTCGCTGCTCGCCGCGGTGCCGCCGTCGAGGACCAGCGCCGTGGGCGCCGGCCCGCCGTCGCTGAACGCACCGGACGGCGAGGCGCTGCCCGTGCTGGCGACGCCCAGCCGCGTCGCCCAGGCGCGGTCGTAGAGCACGCCGCGCGCGACGCCCTGCTCGACGAGGGGCACGCGTCGCCGCGCGACGCCGTCGCGATCGAACGGCACGGCCAGCGACAGTTCGCCGAACGGGTCCTCCGTGATGCCGAGGGCGGGCCCGCTGATCGACTCGCCGATGCGACCGGCGAGCGCGCTGATGCCCTGGGCGAATTCCTTGGCGCCCAGGGCGATGAAGCCGAGCCACTCGACGAGCTCCGCCACCGCCGGCGGCTCGAGAACGACGTCGTACTCGCCGGGTGGCAGCGATATCGGGTCGCGACCGCGCTGGCAGTCGCGGATCGCGCGAGCCGTCTCGCCGGTGAGGTCGAGCTTCGAGACGTCGGTGCCGGCGGCGAGACCCTGGCCCGCGGCGCCGCCCGCGCCGCTGCTCTCGAGCGCCCACACCTTGAACAGCGCCGTCGTGCCGGTAAACGATCGCGCAAGCCCGTGGCTCGTCGCCAGCGCGACCACGCTCGAGCTCGCGTCGAGCGCGCCGGTGGCGACCAGGCCCGCCCGCGCGATCGCATCGAGCACCGGCGCGAGCATGTCGACGCGCTCGTCCGGAGTGGACTCCGCCGTCGCTCTCGCGAAGCGCTCGGAGATCGGCGGCGCGGGCTCGCTCGCGTCGCAGAAGCCGGGGAACGTGTCGTCCTCCGGCACGCCGGGAGCGAGCGCCGCGGCCTCCTGGATGGCGGCGACGAGCGCGTCTTCCTCCAGTGTCGAGGTCGCGACCTCGGCGACGCGCTTGCCGCGCGCGACGCGTACCAGGGCGCGCGGCTCGACGATAGCCATGTGCTGCCCGAGCTCGCTCGCGGCGAAGCGCGCGAAGCCGCGCCGCGCCTCGCTGGCGTACACGTCGGCCTCCGGCTCGCCGGCGCGGGCGAGTGCGGCGACGAGCAACGCGGAGAGCTCCTGGTGCGTCACGAGTGCCCCGTCTCCACGCGCTTGAAGCGCGCCGGCGGCGCGCCGTGCGCGACGGC
This sequence comes from uncultured delta proteobacterium, assembly GCA_963775185.1. Taxonomy (GTDB): domain Bacteria; phylum Myxococcota_A; class Polyangia; order Polyangiales; family Polyangiaceae; genus JAPSGB01. The sequence goes on along the minus strand of CAVZIE010000046.1, from coordinate 157,348 downwards.
CATGGCCTGGATCGGATCGCCCTTGCCGCAGGTGGTCAGGCCCCAGATGCGCGCCTCCGCCGGGCCGGTGATGGCGTCGCAGCTGCCCCAGAAGCGCGGCGTGACGCCGGTGTAGCGCGCGTCGCGCAGCATCCGCACGCGCTTGCCGTGCTTGATCTCCCAGGCAAGCTCGCAGGAAAACTGGAAGTTCAGTCGAAGGTCGTCGATGCTCCAGCTCTTGTTCGTGTCGAACAGCACGCCGTCGGCGGTGTCGGCGACGAGATCCTCGAGCGAGCCGCTGCGCGGCTGGAGCGACACGTTGACCATGCGGATCATCGGCACGCGGTTCCAGCCGTCGGCGCGCACGGTGCCGCTCGACGCGCGGCCGAGCGACGCCGCGGTCTCGCGCGACGACAGGTAGTCGTTGAACACGCCGTCCTCGACCAACGCGACCTTGCCGGCGGGCGTACCCTCGTCGTCCCAGCCGAAGCTGCCGAGCCCCTCCGGCGCGATCGAGTCCGCCGTGAGCGTCACGATGTCCGACCCGTAGCGCAGCTTGCCGAGACCGGACGGCTGCAGGAACGAGCCGCCGGCGAGGGAGATCTCGTGGCCGAGCGCGCGGTCGAGCTCCGTCGGGTGGCCGCACGACTCGTGCACCTGCAGCGCCATCTGGCTCGACGCGAGGATCACGTCGCGCTCGCCCGCCGGACATGCGTCGGCGTCGAGCAGCGCGATCGCCTCGTCGCGAACGCGCGGCGCTTCCTCGGAGAGGCGTGCCCGGGCCACGACCTCGTAGCCCGCCTGCAGCGACTCCGTGCCGGGCGTGCCGGGGTAGGAGCGCCGCTGCATGCGCCCATCGCTGGACACGGCGATCGCCAGCATGCCCACGCCGCCGTACACGAAGCGTTGCTCGACGTCCGTGCCTTCGCTCGAGACGAGCAGCTTCTCGATCTCCGTCCAGCTCATCCACGCTTCGGTGCTCCGTACCGGCGCGCCGCCGGCGCGCAGCGCCGCTTCCGGTCCGGAGATGTCCGCGAGCTTCGTCTCGAGCGGCACCGTGAACGGGTCGATCTCGAGCTTCGTCTCGTAGCGCCCCACGCTGCCGACCCGCGCTGGGAAATTCACCAGCGCCCGCGCGATCCGCGCGCTCGCTCTCGCGATCGCGATAGCTTCGTCCACCACGGCGGCGAGCGCGCCCTCGTCGTGCCACGGCGTGCACGAGAAGCCCCACGCGCCGTTCGCGATCACGCGCACGGCGAAGCCGCGCGTCGCGCTCCGCCCCACGCCGTCCGTCTCGCCGTCGCGCACCTTGAGCCGCTCCGTGCGCGTCGCGACCCAGCGCACGTCGGCGTACGTCGTGTCGGGATGCTGCTCGGCGCGGGAGAGCGCGGCGCCCGCAAGCGCGCGAACCGCGGGAGGGACGGCCATCAAGGAGAGCATACGCTAGAACGGCGCGAAGCTCGACCAGCGCCGCGAGCGTCCCGGCTTCGTGCGTGCCCGTCGGATCCTGTCACGATCTGTAACGTCTTGTCTGATGTCGTCACGGCGCGGAATCCCATGGGCCGGCAGCGCGTCGGATTCGATATGAGGTCGTGGCGTGTCGCGGTGCTGGCCGCGGGTCTGGTGTGCGTCGTGGCGGCGTTCGCGTGGTCGCCGCTCGCGCGCGTGCTGACGGCGCGGGCCGTGCTCTCGGATCTCGCGGCAGCAGAGCCGGCGACCGCGCCCGGGCTCGCCGAGCAGGACGTCGGCGTTCCCGGTCGCGACGGGCCGATCCGCGCGCGCATCTACCGGCGCGCCGACACGCCACGAGGCCCCGGCATCGTGATCGCGCACGGCGTGCACTATCTGGGCATCGACGAGCCGCGGCTGGTGAAGTTCGCGCGCGCGCTGGCGCGCGCCGGCAAGGTCGTGCTCACGCCCGAGCTGGCGGACCTCGCCGACTATCGCATCACCCCGACGGGCGTGGGCGTGATCGAGGACAGCGTGGAGTATCTCGGCGCGCGCTCGTGGGTCACGTCGCCGCGGGTCGGGTTGATCGGCTTCAGCTTCGCCGGCGGACAGTCGCTGCTCGCGGCGGCGAGCCCCGAGCTCCAGGGCCACGTCGCGTTCGTGACCAGCGTCGGGGGCTACGACGATCTCGCGCGGGTGCTGCGCTTCCTCGCCACCGACGCGATCGAGACGCCCGAAGGCGTGGTCCACGCGCAGGCGCATGAGTACGGGCTCGTGGTGTTGATCTACGACGACCTGGCAGAGTTGGTCCCGCCGGCGGACGTCGCGCCGCTGCGCGCTGCGCTGCGGGCGTGGCTCCACGAGGACTTCGCCAGCGCGCGGGCGCTCGCGACCGCGCGGCGCACGCTCGAGGGCGAGCAGCTGTTCGAGCGCGTCGAGCAGCACCGCCTGCGCGAGATCGCGCCCCGGCTGCTCCAGCTCGTCGATGCGCGCAGGGCGGAGCTCGCGGCGCTGTCGCCCCGCGGGCGGCTCGGCGACATCGGCGCGCCGGTGTACCTGCTCCACGGTGCCGGCGACAGCGTGATCCCGCCCAGCGAGGCGCGCTGGGCCGACCGCGAGCTCGGCTCGCGCGAGACACACAACGCTGATCACGCCGCTCCTGTCCCACGTGTCGGTCGCGGACAAGCCCGGTCTCGTGGACCAGCTCGAGCTGCTCGCGTTCATCTCGCACATGATCTGAGATGCCCCCTGGCGCTTTGGGCGCGAAAAGGCCAGGATGGATGAATGCCGCGGGGGCTCGATCTCGAACCGCCGGAGTTCGCGACGCCGCGCTTGCGCATGCTGATGCTCCCGCCGGAGCAGGCCGGGCGGCAGCGGCGCTACTTCCTCGACAACAAGCCGCACCTCGCGCCGTGGGAGCCGCAGCGCCCGCCGGGCTTCTACACGGAAGAGTTCTGGCAGTGGCGGCTGGAGCAGAACCTGGAGGAGTACCACGCCGACCGGTCGATGCGGCTCGAGCTGATCGAGCTCGCGAATCCGGACGGGCCGCTGGTCGGCCAGGTGAGCTTCACGAACTTCGTCCGCGGCTCGATGCAGGGATGCACGCTGGGCTACAGCGTCGCCGCTTCGCATCAAGGCCGCGGACTCATGTTCGAGGCGCTGACGGCCGCGATCGCGCACGTCTTCGGGTCGATGGCGTTCCACCGCGTGGAAGCCAACTACATCCCGGAGAATGTTCGCTCCGCGCGCGTGCTCGAGCGTCTGGGGTTCGAGCAAGAGGGCCACGCGCGCAACTACCTGTTCATCAACGGCGCGTGGCGCGATCACGTGCGCACCGCGCTGACGAATCCCGAGCCGATGCGCCCGCCCGCGCTCGGCTAGCGCCCGGACACCGCGCTAGCCGCGCTTGCGGCGCCCGATCAGCAGCGCGAGCCCCAGCGCGGCGAACGCGCCGGCCGCGCCCGGCGCGTGGCCCGTCGGCGTGGTGCGGCAGCCGCAGCCGCTGTCGTCGGCGGCAGGCGTCGCGGCGTCGGCGCCGGCGCCGGCTGCGCCGGTCGCACCCGCGGCTCCCGCGCTTCCGCCCGCGCCGCCGGCGCCGCCCGGGGCGTTGTCGACCTTGAAGCTGACGGTCGTATAGCCACCGTCGTTGTCGCCGGCGTTGACGATCATGGCGTACGCGTCGGTCGCGCCGGCCGGCACGTCCACCGACAGCGAGTAGGTGGTGGTGCCCTTGACGGGATCGACCGCTGGATCGGCGTTGGACGCGACGCCCGCGTTGTAGGTGAACGCGATCGGATCCTTGTCGAAGCGCAGCAGCAGCTTGGGCGTGGCCGGCGTGCCGCCGCCCAGGGCGCCGCCGAGCCCGCTCTGGAACTGCAGATCTTGCCAACTCATCTCGAGCTTCGTGGGGTTATCGCCGAGCGGCACGTGGAATTGCAGCAGGCCCGGCGCGTACGCGTCGCCCTGCGCGACGCCGGCGCTCGACTTGCCCGCGGCGAAAAACGCCGACTTCAGGTTCGGGTCCGAGCCCTTGATCGGCGTGCCCTTCCATTCGATGACGCGGTCGCACTGCGGCAGCACGCCGCGCGCGGTCATCTCCTGCTCGAGCGCGCTCGCGACGCTCTGGCCCAGCGGGGACGCCTTCAGCGACGCGATGAAGAGCTGCGCCAGATCGCCGTACCCCACGTCGCCGGTGGACGCGCCGATGAGCGCCGCCAGCATCGCCTTGTCGTACTCGTGCTGATCGGCCGCGGACAGCGTGGAGCGCGTCTTCCACAGCGCGGCGGAGAAGAACGTGGAGTCGGAGTGCACTTCGCCCGACAAGTTCTCGGGACAGGTCGTAGGATTGTCGAGGTCGCGGATCGCGCCCAGGCCGAGTCCGCCGCCGGCGTACTCGCCGACCTGCGGGTCACCGGTGATGATGCTCGAGAAGTAGTCGGCCAGGCCCTCGTTCATCGCGCCCGGCGAGTCGACGGCGCCCTGTGCATCGAGGTGCCACGTGCCGACGAGCTGGATCGTGCGATCGATCATCGCGTGACCGAACTCGTGATAGACGACGTCACCGTCGTACGAGAAATCGCCGGCCGTGCCCTGGCCGAACCACATCGCGCCGCTGTTGATGCTGAAGACCTGCGAAAACAGCGGATCCGCGGGCGAGAAGAACGCGTTGTCGAAGGCTTCGAGCGGCAGGTTCGGATCGGCCGCCTTGGCCGTGTCGAAGCCGGTCTGCAGTCCGGCGGCGATGCGTAGGTTCACGACCGCCGGCATCTGCTTCGGCAGCAGATCCGGCATGCCCAGATCCTGGAGGAATTTGTACGCCTTGGTCACGTGGTAGAACATCTCCACCTCGGCGAAGGCATCCTCCGGGTCGGTGTCGGACGAGAACGTGTAGGGGAAATCCCCGTTCGAGTCGGCGACGGCCTTCTGCTGGAGCTCACACGTGTGCATCGTGAGGCCGTACACGACCTTGGTCGCGTGCGTGTCGATGCAGTTCTTGATGTCTGCGTGCGGGCCGGTCAGCGCCGTCGCTCCTGTGGCAAGGTCGTCGAGCGTGACGCTGATCGGCGTGGGCGTCTTGACCGGGTTGAACTCGTAGACCGTCGCCTGGCGATCGAAGCGAACGGCGTTGTAGCGCGCCAGCACCTCGCCGCTGTTCGCGTCCACGACGACAACTGGTGCGTACGGCACGCCGCCCACCACGCCGCCGTAGAACGTCCAGGCGAGACGCGTCGCGCCCGCGCCGGGCCACCAGGCCAGGCGTCCCTTGTCGAGCGTGATGCCGGCGAAGCCCGTCGCGATCACGCCGGCGCGACTCGCGTCGATGCTCGGCGTCGCGTCCGCGGGCAGCGACGACTCCACGCGCGCGGTCGCGAACGACGTGGGCGCGCCGCTCGCGTCGAGCAACACCGCGGCGCCGCGTCCGATCACCGGCAGCCCGGCGTGCTCCTGGCTGAAGCGCACCACGCGGCGTCCGTCGCCGAGCGGAATCGTCGTGGCGTGCACGAGCTCCGCCGTCGCCATCGACGGCGCGCGCCGTTGCAACGCGTGGAGCGCGGTCAGGACGGGATCGCCCTGCACCACGCCGCCGGCGTTCGGCGCGGCAGGCAGTAGAATCGGCGCCGCGCTCGCCGGCGCGGCGAGCAGGCCGAGGGACAAGGCGAGCGAACCCAGGAGAGCGGTGGTCTTCACGGGCGCATCGTGCCGAGGCGTCCAACCCTGCGCAAGTGGTGGAAAATTCCGCTCGGTCCGGGCCCCGGCGCTTTTCGCGGAACCCGCGGCGCCTCGCGCGTGTCAATTCAAGCGACGAGTTCCGACGGCCGCCCGGGCGGGCGCAGCGACGGGACATCACCGAGGAGAGGTACGCCCATGGCCCAGTTCCATTACGACACGCCGTTCATCGATCCCTTCCGCCACGGCGACGAGCCGACCGGCTACGCGATGGTCAAGACCGCGCCGGCGGTCGAGGCGTCCGAGTGCGAGCTGCCCGGTGTGCCGTCCCTCGAGGTGATGATCCTGTGGGGCGACACGGTGCTGCACGTCGCGCACCTGACGCCGCCGCGGGCGTTCAGCGTGGGCGAGGCGTCGACGTCGGACGCGCCCTGCGACTTCATCCTGCCGGCGCAGCACATCGGCGCGAGCCGCGCGCAGTTGATCGAGATCATCGACGGCGTGCCGCACGTCGGCAAGCAGGCGCTCGCCGCCGGCGAGCGCTCGGAGATCACGCTGGGCGGCATCGTCGTGCGCGTGACCGCGACCTGCGCCGGCAAGCCCACGACGCGACGCGCGTTCGGCGCTACGCGCTCCACGGCGCTGTCGTTCGGCCTCGCGAGCGCGATGGCCGCGGCCTTCGTCGGCGCGATGGCCTTCTTCACGCCGGCGCTCGGCCTGGCCGACGACGCCAGCGCGGAACAAGATCGCGCCTACGACGCGCAGCGCTACCTGGCGGCCTCGGCCGAGCGCGAGCGCGAGGCCGAGCAGGTGAGCACGCCGGACGCGCCCGCACAGACGTCCGGCGCTGCGAGCGGTGCCGCTGCGACGGGCGCGGACGGCGCCATGGGCAAGCCGACGGCAGCGGTCGCGAACCGCCGCTTCGGCATCAAGGGCCCGAAGGAGAACCCCGATCCGCACCTGGCGCGCGAGGCGGCGCTGCGCGACGCCGCGAGCTTCGGCATGATCGGCATCCTGAACAACATCGCCGGCGACGCCAACGCGCCGACCGCGCCGTGGGGCCGCGACAGCGCGCTCGGCAACGACGACGCGAGCGCACAGGGCAACATGTGGGGCCCGGAGCTGGGCGAAGCGCGCGGCAGCGGCGGCCTCGGCCTGAGCGGCACCGGCGCCGGAGGCGGCGGCCGCGGCGAGGGCGTCGGGCTCGGCCAGGTCGGCACCTGTGGCAAGGACGTGTGTCCCGGCCTGGGTGGGTTTGGTCGGTTCGTCGCGAACACAGGCGGTCCGGGTCACGATCCGCACGCGCCACAGGTGCGCCCAGGAGAAACCACCATGGTCGGCACGCTGCCGCCCGGCGTGATCCAGCGCGTGGTGCGGCAGAACTTCGGGCGCTTCCGCCAGTGCTACGAGACCGGTCTCCGCGCCAACCCGAACCTGGCCGGCCGCGTCGCGGTGCGCTTCGTGATCGCTCGCGACGGCAGCGTCTCGAACGCGAGCAACGGCGGCAGCGATCTGCCCGACAGCGGCGTCGTCTCGTGCGTCGTCCGCGCCTACTACGGCCTGTCGTTCCCCGCGCCACAGAACGGCATCGTCACCGTGAGCTACCCGATCGCGTTCTCTCCGGGCTGAGCGTGCCGCGCGCACGGTCCGGCGCGGTTCCGCGCCGGACCGGCAGACCCGATCAGCCGCAGACGCCGTTGGTGCAGTTCTGGCCGGAGTCGCAGGCGTGGCCGCACCCGCCGCAGTTGGCCGGATCGCTGTCGAGATTGAAGCAGCCGCCGGGCGTCTGGCAGCACGTCTCGCCGGCGTTGCACGCCTGGCCGTCGTTGCACGAGCACGTCGGGGTGCCGGCCACGCGCTGGCACGACTCGCCGGCGACGCAATCCGTGCCGCCGCACGAGCACACGCCGTTGTTGCAGGTGCCGCCGCCGTTGCTGCCGCCGCAGCGGAAGCCCGAGGTGCAGCCGCACACGCCGCCGTTGAGGCAGCGGAAGCCGCTGCCACTGCCCTGCTGCGTGCAGTCGTTGTTGCAGCCGCCGCAGTTGTTGCTGTCGTTGTTCGCGATGCACGTGCCGCCGCACAGGTTCTCGTTCGGCTGGCAGCTGGTGGCGCCGCCGGTCCCGCTCGCGCCGCCGGTTCCGCTCGCGCCGCCGGTTCCGCTCGCGCCGCCGGTTCCGCTCGCGCCGCCGGTTCCGCTCGCGCCGCCGGTTCCGCTCGCGCCGCCGGTTCCGCTCGCGCCGCCGGTTCCGCTCGCGCCGCCGGTTCCGCTCGCGCCGCCGGTTCCGCTCGCGCCGCCGCCGGTGCCACCGGTCGCTCCGGTTCCACCGGTCGCACCCGTGCCGCTTTCGCTGAAGTTGTATTGACCGTAGTCGTTGGTACAGCCGATCGCGGCGAGCAGCAGCGCAGCCGACGTCGAGAAGATTGCGATGGTGCGTGTCATCTCAGAAGCTCCCCCGGACGACGACGGACCGCGGCCCGACGTAGATCTGTGGTGTGCGTCGCGCGCTCTGTTCCTTGCGTTCGTGGCGGTCGAGCAGATACAGCGCCACGCCGCTGCCGACGCCGATCACGCCGACGACCAGCCCGACGTTCGCGACCGTCTGGTAGGTGCGCCCGGTGTCGGCCTCGCTCTGCTTGTCCGGTGGGCACGCATTGTTCGTGCAGGCACTCTGGAGATCGCTGTACTTGGCGTTGTTCATCGCGCCGAAGATCGCGAACGTCGCGATGCCCGCCACGCCCACGCCGCCGGCGATGTACGCCAGCGTGCGCTTGTCCATGCCTTGAGTCGTGACGGCGGCGTCCGCGTGTGCCGGCGCCGGTGCCGGCGCGGGCGGCGCGGCGGAGATCTCCAGCGTCGGACTGCCGCCGGCCGTTGCGTCCACGCTCTTCGCGACGTTCGCGCCGGCTTGCGTGTGGAGCACGACCTGGACGCTGCCCGGCATCACCGGCACCGGCTTGCTCCAGTCGGCCTGCTCGACGCTGCGACCGCCGACCTCCAGGGTGTCGCCCGGGCCGGCTCCCGTGACCGTGATCTGTAGCAGCGCGATCTTCGCGCGCAGCGCGTCGCGCTCGGTGGTCGCTGCGTCCGCGGCGTTCTTGTACTTCGGGTCGGCCTGCGCGGCTTGCTGCGCCTCCGCGGCCGTCTGGTCGTAGGCCGCGTACGCCTCCGCGGAGCGGCCGAGCTCCGCCAGCGTGCGTGCGACCAGCAGGTGCGAGTTCGGGCTCGCGACCGCGTCGTACGAGGCCTGGTACTCGGCCAACGCCTTGTCCTTGTCGCCGGCGTCGTGCGCCTTCATGCCCGCTTCGAAATGCGTTTGCGCGTCCTGCTTCTGGGCGTCCGTCGCGGTCGCGACCGGCGCGCCGGCGGCCCACGCAGCGCCCGGTGCGGCGAACAACGCGAGCGTCGCGATCATCGAGCGTGTCCGGCGTCTGCAGTCGATCATGGTGCTTCTCCCGATCAGATGCCGCTGGGCGTGAACTTGTGCTTGGGCTTCGGCTTGCGGCGCGGCGCGACGTATGCCGGAGCGGCAACCTTCGGTGCGGCAGCAGCGGGCGCTTGCTCGGCCACCGGCTCTTGCGCGGATGCGGACGCTTCGGGCGGCGTCGCGGACTCGGCCTCGGCGGCGCTCGCGCTCGGCTCCGCCGTCGGCGCAGGTTCGGCGACGGTCGCGGCCGCGGTCGCGGTCGCGGGCGGGGGCGCCGGCTTCGCGGCGACGGCGCTCGGCGCCGCGACCGGCGTTTCGCTCGCCTTGCCCGACTTGCGCACCGCGGACAGGATCAGCGCGAGCAGGATCAGTGCCGCCATCCCGCCGACGACGCCGATCACCAGCTTCTGCGCGCGCTTGCGCCGCTCGAGTATTGCGCTCTGCGGCGGCGCTTCGATCTCGTCGTCGTCGTCTCCGGATTCGAGCGTCGCGGGCTCGAGCGCCGCGACCGGCGCCGGCGCGGCCAGGCCGGTTCCCGCATCCGCTGCGGCAGCGGGCGCTTCCGTCGCCGCGGGCGCCGGCGCGTCGGCGGCCACGTCCTCGGGCGCCGGCGCTTCCGTCGCCTCGGTCGCGGGCGCCGTGCGCGTCGGGGGACGCCGGAGCGTCGTCGGCTCGATGCTGTCCGGCGCCGCCGGGATCGGCGAAAGCTCGAGCTCCGCGGCTTCGAGCACCGACGCCGGGGGCGGCGGGACGTCGACCGGCGGGCCATCCATGGCGAGCGGTTTCGACGTGGGAAGGGTCGGCGGCTCGGTCGTGAAGTGCGCCGCCGGCTCGCCGATCGGGACGGTGGGCGGCTCGGACGCGAAGCGCGCGCTGTCCGCGTCGTCGAGCGCGACGTCGATCGGTGCGTCGCCGTCGTCCGGCTCGTCGAGCACGTCGGGGTGGATCGAGTCGCGCTTCGGGGGCGCGACGGGCGGCGGCGCCACGCCGAGCAACGTGGGCTTCGGCGCGCGCGGCGGTGGCGCCACGCCGAGCAGCGTGGGCTTCGGCGCGCGCGGCGGCGGGTGCGCGGCCGCGGCAGGGGGCGCCGCCGGCGTCGCCGAGCTGGTCTTGCGCTCGACCATCTTGCGGCGCATCGCCAGCTGCGTGCCGGCGAGCTCTTCGACGAACGCCGCGACGTCCTCCGGGGCGGCGATCGCGTCGCTCCCCAGCGCGGCGAGCGCCTCCAGCATGGCCGCCGCGCCATCGAAGCGCGCGGCGGGTTCGCGCTCCAGCGCGCGCGCGATCAGAATCCGCCACGGCCGCGGGAACCGGGTCGCCGCCGATCGGCTTGGACGCATCCGCGCGCGCAATCGCCAGCGACTTCACGCGCTCGGACACCGCGGCGTGGTTCGCCCCGACGAACAAGCGACGGCCGCACACCATCTCCCACAGCATCACGCCGGCGCTGAACACGTCCGCGCGGCGATCGATGTCGCCCCCGTCCAGGAGCTCGGGCGCGGCGTAGGCGGCCATCTCCGGGTGGCGCGCCATCGACTCGATGCGCGCGATCACGCCGGCCAGACCCACGTCGAGCAAGCGCGTCGTGCCGTCGCGACCGACGAGCACGCTGTCCGGCACCAGCCCGCCGAACGCGTAGCTCCCGCCGAGCGACGGCCGGTCCTCGTGCGACTCGGCGAATGCCGCCGCCTCGAGCGCGTCTTTCGCGACGCGGAGCGCGATCGCCGCCGGCATCGGCTTGCGCTTGAACGACGCCAGCCGGAGCAGCGATCGCAGCGACTCCCCCTCGGTATATCCGCTCACCACGGCGAGCTCGGCGTCCGTCATCACGACGTCCATCGGCGCCGCGACGTTCGGGTGCTCGAGCTCCATGGCCCAGAAGCCGACCTCCGAAAGCCAGTCGAGCTGCGCGTCGGCGATGCCGGTCTTCGGAACCCGGCGGATACACGCCAGATCCTCGCCATTTTGGCCGACCCACAGCGCCCCGAGCTGGCTCTTCGTCAGCTCGCACACGAGCTGGTACCGGCCCACATCCTGGGTCGAGCTCAAGCCCGGGCGTGTCGCGTCGTTCGTCAACGAATCCCCATCAACGATTCTACCCTCGGATCGCGAGCTGCCGCGACCTCGGGGCCTGCAATCTTCGCACGAGATAGGTGGGGGCGCGGCCCGCCGTCTATCAGAAGGCCGTCTATGCTGGAATTTTTCCGCCATATCGCACGCGCCGGGGTCCGAGCCGGACCGGCATTCCGCCCGCCATCCGATAGACTCCAGCATGTTCCTCGTCACCGACACCCAACACGTCGCGGATCGCGCCGCGACGGCCGGCGTGCTGTTCGACGACTGGACCGCGGGCAAGGCCGTGCGCGAGGTCATCCACGCGAGCGCCGGGCCGGCGTCGGCGTACGTGCCGGGGCGGCTTCATCTGCGCGAGCTGCCCGGGATCGTCGAGCTGCTCGGCCAGCTCGACGCGGCGCCGGACGCGATCGTGATCGACGCCTACGTCTGGCTCGACGCGGCGGGCAAGCCCGGCCTGGGCGCGCACCTGTACGAGGCCACGGGGCGGCGCACGGCCGTGATCGGCGTCGCGAAGAGCGCGTTCGCCGGCGCGACGCACGCCATCGCGGTGACCCGCGGCGGCAGCCGTCGCCCGCTCTACGTCACCGCTGCCGGCGTCGATCCCGCACGCGCCGCCCAGTGGGTCGTCGCGATGCACGGCGCGCACCGCATCCCGACGTTGCTCAAGCGCGCGGACCGGCTGTGCCGCGACGCGCTCGCGCCCTAGTGCCGTCGCGAACGCCGTGTCGCCGCCGCTAGCTCGCGCCCCTCTCGTCCGGGACGTGGCCCGGGCTTCCCCAACGCCGCAGATACTCCGTCATCTTCAGCTTGCGGCGCGTGCTCGCGCTCGTCATGTAGCGGACGGTGCCGTAGATGGGACGCTCCGGGCCCCAGGCGCGATCGTAGCGGCCGAAGCACCAGAAGATGCCGCTGTAGCTGTTCGGATCGCGACCGTCGATCGCGTAGCGGTCGTTCAGGTCCACCAGCATCGCGGCGGCGTCGCGCGGGTGATCCGCCCAGGCGATCACGCGCTTGCCCCACAGCATGCGCAGCGAGTTATAGATGGTGCCTTGCGCGACGAGCTGCCGCTGCGCGGCGTTCCAGATTTCGTCGTCGGTGTCGGCAGCGGCGAGCTGCTCGAGCGTGTAGAGGTGCTCGCGCGGGTCGTGAGCGTGCTTGTCGAGGGTGCGCTTCGCCCAGTCCGGGATCTGGTCGTAGCGATCGTAGTCCGGGCGGCGCGACGCGAGGTTGAAGCCGATCTCGCGCCAGGTGACCAGCTGCTCCAGGAAGGCCTCGGCGCCCGGGCCCATGTTCCACCAGCCCTCGCGCTGTCCGCCCGCGTGCGCGCCCAGGGACGCGGTGGAGAAGCCCTCGCGCGCCGCGACGACGGAGAACACCCGGTGTGGCGAGATGTGCCCGAAGTGCAGCCACGGCGACAGCTTGCTGCTGGTCTCGAGATCCGGATGGCGTCCGTCCTCGTGGTAGCGATCGATGTGGCGCGACACGAACGCGTCGAGGGCGGCGCCGGCCGCGGTGCCCCCGCCGCGGATCGCCAGCGCGCCAACCGTGTGGTCGATCGCCAGCCGAGCCAGATCGAAGTCTTGCAGGCTTGCCGGTGCGGCGCGCGGCCAGCGCTGCTCGATGCCTGGCGAGAGCCGGGGCGCGGGCGCGAGTGGCGCTCCTGCGAACGGATCGGCGGACGGCATCTGGTCGAGGTGCGGCGCAAGCTCGCGCTGGAGGTAGCGCCGGAAGTCGTAGGCGCGACGGAACACGCGGTCGGTCGCCGCCAGCGGCAAGAGCCCGTTCGAGTCCACGGCTTCCATCAGGACCGGGACGCGTTGCGCCGCTGCGGCGACCATGCGTGGCAGGAAGAAGCCCGGATGATCGTCGGTGACGACGACCGCGGCGTCGGCAGCGAGCGCCTCCAGCAACCCCGCCGCGGCGCCGGGCGTCGGTTCCACGTACGGGTGGTAGAGCGTGCGCGACGCGGCGAAGCGCTCGGCGTTGTCCGCCATTCCGTCGAGCACGAAGCGGTGGATGCGCTCGCTCGCCCAGCGGTGCTCGACGCGGATTGCTTCGAGCACGACCAGCGGCAGCGCCAGCGCGCGGGCGTGTTCGATGGCGCGGTCCAGGGCGAAGTTGTCGGTCGCGCGCCGGTACGCGATCATCCAATAAAGGACGTAGCGGCCGTTGCCGCGAACCTGCTCTGCGTTGACGCTCCGGATGCGTAGACCGGGCACACCGCCCATGCAGCACAGCGTGGCGCCTGCACAGCCGCGACGAAAGCCCCAGCCTGAGCGGCGTCATGCCTCGCGCCCGGATCCGGCGCCGTGCTATCACCCGGCCGTGGAACGCCGAATCCCCGTGCTCCCGCTGTGTGCGATCGTGATCGCCGCTTGCGGTTCCGCGCCGCCCCGACATCCCGAAGCCCCGAAGTCGGTAGCGAGCGCCGACAAGCCGGCGGCTCCGCGGCCTCGAACGCCGCGCGATCGGCTGGCGGCGGCATTGCGCGGCGTCGTGCCCGACGGCCCGGTGATCGGCGCGCTCACGCCCGCACTGCGCGCGCAGTTCGACGCGATGGTAAAGCGTCTTGACCCGGCGCAGGTCGCGGAGCTGACGCGACACGACGGGCCGGTGGCGATCGAGCGGCCGCTGCTGCACCTGGCGGCGGGCGGTGACTCGCCGTCGGCGTTGCTCGCGCTCGCGACGACCTCGCACGGCGCCGACGAGCTGGTCGCGATGCGCCGGGGTGCGGGCGACCCGAAGATCGACGACCTGCCCGCGGTGGTGGCGAGCGTCGCGCGTCACGCCGCCAAGCAGTGGTTGCACGACACTGCCGCGGACGTTTCCGCCGACGGCAAGATCCCGGCGGATCTGTGCGACGCGATCGATCGCGCCGCAGCCACGCTGGAGCTCTTCGACGTCGAACGCCTCGCGCGCGAGGTCGCGGCCGACATCGAGAACACGCCGGACCGCCAGCTCGCCGTGGCCAACGTCGCGGCGTGGCAGCTCGACCCGGACGCCGCGGCGAGCGCGCTTTCCGCGGCGAAGAAGCTCGACGAGCACGACACGCTCGGCGCTCGCGCCGCACGCACCGCGCGCTGGGTCGATCTGGCGCGCCTCGCCCACGACGCGAAAGGCAAGAAGCTCGACCTCGATCACGCCGTGGACGTGGCCTGGGCGCTGCTCGAGTTGCACCGCGAGGACGAGGCGCTGGCGGTACTCGCGCCATTTGGCGCCCAGGCGGAGCACAACCTGCGACTCGCCGCGGCGCGGGCGCTCGCGTCGGCCGGCGGCGGTATCTGCCCCGGACTCAGCGGCGGTGCGGCCAACGCGGTCGTGTGCGCAGTGGCCTGGAACGCCGACGCCTCGGTCAAGCAGAACATCGCGATCCTCGGCAAGGCGTGGGACTCGAAGCAGGCGCGTGACGACCGGTCGATCGAGACGTGGATCGGCTACTCGTACGTCGTGCCGTGGATCTACTCGACGGTGCAGCAGGCGGCCTCGCGTGAAGAGGCCGAGCGTGCGTTCCGCGGTCGCCTGCAGGCGCTCGAGCGCGGCGCGAAGGACGCCAGCGCGGCATCGCACGCCTTCGACGGGCTGTTGCTCTTTACCGATACGCTGGGCGCGGGCTTCGAGGCGGCCGGCAAGCGCAAACCGAACGAGCGCGTGAAGCTGCCGGTGCCGGTGCAGACGGAGCTCGCGCGGCGCGCCGAGGAGCTCGGCGCACGCTCGCCGGCGCAACGCTTCACCCAGGCCGGCGTGCTCGGTGTCGCGGCGATGCTGGCCCAGGAGCGTGACGTGCTGCCGCTGATCAAGCTCCTCCCCGACGCGCTGCCGCACGATCTCGCTGTACCGCGCGGCGAGCTCCGGCTGTGGGCGGCGGTGGCGAATCGCCGCGCGGACGAAGCGGAGCGCGCGCGCAGCGAGATCGCCGCGGAGCTGCCGTCGATCGACGACCCGATGACGCGCTCGCGGCTGGTGCTGACGCTGGCCGAAGCCAACGCCGCCCTCACGCACTCGGAGCGCGCGTACGCCGTGCTGGCCCAGGTCTCCGCGCAGCTCATCGATCCGCGCGTGCCGGCGGAGCTCAAGCTGCGCGCCGCCGTGGACGACGCCGGCGCGCTCGCTCGCGCCGGCAAGGAGAAGGACGCCGAGGGCATCCTCGAGCAAGTGACCACCACGACGCAGGTGCCGAACGACTCCAGCACCGAGCACGACCTGGCGACGATCGCCAAGGGCTATCTGCTCGTGCTGCGCGGGCGCGCCGCCGCGGGCGACGAGCGCAAGGACTATCGCGACAAGCTTTCGCACCTCACGGACGGCGCTGCGAGCGCCATTCCAGCCAGCATCACGCTCTGGCGGGACCTCTGGGTCGCAGAGCTCGATCGCCTGGCGCGCGCCGAACGCTGCGGTGCGATGAAGTGCGCTGGCGCTGCGCCGAAGCTCGATGCCGCGCGCATCGACGCCGCCATCGGACCGGAGTCGGGCCGCATCGTGCGCGACGGGACGCTGGCCGCCGGCACCGTGCGGCTGTGGTTCGATTTCTCGGGCACGCGCGGGCTCCGCGCCGTGGTCGTGCTCGAGCCACGGCTGCTGGCCGTGGAGTTCCCGCCGACGAAGTGAGCCGCGCCAACGCGGCGCGTGGCTACTTCTTCGTGATCTTGACGTTCTTGACCGAGACGCCGGTCACCGAGTTGACGTTGCAGCTGCCACCGGTGAACTTGGCGTTCGGCACGACGACGCTGGAGGTTCCGTCGCCCGAAACGTCCTGGCAGGTGCTGCCGGTGAGGCTCTGGCCGTTGGCGCAGGTCGCGACGATGTCGAAACACACGCTGTAGTCGTTGCCGGTGCCGCCAATGGTGTGGATCGAGCACGCGAAGCCGCCGGTGTGCTCCTGGCACTGGACCTGCGCCTTCACCGGTTTCGAACGGCACGCCAGAAGCGCGCCAAGCACCAACATCGCCGCCGCTGCTCTTCTCATGTCCGTGGTCTCCCTTCCCGACGGCACGAAGATACTTCCCGCCTGCGCCGGAACGCACCGGAAATGCGCAACGGGCGGCTTTTGTGCCCGGGGGCGGTCCGGCGGCTGTCTGCAAAACACCTATGGCGCTGCCGCGATCTAGAGCGATCGAACCCACAGCGACCAAGCCCGGTCGGCGTCCCCCGGCGACGTGCCGACCACGAGCTTGAACGCCCGCTCCCCTGTCGGGTCCGTGGCGACGCCGTCGCGCCACCGCTGATAGAACGGCCACAGCTCGCCCCGCGCGTCCAGCCACTGGCACAGATAGCGCGCCGTCGCGTAGTGCAGATCCTCGCGCTCGCCGCGGAACGTGGCGTCGCTCATGCCGAACAGCGCGGACGGCAGCGCGAGCCCGTGCTCGGTGCGCGACGCGAGCGCGCGGCGCAGCCGCGGAAGCCGCCAGTTCTTGGTGCCGTGGATCTCGCCCGGTCGCGGCATCGTGAAGCGCTCGAAGAGCGACGCGATGCCTTCGTCGATCCAGTCCGGCGCGTCGGGAAAGTCGGCTTGTACCAGCGGGTGCACGAGCTCGTGGGTCAACGTGCCGACGCCGGGTCCCACGTTCATCTTGCGCCAGGCAAGCCTGGAGAAATGGAATCATCATGTAGCGATGTGAAATTTTCACTGTGACCCGCTGGTGCAATTCCCGTCCGGCCAAGGTGGAGGACCGCCAGCCGGAAGCGAGTCTTGCGTGGTGCTTGCAACCGAACAGGGAGCCACACTGCGAAGCGTAGACAGCGGGTACGTGGGCGGCGACATCGAGCCCCGAAAGGTGGGTCGAAGTGGAGGCCGACGCGGTGATGAACGCGGAAGGCAACAGAGCGCGGGCCAAAACGCAGGGCAGCCAGCCCGGGGTCCCGGCCTGCAATGCTCCTCCACCGGGGTCTGAGACCGGCGCACGCGTACGAAGGGTTGCCCAGGAACCTGGGAGGTCTTGTGGTCTCCGGCGAGAGCCGGAACGGCGAAGCGAAGCGAGAAGCGAAGCGACGTCGGGGCCACGAGAAGTCGGAGTGCCGCGGTATGAGCAATGACGTCGGGGAACCTGCCCGAGGGACCCGGCTGAGCAAAGGGCGGCACCGGAACATGGAACCGTAGGAGGGACCGATGGGAGAGACCCTGAGCTCGCCAACCGTCTCAACGAAACTTCAACGGATAGCAGAAGCAGCGAGACGACACCCCGAGCGAGCTTTCACGACGCTCGCCCACCACATCGACATCGACTGGCTACGCGAGGCGTACCGACGCACGCGCAAGAACGGAGCGACCGGCATCGACGGACAAACGGCGAGCGAGTATGCGGAAAAGCTGGAGGAAAACCTCCGGTCGCTGCTCGACCGCTTCAAGTCCGGCGCATATCGGGCGCCCCCCGTCCGGCGCGTGCACATCCCGAAGGGAGATGGGAAGCAGACGCGACCCATCGGCATTCCAACCTTCGAGGACAAGGTGCTGCAACGCGCGGTCGCGATGCTGCTGGAGGCCATCTACGAGCAGGACTTCCTGGACTGCTCGTACGGCTTCCGGCCTGGACGCTCGGCACATCAAGCGCTGGAAGCGGTCAGAGACGCGACGATCCGCTGGGCGGAGGTTGGGTCCTGGAAATGGACATCAGGAAATTTTTCGACACCCTCGACCATGGAAGCTTGCTCGAGATCGTCCGCCGCAGGGTACGTGACGGTGTGCTGCTGCGCATCATCGGAAAGTGGCTGAACGCGGGCGTGATGGAGGCGGGGAGCATCATGCATCCCGCACTCGGCACGCCGCAGGGTGGGGTTATCTCGCCCCTGCTCGCGAACGTCTACCTGCACGAAGTCCTCGACACGTGGTTCGAGCGCGATGTGCGTCCCCGGCTCAAGGGGAAGCAGCGCGCACGACTCGTTCGCTATGCGGACGACGCCGTCTTGGTCTTCTCGTGGGACGACGACGCGCGACGCGTCCTTGAAGTCCTGCCGAAGCGATTTGGCAGGTACGGTCTTTCGCTGCATCCCGACAAGACGAGGCTGGTCGACTTCAGGCGTACGGATCGGGGCAACCTGACCGGACCCGGAAGCTTCGACTTTCTCGGCTTCACCCACCACTGGGGACTCTCCCTGCGTGGCCGGTGGGTCGTGAAGCAGCGGACGGCGAAGGACCGCCTCGGCCGCGCGCTACACCAAGTCCGGCAGTGGTGCCGTGCCCACCGGCATGACCCACTGCGTGCGCAGCAGCAAGCACTCGCGCGGAAGCTTCGCGGGCACTACAGCTACTTCGGCATCACGTCGAATAGCTGGCAGCTCGCGCACTTCTACCGCGAGACGCAGCGCATCTGGCGCAAGTGGCTTTCTCGCCGCTCGAACGCCGGATACGTCGACTGGCCGCACATGTTCGCGCTGTTGGAGCGCTTTCCGCTCCCGCCGCCGCGCATCGTGCACATGTACCAGCACGTCACGTAGCGAACCCATGTCCCGACGAGCCGGATGCGGGAATTCCGCACGTCCGGATCTTGTGGGAGCCCCGGGAGGGAAACCTCCCGGGGCCACCCGGCACGATGGTCCGATCGTCCGGCAGGTAGAAGCCGTACGGTGAGTCGCAGGGCGTGCTCCAGCGCTGCTGGCCCGTACGCGGGCTCGGGTACCGGTTCCGGGGCTCCGGGAGGGGAGGGTCGGGGCGGCGCGGAATCCCGCCGATCCGGCGCTCCGGCCGTGGTCCGCGCCGGACCGGCAACCCAGGAGAGCGCTGGCTGCGGCGTCGGCTGCCGCCGCGGCGGCGAGGTGCAGGCCGCGGCGCACAGGATTGAGATCAAGACGGTCGGGCGCGCGCTCACCTCCCTGCGTCGGAGCGTGGCGCGAGAGTGTGACACGCGACGACGCGGGAAATCCCGCCGTCGATCCGTCCTGACCCGCGTCGATTGCCTTCGGCGGAAACCGTGGCCACCGTCCCCTACCATGGAACCAGGTCTAGTCGACGCGGACCTCGAGCGGCTGTTCGAGCTGCCCGAGCTCCACCAGATTGGTCGCTGGGTGCTGGGCGTCGAGCCCGACGCGATTGGCGGCGACGGCGCGCGCGGCTCGTTCGCGGCGGCGTTGGTGAAGCGCTGCGCGGCGGAGGATGCGACCGCGGCGCTGTGCGACGCGGTCGTCGCGCTACGCGAACGCGTCGACCCTGCCATCCTGCGCCTGCGCGATGGCGTCGTCGACGGCGACCTGCCGCGGGCGGGCGCGGAGATCGGCGGCTTCATCGCCGAGAGGAAGCTCGGAGAGGGCGCGCTCGGCGGGGTCTACCGCGCGCGCCGCGGCGACGAGCGCGTGCGCCTGAAGCTCTTCCACGAGGAAGCGACGCGCGAGCGCAGCGCGCTGCAGCGCTTCCTCGCGGTGAACCGCCGCATCGCGGCGCGCGAGCACCCCGGCTGCCGGCGCGGATCGAGACGCATCGCCCACGGCGGCGCGTGTCGCCCTCGCGCAGCCCTGGCTCGAGGGCGAGACGCTGGACGCGCGGACCCGCCGCACCGGAGCTGTGCGGCTGCGCGAGCTCTGGGCCATCCTGCGCGGATACGCTGGAGGCGCTCGCGTCGCTCCATGATCGGCGCATCGTCCACGGCGATCTCGCGCTCTCGAACGTGCTCGTCGTGCCCGACGCCGCGGGGAACGTGTGCAGCTACTCGACGCCGGATCGCCACTTCCTGCGCGCCGGGCTGCGCCGTCCCGACGCGCGCCTGCTGTCGCCGGAGCAGATCCGCGGCGCGACGCCGACGCCGCGCAGCGACGTGTACGCGTTCGGCGCGCTCTTGTACGAGGTGCTCGGCGGGCGGCCGGTGTTTCCGCACGGCGGACGGCCAGGACGCCTGGCTGGCGCCGCTGCTGCGCGAGCCTGATCCGCTGAGCTTCCACGCGCCGCGCGGCTGGGTGACGGGCGAGCTCGACGAGTTCGTGATGGAGCTGCTCGACAAGGATCCCGGCGCGCCGGCCCGCCGACGCCAACGCGGCACTGGAGGTGCTGGAAGCGCTGGTCGAGTTGTCGGTGCGACGCGACAGCCTGTTGCCCGACGCCGAGCTGGACCAGCGCGCGGACGCGTTGCTCGAGGCTCCCGACGACGAGGTGCGCGCGGCCACGCTGGAAGCCGCCGTGGACCAGGGCGCCGATCCGCGCCGCATCGGCGACGCGCTGCGCTTGGCCGCCGACGAGCTGAAAGGGCGCAGCGGCGCGGAGGCAGCGAGGAAGCGGCTCCTGTATCGCGCCGCGGCGCTCTACGAGCGCACCGCCGCCGACCTCGACGCCGCCGAGAGCACGTACCAGGGGCTGCTCGAGCTGGACGCCACCGACGAGGTCGCCTCCGCCCACCTGGAACGGATCTACCGTCGCCAAGGCAAGCACGAGCGTCTGGTCGAGACGCTGGTCGCGCGCGCCGAGCACAGCTCGAGCGCGCGGGAGCGCGCCGCGACCTTCGCTCGTCTGGGTGCGCTGCTCGCGGTCGAGCTCGAGGACGCCGACCAGGCGCTGCTGGCGTACACGCAGGCGCTCTGCGCCGATCCCGCGGAGGCCGACTACGCCGAGCAGATCGAGCGTCTGGCCGGCGCGGACGCGCAGGCGTGGACCGACGTGCTGGCGACGTGCACCGCCGCCGCCTCGGAAGCGGAAGCGACGGACCAGCAGAGTCGTCTGCTCGGTCACATGGGTCGCTGGTACGCGTCGCGGCTGAAGCGCCCGGACCTCGCGGTGCAGTGCTACCAGGGGATGCTGCAGCGCGGACCCCGCCGACGATCTCGCGCTGCGCGAGATGGCGGCGCTGTATCGCGAGGCGCGCCTGTGGCGCGAGCTCGTCGGCGTCCTTGTCGCGCGCGCGGACGCGGCCGTCACACCCGCCGTCGGGCGCGAGCTCCGCGCGGAGGCGGCCGAAATCCGGGCTCGCGAGCTCGACGATGCCGACGGCGCGGTGCGCTTGTACCGCCAGGTCCTCGTGGACGACCCCGCGCACGCGCAAGCCTGCGCCGGCCTCGCCGAGCTGCATCGCCGCGCCGGTGATCTGCCCGCGTGTATCGCGACCCTCGAGCGCCGCGCCGCGTCGCTGCATGGGCGCGAGCGCCAGGATCTGATGCGCGAGATCGCCGGCGTCGAGGAGCAGGATCTCGGTGATCTGGAGGCGGCCGCACGCCGCTACGGCAACATCCTGCTCGAAGCGGCGGACGACCTGGACGCGCTGTGCGGGCTCGACCGCATCTACGGGCGGCTGGGGCGCTACCCGGAGCTGCTCGACAACCTGCAGCAGCAGCTGGCGCTCGCGCTGGTCCCGCACCAGAAGGCACGGCTGCTCGAGCGTATGGCCGGGGTCCAGGCGGACGAGTTCCTCGATCGCGCGAGCGCAGCGGACTCGCTGGAGAACGTGCTGGGACTGGATCCCACGCGCGAGAGCGCGCTGCAGGATCTGGCCGGCCACTATCGCGCCCTCGAGCGCTGGCAGGATCTGGCGCGGACCCTGGAGCGCCACCTGGAGCTGCCAGCTCGCATCGGCGGTTCGCGCCGAGAAGCTGGTCGCCTTGGCGGAAGTGCTCGGCGAGCGGCTGGGCCAGCCCGAGCCCGCCCTGCGACGCTGGGAAGCCGTCCTCGAGCTCGACCCGGACAACGTCGCCGCGCTCGCGGCGGTGGCGAAGCTGCGCGCCACGCTCGGCGACCAGGAGCAGGCGCTCTCGGCGATCGAGTCGCTCGCCGCCAAGGCCACCACGCCCGACGACAAGGCGCGGCAGTGGGCGCGTGCGGCAGAGTTGTTGGAGGCGCGCGGCGAGATCGACGACGCGATCGATCGCTACAAGCGCGCGCTGGAGGCCACGCCCGACGACGCCGCGTTGCTCGATCGACTGTCGGCGGCATATCTCGCGCAGGGCGACGTGCGCGCCGCGGCGCTGCTCGCCGAGCGTCGCGTGGAGCAGGCCGACAGCGACTGGGCGCGCGCCAAGCTTTGTGCCGAGCTCGCGGCGCTGCAGCGCGATCGTCTTGGCGACGCCGACGCCGCCAAGCAGACCGCGTTCCGGGCCGTCGGCTACGATCCCGCCAACGTCCCGGCGCTGGTCCTGCTGGCGGACATGGCCTACGACGCGTCGGAGCTGAGCGAGGCCGTCGACCTGTACGAGAAGGTCATCAAGCACGCCGAGCCGCCGGAAGTACTGGCGCGCTTCTCGGATGCGCTCTCGCGACTCGGCTCGACGGAGCGCGCGCTCGCGGTCGCCGAGCGCTGGCTCGCTCTCGCGCCAAACGACGGCGTCGCGCTCCGGCGCGCGGCGGAGCTCGCGTTCGCGTGCAGCGACTGGAAGCGCGCCGCCGAGCTGGCGGCCCGTTGGCTCGAGCGGCTCGACCCGGGCCAGCACTTCGCCGAGCGTGGCGCCGCGCTGTACGTCCTGGGCGAGGCGCGAAGGCAGCTCGGCGACGACGCGGGCGCGCGCGAGGCGCTCGAGCAAGCCGCGCGCCTCTTGCCCGACGACGCACGGCCGCTCGCGGCCGTCGCGCGCATCGACGAAGCCCGCGAGGCGTGGCCGGACGTCCAGCGCACGCTCGAGCGCAATCTCGATCGGGTCGACGCGGATGCGCGCGTGGAGCTCCTGATCGAGCTGGGCGAGCTCGCCGACAAGCGCCTGCACGATCCGCGGGCGGCGGCGCAGCGTTACCTTGCCGCGCTCGCCGAGCGTCCCAAGGAGCGGCGCGTGCTGCTCAAGCTGCTCGAGCTCTACAGCGCCGGCAAGGACTGGGACAAGCTGCTCGACGTCATCCTCGAGATCGCCGAGCTCGTCGACGACCCGGGCCAGAAGGCGAAGTACCTTCACACCGCGGCGCGGGTCGCCGCGCAGGAGATGGACGACAAGCGGCGTGCGGCGGATTTGCTGGACCGCGCGCTCTCGCTCGACCCGGCGCTGCCCGATGCCGCGGAGGACGCCGTCGAGCTCCACCAGGCGCTCGGCGACGTCGAGGCCGCGGTGCGCGTGCTGGAGCAGCGCTTGCGCGCCGTGTCCGTCGCAGGCGATCGCGCGCAGGCCTTGAAGATCCTCGATCAGCTCGCCGATATCCATCTTTCCCAGCTCCGCGTCGAGGACGCCATCACCGCCACCGAGGCGGCCTACCAGCTCGCGCCCGAGAGCGACCGCCGCGGCAAGCTGCTCGCGGAGCTGTACGCGTCGGAGCCGACTCGCTACGCGTCCCAGGCCGTACGCGCGCAGGAGGAGGCGCTGCGCGAAGACCCGTATCGCCCGGAGCCGTACGAGACGCTGTACGCCCTGTACTCCGAGGCGCAGCGCACCGACGCCGCATGGTGCGTGTGTCAGGCGCTGGTCGCGTTGCACCGCGCCACGTCGCAGCAGGAGGCGCTGTTCCGCCGCTACCGCCGCCAGGGCGCGCTCGTGACCGCCGCGCACGTTACGGACGACGAGTGGACGGCGCTGCTGGTGCACCCGGAGGCCGACCCCCAGGTCACGAAGGTGTTCCAGCTGATCCAGCCGTGCATGGTCGCGGCGCGCAGCAAGCCGCTGGAGCAGTTCGGTCACCGCGCCGATCAGCGCGTCGATCCCGCGAGCGCCCAGGGCCTCGCGCGCGCCCTGGCCAACGCGGCGCAAGTGCTCGGTGCGAGTCTGCCGGTGCTGGTCCACGATCCGGCCCAGGCCGGCGCGATCCAGCTGTTGCGCTCGAATCCCGGCGCGATCGCCCTCGGCCGCGGCGCGCTCTCGCCGGATCTGCCCGAGCGCCGCGGCGCGTTCGTCGCCGCGGCGCACCTGGTGTACTTCCGCGCGGGACTGCACGCGCGCTACTTGATCCCGACGCGCACCGGGCTCAAGGCGTGGCTGCTCGCCGCGGTGAAGCTGATCGCCCCGCGCCTGCCGATCGCGCCGGAGCTCGAGGGCCCCACGGCGGAGGCACACGAGCTGCTGGATCGAATGATTGTCGGTCCGGCGCGGGACCGCCTCGCC
The DNA here is from genome assembly GCA_963775185.1 of uncultured delta proteobacterium. Taxonomy (GTDB): domain Bacteria; phylum Myxococcota_A; class Polyangia; order Polyangiales; family Polyangiaceae; genus JAPSGB01. Next base: position 133,334 of record CAVZIE010000046.1, on the reverse strand, counting down.
GAGCCGGTGTCGGCGCTGCTGCGGAGTGGTGCCACCGTGGATCTGGCGCGCTGGATGGGCGCCGTGGACCTCACCGCGGACCGCGCGGGCCTGCTGCTCGCCGACGATCTCGCGACGGCGCTCGAGCTCGTGAAGAGCTCGAAGGACGAGGCGACGTCGGTGCCCGTCGCTGAACGCCTGAAGCAGCTGTTCCGCTACTCCGTCAGCGATTCGTACCTGTCCTTGCGGGCGCACCTGCGCGTGGACGTGGCGCGGAAGAAGCTCTCGCTGTTCGAGGTGTAGAAACTATTCGAAGCGGAGCGCGGCGAGGGGATTCAGGTGCGCGGCCTTGCGCGCGGGGAACACGCCGAAGCCGATACCGATCAGCACCGAGACGCCGAACGCGATCGGCGTCGCCAGTACCGGCACCACGAACGGGATGCTGATGGCGTGGGCCGCGCCGCTCGCGGCGAGCAGTCCGACGCCGATGCCCAGCACGCCGCCGAGCGCGGACAGGATCACGGCTTCCACCAGGAACTGGACGAGGATGTCGCCGGAGCGCGCGCCGACGGCCAGCCGGATCCCGATCTCGCGCGTGCGCTCGGTGACGCTCACCAGCATGATGTTCATGATGCCGATGCCGCCCACCAAGAGCGAGATCGCGGCCACGCCGGCGAGCAGCGTCGTGAGGACGCCGGTCACGGTCTGCAGCAGCGCCTGGATCTCCCGCGGGTCGCGCACCGCGAAGTCGTCGTCTTCGCCGGGCAGGATGTGGCGCCGATGCCGCAGGATCGACGTCATCTCTTCCTTCGCCGCGTCGATGCGGTCCTTGGCGACGGCCGACGCGATGATCACGGCGACGCGATCGGTGCCGACGACGCGTCGCGAGAGCGTCGTGAACGGCATGAACACGATGTCGTCTTGATCGGTGCCGAACGCGCTGGCGCCCTTGGTCTCCATCACGCCGACGACGCGGCACGGCAGGTCGTGCACGCGGATCTCCTTGCCCAGCGGGCTGCGTCCTTCGAACAGCTCGTTTTCCACGGTGTGGCCCAGCACGCACACCAGCGCGCCTTGCCGCTCGTCCTCGATCGAGAGCAGGCGTCCCGAAGACACGCCCCAGCCGCGGATGTCGAAGTACTCGGGCGCGACGCCGTTGACGTTCGTGGTGCGGCTGTTCGAGCCGGCCACGACGCGCAGCATGCGCTGGTTCGCCGGCGACAGGTGCGCCACGTCGCGGGCCTCGCGGCGGATCGCGTCCACGTCGGTGGTCGTAAACAGCGGCACGCCGAGCGTCGTCGGACCGAAGCCCCGCGATGCGCCCGGGATCGCGATCATCATGTTGCTTCCCATGCCGGAGATCGCCTGGCCGATGTAGGCCGTCGCGCCTTCGCCCATCGATTGCATCGTCACGACGGCGGCCACACCGATGACGATGCCGAGCGTCGTCAAGAGCGACCGCATCTTGTTCCTGAGCAGCGCGGAGACGGCGAGGCGTGCGGTGGCGACGGGCGTCACGACGGCTCTCTCCGCTCGTCCAGTACGATCTGGCCGTCGCGCAGGCCGACCTGCCGGAGCGCGTACGCGGCGATCGCCGGATCGTGGGTGACCATCAAGACCGTGATCCCCTGATCACGGTTCAGTGCCGAGATGAACTGCATGATCTCCGCGCCCATCTTCGAGTCCAGGTTTCCCGTGGGCTCGTCCGCGAGGATCACCTCCGGCCGGTTGACGATGGCGCGGGCGATCGCGACCCGCTGCTGCTGCCCGCCCGACAGCTGGTTCGGGTGCGCGCCCTCGCGTCCGCGCAGGCCGACCAGCGCGAGCGCGTCGGTGGCGCGCCGGTCGCGCTCGCGCGCGCTCACGCCAGCGTACACCAGGGGTAGCGCGACGTTCTCCAGCGCGCTGGTGCGCGGCAGCAGGTTGAAGGTCTGGAACACGAAGCCGAAGCGCGAGTTGCGCAGCGCCGCGAGCACGTCCTGTGACAGGTCCTGCACCGGGACGCCTTCGATCAGGTACTGCCCGCCGGTCGGCAGCTCGAGTAGCCCCAGGATGCTCATCATCGTGGATTTGCCCGACCCCGACGGCCCGGTGATCGCCAGAAACTCGTGGGCTTCTACTCGCAGATCCACGCCGTCGAGCGCGTGGAACGCGGCCTGTCCCTCGCCATAAACCTTCGTCACGTCGCGCAGCTCGAGCAGCGCGGCGGGCGCGAGCCGTTCAGCGGGCCAGGCCATAGGCCTTCTTCCCGGCGGGAGTCAGCTCCGTCATCACGCGCGCGCCGTCGGCAAGCGGCCCGCGCGCGATCTCGGTGAGCTCCTCGCCGACGACGCTCGGCTCGACGTCGACCCGGCTGACGGCGCCGTCCCGGATCACCCACACCGCCGGCTTCGTCCCCTGATCCTCGCCGGGCGGCGTGAAGTGGAGCGCCGCGTTCGGCACGCGAAGCGCGTTCGTCGCCGACGCCGTCACGATCCGCACCGACGCGGTCATGCCCGGCTTGAGCAACAGCGCGGAGTTGTCGACCTCGATGACGGTGCCGTACGTGATTACGTCTTGCACCACCGCCGGCGAGTTGCGCACCTCCGTGACAACGCCTTTGAACGTGCGGTCGCCGTATGCGGTCACGGTGAAGAGCGCGCGCTGCCCGACGCGCACCTCGCCGACGTCGGCCTCGTCCACGGCGGCGATGACGCGCATCTTCTTCAAGTCGGCGGCGACCGTGAACAGCACCGGGGTCTGGAACACGGAGGCCACGGTCTGCCCGGGGTCGACGTTGCGCGTGATGACGATGCCGTCGATGGGCGAGCGGATTACCCCGCGATCGCGATTCGTCTTGGTTAGCGCGTACGCCGCTTGTTGCGCCGCGAGCTGCGACTGCGCGGCCTGCACGCGCTGCGCCGCGAGGTCCGCTGCGGCCTTCGCGTTCTCGTAGTCCGCTTGCGATACCAGGTTCTCCGCCACGAGCTGCTTCGCGCGGCGCTCGTCCTGCAGCGCCTTGGCCCGGTCCGTCTTCGCTTGCGCGAGCGACGCCCTGGCCGCCGCCACCGTCGCGCCGGCCTGTGCGACCTGCGCCGACAGCACCGCCGGGTCGAAGCGAGCCAGCACCTGTCCGGCCTTGACCTGGTCGTTGTAGTCGACCTCCACGCTCGCGATCCGCCCCGACGTTTCGGAACCCACCTGCACAGTCGTCACCGCTTCGAGATGCCCCGTCGCGTGCACCTCGCGCACGACGTCACCGACGCTCGCGGCCTCCAACCGGAAGCGCTCGGCCAGCGGCACGGGCTTCGGCCGGAGCACGAACCACGCCGCGGCGGCGATCACCGGCAGCGTCGCGACGATCAGCCACCACACCAGTCGCTTGCGGCTGTGCCGTCGCCGCTCGCGCTCGACCAGATCCCCGAGCGGGCGGTGTGGCGGCGCAGCATGGACGCCGACGTCTTGAACAGCCATGGCAACGTCCGTCGTGGCTGCATCGCGCGTGCCACGCGCGAAGTGCGCGACAAATTTCGCCGCTCCGGCGAAAATACTGCGCTTTCCCCCCGGCTCGAGGTTGGGGTTGCCGGTCCGGCGCGGAATCTCCCTTCGCGCCTCCGGGACTTTCGGACACTCTGCATCCGGAGGACGAGGGATGAAGATGCTGGCACGGCTGGGGGCCGTCGCGCTCGCCTGCGGGGTCGTCGTGGGCGCGTGCGGTGGCAAGAGCACGGATCCGCGTGGCGGCGGCGGAAGCGGCGCGGCGGGCGGAAGCGGAAGCGGCGCGGCGGGCGGAAGCGGAAGCGGCGCGACGGGCGGAAGCGGAAGCGGCGCGACGGGCGGAAGCGGAAGCGGCGCGACGGGCGGAAGTGGAAGCGGCGCGACGGGCGGAAGTGGAAGCGGCGCGACGGGCGGAAGTGGAAGCGGCGCGACGGGCGGAAGTGGAAGCGGCGCGACGGGCGGAAGCGGAAGCGGCGCGACGGGTGGCGGCGGAAGCGGCGCCGTCGGCGGTTGCTGGCCGACCGATCCTTCGTGCTACGCGCAGGGCGCGAGCGGACCTGGTGCGGCGTGTCTGGCCACCGCCGTGAACGCGCCGGACGACGTCCAGCTTCGCGTCAGTCAACTCCAGATGCAGTCGCCGGCAGTCTTGTCAGCGCCGTTCTTCCAGGACGCGATCGTCACGAAGAAAGCGACGCCACCCGAGCCTTCGTGCTTCCAGAATGGTGACGGTCAGCTCAACGTGCTGCTCGACATCAAGCCGTCGGCCCAGACGCTGACGATGGGTGCCGCTCCGCCCGTGGCGTTGGCGCCCACGGCTTGCTTCCAGAACTTCAGCGACGGCGCTTTGACCGTTGCCGCGACGACCGCGTCCACCAGCGTCGCGGGCGACGGGAGCTTCAGCGCGTCGCTGCCCCTCGTGGTCCTTCCGGTGTACCTCGAGGACAAGCTCGACCAGTACATGCTGTGGCCGCTGCGCCACGTCCGGATATCCGGCACTCTCTCTGCGGATCGCGAGTGCATTGGCGGCTTCCGTGGCGACGCACTGCAACCCTCGAACTCCTGTCTGCCAGTCCAAGGCGAGTTCGCGTACGAGAACGGCGGCACGCTCGAGGGCGACATCCTCGTCACCGAAGCCGACAACGTCATGATCGCGCCTCTGGGGTACAGCTTGTGCGTGTTGATCAGCGGCGACGTCGCCAAGTGGAAGGGCCAGGATGGCCGCTGCGCGACCGCCCAGGGCGGCGCGTTGCCACAGGGCGATTGGTGCTCCGCGACGGACAGCGCGGCTGGTTGCGCGGACGCGTGGAAGTTCAAGGCCGGCTTTGCCGCGAGCGCCACGACGATTGCCGGGTCGTGCCCGTAGGGACGCGGACCTTGACCTCCGTCAGCATGGCCACGCCGCGTCGGCGGAGGGGGTCGGGCGCCGGGATCTTGCATCACGAACGCGCCTTGACCGGTGCGTGTATCCTGGTGGGCGAGCATGCGCATCCGCTACCTCTCGGATCTCCACTTCGAATTCCACGCCGACGGCGGGCGTTCGTTCCTGGCGTCGTTGCCCGACGTTCCGGCCGACCTGGTCGTGCTCGCCGGCGACATCGCTGTCGGCGAAGGCATCCCGCCGGCACTGGATCTACTATGCGAGCGCTTCGCCGGCGTCCCGATCGCGTACGTGCACGGCAACCACGAGTTCTACGGGCACGCGCGCGAGGAAGTTCACACGCTCACGCGCACGGCGTGCGCGCGGCACGCGGACCTGCACTGGCTCGACTGCGACACGGCGGAGATCGGCGGCGTGCGCGTGCTCGGCGCGACGCTGTGGTTTTCGCGCCCAGGCGAGGCTGCGCGCTACAAGGCCCTGATGACGGATTTCCAGGTCATCCGCGATTTCGAGAGCTGGGTCTACGACGACAACGCGCGCGCGCTGGCGTTTCTGGAGCGCGAGCTACGCCCCGGATGCGTCGTGGTCACGCATCACTTGCCCGTGCGCGCCAGCGTGGCGCCGCAGTTCAAGGACGGACCGCTCAATCCGTTCTTCCTGTGCGATGTCGAGCCGCTGGTGCACGAGCGCGAGCCCGCGCTCTGGATCCATGGTCACACCCACGCGTCGATCGACGCGAAGGTCGGCGCGACGCGGGTGGTGTGCAATCCCTTCGGCTACGCCGTGGCCGAGGAGAACCCGCGCTTTCGCGACGACGCGGCGGTGGAGATCTAGTACGCCGCTAGTCGAGCTCGCCGACCAGCCCGCGCGCCTCTTCCAGTCGTGCGACCTGGCGCTTCAGCGCGGCGAGCTGCTCGCGCGCTTCCACGACGACCTCGGGCGGCGCGTTCTCGACGAACTTGGGATTTGCGAGACGCTTCTCCATCACGTCGATGTCCTTCTGCGTCTTCTTGATGGCCCGCTCGATGCGGTCCTTCTCGGCGTCGGCGGACACGAGCCCACGCAGGCCGACCAGCACCTCTACCTCGCCGGCGACGGAGAGCACGAAGCCCTTGGGTCGCTCGCCACCCGCGTCCTCGATGGCCGGAGCGCCATCGGTGCGGCCCAGGAACTCGATCGTGCGAAGCTCGCGCGCGAGCAGCTCGCGCAGCGCGGCGTCGTGGGCCCGGAGCGTCAGCGCCACGTGCGCGGCTGGCGAGATGCCGTGCTCGCTGCGGACGGCGCGCGCCGCGCTGATCGCCTGCATCAGCGCGCCCATCTGCGCCTCGGCCGCTTCGTCCTTGCGGCCGTCGGCGGCGGTGGGGTAGGGCGCGAGCGCGATCGACGCCGGGCGCGCCGCGGGGCGCGGCACTTTCTGCCACAGCTCCTCGGTGATGAACGGCATGTACGGGTGCAGGGCGCGGAGCGACGTCTCGATGCAGTGCGCGAGCGTCTGCCGCGTCTCGGCCTTTTCCGCGTCGCTGCCACCAGAGAAGACCGGCTTTGTCGCTTCCAGGAACCAGTCGCAGAGCTCGTCCCAGAAGAAGCCGTACAGGGCGCTCGATCCGTCGTCCATGCGGAAGCCGTCGATGCCGCGCGTGCTCTTTTCCACCGCGCCGGCGAGGCGCGACAGGATCCAGCGGTTGACGAGCAGCTTCGGCGCGGGCGGCGTGCCGTCGAGGGTCGCGCCTTCCACGTTGGGTAGCGCGAAGCGCACCGCGTTGTAGATCTTGTTGCAGAAGTTCCGGTACCCCTCGATACGCTTGGGCGAGAGCGCGATGCGCTTGGCCTGCGGCGAGTAGCTGCAGAGCGTCATGCGCAGGGCGTCCGCGCCGAACGCCGGGAAGCCCGTGCCCATCTGCGCGACGGACGGGTACGCCTTCTTGAACTTCGCCAGCGCCTCCTTGTGCGGCGCGCCGGGCAAGGCCTTCTCCACCACGCTGTCGAAGCTCGCGCCGTGGATCAGGTCGAGCGGGTCGATGGTGTTGCCCTTCACCTTGCTCATCTTGTCGCCGGTCTCGTCGACGATGAGGCCGTGGAGCAGGACGCGCTTGAACGGCACGTCTCCCATGAAGTGCAGCCCCATCATCATCATGCGCGCGACCCAGAAGAACAGGATGTCGTAGCCCGTCTCCATGTCGCTGGACGGGTAGAAGCGCTTCAGCGCGATGTTTCTTGTCGGGGGGCCTTGGCCCCCCGCAGCTTGCTTCGCAACTGCTCCCCCCGCCGCCTCCGGCGTGCTCGCTTCGCTCGCTCCCTCGCTTCGCTCGGTCGTGTCGGGCCAGCCCAGCGTGGAAAACGGCCAGAGCGCGCTCGAAAACCACGTGTCGAGTACGTCCGGGTCCTGCGTCAGCTCCGTCTTCTGGCACGTGCCGCACGCGCCCGGGGTTTCGCGGCTGACGGTGACGTGGCCGTCTGCGCAGAAGTACGCGGGGATCTGGTGGCCCCACCACAGCTGGCGCGAGATGCACCAGTCCTGGATGTTCACGAGCCAGTGCTCGTACGTCTTCACCCACTCCTCGGGCAGGATCTTCGTGCGGCCGTCGCGCACGGCTTCGAGCGCGGGCTTCGCCAGCGGCTCGGTCTTCACGAACCACTGGGTCGAGATCATCGGCTCGACCACGGTGCGCGAGCGCTGGCAGCGCGGCAGCTGGAGCGTGTGCGGCTTGCCGCCGCGCTCGAGCCCGGCCTCGGCCAGCGCTGCCTTCACGGCCTTGCGCGCTTCCTTCACGCTCATGCCGGCGAAGCGGCCGCCGTGCTCGTTGATCGTGCCGTCGAGGTTCAGGATGTTGATCTCTTCGAGGTCGTGGCGCTTGCCCGTCGCGAAGTCGTTGAAGTCGTGCGCCGGCGTGACCTTCACCGCGCCGGTGCCGAACTCCATGTCGACGAGGATCGCGTCGGTCACGATCGGGATCTCGCGATCGACGAACGGATGCTTCAGCGTCTTGCCGTGCAAGTGCTTGTAGCGCGGATCGTCCGGGTGGACGGCGACGGCCGTGTCGCCCAACATCGTCTCCGGGCGCGTGGTGGCGACCACCAGCTCGCTCTTGCCGTCGGAGGCCTTGTACGCGAACTCGTACAGCTCGCCCTGCGCCTCCTCGTTCTCCACTTCGAGATCGGACAGCGCCGTGCGGCAGTCGCTGCACCAGTTGATGAGGCGCGTGTCGCGATAGATCAGGCCTTCCTCGTACAGCCTCACGAAGCTCTCGCGCACGGCGCGCGACATGTCCGCGTCCATGGTGAACTTCAGGCGTTCCCAGTCCGCGCTGAAGCCGAGCACGCGCATCTGTTCGGCGATGCGTCCGCCGCTCTGTTCCTTCCACTTCCAGACGCGCTCGATGAACGCCTCGCGTCCGAGGTCGTGGCGCGTCTTGCCCTCGCGCAGCAGCTGCCGCTCCACGACCGTCTGCGTCGCGATGCCTGCGTGGTCGATCCCGGGCTGCCACAGCACGTTCAGCCCCTGCATGCGCTTGTGGCGACACAAGACGTCCTGCAACGTGTAGAGCGCGTGGCCCATGTGCAGCGACCCCGTCACGTTCGGCGGCGGCATCGGGATCACGTACGTCTCGCGATCGTCGTCGGGCTCCAGGCCCGCGCGAAATACGCCGTGATCCAGCCAGAACTGGTACCAGCGCGGCTCGACTTCTCTCGGTTCGTAAGCCTTCGGCAGCTCGTCCATCGCGGCCGGAAGCTAGCACTTTTCCAGGCCTTCTGGATCTTGCCGGTCCGGCGCGGAATCCCGCGGCCCGGCGCGGTCGGCACCGGTCACGGTGCGGCGGCGTCGTCGCCCGACGTGATCTGCGGCGGCCTGCACTCGCTGTCGTGGCAGTACTCACCGCACGGGCACACGTGCTTGCACGCCCCGCAATTCATCGCATCGCGCGTGACGTCGATGCACTTGTCGTCGCAGTACGCTTCTCCGATGAAGCAGACGCACTCGCCCGCGACGCAGTTTGCCGGCCGCGTGCACCAGACGTCCTTGCACGGGTCGGGCGTGGCTTCGGCGGCGGCGTCGGTGGATGCGTCCGGCGCCGAGCCCAGCACGCCGTGGGCGCTGTGTCGTTCGCCGGGATCGATCTGGACGAACCCACCACACGCCGTCACCCCGAGCGCGGTCGCGGCGAGGCCGGCCGCCATGACGCCGCGTCTCGCACGCGCGATCCGTCTCGCACCGTCGAACCCCCGTCCCACGACTCCAGTATGGCATCTCCGCGCCGCGCGGCCAGGCGCGCCGCGCGGTTCCGCGCCGTCACGACCTATCCCTTGAACACGAACAGATCGGCTTCCGGATCGAGGGCGACGAAGAGCGCTTCGTGCGCGTTCGGCGGTGGGCTCTCGCCGGCCTTGAGCGGCCAGGCGAGGAACGCGCCGTCGTGATCCGGTGACAACTGCACGGCGACGCGCACCGCGTGATGGCGTACGCGCGGTTTCGGGCCGTCTACCGGCTTCGCGGCCTCGATGTTCTTGATCGGGCTCGCGGGGACCTTCGGTGGCGGCGGGAGCGTGCGCGGGATGTCGACTTCGCTGCGGAGCTCGGCGCCGGCGCGGGCGAGCTGCAGTGCGCGCGCGTCGGCGCCCGACTCGGCGGCGGCTTCAGCGGCACGCCGGATCCACGATAGCGCGGCGCGCTGATCGCCTTGCGACCAGACCGCATTCGCGGTCTCCAGCGCCCAGCGCACGTCGTCGCCGTCTTCGGGGATGGCTTCGGGAGGTTTCTGCATCTGGAAGGATCTCCTCCTTTCGATTCATAACCTCGCAGCCGCAACTTCCGGTGCGATATCGACAAGCACACGAAATCCTTGGGCGCGCCGGTCCGGGTGGGCACGCGCGCCGACAACGTGACCGGCGATCCGCGGTCGACTACGGACCGGCGTCTCCGGCGTACGCGGGCACGCAGCCCATGCCGTAGTCGACGCCGCACTCGCTCGCCGAGACGCAGCATGGGAAGCCGACGCCTGCGCTCGGACAGAACGCCGGGTTGCAGGTTCCGCCGTTGTCGCACTTGCCGAGCGTGCAGCTCGACACGCACTTGACACCGCAGCCGCCGCAGTGCTGCGGATCGGACGACAAGTCGGCACAGATCCCGCCGCAATCCTTCTGCGGTGGCGGGCAACGGCACTGTCCGTTGATGCAGACGAGCGGAGGACCGCAGATCGCGCCGCCGCAGCTGCCACTCGGTCCGCCGCCGCTGCCACTCGGTCCGCCGCCGCTGCCACTCGGTCCGCCGCCGCTGCCGTGTCCACCCGAACCTCCGGCGCCATACCCGCCGGAGCCGCCACTCGTGCCGCCGCCGGCGCCGTATCCGCCAGTGCCGCCACTGATGCCGCCGCCGGTGCCGTATCCTCCGGTGCCACCGGAGCTGGTGCCGCCGCCAGTGCCGTGTCCGCCGGTGCCATCGGAGCTGCCGCCGGTGCCGATGGACGCGTCGGGGAGCGCTTCGCCCGCGGTCGAGCGGCCTCCGCAGGACACGATCAGTGTCAGCGTGCTCGCGATACCGACAAGCGCCCAGGCCCTCATCGAATGGATTGTGGGCGCGCGGGTCGCGCCAGGCAAGCCGCGCCTCGCGCGGTCGGCGAGTGCGCTACTCCGTCGTCAGACGACGGATCTCTTCCTTGATGATCGTCTCGGCGAGAACCGGGACGACCTCCCACACGACTTGCTCGACCACCTCGCGCGAGAGCGCGAGCACGGCCTGCACCTGCGACGCATCCAGGCCGAGGCCCGAGAGCTTGGCGGCGAGGTCGCCGCTACCGTTGGTCGCCGACGCGGCGGCGGTCGCGACTGCCGCCGCAGGCGCGGGCGCAGGCGCAGGCGCGGCGGCGGGCCTGTGCAGCGGCATGCCGGATACCGGAGTGGGCGCGGCCATCGGCGCATGTGGTGACGGAGCGGGATGCGCGGCGGCGGGCGCCGGCGTTCCGGTGAACGTGGGCGCGCGCGGCGCGGAAGCGGGCGCCGGCTGCGTGACCACGGGCGCGGGCGCGGGCGTTCCGTACGAGAGCGTCGGCGAGCGCGGGCGCTGGGCGAGCGGCGCCGCGGCGGGCGCGGCGGGCGCCGGCGCGTGCGGCTGCGCGATCGGCGCGGCGGGCGTGCGATACGGCGCGGGCGCGGCCGCTGGCACCGCTGCGGCGGCGGGCGCTTCCGCGGCCTTGCGCAACAGTGCGCCGACCTTGTCGAGCATCTGCTGCGTGTCGAACGGCTTGTCCATGAAGTCGTCCGCACCCACCGACGAGCCGCGAGCGCGGTCGTACGGTTGCTGCTTGCTCGACAGGATCACGACGGCCGTGCCGGGCGACTCCCGCTTGATGGCCTCGCACAGGTCGTAGCCGCTGTCGCTTCCGAGCTGGGCGTCGACCAATGCGATCGCGGGTTGCTCCGCGCGGAGCTTGGCGAGCGCATCAGCACCGCTGTCGGCCAGGATCGTCTGGTAATCCTCGCCGGCGAAGGTGATTTCAAGCACCCTGCGCATCGTTACGCTGTCGTCGACGGCGAGCACGCTAGTGGTCACAAGTCCTCCTGGAGTCCACGGAGCCGGGGCGCGATCATCGGTTTCCGGCAGAAAAGAGTCAAGGAATTCGCTGGCCCAAGTCGCTTCAGTGGGTGATGAACCACTTCACCCCGGCGGTGACCTCGAGGTGGAAGTGGTTGTGGTGCGGCTTGTTGTAGTCCGGCGTGAGGATGCTGTTGAAGATCCGGGCGTCCGAGGCTTCGCACACAATCGACCTGAGCTCCCGGGCCTCCGGCGTGGCCGGATCCGGCGAATCCGCGTCCGGACCGCAGGTTTCCGCGCCGATCCGGCCATGGAAGTCGTGCTCCACGACCAGCTCCTGCCCGGACTTCTTCTTCAGCACCCGCACGTCCACGGCCAGGGCGCCGGGATGACGGCGGGCGATCTTGCCCTCGGGCCAGTGCCTGGACGGCGGCCGCCACGCCGAGAAGATGCGGACCTCGTCGATGTCGTGCGCCTTGAGGATGCGCGTGAAATCGTCGAGGGCGAGCACCAGCCGGCAGTCGAACACCTCCCAGGGCACCTTGCGTCGCATCTTCGGCGGATAGTCGGTGCGGAACAGTACGCCTTCCAGCTTGCCCCGCAGCCGCACCGGCGCGAGCACGCCGGGCGCCTTGGAGACGGGCGTGTAGTCGATATGCCGCTGTTTCAGCGCTCGCAGGCAGGCTCTCCGGCCCAGCCGCGCGTAGCGCATGGCCGGCGCGGTCGCCGGATGCTTGGGGAACCGTGCGAGGTTGGGCCCGGCCAGGGCCGGCCGGCTGTCGAGGCAGAGCCCGAGCAGGAGCAGGAGCAAGAGGATGCCGGTCCGGCGCGGAACCCCTCGCTGCGACTTGTCGGCGCCCATCCCGACCGGGGTATCGCAGACGCGCGCGTCGGGCAAAGCCCTCCGCCCTGGGCGCGGGTTCCCTCCCTCCCAGCGGCGCGGCTACAGGCCGGTCGGCCGCCCTGGATTTGACGAAAGTAGCGGGAACGCATCAGAATTTGCGCGTGAGCGTTCTCGGCAAGCGTGCTCGGTCGGTCCTGTACGCGGTCGTCAACGAGTTCATCGGGAGCGGCGAGCCCGTGGGCAGCCGCACGCTGGCGAAGAAGTACGGCTTCGACCTGTCCGCCGCGACCATCCGCAACGTCCTCGCCGACCTCGAGGACGCGGGCTACCTCGCCCAGCCGCACACGTCGGCGGGGCGCGTCCCTACGGAGAAGGCATTCCGCCTGTTCATCGACGCGCTGATGCGCGTGCGCGAGCTCTCGGCCGAGGAGACGTCGCGGATCGCCCAGTGGTTCGAGGACTTCCGTCCCGGTACGGAGACGCTGCGCGAGACCGGTCGCTTCCTCTCGAACCTGACCGGCGCCGCGGCGGTGGTGGTGCGGTCGCGACTCGAGACGCGCAAGCTGCTCAAGATCCGCTTCATCCCCACGCGGCCGGGCGAGCTGCTCAGCGTGATCGTGTTCACCGACGGGACGGTGGAAAACCGCTTCATCCCCATCGACGCGCCGATCGGCGAGCGCGAGCTCGAGCGCGTGCACAACATGCTCGAGGAAGCCATCCAGGGACGCACGCTGACGGCCGTGCGCGATCTGTTCGCGCGTGCCGCCGACGCCCGCCGCGACGAGCTCGATGCGCTGCGCCAGCTGGGCTACTCGCTGATGAGCGCGGCGATCGACGGCGCGGAGCGCCGGCTCGACATCGTCGTCGAAGGGCAAGCGCGGCTTGTCGATCGGCCGGAGCTCGCGCACACCGACGAGCTCAGAGAGGTGCTGCGCGCGCTCGAGGATCGCGAACGGCTCGTGATGCTGATCGACCGCATGCTCGCTGCAGGCCAGGTCCAGGTGTTCCTCGGCGAGGAGACGAACGCCATGGTGGGCCACTCCGTGAGCGTGGTCGCTGCGCCGTACCACGACGTGCAAGGCCGGCCGGGCGGGGCCATCGGCGTGATCGGGCCGACCCGCATGGACTATCCGGCGGTGGTGCCGCTGGTGGGCGCGACCGCCGACGCCATGAGCGCGGCGTTGGCGCGGACCCGCGAGCCCGGCCGCGGCGGCAGCAGCTCCGGAAATAGCTGACGGACAACGGCGATCGGCTAACGCCTGGCGGAGCCCCGCGCCATGATACGCTCGCGCGCATGGCTCCGCCCGCGTCCTCGCTCGAGAACCCCGTCGATCGCGCGCTCACGCTCGCGCTGGCTGGCGACGACGACGCCGCCCTCCGATGGGCGGCCGCGCTCGTCAAGAGCGACCCGTCGGGACCGCTCGGGTTGCTCGTGGCGTCGCGCCTTCTGGGAAAGCGCGGCAAGAAGGCGATCGCGATCAAGGGCCTCTCGGCGTGCGCGGGTCGCGCGATCGACGCCGGCCATCTCCCGCTCGCCGTAGCGGCGTGTCGCGACATCGCGGCACTGGACGGCGACGCATCGTCGGAGCTCGACGAGATCGCGCGCACGTTCTCCGGGGGATCCAAGCGCCTGCTCGGTGACGGCGCGCGCCCGCCGGGACTGCCGCGCGGTCACGCGGAGCTCGCGCCCCTCGACGAGAAGCTCTCCGCGGACGAGCTGACGAACGAAGCCGAGGGCGCGGTGCGTGGCGCCGCCGGCCTCTACGACAGCGAGGTGAAGGTGCGTGGCGACGCGCCCCAGGTCGCTGCCGAGCCGCTGTTCTCGTCCCTCGACGAGTCCGGGCTGCGGGCGATGATCGGCATCTTCGATTCGATGACCGTGCCGGCGAACACCACCATCATCGAACAGGGGACCAGCGGCGCCGAGGCGTACATCGTGGCGCGCGGCGAGCTCGAGGTGCAGCGCGCGAGCGGCGACGAAGAACCGATCCTGCTGGCGCGTCTCGGAAGCGGAGCGCTGATCGGCGAGATGTCGCTGCTCAGCCGCTCGCCGCGCGCCGCCAGCGTGATCGCGGTGCGGCCGAGCGTGTTGCTCGTCGCCCGCAAGGAGTCGCTCGACGAGGTCGCGGCGCGGGAGCCGGCCGTGGGGCGCGAGTTCGCGGCGCACTGCCGGCGACGCATGATCGAGAACCTGGTACGCACCAGCGCGATCCTCGGCGCGGTGAAGGCGGCCGAGCGCCCCGCGCTGTTCGAGCGCTTCGAGACCCGCACCTTCGAGGACGGCGACAAGCTGATCGTCCAGGGCCGCGAGTCCGACGGCCTGCACCTCGTGGCGTCCGGCGAGGTCGCCGTCGTGGTCAACGAGGGCGACGACAGCACCGTGGTCGCCACGCTCGGCGTCGGCGAGGTCGTCGGCGAGGTGGCGCTGGTGCTCCGCCGCCCGTCCAACGCGGACGTCGTCGCGGTGCACCCCACCGTCACCATGCACCTGCCGCGGGACCGCTTCCTCGAGATCATCAAGCAGCACCCGGCGATCCTCGCGCAGCTGTACGAGCTGGCGGTCAAGCGCGACGAGGAGACGAGCAGTATCGTCGCCCAGGAAGCCACCGAGGCCGACGACTTCGTATTGATCTGAGTCGCAGTCCGCCGCTAGCGGGCCGCCTCGCGTGCTTGCGGTCCGGCGCGCCCACCCTGATTGTCGCCCGACCGGCAAGCCTCCAGCCAGTCCGCGGCGCGTGGAACCCGGGTCGCTTGACCCGTCGCGGGTCCGCCGCTAAGCCGTCGCCCATGCTGAAAGGCTCTCTCTCGGTTGTCGGAGCGGTGTTGGTGGCATTCGCCGCGCTTCTGGTGGCGCCCGCGGCTCACGCCCAGTCCAAGGTCGCGGTCGTCGACACGCAACGCGCCGTCATGGAGACCGAGGACGGCCTGCGCGCGCAGGCGACGCTGAAGAAGTTGTTCGACAGCCGTCAGCGGGAGCTCGACAAGAAGCAGTCCGACCTGCAAAAGCAGCGGGAGGACATCGACAAGCAGCGCGGCGTGCTCAGCCAGGAAGCGCTGCAGAAGCGCATGGAGAGCTGGCAGCGCGACATGATCCAGCTGCAGACCGTGTTCGTCGAGTACAACAAGGAGCTGCAGAAGAAGCAGGGCGAGCTGACCTCGCCGATCTTCCAGAAGGCGATGGGCATCATCCGGCGCCTCGCGTCGCAGGAAGGCTTCGACGTCGTGGTCGACAAGCAGGCCGTGCCGTACGTGCGCAGCGATCTCGATCTGACCGACCGCGTAATCCAGATGTACAACCAGGGTGGCGGAACAGCCGCGCCCACGGACAAGCCGGCGGGCAAGACGCCGGCGAAGTCCGCGCCGCCGGCCAAGTCCGCGGCGCCCTCCAAGAAGGCGCCCTGAGGTCGCCGCGCGTGCCACGGGGGGTCGCGCTTCCGCGCGCGCAGACGCTGGGCGAGCTCTCGGAGCGGCTCGGCGGCGAGCTGGATCGGGCCTTGGAAGCGTGCGTCGTCGAGCGCGTCGTGTCACCGGCCGACGCCAGCACGACCGACGAGCTCGTGCCGCTCTCCTCGTCGCGACAGCTGGCGGCGGCGCTGGCCGCGCCCGGCGTGATCCTGTGCGACGCGGCGCTTGCGGCACGCGTGCCGGCCGGTCGTCGCTGGGTGCACGAGCACGTGATGTGGGTCGTGGCGCGGTTGCTTTCGCCGCTCGAGGCCGCCGGCGCGCGCGACGTGCCGGTGCAGGGCGCAGCGGTGGCGCCGGGCGCGACGGTCGCGAGCGACGCGCGTATCGGTGCCGGCGCAGTGGTGATGAAGGGCGCGCGCGTGGGCGGCGGCTGCGTGGTCGGTCCGAACGCGGTGATCTACGGCGGCGTATGGCTGGGCGAGGGCGTCGTCGTGGGACCGTGCGCCGTGATCGGGCGCGCGGGCTTCGGCTGGGCGGAGGGGCCGGGTGGCGACGCCGTGCGCATTCCGCACCTCGGCGGCGTGGTCGTGGAGGACGACGTGGAGATCGGCGCGCTGTGCACGATCGACGCGGGCACGCTCGGCCCGACGCGGATCGGACGCGGCGTGAAGCTCGACGCGCACGTCCACGTCGGGCACAACGCGTCGATCGGCGCGGGGACGCTGGTCGCTGCGCAGTCGGGGTTCGCCGGCTCGGCGATGATTGGACGGCGCGTGCGCATCGGTGGCCAGGCCGGTATCACCGATCACGCGCGGGTCGGGGACGGCGCGCGCATCGCCGCCAAGAGCGGCGTGATCGGGGATGTACCAGAAGCCGTCACCGTGGCAGGATTCCCTGCCATTCCGCGTGTCCGCTGGCTCAGGGCCATGGCCCGGCTGACCGGCGGCACCGGGGACGAGTCATGAGCGCGCGCAAGTCGGTGAAGATCGAGATCCCCAAGATACTGGAGATCTTGCCGCACCGGTATCCGTTCGTACTCGTCGATCGCGTGACCGACATCGAACCCGGCGAACGCATTCGCGGGCACAAGATGGTCAGCTACAACGAGCCCTGGGTGCAGGGGCACTTTCCGGATCATCCGATCATGCCCGGCGTGCTCATCATCGAGGCGCTGGCGCAGATCGGCGGCATCCTCGCGTACGCGTCCGAGCCGTTCGACGCGAGCCAGAGCCTGATGTTCTTCCTGGGCATCGACAAGGCGAAGTTCCGCAACACCGTTACCCCGGGTGACCGTCTCGATCTCGAGGTCGAGGTGCTGCACCACCGGTCGAACGTGTGGCGGCTGCGCGGTGAGGCGACGGTCGAGGGCACGCTGTGCGCGCAGGGGGAGCTGCTGGCGTCGATCGTCGATCGGGAGGGTTGAGTGCAGGAGATCCACCCGACCGCGGTGGTCGATCCCGGCGCCGTGCTCGCGGACGGCGTCCGCGTCGGGCCGTTCTGCTACGTCGCCGCGGACGTCGAGCTCGGTGCGAAGACGGAACTGATCGCGCAGGCGACGGTGCTCGGGCCCGCGCGCCTCGGCGCGAACAACCGCGTCTACCCCGGCGCGGTACTCGGCGCGCCGCCCCAGGATCGCACCTACCAGGGCGAGCCGACGCGCCTGGAGGTCGGTGACGACAACCTGTTCCGGGAGCAGGTGACGGTTCATCGCGGAACCACCAAGGGCGACGGAACGACGCGTATCGGCTCGCGCTGCTTGATCATGGTCGGTTCGCACGTCGCGCATGACTGCGTGATCGACGACGACGTGGTGCTCGTCAATCTCGCCACCCTCGGCGGTCACGTGCGGGTCGGCGCTGGCGCGGTAGTCGGCGGCCACGCGGCGATCGCGCCGTTCGTGCACCTGGGGCGCATGTGCTTTCTCGCCGGTGGGGCGATGGTCGAGGACTCCGTGCCGCCGTTCGTGATCGTGTCCGGCGATCGCGCGCGCGTGCGCGCGCTGAACCGCGTCGGGCTGCAACGCAACGGCGTGCCCGAGTCGTCCACGCGCGCGCTCGAGCGAGCGTTCCGCATGCTCTACCGCTCCGGGCAGCCGCGCGCGCTCGCGCTTGCCGCGGCCCGCGCGGAGCTCGACGACGATCCGTACGTCGCCGAGCTGTTCGCGTTCTTGCACGAACACTGACGCCTCGCCGACCTTGCCGCGGCGGTCCACGTCGCTTGGCGCTCCAGACTCACAGGAAGGTCGGAAGGTCGGAAGGTCGGAAGGGGGACTGGGCCCGCGATTCGCGGGCGGAACACGAAGCGCGGAATGCGTCGCGCTCCGGCCGCCCTCGGGACGTCTCGCCAGTGTGGCGTTGAAGGTACGGCACGCGCCGCGCAAGCCCCCGGTCCTTCCGTCCTTCCGCCCTTCCTGTGCATCCGGTGAACGCGTCGCGACGGGAAGCGACGTGGCAGTGCCGGGCCGAGGGCCGCGGGTTCCGCGCCGGACCGACAAACCAATCCGGGCGGCTACTTCGTGTCGAAGAGCTCGTCGAAGGCGCGGTCGAACTCGTCCTCGTCGCCGACGGCGCGCGACTGCGTCTGTGCTTTCGGCGCGGGCTGCGGTTCGAGCGCGGCGATACGATCCTTGACGTCGCGGTAGCCCGGATCGCGCCGGGCGATCTTGTGGAAGTAGTACAGGGCCTCGTCGGCGCTCGACTTCATCTCGTAGACGACGCCGAGGTCGTAGTAGAGGCTCATCTCCTGGTCGATCGTCTTCTGCTCGGCCTCGAGCCCGCGCTTGTAGGCGTCGGCGGACTTGTCGAGCTCGTTGCGCTCGAGATGGATCATGCCGATCATCGCGAAGCACATGCACTCCCGCACGGGGTCGCGGCCGGCGAGCTCGAATTCGCCGATGGCGTCGGGCAGAAGCCCCATCTCCTTGTAGGCCACGCCCAGGTCGTAGTGCGTCGCGGCATCGCTCTCCGACACCTGCGCGCGCACGCCTTCCTTGAACTTCGCGAACACCTGATCGACGTCGACCTCCTGGTTCGCGTTGGCGAACCCGGCGGCCTCGGGCTGGATCGCGGAGGTGACCTCCAGGTCGTCGAGGGCGTCGAGCGACGCCGCGATGTCGAACGCGTGATCGTCCTCCGCGACCGGCTCGGAACCGAGCTGGGAGCGCTCGATGGTGCCGCTCGCTCCGGCGCTGGCGACGATCCCCTCGACCTCCTGCAGCCGCTCGAGCACGAGCGGGTGATTCGGCGTGCGCGAGAGCTGATCGACGAGGATCGCCTTGGCGTCGTCGTACAGGCCGCGGGAGGCGAAGAACTCCGCTTCCTCGAGCGCTTCCTCGATCGCCTCCATCGACGGCTCGGCGGCGATCTGCGTCGGCGCTTCGGCCGTCTCCGGCTCGTCGAAGTCGATCCCGTGCTCGTCCTCGAAGGACGGCAGCGGCGCTTCCTCGGCGTCGGCGAAGGCGATCGGCTCGTCCTCGTAGGCGACCGGCTCGTCCTCGTAGGCGACCGGCTCGTCCGCGTACGCGGCTGGCTCGTCGAGGCCCGCCAACAGGTCCTCGTCGGGCTCGACGCCGAGCGGGAAGCTCGGCAGCGGTGCCTCCTCGCCGAACGGATCGTCAACCTGGGCACCTGCGAACGGGTCGTCGACCTGTGACAGCTGCACCGGCCGTTCGCTCGCGAGCGCCTGCGACGGGCCGATCTCCTCGAGATCGTACGACGGCAGCGGCTCGTTCGGATCGTAACCTTGCTGGGCGTACGCGTCGTCGACGGTGGCGTAGGGCTCGCGCGGTTCGTCGTACTGCTGCGGCTGCTGCTCGTACCCGGTGTGTCCGCCGGCTCCCAGCTGCTGCAGCATCTCCAGCGCTACCGGGTGCTCGGGCTCGAGATCGAGCACGTCGTAGAGCAGCATCTCGGCGCGCTCGACGTTGTTCTGCTCGAGATAGATCGCGGACAAGGTGATCGACTCGCCGATGGCGCCGTCGCGGTCGCCGGCCTCGCCGAGCACCTCTCGCAGCTTTTCGCGGATCCCGACCGCGCGCGGGTCGATCTCCAGGGCGATCGACAGCGTCTCGATCGCCTTCGAGTACAGCCGGAGCTTGCGGAACGACTCCGCATCCAGCACCGCCTTGCGCGCGTGGCCGCGCGCGTCGAAGGAGTCCGGCCCGAGCAGCTCCTCGGCGACTTCCACCGCGTCGTCTACTACGACGACGTCCGGCGAGCTGACCATCGCCGGGTGCGCGTGGCGCTGGTCCAGCTCGAACGCCGCTTCCTGGCTGCCGGCGATCTCGTCCTCGATGATCTCCACGTCCGCGTCGTGGACGCTGATCGCGCTCTGCGTGCTCGGCGCTGCGGAGACGGGGCCGCCGGTCGCGTCCTGGGCCGCGCGCATCGAGCGGACCTGGTCGTCGTCGGGCGCGACCGACGCGAGATGATCGACGAGCTGGCCGTACAGGTCGGCGCGACCCTGTTCGCGCGCGACGCGCGCCATCTCCTTGTAGACCTCGATCGCCTTCGACTCCTGCCCGATCAGCGTGAACGCCTGGGCCAGGAGCCCGAGCGTCTCGAGGTCGCGCGGGTCGGCCTGGAAGCAGATCTGGAGCTTCGCGAGCGCCTGCAGGCCGTCCTCGCGACCGCCGCGCTCCAGGTACAGCTCGGCGGCGGCGCGCGCGTAGCGGGCGTCCTGGCGGAAATGGAGGATGCGCTCCACCACCTTGAGCGCGTCGTCGCGGCGTCCGAGCTTGAGCAGCAGATCCGCCGCGGCCCAGAACGACTCGATGGCCGAGTCGAGCTCCTGGACGCGGCAGCAGGCCTCCGCGAGCCTCAGATGCGGCAGCGGGTTGGTCGCGTCGAGCTCGACCATCTTCTGGAAGACGTCGATCGCGTCGCGATCCCTGCCGCTGCGCTGTAGCCGCGTCGCGACCTCGTCGTAGGCGGCCAGGGCGTCGCTGGTCAGCCCGAGCTGCGTGTAGATCTCCGCCAGCTTCGGGACCAGGTGGCTGTAGCGCTCCGCGAGATCCGGCGCGTGCTTGCGGATCATCTCGCGGATCTGCTTGTAGACGGCGATCGCCTTCAGGGCGAAGCCCTGGTCGGCGTAGTACTTGCCGACGCGATCGTAGGTCGCGATGGCGTCGGGATACGCCTGCATGCGCGCTTGCAGATCGCCGATCTTCAGCAGGGTGCGAGCGTCGTTCGCATCCTCCCGGACGATCTTCTGGTACTCCTCGATCGCCTTGTCGTAGCGCTTCTTGTCTACGTACTTCTGGGCGGCCTGGAGTATCTTCTCGCGTTCGCTCGCCACGGCCCGTTCCGGTTCCCTTTGTCGAATGCCCCGGCGCCACTCCGAAGCGCCAAATCCTACGAGATAACGGGGGGTTTGGTCAAGGAATGGGGGCTTTCCGCGGGTTTAGCTCGGGCCCTGTCGCTCCACGACGACCTCGACCGACAAGATCTCCTGTCCGCCGCCGACGAACAGGGTGCCGCTGGTCGGCGTCGCGTCCACGTAGTTGCGACCGACCGCGACGCGGACATGCCCGGTCTGCGTCAGGACCCCGTTGGTCGGGTCGAAGCCCTTCCAACCGAGATCCGGCAGATACACCTGCGCCCACGCGTGCGACGCCTCGCCCTGATGCTGGTTGTCGCCCTTCGGGCCCGTGTAGATGTAGCCGCACGCGTAACGCGACGGAACGCCGAGCAAGCGCGCGACGCAGATGAACAGATTGGTGAAGTCCTGGCAGACGCCGCGACGGTTCGCGTACACGTCGAAAGCGGTCGTTGCAAGCGTGGTCGAGCCGGGCTGATAAGCGTACTCGTTGAAGATCGACTGGTTGAGATCGACCAGTGTGTCGACCAGATCGTAGTCGTTGCGCTCGACGAAGCTCATGCCGTACTCGGCGAGCTCGCGGAGCTGGCTTTCGGGTAGCTCGGGCGGGAGCAGGTACGGGTCGAGCATGTGCCGCTGCCACGGCATCCATACCAGCGGGATCGTCGAGCGCGCGTGCGGTCCGAGCTGGAGCGGGTCGGTGTCCATGCACAGCACCTGGGATACCGCCTCGATCACGAGCTCCGTGTACGGCGCGTCGATGGCGACGCGCTGCGCGCGGTTTCCGAACACGTCGTCGTACTCGCGGACGCGCGCATCGACGGACACGGTCACGTTGTGGTGTTCCAGCGACTGCGTGCGATCGTGCGCGGGCGTGAGCCTGAGCAGATGCGTGCTCTGCTCGACCGGCACGCTGTAGCGGTACGTGGTGCGATGCCGCACCGCATAGCGCTGGACCGGCGCCACCGCGGGACGCGGCACCGGCGGCCGGTACGAGCGCAGCGGCGCGCCCGGCGTGCCGTTGTTCTCTGCGCCCAGGTCCGCGACGATCGCGCCCTGGCGGACCACGATCAAGCGACCCGGTTCGACGCGACGCCAGCTCACGGCGGGCGGCGCGCCGCCGGCTCCGTCGGCGACGAGCGCCTCGCTGGAGATGATCACGCCCTTGCGGCTCTTGATGCCGCGCCGTGTGAGATCCACGGACAGATCCGTGTCGCCGAACACGACCTTCCCGTGCGGCGGCAGGAGCTGCCAAAGGTAGAGCGGTCCTTCGTCGTTCCGATCGGTGTACGCCAGCACGTCCGCGCCGTCGGTGAGAACCAGCGAAAGGCCGCCATGCTGGTTCAAGTCGCTCAGCCAGCGATGGATCGTCGCGAGGTCCGCTTCGCGGAGGCTGCGGTATCGTTGGTCCGCGATGCGGTCGAGGAGCTCGCAAAACACCAGCTCCGAGTCGGTGGAACCGACCGGATCGAAGAAGTGTTGTGTCGACCGCTCGACGCGATGGTGCAGGCTTCCGCTGTGGCAAAAGAGCCAGTCCCGGCCGCCCCAGCTGCGGACGAACGGCTGGGTGTTGGCGTCGGTGTTCGCGCCCCACGTGGCCCGACGCATGTGGAGCACGAACACGCTCGACGCCAGGTGCTCCCAGACGCGGATCAGCTCGCTGCGGATGCTGCCGCGGGGCGGCGCAGGCTCCTTCAGGATCGACGCGGACGGCTCTCCCGCCGGGTAGTAGCCGATGCCCCAACCGTCGGGCGGCTTCCCACCGGGTTCGAGACATCGGAGGTCGAACGCCGGGGCGAGCTCGCCCTCGAAGGACATCGCGAGGAGGTTGGGCATCGGGCAGCGCCGAGGGCGCGGGAATTGTTACTCCTTCGCCGCTCTGGCCGCAACTGCTGGCGGCACCTCGGGCACTGTTCCGTGGCCCAGCAGCTCGCTGCCGATCTCGCCGCAAGCGGCATGGATCTCGTCCACCACGTGCGTCAGGTCGTCGTGCAACGCCTCGAGCGCCGAGCCAGCGTCCGCACGCGCGTCGAGCCAGCGAACGAGCTCCGCCAGGCGAGCCGAGCACAGCGCGCCGGGCAGCTCCGGCGAAGGCCTGAGGTGGCGCAGCCGATCGCTGGCGGAATGGACGCAGTAGCGGATGCTGCGCGGGAAGCTGAGTTCGAACGACAGGAACGTCGCGATCGACTTGCCCCCGACCCGCCCGCGATGACGCTTCATGTACGGCTCGAAACCCGAGCACGCGCGAAGCAACGCGAGCCACAGCGCGGTCTCCAACACCTGCTGCTCGGGGCGCGTGGCTTCCGTGCCCGTCAACGCGTGGTGATGCACATCGAGGATACGCGCGGTCTGCCCGGCGCGCTCCAGCATCAGTCCGAGCCAGATGAAGTCGAGCGGCGGGTCGTGCAGCATGGTGCTGCGCATGAGTCCGATGGCGAGCTGTACGAGATCGCGTACGCGGCGATAGAACGCGTCCCGGCTGCGGTTGTACTCGCGCCGCGCCGTGTCGCTCTCGATCCAGAGCCACAGCTCGTTCAGCGTCTCCCAGGTCTCGCCACTCACCACGTCGCGGACCGCGCGCGCGTTCTCGCGCGCCGCTCGCACCGCGGATCGGATGCTGACCGCGGTCTCGTCCCACGTCAGGTACGCCTGCACGGCCTCGCCGTCCCACGTCGCTTCGGGCCCGTGCGACGCGAGAAACGCCTCGCGCTCGCCCGACACGATCACGACCGGCGGCCAGTATTGCTCCGGCGCGAGATCGCCGTCGAGGGCGAGGCTCCGCGTCACCGCCAGCACGCGCGTCATGCTCTCGGCGCGCTCGAGATAGCGGCCGAGCCAGAAGCAATGATCCGCGACGCGGGCGATCAGGTCGTCCATCATCCTCCGAGCACCCAGGTGTCTTTCGAGCCGCCGCCCTGGCTCGAGTTCACCACATAGGAGCCCGGCGTGAGCGCGACGCGCGTCAGCCCACCGGGCAGCACCCAGACGCCGTCCCGCCCCGACAGCACGTACGGGCGGAGATCCACGCGCCGGGGCGTGGCGTAGCGCCCGGCCCCGTCCCAGGTGGGGCAGGTGGACAGCTCGAGGCGACGCTGCGCGATGTACTTGCGCGGCTCGGCCAGGATGCGTTCGCGGAATGCCGCGCGCTCGGCGATGCTCGCGCTCGGCCCCATCAGCATGCCGTAGCCGCCGGCCTCGTCCACGGCCTTGACCACCAGCTCCTCAAGATGTTCAACGACGTACGCGAGGTCGTCGCGCTTGGCGCACACCCACGTCGGCAGCTGTTCGAGGACCGGCTCCTCGCCAAGATAGAAGCGCACCATCTCCGGCACGAACGGGTACACGGCCTTGTCATCGGCGACGCCGTTGCCCGGCGCGTTCGCGAGCGCGACGTGGCCCGCGGACCAGGCGCGCATCAGGCCCGGCACGCCGAGCAGGCTGTCCGGGCGGAACACCTCGGGATCGAGGAAATCGTCGTCGATGCGCCGGTAGATCACGTGGATGCGTTTCCGACCGCGCGTCGTCCGGAGAAATACCCGGTCGTCCTCGACGAACAGGTCGGCGGCCTGCACCAGCGGCAACCCCATCTGCCGGGCCAGGAAGGTGTGCTCGAAATACGCCGAGTTGTACGGCCCCGGTGTGAGCACCACGGTGCGCGGTTCGTCGCTGGCGTCGTCGGCCGGCGCGACCGAGCGCAGGCTGTCGGCGAGCCGCGCGGGGTACAAGTCCACGCGGCGTACGCGGGCGCGGTCGAAGGCCTGCGACAGCAGGCGCTTGGAGACGATGCGGTTCTCCAGCACGTAGGATACGCCCGACGGCGTACGCAGGTTGTCCTCGAGCACGCGGAACGTTCCCTCGGGATCCCGCACCAGATCGACGCCCGCGATGTGGATGCGCACGCCGCCGGACGGCTTCACGTCGCGAATCAGCGGAAGGTATCCCTTCGAGCCGAGCACCAGCTCCTTCGGGATGCGCCCCGCGGCCAGGATGCGCTGGCCGTTGTAGATGTCGTCGAGGAACGCGCCCAGGGCGCGCACGCGTTGCTCGAGCCCGCGCGAAAGGCGCGCCCAGTCGTCGGCCGAGATGAGTCGCGGCACCAGGCAGAACGGGAAGATCTTCTCCGCGCCGCGCGCGTCGGCGTACACGCTGAAGGTCACACCCTGGTGGAGCAGGGCGCGCTCGGCCAGCGCCTGCCGCCGCGCGAAATCGCCGCGCGTGATCGCGGCGATCGACGCCAGCGCGCCGGCAAACTCCGGACGCGGCGACCCGTCCGGCAGCATCAGCTCGTCGAACGTACCGGGCAGTGGTCGATAGCCCGCGAGCATCGCTTACTTTGCTTCAGGCTCGGGCATGGGCCGATCGATGGAGAGGCGTCGCAGATCCACGCCGTAGGGTGCGTCGCCGTGCGCCGCGACGGGCAGGGGCGCGGCGGGCCAGGGCATGCCGTGCTCGGTGGTGAAGCGCTGGGCGCGGCGCGCCGCCGCTTCGAAGCGCGTCAGCGGTGGCGCGTCGAAGCCCCGGCCCTCCGGGTGCCACACGTGGTACGCGCACGCGCCAAGCGAACGCTTGCCCCAGGTGTCGACCACGTCGATGCGCAGCGGATGGTGGATCCCGAGGTGCGCGTGCAGCCCGTGCGGCGGCGCCCAGGCGCGGAAGCGCACGCCCTGGACGTACTGCCCGGCGCGCTCGGTCGGTCGCATCGGCAGACGATGACCGTTGACCACGATCGCGTGGCGCGCGTCGACCAGGCCGTCCACGCGCACTTCGATGCGCTCGACCGACGAATCCACGTAGCGTGCGGTGCCACCCTGGGCGACCTCTTCGCCGAGCACGTGCCACGGCTCGATCGCGTTCCGGATCTCGACCGTGACGTCTCCCGCTTGCAGCGTGCCGACGAGGGGACAGCGCAGCTCGACGAACGGTCGGTACACGTCCACCGGCAGCGCCACGCCGCGCTGCTCCAGGTGCGCCAGCACGTCGTCCAGGTCCTTCTGGATCCAGTACGGCAACAGGAAGCGGTCGTGCAGCACCTGTCCCCAGCGCACCAGCGGCTTGTCGTACGGCTCGCCGGCGAACGACGCGACCAGCGCTCGCACCAGTGCCATCTGCGCGAACGCCATGCGCACGTGCGGCGGCATCTCGAAGGCGCGGAACTCGACCAGACCCTGGCGCCCGG
This sequence comes from uncultured delta proteobacterium, assembly GCA_963775185.1. Lineage (GTDB taxonomy): Bacteria > Myxococcota_A > Polyangia > Polyangiales > Polyangiaceae > JAPSGB01. The sequence continues at coordinate 107,233 of CAVZIE010000046.1, read as the reverse complement.
TCGGTGTCTGCCAGTCCCACAGCTTGTCGATGCTGAGCTCGGTGCGATGGGTGTTGCCCGTCAGGTCCACGAGCAAGTGCCGGAACAGCATGTCGGCGAGCCACGGCGGCGGCGCCTCGTCACGCTTGTCGAACGCGCGCCGGAGCGCGATCTCGAGCTCGTACAAGGACTCGTGGCGCGCCTCGTCGATGCGCGGCGCCTGCGACGTGGGTCCGACGAACAGCCCGGTGAACGCGTACGACAGCGACGGATGATGCTGCAGGAATACGAGCAAGCTCGCGAGCAGTTCCGGTCGCGCGACGAACGGGCTCGCCAGCGGGCTCGGTCCGCCGAGCGTCAGGTGATGACCGCCGCCGCTACCGGACATGCGACCGTCGACCAGGTACTTCTCCGAGTGCAGGCCCGACGCCAGCGCCGCCTCGAACACCTGATCCATCAGCGACGCGTAGTCGTCGGTGTTGTTGGTCGGCGGGATGTTCACCTCGAGCACGCCGGGATCCGGCGTCACGCTGCAGCGGGTCAAGAGCGGGCTCGACGCTGGCGGATAGCCTTCGAGCACCACGTCCACGCCGACCTCGCGACGCACGCGGTCGATTTCGCCGACCAGCTCGATGAACTCCGCGGCCGACGCGAGCGGAGGCAGGAATACGAACACGGCGTCGTCGCGCAGCTCGGTGCAGAGCGCCGTGCGCACGGGCCTTGCCTGGGATGCCGGTCCGGCGCGGAACACCGCGGCCTGCTGCTCCGCGTCGTCGCTCCGGCGCGGATCGGGCTCGCCCTCCCACGCTTCCGGCTCGGGCGTCGGCGGCACCCAGCCCGGCCCGAGCGAGCCCAGGGGCAAGCGCAGGCCGATCGGGCTGTCGCCCTGCAGCAGGTACAGCCGTCCGCGCCGGAACGTCCATGTGCCGCCGACCCAGCGTTCCTCGGCCCTCGCCAGCGGCAGCACCCAGCCGGCGATCTCGCCCAGACCGCGATCGAGCACCCGGGCCAGGCGCTTGCGCGTCTCTTCGTCGTCCAGATCGGCCTTCAGCGGATCGACGTCCACCGGCAGCGACGCCTCGTCCATGAGGAAGCGCCACGGATCCTCGTAAGCCGGGTGCACGTGCTGGGCGATGCCGAGGCGCGCGGCCAGCGCCTCGATCACGACGCGGGCCGAGTCCGCGCTCGGCGTACCCACCGGTTTCTCTCTTGCCCAGAGCTCGGACCTATCGGCTCTTCCTATAGCTTCGAGGGCCCAGCGCGGCAGGCTCTCGCCCGGATAGTGCTTGCCCATCCGGCGCAGCAGCACCCCACCGGGCGTGAGCCTGTTCTTGATCTCCTCGGCGAGCACGAGCCCCTGCGTCCACTTGGTCGTGCCGAGCGCGTCGCCGTTCCACTCCGGTAGATCGGCGTGCTCGCGAGAGGTGAACGTAGGTTCGCCGCCCATCGTCAGGTGTAGGCCCGCGCCGGCGAGGCGCGCGTCGACGTCGCGGCAGCGCTGGCGCAGCTCCTGCCACATCTCCTCGGTGTACGGCGCGGTGGGGCGCGGCTCGTGGCCGAGGCGCCCGACGCTCATCGAGAACGAGACGTCGGTCGCGCCGGTGTCCGACGTGCCCTCGATCGGCGCGGCGAGCGCCGGCGTCGCGGTGCACGCGAGCGGCACGTGCCCCTCGCCACACAACAGGCCGCTGGTCGCGTCGAGGCCGAGCCAGCCCGCGCCGGGCAGATACACCTCCGCCCACGCGTGCAGATCCACGACGTCGCGCGAGACGCCCTTGGGTTGATCGGGGATCAGCCCCTCGTCGGTGAGCTGGATCAGGTAGCCGCTGGCGAAGCGCGCGGCGAGCCCGCGCGCGCGCAGCGCCGCCACCAGCAGCGTCGCCGAGTCGCGGCAGCTGCCCCGGCCCTGGGCGAGCGTCTCCTCCGGCGTCCAGATCCCGGCTTCCTCGCGGATCACGTAGCGGATGCGCTCGTTGATCAGCCGGTTCACTTCCACCACGAAGGGCACGGTGCGCCCGCCGTCGGGCAGCGAATCCACGAACTGGTCGAACAAGCGCCCGGACGCGTACGCCGGGTCGCTGCGATCGAGGAACGGTGCGAGATCACGCTCCAACTCCCGGGGATACGCGAACGGAACCTCCTCGCAGCGATCGTCCAGGAAGAAATTGAACGGATTGACGGGCTTGAGCTCGAGGGCAAGCTCCACCAGTACGTCGAAGCTCGACACCCGTTGTCCCGCCGGGAACGTCACGCGCGCGACGTGGTTTCCGTAGGGATCCTGTTGCCAGTGCAGCACGTGCTCCTGCTCGACGTGCATCGAGTAGGTCTCGACGCGCGCCTGCACGTGGCTCGCGGGTCGCAAGCGAATGGAATGCGGTCCGAGGACCGCCTCTCGCGGGTATCCGTAGTGGTTCCGGTGTTGGACCAGCAATCGCACGTGTGTCTGATGCTCGCTTTCGATGATGAGCTTGCACGTGTTTCGGTCAGGTGTCGCGAGCGGACAATTTCTTCTCCGCGCGCGGCGCATGCGCGTCACGCGCCGGACTGCGCATGCGACCAGTCCGGTTCCGCGCCGGACCGACATCCCCTTGCGAACGCGATCGAGGTTTGCCGTTCCGGCACGGTATTCCGTGGTGCGGTCACCGGTGGATGCTGAGCATCCGATGAGGGCCCGACGTGGAACGCGGGTGTGCGTGGCGGTGCTGCCTGGCGCAGCTGACGTGCGTGCCGTCATGCGAGCGCTGGCAAGAAGTCGGGAACCGGGCACGGGTACTGTCCGGATCCCGGTGGCGTCCCCGTGCGCGGGCAAGCGCAAGGCGGCGGCACGCCCAGGGCGCTCTAGAAAGGTCGCACGATCACCTGGAACACGGCGCCGAGCGCGCACACGAACAGCACGCCGGCCAGCACGCCGACGGGTCCGGCAGAGTCGACCTTGCCGGTCTCCATACGCTTCACGCGCGCGCCGATCACGTGGTGCAGCCCGATCACGGCGAGCGCGAACAAGAGCTTCGCGTGCATCCAGTGCGTCTGCACCAGATACAGATTCACGTTCATCAGCAGCTGCGTCAGCCCCGCCGTGAACGAGATCAGGAACGCGGGCACAGCGAGTCGCAGGTACACACGGCGCGCCAACGCGCCGCGCACTTCCGGCGACGCGGTGCCCGCGGTCGCGATCACCGCGGTCGCCAGGATCGAGCCGATCCAGACGAGATTGGAGATCACGTGGACGACGATCAGCAAGTGGGCGAGGGTCATCGGGACGGCCGAGCGTAGCACCGCTCGTGCCGCTTCCGCGAAGAACCGTAGAAGTGTGCTAGGCAAGAAGCATGCGACGCCGTGTGCTGGCAGGACTTGTCGCGGCCGGCGTCGCGGTCAGCGCCACGACGTCGCAAGCGCACTTCCGGTTGGTCAAGCCCGAGTCGTGGCGGACGCAGAACGCGCTCGGGCTGCCGGAGAAGCTCGGGCCGTGTGGTGACGAGCCCGGCGGTACGGACACGGGCATCGTGACGGCGTTCCAGACGGGCCAGACGATCACCGTCACGGTCGACGAGAAGATCTTCCACCCCGGGCACTATCGCATCGCGCTCGCCGTGAACGACCGTAGCGAGCTGCCGCCCGAGCCGCCGGTCACCGCCGGAGCTACGCCCTGCGGCTCCGCGCCGATCGAAGACCCGCCGGTGTTCCCCGTGCTCGCGGACGGCGTGTTCGAGCACACCACGCCGTTTACCGCTCCCCAGTCGATCCAGATCACGCTGCCCGCCAACGTGACGTGCACCAAGTGCACGCTGCAGGTCATCGAGTTCATGTCGAACCACGACCTGAACAACCCGGGCGGCTGCTTCTATCACCACTGCGCGGACATCTCGATCTCGGACGTGCCGGTGGAAGCCGGCGTGGCGCCGGATGCTGGCGCGGGCGACGGCGGCAACGCGGAGGCCCCGGGATCGAGCGGCGGGTGTTCGTGCTCGGCGCCCGCGCGCGGCGCACCGGACGCCGGCGCGTGGGCACTGGTCGCGCTGGCGCTCGTCGCGTGGCGCCGGCGCCGTCCTGCTGTCCGGTGACGCTCGAAGCATGGCATGCTGCGGCCGATGGCACGCGGGGCGATCTTGTGGGCACTGCCGGCGGCGTTCGCGCTGGCGACCGCCGCATGCGGCGGAGATGACAACGCGGGTAGCGGCGGAGCCGCCGGCAACGCCGGCGCGGCGGGTAGCGCCGGCGCGGCGGGTAGCGCGGGCTCGGCGGGTAGCGCGGGCTCGGCGGGTAGCGCGGGCGCGGCGGGTAGCGCGGGCTCGGCGGGCGCCGCGGGCTCGCTGCTCGACGGCGACTGCGACCCGCTGGTCCCGAGCTACTGCTCGTTCCCGTTTCCGTCGAACGTGTGGGCGAAGGACGACGCGAGCTCACCGACGGGCAAGCGGGTGGACCTCCATTCGGCGAGCTTGCCCGTGAGCGCGAAGGGCGTGAAGACGACGCCGGACGTGTTCAACCAGAGCGACGGCTTCTCCGCGAGCGAGGCGCTGCTGGTCGCGCTCCCCGGCGCGACCACCACCGGCTTGCCGAGCCCGGTCAGCATCGCGCACTCCCTCGACGCGGACAGCCCGACCGTGATCATCGACGCCACGACGGGCGCGCGCGTCGCGCACTTCTCCGAGCTCGACGTCAACGCGCCGAGCCCCGATAAGCAGGCTTTCATGATCCGTCCGGTCGTCAGACTAGAGGACGGACATCGCTACATCGTCGCGATCCGCGGCGTGGTGGACGCGCAGGGCAAGGCGCTGGCACCGAGCCCCGCCTTCGCCGCGCTACGCGACGGCACCTCGAGCCCCGAACAGAGCGTGGCGCTACGCCGCGCGCTCTACGACGACATCTTCGCGCGCCTCGACGCGGCCGGCGTGAAGCGGGCGGATCTGCAGCTGGCCTGGGATTTCACCACGGCGAGCCGCGAGAACAACACCGCGCGCATGCTCCGGATGCGCGACGAGGCGCTGGCGGAGGTGGGCCCGCAGGGGCCGACCTACACCATCGACTCGGTGACGCCCGACTTCGACGCGAACATCGCGGTGCGCATCACCGGGCAGATGAGCGTCCCGCTCTATCTCGACAAGCCCGACACCGGCGCCAGCATGCTGCTCGACGCGCAAGGGCAGCCGGTGAAAAACGGCACGGCGACCTACCCGTTCACGTTCCTGGTGCCCAAGAGCGCGACGCCGGCCAACCCCGCGACGGTCATGTGGTACGGCCACGGCCTGCTCGGTGACCGCTCCGAAGCGGAGTCGTTCGGTGACCTGGCCAACCAGTTCAACTACGCGATCATCGCGACGGACTGGGTGGGCATGGCCGAGGACGACGTGCCGAACATGCTGCAGATCATCACCGGCGGCGACATCGCGGCGTTCCACACCGTGCCCGACCGCATGCAGCAGGGGATCCTGAACGCGCTGCTCGCGACGCGCATGGCCGCCGGTCGCCTGGCCGCGGACCCCGCGCTCCAGTCGGGAGGCAAGAGCCTCGTGAGCACCAAGAGTCCGGTCTACTTCGGCGCGAGCCAGGGCGGCATCCTCGGCGCGTCCTACATGGCGCTCAGCACGGACGTTACCCGCGGCGTGCTCGCCGTGCCGGGTCAGAGCTACAACCTGCTGCTCCAGCGCAGCGTGGATTTCGATCAGTTCTTCACCCTGCTCGACGCCACCTACGAAAACGCCCTCGACGTGCAGATGACGCTGGATCTGGCGCAGATGCTCTGGGACCGTGCCGAACCGAGCGGATACTCGAACGCGATCCAGACGGACATGCTGCCGAACACGCCGGCGCACTCGGTGCTCATGCTGGTAGCGATCGGCGACCACCAGGTGACGACCCTCGGCGCGCATGTGATGGCGCGCGCCATCGGCGCGAAGAACCTCAGGCCCGTCAACCGGAGCATCTGGGGCATCGACGAGGTCGACGCGCCGTTCACGGGGTCGGCCATGATCGAGTTCGACTTCGGCTTGCCGCCGGAGCCGATCACGAACGTCCCCATGCGTGACGGTCAGGACCCGCATCCCCGCATCCGCGAAGTGACGTCCGTGGGCACGACGCTCGACACGTTCCTGCGCACCGGCGTCGTGACGGCGAACTGCACTGGGCCCTGCGACCCCGACTGACCGCCAGCTCGCCAGCTTGATTCGAGAGGATGCCGGTCCGGCGCGGAACCGGGTGCGGAGCGCGCCCCACGTTGGCGTGACGGTCACGAGATCGGGATCGGACGACCCGATCGGCATCTCGTGACCGCGCGACGGTCACGAGATCGGGATCGGCCGAACCGAGGTCGAGGCGATATCCGAAATAAAGGTGCACACCCGGCAGCGGTCGTTGTCGCTCGAAGTGAAGGCCTCGTTCGGCCAACTCGGCGCACGGACGAGGCGTCGTAGGCGGATTCCATCAACCCTGGGCCGAGATGGCGGTGCACCTCGATCAGCGCACCGATCGCTGCGTTCGTCCCATCCCCGGATCTTCCGCCCTTCCGTCCTTCCGATCCGCGCCAGGATCGCCGTCACATTCTCGTGGAAGCGCCGCGCGAACAGACCAGGAGATTCCGCGCCGGACCGGCATCCTCCGGCCCCCGGACCCGCGCCGCTTGCCCTCCGGCGCGGGCGGCCCCAAGTTCCGCGGAATGCAGAGCGAGAGCTATCGCGCGCCCTTCGCGCCGGGCGGTCCGGCGGGGATCGACGCGGACACATGCCGGAAATTGCTCGCCATTGCGCTGTCGCGCGGCGGGGACTTCGCGGATCTGTTCTTCGAGTACCGCGCCGGCGGCGGGCTCAGCTTCGAGGAGGGCATCACGCGCAGCGCGTCGCGCGGCGTGGCCATGGGCCTGGGCGTGCGCGTGCAACGCGGCGACGCGACCGGCTATGCGCACGTGGAAGACCTCACGTGGGAGGCGATGAAGCGTGCCGCCGAGACGGCCGCGCGCATCGCCACCGGCGGCAAGGGCGCGCCGCCCGTCGCGCTCGACCCGATCGTGCTGCCGAAGCGCTACGAGCTCGACAAGCCGACGATCGACGTCGCGGGCATCGACAAGCGCCGCTTGCTCGAGCGCGCGAGTGCCGCCGCGCTGGCTGTCGATTCGCGCATCCTCAAGGTGGAGGCGAGCTTCGCCGAGGAGATCCGCGAGGTCTTGATCGCGACCAGCGACGGCCGCATCGCCTACGACGTTCAACCGCTGATGCGGTTCGGGATCCGCGCCATCGCCGAGGACCATGGCAAGCGCGAGTCCGGTCGCAGCGGCGGCGGCGGGCGGATGACGCTCGGCTATTTCGACAATCAGAGCCCCGAGCGTCACGCCGAGATCGCCGCGAGGCAGGCGCTGCTCATGCTCGACGCGAGGAAGGCGCCCGCCGGGCAGATGGAGATCGTGCTCGCGCCGGGCGACAGCGGGATCCTCTTGCACGAGGCCGTGGGGCACGGGCTCGAGGCGGACTTCAACCGCAAGGGGACGAGCAACTACACCGGCCAGATCGGAAAGCCGGTCGCGAGCGAGCTGTGCACGGTGGTGGACGATCCGTCGCTGCTCCAGAGCCGCGGTTCGATCAACGTGGACGACGAGGGCTGCGAGCCGCGGCGGAGCGTGTTGATCGAGAACGGCGTGCTCCGCGGCTACATGCAGGACCGGCTGTCCGCGCGCCACTTCAAGACCGAGCCGACCGGCAACGGGCGCCGGGAGAGCTTCACCTCCGTGCCCATGCCGCGCATGACCAACACCGTGCTGCTGGCCGGCCCGCACGACCCGGAAGAGATCGTCCGGAGCGTGAAAAAGGGAATCTTTGCCAAGACTTTCGGTGGCGGCCAGGTAGACATCTCGAACGGCGATTTCGTCTTCTCCCTGACCGAGAGCTACTTGATCGAGGACGGCAAGATCACGGCGCCGCTCAAGGGGGTGAACTTGATTGGTAACGGTCCGGAAACACTGCGCCAGGTAACCATGCTGGGCGATGACGTCGCTATCTCCGATGGGATCTGGACCTGCGGCAAGGACGGCCAGAGCGTCCCCGTCGGCGTCGGCTGCCCGACGATCAAGATTGCGCAGATCACCGTTGGCGGCACGGAGATCGGCTGACCTGCACGTGCGCGCGCGGACGTTCGTGGGCGTGATCGGTCACGGGCCGATGCTCGAGCGCGAGGACGGCGGAGCGGTGACGTTGCGCCAGCTCGGTGCGAACGTGCGCACGCTCGATCTGTGGGACGACCCGGTCAACCTGATCCACGACGACGATGACGAGTACGACGTGCGGCCGCGCGCGCTCTTGTTCGAGGCGCTGGACCGTCCGGATCTCGCCATCGCGGCCCTGCGCGCCGTTCGCCGCGAGCCCTTCTTCGACAACGTTGGCGCGATGATCGCCGTGACCGTCGGTCAGATCGCGCGCGTCGAGCCGTCGAGCGGCTTCGATGATTTCGTGTTGCATCCGTATGTGCCGGAAGAGCTGTACGCGCGCATCCGCGCGATGGAGTGGCGGCGCAGCGAGTTCGTCACCGAGGAGCGCCAGAAGGTCGGCAGCATCGTGATCGACAAGGCCGGTCACGAGGTCAGCCTCGACGGCCGGCCCGTGCAGCTCACCGCCAAGGAGTTTGCCCTGCTTGCTTATTTGACGGAGCGGCGCGGAAAAGTCCTGTCGCGAGAGCACTTGCTCGCGCGTGTGTGGGGCAACCGCTACGAGGGCGGGCCGCGCACCGTCGACATCCACGTGCGTCGCTTGCGCGCCAAGCTCGGCGACGCGTTGCCTCTCGATACGCTGCGCGGCGCCGGCTACAAGCTGCGCGCACCGACGACGGACGAGCGGCCCACGCCGTCGAGCGTGGACAACGAGCGCGTCACCGAGGAGTAGGCGTCGTCGGGGCTCGGGGCGTTGGTGTCCGGAGAGGGCAATTGCGTGGCGCCCGGGGCCGTGTCACTTCTTGGGCGATGTCGCCTGCTTTCCGCTACTTCCGTACGCTGGAGATCGTGATTGTCGGGGCGATCGCCGTGGTCGGGGTGGTCGTGCTCGCGACGCCGCGTCACCCGATCGTGGGGGCGATGCTGGCGTGGGGGATCGCGCTGGTCGTGCTCGCGGCATTCGAGCTGCGCCTCCGCGGCCACCGTCGCACGCTCGCCCGCGTCCAGAGCGAGGTCGAAGCGGCCGCGAAGCGCGATCTGGAGGGCGCCGGCGCGGTGGTCCAGCGTGGGGCGCGGGAAGCGCTGGAGGAGGTGGCCGCGAACCCGCGACTGGCGCGGATGCTGGGTAGCCGCAGCAGCCGCGTGTGCGTGTCGGGAACGTGGCGCGGCTCGGAGGTGGTCATCGGGTGCGCGGTGGTCGCGGGAAGGGACATGGACCTGATGGTCTCGTTCGCGCGCGTGCCCGCGCCCGACGCGCGGGGGCCGTTCCGGCTCATGACCAAGGGCACCGTGTCCTCGTTCGCGCGAATCGGGATGAGCCGGCACCCGACGCCCAGCGGCGACGCGGTGTTCGATGCGAAGTGGGTGGTCGACGCCGACCCGGCGCTGTGCGCCGCGGTTCTGGACGACGGGCTCCGCGCCCGGCTCATGGACCTCGGCGGGAGCGTCTCGGGGCTTCACGTCGCGAGTGTCGAGGCCACCCCGATCGGCGTCGTGGTGCGCTGGCCGGGCGAGCTCTCCGGCGGCCTGGCCGCCACGCTGCGCGATCTCGCGTTGGAGGTTCGGGACCGGCTGACGATGCGCTAGGCTCGCCATGTGCTGCGGGACGTCCGTCGACTCGAGGTGCCGGAGCTCGACGTCTTCCACGAGCTGATCGACGTCCGCACGCCGGGCCTCAGGGTTGGCATACAAAGTGGCCGAAACGTAGCCAGCGACTACGCGCTGCTGCAGCGCGCGGCACCGTTCGTGGACCACCTCAAGCGACCGCAGCTGGTCGTCTTGATCGACGGCTACGCGCGCTTGGACGAGCGCGGGACGCGACTCTGGTACGAGCCGGGTACGCTGATGTTGAGCGACGCGAGCCGGGGTGGCCTGGACGCGTTCGGCGGCGCGACCTCGCGCTGGCTCGTGCTCGACTGGGACCCGGCGGTGATGGGCGCGCCGTTCACCGGTGAACCGCGCGCGACCGTGCTTTCGCCGGGCGACGTGGCGCGCCTGTCCCGGGCTGCCGACGGGCTCTCCGGAGCCCGCGCCGCAGAAGCCGTGACCTGCATCCTGTCGATCGTGCGCGCCAACGGCTTCGACTTTGCCGCGATCTCGCCCGGCGACCTGGAGCGCGAGGCCGACCACGGCGACGCTCGGATCCACGCCGCTGTGGTGCGGCAGCTCTCGAACCTCCAGTCGCGACCGGCGATCGTCGATCTCGCCGCCGACCTGGGCGCCGGCGAGCGCCGCCTGCACCGGCACATCGCGGCCATCGCAGCGCGCTACCGTTTGCCGTGGGCGCACTGGCGCGCCGCCCTGCACCACACGCGCCTGCTGCAAGCGATCCGTCTGCTCGCGGCGCCTGGAGCCACGACGGAAATCGTGGCGCGCGTCGCCGGCTTCCGCGCGCCGAGCGCGCTGTGCCACGCCTTCGACAAGGGCGGTCTGCCGTCGCCCGGCGCGCTCGCGCGCGCCGCGCGTCAGGGCGCGTTGGATGCGTGGGGCAGTTCGCGCGTGTGACCGCCGGCGTCGATTGACAGCGCGAGCCGCGCCGTCGAACACTCCTCGTTCGTGAGCGAGCGCGGCGAAGCCGATCGGCCGGCACCCATCGAGCGTCTCTGGGGGGACGAGCTGCTGCGCGAGCGCGAGGAGCTGCTGCGGGAGGCCGAGCAGATCGCGAACGTCGGGAGCTGGGGCTGGGACATGCAGACCGGCCGCGTATTCTGGTCGGACGAGCTGTACCGGATCCTGGGCTTCGAACCGCAGGAGGTGGAGGCGACGTTCGAGGCGTTCATCGCTGCCATCCACGCCGACGATCGCGGCGCCATCCAGGCACTGGCGGCGCGCGCGGCCGCCGGGGACGTCGCGGAGCGCGCGGACTACCGCGTGGTTCGCCGCGACGGCGCACTGCGCTGGGTGACGGGCATCGCGCAGGTGTTCAAGGACGCTGCCGGGGCGCCGGTGCGCATGGTGGGCGTGGCGCTCGACGTCACCGAGCGCAAGCAGCTCGAGGCGTCGCTCGAGCAAGCGCGCAAGATGGAGGCACTCGGTCGCATGGCGGGCGGAGTCGCCCACGACTTCAACAACCTGCTCACGATCATCATCCTGAACGCGGGGTATCTGCGCTCGCACGGGTCCGATCAGAGCGAGTATCTCGCGAACCTTCACGCCGCCGCGACGCAGGCCGCGGGACTGACGGCGCAGCTGCTGGCGTTCAGCCGCCACTCGGTCCGGAACGTGGACACGCTGGATCTGAACGCGGTGGTGAAGGCCGCCGTGACCCTGCTCGAACGCGTGCTCGGCGAGCACGTCGTGCTGCACGCCTCGCTGCACTCCGAGGCGATCGCCGTCCGCGCGGACGAGAACCAGCTGCACCAGGTGATCGTCAACCTGGCGTTGAACGCGCGCGACGCCTTGGGCGGCGGCGGCGAGGTCGCGATCCGCACCGATGTCGTCACCCGGTCCGGCAAGCGCTACGCGCGGTTCTCCGTCAGCGATACCGGCACGGGCATGAGCGAGGAGACGCGCGCCCACCTGTTCGAGCCGTTCTTCACCACCAAGCGGCCGGGCAAGGGGACCGGGCTCGGCCTGGCGACGGTGTTCGGGATCGTGTCGCAGAGTGGCGGATTCATCGACGTCGAGTCGTCGCCCGGTCGCGGCAGCACCTTCAGCGTCGATCTCCCGCTGGCTGCGGGCGCGCCGGCTCGTCCGGCGTCCGTCGCGCCCGCCTCGGTGGAGCGCGGCCACGAGACGCTGCTCGTCGTCGAGGACGACGACCGCGTCCGCGCGATCGTCGCGGGCGTGCTCACCGACTCGGGCTACCGCGTCCTGTCGGCCAACCACCCGTCGGACGCGCTGGCGATCTGGGCGGCGGAGCGTGACGCGATCTCGCTCCTCGTCACCGACGTCGTGATGCCGGAGATGAACGGCCGGCGGCTGCTCGCCGTCCTGCGCGCTGACCGCCCAGGGCTGCCCGCCGTGTTCATGACGGGCTACGTGCCGGACGAGGACGCCCACGGCGTCGAGCCGTCGGCGTGGCTCACCAAGCCGTTCGTCGCCGCGGAGCTGCTGCGCACGGTGCGCGAAGCGCTCATCGCGCGACGTGTCGCCAGCACGGTGGCATAGTCGGCCTCGATGATCGTCGTCTCCATCGGTTGCCCGAGCGGCGTCGGGCCGGAGGTGAGCGTCGCCGCGGCGGCGAAGCTCCGCGGCGTGGCGCGTGTGCTGGTCGGCGACGAGGGCACGATCCTCGACGCGGCGTCGCTGGTCGGCGTCCCGCAGCGTCGCTTCGCGCGCTTCGACGGCACGCCGCGCAGCGATCGGATCTTGATCCACGATCCGGGCCCGGCGCTGGCTCCGCGCGATCGCGCGCCGGGGCGTCCCGGCAAGCGCGCCGGCGCGGCGCAGCTTGCGTGGATCGACGTGGGCTTCGACCTGGCGCGCGAGCACGGTGCGGCGCTCGTCACGGGTCCCGTCAGCAAGGCGGCGATCGCGAAGAGCGGCGCGCCGCGCGCCGCGCACTTCCTAGGTCACACGGAGTACCTGCGCGATCGTGACGGGGCGGCGCGGAGTGTGATGTGCTTCGTCGCGCCGCGTATGGCGACCAGCCTGGTCACGACACACCTGCGGCTCGCGCGCGTGCCCGCCGCGCTCGACGCACGCGGCGTCGCGAGCGCGACGGTGTGGCTCGCGCGGCTGCTTCACGCCCTCGGCAACCGCGTGCCGCGCCTCGCGGTCGCGTCGCTCAACCCCCACGCCGGCGAGAGCGAGCTGCTCGGCGACGAAGAGCGGCGCGCGATCGTTCCCGGCATCCGTGCCGCGCGCCGCACCCTCGGCAAGCGCGCGTGCCTCGTCGGCCCGATCGGCGCCGAGACGGCGTACCGGAAGATGTACGACAAGTCGCACACGTCGTACGACGGCGTCGTCGCCATGTACCACGATCAAGCCACCATCCCGATGAAGCTCGTGGCATTCGGCGACGCGGTCAACGTCACCATGGGCCTGTCGATCCCCCGCACCAGCGTCGATCACGGCACCGCGTACGACATCGCGTGGCGGGGCCAGGCGGACGCCGCTGGCATGCTGGCCGCGATGCGCCTGGGCGAGCGATTGTGCAAAGGCGCGTGAAGCGCCGTCCCGAGCAGCTGGCGCTCGACGCCGTCGCGAGCGCGTTGCCCGATGCTAGCGACGAAGAGCACCTGCGCGCGTTGCTGTGCATCGCTGTGACCGCCGCCGCGCGCCGGCGCGGCCTCGAGCCGCGCGGGGGTCGCCTGTTCGCGGACGCGCGGATCATCGACGCGCCGGCGGTCGAGAGCCTGCTGTCCGGTAGCGGCGATGATCTCGAGAGCATCGCGCGCGCCTACGAGCTGCTGATTGCCGGTCCGGCGCGGAAGCGCAGCGGCTCGTACTTCACTCCCGCGGCGCTGGCGGACACGGTCGTCCTGCGCGCGCTGGCGCCGGATCTCGACGCGGAGCGCGCGCACGCCCTGCGCGTCTGCGATCCCGCCCTGGGCGCCGGCGCGTTCCTGCTCGCCGTGGGCCGGCGCTTGTCCGCCGTCGCGTCGCGCCGCGAGATCGTGCAGCAGTGTCTGTACGGCGTGGATCGCGCGCCGCTGGCCGTGGCCGTCGCGGAGGCGCTGCTCTGGCTGTGGGTCGGCGACGCGGACTTCACGCTGGAGCAAGCCGGCGCGCATCTGCGGTGCGGTGATTCGCTGATTTCCGGAGCGGCGGCCGTGCTGGAAGGCTTCACGCCGTTCGACTGGGAAGCGGCGTTCCCCGGCGTGTTTGCCGAGCGGGGCGGCTTCGATCTGGTGGTCGGCAATCCGCCCTGGGTCGCCTTCGCGGGGCGCGCCGCCCAACCGCTGGATCCCGCGCTCCGCGCTTTCTTCGCGCGGACGTACGCCGCCATGCGCGGCTACCCGACGCTCCACGCGCTGTTCGTCGAGCGTGCCGCGGGCCTCGCGCCCCGCGGCACCGTGGCCTTGCTCGTGCCGAGTCCGCTCGCGGATCTCGACGGCTATCGCGCGGCGCGGCGCGCGCTGACGGCGCGCCATGTCGTGCGCGAGCCGCTGCTCGAGCTCGGGCAGGACGCGTTCGACTCGGTGGTCCAGCCGTGCTTCGCGCTGATCGCCGACGCGTCGGACAGCGCGCAGAGCGACGAGCGCCCATGGCGGCTCTCGGAGCGGCAGCGCGCGGCGGGCGAGGCGGCGGAGGTGCGCCCGCCGGAGCTGCTGGCGCTGCTCGCCGGCGCGCCGCCCATGCCGCGCGAGCTGTTCCGCGAGATGGGCTTCCAGACCTCGCGTGTCGTGACGCAGACGCTGTTGTTGCGCGCGCCGGAGCCGGACGAGCGCCACGCCTATCCGCTGCTCGAAGGCCGCGACGTCGGCGAGTTCCGTCAAGGCGCGCCGCGGCTGTTTCTCGCCGAGGACCGCGACGTACTGCGCGCGAGTCGCTGCCGGCTGCGCGCGCGCGAGGACTACGAGCGCGTGCGCTTCGTCGTGCGACAGACCGCGCGCTATCCGATCGCGGCGCTCCACGGCGGGCTGCCCTTCCGCAACACGCTGCTCGCGGGGCTCGACGTGGACGGCTTGTCGCCGCCGCTTGTTGTAGCGCTCTTGAACAGCGCCCTGTATCGCGCGCTGCACCTGGCGTCGCGCCGCGACGCGCGGCAGCAGGCGTTCCCGCAGGTGAAGATCGCGCATCTGCGTGCGCTGCCCGCGCCGCCGCGCGACATCGAGCAGCGGGCGCGGCTGTGCGACCTGGCCATGCGCGCCACGCGGGGCGGCGTGGACGCGGCGCTTCGCGCCGCGCTGGACGCCGCGGTGTTCGACCTGTTCGCCGTGCCGCCGCCGCACCGCGCCGCGGTGATCGCGTTCCTGGCCGCGCGCGCGCCGGAGCTCGGATACGTCGGTTCCGCGCCGGACCGGCACCCAGGCCCCCTGGACCAAGTTCGGCGGAGGCTCGGCCTTTAGGCGAGCCCGATCCCGGTGGAGCCGAGGGGGATCGAACCCCTGACCTCATGACTGCCAGTCATGCGCTCTCCCAGCTGAGCTACGGCCCCGTGCTTTCCGGGGATGGGGCCCCGGCGAGGGACGCGGAGCCTGGCACAGGATCCGGTCCTTGGCGAGGAGGTTATTGACGCTGCTGATTCCCCGGCATCGGAGGCGGGGGCTCGGGCGGCGCCGGTGCTCCGGGCGCGGCCGACGCCGACCCGGACGCGATCGGCGCGGCGGCGTGACGCAGCTGATCCGTGGTCTTGCCGGCGGGCCGGGTCGCGACGAAGTAGATCACGGCGAGCAGGACGAGCGCGCCGCCCAGCAGCGTGAGCCAGAGCGGCGTGTGCGGTTCGTCGGGCAGGAGCTCGCCCCCGGCGTGGGGATCGCCTGGTTGGGGATGGCCCGTTTCGCTCATGGGCCGACCCATAACACGGTTTTTGTCGTGCGGGCGTGACCGTTACGCGAACGCCCCTGGGTTGCCGGCGTGGCCCGCGGTAGGCTTGCCCGGTGTCGGCACTCGTGTTCGCTGTGGTGTCCAGCACCGAGAACACCCAGGAGACGCTCGGACAGTTCTGTCGCCGCTTGTCGACCGCCACGGGGCTGGAGATCACGCCCTGCGTGACCTCCAGCTACGAGGCTCTGATGGAGAGCACGCTCGCGGGCAAGGTGCACCTGGTCTGGGCGCCGCCCCTGGTGGCGGTGGATCTGGAAGATCGCGGCGCGGTCGCGCCGCTGGTGGTGCTCACGCGGGGCGTGCGCGCCGGATACCACTCGGCGCTGTTCGCGCGCGCCGATCGCCCCTACCGCCGGATCGAGGATCTGCACGGGCTGACCGTGGCGTGGGTGTCCAGGGAGAGCGCGTCGGGCTACTTCGTGCCGCGCTGGCATCTGCGCTCGCTCGGCATGGATCTCGCTCGCGCGTTCCCGCGCGAGCTCTTCTGCTCCAGCCACGAGGGCGTCGTCGAGGCCGTGCTGAGCGGCGCCGCGGACGTCGGCGCCACGCACGTGGGCATCGAGCCGGTCAGCGGGCAGCTGGCCGCATCGCCGTGGCTCGACATGGGCATGGAAGCGAGCGCGATGCGTGTGCTGCTGCTCGTAGGCCCGATCCCCGGGGACCTGATCGCCGCCAGCTCGGCGGTCCCGCCCGCCACGCGACAGCGGCTGATCGCCGCCTTCCTCGCCCTGCGGGAAGATCTGGCCGGCTTCGCCCAGAGCTTGTTCCAGGCGACCCGCTTCGAGCCCGTGCCCGACGGCCATCTCGACCTGCTGCGCCGCTTGTCCCGGTACGCGGAAACTCGCTGATGAGCCGTTGCGCCGCAGCGTCGCAGTACCA
The DNA here is from genome assembly GCA_963775185.1 of uncultured delta proteobacterium. Lineage (GTDB taxonomy): Bacteria > Myxococcota_A > Polyangia > Polyangiales > Polyangiaceae > JAPSGB01. The sequence continues at coordinate 90,816 of CAVZIE010000046.1, read as the reverse complement.
AGCTTGACCGCTCCTCCCGGCGGGCCCTAATCTGCTTTTTGCACGCGCCGCCAAGAGCGGGCGGGTCGATGGCTACACAGCAGCAACGCTACAGGGTCCTCGAGAAGATCGCCTCCGGTGGGATGGCCGAGGTCTTCCGCGCCGAGAGCGCGGGCCTCGAAGGTTTCAAGAAGACCGTCGCGATCAAACGCGTTCTTCCGCATCTCTCGCAGAAGAAGCAGTTCATGGGGATGTTCCTCGACGAGGCGCGCCTCTCGGCGCACCTGTCGCACTCGAACTGCGTCCAGGTCTTCGACATCGGTGTCGGCGACAACACCTACTTCATCGTCATGGAGTACGTGGACGGCGCCGACCTGAAGGCGATCGTCGAGTACCGCAAGAAGCAGGGTCAGCTGTTTCCGCTCGAAGAGGCGTGCCTCATCTGCGTGCGGATCTGCGAGGGGCTCGCCTACGCCCATGAGCTGACCGACGCCAAGGGGCAGCACGTGGGCATCGTCCACCGGGACATGTCCCCGCCGAACGTGCTGATCACGCGCTTCGGCGAGGTCAAGATCGTGGACTTCGGGCTCGCGAAGGCCAATAGCCAGCTCGAGCACAGCGAACCCGGCATCATCAAGGGCAAGTTCAGCTACCTGTCGCCCGAGGCCGCGCTGGGTCAACCGGTCGACGCCCGCACGGACATCTTCGCGGTGGGCATCATCCTGTGGGAGCTGCTCGCCGGTCGTCGCCTGTTCATGGGCGAGACGGATCTCGAGACGGTGCGCCAGGTGCAGTCGGCCCGCGTGCCGCCGCTCAGCCAGTTCAACCCGCAGGTGCCGCCGGAGCTCGAGCAGCTGCTGGCGCGGGCGCTCGCTCGCGATCCGGCGATGCGCTACCAGTCCGCGCGCCAGCTGGGCGCCGACTTGAACGCGCTGATGTTCCAGTTCCAGCACCCGGTGTCGTCGTTCGACATCGCCGGGCTGCTCGAGCCGGTGATCTCCGAGCGCGACTCCAGCCGCCGCCGCAAGGCGGCCCAGAAGAGCTCGATTATCGGCTCGCTGATCGAAGAGGCGTTGTTCGAGTTCAGCTCGCTCGACAGCAGCGGCGACAGCTCGCCGTCGGGTGGCGAGACACCGCTCAACCTTGGCTCCTTCGGCGGCGCGCAGGACTGGTCGAAGGATCTCGGCATCGAGCTCGGCGGCCGCGCCGCCGCGCCGGAGCAGCAATACGAGCTGGGCTCGCTCGCGTCGCTTGAAGACGACTCGCCGTCGGCGCGCCGCCAGTCCGCGGCCCCGCCCGCGATAGACGCGCCCGTCGAGCCGGCGCCGCCTCCCGCCTCGGCTCCGCGCAACTCCGGACCAGGCTCCGCCCCGATGCCTCCGCCTGCGAGCCAGAAGTCGTCCGGCGGCGGGCGCGGCGTGATCTTCCTGCTGCTGCTCCTGGTGCTCGTCGCCGGCGCGGCGGGCGCGTACTTCGGGGGCCTGCTCCCGAAGGACTTCCTGCCGCACTGACGTCTCACACGAGCTCTGCCCCCAAGCGTCTGTCGCCCGGGGGCGCGCTGCCCCCGGGACGCGACGGAGTCACGCGTCCTCCGCCAGCACCTCCGAGGTCTCCTGCTCGTTGTCCGGGCGCGAGTGTTCCGGCCCGCTCGCGTCGCGCTCCTTGAGCGCGCGCTCGTTGGCGAGCCGCTGCAGCACCTGCGGCTTCGGCGCGATCATGAGCACCATCGTGCGGCCATCCATCTGCGGTCGCTGCTCGACGTTCGACACGTCGTCCGTATGGCTCACGATGTAGTCGAGCTGCTTCTTGGCAATCTCGGGGTGCGTGATCTCGCGGCCGCGGAAGCGCACCGTGAGCTTTACCTTGTTGCCACCCTCGATGAATTTCCGTGCCGCCCGCACCTTCACCTCCAGATCGTGATCGTCGGTCTTCGGCCGGAGCTTGAGCTCCTTGATCTCGACCACGGTCTGTTTGCGTTTGGCTTCGCGCTGCTTCTTCTTTTCCTCGTATTTGTACTTTCCGAAGTCGAGGATCTTGCACACCGGAGGCGCTGCCTTCGGGTTGACCTCGACGAGATCGAGCCCGCGCGTCTGCGCCTCGCGCAGAGCCTCTTCTGTCGGCAGGACCCCGAGGTTGGTCCCGTCTTCCATCACGACACGTACCTCGGGTACGCGGATTCGGTGATTCACGCGGACTTGCGGTCCACGCGGCTCCCGGCTGAAACGTCGCCCCATTGCCATGCGAGTGTCTTCTCTCTCCCTTCCCCGGTTGGCCGCTAGGCTCCGGTTGGTTGTTGTCTGTCGGTCAGGCGCGGAACCTTGCTTTCCGTCACCAGCCGTTCCGAAAATGCTTCAATCGACATCGCCCCGAGGTCCCCGTCCTCGCGTGAGCGCGGCGTGACCGTGCCGTGTTCGGCTTCTTGCTCGCCAATAACCACGATGTAGGGCACGCGCATCATGCGCGCGTTGCGGATCTTCGCGCCGAGCTTGTCGGACCCGACGTCGAGCCCGACCCTGAGCCCGCGTGCGACGAGCTGGGAGCGGACCTTTGCTGGCGTAGTCGGCCTGTTTCTCGCTGACCGTGACCAGGGTGGCCTGCTCCGGAGCGAGCCAGACCGGGAATTTTCCGGCCACGTGCTCGATGTACATGCCGAAGAAGCGCTCGATGCTGCCGAGGATCGCCCGGTGCAGCATCACCGGGCGGTGGCCCGCACCGTCCGCCGCGACGTACTCGAGGCCGAAGCGCTCGGGCATCATGTAGTCGACCTGGATCGTCCCGAGCTGCCAGCCGCGTCCGAGCGCGTCCACGACGTGGAACTCCAGCTTCGGGCCGTAGAACGCGCCTTCGCCGGGCAGCTTCTCGAACGGCAGCTTCGATTCCACCAGCACCTGCTCGAGCACGCCTTCGGCGTGATCCCATTGCTCGTCCGTGCCGATGCGCTTCTCGGGTCGAAGCGCGAGCTTGACCGCGACGTCCTTGAAGTCGAACGCGGTGTAGACCTCGAACAAGAGCTGGTTGAAGGCGTGGATCTCGGCCGGCATCTGCTCCGGCGTGCAGAAGATGTGCGCGTCGTCCTGGCAGAAGGTGCGCACGCGCGCCAGGCCGTGCACGACGCCGCCACGCTCGTAGCGGTGCAGCCGTCCGAAGTCCGCCATGCGCCACGGCAGCTCCCGGTAGCTCCGGCGTCGCTGCCCGAAGATCAGGCAGTGGCTGGGGCAGTTCATCGGCTTCTGCGCCAGCGGATCGATCGCCGATAGATCGCCGTGCTCGTGCTCGTGCGCGTGCTCGTGCTCCGCGCCGTGGGATTCCGCGTCGGACCAACCAGAAGCATCCAGCATCTCCGCCGTCACCGGCAGGTACATGTTCTCCCAGTAGTTCGCCAGGTGACCGCTGGCTGCGAACAGCCGCTTGTCGAAGATCTGCGGGGTTATCACCTCGTCGTACCCGTAGTCGACGTACAGGCCGCGCACGTAGTCGATGAGGCGGTTGTAGATGCTCGCGCCGCGCGGCAGGAAGAACGGCATGGCCGGCGCGTACTCGTGGAACATGAAGAGCTCGAGCTCCTTGCCGAGCTTCCGGTGATCGCGCGCGCGGGCCTCCTCGAGCATCTTCAAGTGATGCTCGAGCTGCTCCTCGGTCGGGAACGCCGTGCCGTAGATGCGCTGCAGCATCGGGTTCTTCTCGTCGCCGCGCCAGTACGCGCCGGCCACGCTGGTCAGCTTGACGACGCCGAGCTGCTTTGTCGTCGGCACGTGCGGTCCCTCGCACAGGTCGACCCAGTTCGACTCCGGCTTGCCCGGGTTGCCGTGCCGGTAGATCGAGATCGACTCGCCCTCGGGGATCGAGGCCAGGATCTCGAGCTTGTACTTTTCGCCCATCTTCTCGAACAGCGCGTGTGCGTCGTCGCGCGACAGTTCCTGCCGGTAGAAGGGCACGCCGGCCTTGATGATCCGACGCATCTCCTTCTCGATGCGCCCGAGATCCTTGTCGGTGAACCTGCCGTCGGGGCGGTCGAAGTCGTAGTAGAAGCCGGCGTCGATCGCCGGGCCGATCGTGACCTGCGTGCCGGGAAAGAGCCGCTGCACGGCGTCGGCCATCACGTGCGCCGCCGAGTGGCGGATGACCGGCAGCGCCGCCGCATCCTCCGAGCGGATCGGCTCGAGCGTCGAGCTCTCGTCCACCGGAGTGTGGAGATCGACAACGCGACCGTCCACCTTCACGGCGACGACGTCGTCCGAAAGCTCACCGCGCTCGGCCAGAAGCTCGCGCGGCGTGCGGCGCGCCGACCCGGTCATGGCCTCACGACGTCACGAGCCGGTAGCGCGGGCTTCGGGTTCGGGTTCGGATTCGGGAAAAAACCGTCGCGCAATGCGGATCAGCGGCTGTCCGGCAAAGCGCAGTAGGCGCGATTGGGATTGAACCAACGACCCCTACCGTGTCAAGGTAGTGCTCTACCACTGAGCTACGCGCCTGTGGACCGGCGGGGCCGAATCCGTCGTGGATCTGTCTCGGTTCGAGATGCAGGGGCCGATCAACTACATCCCGGCTAGAGGGGTGTCAAGGTGGGCCGTGACGGCGGGGTGCTCGGGCGACGAGCCAGCGCGGGCCCGGATCACACGGGTACCGGCGCTTGCGCGGCTCCGGGAAACTCGCTATAGGCCGGCCCTCCTGGAGAACACCCTTGGGTCCGGCGCCACTCGCATTTCAAGCCGTTCCCCCGGCGCCCGGCCGTCCCGCCGCGCCTGGGGCCGCGCCGCCTCCCGTGACACACGCGGTGCAGCAGGCGCCGTCCGCTCCGCCGGGCAAGGGCGCGGATCAACCGCCGCCTCCCGGGGGCGGGCTCGGCATGATGCTGCCGCTGCTGCTCCTGGTACCGTTCATCTTTCTTCTGTTCTGGTCGTCGCGCTCGCAACAGAAGAAGCAGCAGACCGCCATCTCGCAGCTCAAGAAGGGCGATCGTGTGCTGACCAATGGTGGCTTCGCCGGCAAGCTGGTCGAGATCGGTGACCGCTTCGCCAAGGTGGAGCTTGCGCCCGGCGTGAAAGTCGATGTGCTCAAGTCCAGCCTGCTCGGCAAGGACAGCGTCGAGACCGCCGAGGCAGCGGACAAGAAGAAGTAGGGGCTCGGCCGTCGCCCGTCCGAGGAGCCAGTGATCAACACCGTTCTGCAGTACATTTTCGCCGGTATCGCGGTGCTCTTCGCCGCGTGGGGATATCTGCGCCGTAGCCGACGGAGCGCGCTCTGGTTCGGCGCGGTGACCGCTGGTGCCGCTGCCATCGCCGTGCACTACGACGCGTTCTGGCCGCTCGCCAGCTTCGGCATCCTGACGCTGTGGTCGTTCATCGTCGCCCTGGACGTCATCGACTTGGGCTGGCGCATGCGTCTCGGCCTGGTCGTCAGCGTCGGCCTGTTCGGGTTCCTCGCGCTGTGGCCGTCGATCTACAACATGTCGCGCGGCAAGGTCCCGTGCCCGTCGTACATCCGCAACCACGTGGACTTCCGCCTGGTCGCCGGTCTCGATCTTCGCGGCGGGTTGCGCCTCGTCTACACGGTGGACGTCGACGAGGCGATCAAGGACAAGCGCGACCGCTACTACGAGGACATGCGCGTCGCGCTGGCCAAGATCTACGGCCTGCACTCGGGTGACGAGCGGCCGACGGAAGAGGTCTACACCAAGCTCCGCAAGCTCGTCGATCTCGAGGCGCCGCACCATCCGGCGAACACCGTGACGCTTCACGTCAAGGACGGCGCCGACCCGTCGAAGGTCGACGCGCGCTTCCTGCAGCAGTTCTCCGGGGACCTGACCTACTCGCGCCCCGACCCGCGCGACGTCGAGTTTCGCATCAAGAACGACGCCGAGACGCAGATCCGCCAGCGCGCCGTCGAACAGGCCAAGGAGATCATCCTGCGTCGCGTCGACGAGCTCGGCCTGCGCGAGGCCAGCGTCTCGACGCGCGACGAGGACATCATCGTCGAGGTGCCGGGCGAGGACGAGAAGAGCTTCGCGCGCATCCGCGAGATCATCAGCCAGACTGCGCGGCTCGAGTTCAAGCTGCTCGACGACGACGTCGATTTCTTCGGTCCGATCCAGAAGAAGCTTGAAGGCAAGGAGCTGGCCGACGGCGTGGAGTTCCGCAAGGAGCGCGCGCCGGTGGGCCTCGATGACAGCGGTGACGCCAAGACGCACGAGAACACGTACGTCTTCATGGAGTCGAAGAAGGGCGAGACCAGCCAACAGACCCTCCAGCGTCTGAAGGAGTGGACGGCCCAGTTCGAGCTGCCGCCGGATCGCGAGCTCGGCTATCAGCTCGTCTACAAGACGGATCCGGACACGCTCAAACAGACGCCGAACGGCTGGCGCACGTATCTCCTCAAGTCCCACGCCGACATCACCGGCGACATGATCAGTGACGCCGCCGCGCAGCCGGACCAGTCACGCGGCGGTCTCGGTGGTTGGTACGTTGCCCTGACGTTCACGGACCAGGGCGGCAACATCTTCGAGCGGATCACCGGGGCGAACGTGAAGCGCCGCTTCGCGATCATCCTCGACAACCGCGTCGAGAGCGCGCCGGTGATCCAGACGAAGATCCCCGGCGGTCACGCCACGATCACGATGGGCGCGTCGGACCCGCAGGTGCAGCTGGAAGACTCCCGGAAGCTGGAGCTGGTGCTTCGCTCCGGCGCCTTGCCGGCACCGATTTCGCCGTCCAACGAGCAACGCATCGGTCCTTCACTGGGGCGCGACTCGATCAAGCTCGGCGTCGAGGGAGCCCTCGGCGGCGGTCTGATCGTGCTGCTCTTCATGGTGTTCTATTATCACCGTGCAGGGCTCATCGCGGACCTGGCCGTGAGCATGAACTTGTTCCTGCAGCTGGCGATCCTCGCGTCCTTCGGCGCGTCGATGACGCTGCCGGGCATCGCGGGTCTGGCGCTCACGATAGGTATGAGCGTCGACTCCAACGTGCTGATCAATGAACGAATACGTGACGAATTACGCGCGGGGAAGAGTCCGCGCGCAGCGGTGGAGGTCGGCTTCTCCAAGGCCCTCTCCGCCATCGTCGACGGCCATCTCACGACGCTTATCTCCGGCGTGATCCTCGCGCAGTACGGCACCGGTCCGATCAAGGGCTTTGCCGTCACGCTGATCGTCGGCGTGGCGTGCAGCATCTTCACCGGCGTCGTCGTGAGTCGGCTCTGGTTCGATCTCTGGGTCCGGGGCTTCGGGCGCCTCACCAAGCTGGACGTGGGCTGAGCCATGGAGCTGTTTCCGGTAGGCAAGGTCTTCGACTTCATGCGCGTGCGGCGATATTTCATCGCCCTCAGCGTGTTCGTCGTCGCAAGCTCCCTGGTGCTCCTGAAGTGGCCCGGTGCGAAGCTCGGCACGGACTTCCGCGGCGGTACGGAGATCGAGGTCGCGTTCAAGTCCGCGACGAACGCCGGCGAGATCCGCAGCGCCGTCACCTCCGCCGGCTTCTCCCAGCCCGACGTCATCAAGGTCGACGATCCGAACCACGCGAATCGCTTCCTGATCCGTGTGCAGGAGGTGTCGACGATCGGCGACGCCGAGCAGGACCAGATCGATCGGCTGCTTTGCTACGGCACGAACCTGCCCGCCGACCAATGCTCGAAGGAGCACACGGCGAACGAGGTCAAGTTCAGCCCCGGCGGCGACAAGATCACCGTCCGCTACAGCGCCGCGCCGGACCTGGCCTGGGTCAAGCAGCGGATGGCCCAGGTCAAGGGTCTGGAGCTTCGCGAGGGCGCGAACAACCCGTCCGTGCAGAACGCCCGCGAGCACAAGGTCGAGATCCAGCTCAAGAGCAAGGGCGACCAGCTGATGAGCGTGCTGGCGCGCAAGCTCGGCAGGAACCGCGTTCCGGAGAACGCCCTGCGCGTCGAGTGGATCGGACCCAAGGCCGGTGCGCAGCTCCGCGACGCGGCGCTGCGCAGCATCGCGATCTCGCTCGTGTTCATCATGGCGTACATCGCGTTCCGGTTCGATCTCCGGTTCGCGCCGGGCGCCGTCCTTGCCCTGATGCATGACGCCATATCGACCATCGGCGTGCTGATCATCCTGCAGAAAGAGCTCAGCCTCTCCACGGTCGCGGCGGTACTGACGATCGTCGGCTATTCGGTCAACGACACGGTCGTGGTGTACGACCGCGTACGCGAGAACCTGGGCAAGCTGCGCGGTGCGACGTTCTCCAGCCTGATCAACGTGAGCCTGTCCGAGATGCTGAGCCGGACGATCCTCACGTCGGGCACCACCGTGATGAGCCTTCTGGCGTTCTTCTTCTGGGGCACGGGCACCCTCAAGGAGTTCTCGCTGACCTTGATCATCGGCATCATCTTCGGCACGTACTCGTCGATCTACATCGCGCTCCCGCTGACGGAGTGGCTCGACAAGAAGCTTTTTTCGCGCGCGGGCTCGAAAAAAAAAGCGGTAGGCCGGTAAGCAAGAAGGCCTCCGCGACGCTCTGATCGCCGCTCGAGGGGATGCGTCCCTCGTCGGCGACGTCGCAGCGTCGAGCGGCGCAAAGCCGCACCCGGGAGAGCTTGTCGCGCAACCCGGTTCCGCGCCGGACCGACATTCAAGCGATACCCGAGGTTTCGATCCGTGAGCGCGCAAAGCACTGGTGCTTTGTCGCGTCGCGGATGTGATCTGCCCGGACATTGTCGGTCCGGGCGTTTGACGTCGTCATGGCGGCGTGTGCTAGTCGAGAAGCGAGATGGCGGACGGCGCGAGCGGAAGCGGTTGGAATTTCGAGCTACCGGCGCTTCCCGGGAGCGAGGCGCGCGCGCTCGCCGGCGAGCTTTCGATCTCCACCACCATCGCCGACGTGCTGCTCCGTCGCGGTTTTCCGGACCTGGACGCGACGCGGCGCTTTCTCGACCCGAAGCTCGCGCACCTGACGCCGCCCGACGCCATGGTCGACCGCGCGCTCGCCGCCGATCGCCTGGTCCACGCGGTGCGCTCCGGCGAGCGCGTGTGCGTGTTCGGCGACTACGACTGCGACGGCATCACGTCCGCGGCGATCATGACGGGCGTTCTGCGCGCGTTCGGGACGGACGTGGTGCCGCTGCTCGCGAGTCGCTTCGGCGGCGGCTACGGCGTGTCCGCGGCGGCGGTGGATCGCATCATCGACAGCGGCGCCAAGCTGCTGGTGACGTGCGACTGCGGATCGTCCGACCACGAGGGTCTGGCCCGCGTGCGCGAGCGTGGCATCGACGTGATCGTCATCGATCACCACCTGGTCCCGGCCGAGCCGTTGCCGGCGCTGGCCTTCCTCAATCCTCACCGCCCCGAGTGCGGCTTCCCGTACAAGGGACTGGCGTCGTGTGGGCTGGCGCTGTCGGTCGGCGCGGCGCTCCGTTCGGCGCTGGCCAGTGATCTCGATCTGCGTCCGTGGCTCGATCTCGTCGCCATCGGCACGATCGCAGACGTCGCGCCGCTCGACGGCGATAATCGCGCGCTCGTGCGTGCCGGGCTCGCGGTGCTCGGTCAGGGCAAGCGTCCCGGCGTGCGCGCGCTGCTCGAGCTCGCGAAGATCGACGCGGCGACGCCCGTCAGCGGCGAGGACATCGCGTTCCGGATCGCACCGCGGATCAACGCGCCCGGTCGCATGGGGTCGCCGGATCTCGCGCTCGCGCTCCTGCTCGCCGCTTCGCACGAGGAGGCGCGCGCGGTCGCCGCCCAGATCGAGCAGCTGTCGGCGGCGCGCAAGACCGAACAGGCGCGCATCCTCGCGGAAGCCGAGGCGGAGATCGAGAGCGAGGGTTGGGGCTCGCGTCCGGCCATCGTGGTGGGGCGCGAAGGCTGGAACCACGGCATCGTCGGCATCGTCGCGGGGCGGCTCGTCCAGCGCTACCAGCGGCCGGTCGTCGTGGTCGGCTTCGACGGCGGACACGGTCGCGGATCGGTGCGCGGTCCGGCGGGCTCGCACCTGTTCGACGCGCTCGCGGCCGTCAAGGACACGCTCGTGCGCTTCGGCGGCCACCAGGCCGCGGCGGGTCTGGAGATCGACATCGCGCGCCTGCCGGAGCTGCGCGAGGGCTTCGAGCTGAGCTGCAGCCAGATCGCGAGCACGTCTGCTGCCGGCGAGAACGGCGGCGAACCGGTGGTGCGGTTGTGTCCCGACGACGACGTCGCGCGCGTGGTCGACGACCTCGCGCGCCTCGAGCCGTGCGGCCAGAGCAATCCCTTGCCGCGCTTCGCCGTGGAAGCGTCGCTGGTGTCGGCGCGGGAAGTGAAGGGCGGCCATCTCAAGCTCGACCTGGGCCTCGCTGGCGGCCGGCGCATCGGCGGCTTTGGTGTCGCGATGGGCGCGCGCGCCGCGGAGCTCTCGGGCCGCGTGCTGGTGATCGGGCGCCTGCGCCGCGATACCTGGCGCGGCGGCCGCGCCGTGGAAATCCGCGCCGAGGAGATCCACGCGTAGTACCCTTGGCGGCGCATGGCCGAGGACACTTTCGTCACTTTCCGCGGCGTAAAGAAGCGCTTCGGTCCGAAGGTCGTGTATCGCCGTCTGGACCTTGACGTGTTTCGCGGAGAGGTGCTGACCATTGTCGGCGGCTCGGGCGTGGGCAAGAGCGTGATGCTCAAGATGCTGATCGGGTTGCTCGAGCCCGACGCCGGCTCGATCAAGTTCGACGGCAAGGAGGTCACGACCATGCGCGAGGACGACTTGTCCGTGGTGCGCCAGCGCATCGCCATGCTGTTCCAGAGCGGCGCGCTGTTCGACTCGCTCAGCGTCGGGGAGAACGTGGCTTACGGGCTCGAGGAGCACTACCGCCACAAGATGAGCAAGAAGGACGTGGCCGAGCGCGTCGCCTGGGCGCTCGGTCTGGTCGATCTGCCGGGTATCGAGGAGATGCGTCCCGCGGACCTCTCGGGCGGCATGCGCAAGCGCGTCGCGCTGGCCCGCGCCATCGCCGTGCAGCCCGAGGTGCTGCTCTACGACGAGCCGACGACGGGGCTCGACCCCATCAACACCGCGCGCGTCAACCACTTGATCACCGGGTTGCAGGAGAAGCTCAACATCACGAGCATCGTCGTCACCCACGACATGAAGAGCGCGTTCGCCATCAGTGACCGGATCGCGATGGTGCACTCCGGCACGATCATCTGCCACGGCACGGTGGACGAGTTCCGCGCCGCCGAGGACCCGCGCGTGAGCGACTTCATCGAGGGACGAGCGCCCGTGAAGGAGAGCGTCGAGACGCTCCTGAACGCGTGACCGGTCCTGGTGCCGGCACCCCCCGGGACGCTCGGTCCGGGGGCCGCACGTGCGGGAATCGCGTCCGGCGTTCCGCTGTGGAAGAAATCGCCCGCTTCCTGGCGCTGCCGCGCGAAAAAGTCGAAGCGCGCGCCTGGCGCAGATGTAGCGGAAGAATAGTATAGATCCAGGCTCGATATGGCGACCTCCCGCGACGTCAAGGTCGGATTCTTCGTACTGCTCGGTCTGGCGGTTACGGGGATCGTGATCTTCCTCATCGGCGACGAGCGCCGGATGTTCCAGTCGAAGCTCGAATACCAGGCCGTGTTCCACAACGTGCAGGGCCTGAAGCGCGGCGCGCCGGTGCGCATGGGCGGCGTCGACGTCGGCACCGTCAGCCACGTCGGCTACGGGGAGAACGCGAAAGACACGAACCTGTACGTGCGCTTCGACGTGGTCGAGGAAGACGCGCGTCGCTTGCGCCAGGATAGCCTCGCGACCATCGAGGACAAGGGCTTGCTCGGCGACAAGATGGTCGTCCTGACGTCGGGGTCGTCGGACAAGCCGCAGATCCCGCCGGGCGGCACCGTCCCGAGCAAGGAAGCCCAGGACATGGCGGCGATGATCAGCAAGGTCACGACCATCGGCAACTCCGCTGCGAGGGTCATGGACAACCTGGAGACGACCACCCACACGCTGGCGGACAAGGACTTCAACGATAACGTGCGCTCGAGCGCGCACTCGCTCAGCAACGTCCTCGACACGTTGGACAAGGGCGACGGCTACATTCCCAGGCTGCTCCGCGACCAGAAGGAAGCCGACAAGCTCTCGCACGCGATCTCCAACCTGGACCACGCCACGGCCGAGCTCGACCGCACGCTCGCGAACGTGAACTCGATCGTGACGCGGGTGCAGCAGGGGCCGGGCTTCGCCCACGAGGTCGTGTACGGCGAGAGTGGCTCGAAGACGCTGGAGCACTTCGGCGATGCCGCCCAGGAGCTGGCCGTCACCCTGCGCGGCGTCCGCGAGGGCAACGGCGTGGCGAAGAGCCTGATCTACGGGGACGACAAGTCGCAGCAGATCATGGGCAACCTCAGCGCCGCGAGCCGCGATTTGCGCGTGATCGTCGCGGACGCGCGTGCCGGCAAGGGCACGCTGGGTGCGCTGCTCGTCGACCCGTCCGTGTACGAGGACATCAAGGTGCTGCTCGGGAACGTGCAGCGCAATCAAGTGCTGCGCTCGCTCGTCCGCTATTCGATCAAGCGCGACGAGAAGACGAGCGGCGGCAGTTCCGACGTGCAGGACACGCCGCCGCCCGGCGGGAGCGCGAAGGCGGCGGCGAGCGCAGCCAGTCCCTGACCGGACAGGTCCCCGTCGCGCGTCCGGACCGCGGGGTCGCCGCGCCGGACCGGCATCCCCCGGAGCGAGCTGAAACAGCGCGAACCAGCCGTTTGTTCCCGGCCCGGGATGTGTGCGGTTTCCGCCCGAATTCTTCCACAAGGGTGGGCGGTCATCGGCCGGGTCTCGTCCTATACTGCCGGGATGAAGATTCTGGAGCGCCTGGGTCGGGCACTCGTGGTCCTGGGCGTGTTCGCGCTGGCATCGTTCTTCGCCCTCAGATTCGGGACCGGCGGGCTGTGGCGCGGACTCGAAGCCGCGCAAGCGGTCACGGCGCCGGGAGCACCGAAAGCGCCGTACGACCTGACGCAGCTCGTCGCGGTCAACGAGACGCTCAAGACGATCCAGCAGAAGTACGTTGATCCTTCGCGGGTCAAGCCGCGGCAGATGTTCCTGTCCGCGCTGAACCAGGTGCAGAAGGAGGTCGCGCAGGTGATCGTGCTGCACGATCCCAAGTCGCCGACCGTGAAGGTGCGCGTCGACACGGAAGAGAAGTCGTTTCGCGTCGACAACGTGCAGGGTCCCTGGGACGTCGCTGCGCGGCTGCGCGAAGTCTTCGCGTTCCTGCAGACGAACCTGAAGGGCACGGAGGTCGACCTGCGCGATGTGGAGTACGCGGCGTGCAACGGCATGCTGCGGACGCTCGATCCTCACAGCGTCTTCATGAGCCCGGACGCCTACCGCGAGATGAACCTGTCCACGTCCGGCCAGTTCGGTGGCCTGGGCATCGTGATTTCGATCCGCGATCAGCAGCTGACGATCATCCGGCCCATGCCCGACACGCCCGCCGGTCGGGCGAAGCTGAACCGCTTCGATCGCATCACGAAGATCAACAACGAGTCCACGTTGAACATGCCGCTCGACGACGCGGTCAAGCGTCTGCGCGGGGCGCCCGGCAGCAAGGTGACGATCTGGGTGCACCGCGACGGGCAGGGCGGATGGGGCGGCTCGCGACCGTTCGAGCTGACGCGCGAGGAGATCCACGTCAAGAGCGTGGACTTTCGCACGCTCGCGCCGGGCATCGGCTACGTGCGCATCAAGCAGTTCCAGAGCAGCACCTCCGACGAGCTCGACGACGCGCTCGCGTCGCTCCACAAGAGCGAGCACCAGATCAAGGGGCTGGTCCTCGACCTTCGCGGCAACCCCGGCGGTCTGCTCGACCAGGCGGCGAAGGTCGCCGACACGTTCATCGACCACGGCGTGATCGTCTCCACCGTCGGCGCGAGTGAAGGCCGCGAGGAGAAGACCGCGAACCGCCAGGGGACCGAGCCGGACTACCCGCTGGTCGTGCTCGCGAACGGCTCGTCGGCGAGCGCTAGCGAGATCGTGACCGGCGCGCTCAAGAACCACGATCGCGCCGTCGTCGTCGGCCAGACGACCTTCGGCAAGGGCTCGGTGCAGCTCGTCTTCCCGCGCATCACGCCGGACGGCGCGGCGTTGAAGCTGACGATCGCCCAGTACCTCACGCCGGGCGACATCTCGATCCAGGGCGTCGGCGTACCGCCTGACATCGAGCTCGACCCGATGACGGCGGACGCGCTCGAGATGGATCTGTTCCGCAGCGAGCATCCGCTGCGCGAGCGCGATTTGTCCAAGAGCCTGTCCTACGGCGGCAAGCACAACACCGACCAGCCGTTCTTCAAGCTCCGCTACAACCTGCCCGAGAAAGAGCGCGCCGAGATGCAGGAGCTCGGCGGCGAAGTCGACGACGAGTTCCGCATGGACTTCCCGATCTCGTTCGCGCGCGATCTGGCGGCGAAGCTCGTGCAGGGCGTGCGCCCGGAGGAGGTCCGTGCCGCCAAGCCCTTCCTCGAGAAGGAGCAAGAGACGCAGATCGCGTCGATTGCCGGCGATCTCTCGAAGATGGGCATCGACTGGGGCGCACCGCCGAAGGACGACCACGGCGGTCCTGCTGCCGGCGACTACGAGGTGAAGGTCGACACCGACCGCAAGGACGACACCGTCACCGCCGGCGAGCCGATGACGCTCAAGGTCACGGTGAAGAACAAGGGCAAGCAGCCGATCTACAAGCTGCGCGCCACCACCAAGAGCGACGGCCCCTACTTCGACGAGAAGGAGCTCGTGCTTGGCAAGATCGGCCCCGGGGAGTCGAAGACTGCCACCGCTCCGCTCGGCTGGTGCGAGGTGGACGGCCACAAGCCGGGTTCGACCACGCCGGTGCCCCAGGACGCGAAGCGCGTGTGCAAGCTTCCGCTCGCCGCCATCACGCGGCAGGACGTGGTCAAGGTCCACTTCAGCGCGGAAGGGGGCGAGGCGCCCAACGACGTGGAGTTCCGTCCGACCGTCCAGAGCCTGCCGCGCCCGATCTTCGCCTACACCTACGAGCTCGTGGACAATCGTCCGGGCAACGGTGATGGCCAGCTTTCGCGCGGCGAAGGCGCGACGGTGTACCTCACGGTCAAGAACGTCGGCAAGGGACGCTCGTACGAGACCCAGGCGAACCTGCGCAACCTGACCGGCGATGGTCTCTTGCTGCGCAACGGTCGCTTCGACGTGCCCAGCATGAAGCCCGGCGAGACCCGCCAGGTCGCGTTCACCTTCGACGTACTCGACCAGCTGCAGGAAAACTTCGTCAAGGTCGAGATGAGCGTCGCCGACCGTGATCTGCGCGTGGTCGCCAACGAGAAGCTCTCGTTCCCGGTGGCGCGCGGGGGGCTGCACGTGAACCCCGCGTCGGGGCGCGTCACGAGCTTGGACGGCGCCGCCGTTCGCGGTCAGCCGCTGACGGCGTCGCGCGTGGTCGGCACGCTCGACAAGGGCGGCTCGTTCGATCGCCTGGGCATCTTCGGCGCGTTTACCAAAGTGCGCCTCGACGGCGACTGCAGCGGTGGCAAGGGCGACAGCTGCCACTTCGGCTTCGTCGAGACGGACAAGGTCAAGGACACGCAAAACCCCGCGAAACCGGCCTTCACTCCGCTGCTTACGCGCTCGCCGCCGATGGTCGACGTGAAGCCGGCCGCGCTCGCTACCCGCGAGGACCACATCCGCGTGCAGGGCAGCGCGACGGACAACGATCGTGTGCTCGACGCCTACGCGTTCGTCGGCGCCCACAAGGTCTTCTACCAGTCGAACCGCAAGGCCCAGGACAAGACGCACATGCCGTTCTCGTTCGACGCCAAGCTCGAGCCCGGCGTCAACGTGATCACCGTCGTCGCGCGCGAGAGCGAGGACACGCAGACCAGCCACACCATGGTGGTGCGTCGTGACGGGCCCAAGGGCGAAGCGCTGGCGACGCCGAAGAGCTCGCTGTTCGGCGAGGACTGGGACTTCGGCAGCGACGACGAATGATCCGGCTGCACATCAACGTCGACCACGTTGCCACCGTGCGCAACGCGCGCGGAACGACGTATCCCGACCCGGTGCTTGCGGCCGGGCTGTGCGAGCTCGCCGGCGCCGACGGCATCACCGCGCATCTGCGTGAGGATCGCCGTCACATCGGCGACGCGGATCTGGAACGCCTTCGCGCGAGCGTCACGACGCTGCTCAACATGGAGATGGCGGCCACCGACGAGATGGTTGCGATCGCCGAGCGCGTCCGCCCGGACGTCGTCACGCTGGTACCCGAACGCCGGGAAGAGCGCACGACCGAGGGAGGGCTGGATGTCGGGGCAGCGCAAGCCCAGATCGAGAAGACCTCGGCGATGTGCGAGCGCGCCGGCATCAAGCTGTCGCTGTTCATCGCCGCGGATCCGGGCTACATCGATCTCGCCCGGAAGCTGGGTGCGCGCCAGGTGGAGCTCCACACCGGCGAGTACTGCAACGCCGCGGGCAGCGCGCGCGCCGCCGAGCTAGAGCGGCTGCGCGAAGGGGCGCGTCTCGCCGCCGGACTCGGGCTCGACGTGGCCGCGGGACACGGGCTCACCCGCGTCAACGTGGTCGACATTGCCGCGATCCCGCAGCTGTCCGAGCTGAACATCGGCCACGCCGTGATTGCCGACGCCGTCCTGGTCGGTCTCGACCGCGCGGTCCGCGATCTACGCGTCGCCGTCGACCGCGGCGTCGCGCGGCGTTGACGTCACGAGGCGGCGAGCGCGGCCACCGCCGCCGGTAGGCCGTCGGCGATCTCGTGGGACAGCATGCCGCGATCGGCGCCGGTGAGCGCGCTCCAGCGCTCAGCGGAGCGGCCGTGGACGTGCGCGGCCGACCACGCGGCGGCGAACGGGTCGACGTGCGCGGCGAAGGCCGCGGTGATGCCCGAGAGCACGTCGCCCGAGCCGCCCGTCGCGAGCGCGGGCGTCCCCGACGCGTTCACGACTGGAAGCTCGCCAGGGGCCCCGACCAGCGTGCGCGGGCCCTTGAGCAGCACGACGGCGTGCGTCAGGTCGACGGTGCGCGAGAGCGCGCCGAAGCGGTCGCGCTCCACGTCGGCCGCCGTGCAGTCGAGAAGGCGCCCGAGCTCCGCCGGGTGCGGCGTAAGAATCACGCGCCCGGCGGCCGAAGCCAGCTCGGCCACGCGTCCCTTGAAGCTGGTGAGCGCGTCGGCATCGACGACCTTCACGCCGCTCCAGCCGAAGACGACGTGGTCGACGACCTTGCGCGCGCGGGCGTCGAGCCCGAGCCCCGGCCCGATCGCGATGGCGTCTACGCCCTCGAGCAGCGCGTCCAGCGACGCCTCGATGCGAGCGGGATCGATGCGCGCGCTCATCTCCTCGAGCACGCGCGCGTCCACGGAGTCGGCTGCTTCGGGGAACGTGCAGATCGTGACCAGCCCGGCGCCGGCGCGCAGCGCGCCGCGCGCTACCAGCAACGCGGCGCCGGTCTTGCCGGCCGAGCCGGCGATGGCGAACACGCGGCCCGCCGACGCCTTGTGGGTCGAGAGCGCGCGCCGGCCGAGGGCGCGGACGACGTCCGCGTCCTCGACGACGCGCGCGGCGTGCCCCGCCTCGGCGTGGAGCGACGGCGGAACGCCGATGTCGACGACCTCCACGCGCCCGGCGTGCTCGGCGCCAGAGGTGGTGCAGAGCCCGAGCTTCAGGTGAGCGAACGTCGCTGTGGCGTCCGCGCGCACGGCGACGCCGAGCACCGCGCCGGTGTCCGCGTGGATCCCCGACGGGACATCGATGGCGATGCGGCGCGCGCTGGTCGTGTTGATGCTTTCGACGATGCTCCGGAAGCGACCTTCGATGGCGCGGTCGAGGCCCGTCCCGAACAGACCGTCCACGACGCCGGCCGCGCCGGACAGACGGGCCTCCAGATCGGCAAGCGCGGCATCGTCCGTGACCGCGACGACGTCGCCGCCGATGCCGAGCCAGGCCCGGAAATTTGCCAGCGCATCGCCGGCGAGCTTGGTCGGATCGACGGCCAGGCACACCTGGACGTCGCGGCCGAGCGTGCGCAGGCGGCGCGCGATCACGAAGCCGTCGCCGCCGTTGTTGCCCGCGCCGCACACGACCACGATGCCGCCCGCCGGGACTTCGCGTGCGACAAGCTCGGTGGCGCCGCGCCCGGCGTTCTCCATCAGCACCAGGCCGGGCACGCCGCAGTCGTCGATGGCGTGGCGATCGAAGGCGCGCATCTGATCGCGCGACAACACCGGGATCACGCGCCGCCTCCTTCCAGCACGACGACCGACGCCGCGACGCCCGCGTCGTGGGTGATCGAGACCAGGCTGCGGACCACGCCGAGCCGCCGCGCGTGCGGGATGGCCGCGCCGAGCAGGTGTAGCGTGGGCACGCCGAGCGGGCCGCGCCGGACCTCCACGTCCTGCCACCACACGTCGCGCGGTGCGCCGAGCGCCTTGCTCAGCGCCTCCTTCGCGGCGAAGCGGCCGGCGAGCGCGGCGGCGTAGTCCCCGATCCGACCCGCGAGATCCTCGCGCTCCCCGGGTGTGAGGATGCGCTCCGCGAAGCGCGGGCCGTAGCGCTCGAGAGCGCGCGCCACGCGATCGATGGACGCGACGTCGATGCCCAGGCCCACGATCACGCGGCGAATGTGCACCCGCCGCGCGCGCGTGTCGAGCGCGGTGCTTGCCCGTGCAGGCGCATCGCGCGTCGCCCGCTCGTTCGGCATGCGGGGGTGCCGGGCTTCGTCCGGCCGGCGCCAGCGGCGGTCGCTGATTTCCCGGTTCCGCGCCGGACCGGCAACCCAACCCCCGCGGCGCTGCCAGTTTGACACGCGGGGTGCGTCCCGTTGGACGCGCCTTTGTGGCGGATTATCGCGGTTTTCTGTGCGTCCGAGGCTGGCACGTTGCTTGCGATGGGGTCGCTCCGGAGGTTTTTCCCGATGAGCGAGTCGATGGCACGGATTGCGGAGAGGGTCGATGCGGCGAGGCCGCTGCGCGACGAGCTGGTCACGGTGTTGCCCGCGCTGTACGCGCGGGCGCTCAAGCTGTGCCTCAACGCCACGGACGCGCAGGATCTCGTGCAGGACACCGTCGAACGCGCGCTGCGCTTCGAGGCGACGTACCAGCGCGGGACGAACCTGCGCGCATGGATGCAGCAGATCCTGTTTAGCGTGTTCGTGACGCGCTGCCGCAGATCGCGTCGCGAGCGCCGTGCGCTGGACTCACTGCTCCGCGACCCGTGCGAGTGGACCCACCAGGACGGTCCGCCGCCGATGCGTGCGCTGTCGAAGGGCGTTCGCGGCGCCATCGACGCCTTGCCGGAGCGCTTCGCGCAGGTCGTGCGGCTCGTCGATCTGGAAGAGCGCTCGTACAAGGACGCCGCGGACGCGCTCGCCGTGCCGGTGGGGACGGTGATGAGCCGTCTGTTCCGCGGACGGCGGCTGCTCGCCGCGGCTCTCGCGGACAGCGCGCCGCGCGATTGCGACATGCTCGAGCCGACGGCGCAGGCTGCCTGAGAATCACGTCCGCTCGACGGCGCCGGCGATCACCCGTTTGATCTCGCCGGCGTCGTTCTCGAGCAGCAGCGCGCCGTCGCGATCGATGCCGCGCGCGGTGCCGACGGCGTCTTCCACGCGCACGGTCTGGCCGCGGAGCGCGTCGAAGCGTGCGAGCTCGGCGTGGAACGGGTCCAGACCGTCGCGCTCGAACGTGGCGAGGCGCCGCTCCAGATCCGCGAGCACGTCCGCGAGCAGGGTTTCCCGCTCCAGCTCGCGTGACCCGCACAGCGACAGCGACGTTGCGGTGTCCTTGATCTCGTCGGGTAGCTCGCGCATCGCGACGTTCACGCCGACGCCGACGATGACCGCGGCGAGCTCGTGTCCCTGGAGCTGGCTCTCGACGAGTACGCCGGCCAGCTTGCGTCCGCCGGCGAGCACGTCGTTCGGCCACTTCACCGTTACCGGCACTCCGACGCGCGTCGCGACGGCCGCGCGCACCGCGAGCCCGACCACGAGCGGCAGCGCCGTGACGCGCGCGAGCGCGAGCCGCGGGCGGAGGACGACGGAGAACGTCAGGTTCTCGCCGGGAGGCGACGTCCAGACGTGGCCCCGGCGCCCGCGGCCACGGGTCTGCAGGTCGGCGACGAAGGTCGCCCCGTGAGCTGCGCCGGCGCGCGCCGCCGCCATCGCGTCGTCGTTGGTGGAGCCGGTGGTCGCCACCGCGTGAAGCGGCGTGCCCAGCGCGAGCCGTCGCTCGCGAGCGAGCGACGCGAAGCGCGGCGCCTGGAAGCGGGTCATCCCGGCCCGGACGGGCGCAGCTCCCAGCGGCAGCGGAACTCGTGGAAGCGCCCGCCGGTGCTGACGCACTCGGTCTCGCCCGCGCCGGGCAGCACGCGCACGCCGATCACGTCCATCGCCGCGATCATCCAGCCCTCCATGAGGCGGCAGTGCGCCGGGTCCATCTCGGGAAACCCCGTGATGCGCAGTAGCGTGTGCTCCGGCGCGGCGTCGACGGTCTCCATGTAACCGGAGTCCTGGTAGTACATGCCCCAGATCGGCGTGCAGGCGCGGATCATCATCTCCGGCTCCGGCCGGACCTTGTAGACGCGGAAGATGGTCTCGAGATCGTGGCGCGCCGCTACGTCGCCGATCTCGCGGCAATACGACAAATCGCCGTTTCCGAGATGACGGTCCGCGCTGCGCAGCAGCCCGACGAACGCCGCGTAAGGATGCAGCCCCAGGCCGTCGATCTGCTTGCCGAAGGTCTGCTGCGCCTCGGGCCCGGCGTCCGCGACGATGCGGCTTAGCATCACCTCGCCGTGGTTGCGCTTCACGAAGCGCGCCGTGCCCAGGAATGCCATGCCTCGAACGCTCGCCATGTCCTACCCCAGTCTTTCGATGTCGAGCGCGATGTCGGCTGCCGGCGCGGAGTGCGTCAACGCGCCGACGCTGATCACGTCGACGCCGGCGCTTGCCAGTTCGCCGATGCGTTCCAGCGTCACGCCGCCGGAGACTTCCACCAGGGCGCGCCCGCGCGCGCGTCCGACGGCGTCCTTGATGTGCTCCGGCGCGAAGTTGTCGAGCATGACGATGTCGGCGCCGGCATCCAGCGCCTCGTCGAGCGCGTTCAGCGACTCCACCTCGATCTCGATGCGTGACGTGTGCGGTGCGTACGCCCTCGCTCGCTCCACCGCAGCGCGCACGCCGCCCGCCGCTTCGATGTGGTTGTCCTTGATCAAGACCGCGGAGCCGAGCGTGTCGCGGTGGTTGTGGGCACCGCCGGTGCGCACCGCGTAGCGCTCGAGGGCCCGCAAACCCGGCGTGGTCTTGCGTGTGTCGGCGACGCGCGCGGTCGAGCCGGCGGGCAGCGCAGCGACATAGCGCGCAGCCTGCGTCGCGGTGCCGCTCATGCGCTGCGCGAAGTTGAGCGCGGTGCGCTCGGCCATGAGGATCGACCGTGCCGCGCCCTCGACGACCCACAGCACGTCGTCCTTGTCCGCGCGTGCGCCTTCGGCGAGGCGCCGCTCGACGCGCAGCCCGGGATCCACGCGGTAGAAGCAGCGTGCGAACACGTCACCGCCGCAAACCACCAGCGACTTGCGTGCGATCGCGCGGCCGATCGCCCGCGTGTCGGCGTCCACGGTCGCTTCCGTGGTCAGGTCGCCGCCTTCCAGATCCTCCCGCAGCGCGCCGTCCACGAGCTGGTCGAGCAGAAAATCGGCAATCACGCGTTCACGCTAGCGTGGCCCCGCGCCGGGAGCCAGGAATGCCGGACCGGCGCGGTATCCCGCGGCGCGGGGTTCCGCGCCGGACCGGCATCACCCGCAGTCAGCCGCCGAGGCCGTAGCTGTGCGCGAGCCACGAAGCGAAGATGTTCGCCATGGCGTGTAGCAGCAGCGGCGCGCCGATGCCGCGCGTCCGCACCCTGAGCCAGCCGAAGAGGAGCGCCGGAAAGAACACCGCGAGGCGGTTCGGGTTCACCTCGGTTGCCAGGTGACCGAGTGCGAAGACGGTGCTTGCGACGAGCAGGCCCGGCCCGATCTCGGCGCCGAGGATGCGCCAGCGACGGGGCCAGGCGTCGTCGAACGCCGTCTGGAGGAAGCCGCGGTAGAACGCCTCCTCGGGCAGCGCGATGACGAGCAGCTGGCCGAGCACGTCGTCGCCGAGCGCCGGCGGCGGCGCGGGGATGAACGCGTGGGGCGGCTTCCACCAGAATACGTAGCCGAGCCAGAACGGCGGAAACAACACCGCGGCGAACAGCAGCGCCCAGCCCAGCGCGACCAGCGTCTCGCGGAGGATGCGACGCGGGTCGATCGGCGCGGGATCGAGCAGGCCGCCGAGCGAGAGCCCGAAATGTGCTGTCTCCCCGGCGTCGTCCCGGCGCAGGGCGACCAGCCAGGTGACGCCCAGGAACGCGAGCCCCACGCCGGTCGCGGCGTAGTTCTCGGGCAGGCCGTAGGACAGCGCGGTGACGAGCGCGGTGGTCGCCACCGCCACCAGCATCGGGCGTCGCCAGCCGGGTGTCGGCGCGGGATCCGTCATTCCGGACTGCAGCGGAGCGGTAGTTTTCCATCCGCGGTGTGATGCGACGATTGGGCGCCGGGTGCGGCCTCCCCGAGGGCCCTGTCATGAGATAGTGTGCGCCTGGCTCGTTCCAGGAGCCGTCGTGCTGCGCGTTGCAACGCGCGTTTTTCGATGCACGACGCCGGAGGACTCATGCTCGATCCGAACCCGCAACGCGTACCGGCTGATCGTCCCGTCCCGTCGCCCATTGGCCGCGTGGACCTTGCCAAGTGGCCGCCGGACGACGACGACGACGTGCCCGCGGCGCCGCCCGCAGGTGGAGGAGGAGGTCTGCCGGGTGGCGGATCGTTCGACTCCGGCGACGGCAACTTCAAGAAGGGGCGCTTCAATCCGATCGCGATTCTGATCGGCGTGCTGGCCGTAGCGGCGCTGGGTGTGTTCCTGGCCATCGGGCTCAAGCAGGACGCCGAGAAGCTTACGGTACCCCAGGCGGAAGCTCGCAAGAAAGCGATCTTCATGCTGCCCAAGGCCGAGCAGGTTCCGGAGTGGCGCAAGTGGGCCGGGACGGATCAGAGCGACGAGCTCCGCAGCGAAGCGCTGAAGCAACTCGCGTGGGCGAAGGACCCGGCGGGCGTCGACGCTGCCATCACCGCACTCACCGAGCCGTCCGATCCGGTCCGCAGCATGGCGGCGACGTGTCTCGCCGAGTACGGCTCGCCGCTAGCCGACAAGGCCAAGGATCCGCTGCTCGCGGCGCTCAAGACCGCCGGACCGGGATCGAAGCCGCAGATCGCGTGGGCGCTGGTCGTGCTCGGCGACGCCCGGGCTTTCGACGAGGTGATGAAGCTGTACCGGGCTGGCTACCTCTCGAAGGTGCAGCGGCTCGGTGGCGGCGTGGCCTTCGATCCGGAGCTCATCGTGAAGCTCGTCAGCACAGACAAGCTGGCGGCGATGGCCGACGACAAGAGCGACGCGGTCCGCCAGCTCGTGGCCAGCGTGCTGTCGCGCAAGGCCGACCCGAAATACACCGACGTGCTGATCAAGCTCGTCAAGGACAGCGACCAGGAGGTGGCGCGGCAGGCCGCGCCCGGTCTCGGAAAGATCGGCGACGAGCGCGCGCGGCAACCGCTGCTCGCCCAGCTCAAGGGAGCCGACAAGGACAGCCGCGACAAGTACCTGGAGGCGCTCCGCGACGGCATCGGGACGGAAGGGCTCGTGCTCGCGCTCGACGCCAACGACCCCGACGAGAAGCTCGCCTGGTACCAGACGAAGCAGGTCTTCGAGATGATCCACAAGCTCGCCGACCCGCGCGGTGGCGACGCTCTGCTCAAGTACATCGCGACCAAGCCGAACATCCACTGGGAGACCGAGGCCGCGACGGCGATGGCCGAGGTCGGCGACGTGCGCGCGGTGCCCTATCTCGCCAAGCGCCTGCGCATGAACCCGCTCAAGGTCTACAGCGACCAGCACGACTGGGAGATGGAGCTCAAGCGCGACGACAACGAGCGCGTCGTGTCCGCGCGCATGATCGCGGATCTCGCGGTGCTGCACCCGGACAAGCGGGAGCAGATCGCCACCCAGTCCGAGGACGCCGTGATGTTCTGGATCAACGACATGCCGTCGCCGCACGCGAACGGCCTGCGCGCGCTCGCCGCGATGGGGTCGACCAAGGACATCGATCAGCTACGCAAGTGGGCGAACCCCGACGCACCGTTGCCCAAGCAGGGCCAGCAGCCGCCGATGCCCGAAGAGTGGGTGATCGCGCAGAGCGCGCTGCGCTACGTCGGCTGGCTCAAGGATGAGCCGTCGTGGAAGGTGATGGAGAAGGACCTCACGCGCCGTGAGCCCGACCTGGACGTCACCATGGACGGCCTGATGCAGGGCGGCGTCGCGATCCTCGGCATGACGCTGCGTGCGATGGGTGTCGGCGCCGCGGACGGCTTCTCGGAGTGGGGTGACGAGAAGGCCTTCAAGCCGCTGATGAAGTACATCGATCAGCCGAAGGAGAACGAGCAGTCGCGCATGGAGGCCTGCCAGGCACTCGCCTGGGTCGCCAACAAGGACGACATGCTCGAGGTCGCCAAGAAGATCCAGGACTACAACAAGCCCGACAAGGCCGACGGGTTCCGGCGCTCCTGCTTGCTCGAGACGATCATCACGCGCCCCGTGCCGGGCATCGCCGGCGCGCTCATCGGGATGCTCACCGCGGATGCGGCGCTCGAGACCCGCCATCAGGTCGCGCGCGCGATCGGCAAGGCGGGGATCGACAAGGACGTCGAGGCGAAGTTGTTCGAGCTGATGAAGAACGAGACGCTGATGAACGACGCGGCGCTCGCGCTCATCCTGGGCGGCACGCCGGACACGGCGGCCCGCGCCGTGGCGATGTTCGCCGACAAGGACAAGGCCGCGCTCGAGGAGCTCGGAGACCTCTGGTACCAGAGCTTCGGCTACTGGTCGACGGACGACCTGGAGCAGGGGCGCCTGTTTCGCTGGGTCGACAACGCGGTGGCGATCAGCCATGTCGACATCAAGCAGACTCCCCAGGAGTGGGCGAACGTCATGCTGATGAAGCAGTTCGACAACCTGATCTTCGACAACGGTCCGCACTCGTTTACCCGCGTCGTGCTTCGCTACCGCCTGTGGCAGATGGCCAAGGGCGACGACGCCGCCAAGCGCAGTGGCGCCATCCGCACGCTCAAGTTCATGAAGGAGCAGGGCGTGCTGCTCGCGCTTCGCGACGAGGCGGGCGAGACCGGCAAGCTCGCCAGCGCGGCCTATCACGACCTGATGTACCCGAAGGTGATTCTCGGCGTGAAGGTGCCGGAGGACCAGAACAAGAAGTGACCTCTCGCTGGCGGAGGCCGTGGCGGCGGGGGTACCCCGTCGCCGCGGCGGCGCTGCTTGTCGTGATGGGTTGCGGCACGCGTCACGCGCGGCCGGCGCGCCGCCCCGGCGTCATCGTCCGGCAGGTCGAAACCGCGCCCGGCGTGGTCGTAGAGCGGGCGTGCACGCCCACGGGCCCGGAGCTGTGCTTCAACGCCGTCGACGACAACTGCAACGGCATCATCGACGAGGGCTGCGGCGTCCAGACCGGGCTGGTGCAGTTCGTGATCGCCTGGGACCAACCGACGGCGGACGTGGATCTCAACGTGACCGACCCCAACGGCGAGCTCGTGGAGGTCGGTCGGGTCGCCAAGAGCGGCATGGTCAAGGAGCGGGACTGCCCCGGGCGGCGCAACGACTGCCACGGGCAGAACACGGAGAACGTCTATCTGGAGGAAGGCGACCCGGTGCGCGGCAAGTACCAGGTGCGGGTCCGGCTGGAAAAGCTCGGCGCCGAGAGCCCGCCGATCAAGGTGCGCCTCGGCGCGCGCGTCGGACCGAAGACCTATTCCGCCGAGCTCGAGCTGAACAAGCCCGAAGACGAACGCGAGGTCGACTTCACGCTCTAGACCCGAGGAATTTCCGCGCCCCGCGCGCGCCTGTTGGGGCTATCCTAGGGTTTTGTGGCGAAGGTTCTCGGGCGAGTCACTGGCGCGATCGACGTCCCACGCGGACCGGACGCCCTCTACCGCGTGCACGTGCCCAGCGCGTGGCTCGAGGAAGGCGCGACGATCGAGCTCGAGCTTCCGCGCAACCTGACCTGCTCCGCGTGCCAGGGCGGAGGCTGCGACGCGTGCGACAGGGCCGGCGCGGTGACGATCCGCGACCGCAAGGATCCTGCGGAAACCGTGCGCGTGACGTTGCCGCAACCGGCGGAATCGAGCTCACCGCCATCTTCGGGAAAGCGCGGATTGGTCGTGCGGATCCCGGAGCGGGGCGGTCATCCGCCCGGCGATTCCAACCTGCCGCGGGGAAATCTCATGCTCGTCGTGCTCGAGGGCGAGGAGGCCGGGCCCGGCATCCGGCGCATCGAGCCGGAGCTGCCGCTCGTGATCCCGGTCGCGCCGCTCCAGCCGGAACGCGCTCCGCGCTCCGGGCGTCGGCGCGGCGTGATGATCGGGATCATCGCGCTGATCGTCTGGATCTTGTTCTTGCTCTGGCTACGCGTGACCGGTCGCGGTTGAGGATATCCCGTGTTAGCCGGCCGGGCGGCCGACGGTTGACGCGGGGCGCCATGAAACCCTAAGACAAGCCTGCGTCCGACCGGCTCGGGTCGGCTCCGAGGTCCCATGAATCCGCTCGCGATGGCTCTCATCATCATCGGCTTCGGGGCGTTGTTCGCCTGGAGCGCGAGAAATCGCTGGGGGCTGCTTCTGGTTGGCAGCGACACACACGAAAGCCGCTTCAGCGTCGTTGGCAAGCGCATCAAGGCGCTGCTCGTGTACGCCTTCTACCAGAAGAAGATGCGCTACTACCTGACGGCCGGGTTGGCGCACAACCTGATCTTCTTCGGGTTCGTCGTCCTGCTGCTCAACACGCTGATCCTCTGGGGGCGCGGCTTCTATCCCGGCTTCGAATTCTGGATCTTCGGGCCCGATCCGGTCGCCGGGATCCCGCTCGGTCACATCTACGAGTTCATCAAGGAACTGTTCCTGATGCTCGTGCTCGTGGGCGTGGCCGTCTTCGTCTACTACCGCGTGATCAAGCCGCAGAAGCGCATGGCGCTCGGCTGGGAAGGGCTCGCGATCCTCGGAATCATCGCGGCGATGATGCTGGGCGACATGCTCTACGTCGGCGCTTCTACCGTGCTCGGCATGAAGCATGCGGCGGCGTGCGGCGTCGCCGGCGCGCCGGACTGGTGCACGCGCGCGGCGACGCTGCTCGCGCCGTTCGGCAAGCCGGAGGAGCACATCGCGTGGCAGGCGTGGCCCACGCCGGGCAGCTCGCTGTTCGCGGTCGCGCTGCAGGGCGCCGCGCCCGGCGCGCTGATCGCGCTCGCGCACCTCGGCTTCTGGTCGCACGCGTCGCTGGTGCTGATCTTCCTGAACATCCTGCCGTACTCGAAGCACTTCCACATCATCACGGTGATGCCGAACGTGTTCTTGTCCGATCAGTCGCCGCCCGGAAGGCTCCGTCCGATTGCAACGAGCACCGAGGCGCTCATGGCGATGGTCGAGAAGGCGACGGAGAACGACGACATGCTTGCCGCGCCGATCGGCTACGCACGCATCGAGCACTTCACGTGGAAGGACGTGCTCGACTTCTACACGTGCACCGAGTGCGGTCGCTGCTCGGACAACTGTCCGGCTTACACCACCGGCAAGATCTTGAGTCCGAAGCACCTGACGCTCGATCTTCGTGACCATCTGTATGCGCGCCAGGATGAGTTCCTGCAGCTTGGCGACAAGCTGCCGCGCACCACGCTCGCCGAGCTTGCGCCCAAGGAGGGCGCGGAAGGCGAGGAAGCGTCCGCAAGCGACGAGGCGTCCGGGGAGAAGAAGCCGGACGGCGTCGACTACAAGCCCATCGATCTCGTTCCGAACGTGATCCACCCGGACGTGCTGTGGGCGTGCACCACGTGTCGCGCCTGCGAGGAGCAGTGCCCGGTGCTGATCACGTACGTCGACAAGATCGTGCAGATGCGGCGAAACCTGGCGACCATCAAGGGCGAGTTCCCCGCCGAGCTGAACAAGCCGTTCGAGGGCATGGAGACCAACGGCAACCCCTGGAACCTGTCGCGAATGGACCGCGCGAACTGGGCCGAGGGGCTCGAGGTGCCGACCTTCACCGACAACCCCAAGGCCGAGGTGCTGTACTGGGTCGGCTGCGCCGCGAGCTACGACGACCGCGCCAAGAAGATCGCGCGCGCCACGGCCAGCTTGCTGAAGCAGGCGGGCATCGACTTCGCCAT
Source organism: uncultured delta proteobacterium (assembly GCA_963775185.1). Classification (GTDB taxonomy): domain Bacteria; phylum Myxococcota_A; class Polyangia; order Polyangiales; family Polyangiaceae; genus JAPSGB01. The sequence goes on along the minus strand of CAVZIE010000046.1, from coordinate 62,607 downwards.
CCTCGGCGAAGAGGAGACGTGCACCGGCGATCCCGCGCGCCGCGCCGGCAACGAGTTCTTGTTCGCGACGCTCGCCGAGACGAACATCGCCACGCTGAACGGCTACAAGGAGCAGGGCGGCGCGAAGACGATCCTGACCACGTGCCCGCACTGCTTCAACACGCTCAAGAACGAGTACCCGGACTTCGGCGGCAACTACGAGGTCGTCCACCACACCGACTTCCTGATGGGGCTGGTCGCGGCGCGGAAGCTCGCTCCGAAGAACCCGGTCAAGGCGCGCGTCGCCTATCACGACTCGTGCTACCTCGGTCGCTACAACCAGATCTACGACTCCCCGCGAGAGATCCTGCGCAGCATTCCCGGCGTGGAGCTGGTGGAAGTCGACTACTGGAAGAAGAACAAGGGGCTGTGCTGCGGCGCAGGCGGCGCGCAGATGTTCATGGAGGAGCAGAACAAGGATTGTGTGAACGTGAAGCGCACGCTCCAGCTCCTCGACACCGGAGCGAAGACCATCGCCAGCGCTTGTCCGTTCTGCATGACCATGCTCACCGACGGCTTGAAGGCCCAGTCCAAGGAGGACGAGGTGAAGAACATGGACGTCGTGGAGATGCTCGCGATCGCGTGCGGCGCCGAAGCGGCGAAGCCGGCGCCGGCCGAGGGCGACGCGGCCTGAAACGCCTCGATTGCGCCGGCGGATGCCGCGTCGGCGCCGCAGGGTATACTGGGGCGTCCATGGCGATCCCCCCGAGCTCACCGCGCCGCCGGCCGCGCCGGACCCACAACCGGCGCAGCCCGTCTACGAGTGCGATCACTGCGGTCGTTCATTCAGCGGCGTGCCCGGCGGCTCCGGGCTCTTGCTCTGGACGCGCGGCGACGAGGTTCGCTACGAGGAGCCGCCGCTGTGCGAGGCCTGCGCCGAGCAGATCACGATGGGCGCGCTCCTCAAGTGGACCACCGAGGACGACGAGGAAGAGGGCTGACGCGGCTCGCGCGCGCTACTGCAGTCTCAGATTGTCGGGTTCACGCAGCGGCGGGCGCCGCTCGAAGAGCTCGCGCGCCGTCCCCCTCAAGACGAGCGCGGTGTCGGCGCTCTCCAACACCTCGAGCAGCTGCGGGCGGTTGCACAGCGCGAGCAGCGGGATCGCCGTCTCGGGCGGTGCGCCCGGATTGAGCAGCACCGACATCCGGACGCGCGTCCGCGCGAGCCAGCGTGGCGCTTGCGCCAGCTCCTGCATCACCACCAACCGCGCCGGGCGGCGCGCCGCCATCCGCACCACGTCGCTCTCCGTCAACAGCGGGTTCACGAGCAGCTGGCGGATCACGAGTGGGTGAGGATCGGCGAGCAGCTTCTCGAAGGCGCGGCGGTGTGGGCGGCGCGCCAGGCTGCGGCGCTCGCCGACCGTCAGCTCGCGTCCAGCTCCGTAGTCCGGGACCGGCAGGTCCTCCGGCAGCCTGCCGTCGGCGGGGCCGGGCGGACCTCGGCGGAGCAGTCGGTCGAGGCTGAGCAGGTGGCGCCCAGCCGCTTCCTCGCGCAGACGGGCGACGAACTCGCACTCGCCCAGCGACACGAACAGGAGCGCGATCGCGGCCACCGTCTCGCGGGCGTCGGGCTCCGTTCGCTCGCTCTCCTCGCAGAGCCCGTCGAGCAGCGTCGCGACGCTCGCGAGCGGCCAGGTCCGGAGCCGTTCGTCGAGCCAGGCCAGGCGCAGCGGCAGCTCGGGCAGGCCGAGCAGCACCCGTTTCACCTGGGACCGGTCCAGAATCGCCATCGCGGGATCGACAGTCTAACAGGGGCGTGCGAAGCGGCCATCGCGCCGATCCGGGCTAAGCTTGCCGCGTGGCTGTGACCGCGATGCTCGAACGCCTCTCGGGCGCCTGGAAGAAGGTCGTCGGGCCGGCGTCGCGGTCCGCCCTGCTGGCCTTGGTCATGGCCGTGCTGCTCGCGGGCGCCCACCTCGCGCGGCTGGGTACCGGGGTCGCGCGGGGTGCAGTGGCGGCGCTGCTCGCCCTTTCGCTGCTGGCGCTCGCGCTGCGCTGGTGGCTCGAGCGCCGTGCCTGGCGAAGCGCCCGTCGCACCGTGGCCCGGGTGCTCCTCGCGACGGATCCGGCGCTCGGTCAGCGCACGCTGCGCGCCCTGTCCCTGGTCGAGCGAACGGCGCGCGACGCCAGCGCCGGCTCTGCGGAGCTCGCCCAGGTGCACCTCGAGCGCCTGGTCGCGAGCGCGTCGCTCGACCGCGTCTCCGCGTGCGCGGCGCGCCGCGCGTCGCGCTGGCGGATGCTCGGTTTCGCCCTCATGGTCCTCGCGCTCGGCGCGCTGTTCGTGAGCCCGGCACGCGTGGTCGAAGGCCTCGACGTGCTGGCCGCCCGGCACGGGCTCGCGCCGATGAAGCTCGCCTGGCTCGACTCGCCGCGGGTCTCGGCGCAGCTCCCGTCGTACCTGCGCGCGAGCGGGAGCCGCCTGCTGTTCCCCGGCGAGCAGGACGCCGTCCCGGTCGGCACGCAGCTCGTGTTCCGCGGCGTGCCCGTGCGCGACGGCCGCTCCCTGCGCGTCACCGACGGCGCGCACGAGGTGCCGTTCGTGAGTGACGGAGCCGGAGGCGTGGTCGCGCGCTGGACGCTCGACAAGAGCGTCAGGCTGCGCGTCGCGGCGCGCTTCGGCAAGGTGCTCGTCGAAGAGCCAGACAGCCTCGTCCTCGTCGCCGTCGCCGACGAGGCGCCCAAGGTCGTGCTCGAGACCGCGCCGCGCACCGTCAAGCTCGCGGACGTGGGGCGCCTGGAGCTACGCTACGCGGCGACCGACGACCACGGCCTGCGGCAGGTCGATCTGGTGCTTCGATCCGGTGCGTCGGAGGATCGCCGGACGCTCTCGCGCCTCGACGGCGACAGTACGACCGATCGGGGCGGCTATGCGCTGGCGCCTCGTGACGAGTTTCTGCGGCGCATGTTCCTGCCCGTCACGGTGACGGTGGAGGCGCGGGACAACGACCCGATCAACGGCTCGAAGTGGGGCAAGAGCGCCGCGATCACCATCGTGCCGCCGTCCGTCGGTGAGCCGGAGGCGGCGCGCTTCGCGGCGCTCGTCGCCCTGCGCAGCAAGATCGTGGATCTGCTTGCCGGCTATCTCGCGACGGACAAGCCGCGGGAGGATCAGCCGGCGACGCGGCACATCGCGGACGCGGTGCGCGCCACCGTAGGCGACACGTTCGGGGGCCTCGGCGTTTCCGGCGGCTTGTCCGCGTTCCTGATCGGGCAAGCGCGAATTCTCGAGCGGCGACCGAAGACCGGCGAGTCCGTGGTGCGCAAGACGGAGGACGTGTTGCTCGCATTCGACGTCGCGCTGCGCGGGCTCGCCCTGCGCGACGCCCGCGTCGTTGCCGGACGCCTCGGCGACGTGGCGGAAGAGGCTGCCAACGGCGCGAAGCTCGCGCGGGAGACGGAAAAACAAGCGGCGGGCATCGCGCGCCTGGACGTGGCCATCGGCGCGCTCGACGCCGGCGCTCGCGAGCTCGCCAAGCTCGGCGCGCTCGGGCGTGATCTGGGCGGCGTCGCGCTCGGCGACCTCGGGAGGATCAAGAATGCGCGCGGACGCCAGGACATGATGCACACCGAGCTCGCGGCGCTGCACCTCGCGGCCCGGCTCCGGCGCCCCGATCCGTCGTTCGGCAGCGCGCGCACCGGTGGCGTCGAGTCCGGCGCCGGCAGTAGCCCTGCCGCCGGCGACGCGTCGCAGGCCGCCGATCATTTCAACCAGCTCGCCGGCGAGCTGCGCCAGCTTGCCGACGATCACGCCGCGGGCATGGACGCCGTCGAGCATTCCCTGGCCGAGGCCGAGCAGAGCGTCGACCTCGACACCCTGCGTGACGAGGCGAAGCGACACGCCGAGGCGATCCGTCAGGCCGCCTCCCAGCTGCCGCTGCCCGGCGCGGAGCCCGGCACGGCCCGGGCCGCGGGTGCGCTCGGCCGCGAGCACGCGGCCGCGATGGCGCAGGCGCTGGAGCGCCTGTCGTTGGACGACGCCGTGAAGAACGGGCGCGACGCGCAGAGCGCGCTCGCCGACGCCCAGAAGAAGGCAGCGAACGGCGACCGCCCCGGCGACTGGATCGATCGTGAAGAGGTCGCCGATGCACGCCGCCGTCTCGGTTCCGAGTTGTCCTGGGCCGAACAGCAGCTCGACAAGCTCAAGCAGCAAGCCCAGGCGCGCGCGCGCGGCGCGCTCGAGAAGTCCGGCGAGGGCGAGCAAGGGCTCGCGCGCCGCGCCGGTAACCTGGCGGGGCGCGGCAAGAACGGCGAGACCGCGTTCCCCGGCGAGGTGATCGATGCACTGCAGCGCGCTGAAGGCGTCATGCGCGAGGCCGGTCGTGAGCTCGCCAATGGGCGCGGTGACCGTGGGCTCGAGCTCCAGCGCCAGGCGCAGCGGCTGCTCGAGCGCGCGAGCACCGGCAAGACGACGGACTCGAGCGACAAGGACGAGGGGAAGAACCCGCAGAACGGCGACAAGCAACGAGGTAGCAACGGCAAGGCGCTGCGCACCGATGGCGACGTGCCGCGTCCCGGCGACGCGCGCAGCGCCGAGGATTTCCGGCGCAGGGTGCTGCGCGGCCTGGGCAAGGACCGTGGGGGGCGTCTCTCGCCCGCCGTCCGGCGCTACGCGGAGGGTCTGCTGAAATGACGTCGCGTCGCCTCTTCTGTTGGCTGGTCGTCGCGCTGGCCGCCGTGACGGTGACGCCCGCAGGCGCGTCCTTGGGCGTGCCGCGTCTGCAGGACATCGACGACGCGATCACGGAACTCGACGTCGTGCGCGCGCGCGAGCTCATCGACAAGGTTCCCGTCGATTCGCCCGGCCTCGCCATCGAGCGGGCGCGTCTGGCCACCTATATGGGCGACTGTGACACCGCGTTGGCGATCCTGTCGTCGCCGGATGTCGAATCGGCGGACACCGCCGGGTTGACCGATCTGGCGCGCCAATGCGCCGGCACGATCGCCGGCGCGAGCGTCGTCGACGACGCGGCGCACGGGATCCGCCTCACGCTGCAGGACGACGCGGATCGGGCTCTGGTTCCGTTCATCATCGACGTCGTGTCGCGCGCGCGCGGACGCGTCGAAGAAGACCTTGGCGTCACCTTGCCGCGCCCGCTGCGCATCGTGCTCGTCCGCGACCTGTTCTCGCTCTCGGCCGTCTCGGGGCTGCCGCTCTCGGCGGCCGAGACCACGGGTACGGTGGCCGTCGCGCGCTGGGGGCGCGTGACGATCATCTCGCCGCGTGCGACGGCGCTCGGCTACCCCTGGGAAGACACGATGGCGCACGAGCTCACGCATCTCGCCCTGTCGCGCGCGACCCGGGACCACGCCCCGCTGTGGCTGCAGGAGGGCGTCGCGAAGCGCGAGGAGACGCGTTGGCGGGCGCCGAGGCCGTTCGACCGGGAACCCGATCCATCGCATACGGCGCGCGCCGCGCTGCTAGCGGGGCGATCGGTCGGGGTCGACAAGCTCGGACCGTCCATCGCGATGCTGCCGACACCGGAGGCTGCGACCATCGCGTTCGCAGAGGTCACCAGTTTCGTCGCTTACTGGATCGACCAGAACGGCGAGCCGGCCTTGCAGCTGCTGCTCGCGGATCTAAAGGGCATCGGGCCTCACGACGCCGATTCGGCGATGCGGAGCGTGACCGGGTACCCGTTGAAGTTCTGGATCAGCCGCTGGCAGACGTTCCTGGTCGCGGCGCCCCCGCCGGCGGCCGATCGAGCGCAGCAGCGGGCACCACGGGACCCCGGCCTGACGCGGGTCGCCGTCGGCGACCTCGTGCGGCGCGTGAGGCTCGGCGATCTGCTGCTTTCTCGCGGCTACTCGACCGCAGCCGCGGCGGAGCTCGACCCGGCCGTGGATATCGCCGGTACCGAGGGGGCCGTCCGTTGGCGGGCGGCCAAGGCCGAGCTCGGCGCCGGCCGGACCGACCAGGCCCGGATCCGCCTCGGACAGATTACCGACGTCGATTCCGTCGTCGGGCCCTGGTTCGCGCTTCGCGGTCGCCTGCTCCGGGAGGCTGGGGATCCAGACGCCGCCGACCGGGCATTTCGCATAGGGATCGCAGCCGATCCGCTCTCCGAGGAGGTCGCGTGCGAGGGCCTCTGGCTGCCGCGTGCGCCTGGCGCCAACGGTGCGAAGGTCGCAGCCCCGCCGCCGCTTCCGAGCGATCCGGCGCGGCGGAAGTTGTGCGAATCGGCGCGAGAGCTGCCGCGAGATTGACCCGGATTGGGGCAGCGCATACGATGGTGCGCCCAAACCCGCGAGAATCTTGAGACTTCCGGTGAGTGTTGCCACCTATGCCGCGGCCCAGCTCCTTCGCGTGCTTCCCAGGGTCCGCATCAGCAACGCCGTCGGTCGGCTGTGCGAAACACAGTTGCCGCCGTCGGTGTCGCGCGCGATCGCGTCGGCGTACGCTCGCGCCTACGGCGTGGACCTCGAGGAAGCCGCACCTCGGCTCGGAGCGTATCCGAGCTTCGACGCCTTCTTCACGCGCTCGCTTCGAGACGGCGCTCGCGTGGTCAGCGACGATCCCTTGGTAAGCCCGGCGGACGGATCCCTGGAGGCGACGGGCCCGATCGACGGCAGCAGCCGGATCGCGGTGAAGGGACGATCGTACGATGTTGGAGAGCTGATCGGCGATCAAGGCGACGCGGTCCGCTATGCCGGCGGGGCCTACGCCGTCGTCTACCTCTCGCCGCGCGACTACCACCGCGTGCACTCGCCCGTGGACGGCGCCGTCTCGCGCGTGCGCGGCATCCCCGGTGACCTGTTTCCGGTCAACGCCATCGGCGAACGACACGTTCCGCGCCTGTTCGTACGGAACAACCGCGTGGCGATCGTGATCGACACGCCGGCTCGCGGTCGCGTAACGGTCGTCATGGTCGGCGCGGTCGTGGTGGGACGCATAAGCGTGAAGGTGTTGCCCGATCCCGCGGTGCCGCCCGGCGTGCACGAGATCGAGCCACCGGTACCGGTGAAGCGAGGCGACGAGATCGGCACCTTCCATCTGGGCTCCACCGCGGTCGTGCTCGTCGAACCCCGTCTGGCGATCGGGCGTGCGCGGGGCCCCGTGCGCTACGGAGAAACGCTGACCTTGTCATGACGGGCGACGAGCAAGACAAAGGGCTCACCGGAAACGAGCCGGCAGAGGGGGCGGATTTGCTCGACGACGAACTGCCGCCGGAGATCCCGGACATCTCCTCCGATCCGCCGCCGAGCTCGGATGACGGCGCGGAGTTGATCGAGCCGGAGCCGCTCTCGAGCCGACCGCGTGCCGTGCCGCCTCCCAAACCGTCGGGGCGTCGTCGCGTCGATACCGCTCGGCAGACGCCCATCGCGCGCTCGATGTCGCCCGCGCCCAGCTCCACGCCGCCGTCGGACGACCTTCAGCCGGGAGCGCTCCGGCCGCCGCGGATGCCGTCCGTCCAGCCGCCGTCGATCCAGGAACGACCGGCGTTGGACCTGCCGCCGGCGGCTTCCGCGCCTGCGCGCCCCCTCTCCAGCCCGCCGCGTCCGCTGTCGGAGCCTCCGCGTCCGCTGTCGGAGCGTCCCGTGTCGGCGCCTCCGCTTCCGCCCCCGGAGCGCCCCGTGGTCGAGCTGTCGGCGTCGCCGCGTCCGGTGTCGGAACCGCCGCGTCCGCTGTCGGAGCCTCCGCGTCCGCTGTCGGAGCCTCCGCGTCCGCTGTCGGAGCCTCCGCGTCCGGTGTCGGAGCCGCCGCGTCCGGTGTCGGAACCGCCGCGTGCGGTGTCGGAACCGCCGCGTCCGGTGTCGGAACCGCCGCGTGCGGTGTCGGAACCGCCGCGTCCGGTGTCGGAACCGCCGCGTGCGGTGTCGGAACCGCCGCGTCCGGTGTCGGAGCCCCCGCATCCGCCGTCGCGCCGCCGTCCGAGGCGGACGGCGTAACGGCGCCTTCGCATGACGCGCCGCAAGCGTTGGACGCCCCCACGGACCCGGACATCGCGCCGCTGTCCGCGGAAGACTCGTCGCGTTCGGCGCGCGCCAGGATGATCACGAATCCCGGACGACAGCGTCCCGACGAAATCGCTTTCTGCCCAACCGGACAGCTCGGCGATCCTGGCGATGCGGATCATCACGGTGGGCGATTCCACCGAGGAAGCGCCGCCCGAGTTCGACGTCGACATCGAGCCGATACAGACCGAGGCGGCGCTCGCGGAGGAACCCGCCGAGGAGCTGTCCGACGACGATGTCGCGCCCGATTCCGGCGAGGGCGCTCGCGGCGAGGCGCCGGAGGCCGTCGCCGAAGCCGGATCAAAGCGCTCGCCCGCGGCGCCACCGCCGCCGCCGCGCCGCGAAGGCCGTCCCGCGAAAGAGAAGCCCGTCCCGCCGTCGCTGGAGTCGCGCAAGCAGCAGCGCCGCCCGTGGTGGGAGGATCTGTTCAGCGAAGACTTCGTGCGCGCCACCTACCGCATCCCGGAGCAGACCATCACCCGGGAAGTCGACTTCATCGAGGAATCGCTGGGCGTCGCGCCGGGCGGGGTGGTGCTCGACCTCGGCTGCGGTGACGGGCACCACGCGGTGGAGCTCGCCAGTCGCGGGTACGGCGTCGTCGGATACGACCTCTCGCTCTACCAGCTCGCGCTGGCGGCCGATGTTGCGCAGGAGCGGGGCCAGAAGCTGAACTTCCTCCAGGGCGACATGCGCGAGATGGCGTTCGAGGAGATGTTCGACGGCATCTACTGCTGGAGCACCACCTTCGGCTACTTCGAAGAAGAGAAGAACGTCGCCGTCGCGCAACGCGTGTTCAAGGCGCTCAAGCCCGGCGGGATGTTCCTCCTCGACGTGGTGAATCGCGATTTCGTCGCGATGGATCAGCCCAATCAGCTCTGGTACGAGGGCGACGCCTGCGTGTGCATGGATGACATGAGCGTCGACTTCATCACGAGTCGGCTTCGCGTGAAGCGCACGGTGATTCTCGACGACGGACGCAGCCGGGAGTGCAACTACTCGGTTCGCCTGTACGCGCTACACGAGCTGGGCAAGATCCTCCACGACGTCGGCTTCCGTGTCACGGAGGCAAGCGGTCACCCGACGACGCCCGGCGTGTTCTTCGGCACTTGCTCGCCGCGCATCATCATCCTCGCGCAGCGGCCCTGAGCGTCTCAGTTGCACGTCACGTGCACGCCGCCACCCTGGTTGTCGCAGTGGCAGCCACTGCCCAGCGCACTCTGGATGCACGCGCAGTCGGCGGTCTTGGCGCACTCCGGCAACCAGCCGCAGGCGGCGCCGGCCGGTGCCTTGTCGTCGCAGTAGTACCCGGCCGGGCACACGCCGTCTCCGCAACGGAAGCAAGAGCCGTCGCTGCATAGCTCGGCTGCCGGGTCGACCGGCTCGCCCCCCTGGTCGCTGCTCGCGCCGTCCGTCGCGGCGTTCCCGGAGCGAGCGTCCGCGCCGTGGGGTGCGGACGCCGGCTGGCTCGAGGCGCCGCCGCAGGAAGCGAGCGCGAGCAACGCGGCAATGACGGGGGCTTCGGGCACACGGAGCGACACGGCGCACCTCACGTATACGTCCCGGCTAGCGCGCGGTACAAGACCCGTGTGGACGTTCCCAGCGCGCTCAGGAGCGCCGTGCCGGGGCTGCTCGTCAGCACGACCGCGCCGGATCGCGTGGCTTATTCGCGCGATCTCTGGCCCCGGAACCTGATCGACGTTCGCAGAGGCCGCGCTGCGGAGCATCGTCCCGCCTGCGTCGCGTGGCCGCGCTCGACCCGCGAGGTCGCGGATCTCGTGCGCTACGCCGCCGCGGAGGGCGTGCCCGTGGTGCCGTTCGGCGCGGGCAGCGGGGTGTGCGGCGCGGTGCAGCCCGACCCGCGAACCGTGGTGCTCGATCTGAAGTGGATGAAAAGCTACGCGATCGACCCGGGCGCGCCGCTGCTCGACGTCGGTCCGGGCGCCATGGGCATCACGCTCGAGGAGGAGCTGGCGCGCGCCGGCTACACCACCGGCCATTTTCCGTCGAGCATCCTCTGCTCCACCGTGGGCGGCTGGATCGCGGCGCGCGGTGCCGGGCAATGTTCGGGGCTGTACGGCAAGATCGAGGACATGGTCGTTGCACTCGAGTGCGTGCTCGGAGACGGCGAGATCGTCGAGATGCGCCGTCGCCGGAGCGATCCGGATCTGATTCCGCTCATGATCGGCAGCGAGGGCACGCTGGGCGTGATCACGCGCGCGAAGCTCCGGCTGCATCCCGCGCCGGCGAGCCGCGCGTTCGCGTCGTTCTCGTTCAAGGACATCCAGGCCGGTTGGAACGCGCTCCGGGTGCTGTTCCAGGCTGGGCTGCGCCCGGCGGTCTCGCGCCTCTACGACCCCATCGACTCGGCGATGATGCGTCAGGGCTCCGTCAAGTCTTCTGGCGGCAAGAAGAAGGGCGGTGACACCGCGCGGTTGATGCAGGTGCTGAAGCAGGCGCTGCGCGCGCCGGCCGCGATGAACGCGGTGATCGAGGCCGCGGAGGGCAATCTTCTCGGCGGTTCCACGCTCGTGCTGGTGTTCGAAGGCGACGCGGAAACGGTGTACCCCGACTGCGAGCGCGCCGGCGCGCTGTGCCGCGACGCCGGAGGCGTCGTGCTGGGCGAGGGTCCGGCGCGCACGTGGCTCGCGCATCGCTACAGCGTCAGCTATCGCCAGTCGCCGGTGTTCCGCATGGGCGCGTTCAGCGACACCATGGAGGTGGCCGCGCCGTGGTCGCGCCTTGGCGCGCTCTACGACGACGTGCGCAGCGCGCTCGGCGACCACGTGATCGTGATGGCGCACCTGAGCCACGCCTACCCCGACGGCTGCAGCATCTACTTCACGTTCTCCGGATCCGGACGCGACGACGCCGAGGCCGCACGTATCTACGACCGCGCGTGGCATGACGCTCTCGGCGCGGCGATCGGCGCGGGCGGCACGCTTTCGCACCACCACGGTGTCGGACGCAGCAAGGCGCCGCGCCTCGGAGAAGAGCTGGGTTACGGCGTCGAGGTGATCCGCCGCGTGATGCGTGCGTGCGACCCAGCCGGCGTGATGAACCCCGGCAATCTCGCGCCGCGGCAGGGCGGGCCCGTGGCGAGCGTCGCGGGGCCCGCGAGCGACACGGTGGACCACGATTCGCTGCTCGCGACCTTCGCCGGAAGCGCGACGCTCGCGGAAATCGAAGCGCGCCTCTCCCGCGAGGGTCTCGAGCTATGCCTCGAAGGCGACGTGGACCGCTCGACGACGTTGGCGAGCTGGATGGCCGCCGGGTTGCCCGGCGCGCAGGACCCCTGGAGCGATCCGGTGGATCACGCCGTTGCCGGGCTCGAGGCGCGTCTGCCCGGCGGCGAGCGACTGGTCGTCCGGCCCGCGCCCCGGCGCGCGGTCGGGCCGGATCTGGTCGCGCTGGTTTCGGGCGCGCGCGAGCGCATCGCCCTGGTCGAGCGCGCGACGCTCCGCGTGCGTCGCGTCGGCGCGCCGCGGGCGCGTTCGCTACCGCTCCAGATCGATCGCGATCCGCCGCTCGGGGCCGCCGAGCGCAAGCTGTGGGACGCCATCGCCGGCGCGGTTACGCGGGACGGGCCAGCTCCAGATTGGCCGTGAGGCGCGCGAGCGCGCTCTCGACGAGCGCGCGATCCTCGGCGGCGAGCGGGGCCAGATTCGCGCGATGGAGCGCGTACCTGAGCGCGGCCGCTTCGATCGCCGAGAACGCGGCCGTTCGCTCGTAGGCCAGCTCCGCGACGCGATAGCGCAGGACCAGCGAACCGTCGTTCAACACCTGTTCGCCGACGATCTCCGCGCGCGGACGTCCTTGCCCCGCCAGTTGACGGAGCACCGCCCGCACGCGTCCGGCGCGCCGCCGCACCTTGCGCAGGTGCTCCTGCTCGTACAGCGAGAAGAACCGGTTACGCGACCAGACCTGCGGCGCGATCACAAGGGCGCACAGCATGGCGTCCACGTCGATCTCCATCGGCGCGCTCACGATGCGCTCTCCTGCGCACTCTTCAGACGCTCCGCCTGGTGCCACGCGACCACCGCGTCGATCAGCTCGTCGAGCTGTCCGCCGACGATCGCTTCGAGCTTGTACAGGGTCAACCCGATGCGGTGATCGGTCACGCGGTTCTGCGGATAATTGTACGTCCGGATCTTCTCGGACCGATCGCCCGCCTTGACCATGCCGCGCCGCTCGTCGCGGATCGCATCCGCTTGGCGTTGCTGTTCCAGGTCGAGCAAGCGACTGCGCAGGATCTTCAGCGCCTTCGCCTTGTTCTTGAGCTGGCTGCGCTCGTCCTGGCACTTGACGATCATGCCCGTCGGCAGGTGTGTGATCTGTACGGCACTGTTCGTGGTGTTCACGCCCTGGCCGCCGGGTCCGCCGGACGCCGCGATGTCGAAGCGCAGCTCCTTGTCGTCGATGTGGACGTCCACCTCGTCGGCTTCGGGCAGCACCGCCACGGTGGCGGTCGACGTGTGGATGCGGCCTTGCGCTTCCGTCGCCGGCACGCGCTGCACGCGATGCACGCCGCCCTCGTACTTCAGGCTCGAATACACGCGTTCGCCGGTCACCAGCGCGACGATCTCCTTGAGCCCGCCGGCGGACGCCTCGCTCTGGCTCAGGACCTCCACGCGCCAGCCCTTGCGCTCCGCGAAGCGGGTGTACATGCGAAACAGGTCCGCGGCGAACAGCGCCGCTTCCTCGCCGCCGGTGCCGCCGCGGATCTCGAGCAGCGTGTTCTTCTCGTCGTTCGGATCGCGAGGCAGGAGCAGGATCTGGAGCTTGCGTTCCAACTCGGCCAGACGTTCCTCGAGCCCCGGCAGCTCGTCGCGGACGAGCGGGCCGAGCTCCGGGTCGGCGAGCGCGTCGCGATCCTCGGCGATCTGCTTTTCGACGCTGCGCCACTCGCGGAATGCCTCGAGCACCGGCAAGAGCTGCGAGCGCTCGCGGTTGAGCGTCGTCAGGCGGTCGCGATCGCCGAGCACCGCCGGCTCGCACATGAGCTGGTCGATCTCCTCGTTGCGGCGCGCGAGCGATTCTAGCTTGTCGACGGGGATCATGGCGCTTCACGCCGCGGCGGTCAGCGTCTGCTTCAGCGTCGCGTAGCTGTCGAACGTGCGGTCGTCGCTGTCTTCGCTGGTCGTGACGTCGACGACCTCGCGCTCGAGCGCGACTGCGAGGGCCGCGAGGGCGATCTCCAGCTGCTCGTCGTCGGGCTCGATGGTCGTGATCTTCTGCACCAGGAAGCCCGGCCACAGCAGCGCGCGGAGCACGCCGCGCGTGCAGTAGCGGGCGAAGACGCGCTGGATCTCGAACGTCACCGCGGCGATGACGGGCAAGAACGGCAGCTTCAACAAGAAGAAGAGCACGTTGTCGGCGAGCTTGCCCACGCCGAAGCGCGGCAGCAGCGGACCTATCGCCGTGAACACGACGATGCTGACCAGCGCGACCATCACCAGGAACGTCGTGCCGCAGCGCGGATGCAACGTGGTCATCGGCCGCGCGTTTTCCACGGTGAGCGGCTTGCCGGACTCGTAGGTGTAAATCGATTTGTGCTCTGCCCCGTGATACTGGAACACGCGGTAGATCTCCGGCATGCGGCGGATCGCCAGCATGTAGCCGACGATGATCACCAGCTTGCCGGCGCCGGTGATGAGCTGGAAGCCCGGGCTCCGCACGTCGAGCCCCAGGTGGAACACGCGGCTCGTGCCCGCGGCGAACGCCTGGGGCAGCGCGACGAACAACCCGAGCGCGAACAGGATCGACAGGCCGAAGAAGAGCTTCTTCTTCCAGTCGCCCTCTTGTTCCTCCGGAGCGGCGATCGGCTCGCCGGGCTCGGCGTTGAGCAGCGCGAGCACGGGCAAGGTCAGCGCGGCCAGCGCGCTCGGGCCCTTGGTGCCGCCCTCCGCGGCTTCCTCGTCCTCCAGATCCTTCTCGAAGATGTCGGCCGAGAACCTGAGCGCGCTGCTACCGAGCTTCAGCGCCTCCACCAGCGTGATCACGCCGCGGACCAGGGGCCACGCCTTCACGCCGCGGCGCCCGTCCGGCATCTCGCGTTCGCGCACGACGAGCTCGCCGTTCTTGCGTCGCACCACCGCGCTGAACGCGTGCGGCGAGCGCATCATCACGCCCTCGATCAGCGCCTGGCCACCGATGTACGGCCTCGCGACGCCGTCGAGGCCGGTAACGGGCGGCTGGTTCGACATCCAGACCAATATAGCTCGCGCGGCCCCGAGCGTAAGCCGCGGGATCTACTTGTTCAGGTTCGCGTACTTGCGGCGGAAGCGCTCGACGCGGCCCTGGGTGTCCATCAAGCGCTGCTTGCCGGTGTAGAACGGGTGGCAGGCGCCGCAGACGTCGACCGTCAGCTCCTTGGCCGTGGATCGGGTCTGGAACGAGTTCCCGCAGGCGCAGGTCACGTTGACGACCTCGTACTGGGGGTGGATGCCTTCTTTCATGGCGCTTCTCTCTGGCGGTAAAGGGCCGGCAACGTAGCGCCGGGTTTCTGGCATCGCAAGGTCCATCGGCAGCTGGATGCCAGCCCGGCGCGAAATCCGAGGCTCCCGCGCGAAGCGCGCGCCGGGGTTTCCGCCACAGGCGGCTTCCGCGCCGGACCGGCAAGCAATCCGGCCTGCCCCGATACTCAAGCTATCGATAAACTGTCGCCCGTCTGCGGCAAGCGCCGGCGGGTCGCCAGCGGACAGCAATTTTAGTTATTGATTCCGTATACTTGACGATGTATCTTCCGGTATTGTCGCAAACTTGACGTTACGTCATTTGTAGAACAAACCTGGGGGGCCATGGCAGACCGTCCGACCCGGCGGGAGGCGATCAAACGGCTGGCGGCCACCGGGGCGGTGCTCGGCGGCGCCGCCGTCGTCGCGAAGCTGCGCTTCGATCGCGGCGGCTTCGATCTGTCGACGCCGGCGGGCGAGCGCCAGGTGCGCGACTTCGAGGTGAAGGCGCCGTCGAACGAGCCCAAGCTGGCGATCGCCAAGAGCTCGACCGATCCCGCCGAGCTGCTGCGCGCGGCCGTAGCGGCGCTCGGCGGCATCCAGCGCTTCATCTCGCGTGGCGACGTCGTGGCGATCAAGCCGAACATCGGCTGGGACCGCGTGCCCGCCCAGGCGGCGAACACCAACCCGCTGGTCGTTGCGGAGATGGTCAAGCTCTGCTTCGAGGCCGGCGCGAAGACCGTGGTGGTGACGGACGCCTCGTGCAACGAGCCGAATCGTTGCTTCCAGCGCTCGGGCATCTGGCGCGCCGCATACGCGATGGGCGCCACGGTGATCTTGCCGGCGGAGCATCGCTTCCGCAGCATGCGGATGAAGGGCGACGTGCTCGATCAGTGGCCGATCTACACGCCGCTCATCAACGCCGACAAGGTCATCAACATGCCGGTGGCCAAGCACCACAACCTCGCGAAGTTCACCGCGTCGATGAAGAACTGGTACGGCGTGCTCGGCGGCCGTCGTAACCGCCTGCACCAGAGCATCGACATGTCGATCGCGGATCTTGCCACGTTCATGCGCCCGACCCTGACCGTCGTCGACGCGACGCGCGTGCTGATGCGCAACGGCCCGCAGGGCGGCAACATCGACGACACGCGCGTCATGAACCAGGTGGTCGCGAGCCTCGATCAGGTCGCTGCCGACGCGTACTGCTGCACGCTGATCGGCGAGAAGCCCGAGCATCTGAAGTACCTGAAGCTCGGTCACGATCGCGGGATCGGCAACATGCACTGGCAAGAGCTCCCGCACGTGGAGGTCTGATGGCCCAGTCGCACGAGCCGGTGCAGTCCGACCTGCCGGCGCCGATCCCGTGGCTCGCGGCCACCGGTCCGGTGGAGCCGCTGGATCACTCCCGGCTGGATGTCGGTCCGGCGCGGGACAGCGATGCGCGGGATCTGGCGCCGCCCCCGTCCAGCAGCTGCGGCGGCAATTGCTCGTGCGCGAGCGGCGTCGGCGCCACGACGGCGACCGCGCCGCCGGCGGCCATCGCGGCGACGAAGGCGAAACCGAAGACGACCCCGGGAAGTCCCCGCCGGGGGAAGAAGCTGCCCGGTTCGGGCATCCCGGCCCGCAAATCGATCCGCGTCTTGATGTGGATGCGGCGCTTCGCGCAGGTCGGGTTCCTGTCGCTGTTCCTCTATTTCCTGTTCCAGACCGCGTTCCGCGGCACCTTCAGCGCCGCGTCGGACACGCCCGTCAGGTTGCCGCTGCCGGTCGAGGGCTTCCTGCTCGCCGATCCGTTCGTCGCGTTGATGACGCTCTTGAGCACGCACGCGGTGTATCGCGGCCTCGCCTGGTCGCTGGTGGTGCTCGCGCTGACGCTGGTGTTCGGGCGGGTGTTCTGCGGTTGGATCTGCCCGTTCGGGACGCTGCATCACTTCTTCGGGTGGATCTTCCCGAGCCGGTATCTCAAGGGCAACAAGCGCGTCGAGTCGAACAAGACGCATTGGTGGCAGGCCGGCAAGTACTACATCATGTGGGGCTTCCTCGGCGCCGCGCTCGTCGGCAGCTCCATCGGCGGGCTGCTCGATCCGATCTGCGTCGCGGTGCGCACCATCGGACTCGGCGTGATCCCGGCGCTGCAGTACATCGGCATCCGCGGCTCCGACGCCATCGCCGATACGAACGTGCGCGCGTTGCAGAGCTCGGCCGACAGCGCCCAGGACTTCCTGTCGCGGAGCGTCTGGACGTCGCACCAGCACTACTACCACCAGACCTGGTTCATCGTTTTCTTCCTGGTGGCGATCCTGTTCATGAACCGCTTCATCCCGCGGTTCTGGTGCCGGGCGCTGTGCCCGCTCGGCGCGTTGCTCGGCACGGTCTCGCGCTTCGCGTTGTTCGGCATGGAAAAGGATCACGCCAAGTGCACGGACTGCAATCTGTGCCTGGTGAACTGCCAGGGCGCGGACAGCCCGCAAGGCGGCGTGAAGCATCGGCAGGACGAGTGCCACATGTGCCTCAACTGCGAGAGCTCCTGCCCGGAGGACGTGATCAAGTTCCGCTTCTTGCCGAACCGCCGCAGCGCGGTGAAGAAGCCCGACCTCACGCGTCGCACCGTGATCGCATCGAGCGCCGCCGGTGCGTTGGCGATCCCGGCCATGCGCATCGCGAACTGGCCGGACAAGGACTACAGCGCGAAGATGATCCGGCCGCCGGGTGCGGTGGAGGAGCGCGAGTTCCTCGACCGCTGCATCCGCTGTGCGGAGTGCATGAAGGTGTGCCCGAACAACGCCCTGCACCCGGCGTTCTTCGAGGCCGGGCTCGAGGGCGTGTGGACGCCGATCCTGATCCCGCGCATCGGTTACTGCGAGTTCTCGTGCGTCTTGTGCGGACAGGTGTGTCCGACCGGCGCGATCCAGAAGATCACCGAGAAGGAGAAGATGGGCGTCGGTCAGAAGCCGGTGACCATCGGCACCGCGATGTACGATCGCGGGCGCTGCCTGCCGTGGGCGATGGCGACGCCGTGCATCGTGTGCGAGGAGTTCTGCCCCACCTCGCCCAAGGCGATCTGGCCGGAAGAGGTCGAGGTCCCGAAGCGCGACAGCAAGCCGGGCCCGAACGGCGAGCCGCCGAAGATGCTCACCATCAAGCTCCAGCGCCCCCACGTCGATCCGTCACTGTGCGTGGGGTGCGGCGCGTGCGAGAAGGTCTGCCCGATCGTCGACCAGCCGGCTGTCTACGTCACGAGCGCCGGCGAGACGCGATCGAAGACGAACGTCATCCTGCTCGAGAACACGAGCTACAACCAGACGAGCTGAGCCGCCACCAGAGGCGCGCCGGCTCCTTCGGGCTCGCGTGCGTGTGCCTCACGGGTGTTCAGGCGGGTGTGGTTCCATTCCTGAGCAACAAATCCCGCAGTTGTCGGCCGCGGGGGATGGGGCCCCGGCGGCTGCCACGACCTTTGGGTCTTGGCGGACAAGATCACGATCCGCCAATGAGACCCCATGGAACTACCCGGCGAGGCCGGGCGCCGGCTTGCTTCCGATAGCCGGGGGCGCGAGGCGTCGCGGTGCGCAGGAACAGAACCACACCCGTTCAGCCTCCCGGACAACTGCGTCCGGATTGTGCCAACAGCGGTGTCGTCGCTTTGTGGCACACCGCCTCCAACGAGCAGATAATCGCACAACTGGCGATTTCGTGATCGCTTGTCGGTTGGCCTGCCATTTGCTGTGCAGAGCGGGGACTACCATGGCTGGGGTGCGCATTCGTGGGTTGCAGGTCGTCGTCATCGGCTTCCTGTTCTTCTTTGGCTTGGTCGGCGCCGGTTGCGGTCGCGCGTCGTTGCCGGACACGTTCGACGGCGGCACGGCGGTGTGTCCCGACGACATCTGTGAAATCGGCGAGACACTGACCAATTGCCCGCAGGACTGCATCGGCACCTGCGGCAACGGCACCTGCGATCCCGCGGAGGACGCCCAGGTCTGCCCCTCGGACTGCGCGACGGTCTGCGGCAACCACAAGTGCGAGAGCGGAGAGAGCAAGGAGAGCTGCCCGCAGGACTGCGGTGCGGACGTGTGCGGCGACGGCTATTGCAGTCCCACCGAGAGTCCAGCGAGCTGTCCGCAAGACTGCGGCCACAGCGGCTACTGTGGCGACGGCACATGCGGCGCCGGCGAAACCCAGACCAACTGTCCGCAGGACTGCGGCGGGTCCATCTGCGGCGACGGCTACTGCGGTCCCGGCGAGAGCTACTCGAACTGTCCGCAAGACTGCGGCACGACGTATTGCGGCGACGGCTACTGCGGCCCCGGGGAGGACCAGTACAGCTGTCCGCAGGACTGCGGGAACTACGGCTACTGCGGCGACGGTTACTGCGGCCCCGGGGAGGACCAGTACAACTGCCCGATGGACTGCGGGAGCACCGGCTACTGCGGTGACGGCTACTGCGGCCCCGGGGAGGACCAGTACAACTGCCCGACGGACTGCGGTGGCTACGGCTACTGCGGTGATGGCTACTGCGGCCCCGGGGAGGACCAGTACAACTGCCCGACGGACTGCGGTGGCTACGGCTACTGCGGTGATGGCTACTGCGGCCCCGGGGAGGACCAGTACAACTGCCCGACGGACTGCGGGAGCTACGGCTACTGCGGTGACGGCTACTGCGGGCCCGGGGAGGACCAGTACAGCTGCCCGACGGACTGCGGCAAGCCGACGTATTGCGGCGACGGTTACTGCGGCCCCGGGGAGGACCAGTACAACTGCCCGACGGACTGCGGCAAGCCGACGTATTGCGGCGACGGCTACTGCGGTCAGGGCGAGGACCAGTACAACTGTCCGCAGGACTGCGGGAGCACCGGCTACTGCGGCGATGGCTACTGCGGTCCCGGGGAGGACCAGTACAGCTGCCCGACGGACTGCGGCTATCCGGGCTACTGCGGCGACGGCTACTGCTCGGCGACCGAGAACCCGTCGTCTTGTCCGATCGACTGCAAGGGGTACTGCGGCGACTACGTCTGCGAACCGGGCGAGAGCTACTACAGCTGTCCGCAGGACTGCCCGTACGGCAACTACTGCGGCGACAAGGTGTGTGGTCCCGGGGAGAGCTACTACAACTGTCCGCAGGACTGCCCGTACGGCAACTACTGCGGCGACAAGGTGTGTGGTCCCGGGGAGAGCTACTACAACTGTCCGCAGGACTGCCCGTACGGCAACTACTGCGGCGACAAGGTGTGTGGTCCCGGGGAGAGCTACTACAACTGTCCGCAGGACTGCCCGTACTACGGCTACTGCGGCGACTACGTGTGCAGCCCGGGGGAGAGCTACTACACTGCCGAGGACTGCCCGTACTACGGCTACTGCGGCGATACGTGTGCGGCCCGGGGAGAGCTACTACACGTGCCCGACGGACTGCCCGTACTACGGCTATTGCGGCGACGGGTACTGCGGGCCGGGGGAGAACCAGTACAGCTGCGCGCAGGACTGCGGCTACTACGGCTACTGCGGCAACGGGATCTGCGAGGGCAACGAGTTCCAGACCTGCCCGTGGGATTGCTACGGCGGAGGCTCCGGCGGCGCCGGGGGCTCCGGCGGCGGCTTCGGCGGTGCCGCGGGCTCCGGCGGGTTCCCGCCGCCACCGGCCGACGCCGGGGTGCCGCTGCCGCCGCCGCCGGGCGGCTGAGCGCCCGAGCGGCTCCGGATCGAGCGGTCGCGGCGCGATCCAAGCGCGCCGCGGCCGGCTTTGATTGCAGTCTGGGCCGGACGGTTCTAAGCGAGATCCTCCGTCGGGGCGAGGTGGTACCCTGCTCGCTGGGAGCGAGCAGACCGCCCTTGCATCGTGCCCCGGGCCCAGGAATAACTCGCGAAAATGACCGGAAGCCTTGCCGATCCGCGGGCCTCAGCCGCTCGAGTCGCCCAGTGGCTCGTCGACAAGGGCCGGCCTGACGAAGCCGTGACGCTGCTCGCTGCGTGGGCCGCGAACGGTCCCAACGACAGCGAGGGTCAACAACTGCTCGCTGAAGCGCTGCGCATCGACCCGAGCGCGCGCGTCGCGCAGATGGCGTTCGAGCGCATGGAGGGTGTCGAGGGCGATCACTCCGAGTTGATCGCCGCCATCCAGCGCTTCCTGCCCGACGAGCTCGCCCGGCTCGAAGCCGAGATGCGGCGCCCGAGCTTTCGGCGGGCGCAGATGGGGTTCAACAACAACATCAAGTTCCGCGAGCAGGTCTTCCACGTCCAGACCGAGGACTCGGGGCTCGATCAGCCGCATATCATTACGCACCTGTTCGCCGACGGCGGGCGCATCATCAAGAGCCACAAGCGCTCCTACGCGGCGGCGGTCAATCGTCCGGACGTCGCGGAGTACGTGCGCTCGTTGATGAAGGCGCAGCATCTGGAGATGGTGCTCGCGCTCCGCGAAGGGCGCTTCGACGCCGTGTTGGCGGGGAAGGAGATCGGCGGGATCGAGACGCTGACCGAGCCGCCGAACATCGACAACATCAAGAAGCTCGCGAGCAAGAAGGAGCAGCGCGCGGAAGCCGCGGTCAAGGCGGACGTCGCGCCGCCGGCTCCGCCGCCCGCGGCAGCCGCCGCGCCGGTGCCCGTGCAGCAGCAGGCGAAGGCGTACTTCGCGCTGCAGGTGCTGCGCAGCCTCACCGGCGGACCGGAGCGTTACGACTCGGCCGAGCCCGAAGCCGTGATCGGATCCTCTGGAAGCGTGTCGCTGCCGGGGGAGCTCTTCTGCCATCCGTCCGAGGCGCGTCTGGAGTCGAAGGAAGGCCGTCTCTGGCTCGACGACCTCGAAGGCGGAAATGGCGTGTTCCTCCGCATCCGCACGCCGGTGGAGCTCGACTTCGGCGACGAGTTCGTGGTCGGCGACCAGCTGCTGCGGATCGAGAAGAACCCGGTCGCCGACGACGGCCCGGACCCCAATCCGACGTACTTCTACTCGTCGCCGAAATGGCCGTCGTCGTTCCGCATCGTGCAGATCTTCGAGGGCGGCGGTCCGGGCGCGACGATCGTGGCGCGAGGAAACACGCTCCAGATTGGCTCGGCCATCGGCGATCTCGTGTTTCCCGACGATCCGCTCGTCGCCGAGCAGCACTGCGTGGTCGAAGAACAGGCCGGCTCGGTCGTGCTCAGCGACCTGGGTTCGCGCACGGGCGTGTTCGTCCGCATCCGCGGCGAGCAGGAGCTGGCGCATGGCGACGAGCTGCTCGTCGGGCGCACGCGCCTGGTGGTCGATCTCGCGAGCGTCCCGGCCTGAGCGAACCGCTCGGGCTCGGCGCGCCGTTTCCGCGCCGGACCGGCAAACAAAAAAAAGACGGCCGGGGAGAGCGCGCGCTGCACGCTCTGCCCCGGCCGAAAGTCAGCTCACTTCGCCGGAGCGGGAGCCGGCGCGTCGCCACCACCGGACGTGTCCGGAGCAGCAGGCGCATCGGGCGCCGCCGGGGCGTCCGGAGCGGCAGGAGCGTCGGCCGCGGGAGCCTCGGGCGCCGACGGAGCGGCGGGAGCCTCGGGAGCCGTTGCACCTTCCGGAGCTTCCGGAGCGGGCGCGGAACCGCCACAGGCAACAGCCAGGGCGCAGAGCGGAATTGCCAAAGCGAGCGCGAAGTACTTGCGAATGCTCATATCGGAGATCCTCCTACAGCCGGGCCAAACAGATGCGACCCGGGACACATGAGAGATGCACGAGTAGCTCAAACCGGCTCAGGCAAAAAGGGCTACGAGGTATATATGTGTAAATACGGGTAGTTGGAGACTGGTGTCGGCCCGGCGCGGAAGCACCAGGGGCGTCCGGCAGGCGCGATCGCCAAATTCTTGACGTCGATCCGAGCCGAAAATCCGTCACCCTGCGTCCATCCCATGAGCATGGCTTCCAGCCCGCGTCAGGGGCGCCTCCGGTTGGTCGGAGGCACCGAGAACGCTCGCCCCGCTGCGAGTCAGCGGTTCGGTGTGCGCGCGGAGCTCGACGACGCGCAGCTCGTGGCGCTCGCGCGGGAGCAGGACACGCTGGCGTTCGAGGTGCTGTATCGGCGCCACGCCACGTTCGCGATCAACCTCGCGGTGCGTGTCCAGGGCAACGCCTCCGACGTGGAGGACATCGTCCACGACGCGTTCCTGCGCGCGCACCAGCGGCTGGACGAGCTTCGGGACGTCGCGCTCTTCCGCTCGTGGCTCGGCTCGATCGTCGTGCGGCTGGTGCGCACCCGGCTGCGGCGCGGTCGCATGCTCGGCTCGCTCGGCATCGGCTCGGCCGATCCGGTGGATCTCGACGCCATCGCGTCGGACGAAGCCAGCCCGGAGGCGCGCGCGCAGCTCGCGCAGATCTACGCGCTGCTCCGGACCATGCCCACGGACGACCGCATCGCCTGGACGCTGCGCTACATCGATCGCCACCGGCTCGAGGCGGTCGCCGAGCTGTGCGGCTGCTCGCTGGCGACGGCCAAGCGCAGGATTTCGCGGGGGCAGACCTTCTTGAGCGAGCACTTCGTCTCGCCCTTCGCCGAGGAACGCAAATGAGCAGCCGGCATAGTCTCCCGGACGTCGAAGCGAGCGCGCTGCGCTCGCAGCGCGACGAGGAGGTCGTCGAACGTATCTGGCAGCGTCTGGAGCAGGATCTCTCCACGACGCCGGCGCGGCGCCGTGCGGCGCTGTGGTGGGCACCCGCCGCGGTGATGATCATCTTCGGCTCCGGCGTGGTCGTCGGTGCGCGTTGGGCACGCCCCGCGGCGCCGGTCGCGGCCGTCGCGGCCGAGCCGATCGCGCCGGCGGACCCGGGCCACACGGCGCAGGCCCCGCGCGCCGGCGCGGCCGAGGAGCCGGCCACGCGCGACAAGGCCGAGAACAAGCACACGCAGACGCGCGCCCCGATCGTGCACCGTCCCCCGAG
This sequence comes from uncultured delta proteobacterium, assembly GCA_963775185.1. GTDB lineage: Bacteria > Myxococcota_A > Polyangia > Polyangiales > Polyangiaceae > JAPSGB01. The sequence goes on along the minus strand of CAVZIE010000046.1, from coordinate 39,279 downwards.
CGAGCTGACCGTGCCGGACACGACGGAGATCGCGCCCGTGCCGGTGATCGCGACGTCGCCGGACTGGCAGCAGCGCGCCAACAACGGCGACTGGGTTGCCGCGCGCCAGGCGCTCGAGCAGGCCGGCGGCTTCGACGCGGTGATGCAGAACGCCTCGGCGGAGCAGCTGATGACGCTGGCGGATATCGCGCGCTTCGCCAAGCCCGTGCGCGTCGATCGGGCCGTGGCGGCGCTGCGCCGGGTGCTGGCGCGCTTCCCCGGCGACCCCAACGCGCCGGTCGCTGCCTATACGCTCGGCAACATGCTGGACAAGGCCGGCGACCGGGCCGGTGCGGCCGCCGCCTTCGCCGCGTATCGGTCCTTGTCTCCGAAGGGCGATTTCGCTGAAGATGCGCTCGCTCGCGAGGTCGAGGTCGCCGTGGAGCAGGGCGATCTGGAGCGCGCGAAGAAGCTCGCGGACCAGTATGCCGAGGACTTCCCGAAAGGTCGCCGCCGAGCGGAAATCCGGGCGCAGCTCGCGAAGCTCGCGGGCGACGCCGGGGTCACGAGCGACGCCGACGGCGGAGTCTCCGCCACCGACGACACGGACGACACGGAAGACGAGAGCCCGTCGACCAGCGCTGCTCCTGGCGCTCCTGCTCACTAGCGTCGGCGCCGAGACGTTCGCGCTTCGCGCCGCAGCCGACCCCGGCGACAACGCGGTGGTGGTGGAGATCGACGAGCTGGCCGAGAGCCTGCTCGACGCGCGGCTCACGCGACGCCTGGTCAAGCTCGAGCTCGCCGACGTCGACGTGCCGGTGGAGCCATTGCCCAAGGGCGCCAAGCACCACGCATCGCTGTTCTTCCGCGTCTTCGTCACGCCGACCGGTCTGGTGCGCGTGGAGCTCTGGGATCGCGGCGAGTTCCACGGCGCGCGCAGCTTGTCGCCGACCTACGGCAGTCCGCAGCTGCGCGCGCGGCGCATCGCGCTGGCCGCGGCGGAGCTCGCGCGCGGGCTGCGGCAGAAGCGCCTCGCCGAGGCGCGCCTGGCCGCTCGCCCCAAGAAGAACAACGACGCCGCCGAGCACGAGACGCGCGTCCCGCCGTACCGCTTCGACCTCGCCGCGCGCGGCGGCATCGCGCTCGTCGGCCCCGGGGACGCGTGGCTCGCCGGACCGGGGCTGGGCGCCGGGCTGCACGTCGGCAAGCACGCGCGCCTCGAGCTGGGTGCGGCGTGGCTCGCGGGCTCCAGCGCCGTCGCGAGCCCCAGCGCGAAGCTGCGCTGGCTCGAGCTGTCGCTCGCGCCGAGCTGGGATTTCGCTCTCGCGCGTCGCACCACGCTCGGCGCGGGGATTGTCGCGGCGGCGTCCGCCGTCCACGTGTCCGGCGTCGCGGGCGTCGACGACGTCGCCGGCGAAGCCGACACCTGGAGCTCGCGCGCCGCCGGCCGCGTCGCCCTCGGCGTCCAGCTGTCCCGGGCCGTGTCCGTGGCGCTCGCGCCGGAGGTCGGCGCCGTGCTCCGGCGCGTGCCGTTCGTCGACCAGGGCGGCGCGCACGGCGGCGTGGGCGGCCTGTGGCTCGGCGCGACGCTGGGCGTCGCGATCGATCCGTCCGCGCCACGCTGAGCAATTTGCGCTTTGGCGCGCCCGCGGCATAGTCCCGGCCCCCGATGGCCAAGGCCGCGACCAAGCAAGAGATGGGCGACCGCCTGGTTACGAAGAACCGGCGCGCGCATTTCAACTACGAGGTTGGCGACAGCTTCGAGGCGGGGTTGTCGCTGATCGGCAGCGAGGTGCGCTCGCTGCGCGTACACGGCGCGGACCTGACGGACGCGTGGGTGGACGTGGACAGCAAGAACCAGGCGTGGGTCAAGGGCATGCGCATCCCGCCGTTGCACCACGCCGCGTTCGCCCACGAGGAGCGGCGCGTGCGCAAGCTCCTGCTCCACGTCGCGGAGATCGAGCAGCTGCGTACCGCCACCGAGCGCGACGGCATGACCGTGATCGCGACCAAGTGCTACTTCAAGGGCGGACGCGCGAAGATCGAGATCGCGCTGGCGCGCGGCAAGAAGAAGCACGACAAGCGGCAGGCCCTGCGCGAGCGCGAGGACGACAAGGAAGCGCGCCAGGCGATCCGGCGCGGGCGAGGCAAGGAGTGAGCGACACGCTCGTGCTCGCGCTCGAGGGTGGCGAACAAGCGGAGCTCGTGGAGAGCGACGGCGAGCGGGTGGTGCTGATCGCGACGCGGGCGTACCCTCCGGGGGCGACGCTGAGCGGCGTCGCGGCCGGGCTGGAAGCGCCGTTCCTGGTCAAGGTGCGGGGATCCAAGCGCCGCGAAGACGGCCGCTTCCGTGTAGAAGGGCGGCACGTGAACCTGTCGCGGGCGCAACGCCAGCGGCTGATTCCAGGTTCCGGATAGAATCCGGAATCAGCCGCGCCCTGCACGACGCGTCGTGGCGTTCCGCGTCGCCCGGACTACTCTTGCGCGCGTGCTCCACCCCGTAGACGGCCTCCAGATCGCAGTGGAGCTGACGCGACGTTACCGCGCGGGGCTCGCCGACGTACGGCCCTGGATCATCGGCGCGGTGGCCTGTGCGGTCGTTGCGGGCGCGCTGCTGCTCGCGCGGCGACCGCGACGCGTGCCGCCTTGGCTCGCCTGGGCGCTCGCCGTGCCGGTCGCGATCGCCGCCGTGGTGTGGGCGTGGAAGCTCCTTTGGATCGCCGACGACGCGTTCTTCTCGTTCCGCTATGCGCACGAGCTCGCGCGCGGGCGGGGGCTCGTGTTCAACCCCGGCGAGCACGTCGAGGGCTACACCGACTTCCTGTGGACCGTGCTCATGGCCGGCGCCATCCGGCTCGGACAGAGCCCGCTGTGGGCGTCGGTGATTGTGAGCCTGGCGTGCTTTGCCGGCGTCGTGGTCATGACCGCGCGGCTCGCGGCGCGACTTTCCCCGTGGGAGACGCCGGTGCTCGTCTCGCTGGCGGCGCTGGTGACCGCCGGAAACTACATCATGGCGAACTACGGCACGTCGGGGCTCGAGACCATGCTCGGCGCCTTGCTCGTGCTGATCGCGGTGGAGCGCGCGTCGCGCGGGCACCTGCTGGCCGCGGGAGCCGCCGGCATCGCCGCTACCCTCGCGCACCCCGATCATTCGGTGTTCTACGCATCGCTGGGGTTGGTGTTGCTGACGCGACGCCCGTGGAGCCGGCGGCTTCTCTGGTATGGCGCGCCGTTCGTGTTCGTGTTCGTGCCGTACTACTTGTGGCGCTGGCACTACTACGGCGACTTCTTCCCCAACACGTACTACGCGAAGTCCGCCAGCCAGGCGTACTTCCGTCAAGGTTGGGCGTACGTCCTGGTGTCGTTGGTCGGCGCCGGCGCGGTCGGCGCGCTGCCCGTCGCGCTCTACGGCGCGTGGCGCCTCCGGCGGCGGTTGATCGCGCGCTACTTCGTCGTGTCCACGGCGATCTACAGCGTGTACGTCGCGAAGATCGGCGGCGATTTCATGCTGGGTCGCCTGTTCGTGCCGGTCCTGCCGGTGCTGTTCGTAATGGCGGAGTGCGGGGTGCGCGAGCTGTTCGCCTCGCGCCGGATCGTCGGTCGCGCGCTGGGCGTGGCGGCGCTTCCGCTCTTGCTGATCGCCGCCGTACCCGTGCACGTGATCAAGCCGTTCGAGAAGAAATGGATGATCGCCGACGAGCGCACGTTCTACGAGATGGCGCATGACCCGCTTCGGCCGAAGGCGATCTACTACGGCTGGGCGGAAGACATCCGGCGCGACATCATCGACCGCGGCGTCCGCCCGCGGGTCGCGTTCGCTTCGGCGGGCATGCTCGCCTACTACACCGATCTGGAGACCGTCGACACCTACGGGCTCACCGACCGCGTGATCGCGCACACGCCGATCGTGAAGCGCGGCCGGCCCGGACACGAGAAGGGCGCCTCGCCGGGGTATCTCGTCCTGCGCGGCGTCGACATCACCGACAACTCGAGCTACCCGGCGCCGTACGACAAGCTGACGGTGTTCCGGCTCGGTCGGGCGACGTTCCACATCCCCGTTTTCCACAACGCGATCCTCGACCCGCTCCGGCGCAGCCACGGCATCGCCTTCCGCGACGTGAAGGCGGATCTCGATCGCTACCGGCCCCCGGGTGACCCGCTGCGTCGCGCGTGCGACGTGTGGTTCTTCGAGCAGTACTACTTTTCGGTGAACCACGACCCCGCGCGCCTCGCGGCCCTCCGCAGCAAGCTCGTCGCAGCCGAGCCCAGCCTCGCCGGACTCGAGCCGCTGCTCGCCGACTCCGGCAAGACCGCGCCCGGGTTCCGGGCGGTCGCGGGCTTGCACTTCGACCCCGGCGAGAAGTGGACCCGCACCGGTGCGGCGTTCTTCCCGTTTCCATCCACGGGCGCGGTGCCCGGACAGAGCATGGTTGTCGGTGCGCTCGGCCCGTTCGCGAACTCGATGGCGCCCGACGAGCGCGATCGCGCGACCGGCGATCTCGTGTCGGCGCCGTTCAGGATCGTGGGCGACGCGATGACGATCGCGGTCGGTGGCGGCACCGACATCCGCCGCCTCGTCGTCTCCCTCGTCGTCGACGGCGCCCCTGTGCTCGTCGCGACCGGCTGCCAGAGCGAGATGTTGGGACGCCGCGTGTGGAACACCCGCGACTATCGCGGCAAGACCGCGACGCTCGTCGTGCACGACGCCGCAGGCGGCGGCTGGGGGCACATCCTCGTCGACGAGATCGTGCAGTGGGTCCGCACCGACGGGTGAGGAAGGTTGTCGGGGCGGCGCGGAACCGCGCGGGGCGTGCGGCGCGTCGCGGCGTCACGCTTCCAGGAGCACGCCGATCTTCGCTGGCGTGCGGAGCGCCAGCGCCTCGCGCGCGAAGCGCTCGGCGACGTCGGTGCTCGGCGCAGGGATCGCGACGCATTCGCCGTCGAACACGCAACGATTCACGATCGCGAGCGCGTCGGCGAGCGACAGGCCGAGGTGCGCCGACAAGAGCCGGATCACGCCGACGGTACCGACGCTGACGGGTCCGCACAGGTCCGGCTGGATGCGAAGATGGATCGTCGGCACGGCCGCGCAGGGTAGCGCGCTTCGCGGGGTTCCGCGCCGCGCCGACAACCCGGGAGCTCGCTTCCGGCGGTGAAGGACGTGGACTTCGCCGCAACGTCGCGTAGGCTCGCCGGGCGATGTCCGTCGTGCACCTGCGCGTGACGCCCGACGTGGTCGAGGCGCGAGCAGGGGAGGGGAGCGTCGCGTCCGTCGCGGCGGTCGTCGGGCTCACGAGCGTGCGCGGCAAGGTGGTTGTGGTGAGCGTGGGCGAGACCGAGGGCGAGATCCGCGATCGCGTGACCGGGCTGTTCGCGGCGATGAGGCCGCCGCGACCGCCTCCGGTGATGCTGCGGCCGGGGCGCGATGCGTGGTGGGACGCGGAGTGGCGCTGGCCGCCGGCGAAGCGACCGGCGGGCGCGACGCCGCCCGCGGAGGACGAGTCGGCAGTGCTCGTTATCTGGCCGCTCCGGCGTGAGAGCTGGTCGCCGGTGATCGCCGAGGCGCTGCTGCGCTTCGCGCTCTCGCAGCCGGCTTCGCGCGCCGGGAGCCTGCCGCTCGCGAGCGTGCTGCTCAAGCCGCGCGTGGAGCTGGAGTTGTCGCCGGACTTCGATGCGGTGGAGCGCGGTGAGCTGGTGGATGTGATGCGCGCGGGCTGGGGCGCCCGGCGCGTGCTGCTCGCGCCGGGTCTCGACGTGCCGCCGTCGCCACCCACGAAGGCTGACCGGCTGCTGGTGGCAGCGCGGCTCGCGTTCTGGTCGCTGGTGCTGTCCGTGCCGCTACTCGGGAGACTGGGCCTGCCGCGGGATCGCGCGCGCGACGCGATCCTGGTGATCTTCCTGGCGTTGATGGGGGCGTCGCTGGCGATCCGCAAGCTGCGGTTCGCGACCATGCGCACGGCGCGACGCCGCCCGTCGTCCCAGCCGATCACGCCTCGGTGACGAACGCCTCGAGGCCGTCGAAGCAGGCGATCCAACCGTGCTCGTGGCCGTCGCGCGTCGTCTTGTCGGCGATGCGCTCGTGGACGACGATGACTTCCGTCGCGTCGCCCTGGGGCTCGAAGCGGACCGTGACGCGCTCCGCGTTCTCGCCCGTGTTCCAGCTGTAGACCAGACGGCGCGGTCGATCGATGACCTCGAACTCGCCGGCGATCCACACCACGCGACCGTCGGCGAGCTGGTTGCCGATGCGGTAGGCGCCGCCGACGCGCAGATCGATCTCGACGCCGAAGCAACGCACCAGCGGCGAGCACCACCAGCGCTGGAGCTCGGCGGCGGTGGTCCACGCGTCGAACAGGCGTTCGGCGGGCGCACGAATGGTGCGCCGCACGATCAGAGCGAAATCCGTCATTTTTCCTCTCGCGTCTCCGCGTACAGGGCCAACGATTCAAGCTGGCCTTCCCAGAACGTGCGGTAGCGATCGATCCAGCGCCCCGCGTCCTCGAACGGCTCGGGGGCGAGCGTGCAGCGGTGGACGCGGCCGTCGACGGCGCGCGTGACGAGGCCCGCGCGCTCGAGCACCTTGAGGTGCTTCGACACGCCGGGCATCGACATGTCGAAAGGCGCGGCGAGCTCGGTCACGTTCGCGGGCCCCTGTGCGAGGCGCGCCAGCAGCGCGCGCCGCGTTCGATCCGCGAGCGCGTGGAAGAGCGCGTCGAGCCGGTCGTCGACCTTGCGACTTTCTCTTGCGGACACCGTGCAGGCAATATAAAACCAAATGGTTAAATATTCAACCGGAGAGGTTCCGAGCATGTCCAGCATCCACCAGGAGATGGTTTTCAACGCGAAGCCGCAGCGCGTGTACGAGATCCTCATGGACTCCGCGCTGCATGCGGAGATGACCGGCGGCGGCGCGGCGGACATCAGCCGCGACGTAGGCGGCGAGTTCTCGTGCCACGGCGGCGGGATCGTCGGGCGCAACGTCGAGCTGGTGGAGAGCCAGCGCATCGTGCAGGCGTGGCGCGTGGCAAACTGGGATCCCGGCGTCTACACGCTGGTGCGGTTCGAGCTCCGCGGCGAAGGCGGCAAGACGCGGGTGGTCCTCGACCACACCGGCGTGCCCGAGGAGGCCAAGCCGCACCTCGAAGCGGGCTGGCACGCCCGGTACTGGGAGCCGCTGACCGCCTACCTCGCCAAGTAGGGCGAGGGCGAGCGGGCCGCGCGTTTTCCGCGCCGGACCGGCATCATTTGATCCTGGCCAGGTTGTGGTACGCCGGGGGGACAAGCCGGAGGTGAGCGATGGCGGCGTACGCAACGGCCGAGATCCGGAACATCGCACTGGTCGGGCAGGCCGGTTCGGGGAAGACGACGCTGGTGGAGGCGTTGCTGCGCGCGGCGGGCGTGCGCGCGGACGGCAAGCGCGGCGAGACGGTCACGGATTTCGACCCGCTCGAGCAGCAGTATCACCACTCGCTGAACCTGGCGGTGGCGAGCGTGGACGTGCGCGGGCGGCACGTGAACCTGATCGACACGCCCGGCTACGCGGACTTCCTCGGGCAAGCGCTGGGCGGTCTCGTCGCGGCGGACACCATGGTCGTGGTGGTGAACGCGTCCAACGGCATCGAGCCGATGACCCGCCGCATGATGGACTGGGCGGCAGCGCAGCACATGCCGTGCATGGTCGTCGTGAACAAGATCGACGCCGAGCCGGAGCGGTTGCCACAGCTGCTCGATGCGCTGACCGAGGCGTTCGGGCGCAAGTGCTTGCCGCTCAATCTGCCCGCCGAGCACGCGGAGCGCGTCGTGGACGTGGTGAGCCATCGCGAAGGCAAGGCGGACTTCTCCGACGTGTCGGCGTCGCACACGGCGATCGTCGAGCAGGTCGTCGAGGTCGACGAGGCGGCGATGGAGCACTACCTCGAGGACGGCGACCTGGCGGCGTCGGCGCTGCACGACCCGTTCGAGAAAGCGCTGCGCGAGGGACACGTGATCCCCGTGTGCTTCGTCTCGGCGCGGACCGGCGCGGGCGTCCCCGAGCTGCTCGAGGTGCTGACGGATCTCGCGCCGAGCCCGCTGGAGGGCAATCCGCACGCGTTCGTGAAGCGCAGCGACGGCGGCGCGGGCGACGAGCTGTGGGCGAAGCCGGATCCGGATCTTCCGCTGCTCGCCCACGTGTTCAAGATCGATCACGACAACTTCGCCGGCAAGATCGCCCTCGTGCGCGTGCACCAGGGCACGATCCGGCGCGGCGATCAGGTGCTGGTCGATCGCGAGGGCAAGTCGTTCAAGGTCGCGCACCTGATCCGGGTGATGGGCAGCAAGCACACCGAGGTGCACGAGGTCGGGGCGGGCGACATCTGCGCGATCACGAAGGTCGAGGAGCTGCACCAGGACGCGGTGCTGCACGCCAGCCACGACTTCGACGAGGTCGGACCGCCGCGCATCCAGTATCCGACGCCGCTGGTGGGGCTCGCGCTCGCCGCGAAGCGTCGCGGCGACGAGCAGAAGATCACCGACGTCCTGCACCGGCTGGTGGCGGAGGATGCGGGGCTACGCATCGAGTACGACATGGCCATGGGCGAGACGGTGCTGCGCGGGCTCGGCGATCTGCACATGCGCGTCGCGGTGGACAAGCTGGAGCAGCGCTACCACGTGCAGGTCGAGACGCACCCGCCGAGCATCCCGTATCGCGAGACGATCACGAAGCCGGCGCCCGGACACCATCGCCACAAGAAGCAGACCGGCGGCGCCGGCCAGTTCGGCGAGGTGTACCTGGAGGTCGAGCCGCTGGCGCGCGGCGCGGGCTTCGAGTTCGTCGACAAGATCAAGGGCGGCACGATTCCCGGGCAGTACATTCCTGCCGTGGAAAAGGGCGTGCGCCAGGTGCTCGGGTCCGGACCGATCGCCGGCTACCCGGTGGAGGACGTGCGCGTCACCGTGACCGACGGCAAGCACCACGCGGTGGACTCGAAGGAGATCGCGTTCGTGGTCGCGGGTCGCAAGGCGTTCCTCGACGCGCTCGCCAACGCCGAGCCGATCCTGCTCGAACCGGTGGTGGATCTGGAGGTCACCGTGCCGTCGGACAAGATGGGTGACATCTCCGGCGATCTCGCGGCGCGCCGCGCGCGCCTGAACAACACCGTCCACGGCAGCGACGGCACGGTGACGGTGATCGCGCAGGCGCCGCTGGCGGAGCTCGCGGACTACGCCACGCGCCTCAAGAGCATCACCGGCGGCGAGGGCCAGTGGACGATCCAGCTCAGCGGCTACGAGCCCGCGCCGCCGCGCGTGCAGACGGAGCTCGCGAAGAAGGCGTAGCCGCGCAGCTCACGCGGTCATGCAGACGCGGAGCGCCGCCTTGGCGCGGTGGAGCAGGACCGCGACGTGTCCGGGCGTGATGCCGAGCGCGCGGGCGACGTCCTCGCCGGGGCGCTCCTCGAGCATGCGCAGGGTGACGACGGCTTGCTGGATCTCGCACAGATCCTCGACGCACGCGCGCAGTCGGACGTGATCCTCGGCGCGGGCGATCAGCGCGTCGGTGGCCGGCTCGTCGACGTGGAGCGCGTGCTCGTCCAGCGGCTCGTGGGGCCGCGCCCGGTCGTGACGCCGCCGCCGGTTGCGCGCCACGTTGCGGACGATGGTGGCGAGCACGGCGCCCCACTCGAGCGGGTCCGCAGGCAGCTTGTCTTCGGCGGCGCGGGAAAGCAGCGTGCAGAGCCCCTCCTGGACGCAGTCGACGGCGTCTTCCGGCGAGACCCCTTCGGAGCGGGCCAGGGCCGCGAGCGCCGAGCGCTCCCGCCGGGCCAGCGTCGATACCTGCGTCAGGGTGTCCATGTCTCCCAGCGGGTCAGGTGCCGACGCCCGGTCGCATTACAGCGCGTAATCTCCTGCGGCGCCGCGACCTGATACCCACATGATACCTCGAATCGATCGCAGCGACTTCGAAGCCACGGTGCTCGGCTCGCCGGTGCCGGTGCTGCTGGACGCGTCCACGCGCTGGTGCCCGCCGTGCCGCGCGCTGGAGCCGATCCTCGAGCAGCTCCTGGCTGCCGGCGGCGGGCGCTATCGCATCGTCGAGTTCGACGCCGAGCAGTGGCCGGAGCTGGCCGCGCGGCTCGCGGTGCGCGCGTTTCCGACCGTGATGGTGTTCCATCAGGGTCGCGAAGTCGCGCGCCACGTCGGGCTGACGACGGCGAAGCGGCTGCGGGGCATGCTGGACGCCGCGGCGCCTCAGGGGCACGCGCCGGGGTAGCACTTCAAGCCGTCGCAGCAGCCCTTGCACGTGCTGGCGTAGGTGCACGAGCCGGCATGGCACGTGTTCGCGCCGCACACGTTGATGACGCCGCAGCGGGCTCCGTCGAGCTTGTTGCTGAAGCTCGACGTCGAGCTGGCGGCGCTGCAGATCCTGCACGGGTTCGCCGGATCCGGAGCGCCGTCCGCGTAGAACGCGCCGCTGATGTAACAGCCCGCGATGCAGCTCCCGTTGCCGTCGCAGATCTGGCCGGTGCCGCAGCTGGTGCCCGCGGCGCTCTTCGGATGTGTGCAGCCACCGCCGGCGCACACGTCGCCGGTGCACGCGCTGCCGTCGTCCATGCACGCGTTGCCGTCGGTGGTTCGGGAACAGGCCGCGGGGTCGTCGCGCGGCGCGGCCTTGCATGTGCCGGCGCTGCACACGTGGTCGGTACAGGTCCGGCTCTGGGTGCCGTTGGTCGCGCACGCGTCGCCGTAGCTGCACGCGCCGAACGGCGTGCACGACGTCGCGCCGCAGCTCGACCCGTCGGCGAGCGGCGAGAAGGAGGAAGTGCTCACCGCCGTCTGGCACGTCGCGCACGGATTGGCGGGGCTTGGCGTGCCCTCCGCGTAGCTCTTTCCGCCGATCGAGCAGCTGGCGTTGCAGAAGGCGATCGAGCCGAACACGACGCATTTGCCGTTGGCGCCGCACGGTGTGCTCGCCGGCTCGGGCGTGTGCTTGCAGGTGGCGTTCTGGCACTCGTCGACGGTGCACGCGTTGCCGTCGTCGTCGCATGCCGCGCCGTTCGCCCGGACGACCCAGCCGGCGGTGGATTGCGAAGCGTCGCAGCCCTTGCACGGGTCGGACGGGTCGACGCTGCCGTCGGCGACGAACTGCGACGCGATGAAGCAACCCGCGCTGCACTGGAAGGCGTCGTCGCACACCTTGCCCATACCGCAGTCGGAGCCGGTCGCCTGCGGCGCGTGCACACACAGCCCGGACGCGCAGAAGTCGCTGGTGCAGACGTTGCCGTCGTCGGTGCACGGCGTGTCGTCGGCGCGTGACGTCCAGGCGCTGCGCGACGTCGAGGGGTCGCACACCTCGCACGAGTCTGCCGGGTTCTCGGCGCCGGGCGCGTAGAACGCGCCCTGGATCCCGCAGCCCTGGCTGCACGCGCCCGTCGTGTCGCAGACGCTGGTCGCGCTGCACGGGCTGCCGGCGCCGAGCGAGGGATGCGCGCACACGCCGCCCTGGCAGACGTCGTTCGTGCACGGGTCGCCGTCGTCGGCGCACGGGCTCCCTTCCGGCAAGCACGTGCCGCCCTCCGACGCGCCCGCGTCGCCCGCGTTGCCCGCGCTGGCGTCACCGCCGCTATCGACGCTGGTGTCGGTCGAGGCGTCGGTCGCGCCCGCTCCGCCCGACCCGGCGTCCGATGAGCCGCCGCCGAGCGCGCTGCCGTCGAACAGGATCGAGCACGCGCCCAGGCTGCCGGCGACAGCGGCCAGGACGACCCATGAAGGTGACACGCGCATCCAGCAACACCGACCCACGAGTCTACAGCATCAGAAGCGCCCTGCCACGCTCGCCAGCGTGGCGCGGTCCGACACGACGACATTTACGTCTACGCGGGCTGCCGCCGCGCGTTCACTGGTCGGCTTGTGCAGTAGCAGGTACGTGGCGACGCCGAGCGACGCCAGCCCGATGCCGACGCCGACGTCGCCGACGAGATAGCGGCTGCGGATCGAGTCGATGCGGCTCTGCGTGCAGGTCGGCGCGCACTGGCCCTTCGCGTCGTTCTCCGCGTTCTTGCCGGCGATCCAGAACGCGCCGCCGATGCCCAGCGAGACCACGCCAGCGCCGCCGAGTACGTACGCCCAGGTCTTGCTCGGCGACGAGGCGGGCGTTTTCACGCTCGCCGGCGGCGGCGCCTGCTCGGGGCGCGCGGCGAACTGGACCGCGATCACGCGCGCCTTCTCGCCTTCCCGCACCAGCACGTGCTTGTCGACGGCTGGATCGCCCTGGTGCACGAAGCGCAGCACGTGCGCGCCCGGGTCCACGGGCAGCGCCATGCCGCTGATGCGCTCGGCGATCCGCTGGCCGTCGACATAGACTTCCACCGCCGCCAGATCCGCGCCGTGGGCGTCCTTCGCGCTGATCGCCAGCGTCGGCGTGCGCGTGTCGACCTCCGTGATCCACTGGCCGCAGTCCGACTTGATGAAGTCCGGACAACTCGCCTGCGAGCACACGAGCAGGTTGCGCTTGGCTTCGATCAGCTTGCCGGCCTTCTTCTGCTCCTGCGCGTGCTCGTAGGACGTCGCACAGGTTGCCTTGTCCGGCGGCGCCTCGGCCCTGGCGACGCGCGGCAGGACCGACAGCAGCAGCAGCGCCGCCGCGCCGCGGGCCAGCGCGCTCACAAGCACTCCGGGCGCGGATGCTTGATGCCGTTCTGGTCGACGGTGTAGGGCACGGCGCAATCCGGTTTCGCCGTCTTGGGTCTTGGTTTGGCCGGCGCGGATACCGCGTGGGCCGTCGCCTGCGGCGTGACGACGCGCGGCTTCACGATCGGTGGCGGCGTGGCGCTCGCCGCCGCTTCGGCGGCGCTCGGCGCGGCCGACGGCTCTGCGGACGCGGACGTCGGGGCGACCGGCGGCGGCGCGGGGGCAGGCGCGGCGGAGGTCACCGCGACCGGGGCGCTTGCTGGGGCGGGGGGAGCCGAAGCCGCGTTCGCCGACGTCGCGTGCGGACGGAGCAGGAAGACCGTCGCCACGACCAGCGCGATCCCGAGCGCCAGGGCGACGCCCAGCAGAGCCGCCCACAGCGCGCCGCGCGAGCGCGGAACGTCCGGGCTCGAGCTCGACGTGACGGACAGGTTCGTCACCTGCGACGGCGACGTCGGCACTTCCGCCGGCAGCGTGACGAAGGACGACACGCTCTCGATCTCCGCCATGCGCTCGGCGCGGCGCGAGAGCGCCTCGCCGCTCACGTGCTCGACCCACTCGCCCACCTCCCGGGGCAGCGCCACGCCGGCGTGCTCCAGATCGATGGCGAACTCGCGCGCGGTCTGGTAGCGCGCGGCGGGATCGCGCTCCAGCGCCCGCATCAGCGGCGCTTCGATCGCCGGCGGGATCGACGGGTCGATCGTGCGCGGCGAGACGATCGGCGCCTCCGTGACCTTGATCATGATCGCCATCGGGTCGTCGGCGTCGAACAGCCTCTGGCCAGCGAGCGCTTCCCAGAGCACGAGCCCCGCGGCGAACACGTCGGTGCGCCGATCGACGTGGCCGCGCAGCTGCTCGGGCGCCATGTAGCGCACCTTGCCCTTCAGCTCGCCGTCGCGGGTGTTCTGCGCGCGCATCGCCGCCTTCGCGACGCCGAAGTCGAGCACGCGCGCCACGCCGTCCACGCCCACCATGATGTTTTGCGGACTCACGTCGCGATGCACGATGTTCAGCGGCTCGCCGCGCTCGCTCTTCGCTTCGTGTGCGGCGTGCAGGCCGTGCAGGGCGTTGGCGACGATGGCCGCCGCGATCCGCGGGGGCATCCTGTAGCCCTGGGTGCGCGTCGCGCGCACGAGTCGCGATAGCGACTCGCCCTGGACGTACTCGAGCACCAGGAACACCTCGCCCTCGAGCGGCACGACGTCGAGCGTTGCGACCACGTTCGGGTGCTGGATGCGCGCGGCGACGCGCGCCTCGTCCAGGAACATGGAGACGAACTCCGGATCCCTGGCGAACTGCGGATGCAGGCGCTTGATCGCCACGGTGCGCGAGAACCCGGCCGGGCCCACCAGGCGCCCGAAATGCACGCTCGCCATGCCGCCGGAGGCGATCTCGCCGTAGAGAGCGTAGCGCCCGATGATCCGGGCCGCTCCGGCTGCAGTGCCGGCATCCATGATCCGACGATACTACGGGAAGCTCGGATCCGCCGCCAAGCGGGGTTTCCGCGCCGGAACGACAGAAACCCTCAACGGATCGAAGGAATCGCCGGCATCGGCTCGCTTCCGAGGGGGCCCTGGCGCAGGGCGTCGCGCACGCTGTCGCGCTCGTCGGTGTCGTGCAGGAACACCAGCTGGCGGTCCAGCGACCGGCGCGCGCCCCGGGTCGCGACGTTGACCAGACCCTCCCCCCGGATCGCGAGCGCGCCGCTGTTCGCGTCGTGCTCGGCGCGGGCCACGATGCCGCGCGCCTGCGCCACCGCGCGGCGCGTGCGCTCGGTCGTGTCCACCGCCTGGTCGAGCACGCCGGAGAGCCCGGTGCTCGGCGGCACGAGCGCCGCGGCGAGCTTCAGGTACTCGAGATAGTCGGCGTTGCCACGCCAGATGCGCATCACCTCGCGGTACACGCGCGACGCGCCGAGGCCCGTCATCTGATCGACGACCGCCAGCAGCTGTCCCAGCGTGTCCTCCTTCTCTTCCTCGCGCGCGAGCCACGTCTTGTAGTCGTCGCTGTGGACGATCTTCGCGCGCAGCGCGCGCGACCCGGTGATCAGCCGCGTGCGCTCGTCCGCGGACGCCGGGAACGTCGTCTCCGCGGGCGGCGGCGCCGTCTGGCGATCCTGCACGATCGTGACGAGCACCTTCGCGAGGTTGTCCGAGAGGCTCGCGGAGCTCGAGTCGGTGGAGCGCGCGACCAGCCCCACGGCCACCATCTCCGACTCGAGCCGCTCCAGCCGCTGGCGGTCGGACTCGAGCCGGATCAGCAACAGCTCGACTACGCTCTGGTAGTCCAGGCGCGTCACCTTGTACGGCAGCTCGAACGGCGGCGCGCCGCCGGTCTGGAGCTGGCCGATCTGGCGGCACAGCTTGTACTGCTCCAGGCGCCCGTGATCGATGGCGCTGCGCACGCGGCTCACTTCCGAGAGCAGCCTGCCGAGCGCCCAGTCCAGGCGCTGGACCTCCGTGTAGTCGGTCTGGATGTGCTCGCGCGCCGACTGCCAGGCGCGGGTCGCGGCCTGCCGCTGCGCGTCCGTCATGTCGGCGGAGAACGTCAGCCGCTCGGGCACCTCGCGCTCGACGTGGAAGCCGTCGCCGGCGGGCGAGACGCGGATGTAGAACGGCACCTCGCGCGTCTGCAGATCGGCGAGCGCGTTGATGCCCTTCTGCGCCAGCACGCGGTAGGCGTCGTCGCTGCCGGCCTCCGCGCCCGTCTCGATGTGCGCGTAGCCGTCGGCGTAATACGCGTACGCGCCGTTCACCCACTGCTTGCCGTACAGGTGCGCCAGCGGCGTGTCCGGCGCGCGCCGCTCGCACGCGACCAGCAGCGCCGCGCTGCCGAGCACGAAACCGCGGCGCGAGAGCGTGTGCGTCACAGCGCCTCGATCTTGCCGAGGCCGGCGAACTTGTCGAGCACCGCGGCCTTTCGGCGGCTGGCCGCGCCGTCGGCGCCGCGCGCGCCGGCTTGCCCGGCGCTGCCGGTGGTGCCTTCGCCGCCGGAGCTCGCGCTCTGTCCGCCGGTGCCCATGCTCGAGCCGCCGCTGCCGCCTTGCCCTGCCGGGCCCGCGGCGCCCGGCGCGCCGCCTTCGCCGCCGGACACGTCGAGCTCGAACAGATCGGCGATCTCGGGGAAGCGTGCGTCGACCACCAGCTCGATGTGCCCGCCCGCGCCGCCGCCGCCGCCATTGGCACCGTTGCCGCCGTTGCCGCCGCGGCCGCCGTCGCCGGGCGGATTGCCGCTGCCGCCGTTGCCGCCGTGACCGCCCGGCCCGCCGTTGCCGCCGCTGCCGCCGCTGCCGCCGCGCGCGCTGATCGTCAGCTTCTGCTCGGGCGGGAACAACAACAGGTCCTTGTCGCTGCCCTCGATGCGGACCGCGACGAGCTTGTCGTAGAACGGCGTCTTCACGTACGTCGCGTACAGCGCGAGATCGGGTCCCACGCCGCCTTGGCTGCCCGGCGCGCCGTTCTGTCCTTGTCCGCCATCGCCGCCGCGCGACCCGCCGCTGGTGCTCGATCCGGTGGCGCCGCTGTCGCCGGCGCTGCCCGCCGATCCGCTCGCGCCCGACGACCCGCTCTGCCCCGCGCCGCCCCCCGAGTGGATGCAGTTGTAGTCCGGCTTGTACGTCGTCGTGAAGCTGAACTTGTCGGGTTGGCGCCGGTACACCGTCTTCAGATCGAACTCCTTGCCGGCGGTCGCCACGACGTCCGGATCCGGAGTGAACCAGCCGGCCGCGTCGAACGAGCCCTCGGAGCTGGCGAAGGCGAAGTCCACGAAGTCGAGCTTGCCGTTCTCGTTCGCCCCCGCGCCGCCTTGCCACGTCTCGACCTTCTTGACCTCGCTCTCGTCCTTCAGCACGACGTCGGCGAACACCGCCATCTGCACACGCTCGCGCGGACAGATCGTCTTTTGCTGCTTGCGGATGTCGACGCCCATCGTCTTGATGTTGGCGCCCTCGAGGTCGAGCGTGTTGCGCCCGACCAGGCTCTTCAAGAACCCGCAGCCCGCGACCACGAGGCCGACGGTGAACACAGGAAGAAAGCGTCTCATGGGGATGATGCCGGTCCGGCGCGGAACCGCGCGGAGCGTAGCCGCTGGGCGACGTCGCGTCACGCCGGCGCGCGCGAAACGTCGTCTGCGCCGCCGTGGTAGGCTGGGAATATGAGAGCGGGTGCGGCAGCCGTGGCGACGCTCGCGCTCGTCGCGACCTGCAGCGTGGCTCACGCCGCGGAGCCGCGTCGCGGCGCGTACGTGGCGCTGGCGCTCGGGCCCGCGTTCGCCGCGGGCAACGCCGGCTATTCCGGAAGGAGCTCGACCGGGTACGGCGTACCCGTCCCGCGCGAGGTGTCCGCGAGCGACGGATACACCGGCGTCGGTCCGGACCTGCGCGCCGCGCTTGGCTACGCGCCGGCGAACGGACTGGCCGTCGCGCTGGAGCTGCGCGGGTTCGCTCTCGCGCTCGGCGGCGCGAGGTTTCCGTACTCCTCGATGAGCTTCTTCGCGCTGTGGAGCGTCGGCGCAGGTGTCGATTGGTACCCCGAGCCGGCGGGCCCTGTGCACCTCGGCCTCGGCGCGGGCTACGCACGGGGCGCGCTCGGCGGCAGCACCGAGTCCATCGGCGCGGCGGACAACATCGATGTCGACTGGCTCGTCGACGGCCCGATCGGCCACGCGGTACTAGGCTACACGGTGCGGGCGGGGTCGACTTTCGGCTACGGACCGCTGGCGGACGTGACCGCGTTTCGCCTGACGAGCGACGACGCCCGCGTCACCGGCGCGTGCGTCACGCTCGCGCTGGAGCTTTCCTGGCTGTAGCGCTGTCGCGCGCGAGGCGTGGGACACGGCCGCTGTTCGCGGTGCTATACGCCCGGCGTGGGCCTGGCGTTCCTCTACCGCGACGCGGATCTGCTCGTCGTCGACAAGCCGGCGGGCTTGCTCACGCACCGGAGCGAGCTGGCGCCGGACCGCGACGTGGCCATGACGCGCGCCCGCGATGCCCTCGGCGCGCACGTCTGGCCCTTGCACCGGCTCGATCGCCAGACCAGTGGCGCGCTCGCGTTCGCGCTCTCGGCGGACGCCGCGCGGGAGCTCGCCGGGGCGTTCGAGCGCGGAGAGGTGCGCAAGCGCTATCTCGCGATCGCCCGCGGCGAGCCGCCGGAATCGGTGGAGGTCGACTACGCGATCCCGAAAGGCGAGGACAAGGCGCGCGTTCCTGCCTTTACACGCTTTCGTCGCCTGCACGCCGGCGGTTGGTTCTCCGTGGTCGAGGCCGAGCCGCTCACCGGGCGTTTGCACCAGATCCGCCGGCACCTGGCGCACCTGCGCCATCCGATCGCGAACGACAGCAACTACGGTACGGGTTGGTTCAACCGCAAGGTGCGCAGCGACGCCGGCCTGTTGCGGCTCGCGCTGCACGCCGCGGAGCTGACGCTACCGACGCGCGCCGGCCCGGTGACGGTCCGCGCGCCGCTGCCCGCGGATCTGGCCGACGCGTTGGAGCGACTCGGCGTGTCCGCGCAGGCGTGGGGCGTTTCCGGTCACGGACACTCGGCTGTGTCGACGACGCCGCCGGCGATCGAGAAGTAGAAGTCGCGCCGGGCGTAGGTCGTCTCGAGGTTCGGCTTGTTGGCGGTGCTCGCGGGAACCGCGGCGGACCAGATCCACTTCGCGCTCGACCCCGGCATGATGTTGCCCCAGGGCGGATCGCCGTTCTGGGCGATCTCCGTCGCGAAAATCCACGTCGAGTCGTCGAACGTCTCGCTCGACCAGTCCGTCACCTCGGTAGGGGACACGCGCCATTCGGCGTCGGTCACCACGAGCGCTGCCACGCCGCCGTCGCTGTCGACGGTGAGCTCGCCGATGATGCCGCGATCGTTGCCGCTCTGGCTCGACGTGTTCGTGCCGCGGACCGCGATCACGTTCTTGCGGCTGGGATGCACGTACAGCGAGACGTCGATGGTCACCGCCGAGCTCCAGTTGCTCGTGGTGCCGACGCTCGTCCCGTTGACGAACACCTCGCACTCGTTGTCGGCGGTGATGCGCAGGTGCGCGGTCAGCGTGCTGGTCGTCGGGAGCGTCGCGCACGCCGGATCCGGGCCCGCGTCCGCGCCTGCCGCGCCGGCGCTGGCTGCTGCACCTGCCGCGCCAGCGCTGGCTGCCGCGCCTGCCGCGCCAGCGCTGGCTGCCGCGCCGGCGGTGCCTGCCGCGCCGGCGGTGCCTGCCGCGCCGCTCGTGCCGCCGGAACCGCCGCCCGAGACGCCGGCGCTTCCTGCGGAGCCACCGGTACCGGCGTCCACGCCGCCCGAGCCGCCCGAGCCGCTTGTGCCTCCGGAACCGCCCGCGCCGCCGGAGCCGCCGGAGCCGCCCGTGCCCGCGGCGCTTCCCGCCGCGCCTCCGGTTCCGGTCCCGCTCTGGGTGTCACCACCGCAGCCGACCGCGACGAACGTCGCCATGCCCAATGTCACGCACCAACCAGCAAGCCCCAGCTTGTTCATCGACGAACGTAGCGGCCCGATTCGAACCCGCGTCAATCTACATCGCGTGACACGCGCGGCGCGGCCACAAGTCGAGGTTCCGCGCCGAGCCAACATCCAGCTTGCCGGCAAGACCAAGACGTGCCGGCGGCGCCGTTCGGGACGCCGCTGCACGCCGCGATCGGCGCGCCAGAACATGTTTCACGACGACGTTTCGATTTCATGATGGAAATCGCGCGCTTCCGCGTGCGCGCCGGTGCTTTTCGATCCGTGCGCGGCGTGCGATCCTGAGCGGGCGTGTCGCGACTTCTCTCCAACGCACTCGCGGCGTGCATCGTCGCGTCCTTCACCTGGACCGGCTGCTTCTTCCCTAGCGGGAGCGACGGCGGTCCGGCACCGGAGTGCACGACCGACGCGCAGTGCGAGTCGACGCAGTCGTGCCGGGCGTGGCGTTGCGAGCAGCACAAGTGCCAGGAGCACGACATCGCCGACGGCGTCGAGGCGCCGGACTACGTGGGCGTCCAGCCGACGTGTCAGAAGGTCGTGTGCGACGGGCAAGGCGGCACGCGCACCGTTCCCGATCCGACGGCGGTGCCGAGCACGACCGCGCCGGCGTGTCAGCGCTACGCGTGCGACGCGAGCGGGACCGCCGTGCTCGAGCCGGACCCGACGAACACCGGCGGGACGTCCGCGCCCGCATGCCAGCGCGTGACCTGCGACAGCGCCGGCAATGCGTCGCTCGCGCCCGACCCGGGCAACACGCCGCCGGACACCCCGGGCGATTGCAACAAGGCCGCGTGTGACGCCAGCGGCTCCGTCGTGGAGAGCCCCGACGACGGCGACGTCCCGCCGGACAGCACGTGCTTCTCCTATTCGTGCAATAGCGGCAGCGCGGTCCCGACGCCGATCAATCCCGACAAGAACTGCTCGAGCGCCGGCTACGTCTGCGGCGCGGATGGCAGCTGCGCGACGTGCCCGACGCCCGATGCGGCCTGCACCGATCCCGGTCCGGGGTCGCGATCGTCGTCCAGTGCCCACGACTTCGGCGGCATCGGTCGTACCGATAGCGGCGGCCGCACCTTCTGCGGCGCCGTGCCCAGCGGCGCCGCGGAGTACTACACGTACTACGACGACGGGACGGGGTTCCTCGCCTCGTTCGATCCGTACTTCGAGATCCGTCCGCAGAGCGACGCGACGATGTGCGTCTACTTCGACTGCCCGAGCATCAGCTGTCCGTCGAGCTGGACGTCCGACACGATGTCGGGCCATCCCGGCTGCTGTCTCGCCGCTGCTGCCGGCGCGTTCTCCGGCGCGGGTATCTCGTTTTGCGACGGCGCGCGCGTCGACATCAAGGTGACCAGCGGCGCGAGCTGCACCGGCTACGAGCTGCACTTCCACGACTGAGGGCGGCCTCGCTATCGCGTCGCGCGTTCGAGGCGCGCACGCTCGAGCGATCCGCGTAGGAGCGCGAGCTTCGCGATTGGCCGCCACGCCCGGGGCTGCGGCGCCGGACCCTACGCTGCGCGTCGGTTCGCGCCGACCAGCAGCAGCACGCCACCGAGCGCGACCGGCAGCGCGCCGGCGACGGCGACGCCGCGCGCACCGCTCGCGAGCGCGTACATCTCGAGGCCCGCGCCGGCGAGCACGCTCGCCACGCCGAGCACGATGGCGGGCAGCGCGGAGCTCCGCCGGGCGACCGCCACGAGCTCGTCCTGCTGTTGGCGCGCGGCCGCTTGCGACTGTTCGGCGGCTGCGCGTGCCTGGGCGTCCCGGGCGGCGTCCTGCGCGAAGACGGCGTTGAAATCGATGCCGTAGGCGGGTTTCACCAGCCGCGCGTGGGAGACGTGGCCGCAGTAGGGACACGTGTACTCGTGGGTCGGTGACTCCGCGCCGAGGTTTGCCCCGCAGCCCGGACACTTGATCTCGTCGAGTGCGGTCATCTGGACTTCGAAACGATGGCGACTCTGGCTGCCCGTATTGCCCAGGGGCGACCCCATTCTATCATGTCGCCACGGGGGAGGTCAGGTGGGAGGCGTCGACTCGAGGTTTCCGGGATCGCGACTCGGCCTACGGTATTGCGGCGCTCGGCGGAGCTCCGGACGCGCGCTCGAGGCGCGCGCGCTCGAGCGCGCGCCGCACGAGCGCGAGCTTCGGGTGGCCCGGGAACAGGCGCGTCGCCAGCCCTAGCTCGCGCGCCGCGTCGTCGAGCGCGCCGAGCCCGACGAGGGCGACGGCCAGGTTCGCGTGCGCGCGGAACGAACCCGGGTCGAACGAGAGCGCGCGACGAAAGCTGTCGCGAGCGCGCGCGAGCCGACCGAGCCGCACGAGCGCGTTGCCGATGGCGATGTCGGTGCTCACGGTCTCCGAGATCGCCCGGGCGCGCTCCAGCGACGCGAGGCCCGCTTCCAGGTCGCCGCGCTCGACTTGATCGGAGCCCCACTGGAACTGGGCGTCGGCCGAGCGCGGCGCGAGCGCGGCCGCGTGGGCGAGCAAGCGCGCGCGCTCGGCGGGCAGCGCGTCGCGGGCGTGGGTGATGGCGCGTGTGGCGCGCCACGCGCGCACCTGCCCGGTGACGGAGATCGCGCACAGCACGAGCATGCCTACGGCGATCGCGCGGGGATACGCCAGGCGCAGGCGTGGTGCGGTGGCCCAGATCAGCGCCGCCACGACGGCGATCGCCGGCAGCTGCAGCGGCACGTCCGCGCTCGCGCCCACGGCCAGGGCGGCGGTCGCGCCAGCGCCGGCGGGCCAGTGTCGAGCGACGTGATCGATGCCGGTGGCCACGCTGATCCCGAGCAGGAGCAGGCCGGCGCCGCCGAGCGCGGCGAGCGCGTGCAGCCACTCGTTGTGCGCGGTCGTCGCGTATACAAACCTGTGCGACGCGTCGGCGACGTCCAGGTGCGCGAGCAGGCGCCCTTGCTCGCCGAGGTACGCTGCGGGAAAGCCGGCCACGCCGGTGCCCCACGGAAACGCGTGGATCGCCGCTGCGAGGCTGCTCTTCCAGATCCAGAAACGACCGGCGAGCGCGCCGGCGAGGCCCGCGCGCGCCGCGCCAGTGGGCAGGAGTGCGGCGGCGAGGCTCGCGGCGATCAGCGCCGGCACCAGCACGCGCCCGATGCGGTGCCGCGGTGCGACGAACGCGACCAGGACGCCCACCGGCAGCGCGAGCCACGCGGCGCGGGATTCCGCGCCGAGCCAACCCAGAAGCTGGAGCACGATCGACAGCGCCACCCAGGGGCGCCGGATGCCCGACAGCAGCGACGGCACCAGCGTGATGGCGAGCAGCAAGCCGAGCCAGTCCGGGTTGCCCATGGCGCCGTGCAGGTGCATGCCGCGCGCGCCGGCGACCCACTGCGCGGTCGCGATGGCGCCGGCGCCGCCGCCGACCGCGAGGCAGGTCGCGCGCGCGACCGCGATGCGTTCGTCGCGAGGCAGCCCGCAAGCCACGAGCGCGACGCCCGCCGCGCCGAGCGCCGCCCCGCCCAGCCACGGCGAGAGCGCGCACCACGAAAAGAGCGGCAAGCTGGTGTCGAGTCGCGTCAAGCGCGTGGCGGCGAGTGCCGCCAGTGCGATCGCGGCGGCGAGCAGCAACACGGTCTTCGGTTGAGCGGCGAGCGCCGCCGGGTCGTACGCCAGCGCGGCGACGGTCGCGAGCGCGAACAGGGCGATCGCGCGCGGGCTCATCGCTCAGCTGCGGTCGTCGAGCAGCACGCGCAGGTCATCGCGCACGAACGGACGTGTCTCCCGGGCCAGCGCGCGACGCATCACCCACGTCACCTTCTTGTCGCGCGCGCGCAACAGGTACTCCCGCGCGAGCGCTTGCTCGCGCGGCGACGAGCTGGCGAGCGCGTCGAGGAAGCGGAAGAAGCCGGCGTCTGCGTCCCAGTCGAGCAGCACCGCGGCCGACGCCATCGCGACGTCCACGTCCGCGCCCTTGCTGCGTCGCTCCAGCTCCGGCTTCAAGCTCGCGCGGAGCTTGGGCTCCTCGATGCGTGTCAGGAGCCTGACGATGTGCGGCGCCCACGCGGCCGGCGCGTTGTCGAGCTCCGTGACCAGGCTGGCCGCCGCCTGCGCGTCGCCGAGGCGGGCCGCGGCGACCGCCACGTGCAGCCGCGTCCACAGGCTCGAAGCGCGGAGATCGGGCGCGAGCGCCGGGCGCGTCGCCGCGCTCCCGACGTAGCCGAGGAAGTCCGCGCTGCTCCGCAGCCGGTAGCGATTGTCGAGGGCGCGCGCCTGCCCCAGGCTGCTGGCGGCGAGCAACCCGGCGCCGCTTGGATTCTTGTGGCCGAGCAGATCGGTCAGCTCGGTGCGCCCCTGTACCCAGTCGAGGAGCAGTCGCTGTGACGCGGTGGCGTCGTGATCCGCGCTGAAGAAGTCGGCGACGTCGCCGTAGCCGCACGCGCGCGTCTCGTAGCACTTGACGAGGTAGTCGCGCACGCGCGTGTCGCCGAGCTCGCCGAGCTTCACGGCCGCGCGCCGGCGGATCTCGTCGCCGCCTCGCCTGGGCAGCTTCGCCGCGAACAGCTTGTCGTACACGAGGTCCTTGCGCTTGCCGTGGGTCAGCGCCGTGACGGCGTACACCGCCTGCTCGCGGATCGACCAGTTCGCATCACCGATGTACTTCTCCGCGACGGGGACGGCGTCCGGCGTGTCGAGCTTGCCGATCGCGGCCACGCTGCTCGCCTTCACGAGATCGCTCGCGTCGCCGGCGGTCCGCGCCAGGATCGGCAAGCCCTCGGGGCGGCGCACGTCGCCGATCACGAACGCGGCGTTCAAGCGGATCACCGCTTGCTTGTGCTGCGCGAGCTTGTCGATGGCGACGTAGAACGCCTTTCGGTCGAGCCGCTCCAGCGCGAACGCGATGTTGTTCAGCATGCGCGACTCGCGCACCTTCGGTAGGTGCGCCATCAGCGCGCGCGTCGCGGTCGGATCGCCGATGTGGCCCAGGGCGTAGACGGCCTTGTTGCGCACCTCCGCGTTGGCGTGATCCATCAGCGGAATCAGCGCCGCCGAGAGCGCGCGCTCGCGGAGCTCCGTCGAGGCCTCGACGCCGGCGTAGATCAGACTGTCGGCGCCGCTCTTCAGCGCGTAGACCGTGTCGGCGACGAACGTGGTCCGCGCCATCAACGAGCGGCTCTGCCACAGCGCGTAGAAGATCGCTGCGCGCCGATCCGGCTCGTCCTTCTTGGGCACGCGATGGAGCGCGGTGCGCAGGAAGCGCACGGCGTCCTGGCTGCCGAGCGCGCCGAGCGCGGCGATCGCCGCGTCCTTCACCTGGTCCGACTCGTCCTTGCGCTCGGCCACCTTGGCGAGTGGCGCGAACGACGCCTTGTCCGGCATCGTACCGAGCGCGCGCACGACCGCGTAGCGCACCGGCTCTTCCCAGTCCTCGAGCGCGGTGCGGAGCGCCGGCAGCGCGCTGCGATCGCCCAGGTCGTTGAGGATCTCCGCACACTCCACGCGCAGGCCGGCGTCCGTGTTGTCGCTGAGGCAGCGCACCAGCGCTCCGGTGGCGCGCTTGCCGAGGTTCAGGATGTCCGGACTGCCGGGCATCTCGGCGCGGGTGACGTTGATCAACGCCGTGGCGTCCGTGGGCAACTTGCGCAGGATCACGACCCGCGGCGGCACGGCGTCGTCGTCGGCGAGCGCCACGTGCATGGCGGGGGCGAGCGCGGCAAGCGCCAGCGCCAGCGACGCGAAAACGCGGAGTCTGGTTCTCATCTTGCGAGCTCCCGTGCTTGCTTCGAGTTCTTGCGCACCAGCTCCCCGAGCTCGCGCGCGCCGATGCGATTGGAGAGAAAGCGCACGCGTACCGTGCGATGCCGGCACGCGCCCGTCTGGTCGTCCCATTCGATCAGATCGACGGCGCGATTCTGGTACAGCGCCAGGTCGAAGGCCTGCTCGCAGTCGCTGCCGGGGTCGAGATCGAGCTCGAACGCGAGCGTCTGTCGCGGCGCGCTCGCCGCCACCGGCGCGTCCGGCCGCCCCGCGTTGCTCGCCGCGGCCCCGCCACAACCGGCGAGCGCGATCGCCGCGATCAGCATTGCCCCGACCTTTGCCATCCCGCTTGCCGTCTGGATACGCCGACGCGCCCCGAGGTATTCCACGTCGCGCGGGAGGATCGAGCAGGCGCCCGGAATTGTCATGCCAATTCTTCGCCGGCTGTCGCTCGCCACGCGATCGCGCGGGTCGCGAGATCGGGGGTGTCGGTCCGGCGCGGAATCCCGCTCAGCGAACGGCCGCGCCGCGCGCTTCGAGCAGCTCGCGCAGCACGGAGCGATGGCAGCGCGCCTCGTCTTCGCAGTAGCAGCCCACGGACAGGTTCGTGGTGTGCGAGAGCGCGGCGAGCAAGTCCAGGGTGCGGCGCGGCGCGGGCTGGTTCATGGCCGAGCGGAAGCGCTTCTTGAACACCGCCCACTCGCGGTCCGTCTTCGCGCCCAGGGCCAGCTTCACGAGCTCGGGGCTCGGCGACAAATCGGGGTACCACACGTCGTACCAGTCGTCCGACGCGAAGCGGCTCGCGGGCACGCCGCGCGGCGGACGGCGTACGGTGCCGATGCGCAGGCCCTCGTCGGGGCTGCGGGGCTGGCCGAGTCGGACGATGCGGAGGACCATGACGCGGCGAGCGTACACGCGCCGTGCGAGTCGTGGGAAGATGGTCGGCGTGGCGACGGTGACGGACAAGCAGGCGCTGTGCGACGCGCTGATCCGCAAGCTCGCGGAGGAGCTGTCGATCGCGGAGTCCGCCCAGAAGACGACGCGCGAAGGCGCGACGCACGAGGAGGCGCGTCCCGAGAACGACAAGGACACGCGCGCGCTGGAGCTGAGCTACCTGGCGCGGGGACAAGCGCGGCGCGTCGAAGAGCTCCGGACGGCGCTCGCGGAGATGCGCGCGATGCCGCTCCGGTCGTTCGGTGACGGCGCGCCGATCAGCGTGTCGGCGATCGTGACGCTGGAGGACGAGCAGGGCGAGCGGCGGGTGTTCGTCGCGCTTCACGGTGGCGGCGAGCGAGTCGGCGACGGGCTGGTGGTCGTGACCACGCGATCGCCGCTCGGACGCGCGCTGCTCGGCAAGTGCGAGGGGGACGACGTCGAGCTCGAGCGAGGCGGGAAGCGCCGCGAGCTTTCCATCTTGGGCGTGGAGTGAGCGGCTGATGGGCGGCGACCACTGGTCCCGGTATCACGAAAGCTGGGCGCGGCTCGGTCCGCCGCTCCGGCCGCATGCGAACGCGGTCGTGGCGATTCGCGACGCCATCGCCGGAAGTGCCGGGCGGACGTTGCTGCTCGGCGTCACGCCGGAGCTCGCCGACGTCGCGCCGGATCTTGTGGCGGTGGACAAGAACCCGACGATGATCGCGAACGTGTGGCCGGGCGATACGGATCGCCGGCGGGCGCTCGTGGGAGACTGGCTCGAATCCGCCGTTGAAGGACGCTTCCTTCGCTGCCGTCGTCGGGGACGGTGTCCTGACCGCGCTTCCGTATCCGGACGCGTACCGGCGGCTCTGGAGCGCGCTCTCGCGGGTGCTGGCGCCGGGAGCCCGGCTGGCGATCCGGGTGTTCCGGCGTCCCGACGACGGCGAGCCGTTGTCGTCCGTGTGCGCCGACGCGGAGCGCGGCCGGGCCGGCACGTTCCACGCCTTCAAGTGGCGTTTCGCCATGGCGCTCGCCCACGAGCGGGGCGAAGCCAGCCTGCCGGTGCGGGAGCTGCACGCGGCCCTGGTGCGATCGTTTCCGGACCGGGCGGCCCTGGCGGCGAACACGGGCTGGGACCCGCGGGACATCGACACCATCGACGTCTACCGGACGTCGGACGAGATCTACAGCTTCCCTAAGGGGTCGGAAGTCCTGGCGACCTTGCCCGCGACCCTTGCCCGGCGGCGCATGCTGGAGGTGGCCGGCTACGAGCTCGCCGAACGCTGCCCGATCCTGCTCGCGGATCGGGACGCTTGAGCCGCGGTGCGCCCCAGCGTAGCCTTGCCGGATGCGGGGATTGCGAGCGGGTGCGGTCGTGCTCACGAGCGTCGCGTTGGTGGGCGCGTGCTCGGGTGACGAGAAGTCGAAGCCGAAAGAACGGCGGGACGGACAGCAGCGCCGATGGCTCGTCCGGCTCCGGTGGCACCTCCGGCACAAGCGGGACCGGAGGCGTCAGCGGGACCGGAGGCGTCAGTGGTACCGGAGGCGTCAGCGGCACGAGCGGCGCCGCTGGAATGGACGGCGGTGGAGCCGCCGGCGTGGCCGGTATGGACGCCAGCGCGGACGCGGCCGACGGCGGCCTGGTGTGCCCGCCAATCCCCCTGGCCGAAGCAGGCGTACCCGATGCGGCCAGCGCCGGTGCGGCGGGCGCGGCCGGCGCGGCCGGCAGCGCGGGTGCCGCGGGCAGCGCGGGCAGCGCGGGCGCCGCGGGCGTCGATGGCGGCAACGGGCTGATCAACCGCTGGCGCGACTGGGCGGCCAACGCGTGCCAGCTCTGTCCCGCGCCGATGGTCACGTGCGCGGACCTCGAAGGTCTGGAGTCCACGTTCGACATCACGACCAAGCAGCTCGTGCTCACCCTGGCCGACGGCACGGAGGAGCTCGTCGACGCGAGCGTCAGCGTGGACTGGGAGGGCGTCGACGCCGACGGCGGGTACACCTCGGGTACGGCGAACGCCGTACTCAGCGTCGACAAGAACACGCTGACGGCGGACTTCTCGAGCCAGATCCCGGACGGCGTGATGGCGATCCGGGCCATGACCGTCGACACGACGGACGCGTGCGGTACGGCCAGCAGCGCGGGCGGCTTCGGCTACTACAACGAGCCGGACGACGGCGGCACGATCATTCACCTGCACTGCGAGTTCTGAATCGGCTGGACCTCGCACACGAAGTCCTCGAATTTGCCGCCCGGTGATCGCGCAATCGCCTCCACGTACGACAGCGTGAGCTCGAACGGGTAGCCGATGACGTCGAGGATCATCGCGCACAGGCGCTGCTCCTCGTCGCGCGTCAGCGGTCGTTCGGGGACGACCTGGAGCACGAGCTTCTCGACGCTGGTCTGCACCAGTCGGAACTGGCGCAGCGGAAATAGCTTGCCCAGTACGATCGAGCCGTAGCGCGGGAACGTCATGTCGCCGGACGGCAGGCGCATCATGTTGTGCGATCGCCCGAGGATGCGCTCGAGCACGGGCAGGCCGAGGCCGCACGCGCATGGCTCGCCCACGACGGCAAAGTCGCCGATGGAGTAACGGAGCAGCGGCATCGCGTAGTTGTGCAGCGGCGTGAGCACGACGCGACCGCTCTCGCCGGCCTTCGCGCGCGAGCCGTCGTTCCGCAGCACTTCCACCAGCACGTTCTCCGACTGCACGTGGTAGTGCACGCCGGCCGGACACTGGATGGCGATGAAGCCGGCCTCGATCGCCGAGTACGCATCCACCATCGGCACGTTCCACACGCGGCGCAGCGCTTCACGCAAGCCGGGCGGAACGACCTCGCCGAAGGTGCCAACCTCGCGCAACGACGGCAGCGTCACCCCTTCCGTCTCGGCGCGCCGCAGCAGGGCCTCGAGCAACGTCGGGTACGTCGCGAGGTATACCGGAGCTTCGCGGACCAGCCACGCGAGCTGCTCGCGCACGGGCGTATGCACGTCCTTGACCACGAGCTGGCCGCCCTCCGGGGACCACGTCAGGTCCGTCCCGTAGAGCACGTCGTCTTCGCGGCCCACCGCGCGCAGCGCGGCGGCCTTCAGCGAAGTGTCGCGGCCGTGCCAGCCGTGCGCTCTCATCGCGAGCGCGCCGCCGACGTCGCGCGAGGCGCGATCGATCCTGACGGTCACATGGCGCCCCGTCGATCCCGAGCTGTTCGCCTCGTGCACGACGTGGTGTCCGGGCGGTGGATCGGTGCTGAGCAGATCCGGCAGCCGGTCCCGCACCACCGGTCGCTCGAGGATCGGGAGCTGTGCGACGTCGTCGAGGGTGAGCGGCCGCGACGGGAGCGGCGGGAACGCGGCGTAGTACGGGACCGTGCGGCGCGCGTGATCGAGCAGCGACGACAGCTTCAGCAGCTGTTGCTTCTCGAGCTCCGCCGCTGGCCAGCGCTCCGTCGCGGCGAGCGTACGCGCCACGTTGGCGCGCGCGCCGCGGGCGCCGGCGAGATCCGCGAGCATGTCGAGCGCGGACCGCGTCATGGTGCCGACCCCTTCGAGCGTGCGCAGCCGTCCTGGTCGCCCGCGGCACAGGCCTTCGCGAAGTACTTCTTCGCGAGATCGGGGTGGGCCGGCACATCTCCGTGGGCAGTGGTGACGAAGCGCGCGAACTGGTAGCAGCCTTCCGCCTTGCCGTCCTTGTTGCAGGCGTCGAGGAAGAATCTGCTGGCGCGAGCCTCGGCCATGCTGCCGCCCATGACGCTTGTGAAAGTGTCGTCGAGCTCGGAGCAGGCGTCGGGCACGCGTTCCACGCACGCTTTCGCGAACGCGTCGACGCCATCCGCGTGGGTGTAGCCGTCGTCCTTCACCGAATCGAAGCCGTGGAACGTGATGTGACCGAGGCGCTCGCAGCACGCGTACGAGCCGTGCGTGCAGCCGAGACCGTAGTATTGCGCGGCGGTGGCGCCGTTGCTCATGGCAAAGCCGATGATTCCGTCGGCCTTGCCCTCGTAGAACTTGCCGACAAGCAGGCACGCCTCGCCTTGTCCTGCCTGGCACGCGCGCTTGCCGGAGCGCATGCGCACGTCGCAGCCCGAGAACAGCGAGACGAGAAGCACGACCGGCAGCGTCACGATGGCGATCGTGAACACGATCGATCGCGACATCCGGTTGGACGCGTAGGACATGCCACGGGATGGTGCTCGCAACGCGAGCGCGCGTCAGCTGAAAGCGAGTCCTGCGCCGCTCAGGGGCGGGCGTCCCGCGCTCAGGGCGCGCCGCAGTTCAAGTACTTGATGATGCGGCTGTCGATGCTGCCGGAGAGCCCGCCCGGCGGCATGGACCCCGACGAGATCGAGGAGCCGATCGATCCCGGCCGCGCCTGCACGGCGGAGTGCGAGGAGAACTCGCTGCCGTGGCAGTTGTTGCAATAGTTCTGGAAGAACGAGCTGCCGAAGCTGGACCAGGTGTCGGTCGTGCAGGAGCCCGATCCCGTCCCCGAGCTTCCGCCGCTCCCGTTGCCGCTGCCGGTGGGGCCGCCGCCGGTGTTCACGCCCGAACAGTCCGTCCCCGCCGGGATGCAGTTCATCCCGACGACGTTTCCGGAGCCGTCGCCGATCGAGACGCAGTTGGCGCCGTTCGCGCACGGCTGGCCGCTGCTGCAGTCCGTTCCGCAGTAGTTACCGAAGCTGAACGCGAGGCAGAAATTGTTGCCGCCCCCGCAGTCCGCGTCGGCGCTGCACGACGCGCAGAACGGGCCGTTGGTTCCGCCCCCGTTCGAGCCGCCGGCGCCGGGGTTCGGAGTGCCGCCGCCGGACCCGCCGGCGCCCGCCGTTCCGGAGCTGGTCCCCGCGCTTCCCGGCGCCGGATCGCTTCCGCCGTTGCTCGCTCCGCCGCTGCCGCTTCCGGCCGTGGAGCCCGGGACGCCGGCGCCGGGTGCGCCCATCCCCGGCGGGGTTCCCGCGTCGGTGCCCGGACTTCCCGCGCTACCGCCGCTGGCCTCGCCGCCCAAGCGAAGGCACTCGCCGTTCGGGCCGCACACGAAGCCTGGCAGACAGCGCACGCAACTGGATCCAGAGGGCGTGCCGCTGGTGCCGGAGCACGAGATCGAGAGCAGCGCCGTCCCGGTGAGGAGGGCGAGCATCGAGAGGCGAACAGTCGTCATGGTCTTCCCCGTCGTGAACGCCCGCGCGCGCCCGGACGTGTGTTGGATCTTCACGTACAACGCGTCGATCTTCACGCGCGAGGCGCACATATTCCATGCTCGGCGACGCGCTTCGCGCGCACGACGGAAAGTTCCCGCGAGGCAGGACAAGATCGAGCGGATCGCAGGGATCGCGCGGGATTCCGCGCCGGACCGGCAGCCTCTTCCAGCAGCCATTGCCGTTGAGGTGGCGGGCGCTATCTACTTCGCGGCTCATGCTCCCCACCCGGCTCCGCGGCGCGCGCACCCACAACCTCCAGGGCGTCGATCTCGAGATCTTTCCCGGCGAGGTAGTGGCGATCACCGGCGTGAGCGGCGCGGGCAAGAGCAGCCTCGCGATGGACACGCTGTACGCCGAAGGGCAGCGGCGCTTCGTCGAGAGCTTCAGCCCCTACGCGCGGCAGTTCCTGGAGCGGCTCGAGCGGCCGCCGATGCTCGGCCTCGAGCCGGTGCCCGCCGGCGTCGCGGTGGATCGGCGCGCGCCGATCAAGAGCTCGCGCTCGACCGTCGCGACGATGTCGGATCTGGAGCCGTACCTTTCGGCGCTGTTCACGCGCGAGGCGCGGCCGGTGTGCCCGGATCACGGCGTGGAAGCCACGGAGCTGGATCCCGCGAGCGCGGCCGAGCGCGTCGCGCACGATCTCGCCGGACGCACGGTCATCACCTATCCCGTTCGCGTCGAGAGCGCGGAACACTACCTGGAAGTCCGCGAGCAGCTCGCGCGCGACGGCTACCGGCGGCTCTGGCTCGACGGCAAGGCGACGAACATCGACGCGGTCAAGCCGAGCGAGGCGCTCGGCGGCGTGGAGGTCGTGCTCGATCGCGTGAGCGCAAACGACGCGAAGCGGCTGGCGAGTGACATCGAGACGGCGTGGCGTCGCGGCAACGAGGCGCGGTTGCACAGCGACGACGCGCACCTCGTGCTCGCCGGCGGGCTCGCGTGTCCGGTGTGCGCGCGACGCTTCGAGCCGGCGCGGCCCGGTCTGTTCAGCTACGAGTCGCCGCTGGGCGCGTGTCCGGAGTGTCGCGGCTTCGGGCGCACGCTGGGCATCGATCTGTTGCGCGTGATCCCGGACGTGTCGAAGTCGCTGGCCAAGCGCGCGATCCGTCCCTGGGCGGGCAAGAGCACGGTGTGGGAGCGGGCGGAGCTCGGCAAGCTGTGTCGCCGCCACGAGATCCCGATGGACAAGCCGTGGATCGAGCTCTCGAACGCGCAGCAGGCGCTGGTGCTCGAGGGCGACGGCGCCTGGGAAGACGGCATGTTCCCCGGCGTGATGGGCTGGTTCCGCTGGCTCGAGACGCGCACCTACAAGATGCACGTGCGCGTGCTGTTGTCGCGCTACCGCTCGTACGATCCGTGCCGGGCCTGCGGCGGCAAGCGCCTGAACGAGCGCGCGCTGGCGTGGCGCGTCGATGGTGTCGATCTCGCGGCGTGGCACGCCTTGCCCATCGCCGAAGCGCGCGCGCGCCTCGACGCGCTCGAGACGCGCACCGGCCAGGGCGCGCTGGCGCGGCAGGAGCTCGCGAGCCGGCTCGGCTATCTGGAGCGCGTCGGGCTCGGCTACCTCACGCTCGACCGGCAAGCGCGCACGCTCTCCGGCGGCGAGGCGCAGCGCGTGACGCTCACGGCGGCCCTCGGAACGTCGCTCTACAACGCGCTGTTCGTCCTCGACGAGCCCACCGTCGGGCTGCACGCCGCCGACGTCGCGCCGCTCACCGGCATGCTGCGCGAGCTCGCCGATCGCGGCAACGCCGTGCTCGTCGTCGAGCACGATCCGGCGATCATCCGCGCGGTCGATCGCGTGGTCGAGCTCGGGCCAGGCGCGGGCGCCGACGGCGGCCGCGTCGTCGCCGACGGCACGCCGTCCGCCGTCGCGAAGCTGGGCGGCGCGACGGCACGCGCGCTGGCGCCGCGCAAGAGCGACAAGCGCAAGGCGCGCGCCCCGCGCGGCAAGATCATCGTGCGCGGCGCCAGCGAGAACAACCTCCGGGGCGAAGACGTCGAGCTGCCGCTGGGGGTTGTCTGCGCCGTCGCGGGACCGAGCGGGTCGGGCAAGAGCACGCTCGTCGTGGACATCCTGTATCGCGCGCTGGCGCGCCAGCTCGGTGCCCTCGACGTGGACCTGCCGGGCGCGCACGCGAGCATCGACGGCGGCGGGCAGATCCGGCGCGTCGCGCTTGTCGATCAGTCGCCGCTCGGCCGCACCTCGCGCGGCAACGCCGCGACGTACACCAAGGCGTGGGACACGGTGCGCCGGTTGTTCTCTGGCGAAGACCGCGCGATCGCGGCGGGCCTCACGGCGTCGTCGTTCTCGTTCAACGTGGACGGCGGGCGCTGCGACGCGTGTTCCGGCGAGGGCACCGAGACCGTGGAGATGCAGTTCCTGGCCGACGTCCGGCTGATCTGCCCGGTGTGCCAGGGCCGGCGCTTCAAGCACGAGGTGATCGCCGTCCGCCACCGCGGCAAGAGCGTCGCGGACGTGCTCGAGATGACCGTGGACGAGGCGCTGGCGCTGTTCCGCGCCGAACCGGCAATCCAGCGCAGCCTCGGCCCACTGGCTCGCCTGGGTCTCGGCTACCTGCGCATCGGGCAGCCGCTCTCGACGCTCTCGGGCGGCGAGGCGCAGCGCTTGAAGCTCGCGCGCGCCCTCGGCGAGGAACACGACCGGAGCTTGCTCGTGCTCGACGAGCCGAGCGCGGGGCTCCACGCCGACGAGGTCGGTCACGTGCTCGACGTGCTCGACGTGATCGTGGAAGCGGGCGGCAGCGTGATCGTCGTCGAGCACGATCTGGATGTCTTGCGCGCCGCCGACCACGTGATCGAGCTCGGTCCCGGCGCGGGCGCGGACGGCGGCAGCGTGGTCGCGCAGGGCACGCCGGCTCTCGTGGCGAAAGCGGACACGAAGACCGGCGCGGCGCTGCGGGAAGTGCCGAAGAAGCCCGGCAAGGCGCCGGTGAAGCATGTCCTGGCGAAGCCGGCGCTCACGGTCACACGCGCTCGCGAGCACAACCTGCACGAAGTGAGCGTCGCGATTCCCCATGGAGCGCTGACGGTGGTGACGGGCCCGAGCGGATCCGGCAAGAGCACGCTCGCCTTCGACGTGGTGTTCGCCGAGGGCCAGCGGCGCTTCCTCGAGACGCTCACGCCGTACGCGCGGCAGTTCCTGCCGACGATGCCGCGCCCGGACGTGGACAGCGTGGTCGGCGTGCCGCCGGCGATCGCCCTCGAGCAGCGTACGGCGCGCGCCGGCGGCAGCTCCACGGTCGCGACCGTGACGGAGGTCGCGCACTACCTGCGGCTGATGTTCGCCAAGCTCGGCGTGCCGCACTGCCCGGATCACGACGAGCCCATCGCGTCGCGCAGCGCCGACGCGATCTTCGCGTCGCTCACGGGGCGCACGACCTTGCTCGCGCCGGCGGTGACCGCGCGCAAGGGTACTTATCTCGATGTCTTTGCCGGTGCGGCGCGGGAAGGGATCGGCGCGGCGATCGTGGACGGCACGCGCGTGAGCACGGATGACCCGCCGCGCCTCGCGCGCAGCAAGGAGCACGACATCGACCTGGTGATGGCCGAGAGCACGCGCGTCGACCGCGCGCTGTTCGACCGCGCGCTCGCCTGGGGCAACGGCGCGATCAAGGTCGTGCGCAAGGGCAAGACGGAGCTGCTCAGCACGCGCAGCGCGTGCCCGGTGTGCGGCATCTCGATCCCGGAGCTCGACCCGCGCTTCTTCTCGTTCAACACCAAGCAAGGCAAGTGCGAGCGCTGCGAGGGAGAGGGCGTGCTCGTGAGCGAGCGCCGCGGCAAGACGATCGTGAAGACCTGTCCCGACTGCGGCGGCGCGCGCCTCGCGCCGGTGCCGCGCTCGGTGCGCCTGCTGGGCGAGCGCTATCACGAGCTGACGGCGCGTTCGGTCGCGTCCGCGCTTCGCCGCGTCGAAGGAGTGGCGCTTCGAGAAGGATCGCGCTGCCAGTCGCGAAGCCGGTGGTCACCGAGCTCGAGCGCCGCCTGCGCTTCCTTCAGGAAGTCGGCCTCGACTACCTCGCGCTCGATCGCCCGGCGCGCACGCTCAGCGGCGGCGAGATGCAGCGCCTGCGCCTGGCCGCGCAGCTCGGCGCGGGTCTCACGGGCGCGCTCTACGTGCTGGACGAGCCGACCATCGGCCTGCACCCGCGCGACACCGGGCGCCTGCTCGGCAACCTGCGGAGCCTGGTGGACATCGGCTCGACGGTGCTGGTCGTCGAGCACGACGCGGACACGATCCGCGCCGCCGACCACCTGATCGATCTCGGTCCCGGCGGCGGCACCCACGGCGGCCGCGTCGTGGCCGAAGGCACGCCGACGCAGGTGCTCGCGAATCGCGCGTCGCCGACCGGCAGGGCGCTCTCGGCGCCGACGGAGCTGCGACCCGCGCGCAAGGTGGACAAGAGCGGCCCTTGGCTCGAGCTGTCGGGCGCGAGCGCGCACAACCTGAAGGACGTCGATCTGCGCGTGCCGGTCGGCCGCTTCACGGTCGTCGCCGGCGTCAGCGGCTCGGGCAAGAGCACGCTCGTGAGCCACGTGCTCTTGCCGGCGCTGCGCAAGAAGCTCGGGCTCGTCGCCGAAGAGGCGGGTGCGCATCGCGCCATCGCGGGGTTTTCGCAGATCAAGCGAGCCGTCGCCGTGGATCAGTCGCCGATCGGCCGCACGCCGCGCTCCGTGCCCGCGACGTTCCTCGGCATCTGGGACGTGCTTGCGCAAGCTGTACGCATCCACGCCCGACGCGCAGGTCGCGGGCTTCAACGCGTCGCGCTTCAGCTTCAACACGCCGAAGGGCGGCCGCTGCACCACCTGCGACGGACAAGGCGTGATCACCCACGAGATGAGCTTCTTGCCCGACGTGGTCACGCCCTGCCCCACCTGCGACGGCATGCGCTTCGAGCCGCGCACCCTGGACGTGAAGCACCTCGGCCTGTCCGTCGGCGACGTGCTCGCCCTCACCGCCGAGCGTGCCGCGGAAGTGTTCGTGAACCATCCGCAGGTCGCGCGCCCCCTCGCCACCCTCGCGGATCTCGGCGCGGGCTACATCACCCTCGGCCAGGGCTCGCACACGCTCAGCGGCGGCGAAGCGCAGCGCCTCAAGCTCTCCGCCGAGCTCACCGCGTCGAGCCGCCACGAGCCCACGCTCTACGTCCTCGACGAACCCACCACGGGCCTGCACCTCGCCGACGTGTCCAAGCTCATGCACGTCCTCGATCGCCTGGTCGAGCGCGGCGACACGCTGGTCGTGATCGAGCATCACCCCGTCGTGATCGCCGGCGCGGACTGGGTCGTGGAGCTCGGCCCCGACGGCGGCGAGCGCGGGGGGCGCATCGTCGCAGAGGGCGCGCCGGCGAGCGTCGCGAAGAAGAAGACCGCGACGGGAACGGTGTTGAGAGCGCTGGTGTGAGCGTGGAAAATTGCCGGTCCGGCGCGGTATGCGCGTGCAGAATGCCAATCACCCCTGCGGGCGATGACAGTTGTTCAGCCATAGCTCTCGAACGGTTGCGCATATGAGGTTCTTCTTGACACCCCCCGTGTCGCCGCTCAACCTTGAGTTGAAGGCGTCCTCGGGAGGGTAGGTCATGGTCTTGTTGTCGCGGCACGCACGCACGCACGCACGCACGCACGCACGCACGCACGCACGCACGCACGCACTTGCGTAGCCGCGCTTCTTTCTCTCCTCGCCAGTAACGGATGCGCGCCATCCGATGGCGCGCGGGAGCATCTCGTCGGTCGTGCCGTCTCGGCCAGCGAGGCGGCGACGCTTCCGTTCGGGTGTCCCGGGACGCTCTCGAAGGCCCAGCCCGCCCACTACGAGAACCTTGGCATGGCCGTCACGCCGTACTTCTGTGCCACCGCAAGCGGACTCGCCGGCCATCTTGTCGATCCCGCCGGCAACGAGTGGTCGCCGGACGACCTGCGGCTGGCCGAGCACGCGGCGTTCCGTGACAAGTACCATCGCCTGGCCCGCGATCTGCGTGACAAGGTGGCGCAAGTTGGCGAGTCCACGCCGGTCACCACGGACGTTTGGTTTACAACGCGCCAGGAAGACGACGACAAAGTGCCGCCGAAGCCGGTGCTACTGGCTATGAACCACACGGACCGCGACCTGGTGCTCGCCGCCCAGCGACTCGCTACCGCCGATCGCGCGAAGGAGGTTGCCGCGATGATCGAAGACGTCGCACCGTCGATCCAGGTCCGCCCGGACTCGCCCGCATTCATCGGCGGCGGGCCGGTGTTGCAGATCGTCGGAGACACGGCAGATCTCCGCGCCGTGGGCGACCTGGACGACGTCATCGACGTGGGGCTCACGCTGCTCGCGAAGGACGACGTCCCCATGTCCGAGGCATGGTACGGCGTAGACAACCTTCCGATCATGGCGGCTCTCGGCGTTGACGGCGATGGGGTCAGCGTCGCCGATCTCCTTGGCAGTCCGGGTCCGTACGACACGACGTATCTCG
Organism: uncultured delta proteobacterium; assembly: GCA_963775185.1. Classification (GTDB taxonomy): domain Bacteria; phylum Myxococcota_A; class Polyangia; order Polyangiales; family Polyangiaceae; genus JAPSGB01. Next base: position 1,868 of record CAVZIE010000046.1, on the reverse strand, counting down.
CCATGGCGAGCGGTTCGTGCCATCCGCCGGTCGGCTCGGATTACCAGTGCTTCTGCCCCGCGGCCGCACCCAGTGCGCAGCCTGCGTCATCCGCACCTGTTGGGCACAGTCCGTGCGGCTATGCGCACATGCAGCACGCGCTTCTCGGTCATCAAGAACACGTGGTCGACGCTATCGGGCGGCGCCGCGCGTCACTCCTCCCCGTTGGCCGTGAACGGCAACGTGGCTTGTGCGAACTCGACGATCGACCAGGAAGTCTACTGGGCGGTGTACCAGAACGGCGCGAATATCGTGAACCGCAGCGCGTCGAACGGTCTGAGCACGTCGCGATATTTCGACTACTGGATGACGAAGAGTCCGTACCCGACGTTTGTCGCCTCGAGCGGCAATGACCGGGGCACGGTGGCAAGTCTCTTGCGCAACGGACCGGTGGTGGGTGGCGCAGACGACCATGGCAGCACCTCGCGGACAGGCCTGACGATGTACGACTTCGGCGCGGGCAACGGCAGCGCCTGGCAGAACTACAGCACGGGTTGGGAGTTGCCGCACGTCGTAGCGCCCGCGGTAAACATCGACACGGTCTCGAACTTCCCGGCGGCCGGTGTTCGTCAATGCACCGGCACGAGCTTCGCGGCGCCCCAAGTCTCGGGCATCGTGGCTTCGTTGATGGAAACCAGCCCGATCCTCAAGACGTGGCCCGAGATCGTGTTGCCGATGTTGCTCGTCAGTTCGTTCACCGACGCGTCGCCTGACGGACCAGATGGCAATTCATTTTCGGCTCGATGATGCCATCGACGACAAGGACGGCGCCGGCGCGGTGGATGCGTGGGATGCTGCGTTGGTGATGGGGACTCGTGCCACGCCTGGCAACACCGCTGCGTTGTTCGGGTATGACTATGGCGGCGCGTCCGCATACTTTCACCCCGCTGGGAGCTACCTCTCCACCACGCCGTACAATGCAACAGTCTTGAATGGCGAGTACCTGCGCGTTGCCGCGGTGATGCTGAATCATCCCACCTGTAGCGGGACGAACTGCACCAGCGATGCATATCCGTACTTCCTGCTGGAGGTCCGCGACGGCGGTGGTGGGTATCACTACTCCGTGAGCTTCGACAACAACTACAAGTACTTGGTGCTCCACAACACGTCGGGCTCGACGCAGACGTACCAGGCAAGGATCTACATGTGGGACTGGCAGGGCCTCTCTACCGACACCTGGGGGCTTGCGTGGTCTACGTACTGATAGATTGGAAGGAGAGACGCATGCGTGTGGCGTTGTCGGGACCTCGGACCATCGGCGTTGCCGTGCTGTGTGTGGCTGCGCTGACCGGATGCCCGTCGTCCAACTCCGGAAGCGCCCGCGACGGCGGCGCCGGAGCGGCGGGGGGCGCCGCATCGGGAGGGACCGGCGGCGTGGCGGGCGCTGGGGGCGCGAGCGGTACCGCGGGTGCCGCCGGCGCGCTCGGCGAGTGCCCGACACACTATGACTTGCCCCACTACGACGGCGGCACGGCGGGGCTGTGCGACCCGGCGGAGTCGAACTGGTGCTCGTGTCCGATGGGGGCGGCCGCCGTTTTCGGTTCCAATTGTTCGCCTGATGGCACGGCCTGCGGTTGCCTTGCCGCAGAGTGCACCTGGTACTTCCCGGCTACCGAGTGCGGGTGGGGCAGTCGACCAGCCGCATGCAAGGCGCTCGCGGATGCCGTCGATTGCAGCGGCGCCGCCAAGTATGGTGGGGTTCCTTGCGCGTCCGACAAGGACTGCGCGGATGGTCGCTCATGCAACGTCCGCGTGGCGAACCGGATGTTCTGCGAGGGGGCGGTGTTCGCGCGGGCCGCGGACTACTGCACCGACGCGGGCGCGGACGC
>CAVZIE010000045.1:0-7583 GCA_963775185.1 uncultured delta proteobacterium | reverse complement strand
CTCCAGATCTGGACGCGCAGACAACGCGATTCGTGTATGCTCGCGCGTGCTTGTCGCGGGTGGTGGCATGGGTCGCGTGTGCACTGTGCGTTGCGTGCTCGAGCAACGATCTGTCGACGCAGCGCCCCGACGCCGGGGCGGCGGGGGCCGCGGGGGCCGGGCAAGCGGCAACGACCTGCGGCGATCTCGCGGCGCCGGGCGCCGCGTGCGCGACGTGCGAGACCGGAGCCTGCTGCGACCAGGCGACGGTGTGCGCCGACGACCCGGCATGCGCGGGCTTCGAAGCGTGCACTGCCGGCTGCGCGGGCGACGAGGGGTGCCGGATCGCGTGCATCGCCTCGAGTGGTGGCACGGTTCCCGAGCGCTGGCCGGCGCTCGCCGCCTGCCGGGCCCGGACCTGTAGCGACGTGTGCGGCGCGAAGTGCGGCGGGCTGATCTTCCCCGACTCGTCGTGCGCGGACTGTGCGCTCTCGAGCTGCTGCGATCAGGTCGCCGCGTGCGCGGGTGATCTCCAATGTGCCAAGCTCGATGCGTGCCTGGCCGGCTGCGGCACGGATGACGCGTGCTCGTCGGCGTGTCGGCTTCCGTACCAGGCGGGGCAGGCGAAGCTCGACGCGCTGATCGCGTGCGTGAGCGGTGGCGAGTGCGCGGCCGCTTGCGCCGGCAACGACCTCTCGTGTGTCGGCAAGGTGCAGTGGCCCGTTGGGCCGGCGGGGGAGTTCGGGTACCAGGTCACGTTCATCGACGCACAGTCGGGCAAGCCGGTTCCCGGGGTCCAGATGCTCGCGTGCACGCGAGCGGCCGTCGAGTGCTCCCCCGTCTCCACGATAGGAACCGCGTACAGCGACGCGACCGGTACGGCTGGCATCCTGGTGAACGGTCACGAGATCGCGTGGGTACGTCACGACGGCCCTGGGGACTTCCTGCCGGCGCTCGTGTTCTTCCGACCTCATGTGGTCAAGACCACGTTCCTGCAGTTCTATTTCTACTCGCTGTCCGCGGCGATCCAGCAGATGGCACCGGCCGCGACCGTCGACCGCACGCTGGCACAGTTCCATGTCTTCGCAGTGGATTGCGGAAACCGGCATCTGGTCGGCGCCACGGTCGAGGTCGAGGTCCTGGGCAAGCAGCAGAACGTCGTGTACTCGCGCGCGGACTCGACGCCGGATCCGACGTTGGATCAAACCGGGCCCACCGGTGAAGCCCGGGCGCTGAACATCCCGATCACCGCAGCCGACGGCTTCCCGCTGGCGGACATCACCGTGCGCCGGAAGTCGGACGGCTCGAAGATCGCCCACACGTCGGTTCGCCTGCACGCGGGCTATTGGAGCGAGCTCACCGGGCTGCCTCCGACCCCGGCGGGGGAGTGACGGCGGTCAGTCGGTTCCGGCGTCGAGGTTCGTCGGAAAGCACGTGTCGCCGCAGTGGTCGATGATGCATGCGTCGAGCGTCGTCTGCAGCTCTTGACCGTGTGGATAGCGGGTCGCGCAGTCGGTCTGGCACTGCACCGTCGAGCAGCGCCCGAGACAGAATCACGTAGCTCATCGACTGCAGGTCGGTCGCGCCCGCGATGCCGGCGTCACAGCAGCTCTGGTTCATGCAGTCCTGGCAGGCCGGCGGTGACGCCGTCAGGCCGCAGACCCCGGTGGCGGGCGCCCCGCACTCGCTCACGCACGCGACGTTCCGGCAGTTCAATACGACGTTGAACAGGGCAATGTCCTCGACGGAAGCCTTGCCGTAGCAGCTCTCTTGGCACGCGCTCGAGGTCAGGCACACGTACAGGCAGTCGTTCAACGCGGCACACCCGGGAGCTTCGGTACACGCGAGCGCCTGGGTGCAGCAGCTCCCCGCCACGCACTGGCCGCACGGGTTCCCGTCGAGACCCGAGTAGATGCCGCACTCGGCGCCGTCGGGGATCGGGCACGACGTCGAGCACGACTTCTGCGCACATGCGTACATTCCCGCGGCAGGCGCCAACGCGCCGAGATGAGCCTCGAAGCACTGGACGTTGCACGCGAAGTCGTCGATGTCGCACGCCGCCAGGCAGGTCTGGAGCTCCCGGGTCGCGGCCGCGGAAAACCCCGCCTGCTCCTCGGCGCAGCACGACTGATCGAGGCAGCTCGCGCAGTCGTCGGGCGGACCAGGCGGGCGCCCGCAGCGCGCGGCGTCTCCGCACTCGTCCGCGCACGACCGCACACGGCACGCCAGGGCAGCGGCAAACAGTGGACGCGACGCCGCATGGTCGGTGTCGCACGTCGCGGCGCACTTCGGGTCGTCGCTGGTGGCGCATGCGTCCATGCACGCGACGGCGGCGCTGCAGTCGGGGTCGGCGTTGCATGCGGTGATCTCGCCGCAGCAGCTGCCGGCGAGACACGACCGGCACTCTTGGCTGTCGCCCGCCGCGAAGCCGGGCATGGCGCCGCACGCGAGCGACGCCAGCGAGGGCGATGCGTCGGACGCGTCCGCGACGTCGTGGGACGGCGCGCGGTCGTCGATGCCGGCGATCTGCCGGCACGCGCACACGCCGAGCATCATCGCGATCATCGCGACACGGCGCACCGGCCACCCATCCAGCATTCGCCCCGCGACGATAGCACCACCGGCGCCGGCGCCGGCGGGCCGCGTGACGTCCGCGGAGGCCGCGAATCTTTCTGGTTCACATCCGCGCGGAGCGGGGTCTGACCCCACAAGGAGAGCCAGCGCCCCATGACCTCGACCACCAAAGTCCTCGTTTTCGCCCTCGTTGTCCTGTTTGTGGCGGGCTGCGGCAGCGCCGCCCACCCGGCTCCCGCCCGCTTCGTGGACGCGGGTCGGGTCGTCATCCAGGTGGAGGGCCGTGGCGTCGTGACCAGCTCCGGGGGCGACGTGCGCTGCCGCTCGGGCGCCGTCGAGGGTTGCCAGGTGGACTGGTCCGCCTCCGGGCCGCACGTGCTGCAGGCCGAGCCCGCGCCAGGTTGGCGCTTCGTCGGTTGGGAGGTCGCCAGAGCCGACGCGAGCGGCGCGCCCGACCCCGGCTTCCTCGCGCCGATGGGCGATACCACGCGGCTCTACCGCGCGAGGTTCGTCCGCGACTACCAGCGACCGCCGAGCGACACGCCCGCCGTCGGTCCGCGCGCCGTCGCGTCCGCCGGTCCGCCCGAGAGCAGCAGATAGCCGCCGACCCCGATGCCCACCGCGCCCACGGCGAACGCGATCGTCGAGATGTCGGCAGAGGTCTTGGCCTCGTTGTTCAGCGAGACGCCTTCATCGGTACAGTGGCCCCCTGGGCACTGATCGTCGCTGGCATGACGCTTCGAGATCGCGTGAAGTCCGAAGTAGCTGCCGACGCCGACGCCGACCAGGCCCACCGTCGCGACGATCAAGCCGGGTACGGATACGCGGTGATGTTCCGCGATGGCGTGATCACCCGTCGGCGGCGGAGGCGCCGGCGCGGGCGCGACCACGGGCGCGGGGGCGGGGGCGCGCGCGGGCATGGGCGCGACCACGGGCACGGGCGCGGCTACCGCTTCGAGGGCGGGCACCGACACACTGACTTGCTGCGCCTCGACCAGGGTAACGCTGGTGGTCCATTCCGTGTGGCCCGGCGCCCTTGCGTTCACGGCGTGCGCGCCGGGATCGACCGGGATCGCCGTGCCCCACGCCGCGCGTCCGATCACCGTCCCGTCACGCTGCAACTCGAGCCCGTCGAGGTCCGAGTCTGCCGGTACCAAGATCGTCAGTCGCGGCAGCTTCGGCTCCAGCGTCGCGATGTGGTCGGTCGCGAACTGGATGCGATCCGGGCGACCGTCGCGCCGCGCGACGCCGAGCGCCTCAGCGTACTCCGACCACGCGGTCGCGGTGCGGCCTTGCAGCTCGTGGCACTGCGCCAGGTTCAGGATCGTGCCGCCGCCCGGATCGAGGCGCTGGCTCTCGGCGAGCTTGGCGCACGCGGCGTCGTACTGTTTCTGATCCATCAGCGCGCGACCTTGCTTGAACAGCTCGGTCGCCGCCGCGCGATCCTCCGGTGTCGGCTGTGCGGCGGCGACCCCCGCGACGCACAGCACGACCGCACCGACACGGAGACGAAGCGAACGCGAGTGGGTCTTCATTTCTGGTCCGCCAGGGGATCGTATGATTTGGGCTTCTTGGGTTGGTGCGGCGCGATGGCCGCCGGGCGCGCCACGACACGGGGCACGCTCGACGGCGACGGCGCGGCGGGCGCGGCCGCGCGCGCGACCGGAGGCGGCGCAGCCGCGGCGGTACGCGTCGCGATCGTCGCAGCCCGCGGCGGCGGGGGCTCGGCGGCGGAGATGTCCCGCGGGGGCGCCGCACGCGGACGCGCGTACCACCACGCCCCGCCGGCGATCGCGACGACCAGACAAGTCCCAGCCACGGCCCAGCGTGCGCGCGACGCGCCTGCCGCGCCGGGACGGACGCCATCGAGCAGTGCCACCACGGCGCCGGCGTCGCCGGGCCGATCCTCGGGACGCTTGCCCAGGCACGCGAGCACGACGCGCTCGAGATCGCGCGGCACGCGCGCCTCGCGCGGGAACGGCGGTGGCGGGTCGCGATCGATGGCGATCAGGATCTCCGTCGCCGTGGTACCGGTGAACGGCCGCGAGCCGCTGACCATCTCGTAGATCACGACGCCGAGCGAGAACACGTCGCTGCGCACGTCCACCGTCTGCCCCTTGGCTTGCTCCGGCGACATGTAGCTCGGCGTGCCCAGGACACGACCCTCGCGCGTCGCGAAGTCGCTCTCGTTGTCGGAAGGGTCATCGGCCTCCGCGGCGCGCAACTTGGCCAGGCCGAAGTCGAGGATCTTCACGTGGCCGTCTGCGTCCAGCATCACGTTGTCGGGCTTGAGATCGCGGTGGGTGATCCCCGCCTCGTGCGCCTTGGCGAGCCCGCGCGCGATCTCCGTCGCGATGCGCAGCACCTCGGGTAGCGCGAGTCGTTCGTCCTCGATGACGCGGCGGAGCGTGCGGCCCTCTACGTACTCCATCGCGATGAAGACCGCGTCATCGGCCTCGTCCGCGTCGAACACGGTCGCCACGTTCGGGTGAACGACGGCAGAAGCGGATCGCGCTTCCCGCAGGAAGCGCTTCCGGCGCTCCTCGTCGGCGACCGCCGCGGGCAGCACCTTGAGCGCGACGCGGCGGCGGAGGCGCGTGTCTTCCGCCAGGTACACGATGCCCATGCCACCCTGTCCAAGCCGCGACAGGATCTTGAAGCGCGCGAGCTTCGTGCCCGTGCGATCCGGCTCGCCGCGCGGCGGCAGCGCGGCGGGTACCCGCGCGATCTCGCGCAGTAGCCGATCCCCGGATGCGTCGGACTCGGTGAGGTCGTCGGGGTCCGCGCTGTCCGCGCTGTCCGCGGAGATCGCGGAGCGGCTCCGCGGTGAGACCTGGTCAGCCATCGCGCTGCACCAGGCCTTGTCGGCGTCCCGCATCGAGGAGACGCTGCTTGACGAGCTGGAAGCGCTTGCGCAGGCGTGCCGCTTCCTTCTGGATGCCCGCGGTGTCGAGGGGCGGCGCGTCCTCCTCCCGAAACACCTGCGCGAGCTCCTTGAACGACAACCCCTTGTCGACCCTGAGCACGAGCAGCTCGCGGTCCTCCGGCGGCAGTCCGTCGCGGAGCTCGGCGACGCGCGTCCTCGCTTCGGTGCGGAGGTAGCTGCGGGTGACCGAACGAACCTCCGCGGCGATTGCCGCGAGATCCGAGCCCTCGGGCAGCGCGACCTGGCGCGCGCGACGGCGCTTTTCGTCGCGGCGGTGCTTCAGCGACGAGTTTCGCGCGATCGTGTACGCCCAGGTCCGGAAGCTCGAGCCCCACTCGAAGCTCGGCAGGCCGCGCCACAGCCGCTCGCTCGTGATCGCGAACACCTCGGCGGCGTCGGACTCGCTACGGTGGAACGCGATCAGGAAGCCGTACAGCTCTGGACCGTAGCCGCGCAGCGCGATCGTCGCCGCGCCGTTGTGATCGGCCGCGTCCCAGCGCCGGCGGATGTCCCGCTCGAGAGCATCGCGTTGCGCTGCGTCCATCCTCGTCGGGCCCCCCGGTAGCATAGCGCGCCCCGCAAGCTCGCGGAATCGCCATTCCGCGCCGGGCCGGCGCAGCCCCCAGGCCGGCGCCGCGATCGCCCGATCCGGTGGCCCTACGCGACGATCACTTCCGGACCTCGATGCCGGTCAGTCCGCAATCGCTCGGCGTGACGTCGAACGAGATCAGCGGAAGCTGGTCCTTGTCGGCGTACGAGTAGCGAAGCGTCACGCCTTGCTTCAACAGGTCGTCGCGCAAATCTGGTGCACTGCATGCCTTCCGCGTCACGGCGGGCTCGACGCTCGTCCGGAGGACGTCTGTGTCGACGTCGTCGGCGGACTTGTTGACGAGGCGATAGTTGTAGACGAGCACGCCTTCGAGACCGGTCATCGAAAGCAGCTCCGTCCCGGAGTCCAGGCGCACCGGCAAGCGCTGGTTGAGCTTCGCCGCGAGCTCCTCGAGGGCAGCTTTGGATCGCACGTCGCCGCCGAAATGGAAGATCTGGCGGACGAACTGCGTGCCGGCCCAGTACGCGGCGCCGAACGCGACCGCTGCCACGGCAAGACCGAGGAGGCGTTTCCCCACGCGCCGGATGCTATCCCGGATCGCCGCTTCCGGGCGAGGGTCACCGAAGCTTCGCGCGGCCTCGCGAGGCGATGCGCTTCAGCACCTGTGGACAAGCCGCGAGCGCTCGTTGAATATCGGGGAACGATGAGCCGGAGCGAGTTCGAACAAGCCCTGAAGACGATCACCCGCGCCATCGCCGGCGAGAGCCCGGGAGCGGAGCTCGAGGCGCTCTTGAACGAGCAGTTCGGTGCCGGCAGCGATGCCTTCGCCACTCTGGCGCGCGCCTGCCATGAGGGCGACGACGAAGGTTGGTTGTGCCAGCGCGAGCACGGCGGGATCCGCTACGGCCGCGCGATCGAGGCCACGCCGGATCTCGCGGGGTACAGCGTCGATGTCGTCCGCATGGACGACGTGCGCGGGCCGTACCACCGCCACCCGGGCGGTGAGCTCGATCTCGTCATGCCCATCGACGACGCAGCGAAGTTCGACGGCCGTGGCGCGGGCTGGATCGCCTACGGGCCGGAGAGCGCGCACTACCCGACCGTTACCGGCGGCGCGGCGTACGTGCTGTATCTGCTCCCCGACGGCGCCATCGACTTCAAGGCGAAGCCCGCCGGCTGAGCGCGCGACGCAGGCGCCCTACCTGGGCAAGCTCGTCTGGATCGCGCGCAGGATGTCGAAGCGGGTGATGACGCCGACGAGCTCGCCCTTCTCGACCACGGGGAGCCGGCGCATGGTGTGGCTCAGGAACACGCCGGCGGCGAAGTAGATATTCATGTCCGGTTCGATGGTCGTAAGCTCGGTCGTCATGTAGTCGCCAGCGGAACCCTTGGGCATCTCGGCATCCACGCCGCGCGCGATCAGTCTCAGACAATCCTTCTCGGAGAGCAGCCCGACGAGCTTTCCGTCGTTGTCCACGACCGCCGCGCCGGTGATGTGGTTTTCGAGCAGGAAGTCGACGGCCTCCAGGATCGGGGTTTGTTTCGAGAGGGTCA
>CAVZIE010000044.1:0-55102 GCA_963775185.1 uncultured delta proteobacterium | reverse complement strand
TCGTCCCCGGGCGATTGATCGGCGACATGGCGCGGTGGCGGGGCGGATGCCACGCTGAAATTCATGTGGATCCGACGGGTGCTGGCCGCGGTGCTCCTGCCGCTCGCCTTGTTGATCGCCCCGCCCGCGCAGCGCGCGGACGCCGCGCCGGAGGCGTGCGACGGTTGGGTTGTCGAGTACGCGCTCGCGCCAGGTAGCCAGCTGAAGATCGAGGACACGCCGTTCGGCGCGGGCAATGGGACCTATGCGCTCGGGCCGGGCACGCTGGCGCTGCGCTTCCGCGACAAGGACGGCAAGCCGCTGTTGAAGGGCAAGGTCAGCGTCGCGGCCTACAGCATGCACGCGCACGTGCCGGTGACGACCAACGTCCTGGGCATGAAGACGACGGTGACGAGCGACACGAAGACGACCGTTACCGCGGACCGCTGCGGCAAGGTGGCGAGCGGGCTGTTCAAGCGCACGCAGCTGGTCTGGACCACGCCGTTCCGGCACTACCGTACCGATGGCACCATCACCTGCCACGGCGCGCTGTGCGGGCGCTTCGGCGCACCGCCTGAAGGCAAGTCGGAGATCCACATTCCGCCGCGGCCCGTGCGGATGATGGCCCTGGATTTCAAGGGCGACGACGCGAAGCACTTCACCAGCGATTTCTTCATGGTCGAGAAGACCGACTCGCCGCGTTCGACCAACTACATGCGCCTGGTCGGCCACGAGGTCAGCCGCCGCTGCGAGAAGACGCCGACCTGCGGTTGATACGCGCGGAGGTCGTGGTCACCTTGAGCGGGACGTGGCTAGCGCGCTCTCCCAGCACTTCGACACAGTGCTGCGCTCCGTGTTCACGGGACGCAAGCTGATCCTCGTCGGCGGACCGGTCACCCGCTTGGCCGGCCTCGCGCGCGAGCTCGTGGCGCTCGGCGCCGAGCGCCCGTTCATCCTGGGATCGGAGGTGGGCGTCGGTATGCCGCCGGCGGAGAGCGAGGCCGCGTGGGCGTCGCTGGAGGTGCGCGCCGCCGCTGCGCCGGAGTGGCGCCGAGATCTACGAGGCGCGACTGCAGCACCTGCCGGACGAGATCCGCGCGCGCATCGACGACTACGATCCGGAGCGAGCGGCGCTCGCCCTCGGTTGCTGCGTGCTGGGCGAGCTGTTCGCGGTAGCGGGGCGCGCGAACTTCGCAGCGCGCCCGAGCGCGTGGATCGCGCTCGAGGGCGAGCAGGCTCCCGCCGTCGTGCCCGAGCTGCACCAGGCGGCGGCGCGGTTCGACGCCGGCGAGCTCGAAGGCGTCCCGTGCAGCGTCCCGGGGCTGGTCACACCCGACGGCGTGGCCGTGTTCCGGCCGGTAGAGCGGCTGTTGCTGCGCCATGCCGGATCGGGCCGGCTGCGCGACGCCGGTGTCGCCACGTTCTGGGATCCGGAGCCCACCGCCGGCGAGCAGATGCGTGACGTCGCGCGTCGCGTCGCGCGCGTCCTGGTGGAGCGCGCGCACTTCGGCGGCGCGTTCGGCGTCCACGGCGTGGTGACCGCCGACGGCTTCTTGCCGACCGGGCTGGAGACGCGCATCGGTGCGGGGTTCGATTTGCTAGACCGCGCTGCCGTCGGGCTGCCGCTCGCGCTCGTCGCGCTGTGCGCGCAGTCCGGGCGGACGCTGGACTATCGACCGACGGAGCTCGAGCACGTCGTGGTCGAGCAAGCGGACGCCCGCCGCGGTGCCGACGCGCGCGTCGCGGTGGACGCACCGGACGCGACGCCGCGCGAGATCGCGCTCGCGGCGGACGGCGACGGCTACCGGCGGCAGCGCGGCGACGAGCCGGTGGCGGCACGGCTGGTGCTGGAGCCGTCCGAGGCCGGCAGCAGCTTGGTCTTCGCGCCGGCGCCGGATCGCACGCCCGCCGGTCCCGCGTTGGCGCCGCGCGCGTGCCGGGCCTTCGCGCTCGCCGAGCGGGAGCTCGGCATCGCGCTGGGCGATCTCGAGCCGGCAGCAGCGCCGCGCGCCCGGTAGGCGACGCCGACCGGCTACCCGGAAACGCTCAGCGAGTCATCGCGTCCAGCGTGGCCGCGATGGTGTCGAGCACCTGCTCCTGACCGATCGAGGCCAGGTACTCGGCGTACGCCTGGAGTCGCTCACGGAACGCGCGTCCCGCCGGCGTGTCGCTCTGGAACGCCGCCGCGTCGTCGTCGCCGACGTCGAAGTTGATGAAGCCGCGACAGTCGTCTGCGCCGCAGCGGCATGGATCGCGTTCCGGCTGGTTGCGAGTGACCCAGCCGTAGAAGATCGTCACCTCTTCGCCCGGGACGATCGTGCGCATGCACTGGATCCGTCCCGCGCCGCTCGAGTAGAGGGCCGCGTTGGGCGCGCAGCTGTGGTTGCACAGCCAGCCGCCGGGAACGCTCGTGTCCGGGATGATGACCCAGTGCTGGTCGGACAGCAGCGTGAGCTTCGTGTCCGCGGCGGCGATCGCTTCAGGATCCGTCGCGTCGAGCCGTCGCTGCTTCGGCGCATAGGGGACGACGACATCTCCGGGCTTGAAGCGGCGTCGCGCGAACACGCCGCGCCCCTCGATCGGGCTGTCGCGGAACAGCACCGGCGACAAGCTGAACTTCGATTTGCTGGCGCGACCCTTGGCCATGCGGCGGCGCACCACCGTCGCCCGACGCGGCGTGCCGCGCAAGCCCGCGATCGCGCCCCGGGATACCGCGCCGGACCGGCATCCCCGGTCCCAGCCGACGAAAGCCAGGCGGGTGGTGCTAGGCTCCGCGCCTCGTGCCCATTATCGCGGCCAAGCACCTGCACAAGGCGTACGGCGTGCACGTCGTGCTCGGCGACGCCGAGGTCACGGTGCGCACCGGCGAACGGGTCGGGGTAGTGGGCCGGAACGGCGCGGGAAAGAGCACGCTCGCGCGCATCCTGGCCGGTATCGAAGCGGCGGACTCCGGCGAGCTGTCACGGCGGCGCGGCGCCGCGATCCTGTATCTCGATCAGGTGCCGCAGTTCGACGGCGATCCCACGGCGGAGGAAGCGGTGGCGGCCGGGCTCGGCGCGTGGCGCGGCGCGGTGGACCGTCACGAGGCGGCGTCCCACGCCCTCGGCGCGGGCAGCGGTGATCTCGACGCGCTGATGGCGGAGCAAGCCGCGGCGGCGGAAGAGGTGGAACGGCTCGGCGGCTGGGAGCAGAGCCACCGCGTCGCGTCCATGCTTGGCAACCTCGGCGTCGCGCGCACGAGCGCCCGTATCTCGACCCTGAGCGGTGGCGAGCAGCGTCGCGTGGCGCTGGCGCGGATCCTGATCGCCCGCCCCGATCTGGCGATCCTCGACGAGCCCACGAACCATCTCGACGCCGAGACCATCGAGTGGCTCGAGACCTACCTCCGCGACGAGCACACCGGCGCGGTGCTGCTCATCACCCATGACCGCTATCTGCTCGATCGCGTCGCGATGCGCACGCTCGAGGTCGCCGACGGCGAGGTGTTCTCGTACGACGGCGGCTATGAGCTGTATCTGGAGCAGAAGGCGGAGCGCCAGGCGCACGCGGCGCGCACCGAGCAGAACCGCCAGAATTTCCTGCGGCGCGAGCTCGAGTGGCTGCGACGGCAGCCGAAGGCGCGGAGCACGAAGCAGAAGGCGCGCATCGAGCGCGCGGAAGCGGCGAAGGCCGTGACGGGGCCGAAGGCGGAGCGCGACGTGGCGTTCGACGTGGACGTCGCCCGCACCGGCAAGACCGTGCTCGAGCTCCGGGGCGTGGGCCTCCGCATCGGCGCGCTCGAGCTGGTGCGCGATCTGGATCTGTTCGTGGTCCAGGGCGAGCGCATCGGCGTGGTCGGGCGCAACGGCACCGGCAAGACCACGCTGCTGCGCGCCATCGTCGGCGAGATCCAGCCCGACGCGGGCAGCGTCGTGGTCGGCAAGAACACGCGCATCGCGTACTTCGACCAGCAGCGGAGCGGACTCGACGACGAGAAATCCGTGTTCGACAACGTGACCGGGGATCAGTCGCGGATCGAGCTCGGCGGCGAGGTCGTCGAGCCGCGCTCGTACCTCGAGCGCTTCGGCTTCGACCCGTTCAAGCAGCGTCAGCCGGTGGGCTCGCTCTCCGGCGGCGAGCGCGCGCGGGTGGCGCTGGCGCGGCTACTGCGCCAGTCGACGAATCTGGTTGTGCTCGACGAACCGACCAACGACCTCGACGTGGCGACGCTGGGCGCGCTCGAGAGCATGCTGGTCGAGTTCGGCGTGACCGCCGTGGTCGTTACCCATGATCGCTGGTTTCTGGATCGCGTCGCGACGTCGATCCTCGCCTTCGAGGGAGACGGCGCGGTCACGCGTTATCCGGGCAACTACGACACGTTCCGGCGCCTGCGCGCCGAGGCGCGCAAGAGCGCGGCGCCGGTGCCGTCGGGCGCGGCATCGGTGGCGCCGGAGCCGGCGCGCGGCAAGGCGAGGAAGCGCGGGCTCGCATTCGCCGAAAACAAGGAGCTGGGCGCACTGCCGGACCTGATCGCCGCGGCCGAGGCGCGCGTGGTCGAGCTCACGCGATTGCTCGGCGATCCGTCGAGCTACGCCGGCGGCGGCGCCGATATCCAGAAGATCGCCGTCGATCTCGACGCCGCGCGCGGCGAGGTCGAACGCCTGATGGGGCGCTGGGAGGAGCTGGAGACGAAGAAGGAGGCCGGGGCCGACGCATAGTATGCTCGGCGGCGAGATGGCCGGTCCGCCTCCCATCCCGGAGCGGTTCGGGAGTCCGCCGCCGCCCGGCTTGCAGCCGCCCCCTGGGAGCGGCGCGGGGTTGCGCGTGTTCGCGCTGCTCATGGTGGCCGTCCTCGTCGGCGCCGGCTCGTGGTACGCGCGTGACCTTCAAGCGCGCGCGCGCGCGGTCACCGCGGCCCAGGCGAGCGCCAGCGCACGAACCCGCGAGGAGCGCGAGCGTCTGACCGAGCAAGTCGCGGAGCTGGAGAAGTCCGTCGCACGGCTGAAGGCGCGCGCCGATGCGGGTGCCCGCGAGGATGCGGTGGTCGTAGGTGGAGGCCTGGATGCGGCACAGGTTCGCGTGGTTGCTGCCAAGCTCGCCGCGAGCGGTAAGCGTTGCTTCGAACGCGAGTCGACGAGCGAGCCGGCGAGCGAGGGACGCGTCGAGGTCGCGATCACCATCGAGCCCGACGGCTCCGTCAGCCGCGTGGAGGCAACGCCGAGCGGACACCTTTCGCCCGGGATCGTCGCTTGCATCAAGAACATCGTCTCGAGTGCGCGCTTCCCGGCGGCGTCGAAGTCGACCGCGGTCGCGTTTGCCGTTCGTGTTCCCGCTCGAGCAGGAAACGAGCGCTTGCGGCGCCCGTCTTTCACGATAGAATAGCGGCCTTCACGATCGCGTGTGTCCGTGCGGCGGACGATGCCCGGCGTGAAGTGCGGAAGGGTCTTCCGCGCCCTCGAGTGGTGGGCGGCGCGCTGCCGCCTGCCTGCGCGCCGCGAAAGCCCGCGCAAGATCGAGGGTGGCGCGCTCCAACGATCGAGGTTTCCCCAGATGAAGGACAAGCGAATCAAGGTTTTCCACAAGTCCCTCGAGGAGCTGGTCGAGTCCATCGACGCGACGCTCCGCGTATCGTCGTGGGAGGAAACCGAAGAAGTGCCCGAACCGCTGAAGGACAGCGCGTCGCTGCTGATGACGCGACTGGGCACCGCGGATCGCCTCGCTGGGGGCGTGTTCAACGGCACCTCGAAGGATGCCGTCCGCGTGAACGCGCTGACGGACGCGATGCGCCGGCTCGAGGCCGCCTATCTTTCGTACGTGAGAACCAGCGAGTCCGGCCCGCGTGGCGAGAAGGCGCGCGAAGAGCTCACGGCGACGTTGGACCAGGTCCGTATGGAGTCGTTCGAGACGGAGTGACAAAAAAACCGGCCGCGCGCTCCGTGAAGCGCGCGGCCCGGCTTGCTCTTGGCTGTCGGTGAACCGACTAGTAGCGCTGACGGCGCTGACCGCCGCCGCCGCCACCGAAGCCGCCGCCGCCACCACCGCCCGGTCGCGGAGAGCGCTCCTGCGCCTCGTTGACTCGCAGCTCACGGCCGTCGAGCGACGAGCCGTTCAGCGTCTCGATCGCCTCTTGCGCCTCACGCGCGTTGCCCATGGTGACGAAACCGAAACCACGCGGCTGTCCGCTGGCGCGGTCCGTGACGATGTGAACGTCGCTGACGTCGCCACAGCGCGAGAAAGCCTCACGCAGCGAGTCTTCGTTGGTGTCGTAGGAAAGGTTCCCGACGTATAGACGATTGCCCATTTTCTTCTCGATCCAGGTCTGCGGCTGAAAACGCGCCAACGTGGCGCTCGCTTCCATTTTCCAATCAGCCGCCGATCGGAGAGATGGCCGCGGCAGATTTCTGCCGCGTCACTGGCGTCGCTAGAGCACGACCCACGATCCCCGATACCGAGAGAGAGAGAGTGCGTTGCCGAAGGGAACGTCTGCGAAGGCGCGAAGTCTGGCACGGCCGCTCGGGCCACGCAAGTGGGCTTCTACTTCTTCGCTGCCGCCTGCTTGGACCGGGGCTTGGCCGTGATCCGGATGAAATCGTACACGTCCATCAGGTCGCGCGGCGGCTGGTTTTGCTCGGTCAGCCGGGTTGCGACGTGCTTGGCCATGGCCAGGCAGCGGCGATATCCGGCTGAATTCGGCGACTTCGGCAGCGAGGAGCCGGGCGCCATCCAGCGCGCCTGCGCCCGGAATGCGGTTGGACGGACCGCGACGTGCTCGCTGGGCTCGACCAGGGCCGGCAGCGCGGTGGCGAACTGCCACCCCGCCGGCTTTCCGAACGCTTGCTGGAACGTGACGACGAAGCGATCGAAGCGCGTCCCGTAGTCGCCGCCGCCGTGCAGCAGCTCCATGACCATCAGCGAGAGCGCCCGCTGGCGCTCCGGCTCCGGCGTGCGCAGCAGCGCCAGCTCGGCCGAGGGCAGTAGGTCGGTGCGCTTGAGCAGCGTCCAGATGTCGTCCTGGATCGACCGGAAGGCCTGGCTGGCTATCCGGGCCTCGAGCGCCTCGGCGCCGAGCAGCTTCTGGGCGTCGGCGATCGCGGGATCGCGATGGGCCACCAGCCGCTTCTTCGCGTTCGTTCCGCGCTGTTGCTCGACCCATTGCGGATCCTCGAAGCCGCCGGGGAACGCTGCCCGGAACAGCTCCAACTGCTCCTCGAAGGACATCGGCGGGCTCGACTCGCGGCGAGCGGGGTGGGCGGACGAGCCGAGCTCGGCGCGGGCGGCGTCGAGCTCCGGCTTCAGCGTCGCGACCAGTGCCCGGATCTCCTCGATCGGGCGGTCGACCTCGCGCATGAGCGGGTAGAAGGCCCGCACCAGGATGCGGAGCTGGCCGTTCTCGAATACGTACCCACGCTTCGTGCTGGTCTCCCAGGCGAGGACGCCGAGCCCCCACTCACGCCGCTTCTCGTGCTCGAAGACAGCGAAAGTCTTGGGGGTTTCGAGTATTGCCTGGGTCATGCGATGACGCTCCTTCGCCACGTGACAGCGTGCTGCGGGTCGAGCGCGCCATGCGCTGGCTGCGTCATCGCTGTGACGCCACGAACCCCCGGTTCCCACCGGGCCGCGCGGCGACGGCTCTTCATAGCATCGAATGTGCCTCAAGACGAGCCGCGCGGTTCCGCGCCGGGCCGGCCAAGCGGTCATTCACCCGGTGGATCCGCGTCCGCGTCACCTCCGGTCGGCCCTGCTTCGACCCCCTTCGCGGTGGGCGCGGGCTCGCTCTCGGCGGAGGTTTCGAGCTGGTGCAGGCGCGCGTCGACGTCGGTGACCAACCGCTCGAACGCCTCATCGGTCAGCACGCCCTGGCGACGGCAGCGCAAGAGCTCGTCCTTCTCGACCATCAGCAAGTGGCGGCGCGCCGCCTCGGTTTCCTCGCGGTGGAGCTCCGTGTGATCGAGGCGTAGCTCGCGCAGTCGCGCGTCGGCCTGGGCGACGCGCTCGTCGTACTCCGCGCGCAGCGGTTCGAGGACGTCCTCGGGCGCGAAGCGCTCCTGGCCCAGGCGCTCGAGCGAGGACAGCGCCGCGTTGGCCGCAAGGAGCGCGCCCTTGCGCGTCTCGTACTCGTTGCGGTCGTGACGCGCCGAGACCAGCCCCAGGCGCGCGAGCAGTGGCGACATTGTCACGCCTTGCACCAGGATGCTCATGAGCACGACGCCGAAGGTCATGTTCACGAGCAGATCGCGGTGCGCGAACTGCATCGGCAACGCCAGCACCAGCACCATGCTCAGGGCACCGCGCATGCCGCCCCAGGTCAGCACGGCCGCCCAGCGCGGGGACACCGCTTCGCGGCTGCGCCCCAACGCGGCGGTGACCGCCGCGATCACCACCGCGCGGGCCACCATCACGACGACCCATGCCGTCAGGATCGCCCTCCACGCCGCGACCAGCGCGTCGATGTGCACCTCCAGGCCGACCAGCAGGAACACGATCGAGTTCAGCGCGAAGGCGACGTACTCCCAGAAGCTCTCGACGGCGATCCGCGTCGTGGGGCTCATGCCGGTGCGCGCTGCGTAGTTCCCGCACAGCATGCCGACCACGACCGTTGCGATGACGCCGGAGACGTGTAGCTCCTCGGCGACCAGGAACGCGCCGTACCCCGCGATCGTGGTCAGCGTGATCTCGATCATCGGGTCGTCGACGCGCTGGATGATCTTGGAGATGCCGTATCCGGCGACCGCGCCGACGAACGTCCCGAGCCCGACGACCCGCACGAACTCGATGACGGCGCCGGACGCGGTGAGCGAACGACCGGTCGCGACGCTGAGCACGATGGCGAACACGACGACCGCCGTGCCGTCGTTGAGCAGGCTCTCGCCTTCGACCAGGACCGACAGACGCCGCGGCGCGCCCATCGTCTTGAACAGGCTGGTGACCGCGATCGGATCGGTGGCCGCGATCAGCGAGGCGAACACCGCGGCGTCGAGCAGGCCGAAGCCCGCTCCGAAGCCGAGCACGCCCACGATCGGCGCGAGCATCACCGCCGTGAGGGCGATGGCGGCCAAGAGGCCGGGCACCGCGAGCGTCAGGATCGTGATCTTGTTGCGACGGAAGTCCGAGAACTCGAGGTGGAACGCCGCTTCGAACAACAGCCCGGGCAAGAAGATCGCGTACAGCAGCTCCTTGGTCAGGTGCGGCGCGACGATCGTCTTGTAGTGGCCGAGCAGGAGCCCGGCGGCGACGAGCGCGACGGTGTACGGCACGCGAAGGCGCCGGACCATCAGGGCCACGGCGGCTGCCACGCCGAACAAGGCTACAAATGCGATCTCCGTGTGCATGCCGCCCCGCCGCGCACCTTAGCGCTTCACGGTAGCCCGTCGAAGAAGTGGACCGCGCCGGTCTCGAGCTCGTACTCGGCGCCGACCACGACCACCCGACCGGCCACCACGAGCTCCTCGAGCGTTCGGCTGCCGTGGCGCAGATGATCGGCGGATGCCCGCACGTTCGCGCGGACGGCTTCGCCGACGATGTCCCCGGAGTCGTCCTTGCGGACCAGTCCCTCGACGTGCGGCGCGATCCGGTCGGTGATGTCGCGGATGTTCTTCGACTCCGGCCCGAGGCCCGTCTCGATCGCGCGCACGGTGGCCGTTACCGCGCCGCAGCGCGTGTGGCCCATGACGACCACCAGCCGAGAGCCGAACTGGGACGCGGCGAACTCGATCGAACCGACGATCGACGGCGCGACGATGTTGCCCGCCACGCGCACCACGAACAGCTCGCCGAAGCCCTGATCGAACAGGATCTCGACCGGCGTGCGCGAGTCGGAGCAGCCGAGCACGATCGCGAACGGACGCTGCTGCGCGGTCGCCTGCTCCGCGCTCCAGGGGCGGGCGGTGGTGGCGGCGTGCGGCTCGCGGAAACGGCGGTTGCCCTCGACGAGGCGCTGCATGGCTTCCTGGGGCGTCGGCGAGTCGGGATCCCACGTGTGCGGCATGGCCCGTCTCCATACCACCTCGGGGCCGCAAGCGGGCTACTGCCCGTGCATCGGCGACATCGGCGGCGCCTGCTTGGTCAGCGACGTCCACGTGGCCTCGTCCACCACGCGCTGCTTGTACTTCTTGTGGCAGTTGGTGCAGGTCTGGAGCGTGCTTCCGAGCGCCTTCATCACGCCGTCCAGGTCCTTCTTCCTGGCGGCCACGGCGATGCCGTCGGCGGTGTGGTGGAACGCGAGCGCGGCGTCGGTGAAGCCCGGCGCGCCGGCGCCCATGTGCCGGCACATCATGCCCATCTGCTCCGAGTAGCCGATGCGGCTCGCCGCCTGCTCGATTGCCGCGAAGTCCCTGGTGCCCGCGGCGGCGATGATCTGCTGCACCGCGAGCAGGTGATCGCGCATGTTCTGCTTCTGGTGGTCGGCCATCATCGGGATCAGCGGCACGGCCTCCCGCGCGTCCATGCCGTCGAGCGTCGCTTCGGCGGCGGCGGCGGGCGAGGGGGCCGCGGAAGCGCACACCGCGGCGCCTGCCGGCTCCGCGGATGCCGCGGGTACGGGGGCGGGCTTCGACTGGCAGGCGGCGAGGAACGCGACGGCCAACGGGACGGTGAGGGTACGGGACACCATGGGCGAAGTGTCCTCGCCTGGGGCGGCGACGCAAGGCGCAACGTCATGCTATGCTGATCGCCACGTGACTGGTTCGATGGCGTTCGTCCGGTGTTGCTGTCCGCGTTAGCGGGCCGCCCGGGAAGCGTTCGTCCAGTCCTGCTTGTTTGGTGGTCCGGCCCGGAACAGGGGCGGTCCGCGCGCGTCGACGGCCGCCCTGGAAGGTGCGTCGATGAGACAGATCTCGCTCTACAACACCGCGACGAAGCGCGTCGAAGCCCTGCAGCCACTGCAAGCGGGAGCGGTGCGTATCTACAGCTGCGGTCCGACGGTCTACAGCCGCCAGCACATCGGCAACTTGCGCACCTACGCGTTCACCGACCTGCTGGTGCGCACGCTGCGCCACTTCGGCTACGACGTGCGGCACGTGGTCAACGTCACGGACGTCGGGCACCTCACGGACGACGCCAGCGACGGCGACGACAAGATGGAGCGCGCCGCGCGCGACGGCGGCGTTGCCGCGCTCGACGTCGCGGAGCGCTACTTCACGGCGTTCCGGCGAGATCTCGCCCGGATCAACGTCGCGGAGCCGACGCTGTGGTGCCGCGCGACGCGACACATCGAAGAACAGATCGCCCTGGCTCGCCGGCTGGAAGAGCGAGGCTTCACCTACCGCATCCCCGACGGGCTGTACTTCGACACCTCACGCGATCCCGGCTACGGCGCGCTCGCCGGGCTCGCCGCCTCGCGCGACCACTCGCGCGTCACGGCGTCCGCGGACAAACGCAATCCCGCCGACTTCGCCCTGTGGAAGCTGTCGCCGGCGAACGGCGCGAAGCGCCAGCTCGAGTGGGAGAGCCCGTGGGGCACGGGCTTTCCCGGCTGGCACCTGGAGTGCTCGGCGATGGCGACGAAGTACCTGGGGACGCAGTTCGACATCCACACCGGCGGCGTCGACCACGTGCCCGTGCACCACGTTAACGAAATCGCGCAATCCGAGAACGCCTCGGGGGTGCGCCCCTGGGTCCGACACTGGCTGCACGCCGCGTGGCTGCTGCTCGAAGGCGCGAAGATCTCGAAGAGCGCCGGGCGTGCGCCGTCGCTCGACGACCTCGAGGGCGCGGGCGTCGAGCCGGGTGCGTTCCGCTACTATCTGCTCACGGCGCACTACCGCGCGACGCTCTCGTTCGACCCGGACGCCGCGCGCGCCCAGCGCACCGCGTGGCGGCGCCTGGCGCGCTTTGCCGGCGCCGGGCCCGCCGTCGCGGTGACGCATCCGCGCGCGCGCGCCCTCGCCGACGAGTTCGACGTCGCCCTGGCCGACGATCTGGACGCGCCGCGCGCGCTCGGCGTGCTGTGGCGACTGCAACGCGACGCGGCCATCCCGCTCGCCGAGCGCGCGACGCTGGTGGCGCGGCTGGGCGGCGTGCTGGGTCTGGACCTGGACGTGCGCGCGGAACACGCGCCCGGGATCGACGCGCTGGTGGCCGAGCGCGAGGTCGCGCGAGAGCACCGCGAGTTCGCGCGCGCCGACGCGATCCGTGCGGAGCTCGCCGCCCGCGGCGTCGTCGTCGAGGATACGCCGGGCGGGCCACGCTGGCGCCGCGCGTGAGCCCGCGCTGCGGGATTCCGCGCCGGACCGGCAAGAGCCAACAAGTAGTTTGCGCCAAGCCGGCTGTGCGCGGGAATGTGTATACTCTGCGGCGGGGAGCCGAGATGGACGACACCGAATCTGTCGCGCAAGCGTGCATTCGTCTGCAAACCCTGCTTGCGCGCGACGCGCTCGAGCCGGCGCCGAACCGGAACGACTGGTCGGTGCATCGCGCCGAGCTGGCGTCCGTACGCAAGCTGATCGACGACGAGATCCTGCCCGCGGCGACGCGCGATGACGCCGGACTCCGCAGCGTCGTAACCGAGGCGCTGTGTTCGGCGGCGCCGTTGCTGTACGTCAGCGGGCACGCGGACGACGCGCGGCGGCTGATCGAACGCGCCAAGGCGCTCGCCGAGGACGAGACGGACGTCCGCGTGCTCGACGAAGCCACGTGGAACATCGATCGCTTCGCCAGGTTGTGGCACGCACGCTGGCTGGTGGAGCACGAGCGGGACGCCGACGCGCGCAAGCTCGCGGCCCGGCTCGCGACGGAACGGCAGTCGCCGGCGATCGCGGAAGCCGCGCGCGCCATCGCGGAGCAACCGCAGCCGCTCGCCAGCGCGCCGACGCTGTTCACGCTCAACGGCTTCGGCGTGTCGATCTGGGGATCCCGGGACTTCCGATCGGACGGTTCGTACGTCACGACGCGCTTCCTGGTGGCGCTGTTCGTGCCGATCCTGCCGCTGGATGCGTACCGGGTGATCCCGGCCGGGCACCGGCGCTACGTGTTCCTCGCGAAGATGCCGCTGGGGCGTGTCGCGCGTCTGTGGCGCGCGCTGTTCGTCTCCGCGCTGGTGGCGGCCGGCGCGGGCTGGGGGGCCTTCGCGTGGTGGACGTCGCCGACGCAGCGCCTGCATCGCGCGCTCGAGGCCGCTCGCGCCGCAGAGAGCCGCGCCAAGGACCCACGGGCCATCGACCAAGCCGCCGGGCGCTACGAGAAGCTGGTGACCGACTATTTTGCGTCGGTGACCCCGCTGGAGCTCGAGCCGGCTGCAGCGGGGATCGCGCGGCTGTGCGCCGCCGGCGTGCCGGCGCATCTCGACGCCGATCACGTGGAGGCCGCGTTGCGCGCCGTGCGGCGGTTCGCGGCGCTTCCGCGCGACCTGCGCGCCGGCGAGGGGGCCAACATCGTGGTCGCGAGCGTGTCCAAGTGGAGCGACGCGCTGCGCGCCGACGATCGCGCGCGGGCCGCGGCGCTCGAGCTGCTGGACGCGGGAGCGCGCGCGCTCGAGGGCGCGCCGGCGAGCAAGCTGGCCTCGCGCCGTGACGCGCTCACGCTCGGCTTTGCCGAGCGCATCGTCCACGACTGGCCGCTCGCCGCGCTGCGGCTGTTCAGCGCGCTGCCGACCAATCCCGCGGCGTTGCGCGGCGCTGCGGCGGTCGTCGGCCGTCTCGGCGACGACCCTTCAACGTGGGCGGAGCTCGCGCCGACCTTGGCCGCCTGGGCCGGCGGGGTCCGGCTGGCGCGCCTCGCCGATCTCGATCCGCTCACCGCGAGCGCGACCGATCACGTCGCGAAGGCGCGAGCGGAGCTTGCCGCGCCGGAGCGGAAGACGCTGATCGAGTCGGGAGACGCGGCGAAGCTGGCCGAAGCGCTCAAGCTGCAGCCTCGGGACCAGGGGCTCGCCGTCGAGCTCGCCGCCCTCGACCGCGATTGCGGCGACACCAAGGCCGCGATCGCGGTGCTCGAGTCCGTGGCGCCGCCGGGTCTGCTGACGACAGCCGCCGCCCAGGCACTTGCCGGCGCCGAGAGCGACTCCGGGCGCTGGGCGGACGCCGAGGTGTTGCTCTCGCACATGCTCGCGCAGCGGATGCCCGCCTACCAGCAAGCGCGCGACCAGTTCGATGCCGCGGCCGAGGCGATCGAGACGCGGCTCTGGCAGCAGGCGAAGGAGGGGACGTTGCCGGCGGAGCTCGCCCGTCGTCTGGACGGCGTGAGCGACGACGACGCTCCGGCGGAGTTCCACAAGATCGTCAGCGAACAGCTCGACGACGACGCCGACCTGAAGCGGATGCAGGAGCGCCTCGCGGCCGCCTCGGATGTCGTGCCGATCGCGGTGCAGCTCGGCACCATCCAACTCCAGCACGCGTCGGAGACGAGCGGGGACACGCGGGCGCGCTTGCTCGCGTCGGCCGAGCGCACGTTCCTGTCGATCCAGGCGAGCGCCGGGGGGATGCCGAGCTTCCACCTCGGGTTGGGGCAGGTCTACCACCGGCTCGGCAAGGCGAAGGAGGGCGACAAGGAGCTGAACCAGCTGCTCGAGGGCGACGACTACGAGATGCACCTGTCGGTGGCGCGCGCGTATCGCGGCCTCGGGCTCGTGACGCGCGCGCGCCAGATCGCCACCCAGGTGTACGAGACCGCGCCGGAACATCAGCGCCAGGAAGCCGCCGTGCTGATGGGGCTCATGGCAAGCGAAATCGACGAGTACGAGAAGTGGTTCAAGCGCGCGGACCCGAAGAGCAACTTCGTGCGCACGACGCTGCTGGAGATCGAGGGTCAGCGGCGCCAGGAGACGGGCGATCGGGTCGGCGCGGCGGCGAAGCTGCTCGCGGCCGCGCACGAGCACGAGCGGGACGCCGAGCACGACACGTCCGCGGCGAACAACGCCGCCCTCGACTACTCGCAGCGCTACCTCTGCACCGGCGACCTCGCCGACCTGGACGCGGCGATCCGGCTGTTCGATCGCGCGCTCTCGCTTTCGCCCGACGACGCGCTGGTCGTCAACAATGCCGTGCCACCGCTCTTGTATCGCGCCGAGCTCGCGGCCATCTCGCCCTGGCTGCACGAGCGCGCGCTGCGGCTGACGGAGAGCGAGACCGCGCTCCTGCTCGACGACATGCTCTCCGGCGAGCACCGTCGGGAGATCGTCGATCGGCTGACGCGCGACAAGGACTACGTCCGCGCCCGACGCTTGATCCAGCAAGTCGTGGTGCTGGCGCCGGCGCGGCCCGACGCGTGGCAGACCGAGCTCGAGCTGTTGACGATGCTGAACGACGAGAACGGTCTGAAGGCGTTCCAGGCGCGTGTCGCCAGGATCCCCTCGCTGGATCTCGGGAGCGACGAGGACAACCTGCGGGAATGGCTCGTGGGGGCGCGCGACGACAAGGCGAGACGCCGGGCCCGGGTGCGCCTGGATCAGCTCCACAAGACGCGCGAAGCGCTGGACGCCGGCGACGCCGCGTCGATCGCGGCCGTCGAGGTGCTGGAAGCGGACGTTCACGACGACCTGGCGATCGTCGACACCTCTTCCGTGGAGGCCGAGGCCGCGTTGTCGTCGCTGCGCGCGGCGGACAAGACGTGGCCGGCGATTGGCGCGCGTTCGGCGCTCGGGCACGCGCTTCTGGCGGTCGCGGTGTTGCGCACGGCCGACGCCGAGCCGGAGCTCGCGAAGGCCGTGAAGGCGGAGTATCGGGAGCTCGGCGCGACGCTGGTGCTGCAGCAGCTGCTGCTGAAGCATTCCGCCGCACTCGCGACCCTGGCGCGCGATCCGGCGTTGGCCGAGGCCGACTCGCTGCGGCGCAGCCTCGCCGTCGACAGCGCCTCGCCGTCGGATTGGATGCTCGCGGCGTTGCTGCACGACGCGAAGCTCGCCGAGCTGGGGCGTTCGGCCTTCGACGATCCGCTCGACGCGTATCGAAGCCGAGGTCACGCCGCGGCTCACGGCCGGGAATAAATCGGTGAAGTGGGCCGAGCTCGTCCGCCGCGGCCCCAAGCCGTACTGAGCGCCGCTCAGACCATGTGCTGGATGATCGCCTGGCCGAACTCCGAGCACTTCAGCAGCTTCGCGCCTTCCATCAGGCGCGCGAAATCGTAGGTCACCGTCTTCGCGCCGATGGCGCCGTCGATGCCCTTGATCGACGAGATCCGCGGCTTCGTTCCAGCCCAGGTGACGCAGCATCATCTCGCCGCTCAGGATCACCGAGCCCGGGTTCACCTTGTCGAGGCCGGCGTACTTCGGCGCGGTGCCGTGGGTGGCCTCGAAGATGGCGTGGCCGGTGTCGTAGTTGATGTTGCCGCCGGGCGCGATGCCGATGCCGCCGACCTGGGCCGCGAGCGCGTCGGACAGGTAGTCGCCGTTCAGGTTCAAGGTGGCGACGACGCTGAACTCCTTGGCGCGGGTCAGCGCCTGCTGCAGCGTGATGTCGGCGATGGTGTCGCGCACGAGCAGCATCTTCTTGTACTTGCCGTCGCCGTGCGTGGGCGCGAGCTTCATCGCCGCCTCGACCTCGGCGCGCAGATCCGCCTGCGCCTCGGGCGGCGCCATGTCGTAGCCGGGCTCGACGAGCTTGGCGTTCTCTTCGGCGGTGAGCTTCGGGTTCTTCTCCAGGTTGGCCGAGGATCCAGCTCTCGCGCTCGGTGACGATCTGGCCGCGGAACTCCTTCTTCGCCAGGGCGTAGCCCCAGTCGCGGAAGGCGCCCTCGGTGAACTTCATGATGTTGCCCTTGTGCACCAGCGCGACGTTCGAGCGCTTGGTGGCGAGCGCGTAGTTGATCGCGGCGCGCACCAGGCGCTCCGTCCCCTGGCGCGAGACCGGCTTGATGCCGATGCCCGACGTCTCCGGGAAGCGGATCTTCGTCACGCCCATTTCCTTCTGGAGGAAATCGATGACCTTCTTCGCGTCCGGCGTCTCCGCCTGCCACTCGATGCCGGCGTAGATGTCCTCGGTGTTCTCGCGGAAGATCACGATGTCCACGTCGCCGGGCTTCTTGACCGGGCTCGGCACGTTGGTGAACCAGCGCACCGGGCGCAGGCACACGTACAGATCGAGCTGCTGGCGCAGCGCGACGTTCAAGGAACGGATGCCCTTGCCGACCGGCGTCGTCAGCGGACCCTTGATGCCGACGAGATACTTCCGGTACGCCTCGACGGTCTCCTCCGGCAGCCAGCTGTCGAACTTCTTCTTCGCCTTCTCGCCGGCGAAGACCTCGTACCAGGCGATCTTCTTCTTGCCGCCGTAGGCCTTCTCCACGGAAGCATCGAGCACGGCCTGCGCGGCGCGCCAGATGTCCGGCCCCGTGCCGTCGCCCTCGATGAACGGCAGGATCGGGTGATCGGGTACCGCGAGCTTGCCGGACGACATGCTGATGGCTTCGCCATGCTTGGGGGCTTCGAACTGGGTCATGTCTTGATTCTCCTGGCCGCGATGGGTTCCCGGGCGCATCGCGACCTATCGCAAGGTCCGGGCGGCGGCAACCCCGGGAGGGCTTGCTGCTGATGCCTGTCCGGCGCGGAACCGCGGTTGGCGCGGGCGTGCGGCCCTGGCCGTCCTCGGCGCCGAACCCGAAACACCGACGCGTGGCCGCGGCGCGGGATACCGCGCCGGACCGGCATCCATGTATCCTGGGCGCCGTGCGTTCCACGTCGCCGCTGCTCTTCGCCCTGGTTCTTGTCGGCTGCGGCGGTGCGCCGCTGCCGCCGCCGGCGCCCGAGGAGGGTGCGTCGCCGCCGCCCGCTGCGCGTGCGGCCGATGTGCCCGACGACTGCGCCAAGCCCGGGGCGGAGCCGCTGAAGAAGAAGTACACCGGCGTCGCCGCGAAGGCGCGCTGCCAGCGCGAGGTGTACACGATCATGGGCGGCGTGACGCACTTCCTGGGCGTGGGCTGCGACTATTGCCACGTGAAGAACGGTCCCAAGAGCTTCGACTTCGAGGCCATGACCGAGCGTAAGCGGATCGCGAACTGGATGGCTGGCGAGCTCATCCCGCGCCTGTCGAAGAAGAGCGGTCGTGACGTGTGGTGCAACGACTGTCATGTCGTCAACGGTCAGGGCAAGGCGAAGATCCTCGGTAGCCCGCGCGATCGAAAGTGGGCGATCGAGTGGATGACGACGCGTCTCGTGGCTGATCTCCAGACCGCGAAGGGGAGCGCGCTGCACTGCGCGGATTGCCACGGCGCCAACATCGGTAGCGCGGGCTTCCAGACGAAGGTGATCCTGACGGATCACCTGCCGGCGCACTGAGCGCTCTCAGCAGGCCGGCCCGGGGCCGGAACAGCAGGCCGCGCTAGTGCTCGAGGCGCACGAGCACCAGCTGCAGTTCGAGCTGCAGTACTGCCACGAGCTCGCGCCGCAGCACTGCCACGTCTTGCCGCTCGTTGCAGTTGCACTGGTTGCCCGCCTTGAGCTTGCACGAGCCCCAGCTGCAGCTGCTGCTGCACGTTTGCTGCGAGCAGCCGTCGCAGCCGAACCGGCTTGGGTGGCGCCGGGCTTGCACGCGCCCTCGCCGCCGCACGCGCCGTACGTGCCCCAGGTGCAATCGGTCTGGCACGCGCGCGTCTGCGTCCCGCAGTTGCCGCAGTCCGCGTCGCTGGTGGCGCCCGGCTTGCAAGCACCCTCGCCGGTGCACGCCGCCGCGCTCCAGGTGCCGTCGTTCTGGCACACCTGCTGGCTCTTGCCGCAGTTGCCGCAGTCGCCGAGATCCTTGGTCGTGCCCGGCGTGCACCCGCCGGTCGTGCCGGCGGCGCCGGCCGTGCCCGCGCCGGCCGTGCCCGCGGTGCCGGCCGCGCCAACGCCCGCTCCACCGGCCCACGACGTGCTGCCGGCGGCGCCGGCCGTCCCGCCCGTCCCGCCCGTGCCCGCGGCGCTGCCTTCCAGTCCGGAGTCGGGGGCCGGCAGCTCGTTCGTCGCGAGGGCGCCGTTGCCGCCGCATGCGACGGTCGCGATCGCGAGCAGCAGCAGGACAGATCGCGGGACCATCACAGGGATTCATCCTAGCCGACCCGGCGCAACGTCACCAGCACCCCTGCCACGCCCGCGGGATCGTGGCGCAAAACGTAGGGCGCCGCGCGGATCGCCGCTATGCGGAATCCTCGCTCGCACAGCCGCTCGAGCTCACTTCGCGGAAGGCGTTCGGCAAAGCCGAGCAGGTGGTACGCCGCGCCCGGCTCTGTCACGGCTGCGAGGGCCGACGCGACGCGGGTCCGCGCGTCGGCGTCGAGAGTGTGCAGCAGCCCGGAGTCGACGACGCACGCGAAGCGGCGGCCCAGCATCGGCAAGTCGAGCACGTCGAGCTCGAGGAAGCGCGCCGTGCTGCCGGACGCGTGGGCTCGCGCCCGCGCCGTCGCGATCGCGCGCGCGTCGACGTCGATGCCGAGCACGTCGCGCCCCATCGCCGCGATGCCGAGCGCGAGATCGCCTTCGCCGGTTCCGATGTCGAGCACCGGAGACGGAAGATCGCCGGGCTCGAGCTGGAGAAAGGCGGGCTGCGGCTGGGCGTCGCGCATCGCCCCGGCATGGTATCTTCTCCGCGTGCGCTCCGTCGCTCTTGTGCTCGCGCTCGCGGCGCTGACCGCGTGTTCGTCGTCGTCCAGCGACGGAGGCGTCCACGGCGCGTCGGGCACGCGCGTGCTCGCGGACTACGCGCTCGGCGGCGGCTTCTACGCCGCGCCGTTTCCGGACGACGCGCGCATGACCGCCGACGGACATCCGGACCTCTCGACGTTTCCCAACACGACCGCGTCGCTGTTCCTCGACAAGACGACGGCGCTGATCCAGCGCGACGCGCGCGGCTTCTCGACCACGGCCGGCGCATACTTCGCCCTCGACGGCGCGCTCGACCCGGCTGTGGAAAGCGACGGGTCCGCGTTCCTGGTCGAGCTGGACAGCGGCTCGAAGATGCCGGTGCACGTGCACTTCGACGCCGACGGCGGTCCCTTC
This sequence comes from uncultured delta proteobacterium, assembly GCA_963775185.1. GTDB lineage: Bacteria > Myxococcota_A > Polyangia > Polyangiales > Polyangiaceae > JAPSGB01. The sequence continues at coordinate 35,247 of CAVZIE010000044.1, read as the reverse complement.
GGCGTGCCCAACCTGCTGAGCGTGATCCCGCTCCAGGGCATCCCGCTCCGGCCCGGTGCACGCTACGCCGCGGTCGTCCTGCGCAGCGCGAAGGACGCCAGCGGAAGGCGCCTCGGCGTGCCGGACTCGCTCGCGCAGTTGATCCAGGGTCGCACGCCCGACGCTATGAGCGACGCGCTGGCGCAGGAACACAGCGACGCGATCGCCGCGCTTGGCGTGGACCCGTCGGAGCTCGCCGGGCTCGCCGTGTTCACCACCGACGATCCGACCAGCGGGCTGCTCGCGGTCCGGCAAGCGATGCTCGCGCGCCCGCTTCCCGCGCCGGTGCAGCCTTTCAAGGCGGACGAGGTGTTCGACGACTACTGCGTATTTTCGTCGACGATCCAGATGCCCGACTACCAGAGCGGCACGCCGCCCTTCGACGAGGTCGGCGGCGATTGGCTGTTCGACAGCGACGGCAAGCCGATCTTCCAGCGCGACGAGAACGCGCACATCGTCGTGACCGTGCCGCGCCAGCAGATGCCCGCCGCGGGCTTCCCGATCGTGCTGTTCAGCCGCACCGGCGGCGGCGGCGATCGACCGCTGGTCGACCGCGGCGTCCAGGCGATGACCGGCGGCCCGGCGCTGGTCGCCGGCACGGGACCGGCGCTCGGCTTCGCGAAGGTGGGCTGGGCCGGCGCCAGCGTCGACGGTCCCCACGGTGGGCTGCGCAACGTCACCGGCAAGGACGAGCAGTTCTTGATGTTCAACGTCACCAACCCCGCGGCGCTCCGCGACAACGTGCGCCAGTCCGCCGCCGAGCTCGCGCTCCAGGCGCACGTGCTCGCGACGCTGTCGTTCGACGCCAGCTCCTGCCCCGGGCTGGATACCGGCGGCAAGCCCGTGCACTTCGACACGAGTCACTTCGCGCTGATGGGTCACTCCATGGGCGCGACCATCTCGCCGCTGACGCTCGCCGTGGAGCCGGACTTCCAGGCGTCGATCCTGAGCGGGGAGGGCGGCAGCTGGATCGAGAACGTGCTCTACAAGCTGCACCCGGTGGAAGTGAAAGGCTTCGCGGAGCTGCTCCTGGGCGTAGCGGGGAAATACTCGCTGACCGAGCAGGATCCGGCGCTGAACCTGTTCCAGTGGGCCGCCGAGCCCGCGGATCCGCCGGTGTACGCGCGCTACATCGTGCACGAGCCGCGCGACGGCAAGCCGCGCGACGTGCTCATGGTGCAGGGCATCGTCGATCACTACATCATGCCGACGATCTCCGAGGCATCCAGCTTGTCGCTCGGTCTCGATCTCGCCGGCGACGCGCTGGACAAGGACACGCCGGAGATCGCCGACTTCCCGACGCTCGACGCTCGCCTGCAGTTCTCCGGCCGCTCGCATATCAGCTTGCCGGCGAGCGCCAACATCGATGCGAGCACGACGGCCGTGGTCGTGCAGCAGCGCGAGGACGGCGTCGAGGACGGGCACGAGGTCGTGTTCCAGACCGAGCCGCCGAAGCACATGTACCGGTGTTTCCTGGCGAGCTTGCTCGCCGGGACGCCGACCGTGCCGGCGCCCGCCGCGGAGGACGCGCCGTGTCCTTGAACGGAAGGCGCATCGCGATCACGGGCGCGACGGCAGGGATCGGAAAGGCCGCCGCCGAACGCTTGCGCCAGGACGGCGCGGAGGTGATCGGCTTCGGCCGCAAGGATGCCGATCTCGCGTCCCTCGACCAGGTGCGCGACCTCGTGGATCGCTTCCCCGAGGCGGACGTGCTCGTGAACAACGCCGGCGTCGGCGCGGGCGCGCCGGGCGGCGGCCGCGAGACGAGTCACGACGGCTACGAGCTGCGACTCGCGGTGAACTACCTCGCGCCGTTCGCGCTCACCGAGTGGCTGCTCGCCGCCGGCCGCTGTCCGAAGCTCATCGTCAACGTCGCGTCCATCGGGCAAGCGCCCGTCGATCTCGACGACCTCATGCTCGAGCAATCCTACGAGGGCTGGCACGCGTACCGGCGCGCCAAGCTCGCGCTGATCGCCTGGAGCTTCGGGCTCGCGGAGCGGCGCGCGGATCTGCGCGTGATCGCGCTGCATCCCGGCACGCTCCTCGACACCAAGATGGTCCGCGAGTCCCAGGTGCGCGCCCTGGGCTCGGTGGACACCGGTGCCGACGCGATCCGTCACGCCATCCTCGCCGCGCTGGTCAACGGAGAGAGCGGCGTCTACTACGACGTGCTCGAGCTCGCGCGTCCCAAAGACCAGGCGTACGACACGGCGTTTCGCGCCGCCTTGAGCCGGCGCTCCAGCGAGCTCGTCGCGCCGCACGCGCGCGGTCTATGCATCGACGTCTGATCCCGGCGATCGCGATCCTGCTCGTCGCGCCTGCGCTGCACGCCGATCCGCGCCCGCGCGTCACGCTGCCGTGGCTCGCGACCCAGCTCCTGCCCAGCCCGGAGATCGCCGCGGGCGACAGGGGCGCGCACTTCGGTCTGCGCTGGCAGGTGACGCCGCTGCTCTACTCCTTCGGCACCAACCGTCGCGTCTCGCCCTGGCGCTGGTTCGTCGTCGAGCCGATCGTCCGCCAGAGCGGATCCGTCGAGCTCTACTTCACGCCCGAGTACCTGGCCGTCGCGCCGGCCTTTCGCGATCGTCTGCTCGCGCGGGTCGGCGTGCGCTCGTATTTCCCGCTCGTCGAGCGCGGCGACTACCTGTCGATGTCGCTCGGCAGCTCGTACTACCGCATCGGCGAACGCGATGGCGCGAGCTACGAGCTCGGCGCGTACGTGCTCTACGGCGTGGTGGGGCTCCAGCTCACGTGGTCGCCGGGCTGGTCGGACGCCGCGTGGATCACCACCTTCCGCATCCGGTACTTCTGATGGAAGAGGGGATGCGGGTCCGGCGCGGTATCCTCGTGTGCGCCTCCGCGCTGCTCGTCGGGTGCGCCCACTTCGGCGGCTTCTTCGCGCCGCTGTTCGAGTCGCCACGCCGCGTCGCGCACAAGATCGAGCACCCGGCCGTCCCCGGCGCGCGCCTGGCCGTCCTCTGGGTCGGTCACGCGACGATGCTGCTCCAGCTTGGCGATCGCTTCGTGCTCACCGATCCGGTGTTCACGTCGAGCGTCGGCCAGGTCTCGGCGCGCCTGGTGGAGCCGGGCATGGACGCCAAGGACCTGCCGCGTCTCGACGCGGTCCTGATCTCGCACCTGCACTTCGACCACCTGTCGCTCGGCACGCTGGAGATGATCGAGCACAAGGTAGACACACTGATCATGCCCGAGGGCGGTCTCGTTTATCTCACGGACTTCGACTTCCCCGCGCTCGAGCTCGGTCGCTTCCGGAGTTGGGAGCACGACGGCCTGCGCGTGACCGCCGTGCCCGTTCAACACAACGGCTGGCGCTACGGTGCCGACGCCGCGTGGATGAAGACGGCCTTCACCGGCTACGTCATCGAGTACCAGGGCACGACTGTGTATTTCGCCGGCGACACGGCCTACGATCGCAAGGACTTCGCCGCGACGCGCCGGCGCTTCCCGCACATCGACCTCGCTCTGCTGCCGATCGCGCCGATCGAGCCGCGCGATTTCATGCGCCACAGCCACATGGACCCGCCAGAGGCGCTGCAAGCGCTGTCCGACGTCGGCGCGCGCTGGATGGTGCCGATGCACTACGACACCTTCGTGAACGGCTTCGACCAACCGGGGGACGCGCTGCGCAACCTCCACGCCGCCATGCGCGCCCGCCGCACCGATCCGGCAAAGGTCGTGATCCTCGACTTCGGCGAGCAGCGCGTCCTGCTCCGTCGCTGACGCGCCGCCGCCGCCGCCGCCGTTCCGCCACGCCGCTCGTAGCGACGGGCGTTTGGTGACCGCGCGGCCTTGCGGCGGCGTGATGTGGCACACGGCGCGCGGTCGGTTCCGCGCCGGAGCGGCATCATCTGGATCAAGCGTCGAGGTACGACTCTTCGAGGCGGTACCAGTTCGCGCGGGCGCCGAGCCGGGCCAGCACGCTCATCAGGCCGAAGCGGATGCGGAACAGGAACAGGAACTCGCCGGGCACGCCGAGCTTCATCAGCTGCTGCTTGCCGTCGATCACGCGGCGCATGTCCATCGCGGCGCCGAGATCGATGGGCTGCGTGCGATCGTCGAGCATCGGGCCGTAGAAGGCGCGGACCAGATCGCGCGCGGTGGAAAAGTCGTACTTCTTGCCCGGTCGCACCATGCCGAGCTCGAGGAACGACGCGTGCAGCGCTTCGCGCGTGTCGGCGTGGACGGCGCGCGTGAGGCGGGCGAGCTTCTCGACGTAGTCCGCGTCGAACTCCCGCGTGCAGCCGTAGTCGAGCATCGCGACGTGGCCGTCGTCCGAAAACAGGTAGTTTCCCGGGTGCGGGTCGCAGTTGTAGAGGCCATGCTGGAACAGCGTGCCCACGTAGAACTCGAACAGTGCGGCGCCGATGCGATCGCGGGTCGCTTGGTCCGGGTCCGTGGCGACGAATGCGTCGAAGCTCGCGCCGGGCACGTACGTCGTCGTGAGCACGTGCCGCGCGCAGAAGCGGTCGTGCACGGCCGGCACCGAGAGCACGGGATGATCGGCGAAGAGCCGCGCGAAGCGCGCTTGGCAGTGCGCCTCGTGCACGTAGTCGCACTCCTCGAGGAAGCGCTCGCGCGCCTCGCGCACGAACGCGTCGGTCTTCGCGTTGGGGTAGATAATCGAGATCACGCCGGTCGCGAGCGACGCCGGGCCGAAGTCCGCGGCGATGGCGCGCTCGATCTCCGGGTACTGCACCTTGACCGCGACGCGCGTGCCGTCGGCGAGGCGCGCGCGGTGCACTTGCCCGATCGACGCCGCGGCGATCGGCAGCGTGTCGCAGTGTGCGAGCAGCTCGTCCGCCGCATCGCCCAGGTCGGCGCGCACGATCTCCTCGACGCGCTCCCACGGCATCGACTGCGAGTGCGTCTGCAGTACCGACAGCGCGGCGCGCAGCTCTTCGGGCAGCGCGATGTCGATGTAGCTGAGCAGTTGGCCCGCCTTCATCGCGATGCCCTTGAGCTCGCCGATGGATTCGACCACGCGGGTGAGCGTCGCCGGATCGATCTCCGCCGATCCTGATTTGCCGGTCCGGCGCGAGGCCCTCGCGAGGCGGCCGCTCCTGAGCACCGCGCCGGCGGCGCGACCCAGCCGCGACAAGCGCGACGTCGGGATCACGCCCTGGGCGCCGATCAGTCGTAGCGCCAGCTCGCGCTTGTCGTCGTCCGGTGGCACGTCGGCAGAGGGTAGCGCGCGTCCGCCCTGGGTGGCGCTCGCGTCGCGCTGGCGCGAGCCCGCGCTACACGTGACCGGCAGGGCCCGCTTCGGCGAGACGCGAGGATTTTCAGCGCGCTCCGGCTGGCCGGACGGGTATACTCCGCGCGCCATGAAGAGATCCGGTTGGGCGTGCATGCTGTCGGCTGTCGGCTTGGTGCTTGGTTGCGGCGCGACGGGCAATCACCACGCGGGCGATAACGGTGGTTCGAGCGGCAGCGGCGCGGGCGGCTTCAGCGGTGGCGGCGCTGGCGGCGCGGCGGGCTCGGGTTCGGGCGGCTTCGGCGCGGCGAGTGGCTCCGGCGGCGGCACCAGCCCGAGCTGCGGGTCGGCGGCGGCGAGCTACGTGTACGTCATCGACAACACCGGAGTGCTCTACAAGTTCGATCCGCCGTCGCTGGCGTTCACGACGATCGGACCGGTCAACTGCAACACGCCGATCGCGACGCCGTTCTCCATGGCCGTCGATCGCAACGCGAACGCGTGGGTCGTGTTCACGAGTGGCAAGGTCTACAAGGTCGACACCAAGACGGCGGCGTGTACGCCCACCAACTTCGTGGCGGGCCAGCAGGGCTTCCTGACGTTCGGGATGGGATTTTCCACCGATGGTCCGGGCAGCACGACGGACTCGCTGTTCGTCACCAACTCGGACTTCACGAGTGCTTCGAGGGGGCTCGGCACTATCGACACCGGCTCGCTCGTGCTCACGCGCATCGGCGCGTACGACGCCATCTCGTCGCGTGCGGAGATGACGGGCACCGGCGACGGGCGCCTGTTCGGCGCCTTCGAGGGCACGCCCTACGTGGTCGCGGAGATCGACAAGACCAACGCGCACATCAAGCAGCAGTGGCCCCAAAGTCCGATCCAGTATCCGCCGAACTCGTCGAACTTCGCGTTCGCGTTCTGGGGCGGCAGCTTCTGGCTGTTCGTCGGCCCGGGCACCAGCACCGACGTGTTCCAGTTCGACCCGAACGCCGGCACCACCCAGAAGGTGTCCAGCGTCACGTTCGAGATCGTCGGTGCCGGCGTGTCCACGTGCGCGCCCGTCGCGCCGCCGAAGTAGGCTCCGCAGGCTGGGAAATCCCCTGATTTGGGTTTTCACAGGAAGGGCGGAAGAACGGAAGGTCGGATTCCATCCCCGAATCTTCCGCCCTTCCGCCCTTCCTGTGCCATCCCCACGGATCGGCATCTCCGCAACGAGCTAGCGCGACATCCAGCGCGCGACGTTGTGAGGTGGCTGGCCGCTCGCGTCGAGCCACTCGTCGAGACCGTCGCGGCCTTCGAGCCAGTGCTCGATGAACGCGGTCGTGAAGCCGTTGGCGATCCGGTGTGCTTCGGCGGGCGCGATGTTCGCCGGGCCGCAGCCGTCGTCGAACACGCCCTGGAACAGGCTCTTCGCGTCGGGCAGGAGATCGACCAGCGCGCACATGTCGGAGAACGTGAAGTGACCCGCGCGGTCGATGATCACGAGCTCCGACGGCACGCCGAGCTGCTCGTAGGGCAGGAGCGACTCGGGCTCCCACGGCGTGGTGCGATCCACCGTGCCGTCCATGATCAGCGTCGGGATCGCCACGTCCGTAAAGCCGCTGCCGACGACGTTCGCGCCGCCCGGGGCCTGCGCCACCGCGACGCTGAAGCGATCGTCGCGCTGCGACGCGGGAAAGACGTAGCCCGGCGACCAGCCGTCGCAGAGCAGACCGCCGTCCGGCCCCCCGCACTCCGTGTCGAGGAGCGACGGATCGACGCTGGCGCCGGCGATGCGCAAGCTGGTGTACGCGCCGAAGCTGTGCCCCGCGACCGCCGCCCGCGACGGGTCCGCCGCGCCGTGGATCGGGCTCGCCGGGTCGGCGTTCGCGGCGATCACCGCGTCCAGGGCGCGCGACACGTCGCCGGGGCGGAGCTTGGCGATGTCGAGCGTCGGCAGCGCGCTCTGGTTGACCATCTCGGCCATGGTGTTGCCGACGTGATCGGGCGCCGCGACCACGAAGCCGTGGGACGCCAGGTGCTCGGTGAGGAACAGGCTCTGGATGCGCACGCCGCCGTTGCCGTGGGAGAACACCACCACCGGTCGGGGACCGAGCGCGAGGTTGGCCGGGGCGTCGCGGGTGGCGCCGAGAGGCGAGGGCAGCTGGGCGAGGGTGACCACGCCGATCTTCAGGTCGTAGATCTCCGTCGGCGCGTCCGCTGCCGGCGAAGCGGGGTACCAGATCTCCACGGGCAGCATCCGGTGCATCGGGCTGCCGTCGTCGATCTGGGTGGTGGTGACGCCGATGGCGTAGGGGCCGGTGAGCTCCGGCGGGGTCGTGTCCACGCCGGCGCGTTCGTCCACGCCGCACCCGACGGTGGCGAGCCCGACCGCGACCAGCACCGCCCAGTGCTTCATGGCGCCGATCCTGCCACAGAGCGCCCGGAGCGCGTCGCCGCAATTTCGACGAACCGGTCGCCGGCCGCGCCGGACCGGCATTATTCTCCGGCGGTGTCGATTCTGGATCGGTTCAGCAGGCTGTCGTCCGCTCCCACGAACCCGCGCGAGACGGATGCCGTCCGCAGCTTCGACGTGGCGGACTTGTATCGTGGCCCGGCGGGCGGCGCCGACCCGGACGCCGGCGGCGAGCTCGCCTTGGACGAGAAGCTCCGGCAAGCCTACTTCTGGATCGTCAACACCGCGATCATCAGCCCGCACTACGACATCGAGTACAACGACGTACCGCCGCAGAGCTACGTGCTCGGCGACACGAAGAGCCGCCTGACGCTGCCGTCGGCCCAGAGCTACTCGAGCTTCGTGCTGTTGCCGCTGCTCACGTTCGCCACGCGCCGGAAATGCCTGTTCATCGGCGGCCCGGGCCGCGGCAAGACCGCGAGCGCGATCCTGATGGGCGTGATCGGCGGCTACCCGGTGCGCGAGGTGCGGCGCGCGATGCAGCACGGCCACCCGCAGATGACGATCGCGGACTTGCTCGGCAATCCGCTGCCCGCCGATCTGGTAAGCGCGCAGAAGATGGAGGACATCCGCATCGCGTGGCGCAGCTGGCTCGGCATGCGCGTCAAGATCGTCGACGAGTACAACCGCATCCCGACGCGCACGCAGAGCGCGCTGCTCACGGTGATGGGCGACAACTACGCGGAGGTGCTCGGACACGTGTACGACTGCCCGGAGTCGGCGTGGTTCCTCACGGCCAACGACGACCAGGGCGGCGGCACGTACCAGGTGATCGAGGCGCTGCGCGATCGCATCGACGTGGTGGTCCAGGCGCACGCGTTCAACTCGCGCTTCCTCGGCGATCTGCTCGGTCGCATCGAGGAGAACGTGCGACCGGAAGAGGTCGTGCCGCGTCAGATCGTGTTCACCGAAGACGAGCTCGACCGCGTGCAGGAGCAGATCCGCGCGGTGGAGCTCGGGCACGCGGTCCGGCGCCGGCTCGAGTTCTTCGCCAGCCAGTTCGAGTTCTGCGAGGTCGCCGCCGAGCAGTTCGAGTACAAGACGAAGGACACCGTGCGTCTCGCCGGTACAGAGTGGCACACGATCGCCGCGCGCGACACCGGCCGCGACCGGCTGAAGGATCTCGGTTGCCAGACCAGGAACGGCCTCAGCGTGCGCGCGCTGATGACGCTGATCCATTTCTCCAAGGCGATGGCCTACTTCCGCGGCGACCGCGCCGTGGGGCTGGAGGACGTGCGGCAGATCCTGCCCTACGTGCTGCACGAGAAGCTCGTGCCCGATCACGACGCGCCGTTCTTCGGCGCCGCGGGCAACGACATGTACCGGAGCGACCGCATCGGCTGGCTGCGCAAGCTCTTCGACGCCAGCTCCGCCGACTACGACCGGCTCGACCTGGATCGCGACGACCCGGTGGCGGCGTTGGGCGAGGAGCTTCGCCGCGGCCTCAGCGGCGTCACCGAGCAGGAGGTGCGCGCGCGCCTCACGCGCATCGAGCGGCTGATCGCCGAGTGGGCGAAGGGCCGTAAGCTCTACGGCCACCTGTACGACGACCTGCTGGAGCTCAAGTACATGCACCAGCGCTACACCAACTACCTGCGCTGGCTGCGGACGCAGTGAGCATGCCGAGCGAGCCGTTGATCGCGGTCTTGCGCTCCGGGCGCGCGGACTTCAACGCGCAGTTCGCCCTGGCGCGCCGCCGGTACCCCGAGCTCGACGCCGCGGCGTTCACGCACTTTCTCGAGGCGTGCGTCGACCCGTGGGTGCAGGCGACGCCGGCGGATCGCGTCGCCGCGGTGGTCATGGCCGGCTACGAGGTGGGGCTCGAGCTGGTGGGTCAGCGCGTCGCGGGACCGGGCGCGGCCCGACCGGCGGTCGACGACGCGATCCGGCGCGTGTTGCCCGCGGCCGCGGCGATCGTCGCCGGAGATCCGCTGCGCGCCGTCGCGGCGCTCGCCAACGCGGCGCACCAGATCGCGTCGACGCCCGGCGCGCGTGCCGGCGAGTGGGTGTCCGCGATGGAGCGGCTCGCGCCGATCGGCCGGCGATCTCGATCAACTGCTCGCGCTCGGGCAGGTGGCGGCGTGGCGCGCCGGTATGGCGCACTACCGTCAGAGCGCGCTCGCCGTCGCCGACGGCTTGCCCGCGCCGCTCGCGCTCGCCGCGGTCGGTGCGCCCGGGTCGGCGAGCTGGCCCGAGCTGCGGGCGCGCTTCGCCCAGGACCTGTGGTTTTCGCCGGACCTCGCCGCGCCGTCGTTGCGCGTCGCGCTGGGCGCCGGCGCGTTCCGCGGCTTCGGCGGTCTGTTCGTCGAGCCGCCGCGCCTGGCGATCACCCACGGCAACCTGCTCGCCCGGAGCGGCGGCGACGCGTGGCTGCTGTTCGCCGACGCGTTCGGCGCGACGTTCCACCGCGCGACGCCGGACGAGATGCGGTGGCGCGCGGACGCAGGACCAGCTGCCGCCGGGGCTGCGCATCGACCGCGGGACGCTCTACTGGCAAGGCGGCGAGCTCGCGCTGCCCGCGGCGGGCGACGTCACCAGCTTCGCCAGCTCGCCGACCAGCGTCGCGCTCACCACGTCGCAGAGCCACGCGATCGTGCTGGTCGCGCTGGGGTCGGGAGCGTGAAGCGTCCGCTGCGCGGGCTGCCCGCGCTGGCCGAGGCGTGGGCAGCGCGCTGGCCCGACGCCCTGGCGATCTGGAGTCGCTTCACGCGCCTCAGGCCGCCGACGCTGTGCCTGAGCGAGACACAGGCGAAGAAGGAGGGGCTCACCGGCAGCTTCGCGATGATCCGTCTGACGGACCAGGCCGTGATCGTGAGCTTGCCGCAGATCATCGACAACAAGATCACCGACTATCCCGTGGAGATCCTCGCCCACGAGATCGGTCACCACATCCTGGCGCCGGCGACGCTCGCGGACCACGCCCGCATGATCGCCCGCATGCGCTGGGCGCTTCCCACCGTGGAACAGCACGCGCCGATGGTCGCGAACCTCTACACCGATCTCGTGATCAACGATCGGTTGCAGCGCAGCGCGGAGCTCCGCATGGCAGACGTGTTCCGCGCGCTCGGCGGTGACGGCGACGCCGGCGCGGTGTGGGCCGTGTACATGCGGATCTACGAGATCCTGTGGAACCTGCCCCGCGCCTCGCTCGGCGGCGGCAAGACCGACGACCGCATGGAGGGCGACGCGTGGCTCGGCGCGCGCCTGCTCCGGAGCTACGCGCGCGACTGGCTCGACGGCAGCGGTCGCTTCGCGGCGCTGCTCTTGCCGTACCTGCTCGACGACCAGAAGTCGCTGGACAAGATCCAGGCGCTGCTCGACACGCGCGGCGCCGCCGCCGGCGGCGATCCCGCCGGGCTCACCGGTATCGACGCCGGCGAGCGCGAAGGCGCCATCCACCCGGCGCAGGATCCGGAGCTGTCCGGCCTCGCGCCGTCGGAGGTCGCCCCTGGCGGCGCGGGCGCCGCGGCTGGCGCGGGCGCCGGGCAGTCGCGCCAGCCGTTCGAGTACGGCGAGATCCTGCGCGCCGCCGGCGTCGAGATCAGCGAACACGAAGCGGCGATTCGCTACTACCGCGAGCGCGCGCTGCCGCATCTCGTCGCGTTCCCGTCGCGCCGCATGCCCGTCGGTACCGAGCCGTTGCCGGAGGGCCTCGAGCCGTGGGACATCGGACACCCCATCGACGCCGTGGACTGGCTCCAGAGCGTGCTCGTGAGTCCGCATGTGGTTCCGGGCATGACCACCGTGCAGCGCGTCTACGGCACGTCCGAAGGCAGGGAGCCCGCGCGTCAGCCGCTCGATCTCGATCTGTACGTCGACAGCTCCGGCTCGATGGCGAACCCGCAGCGCGATGTGTCGTTCCCGGCGCTCGCTGGCGCGATCATCTGCCTGTCCGCGCTGCGCGCCGGCGCGCGCGTGCAGGCGACGCTCTGGAGCGGAAAGAACCAGTTCATCACGACCGACGGCTTCGTGCGCGACGAGCACGCGATCCTCGGCGTGCTCACCGGCTACTTCGGCGGCGCCACGGCGTTCCCGATCCACGTCCTGCGCGACACCTTCGCCGAGCGCAAGCCCGACGCTCGCGACGCCCACATCCTGGTCGTCTCCGACGACGGCGTGAGCACGATGTTCAACGACGACGAGCGCGGCCAGAGCGGCTGGGAGGTGACGCGCGCCGCGCTCGCCCGCGCCGGCGGCGGCGGGACGATGGTGTTGCAGCTGGGTCAGGGCTGGGACGCTGCAGAGCCGCAGTTCGAGGCTTACCAGGCGATCCAGCGGGCGCGCGACGAGCTCGGCTTCCATGTGTACCCCGTAGCGACATGGGACGACCTGGTGGCGTTCGCCCGCGACTTCAGTCGCCAGAAGTACGGCGCCGCGGCCTCGGACGGGTCGGCTCACCGACGACACTAGCGGCCACGCCGGCTCACGAAAGCCACTCGCGAAGCGTGGCGTAGACCTCGGGGCGGCTGAGCAGGTCGAGGTGGTGCGTCGCGAACGCGACCATCTCGCGTGAGAAGGCGAGCGTCCGCTCCGGGTCGCGGTGCGTTGCCGAGCGCGCTGTCGACCGACACCAGGCCGTCGCCGGAGAGACGGCCCCGTGGTCCGGCGGTGGTGGAGCCGGCCAGCGCGTACGAGGTCACGCCTTCGGGCAGCGGGAGCGGTGTGCGCTCGTCGCCAGCGTGGGCGAAGCGGTCGCGACCCTGCCAATCGGCGTCGAGCACGTTGCCGTAGCGCAGATCGGTCACGCCCGCGCTGCGGATGGTGCCGAGGCGAGCGAGCGGCGCGCTGTAGCGGCTCCCCCCGACGGCGAGCTGCAGCAGGTTGCCGCCGCGCTCGAGGGCGGCACCGTGGTGCGGCGATCCGACGCAGACAAGCTTGCGCAGCTTGCTCCGCCACGCGTGGCCCGTACGCTCGGCAGTGGCGCAGGCGCTGCGCGCCACCAGGCCGCCCATGCTGTGCCCGAGGATCGCCAGCTCGTCGGCTCCGGCAACCGCCTCCGCCTCTTCGAGCAGCGCGGACAGCTGGTGACCGTTGGTCGAGATGTGCAGCCCGCTGTTGTACGAGAGGTACAGCGGCGTGTAGCCGAGGTCGCGCGCCAGCGCGGCGCCGTGATCGTGTCCGCGGCGCGTCCAGCCGCGGTCGCTCATGCAGGAGCCGTGGAGCAGCAGCAGCACGCGCTTGCCGGACCGCTCCGATGGGTTGGCCGGGCGGAGCGTCATCTCGAGCGCGAGCGGGTTTCCGGTGGCGGCGAGGTAGTCGCCGAGCACGCCGTTGACCGCGGCCACGATGTCGCCCGGATCGCCGGGTGGCAGGCTGCCGGACAGCCGGCGCAGCGCGGCGTCGAGCCCGAGCCCCACCAAGCCGGTCACGCCGCGCACCGCGCCGTAGATGGGCGCGACCAGCACGCGATGCGCATCCTCGAGCGGGCGGCCGAGGACGGCGGGAGCGGCGATGGTCCGGTGCATCTCCTCGACGAGCGTGGTGACCCCGCGCGTCGCGTCCACCGCCAGCTGACTGGCGCCGCGCAGCTGATCGATCGGGTCGCGTTCCGTCATCGCCAACCTTGACATTGTTTAGTGTTACAGTTATTGATGATGTTGTCAAGGAGGCAGAAAATGCCGAGCAATACGGGGGAAGAGCTCGCCAATACGGTGACGCACGGCCTGGGCGCGGTGCTGGCGTTGGCGGGAATGGCCGTCCTGGTTGTGCTGGCGGCGACGGCCGGTGACGGCTGGCAGCTCGCCGGCGCCATCGTGTTCGGGGTGACGCTGTTCCTGCTCTACCTGGCGTCGACGCTGTACCACGCGCTACCCGGGCGCCGCGTGCTCAAGCTCCTCGATCACGCGGCCATCTACCTCTTGATCGCGGGCACCTATACGCCGTTCACCCTGGTGACGCTGCGACACGTCGGCGGCGGGTGGCTGTTCGCTCTCGTGTGGGTGCTGGCGGCCGTCGGCATCGCGCTGGAGGCGACGTGGGCCGAACGGCCGCGCTGGCTCAACGCCCTGGTGTTCGTGGCCATGGGCTGGTTGGTGATCTTCATGCGCGGCCCGCTGGTGGCAGAGCTGCACGGCGCCGGCTTGTGGCTGCTGGTCGCAGGAGGCGTCACCTACACCCTGGGTACGCTCTTCTACGTGATGCCGCGCCGCTACATGCACGCGGTCTGGCACCTGTTCGTACTCGGCGGCAGCACCCTCCACTTCCTGGCGGTGCTGCTGTACGTGCTGCCCCAGCACTAGCCTGGGCGGTGCGCGCCGTGCTGATGCAGGATCGTGATCTTCTGCCAGATCTTCCGCGACAGCCCCGACGTCAGATCTTCGATGTCGTCCACCGCGGAGAGCACGACCGGGTCGGCCACGCCCTGGGCGTACAGCGCCGCGACCTTGCTGATCAGCGCGAGCATCTCGCTCGAGTAGTCGAGATAGCGCTGGAGCTCGAAGTCGCTCATCGTGCGCGTCGGGCTCGACTCCGTCGGCGGGCCGTGGCGCAGGAGCTGCTCCGGATCCTTGGTCAGCTGGTGCATGTCCACGATGTGGGCGAGCGATCGGAGATCGTAGATCACCGCGAGCGCTTTCTTGCGCTTGTGCCGGCTCTCGAGCGTCACCAGAAACGCGATGCTGCCGCCGATCAAGAACAGCGACTCCAGGCCGGCGTCGATCGTCTGCACCAGGTCGGTGCCGCCCTGGATGCGCCAGTTCACGCGAAACTCGCCGACCAACACGGCGAGCACGCCGACGAGCCCCACGAGCAGCACGGCGACGACGCCTCGTAGCGCCCGGTCCGGGCGGCCCAGCTCGTCGACGCGCCTCACCGACTCCCGGGCGATACGCGCGAGATCGTCGACGACGCTGCCCAGGTTCGCGTCGGGGAAGCGCTCGCGGATGCGCCGCGACAACCGCTCCACGGTGTCGACGATCTTGTTCGGGTCGAGGCTCGGATGCACCGCGGAGCGGCATACTACAGGTGTAAGGCGCTGGCGGGGTCGGTCGTTTCGCACACGTCATGCGCACCAGCCTGTTGCTTTTCCTGGGATTGTTGGTTTCGACCGCCGTGGCGGCGCCAGCGGCGGCAGCCGAGCCGAGCGACGACGTCGGAACGCGCCCGCCGGGCGCGGTCATGGCCGTAGGCGCCGCGCCGAGCGGCACGCGCGCGGCCGAAGCGGGGCAGCCGGTCGACGCGCCACCACGCGACGTCGTGATTGCGGGAGACGCGCCCAAGGACTGGTACGTGCTCGACGTCGGCTTGCGTTCGCACGTCGACACCTTCATCGGCGTGGCCACGCTCTCGGCGGCCCAGAGTCGCACGGAGCGCTTCTACGGATTGAGCTCGCTCGCGTTGATCCGCAACGACGCGGGGCGCCACTACGGCCTTGCCCAGATCTCGCTGGGCCGGAACCTCTCCGACGAGTTCGGCGGCATCGGTCAGCTGAGCCTGGGCGAGAACCGCGCGCGCTACTTCTACGGCCTGGGTCAGGTTGCGCTCGGATACAGCCGCAGCCAGGAGTTCTACGGCGTGCTGCAGTTCGCCGGCGCGAACCGCGCGCAGCGCTTCGCCGGTCTCTTGCAGCTTGGTGGCTACAATCGCAGCGACGAATCCTTCGCCGGCGCGCTCCAGCTCGGCGGCTACAACCGCGCCGAAGGCGGCTTCGTCGGCCTCGCGCAGATCGGCGTGTTCAACGGTCAGGGCAAGGAGCTGTACGAGAGCAGCGGCGATGACAGCGAGCTCTGGGCGCTCGGACAATTCGGCGTCCACAACTACGCCAACGCGTTCCGTGGTCTGGCGCAGGTGGGCGTGGTCAGCGCCGCCGACGACTTCAGCGGCGCGCTGCAGGTCGGCGTGTTCGCGGGTGCGCAGACGTTCCGCGGCGTCGCCCAGATCGGCGGCGCGGTGGTGTCGGAGCACTCGTACGGCGGGCAGATCGGCGTCGTCAACCTGGCTCTGGAGGATCACACCGGCGCGCAGATCGGTGCGGGCAACTACGCCGGCAGCATCCATGGGGCGCAGATCGGCATCACCAACATCAGCGACCGCGTGAGCGGCGTGCAGATCGGCCTCTTCAACCACGCCAAGCGGCTGCGCGGCGTGCAGATCGGCTTGCTCAACCACGCCGACGACGGCTTGCTGGAGTGGGCCCCGATCCTGAACATGGGCTTCGAGGAGTCCGGGCTGCAGGTGGGATCGCTGTAGGCGGCCCGGTCCCGTTGTCGCTGCTGGGCTGGGGATGCCGGTCCGGCGCGGAACCACGGAAGTACCCTCGGTTCCAGGCGGAGAAGACGCGGAACCGATTCGGGATCGATGCCGGTCCATGGGGATGGCACAGGAAGGGCGGAAGGGCGGAAGGGCGGAAGATTCGAGGATGGGACGGACGAAGTGATCGATGCGCTGATCGAGGTGCACCGCCATCTCGGCCCAGGGTTGATGGAATGGCCCGCTCGTCGACTTCAACGTCACCGCCGTGCGGCATGGCTTGCGACGGCTCGTGCCTGAATACCTGGGAAATCCCCTCATTTCAGGCAACGACCAAAGCAACTGATTCCGCTGTCCCGACCCATGGGAATGGCACAGGAAGATCGGAAGGTCGGAAGATTTGGGGATGGAACGGACGAGGTGCCGCCGGCAGCGCCAACGGGGGTTCCGCGCCGGATCGACAATACAGAAAGTCGTCGCATGCTTGTCTTCGGCCCGATCGCTTGACGGAGTGGGCGATTCGGGGGCTCGATCGGACATGCGAACGGTACGTTGGATCGACGGGGGCGTGCTGGCGGCCGCGCTGGCGCTCGGCATTGTGGCGTGTGGCAGCGGCTCGTCGAACGACCAGTCCGACGGCTCCGCGGGAAGCAGCGGCGCTTCGGGCGGCAACGGCGGTGCGGGCGGCAGCGGCGCTTCGGGCGGCAACGGCGGCGCGGGCGGCAACGGCGGCGTAGCGGGCGGCAAGCGGCGGCGTACGGGTGGCAACGGCGGCACGGGCGGCAACGGCGGGTCGAGCGGCAACGGCGGGTCCGGCGGCGCGGTCACGCCGCCGCAGAAGACGTGCGCCGCGGCGCCCGGCGGATCGAGCGGTGCGGTGCAGCAGCCCAAGCTTCGCAAGACGCTCGCGGCGAGCTGGGACGAGAACTGGCTCGCGTCGCCGGCGCTTGTGGACATCACGGGGGACGGCAAGCCCGACATCGTCGCAGCGCGCCACTCCGTCTTGTACGCGTGGAAGAACGACGGCACGCCGCTGTGGCACGCCGCGTGGGCGTCGAGCGCGTCGAGCTCGCCGGACCACGGATCGAGCCGGATGTGGGCGTCGCCGGTGGTGGGCGACTTCAAGGGCGACGGCCAGATGGAGATCGCCGTGGGCAGCGACGCCGACAGCAGCTCGGGCATGAACGTCGCCGTGTACGACGCGACGGGCGAGCTCATGCCCGGCTGGCCGCAGCACTTCGGCGGCGCGGACGAGGTGCGCAGCATCGCCGCCGCCGACGTGGACGGCGACGGGCAGCTCGAGATCCTGGTCAACAAGACCAGCAAGGGGCCGGCGACCGCCGTCTACGAGCTCGACGGCACGATGCATCCGAACTGGCCCGAGGTGAACAAGAGCTGCGATCCGGCGCCGCCCGCGGAGGCGTGCTGGGACTTCGGCGGCTACAACCAGAACATCGGCGCCGGCGATCTCGACGGTGACGGCGTAGCCGACGTGGTGTCGAGCTACGATGCCATCGGCTTCGGCGTGTTCAAGGGCGACGGCACGCCGTTCCCCACCGCCGCGGGCTTCGCCGACCGGGTGATCACGTCCGTGGAAGCGTACAACGATCTCGCGCTCTCGATGCAGGGCTGGGGCACGGGCGATCGATCGGAGTTTACCTACTCGCCGCCGGTCATCGCCGACATCACGAACAGCGGCAAGAAGCAGATCGTGCTCGCGGGTGATCACGAGCGCTCGGACGACACGACGAACCGCGGCATCACCGTCTGGGTGCTGAACCACGACATGACGCGTCCGGCGGGCTGGGCGTCGCCGAAGAACAGCGGCATGCCGCTGCTGTACGGCGACGTCGGCAACAACATCGTGACCAGCATGCCGAGCCCGTCGGTGGCCGATCTCGACGGCAAGCCGGGGCTCGAGATCGTGGTGCCGTCCTACGACGGCAAGTTGTACGCCTATCGCTCCGACGGCACGGTGCTCTGGACGTACACCTTCGCCACCACCGCCACGCCGTACACCGGCGCGAGCGAGGCGTTGATCGCCGATCTGAACGGCGACGGCGCGCCGGAGATCCTGTTCAACACGTTCTCCTCCGGCGCGCCGACGCAAGCCCGACACGCCGGCGCACCTGATCGTCCTCGACGACGCCGGCAAGCAACTGTTCAAGCTGCCGCTGTCCGGGCGCGGCAGCATGGCCGCGCCGTCGCTCGCGGATCTGGACGGCGACGGCAAGCTCGAGCTGGTCATCTCGCTCAAGGACACGCTCGGCGGCGCCGACGGCGGCGTGCAGATCTGGGACCTGCCCGGCGCGAGCGACAACTGCGTGCTGTGGGGCACCGGTCGCGGCGACCCGCTGCGCGACGGGTACGTGCCGTAGGCGCGGCCGCGGGATGCGCGCAGGACCGGCCTATTTGAACGCGCTGGCGCAGTCCTCGCGGGTTATCTTGCTGACCTCGTTCTTGTCCGTGCACGCTTCCTGCGCGGCCTTGTCGGCAAGTGCGAGGCACGCGAGCTTGGCCTTCTCGTAGGCGTCCGCTTGCTGCAGGCAGTTCTCGTAGTCCTTGTTCTTGCACCCGACGAACGCCAAAACGACGACGACGGCCCATCCCAGCTGCTTCATGACACGAGCGTAGCGGGGCCGCGTTTCGCGTCAATCGAGAAGTGCGAGCGGCTTGCCGCGGCGCGCTCACGCCGACGTTAGAGCCGGCTCCGCGGACGTCAGCCAACCGAGCGGCGCGTATCCCGCGACGAGCACCGCGATCATCAACGCCGAGAACCACATCACCGGCGGGAACAAGAGTCCGATCATCACGTGCATCGACAAGCCGAAGCCGAGCGCGAACGGTCGGGTGCGCGGCCAGGCGTACCAGAGCGGCGCGAACAGCTCGTAGAGCAACGTCGTATACTGCATCGCGGTCCAACCCGCGGCAGGCACGTGGCGCACCAGGAAATACGCGAACTCGCTCTGGTAGGAGTCGTGCATGTGCGTCCAGATGACCAGCGGGTCCGAGAGCCAGTCGCCGCGCGCCTTCGCGATGCCGCTTCCCGCGTACATCGCCAGCAGCACGATCTGGAAGAATCGAACGCTGCCGCCGGCTACAAGCGCCGGCGGATCGCGCCGGCGCTTGCCCGCCTTCTCGCGCCGGCGCCGGGCGCGCCACGCGTCGACGCTGTAGCGCGCGCCCGCTGGCGAAAGGAAGAGCGCGATCACGAGCACGCTGCCGAGCTTGTTCACCGTGAACGCCTCGATGCGATCCGCCAGCGCCACGTACACCAGCAAGAACGCGAGCGCGCCGCTCGACACGCGGGTGAACGCGCCGAGCGTCGTCGCCACGGCGCTCGCGACGACGAGCGCCGCGAGCGTCCAGGCCTGCCACGGTTCGAGCGGCGAGAGATACAGCGGCTGGCGATAGTCGGCGTGCCCGAGCGAAGGCACCTGGAATCCGCTCAGCGTGAGCCAGTGGTCGGCGTGCGCGAGCCGCGTGGACAGGAAGCCGAGGATCGCCATCGGCACGACGATGCGCACGAGCTCGAGCCGCTCGACCGGTTGCGGCGATGCCAGCCACTTCGAGACGCGCGTCACGACTCCCTGGCTCACGGCGCTTGCTCCGCACAGCGCGCGCGCCGCATCGACAAGGGCGTCCAGTACCAATGCTTCCGCTCGGCTTTCGGGATCTGCGACAGCGGCTTGCGCGTGAACCGCGGAAACACCGTGCCGGGGCTCGGGATCGGCTCGCGGACACTGAGGAAGCGCACGCCCCCGATGCGTTCGGCGTGGTGGTGGTTGAACTGCATCGTGACGTAGCTATCGAGCGCTCGCATGACCGTGCGGTTGCGCAGGTAGAAGTACAGCGCCCGCGAAAAGCGGTTCTCCTTGTCGTCGCGATGGATGGGAAAATACGGCCGGACGTCGATCTCCTCGAAGCGCTGTTCGCGGCACGACCAGCCCTCGGCGCGATATTCGATGGTGTACGTCGAAGCCAACGGAAACAGCGCGGCGACCTGCGCGAAGTACAGCGCGGGGCGCGGTACCAGCGCTTCGGCCGTTCGCGGCGCGGCTTCGTCGAGGAGGATCGTCGCCGGATAGAGCACGCCCAGCGCGAGCGCGATGGCGCGTAGCCACGTCGGCCCCCACGGCTGCACGGCGCGGAGCTTGTGTGCCATGTGCCGGCCAGCGTACTCCGCTTCGCGAGGTATCGCGCCGGAGCGGCGAGCAATCCGGGTCGTGCAATAGGCGACGTCTTCCTGCGCGGCCCACCGTGCGGCTCTCGGCGCTGGGTGCTCGGCTCGTCGACGCGGACCTGCCGGGCAACGCGTTCGAAGGATTTTCGCTGCGGCGTCCTCTCGACAACGAGGTTGTCGGTCTGTCCGCGCGGTACGCCTGGGACATGCACCACGAGCAGCCCGCGACCAGCGCGGAGCGCCTTGATTCGCCGGCGTGTTGCAGCGAACAGAACCGAGACACGTGCCTACCACGACTCCGGAGCGCCATCCTCCCGACCACTCCGGCCACCGCCGATGCACTCATCGCCTCGCCCGCCTTCCAGAGGATCGCGCGGGTGGAGGCCGACGCGGTGCTTGCGCTCTAGACGGGAACGCCGGCGTCGTTGGACCACGGAGCCGTGGGCGGGTTGGCCGGCCCGGCGCGGTATCCCGCGGGGCGCTGCCAGGCTTCTACTTGTGGCAGGCGGACTTGTCGCCGAGGCGACACGCGGTCGCGCGCAGGCGCGCGGCCAGCTCCTTGTCGGCCGGGTGATCCTTGCGGGGCTTGCCGACGATCTTCGCCGCCGCCACGCAGCCGCGCGGCTCCCCCGCGTCGCAGGCGTGTCGGAGCATCGCGAGCGCGTCATCTCGCTCGTCCGCGTGGCGCAGCGCCTCGGTCCCGGCGCGGTAGCAGCCCTCACCCGATCCGAGATCGCACGCACGCAGCATTTCGGCCGCCCCCATGAGGCGCTGCAGGGCGTCCCGCGATTTCGTGTCGGCCAGGCCCGCGCGCAAGCAGCCGTCGCCGTCGTCCAGGTCGCATGCGGCTGCGTACGCCGCGCGCGCGAGGTCGTGTTTCGGTGGCTTCTCGTGGTCGAACTGCGACCCGGCGCGGGTGCAGCCCCGCCCGTCGCCGCGCGAACAGGCGACCAGGTAAAAGAGCTTCGCCCGCCCCTCGTCCTTCACGAAGCCGAGGCCCTGCTCGTACATCTCGCCGAGCGACGCGCATCCGGCCTGGCTGTTGGCCGACGCGAGCTCGAAGGCATCCTCCAGATTGGCGCGGCGCGCCTTCTTGCGGTCCTCGCGTGTGTCGCGCTGCGGCGCGGACGAGCCCATCGCGCTGCCACCGGTGCCGTGCGCCGTGGCGCCCCCGCCCAGACCGGAGAGCGTGCCAAGCTCGTGGATGCGTCCACCGGCGGGCAGTGCCTCCGCCACGAGGTTGCCGGTGCGCACGGTGTGGTCTCGCAGCACCGACATCAGGTCGGACATCTCGAAGCCCGACACATCGCAGGCCTTCTGCAGCAGCGTCGCCGCCTTGCCAGGCTCGCGCGCGCGGATGGCATCGCCGAGCTGCACGCACGCGAGCCGATCACCGCCGTCGCACGCGCGCTCGAGCAGCTCGGTCGGGCTCACAGACGGACCCTCTGTCGCGGCGCCGCGCGTGTGGAGATCCGCCAGCGTGCGGCATGCCCGGACGACGCCGCCCGCGCACGCCTGGTTCGCGAGCTTCGCCGCGTCGTCGAGCTTGCCTTGACGCGCGAGCGCCTCGGCGAGCGACGCGCAGCCCTTCACGTCGCCGCCGTCACAGCCCTTGCGCAGGTAGCCTTCCGTCTGGTCGCGCGTCTCGGCGTCGTCCGAACGGGATTGCCACCGACCGAAGTACGAGCACGCGGGAGCATAGCCGTCGCCGCACGCCCTCTGGACGAGCTCCTGCCCGTCGTCGCCCTTGAGCTCCGTCCTGAGCAAGCGCCCGCGGTGGTAGCAGCCCGCGGGCAGCCCGGCGTTGCACACCGCTTCGAGCCGGGTGCTGCGCGCGGAGCCCGTCGACATCAGCGCCATCGCGAGGCACCCCTCTTCGAGTCCGTCGGAGCAGCTCGCGGCGTACTTCTCCTTGGCCGCGCTCGGATCCGCCGGACCGCCCCAGCCTTGCTCGAGGAACAGCCCGAGGTGGTTGCACGCCATGGGCGAGCGGAGGTCGCAGCCCTTCTTCTCGTACGCGAGGGCCTGGGCGTCATCGCGCGGCGTGGCGCGACCGTCGTGGAACAGCCACGCCAGATCGTCGCAACGGTCGCCCATGCCAACGTTGCACTGGGCGGCCAGGATCTTGAGCCCCGCCTGGTACGCCGCGACGGATCGCACCGCGTCCTTCGGCAACGGGCCGGCGCCGGACAGCGCGTCGCCGAGCCGGACGCAATACGTGCCGCTGCGCGTGCACGCCTGCTCCCAGAGCGAGCCCGCGCGAGCCACGTCGGGAGGGCCTCCGCGCCCGGCGGCGAGCAGATCGCCGAGGTTGCCGCAAGCGACCACCGAGCCGTTCTTGCACGCGTCCTCGTAGATCGCGCGAGCGCGCGCCGCGTCGGCGCGTTCGCCGTGGCCTGCGAGGGCCAGCGCGCCGAGGTTGTTGCAGCCGTCGACCTCGCCGCCGCGGCACGCGCGATCGTAGAGCTTGGCGGCCGCGGCGTAGTCCCGCGGCAGGCCCGGGCGGCGATCGTAGAGCGCCCCCTCGCGGAAGCAGCCGAGCGCATCGCCGGCGCTGCAGGCGCGGTCGTAGAGCTTGGCGGCCGCGGAGTAGTCGACGCCCACGCCGTCCCCGTATTGCAGCAGCTCGCCTTTCACGATGCACGCTCGCTCGGAGCCGCCGTCGCACCCTTGCGACGCGATCTCCCCGATCTGCTTGAAGTCCGGGGCGGCGCTCGTCGAGTGGAACAGCGACGCGGCGAGGCGGCCGCAGCTGGCCGCGTTCCCGCGCTCGCACTGCTTTCGGCAGTCCGCGTCGTCGCCGGGCCTGCACTCGTACGCGAGCGACGCGGATGCCGCCTTCGCCTTCGCGATGCACGCCCCGCCCGCGCGCACGCGATCGTCGCCGCACGTGCCGGTGTCGGCCTCCTCTTCCTCGTCGATCGGCTTCAGCTCCAGGCGGAGCACTGCGCCGCACTCGGCGGGCGGCGCCGGATCGCCCGGCTTGCCCTGCTTGCACGACGCGACGTCGCCGTCCTTCTCCTGGATCGCCTTGGCCGTGCTGCGCGCGTACGCCGCCTTGGCCGTGAACAGCGACGCCACCGTCGACGCCTTGCCGTTCTCGGTGGTCGCCAGCGCGAACGCACCGACGTCGAAGCCGCGCACGAAGTGCGTCGCACCGGCGCAGTCCGGCCCGCGCAGCGCGCTCCGGGGCGCGGAAGCGCGCGGCGTCCGCCGCTTGCCCACGGTCACGAGGGCGAGATCCAGGGACGTGCTCGCGCCGAGATCCGCGCCGATCTCCCCGGCGATGCCGACGCCGCCCAGCGGCAGGTTCGCGGCGATGTCCCCGGCGTCGTCGAAGCGGATGAGCTGCTCCTTCTTCGTCACGCCCAGGTAGCGATACGAGCCGTCGAGCTTGCAGCCGGAGAGCACGGTGATCTTCGAGGGCTCGACCTTGACGACCGCGACGCCGTCCTCGGCCACGGCTTCGAGATCGCCGCGAGGTCCGGCGGGCCAATCGACCACGAGCGGCGCCGAGTCCCCCTTGATGAGCGAGGCGACCGTTGGAGGTTTGCTGGGGAGCGGTCCTGCGCCGCCGCACGACGCGGTGCCGACCAGGAGCGCGAAAGCCCATCCGCGGATCGAACGGGGCAACACGCGGTAACCAGGCGCCGGGTGAGAAAAGGGCATTACTACATTATCCCAAATCGCCCGCGCGTCGGCGAGTGGAATCGATTCACTGCCGGGTGACGCCGGTCCGGCGCGGAACCGGGATACCGCGCCGGACCGGCACTCATAGTCCATGGTCTGGGGACAGGACATGGGTGACAGGTGCAACGCCAGGGGATGCCCTGGAGCGGGGCCCGCGTCGCCGAGCTCTGCCGCGAGTTCGGTATCAACCGGAAGCATCCTCGGCTGGTCGACCCCGGTCGGCGAGAGCAGCGACGTCCACCAGAGCACGTGGCGGATCAAGCGCGTCGTGGATGCCGGCGCAGACTCGGTGAAGACGGCGCTGCCGACGTACGGCCGCTGGAACGTGCATGCTGTTCTCGACGGGCGGCCGACGGGAGGCGTGCATGCGGGGCCAGCTGGGCCGCCCGGAGGGCGTCACCAGCTCGGACAGGACGACGTGGGGAGCGCTCGCGCTACGGTCGTCATCGCGTTACGCTGCGTGGGTGGAGACGCCCAGGAGCTTGCGCTGCCCTCATTGCGGCGGCGATGCGTTCAACCATCGGCGCGCCCAGCTCAACACCGCGTTGGCAACGGCGCTTTCGCTCGACGCGCTGGACACGTCCGCGGACGTCTACGTCTGCCGGCGGTGCGGTCGGCTCGAGTGGTTCCTCGAGCCCGACCAGGTCTATCTAGCCGAGATCGCCCCTCCGGCAGCAGGGGCACCCGCGATCGAGTGCCCCGAGTGCAACCTGATCGTCGACGCCAACCAGAGTCGCTGCGGCGGGTGTGGTTGGACGCGTGCATGACGCGCGAGGGTCCCCCGCTGCCGGCGCTCCTGCACCGCATCGCGGACACGCCGGACGATTTTCTCGCCGAGCCGCGCATCGGCACGTCGGGGCTGGTGGTGGTCGCGGCGGTGGCCGGCGACCTGTGTCGGCTGCTCGGCGGCGCGCCCACGAGCGCGGATCTCGCCGTGCTCATTGGCCGCCAGCCGGCGGATCGCAACCCGCACGCGGTCTCGTTGATCCTGTGCTGGTTGCTCTCGGACGAGTGGTTCCGGAGCGCGCGCCCGGCGCCCGCGGACGTGCTCGCGCTGCTCGCCGCGGGCGCCGCGGAGCTCGCGGCGCAGACGCCGTCGCGGAAATTCGTCGACGACCCGGAGCGGCGCGAGGAGCTGGCGCGCTTCGCGCTCGCGCGGCTCGGCTATCGGCCGGCGGGCGAGAGCCAGGCGCAGGCGGAGGATCGGCTGACGAGCCTGTCGGCCGCCGAGCGCGCGCGCGTGATGGCGGCGGCGCGCGACGCGGAGGAGCGGGCCCGCGCGATCCGCGAAGCGCTGGCGCGCAAGGCGGCGGAGGAGTCCGCGGACAAGTGGTCCCGCGAATGAACGAAGCGGAGCGCTATCCCACGCTGAGCCAACACGGTCGCGCCATGCTCGAGTTCTTGCGCGAGCACCCGAGCGCGCCGATCTACACCAGGGAGAGCGGCAACCGCTTGACCGCCGAGGACGTCGAGCGCGTGCGCGGCTTCGAGCGCGAAGTGCTCGCCGCGCGCATCGACCGACCGCCGCCCTGGTTGGAGGCGTTCGTCGCGCGGACCTACGCGGAGGTGCCGCACTATCGCGCCCTCGGCTCGCCGCCCCGGGACTTCGGCGACGTGCCGACGATCTCGCGCGCGGATCTGGGCCGCGACGTCGCGCGCTTCGTGCCGGACAGCGCGCCCGTCGAGCGGCTGATCAACTTCCGCACCAGCGGCACCACGGGCCATCGGCTCTTGATCGCGTCGCATCCGGTGGTGGCCGCGGGCTACCTCGCGTTCCACAAGCGCGCGCTGCGCCGCTTCGGCGTCACGCTGCGTCACGGGCGCGGTCAGGTCGGCGTCGTGTTGCTGGGGCTGCAGCGCAGCTGCTTCACCTACGTCTCGGTGACGCCGAGCATGGATGAGTCCGGGCTCGCGAAGATCAACCTGCACCCGGACGACTGGCGCGACCCCGACGATCGCGCGCGTTACCTGGACGCGCTCGATCCCGAGGTCTACGCCGGCGATCCGATCTCGTACGCGGAGCTGATGCGCTTGCCCCTCGAGACGCGACCGCGCGCGCTGCTGTCCACGAGCATGGCGCTCTCCGCGGGCTTGCGCGCAGAGCTCGAGCGCCACTTCGGCTGTCCGGTGCTCGATCTGTATTCGATGAACGAGGCCGGACCGGTCGCGGTGTTCGACGCGTCTGCCGGAGGGCATGTGCTGCTCCAGCACTGCATGTACGTGGAGATCCTCGACGAGACGGGTCACCCCGTGGCGCCGGGCGAGCGCGGCGAGATCACGCTCAGCGGCGGTTTCAACTTCTGCCTGCCGCTGCTCCGCTACCGGACCGGCGACTACGCGGCGCTCCGCGTCGATCGCGACGAGCCGGTGCTGATCGACTTCGAGGGACGCCCGCCGGTGCGCTTTTGCACCGCGAGCGGCCAGTGGCTGAACAACATCGAGGTGACGCACGCCCTCGCGCCCTTCGCGATCCCGCAGTTTGCGCTCCGCCAGCGCGGCGACGGCGCGCTCGAGCTCCGGCTCGCGCGACGCGCGGCCGACCGCGAGCGCATCGCCGATACGTTGAAGAAGCTGCTGGGCCAGCCGCTGTCCGTCGAGGAAGACGTCGAGCTCGACGGCAAGGTCGTGCAGTACACTTCGGATCTCCCGGGCGCCGCGCCATGAACGCTCCCGAAGTCGCCGCGAACGTGTTCAACGCCCTGGCGATCCTGCTCGCGGGTCGAAACAGCGTGCACACCTGGTGGACCGGCATCGTCGGCGCGGTGCTGTTCGGCTGGGTGTTCTTCGCGTCGCGCCTGTACGCCGACACCACGCTGCAGGTGTTCTTCGTCGCGACCAGCGTCGTCGGCTGGTGGAGCTGGCTCCACGGCGCCGGCGATCGCGAGCTGCCGGTGCGCACCACGCCGCCGCGCGTGCTCGGCGCGATCGCCCTCGCCGGCGTCGTCGTCGCCATGGGCTACGCTCTGCTGCTGCACCGCTTCACCGACGCGTACGCGCCGGTGCCGGACTCGATCGTGCTCGCGTTCAGCGTGATCGCGCAGTTCCTGCTGATGGCGCGCCGCCTGGAAAACTGGTGGGGCTGGCTGCTCGTGAACACCATCGCCGTGCCGCTCTACCTGTCGCGCGGGCTGTACCTGACCGCGGTGCTCTACAGCGGCTTCTGGGTCAACGCGGTGGTGTCGCTCCGGCACTGGCGCCGGCAGCTCGAGCCGGCATGACGCGCGGTCTCGTGGTCGGCAAGTTCTCGCCGCTGCACCGCGGTCACGAGCTGGTGATCCGTCGCGCGCTCGCCGAGTGCGACGAGGTCGTGGTGATCAGCTGGGCGAACCCGGAGCTACCCGGCTGCGAGCCGGAGAAGCGCGAGCGCTGGCTCGCCGAGCTGTTTCCGGAGACCCGCCGGCTCGTCGTCAGCGACGCGCTGGGCCTGCGCGTTCCCCACGACGACGAGCCCGACGACGTGCAGCGTCGCTTCGCCGCGGTCCTGTGCCGGGACGTGCTCGGGACGCGAGGTGGACGTCGTCTACACCAGCGAGAGCTACGGTCCGGGTTTCGCCGCGGCGCTGGCGCGCTTCTTCGGCCGCGACGTGCGGCACGTCGCGGTGGATCCGGCGCGCGGCGTGGTGCCGATCTCGGCCACGGCGATCCGCGCCGATGTGCACGCGCAGCGGCGATATCTGTCTCCGGCCGTGTACGCGTCGTTCGTCGAGCGGGTCGTGGTGCTCGGCGGCGAGTCGTCGGGCAAGACCACGCTCGCCGTCGCGCTGGCCGCGCATTTCGACACGCTGCACGTTGGCGAGTACGGCCGCGAGCTGTGGGTCGAGAAGGACGGCGCCCTCGTGTTCGAGGACATGCTGCACATCGGCGAGCGGCAGATCGAGCTGGAAGAAGAAGCGGCACGCCGCGCGTACCGCACCCTGTTCTGCGACACCTCGCCGCTGACGACGCTGTACTACTCGCAAGCGCTGTTCGGTCGCGCCGACCCGCGCCTCGAAGCGCTCGCCGAGCGCCGCTACGACCGCGTGATCCTGTGCGCGCTCGACGTTCCGTTCGAGCAGGACGGCACGCGCCAGGACCCGGCGTTCCGCGAGCGCCAGCACGCCTGGTACGTGGAGCGCCTGTCCAGTCGTGGCATCGCGTGGATCGACGCGACCGGGTCGGTCGAGGAGCGGGTGCGCCAGGTGGCGGCCGCGCTCGCGTGACGCGCGGTTCCGCGCCGGACCGGCAAGACCATCAAGCCGCGCGGCGACTGTCCGCGGGCGCGACGGAGCTGGTCACGGCGCGTTGCGGCAGCTTGCCGGTCGCGTTCACTTGCTGGAACAGGCGCCGGAGCTCGTAGACGGAGAGTACGGCGAGCCACGGGGTCTGGGGCTTCGTCTTCGGGTGCGCCATGGCTGCTGATAGAGCACGCCGCATGCCACGTGGCAGACCCAATGATTTCAACGGCTTGGCGCTGCATGCCAGGTGCAGGCGTGGCCGCGGCGGTACAGGTGCGTGACAGCGCTGACACGCGAACGCCGGTTCGCGTCGGATCGTCAGTCGTCGTGCTTGGCGCCCTTGCGCGGCGGCGGCGGCGGGCCGGCGGTGGCCGTGACCCACTTCTCGAGCAGCGCCTTGTCCGCGTCGGACAGCTTCGCGGCCGAGTGCATCGGCAGGTAGAACCACGGCGGCATGTCCCCGCCCTTCGTCTCCTTGACGATGCCCCAGAGCTTGCGGTTCTTCTTGTCGGCCGGGACCTTGTCCCACTCCGTGAAGTTCACGTGCTTGCGCCCCTCGACCACGTCGCGGTGCAGCAGCCACGACATGGGCGCGACGTGCGCGTACCAGGGGTAGACGGTCTTGTTCGAGTGGCAGTCGTAGCAGGACCGCTCGAGCACGGCCTTGACGTCCGGCGGCGCGTCGATCTCCGCCGTCACCGGCGGGTTGGTGCGCGCGAACGTCACGACCTGCATCCCGAGCAGCAGGACCGGGACGGCGATGGCGATCTTCATCCAGAGCTTCATGGGGGAACCGCCAGTGTTTGGTGCAATCGTGCTGGGCGCCGTGACGGATGTCAGCCGGCACGCCACGGGCGTATGATGTTCGCACTTGGCACCCGGAAGCTTCAACCTCGCCGGCGAATGGCTCGAGCCGGACGGCCTGGGCGGGTTCGCGTCCGGGACGACCGGCGGAATCCGCACTCGCCGCTACCACGGTCTTTTGCTCGCGGCGATGCGGCCCCCCGCCGAGCGCCGCATGCTCGTCAGCGGCGTGGAAGTGTGGGTCGAGGGGCCGTGGGGCCGTCGCGCGCTGTCGTCGCAGCGCTACGCGCCCGACGTGGTCCACCCCGACGGCACCTCGCACCTCGCCGCCTTCGCCCTCGATCCCTGGCCGACCTGGACCTTCGACGTCGAGGGCGTCCAGATCACGAGCGAGCTGTTCGTGCCGCGCGGCGCGCCAGTGGTGGTCCTGCGTTGGCACGCGAGCGCCGGCCACCCGCTCGCGCTCGAGGTGCGTCCGTTCCTGTCCGGCCGCGACTTCCACGCGCTGATGCACGAGAACGGCGCGTTCCAGTTCGATCCGGTCCGCACCGACGGCGAGCGCCGCGACTGGCGGCCCTACGACGGCCTGCCCGGAATCATCTCCGTCAGCGACGGCAGCTACGCCCACGCGCCGGACTGGTACCGGAACTTCCTCTACACCGAGGAGCGCGATCGCGGCCTCGACTGCACCGAGGATCTGGCCGCGCCCGGCACGTTCACGTGGGATCTCGCGAACGGCCCCGCGACGCTGATCTTCGCCGCCGCCTCGCCCGCGACGGATCGATTGCTTGCCGGTCCGGCGCGGAATCTCGCGGACGGCCTCGCACGGACGGAGCGCGCGCGGCGCGCCGCGTTCGCCACGCGCGAGCAGCGCTCCGCCGACGCGTACCTGGTCGCGCGCGGCGACGGGCAGACGATCATCGCCGGCTATCCGTGGTTCTGCGACTGGGGGCGCGACACGTTCATCTCGCTGCGCGGCTTGTGTCTCGCCACGGGGCGCTTCACCGACGCGCGCGACATCCTGCTCGAGTGGTCGGAAGCGGTGAGCGAGGGCATGCTGCCGAACCGCTTCCCCGACAGCGGCGACGCCCCGGAGTACAACTCCGTGGACGCATCGCTCTGGTACATCATCGCGGTCGCGGAGCTGCTCGAGCAGGCGCCCGGCGTCGTGGACAGCGCTGCGCGCCGCGCGCTGCTGCGCGCCGTCTCGGCAATCCTCGAGGGCTACACAGCGGGAACCCGTCACGGCATCAAGGCCGATCCGGACGACGGCCTGCTCGCCGCTGGCGAGCGCGGCGTGCAGCTCACGTGGATGGACGCGAAGGTCGGCGACTGGGTCGTCACGCCGCGCATGGGCAAGCCCGTGGAGGTGCAAGCGCTCTGGCTCAACGCGCTGGCGATCGGCGCGAGCGTCGATGCCAAGTGGAACGCGCTATTTCAACAGGGAAGCGCTAGCTTCGAACGGCGCTTCTGGAACGAGCACGCGGGCTGCCTGTTCGACGTCGTGGATCCCGAAGACGGCGCCGTGCGCCCGAACCAGATCCTCGCCGTGGGCGGCCTGCCGCGCGCGATCGTCGGCGGCGATCGCGCGAAGCGCATCGTCGAGGTCGTGGAAGCGAAGCTCTTGACGCCGCTCGGTCTGCGATCGCTGTCGCCGGACGATCCGGCGTACCGCTCGCGCTACGAAGGCGGCGTGCGCGAGCGCGACGGCGCGTACCACCAGGGCACGGTCTGGCCGTGGCTGATGGGGCCGTTCGTGGAGGCGTGGCTCCGCGTCGGTGGCAGCCGGGAAGAGGCGCGGGCGCGCTTTGTCGAGCCGCTGCGCGCGGCGCTCGAGTGCCGCGGGCTCGGCCATCTGCCCGAGATCGCCGACGCCGAGCCGCCTTTCGCGCCGCGCGGCTGCCCGTTCCAGGCCTGGTCCCTCGCCGAACTGATACGACTGGAGCGCGCGGTCGGAGTGCGCTAGGTATGCCCCTCGCTACGCGCCCGTAGCTCAGCTGGATAGAGCGACGGCCTCCGGAGCCGTAGGTCGCAGGTTCGAATCCTGCTCGGGCGCGCCGCTGGTATGCATACGGTTGCAGGACCGGTTTCCTGCGCCGGGCCTTCGGCCCGTGCTCGGGACCTTGTGTGCGGCGTGTTGCGTCGCTTCGTAGTGAGGCGCCGAGCACGTATCCTCTCGGGCGCGCTGCTGGCGTTCGATACGGCTACGCACGTTTCCGGCGCGCGGATGACTGCCGTACCCGAGGGCCGCTCCAGTCCGCCGGCAACCCGCACGCCTTGAGCACGGCGTGGACGTACCTCTCGCTGATCCGCGCTGTACCGGATTCAGCCTGGGACACCATGGTCTGGCTCTTGCCCATCTTCTCGGCGAGCTCGGCCTGGGTAAACCCTGCATGCTCGCGCGCCGCGCGCAGGTCCGTCGCGATCGAACCCCGGACGAACGTATGCGCGTCCACCGTTTCCGCGGCAGGGCGCCCCACGTCCTTGCGCAGGTATTCCGCCTTCGGGATCACGACGTACTCGACGCCGTCTACGACCAGCGTTCCCGCGACCTGAGACCTTCTTCTTGCCATGCCTAGTCCTCGTAGACGGTAGAGCGGTGTGCGATGCGGACGATGATTACGTCAGGCGCTACGACCTAGAAGATCACGCGCCAGTCGCCCATCCGGATGCGGTAGTGGCCCTTCCGCTGACCGCGCAACGCTTTCGCGCCGGATACGTTCGGCCACGACTCGAGCCGCGTGACCACGGCGTCGAATCGCACCCTCATCGTGACCGGCAGCGCGCGAACGTCGTCTTGCGCTTCTGTTGCCAGAACGATGCGCATCGCTATTGAGTAATATTGGTCAATATCCGGACTCGTGTCAAGGTCGCAGTCGCTGCTGCGTCAACCGCGGCGCGGGCGACGGGGCACACTGGGGGCACATTCGCGTGTACCGAACGCGCAGAGCTCCTTGTTTCCTGCTCGTTCCGCTCGTCCGACCGCACGCACACGCCGGGCAAACTCCCTTGTAGCTCGGTCATCCACGTCGCTCGGGGACCGGAACGCGCGCCGCGAGACGAGCACCCCACAGGCGACGCAGCACCACTGTCCGCGCTTCGTCCGCTGTCATTCCGGGATGACGACGCCTTTCGCCATCGATAGCGATCCGCCGCGCGTCCTCGCTCATCTCGGCCGCGAGGCGTAGTCGTCCTGCTGGGCCGAGTCGGCGCAAGGCGGCGATCTGCGCTGCCTGTGCTGCGTCCGACGTATCCAGCGCCATGACCCGAGCGTAGTCGTCTCGGGTTGGCGAGCCAAGCGGGGGTCGTGCAGCGGCTGGATGGTGCCGGTGCGGCGCGGTATCCCGCGGGCCACAACCCGTGGTTCCGCGCCGCACCGGCAGCCTTGGGCGCAAGGGCTTGGCTCACCCGCCGCAGAGGACGCCACTCATCGCGTCGGGCCGACAGCCGGGACAGGGCGTGCGCGCGATGTCGCGTTGGCGGTGGCAGGAGACTTTGATGTCGCCATCGCAGTAGGCGTTGTCGACATTGCCCCCGCGAATGTCCGGACAGCGCTCGTCGATCGCTGCCGCCAGGGCGCAGAAGCCTTCGGCGGGATCGACATCCGCTGCAACGTTGACACACACGTCGTTGCAGGTGGTCTCCTTGGGCTCGTGTCGTCCGCAGCCGCACTGGACGAACACGTCGTCGACGCACAGTTGCTTCATCCCCGGCACCGTGCACGCCGGGTGATCGGGTACTGGCGACGAGACGCACACGGCGCCGCACGCCACGGTATCCACGCAGGCGCCCGCGGCACAGGCCGCGCTGTCGTAGGGGAAGCCGTCCGCACAGTGGGTTACGGCGTTCTGCCAGCAGACCGTGTCGGCGGACGCGACCAGCTCGTGCGGCGGCGTGAGGCATTCGCGCACGGCGGTGTTGGATTCACTGCACACCGGTCCGTGCGCAGTATCCTGGCAGGTTCCGCTGTCGCACGGCTGACGCACCATCCTCCCGGATCCGCCTCCCGGGTATTCGCAGACGAGGCGGGCGTCTGGACCGTCGCAACGACTCGCCTCGGGACAATCGCCCAGCAGCGACGAGCAGCCGGCCGAGGGCAGAAGCACTGCCGATACGAGCGCGGCAAGGCAAAGAAGGCGTCGCATGGGCGGGGCGAAAGCAATCGCCGTGCCATGATGGTGCCGCGGTCGCCGGGTTCAATGACGGCACAAAGTCATCCGCCCGCGTCCAAGCTCGTATCGCGTATTCACACCTGTCGCGACGTCGTCACGCCTGGATGATGTGGGACGCGAGTTGTGGGAACCGCATGGGCGTGCGGCCTCCGGAGTCGTAGGTCGCAGAGCAGGAATCCTGCCGGGCGCCGACGAGCTCATCACCGACGCTTGGCGGGTCGTCTCTTGGCGGTCCGGCGCGGAAGCGCGCGGGCTTTCGCGAGCACCGCTTCGAAGCCCTGGGCGATCTCCTGATCGCCGGCCAGCTCCGCGAGCTGCCGCACGTGGGCACGCACGCGCGCGATGTCGATGTCTGGATGGATCGCGAGGAGCGCTTCCACGTCTTCCAGGTCCTTCGGTCGCGCCGCGATGGCCTTGAACACGATCAGAGCCTCTGGCGTGGCCATTGGTGCTCGCGCACGTCCGAATCTCGCCTGCTTGCGGGCGCGCAAGGCTTCGTTCTCGAAGCCGGACCACGCAAGCGAGACGTCCAGATCGACGCCGCTTGGCTGGTGGCGCAAAAGCAGGACGAGGTTCTGTTCGGCGAAGCGCAACGGTTCCTCGATGCGCGAGACGATTCCATGTCGCGCCAAGAGCTCCAGAAGCGCAGGAACTTCCACCGCGTCGCCGCGAACGACGGCGTCGATGTCCGTGGTCAGCCGGCGCACGCCGTGTGCGATCACCGCGATGCCGCCGATAACCATCCACGGGGCGCCTGACGCCTTCAGCGCACGAGCTAGCGCCGACAGCGCGTCCTCGATGCGTCCCCGCGCGCTACCGCGCCGCGCGGGCATGCGTCTGTATGCGCGCCCAGCGGCGGCGCACCTCCCTGACCGCGCGTTCGCTCACCGCGTCGCGTGGACCTGGCCAGAGGTCCATCTCGGCGAGCGCGTCCAGCGCGTCGAGGGCTTCGGCGATCGCCTGCTCCGGTCGTGGGCCTTCGGCCCGCGCCAGCTCGAGCTTGCGCGCCGCCGCTACCTTCTGACCGGCTCTGAACTTCGCGATCCTCGCGCGCTCGTCCATGGCCCGCAGCATAGCGCGCCAACTGGCGGCTATCGACTACGGAGCTCGCTCGGACCTGCCTTTTGCCCGCATCGGGACCGTCAACGACCTGCGGCATGACAGCAGTGGCGCCACGGATTCCGCGCCGGATCGATCTGCGGTGGCACCAGACGCGCGTGGCGTGCATTGCTGGCGCGCGGTAGAGTGTCGGCGACTCACGGTGGAGGGATGGTGCTGTGTCCCCGTCGTCGCGAACACGGCGGACGTCAATCTTGCGGTCGACGCGACGAACCTGTTCTGGGTATGGGCGCCGTCGCCGCCAATTCCCAGCGCCTGTTCTGGAGCCAGGCCGACGCGGAAGGCTCCTGGTGCGATCACTCTGGACCCGCCCGCTCGACGGTGGCCCAACGACGCTGGTCGCCTGCAGTACCGACAGCGCGATCGTCACCGTCGTGGCGACGGACCAGGCCTTGTACTGGGTGGACTACGGCCCGCACCTCGTCGACCCGTCCAAGCTCTGATTCCGCGCCGCACCGGCGACCTGCTCACGGACCAGCGTCGGGAGCCGTCGCCTGCATGGCTGCGAACCCACGCCACGACGGCTATACTCCGGACGATGGCCGACCCGGTGCGGCGACGCGCGACCTACGAGGATGTCCTCACTGCCCCTGCGCACAAGGTGGCGGAGGTGCTCGATGGCGAGCTGAGCCTCAGCCCCCGACCGGCCGGACCGCATTCGGCGGCTGCGTCCGCCCTGGGTGCGGAGCTGACCTTTCCCTTCTCGCGGCCGCGGCGGCCCCGGAGGCTCGATCATCCTCGACGAGCCCGAGCTGCACCTGGCCGACGACATTCTCGTGCCCGACCTCGCAGGATGGCGTCGCGCGCGCATGCCGCACGTGCGCGACCAGGCATTTTTCGAACTTGCCCCTGATTGGGCCTGCGAAGTGCTCTCACCGGCGACCGAGAAGCGCGACCGTGCGGACAAGCTCCCAATCTACGCGCACCACGGAGTCGGCCACACGTGGTTGGTGAATCCCCTGGAGCGCACGCTCGAAGCGCTGAAGCTCCAGGCCGGGCGCTGGGTCATTCTTGGCGTTTGGCGCGACGACGCACGAGTGCGCGCCGAGCCGTTCGACTCCATGGAGCTCGAGCTCGCGGTCCTCTGGGCAGACGTCAAGCTCGAGTGAATGCGCCGGGCGGCGTGGCGCGACGCGATTTCCGTGCGTTCGGGATCGCGACGAGGC
>CAVZIE010000043.1:0-43851 GCA_963775185.1 uncultured delta proteobacterium | reverse complement strand
CGGCTTCCAAGCATTTCGCCGCGGCTTTGAAGGTGGCGGGGCTGTGCGGCGGGCGCGCCGGCGACCATCGTGACGAGGCGGTCCGGCTCGCCGCCAAGGCATTGTAGCGACATGCGGGAAGCATGGTGCGTCTGCGCGACGCTGGTGCTGCTCGGTTGCGGTCGCGTCGACAACGGCGCGCCTGCGCCCGGCGTGGCCGGCACGACGGGCAGCGCCGGCACGACGGGCAGCGCCGGCACGACGGGCAGCGCCGGCACGACGGGCAGCGCCGGCACGACGGGCAGCGCCGGCACGGCGGGCGGCGTCGGCGGCGTGCCCACGGTGCTGTGTGCCGCGGCCCCGGCAAGCACGCCCCCCGCCGCCGACTGCGCGGCCGTCCCCGCGTCGACGGAGATCATGCTGCCGTTCCTCGGTGTGTACGGCGAGACCCCGAAGATCACACGGGCGGCGGCCGTCGGCGATGCGCTCTACCTCGGACTCGACGGCAGCGGCTGCTTCAAGGGCTGCGTCACCAACGTGGGCGTCTACCGGACGCGGGGCGGCGCGCCATGGGAGACCGTCGTCGCGAACACGGCGGACGTCGATCTTGCGGTCGACGCGACGAACCTGTTCTGGGTGTGGGCGCCGTCGGGGCACTCCGTGGCGACGGGCGATCCGATCCACCGGGTAGACCCGAACACGCTCGGCGCGAGCGTCGCCGGCAGCCTCGACCAGGGCGCGTTCCTGAACGGCCTGGCGCTGGCGCCCGGTGCGCTCTTCACGATGACCATGACCGCGGACTTCGCGACCACGACGCTGGAGCGCCGCCCGGTCGGCGCCGATGGGACGCTCGGCGCGGCCGCTGACGCCGTTGTGATCCCGGGCGACGCCTTCTGGCCCCGGGCGAACGGCCAGCATGTGGTGTGGGCGGAAGACGGCGCGATGCTCGTCGCCGACGCGACGGGCATCGCGATCTCGCGCGTCCAGCTCGAAGCGGGCGCTGAATATCGCGGCCTCGTCGTGGCGGGCGGCCACGCGCTCGCCGCGTACGAGGTGCCACCGGCGAACGGCGGCATCTGCGACGTGGACGTCGCGACCGGAACGGCGACGGTGATCGTTCCGCCGCGTCCCTCGATCCAGATCTGCGCCGTCGCCGCCAATTCCCAGCGCCTGTTCTGGAGCCAGGCCGACGCGGAAGGCTCCTGGTGCGATCAGCTCTGGACCCGCCCGCTCGACGGTGGCCCAACGACGCTCGTCGCCTGCAGTACCGACAGCGCGATCGTCACCGTCGTGGCGACGGACCAGGCCTTGTACTGGGTGGACTACGGCCCGCACCTCGTCGACCCGTCCAAGCTCTGATTCCGCGCCGCACCGGCAACCTTCTCACGGCCCAGCGTCGGGAGGCGCGGGACCGACCTTGTGGTTCGCGCACGGCGCGGCTACTGTCGTCGACATGAAAACCCGCGAAACGCTCGGGGAAAGGCGCGTGAGCCACGTAAAGGCGCCTTTACATGAGGGTGACGCTTCGACCGGAGGCGGCGGGGCCTGGACCATGTAAAGGCGTCTTAACGTGGTATGACAAACAATGTCCTAGCCGGGAGTCGAGGTCGCGGTTGGGAGCCGCTGGGTCGCACGACGGTCACGGCGCGGGGTGCGCTATGTTGTCGGGGGATTCCGCGCCGGACGACGCTGCGGAATCCCTGACGAGGGACCGGCATTCCCTACACGCAGCCGAGCTGACAGCGCCCCGGCCAGCCGGTGCAAAGGGACACATCGCCGACGTGGCAGCGATGCTCGCGCGCGCACGCGCGCGAACGCCGGCAGTCGTCGTCGCTGCGCGGTGCACACACGCGCCACTCGGGATCGTATCCGCATGTGCCCTCCGCGGCGCAGCCCGCGCTGGCGCGGCATCCGGGGTCATCCCTCACCGGAGAGTCCAAGGTGGAGGCGGTGCCCCGGGTCGTCGCCGCGGCCGGCGCGCCCGAGGCTGCGTCCAGCGGCGCATCCTCCGCGTATTCCGAGGTCGCAGGTGCCGTCGCAGGCGACGCTGCGACCGGGGCGGGTTGTGCCGGGATGTCGGGGTCGACGGGCACAGCGACGACCGCCACGGGTTCCGGGGCGGCCGCGCGCGCGGCGGGCGCGGGCCGGGCGCTGCACGCCGTCGCCACGACGAGCAACGTCCAAGCTGGCGCTCGCCCCGGCCGTCGCATGCGCGTCGGACACGGCGCGCGGGCGGGCGCTTGGATCGGCTCCGGCAAAAGCCGGATGCACGATGCGCAAGATACATTCTGCTCTGTGTGTACCAGTGGTGAGCCAGGTGGACGCGCTTGGCGGCGGGAGCTAACGTAGTTGTGAGGAAGACCAGTGGAATCCACAACACGAGCATGCGGGTGGATATCCTTGACCGGGATGGCGCTGGTGTTGTCCGCAGCGTGCAGACCCGGACGCGGGGACGGGGCAGCAGCAGCGCCAGGCGTCGCGCACCGAGACGCAACCACAGAGCCGCCGACGCCGCCTCCCCCGCCCGATCCGGTCACTGCGCTGAAGGCGGTCTTGCCTGTGGGTTGGCAGGTGAGCGACGTGCAGGAGGGTCAGATCGATCCCGGCCACTGGGGACAGCCGAGCCCAGGCGTGCGAGTCACGGCAAACCCGCCTGCAGCAGGCGCCAAACCCTCATCCCTGACGATCATCTTCATGCAGCAACCCTTCCATGAAGCGCCGCCGGACGGCGAGTCGTTCCAACGCCCCGAGTATCGTCTTGGGGAAAACAAGCGTTGGAGGGTCTACGTGTCCGGAGGTCAATTGGACGAGACCACGTCCTGCGATCTGTGCCGAGCGCTTCAGCTGGTACCCTCGGTGTTCTGCAGGGAAAGCAGGCGGTAGCTTCCGTTGGGCGTCGAGGTCGCGGTTGCGCCACCAGCGGGCAGCACGATCAGCGCTGAGGCGGCGGCGCTCACGTTTCGAACGCGTCGAGCCACGCAGAGACCGCGTCCAGGTGCAGTTCCATCTTCTCCCAGGGGTTGCCCGGCACCGCGATGCCACGTCCGGCCAGGGCCGCGTCGATGTCGATCAGATCGGGCGGTTCGTCCACGGGCTCGTCGCTGTCGGCGGTGCCTTCCTCGGCCGCGACCAGGGCGACCACACGACCGAGCAGCGCGTAGTACCGGCGCGTCGCCTCGACCATCGCTGCGGCGTCTTGCGATTCAACGTACTGCTCCAGCGTGCCGGCAGTGCCGTACTCGCCCGCGGTCGCCGGGTGCGGCGCGAGCTCGACCCACGTCTCCGTGCCGTCGGGCTGCGCCACCCGTCCGAGTGGATAGAGCCGGCACACCAGCGGCCGATCCGCGTGGACGCTGCAGCCGCGCTCGGTCAAGAACGTGCACGCTCCGTCGGGAAACGCCAGCGCGTTGCCGTCGACCGTGAAGCGCTCGATGACCTCCGTGGTGGACAGCTCGAGGTTCGCCGCCAGACGCGCCACCTCGTAGGGACTCACGGGAATGAGCTTGTCGTGGCAGCAGCGGTTGCAGTGCTTGGTTCGCCTGAGCTGGCCCTCGAGCTTGTATTGCACCGCCGCGGGCAGCTTGAAGGCGCCGAGCTGCGTGGCGCCCTTCTCGTTGTAGCCGAGGACCTGAACCGTCAGCGCCTTCGCGCCGAGCTTCTGACTCCACGCGTACGGTGGTGTGCGACGACAGCGCTACGCCGATGCCGGCCGGCGCGATCGACCGCTTCTTCGTCCAGCTGGGCGCCCCGGTGCCCACCAACGACGCGCTCAAGAGCTACATCTACTCGCTCGTGCTCGACTCGGACGGTGACGCCAGCAACAACTGGATCCCCCAGCCTCCCTACGACTGGGACTACTTCCAGGGCACCGATCTCTGGTTCCAGACCAAATGGGACCATACGGCGAAGACCTGGTCGATCTCCGGCACGCAGGTGGACGCCACCCAGGCGACCTCCGCCGTCGCGTCCGCGGTTCGCGCCGTGATCCAGAATGATGCCATCATGTACTTCATCCCGTCCGCGGCGATACCGGCTGCCAAGCCCGGCTTCCGCGTCACCGCCTTTGGCCACGACGGTGCCTACACCGTCAGCTCGCGCGGCGGGGACGTGAGCGGTGGCAACCCGACGGATGCACTCGCCGTCGGCCCGTAACGACACGACACATAGTCAACGATATCTACAGTGCTGGTAGCGCCGCGCTCTCGCGCGCTGGCGACGGTGGCCCAACGACGCTCGTCGCCTGCAGTACCGACAGCTCGATCGACACCGTCGTGGCGACGGACCAGGCCTTGTACTGGGTGGACTACGGCCCGCACCTCGTCGACCCGAACAAGCTCTGATTCCGCGCCGCACCGGCAACCCGCTCACGGACCAGCGTCGGGAGCCGTCGCCTCCGACACCGCACAGGTCGCGGCCGCGGCGGCCCCGGAGGCTGGATCATCCTCGACGAGCCCGAGCTGCACCTGGCCGACGACATCCTCGTGCCCGACCTCGCAGGATGGCGTCGCGAGTGCCTGCGAAGTGCTCTCACCGGCCACCGAGAAGCGCGACCGTGCGGACAAGCTCCCAATCTACGCGCACCACGGAGTCGGCCACGCGTGGTTGGTGAATCCCCTGGAGCGAACGCTCGAAGCGCTGAAGCTCCAGGCCGGGCGCTGGGTCATTCCTGGCGTTTGGCGCGACGACGCACGAGTGCGCGCCGAGCCGTTCGATTCCATCGAGCTCGAGCTCGCGGTCCTCTGGGCAGACGTCAAGCTCGGGTGAATGCGCCGGGCGGCTTGGCGGATCGCGACGAGGGCGGGATCTTGTGGTTCGCGCACGGGGCGGGTACTGTTGTCGAGATGAAAACCCGCGAAACGCTCGGGGAAAGGCGTGTGGACGTGAGCCACGTAAAGACGTCTTTACATGAGGGTGACGCTGCCATGTAAAGACGTCTTTACATGGTATGACAAACAATGTCATAGCTGGGCGGGCGGGCGGTTGGCTCCGCCGCAAGCATCCGGGCGCACTCGATCAAGCACCGCACTTGGCGCGGCATCCGGGGTCGTCCCTCACCGGAGGTCGTCGACGATCGTCGATTCTGTTGTCGAGCATGGCGCGGGACCCATGGGACCATCGCGCAAGCATGGGGATCGGGCGTGGTGAGCTTCGGTGTGCTCCTTCCTCCGCGACGTACGCGGTCGGTTGAGGGTGACAGGGGCCGCCGGCGACGCGATTCCGCGCCGTCCCGGCAAGACAATCAAGGCCTCGCCCCGGAGCTTCAGTGCGTGACCCAGTTCACGACATGAACATCGGAAGCGGCGCGATGCGCAACGGCGACGTCACAATCCGCACGCCGAACGCGGGGCCGAGTCGCGCGGCGCCGGCCCGCCCCGCGGCTTGCGGGCAGGCGTTGAGCAGACGTTGCGGCCGGCGGTAGAACGAGCCGCGGCATGAGCCAGCGCGACATGGGGCTGATCGAGGCGACGTCGATCGGCGTCGGCGGCATGGTCGGAGGCGGCATCTTCGCGGTGCTCGGCCTCGCCGTGTCGATGGCGCGCGGCGCCACCGTGATTGCGTTCGCGATCGCCGGCGTGGTGGCGCTGTTGACCGCGTACGCCTACGCGAAGTTGTCCGTGGCGATCCCGAGCCAGGGCGGGACGGTCGCGTTCCTCAACCGTGCATTCGGCAAGGGCATGCTGACCGGCTCGCTCAACGTACTGCTGTGGCTGAGCTACGTCGTGATGCTGTCGCTGTACGCGTACGCGTTCGGCAGCTACGGCGCGGCGTTGTTCCCTGACGGATGGCACGCCATCGCCAAGCACGGCCTGATCTCGTTCGTCATCGTCGGCATCACGTTGCTCAACACGCTGGGCGCCGGCGTGATCGGTCGCGCCGAGGATTGGATCGTGGGCATCAAGCTGACGATCTTGCTGGTGTTCGTCGGCGTCGGCTTGTTCGGCGTCGATCCCGGGCGCATGGCGATGACCACCTGGGCTTCTCCCGTGAACGTCGTGGCCGGCGGGATGATCATCTTCCTCGCCTACGAGGGCTTCGAGCTGATCGCCAACACGGCAACCGAGGTCCGCGACCCCGACAAGACCTTGCCTCGCGCCTTCTACATCTCGGTCGGCGGCGTGCTGGTGCTCTACTTGCTGGTCGCCGCCGTCACCGTGGGCAATCTCCCGGTGGACCAGATCGTAGCCGCCAAGGACTACGCGCTCGCGGCGGCGGCTCGCCCGTTCCTGGGTCACTGGGGCTTCCTGCTGATCGCCGTCGCCGCCCTGCTCTCCACCGCTTCGGCGATCAACGCGACGCTCTACGGCGCCGCGCGGCTCAGCTTCAACATCGCCAAGACCGGCGAGCTGCCGGAGTTCCTGGAAAACCGGGTCTGGAACCGGCCCATCGAGGGACTGCTGATCACGGCCGGCTTGACGCTGGCGCTCGCCAACACGCTGGACCTGTCGAGCATCTCCACCGTCGGCAGCGCCGGCTTCCTGATCATCTTCGCCGCCGTGAACCTCGCCAACATCCGGCTGCGTGCGGAGACCGGCGGCGCCTGGTGGATCTCCGGTCCCGCCGTCGCCGGTTGCGTGTTCGCGCTGGCGGCGCTGGTCTGGCGCACCGCCACCCGCGAGCCGGCGAAGCTCTGGGTGCTCGGCGCGCATGCTGGCGCTGTCGATCGGGATCGAAGCGCTCTATCGCTTGACGCGTCACCGTCACATCCAGGTGGCGTGAATGCGCGGGCAGCGCAAGGCGAAACCGCCGAGAGCGCCAGACGCAGCGGCTATACGGCCTGGCTCGGGCGCGTCTTCGCGAGCTCGAGCAGATAGCGCGGCCGTCCGTCGGCGTCCTCGATCGCGAAGACCTTGCCGAAC
The DNA here is from genome assembly GCA_963775185.1 of uncultured delta proteobacterium. Classification (GTDB taxonomy): domain Bacteria; phylum Myxococcota_A; class Polyangia; order Polyangiales; family Polyangiaceae; genus JAPSGB01. The sequence goes on along the minus strand of CAVZIE010000043.1, from coordinate 37,015 downwards.
GGCTTCTGCTCGAGCGCCATGACGACCTTCGCCTTGGCCGACAGCGTGCGCCACGCCGCTTCCGCGTCCTCGACCAGCCAGTACAGCTCGGGCTGGTCCTTGCCGCCGAGCGACGCGTCGCTGGCGATGGCGAAGTGCTCGAACTGCACGAACATGGGCGCGACGCGCTCGGGGCGGAGCCCGAGCACCTCGACGTAGAAGCGCGTCGCGCGCTCGATGTCCTTCGTGTACTCGACGACCAGACCGAATCCAGGTGCTTGCATGGCGTTCATCTCCGGCGTCACAGGTCCGTCTTCTTCCAGGCGTCGAGCCCGCGCATGCGCTCGAACCACGCGGCGAAATGCGGGCGGTCCTGCACCGGCAGCTGCGCGGCGCGCGTGATCATGAACGGCGTGCAGATCGAGATGTCCGCCAGCGTGAGCCGACCCTGGGCGATCCAGTCGCTTCCGGCCAGGTGCTGATCGAGCAGCGTGACGCACTGCCGCACCAGCTCCTCGCCGCGCGCGACGAGCTTCGGCTCGGGCGTGCCGAGACCGAGCATGGGCTTGACCAGCCGCTCCCAGCCCAGGATGCCCACCGACGGCGCGAGGTGGTGCGCGGACCAGAACTGCCAGCGGTTCACGTCGGCGCGCGCGCGAAGCTCCGTCGGGTAGAGCGTCTGCTCCGGCGTGCGCTCGGCCAGGTACTGCATGATGGCGTTCGACTCCCAGAGCACGAAGCCGTCGTCGTCGAGCACGGGCACGCGACCGGTCGGGTTGAGGCGCAGGTAGTCGGGCTGGCGCTGCTCGCCCTTGGCGAGATCGACGCTCACGAGCTCGACCGGCGTGCCCAGCTGGAGCGCCGTCATGACGGCGCGGCGGGCGTTCGAGGACATCGGGTGGTGATACAGGCGCATGGGCGTTTCCTCCGGGTGAGACGCCAGCTTGCGCCGGCTGGATGTCAGCTGTATGTCAGGTTTGTCTGATCGGCGCGGAACCATGCAGCGGACCGAACGGCTCTTCGCCCTCGCGGAATACCTCCGGGGGCGGCGCACCGGCGTGACGGCGGAGGTGCTCGCCGAGCGCTTCGGCGTCACCGTGCGCACCATCTACCGCGATCTCGACGCGTTGCGTGCCGCGTCCATGCCGCTGTCCGCGGAGCGCGGGCGCGGCGGCGGCTTCGCCCTCGACCGATCCTACAGCCTGCCGCCGGTGAACTTCACGGCCCGCGAGGCCGCGCTGCTGGTCGCGGTCGGCCGGCACGCGATCCGGATGCGCCTGATCCCGTTTACCGACACGCTGGAGTCGGCGCTGGACAAGGTGCGCAGCGCGCTGTCGACCTCCGCCCAGCGCGAGCTGCTCACTCGCCTGGAAGAGCTGTCGTTCATCGGCGTGCCGGCGCTGCCGAGCGGTCGCGGCGTGCGCGCGGCGGTCGAGCGCGCGTGGTTCGAGCAGCAGCCGCTCCGCATCGTCTACGTCGATCGCAACTCGATCGAGTCGGCGCGCGACGTCCGCGTCGAGGGCGTCATCCTGGATCGCCGGGAGACGCGGCTGGAGGTCACCGACCTCGCCAGCGGCGAACGCCGCGAGCTGCGGCTCGATCGCATCGCGCGGGCGTCGGTGCTGCAGCCCCAGGACGCCGGCTGAGTCGTCGAGCCGGGCGCTGGTGGTTCAGGGACAGATCGCGTCGCGGAGCGGGTCGCGGGTGCGGCGCCGCTGGAGAAACTGCACGTTCGGAATGATCACGTCGAGGATGTGCATGCGTGCGCCGTCCGATCCCGGCAGCAGCGCCAGGCCCTCGACCTCGGAGCCGGTGGTGTCGAGGGTAAAGAGCGTGATCACGGTGCCGGTATCGAGATCGATCTTGTAGATCGTCTTGGCGTCGTCATCGCGCGACGCGTACAGCTCGCCGCCGAACACCTTCGCGCCCTGGATGCGGGCGATGGGCGAGGACAGCTCGATCGTCTTGACGAGCGCGAGGTCGCTATCCAGATCGAAGACGTCGAGGCGCTCCGTGGGATCCCACTCCGCGGTGTAGACGCGCCGCCGCGGAGCGTCCACGGCGACCCACGGCACGCCCTGGGTGAGCAGATCGGTGGAGATCGGGTACGAGGCGCCGGTGGGCTCGAGCGTCGCGGCGTCGTAGGTGACGATGGTCGGGTGGAGGTAGGCCGGGCCGTCCTCGATGGGCGCGTAGAGCAAGCCGTCGGCGACGTCGATGTCGCCGATGTGGTTGCCGCCCAGATCGGCGATCGCCTTCGGCACGGGCTGCACGTTGTCGACCTGGACCGCGAACGCGAGATCGGTGCGCTCCAGGTGGTTCGTCGAAGAGAAGAACCAGCTCTTGCCGTCGGTCGCCGCGCCCTGCGAGCGGTGTACCGAGTCGACGATCTCGAAGGTGTCGCCGGTGTCCTCGGTCCATTCCTCGCTGTCGATCTGGCGGATGAAGCGATCGAGCGCGACGTCGCTCGCGACCACGCTCGCGTCGGCGCGGACGCCATGGATCGCCGCGTCGAGATCCGCGGCCGCGAGCGTCGCGACGCGCGTGGGCGCGTCGGCGGGCGCCGCTTCCGGCAGCTGGATGCCATTGTCCGGGTTGTCGTCGGTGTCCAGGCTCTGCACGATGACGAGCGCGCTCTTCAGCGCGTCGCCGACGGCGCAGCCGCTGCCGTTCGCCAGCTGGAACGGGCTCACGAGCGCGCGCGCCGCTACGGGCTCGAACTCGAGCGCGCCGACGGAGAACGTCACGCGATCGCCGTCCGAGTAGCTGAAGCGCCCGTCGGCGTCGGTGAACCCGGCGTGGTCGCCCGCCCGGTAGTGCATCCCCTGGATCGCACCGGGCAGCGCGCCGGTGCCGCCGACGAGCCGCCCGGTGTGCGTGCCCGGGCTCGAGCCGCACGCGCACACGCATAGCCCCACGGCGAGCCACTTCATCATGCCGCCATCATACCGTCATCGCGCGGCCGCCGCTCGCGGCGGACGCGGTTGCGGGTGTAGACGCCGCCTCGCTCCGGGCGGGCTTGCTCCGCCCGCGCGCGTTGCCTGCGGCAGATCGAGCCCCGGGGACGGCGGCCCGCCGCTGGCAAGGACACGGAAGCCGGCAGCTGCACCGTGACCATCGAGGGCGACGCGGTCGTCGTCTCTCGGCGTCGCAAGGCCAGGCGCCAGCCTGCGTCCGATGGCTGGAAGCGCGAGGCGTCGCGGCGGGGATTTCCCAGGCACCACACCCGTGTCCCGTGTCGATATGCCGGTGCGGCGCGGAACAGCGATTCCGCGCCGCACCGACAGCCAATCGATCTACCGTCGTGTACCGGAAGTCGCGAACGATTCCGGGGCAGCGGCTTCCGACGGCGCTTCGTGGTTTGTCGCCGCCGAGTCGCGGCACTAGCATGCGCCATGGCTCGCTGGCTGCTCGTGCTTGCCGTCGCGCTCGTGCTTGCCGTGCACGGGCAAGCGTGGGCGGCACCGGCGGTTCCGGTGCGCGTGGCGCCGACGCCGGCGTGGGTCGAGCCGTTCGACGGCAAGCTCGCGCGCGGCACGCCGGCGAGTGGCGGTGTCGCGCTCGAGGTCATCGACGTGCAGGACCGCTTTGTCGGCGGACAGCGCTGGCACTTCATGCGTACGGCGGTCCGCATCGACAACGAGCTCGGCGTCGAATCCGCCGGACAGCGTCGCTTCGGGTTCACCCCGCCGTATCAGCGGCTCGTCTTGCATCGACTGGAGATACGCCGCGGAGATTCCGTGATCCCGCACCTGGATATCGGCAAAGTGCAGGTCATGCGGCGTGAGGTCGGGCTCGACGACAACGTCGAGGACGGCGAGCGCACGGCGATCGTGGTGCTGCCGGATCTGCGCGTCGGCGACGTCGTGTACACCGAGTTCTCCGTCGTCGGCGAAAACCCCGTGTTCGCCGGACACGTCATGGAGTCGTGGCTCCTCGGCCTGGACGTCGCTATCGGCAGCGAGCGGCATCGCGCGCTGTCCGATCACCCGCTCGACTACCGCAGCTTTGCCGCGGGCGTGCGCTTGATCGGGACGCGTCGGGGCGCGCTCTACAACTACGAGACGTCCGCGACCGACGTCCCGGCGACGGACGTCGCGCCGGGCACCCCCGACGACTACGACGACTTGCCGTGGCTGCAGCTGTCGGACTTCGACTCGTGGCAGGCGGTCGTCCGCTGGGGCAACGGGCTGTTCCGCCTGCCGGATCCGCCTTCGCCGGCAGTCGCGCGCGCCGCACGCGAGATCGCCGGCAAGGCGACGACCCACACCGAACAGGTGCGCGCGGTGATCCGTGCGGTGGAGGAGCGCATCCGCTATCTCTCGCTCGCGCTCGGACAGAGCTCGCACCGACCGGCGTCGCCGGAGGACGTGCTCGAGCGGCGCTTCGGCGACTGCAAGGACAAGAGCCTGCTCGCCGTGGCGCTGCTGCGCGCCTTGGGCTTCGACGCGGATGTCGCCCTGGCGGGAACCAGCGCCGGGATGCGCGCGACGCGCATGCTGCCTACGATCGATGCATTCGATCACGTCATCGTGGTGGTCCAGGTGGACGGGTCGAGCTACTGGCTCGATCCGACGCGCCACTACCAACGCGGCAGTCTGGCCGAGATGGCGGTGCACGCCCCCGAGGTCGCGCTGGTGCTGGCGCCCGCGACCGAGCGCCTGACCAGAGTGCCGCCGCGAAGCGATACGCGCCCCGACGTCACCGTCGATCAGCACTACGTCGTCTCCAGCTTCGGCGGCCCGACGCGGCTCGCGATCGTGGCGACGTACCGCCATGATCGGGCGGAGATGCTTCGCGCCTATCATGCGTCCTCGTCCGCGGAGTTCGACAAGAACATGGTCGCCCAGGTGCTCGACGCGCACCCGAAGGCCAAGCTCATCGGCCGCGTCGCCTACGTCGACAACGAGTCCTCGAACGAGATCGTTCTCAGCCACCAGTACCGGCTCGACGCGTGCTGGAGCACGAGCGCGGCCGGCCGCGTCGATCTCGTCGTGCGCCCGGTCGGCTTCATGCGGCGCTTGATCGAGCCAAAACAAGATCGCAAGCTGCCGCTGGCGATCGAGTTCCCGTTGTCGGTCGCGCACGATGTCACGGTGTCGCTGCCCGAGCCGATCAAGATCAGCGACAAGCCCATCGACGAGTACGCGGAGAGCGTGGGTTTCGTGTTCAAGCCGGAGCGCGAGGGAAACGACTTTCTCTTGCACTACCGGCTGGTGACGTACGGCCGCAGCGTGGAGAGCTCCGAGCTTCCGGCATACCGCGCGCTGGTCGACAAGATCTCGAACGCGGCGGCCATCACCGTCTTCAAGGTCGACACACGAAAGGGGGAGCGGGCGCTCTCCTGGATCTTCGGCATCGCCGCGTTCTGGGGTCTGGCGCTCGTCGCGCTGGTGGTCGTCGCGCAGCGTGTGCAGCCGTGGCTCCCGCGCCCGCGCGTGATGTATCGGCCGGAGCTGGGCCGCCGCAAGGGCTGGCTCGCGTTTCTGGGCGTCGTGGTGACGCTGACCCCGTTACGCATCGGCTTCGGGCTGCTGCCGCTGTATTCCGCGGCGCAACGCCAGGGCTACGCGGTGATGATGTCGCCGGGGTCGTCGTCGTTCACTCCGCAGTTCGGGCTGCTCCTGGGCTTCGAGACGCTGGGGAACCTGACCACCCTCGTCGGCTTCGCGTACGTCTTCTACCTGTACTGGGCGAAGCGCCGGAGTTTTCCCCTGGTGTTCATCTCGGTCGCGCTGTTCAACATGGGCTTTCTGGTGGCGGACATGATCGTCGGCCAGCGCAGCATCGAGAGCGTCGCGGGGACGCTCGGGGCCGTGTTCGTCGCCGTGCTGTGGATCATCTACGTGCTGAACTCGGAGCGCGTGCGCGCGGTGTTCCTGCCGGCGGCGGATTGACGCTCATCGCGTGGGGCCGCTCCGCACGTCGAAGCCCAGCGTGACGACGAACACGACGGAGAGCCCGCCGACCCGTCGCGTTCCGGTGTAGACCAGCGCGTCGTTGGGCGCGTAGCGCCACGACGCATCCTGGGGCGCCAGATCGAGCGAGCCGATCAGCATCGCGCCGACCACGCCGTCGGAGCGGCCCGACACGCCGAGGCGAACCTTCAGCGCGCGCGTGCTCGCACGCACGCGCCGTGCTCGGCGACGCAGCGATCGTGGTCGAGGCACGCTCTCGAGAACTGGCAGTCGCCGTCGTCCTGCGCGATGCAGGTCGCGCCTTCCGGCGAGCACAGGCCGCGCGCTTCGCACGCCGCGCCGAGGCGGCAGCTCTTCTGCGTGACACCCACGCACTTCCCGCCCCACGCGGCGCACAAATGGTCGCTGGTGCAAGCGTCGGACCTGGCGCAGTCCTGGTCGCGCATGATTTCGCACGCCCCAGCGCCCTCGTCGGCGCTGCAGCGGCCGCTATCGCGGCACGCCGACGACGCCGCGCACAAGGCGTCGTCGGCGACGACGCAGGCGCCGCCCTCGGCGCGGCACAGGCCTTCCGTCGCGCATGCGCGGCTGGCGCGGCACGCCGCGTCGGTAGCGGCGACGCAGCGGCCGGCCTGGGCGACGCACTCGCCGCGTGTGCTGCACGCGCTCGCGCAGTCCTCGTCGTTCTTCGCGACGCAGACGACCCAGTCGTCGACCTGCGAGGCGTGACACAGCCCCAGGTCCGCGCACTCCCAACGCGTTCCGCACTCGGCTTCCGCGTACGCACGTGTCGACGACGCACCGAACGTCGCGCCGAGGAGCGCGAGCACGCCGCCCGCGACCGCGGCCGAACGCAGGCGCGCGCGCCTGCGCTGGCGCCGCGCCGCCACGGTCATCGCCGCGACCTCGCTGGCGACGTCGATGGCCAGCGCGAGCTCGCGCACGCGCGCGTGTGCGAGCGACACTTCCGTCATCGAGCGCACGGGCCGCGAGGAGTCGGCGAGCAGCGTGTCGATCTCCACGCGCAGCCGCGCGGGCACGTCGCGGCCGTGCTCGTCGAGGGCCTCCGCGCGCTCGCGCAGCTCGTCGAGCTCGGGCTCGACCAAGGCGCGCGCGGCGCCCACCCCGTCCCGGTACGGCATCCCCCTTGGAACCCCGACCCGGCGTCGCCTTGGCCGTCGCCGCGATCAGGGCTGCGCGAGCTGCCGGCGGAACACCGCCGGATCGCCCGTGGGCAGCTCGCAGGCGCCGCGCCGGCACACGTACGCCCGGGCCTTGCCGCCCTTGGCCGGCTTGTTCTTCGCCCAGGGCACGCGCGCGCCGAGCTCGCCGGCCAGCGCCGCTTGGGGCGCGACGACCAGCACCCGATCCGGCGCGAAGGTGGTCCGGAGCACGTCGAGCAGCGGCGCCGCCGCCCGCGACGCCGCGGGGCTCGCGTCTGGCAGCACGATCGCGATTTCCTTTGGCTGGGCGGCGCGGAATTCCACTGCCAGGAGCATCTGGTCGAGACTTGCCGGACGTTGAGCGAGCGGTCCGGCGAAGGCGCGCAACGTCGTCTCGGCGGCGGCTCTCCACTTGTCGTCGGTCGTCAGCTCGTAGAGTCGAAGCTGATCCAGCAAAGCGACCGAGTTGCCGTTCGGCGTGGCGTCGTCCGAGTCCGGCTTGTCGCGGGCGATCAGCGCTTCGCCGTCGGACGCGGTCTGGTAGTAGCCGCCGTGGGCGCTGTCGCGGAAGCGTGTCTCGAGCGCGTTCATCTGCGCGATCGCCGCGTCGAGCCAGCGCGGATCGCCGGACAGCTCGAACAGGTCGAGCAGCCCCGACGCCAGGAACGCGCAGTCGTCGAGGTACGCCGGGGGACCGACGCGACCGTCGTGGACGCTGTGATGCAGGCGCCCGCCGACGCGCAGCTTGCCGAGTACGAAGTCCGCCGCGCGCGCGGCGAGCCCGGCGTAGCGCGGTTCGGCGAGCACGCGCGCGCCCCGGGCGAAGGCGCCGATCATGAGGCCGTTCCATGACGCCTGGATCTTCTCGTCGCGAAACGGCGGCGCGCGCTGCTCGCGCGCGGCGAGCAACAGCGGCATCGACGCCGCCAGCGTCGCGTCCAGCTGCGGGCGGCCGACGTGCAGCGAAGCGGCGACCTCGTCGCGGCTCTGCGGCGTGTGCAGGATGCTGCGCCCGTCGAGATCCCCCGTATCCGTGACGCCGAACATCGCGTCCACCGCGCGCGCTCTGTCGGCGCCGACCGCGGCTTGCACTTCGGCCGGCGTCCACGTGAAGTAGTAGCCCTCCGCGCGCCGGCCGCCCGGACCCGGGCTGTCGGCGTCGGTCGCCGAGTAGAAGCCGCCCCCGGGTGACGTCATGTCGCGCGCGACGCCGTCGAGCGTGTCCCGCGCCACGCGCGCGAGATCCGCGTCGCCGCTCGCCTGGTAGCCCTCGAGGTACGCCACGGCGAGCAGCGCCTGATCGCAAAGCATCTTCTCGAAGTGCGGGACGAGCCAGCGCGCGTCGGTGGAGTAGCGGTGGAAGCCGCCGCCCAGCTGGTCGTGGATCCCGCCTTGTGCCATGCGCTGCAGTGTGACGATCGCCATCTCGCGCGCGTGCGCGTCGCCGGTGCGCCGCCACTGACGGAGCAGCAGTCGGACCGGGAAGCTGGACGGGAACTTCGGCGCGCCGCGGCCGCCCCCGTACGCCGGGTCGAAGCGCGCCGCCGCCGTCGCGACCGCGCGATCGATCGATTCCGCGCCGGGCAGACCCCCGGCAGATCCAGGACTCAGCGCTTGCCGGACGCGATCGGCGAGCGCGCGCGCGTCGGTCGCGACGCTGCCCGGGCTCGCCTTGAATCGTTCATACTGATCGCGCAGCACGCCGAGAAACCCCTTCGCCGCGCCGTGGTCGCCGTCGCGTGGCGGGAAGTAGGTGCCGCCGTAGAACGGCTTCCGCTCCGGCGTGAGCCACACGCTCATCGGCCAACCGCCGCGACCGGTGAGCATCTCCACCGCTTCCATGTAGATCGCGTCGATGTCCGGGCGCTCCTCGCGGTCGACCTTGATCGCGATGTAGTGCTCGTTCAGGTACGCCGCGATGCGCTCGTCCTCGAAGCTCTCTTCCTCCATCACGTGGCACCAGTGACACGTGGAGTAGCCGATGCTCAGGAACACGGGTCGACCCGTGGCGCGCGCCATGGCGAACGCCTCGTCTCCCCACGGAAACCAGTTCACCGGGTTGTGCGCGTGCTGGAGCAGGTACGGGCTGGACTCCAGGATCAGGCGATTGGTGTAGCTGGGCGAGCCGTCGGGGTTCAGGTGCCGGGTGTGCGGCTTGTAATCGGGGCCTTTCGCGGCGAGCGCCGCGGCGAGCTTCTTCCGGAGCGCCGGGCCGATCGCGGGGTCGAGCGCGGGGTTCGTGGCTGCGGGCTTCTGGACGGCGCGCGGCGAACCGCTCTTGCAGCCGACGAGCAGGAAAATCGATAGCAGGATGCCGGCGAAGCGTCGTCTCAAGTCGCGTCCGTAGCGGCGCGCAGCGCCTGGGCGATGCGCTCCACGGATGGCGCGCGGCCGTCGTCGTACAGGCGGCAGCAGGCTTCGGCGCCGGGCACGGCGCCGGCGACATCGCGACCGTCGACCAGCACCGTGGGCGATCCGAAGCCGCGGACGCGCTCCGGAGCCGCGGGATCGCCGATGCGGTGCTCGTGCCAGCGCGGCGCGACGCCGCTCTGGGCGAAGGCGCGCATCAGGTTGGCGCGAGCCGCCGCGACGTTGGGGCAGGCGTGATTGAAGACTAGATCGACGATCGGCATCGGAGCGGTCGTTCTTGTCCCGGGACGCGGTGTTGGCAAGCCGCGGCTTGACGTCCGCCGGTGCCCAGCGCGATGGTGCCGTCATGCGCGGGTACCTCGCTGCGGTCGCCGTGTGCGTCGCGGCCGGCTGCTCCACGAACGGCCACGTCGCGAGCGCCGGCGCCGCGGGTAGCGGTGGCGGGGAGCGGGGAGCGGTGGCGCGAGCGGCAGCGGTGGCACGTCGAGCTCGCCGATCACGGCCGCCACGACGCAGCTCGTCACGGTGATCTCCGCCAGTTGGACCGCCGTACCCGCGACGCTCCGCCGCTACGAGCGCGCGAGCGGCGGCTGGAGCGCCGTCGGCGGCGCGATCCCGGTGGTGATCGGCAAGAGTGGGCTCGCGTGGGGCATCGGCATCGCGCCGGCGCCCGCGGACGGCGGTCCGGTCAAGCACGAGGGCGACGGCTGCTCGCCGGCCGGCGTGTTCAGCGTCGGCAGCGCGTTCGGCTACGCGCTGCCCGCCGACGCGGCGTGGCTCAAGCTGCCGTACGAGCAAGCGACGGACGACCTCGAGTGCGTCGACGACCCGGCGTCCTCCCACTACAACACGTTGGTCCATCGGAGCGCCGTAGCCAGCGTCGACTGGAACAGCTCCGAGCAGATGAAGCGCCCGGACGCGCTGTATCGCTGGGGCCTGTTCATCGATCACAACAGCGATCCGCCGCAGCCCGGCGCTGGCTCGTGCATCTTCCTGCACCTGTGGAGCGGTCCGGCGAGCTCCACGGTGGGCTGCACCGCGGGCGACGAGGTCCAGATAAAATCCGTGCTCGGTTGGCTCGACCCCGCGCGGCACCCGCTGATCGTGCAATTGCCGCAGTCCGTGTACGACGCACATCGCGCGGACTGGGCGCTGCCCTGAGCACGGCGCGCGCGATCGCAGTAGTGGGACCGCGCTCGGCGAACTACGCTCACGCCGTTGCGCGCCGACAGGTCCACGCTCTTCACGTCGCCGGTCTCGTTCGCCGACTTCCTGTTCCGGCTGGCGTTCTTCACGATCGCGCCGTTCGCGATCGTGCGCGCGGCCGAGCTGTTTCCGGTCACCGGCGTGCTGATCGACGTGAGTGTCGCGCTCGTCGTGTTCATCGCGGGCGAGGCCGCGCGACGCTACGCGTCCCGCCACCGGATCGCGAAGATGTTGCTCTCGCACGCCCTCGAGTTCGAGACGTTCTACCGCGCGCGGTCGCCGCGGCCGTTCATCTACTACCTGCTGTATCCGTTGCTGTTTCCGTACTGGCTCGTGGCGCGCGACGCGCGGCGCGAGTTCTGGATGTTCCGCGGGTACACGCTCGGCGGCCTGGTGATCCTGCTGATCGTGCTCGGCTTCCAGTACTTCCGCTGGTGGCCGCCGGAGCTCGGCTTCGCCGACTACCTGCCGACCGTGCTGGTCACGCTGATGGTCGAGACGGTGCTCGTGCTCGCGCTGCTCATGCCGATCGCGACCACCGTCGTCTGGTACCACTCGAGCTTCCGCCGCGGCAGGCTCGCGGTCGTGCTCGCGGCCGGCCTCGTCTCGACGGTCGTCGTGCTCTACTCGACCTTGCACCGACGCCAACCGCTCGTCTCCTACGCCACGCGCACGCGCGTCGGGCTGCGCACGCGCGTCGCCTCCGCGCGTGCCCACGCGGCGTTGCTCGCCGCGGCGCGCGAGGCCCGACCGTTGACCGCGAAGCTGCGGCGCGGGGACCGCGCGGGCGCCATCGCCGGTGCCGCGCTCGACCGCGCTCACGCCGTGCTCGAACGCTTCTACCACTCGGACGAAGCGTACGCGTTCGGGCTCTGGGGCAGCCCGCGCCGCGATCCGTCGGTGCTCGTGATCTATTTCCCCGCGCGGCGTCGCGACGCGCCGATCTGGGCGGCCATTCGCGCCAACGGCAGCGAGATCCTCGACGCGTCGGTGTTGCCGCCCGGTGCCCAGCACGCGATGCACTGGGCGCCTGCGAAGTAGCGAAGAGCCCTCACAAATCCTGAAGACACGGGGTAGCATGCGCGCCATGCATGTTCGACTCGTTCCGTGCCTGAGCGACAACTACGCGTATCTGGTCTGGCGGGACGGCGCGCGGCAAGCGCTGGTCGTCGATCCCAGCGAGGCCCCGCCGGTGATCGCCGCGCTGGAGGACGAGGGGCTCGAGCTCGTCGCGATCTTGAACACGCACCATCACTACGATCACGTGGGCGGTAACGAGGAGCTGGTGAAGCGGTTCGGCGAGCTGCCGATCTACGGCCACGTCTCCGATGCGGGCCGCATCCCCGGCCAGAGCGTGAAGCTCGAGCACGGCGGTGCGTTCGACTGCGCGGGCTTCCACTTCGATGTGATGCACATCCCCGGGCACACGCTCGGCGCCGTGGCGTACATCAGCGAGGGCGCGGTGTTCACCGGCGACACGCTGTTCGCCGCCGGCTGCGGCCGGCTATTCGAAGGCACGCCGGCCATGATGTACGAATCGCTGAACGTGAAGCTTGCGTCGCTCGACGACGACACGCGCGTCTACTGCGGTCACGAGTACACCGAGAGCAACCTGCGCTTCGCCACCCACGTCGAGCCCGGCAACCGCGCTGTGAAAGAGAAGCTCGAGCGCGTTCGCGAGCTGCGGTCCCGCGCCGAACCGACAATCCCCTCCACCCTCGGCGAGGAGCGCATGACCAATCCCTTCATGCGCTGCGACAGCGAGGAGATCATCGCGAGCGTGGCGTCCGGTCTGGGGGACGATCGCAGTCCCGCGGCGGTGCTCGGCGCCGTGCGCGCCGCCAAGGACGCGTTCCGGTAGGATGCGCGCGCGTTGGCTCGTCGCGCTGGCGTTCGCGCTCCCGGCGTGCGATCGACACGCGCCGCCGGCGCCGGCCGCCCGGGTCGCGAGCGCCGCGCCGCCGGTGGTCTCCGCGCTGCCGGCGGTGAGCGCGAGCGCGGCGCCTGCATCCGCCGAGCCCGCGCGCGAGCTGACGTGGCACTACGCCACGACGCCCGCCGGCCCGATCGACGTCGTGGTGTCGATCGCGGCGCACGCCGCCGGGGAGAAGCTACCCGTGCTGATCGCCCTGCACGGTCGCGGCGAGGCGTTCAAGGGTCCGGTGCGCGGTGCGCGCGGCTGGGTCGAGGACTACTGGATGCCGCACGCGATCGAGCGGCTGCAGCATCCGCCGCTCGTGCGCGCGGACTTCCTCGACATGGTCGACGACGCGCGCCTGGCGAAGATCGACGCGAGCCTCGCGAAGCGGCCGTACCGCGGGCTGATCGTCGCGTGCCCGTACACGCCGGACATCCTCGCCGGTAGCCGTCCGCTCTCGGCCGCCGTGCCGTTCGCGAAGTTCATCGTGGAAACGCTGCTGCCGCGCCTGGCGCGCGAAACGCCGGCGGTCGGCACCCCCGCGGCCACGGCCATCGACGGCGTCAGCCTCGGCGGACGCGCGTCGTTGCTGGTCGGGTTTGGACGTCCGCGCGCGTTCGGCGTCGTCGCCTCGGAGCAAGCGGCGTTCGACTCGGCGGACGCTCCGGAGCTGGCGCGCATGGCGGCCGACGCCCGTCGCCAGAGCCCCAAGCTCGTGATCCGGCTGTTGACGAGCGATCGCGATTTCTTCCTCAACGCCAACCGCAACATCTCGCACGCGCTCGACGCCGCCGGCGTCGCTCATCGCTTCATCGAGGTGCCCGGAACGCACAGCTACGAGTTCAACCGTGGCGCCGGCGTGATCGAGATGTTGCTGTTCCATGACCGGGTCCTGCGTGGCGAAGCCCCGCTCTGACGCCCGGACGCGCGGGGCATCGGTGCAGGGGGATGCCGGTCCGGCGCGGAACCGCCCGCGTCATTCGTAGGCGTCGCTGCCGAGCAGATCGACGAGCGCCCGGAGCGTCGCGCCCGCGCGGTGCTGGAACTCGAGCCCCACGCGCTGGGGCCGATCGCTCCGGCGCGGATTGCTCCAGCTCACGCGGGCCACGAGATCGAGGGGGTCCCAGAGGTTCGGAGCCCGGACCTGAAGCCGGATGGGCATGCCGAGCGCCAGCGGATCGCCCGCGGTCTCTGGAAGCTCCAGGCACGCGCCGCCGAGGCCGAGATCCACGACGCGCGCCTCGACCTGCCAGCCGGTTCCTGTGCCTTGGAGCGTGGCCGGGAGGCTCACGGGGCGACGGGCAAGCGCTCGGAAGTGGTCACGGACCGCCATCCTGACCGGGATGCTACCACGCGACCCGACATCCGGAGCGGGCCCAGCAGGCGCCTGGTGCGTGTCCGCGCTTGCGGGGAGCCCCGGGTTGGACTTCCATGTCACGGTCGAACAACTTGGGAGACGCTGCGGCCGTCGGCTACGATGGGCCGCCCAGGCGCAGCCAACCAGGCTTCGATTCGGGAAGGCGAACGTTCATGGCCCAGGATACGCGAAAAGATCCGCGCGCGAAGGTGCTCACGATGACGGTCCGCTACAAGAGCGCGACCCTCGACGAGTTCATCGAGCACCACTCCCACGACATCAGCAAAGGCGGGATGTTCATCAAGACGCCCTCGCCGTTCCCGCCCGGGACGCTGCTGAAGTTCGAGGTGAAGATCGCCGAGGACCAGAAGCTGATGCAGGGCGTCGGGCGCGTCGTGTGGAAGCGGGAGCCCCCGGACGCCGGCGGCGAGGAGCGCCCCGCCGGCATGGGCGTGAAGTTCATCAAGATCGACGACGGCTCGAAGCAGGTCATCGACCAGCTGATCACCAAGCGGGGCGACGGGGACAGCGCCTACGAGGCGGGTCAACCCGACGGGATCTCGGCTTCGGTGCCGCCTGTCGCGGCGAGCAAGCCGCCCGTGGTGACGCCGTCCAAGCCCGCGGAGGCGGCGAAGCCCGCTGCGGCGGCGGCGAAGCCCGGCGGCGGACCGATCCGCAAGGCGACGATGATGGGCCTCGGCGCGGTCAGCCCGGTCGCGGACGTCTCGGCGCCCGAGCCGCCGGCGGACGAAGGCGGCGGGTTCTTCCCGAAGACCGACTCCGAGGAGGACATGCCCGCGCCGGAGGATCGGACGGTGATGAAGCAGGCCGCGGAGCTGCTGCAGGACGCGCTGCGCGAGGCAGGCGGGTCGCTCGACGAGGTCGGCGACAAGCCCGCGGAGAAGCCTGCGGAAGAGCCGACTGCCGAAGCCAAGCCGACGTCCGACAAGCCGCCGGCAGACGACAAGCCCGAGCCCGAGAAGAAGGACGAGGCCGAAGCCAAGAAGCCCGCCGCCGAGCCCGCGAAGGACAAGGCCGACGACAAGCCCGCCGCGAAGAAGCCGGCGGAGGACGAGAAGCCGGCCGTCGAGAAGAAGAAGCCCGCCGCGGAGCGTGAAGCGCCGCCCGAGTCCGGTCGCAAGGAGAAGAAGGAGGCGGAGCGGCCTCGTCCCGCCGCGGCCGCGCCGCCGCCCGCCGAGGGCGGTGGTGCGGGCCGGGTGATCGGTCTGCTCGTGGCTGTAGCCGCCGTCGCGGCGCTGCTCTTCTTCCTCACGCGCAACAAGACGCCCGAGGCGGTGCCCGAGGAGCCGACGCCGCCCGTGGCCACGGAGACCGCGCCCGTCGAGACGGCCACCGCGGAACCGACGCCGACCGAGTCGGCGGCGCCCGCGGAGTCTGCCGAACCTGCGCCGTCCGCCTCGGCCGCGGAAGAGCCGTCGGCGGCGCCGGCTCCCGAGAAGCCCGCGCCTGCGACCAAACCCGCGCCCGCGCCGAAGCCCGCGCCTGCGCCAAAGCCCGTGGCCGTGCCGAAGCCCGCGCCGGCTCCGAAGCCCGCGCCCACGCCGAAGCCCGCGCCCGCGCCCGCGCCCGCGCCCGCGCCCGCGCCCGCGCCCGCGCCGAAGCCGACCGCGGCGCCCGCGCCCGCGCCGAAGCCCGCGCCAAAGCCCGCGGACACCAGCGACAACCCGTACTGATCCGCTGCAAGTCGCCTCGAACCTTCGATTTCCCGAGCTCGTCGGCGGCACGGCCCGGCGAGCCCGGCTAGAATGAGCCGGCCTATGCCCGGCAGCCTGGATTCGCCGCTTGCGAGCCCTGACGAGCGCCTCGAGGCCGACTCGCGCGTCGGCACGGTGCTCGCGGAGCGCTATCGAATCGACTCGCTGCTCGGCGAAGGCGGGATGGGGCGCGTGTACGCCGCCGAGCACGTGCTCATGCGCAAGCGGCTCGCCATCAAGGTGCTGCACCGCGAGCTGACGAGCGTTCCAGAGGTGGTAGCGCGGTTCGAGCGCGAGGCCATGGCCGCCGCGAACATCGATCACCCGAACGTTGCCGCGGCCACGGACTTCGGCAAGCTCGTCGACGGCGCGGTCTTCCTGGTGCTGGAGTACGTGCAGGGCGAGAACCTGCGCGACGAGATCGCCAAGGGGCCGATGGCGATCGAGCGCGCGCTCCACGTGGCGCGCCAGATGGCGTCCGCGCTCGGCAGCGCCCACGCGCTCGACATCGTCCACCGCGACCTCAAGCCCGAGAACGTGATGCTGGTCGACAAGGCCGGCGACCCCGATTTCGTCAAGGTGCTCGACTTCGGGATCGCGAAGGTGCCGATCGGCGAGGTCGGTCCAGGGGGCGAGGCGCATCGGCCAATCACCAAGGTCGGCATGGTGTTCGGTACGCCCGAGTACATGGCGCCGGAGCAGGCGCTCGGACAAGCCGTGGACGGCCGCGCGGACCTCTACGCGCTCGGCGTGATCCTGTACGAGATGCTCTCGGGAGTCCGTCCCTTCAGCAGCAAGAGCCAGGTCGGGATCCTCGGCCAGCAGCTGTCGAAGCCGGCTCCGCGCTTCGCCGATCGCACGCCCGGGCTGATCATCCCTCCGCAGGTCGAGTACATCGCTCTGAAATTGCTCGAAAAGGAAGTCACCGATCGGTTCCAGACGGCAGGCGAGCTGGTGGAGGCGCTCGACGTGCTGCTCGGCCCGGCACCGGCGCTGAGCGGCCGCAAGCTCACGTTGGCGAACGGGTCGCCGGCTGCGTTCGGGTCGCAGCCCTGGATCACACCCGGCTCGGTGCCGGACCTTCGCGCGAGCGCACCGGACATCCTCGGTCCGGTCTCGTCGCCGTCGTGGTCCGACGGCGCGATCCCGATCAGCAGCGGCGGCTCGGTGCCGGACATGACCCTCCCGACGGGACAGCCCGCGCCACAGCAGGGCGTGCCCAGCGCCCGCGCGTCGCTGGCGTCGATGGGTGCCAGCGTGTCCGGCGCCTTCGACGCGGTCGTGAACCCGGTCCCCGGAACCCAGCTCGACAAGCTGTACGACTGGATTGAGCGTCGCCGCGATGCGCTCCCGCCGGGCGTGCGCAAGCCGCTCCAGCGCGTCCCGGCGCCGGTGTTCCTCGGCGGGGCGGTGCTGTTGGTCGCGGGCACCGCGTTGCTGTTCGTGATCGCGATTGTCGCGGTGTTCAGCCACGAATCCGTCCAGGCTCCGGCGGCGGTGGCGGCGACGTCGGCGTCCGCCGGGCTTCCCGTCGCGGTCCCACCGGCGACCGCTGCGCCCGCGCCGGAGGTCGCCGTGGCGCGGAAGAAGGGCGCCACGGCTCTCGCCGAGCTCTCCAGTCGCTACCCGAAGGACGCCACGCTCTTGATCGAGTTGTCCAAGGCGTACTTGCTCGAGCGCAAGCATCCGGAAGCCGTCGGCGCCGTCGGGAGGGCGCTCGCGCTGGATCCTTCGCTCAAGCAGAGCCCCGACGTCGCCAGCACGTTGTGGGTCACCGCACAGTCGAAGGAGAGCGCCGACTCGGCGTTCGGCCTGCTCGAGGGACCCATGGGCGCGAAGGGCGCGGACATCCTCTACGATCTGGTGACGACCGACGGCATCGTCTACACGGTCAAGCAGCGCGCGGAAGCGTGGCTCAAGACGCAACAGTTCCAGAAGAACTCGTCGCCCGCGTTGAACGTCGCCGTGGCGCTACGCTTGTCGAAGGAGTGCTCGCAGCGCTACGCGATCCTCTTGCGCGCCAAGAACGTGGGCGACAAGCGCAGCTTGAGGTACCTGCGACAATACCAGTCGCACACGGGCTGCGGGCGCGGCGCGCGCACCGACTGCTATCCCTGTCTGCGCAAGGACGGGCGGCTGGAGCAGACGATCGACGCGATCGAGAAGCGCGATCACGGATAGCGCGTCGTGAGGTCCGCGAGCGCGCGCTTGACGAGCTTGCGGAACGTCGTGAGCGGCTGCGCTCCCGAGACGTAGTAGCCGTTGATGACGAATGCCGGCGTGCCGTTGATCCCCGCCGCGTCGGCAACCTTGACGTCCTTGTCGAGCTCGGCGTCGTGGGCGCCGTTGTCGAGCGCGTGGTCGAAGCGCGTCAGATCCAGCTTCAGCTGCTTCGCGTAGCTGTCGAGGCCGGCGCGGGTCAGGCCGTCGGGGGCGTCCTGGTGTTCGTAGATGAGGTCGTGCATCTTCCAGAACCCCTTCGCGCCGCCTTGGGCGTAGGCCTCCATCGCCGCCGCCGCTGCTTCGTGGGCGTGGTCGTGGAAGGGCAGCGGCAGGTTCCGCCACACCACGCGGATCTTGCCGGGGAACTCCTGCTGGAGCGCGTCGAGGGTGGGCAGCACGCGCTTGCAGAAGGGACACTGGAAGTCCGAGAAGATCTGCACGACCACCGGCGCGTTCGCGGGGCCGCGCGCGGGATTGTCCGGCGTCGGCGCCGGCACGGTCTTCGTTTCGGGGGCGTCCGGGCCCTTCGCCCCCTTCATGATCTCGGCATAGACGCCGCCCGGTCCGACGCCGCCGGCCTTGGCGAGGGCCTCCGCTTCCGGCAGCTCCTGCTCGACGAGCTTCGCGAACGCCTCGAGGGGCTGCGCCCCCTCGAGCTTCCTGCCGTTGACGAAGAACGTCGGCGTGCCTTGGACGCCGAGGTCATCGGCGAGATCCAGGTCGTCCTCGATCGTCGACGCGTACGCTTGCTTCGCCATCGCCGCCTTCACACGCCCCACGTCGAGCCCGGCCTGGTGCGCGATCCGTTCCAGATCCGCGTCGCCGAGCCCCGACGCGAACAACAGGTCGTGCACCGCCCAGAAGCCGCGGTCTCCGTGCTCCTTGCGCGCCTCGAGCGCGACCATCGCCGCCGGCATCGCGCGCTCGTGGAACGGCAGCGGCGCGTGCTTGAACACGAGGCGGATCTTCCCGGGATAGCGCTTCAGAAGCTCGTGCACGGTCTTGTCGGCGTGCCGGCAGTAAGGACACTGGAAGTCGGCAAACTCGACGATCGTGATCGGCGCGCTCGCGGCTCCCAGCACCGGCGAGCCGCCGACCGGCACCTTGTAGACCGTCGTATCCGCTCGGGCTCCGGCGTCCGCTTGCCCGGTGCGAGGCGGCGCCGCCGCGAGGTTCGCGGCGACGCGCTTCGCGTACACGTCACGGGCGAGCACGCCGCTCGCGATCAGGGCCTGGGCCTGGGCGAGCTCGCTGTCGATGACTTGCCGGAAGTCTTCGGCGGGCCGCGCGCCTACCAGCTCGACGCCGTTGACGCGGAAGGCCGGCGTCGCGTCAACGCCGAGGTGGGCTGCGAGCGACAGGTCGCGCGCTACCTCCTTCGCGACGCGACTGGAGCGCGCCGCGCGCAGGAACATGCCGCGCTCGACGCCGACGGCAGCGGCCATGCGCACGAGATCGCTCTCGCCCAGCGAACGCTGGTTTTCGAACAGCGTGCGCGCGAAGGCGAAGAAGGTGTCGGAGCCCGCCAGATCGTTGATGGCTTGCGCGGCCATGGCCGCAGGCAGCGCGTCCCGGTGGAACGGCAGCGGGCAATGCTTGAATACGACGCGGAGCTTGTCCGGACCGTAGTCGCGCTCGAGCTCCGAGATCGTCGCCTCGGCCCGGGCGCAGTACGGACATTGGAAGTCGAGAAACGCGACCAGCGTCACCGGCGCATCGTGCGCGCCCCAGACGGCGTCGGTGGCCTCGACGGGGATGGGCGACCCGGCTCGATCCGCGGTCGCCGGAGCTTGTCCGGCTCCGGGCTTCGCCAGGTCGACTCCCCGGGTCGACTCCGGCGTGCGGGGGGCCGGTGAAGGCCCCCCGCATCCGGTAACGATCAGCACGGCCAGGGCGGCCACGAGGGCCGCCCTGGGTGCTCGTCCGCGGCCCAGAGTGGACGCGGACGTTGCGGTCACTTGCGTTCCGACATCGCCAGGCCGATGAGCTTCTTGAACGAAGCCTCGGGCTGCGCGCCGCTCAGGTAGTAATCGTTGATCACGAATGCCGGCGTACCGCTGATGCCGGCCTTGTTCCCGATCGCCGCGTCCGCGTCGATGTCGGCCTTGTGCGTCATGCCGTCGAGGGCCGCCTTGAACTTGGTCATGTCGAGACCCTGCTCCTGGGCGATCTTCTCGAGGTCAGGCCGCTTGATGTTCGGCTGCGCCGCGAACAGCGCATCGTGGAACTTCCAGAAGCCGTCGCTGCCCTTCTGCGAGAACGCTTCCATCGCCGCCTCGGCGGCGAGCGGGGCGTCCTTGTGGAACGGCAGTGGCATGTTGTGCCACACGAAGCGGACCTTGCCGTTGTACTCCTTCTCGAGCTGCGCGAGCGTGGGCTCGACGCGCTTGCAGAAGGGGCACTGGAAGTCGGACCAGATCTGGACGACGACCTTGGCGTTCGCCGGACCCTTGGAGGGGTTCTTGGCGGTGGGCGCCGGAACTTCCTTCTTCTCCGGCGGGGGCGGGCCCTTCGCCTCCGACATGATCTTCTCGTAGACCTTGGAGCGAGGGGTGCCGGCCGCCACCATCGCCTTGGCCTTGGCCAACTGAGCGTCGATCACTTCCTTGAACTTCGTGAAGGGCTGCGCGCCGGTGACGCGGTAGCCGTTGATGAAGAAGTGCGGTGTGCCGCGGGCGTTGAGATCGGCGCCCTGGTTCGAGGTCGCTTCAAACGCCGCATCGTACTTGTTGCTGTCGATGTTCGCCTTCACGGTCGTCCAGTCGAGACCAAGCTGGCCGGCGACCGCCTTGAGGTCGTCGTCCTCGAGCTTCGGCTGGCTCTCGAACAGCGCGTCGTGCGCCTTCCAGAAGCCGTCGTTGCCCTTGGTCTTGAAGGCCGTCCACGCGAGCTCGGCCGCGGGCTTCGCGCGCGGGTGGAACGGCAGCGGAGCGTTCTTCCACACCAGGCGGACGTCGTCCTTGTAGGTCTCGCGCACCTGCTTGAGCGTGTCCTCGACGCGCTTGCAGAATGGGCACTGGAAGTCCGAAAACTCTACGATCGTGACCAGTGCGTCATCCTTGCCGCGGACCGGATCGTCCTTGAAGACCTCCGCCTTCCAGATCGTCTTGTCCTCCTCCGGGGGCTTCTGATCGGCGGCCTGCGCCGGCTTCTCCGGGGGCGCCTGGAAGTTCTTCTTCGTCATGTCGACGTAGACGTCTTCCGGCTTGGTGCCCGCCGCGATCGCCTTCTTGGCCTCGGCGAGCTGCTCGTCGATCACCTTCTTGAAGTTCTCGAAGGGCTGGGCGCCGCTGACCTCGACGCCGTTGATGCGGAAGTTCGGCGTGCCGTTGGCCCCGACCTTGCGCGAGAACGCGAGATCCTCGTCGATCTTCGCGGCGTACTTGTGCGAGCTGTAGGCCGCCTTGAACTTCGCGACGTCGACGCCGACCTGACCGGCCCACTTGGCGTAGTTGTCGTCGTTCTCGGCCTGCTGGTTGTCGAACAGCAGCGAGTTGTACTTCCAGTACGCGTCGTTGCCGCCCAGCTGGAACACGGTCTCCGCGGCCTCGGCGGCGGGACGTGCGTTCGGATGGAACGGTAGCGGGTTGTTCTTCCAGACGATGCGGACCTGCTTCGGCCCGTACGTCGTCTTGATCTGATCGACGGTCGGGGTCACGCGCTTGCAGAATGGGCACTGGAAGTCGCTGATCTCGACGACAGTGACCGGAGCAGTGGGGCTGCCCCACTGCGGGTCCTTCGACGTGACCGGAATCGGCGACGCGCTCTGATCGAGCCCTGCCGCGCTTCCCGGCTCCGCGCCGATACCGGCGTTCCCCTTGCTCTTGTCCACCCCGTACATCAGGCCCATGCCTGCGAGGAAGCAGAGGAAGAAGCCAACGATGGCTGTTCCCTTGTTCATTTTGATTACTCCTGTGTTCCCTTGTGACTTGCTCTAGAAATTTGGCGAGCTCGCCGGGGACGCGCGTACGCGCCCCGGAAAGCCTGCCGACATGTGATGCGGAGGCCGAGGGCGAGGCGCCGCGCTAACGCAGCGCGAGCCTCGCGGCAAATCCTCCGGTAAACGGACTTGCGCTCGTTGTCAGCGCGCGCGCGGTGGACGGAACACCGCGGTGCGGAAGCCCCGGGGCAGGGGGGGCGATCCGGGGCGCGTCATCTGCAACAGGCCGGAGCGCGCGCGGACGAGCAACGCGTGCCCCCACGGCAGCACGCGGTCGGGCGTCGCCGCCGAAGACGGCAACGGAGCACGCTCGGCGGGGGGCGCCTGCGCGAAGAAATGGCTGGGCTCGTCGTCGGCGCAGCGCGACGTAGCCGCCACGCGGCCGCCGTCGATCGGCAACACCGGCGGTGGGGCCACGACGCTCGTGCCCTCCTCGCCGCACATGGGAGCTGCGGCGTGCGCCAACGGCGCGACCAGCACTACGGCGACCGCGCACGCGAACGCCAGCAGGCGCGTCAGCGTCGCTCGAGCCCGGCGGCTCGTCTGGTGGGATCGCGTTGCGGTCATGTGGTCGTGGCCCCGGGAGTCTAGCGGGAGCTGACGGCACCACAACCCGCGACTTCCGCGAGGCATTCCGTTCCAGAGGCGGGCGTCGCCGCTTTGTTGGCCACATTATCCTACATTGGCACCATGAGCCGATGCCGGGCCTGGATCGGGAATCCAAACCAATGAAATCAAAGCAGAATTCTGTGCCGACCCAGAGCGGGGAGGAAGCCCTGCCGAGAACCATGGGCCGCCTCACCTTGCTCAAGCAGGTCGCCCGCGGCGGCATGGGCGAGGTCTACCTCGCGTCGAGCGGCGGGATCGAAGGTGCGGAGCGGCCGTGCGTCGTGAAGATCATCCGGCGCGAGCACGCCGACGACCGCTCGTTCCTCGCGCGCTTCCTCGACGAGGCGCGCATCCAGGCGCAGCTGCATCATCCGGGCGTCGCGCAGATCCTCGACGCCGCAAGCGACGAGGACGGCAAGCCCTACGTCGTCGTCGAGTACGTCGAGGGCCGGAACCTGAGCGACGTGCGGCACCGCACGCAGCAGCTCGGCGTGCGCGTCGCCTGGGCGGACGCGGTCGCGCTCGGCATCACCATCGGCGAAGCGCTCGCCCACGTGCACGAGCGCGTGGACGCCAGCGGCAAGCCGCTGGCGATCGTGCACCGCGATCTCAGTCCCCAGAATGTCATGGTCGGCTACGGCGGCGACGTGAAGCTCATCGACTTCGGGACCGCGCGCGGCGAGAACCGCCGCTGCCACACGGTCGCCGGGATCGTATTCGCGAAGCCCGGCTACGTGGCTCCCGAGGTCGCCAACAACAATCCTGGCGGCGTTCCCGCGGACATCTACGCCTTCGGCATCATGCTGTGGGAGCTGATAGCGGGTCGTCGCTTCCTCGCGGGCGACGCGTCCGAGCACCTTGCGGCGGTGGCCGCCGGAACCCGGAGCCCGAGCCCGCTGGCCCAGCTCGTGGACGCGCCGCGGGAGCTCGACGGCGTGATCTCGCGCATGACCGCCACGCGGATCGACGAGCGCTACGCGTCCTCGCACGACGCGGTGCAAGATCTCGTGCGGCTGCTCAAGCTCGCGCCGAGCCTGGCCAACGGCGAGCGCAGCGTGCGCGCGCGCGTCGCGCACCTCATGCAGCGACTCTACCCGGCGGAGCCCGCGCGCTCGCGCGCCGAGTTCGTGCGCCTGGTCGCCGGCGCGCGCAGCAGCGCGAGCGCCAAGCCCGCTCCGCTCCTGCCGTCGCCCAGCCCCGCGCCCACCGAAGAAGCGGATCCGTCGCTGCTCGCCGGGACGCGCTACCGCTTGATGAGCGAGATCGGGCGCGGCGCCATGGGCGTCGTGCACCAGGCGTTCCACGTGGATCTCGGGCGCACCGTGGCGCTCAAGGTGTTGCCGGCGGAGCACTCCGGCGCGGCGTACCACGAGCGGCTGTGCGCCGAGGCGCGGGCGCTCGCGCGTCTGCGTCACGAGAACCTCGTCGCGCTCCACGACTTCGGCGTCACGACCGACGGCCGTCCGTTCTACGCGATGGAGTTGCTCGAGGGCGAGACCCTCGAGAGCTATCTGGATCGCGAGCACGGAATGGACTGGCGCGAAGCCGCGCGCCTCGGCATCAACGCTTGCCGCGCGCTGGAAGCGGCCCACGCGGCGGGCCTTGTCCACCGCGACATCAAGCCGGCCAACTTGTTCCTGACCCGGACCGGCTCGCTCAAGCTGCTCGACTTCGGCGTCGCGCGGTCCGGCTCCGAGGGCGCCGACGACGAGCAGCCCGCGGGCGCGATCTCGCTCACCGGCACGCCGGAGTACGTGGCACCCGAGCAGATCTCGGGCGGCGAGCCCGACGCGCGCTCGGACGTCTACGGCCTCGGCGTCGTCTTGTTCGAGCTGGTCACCGGCCTCTTGCCCTTCGACGCACCGAACACGGTCGCGCTGCTCGACGCGAAGCGTCGAATGGACCCCGATTCACCGCGCCAGCTGGCGCCAAACAGAGGAATCTCCCGCATGCTCGACGAGACCATCCAGCGCGCTCTCCAGCGCGATCCGGCCGACCGCTTCCAGAGCGCCGCGGAGCTTCGCGCAGCGCTCGAGGCCGCCTCGCGCGAGCCGGAGGAGCGCCGCCGGCGTCGCCGCCGCGCTGGCGTCGCGGCGCTGGCCTCGCTCGCGACCGCGCTGTGCGTGGTCGCCGTCGTCGGGCACTCGCGTCCCGACGTGCAGGCGCGGGCGATGGGCATGATCCATCCGCTGGTCGCGAAGCTCGCGGCACTGCGCGGCGCTGCACCCGCGCCCGCGAAGGCCGCGGTCGCTGCCGTGGCAGCGCGCGCGGCGGAACCCGTCGCCGTCGCCGCGGTGACCGCGCCGGTCGCCGCCGCTGAACCCGGAGCCGCCGCTGAACCCGGAGCCGAGCCCGGAGCCGCGGCCGAACCCGGAGCCGCCGCCGAGTCCGGAGCCGCCGCCGAACCCGCGCCGGCCGCCGGCGACGATCGCGTCGCAGCCGCGGCCGATGACGAGTCGTCCGAAGCGAGGCGCAGAGCTGCCGACAGGCGCAACTCCGCCTTCCGCTGACGTCGCCGACGCCGTGAAGGCGGCCCAGGCGCTGATGGAGTCGGGGCACAAGCTCAAGGGCTTCGACCAGCTCCGGCGTATCGGCAAGGCCCACCGCCACAGCGCCGACGCGCTCGCCGCGTGGTCCCGCGCCGCGGCCGACATGAAGGCCTGGGGTGAAGCGCTGCGCGTGGCGCGGCAGTGGGCGAGCATCGACAAGGGCGCCGACGCGCAGCTGCAGCTCGCGGACATGCTGCGTCTCGCCGGCAAGCGCGACGCCGCGATCCGGACGCTGGTGGCGCTCGCCAAGGCCCACCCCGAATGCGACGCGGCCCGCGCCCGCCTCCACAGCCTGGGCGGGGACGCGCGCCTCGCGCGGAACTGACGTCCGGCGGCGACCCGGCCGCGGCGTCGCCTTCGTGCCTGTGGCAGCTCAAGCTCCGCTCCGGAGCACTGGACAGTAAAGCCATGATAATGCTCGCCATTTTGATTCTCATCAAACGCCGGCCGCGATCCGGGCACGTTGTGCGCTTGCGGGCAGCCCCGGTCGCCACGTAAGAGCGAGCGACCCGCCTCGGGGCGGGGTACAGCCTGGGGGGCGCGCGGCCACGACCCATGACCCGGACTCCGTTCCACTGACCCCCCGCCGATGGCCACGCCCAACGCTGCTCCCGGCGTGAACGTCGTCACGACCGGCTCGCCCTACCGGGTCGTGCTGCGTCTGGCCACGCCCACCGTGCTGGCGATGGTCACGCAGAGCGTGGTCAACCAGATCGACATCATCTTCTTCTCGCGCTTGCCGTGTCCGGAATCGTCGAACGCGCAGGCCGCGCTGCTGCCGTCGCTGATCCTGCTGTGGCTGTTCGGCGGATCGCTCAGCGCGATCTCGGTCGGCACCCAGGCGATCGCGGCGCGCCGCTTCGCCCAGGACAAGCACCTGGATTCCGGCGCGGTCCTCGTCAACTCGTGGTTCTTCTCCCTGGTCGCCGGCGTCGCGTTCACGATCCTCGGCTACCTGAGCCTGCCCGCGATCCTGCACGTGCTGATCAAGGTCCCCGAGGTGCGCCTCGCGGCGACCCAGTACCTGCACTGGCGGCTGCTCGGCATCGTGAGCATGTCGATGACCTTCTCGTTCAAGGCGTTCTTCGACGGCATCGGCAAGACCCAGGTGCACATGGTCAGCGCGATCGTCATGAACGCGCTCAACGTCGTGTTGTGCCTGGCGTTCATCTTCGGGCGCTGGGGCGCGCCGCGCATGGGCATCGCCGGCGCGGGCTTGTCGGGGTTTGTGTCCACCTGGGTCGGCCTGGCGATCATGATCGGCTGGGCGTTGCTCCCGCGCTACGCCAAGGAGTTCCAGCCCTTCGCCATGAAGCGGCTGTCGCGCAAGCTCACCGGCGACGTTCTCAAGCTGAGCGTGCCCAGCGCGGTCGCGACGATCGCGCTGATGAGCGGCTTCGCGATGTTCAGCGCGATCGTGAGCCAGCTCGACAGCGTCACGCACGCTGTGCGCATCGCCGCCGACTGTCCCGGCGGAGAAGCGCGAGCCATCAACGGCGCTGCGACCACGGTGATCGTCGGCATCCTGATGCTCACCTTCACCGCCTGCCTGGCGTTCGGGACGTCGACGGCGACGCTGGTCAGCCAGTCCCTGGGTGAAGGCGACGGCGACAAGGCCGCGCGCTTCGGGTGGGTGTCGGTGCGGCTCGGAATCGTGATTTTCGGTGTCGTCGGCTTGCTCGAAGGCGTGGTCTTCCCGCACGCCATCCTGTCGTTCTGGACGCACAACCCGGCGGTGGTGGACGCCGCCATGATGCCGATGCGGATGATGGGGATCGCCACGCCGCTGGTCGCCGTCGGCATGATCCTCACGCAGGCGCTGTTCGGAGCTGGCAACACCCGCTACGTGATGATGGTGGAGCTGGTGCTCCACTTCACCTGCCTGGTGCCGCTCGCCTGGCTCTTCGGGATCAAGCTCCAGCTCGGGCTCGTGGGGATCTGGTGCGCCGCGCTCGCCTACGTGATCGGGCTGAGCGCGGCGATGACGTGGAAGTTCCGACGCGGCGACTGGAAATCGATCAGCATCTGAGGACCGGCGCTACTTCGCCATGTCCTCGAGATCCTGATCGTCGTCGTCGCCGTCGTCTCCGTCGTCCTTGCCCGTCGCCGCACCGGCGTCCGCCTTGTCGTTCTTCGCGCCGTCGTCGTCGAGCATCTGGTCGAGCAAGTCGTCGTCGGTGCCGTCGGCGTTGTCCTTCGGCTTCTTCTTGGCGCCGCCGTCCGTGTCGTCGCCCATCATCTGGTCGAGCAGGTCGTCGTCTTCCGAACCCCCGCTGGCGCCGGCGGCGCCCTTGGCGCCGTCGTCCGGCGCGGGCGCGCCCGCACCGGGACCCCACTTCGCCTTCTCTTCGGGGGTGCACGGCAGCGGGTTGTTGCGGTCTTCCTGCACGCACTCGAGCATGAAGGCTTCGCGCGGTTCTTCGTTGTACTTCGCGGCCTTGGCCTTGGCGTTGGCGATGTCGCCGGCGACCGCGATCGTCGACAGGCCGGGGAAGCCCATGATGATCGCCAGGCCGATCACCAGCAGGCCCACGAACGGCAACGAGACCCGGTAGAGCGAGATCATCGGCCGGTTGAAGCGGAAGCTGGTGACGAACAGGTTGTAGCCGAGCGGCGGCGCGAGATAGGCGATCTCGAGGTTCAAGAGGAACATCATCGCCAGGTGGAACGGCGACAGGCCGAACTCCGCGGCGAACGGGATCAGCAGCGGCACGCCGACGAGGATCGCGCTGAAGCCCTCCATCACCATCGCCTGGAAGTACAGGAACACGTTCAAGACCAGCAGGAACTGCCACTGCTTGGTGATGCCCATGCTCGTCACCCAGGCGAACACCTTGTTCGGGATCTGCTCGCTGACGATGTAGTTCGTCAGCGCCATGGCCATCGCCATGATCGAGCAGCACCGCGCCGGCCAGCGCCATCGAGTTCTTGGCGATGCGCGGGAACTCCTTGGGCTTGATGTCCTTGTAGACCAGCACCTCGATCGCCAGCACGTAGAGCGCGGCCAGCGCCGCGCTCTCGTCGAGCTCGGTGAGTCCCGTGGCCAGGCCGCCGAGGATCAGGACCGGGATGCCGAGCTCCCACTTGACCATCCAGAGCGTGGCGCCCATCTCCCGCAGGTTGGGCTTGGTGCGCGGCACCTTGTACTTGATGCCGGTGTAGATGGCGTGGACGCTCAGGATCGCCATCACCATCATGCCGGGCAGGATCCCGGCCTTGAACGCCTTGGTGAAGTCGATGCCGGCCACCAGCGAGTAGACCAGGATCGGCAGCGAGGGCGGCAGCAAGAGCCCGAGCGATCCGCCGCACATGACCAGGCCGAGCGAGTACTTCTCCGGGTAGCCCTTCTGGCGGAGTGCCGGATACAGCAGCGCGCCGATGGCCACGATCGTGATGGCGCTACCGCCGGTCAGCGTCGTGAAGAACGCGCTGGCGAACACGCACACGATCGCCAGGCCGCCGGGCAGCCAGCCCAGGAAAGCGTTGGATGCGCGGACGATGCGCTCGGGCGTCTTCGACTCCGCCATGAGGTAGCCGATGAACGTGAACAGCGGCACCGTCACCAGGATCGGCGAGCCCGCGAAGCGTTCGTCGAGCACATCGGGCGCGAGGAAGCGCACGTGGTGCATTGCCGCGTTCGGCTCGAGCAGCCACGCGAGCTGCGTCGTGCCCGCCATGATGGCGAACACGGGCGCGCCGATCAGGATGAAGACGATGATGAAGAGAAAGATGATCATGCACCTTCTCCTTCGACCGCGGCCTCGTCTGCCGGGCGTTGGATGTCCATGCCCTCGCCGCCGTCGTCGAGCGACTTGTGCCCGCTCAGGGCCAGGAGCGAGAGCAAGATGAAGCGGATCGCGATGATGAACAGCCCGAACGGAAACACCAGGTTCGCCGCGTTGATCAGCTCGCCGCGCACGTCGCCCTTGCCGGGGATGAGCACGATCGGCGAGCGCTTCTGGTCGGGCGGAACCTTGAGCGCGTCCGTGGCCTCCTTGCCGTAGCGCGCGGCGAAACCCGACTCGTCGAGCCACTGGTTCCACTCCGCGCCCACGAGCGAGTCCGCGTACGGCTGGCCCTTGAGCACATGCGGCAGCGTCTTGAAGTCGAGGCTGATCTGCTTCCTGAGTACGAAGAAGTCCTCGCCCAGGCCCTTGGTGACGGCACCGACCTTCGCGCCGGCGCTCGCGTCCGCGTTCGCGCCGAAGTTCTCGATCGCGATGTGATCGAAGAAGCCCCACGCCGCCGAGGTGCAGATCAACGCCGCGCCGAACCAGCCGACGACCACCACCGGCAACCTGGCCTTGGGCTTGAGGAAGCGGGTAATCGAGATCGATGGTGATGTGCTTGCCGGCGGCGGTCGCCAGCGACCCGCCGAGCAGCGCGAGCCAGAGCGTGAGCCGGGTGCCCAAGCCGCGGAGCCCGCCGAGCAGCGTCAGCGTCGACGCTTGCTGGTACCAGTTGAGCATGTTCGAGCCGTAGTCGACGCCCACCCGGGCCCAGGCCTTCGCCAGGACGATGCCCGCGACGACGCCGATGAGGGACGCGGCGCGCCGCACCTCCAGACGCTGCTTCGACAGCGCGAAGTAGCCGACCAACCCGAGCACGAGCGCCCCGGTGAGCCCGCGGAACACCACCCCCGCAGGGCTCCCGCTGTCGGGCGGCGAGGACAGACCCTTCAGCGCCACCCAGAGCGAGAGCGCCGTGACCTCCAGCACCAGCACGAATGCGCACAGACGCGCCTCCAGCGCGGTCCACGCGACGTCGAGCCGCACCAGGGGCCTGCCCCAGGCCGCGGCTTTGGTGTCGCCGTCCTTGGGCGGCTGGGAGCCGCCGCCGGCGTCGGCGTCGGGAGGTGCCGCGCCCGCCGGCGCGTCCGGCACTTCGCCGTCGCCGGGCGCCGCGTCGTCCTTGGCGCTCGCCTCCGCGCTGTCGTCGGAGCTCGACTCGCTCGTCGGCGCGGAAGCCGGGGCGTCCTCGCTCGCGGCGTCCGGATCGGGTTCGGTCGCGGCCGGCGAGGCGGCTTCCGGGGTCTGCTCGTCCTGCTTCTCGTCGTCGGCCATCCTGGAAAGCTGGACGTTACACTATTCCGCCCGGCTCTTGCGCGATTCGCAGGCCCACAAAACACGTCGGGCCGCCCTGGAAGGGCGGCCCGGCGTGCGAGCGCGTGGCTCCCGGTTGTCCGGCGTCAGCAGGCGCCGATCTTCGACAGTACGTCGCCCGGGATTGCGCCCTTGAGGCGCTCGCAGGCCTGCTTGAAGACCTTCTTCCACTGCGCCGTCTCGGCGGCCGTCGGGTCGTGCGCCGTCATCTTCTTCTTCAGGCGCTCGAACGACTTCTCGTCGGCGGCGCGGATGCGCCTTGTCAGGGCCTTGGCGGCCAACTTGCCCGTCGAGGTGACGACCTCGCGCTGATCGGCCGGCAGCTTGTCCAGCTCCTTCTGGCTCAGCACCAGGGCACCGATTCCGAAGGCGATCCGGGCGGTGTTGATGTGATCCAGGCGCGAAGCCCACTGCAGCTGCTCGGCGGCCAGGGAGGGGGTGTTCATCACGTCGATCGCGCCGCTGTTCAGCTTGGGCAAGAAGCTGGTGACCTCGGAAGGAACCGGCGAGACACCGCCGATGACCTCGTAGATCTTCGGGCCGATGATGTCGTCGGCGATCACGCCGGGGTGCTTGCCCTTCAGGTCCGACGGGACGTTGACCGCGAAGCCCTTGGACATCACCCGCGCGATGCCGACGTCGCCGAAGCCGCCCAGGAAGAACCCGGACTTCTCCATCGCCTTCTCGAAGTCTGGCGTCAGCTTCGCGCGCGCCTTGTCGAGCTCGCTCCAGCTGCTGAAGGCGCCCGGCATCTGCAGCGCGATGATCGGCTTGTGGATCTCGGCGAGACCGACCGCCGTGATGGCCGCACCGCTGAGCTGGCCCGACCGGATCTTGCCGACGACGGCCTTTTCAGGACCGGCGGTGCCGTTCCAGAGCCAGACCAGCTTGACCTCGCCGTTGGTCTTCTTGTCGACGGCCTTGGACCAGGTCTTGAAGACCTTGCCCCAGGGGCTCTGGGAGGGCGCGAGCGTCCCGACCTTGAGCGTCGTCTTCGCCTGGGCCACGGACGCGCTGCCCATGACGATCAGCGCTGCGAACAGCACCGCTGCGGAAATTTTCCGGATCATGTTCCGATGACCTCCTACGTGGTTTCCTGGTGACCGGTAAGGTTCGGCTCCCGTGAGACGGTCCAGACCGGCGATCGGATCAATCGAAATGGCTTCTGCTACGCAATCAGCCGATAATTACTGGCAATTTGTGCAGTGCCTCCGCCCTACTGCGTGAAGCCGCACTCCTCTTGCCAGATCTTGTTGCCGAGGTAGCGCCGGGCCCGGCGCTTGGCAATCACGTTCGGCAGTCGCGCCTTCGGCATCGTGTCGCCGGCGGCGAGCACCTCGTTGAGCGTCTTGAAGTAGTTCGCCTTGTCGCTACGCGCACAGTAGTAGCGCGTCGCCAGATTGAGCTGGACCGACAGGAACTTGCCGTCGTTGATCTGGTTGGCCTTGTCGAGCTCGGCCTTGCTCTTGTCGAACTCCTTCATCGCGGCGTAGTACGCGCCGAGGATGATGTGGCCCATGCCGTTCGACGCGGTGTCGTCGAGCTCCAGGGAGCGCTTCACCATCTCCACGCCGATGTACAGCTCGCCGACGGTGGCCGGCACGTCCTTGGACACGCCGACGTTGCCGATCCAGGCGTAGCCCGTCCACAGCAGGTTCTCGGCGTCGTCCTTGTCCGTGAAGTTGGCGACGAGCCACGCACGGATGGTCGCGTCGTTGCGGCGGGCTTGATCGAAGCCGTCGGCGGTGTGCGAGAGCAGCTCGAGCCCGTACGAGATGGCACGCTGGTAGGCGGCGCGCGCACGCAGGATCTCGTACTCGCTCATCACGTCGTCGCCCTTCTCGTACGCTTGCTCGTACTGGTCCTCGATGAACGCGAATGCCGCGCCGGACCAGCTGCGCGTGAGCATGTACAGCGCGTCCGTGTTGTCCGGCGCGAGCTTGTGCATGCCTTCCATCTGGCCGAGACCTGCGAAGGCGATCTGGTTTGCCACCTCGTAGTCCTGCAGCGTGTTGACCGCTGCAGAGCCATCGCGGGTGCCCTTGATCTGGCCGTCCAGGAGCGCCTTCTTGATGCAGCCGCTCGTCCCCATACCCAGCGTTGCCGCGAGCAGCATCGCCGTGAACCCTCTCGCGAACGTCATGGGGCGCGTGTGTAGCGGGAAACCCGCTGGAATTCAATCGCGGACGGCTCGACGGCCGGGATCGGGTGGTTTTGGCGTCAGTGCGCGGCGCTCAGGATTGAACACGCGGTTGCGGTTCGCACGACCGGATCGTCGTCGGCCAGGGCGGTCGCGGCGTGCGACCAGTCCCGCAGGTGGATCAAACCCAGCGCGGCGAGGCGCCGTTCCTCGGGCTTGCGCGACGCGAGCTGACCGATCAGCGCCGGGCGGACCACGGCATTTCCCGCCGACGCCAGCGCGGCGCGCGCGTCGAGGGCCGGCTCGTCCTTGCCCTGGGCCAGCCCGGCCAGGATCCGCGTGGCCGCGGCCCGCTTGTCCGCCACGTCGAGCAGGCGCGCCGCCGCCATGCCGCGGATCGCCGGATCCTTGTCCTGCTAGTGCCTTGTCCAGCGCGGTCCGCACGTCCGGATCGTCGATCGGCGCCGTCTGCATCGCGGTGCGCCGCTCGTCCTCGGTCCCGTCGGTGATGGCGCGGGCGAGCGCGGCCCGGCCTTGGCCGTCGCCCTCCACGCCGAGCCGGATCAAGGCGTCCGCGGCGGCCAGCGCCGCGAGCGACGTCTCGCGCTCGACCAGCGAAACGAGCTCGCGCGCGCCGCCGCTCTTCAACGCGGCCGGCATCGCCCAAGCGTCCACAATCGCCAGTCGCGTCAGGTCGTCGGCGCGGTCCCAGTGATCCTCCAGCGCGAGCACGGCGCGCTCGCCGCCAATCGCGCCGACGGCGCGGGTCGCCATGCTCCGGGCGAGCGGGTCCGGGTCGAGCCGCGCGGTATCGAGCAGGGCGTCCAGGTCGTACGGGTCGCGCGCGTCCGCTGCCGCCGACAGCGCGGCTCGACGCACGCGCTGGTCGGGATCGGCCATGAAATGCCGGCGCAGCTCGCCATCGCGGCCACCGGTCGCCGCGCGCGCGGCGACGGCGCGCCACGCTCCGCTCGACGACTCCGCGTAGCGCGCCAGCGCGTCCGCGGCGTCCAGGTCGTGATGCTCGAGCAGCACCAGCGCGGCCTCGCCACCCACGTCGTCGGGGCGGGCCGCGCGGTCCTCGAGAACCGCGGTGAGCGAACCCGAGCACGCGCGGAGCTGCCGGACGCGGTGGATCGCGGCCTGCCCGGTCGCGGATCGCAACTCGCGGCCGGCCACAGCGCTGGCCAGGTCCGAAACGCGCCCGCGATCGAGGGCGCCGTGCTGCTGATCCTGGCGGATCTCGCGCTTGAGCGAGGCCAGGTCGCCGTGCAGGGCCGTCTGGACCACCGACGCGGTTCCGCAGCCGACCGCCACTGCCGCCAGGAACACGACCAGCCGTCGAGACATGACGAGATGCTAGATAGCATGAGTCCCCCCGTTGCGCGCCGCCCTCATCCTCAACACCAACGCCGCCCGCTTCCAGCGGCGCCCGTCGCTCGTCGCCCACGTGCGGGCCGCCTGTGGACCGGACGCCGCGGTCTGGGCGACCCGGACCCTCGACGAGCTCGACGACGCCGCGCGGGAGATCGCCGGGCTCTCCCCGGATCGCATCGCGCTGTGTGGCGGCGACGGCACGTTCATGGCGAGCCTGGGCGCGCTGCGACGCGCCTATGCGGAGCGCTCGTTGCCGCTGCTGGTGCTGGCCCCGGCGGGCACCGCGGCGACGGTGCCGCGTGCCTTCGGACAGCGCGCCGATCTCGACACCTGCGTGCGCCGGGCCGTCTCGCCCGCGCCGCTCGCCGCGGTGGAGCGCGCCACGCTGTCCGTGTGCGAGGACGGTGCGACGACCCGCACCGGCTTCATCTTCGGCACCGGGCTCGTCGCGCGCTTCTTCGATCGCTACTACGCCGCGGGCGGTCACGGATACGCCACCGCCGCGCGCATCGTCGCGCGCATCTTCGTCGGATCGCTCTTCGCCGATCGCTACTCGCGGAGCGTGCTCGATCCGCTCCCCTGTCGCCTCGTCGTCGACGGAGAGGCGCTGGCGCCGCGCGCGTTCAGCCTGATCGTGTCCTCGACGATCCGCGATCTGGGGCTGCACATGCAGGTCACCCACCGCGGCGGCGAGGACCCCGATCGTCCCCACCTCGTCGCGTCGCCGCTCACCACGCGCGCGCTCGGTCCGCAGGCGCCGCGCGTGCTGCTCGGCCGCCCGCTCGGCGGCGCCGGCAACTTCGACGGTCTCGTCCGTCGCTTCGAGATCGAGTTCGCCGACGCTCCCGGCCCGTACGTTCTCGACGGCGACATCTTCCGCGCCGCGCGCGTGAGCGTGGAAGCCGGCCCGCGCATCCGCGTGGCCAACATCGTGGGCCGCTCCTGAGAGGCTGAGCAAGAATTGCTCGGCCTCGAAGCGAGCGAAGCGAGTAGAGGGCCCGGAGGGACGGAGGGCCCGACCAGGACCGAGAGGCCGAGCAAGAATTGCTCGGCCTCGAAGCGAGCGAAGCGAGTAGAGGGCCCGGAGGGACGGAGGGCCCGACCAGGACCGGAGAGCGCGAGCAAATATTGATCACGCGCGAAGCGAGCAGAGCGAGCCCGCCGCAGGCGGCGGGGGGAGCAGTTGCGAAGCAAGCTGCGGGGTCGCGCCCGGCATGGGCGCAGAACAGAGAGGTGAAGCCAAATGACGCAGAGAAGGGAGGTGGAGAAGCCAAGTCCTCTTGGGGGCCCCGACGGAGGGAACCCCGCACCTATGAGGCAGGGGCGTTGACCGGAAACGACCGGCTCTGGGGTGTTCGCGCGAGCGGCGTCCTGCCCGCGAGGGAATGTCCGATGGAAGCCTACGGTGAAGTGACGAACCGAACGCAAGTGAAGCGCCGTGAGGCGTGCGTCTGCAGGGTGAGCCGGCCCCCAGCGGTGAAGCCCGGTATCCGTCGGGCAGCGCGCGTACGGGTTACGGGGTCGTCACGAAGTTCTGCGTTCTTACCCGGGGAGATCTCTCGGCCTCCGTGGCGCGACGAGCGCCAGCGGTAACATCGACGGACGAAAGAACGAGATGGCGAAGGGACGAGAGAAGTCGGATGGTCGAATACAACCACAAGGCCGTCGAAAGGCGGCTGTAACCGCTGCGGGACGCCCGAGCGTCACGGCGTCCGGGCGGGGAGGGAAGGAGACCACGGCCAGCCAACAGGTGGAGCAGCTGGGACTGTTTCGCGAGACAGCCGACAGCCCGCAAGGGGCCGACGGCGGAGCGGCGGCGGGTCGGCCCGCCGCTGCGACGCACGCGGTGCCGAAGTCGCGAACCACGAACGGAACCGCCCCACCGGCGATGACGATGGAGGAGATAGCAAGCGAACAAAACCTGAGAGAAG
Organism: uncultured delta proteobacterium; assembly: GCA_963775185.1. Lineage (GTDB taxonomy): Bacteria > Myxococcota_A > Polyangia > Polyangiales > Polyangiaceae > JAPSGB01. The sequence goes on along the minus strand of CAVZIE010000043.1, from coordinate 1,518 downwards.
CGTTCCGGGAGGTCGCGTCGAACAAGGGCGCACCCGGTCCCGACCGGCAGAGCGTCGACGAGGTGCGAGAGCAACTCGACGAGCTATTGCCGGAGCTGCGCCGCCAGCTGCTCGATGGCAGCTACAAGCCGGGTGATATCCGCCGTGTGTGGATTCCGAAGGCCGGCGGAGGGCAGCGGGGCCTTGGCATTCCGAACGTGGTCGACCGGCTCGTACAGCAGGCGGTGTACCGGGTACTCAGCCCGAACTACGAGCCGACGTTCCACGCAAGCAGCCATGGCTTCCGGCCGGGGCGAAGCTGTCACACGGCGATCGCCGAAGCGAAGAGCTATGTCGAGGAAGGCTACGACTGGTTGGTAGATCTGGATCTGGAGAAATTCTTCGACCGGGTCCACCATCAGCGTTTGCTTGCGAGGTTGGAGCAGAAGATCGACGATCGGAAGCTCATCGACCTCATCCACCACATGCTCAAGGCCAAGGTGGTGATGCCGGATGGAGTGGTGGTGAGCAACGAAGAGGGGGTGCCGCAAGGCGGTCCACTTTCTCCGCTGCTCAGCAACATCGTGCTGGACGAACTCGACCGCGAGCTCGAGCAGCGCGGGCACCGCTTCGTGCGCTATGCCGACGACTGCAACATCTACATACGTAGCGAGCGGTCGGGGCAGCGCGTGATGGCCAGCGTCGTGAGCTTCATCGAACGCCGCTTGCGGCTGAAGGTGAATCGCGACAAGAGCGCCGTGTCGCGGCCGGAGAAGCGTCACTTCGTCGGCTTCAGTCTGCAGCGCGAGCTGCTGGACGGGAACGTCGAGGTGCTGTTGTCGGAGCGGTCGAAGCGCCGCCTCGCCGACAAGGTCCGCGAGCTGACGCCGCGAAACTGGGGGCAGTCGCTGCGCGACTGTATCTCCGGAATCAATGCATACCTGCTCGGTTGGATCGGCTTCTTCTATATCTGCGGCGAGGCCGAGCTTCGCACGATGCACAACACGGACGCACACATCAGGCGACGACTGCGTGCTCTGGTGCTCGCGCACTGGAAGCGCCGTCGTCATATCGCGCGTCGTCTCATCCGGCGCGGCGTCCGACCACGCACCGCGTGGCGAAACGTCTATGACGGACGCAAGTCCCTCTGGGCGCTGAGCCACTGCCGCGCCGTGGACCTTGCTCTCGCCCCGGCATGGTTTGCCGGTCGTGGGCTGGTCTCGCTGGAGCAGCGGTGGATGGATCGGAACGCCGTGCGCGTCATCGCCCCGGCGCAGCTCACGCTCGCGTTGGGATAGCTGAGGGTGGAAGCACCGGCGATGGACTACATGCCCGCGTCAGAGCCTGGAAACGTCGCCAGGACCGGATTAGGCCCCCGCCCGGCAATCGAAAGAGCCGGTGCCGGTCACTCCCGGTCTACCGCGCACGCCCCGGCAGCAGCGCCGTCACGAACGCCGTCGTCCCGAAGAGCCGGATGTGAGGACCACAAGTCCGGTTCTGTGAGAGGGGCCGCCCCGCAAGGGGCGGTCCCTACTCGGC
>CAVZIE010000042.1:0-441635 GCA_963775185.1 uncultured delta proteobacterium | reverse complement strand
CCAGCTTGGCTCTGCCGCCAGGCGTACACTTCGGGAATGGGGTTGGACTTCCTGGCCCTCGCGGATTGTGGGATCCTGACGCCGCTGGTAGTCTTGGGAGGGATGAGCGTCCGCGGGTGGTGCGCCGTCGTTGCGTGCAGCGTGTGCGCTGCGTGCGGTCCCGCCACGGCCGAGCCGGCTTCCCGGACGAGATCTGCGCTTGCGCTCGGCGAGGCGATTCCAGTCGACCAGCCGCCGAGTGGGGCTGCGATGGGCATCCAGTGGCATCCCCAAGCAGTACGCTCGGGGAGCGGTTGGATCGTCGCGTGGGATGACGCCTACGTCGGAGTCGCCGATCGTCGCGTCAATGGCGACGGATTGCTCGGACCGATATCACGCTTTGGGTCCCCCACAACCGTCGACCAGGTTGGAGGCGATCCCCCGCTGCTCGCATCGGACGGCGACCACGCACTGCTCACGTGGTCCGACGCCGCCGGAGTACACGCCCAACTGCTGGGCTCCGACGGCGCGCCGCTCGGCCAAGGATTGATCCTGTCGAGTCCGGCCAATCCTGCCTTGTACATGACGACTACCTACGGTGGCGGTCGCTACTTCGTCACCTGGAGAGGCAAGCAGGGTCCGGATCTCTACGTCGCGACACTTGATGCCGACGGTGCGCTCGTGGCCAGCGTCGGGACTGTGTCGTCCCTGAAGACGGACATTGGCGAGTTCGACACGGCGACGAGCGGAGCAGACGGCGCGCTGGTCACGTGGAGAGAGGGCGTGGGAATAAATTCGGTCCGGGTGCGCGCCGCGCGCGTCGCCGAGGACGGAAGCGTGCTGGATCCCGACGGGCTCGTGCTCGGCGCGCAGATCGAAGTGCTCGGCAGCGCGGCGACTGCTTCCGGCTGGCTCGTCGAGACCCGTGCGTGGCCGTCCCCGGGTGCCGCGGAAGTCCTCCACATCGATGCCGCAGGCGCACTCGTGGATTCGACGCCGATCATCGGCGGACCCACCATGGCTACGATTTCAGCCGCGGACTGGGGCGCGACATTGGCGTGGGTCGATGGCAACACCGTTCTTGCCCAGCGAATCGATCCGGACGGCCACGCGCTCGACACGCCTCCCCTGACAGTGGCAAGCGCCGTCCCGCCGTATACCGGTGCGTCGACCTCCTGGGACGGCACGGGCTCCGGCATCACCTGGGCTCGCTGGGACAGCTACGCGGCCGCAACAGTCGGGAGCGCGCGGATTGCGGCGGACGGCTCGGTGCAGCTCGGCGCCGGATGGGTGCACGATCCCTTTTCCGACTATGCGGACCACCACTCGGAGTACTCGGCCGGACCCGCCAACCAACTTGTCGCGTGGTGCGTGCCCGCGGAAGTCCCTCAGGAGACGACGAGTTGGAATTGCTACGGTACGCTGCTGCCCGGAGACGGCAGCACGGCGATCACGGTGCTGCTCACCGACGGTCCCGCAGAGGAGGGCGCACCGACGCTGTCGGCAACCGATGCGGGCTGGCTGGCGGCGTGGCCGAGCTCCGTGACCGAACCGGTCGGTGACGTGGTCTACGTGGAACCGCTCGCCGCTCAAGGACAACCCACACAGCCGCCGGCAGCGGCTTTCGATCCCACGGTGAATATGGCCCGACCCGTCGCGTGCTCGAACGGCAGCGACCATGCCGTGGTCTGGGGCTCCGTCGCGCGCCGCTTCAGCGCCGCCGGAAAGCTCGAGAGCGCTACGGCACTACCGGACAGCTGGGGGGACTTCGCCGCATCGGCAGGAGGCGACTACTTGCTCTCGGGGACCCTACTGCAGGGCGGTGTCGCAACGCCGATCAGCTGGCACGTGCCTACCTATCCAGGGCTCGGTCTTGTTCTTGGGGTCGATGCGTTGGCCTCGGACGGCGAGCGGTATCTGGTGTCGTACGGCGTGGGTCCCTTCGATCTTTCCGGCAGCGTGGCTCCCGGTCGAAGCGGTTGGTCCCTGCTCGCCGCCGACGGTTCCGAGCTAGCGAGCAGGGACGACGTGCCGCTGCTAGCGAGCGCCGCGGCGTGGAGTGGGACGAGCTGGATCGTGTTCGGATATCCCGTTGCCGAAATGCCGTTCCTGGGTTTCCAGGCGGTACGTCTGGACGACACGCTAGCCATTGCCGAACCGGGTGTGTTCACTCTGGACGGGACCGTGGGCGGGGTGGCGGCGGTCGGTCTGCCCGACGGAGTCGTGATCGCTTGGGAATCCCAAGACTCGGATCCGTACGAGCTCTTCGCGGCACGGCTCGACTCGGACGGGCACCTCATGGAAGGCCCGCTGCCGCTGGGCCAAGGCGCATTCCCCGCGCTGGCAGCCGACCCGGCGCTGGGCGTGCGCGTCGCGTACGACGGCCCCGACCAGGGCGCTTCGCGCGTGTACACACGGAGCTTGCTGCCACCCTACGACCCCACAGCTGACGCCGGCTCGGAAACGCCCGACGCGGGCCCGCCCGAAGGATCAGTCCCGGGTGCCGCGCCAAATGCGCCCGAGCTGGTTCCCACCGGTGGCTGCAGCTGTCGCCAGGTGCGATCGTCTCGAAGTGGCGAGTCCCCAGCGCTGTTGCTGATGCTGGTAGTCGCGCTGGCTGCTGTCGCGCGCCTCCGCACCGTGCGACGCCGGGGCACAGCCGACCGGTAGCGCGTCGTATCGCCGGGCGTGCAGCTTGACGAGCTGCGCCTCGGCTGCACGTCGTTGCTCTTCCAGCACCGCAGCGCGCCGTACCCCGCTGTGCACCAAGCCCGGTCCGCGTCGTCATCTTCGCCGACGTCGAGACTGACCAACAACGCAGCCGCAAGGCGCGCTCGATCTTCGGTCGGAAGCTCCATCGCGTCGTTCAACAGCTTCTTGGCATTCGACGTGGTCACCTGCAGAAGCGTAACACGCGACGAACCGTCCGCCATTGAAAGCGGTCGGCCCGACGCGCAGCTGTCGAAGGCAAGAGCTACGGTCAATACCCGAGCCCGTGCTTCTCTGCTTCCGCCGTCAACTCGTCGTGGACGGTCTTGCGATAGGCCGCGTCCTTGCGCTTGAACTCCAACAAGCCGGGCGTGACTTCGGCGTAAACAAGGAAGACTACTTGCCGTAGACTAAGACCGTGGGGAGTACATCGAATCGCCCGATTTTCCGCGCGGGCCGACACGCGGCGTGGGCCTCCGTCCTGGTGCTCGCATGCAGCCGCTCGCCCGGCACGTCGAACGGGAGTGATGCGTCGCAGCCGCCGCACGACTCTGGGGCGGCTTGCGAGGCGTCGTCGATCAAAGCCGACTGTGCGAACGGTTGGTGCCGGATCCCAGCAGGCTGCTACGCGCTCGGCTCCCCGGATACCGTGCCCCACTACGCGCCGGACGAGAATCGCGTCGACGTAAGGCTGACACACGCGTTCGCGATCGAGGAGAAGGAGACCACATGGGCGGCGTGGCAAACCGCCGGCATGGCGAAGGCCCCGGGCAGCACAACCGACGAAAACGGTAGTACCGTCACAGACTGCGACGGGTCGGACTGCCCCGCCGGCAACCTCTCGTGGTTCGACGCGATTGACTACGCCAACAAGCGCTCGGAGCGTGACAATCTCGCGGCCTGCTACGAGCTCATCGAATGCCAGCGCGAGAGCGGTTCGATCACGGCCTGTGCCGACGTCCGGATAGCCGCAAAGACCGTGTGCGACTGCAAGGGCTACCGGTTGCCCACCGATGCGGAGTGGGAAGCAGCGGCACGCTCCGGCACGACGACAACCTACTACTCGGGCGACGCCGCCGCTGACGCAAGCGATCCGAGCTACTTCTACCTGGAGGACTCGACCCTGGATCCGATCGCGTGGTACGTGGCCAACGCGCGGCCGAAGCCATACCCGGCCGTGGTGGCGTTCTCCACCCGCCCCGGCGGGTTGAAACAACCGAATGCGTTTGGATTGTACGACGCGCTCGGCAATGCGGCGGAATGGACGTCGGACGCGTACAACAACGTGCCACGCACCGAGGTCGTCGACCCCGGCGGTGCTTTGGCACCGCTTTCCTTCCAGCGCTCGCTGCGCGGTGGCAGCGCGTACTGGCCGTTCCTGTTGTGCCGCGCGTCTTTGCGGTTCGCTCAGCCTCCCAGTTTCCGCGCGCCCGGCTACGGAGTGCGGCTGGCCCGGACGCTCTGAAGCGGGTCGAGCCATCGCGCCTCTTGAACGCGGGCCCTCGCCAGGCGAAAACGTCCTGTGCCCGCTTCCCCCCGTTCCCACCTGTTCGCCGCCCTCCACGCCGACGCCATCGGACCCTTCGCCGGCCGCGACGCCCAGGCAACATCCACCGAAGAGCTCGAGCTGGCGCCGTCGAGTTGGTATCTGACCGGCTTCCTCGCGCCGCAGGGCGATCGCGAGACGCAGGACGCGACGGACGACGAGGAGCTGCCGGCGGGCGACGATGTCAGCGAGGAGGAGAGCACGGGCGCGGAGCCCGAGCCGAAACAGAAGAAGCAGTTCCCGGCGTCGCTGGGGCTGTCGGTGCTGTTGCCGGCGAAGGGGCCCGACGCCGTCGAGGTGACGCTGTCGTTCGCCGAGTACTACAAGGACGGCAAGCGCTGGAAGCGCCGGCCGCGGCCGCCGGTGGTGTTCGAGGTGCCGCTCGCCGCGCGCGAGATGCAGGTGCCGGACACGGACAAGATTCGGATCCGCACCAAGCTCGAGACGGTGGTGGACGCGCACAAGCAGGGCTTGCCGAAGGGGACGCGCGCGCTGTCGCTGTTCGTGGTCAACGAGCGCGCCGAGGGCGACAAGGGCAAGCGCGACGAGGAGTTCCTGTTCCAGGTGGAGCTGGAGCTGGCGTACGCGGCGGGCATCGTGGCGCGGCCGAACCGGCGCGGCGAGAAGAGCAAGGACTGGGACGAGCTGGTGGCGGACATGCAGTTCCGCGAGCGCCGCGAGTACGCCGTGGGGCACAACGTGGCGGTCGCGGTGCCGCCCGGGCAGGATCCGGTGACGCGCGTGAGCACGTGCTGGATGCCGACGGCGGAGATCGCGCCGGTGAAGCCCCGCAGCGTCGACGGGCGTCGAGGTGCGGATGCGCGCGCTCGCCGCGCTGACGGACGGCGTGGCGCTGATGAAGGCGCTGGAGCGGCTGCCGGCGGCGTACGCGGAGTGGATCGCCGAGTCAGCGCGCCGTCGCCATGGACTCGACGGATCGCGAGAAGACGCGAAATGCGCTGATGGATAAGGCCGAAGCGGCGCGGAAACGCATCGTGGAGGGGATCCGCATCCTTGGCGAGGACGCGGTCGCGCGCCGCGCGTTCTGTTTGATGAACGACGCGATGGCGGCGGCATCCGAGCAGCGCGGGCGCAAGGATCCCGCGTGGCGTTTGTTCCAGCTGGCGTTCGTGCTCTTGAACGTGCGCGGCATCGTCGATCCGGCGTGCGACGAGCGGAAGAAGGTCGAGCTGATCTTCTTCCCCACCGGCGGCGGCAAGACCGAGGCGTACCTGGGCCTGGTGGCGTTCACGTTGCTCTTGCGGCGGCTGAACGCGCGCGAGCGCGCGGACGGTGGGCTCGGCGTGGCGGTGCTGCTGCGCTACACGCTGCGGCTGCTCACCCTCGATCAGCTCGGGCGCGCCGCGACGCTGATGTGCGCGCTGGAGCTGATCCGGCGCGAGAGTCCGGCGGAGCTCGGCACGGAGCGCTTCGCCATCGGGCTGTGGGTCGGGCGGAGCGCGACGGCGAACACGCTGAAGGAGCTGTCCGCGCGCGTGGAGACGTTCAAGCTCGGACGCGGCGGCTCGCCGTTTCCCGCTCGGCGCGTGTCCGTGGTGCAACCAGGACCTCGCGCCGGACAGCCTGGAGCTCCTGCCGAACAAGACGAAGCCGGAGCGCGTCCTGGTGCGCTGCTTGAATTTCCGCGGCTGCGCCATGCACGGGCACCCGGACGGGCTGCTGGCCGCCTACGCAACGACATACCGATATCCCACTTCAGCCGGACGAATCCCGACTCCGCCTGGCCGCGCGGAGCTTCTCGATTGGATTGACAAGGTCGCGAACGCGATTGCGGCGGCGGTGAATGCTTTCGACGTCGACGTCGACGGCGGCGACGCGCCTGCCGGCAAGCCTGCACCGATTCGGTAACTCGGCCTGGCCGGTGCCGCTGCGCGAGTTCATCGCGGCCAATCTCGACGCCGTGCTCGCTCGTGCTCGGCTCGCGCGATCATCCGAACATGTCACGCCGCGCGTCGTCGCTGCGGGCCTGCGCGCGAGCGTGCGCGCGGCCGCCTCGCGCGCCGCGGAGGGAGGCCGGCCGTCGGCGGCGCGCGCACGATCGCGCCGCGACAACGCTCGACCTCCTCGCCCCGGTCGCGGCCGGGCTCCGCCGGGCGGCGCACGCTGCGCGCCACGCCCCGCGCTCCACGGCGCTTCTGCCCACGTGGGCGTGTCACGCATCCTGCGCCAGCGGGGCTTGCAGCCCGGCCGCTCTTTGCCGGGCCAAGGAGGTCTCGTGCATCATCGCTCCAACGTCCCGCCACGGCGGCTATCACGCGTCGCGCCGCACCGCGGATGCCCGCCGCGATCGCAAGCTCGCGCGCCTGGGGTACCGCGTGCTGCGCATCTCTTGTTGCCCCCACCGTTCCGTGCTCGGCCCTGCGGGCCTGCGCGCGTCCTGCCTCCCCCAAGCGTCGGGCTCGGCGCCGTGCTCGCTCGTGCTCGGCCCGCGCGAGGATCGTCCATGACGACGCACGTCACGTCAATTCGGGCCTGCGCGCGAGCTTGCGCGCGGCCGCCTCGCGCGCCGCGGAGGGAGGCCGAAGTCATGCACGGTGTCGGGCTTGGCGACGCGCACATGCCGCGCGCCCAAGGCGTGGTAGAGTTCTCGCATGACCCAGCGAATGACGGCGCAGGAGCTCTGGCCGCTCATCGAAAAGCTGCCGGCTGAAGAACAACTCTACCTCGCCAAGCTCGCGCTGCGAGCCGCCGCGCTCGGCCGTCCTGCGGCCGCGGCCTACCGTGCCCAGCCACCGGCGGAGAACGAGTTCAGCACAGACGACGAGCCGCTTGCCTGGGAAGCCGAGGGCTGGGAGCATCTCGGTGCGTCGGGGTGAGATTCGCTGGTACACGTTCGCCGCGCCCGACAAGCGGCGTCCCGTCCTGCTCTTGACCCGCGACGCCGTGATCGATGTGCTCGGTGAGATCATCGTCGCGCCGGTTACCCGCACGATCCGGGGCATCGCCACAGAGGTCTTGCGGACGACGGCATGCCCGTGACGTGCGCGGTCAATCTCGATCACGCTTCGTTGGCGCGCAAAGACCGGCTCGGAACGGTGGTCGCGATGTTTCCCGCTGACCGCTGGCCGGAGGTCGAGCGCGCATTGCTTGTCGCGTGCGGGTTTCGGTCGGAGGCCTGACGCTCGCGCCGCGAAGAGTCTCGACCTCCTCGCCCCGCTCGCGGCCGGGCTCCGCCGGGCGGCGCACGCTGCGCGCCACGCCCCAAGCTGCGCGTTTCGGCTCCGCAGCGTCAGGTCTGCTAGACTGCGTGTGGATGGACAGCACTACGCCCACCAACCTCGAGCCCGTCCGCCCGCTACTCACACGGATCGAACAGGAATACCATCCTGCGGAGGTCTGGCTGTTCGGCAGCCGGGCACATGGATCCGCGGGGGCAACCAGCGATTGGGACTTGCTGGTCGTGGTCCCCGACGACGCGAACCAAGACGTCTTCGACCCGATGAGAGCCTGGCGCGCGCAAAAAGCCGCCGGTGTCGTCGCCGATCTGGTGATATGCACCGAGAGCGACTTCGACGCCGACCGCAACACCGTGAACACGATCGGCTATGTCGTAGCGAAGGAGGGGCTCCGTGTCTTCGAGCGCGGCGCGGCTCATCGCGAATAGCCTTCGCGTCGCGCGCGAGGATCTCGATGCCGCGCGCGTGCTTGCCGAGCGTAGCAACCGCAACGCGATCTACTTGTGCCAACAGGCGGCAGAGAAGGTCATCCTCGCCGTGCTCACTTCCGAGCGAACACACGGTGGAATCCGCCACCACCTCGACGCGATGGTCGATCTCGTGCCGGAGGAGAACCCGCTGAAGCCGACGTTGCGCTCGATCGAAGCGCTGGCCGCCTACGCAACGACATACCGATATCCCACTTCAGCCGGACGAATCCCGACTCCGCCTGGCCGCGCGGAGCTTCTCGATTGGATCGACAAGGTCGCGAACGCGATTGCGGCGGCGGTGAATGCTTTCGACGTCGACGTCGACGGCGGCGACGCGCCTGCCGGCAAGCCTGCACCGATTCGGTAACTCGGCCTGGCCGGTGCCGCTGCGCGAGTTCATCGCGGCCAATCTCGGCGCCGTGCTCGCTCGTGCTCGGCCCGCGCGATGCGCGAACATGTCACGCCGCGCGTCGTCACTGCGGGCCTGCGCGCGAGCGTGCGCGCGGCCGCCTCGCGCGCCGCGGAGGGAGGCCGGCGCTTCGCGGCGTGCGGACGCCGGCTTCCGGGCACGGCACGCCGGCGGCGGTGTGGGAAGTCGCATGCTGCGCCGGCGCGCCGGGTGGCGACCGCCGCCGGCGGAAGCGGCGGTCGCCACCCTCGCCGCGCGTGAAGTAACCGGAATCGCTACGGTGCGCTCACGGCACGCGGATTGCGCAAGCGCGTCGTGTGATCGACGCCGCTGCAACCTACGAGCGCCGCCGGCCCGAGCTGGGCGCGCTCTACCAGGTCGTGCGCGACAACCTGCGCACGCTCGACGAGGCGATCGAGCACGGCTTCGCCGCGCCGCTGCCGGCGTTCGTGCGCGCCGAGCTCGCGGGGTTCGTCGACTGCGGAATCCTGGCGCGAGGCTTCGCCTTGCTCGCGTGCCCCGACTGTCCGCGCCGGATGGCCGTGGGGTTCTCGTGCAAGGCGCGCTCCGTGTGCCCATCCTGCGCAGGCAGACGCATGGCTTCGACCAGCGCGGATTCTGATCGACCACATCCTGCCCCAGCGCGCGCCGCTCCGTCAGCTCGTGCTCACACTGCCCTTCGAGCTACGAGCGCGGCTCGCCTTCGACGGCGAGTTGCTCGGTGCCGTGTGCCGGACGTTCGTGGACTCCGTGATGGGCTGGTACCGTCGGCGCATCGCGGCGCTCGGCATCGCGGGCGGCAAGAGCGGCGCCGTCACCGCCGTGCAGCGCGTCTCGAGCGACCTGCGGCTCAATCCCCACTTCCATACACTTACTCTGGATGGCGTGTTCATCGAAAACGAGGCGGGCGAGCTCGCGTTCCATCCGCTGCCCGCGCTCACCAACGCCGACGTCGCCGACATCCTCCAGATCGCCCGCACGCGACGCGCTTCGTGATACCCGAAGGGGTGCATCGTCCGGCTGCTGCGTCGCAGGGGCGTGATCGCCGATGACGCGGAGAGCGGCACGAGCGTCGTGAACGCGGACACCGCGCTCGCGGACAACGAGCCCGCGCTGGCCGCGCTCGCCGCGGCCTCCGTCGCCGGCACCGTACCCGCCGGTCCCGCGCTGCGCCGACAGGATCCCATCAAGCTCCGCAGCACGGCGGAGCTCGCGCACCCCAAGGGCCTGTGTGCCGCCGAGCACGGCTTCTCGCTCCACGCCGCGACAACGGCCGGCGCCGACGACCGCGCGGGAAAGGAGGCCCTCTGCAAATACATCCTGCGCCCGCCCGTCGCCCAGGATCGCATCCAGCTCGTCGCAGACGATCTCGTGCGGCTGACCCTGAAGCGACCCTTCAGCGACGGCACCTTCGCCCTGGAGATGGATCCGCTCAGCCTGCTGGTCCGGCTCGCGAGCTCCGTGCCACCGCCACGCATGAACCAGGTCCGCTACGCCGGCGTGCTCGCTGCGAACAGCAAATGGAGGGCGCGCATCGCCCCGCCGCCACCGCCCGACGAGGACGACGCGCACGACGCCGACTGCGCGACGTGCACCGCGAAGAAATACAAGCCGCCCACGCATCGCTCGCGGGTATCGCCCATGGCGTGAGCTTCGTCGCGACGAACATTCAAAATCGACGTCGAGCGCTGCGACCGCTGCGGCGCGCGTATGAAGCTGCGCGCCCTCGTCATCACCAGCGCCGGCATCGAGCGGTACTTGAAGTGGCTCGGCGAGCCCACCGAGCCACCGCAACTCGCGCCCTCGCGCGGGCCCCCCTTCTTCAAGAGCCGCGTCATCCGACGAGCCTCGCGTCGAGCCCGATCGCGGCGTAGGCTACCCTCCGAGGACGGGAGAGTGACGTGGGGCAGCGAGCAAAGGGGCGTTCATCTGGACTACGCGCCACGCGCGGCGCGCGCAAGTCGCTCGACCGGCAGCTCGTGTTCCTGAAGGACAGCGCGGAGCGCGACAGCGTGCGCGATGCGCTGCGCCAGAGCGGGCTCGGGCAAGAGCCGCTTCCCGAGATTCCGACGGGCGCGCCGTGAAACGCGCGCTCGTCGCGCTCGCACTCTTCACCGCGTGCGGCGGAGCGCCGCCACACGCGCAGAGCCCGACGCCCGCTTCGTTCGGCCAGCTGGCGGCGCGGCTCGACCACGCGAGCACGCACTGCGGGAACACGTGCTGCCAGGAGATGCGCGCGCTGCCGGATTGGATCACCGGCTGGTGGTCCGCGGGCATCGACAGCGACGAGGCCGCGCGACGCGCGACGATTCGCGTGCTCGAGCACGCCGGCGACCCGCGCGTGGTGGCGCTGGCGGCGATCCGGTTGGGCCGGTTCGCGCGCGCCGAGGACATCCCGCGGTTGGCCCAGCTGCTGCACCGCACCGAGCCCGGCGCGGCCCTGCCTACGGCGCCGCCGATGTCGCAGCAGCCGGTGTTCTGTCCGTCGCCCGCGACGACGCGCTTCACGCTCGGGCAGACCGCGCTCCTGGCGCTCGAGAAGCCGGCCGGACAGCGCTTCCACAGCGTAGCGGAGTTCGAAACGTGGCGCGCACATCACAGGAACGACGCGGACTACTGGGAAGACCTGCTGAACGGGAACCCGAGCGTGATCGCGAAGCGGTTGAAGGCGGCGGATCCCGACATGTACTGCCGGATCGCGCTGGCGCCCCGCGATCGGGATTCGGGCGCCACGGCCGCGTTCGACGACAAGGAGCGCTTGCGTTGCGGACGCGCCGTCGGCGCGGATCGGCTACTGGCGCTCGTGTCTGGCGCGGATCGCTCGTGGCCCGAGCTCGCGAACGACGACCGCCGCGGGTCGTTTTCGGAATACGTGCTCGACCATGCCGAGCAACTGCTGCGCCCGGACCAGGCGGATCGGCTGCTGGCGCTGCGGAGCGATCCCCGACTGCCGTCGACGCTGCTCGCGATCGCCGCGAGCCGTCTCGCGCCGGCTCGCCGTCACGCGATCCTGCTCTCCGCCGATCAGACCGGCGGCGCGGCCGCGGAGCTCGCGCGCTGGTTTCCCGGGCGGGAGCGCGCGCGCATCGTCGCCGACTTCTACGCCCACGACTGGTACGAAAACGACATCCTGAACGCGATCGAGAAGGCCGGACCGCCGGCGCGTGCGCTGCTCCGCGACATCGTCGGCGACGCGCGCTTCCCCGCCGACAACTACTCGCTGGCGAAAGCGGTCGCGGAGACGGCGCGCGCGGTCGTGCCCGGCGCGAAGCTCGAGTGCGAGGGCCTGTGGCCCGGCGGCAAGGAGCTGGGGCGCGTGGCGCCTGCCGTGCGCGAAACGCGCATCGGGAACGCCAAGGCAGCGGCACGCCGCTGCACCGCCAAGCTCGTCCAGCTACTGCGCTGACCGGGGATTGATCCTCCCCCGCTTTCGTGGACACCCCAACTGGCGCGAGAATGCGCCCGGAGTGATCCATGGACAAGAGCAATCGCAAGGGTAAGAGGAACAAGGGACGCCGGAAGCGGCGCTCATTCGACGCGGCATTCAAGGCGGAGGCAGTACGGCTATGCAAGGTCGGCGACCGGAGCATCGCGCAGGTCGCTGACGATCTCGACCTCACCGAGACTGCGCTGCGCGACTGGGTGAAGCGCGCCGAGGTCGATGCAGGCGAAGGGCCGCCTGGTGCGCTTACGACCGACGAGCGTGCGGAGTTGGCGCGGCTGCGTCGTGAGAACAAGCGCCTGACGATGGAGCGCGAGACTTTGAAAAACTCTCGGGCGCGTGGCCGCACCGCCTGTTGGCCAGAAACTCCTCTGCGCGTAGCGTGACGTCTCGGAGAGGAGCGGCCGTCAGCTTTTTGGTGCTTCGAGCCCGTAAAAGAACATGGCCCGGGGGTCGCTGCGGACTTGCGATCGGTGACGCTTCGGCGATCCCGTTCAGGAAAGTGATTTTCCGCCCACCCCTCCTCTTCGATCCACAGGAAGGAAGGCCATGGCAAAGACACCGCGACGCTTACGTTCCTCGAAAGGGACATTGCCCCCAGTCCATCGCGACGCAGCTGGTCTCGACGTCGGCTCGACGTTTCACGTCGTTGCCGTTGCGCCAGGACGCGACGACCAGCCCGTTCGCTCGTTCAAGAGTTTCACCGAGGATTTGAACAAGCTTGCTGACTGGATCAAGTCCGTGGGGATCACCACCGTCGCCATGGAGTCGACCGGCGTGTACTGGGTGCCGGTGTTCGAGATCCTGGAGGCACGAGGCTTTGAGGTGCTGCTCGTCAACGCGCGGGACGTAAAGAACGTCCCAGGCCGCAAGACAGACGTCAACGACGCCGCGTGGCTACAGCAGCTTCACGAGCACGGACTCTTTCGAGGCAGCTTCCGGCCGCGCGACGGCGTCGCGCGCCTTCGAGCGCTGCTTCGCCACCGCGAGCGCGTCGTGGACTATGCCGCGTCGCACCTTCAACACATGCAGAAGGCGCTGATGCTCATGAACGTGCAGTTGCACCACGTTGTCACTGACATCACGGGTTTGACCGGCATGCGCATCATCCGCGCGATCGTCGATGGGAAGCGGGACCCCGGCGCACTTGCCGAATTCCGGGATGCTTGGTGCAAGGCGTCGATGGAAACAATCCAAGCCGCGCTCGACGGGAACTACCGCACCGAACACGTGTTCGCTCTGCGCCAGGCCCTCGAGCTCTACGACTTCCATCATGCGAAGGTCGCGGAGTGCGATCTGGAGATTGAGGCGGCGCTACGCGACTTGAATAGTGCTCGCGGGATCCCTGAGAAGCCGATGCCGGACGTGCGGCACGGGAGTGAGGGATCCGCCCGCGGGATGCAACACGACGACATCGGTCGAGCAAATCGATCCGGTCGCCGGCACCATCGCGAAGTTCTCCGATCGACCGAGCAGCAGCACGGGAACACCTCCGCCTGCACAGGCTCGGCGAGCGGCTCAGCGGAACGGGCTGCGCCCACCTGGCTCGATGACCGTCACCGCGCCGGCTTGCACCATGCGCTCGAGCATCCGAAGCGCCACGACGGGCACGTACCACTCGGTGTAGCCGCACCCGGCGCACACGCACGCCTGGAAAGGTCCCGCCACTTCGAGGGACGTGTCCTCGGCGCCGAAGAGCGTCTTCTTGCCATTCGGCAGACGCGCGCCGGTCACGTTGAAGCTGCGCAGCGAGCCTTGGGCGTCGCAGTAGGTCTGTTGCACCGGGTTGATCCCGTACAGTTTGCGGCCCGCGCACTTGGGACAGATCCCCGAGGACTTCATCGCCAGACCCTACTCGATCGCCACCTCCAAAGGAGCGCGCTTGCGCAATCCGCGTGCCGTGAGCGCACTGCAGCGATTCCGGCTACTTCACGCGCGGCGAGGAGTGGCGAGCGCCGCTCCAGCGATGCTCGCGCGCGCATGCGCGCGAGCGCCGGCAGTCGTCGTCGCTGCGCGGTGCACACGCGCGCCACCCGGGATCGTATCCGCACGTGCCCTCGGCGGCGCGCGCGCTGGCGCGGCATCCGGGGTCATCCCTCACCGGAGGGTCCAAGGCGGAACCAGCGCCCTGGGTCGTCACGTCTGCGGCCGTTACGCCCGAGGCTCCGTCGAGCGGCGTATCCTCCGCGCGTTCCGCGGCCGCAGGTGCCGTCGCAGCCGACGCCGCGAGCGGGGCGGGTCGTGCCCGGATGTCCGGTTCGACGGGCGCAGCGACGACCGCCAAGGTTTCGGGGCGGCCGCGCGCGCCCTGGTCGCCGCATGCGCGTCGGACACGGAGCCTAGGCAGAGCAAAGGCTCAGCCGCGTTCCAGCATCGATCGGGTCGAGAGCCTGGGCAGAGCAACGGCTCAGCCGCGTTCCAGCATCGATCGGGTTGACCGGTGCGCGCACGGAGCGTAGCCTCCGACCTGCGCGCAAGTCGCTGGATTCGTTTACAGAATCGGTTTATACGCTCCAGCTTGGTGACGCGACGAGACGCTCGCCGAACGCGAGCCCGCCCACGCCGAGCTCGCTGTCGCGTCGACCCTGGGCGCCGTTCCCGCCGGTCCCGCGCTTCGCCGGCAACACCCCATCCGGCTGCGCGACGTCGGCGGCGTCGAACATCCGAAGGCGCCGTGCGCCGCCGAGCAGGGCTTCTCGCTGCACGCCGCCACCGTCGCCCGCCGCGACGACGCCGCCGGACGCGAGGCGCTCTGCAAGTACATCCTCCGCCCACCCATCGCGCAGGAGCGCGTCCAGCTCGTCGGCGACGATCTGGTGCGACTCGAGCTCAAGCGCCCCTTCAGCGACGGCACCGTCGCGATCGATCTCGACCCCCTGTCGCTGCTCTGTCGCCTCGCCGCATCCGTGCCGCCCCCGCGCTTCAATACCGTGCGCTACGCCGGCGTGCTCGCCGCCGCCGCGCCTGGGCTACCGCGTCCTCCGCATAGACGCGGAGCTCGTCCGCCGCGCTCCGGAAGAAGCGCTCGCTCTCGTGCGCGCGGCACTCCCGCCGTGAGTCACCCAGGCTTGTCCGCCGCTTCGGTTCCGGTGGCATCGCGCGCCGCGCGTCGCGCCGCCTTCGCTTCGCGACGGGCCTGCTTCTTCGCCTGCTCGCGCGCCGCGATCTGCTTGATTGTCAACACGATTGCGGGTCGCGTCCTGCCGAACCGCTTCTCGTACAGCGACTCGATGAACTGCGGCAGCGGCAACTTCCACGGCTCTTGGCGGTGGTTGTCGATCTTGCCGAGCGTCTTTGGATTCATCCCGAGCTCGCGTGCCATCTGCACGTGCGCGTGCGACAGGTGGTGGCGCTCGCGCGCGACCACCCACGCCTCCAACCTCGGGTCGAGCTTGGTCTTGTTCTTGCGCGCGGCCATCGATCGCGACGCCCCTGGCAATCAGTCCCAATGCGAAGAGGCCCCGGCAAGGGGCCTCGAGCAACTTGCTCCAGCGGTTGGACTCGAACCAACGACCCGGCGGTTAACAGCCGCCTGCTCTACCAACTGCTGGGCTGCCCCCACCGTTCCGTGCTCGGCCCTGCGGGCCTGCGCGCGTCCTGCCTCCCCCAAGCGTCGGGCTCGGCGCCGTGCTCGCTCGTGCTCGGCCCGCGCGAGGATCGTCCATGAGACGCACGTCACGTCGATCGGGCCTGCGCGCGAGCGTGCGCGCGGCCGCCTCGCGCGCCGCGGAGGGAGGCCGTCGCGCGGCGTCGAGGACACGCAACGCAGGCCGCGTCAGCCGTTGCGACGACGTCCGCTCGACACCGACGGCCGGCCGAGTCGAGCGCGCAGTGCATCGGCCTTGATCTGGTCATACCCGTCCTGGAACTCCCGGCCCTCCCGCCTGAGCCAGTCGATCTCGGATGCGGTCAACGGACGCGGAGCGAAGGAGGTAGCCAGCCTCTGCTTCGGTGAGGACGTCGAGGCCGAAGCCGAACGCGTCTTGCCAGTACCGTTGGAGGGGTTCGCCATGCTTGTCCCTCAGAGCTTGCAGCGTGTCCGGCCTCAGCGCAAGAACTTCGCTCCGGCGACTAGCGCTCAAGGTCGTTGCCAGGGCGACGTGGCCACCTCGCGTCTCGACGTAACCTCGAAGGTTGGCGAGTGTGCTGCCAAGACCGACGTGGTCGTCCACGAGCACGCAAGCCCGCCCGGACTCGACGGCGCCGATGAACGTCGGCTGGAACGCCAGCCTGTGGAACCCCGACGCGCGCGTATGACCGACCGTGTTGCTCTGGATGATGTCGACCGTCACAGGCAGCCGCAGTCGCCTGCCGAGCTCGTGCGCCATCGCATCGGGAATCAGGTTGATGCCTTCGGCCTCGACGGCGCGAACAGGTACGATGATTGGCGCTGCATCGCCTATGGCCGCCCGCATCATCGCGACGGCGGAGTCCGACAAGAGTTCGCATGCGATTCGGACGCTGGCCCGGCGGTCACCAACCTTGGCTGCCGCGTAGTCTGGATGGGCGTCCCGGACTCCGACGCTCGTGTGAACGACGACGTCAGGGAAATCGAGCGGCCATCGAGTACGATCAACTGACACGCACTCCACGCTACAACACGATCGTCCTCCTTCGACAGGGCCGACCCATCGGGCGGAAGCTCCGTGGATGCACGCGAGCCCCACGCATCGAAATTGTCAGGCAGCAGGCGGTCGATCGGGACCTGCGCGCGAGCGTGCGCGCGGCCGGCATGCAGCGGCGCGGGCACGCGCGCATTCCGATCGCGCCGCGACAACGCTCGACCTCCTCGCCCCGGTCGCGGCCGGGCTCCGCCGGGCGGCGCACGCTGCGCGCCACGCCCCGCGCTCCACGGCACTTCTGCCCACGTGGGCGTGTCACGCATCCTGCGCCAGCGGGGCTTGCAGCCCGGCCGCTCTCCGCCGGGCCAAGGAGGTCTCGTGCATCATCGCTCCAACGTCCCGCCACACATCGCGCTTCACGCGCGTCAGCTCCGCTCGCACCTCACACCGAGCAACTGCTCTGGGCCGGCCTTCGCGGCGGACGGCTCGGCGTGTACCTCCGCCGTCAGGTGCCCATCGGTCGCTTCATCGTGGATTTCCTGGCGCCCTCCGCGCGCCTCGTCGTGGAAGTCGACGGCGGCTATCACGCGTCGCGCCGCACCGCGGACGCGCGCCGCGATCGCGAAGCTCGCGCGCCTGGGCTACCGCGTCCTCCGCATAGACGCGGAGCTCGTCCGCCGCGCTCCGGAAGAAGCGCTCGCTCTCGTGCGCGCGGCACTCCCGCCGTGAGTCACCCGGGCTTGTCCGCCGCTTCGGTTCCGGTGGCATCGCGCGCCGCGCGTCGCGCCGCCTTCGCTTCGCGACGGGCCTGCTTCTTCGCCTGCTCGCGCGCCGCGATCTGCTTGATTGTCAACACGATTGCGGGTCGCGTCCTGCCGAACCGCTTCTCGTACAGCGACTCGATGAACTGCGGCAGCGGCAACTTCCACGGCTCTTGGCGGTGGTTGTCGATCTTGCCGAGCGTCTTTGGATTCATCCCGAGCTCGCGTGCCATCTGTACGTGCGCGTGCGACAGGTGGTGGCGCTCGCGCGCGACCACCCACGCCTCCAACTTCGGGTCGAGCTTGGTCTTGTTCTTGCGCGCGGCCATCGATCGCGACGCCCCTGGCAATCAGTCCCAATGCGAAGAGGCCCCGGGAAGGGGCCTCGAGCAACTTGCTCCAGCGGTTGGACTCGAACCAACGACCCGGCGGTTAACAGCCGCCTGCTCTACCAACTGAGCTACGCTGGAATGGAGGCGGAAGACTAGTCAGGGGGGCGCGCTAGTCAAGCTCGCGTGTGATCAGGGGGAATTCGCGCCCGCGCCAGCCGTGTGACAGCGTTGACACGACGATAGGGCGTCGCTAGACCTGGGATGTGAGCACGGACCCTGGATTCGCGACGGTCGAGGAGGCGGGACGCGCCCTGTCCGTGTCCGCATCCACGGTCTGGCGACGAATTCGCAGCGGGGAGCTGCCGAGCGTGCATCGCGGTGGTCGCCGCCTGATTCCGGTCCGGGCGCTCCGGGCGCGCGCCAAGACGGCGAAGCTGCCGCCGTTCACGCCGCAGCATCCGATCTTCCGGCTCGTCGGCGCGGGCAAGAGCGGTGGGCGGAAGCCGGGGGCCCGGTCGAAGCACGAGATCCTGGCCGGCAAGTGAAACGCGCGGTGCTCTGGGATTCGAGCGCCGTGCTCGCCCTGCTCGATGCCGACGACGCCGACCACGCCCGCGCAGAGCGCGTGGCCCGTCTGCTCGCAGACGAGAGACGCCCGTGCTTGCTCACGAACTATGTTGAAGCCGAGACGCACGCGCTGCTGCTGTCGAAGCTCGGCCGGAGTGTGGCGCGTGACTGGCTCTTGACCGGCGGTCTTCCCGTTCTCGGCGCCGTTCCCGCCGAAGTGGAGGCAGCGCGCGAGATCATCGCCCGGCACGACGACAAGGACTACAGCTTCTGCGACGCGCTCTCGTTCGCGTTCATGCTGGCGCGTGGGATTCGCACCGCGTTCACGTTCAATCGCCACTTCCGTCAGTTCGGCAGGTTCGAGGTGCTCGGACTGCCGTGACGCCGTGGCCCGGACGCCGTCACGTCAGCCGGTACAACATCCCCGACAGGCGGCTCCCGAGTGCGACCACGGCGGCCACGTCCGCCGCCGCACACGCGCCTTTCGCGCCGGCGATCTCGACCGACGCGACGCACTCCGCGCACTCCCCGCGGGCGATGCCGTACACGCGCGCCTTGTCCGCCCGCGACGTGCGCCCCGCGCCCTCCGCGGTATTGCGCGCGCACGACGCCGCGGCCGAGCGCGCCTGCTTCCGATCCTCCGCGTCCCCGATGCGAACGCGCTGCACGAGCGCGACCAGCTCCAGCGCAAGATGCCAAGCCTGCAAGCGATGATGAGGTAGTGACGGTGATTGCATTGCGAGCCTCCTTCACCCCAAAGGAGGCTCGCGAAGCGCGACTCCCGGATCCCGCATCTGCAAGCGCCAGTGCCAGCGAAGCTGGCGCGCGCTTGCCCCGCGCCGTGTCGAGGGAGCCGGAGCCGGAGCCGGAGCGGGTGCCGGAGCCGGAACCGGAGCCGGCTCCCGAGCGAAGCGAAGCGAGCGAACCCGGCTCCCGCTCCCGAGCAAGCGAAGCGAGCGACCCCCGGCTCCCGCTCCCGCTCCCGCTCCCGAGCGAGCGAGCGAAGCGCAGCGAGCGAACCCGGCTCCCGCTCCGCCGCCGCACACGACGCCGCGGCCGAGCGCGCCTGCTCCGATCCTCCGCGTCCCCGATGCGAACGCGCTGCACGAGCGCGACGAGCTCCAGCGCCACGTGCCAAGCCTGCAAGCGATGATGAGGTAGTGACGGTGATTGCATTGCGAGCCTCCTTCACCCCAAAGGAGGCTCGCGAAGCGCGAATCCGGATCCGATCTGCAAGCGCCAGTGCCAGCGAAGCTGGCGCGCGCTTGCCCCGCGCCGTGTCGGGGGAGCCGGAGCCGGAGCCGGAGCCGGAGCCGGAGCCGGAGCCGGAGCCGGAGCCGGAGCCGGCTCCCGAGCGAAGCGAAGCGAGCGGCCCCCGCTCCCGAGCGAGCGCAGCGAGCGGCTCCCGCTCCCGGAGCGAGCGAGCGAAGCGACCTCCCGCTCCCGGAGCGAGCGAAGCGAAGCGACGCTCCCGCTCCCGCTCCCGCGAGCGAGCGAAGCGATGCGAGCGCTCCCGCGAGCGCAGCGAGCGCTCCCCGCTCCCGCTCCCGCTCCCGAGCGACTGTATCAAGATTGACGTCCGGAGCGCGGCAATGCGATAGCCAGCCCCGGTGGACGACAACAACGAGGTAGCCCGCAAAGCCGGCCGCGGCGGACTCGCCGTCGCCGCGGCGAAGATCTACTTCATGGTGCTCGGCCTCGTGCAGCAGATCGCCCTGCCGCGCGTGCTCGGCCTCGACGGCTACGGCGCCTTGTCGAACGTCCTGTCCGCCGCGCAGATCGCCTATAACCCGATCACCGCGACCAGCATCCAGGGCGTCAGCCGCGCCGTCGCCTCGTCGCCCGACGCCGAGCAACCCGCCGCCGTCCGCCGCGTGCTCGGCATCCACGCCGGCTTCACCGCGCCGCTGGCGGTCGCGTTCTTCTTCCTCGCCAAGCCGATCGCGCTGTGGATGGGCGCGCCGCACATCATCGTGGGGCTCCGCATCGTCAGCGGCGTGCTGCTCTTCTACGGCATGTACACGCCGTTCATCGGCGTGCTCAACGGCAAGAAGCTGTTCACGCGCCAGGCCGGCCTGGACATGGCGTACGCCACGCTGCGCACGGCGGCGATCATCGTCGTCGGCTGGTGGTTCGCGACGCGCTACGGGCTCGGCGTCGAGGGCGCGGTCACCGGCTTCGTCGCGGCGTCGGCGCTGATCGTGGTCGTCGCCGCCTTCGTGGTGGGGTTGGGGCGGCGCGGAAAAGGCGGGCCAAGCCTGCGCGATCACCTCGCGTTCATCGCGCCGCTGCTGGTCGGCCAGGTGCTCTTGAACCTGCTGCTTGCAGGCGGATCTCACGCTGCTGCGGAAATTCAGCGCGCAGGCCGCCCAGCTCGCGGGCATGCCGTACACGGCCGCCGACCCGCTCGTCGGCGCGTACCGCGCGACCCAGCTGTTCTCGTTCTTGCCGTACCAGCTGTTGTTCTCGGTGACGTTCATCCTGTTCCCGATGCTCGCCACCGCGGCGCGCGACGAGGACCACGCCGCCGTCGCGCGCTACGTGCAGACCGGCGTGCGCCTGGCGCTGGTGCTGGTCGGCGGCATGGTCAGCGTGACGTCCGGGCTCGCCGGGCCGCTGCTGCGCCTGGTGTTCCCCGCCGAAGCGGCGGTGCTCGGCACGCGCGCCATGCAGCTGCTCACGCTGGGCATGGGCGCGTTCGCGATCCTGGCAATGTTCGCCACGGTGTTGAACAGCCTGAAGCGCGAGCGCCAGGCCGTCGCCGCCATCGGCGCCGCGTTCGTGCTGGTGGTCATCGGCTGCTACTGGCGCGTGCGCGGTCAGCCCTTCGGCGAGGATCTGCTGTGGCGCACCGCCATCGCCACCTCGACGGGCCTCGCCGTCGCGGCGCTCGTCGCCGCGGCGCTGGTCAAGCGCACCGCCGGCGCCGTCGTCAAGCCGCTCAGCCTGGTGCGCGTGCTCGCGGCGCTCGCCGTCGCCGTCGTGGTCGGACGCAACCTGCCGTATCACGGCAAGGTCGTCACCATCGGCTACGCGATCGCCGTCGGCGTCGTGTACCTGCTGATGCTCGTGGTCACGCGCGAGCTCGGCAAGGACGACCTCGCCTTGATCAAGGCCGTGGTCGGACGCAAGAAGGCGTAGCGCGCCGCGGGATTCCGCGCCGGACCGGACAATCCCCTACCCCTTTGCCGTGCCTGCCGTGCCGTCGATCGCTTCGCGCACGAACAGGTCCTCGAGCGTCTCCTGGTGGGTCGTCACCTCGATCACCTCGACACCGGCCTCCAGCACCTTCGCGAGCAGCTCGTGCAGGCGCGTGCGACCGTCGAGGCGCACGAGCAGGCGATCGGGCGCGCGCTCGGTGTCGAAGCCGCATTCCTGCTCGAACTTCTCGCTGGCGCCGGCGAGGACGACCTCCACGCGCTGCACGTCGCGTCGCAGCAGCGTGTCGAGCTTGCCGCTGACCACGACCTCGCCGCGGCGCAGGATCGCGACGCGATCGCACATCGTCTCCACGTCGGACAGGATGTGCGTCGAGAAGAAGATGGTGCGGCCCTTCTTGCGCTCGTCGAGGATCAGATCGCGCACTTCCTTGCGACCTACGGGATCGAGACCGCTCATCGGCTCGTCGAGCACGAGCAGCTCGGGATCGGCCACCAGCGCCGCCGCGAGCCCGGTGCGCTGCAGCATGCCTTTCGACAAGCGACGCACCGGACGATCCGCCGCGTACAGGATGCCGACGCGGTCCAGCACCTGCCGCGTGCGATCGCGCACGGCCTTGCCCTTGAGCCCCGAGAGGCGCCCGCACATCTCGACGAACTCGGTCGGCGTCAGATACGGATACACGTACGGGTTTTCCGGAAGGAAGCCGATGCGCGCCATCGCCCGCGCGCTCGGGATCGGATCGCCGAACAACGTCGCGCTACCCTCGGTCGGCGCGATCAGCCCCGTGAGCATCTTGATGGTCGTGGTCTTGCCCGCGCCGTTCGGTCCCAGGAACCCGAACACGTCGCCTTGCCGCACCTCGAACGAGATGCCCTTCACGGCCTCCACACGGCGCATCAGGAGGCCCTGCCGGAACACCTTCCTGAGCCCGTCGACACGAATCAGGACATCGCCCACGGCGGCCAGCGTAGCGACGCGGGAACCGGTTGGCCACTCCCGGGCAGGGGCTGCCGGTCCGGCGCGAGGCAGTGGAGGTGCGCGAAACCGCAGGGGATCCCGGCGAAACGCGGGACCCGCACCGCGCTCCGGGGGCCCCTGGGCGCAGGCGTGATCATCCACTCGTTTCGGCAGCGACAGAAACGGTGTTAAAACCGCGCCGCTTGCGGTTCGCCGGACCCGGGTCGGTCATCCCGGTGGGCCGCGGAGAGAAAGAGGGAACATGATACGGAGAGTCGGTTTCGCGTCCCTGTCCTTGCTTGCCGCGCTGGCCGCGACCGCCACCGCGAGCGCCCAGCAGCCCGCGCCGCCCGGCGGGCCGGCGCCCGCGCCGGGTCAGCCGCTTCCCCCGCCGCAGGGTCAGCCCGGAATGCCCGCCCCCGGCATGGCACCGGCTCCCGCGGCGCCGCCGCCCGGCGTCGCGCCCGCGCCCGCGCCAGGTCCGGCTCCCGAACAGCCCGGCTTCGGCGCGAGCGGTGGCTTCAACTTCGGCACCGGCGGCAGCGGCTACCAGGCCAACGCCGAGGCGACCGGCCCGGAGATGAACACGGACGAGCAGGACCGCGAGTGGCGCCAGCAGTCGCTCACGCTCCACAACAACCTCGACGGTGCCGTCGGGCTGCTGCACACGCACGAGGCCGGCTCCGGCGCACCGGGGACGTTCCGCTTCTCGTTCACCTCGAGCTACTTCACCGGCTCCGGCTTCCTGTGCGACGGCAGCTCCACGAGCTGCCCGAGCCCCACCGGCGGATCGCCGGAGAGCGACAGCGTGAGCCAAGTCGGCGCGCATCTCGGCCTTTCGGCCACGATCCTGCCGTTCTTCGAGGCCTACGCGGGCCTGCACTCGCGCGCGACCTCGAACGACCAGGGGCGCCCGCAGCTGCTGCAGGTGCTCGGTGACACGGACATCGGTCTGAAGTTCTTCCTGCCGCACAAGCCCGACCACATCCTGTCGGTGGGCGGCGAGGCCGAGCTGTGGCTGCTCAACGGCACCGGCAACGTCGGGCTCGACGGCGGCGGCACCAGCTTCGCGCTGCGCGCCCTGGGCACCGCGGACTTCAGCAACCGCACGGATCCGAAGAAGCGCGTACCGATCAAGCTGAACCTGAACTTCGGCTACATGTTCGACCGCTCCGGCAACCTCGTCACGGACGTGGAAGCGCAGCGCGGCAAGGCCGCCGGCGTGGATCGGCTGCCGATCAGCCGCATCGAGCGCTTCGGCCTGGGCATCAACCGCGTGGACAGCATGCGCATCGGGCTCGGCGTCGAGGGCATGTTCAAGATGTTCCATCCGTTCGCGGAGTGGACGATCGACGTGCCGGTGAACCGCCAGGGCTACACCTGCAACCAGACGCGCGCGTCGTCGGTCGGTGACGGCTGCCTCGGCAACGACTCCGGCTTCAGCACCAGCCCGTCGCGCGCCACGCTCGGCGCGCGCGTGGTGCCGTGGGAGGGCCTCGGCCTGCTCGCCGCCGTGGACATCGGCACCGGCGCGACCTCGAGCTTCATCGAGGAAGTGGCGCCCCAGGCTCCGTGGACGCTGTACATCGGCGCCGGCTTCGCCATCGACACTGTGCCGCCGAAGCCGATCATCAAGGAGGTGCCCGCCGCGGCGCCGCCGCCGATGCCGCTGCCGCCGCCCGAGCACTACATCGAGGGCATGGTGGTCGAGAAGGGCACCACCACCGCTGTCCCCGACGCGATCGTCCGCTACGAAGGCCGCGACCTCACGGGCATGATCAGCGGCCCCGACGGCAAGTTCAAGACGGCCAACCTGCAGCCGGGCACCTACACGTTCGACGTGTCGGCGGACGGCTATCACGACGGCAAGTGCTCCGCGACGGTCAACGCGATGACCGGCCCGGGCATGGGTCAGCCCGGCATGGGTCAGCCCGGCATGGGTCAGCCCGGCATGCCCGGACAGCCCGGCATGGGACAGCCCGGCATGGGTCAACCCGGCATGCCCGGACAGCCCGGCATGCCCGGACAGCCTGGAATGCCCGGACAGCCCCAGCCCGGCATGCCCGGACAGCCCGGAATGGCTCCGCCGCCCGGCGGCGCACCGATGGCGGGCGCACCGACCACCATCAGCATCCAGTGCGAGCTCGAGGCGCTGCCGAAGGTCGGCAACGTCGTGGGCACGGTGGTGGACGCCGACACGGGCAAGCCGGTCGGCAACGCCAAGATCAAGATCACCGACAAGCTGAACCGCGAGCTCGAGCTCACGGCGGACGCCAGCGGCTCGTTCCGGTTCGAGAACGTGCCGCCCGGGCCGGTGAAGATCACCGCCACCGGCGACGGCTTCCTGCTCAGCGTGACCGAGCTCGAGGTCAAGCCGCGCGAGGACATCAAGGCGAGCATCTCGCTCAACAAGCGCCCGGCGCGTCCGAACGTCGTCGTGACGTTCAACGAGCTCAAGCTCAAGAAGCAGGTCCACTTCCAGCACGACTCGGCCGGCGTCCTGCCGGACTCCATGGGCGTGCTCGAGGAGATCGCCGACGTGCTGCGCAGCCACCCGGAGATCCAGAAGGTGGAGATCCAGGGCCACACGGACAACACCGGAACCGCCGCGTACAACATGCGCCTGAGCCAGGAGCGCGCGGACGCCGTGCGCTCCGCGCTGCTCGCCCTGGGCGTGGACGGGGAGCGGCTCGAGTCGAAGGGCTACGGCCAGGAGAAGCCGATCGCCCCGAACAACACCGACGCGAACCGCGCGAAGAACCGCCGCGTGCAGCTCATCATCAAGGAGCACGGCAAGAAGAAGTAGCGCCGGGCCGGCGCCAGAAGCGCCGCGGCGCGGGCCTCCGGGTCCGCGCCGCGTGCGTTTTGTGCCTACTCCTTCTCGTCCTCGATTTCCCTGAGCAGCTCGTCGATGCGGCGCGCGGCATCCGGGCCCGTGTCGTAGGCGAACACGAGCTGCGGCACCTTCTTCAGCTTGAGCGCGGGACCCAGGCGGCGGCGCAGCCTGCCCGCCGCGCCGTCGAGGCTCGCGACGACGGCCTTGCGAGCCCGCGGGTCCTCGTCCCCGACGAGCAGACGCACGGAGATGCGCGCGGTCGACAGGTCGTCCGGGACCTCCACGTCGGTGACGACGACGGCGCCGAGGCGGGGATCGGCGAGCTCGCGGGTGATCGTCTCCGTCAGCACCGCGCGAAGCGTCCCCGCCACGCGCTTGGCCCGCCGCCCGTCGCCGCTCACGCCGGCTCCTCGTCGTCGCCCGCGGCGTCAAGCCCGGGGTCGTCGTCGAGGGCGTGCTCGATGCCGCCGCGGATCCCCGATCCGCCCTCGCCGAACGAGACGACCTCGGTCGCCACATCGGCGACGATGGCGTCGCCGATGGCGCCGGCGATCCGCGCCGCCTGCGACAACACGTCGCGACAACGCCCGCTCTCGCGCGACACCACCGACACGCCGAAGGTCGCGACCTGATAGCGCTCGACGTCGCCGATTTCCGCCACGCTCACCGGCAAGCGTGCGCGCACGCGGTCCTTGAAGCTGCGCACGACGCGACGGCGATCCTTGAGCGTGCGTGACCCGGGGATGGACAAGACGATGCGAGCGACGCCGACGAACATGCCTGCTAGAGCGTCTGCTTGACCTCTTCCATCTCGAAGGCCTCGATGATGTCGCCTTCCTTGATGTCGTTGTAGCCCTCGAGACCGATACCGCACTCGAAGCCTTCCTTGACCTCGCGGGCGTCGTCCTTGAAGCGCTTCAAGCTGTCGAGCTTGCCTTCCCAGACCACGGCGCCCTCGCGAAGCAGTCGCGCGCCCGCGTTGCGGCGGACCACGCCCTCCACGATCATGCAGCCGGCAACAGTGCCAGCCTTGGAGACGCGGAACACCTGGCGGACCTCGGCCTTGCCCAGCGTCTTTTCGACGAGCGTCGGCGCCAGCAGGCCTTCCATGGCCGCCTTCACGTCATCCACCACGTTGTAGATGATGTTGTACTGACGGATCTCGATCTTCTCCTTCTGCGCCAAGGAGCTCGCCTTGCCCGCGGGCCGGACGTTGAAGCCGATGATGATCGCACCGGCGGCCACCGCGAGGTTGACGTCGCCCTCGGTGATCGCGCCTGCCCCGGAGTGCACGACGCTGACCTTGACCTTCTCGGTGCTGAGCTTGATCAGCGACTCGGCCAGGGCCTCCACCGAGCCCTGCACGTCGGCCTTGATGATGACCTTGAGCTCGAGCGTCTCGGACTCGCTCATCATGCGCGCCACGTCCTCCAGGGACATGCGCGGGCCGCCGCCGGCCGGCATCATGCTGCGCCGCTCCTTCGTCTTGCGCGAGTCGGAGATCTCCTGCGCCTTCTTCATGTCCGTGAGGACGTGCACCGGATCACCGGCGCTGGGCACGTCACTCAGACCGATGATGGCCACAGGCGTGGACGGGCCGGCCTCTTCCACGGCGGTGCCGTAGGAGTCGAGCATGGCGCGCACCTTGCCGTAGGCGGCACCGGCGAGCAGGATGTCGCCGCGACGCAGCGTGCCTTCCTGCACGAGCACCGTCGCGACGGGGCCCTTGCCGCGGTCGAGCTCGGCCTCCACGACCACGCCGCTCGCGGGCTTGTCCGGGTTGGCGGTGAGCTCCTGCACCTCGGCGACGAGCACCAGCTGCTCGAGCAGCTCGTCGACGCCGGCGCGCGTGACCGCGCTGACCTCCTGGAAGATGGTGTCGCCGCCCCACTCCTCGGGAACGAGCCCGAGATCGGCCAGCTCGCGCCGCACGCGCTCCGGCTGGGCCTCCGGCTTGTCGCACTTGTTGATGGCCACGACGATCGGCACCTTGGCCGCGCGGGCGTGGTTCAAGGCCTC
Source organism: uncultured delta proteobacterium (assembly GCA_963775185.1). Classification (GTDB taxonomy): domain Bacteria; phylum Myxococcota_A; class Polyangia; order Polyangiales; family Polyangiaceae; genus JAPSGB01. Next base: position 414,687 of record CAVZIE010000042.1, on the reverse strand, counting down.
GACGGTCTGCGGCTTCACGCCGTCGTCGGCCGCGACGACCAGGACGACGATGTCCGTGGTCTGGGCACCGCGGGCGCGCATCTGCGTGAAGGCCTCGTGGCCGGGGGTGTCGAGGAACGCGATCGGGCCACGCGGCGTCTCGACGCGATAAGCGCCGATGTGCTGCGTGATGCCGCCGGCCTCGCCGGCCACGACGTTCGACTTGCGGATCTGGTCGAGCAGGCTCGTCTTGCCGTGATCGACGTGACCCATCACCGTGACCACCGGCGGCCGCGGCTCCTGGCCCTCTTCCTCGGCCTCGGTCTCGAGGCCCTGGGCCGCGACGATCGCGTCCTCCTCGCTGACCGCGACGTCCTCGACCTCCCAGCCGAACTCGTTGGCGACGATCTTCGCCGTGTCGGCGTCGAGCGTGGTGTTGATGTTCACGCCGGTCATGCCGAGGCGCATCAGCTTCATGAGCACCTCGGTGGCCTTGACGCTGATCTTGGCGGCCAACGACTGGAGGCCGACCGACTCCTCGATCTTGACGACCTTCTTGTGCGCCGAGCGCTCTTGCGTGACGGCCTGGCCGGAGCCCTTCGGTCGCGACAGCGAGCCGATGCCGCGGTGACGCATCCCGCGACCACCCATGCGCATGGGCCCGCCGCGGTGACGGCCCGGCATCGCGCCGGGCGCCTTGGCGTCGTACTGCACGCGACGCGGCGTTGGACCACCGCGCGGCTGCTGCGGCATGGGAACGCCGGGACGACCTTCCCACACGTCGATGCCCGTCTTCGGGGGGCTCGACGGACGCGGCGCGGGCGGCTCCGGCGCCGGGCGGCGGCGGCGGCGCGGCCTCCACGGGCGGGGGCGGAGGCGGCTCGGGCGCCACGGGAGCGGCGGCGGCGGCCGGGGCCGAAGGCTCCGGCGGCGGCGCGGCGGCGCGGGGCGCCGAGCGCGGCGGCGGCTCCACGGGCGCGGCGGCGGCGGCGGGCGCCGACGGCGGCGGCGACGCGGCGGGCGCCGACGGCGGCGGCGCGGCGGCCGGCGCGGAGTGGATCTTCGGCACCGGCGGAGGCTCGACGATCGGAGCTTCCGCGGCGCGCGGGGCGGACCGGGCCGCAGCGCGCTCGGGCGGTGGAGCGGCAGCCGCCGGCGCCGGCGCAGGCTTGCGCGCGACGCGACGCCGCACGACGGTCGGCGCGATGCGCTCCTCGTCGACCTTGGTCGCGCTCTGCTTCTCGAGCGTGCGCTTCAGGCGGTCGACCGCTTCGGGCGCGACCGCGCTCATGTGATTGCGCACCTCGGAAAACCCGGCGGACTGGAACAGGGCGACGACCGCCTTGTTGTCCATGCCCAGATCACGGGCAACCTCGTACACACGCACCTTGCTGCTCATCCAACCTCCGTGGCACCGCCCGCGGGGGCGGCCCTCGAAACCGTCTCTGCCATGTGCACGATGCCCAACGTGCTCGCAAGCGCCCCTGCGATGCGGTCGTCGAGCACGGCGACGACGCCCGCCTGCTCGCGTCCGACCACCGCGCCCAGCGTCTGCTTCGTTCCCCACGCGACCGCGCGACCTTGCGCGACCACACCCTGGACCCAGTCCGTCTGTGCCGCCGCACGCGCATCGGTCGCGACGACCACGAGCTGCGCCGCGCCGCGCTCCAGCGCCTCCTTGACGGCGATCGAGCCGACCGCGACCTTGCCCGCGCGCCGGGCGGCGGACAGCAGGCCGACGACCCGCCGTTCTGCCGCCGCGCTCAGCATCTGCGCCAGCGCGGGCGCGTTCGTCCGCACCTCGGTCTTGAAACTCCGCGACAGGCCGCGCGGCGCGGCGGCGCGGATACACGCCGGGGTGGCGTGCAGCCACGCACCGCGACCGAACGCGCCGCCGGCGAGATCCGGCGCGACCTGACCGTCCGGCCCGAGGACGACCCGCAGCAATTCGCGCGCCGGCGCCGTCGAACGGCACCCGCAACAGGTGCGCTCGGGCTCGCCGCGCTGGCGCGCGCGCTCGCGGGGGATTCGGCTCATCGACTCCATGCTCCGGTCGCTCACTCCTTCGCGGAAGCCTCCGCCGCCGCCGGTGCCTCTGCTGCCGCGGCCTCGCCCTGCGCGACGCGCTCGGCGGCGCGCTGCGCGCGCGCGGCTTCCAATCCCTGGGCCTCGTTGGTCAGGAAGTAGTTCGCGCCCTGCTGGACCTGGCGCGCCTTCTTGATGCCGAGACCGGTGCGGATCGCAAGCCGATCGGCGTCCTCGCGCCCGAGCTCGGCGACGGTGCGGTAGCCCGCTTCCTCGAGCAACTGCAGCGTGCGCATGCCGACGCCGCGCACGAAGCGCAGCTTCTCGCGCTCGGTCAGCGGCTCGTCCTGGCTCAAGGCCTCGTCGATGCGGTCCTTGCGCAGGCGCTCCATCGTGGACTCGGCGCGCGCCTTGAGCGACTGCGCCGCATCCGGCGTGCCCACGCCCTGGATCGGCACCAGCTCTTCCGCCGTCGCCTCCGCGATCTCCTCGAGCGCGCGGAAGCCCAGGCGGTACATGGCGCGGGCGAGATCCTCGTCCACTTCGTCGATCTCGCGCAAGGCGCCGAGCGCCTCCTCTTCCATCTGCTTGAACTTGGTCTCGCTGATGATGTCGAGCTTCCAGCCGGAGAGCTGCGACGCGAGGCGCACGTTCTGGCCCTTGCGGCCGATGGCGAGCGACAGCTTCTCGTCCGGGACGACAAGCTCCATGCGGTGATCGGCCTCGTCCATGATCACCTTGTTGACCTCGGCGGGCTGGATCGCGTTGATGATGTAGCGCGCCGGATCTCGGTCCCACGGCACGATGTCGATCTTCTCGCCGCGGAGCTCCTGCACCACCGCCTGCACGCGCGAGCCCTTGATGCCGACGCACGCGCCCACCGGATCGACGTCCGAATCGCGCGTCGTGACGGCGATCTTGCTGCGCGACCCGGGCTCCCGCGCCACCCCGACAATCTTCACGATCCCCTCGTAGATCTCCGGGACCTCGGCCTCGAAGAGCTTCTCGACCAGGTGCGGATCGGCGCGCGAGAGGATGATCATCGGGCCGCGCGCTTCGCGGTCGATGTTCTTCACGAACGCGACCACACGGTCGCCGGGGCGATACGTCTCGCGCGGCGTCTGCTCGCGCGCCGGCAGCACGCCCTCCGTACGGCCGAGATCGACCACGATGTTGTGGCCCTTCTCGAAGCGACGGATGATGCCGCGGATCAGCTGACCCTGACGGTCCTTGTACTCGTTGTAGATGATGTCGCGCTCGGCATCGCGCACACGCTGCAACAGCACCTGCTTGGCGGTCTGCGCCGCGATGCGGCCGAAAGCGCTGCGCGCCTGCTTGATGTCGAGAACCGCGCCGAACTCCTTGTCCTGCTGGCGCGCGCGCTCCGCATCGCGCGGGTGCCAGAACACCTGGAAGCCGAGCTCCTCGCCGATCTCCGCCTCCAGGCCGTGCTTCTTCGCGTCCTCGACGGCGATCTCGTGGTCGGATTCGGTGACCTCCTCCACCACGGTCATGTACTGGAACAGATCGATCTGACCCGTTTCCGGGTTGAAGCGCGCCTCGAGCTCGCGCGTGGGACCGAACGCGGCCTGGGCGGCCTTGAGGATCGCCGCCTCCATCGTTTCGATCAGGATCTGCTTGTCGATGCCCTTTTCCTGGGCGACCTGCTCGACGATGCTGCCGAGATCGATGTCGAAGCCCGCTGCTTGCGCTGCCATGTCCGTCACCTGCTCCGTTGCGGCCCCTGGGACTTTTGCCCGTGACCGGAGATGCGCCGCTTGCCGCCCTTCGGCTTGCTGGGCGCGCCGCCCAAGCGCCAATCGAACACCAGGCGGCCATTTTCGATATCTGCGAACTCGATCGCGAGCTCGCCACGTTCCGTCTCGACGAGCACCTTGCCGGCGTCGTCCAGGCCGTGCAGCGTGCCGCGAAGCACGAACTGCCCGTCCTCCGCTTCACGCAGCTTCAGCCGCGCGAGCTGACCGGCGAAGCGCACGTAGTCCCGCGTGCTGTACAGCGCGCGATCGAGACCCGGCGAGCCGACCTCCAACCGGTAGCGCTCGCGGATCACGTCGGCGACGTCGAGCGCCGCGGACACGTCGCGCGAGACCTCGCTGCACAGATCGATGGTGATGCCCGCGCCGGGGACACGCGAGTCCGGGCGCTCCAACGTCAACTCGAGCACGCGCTCGCCGCGATCGGTGCGCCACACCAGCTCCACACCCTCGACGCCGTGCGCACGCAACACGGGCTCCACGGCCGCGACGACACCGTCGCGGTCGAGTCCGTGAAGCTGTTCATGGGCAATCGATTCCATGTTCGTGTAGCGCTGCGCGGTGGATCCACGCGAAAACTGTCGGACACTGGGCGATAGAACGAGAAAAGCCGAACCCAGTCAGGGGGTCCGCCTGGATCCACCCAAGATGTCGGCGCGGAGCTTACTCGACGGCCTGGAGCCGCGCAAGCTGCGCCGCGGTCCGCCGCCAAGTCGCCAAGTACCTGTAATGCCGCACTTTTCCACGCCCACGCGACGCGAGTGCCAAGGGATGCCGATCCGGCGCGGAATCCCGCGGTCCGCCGCGCTCCCGACGCCCCGCCCCGCTCCGCCCCTCCCTCCCCCCCGCCCCACCGTTCCCCCGCCGCGCCCAGCGGGATTCCGCGCCGGACCGGCAATCCCTGACACCGAATGTCCGCAAAGCGGACCTCTGCGCCGTCAGCGACATCGCTGAGCGCCGGAATGTCCGCTTTCCGGACCTCGAAGCCGTCAGCGATTTCCGGCGAGGTGCCGCAGGCGTTCGTCGGCGAGGTAGAGGCGGCCCAGGCGCAACAGCGTCGCGTCGGGCCTGGTCGCCAGCCGACGGATCTGGCGCGGGGTGACGCCGAGCGCGTCGGCGAGAAGCGCGGACTGGCGCCAGCCCTGGTCGTGCGCGAGTAGCACGGTCAGCCGGCGGCGGATCTCGATCGAACGCGGGGCGGCCGCGCGCGCGGCGGCGATCACGCTCGCCAGCGGAACCTCCGTCACGGATCGCGGAGGCGCCGCCACCGGCAGCGGCGTGCCCTCCACGCGTACGCTGGATCACCGGAGACATAGCCGTGGAACCACGATGGGAACGAATGCGCGCGACGCCCGAGACACTTCGCCAAGCGCTCCGGCGACACCCACGGGTCGAGCGCCATGCCGACGGCGCCGCGATGCGTGGACCACGCCCACGCCAGAGGATCGAACACCAGCTGCGCCCGGCACGGATTGAGGTGGACGTAGCGCACCTGCCGCGTCAGGTGCTTCACGTCGACGATGATCTCCGGATCGGAAGGCGTTGCCACAGCTGCCGATGTCCGAGCTGCTTCGAGTACGCACCCAGCCGGGACGCAAGGCTGCGCCGGGACGCATCGACGTCGTCGGACTCCTCGATCTGGTGCACGTGGTTCGGCATGAGACACGCCGCAACGACGTCCGCCGCGCCCCCACGCAGCGCCCCCCACAGCGCCCACGCCGTCTCGGCGTCGTCGAACAGCTTCAAGCCCGGAAACGTGCGCGCGACCAGATGAACGAACATGCCGCCCCTGTCGGCCGCCCAGATGCCGAGTTGCGCAATCGCTGAGCCCCCAGGCCGCAGCGGATCGACCTCAGCGACATCGCTGACCGCCAAATGTCCGCTTTCCGGACCTCCAAGCCGTCAGCGATTCTCAGGCGAGGTTCGGCAGGGCGACGACGTCGACGTGGAGGACCTCGTCCTCGAACGCCATGATCTCGCGCAGGCACGCCTCGCCGGGGCGCGTGTCGGCGCGGATGCGCGCGCACGCGGCCTTGCCGCCCTCGAAGACGGTGTTGTCGAGCTCCTGGATGTTGATGCCGTGGCGCTTGAGCACACCGAGCACCACGGCGAGCGCGCCGACGCGATCGCGATGGCGCACGACGATCTGGTAGCGACCGCGACTCGTCGCGCTGATGTTGACGACGTTCGGCACCTCGCCCTTGACGATGAAGCTGCGCACGATGCGCACCGTCTCGGTGGCGATGGACATCTGCGCCTCGTCGGTGGACGCACCGATGTGCGGCGTCGCGTACACGAAGCCGCTCTTCAGGATCGGGTGATCGTAGGTGCCCTCGCGCGTCTCCGGCTCGCCGGGCAGCACGTCGAGGCCGACGCGCAGGCCCTTCTTCGGCCCGAGCTCGACCAGGGCGTCGTAGTCCACGAGCTCGGCGCGCGCGGCGTTGACGAACATGGCGCCGTCGGGCAGCGCCTCGATCACCTTGCGCGAGATGATGCCGCGCGTGCGATCGCTGAGCTCGAGATGCACGGTGAACACGTCGGACGCCGACGCCAGCTCGACCAGCGATGAAGCGCGCTGCACGCCGAGATCGGCGGCGCGCGCCGCGGTGAGCGAGCGGCTCCACGCGTGCGGCTCCATGCCGATGGCGAGCGCGTGGCGGAGCACGGCGCGCCCCACGTGCCCGAGCCCGGCGACGCCGATCGCCTTGCCGCGCAGGCCCGCAGCCCGCGCGTATTCGTGCTTCTCCCACTTGCCGGATCGCAAACTCGCGATGGCGTCGGGCACGCGCCGATCGAGGCAGCCGATCAGCGTCATCGTCAGCTCCGCCACGGCGGAGGCGTTCTTGCCCGGGCAGTTCGCCACGTACACGCCGCGCTCGCTGGCGGTGTGGACGTCGATGTTGCCGGTACCGGAGCCGGCGCGGATGATCAGGTTCAGGAACTCGGCCGCCTCGATCGCCGCCTTGCCCACCTCGGTCCCGCGCACGACCAGCACGCCCACGCCCTCGAGCGCCGCCGGCAGCCGATCCGGCTCCAGATCCGGCTCGTACACGACCTCCACCCCGAGCGCGCGCATCTCGTCGAGGGCGTCTTCCGCAAGCTTGTCGGCCACCAATACTCGCATGGGGGCGCGCTTTTATCACGCCGGCAACGCGCCGGATAGCTGCGGACGACAGGCTGGACAGGGATGCCGGTCCGGCGCGGAATCCCGCGGATAGACAGTGCGCAGCCTCGACGGGAAGCTTCGGGCATGGCGCCGACGGCGCATCGAGTCCGGTATTCGTTCCGCGAGTACGTCGCGCTGGAGGAAACCAGCAACGTCAGGCACGAGTACCTGGACAGCCGGATCTACGCCATGGCGGGCGGCACGCCGGAGCTCGCCGCGCTCCAGGCCAGCGTGAGCGCGCGGTTGCTCGCCGCGCTCGAAGGCGGTCCGTGCCGCGACTACGCGTCGGATCTCCGCGTCCGCGTGCTCGCGACCGGGCTCGCCACCTATCCGGACGTCACTGTCGTGTGCGGCCCCTACGGGCGCGTCCCGAGGACCGCAACACCATCGTCAACCCCAAGCCGATCGTCGAGGTCCTCAGCCCGCGCACCGAAGAGTACGACCGCGGCGAGAAGTTCGACAACTACCGCCGGATCCCGTCGCTCGAGGAGTACGTCGTCGTCGACCACGCGCAGCGTCGCATCGAGGTGTGGCGTCGCACCGACGGCGCGTGGCCGCACGACGAGGCGACAAGCGGCGCGTCGCTCCAGCTCGCGTCCGTCGCGTGCGAGGTCGACGTCGATCGCGTGTACGCGGCGGCGAGCGAACCGGCGACGTGAATCCGCGACGCGGGATTCCGCGCCGGACCGACATCCAGTCGCGACGGTGCTACAAACCGCTAGTCGAAGTCGAGAGGTGGGGACGACTGCCGGCCGCGCTGCTCGTCGGCGCGGTGCTGCTGAGCGGCTGCACAACCAGGCGCACCTCGGCGACGCGCGTCCCCCGCGACGACAACGAGTTCCCGCACCCTCACGGTGCTCGTCGCGACGAGCGCCGCAGCGGTGCCCGGGTTCTTCGCGGGCGCGCTCGCGGCGAAGCTGGAGCAGAACGCGGGCTACGAGCCCTGCGTCGGATGCCAGGTCATCGGCGGCACCGTCGGCATGAGCGGCATGGCAGCGCTGATCGTCGTGCCGCTGATGGCGCACTACTGATCGTCTCGCAACGCGCCCGCTCAGACCTGGCGTTTCCCTATGGAATACCGCGCTCCGCCGAGTTCGATCATCGGCTCGCCGCCGGGCCCTTCGACGAGCAGCGGTGCGAGGGCGGTCTGGGCGGAGGGCGTGAAGCGGGCTTCGAAGGCGCCGTGCTTCACGCGGACGTAGAGCGCGTCGCGGTCGCCGACGGCGAGCGTGGTGGCGTCGAGATCCTCTTCCTCGCCGTCGCTGAGCTGGAGCACGGCGCGGGCGCCGTCGTCTTCGATGCGCAGGGCGCGGACGAAGTAGGGCACGTCGTCGACGGTGAAGTACGTCCAGTCGTAGCCGTTCGTCAGGATGAAGCGGTCGTCGTCCGGGTGGCGCGCGATCCACGACGCGAAGGCCGTGGCCATGCCGGCGTGGGTGACGGGCTCGCCGTCGTGCCAGAAGCGGCCCTCGCCGTCGAGGCGGATGGTGCTCTCGCGCGATCGACCCGGCGGCGGCGGGAAGCGGAAGAACTCCGGGTGATCGCCGGGCTTCATGGCGCGACGGGTCCGCTGATGTCCACGACTTGATCGACCGCGGCGCCTTCCTGCGTCGAGACGTCGAGCGCCTGGTCGGGCCAGCGCACTTCGATGCTGTCGGCTTTGGTGCACGCGCCCAGGCCGAAGTGGAGGGTCGTGTCGTTCTGCATGCCCATGTGGCCGTAGCCGGCGTCGAGCTCCTGCATCTGCTTCACGCCGCCGGCGGTGACGGTGACGCGGGCGCCGATCGCCGCGGCGTTGACCGGCGCCTTGCCGGTCAAGTGCACCTCCAGGTAGTGACCGAGCGTGGAGGCGTTGTTCTCGTACAGGTGCACCTCGTTCTTGCTCCAGATCGCGCCGCAGTCGCGCGCGGTGCCGCTGCCGACGACCACGTCGAGATCGCCGTCGCGATCGAAATCCGCGACGGCCATCCCGCTGGCGCACGGATGGTGCAGGCCCCACGCCTCTCCGACCTCCTCGAAGCTGCCGTCCGCCTTCTGGTGGAACACCAACGAGTACTGATCGGGATAGTCGCTGGCCGCGACGATCACGTCCTGGCGGCCGTCGTTGTCGAGATCGACGGCGGCGGCGTGGAGCCCGCCCTCGTTCCAGTCCGCGGTCGGATGCGGCCACAGCATGCCGGTCTGGTCGTTGCCGGGGCGCGTGTACTTGATGCCGCCGCCGGAGCTGTCGCCGACCAGGAGCTGCGACGGATCGCTGCTCTGCCCCGCCCACCAGTGGTGGATCTCGGCGTTGTACATGTCCATCGTGCCGTCGCCGGTGATGTCCGAGCACACGGTCGAGAACGTGTTGCCGTTGTTGCGCCAGGCCGCCACGTCGTTCGGGCCCCAGTACGAGTCCGCGGGCGTCGGGCACTGCGTCGCGGGCTGCGGGTTGGCCGGGCACTTCGGATCTTCCGACTGGTGCAGCGTGCACCAGCAGAGGAAGAACTGGTTGTCGCTGTAGTCGGCGTCGTCGTCGCCGGCGAAGCCCGAAGCGCGGCCGACGTCCTGGAAGTGGCCCGCGCCATCGTTCAGGTAGAGTTGGTTCCACTGCCGGCCATACGCGCTGATGTACAGGTCCGCGTCGCCGTCGCCGTCCACGTCGCAGGAGCCGGTCCCATAGGCCGGGCGCGAGTTCGTTCCTTGATCGAAGCCCGCCGTGTCGGTGAGCAAGCCGGCGTCCACGACCACCTCGTGGAACGAGCCGTCGCCGTTGCCCATCTCGAGCCGCGCCTGCGTGCCGACGTCCGAGGTGCCGTAGTGGTCGTACCAACCGACGACGAACAGATCGATCTTCCCGTCGCGGTCGACGTCCGCGAAGGTCGCACCGGTGAGCGGCGTGCCGTTGTCCGCGAAGGTCGGCAGCTTCGGGCCGAACGTGAAGTGCCCCTTGCCGTCGTTCAGCATGATCTCGCTGCGATCGCCGTCGGCGGGCGACGTCGGGTCGGCCTTGGAGATGTCGTAGAACGTGCCGCTGAACACGTCGAGATCACCGTCGTTGTCCACGTCGGCCACGGCGGCGACCTGCGCCGAGCGGATCTCGCCGGCCGCGCCGTCGCGTGTGGCGCCGTAGCCGCTCGACACCGTCTCGTCCACGAAGGTGCGCCCGCCGCTGGCGCCCGCGCGGTTCATCAAGACGTGGGTGCGAAGATCGCCGGTGGTGCTGCCGCGCGTGTTCGATCCGATGCTGTCGACGATCAGATCCGGATATCCGTCGCCGTCCAGATCCGCCGCCACGATGCGATTGCCGGTGATGTCGGCGAGCCCCCAGTCGGCGGTCTTGTCCGTGAACGTCGGCGTGCCCGTGACGGCGTGAACGTCGCAAGTCGTGCCCCCGCCGTCCGGTCCGACGGGGTGCCCCTGCGCGCCCGCGCCCTCGCCGGACGACGAGCACGCGATGACGAGCGGAAGCAAGAACAAGGACGAAGCGCGACGCAGCATCCGCGCAGCATATCACCGTCCCCGTTCCGCGCCGCCCCGACATCCTGCCGGCGCGGCGCGGTATCCCGGGTTCCGTCATAGCGCGACGGACGTCTCTCCGGCGGCGAGCGTCTTTTCGCCGAGCTTCACGCTGAAACGCTTGCCGTCCCAGGTGATGTCGGTGCGGCGGATCGCGACGGCGTGGTCGCGCGGCGTGCTGCGCAGGCGCGTCACGAAGGACGCGCTCGCGGCGTCGCCCGTCGCGAGCAACATCGCGGACAGGCCGGCCGGCGCGGCGTCGGTCGCGTCGCCGAGGGCCACGTCCTTCTTGTCGCCGCTCTCGGCGACCAGTAGCAGATCGGAGTCGAGCTCCTCCCAGCTGGCGATGACCAGCGTGCCCGGTCCGTTGAACAACGCGAGCTGCTTCAGCTCGCGCTCGATGCTGTGGGCGCGGCGCTCCGGATCGACGCCAGGTTGCACGTCGGGATGGGACAGCAGGCGCGCGAGCCGGGCGGCGGACGCGAGCCGCGCCCAGCGGCGTGGATCGGTCGGGCCCGGGTTGCCCTGTGCGGTCGCGACCTTGCGCTCGAGGCGCAGCGCCTCGTCGGTGCGCCCCGTGCCGGCGGCGGCGGCGGCGAGCCTGAGCCAGCCGAGGGCGTCGTTCGGCGCGGCCTCGGTGAGCGTGAGGTACTGGCGGTACGCCGGCTCGTACCAGCCGTGTCCGAGGTAGATGTCGCCGAGCAGCCGGCGCGACGCGATGCTCCCGGGATCGAACTCGACGATGCCCGAGTAGGTGCGCACCGCCTCGTCGGCCAGGCCGGCGCGCGCCAGCACGTCGCCGAGCTCCTGGGCGATGCGCGGCGTCAGCAGGCCGTCGTCGCGCAAGCGACGTCCGATCGCGAGCGCTTCGTCCTTGTGGTCGGCGCCAACCAGGAGCTTCACCAGGCGGATCGCGCCCTCGGGATCTTCCGGCGCGCCGGCGACGATCTCGCGCAGACGCGCGATGCGCTTGTCGCTGTCCTTGATACCGGCAAGCTCGAGATCCACGTTGTTCCAGTTCGTGTCGGAACCGAACAGCACGCGCTCGACGGCGGCCACGATGCGCGGCTCGACGCTGCGGCGCAGGATCAACTTGGCGACGAACTTCTGCACCTCGGGACGAGACGCGAGCTGCGCGAGCACGTACGTCACGCCGCCCTCGGAGTCGACGCGCGCTTGCAGCAGCTCGAGGAAGGTGCGCTCGGCGCGCCAGTCGGGCAGCTCGCAGCCGCGCGTGGTCGCCTGGTAGAGCGCCATCAGCGCCTCCGGCGAGCCCGCGTTCGAAAGCCGGCGCTTCCACAACAGCACGCGCTCGGCGAGCGGGCGCGCCGCGGCGTCGCTGCAGGTGGACGGCGACGCCGCGGGGACAGCGAGCACCTCCGCACGCGCATCAGCTGGCGCATCGGCGGCATTGGCCTTGCGCAGGGCGCCCATCGCGCGGGGGCCGTCGAGCTTCGCGGCCTGCTCGGCAGGCGGCGCGGGGGCGGGACGGCCGGCGGCCTTGTGATCCATCGCCAGCCCGCCGCGCGACGGCCGGCTCCGCGCTGCCGCGAGCGGCCGTGGCTCCGCGGTGGGGTACGGCACGCCGGCGGCCGCGACCGGCGCGGGCGAAGGCTTCGACTCGCCCTGCACGGTCGGCGCGGCGGCAGGCGCCGTCGCGGTTGCCTGCTCGGCCTCGTCGCTCTTCGCGCCGAGCGTCGGCGTGCTGTCGCAGCCGAACGCGACGGCGATCGGCGGCGCGCCGGCCGCACGCGCCGCGAGCGTGTGTTCGCTCGCGGGATCGAGCGCGCCGAGCTCGACGCCGCGGAGCGGCGAGTGCGCGCGCTTGATGTTCATCTCCTGGTACGCCTGCTCGCTCTCCAGCGCGAGGAAGCTGGTGTACGGCGTCATCAGCCCGTACTGGAGGCCGAGCGACACGATGCGACCCGCGCTCACCGTCGGGCCCCGACTCCTCGCCGAGCAGGCGCCGCACGTACTCGGCCGCCCACAGCCTTGGCACGTACGAGGCGAGCACGCTCTTGTCGGTCTCGACCGGGTACGTCTTCTCGAAGGGCTTGCCACCGAGGCGACCCGTCACCTTCACGCGCGACGGCAGGTCGTGGTGCGTGCGCGCCAGCACCGTCACGTCCTGACCGCGCGACACCTTGCCGCTCGCGCTCTCGAACGCGTCGTCGAGGCCGGCGCCGAGATCGATGTTCAAGTCGGTGATGGTCGGGATCTTGAGCGCCGCGGCGAGGCGCAGCGCCGTGCTCGTGGTCTGCTCGGCCTCGTCCACGTGGAACGCCGCGCCGCCGCCGGCGCGGGCCAGCTCGGCGAGCAGCGAGCCGTCCGCGTCGGTGCCGACCGCGACGGTGAAGAGCCGCGCAGGCGACGTGTCGAGGGCGCGACGCAACCGCTCCACCAGCTGCTCGCCGCCCATCACGCCGCTGGTGGCGATGCCGTCGCCCACGTAGACGACGGCCGGCTGGTCGGCGCCGTGCAGGCGCCCGAGGGAGACGTCGAACAGCGATGCTAGAATCCGTCGCGCCGCCCGACGCGTGATCGGCGAGCGCTTCCAGCGCCTTGGCGATCTCCTTGTCCGACGCCGGCGCGAGCCCCTTCGCGGGGTGCAGCACCGTCGGTTTCACGTCCAGGCTGACCAGCGCGAAGCGATCCTGATCGCTGAGCGCGCGCAGGATCGCTTCCGCCGTCTGGGTCTCGAGCTGACGGCTGGCCTCGTCACCAGCGGCGCTCGTGTCCACGACGACGACCACGTCGCCGCGTGGCTGGGCCAGCTTGGACCAGTCCACGTCCGGCGTGTAGCGCGCCAGGATGTAGTCGGCGCTGTCGCCGCCCGCCGCGAAGCGCGCGAGCGTCATCGGCGGGCGCCGGTCGTCGAGCTTGGCTTCGAGCTGGAACGGCGCGCGCGGCGTGTAGCCGGAGCGGCGCATGGTCACGAGCTTGCCGCCCTGCTCGATGCGCGCGTCGGCCAGCGTCGCGAGCTTCATCTTCTTACCCGCGTCGCCCAGATCGACCGACAGCGCGAACTCGCCGATGCGCACGGGCTCGCCGCTGCCCATCGGGTAGACGTACTCGAGACGCCCGTCGGCGGCGGGCCGCATCTCGACGTAGCGCAGCACCACTCGACGCGTGCCGCCGGCGGGCACCGGGAAGATGCGAGCGCGGTAGGTGTGGCTGTCGATCCACTCGAGGATTGCCGGCGCGTGGCCGGTGTCGCGCGCGGCGGCATATTGCGCCGACGCGGCCTTTCGCTCGATCAGCTCGCCGTCGACGAGCTTGCCGTCGGTCTCCACGGAAAATCCCGTCACGCTCGCGCGGTCCGGGATCGAAAACCAGTACCAGCCCTCGACGTCGCGCTCGCCAGGATTGAAGAAGGTCTGGTCGACGCGCGTCTCGGCCAGCCCGTCGCGCACCGTCGCCTTGACGACCTGGCGGCTGATCTCGAGTCGGCGCGCCGCGGTGCCCGCCGGCGCGCCCACGTCCACCCCGTAGATCGTGCCGCTGCCCGCGCCGGCGAGGCCGCGCCCGGCGCGATAGTCGGCGAGGCCGCCGGTCCAGTCGTCCCAGAACGAGAGCGACGCCAGCTCCGGCGCGGCGGCGCCCTTCACCACCGCCTGCTCGCCGGCGTGCACCTCCACGCGTCCGCCCTTGCCGGTCACCGTCGCGCGACCGCGAGCGACGTACACGACGACCCGATCGGACTCGCGCCGGACCGACAATCCCGACTCGGCGGCGGTGACCGAGACATCGCCGCTCTGGTGCACGATCGCCTTGCGATCGGTGGGCGGTGCGTCGAGCCAGTATTCGCCCTTCTCCAGAGCGACTTGATCGGCGCCGAGCTCGAGCGACGTACCGTCGCGCAGGAACAGCGACGATCCGTCGGGCAAGCGCACGAGCGCGCGCGCGCCCTTCGCCGTCGCGAGCTTCGCGTCGGCGAGCAGCGCGGTGCCCGAGACGGCGCGCGCACCGTTCACGGTGACGTCGCCTGCCGCCAGCTCGAGCCGCGCCTGGATCGGCGCTGCCGGCGCCGGTGGCGTCTTGTGCAGCAGCGCCGCGCCGATGACGACGCCGATCAAGAGCAGCGCTCCGAGACCGAGCACCAGACGGAGCACGAGGCTCCGGCGTTCGCGTGTGTCGCTCATGGTTTCCTCCGCGAGCTTGGACAGCGCGCGCGCGTGGGTTCTTGGCTAAGTCAACGAAGTCCGGCCCGTTCGGGATACGGCCGTCAGTGCGCTGGGCCCGGGTGGGCGGAGAAGAACTCGAACATCGAGACGTTGAGACCCGGCCAGTGCCCGTGCCCGCCCGGCCCCTCGCAGTAGCGGATCTCCGCGTTGTCCGCGCAGCCCTGGTACGCGAGGCAACCGTCGGGGAGCGTGATCGGATCGCCGCAGGCATTGCACGCGATCCACCAGTCGCGCGCCGAGGCGCCGAAGCCCGGGAACACCGTGTCGCCACTGTTGTGCATCACCATGACCGGCAACGGCGGCACCAGGCACGCGACGCCGGATTTCGCGATCTCGTCCTTGTTGACCCCTGCGGCGTATGGCGCGATCGCCGCCGGATGCGGCGAGATGGCGGGATCGAGGACGATCTCGTACACGTCGCTCGCGCCATCCGAGCTTCCGGAGAGGTAGATGCGTGCCGGGTCGATGCACCAACGCGCAGCGACCTGGCCGGGGATCGTCGCTGCGTCCGCGACGCCCGACGCGTCCACGGGGCTGACCGTGTCCGTGTAGGCGATCACGTAGCCGGCGCTGGCCGCGTCCGGCGTCAGGCCGGTCAGGTTCTCGATCGAGGTCGCCGTGTTCCCCGACGGCGCATACATGACGAGCAGCGGCGAGCCGACGGTCGCGTCGTAGCCTGGCGGCGTCCTGACGTTGAAGTGCAGGCCACCTGCGCTGGTGAAGCCGTCGGTGGCGCCCACCGCTCCGTCGCGCGTGGCCGCGTCGCAGTGGAAGACCGCTCCGGCGTCCGCGCCGGTGTCGGCCCCCGCGTCAGCGGACGCGGCGGGCTGCGAGTCTCCGCCGGAGCACGCCGCGAGCACGACGGGCAGCAAGAGCGCGCAAGCGGAGATCGATCGGTGCATCCGCGCTCACTGCTCGAAGTCGAACGCATTCGCGGCGTTGCGGCGCACCTGCGCCTTGCTCGCGTGGCTCGGCGCGGCGGGCTCGGCGGCGGGCGCGCCGGCCCCGGCGGGCGGGGGCGTCGCGAAGCCGGCGCTCGCCTCGTCGAGGGCGGCGACCTGACGATCGAAGTCCTTCTTCACCTCGGCCTTGCGCGGTGCCGGAGCGGCCTCCACCGCCGAGCGAGCACGGTGCGCCACCGCCAGACGCTGCGAGGCGATCTTCTCCTTCGCGGCGCCGGCCTGGCCCTGCGCGAACAAGTCGTTCGCCTGCTGGAGCGTCGAAGCGGTCTCGCTGCGATCGATCCGTCCCTGTACCACCGCGTCGGTGGGCGACGCCTGGGACGCGTCGCCGACGAGCAGCGCCGTCAGGTTGCCGTTGCACTCGCCGTGGCCGCGCGTCGTCGTGTCGTCGTAGCCAACGCGCACGTCGGCGATCGGGCGCTCGCCGGTCGCGCCGCGCGGGATGCGCACCTGGGCCAAGAGCGTCTTCGACTCGCCGGCGGCGAAGGTGCCCATGGGCACCACGATGCGGTCGCCGTCGCGGCGGAACGAGCGATCGAACACCTTCACGAGCTCGACGCCCGGCGCAAGCTCGAGGCTGACCTCCGAGTCCTTCGCGACGGTGCGCACCAGCGACGCGAGCTCGTCGTCGAAGACGCGGGATAGGCCCGACGGATCCTCGACGAAGTAGTGCTGGCCGTTCGACTCCTGGGCGAGCGTCGTCATCACGCGCTCGTTGAAGTCCACGTCCACGCCGACCGTGCTCACGCTCGCGCCCATGCGCCGCACGCTGTCGCCGATACGCCGGAAGCCGTCGACGTCGCGCACGCCGGCCGTCGCCTCGCCGTCCGAGAGCAGGAGCACGCGGTCGACCATGCCGCTGCGCTGCCGCAGCATCGCCATGCCGGCGTCGATGCCGCACGAGATGCACGTGTCGCCCTGGGCGCTGATGTCACGCAGCGCCGCGATCGCGCGCTCGCGCGAGCTGTCGTCGATGGTCGTCGAGGCGACCACGGTCTGCGTCTCGGTGTTGTACGTCGTGACGCTCACCACGTCGCCGTCGCGCAGGCGCCGGATCATGCCCTGGGCCGCCGCGACGGCGTTCGAGAGCCGCTTGCCCTTCATCGATCCCGAGCGATCGATCACGATCGCGAGGTTCAGCTGCGCCGACGTCGTGGCACTGGTGCTGTCCGCGCCGCGCACATCGACCATCACGAACGTCTCGTTGTCCTGGCTCGCCGGCAGCCGCGCGTTGCCCAGGCGGCCCTCGACCATCAGTGTCTTGCCGGCTGTGAAGTGCGCACCGGCGAACGGCCGCGCGTCGTTCGGGCCGGCGACGACCAGCGGACCCGGATCCGGATCCAGAGTCGGCGCCGACGGCGCGGTCAGCGACCACACCGTCACGCTCGTCAGCATCATCCCCACCGCCGCGAGCAAGCCGACCGTCTTGACCTTCATCGCACCCTCCACAACGCCCGGCGCCGCCGCTACTTACAGCACGCCGGGGTACCTCCTTCTACGCTCGGAGCGGCCCAGGGATCTCCCGACTCGTAACTAATCGCATTTACTTGTCTTGTCGGCCCGGCGCGGAATCGATCACGGGGCGGCGGGCACGACGGCGACCGGCGCGGCGTTGCCCTGCACGAGCGAGGCGCCGTCGAGCGCGACGTGCGTCCCGTCGGCGATCAGCGCGCTGTCGCCCGCCTCGGAGACGAGGACGAAGCGCGCGTCGGTCTCCAGGGTGTGCGGACCCGGCACGACGAGCTGGGTCGGCGCCGACGCGTCGCGAAGCCACGCCACGTCACGCCACCCGTCGCCCTCGACGACCCACGCGGACGCGCCGGCGCCCGCTGCGGCAGCCGTCACGCCGAGCAGTCCGTCCGCGCCCGTCGCTCCCTCGGCGTACGGCGCGAGCACCACGAGGAAGCCGGGTGACGCGGCCTGGATCGTCGCGTCGGCAACCGCGTGGTTGCCGGGCCCGTCAAGGTCGTGCACGAACGGCGCGCTGGAGCGCAGTGAACGGCGGCTCGACGAACGCCGGATCGCCGGCGGTGGTGCCCGCGGCGATCACGAGCCCCGCGAGCGGCCGATCGACGGTGACGCGGTTGCCGGCGATGCTGTAGCTGCCGCCGGCGTCGTAGCCCGCCCACAGGTGCGCCCGCCACTGGAACGTGCGCGGCGTGGTCACGTCGCTCTGGATGCGATCGGCCACGACGAAGTAGCGCTGGCGGACGAACGCCACGCCGCGGCGAATCGTCGCTTGCTCGTAGCTCTCGCGCGCCTCCGCCCAGGCGACGGCGCCGTTGTCCACGGTGTTCTCGAGGAACGCGTCGGTGTCGCCCCAGTTGTTCAAGAGGCCGCGCTTCGGTGCGCCCGCGCCGTCGACCAGCACCACGTTGTGCGACGGCGCGTCGGTGGTCAGGGGATTCTGCAGACTGTCCGGCTTGTAGTAGCCGGTGTCGATCAGCAGATCCTCGCCGTAGGCGCTGAGCGCGAACGACGTGCCGTCCGCGTGGTTGTGCAGGGATTTCCGCGCCGGGCCGTGATCGGCCACCAGCGTCAGCCACAGGTCGCGCGGCCCCCACCCGGAGCGGAACACGGCCTGGCCCGCGTCCGGAAAGAAGCGATTCGTCCACGTAGGCGGCGTGGGGGCGACGTCCGACACGTACGCCAGGTACCACGCCGACAGATCGTCGAACTTGGTCGTCTCGAACGGCAAGACGTCGTTCTGCTCCCAGTCCCAGAGCAGCTCCGGACCGCCGCCGTAGGACGTCATGAGCGCGCCGCCGTTGAGCACGGCGACGTGGGCGTCGTCGAGCTCGGCGCGCACGCCGGACGGACGCCGAAGCGCGATCGACCAGTCGGCGGTCGAGGCGAACACCGGATCGCGGATCGGGCTCGCCAGCGTGAACGGCTCGCCCTCCACGCACGCGTTGTCGTCCCAGGGGTCGACGTCGTTGCGCGTGATGCACGTATGGTGGTGGACGGCGTCCGGGGCGCTGTTGCGGTCGAGGGCGATCAGGAACGGCGCGAGCGCCGCGTACGCGAAGCCGTAGTAGAACGGGCCCTCGCTCACGCCGCCGTCGCTCTGCACGTAGTGGCCCTTCGGCCCGAGCAGGTAGTCCATCTGGTCCGTGGCCCAGTCGAGCCAGCGCGGCGCGTCCGGGTCGTCGGGGAACGCCAGCGCCACGTAGCCGAGGGCCGACGCGGCGCGGAGCGGGTGGTTGTTCTGCGTGACGACGAACGCCGTGTTGCGGAAGATCGGCTGGTCGAGATAGCGCGCGACGAACTTGCGCGTCACTGCCGTTATGTGGTCCTCGGCCTGGCGCGACTCCGCCGGCGTGAGCGCCTTGGCCGCCAGCAGCAGATCCCACGTGTTCACGTACGGGATCAGCAGCGACGGCAGCCCGATATCGATGTCCTTGTCCTTCGTGTCCTCGAAATTCTCGCCGAGGCCGAGCAGCAGCGCCTTCGCCTTCGCAGCGGCGGCCGCGTCATCGAGGGCCCAGGCCATCACGGCGTTGGCCTGGGCGATCCCGCCGTTCGTCTGCCACACCCTCAGGACCCACGTACCCGGGTCGGCCAGCGACGGATCGGCCGATGCGGTGTCCCGCACGTGCTGCCAGACGGCGTCGAACGGCGCCTGGTCCTGGCGCGCCAGGACCGTGGCCTGCTGGTCCGGCGCGTAGATCATGCGCGGGTGCACGTCGCCCGCGCCACCGTCGGCCGCCGAGGCCGGGCCGCAGGCGGCGAGCGCGAGCGCGACGACGATCGGAGCGCGCGGCATGCTTTCAGCGTCACACCCGGCGCGCGATGCCGTCAAGCGTGGCTTGAGGCGGCGAGCGGCGCGCGCTACGAGGCGCCATGCGTCGTCTTCTGTTCGTCGCGCTGTCCGCGGCAGCCGTCGCGTGCTCGGGGGGCGACGCGGCGTCGCCCGCGGCGTGCACGCCGGTCACGCGCACCGCCGACGACACATTCGCCCAGGCGCACGCGGCGGATTCGCCGGAGATCACCCTCGCCCGCGCGATCGCGGATCGCTGGCTGACGGAGCACCCACCGGAGGCGCTCACCTGGAACTGGACCGACGGCGTGCTCGCCGCCGGACTCGTCGATTTGTGGCGCGTCACCGCGGACCCGCGCTACCGCGACTACCTGCAGGCGTACATCGACCACCACGTCGCCGCGGGCTACGCGGTCACCACCAGCGATCGCTGCCCGCCGGCGATCGCGGCCGCGGAGCTGTACGCGACGAGCTGCAAGGACGACTACCTCAGCGTGGTCGAGACCGTGCTCGACTACCTCGACAACCAGGCGCTGCGCACGGACGACGGCGGGATCAACCACCTGGGGACCTCCCCGCTGTTCCCGCCGAGCCTCTGGATCGACTCGCTGTACATGTTCGGCACCGTGCTGATCCGCTGGGGCGCGCAGCAGCACGACGCGCACGCGCTCGACATGTACGCCTCGCAGTACGGGATCTTCGCCTCGCACCTGCAAGATCCATCGGGCTTCTTCGTCCACGCCTACAACTGGGCGACGCCCCAGGATCCGGACGTGTTCTGGGCCCGCGGCAACGGCTGGGTGCTGACGTCGGGCTACGACTACCTGCTGGCACGCCAGGCGCGCGGCGAACACGACGCCGCCGTGAGCGCGTCGCTCGCCAAGCTCGCCGCCGCCGTGATCGCCGCGCAGGATCCCGCCACTGGCCTGTACTGGACGGTCGTCAATCGTCCCGGCGAGACGTACCTCGAGACCAGCGGCAGCGCGCTGTTCGCCGCCGGGCTCGCGCGCGGGCGCCGCGCCGGCGCCCTGGATGCGAGCGTGGTGGCCAGCGTGAAGCACGCCGTGGAAGGCATCCGCACCCGAATCACAACCGACGCACAGGGACGCCCGGTGGTGACGGGAACCTCCGGCCCTACCAGCGTCGGCAAGTTCTCCGACTATGCGTCCGTCCCCATGGAGGACGACCTGGACTACGGCGTCGGCGCGGTGCTGCTGGCGCTGGTCGACGCCTCCGGCCTCCAGTGACGTCGCGCTGCGCGGCTCACGCGGACGCGACGTCCACACGGCGCTGGCGCAGGCCGATCACGGCCAGCAGCGCGAGATCGGCGAACAGCAGCGGCGCGAAGATCGGCGCGCCGTACAGTAGGCGATCGCGCAGCGGCTGAGCGGCGCCGAGCCAGTCGGCGCGAGCGTGCAGCAAGAAGCCGAGCACCCCGACGCCGATCTCGAGCGCGGCGATCCAGATGCACGCCGTCAGGTACGCGCGCGATCGCGAGCCGACGGCGACGGCGAGGAACGCGAAGCCGTAGGCGGCGGCGATCACCGGTAGCCACTCGAGCGCCGAGAAGAAGCCGTTCTGCGCGTGGTCCGCCAGTGACAGCGCCAGGTTGCCGGCGAAGCCGCCGAGGGCGAGCAGCAGCACCCACGCCGCCCACTCTCTGGAGCGCACCTCGAGCATACGGTCGAGCACGAGCAAGAGCCCGACGCCGGCGTACGCGAGCGGGGCGGCGAAGGGCGCGGTGTAGACCAGGCTCTTCAAGGTGAAGAGCTCGAAGAACGCGCTCTGCAGGTGGTAGACGAGCCCCAGCACGCCGACGGCGATGGACGCCGCGCCGACGCCGTAGCCGACCGCGCGTCCGGCGCCGCGCCGCCAGCGCCCGCCGAACAGCCCCGGCGCGAGCAGCAGCGGCGCCACCACCGAGAACACGACCGGGATCCACTCGGCGCTTGCGCGAAAGCCGTTCGACAAGTGCGCGAGGTAGATGTCCACGGCGAGGAACCCGAGGTTCGACGCCGCGAACAGCTCCACGAGCCACGCTGGATCGGCGCCCCGTGCGCGCTCAACCAGGCCCATGCGCGTCCTTGCTCGCGGCGCGCCGGCGGATCTCCTTCGCCTGCGCGTCCAGCTCGTTCCTCAACCGGAGCAGCTCGTAGTTGCCGTGCCATTGCACGAAGTCGGCACCACCCATGAACGCGCCGTGCTTCGCCGTGCGCCCGTAGTAGTGCCACAGATCGAACTCGGTGAACTCGATCGGCTCGTCGAAGGGCTTGGGCGTGAGCAGGCCGTCCTTGCGCAGCCCCGCGACGACGTCCAGGGCGGCCTTGACCTTGGCGTTGGTGTCCTCGACGACGCTCTCGGCGTGCTTGAAGTACGCGTACACGTGGTCGGCGGCGTGGCACTTCTCGCACACCGACTTCATCTCGACTTGCGCTCGCTGGTAGCCCGGACGCTTCGCGGAGACCGCGGCGAACAGATACCAGGAGAGCCGCTCGGTGGTGTCGTGGGTCGTCTTCATGCCCTCGATGCCGCTCATGTGGCAGGTCGCGCAGGTCGGCACGGGCATGTCCGCCGTGGAGAGCTTCGCCGGATCGGCCGCCAGGTTCATGCGCCCGCGCTGCGCGGCGAACAGCACGCCGTGCTTGCTCTCGTCGTAGATCTCGATCTGGGAGTGGTCGGGTCCCATGTGGCACTGGCCGCAGGTCGTCGGCAAGCGCGCCAGCGCGACAGACGCGCTGTGCCGCGCGTGGCACTGCGTGCAACTGCCGAACGAGCCGTCCTCGTTCGGCTTGCCGATGGCGTGGCAGCCCTGGCAGCCGTTCTTGATCGCCGTGTCTCCTTCCAGCACCGCGAGACCGTTGGCCGGTCGATCGACGGCTTCCTTGTGGAACTGCCGGACCGTCGCGAGCTGCGCGGGCGAGAAATCCGCGTTGCCGCCGACCGCGGCCCAGGCGGAGCCGGCGTGGCGGCTCCGGACGAACTCCCGGTACTGGGTCGCGTGGCACTGGGCGCAGTTCTTCGACGTAAGCTCGGCCGCCAGCACGAAGCCGCGGTGCTCGATCGACTTCTGCCCGGGCGCGGGCCGGTGGCAGTCCAGACACGACACGCCCTTCTTCGCGTGCACGCTGCCCTCGTACTCGTGGATCACCGCCGACGTCTCGCGCCGGTGGCACTCGGCGCACTTGCCGGTGGCTTCGACCAGCTTCGCCGACGGCTGCTGGCGCTCGACCGCGGGACGGTGAGCGTTGACGATCAGCGCCGCGACAATCAGCGCGGTACCAAGGAACACCGCGATGAACACCGACTTGAAGGAGGCCGCGCCTCGCGATTCCGCCATGGGGAAACCATAGGATTGATGCCGGCCCGGCGCGGAATAAAAGATGGACGCCCATACGATTTCGCGCCGGACCGGCCCGCGGGGCGGCGCAGCCTAGCCGATGGCGTCGGCGACGGGCGGCGCCGGCGGCGTCGTGCCGGTCTTCTTCTTGCGGCGCTTCGCGACGTTCTTCGGGATCAGGCCCTTGAGCGTGATGAGCTTGCCGAAGCACAGCATCACGTCGCCGGGCAGGATCTGGTGATCGCCGGCCGGGTTCGGGATGACGACGCTGCCGCGGGTGACGCTCAGCACCTGCACGTCGCGATCACGCAGCTTGGACTCGCGCAGCGTGGCGTGGGCCAGCTCCGAGTCGGCGACCACCGGGAACTCCGCGACGCCGTAGCCGCTCTTGAGCGTCAGCCGCTGGCGGAGATCCAGCTCGGGGAACAGCACCTGTTCCTCCAGGTGCTCGATCATCGCGCCGGCAACGTCCACGCCGGTCGCATGCTCGATCCCTTCCAGGCCCGGTGACGAGTTCACCTCCATCACCTGCGGACCGGTGGCGGCCTCGAGCATGTCCACGCCGGCCACGCGCAGGCCCATGATCTGCGCGGCGTGGATCGCCGTGCGCTCGTACTGCGCGTCGAGCTTCACCGGCTCGGCCGAGCCGCCGCGGTGCACGTTGCTGCGGAACTCCTCGCCGATGGCGGTGCGGCGCATCGCCGCCACCACGCGGTCGCCGACGACGAACGCGCGCAGATCGCGGCCCTTGCTCTCCTTGACGAACTTCTGGATGAGCACGTTCTGGCGCGCGCTCTGCAGCGTCTCGATGATGGCCTCGGCGATCTTGTTGTTCTCCGCCAGGATCACGCCGATGCCCTGGGTGCCCTCCAGCAGCTTGATGATGACCGGCGCGCCGCCGACCAGCTCGATCGCGTGCAGCACGCTGGTCCGGTCGCGCACGAACGCCGTCGGCGGGATGCCGATCGCGTGACGGCTCAGCACCTGCACGCTGCGGAGCTTGTCGCGCGACACGGTGACGGCCTGGGACGAGTTCAGCGTGAACACGCCCATCTGCTCGAACTGCCGGACGACGGCCGTGCCGAAGTGCGAGATCGACGCGCCAATGCGCGGGATGACCGCGTCGTAGCGCGTCAAGCGGCGCCGCCGATAGTAGAGCTCCGGGGCTCCCGACTCGACCAGCATGCTGAAGCGCAGCGTGTTGAGCACCTTGACCTGGTGGCCGCGCTGCGCGCACGCCTCGCGCAGGCGGCGCGTGCTGTACGCGTTCGGGCTGCGGGACAGCACCGCGATCTTCATGACGAGGCCTTCTTGCCGATCTTCTTCGACACCGCATGGCGATGCTTGGGCCGGGTCAGCACATAGCGCCGTCCCGTATCGACGAGGAACGCGTGCGACAAGGCGGACCGGCCGATCAACATGCGAAAGATCATCGGACCGCGATCGACCAGGCTCATCTCGACCTCGCGCTCCACCGGTCCGATGCACACGTGCGCGGCGACGAAGATCCGCGTCTGGAGCGCGCCGCTGCTGGACCGCACCTTGCCGATGCGCCGGATCCGCGTTTGCACCGTCACACGCCGGTCGAGCTTGCGGCGGTGGAGGCGCACGTCGAAGCGCACGTGATCGCGATCGATCTGCTGGATGTTTTCCACGTGCAGCGCGCTCGTGCGCGCGCCCGTGTCCATCTTCGCGCGCATGCGCTTGATGTGCCACGCGGGTACGTCGACGAGCTCTGCCCACCCGACCACGAGCGGTTCTGGCCCGGACGCCGTCGCCATCGCGGGGCAGTCTCCCACGTCCGCGGCGCGCGGGTAAGGCCCCGACTTCGACCGGACATTGCGCGATTCTGCAACCTCACCATTGACGGTGCCCGCCCCGGCCGGGAAGATCGCGCCCATGATCGGACACCGGGTGGCCCGACGTCGACCAATTCTGGCGCTCGCATGCCTGCTCGGCCTCGTGGCCGTCCTGCTCGCGTGCGGGTCGCACAAGAGCACCAGCTCCCGCTCCACGCGCCCGAAGCCCGAGACAAGCGCAGGCGCGGCCGAACCCGTCACGATCACGTTCGCCTACGGGAGCGAGAAGAAGGCGTGGGTCAAGGACGCGATCGCCGCCTTCAACGGCTCGAGCGCGGCGAAGCTCGGCGACAAGGCGGTGGTCGTCAACGGCGTGGCCATGGGCAGCGGCGAGGCGGTAGAAGAGATCGTCGCCGAGAGCAGCAAGCCGGACGCCTGGTGTCCGGCGAGCGACCTGTTCCGTCCCCTGCTCAACCGCGCCTGGGCCGCCAAGCACGGCACGGTGGGCGGCGGCAAGGACGTGGCGCCGGAAGGCAAGCCGTTGGTGCTGAGCCCGGTCGTGATTGCCATGTGGAAGCCGATGGCCCAGGCGCTCGGCTGGCCGAACAAGTCGATCGGCTGGAGCGACATCCTCAAGCTCAGCACCGACCCCAAGGGATGGGCCAGCCTGGGGCACCCGGAGTGGGGCGTCTTCAAGCTCGGCCACACGCACCCGCAGTACTCGAACTCGGGCCTGATGTCGGTGCTCGCCGAAGCCTACGCCGCGATCGGCAAGACGCGCGGGCTCAGCAAGGCGCAGCTGGAGGACAAGAAGACGCTCAAATTCCTCGAGGACATCGAGGGCTCGATCGTTCACTACGGCAAGAGCACGGGTTTTTTCGCCGACAAGATGCTGACGCGCGGACCGCCGTTCCTGAGCGCCGCCGTGCTGTACGAGAACCTCGTCGTCGATTCCTACGAGCAGCCTGCGTACAAGAACCGCGAGCTCGACGTTGTGGCGATCTACCCGAAGGAGGGCACGTTCTGGATCGACAATCCGTACATCGTGCTCGCGGCGCCCTGGGTAACCGACGACAAGCGCAAGGCAGCGGAGCTTTTCGGCAAATTCCTGCTCGGGCACCAGATGCAGCAGCAGGCCATGACCAAGTACGGTTTCAGGCCGTCGGATCCCGGGATCGCCGTCGCGGCACCCATCGACGCCGCGCACGGCCTCGATCCGAAGCAGCCCAAGACGCTGCTCGAGACGCCGGACCCGGACCTGGTGTCGGCGTCGCTGGCCGCCTGGCACAAGAGCAAGAAGACGGTCGACCTGATGTTCGTGTTCGATCGCTCCGGATCCATGCACGGAAACCCGCTGCTGCAGGCAAAAGCGGGCGCGCTCGAGTTCCTGAAGCTGCTCGACGACCGTGATCGCGTGTCACTGGTGATCTTCAACGACAAGGTGCCGCAGATCGCGGATCCGGTACCGCTGTCCAGCGGGCGCCAGGAACTGGAAAACCAGATCGACGGCGTCTTCGCCGACGGCGGCACCGCGCTCTACGACGCGATCGCCGCCGCGGAGGACAAGCTGAAGGTGGCGGCGAAGCAGAATCCCAAGCGTATCTACTCGGTGATCGTGCTCACCGACGGGTTCGACAAGGACAGCCAGACGACCCTCGATCAGCTCAAGACCGCCATCTCGCCGGGGACGGAGACGGGAACGGGGATCAAGCTCTTTACCATCGCCTACGGCAGCGACGCCGATCAGACCGACCTGGGCAATATCGCCGAGGCCGCCGCCGGCGCGAGCTACCACGGCGACGCCGAGAGCATCGGCCAGATCTACCGGGACCTGGCCGCGTTCTTCTAGGCTGTTGATGACCGAACGCCCCCACGTGGACATCCGCCGGCTGCTCATCGCGTCGGCGGCATCGCCGATCAACCTCGGCGTGCTCGGCGTGGGCGTCGCCGTCGCGCTCGCGCTGGCCGTCGCCGGCATCGGCGGCGGCGTCGGCGCCGGGGTGGCCGTGCTGTCGCTCGCGGTCCTCGCCTACGGGGCGATGGTCGGACTCGATCTGATGAGCCCGCGCTTCGTCGGCCGCGTCGCGGCGCAGCTCGAACCCGGTCGCTTCCGCGTGGACGAAACGCGCGTCGCGGCGGAACCGCCCGTCCCGGCGGTAGCCGTGCGGCCGCCGGAGCTGCAGAAGATCTACCAGATGATCCTCGACAACTACGGCCGCACACGGCAGGCGTACGAGGAGAGCAGCAGCATGCTGCGCGACAGCCTGGGCGACAGCCTGACGCGCTGCGCGCAGCTGGTGCAAGAGGCGGGACGGACCGCGCTGAAGGGCAACACGCTCAAGGCGTATCTGGACTCGCAGACGCTGCAGAGCATCCAGGCTGAAGCGCAGGCGCTGGAAGCTAGCGCGGCCCAGGCCAGCGACAAGAAGGCGGCGGAGAGCTACAAGAAGGCCGCGGCGTCGGCGCGCGAGCAGCTGCAGACGTACCAGCAGATCGTGGGCCTCTACGACCGCGTGCGCGCCCAGCTCGCCGCGATCGAGACGTCCACCGACGGCGTGTACGCCAAGATCGTGAAGTTGCAGGCGACGGACGTCGAGCAGGCCGTCCTCGTCAACCAGTCGATTTCCGCGCACCTCGACGCGCTGTCGGTGGACATCCACAGCCTGGAGAGCGCGGTCGAGGAAACGATGCAGGAGATAGGTGCATGAGCGACAACGAGAGCGGATCTGGAGGCAAGCTCGCGATCATCGGACTGTTCGCGGTCGCGGTGATCGGGGCGTTCGTGTTCGTGCTGGCGCGCGGCAAGGGCTCGTCGCCGGCACCCAGTGCGAGCATCGCTGGCGAGAAGCCCTCGGCCGCCGGCGCGTCCGCCGCCACCACGCACATCGACTTCCTCTACAGCACCGAGAAGAAGGCCTGGATCACCCAGGTCGTCGGCGACTTCGAGAAGGCGAACCCGGACGTGGACGTGAAGCTCGACGGCGAAGGCAGCCTCGACGCCGTCAACGACATTCTCGAGGGGCGCCAGAAGCCGACCTTGTGGAGCCCGGCCGACAACGTCGCCATCAACCTGCTCGCGTCGGATTGGACGCAGAAGTACTCCAAGCACATCGTCGCCGAGTCGGGGGACGAGGCGCCGGAGCCGCTGGTGCTCACGCCGCTGGTGTTCGTCGCGTGGGAGGACCGCGGCAAGGTTCTCGACAAGGACGGCACCGGCGTCACCTGGCAGAAGCTGGACGAGGTGCTGTCGTCCACCAAGGGCTGGCCCGCTATCGGCGGCGACGCCGACTGGGGCTTCGTCAAGCTCGGCCACACCAAGCCCACGCGCTCCAACTCGGGCCTGCAAGCGCTGATCCTGATGGCGTACAGCTATCACAACAAGCGCACGGGCCTGGAGATCAAGGACATCCTGGACGAGAAGTTCCAGGGCTTCGTCAAGACGATCGAGAAGGGCGTCCCGAAGTTCGGCGACTCCACCGGCACCTTCATGAAGGAGATGGTGCTCTACGGCCCCAGCAAGTACGACGTGGTCGTCACGTACGAGAACCTGGCCATCCAGAGCATTCCCAACGCGCAGGGGCGTTGGGGCAACCTGCGCGTCTACTACCCGAAGCTCACGATGTGGTCGAGCCATCCCGTGGCCGTGCTCGACGGCGACTGGGTGAGCGCGCCGCAGCGCGCCGCGGCGAAGCGCCTGGTGACGTTCCTGCGAGCCAAGGACGCCCAGCAGAAGGCGCTCGCCTATGGCTTCCGGCCCGCGGATCCCTCGGTGAAGATCATCAACAACGCACCGGACAACCCGTTCACCGCCGCCAAGGCGTTCGGCGTGCGGGTCGACATCCCGACCGTCGTGGAACCGCCGCCCGGTCCCGTGATCCGCAACCTACTCGAGATGTGGAGTCGCCTCGTCGGTCGCTGAGCGCCGCACGCGCTTCACGACGCGACCTGCCGACAGCCGCGCGTCCGCCGCCACGCGGTTGAGCTCGCAGAACAGCGCGAGCGAGTCCGCCGCAGCGAGCCCCCGCGCGGTCGCCGCGCGGGCGAGTCGCTGGACGTGCATCCGCCGCGGCGCGAGCGCCGCCAACGCCGGGTCGGCGATCGCCGCCAGCGACGCGAGCACGTCGCGCGGGCCCGCGACGATCGCGAGGTACACACGCCCGCCGGCCAGGATCAGGGCGATCGAGCCCGCCGGCTGCGCGCGCTCGGCCGCGAAGATCGGTCCGGCCAACGCCGGGAAGCCACCGATCCGGCGCTGCGCCAGCTCGTCGTGGCGCACGCCGTCGTCGAAGGTCGCGTCGCGCGCCTGGGCAAGCGAGGAGTAGCGCGTACGCACCAGCACCAAGCCGCGCTCCGCCTCCGGATCGCGCGCGGCCAGCGCGCCGCCGTCGACCTCGACTCGCCACGCGGCCGGCAGGCTGATCCGGAAGCCCGCGTCGGGACGCACGTACCATCGCCCGTCCATGTAGCCGCGCCGCGGATCGTCGCCGACGACGATGCCGTCGATGGCGGCGAGATACGCCGCCGCGCCGACACGCCCCGCCGACCACGCCTGGGCGAGGAGCGCCGCGCGGGCGACCCGCGCGTTCGTCGCCGGGTGCTCGTCGAAGGGCCTGGAGTCGTGCGCGCCCGCGTGCTCGAGCTCCCCGAGCGCGGCGAGCGCCGTCGACAGCCCGCGCGGGTCGTAGCCGGCGCGAGCCGCGAACGCGACGCCAAGCGAGTCTGCCTCGCGCTCGTTGTCGCGCGTGTGGACCGCGAGCGCGAGCCACGCGCTCCGCTCGCCGGCGAACGGATCCCGTTCGCGCGCCCAGCGGTCGATGGCGTGGCGGGCGACCACGTGCCCGATCTCGTGACCCAGAACCCCCGCCAGCTCCGCCTCGCTCGAGAGCAACGCCAAGATGCCGCGGGTCACGTAGACAAATCCGCCGGGCACGGCGAACGCGTTCGGATCCGCGTCGTCGATCACGCGGAACGTGAAGCGACAGCCGATGCAATCCGCGGACGCCGCCACGCGCGCGCCGACCCGGGTCACGTACGCCGCGAGCCGCGCGTTGTCGTAGAGCTCGAAGCGGCGTCGCAGCTGGCGGTCGATCTCCACGCCGAGCGCGTGATCCCGGTCACGCTGGGCGTGCGGCGCCGCATGCACCGTCGGCGCGACGACGGGACGCTCCGGGGCGGAGCAGCCGGCGCACGCCGCCGCGATCAGCAAGCACAGCGCCCGGATCATGGCGCGGCCCGCTCGATCGCCAACGTGACGTCGACGGTCCCGCGCTCCGGGTGCATCGTCGTCGCAGGCTCCACCTGGCCATGCCCATCGCCGAGCCACAGGTGGAGGTCGCGGATGCGCTGCATGCCCGCGATGAAGCGCGTACGGTTGAAGATCTCGCCGCCCGCCACGCCGAGCAACTTCCGGTACGTCGCGGCGGGCTCGAGCAGATGGCCGCGGAACGCGATCCGTCCGATCCGGTACACGCGCCCCTCGTCGATCCGGTAGCGCGGCGTGAGCGCGCCCCGCTCCGGGCGCATCACCGGCGGCAGCGCGCGCACGCGGACGTCCAGGAAGCCGCGATCGTAGTACAGCGCGGAGATGCGCGCCGCGTCGAGCCACGCCGCTTCTGCGCGATACGGCTTGCCCGGAGCGTCGAACGCGCCGTCGTCCGTGTACAGCGCCGCGCGCAGCGCGTCGTCGGACAGCGCGTGGTTGCCGACGAACGCGACGCGGTCGACCAGCAGCTGTGGGCCCATGTCGAGGCGGACGCACACGACCATGCGCCCGTCCGCGGCGCGTGCGCCGCCGACACGGACGCGCGCCCGGGGGTAGCCCTGCGTGACGGCCAGGGCGACCTGATCGCTCGCGCGGCGCTTTATCAACGCCGGGTCGTACACGTCACCCGCCCGCACGCCGAGTCCCGCCGGCGCGCCGATCACGCGCGCTACCAACGGTCGCTCGGTCACGCGGTAGACGAGTCGCTCGCCGCCGCCGGCGGGCTCGACCGACGCGCTGACGTCGCTGAACGCTTCGAGCGCGAACAGCCGCCGGATGTCCGCGGCCACGACGTCGGGATCGAGGGAGGATGCCGGTCCGGCGCGAATCGCGCTCTCGGCGAGCGCGCGGGGCACGCGGCGGAGCCCGCGGATCGTCACGGCGTCGATCGGCCCCGGATCCGCGAGCTCCATCGCGCCCACGTCGCTCGCATGCGCGGGCGGCAGCGTGCGCGCGGCGCACGCCGCCGCCCGCACCGCGTCACGCGGCGGGGTGCGCGATGGCGGGGCGCCCGGGCGCCCCGCCCCCGCGCACCCCGCGACGCACACGGCGATCAGAACGTGACGAGCACTTGCACGCTCGCGCGCGCGACAAGATCGGCGATCCATCGCTTCCGCTCCCGCTCCAGGGCCTTCGCCCCCGCTTTGCGATCCGCCGACCCGGCGGCGCGCGCCGATCGCGCGCTCCAGAACAGCTGCTGCGCGAGCAGCGCGCGCCGGACCTGATCGCGCACATCCGCCTCGTCCGTGCCCGCCGCCCGCGCTTGGTCCATGATCGCCGCGACCGTCGTCGACGCTTGCTTGGCCCAGCTCGCCAGCGCCGTGGCGACGCTCGCATCGTCCACGCCGACGCCGGCCCGCTTCGCGGCGTTGGCGATCACCCGCTCCTCGATCAGCTGCGGCAGGAGCTCGCGGCAGATGCGGCGCAGCCACGCCGCGCGCTGCCAGGGCGCGGCACCAACCGGCAGTCGCGTCGCGAACGGGCGCGCGCGGCGCCGCAGCTCCGACAGCAGCAGCGGATCGCCGTCGACGACCGCGACGATGCGGTCGACCACCGCGCGCCGTTGCGGCGCGGCGACGCGCGGCAGCGCCGGTCCGGGCAGCACGAGCCGGAGCGGATCCGCGGCGGCCGGCGACGGACAGGCGACCGCGCCCGATACCGCGCCGGACAGACACACCAGCCAGACTCCCGATCGCACGGACGCGAGTGCAGCAAGCCGCGTGCCGGCGCGGCGGCGTGCACCCGGCGCGGCGGCGCGCGCCCGGGAACAACCGGCGCGGCGCGATCCGCGTCGGCGCGCGGCGTGCGCCCGGCCGGCGGCTGCGCCCGGGAACGACCGGCGGCGCGCGACGCGATCCCGCGCTCGGCGCCGCGGCGCGCGCCCGGGAACAGCCGGCGGCGCGCGACGCGATCCCGCGCTCGGCGCCGCGGCGCGGGGTGACGGGCGTGGACCGCGGTTCATGCCCTGTTGCTCCGCGGCACGCCCCCCCCGTCGCGCTCAGGGGGGCCGCGGCGGGGACGCGCTTCGGCGCACGCCGGCGCTCTCGAGCAGCGGCCACGGCGGGATCGCACCGATCATCACGAACAGCGCGTCGAGCTCGGCGACTCGACCCCGCTCAAGGTCACGTGCCCCGGCTCGACGCGCTGCACTTCGCTGTCGAACTCGAGCTTGACGCGTCCCGCCTCGACCAGGCGTCTTAGCTCGTCGATGTTGCGCGCCTTGCCGCGCCGGAACGCGCTGCCGCGGTACGCGACCATCACGTCGCAGCCGGGTTGGTGCGACAGCGCGATAGCGGCCTCCATCGCGCTGTCGCCGAGGCCGACCACGAGCACGCGCCGCCCCGCGAAGCTGCGCGCGTCGGCGAGGCTGTAGTGCACGTGCGCTTCCCACGCTTCGGGGATGGCCGCCTGGAGCCGGCGCGGCGTGCCGCGGCGTCCAACGGCGAAGACCACGCGCCGTGCGCCCAGCGTGCCGGGCTTGCCGGCGACGTCGACGGTCGAGACGACGAAGCCATCGCCACGACGCTCGACGCCGGTCACGCGCTGGCCCTCGCGGATCGCGAGCGCTTCGCGGCGCACGACGCGCAGCCACTTGCCGAGCAGCTCCTCTTTCGTGCACTCGTCGAGCCACAGATCGCCGATCAGGGGCATGCCCAGCGGCTGGTCGAACACGAGCTTGCCGCGCGGGAAGCTCTTGATGCTGGCCGCGACGCTGCTCTGCTCGACCACGACGTAGCCGACGCCCTGGGCCTTGGCCTCGAGCGCCGCGCTGATGCCGGCCGGCCCCGCGCCGACGATCACGACGTCGAGCAGCGCGCGGTCGCGCTTGGCGTCGAGGCTCGCGGCGATCGCGCGGACGGCGTGAGCGCCCTGGTTGATGGCGTTGCGGATCAGCGGCAGGCCCGTGAGATCGCCGGCCAGGTACACGCCGGGGCAGCCCGTCGCCTCGAGCGCGTCGTCGACGTCCGGACGATCCGGCGCGGGCGCCGCGTCGCGCACCACCAGCGAGCCGTTGGGACAGCGCTGCTCGCACAGCGTCAGGCCGCAGCACTCGTCCGGCCGCGCGACGACGGCGACGTAGCGCCGGAGCTCGATCACGTCGTAGGGACACGCGTCCACGCACGCGTTGCAGCCGAGGCACGTGCGCTCGTCGATGCGCGGCAAGCGCGCCACCGGCGCCGCCTGCAGCACCGGTCCGGGCTCGGCGACCGCGGTGCCGCGCCGCCGGCGGCGCAGGGCGACCAGCACCACGAGCGCCGCGGCAAGCCCGGCGCCCAGCCAGCCCACGGGCCCGGCGAGCGCGGCGCGCGCGACCGGCGCGGGCCGCGTGGCGACCTCGCGCGCGACCTCCCACGCCGCGTCGCGCTCCGGCGCGCGGCCCGCCACCTGGCGGTGCTCGTCGAAGCAGATCTGCGCGCCGTCGGCGCGGCCGCCGGGCAGGCACGCCCACAGCGGGTCGGTCTTCGACGCGGCGTCGTGGCAGCGCGCGCAGCGCCGCGCCGACACCAGCGCGACGCTGACGATCCTCGACGGCCTGGCGGCGCTCGCGACGTCGACGCGCCGCGCCCAGCCGCCGGCCCACTCGGTGACGGCGCCGTCGGGCGCGATCGTGACGCCGGCCTCGTCGTGGTGCACGGCGTGGCACGTCGGACAGGCGAGGCCGCGGTGTCCCGCGCGGGTCGAGCGGTGCGCGCCGTGGCAGCCGGTGCACGCCGCGACCATCGTCTTCGCGCCGTGACAATTCCTGCACGCGAGCCCGGCGAGCCGATGCGGCCTGGACAGCGGGCCCGGCGCGCGCAGCGCGGACAAGCCGTCCGTCGCCACCAGCGCGATCACCGCGACCAGCGCCGCGGCGATCGCCGCGACCAGTACGCCGCGGAAGCGCGTCACGTCGCTGGTCTCCTCGGCGCGCGGCGCGACGCGTCCGCGTCCGGCGACAGCGCGAGCCTCGTGCAGCGCGTCGTCGCTCACGGCAGCCTCGTGACGGCCACGACGTGCACGGCCAACAGCGCCAGCAGCAGCGCTGCCGCCACGATGTGCAACGGCAACCAGCTGCGCAAGAGCGCGCCGATCGCGCGGCGCGCCGGCAGCGCGCGCAGCTCGACGGCGCTCTGGATCAGGTCGTCGAGCCCGGCGAGCTTGTCGCCACCGCGGCCCTCGAGCATGCGCTCGACGCGCGCGCGGAGCCGCGCCTGCTCCTGGCGCAGCGTTCGCCCGGACACGACCAGCGCCAGCGGCCCAGCGACGGAGCGCAGGTACGGCACCAGCACGCGCTCGACCAGGCGCTTGACGAGATCGCTCTTGCCGCTGGCGTCGCGATGCAGCCGATCCACGAGTAGCTCGCGACGGCCGCGCAGGTCCTCGGGCAGCGCGCCGTCGCGCTCGATGCGCGTGAGCCGCGCCGGCAGCGCCCGGTACGCCAGCGCACCGGCGACGCCGACCAGCGCCGCCAGCCAGAACGCGACGTGCAGCGCGCCCGCAGCGTTCGCCGGGAAGCGCGCACCGGCGTGGGCGAGGACCGCCGCCATCGTGACCGCGCCGAGCACGACGTGGAGCGCGAGCTGCGGCTTGAGCCGGGATCGCGCGACGGCAGCGCCGCCCGGCGTCAGGCGCTCGCGCTTCGCCCTCGGCTTCATCCACAGCGCGGTGCGGCGCTTGGGCAGCGCGTACGCCGCGAGCCCGACGCACGCGACGCCGCCGGCGAGCCCCCAGACGTAGCCCGCGCCGTGGCCCGGCGCCCAACTGCCGAGCGCCTGCATGCGCTCGGCCAAGGCGCCCAGCGCGATCGCGACCGCGACGCCGGCCGCGACGGGCAGGCCCCCTGCCCCCGCCAGCGACGCGCGCGCGGCGCCCGGCGCGTCGCCGAGCACGCGGCGCACCTCGTCGAAGTCGCGCGCGGGATCGAGGCGCAGGATCGCCTCGGTCGGACACGCCTGCACGCACGCCGGCGCGTCGTAGTCGTGGCAGAGATCGCACTTGACGGCGAGCTTGCCCGCCATGCGGATGTTGTCCCACGGGCACGCCTTGGCGCACGCGCCGCAGCCGGTGCACAGCTCCTCGCGGATGAACACCTCGCCCTCCGGGTCGCGACCGATAGCGCCCGTCGGGCAGTCGATCATGCACGCCGGGTTCTTGCAGTGCTGGCAGGAGTTCGGCAGCAAGAGGCTCTTGGGCGCGGCGTCGACGACGGCGAGCTGCGTGACGACCTTGTCGCCGCGGCGCACCAGCCGGCTGGTGCCGTGGACGTCGGCGCACGCCCACGCGCAGTGACCGCAACGCACGCACGTGTCCTGATCGATGGCCAAGAGCGAACGCGCCATCTGCACGCGGTACAGGTCGTGGAACACGTGTTGCGTCGAGCGCGCGGCGGCCTCGCCGACCACGGCCTGCTGCAGCGCGCGGCGATCGACCGCCACGCGACGCAAGCGCGGCAGCAGCCCGGGATTGCGGTCGGCGAGCGTCGCGAGCGCGGCGCCGGGCACCCGCAGACACCAGCACTCGCCGAGGGCGACGGCGGTCGAGCGGCGCAGCTCGCCGGACAGCAGCTCGTCGTCGCCGAAGAAGTCGCCGCGCGCGAGGTACGCCACCACGTGCGGCGCGCCGTCGCGCTCGACCTGCAGCTGGACGACGCCCTCGGCGACCAGGAACGCGTCCCGGGCCACGTCGCCGGCGCCGTAGATCCGCGACGCCCGCGCGGTGTGCTCGCTGCGCACGGCGTCGAGCAACAAGTCCAGGTCGTCGGCGCCGAGCTCGCGCGCGAACGCGAGCGTGGCGAGCAGGTCGCGCGTCGCGGTGCGCTCGAGCAGCCGGAGCTCGCGCTCGGCCAGGCCTCCCGCTCCCGCACGGGTCGCGGCGCGCTGGAACACGGCCATCGGCACCGCGGCCAGCCGCGACGGCTCGGCGGCGACGGCCGCGCCGCGCCGCAGCGCGCCGGGCAGGGCCGCCTCCTCGCCGAAGGTGTCGCCGCGACGCGCGACCCGGAGCGGGCTCTCGTGTTCGTCGCCGCGGCGCAGCACCTCGAGCTCCACCGCGCCGGAGACGACGACGTAGAACGCGTCGCCGACGTCGCCGGAGGCGTACACGCGCTCGCCCGCCGCGACGTCTACCAATGCGCCGGCCGCCTCGAGCTCGTCGCGGGACCGCGCGTCGAGCCCGCGCAGCACCGGCGCGTCGAACACCGCAGCGGGCCACGCCGGCGACGTCATGACGCGTCGGCCTGCGCCCGCGCGATCTCGACGATTTCGACGCGCCGCAGCGCGTCTTCGGTGATGAGCGGGCCGGAGGGACGCAGCCCGCGCGCCGCCTGGACGCGCTCGTAGGCCGCGAAGGCGCGCACCAGGTACGGCGGGAAGGCGCGGAAGAGCAGCTGGGCTTTCACGTGGAACGGCGCCGGGTGCCCACGCGTGGAAAGCTCGAAGGAATACGTCACGGGCACGCGCGGCGCGAGCGAGCGCGTGTCGATGATGGCGTCTGGTCCCTTGGCGACGCCGCGCGTGGCGTCGAGGGCGCCCACCGGGAAGTAGGTCTCGAGCAGCGCGTCGCGACCCGTGAGGTTCGAGCGGCACTCGCCGGTGTCGATGTCGTAGTCGCCGTCGGCGAAGCGATCCGCGCGCGCGCCGTCCTGACCGGGCAGCGCCTCGCAGCGCCCGTCAGGCGCGACGCGACCGATGCACGTCACGCAGCGCAGGAAGCCGTTCTGGAAGTTCACCAGCCCGCGGCCACGGAAGCGCGTGCCACCCTGATCCGGGCGCGGGCTCCAGCGCCCGATGTCCGGGCCGTCGGCGACGTCGGCGCCGAACACGCCGAGCGGACTGCCGACGCCGTTGCGCAGCCGGTCGTCGACGTTGACGCGCAGGAAGCGCCGGTCGCGTAGATCCTCGTCGTCGCGGTCGACGCGCCCGGACTCGTACACCAGATCGCCGCGCGCGTCGGTCACGCGCAGGTGCACCCACAGCTCGCGCTCCTGGCTGAAGCCTGCCGGGATGCGGTGTCCCGCGCCGACGTTCTCCACCGTGATCGGCACCTCCAGCGAGCCGCCGCGCCGCGACGGGTCACCGAGGTCGAAGCGCACGCTCGCGCCCAGGAGCAGGTCGCGCCGCTGCCGCGCGCCGAGCGGCGTGCCCGCGGCGTCGAGCCCGGGCTCGTCCACGAGCGCGCCGGAGAAGGAAGCCGCCAGGGGGATGTCGACGCCGCTGAAGTAGTGCGGCGTCACGGCGCTGCTTCGCGCCGAGCCGACCGCCACCCGCCCCAGCGGCCGCGAGCCCGGCGCGCGCGCCTCGAAGTGAGTGCCCGGCGGGCAGCCGCGCTCGAGCGCGACGGGCTCGGCGCTGCCGAGGCCGGCGACGCGCGGCTTGCCCGCACCCGCGACGCACACGCCGGGATAGCTGCTCATGTGACAGCCCTGGCAGCTGGCCGGCGTGCGGCCGGCGCGACGCTCCTCGTCGGCGTAGGCGACCCACTCGCTGTAGGCGTTGCGCAGGCGCTTGAAATGCTCGCCGCGGTCGCGCACGCCCAGCACGTCGGTGCCGAACAAGCGCACGTCGTGGCACGATCCGCAGAAGCGGCTGGAGCCGAGGTAGCGCTTCGCCTCCGGATCGGGCCGCGCGTGGACGCCGCCGGCGCCGGTATCGCCGAGCAGCGTGCGCGGGTCGATGGCATAGCCGCTGTTGGCGATACCGAACACGCCGCGCGCGTCCTCGGGTCGCGCGCGGAAGCGCTCGTTGGTGCGCGTCGAGGTCCAGAATGCGTTGCCCTGGTACGCGTCGCCGGGATGCACCGGACCGTGGACCTGGTGGCAGAAGCCGCAGGAGATGCCCTCCATCGTCGCGTCGGGCAACAGGTCGCGCAGCGGTAGCCTCGATTGCGACGTGCGCGCCGTCGCGTCCCACGCCGGCAGCGAGGCCCGCAGGTTCTCGCCCGGCGCGTGGCAGTTCACGCACCACAGCTCGCCGCCCGAGCCCGTGACCGGCAGGCCCGACGCGCGATCGCGGCACGCCGTGCGCGGGTCGAGCGAGCGCAGGATGCCCGCGCCGTCCGGACACTCGTCGCTGCGGCCGACCTGCTCCTCGATCAGCGACTCCAGCGACTCGAACATCGGGCTCTCGACCGACTGCGCCATCACCGAGCGCCGCCACTCCGCCGCCTGGCGCGCGTGGCACGCCGCGCAGTCGCCGCTCTTGGTCGTGCCGCTCGAAAGCGCGGCCCGCGCCGGCAGCTGCGGCTTGACCGCGGGCGCGCCGGCGAAGGCGCGGATCGCCAGCGCGAGCACCACGCCGACGGCGATCGGCAGCGCCGCGCCGAGGCGCCGGCGCCGCGCCGCCGCGACGCGCACGGGCTTTTCCGCGGGACCGGCCGGCGCGATTCCGCGCCGGACCGGCAAGCCTGGATCGGCCTTTTCCTTCAGGAAAGACTCGAAGCGCTCGGCGATCTCGCGGGCGCTGGCCGGGCGTTCGCGCGCATCGGGATCGAGCATGCGCAGGCACAGCGCCTGCAGTCCCGGCGGGAGCTCGCGGGCGATGGCGTCGGGAAACGGCGGCGCGCCGCGCGCCTGGTCGCCGAGCGCGTGGCGCAGCCCCTTCTTCGAGAACGGGTGCTCGCCGGCGATCAGTCGGTACACGATCAGGCCGAGCACGTAGCGGTTGGCGGCGTTGTCCCAATGCGCGCCCGCTGCTTGCTCGGGCGCGGTCCAGCGCGCAGACGGGCGCGTCTCGTGGGGCTTGCCTTCGAGCGACGCCACCAGCGGCTCGGCGGCGAGCACCGCGCGCGTGCCTTCCACGTGGATGTTCGCCGGCGCGATCGCCCCGGGGAACAAGCTCGCGCGCTCGCACGCCGACAGCGCGCGGGCGATCGACGCGCCGATCGCCACGGCGTCGCGCCAGGGCCCGGTCCACGCGTCCAGCGTCGCCGCCGGCAGCGCGCGCTCGCCGCTCGCGAGATACCCCCCGACCCCGTCCGCGCCGAGCTCGACGAGGCGCCGCGAGGTCACAACCCGCCCGCACGCACGACGTACGTGACGATCGCCGCAAGCACGCACAAGCCCAGGATCACCAGGATGCCGGTCCGGCGCGGAACCTCGCGTGGCGCGCTCGCCTTGTCGACGAGCGCGATCGTGTCGTTCTTGGCGGGCGGCCTTGCGGCACGCTCGGGTTCCGGCGCGGAGGCGGAGGCCGGCGGCGCGTCGCGATCCGGCTTGCGCGACGCGCGCGGGGGACGCGCGCCCACCGACGCCGGCGCGAACGGCTCCAGCTCGTGCAGCACGTCTTCCGCCGACGCCGGACGATCGTCCGGCGATTTCTCGAGCAGCTCGAACACCAGCCGCTCCACGCCGCGCGGCAGCCCGCGCCGCACGTCCTCCGGCAGCGGCGGCGCCTCCGCCGTACACTGCATGTTGAGCAGCTCGCGCGGCGACGCCGACTCGAACGGCGGCCGGCCGCACAATAGCTCGTACAGCACCAGTCCGAGACAGTAGAGGTCCGAGCGGCCGTCCACGGCGCCGGCGTCGATCTGCTCCGGGCTCATGTACTGCAGCGTGCCCACGCTCTGCGTCGTGGTGCGGCCGAGCGCCTGCAGCACCTTCGCGATGCCGAAGTCCATCACCTTCACCGTGCCGCTCTCGAGCACCATGACGTTCTCGGGCTTCAGATCGCGGTGCACGATCGGCGGCTCCTGACGATGCGCCGCGGCCAGGGCCGAGGCGATCTGCACCGTGATCGCCACGGCTTCGTCCCAGGGGAGCGGCCCGCGATCGAGGATCACCTGGCGTAGCGTGTGGCCGGCGAGCAGCTCGAGCGCCATCACGAGCTGCCCGTCGACCTCGCTGCACGACAGACAGCGGACGACGTTCGGGTGATCCAGGTGCGCGAGGATCGTCATCTCGTTGAGGAACAGCCGCCGTCCCTCCTCGGAGCGCGCGAGCTCCGGGCGCAGCACCTTCAGCGCGACGCGCCGGCGCGAGAGGCGCTCCTCCGCCTCGAACACCTTGCCCATCCCGCCCTCGCCGACCAGGCGGCGGACGAGGTACTCGCCGATGCGTGACTCTTCGTCCGGCATCCCGTTCCCGTGCTGGTTGTACGCGCCAGCCAGTGAAATGACCTCCGCAAGCGTGCTCGCCATGGGCGCACCCCGACAACGCCGGAGTCGCCCCGGACTTTCACCTATGCCGCAGCGCGTCATGCGGCGGCCCTCCGTCGCCGCGGCCCGGCGGGTCTGGTATAGCCGCGGCTCATGAGGGCCTTGCTTGGGGCGGTGTTCGGGGCGGCGCTGATCCTGGCGGCGGGCTGCGGCTCGTCGGACAGCCCGGGCGGCGCGGCCGGCGCGGCCGGCGCGGCCGGCGGCGGTGCGGGCGGCGCGGCCGGCGGCAGCGGCGGCGGCAGCGGCGGCGCCGCGGGGAGCGACGGCGGCAAGACGGGCGGCCTCGAGAAGTTCGCGACGCTGTCGTCGGCGGCCGGTGGGCTCGCGTTCGCCAAGGACAGCAACGGCAAGACCGCGCTGTTCGTCAGCCTGACCAGCGACAACAAGATCGTCCGGGTCGACGCCACCGGTGCGGTCGGGGACGTCGCGAGCATCCCCGCGCCGATGGGCCTCGCGCTCGCGGCCGACGGCAGCCTGCTGGTGTGCGGCCAGGGCGCCGCGAACGATCAGGCGATGATCTACAAGCTCACGCCGGCCGACGGCCAGAGCGCGCCGTTCGTGTACGACGCCACGGCCTACGCCGGGAAGACGTTCGTCGCCGTGGCGGTCGCGCCCGACGATCGCCTCGTGTTCAGCGATGCCGGCAGCGCGATCTACCGCGCCGACAAGGACGGCACCAACGTGTCCTACGTCACCGCCGTGATCGCCAAGCCGCAAGCGCTCGCGTTCAGCGCGGACGGCAAGACGCTGTACGCATCGTCGTTTGCCAACGACGAGCTATGGACGGTCGTCCGCAACGCCAGCATCGGCAACTTCGTCTCGCCACAGATGGTCGCCAGCGGGCTCACCGCCGTCAGCGGAGCCGTCGTGCTCGAGAGCGGCGATCTGGTACTGGTCGGCGGCGGCGTACTCCGCACCGGGCCCGACGGTTCGAGCCCCACCACGCTTGTCTCCCCCGCGGATCTGACGAACCCCGAGGGCGCCGCGTTCGGCGTCGGCAGCTTCGGCGACACTACGCTGTATGTCGGCAACGGCAGCGAGATCGACACGCTCGCCCTGACGGACAAGGCCGTCGCGTTGCCGGTTCGCTGAGACATGGACGAGTTTCCGACGCTTGAAGTCGCCGCCGCGTTCGGCGCGCTGGTGGCGCTGATGCGCACGTGGCTCCTCGCGCGCTCGCTGATCCGCATCCCGGAGGCGAACCGGCGGCTGCTGCCGCTGGTGGAGAAGAACCAGCCCGCGGCGGCCCTCGCCCTGTGCGACGAGGCCGAGGCCGCGACCTACCTGCGGGTGGTGCGTCGCGTGCTGTTCGCGATGCGCGAGATCGGCGAAAACGCCAAGCCGCCGGACGCGCGCGCGCACCTGCAGCACGCGTTCGACACCGCGTATGCCGCGCAGGCGCACCGCATCCAGAGCGGCGGCGCCCGCGATCTGATCGCGATGGTCGTGCTGCTCGGCGCGTGCGTGTACGCCGCCGGCTCGAACATCGGCGTGAGCCGGTGGTTTTACGGCTTCTGCGTCGCCGGCGCGATCCTCTTGGCGTGGAACGTCTGGGCCCGCCGCAAGATGCTGGTCGAGGCGCGCGAGGCGTCCGCGCCGCTGCTCGTCGCCGCGACGCGCGCCGTGGAAGCGACGCTGCAGAAGCGCTCGCGCGCGACGACGGCGGCACCGCCGACGGAGCGCGACT
Organism: uncultured delta proteobacterium; assembly: GCA_963775185.1. Classification (GTDB taxonomy): domain Bacteria; phylum Myxococcota_A; class Polyangia; order Polyangiales; family Polyangiaceae; genus JAPSGB01. The sequence goes on along the minus strand of CAVZIE010000042.1, from coordinate 373,124 downwards.
CGCGCGCGCCGTTCGATCGCAGCGACTTCCACACCATGCCGGACGCGGTGCGGTCGCTCGCCGTCACCATGCCCGAGGCCACACGACGCTCGCCCTCCGACGCACCGGCCGTGGCGCGCTGCCCGGCGTGCGATACGGAGCTCGAACCGGCCGAGGCGGGCGCGCGGCTGGTCGCCGCCGACGGCGGCGAGCGCAAGCTGGCCGAGCTGGTCGTCTGCCCGGGTTGCGGGCGGATCGCCGGGCGCCTCGAACACGAGTGAGAGCGTGAGCAAGTATTGCTCACGCGCGGAGCGAGCGGAGCGAGCCCGCCGCAGGCGGCGGGGGGAGCAGTTGCGAAGCAAGCTGCGGGGGGTCAAGGCCCCCCGAGGACTGAGTTGCGCCCCGGCGCGAGAAGCGACAGATTGCCCGCCGTCATGGACGCCACCGGCAGTCACGAGTCGAACCGCGCCTACTACGACGCGTTCAGCCAGGGCTACGAGGATCACCGCGGCGACAACGATCCCGGCGGGTACCACGAAATGCTCGACGAGCTCGAGGCCGAGCTGGTCGAGCGTCATGGCGAAGGCAAGGACGTGCTGGAAGTCGGCTGCGGCACCGGGCTGGTGCTCCAGCGCATCCACGATTTCGCCCGCACGGCCAAGGGCGTGGATCTCTCGCCGGGCATGCTGGAGCGCGCCCGCGAGCGCGGGCTGGACGTGATCGAGGCATCCGCCACCGAGCTGCCCTTCGACGACGCGAGCTTCGACGTGACGTGCTCGTTCAAGGTGCTCGCGCACGTGCCGGCGATCGATCGCGCGCTGGCGGAGATGGCGCGCGTCACGCGTCCGGGCGGCTTCGTGATCGCCGAGTTCTACAATCCGCTCAGCTTGCGCGGCGTGGTCAAGCGCTACGGCCCCGCCGGGCGCATCGCCGAGGGCGCGAACGAGAGCCACGTCTACACGCGCTACGACTCGCCGCGCGCGGTCCGCAGGCTGACGCCGCCGGGCTGCCGTCTGGTCGCGGCGCGCGGCGTGCGCATCGTCACGCCCGCGGCGTTCTTCCTGCGTCACCCCGTCGCGCGCAACCTGTTCCGCGCCGCGGAGTGGGCGCTGTGCGACTCGCCCGCGCGCGTCTTCGGCGGCTTCTACGTCGCCGTATACGCGAAGCGCTGAGCTTCAGAAGGTGCCGGTGACGCCGAACGCCATTCCGCCGGGCGTCGGCGCGGCGGACGGCAGGATGTGGAGCGTGCGTGCGCGCCGGCTCGCGCTCTCGAGCTCCTTGGGAAGCGGGCGCTTCTTCGTCTCGTGGAACTCGGGCACGAACGCGAGCTCGGATTGCAGAACGCCGATGGCGGCCACCCCGACGAACGCCCAGCCCGAAACGAAGAGCACCGCGTACGCATTGTCATCGCGAGCCGTGAGTGTCGCCGACTTGCCGGCGTCTCCGGCCTGGCTCGCATAGTACGAGTGCAACACCGTCGCGCTCAGCCACGTGCCGCCGAGCACCACCTCGCTCGACAGGAACGCCCAGCCGAGCCCGGTGTCGCGGTTCTGGAACTGACCGACGCCGAACGGGATCGCGGCGACCCAGCGCCGGTTCTCGACCGTGACCTGCTCCTCGGAGGCGAGCTGCTTCAAGCGGTCGATGCGGCGCTGGCGATCGCGTTCGGCGGCGTGTTGCTTCTGGGCTTCCTGCTGCGCGCGCTTGATCCGCTCCTCCTCGGATTTGCGGATCTCGTTCAGCAGGCTCTCGCGCACCTTGATGAAGTGATCGACGACCTCCGTCGGGAACACCAGGCTGTCTGGCGGACGCATCTGCGGGTTGTCGCGGATCGCCTCGCGCAGCGGCTCGTCGGCCTTGTCGGCGTGGCCGCTGCCGATCAGGCAGGCCGCGTAGTAGACGCGCGCCGTCTCGACGATGGACGGATCCGTGAGGTGATCGCGGCTCTTCGGGTCGAGCAGCGACCCGAGCTGCTTGACGCACTCGGCGTACTGGCCCGCCTCGTACAAGCTGGTGACGCGGGCGAGCTCGGCCTCGTCACTGACCTGCTCGCCGCCGCCCGCGTCCGTGGGCGCGGTCTGCGCACGTGCGGCGGGTGCCACGGCCAGGGCCGCCGCCGCCAGGAACACCGCAACGCCGCGCAATCGTTCCGCTCTCATCCGTGCCACCGGCCGGCGGCACGTCGGCGTGCCTAGGGCCAGGAGATGTTGAAGGTTCGACCGGCCTTGAGGTGAACGTCAATCGGTTTGGGGGGCGATCCACTCGCCGCGGGCGGAAACAGCGTGCAGTGGTCGTCGAGCACGGGACCGTTGTTCATCGGGATCTGGCGCTGGCCGGGGGCGGTCAGCTTGCCGGCGAACAGGGCCGGGCACGTGAGCTCGGCGCCGGCCGTCCCGCCGAGCTGGATCGTGGCGGGACGGAACTTGATCTCGTAGGAGACGATCTGCAGGTCCGGCGTGTCCCGCACGGCGTAGACGACCGGCCTCGGCGCCTCGCAGCAGTCGGCGTCCGGCGGCGTGAACTCGAAGCGGTGCTGGCCGACGTCGAGCTCGTAGACCTTTGCGAGGGGGCTCTCGACCGGTCCGCCGTCGACGCTGACCTTGCCGCCGCCGGCCCCCTTGATCACCACGCGCACGCGCCCCTTGTGGGTCGACACCGGGGCCGCCGGCAGGTGCGGCGGAGCCCGCACCCCGCGCTCGGCGTGGGCCGAGGGCGCCGACGACGGCGGCTCGGCAACGATGGGCCGGTCGGCCGACACGCCTGAGGGGGCAGCCGGGTGCGGGGCCGCGACGCCCGGACCTCGCGCGCTGCGGCCCGGCGGCGGCGGGTCGCTACGAGCGCTGCGCAGCGAGCGCGTCACACCGAACGCCAGCGCGCCGAACAGCACCGCCACGCCAGCCACCGTCGCGGAGCGACGCACGACGTGGCGCAGCCGCGCGGCGCGCGCGAGCCCGGTGACCTCCTGCAGCAGCTTCGCGTCGTCGGGACGGAACGCGAGCGCGCGGTTGAAGCAGGCCGCCGCGCGCACCGGATCGCGCGCGAGGCGCGCATGCTTGCCGCGCTCGACCAGGCGCGCGACCACGCGGGGCTCGTAGCTCTCGACGTACTTTGCCGGATCGTCGAGATACTCGCTGAGCTCACGCCGCGGATCGTCGAAGCCGAGCACGTCGAGCTCGGCGCGTAGCGCGGCGGCAAGGTCGGCGATGGTCGCCCAGCGCGCGTCCGCATCGCGCGCCAGCGCCTTGTCCACGATCGCGCTCCACGCCGCTCCAACGGTGTGACGCGCGCGCTCCGCGGGCGTGTACGTGCCGTCGAGCACGCGGCGCAGCACCTGCGCCGGGTTCTTGCCGTCGAAGGGCAGCTTGCCGACCATGCACTCGTAGAGCAGGACGCCGAGGCCGAACACGTCGGCGCGCACCGTGACGTCCCCGCCCTCGATCTGCTCCGGCGCCATGTGCGCCGGCGAGCCGAGCACCTGGCCCGTGGACGTGACGCCCTGGGCGTCGAGCAGCTTCGCGATGCCAAAATCCGTGATCTTGACCCGCGCCGCGCGACGGTTCTGGGTCAGCTCCGACGTCGGGCGCTTGCTGGTCGAGCCGTCCGGAAGCTCCACCAGCACGTTCTCCGGCTTGACGTCGCGGTGGATGACCCCTTGTTCGTGCGCGTGGTCGAGCGCTCCGGCGATCTCGAGGCCGACGGCGGCGGCCACCTCGGCCGGCATGTGACCGTGGGTCGCGAGCTGCTTGCGCAGCGTGGTGCCGCGCACCAGCTCGGCGACCAGGTAGCGCTCGGCGTCGTCCTCGTCCGAGACGTCGAAGACCTCGACGATGTTCGGATGGCGCAGCTTGGCGACCGCCTTCGCCTCGCTGGTGAAGCGCGCCGCGACCTCCGCGTTCTCGCGCAGGTGCCGGTGGATCACCTTGACCGCGACGTCGCGTCCCAGACGCCGATCGCGCGCCCGGTACACCGTGGCCATGCCGCCGTGCCCGACCTCCTCGAGGAGCTCGTACTTGTCGAGCCGGGGCATGTGCTCGGCGGGCACGCTCATGGCACTTGCTCCACGCGGAGCGCGTTCGTCGATCCCAGCTCGCCCAGCGGCGCGCCGTAGACCATGACATAGCGCTCGCCCGACGCCACGAGGCCGGCCTCGCCGAGGAAGCGTTCGACCTGGCTCGCGAGCTCGTCGATGTCGCCGACCACGTCGAGAAAGCGCGGCGAAACGCCCCACAACAGGCAGAGCCGGTGGAGCGTCCGCGCGTCGGGCGACAGCCCGACGACCGGCACGCCCGGCCGCGCTTGCGACACCAGGCGCGCCGTACTGCCGCTCTGGGTCAGCGCGACGATCACGCGCGCGCCGACCTGCCCGGCCACGTCGCAGGCCGCGTGGGCAATCGCCTCCTGTGTGGAGCCGTCGCACTCCATCACTGGCAGCGCGTGGAAGCGGCTGCCCTCCGCTTCGCGGATGATGCGGTCCATCATGTTGCAGGCGAGCACCGGAAACTGCCCGCTGGCGGTCTCGGCGGAGAGCATCACCGCGTCGGCGCCGTCGAAGACCGCGCCGGCGACGTCGCTCGCCTCGGCGCGCGTCGGGCGCGGCGCGGAGACCATCGACTGCAACATCTCTGTCGCGACGATCACCGGCCGCCGGTGCTCGCGGCAAACGCCCAGGATCTGCTTCTGCAGCACCGGCACGTCCTCCGGTGGCAGCTCCACGCCCAGATCGCCGCGTGCGACCATGATCGCGTCGGACGCGCGCACGATCGCGTCGAGCTCTTCGATCGCCGAGGGCGTCTCGATCTTGGCGACGATCGGCAGCGCGCGGCCGAGCGCTTCGCACAGCGCGCGCAGCTCGTCCACGTCCTTTGCCGTCTTCACGAACGACAGCGCGACGTAGTCGACGCCCAGCTCGATGCCGTGGGCGAGATCGAGCTTGTCCTTGTCGGTGAGCGCCGCCACGCGGATGCGATCCGACGGCAGGTTCACGCCCATGCGCGCGCGCAGTGCGCCGCCATGCACCACGCGGCACACCAGACGATCGCCGCGCCGCGACTCGACGCGCAGCTCCACGTGTCCGTCGCCGAGCAGCACCGCGTCGCCGGGGCGCATGTCGTCGGCGAGATCGGGGTAGTCGACGGCGATCGTGTGATCGTCCCCCGCGTCGGCGGCGACCAGCTCCACGATGCCTCCGGTCGCCACGCTGGCCGGGCCGACGTCCGCGCTGCGGATCTTGGGACCGCACAGGTCCTGCAGCAGCGCCACCGGCCGTCCCGCGGCGGCGCTCGCCTCGCGCACGCGCCGCGCGCTCGCGGCGTGGCTGTCGTGGGTGCCGTGGGAGTAGTTCAGCCGCGCGACGTCCATGCCGGCGGCCACCAGACCCCGGATCCCCTCGGCCGTTTCTACGGCCGGACCGACCGTGCAGACGATCTTGGCGCGCCGGACAGTCATGCGAACCCGCCCGAGCATGCCACAGGCCCGGGGCCGGGGGGATGCCGGTCCGGCGCGGAACAGCGCGGAGCGGCTCGTACGCGACACGCAGATTCCGCGTTGCTCCAGCCACCCTCCCTGGTAATGAAGCGCGGATGCACGGCTTCGGACGGGACGCGCGGGGTTCGGCCCTGCTGGGCGATGCTCCCCTGGCACGGCTGCTCGCCGAGGCCGGGACGGGCACGCCCGCGTACTTCTACGATCTGGACGCGATCGCCGCCGAGGCCCGCGCCCTGGTCGCGGCATTCGGCGATGCGCCCCACGTCGTGGCCTACGCGATCAAGGCCTGCTCGGCGGGCTCGGTCGTGCGCACGCTGGCGGCGGCGGGCACCGGCGCGGACGTGGTGAGCGGCGCGGAGCTCGAGGTGGCGCTCGGTTGCGGGATCGCGCCGGAGCGGATCGTGATGAGCGGCGTCGCCAAGACCGACGCCGAGATCGACCGGGCGATCGCCGCGGGGATCCGCGCGATCCAGCTCGAGAGCGTCGAGGAGATCGTCCGCGTCGCGGCGCGCGCGCGCGCCAGCGGCGGGCGCGCCCGCGTCTCGCTGCGCATCAACCCGGGCGTCGAGATCGACTCCCACGCCCACGTCGCCACCGGCCACGACGAGGCCAAATTCGGGATCGCCGTCGGCGACCTCGCGGCGGCGTGGCAGCGGATCGACGCCGCCGGCGACGCGCTCGACGCCGTCGGTGTCTCCACCCACGTCGGGTCGATGCTGGCCGAGACAGCGCCGTACCTGGAGAGCGCGGCGGTCGTGTGCGACGCGGCGCGCGCCCGTCGCGACGCCGGGCACGCGCTCGCGTTCATCGACTTCGGGGGCGGCTTCGGCATCGACTACGGCGGGCGGCCGGTGCGCCCGCCGGCGGACTTCGCGCGCGCGGCCGTCGAGCTCGCCAAGCGCGAGCGCCTCGACGATCTCGTGCTGGTGGTCGAGCCCGGCCGCGCCCTGGTCGGTGCGTACGGCGTGCTCGTTGCGAGCGTGGTGCAGGACAAGCAGAGCGGCTCGCGGCGCTGGACGATGATCGACGCCGGCATGAACGATCTGGTGCGGCCCGCCTTGTACGGCGCGCTCCACCGCGTCGAGCCGCTCGAGCGCGAGCCGGGCGGTGCGCGCTCCCGCGTCGTCGGGCCGGTGTGCGAGAGCGCCGACGACTTCGGCGAGCACGCCCTCGGCGACGCGCGGCCGGCCGCCGTCGTGATCCGCGACGCCGGCGCCTACGGCTTCTCGATGGCGAGCGAATACAACGGCCGCGCGCTGCCGGCGGAGGTGTTCGTCTCCGGCGGCAAGGTCGTCAAGACCAGCCCGAGCCCGGGCGCCGCGGCCTGGGTAAAACGCCGCCTCGACGCCTGATCAGCCAAGCGCCGCCTCGATCGCGCGCCGCACCTCGATCTGGTCGACGAGGTTCTCGACGTAGTCGACCTTGCCCGTGTCGATGAACACGATCGGCGACAGGTCGTAACGCTTGAACCAGCGCGCGTACAGCCGATGCAGCCGTGCCAGGTACTCGCGTGGGATGGCCGCCTCCATGTCGCGTCCGCGGCGCGCGATGCGTTTCTGGGTCGTCGAGAGCGGACACGTGAGCGCCACCAGCACGTCGGGCGGGCGCAGCGTGCGGCGCGCAGCGAGATACAGTCGCTCGTACACCTTCCACTCGCGCGCGCTCATCAGGCGTTGGTTCGCCAGGTTGCGCGCGAACACCTCGGCGTCCTCGTACAGCGTGCGGTCGAGCACCACCGAGCCGACCTGCCGCTCCATCGCCTGGTGCAGCTCGAGCTTGTGGGCCAGGAAGAACAACTGCGAGTGGAACGCCCAGCGCGCCATGTCGGCGTAGAAGTCCTCGAGGAACGGGTTCGCCTCGTTCGGCTCGTAGAACGGCTGGAGCCCGTAGTGCTTCGCCAGCCACGCCACCAGCGAGCTCTTGCCCGCCCCGATCGTGCCCGCGACGGCGACGTAGCGCTTCAAGACCGGATCACGACTGCGGCGGGATCACGAGCTGCCGTTGCGCTTCGCCGCGGGGATCGACGCGGACGAACGCCGGTGGCGCGCGCGCGTGCCGCTCTGCTTGCGCTCGCCTACGGCCCGCATCGTCGAGCTCGAGCTGGAGCGCCCCGGCGGCACCATGCTCCGGGTCCGGTGCACCTCGCCGTCGACCAGCACCTCGACGCCGAGCGAGCGGCAACGCCGCGCCAGGCGATCGATGTCCACCGACGCCGCGATCAAGAGCCCACCGGGCGGCGAGGGATCGACGAACAGGTCGGTCGTCTGGCGCCGGGTACGGAGCATCTCGCGGATCTCCGGATCGTCCACCCACAGGAAGCCCTGGGTCTGCACCAGCTCGGCGCGACCGATGACCGCGCTCGCCTGGACCAGCAGGCGCTCGATCGGGTCGGGCAGCGGCGCGATCAGCTCGAGCCGCCCCTTGATGATCTCCGGCTCTACGCCCGCCGCGAGCGCGAGCGACAGCGTCTGCTGGGTGATGGCCACGTCCAGCTGACCCGACACGCGGCCGATCTCCACGAACGGCGCGAGCGCCACCACGTGGCCGACGCGCACACTGCCGCTGATGCGGAGCGCATGGTTGTCGAGGAAGCGGCTCGGCTCGGCGGCGCGGGGAGCGCTTTCCGAGAGAAACGCGCGGCCGCGCGGCGTGATGCGCAGCGTGGGCTCGACGCCCTCGGTGTCCGGGTCGCCGATGTCCACCACGCCCAGCACGTGCAGCGTGTCCAGGGAGATGCGACGGGCGATCTGCGCCGGGGTCATCGGCTCGAAACCCGCGCGCTGCGCCCAGCGCTCGATCAAGCGCGCCACGCCGGGCGTGCGGCTGTCGGCGCGGACGTAGGCGGCGACGGCCTCCCACGGCGCCCAGTTGCCGTCCCCCAGCTCGCGCAGGGCTTCGAGCACCATCTCGCGCACGACGCCGACGACGCTGGCCTCGCCGGCCGAGCGCAGCACCTCGCCGTCGGGGCGCGCCTCGTCCCAGGCGCCACCGCGGCGCCATGCCTCGAACAGCGCGCGGTCGAGCTCCTCCACGCGAAGCGAGCCGGGCGGCGCGGCCACGGTGACGACCGAGCTCTCCCACATGCCGACGGCGCGACTGAGCGACGCGATCAGCGCCACGGCTTCCGGTTCGCGCCCGAAGCGCGAAGCGAAGCGCGCGACGAGCGAGCGCGGCGTGCCGATGCCGTGACGCACCTCCACACCGGGATCGCGGACGGCCAGCGCCATCGCCAGCGCGAGCGGCACCGGGTCCTCTGCGAAGCGCGCGCGGCGCGGGTCGTGGTCCTCCCCCAGGACGTAGGTGCGGATCTCGCGGCGTTGCGCGTCGCGCTCCGCGCGGCGCTGGGCGCCGACGATGGCCGCGACCTCGGAGGGCACGACGTGGCGGTTGGGATGCACCGGGACCAGGAAGCCGCGGCGCTCCAGCGCGAAGCCGACCCCACGACGCGACGGCGTGACGCCGGTCGCACCGCGCAGGCGCATCGGCTCGCGTTCGAGATCGAGGAGCTCCTCCGTGTCGACCTCGCCGCCGACCTTCTCGACGGCGCGCAAGAGCTTCCGCTCCAGCGGGGCGAGCTGCTCGACCTCCTTGCGCAACCGCGCCGGATCGGCGAGCACCTCCCACGCGGGCTCGAGCGACAGCGCGAGCGGCGGCGTGGCGGGGCGACCCAGGTAGTGCGTCGCGACGCTGCTCGTGACCTCCTGACTGGCCTGGGCCAGCAGCGCGCGCACGCCGCGCGGATCCTCGCCCTCCCAGGTCGGGAGCACGCACATGTACGCGATCGGCAGGACCAGCTCGACGCCCGCTTGTGCGCCGCGGGCGAACACGATGCCGCGAGCGACCAGCGGCTCGACCGCCGGCGGCAGCGCTTCCACCACCAGCAGGCCCTTGGCCTCGGCGATGCGGTGCAGGAGCTCGCGCGTCGGCGCGGGAAGCAACGACGGATCGCGGATCTCCGGGAGACCGAGCAGTGCGCGCGCGACCTGCGACGGAACGTCGATGCGCTTGGCCTCGTCGATACCGATCTTCAGGCGCCGGATCAGCGAATCCAGCTCGCGCCCGGGCAGCTGACGCAACACGTCGACCAGGCGCAATGCCTCGATCACCGGTGAGGGTCGCATCTTGTCAGCACGGTTCGGCATGATCGACTCGTAATGTAAATAGAACCCGGACGATATGACCAGCAAAGCCTGGAATCGAGTGAATGTCCAGCGGATCCGCGGGACCGCTTCGGCCGGGATCGGCCGCGCGCGGCCCGCGTCTACTTGCGACCGGGTGCACGCAAGCGCAAGTGGCTGATAAGAATGCACAAGGATTCGCAACGCCCCGGCTCCCGCCACCGTCCTCGGGACGTCACACGGATCTTTGCTACGAAACCTGGAATCGCGCCCGATGATCCTACGTGACCCCGTCCACGGTCTGGTCAGCTTCGAAACCGACGAGGAGGCGATCCTGCCCACCTTGCTCGAGGCCGGCGAGGTCCAACGGCTCCGGCGTATCCGCCAGCTCGGGCTGACGTCGCTCGCCTACCCGGGCGCCGATCACACGCGTTTTTCCCACGCCATCGGCGCGGCGCACGTGATGACGCGCTTCATCGCGCGGATCCGCAGCCTGCACGAAGCGCTGCCATATTGGCAGCGTGTCACGACCGAGCGCGCCCGCGACGCGTTGGCCGCGGCGCTCCTCCACGACGTCGGCCACGGCCCCTTCTCGCACCTGTTCGAGGAGGCAATGCCCGACGGTCCGCGACACGAGGAGTGGACCACGCGCATCATCCTCGACGACGGGACGGAGGTCGGCCGCATGCTGCGCGAGATCGATCCGGCCATGCCCGCACGCGTCGCCGATCTCGTGCTCGGCCGTCACGAGCTCACGTTCCTGGCACACGCCGTGAGCGGCACCTTCGACGTCGACCGCTGCGACTACCTGCTACGCGACGCCCACTCGACGGGCGTCGGCTACGGAAGCTTCGACCTCGACTGGCTGCTGCGCAGCCTGCGCCTCGGGATCGCGCCGTCCGGGAACATGGCGCCGCCGCTCGCCATCGACGGCGCGAAGGGGCTGCCCGCCATCGAGTCGTTCATCCTGGCGCGTCTGTTCATGTTCCAACAGGTGTATTTCCACAAGGCAAGCCGGGCCAGCGAGTGGATGCTGGCGCGCGTGCTCGAACGCGTCCGGCAGCTGGTGATCGACGGCACGCGCGTGGTCGCCGTCCCGGCGGCCGTCGCCGCCATCGCGCGCGACGGCGACGCGCCGCTCGGCGAGTACCTGGACCTCGACGACTCGGCGATGTTCCAGTCGCTGGCCGCGTGGCGCCACTCCAAGGACGCCGTTCTGTCGGACCTCGCGAGCCGGCTCTACGCGCGCAAGCTGTTCAAGACATACGAGCTCCATGACGACCGGCTCGCGCCGGAGGCGCGTCAAGCGGCGCTCCGGATCGCCCAGGACGTGGCCCGCGCCGCCGGGCTCGATCCGGCGGTCTACGTCGGCCTCGACGAGGCGGCGGACACGCCCTTCGACGACGCGCACGAACCGCTCACGGTGATCTTCCCCAATGGCAAGCCGCGCAAGCCCGGCGACGTGTCGTTCGTGCTCGGCCGTCTGCGGGGCGAGCGGCTCGAACGCGTGCGGCTGATCTTCGCGCCGGAGCTCCGCGACGGTATCCTCCGGGCCATCGAAGGATGACCGCGCCGAGTCGATCTTCTTGCCGGCCCGGCGCGGTATCGGCCGCAGCGGTGGCGGTGACGATGGCCCTGCTCGCGGCCTCCGCGCGCCCCGCGCGCGCCGACCCCGACCGCGAGCCCGGCGCGGACGCGGCGTGGGGGCGCCGCTCCACCGCAGCCGTGTCGCCGGCCGTGGACGAGACACCCAGGACAAGCGGGGACGGCGTCTACGGCCGCTTCAGCGGCGACATGGACCTCGGCCTCGCCGTCGGCGGCGAGGCCGACCGCGACGCGGCGCGCGGCGCGGCGCGCCTCGACCTGCACTACTTCTCCATGGCCGGCGTGTACCTCGGCATGAGCGACGCGCTCGGGCGCGACGTGGACGGCAGCCGCCGCGTGCTGTCGCTCGGCGTCGATCTGCGCCCCGGGTTCGTTCCGCGCTGGGCCAAGGGCATGCAGCAAGGTCCGGCGTTCGTCGATCTGTTCGTCGACTCGATCGCGCTCGGCGTCGGTGCGTTCTGGAGCCAGCCGCGCGGCGGCGACTTCGGGGACCGCCGCGGCTTCGAGGCCTCGCTCGGCTTCGGATTGCCGCTGGCCGGACGCGCGCCGGGTCCGTGGATCGAGGCGCGCGGTCTGCTGCGCTGGGGCGATCCCGGCGGCGCAGGCGCGGCGGGAGCCGTCCCCGCCGTCCTCGTGCTCGTCTCCTGGCACACGCTGTTCGTGTCGCCGCTCGCCCACGACCCGTCCCTGCTCTGAGCGCGCGACCCGGACTCACGCGCGCGGGCGCAGCACGGGGTCACGCGCGGCGTCGGCGACGTGCTCCGCCACGGCGTCCCGCTCGCGCGCGCAGAAGTCGGCCACGGCTTCGCCCAGACGCGCGTCGGCGAGATAGTGCGTGCTGTGTGTGACCGTGGGCGCGAAACCGCGCACGAGCTTGTGCTCGCCGCCCGCGCCGGGTTCGAACAACTCGAGCCCGCGCGCGATCGCTTCTTCGATGCCCTGGTAGTAGCAGACGTTGAAGTGGAGGAACGGCCGCTCCTCGCTGGCGCCCCAGTACCTGCCGTACAGGGCGCGCGCGCCGAGCAGGTTGAACGCGCCGCCGATGGGGCGGCCGGACGCGGCGTCGCGGGCCAGGACAACGTGGACGCGATCGGCCATGCGCGCGCACACGTCGCGGAAGAACGCACGGTTCAGGTACTGGCGGCCCCAGTAGAATTTCTCGACCGTGGACACGTAGAACCCGAACATCGCATCGACGCTCTCCTCGGTGATATCGCGACCGGTCAGTACCTCGATCCGCGTGCCCTGCTTCTCGAGCTCGCGGCGCTCGCGCCGGATCTGGTTCCGGCGCTTGGAGCTGAAGCGCGACAGGAAGTCGTCGAAGCCCGCATAGCCGTCGTTGCGCCAGTGGTACTGCAGGCCGAAGCGGTGGAGCATCCCGGCATCGGCGAACGCGCGCGCCTGCCGCTCCTCCGGGAACAGCACGTGGGCGCTCGACAGCCCCAGACGATCGACAACCTGCGCCAGGCCCTCGACGAAGGCGGCTTCCACCGGCGCGACGTCCACGCCCGGCGCGATCAGCAACCGCGGCCCGGTCGCCGGCGTGAACGGGACCGCGACGATCAGCTTCGGGTAGTAGTCGATGCGAAGCCGCTCCTGCGCGAAGCGCGCCCAACCGTGATCGAACACGAACTCGCCCTCGGTGTTGCCCTTGATGTAGGCGGGCGCGGCGGCGATCGTGTCGTCGCCGCGGTGCAGCGTCACCAGCAGCGGCATCCAGCCGCGCTCCGGCCGCACGCAGCCGTGTTGCTCCAGCGCTTCGAGCCAGGCGTAGTCGAGGAACGGCGGCGCGTCGGCGGGCAGGAGCGCGTTCCACGTCGCCTCGCCGATGTCGCGGATCGACTCGTGGGTGCGGAGCTCGAGCGCGCCGGCCGCTTCCGCCTTCCTATCTTCCATGAGGCGCCGGGTCGACGAACAGCGCCGCGCCGAGCGTCCGCGGCTCGACGCCGAAAGTCGCGGACAGGTGCTGGAAGACGAGCGTGTTGAGGCGCCCGGCGGGCGGCGCGGCCACCTCCGCCACGAACGCCGGATCGCAACGGAAGCCGAGCTCGCGGAACGCCGCGCTGGCGAGCGCGGCGGCGTCGGGCTCCGGCACGCGACGCCGGCCGGCGAGTCTGCGCTTGACGAACAGCGCGGCGCGCATGGCCTGGTGGTAGGCGTGCATCCAGCGCATCCAGTCCGCGACGGTGCCCGCGAGCGCGGCGCCTTCGAGCGCCTCGATGCGCGCGTCGATGTCCTCGAGCGGCAGGCTGTCGAGCTCGCGCAGCGCGCCCGGGAACTCGTGCGACAGCGCGCGCAGCGACGGCCGCACCTCCTGGGCGCCGGCGCGGTGCTGGGCGCGCCGGAGCGCGGCGATCGTGCGGTACTTCCGCGCCAGCGCGACCAGATCGGAGCGGAGCGGCGTCATCGCGCCCCGAGCGTAGCGTCGCCGCCGGCAAGCCGCCAGCCGGCTCAGAGCAACTTGCGGAAGCGGTAGAGGACGAACTCGAGCAACCGGTTGCCGAGCGGACGGAACGCGAACTCGTGCTGGTCGACCTCGCGGGCGCCCTCCAGGTCCCGCAGGAAGGCGCGCTCGAGCACCTGCGCGAAGCTCTGGTCGCGGACGGCGATGTTGACCTCCAGGTTCGACCTGAGCGACTGCGCGTCCAGGTTGAAGCTGCCGATCGTGCCCCACTCGCCGTCGATGACGGCGGTCTTGCCGTGCAGCACGCTGCCGAACCACTCGAAGATGCGCACGCCGCTGCGCATCAGTCCGCCCCACATGGCGCGGCTCGCGTGCTGCGCGATCAACACGTCGCTCTCGCCGGGCAGGAGCACGCGCACGTCCACGCCGCGACGCGCCGCGCGCTTGAGCGCCTGGACCACCACGCGGTCGGGGATGAAGTACGAGTTCGTGATCCAGACGCGCTCGCTCGCGCGGTAGATGTTGTGCAGATACGCCTCGATGATCTCGCGACGGCGGCGCGCGTAGTTCTCGCCCAGCACCGCGACGCGGTGCGGCCCGACTGGCGCGTGACGCGCGCCCGCGACGGGCGCGAGCGGCGCGCCGCCCTGCAGGCGCCACGTGGTGCGGAACAGCACGTCGAGGTCGCGCACCGCAGGCCCTTCGACGCGCGCCATGTAGTCGCGCCAGTGCCCGCCGTCCTCGCTGGCGGGCAGCCACTGGTCGGCGAGGTTGATGCCGCCGGTGAAGCCCACCTCGTCGTCGACGACGAGGATCTTGCGGTGGTCGCGCCGCGTGAGAGCGGCCACTCGGAAACGCTTCTTCCAGGGCTGGATCGGGTTGTACTCGAGCACCTGCACGCCGGCGCGACGGAGCCCGTCGAAGATCGCCGCGTCGCTCTCCCAGGAGCCCACCGAGTCGTAGATCAAGGCGACCTCGACGCCGCGCGCGGCGGCCGCGGCGAGCGCGTCGGCGAATCTACGCCCGCTGTCGTCGGAGCCGAACCAGTAGATCTCGAACAGGATCTGCCGGTTTGCCGCGTGGATCGCGTCCAGCATCGCGGGAAACGCCTGCTCGCCGTCGACGAGCAACGCGACGCGGTTTCCCGCGACGAAGCGCCCCTCGTGGCGCTCCAGGCGCCGGAGCATCCGCGCGGTGCGCGAGCCGCGACCGATCAACGAACGCTTTCCTGGCCGGCGTTGCGCGATGTGTCCGCCCTCGGTCATGCTCCGGTTCGCCGGCCAGGATGCGGCGCCGCCGCATCCGCGGCAAGTCCGACGACGCCCACGACAGGGCTTGCGATCATAGCTGATAGCAGTTAGCCGTTGGCGGTTAGCCGGGCAGTCCAAGGATTTCCTTGTCGGGGCGCCATCGGCTGCGCCCCCGCCGATCGTCGCGGACAGCTCACCGCAGCCGCATGTCCGGGCCAACGGCTGATTGCTGACTGCTATGGGGCTTGCGCCGCGGCGCCCTGCAGCAAATGATGCCGGGCTCATGCTCGTCGACGCCGCTCTGCTCCTGCTCGGCGGCCTGATGCTCTACTTCGGCGCCGAATGGCTGGTCCGGGGCGCGGCGGGCCTGGCCGAGAGCATGGGCGTCAGTCCGCTCGTGATCGGGCTCACGGTCGTCGCGTGGGGCACGTCCGCTCCGGAGCTGGCCGTAAGCATCGTCTCCGCCCTCGGCGGCAAGCCGGAGATCGCCATCGGCAACGTGGTCGGCTCGAACATCGCCAACATCGGCTTGATCCTCGGCGTCACGGCGATCATCGCGCCGCCGCGCGTGGACGGCTCGCTGGTGCGTCGCGAGCTGCCGGTGCTCGCTGCCGCGACGCTGGCGCTGCCGCTGCTGCTCACCCGCTCGCCGCTCGGTCGGGTCGGCGGCGCGCTGTTCGTCGCCGCCGCGGCGCTGTTCACCTGGGCGACGCTGCGCTGGTCGCGCGGGCCCGTGAGCGCGGACGCGCCGCCGCGCGCCGCGGTTCCGCGCCGGACCGGCATCCGGATCGCCCAGGTCGTCGGCGGGCTCGCGCTGCTGCTCGCGGGTGGAAAGGTGTTCGTGAGCGGCGCGGTGGAGCTCGCGCTCCACGTGGGAATGAGCGAGCGGGTCGTCGGGTTGACGATCGTGGCCATCGGCACGTCGCTGCCGGAGCTGGCCGCTTCACTGGTCGCAGCGATGCGCGGCCACTCGGAGCTCGCCGTCGGCAACGTCGTCGGCTCGAACATCTTCAACATCCTGTTGATCCTCGGCCTCACCAGCGTGTTGCGCCCGCTCGGCGGGGACGTGTCGCGGATGCACGTCGATCTCGGGTTCTTGCTGGGGCTGACCGTCCTGGGTATCTGGTCGATGCGATGCGCGCGGTCGATCAGTCGTGCGGAAGGCGCACTCTTGATCGCAGGCTACGCCGGCTTCGTGACGCTGCTTGCCCTCAGTTGATCGGCTATGCTTGCCAGCATGTTGTCTCGCGCGGACGCGCTGCCCCTCGTCGCGTTGATCGCGCTCGCCCTCGGCGCTTGCCAGGAGTCGAGCTCGCGGCCGACGCAGTATCCGCCCCAGCAGCCGCCGCCCGGCTACGGCTACGGCCAGTACCCGCCGGGCCAGTACCCGCCGGGCCAGTACCCGCCCGGGCAGGCTCCGCCGGGGCAATATCCGCCGGGTTCGTACTATCCGCAGCAGCAACCCGCGGCGCAGCAACCGCCACCGCAGCAGCAGCCGGCGCAACCCGCTCCGGCTCCCGTCGCGAACGATCCGATCAACGCCGACGACATCGGCTGGCTGCGCGGGCGCGCCCAGCAGATGCTCGGGATCCTGGTCGCGGCCTTGCCCGCGGCGCAGCAGCAGCGAGTCGCGAACATCCCGCTCGTCGTCGACAGCACGCCCGGGGACGTCAACGTGTTCGCGTCCTGCACCACGAGCGGCAAACCGGCGATGGCCGTCACCGACGGCCTGCTCGACATCGAAGCCCACCTCGCCGATGCGCGGGCGACCGACGAACTGTTCGGCACGCAGAAGACCCAGGCGTACATCCAGCTGCTCGCTCAGCGCCAGCAACCGAACCAACCCATCGTCCAGCCGCCGCCCGGGTTCTTCGACCCGGGGCAGCAGGTGGACGGCCGCAAGGTCGCGCGCCAGCACGTGCTGTTCGACGAGCAGGTCGGCTTCGTCCTGGGGCACGAGCTCGGTCATCACTACCTCGGGCACCTGTCGTGCACGTCGTCCGGCGGCGCGCTCAGCCCCTCGGAGATCGGGCAGATGCTCGCGAGCGCGGTGCCGCTGTTCAACCAACCGAACGAGTTCGCCGCGGACATCGCCGGCACCAACAACATCCTGAGCGCCGGCGTCGCGCAGGGCACGCACTGGACGGAGGAGGGCGGTCTGCTCACGATGCAGTTCTTCGCCGGGCTCGAGAACCTGAGCCCGACGGACATCCTGTTCAGCTTCGACCGCACGCATCCACCGCCGCAGCTACGCATCCCCGTCATCCAGCAGGCCGCGAACACCTGGCGGCTCACCGGCGGCCGCTTGCCGTTCCCGACGCTGTAGGCGCGCGCGATGAGCGACAAGACCGAGGAGCCGACGCCGCAGCGCCTGAAGAAGGCGCGCGAGGAAGGCGACTCCCCGGTCTCCGGCGCGCTGATGCAGGCGGCGGGCTTCATCGTGGCGATCGCGCTGGTGCCCGCGGCGGTGGCCGGCGCGGCCTCGCGCGCGGCGGATCTGATCCGCGCCGCCGTCGCCCACCCCCACGATCCGCTCTCCGCGCCCGATCTCGCGCGCGAGGTGGTCGTGCTGGTGGCGCCGCTCGTCGTCGCCGCCGCCGTGGCCGCCGCGGTCGTGGGCTTCGTGCAGAGCGGCGGCATGGTCGCGACCAAGAAGCTTGCGCCGGATCTGTCGCGGGCGAACCCGATCACCGGGATCAAGAACCTGTTCAACTGGCAGCGCGCCGTCGGCGTGCTGCGCTCGCTGCTGGCCGCGCTGATCGTCGGCTGGCTCGCGGTGCGCCTGCTCATCGATCACGCCGGCGATCTCGTGCACACCATCGGCAATCCGCTCGCCATCGCCGTCGTCGCCGGCACCCTGGCGAAGAAGCTCGTCTGGATCGCCGCGCTCGTCGGGCTCGCGTTGGGACTCGTGGATTTGCTGGTCACGCGCTACGGCTGGCTGAAGCGAAACCGCATGACCAAGGACGAGGTCAAGCGCGAGTACAAGGAGTCGGAAGGCGATCCCGAGATCAAGCAGGCCCGGGAGCGCGCACACCAGGAGATGCTCCGCGGCGCGACCGTCGCCGCGGTCAAGAACGCGACGGTGGTGATCGTGAATCCGACGCACCTGGCCACGGCGCTCCGCTATAGCGAGGACGGCGACGACGACAACGACGATGCCGACGCCGCCCCGCGCGTGATCGCGCAGGGCGAGGGCGATCTCGCCAAGCGCATGATCGAGGCCGCGAACGCCTACGGCGTGCCGGTGGTCCGCGACGTGCCTGTGGCGCGCGCGCTCAGCGAGCTCGAGATCGGCGACGAGATCCCGGAGGCGCTGTACGAAGCCGTGGCCGAGATCCTGCGCGACGTGTGGGAGCAGGCGTCCGGCGAGACAGCCGACGAGGATGGGGGTCGTCCCGGCGCGGAACCCGGGCGGGACGACTGAACGAAGAGGGCACGATGCGCGAATTGTTGCTGACCATCGGTTGCGCCGTGCTCGGCGCGTGCGGCAGCTCGTCGGACGGCGGCAGCGCGGGCACATCGGGCAGCGCCGGCACGTCGGGCAACGCCGGCACGTCGGGCAACGCCGGCACGAGTGGCGCCGCGGGGGGCGGCGGCGTGCAAGGGATCGCCGGAGCGAGCGGCAGCGGCAGCGCGGGCGCGTCGGGCGCGGCCGGCGCGAGCGGCAACGCGGGCGCGTCGGGGACCGCCGGCGCGAGCGACGGCGGCGCGGGGACGGGCGGTGACGCGGGCGGCTGCGTCTCCCAGGTCGGCGGCCACTGCGGCGGCAACATCGCCAACCCGTGCACCTGCGCCCAGGGCCTGGTGTGCAAGCTGAACACGATCCCGGACACCGGCGGTACGTGTCAGGCGCCGTGAGCCGGCGTTCGGGAAGCAGCTACAGTGACAGCACGTACGCGACCAGCGCGTCGACCTGCACCGGCGTGAGCCACCTCTTGAAGCTCGGCATGGCCGGGCCGTAGCCCTGCACGATCTCCAGCGTCGGCTCGAGGATCGCGCGCCGCACGTAGGCCGGCGTGACCGTGACCTCCGAGCCGTCGACCAGCGTCACACGGCTGCCGCGCAGCGCGTGGACCCGCGGCCCTACGCGCTGCTCGGTCGGATCGTGGCACGAGCTGCAGCCGTTCGACAGGAACAGGCGTTTGCCGAGCGCCACCATCTCCGGCGATGGCTGCTCGGGTTCGCGATCGGGCGGCGCCGGCGTGTCGCCGCCCGCGACCGGCGCCGCGACGGATCCGGTCGCGACCGGCGCCGCGACGACGACGGTGGTCTCGTCGCGCGGCGGCGATGCCGGACGACCACAGCCGGGGATCGCGACGATACAAAGCGCGACGGGGATTCCGCGCCGGAGCGGCATCCCCTGCCCCTTCATGCGCCCGCGAGGGCTTCCCACGCCGTCGCGACCTCGGCCTCGCCGGCGCCTCGCGAGAGCTGGGCGAGGAAGCGCGCGCAGGCACGCTCGCCATGGGCGTCACCGGCCTCGCGCGCGCGGGCCAGGCCGGCGAGCGCTTCCAGCAGCGCCTCGGTGTCGCGCCCGGCGGCGGCCAGCCCGACGCCGTGGGCGAGCGCGGCGCGGCTGCGCTCGGCCGGACCGAGGCGCCGGGAGAGGTCTCGCGCGCTGCGCAGGAAGCGCAACGCCTCGGGCGTCTCGCCGCGCGCCAGGCACACCATCGCGGCGAGGCGATCGGCGACGTGATCCTGGCCGCCCGCGCTGCGAAGCTCGGCGATCATGCGCTCGACGGCTTCGAAGTCGCCGGCGCCGAGCGCCACCGCGACGGCGTGGGCCTCGGGGTGGACGCCGGCGACGATCTCGATGCGTCCCGAGTCGACGCCGGCGGGCGCGCTCGTCGGGGCGCGCTCGGTCACGGTCGCGCCGGACTCGGGCGCGACGCTCGCCGCGAAGCCGCCGGCCAGCCCGCGGTCGACGAGCATGTGGGCGACACCAGCGGCGCTGAAGCGATCGAGCGCATCCGCGGTGGCTTCAAGCCCGGCCGCGCGCGTCGCGGCGGCGGCGCGCCGCGCCAACGTTCGCGCGACCTGCGCGGTCGCCGGCCAGCAGCGCGTGCACGCAGGCCGACGCCGGCGCGAGCGGCGAGGTGCTGGCGGCGTACACCGCGGCGGCGGCCTTGTGCAGGCGCGCGCGCTCGTCCGGGTGGAGCGCGGCGACGATGGCCTCGCGATGCGTCGCGCTCGGCAGCGCCACCGACGCCGCCGACGTGCGCACGAGCCAGCGCGCCGCGACCAGCCGATCGATGCTCGCGGATGCGTCCGCCGCGTCGCGGTCGAGCATCGCCGTCACGTCGCCGGCCTCGGCCTCGCCGCCGAGGACGGCCACCGAAGCGAGCACGGGCTGGTCGCCCGCCGCGACGAAGCGCAGGCGGCGCGTCGCCCAGTGGATCGCCGCGTGCGCGCGACCGCGCCCGGCGAGGCGCACGCGCGGTCGGAAGCGACTGCCGTCGCGCACCAGCTCGGCGCCCTCGATCGACTCGATCAGCGCCTCGCGCACGGCGAGCGGCAGGCCACCGCCGCGCCGCGCCCAGCGCGCGGCGTCGCGCTCGTCGATCTCGCCGCCGAGCGCGGCGCGCACCAGCTCGGCGGACTGCACCCCGCCGAGCGCCTCGAGCACGACTTCGCCGGCGCGCGTCAGCTCACGCAGCGCGGGCGGCAGCGTGCCGCCGGCGGGGATGCGCGCGACCACGGCGAGACCGTGCTCGGCACACGCCAGAGCGACCGCGTCGAGCGTGTCCGCGTCCACGTCCAGGGCGTCGTCGATCAGCACCGCGCCGTCCGGGATCCACGCCGCCACCAGCGCGCCGCAGGTCTCGAGGTCGAGGCCCTCGCCGGCGAGCAGGCTGTCGAGCGGGCCGACGTGCTCCGGCGACAGCCGCGACGCGCCGGCGCCGCTCGCCGACGATCTCGCCAGCGCAAGCCTGAGCGCGCCCAGCGGCTCGCCCAGCGGATACGGCGGAATCGCCAGCACGCGCGTGACCGGGTGCTCGTCGGCCAGATCGTCGAGGAAGCGCGTGCCGCCCGCGCCGCGCTCGGCGCGCACCACCGACAGCTTGCCGGCCTCGACCGCGAGCTGGATTGGCAGCGGCGTGCCGACCCGCGCCGGCCGCGTCACACGCGCCACGTCCCCGGTCGGGTCGCGACGCCATGGGTAGGACAGATCCAGGCGCTGGCCTCGAACGCGCTCCCGACCGATGGTGCCGATGCGCGACCCGGTGGACAGGAGCCGTCCTTCCTGCAGCGGCGCGAGCGCGGGATCGAGCAGCACCTCGCCGCCATGGGCGATCTGCGCGAGCGCCGTCGCGCGCGCGAGCGGCGGCCCCCAGCACAGGGCGATCGTGACGCCGACGTCGACCACGGCGTCGAGCTCGCCGGCCGAGACGCCGACACCGGTCTGTTCGAGCAAGCCGGGCTCCGCGTCGGTGACCAGCTCGATCGCGTCCTCCAGGGCGTCGGCGGCGAAATCGAACGCGACCCCGACCGGGTGCCACGTCACGACGCGCCCGCCGAGCGCCGTGGCGCGCGCGGCGAGCTCCTCCACCCCCGCACGCAACGTGGCGTCCGCCTGCGCCCGCGCCGCCGGCATGCGGAAGCGGAAGCAGACGACGACGCGCATGCTCACCGCGTCACACCCGTAGCTTCTTCTTCAAGCTCGAGAGCTCGTCGTCGACGTCGCTCGACGGGCTCTCGCCGGGGCTCGCGCCGCCACTCTCGAGCTGGCGGAACTTCGCTTCGACCTCGTCGCGCGACAGACCGCCCGGGCCGGTGCCGCGGATCGCGTCGTCGACTTCGCGCTGCGCCTGGATCGCCGTCTCGACGCCCTCGATCTGGTCCTCCATGCGGCGGAACTCGCTGAACGCGCCGCCGCCGGGCTTGGCGCCAAGCCCCTCCACCCCGCCGCCGGCCTTCGCCTGCTTGGCGCGCGTCACGAGCGTGTTCTTGGTCGCCTTGAGCTCGTCGACCTTCTGCTCCATGCGCTCGAGCTCGCTCTTCATCTCGAGCGCGTTGGTGCGCTGCTCGGCACGCAGCGCTTCGGCGCGATCGCGCTCGCCCGTCACGCGCTTCTTCTGCACCAGCGCTTCCCGCGCCAGGCTGTCGTCGCCGTGGCGCACGGCGAGCTCGGCACGCTTGGCCCACTTGTCGACCTCGCCGTCGAGCTCGTCGACCTTCTTTCTCAGCTGCTTCTCGGCCGCGACGCTGCGCACGACCTCCTGCCGCGCCGCCTTGAGCTGGTCACCCATCTCGCCCAGCGTCAGCTCGATGGATTTCTTCGGGTCTTCCGCCTTGTCGAGCAAGGCGTTGAAGTTGCTCGAGATGACCCGGCTCATGCGATCGAACATCCCCATGGCCCGACTTTGCCACGGCGCGGGCCGCAGCCCAAGAGCGGCCGATCCGGCGCGGAAAACGCGCGTTCCGGCGCCTTCTGGCGCGCCAGCCAGGGCGGGCACGCGGACGCCGAGCCGGATTCTGACGCCGATCAGTTCCGGCGCCCTGCCGGGGCATCACCATCTAGAGCATGGACCCATCCGGACCTGGCTCGGCGTCGCGGCTCGCCCAGGCCGGCGCCGCAGGCGTGGGTCTGCTCGCGGTCGGCGCGCTCGCCGGGTGGGAGACGTCGCACCTCGACTTGGCCGCGGCAAGTTCCGGGTTTGTGCCGATGGCACCGAACACGGCGCTGGCGTTCCTCGCGATCGCGATCGCGCTGTGGGCGCGCTCGGCGCCCGGTGGCGCGCTCCGCGTGCGAGTCGCGCGCGGACTCGGCCTGCTCGTCGTCCTGCTCGGGATGGTCACCGTCCTCGACTGGGTCTTCGGCGGTGGCGCAAGTGGCGTGAACCAGATCGTGATCGACGGGCGGCGCCTGCGCGGAACGCTCGAGATCGGCGTGATGTCGCTGTACACGGCGGCCGCATTCGTGCCGCTCGGCGCCGCGCTGACGCTCGACTCGCGGTCGCGAGCGCACCGGACCTGGCGCAATGCCCTCGCCTCGATCGCGGCGCTGGTCGGAACGCTGTTCCTGCTGGGCTACGCGCTCGGCGCGCCGCTGCTGTACGCCGACCCGGCGATCCCGCTGGCGCTGACGACCGCCCTCGCCTTCGTCCTCGCAGGCGTGGGGACACTGGCGCTGGCGCCGCACGACGCGTGGCCGGTGCACCTGGTCGTCGGTGACGGCGTGCACGCGCGCTTGCTACGCGCCTTCCTGCCAATGCTCGTGCTGGTGGTCGTCCTGCAGAGCTGGCTCGAGTCGTTCATCGCCCGCGCACCGCAGGGACGCGCCCCGCTCGCGACGCTGATCGCCGGCAGCGCGCTGCTGATCGGAAGCTTCATCGTCGCGCGCATCGCCGTGTCGATCGGCGCGGGGATCGAGCGCGCCCAGACAGCCGCGAACGCAGCCCGGGACGCGCTGCATCGCGCCGAGGCCCAGCTCGCACGAGCGCAGAAGATGGAGGCCATCGGGCGCCTCGCCGGCGGCGTGGCGCACGACTTCAACAACATGCTCTCGGTGATCATCAGCCAGACCGACTTGTTGTTGGACCGGCGCGGAATCGCCGGGCAAGACCGCGAGGCGCTGCTGGAGATCTCCTTGGCCGCCCAGCGTTCGGCGGAGCTGTCGCGCCAGCTCCTGGCCGTAAGCCGGCGCCAGGTGCTGGAGCCCGCGATCGTGGACGTCGACGAGCTGATCGGCGGCATGGTCCTGATGCTCGAGCGATTGGTCGGCGACGACGTCCGCATCACGACGCGCCTGCAGACCGGGACCGCGCGCGTCCGCGCCGACGCCGCCCAGCTGGAGCAGGTGCTGATGAACCTGGTGGTGAACGCGCGCGACGCGATGCCGTCGGGCGGTACCATCGCGATCGAAACCAGCGCCGACGACGACGGCGTAGAGCTCGTGGTGCGGGACACCGGCAGCGGCATGGACGACGAGACCCAGTCGCGGATCTTCGAGCCGTTCTTCTCGACCAAGGGCGCGGCCCAGGGCAGCGGGCTCGGCTTGTCGATCGTGCACGGCGTCGTGGAGCAGAGCGGCGGGCATATCTCGGTGCACAGCGAGCTCGGTCGCGGCGCCACGTTCCGCATCACCCTGCCCACCAGCGACGGCGCCGCTTCCTCGGCCAAGATCCGCTCGCTTGCGCCCGCCGAGGGCGACGCGTCGGAGACGCTGCTGCTGCTGGTGGAGGACGAGCCGCTCGTACGTCGCGCCGCGCGCCGCATCCTCGCCGGCGCCGGCTATCGCGTGATCGAGGCGGGTAGCGCCGTCGACGCGCTGGCCGCGTCGCGCGCGCACGAAGGGCCGCTCCACGCCGTCGTGACCGACCTCGTCATGCCAGGCATGAACGGCCAGGCGCTGATCGCCGCGCTGCGTCGCGAACGGCCCGAGATCGCATCGGTGCTGATGAGCGGCTACACGAACGACGCGTCGATCGACCGCGCGACCCTCCACAAGGACACGATATTCGTCCAGAAGCCGTTCGACGCGCCCGGCCTCGTCGCGGCGCTGAAGAAGGCGCTCGACCGCCGGCGACTGGCCGCCTTGGGTTCCGCGCCGGACCGGCAACTATGAGGCGGCCCTGACGTCAACAGTTTGGACGTGCTTTTTTTGCTTTTCTTCTGTGGGCTCGCGCGGCGTCCGTCGCGGCAAGGCCGCCCGGGGAAAAGGGGGGGGGTGGCCTCCCTCGGCCGCGACCTATGGAACAGGACGAGGAGGCTGGTAAAGGTACAGGGGTTCGGGTTGTCATCGGGCACACCTCTCCGTTGGCTCCAGGAGGGAGCATTGGTGGGATCTCGGGCGTCGCGTCCGGGTGCAGTCTGCGAGCTGGCTCCAATCAACTATTCGCGCTCAGGGACTCGAACGGTTCGAGGTAATGAGCCCCGGCGCAGGTGGGTAATCCGGAAGGAATCGGGCGGAGGCGCAATCTAACCTTCGCTGGCTCGCCAGGACCGCCCGAAGGCCGTCATCCTGGTGGCATTGCCGGTCTCGCGCTCATCCGCCACGTCGTTGGCCGCTCCGATGCACGCGCTCGTGGCGCTTCTGTCCGGTTGGCAGGCCAGCGGGTCTTCACCTCCGCGTTGCCTCCCCGGCGACGATGGTGCCGGGGCTTGGGCCGTTCGCCGAGCAGGCATGGCTCGTATTCCGTACCGTCCCGCCACATCGCCCACAGGACGTCGGCGAGACGCCGTGCGACGGCCACGATGCCGACGCGCTTGCTGCGGCGCTGCATGACAATCTCGCCCCACACGCGTAGCGGGTCGTTGCGCTTGGCGGCGCGGATGACGCTCCAAGCACCCTGGACCAGCATCGCGCGCAGGTACGTGTTGCCGTGCTTGGTGATGGCGCCAAGCCGCTGCTTGCCACCGCTCGTGTTCTCGTTGGGCACCAGCCCGAGGTACGACTCGACCTGGTGAGCGTTGCGGAAGCGCCCGGCATCGTCGATGACGGAGACGAACGTCGCAGCGACGATCGGTCCCACGCCGGGAGCGGTCTGCAGCAGCTTCACCACCGGGCCGTCGTCACACAGCCGCTCCAGCTCCTTGTCGACCACGGCAAGCTGGACGCCAAGGGGCTCGAGCACCGCCAGCAACGGCTCGATCACGGCTTGTACCTCCTTGGGCAGGCTCGCGTTGCGGCAGCGCTTGGCGAAGTTCTTCGCATCACAGCCAGGAAGCTTGTGCCCGAGCTCGCGCGCGAGACCGCGCGCCAGAGTTCCCCCGGCATGATCTCATGAATTTGCGATCCGGAAGCGCAGGGAACGGCCGGACGGATCGCCGGGCAGCTTGAGACGTCGTGCGTTGACGGCCTTCAGTAGCGCCTGGAACGCCCGCCGCTCCCGGGCCGTTCCAGGCGGCTGCAGGCTGACGCTGATGCAAGTGTCCGTGGCGCGCACCACGCCGGGAGCGGCGAGCAGATTGGCGAGCGTCTTCTTCGCCTCGCTCGGCTTGCGCAGGTGCGGCGCGAGCAAAGCGGCGAGGTCGGTTTCGATGTTGGCGAGCGCGATGCGGATCGTATCGACGATGACCTTGTAGCGACCCGTGTGGACGCGCAGCTTGCCGGTGAGCTCCGTGTCGCGAAGCGGCGCGCGCTTGGGCGCCTCCGACCGTCTCGCCGCGAGTTCGGCTTGCTGCGCGAAGGCCTCCTTCGCGGTCTGCTCGAGCCGCTCGCGGCGCCGGTGATCGCGCGGCAGATGCGCGAGCTGGCGCAGGGCTTCGGCTTCGATGTCGCGCGCTTCGCGCAGGTCCCGGTCCAGACGACGCCGACCTGGATTCGGGATGACGGCATCTTCGGGATACGGCTCGACGCGTCGCCCGTCGAGCTGGTTGATGCCCCACCGCTCGCTGCCGTGCTTGAACTGGTTTTCCTGTCGCCCCCACCGATGCAACAACGCCAGGACGAGATCGGGCGCCGGTGCCGACGAGACGGCGAGGATGTTGACCTGCGCGCCTTCGGGTGTCAGCAGGCAGATGCGGCGGACACGACCGCGACCACGTCGCAGATTCTTCTGTGCCCTCTCGGTCCAGCGGATCGTCTCCTTGCGGTAGCTCAGCGTGCGCTCGAAGGCCGTCGTCGGCAGCGCGGGGTACGGCTTCTTCTCGTAGGTGACGAATTCGAAGCCGTTGTCGCGCAATCCAGCGAAGTGCTTCGGGTAGGCGCCCGCGCGATCGAACACAAGCAGCAGTGGCGCCGCGTCCCCGATCTGCTCGCGGACGAATCGAGCAATGCGCGGAACGACATCGACAAGTGGGTCGTGGGAGGGTGCATCCATCCGCATCAGCGGGCGACCCGCGGCGTCGTGGGCGTAGTAGTCCGTGCAGCCGGGCACGACGCGCTTGTCCTTCATGCGCCAGCCTTTGCGGATGACGTGCTTGCCCGTGTACGAGCGCAGGTGGTTGTCCACGTAGAGCACGACCCGGTCCGCGTGGGTCTCGGCGAGCGCCATCGCGTGACGACGCGCCTCGGAGAGATGCAACAGCACCGCCCCCTCGTCCGCGTAGGCGTGCAACTGGTCGCGCGCCCAGTTGGGCGAAGGCCTGCGACGGCTGCGAAGCAGCGTGGGCGCGCTCGGCGTGGCCAGACGACGCACGCCTTCCACGCAACGCTGGCCGACCGTCAGCGCGATCGCGATCACATCGAGCGTGACGCGCAGCGCCTGCGCGCCGACGGCCTCGCACCGGAACCGCTCGGCGTCGTCGTAGAACCCCGCCGCGTGCAGCGCGCCGAGCATCAGCCAAGCGCCGAGGTGCTGGACGTGCGTGCCTCCCAGCGCCAGCGCGTCCTCCAGCGACAACGCCGGCGGCGTCGGCCCCAGCACGATCGCCGGCTGCCGCCGCGTCGAACGGTTGCGGCGTGGTGGCCGTCTCTTTCGAGCGACGACCACCTCGTCGGGCGCGTCGTCGAACAGCTTCGCCTGGCGCGGTGCAGACGCGGCGGCGTCGGGCGGCTTTGCGCCGCCGCCTGCCACCCACTGCTTGTGCACGCGGCCTACGCTCGCGCGGCTCACCGAACGCTTCACCTGCGCATAGGCCTGGTCGATAGTCAGCCCCGCGTCGAACAGCCCCATGATGCGCTTCTTCACGCGCTCGTTCAGCGGCTTGCGACCCCGCCTGCGGCGCACCAACAGCGCGTCCACGCCTTGGTCGCTGGCGATCTTGCGGATCTGGCGGAGTCGCTCTGTCGTCATACCGAACGCCCACGCCAGCTCGCCGAGCGCGACCAGCGGGTTGTCCGCCAACGCGACCAGCAGCAGGTTGCGTCGCTCGGGCTCCGTGCGCGTGTACGTGCCAACCAGCACGCCGCCAGCGGTCACCTCGAACACGCCGTCGTCGCGTCGATGGACGGCACCGTTGGTACAGAACCAACGCGTCCGCGAGTCGCCGCGACGGGCCATCCCCGGTAACATCGCTCCGTCGGCCATCGCTGGGAACTACGCGTCGCGAAGCCCCCAGGTTTCCCGCCTTACGCAAATCTCATGGAGATCCGCGAGCCGCCCGCCCGCTGCAGAAATCAGGCTGGATTCGCGCGACTGCCGATCTCGTCCGGGGAACTCTGGCGCGCAGTCGTCACGTACTGGGTCCGTGTCTCGACCAGCGCGCGTCGCAAACCGAGCTGCCGGCGTAGCGCCTGGCGGTGCGGTGACAGCACGTGCGCGAGCGGCAGTCCGCCTGCGCGCGCGCCACCTCTGACAGGCAATGTCCGATCAGGGCCTACGGCGCCACCATCGACGCGGCGAAGCTGCTCCGGCGCGGGTAGCAGGTAGCCGCGCGTGGCTATTAGAAGCCGCCCACCGCTACCAGCGTGGCGCCACTTCGCGTAGGGACCACGGAAATCTGCCGTAACGCCAGGCGTTGAGCCGACCGCGGCACGCCTGACGCCAGTGACCCGCGCCGCGAGACGTCGTCGAGGGCCCACAGCGCCTGGCCGAGGTAACCTGCGCTCAGCAGCACGATCACGCCTGCGCGACCTGATGTGCCAAGGTAGCCGTTGTCGCGCGACGGATGGTCCTTGGAGAGCAACGACAGCCACACGGGCGTGAACAATAGCGCGCCGACGGCGAACGAGCCTATGCTTCCGACGACCGAGAACAGGCCGCGGTCCAGGCGCCCGTATGCCGTGTGCACGACGCCGGGGGCGAGCCACGTGATCGGCGTACCGACAACCGCCGCAGCGTATGGCCACTTCTCGATCTCCGCCCCGTCGTGCCAGTTGACGATCGTGTAGTCCCACAGGGCAGCCTCGAGCCCGATGCTCGTGCCATAGGTGATCGCGAGCGGCACTGCGTAGGAGCGCGCCGCGCGCGCCGACTCGACGCGCGGCGGAGCAGCGTTGGCCAACTGCACCCACGCACCAACGACGCCGCCGAGTGCGAGCGCGACGCGAAGCGCACTCACGGATCAATCCCCCGAGCCAAGCGCGTCGACACGCTGTCGGATGTACGTGCTCGCCAAGTTGAGTCCGGGCTTCGTCGCGACGCCGTAGACTGCGTAGGTGGAGCCGACGACCAGCGGCGTCGGGGTAAGGTTGAACCCAGCGGGCGGCGCAACGACCCAATGGCGTCCGTCACTGATCCGGAACAGGTCAAGTGCTGGAACAGTCATCCGCAGGAGGTAGTACCCCTGACCGGCGGTTCCGGGCATATAGTTCCCTACGTTCGCCGGAAGTTCGCGAAGCAGCTTGGGCTGGAGTTCCGCGGCGGCTTCCACGAAAGGTGCCGCATAGAGGTAGCCATGCGGGTAGTTGCCCTGCGCGTCGTAGGGAGTATCAGCCTCGACCCAGACGAGACTCTGCCCATCGCTTCGGACGTCCGCAACGGTACGACCGCTGCCCGGATCAATCAGAGTCTCCGTCGTGTTCGGGCGCGTCCACAGCTCAGCCACATCATGCATGGGCGCCACGGTAGCCCTGACCAAGACATCTGTGCCAACGGCAAACGGGAAGTACACATCTCCACCTTGACCACCAGCAACAAGATTGTGGAACTGCTTTGCCGGAATGTCGAGCACCTCGGCAACTTTGGCCACGCCACTATCCATCGCGAGGATCGCTCCGCTGAAAGTACCGTCCGGCAGATCTGCACCGATCGACATGGTGGGCTTCGCAAACGTGACAGGACCCAAGCCCGTCCCGCACGCGAAATAGCTGGTAGTACCCAGGTTGCCAGAATTCAAGCGCGTATCAGTAATCATGAGAGCCGTCTGATCTCCCGCCACCCATGCGCCGGCAACATCGCAATAGTGATGCGGCGACCGCAGTACGGCAAGCGCGTTGCGCTGCTCGCCGTACAGGGCAACCCGCTCCGTAAGCCCGCCAGGGCCGGAGGCGAAATACATCACGGCAGACCTCTCACCGGATGCCGTGAGCCTAGGCAGAGCAATGGCTCTGGCCGTGTCCAGCATCGCCGGGTCGCGTGCTGGGGGACTGACCGACGTGACCGGGCGCGCCTGGGACGCAGCCTGGGGAGCGCTGCCAACTACGCGGGACAGTTGACGGGATCGCACTTTATGCGATCCAGGCTGCCAACTTGGCGAATGAGAATACGTCGACTTTCAGCCTGGATCCTCGTCGGTTTCGTGATGGCGTTTGGCATGTCGGCCGGTGGCATGGCCCACGCCTCGTCCCTGCACTTCTTCGATCCGCTCAAGACAGGCGACGACCACGCCTTCGACTTCTCGATGCTGATCCTGTTCTGTTCGGCGTTGATCCCGACGTTCATCTACTGGCAGCTGTTCGGAAAGCGAACGACACCATGGTTCGCCGACGCCTGGCACCTCCCCAAAAGCCGGGTCATCGACCGCGGCATCGTGGTGGGCTCGGCGATCTTCGGTGCAGGTTGGGCGCTGGGGGGATTTTGCCCGGGGCCGTCGGTCGCGGGGATGATCACCGGAAACCGGAGCTTTATCGCGTACAGCTACGGGATGTACGCCTTCTATGTGGTGTACCACTTCCTCAAGACCCGCCGCGGACAGCGTGAGCGCCATTGGGGCCTCACGCTGGCGCTGGGTGCCGTTCCCGCTGTGCTCTACGTGATCGGCCCGCGCGTGTTTCCGACAGATGGTGCGCCTCGAACGATCGACTGGCCGGTCTCGTTGAGCGTGCTCGGAGGCCTGGGGATCGCGGTCGCGTCGATTCTCTTGTTTCAATGCAACGGTCGCGTTCTCGGGTTGTGCGGCCTGTGGCGTCGCATCCTGGACCTGGAGATCCCGGCTTCGTCACGCCTCCCCGAGCTGCTCTTCTTCACCGCATTCATGGCCGGCGGCGCCGTCGCTTACCTGGTGTCCCCGGCGGCGTTCGCGTCTCCAGCGCACCCGACGCGCAATATCGTCTGGGTATTCGTCGGCGGGCTGCTGACCGGAGTCGGCACCACCTGGGCGAACGGCTGCACCTCCGGCCACGGCATCGCCGGTATGTCCCGGCTCAGCCCCCGATCGCTTGTCGCCGTACCGACGTTCATGGCCGGCGTCTTCGTCTTTCTCCCACTCTTCAACCATATCCTGGGTGATTGAGCCGCCTCGGACGGAGGAACGGCCACGCTCCCGGTCGCATCACGTTGCGCTTGGCGTCCCGCGCGCCATACCGCCGCGCGTAGGGTGATAGCCCGGATTCGAGCCGCGAACCACGCTGCGCGCCGGGTGCGCAGTGTTCGCGGTGACGCGGGCGATCTCGGCGCTGCGCGCCGCGCGTCCGTGGGTTTCGTGCGCCGGCCGTGCGGAGTCACAGCTGGTACGCGCGTTGCTGGTGTGCCTCGCATGCGCAAGACAGGAATCGGGATCGTCGTCGGCGTTGTCGTCGTGCTCGGCGTGCTGCCGCGGCACGCGCACGCGCAGACCCGACTGGTGGTCGACACGGCAGCGGAGCTCGGAGGCGGGCGCGTGCACGTCGCGGGTGGGGACGCTCCGGCGGATCCGGGCTTGACGGGGCTCGCGCTCGGCGCTCGTGCGTACTCGGCGAAGGGGCACGGTGGCGCCCTGCGCGTTGGACGCGAAGCGGAGATGACGTTGTTCGGCAACCGCGTGACCTCCGCGTACGAGTTCGCGGACTTCGCTTACGCGTATCGCGCGGTGCCGTGGAAGCCGGGTGTGTACGTGGTTCCTTCGGTGCTCGTCGGTCCGACGGTGATGAACGTCGAGCGTTCCTACTCCACGCCTTGCTCGCAGGCGTGCAGCAGCGATCTCGAGTGGCACTTCCTGGACAATCTCGCCCTGGGCGGGGTTGCCGGCGCGAGCTTCGACGTCCAGCTCGGGGGCTTCCTGCTGGGCCTGGACGGCGCGTACCGCTTGGGACTGC
Organism: uncultured delta proteobacterium; assembly: GCA_963775185.1. Taxonomy (GTDB): domain Bacteria; phylum Myxococcota_A; class Polyangia; order Polyangiales; family Polyangiaceae; genus JAPSGB01. The sequence goes on along the minus strand of CAVZIE010000042.1, from coordinate 341,501 downwards.
CGGTCCATGGCACCACCGCGACACTGGACTCGGCGTGGAACGCCAGCTTGCGCGTCGGCGGCACGATGGCCGTCCTCGACCCATCGAAGCGACCTCGATGAGCCTCGGGAGCCTAGGCAGAGCAATGGCTCTGGCCGTGTCCAGCATCGCCGGGTCGCGTGCTGGGGGACTGACCGACGTGACCGGGCGCGCCTGGGACGCAGCCTGGGGAGCGCTGCCAACTACGCGGGACAGTTGACGGGATCGCACTTCATGCGATCCAGGCTGCCAACTTGAGCTAGTCCAATCGGGGCCGCGGTCGCGCGCCTCGGCCGCGCGCGTGGTGCGCGGCGGCTTGCTCTGCTCGCGGCGCGAGCGCGCACGCGTCGCGCCGTCAGCTGGAGTCGGGGGGAGGGTCGCGGCGTCGGCGCGGAGCGCTGCGCGCAGGGTCGGGTCGGCGTCGAGCTCTCGATCGCTCGAGATGCCGCGCGCTGCGCCGTGGGTCGCCAGGAATGATCGCGCGTCGCGCTCGTTGTCCACGAGCTCGATGAACCTGAGCTTGCCGCCACATGGGCACGCGAGCGCATTCACGTCGTAGACGCGGCGCAGCAGCGTGGCCCAGTCGATGTACCATTTCGAGTGGGCTCTGGGTGTGCGCTCGCCGATGGGCTCGGGCTCGCGGGCGGGCTCGCGGGTTGCCACGGTACTTCCAGGCATGGCGGTCGCTGGCGCGGCCGCGGGGGTTGCTCTGGCCGGGCGATCCAGTTGTTGACGCTTGGCGGGCGCGTGCTCGTGCGCGCAGCCGGGCGCGGTCTCGCGTGCATGCTCCTCGCCCGCGAGGCGTGGCGGAGTGAGCGGGACGACGTGCTCGCGCCAGGTCGAGTTGGGCGCGAACGCACGCGATGCGCCCATCGGGCATCAGGCTCATGCGCTCGAGGCTCACCGGGGCGCGCGCGAGGTAGCGCAGCAGCCGTTCACGACCAGCGTGGTCGCCCTCGGGGATCATGACGCCGGCGTGGACGTCCCAGCGCTCGTACGCCCCAGAGTGCGGGCCCTTGGTGCGACGGAACCGTTGATCAGACTCGTCGGGTGTGTCCGGGTGCGGCGTGCCGTCGCGCTTCCTCCGGGGACCGACCGGATCGCGCTGGCCGTGATCGCGCGCCACGGGCGATCCGAGCGTGCCGAGCTGCATCGCGACGCGCTGGCACTCGTCGATCGGGCTTGTTGCTCCCGTGTCGTTGCCCGGATCTTCGTCGGGAACGTCGTCGCGGACGAGACCGCGCCTCCGGCACCAGGCCAGGAACCGGATGGCGACGTTCATGGCCAGCTCCGACGCTTCCTCGGCGGTCGGCCCGCGCAGGCGATGAAACGTGGCGCGTGGTTCTGGATCGTTGGCGGCCGCTCCGGTCGCTTCGTCGCTTCGTCCGCTTCGTCCGCTTCGTCCGCTTCGTCCAAGACGCGCGTGAACACACCGTCGCAGACCACGGAGTGCAGGTGCACGTTCAGATTGATCGCACCTCCGAAGCGCTGCATGTGCGTGACGCCCGCGCTGCGCACCGCACGCGGCGCGAGGCCGAGCTCGCGCGCACGGTCGCGCTGCCAGCGGAAGATCTCGTCGGTGAAGATCTGATCGAGGCGGGTGAGCGCGGCCGGGACTGCCGCGAGCAATCCTCGGATCTCGAATGGCACGCTGAGCACCCACTGTCGAACGGGCACGTCCGGGATCACCCGGTCCACAAGTTGTGGCGAGCACGGCGAAGCCAAATTCGAGCCGACCGCACTCCAGATAGGCACGGAGCTCGCGCTCGACGTAGCGCGGCAACTCGCGACCGTGACGCTCGCGCGCGGTGGCGAGGAAGCGATCGAGGTGGGCCTCCACGACCTGGTAGAGCACGGTCGTCTCCGGACGGTGGCGCTCGTACGCGGCGGACACGGTGCCGCGTGCATCCGCAACACGCGTGCCGATCCCGCATGCATGTGATTCCGGCTACATCGCTGTGGTGAGCGGTGGCGACCGCCGCCACCGCCGGCGATCGCCGCCACCGCGCACCGGGGGCGTCATTTGGCAGAATGTGATCCACAAGGTCGGCGGCGCCCGCCGCCATCCGCCGGCCCAGGCAAGCGGGACAGAACGCGCGCCCGTATTCCGGTCCGGTGCGGAAGTCCGGTTCCGCGCCGGACCGGCAAGCTCTCGACATGCAAGCTCGCGGAGCAGCCGCAAACCCTGAGCTCGCGTCTTGTCGGCGGTGGCCGAATCGCCGACGATGCGCTCGATGTCCGTGAACCTGTCCGGGAACCCCCCGCGCGTCGTCTCTTGAAGTTCGGAGGAATATGGACGGCGGCGAGCTTGCTCCCGACCTTGGTCCTGCTCCTGATAGGACAGCCTGTCTGGGCGGATTGGATTCTCGATGCAAGGGGGCTCACCGCCGAGGGCGATGTGTTGTCCAGGAAGGTGCTACCCAATGATTCCCAGGATGGCGGCAGTAGCATCGTGGACATTCGTGTTCGTGCCCAGGACCGGCGGGGTCGTGCCTTCATCGTGGACAAGTACTACGTCGCCGGACACTTGATGCAGAACGCACAGACCAAACGCGTGCTGGTCGAGTACGATCCCGAGGACCCGAGCCGGAATCGATTGAAAGGCGGGTCGGCCTCGGTCATCGGCTACTGGCTGCTATTTCCCGTGTCGTTTCTGCTGGAGGGGCTATTGCTGATGGGGTTTGCGCTCTACATGGCACGAACGTGATCGTGCGATGGATGGCGCGCGCGAGGGCGTCGGCGGCGCTGTTGCCGTCCAGGGAGCTTGCGATCCCGGCGCAACACGGCTACCTTGACGTCCGTAAGTCGCTTGAATCGTTGACCGAACCGCCGCCACGTTAAGACGCCTTAACGCGCTATGACAAATAATGTCATAGCGCGGGACGGCGGGAGGCGCGCGGCGGGATTCCGCGCCGGACCGGCAACACCCACCTGTATAGTCCGCGGCCATGACGGCGACCCCGCTCGTGATCGTGACCGGCGCGGCCGGCTGGCTTGGTCGGCGCTTGGTGGATGTGCTCGCGAACGGTCTGCCCGGCCATCCCGAGCTTCGACGAGGCGCGGCGCGTGCGCGCGCTGGTGCTGCCCGGCGAGGAGACGATCGCGGCGGACAACGTGGAAGTGGTGGTCGGCGATCTGCGCGATGCGGCGACGTGCGCGGCGCTGTGTGCGGGGGCGACGGGCGCGGTGCTGTACCACACCGCCGGCGTGATCCATCCGCGGCGCGTGCGCGACTTCTATTCCGTGAACGTGGAGGGGACGCGCACGTTGCTCGACGCGGCGGTGGAGGGCGGCATCGCGCGCGCCGTCGTGGTGACGCTCGAACTCGCCGTGCGGCACGAACCCGTCGCCGGATCACTTGTTCGACGAGGACAGCCCGTACCATCCGTACATGGGCTACGGGCGCTCGAAGATGCAGATGGAGCAGCTGGTGAACGCGCTGTACGCCGCCGGGCGCCTCGAGACGGTGCTGATCCGGCCGCCGTGGTTCTACGGGCCGTACCAGCCGCCGCGGCAGACGCTGTTCTTCGAGATGATCCGCGACGGCAAGGGGCCGGTCGTCGGCGGCGGCGAGAACCTGCGCTCGATGGCCTACATCGACAACCTGTGCCAGGGCCTGCTGCGCGCGGCCGTGACGCCGCGCGCCGCCGGGCGCACGTACTGGATCGCCGACGAGCGCCCCTACACGATGAATCAGGTGCTCGACACCGTGGAAAAGCTGCTGGAAGGCGAGTTCGGGATCGCCTGCGCGCACAAGCGCCTGAGGCTGCCGGGGCTCGCCAGCGAGGTCGCCTGGCTCGCCGACTTCGCGCTCCAGAAGCTCGGGCGCTACCATCAGAAGGTCCACGTGCTCTCGGAGATGAACAAGACCATCGCGTGCTCGATCGCGCGGGCGAAGGCCGAGCTCGGCTACGCGCCGGACGTCGCGCTCGAAGAGGGCATGCGCCGGAGTCTTGGCTGGTGCATCGAGCAGGGTCTGCTCGCCCGCGGGTCGGGATGAGGATCACGGTCAGTCTGAAGAAGGCGCTCTTGATCGCCGTCGGGCTGGCGTCGAGCGTGGCGTTCACCGTCGTGGCGTTGCATCGCCTTCAGCTCGCCGACGTCGAGAGCGCGTTCGCGCGCGCGAAGCTGTTTCCGTGGTTGCCGCTCGCGGTGCTGTCGTACCTGGCCGGGCACGTGGTGCGCGGCGTGCGCTGCAGGTTGCTGGTCAGTCGCGAAGCCAAGCTGACCGTGCCGATGGCGACCAACATCGTGGTGTTCGGCTACGCCGTGAACAACGTGCTGCCGGCGCGCCTCGGCGAGCTCGCGCGCGCCGGCATGCTCTCGGACAAGAGCGGCTTGCCGTTCGTGCAAAGTCTCACGGTCACCTTCCTCGAGCGCGTGCTCGACGGACTGGTGCTGCTGCTCGCGCTGGTGTGCGCGGGTCTGTTCCTGCCCGAGACGGGCCTGGTGCGGGCCACGCTGGAGCTCGGAGGCGTGCTGTTCGGTATCGCGACGCTCGGCGTCGTGGTCGCGGTGGTCGCGCCGACGTGGCTGATCTCCGTCGCGAGTCGCGTGTCGCAGATGTTCGGAGCCACGGCGCATCGCTACGTGGTGTCGCTCGTGGGTCAGACCGCGGGGGGCGTCGCGTACCTGCGCCGGCCGGGCGACGCGCTGCGCATCCTGGGACTGTCCTCGGTGGTGTGGACGCTCGAGGCCGGCATGTTCCTGGCGATCTTGCCGGCGTTCGGCTTGCCGGCGAACCCGGCGGTCGCGCTGCTCGCCCTCAGCGTGACGAACCTGGGCATCCTGGTGCCGTCGAGTCCGGGCTTCATCGGGCCGTTCCACTTCTTCTGCATGAAGGCGCTGATGTCGGTCGGCGTCGCCGGCGCGGTGGCGCTGTCGTACGCGGTGCTCGTGCATCTGGCGTTCTACGTCCCGATCACGCTCTGGGGCTTGCTCGTGATCGGCGGCTACGGCGTAACTCTTGGCGAGACGCTCTCGCGCGTCCGGCGCGCGCAGCCGCTCGCGCTCACCGACGAGCTGCTCGCCGCGCCGCCGGCCGTGGACCCGCCGGCGCCCCGGGCGAGCGCGTTCGTGCGCGCGATCGTGGAGTCGTTCGTGTCCGCGGACGACCTCGGCCTCGACGCGCGGGATCACGCGCGCGCGGTGGACGAGGTCGCGGCGTTCGTGGAGGGCCAGATCGAGTCGTTGCCGGCGCGGCTCGCGCTCTTGCACGAGCTCGGCATGCTGGGCTTCCGCTTCGCGACGCGTCTGCGCTACGTGCGCGGCTTCTGCAAGCTGTCGCTCGCGACGCGGCGCGCGTGGATCGCGCGCTGGGCGTACGGCGGCGTCGTGCCGGCGCGCCAGCTGTTCCGCGCCACGCGCTCCACGTCCTTGCTCGCGTTCTACGAGCACCCGCTGGTGCGCGCACAGCTCGCGCCGCGAGCTGGTCGCGCTGAGCACGAAAGGCGCCGCATGAGTCGCTCCAGCGCCGACGTGGTGGTGGTGGGATCCGGCGCGGGCGGCGCCGTGACGGCGCTCGAGCTCGCGCGCGCCGGCGTCGACGTGCTGGTGCTCGAGGAGGGCGAGCGCCACGAGCTCGCGGACTACGGCAAGTCGCCGCCCGAAGGCATGCGCCGGCTGTACCGCCGGCGCGGCATGACGCCGATCACCGGCCGCGTCCCGATCGGCTACGTCGAGGGGCGTTGTCTGGGCGGCAGTACGGAGATCAACAGCGGCTTCTGGCATCGCACGCCGCGCGAGGCGCTGGCGCGCTGGAGCGCGCGCTTCGCCCTGCGAGGCCGCCAGTGAAGCCGATCTCGAGCCGCATTTCGACTGGGCCGAGCGCTTGCTCGGCGTGGGCCCGTGGGCGGGCGAGTGGCCGAAGAGCACCCGCGTGTTCGCGCGCGGGATCGAGCGCATGGGCTGGTCGTACCAGGAGGTGCCGCGCGCCGCGCCCGGCTGCAAGAGCACGAACGCGTGCGCCCAGGGCTGTCCCACCGGCGCCAAGCAGGGCATGAGCCGCAGCGTGCTGGTCGCGGCCGAGGCGGCGGGCGCGCGCATCCTGACCGGCGCACGCGTGCACCAGGTCTTGTTCCAGCGCGGTCGCGTCACGGGGCTGGTCGTGGCGATCCGACGCGCCGGCGAGCCCGAGCGCCTGGCGCGCATCGACGCCGGACACGTGTTCGTGTGCTGCGGTCCGACGGAGACGCCGTCGCTGCTGCTCCGGAGCGGCGCGAAGTACCACGTCGGCGGCACGCTGCGCATCCATCCGTACCTCAAGGTCGCCGCGCTCTACGACGACGAGATCGACGCCGACCGCAGCGTGTTGCCGCTGATCCAGGTCAAGGAGTTCGCGCCGGATCTCGCGCTCGGGGGCGGCTTCTTCACGCCGGGCCAGCTCGCCATGACGTTGAGCGAGAACCGACCGGGCAGCGCCGCGCAGATGCGCGACTTCCGGCGCATGGCGCACTTCTACGTCGGCGTGCGCGGCACCGGCACCGGCTCGGTGCGGCCGTCGATGCTCGGCCGCGACGGCACGGTGATCCGCTACGACGTGTCCGACGAGGACGTGAAGAACCTGTCCGTCGGGCTCGCCCGCCTGTGCGAAGCGCTGCTCGCCGGCGGCGCGCGCTCGGTGGTTCCGTCCGTGCACGGCATGGAGCCGATCCGGAGCGAGCAGGACGCCGCGCGCTGGCTCGACGAGCGGCTGCCGACGGACAGCCTGGGCCTGGTGACCGTGCACGCTTTCTCGTCCTGCCCCATGGGCGAACGAAAAGAGCTGTCCGCCGCCGATTCTTTCGGCAAGCTCCACGACTTCGACAACCTCTACGTGAACGACGCGAGCATGCTCCCCGACTCTCCCGGCGTGAATCCCCAAGGCAGCGTGATGGCGTTCGCGCGCCGCAACGTGCTCCACTTCCTCGATCGCCACGGCAACCGCCGCAAGCCCGAGCAGGTCCACCCGTGAACACACTCGTCACCGGCGGCAGCGGCTACTTCGGCGAGGTGGTCGTGGGCAAGCTTCGCGAGCGCGGCGATCGCGTGCGCGTGCTCGATCGGGTCGACAACCCGGACCGCCCCGCCGACGTCGAGATTGTCCGCGGCGACGTGCGCGACGCGGACGTCGTGCGCCGCGCCATGGAGGGCATCGACGTCGTCCACCACAACGTCGCCCAGGTGCCGCTCGCGAAGGACCGCGAGCAGTTCTGGTCGGTCAACGTGACCGGCACGCACAACGTGCTCTCCGCCGCCCTGGCCGCCGGCGTGCGCAAGCTGATCCTGGTGTCGTCGAGCGCGATCTACGGCGTGCCCGACGAAAATCCCGTCGACGAGCGCACGCCGCCGCGCCCGCGGGAGGCCTACGGGCGCGCCAAGCTCGAGGGCGAGCGCGAGGCGGCGCGCTACGTCGCACGCGGTCTCGACGTGAGCATCGTGCGCCCGCGCACCATCCTCGGCCACGGCCGGCTCGGCATCTTCCAGATCCTGTTCGAGTGGGTGAGAAAGGGCCGCCCGCTGTACCTGCTGGGCAACGGCCACAACCGCTACCAGTTCGTCCACGCCGACGACCTCGCGAGCGCCTGCCTTCTGGCTGATGGCCGGCCCGGCGCGGAATCCTTCCTGTGCGGCACCGATCGCTTCGGCAGCATGCGCGAGCTGCTCCTGGGCCTGGTGCGGCACGCCGGCTCTCGCAGCCCGGTCCGCGCGCTGCCGTTCCGGCCGACGCAGATCGCGATGCAGGTGACGAACAAGCTCGGCGTCTCGCCGCTGGGCGACTATCACTCGCTGATGTACGGGCGCGAGATGTACTTCGACATCACGGCGACGAGCGCCAAGCTCGGCTGGAAGCCACGCTACTCGAACGCGGAGATGATCGCCGAGTCCTACGACTGGTACGTCGCGCACCGCGAGGAAGTGCTGGCGCGTCGCGATGCGTCGCACCACCGCTCGCCGGTGAAGCTCGGCGATCCTGCGACTGCTCGAGCGCATGCCGTAGACGCGGGCGGCGGCGCGCACTCAGCGCTCCCCTGCGGGACAGGTCGAGCCGACCTTCTTCAGGGCGATGCACGTGTACGTGCGGATGCCGGAGTCCTTGGTGTGCTTGTGCAGCAGCATCAACGCGGGCTCGGCATCGGCTCCGATGCGCTGGCAGACCACGATGGCGCGCAGGATCGGCCGATTCAGCATGTACTTCTTGTCCTTGGGAGCGCTCGCGACCTTGTCGTCCTGCGTGATCATCCACGAGCCGAGGGGAACCACCGCGTCCCGCCCCATCGCGACGAGCTCGCCTTCGGCCGCCTTGTCGCCGTCGGCGAGCCGGGCGATCACCGGCTGCGGGTCCGGCGCCGCCGTAGCCGTTGCTACCGGAGCGGTCGCGCTCGAGCCGGTTGCCGCGGGATCGACCTTGTCGGCGCTGCCCTTCTTGCAGGCCAGCAGCGACAAGAACACGCCAAGCACACCTACTGCCAACGTCGTTCGCATGGGTCCACCTCCACCAGGGTCGCGAACGATGGTCTTGCCATATTCGCGACCACGCGGGTGCACGCGCGCGCACTCGCATGTCAACTGGTCGCAGATCTGCCCATGCTTGATCAGGGCATCGACGCGCGACATGCGCTCCCGCGCCGGACCGGCATATCGAAGATCTTGAAACACGGTCTGCGCGCCACCGCGACGTCGCGGCAGCACGGACGAGGGCAACCCGCGCTTGGCCCGGGTATGCAAATCGGCGCTCGTGTGTTACAACAGGGACAAGAAACGCCGCGAAATGTGGCGATCCGTCCCTTTTTCGACGGGTTGCCCGTGATTCGTGGCTCAAGCCGACGGGAGGCGACAAATGGTGGACGCAGGTGCGCTCGCTGCGACCGGCGAGGCCCAACCGCGGGTTCTCGTTGTGGACTACGACGAAGAGCTGAGCCGGGCGATCTCCGGCAAGTTACCAGGCGGTCGATGGTTGGTGCGGCGCGCCGCATCGGTGAACGACGCACTGGCGGAGCTCGACGGGACGGATTTCGATCTCCTCGTCAGCGACCTCGACTTCACCGGCTTCGAGGTATGCCGGCGTGCGCTCGCGACGCATCCCGATCTCCCGGTAGCGGTGTCGGCCGAGCGGACGAGCCGGGATGCCATGACCGCTGCGCTCGGCGCGGGCGCGTGCGAATACCTGGAAAAACCAATCTCGAACGCGGCGCTCCGCCCGCTGATCCACCGCGCGATCCGGCACGCGTCGGACCGCCATGCGAGACGCGTGCCTGAACGCAACCCGCTTCCGGAGATCATCGGAGAGAGCGCGAGCATCCGCAGCGCGTGCGCGCTCGCCGCCCGCGTCGCTCCCAGCGACGCCAGCGTCCTTGTCACCGGCGAGAGTGGGACTGGCAAGGAACTGTTCGCCCGGGCGATTCATCGCGAGAGCGGCCGGCGTGGCGCGTTCGTGCCTGTGAACTGCGCTGCGGTAAGCGAGCAGCTGCTGGAGAGCGAGCTGTTCGGCCACGTGCGGGGCGCGTTCACCGACGCCAAGTCGTCGCGCTCGGGACTGTTCGTGGAAGCCGACGGAGGCACGCTCTTCCTCGACGAGATCGGCGAGATGCCGGTCGCGATGCAGACCAAGCTGCTGCGGGCGCTGCAGGAACGTCGCGTCCGTCCCGTCGGCGGCACGCACGAAGTGGCCTTCGACGCCCGCATCGTGACGGCGACCAACAAGAACATCGAGGCGGAGTTGAAGGCGGGGCGCTTCCGGGAGGATCTCTTCTATCGCATCAACGTGGTTCAGATAGCCGTGCCGCCGCTCCGCGCTCGTGGCGACGACATCCGGATGTTGGCGCAGGCACTTCCTGCGATCAGGCGAGCGCGCGCACCGGCAAGCGGGTTTTCGCCATGGCAAGTGGGGTCGTCGCCAAGCTCTCGACGTATCCGTTTCCCGGGAACGTGCGAGAGCTGATGAACGCGATCGAGCGCGCCGTCGCCTTGTCGCGCGGAGAGCCGGCTGATCCTGGCGGACTTCCCCCGCACCATCCGCGCGTACCGGCCCGGTCGCGAACCCGCGCCACCGACCAGCGACGACCCCGGAACGCTGCCGTCGCTGCGCGAGGTCGAGAGCCGGCATATCGAGCGGGTGCTGCGGGCCACCGGCGGCAACAAGACGCGCGCGGCGCACGTGCTCGGCATCGATCGCCGGACGCTCTACCGCAAGCTTGCCGGGCAGTAGCGGCGGGCGCACGAGCGCGTCACACGTTGACGTGGCTCTCGAGGAACCACTGGTCGAGCTCCACCGTCCGTAGCGTCTCGATCACGAGATCCTGCGTCACCAGGTCGGTCTTGACCTCCTCGAGCGTGTCGCGCAGGAACGCGGTGTAGCGGGCGTAGCGGTCCACCAGCGTCTGATGTGGTTGCGGCCGGCGTGCCCGCTGTGCATCGAGACGCGCCGCGAGTCCGGTGGTACGGAGATCCGGTGCCAGCAGCACCGGACGCCGCATCTGGGTCGCCAACCGATCGCTGGGCGCGGTGACGGCCGAGCGCGTACAGCTCCTGGTCGCGGACGTCGACGGCACCCTGCTGACGCCGGACCGGGAGCTGACCGCGCGCACGCGTCGCGCCGTCGAGGCGCTGCGCGACGCCGGCGTGCAGCTGGCGCTCACCAGCGGGCGACCGCCGCGCGGCCTGCGCATGTTCGTCGAACCGCTCGCCCTGGACACGCCGTTGGCCGCGTTCAACGGCGGTCTGTTCGTGGATCCGGAGCTGCGGGTCCTCGAACAGCACCTGCTCGCTCCGGAGGCGGCCCGACGAGCCGTGCGGACGCTGGAGGAGCACGCGCTCGACGTCTGGGTGTACCGCGGCATGGATTGGTACGTGCGGCGCCTCGACGCGCCCCACGTGGAGCACGAGCAAGCAGCGGTGTGCTTCGCGCCGACGGTCACCGCCGATCTGGACGCGCTGCTCGACGAAGCCGTGAAGATCGTCGGCGTGACCGACGATCGCTTGGCCATCACCCGTTGCGAGAACGCGGTGCAGGCGCTCGACGTCGAGCTGTACGCGGCCCGCTCGCAGCCGTACTACCTGGACGTGACGCATCCGGAGGCCAACAAGGGCAACGTCGTGCGCAGCCTGTCGCAGCGCCTCGGGATCGAGATCGAACGCATCGCCAGCATCGGCGACATGCCGAACGACGTCCGGATGTTCGAGGCCGGCGGCTTGAGCATCGCCATGGGCAACGCCAGCGCGGACGTGCAGCGCGAGGCGCAGCACGTCGCCGCGTCCAACACCGAAGAGGGGTTCGCCCGGGCGGTGGAGGAGATTGTCTTGCGGCGCGCCTAGCTGCCGGTCCGGCGTGGATTGGACGGTCACGAGATCGGGATCGGGTGAAGCGATCGGCAATTGGTGACCGCGCGACGGTCACGAGATCGGGATCGGGTGAACCGATCGGCATTTCGTGACCGTGCGACGGTCACGAGATCGGGATCGAGTGAACCGATCGGCATTTCGTGACCGCGCGACGGTCACGAGATCGGGATCGGGTGAACCGATCGGCAATTGGTGACCGTGCGACGGTCACGAGATCGGGATCGGGTGAACCGATCGGCATTTCGTGACCGTGCGACGGGATGGACGGATGGACGAGCCGAGCGGCGACGAGTGACCGTGCGACGGTCAGGAATCGGGGCCGTGGAGGAGATCATCCTGCGGCGTGCCGGGTGAGAGCTGCCGGTCCGGCGCGGATTTCACGGGAAGGGCGGAAGAGCGGAAGGTTTCCGGGAGCGCGGGCCGCGGGATTCCGCGCCGGACCGGCAGACCAATCCCCTTGCGCCCCCGTTGTTCGCGCGTCAGGGTCCGGCCATGGCGACGCTGATCGAGAAGCCCACCCGGGTCGAGGCCGCCGGCAACAAGCCGAAGCTCATCGACGAATACGTGGGACGGGTCAACAGCGGCGAGGGCAGGCTGAGCGTCGCTCACATGCGCTCGCCGGGCGGCTGGGTGGAGCCGGGGCAGACGCCGGAGTTCGACGAGTACACCGTCGTGCTCCGCGGTACGCTGCGCGTGGAGAGCGAGGGCGATGCGCTCGAAGTGCGGGCGGGCCAGGCCGTGCTCGTGTCCGCGGGCGAGTGGGTGCGCTACAGCACGCCGGGCGAGGACGGAGCGGAGTACATCGCCGTGTGTCTCCCGGCGTTTTCCATGGAAACCGTGAATCGCGACCAGGCTTGATCATGTCGCAGCGACCGCACGTTCTTGGAGTTGTTCTGGCCGGTGGCGAGGGGCGACGCCTGGCGCCGCTCACGCTCGAGCGCGCGAAGCCCGCGGTGCCGTTCGGCGGCATCTACCGGTTGATCGATTTCGCGCTCTCGAACCTGGTCAACGGCGGCTACCGGCGGATCGCCGTCCTCACGCAGTACAAGAGCCATAGCCTCGACCGGCACCTGGCCCAGACGTGGCGGCTGTCACCGCTGTTCGGCAACTACGTGATGAGCGTCCCGGCGCAGATGCGCCTCGGCCGGCGTTGGTTCGAGGGATCGGCGGACGCGATCTACCAGAACCTGAACCTGATCAACGACGAGCGCCCCGACTACATCTGCGTGTTCAGCGCCGATCACATCTTCCGCATGGACCCCGAGCAGATGGTCGATGCGCACATCGCGTCCGGCGCGGGGGCCACGGTGGCCACGATCCGCGTCCCGCGCGATCAGGCGAGCCGCTTCGGGATCATCGAGCCGGGCAACAACAACCGCATCGTGCGCTTCCACGAGAAGCCGGAAGACTGCTCGGGGATCCCCGGTGATCCCCATACTGTGCTCGCGTCCATGGGCAACTACGTGTTTTCGGCCAAGACGCTCATCGAGTCGGTGCTCGCCGATTCGCGGAACACGAAGAGCAAGCACGACATGGGCGGCAACATCATCACCTCGCTCGTGAGCTCCGGCGAGGTCGCCTACTACGACTTCGCGGAGAACGAAGTCCCCGGCGCGACCGACCGCGACCGCGGCTACTGGCGCGACGTCGGCACGCTCGATAGCTACTACGACGCGAACATGGATCTCGTCAGCGTGGAGCCGGTGTTCAACCTGTACAACACGCACTGGCCGATCCACACCTGGCCGGGGTCGCTCCCGCCGGCGAAGTTCGTCTTCGACGACGACGATCGGCGCGGCGAGGCCATCGACTCGATGGTCAGCGCCGGCTGCATCGTGGCCGGCGGTGCGGTGCGGCGATCGGTGATGTCGCCGGGCGTGCGCGTGGGCGCCGGGGCGATCGTCGACGGCGCGGTCATCCTGCACGACGCGGTGATCGGCGACGGGGCGGTGGTCCGCCGGGCGATCATCGACAAGAACGTGGTCGTCCCGCCCGGCGCGCGCGTCGGCGTGGACGCTGCCCACGACCGCGCGCGCGGCTTCACGCTGTCCGAAGGCGGCATCGTGGTGATCGGCAAGGACGTCACGGTCTCCGTATGACGGCGCTCTCGGTGGCGCTGCTCAGCCGCGAGTACCCGCCGGAGGTGTACGGCGGCGCCGGGGTCCACGTGGAGTATCTGGCGCGGGAGCTGGTCCGGCGCGTCGCCGTGCAGGTGCACTGTTTCGGCGAGCCGCGCAGCGCGCCCGAGGTGGCCCGCACCTACCAGCCGTGGAGCGAGCTGTCCGGCGGAGCGGCACACGGCGCGGCGCTCGAGACGATGTCGGTCGATCTGGCGATGGCGGCGCGGCTCGAGGGCGTCACGCTCGCGCACTCCCACACCTGGTACGCGAACTTCGCCGGGCACCTGGCGAAGCTGCTGTACGGCATCCCGCACGTGATGACGTCTCACAGCCTCGAGCCGCTCCGGCCGTGGAAGGCCGAGCAACTTGGCGGCGGCTACGCCGTGTCGTGCTTCATCGAGAAGACCTGCATCGAGGCCGCAGACGCGGTGGTCGCCGTCTCCAGCGGCATGAAGCAGGACATCCTCGCGGCGTATCCCGCGGTCGAGCCGGCGCGCGTGCACGTGATCCACAACGGCATCGATCTGGCCGAGTACCAGCGGGACGAGCGCACGGACGTGCTGGAGCAGCGCGGGATCGACGCGTCTCGGCCGTACGTGGTGTTCGTGGGGCGCATCACGCGCCAGAAGGGTGTCACGCACCTGCTCGAGGCGGCGCGCTTCATCGATCCCGGCGCCGCGCTCGTGTTGTGTGCCGGCGCGCCGGACACGCCGGAGATCGCCGCGGAGGTCCGCGCGCTCGTGGACGAGCTCCGCGGCTCGCGCTCCGTCGTCTGGATCGACGAGATGCTGCCGCGGCCCGAGGTGGTCCAGATCCTGTCGCACGCGAGCGTGTTCGTGTGCCCGTCGGTGTACGAGCCCTTCGGCATCGTCAACCTCGAGGCGATGGCGTGCGGCGTGCCGGTGGTCGCCTCCGCCGTCGGCGGCATCCCGGAGATCGTCGTCGAGGGCGAGACGGGCCTGCTCGTTCCGCTCGACGACGATCGCGCGGCGTTCGCCCGCGCGATCGCCGCCAGCGTGAACGCCGTGCTCGCCGACGCCGCGATCGGGCGCCGGATGGGTGCCGCCGGACGCCGCCGCGTCGAGCAGCACTTCGCCTGGAGCGCGATCGCCGAGCGGACGCTCGAGCTCTACCAGGCGCTGGTCAGCTCCCGCGCGGGTGGGCGATGAAGAACTGCATCACCTCTTCGCCCCACGTGAACGCGTTCGGCGGCAAGCACTTGAACGAGCACGCCTGACCCTGCAGTCCGCCCGGGTCGTCGCTGCCCGGGAAGCAGTGGCCGTCGATCGTCACCAGGCACGGGCCGGCGGCGTAGTCGTGCTGCAGGAACTCGAGCACGGTTCCGCTCGGCGACGTGTAGCGGGTGCGGGTGAACGTGGCGTCGCCGGCGATCTTGGTGCCCGCGTCCATGTTCCAGGCCGCGATCACCGCGTCGCGCTGCGGGACCGCGACCGTGTCGAAGTCGATCAGGGCGTCTTTCGTGCCGTGCAGGTCGAGGATGTCGATCTCGCGCGACGGCATCTCCGCGCCGCTGAACGCGCATCCGCTGCCGGCGCCGGGCGCGGCCGACGCGAGCACGTCGGCGTGGTCGCAGATGAAGCGCCAGGTCATGGCGCCGCCCTGCGAGAAGCCCGTGAAATGGATGCGCCGATCGTCCGGGTGCCACACCTTGATCGCGAGCTGCATGAACGCGAACACCTTCGCGTCGTCGGTGGTCGGCGTCCACGACGACAGCGGCGGCTTGTTCCCCGGCGCGTTGGGCTGCACCACGATGTAGCCGTACTGCTTGCCGAGCGCGGCGAGGTGCGTGTTCGCTTCCTCCATCGCCGCGTTCATGCTGAAGCCGTGCACGTCGAAGACAAGTCCGCAGGCGCTGGTGGCGCACGCGTCCGGCACCGACACGTCGTACACGATGCCGTCACAGGTGTACGCATGATCGCCCGGCGACGCGTCGTCCACGCAGCCCTCGGGCGCCGGCGGCGGAAAGCCGGCGTCCGCGTCGCTGCCGGCGTCCGCGCCCGCACTGCCCGTCGCGCCGCCCGCGCCGCCCGCGCCCGCGGTGCCGCCGCCGCTGCCGGCGCCGCCCGAGTCCGGGCGGCCATTTCCCGCCGCGTCACCGCCGCCGCCGCACCCGACTGCGACCAGCAACACGCCGACCCCGGCTTCGATCCGTGACAAGCCCCGCAATGTGCGCCTCCCGGTGCAGCGCAGCATAGCCGTGACGAGCCCGCGCCGGTTTGTTTTCCGGTCCGGCGCGGAATCCCGCTTGCCGGGCAGCGCTCGCGGCACGGTTGACGCGCGCCGGGGACGGGGCGAGCGTTGAAGCATGGCCCGCTTCAATTCTTCCTTCGCGCTCGCCGGCGCGCTGCTCGCTTCGTCGGTCACGCTGCTCGCCGCCCGGTCGGCCTCCGCGCAGACGTTCGCCGAGGACTGGGAGTCGGGGAGCGGCGCGTGGCGCACGACCGACGCCTCGGCGATCACGCTGCAGAGCGACGCGGCCATCTGTTCGTCGACCTACGAGCGCGAGACGGTCCTGGCGAGCGGCGGTCACCTGTTCACGCAGAACCCGATCCCGGTCGTTGCCGGGCAGGCCTACTGCCTGGTGTCGTGGGTCCGCGGCAGCGCCTCGACGCAGCCGTTCCTCGGCATCAACTACTCCAACGCGGGAGGAGCCGTGGGCCAGGAGCACTGGCTGATCGGCAATACGGGCTACACCGACGGCTACGGCGGGACGGTCACCGCCGTCACGGCCGACGGCGCGTGGCATTGGTATTCGAAGGCGTTCAGCCTCGGCGCCGGCGTCTCGTACCTGCTGATCAAGTCGGAGATCTTCCAGGGCGGCTCCGCGGGCAGCGCGGACTTCGACGACATCCGGCTCTACCAGGGCGCGTGCCCGGCGGCGCCGGTCGGCGCCGACCACGTGGCGTGCTCCGGCGCGACGCCGATCTGCGACGCGGGAAAATGCGTGGAGTGCGCGAGCAACGCCGACTGCGGCGGGGCCACGCCGATCTGCGACGCGACCAGTCACGTGTGTCGCGCGTGCACGGGTAACGCCGACTGCGGCGGCTCCACGCCGGCGTGCGCGACCGGCGGCGCCAACGCCGGCATGTGCGTCGAGTGCACGATCGACGGCGACTGCGGCGCCGGCACGCCGCGCTGCGACACGACGAGCAACAGCTGCGTGGCGTGCCTGGGCGCCGCCGACTGCGGCGGCACCACGCCGGTCTGCGACGCCACCGCCGCGACGTGTCGCGCGTGCGCGTCCGACGGCGAGTGCGGCGGGTCCACGCCCGCGTGCGAGTCCAGCGGCGCATGCGGACAGTGTTCGGCGAGCAACACGTCGCAGTGCAGCGGCGCGACGTCGGCCTGCGACACGGCGAGCGGCACCTGCGTCGGCTGCGTGTCGAACGCGGACTGCGGCGGGGCCACGCCAGTGTGCGACACGACGGCGCACACGTGCGGCCCGTGCCTGTCGAACGCGGACTGCGGCGGGGCCACGCCGGTATGCGCCACCGGCGGATCGCATCAAGGCGAGTGCGTCGTGTGCGCGGCCGACAGCGACTGCGGCGGGGCCGCACCGCGCTGTGACGCCACATCCGCGACCTGCGTCGCGTGTCTCTCCAACGCGGACTGCGGCGGCGCGACGCCGATCTGTGGCGTGACGCTCATGTGTCGCGCGTGCGCGGGCAACAGCGACTGCGGTGGGTCGACGCCCGCGTGCGCGACCAGCGGTAGCAACGCCGGCGTGTGCGTGGCGTGCACCGCCGACAGCGACTGCGGCGGGGCCACGCCGCGCTGCGACACGACGCAGAACCAGTGCGTCGGCTGTCTGGGCAGCGCGGACTGCAGCGGCGCGACGCCGGTCTGCGACGGCATCGACGGCGACCTGCGTCGGATGTTCGTCCGACGCGGACTGCGGCGGTTCGACCCCCGCCTGTCAGGCGAGCGGCGCCTGCGGCCAGTGCTCGGCGAGCAACGCGACGCAGTGCTCCGGCGCGACCCAGACCTGCGACACGACGAGTGGCAGCTGCGTCGGCTGCGTCTCGAATGCCGACTGCGCCGGCGCCACGCCGGTGTGTGACACGACGAACAAGACGTGTGGGCCGTGCCAGTCGAACGCCGACTGCGGCGGTGCCACGCCGGTGTGCGCGCAGAGCGGCTCGCGGCAAGGCGAGTGCGTCGGCTGCACCGCGGACGCGGACTGCAGCGGCGCGACGTCGAAGTGCGACACGATCTCCGACGTCTGCGTCGCTTGCCTCGCGAACGCCGACTGCAGCGGGGCCACGCCGGAATGCGACACCGCGACGCACAGCTGCGGAGCTTGCACCGGCAACACCGCGTGCGGCGGCGCGACGCCCGTCTGCGACACCGGCGCGAGCCCGGCCGCGTGCGTCGAGTGCGCGACGGACGGCGACTGCAGCGGCGGCGCGACGTGCAGCGGCAACGTGTGCACGAGCGGGAGCGACGGCGGCGCGGGCGCCGCGGGTGCCGCGGGTGCCGCGGGCAACGACGGCGGCGCGGGCATGGCGGGCAACGCCGGCGCGGCGGGCAACGACGGCGGCGCGGGCATGGCGGGCAGCGCCGGAACGTCGGGCAGCGCCGGAACAGCGGGCAGCGGTGCGAGCGGCAGCGGCGGCTTCTCGGGCAGCGGCGCGACCTCGGGCAGCGGCGGCAGCGCTGGCAACGGCATGGATGCGGGGATCTCCGGCACGGGCGGCAGCACCAGCGACATCGCCGGCGCCGGTGGCTGTGGCTGCCGCACCGCAGGCGGTCGGCACGAGCGCGCGCCGTGGCTCGCGCTGGCCGCGGCAGGGCTGGCGCTGGCGCTCCGTGAGCGCCGGCGCCAAAGTCGGCGGCGCTAGCGCTTCGACCGCCGGCGCGCGAGCGGCAGGCCCAGGGCGATCGCCGCCGCCATGAATAACGCCAGCGGATCGAGCGGCGCCGGTCGCGGCGTCAGCGCGCAGCCGTAGACCGGCGCGTCCGCGTTGGGGTTCACGCAGGCCTTGAGCGCCGTGACCAGGTGCTGCTGCGCCGGCTCGTTGTCGATGGCGAGCAGGGCGTTCTCGAGGGACGTGGTGCTCGCGGCCGTCAGACCGCGTGCCTTCAGCGTCGTGGCAAGCTCGGTGTTGGCCGTCCCGAGCCCCGGCGTGCCGACGTGGCAGAACGCGCAGTCTACCGTGCAGCCGCTTGCGTAGTGCTGCTGGATCACCGCGGGGAACGCGGGTGACGCCGCGGCTG
The DNA here is from genome assembly GCA_963775185.1 of uncultured delta proteobacterium. Lineage (GTDB taxonomy): Bacteria > Myxococcota_A > Polyangia > Polyangiales > Polyangiaceae > JAPSGB01. The sequence goes on along the minus strand of CAVZIE010000042.1, from coordinate 322,806 downwards.
GCGCGGCCCAGGCGAGGGCCACCGGGAGCGCGAGCAAGAAGGCCGTTCGGCGAAGCATCACAAGAACCCGTGGAGCTGCAGGACCAACGCTTGCTGGTCGGTCTTGACCGAGCCCGGCAGCAAGCGGTTGACGAAGTCGGCGCGCGCGTCGAGGTGCGGCGCGAAGAACCAGTCGACGCCGATCCACTGCCCGGCCGCCGCGCCCGACGCGGGGTAGTCCTGGGCGTAGCCTTCGAGCGCGCCGATGGCGTGCACGCCCTGGATCGGCTCGAAATCGAGCTGAAGCACGCCCGCGTACCCGGCCTTCGTGCCGATGCTCTGCTGCGACGTTGCCAACAGGTCCACCTCGGTGGAGACGACCAGCGACTCGAACGGCGAGTAGCGCCCGAACGCCCCGTACGCGTGACGGAACGTCGGAGTGCCGAGCACCAGATCCTTCTGCGCGTGCACGAACAGGCCGCTGACACCGACGGCGAGCTTCTGCATCGGCGTGTCCTCCAGGTAGAAGACCGCGCCGCGATCACGGTAGTGGTCGGGGCTGACCTGGAAATTGCCGAGTACGGCCATGACCTCGCCGCGGACATTCTCGCCGTTGTACGCGAGCGCCACGCCGTCCTGCTGGCCGCGGTTGATGTCGGTACGCGTGGCGGTGCGCACCCACAGCGTGTGCTCGATCGTCCGGAGGCCGAACGGCAGGTTCATGCGCCCGCCCCGGAGCAGGAACGACTGATCCTCGCCGATCCCGTAGCCGACCCAGTGCGTGCGCGAGATCATGCGCCAGTCCTGGGACGTGCCGTGCGTGATCGACGCTTCCAGCGCGCCCTGCTCGGCGGCTCCGATCGAGCCGTTGAAGCGCAAGCGCTCACCGATGGTGATCTGTCCGGTGAGGTCCGCCTGCATCAGGAAGTGCCGGTTGTCGGACTGCGACGTGCCCGCTGCAGTGGTCGTGGTGTGCAGGTCCATGTACCGGACGTCGCCGCCGAGCAGCAGCCACTCCGGCAACGTCACCGCGCCGAACAGGAAGTCGCCGACGGTGCCGGGATCCTCGATCGCCGCGCCGTAGTGCGTCCTTAGCAGGATCTCGCTCTGCGCGCGGCCGTACGGCGTGAGCAGGCCGCCGCCCGACGGATCGGCGTGGCAGACGGCGCAACCGACGTAGTCGTGCCGGATCATCCACGGGTAGGCGAAAGCGTTCGCCGAGATCAGCCAGACGCCGAGCGCGACGATGAGCGCGAGGATCGATCGCATGAACCGCCCTGGATCTGCCGCCTAGGGCAGCATGATCCGACCCGGCGCGCCGTTTGCCCCCGTCGCTGTGTGGCACGTATTGCAGTCCCCGCTGGTCGGCGCTGCGACCATCACCCGCTCCGCGCCTTGCGCGTTCCGCACGCGCACGTGGATCGGTTGCGCGAAGCTCTGGTACGAGTGGAAGTTGCCCGTCGCGCCGACCTGGAGCGTGACTTCCGGTCCGCTCGCGGGGGTGACGACAACCACCGCGCCGCCCGTACCCAGCGTTCCACCGATGCAGTTGTCCGGCTCGTGCGCGGTCGGGTACACCGTACCGGCAACCGAGAATCCGCGCTCGCCCTGGGAGAGATGGCAGCTTGTGCACGCTCTTCCCGGGTCCATGTCCGGGCTGCCTTCGCCCGACTGCGACCAGGTCTGGTTGCTCGAGCACTGCATCGGCGTGTCGTACGGATTGGGTCCCGCATCCAGCGCGCCGCAGCTGCCCTTGGGCATGCCGCTCTGCACCCACGCGACGAACGCGGTGATCTCCGCCGACGTCGCCGGCGTCGCGGACGTCGGCGGCATCGGGCTGTTCGCGTCTTGCATGCGCTTGGCAGCCATGGCGCCCATGCTCGTGTTCGGGTCGGTGTGCGACGGCCCGGTCAGATCCGCGTACGACGCGATCTGGACTCCCGGCGTCTGGCCGGTGTGGCACGCCGCGCAGCGCGTCTGGAGCAGCGCCGCGATGTCGCAAGGCAAGCCGTCGGTGGTGACGCCGCTGCCGCCGCCGCTCGCGCCGTTGGGGCCGCTGTTCGCGCCGCCCGCACCGTTGCCGCTGCCGTCGGCCTGCGCGGCGACGTAGCACGCGCCGGACCAGCTACCGATCACACCGAACAGCAGCGGGACGACGCTTGCCCGCACGAGCCTGCTTGATCGCGTTGTCATTCGTCGCGCACCTTGAAGTGGGTGGAGATGGTCACGTCGGGCTTGACGCAGACCCCGAGGTAGCAAGGGGGCTCGATGCCGAAGTCCTTCATGTTCACGCTTGCGTTGCCGTCGACGTGCACGTCGCTCCCCGTGCGTTTCGCCGAGTAGTGCACGCGCACGTTCTTCGTGACGCCGTGGAGCCGGAGCGTCGCGTTCGCGTCGCCTGAAGTGCTCTTGCCGGCGTCCGGGGCGTGGAGGCTCGCTCGTGAAACGACCAACACGGCCGCCGGGTATCGCGACGTTTCAAGATGGGCCTTCAAGTGCTTGTCGCGCAACGAGATCCCCGTCGCGAGCCTGCCGAGCTGGACCGTGACCGAGAGCTTGCCGCTCTGCTCGCTTACCGACACTTCGCTGGTCGAACCGTTGATCTTCAAACCGGCTGGTCCGGTCGCGGCAAATCCGGCCCGGTAGTCGCCGATCCCGACGAAGCGCGCGGCGGCGACGGTGGTGGACAGCAGCGCCGCGAGGGCGACGCCCGCAGTCAGTCTCTTTGTGATGGACATCCATGGTTCTCCTGTCTTGATCGCGCACAAGCGCGCCAACCGTTCGAGTGACGGTTCCGGTGTATGCCTCGGACTTGGTACCCGCAGGCCCGTGCGAGCAGGCAGACAAATTCGCGGCGATCCACAACAAGGGTTTCGCGCGCGCGTCGCGGCATTCAGCGCGCAGCGTTTGCGTGCCGCGCACGCCGGCCAGTGGTTCGCTTCAGCGATGGACGACGAACGTCGTCGCCGGATCGTACTTCGGTTCCCAGCGCATGCCGTGCCAGCCGTCCGGCAGCTTCGGCTCGGTGAAGCCGAACAACCACTTGCCGTCGATCGGCGACACGTTGACGCAGCCGCCGCTCATCAGCTCGCCCCAGTTGTCGTGCCAGTAGGCGCCGTGCAGCGCGTGCGGGCCGCTGAAGTTCTGCGTCCACGGCACGTCCGAGTGGATGAACTCGTACGGCGCGACCATCGTCGCGGTGATGAACTTGCCGGTGATCTTGAAGATGCCGACCGGCGTCGACGCCGTGGAGATCGCCGGCTTGCCCGGCACCGGGACGCCGCCGCGCCCCGGCGCGATCATGGTCGCGTACACGGGCTTGGTGCCTTCGTAGGCGATCAGCCAGCCGCCCATCACGCTCGCCTCGAGCCACGTCTGTCGCCCCTTTGGCGTCATGCCCGTGTCGTCCGTGCCGCCGACCGGCGCGCCCCACGGCGTCTTCTCCTGCGGCGTGGGGACGACCGCGTCGTCCTTCTGGACGTACAGATCGTGGTCCTTCGTTTCCAGGTATGTCTTGCCGGCGCGGGACAGGGAGCGGCCCGTGAGCTCCACGTACGACAGCCGTGACCACTTTTCGCCGGTGGCGACCATCGCCGCGTCGCCGTCCGGCTTGTACTTCGGACGATCCTCGCCGCGGAAGAACGCCAGCGGCAGGCTCGCGTCCTTGCCGAGCACGACGCCGTGGAACGTCACGTGCTTGTACGGCACGACGCGATCCTTCGGCACCCACATCAGGTCCGAGCCGAGCAGCCAGTCGCGATCGCCGGCGTGACGTTCGGCGATCCACGCCACCGTGGACTTCGGGCGAAGGCGATTGCGGTTCTCGTAGAACGTGGCCGGGAGCTTCGGCAGCAGGATCGGCGGTCCGCTCGGCGCGGGCGTCAGATCCACGCCCTCGAGCGACGGATCGATCTTGCCGTCGCGCGCTTCGGCGACCTTCGCCAGGTGATCGACCAGATCCCACTCGCGCCGGCGCTGCAGCTTGGCGTCCGGGATCTCCGGGTAGCGCTCGACGCCGCGCGACTCGCCGTAGAAGTGCGGCCAGGGGGAGTCGATGCGCGCCATGTACGGCTTGATCGCCGTGAACACGGCGTCGTTCTTGTCGAGCGTGGCGCGCTCGTCGTCCACGCAGACATAACCGCGTGGCTCGACCTCGTACCAATGCAGGCAGCCCGGACCGTTCACGGGCTTGTCGCTCTTCAGCTTGACCGACTCGCCGAACCACAGGAAGCCGGTCCACGCGTTCGCCGGCGCGCCGGGCTGCGGCATGATCCAGACGAAGCGCGTCTTGGCGTACACCCGCGGCGCGTCGTCCTCGGGCGGCGCGGGGGCGAGCACGGGCGCCGCGTGCGCGGAGGTCCGCGGCGTCGCGACCTCGGCGGCCGGGACGTCCTTGCGCCGGTGCCGCCGGGATCACCGCCTCGGCCGGGCGGGCCGGACCGTCCTGGTGTTCCCGCGCCGAGCAGCCAATACCCCAGATCGACCCGACCGCTGCCAGGCCCGCAATGGGTGCGAGAAAAGCGAGGGTCCGGCCGCGGCGTCGCACCGTCGGACCCTAGACCAAAGGGCCTGGGCCGGCCAGAAAGGCGGAAATGACGTGGATAACCATGGCCGTCCGCCGCCACTCACCGGACGGAGGCATACGATGATCGATATCTGGAGCGGGATTCGTGGGGCGCTGCTGCTGGGCGCGTTCACGCTGGCGATGGGCGCGTGCGGCAGCGGCGACAGCAGCGGCGGGCCGGGCGGCGGCGGCAGCACCTGTGCCGTCGCGGGTCACACGTGCCAGAACGCGTGCAGCACGAGCCTGGGCTGCGTGGAGTGCGCCAGCAACGCCGACTGCGGCGCCGGACACCCGGTGTGCATGCTGGGGCGTTGCCAGGAGTGCGGCGCGAGCGCCGACTGCGCGACCGGACAGGCGTGCTACCCGCGGGACTTCAGCTGCCATCCGGCCTGCAGCGCCGACGCCGACTGCACGGACCCGGGCCAGACGCACTGCAGCACCGCGACCGGTGCCTGCGTCGGCTGCCTCGCCGACACCGACTGCTCGGGAGACACACCGCTGTGCGACCCGACCCGCGCCCAGTGCGTCGCCTGCCGGACCAGCGCCGACTGCGGTGTGGCCGCGCCGATCTGCGATACCAGCGCCGGCGAGTGCCGCGAGTGCCTGGTGGACGCGAACTGCTCGGCGGGGTCGCGCTGTGCCAACGACCACCGCTGTCACTTCTTCTGCTCGAGCAACGCGGACTGCGGCAACGCCCATCCGTTCTGCGACGCGCAGTCCGGCGAGTGCCACGAGTGCATGAAGAGCGCCGACTGCCCGGCCGCGTCGCCGATCTGCACGAACGGCGGCCAGTGCGTCGTGTGCCAGGAGAACGCGGACTGCACCGACGTGGCCATGCCGTTCTGCTGGCACTCGGACCACTGCGCCGAGTGCCTCCAGAACAGCGACTGCACGAACGGCGGCAAGTGCAAGGGCGGTACCTGCGGCTGAGCGCGCTATGCTCGCCCGGTGACCACGCCCGGGAGCGAGGCGGAGCTCTTCGAAAGCGCGCGCGCGCTCGCCGGCATCACGCTCGGCGAGCTGGCGGCGCGCTTCGGTCTGGACGCGCCGCCGGACCTCCGGCGCGCGAAGGGATTTCCCGGGCAACTTGTCGAGCGCGCCCTCGGTGCCACGGCGGGCTCGCGCGCGGCGCCGGACTTCGAGGCGCTGGGCATCGAGCTGAAGACGCTCCCGGTGGACGCGCGCGGCCAGCCGGTGGAGTCCACGTTCGTCACCACGATCGAGCTCCGCGAGATCGGCGACGTGGAGTGGGAGCACTCGCGCGTGCACGCCAAGCTCGCGCGCGTGCTGTGGGTCCCGCTGCAAGGCGATCGCGCGATCCCGGTGGCGGATCGTCGCATCGGCGAGCCGCTGCTGTGGAGCCCGGACAGCGACGAGGAAGCCGCGCTGCGCTTCGACTGGGAAGAGCTCGCCGGCATCATCGGCACGGGCGACATCGAGCGCATCACCGGCCACCTTGGGCGCTACCTCCAGGTGCGCCCGAAAGCCGCGCACTCGCGCGTGCGCCGGCGCGGCATCGACGGCGACGGCACGCCCTTCGACGCCATGCCCAAGGGCTTCTACCTGCGGACCGCGTTCACGGCTCGCATCCTCGCCCGGCATTTCCGGCTCCCGGGCTGAGCCCCTTGGGGCCGTCACGGAATTGACAAATCCCGTCACCCGCGCTTGACTTGATCTAGCGCAAGTGCGCGGGAGGATTGAATATGAACGCTTTCTTCAAGGGGATCGGGATCGCGCTTGCGGTCGGGGTGATGGGCTTCGCGACGTCCGCGCACGCGGCCATCGACTGCACCGTGGACACGGACTGCACCGGTGGTGGCAGCGCGTGCGGCGGCGACGTGTGCCAGTGGAGCGGCGCGAACCACACCTGCGTGGCGGCCGGCACCGACAGCCAGGGCAACGACGGCTGGTGCAACCTGGACACCGACTGCAAGTGTCACGGCGACGGCGCGACCTGCAACACGGGCACGTTCCACTGCACGTTCACCAAGCCGCAGGCGGCGACCGACGGCGGAGCCGGCGCGGCGGGTGCAGCGGGGTCCGGTAGCGCGGGTGCGGCGGGCAGCGCCGGCATGGCGGGCAGCGCCGGCATGGCCGGCAGCGCGGGCTCGTCCACCGGCGGCAGCGCGGGCTCGTCCACCGGCGGCAGCGCGGGCTCGTCCACCGGCGGCAGCGGCGGCAGCGCGGGCTCGTCCACCGGCGGCAGCGGCGGTTCTGCCGGTGGTCCGGTCACCGGTCACGCCGGCGCGTCGTCCGGCGGCGCGTCGAGCGGTGGTTCGAGCAGCGACAGCGGCTGCGGTTGCCGCGTCGGCGCACACGGCGGCTCGCCGAACGACGCGCTGGCGCTGGGCGCGCTCGCCGCGCTCATGCTGCTGCGGCGCCGTCGCGAGGACTGATCCCCGCTACAGGAACACGGCCAGCTCTTCGAGGCTCTTGCGTCGGAGAGCTGGCACCGTGGCGTCGCTCGCGGCGTAGCCGATCGGGAACAGGATGTACGGCTTCTCGTTCTTCGGCCGCTCCAGGATGCGCGACAGGAAGCCCATCGGGCTCGGTGTGTGCGTGAGCGTGCTGAGTCCCATGCGGTGCAGCGCGCTCACGAACAGCCCGCACGCGATGCCGACGCTCTCCTTGACGTAGTAGTTTTTCCGCGGCCGGCCGTCGCTGTCGACGCCGTGGAGCTCCTCGAACACCACGACGATCCACGGCACGGTCTCCAGGTACGGCTTGTGCCAGTCCGTCCCGAGCGGCGCGAGGGCCTCGAGCCACTCCGGGGGCATGCGCCCGCCCTCGTAGCTCTCGCGCTCCTCCGCCTCGGCGGCGACGCGGATCTCGCGTTTGATCGCGGGATCGGCGACCGCGACGAACTTCCACGGCTGGCGGTGCGCGCCGCTCGGCGCCGTGCCCGCCACGCGGATCGCGAGCTCGACGGCCTCGCGCGGCACCGGCTCGTCGGAGAAGAACCGGCAGCTCCGCCGTCGATCCATCTCCTCGTAGAGCGCGCGTCCGCGCCGCAGTGCCTCGTCCTCGGCGAGGCGCGCCGGTCGATACGGGATGAACGGGACCTTCGCTTCCACGCCGCCGATGATGCGGCATGCACGTGGTCGCGTACAGCGTCAGTCCTGGTCGGGCCCTCCGTCCCTCCGGGCCCTCTACTCGCTTCGCTCGCTTCGAGGCCGAGCAATTCTTGCTCAGCCTCTCAGTGCCGCGCCTTGTCGCCCTTGCGGTGGCGCCGATGGCCGTGCGTGGCCTCGGCCCGTCGCGGATGAGGCGCGCGTGTGCGATGGCGGGAGCGCGCCGCGTCCTTCGGGGGAGAGGCTGTCGGTTCGGCGCGGTGCCGGCGCTTCGCGCTGGCCTTTTCGTCGCGCTTGGCGGCGGCCTTTTCCTTGTGGCCGCGCTTGGCGGCGGCCTTGTGGCCGTGCTTCGGCGCCGGTGGGTCCGGCTCCTCGATCAACTGCACGCCCGCTTCTTCTTCGACCAGCAGCGGACGATGGACGCTCTTGTGCTTCGCCGCCGCAGCGCGCGTCGCGCTGTCCGGCTCTGCGGGCGTGGCGTGCTTCGCGACGGCGCGGTGCGCGGGCGTCGGCTTCGGGGCGCGCGGCAGCATCGCCAGCGTCATGCCCGTCGGCAGGATCCCGAAGTGGAAGTGGTTGTAGTGATCCGCGTTGCTGTCCGGCGTGAGCAGCTCGCGGAACAGTCCCAGTGCCTTGAGGCGGCACGCGATCCGGTTGAGCGACGGGACGGACGGCGAGCAGCCGCCGAGCCCGCGAGCGAAATTGCGCTGGACCGTCAGCCGACGCCCGCCGACGACCAGCTCGTGTACGTCGATCGCCAGTCCGTACGCATGCAAGCTCAGGCGTCCCACGCGGCTCATGCGATACGAGTACGCGCCGGAGAAGCGCGCCTCGGTGACGCCCTCGTCGCGGAGGATCGGCGCGATCCACGCCAGCGCCACCACCAGCCGGCAATCGGCGACCAGCTGCACCTTGGCGAAGGCGCGGTAGTCGATCCCGCCGATCGGGCCGCGCACGACCACGGGCGTGCCGATGCCACGCTCGTGCTCCATGCGGGCGTACGGTACGCCGAGCGCATCCAGCATCGAGAGGCACGCGCTACCGTCGGGGATCGTCGCGCTCGACAGGTGGGTGGGGAGGAGCAGCGGCGCAGGCGGCGCGGCGCCGGTTCCCGGCGCTGCCGGGTCGGTGTAGCGCGCGACCGGTGCCGCCGGTGCCGACCCCGCCGGCATCGCTTCCGGTAGCTCGATCCGGCGCGTTTCCTGCGCGCGCAGCGCGATCGGCGGCGCGCCGGTCCACGCCTCTGCCGGGCGCCCCCCGGGCTCGCGCGCGCAGCCGCTGGCAAGCACGCACGCGGCCACAACGACGGCGCGCCACGTCATGCTTCGACTTGTCGCACGCCGTGCCCGGGCGCCCCAAGGAAACGGCGCGGATTTCCCTCTACTACTGCATGCGTGTGCAAGGGGTCCGGACGAAGGCGCGGCGGCACTGCACTGACGGACAGCCCTGGGCAGGTTACGCTTCGCGTATGACGTCCGCGCGCCAGCCGAGCCACGCCTCGCGGTGGCGCTCGCGGCGTCCGGGCTTCATGACCGCGACGGTGGTGGTCGCGCTGTTCGCCGCGCCGGGCATCGGCTACCTCGCCGAGCGCTTCGGCGATCCGCGCGCGGTGGCCCAGGCGCTCGCGCAGGAGGCGGACGACGCCGCCCGCGATCGCATGCTCGATCTCGGTTGGCAGCCGCTCGCCGAGCAGGGCTCGCCGGCCGCGGCCGCCCTCGCCCGCGATCGCGGCGTGGAGGTGCTCGCCGCCACGCGCGCGTTCCGTCTCGATCTCGCGAATGGCGCCGTTACCGGCACGGCGCCCGCGGCGGCCGACGCCACGCGCGCCGCGAGCGTCGTGGCCGCCGAGCTCGCGCGCTATCCGCGCGCGTTCCTCCAGGCCGCCCGGCTGCGCCGCGTGCTCGTGTGCCAGGGGTTGCGGGAGGGCGCGATCACGATCCCGTCGCTGCCGAACTACGAGCGCACGCTGCTGCTCGACGCGTCGTCCGCATCCGCGAGGCTGCGCCGACTGCTCCACCACGAGGTGTTCCACTTCGCCGACTACGCGGAGGACAACCAGGTGCAGCGCGACCCGGCGTGGGCGGCCCTCAACGATCACTGGTTCGTCTACGGCGACGGCGGCCGCTACATGCGCGACGCGGATGCCTCGCGCCTGACCGACAAGCTGCCCGGCTTCGTCACGCGCTACGCGACCAGCGCGCTCGAAGAGGACAAGGCCGAGACCTTCTCGTTCATGATGGTCGCGCCGGCGGACATCGCGCGGATCGCCGCGCATGATCCGGTGGTGCGCTCCAAGGTCGCCTACGTGAAGTCCGAGCTCGGCCGGCTCGCTCCCTGCCTGGACGCGGCGTTCTGGCGCCGCGTGGACGCCGCACGCTGATCGCCGGCGTGCTAGACTCGCCAAGGCTTGGCCAACATCGGCTACATCCAGGTCGTCCGGCACTGCAATCACTTCTGCGGGTTCTGCTCCAATCCGACCACGGAGTACGTCCACACCTTCGAGTCGATGAAGCTGCTCGTCGATGACTTCGTCGAGCGCAACTACTTCGGGGTGATCCTCACGGGCGGGGAGCCGTCGCTGCACCCCGAGCTGCCGCGGATTTGCGAGTACGCGCGCACGCGCGGCCTGCACGTGCGCATGATCACCAACGGCTTCCGCCTCGCGGATCGCGACTTCGCGAAAGAGATGGCCGACGCCGGTCTGCAACTCGCGCACGTCTCGGTGTACTCGATACGGCCTGAGATCGAGGCGCGGCTGCGCGGCGTCGAGGGCACGCTCGAGCGGGCGTTCGCGGCGGTGGACAACGCCGGCGAGCTCGGGATCCAGATCAACATCAACTGCGTGATCAACAAGCTGAACGCCGATCACCTGGACGAGAATATTCGCTACTGGATCGAGCACCACCCGCACATCCGTCACTTCGTGTGGAACAACCTCGACCCGTCGATGGGGCGAGCGGAGGTGAACCAGGACCAGTTCACGCCACGCCTGGCGGACTTCGAAGTGTCGCTGTACCGGGCGCTCACGCTGCTGGCGCGAACCGGGCGCACCTTCCGGGTGGAGAAGGTGCCGCTCTGCTACATGGCGGATTTTGCCTTCGCCAGCACCGAGACGCGGAAGATCGTCAAGGGCGAGGAGCGCATCGTGCACTTCCTCGACGCCAAACAGACAGTGCGTCAGACGGACTGGGAGCACATCTACGACGAAGCGTGCAACGCCTGCGCGCTCAGGACGATCTGCGGCGGGCTGTTCGACCGCGGCAACGGCTACGACCCGGCCGAGCTCCACCCCGTGTTCGTGTCGCGGGACGCCGTGGTCGAGAAGATCATCCACGACCCGGACGACCCCTCGTACGAGTTCCGCTCCCTCGACGAGTGGAAGGCCGACTTCGACAAGCGTTGCAGCGAGACGCTGGCCGGCGAGCACTCGCGGCGTCCCGCCGGCGACGTCCCCGACGAGCGCTTCCGCGACGCCGACGCGCCTTCCGTCGGCATGGTGACGGAAGACAGCCTGCGCCGCTTCGCCCAGAAGCGCGCGGCCGAGTCGCGGCGCGCGACGCGGCTCGGCGTCAACATGGAACGCGTCGTCGCCCCACGCCCGAAGACGCCCGAAGAGTAGCGGCTCAGCTCGTCAGATCGCGGACCAGGTCGGCGGCCTCGTCGCGGTCGATCTCCAGCGCATCCGCCGTGTCCATGATGAGCTCGCGCTCGCTGGTGCGGATGATGCCGTCGGCGGCGGTGACCTGGATGGCGAGCGCGAGCGCGACCTTGCGCGCGCCGCCGTCGGGCAAGCGTTCCTTGACCGAAGCCAGACGGGCGTCGCGGCTCGATCCGTCGAGTTCCTGCTTCGCGCGGTCGAGCAGGGCCGAGAGCGCCGCGCCGCCGAGCTTGCCGTCGGTCAGCGACTCGATGCTGCTCTCGAACAGCTTCTTCTCCTCGTCGGCGAGCTCGCCGTCGGCGGACGCGGCGAGGAACATCATCTCGACCAGCGCTTCGAGCTGGGGCGCGGCGAGGTTGTGAGCGGCGGAGGTGTCGATGCCAGCCATGACCGGCAGTATATCCAGCGGTCAGTCCGCGCCGCCAGGCCGATCGACGCGCCGCGGATCCGCCCAGGGGGCGCGCGTCAGCTCACGCATGAGCTGGGTCGCGTAGCTTCCCGAAGGGAGCGCGAAGTCGAGCCGGAGCGCGCCCGCGCCGGCGGCCTCGACGGAGAGGGCTTCCGGCCGGACCACGAGGTCGCGGCGCGTGCCGTCGGCGAGCCGACCGAGCAGCCCGAGCTCGGCCTCGCCGAGCCCGACCGCGGCGATCGCCGCGAGCTCGATCTCGTGGGGCCGTCCGGCCGTGGGCTTCATCCGCGGACCGGGCAGGGGACCGGTGAGGTGGATGTCGCCGGACTCCAGGCGCGGCTGTTCGCGCGCCGGGTCCTCGACCAGGAACAGCGAGCCCGTGCCGTCGAGGCGTGCGACGTCGCCCTCGAGCACGGCGAGCGCGCCCAGCTCGAGGCGCGCCGTCAACGTCCGGTTGAAGATCTCCGACTGCACGACGCTCGGGTAGAGCTTCTTGTAGAAGCGCGCGCGCGGTCCCGCCAGCGGCGCGCCGCGCGCGAGCCAGTCGAGGGCACGCGGCAGGTTCTGCGCGCCGTGTCCGAAGCGCTGCGCGCCGAAGTAGTTCGGAAGCCCGCGTATCTTGAGCAGCGCCACGATGGCCGTCGCTCGCGCCAGCGCGTCGTCCGCGACGCCGACCAGGCGGATGCTGAAGTGGTTGCCGCGCTGCTGGCCGGTGCGGAGCTTGCGTTCGTTCAGCGACGTCTCCAGCACCGTGATCCCGTCGGGAAGCTCCCACGTGTCCGCGGCGCGTGCGCCCGGCGGCAGGCTGATCCACTGCGACGTGACGGCGTGCTTGTCCTTCATGCCGGCGGAGCCGATGTCGCGCTCGCGCACGCCCGCGGCGCGCGCCACCGCGTGCAGCATGTCCGGCGTCGTCCACAGCCGCTTCTGGATACGAACGAAGCGGTGCTCGCCCTGCCCGCTCGGCGGGTAGAGCGGCAGCTCGTCGACGACGAAATCCTCCGGCTCCGGACCGACGGCGCCACCGACCGCCGGCAACGCTTCCGAGACCACGAGCGGCTCCTGCGCTGTGACGCTCATCGCTTCTGCTTTTCGACGAACTTGCCCAGCGCGTCGATCAGATCGGTGCCGGCGCTTCCCGACGGCACGACGCGGAACTGCGGCTCGCCGCTCTCCAGATCGATGTCCTCGATGCCGAGGATCAGAGATCTCCGGCTCGGACGACTCGGGCGGGCGCGACGGCGAGGTCTTGAGCCGCGCGCTCACGGGCAGCGCGGCGTCCGGCCCGCCCGCGCACTCGATCACGACGGCGGCGATGTTGTCGAGGCCGCCGGCATCGTTCGCCAGCGCGATCAGCTCCGCGACGATCTCCGCCGGCTGCGCGTCGGAGCCGAGCGACGCCGCGATGCTCTCCGCGCCGACCATGCCGGACAGGCCGTCCGAGCAGAGAAGGTAGCGATCGCCGGCGACGACCGCGTACGACCGCACCGAGACCCGGACCTTCTCTTCCATGCCGAGCGCGCGCGTGATCACGTTCTTGGGCAGCCGTGCCAGCACCTTGTCGTCGACGTCCGGACGCTGTTCGAGCACGTCGTTGAGCAGCGAATGATCCTGCGTGAGCAGCTCCAGGCTACCCGCGCGCAGGCGGTAGCAGCGACTGTCCCCGACGTGCGCGACGTGCAGCAGACCCGACCGCGGCGAGAAGCTCGCCGCCACCACCGTCGTGCCCATGCCGCGGTGCAGGTCCGAGGACTTGGACACCTCCACCACGTCGTGGTTCGCCTTCTGCACCGCTGCCGAGAGGCGCCGCGCTCCCGTCGCGATGCCGAACTTGTCGACGTCGGGCTTGTCGTGGGTCTCGCGCACGGTCGCGCCGAAATAGTTGGAGATCGACCGCGCCGCCAACGTGCTCGCCACGTCGCCGGCGTTGTGCCCGCCGGCGCCGTCGGCGACCAGGTACAGCAAGAGATCGTCGCGGCACAGCACGTGATCCTCGTTGTGCTCGCGGATCTTGCCGCGATCGGTCGCGGCGGCGGCGTGCGGGATCAAGCGCGACGCGGCGGACTCCGGTTGGCCCATGCCGCGAGTATATCCTGCTATCGATCCCTCTCGTCCACCGGCGCGCGGGCCGCTTGCTGCAGCGCCGCGCGGAAGCGCGCGTTGTAGCCCGGAACGTAGCCGATCAGCATGTCGACCACGGCGCCGTCCCGCCCCACGACGACCACCAGCGGGATGCGCCCCGTGGCGTCGTAGCTCGCGACGAAGCGCGGAAAGCGCGCCCCGTGCACGATCGGATAGGTCACGCCCTCGCGCCGGGCGAAGCCGGCCACCGCCGGCCACGTGTCCGCGCCGTCCAGGGACACGCCGACGACCGCCACGTCCGGGCTCGCGTCCGGCAGGGCGCGATGCACGATCGGCAGGCTCATCTCGCAGATCCCGCACCACGAGGCGAAGAAGACCAGCACCGCCGGACGCCGGCCGATCAGGGTCGCGGAGTCGAGGACGCGGCCCGCGGTGGTCTCGACGCGGAACGGCGTCGCCGGCTCGCCCGGGGCGATCGCCTGGATGGGATTGTGGCTGTCCGGCGCGGCCGGCGCCGCGGCGCGCCGGTCCGGCGCGCCGGCGCCGCCGCCGCACGCGCACGCGGCGAGGCCGGCCGCGAACAGCGCGAGCGGACCGCGCCGCCGGCCGCGCCGGACCGGCATCCCACCATCACGCATGCATGGAGCGTAGCGCCTTCCGCGAGAGCTGGCGGCGTGTCGCGATCTGGCCGGCAGCGGCGGGCCTCGTGTAGATTGGGCGCGTGCCGTCGGAGCCAGGCTCGCGAACCGCGATCGTGCTGTCCGGCGGAGGCACGCGCGGCGCCTACGAGGTGGGCGTCGTGGCCGGCATGATCGAGGCGCTCGGCAGGACGGCCCGGGACCCGCCGCTGTTCCGCATTTTCGCCGGCACCTCGGTGGGCGCGATCAACGCGACGTTTCTCGCCGCCAACGCTCATCGCGGCGACCACGGCATCGAGCGACTGATCGAGATCTGGAGCAGCTTGCGCCTGGAGGACCACGCGCGGCTGAAGCCCTGGACGCTGCTGCGCTGGTCGGGCCGGATGAACCGGCTGCTCGAGGGCGTCGTCGCCAGCGACGCGCCCGGCAACTCGCTGCTCGACACACGGAACCTCGAGCGCGTCGTCAACGAGGCCGTCGACTGGGAGCAGCTTTACCAGAACATCGACGGCGGCACGACGCTGTCCTTGCTCATCGCCGCGCTCCACGTCGAGACCGGTCGGACGACGATGTTCGTGGACCAGGCGCCGGGCGAGGACTTCCGTCCGACGCGCGACCGGCGGCGCCGCGCGCGGCTCACGCGGCTCGGGGTGGGGCACGTGCTCGCGTCGGCGGCGATTCCGCTGTTGTTCCCGTCGCGCTGGGTCGAGGACGGCTACTACTGCGACGGCGGTCTGCGCTTCAACACGCCGATGGCGCCGGCGCTGCGTGCGGGCGCCGACAAGCTCGTGGTGATATCTCCGATGTTCCACGAGGAGAAGGGTTCGTTGCCGCCGCCGCCCGAGACCGGGCCCGACCAGGAGCTGTCCGTGTCGTTCCTGGTGGGCAAGCTGTTGAACGCGCTGCTGCTCGACCCGGTGAGCTACGATCTATCGGTTCTCCGCCGCTTCAACCTGCTGCTCGAGGTGCTCGAGGACGCGCTCCCGCCCGAGGAGCTCGCCCGCGTGCAGGACGTGCTCGAGCGCACCCGGGGCTTGCCGTACCGGCGGATCGAGCCGCTGGTGTTCAGCCCGACGCAGAACCTGGGCAAGGTCGCCGGTCGCTATATCCGCGAGTCGCTCAAGACGACGAACCTGAACGTCGTGGTGCGCAAGCTCGTCGAGCGCGCCGCGCGCCGCGCGCCGGGTCAAGAAGCGGACTGGGCGTCGTACCTGCTGTTCGACGGCGGCTTCGCCCGCGAGCTGATCGAGCTCGGCCGTCGCGACACGCTGGCGCGCGCCCAGGCGATCCGCGCGTACTTCGCGTAGCCGATCACCAGCCGACGTACAGCGCGGCGAGGAACGCGAACTGGCTCAAGAGCAGCAGCACCGCCGTGTAGCCGATGATGTCGCGCGCGGCCACGCGGGTGATGCCGAGCAGGGGCAACGCCCAGAACGGCTGGAGCATGTTGGTCCACTGATCGCCGTAGGCCAGCGCCATCACCAGGCGCGCGGGAGCGACGCCGGTGCGCGTCGCCGCTTCCATCAGGATCGGGCCCTGCACCGCCCACTGGCCGCCGCCGCTGGGGATGAAGAGGTTGACGAGGCCGGCGGAGTAGAACGACACGGCGGGGAGCAGCGCGGCGCCGGCGTGGGAGAGGCTGGCGGCGATGGCGGCGACCAGGCCCGTGCCGGTGAGCAGGCCCATGATGCCGGCGTAGAGCGGAAACTGCAGGATGATGCCGGCGCAGCCTTGCGTCGCGTCGACCACGGCGCGGCCGTAGCTCGCGAGCGTGCCGTGGAGGGCGAGGCCGAGAAACAGGAACAAGAAGTTCAACAGGTTGGGATCCAGGTTGCCGATGCCTTGCCGGCGCACGACCAGGAACGACGTCCCCGCGCCGAGCAGGACGATGACGGCGACCAGCAGCCTCGAGCGCTCGAGACGCGCGGCGGGCGTGGCCTCGGGCTCGCTGTCCGGCGAGGGTCCGGTATCGAGCGCCGGGGCGGCGACGCGATCGGCGGGATCGCGCGGCTGCATGCGGATCAAGACCCAGGGCAGGGCGAGCAGCAGCGCGAGGTTCGCCGCGAGGTTCGGCCACGCGCCGATCGTCTCCGACAACGGCATGGCGTGGATCTGCGCGCCGAGCTTGGCGCCGAGGATCTCCACGAGATCCTTCTGCAGCGTCACCTTGAGCGGCGCCGAGCCGCTGAGCCCGCCGTGCCACACGAGCAGGCCGCTGTAGCCCGCGGCGGCGAGCAGCGGGTAGTGGACCGCGACGCCGCGCGCGCGGGCGCGCTGACCGACCTGGCGCGCGAGCAGCGCGCCCGCGATCAAGCCGAGCCCCCAGTTCACGAGCGCGAGCAGCATCGCACTGGCGGCGACGATGACGATGGCGCGTGCCGGCGTGCTCGCGCGATCGGCGAGGGCGTCGAGGGCGCGGCGCAGCGGCGGGCTCGACGCGAGCGCGTGCCCCGTCACCAGGATCAGACACATCTGCATGCCGAAGGCGAGCAGATTCCAGAATCCCTTGCCTTTTCCGCTGCCGTCGAACCAGGCGAGAAGCACGCGACCGGGATCGAAGCCGACGTGGATGAACGCGAGCACGAACGCGCACAATGTAAGCAACACCGCGAGCACCAGCGGATCGGGCACGTAGCGCCGCGACAGGCGCGTCAAACCCTTGCCCAGCGCTTCGAGCATCGCGCTCCCGACGCTAACACAGCGCGTAGCGCGCGCGCGCAGCTCGCGATATGCTACGCGCGATGCTTCGACGCGTTCTTGTATTCGTGCCCGTGATCGCTCTTCTTGTCGGCTGCGGCAGCAGCAGCTCGAACAACACGCCCGGCGCGGGCGGAAGCGGCGCATCGGGTGGCAGCGGCGGCAGCGGGGCGACCGGTGGCAGTGGCGCAACGGGTGGCAGCGGGGCGACCGGTGGCAGCGCCGGCAACACCAGCAACGGCGATTCGTACTCCCTCGACATCGGGCCGATCGACGTGCCGTCGGGCTACGAGAACACGCAGTGCGTGATCAAGCGCCTGGGCAATGCCGCCGAGATCCACGTGGGCAGCATCCACAACATCATCAGCAGCTCGTCGCATCACATGATCGTGTATCGCACGACCGACACGCAGGAGGTGCTGACGCCCTTCGACTGCACGCCGTTCGTCGATACGCTGAACCCCGCGAAGGGCGCGCCGCTGATGGTGACGCAGAAGCACGACGACCTGCTCACGTTCCCGTCGGGTGTCGGCTACGCCCTCGACGCCAACCAGATGATCCGCATCGAGCTGCACTACATCAACACCACGGCCAAGACCGTGCAGGTCCAGGCGAGCACGACGTTCAACGTCATCCCCGACTCGGAGTTCAAGCAGGCGGCGGATTTCCTGTTCATCGGCAACCCGGACATCCAGATCGCCGCCAAGAGCACCTTCACCCTGGGGCCGACGTTCTTCCCGCTGCCGTCCGAGTTCGCCGACGCGAACTTCTTCGCCATCACCGGTCACGAGCACCAGCTCGGCACCAACGTCGCGATCTCGACCGCCGCCAACAAGACGGACACGGGCTCGTCGGTCTATGACGTTCCGGGCTGGGACTGGAGCGAGCCGGCGACGGTGAAGTTCGATCCGCCGTTCCAGATCCCGACCGGCGGCGGCTTCCGCTTCACCTGCGATTGGAACAACCCGACCAGTCAGAGCGTGAGCTTCGGCGAGTCGGCCACGGCCGAGATGTGCTTCTTCTGGGCCTATTACTACCCGAGCCACGGCGCGAAGGTGTGCTTCCACACCGACAAGTACGGCGGCGCGATCGACGCGTGCTGTCCGGGCAGCCCGCTCTGCGCCCAGATCGGCGCGTTCCTCGGCGGGTAGTCGAGCCATCGCGCGCGCAATTTGATCGCGATCAAGTCGATTTCGCGAAATTCTGGCGCCTTGACCTCGCGCAACGGCGAGTCGTGCGCACGCTGAGTCCGGCGGGAAATCAGGCCGGGACGCGATCGTTCGCGTGACCGCGTCGCGGTGTCTTCGCGGCTCCAGCCTCGCAAGGCTTGCGCGAATCCCGCAGCTTTGACGCCGGTCAGCGCGGGAAATCGCGCAGGCACGGGTCTTGCGATCGCGCCCGCCCGATGAGCACTGGTCCTGTCGAGAAGTTCACCTACGACGACGCCGTCGTTCGCAAGTTCGCGACCGCGACGATCATCTGGGGATTCGTGGCGATGCTGGTCGGCCTCTGGGTCGCGCTCATGCTCGTCATGCCGTCCCTGAGCTTCAACCTGCCGTTCCTGACGTTCGGCAGGCTGCGGCCGCTGCACACGAACGCGGCGATCTTCGCGTTCGCCGGCAACGCGATCTTCGCCGCCGTGTACTACTCGAGCCAGCGCCTGCTGAAGGCGCGGATGTTCAGCGACAAGCTGAGCAACATCCACTTCTGGGGCTGGCAAGCCATCATCGTCGCCGCGGCGTTGACGATCCCGTTCGGGATCACGCAGTCCAAGGAGTACGCGGAGCTCGAGTGGCCCATCGACATCGCGATCGCGGTCGTGTGGGTGATCTTCGCGATCAACTTCTTCGGCACCATCGCCAAGCGTCGCGAGCGGCACCTCTACGTCGCGATCTGGTTCTACATCGCGACCATCATCACCGTCGCGATCCTGCACATCTTCAACAACCTCGTGATCCCGGTGACCTTCACCAAGAGCTACGGGATCTACGCTGGCGTGCAGGACGCGTTCATGCAGTGGTGGTACGGCCACAACGCCGTCGCGTTCTTCCTGACGACGCCGTTCCTGGGCTTGATGTACTACTTCCTGCCCAAGGCGGCGAACCGGCCGGTCTTCTCGTACAAGCTCAGCATCCTGCACTTCTGGTCGCTGGTCTTCATCTACATCTGGGCCGGTCCGCACCACCTGCACTACACCGCGCTTCCCGAGTGGGCGTCGACGCTGGGCATGGTGTTCAGCGTGATGCTGTGGATGCCGTCGTGGGGCGGCATGATCAACGGCCTGCTCACGCTGCGCGGCGCCTGGAACAAGGTCGCCGAGGATCCGGTGCTGAAGTTCTTCGTGGTCGGCGTGACGTTCTACGGCATGGCGACCTTCGAAGGGCCGATGCTCAGCATCAAGAGCGTCAACGCGCTGTCGCACTACACGGACTGGACCATCGCGCACGTTCACAGCGGCACGCTCGGCTGGAACGGCTTCATGACGTTCGGCATGCTTTATTGGCTCGCGCCGCGGCTGTTCCAGACGAAGAAGCTGTGGTCGAAGAAGCTCGCCGAGGTGCACTTCTGGCTCGGGACGATCGGCATCCTGATGTACATCGTGGCGATCTACGCCGCGGGCGTCACCCAGGGCCTGATGTGGCGCGCCTTCGACGACACGGGGCGGCTCGCGTACCCCGACTTCGTCGAGACGGTCGTCCGCATCATCCCCATGTGGTGGGTGCGCGCCATCGGCGGCAGCCTGTACCTCGTCGGCGTCATCCTGGCGATGACCAACCTGTTCATGACGTGGCGCGGGCGCCCCGAGAAGTACGCGGAGCCCGTGCACGAGGCGCCGGCGCTCGGCGAGTACACCGGCGCGACGCCGCGCCTGGAGCTCCCGCGCTACCCGACCATGGCCGGTCCGGCGTACGGACTCCGCTACTTCGCCGAGGCGGCTTGGCACCGGGTCTGGGAGCGCAAGCCGTTGCGGTTCACGATCTGGGTCACGATCTCCGTGGTGGTCGCGTCGCTGTTCGAGATCATTCCCACGTTCTTGATCCGGTCGAACGTGCCGACCATCGCGTCCGTCAAGCCCTGGACTCCGCTCGAGCTCACCGGTCGCGACATCTACGTCTCCGAAGGTTGCTACAACTGCCACTCGCAGATGATCCGGCCGATCCGCGCCGAGACGGAGCGCTACGGCGAATACTCGAAGCCCGGCGAGTTCGTCTACGACCACCCGTTCCAGTGGGGCTCGCGGCGGATCGGGCCGGACCTCGCGCGCGAGGGCGGGAAGTACCCCGACCTCTGGCACGTGCGGCACATGGACGACCCGCGCTCCACGACGCCCCAGTCGATCATGCCGCGCTACACGTGGCTCTTTACCAAGAACATCGACTACGGCGTGATCCAGAAGAAGGTCGACGTGATGGCGATGCTCGGCGTGCCGTACGGCGAGGCGATCAACCACGCCGAGCAGATGGCACGCACGCAGGCCAAGCAGGTCGCCGTCGAGATCGCCAAGGAAGGCGGACCGTCGAACCT
Organism: uncultured delta proteobacterium; assembly: GCA_963775185.1. GTDB lineage: Bacteria > Myxococcota_A > Polyangia > Polyangiales > Polyangiaceae > JAPSGB01. The sequence goes on along the minus strand of CAVZIE010000042.1, from coordinate 302,183 downwards.
CGAGGACAAGCAGATTGTCGCGCTGATCGCCTATCTGCAGCGCCTGGGCACGGACATCAAGAAGCAGCCGCCCGTTCCGAGCGCGGCTACCCCGCAAGCGGCGGTGGAGCGCGGCAGCGACACGACGCTCAGCAACGTCACGGGAGGTCGGTGAGATGAAGCTCAGCGACATCATGGGCGCCATGGAGCTCCACGCCTACGCGGAGATTGCCATGGTTCTGTTCATGGCGATGTTCGTGATGGTGGTGCTGTACGTGCTCAAGCGAGGCAACGCCACACGCTTCGAGCAGGCGCGATTCATGCCTCTGGATGACGACAACCCTGTTTCGCCGCGCTTCCCGGCGCGACGCCCTGGTGACGAGGATCAGGACTCATGAGCGACCGCGCGGACAAACGAGTCTCGGCCAGCGTTGAAAGCCCACTCGACGAGGAGATCCTCCTCGACCACGAATACGACGGCATTCGCGAGTACGACAACCCGATGCCTCGCTGGTGGGTGTGGACCTTCTGGGCCACGTTCTTCTTCGCGTGTGGCTACTTCTTCTGGTACCAGCTGAGCGGCAAGGGCGAAGGCCGGCTCGCCGCGTACCAGGAGGACGTCCACGAGGCCACCGAGCAGCAGGCGAAGCTCGCCGCCGCCGAGAAGGTCACGGAGGAGAGCCTCCAGAAGGTCATGGCCAACGCCGGGATGGTCGAGGCGGGCAAGGCGGTGTTCATGCAGCGCTGCGTCCCGTGCCACGGCGATCACGCGCAGGGCATCATCGGCCCGAACCTCACCGACGACTACTGGATCCACGGCCAGGGCAAGCTGATGGACATCTACGGCGTGGTCAACGGCGGCGTCGCCGACAAGGGGATGCCGGCGTGGGGGCGCCAGCTCTCGCCGATCGAGGTCCGCGAGGCCGTCGCGTTCGTGGGCACGCTGCGCTCGACGCACGTCGCGGGCAAGGCTCCACAGGGCAACAAGATCGCCGCACACTGACGGGAGGAGAAACGCCGAGGTAGCCATGGCAGGTCCCATTCCCGCGCCCGAGCGGGTGCTCCCGACACTCAATGCCGATGGCACGCGCCGGCTGATCCGACCGAAGCTCTACAAGGGGCGCTTCTGGAACGCGCGGCTGATCGTCGCGTGGTCGCTGATCGCGCTGTTCGTGGCGATTCCGTTCGTCAGACTGAACGGCAAGCCACTCATGCTGCTGGACCTGCCGCATCGGCAGTTCGTGCTGTTCGGCAGGACGTTCCTGCCGACGGACGGCGTGCTGTTGATGCTGCTGCTGCTGTCGATCTTCGTTGCGATCTTCTGGGTCACCGCGCTGGTAGGGCGCGTGTGGTGCGGATGGGGCTGCCCGCAGACCGTGTACATGGAGTTCGTTTTCCGTCCGATCGAGCGCCTGTTCGAGGGCAACCGGGCGCAGCAGATCCGTCGCGACCGCAAGGGCCTCGATGGGCGACGGTTGCTCAAGTACCTGACCTTCGTGGTGCTCTCGGTGCTGATCGGGAACCTGTTCCTGTCGTACTTCGTCGGCGTGGAGACGCTCTGGGTCTGGGTGCGGCGCTCGCCGTTCGATCACCCCGAGTCCTTCCTGGTGATGGCGGTTACGGCCGCCATGGTGTTCCTCGACTTCGCCTGGTTCCGCGAACAGATGTGCACGGTCATCTGCCCGTACGCGCGGTTCCAGTCGGTGTTGCTCGACAAGAAGTCGCTCATCATCGGCTACGACGACAGCCGCGGTGAGCCGCGCGGCAAGGGCAAGATTACAAAGGGTCGCGGCGACTGCATCGACTGCAACGCCTGCGTCGTCGCGTGCCCGACCGGGATCGACATCCGCGAGGGGCTGCAGCTCGAGTGCATCGCGTGCGCCCAGTGTGCGGACGCCTGCGACTCGATCATGGACGCGATCAAGCGTCCGCGCGGACTGATCCGCTACTCGTCGCAGCAGTCGCTGGAGACCCACGAGAAGACGCGCATCCTGCGGCCTCGCGTCTTGATCTATCCCGTGCTGTTCGCGGCGTTCTTCGGCGCATTGCTCGCGTTCGGAGCGTCCCAGGGCACCGCCGACGTGACGGTGCTGCGCGGGCTCGGCGCTCCGTTCGTGCTGGTGGACGGCAAGGTCCAGAACCAGATCCGCGTGAAGGTGCAGAACCGGACGAGTACGGCGCAGGCCTACGACATCCGGCTCGTCGGTGCGGAAGGGGCGCGCCTGATCGTCCCGGAGAACCCGCTGAAGGTGCCGGCGGGGCAGCGCGTGACGACGCCCGTGTTCGTCGTCGCGCCGCGCAGCTTCTTCCACGACGGCGTCCGGGCCGTGACGATCGAGGTCAGCGACGGCGCGTCGTTCCACACACAGGCACCCTACAAGCTGCTGGGCCCCGAGGGGCACGACGGAGAACAAGAGCATGAGCACCACTGAGAACCCGGGCACCTCCAGCCGCTGGTGGCTGCTGCCGGTTGGCCTGCTCGTGTCGTTGGTCGCCGGCGAGCTGTGGATGGTCTACACCGCGGTCGACGACCCGGGCTTCGCGGTCGAGCACGATTACTATCGCAAGGCCGTCCAGTGGGACGCGACCGAGGAGCAGCAGGCGCAGAACCAGCGGCTGGGGTGGCGCATCGCTCTGCGGACCGCGGCGGCGCCGGACCGCCGGGTGCGGGTTCACGTGGCGCTGCGCGACGAACACGGGAAGCCGCTGCGCGGCGCCAGCGTCAAGGTCGAGACCTTCTTCAATGCGCGGGCGTCGGACATCTTGCACGCGCAGCTGACGGAAGAGTCCGACGGCAGCTACGTCGCGGCATTGCCGATCCAGCAGCGCGGTCTGTGGGAGTTCCGCTTCACGGCGACCCAGGGCGGCGTCCGCTTCACGGACGTGGTGCGCCAGGACGTGGATCCGCGCGGAGGCGCCTGATGTCGGCGTCGCTCGTCGTGCCGGTGCTGGCGGCGAGCTTGATCGGAAGCCTGCACTGCGCGGGCATGTGCGGCGGATTCGTCGCGTTCTACTCGGGCGGCGACGACAATACCGGCGCGGCGCGCGCGCTCGGCCACGCCGCCTACAGCCTCGGGCGGCTCGTGACGTACACGACACTCGGCGCCGTCGCGGGATCGCTGGGCGCGGCGCTCGACCTCGCGTCGCGCGCCGCCGGCATGGGGCGCGTCGCGGCCGTCGTCGCCGGCTCCGTGATGGTGCTCTGGGGCTTTGCGCTGCTGTTCGCCCACGCCGGGCTCCGGGTGCCGCGCTTGCCACTGGCGCGACGCGTCCAGGGGCGCGTCGCGCAGGCGATCGCGTCGCTTCGCGGCGAGCCGCCGGTGATCCGTGCCTTGCTCGTCGGTCTGTCGTCGACGCTGCTGCCGTGCGGTTGGCTGTACGCGTTCGCGGTGACCGCCGCGGGCACCGGCAGCGCGCTCGGCGGTGCGACAGTGATGATCGCGTTCTGGGCGGGCACGTTGCCGGTGTTGCTCGGGCTGGGGATCGGTGTGCAGGCGCTGATGGGCCGGGTCCGCCGCTTCGTCCCGGTGCTGAGCGCGGCGCTGCTCATCATCGTCGGGCTCGCGGGCGTCCTTGGACGACTGGACGCGCCGATCGGCGCCATGCGCGACGCGCGCGCCGCGCTCGGCGGCGTTCCCGCGGCGCCACCCTGCGGCGCGCGCCGCGGAGCGCCATGAACGTCGCCGGCGCGACGCTCGACTCCGCCCGCGCCGTCGACGACGTCGCGTGCACCCACTGCGGCTTGCCCGTAGCCGCGGGCTTCGTCGAGCAAGGCGCGGCCGAGCAATTCTGCTGTTCGGGGTGCCGCACCGTATACGCGGCCATCCACGGCGCGGGGCTCGACCGGTACTACGCGTATCGCGAGCAGGCCGGCGAGCGCGGCGCGCGCGCCCGCATCACCGGCAAGAGCTACGCCGAGCTCGACGATCCGGCGTTCTTGTCGGCCTACTGCCGTCCGGTCGGGGACGGCCTCTCCGCCGTCGAGTTGTACCTGGAAGGCGTGCACTGCTCGGCGTGCGTGTGGCTCGTCGAGCGGGCGACGTTGCTCGTCGACGGCGCGGTCGAGGCGACGCTGGACGTCGGGCGCTCCACGGTGCGCATCGTGTGGGATCCGGCCCGGGCGCGGCTGTCGGCGATCGCCCGCGAGCTCGATTCGCTGGGCTATCCGCCGCACCCGCAGCCGGGCGCGCGCTCCGCGGAGCTGCGGCGCCGCGAGGACCGCGCCTTGCTCGGACGCATGGCGGTGGCGGGCGCGGCGGCCGGCAACGTGATGCTGATGAGCGCCGCGCTGTACAGCGGCGTGTTCGCCGGCATGGACGCCGAGTACGTGTCCTTGTTCCGGTGGGGCAGCTTCGCGGTGACGGTCCCCGCTGTCTTGTGGTCCGGCAGCGTGTTCTTCAGGGGCGCCTGGGGTGCGGTAAGGACGCGCACGCCGCACATGGACCTGCCGATCAGCCTCGGCATTGTCGCGGGCTTCGTCTGGGGCGCGGTCGGCACGTTGGGCGCCGCCGGCGAGGTCTACTTCGACTCGGTCACGTCGCTGATCTTCCTGCTGCTCATCGGACGCTGGATGCAGCGACGGCAACAGCGCGCGGCCAGTGACGCCGCCGAGCTGCTGTCGTCGCTCGCGCCGTCGAGCGCGCGGCTCGTGGAAGGCGACGCGGTGCGCGACGTCCCGATCGAGGCGGTCATGCCCGGCGCGCTGGTGGAGGTGCGCGCCGGCGAACACATCCCCGTCGACGGTGCGGTCGAGACGGGAAGCTCCGCCGTCGACGCGTCGCTGCTCACGGGCGAGTCGCGGCCCGAGACCGTCGAGGCGGGATCGCGCGTCCACGCCGGCTGCATCAACCTGTCGTCGCGGCTGTTGGTCCGCGTCGCGGCGACCGGCGCGGCCACGCGCGTCGGTCAGTTGATGAAGAGCGTCACCGAGGCCGCGCGCCGGCGCGCGCCGGTGGTCGCGCTGGCCGATCGCATCAGCGGCTGGTTCGTGGGGGTGGTGCTGGCGTTGGCCGGCGTCGCGCTGATCGTCTGGTGGCACGTCTCGCCGTCGGTGGCGGTCGAGCATGCCGTCGCGCTCTTGATCGTGACCTGCCCGTGCGCGCTCGGTCTCGCGACGCCGCTCGCCGTCGCGTCCGCGGTCGGCAAGGCCGCGCGCTCGGGGATCTTGATCAAGGGCGGCGACGCGCTCGAGCGCGCCGCGCGGCCGGGCCTGGTCGTGTTCGACAAGACCGGGACGCTCACCGAGGGCCGGCTCGGGCTGGTCGCCTGGCACGGCGACGAGTCGCTGAAGCCTCTGGTGCGCGCGATCGAGGAAGAGTCGGCGCATCCGGTCGCGGCGGCGCTCGTGTCGGCGCTGCCCGCCGGGCCGCACGTGGTCACGGCGCTGCGGCAGACGCCCGGTGCCGGCGTGGCGGCGACGGTCGACGGCCGGGCGCTGCGCGTCGGATCGACGGCGTTCGTCGGCCCGCTCCCCGATTGGGCCGCGACCCTGGTGCAGCGTGCGGCCGCGCGTGCGCGCACGCCCGTGCTCGTCGCTGCCGACGGCGAGGTCGCCGCCGTGCTCGAGCTCGGCGACCCGATCCGCCCGGAAGCGGCGCGCAGTATCTGCGCACTTCAGCGCTTGGGCTATCGAGCCCTGGTGCTGTCCGGCGACCACCCGGACGTGGTCGCCGCGGTCGTCCGCGAGCTCGGCATTCCCGATCTGGAGGCGCGCGGCGGCGTCTCGCCCGAGCAGAAGCTCCGCTTCGTCGAGGAGGCCGCGGCGCGCGGACCGGTGATCATGGTGGGGGACGGCGTCAACGACGCCGCGGCGCTATCCGCGGCGACACTCGGTGTCGCGGTGCACGGCGGCGCGGAGGCGAGCTTGGCCGCAGCGGACGCGTTCGCCACCCGCGCGGGTGTCGGACCGCTCGTCGAGCTCGTAGAAGGGGCCCGCCGGACGCTGCGGATCATCGAGCGCAACCTGGCGTTCTCGTTGGTCTACAACGTCGCCGGGGTGGTCCTGGCGCTCGTCGGGTTGGTTGGTCCGCTGCTTGCAGCCGTGCTGATGCCGCTGAGCTCGATCACGGTCGTGGCGAGCTCGTTCCGATCGCGGACGTTCGACGCAGCGGCGGGCCGGCGAGCCGGGCCCTTCCCGCGCCGACCCGACAATCCCCCGCAACAGCCACGGAGCCCTGGAAAATGAGCGTGATCTACCTGCTTCTCCCGCTGGCCCTGGTCGTCTCGAGCATGGCCGTCGCGGCCTTCTTGTGGGCGACCGGTCGCGGCCAGTTCGACGATCTCGAGACGCCCGCGATGCGCATGCTCCACGACGACGAGCCGGTCCCGGTGCGCATCCGTCGCGACCGCTGAATCCAGGTCAAGTGGCGAAGCATTCTTGCGCGAGGCGACGCGTGACGCGCAGACAATGCGCGATTTCCGGATGAGCTCCAGCGGTTCCGACTCGACAAACGAACTCGACGTCCGGCCCGCGGTCGTGACCTGGGAGGTGGTGCGCGCGTCGGCCGGCGACCTCCACGAGCCGACGTGGAAAGGGCTGGCCGGTGATCGGGAGCTCGACCTGCTCGAGGGGCGCCGCTTGCTGGACGCTTTCGCAGAAGCGACGCCGGCGCGCATGATCCTGCGCTGTCCCGGCGGGGCGCTCCGTGCGGACCTGCCCGATCTGGTGCGGCACGCGGCGACGCGGCCCCCGGGCGCCGTCGTCGAGCTCGCCGGCCGCCCGCACCTGGACGAGGTCACGCTCGACGCGCTCGCGGACGCCGGCGTCCGCTGCGTCGCGCTCGGCCTGGACGAGGCGGACGCGGAGGGCGCGCGCGACGTGCTCGCGGCGGTTGCGCAGCGGAGCATTCCGCTCGAGATCGTCACGCGTGTGGGCGAGGAAAACCTCGCCGACATCCGGCTGCTCGCGCGTCGGGTCGAGCGGCTCGGCGCGGTGCGCTGGCGGATCGAATTTCCCGTGCGGGCCGAGTCGTGGCTGCCCACGACCGAGCAGGCCGATCGCGCGATCGAGGCCCTGCTCGAGGTCGAAAAGTCGGCGGCTTTCGCTCTGGAAATCGCCGCTCTGCCCCACGTCGTGCGGCGGCGGGCCGAGATCGCGCGGCAGCGCGGCGAGGCGCCGGTGGAGCTCGGACCGCCCGTGGTCGGCGACGGGCGCGGCACGCTGTTCGTGTCCTGGTGCGGCGACATCTACCCGAGCGCCCAGCTACCGCTGCCTTGCGGAAACGTGCGCCTGCAGGACGTCATCGCGGTCTACCGGTTCCATCCGGTGTTCCGCATGCTGCGCGACCCGGACTCGCTCGAGGACCGCTGCGGTCGCTGCGAGTACCGCCGCCGCTGCGGCGGCTCGCGCGCCCGGGCTTTCGCCGTCAAGGGCCACGTTCTCGCCAGCGACCCGCTGTGTAGCTACCAACCGCGAGCTCCCCGCACCTCGTTTCCTTGATCGAGCTCGTGCGTCTATACTGGCTTGCCGGTACGGCGCGGAAACGGCGTGTACGACGCGATCATCATCGGAGGAGGACCGGCGGGCGCGGCGACCGCGACTCGCCTCGCGCAGGCGGGGCGGCGCGTGGTGCTGCTCGAGCGCGAGCGCTTTCCCCGCTTCCACATCGGGGAGTCGCTGCTGCCGTGCAGCGTGCCGCTGCTGGGCAAGCTCGGCGCGCTCCCGGCGGTGGAGGCCGCCGGCTTTCCGCGCAAGCACGCCGCGGAGTTCGTCGTCGGCGACTGCTCGCTTTCGCGCCGCTACCGCTTTGCCGAGGGTCTGATCGACGGCGCCGCGTACGCGTTCGAGGTGGACCGCGATCGGTTCGACGCGATCCTGCTCGACAACGCGGCCCGCGCCGGCGTCGAGGTGCGCCAGGAGTGCGAGGTCCGGGATTTCGCGTTCCACAAGGACCGGGTCGAGGTCGTCGCCGGTGACACGACGCTGGCCGGAAGCGTGCTCGTGGACGCCACGGGTCAGCGGTCCATGCTCGCCGGTCGCCTCGAGCTGCGTCGCATGGATGCCGCGCTCCGCAACTTCGCGGTGTTCTCGCACTACGAGGGCGCGTCACGCGGCAGCGGCGACAGCGCGGGTGACATCACGATCGTGCTGGTCCCCGACGGCTGGTGGTGGGTGATCCCGCTGGCCGGCGATCGCACGAGCGTCGGGCTCGTCGCGCCGGCCAAGGCGCTCCGCGGGCAGAAAGCCGACGCCGCGTACTTCGAACGCGCGCTAACCGCGCAGCAAGTACCTCGCGGAGCGCTTTTCCGGCGCGCGACGCATCGCACCGGTGCGCGCGGCGTCGGACTACGCGTATTCCTCCAGCCGCTTCGTTGGCGATCGCTGGCTGCTGGTCGGGGACGCTGCGACGTTCATCGACCCGGTGTTCTCGAGCGGCGTGCACCTGGCGCTCTCGGGCGGGTTCCACGCCGCCGCGGCGATCGACAGCGCGCTGTCGCGCCGGCGCTTCACCGGCGATGCCTTCGCGCGCTACGAGCGCTGGCTCAGGCGCGCCGAGCGCGCGTACGGCGACTTCGTCCGTGGCTTCTATCGTCCAGAGGTCGCCGAGCTCATGATGTACCCCACGAACACGCTGAAGCTCCGCGCGGCGGTCACGTCGTTGCTCTCGGGCCACGGAGCCGATTCGTTCTCCATCACCTGGCGGATCCGCGTATTTTCCGCGCTCGCGCGCCTGAATCGCGATCTCGAGCTGGCGCCGCGTCTGGCCGGGCGCCGCGGCGGCGCGTCTTCGATGGCAGAGCCGTGAGACGCTCCGGCGCTCTCGTCGCCCTCGCCCTCGCCGCGTGCGCGGGCCACCCGGCGAACGCGCCGGATCCGCTCGCTGCGCTGGAGCGCGATCCCACGACGCTGGTGGCGCGCGTCGCGGCACTGCGCCAGCTTCGCGATCCGCGTCCGGCCCCGATGCACTTCGAGGACGAGCGCACGTTCCTCGCGAACCTCGGCGCGCAGGCCGGCCCGGCCGACGCGGCGAGCGATCTGTCGAGCAAGGGCGGCGCGGTGCTCGCGTTCGGCTTGGGGCCAGCCGCCGTCTCCCACGGCAGCGGCGCCGCGGCGGTGCTCGAGGAGCAGGTCGTCGCGTTCTACGACGAGCGCACGCACGTGATCCACGTGCGGCGGCATCCGCCGGTGTCCGGGCGCGATCCCGTCGATCCGACCTGGGTCGTGGCCCACGAGGTCGGCCACTCGCTGCAGTACCAGAACTTCGCGATGCCGGATCTCGAGCGCATCGACCAGGAAGACACGCTGCTGGCCGTGCGCGCCGTGATCGAGGGCGACGCGATGCTCGCCATGCTCGCCTACGTCGCCGACAGCCACGCCGTCCCGCTCCGCCGGAGCCTGGCGCTGATCCAGCGTCAGACCGAGCCCGGCCGGCTGGAGGACTACGCGCGTCGCACCGGGTCGTCGCCGGTGTTGCTCGGCGCGCCGCCGCTGCTGCGCGAGCGGCTCGTCTTTCCGTACCTCGGCGGCGTCGCGTTCATGGGCGCGATCTACCGCGCCGGCGGCTTCGCGCTGGTCGATCGGGTCTACCAGGCGCTGCCCGCGACCACCGAGCAGGTGTTGCACCCCGAGAAGTACCTCACCGGTGAAGCCGCGATCCCGGTGACCGTGCCGACGTTGCCCCGGGGCTATCAAGCGCTCGCGTCGGGTCGGCTGGGCGAGCTGCAGACGCGGGCGGTGCTGGCGCAGTGCCTGCCGCGCGACACGGCGGCGCGCGCTGCGGCGGGCTGGGGCGGCGACGCGTTCAGCGTCGGGCGCGCGCCCGGCGATCGCCTGGCGATCGAGTGGGCGACGGTCTGGGACAGCGAGGCCGACGCGGAGGAGTTCGAGCAGGCGCTCGGCGGCTTCCTGCGTTGCTCGGCCGAGCACGCGAGCCCGCTGCTCGCCGCGCCGGGTTCGGTCGTGCGCCGCGGCGATCGCGTCGCGCTGGCCGTGGGGCTCGATCCGGCGTCCACCGGCGACGCGGCGCGCGCGCTGCTCGATCTTCCGGGCGCGCACCCACCGGCCGCGCCGCCGCTCGGCCCGGTGACGATCCCGGCGTTCAAGCAGCCGATCCGCGTCCGCCCGCCGTACATCGCCGCCGGCACCTGGGTCAGCGAGCATCTCGGCATCCGCATGCCGGTACCGCCCGGCTTCACCGCGCGCGTCGACGGTGACAGCGTGTTCATGAAGCGTGACGGTCCGTCGCTCGCCATCGCTGCCGTGGACATCTCGGACCGCGTGGTCACGACGCCCTCGCTGGGTCGCACCTTCGACCAGTTCGCCGACGCGCTCGCGGGCGCGCTGGACGGCCGGGAGCTCGACGTCCAGAGCACGGGCAACGCCGACACGCCGCTCGGCCGCGCCATCGAGCGGCGCTGGAACGTGCGTGGCACGCGCGCTCACGTGCGCTTGCTGATGTTGCCGATCTGCGGCGGCAACGGCGCGATCATGTTCACGCAGATGTGGCTCGACGAGGACGGCAAGGCGATGCTCGACTGGTGGCTGGCGAGCGTGCGGGCGCTGGCGAACGCCGCGCCGCCGGCCTGCGCGGAGCTCGATCCGTGACGCGGACGACGCTACGGCGTCCAGCCGACGCGAGCCGTGAACGAGAAGTCGCTGATCGTCACAGCGCCCGCGCCGGCCGTGCCCGACACCTGCTGCGCCTCCGGTGTGCCGCCGTCACCGGCGCACGTCCCCGTGCCGATGATCTGGTAGACGCGCACGCCGTCGTGCTCGTCCGCCTTGGTGTCCTTGGTGATGCTCACGGTGCATGCGTCCGGCAAGGTGATCCACTGCCCGGCGGGGTTCTCCGTGCCGATGAACAGCGACGCGGGGAAGTCGCCGGTGTCGCCTTCGGAGAACTGGGAGATCGCCAGCGACACCGTCGCCGAGGCCATCGCCAGCGTCACCGTGGCCGTCGTCGGTCCCGGGCCGTTGTTCGTGTCGGCGCACACCAGCGCGCTGCCGTCGCCCTCCGCGCTGACGGCGCCGGACAGCGTCACCTTCATCGAGCAATCGGGAGGCGGCGTCGAGGTGCCGTCGCTGCTGCTACCACACGCGCACATCAGCAGCGTCGCCGCCCCCGCCATGAGAATTCTTGCCACGGCGGGAGCGTATCCGGGACGGTCTTGATCCGGAAGCCGGGTTTGCCGGTCCGGCGCGGAACCACGGGGATGCCAGGCTCCGGGCGACGCTACTGCCGGCCCTCACCTGCTGGCCGCGCTGGCGCTCGCGACGAGCTTCGTCCGGGCGTACCGTGCGCTGTCCCTCACGCGAAGCGCGCGCGCGGGCCCGAACCGCGCAACGTGAGGGCAGGAATCCGACGGGGCACGCGGCGCCACGTCGGGGATCATCTAGAAGTAGCCGGAGCGCGGCGGTGCGTGGGCGGCCGAGTCCCCACCCGAGCCCCGCAGCGATGTTCCAGGCGCCATCCTCACAGCGGGGGATCGTCCGGCTGCAGCTGTATCCTCCAGAACGCGACTCACCGCGGTACCTGGCGGCGCCGCGTTTCCATGTCGCGCACCGGACGCGGGGCGAGGCGTGCGGGGCGAGGACGCACACGTACTGCCGCGCGCAGGCGGCGCCGCCGCGCCCCTCTGGTTCCGCGCCGGACCGACAAGCCTACTCGGAGCCAGTCGGTCGCGAGCGGACGAAGGGCAGGTAGTGCGGGCGCCAGAAGCGCGAGCGTACGTAGGCCTGGAGATCGTCGCGCGGTAGATCGGTGCGGCCGGCGACGCCCTCGTCCAGGGCGCTGGCGATCACCGCGGCGGCCACGTGGATCGACGCTTCGCCGATCTCGCTCACCGGCGGGTAGATGAGTCCCTGGGCGGCGTGCTGTTCGGCGACCAGATCGGCGAGGGCGCGCGACGCCGCGAACACCATGCTGTCGGTGATCTTCGAGGCCTCGCACAGGATCGCGCCGAGGCCGAGGCCCGGGAAGATGAACGCGTTGTTGCCTTGGCCGACGGGGATCGTCGCGCCGTTGTGCTCCACCGGACCGAACGGGCTGCCGGTGGCGATGACGGCGGCGCCGTCGGTCCAGGCGACGAGATCGGCCGGCGTGGCCTCGGCCGAGTCGGTGGGGTTCGACAGCGGGAAGATGATGGGACGCGGCGTGTTGTCGAGCATGGCGCGGACGGCGTCCTCGGTGAACGCGCCGCGCTGTCCGGAGAGGCCGAGGAGTACGGTCGCCTTGGCGTTCACGACGGTCTCGACGAGCGACGGGATCGCGCCTTCGCACTTCCAGTCGGCGACGCGAGCCGGATCGTGGGCGCAGCGTCTGCTTGTACGGCTCCATGCGGCGATTCGCGAGCAAGAGCCCCTTCGAGTCGAGGACGAAGACGCGCTTCGCTGCCTCCTCGGGCGGGAGCCCTTCATGCTTCAGGCCCTCCAGCATCGCGAGCGCGACGCCGACGCCGCCCGCGCCGGCGCCGTGGATCACGAACACCTGGTCGATGAACTTCTTGCTGCTCGAGCCGACACGCGCCGAGCACGCCGGCAAGGGCCACCGCGCCGGTGCCCTGGATGTCGTCGTTGAACGAGGGCAGGACGTCGCGATAGCGTTCGAAGCACGGTGAACGCCGTGTCCTTCGCGAGATCCTCCCACTGGATCACGGCGCGCGGGTAGCGCGAGCGCACGGCATCCACGAACTTGTCGACGAACTCCAGGTACTCCTCGCCGGAGAGACGTCGCTGGCGGACGCCCAGGTAGTCCGGGTCGCTCACCAGATCCATGCGCTCCGTGCCGACGTCGAGGGCCGTGGGCATGGTGTGGAACGGGCTCACGCCGCCGGCCACGGTGTAGAGCGCCAGCTTGCCGATGGGGATGGCGAGCCCGCCGTAGCCCTGGTCGCCGATGCCGAGGATCGCCGACGAGTCGGTGGCGACGATCATGCGCACGTCGTCCAGCGGATAGTTGTCGAGCACGCGCCCGGCGCGATCGATGTTGATCGGCGAGAGCGAGGCGCCGCGTGGGTTCTGGTACAGCCAGTGGAATTCCTGCACAGCCTGACCGACCGTGGGCGTGTAGACGATCGGCAGCATCTCTTCCAGATGCTTCGCGAGCAGCGCGTAGAACAGGATCTCCTGACGCTCCTGCAGCTGTCGCAGATACTGGTACTTCGCGATCGGCGAGGGCGCCTCGGCGAAGCCGGGGTACACGCGCTCGACCTGCTCTTCGAGCGTCGTGACCTGGGGCGGCAACAGCCCGTCCAGGCCGAGCTCGACGCGCTCGTCGTAGCTGAACGCGGTGCCCTTGTTCGTGAGCACCATCCTGAGCAGCATCATGCCTTCGGTCTCGACCTCGATGTACTCGTGGCCGCGGTCGTCGCGCTTGATGTCGAAGAGCTAGCTCACGCGTACGGGCGGCGCGTGATGCTGCGCCGGATGCTTGGGCGGGATCTGGATAGCAACGGTCATGGTCGACGCCTGCTAACGTGGCATCGCCCGCTGGGAACCGCCAGCGTGTCGTTTCCCGGCGGACGCGTGCCAGTCGTGCGGGGAGGAATTGGCAAACCCGTGGCCAGCGGCTAGGCTCGGCGCTCGGCCTTGTCGACCTTGGAGGGACGGATGAGATCAGCAACCTGGATCGTGATGTTCGGAGTCGCCGCGTCGATCGTCGCGTGCGGTAGTGACAGCAGCACGGGCGGAAGCGGCGGCGCAGCGGGGAGCGGCACCGGCGGCACCGGCGGCACCGCCGGCTCTGGCACGGGTGGAAGCGCCGGCGCGGCCGGTAGCGCTAGCGGCGGGACCGCCGGCACTGGCACTGGCGGCACAGGCGGTACCGCCGGCGCGGCGGGAAGCGCCACCGGGGGTGCTGGCGGTGCGGCCGGTGCCGGGGCGGCGTGTCTCGGCTGTCTGCAGGCCCAATGCGGCACCGAGATCAGCGGCTGTGTCGGCGATGCCGACTGCGCGGCGATCTTCAGCTGCGCCCAGGCGTGCTCGCCAAGCGACGCGACGTGCCTGCAGGCGTGCGTAAGCAACAACCCGAACGGCAAGACCAAGTTCGACGCCATCACGGCGTGCGTCCAGGCGAAATGCGCCACGGATTGCAGCTGATCGTCACTTGCGGTGGATCCCGTCGTATGCGCCGTCACCGTCGCCGCGTGCGGCTCCACCGCGCTTGATACGGCCGGGGGCGCCGGAGGCGCCGGAGCCGGGGGCGCGGCGGGCTACGACGCCGCCGCGCCCGCGGTGGCAGGCTCGATCCCCTGGGATGGTTGCCGGGCTACCGACGACTGCTCGACGCCGGGGACGGTCGCGGTGCCTTCGCGCACTTCGTGCAGGGCTCCGGAGGCGCGCCGGCGTTCGTGGCCCGACTCCCGCGCTGGTATCTGAAGGCGGTGCTGCGCGTGATGTTCCGGGGTGAGCGCTGGCAGCAGTACGAACGACTGCTCGAGGCCGCCTACCGCGAGCACGTCGAGGTCGGCCGGGCAGACACCGGGTCGCTCGACCGCTTCAGCGCGATCTCGGCCGACGTGCTCCTGCTCGGTGGCGCCCGCAGTCCTGCCCATCTGTCCGACCCGCTGCTTGCTGCCCTGGCCGCCGTGCTCGAACACGCCGAGGTCGCGGTCCTCGACGGGCTCGACCACTTCGCGCCCGACGAGAAGGCTCCGGCGACCGTGGCCGCGGCGCTGATCCCGTTCCTCGCCCGCGGCTAGCCGATTGGTCGCTCGACGACGCCGTGGTCCGCGGCTACCTGGCCCCGAGTCCGACTCTCGCCGTCGTCGCGCTCGCGCTTCTCCGCGCGGCTCGTTCCTGGCCGATGCTTCCCGCCGCGTGGCCGTTCGCGGCGTCCAGCACGTCCACCGACCGGCTCCGGACGACGTACACGCGCGTCGCCGAGCACCGGACGCCGTGAAGCGAGTCTATCGAGCCGACGGGCTTCAGGGCGACGTCCCACTGGCGTGCGCCGGTGGTCGCGTCGAGCGCGGCCAGGTGCCAGCCCGACTGGCCGACGCCGTAGGCGGCGACGAAGCGACGTCGCCGGCGTCTTGGTCCCGATGAGCACGGTCATGCTCTTGGCCCTGAAGGTCGCCAGGACGAAGTCGCCTGAAGGAGTGAAACCCGGAACCGCCTGCACGGCGAGGTTCAGTGTCATCATGCCCGTCCGGCGCGGTATCCCGCGCTGCGCCCAGATCGACTCCGCGCCGGAGCTCTCTTTGCACATTGCACCGAGTTGAAGGTGCAGCCCGCCGCTAGCGGATGTCTGCATGGAGCGCCCTTCGTTCTTGCGGCGCTACGGCGGCGTTTTGGCCGCAGCCGGCATCGTCGCCGTCGCGCGTTGCGACGCTGGCTGCCGGGAAATCCATCCCGTTGCGCGCCGTGGGCGCGAGCTTGCGGCACTTCCCGGTGTGGGCCGTCGCGGCGGCTCTGGGCCTCGGTCTGCTCCAGAACCTGCTCCAGTGCACGCGGCTGTGGACGCTCTTGCCGGGCGATCGGCGGCTGCCCTGGTCGCAGGTGTTCCGGTCCTTCGCGTGGGGTCAGCTCGTCAACAACTACGTCCCGGCGCGCGCCGGGGACGTCGTGAAGATCGCCCTGATCCGCGGCGTTGCCGCGAACCAGCCGGACGGCGACGCCCCGGACGCGAGCGCGGCGAGCCTCGCGGGCAGCGTGCTGCTCGCGGACAAGCTCGTCGACATCGGGGCGCTGTTGCTCGTCCTCGCCGGCCTCGCGCCGAGCTTGCTGCGTCGGGTGCATGTCCCGCACGCGGCGGCTTCGCCCTTGCTGTGGGGCGCGGTCGCGGCGATCGCGGTCGCTCTGTTCGCCCTGCTGGCGCCGCTTGGGCGGGGCGTCGCGTGTGCTCGGAGAGGTGCTGCGCGGGTCGAGCGCGCTGTGGAAGCCCCGGCAGTTGCTGTTGGCCCTCGCGCTCGGCGCCGGCGCGTGGCTCTCCGAAGCGGCCATGTTGATGGCGCTCGCGCGGGCGGCGGGCTCGCCGCTCTCCGTCCCTGCGGCCGTGGGCGTGCTGGTCGTGCTCAACGTGGGCATCGCGGTGCCGGTCTCCTTTGCCAACATCGGCACGTTCGAAGCGGCGGCGGCGTTCGGTCTGACCCGCGCGGGCGTGCCCGTCGCGCATGCTCTGGCGATCGCGCTCCTGCACCACGTGATCCAGGTGGCTTGCGTCGTGCTGTCCGCTGCGCTCGGCAGTCTCATGGCGCGCGCGCCCGCCGCTACGCCGTTCCGCGTCCAGGCCGCCGACAAGCACCGCGCGCTCCAGCACTACGACGGCGCGTCCGCGTCCTACGACGAAAGCGTCGCCCGCGGTCCGCTCAAGCTGCTGCGGGCGCGGGAGCACAACGCGATCCTCGGCTTCGCGCGCTTCGACGACCCGGCGACCCGCACCGTGATCGACGTCGGCTGTGGTGGCGGCGTGTACGTGCTCGCCGCCAAGCGCGCCGGGCTACGCGTCACGGCGGTGGATCTCGCTCCTGGGATGATCGAGCGACTTCGCGATCAAGCCGACGAGGCCTGGGTCGGCGACGTCGAGGAGCTGGACCACGATCGCACCTACGACATCGTGATCTGCGCGGGCGTCCTCGACTTCGTGCTCGACCCGGAGCGCGCGTTCAAGAACCTGGCAGCGCTGACGGCGCCGGGGGGCCGCCTGGTCGTGCTTGCGCCGCGCGTCGCGGCAGCGGGCTTCATCTACCGCATCGAGAAGAAGCTGATGAAGATCGAGGTGAACCTGTACTCCCTCGACTGGTTCCGCAAGCAAGCCGGGAAATGGGGGCTGCGCGTCGCCCAGTACGTGCACCCGCTGCCGACGAACCGCGTGCTTCTGTTCGAGCGCCCGCGCTGATTGGAGAGGGATGCCGGTCCGGCGCGGAATCTTCTCTGCCGCGGGCTAGCATGATCATGCGATAGGAACCTCGAGAGCGTCGAAGTAAGCGTAGGCGACACTAGGAAGGGTGTTCGCCGATGCCTCGAAGACTCTGGTTGGTCCTGCTCATCGTGCTGGCTGCCGTGATCGCGACACCGGGTTGCGGTAGCTCCGGAAGCCCCGGCACGTCGAAACCGGCCATCGGCGCCGGGACGTACGGCGGCGTGATCAGCAGCGCGAGCGAGACCGGCACGCTCGCCGTCACGATCGCGAGCTCGTCGAGCACCGCCGGCTTCCACACGCTCGGGACCAGCTCGCCGCTCATGGTCAGCGGCACGCTCGACATCGGCGGCGTCAGCATCTCGCTCACGGGCACGTTCGACGCGGGGACGGGGGCGTTCTCGCTCTCCGGTGGCGGCTACACCTTCACCGGGACGGTCTCGGGCGGCACCATCTCGGGGACGTACGTGGGCCCGTTCGGCTCGGGTACGTTCGTCCTCTTGCCCGCTTCGGGCGGCGCCGTGCAGCTCTTCTGCGGCACGTTCGGCGGAGGCGACAACGGCGTGTTCAACCTGAGCGCGGTGCCCGGCGGAACCGCTGCGGGCGCGTGGGCCTCGGCCAGCGGCAGCTCGGGCGTCTTCGCCGGCACGTGGGCGACCAACTACTCCGTGCAGCTCGACGGCAATCCCGTGTCCGCGACGGGACAGCTCGACTCGGTCGGCGGGAGCGGCACGTGGTCGACCACGAGCGGACAGACCGGACAGTGGCATACCACGCCGTGCAACACGGGCAGCGGAGACGCGGGGCCGGACGGCGCGGCTGGCAGCAGCGGCGCCGCGGGTGCCGCGGGGACCGCGGGTACTACTGGAACCGGCGGCGTGTCGGGAACCGGCGGCGTGGCGGGAACCGCCGGCGTGTCGGGAACCGGCGGCGCGGCGGGAACCGGCGGCGTGTCGGGAACCGGCGGCGTGTCGGGAACCGGCGGCGCGGCGGGAACCGCCGGCGTGTCGGGAACTGGCGGAACGGTCGGCGACGCCAGCGCAGGAACCGGCGGCGTGGCGGGAACCGCCGGCGTGTCGGGAACCGGCGGCGTGGCGGGCGCTGGCGGAACGGTCGGCGACGCCAGCGCAGGAACCGGCGGCGTGTCGGGAACCGGCGGAACCGGGGGTACGTCGGGAGCCGGCGGAGCCGCAGGCGCGAGCGGTGACGCCGGCCTTGCCAGCACGACGGTCGTTGCCGGCAGCAACCTGTGTCACCTGGCCGCGGACAACTCGGGCTACGTGTACATCGGCTACTGCAAGGCGGGCGGCATCGCACGTATCCCGGTCGGTGCCGGGGTCGCCACGCCTTCGACCGTTGTCGCGACTGGCTACGTGTTGGCGATGATCGTCGACAACGGCACGCTGTACTACCTCGACAACGACGGTTACCTGTACAGCGCGCCAGCGGGCAGCGTGTCGCAGGTCGGCACGCAGCTCGCGCAGGCCAACAACACCTCCGGAACCGGCGGACTCGCGGTGAGCAACGGCTACCTCTATTACGTCCAGTACGGCCCGCCGTGGGCGATCCGTCGCATCCCCACCGGGGGCGGTACGCCCGAGGACGTCGTGACCGCGCAGGACACGATCAACTCGATGGCCGTGGACGCGAGCTACGTCTACTACGGCGGCGGGATGAACGCCGCGCCGGGCGTGTTCCAGACCGGGCTCGGCGCCGACGCCGGCGTGGGATCCTCGATCCAGGCCGGCCCGGGACGGAACGTCCAGAGCGTGAACGGCTCCTTGTTCTGGACCCGCGGCGTCGAGTTCTGGAGGTACTCCGGCGGCACGTCGACGATGGTGCAGACGTACACGAACCTGACCGGGCAGCTCGTGGTGTACCTCGATTGGACGTACTACTTGGCGGCCGACGGGATCTGGAAGGCCAACGCGCTCTCCAACACCACGCCCACGCACATCACCAGCGACACGAGCGTCATGGAGCCCACGGTGACGTCTGGCTACGTGTACTGGCGTACCCCGAGCGCAGCCGAGGTCCGGCAGGCGCCGTGGTGAGCGCCGGATAGCGCTCGCTCGGCGCCGCCCGCGCCGCTCAATCCGCAATGCTCGCCTGGCTGTCGGCCCGGCGCGGTATCCCGTGGCGCGTGCCTACCCGCGCCCGTGCGATAATCTCCGTCGATGGGCCACCTGGATCTGCGAGCCGCGCTGCGCGGCGGTGACGCCTCCGCGTGGCAGCGACTGCGGCCGGGACGCCTGGCGGAGAGCGACGCGCTGGACGCGTGGACCGCGTCCCTCGGCCGTCGCGGTCGGCCGGGCTCGCCGCCGACCCTCAACGTCTACACGCACTTCACGTACTGCGTCTCGAGCTGCTCGTTCTGCATGTATTGGCACCAGGTGCCGCGGGACCCGCGGAAGTACGCGAGCTACGCCGACTACTTGATCCAGCGCCTGTCGCTGCTTCGCGAGCGCGTCGGACGCGTCCGCGCGAGCAACGCCTACTTCGGCGGCGGAACGCCGAGCGCCATGCCGGCGGACCAGCTCGAGCGCTACCTCGACAGCGTTCTCGCGAACGTTCAACGTCGTGGGCGAGTTCAGCTTTGAAGCGCATCCGCGCACCACCGACGAGTCGACGGTCGCGCTGGTGGCGCGCCACGGCGTAAACCGCATCAGCATGGGCCTGCAGTCGCTCGACGACGACGTGCTTCGGCGCATCACACGTCGGAACCGACCGGTGGACGAGATCGCGCGCATCGTCGATGCGGCGGCGCGCGCGGGGATCGTGATGAACGTCGATCTCTTGTTCGGTCTGCCGGACCAGAGCGCCGCATCGTTCCAGCGCGATCTGGCCGCCGTAGCCGCGCTGTCGCCCGACGTGATCACGCTCTACCGCTACCAACCGGTGGAGCGCCTGGCCGGCGAGCCGCCCGAGGGGATGAAGCTGTCCCAGCTGCTGGATCCGGACCTGGTGGCGACGCTCGATCGGCATGGCTTCGCGCCTCCGCGCACCTGGACCGATCGTCACGACAGCGCGGCGCGCCTGCTCCGGGACGTGCCGCTCGGTGCGCGCGTGTTCGCGCGTCGCGAGCGCCGTCGCTACCGCGACACGATGCTCCGCGGCGAGCGGCGACGCTTCCGCGGCGAGCACAAGACGTACGGCTTCTTCGACAGCACGGGCTGCAACCTCCTGGGCGTCGGCCCCGGCGCGTACTCGCACATCTACGGCTTCGGCTGGTTCCGGGATGTGACGGCAGTCGAAAACCTGGAGCATCGCGAGCCCGTGCTCTGGGGCAGCCGCCTCGACCTCGAGGACGAGTGTCGCCACGAGCTCCTCGCGCGGCTCGCGCGCGGCATCCCGGTGGACCACCGCGAGATCCGCCGCTTGACCGGCATCGATCCGCTCCAGCGCTTCGCGAGCGAGCTTTCGGCGAGCGCGACCTCGCTCGAGCACTCGAAAGCGGGCTTCCGCTTCCGCGACGGCATCGACGACGCCGAGCGCGGTGCGTTGCTCGACGCGCTCTTGCCCGCGATGGACGAGAGCAGACCGCGTGTCGCGCTCCCGCTGCTCGGCGACGCGGATCTCGCGCAGCCCGAGCTGCTCGCGCTGCGCGAGACCGACATCGACGTCGCGGCGGGCGCGGCGCCGGCGCCGCTCGCGGAGTGGTGCGAAGCGCTGGGCGTGCCGGGACGCGGGCGGCGCTTCGCCGGGGCGTGGGTCAAGAACGTGGACGACCACTCGGTGTCGTTCGCGGTCGGTGACAAGGCCGCGCCTCTGCTCCGGATCATGGTGGATCATCCGGGCCGCGCCGCGAGCTTCTTCGACTCGGGGCGCTTCGCCATCAGCTACGCCACGCGCAAGCAGCCGCTCAGCGACGCCGAGGTCGCGTTCCTGGAGGAGCTGGCGGCGCGGATGCGCGCGTGACAAGATAGCGTCAACGACCCGCGCCGGAGCACCACCGGCTCGAGAACGACCAGCGTCCGATAGTAGCCGGGAAACGACGAGAAAGGCTGGGCGCCGTCGATCTCGGCGACGCTGATACGCACATCGTACGAGTCATCGACTGGCGCCGAGCGGCTCCACCTCATGATCTCGTGCGTCACGCCCGCGCCGTTTTTCCAGCGCTGCGTCGTCCACTCGCTCCGCGTCACCAGGATGGGCTCGGTCTCGCCGACGAGATCCATGCCAATGGCTATCACGTACGTCGCTCGGCCGGATTGCCGAACGGAGATGCTCCTACCTATGCCGTGCCACGGCATCGACGCCGCGGTCTTCTCTGGGCTCGCCTGGCAAGCGTCGACGTGACAGACTCGGCGCATGCGCGTCGTAGGGCATCGCGAAGAGAGTCCGGGTGACCGCAAGGGCCTCGACGCGCTCGCGCTGCGCTTCGGCGGAGGCGCCCCGAAGGGTGTCTTTCGCTACCGGACGCAAGAAGACGCGAACAAGGACTGGGACCTATGGTTGAGCGAACGCGTGCAGCGACGTACGAGGACGTCCTCCACGTCGTCGAGCTGCTCGAGCGCGAGCACGTCGAGTACGCGCTGATCGGCGGCTATGCCCTCGCGCTGCAGGGCATCGTCCGCCTGACGGAGGACGTCGATGTCCTGGTCGAGCCGACGGCGGAGAACGCCCGCCGCTGGGTTCGCGCGCTCTCCGATCTCCCCGACGGCGCGGCAAGAGAGCTCGTCGGAGACGAGACGCTGCACCAGGAACCGTATGCGATACGCATCAACGACGAGTTCACCATCGACGTGATGAACTCGGCGTCGGGTTTCACCTGGAAAAACCTCCAGCACTATCGCACGCGCGTTGAAGGCGTGACGGTCGTCTCCCTCGAAGGGCTTCTGCGCATGAAGGAGCACGGTCGCCTCAAAGACCAGGCGGATGCCGAGGCCATCCGCACGGCGCTTGGTCGGAAATAGGCCGGAGCCCGGCAACACACGAGCGCGCTTCCGCGCCGGACCGGAAAACCAGAAGCTCAGCCGAACTTTCGTCGCCGCAGACGAGATCAGGATCCTGTCGGTCCGGCGCGGTATCCCGGCTTGCTGCCGGCCCCCACGTGGACGCTCGCGATCGCCCGGGCCGCTTCGCCGTGCTTGAAGCCGGGCAGCGACGCATTCTGGCGGCGATCGGCGATCGACGAGCCACGTTGGCCGCCAAACGCGTCAAGCGCGAAGTCGTCGGCGACGACTTTCCTTCGCCCCATGTGGGGGGCAGACCTGCACCGGCGAAATCAAATCAGACGCCAACTCTGGCGCTGCTCCGACCCCTGATCCTCGAGGTCCGGCGCTCCGCCTGCACGCCAAACGCCGTATACTCGCCGGCATGCGGTGGGGACGGTGCGCGCTGGTCGTCCTTGTCGCGGCATGCGCACCACGACCCGGAGCCCCGGCCTCCGCATCCGTGTCCGCGCCCGCATCCGCCCTCGAGCCCGCGCCGGCATCCGCCCCCGCGCCCGCATCCGCGCCCGCGCCCACATCCGGCGCGGGCTTTCACGGTCTCGTGCCGGGCATGACGCCGGCGGCGGCGCGCCGCGCCGTCGCGGCGATGGGCCTGCGCGTGGACGAGCACACCGGCAACGCGAAGCCGCCGCACTGGCTCGCGTTCGACACGCCGGAGTGGCACGGCACCGTGTACCTCGGGGACGCGGACCGGCGCGTGACCGAGGTGCTGCTCCAGGGCACGGCGCTCGGCGACGAGGCCGCGGCTCGCCGTGCGTTCGACGCCGCGAGCGCGAGCCTCGGCGCGCCGCTCTCGAGCCGGCGCGTCGTCGGCACGGACGGCACGTTCGTGGAAGAGACGCGGATCTGGAACACTGGCGGCTTCACGCTGAAGGTCGAGCTCCACGAGTCGATCCACGGCGCCGATCACCGCTGGGTCGTGTTCAAGGGCTGGTCTGTGCCATGAAAACATGTCCGGCTGCCACGGCGCTCACCGTCATCCCCGCGGCGCTTCTGGTGCTCGCCGCGTGCTCGCCTGGCGCGCCGGACGCCGGCGCGCCCGACGCCGCGGAGGCTGCGCCTCCTGCAGACGCCGCGCGGCTAGACACCGTCGACGTGGACGTCGGCTCGCCCGGCTTCCCGATCCCGGACGACTTCCTCGGCATCTCGGTGGAGTGGGACCAGGTGGCGTCGTACCTGGGCGACGGGGGAGGCGGCGCGCGCCCCGCGACGGTCGCCCTCCTACGCGCCTTCGCGGCGGAGGGACACGTGCCGGTCGTCCGCATCGGCGGCAACAGCGAGGATCTCGCGTGGTGGAGCGATCCCGCGGCCACGCGTCCGCAGGGCGTCACGATCGACATCGGAGCGACGGAGATGGCGACGCTGGCGGCGCTCGCAGCAGCCGTGGACTGCCCGCTCGTCCTGGGGCTCAACATCCGCACGGCCGACGCGGCGAACGCGGCCCTGCTCGTCGACGCCGCACGGAGCGCGATGCCGGCGGCCGACCTCTCCTTCGAGCTTGGCAACGAACCCGACTCGTACTTCACCGACTGGGACTCCTACTCGAGCCGCGTCGACGCGTTTGGCGACGGCATCGCCGCGGCCGTCGCGCCGCCACTGCCGTTGTTCGAGTGGCCCGCGGTCGCGACGTGGCGCTGGCTGCCGCACCTCGACGCGCAGCTCGTGAACGAGCTGGGGCGTGTCGCCATCGTGTCCACGCACAACTACCCGTTCACCCTCTGCGGCGGCCGGCCGCCGCCCAGCCCCGAGGATCTGCTCACCGATCCGGCGACAGCCGGCATCGCGGCGATCTACAAACCACATGCCGCGCTGGCCCACGCCCTCCTCCGGCGCTTCCGCATGAGCGAAATGAACAGCGTGGCCTGCGGCGGAGCAAGAGGCGTGAGCAACGCGTACGCGGCCGCACTGTGGGTGGCCGACATCGCCACCGCGCTCGCCGGCGCGCAGCTCGACGGCGTGAACTTCCACACGCCCGGGAGCTACTACGGGCTCTTCACCTACGACGCCGCCGGGCACGTCACGGTCCGACCGCCGTACTACGGCCTCAGGCTCGCTTCGCTGGCGACCGCGCGGCACGGGCGCGTCCTCGGAGTCACGATCTCGACGGCCGGTCGCGTGCGCGGCTTCGCGACGCTCGGCGACGACGGGGCCGCGCGCGTGCTCCTGCTCCGCGAGGATGCGACGAGCGGCGTCGTGCGCCTCTCCGCGAGCGGCAGCGGCGCGAGCCTGGTTCGGCTTCGCGCGCCATCGCTCGGCGCGACACAGGGGCTCACGCTCGGAGGCGCGACGTACGACGGGACGACGGACGGGACGCTGGTCGGCGCCATGCAGCCGGAGGACGTCGCGCGCGACGGCGACGCTTGGCTCGTCCAGCTCGGAGCGTACGACGCGGCTGTCGTCACCGTGACGCCGTAGCGCGACGCTCGAACGATCGCTCACCCGCGCTGGCGGAGCTCGGCGAGGACCGCGTCGGTCATGGCACGCGTGGAGAGTCCGCCGCCGAGATCGCGAGTGCGCGCGCCCTTCTCCAGCGCGCGATCCACGGCGCCCTCGACGGCGGCGGCCTCGGCTTCGAGCCCGAGGCTGTGTCGAAGCAACATCGCGCCGGACAGGATTGTCCCGAGGGGGTTCGCGACGCCCTTGCCGGCGATGTCCGGCGCCGAGCCGTGGATCGGCTCGTACAGCCCGAGCCGGCTCTCGCCCAGGGACGCGCTCGGCAGCATGCCGAGCGAGCCGGCGATCACCGATGCTTCGTCGCTCAGGATGTCGCCGAACATGTTCTCGGTGACGATCACGTCGAAGGCCGCCGGCGCCGTCACCAGGCGCATGGCCGCGCTGTCGACGAGCTGGTGCTCGAGCGTGACGTCGGGAAAGTCGCGCGCGACCTCGTTCGCCACGCCACGCCACAGCCGCGACGTCTCCAGCACGTTCGCCTTGTCCACCGACGTGACGCGCTTCTTGCGGCCGCGCGCGAGCTCGAAGGCGAGGCGCACGACGCGCCGTACCTCGGCGTCCGTGTACACCAGCGTGTCCACGGCGCGCCAGCCGTCGCCGTGGCGCTCGCGCAGGCGCGGCTCGCCGAAATACAGGCCGCCGGTGAGCTCGCGCACCATCAAGAGATCGACGCCGCGCACGCGCTCGGGCCGGAGCGGCGAGGCGTCGATCAGGCCGGGGACGGCACGCACGGGGCGCAGGTTCGCGTACAAGCCCAGAGCGCGGCGGAGGCCGAGCAGCCCCTGCTCCGGGCGCACCTTCGCGTCCGGGTCGTCCCATTTCGGTCCGCCGACCGCGCCGAGCAGGATCGCGTCCGCTTGCCGACACGCCGTGAGCGTCGCGTCGGGCAGCGCCGTTCGCGTCTCGTCGATGGCGATGCCGCCGATCAGGTGCTCCTCGAACGCGAAGTCCGCGACGCTCTCGAGGACGCGCCGCGTCTCCGCGACGACCTCCGGGCCGACGCCGTCGCCGGGCAGCGTGACGATACGCGCTTTCATGACGCCTCCGCGACCGCGTCGCGCGCGCGGGCTTCTTCCAGGCCGAACTCGATGCCGTCCACGAGCGCGTGGAGCGACGCCTCGATGATGTTCGGGCTCGCGCCGACGGTGCTCCAGCTCTTGTGATCGTCGCGGCTGTCGATCAGCACGCGCGTGATCGCGCCGGTTCCGTCGGCGCCGTCCAGGATGCGCACCTTGTAGTCGGCGAGATGAATGCGCGCGACGTCCGGGAAGACCGGCGAGAGCGCCTTGCGCAGCGCCGCGTCGAGGGCGCTCACCGGGCCGTTGCCTTCGGCCGCGGTGTGCAGCTGCTGTTCGCCGACCTGCAGCTTGACCACGGCCTCGGCGAAGGTGTCCGTGCCCTGGCGCTTGCCGACCGACACCTGGTAGTCGAGCACGTCGAACAGCGGCGCGTAGCCGGGGGCGCGGCGCCGGATCAAGAGCGCGAACGACGCCTCCGCCGCCTCGTACGAGAAGCCGCGCGCCTCGCTCTCCTTGATCGCTTGCAGCGCTTCCACGTCCTTTCCCTCGTCCACGGCGACGCCGAGCTCCTCGGCCTTGCTGAGGACGTTGCCGCGACCGGAGAGCTCGCTCACCACGACGCGCATGCGGTTGCCGACCAGCGCCGGGTCGATGTGCTGGTAGGCGTCCGGGTGCCGGCGCATCGCCGCCACGTGCACGCCGCCCTTGTGCGCGAACGCGCTCTTGCCGACGTACGCCATGTGCTCGTCGGGTGCGACGTTGGCGACCTCCGCGACGAAGCGCGTCAGCTCGCCCAGCTCGCGCAGGCGCCCGTCGGGCAGGCAGCGGAGCCCGAGCTTGAGCTCCAGGTTCGGTACGATCACCGACAGGTTGGCGTTGCCGCAGCGCTCGCCGATGCCGCCCACGGTGCCCTGCACGTGACGCGCGCCGGCGCGCACCGCCGCCAGGCTGTTGGCGACCGCGCATCCGGTGTCGTCATGGGCGTGGATGCCGAGGGGATGTTGGACCGTCGCGGAAACGTCGCGCACGACCTCCTCGACACGCCACGGCAGGTTGCCGCCGTTGGTGTCGCACAGCACCAAGCACTCCGCGCCGCCGCGGACGGCCGCGCGCAGCGTCTCGAGGGCGTAGCCGCGGTCGGCGGAGAAGCCGTCGAAGAAGTGCTCGGCGTCGTAGACGACGCGCCGGCCCTGGGCGCGGAGGAACGCCACGCTCTCTTCGATCATGCGCAGGTTCTCGTCGAGCGTGGTGCGCAGCACCTCCGTCACCTGGAGCGGCGAGCTCTTGCCGAAGATGGTGCAGACCGGCGTCCGCGCCTCGACCAGCGCGGCCAGGTTCGCGTCGTCTTCCGGCGCCACGCCGGCGCGTCGCGTCGCGCCGAACGCCGTCAGAGCGGCGTTCTTCCACTCGACGTCGCGAGCGCGGACGAAGAACTCCGCGTCCTTCGGATTCGAGCCGGGCCAACCCCCCTCGATGAAGGCCACACCGAACGCGTCGAGATGCGCGGCGATGCGCAGCTTGTCATCGGCCGTGAGCGAGATGCCCTCACGCTGCGTGCCGTCACGCAGGGTCGTGTCGTAGATCGCGACTGTGGCGCTGTTCATAGGCTTCGATCTGTTCTTTGAAAGAGAGGATGTAACCCAGTTCGTCGACGCCCTGGAGCAGGCAGTGGCGAGCGAACGGGTCGACGGGAAACGACACCGCGCTTGCGTCGGGCAAGCTCAGGGTGGTGCTCTCGAGATCGATGACGACTTCGGCTCCCGCGGGCGCCGCCAACAGCCGCGCGTGCGTCGCGGCATCGACCTGTACCGGCAGCAGCCCGTTCTTCAAGGCGTTGCCCCGGAAGATGTCCGCGAAGCTCGTGCTGATCACCGCACGGAAGCCCCAGCCCACGAGCGCCCAGGGCGCGTGCTCGCGACTCGAGCCGCAGCCGAAGTTGTCGCCGGCGAGCAGCACCTGGGCTCCCTGGCTGGCGGGCTTGTCGAGCACGAAATCGGGATCGGCCTGACGCCAGTCGGCGAACAGGTTCTGCCCCAGGCCCTGCTTGTCGATCACCTTGAGAAAGCGCGCCGGGATGATCTGGTCGGTGTCGATGTTGTCGGCGGGCAACACCACCATGCGTGACGTCAGCTTGTCGAATCCCGCGCTCATGACAGCTCCCTGGGGTCGGTGATCTTGCCCGTCACCGCCGCGGCCGCGGCGGTGAGCGGGGAGGCGAGGAAGGTGCGGCCGCCCTTGCCCTGACGGCCTTCGAAGTTGCGGTTGCTGGTGCTCACGGCGTACTGGCCCGGAGCGAGCTGGTCGCCGTTCATCGCGATGCACATCGAACAGCCCGGCTCGCGCCACTCGGCACCGGCGTCGAGGAACACCCGGGAGAGGCCTTCGGCTTCCGCCTGCTGCTTGATCTCGTGCGAGCCGGGCACGACCAGCACGCGCACGCCGGCGGCGACCTTCCGCCCGCGCATGATCGACGCGGCCAGGCGCAGATCGCTGATGCGCGAGTTGGTGCAGGAGCCGACGAACACCACGTCGACCTTGTGGCCGGCGAGCGGCTTGCCCGGCTCGAGCGCCATGTACGCCATCGCCTTGTCGAACGCCGCGTCCCCGGACGCCGGCAAGGGGCGGCTGATCGGCACGCCCATGCCGGGATTCGTGCCGTACGTGATCATCGGCTCGAGCGTGGAGACGTCGAGCGTCACACGCTTGCTGTAGCGCGCGCCGTCGTCCGTCGGGAGCGTGCGCCAGCGTGCCACGGCCGCGTCCAAGTCCGCGCCCTTGGGCGCGTGCTCGCGCCCGGACAGGTACTCGAACGTGGTGTCGTCCGGTGCGATCATGCCGGCGCGCGCGCCGGCCTCGATGCTCATGTTGCAGATCGTCATGCGCGCGTCCATGTCGAGGCTGCGGATCGCGCTGCCGGTGTATTCGATCACGTGACCGGTGCCGCCGCCGGTGCCGACCTGGGCGATCAGCGCCAGGATCACGTCCTTCGCCGTGACGCCCGGGCCGAGCGCGCCGTCGATGCGCACCTCGAGCGTCTCCGGACGACGCTGCAGCAGGCACTGGGTCGCCAGCACGTGCTCGACCTCGCTCGTTCCGATGCCGAACGCCAGCGCCCCGAACGCGCCGTGCGTCGAGGTGTGGCTGTCGCCGCACACAATCGTCATGCCCGGTTGCGTGAGGCCGCGCTCCGGTCCGATCACGTGCACGATGCCGTTGTGCTCGCCGCCCAGGGCGTACAGCTCGATCCCGTGGCGCTTGCAGTTTTCCTCGAGGCGGGCGAGCTGGGCGCGCGCCTGGTCGTCGATCACCGCGAGCTTCTTCGGCAGGGTCGGCGTCGAGTGGTCCATGGTCGCGACCGTGCGGTCCGGGCGCCGCACGCAGAGCCCGCGCGCTTCCAAGCCTGGCGAACGCCTGCGGCGACGTCACCTCGTGCACCAGGTGCAGATCCACGTACAGGATGGCGGGCGCGCCGTCCTTCTGGGCGACCACGTGGTCGTCCCACACCTTCTCGAACAACGTCTTCGGCATGAAGTTCACTCGGCGGCGCGGGGGACGCTCATGGCGACCAGGCGATTCAGGGCGGCGAGATACGCCTTGGTGCTGGCGACGACGATGTCCGTGTCCGCGCCGTGTCCGTGGAACACCGGCGCGGGCTCGGCGCCGCGCTGCGGGTTGAGTCGGCCGTCGCCCTCGCAGGCCCGCAGGCGCACGCTGGTCTCGCCCAGGGCGTCGATGCCTTCGGTGATCGCGTGCACCGAGTACTCCACGAGCTGGCTCGGGGTCTTCACCACCTGGTCGATGGCCTTGAACGCCGCGTCGAGCGGCCCCGAGCCGACCGAGGCGCAGGTCACCACCTCGCCGCCGGGAACGCGCAAGCGAACCGTGGCCGTCGGCATCCCCATCGTGCCGCAGGACACCTGCAGCGCCTCGAGCGCGTACAGCTCCGGCCCGCGCCCGAGCTCGGTGGCGGCGATGGCGATCAGAATCCGCGTCGGTGATGGTCTTCTTCTTGTCCGCGACCAGCTTGAAGCGGTTGAACGCGTCGAGCAGCGCCTCGCCTGGGAGCGGATAGCCGAGCTCCTCGAGCCGCACGCCGAACGCGTGCTTGCCCGAGTGCTTGCCGAGCACCAGCTTCGACTGCTGCGCGCCGACCGTCTCGGGTCGCATGATCTCGTAGGTCGTCTCGTGCTTGAGCATGCCGTCCTGGTGGATGCCCGCCTCGTGCGCGAACGCGTTGGCCCCGACGATGGCCTTGTTCGGCTGGACAACGATGCCCGTGCTGGTGCTCACCAGCTTGGAAGTGCGGCACAGCTGGGTGGTGTCGATGCCCGTGGCCAGGTTGAACACCGGGCGGCGCGTCGCGAGCGCCATCACCACCTCTTCCAGCGAGGTATTGCCGGCGCGCTCGCCGATGCCGTTGATCGTGACCTCGGCCTGGCGGGCGCCGTGCTTGATGCCGGCCAGCGTGTTCGCGACGGCAAGGCCCAGATCGTCGTGGCAGTGCACGCTGATCACCACGCCGTCGATACCCGCTACGTTCTGCTTGATGCCGGCGATCAGCGCCCCGAACTCGTCGGGCAGCGTGTAGCCGACCGTGTCCGGGATGTTGAGCGTGGTGGCGCCGGCCTCGATCGCCGCCCGGCACGCCTCGTACAGGAACTCCGGCTCGGTCCGGCCGGCGTCCTCGGGGCTGAACTCCACGTCTTCGCACAGCGACCGGGCGTAGGCGACCATCTCGCGGATGCGCGCGACGACCTGGGCCTTGTCCATCTTGAGCTTGTGCTCGCGATGGATCGGCGAGGTCGCCAGGAAGGTGTGGATGCGCGGGTACTTCGCCCCGCGCACCGCCTCCCACGCCTTGTCGATGTCGTCCTTGCTCGCCCGGGCGAGGCCGCAGATGATCGGCGGCTCGTCCGAGGGGCGGCCCGCGACGGACTCCACGCCCACGCTGGCGGCGATAGCCCGCACCGCCTCGAGATCGTCGGGCGACGCCGCGGGAAAGCCCGCCTCCATCACGTCCACGCCGAGCCGCGCCAGAGCGCGCGCCACCTCGAGCTTCTCGGCCGAGGTGAGCGTCGCGCCCGGCGACTGTTCGCCGTCACGCAGTGTGGTGTCGAAGAACCGCACGTAATCGGGGGCTATCGCCGGCGTCGCCATCTCAATCTCCCGGCTTGATGGTTACTGGATCCACGAAGGGCATCATCTTGCGCAGCTCGGCGCCGACCTGCTCGAGCTTGAGCTCGCGCTCCGCGGCGCGGCGCTTCTCGAACTCGGGGCGCCCGGCCTTGTTCTCCGCGATCCACTTGTTCGCGAAGGTGCCGTCCTGGATCTCGGCCAGGATCTTCTTCATCTCCGCGCGCGTTCCGTCGTTCACCACGCGCGGCCCGCTGACGTAGTCGCCGTACTCGGCGGTGTCGCTGACGGAGTAGCGCATGTAGTTCAGGCCGCCGCGGTACATCAGGTCCACGATCAGCTTGAGCTCGTGCATGCACTCGAAGTACGCGATCTCCGGCTGGTAGCCGGCGTCCACGAGCGTCTGGAAGCCCGCCTTCACCAGTTCGCTCACGCCGCCGCAGAGCACGGTCTGCTCGCCGAACAGGTCGGTCTCCGTCTCTTCGGAGAACGTCGTGTCCAGCACGCCGGCGCGCGTGGAGCCGATGCCTTTGGCGTAGCTGAGAGCCAGCGCGTCCGCCGAGCCGCTCGCGTCCTGGTGCACGGCGAGCAGCGCCGGCACGCCGCCGCCTTCCTGGAACGTCTCGCGCACGCGGTGACCGGGGCTCTTCGGCGCGATCATGCTCACGTCCACGTCGGCCGCCGGCTTGATCGTCTCGTAGCGGATGTTGAAGCCGTGGGCGAACATCAGCGTCTTGCCCTTGCCGAGCGCCGCCCTCAGGTGCTCCTCGTAGATCGCCGGCTGCGACGTGTCCGGCGCGAGCAGCATGATCACGTCGCCCCACGCGGCGGCGTCCTTCACGCTCTTGACCGGCAAGCCGGCGGCCTCCGCCTTCGCGCGGCTCTTGCTGCCGTCCTTCAGCCCGATCGCGACCTGTACACCGCTGTCCTTGAGGTTCAGCGCGTGCGCGTGGCCCTGGGAGCCGTAGCCGATGATGGCGACCTTCTTCTGCTTGATGAGCGAGAGGTCGGCGTCCTTGTCGTAGCGAATCTTGGTCATGGTCTTGTCTCTTTCCCTGTGGAGGCTCGCACGCCGTCAGGCGGCGCTTGTTGAAGCTTGTGTGGAGATCTTGTGGGAGCCGGGTGCGGCGTCGTTGCCGCGCTTCATCGCGACCACGCCGGTCTGCACCATCTCGGTGATACCGAACGGCTTCAGCACGGTGACGAGCCCTTCGATCTTGTCCTGCGTGCCCGTGATCTCGACGATCACGGTGTCCGGGCCGATGTCCACGACGCGCGCGCGGAACACCTCGCACAGTTGCAGCACCTCGGCGCGCTGCTCCGGCCCGACGCCGACCTTGATCAGCGCCAGGTCGCGCGCGACGTTCGGCGCGTGGGTGATGTCGTCCACGCGCAGCACGTTGACGAGCTTGTACAGGTTCGCCTCGATGCGGCGCGCGGTGTCGTCGTCCGCGTCCACGACGATGGTCATGCGTGACACGCCGGTCTCGTGCGTGCGGCCCACGTTCAGCGACACGATGTTGTACGAACGACGGCGAAACAGCGACGCGACCCGGTTCAAGACGCCGGGAAGGTCCTCCACGTAGGCGACGATGGTGCGCAAATCGGGCGGGGAAGACATCACTTGTCCTTTCCGGTCTCGAAGATCGGGTTGTGCTGTGCGCCGGCCGGCAGCGGCCGGCGGATCATGTCGTGGAGGTCGGCTCCGGCGGGCACCATCGGGTACACGCTGTCCTCTTGCTCCACGCGAAAATCGATGATGGCCGTCTCGCGGGCATTCCGCGCCGTCTCGACAGCAGCAGCAATCTGCCCGCGCTCGGTCACTCGCACGCCGACCAGGCCGTGGGCCTCGGCGAGCTTCACGAAGTCCGGACTCTTGATCGGCGTGGCCACGTAGCGACCGCCGTAGAAGAACTGCTGCCACTGGCGAACCATGCCCAGGTAGCCGTTGTTCATGATCGCGATGTTCACCTTGATCGCCTCCTGGGAGCAGGTGGACAGCTCGCACGCGGTCATCTGGAAGCCGCCGTCGCCGGCGATCACCCAGATCTCGTCGTGCGGGCACGCGAAGCGCGCGCCCATCGCCGCCGGCAGCGCGAAGCCCATCGTGCCCAGGCCGCCGGAGGTAAGCAGCTTCCGCGCGTGGTCGTGCTTGTAGTACTGCGCCTCCCACATCTGGTGCTGGCCGACGTCGGTGACGATCAGCGCCTTGCCCGCGGTGAGCTTCCACAGATCGTAGATCACGTGCGCCGCGAACAGCTTGCCGGTGTCCGGAAGATCCTTGATGTCGCGTACGGCGCTGTCGCCCTTCAGCGCCTCGATGCGCTCGTGCCACGCCGCGCGATCCCGGTGCTCCACGTGGGGCACGATCAAGGACAGGATCTCGCGCACGTCGCCGACCAGCGGCAGATCGACCTTCACGTTCTTGTTGATCTCCGCCGGGTCGAGCTCGACGTGGATCTTCTTGGCGTGCGGCGCGTAGGTCTTGACGTTGCCGGTCACGCGATCGTCGAAGCGCATGCCCAGCGCGATGATCAGGTCCGCTTCCTGGATGGCGGTGTTGACCCACGACTCACCGTGCATGCCCATCATGCCGAGGCTTCGCGGGTGCGTCGCCGGGAAGCCGCCGAGCCCGAGCAGCGTCTGCGCCACCGGCACGTCGCCGCGCTGCACCAGCTCGAGCAAGAGCGCCGTCGCGTTCGCCTCGACCACGCCGTGGCCGCAGAAGATCAGCGGCCGCTTCGACGAGTGGATCATCTCGAGCGCGCGCTCGATCTCGTCCGGCAACGGCATGCGCTCCGGCCGATAGCCGGGCAGGCGCACGGGCTCGGCCGAGTACTCGAAGACGGTGGCCTTCTGCTGCGCGTCCTTCGTGATGTCGACGACCACCGGGCCTGGCCGTCCCGACGCGGCGATGTAGAACGCCTGACGGATCGTCGGCACGATGTCCTCGGCGCGCGTGACCAGGAAGTTGTGCTTCGTCACCGGCAGCGTCACGCCGGTGATGTCCGTCTCCTGGAACGCGTCGCTGCCGAGCAGCGTCGATCCGACCTGCCCGGTGATGCACACGATCGGCACCGAATCCATCATCGCCGTCGCGATGCCCGTCACCAGGTTGGTCGCGCCGGGCCCGCTGGTCGCGATCGCGACGCCGACGCGCCCCGATGCGCGCGCGTAGCCGTCGGCCATGTGCGCCGCGCCTTGCTCGTGACGCACGAGGATGTGCCGGATCGGATACTTCGGCAGCGCGTCGTACGCCGGCATGATCGCGCCGCCCGGATAGCCGAACACGACGTCCACGCCCTCGCGGACCAGCGCCTCCCAGATCAACTCGGAACCGGTGAGCGTCTCGCCGACGCGATCGACGTGCTCCGCCTTCGCTTCGCTCAGCTCGTTCATGCTTGCTGTCACTGTCGGCTCCTTGAAAAAAAAAGCCCCCGCACCGGGTCTCGGTGCGGGGGCTGGAGTTCGAAACCTGTTCTACTCAGACAGCCGCCGCACCGGGCGAAATAAGCCCGAGTACGAGGAGCAGTCCGAGAATGTTCTCCAGTCCCACGGCGGCGCCGCGTGCGCGCAGGGGCTGCTGGAGGTCGGTCGTCACCCGCCAAGGCTGAACGCGAGCGCGCACCCCGTCAAGCCAATTTGTCGCAGTGCGTCACCGGAGCGTGCATCCAAGGGACTGGAACATATTGGTTTTCTGTCGGTCCGGCGCGCAAAGTAGCGGCCATGGCTCACGTCATCTCGAAGACGATCGCCGCCTTCGCGCTGGTCGCCTGCGGCGGCAGCCAGCCACCCGCCGAGCTGCCGATCAGCAGCACCGCCCAGCGGGTGCAGGATTCCGCGGGCACGACCGTCGAGGACTGCGGCGAGTTCGACGAGCCGCGCGGCGACAGCACCTGCCGCCTCAAGCGCATCGAAGAGTGCGTGATGAACGCGCTCGAGGCGTGTCGTCCGGCGCACGGCACCCACGTGTCGTTCACGGGCGAGGGCGATCCGGTGCGCGTGGACTACTTCGCGCTCACGGAGAACGGCGCGTGCAAGCTGGTCACGGTGACCGATCGCAGCAGGGACCCGATCGGCCACAAGCCAGTCGTCGAAGAGGAGTGCCGGCGCCACGAGTGGAAGCCGGACGGCATGCGCGAGGGGTGCGAGCTGCTCTCGCTCTCCGAGTGCGCGCCGCACAAGCACTGATCGAGATGCGCGTCTGCTGGCTCGTCTTGTTGTTGTGCGTCGTGGGCTGCGGCCGGCACGACCCACCGCTCGGCAAAGGCTTCACCGACGCGTTCGACCGCACGGAGATCGGCGACGACTACTTCAATTCCGGCGCTCCGTATCGCATCGACGCTGGCAAGCTGGTGTTCGCGCACGTGCACAACCACGCGCTGTGGCTGAAGCGGGTGCTGCCCCACGACGTGAAGGTCGAGCTCGACGTGACCGGCAAGAGCCCCGACGGCGACATCAAGGTCGAGCTGTTTGGTGACGGCAAGAGCTTCGAGTCCAACGAGGCCGTGCGAAAAGATCTGATCTATACGGCGAGCGGCTACGTCTTCATCTTCGGCGGCTGGCGTAACTCGCGCTCGGTCCTGGTACGCCAGAACGAGCACACCTGGCAGCACGATCCCGGCGTGCCGCAGCGCACCGAGCCGCGCGTCGTGCCCGGGCGCACGTACCACTGGACGATCACCCGTCGCGGCGGCCACCTCGACTGGCAGATCGACGGCAAGCCGTTCCTGTCCTGGGACGACGCGCAGCCGCTCGCCGGCCCGGGCCACGATCACTTCGGCTTCGACGGCTGGGAGAGCGAGTGCGTGTTCGACAACCTGTCGATCACGCCGCTCTGATCCCGCCGCTGTGCCAGCTGTGCCAGGTTGCTGGTCGGTCCGGCGCAAAATCCCGCGCTTTCGCTTGATCGGTGCGTGGCACGCGGGTTGCTTTACGTGATCCGGCTCAAGCTCGGGAGGCTTCGCGTGAACAGACTCGGCGTTTCGTTCTTCGTATCGGCGTCCATCATCAGCGTCGCGCTGCTCGCGTCGCGGGACGTCGCCGCGTGCGGCGGGACCTTCTGCGACAGCGGTCCGAACGCGATGCCCGTCGATCAGTCCGGCGAGAACATCCTGTTCGTGATGGACGGACAGAACGTCGAGGCTCACGTCCAGATCCAGTACCAGGGCTCGGCGTCGCGCTTCGCGTGGATCGTGCCGATGCCGGTGGTCCCGGACGTCAGCGTCGGCTCGGCGGCGCTGTTCACCAACCTGCTGCAGGGTACCGTGCCGAGCTACGGCTTCTCGGTGCAGACCGACCAGTGCGCTTCGCAGGGCAACTCCGTCCCCTCTGCTGGCGGCGGTGCGGGGGGCAGCGGTGGCGGCGGTGGCCTGAACGCGGACGCGGGAAGCGGCGGCCCGCAGGTCGTGGTCGACAAGACCGTCGGCGCGTTCGAGGTCGTCGTGCTCCAGGGCGGTACGGC
Organism: uncultured delta proteobacterium; assembly: GCA_963775185.1. Taxonomy (GTDB): domain Bacteria; phylum Myxococcota_A; class Polyangia; order Polyangiales; family Polyangiaceae; genus JAPSGB01. The sequence goes on along the minus strand of CAVZIE010000042.1, from coordinate 266,383 downwards.
GCAGGAGGTCAGCGACTGGCTCGCCACGAACAACTACCAGAGCGTCGGCGCCGCGCCGGCGATCCTGCAGAAGTACCTGCAGAAGAACTACGTGTTCGTCGCGATCAAGCTGACGGCGGGTGCCGGCACGGACGAGATCCACCCGCTCGTGTTCCGCTATCCGGGCACCGAGCCGTGCGTGCCGCTGGAGCTCACCGCCGTCGCGGCGACCCAGGACATGGGCGTGCGCGCGTTCTTCCTCGGCGACGACCGCGTGGTGCCGACCAACTACAAGAGCATCGAGCTCAATCCGGTGCGGATCGACTGGAGCAACCTCGGCGCGAACTACACCCAGGTCGTGTCGCGAGGTGCCGACAGCCCCGTCGCCGACGGGCACGCGTTCGTGACCGAGTACGCTGGCCCGAGCAACGTCGTGTCTACTAGCGGCGTGTACAGCACGTCGTGGAGCGCCGCGGCGTTCGTCGGCATCGACCCGACGGCCGTGGTCGACGAGCTGACGAAACAGGGGCTCGCGAGCTGCTACCCCGGCAGCTGCCAGTTCGCGAACCCGCTGATCCTGCCGCTGCTGCACAGCTACCTGCCGGTGCCGGTGGGCATGGCGGACGGGGACTTCTACAGTTGCCTCGCGTGCAACGCGTCGCAGATCGACCAGGCGGCGTGGGACGCCGCGGCGTTCTCCAGCGACTTCCAGCAGCGTATCGTCGATCCAGCCGTACACGCCCGCGACGTGGTGCAGAAGTACCCGTATCTCACGCGCCTGTTCACCACGATCTCGCCGGCGGAGATGACCGCGGATCCGGAGTTCCACGCCGATCCGTCGCTGTCCGACCACACGGTGACCGGGCTCGCCAACCTGGCCACGGAGCGCGTCACCTGCGGCGGCACGATGGGCATGATCCTCCCGGACGGTCGCCAGGTCGGCCTGCCGGCGTCCGCTGGGTGGCCCGCGTTCACGAGCGAGATGCCGTGGGTCGAGCGCGTCACGGAGTACCCGCTCGACGGCGCCCCGGTCGAGCTTGTCGACAACTCCGCGCTGATCGACCGCCAGCTCGCGGCCTGGAACAGCTCGGTCGGCTGGACTTCCGGCGACTCGTCGTCGAGCGGCGCCTGCGCGTGCTCGCTCCCCGGCGCCCCGCGCGACCACGAGGTGCTGGTGGCGATCGGCGCGGGTGCGCTCGCGCTGGCGTTCGGCCGCCGGCGCCGCGCGCGTCGCTGACGTCGCGGCTCAGCCGCCAGCCATGGCGGCGAGCTTGGTTACGGTGTTCATGTTGCGGGCAGTGCCCTTCGCCGCGGCGGGCAGCTTCAACTTCGAGCGGCCTTGACCATTGGGAAAGTGGATGAAGATCTCCCGTCCGGAGAGCTGCGCCTGCTCGCCGTCCGGCGCGACCAGGTCGGCCAGCGCACGTTTCGGCGCCGGCGCGTCGAGGAACACGGCGACCACGCGGTTCGGCGGTCGCTCGGGGAACGGGTTGCGCTTCACCACGTCGGCCATCTCCGACGCCCGGCGCACGATCACGCCGACGGGCTTGCCCATGTGCGCGGCGAGGCGGCTCTCCAGCGTCGCCTTGACGCGCGCCTCGGCGAGGCGCGAGCCGAAGACCACGTTGCCGCTCTGGATGTAGGTGCGGACGTCGCTGAAGCCGGCCGCCTCGCACAGCGCCCGCAGGTCCGCCATCGAGAGCTTGCCGGTGCCGCCGACGTTGACGGCGCGAAGCAGGGCCACGTAGGCGGGCATGCCGCGAGCTTCGATCAGATCGCTTCGAGCACCACGGCGATGCCCTGACCGCCGCCGATGCACGCCGAGCCGACGGCGATGCGCTTCTGGCGCTTCTTCAGCGTGTAGATCAGGTTCGCGGTGATGCGCGCGCCGCTCGCGCCGAGCGGGTGACCGAGCGCGATCGCGCCGCCGTTGACGTTCGTCCGGTCGTCGGGGAGCTCGAGCTCGCGTTGCACCGACAAGAACTGCGGCGCGAAGGCCTCGTTCACGTCGAACAGGTCCACGTCCTTCTGCGCCACGCCGGCGCGGTCGAGCGCGCTTCGGATGGCCGGCGCGGGCCCGATGCCCATGAGCGTCGGCTCGACGCCGGCGACGCCCCACTGCACGAGCTTCGCGAGCGGCTTCATGCCGTGGGCCTTGCCCCACTCCGCGTCCACCACGATCAGCGCCGCGGCGCCGTCGCAGATGCCGCTGGCGTTCCCCGCGGTCACCACGCCGTCCTTCTTGAACACGGGCGGCAGCTTCGCCAGGATCTCCATCGTCGTCTGCGGGCGCGGGTGCTCGTCCTTGTCGACCATGAGCGTCTTCCGGCCCTGGGCGACCTCGATCGGCGCGATCTCGTCGGCGAACCCGCCGCTCTCCTGCGCCGCCGCCCAGCGCTGCTGCGACTGCAGCGCGAACTTGTCCGCGTCCTCGCGCGTCACCTTGTACTTGCCCGCCAGGTTCTCCGCCGTGACGGCCATCGGCGTCTTGCTGTAGCTGTCCGTGAGCGCCTCCCACAGCGTGTCGACCATCACCGGCGGCTTGCCGAACTTCGCGCCGCCGTCGCGCAGACCCCACATCGAGTGCGGCGCCTGGCTCATGTTCTCCGACCCTGCGGCGAGCACCGCGTGCGCGTCGCCGAGCAGGATCTGCTCCGCCGCCGTGACCACGGCCTGGAAGCCCGACCCGCACAAGCGGTTGAGCGTGAGCGCGGGCACCTCGATCGGCACGCCCGCCTTCAGCCCCACGTGCCGCGCGCCGTAGATCGCGTCGGGGCTCGTCTGCTGCACGTTGCCGAGCACGACATGCCCGAACTCCTTCGGATCGATGCCGGCCTGCGCGATGGCGGCCTTGCTCGCGTGCACCGCGAGATCGATGGCGCTGACTCCCCGGAGCGCGCCGCTCAGCGTGCCGAAGGGGGTGCGCTTGGCCGCGACGATCCAGATCTCCTTGGATAGCTTCTTCATAGGCCGCTAATACCACGTGCCGCGGGCGATCCCACGACCTCCGTCACGCCGCCCGATCCCAAGGAAATCCACGGATTTTCCGCGAGCCGCAGGCTGCCGGTCCGTCGCGGTATCCCGCGCTCCGCTCGCGCGCCGCGCGCTGACCACCGCGCCGCGCCGTGGCCGCGCCCACCCCACCGCGCCGTGCCCGCGCGGCGGCCACGAGACGGGGTCGGCTCGTAGCGACGGGCATCTCGTGAAGCAGCCACCCGAACCGGGCGCGATGCCGCTCCATCAGGGGAGCACAGGAAGGGCGGAAGGGCGGAAGATCCGGGGATGGGATCCACCGAGTGATCGGCGCGCTGATAGAGGTGCACCGCTGGCTTGTGACGGCTCACACCTGGATACCCCGAGTCCCTGCAACCTTCCGCTCTTCCGACCTTCCTGTGAACCCAAATCAGGGGCGGCGGCCACGAGACGGGGTCCGCTCGTAGCGACGGGCATCTCGTGACCGCGCGGCGCGGCGTCGCAATCCGTCGACGAGTGCGCGCGGGGCGCGCGGTTGGATACCGCGCCGCCCCGGCAGACCCCTCAATCCGTCGCGGCGTCGCTGGTGCCCGCGTCGCTGCCGGCACTTCCGCTCGCGCCGGCACTTCCGCTCGTGCCGGCACTTCCGCTCGCGCCGGCACTTCCGCTCGCGCCGGCACTTCCGCTCGCGCCGGCACTTCCGCTCGCGCCGGCACTTCCGCTCGCGCCGGCCGCGCCGTCGGTGCCGCCGTCGTTGTCCGGCGCTGGGGCCGAGCACACGTAGATCGCCGGTGCGTTCGAGTTCTGGAGCGACAGCACGGTGCACTGGCCGCTCGAGCCTGGCGGCGCGCACTGGCCGGGAGTCGGACTGGTCGCGCTGCAGAACGGCTCGCACACGCCCTGGGACGAGCCGCTCTGGCTCGGGAAGCACGCGAGGCCCTCGTCGCAGGTCGGTTGCCCGATGACGTTCTGGCACGCGGTGCCTTGTCCGGCGCCGGTCTTCGCCGCGAGGCACGCGTACGTGCCCTTGCTCGCGTCGGCGATCCAGCACACCGTGCCGGTCTTGCACGTCGACGGATCGGACGCGCACGAGGCCGGCGTGCCGCCGCCGCTGGAGTCGCTGCTGCTGCACGCGCCGGCGAGCAGGCCAATAACGGAGAGGATCAGGGCTCCACGAAGCATCATGGGCGGAGATTCGCACAATCAGCCGCTCTCGAACATCTTCTCGAAGTAGCGGTGGACGGCGCGGTTCTTCAGGCGACCCCAGAACGTGCTGATGCCGAGCCAGATCGCCAGGCCGTTCATGTCGCGGAACATCTCGGGCACGAAGCGCGGCGGGTGCACGACGCCCTCGTGGGCGCGGGCGGCGAGCACCGGGATGTCGTCGAGGGCGACCTTGCCGACGAACAGCCAGCGGATCAGCTCGGGTCGTCCGGCGGCGATGGCGCTGCGCAGGAAGTTGTAGTTGTCGACGATGCCGCGCGTGTACACGATGTCCTTGGTGAACGGCGCGCCGCCCTCGAGCAGGCCGCCGCGGAACACGCGCTGCGTGCTCCAGAAGCACGTCTGCTCGTCGTAGCCCTCGGTGCGGAACCACTCGAACACGTCGAGGAAGCTCGCGCCGTCTTCGGCCTTGTCCACGGCGAGCACGCGATCGTTCAGACGGCGGGCGCGGCGCGGGTGGCTGCACAAGGTGAGCACCTCGAGCAGCGCGGCCAGGCCCTCTTGCGTCGCCGCGGTGCGCGGCGGGCCCTTGCCGAGCCAGCGCGCCACGGGTTGGTGCTGCCCGTTCAGACTCGTCGCGACGTGTGCCCAGCCCTCGTGCACTTCCAGCACGTTGATGTCGCGCTGGCTGAACATGGCGCCTTCGCGGATCTTCACGTAGTCGCTGCCGGCGCTCGCGTCGGCCACGATGCCGTCGTCGATCATCACGCGCACGACGCCGTCGCCGAACGTGCGATCGAGTCGTTCGTTGAGGATGCCGACGGCTTGCTCCGCGGTGATGTCGCGCGCCGGCGTCATGCCGAGCACGTTGTCGTCGAGCTGCGTCAGGATCGCGTACATGTCGAGCGCGACATCGCGCACGCGCGTGACGTCGTCGGGGAAGCAATCCTTCGCCGAACCGTACAAGCGCCGGCTGAGCTCGTAGAAGCGCGGCGTCCCGCGCGCCATCAGCAGCTCCACCACGTCGCCGTACTCGCGCGCGGTGTCCGCCAGGATGCGACCGACCAGGTCGGCGTCGCCGATTTCACGCTGCACGTCGCGATGGATCTCGCGGAACTCGGCGAGCTTCGCCGTCGGGTCGAAGCCGAGCGGGATGGCCTCGTACGCCTCGGGCCCGATGCGCGGCATCTCCCGGAAGCCCGACGCCCGGAAGCTCTCGAAGACCTCCGTCGGCCATTTGATGGAGTTCAGCACGCGGATCGGCCGCTGCGCGTCCACCACACGCTGCGCCAGCGAGGCGACCCGCTCCTTGTACGAGCGCCACGGGCCGGCATCGACAACGGCGGCGAGGGGTGTCTCGTCGAGGAGCTTGTTCATCCCCACAGTCTATACTCGTCATCGGGGGTTGCCGGTCCGGCGCGGAATCGCCCGTTCACGCGCGCGACCCAACGGCGCTTCATGGTCGATCGGCGGCGACCGCGGATCTGGCGGAGAATGCCGTCCGGCCGCACGGCACGTTTCTTGGAGTATCGGCATCCGCTACGATGCCGATCTGGCCTGGAAAGGGAGGTGCTGCTTGAAGACACGCCATGTGCTCGCTCTCGGGACGCTGTTCGCGGCCGTCGCGCTCCACGCGGGCGCCGCGCGCGCGGACTCCGCGCCGCTCACCCACGACGGCTTCTATCTGCGCCTCGCCGCCGGTGCCGGCTACGCGTCGGACACCATCAAGTACACCGGCCCGTTCGGGTTCGGAACCGCGTCTGGCAAGGGCGAAGGCGGGTCGGGGCTCTTCGACGTGGACGTCGGCTACGCGATTGAATCGGGGCTGATCATCGGCGGCGGCCTCTACATCGAGCAGGTCGTAAGCCCGAAGGTGAAGTTCGGCGACGTGGACGTGAGCAGCGACTACAAGGTCGGCACGTTGGCGATGATCGGTCCGATGATCGACTGGTATCCGAAGGCGCGCGGCGGTTTCCACCTGGGCGGCGTGATCGGCGCGGCGCGCCTGACCGTCAAGGACAGCACGAACAGCGAGCTCGACAACTCGCCCATCGGCGGCGGCGCCGCGTTCTTCATCGGCTACGAGTGGTGGGTCGGCGACGAGTGGAGCGTCGGCGTGGAAGGTCGGTTGCTCGGCGCATCGCTGCACGAGTCGAACATCGGCGCGGGCGCGATCACGGGCGAGGTCACGCACACCTGGACGTCCGGCGGCGCGCTGTTCAGCGTGACGTACAACTGATCGGTCAGGGACCGCCGTCGCCCGTGGCGGTGACGCAGCCCATGCCGTAGTCGACGCCGCACGGACCGTTCGACGTGATGCAGCACGGCGTGCCGACGCCGGTGCTGGGGCAGAATGCCGCGTTGCACCCGGCGCCCTGCTGGCATTGTCCGCCGACGCAGGACTCGCCCACGACGCACTTGTGGCCGCAGGTGCCGCAGTTGTTGTTGTTCGTCGTCTTGTCGACGCACTGACCGCCGCACACGTCCCCGGTGGTGCAGCAGATGCCGCCCACGCAGCTCGTGCCGCCCTGGCACAGCTTGCCGCAGAAGCCGCAGTTCGAGTTGTCGGTCTGGGTGTTCGTGCACTTGGCGCCGCAGAACGTGCTGCCCGTCGGGCACGCACAGGTGCCCGCCGTGCACGCGCCGAATCCGCCGCACAGGTCGCCGTCGTCCACCTGGCCGTTGCAGTCGTTGTCGATGCCGTCGCAGACTTCCGCGTTGCCCGCGAAGGCGACGGAGCTGGCGTCGTTGCAGTCGTCTCCGCCGCACACGATCGGCGAGTGGCCGTCGTGGTCCTTGTCGAGCGGGACGAAGCGGCACGTCGACGTCGCCGGCTCGCAGGTGATCTGCGTCTTGCACGCGTCATTGGCCCACTTGTCGATGCACTGCTGCGTCGTCGCGCACGCCGGCGCCGGCACGCAGCCGAGCAAGGCATCGCAGTAGCGGTCGGCAGGGCACCCCGTCGGGTCGATGGTGTGCGTGCAGACGCCGCGCAGGCAGCCGTCCACCGTGCACGCCACGCCGTCGTCGCAGTTCACGCCCGCGCACGCGTCGGTGCCGCCGCTGCCGCCGGTACCGACCGCGCCGCTGCCGCCGGTACCGACCGCGCCGCTGCCGCCGGTACCGACCGCGCCGCTGCCGCCGGTGCCGACCGCGCCGCTGCCGCCCGAGCCGTGGGTGCCGCCGCTGCCGCCCGTCGACGAGTCTGCCGAGGCGTCCTTGCCGGCGCCGCCGCCCTGATCGGAAGACGAGCCGCCGCACGACGCGACGACCACGCCGCCCAGGACCAGCCCGGTGCACAGCAGCCAGAAGGTTCTGCCCCTCATGCGCGCCCAGTTTCCCGCAGAGCACGGCCGCACACAAGCCTCGATGAGCCTCTCGCACCTTGTGCGACAATGCGGTCAGGAGGAAGTTCCATGCAGCTCGAGAGCGTCAAATACGAGGTCCACGGTGCGGTGGCGACAATCACACTCGACCGCCCCGATCGGTTGAACGCCATCGACGAGCGGATGCCGCGCGAGATCCATGCGGCCGTGGACGAGGCGAATCGCGACAACGCCGTGCATGTGATCGTGCTCACCGGCGCGGGCCGCGCGTTCTGCGCCGGCTACGATCTCGAGCGGTTCGCCGCGGCCCAGGGCCCGAACCCCGGCGTGCAGGAGATGCCCTGGGACCCGATGGTCGACTTCCGGATGATGTTTGCGAACACCACGGACTTCTCGTCCCTGTGGCGGAGCTACAAGCCCACCATCGCGAAGGTGCGCGGCTTCGCCGTGGCCGGCGGAAGCGACATCGCCCTCTGCTGCGATCTGGTGGTGATGGCCGAGGACGCGCGCATCGGTTATCCGCCGGCGCGCGTGTGGGGTTGTCCGACCACCGCGATGTGGGTCTACCGGCTCGGTGCCGAGCGCGCCAAGCGGATGCTGCTCACCGGCGACTTGATCGACGGCACCGAGGCGAAGGCGATCGGCCTGGTGACCGACGCGGTGCCGGAGGGCGAGCTCGACGCGTGCGTGGACAAGCTTGCCGCGCGCATGGCGGGCGTGCCGCGAAACCAGCTCATGATGCAGAAGCTGATGGTCAATCAAGCCTTCGAGAACATGGGCCTCGCTTCCACGCAGATGGTGGCGACGTTGTTCGACGGCATGGCGCGTCACACGCCCGAGGGCATGTGGTTCAAGCAGCGCGCCGAGCAGGTCGGCTTCAAGCAGGCCGTGAAGGAGCGGGACAGCGGCGAGCCGATCGCGCCGGAGGTCGGTCGTTGAGGCAGCGCGCCCTGGCGGCCGCCGCGGCCGCGGGCTTGGGACTGGCGAGCTGCCGGTCCGGCGCGAAGCACGCCGCCGCGAGCGCCGAGCCGCCGCACGCCGCCGCGCCGGTCGCGACGGCGTCCGCGCGCGCGACGCGGCCGGTGGCGAGCGCCGCGTCGGACAAGGCCTGCTGCATGGGCATGAACGACTGTCGCGGCAAGGGAGGATGTGCCGTGCCGGAGTCGCACGCGTGCAAAGGCCAGAACGCGTGTCGTGGACAGGGCGGCTGTCGCGCGCACTGCCCGAGGTGATCGGGGACGGGCAAGCGTGGTATGCCAAGCGGGAGAATGGAAAAGGGGACCCCGATGACGGAAACCAGCGACCTGTCCCTGGAGGACGGGCTTCACGTCGAAGAAGAACTGCAGATGCAGGACGAGAGCGTGCGCCCGCCGACGGCGCTGAGCGCCGACAGCTTCCTGCGCCCGATCGCGGACCTGTGTCGGCGCCAGACGCTCGTCACCGCGCCGCCCGGCATGTCCATCGCGAAGGTGGTCGAGTCGATGCAAGAGCACGCGATCGGCGCGATCCTGATCGTGGAACACGACAAGCTCGTCGGTATCGTGACCGAGCGCGACTTGATGATGAAGGTGCTGGGTTCGGGCGGCGATCCGGCGAAGCGCGCCGTGCGCGAGATCATGACGCCGGATCCCCAGACGCTGATGCGGGAGGACCAGATCGCGTATCTGCTCAACGCGATGCGCGTCGGCGGGTTCCGTCACGTGCCGATCGTGGACGAGAGCGGGCGTCCGACGAATCTGATCTCGCTCCGCGACGTGCTGGCGTACATCGTGGACAACTTCCCGGCGGAGGTGATCAACCTCCGCTCCGAGCCGTTCCGCGGCGTGTCGCCCGAGTACGGCGGGTGACCTGCCGTCAGTCGCGTCGCATGCGTCTTTCGACGCGCGGCGGGTCGACGTGGTCGTCGTCGTCTTCGTCCTCTTGAAGCTCGTCCACACGCGCGCGCGGCGGTGATTCCGCAACGCGAACGCGGTCGTCGTCGGCGGCGCCGCGCCAGCTCTCCTCGCCGACGGCGCGCACGACGCGGTTCGCGCGCCGTAGCCCCTCGCGTCCGCGCCGTCCGACGTCGCGGACGCGCTGCGCGGCGTCGCGGAGACGCGGCCCGAATGCGATCGAGAGCAACGTCAAGAGCAGCGGCAGCGCGACGTCGAACAGCGCCCAGGTCGCGAGCTGCGCCGCGGTCAGTCCGAGCATCACGAACGCGAGCACCAGCGGATGCACGCCGCGCCGCCGGCCGCGCCGCCCCGACCAACCCTCCCGGCGATCGCGGCGTCGTTCGCGACGCAGCTCGTCGCGCAGGCGGTGGGCGGCCCGGCGGGCGTCGCGGACGTTCGCCCGGAGCTCGCCCTGGTCGCGCGCAGGGCGTCGTTCGGTGCGGCGGTCCAGGTCGTCCAGCAGCGGACCCACGCGCGAGGCGCGGCGGTCCGGGTCCGGCTCGAGCATTCGCGCGAGTACGGACACGAGGCGCGGATCCGCGTCGCGACCGAGGGCGCCCGCGACGTCGACGGCGAGTCCCTTGTGCGGCAGCTTCTCTGGCTCGGTGCCGGTAACGAGCGCGAGCAGCGTCGCGCCGAGCCCGTACACGTCGCTGCCGGGCAGCGCGCGGGCCTGGAACTGCTCCGGCGCCATGTAGCCGAAGGTGCCGACGACCGTGCTGCCGCCTTCCGGCTTCAGCGTGTCGCGCACGGAGCCGAAATCGACCAGACAGAACGAGCCGTCAGGGCGCCGGATCACGTTTCCCGGCTTGACGTCCCGGTGGATCACCGGCGGCGCGCGATCGTGGAGGTAGTCGAGCGCGCCGCCGACGTCGCCCAGCAGCCGGCGGATCTCCGCCGGCGCAAGGCGCGCGCCGCGAGCGCGCAGCGCCGCCAGGCTCTCGCCGTCGACCTTCTCCATCGCGAGGTACAGACACCCGTTCTCCTCGAAGTGATCGAGGTAGACCGGCAGCGACGGATGCGAGAGCGTGGCGAGCACGCGCGCCTCGCGCTCGGCGAGCTCGACGTCCTTCCACGCCTTGGCGCCGCGCACGCGGAAGCGCTTGACCGCGACCACGCGACCGTCGCGTTGGTCGATGGCTTCGAGCGTCTCGCCCTGGGCGCCTTCACCGAGCACGCGCGCCACGACGTAGCGGCCGTCGTGGAGTGTCTCAGTGGGTGCGTTCATGGCGTACCGCGAAGCAGCCTAGCGCTGCAGCTCGCATCGATCCGGGCCGGAGGGTCGGGACGCAGATGGTGCGTGACCGCGCAATCACGCAGCAAGCATTGCGTACCTGCCCTCGGGAAGTGCGCGAAATCTCGCGGGCACGCTTCCTGCACAAGGCTGCAGGAATTTCGCGCGACCCGAAAGAAGCCGAGACATGAGCGAAAAACGTCGCGCCGCGGTCGACGGCAACGAAGCTGCCGCCTCCGTCGCGTACCGGACCAACGAAGCCATCGCGATCTACCCCATCACGCCCGCCTCTGCGATGGGCGAGCTTGCAGACGAGTGGGCGAGCCGCGGGACCAAGAACCTGTGGGGCGCCGTGCCCGCGGTCACCGAGATGCAGAGCGAGGCGGGCGCCGCGGGCGCCGTGCACGGCGCGCTGCAGGGCGGCGCCCTGTCGACGACGTTCACCGCGTCGCAGGGCCTGCTGCTGATGATCCCGAACCTGTACAAGATCGCCGGCGAGCTCACGCCGTTGTGCATGCACGTCGCGGCGCGCACGATCGCGACGCACGCGCTCAGCATCTTCTGCGACCACTCCGACGTGATGGCGTGCCGCCAGACCGGCTTCGCGCTCTTGTGTTCGGCGAACGTGCAGGAGGCGCACGATATGGCGTTGGTCGGTCAGGCCGCGACGCTGCGCGCGCGCGTGCCGTTCATCCACTTCTTCGACGGCTTCCGCACGTCCCACGAGATCCAGAAGGTGGAGTGGCTGGAAGACGACGACCTGAGGGCGCTGATCGACGACAGCTTGATCGAGGCCCACAAGCGGCGCGCGCTGACGCCGGACCATCCGGTGGTGCGCGGCACGGCGCAGAACCCGGACACGTTCTTCCAGGCGCGCGAAGCGGCGAACCCTTACTACCGCGCGACGCCGGGCATCGTCGAGGAGACGATGGACCGCTTCTTCGAGCGCACCGGGCGGCGCTACTCCTTGTTCGAGTACTCCGGACACGAGCAGGCCGAGCGCGTCATCGTGATCATGGGATCGGGCGGCGAGACCGCACGGCAGACGGCGGAGTATCTGGCTCTGCGCGGTGAGCGCGTGGGCGTGGTGCAGGTCCGCTTGTATCGGCCGTTCTCGGTGGCGGCGTTCCTCGACGCCTTGCCGCGCACAGTGCGCTCCGTCGCGACCCTCGACCGCACGCTCGAGCAGGGCGCCCCGGGCGAGCCGCTGTACCTCGACGTGGTGGCGGCTATCGCCGAGGGCTGGACCGGCGACCGGTTGCAGGTGGTCGGCGGGCGCTACGGTCTATCGAGCAAGGAGTTCACGCCGGCGATGGTGAAGTCCGTCTTCGACGAGCTCGGCAAGCCGGAGCCGCGGCGCCACTTCTCCGTGGGCATCGTCGACGACGTCACGCACGAGTCGCTCGCACTCGAACCAGCGCTGCCGATCCTGCCGGACACGACCTTCGAAGCGCTGTTCTACGGTCTTGGCTCCGACGGCACCGTCGGCGCCAACAAGAACAGCATCAAGATCATCGGTGAAGACGCCGAGATGCACGTCCAGGGCTACTTCGTCTACGACTCGAAGAAGGCCGGCGCCGTCACCGTCTCGCATCTGCGCTTCGGAGCGCAGCCGATCCACGCACCGTACTTGATCGGGCAGGCGAACTTCATCGGCGTCCACCAGTTCGACTTCGTCCAGAAGGTGGACGTGCTCGAGCACGCGCGCGACGGCGCCGTGCTGCTCATCAACAGCCCGTATCCGGCGGACGAGCTCTGGGCGCATCTGCCGCGCGAGGTCCAGGAGCGGATCATCGAGGCAAAGCTGCGCGTCTACACCGTGGACGCGGACAGCGTCGCGACGGACGCAGGCCTCGGTCGCCGCACGAACACCGTGATGCAGGTGTGCTTCTTCGCGATCTCCGGCGTTCTGCCGAGCGAAGTCGCGATCACCAAGATCAAGCAGGCCATCGAGAAGAGCTACGGGAAGAAAGGTCGCGAGCTCGTGCGCCGCAACATAGAGGCGGTGGACGCCGCGCTCGCGCACCTGCACCCCGTCGCCGTCCCACAACAGGCCACGGCCGAGCAGCGTCGGCCGCCGCCGGTGCCGCCAGAGGCGCCAGACTTCGTGCAGCGCATGACGGCGGTGCTGCTCGCGGGCAAGGGCGATGCGTTGCCCGTGAGCGCGTTCCCCGTGGACGGCACCTGGCCGCTCTCCACGACGCGTTGGGAGAAGCGCAACATCGCGCTGTCGATTCCCGTTTGGGACGACGCCATCTGCATCCAGTGCAACAAGTGCGCGCTGGTGTGCCCGCACGCGGCGATCCGCGCCAAGGTCTACGACGCCTCCGGGCTCGAAGGCGCGCCCGAAGGCTTCAAGAGCACGCTGTGGAAGAGCGGTGAGCTCAAGGGCAAGCAGTACACGATCCAGGTCGCGCCCGAGGACTGCACCGGCTGCAGCCTGTGCGTGGAAGTGTGCCCCGCCAAGGACAAGTCGAACCCGCGCCACAAGGCCATCGACATGCACCCGCAGCGCGAGCTCCGCGACGCCGAGCGCGAGCGCTACGCGTTCTTCCTGTCCTTGCCCGAAGCCGACCGGCGCGTCGTGCACCTGGACGTGAAGGGCTCGCAGCTGCTCCAGCCGCTGTTCGAGTACTCCGGCGCATGCCCAGGTTGCGGCGAGACCCCCTACATCAAGCTGATGACGCAGATGTTCGGTGACCGCGCGTTGATCGCCAACGCCACCGGTTGTTCGTCGATCTACGGCGGCAACCTGCCGACGACGCCCTACGCCACGAACGCGGACGGGCGCGGTCCGGCGTGGTCGAACTCGCTGTTCGAGGACAACGCGGAGTTCGGCTACGGGATGAGGCTGGCTGTCGACGTGCACGCGGCCTATGCGCGCCAGCTCGTGGGGCAGCTCGCGCCGCGCATCGGCGAACGCCTGGCGACGGCGCTGTGCGAGGCCGAGCAGAACGACGAGACGCAAGTAGCCGAGCAGCGCGAGCGCGTCGTCGATCTCGTTCGTTCGCTCGGCGCGGCCACCGACATCGACGCCAAGCGGCTGTTGACGGTCGCCGACTATCTCGTGAAGAAGAGCGTGTGGCTCGTCGGCGGCGACGGTTGGGCCTACGACATCGGTTACGGCGGGCTGGACCACGTGCTCGCGTCGAGCGCGAACGTGAACGTCCTGGTGCTCGACACGGAGGTGTACTCGAACACCGGCGGCCAGCAGTCGAAGGCCACGCCTCTTGGCGCCGCGGCGAAGTTCGCCGCCGCGGGCAAGTCCACGCCGAAGAAGGATCTCGGCATGCTCGCCATGAGTTACGGTCACGTCTACGTCGCGCGCGTCGCCTTCGGTGCGAAGGACGCCCAGACGCTGCGCGCGTTCGCGGAAGCCGACGCGCACCCCGGGCCGTCGCTGATCATCGCGTATAGCCACTGCATCGCCCATGGCTACGATCTGGCGTTCGGGGCGCGGCAGCAGAAGCTCGCCGTCGACTCCGGCGTGTGGCCGCTGTTCCGCTACGACCCGAAGCGCGCCGAGTCCGGCGCGCCTCCGCTCGTCATCGACGCCGCGCCGGGCAAGGCCAAGGTTCGCGAGTACATGCAGAACGAAGCGCGTTTCCGCATGGTCGAGAAGCTCGATCCCGAGCGCTTCGAGTGGTTGCTCGGCGAGGCCGAGAAGGACGCCGCGCGACGCGTGGCCATCTACGAGCAGCTGTCGCATCTCGTCGTGGCGCCGGCGAACAAGGAGTAGCCATGGATCTCTCGTCGACGTATCTGGGCCTGCGGCTGCCGCACCCGCTTATCGTGGGCGCTTCGCCGATGGCGGACGACCTCGACCTGGTCAAGCGCCTCGAGGACGCCGGCGCGGCGGCCATTACCCTGCGATCGCTGTTCGAGGAGCAGCTCGTGCTCGAGCAGCTCGCGAGCAACCGCGCTCGCGACCTGCACACCGAGTCGTTCGCCGAGGCGACCAGCTTCCTGCCGGAGCCCGTGGACTACGCGCTCGGTCCGGACGAGTACCTGGAGCAACTGCGCCGGATCAAGGCCAGCGTGTCGATCCCGGTGATCGCGTCGCTCAACGGCCACACCGATCGCGGCTGGCTCGAGTACGCGCGGCTGATGGAGCAGGCGGGCGCGAGCGCCATCGAGCTCAACGTCTACTCGCTCGAGACCGATCCGGAGCGCCCCGCCGCCGCTGTCGAGCAGGACGTGCTGGACATGTTGCACAGCGTCCGGCGCGTGACTCGCCTACCGCTCGCGCTCAAGCTCTCGCCGTTCTACACCGCGCTGCCGCACTTCGCGCGCCGTGCGGTGGAGGCCGGCGCAGACGGGCTGGTGCTGTTCAACCGCTTCTATCAGCCGGATATCGACATCGAGGAGCTCGAGGTGGCCCACACGCTCCACCTGTCCGACTCGTCGGAGCTGCTGCTTCGTCTGCGCTGGCTCGCGATCCTCTCGGGACGCGTCCCGGGATCGCTGGCCGTGACGGGGGGCGTACACTCCGCGACCGACGTCATGAAGTCGGTGATGGCCGGCGCCCACGGCGTGCAGATGGTGTCGGCGCTGCTCAGGCACGGCCCGTCGCACCTGCGCGCGGTGATCGCCGATCTTGGTCGCTGGCTCGATGAGCACGAGTACGAGTCGCTGTCGCAGGCGTGCGGCAGCATGAGCCTCGAGCGCTGCCCGGACCCCGCGGCCTACGAGCGCGGCAACTACATGCGCATGCTCCACGGCTGGCACGACCCGATCCCCCAGTGACGGGCTTCTGGTTTGCCGGTCCGGCGCGGAACCGCTCCCGGCGTCAGCAGGCACCCGAACCGCGTGCGATGCCGCTCCATGAGGAGAGCACTCCGCTCTTCCGCCCTTCCTGTGAACCCAAATCAGGGGAGTTCCCAGGGTCAGAAGTACAGGGCGGCGCCGAGCGTGGCGCCCGCGACGTACTTCCACTCGGTGCCGATGGCGGTGATGCCCCGGGTGGGATTGTAGCCGATGCGATCCACCAGCTTGTCGGACACCTTCGGGTTGTAGCTGAAGCGGAGCAGGATCGGGATGCGCAGGTCGACCACCGGAAGCGGCAGCTTGATCTCGAGGCCCGCGCCCATGGTGAGCATCCAGTACTTGTTCACCACGCCGTCGATCGGCGTCGCGAGCGGCTTGTCGGCCTCGACGCTGGGTGAGCCCGGGAACACGAACTCCGGGCCCAGCACGAACATCGGCGCCACGATCGGCGCGGGGATGACGAGCTTCGCGAGAACCGGCACATGGGTCGCGCTCTGGCCGATCGTGAAGTTGACGTCGTAGGTGCCGTTGAGGGTGACCTTGCCGGTGCCCTTGTCGCTGGTGCGCATCAGGTCGACCTCGAGGCCGAGCAGCTTGAGGAAACGCAGGTCGAACATCAGGCCGCCGCCCCCGGTGAAGCCGCCGAAGCCGGGGTAGAACGTCGAGCTCGGCGCGCCGCCGATCGCCGTGTCCGACGGCTTGTCGATGAAGTTGCCGCCGGCGAGTCCGATCAGCCCGACGCCGAACTTCGTGTCGGCGTGGGCGCGCGGCGCGACGAGGGCGATCACGAGAGCGGACGCGGATGCGGCGAGCCAGGCGCGGTGTTTCATCGCCCCGGTCATTTCGCGGCGTTCCGCCGGCGTCAAGCCGCCCTGTCGACCTCGCGCGAGGGCGCTGGCATACTCGCCGACATGAATCGAATCGGTATCCTTGGAGCCTGTCTGGTCCTCGCCGCGTCGACTGCGGTTTCCGCTTGCGGCAGCAGCGACAGTAGCGGCAGCGGCGGCACTGGCGGCACTGGCGGCAGCGGCGGTTCGTCGGGGAGCGGCGGCAGCTCCGGCACGGCCGGCGCCAGCGGCAGCGCGGGCGCGGCGGGCGGCAGCGGCGCGGCGGAAGTGGTCGATTGCGCGAGCGTGACGCCGGCCGCGACCGTGTCCATCACCGGCAGCGGCCCGTTCACCTTCGATCCGGCGACGGTCAGCGTGTCCGTCGGCGATGCGGTGATGTGGACGAACACCACGGCGGCGCCGCACACGTCGACCTCCGGACAGAGCGGCACGCCGCCGACACCCGACGGCAAGTGGGACACGGGCTCGATCGCGGCCAGCGGCGGGACGGCGTGCGTGAAGTTCACGGCGGCGGGCTCGTATCCGTACTTCTGCTCGATCCACACGACCATGAGCGGTTCGGTCACGGTGCAGTGACCCGACTCGGTGTCACGGCTCTGCTCGCCGTCGCCCTTCTGGGTTGCTCGTCGTCGAAGGACGACAGCGCGGCGAGCGGCGGCTCGTGGCTGGTCGACCCGCGCATCCTGGTGCACGGCGACGACAACGTGTACGCCGATTGCCGGACGGGCCTGTGCCGGCACAACGAGAACACGGACCTGGTCCGCTATGGCGATGCGATCTGGCTGGTGCACCGCACCGCGATCAGCCAGACGCTCGGCCCGAACAGCTCGCTGCTCGTCTACCGCTCCGGCGACGGCGGCAAGACCTTCGCGGAGCAGGCGCGCATCCTGGCGCCGAGCGACCGCGATCTGCGCGACCCGCATTTCTACCAGGTCGGCAGCGAGCTCTACATCAAGGCGCTCACGCGCTTGCCCGTGAAGTCCACCCGGGACTCCAACGTGGACACGATCGCCGTCGAGTCGCACTCGAGCGACGGCGTGACCTGGAGCGATCTCCAACCGGTCGGTCCGGCGGGCTGGAGCTTGTGGCGGATCCGCGAGCGCGAGGGCGTCTACTACAGCGCGGCCTACCAGGACGGCGACAAGAGCGTGGTCCTGTACACGTCCACGGACGGCACGACGTGGGCGGCCGGCGCGCCGATCTACAGCGCGAGCGAGGACACGCCGCTCGAGACGGAGCTCGTGTTCATGCCGTCGGGGCGCTTGCTCGCGCTGGTGCGCATGGACGGCACGGACGACGAGCTGCTCGGCGACCAGGGGCGGCTGCGCACCAAGGTGTGCTGGGCGACCGCGCCGTACGCGAGCTTCGACTGTCCCCAGGAGCTGGACGGTCAGCGCCTCGACGGGCCGCTCGCGTTCTTCCACAAGGACCGCTTGTACGTGATCGCACGCAAGCACCTGCAGGGCACCGGCAAGAAGCGCACGGCGCTGTTCGAGATCGGCGGCGCGCTCGAGGGCGGCCCCATCGACATCTCCGAGGTCGGCGAGGTGCCGAGCGCCGGGGACACCTCGTACGCCGGCATCGCCGACGTCGACGACGATCACGCGGTAATCTCCTGGTACTCGGGCGACCTCGACGTGGACAAGGCGTGGGTGCTCGGCATGTTCGACCCCACCGACATCTGGGTCGCGAACCTGGATTTCACGAAGCTGCCGTGAGGCGGCTCACTCCGGCACGACGAAGCTGCTGCCGAGCGTGACCGGGCTGCCGCTGAACGCGGGCAGCGTGAGCGCGCGATACCGGCCGGCGACGCAGCTGCCCACCGCCGTCCCGGCGAACGGGCTGCCGATGCTCACCGACGCGACGCTGCCCGAGGGCGCGAAGGTGACCGTCGCGCGCCCGGCCCCGGACGGCCCGTCCGCTCGCTTGCACCCGCCGGCACCCGACGCGGCGCGACCGAGCGCCGCGATGGCCGCGCCCTGGTTGAGGGGCGGTGGCTTGCCCGGAGGTGTGGCGGGCGTCGGCGCCGGCGCGGTCGTCGGCGCCGTGGTGGCGGCCGGGCTGGGCTGATCGTCGAGATGGACGTCGGCGGGAGCAACGCTGCCCGGCTTCTTCGCCGCGGGCGTGTCCGGCGTCTCCGCGAGCACGATCTGGTCGCCGGGCTCGTGGTTGCGGTTCTTCCAGCTGTCCTCGAGCCGCTTCTTCTCGTCCTCGGTGAAGGTGCGGCCCGCGCTGTCGCCAGCCACCGGCAAGGCGTCGATGTCGATGCCGTCGTCCTTGCCGGCCTTGCGCTTCGGCGCCGTCCCGGACGACGCGGCGGCCGCCGCCTGGACCGTCGTCAGCGGGATGCGAGTTGGCGCCTGCGCGTTGCGGACGGCCACTACCGCCGCGATCCCCGCCGCGACGCCGACGACCGTGCCGATGGCGAACAGCCACGGCGAGCGCGCCGCGCGCTCCTTCGGCGCGGGTTTCGAGCGCGACGTGGCGGCCGTCGTCGTCGCGTGGCTGCCGGTCGACGAGGTTCCGCCGACCGACGAGATGCTTCCGCTCCAGCTCGGAGCATCCGACGGATGGCTGCGATCGGTCGGCGAAAAGCTGGCGCTGGGCGAGCTCAGCTCCGTCACGCTGGGCATGGAGACGCGCGGCCCGAGCGACGAGCTCGGTACGAGTGCGCCGGAGGCCGCGCCGTCGACGAGCGCGAGCGCCGAGCGGATCGAGTCGCGCCGCTGTTCGATGCGCGCGCCGACGACGCGCTTGAGCAGCTGCGCCACGCCGGCGCGCGCGACCATGATGCGCTCGCTCACCAGATAGCGATCGAGCGCCTGGCCCAGCTCCTCGGCCGTCTGGAAGCGCCGTGCGGGATCGCGCTCGAGCGCCCGCATCACGATCGCCTCGAGTGCCGGCGGGTAGTCCGGTTTCAACGACGAGGGCGTGGGGATCGCTCCGCCCACGACCAGCTCGATCGTGTGATCGTTGTCGCGCCCCTTGAACAGCCGTTCGCCGGTGGTCAGCTCGAACAGCACGATGCCCAGCGCGAACAGGTCGCTGCGGCGATCGAGCGCGAGGCCCTGGGCTTGTTCGGGCGACATGTAGCCGAACTTGCCCTTGACGCGATCGCGGCCTTGCAGCTGATCGAGGTGCTCCTCGGCGCTGGCGACGCCGAAGTCGGTGAGCTTGGTCACGCCCTCGAGGCCGATCAGGATGTTGTGCGGCGACACGTCGCAGTGAACCAGGTTCCGGAGCTCGCCGTCCCAGCCCCGGAGCTCGTGGGCGGCGTGGAGGCCGGCGGCCGTGTCCGCGATCATGCGCACGGCCATCTCCGCGGGAATGGCCCGCCGCTTGCGCGCCTCCTTGATCACGGTGCGGAGCGAGTCGCCCTCGATCCACTCCATCGCCATGTACAGGAGGCCGTGATCCTCGGCGACCTCGTAGACGGTCACGACGTTGTCGTGCTCGATGCTACGGATCGTCTGCCCCTCTTCGAGGAACATCGTCCGGAAATCCGAGCGACGCGCGAGCGCCGGCAGCAGCGCCTTGACCGCGACCAGCCGCTGCTTGCCCGTCGGCGAGCGCTCGCGCGCCACCCACACGCTCGCCATGCCGCCGCGCCCGATCTGCGCGAGCAGCTCGTAGCGGCCGAGCATCGCGCCGGTCTGCAGCTCGAAGCTCATCGCGACGTTCTCGGCGCTCTCGCTGAAGTCATGGGAAGCGGCAAGGTGCGTGGTCGCCGGGGGGGCGACCAGGCCGGCTAGCCTGCCACGGGGCCTCGACCAGATCGACCCCGAACCGTCACGAGGGTGTCGCTGCGATTTTCGCGCGTGGCTGCACGCCTCGTTCTGCCGTTCGTGCCCGGCGCGCGCTATGGTCGCCGCGAGGTAGCCCACGATGCTGATCGACGACATCAAGAAGCGCGCGATGCAGGCGATGAAGAGCGGCGCGACGGTGGAGAAGGAGATCCTGCGCGTCGCGCTCGGCGAGATCCAGATGGCCGAGGTCCGCGGCGGCAAGCCGTCGACCGACGAAGAAGGCTTCGCCGTCGTGCGGAAGCTCGTCAAGTCGAACCAGGAGACGTTGGCGGCTACCGCGGACGCCGAGCAGAAGCGGATCCTGGAGCAGGAGATCACGATCCTCGAGACGCTCCTGCCGGCGAGCTGGGACGTCGCGAGAATCGTTCAGGAACTCTCCGGCGCGGCGGACGCGATCAAGGCTGCGGCGAACGACGGCGCTGCCACGGGTGTCGCCATGAAGCAGCTCAAGGCCGCGGGCGCGCCGGTGGGCGGCAAGGACGTCGCCGCCGCGGTCAAGCAGATCCGCGGCTGAGCCCGCTCAGCGCACGACGGTGACCGGACACGGCGCGGTGCGCAGCACGCGCTCGCTCACGCTGCCGAGCAAGACCTCCGCGAGCTCGGAGCGGCCGCGCGTGCCCATCACGACCAGATCCGCGCCGATCTTCTTGGCGTGTTCGGTGATCTCGAGCGCGGGATAGCCAATCGCGACGTGGGTCGAGATGGTCGCGGTCGTGGTGCCGACCGCGGCGCGCGCGGCGTCGAAGCTGCCCTTGGCCACGCTCTCGGTGACGCGCTGGATCTCCTCGCGCGACAGCGCCTCGAGCCCCATCTGGGCCGCGGCGGGCGCGTCGTAGGCGTGCATCAGCGTCAACGCGGCGCCGGTCGCGCTCGCGAGCTCCGCGGCAAAGTGCGCCGCGCGCCCGGCGCTCGGCGATCCGTCCACCGGTACCAGGATCTGCTTCATGTCAGCCGCCGTTCTTGCCGGGGTCGGAGACGCGCGACACGCGGTCGATGTCGGGGATCACGCGCGACACGCGGCCACGCACCACCTCGCGGACGAGCTTCCACAGGCTCTCCTCGTCGCTGCACTCGCCGAAGAAGGCCAGCGGGATCTGGAAGCCGCCCTTGTCGCGGCGCCCGCCGCCGTAGTAGCGGCCGGCGGAGTCCTTGCCGAACGCGTTCTGCATGAACGTCGCCGGGTCCACGCTGGCGGAGTTGGTCCGGAGCGAGCCGTCGATGCGGTTTTCGACCAGGCCGTACACGAGCACGGTGTCGATGTCCTCGCGGCGCAGGATGAAGTCCGCGGCGGTGGGGATCGCGTCGCGGTTGACCGCGGACACCCGGCCGACGCCGGCCAGCGCGAAGTCGCGCACGACCTCGAGGTTGGCCAGCGCGCGGCTGACGGCGTCCATCGCCTCCGCGGAGATCGTACGGCGACCGATGCGGCTCAGCGTCGCCGCGTCGGTGAAGCGCTTGATGTACGCGGCGGCACGGAAATCCGCCGGCGTCGCCAGACTGAAGTCGTCGGTGTCGGTCATGATGCCGAACAGCATCGCCGTCGCGACGCGCGACTCGTCCGCGCCGGTGCCGTCGAACGGAGCCAGGCCGTGCTCCATGTACTCCGCGTAGATCGCGCATGTCGATCCGACGTCCTGGCGGATGTCGATGAACGGCGCCGTCGGCACCGATCCGGGACGGTGGTGGTCCACGATGGTGAGCAGCTTCAGGTGCTCCGGGCACGTCCATCGTCGCCTCGGCGGCGCTGGCGTCGACCAGCGACAGGTATCCGAACTTCTCCAGATCCGCGGGGCTCTCGACCTGAGTGAGCTGCACGCTCAAGAGGTTCACGAGCGCGCGGTTCTCCGAGCGTGCGATCGGGAGCACATGGCCGATCACGCTCGAGATCCCCAGGTGCTCGCAGATCCGGTGGTGCGCCAGGGCGCTGCCGATGCCGTCCGGGTCCGGATGACCCGCGAGCAGGATCATGTGGGTCTTGTCCTTGGCGCCGGACAGGACCTTCTCGAGATCGGCGCTTTTCTGGCTTTGGGTCATTTCGGAGTACCGGCGACGAGCATAGCCGAGCTTTCGCGGGGGCGGACTCCCCCGTCAAGCGTCCGATCCGCCACCGAGCCGGAAACGCGCGGCTAGCTCTTGCACCCGGGCGGCATTCGGGCCACCCATTTTGGCATGATCATCACTCTTCGCAGCGCCACCGCGGCGTTCCTGCTCGCTGCAGTCGTCGGCTTGGCTCCAACCGTCGCCCGCGCCGACGTCCCACCCCAGGACGCCTGCAACTCGACGGACGTGGGCAACGCCTGCAACAACGCCGGGCCCCAGGGCAACCAGGCCGGGGTCTGCGCGAACACGACGTGCACGAAGTACCTGCCCGGCAGCGATGGTGGGACAACCACCTACGCCTGCACCCTGTGCCTGCCGCCGGGCGACGGCGGGTCGGCCGGCGCGACGGGTGACGGCGGCGCGAAGAAATCGAGTGGCTCGGACGGGGGCGGCTGCTCCGTGAGCGGCGCCCACACAAACTCCACCGCCGGCCTGCTCCTCGGGCTCGGGCTCGTGGGCCTCGCCTTCCGCCGCCGCCGTCGCTCGTGACGTCACTCGCGGCGACGCTGGAACGAGCCGCCACGCCGCTCGACGGCGTGCGCCGTCGCTTGTCTCCGCTCGTCGCCGCGACGCCGCTCGTGCGTCGCGATCCGCGCATCGCGCTGATCGCGACCGTGCACGCGCTGCTCGCGCTCGCGCTGGCCATCGTCGCGCCGGTCGTCCTGATCGTGATCGGGCCGATCGTGCTCGGCGTGCCGCACCTGGCCGGCGACGTGCGCTACCTCGTGCTGCGCCGCCGCCTGCCGGCGTGGTGGAAGAAAGGCATCTGGGTCGCGTGCGGCGCGCTCGTGCTGTTGCGCATCGTGGAGGAGCTGCACCTGCGCGGCTTCGGCGGCGCGCTGCCCGCGCGCGTCGAGCTCGCGGCCGCGACGCTGTGGACGCTCGCCGCCATCCTCGCCGGTGCGAGCCTCTCCGGCGCGTGGCGCCGCGCGCTGCCGGCGCTCGCGCTCGTTCTGGGTCTCGGCGCCATGGCGTGGACCACGCCGGTGATGTCACGGCTGGTGTTCGCGCACCTGCACAACGTGATCGCGATCAGCGTGTGGCTCGTGCTGTTCCGCCGGCGTCTCAAGAGCGTGCTTGTTCCGCTCGCGGTCATCGCCGGCGGCACCGCGCTGCTGGTCTCGGGCGCGACCGCGATGTGGACGCTGCGCGCGCCGTTCGTCGAGGTGTTCCGCTTGCACGTGCTGGCCGCCTCCGACTGGCTCGCGCCGGGCGCGCCGTTCGCCCTGGCTGTCGGCCTCACGTGCAGCTACGCGTTCTTGCAGAGCATCCACTACGCCGTCTGGCTCGTGCACGTGCCGCAGGAAGACGTGAAGAGCGAAGGCACGCTCTCCTTCCGTCAATCCGCCCGCGCCGCCGTTCGCGACTTCGGCGCGCGCGGTTTCGTGCTGCTCGCCGTCGCCACGCTCGGCATCATCGGCTTCGGCTTCGTGAACCCCGTGAGCACGCGCGCCGTCTACCTGTCCGTCGCGAGCTTCCACGGCTACCTCGAGGTCGCCATGCTCGCCTTCCTGCTGCTGTCGCGATCGACCGCCCGAGAAGGGGAAGGGTCTGCCGGCCCGGCGCGGAACCCCGCGTAGCGAGCGCTCCCCGAGGGATTCCGCGCCGGACCGACAAGCCCTCTCTCTCGATCACTCCGGCGCTTCGGCGGCGCAGCGGTACGGCGCGGCGCATCCGGGGCGGCGTTCGTCGACGCGCTTCCAGCTGGTACGGCCGGTGATCTGCATCATCACGAACAGCGTGAGGATCGCGCCGACGGTGATGGCGAGTCCCGTGAAGCCGGTCCAGAAGAACGAGAACGAGAACAGCACGAGGTAGATCAGCTGCGACAGCCCGAGCTCCCGCAAGGCGAAGCGCCAGCCGGTGAACAGGCGCGCATAGCTGACGGACAAGGCGACGCTGACCAGCGACGCGATGGCGAACGACGGCGCGATGGCCACGTGATCCACGAGGTACGCGAACAGCAGGTGGAACGCGAAGAACGAGCAGCCCAGGAAGAAGAAGTTCAGCGGGTGGATCTCGCGCTCGGTCGCGACGCCGAGGATCGCCACGACGAAGAAGAAGAAGAGCAGGCCGACGGGCGCGAAGAACGTGATGCGCGCCGCGAGCGGTCCCGGGTCGATGCGCTTCGGCAGATCGATGCCGATGGGCGCGCTGGCGACCAGCGTCTTGAAGCGCCACTCGCCGTGCCAGCGGCCGCCCGCGGCGTGGTGCTCGGTGGGCGAGATGCTGCCCGCCGGGAAGTCGACGTTCTCGAAGTTGCCGTCGACCACCAGCTGGAAGTCGCGCACCTGGCCCGTGCCCGACGTCGGCTCGTAGCGGAAGCTCGACGTGCCCCGCGTCTTGTAGGCGACGAAGAAGCGCCGCTTCGCGTGCGCCGGGAACGTCGTGGTCCAGCGCGCGGTGCCGTTTCGCACGTCGGCGTCGACCCGAGCGCCGTCGTCGCCTTGCACCTCGAAGCCGTCGTAGATCGCGCCGTCGCCGCGCAGCGGAAGCTCGACGACGACTTGCTGCGGCGCGTCGGACGGGTTCGAGAAGGTGTAGTGCGCGCGCAGATCCGCGCCGTAGGTTGGAAACCACTCGAGCCCCTTCTTGCGCTGCTCGAGATCGAGCTTCACGGCGACGTCGGAGCCGACCAGCGGCGCGTCCACGCGCCCGCCCTTGTCGCCGCTGAAGAACGCGCCCGGCGGCCGCTGATCGATGGCCGACCCCCAGAGCGTCGCGACCTCCCGCGTGAGCGACGACGACGCCTCGCCGGAGCGGACCACGAGCGACGAGCCGAGCACCATCCAGGCGACGGCACAACCAAGCCAGATCAATCCAATCGCGACGAGACGGCGCATCCCCGGCCCTCTTTTCTGTGGAAGTTGGAAGATGGACGCCGGGACAACGCGAGGGATTGGCCGCGCGATTCCATCGCCACGCGTTCTCCACGCGGCGTGCACGCGCCCACCACGCCGGCATCCAGACCCGATTGCGGCGGCGGGAGCCGTGCGGTACGCCTGATGCGATGTTGAAGATCTACCAGTACCCGAAGTGCGGGACGTGCCGGAAGGCGCTCAAATGGCTCGACGCGCACGGCGTCGAGTACGAGAGCGTGGACATCGTGGAGAGTCCGCCGCCCCGGCGCGATCTCTCCGGGCTGGTGAAGCGATCGGGGCTGCCGGTGCGCAAGTGGTTCAACACCTCCGGGCAGGCGTACCGGCAGGGTGGCT
The DNA here is from genome assembly GCA_963775185.1 of uncultured delta proteobacterium. Lineage (GTDB taxonomy): Bacteria > Myxococcota_A > Polyangia > Polyangiales > Polyangiaceae > JAPSGB01. The sequence goes on along the minus strand of CAVZIE010000042.1, from coordinate 241,037 downwards.
TCAAGGAAAAGCTCGAGAAGATGAACGACTCGGACGCCGTCGCCGCGCTGGCGGCGGACGGCAAGCTGATCAAGCGCCCGGTGCTGGTCGCCGCGGACCGCGTCCTGGTCGGCTTCGACGAGGGCGCGTATCGCGCCCTCGTGAAGTGAGCGGCGCTCAGCTCGCGCGGCAGGAAGTGCGCGGCGCCGAGGCCCGCGGCGAGCTCTTCCGGCGTGATGCGGCCGTCGCCGTCGATGTCCAGCGCGTCGAACACGACGTCGGTGCCGGCCCACTCCTCGCGGGTGATGCCGCCGTCGCCGTCGAGATCGTAGACGCTGAAGATCTCCTCGGCGGCCATGCCGACGCGACGCCGGCCTTCGAGCTCGGCCAGTCGCTGGGCGAGCAGCTTCTCGAGCGCTTCGATCGCCTTGGAGAAGCCGGCGATGCCCTCGGCGAGCTTGTCGTTCGCCATGCGGTCCTCGGCGTGCATGCGATCGAAGGTCGCGCGATCGACGGCGAGGCGCTCGATCTTCATGTCCTTGGCCTTCTCCGGCACGAGCTTGCGCGGCAGCTCTTCTTCCGTCGCGCGCAGCTCCGCGAGAAACTTCGGCGCGATCGTGAGCAGATCGCAGCCCGCCAGCTCGCGGATCTCGCCGAGGTTCCTGAAGCTGGCGCCCATGATCTCGGTCTTGAAGCCGAAGTGCTTGAAGTAGTTGAAGATGCTGGTCACCGACTGCACGCCGGGATCCTCCGTCGGCGAGTAGTCCTTGCCGGTGTCGGCCTTGTACCAGTCGAGGATGCGCCCGACGAACGGCGACACCAGCGTGACGCCCGCCTCCGCGCACGCCGCGGCCTGGTGGATGCCGAACAGCAGCGTGAGGTTGCAGTGGATGCCCTCCTTCTCGAGCAGCTCGGCGGCGCGGATGCCCTCCCAGGTCGACGCGATCTTGATCAGCACGCGCTTGCGCGACGCGCCGGCCTTCTCGTACTGGCCGATCAAGGTCCGGGCCTTGTCGATCGTGCCCTTCTCGTCGTGGCTGAGGCGGGCGTCGACCTCGGTCGACACGCGGCCCGGCACGATCTTCAGGATGCGCAGCCCGAACTCCACGCTCAAGCGGTCGATCGCCTTGGCGATGACCTGCTGCGTGTCGGCGTCCTTGCCGGCCTCCGTGCGCGCCCAGCGCAGCGCCTCGTCGACGATCTCGGCGTACTCCGCCATCTGCGCGGCGGCGGTGATCAGCGACGGGTTGGTGGTGGCGTCGCGCGGCTTGAACTTCTCGATCGAGTGGATGTCGCCGGTGTCCGCGACGACCACGGTCATCCCGCGCAGTTGCTCGTCCAGTGTCTTCGCCATGAGGTTCCCTCCGGAGATTTTCTCGACCATCGCAGAGCCGGCGCGGGACTGCACGCGCCATCGTCGATCCTTGCAGCCCGCAACGTATTTTCGGGGTTTTGCCGGCCCGCCCGCGCATCAGGCGTCGGTCGCCGCGCGCTAGCCGCGCAGCTTCACGCGCGCGTCCACGACCACGCAGCCGCTCCCCGGCCGCAGGATCTTCACCGGATTGAGATCCATCTCCTCCAGCGACTCGATATCGCCGACCATGCGGTTCACGCGGGACAGCAGGTCGCGTGAGCGCCGCCACGTCGCCGGGCGGCGCGCCGCGGTAGCCGTCGAGCAGCTTCGCCGCCTGCACGCTCGCGATCATGCTCTCCATGTCGTGGGCGCTCAGCGGGTGCAGCCGGAACGCCACGTCGCCCAGCAACTCCACGTACACGCCGCCCAGACCGAACATCACCAGCGGCCCGAACGTGGGGTCGTGCGTCACGCCGACCACCGCTTCGATGCCGCCGGGGACGTACTCCTGCACCAGCACGCCTTCCAGCGTGGCGCCGATCTTGTCCGCTCGCGCGGCGAGCTCCTCGAACGCGCTCCGCACCTCGTCCTCGGAGCGACGGTCGAGCACCACGCCGCCCACGTCGGACTTGTGCACCACGTCCTTGGCGACAAGCTTCATCACCACCGGGAAGCCGAGCGCGGCAGCCACCGCCGCGGCGTCGTCCGCGCTCTTCGCCACGGCGCTCTCCGGCGTGCGGATGCCGTACTCGCCGAGCAGGTGGACCACCGCGTCCGGCTCGAGCCAGCCCTCGCTCGGAGCAGGCTTGCCGGTCCGGCGCGGCCGGCGTCCGGGCAAGCCGGACCTCCGGCACCGGGCTCTCGGCGAAGCCGAGCCACTCGCCGTAGCCGGCGGCGCGGCTGAGCGCGCGCGCGGCGGATTCCGGGAACGCGTACGACGGCAGATCGCCGAGCCCGGTGCGGAAGCCGTGCGCGCCCATGAAGATCGACGCGACCGGCTTGCCCGCGCCCGCCGCGCCGTCGGCGATGGCGCGGGCGACGTCCGGCGCCGCGGTCATCAGCGGCGGCACGAAGATCACGAGCAGCATGTCCACCAGCGGATCGGCGAGCAACGCCTCGGCGGCGCGGCGGTAGCTCTCCGCGTTCGCCGACGCGATCATGTCCACCGGGTTCTTGAGCGACGCCTCCGGCGGCAGGAACGCCGCGAGCTTTCCCGCGTGTCCGCCGACAGCTCGGGCAGCTCGAGGGCGTAGTGATCGCACGCGTCGGCGGCGAGGATGCCCGGACCGCCGGCGTTGGTCAGGATCGCCACGCGCCGGCCGCGCGGCACCGGCTGGGTCGCGAGCAGCATGCCGGTGTCGAACAGCTCCTCGATCGTCGTCACGCGGATCACGCCGGCCTGGGCGAACAGCGCGTCCACCGCCGTGTCCGTGCCGGCGAGCGCGCCGGTGTGCGACGCCGCGGCGCGCGAGCCCGCCAGGGTGCGCCCGCTCTTCAGCGCGACGATGGGCTTGTCGCGCGCGACGCGGCGCGCGAGCCGCGTGAAGTGCTGCGGATTGCCCAGGCTCTCCAGGTACATGAGCATCACGCGCGTGTCGTCGTCCTGGCCCCAGTACTCGATCAGATCGTTGCCGCTCACGTCGCAGCGGTTGCCCACGCTGACGAACGACGACATGCCGATGCCCAGACGCGCCGCGCGGTCGAGCACCGCGACGCCGAGCGCGCCGCTCTGAGACAGGAACGCGACGGGCCCCGGCTCGGGAAACGCTTCCGCGAAGGTCGCGTTCAGGCTCACCGACGGGCTCGTGTTCAAGACGCCGAGACAGTTCGGTCCGACCACGCGCATCTCGTACTTGCGCGCCACGCGCACCAGCTCCGCCTCGCGCTCCGCGCCCGCGCCGCCGATCTCCTTGAAGCCCGCGGTCACCACCACCGCGGCGCGCGCGCCCGCCTCGCCGCACTCCTCGAGCGCCCGGACGGCGTGCTCCGCCGGCACGGCGATCAGCGCCAGATCGACCGGCCCCGGCAGCTCCCGCACCGAGCGGTACGCGCGCACCGACTGCACGAAGTCCGCCGACGGATTGACCGGGTACACCGGCCCGTTGAAGCCGCACTTGAGCAGGTTGTGGAACAGCTCGCCGCCCACGCTGCCGCGCGATCGCGACGCGCCGAGCACGGCGACCGAACGGGGACGGAGAATCGAAGCAATGGAGCCCGGCACCGGCGCATCCTAGCCAATCCCGGGTGCCCATGCCGGCCCGGCGCGGAATCCCGCGCTCCGCGCGCCGGATCGCAGCGGCGTGACCGCGGTGAGGGTCGTTTGCTGTCGGCGCGGGCGATCGGAAACGGGTCTGACCGCGGTGAGGGGCGTTTGCTGTCGGCGCGGGCGATCGGAAACGGCTCTGACCGCGGTGAGGGTCGTTTGCTGTCGGCGCGGGCGATCGGAAACGGCTCTGACCGCGGTGAGGGTCGTTTGCTGTCGGCGCGGGCGATCGGAAACGGGTCTGACCGCGGTGAGGGTCGTTTGCTGTCGGCGCGGGCGATCGGAAACGGGTCTGACCGCGGTGAGGGGCGTTTGCTGTCGGCGCGGGCGATCGGAAACGGCTCTGACCGCGGTGAGGGGCGTTTGCTGTCGGCGCGGGCGATCGGAAACGGCTCTGACCGCGGTGAGGGTCGTTTGCTGTCGGCGCGGGCGGACCGAACCGGAACACGGCGCGCCGGCCGGAGCGCGAGATTCCGCGCCGGACCGGCAAATAACAGCCGCGATGATCCAGGTCAGTGCCGCGGCGCCTTGCGAAGCGCAGGTTCCACAGGTGATTGCCGAGCACGACCTGGTTCGACGCGCCGCGGCGCAGGCGCCGGCGCCCCGGTTCGCGGTGCTGGCGCTGGGGTTCCGGCCGTTCTTCCTGCTGGCCGGGCTGCACGCCGCGCTGGCGATCCCGCTGTGGCTCGTGGTGCTCGAAGGCGGCTACGACCCGGCGAGCGCGTTCGGCTCGACCTACTGGCACGCGCACGAGATGCTGTTCGGCTTCGCCGTCGCGGTGATCGCCGGGTTCCTGCTCACGGCGGCGTCGAACTGGACGGGGCGGACCACGGCGAAGGGCGCGTGGCTCGGCGCGCTCGCGGCAGTGTGGATCGCCGGGCGCGCGGCGATGCTGGGCGGCGCGGTGCTGTCGCCGGGCGTGGTGGCGGCCGTCGATCTCGCGTTCCTGCCGCTGCTGGCGTTCGCCGTCGGACGCGCGATCGTCGCAGCGCGCGACCGTCGGAATTACGCCATTGTCGCTATCCTCGCGCTGCTCTTCGTCGCGAACGCGCTGATGCACGCCGGTTGGTTCCGGCGCGGCGCGCTGATGGCGATGGACGTCGTGCTGGTCTTGATGGTGGTGATCGGCGCGCGCGTGATCCCGTCGTTCACGAAGAACGCGACCCGCGCCGGCGGGATCCGCAACCTGCCGGCGTTCGATCGCGCGGCGGCGCTGGGCATGCTGGCGATCGCCGTCGCGGACGCCACGGGCGCGCCGCTGTGGGCGATCGGCGCGCTGAGCGGGCTGACGGCGCTGCTACTCGCGCTCGGCGTGCGTCACTGGGGCGCGCGACACACGGCGCGCGTGCCGCTCTTGTGGGTGCTGCACGTCGCGCACGCCTGGATCATCGTGGGGCTCGCGCTGCGCTTCTTGTCCTGGCTCACGCCGCTCGTGCCGGAGACCGCGGCCGTGCACGCGTTCACCGCGGGCGCCGTCGCGACGCTCACCCTGGGCATGATGGCGCGGGTCGCGCGCGGTCACACCGGGCGCATGATCGTCGCCGCGCGCACCACCACGGCCGCGTTCGTGCTGGTGACGCTCGCGGCGCTGGTGCGCGTGACGGCGCCGCTCGCGCTGACCGGCTTCTACCTGCCGACGCTGCTGGTCGCGGGCACGCTGTTCGCCGCCGCGTTCGCGCTGTTCCTGATCGACTGCGCGCCGATGCTGGTGCGCCCGCGCGTGGACGGCAAGCCCGGCTGAGCTACGACGCCGCCGGCTTGCGCGCCACGCCGCGGATGCTCGGCCGCACGATCGGCATGGCTTTGCGCACGCTCTCGCGCTTGATCGACTCGATCTCGAAGCCCGCGCTCTCGATCGCGTCCGCCGTACGCCGCGTGACGTGACAGTTGTCCGCCACGATCTTCCACACCGGCTCGATGCGCCGCTGCCACTTGAAGCGCTCCGGGTTGTTCTCCGCGGCCACGTGCTCGAGGAACACGTAGCGCCCGCCGGGACGCAGCACGCGGAGCATCTCGCGGAGCGCCGTCGCCTGGTCCGGCACCGAGCACAAGCACGAGCGTACCGACGACCACGTCGAAGCTCGCGTCCGGCACGGGCAGCTTGTCGATGGGGGCCGGGTGCAGCTCCGCGCGCCCGCCGGCCTTGTCGCGCAGCCGCGACAGCATGTGCCGGTCGGGCTCCGTCAAGACCAGCCGCGCCACGCCCTCGGGATAGTGCGCCAGGTTCGCGCCCGTGCCCGCGCCCACCTCGATCACGTCGCCCGCCACGCCGCCAAGCAGCTCCGCGCGCCACGCCGCGAGGCACGCCTCTTCGCTCGTCTCCATGAACCGATCGTAGATGCTCGCCATGAACCAGGACATCGCGGCCGAGCCTAGCACCGCCGGCAGAGCTTGCCGGTCCGGCGCGGTATCCCGCGGCGCGCTCAGCGATCGCGCCGGAGGCGCTCGATCTCGGCCTTGAGCGTCGCGTTCTCGTCGGCGAGCTGATCGGCGCGGCGCGTCTCCTCCTCGGCGCGGCGCGTCTCCTCCTCGGCGCGCCCCTCTCCCGCGCGGCGCGTCTCCTCCTCGGCGCGGCGGAGCGCCGCGTCGCGGGCGTCCACGAGCTCCGCGACCATCGCATTGAGCTTGCCGACGAGCTCGTCCATGAACAGCAGCGGCGCGGTGCCGTGGTAGAAACGAAGCATCCCGGCTTCCACCGTCAGGTCGAGACCGAGCACGCCCGACGCGAAACGTCCGGCCTGCGGCAGGATGCGCTCGTACGCGTCGCCGCCCGTGCGTAGGCGGTGGCCCACGATGCGGCGCTGAGGCCGATCGAAGATGAAATACTCGGGAATGCCCAGGCGCGCGTAGCGCTCCACGTTGGTGTCGAAGTCCTTGCGGGCGTCGCCGCCGACGTGGATCTCAATCACCAGATCCAGGCCTCTGCCTTCGTCACTCACCACCCAGCTCGATCGCTCGTGCGCGTCGACGTCGAGCACCGCCAGGATGTCCGGGCAGAAGCGCGGCTCGCCGGGATAGTAGGTCGCGAGCTCGCTCGACACGTAGATGCGGCGGCCGATGCTCCGGAAGAACTCCTCGAGCGCGTCGCGCGCGCGATCCTTCGGCTTGCGGTGCGGATCGCCCTCGGGCGGATGCATTTCGAGCGGCACCTCGGGCGGCAGCGCGGCCACGACGCGCGCGCGCTCCTCCGGGCTCATCCGATCCCACACGTCCTGCGGCGGCGCGCGCGGATCGGCTGGATCCACGATCCAGGTCGACTGTGCCATGCGCCAACTCTACCACGCTCGCGCCAGCGGCTCCGGCCCGCAGCGGTTGCTTGCCGGGACGGCGCGGAAGCGCGCGCCGCCCCGGGCTCCGCCGCATCTCGACGGCCCCCGCGCGCCGGTCGCGCGCCGCAGCGGCGGACGCATCGTCACGTGCGCCAGCGGCCGCGCCACGGCCGCGCGACGCCATGTACCTGTGCACCGACTGTCTCGATCGCACCGATGTCCGCGGGCGCGAGGACGAGCTCGGCGTAGGAAACCGACCACATGCCCAGCTCGTCCGCCGACGCGTGATTCCGCGCCGGACCAACAAGCCGACGCTGCAGCACGATTACCCGCGATAGCAGCCGGGATCGAGCAGCTCCGGGCGGTATTCGAAGTGCATGGTATCGAAGTGATACCAGCGGCCGCCCCAGATGAAGCCTTCCGCTTCGAACGCATCGACGATGGCCTGCGGGTAGCGGTTCTTCCACTTGAACGGGCCGTCCGGGTTGGCGGTCTGGTAGCGCCAATAGTCGGCGCGCTTCGTGTCGAGGTCGATGGCGATGCCCCAGCTGTGGGAGCTGCGGAAGTGGGTGCCGGCGATGGATCGCCAGTTGAACGTGCCGCCGGTGACTGGAAGAACGCGACCAGTTGCGGGTCCGTCTCCAGCAGCGCAGCGATGCGTGTCGCGACGCGGCGGAGCGGTTCGGCGATGCGCCGGTGCACCCTGAACAGCTTGCCTGCGACGCGCACGTTCACCAGCGCCGCGCGCACCTCCTCGGCCGTGCTGCCGTACGTCGCGTCGAGCAGCGGGTCGCGGCGCATCGCTCCCGGCTCGAAGTCGACCGCCGGGGGGGGGACGGGACCGGTCGGGTAGCGCTGCTCGTAGAGATCGCTGACGTTCGGCCAGTAGTAGCCGTTGCCCATCGGGATGCGCTGGCGGCTGTACGGGATCTGCATGCCGTCGGGCAGGACGAGGAACAACGCGTTGTTCTCGTCATGCGCCGTCGCGTCGTAGTAGCGGACGATGCACGCGAGCGATGCCGGAGGTCTTTCAGGTACCGGTGCCGGTGCCGGCGCCGGCGCCGGATCGGGATCCGCATCGGGATCCGGATCGGGATCTGGTGCGGGCGCCGGCGCGACCGGGGAAGTCGCTGCTACCACGCGCGAACCGGGCGGACGGTGGTGGGCGCGGTTGGAGCGGTGCGATCACGACGCCTCCGGGGTAACGGGGGGGACGACGAACGTCCGACTTCGTGACAACTGCGTTGCGTCCCGAGTCGAGATGACCAAGCCGAGCCGCGGAGGCGGGCCCGCGGAGCGGCGTCGCCGCGTTGCCCCGGCAGAAATGTGACGCCTAATTTGGCACTCACAGCGCCAAAATGGGCGTCACATTATAATGTGCACCGGATTTTGGCGCGCTCCGTGCCAAAACCCGCGTCACATTTTCTTGCGTGAGTGCGAGCGCGACCGGATGAAGCATGCTGCGGGCATGGCAGGCAAGACGGAAGTGAAGCGTGCCGCGAAGGCGCCGCGTCGCAGTGCGGCGGAGTGGGCGGCCGAGGTTGCCGCGTGGAAGCGCAGCGGAATGACCGCGCGCGAGCGGCCGGAGATGTCTCCGCCCGAGGACGCGCGCGCGCGGTGGAAGACGAACCTGAGAGCATGAGCAAATATTTGCTCACGCGCGAAGCGAGCGGAGCGAGCCCGCCGCAGGCGGCGGGGGAGCAAGTTGCGAAAGCAAGCTGCGGGGGTCAAGACCCCCCCCGAGGCATGCCCGGAAAGCGCTCGCGTTTCGCTGCCGCACGGACCCGACAGCTTGCTTGTCAGGCGTGGTACGCTCGCCGCGTGGACATCCGCTCCGCTGCGCTCCTGGTCGTTTTCGCGCTCCCGGCGGCGTGCAGCTCCGCGTCCTACGGCGCGGGCGGCTGCCCGGCGCGCAAGTCGTGCAACTCCGGGACGCCCGAGGGCACGCCGGCGTCGCTCCGGGCCGACGGCACCGTCGATATCACACCGGAGCAGGCGTGGCCCTTCCGCGCGACGGAGCCCGCGCATTTATCGGCGACGGAGCTGGGCAGGAGCTAGCGCGCTCCAGGCGGCGTGCGCCGACGTCAATCTGTCCAAGGGCACCACGGAGGAAGGCGCGCCACAGGCGCTGTTCAAGACCTGCATCACCCCCCGGCAGTCGTACGTGTGGGAAGAGCGCGCCGTTCCCGGGCTGACCAAGAACGAGCGCTGGACCTACGAAGCGCGGACGCTGACGTCCGGCGGCGGCTGCAACGCCGTGCTGCAAGCGACCACCCAGCGCGCGCCGGAGATAGCCTGCAGAAGGAATCGGCTGCTGGTGGCAAGAACAAGACAAGCCTATCCCGACAGTGACGTGCAACGGCAGCGTCGCCACGCTGACGAGCGGCACGTACGCGGTGACGCGGGACTGCGCGCACGCGCTCGCCAAGTGCGACCCCGCGTCACCGACCGGCCGCACCGACCGCCACCCCACCGGCTGCGTTCACCCCGCGAAGGATCGCTGCGACGGCGATGTCCGCATCGGCTGCGATGGCACCGGTCGCCTCAGCTTCCACGACTGCACGCGCGTCCCCGGCGGCAAGTGCCAGCAGGTCGGCAGCGCGCTCGAGTGCGTCTACCCCGACAACAACTCCTTTTTCCCGCCGACCTGCAACGGCAACGTGCTCACCACCTGCGTGTTCGGCACGCCGGTGGACATCGACTGCACCGCCCTCGGGCTCTCGCGTTGCGCCACGGGCTATTGCGCCCGCTGACGAGGGGTGGAGGGACGGAGCCGTGCCGCACCCAGATTCGCATACCCGTCGCCGCGTGACTGCACGCGCGCGCACCCCGCGCGCGGCGCAGCCCCTATAGTGCGGATTGTCGGGCGGCCCGTCCTTGCAGCCGGTTGTGCCGGGCAACCAGCAAGGAGACGAGCCATGGCCATCGTCGGCGAGGTGATGACCCGCAGCGTCGTGACCGTAGCGCCGGACATCTGCTCGACGGACCGCTGGCGGTCGCGAGCAATCACGACCTCGACTACTTGCCCGTCTCGACGGCGGCGAAGTTGGTCGGGCTGTTGTGCGTGCTGGATCTCGACGATGATCGGCTGGACGCGGACGTGGGCGGCGCGATGCATCTTCTGGTGGTGAGATCCCGGTCGGCTCATCGCTCGACCAGGCCGCCCGGCTCACGGACCGCGAGCGCGTGGGTCGCTGCTGGCGACGTCCGGCGGCGGGCGGCGGGCGTGGTAACGCTCGGCGACGCTGCGCGGCGGCATGTCCGCGGAGGACTGATCGACGGCCGGCCCTCGTCGCGTGCGGCAGCGCCGCCACGTGCGCCAGAGGGCGCGGGAGGGCATGTACCTTTGCACCGAATGTGTCGATCGCACGCGTCCGCGGGCGCTTGCAGAGCTCGGCGTAGCAGACTGACCGCTCGCCCAGCCCGTCCGCCTCCGCGTATTCCGCGCCGGACCGGCAAGACCGGGGAGCCGGATGGTTGGTTGGGGATGCCGGGCCGGCGCGGAATTCCGCGCCCCGGTCCAGACGGGGCTTTACACCGCGCCCGGTTGGGACAAAACCCCCGGGTTCCCGTGAGAATCACTGCAAGTTCCGCAGCTTCGGTCCGGGTGCTCGCGGCGCTCGTGGTGACCTCGGCTTGTCCGTGCTCGTTCCGGCGTGCAAGGGCGGGGGCGAGGCCATGGGCGGGCGCGCGCCGGCGCCGGCGCCGGTCATCGTCGCGCCCGTGGTGCAGAAGGCGATGCCGGTCTCGGTCAAGGCCGTCGGCAGCGTGGAGGCGTTCACGACGGTCTCGGTGATCTCGCAGGTCGGCGGCGAGATCAAGCAGGTGCACTTCAAGGAAGGGCAGGTCGTGAAGAAGGACGACCTGCTCTTTACCATCGACACCCGGCCGTACCGCGCCAGCTTGTCGGAAGCGGTCGCGCGCGTCGCGAAGGATCGCGCCCTCGCCAAGCAGGCCCACGACGAGGCCGACCGCGCCGCAAGCTCGCCAAGGAGGGGCTTGCGACGCAGCAGGATCTCGACCGCGCGAAGTCGAGCGCCGCGGCCGCCGACGCGACCCTGGGCGCGGACCGCGCCGCCGCGGCCGGCGCCAGCGTGAGCGTGAGCTACTCCACCATCCGATCGCCGATCGACGGGCGCACCGGCAGCTTGCTGGTGCACGCCGGCAACGTCGTGAAGCCGAACGACAAGACGCTGGTCGTGATCCGCGAGGTGCAGCCGGTGTATGTGCGCTTTGCCGTGCCCGAGCAGTACCTCGCCCGCGTCCGCGCGCGCATGAAGGAGGGCGAGCTCACGGTGGTGGCGCTGCCGCGCGCCACGGCGCCGATCCCGCGCGCGGCGTGCTCACGTTCATCGAGAACACCGTCGACAGCTCCACCGGCACCGTCGATCTGAAGGCGGAGTTCACGAACGTCGACGAGCGGCTGTGGCCCGGACAGTTCGTGGACGTCACGCTCCAGCTGTCGGTCGAACAGAACGCGATCGTGGTTCCGGAAGCGGCGATCCAGGCCGGGCAGAACGGCGACCACGTGTTCGTCGTGGGCAAGGACGACAAGGCCGCGCTCCGCAGGTCAAGGTCGCCCGCCAGATCGGCGACGAGGTCGTGATCGCGAGCGGCGTCACGCCCGGCGAGAAGGTCGTGACCGACGGCCAGGTGCGCCTCACGCCCGGCGCGAAGGTCCAGATCAAGAAGAGCGAGCCGCCGGCGCTCGCCACGCCGGAGACGTCGAGCAGCGCCGGCGCGCCGAAGCCCGCGCGAGGACCCGAGGAAAAGCCGTGAACATCTCCGGCCTGTTCATCAAGCGGCCGGTCGCGACCACGCTGGTGATGGTCGGGATCCTGCTGTTCGGCATCCTGGCGTACTTCGGCCTGCCGGTCAGCGCGCTGCCGAACGTCGATTTCCCGACCATCCTCGTGCAGGCGTCGCTGCCCGGCGCGAGCCCCGAGACGATGGCCGCGTCGGTGGCCACGCCGCTCGAGCGGGAGTTCTCGACCATCGACGGGCTCGACTCGATGACCTCGTCGAGCTCGCTCGGCAGCACGTCGGTCACGCTGCAGTTCGACACCTCGCGCGAGCTCGACTCGGCGGCGGCGGACGTCCAGGCGGCGATCGTGCGCGCCACGCCGCGCATGCCGAAGGACATGCCCTCGCCGCCGTTCTACCGCAAGGTGAACCCGGCGGATCAGCCGATCCTGTACCTGGCGCTCAGCTCCGACACGCTGCCGCTCTACACCGTGGACGAGTTCGCCGAGACGAACATGTCCGAGCGCATCTCCACGGTGAAGGGCGTGGCGCAGGTCCAGGTGTACGGCTCGAAGAAGTACGCCGTGCGCGTCCGGGTCGACCCCGACGCGCTGCGAGCCGCGGCATCGGCCTGGACGAGGTCGCCAGCGCGATCCGCGGCGCCAACGTCAACCTGCCGACCGGGCACGCTGTACAGCGACTCGAAGGCGTACACCATCCAGGCCAACGGCCAGCTCACCGACGCCGCGGCGTATCGCCCGGTGGTCGTCGCGTGGCGCAACGGCAAGCCGGTGCGCATCGACCAGATCGGCAGCGTGACCGACAGCGTCGAGAACGACAAGACCGCGGCGTGGAGCCTCGGCAAGCGCTCGGTCGTGCTCGCGATCCAGAAGCAGCCGGGCGCGAACACCGTGGAAGTGTCCGAGGCGGTCAAGAAGCTCATCCCGACCTTCCGCGCCGATCTGCCCGCCTCCGTCGATCTGAAGATCCTGTTCGATCGCTCGGAGATCCGTGGAGCAGTCGGTGAGCGACGTGGAGTTCACGCTGCTCTTCACGCTGGTGCTGGTCGTGCTGGTGATCTTCCTCTTCCTGCGCAAGCTCTCGGCCACGATCATCCCAGCCTGGCGATGCCGCTCGCCATCGTCGGCACGTTCGCCGTGATGTACCTGCTCGGCTACAGCCTCGACAACCTGTCGTTGATGGCGCTGACGCTGTGCGTCGGCTTCGTCGTCGACGACGCCATCGTGATGCTCGAGAACGTCGTGCGTCACATGGAGATGGGCAAGCCGCCGATGCAGGCGGCGCTCGACGGCGCCCGCGAGATCGGCTTCACGATCCTGTCGATGACGGTCTCGCTGGTCGCGGTCTTCGTGCCGCTCCTGTTCCTCGGCGGGATCCTCGGGCGGCTGTTCAAGGAGTTCGCCGTGACCATCGCTGTGGCGATCCTGGTGAGCGGCTTCGTCTTCCTGACGCTGACCCCGATGATGGCGAGCCGCTTCGTGCGCGCGACCGCACGAGCGTCACGGCGGGCCTACCAGGCCGTGGAGCGCGTTTCGACGCGCCTGCTCCGCTTTACGACCGCACTCTGTTGTTCGTGCTCCGCCACCGGCGCATCACGTTCCTGTTCTCTGTGGGGTGCTCGCGGCGCGACGGTGCTGCTTGTTCGCGGGGATCCCCAAAGGCTTCCTGCCCACGGAGGACACCGGGCAGGCGTTCGCCATGACGGAAGCGGTGGAGGGCATCTCCTTCGACGCCGTGCGCGAGCGGCAGCTGGAGCTACGCGATCGTGCAGAAGGATCCCGGGTCGACAACTACATGTCGAGCGTCGGCACGCGCGGCACCATCGGGGGCTGAACTCCGGCTTCATGTTCATGCGGCTCAAGCCGAGGAGCGTGCGCGGCGACATCGACAGCGTGATCGCCCGGCTGCGCAAGAAGCTCGGTAGCGTGCCGGGCATCCGCGCGTTCATCCAGGTGCCGCCGCAGATCCGCATCGGCGGCACGCTTCGCGCAGCCAGTACCAGTTGGCGCTCCAGAGCACCGATCGACGAACTCTACGCTTCGGCCGCCTAGCCGACGAGATGAAGAAGATCCCGGCGTGCAGGACGTCACGAGCGACATCCAGCTGAAGAACCCGGAGCTCGACGTGAAGATCGACCGCGATCACGCCGCGGCGCTCGGGGTCACCGCCTAGCAGATCGAAGACGCGCTGTACAGCGCCTACGGCGCGCGCCAGGTTGCACCATCTACGCGCCCACGACCAGTACCAGGTGATCATGGAGCTCGACCCGAAGTACCAGAACCACCCGGCGTCCCTGGACATGCTGTACGTCCGCTCCTCGACCGGCGAGCTGGTGCCGCTTCGCAGCGTGGCACGTAGCCAGGCGCGGCGTCGGCCCGCTTCGGTCACCACGCGGGACAGCTGCCGAGCGTCACGGTGTCCTTCAACCTGGAGCCCGGCGTCGGCCTGTCCGGCGCGTCGCCGGCGTGGAGACGGCGCGCGCCCGTCCTGCCCGACCGTGTCGCGCGATTTCCAGGGCAAGCGCAGCCGTTCCAGGCGTCGCGAGCGGCCTCGGCTGGCTGCTGCTCCTGGCGATCTTCGTGATCTACATCGTGCTTGGCATCCTGTACGAGAGCTTCATCCACCCCTTACGATCCTCTCCGCGCTGCCGTTCGCGGGCTTCGGCGCGCTGATGACGCTGATGATCTTCCACGTGAGCTGTACGTGTACGCCTTCGTCGGCATGATCATGCTGGTCGGGCTGGTGAAGAAGAACGGCATCATGATGGTCGACTTGCCGTCGCGGCGCAGAAGGACAGGCAAGACGCCCGGAGGCGATCCACGAGGCGTGCATGGTCCGCTTCCGGCCGATCATGATGACGACCATGGCCGCGCTGTTGGCCGCTGCCGATCGCCCTCGGCCTGGCGCGGGCGCCGAGTCGCGGCAGCCGCTGGGCCTGGCCGTCGTGGGCGGGCTGCTGTTCTCGCAGACGCTGACGCTATTCGTGACGCCGGTGTTCTACGTGTACATGGAAGAGTTCCGGGAGTGGATTGGCGCGCGGCTCGGCGTGGCCGGCGCGTTAGCCCGGTGGCGGCCGAGAGTCGGCCACGCAGAAGCCCACGCGCGCGCCGCCTGTTCGCGGTTCTCGGCGAACGCGCGCCGCCGTGCGCCTCCGCGATGCGCCGCACCAGCGCGAGCCCGAGGCCGAGCGACGACGCGCCGCCTCGCTCTCCGCGCACGAACGACTCGAACACGCGCGGCAAATCGCCCTCGGGGATGCCCGGTCCCGCGTCCTCGACGATGAAGCGGATCCCGCCGTCGCCACTCCACGTCGAGGCGCGTCGCGCCGCCGGCGTGGCGGGCGGCGTTGTCGAGCAGGTTCGCGAGCGCGCGCGCGAGCAGCGTCGGATCGCCGGAATCCGGCGCTGCGCTCGCCGAGAGCAGCGGTCCGGGCAGGCCCGCGCGCTCGAGCGCGCGGGCGGCGAGTTCCGTCGCGTCGAGCGGGCGCGTCGACCGCGGCGAAGTCCAGCCGCGAGTTGGCGAGCAGCTCGCCGACCAGCTCGTCTATCTCCAGCACCTCGCGCTCGATCTCGTCGAGCGCCTGGGCGTCCGCGCCATTCGAGCGCGCCAGCTCCAGCAGCACGCGCATGCGCGCGAGGGGAGAACGGATCTCGGGGATACGCCGGCCAGGAGCTCGCGCTGGTCGGCCATCTGCTGCTCGATTCGGTCGGCCATGTTGTTGATGGCTTCGGCGAGCACCGCGACCTCGCCGACGTGACGGCGGCCGGTCCGCACCCGGCTGTCGAGCTTGCCCGCGCCGATCGCGTTGGCCACGCCGGCGACCTCGCCGAGCCGCCGACCAGCCGCCGCGCGATCATGCCGGCGCTGCCCCATAGCATTACGCCCAGCACGAACACCGCGACGACGAACGTACCGTTGCCGCGGTGCCCGCCGCACGCGGCGACCTGGCCGAGCGTGCTCCCGCCCCGGACCGCGTCGGCGCGGAAGTCCGGACGATCGCACGCCGGGCCGTACTGGCCGATGACCGCGCCGCCGGCGTCGCGCACCACGACCGACATGCCCAGGACCTCGTGCAGGCGGCTCGCCAGGTGATCGCGGCGCGGGGCTCGTCCCACACGTCCGCGAACTGCTCCCCGACCAGCTGCTCGGTCTGTCGAGCGTCCGGTTCCAGCTGTGCACCCCGGGCCGGCGGTGACGAGCTGCACCGCCCCGACCACGACCGCGGTGGGGACCATGGACGCCCCGAGCAACACGAACAGCCGCCGGTGCAGCCGCGCGCCGAGGTAGCGGCGCATCGGTCCGTGACGGCGCCAGTGGTGGTGATGGCGTCTCATGACGCGGGATCCCGCGGCAGCACGTAGCCGACGCCGCGGACCGTACGGATGCGCCCGGGATCGCCGATTTTTTTTCGCAGCCGCGAGATGTGCACGTCGATGGTGCGCTCGCCCACGGTGACGTCGCTCCCCCCCGCTTCCTCGAGCAGCGCGGCGCGCGGGATTACGCGCCCGGCGCGCCGCACCAGCGCGGCGAGGATGTCGAGCTCGAGCGCCGTGACGTCGATTGGTTCGCCGTCCACGCTGGCGCTGCGCGCGGCGGTGTCCACGACGATGCCGGCGGCGGCGAGGCGTTCCCCCGCGACGTCGGGCTGCGCGCGCCGCAGCACCGCGCGCATGCGCGCCAGCAGCTCGCGCGGGCTGAACGGCTTGGCGACGTAGTCGTCGGCGCCGAGCTCGAGGCCGACCACGCGGTCCGCCTCGTCGCCGCGCGCCGTGAGCATGATCACCGGCAGCGACGTGCGCGCGCGCAGCTTCCGCAGCACGGCGAGTCCGTCGAGCCCCGGCATCATCACGTCGAGCAGCACCACGTCGAACACGTCGCGCTCGAGCCGGTCCAGGCCCTCCTGCCCACTACGTGCTTGCGCCAGCTCCACGTCGTTCTGCGACAGGTAGCTCGACAGGGCTTCGGCAAGCCGCGCGTCGTCGTCGATGAGCAGGGCCCGGACCGGCATGTCTCGAGTCTAGCGTCCCTTCGCCCGGAGCGCGGCTTGCGCGCAGACGTCGGCCACGTGACGCTCGAAGCCGGCGCGGCGGTGGTGGGCGTGGGCGAAGCCGGACGCGAAGCCGCCCACGGTGCCGATCGCGAGCAGCACGATCAACGCGCGGCGCCTCATGCCCAGCTCTCCCCGCGCTCCGACCAGCTCCGGTACGAGCCGCCGCAGCGGTGGTGGCGCGGGCCGCGCATGGCGAAATCGGCGAGCCGACGCCGCTGATCGTCGTCGAGCGTCTCGTGCAGCGTGGCGAGCCCGGCGACCAGCGCCTTCTGCAGCTCCGCCACCGCGACGGTCTGGCGCGCGAGGCCGTCGTCCAGCGCCGAGGCGTCGAACACCGGGTTCTTCAGCGTGTCGGCCGCCGCACGGCGCAGGGCGTGGGTGTCGTCGCGGAGCTCGCGCCCGCGGGCCATGATCTCGTCCAGGGCGGCGCGGATCGCCTTCTCCTGCCCCGGGCTGGTGTCCAGCCGCTCGAAGACCGCGTTCATCCAGCGCCCGCGGAAGCCGCCGCGCCGGTGGTGATGGCGCCCGTGGTGATGGCCGTGGTGGTGCCCGTGCCGTCCGCCGCGGAGCACCCAGATCAAGCCGACGAGGCTAGCGCCTCCGATCAAAAATCCAAACATCGAAACCTCCTTGCGAGGCTCGAATCTGGGGCGCGCGTGTGAAGGGCGTTCGCGGCTTTCCGTGAAGAAGTGTGAAGGGCGAAGATCAGAGCAGCCCGTACACCAGATTGAACGACGTCATGACGTCGGTCCTCTCCACGCCGGGCAGCGGCTCGTGGTCGTAGCGGACGTTGATCGTGACCGCCGTCGAGAACTTGCCGACGATGTTCGACGCGAGCGAAGCGTCCCAGGTGAGCCGCCATTTGGTCGAGTTCTGGACGCTCTGGATGTACTCCATCCCCAGCGACCCGCTGACGCGTTCGTTGAGCTTGTTCTCGTAGCCCGCGAAGGCGCGACCGCTGTGGCGCACCTCCGTCTTCTTCACGTCCTCGCCGCTCGCGAGCGCCGCGGCGATCTCGTCGTCGCGCCGGATATCGTACTGCAGGTCATAGCCGCCTTCGAGCGACAGCTGCTGCTTGGCCTCGTCGATCACGTAGTAGGCCACGACCGGGGTCGACGTTGAGCCGCAGGTCGAGCCCCTGGAAGCGGTCGCGGCGGCCGGTCACCGCGGCGAACAGTGACCAGTGCTTCGCGAAGAAGTAGTCGTAGCGCACGCGCCCTTGCAGGTTCTCCACCGTGGTCTGCATGCCCTGATCCGGCGCGTCGGGGGCCGCGGCGCGCGCGAAGTTCGCCGCGGCCGCGCCGGTGAACTGGTGCTTGTCTCGCCGGATGCGGACCTTGCCCGCGCTGGTCAAGGCGATCTGCTTCGAGTTACCGGACGCCACCAGACCGCCCGCCGAATCTCGGCCTGGCTCGCGTCCTTGTCGTCTTCCGGTTTCGTCGCGCCTTCGAAGCCCTCCTTGGCGACGTCCGTCTTGCCGGCGCTCGCCGGCTTCTGATCGGCAAGCCCCTTCGGCAAGTCGTCCGCGCGCGCGGCGGGTGCGAGCAGGAACGGCATGAACAGCGCGGCGGCAATCAGAGCGGACTTCATCGGGAGCTCCAGGGGCAAGAGAGGCGGTAGGGGCGTGACCATGCCGCAACCGGGCGGCAATTTCACCGTCCCATGCGCGATGCAAGTCCCGCATCGACCCTTGCCCTGCCTCGCGCCGGACCGACAACCCCAAGGAAGATCGCCTTGATGTCGGTCCGGCGCGGAATCGCCGGTGCTAGAGACCCAGCATGGCCGACGCTTTCTACGTCGCGGCGCGCGGCGGCTTCGTGGCCGACGCGCACACCCGCGCCCTGGGATCCGGCGTTCCAGCACGGCGGGCCGGTTGCGGCGCTGATGGCCCGGGCGGTCGAGAGCGAGCTCGGGCATGGCTTCCACGTGGCGCGCCTGACGGTCGACTTCCTGCGCCCGGTGCCGATCGCCGCGCTCCAGCCCGCGCCCAGCGCACCCGCGACGGGCGGCGCGTGAAGGCCGTCGAAGTCGAGCTCGAAGCCGGCGGCAAGCTCGTCGCGCGGGCGCGGGCGCTGGCCGTCGCGAAGCGCGACGTCCCCGCGGCGACGCCAGATGCCGAACCGTTGCCGACCCCGGAGAGCTGTCCGCCGTTCTCGTTGCCGTTCCAGCTCGCGGAGGCTCGGCTATCACACGGCGATGGACGTGCGGCTCGCGCGCGGCACGCCCGGCAGCGGACACGTGACGGTGTGGATGCGCGCCGCGTGCCGCTGCTTTCCGGCGAGACGCTGTCGCCGCTCGAGCGCGTGATGCTCGCTGCCGACTCTGGCAACGGCGTGAGCGCGCATCTCGACGCGTCGCGCTTCACGTTCCTGAACGCCGATCTGTCGGTGTGCCTGTACCGTTATCCGGTCGGCGACTGGGTCGCGCTCGACGCGCAAACGAGCGTCGGCGAGAGCGGCGTGGGGCTTGCCGATGCGCGCCTGCACGACGGAGTGGGGCCGATCGGCGAGGCGACGCAGCCGCTGATCGTCGAAATGCGCTGAACCCGCCTGGATCCTTGCCTTTATCGCGCCGAGACGCTAACCGTGCGGGCCGGTTATCGAGCGCCGGCCCGGCGCTCTCCAGCGCGGAGGTGATGCCGTGGCGTGGTCCGAGTCGCGTGACCGCCTCACCGTGGAAGAGCTCAGGGAGGTCTGGCCCATCTTGCCGCCGGAGGAGCGGGCCGAAGGCTTCCAGCTGCTCTCGCCGGAGGACGCGGACGACTTCTTCCTGAGCTTGTCCTCCTACGGTCAGGCCAGCGTGCTCGCGGGCCTGCCCCACGGGCAGCGCCGGCTGTGGATGCGGCTGCTGGCGCCCGACGACGCGGCGGACGTGCTCCACGAGCTCGAGCCCGACGAGCGCGGGCGAGTATCTGGCGCTGCTCGACGAGCCGACGCGCCGCGAGGTCAGCGCGCTGATGGCCTACGCCGAGGACGACGCCGGCGGTCTGATGAACCCGCGCTTCGCGCGCATCCGGCCGGACATGACCGTGGACGAGGCGATCCGCTACCTGCGCCGCCAGGCCGCAGGACAAGATCGAGACCATCTACTACGTCTACGTGCTCGACAGCGAGCAGCGCCTGCTCGGCGTGGTCAGCTTTCGCGAGCTGTTCTCTGCCCGCGGCGACAAGAAGGTGCAGCGACGTGATGGAGACGGACGTGGTCACCGTCCCCGACGACATGGATCAGGAGGCGGTCGCGCCGCTTGTTCGGCGCGGCACGATCTCGTCGCCGTGCCGGTCGTCGACGCCGAGGGCACGTGAAGGGCATCGTCACCGTCGACGACATCGTCGACGTCGTGCAGGAAGAGGCCACCGAGGACATCCAGAAGCTCGGCGGTATGGAGGCCCTCGACGCGCCGTACCTGCAGATCGGTCCTGCTCGACGATGATCAAGAAGCGCGGCGGCTGGCTCGCGGCGCTGTTCATCGGCGAGATGCTCACGGCCACGGCGATGGGCCACTTCGAGGACGAGATCGCGCAAGGCGGTCGTGCTGGCGCTGTTCGTGCCGCTCATCATCTCGAGCGGCGGCAACTCGGGCTCGCAGGCGTCCACGCTGGTCATCCGCGCGATGGCGCTGGGCGAGGTGCGGCTGCGCGACTGGTGGCGCGTCGCTGCGGCGCGAGCTCGGCGCCGGGCCTGTCGCTGGGCGCGATCCTCGGCGTCGATCGGCTTCGCTGCGCATCCTGGTCTGGCAAGGCTCGTTCGGCAGCTACGGCGCGCACTACATGCTGCGTCGCGCTGACGGTCGGCGTTCAGCCTGGTCGGCGTCGTGACTGTGGGGCACGCTGGCCGGCTCGCTGCTGCCGTTCTTGCTGCGCCGGCTCGGCTTCGACCCGGCGAGCGCGTCGGCGCCGTTCGTCGCGACCCTGGTCGACGTCGACCGGCCTCGTGATCTACTTCAGCGTCGCCCAGCTGGTCCTGCGCGGCACGCTGCTCTGAATCTGAGATCCGTCAACGCCGCCCGGAATCGCGGGTGGTATATCCGGGTTAATGTTTCGCCTGTCGATCGGCGTCGAGCATCCCGAGGATCTCAACGCGGACCTCGGGCAGGCGCTGGACGCCGTCTGAGCGATCGCGCGCGACTTGCGGTGGCGCGCAAGCCCCGTGCAATTCCTGCGCTCATGGGATGAGGTCGGTCCGGCGCGAAGCCGGTTCGTGACGCACTCGATGCGGCACCGCGCTTGCATCCGCGGGGTGCACCTCATGACCGCGCCTTCCGCTCTGGTGCCGGCCGTCCTGTGCGCACGCTGCGAAGCGGAGTCGTTGCGCTTCGACACGACGGCCGATCTGGATCCGCTCGACGAACCCTTTGGGCAAGCGCGAGCCGTCGAGGCGGCGCGCTTCGCGCTTGCGATGTCGGGCCGCGGCTACAACCTGTTTGTCCACGGGCCGAGCGGCGCCGGCAAGCACGCGCTGCTCCAGAGCCTGGTCGAGGAGGTCGCCGCGACGCGCGCGATTCCGCCGGACTGGTGCTACGTGCAGGACTTCGCGCATCCGCTCGCGCCGCGCGCGCTGTCCTTGCCGGCCGGGCGCGGCGCAGAGCTCGTGCGCGACATGGAGAAGCTGGTGGAGGATCTGCGCGCGGCGATCCCGGCCGCATTCGAGAACGAACAGTACCGCGCACGCTTGCAGGAAATCGAGGAAGCGTTCAAGGCGCGAGAAGAAGCGCTGTTCCACGAGCTCGAGGAGGAAGCGGACAAGCGCGGCATCGCCGTCGTGCGCATGCCGAGCGGCGTGGTGTTCGCGCCCGTCAAGAGCGGCGAGGTGCTCGGCCCCGACGACTTCGAGAAGCTCTCCGACGAGGACAAGGCGAAGATCAAGGAGTCGATCACGACGCTCCAGGCCACGCTGCAGCGCGGTCTGCGCCAGCTGCCGCAAGCCGGCAAGGAAGCGCGCGCGAAGGTCCGCGAGCTAGACCGGGAGGTCAGTCGCTACGCTGTCGAGCAGACGATCGAAGAGCTCAAGAAGACGTACGTCGATTTGCCCAAGCTCGCCCAGTACATCGACCAGGTTCTCGCCGACGTCATCGAGAACGCCGACGACTTCCGCAAGGAGGACGACAAGCCGCGCGCGTTGCTCGATTTTTCGCCCGAGCGGCGCTTCGATCGCTATCGCGTCAACCTGGTCGTCGACAACGGCAAAGAGCGCGGGGCCCCCGTGGTCTACGAGGATCGCCCGGGCGCCGAGCGACTGGTCGGGCGCATGGATCACCGCGCGCAGTTCGGCACGCTGACCAGCGATTTCACCATGATCAAGGCGGGCGCGCTGCATCGCGCGAACGGCGGCTACCTGATCCTCGACGCACGCAAGCTGCTCACGCAGCCGTACGCGTGGGACGTGCTCAAGCGCGTGCTGTTCGCCGGCGAGATCCGCATCGAGTCGTTGTCGCAGCTTCTCGGCGTGTCGGGCCCGGCCGCGCTCGAACCCGAACCGATCCCGCTGGACGTCAAGGTCGTGCTGATCGGCGATCGCACGATCTACTACCTGTTGTGCGAGGTCGACCCGGACGTCGGCGACCTGTTCAAGGTGACCGGGGACTTCGCCGAGGAGATCGAGCGTACGCCGGAGAGCGAGCTCGGCTACGCGCGGCTGATCGCCGCGATCGAGCACCGCCGCGGGCTGCGTCCGTTCGCCAGGGGCGCGGTCGCGCGCCTGATCGAGGTCAGCGCGCGGCGCGCCGGCGACGCCGGCAAGCTGTCGACCAGCCACCGCTTCTTGAACGACCTCCTGCGCGAAGCGGACTACTTTGCCGGAGCACGCGCCGGCGCGCTGGTCGAGCGGCAAGACGTCGAGCGCGCGATCGACGCGCAGATCAAGCGTCAAGACCGCGTCCGCGAGCGTGTGCACGAGGCCATCGTCCAGGGCACGGTTCTCATCGATACCCGCGGCTCGAGCATCGGCCAGGTCAACGCGCTGTCGGTGATCTCGCTCGGTGACTTCGCGTTCGGAACACCGACGCGGATCACCGCGACGGTCCGGGTCGGCGACGGCAAGGTCGTCGACATCGAGCGCGAGGTCGACCTGGGAGGCGCGATCCACTCCAAGGGCGTGCTGATTCTGAGCAGCTACTTTGCGGCCCGCTATTCGCGGCAGTTTCCGCTGTCGCTTTCCGCGAGCCTGGTGTTCGAGCAATCGTACGCGGGCGTGGAGGGCGACAGCGCGTCGATGGGGGAGCTGTGCGCGTTGCTCTCGGCGCTCGCGGACGCGCCCATCAAGCAATCGATCGCCGTCACCGGTTCGGTCAACCAGCACGGTCAGGTGCAGGCCATCGGCGGGGTAAACGAGAAGATCGAGGGGTTCTTCGATGTCTGCTCGAAGACCGGATTGACCGGCGACCAAGGCGTGATCATCCCGGCGGCGAACGTGCGTCACTTGATGCTCCGGCGCGACGTGGTCGAGGCGTGCGAGGCCGGACGTTTCCGGGTCTACCCGGTGGTGACCGTCGACGACGCGCTCGAGATCCTGACGGGCGTCCAGCCGGGTCAAGAGGACGAGAGCGGCGACTTCCCGGAGGATTCGCTGAACGCCCGCGTTCTGGGCCAGTTGCTCGAGTTCGCGATCATCGCCGAAGGCTTCGCGAAGTTCGTGAAGGTCGAAGGTGACGAGGAGGTCAAGGGCGCCAAGTCCGACGGGGCGTCCAAGGTGATCGGAAATGGCAGCGGATGAGCGCCGCGTCGTGGTCGTGCTGGATCCCTATTCGACGGGGTCGGCGGTCGCTGCCCAGGCGGCCGATCTGGCCGTCGTGCTCGGCCGGCCGCTGAGCGGCGTGTTCGTCGAGGATAGCGAGCTGATCCGCGCGGGTCGGTTGCCGTTCTCGCGGCTGCTCCATGATACCGGTGTATCGCGAGGCATCGACTCGGCGGCGGTCGAGACCGCGCTGCGCGCGGCCGTCACCCGCGCCAGAGGCGAGCTCGAGGCGGCCGCGCGTCCCGGTCGCCTCGTATTCTCGTTCCGGGTGGCGCGCGGGACCGTGCTCGGCACGCTTGAGCAAGACGCGAGCGAGAGCGATCTGATCGTGGTCGGGAGCGCGATGCGCACCGCGCCGCCGGCCTCCCGCCCCGGCGTGGAGCGCCCGGCGCCGATCGCGGTCGTGCTCGACACTCCGGGATCCGAAGACGGTCTGCTGGACGTGGTCCTTGCGATGGTCCAGGCAGAGGGCGTTCCGGTGCGGCTGATCGTGCCCGCATCGGCCAAGCCGGCGCTGCTGGCGCGCGTCGAGCGGTGGACCCGCAAGCTGCGTGGGAACGCCCGCGTCGACGCGATCGCCGACTTCGATTGGACGTCGCTTGCGGGTCGAGTCACGAAGGAGCGCACGCGTGCGCTGCTCGTCTCCCTCGGCGACCCTTGGCTGTCCGAAACCACGCTACGCGCGCTGCGCCGGAGGCTCGCATGTCCGATCATCTTGGTGCGCTGAACAACGGGTGCTGCCGCATCGTCCTGACGGGCGGCCCGGGCGGCGGCAAGACAACGGCCGCGGATCTGTTCCGTCGCGAGCTCGGTGACCACGTCGTGTTGGTGCCCGAGGCGGCGACGATCCTGTTCATGGGGGGATTCCCCCGCGCGCATGCCCCGGCCGCGATGCGGGCGGTGCAGACCGCGATCTTCCATGTTCAACGCAACCTGGAGAACGTCCAGGCGGAGCGCTTCCACGATCGCGTGCTCTTGTGCGATCGCGGGACGATCGACGGCGCCGCCTATTGGCCGGGCACACCTGACGGTTTCTTTTCCGCGATGGGGACCACGCTGGAAACCGAGCTGCGCCGCTACGACGCGGTCGTCTTCTTCGAGAGCGCGGCCGGCACCGGGATGTCGATCGCGAGCGGCAACCCCGCGCGTATCGAGAGCGAAGCGGAGGCGATGGACCTCGATCGACGGTTGCGGGCGCTCTGGTCCCGTCACCCGCGCTTCACGTACGTGCCGAACGACCACTCGTTCTTCAAGAAGATCAGCTTCGGCTTGGCCGCGCTCCAGAGCATCGTCGCGCAGCTGGAGGAGTGACGCCCGGCGGTCGTCGCTACTTGGTCTGGTGGCAATCCACCATGCTGTACCAGGCGTCGATTTGCGGGTCGGTTCCCATCACGTGCCAGCTCTGGCCGTCCACCATGCCCGCGAATTTCGGGTCGAAGCTGATGTGCACCAGCTTGCCCGCGACGAGCCCCTTCGACGCCAGCGAGGCGGCCAGCTGCTTGATGCCGCACTTGGGCAAGGGCGGCATCACGACGCCCTTCCAGGGGTCCTTGGCGCCGACCAGGCGCTTGTAGTTCACGCCCGAGGGGCCGAACGCGAACTCCTTGACCGAGTCCTTGCGGACGCTCTTGGCCGCGGAGGCGACGCGGCTCGGGGAGATGTACGTGACCTGCACGCCGCCCTTCGACAGATCCATCAAGCCATCCGGGCCGACGTAGTTGAAGTTCGCGCTCCACCAGCCGGCGTCCTTCTTCCACTTCGTGGCGAGGCCGCTCACGGCCGTGATGCACAGGTCGGGATCCGCCTTGTCCGGGCTGATGTGCAGCGACCCATAGCTCGCCATGCCCTTGCCGTGGCCCCGGAGGAAGAAGCTGGCTGCGCCTGCGCCGATCGCGACGACGACGCCGAGCGCGACCGCCATCAACCTGGCGATCGGCAGGCCGGCGCGCGTCGGCATGGCGAACGCCTGTGGCGGGCCATAGCCCGGCGCCGCACCGGGGGCCGCGCCCGGCAGCTGGTTCGGAGCCTGGCAGCTCGGGCAATAGCCGACGCCAGCCTGCGGCGCGATCCACACCGTCGTGCCGCAGCGCGCACACGGCACCTGTACGTAGCCATTGTTCATCGCTTCGCTCCCGGCTCGCGATCGAGCATGGAAATCACCCGCCCGCGTCTTTCCACTCGCTGCCGACCGGCGTCAACCGGGCTTTCGCGCCACAAAGACACCGCGGGCCCCGACCCTCGAGAGGGTGGGGGCCCGCGATCAGCAGTTCGACTGCCCTACCAGCGATCGCCGCCGCCGCCGCGATCGCCACCGCGACCGCCGCGGTCGCGACCGCCACCGCCGCCACGGCCGCCACCGCGGCCGCCGCCACGGCCGCCGCCGCCGCCGGGACGTCCGCCGCCGCCACCGCCGCCGCCGCCGCCGCCGCCGCCAAAGCCGCCGCCGCCGCCGCCACGGCCGCCGCCGCCGCCACCACCACCGCCCTGGCGCTCACGCGCCGGGTTCACCACGAGCGGGCGTCCGTCGATGACGGAGCCGTTCATGGCGTCGATGGCTGCCTGGGCCTCGGCGGGCGAGGCGAACTCCACGAATCCAAAACCGCGGGACTGTCCGCTCATACGATCGACGACCACGGTCGCGGACACGATCTCCCCGAACTCGGCGAACGCGTCGCGGAGCTGGTGGTCCATGGTCGAATAGGCAAGGTTGCCCACATACAGTCGACTGCTCATCTCACTCTGCCTTCAGATGCAGCGCCGTTCTATCTACCCTCGAGCGAACGCCAGGCGCCGACGTCTTCTACGATGCCGCGCCCAGGATGGGGGCGGCAGCTCACTGAACCACACTCGAGCGGAACGCTCCGGCCGGGCAGAGTCCGATGGCAGGCGGCTTCAGGCTATCACAGCCCGGAAGCCGGTCGAACAGAGGTGGAAACACAAGACATTACAGGAGTTTGTGCCCACGTCAGGCCTGCTCGACGGACTTCAGGAGCCTGACGTCGGGCCAGTCTTCTGCCGTCCGCTCCAGGTGCCACGCGTTCCGCGCAAGGAACACCGGCGCGCCGGTGTGGTCGTCGGCCATGGCGCTCTCGTTGGCGCTCGTGAAGCGCTCGAGCAGGCGCGGGTCGTCGGCCTCGACCCAGCGCGCGGTATGCAGCGACGTCGATTCGAAGATGACCGGGATGTTGTATTCGGTGCGGATCCGGTCGGCGAGCACGTCGAACTGCAGCGTGCCCACTACGCCCACGATCCACGTCGAGCCCATGCGCGGGCGGAACACCCGCGCCGCGCCTTCTTCGGCCAGCTGTTCGAGGGCGCGGCCCAGGTGTTTGGCGCGCATCGGATCTTCCGGTCGCACCGAGCGCAGCAGCTCCGGCGCGAAGCTCGGCACGCCGGAGAAGTGCAACGACTCGCCCTCGGTCAGGGTGTCGCCGATGCGGAGCTTGCCGTGGTTCGGCACGCCGATGATGTCGCCGGCCCAGGCGTCCTCGGCGATCTCGCGATCCTGCGCCAGGAACATCACGGGGTTGTGCACGGTGAGCACGTTGCCGTCGCGCACGTGCGTCATCTTCATGCCGCGCCGGAAGTGGCCCGAGCACAAGCGCACGAAGGCGATCCGGTCGCGGTGCTTTGGATCCATGTTCGCCTGGATCTTGAACACGAACCCCGTGACGCGATCCTCGTCGGGCTGGACGACGCGCTCGGCCGCCGCGCGCGATCGCGGCGAAGGCGCGAAATCCGCCAGCCCGCCCAGTAGATCACGCACGCCGAAGCTCGTCAGCGCGCTGCCGAAGAACACCGGCGTGAGGTGACCTGCGAGGTAGGTGTCGAGATCGAATGGCGGGCACAGGCCCTGTGCCATCTCGACCTGTTCGCGCAGGGTCGCGAGCGCACTCTCGGGCACGAGCGTTGCGAGCTTCGGATCGTCCAGGCCCTCGCAGCGCACGCCCTCGGTGGCGATGTTCTTCGCGGCGCGCTCCGTGAGGATCAAGTGATCGGACAGCAAGTTGTACGCACCGAGAAAATCGCGACCCATGCCGATCGGCCAGCTCGCCGGGGTGACGTGGAGCTGCAGGCTCTGCTCGATCTCGTCGAGCAGGTCGAAGGGATCGCGACCCTCGCGGTCGAGCTTGTTGATGAAGGTGATGATCGGCACGTCACGCAGCCGGCACACCTCGAACAACTTGCGCGTCTGCTCCTCGATGCCCTTGGCGGCGTCGATCACCATGACCGCCGAGTCCACCGCCGTCAGGGTGCGGTACGTGTCCTCGCTGAAGTCCTCGTGGCCGGGCGTGTCGAGCAGGTTGAAGGTGCAGCCGTTCCAGTCGAACGTCATCGCCGACGCGGTCACGCTGATCCCGCGCTCGCGCTCGACCTTCATCCAGTCGGAGTGGGCGCGCCGCTGTTCGCCTCGCGCCTTGACCGCCCCCGCGAGCTGGATCGCGCCGCCGAAGAGCAGGAGCTTCTCCGTCAGCGTGGTCTTGCCCGCGTCGGGATGCGAGATGATGGCGAAGGTGCGTCGCCTCGAGATGGTGTCGCGGAGCTGGGTCACGGGCGGGGGACTCTAGCCGCCGGCCCGCTGCTGCGCCAACGGGCGTTTCTTGCTGGATTCGTCGCCTCGGGTGGATTGTCGGCCCGGCGCGGAAAGCGCCGGGGGCGGGCCCCTGTTGCCAGCGGATCGCACCGGATCTAAACGGGCGAGCATGAAGTTTTTCGCAGGGTCGTCCCGCGCCAGCCGCTCGCTCGCCATCGCCGCCGCGCTCGGCGCCGTCTCCCTCGCCGGATCGACCGGCTGCAAGAAGGGCGATCCGGAGAAGTGCCAGCAGGCCATGAGCACGATCCAGCAGGCACTCAAGTCCGAGGACATCAAGTCGGCGGAGACCTGGCGCACCTACGCGTACAAGCAGTGCAGCGACACGGGTCAGCTCGGCGCCCTCGACCAACAGATCGCGTCCACTCAGGCCGAGATCCAGAAGCGCAAGGCGGCGGAGGAGGCGAAGAAGACCCAGGCGCAGGAGCTGATGGGGATCTTCGTGGGCTGGGCGGGCGATCACAAGACCGCGCCGGACACGGCCGGCAACACCGTCACCTGCGAGCCGGAGGAGAAGCCCGCGACGCCCGCGCCCGCGGGCAGCAAGCCGGCTCGCTGGTGCACGCGCACGCGATCTGTAGGGACGTCGCTGACGTTGACCGAGCGCTATCGCGACGAGGACCACGCCGTGATCCGTTTCTCCACGGTGGCGCCCTCGCCGGTGACCTGCGACGCGCTCGGCGCGAACCGGGTCATCGGTACACCGACGGGCCGCAGCTACTGCGAGATTACCGGCGGACGGCTGCAGGGCATGCAGGCGCTGATCAGCGCCCGCCCGGACGGCACCCACGTGGACGTGTTCTCGCCGGCTTATCTGCAGAAGGACCCGTCGCTCGCGGCCTATACGCACTGACGCGGGTCGACATCCAGGAAATCCCCTGATTTCCAGCTGGAGAGGGCGGGCAATCGCCAGGTCATCACCTGACCTCGCGTTTTTCACGCCTGCCCGTTGGCCTGCGCGTCGACTTCAACGTCGCCCTGGAAACCCAACGCTCTTCCGCCCTTCCCGTGAACGTCCAAATGAGGGCATTTCCCAGGCTGCAAGCTTGCGGAAGCTCGACGCGGCGCGCGGGCTGTCGGGCGCGCGAGCTGGTCGGGCGGACATCGGAAGGGGGCATAACCGGTCATGCGGGGTGCGCGTGTCCATGCGCGGCGCGTCGTCGACGGTGAGCGCGCTGCAAGTCCAGGAAATCCCCTCTTGTGAGGCGGAGAACACGGGCAACCGATTCGGCGGTGCGCTGATCGAGGTGCACCACCATCTCGGCCCATGGACCCCAAGTCCATGGAACCCTTTCGCTCTTCCGCCCTTCCTGTGAAAGTCCAAATCAGGGGATTTCCCAGGGTCGACACCGGTCCGCGCGGGCCGCATCCTGGTCCGTCGTGGCGGACCCGTCGCATGCTCGTCGCAAGCTGACGGCGCTGCTCGCGCCGATCGGCGTGCTCACCGTGGCGGGGTTCGCCGGGACAGCGTTCGCCCCCGCGTTGCTGGTCCACGCGCCGCTCGCGCTGATCGCGCTGAACCCGGTGTATGCGAACCTGATCCTGGCCTCGAACAGCATCGCGGCGGTGCCGTTCTTTGCCGTGGCCGTGCTTCGGCTGTTCGCGTCGGATCCGTTCTTCTTCCTGATTGGACGCGAGTACGGTGATGCCGCCATCGAGTGGGTCGAGCGCCGCTCGCCGCTGGCCGGTCGGATCGCGCGCCGCGTCGAGCAGCTGTTCGAGCGCGCCGGGCCGCTCGTCCTGTTCGTCGTCCCCGGCGGACTGGTGTGCGTGCTGGCCGGCGCGTCGCACATGAAGGCGCGGACGTTCGTGGCCATCAACCTCGCCGGCACGCTCTCGGTGGTGGCGCTGGTCCGCGCTTTCGGCCACGCGCTCGCCGACCCGATCGAGGCGGTGCGCGCCTTCGTCCAGGCGAACATCCTGCTGCTCACCGGCGTGTCCTTCGTGCTGGTGGCGCTCAGTACGGCGATCCGCCGGCGTCGTGCGAGAGTGCGCGTCGATCGCACGCGGGAGGCGTCGACACGGCGCCCCGAATGAGCCGGCTCACACCCACACGATGGTGCCGCGGAGCGTGAGCTCGAACGGCTCGGCCGCGGCCCGCAATGCGAGTGCGTTCGCTTCGCTTGAACGGGCCCAGGGCTGCCGGCTGACTGTGACGTGAAGCACGCCGCCGTCCCACGGACGGTGGCGCTCGCCGGCGATCTCGACGAGCAGCGCGTGGACGCGCTCGTCGGCGAGATGGCCGACCGCGTCGAGCACGATGCTCGCGCCCGGCGCCGCGCCGCCCGGAACCCAGCGCGACTCGAACCCGGCCGGGTCCACGCCGTGGGCCAGCGTCACGTGGTCGCCGCGGATCACCGGGTAGCGCGCGAGCGCGCGCACCGCCGCCGCGTCGTCCGGCGCGAGCGCCACGCGCAGGCTAGCCATCCAGCGCGCCGCGCAGCCGACGGTGCGCCGCATGATAGCGTACGACGCGTTCGAGATCCGCGTCACTCACCTGCGCGAGGCGCGTCAGATCGAGGTTGTCCTCGACGTCCAGCAGCTTCACCCGCGAGGCAAGCGGGCTCTCGAGCACGCGATCGATGAACTGTTCGTAGCTCTCGCCATCGCGGCGCGTGAGCCGGTCCACGGCGTCGACGACGGCCTCGGGAAATCCCTCATCGCGCAGCCGCTCCAGCGTCCAGGTCGAGTCCTCGACGACGTCGTGCAACACGGCGGCCATGCGCTCGGCCGGCGTCGCCGCGCGCAGCATCAAGCGCAGCGGATGCAGGATGTAGGGCTCGCCGGCCTTGTCGAACTGACCCTGGTGGGCCAGCGCCGCGATCGCGACGGCGCGTCCCGGCAGCCATGCGTCGATGTACGCCAGGAGCTCGGCGGCGGCCGCGTCGTAGGCCGCCAACAGCGAAGCGGACACCACCGGCGCGTACAGCGCGCGCAGCGTCGACAGCACGTGCGCGTACTGTCCCGGGCGCGTGTTCAGCTCGGTGAGCAGCTGTCGCCCGCCACGCTCCGATGCGACCAGTGCAAGCGTATTGTCGAGCTTGTCTGCGCAGCTGATGATCCGGGCCCGACGCGCCAGCTCGTCCTCGCGCGCGAGGCCCGCGACGTAGTCGCGGAAGCGGTCGTGCTTCGGGCGCTTCACCCCGTGAGCATCGTGCTTCTGCTCGCTGAGGAGCTCGACCGTCTGCACGACCTCGCTGGGGAAGCTCGCGCGCAGCTCGGCGACGCTGTCCGGCTGGTCCTCGATCACGTCGTGCAGGTAGGCGGCGGCGAGCGTCAGCTCGTCACCGTGACCGTGTGTGTGAACGCGTCGGGCCACAGACTCGAGGTGCGCGAAATACGGGAGCGAGCGATCGCCTTTCCGCACCTGACCCTCGTGCGCCCGGCGCGCGAACCCGGCCGCCCGCTGGACCAACTCCGACTCGAACGACATGCGTGATGGAAAGTATAGCGGGACGCGACGCACCCCGCCCGCCGGCCGTCGGCCGGCGGCCGGCGGCCCTCGGCGACGGGGAGTGGCGGCTGGACGCGGAGCGGGACCTGGCGCGGGCGCAGGGGCGCCGTACCGCCGCGCGTCGCCTCCGGGACGCAAGCTTCGCGGACCACGGAGCGGAGCGGGAGCCAGGAGCGGAGCGGGAGCCAGGAGCGGAGCGGGAGCCAGGAGCGGAGCGGGAGCCAGGAGCGGAGCAGCGACATTCGCCGGGCAAGCGCGGCAGGTGAGCCTCCGGCCGGAAATTACGGGACAATCCTGGTAGCCGTCGAAGCGAGGTGCGCGCTATCCTGCAAAGCTTCGAGCTTCTTGTTGCCAGGCGTCGAGATGAGCGAGGACCACAACGTGCAGCCGGCGGCCTCGTCGCCCGTGCCCGGCATCGGCGAGGTGATCGCCGGGAAGTATCGCATCGAGAGCACCGTGGGCGAGGGCGGGATGGGCGTCGTGCTCGCGGCGCGCCACCTGCAGCTCGGCCAGACCGTCGCCCTGAAGCTGCTCAGACCCGAGCTCGCCGACTCGGCGGATACCGTGGCACGCTTCGTGCGGGAAGCGAAGGC
This sequence comes from uncultured delta proteobacterium, assembly GCA_963775185.1. Classification (GTDB taxonomy): domain Bacteria; phylum Myxococcota_A; class Polyangia; order Polyangiales; family Polyangiaceae; genus JAPSGB01. The sequence continues at coordinate 208,991 of CAVZIE010000042.1, read as the reverse complement.
GGCCGCCGTCCTCGAGAGCGATCACGTCGTCCGGATCTACGACGTCGGGACGCTCGAGAGCGGGGCGCCGTTCATGGTCATGGAGCTCCTGCGCGGCGTGGATCTCAGGACCGTGCTCGACCAGCACGCGATGATCCCGGTGGACCGTGCGGTCGAGTACCTGCTCCAGGCCTGCTCCGCCATCGCCGCCGCGCACGCCGCCGGCATCGTTCACCGCGATCTCAAGCCCTCCAACCTGTTCCTGGCCAAGCGCAGCGACGGGACGCCGCTGATCAAGGTGCTCGACTTCGGCATCTCCAAGGCCCTGGATCCGGTCGGCAACGGCAACGTCGATCTGACGTCGACCAACGCCATGGTCGGGTCACCGAAGTACATGGCGCCGGAGCAGATCCGCGACGCCCGCCGCGTCGATACCCGTGCCGACCTGTGGGCGCTCGGCGTGCTGCTCCACGAGATGCTTGCCGGTGGCCCGCCGTTCGAGGCCGACAGCATGACGGCGATGTGCGCGACCATCGCCGCCGACGAGCCCGCGAGCACGCGCGCGGCGAATCCGGAAGTCCCGGTCGAGCTGGAAGCGGTCATCCTCCGCTGTCTCGAGAAGAACCCGGACCGGCGCTACCAGAATGTGGCGGAGCTGGTCGCCGCGCTCCGGCCGTTCTCGAAGCGGCCGCCGGCGAGCTTCGCGATGCCCCAGCTCCAGATGGACGCGACGTTGCCGTCGAGCACCGGCGAGCAGGCCACGCTCGCCGTGAACCCGCCGACGCCGACCGTCGCGAGCGTCCCCGCGGTGGAGCGCACGCGCTCCGCGCTGGTCGCGTCGCAGGGCGGGGTGGAGCCCCGAAAGCGCCGTCAGCTGCAGATCGTCGGCGGCTTGTTGCTGGTCGCGGCAGCGGTCGCGGTCGCGGTTGCCGCTCCTTGGCGCGCGCGCCAGACGCCGAACGCGCCGACCTCCCTGCCGACGGCGGCGCCGGTGAAGCGCGCGGGCTTCACGTTGTCCATCGACTCGGCGCCGACCGGCGCCACCGTGCTCGAGGGCGATCGCGTCCTGGGCAAGACTCCCGCGACGATCGCGATGGACAATGCCGCGCTCGGGCGGAGCCCACGCCGCTTCACGCTCCGCCTCGGCGGCTTCCTTCCGTACGACGTCGCCCAGGGAGCGTCGACCGCCGACGTGCGCGTGCTGGCTACGCTGGCCGCCGAGCCCAGCGCATCCGCGACCGAAGCGCCGGCGCGGGCGCCGAAGGCGGTCCCGGCCCTGCCGCGGCACGCCGTCCCGCGGGCGAGCGCGCCCGCTCCCGACATCCAGCTCCAGCGCTGAGATGCGCGCGTCGGTCTTCGCCGTCGTCGTCGTTGTCGTGGCCGCGCTCGCAAGCGTGCCGCGGCCGGCCCATGCGGACGGCGTCGCCGACGAGGCCGAGCTCGATTTCCAGCTCGGCGCCGACGCCTACCGCGCCGGGGACTACCGCACGGCGCTGCAGCACTTCCTCCAGTCCAATCGCCTCGCGCCGAACAAGAACGTCGCGTTCAACGTCGCGCGCTCGTTCGAGCGCCTCGGGCGCTTCCCCGATGCGTTTCGCTGGTTCACCGAAGCGCGCGTCGGGCAGCAGAACCCGGCGACGCTGCGCGAGATCGACGAGGCGCTGGTCCGCCTGGCCCCGGAGGTCGCGCTGGTCGAGGTGCAGACGGATCCGCCGGGCGCGACGCTGTACGTCGACCGGAAGGATCTCGGGTCGGTCGCGCGAAGTCCGCGTCGCATCGCGCTGCCGGAGGGAACCCACCGCATCCTCGCGTCGGCGAAAGGGTATGTGGACGCGACGAGCGCGCCGATAACGCTCAAGGTCGGTGCGGTCGTGCCGGTGCGCCTGACGCTCCGGGCCGTCGTCGGCGCAGTGCACGTCGAGGCCGACGGCCCGACGCGCGTGCGGGTGGACGACGAGCACACGGCGCCGGCATGCACGACGCCGTGCGATCTGAAGCTGCAGCCCGGCGTGCACGTGCTGTTCTTCGAGCGCGCGGGGTTTCGCTTCCCGCTGCGGCAGGTCAGCGTGTTGGCAGGTCGCACGCTGCGCGTCCGGGCGACGGCCAGCGCGCTGGTCGGTGCGATCCTGGTAACGGCCGACGAGCGCGACGCGTTGGTCGAGGTCGACGGGCAGCCGATGGGCTTCGCCCCGGTGGTGATCCCCAGCGTCCCGGTCGGCAAGCGTCGCGTCCGTGTGACGCTGCGTGGCTACGAGCCCATCGAGCGCACGGTGGACGTCCGCGAGGGCAGACAGTCGGAGCTCCGGAACCTGCCGCTCGTGCCGCTGCGCGAGATCACGACGGCCTCGCGTCTCCCCGAGACGCTCGAGGACGCGCCGTCGTCGGTCAGCGTCATCACCGCGCAGGAGCTCGAAGCCTTCCGCTACCCGACCATCTACGAAGCGCTGCGTGGCACACGCGGCATGGCGCTCACGTTCGATTCCACGTACTCGTCGATCGCGGTCCGCGGGTTGGGTCAGCCGAACGATTACGGGAACAGGCTGCTTATCCTGCAAGACGGCGCCGTCCTGAACGACAACCTGCTCTACCAGTCGTTCATCGGCTACGACGGGCGCGTCGATCTCGGGGACGTCGAGCGCATCGAAATCGTTCGCGGTCCGGGCTCGGTCCTGTACGGAACTGGTGCGGTGAGCGGCGTCGTGAACTTGATCACGCACGAGCGCGACGCGCCGTCGGGCGGCTGGGTCGGCATCAGCGCGAACCAGACGTCGGTCGCCCGCGGGCGAGCCGGCTTCCAGACCAAGCTCTGGGGTGACGCCAGCATGTGGACGACGGTCTCGGCGGCGCGCGGCGGCGGCCGTGACGTGTCGATCCCCGGGGTCGGCGCCACCAGCGGTTTCGACGAGTTCGACGCCCAGACGGTGAACGGGCGGATCTGGTGGAAATCGGCCACGTTCCAGTACTTCTACTCGCGCCGCGACCAGCGCATCCCGACCGGCGCGTTCGGAACGCGGTTTGGTGACCGCCGCACCGACTGGGTGGATCAACGCGCGCTCTTCGAGCTCCGCTTCGACCCGAAGCTCTCCAACGAGGCTCGATTGTTCACGCGCGTCCTGGCGAACCACTACCGCTTCGACGCCGACTACGCGTATCCGGGCACACCGGACACGGATGCGAACGCCGTCATCAACACGGAAGCGTACCGTGGCACTTGGTTCGGCGGTGAGACGCGGCTCGTGCTCACGCCTTCGCGTCCGTTCCGGCTCAGCGTCGGCGGTGAGACGCAGATCAACGTGACCGCGAGGATGGACGGCTACACGCAGCCCGACAGCGCCGCGAACACGTATCTCGCGTCGTCCAGGCCGTACCAGGTGTACGCGGGCTACGGCCTTCTCGAGTGGGGCCCGGTGCGCTGGTTCCGCGCGTCCGCCGGCGCTCGCGTCGATGCGTGGAGCACGTTCGGCTACAGCGTCAATCCGCGTGTCGCGCTGATCTTCAAGCCAACGACGCGCGACACCGTGAAGCTGATGGGCGGCCGGGCGTTCCGCGCGCCGAGCATCTACGAGCTCGACTACAACGACGGCGGGTTCACCCAGGTCGCCGCGACCCGTGTCGCGAACAACAACCTGCAGCCCGAGACGGTGTGGTCGAGCGAGGTCGAGTACCAGCGTCGCGTGGGTCGCGACTGGGTTGCCTTGGCGTCGAGCTACGTCCAGCTCGCGCGATCGTTCATCGAGACCGCCGAGGCGCCGGCCATCTACGACGCCGATCCGACCGACAACGTCGTGCCGATCTACTACAAGAACGGGCACTCCGATTTCTACACGCTCGGCGGCGATCTGGAGCTACGCCGCGAGCTCCGCAGCGGGTGGATGTTCGCAGCCAGCGGCGGCTACCTCGTGGCCAGGTACACGCAGGCCGTCAGCGGTTCGGCGAGCCGGCGCGTTCCCAATGCGCCGTCCTACTACGGGTCGGTGCGCGGCATCATCCCGGTCGCGCAGCTGGCGGGCTCGCTCGCGACGCGCCTGTCTCTCGAGGCGCCGCGGCGCCTGGACCTGGCCGGCGACGCGGAGACCGATTGGGCCGTCGTAGCGGACGTCGTGCTCTCGGGTCGCGTCCGTGACTACGGGCTGGGCTGGGCGTTCGGCGCGTACAACCTCTTCAACTGGAGCTACAACGAGCCCGTGGCCGACACGTTCCCGAGTCGGCAGATGCCGCAGATCGGTCGCTCGTTCATGGCCAGCCTGGACCTCACGTTCTAGCGCCGTGTCGCGGCCGATCAGTGCGGGGCGGCGCGCGTCAGAAACTGCTCGAACATGTACTGGTTCGACCCCGTCGGCTGCTTGCCGTAGGAGTAGCGACGCGGGATCCCGTGCTTGTACATACAGGTTACGGCGTTGTCCCACGAGCTCGCGGCCTGCTTGTTCGAGCCGGACCGGGCGAGCGCCGGCAGCTTCTCGAGCACGTCGGCGAGCTGCGGGCAGCTCCCGGGCGCGTCGGGCAGCTGGGGCCGCTTCACCGGCGCGGGGCAACAGCCGGCGCGCACCGTGGCGGTCGCAGCCATCTCGAACCAGTCGAGGCCAGACCACAGACGCATGCCCGGCGTCACCTTGCCCGCGCCGGCCACGACGATGCGTCGGTACAGCTGCGAGTTGATGCCGCGGAAGTCGTCGTCCTTGCACAGGAACGTGAAGTCGTCGTCGCGGCCGAACGTGCCGGCGGGAAAGTACGACGCGACGCACTGGGTCAGCCCTTGCGCCGGGGCCGCGTTCGCGGGCGGCGCGGACGCGCTGGCCGCGGGCGCGGCCGACGCCAGTGGCGCTCGCGGGGGTGGCGCCGGCGCCGGGCGCACCCGCCGCCGCGTTGTCCGGTGCGGCGGCGGCGGAGCTCCCCGGTGACGTCGCCGCGCGAGCGGCAACGTCCGCCGGCTTGCGGGCGAGGAAGATGGCGACGCCGACGGCTGCGGCGAGCAGCAACGCCACCGCGGCGATCGCGCCGCCGCGGCCGCGCCGGGGCTCCGCCGTGGCCGTCGCGCCGACGGCGCTCGCCGTCAGGTTCGTCCCCGACGACGGCGGCGCGGGCTCGGCGGCCGCGAACGGCGACGACGTCTCGGCGTTCGCGAGCGGCGACGACGGCTCGGCGGCGCCGCGCCAGCGGCGACGACGGCTCGGGCTCGGCGGGCGGGGCTTCTTCGGCGAGCCCGGGCTCCGGCGCGGACTCGAACGCGACCGGCGGAAACACGTCGGCCGTCCCGACGATGCGCGTCGGGTCGTGCTCCTCGGCGTAGTCGAGCAGCGACGCGATCGCGTCCTCCTCGTCCGGCGGCACCGGGCCCGGCGCCATCGACATCGGTGGCGGCAACGTCGGCGGCGGCGGCAGGCGACCGGGTGACGGCAGGCGCCCGGCTGGCGGCAGGCGCCCCGCTGGCGGCGGACGCGTCGCCGGCGGCGACGGCACGGGCGGCAGCGAGCCGTGGGCGGAGCGGCGCGCCGCGCGCAGCACCGAGTCCGGAACGTTCCGGATCGAGGTGTCCGGCTCGGAGTCCTCGGCGTCACGGCCGACGCTCTGGATCATCTCCGCGAGCACCGCGCTGCTCGTCACCGTGGTGTTGGCGTCCTCGTCGTCCCACTCGGTCTGGGTGTCGCTGGCGGCGCTCTCGTCTTCCAGCGCGGGCACGGAGATCTGGCTGGCGCGGCCGGCGCGCTGCCAGCGGTCGAGCTCATCGCGGAGCGCCGCAGCCTTGACGATCCGCTGCTGCCGGTCCGGCGCGAGTCCGTGCGCGACGATCTCCGCGAGCATCTCGTCGTCGAGCCCGTAGCGGGTGAGGGGCTTGGGGCCCGCCTTCATGCTCGCTACCAGCTGATCGCGCGTCGCTCCGGCGAACGGCGCGGCACCGGTCAGCGCGGCGTACAACAGCGCGGACAGGCCCCACACGTCGTCGGCAGCGTCCGGTCCGCCGCCGCTCAAGCGCTCCGGCGCGCAGTACGGACCGTTCGGAGCCGCCAGAAGCTGGGTCAGGATCGGTGCGATTCGCGATCCGCGCGGCTCGACCACGACGCTGCGCGGCGAAATCGCGCCGTGCAGTCCGCCGAACTGGTGCATCGCGTCCACGGCTTCGCACAGCCCGACCACCCAACCTACGGCTTCCGCGACCTCGACCGGCCCTTGCTTGAGCCGGGCGTGGAGCGTGTGACCCGGGACGAACTCGGCGAACGCGACAGCGGCGGCACGCACCGGGGCGCCCTCCGACGGGATGTCGTCGGGCGCGGGATCGTGGATGACGGCGAGCAACGCCGCGAGGTGGGGATGGGTGAAGCCGACCACGCCCTCGAGCCCCGCGACGCGCGGCGCGCCGAGCGCGGACGCGACGACGTGCTTGTCGGTATCGAGGTCCGTCGCCAGCCAGGTGACGGTCTTGGCCCCGGTCTGGATCGTCTTCGAGAACCGGTAACGCCCCGCGAGCGGCCGGGTGGGCGTCTGCATCGCCCGCATGCTGGCCTCGATTTCCGCGGGGGGGAAGATCCTCGCGCACCGGGCGGTTCCGCGCCGGACCGGCAAGCCAGGAAATACGAATAATCCTGCCGAAATCGCCGGGCGCGAAGCGCTCACGCCGGCGCGCGGATCGCGGTCTCGTACGAGGCGGCGTCGAGCGGTACGTAGCGATCCCGCTCGCGGTCGTGCCAGAAGGTGTGGCCGTCGGCGGCGATCCCCTGGGCGCGGAGCGGCGACTTCAGGAGCCGATAACCGTCGGTCATCGGAATGCGATCGACGACACGCACGAAACGCGGTCGCGCGGCGCCCGGACGCAGCGCGTCGAGATCGAGCGGCTCGCCCGGTTTCGGCACCACCGCCGCGACCGGGATCTCGAAGGTCGCGCCGGGAAGCGCCAGTCCGTAGGCGATGGCGAGGGCGACGCCGGGCAGATCGTAGAGCGCGTCCTCGATCGGGCGAGTGGGGATCGGGCCTTCGGCCGTGCGCACGAGATCGCGCAAGCGATCGACGAACCAGTAGTCGCCGTCCTCGTCGCGGCGCAGCAGATCGCTGGTGACGAACCACGCGTCGCCGGTGTTGAACACGTCGCGCCGGATCCGCTTCGCGCCGTCGCCCTCGAGCTGTTCCACCAGCTCCGACGAGTGCGCCGTGTCGACCCGGGCGATGAGAACCCCCGGTTCGCCGACGCTCGCGCGGACCAGGCGCCCGAGCGCGTCGCGCTTGAAGTCGTCGAGATCGTAGTCGTAAACGACGAGCTCCATGTCCGCGCTGCCGGGCAGCGGGCGCCCGAGCGCGCCGATCTTCTCGCCGGCGGCGTTGGCGAGCACCAGGTTGACCTCCGTGGAAGCGTAGAACTCCAGCACGCCGACGCTGCCGAAGCGCTCGATGATCTGCCGCCAGACGTCGCTCCGGATGCCGCTGCCGGCGAACAGCCGCAGAGGGTTCTCGCGCTCGCCGTGGGTCGGCGGCGCGTTCACCAGCTCGCGGCACATCTCGCCGGCGTAGAACGCGACGCTCGCGCCGTAGCGGCGTACCTCGGTCCAGAACACGTCGGGCTCGAAGCTCGTCGCGAGCGCCAGGCGCGCCCCGCCGACGAGCGCGGCGCCCACGCTCACCAGCAGACCCGTGGCGTGGTGCAGTGGCAAGCAGCAGTACACGGTGTCCTTGGACGTGAGCGTGCACGCGGCGGCAGCGCCGTATGCCGAGAACGCCCAGCGGCGGTTGGTGATGCGCGCCGCGCGATCGCGCGTGGGGTCGCCACCGGCGGTGACGATCACCATGGCCAGATCGGCCGCGCGCCCTGGATTGGGCCGGTACCAGTCGGGCAGCTCGATCGCAGCGGGATCGATCGCTTCCATGTCGATCACGTTCGAGGCGACCTCGCGATCCGGGCCGCCGCCGAGTACCAGCACCTTGCCCGCGAACGCGTCGCGTGCGCGCGCGGCGTTCTCCGGATCCGCGATCAGCATCGCGAGCTCGTCGATGCGGAGCGCGCGCGACAAGTCCGCGCTCTCGGTGCGCGGGCTGAGCAGCACCGCCACCGCGCCGATGCGATTCAGCGCCGTCACCATCGTCAGGTAGCTGGGACGCCCCTCCATGAGGACGCCGACGTGATCGCCCGGCCGCACGCCGCAGTGGATCAAGCCGCGCACCACGTTCTCCACCCGCTTGTCGGCGACGGCGTAGGAGAACGCGCGGCCTTTCCACAGGAAGAACGTCTGCTCGGGGATCTTCCTCGCCTGCTCGGACAGCGTGCGCCCGAAGCTCACGCGCGTCTCGTCGCCGATGCGTCCGAGCCGTGTGAGCCGCGGCAGCTGGAAGCGGAGGTTGTCGAGCGCGTCGCCCGCGTCCTCGAACGCGTGGCCGAGGCGCTTCCACGCTGACTCGATGGTGCCGCGCGCCGCGTCGTAGAACAGCTCGATGTCGAGCGGCTCGTCGAAGGCGAGATCCTCGACGTCTACCAGATCCGCGGCGGGCGAGCCGTCCTCCTCCTGCTCCACCAGCAAGCGTGGCTTCGGCCCGCGCTCCTCGCGCCAGCGCAGCCACTCGATGACCGCGGGCCACGTCGAGCGGTTCGCCGTCGACCCGACCACGAGCCCGAAGTGTCCGGCGGGCACCACCAGCTCGTGCAGCTCCGCGTCGGGCACGGCCTGGCGGACGGCCTTCACCGACGGCGGGCGCGCGATCTCGTCGCGTCCGCCGACGAAGTACAGGACCGGACAGCGGATGTCCGCCAGCGTTACGGTGCGACCGTCGATCACGAAGCCGCCGCTCACCATGCGGTTGTGCACGATGAACTCGTCCACGAAGGTGCGCAGCGCCGGGCCCGGCCACGCGACGAAGCCTTCGCCGCCGAGGAAGCGCCGCCGGCTCTCGCGCTTCTCGAGCGCGCTGCGATCGTGCAGCTTCTTCACGAAGTCGAACAGCTGCGAGATCTCCTTCTTCGGGCTGAGCAGCTTGAAGCCGGTGCTGGTGAGGATCCCGGGCAGGCCCTCCATGCGCTCGAGCGGAACCTCGATCATCGGCCGCACCGCGCGGATCATGCGCGCGGTCAGATCGGTGCTGAGCGCCGGCAGGTTCTTGTGGATGTCCACCGGGCTGCCGAAGGTGATCACCGAAGCGATGCCGTCGGAGCGGCGGAACGCCGCCGCCTGGTACGCGAACATGCCGCCTTGCGAGTAGCCCGCGAGGTGCACGTCGTGCCCCACCGCCTCGCGCACGCGCCCCACCGCGTCGGCGACGGCGCGCACGTGGTCGTCCAGCGTGCGCTCCATGCCGCCTTCCTCGCGCTCCGGCGCGCCAAAATCCACGATCCACGAGTCGATCCCGGCGGCGCCGAGCGCGCCTACCGCCGACAGCTCCGGCGCGACGTCGTAGATCTCCGCGGTGAGCATCAACGGCGGCACCAGCACGATCGCGGGACGCTCCGTTCCCGGTCGCGCGCCCGGCGCCGGGTAGTGGCGCAGGCGATACGTGCGCTCGCGATGCACCACGTCGTACGGCGTGCCCTCGCGGACCGTGAGCCGTCCCAGGCGGATCACCTCCAGCGCGTTCTCCGCGCCCGCCCGCACCCGCCGCATCGGCGACGGAACACCCTTGCGCCGGCGGCGTCGTCGGCGCGGCTTGTCGCCGGAAGGTCTCGATTCGCTCACGCCCCGTTCTTATCCCGACGGCAGGAGAGCAGCAATCAGGAGAGCAGGATGCCGGTCCGGCGCGGAAACCGCGCGGTCCGGGCGCACATCACCCCGCCGCGTCGGGGCCGGCGGATCCCGACGTCTCGGTGATCGGCTCCAGACCGCCCAGCGCCGCGAGCGAGTCCGGCACGTCGGTCGCGGGCGCCGCCGCAGGCGCCGACCCGGGCACGGCGAGCAGCGCGACCGCGGCCTCCGGCGGGTTCGCTGCCAGCACCACCAAGAGCGTCGCGAGCATGACGAACAGCAGCGCCGTCGCGAGGTAGAAGTGAAGCCCGAGATCGGTCACGAGCACGGTGCCGTACTGCGCCGCGCACAGCCCGAGCAGCAGCACCCAGAGCCCGGCGTCGCGGCGCGTCACCGGCGCCTGGCCCGGGATCCGGATCTCCGCGACGAGCAGCGGATACAGGAACACCAGGTGGCTGTAGTAGTTCGCCGGGTTGAACAGCACCGGCACCAGCGGCAGTCCCAGCAGCGCCGCCTGGTGCAACGGCCGGCGGTATGCGGCGGCGACCACGAGCACGACGAACGCCGCCACCCCGGCGATGAAGATCGGCATGCGCTCGGCGAGCAGCCGGGCCTGGATGCCGTCCGAGCCGGCGATGAGCCCGCGCAGGCTGACGTGGTTCACGTGCGGGCTCGCGTCGAGCATGTGCACCTTGTGCAGCCAGCCGAGCCACGCGCCGGGCCCGAACAGCAGCGACGAGAATGCGAGCATCCCGAACGCGACGACCAGCGCGCCGCTCGCCATCTGGAGCGTGGCGCGCTGCTCGCGGCGGATCTCGGCCCAGCGCGGCAACGCGCGGCGCCGCCAGGTCTCGCGCCCGAGCCATGCCAGCGCCGGGATCGAGGCGCCCACGAGGGCGAGCAGCGGGAACGCCCGCATCATCGCTGCCAACGCCAGCAGTCCGCCGCCGAGCTTGAAGCGCTTCGTGTGGAGCGCGCACGCGCCCAGCGCGAGGTACGCCATCCAGTCGTGACGCAACGTGGCGCCGAACCAGTCCGTACCGAACATGTAGAAGTCGTTCGCGCCGAACACCACCAGCGCGACCAGCATGGTGCGCACGCCGAAGGTGCGCGCGATGGCGAAGAACGCCAGCGCCAGCAGCAGCGGGTCGAGCATCCCCGTGGCCAGCAGTGTGCCGTTCGAGGCGTGCGTGAACGCGAACAGCACGTGGGCGATGGCGAACCACGCCGGCGTCGCGTTGCCGCCGTGGTCGCCCATGCTGCCCAGGTAGTCGCGCGTGCCCATGTTGCGCCGGAAGTAGCGCATGTCCGTCACGAACTCGCGCCAGCGCCCGGGGGAGAAGCGCTGCTTGACGGCCGCGATGCGCGGCGCGACGTCCGAGACGTGCACCATGGCGTGGGTGCGCAAGTCGCGCAGCGACGTGTTACCCAGCGTCTCGACGCTCACATACGGATCGTCGTCCACGTAGGCAGCGACGCTGGCCTCGTAGAGTCCGTCGAAGCGGAGCTCGCGGAAGTACTTCGCCACCGGGTAGTACACGCGCATGTCGAAGTTGTGCACGTAGCCCGGGCCGCCGTGCTCGTGATCCACGAACTGCGCGCGGCCGAGGTTGGCGAAGCTCGCCGCCGCCAGCGCGGCGCACACGCCGAGTACGCCGACGACCGCGCGCCGGTCCGGTCTCCAGTGCCGGGCGGCGAGCGCCTCGCGCACCACCGCCACGGCGGCCACGGCGGCGACCACCCCGCGCACCAGCGACACCTCGCGCGGCGCGACGGGCCATGCCGCCGACAGCGCCGTGGCCCAGCGCACGCCGGCGGCGACGGGCAGCAGCGTCGCGAGCGCCGTCCACCACCACGGCGCGCCTTCCATGGCGAGCAGCAGGAACAGCACGAGCGAGACGCCCAGCAGCAGCGTCGCGCTTCTCAGCAGCTCCGGCGGCGGCGCGCTGGTCGCGACGCGGAAGCGCGGCGGGAACACCGCCGGCGCGCGCTCGTACACCGCGAGCTCGGTCGCGCTGTACAGCCCGTCGCCGCCCTCGGCGCCGAGCCTGATGTAGCGTCCGTGTCCGCCGAGTCCCGTCGCCCAGCGCGGCGACAGCCCCGTCTCCGAGACCGGCCCGGCGCGCCACAGCGGCGTGAAGTGAACGCCGTCGTCGGACGCGCTCACCACGTAGGTGTCGTTCGCGTCGCCCTGCACGTACGCCGCGTCCAGCGCCACGCGCTTTCCGAGGTCGTACTGCACGTAGGCTTGCGTCGACCGCAGCACCGTCGCCGACGCCGACCGCCAGTCGTCGCCGCGCGTGTCCACAACGCCGTCGGTGAGCTTGCCGGCGCCGTCGGCGTGTACGGCGCGTTCGGGCGCGCGCCCACGCAGCAGATCGCCGTTCGCCTGCGGGGCGCGCGCGCAGCCGCCCGCGAGCAGCAGCAGCAGCGCCAGGAGCAGTCGCAACACGCGAACAAGTGTTCGCCGCGCCGGGCCGGCGGCACATGACCGACGTCAGGTCGCAACGTCCGCCGGCGTGACGTCGGTGTCGATCAGCGCGCGAGGCGCTCGGCCAGGTATTTCACGGCGATCGGGTAGCGGTACTCGATCGCGGTGTGGGTCGCGTCGAACAGCTCGAAGAAGACGTGCTTCGCGCCGGCGGCCTCGCACTCGCGGCGGAACGCTTCGGCGCCCAGGTCGAGGTAGTACTGATCGCGCTTGCCGGCGTCGATGTAGATCGCCTTCATCGAGCGCAGTGCCTCACCGTGGGCCGCGGCCATGCGCACCGGATCCCACGAAAGCCAGCGCTCCCAGATGTCGAAATGGAGTCGCCCGGTGAGCGGATCGAAGGGCAGGTGGACGGTGCCGTCCGGATCGGCAGAGTAGCACGCGGCCATCGCGTACGCGTTCAACAGCACCGCGTCGGTCTCGCGGGACAGCGCCGGGCGCGTGCGCAGATCCGCGAGGAAGCGCGCCATCGATCCGTCGTAGTGATCGCGCAGCGCCCGCACCGCTTCGCGGAACTCCGGCTCGTAGCAGGCCTCGAACAGCGCGTCGCCGGCGTGGGTCGCGAGGCCGCCGAACACGTCCGGACGCAGCATGGCCGTTATCATCGCGCCGTAGCCGCCGCTCGATTTGCCGGCGATGCCACGGTGATCGCGCGACGCGAGGGTGCGCCAGCGCTCGTCCACGAACGGCACGACCTCGCTGCACAGGTATGCGTGATAGCGACCGGTGGCGGTGGAGTCGACGAACTGGCTGCCGCCGAGGCTCGTCCAGCAGTCCGGAAACGCGACGATGCACGGCGGCGCGTCGCCGCTCGCGAACAGATCGTCGAGCAGCTCGAGGAAGTTGCGGCGCAGCGGCGCGCGGTTTTCCCACATGTCGATCTGGCCGGTGAAGCCCTGGATCTGGAAGATCGCCGGGTAGCGCGCGTCCGGCGCCTCGTCGTAGCCCGGCGGCAGGTACACCCACAGCGGCCGCACGTGCGGATCGCCCAGCGGGTTGTCGCGCAAGAGCGCGCTGTCGATCGTCGTGCGCTCGATGCGCCCCTTCAGTTCGCTGGACCACGGCAGCATGACGCGAAGCGGTAGTGGGGGCGCGGTGCTACCGCAAGCGACGCGGTGCCCCGGACCGGAACACGTTGCAGAAACGCCCGGGATCGCCCGGGCTTCGCCGGGTAGAGTCGCACGTCGAATCTCGCCGAGCAGCGTCTGGATCGTCGCACGCAGACGCTCGGCGTCGGCTCCGCTGACGGCAAGTCCCCGAGCGCAGCGCTCGAGCCTCGCGCACCAGCTTGACGCGAATCGTTTGCCCGTCGACGACCGCTGGAAAGCGAACGCCGTATTGGTCGGCACGTATCTCCCGCGGCAACTCGACGTCGCGGCTCGCCGGGCACAGCGCGCCATAGCCTTCCCGCCAGAAGAACGGTCGCACCCTCGGGGAGCGCCAGTTCTTCGAGGGCCTCGGGTTGGTGCGCGCCGACGGTGTGCCGACCTACATCATGACGCTCGGCTCCTCAGCTCCGTCAAGAGCTCGAGATACGAAAGAGCGGTCGACCGAACGACAATGCGACACGTTTGCGCCGCGCGTGTCCGCCACCGCAAGCGCTGCAGGATCCTCCCCGAATCCTTTGTCGATCCACCGGCATGGACGATGCATCCCCACGCCGACGAGGAGGAGGAGCCATGAAGACATTTCCTGTCCTGATCGCGATTGCAGGAAGTATCGCCATTGCATCCGCGTGCAGCGACAACACGTCGAGCGGCGGGTCCGGTGGCGCCGCGGGCGCGACGGGTGGCGCCGCGGGCGCGACGGGTGGCGCCGCAGGCGCGACGGGTGGCGCTGCGGGTATGGCAGGCGGCGCGGGCACCGACGGCGGCGCGACGATCACCGTCTCGGGAACCGTCAGGGAGCAGACAATCAGCGGCGGCACCACGACGGCATCGCCGCTGGAAGGCGCGAGCGTATGCCTCTATCAGCATGCGGACGTTCCTTGCACGACCAGCGCGGCGGACGGGACGTTCGCGCTGGCCGGGGTTCCCCAGAACAGTGAAGGCGCGATCACCTTTGCGAAGAGCGGCTATCAGCCGCAGATCTGGCCCGGCACGACCGGGACGGCGGACCTGTCCGACCTCTTGCCCGCGCTGCTCTCCACGAGCACGGCGACCACCCTGTATGCAGCACTCGGAACGACCTACACGAGCGGGACGTCGACGGCGCTGTACCCCATCGCGTACTACGACAACTTTGGCGGCGTCTCCGGGACGACGTTCGCGATCACGCCCAGCTCGGGGCAGGGCCCGTTCTACGGGCACTACGGTATTCCCGACAACACGCTCACGGAAACCAACGCGTCGGGAGCGGCGACGTGGACCAACGTGACGCCCGGCGACGTCGAGGTGACGATCACCCCGCCTTCGGGCGTAACGTGCTCGACCCTGCTCGGCTGGGCGTCGACGAAGCCGGATACGCTCCGGACGACCGTCGTCGCCGGCTACGCGACCTTCGCGGACTTCGGCTGCATGTAGCGAGCCTGTCCTGCGTGGCGGAAGCGGCTCGGCGACTCGAGGGCTGATGCCGGTCCGGCGCGAGGCAGAGCACTCCCCGCCGGCGCGCCGATGAATACGGCGGTATGCTCGACGCCATGGTCACGACCCGCGTCGTCGCGATCGCCCTCGTGATGCTCCCGGTCGCTTGCGGAGGCGACCAGGCGAACGTGCAGCACGCGCCGCCGGGCGCGGCTGGCAGCGACGGGGGCACGGCTGACGGAGCCGGCGGCGCCGGAGGCAACGGCGTGGACGCCGGCGGCGGCTCCGGCGGCTTCGCGGCGATCGGCGGCGGCGGCAATGACGCCGGGTCCGGCGTGACGTGCAGCGATCCCCCGTCCACGGTGGACGCGGACGCGGGAGGACCGCTGCCTGTTCCTGCCGGTGCCGTGGCCGACTTCGCGGCCGCGGGTTGGTTCCCGCGCGTGGCAGTGGCGCGCGACGGGAGCGCGATCGCGGCGTGGCAGGCCGGCTCGAAGCTCGTCGCGCGAAGCTACACGAGCGGCAGCTGGGACAAGGCCGTCACGCTGGCTGCGCCGACTTCCTCGGCCGCGGGCGGGCCGGCAGTCGCCGTGGCGCCCGGCGGCGCCGCCGTGACGCTGTATTACGAGCTGCATGGGAGCATGTTCGCGATCTGCTCGCGGGAGCGCACAGCCACCGGCACGTGGTCGGCACCGACGCTCCTCGACGTGGTGTCGGAGGGCTGGTGGCAGGAGCCGACGGCGCCCAGGTTGCGCGTCGCCTTCGACACCAACGGCGACGCGATCGCCGCGTTCGTCGGCGCCCAGGGCTCGATGGTCGCGCGGCGCTTCTCGGCATCGACCGGCTGGAGCGCGCCGGTGCCCATCGGCGCGGCAGAGCTGGGTCGCTCCGCCGTGCTCGCGACGCATCCCGGCGGCGCAGCGGTCGTCGCATGGAGCTTCGGCACAGCCGATCAAGGCGTACGCCTCTCGCGCTACACGCCGGGATCGGGCTGGGAGGCCCCGCTGGAGCTCACCGGCGACGACACGGATCCCGATCTCGGTGTCGACCCGGCCGGTGCGACGCTGCTCCTGCGGGGGACCTGGAACGGAACGGGCACCGACGTGCAGGTGGCGTCGCGTT
Organism: uncultured delta proteobacterium; assembly: GCA_963775185.1. Lineage (GTDB taxonomy): Bacteria > Myxococcota_A > Polyangia > Polyangiales > Polyangiaceae > JAPSGB01. The sequence continues at coordinate 193,227 of CAVZIE010000042.1, read as the reverse complement.
CCGCCGCCGGCAGCCTGGACCCCGCGGTGGTCCTGGGCTCCGCAGGCGGCACGCCGTTCCTGCATCTCGCCTCCGACGGCGCGGGGCTCGCGGTGGCGGCGTGGACCGCGTGGCTCCCGGGCTGCGCCGCGAGCAACGGCGTCTCCGTGCGGGCCGCGGACGGCAGCTGGCCCGCTGCGGTCGCGATCCCGGGAGCGGCTGGAACCCATGCCACGATCACCGACCTGGCGACGGCGGCGGGGCGCGCCGCACTCGTCTGGCAGGAGGTCACGACGCTTGGCGCGGGCAGCTGCGGGTCGCAGGGTGTCAACGTCGATCTCCATGACGCCGCGGGCGGCTGGCAATCCCCGATCGCGCTCGACGCGTCGGCCGGGACGTCCGAGCCCCGCGTCGCGTTCGCCGGCGATGGCCGGGCGCTTGTCGTGTGGAGCCGCGTGCCCGGAAGCATCGTACTGGCGCGGTGGCTCCCGGCTCCGTGATTCCGCGCCGGACCGGCAACCCCTCCCTCCGAGCATGCAGGAAGGTGCAGGGCCCCACCCGGGATCTCCGCCTCGAGCGTGAGGTCGCGCTCGAGCTGTTGCCCGCCGGCGTCGCAGACGACGAGCGCCGCAAGCCTTTCGTACGCGAGGCGCGGACAGTCGTTGCGATCCACCATCGCAGCATCGCACGCGTGCACGACGTCGACGACCAGGGCTGCCGCGCGTGCGTGCCGACGATCCGCCCAGCGAAAATCCGTGATACGCCGCGTCCATGAGCGATAGCCCCGTGAGCTTCGAGCTGTCCGGTGACGTGGCCGTGGTGCGCATGGACGACGGCAAGGCCAACGCGCTGAGCCCCGCCATGCTCGACGCCCTGGAACAAGCGCTGGCGCGCGCCGCCAAGGAAGCGAAGGCGGCGGTGCTGGTCGGCCGCGAAGGGCGCTTCTCGGCGGGCTTCGATCTGAAGCACATGATGGCGGGGCCGGTGGAGGCGCGGGCGCTGGTGACGCGTGGCGCGGACGTACTGCTGGCGGCGTACGCGCACCCGCAGCCGCTGGTGGTCGCGTGCACCGGGCACGCGCTGGCGGGCGGCGCGCTACTGGTGCTGACCGGCGACGTGCGGCTCGGCGCCCTGGGCGAGTTCAAGATCGGGCTGAACGAGCTCGCCATCGGACTGCCGTTGCCGATTCTGGCGCTGGAGCTCTCGCGCGATCGCCTGGCGCCGAAGAAGCTCACCGAGGCCACGCTGTGCGCGCGGCAGTACTCACCGCCGGAGGCGATGGCTGTGGGCTACCTCGACGAGACGGCGGAGCCAGGCGCGCTGCTGCGCGCGGCGCTCGACCACGCGAAGCGTCTCGCCAAGCTCTCCGGGCCGTCGTTCGCCGCCAGCAAGCGCGCGCTGCGCGGCCGCACCATCCAGTACATCCGCGACACGCTGGAAGCGAACCTGCGCGAGTTCGGCGCGTGATCAATCGTCGATAGCACCGACGTTGGTTTGCCGGGGCGTTTGTCTCGGGCGCAAGGGCGTCGGCGGGCTTTGAAGAGCATGCAGGCACGAGCCCGAACGCGACGGTGCCGTCGCTGCACGGATACACCCGGATAGTGGTGGCCCGGCAGTGCGACGTCCGCGATACTCGGCGGGCTGATGGATCTCTTCACGCGAACCGAAGATCTCTTCGCGATCGCGATCGCGGGCGTCGTCGACGCGCTCCTGTTCGTCATGGCGATGTTGCGCCAGTTCCTTCCGCTGAAGCCGGTTCCGCTCCTCCGGGAGGACTGGATGCGCTTCGAGCAACGACGATGGTCGAATCCCGGCGCGACGCTGCGGGAGGTGCTCTGCCTCGTCTTCGCCATCGTCATCATCGGTGGAACGATCGCCGTTCCCTGGTGGCTCGGTATTGCCCGGAGCCCGGGATGGTACCTGAACGAATGGTGTCGCTCGGCGCAACTTGCCCAGGCCATGCGCAAGGGCGAGCCATGGGAAACGCTGGAATTGCCCGTCGTGCTCGTGGGCGGCGTGCTTGTCGGCCCTGTCGCGCTCGGCGGGGCGCAGGACGTTTCCTGGTGCGTGCTATCTGTGCCGATCTTGCCAAATCGTCTAGCGGACGACGTACGAACTCTGTCGACCAGGTGACCGTGGGGGGATGCACATTCCCCCGAATTTCTGACAGCGGGGAGCCCGACTGGCGTTCATCAATGTCGCCGCGGTCGCCAGGGCGCATGCTGTGTCGCCATGAGGACCACGCTGGGGCGTCGGACTGCAGGTTTGGTGTGGCTTTTGTCCGTTCCTGTCTTCGCCCCGGCATGCGCGGATGATGGCGGGCCGTCACGGGTGCTGCGGACGAGCGAGCGGCTCGGCGTGACGCACACGGTCTGTCCGGTCGGATCGTCGCAGGGGCCGTGCGACTTCGCGTCGCCGGCGGCCTGCGCCATCGGCGCAGGGGTGACCGACGGCGACATCTGCCTGGTCAAGGGCGGCACGTACTTCGAGACGGTGACGTACCAGTCGTCGCCGCCGATCCTGCGTAGCGGATTGGTCATTCAGTGCGACGTCGGGCAGAGCTGCATCATCGACGGCGAGGGCGTCCGCGACAACGCGGTGAACGGCTACACCGACTGGGTGATCCAGGGCTTCGAGATCACCGGGACGCGGTCCAACGCGATCACCTCGTACCGGCGCACCGGTGTGGTCCGCGATTGCTACATCCACGACGTCGGGGGACGTGGGATCGAGAAGCTCAACGGCACCGCCACGCTGACGGCAATCGTCGAGCGCAATATCATCGAGAACACCTGGGATTTTGGAGTGATCTGCACGGCGCCGAACCCGACCGGCACGCTCGTGATCAAGAACAACCTCCTCGTCGACACCAGCCTGGGTGCCGGCAGCGGCATCAGTTGCGGCAACTTCGGCGTCGTGACGCACAACACGGTCGTGCTCGCGGACCGCACCCCGCCGTACGCCGCGCCGGCGCCGTACGCGATCCTGTCCGGCACCGCGCGCTACAACGTCGCGGTCGGCGCGAACGTCTCGATCTCGGCGGGCACCGCGTCGGGCGAGAACCTCGCGTTCGGCGCGGCGTCGGCCAGCTACGCCGGGGTCGCGCCCGCCGCCGGCGACGCGATCGGCGACCCCTCGTTCATCGCGGTCGAGGACTACCACCTGGCGTCGACGTCGCCGGCCGTCGACACCGCGACGACCTCCGCCGAGACCGAGGATCTCGAGCAGACGGCGCGACCGCAGGGCGCCGCGCCGGACAAGGGCGCGTTCGAGCGCGTGGCGGGCTATGTGGCGAAGACACCGCGCTGGCCCGTCCGCGAAACCGTCGAGCATATCGCGTTCGCGGCCTCGCCGGCGATGGCGCTCGGCAACGCCGGACCGGCGATGGCGTTCATCGACGACGGCGCCAACAACCTGCGCTTCGCGCAGCGCCAGAGCGACGGCGTGTGGCGCAAGGAGACCGTGGAGAGCGCGCTGACCACGCCGATCCTGGCGCCCAACGGCCCGAACCTGCACAGCGTCGCCCTGGCGGTGGATCCGACCAACGACGACCCGGTGATCGCGTTCGTCGCGACACAAGCCGGCCAGGCCGTGCTGCGCGTCGTGCGACGGACGGGCGACGCTTGCGGAACGGACTGCACCAGCCCGCAGTGGAGCGGCTGTGGCGACACTCCGGCGTTCGCCACGTCGAGCAGCGACTCGTTGAGCTTCCAGCTCGTGTTCGCCCCCGACAACCTGCCGGCGATCGTGCTGTGGCAAGCCAAGGCGGGCGAGTGCGGCGCGAACGACGGCTACCACGTGCGCTATTTGAAGCAGCAAGCCGGTGGTGGCTGGGCGGAAACCGAAGTGGCCACGAGCCTGCCCGGCTGCACCGGGATGATCCCGCCCGGCGTGGATTTGTCCTACTCGCCCGTGGACGGCAGCGCCGAGATCGCGTTTTCTCGCACGACCGGCAACACCAACGACTTGGACCCGTGGTACTCGCGCGGCATCCTCCAGGTCGCGACGGCGAGCGGCGCGACCTGGACCTCGAACAGCGTCGGGCTGGGAACCGGCAACTCCACGTTCGGTGGCGGGCGCTCCTACATCGCCGTGGCGCATCTTCCCAACGGTGATCTCGGCGTCGCGCTGTCGGCCGTGTTCGGCGCCAGCGCTTCCGACTCCGGCGTGGGCTTCATCGAGCGCAGGTCCGGAGTCTGGGACGCCGACATGACGCTGATGCGGTTCGCCAAGGCTCCCAGCGCCGCGAACGGCGTGGACCTCGAGTACGACTCGAACGGTGCCCCGGTCGTCGCATTTACTACCGACGGCACGCTCCAGCTTGCGCGGCGCGTCGATCCGACGCGCTGGGACGTCCGCTACGTCGACGGGCAGCGCACCAGCGGCTATTGGCCGACGCTCCGGCTCACGAACGCGGACGGCGTGCTGATCGGGCATCAGCAGGAAGGGAGCGATCGGAAGCTGAAGTTCCAGTCCACCGTCGACCCTGGCGGCATCGCACCGGGCTACTCGGACCCCATCGTCTGCGATCGATGTCCGGGGGATCCCGCGAAGACCGACCCTGGGCTGTGCGGCTGCGGCAACCCGGAGGACCCGGAGATCAGCGTGGCCGACGCACAAGCGAACGAGGGCACGGGCAACCTCGATTTCACGTTGAGCTTGTCGAGCGCTTGCGACGCCGCGGTGAGCGTGAGCTACGCGACGAGCGACGGCAGCGCCATCGCCGGCTCCGACTACGTGGCCACGAGCGGCGTCGCGCAATGGACGCCCGGGACGACGGACGCCACCGTATCGGTTCCGCTGCTGGACGACGCCGTCAACGAGCCCACCGAGAGCTTCACGGTCGGGCTCTCCCTGCCGAGCGGCGGCACGATCAACGACGGCACCGCGCTCGGCACGATCATCGACGACGATCCCGCTGCAGGCGGAGCCGGCGGCGCGGCAGGCGCGGCCGGAACCGGTGGCAGCGCTGGCGCATCGGGCAGCGGTGGCGTGGCCGGCGCTGGTGGAAATGCGGGCGCATCGGGCAGCGGCGGCGTGGCCGGCGCGTCGGGGACTTCCGGCAGCGCGGGATCGTCCGGTGGCAACGCCGGCGCGGCAGGTGGCGGCGGAACCGCGGGAAGCGGCGCGTCGGGCGCGTCGGGAAGTGGCGGCAGCGCAGGATCGTCGGGTGGCGCCGGCGGCGCTGCGGGCACAGCCGACGGCGGCGGCGGCGCGGGAGTATCCGGCAACGCCGGCGCTTCGGGGTCGCCCGGCACCGGTGGCAACGCTGGCCTGGATGCTGGGGCCGGAGCGGGAGGAAGCGGCGCAACAGACGGCGACGCGAGCGACGCTGGCGGCGTGAAGAAGCACAAGGTGCCCGGCGACGGTTGCGGCTGTCGCACCTCGGGGCACCCAACGCCCACGTTCTATTGGCAGCTCTTGCTGGGCATCGCCGGCCTCGGAGCATGGCGTCGCCGGCGAGCGCGCGACGCGAGCTAGACGACCTGGCGCGGGTGGTGCGCGCGAGCCTGACGCTCGGCCTTGTCCGATCGCGGCCGGGGACGCGCCGTGGAGCGCACACCAGCGTTGCCCCTTCCTGTGCGATCCCAGGATCCCGACCACCGGGATACCGCGCCGGACCGGCATCAATCCCGGGCGACGCCCAGGCCTTCGTCGAGGCGATCGACCTTGCGCAGCACCGGGAACAGCGCGCTCCACAGCAGCACCACGACGATGGTGCCGACGCCGCCAGCGATCACGGCAGGGACGGCGCCGAGCCACGCGGCGGTGACGCCGCTCTCGAACTCGCCGAGCTCGTTCGAGCCGACGATGAACACCATGCTGACGGCGCTGACGCGGCCGCGCATCTCGTCGGGCGTCGCGAGCTGCACCAGCGTCTGGCGGACGAACACGCTGATCATGTCGCTCGCGCCGACGACGAACAGCGCGGCGAGCGAGAGCAGGAAGCTCCGGCTCAGGCCGAACACGATGGTGCCTGCGCCGAACAAGCCGACGCAGACGAGCATGGTGACGCCGGCGTGGCGCTTGAGCGGACGCCAGGCGAGCGACACGGCGACCAGCGCCGCGCCGACCGCGGGCGCGCTGCGCAGCGCGCCGAGCCCGCTGGGCCCGACGTGCAGGATGTCGCGCGCGTACACCGGCAGGAGCGCGACCGCGCCGCCGAACAGCACCGCGAACAGGTCGAGGGAGATCGCCCCGAGGATCAGCTTCTTGTCGCGAACGTAGCGGATGCCCGCGGCCAGCCGGGCCCAGGTGCTGGCGCCGGTGATCTGGCCGCGGCTGCGCGTGCGGATGGCGACGAAGGACAGCACCGTCGCGAGCTCCAGGGCGGTGCTCGCGCCGTACACGGCGGCAGGGCCGCCGGCGGCGTAGACGACGCCGCCGACGGCGGGCCCGGCGATGGTCGCGACCTGGAAGATCGACGAGCTCCAGGCGACGGCGCTCGGGAAGTGCTCGAGCGGGATCAGGTTCGGCATCAACGCGGAGCCGGCGGGGGAGGAGAACGCGCGCGCCGTGCCGATCACGGCGAGCACGCCGTAGATCGCCCAGACGTGGGGCGTGGCGAGCGCGAGCCCGAGCAGCGCGGCCGAGCACGCGGCGAGCAGGAGCCAGCACGCGACGAGCACCGCGCGGCGATCGAAGCGGTCGGCGACGTGACCCGTGACCAGCGTGAGCCCGAACACGGGCAGGAACTGGGCGAGCCCGACCAGGCCAAGGCTCAGCGGCTGGTGCGTGAGGGCGTAGACCTGCCAGCCGACCGCCACCCCTTGCATCTGGAAACCCACGACGCCGCACAGCCGTCCGAGCTGGAACAAGCGGAAGTCGCGGTAGCCGAAGGCGGCGCGGGGAACCGTGTCGGTTGGCACGTGGGAAGCGGCTCGTTACCATGCCCGGCGAGAGGAAGCTCCATGCCCCCGAAGCTCGAAGTCTACGACGATCACGAGGCCGCGTGCCGCGCCACGGTGCGTCTGCTTGGCGAGCGCCTGCGCGACGGTGGCACGGCCGTCGTCGCCGGCGGCCACACGCCGGAGCTCGCGTTCGAGCTCATGCGCGGCGAGCCCATCGACTGGAAGCGCGTCGTGCTCGTGCCGTCGGACGAGCGCTGTCTGCCGGTCGGTCACGCCGACCGCAACGACGCCATGGTGCACGCGGCGCTGGGCGATCTCGGCTACACGCTGCGCGGCTTTCCCGCCGAGCTCGGCGCGGAGGCCGCGGCGGCCGCCATGGAACCGGTGATCGCCGGCCTGGCGCCCTTCGACGTCGTCTTGCTCGGACTCGGCGAGGACGGTCACACGGCGTCGCTGTTCCCCGGCCAGCGCGCGGTCGCCGACGCGCCGACACTGGGTCGCCCCGGTCCACGACTCCCCGAAGCCGCCGCCGGACCGCGTCACCTTGACGCTGCACGCGCTGGCGAGCGCCCGGCTCGTCCTGTTGCTGGTTACCGGCGAGGGCAAGCGCGAGCCGCTCGCTCGCTTGCTCGCCGGCGAAGACATCCCCGCGGCGTGGGTCACCGGGGCGGACGTGCGCGTGATCGCCGACCGGGCGGCGCACCCCGGCTGAGACAACGCGCAGCGTTGGCGCGGCGAGGGCGCGCGGCGCAGACGTTTCGCACAGCGTCGAGCTGTGCGCGAACGCCCGGATCCGCGTCGCTACGGCGCGATTCTCCACAGCTTCTGCAGCGGAGGACGCGCCGGACGTGCGCGCGCCGGACCGGCGAGCCTGCGTCCGCAGCCTGGAACGACGCTTGCTTGGGAGCGGTCACCCACCTGGAAGGGGCGGGCACGGGTTTGCAACGGAGGGAAAGATGGCAAGTATTGCAGTCCACAAGGAAAACGGCGGAAAACAGCCCGCAGCGCAGGCGAAAGCCCTCGCACCGACGAGCCCGCGTAGCTGGGACCCGATGCGCATGATGCGCGACCTGATGCGATGGGATCCGTTCTCCGAGATGATGCCCGCCTGGCCGACCGAGGAGCTCGTGCAGTTCGCGCCCGCCTTCGAGGTCAAGGAGACGAAGGACAATTTCGTCTTCAAGGCAGACGTGCCCGGCGTAAGCGTCGAGGATCTCGACATCAAGCTCACGCAGAACCGCCTCAGCGTGATCGGAAAGCGTGAAGCCGAGAAAGAGGAGAAGACCGACACGTACTACGCCTGCGAGCGCAGCTACGGGTCGTTCACCCGGAGCTTCACCCTGCCCGACGGCATCGACGCCGACAAGATCGCCGCCGATCTCAAGGACGGCGTGTTGACGCTGACCCTGCCGAAGCGGCCGGAGATGAAACCGAAGCAGATCAACGTGAAGACGTCCTGACTGGGAGCTCGCGGGGTGGCGCGTGGCGTCACTCCGCGAGCATGGCCATGGAGCTCACCGTCTCAGCACTACCGTCCGCGGACGTCGCCCATCGCGGCATGGAGGTCGTCGAGCGCAAGGGGCTCGGCCATCCGGACTCGATCTGCGATGCGCTCGCCGAGGAGCTCTCGGTCGCGCTGTCGCACTTCTACCTGGATCGCTTCGACCGCATCTTGCACCACAACGTCGACAAGGTGCTGCTCTCCGCCGGCGCGACGCGTCCCGCGTTCGGCGGCGGAGAGGTGCTGGAGCCGATCGCGCTCTACCTGGGCGGTCGCGCCGTGACGCGCGTCGCGGGCGACATCGTGCCGGTGGAGGAGATCGCCGTCGAGACCGCGCGCACCTGGCTGCGCCGGAACCTGCGCGCCCTCGACGTCGAGCGCGACGTGCGCGTGCACTGTCTGGTGCGCCCCGGCTCAGTGGAGCTCGGCGATCTGTTCGAGCGCGGCCATGACGTGCCGCTCGCCAACGACACATCGTGCGGCGTCGGCTTCGCGCCGCTCTCGCCCCTCGAGCAGCTCGTGCTCCAGCTCGAGCAGCGGCTCAACTCCGCGGCGTTCCGTGACTTGAATCCCGCCTCCGGGGAGGATGTGAAGGTGATGGCGGTCCGGCGCGGAACCGCCGTCGAGCTCACGGTCGCGCGCGCCTTCATCGGCGCCGGGCTTCGCGATCTGGACGACTACGTCGCCGCGCGCGCGGCGCTCGCCGACGAAGCGCGGCGCTTCGCCGTGCGAGTTCTTCCCGCGAGCGTCGGTGCAGGCGAACCCCGGCGACGACGTGGACGCCGGGCGCATCTTCCTCACCGTGACCGGGACCTCCGCCGAAGCCGGTGACGACGGCGAGGTCGGTCGCGGCAACCGCGTCTCGGGGCTGATCACGCCGGGCCGTCCGATGTCGATGGAGGCGACGGCCGGCAAGAACCCCGTGAGCCACGTCGGCAAGCTGTACAACGTGCTGGCGCGATCCATCGCCGAGAGCCTGGTCACCGAGCTCGACGCGATCGAGGGCGCGGAGTGCATGGTGGTCGGCCGCATCGGTCGCCCGATCACCGATCCGGCGTTCGTCGACGTTCGCGTACGCACGGTGGAGTCGCGCCCGTTCGAGGCACTGCTGCCGCGCATGCGCGAGATCGTCGCCGACGAGATCGCCGACGTCGCGACGTACCGGAATCGCATCCTGGCGCGCAGCGTGCGCCTGTTCTGAGCGACCTCACCAGGCGTCGCGTTGCATGCCCGACCACCCCTGGGCGCCCAGCAACGGCACGAAGGCGCATGCGCCTAGATCAGTGTGCTCCAGCCGCTCGCCCCGGCGGACGACGCGCACCAGATCCTGGGCCTCGTATCCGCCGACGGGGATCACCAGACGCCCGCCGTCGGCGAGTTGCTCCAGCAGCGGCGCCGGGATCCGCGGTGACGCCGCCGCCGCGACGATGGCGTCGTAGGGCGCCGCGGCTGGCCATCCCAGGCTGCCGTCGCCGCGCACCACGGCGACGTTCGAGCACTCGAGGCTGGCGAGCAGGCGCGCGGCCTGCTCCGCGAGCCCAGGCACAATCTCCACGGAGACCACTTCGCGCGCGAGCTCCGAGAGCAGCGCCGCCTGGTATCCCGAGCCGGTGCCGATATCCAGCACGCGCTCGTGTCCCTCGAGCGCGAGTGCTTCGAGCATCATGCCCACGATCAGCGGCTGCGAGATGGTCTGCCCGTTGCCGATGGGCAGGGGCGATCCGCGTACGCCGCATCGCGGAGTGCTTCCGGGACGAACAGATGCCGCGGAACGCGCGCCATGACGGCGAGCACGCGGGGATCGCGGATGCGAGGTCGCAGCTGCGCGGCGACCATCTGCCTGCGGGCCTCGCCGAAATCGAGCGTCATGGGAATCCTGTGGGACGGGTCCAGAGCGCGCGGAGGGAATGGCTCGCGATGGCGGGGGCGCCCGGCCGCCGTGATGGTTGCGAGCACGGTCTGTGCCGGATGCCCCAGGGCGACGGCCAGGAGGGCCGCGAACTGCGCGACGGTCGTCGACTTGCCCAGCCGATTCGCGCACGGCGTGGCGCGCAGGGCACTCGCGGTCGCGAGCTGCCAAGCAGCGCCCGCCAGCGATTGCCGGCCGCACTCGTGGCAGGGCGCAAGATCGTGCGCGATCGGTGCGGACCGACGCAGTCTTTTCGCGGACCAGACATTGGTCACTGGATCCGTTCTTGCACCACTCCCGCGCGGTTCGATGCTCCTCGTCCTGTCCGCCGATCTCGTCGACGCCCTGCACGCCACCGCCATGATCGCCTGGGTGGTCGGTTTGCCGCTGTTGTTCTGGCACGGGCGCCCGACCTGGAGCCGCATGTACCTCTGGTACGCGCTGGCGTTTGTCGTGTTCACGCGCGTCTCGCACGAGCTGCTCGGAGAGTGCGCGCTCACTACGCTGGCGCGATATCTGCGCACCGTCGGTGGGGCGGGCTTGCAGGAGCACACCTCGTTCATGGTGCGCGCGGTGAACGGCGTGGCCGGCTTGCGCTTCAGCGAGCAGAGCGCGGTCCTGGTGTGGGAGTGGTCGGTGTTCCTGTGCAGCTTCGGGATGCTCGTGTACCTCTACCGGGATCATCGACGGCGCCACGGCAGCTCCGACAAGGCATGAAAGTTGCTGCTTCGCGTGCCGGAGGACAAGCCATGGCCAGGACCGCGCGCGAGATCATGAACCCAGAGCTGTTCCATCTTCGCCCGGCAGACAGTGCCGAGCAGGCCCTGGGGTACATCCTGGCGTTGGGCATCACCGGCGCGCCGGTCATCGACGCGAGCGGCAAGCCGGTCGGCGTGGTGTCGTTCCGCGATCTGGTGGGCCGCGCCAGCGGCGCGACGGTGGAGGAGCGCATGACGCGACCCGCGCTTACCGCGCGCGAGGACACGGGCATCGAGGCGCTCGCCCGCCTGCTCGCCGAGAGCGGCGTGCACCGGCTGGTCGTGGTCGACGGGGAAGGGCGCGCGACGGGCATCGTCGCGGCGCTCGACGTGATCCGCGGACTCGTCGGCATGCCGGCTTCCCATCCCGCGACGTTCCCGCACTACGACAGCAAAGCCGGCGTGAGCTGGACCGACGACACCGAGATGGACCTGGAGCACATGGGCGCGGCCCCGGACGGACCGGGCGTCTTCGTGCTGGTTCGCGGTGGGCGCGGCGTCACCGAGACCGTCGTGTGGGCCGAGGCGGCGTACAACGTGCGCACGCGCCTGTATGACATCCTGTCGCTGCCGCAGGACGCCGCGCTGCTGGCCCGCATCTTGCGCGAAGACCACGAGCTCAGGTTCCGCGCCGCCTCCGTGCCAGATGCGAACCGGCGCATGAAGATGCTCGAAGGCCTGCTCTCCGACGCGCACCGCAGGCTCGAAGCGAGCGCCTGATCCAGCATGAACGTCTGGCACCTCACGCCCGATGCGGCGCGATCGCCGCATCGCGTCGCGCCGGGGGAGCGGGTGCGCGTGCACGTCGGGACGTGGCCCGTCGAGCCGGGCCAGTCGCTCGAGCTGTCGGTCCACGTCGCATCGGCGAGCGGCGAGCACAGCGAGCGCCGCGCGCAGGTCGCGTGGCAGTTCAACGCTCACGGCAACAGCTACTGGCGCGCCGAGATCGGCCCGTTCTCGGCCGGTGACGTCGTCAGCTACCGGATCGACGGGCGCTCGCTCTCCGGGTCGGCGCCCGGCCCGCACGCCAGCTTCCACGTGGGCCCGAAGCTGTGGATCTGCTTGCTGTGGCACCAGCATCAGCCGCTGTACCGCGATCCCGCGCATCCCGAACCGCGCGGCAGCTACCGTCAGCCGTGGGTGCGCCTGCACGCGCTCCGCGACTACTACTCGATGGCGAGCATCGTGGCGGCTCATCCGGCGGTCCACGTCACCATCAACCTGACCCCGGCGCTGTTGCGCCAGATCGACGACTACGTGGAGCGTGGCGCGACGGACCGCGCGCTCGAGCTGTCGCGAAAGCCCGTCGCGGCACTCACCACGGATGAGCGCGCCGAGATCCAGCGGACGTTCTTCGACGCCGACCGGCACAACCAGATCGCGATCCACGCTCGCTACGAGGAGCTGTTCATCAAGAGCGCCGCCGGCGCGGCGCTCGACGATGACGAGCTGGGCGATCTCCAGATGTGGTTCAGCCTCGCCTGGTTCGGCAAGGAGTTCCGCGACGGGCCGGTGGAGCTCTCGACGGGCGCGCGCGTGGACGTGGCCCGCTTCGTTCGCCAGGGCCGCGGCTTCTCCAACGCGGACGTTCAAGCGTGCGTTGCGGAGCAGTACAAGCTGCTGCACGCGGTCGTGCCGATCCATCGGTCGCTGGCCGAGCGCGGCCAGGTCGAGGTGACGACCACGCCGCTGTATCACCCGATCTTGCCGCTGTTGGTCGACACGGACCGCGCCACCATCGATCGTCCCGGCATGCGTCCGCCGCGGCGCTTCGCGTGGCCCATCGACGCGGACGCGCAGGTGCGCCTCGCGTGGGAGGACTACACGCGCCGCTTCGGCCGTCCGCCGCGCGGGATGTGGCCGGCGGAGGGCGCTGTCGCGCGCTTCGTGATTCCGCTGTTCGCCCGTCACGGCATCGGCTGGATCGCCACCGACGAGGGCGTGCTCGCGAAGAGCGGCCGATGGGGCTACGACACCTCCGACCCCGAGGTTCTGTGTCGCCCGTACCGCGCCGTCGAGGAAGGCGACGCGGTGAGCATCTTCTTTCGCGACACGCGCCTGTCGGACGCGATCGGGTTCCGCTACCAGTACTACGAGAGTGCTGAACAAGCGGTTCGCGACTTCGTCGAGGAGATCGAGCGGCGCCTGGTCCCGCGTCTGGACGGCAGCACCGAGCGCGTCGTCACGGTGGTTCTGGACGGTGAGAACGCATGGGGCACCTATCGCGACGACGGGCGGCCGTTCCTGCATGCGTTGTACTCGGCTCTCGAGGCGAGCTCCACGCTCGGCACGGCCACGTTCGGCGAATTCCTCGCCGGCAACGCGGAACGGAGCCTGCCGCCCACGCTCGCATCCGATCAGCGGCGCGTCGACGAGCTCTTCACCGGGTCGTGGATCGACGAGCGCAGCTCCGCCCCTGGCGTCGATCTCGGCACGTGGATTGGCGAGCCCGAGGAGAACCGCGCCTGGGAGCTGCTCGGCGATGCCCGCGAAGCGCTCGCCGCTGCAGGCGCCGACGCACGCACGGCTCCGGAAGCGTATGACTCGCTGTACGCGGCGGAGGGCAGCGACTGGTTCTGGTGGTTCGGCGACGACCAGGACTCCGGGCACGACGACGAGTTCGACGAGCTGTTCCGCGGCCATCTCGCGAACGTCTACCGCGCGATCGGCCGCGACATACCGCCGGCGTTGTCGAGACGGATCGTGCCCGCGTCCGTGCTGTGGCGCCCGGGCACGCGCGTTGGGCCCTTGCAGGCCGGAGACATCCTGACGGTGCGGAACAACTGTCCCGGCGTGCTCGAGTGGCGCTTCGACGACGCCCAGCCCCAGGCGCGGGAGCTGTCCAGCGTCGGCGGCGTGATGGGGGGCGGCATCCCGCACTACCAGCTCGCCATCGGGCCGGTGCGGCCCGGGGCCAGGGTGCTCTACTTCAAGTTCCGCTGCACGCGCGCGGATTGCGCGCACGCAGCGGCACCGTGTGACGGTCAGGAACAGGTCGTCGCGATCGACTAGTGCCGTGTCCCGGACGCGGCCCTGGCAATCGGCGAAGCCGATTGCCAGGGCCGTGAGCGGCGCGACAGCGGCTACACCGTGTCGTGCGCGCCGTTGCCGTTGCTGTTGCCGTTGCTGCGCGACGCGCCGTTGGCGTAGCGCTTCCGCTTCCGCCACAGCGTGGAGTCGTCGATGCCGAGCAGCTGGGCGGCGCCGTCGAACGTGCGAGTGCGAGCCAGCACACGCTCGATGTGCGCGCGCTCGATCTCCTGGATCGTGAAGTCGCCGCCGACGTAGGGCGCGGCTTGCGTCGCCGGGCGCAAGTTGCTGGAAAACGCGTTGGCTTCGATGATGCTGCCCGACGTCATGACCAGCGCGCGCTCGAGCTCGTTGTCGAGCTCAGGCAGGTTTCCGGGCCAGCCGTGGGCGAGCAACGTCGCGCGCGCGCTCTCGCCGAGCTCCGGCGTCGGTCGGCCCATGCGGGCCGCGAGCGCGGCGAGCGCGCCACCCGCGAGCGCCAGGATGTCCTCCGGGCGTTTGCGCAGCGGCGGAACCTCGATCGTCACCACCGAGAGTCCGTGGTGGGCCTCGGCGCTGAAGCGCGGTCCGGACCCCGGGTCGTCGAGGTCGCGGCTCGTCGAAGCGACGACGCGCGCGCTGCCCGTCTCGCCGCTGCCGAGGTACTTCACGAGCCAGGCCTGCGCTTCCGCCGGGAGCTCGCCGACCTCGTCGATGAAGAGCGTGCCGCCGCCCGCGGCGCGCGCATGCTCCGCCAACTCCGTCGCGAGCTTGTCCTGCGGCACATCCGCACAGGGCAGGACGGTGAACGGCTTGTCGGCGCGCGGGCTCTGCTCGTGCATCAGTCGTGCGAGCTGTTCCTGTCCGGAGCCGGGCTCGCCCGTGAACAGCACCGGCGTGTCGCGAGAGGCGGCTTTCAGCGCGGCGTTCATCGCCGCGCGCATCGCAGCTGACGACGTCGCCGAGTCGACGCCGGCATCCTCCGGATGCTGCTGCGCGATCCGCTCGATGACCTGATCGACATCGGCGAACGCCACCGGGCTGGCCATGCAACAGCGCGCGCCGCGCCGGCCTGCTTCCAGCGCCGCCTCGATGTCCGCGGCGCGAACGACCGCGACGACGTCGAGGCCGTGACAGCGCGCCAGCAAGGTCGAGATCAGCTCGAACGAAGCGGGATCGCGCGAGCGCACCGCGACGAACGCCAGATGGTGCGGCGTGGGCGCGACCGCGCGGAGCGCGACTTCAGGCAGATTGGCGGTCGTGACGCGATAACCGAGTGCCGTGAGGCATCCGGTCAGGTTGGGGGATTCGTGATCGGGGTCGAAGACAAGGCACTGGGGAGGCAATGCGTTTTCCATGATTTCACTGGGCGCGCGTGGCGCGCGGGTTCGGACCTAGCGAGCGGGGACCACGTCGGGCGTTGGGGCGCGCGGCCTTCGCGGGGCTGCGTGGCGGGCGTGCGGGGCGAACGGCGCACGCTGGTCCGGCTCGTCGATCGGAACGTCCCTGTCACCCGCGCAGGCCCCGACGGCGTGCGAGTGGCAACACAGGCGGATCGGCTAGCCGATCTCGATCAAGCGTGGTGGAGCGCGTGCGCGCGAGGGGCGCACGCGAGCGGGCGATCGGACCTGCTGTTCAGGCCGTGCAAAGAGCAGGGCGCTCGGAGCCGCGCTCGGGATATCCACGCGGAACCGCACGGCGCCCAGCGCCAGCGCGGAGCAAGAGTCGAGCGAGTCGCAGGCTGGAGCGATCGAGAGCCGCGGCGAGCTGCCAGTCGATCGAATGGCCTTGCTCGAGCTGCGCTTGACTGACGTCACTCGAGACCGACTGCGCCGCGACGACCGGCGCAACCGTGACCAGCGCGAACAACAGCGCGATGGCCAGGGCGACGTGACGTCTCGAGGGGACGGTCAAGACGCTGCAAGTCTGCTCCTGCCTCCCGGCGCCGGCAACGACCGCGCTTCCGGCCCGGTCCGGTCCCGCGCCGGGCCGGCACCCATAACCATTGGAAACCATGGCTTGATCCGGTGGTCGGCCGGTGGGACGCGCAGCTTGCAGGGCGCTTGCGATTCCGGCGACCCCGAGCGCGCAATGACGCTACGATCGCGTGGATGTCGAGCGTCGGCCGGCCCGCGCCGGAGAGCTCCGCGGCTGAGCAGGACGCCGCAATGCAGCCCTCGGGCGCGTCGGGCTATGCCAGCGCGGAGATCGCCGCGGCGGCGGCCCTGCCGCGCGTGTGCCCCACGTGCGGTGGACGCTATCCCGTCGATTTCAAGGTCTGCCCGCATGATGCGACGCCGCTCGCCGATGCCGAGCAAGACGGCGAGGATCCGCTCATCGGTGCGACGCTCGGTGACTCGTATCAAGTCGTCCGCGTGATCGGTGAAGGCGGCATGGGGCGCGTGTACGAGGCGCGCCACACGCGGCTCCGTAACAAGCGCTTCGCGATCAAGATGCTCCACGACGAGTTCGCGCGGCAGCCCGAGGTCGTCACGCGTTTCCAGCGCGAGGCCGAGTCGGCGAGCGGTATCGGGCATCCGAACATCGTCGGCGTCTACGACGTGCATCGCACCGCGGACGGGCGTCCGTACATCGTCGGCGAGTACCTGGACGGCGAGGACTTCGGTGCCCTGCTCGACCGCGTGGGCAAGCTCGACGCGGGCGCCGCGGTGCACATCGTCCGGCAGGTGTGCCAGGCGCTCCAGGCGGCGCACGACAGCGGCATCATTCATCGCGACATGAAGCCGGAGAACGTGTTCCTGGTGGGCGATTCCGGGCGGCCAGTGGCCAAGATCCTCGACTTCGGCATCTCCAAGCAGACCACGGCGGGCAACACCCTGACCCAGACCGGCATGGTGATGGGTACGCCGTCGTACATGGCGCCGGAGCAAGCCCGTGGCGCCAAGGTCGATCGCCGCGCGGACGTGTACGCCGTGGGCGCGATCCTGTACCGCGCGCTCACCGGCCAGAAGCCGTTCGACGGCGACGAACCGACGACGGTGCTGGGCCAGGTGCTCACCGACGAGCCGACGCGGCCGCGCCAGCTCGATGCGTCGATCCCCGAGGCGCTCGAGTTGGTGATCGAGCGCGCGATGAGCAAGGACCCGGCGGATCGCCCCGCTTCAATGGCGGACCTCGACGCGGCGCTGGTGCCCTTCGACGCGCCCGGCGGCATGAGCACGACGTCGCAGACCGTCGTGGTGGCGTCCGGGCCGGCGACCGCGGGGCCGAGCGACAAGACGCTGCCCGCGATGTCGGCGAATGCCGTCGCCGAGAGCATCGCGCAAGTGACGCGCGAGGCCCGCACGGCGCGGCCGATGCTCGTGGGGCTGTCGATGGCCGCCTGGGTGTGGGTCGTCGGCGGCCTGGTCGGGGTGCTCGCCGACTGCGTCCGCATGTTGCACGGTGGCAAGACCGAGCTCTCGTTCACCGAGGCCGTGTTGATCGCCGTCGGCGCGCTGGTGGCCGCTTCTACGCCGACGGCATTGTGGGCGCGGCATCTGGTCAAGCGGGTCTGGCAGAGCAGCGTCCGCTGCGTGCAGCTGGCGCGCCGCCTCCGCCGCTCGCTGATCGCCAGCGTGGCGATCGTACGGCGCCGGCGCACTGGTCGTTCACCTGGCAGAGGCGCTGATCGAACGGATGCCGCTCGAGGCGCCCGGCGGCGTGTGGAACGTCGCGCTGTTCGTGGTCGCCCTGGCGGCCGGCATCGTGGCGTGGATGTCCGGCGCGCCGGCGCGTTCGGCTTGACGTCGCGGGCCGCGCCCGCGATAGCACGGAAGAAGAGGAGGTCGCATGTCCGAGCTCGTGGAGTCCCCCGCCTGGAAAGCCTTGTCCGCGCACCGCGCCGAGATGGATCGCGTGCAGATGCGCGATCTGTTCGCGACCGATCCGGCGCGCTTCGACAAGCTGTCGCTGCGCTTCGAGGACGTGCTGTTCGATTTCTCGAAGCACCGTGTCACCGACAAGACGCTGAAGCTGCTGCTGGACCTGGCGCGCCAGGCGGACGTCGCCGGCTTCATCACGCGGATGTTCTCCGGCGAGAAGATCAACATCACCGAAGACCGCGCCGTGCTCCACGTGGCGTTGCGCAACCGATCGAACCGGCCGATCAAGGTCGACGGCGAGGACGTGATGCCGGCGGTCAACGCCGTGCTCGCGAAGATGCGGCGCTTCACCGACGCGGTGCGCAGCGGCGAATGGAAGGGCTACACCGGCAAGCCGATCCGCGACATCGTCAACATCGGCATCGGCGGCTCCGACCTTGGCCCGGTGATGGCGACCGAGGCGCTCAGGCCCTACTGGAAGGACGGCCTCGCGGCGCACTTCGTCTCGAATGTGGATGGCGACGGACGTGGCCGAGACGTTGAAGCGCCTCGATCCGGCGACGACGCTGTTCAGCGTCGCCTCCAAGACGTTCACCACGCAGGAGACGATGACCAACGCGCACTCGGCGCGCGAATGGTTGCTCGACGCGCTCGGGGACGAAAAAGCCGTGGCGCGGCACTTCGTCGCGCTCTCGACCAACGCCGAGGCCGTTTCGAAGTTCGGAATCGACACCGACAACATGTTCGGCTTCTGGGACTGGGTCGGCGGCCGCTACTCCTTGTGGTCGGCGATCGGGCTGCCCATCGCCTGCGTCGTCGGCATGGACAACTTCGAGCAGCTGTTGTCCGGCGGTCACGACGTCGACGAGCACTTCCGGAGCACGCCGTTCGAGCAGAACATCCCGGTGATCATGGGGCTGCTCGGCGTCTGGTACTCGAACTTCTTCGGTGCGAGCACCCACGCGATCCTGCCGTACGACCAGTACATGCACCGCTTCGCCGCCTACTTCCAGCAGGGCGACATGGAGAGCAACGGCAAGAGCGTCGATCGCGAAGGGCGTCGCATCGAGGACTACACAACCGGTCCCGTCATCTGGGGCGAGCCCGGCACCAACGGCCAGCATGCGTTCTACCAGCTGATCCACCAAGGCACGCGCGTCATCCCCTGCGACTTCATCGCGCCGGCGCGTTCGCACAACCCGCTCGGTCAGCACCACAAGATCTTGATCGCGAATTATCTCGCCCAGACCGAGGCGCTGATGAAGGGAAAGACCGCCGACGAGGTGCGCGCGGAGCTCGAGAAGAGCGGGATGGACAAGGCGCGCATCGAAAAGCTCGTGCCGCACAAGGTCTTCACCGGCAACCGGCCCACCAGCTCGATCCTGGTCGACGAGATCAACCCGCGCACGCTCGGCCGGCTGATCGCGCTCTACGAGCACAAGATCGCCGTGCAAGGCGCGATCTGGAACATCAACAGCTACGACCAGTGGGGTGTGGAGCTCGGCAAGCAGCTGGCCAAGGCGATCCTGCCTGAGCTCGACGGTCCGGGCCGCGTGTCGAGCCACGATAGCTCGACCAACGGCCTCGCCAACGACTTCAAGCGGCGCATTTCCTGAGCGCCGCCGCCCCGCTCAGGGCTTCGCCGGCGGGACCAGCTGGTCGAAGCGATCGACCATCGCGAGCACTTGCTCGCGCTGCTTGTTGACGTCCTCGGTGGCGATCAGGCGATAGGCGGACAGGTCCTTCGCGAGCTTGTCGAGATCGCCGGTGGGCTGACTGCGCTGCAACAAGGCGGCGGCGGCGCGCAGCTCGTCCGCGGCGGTGCCGAAGTTCCGGTGATCGATCTGGCGCAGCGCGAGATCGAGGTGGCGCCGCCCTTCCAGGCGGTCGACGAGCTGCTTCGCGGTCTCGGCCGAGGTGTGCGCTCGCGTCGACTCGGTCTTGGCTTGCTCCGTGGCGTGCTCGGCCGTGCCGATCGCGGAGTGTGTCTGCAGGCGCCCGGTGACGTAGGACGCCAGCAAGAGCCCGACCGCGACGCCTGCGATGATCAGCCGCTTCTTCCACTTCGAGCGCGCGGCGTCCGGCTCGGGGTCGCGCGTTTCGGGTAGCCCGGGAGTCCCCTGTGTCATCCGGCCGATCCTTGGGCTGCTCGCGGCGCGACGCAACTGCTTGTCGACCTGTTAGCCTATCCCGTTTCCAAGGAGGCCACCGATGTTCGAGTGGAGCGAGCCCCACCAGATGATGCGCCAGGCAATCCGCCCGTGGATGGACAAGCACCTGGAGCCGGCGACGCCGGACATGGAGGACGGGAAGATCCTGCCCTACGACCTGATGCGGAAGCTGTTCAGCGACTTCGCGATGGCCGACATGGCGGAGAAGGCCGCGCGCAAGGCGATGGAGCGCAAGCGCAAGGGCGCCGCCGTCGACGCGCCCGGGGGCGACGACTTGACGCGCGATCCGGCCGCCGGCGCGCTCATCAGCTGGGAGATGAGCCGGGTAAATCCCGGCTTCTGCCTGTCGTTCGGCGCGACGCTCGGGCTCGCCGGCGCGACCCTCCTCGGCAAGGGCACGCCGGAGCAGATCGAGCGTTGGGGGCTGCCGGTGATGCGCCTGGACAAGATCGCGTGCTGGGGCGTCACCGAGCCGGCCTCCGGCTCGGACGCGTTCGCGATGCAGACCGTGGCGCGCCCCGACGGCGACGGCTACGTCCTGAACGGGTCGAAGATCTTCATCACCAACGCGCCGTATGCCGACGTGTTCGTCGTCTACGCGCGCATCGAGGGCTTCGCCGACCGCGCGGACAAGCGCAACGTGCACCCCTTCGTCGTCGAACGCGGCGCGGCCGGGCTCGAGCTCGGCAAGCCGATGAAGAAGATGGGCATGAAGTCGTCTCCCACCGGCGAGATCTTCCTGAACGACGTACGCGTAGGCGCCGACGCGTTGCTCGGCGGCGTTCCCAACAGCTCGCGCGAGCAGGTCAAGGACGTGTTCGCCGGCGAGCGTACCGGCTCCGCGCCGATGAGTGGCGGCATCATCGAGCGCTGTCTCGAGGTGTGCCTGCGCTACACCACCGAACGTCGCCAGTGGGGCAAGGAGATCGCGCGCTTCCAGCTCGTGCAGGAGAAGATCGCGAACATGTACGTCGCGCTCAACAACGTGCAGAACATCGTGTTCCAGCAGATCTGGCAGGCGAAGCACGGCAAGGCGACATGGCGCGACGCGTGCGCAGCGAAGCTCTACTCCACCGACGCGGCGGTGCGCGTCGCGCTCGACGCGGTGCAGGTGCTCGGCGGCTACGGCTACCTCGCCGACTTCCCGGTCGAGCGCCTGGCGCGCGACGCGAAGTTGCTCACCATCGGCGGCGGCACGAGCGAGATCCAGACGCTGAACCTTGCGCGCGCCTTGTACGCGGAGCGGGGTTTCGCCGTCGAAATCGGCTGATGCAACACCGACGCGGCAAGTTGCTGCAACGTTTCGTGCGTGTGTCGCAAACTTGACCGGTGTGTAAATCCCCATCATGAAAGGATCGATGAGCGCCGATCCACGCGAACGCTGGACGCAAGAACAGGCGAGCAAGCTTTCACCGCTGTCGCCTGCCGATCGTATCCGTCGAGCGCTCGACGAGCGCTTGCGGCGCGTCTGGCCGTTCGAGGAACACGCCCACGTCGATCTCGTGCTGGACGCCGGCGCGGTGGGCTCGTGGACGATCTGGGCGCGCGGCAAGCGCGTGTTCGTGTCGGAAGGACGCACCTCGCGGCCGACCAGCGTCGTCGAGGCCGACGCGGCCACGCTGTGCGATCTGCTCGAAGGACGGCGTTCGGGCGTCGAGCTCTGGCTCGGCAATCGCCTGAGGGTGCGCGGCAGCATCGCGCTGTCGATGAAGCTGGAGGGGCTGCTCGGACCCGAGGGCCGCCCGCGACACTTCCCGCGTCCGGCGCGCGTGAAGGCGCACGGCGTGGACACGTTCTATCTCGACGCCGGCGCGGGCCCGCCGGTGATCCTGCTGCACGGTCTCGGCGCGACCAACGCCTCGATGCTCCCCACGCTGCTCGACCTCGCTGCCGATCACCGGGTGATCGCGCCGGATCTGCCGGGCTTCGGTGACTCGTCGAAGCCGGTGCGCGACTACCACGCGGGCTTCTTCGCGAAGTGGCTCGTGGCGTTGCTCGACGCGCTCGGCATCGAGCGCGCCTATCTCGTCGGCAACTCCATGGGCGGGCGCATCGCCATCGAGGTCGGGCTGCGGGCGCCCGAGCGCGTCGAGGGCCTGGTGCTGTACGCGCCCGCCGTCGCGTTCCGTCGCTTGCGCCAGCTCGTGCCGGTGGCGCGTATGCTCAGGCCCGAGCTCGCGGCGGTGCCGATGGTCGTGCCGCGCGCGATGGTCATCGGCACGCTCGAGCGCTTGTTCTCGAAGAGCACGCGCATCGAAGCGCCCTGGTTCCTGTCCGCGGCCGACGAGTTCCTGCGCATCTTCGCCACGCGCCGCGGCCGTGTCGCCTTCTTCTCCGCGGCCCGCCAGATCTACCTGGATCACCCCTGGGGCGAGCGCGGCTTCTGGGACCGGCTGTCGAAGCTCGAGCCGCGGTCGCTGTTCATCTGGGGCGATCGCGATTTCCCGATCCCGCCCGGATTCTCCCGCCACGTCGAGCGCGCTGTCCCGCACGCCACCTCGGTCGTGCTCGACGATTGCGGCCACGTGCCGCAGTTCGAGCGCCCGCACGCGACGCACCAGCTCGTGCGCGAGTTCTTCCGCGGCTAGTGTTGGGTTGGGCCGGCGCGGTATCCCCCGTTGGGGCCGTGCAGCCGACCACGAGAGCTCGCCGCGGCGAGAACTGAATCGAGCACGGGTAGCCGCTGCAGCGTCGCGGGCTCGGCCGCGATGCGCACGAGGAATGGCTTGCGCCGGCTCGCTCGGTCGTCATCAGCGTCGGGCTGTCGGCGCTCTCGAGCAGGTGGTCGAGGCAGGCGAGAAGCTCGTCGCGGGAAGCGTAGTCGAGCGTGAGGCGTCGCCGGATGCGGCTGCCGAGCGGCTGCAGCTCCGGCGCGCGGAAGCGATTGACCAGGCGGGCGTCGCCGGCGAATACGACGCACAGCAACTCGCGCGAGTCGAGCTCCTTGCTGGCCTCGCGTGTGCGCACCAGCGCGGACGACTGCCACTCGCCGCGCAACTGCTTGGATTCCGGACGCCACCCCCCGATGATGCCTACGCGCTGCGTTCGCGCGTGACTTTCTGCAGTCGACCCTGCCCGGGCGTGCTCGCTGGGCGTCGGGACCGCGCGCTCTCGTCGCGCCGCGATCCACGTCTCAAGCGTCGTGATGCACTCCCCAGCAATCGCGCGGTGTCCGGATCCGCGGCGCCCTCTTCGACGCGCTCGAAGTAGCGCACGAAGGCGGCGGCGTCGGCCATCTGGTTGAACGCCGGACCGCGGAACGCCCGAGAATCCCGCGCTACCAAGAACGGCAGATAAGCGGCACCGACCGGGTTCGAGCGATGGAAGCTCGTCCGTGCGCGCTCGAGAGCGTCGACCAGGCTCACGGGCTCCGGTCCGAGCACGCGGAACGCGCGATTGCGAGCCTCCGGGATTGCGTGCGCGCGGCCCTCGATGTCGCCTTCGAGGAGGACGACCACCCCTGGATCGAGCAGAACCCGCGCGCGACTGTCGTCGTCATGGTGCTGCGCCGGATCGCGTACACGCTGCTCGCATTGTGGCGCGGCGTGACGTTGCGCAGCGACGAGCAGCGCCACCGGCCCTGGCGGAAGGCGATGCGCGACATCGAGGTCGCCGTCATCAAGGCCACAGCCGAACAGCTCGCGGGCTACGCCGCCACCGGCTGGCGCCGCCTCCGGCGTAGCCGCCAGCCAGGCCTCCGCGCCGACGCGCTCTTTGACAACATCCCGCCCCGGTCGCCCCGGACCCGGCCACCGCCCCCGATGGCCGCGGCGCGGAGCGTCCGCGGCCGTCACCGCCGCGGACGCCGACCCGGTCGCCGTCCCTGCCATAGACGCCTGGAGCCGGACAACGGAACGCGCGCCGCCGAACACCGATCTCCGGTGCGGTACATCGAGAAAAGTGCCTCGACCACTCGCATCGGCTAGAATCATGTGCATGTTGGGAGCCTGCCGCTGCGGGGGATTGGAAGCGCACACTCTGCCGGTATCCGGAAGAGCTCTACGCCGGAGAGTCTCGCCGAGGTCGGGTGCGTGCTGCCGGACGACGTGACCGCTCATCACCTGCGCTAGCTCGAAACCGGCGAAGGCACGCCTTGGCCAGAATCACCCGGCTGACTCCCGGTTACCTGCGCACGTTCGGGCGTCTCCAGCTGGATTGATGGCGGATTGCGCTCGCGGCCGCCATCGGCAGCCTCGGGCGCGACTAGCTACCCGGCCCGGCGGACTTCGAGACGTAATCACGCCGAAGACGCTGCGCGTATGGGTCTGCCGCGTGCCCGGCAGCAATCTCTGGGTCTACTACCGCTTCGATGACACCGAGTGCGGGTGCTGACGGTCACGTCAATCCCGCCTGCCGATCCACGAGATGACGATGGCACACGGCGCTCCGACGGGCACCGCTTCGCCTGTCAGATTGCAGGCGCCGGGTCTGCGTCGGTTCGCGCAGGCGAGAGCCGCACCGGCCGCGCGCTGCTCGTCCCAGCCCCCACGTGCTGGCCTGGTTTGCCGCGACGCGGACCGCGTATCAGCGCGCTACCCACAAATGCCGCGAGAACCATCAAACCTGGCGTGCATTCGACACCCGCTCGTCCGGCGAAGTCCATCCGCACGCAGTGTTCCCGTCTAAACGAGGAGTCCTGTGAGCACACCCGGTTCAGGAGGCGAGATCCCTCGCCGGCAAGTACCGCGTCGAGCGGTCCTCGGCGTCGGGCGGCATGGGCGTCGTGGTCGCCGCCCACCACGTCGCATCTCGACCAGCGCGTCGCGATCAAGTTCCTGCTGCCCGAGGCGCTGCGACGAACCCCGAGGCCGTCGCCGCGCTTCGCGCGCGAGGCGCGCGCCGCGGTCGAAGATCAAGAGCGAGCACGTCGCGCGCGTCTTCGACGTCGGCAAGCTCGAGAACGGCGCGCCCGTACATGGTGATGGAGTACCTCGAGGGCAGCGATCTCGCCGGCGTGGTCGCCCGAGCGCGGCGCGCTCCCGGTCGAGCGAGGCCGTGGAGTTCGTCCTCCAGGCGTGCGAGGCGATCGCCGAGGCGCACGCGCTCGGGATCGTCCACCGCGACCTGAAGCCCGCGAACCTCTTCCTGCATCCGCGGCGCCGGACGGCGCGCTCTCGGTGAAGGTGCTCGACTTCGGCATCTCGAAGATGACGAACGGCCCGGACGCCGGAGGCGACGCATGACGCGGACCGTCCGCGTTGATGGGCTCGCCGCTCTACATGTCGCCCGAGCAGATGCGGCTCGTCGAAGGACGTCGACGTCCGCGAGCGACATCTGGGCGCTCGGGCGTGATCCTGTACGAGCTCGTCGCCGGCGCGCCGCCGTTCAACGGCGAGACGCATGCCGGAGTTGGTCCTGCAGATCGTGTCCGCACCGCCGCCTCCGATCCGGAACAAGCGACCCGGATGCACCGGACGGTCTCGATGCCGTGCATCCTCAAGTGCATGGAGAAGGACCGCGGCAAGCGCTACGAGTCGGTCGGCGAGCTCGCGATCGCGCTCTTGCCGTTCGCGCCGAAGCGATCGAAGACGTCGGTCGAGCGCATCTCGGGCGTGATGCGCGCCGCCGGCTTCTCCGCGAGCGCGCTCGCGCTCCGCCTTCCTCCGACAACACGACAGGCGAGCCCGTCGCCGGCGCCGGAACCGCGGCGTCGTGGGGCAGGACGACAACCGGGGACGGGCCGGAGAGGCTGGCTCGTCGGCGGCTGGCGTGGGGCGTGTTGGTCATGCTCGGCGTGACCGCGATGCTCGTACACAAGTCGGCCGTTGCCGATCCGCCCGCGAGCGCTTCAGCATCTGCGATTCCGGCAACATCCCGGCGCAAGCGGCGAACGCGAGCCCGCCTCCGCAGGTGACACCGGAGCCGCCCTCCGCGACGCCCTCCGCGACGCGTCGGCGTCGCCGGCCCGAACCCGTTGCGCTGCGGCGGTCCGCGCGCCCGCTACCGGGTCGAACAAAGCCGCGCCGGCGAAGCCCGTCGCAGCGCAAGCGCCCAGCGCCCAAGCCGCCACCAAGCCGGCACGCGTCCGCGCGGCGCCAGCCGGCGCGCCTCCCGCTTCCCGCGACGCCCAAACCAAAACCCTCCAAACCCACCAATGCAGTGGGGGGACGGCCGTCTTTGAGACCTGCTTCGCTTCGTCTGCACTCTCGCTTCCTGCTCGCACTCTTCGATCTCGCGCGTCGCCGTCGCCGAGCCCTCGTCGCAGGACAAGGCGATCGCTTCGCGGCTGTTCGACGACGCCGGCAAGCTCATGGGCGCGGGCCACGCGCGGGAGGCGTGCCCGAAATACGCCGACAGCCAGCGCCTCGATCCGCAGCTTGGCACGCTGCTGCACCTCGGCGAGTGCTACGCGAAGATCGGCAAGACCGCGAGCGCGTGGGCGAGCTTCCGAGACGCCGACGAGATCGCGAGCTCAGCGCACCGACCCGCGCGAGCCGAAGATTCCGCGAGCGCGTCGCGGAGATCGGGAAGACGCTTGTCCGAGCTCGTCGTCACCGTGTCCGATCCAGCCGGCGGGTCTCGAGATCCGGCAAGACGGCGAGGTCGTCAGCAAGGCCGCGTGGGGCACGCCGGTTCCGGTCGATCCCGGCGCGCACAAGATCACCGCGAGCGCTCCGGGCCGGAAGGCGTGGAGCCAGTCCGTCCAGGTCGCGGCCAAGCGGCGCGACGACGCGCGTCATCGTGCCCGCGCTCGAGGTCGAGGCCGCGGCGCGCCGGACCCGCCTCGACACCATCCAGCGGCGCGCCCGCATCGTCGCTTCCGCCAGCCGCCGCCGAGACGGGCACCTCGTCGTCCGGCGGGATTCGACGCAGCGCCTGCTCGGTTGGACGGCCGTCGGAGCGGGCGCGCGCGGGCCTCGCCGTCGGCGTCATCTTCCAGCTCCAGAAATCGAGCAAGCTGCAGCGATCGCGACGGCGTGTGTCCGAGCGGCACCTGTCCCGCGGCGAGCTTCGCCGACGATCAAGCCCGCATCAACCAGCTCACGAGCGACGCGAAGACGGACTCGACGATCTCGACCGTCGGCTTCGTCGCCGGCGGCGTGCTCGCCGCGGGCGGACTCGTGCTCGTCTTCACCGCGCCGCACGGAGAGAGCCAGCACGGCGCTCGCCCCGATGCTCGGACCCGGGATTCCAGGGAGCGATGGTGCGAAGTGTCTGGTGAAGGATCGAGGTACGTGATGCGCGGAAACTGCCAAGGGTTTGCGGTCATGGGTGCTCGCGTTGCTGGTCACGCCGCTCCGCGTGCGGCGTGAGCGACCGGACGCGTCACGGCCGCGGACGCATCGGCGGGCAGCGCCGGGACGGCGACGGGCGGCAGCGGCGGGACATCGGGCAGCGGCGGCGGTCGGCGCGAAGCGGCGGCACGAGCGCTACGGGCGGAACCGGCGGCGTCGGGGAAGCGCGGGCACCGGCGCTACCGGCGGCACCTCGGGCAGCGGCGGCGTCGGGGGAGCGGCGGAACCGTGGAACCGGGGGATTGGGGGTCTGGGCGGCGCGGCCGGCGGCGCGGGGATGGATGGCGGCGCGGGCAGCGGCGGCAGCGCGGGCGCGGCGGGATCCGACGGAACTGGCACGGTCGGCGACGCTTGCGCGCCGAACGGCGCGTTCGCGTGCGCGGGACATGCGAAGAAGGCGCCTCTGGTCTGCATCGGCGGCACATGGGCAATCCAACGGCGTCTGCAGCGGCAGCAACAACTGCGACACGAGCGCCGCGAACCTCGGCTCGTGCCAGCCGATCGTCAGCGAGTGCGTGGGCAAGGCCGCGGGCTATGCGTATTGCTCGGCGGCAATGCCGTCGCGTGCGGGATCGATCTGGTGACGATCGATCCGGTCGAGACCTGCACCAACCAGGCCTGCGTGAGCGGCGCGTGCACGGGCATGTGCGCGCCGGTCAAGCAGTGCAGCGTGCAACGGCGCGACGTACGCCGCAGACGTGTGCGTTCCGAGCGGCACCTGGCGGGATGCAACGCACATGCGACGAACCAGGTCTCTGCGTCGAGCGGCGCGTGCTACGGGGGTGTGCACGCCGGGTGCGAAGCAGTGCAGCGGCAACGGCGTGCAGACGTGCTCGTCGAGCGGGCAGTGGGGGCGGCCGTCGCGTGCACGTGGCCGACCCCGGCGTGCAGCGGCAGGCGCGTGTGCGGCGCACCGCCGAGCTGCCAGACGAGCGGTCCGGGCCTGACGGACTGCGGCCCGCAGCTCCGAGAGCTGCTGCACGAGCCCGCTGGTGAGCGGCGGGACGTTCTACCGGAGCTACGACGGCGTGAGTCCGGCTACACGAGCCAGGCGTACCCGGCGACGGTGAGCGATTTCCGGCTCGACAAGTACGAGATCACCGTGGGCCGCTTCCGGAAGTTCGTGGCGGCCTGGGACGGAGGCTGGCGTCCGGCGCAGGGCGACGGCAAGCACACGCACCTGAACGGCGGCCAGGGCCTGCTGGATTCGAGCACGGGCACGCACGTACGAGCCGGGCTGGGACACGGCGTGGGCGACGAACTCTGGCGACGACGAACGCGACGTGGAGCGACACGAGCCACCTGTCGTGCAGCTCGACGTACCAGACCTGGACGTCGAGCGCGGGCTCGAACGAGCGTCGTCCGATCAACTGCGAGACCTGGTACGAGGCTGCCGCGTTCTGCATCTGGGACGGCGGTTTCCTGCCGAGCGAGGCGGAGTGGAACTACGCGGCGGCCGGCGGGAAGCGAGCAGCGGGTGTACCCGTGGTCGAGCCCGCGACGTCGACGAGCATCGACTGCACGTACGCGAACTTCAACGCCGGACGCGTCGCTGCTCGACGTCATCGACGAACGACGTGGGCTCGGAATCTCCGAAGGGCGACGGCAAGTGGGGCCAGTCCGACCTCGCGGGGAACGTGTGGGAGTGGAACCTGGACTGGTACTCGTCGCCCTACGTTGACTACATGCAATAACTGTGCCTATCTAGCTTCCGCCTCCTACCCGCGTGGTTCGTGGCGGCAGCGTTCTTCAACGATGCGTCGCTACCTGCTCTCCTCGTACCGCGGCAACATCACCCCGACCGGCCGCTACAGCTTCTACGGGGCCCGTTGCGCCAGGACTCCCTGACAAAATGCGGGCACGGTTCTTGCTTTCAACGTCTTCGCCGTTCCCTTGATGCTTGATTCTTGAACCCTTGATCAGGCAAGTCGCGCGAGGGCGTGGCCGGGCAGGATTCGCGGAGCAGCGGGGTTCCGGGGGCGGAGCCCCCGGTCGCGGTCCGCGGCCGGGCGAAGTCCGGTCATCGCGCTGCGCATGGAGGACATTACCGGTCTGGCTGATGGAACGCGCGGCGAAGATGCCCGCGCGCAGCACAAGTTCACGCTGGGGGACAAGCTCGTCGAAGCGGCGCTCGACGTCACCGTGCTTGGTCGAAGCGACGTACACGCGTGACAAGCTGGCGCTGCTCGCGCGCGCCTCGCGCGGACTGGTGCGCGCGCGTGTCTTGATGCGCGTCGCGCCGTCTCTCCGGCGCGTATCGCCGAAGCAGCTCCTCTTCTTCGTCACGGAGAGCGTCGAGGTCGGGCGCATGCTCGGCGGCTGGACGCGCGCGCGCCGCTGGCGGTAGACTCACGCCATCCGGCGCCTGTAGCTGCATGGCCGCCGGAAGGACGCCTCCAACCGCGTGCTTCGTGGCGGCAGCTTCAACAACAATGCGTCGAACCTGCTCTCCTCGAACCGCAACAACAACACGCCCACCAATCGCAACAACAACATCGGGGCCCGTTGCGCCAAGACCGTGGCATCTCCAGAGCTCCCGAGATCGCGTGGACCGGACGTCCACAGACGGCGCGACTCCGGTCGCGCCTGGCGTGACGCTCCACAGTCCACCCTCCATCCGCCGCGCCGCCCCTCGGCGGCGACCCGAACAGCGCCCGCGGCACGAGCGCCGCGGGCCCCCCGCTTCCCGAGCCGCCTCTGACCCTCGGCCGGCACCGCGGATTTCCTCATGGCGCGCCACTCGTGAAGCGAGCCCGTCGAGCTCGCGCTGCACAGCGCGCGCGTGTGACCGTGGCGCGCGTGGGCGAGCCACGCGCGTACGCGCGCAGTCACGTCCTCGAAATCGATCGCGCCCAGGCGAACAGCAGCGCGCGTCCCGCATGCGCCCTGCGGAAGCGCCGCCGTTCTTGCGCCGCAGCAGCACCTCGACGCCGTCGACGCGGCGCTGGCTCACGAAACCGAGGAAAGCCACGCGCTCCGTCGTGCGGTGCAAGCGTCTCTTGCCCGGGTGCAGCCGCAGCCGCAGCGCCTCGCGCGCGCTTCGATCGCGTGCCGAGCGCATCGCGCAGCCGCCCCGGGTCGTCGTCGAACACGAGCACGTCGTCGCAGTAGCGCACGAACGTGCCAATGCCGAGCCGCGACGCGATCAGGTGATCGATCGGCGTCAGGCTCAGGTTCGCCCAGATCTGCGACTTCAGTGCCGATCGGCAACCCGTGCGGCGCGCGTGCGGCGCGAACAGGTCGTCGCCCGGGAAGCCAGCACACGCGTCACCTCGACCTCCACCGGCGCCGTCGATGAACCCACCGTCGCGCCCACCACTCCCGCGGCGTCAGCGGCGCAGCAAGCTCGCGCAGCACGCGCATGATCGATGGATGGGAAGAACTTGCGTCGTCGAGGCGCAGCACGAAGCGCCGCCGCCGCGGACAGCTCCGCTGCGCGCCCGAGGCAGCGGTGTGTGCCCTTGCCGTCCGGCACGCGTAGCTACTGAGGCGCGAACCAGCGCTCGAGCGCCGGCAGCGTGCGTCCAACAACAGGTGCTGCACCACACGTCGCGGAACGGCAACGCGAGATCAACGCCAGCTTCGGATCGCGGATCCAGAAGCGCGCGCAGCACCGGGCCGCCAGCGCCCCGCGCGGCAGCTTGTCCAGCGAGCGCAGCGCACGTGCGCTCGACGTCGAGCAGGAACGCCGCGACGTCCGGCGATCGCCGCTTGCCGCGCGCGGCGAAGCGCGCCGTCGCGAGAAGCCGGGGGAGCGCCAGCGCGCGCATGCGCGGCCCACGATTCCACGCCACTGCGTCCGCGCGCTACGGGATTCCGCGCCGGACCGGCATCCTCCATTCCACGGCGCTCCGCTCACGTCCAGGTACGGAGGGGCGGAGGCGAAGCGGTATCCGTGGGCGAAGGATCCGTGGAGCTGCGCGGTGCACATCGAGATCGAAAGTGGACTCGAGGTCGCACTCCCCGTCCCCGGCAATTCGCGTCTGGACGGCAAGCTCCCGAGAGCGGCCGGATGAGGCTGGAAGTGGCGCTCACGCCTTCCCGTTGGCTTGCTTGTCGACTTCACGTCACCGCCCCGACGAAGGAGCCGCATCGTGAGCATCCGGGGTTTCATCCCGGCCGACAGGGCGGCTACACGGTCGAGGTGCCCGCGCTGCAAGCGCGGGTCTGCCGATCCCGGACCATCGCGACACGGTGCTCAAGCGCATCTCGGTGCCGCTCGCGGGCGACAGGTCCGGTCCGTACGGATCAGGGTTCCGCCGCATCCCGATCGCTCGTTCCGCCGCATCCTGATCGGAGCGAAGGGACGTCCGGTTGTTCGTGGGTGGTTCGGTTCAGGTATCGGCCCGGCGCACGCGGCTCAATCTGGCGCGGCGCGGCTGACTCAGCGCGGTTTGCGCTTTGGGGTGAGGCCGAGCTCCGCGCGCAGCTCCTTGGACGTGCGAAACTTTCCCTTGCTGATTTGTCGCCGCGCCTTCCGGACCTGTTCCCAAAGCTCGCGGTCGTTCGCCGTGATCAGATCGTCGAGCGTATAGCCTTCCACGCCCCGGATGACGGCGATGGGCTTGCCGTGCTTCAAGAGGAGATTGCCGAGCGCTGCGATTCTTCGACCGCTTCGCTCAGATGATCGCGAAGCTCACGAATGCTGTAGGTCTTCATAGGATCTCGTTTGTGGTCTTGTGCGGTGGCTTGCGACGGACAGCCGTGACGTAAACAGCGAGATCGTCGCGGCGCACTTCGTAGAAGACGCGGAAATGGCCGATGCTCAGCTGCCAAAAGGGTGGCTCGCCGTCCCACGGCGGCGCGATGCCTTCGATCAGCTTCCGCCCTCTGCTGGGAAGGTCAGGCCCTCGCGCCAACTGTTCCTCGTTTCGTCGATTATCCTGCGCTGGTCGAATGCACCGAAGTCAAGCAGGTCGTCGCGAGCGGCGTCGGCCCACCGAATCTCGAACATCGAGCCGAATTATGTACACACTTTGAGCCACAGACAACGTTTCCCTTGCTGAGGCTTCCACGACGAACCGCCAAAAAAACCGAAATCCGGCGGGATGCGGCCTCCCATTGGTCGGTCGCGACGCATCCCGTACATTTTCCCGCCCAATCAGCGCCGGCACGCCGGCGCGCCGGCGCGCACTCGAGATGAGCGCGTGCTCACGCGCGTGGCGTCCCGCGCAGCGCGGGCGTCGCGGCTGACGCCGCCGCTGTCCCGCGTGGAGCTCGTCCCGCAGCGCGCGCACGCGCGCTCGCCGTCGATCAGGAACGCCGCGACGTCCGGCGATTGCAGCTTGCCGCGCGCGCGCGAAGCGCGCCGCGGCGACGACCTCGGCGAGCGACAGCGCGTGCATGCGCGGCGCACGATGCACGCCGCCGCGTCCTCGGCCACGGGCCACGGGATTCCGCGCCGGACCGACACAACCAGCAGAGCCGGTGGTCCCGACAGGCGCCCGGGTGCCTTGCACGGTCCGCGTGGTAGGATACGGACCGTGCCTCCCGAGCTCCTGGCAGCACTCGACGACCCCTCGTTCGTCGCCGCGCTCCGCGCGCGGCTCGGCTTGCCCAACGAGCCGGTGGCGGAGGCGCTCAAGGAGCTCGCGGCGGCGCAGCGTCGCACCGAGCAGCGGCTGGGAGAGCTGGCCGGCAGGGTCGATGCGCTGGCCGGCAGGGTCGATGAGCTGGCGGAGGCGCAGCGTCGCACCGAGCAGCGGCTGGGAGAGCTGGCGGAGGCGCAGCGTCGCACCGAGCAGCAGATCTCGGATTCCTCGTCGAGGCGATGGGCGGGCTGCGCAAGGAGGTCGGCGCGCTCTCGGGCAACCTCGGCGCGCTGCTGGAGGATCTCGTGCAGGCCAGCTTGCCCGCGTACCTCGAGCGGGCTCACTCCGTGATTGTCTCCGGCCGGCTCGAGACGGCGTTCCTGGCGGGTCCGGACGGAACCGAGGAGGAGATTGACGTGTATGGCGACGCGACGGGCCCTTCCGGTCCGGTCGCCGTCGTCGCGGAGGCGAAGGGTCGGATCTACGCGCGCGAGGTGCAAGCGTTCCGGGACAAGGTCGATTGCGTCAAGCAGCGCCTGGGACTCTCGCCTTTCGGCGTCATGGTCGGCTACCGCGTGCATCCTTCCGCACGTGCGGTCGCCGAGCGCGCGGGCATCGTCCTCGTTACGACGGCGGAGCTGCGCGCGGTCGCGCGTCCGGCCGCGTGATCGTATGCGTCCCGCGCGACGACCCCCGGGAAGTCCCCGGAGCGCAAGCGCCGCGCGTGATTCCGCGCCGGCCCGGCATCCAGGCGAAAGTTGATCGGAATCATGCCAGCGACCCACTCTGTTGATCCGGCACGCGATTTCTGTGGAGGACAAGGTGCGCGACGCGTCGCGCTGGAGATCGCCAGCGCCGATGATGGTAATTTCCAAACGCATGCGAACCCTCCTCTTGTGCTGGTCGATCGGTGCTTGTGCGATCTTCGCCCCGGGCTGCGGCGGAACTCCGCCCGCGCCCGCTTCGCCCGCTTCCGCTGCGCCGGAAGCCAGCGCCGGGCCTGCCGCCGTCGCGAGCGCGCCGTCGGCGCCCGCGACGCGCGCCGTGGCCGAGTTGCTGCCGACCGCGCAGAGCAAGGTTCGCGGCATGGTGACGCTCCACATGGACGGACACGACTTGCTGATCGTGGCGAAGATCGAGAACCTGGCGCCGGGCAGCTACGGCTTCGCCTTCCACGAGGGCGGCAAGTGCCTGCCCCCCGATGCGAAGTCCGCCGGCGCGATGATCGGCCCGGAGCGCGCCGGCAAGCCGCGCGGATTCATCACCGACGTGAAGTCGAACGGCCAGCACCGCGTGACGGTGAAGATGAACGTGCCGGGATTCGCCCTCGACGGGCCGGACGGCGTGGTCGGGCGCGCGATGGTGGTGCACGCGTGGCCCTACGATCCGGCGGTCGACGTCGCCAAGCTGCCGTTTCTCGCGTGCGGTGTGGTGTCGCCGCGCGCGGACTGACGCACCACGCGTCGCGCCGCGGGCACGAAGCTTGCGTTCGCGGTATCCATCCCCCATGCAGTCGCGGCCACTCGTCGAAGGCGCGGACGTCGGGCTCGACGAGCGCGATCCGGAGCACATCCGCTCGATGCTGCCATTGATGTGGCTGACGACGAGCCTGTACTTCCGCGCCGAGGTGCGCGGCTTCGAGCGCGTGCCGCGAGACCGCCCGGTGCTGTTCGTCGGCAACCACTCCGGCGGAAACATGTCGCCGGACACCATGGTGTTCCTGCTCGCGTTCAACACCTACTTCGGCGTCGAGCGACCGCTGTATGCCCTGGCTCACGCGTTGGTGACGAGCTGGCCGATCCTCGGGCGCTATCTCCGTCGCTGGGGCGCGCTGACGGCGGCGCCCGACGCGGCCGAGGCGGCGCTCGCGCGCGGGGCGTGCGTGCTCGTGTACCCCGGCGGCGACGTCGAGGTGCATCGCTCGTTCCGGCATCGTCACGAGATCCGCTTCGACGGTCGCAAGGGCTTCCTGCGCGTCGCGGCGCGTGCCGGCGTGCCGATCGTGCCGGTCGTCGCGTGCGGCGGCCATGATACGTACTTGCCGCTCAGCGACGGTCGCCGCATCGCCGAGGCGCTGCATCTCGACGAGTTGTTCAGGCTCAAGGTGCTGCCGGTGTCGCTCGCGCTGCCGTGGGGGCTCGATGTCGGCGACTTCACCGGGCACTTGCCGTTCCCGGCCAAGATCCGCATCGAGGTGCTCGACCCCATCGACGTCGCGGCGCGCTTTCCCGGGGAAGCGGGCGTGGATCGCGCTTACGACTACGTCACGCTGCTGATGCAGGAGAAGCTCGTGGAGCTGTCGGCGGAGCGCGTCTTGCCGCCGTTCTTCTGAGTCGCGGAGCACGACGATGATCGAGATTGCCCGGACCATCCGCATCGCGCGCCCCCCGGAGGACGTGTTCGCGCTGCTGTCGGATCCCGAGCGCTTCCCGCAGTTCTTCTCCGGCGTGACGTGCTGGGAGCCACTGGGCGAGCAGCGACTCGGCGTCGGCGCGCGCTATCTCGTCCTGTTCCGGGCGGCGAGCGTGCAGGCCGGCGGGATCGTGGGCGTCGTGCTGTGGGATCCGCCGCACGCCCTCGGTTGGCAGAGCGAGAGCGGCGTGGAGCAGGCAGGGCGGTTCCGCGTCGGGCCGGCACCCGGAGGATCGGACCTGTCGATCGAGCTCGAGTATCGCCTTCCCGGTGCGCGCCCGGTGGCCTGGCTGGCCGAGCACATCGCACGCCGCCTGGTCGATCGCCACGCGCACGCCGCGCTGCTCGCGGCGCGGCGGCTGCTTGAGTTCGAGCAGGCGCCATAACCGCGTCGCCCTGTGCGCCGGCGCGCAAGCTTTGCGGACGTGAAGCCACGCGCGCCGCGCGGACGGCGGGTCCGGCGCTTGCAAGCACCTCCGGGCATGGCCAGCGAACGCGTGCCGATGTCACCGGTGGACGCCGCGTGGTGGCGCATGGACAGCCCCACCAATCTGATGATGATCACCGGCGTCTTGACCCTGGACCGGGCGTTGTCGATGGCCGAACTGGGCGCGCTGATCGAGCAGCGGCTGTTGCCGCACGCGCGCTTCACGCAGCGCGTCGTGGAGCCCCGCGCGCCGGTCGGCGTCCCGCACTGGGAGGTGGACGCACGCTTCGACGCGCACGCACATCTGCATCGGGTGGCGCTGCCGGCGCCCGGCGGTCAGCGGGAGCTGGAGGAGCTGGTCAGCGATCTCGCGAGCACGCCGCTCGACCGCGATCGTCCGCTCTGGCAGATCCATCTGGTCGAGGGCGTGGGCGATGGAGCCGCCTTGGTGGTGCGCCTGCACCACTGTATCGGCGACGGCGTGGCCCTGGTCGGCGTGTTGCTCGACGTGGCGGAGGAAGCGAGCGGGCCATCGCCCCAGGCGGTTGGCCTGGTGCCGGCGCGGCCGCGGCGCATCGTCGATCGCGCGCGGCAGATCGGCGCGCAGGCGTCCGCGCTCGGACGCATGCTGATGCTGCCGGCGGATCCGCCGTCGCTGCTCAAGGGTGCGCTCGGGCGGCAGAAGCGCGTCGCCTGGTCGGAGCCGGTGCCGCTCGCGTCGGTGAAGCGGGTCGCGGCTCGCGTCGAGGGCAAGGCAAACGACGTGCTGATGGGGGCGGTCGCCGGTGCGCTGCGCCGCTACCTCGACGACGCGCACGGGTACAGTCCCGGGCTCGAGCTCCGGGCGATGGTGCCGGTGTTCCTGCAGGGCGAGCATGCCGACGGCGGTCTCGGCAACCACTTCGGTCTGGTCTACGTACCGCTGCCGCTGGCCGGCGAGTCGGCCGTGGAACGCGTGCGGGCGATGAAGCGCGAGATGGACGTGATCAAGGCCGCGCCCGACGCCATCGTCGCGTTCGAGGTGCTCGCAGCGATGGGCGTCGCTGCACCGGAGATGGAGCGCATCGGAATCGACCTCTTCACGCGCAAGGCCAGCGTGATGGTGACGAACATCCCCGGACCGCCGGCGGTTGTGCACCTGTCTGGACGCGCGGTGTCGGACATGATGGTGTGGGCACCGGTGTCCGGGCACATCGCCGTCGGCATCAGTCTGCTGAGCTACGGCGGTGCGGTCCGGCTCGGCGTGGCGACCGATGCGAGCCTCGTGCCGCGGCCCGCGCGCATCGTCGACGCGTTCCACGCGGATCTCGCGGAGCTCGGCGTCGAGTCCTGAACCGCGCGGGCCACCCGCTGCAGCGTTCTTCCTGATATCCTCTGGAAGAGCGAGCGCGAGTGGCGAAAGACGACAAGTTCGGGACGTTCGGCGGGGTCTTCACGCCGTCGATCCTCACCATCCTCGGCGTGATCATGTATCTGCGCCTGCCCTGGGTGGTGGGCAACGGCGGCCTGTACACGGCGCTGGGGATCATCGCGGTCGCGCACGTCATCTCCGTCAGCACGGGGCTCAGCATCTCGTCGATCGCGACGGACAAGAAGGTCGGAGCCGGCGGCCCGTACTACATCATCTCGCGCAGCCTGGGCTTGCCCATCGGCGGGACGTTGGGGATCGCGTTGTTCATCGGCCTCGCGTTCAGCGTGAGCCTGTACATCATCGGCTTCTCCGAGAGCTTTCTCGGCTTCCTGCACGTCGCGCGGACGCCCAACGCGATCCGGATCTGCGGCACCGTTACCATCGTCCTGCTCACCGTGATCACGTTCGTGAGCACGGCGCTGGCGATCAAGACCCAGTACCTGATCCTGGGCCTGATAGCGGTGTCGTTGCTCTCGATCTTCCTCGGGCCGCACCAGGCCAGCGTCGTCGCGCCGCATCTCGCGCCGAGCCCCGGGAGCAAGCCGGTGGCGGAGCTGTTCGGGATCTTCTTCCCGGCGGTCACCGGCTTTACCGCCGGCGTGAACATGTCCGGCGATCTCCGCGACCCGAAGGGGGCCATCCCGCGTGGAACGCTGGCCGCCATTGCGGCGGGGCTCCTGGTCTACACCGGGCTCGCGATCTACCTGGCCTTCGCCGTGCCGCCGAAGCTGCTCGTCGACGACCCGGACGTGCTGCAGCACACGGCGCTGTTCTCGCCGTTCGTGGTCGCCGGGATCTGGGGCGCGACGCTGTCGTCGGCGCTCGGCAGTATCCTGGGCGCACCGCGCATCCTGCAGGCGCTGTCGGTCGATCGCATCACCCCGCGTGTCTTCGCCCGCGGCTACGGCAGCACCAACGAGCCGCGCAACGCGCTCCTGCTCGCGTTCGTGATCGCCGAGGGCGGGATCCTGATCGCGGAGCTCGATGCCATCGCCCGCATCGTGTCGATGGTGTTCCTGGCGATGTACGGGTTCTTGAACATCTGCTCGGCGATCGAGAGCTGGGCGAGCCCCGACTTTCGCCCGGCGTTCCGCATCCCGCGAAGCATCAGCGTGGTGGGGGCGGTCACCTGTGTGCTGGTGATGATCCAGCTCGACATCGTGGCACTGGCCGGCGCGGTGGTGCTGATGGCCGGCCTCTTCTTCTACCTCGAGCGCAAGCAGCTGGAGCTCGCGTCCGGCGACGCCTGGGCGGGCATCTGGGCGTCGCTGATCCGCTCGGGGCTGCACCGCTTGCGGCGCGAGACGAAGCAGCAGCGCAACTGGCGACCCAACGTGCTGGCGTTCCACCAGACCGGAGACGCGCTGCACGAGCAGCAGCTCGGCGTCACCGCGGCGCTGGTCGCCGAGAGCGGGATCGCCAGCGACTTCGAGCTGGTCGAGGCCGGCGGCGGCCAGCGCAGGGCATGGGTCGCGCCTGACCAGGGCGAGGAGCCGCGGCTCGGACTGTTCAGCCACGTGCTGCCGGCCCACGACCCCTACGATGCCGTGGAGCACGTGTGCCGCTACCACGGCTTCGCGGCGCTGGAGCCGAACACGCTGCTCGTCCCCTGGTCGCTCAGTCGCCGGGATCCGCAGCGCTTCGCAACGCTGCTCGACTCGGTCAGCGAGATGGGGCTCAGCTTGCTCGTGTACGCGCCGACGGAGCGCGACGTGCCGCGCAAGCGGCGCATCGACGTCTGGTGGCGGGACGGCGCCGGGAACCTCGCGTTCGGCATGGCGCTGATGCGGTTCGTGACCCGAGCCCGCGGCTACGAGCGGGCCGCGGTGCGCCTGGTGCTCGCCAGCGCGGACAGCGCCGACAACGACCACCTCAGGACGAGCGCGCGCCGGCTGCTGTCCGAGACGCGCATCGACGCGACCATCCGCGTCGTCGATCTGGGAGCCAGCGACCGCCCGTTCGCGGACCGGGTGCGCGAGGAATCGATGGACGCCGAGCTGGTCGTGCTCGGGCTGCCGAACGACCCGGTCGAGAACGCCGAAGCCTTCGACGACGCGGCCGACGCGCTGGTGGAGGAGCTCGCGGACGTTCTCCTGGTGCGCGCCTCGCCGGACTTCAAGGACGTGATCACGCTGGGCAGGAGCGCCGCGATCTCGTTCCTGCCGCCGACCGGAGAGGGGGAGGAGCAGGAGCTGCCGGAGGTCGCCGTTCCGGACGTACCGGACCTCGCGCGCGCGGTGGTGGCCTTCACCGACGCGCAGCAGACGCGCGTCACGCAGCTGTTCGAGCATTGCGTGCAGGCCGTGTACTCGCGGCACATCGATCTGCTCCGGCAGATCGAGCGCCTGGCGTCGCATCACCTGGAGCCGCTCGAGCGCATGGCGGAGACGCCCAACCCGCGCAAGCTGCGACACGCGATCAACCGGGCACGCAGCGCGTTCCTGCTGGGCGCTCGCGAGGCGCTCGAGGCATTCGAGGCCGAGCAGATCGAAGAGCAGTCCACCATGCTCGCCGCGCGTATCGAGGCGTTCATCGCCGACGCCCACGCGGACGTGGAGGAGGAGCTCACCGTCGAACGGCCGCGCGAGGACTTCGCGGCACACAAGGACGACTCGCCGTGGGTCAGTCGCTTCAAGCGCCGGCGTCGCGCCGTCGCCTGGCTGTCGCGCGGGCCGATCCGATATCGCGTGCCGATCGGCAAGCTCAAGCGCTTCTACGCCGACAAGGCCGTTCGCGAGATCCTGAGGACTGCCACCGCGCGTCTCGAGCGTGACACGCACCAGCTCGTGATCCACCTCGGCAAGGTGCTCGCTTCGGCGGGCACCGCGGGCGTCGACGGTGACGAGGCGACGCTCGCCGGCGCCGTGGTCGAGCACGAGAAGCAGCTTCGCGACCGCCTCGCCGAGCTCGTCGTCAAGGCCAAGGAGCACGTCGGCGGGCAGCAGTGGCGGCTGCTCGTCGGCGCGCGCAAGATAGCCGGCGAGCTCGCCGCCGACATCGTGCGTCTGGACGTGGCGGCGCTGGCGACGCGCGAGCGCAAGCTGTCGCGGGACGGCGAGGCGCTCCAGGCGGAGCTGCTCGAGGCGCCCGAACGCTGGGGCGCCAATCAACGCCGCCTGGTCGGTCGCGCCGCGCTTGGTCTCACGCTCGCGACGTTCCAGCAGCGGATCGCCACGATCTCCGCGCGCGAGAAGCAGGCGACCGTGCTGGAGCTGAAGAACGGCGTCATGCACGACTGCAGCGAGCTCCACGCCGCCCTGCTCGTGCTCCGCGACAAGCTTGCCGCGGGCGGAAATGGCCAGGTCGCGCAGCTCGAGGCGCGTCCCGACCTGAAGAGTCGCTTCGAGCCGAAGCCGGTGATCGACACGCTCGTGCGCGAGATGGCCGATCCGCTCGGCGAGCTGCCGGAGTCCGTCGAGACGCTGACCGACGAGTCGATCCAGCGCCTCGAGGAGGGCTCCAGGGAGCCGGTGGAGCTCACGGAGCTGCCAGTGCGTCGGCTGGCGCAGTTCCTCGTGGACTCCGAGCTGCTCGGCAGCATCGAGGACAAGCTGACGGAGCTGCCCGCGATCGAGCAGCGTGCCGCCAGCGTAGGACAGGACGTGCTGCGTCTGGTGGCCTTCCAGATTGCCGAGGCGGAAGCGCCCGACGCGGCGCTCGGCGGCGACGAGCTCGTCACCATCGTCGACAGCGGACTCGAGCGCCTCGGCGCCGAGCTCGATCGCCTGCGTGCCGCATTGCCGGCGCTCGAGGCGGTCGTCGATCAGGGCGTGCGGACCGTCCTCGAAGCGACCAGCGCCTGGGATCTCGTCAGTCGCGCCGCTCATCTGGAGCAGCACATCCGCTTGCGCCAGGGGCGGATCGCCGTGTCCGGGGTCAGGGGGCTGGTCCGGCGCGGAATCGTCGCGGCGCGCCGGACTGCCGTGGACATCGTGTATGGCCGCAGCGCCGGCGTGCTCCTGGCGCGGCGACTTGCGGCGGGCGCAGCGCCGGGCGTCGCGGTGGTCGATCGCGTGCGCGCCTTCGCGCGCAACAATACTCCGCGGCGCGAGGTGCTCGACGCCCTGCCGTTCTACTACCGCCAGCTGTTCGTCGGGCAGTCCGCCATCAGCGACGCGTTCTGGGTCGCCCGCGACGCGGAGCTCGCCAAGGCCCGGCGCGCGCTCGGCGGCGCGCGCGGCGCCCCGGGCGTCGTCCTCGTCACCGGTCGTCGCGGCGCCGGCAAGACGGCGCTGTGCCAGCGCATCACCAGCGAGGTGTCCGATTGGCGCAACGTGTTCCGCGTCTCGCCCCGCGCAGGCGGCTCGATCGATCCGGCGGTGTTCGACGCGTCGCTGCAGCAGGCGACCGACCGGCAAGGCAGCGCACGCCGGATCGTCGGCGAGCTGCCCGTGGGGGCCACCGTCGTGATCGACGACCTGGAGCTGTGGTGGGAACGCAGCGAGGGCGGACTGGCGGTGATCGACCACATCGCCGAGCTCATCGACCAGGGGGCCGCGCGGTGCCGCTTCGTGCTCGTCGTGTCGCACTCCACGCTCGCCTTCATCGACCGCTTCCGCGCGCTCTCCGACCGCGCTATCGCCTTGATCGAGTGCCCGGCGATGTCCGCCATGGATCTGAAGAAGGTCGTGACGCTCCGCCACGGCTCGTCGGGGCTGAAGTTCGAGCTGGGCGCCCAGGGGGAGGCCGACCTCGGCGAGCTCGGGCTGGCGCGGCTGTTCTCCGACCACTTCAACTACTCGGGAGGGATCGTGGGCGCCGCGTTGCGCTCCTGGATCACGCACGTCGACAAGGTCCGCGGCGAGCTGATCGCCGTGCGCGCGCCGGAGCTCGATCGGCGCGAGGTGCTCGACGAGCTGCGGAGCTGTCACGTCGCGCTGCTTGCCCAGCTCATGCTGCACAAGCAGCTCACGCATGCGCGGCTCGGCCGGGTCAGCGGCATGGAGGCGCACGCGCTGGCGCGCGAGGTCGACACGCTCGAGCGCATGCATCTCGTCATTGCCACGCGGCACAACGTGCTGGAGCTGAACCCGTTCATGCAGCACATCGTCGCGGAGCGCTTGGTCGAGCGGGGGCTCTTGTCGTGAACGCCGCGCCGGCCTTCTTCGGGATGCGACTGCTCTGGCTGCTGGCGCTGGGGCTCGCGCTGTTGGGCTCCCTCGCCGCGGTGCGCTGGGTGCTCGATTCTGCTGCCGATGAGCCGTGCTCGCCGCGCGGCCGTCGTGCGCGCGCGGCCCGTGGCCGGTGCCATCGCGCTGCTGGCTTTCCTGTTGTACGCGGCGCGCACGCTGCTCGGCGACCGCCCGACGGCGCTGCTCGTGGCGCTCGGGCTCGTGGTCGTCGGTTTCGCGGTCGCGGCGTGGCCCGCGTTCCGCGACCTGCTGGCCGGCGTCGTGCTCAAGGCTGGCCGCGTCTGCCAAGTGGGTGACCACCTGCGAATCGGCGGCGTCGAGGGCCGCGTCGCGCACATGGGCTATCGCGCCCTGGTGGTCGAGACGACGCGCGGCGACGAGGCGATCCTGCCTTATAGCCGCGTCGAGCGCGACGCGGTGATCCGCACGCGCACGCTCGGCGGCGTGGTGCCGCACGAGTTCCGGGTGCAGCCGCCTGCGCGGCTGCGCCACGCCGAGGCGCGGGCGCTCGTCCGGCATGCGGCGCTGCTCAGTCACTGGTCGGTGCCCGCGCGCGAGCCGGAGATCGCCACCGCCGGCGAGGCGCTGGACGTCACCGTGTTCGCCCTGGACGCCGATCACGCGCTGGAGATCGAGGCGCGCGTCCGTCGCGCGCTCGAAGCCCCGGCGACGACCTCGCCCCGGAGCCGTGATCTCGCCAGCTGAGCCCGGCGCCCGCCCCGGGCTTCACTGACTCGTTGCGAGCCTGGAGCGCCAAGTCTATCGTGCTGGCGTGCCTCCGACTCCGGCGCGATCACTGCTGTTCGTGGACGACGACGCGAGCTTCCTCGACGCCGTGAAGGCCATCGTGGAGCCGGGCGTCGAGGTGACGACGGCCGGGACGATTGCCGAGGCGCTCGCGGTCGAAGCGGCCCCCGACGTCGGGTTCATCGACTTGCACCTGCCGGATGGCGACGGCGTCGATCTCGTTCGCGAGCTGAACGCGCGTTGGCCGTCCGCGCCGCTTGTCGTGCTCACCGTCAGTCGGTCGGATTCCCGCATCCTCGACGCGTTCCGGGCCGGCGCGCGCGGCTACCTGTTCAAGGAGGATCTCGGCGAGCGTCTGCCGGTGGCGATCCGCGAGGCGCGCGAAGGCGGCGCGCCGATGTCCGCCGAGGTGGCCAAGCGCATCCTTGGGCTCGTCGCCGGTCTTCCGAAGATGACCGTGCACGGATCAGAGAAGCTCACGGACCAGGAGCTGCGCGTCGTGCGCAAGCTCGCGGAGGGCTGCAGCTACGTGCAGGCGGGCTCGGAGCTCAGCATCTCGGTCAACACCGTCCGCGCCCATGTGCGCAACGTGTATCGAAAGCTCTCCGTGGGCACGAAGACGGAAGCGGTCATGGCTGCGCTGCAGCTCGGGCTTCTAGAGCACTGAGCCCGGCGGCGCGCGACGGCTCCGGGGCGTGCGCTGCCGCGGGGACGCGCGCCGTCAGGCGGGTGCCGCGCCCGGCGGACGAGAGCGTGACCACCCCGCCCAGGCGCCGGACGCGACGCTCCAGGATCGCGAGCCCTCGCCCGGCGCCCGGCTCGCGCATGCCCACGCCGTCGTCGCGGAGGTCCACGAGGACGACGCCGTCGCTCACCTCGAACGTGCAGTCGATGCGCGACGCGCGGGCATGCTTGATCGCGTTGGTCAGACCTTCCCGCGCGACGCGCCGCAGCGCGTGACGCTCGACGGCCGACAAGAGCGGGAGCGAGCCGTCGTCTCGCGCGCTGACCTCGACGGCGAGACCGAACGGCTCGGCGCCTCGAAGCAGCTCGTCGCGTAGCTCCTGCTCCACGACGGGCCACGGAGCGCTGCCCGACTCGAGCAGCGACAGCAGGGTGCGCGCCTCGTCGAGCCCGTCGCGCACCGCCTCGTGGGCGCGACCGGCGAGCTCGGCGGCCCTGGACGGGTCCTTGTTGGCGCCTCCGAGTAGCAGCCCGGCCCGGGACAGGCTGGCGGTGACACCGTCGTGCAGCTCGGACAGGAACTCCTGGCGTTGCGCTTCAAGCGCCTTCTTGCGCCGCTCGGCGCGGGTGCACGCCGCGTCGAGACGCGCGGCGAGCTCCTCGCTCGAGAACGGCTTCGCGACGTAGTCGTCGGCGCCCGCGCCGAGACCGCGCGCGCGTTCGCCGGCGCTTCCCAGAGCGGAGACGAACACGACCGGAACGCCGTCGAGCTGCGGGCTCGCGCGGACATGGGCGAGCAATTCATAGCCGTCCCCGTCGGGCAGCATGATGTCGGACAGGACCGCGTCGGGCCGGCGCGCTGCGAGCTCGGCGCGCGCAGCAGCGCAATCGGCGACGCTCGTGATCGTGAATCGCTTCTCGAGCAGCTCCACGAGCAGCCGGCGCATGTCGGGGTGATCTTCCACGACCAGCAGTGCCGGCCGACTGTGGCCGCCCGCGCGCGCGACCACGCCGCTGTCGGGCAGTGGGCGCGCGCTCTCGGCGAGCAACGGCATGGGCACGTCCACCAGCGCGCCTCGCGCCGCGGGCAGGAGCA
This sequence comes from uncultured delta proteobacterium, assembly GCA_963775185.1. Taxonomy (GTDB): domain Bacteria; phylum Myxococcota_A; class Polyangia; order Polyangiales; family Polyangiaceae; genus JAPSGB01. Next base: position 148,550 of record CAVZIE010000042.1, on the reverse strand, counting down.
CGCGGAACGTGGTGTGCGGCGCGTCGTCGACCAGCGCCACCGATCCCCCGTTCAGCTCCGCGAGCTCGCGCGCGACCGGAAGGCCGATGCCCGACGCCACGCTGCCGGCCGCGTCGAAGGACGTGAAGCGCTCGAAGACTTGCTCGCGGCGCTCCGGTGCGATCCCCGGGCCGTCGTCGACTACGTCGATGCGTACCGACGCTGCCTCGCGCCGGACCGACATCACCACCTCGCCCCCGGACTCCTGCACCTGGCGTACGGCGTTGCCCACGAGGTTTACCAGGATGCGCCGCACGTGGCCGGCGTCCGCGGTCACGCCGGTCGGCTCGTCCTCGGCGTCGACGCGCACTCGCGGCGTCGCGCCCGCGCCCTGGAATTGCGCGGCGATCTGCGCGGCCAGCGCGCGCACATCGAAGGACAGGGGATGACAGGGCGCGCGGCCGGCTTCGAGCCGCGCCAGCTCCAACAGCTCGCCCGTCAGCTCGGCGAGCGCCGCGGCGTTGTGCCGGACACGTTCGACCCGGCCGCGCTGCTCGTCCGACACGAGCTCCTGCTCCAGCAGTTCGGCCTCGGCGTGGATCAAGGCGAGGGGAGTGCGGAAGTCGTGGCTCAGGTTGACGAACAGCTTGCCGCGCACTTCCTCGGCCTTGACCAGGTCGGCGTTGGCCTGGTCGAGCCGGACGCGGGCCACGAACTCGCGCCGTCGCAGGCGATCCGTCGAGTAGACGGCGGCGAGCAGCACGCCGTAGATGCCGAGCAAGACGAGGTTGTCCGAGAACACGAGGTGGCCGTGCGTGCGGATCGCCGTCGCCGCCGTCCCCTGCAGCCAGGTGGCCACGAGCAGTACCAGCGTCGGCCAGAACGAGAGCATGAGTGCGAGGACGATCACCATCTGCCCCCACTCGAACGTCAGCGCGAAAGGCGTCACGCAGTCGTCGTGCACGATCAGCAGCGCCCACGCATGCGCCAGCCCGAGCGAGGCCATCCCGAGCGTCGTCGTCCACTCGAGCTGGCGTGCCGGGCGCTTCTTCCATACGAACGCGCCGAGGCCGACGCAGAACGCGAGCTCGATCGAGCGGTAGATCGTCGAGTTCGTGCGCGAAGGGATGATCTGGCTCTCGTAGAGCACGTACTGCTGGATCCAGATCAGCAGCGACGCGCCGAGCACGAACAGCGTGCGCACGCGCATTGGCCCCGCCCGCTCGTCGGCGAAGACGCGCTCCTGCTCGGGCGTGAGTAGCTGGGCGTCGCCTATCGGGCGCGGGGAGGCGGACGCACTCTGGACAAGCTTGCTGGAGCCGCTCATTGGCCGTTGCCGGGACGGAGTCACTGAAGATAACATGACGGATTATCTGGAATCCATGCGCGCGTTGAAAATCATCACGCTGGGCTCGCTCGGTTTCATGGCTGCGCTGCCCGTCACGCTCTGTACGGTCCGGGCCAGGGCGGATGATTCCGGCCCGCCCGGGGGCGAGAAGCCGCCGATCGTCGTCGATGTCGCTGGGCACAAGCGCGAGCCGTCGTACGCGCCGGCGTACCAGACGACGGCTACGCGCGCGCGCCGACCGGTGGCGGATGTGCCGCAGGCGATCACGGTCGTAGACCGCGACCTGATGAACGACCTCGACGCCCGGCGCACGGACGACGCGCTGCCGTACGTGCCGGGCGTGCAGATCTACGACAGCTACGGCGGCGTATTCGACGACTACCTGGTGCGCGGCTTCCACGTGTGGGCCGGCACCGTGTTTCGCGACGGCTATCTGAACGGCTACTCCGGCGGCAGCACCACCGACGCGATCAACGTCGAGCGAATCGAGGTCATCCGCGGACCGGCGTCGGCGCTGTACGGTCCGGCGTTGCCGGGGGGATCGATCAACTTCGTGATCAAGCGACCGCTCGCGAAGCGGCACTTCGAGCTGGGCGCGTCGGTGGGCAGCTTCGACACGTACCGCGGCGAGATCGACGCCACGGGCCCCGCGTCGCGTCGCGTCCGCTACCGACTGATGGCGGCGGCCGAGTCCACGAGTGGCTATCGCGAGTTCAACACATTCAACCGCTGGCTCGTGAATCCGCAGGTGGAGGTGGACCTCGCCAAGGGCACCAGCGTATTCGCCGAAGCGCAGGCCTTCGACGTGCACTTTCGCTCCGATCCGCTGGGCACGCCCGAGGTCGGCGGCGATCCGTTCTATTTCCCGACGGAGCGGTCCTACACGGAGCCGTTCCTGCCGCTGTCCGAGTCGCGGGGCTACCTCGGGCGCGTGGAGCTCCAGCAGCGTCTCGGAAAGCGCTGGTCGTTGCGCATGGGAACCCAGAGCCGGAGCGGCCTGTACCACGAGAACGAGCTGTACTGGCGCGCGCCGGACGCCGACGGGCGGACGCTCTCGCGGTACCTGTCGAACTTCGAGGTGAAGAGCGCGGACACCATCCTGCAGGTCGCCGTTCACGGCACCGCGGACACCGGCCCGCTCTCGCACAGCGTCGTCGTCGGAACGGATCTGGGTCACGAGCAAGCGACGTTCCGGGCTGCCTCGACCGAGGGCACGGGCGTCGACTTTCCGATCGATCTGTTCTCGCCCGCGCACGTCGCGGCGCTGCCCGACCTGCAGCTGCCCGACGGTCCGCCCAACGGGTGGTCCTATCGCGTCGCGGGGCTCTACGCCAACGACCTGATCGGCTTTTCGCCGGTCAAGCTCGCGGTCGGCGCGCGCGTCGACGACTACGTGCAGGAGAGTCACGTCGGCGACTTCCGCGACCACGAGAGCGCGCTCGCGTTCAGCCCGCGTGGCGGCGTGGTCGTGGACGTGATCCACGGCGTGTCCGTCTACGGCAACGTAAGCCGCGGCTTCTGGCCTTCGCTCGGCGTCGACGGCAACACCGGCGGCGTGCTGAAGGCGGAGACCAACTTCGCCTACGAAGGCGGCGTCCGTGGAGCGCTCGACGACAACCGGGCCACCCTGGATCTGGCCGCGTTCCACATCGACGACAAGAACAAGGCCGTCACCGATCCCGACAACCCGAGCTTCCAGCAGCAGGTCGGGGAGGCGGTCAGTCAGGGATTCGAGGCGCAGGCCGCCGCGCGTCTGCACCGCCTGCTGCGCGTGTTCGCGAGCTATGCGTACACGGACGTCACGATCACATCGAACGCCCTCGACCCGTCCCAGGTCGGCCAGCAGTTCCCGCTGGTGGCCAAGAACACCGCTGCCGTCTGGGGCCAGGTGGACGTGCCGACGACGGGCAGCGACCAGCTCGGCGTGGGTGTCGGTGTGACCTACCGCGGCGAGCGCTCGCTGCTCGATGGCGCGATGGTTCCCGGCTTCGCGCGCGTCGACAGCGTGCTGTCGTACGCGACGCCCACGGTCCGCACCTCGCTGCGCGTCGAGAACCTGCTCGACACGCGCTACGTCAAAGGCGGTCTCACGCGATTTGCCGTCCTGCAAGGCGCGCCGCGCAACCTGATGCTGACCGGGCAGCTGTTTCTCTGACAGGATTGCCGGACCGGCGCACAATCGCTAGGCTGCGCGTCGCGGAGGTGAAGAGATGAGCCTGAACCTGGCGCTCTTGCTCCGGGAGAGTGCGACGCGCGCTCCCGGCGCGGTGGCGATGAGCATTGGCGACACGGACATTCCGTACGCCGCACTCGACGAGATGGCGCGCCGCTTTGCCGGGGCGCTCTCCAAGCTCGGCGTCGGTCGCGGGCAACACGTCGCGTTGATGCTGCCGAACGTCCCGCAGTTCTCGATTGCCTATTTCGGCGTGCACTACGCCGGCGGCGTGGTGGTCCCGCTCAACGTGCTGCTCACGCCCGACGAGATTGCCTACCACCTCGACGACTCGGACGCGGTCGCGCTGGTCGTCTGGGAAGGCTTCCTCGAGCAGGCGCAGGCGGGCTTCAATCGTGCCGGCGGCTGCAAGCAGCTGATCGTCGCGAAGGCGGACCCGAAGGACGCCAGTGCGCCGGAAGGCGCGCTGAGCATGACCGCCCTGGTCGGCGGCGCGACGCCGGTGACGGACCTGCCCGACACGATGCCGGACGACACCGCGGTGATCCTGTACACGTCCGGCACCACCGGTCGGCCCAAGGGCGCGGAGCTCACGCAGTTCAACCTGTTCTACAACGCCCAGTACACGGCGACGCGCCTCTTGCCACTGGACGCCTCGAGCGTCGCGCTCACTACGCTGCCCTTGTTCCACAGCTTCGGGCAGACGGTGATGCACAACGCCGTGCTGTTCGCGGGCGGGCGCATCGTGCTGCTCCCGCGCTTCGACGCGAAGACGGCGTTCGAGCTGATGCAGAAGCACAAGGTCAACCTGTTCGCCGGCGTGCCGACCATGTATTTTGCGCTGCTTCACTTCCCGGAAGCGCAAGAATACGACGTGGGTAGCCTGCGCTACTGCGCGTCCGGCGGCTCGGCCATGCCGGTCGAGGTGATGAAGGCCTTCGACGAGAAGTACAAGGTCAACATCCTCGAGGGCTACGGCTTGTCCGAGACCTCGCCGGTCGCGAGCTTCAACGTGCTCGATCGCCCGAAGAAGGCCGGGTCCATCGGGCTGCCGATCTGGGGCGTGGAGTTCCGCCTCGCCGACACCGACGGCAACATCGTCGACAAGGCCGACGCCCCCGGCGAGATCCAGATCAAGGGCCACAACGTGATGAAGGGCTACTACAAGCGGCCCGAGGTCAACGCGGAGACGATCAAGGACGGCTGGTTTGCCACCGGCGACATCGCGACGCGCGACGCGGAGGGCTACTACTACATCGTCGATCGCAAGAAAGACATGGTGATCCGCGGCGGCTTCAACGTGTACCCGCGCGAGATCGAGGAAGTGCTCTACGCCCACCCGGCGGTCGCCGAGGCCGCGGTCGTGGGCGTGCCGCACGAGCGTCACGGCGAGGAGGTCAAGGCCGTGATCGCGCTCAAGGCCGGCCAGACCGCGACCGCCGACGACATCATCGCCTACTGCAAGCAGCACCTGGCCGCTTACAAGTACCCGCGCATCGTGGAATTCCTCGACGCGCTGCCGAAGGGGCCGACCGGCAAGATCCTCAAGCGCGAGCTTCGCTGACGTCCCACCGCGCCGCGCGGCGGCGGGCCGCCTCGCCGACGCGAGCCGACCTTGACCGGCTGGCCTGCCCGCGGGATGATTCAGCATGCTTCGCTCGCTGGCCGGCGCGCTCGTCGTCGTCGCGCCCATCGCGTTCTGCGCCTGTGGCTCGTCGAGTGGCGACGACCTCTTCTCGGGCAACCCCCAGGGCGGCACTGGTGGCAGCGGCGCGACGGGCGGCACGTCGGGTAGCGGTGGCACGTCGGGTGGCGCCGGCGCCTCGGGGAGCGGCGGCGCGTCGGGCAGCGGCGCCGCGGCCGGCGCCAGCGGCACATCGGGCGGCGCCGGGCAAGGCGGTACGGGCGGCAGCGGCGGCGCTAACGGCTGCGATCTGAACGGCTACTGGGGATCGTACGCCGACATCAAGGTGAGCTGGCCGCAGACGAGCGTCGTCAAGGGCGGCACCGGCTCGATCCAGGTGTGGCTCCTTCACGATCGCACGCAGGCCGGCAACGACGTGAGCGACGTCGTCCACCTGTGCGGGATCCAGATCCCGGGGTTCGAGACGAACCTGATCGCGCTGAACGAGAAGTACGGCGTGCGCTTCCTGGCGGAGACCTTCGACAAGGCTCCGATGACGTTTCCCGCCCACGCCAGCGTCGACTCGAGCGCGGTCGGCGCGACGTTCCAGTCCGACGCGTTCGCGATCGTGTTCGGCATCAAGCTCTCGAACCCGCTGGTCGATGGCTGGCCGTCGCTGCAAAGCCTGACCGCCGATGACACGGACAGCGACGGCGACCCGGGCGTGACCGTGCAGTGCGAGAAGGGCTCGGGCTACGCCGACCCGCCGCTCGACCTGTTGCGTGCAAGCCGCGCGAAGAACCTGTTCATCGCCTCGCGAACCGTGTCGAAGCTCTCCGGATCCTTGACGACATGCGACAAGATGAGCGGGACCGTGGAGGTCGTGTCGGTGGGCGGCGGCTCGGGGGTCGCGTCGCACATCGTAGGCTGCATCCAGGAAAACGGGTCGAAGTGCAACTCGCAGCAGACCGGGTTCGCCGACGGCAACTCGCCCGCGTTCCAGCCGGCCAGCGGCAGCACGCTCGTGTCGGAGCGCGTCGACGCGCAGACCACGTGCGCCAACGTCCGCGCGATGTTCCCGTAGTCGCTGCGCGGCGCTCATGCCCCGCTCAGTACCGAAGCGCGCGCGGCGAGCAGCTGTCCGACCATGTGCTCGACCACGCCGGCGACCTCGGCGTGCGCTGCTACCGGCTCGCCCAACGCGAGCAGCGCGTCGATCAGCTCCGCGGCGCCGCGCGGGCGCGCGGCCGGATCGCGCGCGAGCGCGCCGTGGACGAGATCGGCGAGCCCGGGCGACACGCCCAGGAGCTGGGGCACATGCGCGAACTGGACGCGTTCGATGACGTTCTGGCGCGCGTGGACGGCGTCGACGTCGTCGGCCAGCCAACCGTGCGGCGCGACCGGCGCCGCGCCGGGCCGCACCGTGCGCGCGCGCGTGACGGAGGCGCCGAACAGCGCGCGGTTGGCGAGCATCTCCCACAGCAGCACGCCGGTGCTGTAGACGTCGGTGCGCGGCGTCGCTCGCGGTTCGGGTTCGAGCTGCTCGGGCGCGCGATACGCCAGCAGCTCCGGGTGCCGCCACGCGCCCGTCGCGTCCGCGATCACGCCTTGCAGCGCCGCGTCGGCGAGCAGCGTCTCGCCGACGATCGACACCAGCGCCGCGTCCGGCGTGACGCCGCCGTGGAGCGCCGCGACCGCGCCGCCCATCACGACGTCGCAGTTCTCGACCGCGTCGAGCGCCTCCAACAGATCGAGCGCGATACGCAGCGCCACCGGCGTCGCGAACAGCGTGCGCGACAGTCGTGCCAGACTCATCAGCGAACGCAGCGACACGCCGTGGACGTACTCGGAGACGATGGCCTTGTCGTCGCCCGTCAGCAGCACATCCAACAGCGTGCCGATGCGCGGATGCCTGAGGCGCGTCGCCAGGATCCCGAGCTCCTGTAGCTCGCCGCGCGCGCGATCCGGCATGCGCGACGAGATCCGCTGCAGCGCCACCGGACGTCGGGATTCACTCTCGCTCTGGCTCCGCGCCGCGAAACGCGTTCCGAGCGCCGTCGGCCACAGCTCGCAGATCAGTTCGTAGCGTCCGACGCGATGCATGCTGTCGTCACGAGCAGCCTATCACGCGCGGCGCACGTGCCAGCCGCGCGGGCGCGTGAACGCGCGGATCCCGTGCTCGCTCAGCGTGCACCCGATGCCGGAGTGGCGGCGCCCCGACCACGGCAGGCGCGGGCTCACGCGGTCGCAACAGTTCACGTACGCGCTGCCACTCTCGACGCTGGCCAGGATGCGCTCCGCGCGCGCCACGTCCGGCGTGTAGACGCCCGCCGTGAGGCCGTACTCCGTGTCCGCCATCAGCTCCGCCGCCTGCGCGTCGCCGGAGACGCGCTGGATGCCGATGATCGGGCCGAAGCTCTCGTCTCTCATCACCGTCATCGAGTGATCGACGTCGAGCAGCGTCGTCGGCTCGAAGAACCAGCCCGGTCCCGCCCTGCGCTTGCCGCCGGTCGCCAGCCGCGCGCCCTTGGCCGTGGCGTCGGCGACCTGCGCCTCGAGCACCGTAAGCTCGGCGTCGCGCCGGGTCAGGGGGCCGATGTAGGTCGCCTCGTCCCGCGGGTCACCGACGACGAAGCCGCGCACGGCCGCGACGAAGGCCTCGACGAACGCGTCGTGGAGGCGCTCGTGGACGTAGATGCGCTCCACCGAGCAGCAGCTCTGGCCGGTGTTGTAGAAGGCGCCGTCGGCGAGCGACGCCGCCGCCGAAGCCGCGTCCGCGTCGTCGCACACGTACGTGGGGTCCTTGCCGCCGAGCTCGAGCTGCACGTGCGCCAGCTGCGCCGCCGCGGCCAGCGCGACCTTCCGGCCCGTCGCGACCGAGCCCGTGAAGAACACGCCGTCGAGGCGCTGTTCGAGCAGCGCCGCCCCGGCGGACCCGTCGCCGATCACGAGCTGGAACACGTCGGCGGGCACGCCCGACTCGTGCACCAGCCCGGCGATCGCGAGGCCCGTCAGCGCCGCGAACTCGCTCGGCTTGTACACGACCGCGTTGCCCGTCGCGAGCGCCGGCAAGATGACGTTCAGCCCGACGAACCACGGATAGTTCCAAGCCGAGATGTTGGCCACCACGCCCAGCGGCTCGAGCTCGATGCGCTCGGTCAAGCCCGGCTCCTCGAGCACCACCTCGTCGCCGACGGCGCGCGCCGTGTGTTCGAGGAAGAAGTCGAAGCGCGGCAGCGTCCCGCGGAGCTCGTTGCCCGACTGCGTGATCGGCTTGCCGACCTCGTCGGTGAGCGTCAGCGCGAGGCTGGGCGTCCGCGCCGCGAGCGCGTCGCGGAAGCGCCGGATGCACGCGAGCCGCTCGTCGATCGGCGTCCGGCGCCACGCGCCCTGCGCCCGGCGCGCGGCGGCGACCTTGTTCGCGATGGACTCGGGGCTGTCGCAGGCGAGCTCGCGCAGCAGCTCGCCGTTCTTCGGGTTGATCACGCGGAGGGCGGTCATTTCGCCCGAGCGTAGAGCCGCGCCCGGCCGCCGGCCAGTGGCGCCGTCAGGCTTGGGGTCTTGCCGGCCCGGCGCGAAGCTTCATGGCGCCTTCTCCAGGGTGAAATGGAGGTGTACCGGAACGTCGTGGCCGCAGACAGGCACGGAACCGTCCCGTTCGACAGTGATCGTCTCTGTCGGATAAAGGGTGCCGATGGCGGTGGCGTAGACGCACGTGGAGGTGGGCGGTACCGGGTATTGGCCGGCCGTCACCTTCGCATCACGGAACTGTAGCTCGGCCGTGCGCTGTCCCTCACGCGCAGCGCGCGCGCCGGCAGCTCGGCGAACGCCGCGCGCCGGACCTGCTCGACACTGCTGCCGGCCCTCACGTGGGCGCTCGCGATCGCGCGGGCCGCTTCGCCCTGCTTGAAGCCGAGCCCGCACAGCGCCGACAGCGCACGCGCCGCGTTGTCGGTCCGCGACCGCGACGCGACCTGCCCGTAGGGCGACCCGTCGGCGTGGCGGAACACGAAGCCGGTGTACGCGCGTCCCTCGATGGTGAAGCGACCGCGATGCAGCGCGCGATGGTGCGCACCGCATAGAACGAGCAATAGCTCCGGATCGTGGCCGCCGCCATCGGGCGAGCACCGCCTCGAGCACGGGCAGCCGCTGCAGCGCTTCGGCGACGCGGAGCTTCTCCTCCGTCACCCGCGGCCCATAGCCGAGCGCGAGCTCGTCGTGGGCGCGCGCTTCCAGTCGTCGTCGTGATCGGTCATACGTATTCATAACATGCTGTTTCGAAGCCTCCCGAGCGGCGCTCTGCCGCGCGAACGCACGCCGGAACGCGTTTCGCGTCGCGCGCTTCGCCCGGCGCGTGTGTGCGGGTCGACAGCGACGGTAGCGCCGCATCCCCGGGGCGGCCGGCGATCGACGGGGCACGTTGGCCGCCAAACGCGTCAAGCACGAAGTCGTCGGTGACGACTCTTCTTTCGCCCCCACATGGGCTCGAGATCCGTTTCAACGTCATCGCCTGCGGAATGGCTTGCGACGGCTCGTGGCGGAATACCCGGAGTCCCTGTAGACCTTCCGTTCTTCCGCTCTTCCTGTGAAGACCCAACAGGGTGGGGATAGTCGGAGAAGCGATCAATGATGAGCCCACGTGGAGGGCCGACGGGCCACGTGGAGCTACCTGGGGAACGGTGCGTGGGCGGCCGAGTCCCCGGCGGCGGGCCAGTGCCGCCGTCGGGCTTGGGGTCTTGCCGGTCCCGGAGGCCCGCCCGTTACGAAGCGTCGATGATCTTGAACAGCTCGACCTTGCCGCAGCGCGTGCAGTACTCGCCGCGGTAGCCGGCCGGCACAACGCTCTCCGGTGCGTCGCGGAGCGGTGCGAACCCGCGGCCGCCGCACGCGTCGCAGCGCCGGCCCGGGTCGGTGGACGTGGACGGCGACGGCGACGGCGACGGCGCGAACTGGGCTACGCCGGGAGATTCCGCGATCACGATCTCGAACGGTCCGATGCCGAGGCGATCGCCGGCCGCGAGCGCTCGCTTGCTCACGCGTTCGCCGTTGACGAGCGTGCCCTGGTCGCTACCGAGGTCGATCACGTCGAGCTCGTCGTCGCTCCGCTCGAGCACGGCGTGCATCCGGCTTACCGCGTCGTCGTCGAGCACGATGTCGGACACCGCGGCGCGCCCGATCTTGACGATCGGTCGATCGAGCGCGAACGACGAGAGCTGCACGCCGCCGCGCGTCACGCGCAGATAGCGCGCCGCGCCGCCGGGCTCTCGCTTCGGCGGGGTGCGGTACGCGCTCGTGGTTTGACGCTTCCGGGCCTCGACCAGAAGATCGATAATCGGCGTCGCGCGCCCGGCGTCCGCGCGACGCAGGCGCGAGCGCTGCGTGGTGACGTCGAACCAGAGGAGCAGCGCGAATGCCGATGCGACGATCGACCAGGCCGGGGCCTCTCCGCCGTGCGTCAGCAGCCAGGCCACGCTGCCCGGCCCGAGGCCGAGCTGGACGAGATCCGCGAGCGGCGACAGACGAAAGCGTCGCATGGCCGCTTCGTGGACCCGCACGAAGGCGTCGCGCGCGTTGGCGCGCGTCAGCGACTCCGGGTGGTCCGGCGCGACGGCGAGCACGCTCTGGAGCGACGCTTCGATCGCTGACGGATAGGTCGATGCGCCCGCGGCGCGTGCGAGCTTCGACAAGCGATCCAGGTCGCCTGCGTCGAGCAGCTTGCGCGCCACGGCGTCGTAGGCGTCGAGGTTCACGGTGAACCGACGCACGAGCAGCGAGCGAACGAGGCCCAGCGCGGCAGCGGCAACGGGCAGGGACGCTTCGATCACGCGGCGCCACGATATCGCCGATCGAGCGGCGGGCGCGGACTATTGCCAGCCGCGGAAAGCTCGTGCACGCTGTCCGCATGCGCAGGGAGCTCGGCTGGTCCGCACTACTGGGGGTTGCCCTCGTCGCGGGCTGCGGCGCGCCGCCGACGGACGGCGACTTCCACGGTGCCGAGCCGGTGGGAACGGTTCTCGGAGGCGCAGACCGTCGCGCAGGCCGTGAGCGGTGGCTGCTCGACCACTGCCGTCGCCGGCTTGAACCAGCAGATCATCGACGAGATGAACTGCCTGATCCCGGGCGGCGCGCTGAAGGCGGTGCCGAGCCGGCCCAACTTCGCCAAGGGCGGGGCGACGCTGGCGTGGATGCAGCCGGCGGCCGCGGACGCGCTGGTCGCCGCGCTGGACTCGAAGCCCGGCACGACGCTGACCGCGAACTCGATGCTGCGCACCGTCGCGGCGCAGTACCTGCTCTACCGCTGGTACCAGAACGGCACGTGCGGCATCTCGCTGGCCGCGACGCCCGGCACGTCGAACCACGAGTCGGGTCTCGCCATCGACGTCAGCCAGTACAACACCTGGATGAGCGCGCTGCAGGCGCACGGCTTCACCTGGCTCGGCAGCAGCGACGCCGTGCACTTCGACTACAGCGGTGCGGGCACCGTGAACCTGAAGGGCAAGGACGTACTCGCGTTCCAGAAGCTCTGGAACCTGAACAACCCCGGCGATTCTGATCACCGAGGACGGCATCTACGGGCCGCAGACCGGGGCGCGCCTCGAGGCCTCGCCGACCGGCGGCTTCGCCACGCCGCCGAGCTGCGGCAGCGGCGGCACGGGCGGCACCGGGGGAACGGGCGGAACCGGCGGCAGCGGGGGAACCGGCGGAACCGGCGGAACCGGCGGAACCGGCGGAACCGGCGGAACCGGCAGCGGTGGCGTCGGCGGGACCGGTGGCGTTGGCGGGACCGGTGGCGTCGGCGGGACCGGTGGCGTTGGCGGCAGCGGTGGCGTTGGCGGCAGCGGTGGCAGCGGCGGTTTCGCGGGCGCGGCGCCGGGCACCGGCGGCGCCGGGAGCGTGTGCGTCCCCGGCGAGCCCGCGGCGTGCGCGTGTCCCGGCGGCGAGCAGGGTTACCAGCTGTGCAACGCCGACGGCACGGCGCTCGAGGCGTGCAACTGCTTCGGCGCCGGCGGGGCGACCGGTGGCAGCGGCGGCGGCAACCAGGCCACGCACACCTCGAACAATTCCGGCTGCGCCTGCGGCGTCCCCGCGCGCTCGCCCGCGCGCGCGCCGTGGCTGCTGTTCGTCGGCGCGGGCGTGCTCGCCGCGATCAGGGGTCGGCGACGCAGCGCACGACGATCGCGAAGCCGCTAGACGGATTCGAGAAGCGGAAGACGTGCGCGTCGTTCTGCTCGAGCCGGCGCCGGTACACGCCTGCGCCGCCTTGGGTCGCGGTCCAGATGTACGTGCGCACCACGCCGCTGGTGAGCCCGTCCCACGCCGTTGCCTGGGTGCCGCTCGTGGTCGCGTACCCGGTCATGGGAAACTCGAGCCCGCTCGAGCCGCCGCTCTTCAGCTGCGTGCCCTGGTCCGTGCCGCGCACCGTGGAGTAGCCATCCACGTCGAGATCCGCGGCCGGCACGCCGAGCGCCGTCTCGAGCGCCTTCCACTCGTCGTCCGTCGACAGGTGCCAGCCGGCGGGACAGGCCGCCTGTGCAACGTCGAAGTTGTATAGCCGCCCGCCCGTCGCGCAGTTGGCCGGATCGTCGGCGTAGCAGAACGATCCGCTGGGTGCCTCCCAGGCCAGGTTCTCGCCCATCCAGGTCATGCCCGCGATCGCGACCTCGCTGTAGCGGTGTCCGTCGCGCGCGTCGTCGAAGAAGCCGCTCGGTGGCGCGTCGGCCGCGGCGTCCTGTCCGCCGCCGGCGCTGCCGCCGCTGCCGCCGGTCGCGCCGCTGCCGCCGCTGCCCGCCGCGCCACCGCTGCCCGCCGCGCCACCGGTTCCGGCCGCCGCAGCATCCGAGCCGCCACACGCCCCCAAGAGCGCGACCATCGCCACCGCTCCCACGCCTCGCAACATCGCAAGAGCGTCTCACGCGGCTCGGAGGGCGGTCAATTCGCGCCGATACCGCGCCGGACCGGCATCCTTCCCCAAGGAACGAAGACGCCTCGCCGGCGGCTGTGCGTTCGCGCGGGCAAGAGGATGCCGGTGCGGCGCGGAACACCGCTTGACGCTCCGGCGCCGGCGCGGCGGTGGGTCGCGTCCGGCGCGGCGGGTATTTTCTCGAACTTTTCGTGCTCTTGGCGCTTGGCGAAGATCAAGCGGTCGCCCTCTATGTGGCGGACTTCCGGAGCGGTATACTGCCGCGCTTCGTCGCAGCGTCGGATGGAGGAACAAGTGCCGAACGCCTACATCTCCGGAACCGGTTTCCACGTACCCCCGCGCGTCGTCACGAACGACGATCTCGCCAAGCAGTATGGCATCGACACGACCCACGAGTGGATCGTGCAACGCACGGGCATCGAGGAACGGCACTTCGCAGACGAAGGCGTCGGCAGCGCGGATCTCGCGCTGCCCGCGGCCGAACAGGCCATCCTGCGCGCCGGCATCGACAAGCGCGACCTCGACATGATCATCTTCGCGACGCTCTCGCCCGATCACGCGTTTCCGGGCTCCGGCGTCTACCTGCAGCAGAAGCTCGGCCTGTGTGACGGCGACGGCGCGAAGTTCGTGCCGGCGCTCGATGTCCGCAACCAGTGCTCCGGCTTCGTCTACAGCTTGGCTACCGCCACCAGCATGGTGAAGTCGGGCGGCGCGAAGCACGTGCTGGTCGTCGGCGCGGAGACCCACAGCGCGGCGCTCGATCTCACCACGCGCGGCCGCACCGTGTCGTCATTGTTCGGCGACGGGGCCGGCGCCGTCGTGGTCAGCGCCACCGAGGAGGACCGCGGTATCCGCGGCTGGTACCTGGGCGCCGACGGACGCCACGCGGACGTGTTGTCGCAGAAGGTCTGGGACATCTCCAAGCGTCCCTTCATCCCGCAGAACGAGCACGGCGTGGGCCAGGTGCAGCCCGAGGACATGTTCGCGCAGATGAACGGCAAGCTCGTGTTCCGCCACGCCGTCGAGCGCATGATCGGCGTCTTGATGCAGGCGTGCATGGCCCAGGGCATCACCCGCGACGACATCGATCTGTTCTTGTTCCATCAAGCGAACATGCGCATCAACGAGTACGTCGCGAAGCAGATCGGCATCTCCGACGACCGCCTCGTGCACAACATCCAGCGCTACGGGAACACGACAGCCGCCACCATCCCGATATTGCTCGCCGAGTCCGAGCGGAACGGCAAGCTGAAGCCGGGCATGAAGGTCGCGATGATCGCCTTTGGTTCGGGCTTCACCTGGGGCGCGGTCATCGCCGACTGGTAGTCACGCGCGCCGGCGCGCGAGGAACGCGCGCGCCGAGTCGATCAATAGCCGGCGCTCGTCCAGGATGGCGAAGCCCGCGGCGGCGAGCCCGTCGCGGAACGTCGTCCAGTCGAAGCGCGACTCCTCGGGGTGCGACGTGAAGAGGTACTTGTCGGACTTGTCGACGAAGCGCTTCTCCAGCTCCTCCACGAGTAGCACGCCGCCCGGTGCGAGCACCCGCGCGAGCTCCACCAGTGCGTCGCGCCACGCCGGCACGTGATGCAAGATGCCGAACACGAACGCGGCGTCGAAGCTCGCGTCGGCAAGGCCAATGGCGGTGACGTCTCCCGTCCAGAGCTCGACGCCCGGCGGCACGCGCAGCCGCGCGCGGTCGACCTGCTCCGGCATCAGGTCGAAGCCGACGAGCCGACCCGGATCGAAGCGCGCGGCAAGCAAGCGCGTGGATTCTCCGGAGCCGCAGCCCGCGTCGAGCAGGCGCTTGCCGCGCAGATCGATGCCCGCGTCGTCGAGCATCGACTCGCAGGTCGGCAGCTCGAGGAAGCGCTGCATCGCGCGGCGGATCGGGTTGTTCATCGCGGCGAATTCCACGGCGTTGAGGCGGGCCATGGCGCTAGGATACGACGCTCATGACCGGTCGCATCCAGGTTGTCGGCGCGGCGATCGTGCGGGCTGACAGATGTCTGGTCGCCCGGCGCGGCCCGCACATGAGCGCGCCGCTGCGCTGGGAGTTCCCGGGCGGCAAGCTCGAGCCCGGCGAGAGCGCCGAGGTGGCTCTGGCGCGGGAGATCCACGAGGAGCTCGGCGTCGTGATCGAGGTCGGGGCGTGGCTGGGCCGGGGCGTCGCAGGCGGCGTCCAGCTCGACGTCCACCTGGCGCGACTCGTCCTGGGCGAGCCGGTGGCGCACGAGCACGCCGAGCTCGCGTGGCTCGGCCCGGCACAGCTCGACGCGCTCGACTGGGCGGACGCGGACGTGCCGATCGTCGCGCGCGTCGCGGAAGCGCTGAGTAGACAGTAAAGTCTACAACGTTGATCGGCGGTACGCGGCGAGGCGATGACGGCGCGCGATCGCCGGCAACAGATTGCCCGTGTAGAAGCGCCGCAGGCGACGTCGTGTCAGCGCCGGCTCGGCCCGGCCATCGACGTCCTTTACGCTGTCCGCAGCCAGGCAGAAGAGCAGCTTCGCCTCGGCGGCGCTGAACATGCGCGCGACGACGCCGGCGAGGCCCGCATGATCCGCGTTGCCGCGCGCGACGATCACCTGTCTCAGCTCCGCGCGCGTGATGGCGTCGCGCGGCGACGCCGGCCGCGCCGGACCGGCAGTCCGATCGAAGAGCGCATCGAAGTGCGCGACGTCGAACTCGCCGGCGGCATCGAACGCGCCGGTGTCGTACGGGTGGACGCCCTTGTGTATGTCTCGCACCGACACGACGCTCGTCGGCCGCCCGTGGGTCAGGTAGCCGAGCGCGCCGTTGATCAGGACCGTGAGCGGCACGCACAGCCACGCGGGCAGTCCCAGACCGCGGAGCCCGGCGAAAGTCTTGCGCCAGGTGATCTCGCCGTTTCCATCGGGATCGAAGTAGGCGACGTGGTTCTCGAGCGCGCTCATGGCCGGTTCCCGGACGGCCGGAGTATAGGGCGTTGCGGCGGTCGGGCGGAGCCGCTAACTTCGCGCGGCGAAACAGGCAAGTTTGGCAGAGGGAAGGGACGCTTCAACGAGCGCGGCGGCCGCGGAGTTCCGCGGTACCGCGCGCTTCGTGGTGGAAGGCCGCCTCGGCGAGGGCGGCATGGGTGTCGTCTATCGTGTGAAGGATCGGGAGCGCGGCGTGTCGGTGGCGCTCAAGACCATGGCGCACGTCGATCCGGTGTCGCTCCTCAGGTTCAAGCGGGAGTTTCGCGCGCTGGCCGACATCGCCCACCCGAACGTCGTGGCGCTCCACGACCTGTTCTCCGAGGGGGAGCACTGGTTTTTCACGATGGAGCTGGTCGACGGCGTCGACTTCCTGGGCTGGGTGCAGGAACTGGACGCCGGCACGCCGTCGAGCGGACGCGAGCGCTCGGCGGTGCGCGCCATGGAGCGGGCGATGGCGCCGACGCTCGACGCGGCCAGCTTCGACGGTCCGGCGCAGGCGCGAGCCCCGACGGAGCGCCCGCCTCGCGCCGGTCCCGCCATCCGCGACGTGCAGCGACTGCGGCAGGCCCTCGCGCAGCTGGCGCGCGGAGTGGCCGCGATCCACCGGGACGGACGCCTGCACCGCGATATCAAGCCCTCGAACGTGCTGGTGACGCCCGAGGGTCGCGTCGTGCTGCTCGACTTCGGCGTCGTCGGCGACTTCGCGCCGGACCGGCCGCAGCCCGCGGACGAGCAGATCCTCGGGACGCCGGGCTACATGGCGCCGGAGCAGGCGGCCGGCGGCGGCGCCGGACCGGCGTCGGACTGGTACGCGGTCGGCGTGATGTTGTTCGAAGCGCTCACGGGTCAGCTGCCCTTCGACGGCACCGCGCGCGAGATCATCGACCAGAAGCTTGCGTTCGACGCGCCCCGCGCGTCCAGCCTCGCGGCTTTCGTGCCGGCCGATCTCGACGAGCTGTGCGCGGAGCTGCTCAGTCGGGATCCGTACGCGCGTCCCGGCGGCCCCGAGTTGCTCGCGCGCCTGGCGGGTGAAGGCGCGTCGCAAGCGTACTCGCTCGTGCCCGCGACCGGCCCGGTGCCGGTCTTCGTCGGTCGCCAGCAGGAGATCGCCGAGCTCGACCGCGCGTTCGCCGCGGCCCGGCAGGATCGCCCGTCCGTCGTGCTCTTGAGCGGCCACTCGGGAATGGGCAAGAGCGCGCTCGTCACCCACTTCCTCCAGCGCATCGCGCGTGAGCCCGGCGTCTTGACGCTGTCGGGTCGCTGCTACGAGCGCGAGTCGGTGCCCTTCAAGGGTCTCGACAGCGTCGTGGACGAGCTCAGCCGCTGGCTCGGCCAACAGCCCCACGCCTACGTCGAGAGCGTCGTCCCTCCGGGGATCCACGAGCTGTCGCGCGTGTTCCCGGTGCTGCGCGGGGTGCGCGCGATCGCGGAGGCGCCGCGCGCCGCGCATGCGGTGGTGGAGCCGCACGAGATCCGGCGTCGCGCGTTCGCCGCGCTGCGCGCTCTGCTCGCCGCCCTCGCCGAAGAGTGGACGCCGGTGATCCACGTCGACGACCTGCAGTGGGGCGACGTGGACAGCGTGGGCTTGCTCCGCGAGTTGCTCGAGCCGCCGGGCGCGCCGCCGGTGCTGCTCGTCTGCGGCTACCGCGACGAGCTCGCGGCGGGCAGCGCCGCGGTCCCGGAGCTCCTTGCCAGCTTGCCGCGCCTCCGACGCGGCGCCGACGTGCGCGAAGTCACGGTGGATCGGCTGAGTGAATCCGAAGCCGTCGACCTCGCGCGCTCGTCCATGGACGTGGCGCTCGCCGGTCACGCGGACGTTGCCTACGCCATCGCGCGGGAGTCGCAGGGCATCCCGTTCTTCGTCGCGGAGCTGGTGCAGTGGGAAGCCGAGCGCCGGCGCCGTGGCGCGCGCGAGCCTGGGCTCGAGAGCGCCGTCGTGTCCCTGCCGCAGGTGATCGCCGATCGCGTCGCGGAGCTGCCGGCCGCGTCGCGCGCGCTGCTCGAGGTCTTGTCGATCGCCACCTGTCCCGTCGCGCAATGCGTGGCCGAGCGCGCGGCGGGCGGCGCGACGATCCCGCGCTCCACGCTCAGCGTGCTGCGCGCCGCGCGGCTGGTCCGCGTCCGTGTGGTCGATGACCAGGAGGTGCTCGAGGCCTTCCACTCGCGCATCCGCGAGACGATCGTGGCGGACCTCGACGCCGCTCGGCAACGCGAGCTGCACGTCGCGCTCGCGCGCGAGCTCGAAGCCACCGGACACGCGGACGCCGAGGCGCTGTTCGAGCACTACCTCTCGGGTGGCGATCTCGACAGCGCGCGGCGTCACGTCGTCGTCGCCGCCGAAACCGCCGCACGCGGCCTCGCGTTCGCGCGCGCGGCGCGGCTGTATCGCGCGGCGATCGAAATCCGCGCCGACGCGCCCGTGCACGAGCTCCGGCACAAGGCTGGCGACGCGCTGGCTGCGGCGGGTCGGGTTGCCGCCGCCGCCGACGAGTACCTCGCCGGCGCCGCGAGCGCGCCGCGCGCGGCGGCGATCGAGCTCCGTCGACTCGCGGCAGAGAACTACCTGAAGAGCGGTCGCGAGGAGCAAGGGCTCGCGTCGCTGCGCGACGTGCTCAGGGCGGTCGATCTGCCGTATCCGTCGACGCTCGCGTCGGCGCTCGCGTCGCTGCTCGCGAGCCGTACCCGATTGCGCTTCCGCGGTCTGGAGATGGCCCGGGGCGGCGCGACGCCGGACCCGGACGCGCTCGCGCGGGTGGACGTCGCGTTCTCGGCGACGGTGGGCCTCGCGATGGTCGATCTCGTACGCGGCGCGGACTTCGCGGCGCGCCATCTCCGGCTCGCGCTCGACGCCGGCGAGCCGGTGCGGCTGTGTCGCGCGCTGGCGCTCGAAGCCGGGAACGCCGCCGCGGTCGCCGACGGCGCGCGGGACCGGGCCGGTCGCCTGGTCCGCGTGGCGGAAGACCTGGCGACGCGCGTGGACGATCCGCACGGCATGGCGCTGGTCAAGCTGGCCTCGGGCATGGTGCGCTTCTTCAGCGGGGAGTGGCGCAGCTCCGAGCGCGAGCTCGACGAGGCGGAGGCGCTGCTGCGCGAGCGCTGCCAGGCGGTCGCGTGGGAGCTGGCGAACGCGCGCTCCTGGGCCTGCAACGCGTCGATCCTGATGGGCGAGCTCAAGCGCACCAGCGAGCGAGTCCCGATCATCGTGCGCGAGGCGGCCGATCGCGAGGACGCGTACGCGCTCATGAACCTGGTCTACCCGGCGTGCATCACCCGGATTGTAGCCGACGAGGTGGACGCCGCCTGGCAGGTGTCGATGGATCACGCCGCGTCGTTCGCGACGCGGCGCTACAACGGCAGCCACTGGGGCGCGTTGATCTCGGCGATCTCGGTGCATCGCTACCGCGGCGAGGGCGGAGCGGCCTGGGAGCGCGTCGAACGCGAGTGGAAGAGGCTCGACTCCGCGCAGCTGCTGCGCATCAACGTGATCCGCATGTTCTCACGCTTCGAGCGCGCTTTGTGCGCGGTGACGGTCCGGCGCCTCGACGAGGCCGAGCGCGAGGGCAAGCGCCTCGCCCGGGAACGCATGCGCCACGGCGCGCCCATGAGCGACCTCGTCCTGGGCTGCGTCGCGGGGGCGCGCGGCCACTTCGAGCCCGCGCGGTCGTTGTTCGCACAGGCCGCCGCCGGGCTCGACCGGGAGGACATGCGCTATCTGGCCGCGGCGGCGCGGTATCGCCAAGGCGAGCTCACGGGGGGGACGAGGGAGCGGCGCTGTGCGCCCGCGCCGGCGACTACTTCGAACAGCAGGGCGTGCAAAACGTCGAGCGATGCTTGGCGATGACGGCTCCCGGCGGCGCGTGAGACGAGGCGATGCAAGCGACCGAGCCGATCGAACAAGCTGCCCTGACGCTGCTCTGCCCGGTTTCGCCCGGACGCGCGTCGGAGCTCGACGCGCTCCTGGGCGATGCCCACGACGACGCGTGTCTGGCCTTCGCGCGCATCCCCACGCTCCACTTCGCGCGCGTCGTGCTGCTTCCCGCAGCGGCGGGCGGACCGACGATGCTGGCGCTGGAGAGCAACTTCGACGGCACGCTGGAGGCGCACATGGACGACCTGGCGCGCGAGCTCGGACCGGCGCTCGGTCGGGCGCTCTCGTGCTGCGCGGGCTTCTCCGAAGAAGACGCGGTCGATGCGGGGCGCTTCCGCCACTTCATCGACGACCACCGCGTGCCGACCACCACCTTCTACGTGGCGCACGGCGGGCTGTCCGTGGCGCAGATCAAGAACGACGCGGGCGTGCGGCGCGCGATCAACGGTTGGCTCGAGGAGCCGGCGGTGTGCGCGCTGCCGGCAGAGCGAGTCCGTGCCGTGCTGTGCGACCGGTTGAGCGCGCAAGGCTTCGTCCTCGGCGGCGTGGAGCGCGGCCTGCCCGTCAAGCCGTGGTGCTACGCGGAGTTCGTGCTCGAGGTGCTGCTGCGCGTGCCGTACTTGCTCGCGCTGTGGCTGCTGTCGCCGGTGCACGAACGCGCCGATCGCGTTCGGGAAGAACAGGATCCGCTGCCGCTCGAGTGGGACAGTGGGCCGCGCATCGACCGCATCGCCGCCCAGGAAGACCAGGGCGACCAGAACGGCTTGACGCACCTGTCCGTGATCCGGCCCGGCGGCTACCGCGCGCGCACGCTCCGCGCGGCGCTGTGGGCGGTACAACACTTCGCTCTGCGCGTCGGCTTCGAGGGCAACCTCGCCGGGCTCAGCACGATCCATTTCGCGCGCTGGGTGGTGCTCGACGACGGGCGGCTGTTGTTCTTCAGCAACTACGACGGGAGCTGGGAGGCGTACCTGGGCGACTTCATCGACAAGGTCAGCTTCTGGCTCAGCGTGATCTGGACGAACACCCGGGGCTTTCCGCCGACGCGCTGGCTGTTGTTCGACGGCGCGCGCGCGGAGGAGCCGTTCAAGCACTGGACGCGCACCTGCCAGCTCCCCAACCAGATCTGGTACAGCGCCTACCCGGAGCTTTCGGTGGACGAGATCCTCGACAACGCCTGGATCCGCGAGCGCTGCCGCGGCACGCTCGACGAAGCAGAGACGCGCGCGTGGCTCTCGCGACTTTGACCCCCATGGACCTCCACGACATCCAGGGCATCGTCTTCTACGGCTACTCGCGGCAGCCGCACGCCTGCTACGTGGGCCTGCGGTTTGGCGACGCCGCACCGGCGCGCGACTGGCTCCGCGCGATTGCCGGGGAAGTCGCGCCGGCGCGGCACCACGGCGATCGCGACGCGCCGCGCGTGAACGTCGCGCTCTCGTACACCGGGCTCGAGCGCCTCGGGCTGCCGCCGGACTCGCTCGCGACCTTCCCCCGGGAGTTCCGTGACGGCATGCACCACCCGGACCGCTGCCGCGTCAACGGCGACGTGGGCGAGGACGCGCCGGAGCGCTGGGTGATGGGGACCGGCGAGCGGCGTCTCGACGCGCTGCTGATGCTGTTCGCCCCGAGCGCGGCCGATCTCGCCGGGCTTCGCGCGCGTCACGAGCGCGCGCTCGCGGCGTCGGGCGTCGGCGTCGTTGCGGCGATCGAGGCGCGGATCCCCCACGATCGGCGCGAGCATTTCGGTTTCCGCGACGGCATCTCCCAGCCCGCCGTGACCGGCGGGCCGCGCACGCCGCGGTCCGGAGATCACGCGGTCGCGCCGGGCGAGGTCGTGCTCGGCTATCCCAACGGCTACGGGCTCTCGACGTCCTCGCCGAGCGACCGCGGCTTCGATCTCGGACGGAACGGCACGTACCTCGTGTTCCGCAAGCTGTACCAGGACGTCGCGGCGTTCTGGCGCTACGCGTACGCCGCGGGGCGCCCCAGCGGCGTCGACGGCGTGAGCGACGCCGCGACGCGGCTGGCCGCGCGCATGATTGGTCGCTGGCCCGACGGCTCGCCGCTCGTGCTCGCGCCGAACCAACCCCAACCAGACCTCGCCACCCGGAACGACTTCCTGTATGCGGCGCTCGATCCGCGTGGCGAGCGCTGCCCGCTGGGCGCGCACATGCGTCGCGCGAATCCGCGCGACATGCTCGGTGCCTCGCCCGCCGAGTCGCTGGAGGCGGTCGCGCGCCACCGCATCGTTCGCCGCGGTCGACTGTACGGTCCGGTGATGGCAGGCCCGCATCCGCGCGACGACGACGGAGTCGATCGCGGACTGGTGTTCGTCGCGCTCAACGCCAACCTGCGCCGCCAGTTCGAGTTCATCCAACAGACCTGGCTCGACAACCGCGGCTTCGGCGGCGTCTACGACGAGCGTGACCCGATCGTCGGTCGCGACGCGGGCGACGGCTGCTTCAGCGTTCCGGGCAGCACCGTCCGGCGCTGTCACGGCGGTGTGCCGCGCGTCGTGCGGGTGCAGGGCGGCGGCTATTTCTTCCTGCCCGGCGTCGCCGCGCTCGGTCACCTGGCCACCGGAGCCCCGTGATCGAGCACGCCACGGTCGACGTCGGCGAGGTGCGCCTGCACGTCGCTTCGCAAGGTACGGGCAAGCCCGTGCTGTTCCTGCACGGATTCCCGGAGCTCTGGGTCGCGTGGCGTCACCAGATGCAGACCGTCGCGGAGGCGGGGTGGCGCGCCGTCGCGCCGGATCAGCGTGGATACAACCTGTCGGACAAGCCGTCGGGCACGCGCGCCTACCGTATCGACGCGCTGGTCGCCGACGTCGTCGGCTTGATCGCTGCGAACGGCGGCGGGCCGATCCCGGTAGTGGCTCACGACTGGGGCGTGATGGTTGCCTTCTGCCTGGCCGAGCGTCACCCGGAGCTGGTCGAGCGCCTCGTCATCCTCAACGGACCGCACCCGGAGCTGTACCGCAGCGCGATGCGCCACTTCGATCAGATCTCGCGCGCCTGGTACGTGTTCCTGTTCCTGCTGCCGCTCTTGCCCGTGTGGTTGATTCGCCGGCGCTTCGTCCTCGAGCGCATGCTGCGCGGTGGCGCCGTGCACCCGTCGTCGTTCACCGACGAGGACATGGACGAGTACGTCTGCGCGATGCGACGACCGGGCGCCGCGCGCGCGGCGGTGAGCTGGTATCGCGCGGCGTTCCGCTACCCGGTGCGCGCGCCGGGCACGATCCACGCGCCGACCCTGGTGCTGTGGGGAGAGCAGGACGTCGCGCTGTCGCCGCGCTTGCTCGACGGGCTCGACCGCTACGTTCCCGACCTCAGGATCGAGCGGCTACCGCACGCCAGTCACTGGGTCGAGCACGACGCGGCGCGCGAGGTCGGCGACGCGATCGTGGCGTTCCTCAGTCCTTGAGCGAGCCGCCGCGGAGATCGTAGCGCTGCAGCAGGCGGTACAGGTACATGCGATCCATCTTCGCGTTGCGCGCCGCCCGGCTGATGTTGCCGTTCGCGGCCGCCAGTAGCGCTTCGAGATAGCGACGCTCGAAGGCCGAGATCACCTGCTCCTTGGCGACCTTGAACGGCACCTCGGGATTGGCGTCCGCCGGGGCCGTCGCGGCTGGTGCCACCGACGGCTGGCGCGTCGACGTCGGCGCGGCCTTCTCCAGCACCACGGTGCGCTCGACGTAGTTCCGGAGCTCGCGCACGTTGCCCGGCCAGTCGTGGCGCGTCATGTCGGCGAATACAGCCGGCGTGAACAGCTGCTCGGACTCTTCCGCGTTCATCGAGTGCAGGAGCACGCGCACCAGGAGCAGCAGATCCTCGAGCCGCTCGCGGAGCGGCGGGATGCGCACGGTGACCACGCTGAGCCGGAAATACAGATCCTCGCGGAAGCGCCCGTGGTTGACCTCGCGCTCCAGGCGTCGGTTCGTCGCCGCGATCACCCGGACGTCGATGCGTCGTGCCTCGTTCTCGCCGACGCGGCGGATCTCCCGTGACTCCAGCGCGCGCAGCAGCTTCGGCTGCATGGCGAGCGGCATCTCGCCGATCTCGTCGAGGAAGATCGTTCCGCCGTTGGCCGCCTCGAACGCGCCGACACGCGCGCGGTCGGCGCCGGTGAACGCGCCGCGGGCGTGGCCGAACAGCTCGCTCTCGATCAGGTTCGGCGAGATGGCGCTACAATCCACGATCAGGAACGGCCGCTCCGCGCGCGGTCCGCGCCGCACGATCTCCGTGGCGGCGAGCTCCTTGCCGGTGCCGCTCTCGCCTTCGATCAGCACCGTCGACTCGCTCTGCGCCACCTTCGCCAGCACGCCGAACAGGTGCCGCATCGCGCGCGACTCGCCGTACAGCTCGCCGAAGCTCGACCAGTCGGGGAGCGCCTCTACCGATGCGGAACCGAGCTCCCGCACGCGCACCAGCGAGTCGCCGAGCTCGATGCGGCAGCCCGACAGCGGCAGGTCCGCGTCGCGAACGCGCACGCCGTCCACGACGGTTCCGTTGAGCGATCCGGTGTCGGTGATCGCGAAGCCGTGATCGCCGCGCGCGAGCCGGCAGTGGAAGCGCGACACGCGCGGGTCGGCGAGCACGAGCTCGTTGCCGGCGTGAGACCCCAGCCGGAACAAGTCGCCGTCGAGCACCAGCGTGCGCTCGCTCGTCGCGCCGGCCTCGCGCTCCACGACCAGCTCCAGGCGTGGGATCGCGATCGCCCGCGCGATGCCGCGCAGCGTGTGCAGGTGACCGCCGCGGTCGCCGCTCATCGCGCCGCCTCGTGGGGTGCTGCCTCCAGGCATCGATCGCTGCTGTCGGGGAGCAGCAGCCGAGCGAGGGCGACGCGGTTGTCCATGCTGCAAGCCAAAGGATATCAGGAACATGCGCCCTCGGGGGGGTGCCGGAACGATCCTTGAATAGGAGCCCCGGCATGCGGGCTGTCGGTTCACTCGTCGTGGCGATCGTGCTGCTCTCGAGCCGCGGCGCGGCCACGCGGACGGCCTCCGAGGCGGACCATGACGCGGCGCGTCCGGCGCCGCTCGCCCAGCCCGCCGAGCCGGTCGTGACGCCGGTCGTGACGCCGTTGGCGACGGCGACTCCACGGCCGACGCAGGCCGCCGCGCCGATCCGCATCCAGACGCGCTCCGGCAAGGTCGTCGTCCTGCCGGCGGGCTGCGGTAGCGCGAGCGGCGCGTACGACCTGGTCGTCCATTTCCACGGCGCGCCGTCGCGGGTGGTGCCGATGTTCGAGCGCTCGGGCATCGACGCGGTGCTGGTCGTCGTGAACCTGGGGCAGGGCTCCGGCCCGTACGAGCACGCGTTTGCCGGCAAGGGCGCGCTCGACGACCTGCTGACCGGCGTCGACGACGTGATCGCGACGCGCTGCGGCGATGCTCCCCGGCACGCGGCGCGCCTCGCGCTGTCGAGCTGGAGCGCCGGTTACGGCGCGACCTACCGGATCCTGGCGCACGCCGACGAGGCAGCGCGCGTGGACACCGTGCTGCTCGCCGATGGTCTGCACGTCGGGTTCCGTGGCGGCTACCGCCGCGTGGACGAGCTGCAGATCGCGCCGTTCGAGCGCTTCGCCGACGCGGCCGCCCGGAGCGAGAAGCTCATGGGCATCACCCATTCGTCGATCGTGCCCCCGCACTACGCCAGCACGACCGAGACGGCCGACTACCTCTTGTCCAGCCACGGCGTCGATCCGCGAAAGGAGCACGTGCGGGGCCCGCGCAAGACGATGACCGAGATCTCCCGGGGCGATCGCGGTAGCCTCCACGTCCGCGGCTTCGCGGGCACCGGGCCCGACGACCACTGCGACCAGCTGTACGCCATGGGCGACACGCTGTTCCCGCTGCTGGCGGCGCGCTGGCAGCAGCGTTGACCACGCTTGGCTCGCGGGCCGGATTCCGTTATCGTCCGGCCCATGAGCCGCTCAGCGATCGTGCTCCTTGCCTTGGGGTTGGTGGGTTGTGGCGGCGCGGAATCGGGCTCCGCGCCGGCCACCGACGCCGGCGCCGGCAACGCGGGCCAGACCGGTAGCGGCGGCGCAGCCGGAAGCGCGGGCAGCGGCGCCAGCGCGGGCGTCGGCGGAGCCGCCGGAGGCGGAGCCGCAGCCGGCGCGGGTGGCAGCGGTGGCGGCGCGGGCAGCGGCGGCACGGCGGCGTGCACGCTGTCGCCGGTCGCACCCGGCACGAGCACCGTCAAGGTCACGTCGAGCGGCCAGCAGCGCACCGCGCGGCTGGTCGTGCCTCCGGGCTACGACGGCTCCGCGTCGCTGCCGTTGGTGCTCGTCTTCCACGGCTACCTGGAGGATGCGGCGCGCATCGAGGCGTCCACCGGGATGACGCCGATCGCCGCGCAGCACGACATGTTCGTCGTGTACCCGCAGGGCGTCGCCAACAGCTTCAACGCCGGGCCCAAGTGTTGCGGCACCGGCTCGAGCACGCAGCTGCCCGACGTGCAGTTCACCAAGGATCTCCTCGATCAGCTCGAGAGCACGCTATGCATCGATCCAAAGCGCATCTACGCAGCCGGGTTCTCCAACGGCGGGATGTTCGCGAGCCGGCTCGGCTGCGAGCTCTCGACGCGCATCGCCGCCATCGCGCCGGTCTCGGGTCCGATCGCCGTCACCTCGTGCAAGCCGACCCGCGAGATGCCGGTGATGGAGTTCCACGGCACCTCGGACATCGTCGTGCCCTACGGTGGCAACGGTCTGGGCGGCGCCATGAGCGTCAAGGACGCGATCGCGCTGTGGACCGCGAACAGCGGTTGCACCGACGCCACGCCGGCGACCATCTTCCAGAATGGCGACACGACGTGCACCCAGTACCAGAGCTGCCAGGCCGGCGCGAACGTCGCGCTCTGCACGATCGCCGGTGGCGGGCACCAGTGGCCGGGCGGTACCGATCCCACGGCCGGCATCGGCAAGCAGACCCAGGACATCAACGCGGGTTCGGCGATGCTCGACTTCTTCCTCGCCCACCCGCTGCCCTGACGCGGCTGACGCGGAGCTGCGCCCCCGGCCGCGCGCGTGCTACGTCTCGGCCGTCATGGGTATCGGCAGCAGGCGATCGATCGGGGTGATCGCGCTCGGCGCGCTGGCGGTGGCGTGTCACGGCAAGCAGCAGCCCGCTCCCACGCGTCACACGCTGCTCGCAGGCGACCCGGTCGTGGCGTTCCACGCGTCGCAGCCGATGGTCGTGGATCTGCACGTCGCCTTGTCGCACCGCGGGACGGCGCACATCTCGTTGGTCGGCGATCCCGGCGCGCGCGCGGGCAAGGACGCGGGCCCGGGCACCGCGCTGACCCTCAGGCTGCGCGGCCTGGTGCCGGGACGGAGCTACACCGCGAAGCTTACCGCGAGCGACGGCAAGGGCAGCGACCGAGACGGTCGACGTGCCGTTCAAGACGATTCCGCCGCTGCCCGGCTTCATCGCGTCGTTCAAGACGAAAGTCGAAGGCAAGCCGTCGCAGGATTTCCGGATCTTCGATCTGTCGGTGAACCCGCTCATCACCAAGGGCGCGATCTACGCCATCGACGCGAGCGGGAACACGCGCTTCTTCCTGCCGCGGCCCGCGAAGACGAAGATCATTCCGGCCGTCCCCGCGGGCATCAAGCTGCGCGACGACGGCTCGCTGATGTTCGTGCAGGACGATCGCGCGTACATCGTGGACGAGCTCGGCGCTGCCACGATGGATCTGCCGGCGCGGAAGCTCGGCGTGCCGGGCTTCCATCACGACATCATCGAGCTGCCCGACGGCCATTTCATGTCGCTCAGCTACGCCTTCCGCGACTTCGACTACCCGCTCGACGCCAAGGGCGAAAAGAGTGTTCCGCAGAAGCACCACGTCGCCGGCGACTTGATCGTGGAGTTCGACCGCTCCGGCAAGAAGCTCTGGACCTGGGACGCCTTCGATCATCTGGACCCGAAGCGGGTCCGCGACGGGTTCATCACGCCCAACCCGGTGATCGATCCGGCCAACGGAACGCCCAGCAACGACTGGACGCACGGCAACGCGATCCTCTACGACGCGGCGGACGACAGCGTGCTCCTCAGCATGCGTCACCAGGACTGGATCATCAAGATCGACCACAAGACCGGCAAGGTGCTGTGGAAGCTCGGCGAGGACGGCGACTTCAAGCTGGTCGGCGGCGACCGCTGGTTCTTCCACCAGCACTCGCCCGAGCTCGAGCCCGACGGTGCGATCCTGATGTACGACAACGGTGCCGGCAACCCGCACATCCCGGTCAAGGATCAGCAGTCGCGGCCGCTGCTCGTGAAGATCGACGAGAAGCAGAAGACGGCGAGCATCGCGTGGCAGGAGACGAAGCAGCACTACATGGTCCTGCTCGCCGGCGACGCCGACCGCCTCGACAACGGCGACGTCAACGTGCTCGACAGCTTCATCCCGCTGATCCCCGGCGTGTTCCAGCCGACCTACGCACGTATCCGCGAGGTCGACCCGAAGACCAACCTGTGGGTCTGGTCCGTGGATCTGCCCGACGGACGCTTCGCCTATCGCTGCACCCACTCGCCGCGGCTGCCGGGCGAGCCGCGCTGATTTGAACGCGCCGATGGACCGCGCGCCCGGGTTCGTCTTATCTTCCCCACCCCTATGGGCCTCGATGTGCTTGGAGTCGGCTTCGGCCGCACCGGAACCCTGTCGCTGAAGCTCGCGCTGGAGCGCCTCGGTTTCGGTCCGTGCCACCACATGGTCGAGATGTTCGCGCACCCGGAGCTGGCGCCGACGTTCCTGGCGGCGGCGGACGGCAAGGCCGTGGACTTCCCGGCCTTGTTTCGCGACTACCGCTCCGCGGTGGATTGGCCCGCCGTGTATTTCTGGCGCGAGCTCATCGACGTCTTTCCCGAGGCCAAGGCGATCCTCACGACGCGCGAGGACGACGCCTGGTACGCGAGCATGGCAAGCACGATCTTCCACGCTCTAGGCTCGCGCGAGCCGGAGCGCGCGATCGAGCCCGGTAGCGTCTTCGACATGAACCGCCGGATCGTCGCCGGAGGGACGTTCGACTGGCGCTTCGCGGATCGCGATCACGTCATCGCGGTGCACCGCGCGCATGTCGCCGCCGTCAAGGCGACGATCCCGGCCGAGCGCCTGCTCGTGTTCGACGTGAAGCAGGGGTGGGAGCCCTTGTGCGACTTTCTTGGCGTTCCCGTGCCGGCCGAGCCGTTTCCGCGTAGCAACTCGACCCAGGAGTTCCTGGCGCGGATCCCTTCGGTCGAGGATCGCTGATCAGCGCGGCGCGGGAACAGCCGGCGGCGCGCCGCCGTCGGCGGAGCAGCGCGTGGGCGCCGCATCTGCCGCGTCCAGGAACACGCGCACTTCGCCGATACCCACCGCGCCGGCGAAGCCTTGAACCGCGAGGCCCTTGCACAGGGCGCTGCGCGGAATGCCGGCGCTGAACACGGCCGCGGTGCGCGTGGCCAGCGTCTTGCCGTTCGCCTCGAGCATGATCGCCAGGCCGCCGTGCTCGAGATCGTGGACGCTCACGTCCTGCAGCAGCGGTGGTCCGCCGTCGTTCGCCGGCGAAAGGGCCGGGCTGACGTCGGGAGCGCCGATCTGCACGAGCAAGTCCGGGTAGGTCGCGTACAGGCTCGTGCCGTCGGATCCGGTGATGCTCGCGAGGCGGAGATCGAAGCGCGCGTCGGGCGGCAACATCTCGCCGCAGTCACCGCCGCAGTCGCGTCCGGACGGGCAGCAGTCGCAGAGCGGCGCGCCCGCCGCGCAGTCCGCCGGCAGCGCGCCGGCGGGGCCGGCCTCGGGCGCCGCCGACGCGCTTTCGCTGGGTACCGGCACGGCGCTCTCCGCGACGGGAACGTCGGAGGATGCCGCCGTGGCGGGCGCCGGCGCGGTCGGCGGGCCGCCCCCGGGCCCGAACAGCAGCCACGCGGATCCGGCGATGCCCGCCGCCGCGATCACGCCGAGAACCACCACCACCGCGCTCGTTCCCCCGCTTCGCGAACTGGCGCGGGGTTCCGTCGTGGCCGTGTGCGCAACCGCCGCCGCGGTGGTGCGCGCGATCGCGCCGGGCTTCGCGATCGCGGTCGGCTCGCCGTCCGTGTCCGGCTTCGCGAGCGACGGCGCCGCTTCCGTGTCGCCGATCGACGCCGCGGGGCTCTCCACGGCCGTGGGATGTTCGCTCGGCGCGGCGTTGGTCGCCGCCCGCGGCCGGACCACGACGTTCGACCGCGCTGCCGACTCGCAGCGCAGGGACAGCTCGGCTCCGTTCTGGATGCGATCCGCAGCGCGTACGGCGAGGCAGCCTTGCAGCAGCGCGCCCCACTCGCCCTCGGGGCCGCCGCTCGGGAATGGCAGGCCGAGCTGGGCGACGCGCCGGTACTCCAGACCGTACTCGATGATCGTCGCGCGTGCAGGCAGGCCCGTTGGGTGGCGGGTGTCGGAGAGCAGCTGCCACGCCAACACGCCGAACGCGAACACGTCGGCGGCGGGCGAGGACATCTGGCGGCCGAAGAACCCTGGATCCACCATCTCCGGCGCGAGATACGACAGCGTTCCGACAACGCTATCGAGAGCGGTGAGGGGATTCGGGTTGCCCTCTTCGGAGGCGATCCCGAAGTCTACCAGCTTGACGTTCGCGGGGTCGTCCGGAGCGTCGGCGAACGCGCTCGTCACCAGCACGTTCTCGGGTTTCAGATCCCGGTGCACGACCGCTTCGCTGTGGAGGTACGCGAGCGCCCGCGCGATGTGACCGAGCAGCGCGACGCGATGGCGCGGTGTGAAGCTCGGATCGTCGCGCAAGCTCCGGAGCGACGCGCCGTCCACGAAGTCCATCGACAGCCCGAGAAGTCCGAGACGCAGATCCTCGAACAGGCCGTGGCAGCTCACGAGCGACGGGTGGCTCAGGCGTGCGAGCGCGCGCGCCTCGCGGCGGATCCGCTCCACGTCCGACGGGCGCGACTTGTTCAGCGGCACCAGTTTCAGGGCGCGCGGATGCTCGCGGTCGAGCGGATCCTCCGCCTTCCACACCGCGCCCTGGCCGCCTTCGCCGAGCACCTGGAGCAGGACGTAGCGATCGACGCGCTCGCCGGGGGCTGAGATCCACGCCCGGGCTATAGCGCAGGTGCGCCCGGACCCCAAGCTCAGCTTGCCACCGAATCGTGGACGAAGTGCGAGCGTTCACGCACGGTGGTCCAGCGTCGGAGGATTGTCGTCACTTCGGGGTCGTCCGCGAGCAGTTGCTCGAAGAGGTAGTCCTGGATGCCCTTGTGCACCGCGCACAGGTGGCTCTCGCGCATGCGGCCCTGGATCGAGCCCTGCGTCGCGTAGTTGTGGACCGGGCAGACGCCGCAATAGGGGTTGTAGGCGCAATTCACGCAATCGGGCTGGGCGTCCAGGTTGGACGCCACCAGCAATGCGCGCACCGTCTCGTGGGTCATCAGCTCGCGGTAGCTGGACGTGCCGACGTCCCCGATCATGAACGTGTCGTCCCCCATCTGGTGCACCATGCGGCCCTCGTCGCAGGTGAAGACCTTGCCGTCGTGGTTGTAGGCGACCTGGCCGATGCCGGCGCCGCACGGCGAGCGGATATCCAGGAAGTTCGGGTCGTCGCCGGTCAGGATCTTGGTCAGGAAGATCGCCGCGAATCGCTCGAGGACCTGCGTGCCCTGCTTGTTCAGCTCGAGGATGTAGTCCACGGCGGCGCGATAGAAATCCAGATAGCGCTTGCGCTCGTACTCGATGCGGTTGGCGGTCATGCTCGCGAAACCGAACGGATCCACCGGCCTGAGGAAGATCGCCCGGCACCCGAGGTCCACGTAGGTGTCGACGATCTCGCGGGGACGGTCGAGCGCGGCGCGCGTCGTCGTGAGCAGGGCCTCCACGTGATACAGAACCGGGTCGAGCCCCTCGGCGACGTAGCGCTGGTTGATGCGCTTGATCCAGATCGCCGCCTGTTGCCAGGCGTTGCCCGAGGGCAGCACGCGCTGCTTGTTGTGCAGATCCTGCGGCCCGTCCACGCTCGTGCAGATCTGCACGCGGCGCGACGCGAGATAGTCGAGCTTCTCGTCGCTCATCAGGCTCAAGTTGCTGACGAGCGTGAACTCGAGCTCCTTGCCGTATGCGCGGTTCTTCTCGAGCGCGTACTCGATCACGTGTTTGATCACCGGGAAGTTGGCCAGCGGCTCGCCTCCCTGGAACTCGATGGTGATCCGTGGCGAGGTGCTCTGCAGGATCAGGTCCACGGTGCGTTCCGCGATCTCCGGCGTCATGTCCGTGTCCACGCGATCCATTGGAGCGCGGCTCGCGTGGCAGTAGACGCACGTCTCGTTGCAGCGAAGCGTGACGACCATGACGTGCAGATTCGGTCCGTACGAGAGGAAGCGCTTCTTCGTGCGGAGTCGCTCGGCCATCGCCGTCGGGTCGATGCCGTCCGCCAGGAAGCGGTGCTCGGCGAGCCGGCGTCCGAGGGCGGAGTCCCGGTCGACGGCGCCGGCCTGCAGCGCCGTCAGCTCCGCGTCGCTGACGAAGACCCAGTCGCCGAAGGCGCTCGTCAGCAGCACCGCGTCGGCCACGCGACGGTATCTGAGTGGCACCAGGCGCTCGCCCGCGCGCGGCCCCGCACCGATTTGCACCAAGCCCATGCTTGAACCCATACACCGCCTGACCGGCGCGCGCCGCGCTGGTGTTCGCCACGACTGCGCGAAATCATCTCGCCGGCGCGGCCCGCGGCTCCCAGCTCAGCGTGAATGCGCAGCGCGGATCGCGCGAAGCGCGACAGCCGCGCTCGTCGACCTTCACCGCGTGCGCCGGATCGAGGTCGAAAATGCCCTCCAACCACCCGATCACGCTGAGACAGTGGGTGCGATGTGGCGTCGCGAAGTTCCGGATCTCGACCTCGAGCGTGGTGTCGTCCAGCCGCGTTTGTCCGAGCCCGCCGGAGTCGTAGTGCTTGTGCCAGAGTCCGGAGGCGATGCCCATGAAGGTCGGGATGTCGACGCCCTTGGCGAACATCGACCGCCAGACGCCCGCGTTGTTGTGAGCTGCATAGCGGCCCATCCGCCGCACGAGCGCCAGGTCGCCCTTTCCCAGCACGCGATCGACGATCAGATTCATTTCCGACGAATAGCCCGAAGTCCACGTAGCCCGCGGGCGGCGTGCCGGCGCCGAGCAGGGCGCGAAGCGGTGGCGACAGCGCGGCGCGGACCTGGGCGCGGGCGGCGTCGCCGAACTCCCGGTGCACGAATTCGTCGCGGACGCGGATCGTGGAAGACTCGACGCCCGCGCCACCCTTGACCGCTGTCCAGAGGCCGGAAGTACCCATTTCGCCTCAAGCGCCTGCGTCGCCGGTGGCGATCAAGCGCGGATCGGAATGGCGGCGGGCTACCCCCACCAACAGCTGGATGTCTGCGCGCGCGACCCCCGACCTCATGCCCGCATGCTACCAGTTTGCGCGGCGCGTGCGATGCTTGTGCAGGGCGGGGCCCGCGCCATGAGCTTCACCGACGACGACGGATTCGAGCCGCTCCAACCCGCGACGGGTGGCCCGCACCAGGCCGGCGACGTCATCGCGGACCGGTACCGTCTCGAACGCGTTCTCGGCGAAGGGGGCATGGGCTGGCTGTGGGCCGCCCACGACGAGCAGCTGGACGTGGACGTCGCGCTGAAGCTGCTCCGGACGGACGTCCAGCTCGAGGCGGGCGCGGAGCGGCTGCTGAACGAGGCGCAGGCCGCCGCGCGCCTCGAGCACCCGGCGATTGTGACCGTGTTCGATGTAGGGAAGACGCCTACGGGCGATCCGTTCATCGCCATGGAGCTGCTCGAGGGCAGGGATCTCGGTCAGCTCGTCGCCGACGAGGGCCGGCTTCCGGTCGAGACCGCGGTGGCGCTGCTGCTGCCGGTCATCGAAGCGTTGGCCGTCGCGCACGAGCACGGCGTCATCCACCGCGACCTGAAGCCGGACAACATCTTCCTGGTCTCCTCACGCGGCCGGACCCAGCCGAAGATCATCGACTTCGGGATCGCGCGGAACGAGCGCGGCGTGAACGGTTCGATCACCCATGCCGGCGTTGCCATGGGCAGCCCGGACTACATGTCGCCCGAGCAGGCGTCGGGGAAGCGCGACATCGACGGCCGCGCGGACGTGTGGGCGGTGTGCACCGTCCTGTACGAGACCGTCTGCGGCCGCGTGCCGTTCGCGGATCGCCCGTACAACGCGTTGCTCCGGTCCATCATCGAGGATCCGGTCCCGTCACTGTCCGAGCACGGGGTCGATGATCCCGGGCTGCAGGAGATCCTCGACACAGGATTCAAGAAGGCGCGCGACGAGCGCTGGCCGGGCATGCGCGAGCTCGGAAAGGCGCTGGCCCGGCTCCTGCTCGAGCGCGGCGTCCTCGAGGACGCCGCGGGGAGCTCGATCCGGAGCGGCTGGATCGAGCCGCGGAGCAGCATGGTCTCGCTCGAGAGCATCTCGGCGCAGACGTTCCGCAGCTCGCCGCCCGCCAAGCCGCCGGAGCTGACCGTCGCCGCGCCGGCCCCGGCCAGGGCGCGGTATCGCACTCTGCTGCCGATCGCGCTGGTCCTGGCGGCGATCGCTGCGCTGGTGGTGCTGTTGGCCACGCGTCGCCGTCCCGCGCCCGACCTTCCCGTGCCGCACTCCGCGTCGGTCGCGCACTCGATTCCGGCCCCGACGCGGGTGGAGGCGGTCGCATCCACGCTGGCGCGGCGCGCCCCGTCGCCTTCGCAGAGCGCGCCGGCGGCGTCCGCGCCGTCCGCGCCGTCCGCGCCGCCCGCGCCGGCCGCGCCGGCCGTGCCGGCCGCAGCGGCGAGGCGGCGTCCGGCCGTTCCGGCCAAGCGCGCGCGCCCGGCGGGTTCCGCGCCGGTCCAGCAACCTCCCCCTGCAGCCGGCGACGATCTCGGATTCTGAATCGGCGTCGCCGCTCGGCGCGCCGACAAGTGGTATGGTCGCGCGACCGATGCGCGTCGCGAACATTCTCGTCGCTTGCTCCGTCATCGGGCTGTGCGCGTGCAGCGTCGACGAGGCGGTGGACACGACAGCCGGCGTGACGCCGGGCTTCGACGATGCGGCGCAGCAGGAGCTGATCGACCAGGGCGTGGGCAAGTACCTCGGCAAGTTCCAGCCCACGTCGGTGGAGACGTACGAGGACACGACGACGTACACGTACACGGCCGCCGCCGCGCCGAACGGCCCGATGTGCATGAAAGGCGGGGACTTCAAGGTCTTCGCGCGCAATACCGGGTCGGACAACCTCGTCATCTACCTGCAGGGCGGCGGCGCGTGCTGGAGCGATCTGTGCGCGGCGACCACCACCACGGCCGGTGGCATCCAGCCTCTCGGTTGGACGGACGGCAACACCGAGGTCAACCCGGTCGGCTCGTGGAACGTGGTCTTCGTCAGCTACTGCGATGGTTCCGTGTTCTCCGGCGACAGCGACGTGGCGGACACGAAGAACGGCGGAGCGGACGGCTTCCGCCACCACCACGGCCTCGCCAACCTCTCCGCCGGCCTCGACGTTGCATTGATGAACTTCCCGGCGCCCAGGAAGATCCTGCTGTCGGGATCGAGCGCCGGCGGCTACGGCACGCTCATCGGCACCGTCGCGACGCGGCTCGCCTATCCGCACACGCCGCTGTACGTCATCAACGACGCCGGGCTCGGGCTGACGAACCCGGATGATCCGGAGAAGTTCAACCATGCGCGCGCGGAGTGGAAGATCGACCAGTTCATCCCGAACTCGTGCCCCGGGTGCACGACCGGCCAGTTCACGTCGCTGATCAGTTGGGCGCTCGCTCACGATCCCACGCTCAAGGTCGGCGGCACGAGCTCGTACGAGGACGTGGTGATCGGCAACGGCTTCCTGGGCATGGAGGGCCCGGCCTTCAAGCAGCTGCTGCTCGAGCAGACCGCCATCGTCCACGACGCGTACCCGAAGCGCTTCGAGCGCTACTTCATCGCCGGCAGCCAGCACACGCTGGTGCTCAGCTTCTACGCCGACGGTGTGAACGGCGTGTCGATGCCGGAGTGGACGCGCCGCCTCGTGACCGACTCGCCGACGTGGACCGACGAAATGCAGGAGGACCCGCCTTGAGCTCCGGACCGCTGCTCGAGACCGTGCTTCTGCTCGCGCTGCCTGCGTCGGGCAAGTCGGAGGTGCGACGCTTCATCGACTGGATGCCGCCCGAAGCTCGCCAGCGAGAGCTGCATCTGGGCTCGTCGGTGCAGCTCGACGACTACCCGTACGTGTTCGCGATGCGCCGCATCGACGACGAGCTCGAGGCGCGCGGCGCCAAGCGCGTGTTCTTCGCCGCCGGGGATCGACCGTTCGTGGACGCTCGCGACTGGGGCACGTTGATCCACCTCCTGAACGAGGACCACGAGGATTTGTTGGCCCGGCGCGAGGCCCCGCCCGGTCCGGCGGCGCGGCACTTGTTCGATCGGATCGACCGCGCGTCGGCGCGCGTCGGGCTCACGCCGCGCCTCTCGGCGCTCGACCCGACGCTCGCCGGCGCCGTCGCCTCCGCGCTCGAGCCCGAAGCGCTCGCGCAAGAGGCCGCGAAGCTCGCCGCGCAAGCGACCGATCTGGTCGGCTCCACGCTGGTGATCGAGTTCTCCCGCGGCGGTCCGGACGGCGCGGCCATGCCGCTGTCGGCCCCGATGGGCTACGCGTGGTCGCTGGCGCAGCTGTCGCCGGCGCTGCTCGAGCGCGCGACCGTCCTCTACATCTGGGTCACGCCCGAGGAGTCCAGGCGCAAGAACGACGCGCGCGCCGATCCCAACGACCCCGGCTCGATACTTCATCACGGCGTTCCACTTACGGTCATGCTGCACGATTACGGCTGCGATGACATCGAATGGCTGACGTCGCAGAGCGATCGCCCCGGCAGGATCGCCGTCGAAGCGTGGGGGCGCACCTGGTGGCTGCCGCTCGCGCGCTTCGACAATCGCGCCGACAAGACCACCTTCGTGCGCGAGGATCCGGCGGCGTGGCCGGCAAACGCGACGAGCGAGCTCCGGAGCGGTCTCGCCGCCGCGTTCGATCGCCTGCTCGCGGCGCGGCTCGAAGACGCCTGAGGCGTTTCGCCTGGCCGGCGTGCTTGCTAGACTCGGCGCTTCGCGGTGCGCCGATCATGAGCGACGAGGACACCCAGACCGGTCGGACTCCCGCGCCAGCGGGAGCCACGGCGAGCGTGCGCGGCGGTCCGCCGCCGCCGCCGCGTCGGAGCGTGCCTCCGCAAGCACCGCCGCCTTCGGTGCCGCCGCGGCCGGGAAGCGCCGTCGCGCCGGGCAGCCTGCGTCCGCCGCCGCCGCCGTCGCGCACCGGGCTGTCGAGCGTTCGTCCGCCGCCGCCGTCGCGCACCGGGCTGTCGAGCGTTCATCCGCCGCCGCTGTCGCGCCCGCCGCCGCCGCCGTCGCGCAGCGGCTTGTCCAGTGTTCGCCCGCCGCCGAGCGTGGCGGGCAGCGTGCGCCCGCCGCCGCTGTCGCGTCCGCCGCCTCCGCCCGTGCGCGGTACGCCGTCGAGCTTCCCGCCGCCGCGCGCGAGCGCCCCAGCGGGTGCCCCCGCGTCGCCGTCGCGTCCGCCGGGTGCCGACGCGTCGCCGTCGCGTCCGCCGGGCGCCGACGCGAGCCGCGAGCTCGAGCAGCTGCGACGCGTCTTGTCGCGGCGCGAGATTCGAGCTCGGTAGTTTCGCGACCGAGCGCGACATGCTGAGGGCGCGCGTTGCGGAACGCGACGCGCGCATCCGCGAGCTCGAGGAACAGCTCGGCGCGAAAGCGGACGCGGAACGTCTCGCGGCCGAGCTTGCACCGCGCGACGCGGAGCTCGCCACCCTGCGGAAGCGCGTTGCCGAGCTCGAGACCCAGCTCGCCGGCGTCGATCCCGGGCGCATCGCGGCGCTCGAAGTCGAGCTCTCGCGCGCGCGTCAGCAAGCGCAGCGCTTCGAGCAGGAGCTGTCCGAGTCGCTGGCGTGGGCCCCGGATCCTGAGGATGACCTGAAGCGCCTCCAGGGCGTCGGCCCGATGTTCGAGCGCGCGCTGAAGGGACTCGGGGTCCGCACGTTCGCCCAGATTGCCGCGTGGACGGACGGCGACGTGGAATCGATCGCGCCGCGCATCAAGACCACGCCGGCACGCATCCGCCGCGACGACTGGATCGGCGGCGCCCGCAAGCTGTGCGGCCACGCCTGAGCGCGTTCCTCGCACGGCGCGGGCACGGGCGTTGCACTCTCGAGCTGCGAAGGAGATTCGTACCGTGGCAAGAGCACATCCGCCCGTCGATCAGCTGTTCCGTTGGACCTTGCCGAACCGGAAGCCCTGGGCGGCGCGCCAGGTAGGCGTGTCGCTGGTCGGCGTGTTCTTCGTCGTCCTGGTTCTGGTGCTCGCGTACTGGTTCACCCTCGGTTACTGAGGGCGCGCGCAACACCTGCAAATTCGTGCATAACCTGCGCGGCGGTGATCGTGCGCTCGATCAACGACACGAGATGCCCGTGCCCCACAGCGCGTAGTCGTCGCCGTCCTTGATCAAGAAGAACGCGATGGCGCCGTGTCCGTTCGCCCAGAGCGCTCCCTGGCCCGCATCCTTGCCGGGTGGAGAGACGACCACGGGTGCACCGACGGTGCCGAGCTTCGCGTCGAGCGTCTGGACGCGCACGACGTGGGAACCGGACGTTCCTTCGGTCCACTGCAGGAGCCAGCGCGCCTTGTCCGGGGCCGCGGCGGCCGGCGAGATCGCGTCCCCACCTGGCCCTCCCGCCGGTACCTCGAACACGCTCGACTGCTCCGGGACCTCGCCGATCTTCGCGTGCGCGTAGCGGACCTTCCACGGCGCGTCGTCGGCAGGGCGCGCCGCGAAGGTGACGAGCACCTGGTCGCCGTTGGTCGCGATGCTCGGTGTCCCCACGCGGGGACCGTCCGCCTTGACCACCCCGAGCGCGCTCTTGCGCTGGCCGTCGGCGGTCAGCCAGCCGACGCGGATCTCGCCGCTGCGGCCGCCCCGCCGGAACGCGACGACGTGACCGGTGCCCGCCGCGCTGGCAACACGCGGCGCGGTCATCCGCTCGTCCCCGCCGCCCGGCCAGACGACGTCGGGCTCCCCATAGCCGATGGTGCGCGCGAAGCCGCCGGTGACGAGCCCGACGATGAACGGCGGCGTGCCGTCGATCGTGTGCGCGTAACCGAGCGGCGATCCGTCGCGGTCCGACGCGAACACGAGCTTGCCGCCGGTGGTGAGCGGGACCACGCCGAGCACGTCCCGCGAGCCGTTCTTGTGGAACGCTTTCTTCACGGCGAGCGTCGCCGGATTCGATCGT
Organism: uncultured delta proteobacterium; assembly: GCA_963775185.1. Classification (GTDB taxonomy): domain Bacteria; phylum Myxococcota_A; class Polyangia; order Polyangiales; family Polyangiaceae; genus JAPSGB01. Next base: position 109,370 of record CAVZIE010000042.1, on the reverse strand, counting down.
GACCCCGACCGCGACATGGGCACCGCTGGCGTAACCGACCGCCACGCTCGTCGAACCCGGGACGTCGGACAGATACAAGGGAACGCCCGGGGCGACGTTGCGCGCGAGTTTGGTGGCAAGCTTCGCGATCGTGCACGCTTCGGCCGTCGCCGGCACGGGGGCCGCGCGCTCCGCCGTCGCGGCTGTCGGGGCGCCGCGCGCGGGGCGTGTCGCCGCGGCTCGCGCCGACTCCGTCGCGGCGGCGGGCGCCGGCGTCGCAGGCTTCGGCGCCGTCGCGGCTGCGTCGCTGCCGCCACCGAACAGGTGTGAGAGTCCCGCTGCGATCAATACCAGCGCGGCCACACCGACCACGCCGCCGACGATCGCGAGGCGCGTCTTCGACGAGCCCGTCGCGGCGAGCGCTCCGCGCGGCGAGAACGTCTCGTCGTCCGGGGTGGGTTCCGGACGGCGATTGGGGTCCGGCACCGCGACGCTGGGTTCGGGCGGCGGAGGCGGCGGCGCTTCCGGCGCTTCCGGCGCTTCCGGCGCTTCCGGCGCTTCCGGCGCTTCCGGCGCTTCCGGCGCGGCGGGTCGGTGTCCGTCGCCGACGCCAGCACGATGGCCGGTGTCGGCGACGGCGCGAGCTCGGGATCGGCGGCGGTCGGGGGCGGGTCGATCGCGACAGGTGGCGGGAACGCCGGTGGCGCGACGGTGTCGACCTTCGACGCCAATATGATGGTGGTGGGCGGCGCGACGTCGGCGGGCGTGGCGGGCGTCGCGACGGGAGGTGGCGGCGCGACGACGGCCGGCTCGACGGGCCGCGGTCTGGTCGGCGCTTCGTCGGACAGGAACGATGCTTCGCGCTCCTTCGTCGGCGGCTCGTCGTCCTCGAACACCGACTCGATGTCCAGCTCCGGCAGCGCCGGCTCGGCCGTGACGTCGATGATCCGCGCCTGGAGCTCCTTCGAGCTTGGCGGCGGTGCCGAGGCGGCGGAGCCGTCGCGGCGCGGCGGCGGCGGCGGTGCCGTTCTCGGCGCACCGCGCACGGGCGGCGGCGGTGGCGTCGCGTGTAAGCGCGACGCCGCGACGACCGTGCGCACCGGGGGCGGGGGCGGCGTCGTGCGCGGGCGCAGGGGCGGGGCGGCGCCGGGGCGAAGCCCGGGCGACGCAGCGGCCTGGGGCATCTCCGACGCTCGCGCGGCGAGCCTCGGAACGCGTGGGGCCGCGGCCACCGGGCGGGGCGGGGCGGCCGCGGGGCGCGGCGGTGGGATCGACGAACGCCGGGTGCCGATCCGGCCCGGCTTGTCGTAGCTCGCGTACTTGTCCAACGCTGGCGCCGGCGGTTCGGTCTTCGCGGGATCCAGCTCCGGCTCGATGCGCGGGCGGCGTGCGAGCGCCGGGACCGCGTCGGCCAGCTCGGCAAGCGTCGACGCGTGGTACCAGTCCGCCCAGCCGCGCTTCCAGACCAAGGTGCGCGGTGCGAGCTTGCCGCCGCCGAGCAACGCGCGCAGCTCCTTGCCGCCGACCGCCTTCAACGCGCCGGACGCATCGGACCACCACCACTCGTCTGCTGGATCGCCCACGCCAGGTCTCCTTGACCGAGCCTAGTCCACGATCGGCAGCCGCGGGAGGTTCTCGTCGCGGCGAGTCCGCAGCCGCGGCGGCGGGTGCTACACGGACCAGAGAAACGGCGCTATTGTCGCGGTCCACTACCAGTTGGGTGGACACGCCATGCCGACCCGGAATCTCACGAAATCGCAGCGGCGCGCAGTTCGAGAACTCGCTGGGCTTGCCCACGACCGCGAGCTTTCTGCCGAGCTCGTCAAGCTCGAAGCGGCGTTTGCGGATTGGCATGCCGGAAGGATCGATCCGCACGAGCTGAACGATCGCATCCACGCGTTCCACCAGGGTCCTTCTCGCAAGCTCTATTCGCGATACATGGATGCCGACACGGTCATGGCCGTCGCCAGCGCCATCGTGCGTGGCATCATTGCCGACTCGGAGGTGCCGGACCAGATGCGCGAGATCTTCGCTTCGCACGTGGAGTCTTTTCGCGAATAGCTGCGTGGCGACGACGACGAGACCACTCGGCGAACGTCGCGAAGCCGAACCGCTCGTGCACGCGCGCGCCTCGCGCGACCAGGAGCCAGCGCCCCTCGTCGTGGTCCAGCGTCGCGCGTTCCCCCGCGATGCGCGTTTCGCTTCGCGCACTTCGCGCGGCACGCACGTGTGGGTCGACAGCGGCCGCAGCGACGCATTCCGGGAGCGACGGGCGCTCGACGGGCCACGTTGGTCGCCAATCGCGTCAAGCGCGAAATCGTCGGTGACGCGCGACTGGTCCAGATTGTCGAGGCGCTGGAGCAATCGCCATGAATCCGCGACGGAGCTCGAAGCCTTCTACCGACTCTTGCCATGGGAGAGCCGGTCGGCCCACGTGGGGGGCAGAATCCGACGGGACGCGCTTACCGGCGTTCCAGCCGCGGGATCACGGCCGCCCGCTCCTCGTCGCTCCAGCTCGAGATCGGGTTCGTCGCCAGGCTGGCGTTGGCGAGGCGGCCCTCGCCGGTCACCTCCCGTCCAATCCACGGCGGCGCGTCGCGCACCGCTTGCTCGAGCGCCTCGTCCGTGTCGAGCTCGATCTCGGCGAGCACGAGGCCGGCGTTGGCGCCGGCGAAATCGTCGACTTCCCAGGCATGCCCGTTGTGATCCACCACGTGGCGCGTCTTGTCGACGATGCCGCCGGCGCACAAGCTGGACAGCATCTCCTCGGCGTCGGCGAGGGGGATGGCGTACTCGAACTCGCTGCGCGTCGTGCCGTGCGTCTCGCCCTTGATGGTCAGGAAGGCCTGGGCCCCGCGCACGCGGACGCGCACCGTGGGAGCGCGCGCCGTGGAGAGATAGCCCTGGCGGATGCGTTCGCCCGTGCTGTGCGCGCGCCAGTCGTCCGAGGCGACCAGGAAGCGGCGTTCCCGTTCGATGCCCATGATTTCGCGCCGGACCGGCGAGTCAGCACCAGCGGACGCGCACGCGGTAGGTGATCTTGGTCTCGCCGTTGGCCGGGACCTTCACCGTGAACGTGAACGTGTCGGCGTCCTCGCGGTGCGCCGGGTGGTTCGACTGCACGATCGTCCAGTCGCCGCCGACGGGCTCGAAGTCCTGCACCTCCACGGCCGTGTCCTTGTGGTTGCGGAGCGAGATCTCCCAGTCGCTCTCGCTGGTGCAGGTACCGAGCGTGTGCCAGCGCGTCTGCTTGCGCTGTCCGACGACGTCGAAGGCCTCGCCCATCTTGATGCGGATCTTCTCGTCACGGGGCGTGTGGTCGATGGCGTCCTCGCCGATGAACTGCTTGGCGCCGGACTTGTCGGCCTTGTAGACGCGCACCGTGCCCTTGGGCAGCGGAATGCCCAGGTGGTTCTTCTTCGTGTTCTGGATGTCGAGGTACACGCCGACCTTCTGGTTCGACTGCACCTGGCCGTACTGGCCGCGGAACCAGTACTGCTGGCCGTAGAAGATCAGCTTCTTGTCGATGCGAGCGCCGCTGGCGGTCAAGAGCGTCACCTGCTTCTGCTCGTGCTCCAGCACCGTCGTTGGGCGATCGAGCGTGTAGAGGTGGTATTCGAAGAAGCCCTCCTCCTTGAATTGCTGCCGGTCGTCCGCTGCCGATTCCGACTTCGCGGCGCGGTATCCTCCGTACGTGGGCTGCACGCGGTTGACGTCGCCAGCCACCAGCTTGAGGTGCGCGTTCTTGTAGCTCGCGCCCGAGTTGTTCACGAGCGTGACCCAGCCGGTGAGATCCCCGAGCTTGTCGTCCTGGTCCACGACCAGCACGTAGTCCGCGCTCCAGCCGAGGCCCTGGGTGAGATACGTGACCTCGACCTTCTGCTTGGCGCGCTTGCTGTCGACGAGCCACACCAGGGTCGGCTTGGCGATCAGGTTGTCCGGCACCTTGGGGAAGGCGAGGCGGCCGGGGAAGTCGTAGGTGATCTCGCCGCCGATCTCGAGCACCGGGCGCCCGCTCTGCACCGACAGCACCTTGGCGTCGAACCCGTCCTCGCGACCGAGCTTCTCGTTGTAGCGGTAGACGCGGATCTGCTTGCCGACGTATTTCTCGAGCAGCTTCTCGGGGCTCAGTAGATCGTAGCGGTAGTTCTGCTCCAGCACGTCCAGCGCCGACGCCTGGTCCAGCGAGCGGATGTGTACGGTCTGGGGCTGGATCTGTGCGGCGACGTCGCGGAACTCGAGCTCGGACGTGCCGGTGCCGACGTCGAGCTCGCGTACCTCGCGAACCAGGCCGAAGTTCTGGTTGTAGACGGTGATACCGATCTGCTTCTGATCGGCAGCCGTCGAGACGTGGCCGCGGCCTTGGCCCGCCGCCGTCGCCGACAGCGCCAGGAGCGCGATCGTTAGCCCTGCGTAACGCTTCTTCAGCACCATTTGACGCGCACCTTGTACGTGATCTTCGTCTCGCCGTTGGCCGGGATCTTCACCGTGAACGTGAACGTGTTGGCGTCTTCGCGGTGCGCGGGCTGGCTCGACGAGATGATTTCCCAGTCTCCGCCCACGGGTTCGCGATCCTCGACCTCGACGGGGGTGTCCTTGTGGTTGCGGAGCGAGATCTCCCAGTCGCTCTCGCTCGTGCACGCGCCGAGCGCGGTCCACGCCATTTGCTTGCGATCGCCGACGACGTCGAACGCATCGCCCATCTTGACGCGGATCTTCTCGTCGCGCGGCGTGTGGTCGATGGCGTCCTCGCCGATGAACTGCGCGGCGCCGCTCTTGTCGGCCTTGTAGACGCGCACCGTGCCCTTGGGCAGCGGGATGCCCAGGTGGTTGTCCTTCTTGTTCTGGATGTCCAGATACACGCCCACCTTCTGGTTCGACGCGATCTGGCCGTAGCTGCCGCGGTAGTAGCCCTGCGCGCCGAAGAAGATCAGCCGCTTGTCGATGCGGATGTCGTGCCCCTCGAGCAGCGTCACCTGCTTGTTCTCCTTGTCGAGGAGATCGGTCGCGCGCTGGAGCGTGTACAGGTGATACTCGAAGAACCCTTCCTCGCGGAACTGCGGCGCGGCGCCGCCCATGGGTGCGGCGGTCGACGCCGGCATGTCCTCCTCCGGGTACGCCGGCGGCCGCAGCCGCTGCACGTCGCCGGCGACGAGCTTCAGCTGGGCGTGCTCGTAGGACGCGCCGCTGGTGTTCGACAGCGTGACCCAGCCGGTGAGATCGCCGCGCGTGTCCGTCGGATCGATCACCAGCACGTAGTCCGCTTGCCAGTTCAGGTTCTGGGTCAGGTACGTCACCTCGACCCGCTGCTTCGGCTTGTCGCTCGCGAGCAGCCAGACCAGCGTCGGCTTGGCGATCAGGTTCGGCGGCACCTCCGGAAACGCGATCCGCCCCGGGAAGTTGTAGGTGACCTCGCCGTTGATGCGCAGCACGGTGCTGCCGCCCTCGACGCTGAGCACCTCCGCGTCGAGCTTCTCGTCCGTGCCGAGCTTCTCGTTGTAGCGGTAGACCTTGACGTTCTTGCCGACGTACTTCTCGAGCAGCTTCTGCGGGCTGAGCAGATCGTAGCGGTAGTCCTGCTCCAGCACCGTCAGTGCGTCCGCGCCGTCGAGCGATCGGATGTGCACCGTCTCGGGCTGGATGTTCGCCGACACGTCGCGGAACTCGAGCTCCACCCGCCCCGTGCCGACGTCCACGTCGCGGATCTCGCGTACCAGCCCGAAATTCTGGTTGTACACGGTGATCCCGACCTCCCGGCGCTGGTCGGACGTGCTGCTCTTCTTGACCACGGGCCCCGCGCTGCGGGCCTGCTTCGGAGGTGGGTTCGCCGCGCAGGCGACGAGCGCCCCGCACAGCGACAGGAGTGCGGTGGTTCTCATGATTTCCGGCTTCCTGGTCGAGAACGCGGGGAGCGGGACGGACCTTACAGCCGTCCGGGATGTAGGTCCATGTCATCCATGTAGGTCCATCTCCTTCCATTCTGCGCCCGCGGTCCATTCCAGCATTTCCATGGGCTCCATCTTCGGGCACACAACTAACTCGTACCTTCTGCGCACACGGGGGACGACATGACGAGCGCCACGGGGATCGAGCACGAGCAGGAGAAGCTGACACGGGAGCAGAAGCGCTCGCGTCGTAAGCGCGCCGTGCGCGCCCGCACCATCAGCGTCAAGCGCATGAGCCGTCGCGACGTCGCGCTCACGCGGTCGATGACGCCGCCGGACGCGCCGCTGGAGCGGCCCCAGACCCGCGCGGAGTGCGTCCAGGGGCCCCGGCCGTGCCCGCACGTGACGTGCCGTCATCACCTCTACCTCGACGTGTCGCCGCGGACCGGCGCCATCAAGCTGAATTTCCCGGATCTCGAGGTGTGGGAGATGGCCATCTCCTGTGCCCTCGACGTCGCCGACGAGGGCGGCGCGACGCTCGAGGATGTCGGCGCGATCATGAACGTGACGCGCGAGCGGATCCGGCAGATGGAGATCAAGGCTCTCACGCGCCTGGGCAGCGTGCGTGACATGCGCGCGCTGCGCGAGGTCATCGATGAAGGGCCGCTCCGCACACACGCGCCGCTGCGTGGTCGCGCCTTCTGAGCGGCGTCCCCGGAGCCGCGGCTCCGCTCGGTAATCGGGCCGGTTGAAGTTCGGTGACGCCGGGAAAGCGACGCGTGATCGATCATTTGGGAAGGTCGGTCGCGGTATCGTCGCGAGCGGCACAAATTCGCATCGGGTGATCGAATTTGTGGGTGGCTGGGGCGGGGCCGGAGGCGGCGACCGGGGCTGTGGCCGTGTCGGTGACCGCGCCGGTGGCAGTGACTGGGGCGGCACGGCGAGACGCTGTCACGACACTCGGCAGGCTCGTGCCAGCCCGGTCCTGTCGGGGCTCCGTCCCTCCGCCCCTCGCACTCGCTTCGCTCGCGGCGCTCGCGCGCCGGGGCTGTCACTGCGCCTGCAGGGGCGCAGGGCGGGTGATGGATGCAGCGCGTCAACGCTCCTCCGTCGCCCGGCGGCGGGCGGGTCGAGTGACCCGCCGCCGGGCGGGCGAAAGGAGAATCGACGCGACGCTCGTCAGCGCCAGCGCGCGGCCGGTCATCGACGTGACGTCGATTCCGGCGAGTACCAACGAGATGGGGATCTTCGAGCGGGCGCTCGACGCGCTGATGGCCACCTACGGCAAGAGCGATCTCTGCCGGCTCGTCACGTACGCCGCGGGCGCCTGCTCGAAGGACAACGCGCAGGCCGTGCGCAAGCACGGCCTGCACTACCTCTTCGGCCTGAAGGTGTCGCAGCCCACGCTCTACAACGAAGCAGCCCTGTGGCTCGGCAGGTGCCCGACCGACGAGGCCGTCGCGATGACGTCGGACATCGACGGAGACAAGACGGTCATGCGGCGGCTCTACATCGGCGAAGCCGTTGCAGCACCCGAAGGCTGGGAGCACTTGCGCACCGTGCTGCGCGTCGAGAGGGAGACGCTGAACACGGACGGTACGTCCGCCAACGTCGAGAACCGCTACTTCGTCTCGAGCTTGCCGCGCTCCCGCCTGACCGACGCCCAGTGGCTCCTGCTCGTGCGGCGTCACTGGGGCGTCGAGACGTCGCATCAGATCCTCGACGTCGCCTTCGAGGAGGACGACCATCCGTGGATCGAACACAACCCGCGCGCCACCGTTGTCGTCATGGTGCTGCGCCGGATCGCCTACACGCTGCTCGCGCTCTGGCGCCACGTGACATTGCGCGGCGAGAGCCAGCAGAACCAGACCTGGCGCGAAGTGATGCGTGGCATCGAGCTTGCGGTGATCAAGGCAAGTGCGGCAGAGCTCGCAGGGCTACGCCGCCACCGGCTTGCGCCGGCGCCGGCGTAGCCCTCGGCCAGGCCTTCGCGCCGACACGCTCCTTGACAACATCCCGCCGCGGACGCCCCGGACCCGGCCACCGCCCCCGATGGCCGCGGCGCGGAGCGTCCGCGGCCGTCACCGCCGCTGCCGCCGGCGCGGCCACCGACCCTGACACGGTCACCGAAGCCGGACGACGGAACTCGCGCCGCCGAACGCCGATCTCCGCTGCCCGGAGCCGGCGGCTTTGCGCAACGCCCTGGTATCACCCGGGCATCGAGGATGCCGGTCCGGCGCGGTACAGGGGCGCCACGTCGACGCGTCGGGCGCGCCCCGGTGTCACGGCCCGCTGCGATCCGCCTGCGCCGACGTCCGCGGGTCGCGATCCGGCGGCAAGCGCCGTGGCGGGACGGCCACGCGGTGCGGGATGCTCGTGCCGCCGTTCTGCGGGATCCGGTAGCTCCGTTTCGCGACGATCAGGTTGCTGCGCAAGCCGTTCGCGTGGCGGATGGCGGCGACGCTGACGTGGTATTTCCGCGCGAGCATCCCGAGCGTTTCGCCCTTCCTCACCGTGTGGTTCACGTAGTACGTCGGCGGCTGGACCAGATGCTGCGCGATCAGCGCGCGGTACGCGCGTCTGCCGGTTTCCTGCGCGACCGGATTGTAGAAGCGCACGTGGATGTGCGTCGCGTGACCGGGCACGTGGATGATGATGGGACGCAGCTTGCCGGCGCGACCGCGAAACAGCGCGTCGAGCCACTGCGCGTCTTCGCCGATGGAGAGCGCGTACTGCTCGACGAGCTTCTGCACCGATCGGTCCATCAAGATCAGCTGGACGTCGGTCCGCGTGATGATCGCGCGGACGAAGGCCCAGGTGCGCGCACGATCGAGGTTCTTCGCCGTGGCGCGGGCGTACCAGCGCGCGCCGTCCAGGTAGTAGTAGCTCACGTCGACGTCGCGACCCGCCTGGTGGCTCACGTGCGGAGACAGATGGCCGCCGTGACGCGCGCTGATGTGCCCGATGTACATCGGCGGCGTGTCGGGGAACTGCTCGCTCACCGCGTTGATCGCAAGCACCAGGTCGTCCACCGTCTCGCGCGTGCCCCACGCGTGCGCCTTGTCCTCCAGCACCCAGCGCTGGCCCGCCGGCATCTGCACGCCGTTGAACAGCGCGCCGGCGCCTGGGCGTCCGATGCTCATGGAGCCGAGCGACGCCGGATCGTGGGCGAGCGCTTGCTCGATCTGGTGCTCGCTCAAGCCGTCGAGCGGGTTCGGGGGGGGCGCGGCGTCGTCGGGCCCGGGCTCCTCGTCGGGCTCGGGGACGTCGTCCGCTGGCGCGTCCTCGCCGTCCGCGAGGTAGAGCGGATCGGGTCCGGCGTCCGCCGCGGCTGCCGGGCTGGGCGGAGGCGCGGTCGCGGGTGCCGGCGCGATGGCCGGGCGCGGCGCGTCGGAGGCCGCGTGCGCCGCCGCCGGCTGCGTACGGGGCGGGCTCGCGCTGCCGACCGCAGGGACGCGTGCGGCGCACCCGGCGGCGAGCACGCCCGCCGCGATCGCCGCCAGCCATGCCGTGACGACCCGTCGCCCCGCAGGGCCGTGGTCGTTGCAGGGTGCGTCGTTCATCGAGGATCCGGAAAGCCAGGGCCGCAGGAGCGCACAAAGCAGCGCCTGCCGCCGCGCCTCGTGGTCTAGATCAGGATCGCGCGTCGCGCCAAATCCACGAGCCGGATCGCGGATTCTGCACGCCGCCGCGCGTTGGAATGGCAGTTGCACCATGTTCCTCCGAGGGACGTAGATCATGCTGTGCTCCGATTTGATGCGCATGGAGGTGGACGCGATTTCCGGCGAAATGTCCGCGGAGGTTGTGGCGCGCCGGATGCGTGACGAGCTCGTCGGGTTCCTGGTGGTGTGCGACGCCGCCGCACACGTGCTGGGCGTGGTGACCGACCGGGACATCGCGATCCGCCTGTGCGCGGAGAATCGACCGGGGACGACACCCGTCGCCGAGCTGATGTCGCCGGATATCCTCGCTTGCCGTCCCGACGACACGCTGGCGCGCGCCGAGGTCTTGATGGCGACGCAGCGAAAGTCGCGGATCCTGGTCACCGACCGGGACAACACGCTTCTCGGCGTGATCAGCTTGACCGACATCGCCCAGGTCGAGGAGCCGCTGCGCGCCGCACGCGTGCTGCGCGAGGTCACGGCTCGCGGGTTCCGTTCGGTTCCGCGCAGCCATCGCGGCGCGCCGCCGTCCTCGCGCTGACGTAGAATTGCGCGGCGCGCCGGCAAAGCGGCAACGCTTGCGCGGGCGCTGGGCAGGACGCTCCTCTGCCCCGGTGCGATCTGCCGCGCTACTGCCCCGTGGAGGCCGTGGCGAACACCGGCACGCGCTTCGCATCGACGGATGGGGTGCACATGCGGAAATGCCACGTCGGCCTGTCCGGTACCGGGAGTGCGGGGGCCCTGCTTCGCTCCATCCACGCTCACGAGGCCACGCTCTTGCCGCTGCTGGCGCCGGACGGCCAGTGCGAGGCCGTAGACGTGGCACGGGTCGGCGGGACGTTCCGCGTTCGCGCGCGGATCCGCACGCGGGACGCGTCGGTGATGTGGATCCAGGCGGAGGGTCGCGACGTGTTCGCCGCAGTGAGCGAGTGCTTCGACGAGGCGCGTCAGCGGCTCGAGCGCCGCAGCCGTCGCCCGACCACCGTCAAGGCGCCGCGGGAGCTGCCGGTGCTGGTTGTCCGACGCGCATTGTGAGCCGTCCTCACGCCGGCCGCGCCGGCGCGATCTCGTGGTCCGCGGCGTCCGCGTCGAAAGTCGCGCGCTCCGACTTGAGCATGACGCCGCTGCGGGGATGCGTGACGCGGGCGAGCACGGAAATCAGCTCGTCGAGCCAGGCGTGCGTGCCCTTGCAGATCACGGCGAACGCGCCGTTCGATATCGCTTCGTGCACCACGTCGTCGTCGTCGAGCGCCGTGACGAGCACGCACGGCAGCGCGGCGCCGGCGCGCACCACGGCCTCGATCATCTCGGTTCCGCGCCGGCCCGGCAGAACCTGATCGGTGAGCAGGCACTGGTAGCTGTGTACGAGCAGCCGGTCGAGCCCAAGCTCGGCGGTCGCGACCGCGTGGACCTCGAAGCCGAGCTCGTCGAGCACGGACTCGAGGTTGTCCGCGAACTCCGGATCATCCTCCACGACGAGCACCCTCCCCGGGCTCATCATCTGGTCCATCACCGCCCCTCCTGCGGTCCAAGGGTAGCGCGGATCGCCATGATGGAGGTCAGCCTTCGGCGCTCGCGGAATATTCCCGCGCGACCGCTCGCGCAAATCCTGCTCGGACGGGACGACCGGTCTTGCACAAGCCAAGCGTCGGCGCGGCGCGTTTCCGGCGATCCGCGCTCGCGGAACGCAGGTTGCAACGGAGGCGAACAGGCCCCGGACCCCGGGCCCAAGGAGCGAGAACGAAATGGTCGTCGAAGAAGTCATGTCCCGCGACCCGTTCACGGTCGACGTCACCGAGAGCATCGCCCAGGTGATGCGGAAGCTCGCCGAAGCCGACGTCCGGCATCTTCCGGTGGTGGAAGACGGCGCCCTCGTGGGGATCATCAGTGACCGCGATCTGCGGGCCTACTCGCCAGCGGTGATGCTGGAGTTCGAGCAGCCACTGGAGGTGCGCAAGCGTCTCGCCCAGCCCGTGGCGTCGGTCATGGCGAGCGACGTCGTGTCGGTGAACCCGGAGACGGAGCTGTTCGAGGTCGTCGAACTGATGCTCGACCAGCGGATTGGCGCGATTCCGGTGGTGCAACCCGACGGTGCGCAGCTGGTCGGGATCGTGAGCTACATCGACGTGCTGCGCGCGCTGTCCGATTTGCTCTGAGCGTGGATCGTGAGCACGGGGCACGCCGCGTGGCGCACGACGCGCTCGGAGACGCTGCCGAGCACCCACCGCGACAGGCCGGAACGGCCGTGCGTGCCCATTACGATCAGGTCGTGAGCGTGTTCGGCCGCGAGCCCGACGATCACCAGCGCGGCGGACCCGGGCGCCAGGTGCGTCGTCACGAGCGCGCGGCTCGCCGCGTCGAGGGGAGCCAGGAAGTGCTCGAGCGCGGCTTGCGCGCGCAGCTTGACGAGGTCGGCGAGGGACGTGCCCGAGGCGGTGCTCTCGGTCCACACCACCAGGTCCGGGCGCACGATCACCGGGATCTCCCACACGTTGAGCACGTGCACGCGCGCCTCCGTGGCTTTCGCCAGGAACAGCGCGTAGTCCAACGCCGCGCGCGAGCAGTCCGACATGTCGACGGGGCAGAGGATCGAGGACAGATTTGCCATGTGCGCCTCCTAGCGGGCCGCGAACGTGCCCGGCGGCTCGTCACCGAAGCATAGACCGGGATCGCGGCCGGTCTGCAGCACGCTCGAGCCACGTCATTCGCACCCCGGATGAGCACGTCCCGTGCCATTCCGGGCACATCCGCCGTGGGCGGATGCGCGGTCGGGGCAGTTGGAGTAGTCTTCGTCCGGCTCGGTCCCGCCGGGCGGCGCGCTGCGCCCCGGGCGGCTCTCCTCGACATACCGGTGGAACATGGCCCAGAACGACTCGAACAAGAACCAAGGGCTGGACGACGCGGCGGACGCGATCCCCGTCTCCGGCATCAAGCCGATGTGGCTGGCGATCGGCGGCGGCGTCGTCGTGGTCGCCCTCGCCGCGACCTTCTTCGTCAAGATGTCCAATCGTGGACACGTCCCGAAGGGCGATGACCTCGCGGACCAGGCCGCGATGGACGAGCAGCAGCGCAACTCCGCAGCGGCGAAGGAGCAGAAGGAGCACCTGCTGCTCACCCAGCGCAGCCTGGACCGGCTCGCCCAGGAGAAGAAGGTTCAAGAGGCGGCGAAGAAGGCCGCGGACGAGGCGAAGGCCGCCGAGGAGCAGAAGACGGCCGCCGCAGCTGCGCCGGCTGGCGGTGGCGCGGCGCCGCCCGCGGGCGGCGCGAAGCCGAAGCCGCCCCCCAAGACGATGCAGAAGCTCGACGGCATCGGCGACGACATCGCCGGCCAGCTGAAGTAGTCGCGTCGCGCTACTCGACGACGACCAGCGAAAGCTCGACCTCGCGCGTGCGGTCGCCTTGGGCGAACCGCACCTTCACCCGCTCGCCGGGTTTGCGGCCGTCGAGCAGGTTGTAGAGATCGTCGTAGTCGGCGACCGGTCGGCCGTCGACGGCGACGATCACGTCGCCCAGGACGAAGCCGCCGGCGCCGCGCGTGAGGCCTTGCAGGCCGGCCTTCTCCGCAGGCGAGCCGGGGATCACCGAGAGCACCACGACGCCACGCAGCCCGAATCGGCGCTCGAGGCGCTGCTGCGGATCGATGCGCACGCCGATACCGACCTGCTGCACGTGCCCGTTCTTGATCAGCTGCGGCACGATCCTCAGGATCGTCTCGACCGGGACGGCGAACCCGATCCCCGCCCACGCGCCGCTGCGCGACAGGATCATCGTGTTCATGCCGATCAGGCGGCCCGAGCTGTCGAGGAGCGGGCCGCCCGAGTTACCCGGATTGATCGCCGCGTCCGTCTGGATCATGTTGCGAATCGTCACTCCCCCGATGCCCTCGACCTCGCGACCGAGCGAGCTGATGATGCCGGTGGTGAGTGTGTGGTCCAGACCGTACGGGTTGCCGATGGCGATCACCTTCTGACCGACCTCCAGGGCCGGCGCGTGTGCGGTGCGCGAGATCGCGGTCAGCTGCGGCGCGGGCACGTCGACGTGGATCACGGCGATGTCCTTCCGGGGTTCCACGCCGACCAACGTCGCCGGGACGGTGCGCTGGTCCTGCAGCGTCACCGTCAGGCTCTTCGCGTTCTGCACGACGTGGAAGTTGGTCACGACGTGCCCCTGCGTGTCCCAGACGAAGCCCGACCCCGAGCCCGACGGAACTTCCGTGGCGCGGCCGGCGAACGGATCGACGACCAGGCGTTGTTGCGTCACGAACACCGCCGCCGGCGCCGCGGCGCGGAACACGGCGATGGTGTTCTCCTCGTCCTGGGTCCGGGTGCCCGGCGCGGGAGGCGGCGGGGCCGGAGGCGCTGGCGGCGCGGGAGGCGCGGCGACCGCCACGCTCGCCGCCGGGGTGGCGTGGGTGCCGGCCGGGTGTCGGCAGGCGCCGAGAGCGATGCACGAGAAGACAGCCAATAGGAGAAGCAACCTGCGCACGATCATGGCAGGCGATATGCCGCGCGCCGCGCCTCTTCGCAACTGCTCGCACCTGCGGCGCTTTCGCGCGATAGTAGCGGGTGATGGGCGCGCCGTTCCGGCTCGAGTTCGTGGATCCGTACCGGCTCTACGAACACCGCGATCCCGAAGACTTCGATCGTCTTGCGTTCGCCATGCGCGCGCTGGGAGTGATTCGCCCGCACGGCATGACCGTGGCGCTGTATCGCCGAAGCAGCGATCTGCGCGTCGATCAAGGTCGCGATCTCGCCTGCGACGGCGCGAGCTGGGCGATGGTCGGCATCCCGCCCCACGCGACGCGCGAGAGCATCGCCGTCGCGCTCGCGGAGCTGGCGGGCCTCGACGGCTCGGCGTACATCGTCGACGTGCTCGTCGCCGAGGGCTCGCGCCAGGCGAGCTGATCAGTCGACGACGATCACGAGCTCGCGGGCGTGGTCTTCGACCAAACGACGCAGCGCGGCGCCGTCGCCGGGCGCCGCGACGACGCTGCCGCCCAGAAGGGCAGCGGCGCGATCCGCAAGCGCGCGCGCGGCGTCGCTCGCGACGAGCAGCACCGGGACGTCGTGGAGCGTGGCCACGGCGAGCGCGTCGAGGCCCGCACGCAGGCCGTCCGCGCCGACGACGACCGCGATCGGTACGTCGGGCCACGCGAGCTTCGCGCCCAGCGCGAAGCTCGCGTGCGCGCCGGGCACGGGCAGGCCCGGCGCGAGCCGATCCGCGTCGGTGGCGGCGAGCACCGACGATCCGCTCGCGTCCACCAGTACGAAGCGCGGGCGGTCCGCCGGTGCGAGGCGGGTGCGCGCCGGCGGAGCGCCCGCGCGCAAGAGCTTGCGGCGGAACAGCAGCGGAAACGCGACGTCGACGCGCACCGGCCCGCGTGGCGCCGCGAGGCACGCCTCGAGCGCGCGCTCCAGATCGCGCTCGAGCTCTGCGTCATCGTCGATGACGAATTGCTGCTTCGCGACGCCGGCGAAGAACGCCGGATGATCGAGTCCCTGGAACACCTCGGCGACGCGCGCGCGCTTGCGCGGCGGCTGGAACGGCGCGACGCACAGCATCGGCGTCGCGCTGGCGCGCGCCGACTCGAGCGCGACCAGCTCGTTTGCCACGCCCGGCCCCAGCGTATCCATGAGCACCGCCGGGACGCCGCGCGCCTGGCCGTAGCCCTCGGCGAGATACGCGCCGTGGCGCTCGTGGCGCGGGACGACGAGGCGCAGGCCCGCGCCGCGCGCCGCGTCCGCGATCGGCAAGGTCTGCGATCCAGGCACGCTCACCAGCAGATCGAGCCCGGCTGCCGCCAGCCGCCGCGCGACAATCTCTCCACCGGTGTTGCCCCCGAGTCGCACGCTATCTCCCGACGCGGAACAGCGAGCCGAGGCTGTCCAGGCTGAGGTGACCGCTCAAGAGGCTCTTGGTGGTGCTGCCGACGGACTGCAGCGCGAGCGAGCCGAGCGCGCCGTCGAGCTCGGCGAGCACGAAGTTCACGCCCGCGAACGGCACGTGGTCGCGGGGCAGGGCGATGTCCACCACCAGCGGCGGTCCCGCGCGGTGTTCGCGCGCGCGGGCCACGGCGCGCGCCAGCTCGTCGGGCGTGCGCACGCGGACGCCCTCGCAGCCGTGGAGCTCCGCCACGCTGGCATAGTCCGTATCCGGCAGATCCGTGCCGGCGTAGCGGCCGCCGAAGAGAAACGTCTGCCCGAGGCGGATCGCGCTCCACGCGGCGTCGTTGAACACGAAGAACACCAGCGGCCCCGGGGCGTCCGCCAGCCGCGCCAGCTCCGGCGCGGTGTAGAAGAACGCGCCGTCGCCGACGACGCTCCACACCGGGCGCCCGGGGTGGGCCGCGCTCGCGCCGCGGGCCATCGGGATCGGCACGCCGATGGTGCCGTTCTGCACCGGGAACACCAGCGGCTGGAGCCACAGGTTCGACCACAGCCACATCCCACAGGAGCCGCCCTCGGTCGCGAAGATCGTACCGTCGGGGGCGGCGTCGACGATCGAGCGTGCGGCCAGCTGCGGCTCGATGTGGTCGAGCCGGCTCTGGCGGTCGGCCTCGTCGGCGAGCCGCGCCTGCCAGCGCTCGATGCCACGTCGCACGCCGCCCACGTGTCCGCCGGCGCCGGGCGTGCCGACCTCGCCGCGGAGCGCGTCCACGAACGCTCCCGCGTCCATCTGCACGAACAGCTTCGCCAGCTCCCTGGGCGCGCGCTCGAGCGCGACGCGGATCAGCTCGCCGCGCGCGAGGCGCGTGTCCGTGAGCCCGAACCAGTCCGTCTCGGACAGCGCTGTGCCGAGCGCCAGTACGCCGTCGGCGCCGGCGAGCGCCTTGACCCACACCAGGTTCCCCGACGGGACCAGCGCGCCGTCGGCGAACGCGTCGCGCAGCGCCCGGAGCCGCGGCGCCGGCATGGTGCTGGCGCTGCTCGTGAGCAGCACCGGGCAGTCGAGCGCGTGCGCGAGCGCCGCGAGCGCGGCGGGCTCGACGCTGCAGACCGCGCCGCTGCCCGCGAGCACGACGGGTTTCTCGTAGCTCCGCAGCATGCGCGCCGCGCGCGAGACGCCCACGCTGTCGAGGGCGGGCGCGACGGGGGACTCGCCTTCGGCCGAGCGCCAGGCCGCTGCGATGCGCGCGCTGTCCAGGGCGGGATCGATGAAGAGGGTTGCCGGTCCGGCGCGAAGCAGGGCCGTCTTCGCCTGCGCGACGCGGACGAATAGCCCAGCGTCGGTCTCGACGACGGAGCGGGCGCGGGTGACGGCGGCGAGCGCCGCCGCCACCCGCGCCCGCTCCTCCGTGCGAAGGCGTATCGCGACGCACAGCGGCAGCTTGTCGCCCCACGCGGTGAGCAGCGCGGACGCGGCCTCCAGCGCCTGCGCCAGGCCGCTCACGATGCAGAGCGCGGGCGCGCCGCTGGCGCGCGCGTAGCCGTCCGCGGCGTACACCGCCGCCTGCGCGTCACCCAGACGAACGGCGCCGTCGACAGCCGCCTCGTCGGGGCCGATGAACACGACGGGCTCGAGCATCCGGCGCGACTGTCTCACGCGCGCCCGGCGCGGACAACGCGACGCTATCTTCGGGGATTGCGTGGCGTTCGCGAGGCTGCACGGCCGTCCGATCGCGATCTCGTGACCGTCGCGCGGTCACGAAACGCCGATCGGTTGGTCCGATCGCGATCTCGTGACCGTCGCGCGGTCACGAAACGCCGATCGGTTGGTCCGATCGCGATCTCGTGACCGTCGCGCGGTCACGAAACGCCGATCGGGCGGGGGTGTCCCACCGACGCGGACGCGGACGCCGACGCTGCCCCGACGGGGGATACCGCGCCGTACCGACCCAAGTGAGCCGGACCGGCAAGCCCATCCCTGCGCGGCCCGGGCGCGACGCCCGGGCCGGGCACGGCGTCGGGTCAGTTACCCGTGCACGTGTCGAACGCCGTGCTGTCGCAGGGCGGTTCGGGGTTGCCGCTCGAGTTGCAGACCCAGGTGGAGTCCGCGGCGGCGAGCGCGCAGCTGATCAGGCTCTCCCACTCGCTGACGCACTGGTTCGCGGCGTAGAGCTGCTGGCAGCCGGACTGGACGTCGGCGGAGTTGTCGGTGCAGCCCTTCGCGGCGGCCACTTCCTTGATCCTGGCCGCAGCCGTGACGCAGGACTGCGCGCCCGACGTACTGCCTCCGGAGCCGCCGCTGCCCGAGCTGCCGCCGCTTCCGCCCGAGGCGCCGCTGCCCGCGCTGCCGCCGCTGCCCGCGCTGCCGCCGCTGCCCCCACTGCTGTCGCTGCTCCCACACGCGAACGTGAGCATCGACAGCGCACACACGAGAACGAACCGATACATCTGGTGTTGATCGCCTTTCTGCACCCCTCTCCGAGTGCAGCCGGCGAAGATACCCAGCGCAATGTCCGAGGTCGCTCGCATGAACATGCGAGACATTGCCCGTCCGGGCGGTGTCGGCTACATCCGGGGCATGCGCTGCTTGGCCGCTCTGCTCGCGCTCGGCCTTGCGACCGCGGTGGCCCACGCGGAGCCCGCGCCACCGGCGGAGCCGCCCGCTCCCACGCCCTGGTGCGCTCCGGAGCTGGACGTCCTGGCCGATGGCGTGTGCAGCTTCGCGCCGCCCGGTGACGCCGCCACGCAGGATCTCGGTGATCTTCCTGCACGGGGTGATCAAGCCGGACACCACTTGGCAGTACGCGCAGGAGCGGGCGATCGTGCGCGGCGCGAAGCGGCTCGGCTTCACCGTGATCACGCCCCGCGGGCGGCGCGGCATCGGGCCGAAGGGGATGCACGACTGGTGGACGTGGCCCACGTCCGTCAAGGCGGAGCGCGAGCTCGAGGACGACGTGCTCGCGGGATGGAAGCAAGCGCGCGCGGCGCTCGAGGCGAAGAACGGCCATCCGTTCAAGCACGTCTACATCGTGGGCTTCTCCAACGGGGCGTACTACGCGACCTCGCTCGCGCTTCGCGGCAAGCTCGCGGTGGACGGCTACGCCGTCTTCGCCGGCGGCGCCGGCGCGAAGTACCTGACTGGTCCCGCGGCGCACGTCCGGCGACGCCCGCCGATCTACGTGGGCTACGGGCTGAAGGATCCGGCGCACAAGGACCCGGCGGGACTCGCTCGAGCGCTGGAGAAGCTCGGCTGGAAGCACAAGGTGCACGGGCGACGCGGCGTGGGCCACAGCATGACGGACGCGGGCCTCGGCGAGGCCTGGCGATTTTTCCGCGGTGCGTGAGCGGTGCTAGGCTGCGACCTGCCATGAGGACGGTCGGGTTCGTCGGTTTCCGCGGAATGGTCGGCTCCGTGCTGACGGAGCGCATGCGCGCCGAGCACGATTTCGCGGTGCTCGAGCCGCTGTTCTTCTCCACCTCGCAAGCGGGCGGCGTCGCGCCGGACATCGGGCGCAGCGTGGCGCCGGTGGCGGACGCGACCGACGTCGATGCGCTCGCGAAGCTCGAGATCGTCGTGAGCTGCCAGGGCGGCGACTACACGAAGCAGATGCACGCGGCGCTGCGCCGCGCCGGCTGGAAGGGCTACTGGATCGACGCGGCCTCCACCCTGCGCATGCACCCCGACGCCGTGATCGTGCTCGACCCGGTGAACCGCGCCGTGATCGACGCGGCGCTGGCGAAGGGCGTGCGCGACTACATCGGCGGCAACTGCACGGTCAGCTTGATGCTGATGGCGACCCACGGCCTGTTCGCGCAAGGTT
This sequence comes from uncultured delta proteobacterium, assembly GCA_963775185.1. Taxonomy (GTDB): domain Bacteria; phylum Myxococcota_A; class Polyangia; order Polyangiales; family Polyangiaceae; genus JAPSGB01. The sequence continues at coordinate 90,138 of CAVZIE010000042.1, read as the reverse complement.
GGGTCGAGTGGGTCAGCTCGATGACGTACCAGGCTGCGTCGGGCGCCGGCGCGAAGAACATGCGCGAGCTCGTCGCGCAGATGCGCGTGCTGGGAGATGCCGCCGGCGCGCTGCTCGACGACCCGGCGAGCGCGATCCTCGACGTCGATCGCGCCGTGAGCCGCGCGCTCGCTTCCGACACCTTGCCGCAGAGCGAGTTCGGTGCGCCGCTCGCCGCCAGCCTGATCCCGTGGATCGATCGCGCCGTCGACGACGGCCAGACGCGCGAGGAGTGGAAGGGCCACGCCGAGACGAACAAGATCCTGGGTCTCGATCCGCCGGTACCGGTCGACGGCATCTGCGTTCGCGTCGGCGCGATGCGCTGCCACAGCCAGGGGCTGGTGGTGAAGCTCAAGCGCGACGTTCCGCTCGCGGAGATCGAGCAGGTCGTCGGCACGGCGAACGACTGGGTCAGCGTCGTACCGAATACCAAGGACGCGACCCTCGCGCGGCTGTCGCCGGCGGCCGTGTCCGGCACGCTCGACGTGCCCGTCGGTCGCCTGCACAAGCTCAAGATGGGGCCCGACTATCTGGGCGCGTTCAGCGTCGGCGATCAGCTGCTCTGGGGCGCGGCAGAACCGCTCCGACGCACGCTCCGGATTCTGCTCGAGCACCTCGGTTGAGCGCCGGAGCACACCGCGAAGAATTTTTCGCGGTGCCGATAGAGGGTGGGATGCCGGTCCGGCGCGGAACCTCGCGCGTCGCCGCGGAAGCCCCGTACAATCGGGCGGTTGCCGCGCGCGCGTGGCGGAAGAATTGCCGCCGACCGCCGCGCGCCGCGGCGCGCCCGTGAACAAAACTCAATTCTTCCGTGGTGCCGCGGCCGCCTTTCAGGTACCGAGCCAGCACGAGCCCGGCTTTCCCGGGCAACCATTCCGAGAGAGACCTGCGATGAAGAAGCTGACCGACTACGTGGTGTTCAACGATCCAGCGCTCGAGTCGCGCTACCGCGACAAGAAGATCCCGATCGCGACACTGTTCGAGGCTTACTTCGACGGCGCGGTCGACTTTCCCGGTGACATCTACGAGCTGCTCCAGGCGCGTCACGACTTCACGTCGCACACGTTCACGCCGGAGCACTACAAGTACTTCCTCGGCACCTTCGTCGGTGAGTTCGTTCGTCACGACAAGAAGCTGGATACCAAGCTGGTGCGCTGGCACTACGACCGTGGCAACGACTTCTTCGCGGGCTTCCTCGGGCCGCGCATGGTCTACACCTCGGGCTACTTCACCGATCTGTCGCAGTCGCTCGAGCAGGCGCAGGACCAGAAGCTCGATCTCGTGTGCCAGAAGCTCAACCTCAAGCCGGGCGAGCGCATGCTCGACATCGGCTGCGGCTGGGGCACGCTCGCCATGCACGCCGCCAAGTACTACGGCGTGGACGCGACCGGCGTCACGCTGAGCAAGAACCAGACGGCCTTCGCCGACGAGCGCATCAAGGCCGCGGGCCTCGAGAAGCGCTGCCGCATCCTGTGCATGGACTACCGCGACATCCCCAAGGGTCGCTACGACAAGATCAGCAACCTGGAGATGGTCGAGCACGTCGGCGTGAAGAACCTCGGGCCGTTCTACCGCAGCGTGTACGACCTTCTCACCGACGAAGGTCTGTTCCTCCTGCAGTGGACCGGTCTGCGTCGCGGCTCGAAGAAAGAGGACCTGATCTGGGGCCTCTTCATGGCGAAGTACATCTTCAGCGGTGCGGACGCGAGCCTGCCGCTCGCGCCGATGATGGCCGCCTGCGAGAAGGCGAACTGGGAGATCCAGACGATCGAGAACCTGTCGCCCCACTACAGCCGCACGATCAAGCTGTGGCACGACAACTGGCTGCAGCACGCCGACGAGATCAAGGCCGCCTACGGCGAGCGCTGGTACCGCATCTGGCACGTGTTCCTGGCGTGGGCGACGATCGCGGCCGACCAGGGCACCGCGGCCTGCTTCCAGTGCATCCTCAACAAGAACCTGAACACCTTCGACCGCTTCTCGCGCATCGGCCAGCCGAAGCTCGGCGAGCGTCTCGGTCTGCCGGACCGGGAGAACGAGTCGAACGGGCACCAGACGCCCGCCGCATACGCTTCGTGAAGGTTCGCCGCGGCGGCGGCGAACACCTAGCGCTGGCAGAGCCGGACCGGACGAGCCTCGTACCGGTCCGGTGTGCCGCCGCTCCTTGATGTCGGGCACTTCACACCCCGTGACCGGGACGGCCGCTTTCGCGGTCGCGGTCGCGCTGTTGCTCGCGCCGGCCGCGGCGCGAGCCGAAGGCCCGGCGCGCTCGCCCTGGGCCGTCGTGCCCAGTGTGTCGCTGGCGCAGGACGTGGCGTGGATCGGCGGCTCGGACGTGTGCACCGAGAAGAGCCAGCTCAGCTTGGACTGGGCGTGCTTCCGGCCGTCGGGGACGCAGTACCACGGCACTCCCGTCGACGGCGTCAAGGACAACGTCGGCGCCGGCTTCGCCCTCGCGACCGCGCGCATCCTGCTCGGCGCGGACGTGACGCCGCTTGCCGGGCTGACGACCGGCGTGCGTCTTGGCTACGCGTTCCGCGGCGGGCCGCGCCCGGACGGCGGTGATTCGTTCCTGCCCGTGCACGCCGAGCTTCGCGCCGCGTGGTGGCCGCTCGGGCCCGCGTGGCAGGTCGGCAAGCTCCAGCCCTACCTCCTGGTCAGCGGCGGGTTGGCGGAGATCGATGCCCACGCCAGCGTGACCGTTCAGGAAGACCGGACCGTGCTCCCGCCGCCCGAGCAGCTCGACAACCCCGACAGCCAGACGCTGGACGCGTACAAGAAGCTCGGGCGCGGCTTCGCCGGCGGCGGCCTCGGCGCGTACTACGGGTTCGACGAGGTGGGCGGCGTGTTCGTCGACGCGCGCGCGCTCTTCATGTTCCCGTCGAGCGGAAACGCCGCCGAGCTCGAGCTCGGCTGGGCGCTGCCGCTCTGAGCGTGTCCGGCGCCGCGCGAGGTTCCGCGCCGGACCGGCATCCCGGCCCTACTGCTCGTGGACCGGCTGCGCCGCCTTGCACGCGCTGGCGTCGACCTGGCCGGCGAGCCAGGTGGTGATGCAACGGTCGAGCGGGTCGCCCACGCTCATGAGCGTGCCGCCCTTGTGCGCCTCGGTGCCGCGCGCCTTGCGGATCAGCGTGAGCCGCTCGGGCTGTGCGCCGTTGGCGCTCACGACCGCGGCCATGATCTCCGGCTCGAGTCCGACCACGGAGCGATAGCTCAAGTCGTCCTCGTCGGCGGTCGTCGCCGGCGCGGACGGCATGTCGGTCGACAGCAGCCGTCTACCGTAACGACCCCATAGCGACAGGTTGCGACCGGGTTGCCCGTGGCAGTCGAGCGAGCCGCAGGTCTCGACCAGCGGCACATCGACCGCGGCGAAGCCCGCGCGGGACGGTCCGACGACGTCGACGGTGCCGTTGGCCGGCCCCGAGCACGCGCCGAGCGTGACGCCACACAGCGCCAAGAGCAGCCGAAGGCGCGGCGTCACGGGCAACCTCCCGGCGGGAACGTCGCCGCGCCGGCGGCCGCCGCGTAGACGTGGCCGTTCGAGCTTGGACCGACCGGATCGGTGTGGCACGACGCGCACGAGCCGTCGCGGTGGATGAAGCTCAGCATCGGCGATACCGGCACGGTTCCGTACGTCACGCTGGCGCGCACCGGGTACGTCGGGTCGTAGTCGGCGCGCTGCACGTAGAAATTGCCGGCGCAGTTCGACTGCACCTCGTAGATCCGGCCCTTGGCGTCGGTGAGCGTGACCAACGCGTCCTTCAGCGGCACCAGCGGATCGGTGTCGTACTGGTAGATCGTTCCACCGAAGCTCAGGATCATGTGGGCCGGCCCGTAGTCGCTGTGACACACGAGGCACGGCTGGCCAGGGCGATGCAGCGGGCCTTTCGGAACGCCGTCGGTCTCGCCGCCGAGACTCTCGCGCTGTTGGTCGTGCACGGGATCGCCGCAAGCCGCCAGCAGTGCGGCGGACAGCGCCGCGAACGCCAGCCATCGACCGGGTGCCATCAGAACTCACCTCCGAAGTTGAAGCTCGAGAGCCCGGCGATCCGCTTCGTGATGTAGAGGTCGTCCTGGTAGAACGTCTGGCTTCCTTCGACGCTCAGGCCCAGGTGCCAGGCCTCGTCCACGGGCTTGCTGCCGAGGTACCACGTCGCCTCGGCGCCGAAGCCGAGCGAGACCAGCGGCCCGAGCTCGCGATCGCCGGTCCGGTATTCGGGAATGGTCCACTGGCCGCCGGGCGCGTACACCATGGAGTAGGCGCGCTGCCAGAAGCTGACCGGCCGCTGTACGTGGCCGCGCAGGTGCGGCCCGACGATGAAGCGCCCGATGTCGAACAGGAAACGGGCGTCGGTCGTCGAGGCGCCGAGGCCCCAGCTGTCGGTGTACACGCGCTCCGACGCGCGCGCGGTGGCCCCCGCGAAGCGATGCGCGATGCGCGCCGTGAGCGCGTAGCGTTGACGCGAGAGGGGGAGCTGCTCGTGCGGGCGCTCTGGCAGGCGCAGGGCGTTCACCTCGCCGATGTGCGCGCCGAGCGACACGTTCGGCGCGACGTCGGGTGCGAACATCGGGACGTAGCGGTACGGCTTGGATTGATCTCCGGACTCGATGTCGACGTCACCGACGAGCACAAGCAAGCTCGCGCGATCGAGCACGACGTTCAGGCCGGCGCTCAAGGAATGCCGATCGAGCTTGAGCGAGTAGGTGCTGAACGGCGTTCCCGAGCGCCCCGCCACGTCGCGGCCGTAGGCGTAGCCGAGCAGTAGCGTGTAGTTCTTCTCGTCGAGGTCGAGGGTCAGGGTGCCGCCGCCGGTGAGCGACAGGTAGTCGGGCTCGCTCGAGACCGCGCCGGTCACCGCGGCTCCGAACGTGTGGGGCTTGTAGCTGGCTTCCAGCGTGCCGGCCTGGCGGACCTCGTGCCAGGTGCTGGACGCGGTCGACACGATGTCGACCGACGCGGCGGAGATCACGTCGACCAGGTAGCTGCCCGACCCGGACCAGCCGGCGGTCGGGTTCGTGACCGTGCCGGACACGGACGGCGTGACCACGTTGACGTGGTCCGAGTCGGAGTACGCCGCCATCTCGCCCTGGGCCGTCGCGGTGACCGGGCTCGCGTCGGTGGTCGCTGCCGCGTCATGCGTCGGCGCCGGCTGCCCGGTCGCCGCGGACGCGACCAGGACGAGTGCCGATGCGACGGCGAAGGTGCGGCACGAGCGCGTCGCGATCGGGCGAGGCATGAAAGGGAAGGGGATCAGCTCAGGGGGCCTGGTAGGTGACCGACATCGCCGTGAATCCGCTCACGTCGGGCGGATTGAAATCGGTAGCGCCAGCCCCCTTCTGGAACGGTACCGCGGTCGACGGACCGTTGCTGCTGCTGCTGCGCCGCGCGTTGTCTTCGGCGAACTCGATCAGGAAGTGGTACTCGCCGTCGGGGACGACGTTGCCCGACACGTCGGTGTAGTCCCACGTTCCCGAGTGCGGCTTGGCGCTGCTCGCCGTGGCTGCCGTCACCGCGTCGACCATGTTCGAGCCGGAGTCCGCACGCCACTTCGACAGGTTGACCCAGCGGATGTAACCCCAGCGGATCAGCGTCTTGACGAACTGCGCGTTCGCGTCTTCGATCCAGATCACGCCGACGTCCCGCGGCCGGTAGCGACCGCCGTAGCTCACGGGCGTCGCGGTGAACGTCACCGTGCCGTACGGGTTCGTCGGGCCACCGCCGCCGCTTCCGCCTTCGGGCGGCGGGGTACCGGAGTCCGATACCGTGCCGCTCGGCGCCGCCGGCAAGCCGCTCGGCTGCCAGTACTGCGAGTCCGACCTGCTCGCGGAGCCGCAGCCGACCCCGAGCACGGCGATCACCAGCGGCAGGACAAGCAATTGGCGCATGGAAGCAACGCGGTCGGGGATAGCACTTCTCGCGAGCAGGCCCGCACGATCCGCACTGCTATTCGCCGGGCGAAGCCTCGCCTTCACGCCAAAGGTTCCGGTCGTGACGATTGGCCGGATGTCCGGCCAGCTGTCACCAGCGCCGCCCCAAGGGGGCATTCTTCAGGTGCGGCTCCTTGCCGTGGACCTCCGAGACCGGGATGCCGGCAGACAGCTGCTCGTAGAGCCGCTTCATGCGGCGAAGACGTCGCCGATCGCGACCTGCCAGGTTGGTGTGCTCGCCCGGATCGTGGACCACGTCGTAGAGCTGCCAACGCTCGTCGTCGCCGAAAGCGATCAGCTTCAGATCGCCGTCGACCACGGCGCGCCGCCGGTCCTCGAGGGTGTCCCGCGGCAAGTCGATCAGCACCGGGCGCGGCGGCGCGTCCCCGCCGCGGATCTCGGGCAGCAGGCTCTCGCCGCGCAGTCCGGCGTCGCGCGGCACGCCCATCAGCTCGAGCACCGTCGGCGCCAGGTCGATGGCGCTGCGCGGTACGTCGACACGCCGGTGCGCGGTGCCTGGCACGCGGACGAGCAAGGGCACGTGTACGAGCGGCTCCCAGAGCTCGTAGCCGTGCCGGACCTGCCCGTGCTCGCCGAAGCACTCGCCGTGATCCGCGGTCACGATCACGGCCGTGTTCCGCCCCCACGGATGCGACACCACCCAATCCACGAGCTGGCCGACCCAGTGGTCCGTGTAGTGGACCTCCTCGTCGTACAGATCGCGCGGGCGCTTGCCGTAGTCCGGTCCGTCCGGGTGCGCGAGGTACGGATGGTGCGGATCCTGGTAGTGCACGTACAGGAAGAACGGCTGCTGCGGGTACGTCCCGACGCTGTGCACGATCATGCGCTTGGCGAGCGCTGTCAGCCGCTCGCTCGTGATGTTGTCCGGTCGGTCGTTGCCCATGAATGTGCCGGGCAGCACGCGCCAGTCGTCGAAGCCCTGTCTCAGGCCGCTGCCGCCGAAGAAGTACGCGTGCGAAAACGCGCCCAGCGTGCGCCGACCCGCGTCGTGCAGCCGCTCGGCGAGGAAGCGATTCTTCGGGTAGTACGCGGTGAAGAAGTCGCCGGTGCGATCCATCTCGCTGGCGTAGCGGCTCGCCATCAGCGGCCCGACGGAGCGCGCCGTCACGCTCGCCAGCGAGTACGCGCGCGCATAGTCCACGGCTTGCTTCTCGAAGCCGGTCATCCACGGCGCGATGTCGCGCGGGTATCCCGCCCACGGCATGTCCGCGCGCAGGCTGTCAACGACGACCAGCAGCACGTTCATCGGCGTTGTCGCCGGCGCCACGGTCACCGCTGGAAGCGCGGAAGGGCCGGCGCTCGCCACGGCAGGTCGGGCCGAGGGTGCCGGTCCGGCGCGGCCGGCGTCCGGTGCGGGCGCGCTCTCATGCTGCGAGCACGCCGCGCAGACCAGCAGCGCGAACGCCAACGCGCCGCGCGTCACGGCGTGGGTTGCGTGCAGTCCTGGGGCGGCATGCTCTTGATCCAGTCGGTCAGGAGCTGGACGCCGCGGTCGTCCGCGAGGCGCGTGAGCAGCGGCGGCATCTTCACGGCGGGCTCGGTGGACGTCACGCGCCGGATCAGGATCGACTGCGCCGGGTCGCCCGGCACCACGTCGTACGTGAGATTGCCGCTGGCCGATCCCGCGGAAGTGGGGAACTTGCAGACGCCCCAGTGCTGCGGATTGCCCGCCACCGGATCCGTGTACTCGTACGCGAGCCAGAAGCCGGTGGACGCCGCCTTGCCGTCCTCCGCGTGGCAGTGGCCGCAGTTCGCGTCGAAGTACGAGCGCGCGCGTTCGACGACGGGGCCGTTGCCGTAGGGGTCGATCAAGTCCTGGCGCTGATCCTTCGGCGGCGGCGCGACGTCGAACCAGCCGAGGGACGCCATGTGGTCGATCTGGTTTTCCGTCCCGCCGGCGTAGTCGTAGTCGCGATCGAACTGCCGCGTGCGCGGACCGAGCGGGTGCTCTGGCTTGGTACCGTGACACGACTTGCAGTCGAACACGTTGGGCACGTTGTAGTCCTCGTGCTGCGGCGTGCCGTCCGAGTCCGTCCAGTCGATGGGTACGGTGCTGCCCTTGGTGTCCAGCGTCGCGTCGGACTGCGAGTCCTTGTACACGTACGGGTAGCCGTACCAGCCGTCGGGCTCGTGGACGAGCAGCCGCGTCTCGATCAGCTGGTCGCCCTGCTTCGCGTCGCGCGCGTCGACCGGGTAGTAGAACGTCTTCACCAGGATCGCGCCCACGGGAAGATCCCAGCGATCCGTGTCCTTCCAGCCGATCTTCGCGCCGTCGGGCATGTACAGGAAGCGGTGCTTCTGCGCGTAGTCGGCGAACAGGATCGCGTTTACGTCGTACTCGAGCAGGCCTTTCGCCGGCTGCTGCTGCGCGATGTCGTTGAACAGGTGCCACTCACCCAGCGTGGCGTAGGGCGCGCCGGGCGGTGCCGGCGTGGGCACGACCTGCTTGGCAGGAGCGCCCTGCTCGCTGGAACCACACGCCGCCGCCAGGAGCGCCAGCGCAAGGATACCGCTCTTTCTCACCGATCAGCCTCCGTCGCCGAGGGTCACCGCCGGCAGGGGCGGAAACGAGCAGTCCTGCGACGTCAGGTCCGTCGACTGCTGCGTGGGATCCAGGATCCCCCCGATGCCGTTCAAGTTGCGGAACGTGGCCGTGCCGTTGTTCTGGATGCACAGGCGCCGCGCGTCGGCGGTGGTCGGGTCCGCGTTGGGATCCGCGTCGCCGTCCCAGATGATGTCTTCGATGCTGGTGAAGTTCAGCGGCGCGCCGGAGTAGGCGTCCTGCGGGTTCTTGCCGTTGCCCGTGAAGGTGTTGTCGTGCACGTACATGGTCTCGGCGTACTGGTTGAACGTCGCGTCCTTCGTCGTCAAGTTGCCGAGCAGCGAGAACGTCGGCCAGCTCACGATGGTGATGCCGGGGCCGGAGTTGTTCTCGAACTTGTTGTTCGCGACGTCGACGCCCTGCGCGCCCATGATCACCATGCCCGTGCCGCGGGGCAGTCCCGCGGCGTAGCCCGAGCCGAAGTTCTCGTGGTCGTTCTCGTGCGAGTAATTGTCGTGCACGCTGATGCGCTGGCAGATCTTCTTGGGCAGGTCCGGCAGGTTCACGATCAAGATGCCCGTGGTGTTGCCGTAGGCCTCGTTGCCGTACATGTCCACGTCCAGGGAGTTTTCCGCCTCGAGGCCGATCACGCAGTCGTGCGCCTTGTTGTTGCGGACGATGCCCGTCGTCGATTGCCCGAGGTAGATCGCCGCGTCGCTGGAGCCTTCGACCTCGCAGTCCTCGATCAGCACGTTGGTCGACTCGGCGGGATACAGCGCGTAGGCGCCGTTGCCCTTCACGGAGCCCGCCGTGTAGAACGCGCGCACGTTGCGGAACGTCGGCCGGTCGGACTTGGTGACCTTCACGCCGTCACCGGGCGCGTCCTTGATCGTCAGGTCCTGGATCGTGAAGCCGTCGGCCTCGACCGTGAACGCGTCGTTGCCCGAGCTCTGCCCGGCGAAGTCCAGCACCACGTCGTCGCGCGTGTCGCCGACGCCCTTGAACGTCACGTCCGACGTGCCGTTGAGCGTGATGATCTTGTCGAACTTGTAGGTGCCCTTGGTCAGGCAAATGGTGTCGCCGGCCTTGGCGTCGATGAGCGCGTTCTGGACCGCCGACACGTCGTCGCTGCTCGGCGAGACGACGACGTCGCAGCCCGCGATGGTGACGCCGCCGTCGGCGCCCGCGGCCCCGCCACTCCCAGCGCTCCCGCTCGAGCCGCCGGAGCCGCCGGAGCCGCCGCCGCCGGAGGAGTCGTTCGAGCTGCACGCCCCCAAGCCGATCGCCAGGGTCGACACGCAGGCCAGGGACAGGACGGAAAAGTGACGCAAGCTCATCGGTGCCTCCAAGCTACCGAGCGTGTGACGGATCCGGAGCGCTGTCCAGAGGGTCCGCGCTACCGGCGTCCACGGCGCGGGTGTATGCCCTCCATATGGACATCAACGGCATCGCCCACGTCCAGCTCACCGTCGGCGACTTTCCCCGGGCGCGGGCGTTCTACGGCAAGCTCCTGCCGTTTCTCGGGCTCACGCCCGTGATGGATATCGACATGCTCTACTACTGCGTGGGGGCGCGCACCGGCGTGGCCATCTCGCCGGCCGACGACGCCCACCAGGGCGAGCGCTTCGTGCAGCGGCGCACCGGCCTGCACCACGTTTGCTTCCGCGCCCGCCAGCGCGAGGACGTGGACGCGCTGCATGTGTTCCTGCTCGAGATCGGCGCGACCATCGTCCATCCTCCCGAGGACGCTTCGTGGGCTCCGGGGTATTATTCGGTGCTGTTCGAGGATCCGGACGGCATCCGGCTGGAGCTGAACCACGTGCCGGGCAAGGGCCTGCTGACGGACGCGACGAAGACGTGAACGCGACACGCTGGACCGGCACGCTCGCCGACGACAAGCTCGAAGGCGAGTTCCGTCGCGAGAGCTTCAGCGAGGTCCAGCGCTTCCTCGGCTTCAGCCTGGTCGTGGCTTCCGCGGTGTTTCTCGCCTACGGCCTCCACGACTGGCTGGTCGTGCCGACGATCCACCAGCGCGCGTGGGCTGTGCGCTACGGCGTGTTCCTGCCGATCGCGGTGTTCTCGCTCGCGTTGGTGCGGAGCCGGTACCTGGCGAGTTGGTTCCAGCCGGCGATGCTGCTCTACGGCATGGCGGTGAATTTCGTCGTGCTCTATATCGGCGCGATCGCGCCGCCGCCCGGCTTCTTCCTGTACACGTCGTACGCCGTGCTGTTCGTCACGCTCGGGCCGTTCGTCGCGCGCATGCGCGTCGCCACGCAGCTCGCCTATACCGCGCTCTCCGCCGGGCTCTACCTCGCGCTCGACGCGGCCTTCGCTCACAGCCCAACCGCGATCCGCGTGTCGATCGCGGTCACGATCGTGTCGCTCGGTGGCATCGGCGCGCTGCTCGCCTACCAGCTCGAGCGCCAGGCGCGGGAGAGCTTTCTCCAGCGGCGCGTCATCGACCGGCAGATCGCCGAGCTGGCGTCGGAGAAGGCGCGCTCCGAGGAGCTCTTGCTCAACGTGCTGCCGCCGTCGATCGCGCAGCGCCTCAAGACCGAGCACCGCGCGATCGCCGACGGCTTCGCGCAGGTGTCCGTGCTGTTCGCCGACATCGTCGGGTTCACGAAGATGAGCGCGCGGCTCTCGCCGGAAGAGGTCGTCGCGCGTCTGAACACGATGTTCTCCAGCTTCGACGATCTGGTGGACAAGCTGAAGCTCGAGAAGATCAAGACCATCGGCGACGCGTACATGGTGGCCGGCGGCCTGCACAGCCACGAGTACGATCACGCCCACGCCATCGCGGAGATGGCGCTGGCCATGCGGCGTCGCGCCGCCGGCTTCAGCGAGCAATTCGGCGAGCCGCTCGACATCCGCATCGGCATCCACACCGGGCCGGTCGTCGCCGGGGTGATCGGCAAGAAGAAGTTCATCTACGACGTGTGGGGCGACACGGTGAACGTCGCCAGCCGCATGGAGTCGCACTCCACGCCGGGTAGCATCCAGGTCACGGAGGCGACCTACGAGCTGCTCCAGGCCCGCTTCGAGCTCGAGCCGCGTGGCGAGATCGAAGTGAAGGGCAAGGGCCGGATGCGCACGTGGTTCCTGCTCGACCACCGCCCGGACTCCAAGGGCAAGCCGGTGAACAAGACGCAGCTTCCGCGTCGCGTCGACGAGGAGTGATTGCCGGTCCGGCGCGGAACCGCGGTGCAGCGCTGCGTCGCGGCGCCGGCGATGGTACACCGCGCTCATGTCCGCCGATCAGGACGACGCCGCCATCCGCGCCGCCAACGAGGAGTTCTACCGCGCGTTCTCGCTGCGCGACGTGGACGCGATGGACGAGCTGTGGGCACGCGCTCATCCGGTCGCGTGCATCCATCCCGGCTGGGCCGCGCTGTCCGGTCGTGCCCTGGTCATGACCAGCTGGCGCCGCGTGCTGGGCAACCCCGACTCGCCGCGCATCTCCTGCCATCGCCCCAAGGTCCACCGGCTCGGCGACGCGGCCTTCGTCACCTGCTTCGAGACCGTGCAGGGCGCGTTCCTGATCGCCACCAACGTCTTCGTGCGCGAGGACGGTGCATGGCGCCTGGTGCATCACCAGGCCGGCCCGGTGTCGGACGACGTGCTGGACGACGACGAGCCGGACCCGCGGGCGTTGAACTGACGGCGCGACGTTGATCGCCGTGGCGGACGTATCGTGGGATTTCGCGCCGGACCGGCAAACCCATCAGAAGCGTCCGCGGGCTCCTACGGCGCCGACACCGAGCCAAGGCGTCACGCGTGCCGCGGCCGCGGGGGACGAGGTGTTGTCGCCGAGCAGCAGGATCACGCCCGCGCCGGCTCCGGCCACGCCGACGGCGAAGCCGATGTCGGAGATCAGGGAGTCACGGGCGGCGGAGTCGATGCGGGAGGAGTCCTCGGGGGGACACGTCTTGTCCGGACACGCGTTCGCGAGTGCGGCGCTGTCGCGCAAGGCGCGGATGCCGAAGAAGGTGCCCACGCCGATGCCCGCCGCACCGATGCCGAACGCCACGATCGGCAGGGTGTAGCTCCGGGCAGCGCGGGGCGGCGCGCGCTCCGTGGGAGCTTCCAGCGCATGCGTCGCCGGAGCCGGCGCGCGGCGAGGCGACGGATCGGGTTCGAGCTCCAGGGCGATCGCGGAGTTGTCGCCGCTCGCCAGCGTGCGGCGGACCCGGGTCATCTTCTTGCCGGATTCCGAGAGCGTGAAGGTGTGCTCGCCGGGATCCAGCACGAGCAGGAAGCGCACGGGGAGCGCTTTCGCGTCGCCGGCGCGATCGCTTGGCGCGAAGGTGTCCGGCCCGACCGCGTCCAGACTCTTGCCGTCTACGCCCAGCCGCGCGCCGCTGGGAATGGTGACCGCGGCGCGCGCGATCCGCGAGCCGGCTTCGTCGTGATAGGCGCGGGCGGACCGCTCGAGATCGGGAGGCAGCGCGCCGCCGAGCGCCACGGAGAACAAGTGCCAGGCGCGCGCGTAGTGGCCGAGCGCCCGCTCGCAATACGCGATGTTGTAGGTCGTCACCGGGTGTGGGCGCAGGTGCGCCGAGCGCTCGAACGCTTCGAGGGCGTCTTGCCAGCGCTCCTGTTTCGCGAGCTCTGTGCCGGAGACGAACGCGGCGCGGGCTTCGTCGATGGGAGCGGCTTCGGGGGCGGGTGATTGCGCGTGGGCCAGCGTCGGCAGGGCGAGCAACAGCGCGACGGCGGTGATGCGGAGCGGGGGCATGCTGGACGTTCAGAAGGGAGGCGTCTCGGCGAGACCCACGAGTGGCACGGACGACGTGGCGGTCGCGGTAGCGCTGGGCGTGGCCCCGGGTGCGTGGCGCGAAACACGGTCGACCTTGCGCACCGCTCGCCGGGTGGCCGCGGAATGCGCGGGTGGCGGCGTGGGATTGGAAGCGGTCCGGTGGTTCGCCGGCGCCTGGGATGCCGGCGGGGCAAGCGTGTCGGCGGACGGTCGTGACGGCGGCGTCTCGTTCCTGCGCGTCGGCGCCGACGGCGTCAACGCGCGGCCCGGGGTGCGCAGGGCCCACGCACCGACGCCCAGGACGATTACGGCCGTCGCGAGCAGCAGGGGCGCCTTGCGCGCGGCCGGCTTGCGCGCGGCCGCCACTCCCGGTGCGAGTCGTTCGTCGCGTTGCTCGAGCTCGTTGTCACCGTCGCTGTTGGACGCGGCGAATGCCGGAGTGTCTGTCGGCGCAGCCTTCCGCAGTGTCCGGGCGACCTCGCGGAGATCTTCCGGGCGCTTGTCGCGTTCACGCGCCAGCATCCGTGCGACCAGGGTCGTCACGTCTTCCGGAAGGCCGCGGACCAGGCGTTCCAGCGGCGTGATGCCCGTGCTCATGAGCCGCATCACGACCTGGCCGACGCTTTCGCCCTCGATCGGGCGAACGCCGGACAGACACTCGTACAGGATCACGCCGAGCGCCCACACGTCGACGCGATGATCGGGATCCTTCGTCGCGACGGCTTGCTCGGGCGCCATGTAGCAAGGCGTTCCCAGCGTCGCGCCGGTCTGGGTGACGAGCCCGCCGGCTTCCAGGCCGTCGGCGTCCACGAGCTTCGCGATGCCGAAGTCGAGCACCTTCACGTTGGCGTGGCCGTCCCGGTCCACGGCAAGGAAGATGTTCTCGGGCTTCAGATCGCGATGGACGATCCCGCGCGCGTGGGCCGTGCCGACCGCGGAGATCACCGGTAGCAGGATGCGGGCCGTCTCCGTCAGCGAGAGCCGCTCTTCGCGCTCGATGCGCGCGGCGAGCGTCTCGCCCTCGAGCAGCTCCATGACCATCACCGGCGTATCCTCGTCCAGCTCGAAGACGTCGATGACGTGGACCACGTTGGGGTGCTTCACCGCCGTGGCGGCGCGCGCCTCGCGCAGGAAACGGCCCCGCAGCTCGCTTCGCGCGTGGGCGGGTCCGCGCACGAACTTCATCGCTACCCGGCGCCGCGTGACAGTGTGCGTGGCGGCCCACACCGCGCCCATTCCGCCACGTCCGAGCGGGCGGTCGAGGCGGTAGCGCCCCGCGATCACCGCGTCGGGTCGAAGCTGAGCCCCCATGCGACCGGAGGATACAACGAGATCCGCGGTCGCAGCCGAGCTCATGTCAACAGGCCGTATTCTTCGAGCTTCACATAGAAGGTCGAGCGGCTGATTCCCAGTAGCCGCGCAGCCCTGCTCCGGTTCCCACCGGCGTGGCGCAGCGCGCGCTCTAGAGCGCTCTTCTCCGCGAGCTTCAGCTCCTCGGTCAGGGGCAGCACGACCGACGGATCACCCGCCGCCGGCACGGCGCGCGGCAGCGCCGTGGTCGGCGACTCGGTCACGAATTTCACTTGTCGATCGAGCTCCGTCTGCACGGCGAGCTCGTCGATGACGTCGCCTTCGCTCAGCACGATCAGCCGCTCGAGGAAGTTCTGGAGTTGCCGCACATTTCCAGGCCAGCGCTGCCGCCGGAGCAGGCGGATCGCCGACTCGTCGAGACGAACGCCGGGCTTGCCGTTCGCCTCGCCCGCGACCTTCGCGAAGTGTGCGGCCAGCACCTCGACGTCGCCCCGCCGCGCGCGCAGCGGCGGCAACCACAGCGGCACGACGTTCAGGCGGTAGAACAGATCCTGCCGGAACTCGCCGCGCTCCACCATCGTCTCGAGATCGCGATGCGTCGCGGCGACGACGCGGGCGTCCACCTTGATCGTCCGGTTTCCGCCCAGGCGCACGATCTCCCGATCCTGCAGCAAGCGCAGCAGCTTCGCCTGCAGGGGTGGCGTCAGCTCGCCAATCTCGTCCAGGAACAGGGTGCCGCCGTCGGCGAGCTCCACCCAGCCGTGCTTGCGCGACGCCGCGCCTGTGAAGGCGCCCTTCTCGAAGCCGAACAGCTCGCTCTCGAGCAGCTGATCCGGTAGTGACGCGCAGTCGATCTTCACGAACGGTGCGTTCTTCCGCGGGCTCTGGTCGTGGAGGGCGCGGGCCACGACCTCCTTGCCCGTTCCGCTCTCTCCTCGGACCAGCACGGTTGCCGTGCCCGGCGCCGCGCGCTGCAGCACCTCGAGCGCCTCCTTCATCGCGCCGGACTCGCCGAACACGATGCCTTCGCCCGCGACGGGCGGCGGCGGCACGTCGACGGTGCGCGCGACGCGCTCGAGCGCCTTGACTACGGCGAACACCGCCTCCTCGCGGACAAATGGCTTGGACACGAAGTCCGCAGCGCCAGCGCGCACGGCGTCGACGGCCTGCGTCACGCCGGCGTCCGCCGTCGCGAGGATGACCGGCAAGCTCGGCCAGCTCGATCGCACGGCAGCGAGCACATCCGTGCCGCCGGCGTCTGGAAACGCCGGGTCGAGCACCACGACGTCAACCGGCTCGTCGTCGAGCACGCGCAGCGTTCCCGCGGCGTTCTCCGCGAGCAACGCGCGGACTCCCATCTCTGCCAGCGCCGCGCGCAGTAGCTCGCGCGCCGCTACGTCCGCGTCGGCGACGAGCACGGTGCGGAGCGGTGCTGGATCCATGCATGGACCATATCGCATGAGCACGCGCCCTTGCAGGCTGCGTGCCGTCGTATTCGCGCGCGAATCGATCAAGCTGTCCGGCGCACCGGACACCTGGGCGTCCGCGGTTGCGGACAGCTAGACGCGTATCGAGCGGATCGGTATCGTGTCCGCATGCGGGGCGTCGCGATCGTGGGGCTCGTCGTGCTCGCGGGCTGCGGCAAGGTGTCCGGCGTCGACGACTACAGCGTGGGTACGTCGAAGGAAGTGCCATATCTCGGCGGCTCGGAGTGCCAGGCGTGCCTCGACCAGAACTGCGCGCCGCAGCTGCAAGCGTGCGCGAGCACGGAACTGTGCAGCAAGGTGCTGGCGTGCCGGCAGAAGTGTACCGACCCGGATTGTCACTTTCACTGCCGCTACGACAACGGCGATTTCGACGCGGCATGGGATGGGGGACGCCAGCCGCTCCCGGCGGACGACGGCGTTCGCAAGTGCGCCCGGGACTCCTGCCGAGCGGCGTGCCGCATCGGTGAAAGCTGGGGATGCGTGGGTCGGTACAGCTGGAAGCAGCCGCCCGCCGGCGACCTGACGATACGGCACCTCGCGTTCGTCGCGAAGCAGGGCACGGGGATCGCGGGCGCCGGGGTACGCGTCTGCGCGAGCTACGACACCGACTGCGCTTCGCCGCTCGCCGACGGCGTGACGATCGAGGATGGCACGGTCGAGCTACCGGTCGGGCCGCTCCACGACCACGAGCTGCACCTCCGTATCGACGATCCGGCGTACAAGACATTTCTGGTGTTCGGGCCGGACCGGCCACGCTGGCCGCACGAGTACACGCTGTACGGCATGGCCCCGTGGGCGACGATCGCGCCCTACTTTGCCGCGAGCACGCCCTATGATCCGGCGGTTGGATACGCGATGGCCGAGATCTTCGATTGCGCCAACTTCGGCGCAGAAGGTCTACAGCTCGAGCTCGACGTGGTCGACACGGCGGATGGGTCCCTGCACCCGTGTCCAAGCTGCGAGACAGTCTACACGAGCGACGCCTACACACCGAATCTTAGTGGCGGCGCAACGGCAACCACTACGAGCAGTCCGTCGGTGATCTTCGCCTTCGTACCGCCCGGGACCGTGCAAGTCGTCGCGCGCGATCCTGTCCACGGCGTGGTTGCCAGATCGAGCTCGCAGTTCCGGGCAGTGGCCGACCGTTGGGCGACGATCGGCCTCTTGCCCGTGCAAGCAGCCGAGTAGGGCTCACGGACACGCGTTCCCGCTCGGCGCCGTCCACCCAGCGGGGTCGAGGAGCAGCTGGCTCATGCTGTCGCGGACGCATTGGCTGCGGCCGAACGTCACGTCGCCGTAGCCGTCGAATGCGACGACCTGGCTGCCGTTCCCGACCGCGACGGCGAATGCGAGGCTGGCGTCCAGCGGCTTCAGAGCGTTGTGTGCTCCGCCATAGAACGCCATGGGAGCCGCCGTCGGCGCCGCGACGTCCAGCGGCTTCGCGCGTCCCTGGCCGTGCAGACACACCAGCGCCGGCCACATCAGCTCAGCGCCGAGTCGTGGCGCCGTGGCCTCGATCTTCGCCCACTCGCTCTTCGCGGCGGAAAGGTCGAAGCCCGCGGGGCAGGGGAAGTCCGTCAGGTACACATCGGGCGCTGCGCTCGCGTTCCCGGTCTTGTACGTGCCGTCGTCGGCGCGCCCGAAGTGACCGTCCGCCAGCGCCAGCAGCGGCGCGCCGTCGCCGGCCTCGGCGGCCGCCAGCGCCTGGGCGAGCTGGTTCACGATGACCGCGAACGTGCTCGAGACGTAGATGGTTCCGCCGTCGAGCACCCTCTCCACGGCCGCGGCGAAGTCGTGATCGCCGAGCGGACGACCGCCGACGTCGAGCGGGGTCGCGCGGATCTTCGCTTCGAGCGTGTCGTACGCCTGGGCGACCTGCTGCGCGCTGGCCCCGCCGTGGAACGGGCAACTCGCGTCGGCCGCGCACGCCGAGAAGAACCCCGACAGCACCGCGTCCCCGGCTCCAGCCTGCTGCTCTAGCCACGTCACCAGGTCCGCCTGCGGCGGGTTCACGGAGTCATCGACGAGCGCGGCGCGCAGCGCGCCGGGAAAGCGCGCGGCGTTCCGGGCGCCGGCGAGCGCCGTGTAGCCATACGTGAACAAGTTCGTCTGCGACTCGCCGAGCGCGACGCGGATCGCGTCGATGTCGCGGCCGACCTGATCCGAGCCAAGCCATCCCCGCGGCTCCAGCGCCGCGGCACAGTTGTCGTTGTATGCTTTCCACACGTCGTCCACAGCGGTCCATTCCGCGGCGCTCGCGGGAGCCACCGGCGCGGCGCGCCGTTTGTCGATCCAGCTCCCGTCGATGCAGCTGAACGACGCGGTGTCGCCGAAGCCCGGCCGATCGAAGGCCAGGACATCGAAGTGGGCGGCCACGTCGGACCACGCGGGCGCGAACAGCTTCGCATACTTCGTCAACACGCCGATCCCGCTTCCCAGGCCCGTGGTGTGCGTGATCAGCGTCCCGATGCGATGTGCCGGATCGGTTGCCGGAATCCGTAGCAACGCCATCGAGATCTTGTCGCCCGAGGGATTGTCGTACAGGCGCGGAACCTCGAGGGTCGAGCACTGGTAGTCCGGGAAGTCGGGGCACGCCTGCCAGTCCAGCGTGGATGCGGGCGCGCCCGCGGCGCCCGCGGCGCCCGCGCTTCCCGCGGCGCCCGCGCTTCCCGCGGCGCCCGCGCTTCCCGCAGCGCCTGCGCTTCCCGCAGCGCCCGCGCTTCCACCCGTTCCGGGCGACGCGCCGTTCGTGTCGGAGCTGCCGCATCCGAACGCGAGAGCACATGTGATCAAGCTACACCCCGCCATGAGTCGATGTTTCATGGCAGCGGACATCAGCACGTCGCGTGCCACGCGGAAGTCCACGAGATCTTCGCGGTGTGCGCGTCGAGCTGCTCGCTGGTCAGGACAGGTGTCGTGTCCGGCAGTGTGCCGCGCTGTCCTGCGCGCCGGACATGGGGATTCCGCGCCGGACCGGCATTCAATCCCAGCTGCGGAGCTCGCCGAGGATCATCGAGTAGCGACGCAGGATGCGCTCGCGCTCCAGGCTGAAGGCGACCATGGCGGCGACCAGCGCGAGGCCCAGGGCGGTGAGGAAGAGCGCGCCCAGGGGGCGGCTCTCGAGGCCGTAGCGGACGAGGTTCAGCACGAGGTCGCCGGCGAGAAACGCCATGCCCATCGTCAGGTACACGCGTACGCGCAGCACGCTGCCGGCCAGCATGCCGGCGACACAGAGCAGCGGCACGAGCACGAGCGATCGAGTGACGTCGACGCGGACCAGCGCGGTGCCGACGGCGAGGCCGTAGATCGCGAGCAGGACGAGCGTGCGCAAACTGCCGCGACCCGCTGGGCCGAGCTCGTCGGCGTAGGTGTGGACGAGGAAAAGCAGCGTGAGGGCGACGGGAACGCCGTACGCGAGCGGATCGCCGACGTGGACGCCGATGAACGCCGTCGCGAGGGCGGCGTTGGCGCACAGCGCGGCGGGCAAACGCAGGTGCTTGTCGGCAGCGACCTGCGCCATCGCGGCGTAGTGGATCGCGGCCAGCGCGAGGCTGACGGTCGCGCCGGCGGGGCCGAGCTGGCCGACCAGCGGGATCAGCAGCACCGGGTAGAGGCGCGCGCTCGCCTCGAGCGGGCGCGCCGCGAGCGAGCGTCGCGTCCGGGTCCCGATCCAGAACGCGGCGTGCGACGCGAGCAACACGACTCCGGCGTCGAGCGCCGCACCCGGACCCTTGACGAGCTGCCAGCGCAGGATCGCCCAGGTGATGGGCAGGACGACCGCGGCGGCGTGCAGCGTCCAGGCCCGTCGCTCGCGGACGAGCAGCCCGATCGCGCCGACGAGCGTCGCCAGCGCCAAGCCGACGACGAAGCGCGGCGCGCTGGGCGCCGTCAGGACCACGGCCAGCGCGGCCTCGCCCACGGCGACAACGATCGCGGCGCGGCGCACGTTGGCGCGGGCCAGTAGCGCGGCACTCGCGAGCATCGCCGCGCCGAGGATCGCCAGGACGCTGTCCGGCGGATAGCGACCGGTCGAGGTCAGGATGGCGACGAACAGCACGCCGAGCTGCACCGCGGCGAGGGTGGCGATCGACGCGGCTTTCCTGCGCCGGAACGCCGCGAGCACCAGCGCGAGGGTCGCGACCGCAAGCAGCAGCTCCGGGCGATCGAGCCGCGCGCGCGAGGCCAGCATCGCGGCGACGGCGACGCCGACGGGCCACGCGAGCTGCGGCGCGCGTCGAAGCACAGTGCCGCCGCGCGCGGCGTAGATGCCGAGCAGGAGCGCGACCGCGGCGAGCGGCGCGGAGATCGCGCGCACGCCGACGCCCGCGCAAGCGAGTACCGGCAGCGCGATGACCACGAGCATCGAGAGCTGCCAGCCCTGGCGGCTGTCGCGCGCCGCGCCGAGCGCGGCCAACGCGAGCAGCGCGGCGACGAGCGCGGCCCGCGGATCGCCGGCTCCGAGCCCGAAGCCGAGCGCGACCACCGCCGAGATTGGCGCCATCGCCGACAGCGTCGCGAGCGTGACAGCGATACCGCGTGCCGTGCGCGCCAGCACGCCGTCGCGGCCGAGCAACGCGAGCCGCCACCAGCCGAGGGCCGCGAGCGCGAGCGCTGCGACGTGGAGCCACGCGCGCTGCTCGAGCCGCGCCGGCACGTCGGCCTCGATCAGGAACGCCACGCCGGCGACCGCCGCGAGCGCGAGCAGCGCGGTGATCCACGCGGCGCGGTCCGGCCTCTCGCGGCGATACAGGGCGACCGCGACGGCCGCGTACGCGACCGCGCCGGCGCACGCGGCGAAGCCCCACCACGATGCGAGCGCCTGGCCCGGTGCGGCATGCGCGACCGATGCCGCGAAGCCGGCGATCGCGATGGCGAGCGACGCGCCGCGCACGGCGCGTGCCTTCGGTGCGGCGCGATCCAGCGCCGTCAGCGCGAGCGCGACGCACGCGACGCCGGCGAGCACCGGCGACACGCCGCCGCCCAGGAGCGACGCCGCGCTGGCCGCCGCCGCGGTTGCCGTCGCGATGGTGGCGAGCGCGGAGAGCGCGGCACCGCGAGCCAGGCGAGCCGCTGCGACCAGGGCGAGTGCCGCGCAGGCCGGTGCCCACGCCGGGAACCACACGACGCCGACGACAAGCGCGAGCAAGGCTGCCAGCGAGGCGCCGGCGAGAGCCGGTGCGTCGCGGGTTCGCGCGGCGATGACCAGCGCGGCACCCACGTGGACGGCGACGGCCGCCAGCGCGACGCCGGCGCTCCGGTAGTGCACGCCGAGCGCGAGCGCGCTGACCGCGAGCAGCAGCTGCGCGGCGTGGGCCGGATAGCGGCGTCCGAGCAGGCGCGCCACGACCAGCGCGCCGGCCGCGTACAGCGGCCAGGTAAACAAGAGCGGGCGCAGGTCGTCCAGCGACGTCGCGGCGAGCGCCGTCGCCACGCCGCCGATCACGAGGGCGAAGTGCGCCGCGTCCCGTCGCAGGTCGACGCGGCTGCGCGCCAGGACGAGCACGAGCGCGAGGTACGGCGCGAACACCACGCCGTAGTACGCGACGGGCAGCGGCTGGTCGGCGTAGCCCAGCGCGCCGGCGGTCACGCGCTCGGCGACTTGCATCGCGCCGATGAACGGCGCCGGCAGGAAGAAGTACGCGAACAGTCCCGAGCCTGCCGCGAGCCACGTCAGCGCGCTCCGGCCGTGAAGACGCGCGGCGCGCGCGAACGTCCAGGTCGCGACGGCGGCAGAGCCGAGCACGGCGACGCGCGCGCCCAGGTCGAAGTAGCCCTGCCGGGCGAGGCCGGCGACGCTCGCCGCGAGTGCGAGCAGGACCAGCGCGTGGAGCGAGAGCCCGATGGCGGTGAGTCGCGGCGCGCCGCCGGCGCGGAGCCGCAGCCGGTGATCCGCGACCACGAGCACGGCGCCCAGCGCCGCGACGAGCGGCGCGTAGCTTGTCGCCGGGACGTCGAGCGCCCAGGCCACGCGCAGGACCAGCACCGCCAGCGCCCAGATCACGCTCGCGGCGCCGAAGACGACGCTGATGCGCAGGTTCACGCGCCCAGAAGCGGCGAGGAGTCCGCGCGCCGCGATCGCGAAGCCGAGCGCGATCGCGGCGAGTCCCGCGCCGGCCGGCGCTCCACATGTCATGAGCAGCGGCGCGAGCGTGGTTGCGAGCGCGAGGCCGACGCTCGCCTCCGCCAGCGGCGCGATCGCGGCGCGCTCGTACAGGCCCGCCATCACCGCGACCATCGCGCCGTGCACGCCGAGCACGCCCGCGACGACCACGGTCGCGAGCACCGGGTGCGGGGCGAGCAGTGCCGTAAGCTCGCCTGCGGCGACGCTGCCGAGCGGAAGCAGCGCCATCGCGAAGCCGAACAGCGTGCGGCCCGCGACGTGGGCGTTGCGGCGCCGGCACAGCACGTAGCCCACGCCGAAGAACAGCGCCGCGTACGCCGTCAATGCGCCGGCGATCGCGCCGTGCAAGAGCACGCTGTCCAGATCGTCCCACACCAGCCGCAGGAAATAGAGCGACCCGAACACGACCAGTAGCAAGGCGGCGATCCACAGCGCGCTGTCGTACAGGAGCGCCCGCAGCCCCTCGCGCTCGAGCGCCACCGCGGCGGGCTCGGGGTCGCGCGCTGCGTCCACGCGGAACGTCGCGACGTCGTTCGCGCTCGCCGACAGCGCCGCGACCGCGCGCGGCCGCCGACGCTCCGGCTTCACGCGAGCCGCTCGCGCGGCGTCGCGTTCGCGGCGCAGGACCTCCGCCGCTCGCCGTTCGACCTCGGCGTGCACGCTGGCCTCGCGTTCCAGCTCGGCGTCGAACGCGTCCTCGGGCACCGGCGCGTACAAGCGTGCGATGCGCTCGTGCGTCGCGGCGTCGATCAGCCCCGCGTCCCGCCAGCGTCCGAGCTCGCCGAGCAGGAACGTCACGCTCTGCGGTGACGACATGCGCCCGGGCCAAGCACCGCCCATGCCAGCGGTCCGCCGCGGGCAAGCCTGCGGAATATCGACCGGGTGGCGCGAAGCGTTCGCGCCTCTCGCGTAGCCCGCGCCGCACCGGCCCCCGGCATTCGACCCGCCGGCTCGCCAGACGCCGGGGCGGGGCCCATACTGGGGTCGTGGAGCTGAGCGAACTTGCCGCGGTGCCGGACGAGCACCTGGATCTGTTGACGGGCGCGATCTTGATCGCGCGCGACGCTTATCCGGCGCTCGACGTCGATCGGGAGCTCGCGCGCATGGCGGAGCTCGCGGCGCCGCTGGTCGACCAGCATCTGTCCGATCGTCCCGGCGCGCGCCAGGCCGACGCGATCGGCGCGTATCTGTTCGAGGAGCTCGGCTTCCGCGGCAACGACGCCGACTACTACGACCCGCGGAACTCGTTCTTGAACGACGTGCTCGATCGACGGCTGGGCATCCCGATCACGCTCGGGCTCGTGTACATGGAGGTCGCGCGTCGCGCCGGCGTCGTGACGCACGGCGTGAACTTCCCCGGCCACTACCTGGTGCGCATCGAGCACCCCCGGCGTGGCGAGCCGCTGATCGTCGATCCGTTCAACGGCGGCGCGCTGCTCGACCGGGCGGCGCTGGCGGGCCTGCTCGAGCGTACGACGTCGGGGCATCGGCGCCTCGACGCGTCGATGATCGCGCCGGCCTCGGCGCGGCAAACGCTCCTGCGCATGCTGATGAATCTGCGCGCCATCTACGCCACGCGGGCCGACTACGCGCGCCTGCTCGTGGTGCTCGACCGCATCGTCGATCTTTCGCCCGACGCGGCGACGGAGGTCCGCGATCGCGGCCTGCTCTCGGCGCGGCTCGGGGCGCTGCAGGCCGCGGTGAGCGATCTGCGCGCGTACGTGCGCTCCGCGCCCCACGCCGGGGACGTGGCGGAGGTCCGGCGCATCATCGACCAGCTCGAGCTGCGCGGCGCGGCCAGCGCGCCGAACTAAGGCGTCGCGCCGTCCGCTTTGGCGACCTTCTCCGTCTTGGGCGCGAGGCTGAGCTCCGCGACGCGATCCTCGAGCGCGATGCGCGTCGTCAGCACCTGGCCCTCGAGATCGGTGACGTCCATGGTCGCTTGCTGGATGCGGTCGCTGATCTCCTGCATCTTCTTCGCCAGGTAGCTGCTGAGCTTCTGGGCGTTCGGCACCTTGCGCAGGGTCACGAGCTGGACGTGGATCTCGTCCACGCGCTGCCGGTAGTCGCCCATCTGGCGGTGCAGCGTGGCGATGCGGTCCTCCTTGTCGCGGAGCTCGCGATGCATCTTCACGATCTCGTCGAGCTTGCCCTGCAGCTCCGGGGAGACGGCGTGTGCGCTCCGGAGGAACAGCGCGATGTCGCCGAGCCCGGTGTCGGTCTGGATGTCGATGCTCTTCTGGAACGGCTGGCTCTCCTCGATCTCGACGTTCACGGCGTCGTGCGGCGGCACGTCGACCGGCAGCAGATACGCGCCGCCGAGCTTCTCGAAGCGGCCCTTCTTGCGGAGCGTCCAGCCTTCGGGCAGCGCGTGGCGCACGAACACGCGCGCCGCCGTCGCGCCGCGGTTCGCGATGGCGAGCTTGGTCCGGCGCACGTGCTCCGCCTCCGTGGTCACGACGCCGCGTTCGATCGTCACGAGTCGATCGATCTCCTCGCGCGTGTCGATCACCGGCTCGATCACCAGCTTGCGGTCGAGGGCGTACGGGATGAACGCCGTGCTCTTCGGCGGGATCGGCTCGCTCAGCCCCTCGCCCAGGAACTGGCCCTCGGCGTAGACCGTGAACGGTCCGCTGTCGAGGGTGTAGCGCGACGGGTTGTCGAGGCGCACGGCGTTGAACGCGTAGCGCTTCGACCCGCGCTCCGAGATCGGGTCGTAGAAATACACGGGCTCGGCCTTGGTCGTGGTCGACAGGATGCTGACCATCGCCGAGTGATCCTTTTCGATCGTGAGCGGCACCGGCGCCACGAAGTACGCGCTCCCGATCGGCTCGTTGCTGTCCGACGCATCCGCGGACTTGGCCTGTTGGGGTTGGTCCGGCGCGGCAGCTGTCACGAGACGCACGCCCTGCGCGTTGGACACCCGCCCCGTGCCCACCGCCTCGACCTGCGCGGGCGGCACGCCGTTCGCGATCAGCTCGTCGCGCACGGCGTTCGCGCGATCGATGGAGCTCTGGCGGGTGTCGCGCTCGCCCGCGCGGGCGTAGCCTTCGATCTTCACCTTCTGCTTGTTCGCGCGCAGCCGCTGGGCGATCTGGCGCACGTTGTCCTTCGGTGCGGTCGACGGCTTGGCGGTCGCCCCGGCGTTTGGTTCGTGAGCCGGCGCTCCGGTGCGGCGGACGGCCGCGCCGCTCTTCTCGCGGGCGTCGTACTCTGCGGTTCGCCGCGGCTTCTTGTCGCCGTCGCTGATTCCGTCCACGTCGTCGAGAGCCAGGTTGGCGACGACCTGCGCTTCGCCGTTCGGCACCTTGTACGGGGATCCACCGGTGGGCGGGGCGGCGGCGAACGCGGTGTCGCCGCCGAGCGTCTCGCGCTCGACCACCCGCACGCTGTGCAGGTCGTAGCGGAAGCTCAGCGCCGACGTCGATCCGACGCCGACCGTCACGTGCTTCCAGTCCTCGCCGGAGACGTTGTCCACGATCGCCCAGGCCTGGAGCCGGGCGGCGCCACCCTTGCCCAGCGTCAGCCGGTAGCTCGGCTTCCACGCCGGGCTCTCGGTCACGTACGCCACGCGCAGCACTCGCGGCACGGGTTTCGGCAAGGTGATCGTCATCTCCACCTCGTCGCCGCGGGCCTCGCTGGTCGGGAACGACACCGGCAGGGACTTTCCGGTCGCCGCGTCCTCGATGCGGAGCGACTTCAGGAAATCGTCCACGCGCTCCGCGGGCACGGTCAGCGTCAGCTTGTCCCCGTGGACCTCGGCGCGCCGCTCGAAGTACGCGACACCGTTGCGGTACACGATCACCCGCCCGAGCGCCGCCTCGGTCTTGATCGGCCGCTGCGCCGACGCGCACCCGCCGAGCAGCCCCGCGCACGCCAACACCACCAGCGCCGTATGCATGGATTTCATGTAAAGCCTCCTCGATCCGCGCACCCGTCCCGCTGCGGAGCGCGTCCGCTGCTTGGACCGCGCCTGCGGTCCGGACTTGGGTGACGTGCGACAACGCCGGAGGATCTGCTACGCTTACACAAGGAGGGCTGAGATGCGGAACACGCCGATGAAGACACTGGCACTCGCTTCGGGCATCGCGCTCTTGTTCGCGGCGTCGTTGGCCTCCGCTGCGCCCCCGCGGGCCCAGCGCTCGCACGTGACGGTGATCACGCCGGTCAAGATCTACGGCCGCCAGGCGCGCCCCCAGGCCGTGCAGGAGATCTCGCGCGTCGACTGGCCGTTCTCCCGCGACCGCATCGGCCCCACGCTGGTCGCGCGCATCGGCAAGGCCGTCACCCGCCGCCCGTTCTGATCGCCCTCCGGGCTTCAGCGCCCTCCGGGCTTCAGCGCCCTCCGGGTTTGCCGGTCCGGCGCCTGGGAAATCCCTGCGACTCCAGCTGGAGAAAACGCGGAGCCGATTCGGGTTCGATGCCGATCCATGCGGATGGCACAGGAAGGGCGGAAGGGCGGAAGATTCGGGATGGGACGGACGAAGCGATCGGTGCGCTGATCGAGGAGTTGGCCGAACGAGGGCTTCACGTCGAGCGACAACGACCGCTGCCGATCAACTACAAGGGTGTGCACCTTGTTGGCTTGCTCGTCGACTTCAACGTCACCGCCCTGCGGAATGGCTTGCGACGGCTCGTGCCTGAATACCCGAAGTCCCTGCAGACCTTCCGTTCTTCCGCCCTTCCTGTGAAAACCTGGATGAGGGGATTTCTCAGGTCCGGCGCGGAATCCCGCGGCCCGCGCCCGGTACCGCGCCGGACCGGCATTCATCCTACCAGGGCGACGAACGGTCAGCCGCGGCGCCGCTGTGCGATCACCCGCTCTTCGGCGCGTCGCGGCGCGCACGCGTCGCCGTGGCGAAGCGGGCGCGGGTCGCGCGGGTGGCGCCGGGACCCGGCGCCAGATCGAGGTCGCGCGCGCCGAGCGGCGTGCCGTCTTCGCCGCGCAGGCGCAGCGGCGGGATCGGGCGACCCGTGCGGCGATCGAGCACGAGCAACGGCTCGCGGCCCGCGCCGTAGATCCAGCGATCGCCCCACTGGCGGAGCGCGGTGAGCAGGGTGGCGAGGTCCTTGCCCATGGGCGACAGCACGTACTCGTAGCGCGTGCCGTGGACGCCGGCGTCCACGCGCTCGAGCACGCCGTGGGCGACCAGGTGATCGAGGCGCTGGGTCAGCACGTTCTTCGAGATCCCGAGCGCGGCCTCGAAGTCCGCGAAGCGACGCGTGCCGAAGAAGGCCTCGCGCACGACCAATAGCGTCCACCAATCACCTAGGACCTCCAGGGCCTGGGCGACCGAGCAGTTCTCCTCGTCGAAGCGGCGGCGCACGAGAAAGTAGTTGCATGAAAAGACCAGATTGTCCACCCTCCCATCATGGCGGCAAGCGACTGGCGCCCGACGGCGTGCATCCTGTGCGAGTGCAACTGTGGCCTCGAAGTGCAGCTCGGCGGCGAAGGCGGACGGCGGCTGGTGCGCCTGCGCGGCGACAAGCGCCATCCCTCCTCGCGCGGCTACGCGTGCGAGAAGCCGCACCGCCTGGACCACTACCAGAACGGGCGCGACCGGCTGACGGCGCCGCTGCGCCGGCGCGGCGACGGCACGTTCGAGGCGATCGACTGGGACACGGCGATCCGCGAGGTCGCGGCGCGGCTCGCGCGCGTGCGCGACGCGCACGGCGGCGAGAGCATCTTCTATTACGGCGGGGGCGGGCAGGGAAACCACCTGCCGGGCGCGTACTCGACGGCGACGCGGCGCGCGCTCGGCTCGCGCTATCGCTCGAGCGCGCTGGCGCAGGAGAAGACCGGCGAGTTCTGGATCGCGAACCGGATGATGGGCAGCGCCACCCGCGCCGACTTCGAGCGCTGCGACGTGGCGCTGTTCCTCGGCAAGAACCCGTGGCACTCGCACTCGATCGCGCGGGCGCGCGTGGTGCTCAAGGAGATCGCGCGTGATCCGGCGCGCACGCTGATCGTGATCGATCCGCGGCGCACCGAGACCGCGGAGCTGGCGGACATCCACCTGGCCGTGCGACCGGGCACCGACGCGTGGCTGCTGTCCGCGCTGCTCGCGATCCTGGTCGAGGAAGATCTCGTCGATCACGCGTTCCTCGACGCCCACGCGCGGCCGGGCGACGTCGACGCGGTTCGAGCCGAGCTCGCCAAGGTGGACGTCGCGGCGTGCTCGGTGCGGGCCGGTCTGGACGAGGCGCTGGTGCGGCGCACGGCGCGGATCCTCGGCGGCGCGAAGGCGCTCGCGACGTTCGAGGACCTGGGCGTGCAGATGAACCGCGGCTCGACGCTGGTCAGCTACCTGCACCGGCTGCTTGTCTTCCTGACCGGCAGCGTGGGCAAGCCGGGCACGCACTACGTGCCGACCACCCTGGTCGACATCACCGGCGGCGCGTCCACGCGCACGAGCCCGGTCGTGGGGGCGCGCATCGTGGGCGGCCTGGTGCCGTGCAACGTGATCGCCGACGAGATCCTGACCGATCATCCGGCGCGCTATCGCGCCATGATCGTCGAGGCCGCGAACCCCGCGCACTCGCTGGCGGACTCGCAGCGCATGCGCGAGGCTCTGGCAGCGCTTGACACGCTGGTCGTGATCGACGTCGCCATGAGCGAGACGGCGCGCCTCGCCGACTACGTCTTGCCCGCGTCCAGCCAGTTCGAGAAGGCCGAGGCGACGTTCTTCAACTTCGAGTTTCCCCGGAACGCGTTCCACCTGCGTCCGCGGCTGCTGCCGCCGCTGCCCGGCGCCCTGCCCGAGGCGGAGATCCACGCCCGGCTGTGCGAGGCGCTCGGCGCGATCACGGAGGACGATCTCGCGCCGCTGCGCGCGGCCGCCGCACAGGGCCGCGACGCGTACGCGCAGGCGATGCTCGCGCGGGTGATCCCGGACCGCCGGCTCGCGCCGCTGGCGCCGGTGATCCTGTACCGGACGCTGCCGCTGCCCGACGCGCTTCGCGAGGGCGCCGTCGTGTTCGCGCTCGCGCTGCGCGCGGCCATGGCCGCGCCGGAGGCGCTGGCGCGCGCCGGGTTCGCCGGCGGTCCGCTGGAAGCGGCGAGCGCGCTGTTCGACGCGGCGCTGTCGAACCCGTCGGGTATCGTCTTCGCCGTGGACGAGTGGAGCGGCGCCGCGCGCTGGATCACCACGGACGACAAGCGGCTCCACCTGGCGCTGCCGGATCTGCTCGAAGAGCTCGCGCGCACGCTCGCGAGCGCCGACGCGCCCGACGACCCGGCGTTCCCGTTCGTGCTCAGCGCCGGGGAGCGTCGCTCGTTCACCGCGAACACGATCATCCGTGATCCGGCGTGGCGCAAGAAGGACGCGGCCGGCGCGCTGCGGATCAACCCGGACGACGCGAGCGCGCTCGGTATCGCCACGGGCGACGCGATCCGCCTGCGCACGCGCCGCGGCGCCGCCGTGGTGACCGTCGAGATCTCGGAGTCGATGCAGCGCGGTCACGTGGCGCTGCCCAACGGCCTGGGCGTCGGCTACCCCGACGCTGCGGTCGCGGGCATCGCGCCGAACGAGCTCACGTCCACCGAAGATCGCGATCCGTTCGTGGGCACGCCCTGGCACAAGCACGTGCCAGCGCAGCTCGAGCGCGTGTAGTCCGATGCGCCACGTCGTTATCCGCAAGCCTGGCGGCCACGAGCGCCTGGAGCTCGTGACCGCGCCCGATCCCGCGCCCGGGCCCGGCGAGGTGCGCGTGCAGAGCGAGGCCATCGGCGTCAACTACGCGGACGTGATCGTGCGCATGGGCCTGTACGCATCGGCGAAGCAATACGTGGGCTGGCCGATCACGCCGGGCTTCGAGGTCGCCGGGGTGATCGACGCGGTGGGCGCGGGCGTCGATCCCGCGCGCGAAGGCGAGCGCGTGCTCGCGCTGACGCGCTTTGCCGGCTACGCGACGCACGTGGTGGTGCCGGCGCACCAGGTGTTCCCGATCCCGGCGCGGCTCACGGTCGAGCAGGCGGCGGCGTTCCCCGCCGTGTTCCTCACCGCGCACTACGCCCTGTTCGAGCTGGCGAACCTGCGCGTCCGCCCGGGGCGCGATTCGAAGATCCTGGTGCACTCCGCGGCGGGCGGCGTGGGCGGCGCGCTGGTGCAGCTGGGCAAGATCGCCGGCGCCACGGTGGTGGGCGTGGTGCGCGGCGCGCACAAGCTGGACGAGGTCAAGCGTCTGGGCGCCGACGAGGTGATCGACAAGAGCTCGCAGGACTTGTGGCGCGAGGCGCGGCGCGCCGCGCCCGACGGCTACGACGTGGTGCTGGACGCCAACGGCGTCGAGACGCTGGCGCAGAGCTACGCCCACCTTGGATCGCCCGGCAAGCTGGTGATCTACGGCTTTGCCAGCATGATGTCGCGCGGTCGCGACAAGCCGAGCTGGCCCAAGCTCGCCGCCGACTGGCTGCGTACGCCGCGCTTCAATCCGCTCGCGCTGACCAACGACAACAAGAGCATCCTGGCGTTCAACCTGTCGTACCTGTTCGAGCGGCGCGAGATCCTCGAAGCGATGATGCGCGAGCTGCTGCAGTGGCTGGAAGAGGGCAAGCTCCGACCGCCGACGCTGACGACGTTCGCGCTCGACCGCGTCGCCGACGCGCACCGGGCGATCGAGTCGGGCACGTCCGTGGGCAAGCTCGTGCTCGTGCCGTGACGCCTACGGCACGTCGATCGCGTCGCCGCGATGCGCGTCGCCGATCACGATCCGCGCGTCCGAGCCTTCGCCGAGCAGCGCGGCGCGCACGCGCTCGGCGTCTTGCCGGTCGGTGGGACCGAGCTCGAGCGCGAAGCGGTGGGCGCCTGTGCCCGTCGTCTCGAAGATCTCCGGCTTGTCCGCGCCTTGGTAGCGCTGGCGGATCTCCGACAGCTCCTCCAGGTTGCTGCTCTCGGCGAGCTGCACGTAGTGCGTGTCCTCGAGGAACAGCGACACCGTGCCGAAGGCGTCGCCCTTGTCGTCCTTGGGCTTGAGGGCGAGACCGCTGCACAGCACCGTGGCCGTGATCAGCACCGGGCCGCGCCAGCTGGCGATGGGCTGCTTCGCGCCGGCGGCGCGCACCTCGAGCGAGACGCCGGCGACGGCGTCGGCGACGGACGTGACGAGCGGCAGCGCCGTCCACGGCTCGCTGTCGCTGCTGCCGGCGTGCGCGGGGGCGCACGCCGGCACCGACGCACCCGCGCGCACGCACAGCTCGAGCGGCGCCGTGATGCGCTGGGCGTCCAGCGGCGCCAGCGCACCGATCCGCACGCGGTAGCGCGCCTGCTTGTCGTCGAGGGTGCAGGCGACGCACGCGCGCCCGGACGCGCACTGCCGGAGCTCGGGCTTCGCGGCGGCGCACCCGGCGCCGGCGCAGCACGCCGCCGGGCAGGCGTGGAGCGGCGGAACGGCGATCTTCGACGGCGCCTTGCCGGCGTCGTGCTGCGGCGTCGGTGGCTCGCCGCCGACCGGCGCTGGCACGACCCGCGGTCGGTCGATCCAGAGCACCAGCGCGGCGGCGGCGGCCGCGCCGAGCAGCATCGAGACCGCGTGGCCGCGCCAGCGCGACGGAGGATGCAGCGGGATCACCCGGCGCGACGCTGCCGGCGCCCCGGTCTCGCGCAAGCGCGCGAGGCTGTCGGGCAGCGCGCCTTCGAACTCCACGCCTTCGCGCTCGGCGCGCGCGACCTCGCCCTCGGTGGTCGGCGCGAGCTCGCCTTGCTCCGCGAGCGCGTCCGTCAGTAGATCCAGGTCGTCGTCCCGGTCGTGATCGGTCATGGGACCTCCAGCAAGCTTCTCAGCTTCTTCATCGCGCGGCTGCGGATCGCGCGGATATTGTCGCTGTTCGTGTCCCAGCGCTCGGCGAGCTCCTGGGACACGGCGTTGGGCAGGCGCTGCGCGTCGCCACCGGCACGATGGTAGAGCGCCGTCACGCGCAGCACGTCCTGCTCGCGCTCGGGAAGCGCCGACAGCGCGGCGCGCACGCGCGCCAGCTCGGGTGATTCGGCGGCGGGCTCGTCGATGGCGTCGCAGGAGACGCGGTCGAGCCAGTTCGACGCGGAGACCTCGCGGCGGCGATCGAGCGCGTCGCACAACAGATGATGCGCGATGCGGCCGAGCCACGCGCGCGTGCGGCGCCGCGCTTGATCGGCGTCCGCCAGATCGTCGGCCTTGAACGTATGGGCGCGCTCGAACGCGCGGTGGAACGTGTCCTGCACCAGATCCTCGGCGCTGACGGCCGCGAGGTCGAGCAGCTTGCGCCGCTGGCGGAGCAGCACGCCGTACAGGTAGCGCACGTGCCGTTCGTACAGCGCGGCCTGGGCCGCGCGCGCCGCGGCAGGCTCCACGTCGCGGCGGGCGACGCGCGCGAGCAGCTCGGCGTCGCCTTCCTCGTCGATTTTCCGGAGCGCGTTCGTCGTCATCGCAGAGCGCCTGCACGGGTCTTACGCCAAACCGTGACGGGCCACGCCATGAACGCGAAATCGCAGCGATTCCACGGCTGTCACGCTCCCCCGTAGAGCGCTTGATGGCAACGCTTCGTAGTCTGGTTCTCGCGCTTCTGCTGCCCGCCTGTGCCGCCCCGCCGCTCGCTCCGGTGTCGAGCGTGCCGGCGCTCCGACCGCGCGTCGTCCGCGCCGCCGCGACGCCGGTCACCGCGACCGCGCCGCGCGCCGCGCCGCGGCTGGCGAAGACGCTTCCGGTCGAGCTCGTGCCCGGACCACGAGGATTCCGCGCCGGACCGGCAAGCTCTTCCGGCGATGACGGCCGTGGCTGCGAAGCCCGAGGCGTGCAAGCTGGAGGACGCCCACAAGCGCCCGCCGGGGTTCTACCCGCTCGACAAGCTCGACAAGGGCGAGGTGGTGCTCACCTTCGACGACGGGCCGCACCCGGCTTCACGCCGCACGTGCTCGACCTGCTCGCGAAGTACCACATGAAGGCGACGTTCTTCCTGGTCGGGCACAACATCTCGCGCGACACCTTTCCGATCATCCAGCGCATGCTGGCGGACGGTCACACGCTGGGCTCGCACACGTACAACCACGACGTGGGCATGGCGGTGCGCGACTACGGCAAGCGCAGCATCGAGTACATCCGCGGCGAGCACGAGACCACGCGCATCCTGATCCAGATCGCCGTGCTCGCGGAGTCGCCGCGGGACTTCGACAAGATGTTCGAGCGCGTGTTCGAGAAGAAGAGCGGCAGCTACCTCGACGCGCACTCGCTCAGGGTGAGCTGGCCGGCGTACGCCGCGCGCTTCGCCAAGGTGCTGGCGGAGCACGGCTACAGCGACGGCGACGTGCCGTACCCGGTGCTGTACTCGCGCCCACCGGCGGGGACGCCGTACCTCGGGCTGTCGGACGCGGCGCACCGCCACCTGTACGACGCGGCGCTGGCCCAGCTCGGCCTGCTCAACGTCATGTGGAACGGCGAGAGCGGCGACGCGAATCCTGCGCGCAAGCACGACGTCGGCTTCTTGACCTCGAACATCCGGCGCTACTCCAGGCGCGGTGGGATCCTGCTGATCCACGACTACATCCGGCGCGACGCCCTGACCGCGGGCCTCGCGCGAATGGCAGCGGATCCGGACATCCACGTCGTGCCGCTGGCCCACGCGGTGGAGCAGCGCTTCGCCTGCGGCCCGACCACGCTGCTGGCGACGCTCCAGCCCGGGCGCGCGAAACTTGCGTCCGCCGATCTGGCCGCGCATTGATTGCGCGAAGCTTTGACCGGGCGACGGCTTTTCCCGGCCTGATCCGCGTCACGTGCGTGTGGCATCCGGGTTGCTATGGGTCGGCTCGATGACCCAGCCCCTCGCCGATCGCTTGCTCGCGCTGCCCCACGGCCCGTTCGTCCACGCCCACGCTCCCCGCAACGTGTACTGGGAGATGACGATCGCCTGCGATCTCGCGTGCCGGCACTGCCGCGCCAACGCCATCGCCTGCCGCGATACCGCCGAGCTCGACACCGAGCAGGGCAAGGCGCTGATCCGCGGCGTCAAGGAGCTCGGCAGCATGCTGATCATGACCGGCGGCGATCCGGTCAAGCGCAGCGACTTGTTCGAGCTGATCGACTACGCGCGCTCGCTGCACGTGCCGGTGGGCATCACGCCTGCGACCACGCCGCTGCTCACGCGCGAGATGGTGCTGGCGTTCGCCGAGCACGGCGTCGCCGCGCTCGGCATCAGCATCGACGGCGGTACCAAGCAGACGCACGACGACTTCCGCGGCGTGGAGGGCACGCTGGAGCGGGCTTTCGACGCGCTCCGGTGGGCGCGCGAAGCGCAGCTCCCGGTTCAAATCAACACCGCCGTGACCAAGCAGACGCTGCCTGAGCTGCCGCACCTGTACGCGCGCCTGCGCGACGAGGCCTACCCGCCGGTCAAGCGCTGGAGCCTGTTCCTGCTTGTGCCGACCGGCCGTGGCGCGGCCGCCGACATGCCGTCGCCCGAGCAGGTGGAAGAGCTGTTCGGCTGGTCCTACGTGACGTCGCACGAAGCGCCGTTCCACGTCAGCACGGTGGAAGCGCCGCAGTACCGTCGCTACTATATCCAGAAGCGGCTCGCGGAAGGGCTCGACCTCGATCGCGTCATGCAGGAAGGCCGGCGCATGGGCTTCGGCGTCCGTGACGGCAACGGCGTGATCTTCGTCTCGCACAAGGGCGAGGTCTACCCCGCGGGGTTCTTGCCGTACCCACTCCTCGGCAACGTCAAGGACAGCTCGCTGCCCGACATCTACCGGTCCGCACCGGCGCTCGCCACGCTCCGCGACATGGACCAGCTCTCGGGAAAATGCGGGCGCTGCGAGTACCGCTGGATCTGCGGCGGCTCCCGCGCGCGCGCCTACGGCATGACCGGCGACCAGATGGCGTCGGATCCGGCGTGCTTGTACCAGCCCGCCGCCGCGAGTTGATCGCCGCCCGATGCGGATTTCTGTCTTGCCGGTCCGGCGCGGAATCCCGGGTGGTAGATTCGCCCCGTGGGCTCCTGGCGAACGTTGACCGCCCTCGGCGTCGCGCTGCTCTCGACCCGCTGCGTCGTGTCGTTCAAGGACTAGCATGCGTGACGAATACGATCTGAAGGCCGGGCGTCCGAACCCGTACGTGGCGAAGCTGGGTGCGCGCGGGAGGAACGACCTGGTGGCGTGGTGGGCGAACCTGCGCCGGCGCGTGCGTGTTCTTCCCGAGGACGTCGCGGAAGCGTTCCCCGACACGGAGTCGACCGTCGCGGCACTACGGGCCGTCATCAAGCTGCGGGACATCGGGCAACGGCCGCGCTCGCGTGCTGCGCCGCGGAAGTCGACCAGCAAGCGCGCCGCGTCGAAAGCACGCGATAGATAGGGCGCGCGCGACAGTCTGTGCGAAAAGCCCGCCGGGCCGGCACGGGTGGGCCCGGCACGCCCGTCAGCAGGTAGAAGATGACGCAAGCAAAGCTGAACACGTCGCTCCAGGATGCGACCCGCGAGTTGTCGACGCCGAACTGCTCCGGAGGCGCGTAGCCAGGCGTTCCGATCGCCATGCCGCCGAACGTCGCGACCATGCCGGGCGCGCTCGGCGATCTTGAAGATCTCGTCCTCCCCCGATCCGCAGCAGAGCACGTTGCCCGGCGTGAGGTCCCGGTGGATCAGGCCGACCTCGTGGATCGCGGACAGCCCGCCGGTCGCCGTGACGGTACAGTTGCGACAAGCCGGCTAGGAACTTGCCGCGGAAGAGCGCGCCGAGGACGGCGCCGTTCCAGTACAGCGAGGTGGCGTCCACGACGATACCGTTGGGATACTACTGCCCCGAAACAAGCCGGACGACACATCGATCCGGGGTCGTGCACGGTTCGCCGCAGATCTCGACAGGAACGCTGTCGGGCGCACCCGCCGAGCCGTCCGGCATGTCACTCCCGGCGTCGCTCCCGGCACCTCCGGTAGTCGCGTCGCTGCCGGGCGCGTCTTCGCCGCTCCCCACGGCGCCATCGGCGGTCGCGTCGGTTGCACCTCCCCAAGCGTTCTCGCGCGTCGTAGCCAGGCAAGCGGTCAGGACGGGACCTGCCACGGCGATCGCAGCGAGCATTGCCTTCGTGGCCTCGTACTGCGGACGCCAGCACGTCAATGTTGGACCATCCGGGCAACGAGCAGATCGTGGAACACGTCGTAGCTCGGCTTTGGGCTGCCGTCGATCTGGCGCAGGCCGCCGTACCTCAGCGCTTGGTACTCGTTCTCAGGCCAATCGTAGAGCTGGAACCACGACAAGAACGGAAAAAGCTCCTTGCTGTCCGCGAGCGTTTCGCCGATGCCGCGCGCGAGC
Source organism: uncultured delta proteobacterium (assembly GCA_963775185.1). GTDB lineage: Bacteria > Myxococcota_A > Polyangia > Polyangiales > Polyangiaceae > JAPSGB01. Next base: position 53,659 of record CAVZIE010000042.1, on the reverse strand, counting down.
AGCTTCTGCCGCGCTCCGGCGAGCTCGTCGCGAGGGCGATCGGCAGCGGCGCGATGCTCGGGTCTTGCGCGCACGAGGAGGCCCTGACCGTGGCCGACACGACGGGCACCGGAGCATGTCGGTCCGGCGCGGAACCGAGCGGTCCACCCGTCGCTGCGCCGCATTGTGCGTCAGTCCGGGCCATCGGTGTTCTCGTCGCTGGCGTCCACGATGCCGCCGTCGCCGCCGGCGTCGGGGTATCCTGGTCCGTCGAGCTTGCGCATGCGCATGACCTTGCCGGTGCCGGGCTGCGTGCCGCGGTCGAGCCAGTAGAGGGCGTTGGAGCGTAGTCCAGATGAACGCCCCTCCCGTCGCTGCCCCACGTCACTCTCCCGTCCTCGGAGGGTAGCCTACGCCGCGATCGGGCTCGACGCGAGGCTCGTCGGCGCCGTGTCCGGCGGTCGGCGCGTCGTCATCGCCCGCCCGGGCGTGTCGCGGGCGGAGCTCGGCCTTCTCGAATGCGGCTAATGCGCGTCGAACAGCTCCGCCTGCACGGGCTCGCCGAGCTTGCGGCGGATGACGCGGCTCTTGAAGAAGGGGGGCCCGCGCGATGGCGCGAGCTGCGGTGGCTCGGTGGGCTCGCCGAGCCAGTTCAGGTAACGGTCGATGCCGGCGCTGGTGATGACGAGGGCGCGGAGCTTCATGCGTGCGCCGCACTTGTCGCAGTGCTCGACATCGATTTTGAACGTTCTCCGGAGGAGCTCACGCCATGGGCGATACCTGCAGCGGTGCGTGGGCGGCTTGTCCTTGAGAGCGCAGGTCGCGCACGTGTCGCCGTCGTGCGCGTCGTCCTTGTCGACCGGCGGCGGCGGTGGAACGATGCGCGCTCTCCATTTGCTGTGCGCTCCGAGCACGCCAGCGTAACGGACCTGGTTCATGCGTGGCGGTGGCACGGAGCTCGCGAGCCGGACCAGCAGGCTGAGCGGGTCCATCTCGAGGGCGAAGGTTCCATCGCTGAACGGTCGCTTCAGCGTCAGCCGCACCAGATCGTCGGCGACGAGCTGGACGCGCTCCTGCGCGACGGGGGGGCGCAGGATGTACTTGCACAGGGCCTCTTTCCCCGCGCGATCCCCGGCTGCGGCGGTTGTTGCTGCGTGCAACGAGAAGCCGTGCTCGGCGGCGCACAGGCCCTTGGTATGGGCGAGCTCGGCCGTGCTGCGGAGCTTGATGGGATCCTGCCGGCGCAGCGCGGGCCCGGCGGGTACGGTGCCCGCGACGGAGGCCGCGGCGAGCGCGGCGAGCGCGGGCTCCTTGTCCTCCAGAGCGGCATCCGCAGTAACGACGCTCGCGTCGCTCGCGTCGTCATCGGCGATCACGCCCTTGCGACGCAGCAGCCGGACGATGCACCCCTTCGGGTATCACGAAGCGCGTCGCGTGCGGGCGATCTGCAGGATGTCGGCGACGTCGGCGTTGGTGAGCGCGGGCAGTGGATGGAACGCGAGCTCGCCCGCTTCGTTTTCGACGAACACGCCATCCAGGGCGAGGGTATGCATGTGGGGATTGAGCCGCAGGTCGCTCGAGACGCGCTGGATCGCGGTGACGGCGCCGCTCTTGCCGCCCACGATGCCGAGCGCGGCCATGTGCCGTCGGTACCAGCCCATCACCGAGTCCACGAACGTGCGGCACACCGCGCCGCAGAGCTCGCCGTCGAACGCGAGCCGCGCGCGCAGCTCGAAGGGCAGCGTGAGCACGAGCTGACGGAGCGGCGCGCGCTCGGGCAGGATGTGGTCGATCAGATCCGCGCTGGTCGACGCCATGCGTCTGCCGCCGCAGGACGGGCACACGGAGCGCGCCTTGCACGAGAACCCGACGGCGATCCGGCGCGGACAGTCGGGGCACGCGATCAAGGCGAATCCTCGCGCCAGGATTCCGCAGTCGAGGAAGCCCGCGAGCTCGGCGCGTACGAACGCCGGCAGCGGCGCGGCGAAGCCGTGCTCGATGGCGTCGTCGAGCGTGCGCAGGTTGTCGCGCACGACGTGATGGAGCGCGCCCAGCTCGGGCCGGCGGCGCTCGTACTTCGCGGCGGCTTCGAGCACGGGGCGCACGTGCGCAACGCGCGTGCCGGCTGCCCTCGCGAACGATCCCGGCTACTTGGCGCGCGAGGAGGCGTGCTGGCGATCCCCACCGCGTTCTCCGACTTCGCCGACTACTGGACGCCGTTTCTGCGCGGCACGGGACCGGCGCCCGGCTACGTCGCATCGCTCGGTCATGACGCGCGCGAGCTCCTGCGGGCGCGGCTCGAGCGACGCCTCGAACCCGGAAGCGACGGGCGGATCCGCCTCCGGGCGCGTGCGTGGGCGGTTCGCGGCCGGTCGAACGCCGCGGGTCGAGCACGCGTCGTCGACCGCACGTGACGACGATCGCCGAGCAATGCACGGCGCCGCGAGACCGGCTATGCTGCGGCGCGATGCGCCGCCTCGCCTTCGCTTCGCTGCTGGCCACCATGCTGCTCGCACCGCTCCGCGCCCGCGCGGACGTCGGTCCGCCGCCGAGCTGTCCCAAGGGCTCCCACGACGAGTACCACTACGGGCACCACTGCGTGCCGGACGGGGCAAACGACGCCGGACCCGAGCCGGCGCCGCCGGAACCCGACGAGAACCCGACGCCCGCGCCGAGCGCCAGCGTGAGCGCGAGCACGAGCACGGCGACGGCTTCGCCCACGCACGCCGACACCGCACCCAACGAGCCCGCGCCGACGCCGAGCAGTCACGCGTGCGCGTGCACCGTGGCGGGCCACGACGCGGGCGCCACGCTCCTCGGAGTGGCGCTCGCAGCGGCACTTGCCGTCGGCGCGTTCGCGCGGCGCCGCTAGGCGAGCAACGGCGTTCGACGGCGTCTCGCACTTACTCGCGCGTGTAGTCTTCCTTGCAGTACAACGCTTGGGACGAGGGGCTGTCGGGGTACTGCGCCGCGCAGGCGCTGTCCAACGTTGAGAGCGCGTCCAACCCGGCGTTGTAGAGGTACGAGAAGCTCAGCGTCTGCGGCGGGCTCGTGGTCTCCGTCTTGGAAAATGAAAGCGTTGCCGACGCGGTGCTCTGGGACGCGACGAACGCGAGCGAGGCCACATCGCCGACGGACATCTTCTGGTTCCACGCGGGATCCGTGTACACCGGATCCGTCCCCTGGATGATGTCGTCGAACACGAGACCGGACATCCGCAACATGGCTCCCTCTCCCCGCGCCGCCATGTGGGCCGTGGTCGCGCGATGGGCGGATGTTCATGTGTGGACGTGCGGGTCAGCGCGCCGTAGCGCGCTTGCACCCTGCCGTCGCCGTCGCAATGCGCGGCCGCGTGCCCCCTTCGAGCTCGTCCTTCACGCAGGCCGGCAGCGGCAGCGGCGCGGCCGTGCTCGATCGCCTCGTAGAGCGTGCGCAGGTTCTCGCCAACGACGCGATGGAGCGCGCCCAGCTCGGGATGCCGGCGCGCAGTCGCGACCGATCACGAAGCGCACGGCGACGCGCCCTCCGAGGTTCGGGTTGGCCGTCCGCGCGTCGGCGCGGCACGATCCAGCGCCTCGCTTGGCCTGACACCATCCAGTGCCAGTGCTAGGCTGCTGCGTCGACAAACGATGCCGGTCATCTCCTTCTTCTTCGGGATATCCGTCCGGATGTACTTCAACGACCACGAACCGCCGCACATCCACGTCGAGTACCAAGGGCACGAGGCGTTCGTGTCGATTGCAGCCGGAGAGTTGCTCGAAGGGTCGCTTCCTCCGCGCTGCATCCGAATCGTGCGGGAGTGGTGCGCCGAGCATCAGCACGAGCTCCTCGACAACTGGGTGAAGGCCAGGAAACTCGAGCCGCTGGCTCGCATTCCAGGAGCGGATCAATGACCAAGATCCGTAAGGCCACGTACGTGGAGGCATGGAAGATCCGACTCGAATTCTCGACCGGTGAGGTCGGCACGATGGATCTGGCGGACTTGGTGGCGCGTGACGGAGCGATGGTCCTCCCGCTGAGGGACCCGGAGTATTTTCGAAAGTTCTTCCTCGAGCTGGGCGCGCTTGCATGGCCGAACGGTTTCGACCTCAGCCCGAACGCGTTGTACCGCGACCTTCACGACCGAGGCCTGTTGGAGAAGATCCGGGCGGCGTGACACGCCGACGCGCCCTTCGAGGTTCGGGTTGCGTGCGAGCCCTTGCTCGTCCTTCCGGCAGCGATCCCGGGGCGCCGCACCGACATCCAACAGAAGAGACGAGGCCCGCGCCGTCTTCAGGAGCGCGGGCCTCGTGGGGTGCCGGTGCGGTGGTGGATCAGCCCGGCGAGAACGAGATGGGGTAGACCACGGTGACGATGCCATTTTCGGGCTGCGGGAAGGACAGGCCGTAGTAGGCGCTGACCACGCAGTTGACGACGCCGCTGTCGGGCAGGTCCGAGCCGCCGTTGGCGACGTTGGAGACGGCGCCGTCGCGACCGATGACGAAGCGCACGCCGACGCGGCCTTCGAGGTTCGGGTTGCGCGGCACCTAGGCAGAGCAACGGCTCAGCCGCGTTCCAGCATCGATCGGGTTGACCGGTGCGCGCACGGAGCGTAGCATCCGACCTGCGCGCAAGTCGCTGGATTCGTTTACAGAATCGGTTTTATGCGATCCAGCTTGGGAAGCGGTCAGAGACGCGACGATGCCGGTGGGCGGGGGTTGGGTCCTGGAGGTCGATATCAGGAAGTTCTTCGACACCCTGGATCATGGAAGCTTGCTCGAGATCGTCCGCCGCAGGGTACGTGATGGTGTCCTGCTGCGCGTCATCGGAAAGTGGTTGAACGCGGGCGTGATGGAGGCGGGGAGCATCGTGCATCCCGCGCTCGGCACGCCGCAGGGTGGGGTCATCTCGCCCTTGCTCGCGAACGTCTACCTGCACGAAGTCGTGGACCTGTGGTTTCGTCGCGACGTGCTGCCGCGCCTGGAAGGGCGCGCCCGGCTCGTCCGCTACGCTGACGACATGGTCTTGGTCTTCTCGCGGGGCGACGATGCGCGTCGTGTCCTTGAAGTCCTGCCGAAGCGATTCGGAAGGTACGGCCTATCGCTGCATCCCGACAAGACGAGGCTGGTCGACTTTCGGCGCACCGACCGGGGCAACCCGGACGGTCCCGAGAGCTTCGATTTCCTCGGCTTCACGCACCACTGGCGAACCTCCCGACGTGGGTCGTGGCTCGTGAAGCAGCGAACGGCGAAGGACCGCCTCAGCCGCTCGCTACACCGAATCCGGCAGTGGTGTCGTGCCCATCGGCATGACCCGCTCCGCGCGCAGCAGAAAGCTCTCGCGCAGAAGCTACGCGGGCACTACGGATACTTCGGCGTCACGTCGAACTTCCGGGCGCTCGAGCGCTTCTACCGGGAGACGCGGCATACCTGGCGCAAGTGGCTTTCTCGCCGCTCGAACACCGGGTACGTCGACTGGGCGCACCTGCTTGCGTTGCTGGAGCGTTTCCCGCTCCCGCGGCCTCGCATCGTGCACCGGTACGTCACGTAGCGAACCCTTGTCCCGACGAGCCGGATGCGGGAATTCCGCACGTCCGGATCTGTGGGAGCCCCGGGAGGGAAACCTCCCGGGGCCACCCGGCAATCGCACTTTATGCGATCCAGGCTGCCAACTTGACCCCGCAGGTCGCATTCCCGTCGAGCGACGCTCACCCTGGTCCAGCGTCTTCCGGCGGGCAGACATGATGGCCGAGGCCGCTGGCGGTGCAGACCCACGAACCATTCGTGCAGCTACACGTCCAGGAAAGCGTCGGAGGTTCCGCGGCGGGATCGGCGCACGGCGCGTCGTAGGCGGCCACGGTGCAGACCTTTCCGGAGGTCGGGCACGAGCCCGAGGGAACGCAGGAACGCGGAAGAATGCCCGCTGCTCCGTCCTCCGAGCACACCACCAAGGCGCCTCCGTCGTTGTGACACATCAAAAGCCCGGCATCTTCCGAAGCAGCCGCATTCGGTGTCCCCGCGCCGGAACAACCAGGAGGTGACAGTGCAACTGACGCACCCAGAACGAACAGGAAACCAAGTTGCATCGGGCTACCTCCTCACTTAGGGGAATCGGTCATAAGCGGGTTCGCGTTCGTTGTGAGGTTCGGGTGACGTTGTTCTCGCCCGAGCGCATCGAAGTGCAATGTCGTGCCGCGAAGCCTAGTACCGCCTGCGGAAACGTGAACATCGACCGACCCGAATGCGACGAAATCGCGTTCGTCGTCGAAATCGGAGTGCCTGATTGTCACCTCCAACGGGCTCGCTGCAGCCTCGGGCGGCAATCTCGCCAAGAACGCAGCACGGTTCGAGGGAGTGCCCAGCATTCCTTGCAAACTCTTCGCGTCATCGATGGCAGTCGTGGGGATCGGCGGCCAGTAGACCCATTCCATTGTCGTGTCGTCGTCCACGTCAAATCGCGCTGCCGCGAACGAGTCTGGAACGGGGATCCCGTCGATGACGCGGGTGACAACGCCAATGTAGCCAAGGAATGTGCCATTCGAAGGTGCCGTCACGACGCCTGTGCCCGACGAGCTCATTACGGTGAGTACCCGCACGGGGCCGACTTGGTCCGCGGGCAAACCACACGACTCGAAGTAGGCGAGAACGCGCGCGTTGTGGATCTTCGGATCAGCCGTCAGCGGCGGCCTGGTACTTGCCGCGGAGTCGGCGTTCAGGATCCCACGCACACTTCCGGTGACATCGTCGGTCGCAAGAACTCCGTCGGTCCCGATGACCCGATCGAGGTTCCCATCACGTGACTGCCTCAGGAACGTGCCGACACGAAATTTCGAGCACTGCGTTTGATGAACGTAGCCGGTGGCTCCAATGGCCGTCAGCGCTACTCGGCTGGACCCCGGAGTGGAGTCCCCGTTGCCAGAGGGTTCTGGCACTGTCCCACACCCGACGAGCACGACGACTGCGGAGCAGTTCAGCCACCACCTCTTGGAACGCATATGGACCTCCTTGAGCCTACAACGTCGGGTGGTAGGTATTACAGTCGTAATTGCACTCCCATTTGGCAGCCCAATAGGAGTTACCCGTAGAATCGTAGATGTCGGAGGTGGCTTTGCTCCATGTCTCGCTATCGCGATCCCAGATGGCGTAACCGGAGCTTGAATCCACGGAATAGGTCAACTGGGCACCACACCCCTGAATGCCAAAACCGCCACCGTACGCGTACGATGAGCCCTCATAGGGGCAATCAGTACCGTCATTGTATGGTATGCCCACGATGGACTCGACCCACGCCTCGCCGATTGAACCGCTTGGGTTTGTCTTGTAGGCATTCGCTAACGCAGTGCCACGGCTAGGTGCGTCCACGTCGTCCGCGCTCTGAGGCGTGATGGGCATGATCATCCCCAGTACCGTCATGCCCCCAAACAATGGGGTGATCTCTTGGGGCCACAAGTTGAAGCGCGCGCCACAGCTATTCGAGAGCAGGCCGAAGTTGATACCCCCGTTTTCCGCGGCGCCTGCCCAATTTCCGGCGTATGGCCCTTCGCCCCACCGACAGTAGCTGTTCGAGTAGTCGATTACTCCACCATAGTGGTTATTGGTGTTGTAGTCGGTCGTGGTCATGACCCGGTCCTTTGTGTAGCCACACCATCCCCACGTGTCGTACGGCGGCCCAGCTCCAAAGCACACGCCCGGCGACCTCATTCCCGCTGGCGGGCTCGTGCATTGGCTCGACGATGTACAAAACTGCGTGGTGGTATCGTCGCACGCGCCATGTAGACAGACGTATGCGACGGGTGTGGTTCTGTTCCTGCGCACCGGCGACGCCTCGCGCCCCCGGCTATCGGAAGCAAGCCGGCGCCCGGCCTCGCCGGGTAGTTCCATGGGGTCTCATTGGCGGATCGTGATCTTGTCCGCCAAGACCCAAAGGTCGTGGCAGCCGCCGGGGCCCCATCCCCCGCGGCCGACGACTGCGGGATTTGTTGCTCAGGAATCGAACCACACCCTATGCGACGCCGTTACCCGCGTCGTCGAAGTTGCTCGTATCGTTGTCCCAACTGTGGCCAGTCCGATCAGGATCGACGAAGTCGGTATCCCAAACGCCTGGGCCGGTGTAACGGTGGCCGGCGTGAAATATGGTATTCGGAGCGTTGATAAGGCCGTTTCTGAAATTATCCGCCTCAGCGATACAGATGATATGTGAATACAAGGTCCCGTCAGGATGGTAGTAGTAGTCGACAGCCTCTGCCGTGACCCCGCCTTGGTCCGCAGTTACACGGTTGCTTACCCCGGACACCGCCAAGAACAAGCCCGCAACAACAGTGCGATGCTGCAATCCGTGCCCCCGCCTCGATCGAAAGAGGTTCGTATTCTGCTTGCCCGCCTTCCGCATGATCCACCTCCCGCGACCGCCAGCCGACGAAAATGCGATGGTCGGTCTGGAGACGAAGCTCGTCAAGTCATATTAGGAGCCTAGGCAGAGCAACGGCTCAGCCGCGTTCCAGCATCGATCGGAGCGTAGTCGAGATGAACGCCCCTCCCGTCGCTGCCCCACGTCACTCTCCCGTCCTCGGAGGGTAGCCTACGCCGCGATCGGGCTCGACGCGAGGCTCGTCGGCGCCGTGTCCGGCGGTCGGCGCGTCGTCATCGCCCGCCCGGGCGTGTCGCGGGCGGAGCTCGGCCTCCTCGAATGCGGCTAATGCGCGTCGAACAGCTCCGCCTGCACGGGCTCGCCGAGCTTGCGGCGGATGACGCGGCTCTTGAAGAAGGGGGGCCCGCGCGATGGCGCGAGCTGCGGTGGCTCGGTGGGCTCGCCGAGCCAGTTCAGGTAACGGTCGATGCCGGCGCTGGTGATGACGAGGGCGCGGAGCTTCATGCGTGCGCCGCACTTGTCGCAGTGCTCGACATCGATTTTGAACGTTCTCCGGAGGAGCTCACGCCATGGGCGATACCTGCAGCGGTGCGTGGGCGGCTTGTCCTTGAGAGCGCAGGTCGCGCACGTGTCGCCGTCGTGCGCGTCGTCCTTGTCGACCGGCGGCGGCGGTGGAACGATGCGCGCTCTCCATTTGCTGTGCGCTCCGAGCACGCCAGCGTAACGGACCTGGTTCATGCGTGGCGGTGGCACGGAGCTCGCGAGCCGGACCAGCAGGCTGAGCGGGTCCATCTCGAGGGCGAAGGTTCCATCGCTGAACGGTCGCTTCAGCGTCAGCCGCACCAGATCGTCGGCGACGAGCTGGACGCGCTCCTGCGCGACGGGGGGGCGCAGGATGTACTTGCACAGGGCCTCTTTCCCCGCGCGATCCCCGGCTGCGGCGGTTGTTGCTGCGTGCAACGAGAAGCCGTGCTCGGCGGCGCACAGGCCCTTGGTATGGGCGAGCTCGGCCGTGCTGCGGAGCTTGATGGGATCCTGCCGGCGCAGCGCGGGCCCGGCGGGTACGGTGCCGGCGACGGAGGCCGCGGCGAGCGCGGCGAGCGCGGGCTCCTTGTCCTCCAGAGCGGCATCCGCAGTAACGACGCTCGCGTCGCTCGCGTCGTCATCGGCGATCACGCCCTTGCGACGCAGCAGGCGGACGATGCACCCCTTCGGGTATCACGAAGCGCGTCGCGTGCGGGCGATCTGGAGGATGTCGGCGACGTCGGTGTTGGTGAGCGCGGGCAGCGGATGGAACGCGAGCTCGCCCGCTTCGTTTTCGACGAACACGCCATCCAGAGCCAGGGTGTGGATATGGGGATTGAATCGCAGGTCGGAGCTGACGCGCTGGACCGCGGTGACGGCGCCGCTCTTGCCGCCCGCGATGCCGAGCGCGGCCATGTGCCGGCGGTACCAGCCCATCACGGAGTCCACGAACGTGCGGCACACCTCGCCGCAGAGCGCGCCGTCGAAGGCGAGCCGTGCGCGCAGCTCGAACGGCAGCGTGAGCACGAGCTGACGGAGCGGCGCGCGCTCGGGCAGGATGTGGTCGATCAGATCCGCGCTGGTCGAAGCCATGCGTCTGCCTGCGCAGGATGGACACACGGAGCGCGCCTTGCACGAGAACCCCACGGCGATCCGGCGCGGACAGTCGGGGCACGCAATCAAGGCGAAGCCTCGCGCCAGGATTCCGCAGTCGACGAAGCCCGCGAGCTCGGCGCGCACGAACGCCGGCAGCGGCGCGGCGAAGCCGTGCTCGATCGCCTCGTCGAGCGTGCGCAGGTTGTCGCGCACGACGTGATGGAGCGCGCCCAGCTCGGGCCGGCGGCGCTCGTACTTCGCGGCGGCTTCGAGCACGGGGCGCACGTGCGCAACGCGCGTGCCGGCTGCCCTCGCGAACGATCCCGGCTACTTGGCGCGCGAGGAGGGCGGCGACGGGCGGCGATCGCCGCCGGCCGCCGGCGCGTCGCCAGCCGAGCGGCGCGCGGCGACGTCAGGGCGGTTCCGCGCCGGACCGGCAAACAAGCCAAGGTGGATCAGAGGGTCGGCTGCACAGCGACGTTCACGCCGCGTCGCGCAGCATGGGCTGCCACCTGCGCCGCCGCATGCCCGAGAAGAGCTTCGCGATCCTCGAACGCCGGAACGCCGTCGGCGGCACGTGGGATCTGTTGCAAGGCGTCGAAGTAGCAGCGGCATCACACGGCATTTTCAGGCGCGTCGCGCGGGGACGCAAGCCGATCGGCGATGGGGATTGCCTGTCCGGCGCGGACTCAAGATGTGTCCATCTATCGCGTGACAGGCGCGGCGCGAGGGGGCGCGACCGCGCGGCGCGACCGCGGGCAACGCGCTGGTACCGCTGCGGCCGGATGAGGGCTCCCATGTAGGCGTCCTTGTTGGCGCGCGGTGGCCGATTCTGCGTCGTCGTGGAATAGGCCGGCGCGGCTGCCCGCGCGGGCGGCAGGCGTCAGCCGAGGAGGTGCGCGGCGTGCTGCAGAAGGTTGGAACCGATTGCGTTGAGCAAAATGACGCAGGTGACCTTGGCGGCACCGCGCACGAGCACCTGCGTGATGCCGTGATGCGTCTTCTGGTGAGCGTTCGCAAGCTCGACCAGTCCGGCCCGAGCTCGGTAGAGCTGCTTGGCTTCGTCTGTTTCCATGCGTCCGCGCCAGGCAACGACTTCAGGATCGGCTCCCGCGGCCTCGAGCTTCTCGATGGCCTTCTGCCTCGATCGTGCCTTGCGCCCAGCCGACGTAGACGGGGTTGCCCCGCACTCCGACGGCGCCCACGTGGGCGGCGTTGACCGCGCTCGCCGCGCGCAAGTGCGCGATATCCAACCTTGTGCGCGCCGGCGGGATCCAGGCGGCACGAGCTCTCGCGCTCGGATTGCAACGTGACGGCGTTCCTGTCCGCGCCGACGGCGCCCACCCCTGCGATTTCTGGACACCTCTTCAGGGCGCCACAAAGCGCCGATCGATCGGCATCATCGTGCCTCCGACCCAGAACCGCAGCTGCACGTCGCTGCGTCCGGTGCTTGCGACGATCAGGTCCGTCGTCTTGCCGCAGCCGAGCACGTACGCGGCGACCGTCCCGTCGGAGGAGAGATCTTCGAGCGCTTGCTGCAAGTCGGGATCGGGCACGCGCCGACCTTCTTCACGCGGCCGAGGAGCGTCACCTTCGTGCGCGGCGTCGAGCAGAAGCCTTCGGTACGGATCTTCTCGAAGACGACCGCGTCGGCCTCGGTCTTCGTCACGACACGCACCTCGGTGAAGTCGTCGCAAGGGTGCGCCGAGCTCGGATGCGGCGCCGTGGTGCGCCCGCCGCACGCGACGAGCACGAGCCAGAGAGCAGCAAGTGTTCCGCGCCGTCGGAGCGCCGAGCCGGGAGCCGCCACGAGTTCCGTTACCGAGGGCATGGACCGCCCTGCCAACGGTACACCACCGGGCGCTAGCGGAGCCCGCGGTGGACGAAGTCTCCACGGCGTGGAAGATCAGCAGCATGGCAACAGGTTGGGCGCGGGACGGGGCCGTACAGGAGCAGATCGACGCCAGCGTGGCCGACGCGGTGGAGCGAGCGCGAAGCCGCCTGCGCGGCAAGAGCCTCACGCACTGCGAAGACTGCGGCGATCCGATTCCGCAGGCCCGGCAGCAGGCGCTGCCCGGCGTGCGGCGCTGCGTCGCTTGCCAGAGCGAGGCCGACGCACAGCTGACGTTCGAGGCGGGCTACAACCGCCGCGGCAACAAGGACAGTCAGCTGAAGTAACGCGGGCTGCTGACGCCAGGCGTCGACGCGCTTCGCCCCACCAACACGCGTGATAGTCTCGCCGACGATGAAGAAGTGCTGTGTCGTGCGCCCGGCAACGCTGATCGCTGCTCTGGTTCTGTGTTGTGCGGGCTGCGGCAGCGCGCCGCCGCCGGCCGCGTCCGCACCGCCGCCGACGTCCGCCGAGCCGGCGCCGACGCCTGCACCGAGCGCGGCCACGCCTGCACCGAGCGCGGCCACGCCAGCGCCGAGCGCGCCGCCGTCTACGCCGGGTGCGAAGGATGCCGCCAAGTGGGTGAAGGATCTAGAAGCGCATCCCGTCGACAAACGGCAACAAGCGGAGCTTGCCGCGAACGGGCTGTCCGGGGCGGAGTTCAAGCTGCCGGCGGACCTGCGTCGCGCACTGGCGGCGATCTCGGGCGAATCCATCGACCCGGAGCAGCGGACGCGCGTTGTCGTCTCGATGCTCCAGGACACCCAGGACGGCGCGCGCATCGTGCAGACGCTGTGCGGGAGTCCGGCCAAGGATGTGCTCGACAACATGGCGCCCGCCAACCAGCCGACGCCGGAGCTCATCGCGCGCTGCAAGTTGACCGGCCTGGTGGACGATGCGCCGCAGCAGCACTTCGCCCCCGTGCTGCTGTCGGCCGTGTTGATGAAGCTGCTGATCGAAGCGGGCGAGGGCGCGCCGGCGGAGCTCCAGCTGGCGCGGCTCGTCGTCTACATCGACAAGCGGTGAGCTGACGGCATTCTTCGCCGTTCGAGACGTCAAGGCGCGACGCACAGCCCCGGGCTGGCGGGGGATATCGTTCCGCCCCACAGCTCGCACGTGCCGCTCGGGCAGTCCTGTGCGGTCAAGCAGTACGGACGGCACTTGCCCGACGGGCAGAGATAGGCGCCGCTCCCATGCGCATCCACGTTGCAGCTGTACACGTTGTTGCAAGCGGCGCCGATGACGTCGGTGAGGCAGACGTACTTCTGGGTGTCGCCCTTGAACACGCAGGCCTCGCCCGCGGAGCACGCCCCCGCTCCCGGCGTGCATTCGTTTCCGAGATCGTTGCACGCGCCTTGGTAGCACGTGCCGTTGTTGGGGCAGACTCCGCAGGCATACGGGTTGGTGGACCCGCAGCCGATGGTCATGGACGGCCCGCACACGGCGCCGCCGCAGTCCGGCGTGCAGCACACGCCGCCCTCGCACGCCTGCCCTTGGCCGCAGCCACTGAGCAAGTTGCATCCGCAGTGGTGCGTGAGCGGGTTGCACAGCGTGCCATTGGTCGAGCTCGCGCAGTCCGGATTGCTCAAGCACTCGAAGCATTGATGGCTGCCCGGATCGCAGGCGGGCGCGTCGCTTGGGCAATCGGCGTTGCCAAGGCAACGAACGCACTGATGCGCGCCCACGTCGCAAACCGGCGCAGCAGCCGTGCAGTGAGCGTTCGAAATGCACGCGACACAGGTAGCAGTCGCGGTATCGCAAGCCGGCGTGCCCGCGGCCGTGCAATCGGAGTCGCTGATGCAGCCGACACACCGCTTGGCGGACAGGTCGCAGGCAGGAGACGCCGGCGGGCAGTCCGCCGAGGCCAGGCACACGTTGCACGCCTCTTCAGCCGGATAAGCCTGGTGGGTGGCGACGAGCCCCGCGTGACACGCCTCGTCGCAAACAGAAGGGTCCGCCGCGCTCCAACAGCTTCCGCCGTCGCCGTACGTGGCCAGCGTGCTCCCGAGGAGCTGGGGCGTGGCCTTGGAAACACAGGCCACGTAGGCCTTGCAAAGCGCGGACGCCGGGCTGGACGCGTCGGCGTTCGAAGCGTCCCCGGGCGCCTGTGCATCGGTAGACCCGCCGGCGTCGGAGACAACCCCGCCGTCGGAGTTTCTATTCAAGATGTGTCCATCTATCGCGTGACAGGCGCGGCGCGAGGGGGCGCGACCGCGCGGCGACCGCGGGCAACGCACTGGTACCGCTGCGGCCGGATGAGGGCGCCCATGTAGGCGTCCTTGTTGGCGCGGCTGCCCGCGCGGGCGGCAGGCGTCAGCCGAGGAGGTGCGCGGCGTGCTGTGCCTCCGGCGCGCCTGGCCCATCGTCGAACAGCCGCGGCGTCTTCTCCCGTTCTTCACCCACGGGCTGCCACGCCAGCCGGGCGCGACGCGACGGGGGCTCTGCCTACGCCGATCCGACGTAGACCGGTGCCCGGCAGTCGGACACGCGGAGCGAGACGCTTCCGAGCGCGGCCCTGAGCAGCTTCTCCACACTCGACGCGGCTCCGCCCCTCGACGCGGCGTCGACCGCGCGGCGCGCCTCCTTCTCCTTGAACCCGAGCCCGCGCATCGCGACGAACACGCGCGCGGCGGCATCCGCGCGCTCCGGCGCCGCCACGCTCCCGTACGCCGACCCGTCCGCGTGCTGGAACGTGAAGCCCGCCGATGCGCTGCCCGTCACGATCAGGCGACCCCGGTGCACCGCGCGATGGTGGGCGCCGCATAGGATCAGGATATTTCCCGGATCATGCCCGCCGCCCTCGGCACGCGGGTCGACGTGGTGCGCGTCCACGAACACACTGTTGCGACACCCTGGCACGGCGCAGCAGCCGCCGTCACGGCGCACCACCTCGCGGCGCGTCGCCGGCGGAATCGTCTGCGTGGCGCGCTTGCCGTCGGCGACGTGCTGGGCGTCGCACTCGGCCGTGTCCACGATCGCGGGCTCCACGTCGACGGCTTCGCCCTTGGCTTGCTGCGTTCCGGCACGGCAGCGCTCGCACACGGTCATCGCGATCTGGTAGCTCGCGCGCCCCGGGTCGGCAGGCCCGCCGAGCACGGCGCGCGCCATGAGCAAGAGCGCGGCGTCGTCATCCAGCGATCCGTCCGAGTCGCGCCGCAGCCGCGCCATCGCTTCGCGGACCGTGGCAAACGTGTCCGCCGACACATCGAAGCGCAGCACATGCCGGCGCGCTTCCGCCCGCGGCGGAATCCGCCGGCCCGTCGCCGGGCGCGCGACCGCTGACGAGCCGCTCGATATCGCGCACCGTGCGCGTCTTCGCCGCGTCGATCCACGCGCGCTCCGTGGCCGGCGTGGCCACGCGCGTCAGCTCGCGCAGCGCCGACCACGACAGATCGCTCGCCGACAGCTGCGGCAACTGCTCGAGCGCTTCCGCGACGCGGAGCTTGTCCTCGGTGGTGCGCGGCCCATATCCGAGCACGCGCTCGATGTACTCGGCGAACGTCGCGTAGCCGAGCTCCACGTGCACGCGCGCCCGCCGCGCCGCGAGCAGCCAGCGACCCTCGTCGCGATCCAACGCCAGATGTTCTCCGGCGATGCGGAGCAGCTCAGCGTGCGCCTGCCGCCAGTCGTTCCCCTCGTTTTTCATGCTTCCGGTCTAACACGGGCTTTTCGGCCCCCCAGCGCGCCGCGCTGGCGTGCGATCGCGCACCCGGACGCGTTTCGAGTCGGCCGATTGCGCGCGCGGCGCCCACGTGGGCGTTCTGGCCGCCAGCGGGCATGGCGCGGCGCGGACGACCGTTTCTCTCGCCTCGACGCGCGCCGATCGTGTCAAGCGCGAAATTCGATATCTGTACGATTGTGCCGGCGCCCGGCGCCCACGTGGGCGCCCCGGACTGAGCGTCGCCTGGCGCGACCGCGAAATTCATCCCGGACACGTTGACCGCGCTCGCCGCGCACAAGGGCGCGAAATCCGATCCGATGCGCGCGCGCGGGATTCAGCTGGCACGAACTCTGGCGCCCACGTGGGCGCCCCGGAGCTCGCCCTGTCTCGATCGTGCCTCGCGCCCAGCCGACGTAGACGGGGTTGCCCCGCACGCCGACGGCGCCCACGTGGGCGGCGTTGACCGCGCTCGCCGCGCGCAAGTGCGCGAAATCCAATCTTGTGCGCGCCGGCGGGACCCAGGCGGCACGAGCTCTCGCGCTCGGATTGCAACGTGACGGCGTTCCTGTCCGCGCCGACGGCGCCCACCCCTGCGATTTCTGGACACCTCTTTCACACCCGAGCTGCTGCAGGCGACCACCAGCAGTGAAGTCACGACCCAGGACAAGCGCATCGAGCGCACGACCTGCCGCGCTGGGCAAGCGGGTCGCTCAGGGATACCGGTGATTTTGCGCCGAGTCGATCGAGTCGGTCCACGCCTTGGCGCAGACGTCGGCGTCCAGCAGGCGGAAGTCGTCCGTGGGCGCGAAGCGCCACCAGGTGTCGCCCAGGAACGTGTCGAGCTCGGCGGCGCGCGGCGGCGACGAGTACGACTGCTGGCCGACGTAGGGGACGTCGTAGACCCTCGATACCTGCCAGCCCTGTCGCTGGTCGAGGGGATGCCGGTACAAGTGCGCGAGCCGCCAGGAGTCCGGACCATTCGCCGGATGGTGGTGGACCCACAGGATGGCGCGATCGATCAGCAAGGGTCGGTCGTCCACTTCCACCAGCCACGTCAGGACCCGCGCTGTCGAGCTCTTGCGCGACGCGGGATCCGGATCGATCGCCTTTAGCAAGTCATCGGCGGCGAAGTCCCAGGGAATGCGACAGCCGGTGTCGTCGACGTGAGTCGGCGGCGCGTCCGTGGCGGTGCGCTCGCTGCTGGGGCGAGTCGGGGGATCCTTGCGCGGCGGTGGCGGCACGTCGGAAGCGCGTTTGGCGGAAGTGTCCGGTGCGGCGATCGTGGTCGCCGGTCGCGATGGGGCGCTGGGTGGCGGCTCCGCGGGTCGACCGCCAGCCAGCGAGCACCAGCGACGAGAACGCGAGCCACTTCACCCGGCCAGGATAGCCGGGCTCAGGCGGGCAGTGCGATTTCGAGGCGCCCGCCGGCGCCGCGCGGGTTGACGTAATGTTTACATTCAAGCCTGCGAAGACGCCGGAGGCGAGCATCCGGGCGCTGCTCGCGCGTCGTGGCGTCGTGTCGACCTTTCGGACGTCGCACGCGTGCTGGGTGTGAGCCGCCAGGCGGCACACCGACGCTTGCGCGCGCTCGCCGACAAGGGCCAGGTCTTGCACCAAGGCGGCGGCCGGACCGCGCGCTGGGTGCTTCCCGACGCCTCCAGCGTCCACTTCGAATTCGCGACCGCAGGGCTCGCGGAGGATCGCGTCTGGGATCACCTGTCGCGTCAGGTTCCGGCGCTGGCGTCCCTCACGGGCGACGCGCGCAGGATCGCGGTCTATGCATTCACGGAGCTGCTGAACAACGCCATCGAGCACTCGGGCAGCGAAAGAGTCGACGTGGAGATCTCCCACGACGAGCGCAGCGTCGCGTTCGAGATCGACGACTTTGGCGTCGGCGCCTTCGAGCACATCCGGCGCTTCTTCGCACTGGCGAACGCCTACGAAGCGCTTGCAGAGCTTTCAAAAGGCAAGAGCACGACGGCACCCGAGCATCACAGCGGTGAGGGCGTGTTCTTCACGTCCAAAGCGGTCGAGCGCTTCGAGCTCGAAGCGAACGGCGTGGAGTGGATCGTGGACAACGCCGTCGGCGACTTCACGGTACGCGCAACGGATCGCAGCGTGGGAACCCGGGTCCGCTGCGTCGTGCCCCGGTCACCGCGCAAGCCACTCGAGGAAGTGTTCGCCGAGTACACGAAGGATTTCGAGTTCGCCCGGACGCGCACCGTGGTCCGCCTGTTCGCGCTCGGTTCCGAGTTCGTTTCGAGGTCCCACGCGCGGCGACTGCTCCACGGTCTCGAACGGTTCCGCGAGGTCGTGCTCGACTTCGCCGGCGTTGAATCGATCGGTCAGGGCTTTGCGGACGAGGTGTTTCGCGTCTGGGCGAGCGCGCATCCGGAAACGCGGCTGTCGACCGAAGGCGTTGTGCCGGCGGTCGAGTTCATGATCCGGCGCGCCCAGCGCTGACTGCCCCGCGCGATTCCGCGCCCGACCGACAACATCAGCTGATGTAGGCATCGACCTGCGCCGCGCCGGTGTAGCCGATCGCTGCTACTTGTTGACCTGCGTCTGGGCGGTACGCGCGGATCGGACCTTCCGTCGCTGGAGCTTCTTCTGGGCGTTCCACAGGTCCACGTTGTTCTGGAGGTTCATCCAGAACTGCGGCGAGTTGCCGATGACCTTGGCGAGCAGCAGCGCTGTCTCGGCGGTTACGGCGCGCTTGCCGTTGATCAGCGTGTTGACTCGCACCAGCGGCATGCCGGTCTTCCGTGCCAGCTCGGTCTGCGTCATCCCCATCGGGATCAGGAATTCTTCGAGCAGGATTTCACCCGGTGTCGTCGGGGGGCGATTCTTCGGCAGCATCGACAAGGCCTCCTCTGGTCCTAGTGGTAGTCCTCGATCAGCACGTCGGTCGCGTCACCGCTGCTGAACTTGAAGGTGATGCGGTACTGGTCGTTGATCCGGATGCTCCAGGTCCCCGCCCGCTTCCCGCGAAGCTCTTCGAGTCGATTGCCCCTCGGCACGGCGAGGTCGCGGGGCGTTGTGGCGGCGTTGAGTGCATCGAGCTTGCGTCGAGCAGGTGGCCATATGGCGTGCGGAATCGAGCGTGCAGCCTTCGAGCCAGTGCCGTTGAAGATGTCTTCCGTAGCCTTGTCCTCGAAGCTCCGGATCACCACACAACATTAACACTACTCGTTAATGTGTCAACTATCCGTCATGCCCGGCGGTGGCCGCGGGAAGTCCCGCCTTCGGCGCTCGGCGGTGAACGCGCCGCCGCTACTTGATAGAATCGTTGACCAGCGCGCGCAGCGCGCCGATATCGAACGGCTTGTCGATCTGCCGGTTCGGGACGCGCTCGAGAAACTCGCGCGCCTCGGCGGTGAACGCGCCGCCTGTCAGGAAGAGCATGCGCTCGGCTTGATCCGGTGCGATCCGCGCGATCTCGTGGTGGAGCTGCATGCCGCTCATCTCCGGCATCATCAGGTCGCACAGCACGATGTCGTAGCGTTCTCCAGCCGCGATCCGCGCCAGCGCGTCCTTGGCGCTGGTGGTCATGTCGGCGTCGTGGTCGCCGCGCAGGCAGCGCTGGACGGCGGCCGCGACGATGCGTTCGTCGTCGACCACGAGCACGCGCCCGCGGCGCGGGGCGCTGCTGGTGCGCTCCCGCGCGGGGGGGCGGGTGGTCGTGCTCGCGCCGGCCGGGGGTAGGCGTACGCGGAACACGCTGCCTTCGCCCATCACGCTCGACACGTTGATCTCGCCTCCCATCGCTTCCACCGTGCGCTTGCAGATGGAGAGCCCGAGCCCGGTCCCCACGCCTTCGGGTTTGGTGGTGTAGAACGGCGTGAACACGCGGGCGAGCGCTTCCGGCGCGATGCCGCAGCCGGTGTCGGCGATCTCGACCACCGCGAAGCCCGTGACGTCGGTGGACGTGGACACGCGGATCTCGTTCTGTGCCGCCTTGCCTTCGTCCAGCGCCTGGGCGGCGTTCACGACCAGATTCAGAAACACCTGCCCCAACCGCGAGAAGCTGCCTTCAACGGCGGGCACCTCCGAAAAGCCGGTGATCAGCCGCGCGCGGCGCCGGATCTCGGTGCGGGCCATCCTGAGCGAGGACTCGAGCGCGCGGTGCAGGTCGATGCGACCGTGCTCCTCCGAGTCGCGGGAGAACAGCCGGAGGTCGCGCGCGATCTCGCGGATCCGCACCGCCGCGTCGTGGGCGTCGGCCAACGCCTCGTGCACGCCGGTATCGGGGCTGTCGACGTCGCGCCGCGCCAGCTCGAGGTTGGCCAGGAGCGACGCCAGCGGGTTGTTGATCTCGTGGCCGACGCTCGCGGCGAGCAGCCCTACCGACGCGAGTCGATCGGACGACACGAGCTGCGCCTGCACCCGCTTGCTCTCGGTGATCTCGCGGTGTACGCCCACGATGCCGACGACCGCGCCGGCGGCGCCGCGTCGTGGCGACAGCGACGTCTGATAATAGCGGATCTCCCCGGAGTGACCCAGCGCCCACTCGTAGATCGCGCGATGGCCCTCGAAGGCGCGCGTCGCGGCTGCCTCGTGGACCTCCGCGTCGGCCGGGCCGAGCGCTTCGCGCACCGTGCGACCCGTCAGGCTGGCCGCCGACAGCGGGCCGCTCTCTGGCCAGCCGCCGAACAGCCCGTCGTGGCGCTGCTCTCGGTCGAGCGTGAAGACCATGTCGTCCATCGACTCGACCAGCGTGCGGAAGCGCTCCTCGCTGATGCGCAGCGCGTCCTCGGCCGCGGCGTGCCGCTGGCGCGCGACGGCGTCGGACAGGACGCGGCGCACCGCCGGGATCAGGCGCGCTAGCCGTCCCTTGACCAGGAAATCCTGTGCACCCGCTTTCAGCGCATCCACGACCGTGTCCTCGCCGATCGTTCCCGAGACGATGATGAACGGCACGTCGAGGCCGCTCTGGCGCAGGACGTCGAGTGCCGCCGTCGCGCTGAACGCCGGCATCGAGAAGTCCGAGACGACCAGGTCCCACTCGTCGGTGGTCAGGGCGTCGCGCATCGCCAGCTCGGTGTCCACGCGCAGGTGCGTCGTCTGGAACCCGCCGCTTTCCAGCGCCCGCACCAACAGCCGGGCATCGTCGTCGGAGTCCTCGACGATCAGGATTCTCAGGGTCTGGGGCATGTGGCGCACGTACGGAGGCTTTCATCATGCCTCTCGATCGCATCGGCGGCTATCACCCCTCGGGGTGATCTATGACCAGGCACGAGTCGCCGAACTCGTGCTCCAGATAATCAACACGATCGGCGTGATCGAGGGCCGATTCCAGCAAGGCGCGACTGGCGAAGGCCTCCATGACCGCGAAATGGCTCGTGCCGTGAAGGTGCATTCCAGTCAGCAGGGCGCCCGTGACCCGCGGCGTGAAGCCTGGGCCGATGATCAGGTTGGTGTCGGCGCGGCCGGCGACCGGTGCGCCGTGGCGGATCGCCGACGACTCCAGGGCACGCACCACGGTCGTGCCGACGGCCACGATCCGCCCGCCGGCGGCGCGACGCTCCGCCACCAGCCGCGCCGTCCGCTCGGGGATCTCGTAGCTCTCGGAGAGCGGGAGCCGCCGATCGAGCGCCGGGCGTCCGGTCGAGGAGATGCCGGCGCTGTGCGTCACGTGCGCGACCTCGATGCCGCGCTCCAGCAGCGCGACCAGGATGTTCCACGTGAGCGGGCGTCCGGCGGACGGCAGCTCGAACGCCCACGGGCGCGACGCGAACGGGCTCTGCACGTGCCACAGCGCCAGCGGTCCGCCGGCGTAAGCGTACTGGATCGGGCGCCCGTGGGCGTACAGCGCTTGCCACAGCGCCGCGCCCTCGCGGTCGAAGCGCAACACGACCAGGCCCGGGGCCTCTATCTCGACGATCCGGGCGGACAGATCGGCGGAGACGTGCAGCCACGCGCCCACCGCGAGCGCGGGCGGCGGCCCGCGGTCCTCGGTGCGCGTGCGCCAGTCGCCGGCGCCGAACGCGACGGCGCGGAACGCCCCGGCGTCGCTCCGGCCCGCCAGGCGCAGCTCGACCGGTTCGCCGCGTTCCGTGCTGCACGCCAGCGACGCCGGCAGCGTCGCCGCGTCGTTCACCACCAGCAGATCGCCGGCGCGGAGCAGCGTCGGCAGATCGCCGAGCTGGCGATCCATGAAGGATTCCGCGCCGCGATCGACCACAAGCAGCCGGTCGCGAGCCGGCTCGTCGCGCGGCCAGCTCGCTGCGATCACGACGCGACCCTCCAGCCCACCGCCTCGAGCCGGGCGCCGCTGTCGATCTCGCCGGCGCGCTCGATCATGTCGGCGATGCGCGCGGCGACGTCGTCCGGCCGGGCCAGCGTCGAGCGATCGGCGTCCGGGATCGCGCGCGCGTGCATCGCGGTGTCCATGTCGCCGGGATCGACGGCGAACACGCGCACTCCGAGCGCGCCGACCTCGCTCGCCCACACCCGCGCCAGGTGATCGCTCGCGGCCTTGCTGACGGAGTAGGCGCCCCAGCGCGGGTAGGGCGTGAGCGCGGCATCCGAGCTCACGAACGTCACCACGCCGGCGCGGCGCAGCGCCATCGATCCCGCGACGATCCGCGACAGCCGGAACGCGCCGAGCACGTTGACGGCCAGCACGCGTTCCAGATCCTCGCACTCGGTGTCGAGCAACAGCCGGAGCGGCGTCGGACCGAGCTCGCTGGCGTTGTTCACGAGCACGTCGATCGGCCCGACCAGCTCGGCCGCGGTCGCTGCGAGCGGGTGGATCGCCGATTTGTCGGCGAGGTCGCCGACCAGCGCGTGCGCCTCGCCGCCGGCGCGCCGGATCTCGTCGACCACGCGCGAGAGGTCCTCGCGCCCGCGCGCGACCGCGGCCACGCGCGCCCCGCGCGCGGCCAGACGTCGTGCCAGTGCGGCGCCCAGGCCGCGGCTGGCGCCGGTCACGAGAGCTCCTCGATTCGCCATGTCCATGTGTCACCTCCAGCGTGGAGGGTGCGCCCGGATCTCCCGGACGTTGGCCGGATCTCCAATCTGTTGGCACAAAGGCATTGCGCTGGCACGCTCCCCCGGATGGAGGAAGAGCTCGCGACGCGTCTCGCCCGCAACCTGCGCCAGCTGCGTCAGGCGCGCGGCTTCACCCAGCAGCAGGTGGCCAAGCTGTCCGGCTTGCCCCGCGCGACCTGCGCCAACCTGGAATCCGGCGAGGCGAACCCGACGCTCGCCGTCATGCACCGCGTCGCGCTCGCGCTCTCCGTCTCGCTCGAGGAGCTGATCGCCACGCCGCGCGCCGACGTCCGGCACTACTCCAAGGCGCAGCTGCCCACGCGCACCCGCGGCAACGTCGTGGTCAGCTCGCTGCTTCCGGACAAGCTCCCGGCGACGCTCGCCGAGCGCCTGGAGCTCGCGCCCGGCTCGCGCATGATCGGCGTGCCGCACACCCCGGGCACGCGCGAGTACCTGACGTGCGAGAGCGGCGAGATCGAGCTGGTCGCCGCCGGCGAGAGCTGGCGCCTCGCGCCGGGCGACGTCGTGGTGTTCCGCGGCGATCAGCGGCACTCCTACGCGAATCGCGCGAAGAAGCCCGCCGTCGGCTATTCCTTCGTCCTGCTCCAGCCGTGACCATGCAGCCCGCGTACAGCAAGATCGACGTCGGTCGATCGACCTACAAACATGGCGCGGGGCTGCCGGTCCACCGCTGGTTTCGTCTCACGCCGAGCTTCGGCCCCGCGCTCGTCGGTGACGCGCTCGCGCGGCTCGACGTGCCGGCGCGCGCGACGGTGCTCGATCCCTTCGCCGGCAAGGGCACGACGCTGATCGAGTGCATGCTGCGCGGCCATCCGTCGATCGGCTTCGAGGTGAACCCGCTGCTCCACTTCGCGTGTGCGACGGCGCTCGACTGGAGCGTGCCGCCGTCCGCCGCGCGCGCCGCGCTCGCCCCGCTGCGCCGCGGCTACATGCGCTCGCGCGCGCGCCTCGCCGGCGTCGCCGTGGAAGACACGCGCCTGCCGATCCCGCCGATCCACCGAGTGCACCGCTGGTGGCGCAGCGACGTGCTGAAGGATCTGCTGCTGCTCAAGGCCGCGATCGCGCGGCTCGATCCGCGCGCTGACCGCGTTCTTCCGCTTGTGCCTCGCCGCCGTGCTCGTGCCGGATCTCAGCAACGTCACCCTCGGTCGGCTGCAGCTGCACTTCATCGATCGCACAGACGACGTCATCGACGTGTGGTCCACCTTCGCCGAGCACGCCGCGTGCATGATCGACGATCTGGAGCAGCTCGCCCCAGCGCGCGCGCCGTCCGCCGTCGTCCACCTCGCCGACAACCGCACGCCGCCGCGCGTCCGCGGGCGCGCCGACGTGGTGATCACCTCGCCGCCGTACGCGAACCGTTATAGCTATGTGTGGAACACGCGCCCGCACCTGTACTTCCTCGACTTCATCGATCAGAAGCACCACGCGTCGGAAATCGACGTCCGTACCCTCGGCGGCACCTGGGGGCTCGCGACGACGTCGCTCAAGCGCGGCGTCGTGGAGCCCGCGTCGCGCGCCGTCGCCGACGTCGCCGGGCCGCTGGTCCGGCGCATCCGCGCCATCGATCCGCTCACGGCCAACTACGTCATGCGCTACTTCAACGACCTGGCGGCGCAGATCGTCGCGATGGATCCGCTGCTCGCGCCCGGCGCGAAGCTCGCCTACGTCGTCGGCAACTCGCGCGCCAAGGGCGAGTACGTCGAGACCGACGTGATGCTCGGCCGGCTGCTCGAGGCGCTGGGCCTCGGCTGGCACGTGCTCGAGCTCGCGCGCTTCCGTCGCCGCAACAGCGGCAAGGATCTGTTCGAGACCGTGGTCTACGCCGCGAAGCGCGTCGCGCCTATAGATCACAAGCAGGGTCGTCGAGGAGCGGCGCGCCGACCAGGCCGCTGTAGCGCGGTGGGAGCGCCGCGCCCTCCGGCAGCGCCGCGACGCAGCGCGCCGGGAGCGACGCGCCGGCCGGGCGGCGCGCGTGCTCCGGTGCGACGCCGAACAGCTTCGCGATCGCGTCGTCGTCGAGCCGCACGATCACCCGGTCGCTGTCGGCGACCGCGCGGTAGCCCTCGCTGGCCAGGCGCTTCGCGACCAGGCGGGCGCGGAACTTGTTGGGCGGACGGGTCGGCAGCCACAGGCAGTGCGGCGCGTGTCCCGGCGCGGGGCAGGGCGCGCTGCCGCCGTCGCCCTGCGGTGCCGCGGAGAGCGCGCCCGCCGGACCGGTCGCCGGCCGCGCCGGACCGGCATCCTCCCGATCGGGCTGAACGGGCTGAACGGCTGGACGGAGCCGCGCGAAGGCGAGGCGGTCGGCGGCGCGCGGCCTGCGCATCCAGTCAGGGCCAGCGCCGCCGCTGCCGCTGCGAGCCGACAAGCGAGCTGCATCGGCGGAGAATGTAGCGCCACCGCGCGGGGTTCGCGACACACCATTGATGCCCGGTCGAAGCTGTGGGACGTGACAGAGCATGGGCCTCGAAATCGATCTGTCGGAGCACGGCCCGGAGCGCCTGCGCGATGCGATCCGGGACTTGATGCAGCAAGCGCCAGAGTCGCTGGTTCCGTCCGCCTCGCGCCTGAAGCAGGGCGCGGAGGCGGTGGTCGTGCGCGAGGAGACCGGCGGCTCCGCCGCGTACTTCCAGTCGCTGCTCGAGATCGGCTACCTGGTCGCGTCGGCGGACGGCTTCGCCGACGAGGAGCGCAGCGCGCTCGCGGATCTGCTCGAGGCGGTGATGGGCGCCAGTGTGTCGCACGAGGTCCTCGATCTGCACTTCCGCGACCTGGAAGACGGCGTCGAGATGCTCGGGCGTCGGGAACGGCTCCGCCGCGCCGCCGACGACTTCGAGGACGGCTTGAGCCGGAGCGAGGCCCTGGGTTTCGCCGCGTTGGTCGCCGTCGCCGACGGCAAGCTCGCCGCACCCGAGGCCGCCGCGCTGAAGGAGCTCGGCTCGTTCCTGGGGTTGTCGGATGACGAGGTCGTCGCCGCCGTCGAGCGCGTCACCGCCGCCGTGGCACAGCAGGTCCAGCAAGGAGGCGCGTCGTGAGCTTCGTCAACCACATGGCGAAGGAGATCAACTGCAAGATCGTCTATTACGGCCCCGGGCTGTGCGGGAAGACGACGAACCTGCAGTACATCTTCGAGAAGACGAACCCGCAGGCCAAGGGCAAGATGATCTCGCTTGCCACCGAGACCGAGCGGACGCTGTTCTTCGACTTCATGCCGATCGATCTCGGCACGGTGAAGGGCTTCAAGGTCCGCTTCCACCTGTACACCGTGCCCGGTCAGGTGTTCTACGACGCGAGCCGCAAGCTGATCCTCAAGGGCGCCGACGGCATCATCTTCGTCGCGGACTCGCAGCCGGAGCGCCTGGAGGCCAACCAGGAGAGCGTCGCCAACCTGGAGACGAACCTCGGCGACTACAACATGACGCTCGGGTCGGTGCCGTACGTCGTGCAGTACAACAAGCGCGACATGCCGAACGTCGTCCCGCTCGACGAGCTGCGCCAGGCGCTGAACCCGCTGGGCGTTCCGGACTACGAGGCCAACGCCCGCATGGGCCCCGGCGTGTTCGACACGCTGAAGGGCTTGTCGCGCCTGGTGCTCCTGAAGATGCGCTGAGATAACCGCCGGCAACTCCTGGGTTTATCTGCCGGAGCGGCGCGGAATCGTCTCGATCCGGGACGCGCGCATCACCCCTGGGGGTGATGCGCTTCGCGACGGATGTCAGCGTCGCGTCGTGGGTTGCTTACGCTCCCCGCGGGATGTGCGAAGATCCGGGGCTCCCGCGTCCAGGCCGTCACGGCGCGTCGCGGGCCAGGATTCGAGGGCGGAGTCCAGCGCGAATGCCGCTGCGCGCTTCGCGGAGGGACTGCAAGTGGATCAACTCGGCGAAAAGGGACGCGTGTTGCTGGTCGACGACGACGCCCAGGTACTCGCGGCGACATCGCGTCACCTGAAGCGCGCAGGCTTCGAGGTCGACGCGTGCGCCGACGGGGCCAGCGCGCTGTCCGCGATCCGCAGCGGCGGCTTCGACGTGGTGGTGTCGGACATCAGCATGCCGGGGATGAGCGGGATCGAGCTGCTGCGCGGGATCCGCGAGCAGGATCGCGATCTGCCGGTCGTGCTGATCACCGGCGCGCCGGCCATCGACAGCGCCGCCGACGCCGTGGAGCTGGGCGCGTTCCGCTACGTGATGAAGCCGTTCGAGCCCGACGATCTGGTGAAGACGGTGGTGCGCGCGAGCCAGCTGTATCGTCTGGGCAAGGCCAAGCGGATGGCGATGTCCGTCCTCGGTAGCACCGCCGGCGAGGGGTCGGATCGCGCCGGTCTGGGCGCGAGCTTCCGGCGCGCGCTCGACTCGCTGTGGATGGCATTCCAACCGATCATCGACGCGACGGACCGCTCGGTGCTCGGCTACGAGGCGCTGCTGCGCAGCGAGGAGCCGTCGCTGCCGCATCCCGGCGCGGTGCTCGACGCCGCCGAGCGCCTCGGCGCGCTCGACACGCTGGGCCGCGCGGTACGGCATCGCTCCGCGGAGGCCATGCTCCAGGGCGACCCGACGTGGCTCTTGTTCCTCAACCTGCACCCCTCCGATCTGCTCGACGAGAGCCTGCTCGACAGCGCGACGACGCTGTCGAAGATCGCCGACCGCGTCGTGCTCGAAATCACCGAGCGGGCGTCGCTCGACAAGATCCCGGACGTGCGCGCTCGCGTGGTCGCCCTGCGCGAGCTCGGCTTCCGCGTCGCCGTCGACGATCTGGGAGCGGGCTACGCCGGGCTGACGAGCTTCGTCCACCTCGAACCCGATTTCGTGAAGCTCGACATGTCGCTGGTGCACGACGTGGACCAGAGCGCCGTCAAGCGCAAGCTCGTCGCTTCCATGACCAACCTGTGCAAGGAGATGGGGCTGCAGGTCGTGGCCGAGGGCGTGGAGACGGCGGCCGAGCGCGACGTGCTCGTGGATCTCGGTTGCGATCTGCTCCAGGGCTACCGCTTCGCACGGCCGTCGCGTCCGTTCGCGCAGCCCGCGTGGTGAGCGATGACCAGCGGCGCTGGCCAGGGACCCGTCTTGCTCTGCCGCGTGGGGCGGTGCGCGTGCGCGTTGCCGCTAGCGACCGTAGAGGAGACGATGCGACCGCTCCCGACCTCGCCGCTTGCCGGAACGCCAGCCTTCATCCGCGGCGTCGCGGTGATCCGCGGCGCGCCGGTACCCGTGGTCGACGCGGCGCAGCTGCTCGGCGCCACCGACGCCGCGCCGCCCCAGCGCTACGTGACCCTGCGCGCGGGCGAACGCACGGTGGCGCTCGCCGTGCAGAGCGTCGAAGGCGTCTCGTCCCTGGACGGGCTCGACACCGGCGACCTGCCGCCGCTGCTGCGCGACGCGAGCGAGGCGACGGTAGCCGCGATCGGGACCCTGGACGCGGACCTGCTGCTGGTGCTCGAGAGCGCGCGCATGGTGCCCGACGCGGTGTGGCGCCAGCTCGATCCGCCATCGGCCTTGCCATGACCCCGCCGCTCCTCGATGCCGATGGCGGCGATCTCGAGCGGTTCCGCGGTGCCATCGTGCGTCGCCTCGGGCTGCAGTTCGACGACAGCAAGACGGCCTTCCTCGCCGAGGTGCTCCAGCGAAGGCTCGACGCGGTCGGGCGAGGCGCCGCCCGGTATCTGGACGAGCTCGAGCGGGGCGCGTCGTCTGGCGAGGTCGGCGCGCTTGCCGCGGAGCTGACCGTCCCCGAGACCTACTTCTTCCGCAACCGCGCCCACTTCGACGCGCTGTCGGAAGCGGTGCTGACAGCGTCCGCGCGCCCGTCGCGAGTGCTGTCGGCGGGATGTGCCAGCGGCGAAGAGCCGTATTCCCTGGCGATCGTGCTTCAGGAGCGCTTCGGGGACGGCGCGCCGCGCGTCCGCGCCGTCGACCTCAACCCGGCGGTGCTCGAGAAGGCGCGCCTGGCGCGCTACACCCCGTGGGCGCTGCGCGCGACGCCGGAGCCGCTCCAGACACGCTGGTTCGAGCCGGCAGGCCGGCTGTTCAAGCTCGACGAGAGCGTGCGCCGCGCCGTCGTCTTCGAAGAGAAGAACATCGCGAGTCCGGACCCCGACCTGTGGCGACCGGAAGCCTACGACGTCGTGTTCTGCCGCAACGTGCTCATGTACTTCGCGCCGGAGGTGGCGCGCGCGGTCGTGCAGCGCATTACGCGCGCGCTCGTGCCGGGGGGCTACTTGTTCCTCGGTCACGCGGAGACGCTGCGCGGCCTGTCGCGCGACTACGCCCTGTGCCACACGCACGGCACGTTCTACTACCGGCGCCGCGACGAGCTCGGGGACGAGACAAGGCGTTCCGGCGCGCCGCGCGTGGCGGCGGCGGAGTCCGCGTCGGCGCTCGACGATGCGGAATCCTGGATCGACGTGATTCAACGCGCGCACGGGCGCATCGAAGCGCTGGCCCGGCGCGGCCCGTCCGCGAGCGGCGATCGCCCGCGCCCGGTTCCCGCGGCCACGTCGATGCAGCTCGCCTTGGATCTCCTGCGCCAGGAGCGGTTTGCCGACGCGCTCGAGCTGATCGGCGCGCTGCCGGCCGATTCCGCGCGCGACCCGGACGCGCTGCTGCTCGAAGCGGCGCTGTTGACCCATGCGGGACGCTTCGGCGACGCGGAGCGGGTCTGCGCCAGCTTGCTGGAGAAGGACGCGCTCAGCGCCGGAGCGTACTACTTGTTGGCGCTGTGCAGCGAAGGCACCGGCGACGGAACGCGCGCCGTCGAGCAAGATCGGGTGGCGGCCTACCTCGACGCGGGCTTCGCGATGCCGCGCCTGCACATGGGCCTGTTGGCCCGCCGCGCCGGCCATCGAGACCTCGCGCGCCGCGAGCTCTCGATGGCGCTGACGCTGCTCGAGCGCGAGGACGGATCGCGGCTGTTGTTGTTCGGCGGGGGCTTTGGCCGCGACGCGCTCGTCCAGTTGTGCAGCGCCGAGCTTGCGGCGTGTGGAGGCGCGCCGTGAGCGCCCGGGACGCGCGCGAGGCATCGACCAGCGTCGCCGCGCTGCGCGAGGCATTCGACAGCGCGTTCGCCCGCAGCTCGGCGGGCCAAGGGGAAGCGCGGGTGGATCTGCTGGCGATCCGTATCGCCGGAGCGCCGCACGCGCTGCAGCTCGCGGCCATCGTCGGGCTCCACTTCGGGAGGCGGATCGCGCCGGTGCCCAGCTCCGTCTCGACCTTGCTCGGGCTGGTCGGGCTCCGGGGCAAGCTCGTGCCGGTCTACGATCTGGGTGCGTTGCTCGGCCACCCGGCGACGGCGGATCCGCCCTGGGTGGTCCTGGTCCGCGCGCCTGCCGGTCACGTGGGGCTCGCGTTCGAGAAGTTCGACAGCTTCTTGCGCCTGCCGCGCACGGCGCTGGCGGAAGACAGCGCGAGCGCCTCCCGGCATATCCACGGCCTCGTTCACACGGGAGACGGCATTCGCCCCCTCGTCGACGTCTTGTCGGTGGTGGAGGCGATTGCCCGCAAGGAGTCGTAGTCGATGCAACGCAATTGGACATTCGGACAGAGGATTGGAGCGGGCTTCGCGTTGGTCGTGGTGCTTGCGATCGCGGTCGGGGCCATCGCCTACCGCGCGCTGACCAGCGTCGTCGCCGCCAAGGACCGCGTGATCATGGTCGACAGCCAGCTCTTGATCGACGCCTCGCGCCTGGAGCGCCGCGGTCGACGCCAAGATCGCCGCGGCGCGCGGCTTCCTGCTCGCGGGCAAGCCGTCACAGCTCGACGCGATGCACAAGGCGAGGGGAGACGTGCAGACGCTCATCGGCCGGCTCAAGCAGCAGGTCGACGAGAGCGACGAGCGGCGCGAGCTCGAAGCAGTCGAGCGTGCGGAGAACCAGCATCAGGCGGCGCTCGATCGCATCGTGGCGGCGCGCCGCAGCGCGAACGATGCGGCGTCGCTCGACGCCGTCGAGACCCAGTTCGAGCAGCAGGCCGTTCCCGCGCGCACCGACCTCGGAAATCACCTCCGCGCCTTCGAACAGATCGAGCAACGCAGCCTCGACGAGGCCAGGGACGCCGCGACCGCGGCGGCATCACGAGCGATCTCGATGATGGTGACGATCATCTTCGTCGTGTTGGTGCTGGCGATCGCGATAGCGCTGGTCCTGACCCGAACCCTCTCGCGCCAGATCGGGACCGCGGTGGGGCAGATCCAGAGCTCGTCCGCGGAGCTGCAGGCCGCGGCGAACCAGCAGGCCACCGGGGCGAAGGAGCAGTCGACGGCGATGAACGAGATCGCCACCACCATCAGCGAGCTCCTGGCGACGTCGCGCCAGATCGCCGAGAGCGCGCAGCGCGTTTCGCAAATCGCCGGGCAGACCGCGACCGCCTCGCGCTCCGGCGACACCACGGTGGGGACGGGGCAGGAAGCGATCAGCGGCATCCGCCGACAGGTCGACGTGATCGTGAATCACATGCTCGAGCTTGGCCGGAAATCGCAGCAGATCGGCAACGTGCTCGACATCGTCTCCGAGCTCGCCGAGCAGACGAACATCCTGGCCATCAACGCGACGATCGAGGCGTCCGGCGCCGGGGAGGCCGGCAAGCGCTTCGCCGTCGTGGCCGACGAGATTCGCAAGCTGGCCGATCGGGTCACCGGGTCGACAAAGGAGATCCGTACCCTGATCGACGACGTTCGTGGCGCGGTGAACACCACGGTGATGTCCACGGAAGCCGGCTCGAAGGCCGTGGATACCGGCGCGCGGCATTTCGGTGAGGTCGCCTCCGCGTTCAAGCAGATCAACACGTTGGTCGCGACCACGACGGAGGCGGCGCGGGAGATCGAGCTGTCGACCAAACAGCAGACCACGGCCGTGGAGCAGGTGAACGTCGCCATCTCCAACGTCGCCCAGGCCACGAAGGAGACCGAGGCCAGCTCGTCCCAGACCCTGCAGACGTCGTCGCAGCTCACGGAGTTGTCTCGCGAGCTGATGCGCGTCGTCGAACCGGGCGCTCGACGACGTGCCGCTGCGCACACCTAGGGCATGCCGAACGATCCCTACAAGTACTTCCGCATCGAGGCTCGCGAGCTGTCGGACCGGCTCTCGAAGGACGCGCTCGCGCTCGAGGGCGAAGGCTGGGGCCGAAGCGCTTCCGCGCATGCTGCGCGTAGCGCACACGCTCAAGGGCGCGGCTCGCGTGGTCAAGCAGTCGCAGATCGCCGAGCTGGCGCACGGCATCGAGGACCTGCTTGCCCCGTTTCGCCAGGGCGGCGGCGTGCCTCGTGATCGCGTGGACGCGGTGCTCGGCATCGTCGACGAGATCTCGATGCTGCTGTCGGTGCTGGACGCGCCGGCGGAGGTCGGGGCGACGCCGCAAGCCGCTGCCGCGACGACACCGCGCGACGCCGTTCCGCGCGCCGTGCACGCGGAGCTCGCCGAGATGGACGCGCTGCTCGACGGCGTCGCCGAGGCCCACGCGCGCGTGGGTGCGGTGCGCAGCGCGTCGCGAACGGTCGAACGCATGCGCGAGCTCGCCGAGCGAGTCGTGATGGAGCTCTCCGGCGCGCGCCACGTACAGTCGGGTGGCGCGAAGGCGCGGCTGCTGGCGGCGGAGCTCCGCGAGCTGGTCACCGGATGGCAGCGAGAGCTGTCCGACGGCGTCGATCAGATCGACGTGGAGTTGCGCCAGGTAAAGGACAGCGCGGAGCGCCTGCGGCTTGTGCCGGTCGGGAGTCTGTTTACAACGCTCGAGCGCGCGGTTCGCGATGCGGCGACAACCCTCGGCAAGCGCGTCGTGTTCGAGGCCACGGGTCGGGACGTCCGCTTCGACGCCCACGCGCTCGGCGTCGTGCAGGACGCGCTGGTGCAGGCCGTCCGCAACGCCGTCGCCCACGGCGTCGAGAGCGAGAGCGAACGGCGCGCCGCCGGAAAGCCGCCCGAGGGGCGCGTCGCGGTCGCCGTCACGCGCGCTGGCAAGAACGCGGTCTTCACCTGCCGGGACGACGGGCGCGGCATCGATCTGGACCACGTGCGGCGCGTCGCGGCGGACGCCGGCGTCGCGCAGGCGGCGCAGCTGTCGCGAGACGACGTCATCGGCTTGTTGCTGAAGGGCGGCCTGTCGACATCGCCGAAGGTGACGACCGTGTCGGGCCGCGGCATCGGCCTCGACGTCGTGCGCGAGGCCGCGAGCCAGCTCGGCGGATCGCTCGCGCTGGACAGCGAGCCAGGGCGCGGCACGACGCTGACGCTGGTCGTCCCCGTGTCCGTGGCGGCCGTCGACGCGCTGATGGTGCACGCAGCGGGGCGAGTCGTGGCGATTCCGCTCGACGCCGTACGGCGCACGCTGCGCGTGCACGCCGAGGACGTGGTGCGCACACCCGACGGGGACTCGATCGTGTTCGACGGAAAATCTGTGCCGCTGTCGCCCCTTTGGCGCGCGCTGCGCGGCCGCGCCGATGCCGCTCGTTCAACGCGCTCGGCCGTGCTCGTCGAGGGGGGCGGCGCGCTGGCGGCGCTGGAAGTGGAGCGCCTGCTCGGCACGGAGAACGTCGTGCTCCGCGCGTTGCCCGCGCTCGCGCCGGCGGATCCGCTGGTCGCGGGCGCGGTGCTCGACGTCGAGGGCAATCCGCAGCTGGTGCTCGACGCGGAAAATCTTGTGGCGGCGGCGCGCCGCACCGGTGTCGCTTCCGCGCCGGCACCAACAACCCCCGAACCCATCCTGGTGGTCGACGACTCGCTCACGACGCGCATGCTCGAACAGAGCATCCTGGAGTCGGCCGGCTACGACGTCGACCTTGCCGTGTCCGGGGAGGAGGGGCTGTCGATGGCGCGGAAGCGGCCCTACGCGATGTTCCTCGTGGACGTGGAGATGCCGGGCATGGACGGCTTCGAGTTCGTCGAGGCGATCCGCGCCGATCCGGCGCTGGGCCGCATCCCCGCGATCCTGGTCACGTCGCGGTCCGGCGTCGAGGACCGCGCGCGCGGCGAGGAGGTGGGTGCGGACGACTTCGTGGTCAAGGGCGAGTTCGATCAAGGCGCGCTGCTGCGGCGCATCGGGGAGCTGGTCCGCTAGCATGCAGAAGCTGCGCGTTCTCGTCGTCGACGATTCCATGACCGTGCGCAAGTACCTGTGCGACCTGCTGTCGGCAGAGCCGGACATCGAGGTCGTCGCGGAGGCGGACAACGGCAAGGCGGCGATCGAGCTGTGCAGCCGGCTCAGGCCGGACGTCGTCACGCTGGACATGATGCTGCCGATCATGAGCGGGCTTGCGGCCACCGAGTACATCATGGCGTACTGCCCGACGCCGATCTTGATCGTTTCGGCGTCGACGAATCGCGGCGAGCTGTTCAAGACCTACGAGGCGCTGGCTGCCGGGGCCGTCGATGTCCTCGACAAGCCAGCGGGTGACGACGCGCGACGACGAGTGGCGGCGGCGGTTCCTGTCGAGCGTCAAGATCGTGTCCCGGGTCAAGGTCATCACGCATCCGCGAGGGCGTCTCGGCGCGATCGGGCGGGCGGCGGCGATCGCGCCCGCAACCGCGCCGACGGCGCTCGACGCGCGGCATGCCCGCGGGGGCGAGCGATCGCCACGCGTCGTCGCGATCGGCGCATCCACCGGCGGGCCGGGCGCGATCCTCGACGTGCTGCGCGCCGTGCCTCCGCGGTTTCCGCTGCCGCTCTTGATCGTGCTCCACATCGGCGAGCCCTTCGGGACCGCGTTCTCCGAGTGGCTCGACGGTCAGACCGGCCACTCCGTGGCCTACGCCAAGGACGGCGAGCCGCTCGACGGCGTGGCGCGTCGCGTGGTGATGGCGCCTCCCGGCTCGCACCTCGTCGTCGAGGGGGCGCGCCTGCGACTGTCCGACGCGCCGGAACGCCATTCCTGCCGTCCATCGGTCGACGTCCTGTTCGAATCGCTCGCCATCTCCGACGGTTCGCGCGTCGCGGCCTGCCTCTTGACCGGCATGGGCAAGGACGGCGCGTTCGGGCTGCTGCAGCTCCGGCGTGCGGGTGCGCTGACGATCGCGCAAGATGAGAGCACGTGCGTCGTGTACGGCATGCCGCGCGAGGCCGTCTCTGCTCGGTGCCGCCGAGCGCGTCCTTCCACTCGACGCCATCGGGCCGGCGCTCGCCGAGCTTTCGTCGGTTACTCGATCCGGGGTGTCATGAACGATATTTCCACGGTGATGATTGTCGACGACAGCTTGACCGTCCGCATGGACCTGGTCGAGGCGTTCGAGAGTGCCGGGTTCCAGACCCGTCCGTGCGCGACCCTCGCCGCGGCGCGTGACGCCATGTCCGGGACGCCGGTGGCGCTCGTCGTGTTGGATGTGCAGTTGCCGGACGGCGACGGCGTCGATTTCCTGTCCGAGATGCGCAACGCCAACTCGACGACGCCGGTCTTGTTGCTCTCCACCGACGCCGAGGTGAAGGCGCGCGTGCGCGGTCTCGCGACCGGAGCCGCCGACTACGTCGGCAAGCCCTACGATCGTCGCTACGTCGTCGCGCGTGCGCGCGAGCTGCTGCGTCCCGCCGCGAGCCGCCAGCCGCGCGTGCTCGTGATCGACGACAGCGTCACGTTCGCGGAGGCCCTGCGCGCGTCGCTCGAGCAGAACGGCTACGACGTCAGCGTCGCTTCGGGCGGGGAGGAGGGCTTGCGCGTCGCGGCGGCCGCACGGCCCGCGGCGATCCTCGTCGACGGGGTGATGCCGGGCATGGACGGCGCGACGGTGATCCGGCG
Organism: uncultured delta proteobacterium; assembly: GCA_963775185.1. Taxonomy (GTDB): domain Bacteria; phylum Myxococcota_A; class Polyangia; order Polyangiales; family Polyangiaceae; genus JAPSGB01. The sequence continues at coordinate 18,440 of CAVZIE010000042.1, read as the reverse complement.
CATCCGCCTGGACGCCGCGCTTCGCCAGACGCCGTGCATCCTGCTGACGGCATCGGACGAGCGTGGAGCGGAGCTCCGGGCACTCGACGCCGGTGCGGACGCGTTCGTACGCAAGGACAGCGACGCGGACGTGGTGTTGGTGCGCCTGGCGGCGGTGCTGCGTAACGCTACCGGGGCGCTGGCCGACGAGACGGCGAGCTTGCTCGGCCCGAAGAAGATCCTGGCGGTCGACGACAGCCCGACGTACCTGCACCAGCTCGCCGACACCTTGCGCGACGAGGGCTACGACGTGGTGCTCGCGGGTTCGGGCGAGGAAGCGCTCGAGATGCTCGCCGCGCAGCCGGTGGACTGCATCCTGCTCGACGTGATGATGCCCGGTATGGGCGGACACGAGACATGCCGGCGCGTCAAGTCTTCCCCGGGCGTGCGCGACACTCCGCTCATCATGCTGACGGCACTCGACGAGCGCGCCGCGTTGATCGACGGCCTGATTTCCGGCGCGGACGACTACATCACGAAGTCCGGCGAGTTCGACGTACTCAAGGCGCGCGTGCGCGCGCAGATCCGGCGCCGGCAGTTCGAGGACGAGACGCGACGCATCCGCGAGGAGCTTCTTCAAAAGGAGATGGAGGCGACCGAGCAGCGCGCTGCCCGCGTGCTGGCGGAGTCGCGCGCCGCGCTGGTCGAGGAGCTGGAGTACAAGAACAACGAGCTCGAGGCCTTCAGCTATTCGGTTTCCCACGACTTGCGCGCGCCACTGCGCAGCATCGACGGCTTCAGTCAGGCCCTGCTCGAAGACTATGCCGGCACTCTCGACGACACCGGCAAGGACTATCTGAACCGCGTGCGCTCCGCGGCGCAGCGTATGGGTGAGTTGATCGATGATCTGCTTCAGCTATCGCGGGTCGGCCGTGCGGAGATCGAGCGACAATCGGTGGATCTTGCCATGCTCGCGCGGCAGGTCGCCCGCGATCTCGAGCGCAGGTTTCCCGAGCGCGGCGTACGGCTCGAGATCGCCGAGCCGCTGAACGTCCACGGCGACGCGCGGCTGATGCAGGTGGTCCTGGAGAACTTGCTGGGCAATGCGTGGAAGTTCACGTCGAAGAGCGCCGCGCCCGAGGTGACGCTGGGGAGCGTGCCAACGGAGCGCGGCGTAGCGATCTTCGTTCGCGACAACGGCGCTGGCTTCGACATGACCTACGCCAAGAAGCTGTTCCGTCCCTTCCAGCGCCTGCACAGCGACGCCGACTTTCCGGGTACGGGAATCGGGCTGGCGACGGTGAGCCGGATCGTCTCGCGTCATGGCGGGCGCATCTGGGCGGAGGGGTTCATCGACCAGGGCGCGACGTTCTTCTTTACCATCCCGACCGCGCGAGAGACGGGCAAGCAATGACCAGGAACCGAATCATCCTCCTTGTCGAGGACAACCCGGATGATGTCGAGCTGACGTTGCGTGCGTTCAAGCGGCACCAGCTCGCCAACGAGATCGTCGTGGCGCGCGACGGCGAAGAAGCGCTCGGTCGCCTGTTCGGCGCCGACGGGGTCGAGGCGCTGCGGCCGGAGATCGTGCTGCTGGACCTGAATTTGCCGAAGCTTGAAGGCCTCGAGGTACTTCGGCGGATACGCGCCGACCCGCGCACCCGTCGCATCCCGGTCGTGGTGCTGACTTCCAGCAACGAGCAACGCGACATCCTTACCAGCTACGATCTGGGTGCCAATAGCTTCGTGCGCAAGCCGGTCGACTTCTCCGAGTTCGTCGAGGCGACGCGTCAGCTCGGGATCTATTGGCTCGCGCTCAACGAGCCGCCGCCGAAGGAGTGAATCATGGCAAGGAGGTTCCGCCCATGAAGAAGTCCTTGCGCGTCCTCGTGGTGGAAGATTCCCCCGACGACGCCGAGCTCCTGCTCCGGGTGCTCCGGCAAGGCGAGTACCAGATCGAGTACACGCGCGTCGACACCGCCGACGCGATGCGTGAAGCGCTCGCGAACAGCTCGTGGGACGTCGTCCTGTCCGACTATGCGATGCCGACCTTCAGCGGCCCACGGGCTCTGGAAACGCTGCAGGCGAGCGGCATCGACATTCCGTTCATCATCATCTCCGGCACCATCGGTGAAGAGACGGCGGTGGACGCGCTCAAGGCGGGCGCGAACGACTTCCTGGTCAAGGGGCGCCTGGCGCGACTGTGGCCCGCGGTCGAGCGCGAGCTCAGGGACGCCGATACGCGGCGCCAGCGTCGCGCGGCGGAGGAAGCGCTGCGGCAATCCGAGGAGCGCTTCCGCTCGCTCGTGGAATCCATCGAGGACGTCGTGTTCACCGTCGATTGCGACCAGCGCTACGACGGCGTGTACGGCAAGTGGGTCGAGCGCGAGGGCATCACCCCTGACTACCTGCTGGGAAAGATGGCGCGGGAAGTCCAAGGTCACCGCGAGGTCATGCTGCACGAGGCGGCGGTGGAGCGCGCGCTCGCCGGCGAAACCACGTCCTACGAATGGACCGACGCGACGCCCGGCCGCTTCCGGTACTTCCAGACCTCGCTGTCGCCGCGGCGTGATCGCTCGGGCGCCGTGACCGGTGCCGTCGGCGTGAGCCGGGACATCACGGAGGTCAAGCGCGTGCAGGCGCAGCTCGCGACGGCCGATCGCATGGCGTCGGTCGGCGTGCTCGCTGCAGGCGTCGGACACGAGATCAACAGCCCGCTGGCGGCGTTGATCGCCAACGTCGAGGTGGCGCTCCAGGACGCGCGCGCCGCGGCGGTATCGCTGAACCAGCCGGAGCAGCTCGAAGAGGTCATCGTCGAGCTCGCGGACGCCCGCGCCGCCGCGGCGCGAATCCGCGACATCGTCAAGGACTTGAGGCTGTTCGCCCGCGAGCGCGAGGCGAGCGGTCCGATCGACGTCCGGGTCGTGCTCGAATCCTCGCTTCGCATGGCAGGGAACGAGATCCGGCACCGTGCCACGCTGATCAAGGAGCTTGCCCCGGTGCCGCTCGTGGAGGCGAACGAGTCGCGCTTGGGGCAGGTGTTCTTGAACTTGCTGGTCAACGCCGCGCAGGCGATTGGCGAGGGTCACGCCCAAGACAACTCGATCCGCGTTGTGACGGCCGTGTCGCCCGACGGCGACGTCGTGATCGAAGTGCATGACACGGGTTCTGGGATCGAGCCCGCGGACATCGGTCGCGTGTTCACGCCGTTCTTCACGACCAAGCCGTTTGGCATCGGGACGGGGCTCGGGCTGCCGATCTGTCACCGCATCGTGGTGGCGCTCGGCGGCCGCATCATGGTCGAGAGCCGGCCTGGCGAGGGCAGTGCGTTCAAGGTCTATCTGCCGCCCTCGCCCAACCAATCGACGTCGCCCGCGCGGTCCTCGCGTCCTGCGCCGGCGAGTATCCGTCGCGGACGCGTGCTCGTCGTGGACGACGACCGCATGGTGACGTCCGCCATCCGGCGCAGCCTGCGCGGCGATCACGACGTGGAGACCGTCTCCGATCCGCGCGTCGCGCTCGACCGGCTCGCCGCCGGCGAGCGTTTCGACGTGATCTTGTGCGACTTGATGATGCCCCAGATGTCCGGCATGGAGCTGCACGCGCACCTGCTGGAGGCTGCCCCCGAGCAAGCCGGTCGGATGGTGTTCTTGACCGGCGGCGCGTTCACGCCCAGCGCGCGCGAGTTCCTCGCGTCGGTATCGAATCGCTGCATCGACAAGCCCTTCGACGTCATGGAGCTGCGCGCGCTGGTCAGCGAGCGGGTCCACTAGCCAGCTACGCACCGCGTCGTGTGCGAGTTGCAGGCGCCGTGGCGCTTGACCTGATCTCGCCGAGAAGCGACGCTTCAGCCATGCGTGGCTTGAAATCGCTGCTCGTGCTTGTGTCGGCAGTCGCGGGTGCGGTCGCCTGTTCGGCCGCGACGGGGACCACGTCGCCTCACCAGAACGCCGGAGGAAGCGGCGGCGGATCGGCGGCGACGGGCGGAGGCGACGCGAGCGCGACCGGCGGCGCGGCGGGCGCGAGCGGCGGCGCGGGCGGAGCAAGCGGCGGTGGCGCGGGCGCGGGCACGGGGGGCGGCGCGGGCGTCTCCGGTGGCACCGGTGGTAGCGGCGCCGGCGGAAGCGGCGCCGGGGGCAGCGGTGGCGGCGTTCCGGCGCAGTGCGACGCCGCGTCTCCGGACTGGGTCGGGTGCGCGTGCAAGGCCGGGGACACGCATCCGTGCTACCCGGGTGACGTCAATCCGGACACGCGCAACATCGGTCTGTGCAAGGACGGCACGCAGGCCTGCGAAGGTACCGGCGAGTTCCTGAAGTACGGAGCGTGCACCGGCGCCACCGTGCCGGTGGCCGAGGACTGCGCCAGCGGTGCCGACGAGGACTGCAACGGGCTGACCGACTGCCAGGATCCGGGCTGCGCGCAGTACAAGGGCTGCGGCGGCACGTGCACCGACGGCCAGACCCGGCCTTGCTACGACGGGCCAGCGGGCACGGTAAACGTCGGCTTGTGCAAGGCCGGGGTCCAGACCTGCACGGGTGGCAACTGGCCGGCGACGTGCACCGGCGAGACCAAGCCCACGACCGAGGTCTGCACGGACACGCTCGACCACAACTGCAACGGCTTCAAGGGGTGCAACGATTTCGTCTGCTTGATCAGCCCGCAGTGTTGGGGCCAGTGCTCGAATCCCGACCCGGGGTGCTCGTGTCCAAGTGGAACCGGCGACGCTGCGCTGTGTCCGGGCGGGACGTTCGGGAAGACCCAGAAGACCAACTTCGGCACCGGCAAGGCGCCGGACGTCGAGTGCTGTCCGTGTACGGCGGGCGATTGCGGCACGCACCAGTGCTGCGCCAGCGCGGCGTGCAGCGGATCGGCGTATTGCAGCGGCTTCTCCTGCAGCCAGCTGCCCGCCTCGTGCAACGGCCAGGTCGGCTTCGACTGCGACTTCGAGGACTATGACCCCTCGGGCGGTAGCGGCGCGATCCCCGAGGATTGCGACATGACCTGCTGCGAGTGCAAACCGGGCTGCTGAGCGCTTGCGTTTGGCGCCTGTCGGGATAAATAGGCGAGCGTTCATCCTTTCGTGGGGGTTACGTGATGCGTTCGCCTGCTTGGCTCGTCCTGTTGCCGCTCGCCGCTACCGGCGTGGCGTGCGGCGCTTCCGATCCGCCGCCTCCCAAGACGCCGATTGTCGCGGCGCCAGTCGATCCCGATCCGCAGAGCTCGGAATGGCTGTACGCGACCGACGACGTCCACGGCGGACGCAAGAAGGAGTGCAGCGCCGTCGCCGCGTTGCTCCACAAGGAGGACGCTTGCAAGGGCGCGCTCTGCGGGCACGGAGCCGCACTGGCGAAGGACTGGCTCAGGGTGTGCAAGCGGCTGTCACCCGGGCTCGTATCGGACGTCCAGAAGCGTGAGCAGGATCTCGAAACGAAGGCGGGCGAGGCGGCGACGCCGTGCCAGACGGACATCGAGGACATCGTCCGCAACGGCTGCGGCTCCAGGGACGATTGCGGCGCGTACGTCCAGGCGTGGGCGACGCGCTGCTCCGGCTCGAGCACGCCGCTGGTGTTGCGCATCTTGAAGACCGCGGTACGGCGCAAGGAAGGCCGGCAGTTCGACATCGACGCCCGCGGCTGCGACGAGCTGATCGGGAACATGACGAAGGCCGCGGCGTGCGAGCAGAAGTTCGCGTGCGAGGACAAACTGCCCACGATCGACACGTATCGTCAGCGCTGCCTGACGGGCGGCAAGTTGCCGACGCTCGCCGCCGCCATGGTGGAGCTCGCGATCCGCAGCGGCGCCGGCCAGACCCCGAAGCCGATGCCGGTGAGCGCGGACGACGCGCTCGACGAGCACACGCCGCTGCCGCTCGACGACGGCAGCGGCGCGGTGCTCGACGTGTGCGGCAAGCGCGCCGCGGACATCACGTCCTATCTGGCCGCGCGCAAGGCGTGCCAGGGCGAGGTCGTGATCGCGCGCCGCTTCAAGTCCGACGACGGCACCGCGGTGGTGCGTCTCGGCCGCGTGCCGCACCCCGACGACGCGTCGTTCCTGGTCCGCTTTCCGTCGCTCGTCGTCAAGGGCGAGCTCAGGGCGCGCGACGAGGCCGCGTTGCCGCTGTTCTCGAAGGCGGTCGACGAAGCGGTGCGCATCGCCGGGGACGCCAAGCGGCGCGAGGCCGCCAGCATGCTGCTGACGGTCGCGATCGTGGCGAACGCGGACTCGGTGCGCAACTCGAGCGTGTTCGACAAGGCGATCCGCGGTCGCGACGACGAGCTGACGCCGCTGTTCCGCGCCATCGGGGAGGCGAAGAAGAAGGCGATCCACGACAACCTCGCGCCGGACAAGGCCGCTCCGGTACTGTACCGCTCGCAAGCCTACGTGCTGGCCGACGTGAGCGCCGACGGTCACGTGCGCCTGGGCGCCTCGTCATTGGCGAGCAGCATCGCGCTCGACGACATGCTGCCCCACGCGATGGCGGCGTATCGCGACGCGCTGGCGTCGCGGTTGAAGCGCCTCGCGCACCTCAAGCCGTCGAAGAAGGCGCTCGAGAAGCTCTCGGGCAACGCGGATGACCACGCCGCGCGCTGCGCGACGGCCGAGAAGACGTACCAGCAATCGAGCCAAGAGCTCGTCGCGTGCGCTTTCGGAACGGCGAAGTGCGATGAAGCGCGCGAGACCGCGCTGGCCGGCGCGATCGACCGGGCGCGCCAGGACGCCGCGAGCGAGTATCTAGAGGCGCGCCTCGCCAGCTCGAGCTTGCCGGACGCCTGGCGCCAGACCGCCGAGAGCACGGCAGAGGCCGCGGGCTGCCGCGAGCCGTGGTGGTGAGCGAGCGCTACCGGATCTTGATCCCGTAGCCGCGCAGGATGCGTCGCGCCACGACCTCGATGTGCACCTCGTCGGCGCCGTCGTAGATGCGCGCCGCGCGCTCGTGCGCGAACCAGAAGGCGAGGGGCGTGTCGTCGGTCATGCCCAGGCCGCCGAGCGCCTGGATGGCGCGGTCGAGCACGCGCCCGAGCGTGCGCGCCACCGTGAACTTGATCAGCGAGATCTCCTCGCGGGCGGCGTACGCGCCCTCGTTCTCGATCTTCCAGGCCGCGTGCAGCACCATCAAGCGCGCCGCGTGGATCTCGGCGCGGCTCTCGGCGATCCACAGCTGGACGATCTGCTTGCTCCCGAGCGGCTTGCCCGGTGCGATCTCGCGCGTGGCCGCGTGCCGGCACAGGATGTCGAGGGCGCGCTCGCAGATGCCGATCCAGCGCATGCAGTGGTGGATGCGCCCGGGGCCCAGCCGTTGCTGCGCGATCATGAAGCCCAGCCCCTCGCCGCCCAGGAGGTTTTCCTGCGGCACGCGCGCGTGCTGGTAGCTCACTTCGCCGTGGCTCGCCCAGCCGCCGCCACGGTGGCCCATCACCGACAGGTTGCCGAGCAGCTCGAAGCCGGGCGTGTCCGTCGGCACGATGATCATGCTCGCGCGGCTGTGCATTTCCGCTGCCTCGGGGTTCGTCACCGCCATGCAGATGGCGAAGGCCGCGCCGTCCGCGCCGGTCGAGAACCACTTGTGCCCGCGGATCACCCAGTCGCCGCCGTCCTTCTTCGCCGTCGTTCCCAGCCACACCGGGTTCGAGCCGGCGAACTCCGGCTCGGTCATGGTGAAGCAGCTGCGGATCTCGCCGCGGATCAGCGGCGCGAGGAAGCGCTGCTTCTGCTCCGGCGTCGCGTGCTCCATCAGGATCTCCATGTTCCCGACGTCCGGCGCCTGGCAGTTGAACGCGTAGTGACCGATGGGGCTCTTGCCGAGCTCCTCGCTCATGTGCGCGAACTCCGTGAGCGAGAGGCCCGCGCCTCCGTGCTCTTCCGGGATGTGCGCCGCCCAGAGCCCGGTCTGCTTGGCGCGCGCGCGCGCTTGATCCAGCGCCGGAATCATCTCCACGAAGCCTCTCCGCGCGAGCTCGGGCTCGAGCGGAAAGATCTCCTTGTTCATGAAGGCGCGAACGCTCTCGCGGACGGCGCCGACGCGCTCGGATTCAGAGAAGTCCATGTCAGTTGCCGAAGCATGCACAGGTCTTGTTCGGACCGCACTGATCGACGTAGTTCGGGCCCTTCGCCGCGCAGCACGCCGCGCAGTCCGGCCCGGCGCACGCGCACTTGTCGCAGATCGGCCCGCACGACACGCCGCCCGAGCCGCCGCTTCCGCTCGCGCCGGACGTCCCGCCGAAGCCGCTGGAGCCGGAGCTGCCGCCGGCCCCGGAGCTTCCCGAGGAGCCGGATGCTCCCGCGCCGCCCGCCGTTCCCGCCGTGCCTGCGCCCCCCGCCGTGCCGCTCGCGCCCCCCGACGCGCCGCTGCCGGCAGTGCCGCCGGAGCCGCCGCTGCCGGGCGCTCCGGTGGCGGAGCAGGCGCCGACCGCGAGGCCCAGTACGAACGAGAACACGACGCGCGATCCCATGATTCGCCGAGGCTGCCACACATCCGGCCAGCCGATCCAGTGTCGGCGCGGGGTTCCGCGCCGGACCGGCAATCCCTCCTACTTGGGGGGAGCCGGCGTGGAGCAGGTGTTGTTGATGCACTTGAGCGTCGCGTCGCAGCAGTCGCTGGCGGTCGTGCACTTGTCGAACTCGTTGGAGCAGTTGTTCTGCTTGCTGCCGCAGGTGAGGGCGCCGGTCTGCGGGTCCTGTTGGCAGTAGCCGCCGCAGCACTCGTCGCCGCTCGTGCATGCGTTGCCGTCCTGCTTGCACGGATCGACGACCCAGAAGCCGCGCGAGTTGCCGGCGAGCAGCTCCTGGCCCGGCAGGTAGAACGCCGGGTGGCCGGGATCGGTGCCGGGCGGCGCGCTGAGATCGATGGCCGCGACCCACAGCTTCTTGGTCGTCGGTGTGGTCGTGAGATCGTGGAAGCGCGGGTCGCTCCACCAGGGATCGATAGTGGCGACGCTGCCGTACATGCGTCGGCTCGTGAACACGACCCACGCGTAGCCGCCCGACGGGATCGGGCTCACGGTCGGTTCGTAGTCGAGCTGGCTGTCGTCGGCGTGGTTGCCGGGACCGATCGGCAAGGTGAGCACGCCGCCGTCCTTGCCGTTCACGCGGTCGAGAGGGTGTGCGGTGCCGGTCGCGAGGTCCGCCCACCACAGCTCGCCCTTGCTGCCGTCGCGCGTCGCGAAGAACTCGCTGCCGCCGGGCGGCGCGACCTGGAACACGACGGCGTCGCTGCCGGGCAGGAACGTGGGCCAGCCCCCCGGATCCGCGCCCGAGTACAGCGTGTGCAGGTTCGAGAAGGTGTGCGTGGCGAGATCGAAGTCCATCGTCACGAGCTTCTTCCCGTCGCCGGCCCCGCTCGTGCCGTCGCCCGGCCCTGCGTAGAAGTTGAACGCGACGTGCGAGCCGTCGGGCGAGAACGCCGGCATGCCGGCGCGCGTGACCACGCCCGTGAGTCCGGTCGACGGGATCACGGCGCCGGTGGTCATGTCGTAGAGCGCGGCGTCGACGGTGTTCGCACCGCCGGGCAACGGCGCGCCGTTGCCGATGCCGATGCTGCCGTCGCGGAACAAGCCGGCCCAGCCGAGCTGTCCGTTGGTGCCGCCGGGATACGCGGTCTCGGCGTAGCCGTTGTTCAAGTCGTAGCTGCTCGTCGCCTGGTAGTCGTCGCCGTGCTGCACGATCATGCGCGTGCCGTCGGCGGACACGCTGTGGCACACGCGGCACTGCGCTGCGCCGCCGTTCGAGCCGGCGACCAGCACCGGGTCGGTGGCGCCCGGCTTGATCGCCAGCGTCGCGCCGCCGAACATGCCGTCGCCGCCGATGGCGCCGCTGAAGTTCTTCGCCAGCTTGGTGCCGTAGGACTGGTAGTACACCGTGCCTTTCAGCCGGCCCTTGGCGATGGTCCAGGTCTCGCTGATCGGCCCGTAGGCGACGCCGCCCGCAGCGACCACGACCGTCGCGGTGAGCTTGCCGCCCGCCGCCGATTCCGTCGCGGCGTCCCAAGCGTCCTGCGGGATCGGATGGCGCACGAACGGCGCGCCGGCGGCGAGCGGCGCGGGGCGTCCGAAGCTGCCCTTGTAGTCGAAGTTCGTCGCGGTCAGGTGGATGGTCACGCCGTCGGCGACGGCGCCGCTGCCCGGCGTCCACTGAAGCAGCGGCGCGAGCATGCCGAGCGGCCACACGGTCTTGTCGTACGGGTACAGGAAGGTCATCGAGGGGTCCGCCGTCGGCGGCGACTGCAGCGTCGCTTGCACGGACGGATCCGGCGCCGGCCCGAGACCCTCGCCGCCGACGCCCAGGTAGCCGCCGCCGCCGGGGCCGGCGTCGGTCTGCGCCGCGCCGTTGTCGACGAGCTCGAGCTTCACCGTCACGGTGGTCGAGAGCGTCTGCGCGCCCACCGTCGCCTCGATCGTGGCTTGTCCGGCGACCTTGCCGGTCGGCGTGAACAGACCCGTGTTGTCGATGGCGCCGATCTCGGCGCGATCGATCAGCCACTTCGCGCTCACCGGCGCGCCGTTCGCCTTGACCTGGAATGCGACCGTCGGCAGCGGCTGCCCGGTCTGCACTGTGACGGTCGGCGCTTGCGGATCGATGACCAGGGTCGTGCTGGCGTCGCCGCCGGCGTCGAAGCCCGAACCGCCGCTGCCGGCCGAACCGCTACTCGCCGCCGCGCCGGCCGCGCCGCCGCCGTCTGCGCCGCCCTGGCTGTGTCCGCCGCCGCCAGCAACTCCGCTCCCGCCGCCGCTGCACGCGCCGGAGACCGCCGCGACCGCGATCACCACTCCAAGCAACGCATCGATCACTCGCATGCGTGCAAGTGTACGCCGCTCCGCCCGCGCGCGGGTGTGCCACGGCGCTTGAAGTGGCACATGGTGCGACAGCGTCGCCGTCCGGGCGCGTCGTCCCGCGCCCTCTGCTGCACGATTGCCGGGCTGGCACGGCGCGTGCTCAGCTCGCGTCGACATGCGACCTTGGTTCTTGATTGGGCTGGCGGTGTCCGGGTTGGCCGCCTGTGGCGGGTCCGTGACGGGCAACAGCGGCGGCAGTGGCGGCTCTGGCGCCGGCGGCAGCGGCGCGACCGGTGGATCCAGCACCGGCGGCGCGGCGGGATCGTCATCCGGTGGATCCGGCGGAGGCAACGGCTGCTGCGGCTCCGACGCGGTCTGCCAGGGCGGCGAGTGCGTGGCCGGCTACTGTCACCCGCTGGTCAACAGTTGCTGGCGCGACGCGGACTGCGGTCCCGGCGCGCGGTGCGAAGGCGTCGCGGTGTGCAAGTGCCCCGACCTGTGCGAAATCCAGGAGCACCCGGGCAACTGCGCCATGCCTCCGCCGCCGGGCTGCTGCGGGAGCGACGCCGACTGCGGCGCGGCGTCCGAGTGCGTGGCAGGGCGATGCGAGCCGAGCTACCAGCAGCCCACGTGTTGGCGCGACGCCGACTGCGGATTGGGCGGCGCCTGCACGAACGCCTACGTCTGTCCGTGCGGCTCGCCGATCGCGTGCACCCAGGTCGACCACACCGGCACCTGCGCATACTACGATGTGGAGGGTGGCGCGCCGTAGGCCAGAGCGATTCCGCGCCGGACCGACAACCCTTCTTCCTCGATCGAAGAGCGAGTACGATCGGAGCGTGCCCGCTTCGCCGCCGGAGAGTCTCGCTCGCAGCGTGCTCGAGAATCTACTCGAGGGCTGCCAGGTGATCGGCTTCGACTACGAGTACCTGTTCGTGAACGACGTCGTCGTCGCCCAGGCCAAGGCTTCGCAGGAGAAGCTTGTCGGGCGCCGCATGACGGAGTGCTTTCCGGGCATCGACGCGACACCCATGTTCGCCAGCCTCCAGCGCTGCATGACCGAGCGCGTGCACCTGCGCATGGACAACGAGTTCGCGTTTCCCGACGGGACCAAGGGCTGGTTCGACCTGCACTTCGTACCGGTTCCCCAGGGCGCGTGCATTCTCTCCATCGACATCACGGCGCAGAAGCGCTCGGCGGAGGAGCTCGCGCGCACCGAGGCGCAGTTGCTCCACGCGCAGAAGATGGAGGCCGTGGGCCGACTGGCAGGTGGCGTGGCCCACGACTTCAACAACCTGCTGAGCGTGGTGTTGAGCTACACCTCGCTGCTGCTGTCGGACCTGCCGCCCGAGGATCCGCTTCGCGAGGACGTCGAGCAGATCCTCGAGGCGGGCAAGCGCGCGGCGGAGGTCACCCGGCAGCTCCTGGCGATCAGTCGGCAGCAGGCCGTCCAGCCGCGCGTGCTCGACCTGAACCATGTCGTCGGAGGCCTGAAGAAGATGCTTGTGCGTCTGCTCGGCGCCGACGTGGAGCTCACGCTACTGGCGGCGTCGGCGCTCGGCCGGATCAAGGCCGACGCCGGTAGCGTCGAGCAGATCCTGCTCAATCTCGCGATCAACGCCCGCGACGCCATGCCGACGGGCGGCAAGCTGACGATCGAGACGCGCAACGCCGAGCTGGACGCGGACTACGCCGGGACGCACCCCGAAGTCTCGCCCGGATCGTACGTGATGATCGCCGTCAGCGACACCGGGACCGGCATGGATGCGAGGACGCAGGCCAGGATTTCGAGCCGTTCTACACCACCAAGGAGACGGGCAAGGGCACCGGGCTCGGGCTGTCGATGGCGTACGGCATCGTGCAGCAGAGCGGCGGGCACATCTGGCTCTACAGCGAGCCCGGGGTCGGCACGACCTTCAGGGTCTACTTCCCACGCGTCGATGGCGCGGTCCAACGCCAGTCCTCGCAACCGCCCGCGCCCGAGTCGGTTCGCGGCAGCGAGACGATCCTGCTGGTCGAGGACGACGATCAAGTGCGCGCCGTCGCGTGCAACATCCTCCGGCGCGCCGGCTACCGCGTGCTCGACGTCGGCAACGGCGGCGAGGCGCTGCTCGTGTGCGAGCAGCATCCGGCGTCGATCCACCTGCTCTTGACCGACGTCGTGTTGCCGAAGTTCAGCGGGCGCCAGCTCGCCGAGCGCCTGGTCGCGCTGCGTCCGCGCATGAAGGTGCTGTTCATGTCCGGCTACACGGACGAGGCGATCATGCAGCACGGCATCCTGGAGTCCGAGGTCGCGTTCCTGCAGAAGCCTCTCACACCCGTCGCGCTCACCCGCAAGGTGCGGGAAGTGCTCGGCCAACGCCAAGGCGCGGCGCCGATCGAGTGAGGGTTTGCCGGTCCGGCGCGGAACCCCGCGCCCGGGGCGCCCGGCGGTGGTACCCTGCGATCATCGATGCCGGAGCCTGGCCGCGAAGATCCGTTCGGATGGGTAGGCGCGACCGTCGACGGCAAGTACCGCGTCGACGAGCTCGTCGGCGAGGGTGGTTTCGGGATCGTGTACCGCGCCCACCACCTTGGTTTCGAGCAGACGGTCGCGGTCAAGTGCCTGCGCATTCCGGAGTCGCTGGTCGGGGAGGAGCGCGAGCGTTTCTTCGCGAGCTTCCTGGCGGAAGGGCGGCTGCTGCACAACCTCTCGCGCGCCACGGCCGGCATCGTGCAGGCGCTCGACGTCGGCGCGGCGCAGTCGCCCAAGGGACCGTGGACGCCGTATATCGTGCTGGAGTGGCTGGACGGCCGCACCCTGGACGAGGAGCTGGAGGAACGCGCGGAGAGCGGCGCCGGCGGGCTCCCGCTCGCCGAGGCCTTCGAGCTCATGGAGCCGGCGATCCGCGCCTTGGCGATCGCCCACGAACAGGGCATCGCCCATCGCGACGTGAAGCCGGCGAACCTGTTCCTGGCGCGCATCGGCGGAAGGCGGACGCTCAAGGTGCTCGACTTCGGCATCGCCAAGGTGCTGACGGAAACCGCGAGCCTGACCAAGGCGCTGGAGGCCACCGGGCGATCCTTGCAGGCGTTCACGCCGCGCTATGGCTCGCCGGAGCAGTTCAGCCGCCGCTTCGGCGCGACGGGACCGTGGAGCGACGTGTTCTCGCTCGCGCTCGTCCTGGTCGAAGTGGCGAGCGGTCGGCAGGCGCTTGAAGGCGAGGATGCGGCACAGCTCTTCGTCACCGCCGCGGATTCCGCGCATCGTCCCACGCTGCGCGCGCTCGGCGTCGCGACCAGCGACGCGGTCGAAGCGGTGCTGCAGAAGGCGCTGGCCGTCGATCCCAAGCAGCGCTACCTGGACGCGGCGCAGCTCGGCGACGCGCTGGCGCTTGCGCTGTCGGAGGGCGGCGATGACGCGCTCGCGCGCTTGGCGCCGGAGCCGATACCGCGCTCGTCGCCGGACGCGGCGACGGTGCGCTTCGCGGCTCGGGAAGCGGAGACGCATCTGGCGTCGATCAGCCAGATCCCGCCGGAGCCGCGCGGCGCACGGGCGCGCGGCACGCGCGCCACCCCCGCCAGTATCGCCCTCGCCGCGGCCGCGGCCACCACGGCGTTCGCGTTGATCGGATTTCTCGGCCACCTCGTCTGGAGTGGTCCGGCGCCGGCGGCCTCGTCGTCGGCGGTCGCCGCGCTCGCCGCTTCGAGCGCCGCGCCCGCCGCGCCCGCCGCGCCGAGCGATATGCCCGTCGCCGCGTCGTCGGCGGCTGCGCCGGCCGCGGCGGCCGGCGCGCCACCGCCGGCGCTCGAGCGCGACGTGCCGGAGGGCCGCGGTGCCGGCGGGACGTGGTTTTCGCGCTTCCACGTGGCGCGGCGCAAGGCCGCCGGCCCGGGCTTCGCCGAGGCGCAGACCGCGTGCGCGCACGCCAGCATGTCGCTGTGCAGCGAGCCCCAGTGGACGCGCGCGTGCGAGATCGATGCGTCGGTCGGCAAGGCGGCCTCGTGGACGGCGAGCGCGGACGCGTCGGGCATCGTCGTCCGCGGCGGCGCGGGTTGCGGCGCGCGTCACACCGCCGCCGCGAGCAGCGGCGACGGCGCGGCCGCGACGCTGTGCTGTGCGCGCGCCATCGGCATCGACACCAGCAACACCAATCCGTCGTTCGTCGCGGCGACCGCGGGCCGGCTCGCCGAGCTGGAGCGTACGCGGAACCAGCACGACACCAACGCCTTGCTCGGTCTGCTCGCCGACACCGTCACGGTGGACGGCCACGCGCGCGACAAGCGCGCGTTCGGCAAGCTGGTCGACGACTCGCTCAGGACGTGGCCCGACCAATGGGCGCTGATCGGCTCGTGCGCGGTGAGCGTCCAGGGGCGCACGGTCGTGCGCCATACCCGGCGCGGCAACAAGCGGCACACCGAGACCGTGTCATGGACGGCCGAGTGCAACGAGACGCGCTATCGCGCCGGCGAGCTCGCCGTCGTCTCCACGACGTACATCTTCACCGGCGCGGGAAAGCTCAAGTCGGTCGCCGACGGCCGCTTCGTCCGCGACTGGTCCAAGCTCTGAAGAGGTGTCCAGAAATCGCAGGGGTGGGCGCCGTCGGCGCGGACAGGAACGCCGTCACGTTGCAATCCGAGCGCGGGAGCTCGTGCCGCCTGGATCCCGCCGGCGCGCACAAGATTGGATTTCGCGCACTTGCGCGCGGCGAGCGCGGTCAACGCCGCCCACGTGGGCGCCGTCGGAGTGCGGGGCAACCTCGTCTACGTCGGCTGGGCGCAAGGCACGATTGAGACAGGGCGAGCTCCAGCCGAGATCGGTGTTCGCCGGCGCGAGCAGCGTCTCCGGCTCGAGGTGACCGTGACAGGGTCGGTGACCGGGTCCGGCGGCAGCGGCGGCGGCGGCCGCGGGCGCTCCGCGCCGCGGCCATCGGGGGCGGTGGCCGGGTCCGGGGCAACCGGGGCGGGGCGTTGTCAAGGAGCGTGTCGGCGCGAGGGCCTGGTGCGGGCGGCTACGCCGAAGCCGGCGCCAGCCGGTGACGGCGTAGCCCTGCGAGTTGTTCCGCCGTGGCTTTGGTTACAGCACGATCGATGTCGCGCATCACTTCGCGCCAGGTCCGGTTGCGCTGGCTCTCGCCGCGCAACGTCACGTAGCGCCAGAGTGCGAGCAGCGTGTACGCGATCCGGCGCAGCACCATGACGACGACGGTGGCGCGCGGGTTCTGCTCGATCCAGGGATGGTCGTCTTCCTCGAAGGCGACGTCGAGGATCTGGTGCGACGTCTCGACGCCCCAGTGACGGCGTACGAGCAGGAGCCATTGGTCGTCGGTCAGGCGGGAGCGCGGCAAGCTCGAGACGAAGTAGCGGTTCTCGACGTTGTTGGGCGTGCCGTTCGAGTCCAACGTCTCCATCTGGACGCGCAGCACGGTGCGCAAGTGCTCCCAGCCTTCCGGCGCTGAGGTGGCTTCGCCCACGTAGAGCCGCCGCACGACCGTCCTGTCTCCATCGACGTCCGACGTCGTCGCGACGGCCTCGTCGGCCTGGCGGCTGCCGAGCCACAGCGCCGCTTCGTTATGGAGCGTGGGCTGGGACGCCTTCAGGCCGAAGAGGTAGTGCAGGCCGTGCTTGCGCACGGCCTGGGCGTTGTCCTTGGAGCAGGCGCCCGCGTCGTACGTGACGAGCCGGAACAGGTCGCTCCGGCTGTAGGTCGCCATCAGCGCATCGAGCGCCCGCTCGAAGATGCCCATCTCGTTCGTGCTCGCCGGAATCGACGTCACGTCGATGACCGGCCGCGTGCTGGCGCTGACCAGCGTCGCCGTGACCGTGCGCACGGCACCGGCCAACGGCGCGTCATCGCCGTGGGTCTGCCGCTGCGCGAAGAAGTCGTCGCATGCTGGGACGACCGTGTCCTTGCCGTCGAGCGCGACGACGCCGAAGGGCAGTCCGTCGGGCTCGAGCGCCTTGCGGCGACGGGCCGCTCGCGTGGCTCTGTGCAGGATCGGCCGCAGGTCGTCCGGCGCGAGCATCGCAAGCGCGTCGCGCAGCGTCGTGTCGGAGATACGCCGGGCGATGCCGAGCCTGCGACGCACCGGCAGCGTCAGCTCGTCCGTCAGCTCCTCCACCGCCTTCAGGCTCCGGCATCCCGCCTCAGCCCGACCAGCGCGCCCGACAAGAGCGCCGGGAGCGACCACCGCCGGCCGCGTGGGTCGCGAGGGTCGTCGATTTCTTCGAGCCGCGCTTCGCCCAGACGTTTCGCGGCCATGCCGATGATCCTTCGCTTGGTCCTTGTGCTTTGCGCCATCTGCTCCTCCTTTGGTCGTTGTGCCGCCACGCGAGCGAGAGCAGGATGGTCGTCGCCTGCGCTCGCTCGCTGGGTCGCTGTCGCAACTCGATCCGTCGCGGGAGAAGCGTCAGGCATTCGATGATCCGCCCCGGCGCCGCTCACGCGACGCCGGGGCGGTGCCTTCAGTGGGTGAGCTTCCACAGGGAAGCGAGCAGCCGATCCAGATGCGCGAGCGCGGGCTCCGCTTCTTCCTGGCGCAGGTAGCGCCAGCCCACGGCCGCGTAGAGGCCCATGCGCACCTCGCCGGCGCTGCCGGCGGAGCTCTGGTAGCGGCTGCGCCGCGTGCCCGGATCGGAGTACGCGCCTTCTCCGAGGTTGAGCACGAAGCTGTTGGTGGCGTCCTTCAGTTGCTGCGCCAGCTTGCGATCGTGGCGCTGGACGCGGTGGACCAGCGGCACAAGAGCGCGCTGGGCGGCGAGGGCGACGTCGAGGGTGTGGAAGCGCATCGTTGATCTCCTTTCGCCCGCCCGGCGGCGGGTCACCGACCCGCCCGCCGCCGGGCGGCGGAGGAGCGTTGACGCGCTGCATCCATCCCCGCGCCGCGCTCCTGCGGGCGCAGTGACAGCCCGCAGGGCTGGCACGAGCCTGCCTCGCGCCGTGGCTCCGTCTCGCCGTGCCGCCCCCGTCACTGCCACCGGCGCGGTCACCGACACGGCCACAGCCCCGGCCGCCGCCTCCGGCCCCGTCCCAGCCACCCACAAACTCGATCACCAATGCGAATTTGTGCCTCTCGCGACGATACCGCGACAGACCTTCCCAAGTAATCGATCACGCGTCGCTTTCCCGGCGTCACCGACCTTCATCCGGCCCGACTACCGAGCGGAGCTGGGGCGAACTCCGGGGCGCCCACGTGGGCGCAGGGCGCCGGCACAATCGTACAGATATCGAATTTCGCGCTTGACACGATCGGGGCGCGTCGACGCGAGAGAAACGGTCGACCGCGCCGCGCCATGCCCGCTGGCGGCCAGAACGCCCACGTGGGCGCCGCGCGCGCAATCGGCCGACTCGAAACGCGTCCGGGTGCGCGATCGCACGCCAGCGCGGCGCGCTGGGGGGCCGAAAAGCCCGTGTTGGACCGGAAGCATGAAAAACGAGGGGAACGACTGGCGGCAGGCGCACGCTGAGCTGCTCCGCATCGCCGGAGAACATCTGGCGTTGGATCGCGACGAGGGTCGCTGGCTGCTCGCGGCGCGGCGGGCGCGCGTGCACGTGAAACTCGGCTACGCGACTTCGCCGAGTACGTCGAACGCGTGCTCGGATATGGGCCGCGCACCCATCGAGGCCGAGCTATCGGCCTCGATGCGAGCGAAGCGAGTAGAGGGGGCGGAGGACGGAGCCCCCGAACGGGAACGAAGACAAGCTCCGCGTCG
>CAVZIE010000041.1:0-23579 GCA_963775185.1 uncultured delta proteobacterium | reverse complement strand
GTTTGATGTCGGTGCGGCGCGGTATCCGGCGTTGCGCTCTCGACCGAAGAACCAAGGGCGCGCGTTCGTGCACCGACGATCGATGTGCGCGTGCCTGACGCCTGCCGGTGTGTGGCGAGGTAAGACAGGATTCAGAGGCAGCAGCGAAAGCCGACGCTCGGGTACGCGAGTGCCGAGTGCCCAGCGACGACGCGACGCGACCGCGTACCAGGGCGGACATTATTTGTCATAGCAAGTCAAGACGTCTTAACGTGGCCCAAGGCCCGGCGAACCGACGTCGTGGACCGCGACAAACCTAGCATGGTTCGCTACCTGCTTGACAGGCTTCGACAAGCCTCGCGCGCATCCGCGCAGCGAGCAGGTCTGCTTCACGGTGGTGCGCCCGCCGCTGCGCGGATCAACCCTATATCGCGCGTAGTAGACTCTCGCGAAATGGCGACGGGCGCGAGGAGCGACGGCGACAGCGCGCGTCGACCTGGGACGAGGTCGCACTTCGCTGGCGGACGCGGACGCGGACGAGGCCGACGCGCGGTTCTGGAGCAAGCTGACCGGCGGCGAGCGTGGCGGCCGCATCGTCGCTGAAGGCGCGCCGGCGAGCGTCGCGGAGAAGAGGACCGCGATGGGAACGGTGTCGAGAGCGTTGGTGTGAGAATCGACACGAGCGTTGCCGATGGTTTACTCCAGCCCCGCCGTCGCGCGATGCTGCCGATCGAGAAGTTGTTGCGTGAACGGGACGCGTGATGATGACGCCGAGGCAAGTCGTGGAGACGTGGGTCGAACGCTTCAACGCGGGCGATGCCGATGGGCTCGCAGCGCTCTATGCTCCGGATGCGGTCAACCATCAGGTTACGCAGGAGCCGGTCGAGGGCCGCGAGGCGATCCGCGCGATGTTCGCGCGCGAATTCGCCACCGCCGAAATGGTCTGCCTCATCGAGGCGATCCACGAGGCGGGCGTCGTAGCGGCCCTCGAGTGGCGCGATCCGCTGGGCCTGCGCGGCTGCGGCTTCTTCACCGTGCGCGGCGGGCAGATCGTGTTCCAGCGCGGCTATTGGGACAAGCTGTCGTTCCTGAAGATGCACGGGCTACCGATCGAGTAGACCGTGCCCGCTGCCGTTCGCGATGACGACGGGCGCGCCCGCGGGCATCGTGACCGTGGAGGACCCGCCGCAGGACTTCAGGGCGTGCAGGCGTCGGCGCCGACGATGAAGAAGCTAAGGTCGGTCGTCCAGCAGGGCGCGATGAAGCTGCCATCCGGTTGGGTCGCGATGTCCGAAATCATCGGACCCCTGCCGCGCGTCGCCGCCGCCACCTGGCCGTCGAGGTTCTCGGCCATGGGCGCACGCACGAGCTGCCAGGTCTGGTTCCCGTCGAGGTCCGTGGCGATGATCCAGGTGCGCGAGGTGCCGCCGTCGGCGCCACGATAGTCGCCGCCCAGCAGGATCTCGTCGCGCGCTCTGTTGTAGGAAATCGTCTGCGGGTTGGCGTCCTGGCCGCCTCCGTAGGTCTTCTCCCACTCCACGCTGCCGTCTGGCGAGACCATGGTCATGACGGCGTTCGCCTGGCGTGAGCTGGCGATGGCAAGACGTCCATCCGGAAGGGCCACGGCGTCCTGGGGATCGAGCGCCAGCGTCGTGTCGAGTCGACGGGTCGAAGTGGTCCCGGTGAACGCGGTTTCAATCCACGTGATGGCGTCGTGGGCGACGAAGATGATCCTGACCCGGTCCTCGGTGAGGAACACCCTCGCTACATTGTCTGCCGTCCAGTCGGGTGGGGAGTTCCAGAAAGTGCGCTGCCAGGCGAGGTTCCCCGATGCATCGAGGCGCGCTGCCCAGACGTTGGAGATCGCGGGTGGCGCGACTCCCTTGGTGTTGCCGGCCCAGTCGACGACGCTAGAAACGCTGCCCACGATGGCACCACCATCGGGAAGCAGAACGATCTGCATCTCGCCGGGCAGGCTAGAGTCGAACGTCCGCTCCCATTCGAGCTGCCACTGGGCGTCGACCTTCCCGACCCAGGGCGCGCCGCCCGAGAGGCTCTCCACCGAGCCGCCCAACATCAAGCCGCCGTCCGGCGTCGGCGCGATGTTGTTGACGCTCGGACCGAGATCCGACGCGATGCCGTATACGCCGAGCGTGTTGCCGGTGGCGTCGACCTGCCGCACCTTCGCCTCGATCGGGTTGAATTCGAACATGTAGTAGTCGCCCGCGGCGCCCGCGACTGCTGCCGTCGCCCCCTTCTCGCGTGGCGCGACCACGAACTTCGACGGGCGCCCCTGGTCGCAGGCGGTCACCGAGTTCTGCGCGTCGCTCACCACGACCTTCTCGGTGCAACCCGCGAGGAGCGCAAGGGCCAGAGCGCCCAACGGCAGCGTGCTCCCGAATCCAGCGAATCGAATCATGGTTGTGCTCCTGCGTCGTTCAATGGGTCAAGCTTCGCGGCAATCGCTCGCGCGCGATCCGACAACGGATTTCCAGGGTTCTGGTCGATGAAGCGCTGGGCCAAGCTGCGGGCCTCGGTGCCGCGTCCGCTTCGCGCCAGGGCTTCCGCGCGCAGGAGCGTTGCTTCCGCCGCCATGCGCGATCCCCCACGCTGGCGGTAGCGGTCGAGCAGCACCAGCGCGCGGCCGCTGTCGCCAGCCTCGAGCGCGCGTTGCGCGCCGTCGAGCGCCGCCGTCTCGTCCGCGAGCGACATCCGCGGACGCGGCGCAAGCACGGGTGCGGGGCGCGGCCTGGGCGCCTCGGCGGACAGCGGCGGCGGAGGCGCCGACGCCGGAGCCGACGCCGGAGCGCTGACCGACGGATGCACCGCGCGCGGCGGCTCCGCGGACAACACCGTGGGCGCGGACGCCGGGCCGTGGTGCCGCGCGACGACGGTGACGCCGGCGGCCATGGCGACGGCCGCGACGACCGCGGCGACCGTCGTGGAGCGCGGCGCCTTGGGTCGATGCGATTCCTCCTCGCGCGCGGTGGCCCGCATGGCGCGCAGCGTGCGCTCGCGTGCCTGCCGCGAGGGGCGTTCACCACGCGCCACGCGGAACAGCTTCTCGCCGACGTCGGGGGTCACTGCTCTTCCTCGTCGGTGAAAGGGTGGTCGGCACCGAGCTCGGCGAGAGCGTCGCGAAAGGCTTGTCGCGCGCGCCGCAAGCGCGACGCGGCGGTTCCCGGCTTCAGCCCCTCGAGTCGCGCGATCTCCGCGACCTCGACCTGTTCGATCTCGGCCAACACCAGCACGCGCCGGAGCTCGGGCGCGAGCCGCTCCAGCAGGCGGTCGAGGAGCGAGATCGCCTCCGAGAGCTCGGCGCGAGCGTCCGGGCCAAGGCCGCCGGTCGAGGTGTCGTCCGGGTCGCCGACGATCTCCGGCCGGCGTCGTACGCTGCGCCGCATGTTGGCCATCACGCGACGAGCGGTGCCGTAGAGGAATTTCCCCTCGCTCCCGGGAGCAATGGCGTCGAGTCTGCGCGTCGCGATCATGAAAACCTGCTGGGCACCGTCGTCGGCATCGGAAGGCGAGGCTCCCATGCGGCGCAGCATGCGCCACACGAAGTCGAAGTGGTCCTCGACCAGGCGCACGAGTCGCTCCTCCCGGACCTCGTCGTGTTCCGATTCAAGCTCCTCTGGACCTTCGAGCGGCCAGCTCGTGTCCCTCACGGTGGCACCATGTCCGGACTCCCCGCTCGCGATCACCGCCAGCTGTAGGCCAGACCGATTCCCGTCTGGAAGGCGGCCGCCGCGGTCTCTTGAAGCACGGCTGCGTCGCCGGCGAGGACGAACTCCTGCCGGATCAACGGCACCAGGATGCCGGCGCTCGCGTCCAGCTCCAGCGCCGGGCCGAGCGCGAAGCCGATGCGCGGATGCGCGACCAGCGCGAGCCAGGGTCCCGAATCTGTCTTTCCGGGCGGGCGCGAGAGCTCGCCGCGGATCATGCCGGCCTCTACGCCGGCGCACGGCCGCAGCACGACGCTGGTGCCGCCGAGCTGGAGCGGGCACGCCTCCAGACGACCTTCGAACAAGGTGATCGCGAGCTCGCCGTCTGGTGTCTGGCTGCTGGCACGCGCGGCCAGCGCCGTCAGCCGGAACGCGGGAACCAGCACGCCGTCGCCCTCGGCGACGCGCTGGAAGAAGACGCCGATCCCGGGCATCCACCGCGGGGCGACGCCGGTCTCGGCGATCACCTCGGCGCCCAGCAACGAGGAGCCGCCTTCGCGCGGCGGCGACGGCGGCGGGCGGCGCGAAGCGCGCGGCGGCGGGGTGCGAGTCGCCGACGGCGGTGACGCCGCCGTCACGGGCGGCGGTGGCGCGGCCGTCGCCGGCGGTGCGGCGGATGCAGAAGGCGCGGCCGGCGCCGGCGGCGCGACGGGAGCTGGCGCGGCCGACGAAGACGGGGCGGTTGGCGCGGGCGGCGCTTGTGCGGTGCCCGCCGCGGAGAGGGACAGCGTCAGCGCCAGCGCGTCGGCGACGTCCGCGCAGCTGTCCGACTCGAAGCTGCGGATGGCCACGATTCCGCTGCTCGTCTGACGCTCGAGCCGCCCGGAGTATCCGCCCGTGGCGGTGCCGAGCGTCACTACGAAGTCGACCCGGTCGCCGACCGTGGCAAGCTTCGCGTGCACGTTGCGCCGTGAGAGACGCTCGATGAAGGCGTTGCCGTCCGGGCAGCCGTCGCCGCTCCGGTACCAGACATTGGGGGTGGACGCCGCCGTCGGCGTCTGCGCGAGCGCGACGCTGGATGCCGCGGTCATCAGGCGGATGCCGAATGCGCAAGCCAGTGCGCCACGCATGCTCGCTGATACTACGCGTGCACGAGGATGGTAAGCCCGACGGCGCCGCATGCGGTTTCCGCGCCGGACCGGCAAACCTGCCCACTTCAGCCAGAGCGCACTGCGCGCGAGCGTCAGTGCGTGCAGCTATCCGCCCCCACGAGGAAGAAGCTGAGATTCGAGCTCGAACCTGTCGCAATAAAACTGCCGTCGGGCCGGGGCGCGATGTCCGTGATTGGCGGGCCGCGGTCGGCCGACGCGGAAGAGACATCGCCGTCGATGTTGGTGTGGATCGGCAAGCGGACGAGCCGCCACGTCTGGTTGCCCTCCAGGTCCGTCGCGACGATCCAGGTCCGCTCGCCGTCACCGTCGTTGGCGCCACCGTACCTTCCACCCAGCAGGATCTCGTGTCGCGCGGCGTTGTAGGCGACCGCATCCCCTACCGCGTATTGGCCGTCGCCGTAGACCTTTTCCCACTGCACGCTGCCGTCCGCCGCGACCATCGTGAGGACGGCGTTCGGCGAACGAGTGCTCGCGAGGAGCAGTCGGCCATCGGGAAGCGCCGCGATGTCGTTGATGTGAAGGGTGAGGGTCGTGTCGAGCACGCGCTGGGTAGTGACCCCGTCGAGGCTGCTCTCGATCAGGTCGATGCCCTGGTCCGTGGAAGCAACGAAGCGGATCCGGTTGTCGGTCGACACCGAGAGCGTGCGCCCCCACCAGTCGTTTCCGTACTGGAGTCCGGGCACTGCAATGTCGCGCTGCCAGAGCAAGTCCCCCTGTGCGCCGAACCGCGCGAGGAACACCGTCGACGGAGGCTTCGTGGCGTTGGCGGCGATGCCGCCGAGGATCGCGCCGCCGTCGGCGAGCTGCGCCACTTGTCCGCGGCCGCCTTGGATGGCGCGCTCCCAGAGCAGGTGCCACCCGGAGTCCACCCGGCCGATCCAGGCCTGGTCCCCGGACAACGCGGCCGAGCTCCCGCCGAGCAGGGCGCCGCCGTCCGCGGTGGGAACCGCGTCGTAGACGATTGGGCCCAGCTTCGACGCCAGGGAGAGCACCTCCAGGGTGTTCCCGTCGGCGTCGATCCGCGTGAGCTTCGAGTCCGGGTGCCCGCCGTCGAAGAGCAGATACCCGCCGGCAGGGTCCACAAAGGCCCCCTGCTTCCCGTCCTCGCGACTTTCGACCACGAGCTTGGTCGGGCGCCCATCGTCACAGGAAAGCGCGACGCGTTGCGAGTCGCTGACGACGAGCTTCTGGCTACAACCGAAAGCGCAACAGGCCGCCAGGGCGGCAACAGACCGGGTGACACCTCTAGATCGCGTCATGGTTTGGATCCCTCACGCGGGCACCATGTCCGGCGCGGTCGCTCGCGATCACGAAGGGATCGGCAAGTCCGCTGGCGCAGCCAAGTGTCGGACATTGCCGTTCAAGACGAAAAGGTCTGCTCCGTGACGTGCTGCGTCTCACGGCGTGACGTGGCGCTCGTACGCCAGGACGGGCAGCGATTCGCCGCGGAGATCCGCGCGGATGCGCCGCCACGCGCGCGGCAGCTGGGGCATCGAGAGCAGGCGCTGGCACGGCGCGGTGGAGTAGCCCGTCATCGCCGCGTCGGCTTCGCGGATTGCGGCTTCGCGGTTCTGGCCGGCCAGCACGCCGTAGGTGAACACCTCCCCGGCAACGCGCAGCGCGTCGAGCGGGCACGCGGCGGCTTTCGTTCGTCGACCCACGGCGCCAAGGTCGGCGGCCTCGGCGCGCGCTTGCCACAACCTGCGGGCGTAGAGCGGCTGCAGCGCGGCCAGGCCGCGCGAGAAGGTCGCGCCGTCCCAGGACTCGTAGCCCTGTATCACGATGCTCTTCTCGGCGTCCGGACCGCACACGGTGCTGGGGCAGGGTCCCAGATCGATCTCGACGAGCGGCGCGGGGAACTCCGGCACGCCGTCGCCGTCGAGGTCCGTGCCCTGCGTGGGATTCCGTGGTGTAGCGTCGGTCTCGCGGAGGGTGTCGCCATCGAGCTCGAGCACAGCGGTGCCGCCGTCCGGCTCGAGGCGGATCACGATGAAGCGCGCGCCGTCGCCGCGCAGGTCGAACAAGAGGCCGTCGTGGCTGCGCGCGACGCGGACGCGCACTGCGTCCTTGATGACCGGGTCCTGCTCGCGCCGCGCGTCCACGGTCACGAAGCACTCGCGGCCGCCGCCGCGAAACACCAGCACCGCGGCGCGGCCGGAAAGATCGAAGCGGCGCGCGAGGCGCCAGCCTTTGGCGTCGGCCACCTCCCGGGCGTGCTCGACGTTATCGCGGAACCGCCGCTCTTCGAGCGGCATGTTCTCGCGCGCCACGTCGCTGGCCGAAATGGGTACAGCCCGCACGACCACGAGCGGTACCGGACGGGGCCGCGGGCGCACGTCCGGCGCGCCGCACGCGCACACCACCAGGCACCCGGCAACGAGGGACCGCACCCTTGCATGGACGCGCGGCAGGGCCCCGGCCTTGGGCCGCGCCAAGCACGCCGCAGGCCGCGATCAGATCCATCCTCCAGCGCGACTCCAAAGCGTCCGCCGTGAACCGGGTAGCTTCACCGGAGCACTGCACCAGTCCAAGCGGTTCCGCGCCGGACCGACATCCAGAAGAAGCCGCCGATCCCGGCACCTCGGCGCGCGCGCGGAGGGAGCTGGGGCGGGTATCCGGATTGTCGGTCCGGCGCGGAACCGCTATGCGCGCCGACCGGTAGCGTCCCACGCGAGCGGTTCGTCATCGGTGCCGAACTCCGCGCCAGCTTTGCGCAACAGCGCGGGGCCGCTCGCCGCCTACCGCTTGCCAAGCTCGACCCCGAGGGCTTGCTCACCACCGAGGACGTCGCCGACGAACTTGTCGCGCAAATTCAGGGTCCCGCTACACGCAGCAGCTGAAACCAATATCAGTGACGCTCCGCCTTCCGGCGCACGCTTTTCGAAGAGCGGTGCCGTGCTCGACACAAGCGCGGTTCCTTTGGCGCGGCGCCCTCACCACGACTCGCGCGCGATGCCGGCGCCGACCAGCGGCACCGTCGCGCTGGTCGTGGTCGACGTGCCCTGGATACCGATGTAGTCCACGCCGCCGAACAGCGCCGGGATGAAGCCGCCGAACGAGATCACGTCCGCGTCGAGGAACAGCCGACCGTGGACCTCGATCTGCTGTTGCTGATCGACGGTCGAGCTCGTCGTCACCGAGCCGGCGCCGATGGATGCCGTCAGCTCCTCGCGCGTGATCCTGAAGTACGTGGAGTCGCCGCGCAGGCGCATGCCGACGATCTTCGGCACGATGTGCCAGCGCACGAGCAGTCGCGCCGAAGCTTGAGCGGAGAGGTTCTGCTGCGACGAAAGACCGAGCGTAAGCCCGCCAGTCGTGCGCGTCGTGTCCGGATCCTCGTACTGCATGCCGCCGCCGGCGAGCAGCGCTGCGCTCACCCGGTCCGTCGGCGTGGCGTAGCGCAGGCCGACGAACGCCGTCCCGCGGCCCATGCGCGAGTCGTAGTCGAAGAAATTCGCGAGCGTGTCCTGCCGCGGGTACGTCGTCGTGTCGTAGTAATCGAACGCGCCGGACAGGCGCAGCTCGAAGCGCAGCTTGGCGGTCGCGCCGGACAGCCACCAGCCCTCCAGGGCTCCACCTGCGTGGGTGTAGTCGTTGTGGGTCGCGCTGTCGTCGATGTTGTAGGTGTCCAACCAACCGCGACCGATCACACCGATGCTCTTGGTCGCGTAGCCGACGGACACGTCCCCCACGACCTTCTGTTGGGAAGTGTCCGCGCTCGGGATGCCGCCGTTCAGCTCGAACACCCACGGGGTGGGTGCGAGCCCGAGCAGCGAGCGCAGCGCCGGCTTGCCGGTGTCGTCGACGTTGTAGCGACGACCGAGGTAGGCGCGGATCGCGTCGGGATCGACCGCCGCGGAGCCATCCACGGACGCGATGGCGTCCAGCAAGGCGGCCAGAGCGTCGGCGACGAGTGGCGTGCTGTGCGGGGCGACGATGGCGCTGGCGAGGGTGCGGAGGTCCGCGGCCGACGTCGTGCCCGTGCCCAGCCGCGTGACCAGCGCCATGGACGGCGGGGGCGGCGCCTGCAGCGCCTCCGCGAGCCCGGCCAGCGGCGCGGCGGCGAGGCCCTGCTTCGCCAGCGGGTCGAGGCGCTCGGGCGCGATCGCAGCGAGCGCGTCCGCTGCCATCGCGCACGCCTGTTCGGCTGGAGACGGTGGAGCCGGCGGTTCGGGCGGCGGTGGCGCGACCCCGCCGTCGTCGTCCGCGGGCGGCGCGGGTGCGGGGGGCGCGGGCGCGGGTGGCGCGGGTGCCGGCGTCGCGCGCAAGGCGCGCAGCGCGTCGGCGACCTCACGCACCGTGCTCGCCTCGGCGACGCGACGGGCCGCGGCCGCGCGCGGCGACGTCGCGCCCGCGCAGCGCGCTCGCACATCGGCGACCGCGCCCACCACCGCCGTCGCGTCCGCGCGCGCGGCGTCGGGAACGAGCGCGCGCAGGATCGCGGCGTCCACCGTGCGAGCGGTGGTCCGCGCCGTCGGCGCGCATGCCGCGCGCACGCGCCCACGCCGCGCGGGAAAGCCCAGCGGCGCGAACACGGGTGTGAGGGCGAGCCCTTCGTAGATCGCGCCCAGCCGCTCGCCGCCGCCGCACGCGGGATCCTGCGGCACGATGCCGTCGAGCTGATAGGTGAGCCCGGCGCGGATCAGCGCGCCGCCGACGCCGCCCTGCTTCGCGAGACCATCGCCGTCGGCGACCAGCGCGGCACCCACCGCTTCCACGAGATCGACCGTCGCCAGGTTCCACTTCGGGCCGGCGGCGTCGCGCGCCGCGCTCGTCAGCGAATCGGCGAGCGCACTCTCCAGGCGCTCTTCGAGCAAGCCGCGCGTCACGCCCGACGGGCGTAGCGCCGGCAGCTTCACCCGGGAGGGTTGCCGGTCCGGCGCGGAACACAACGGCGCGACGCACCAGCGATCGAACGGCGGCTGCGGCGCGAGCGCGACCTCGCCGGCGTCCCCGTGGCTGTCCGTCGCGATCGTTACCAGCGCGCTCGCGAGGGCGAGCACGACGGCTCCGCGTGTGAAATGGCGCGCCGCCATCTATTGCAGGCAGCCCGGGGGATTGACGGTCGCGTCCACGGCGCAGTTCGGCAGGTCGAAGCGTCAAGAAGGGGCCGCTATTGGAGGCAGCACGAGACGGTGATGCCGGCGGCGACGTTGCAGATGGGCACGTCGAAGCTGCCGGTGAAATCAGTCCCCCCCGAAGCGCCGGGAACGTCGTACGAGCCGGCGATGTGCGTGGCGTCCACCGCCGTGATGTCGACGCCCGTGCCGGCAGGATTCGCGACGCTGCCCGACGCGGCGTTGCCCCCGCACGCGCCGGGCGCGGCGTTCGGGTCGCTCTGCCCGATGCCGACCTGTACGCCGCTCGAGGGGTAGTTCTGCACCGCGGGCGAGCTGGTCGGCAGCGTCAGCACCAGGGTGGTGCCGCCGATCTTGATGTCATCGTTCTGTTCGTAGCCGCACGCGTTCGCATAGTCAGTGAGTGTGACATGGAACGTGCTCGCTCCGTACGAGTCCGGTTGGGCGTAGCCGTCCTTCAGCGTCGAGCTGTCGAATGGCGTGTATGGCGTCGACGAAGTTGCGCCCGACGGGTTCGTTACCGTGCCCGTCGGCGCGCCGCTGACAGGGCTGCGTCCGCTGCACGACGGCGGCCCGGCGTCGCTGCCCCCGGCCTTGTCCGCGACGACGAAGTACGACAGCTTCGACACGGCGGCTTCGAAGGCGTTCTTGTCCTTGCCGATGACGGGCAGCTCCGTCCACGCCGTGTCACCGACCTCGGCTTGCAAAAGCACGCCGTCGGTGGGGTTCGCGAGGAACGGGATGACCACCGTGGCCGGCGTGAGGAAGCTCTGTCCGTGGGGCTCGATGGCGAACACGTCGCCGCTGAAACTGTACTTGCCCGCCGCCGGATACTCGTCCGGCTGCGCGACGCTCAAGGTGAACGTGGTGTCCCCTTGCAATGCGCCGCCCGGGACGCGCAGTTCGACGCCGTCCGGGCCGCTGGCGGTACCGCCGCTCGGTCCGATCACGTTGCTGCTGCTGGAGTTGCTGGTCACGTTGTTCTTCTTGCACCCCGCGACGGCGGTGGCGGTGACGACGACGAGCGGGATGGCGAGACGGGGCAGCTGCAGCATGATGATCTCCTTCCGGACGTGAGCGCTCGTCGCGGACAGGACGAGACAAACTATATCGTCGGCGACGAGACACTGACACGCAATACTTATCTAGATCCGCTGTCGCTCTCCTGCAATGTGCGGTGGCTCCGCGCCGCGCCGGCAAACCCATAGAGAAAAGCGAATGCCCCGGTGGCACGTTCATGATGGGTCACAGCGAGTCTGGGACGGACGCCTACGATACGCGCAACTGTGACGCGTGCGGACGCGACCAGTCCGAGCACCCGGCGACCGTGGCGGATTTCTACTTGGACACCTTCGAGGTCACGGTCGCGCGCTTCCGCCGCTTCGTGGAGCAATACGACGGTACGCCGCTGACCCCGGGATCGGGCGCGCACCCGGCGTGTGCGACAGCGGCTGGCAGACGTCATGGAACGTGGTGCTCCCGGCCGCAGGTGGACGTTGAGGTTGAGCGCTCCGCCGAAGCGCTGCACGTGGGTGATGCCGGCATTGCGGACCTCTCGCGTTGGCGAGCCGAGCGCGCGGGCACGCTGGCGCTGCCAGCGGAAGACCTCGTCGGTGAAGATCTGGTCGAGCCGCGTGAGCGCGGCCGGCACCGCCGCGAGGAGGGGGCAGCGCTTCTTGCGCGCCGCACAGCTTGTTCGCGGCGATCTCCCCCGACGGACTCGGGACAGTACCCGACATTTCTACCTTGCGTTGACAGCGCGCGTCGCGCCGCTGGAAGCGGACCGCGGGATTCCGCGCCGGACCGGCATCTGCGCGATGCAGGCGCCGGCGCCGTGCGCACACGTGCCTACAAAACTTCTCGCGCGATCATCATGACGCCCGTCATTGCCCACTTACGAGTTGTCAAACGCGAGGTTGAATCACGATGCGACACTTTTGCTTGGTGACGGCGGGGATGCTTGTGGGCTTCGTCGCCCTGCAGGGCTGCGGGAGCAGTGACTCGGGAACCGGCAGCGGCGGCGCCGCGGGCACCGACGGCGGCGGCAGCGGCGGCACATCTGGCACGTCCGGAAGCGGCGGCACGTCCGGAAGCGGCGGCACGTCCGGAACCGGCGGCACGTCCGGAACCGGCGGCACGTCCGGAACCGGCGGCATGTCGGGAGCCGGTGGCTCCGCGGGCATGGACGGCGGCGCGGGCTCCGCGGGCATGGCGGGCTCCGCGGGCATCGACGGCGGCGCGGGCACGGCGGGCTCCGCGGGCATCGACGGCGGCGCGGGCATGGCTGGCTCCGCGGGCATCGACGGCGGCGCGGGCGCCGCGGGCGCGTCGGGCGCCGCGGGCGCCGCGGGCTCGACTGCCATGTCCTGCACGGGCACGGCGTCCGCATGCTCATCGCTCGGGGTGTCGGACTGCAACGCCGCCGACGGCTGCGCTGTGCACGTTCCGGCGTGCGAGGGAACGGCGTCCGCCTGCGGCACGAAGACGAGCGCGAGCGGCTGCGCCCAGCTCGGTTGCACGTGGGGCGGCAGCACCTGCACCGGCTCGCCCGCGGCTTGCACGACTTTCGCGACCGTGTCGCTGTGCAACGCCGCCGGCTGCACCTACAACTCGACCACCTGCGACGGAACGCCGACGGCGTGCAGCGCGATCTCCGCGCAAGGGACCTGCGACAAGCAGCCCGGCTGCACCTGGCAGTAGCTCACTCGCCCAGGAACGCGAGCGCGACGCGCGCGAACGCGCCAGAGTCGTGCTCCTTCGCCTCGTCGAGCGTGTGCAGGTTGTCGCGCACGACGTGGTGCCCGCCCAGCTCCGGGCTCTCGTACGCTGCGGCGGCGGCGGGCGAGCTACCACGATCCGGATATCGATGATGGCGACCGCTACTGGAGGGGCGCCGTCGTGCTGGACTGTGGCAAGGACTTGCCGGAATTCCTCAAGGGGCGCCCTGTGAACCGGGTAGCTTCACCGGAGCACTGCACCAGTCCAAGCGGTTCCGCGCCGGACCGACATCCAGAAGAAGCCGCCGATCCCGGCACCTGGCCGACGTGTCCAAGCTCATGCACGTGATCGATCGAACATGCCGTGGGCGGAGCGTACACGGCCAAACCTGCGCACGCTTGTTGCGCCGCGAC
This sequence comes from uncultured delta proteobacterium, assembly GCA_963775185.1. Taxonomy (GTDB): domain Bacteria; phylum Myxococcota_A; class Polyangia; order Polyangiales; family Polyangiaceae; genus JAPSGB01. The sequence continues at coordinate 10,554 of CAVZIE010000041.1, read as the reverse complement.
TACTTCAAGATCGACAAGCTCTTCACGCTCGTCTGCGTGTAGACGCCGGTGCTCGGCAAGCACGGTTTGGTGCCGCAGCCCCCGACCTGCTATTGTCGCGAAGTTGGCGCTGGAAGCGTGGCGTCGGGTCACGCAACGGCGCTCGTGATCTTCCTCGAGTGGGCGCCGCGGCGCCGATAGCGCTGAAACGTGGCAGCCCGGAACGATCCCATCTCGGTAGTCGAGTCCTGCTACGACCTCGGTGCGGACGAGACCGAGTGGCTCGAGCGGATCGCGGACACGATGCACGGGGTGCTGCGGCCCGAGTACGGGATCCTCGCCTACCACATCGACGTGAGCGGTGGCGCGGTCCGCATTCGCGAGGCGGCGCAGTCGGGGTCGACGCCTTCGGACATGGTGGGACGGATCCGATCGATCGGGGCGATCATCGATCGGAAGCACGCTGGCGAGGCGGGCCTCGTCGACCGGATCAAATCACGGGTCTTCGAGCGCATCTTGCGGGGCTTCATCGCGGAGCCGGCGGATCGGCTCGTGCATTCGGAGCACCAGCGCCTCGGACCCGACTGGGTATACACACTCGGGACGCCGATCGAGGACACCTTCGCGCTCTTCAACCACCACATCGACGACAACGGTCTCACAGGGGTCTTCGGCGGACTCGCGACCAAGCGCTCGTTCCGGCCCGCGGAGCGCGCGATGTACCAGATGCTGAGCGCTCACATCAAAGCGGGCTTGCGGCTCAGGCGGCGGCTGCCCAAGACCGAGCGCGGGATCGACGCCCCGGACGATGGCGCGGTACTCACGGGCTCGGGGCGCCTGCTTCACGCCGAGGGCGAGGCCACCGGCGACGAGGCCATTCGCGAGCTGGGCGAGAGCGCTCGCAGTATCGACCGGGCCCGCAGCCAGAAGTCGGGCCGTGACGAGCACGCCCTCGCCGTTTGGCGCGGCCTGGTCGACGGTCGCTGGTCGCTGGTCGAGTCCTTCGACACCGACGGCAAGCGCTTCCTGCTCGCCCATCGGAACCCCGAGGACGTGCGCGACCCGCGCGGCCTCAGCACGATGGAGTCCCGCGTCATCGGCCTCGTGGTCCGCGGCTACGCCGACAAGCTCGTGGCCTACCACCTCGGCATTTCCGAGGGGACCGTCTCCTCCCACCTCGGTCGCGCCATGCGCAAGCTCGGCATCTCGAGCCGCGTCGAGCTGGTGCGCACGCTCGGCCGTCGCTACCCGCAGCAAGCGATTTGAAGTCTTCCCTTGGCCGCCGTCCGCTTGCACTACGCCGCCCGAGCCATGCGATTTCGTCTCCGGCTGCGCGGCGCTTTCGTCCGCATGGCTGCTGCTCGGAGCGTGCGGCTCGATCTCCGCTAAGAGCGTCGTTCGCCGTTCCAGAACTCGCCAGTGCTTCACGCGTCGCTCTCCTCGCTCGTCACGGACACGCCGGGCAGCTCTTCACCGGACCGGTGGTGGTTGCCCGCGCCACCGCCGTGAAGTTCTGGCAGGCGGCCTGGTACTCGGCGGCGGCGTCCGGGTTGCCCTCGTAGAGGCAGGCGACCTGGCACTGACCGTCGACCTGGATGTCGCCGTACGGCTGGTATGACGGATCGCTCTGGCACACGCTCGGGTCGTTCTGACCACTGCCACCGCCGCTGCCGGCGCTGCCGCCGCTGCCGCCCCCGCCCGTCGAGCTCGAGCGCTCGGGGTCGACGAGCGTGTGCGACCCGGTTGAGCTGCGCACCAGCCTTGCCGCGGCGTCGACGCAATCCTGCCCCGTCGGGTAGCCGCCGACGCTGCGACGGCCGTCCTCGGTGCACGTCGAGGACCCGCCGATGCAGCTCCAGACGACCATCGAGCCCGTGTCTTCGTAACACAGCAACACGTCGCCGCCGTCGGTCGGGCCGCCCGTCGACCCGTACGGTTCGAGCTCCGTGCGGCTCCACACGACGTCGTCGGGGCCTAGCTCCGCGAGCAGAGCGACGATTCGCTCAGCTCCGCGATGCGGAATTCGACGTAGCCGGTGACGGCGCCGTCGCGGCTGCTCCCCTTGTGCAACGCCACTTCCACACGGGCACCATGCCGTGTTGTCCGGCCGGCAGCTTCGAGTGCCTTGTGTTAATGGTTCCGATACGTTGCTGCGCCTCGCAAGGGCGTGCTCCGGGCCTGGCGGGCCCGACGGTGGCCGCAATTTCCTTCATGGCGGCGTGAGGGTTATGATGGCGCGTGGCTACGGTTCGTTGCGTTTCCGCTGGTATGGTCGCGGTCGCTTCGCCGGCTTCCGATCGTGGTGGAAAGGCATGTCGACGTGAGCCATGTAAAGACGCCTTGGGCCCGGGTCATGTAAAGACGTCTTTACATGGTGTGACAAATAATGTCCGACCTTAAGGGCCTGAAGCGCCCGCGCGCGTGGCGAACCGGCTCAGTGCAGCTCGTTGCCGTCGGTCCAGCGCACCGCGCGCGCCGATCGGGACACCAACGACTGCGGCGACGCGCCGGGCGGCGGCGCGTCGCGCGTAGTGTCGCCGAGGATGATCGCGTCGGCGCCGAGCTCGCACGCGCGCGCCTTCAAGCGCCGCTCGCAGTTTGCCAGCGCACCGGGGTAGCAGGTTGCGGAGAGGGACGCGATCTCGTGGTAGCGCCGCTGCGGGATGGTGCCGGGATCGAACACCATGACGTTGCGCGCGCACTCCGGTTCGTCGTGCTGCAGCTGGCTGGCGTATTCGCGCGGCGCGGGGGCGTCCTGCGCCCGCGGCGTGGCCAGACACCCCGTGACGACGAGGGCGGCGCTCAGCGTGATTCCGCGCTGGACCGGCATCAGTCTGGCCTCCATGAAAGATACGTCACGCTGCGTCGCATCTTGCGCACGTTCCCCACCGCGCGCCAAACGCCGGAAACAGGGCAGGTCGTCACTTCGCCCCGCCAACAGGGTCGCTTCAGTGGGATGGTCGGCCGGGACGAAGACGAAGGCGCCGTGGGCCGCGCTGCGTTAGAGGGTCGGACGTGACCCAACCGGCGAGTCGCGCGCCGCATGACCACGGGACTTCGACGCTGCGGTCGTTGATTGTCCTCCTCGCCCTCGCACCGATGGGGTGTGGCGCGGCACCGCCCATCCAGACCATGCAGGCGTCGCCGGTGTGCCACGTCTGGACGACCTCCGGCATGGGCACAGCGGCTGCCAAGGTCACCGACCGCGCCGAACTCTACGCGAGCATGGGTTCGCTCGACGCGTATTGGATCGACTGGACGCGGTTCGTCGTCCGGGGCGGAACGGGCGAGCTCGATGGTACGTACGTGCCGCCCCTGGTGTCGGTCCACGGAATGATGGGAAACGTCGATGCTACCCTGTCTCCGCCCAACGCCACCTTGCACGGTTTCATGGGCGACGTTTCCGTGACGTCCAACCGGGCTTGCAACCACATGCAGCTCGCGCTCGGAACCGCGGTGATCGGGGTGGCCGCAGCCTCGCGGTAGCAGCCCAAGCCCGAGCAGCAACAGCCAGGGCGCGCCGCCGTGCGCTCGAACGCGAGCGCCTGGAGTCGGTCCACGAGATCGGTACGGAAGCGCTCGAGCTGGACGGGATCGACCTTCCCGGCCCGAGTCCCGCGGCTCGGACGGCGGCCCCCATCCAGCTCGAAGACTGGCGGCGGTGACGCGCTAGCCTACACGTCCAGGTCCGCTATCCCGAACGCTGCCACCCACACATCCACCGCGGCGCCCAGCGCGCGCTCGGCCAGCGTGGGAGAGAAGCCTTCCAGCGTGTGCGCGCTCTGCGGAACGTCGGAGACCACGTGCAGCGCGGCGATGCGCGCGCTGCCGCCGCCGAGCCCGCGCAGCAGCCCCGCGAGCTCCATCTCCACGAGCTGGTGGCCCTCGGCCCGCAGGCGCTCGATCTCCGCGTCGAGCTCGTCCAAGGGCGACCGCACGTTCACGATGCGGCTACCCACACACGTGCCCGGATGCGCGTGCAGATCGGTGAAGCGCGCCTCGAGCGCGCGATTGTCGAACGTGTGGACGGCGCCGTCGGCGGACGTCGCCTGCGACGCGAGGTGCAGGTCCCCGACCCGCGAGGCGAGGTCGAGCGACGCCGCGGTGCCGTAGACGAGCACGTCCTCGACGCCGCACTCACGAAACAACGCACCCATTGCCACCGCCGCATCGCCGTACGGATTGCGTACGAGCAGCACCTCGCGACGCTCGCCGCGTGCGTTGCGATAGGCGAGCCGGCTGTGATCGAGGAAGGCGTCCGGACCGTCGACGGCGGCGAGCTTCACGTCGGGCACGTTCGACAGCAGCTCGGCCGGGCCCGTGGCGTTCACTCGCGAAAGGAGCGTGTCCACCTGTGCGCGGTGCGACGCGGAGCCGAGCAGCGCGCGCGCATCGAGGTCCCGGAGCGGCCAGAGCTCGCGCGGCAAGTCGCGCGCACCTTGCAGCGCGCGCACCTGTGCCACGCGCCGTGCCCGCGCGGCAAGCGTACCGAGCAACGCGTTCTTGAAGCCTACCGTCACCTGCCGCGGAATCGCGCCGCTCGACTCGAAGCAGCGGCGCAGGCGCGAGGGCCGATATGAGGCCTCGTCGGGCCGGTGATCGAAGCGGCTCACGCGCGCGGGATCGACGCGAGCGCCACTCCGCGCGCGCGCCGCCCGCAGCGCCTTCGCGAGGTGACAGAACATGTCCGGGCCGTCGTCACAAGCGATCGCCCAGCGGAGCTCGTCGCCGATCTTCGCGAGGAGCAGTTGGAAGTGCAGCTTCGGCGTGGCGAGATGATGAAAGGAAGACGCGCCGCGCGCCTGCAGGGCCGCCATTGCCTCCGCCGCGGTGCCGTTGTGCAACTCGACGGCGCGAGCGTTTTCGATCGCGTCGTCGACGAACGTGTGCCCGAGGTACGCGTTCGCATAGCGCGACAAGTCGCCCATCGAGTGCGGCGCGTCGAGGTCCACTGCCGTCGCTTCCGCACCGAAACCGGATTGCTCCACGGGGATCGCCGCGCGCGCGACCGGGGCACACTCGACGGCCTCGAGCCGGTGGCTCGTCTCGACCTTGCGCCCCCCGCGGAAGGTGTGGAGCTCCCAGTCGAGTGCTTCGAAGAGCTCCTCGCGCACGGCCTCGGGCGCGTGCACGGCGAAATGCCGCGCGAGCGCGGCCACGCCCGCCGGCAGCGCGCTCGGGTCGAGCGTGCGCTCCAATGAACGCCCCGCTTCGCCCAGCGCATCCTCACGACGCGAAAGCGCTGACAGCGCGAGTCGCGCGGTCTCGCGCCAGGCAGCGTCGGCGATTTGCCGGAGCGCAGCAGAGCCGGGCTCGTCCATGGTCACCAGACTACCTCGGCCGGGGTCCGTTGGCTTCTGGATGCCGGCCCGGCGCGGAACCGGGATTCCGCGCCGGACCGGCATTCCCTCGTCACTGCGTCGCTGCGGTAGCGAGTCAAGCGACGTGTCGAGGCGCTCGCCACGATACCGCGCCGTGTCGAAGAGCCAACCTCCGTTCAGTCAGGCTGGTCGAGTCGTGACAGAGCTCGGCGCGGAGATTGCGTGTACGCCGTCCGGATGGCGCCGTCGTAGCGCGGTTGCAGCGCCCGATGCTGGAGCCCGTGCAGATCGTGCGTCTGGAACCCGGACGGGCATTTTGCCAGCAGCCGCAAGCCTGGTAACAAGGATCGCGGGGACCGGACATTCGCGTCCGTTCCCGCTAGCCTTGCCTGCATTGGAGGAACCGATGAATCTGCGCTTTCTGCTGGCTACGTTCGCCCTTGCCTCGGCCTGTGGGCTCGCCTGCAGCTCGAGCAACAGCTCGGGCGGCGGCACGGGCGGCGGCGGCGGCACGTGTCTCATCGGCTCGCTGAGCGCCGGCCCTGCCTGCGACTCGTGCATGAAAAGCAAGTGCGACGCCGAGCTTTCCGATGCGTTCGGCTCCGGATATGCCTCCGGAAACCTCGCGGGTGGGAAGTGTCCGACGTACGGCGCTTGTGTGGGGAAGTGCCCGTGCGGCGACACCGGCTGCCTCATCGGGTGCGGGGCACCGGACGCGACGTGTACTACGGCGACCGACGCAATCAACACGTGCGAGCACCAGAGCTGCGCGAGCGCCTGCACGTCCACGGGTACCGGCGGCAGCGGCGGCAGCGGCGGCAGCGGCGGCAACGGCACCGTGGCGGTCGCGTGCAGCGCGCCGGCCAAGAACTTCTGCATCATCCAGACCACGCTAGCGAGCGACGCTTCGATGGCCCAGCAGGCGTGCACCAACGACGGCGGAACGGTCGTCGATGCTTGCCCCACGGCGAATCTGGACGGCTGCTGCAAGTTGGGCGCTCTGGAGTCTTGCGGCTACAACGGCGCCGGGACGCAGCAGGTACAGCAGGATTGCGCCACCAGCGGCGGCACATGGGTGGCCACACCCTGACCGCGCGCCAGCGCCAGACGTAGTAGAGTCGCCGCCGTCATGGCCATCGAGATCGACTACCCGCACAGCCTGCCCATCGACGACGTCCGGGCGCGCATGCACGCGCTCGGCGACTACCTCCAGAACAAGCACGGCCTCGACGTGCGTTGGGAGGGCGACGACCGCGCGACGATCCGCGGCAAGTATCTGGTCGTCGCCATCGACGGCAGCGTGGAGATCGGCGAAAAACGCGTCGCCTTCCGGGGCAAGGACCCCGGCATGCTCTGGCGCGGCAAGGCGAAGGACTACCTCACCGGCAAGCTGCAGAAGTACCTCGACCCGTCGAAGTCCGCGGCGGATCTACCGACACGCTAATGCGTTTCCCGCGGGTCGCGCCGCTGGGCTTCCGGCCGCGGCGCGGGGAGAGCCGCGGCTGCAGCGAGCACCTCTGCCGCGTGCACTCCGGGATTTACATCCGGGAACACGCGCGCCACGTGACCGTCCGGGCCGACCAGAAAGCTCACCCGCGAGTAGCCGAACAGGCTGCTCCCGACGCCCCAGGCGCGCGCGACGCTCTCGTCCTCGTCGGCGACGAGGGGAAACGGCAAGTGGTGATCGCGTGCGAACTCCTGATGGCTCTCGCGCGAGTCGCTCGACACGCCGAAGACGCTCACGCCGGCCGCCGCGAAGCGTTTCCAAGCGTCCCGAAACGCGCACGCTTCCTTGGTACAGCCTGGCGTCCCGTCCTTTGGATAGAAATAGACGACCGCCGGCCGCCCGCGCGCATCCGATAGTCGCATCGCGGTCCCCGCCACGTCGTAACCGACCAGATCCGGCGCCGCCGACCCGACCGGCAGGAGCCCCTTTCCGCCATCCGGGCGCGTCCGTACTCCCGCGCAAGCAGCGACCGCCAGCGCGACGCACACGAAAGCGAGGATTTGCGTCAGCTTGTTGTGCACGCTCGCATGCCTCAGGCCGTGCGGCTCGGATCGACCAGGTACTTCCGACCCGTCGCCTTGCGGGCGTACGCCCGCGCGATGTCGGGGTCGATCATGCCGTCGAGGCCGATGGTCTCCGTGTAGTGGCTGGCGAAGATGCCGTTGCGCTCCGCGATGCTGTAGCGGCGCATCTCGATCGTGCGCTCGAGGCCGACCTTCTTCAGGTGCGGCGTGAGGAGCCAGCCGCCGACGCCCCAGTACATGCCGTAGCTCGCGGTGAGCGGCGTGGGGCCGGTGTCGAGGCGGCCGTAGATGTAGACCTGCTTGTGGACGGGTACGCCGTAGACGCTGGTCGGCGTGCCACGCTTCAGGAGCGCCTGCTCCATCGCGATCAGGATCGTGTTGGCCATCTTGCCGCCGCTGATGGCGTCGAAGGCGAGGGTGGCGCCGGTGTCGGCGACGGCTGCGATGAGGTCGCCCACGAAGCTCTCCTTCGACGAGTCGACGATGTGCGTGAGGCCGATCCCGGAGAGCACCGCCCGCTGCTCATCGTCGCGCACGATGGCGACAAGGGGCACCTCCTTCTTCAGGCACAGCTTCGCGAGCATCTGGCCGAGGTTGGATGCGGCCGCCGTGTGCACGATCGCCGAGTGCCCTTCGCTCGCATGGTGTCGAGGAAACCCTGCGCGGTCATCGGGTTGACGAACAGCGACGCGCCCTCCGCCGGGTCCGCGCCCTCAGGCAACGGCAGGGCATCGTGCGCCTTCATGAGGCGGTGCGTCCGGTACATCATCCCGCCGACGAGCGTCACCGCTTTGCCCATGAGCGCCTGCGCCTCGTCCGATGCGCCGGCGGCGACGACGACGCCAGCACCCTCGTTGCCGGCCGCCAGCTTCTTGCCGACGCGTTCGGTGACCATGCGCTTCATCTCCGTTTGCACGTCGGCCACAAGCGCGGGGTGACCGTCCACGGTGTCGCGTCGCGCGGTGGCCATGTCGGCGGGCGCGAGGAGCAGACCGAGGTCGCTCGGGTTGATCGGCGTCGCCTTCATCTCGACGACGACCTCGTCCGACGCGGGGGTAGGCACGTCGAGCGGCTCGATCGACAACACGAGCCTGCCGTCCTCGGTGACCGTCGTGAAGAGCTGCCGGGCGTTGGCGAATCGGGTCATGGTTTGTTCCTGTTCTAGCCGTCCGCGACGAGCACAGCCGTTCGCGCCGCCTCGACCGCGGCCAGGATGCGCCGCGCGTGGTCGAGCAGGCGCTCGCCCGGCGGAAGCAGGCGCATCCCCCGCGAGGTCCGCTCGAAGAGCGGCGTGCCCAGCTCTTCCTCGAGGCTCTTGACTTGCCGACTGAGCGGCGGCTGCGAGATGTGCAGGCGTCCGGCGGCGCGCCCGAGGTGGCCTGCTTCCGCGACGGCGACGAAGTAGCGGATCTGGTCCAGGCTCACGCTCCGAGCGTACCACGCGCGACGATACCGAAACGGTATTGGACGCAGCCGGCGACGTGCGCGACGTCTTGGCATGCCCGTGGAGATCCTGGGCTCGCCGAGCGCACCCCGCGCGGGCTTGCGGCATGCTATCCCTCTTCCGGGTGAGCTCAGGCAGCCGCTGGACCCGCCTCGCAGCGGCGCCGCTCGAACGGCTGGCGCTCGTGCTCGCCGCGGGCTTCACGCTCTACGTCGTCGCTTATCCGCTGTCGGTGGTCACGCTGCCGCCCATGACCGACATGCCGTTCCACGCCGCGGCGATGTCGGTGCTGCGCCACTATGGCGACCCGGCGTGGCACTTCCGCGAGCAGTTCACCGTGCACCCGCTCGCGGTGCCCTACGTCTCGTTCTATGTGCTCGGTGCGCTGCTCGCGTGCGTGTTCCCCATCGCGCTTTCGGCGCGCATCGCCGCCGCGGTCATGCTGGTGCTGCTTCCCGCCGGGCTCGCCGTGCTCTTCTACGGCATGAAGAAGAGCCCGCTGTGGGGCGTGCTCGGGCTGGGGCTGGTCTGGCACGAACCTGACGCACTGGGGCTTCCTGAACTTCATGGGAGCCCTGGGCCTGTACGCGGCCTCGTTGGCTTCACGCTATTGCTGGTCGATTGGCCCACGCGGCGGCGGCGCGTCCTGCTCGCGGCATGCCTCCTGGCGATCTTCGCGACGCACATCTACCGCTTCCCGTTCGCGGTGGTGTCGGTGCTGGTGACGGGCGCGGTGATGTATCCGGCGACCCGGCGCTTCAAGGTCGTCCTGCTGCCGCTCTTGCCGTCCCTGGCCGCGTTCGCCGCATGGCGGCTCGTCGCCGGCGCAGCCTTCGCCGGCGCGAGTCACGGTTCGCTCGCGCTCGACCTCGATTGGCTCCGTCTCGCGGCGATCGAGGACTACCTGTTCCACGGCTTCGACGGCGCGGTGGGGCGCCACGAACACGCGCTCTTCCTGCAGCTCGGCGCCGTGATCCTGGTGGTGGCCGCGGTGACGACGCTCGCGTTCTTCGCGAGCGGGCGCGCTGCGGAGCGCTCGTCGGGCGAGCGGCGCTGGGGCGTCGGCGTGACCGTCCTACCGCTGGTGCTCGCGGCCGGGTTCGTGACCGCCTACGTCGTGCTGCCCATGACTCTGGGCGCGTGGTGGTACGTGTACCCGCGGGAGATCACAAGCGCGTCGTTCATCGCGCTGGCGGCGCTCCCCGACATGCCGCGCAGCGCGCCCGCGAGGCTCGCGCTCGTGCTCGTCGTCGGCCTGGCCGCCGGGCGCATCGCGTACCTCGTTGCAGTGCAGTACGCTCGCTTCGAGACGCTGACCGCGCCGTTCCGCGCCATCGTGGAGCGCATTCCGCGCGCGCCGAAGCTGCTTTACCTGGTCAACGATCGCTCGGGGATCTCGCGCTCGCACTCGCCGTTCGTGCACCTGCCCGCATGGGTCCAGGCGGAGCGGGGCGGCTGGCTCTCGTTCATTTTCGTCAGTTGGGAGCTCAGCCCGATCCGCTACCGCGACGGCGGGGGCGGTTCCCCCGCCGGTGCCCGAGCACTGGGAGTGGGAGCCCCAGAAGTTCCGCGTGCTCGAGCACGGCGTCTGGTTCGACGAGTTCCTGGTGCGCGAGCGGAAGAACCCGGCGTACCGCTTCCGCGACGATTCATTGATCCACTTCGTTACCCGCGCCGGCGAGTGGTGGCTTTTCGCCGCACGCGCGGGCCGGCGGGCTGAGCCGGCATCCCCGCGGCGCGCGCGCCCGACGCTGGTGCGGCCGGGGCTCGCGCCCTACT
>CAVZIE010000040.1:0-24318 GCA_963775185.1 uncultured delta proteobacterium | reverse complement strand
TACCGAGCGGAGCTGCGCGTCGCCCTTGGCGCTATTCCGATTTCCGCGAACTGCCGATGGCTGGTCGCAGAACGCTCCGTCGGGCCGCGAACAGGATATCAAGCGTCTCGTCGTCGCCGCAGCGCAAGCGCGAGGAGCCCAGCGCGGTGTCGCGCCGAGGAAGCCGTCGAGCTAGCCACACCGCGGCGACCGGCACCACCACGGCGGCGGCCGCCGCCAGCACGAGCCAACGCCGCGCACACATGATCCGAACTTGGCTTCGCCATCGCCGATCGCCAACCGCGGTTCCGCGCCGGACCGGCAACCCCGCCTTGCGGCAACGCGAAGCGCGCGCCAGTGTGCTCGGCAAGGCGATCGACAGCAGCAAGAGGCTGATCGTCGCGACGGCAAACACCTTTACCGACGCCGGAGCTCAGCGATGCGACTTCCCGCGTCGCGCCGCTGAAGATGGGTCGAGGTGGACAGGGTTTGCCGACCGCTTGCCACGCCTTGCTTTCTTGGGCAGCCTGCCGCACAGCGTGGGACTCGAACCAAAGCTCGGCGTCGGTGCCGCCGCAGTAATCGTGTTTGCTGCGTTGCTCGCGTGCAAGTCGGGCAACAAGGCCAAGTGCACGAGCGCCGTGCAGATGAGCGCGGTGCGCCAAGTTGGCAGCCTGGATCGCATAAAGCCGATTCTGTAAACGAATCCAGCGACTTGCGCGCAGATCGGATGCTACGCTCCGTGCGCGCACCGGTCAACCCGATCGATGCTGGAACGCGGCTGAGCCGTTGCTCTGCCTAGGCTCCGCCAGCCACTCGAACAGGACGAGCGCCTCGTCGTGGGACAACCGGACAGCGAACCCGGCTATGACGAGGTTGCGCCGCCACCGCTTGCGGCGGAACGAACCCGCGGTGATGGTGGCTCGTGTGCCATTTTCATGGCATTCTTCATTCCATGAAAGGCACCCTCGACGCGGCGGGCCGGATCGTCGTACCCAAGGCTCTGCGCCAGGCGTTGCATCTCGAACCCGGACAGGTGCTCGAGATGCGCGCACGCGACGGTGTGCTCGAGATCGAGGTCGCGCCCACAACGATGCGATTGAAAAAGCGCGGCAAGGGCATGGTCGCTGTGCCGGATTCCGGGCTTCCCGTGCTGACTACCGATCAAGTGCGCGAAACGCTGGAGCAGCTCCGGCGGTGAAGGCAGCCGACACGAGCTTGGTCGTGGCCGGTTTCGCATCGTGGCACGAGAAGCACGATGCGGCGCGGCGCGCGCTCGATGGAGACATTCACGTCGTCGAGCATTGCGCGCTGGAGGCGTACTCGGTGCTGACGCGCCTCCCGGCGCCGCATCGTGCACCGGCCGTAGTCGTGCGCGATTACCTGGCGTCGCGCTTCACCCATCCGTTGTTGCGCTTGAGTCCCGCGGCGTACCGCGAGTTCGTCCGGGGCTTGCCGGAACGGGATATTTCGGGTGGTGCCGTGTACGACGCGCTGATCGCGGCGTGCGCGTCGCACGCAAGTGCCGATCTGGTGAGCCTGGATCGGCGCGCGCTATCGGTTTACGAGAAGTACGGCGTGCGCGTCGAGCTGCTCTGACGCCACACGCGATTCCGCGGTTGGGCCGGCAAGCCTCAGGGGCGATGGCCGCTGCAAGCAGAGGAATCCGGGCGCTCGGAGGATCTGGGGCGCTCGGAGGAATCCGGGCGCTCAGAGGAATCCTGACGGGCGTCGGCTTGGTGCGCGAGGTCGTCGTGCCGTCGCCGAGCTCGCCGAGGCCGTTGCCGCCCCAGCAGCGCAGCGAGCCGTCGGCGCGGAGCGCGCAGGTGTGCCCGTCGCCGACGGTGATCACGGCCACGCCGGAGAGATCGGGGACGGGGGCCGGCGTGCTGGGAGCCTGGCCCGACGTGCCCACGCCGAGCGAGCCAAGTTGGCAGCCCGGATCGCATAAAGTGTGATTCCGTCGACTGTCCCGCGTAGTTGGCTGCGCTCCCCGGCATACGGATCAAACGCCGAGGATCTCCCCTGCCTGGCCTGGTCGCAGGAACCGCTCGCCCTCGCGGCTGAAGTACGGGCACATGCCCGCGTTGGTGAGACACATGGATCCCGCGCCGGCCGGGCACTGGATGCAGTAGATGGTCGAGCCCGTGCAGCAGGGGGGCTGAGTGCCGCCGCAGGACGCGCCGATTCTCCCGCCGGCACGCGACGCAATTCCGTCCCGCTGCACGTCGTGCCCGCCGCGCAGCCGCACGTGATCGTGCTGCCGCAGTCGTTGCCGAACGAACCGCACTTGTTGGCGTAGTCCGAGCACGTCTTGCAGCACCCCGAGCCCGGCGAGCACGTCCCACCGCAGCCGTCGGCCGCACCGCACGTCTTGCCCGAGCACGCCGGGGCGCAGCACGTTCCGCCTGAGCAGACGTCGCCGCCGCCGCAGCTGCTGCACGACACGTTGCCCGCCACAGCCGTCGCCGATGGTGCCGCATTGGTTGGTCGCGCACGACGACGGCGTGCAACACGCCCCGCCGTACAAGACCTGACCGGTCGGGCACGCCCGCAGCTCCCGCTTCTCGGGAGGGTCTGGCCTCCGCTGCACATCGTGGTGCAGTTGCCGCAATGGTTGTTGTCGCTCTGGAGATCCACGCACGAGGTGCCGCACGTCTGGTACGCGCACGTGCCGGAGCACTGCCCGCCCGAGCACGTCTGCGCACCCGGGCAGGCCTTGCCGCACCCACCGTCAGTTCGCGCCGTCCGTCTTCGTGTCGACGCACTGGCCGCCGCAGTCCGTCGATCCGGACGGGCACACGCATTGGCCGCCGACGGCACGACGTGCCGCCGGTGCAGGCGGTGCCGCAGCCGCCGCAGTCTCGCCCCCCTCGGTGGTCGCGTCGACGCAAGCGCCGGGAGCAATACGTGCCGCCACCGGGGCAGGTGCACGCGCTCGCCTGGCACGTCGAGCCCGCTGCGCACGCCGTGTCGCAGCTGCCGCAGTGCTGGGAGTCGCTCTTCAGGTAGAAGCACTGGCCCGCCGCAGTCCGTGAGCGGCGACGCGCACGCGCCGCGGTCCGCGCCCGCGCTCCCGCCCCTCACGGCGGCGTCGCGCTGCGACCCGTTTCCGCTCGACAGGTCCGACGGCACCGTGCACGCCGTGGGAGCACGGAAGCACGAGCGCCAGGACAGCCAGCGACACGCCGCGCAACCCGGACATCACCGGGCAGTGTACTCCGCTCTTCGACACACCGCCCGGGTATTGAGAAGCGCCCTGACAAGCTCGCGAGCGCGGCGCCTTTGACGCCGCGGACGTCGACGCGGAGTGTCGTCGCGTCGTGACGCGGCGCGCTCCGATCGCTCAACAGCAGGTAGGTCGCCACGCCCAGCGACACGACGCCCAGGCCTACGCCGATGTTGCCGATGGTGTACTTGGTGCGGATGTCGCTCACCGTGGCATCGTAGCAGTTGGGTTTGCAGCGGCCTCTCGGCCTCGCCCGCCCCTCTTGCCGGCGAGCGCCGGCAGCACCACCCCCACGCCGGCCTTCTCCTGCCATGTCCATGCCGCCAAGGACCAGGAGGCCGCGAGCCGCGCCAGGTCGCGGCGGATTTGCTGGCCGCGACGCCAGCCTCGTCCCCGGGCGGCGGCGAATCCGGCGCGGCGGACCCGGCGCCGTCGCCGAACTGAACGCGGATTTCGCGCGCCTTCTCGCCTTCGCGGACCACCACCACCTGGCGCTCGCTGGCCGAGCCGGGGTGCTCGAAGCGGAAGGTGTGCTTGCCCGGATTCATGGCGAGCGCGGTGCCGTCGAGGTGATCGACGAGCGGCCGTTCGTCGACGAACACCTGGACGTCCACGATGTCGGAGCCGGTCGCGTCCTTCGCGGCGATCACGCTATTCGAGGGCGTGCTCGCCTCGACCTCGCCGATCCAGCGCGAGCAGTCCTTCGCGATGAACGCCGGACAGCCGGGCTGCGAGCACACGACCAGGCTCCGCTTCGCCTCGACGGGCTTGCCGCCCTGCTTCTGCTCCTGCGCACGCTCGTACGCCGCGGCACCTCTCTCGGTTGCCGGGTCGGCGCGGGCCACGTGCGGCGCGCCGGCGACGGCGATTGCGCAACAGGGCGACGAACGAGGAGACCTGGCGCATGGCGTCCCGAAGCTCCACAGGCAGAGCGGCACCGCTTGGGGAGCGTGTTGGACAATCAACGGCGCGCGCGCGCCTTGACCGATATTCCACGGCATCCGGGCGTGGCGGAGCCGCGACGCGCCGTCGCGCGCCAGGGACTCGGCGTGCGGGACGAAGCCGGGCATGCCGGTCCGGCGCGGAATCCCGCAGATACCGCGCCGGACCGGCGATGATCCCCCAGCCGAGCCCGGCGAACAACGCGTCGAGGTTGCCGTAGCTCTCCTCGGCACCGTCGGCGATGCCGGTGCCGGGCACGGCGTTGGGATTTCCTGTGAGGGGAAGCGCAGCACGATCGTCATCGTGGTCTTGCCGTCGTGCTCGACCCATGTCGTCGTGTTGACCGACTCGCCGGGGCTGGTCTTCCGTGGCGGCTGGGTCTGCACGATGCGGTCCTCGCGCATCTTGCGGTACTCGCCGGTCAGGGCGAACTCCGAGCCGTCCGGGAGACGAAACACGTAGCGATACCTGCCGCCGACATCTCTGCAGTCGCTCGCCACCGACACGATTGGCGAGCGCGACTTTGCCGAGCTAGTGGTCTTTGATCAGCTCGGGCTCGGTCATCGCGCGGATCACGGAGACGGCGCGGCGCGTCGAACGTGCGTACCATCACCATGTCCGTCGGGGTCCCAAAGTCTTCACCTGTAAGCTCGCTCATTGCTTCATTTCCTCTTCTTCTTGAGGTCTTCGAGGACGTCGTCGAGCGCATCGAAGCTCCAGACCTCCCAGACTCGCGGGAAGCGACCGGTCCACGCGTGCGCCTGGCGCAGCCGCTTCGGCGCGAGGCGCACCGGTCGCCGAGGGCCGTCGCGGCCGCGCGTCACGAGCCCGGCGCGCTGAAGCACCTTGACGCGCTTCGAAACAGCCGGCTGGCTGATGTCGAACGGGGCCGCGAATATCATTAACTGGTAGCCTCGCCTCTTGCAAGGCGCGCGAGGATTGCGCGGCGCGTGGGATTGGCGAGCGCCGCGAACGTGGCGTCGAGCTTTTCCATAACCATGTCGGAGATAACTTGGAGGTTATGTTTGTCAAGGCGCTCGCGGCCGCCAAGGCTCGCGTGCCGGCCCTGACGCGCGCGGGGAGTCCGGTCGGGCTGTTCGGATACGCCGCGCAAGCGTAGCGGGATTCCGCGCCGGACCGGCAGACCCTCGAGCTCCGACGAGGGGTGCGCGCGCTGAGGAATCCCCTCATTTGGATTTCACAGGAAGATCGGAAGAGCGGAAGGTTTTCAAGGATTCGGGGTGTTCGGGTGTGAGCCGTCGCAGGCCGTTCCGCAGGGCCGTGACGTTGAAGTTGACGAGTAGACCAGCCGGTAGGCGGGAAAAACGTAGGGAGGTGATCACCTGAGCCTCGTGAATCGGGAGCAGTCGCTCGACCGATTTGAGCTCGAGAAGGACACAACCGCCAACAACGACGTCGAGTCGATACGCGGACTCGACGCGTACGCCTTTGTAGTTGATCGACAGCGACCGCGGTCGCTCGAAATCGAGCCCTCTTTCGCACAACTCGGCGCATAGGCACGCTTCGTACGCGGATTCCATCAACCCCGGACCGAGCTGCCGGTGAACCTCGATCAGTGCCCCGATCACTCAAGTTGGCAGCCCGGATCGCCAAGTTGGCAGCCCGGATCGCATAAGTGCGATTGGACGAAGCCGCCTTCGGCGGCAGTTCCCTTGCGTGCTCGAAGCGGGTAGCATGGCCTGGCTGGCCACGCGGCGGCGCTGATGCTCACCTGACCCTCTTCCCACGCCGGCGGGTGGGGGGCTTTGGATGATCCTGCGGGCGTCAACGGCTCTCGCAACCGACGTTGGGAATACCTTCGCGGCAACCGAGGCCCCGCACTTCGAGGGCCCCGTCGATGTGTGCCCACACGTCGCGCTGCCGCTCTAAAATCCCCGTATTTGAGAGCAAGGTTCGTGCCTCGCTCTTGCGTGGTTCCTGCGGCTCCGCCCAATCCGACGATTCGGAAACTGCGCGGGCTCGTCGGTCGCGAAGTGCGACTTCACGGGGCGCAGTCTCCTAATCGCCTACTGATTCCGTCTACTGTCCCGCGTAGTTGGCTGCGCTCCCCAGGCTGCGTCCCAGGCGCGCCCGGTCACGTCGGTCAGTCCCCCAGCACGCGACCCGGCGATGCTGGACACGGCCAGAGCCATTGCTCTGCCTAGGCTCCGTCGTCCGGTTCGATACGCCCGAGCTTCGCGACATGGTGCTGAAGACCGGCATGACCGAGGGCGCTGGCGAGACCTACGACTACCTCGACAAGCTCCTCGCCGAGCTCGTCTAGTCGCAGAAGGTACTTCAGGCACGGTTCCGTCCAGAGCTTGACGCCCCGCCGCGCTGCGGGCGAGCATGATGCCGTCGTGTCTGGTTTGCTCCGGCGTTTGGCAATACCCCTGCGGCTCATGGCCGCGCTCGCCGCCGTCGCGCTTCCGGGGTGTGGTTCATCGTCGTCGGGAGCTTCGACGATCCCGGAACGCGACCTGCCGGCGGCATTGGCCCGCGCGTTGTGCGACAACCTCCAGCCGTGCTGCCAGCAGAACGGCAACGCCTACGACGCCCAGCGGTGCCGGGCCGCCGTTGCGATCGGCTTCTACTTCCCGCACACCAACACCAAATACGACGCTGCCGGCGCGGAGCAATGCGTGCAGGCAGCAGAGCGCCGCAGCATCCAGCTGCGCGACCATCCCCGGTCCCGAAGACGCCGCATTCGAGAGCGCATGCGCCAAGGTGTACGTGGGGACGCAGGCGCCCGGCGAAGCTTGCCAGACTAGCGAGGAGTGCGCGCCTTCGCCGGACGGCGGTGATGTCCGGTGCGAAACAGCTTCCGGCGCGGGAGGCACCTGTCGCACCTACCCGCGCGGCGTTGCCGGCGACCCGTGTCGCGAGACGTGCCGACTCGACCGCGGAATTCCGAAATGCGGCGCAGCGGGCGGACGTGGTCCGACGGCGCAGCCTGTTTCACGAGCGACGGGCTCTACTGCGCGGCGCAGGGTACATGTGCGGCGCTGGCGGCGGTCGACGCACCGTGCAGCCAAACGGAGCCGTGCGCCGACGGCGCGTACTGCGATGAAGCCTCGTGCCGGAATCAGCTCGCGCTGGGCGCCGCGTGCAACACCGCGGTCGAATGCATGAGTGGCGGATGCACGGGCGCGTGCGTCGCGGGCGAACTCGCCAGCCCCGACTTGTGCTCGGGCAACATCAATTTCAACTGATCCGCCGGGTGGCGGCGCAGGACGTACTTCCGCTCACCGCGCAGCGGCGCGGGGAAGTCGCATCGGTGCCGGTCGCGGCGCAGCTGTGACTGCGTGCGGGGCGGGCCCGCCGGCAGTGGACACGACGCCCGACGGTGATTGCGGAATCGCGCGGACTTTACCTGCGCAGCAGCCTACGGGCCGAAGCAGCCTTCGATCTTGGCGCTGGCGTCGGCGACCACGACGGTGCACGTGGCGGGACACAGTGTCACGCGGGTCGGGTTCGTATGGGTGTGGTTCCATTCCTGAGCAACAAATCCCGCAGTCGTCGGCCGCGGGGGATGGGGCCCCGGCGGCTGCCACGACCTTTGGGTCTTGGCGGACAAGATCACGATCCGCCAATGAACCCCATGGAACTACCCGGCGAGGCCGGGCGCCGGCTTGCTTCCGATAGCCGGGGGCGCGAGGCGTCGCCCGTGCGCAGGAACAGAACCACACCCGTTCGTATTGTCGTCGAAATACCAGCCGTCCTGACCGCTGCCCGGCGCCGGACACGAGGAGACGTCGTTCACCCGGGGGATCGCACTCGCCGGCGGGCTGCCGGCCGGCAGGTAGTCGATGCTTGTGGACGCGGGATCCACGCTGCCGCCGTCGCCGGCGGGCAACGCGTAGTCGCAGCCCACGGCCGGGTCCCGGATTGCGGTCAAGACGCCGGTGAACGTGGCGTAGTCGCCGCTGCCGACGTTGTAGTAGTGGCACGTGGAACCGCTGCAGTACTGCGTGTGGGAGGGTGCGCCGCCACCCTGGGCCATGGTCTCGAGGTTGGCCAAGGTGGCACCGGTCATGCCGATCACGTAGGTGCGCACGCCGGCGCCGTTGTTCCAAGCGGTGGAGATCAGTCCTCCCACGTAGGACGGGCTGGTGTTGCACACGGTCGGGTCACCGTCGGTGATCAGGATTCCGATGATGGAGCGGTTCGGTGACGCGGTCTTCTGCGCCGTCGTGAACATGGTGAGTCCGTCGGCGGCGGCCGAAGTCGGCGTATTCGTGCTGGGAGCGTGGTTGTTCAACGACGTGGCGAGATTCGCCTCGCCGGCGGGCATCGCGGTCAGCGCGATCTCGGGTGTCGCGTAGTCGCTGGCCGTGCAGCTGTCGTTGTTGAGTCCGAAGTACTGCAGCGTGCAGCGCCGCGCGCTCGTCCAGCGACGTCCTGCGGCGAGCTGCCCGACTACCTTTCGGTACACCGCACGACGCCCACACCGGCGCGAAAAACCATTCATGGCGCGCGCCAAGTCGATATCACGGTGGTGGCGGCACCGGAGTGCCCACCGGTTGCGGTGGCGCCACACGCACCACGTGCACGGAATCGTCGATGTGCGCCGGCTCTCGTTCCCCGTCGAACACGCTGCCAGCGGGCAGCTCGTCGCCGAGCACGCGCGCCACGAGCTCCAGAGTTCAGCGCCGATCTACCCGCTGCCCTCGCGCACGCTGTCCGCGCCGGCGCGCGGCGGCTGCTTCGCGTCCATGAAGTCGCGGCCGAAGTCGTCCTCGGCGGCGAGCGCGTTGTGGCTCCTGCAGCGCAGCGTCACGTTCGCGGCCGTCGACGGCCCGCCGCGCGCGAACGGCTGCTCGTGGTGCAGCTCGAGCAGGCGCGTCTCGCGGCAACGCTGTCCCGACGCATCGACGTACGTGCAGCGGCCGCCGTCGCGCGCGTGCACCGCGCGGCGCACGTCCGCCGGGATGTGTCGACCCGGATCCGACCCGCGCTGGCGCGGAACGCCGGCATGCTTCGTGCTTGCCGTGCTTGCCGCGCGCGGCTTCGCGCCGGTGCCGTAGCGACGCTTCTCCAGCTCCGCCACGAGCGCCTGCAGCGCACGCACGTGCACGCGCTCGAGAGACTTGTCCTCGCCGGTGTGCGACAGCAGATCCTTCGCGCGCTCGAGAAGCTCGACGTACTCCTCGGTCGCGGTGAACTGCACGCTGTAGCGCTGCGGCACGTCGTCGCGCGCGAACATGGGCTTCGGCTGCGGCGCGACTCCGGCTGCGGCGCTCCGGCTCCGGCGCGCGGACTCCGGCTGCGGCGCGGGCTCCGGCTGCGGCGGATCGCGTCCATCCAGTCGCGCGGGCGGTCGCCCGGATCCAGCTCGCGCACCGGACGCGAACGACGCGACGAATTGGCTCCACGACGGCGCGCGCGGCATCGTGAAGGTGCGCCCGAGCGGCTCCACGCGCGCCGGCACGTCCGGGAGCGGATCGATCTCGCGCACCAGCTTCGCGATCTCCTTCTTGGTGCGGTGCTTCGCGCGCTCCAGCACGTCGACGTGGTTCTCCTCGGTGAGGTGCGCTCCCAGCATGAGCAGCCCCGTCAGATGGATCTCGCCGGCCGCCACGCGGTCGAGCACCGCGGGAAACTCGCGCGCGATGCGCGCCGCCCGCGCTCGCCGGAACGCCGCGTCCTCGGACATCCGCAGCTCGTACACGCAGTACGTATACAGGCTCGCGCACGCGCGCTGGCGATGCAGCCCGCGCGCCTCCACTTCGCCCAGGTGCGCGAGCAACGCCGCTAGCGCCTGGTTCGACTGCCCCACGATGGCCCGCGTCCGCGCCACCAGCGCGTCGTCCGGCAGGTCCGTGAAGCGATACACGGAATCGGTGTTTTCCATATCGCCACCCTACACCCGCGTTTCCGCGCCTCGCCGCGCGCCCGCTCGCGCGCGATCGCCCGCCGCGACGCGATTTTCCGCCGTCCGCGCGCCGCAACGCCGCGAGCGCGCCGCGTGCGGGCGCGACGCCGTGCTTGCGCAACGAGCCGCGCTATCGCGACGCGCGCGTGATGGAAACGTGTCCAGCGAAATCGACAGAATCGACAGCGGTGACGATCTTGTTGTTGGCCCGGCGCGGAACCGCGCGTGCCTCCCCGCGCTGGCGCGGAACGCCGGCATGCTTCGTGCTTGCCGCGCGTGATCGAAACGTGTCCAGCGAAGTCGGTCCGGACCGGCGTTCGCGTCCAAGCCAGGGCGGTCGGAGACCAGCGATGATGCCGGTCTTGCGCGGTATCGAGCGTCACGCCGGCACCGCGTTGCAGTCTCGCGACGTCCGTGGGTGGAATCCGGGGGAAGTCGCGTCTCGGGAGCGTTTGCACCGTGGCACTGCTGTCGTGCTCCTGCTCGTACCCCGCGAGCCCCACGATTCCGGTGCAGCCGCGCGACGTGCCCGCGCTCGTCGACAACTTCGCGACGAACGGCCAGGTCACGGTCCGTGCTCGCGATGGTCGCGCCCTCGTCGTCACACGCCGGCGCGAGCCGCTGCTCCGCGTCCGGCAACACGTTGCGGTGCCCGACGATTACGTCACGTTCCCCGTCGATGCGCGCCTGGGTGCGGTGCGCCACTCCGGCGACGTGCTTCGCTTCGGCAAATGGCGCGTCAAGCTGGAGGAGGTCGTGAGTGCAGCGCTGGTGTTCGGCTGCGTGAAGGATCCGTCGCGCTACGAGGCGTGGAACGGCGAGTACTGCCCGCCCCCGGCCGACCGCGTCGATCCCTTCAAGCGGCGAAGACGTCGCCGCCGGGGAGAAGGGCGTCTTGTGCGTGATGCCGCCGCTGCCGCCCGGGTGCATGACCACGGTGTGGGGCCAGGACGATCGCTTCGTCCAGACGTACTTCACGTCCTTCCCCGGCAAGCTCGTCTACACCACCTTCGACTGGGGCATGCGCGACACCGACGGCTACACCTTCATCCTGGGCCGCACCGACGACGTCATCAACG
The DNA here is from genome assembly GCA_963775185.1 of uncultured delta proteobacterium. Taxonomy (GTDB): domain Bacteria; phylum Myxococcota_A; class Polyangia; order Polyangiales; family Polyangiaceae; genus JAPSGB01. The sequence continues at coordinate 13,214 of CAVZIE010000040.1, read as the reverse complement.
TCGCCGGCCATCGCCTGGGCACGCGGGAGATCGAGGAAGCGGTGTCGGCGCACAACGCCGTCGCCGAGTGCGCCGTGGTCGGCGTCGCGGAATCCCCTGAAGGGCCAGATGCCGCTCTGCTTCGTGGTGCTCAAGGATCCGTCCCTGGCGAGCGCCGCCCTCGAGAAGGAGATCCTGTCCACCGTCGACGGCCTGCTCGGTGCCATCGCGCGCCCGCGCCGGGTGCTGATCGTGACGCAGCTCCCCAAGACGCGCAGCGGCAAGGTGCTCCGCCGCTCGATCCAGGCCCTGGCCGAAGGCCGCGATCCGGGGGATCTCACCACCCTGGACAATCCCGTCGGTATCGAGCAGAATCCGCCGGGCCATTTCCGGGTGATTGCCGGTCCGGCGCGGAACCGCGCGGACGTCAGCCCGGATGCCCTGCCGGCGCGGTTGCGGTCGGCGCGGGCGCGGGCACGGCGGTCACCGTCGCGGTCGGCGCGGGGGACGCATCGCTTGCCGAAGCGTCCGGCGTGCCCGCGTCCCCGTCGCACCGCCAGTACCTCACCCACGTGATTGGCGCGCTCGAAGCGTCCCCGCTCGAGGCGTCTCCGGCAGTGTGGTGCGGTGGCAGGTGCAGGATGGGGATCTCGCGACAGTGTGCGATGTCGCAACCCGCGCACGCGCACGCCGCACCCGGGGTGTCGAAGCACAGGCTCATCGCCTCGTTGCACACACCCCCGTCAGCGTGCGCGACGCCCAAGGCGCACGGGCTGCCGGCCTCCGGCGCCGCACAGGCCGCGCCGCCGTCCGCCTCCGCGCAGCCGAACCAGCAGCGGCGCGTCGTGGTCCCGCAGTACTGGCCCTGCGCGGCCCCCGTCCACTCGACCAGGGTGTCGCCCGAACACTCCGAGTGCGGCATGCACGTCAACGCGCTCGTCGCGTCGCCGTCCGCGTCGCCGTCCGCGTCCGCGGCCGTGCCGGCGTCCACCGGCGCGGCTTCCGCTCCGTCTTCCGTCTGTGCGTCGTGGGCGCCGTTGTCTTGCAATGCGTCGATCGCCGCGTCGGAGCCTGCGTCCGCGTGGGCCGGGGGTGCAACGCCGGGCTGCGCCGGCGCGTGGCTCGACCTTCCTGCGCCGCCGTCCCCCGTGCGGGACGCGCCCCCGATGCAGGCCGGCGCGGCGGCCAGCACCAGCGCCGCGATGGTGCGTCCGGAACGTGCAACCCACCCCACGCCGAAATCGTACCACGCCGCCGACGACGTCGCTTGACGCCGGGGACGCGCGCCCGGACAACGTCTGCGAGCCAAGTTGGCAGCCCGGATCGCATGAAGTGCGATTCCGTCTACTGTCCCGCGTAGTTGGCAGCGCTCCCCAGGCTGCGTCCCAGGCGCGCCCGGTCACGTCGGTCAGTCCCCCAGCACGCGACCCGGCGATGCTGGACACGGCCAGAGCCATTGCTCTGCCTAGGCTCCAAGCCCGGTCAAGGCGGACGGCTACTCCGAGATGATCTCCGTGCAAGGGCCGATGAGCGGCTTCGACGTCACCGTCGGCTTTACGAGCTCGAACTGGAAGAACTACGACGATCAGCTGAAAGCAGACGAGAAGAGCATGGCCTCCTCGAACCCCGACTCCACCGGGGCGACTGCGGGGACCGGCAAGTGGTGGGTCTACAAGCAAGGCGGGACCGACCAGGTGCTGTCCGTGGTGAAGTCCAACGGCGACAAGGCGCTGCGCTGCACGCCGAACAACACGGTGGTCAAGCCCGAGGTGATCGCCGCTTGCAAAACGCTCCGCGCATACCCGAAGTAGTGGAGCACCGGCTCATGCCGGGGGATTGATCACCAGCTCGCCGCGCGTCGCGTCGAGCTCCGCGGTCGCACCCAGCAGCTGCGGCTCGTTCCAACGGTCGTGATCGGCGCGAAGGCCGGCGGCAACTGGAACGCCGAGCGCGGCCAGGCACGCGCGCACCGTTGTCTCCGCCGGGACCTGGAACGGGCCCGCAGCGCAGTCGGTCAGATCGCCCAGCACCAACGCCGCAGGGCGTCGCGCCGGGGCTGTACTGCCTGCTCCGGAGTCCGGCGCGCCTCGACGCCCTGCGCGCCGCCACCGACCCCGACTTCGAGTGGGCGACCCCCGACGGGTGCCCCGAGTCGCTGGACGAGTCGCTCGGCGGCGACGCTTGCGCAGGCTAGTCTGCATGCTAGCCTTGAACGCAGCATGCAGTACACACTCCGCAACGTTCCGAAGGATGTGGACCGGGCGCTACGCAGCAAGGCGCGGCGTGAGGGCAAGACGCTCAACGACGCGACGCTCGAAGCGCTGGCCGATGGGCTCGGGCTCGATCAAGTGCCGCGCCGCTATCGGTCCGTGCGCGATCTGCTCGGTGCGCGCAAGCCGGACCCCGCGCTCGACGCGGCCCTCGCCGACCAGCGGCGCATCGATCCGGAGCTGTGGAAATAGGTCTTGCGTATGAAGATCGCTCTCGACACGAATCGCTACGACGACCTGCTCACTGGCGCGGCGGACGTTGCCGGAATCGTCGAAGCGGCGGAGGAGGTGTACCTGCCGTTCGTGGTGGTGGGCGAGCTACGCGCCGGCTTCGCCGCAGGCAAGCGCGCAGCGGAGAACGAGCGGCTGCTGCGGCGGTTCCTTATGAAGGAAGGCGTCGAGGTCCTGTTTGCCGGCGAGCAGACCACGCACCATTACGCCACGGTCTATCGGCAAGTGCGCGAGCAGGGCACACCGATTCCGACAAACGATCTGTGGATCGCCGCGCTGGCGCTGGAGCATGATCTGTGCTCTGCACGCGTGACCGCCACTTCGACCACGTAGCGCAACTCGTCAGGCTATGAAGCCGCCGATGTCGTGACGGTGAAGACGACCTGCGCCACCCGGCCTTCCGGGACGGACGCCATGCATCGCGTGCTCGGCCTCTGCAGCCCGCGCTTGCAGAGTCTCTATCACTTCACGGTGGGGGGACCCGTGGAAGACCCGCGCCTGCGCACGCTCGCGCCGTACGGGTGACGCCGGCCGCGCGGGCCGGGCCGGACGGAAAAACTGCCGGTCCGGCGCGGTATCTCAGGCCGCGAACACACGCAGTGCCGGGAAGCACCGCTGGAGATGCTGGAGGTCGTCCACGTCCGAAGTGTAGACGACGCCGCCTTCTTGGGCCGCAGTCGCCATCACGGCAGCATCCACGAAGTGCTCCGCGCCGATGCGCAGCTCGGCCAGTGCGCGCCCCGCGATGCGTGCGAGCGCCTCGGTGAGCGGAACGACGCGAACCGCGGTGGCGAAGCGGCCGAGGCCATGTTCCGGCGCGCCGGCATGCCACTCACCCCAGGCCGGCGCAGGCACCAAGATCGGCAGGCGCGCCGACCACGCCGTCTCCAGAACTGCACGCATCCGTGCACGCCGGCGCTCGATGGCGATCAAGGCGCCCGTATCGAAGGTGATCACTCGGGGAATCCGAGCTCACGCCGCACCGCGCGGAGCTCCGCGGGGTCGACTTCGATGCCGGCGAAGTGGTCGTCGATGAAGCGGCGGAGATGTTCCAGACGCTCGTCCTCCTGGATCAGTCGCTCGACATACGCGCTCACGGAGCCCGCTTCTCTCGCCTTGGCGCGCGCGCGCCGGCGCGCCGCTCGCGAAAGGGAAAGGCTCAAACGCTCCTGTGGCATCACACGAACGTATTACGCAGAAGCCAGCGGGTCAAGAGCGGGGCGGCCAGAAGTGCCGCGACTCGCGATGCGCCGGCTGCGGACCTGCGCCGGCCCGGACGGAGCGAGGCGCCGGCGTCAATGACGCGGGCGATCTGCACGCTGCATTCCAGCGCGTCCAGAGCGGCGGCGCCGGCACCCTGTTCAACACCATCATGTTCGCGCTCGTCATCCTCGTGATGAAGAGCGGCCTGCTCGACCAGATGAAGCAGATGCTCCATCACTGAATGTCAACTTTACTGACATTGGTGGGATGCCGGTCCGGCGCGGAACAGCGGCTGCTCTACTTTTCCGCGCCGGCACACGGCGAACAGACACCCTTCGAGGTTGGCCTGCTCTTGCTGGGCACATACCGTGTCGCCGTGATCGCACCCGTCCACGGAGCTCTTGGCGGCGGCCTTGCAGAAGCTCCGGCAGTGCGCGGCGTCCAGGCACTTTCCGGCGTGACAGTGCCCCACGGCCTTGCCCGACGCGAGTGTACAACGCGTGCCCTCTTGCGTGGACGGCGTGCAAGCGGCGAGCTGCTTGTCTTCGCACGAGCAGCGCGCCATCTCGTCCGGCGGCAGCGTGCACGTCGGCACGCCGCTGTCGCAGGTCATGTGGCTGCACTCGGCGTCGGTCTTGCACAGCGTGAACGATGCCGTTGGGTCCCCTTGGAATCCCGGCGCGCCGGCACCACGATTCGACCGAACGCGTCGCATTCGAAGCCGTCGCCGCACTGCGCCGCGCTGGAGCAAGGGCGTCCGGATCCGCTCGGACACTGCCCAGCCGGGACGCATTTCGGCGTGCCGCCGCCGTTGGGCAAGGGGACGTCACAGCAGAACGTGCCGCTCTGGCACGTCTGGCCTGCGCAGTCCACCGGGGGATCGGCGTGCACGCAGCTTCCGGACACGCACGCGAAGCCCGCTCCGCGGCACCCGGGCTGGCCGTCCACGCACACTTCCTGGGTCGGGCAGCGGCTGCCGACGAGCTGGGTGCAGACGTCGAGCACCGGCGCATCGGAGTCCACGTCGCCCACCGCGTTCAGCGCGCAACACCCTTCGTCCGCCGGACAGTCCAGGGAGCTCACGCACAGCGCGAGCGACTCCGTGTAGCTGCGCGTCTTGTTCTTCGCGGAGAGCGCCTGGTCGCACAACTTGCCGTAGGCGCGCTTGTAGTCGGCGACGGTCTGCGCCGCCGCGCTCCCGGCAACGTGCTGGGAGATTTCGCGGATCGGCCGCCACGCAGGTGAATTCCGGATCGCTCTGGCAACAGATCTCGCTGTCCTTGCAGTGTTCGTCGCCGCATCGCAGCGGACGCGGTCGCGTCGGAGTCTTCGCCGCGGTGTGCGCCGGCGTCACCACCGGTCGCGCAACGCGCGGCACAGCGGCGGAGCCGGCGCCGGAACGGGCGCGGGCGTTGGATGGCACGCGAACACCGACAACGCAATCCAGCACCCCGCCCACCGCCGCATGGAGCGACTCCACCGGAACGGGACGCCGAACGCAACAGCGCATCAGACCGTCACGACGTCGAGGCGAGCAGCTTTGTCCGGGCACGACCGCATCCTCGATCGCGGCGAGGGGCTCCACTCGTCGGAGCGCTGCTTCTGCCAAGTTGGCAGCCTGGATCGCATGAAATGCGATTCCGTCAACCATCCCGCGTAGTTGGCAGCGCTCCCCAGGCTGCGTCCCAGGCGCGCCCGGTCACGTCGGTCAGTCCCCCAGCACGCGACCCGGCGATGCTGGACACGGCCAGAGCCATTGCTCTGCCTAGGCTCCGTGATGCCGTCGCTCGATACCCTCGTCAGCGTCTTCCGGATCGAGGACGCCGGCGAGCCACACGCGAGCAACGCGACCCCGCACGCCGCCACACACGCCGCGACGGTTGTCTGCCGCTTACGCTTCACTCTCGCGCACCCTCGGAACGGGATGATAGAGCAAACCGGCGCGACCTGCTCGCAAGCGCGGGATGGACTCAAGGAATTCCCTATTGCTCGGTCCAGCCCCGACCGAGCAGAGTGGCTCCGTGAACCCTCCGTGAACCCTCCGTGAACCCAACGCAAGGCGCGCGTTCCCCTTCTGTTGAGAGTGGCCAGGTACAAGAGATGAAGTTGAAGTTCCGCCTCTGGAAGAAGTCGTTCGCGCTCGTGGCTTGCGTCGGGGTCGGTGTTCTCGCCGGCTGCGGATCGAATGGCGATGCACCTTCAGAAGGCGCGGCAGCGCAGGGGGAGCTCGGGCGCCGGCGCCGGCGGCGTTGACTCGGGCACGTCGGGCGCGGGCGGCTCGAACCAAGCCGGTGCTTCGGCTTCCGGAGGGGCGGCTGGAGGCGGCGCGGCCGCAGGCGCCGCAGGGGCTTCTGGTGCGATCGGCCCAGGCGGAGGAACCGTCGCGAACGACGGGGCATCCGTCGAGGTCCCGCCTGGTGCGCTGAGCGCCGACCTTCGCATCGCGATCACCAAGCTGAGTGCTGCCGAGGATTCGCGACGTTGGCGCCGGTGGCCGTCCCGGGCTTCGCCGGCATCACCAGCTCGTCCTCGGGGTACTTCGCGTTCACGCCACACGGCACGCAGTTCGCGAAGCCGGTGAGCGTCAAGATCCCGTACACGGGCAACGGCGCTTACTTGTTGCGACTCGACAACGAGAACGATCCCACCTGGGAGATCGTCACAGGCGTGAGCTTCGCCGGTGGCGTAGCCAGCTTCGACACGAACAGGTTCAGCATCCTGACCGTGGTCCCGTGTCAGTCGTTCACCTGTGCCGGCGCGCCTGCTTCGCTCGAGTGCGGGGCGGTCGACGACGGCTGTGGCGGAACCTTCGACATGCAGGGCGATTGCGGACGCGCCGCCTGCGCTGCCGGCCAGACCTGCGCCAGGGACAACACGTGCTGCACACCGTACGCGACGTGCGCGGACGCGCTCACGGCGGCCAAGGCGTCGTGCGGTCCGGCGGTCCCCGACGGCTGCGGCGGAACGATGAACTGCAGCAACGTCTGCAGCGCCCCGGAAACCTGCCTGCAGGCCAGCGGCGGCTACTACAGCTGCTTCCTCCCGTGTGCCACCAACAGCGACTGCCCTGCGAGTGGGAACAAGTGCATCGACCAGAATACATGGTCGTTCGCGTCCTGGTCTTGCGTCTCCGGCAGCTACTGCATGGGCGGCGGGACGGCGCCCACGACGTGCCCGAGCGGAACCACCTGCTCGGGCGGCACCTGCCAGTAGTTCGTCGCCGCGGGGAGCCGCCAGGGGTAATGATTGTCGGTCCGGCGCGGTATCCCGCGTTGCGTGCCGCACCGTTCGTGTCTTCATACGCGGAGCGCATAGACACGCCAAGTTGACAGCCTGGATCGCATACAGTGCGATTCCGTCTACTGTCCCGCGTAGTTGGCAGCGCTCCCCAGGCTGCGTCCCAGGCGCGCCCGGTCACGTCGGTCAGTCCCCCAGCACGCGACCGGCGATGCTGGACACGGCCAGAGCCATTGCTCTGCCTAGGCTCTCTCCGGTGTCTCCATGAAGTCCGGGAGCACGGAGTAGTCCTTCAGCGTCATCCGTCGGCCAGCTTCCGATACCGGGCTCCACGGTACCGCAGGACGAGTGCCGGTCCGGCGCGGTATCCAGAGCAACGGAGCAGCGGCAGGGTCGAAGGACGAGTCCGTCACTGTGCCGGGGCGAGCAGCGAGCGGAAGCGGTCGCCGAGCGGGCTGTCCGGGTAGCGCCGGACGAAGCCTTGCGCGCGGACCGCGGCGGCGGCGCGCTGGCCGGAACGCTCCAACGTCTCGATCCGGAGGGCTTCCCGCTCCTGACCGAGGACGCCCCGCGGAAAGCGCGCATCGCATTGGTCGAGCAGAGACTGGGCGCGGGCTGTGTCCCCGGAATGCAGCGCGCGGCGCGCGGCGGCGACGAGAGCGATTTCGCCTGCGACGTCTTCTGCCGCCGCGTCGCGCTGCGTCGCCGCGCCCGGCGGCACCGGGCTCGCCGGCGCAGCGACAGCCTTGTTGACCAGTGCGCCGGCGTGCGCCGGACCGCGACGGCCCGCAGGCGCGTCCGCGGCCTTCTCCGGAACAGGTCGTGTCGCGGAGAGCGCCGAGCTCGCGACCGCCTTGGGCGCAAGCAACTCCACCCCTGCCGCGTGCTGTTCACGGGCGCGCGAACGAGGGCGCAGGACCAGAGCGCCGGCTACGACGCCGGCAAAGACGCCGCCGATCACGACCAGCTTCACGACCGGGGAAGCACCGGCACGACCCGGCGACGCGCCCGCGGCCCCTGCTTTGGGCAGCGCGGCCCACACCTGCTCAGCTGCACCTGGCGGCGGCTCGATATCCGCGCCTGCACGCAGCGCACGTCGCGCCGACTCGGGCAGTTCTCCGTTCAGCAAGCGTTGCGGATTGGTCATCGGCTCTCTCCTGCTGCTCCCCGGTCGAGTCTGCGAAGCGTGTCGACGAAGACGGCCCGGGCCTTGCGAAGCCGCGAATACACGGTTCCGAGCGGCACCTCGAGAACCTCTGCAATCTGGGTGCAGGTCTCGCCCTCCAGCTCGTACGACGTGAACACCATGCGCTGTTCCAGCGTGAGCGCGGCCAGTCCGATCTCCAGTAGCTCCAGCGCTTCAAGTCGCGTCGCGTGATTGGGCTCGTCGACAGACGCGGTGCGGGCGTCCCATGGCGCCTCGTCCGGAATCTCGCGGCGCACGTAGGCACTGCGACGGTGATCCTTGGCCACGCGGAAGGCGATCCGGTGGATCCACGTCCTCAGCGACGAGCGGCCTTCGAAGCCGGCGAGCCCCCGGTGCACGGCGATGAACACCTCCTGGCACGCGTCGAGTGCGTCCGTTCCGGACATGCCGAGCCGCCGGAGCACGCGCCAGACGTAGCTGAAGTGCTCGGCGTAGACCGCCTCGAATGTGGGCTGGGCGCCCAGTACTTTTGCACCGACGTCGATATCTGATTGGAGGCACGCGTCGCGTGCGCCCATTTCGCGACCCGCTGTTTCCCGAACCGTCACAACAGATCCAGGGTCAGCTGCAGGTCGAACCAGCCGACCACGCGGGGCGTCTCGTACACCCCCCCGCTGTTGCGGACGCTGAACGATTCGCGCTCGAGCGGCGCGATCGCAAGCGCTTCGATCCGCCAGCCCACAGGCGACGCGAGCGGTCCCTCGAGCGCAAGCCCGCCGCCTGCGCTCCGCCAGGGTCGGGATCCGGACCCCGACTCCGCCAGGCCCTCCGTCACGCCCCGCAACGATCCAAGCTCGAACAGCGCCAGCGGGCCGAACCGGAAATGATTGGTCCGTAGCGCCGCGACGCCCACGTCCACACGCGCATCGACGAGCGTCACCGTGACGCTGCCCGGAGCAACGGCCTGCGACGCCGAGGCATAGGTCGCGCTCGCACCGACGCGCCATGCGCCGACTCGAAGCCCCGCTCCGGCGATCCCCGCGGGATGGAAGCCAAGAGCCACGTTCTGACCCGCCAGCCCCGCGAGAATTGCGAAGTGCAGCCTCGGGCCGGTATCCGGCGAGGGCGCGACGCTTCGCGGCCGCGACGGTCGCGCGCTGGGCGCCGCGCTTGCGTTGCCGGTTCGCTTCTTCCTGGGCGCAGGGCGCTGCGTGCGCTGCGACGGCACCGCCGCCGACCCCCGTTCGAGGATCATCGCGATGGCCACGACCAGCGCTCCGCCGACTCCGCGCAATCGGCCCCGGTCGTGTGCAGAGTGCGCGTCCCAGGGTGCGGGCCTTGCGCGCGGATGCGGGCGTCGTAACCGCGCTCGGTACGGCTTATCGTAACGTCGACGTCGGAGCTGGCGGGCACCTCCGAATCGAGCATGCCCTCGACGCTTGCCGCGAGCTCCGCCGCGTCCGGACAGGTCGCTGCGTCCGGGCCGCGATGCACCTCGATCCAACCAGGCGAGGCGACCGCCGGGCGTGCAACGTGAAGCAAGGCGACAACGCCGAGCAGACGAGCGAAACTGGACAGGCGGGCTGCCACGACCGAGCCTACGCTCGCATTGGCGTCGCGCTCACCGCAACCGCCAAACTTTTCGAAATGGGCGACGCTGCCTGTCGCCTCAAACCCGATATGACCGCAACACCGCTCCGCTTCCTCGTCCTCGCGTCGGCCTTGGTCCCTTCCGTCGTTATCGTGTCGGGCTGCGGCTCGGCCAACACCGAGATTGGAGCGACCAGCAGGAGCGGCCTCGAGTGCGCGGTGCCCGGCACAACCGATAGCGACTGTGCGTGCACGGCCTCCAAGCGCTGGGCCTGCCGCCTGGGAGGGACGGTCAGCTGCCACGCGGAATTTGGTCAGTACGGCGGAGGTTTGCTCGTCGATCCGCCAAAGCCGTACGTGTTCCGCTGGTCGGAGTGCGACGATCACCATATCTACGAGACCCAGTGCGACGGCCTCCGCTGCCAGTGCATCGTCGACGGCACGGTCGAGTCGAGCTTCGTGACGCCGCACGCGGCGGAACAGGAAGAGGCGTCCATGCGCTGCGGTTGGCCGCTGTCGCGCGACGCACACGCGGGCACCGGCGTTGTCACGGGCGCACCGTGCCTGTTTCCGGGCGAAGTCGACGGCAACTGCACCTGCTCCGAGGGCGGAGCGTGGAGCTGTCCGGCGAAGACGGGTTGCAGCATCGCAACCGGCTGGTCGGATCCAGCCCGGGCCCCGCTGCACGTGGATGCCGAGGGCGTGTTCTGGCACGGCGACTGGTCCAACACGGCCGAAGGGACCTGGCAACGCACCGATAACGTGATCGCGTTCCGCACGCTCGACAGCGATCCGTCCTGCAGCGAGCAGCCGGGTCGGTACGCTCTGGATCTCGCGAGCGACTGCTCCACGTTGCGTCTGACGCTAATCAGTGATCCGTGCGCAGCGCGTGCGGCGTTCCTCGACGGCTTCGCCGGCACGCGCTCACCGTGACGCCAAGGCGCGGGCGTGCTGTTCCGCCTGCCTGCAGCGGCACACCAGAGCGCGAGATTCCGCGCCGGACCGACACAATCCGCTTGCACGATCCCGGCGCAAGCACGCTCGCACACCGTAGCTCGCTGCCAGGCCGCGGACTATACAGGTGGGTGTTGCCGGTCCGGCGCGGAATCCCGGGTCCGCGCCGGACCGGCAACCAGAAGGACATCCGCAGCCGACCACGTTGCAAGTCGAGGTGATGGCGCGCGAGCCGCACGAACGTCGCCGCAGCCAACGGTGGTCTCGTCGCATATCGGCACCTGGGTCTCGTCGGGCATGTGGATGCAGGTCTCGCCCGACCCGCACCTGCCGTTCTCGTTGCCGATCCCGTCGTCGAACTACTCGAAGGCGTTCACGAGGATCGTGGTGGTGCAAGTCGACGTCGAGGTGTCGAAAGTGCCCAGCGACTCGTAGGCTCCGGGTTGCCTCCATCGGGATCCCGCGCTTGGACATGTGTGAGGGCTCTGTTGCGTCAGGTGGGGTGGTGTCTGGCCTTGTGTTGCGTCGCGGCGTGTGGCGGCGCGCCGCACGCGCAGGGCGATGGCGGAGCCGGCGGAGCCGGCGGAGCGGACGGGAGCATTTGGGCGGACGCAGGCGGAGCCGGTGGTGCGCCCGCCGCGGCGGGCTCGTGTCCGGCCGCGACCGAGCCCGTGTTGATCGCGGCGACGCCGACCGCGACCTACACGGAACCGGGCGCCGCGTTCGTCGCGGTGGACGGCCCCTGGGTCAATTTCACCGAGTCAGCGCACGGCAAGGTGAGCCGCGTCGCGCGCTGCGGCGGCACGGTCGAGGTGCTCGCGAGCAATCGCGTGGAGCCGCTGCAGATCGTCGCCGACGCAGACGACGTCTACTGGGCCGACACCGGCAGCCTGCCCAGCAACGGACAGCTCCTCCGCATGTCGAAGACCGGTGGAACAGTCGACGTGATGGCGGATGCCTTGAGGCACCCGTGGGGCGTCGCGGTGGACGCTTCCACGGTGTACGTGTCCGTGGACAACGGCATCTGGGCGTACCCCAAAACCAACCCGGGCGCGGCGGTGGAGCTCACCTCGTCCAACGGCTCCGCCAACATCGCGCTCGACTCGAGCCACGTCTACTGGCCCGTCGGGCGCGTACCCAAAGCGGGCGGCCCGTCGACGCAGTTGGCGACTCCGGGCCGGGCCTGGTGCGTCGCCGTCGACGCTGACTCGGTGTACTGGACCGAATACGGTGGCCCCGTCTCGCGCGTCAGCACGAGCGGCGGAGCTGTCACAGCCATCCTTCCCGACGAGCAGTGGCGTTGCCTGACCGTCGACGAACAGTACGTGTACGCCGCCAGCGACATCGGCGTCGTCCGCGCATTGAAGGACGGCAGCGGAGCCGTCACCTTCAGCCCCGGCGGCGAAGGTATCGTCGCCGACGACCAGGACGTGTTCTACGCCAACAAGCAAGGCGTCTGGCGTCTGTCGAAGTAGCGTGTCGGGGATGCGCGCTCGCCGGGAATGACATTTGCCCGATATCCAGCGCGTACCGCCGCTAGGGCGGGCAGCTCGCGACGCTCTCCACAGACGTGTTCGATGGGTCCGGCTCGGGGCACGCCGCGCCGGGAAGGGAGCACTGGCACAACCAGTGCCCGCCGTACTTGCCGTCGCTCACGTGGCTTGCGACGCAGCAGCCAACTCCGCCGTCGGGCTGCCCGCAGCTGTCCACGGAGTTGGAGCAGCTGCTGGCGTAGTGCTGTGTCTGTTCCTCGCACGCGCACGGGTCGTCGGAGCAGCACGACCATTGCTGCACCTGCTGGACCGAGCCGAAGCTCGACGATGAGTCCCCCGACGAGCACCCTAGCGCGAGCACGAGTAGAAACGGGACCGCGAGACGATACGTCATGACGACAGCATCCATGACAAGGCGCACTCGTGTCCAGGTGCGGCGTCGCCGATTGCTGCGCAGCGGCGCAGCCCCGTCGGTCCCGACTGGCGCGGGAAAGCGGCTCGGCGGCGCGAGGGAAACGCACGGGTCTTGTGCGCGCATCGCAAGGTCGCTTCGCCGCCGCGATCTCGAACGGCGTTGGATCACCTGGGCTCGAGACGTAGATGGCGTCCACTGGCGGATATCCGGTCACGAGCAAGCGATCGCCCTCCACCCGTGATTGTCGTTCGAGTCGGCTGCGCGGGCGGCTTGCCCGCCGCCTGCGCGATCAGCAGACCCAACGCCAACGCGGCGAGTACGCCCGCTCCGCCGACGGGGCGCGAGCAGCACTGCACGCTCGGCCACCCAACGCCTGAAGAGGTGTCCAGAAATCGCAGGGGTGGGCGCCGTCGGCGCGGACAGGAACGCCGTCACGTTGCAATCCGAGCGCGGGAGCTCGTGCCGCCTGGATCCCGCCGGCGCGCACAAGATTGGATTTCGCGCACTTGCGCGCGGCGAGCGCGGTCAACGCCGCCCACGTGGGCGCCGTTGGAGTGCGGGGCAACCCCGTCTACGTCGGCTGGGCGCAAGGCACGATCGAGGCAGGGCGAGCTCCGGGGCGCCCACGTGGGCGCCAGAGTTCGTGCCAGCTGAATCCCGCGCGCGCGCATCGGATCGGATTTCGCGCCCATGTG
>CAVZIE010000039.1:0-12476 GCA_963775185.1 uncultured delta proteobacterium | reverse complement strand
GAACGGTGACATGCGCCGCCGCTTGGCTTCGTCCGTGATGCGGCCTTGCATGCCGAGCAGCGGCGCCTCGCGCGTGCCGCCGAAGGGCGCATACGGCAAGAACGCGATCCGGTGCTTCGTGCAGTAGGCGAGCACGCCGTCGGTTACCGGACCGCGGTGCGCGGGGTTGTAGCGGTTCTGCACGCTGGCGATGGTCGTAACCTTGCGAGCCTGCTCGAGCTCCTTGGCGTTCACGTTCGAGAGGCCGATGAAGCGCACCTTGCCCTCCTGCTTGAGCTCGGCGAGCGCGCCCACGCTCTCGGCGTAGGGGATGCGGGAGTCGGGCGCGTGCAGCTGCAGCACGTCCAGGCAGTCGACGCCGAGGGCTTGCAGGCTGGCGTGCGCCGCTTCCTTGAGCCGCGCCGGGTGCGCGTCCACGGTCCACGCGCCGCCAGGGCGCATCACGCCGCACTTTGTCGCGACCACGACGCGCTCCTTCCGGCCGGACAGCGCCTTGGCGATGAGTCGCTCGTTGTGGTTCATCTCGCTGTCGTCCAGGCAGTAGGCGTCCGCGGTGTCGATCAGTGTGACGCCGGCTCGAGTGCGGCGTGGATCGTCGCGATGGCCTGGTCCTCCGGCGGCCGGCCGCTGATCGAGAGCAGCATGGCCCCTAGCCCGACGGCGCCCACTTGCGGCCCGTCCGGGCCCAGCCGACGCGTGTTCACGACGAGGCCTCGTTCATGCCCGGCAGTCTAGCACTGGCGCGGTTAGTTCGCGGGTTTCCAGAAGAAACCCCGCTGCATGCGGTCCTGCCGGAACGCCTCGAGCGCGTCGAAATCCAGATCCATCACGCTGACGCCGCCGTCGGTCGCGGGCGTGAAGACTTGCTCGGCGTCGACCGCGGTCGGATCCGCGAGGCCCCGACGCCGCTCGCCCTGAGCAGCGGCAGCTGCGACGCGTGGCTCCAGTCGCTGACGCCCACGAAGGCGCCGAACTCGTAGGCGCGGGCGATCGCCAGGTGGCGCCACAGCGATCGTGAATAGGCGGGAGTCGGTTTGCGCGACACACTGAGCGCCGGCACGAGCACGAGATCCGGCAGGCGCGCCGCGCGGTCGAACAGATCCGAGAACCAGAAGTCCGCGCACACCAGCACGAGCACGTGGCGACCGCCGATGTCGAGCTCGCCGAGGCGGTCGCCGGGACGCACCCACTGCCGCTCGGCGGCGTAGGGTCGGAGCTTGTCGTAGCGCGCCACGACGCTGCCGCCGGCGTCGGCCACGATACCGGAGTTGAGCGCGTCGGCGTCGCGCTGCTCGTGGTGCGAGCCTCCGACGACGTGGCAGCCGAGATCGCGCGCGAGCTGGCTGATGTCGCCTTCGTAGTGCTCGCGCGACGGATCCAGGTGGAAGCGCTCGGGCAACAGCACGATGTCGTCCCGACCCAGCTGGCCGGCGAGCGGCGCGAGCAGCGCGACGACGGCCGCCATGTTCCGCGCGTCGGGCGAGTGATCGAGCACGGCTGGACGAGCACGAGCTTCATTTCGCATCGATAGCCTGTACGCTGTGGCGCTGCGATGCTCGACTGGGTGTTCGCCTACGGCTCGAACATGGATCTGGACGATCTGCGGGCTTTCCTCGCGGCGCGCGGTATCAACGGCCGGATCGCACGCGCGGAGCCGGCGCTGTTGCCGGGCTTCCGGCTCGCATGGAACTACTTCTCGCGCGCTCGCGCCGGCGGCGCCGCGAACGTCGAGCCCGCGCCGGATCGGGAGCTGCCGGGCCTCGCGTTGCGGGTGGATGCGCCGGCGCTCGCCGGGATCGATCTCAAGGAAGGGCACCCGCAACGCTACCGTCGCGGACCGAAGCGCGTGGCCGTGCGACTGCGCTCCGGCGACGTCGAGCGCGCGTGGCTGTACGTCGTCGAGCCCGCGTTTCGCCAGGACAAGACAGTCTTGCCTACACGAGCCTACCTCGCGCTGTTGATCGGCGCGGCGCGGCGCCACGGCTTTCCCCGGTGGTACCTCGACGAGCTCGCCGTGACGCCCACGGTGGACTGACGCCACGCGCTCGGGGTACCCTCCTGGGCGGCCGGTCGGAGGACTATGAAATGAGCTCGACACACGTAGGTTTGAGAAACGTCACATTGCTCGCGGTCATCGCGGGCGCTGCGCTGATCGCTACGAGCGCGTGCGGCGGCTCGAGTGACGCCGGCGGTAGTTCCGGCGGCGCGGCGGGGGCGACCGGAGGAACGGGCGCGACGGGGGCGACGGGCGGAACCGGCGCGACGGGCGGAACCGGCGCGACCGGCGGAACCGGCGCGACCGGCGGAACCGGCGCGACTGGCGGAACCAGTGGAACGGGTGCGACCGGCGGAACCGGCGCGACCGGCGGCAGCGCCGGAGCCGGCGCGACCGGCGGCAGCGCCGGAGCCGGCGCGACCGGCGGCAGCGGCGGCAGCGGCGGTAGCGGCGGCGCCGGTCCGCAGACGTTCGACTCGTGCTTCGGCGACATCTACGGTCCGGGCGCGCTGGTGGTGCCGAGCTACGACTCGCACGGCGGCAACTACAACTCGACGTGCAGCGGCACGAACAACCAGGACATCACCGGCGTCGAGCGCGTGGTCTTCCTCGGCGACTCGATCACGGTTGGGCCGGGGCTGCCGACGCCGCCGAACCTGGTGTATCGCACGCTGCTCTCGAACAAGCTCACGCAGCGCTTTCCGGGCGTGCAGATCGACAGCTGCGCCGTGAACGGCGCCAAGATCTCCGACTTCTTCAGCGGCGACAAGCAGATCCCCACCTGCTTCCCCGGCGTGGAGCAGAAGAAGACGCTCGTCATCTTCACCATGGGCGGCAACGACGTGAAGGACATCGCCGGCAAGAAGCTGGACCCGACGGCGGCGCAGCCGATCCTCGACAAGATGATCAGCGATCTCAAGACGGCGGTCACCTGGCTCAAGGACCCGAAGAACTTCCCCAACGGCTCCTACGTCGTGTTCGCGAACATCTACGAGTACACGGACCTGACCGGTGACTTGAGCTCGTGCCCGCTCGCGAGCACGGCCGGTCTCTCGGGCGAGTACCTGCCGGCGGCGGGGCTGATCACCCAGTCCCGCGAGCAGTACATGCAGGTCGCCAAGGACACGGGCAGCGACATGATCTTCCTCGGCGAGGACTTCTGCGGTCACGGGTACCACGCGTCCGACGCCACGGGGCAGTGCTACCGCGGCCCCGGCACGCCCAACTGGTTCGACATCACGTGCATCCACCCGACGAACGACGGGCACGCACACATCGCGGACATGTTCTACAACACGATCAGCGAGTGACCAGCTCGCGCCGGAAGTAGTACTCGACCGTCTCGCTCTTGTCGTGCAGCTCGCGCGTCGTGCCGTCGCGGCTCCAGCCACGGCGCTCGTAGAAAGCGTGCGCGGTCTCGAACTTGGTGTCGCTCCACAGATTGATGAAGCGCGCGCCGCGCGCTCGCGCCTCGGCGACGACGCGGTCGCACAGGCGCCCGCCGAGGCCCGAGCGACGTTCGCTCGCCGCGACGTAGAGCTTCTTCAGCTCGACGCCGCCGGGGTCGTGCGCGGGCGCCACCCCGACCGATCCGACGACGCGTGCGTCGCGCTCGGCGATCCAGAAGCGTCCGCCGTGCTCGGCGAACGCGCTCGCGATCCGGCGTAGCTCCGGCATCTCGCCGTCCACGTCGAAGACGCAGCCCTCGTACTCGGCGAACACGGCCTCGATGAGCGCCATGAGGCCCGGCGCGTCGCCGTCGCGCGCGTCGCGGACGACGGCAGGACCGCGGGAAAAAGCAGGCAAAGGAAGCGTGACAAGGCCGCGCCGGGAGGCGCGGCAAGCAGGAACTCAGGCGAGCGCGGGCAGAGGCAGACGCAGGCGCTCGAGCAGCTTCTTGATCCGTCGCATGGCAACCCTCATCCTGGGGTTTGTTGCCCCCACTGACGCGGTGTGCGCCGATGTGCGAGCCCCTCGTACACAAGGCGCACGGGATTGGCAAAGTATTTCGAGCATCCGCGGTAAGTTGGACGACGTGACCGACTCCCCCCGCATCCTCGTCGTCGGTTGTGGCGCCATCGGCAGCGTCATCGCCGCTCATCTGGTCGATCTCGGCGGCTCCGTCAGTGTGCTCACGACCAACCCGGGCATCGCCGCTGCCGTGCGCGAGCACGGCATCCGCGTCGCCGGCGATCAAGCGCCGCCTCCGGCGAAGCCCGAGGCGGTGCTCGAGCGCCTCGACGCTTCCGTCGCGCCGTTCGACTTCGTCCTGCTCTCGACGCAGCCGCCGCACGTGGAAGACGCGGCGCGCAGCGCTCTCGACTGGCTGGCGCCCGGGGGACGCATGGTCTGCTTCCAGAACGGCTTGTGCGAGGAACGCGTCGCGCGCATCTGCGGCGCCGAGCGCGTGATTGGCGCGGTGGTGGCGTGGGGCGCGTCCATGATCGAGCCGGGCGTCGTGGACCGGACGTCCGCGGGCGGGTTCGCCCTGGGGCGTCTCGACGGCGTCCCGGACGAGGCCGTGGAGAGCTTGTCGCGCCGGCTGGAGGCGGTCGGTCCCGTCACGCTGACGGACAACCTGCGCGGCGCGCGCTGGAGCAAGCTCGCGATCAACTGCGCGATCTCCACGCTCGGCACCATCGGCGGCGACCGGCTGGGGACGCTCATGCGCGCGCGCCACGTCCGGCGGCTCGCGCTCGAGATCATGAGCGAAGTGGTCGCCGTGGCGCGCGCCGAGAACGTCAAGCTCGAGAAGGTGAGCGGCACGCTCGATCTCGATTGGCTCGCGCTCACCGAGGCCGAGCGCACCGCGAGCGGCTCGCCCGGCCTGGTGGCGAAGCACAGCCTGCTGCTCGCCGTCGGCGCCCGCTACCGGCGCCTGCGATCGAGCATGCTCGCCGCCATCGAGCGCGGTCGCGAGCCCGCCGTCGACTTCCTCAACGGCGAGGTGATCGACCGCGCGGCGCGGCACGGCATCGCGGTTCCGATCAACAGCGCCGCGCGCGATCTGGTCTGGCAGATCGCACGCGGCGACAAGCGCGCGAGCCACCCGACGCTGCGCGGGCTCTACGACGCGACGCGGTAGGGGATTCCGCGCCGGACCGGCAAACCCTTCAGGGCAGGTACACGCCCAGGCCCGCGGTCAGTCCGAAGGTCGTGAGCTTGACGTCGGTGCTCTGGGTCGTGCTGGTAACGGGATCCGTCTGGTCCTCGCTGCCGCCCACGCCGAGGTCGAGCAGCGGCCCCATCAGGAACACCACGTGCTTGACTGGCGAGATACCGAGCATGGCGTCGAGCGTGAGGTCGATCCGCGAGCTCGAGTTATCGCCCGTGCTCGAGTGCGAATACATGAGGCCGGCGCGCGGCCAGATCGAGAAGGTCTCGTCGATGACGTAGGCGTAGCCCACGCGCGGATTGAACATGAACGCCTTGGTCGCGTCGCCGTCCGTGGTGGTGCCGCCGATGTCCGTGCTGGGCGCGTCGCTCCAGTACATGATCGAGCCGCCCAGGCTGACGCTGTCGACGATGAAGTAGTCGGCAGCGACGCGGGGGACAGTGCTGGGCGTGACGCCCTGCATGCCGAGCAATCCGAACGTCGTGTGCTTCTGGGAGGCATCCTGGGTCGTGCCGCCCACGTCCACGCTGGCCTTCTCCGTCTGGAAGAACACGCCCGTGATGCGCTCCACGCCCAGCACCAGCTGTCCGCCGACGCCGATGTTGTCGATGCCCGACGACGACGGGGGCGGCATGCCCGGGCTGTACGAGCCGGAGTAGCCGTACTGCTGCGCGGCGGCCGCGCCGGAGATCAAGAACAGGCCGGAGCCGAGAAGTGCAGCGAGCGATTTGCGCATGATTTCCTCCGTGGGTCTCTCGAAGCGGAGGATAGAGCACAGGCGCTGGATAATGCCAATCAGCGGCCCTGATCGGCGTCGGCCGCCGCCTTTTCCAGGCTGGCTATACGCGCTTCCCGCGTCGCCTCGTCGGGGGCGAGCACGGTCGCGTGGCCGACCTTGCGGCCGGGCCGCGGCGCCTTGCCGTACAGGTGAAGGTGCGCGTCGGGTACCGCGAGCACCGCCGCCGGGTCTGGCAGCGAGCCGATGAAATTGAGCATCGCCGCGGGGCCGCGGAGCGCCGTGCTGCCGAGGGGCAGACCGGCGATCGCCCGCAGGTGATTCTCGAACTGGCTGGTCAGCGCGCCTTCGATCGTCAGATGCCCGGAGTTGTGGACGCGCGGGGCCATCTCGTTCGCCAGCAGACGGCCCTCGTGCTGGAACAGCTCGAGCGCGAGCACGCCGACGTAGCCGAGCTTGTCGAGCAAGCGCTGCCCGTAGCCCTCCGCCGTCGCTTGCAGCGCCGGATCGAGCGCGGGCGCGGGCGCGCGCGAAAGTCGCAGGATCCCCTGCGCGTGCTCGTTCTGTACCAGCGGGTAGAACGCCGTCTCGCCGCCGGTGCCGCGCACCGACAGCAGACTGAGCTCGCGCTCGAAGTGCACGAAGCCTTCAAGGATCAGCGGCACGCGGCCGAGCTCGTGCCACGCGCTCGCGATGTCCGCGTCGCGGTAGATCACCACCTGGCCCTTGCCGTCGTAGCCGTGACGTCGCGTCTTGAGCACGGCGGGCAGGCCGATGCGCTCCACCGCGGCGCGCAGCTCGTCCTGGCTGTCGACGCGCGCGAACGGCGTGGTGGGGATGCCCAGCTCGCGGAAGCGCGTCTTCTCCTCGAGACGGTCCTGGGCGACGGCCAGCGCGTCCGGTGCGGGGTACACCGGTGTGGTGCGTGCGATGAAGCGCGCCGCCTGCTCCGGCACGCTCTCGAACTCGTACGTGACGACGTCGCACGCCGCGAGGCGCGCGAGCGCCGCCTCGTCGTCGTAACCGGCGGCGACGTGTGGCGCGACCTGCCCGGCAGGCGCGTCCGCCACGGGATCGAGGATCAAGAACTCGAGCCCGAGCGGGTAGCCCGCGAGCGCGAGCATGCGGCCGAGCTGGCCACCGCCGAGGATGCCGACCCTCACGACTTGCGCGGGTCCGGGTGATCGAGCACGCCCTGGGTCTGGGCGGCGCGGTAGCGTTCGACGGCGGCGCGGAATTCGGGATGCTGGTTGCCGAGCATGGCCGCCGCGAGCAGCGCGGCGTTGATCGCGCCGGCGCGCCCGATCGCGAGCGTCCCCACCGGGATCCCGGCGGGCATCTGCACGATCGAGAGCAGCGAATCCAGACCGCTGAGCGCCTTGCTCTGCACCGGCACGCCCAGCACCGGCAACACCGTCTTCGCCGCGACCATGCCGGGCAGGTGTGCCGCGCCGCCGGCGCCGGCGATGATCAGCTCGAGCCCGCGGGCCGCAGCGGTGCCGGCGTACTCGAACAAGAGGTCCGGCGTGCGGTGCGCCGACACCACGCGCACCTCGCTCGGGATGCCCAGCTCGTCGAGCGTCTTGACGGCGTGCTCGAGCGTCTCCCAGTCGCTGCGGGAGCCCATGATCACGCCCACCAGGGCCCGCGCTTTCAGATCGGCCAATAGATCCGCAATCTACCCGCACACCCGAGGCAGACTCAAGGGGTCGGTTCGGCGCGGAATCGCCCGGTCCGCGGCGCCCGCCGGTTCGTGGTAAACGACGTCTTGCGTGGCTAGCGTGGCTCGTCCCTTGAACTGGCTCGTGTCGTCCGTCCTGCTCGCGGCGTGCGCGGCGGCGCCGGCATCGAAGCCCGCGGCCGCGCCGCCGGACAAGCCCGCACCGCCCAGCGCGGCGGCGCGGCGCGGCCTGCCGCCGCTCACGGTGCACGAGCGCGCGCTCTCCGTCGAGCTGAAGAGCACGGTCACGGAGCTCGCGACGAAGATCGGCGAGCGCAACGCGGACAAGAAGTGGGAGCTTGCGTCGGCGGCGGACATGCTCGCGAACGCGCTCGAGGACGCCGGCTACAAGGTGGACCGCGAGGGATACGAGGTCGGCGAGATTGTCGCGCAGAACATCGAGGTCACGCTGCCCGGTGGCGCGCGCGGTGACGAGACGGTGATCGTAGGCGCGCACTACGACACGGCGTCCGGCAGTCCCGGCGCGGACGACAACGCGAGCGGCGCGGCGGCAGTGATTGCGCTCGCCCGCGCGATGCGCGACGCGCGTCCCGCGCGCAATCTACACTTCGTGCTGTTTCCGAACGAGGAGGCGCCGTTCTTCAAGACCAAGGACATGGGCAGCCTGCGCTATGCGAAAGGCGCGGCGGCGCGCGGCGACAAGGTGGTCGCGATGATCAGCATCGAGTCCATCGGCTACTTCTCGGACGCCGCTGGTAGCCAGCATCTTCCCGAAGGACTCGAAGGTCGGTACCCGACGACCGGCGATTTCGTGGCGTTCGTGTCGCGCAAATCCGACGAGAAGCTGGTCGGGCGCGCGCTGGCGACCTTCCTCGCGCACGCGACGCTGCCCGCCCAGGGCGCTTCCCTGGACGAGAGCACGCCAGGCGTCGGGGACTCCGACCACTGGGCGTTCTGGCAGATGGGCTGGCCGGCGCTGATGGTGACGGACACCGCACCGTACCGGAACCCCGACTATCACAAGCCAGGTGACACGCCGGACAAGCTCGACTTCGAGCGCATGGCGCGCACCGTCGCCGGGCTCGAGGGCGTGATCGCCGATCTCGCGGGCATGACGGGGACGTGAGCGTGGATCGCGTCGGGCGACGGCGTTTTCTCGGCTGGTTCACCGCCGGCACCGTGGCCGCGGGCACCGGCATCGGCCTCGTGCGCACGTCGGGTTACGTCATCGCGCCGGACGTAGCGCGCAAGCTCGACGCGCTCGAGCCCTGGCAGTTCGTCGTGGTCGAGGCGTTTGGCCGGCGTGTGCTCGATCCGGATCCGATCGGCATCGGCCTCTACACCGACCAGTACATGCGCGGGCTGGCGGCGAGCGATCGCCGGGACGTCGGGCGCTTCATCGCGTACGTGGAGCACATCGCCCCGCTCGCGTCCGGTCACGTGCACCGCTTCACGAAGCTGCCACCCGCGGCGCAGGACCGCGTGCTCCAGGCTGTCGAGCAGAGCAGCGTGGACCTGCTCCGCGCGGGCTTCCAGGCGCTGAAGGCGATGGCGATGATGGCGTACTTCCGCCGTCCGGAGAGCTGGAAGCAGCTCGGCTACGCCGGCCCAGTCGTCGACTGGGGCGGAGGCTGACGATGGGCGAGATCGAGAGCGGGAGCGAGCTGCCCGGTGATCAGAAGCTCCGCGCCGACGTCGTGGTGATCGGCACGGGCGCGGGTGGCGGCATGGCGGCGCGCGAGCTGTCGCGTCGCGGCGTGAAGGTGATCGCCCTGGAGGCGGGATCCCACGTTCGCCAGCAGCAGATGACCCAGCGCGAAGACGAGATGATGCCGCGTCTGTACCAGGAGCGCGGCGCGCGCTCGACGCAGGATCTGGCGATCCGCGTCATCGGCGGCCGCTGCGTGGGCGGCTCCACGGTGCACAACATCAACCTGTGCAAGCGCACGCCCACGCCGATCCTCGAGCAATGGCAGAAGCGCTACCACGTCTCCGGCTGCTCCGAGCCGGAGCTGCGCCCGGTGTTCGAGAGCGTGGAGCAGGACCTGTCCGTCAGCGAGGTGCCGGCCGAGTGGCGCAACGCGAACAACCGCGCGCTCGAGCGCGGCGTCACCGCGCTCGGCTGGAAAGGCGGACCGCTCCGTCACAACCGCGTCGGCTGCCAGCAGAGCGGCTTTTGCGAGATCGGCTGCCCGTACAACGCCAAGCAGAACGCGATCAAGGTGCTGATCCCGGAAGCGCTCGACCACGGCGCGCGCGTCATCGCCGACACCGACGTGCGGCGCATCCTCCACGACGGCAAACGCGCGAGCGGCGTCGTCGCCGTCACGCCGCGCGGCACGCTCACCATCGACGCCGGCGCCGTCGTGCTCGCCGGCAGCGCCATCGGCAGCGCGGTGCTCGCGCGCCAGAGCGGCCTGCCCGATCCGTACGATTGCTCGGGCCGTGGCCTGCGCATGCACCCGGGGCTCGCCGTCGCGGGCCTGTTCGACGAGCGCATCGAGGGCTGGAAAGGCATTCCCCAGAGCTACGAGTGTACGGAGTTCCTCGACTACGCCGAGGGCAGCGACAAGCGCGTGTGGATCACCACCGTGTTCGCGCACCCCGTCGGCGCGAGCATCATGCTGCCCGGCTTCGGCAAGGCGCATCACGAGTGGATGCTCCGCTATCCGAACATCGCCGTGCTCACGGCCATGATCCACGACGAGACGGAGGGCCGCGTCGGCGTGCGCGACGACGGGCGCGCGCTCATCGACTACACGCTGCTCGACAGCGACGTGCACCAGCTCGCCCGGGGCATCCGCTCGTGCGCGCGGCTCTTGTTCGCCGCCGGCGCGAAGAAGGTGTTGATCCCGAGCGTGCCGGCCATCACCCTCGATCGCCCCGACCAGATCGAGAGCGTGCCCCACGCCGCCGCGCGCCCGCACCACATCGGCCTGGTCGCCGTTCACCCCATGGGCAGCCTGCGCATGGGCGACGATCCGAAGAGCGCCGTCGTGAAGAGCACGGGCGAGCACCACCAGATCGCACGCCTGTTCGTCCTCGACGGATCGCTCTTTCCCACGAGCATCGGCGCCCCGCCGCAGATCTCCATCTACAGCTTCTCCAAGCACCTGTCGCAGCACGTATAAGCCGATGCTTGGGGTTGTCGGTCCGGCGCGGAATCCCTGTTCCGACGCGGGTCGAGACGGGATCGGCGCGCCACGCCACGGCGGTCGTCTCGTGGCCGCGTCGCGGCCACTCGATCCGTGCCCCCGCTCGTAGCGGGTGTCGTTTGGTGGCCGCGCGGCGGCCACTCGATCCGTGCCCGCGCTCGTAGCGACGGTCGTTTCGCGGCCGCGGCGGCCACGAAAAGGGGTCCGCTCGTAGCGGCTGGCATTTCGTGGCCGCGCGACGGCCACGAGATGGGGTCCGCTCGTAGCGGCGTGTCGTTTGGTGGCCGCGCGGCGGCCACGAGATAGGGTCCGCTCGTAGCGGCGTGTCGTTTGGTGGCCGCGCGGCGGCCACGAGATAGGGTCCGCTCGTAGCGGCTGGTCATTTCGTGGCCGCGCGGCGGCCACGAGATGGGGTCCGCTCGCAGCGGCTGGTCGTTTCCGTGGCCGCGCGGCGGCCACGAGATGGGTCCGCTCGTAGCGGCTGGCATTTCGTGGCCGCGCGGCGGCTGCTCGATCCGTGGCCGCGCGGCGGCCGACGATGTGTGCGTTCGTTATGGTTGGCAAGTGCCGGCGTTGCACACCGGCGACGAGACGCTGCACAGGATCGAGCCCGAGCCGCACTGCTTGCGGCACGCCGTGTTGATCGCCTCGTAGCGCTTCATGTACGCATCGTAGCTGGACGTTGCGATGGCGGCGTTCGGGCACGGCATGTTCTGCGTTCCGGCGACTATCGCCACCTCGCACGCGTTGTCGCCGATGTATACGGCCTGGCAGTCGCCGTCGCTCTGGCACGCGGCGCTGTAGTCGCTCGCGGAGATCGCCCACGCGCCCGCCGACGGCGGCGTGCACCCGCCACCGCCATCGGACGACGATCCGCTGGTCGTCGTCGTGCCGCCGCACGCCAGCGGAACGACCAGGAGCAGGGCAGGGACGAAGGCGCGCCTCGAGACATGTCCGTTCACGCCGCCAACTCCGTCCTTCACTTCGTAGAGGCTGCGCGGTTCTCGCGGGCGAAATCAACGCCCAGGCAGTCGTGGTACGATCGCGGTGTGGCGCCGGCGCGTTTGGGGATCGGGGTTGCGTTGATCGCGGTCGCGTGCGGCGGCAGCGTGGAGAGTCGCAGCGCGCCGGATGGAGGCGGGGGTGGCGTCGCCGGCAGCGGCGGCGTGTCGGGCAGCGGCGGCGTGTCGGGTAGCGGCGGCGTGTCGGGCAGCGGCGGCGTGTCGGGCAGCGGCGCGACGTGCGGCGTAGCGGATGATCCGTGCGGCCTGCCGTCGGATGCCGGGAACTGCACCGGCGCCTTCCCCGCCTGGTATTTCAACCCCGCCAGCGCCCAGTGCGAGGCGTTCACGTACGGTGGCTGCGGAGGCAACGCGAACCGCTTCCAGACCATCGAAGAGTGCCAGCAAGCGTGCGCCCACCGCGCCGACAAGTGCACCCTGTGCGACGCCGCTGGGTCGTGCGTCGACCACGACTGCGCGCCGTGTCCCGGGACAGCCTACTGCAGCGGCGAGCTGTGCGACGTGGTCGGGCTGGCGTGCATGTACCTGCCGGCGTGCGGCGCGATCACCTGCACCTGCAAGGACGACAGCGGCGAAGTCGCCATGTGGGAGTGCATCCCGAACACGTGTTGAAGAGGTGTCCAGAAATCGCAGGGGTGGGCGCCGTCGGCGCGGACAGGAACGCCGTCACGTTGCAATCCGAGCGCGGGAGCTCGTGCCGCCTGGATCCCGCCGGCGCGCGAGCGCGGTCAACGCCGCCCACGTGGGCGCCGTCGGACTGCGCGGTCAACC
>CAVZIE010000038.1:0-147543 GCA_963775185.1 uncultured delta proteobacterium | reverse complement strand
TCCGGCGCGGAACCGTTCGCTCCGACCGTAGCGCGGCTGCTGGTACGGCTCGGTCGTCTTCGTCTCAGAAGCGCTCGCCGGCGTTCTTCGGGGCCATCGCCCACGGCTTGGACGGCTCGCCGTTGATCGTGGTGCCGCCGAACGCGAACGTCGGGACGGCGGCGAGCATGTCCGTGGGGAACGGGAGGTGCGGCGTCGTCGCGTCGTCGAGCGCCTTGACGTGCGCCGCGGTCAGCGGGACGTCGAGCGCGCCGACGTTGTCCTCGAGCTGCGCCATCGTGCGCGCGCCGATGATCGTCGACGTCACGCCCGGGCGGCCCTGCACCCACGCGAGAGCCACGCGCGCGGTCGTGGTCCCGACCTCCGTCGCGATCCGCTCCATCAGCTCCAGAAGATCGAAGGTGCGATCGTCGAGGTAGCTCGTGACGCGCGCGCCGCGGCCGGCCTCGTGCTTGCCCTTGTCGGCGCGCTTGTACTTGCCGCTGAGCGCGCCGCCGCGCAGGGGGCCCCACGGCGTGACGCCGAGCCCGAGCTCCTGTGCCATGGGCATGAGCTCCCCTTCGACGGTGCGCTGCAAGAGCGAGTACTCGATCTGGAGCGCGATCAGCGGAGACCATCCGCGGAGCTGCGCCATGGTCTGCGCCTGGGCGACCTTCCACGCGGGGGTGTCGCTGAACCCCAGGTAGCGGACCTTCCCCTGCTCCACGAGCGTGTCGAGCGCCCGCATCGTCTCGTCGATGGGCGTGGTGCGGTCCCACGCGTGCATCCAGTACAGATCGATGTAGTCGGTGCGCAGGCGGCGCAGCGACTCCTCGCACTGGGCGATGACGGCCTTGCGGTTCGAGCCGCCGCCGTTCGGGTCGCCCAGGAACAGGTTCGTCACGAACTTCGTCGCGAGCACGACACGGTCGCGCTTCTGGCGATCGTACCCGAGGTGTTCGCCGATGATCGTCTCCGAGTGCCCCTTCGTGTAGCCGTTCGCGGTGTCGACGAAGTTGCCGCCGCGATCGACGAACGCGTCGAGGATCCGCTTCGCTTCCGCGGGCTCCGAGCCCCATCCCCACTCCTGGCCGAAGGTCATGGCGCCGAGACAAAGCGGGCTGACACGAAGGCCGGAGCGCCCGAGCGTGACGTAGTGATCGAGCGACATGAGGTGGAGCTACCACCCGCGCACGGCGTCGTCGAGCCAGCGCGTGTTGCGCTCGCATCGACGCCAGGCAACAGGGAAGCGGGCGGCCCGGCCGCGCTGCCGCTTCAGCCGCGCGGTTCGCGCCGCCGGACCTGGGCAGCGAGCGCGAGTGCCGCGACCAACGCCAGCGCGAACACCGCTTCGCCCGCGCTCTCGCCGACCACGTTGCACGCGCACGCGTGGCTGGGTGGTGCCGGTGCGGGCTCGTCGGGCGCCGCGCTGGCGGCCGGCCGCGGAGCGATCACGGCGCTGGTCTCCGGCGCGGCGCTGGTCTCCGGCGCGGCGCTCGTGTCCGGCGCGGCGCTCGTGTCCGGCGCGGCGCTCGTGTCCGGCGCGGCGCTGGTCTCCGGCGCGGCGCTCGGCGCGGGGGCGGGAGTCGGAGCTGGCCCGTCGGGCACGCAGTGCCTGCCCAGGTGATACACGGAGTGCGTCCCGGCCGGGCACTGCGGCGGCGGCCCGACGTCCGCGCGGGCGGGCGCGGCAGCGAACGCGCCCGCGACGAGCAGCGTGGTAGCGACGAAGTGGCGCATCGACGCGATCATAGCTCGTCTCGAAGCCGGGCACAGCATCATGCGAGCCACGTCGCTTGCCAGGCGCAGTGCGGGTCGCCACGGTGCACGCACTTCGCGTGTTCCACCCTGGGCGCGCGCGCCCCGACCAGCTCCAGCATCGCATCGAACCAA
Source organism: uncultured delta proteobacterium (assembly GCA_963775185.1). Taxonomy (GTDB): domain Bacteria; phylum Myxococcota_A; class Polyangia; order Polyangiales; family Polyangiaceae; genus JAPSGB01. The sequence goes on along the minus strand of CAVZIE010000038.1, from coordinate 145,671 downwards.
CCGGAAATTCCGTGCTCGCACAGGTACGCCGGGAAGGTGACGTCCACGAGCTTGATCTCCGCCTGTCCCCTCTCGACAGTCGCTTGCATGGCGCCGCGCCGGAAATACTGGCGGTAGACGAGCGGGAGCTTTCCCACCATGAAGCCGGGCGTGCCCAATCGGAAGAACACGCGGTAGACGCCCGGGACGTCGTACTTCGCGATCTCCGCGCCGAAGTGGCGCATGCGCCGGAGACTGCCGTCCATCGGGCCCGTGAAGATGGCGCGGTCGATCGTCACGACGATACCCACGTTGCTCCACGACATCGTCGGCGGCGGTTCGAGGAAAGCGCGTCGATGCACGTCGTCTAGGCGGCGCACGACGTCGTCGACGCCGGCCTTGCCGTACTGCGATTCGACGTAGCGATGGCGTGCGGCCAGCCAATTGGCCTTGCACGGCAAGTCTTCGAGGCGGCCGAGCACGTCGGAGCGGCCGAGGAACGGGTCGACCTCACCGGGCATCGCACCCATCGTATCGTCCCCCGGGGCGAAGCCAACGGCTTCGCCCCGGCGCGAGCGTGTCAGCGGCGGTGCGCCGCGCCGTGGGACAAGCGGTGCAGCCTGGCCCGCGCGAGTTGGCGCAGGAGCTGCGCAAGCCCCAGCGCACCGAGCACGCGCTCACGCGTCGAGCGGGTCCGGTGGAGGGACAGCCAGAGGCGCAACAGATGTCGGCGGCGTTGCGGCTCCGCGTGGTCTTCGTAGGCGGTGCGCCCGTGGAGGATGGTGTGATTGGACAGCAGCTGCACGTCGCCGGGCATCAAGTCCATGTCCAGGTAGAGCCCGGGTCCGGACGCGATGCCGTCGTAGACCTCGAGCAGCTCCGTGCCCGCCGCGTCATAGGGTGGGACGAAGGTGTACTCGAGCGCGCTCCGGAAGTAGTCGGCGTGCCAGAATGTCCTGAGCTTGCCGTCCAGGTGGCGCGCGGGAGCGATAGGGAAGGCGTCGATCGCGCCCTCGCCGTGCGTGTCGAGGAGGAAGGGCTCGTAGAGCCGCTCGACCAGATCGGGACGGCGCGCCAGGAGCTCGTTGTAGACCGTCACCGAGCTGGCGATCCGGCTCAGTCCGCCACGCCTTGCCCGCTGCAGGCACAGGAGCCCGACGACGTCCGCGGCGTCGCAGTGGTAGGCGATGGTCGTGTTCGTTCGGTAGGCGCGCACTTCGCGCGGGTCTTCGCCCAGATCGCGTACGTGCCCGAGGAGATCACCCTGGGGGTTCTGCGCGCCGGGCGTTCCGACGTGCAGACCGAAGCACCAGAAGAACAGCTCGGCGTCGGCGCCGCTCCAGCGCTCGACGGGCAGCCCGCCCAGCACCACGAACCCGCGCCCGTCCACGAGCTCGCGACGCCAGCGCCCGATCTCGCGCGTCAGCGTGGGCAGCGGGAAATCGCGACGCTGCAGCGAAGCGGTGGGCTTGCCGCTGCCGCGCGCGAGCTCGATCGCGCGATCGATCTCGTCGAGTTGCCGGCTCGTCAGCGCGACGCGCCAGCTCGTCTGCCCGGCTAGCTCGTCGCCGCGCCACGCGGCCGCTCCCGTGATGGGCGTCCGCCGCACGTTCCAGTGTGGACGTGCGAAGTAGTGCAGTGTCTGGGCCGTGAGTGATCGGTACATGTCGCCCTCGTCGATTTCACGCGCTGCGCCACCGGGGCCGCGGCTCCCCGTTGCCCAACGCCGCCCCCAGCGACCGTCCTCGAATTCGGCGCATGTGCCGCTCGTAGCACGCTCGATTCCGCGCCGGACCGACATCCTGCAGCAGGGACTCGTGCCGCCGAGGTCTCCAAAGCATTCGCGGTGTGGCCAGAACCGTGCGATGCACGCCGAGCATGAGCGAAGACAGCCGCGCCTCGCGCGACTTCGACGTCGTTGTCTGGGGAGCCAGCGGATTCACGGGCGAGCTGGTCGCCGAGTACCTGATCGCGCACTACGGCGACGGCGCGCTCCGGCTCGCGCTTGCCGGGCGCAGTTGCGAAAAGCTTGAAGCGGTGCGCGCGCGGCTCGCGGACGCGCATCCTCGCGCGGCGGCGTTGCCGCTGCTGCTCGGCGACAGCTTCGACGACGCGTCGCTCGACGCCATCGCGTCGCAGACCCACGTCGTGTGCACAACGGTCGGGCCGTACGCGAAGTACGGCGCACAGCTCGTGGCGGCGTGCGTGCGCCACGGCACGGCCTGCTGCGATCTTACCGGTGAGACGCAGTTCATCCGCCGTATGGTCGACGGCCACCACGAAGCGGCGCGCGCGAGCGGTGCGCGCATCGTGCACTGCTGCGGCTACGACTCGATCCCGTCGGACCTCGGCACGCTGATGCTCGAGGAAGCGATGAAGCAGCGACACAGCGGCGTGTGCTCGCGTGTCCAGCTGTTCGCCGGCGAGAGCAAGGGCGGCATGAGCGGCGGTACGATCGCCAGCATGCTGAACATCCTCGACGAGGCGCGACGCGACCGCGACGTGCGACGCATCCTCGTCGATCCCTACGCGCTGAACCCGGAGGGCGAGCGCCACGGCCCCGACGGTCGCGATTCCATGCGCGTGCGCTTCGACCGCGATCTCGACATGTGGGTCGGGCCGTTCGTGATGGCCGCCATCAACACGCGCATCGTGCGCCGCTCGAACGCGTTGCTCGGCTATCCCTGGGGCCGCGACTTCCGATATTCGGAGGAGATGAGCTTCGGGCGCGGTGCGCGAGGCCTGGTCGCGGCAACCAGTGTCTCGGCCGGTATCACCGCGGCGATGCTCGCGGCGAACGTCGGCCCCACGCGCGCGCTGCTCGAGCGCGCGCTGCCCGCTCCCGGCGAGGGACCCGACCGCGCCACGCGCGAGGCGGGCTACTTCGTTACGCGGCTGCTCGGTACCGGCGAGGACGCTTCGGGCCGGCGCGTGCGGCTCCGCGCGCGCGTCGAGGGCCGGAGTGATCCCGGCTACGGCGAGACCGCGAAGATGCTCGGTGAGTCCGCCGCGTGCCTCGCTCTCGATCGCGGCGAGCTCGAGAGCGGCGGCGGCATCCTGACCCCGGCGTCCGCCATGGGGACGCGGCTGATCGAGCGCTTGCGCGCCGCGGGCATGACCTTCGACGTGGCGTAGTCGCGATCGCGCCGCGCTCAGGGGCGCGACGCGATCGCGGGCCGCCGTCTACGGACAGGCGTCGATTTCCAGGTTCTGGTTTGCGATGTCCTGGAACGTGATGTCCGGCTGCGCGTAGTTGTTGCTCAAGTGCCCGCCGCTGGTGGAGGCGTACGCGGCGATACCGTCCCAAGCCGAGTGCGCGATGAACGTGTTCGTGATCGCCGGGCCGGCATACGCGGCGGCCGCGCTGCCGCCGGTGAACATGACGGCAGCGGTGATGGTACTGGAGCCGCAGCGCCCGATGGAGTGGGCGACTTGCAGCGGGTCGCTCGGATCAACGCCGGCGTAGAGGATCTGCGCGTTGTCGATCTTGCTCTTCGTCGGGTCGTATTGGCCGTCGACGAAGTAGATGCCTTCCCAGTCCCCGGCGGCGGGCGTGGCGGCGGTTGACGTCAACGTGACCGGCTTGGCCGCGCTGCCGGCAATTACGAGATCGCCCTGTGCCGATCCGCTGAGCGTTCCCACGATCAACGCGCCGCTCATCTGCAGCTTGACGCCTTCGTGGAGAGTGAGCGTCGCGCCCGCGCCGCCCTGCGGGCCGGCGATCTCCAGGTACTGATGATTCTTGTACAGGTACGGCAGCCCGATGTCGGTGAGATCGGCGTCGGAGTCCAGCGAATCGTCCGCATTGGCCTCGAGGGTGACGTGCTTCGCCTCGGCCGGGATCGACGCGCCTGTGTAGTCGAACGCCTGGTTGAAGGAAGCCGCACCGCGGATGTCGACGTCGGCCACCGCGTCCAGCGCGGGGCTGCTCGAGTCCGGCGGGAAGAAGCCCGTGAAGCGCACGGACGAGCCTGCGGCGAGCCCCAGCTTCGTGCGTACGCCGATGCCCTTGGACTGCACCTCGCCGATGGTGACGTGATCGAGCAGGAGCGGCTTGCTCGCGTCGGTGCCATGGCCGGCCCCCGTGAGCTCGAGCGCCCACGACGCGGCGCCGCCACCGCGCCCGCCGTACCAGATGTTCACATACGACACGGACGAGTTCATGTACGTGTCGAAGACGATGCCGCCGTGGAACACGTCGGGCGCTCCCGGGGTGCTCGCGGACGCTGGCGCCGTGATGACGATGGGCTTGTCCGCCGTGCCGTTCAGGTGGATTTCCCCCGGATCGATGCCCTGGCCCACGAGGATCCTACCGGTCTGGTAGAGGCAGATCGTCGTGCCGGCGTCGACGGTGAGCGTGTGGTTCTCGATCTTGAAGTCGTCCCCGATGAGGTAGACCTTGTCCGCCGTCCAGTGATCGTCGTTGGCGAGCACCGTGTCCGTGATCAGCACGGAGTTGGCGTTCTGGATGTGGAACGGGTCGGCCTCCGGACAGAACACCGGCGTCGGAGCCGGCGAGCCGCCGTCTGCGCCCGCCGCGCCTGCCGCGCCTGCCGCGCCTGCCGCGCCTGCCGCGCCTGCGCTGCCGCCCGTGCCGGCGGCGCCCGCGCTGCCGCTCGTACCGCTCGTGCCCCCGCCGCCGTCTGCTGCCGCGCCGGCCGAACCGGCCGTGCCCGCGGTGCCTCCCGATCCGCTTGTTCCCGACCCGCCGTCGGACGTGTCGTTCTTCGCGGATGAGCATCCGACGTACAAACCCAAGCAGGCGCCGATCAACAACCGCGTGACGTTCGTGTTCATGCTTCCTCCGGTGGAGCCGCAGTCGCCCCAGCTGCGCGCGGCCGGCGCGCCAGCATAGTGCCGCGCCGTACCCGCCGGGAAGGCGGTTCGCTTCGCGACCCGGCGGGCGTTCAGTTTGGTCATGCCTTCCATATGGTTACATCAAGTTCGACTTCGACCTTCCGGGTTTGCCGGCCCGGCGCGGAAGCTCGCGGTACGACTGTTCGATGGGGCTCACGGCGTGGGCGCGGTGGCGGCGACGGCGCTCGACGGCGCGGAGTTCGTCGAGGGTACGCGGCTTGCGACAGCGGTTGGCTCCGCCCGGGCGCTACCTTGCGTGCGCGAACACGCGCCGAGGCCGATCGCCAGGCACGCGGCCGGTAGCGGCCAGACCGAAGCGTGCAGGTAGCGCGGAATCGCGATCATGACGCGTGCTCCTGTTTCGTTGGCGCGAGCAAGCCGGCGAACGCGTCTCGCAGCGCTCTGATCGGTACGCCCCACGAGGTGCCGTCTCCCCGCACGACACCGGTATCGGCTGTCTGGCCGGCGCTCGCGCGAACGCCGGACTTCTCCTTCGTGATCTCGAGCCAGCTCTCGACCGGGCGTACCGCGCAAGCGTCGCCCTGGCGCGCCACACGCCGCGCGCGACGTACGACGGGGCGCCGCGCGCGCGCCCCGATCGCGCCGAACCGCTCGATACCGCGCCGGCTCGACATCCAGAAGAGAATGCTGGCCCGGCGCGGTATCCTGCGGTGCGCGCCGCCCCACCGAAGCCGGACGTGGGAGCGCCGCCGACAGGGGCACGGCGCGCGCATCGGCGACGCCGCGTCGGGGCAACTTGGCGCGCGTGGTCGAGGGATCGCCAGCGCTGTCGAGCAGCTGAAGCGCGCGTACGGCTCAGCTCTAAAGTGTTGCTGGCCTCGCTGAACGTGTTGGTCGCGCGCGGCGACGAGCGCGAGCAGCCTGCGGCGGTACGACGCGCAAGATGTACCCCTAGGGGTGATTTCTCTCGTTGAAAGCTCGTGCTTCAATCTCGGGAAGCCATGGGCCACCAGATCGGCGCCGTCGACGGACATGCGAACCAACCCCGGAACGCCACGCGCCTCCGCGTCGCGCCGCGGCCGTTGGAGCCAAGCGCGATAGACCGGGCGGCGGTGCGGATCGCCTCGATCCGCCGCTTGCATTCGATCGCGTCCGCGTGCGCCGTAGGCGCCATCATCGTGGAGGAGATCTACCGCGGTGATCTGGAGGCGTTCCGTTCGAGAGCCACGAAAGATGATTCGCTGCGCAAGCTCGCGGCGCATCCGAGGCTCGAATCGAGCGCCGCCACACTCTGGCGCGCGGTGGGCGTCTTCGCACTCTGCGAGCGAATGCCCCGGTTTCGCGAGCCGAACCACGTGGGGCTCGCGCACCTGTACGCCGTCCTCGGGCTCGCGACAGAGGACCAGGGGCGACTGCTCCAGCTCGCGGAGACGGAGCGCTGGACGAAGAGCGAGCTTCTGGAGCGCGTAGCGGCGGTGCGTCCCACCACGACCGATCGCGCTGCGAAGTCGGCGCTCAACCGACAAGTCGCGCAGCTTCGCCGCGTCGTTGCCCTTCCGCTGCCGGACGTCGATGAAAAGATCGCGAGCTCGAGACTCGCCGAGATCGAACGTCTGCTCGAGGAAGTCGACCAGTGGACGGGCGCGCTGCGCGAGCGCCTTGCGGCTCTCCAGTCCAGACACGACGCTGTTTCACGGTGAAACAGGCGTGGCGTCGGGCGCGCGTGCGACGCGACGATCGGTCGAAGCGAGCTTTTCGCTTCGCGAACGGTCTCGTCGCGAAAGCTGGCGCGGCGACCGCTGGTCAAGGGCGCGCGCCTGTTGCGTATGAACCACTGTCCGATAGGCATCCATCGCCGGTCCGATAGCCGCCGACGATCGGAGCGGCAAACGAGCGAGATCGTTCGCGCGGCGGGCCCGGCAACCGGTGGCACGATCGGTGCTGTGTTTCCGGAGAATCGCTCGGAGCGGGGCCGTGCACATGAATTCTACGTCCGACAACGCCAGTGGCGCGACGGCGTCGGTGGTTCCGGCGGTCCCTCCCGTCCGTCTGGCGTGGCCGAAGGACCTGAGCGTTTCGCGCGCGCCGCGCATGCGGATCTGGTTCGCGTGGCTCGCCGTCTTCTACGCCGTGTGGTTCATCTTGAACTTCGGCTTCGGGTGGTGGACGCACGCGCGCACGAAATGGCCGATCGCCCTGGCGATGGCGTTGGGAAGCTACGTCGCGGGATCGACGCCGATGGGCGGCGGTACGGTCGGATTCCCGGTGCTCGTGCTGCTGTTCCACACGCCCGCCGCGGCCGGACGCAACTTCGGGCTCTTGATCCAGTCGATCGGGATGACTTCGGCGAGCATCTTCATCCTCTGCCGTCGAACGCCCGTGGAGTCCCGGACGCTGCGGTTCAGCGTCATCGGCGCGATAGCTGGGCTCGTCGTGGGCACGTTCGGGATCGCGCCGTACATTTCGGATGCCGCGCCGAAGCTGATCTTCGCGTGTCTGTGGCTGGGGTTCGGCGTGCTCACGCTGCTCAAGAACCGGGAGCTCTGCGCGTCCCGCGCGTTGCCTACGATCGCCGTGGGGGAATCCGCGCTCGTCGGCATTCTGGTGGGTGTCGCAGGCGGTGTCACGACCGCACTCACCGGCGTCGGCATCGACATGATGCTCTACGCGGTGCTCGTCCTGCTCTACCGCATGGACTTGAAGGCGGCCGTCCCGACCTCCGTCCTGGCGATGGCCATCACGTCCGTGTTCGGCACGATTGTGCACCTGGGGATCGGCGATTTCGGGCGGGACGTGTTCGACAACTGGCTCGCCGCCGCTCCGGTGGTGATTCTCGGCGCGCCACTGGGCGCGTTTCTCGCGAGCAGGATCTCGCGTGTCAAGACCTCGTACTTCGTCGCGGTGTTGTGCGTGCTGCAGTTCGTCTGGACGACCCGCGAGGTAGTGCCATCCCGTGGGCAGTGGTCGTTCATCGCTGCGAACCTCGCGATGGCCACGCTCGGGTTCGTGACGCTGTACCGCGCGGGGCGGGCACGCGCCTCGAAACTCGCGAGCACTGGACGCGCGCCATGAGCTCCCGCTGCTTCCAGGTGTTTCACCGCCATCGATGCGCTTCAAGCGAACGTCATGTGCGCGAGGCGCGCGAAGTTTCCATGAGGCAAGTTCTGCCTGCTCCTCCATTCGATCGTGTTGCTGATAGCGCGCGTGATGCATTGACAGAAGTTGTTCGTCGCGTAGTCTCGGATACTGTGATGGGGATCAACGCGAATCACGTATCAGCAAAGCGTCCCCACGCACGTCACGGGGGGACAACCCGGCACGCCATGACGGCGCCATGCGGAACCCTCCGGCGATGCGACACACGTTGACGAAGACCGACAGGCCTGCCGGTCCGGCGTACGACACGCTGTCGTCGATCCTGGGACGCTACTTGTCCGAGCTGAACGCCCAAGGAATCCTCTCCCGCGCTCTCCGCGAAGCGAGCCTGCGACGGGATCAGCTGGCGCTCAGCGACGTCTCCGGGCTCTTGCCGAAGCTCGAGCGAGGCATTCGGCTCTTCCTCGACCCTGGTCAGCAACACCGCTTGCGGGCGGAGCTCGAACAGCTTGCGCGCGATCATGCGGCCGCGCTTCCCGACGCCCAGACGATCCCGGTGCTGGAAGAAGACGACATCAGCACGGCAAGGCTCTTGCTGCGTTCGACGTGCGTGGACCTCGGCATGCGCGCGCTCCACGTGCAACGCGTCGTGACCATCGTCAGCGAGCTGGCGCGAAACATTGTGGACTACACGCCGGGCGGCGCGCTCCGGGTGTCGTTTCGCAAGACCGGGACCCAGCGCGTCATGGTGCTGGTGGCGCGGGATCGCGGCGCCGGCATCGAGAACCTCGAAACGATTCTGGCCGGCCGATACCAGAGCAAGATGGGCCTCGGAAAGGGGCTCTTCGGCGTGAAGCGTTTGGCCGACAGCTTCGACATCCGCACTGGTCCGAACGGAACGTGCATCACGCTCGAGGTGAAGCTGTGAAGGTCGCCGTCGATCACCTGTCCTTGCCCCGCGAAGGCGAGCTGGAGAACGGTGACGCGATCGTGACGCGTGTAGAGGAGCAGCGTTCGCTGGTGGCCGTGATCGACGCGCTCGGCCACGGGCCTCCCGCAGCGGAGGTTTCGCGCATCGCCAGCGCGCACTTGATGGAGGCAAACCTCAAGGACACGGTAGCGAGCCTGATGGCGGACCTCGATGCGCGGTTGCGCGGCACGCGCGGGGCCGCGGTCCTGCTTTGCCTGTTCGGTCCGGACACCGTCGAGACGTGCACGGTCGGCAACGTCGAGCTAAGGAGCGTGGGAGCTCGACTGCCGCTGATTCCGACGCCCGGTATCGTCGGTAGCGGATATCGCAAGCTGAAGGTGTACGCCGGGACAGCGCCACGCCACGAGCGGTTCATCGCCTACACCGACGGCATCTCTGCGCGCTTCGACCCGACCGACTTCGGGCCGTGCGCGGCACCCCTCGAATCGCGAGCGGCCGTGTGCGAGATGCTCATGAAGCGGCTCCGACGTCCCCACGATGACGCGACGGTACTGGTAGCCGACCTGGAGAACACTCCGTGAAGAATGAAACCGACCGACTTCCGATTCTGCGGCTGTGGCGGCGCCTGCTCGTGACCTTGCAGGGCGAGATCACCGACGCCCTGGCCGAGCAGCTCTCGGAGGACTTGCTGCAGATGATCCACGTCGAAGGCGCCGACGGCTTGGTGCTCGATCTCACCGGCGTGTGGAGCATGGACAGTCACCTGTGCGCGGCACTCTCGCGACTCGCCGAGTCGGCCGGCTTGATGGGTACCCCCACTATCATCTCGGGCTTGAGCCCCGAGATTGCACAGACGCTCCAGATGATGGGCATCGAGCTGGACGTGCAGACGGCGCTCACCGTCGAGTTGGCGATGGAGAAGCTCGGGGTCGCCGTCGAGCTCACCCGTCCGATGAGTCCGATCGAACTTCAAGCGACCAGCCCGTTCGTTCGTCGGAATCCGTGGGGCGACGCCGAGGCAACGAAGCAACAACAACTCGAAATGGCACTCCGGGAAAGTGAATGATGGACGAACAAAAGCAGGTCGAAGAGCTGATCGATCGACTGTCGGACGTACTGATAGTCCTGTCCGACGTCAGCGCGGGTGACTACGCCGTCCGGCTGCCGAAAGATCTGCCCGATGAACACGCGCTCGGGGCGCTGTTTCGCGGCATCAACGACATGATCGACTCGCTCGATGAGGAACAACGTCGAAGCGCGGCGTATCAAGCCGAGCTCGAGGAGAAGCTTGCCATGATCGAGAAGCAGCGTGCGGCGATCCGCGAGCTGTCCACTCCGATCATGGAGGTGTGGGACGGCGTCTTGTGCCTGCCGATCGTCGGTATCATGGACTCGAACCGAAGCGCGGAGATGACCGAAGCGCTGTTGAAGGCAGTGGTCGAAAAGAACGCGGCGTGCGCGCTCGTAGACATCACCGGCATCGAGGTCATGGACACGCGCACCGCGGATCACTTCATCCGGATGGCCAAGAGCGTCCAGCTTCTTGGGGCCACGTGCGTGCTCACGGGGCTGAACCCCGGCATCGCGCAGACCGTCACTCACATGGGAATCGACATGGGATCAGTAGTCACCTATCGATCGCTCCGCGACGCACTACAGGACTACGTGAGGCATGCCAACAACGCGCGACGCCAAAAGTCCTGAGCCCGGAGCCAGCGCTCGCACCATCGAGGTCCGACACGACGTCGACGCCTTCATGGTGCGCGTCGCCGTTCGCGACGTGGCGCTGCGGATCGGGTTTACGTCTCGTCAGTCGGAGGAGCTTGCGCTCGTCGCCACAGAATTGGCCACCAACATCCTGAAGCACTCCCTCCACGGATCCATCGAGGTAGAGGAGATCCGCGATGTCGAAAGGGGGCCGGGCGTGTCCATGGTCGCACGCGACGTCGGTCCCGCGATTCGGGACTTCGCGTTGGCGTCGATGGACGGGTATTCCGACTTGGGTCCGTTCGACCCGGCGCTGCGTGGCCGCGGCATTGGCGCCGGGCTCGGGAGCATCGCGCGCCTCAGTGATCACGTCGAGCACGCGGTCGTGAACGGCGGCAACGTGATCACGACGCTGCGACACATCGTGCGCCTGCGACGGAGCGCATCATGAGCGCGGGTTCGGCGAAGCAGAGCGGCGTGCATCCCGTCTGGCAGGGTCACTCCAGCTACACCGACGGCAGCGCTATCGTCGGAAAGTCGGAGGCGATGGAACGCGTGCGCTCGCTGGTTCGGCAGATTTGCAGCCGGACCCGCCGCGGCGCCACACCGACCATCCTCTTGACCGGCGAGACCGGCACCGGAAAAGGACTCGTTGCCAAGTGCATCCACGCCGGCGGCGGCCGGCCGGGCGAGTCGATGATCGACGTGAACTGCGCTGCGATTCCGCCCTCACTCATCGAATCCGAGCTCTTCGGGCACGAGCGCGGCGCGTTCACGGACGCACGCGACGCACGCGCGGGGTTGATCGAGGCTGCCGACGGCGGAACCCTGTTCCTGGACGAGGTGGCCTCGCTGCCGCTGGACTTGCAGGCGAAGTTGCTCACGGCCATCGAGGAGAAGCGGATTCGTCGTATCGGTTCGCGCACCTCGATCAATGTGGATCTTCAACTAATCGCGGCGACGCACCGGGATCTCGCCACGATGGTCGAGCAGCACGAGTTTCGCGCCGATCTCTATCATCGGTTGAACGTCGTTTCCGTGCGCCTCCCGCCCTTGCGCGAGCGCGGCGAAGACAAGCTGCTACTCGCGCAACGCTTCCTCGACGAGATGTGCGAGAGCTTCGACATCAAGCAACGCCGGCTGGCTCCCAGCGCTTGCGAAAGGATCCGATCGCACCCCTGGCCGGGAAACGTGCGTCAGCTTCGCAACAAGCTCGAGCGCATTCTGACGCTGGAAGACGGTGAGAATATCGAGGCGTCGCATTTCGACTCGCCCGACGGCTTGCCCTCGGTGCGTGTGGCGTACGGCAGCGACCAGAACCTCACCGTGCGGTTGCCGCCGCAGGGTGTCCGGCTCGACCGGCTCGAGGCGGAAGTTATCCGCGAAACGCTCGCCGCGTGCGACGGCAACGTGTCGAGGGCAGCCCGCTCACTCGGGATCACGCGGCAGACGCTGATCTACCGGATGAAGAAGTATGACCTCGGAGCGCGCCGCACAACTTGATCGCCCAGGGCTCGCGTATACGCGCGGCTCGAAGTACCCAAGGAGAAGAATCACGATGGAACCGATGGCTCGAGGGCTCGTCATCAAGGGCTTCGCCGCGCACATGGAGCGTCGCTGCAGTGATGCGGAGCGGGAGAAGGTTCGCGGCGCGATATCGCCCGACGTGCGCGCGGCGCTGGAGAACCCGGTCGCGTCGAAGTGGTATCCGCGATCGTACTTCGTCGAGCTAAATCGTGCGATCGCCGGGCTCCACACCCAGGAGGCGGACGTGCTCGAGTCGCTGAGCGCAGCGGGGCGTAACATGGCGGAAATCGCCACCGGCACGTTCATGAAGCTCCTGCTCAAGATGTTGACGCCTTCGCTCTTCGCGAGGAAGTTCTCGGACTTCTGGGCGCACGACAATCGTGGCGGTCGCATCGACGTGGACGCGAGCAAGGTCGACGAGAAGCGACTCGACTTCTGGATACGCGACGTGCGCGGCTTCGATCACGTTGGGCCGGTGGGCCGTGGTTACATCCAGTTCGCGATGTCCGCGATCACCGGCAGCGACGTCGACGTCAAGCTAGAGGGCTGGTCCCTGGGCCGTCCGGGGCCGGACGAGGTCCACTACGTCGTCTCCTGGTAGCGGCGCACCCAGCGCCGCGCCGACGCGGCGATCACATCCGCCAACTCACGCGGGCGCTCCACCTGCGGATAGTGGCCGGCGTCCTCGATCACCGAGACCGGGCAGCGGTGTGCCTCTGCGCTCTCTATCAGAAGCGCGCTAGGCACCAGCTGGTCGGATTGTCCGCCCACGAACTCGAGCGGTACGCCCAACTGGTCAAGCATCTGGCCGTGCTCGACTGGGTCGAACGAATCCACGTGTCGTCGGTAGCGCTCGTCGGTGAAGCGAGCAACCAGGCGATGTCTCTGGTCGTGCGCGAGCGCCGGAGGGCGATGCCAGCTACGGCCCAGCAGCATTTCGAGTTGCTCGGTATCGCGCGGGCAAAGATCGACGCTCGTGGGCGCGTGTCCGAGCCGCCAGTCGGGCCAGGACACGAACAAGCACCCCGCCACGCGCGCGTTGGAGCGCACGGCTGCCGCGAGCGCTAGATCCGCGCCCGAGCTGTTGCCGGATAGCAGAAGCGGCGCGTCCGCGCGCCCGAGCGAGTCCATCAGCGCGGCTGCCCAATCATACAGGAACGAAAACGACGGTATGGGGCCGCGAGAGCCCGGCGCATAGCCGGGCGGATCGAACGCGAGCACGCGCAGGTGCCCCCGCATGCGGTTCGCGAGTCGCAACGCGGTTCGGCCGAAGCTCGACGCAGTGTCGCCGACCGCGGGAAACCAGACCAGCGCCGCCTCGCCTGCTCCAACCGCGAGCGCCGCGTTGCTCATGGCGTCCATGGCGCTTCAGCTTCCCGCTTGTGCCTGATCCGCGAAGATTTCGACGACCAGATTGCTGATGGCGCTCAGCGTCTCGAGATTCGATGCCGTGACGAGCTCTGCAGGCACGGCGACGTGGAAGCGCTCCTCGATGAAGGCAAGTAGCTCGACGACGCTGAGCGAATCGAGGAGGCCCCACGCGAGCAGCGGAGTCGATGCGTCGACCCCCGAGGCGTCGCCTTCCAAGCGCTGCTCGACGATGTAGTTCATCAACTGGGTTTCGACGTCCTTGCGATCCATGTCATTCCTCCACGGCGCCCAGAGGTGCCGGCTTGTTGTCGGCTTCGGCCAGCGCACGAAGCGTCGCGCGGTCCACCTTGCCGTTCCGTGTGCGCGGCAATGAATCCAGGACGCGCAGCTCGTCGACGATCATGTATCTTGGCAGGCGTTCCGCGCACAGGCGTTTCACCTCGAGGAGCGAGGGGGCGTCACCGTGGACCGCGACGCAAGCGACCAGCTTTGCGGCGAGGCCCTCCCCACGCGTCACTACGGCGGCCTCGCGCACGCGTAGCGAGCTCTGGAGCGCGGCTTCGATCTCGCCGAGCTCGATTCGATACCCGCGCACCTTGACCATGTGATCGCGTCGTCCAACGTACTCGAACACGCCGCCCGGCTTGCGCACGACGATGTCGCCGGTGCGATACGGTCGATCGCCGTGCGCTTCGGCGCCCCAGTAGCCGCTCATCACGGTCGGTCCGGATACCCAGAGCTCGCCGGATTCGCCGTCGGCCACTTCACTCCCGTCCTCGCGAACTGCCCAGACGTGGTCACCGCACACGGCGGTCCCGATGGGTACCGGCAACACGCGGTTGTCGCCGAGCTCGCCCACTTCGTAGGCTGTGCACACGTTGGTCTCGGTCGGACCGTAGAGATTGAACATGCGGGCGTGCGGCAAGCGCCTGCGGAGTGCGAGCAAGTGATTGACGGGGAAAGGCTCGCCGGCAAACAGCACGACGCGCAGTCCGTCGATCGGCGCCTGCAGCAGCCCGCCGCGATCCATCATGAGCATCAGCGCCGACGGCACCGAATACCAGACGCTGATCCGCTCGTTGACGACGAAATCGCGAAGTCTCCGTGCATCGTACGCGAGACCCTCCGGGACGATCACGACCGGCGCGCCGACGGCCCATGCGGCATAGATGTCGAGCACCGACAGGTCGAAGTGAAACGGCGCGTGACTCGAGAAGCGGTCTCCGGAAGTCGCGTCGATCGCGTCGGCCGCCCATTGGATGAAGGCCAACGCGGCGCGATGGCTGATGCACACGCCCTTGGGTCGTCCGGTCGAGCCGGACGTGTACAAGACGTACGCGAGCTCTTCCGGAGCCACGTCGCACGGCGCGGTTGCCGACGGCACGTCGGCGTCGTCGAGCTCGGCTGCGACCGTGACAAGCGCTGGACGATCCGTGTCGCCCAGCTCCGCGAGCATGGCGCGCCCGGAATCCGCCGGCGCGACGAGCGCGCGTACGCGGCAGTCGCTGACGATCATGCGCACGCGCGCCGGCGGACTCATGGGATCGCAGGGGACGTAGGCCGCGCCGAGCCTGAGCGCGCCCTGCATCGCCGCCAGCGCACGAACCGACTTGGGCATCCACACCGCGACCCGGTCTCCGCGCTGGACGCCGGCGCGCGCAAGGCGCGCGGCGACGGCATCGGCGAGGCGGTCCAGCTCGCGCAAAGCTGGGCGCGCCGTCCGGAGCCGACACGGCGAGCGCGTTGGGGTACTTCGCGGCGGACGTGCTCAGCAGGTCGGCGAGGTTCAAAGCCCCATACCCTTCGCGACGAGCTCGCGTTGAATGTCGCTGGTGCCCGAGAAGATCGTCGATGGGATCGCGTCGCGCAGTCCGCGCGTCGACGCCGGTCTCGCTGACCACACCGGCCCCGCCGTGGACGCGGATCAGGTCCAGTCCGGACTGGACCGCGGCTTCGCTCACGGCCAGCTTGGCCATCGAGATGGCGACCGCGGCGTCCCGGCCCTGGGCGCGCTCCCAGCACGCCCGGTACAGCAGCAGGCGCGCCGATTCGAGGCGCAGCTTCATGTCCACGATGCGGTGCGACACCGCCTGGTTCTTCGAGATGGGCTTCCGGAACTGACGCCGCTCACGCGCAAAGTCCACGGCTTGCTCCAGCTGGCGGTCCATCACGCCGAGAAACATGGCGAACAAGCAGCAGCGCTCCCAGTGCATCGATGCCTGGAAGATGCGTGAGCCGTCGCCCTCCTCGCCGAGGCGCTGCTCGACGGGCACGCGACACTCGTCGAGGCGTACGGGTCCGATCGGCGCGCCTTCGAGCCCTAGCATCCCGAATGGCTCACCGAGATGAACCCCGGGCGCGTCCCGCTCCA
This sequence comes from uncultured delta proteobacterium, assembly GCA_963775185.1. GTDB lineage: Bacteria > Myxococcota_A > Polyangia > Polyangiales > Polyangiaceae > JAPSGB01. Next base: position 129,871 of record CAVZIE010000038.1, on the reverse strand, counting down.
CCACAAATGCGCTTGCGCCCAGATACCCGTGCTCGGGCGCCGTGCTCGCGTACACAACCAGCACGTCGGCAACGGGCCCGTTGGTCACGAAGCTCTTGTCGGCGTGGATCACGTACTCGTTTCCGCGACGCTCGGCGCGAGCCCTGAGCGCCAGTGCGTCGGACCCCGCCTCCGGCTCCGTTATCGCATTTGCCCCGACCCACTCGCCGCTCGCGAGGCGCGGGAGCACTCGGCGCTTCAACGCATCCGTGCCGTGTTCGGCGATGGGCATGGCGGCCGCAAACAGGTGGGCGCACGCGGCGAAGATCAGTCCTGCGTCCTCTGCGCCCCGACCGAACGCCTCGACGACACGCGCCGTCGTCATCGCGTCGAGTCCCATGCCGCCGTGCTCGCTTGGCAACGACAAGCCGAGCAGCCCCATCTCTCCCAGAGTGCGCCAGCGCTCCCTGTCGAAGCCCGCCGTGCGCGCGCCGACAGAGCGCGCGAGCCCGAGCGAGCGCGCATACAGCTCGCTCTGCTCCGGGCTCCACCCGAATTCCATCTACATCGCTCCCGATTGCGCCAGGAAAGAGTCGAGGTCGGCCTTCTCGTAGCCGCCGCTCAACAGCACGACGAGCTGCTCGCGGAGCAGGGGCGCGGTCTGCGAAAGCCGGAAGATGTGGTTCCGGTTCTTCTGCTCCATGATCCGGTACCAGTTCAGGATGATCTGCTGCATCTTTTCGATCGGCTTGCGGATGCGCGCCTCGTACGGAGCAAGCGTCGCTTCCGACACGTCGCCTGACTCGAGGCCCTTCGAGATGACGTCGACGGCGTAGTCGGCGCTCCGCATCGCGAGCATCACGCCCGCGGAGAAGATCGGATCGATGAACATCGCCGCGTCGCCGACCAACAGGAAGCCGTCGCCGACGAAGCTGTCCGCGAGATAGGAGATCGACGCGATCTTCTTCAGGTCCATCCGCTGGCGGGCGGGCTCGAGCCATCCGGATACCAGCGCGTCGTGCGCCACGGCGTCGTCGAACAGCGCCTGCGGACCCGAACCCGCGGCTTGCACGTACGCCGCGTCGAGCACGACCCCCACGCTGACGGTGTCGTTTCTCAGCGGGATGTACCAGATCCATCCGCCGGACGTGCTGTGGATGTCGGTCACTGTGGAGCCGTCATCCGAGGCGCGCCGGCCGCCGCCCTCGAAGTGCGTGTAGTACGCGACCTTCAGCAGATCGGGGTTCTTGTAGCGTCGCCCGAGTCGCGTAGCGAGCAACGTCCGCCGCCCGCTCGCGTCGATGATGAAGCGCGCGGAAAGCTCGTGGTGCTTTCCGTCCGGGGCCTTGGCGCGCACGCCGACGGCGCGCGCGCCATCGAACAACACGTCGTCGACCTCCCAGCCCTGCCGCACATCCGCCCCGGTCTCGGCCGCTCGCTCGAGGAGACACTGATCGAAGTGCGCGCGATCGACGTGATACGTGTACGGCCGGGTGAAGTACTCGGGAAACTCGTCGGTCCTGATCAGGAACTCGGACGTCTCCTTCGTGTCCTCGATCCTGAACAGGACCCCGCGCTTCACCGGGTACTCGCTGTCCTCGATCTTGGTGCGAACCCCCAGCTTGTCCCACATGTCCCACGCGGCGGGCAGCAACGACTCGCCCACGATGAACCGGGGGAAGACCTCGCGTTCCAGCAGGATCACCTTGTAGCCGCGCTCACGCAGCAGAATCGCGCTCGAGCTGCCCGCTGGTCCGCCTCCGACGATGATCACATCGGCGTCGTTCACGAAGCTTCTCCCTTCCTGGAAAGAGTGCCGGCCGCGACGCCATTGCCGCGGCCGGCACGTTTCGCCTTGCGCTAGAGGATCTCGAGGAACTCGAGAAGGTCGGCGCGCTCGTGACTATCCAGATGAATCGGATAGCGGCGGCCGTCGCGCGAGGCGTTGTACTGACTGCTGTTGAAGTAATCCACGACCTCGGCCAGCGTCGCCGCCGAGTTGTCGTGGAAGTACGGGCCCAGGTCCTTGATCTTGCGGAGCTGCGGAACGCGGAAGCGACCGACGTCCACAGCACGGCCGGTGGCGGCTGCAAGGCCGATATCGATCGTCACCGGGAGCTGGGTCGTGGTTCCATCCTCGTTGGCCAGAGGCACCACGATCGTCGTTCGCGACCCGTCGGGCTGAGCCAGGCCGAAGTTCAGCCCGAGCTTGTTCTGCTCGGCGACGCCGATGTCGAAGTTCTTGCCCACGCTGGGCGCGAACGCCGGATCAGTAACCGGGCGAGCGTTGTTGCCGAGTGGTTCGACGTTCCAGATGTTGTTGAAGACGTTCGGAACGTTGTGGCACGTCATGCAGTAGCGCTGGAAGACGCGTGCGCCGTGGCGCTGCGCCGACGTGTGGATCGCCACGGTGTAGAACGGATCGTTCGCCAACCTGTCGTGTATCGGAGCCGACGGGTCGGCCAGGGCCGCGAGCACCGGGTCGCTGAACGTGTCAGCGAACTGGAACGCTTCCATGTCGGCCCCGTCGGCGACCGGGAAGAGGTCGTCGAAGCGCTGATCGGTGCCCTGCGTGTGGGTGAAGGCGGCGCCCTGGCAGGTCTCGAACATCACGCGAGCGCGCCCGTCGTTGAGGAAGCCGTGCTGGAACCGCAGGTTGACCAGCCGGGGTACCTTGCGCCAGAAGAAGACCTCGCGGAACGGGTCGCTCTCGCTGCGTGCAAGGTTGAAGCGGCTTGGGCGATATCTAACGAGCCCGCGCTGGACCAGGTTCTCGAACGCATCCGGGTCGCCAGCTGCATCGGCGGTGAACCCGGCGATCAGCGGGTCGTCGGGCGCTACCGTGTCGGTGAGCGGCAACGCCGGGAGGCCGAAGTTGTTGTCGCTCCCGCGGTGGCACGAGGCGCACACTCGACCGTTCGACGTGAGCTGTCCGCCGTACGCTTGAGAGAAGCCTTCGAACAGCGCTTGACTCGTGTCGATCGTGTTGTCGTCGGGCGCCAGCCCGAACACGGCGCGCCCCCGGTCGATGTCGGCGCCCGGTTGGATCGGGTTGAAGTCCAACGTCGGCTGCAAGTGCAGGTTGTAGCCGTCGGCGCCCTCGGAATGGCTGGCCGCCGCTGTTGTCGACGTCGATCCCTCGTCCGGCGTCGTGCTCGTCTGACACGCCGCGATCACACCGACCGCGGCGAGGCTTACCCAGAGGTCCCTTGCTTGAATCTTCATCAGTAACCTCCTCATGGGCTCGGCGGCGGGCAGAAGTTGAGACCTTTTGTGTGCACTGGATTGAACCAGTTCGAGCAGCTCGCAGCTCCGGCCCAGGGACGGATAGGCGGCGCCACGTTCATGAACGCGGCTTCGATGTCGAAGGTCCAACCATCGGGAATTCCGCCGGCTACGATGGACGCGCCGCTATACGTCGCGACCAGCGTCGTCAGTGGCGGGTCGACGTAGTATTGGGGCGGGTCGATCGTGACGTCGAAGATCAGGCCGCCGCGGAGGTAGTCGGAGAACGGCAGCGCTTCCGACGCGGGCAGCGGTTTGCTCATGTAGATGCGCGCCGTTGACAGGTCGAAGCGGTACGGATTGACCTGGCACAGATTCGGCGGCGGAAAGCTCACGAAGTGGTGTGCGTACTGCGGCAGATCGCCCCGTGTGATCTTGTCGTACGGCATCGTCCACTCGAAGTGCACGTCGCCGTGCGCATCGGGCTGGAAGAACGGCGACCCAACGGCCCGCAGCGTCGGCAGCGGCACCGGAATCGAGTTCGGCGGCGGCGTCGGGAAATCGAGCTCGCTGCCGAGCAGGTCGAGCGTCTGCCCGCTGTAGTAGAACGTGATGCTGGGACCGGGAGTGATCAGCCAGAACTCGTTCCGCCCGTTTACGATGTCCTTCGGCTCCGGCAGGAACGGGTTCGGGAAGTAGTCGACGCCCTCGGTGCGGTGCACGGTCGGGTAGGCTTGCATCGCGTGCTTGCCGTCGAGACGCAGCTTGACCTGGTTGTGCCGCTTGTCCCAATCGATCCGGAGGCGCAGGGTCCCCGAGCAATTGTCGGGCGTTTGGGCGACCGTCAGCTCGAAAGGCACGACGCCGCCGCGGTGCAGCGGCATGTCGATGCTTCCGTGGTCGTAGCTGCCGGCGGAGTTTGGCACGTCTTGCCCCCCGTGAGCGGCGCTCAGGGAGCCGATGCTCAACGCGAGCGCCGACGCCGCGATGATCGCGCGCGTCACTTTCCCGATCCTGCGTGATATCCCAGCCATTCGTTCCCTCCAGAAAGCGAGCTTGGTGCGGCGGGTCCTTGAGCGAGATCCGTGCCAGCGGCCCGGGTCGCGCGTTTCCGTAGGAAACACCTGCGATGGCTCCGCGAGCCGCGCGGAGGCGGTGTTGCATATCCAACACTGTGGGACGCGCGTACGAACGAAGGCCGGTACGCGTCTAGAGCATTCCGTCGCGCGACGCGGCGGAGTATTCGTGTTTGCATGACCCGCATCGACGTCCACGCGCACGCGTTTCCCGATTGGCACCTCCGCGCTGCCGCGCGCGCCTACCCCGACGCCGTGGAGCTCCGTGAGCGCCCGGGGAAACGTCTCCTCGCGATCTGGTCGGGTGCGCCCGTGCCGGCGTGGGACGTGGAGACGCGCCTGTCGGAGATGGATCGCGACGGTGTGGTCACGGAAGTGCTTTCTGCGCCGCTGATCTACGCGCGTCTCGACGACAACACCGTGCCGCTGTGTCGTGACCTGAACGACTTCCAGGGTGCTCTCGCGTCGGAGCATCCGGGTCGCTTCCGGTCGTACCTGCACTTGCCGGTGCATCGCGTCGACGATGCGCTCAGTGAGCTCGATCGCTGGAACGCGCATCCGGCGGTGGCCGGCGTCGTGTTCGGCTCGAACCTGGGGGGTGTCTACCCCGGTGATCCGTCGCTCGCGCCTGTCTGGCGCGCGATCGACGACGCCGGGTTGCCGGTGTTCATCCACCCGATCAAGCCGTCCGCGTGCTTCGGGCCGGCGGCGCCGCCGCTGATCCTGTTCCCGTGCGACACGACGCTCTCCGCGGCGTCGATCATCTACGGTGGCCTGTTCGAGCAATACCCGAAGGCTCGCATCATCCTCTCCCACTACGGCGGCGCGTTGCCGATGCTGGCGCGCCGGCTCGACATGGGGCTCGACGTTGCCGGCTTTCCGCCGCGGCACGGTCAGGATCTGCCCGCGCCGCCAAGTCGCTACGTCGAGCGGTTCTATGCCGATACCGCGCAGGGCTACTTCGCCCCGGCGTTCCACTGCGCGCGCGCCGTCTACGGCGTCGATCACCTCGTGTACGGTTCCGACCACTTCTTCGAGGACAGCCGCTGGCGTCCCGACCTCAACACGTTCCTGGATGGGCTGGCGCTCCCCGCGGTCGAACGCGAAGCCATCGAGTCCGGTACCGCGCGCCGGCTGCTCGGGTCGGGTGTCGCGCGTGACGCCGACTGATGCCGCGCCGCGCATCCGTCGAGCGCGGTTCCGCGCCGGACCGGCATCCAGAAACCAGGGGACAGGGTCTTGTTGGTCCGGCGCGGTATCGTCCGGAGCGCGCGGTGTTTCGAGCGCGGTTTGCGGCGACACAACCCGGCTCGTAGAGTCTGCCCATGAGCTACGACTTCGCGATCATCGGGTCGGGGTTCGGGGGCAGCGTCTCGGCGCTGCGCCTGGTCGAGAAGGGGTATCGCGTCCTGTTGCTGGAGAAGGGCCGGCGCTTCGCCGCCGAGGACTTCCCCAAGACGAACTGGGATCTGCGGCGCTGGATGTGGCAGCCCGAGCTCGCGCTGCACGGTATCTTCAAGATGTCGTTCTTCCCGCACATCACCGTGGTGCACGGCGTGGGCTACGGCGGAGGATCGCTGGTCTACGCCAACACGCTGCCCGTGCCGAAGCCGGACTTCTTCCAGGCCGACTCGTGGGGGCACCTTGCCGATTGGCAAGCGGAGCTTGCCCCGCACTACGCGACGGCCAAGCGCATGCTGGGCGCGGCCCCGAATCCGTACGTTACGCCCATCGACGAAGTCTTCCGCGAGGTGGCTCACGATATCGGTCGCGGCGAGCACTTCCACCCCACCGACGTCGCCGTCTACTTCGGTGAGGCAGGCAAGACCGTCGCCGACCCGTTCTTCGGCGGCGAGGGTCCGGATCGCACGGGCTGCATCCAGTGCGGCGCGTGCATGACGGGTTGCCGCCACGGCGCCAAGAACACGCTTGATCAGAACTACCTTTTCCTTGCGGAAAGACGCGGGCTGGAGGTTCGAACCGAGACGGAGGTCGTGCACGTGACGCCCATTGAAGGCGGCGAGCCGGGCGACAGTGGCTACCGCATCGAGACGCTCGAGGGGCTCGCGCCCGGGCGGCGTCGCTCGGGCAGCTACGAAGCGAAGCAGGTGATCTTCGCCGGCGGCGTCATGGGTACGGTCGATCTGCTGCTGAAGCTGAAGGCCGACCCGCACGGCCTGCCGCGGCTGTCGGACCGGGTGGGCGACACCGTGCGCACCAACTCGGAATCCCTGATCGCCGTCGTCACACGCAACCGCGATCTCGACTTGTCGAAGGGCATCGCCATCACCTCGATCATCCACACCGACGAGCACTCCCACATCGAGCCCTGCCGCTACGGCGCCGGCTCCGGCTTCTTCCGCACGTTGCTCGGTCCCCACGTGGCCGGCGACGCCCTGCCCGAGCGCCTCTTGAACGTGCTCGGCGTGCTCGCCCGCAAGCCGCTGGCATTCCTGCGCGCCGCCGCCGTGCCCGACCTGGCCAAGCACAGCATCATCTTGCTCTACATGCGCACGCTCGAGGGCTACATCCGCCTCAAGCGCGGCCGCTCGCTGACCACGGGCTTCCGCACCGGGATGACCACGGAGCTGGGCGAGGGCCCCGCGCCGACGGCGTCGATCCCCGAGGCCACGGAGCTGGCCCGGCGGGTCGCCGGGAAGATCGATGGCTATCCGACCACGCTCTTGACCGAGACGCTGCTCGGTATCCCCACCACGGCGCACATCCTGGGCGGCTGCTGCATGGGCGACTCGGCCGACACCGGCGTCATCGACAAGGAGCATCGGGTGTTCGGCTATCCCGGGCTCTACGTCATCGATGGCTCGGCGATTTCCGCCAACCCGGGCGTGAACCCGTCGCTCACCATCACCGCGCTCGCCGAGCGAGCCATGAGCCGCATCGAGGCGAAAGGCACCGCACCGTGAGACGCGCGCGGGTCGTGTGCTAGACCTGACAGGTGGCGATCTTCACCGGGGGCGCGCTGGGGGCGCTGGTACGGATCGTGTGCCCGCACTGTGGCGAGGTGCAGGCGCGGGCGCGCAAGCCGGCCAAGTCGGTGTACGCGTGCCGGAAATGCCACCGGCGCTTCACGCTCGAGGAGGCCGAGGCACAGCTCGCCGCTCGCGCGCGGCCGCGGCGTCGCTAGCAACCTGAGCGCGACACCCCCGCGCGCATGACACGCCCCTGGGCGCCGCGCGATGTGCCACGCTGCGCGGGGACATGCGCACCGCCTTCGTCACCGGCGCCACCGGGTTCCTCGGCTACGAGATCGCGCGGCAGCTCGTCGAACGCGACGTCGTCGTCGCGGCGCTGACGCGCTCCGGCGCGCTCCCGGGTGAGCTGATCGCGCTGGGCGTGCAGCCGGTGCGCGGCGATCTCGACGACGCGGCCGTGCTCGCGGATGCGATGCGCGGCGCGGACGCCGTGTTCCACGTCGCCGCGAGCGTCGGGATGTGGCGCGGGCGCTGGGCCGAGAGCTTCCGGACCAACGTGAGCGGCACGCGCGCGATGGTCGAAGCGGCGGTCGCCGCGCGCGTGGGCGTGTTCGTGCACACGTCGTCGGCGAGCACCATCGGCAAGCCGCCGGAAGCGCAGCGCGGCGTGGACGTCACCGTCGACGAGGCGAGCGTCTACAACCTCGAGCCGCTCCAGATGGTGTACCCCCACACCAAGTGGCTGGCCGAGCAGGAGGTGCTTCGCGCCGCCGATCGCGGGCTCTCCACGATCATCACCCACCCGACCGCGGTGTTTGGACCAGGCGACTGGAAGCACAACCTGCTGCCGCTGTTCCGCGCCGCGAAGCGCGGCTTGTCGCTGGTCGTCCCGCGCGGGATCCGCACCACCTGCGACGTGCGCGACGTCGCGCGCGCGCACCTCGAGCTTGCCACGGGGGGTCGCGCGGGCGAGCGCTACATCCTCGGCGGCGAGTCGCTCGACGTGCGTGATCTGTTTCGACGCATCGCCGCCATCGTGGGTGGCCGGCCGCCGCTGTTTACCGCGCCGGCGCCCTTGTTCCACGGTCTCGGCGCGCTGATGGACGCGGTGGCCGACATCACCGATCGCCCGCCGCTGCTCAGCCGGGAGATGGCTCTGCAGAGTACCTTCACCGCACGTCTGTCGAGCGCGAAGGCCGCGCGCGAGGTCGGCTACGCATCGCGACCCCTCGACGAGTCGCTGCGCGACGCGGCGGCCTGGTACCGGGGCGAGGGTCTGCTCCAACGCCAGCGGCGCTAGTCGCGAATTCGCTCGGGATCGCCCAGGAACTCGAAGTGCATCGTGTCGTGGAGCTCGTCGTGCCCGAGCCAGTGGAAGCCGTAGCGCTCGAACACTTCGACCCAGCACCGCGGCATCGCCATCCGATCGAACTCCGAGGCGACCTTCTTGCGGCACGCCGCGCTCCGCTTCCACTTCCCGACGCAGTTGCAACACGGGTTCTTGCCGGGATCGACGTCGATCGCGATGCCGTAGACGTGGTTGGAGACCTCGTAGTCCGTGTACGTGTTGTGGTCGCGCATGCCGCTCAGCACGCGCGGCTGGTACGGATGCGCCGCGCAGCTCTGCCGCAGCGCCGCTTCCACGCAGGCCAGCGCCGGCACGATCTTCCGATTCACGACCACGGGTACGCCCATGAACGTGGTGCGTTCCGCGTAGGCGCTCGGCGGGTGCGGGTTGTCGCGGCGGTGACCGAAGCCAGGGAAGTGTCCGTACTCGCGCGTCCGGTAGTCGACGCTGCGCTGGCGGGCCGCTTCGATCTGCCGGCGCTCTTCGGCGGGCGCGCCGATCTTCGCGATCTGGTCGCGCCGCAGCAGGAAGTCCTGGGCGGGTTGCTCGCGGCAGCGCGGTCCGGTCGCCGCTGCGAGCGGATGCGGGTCCGGCCGCACGGACGCGCCGATGCTGGAGCTCGTGGGAGGGGCGCGCGCGGCCGACGCCGCGGGCTCGTCTGGCGCCGGTGCCGGTCCAGTGCCGCTCGCGCCGCGCTTCGAAGCGCAGCCGGACGCGGCCAGCGCGAAAAGCAGCGTGCAGGCGGCTCGTGCGGGAAACAGCACTCGTGAGCGAGCGTATCACGGCGGTCCGTGGGATTCAGCGGTACCCGCGTCGGGCTGTCGACAGCTTCTCCACCAGGTGTGCGAGGTCGCCGATGCGGTCGAGCACGCGATCCGGTCGCTCGAGCGGTGCCGGCAAGGTCAGCGTCAGGGCTTCCACGTCGATCGCGACGTCGCCGGCGACGGCGCACAGCGCGCTCGCGGCGGTCTGCGCGTCGGCGGGCAGCGCGGACAAGAGCGCGGCGTCCGTCGGGATGACGCCGACCCAGCGATCCGCGATCCGCGCGCGTGGGCGCAGTACGACGCGCGTCGCGTGCGCGACGTTTCCCGCCCACTCGGTGACGATGTCGACGCCGTGATCGTCGAGCTCGCCGTGTACGGCGATGCACGACGGCTCGAAGCGCCCGGCGAGCTCCGTCGCGAGCGCGCGCCACGCGCCGACGTCGAACCCCGGCGGCGGCGGGATGGCGGCGCGGGCAGCGGGAAGCAACTGCGCGATCCGGTCGGCCGCCCGCGCCAGAGCGCCCAGTCGACGTGGGTCGAGTCCGGCGCCGTCGATCTCGAGCACGATGCGCTCGTCGGACAGCTCGGCCACGCGCTGCTCGGCGAGGGCGGTGACCAGGATCGCCCCGAACGCCTTCACCTGCTGCTCGAAGCGTCCGGAGACGCGGTGGCGCGCGTCCCACTTCGCGTCGCCGAGCGGGAACCCGCGCTCGCCGACCCAGCGATGCACGCCGCGGAGCGCGCCGCCCTCGAGCCCGATGCCCAGCGGCGCGGTGCGGATCTCCGCGAGTACGCGCGGGCCGCGCGCGAAGTCGCGCCGGATCGCCACGCGCGCGTCGCCTCGCGTCTTGACCAGCTCACCGCCGAGCAGCTCGTAGCCCAGCCGCTCGCCGACGCTCTGCCACACGCGCGCGACGCGCTCCGCGCCGACGTCGGGCGGAGCCCGGCGTACGCGCTGTGCGCCAGGCGAGCCGGGGACCACGACGACGTTGGCGCAGACCACGACGTCGCGCGCCATGCGACGTCGCGCCCGCGCCTCGACCAGCCAGCGCACGCGCACGAGCCCCGCGTCGAAGCTCGGCGGGATAACCGGAAGCCGCATGGAGAAGGGGATCGCGTCGCCCTCCGCGCGAGCCGGGAGGTGGATCGAGTATCGCGACAGCTCCCGCTCGTGATCGCGGGCGCGCTCGATGGCGACCAATGCAATGTCGCAACCCACGAAGCGCGCGTCGCGCACGTTGCCGAGGGCCACCGAGCCGTCCACGACGCCGCCGGAATCGATCGTGGTGTCGGCGAGGCCGAGCTCGACGTACGGGTCACCGCCCGTCGGGCCGTTCGCGGCCGACGACAGCAGTACCGGCCGCGCCGGGCGCCGCGCAGCTTCCAGCATGACGACGTCCAGGTAGAAGCTCTGCTTCGCGTCGGGCCACCACGCGATGCCCGCGTGGACCGTGACGGCGTAGCTCGAGCTCGTGGACCAGCCCTTGAACGACGGCGGCGCCCGCGGTGGCAGCGTGAAGCGGCAGTCGAAGCGCGTGGTCCCCACCGGGATCTCGCGCGGCCCGGACAGGCGCGCTCGCGATCGCACGATCTCTTTCGCGTACCGGGACGTCGCTTGGCCGCTGCCGACGGTGGCGCGAAGCCAACCATCGAGACGCACGTCGAGCCACTCGATCGCCACGGCGTGGCGCGCTTCGAGAACGGCGGTCGCGACGAAGGTCTCGCCGCGCGTGACGCTGCGCGGCAAGAGCAGCCTGAGTCGCGGGCGATGCTTGATGAGCGGCATCCGCGCCGGGAGATCTGCGAGCCCGCCGTCGATCCGTCAGTGCGGTCGCCCGGGCAGATGCGGGATGTGCGGCGGAGGTTTGACTGGCGGCGGCGTGGTCGCGGTGGGTACAGCGGTCGCGGTCGCGGTGGGTACAGCCGTAGCGGTCGCGGTGGGCACGGCGGTCGCGGTCGCGGTGGGTACGGCGGTCGCGGTCGCGGTGGGTACAGCCGTAGCGGTCGCGGTCGCGGTCGCGGTCGGCTTCGGTGTCGCGGTGGCCACCGGGTGCGTGGTCGCGACCGGCGTGGGCGTCGGCGTCGCGACCTCCGGCGTTGCAGCCGGCGCGGGCTCGGTGCCCGTGACCTCCGGCTTCACCTCCGTTGTGGGGGTGTCGGAGGTGGCGATGGGCTGGACGTCGCTGCTGTCGTCCTTGCCGCCGCGCAGGAGCATGGCTGCGGCGATCGCGCCGCTGAGGACGACGAGCGCCGCTGCGAGGCCGAGGATCAGCCCCGCCGACGATCGATTGCGACGCATCATCGGCGCCATCGGCGGCGGCATCATGCCTGGCGGCGGGCCGTACGGCGCGATCCCCGGAGGCGCGCCGTATGGCGGCGGCGCGCCCGGCGGCGGGCCGTACGGCGGCGCGCCTTGCGGCGGGCCGTAGGGTGCGGCGCCCGGCGGTGGGCCGAAAGCCGCTCCGCCCTGCGGCGGCGCGAAGGGTGCCGCGCCGGGCCCGAACGGCGCGGGGCCCTGGGCCGGAGGCGGGAAGCCCGGCTGATCGAGCAGCGGCGGCTCGCCGGGCTGCGTGCGTCCCGCTTTCTCCCAGGGCGCGGCGGCGGGGGGTGCGGGATCGCTGGTGTCCACCACGGTCGGCGAAACCGGCGGTCGCCCCGGCGCGCCGGCGGGCACGGCGGTCATGGCGTCCGTCGGATTGCCCGGGGCCCGCCCCGCGGCGTCCTGAACCTGCGTGCCGCCTCGCGGCGGCGCATTCCCTCCGTGCGCGTCGCTCATTGCCTCCATCGTATACCACTGGGATACGCTCCCGCGCCATGCCGCGCGTGGTCATCGACGCCCGTTCCGTGACCCGGAACAAGAGCGGAATCGGCAACTACGTCGAGGCCTTGGTGCGCCATCTCGTGCCGCTGGCGGGCGACATGCGGTTTCTGCTTCTTCGTCATCCGGACGCGACCGAGCCACTGGTCCAGAGCGATCGCGTCGAAGAGCTCGCGTTTCCGGGCGAGACCAAGTCCACCGCGACCGTGCTCCGGCTCGGGCGAGCCCACTCGTTCGACGGCTTCGATCTGTACCACTCGCCGGCCGACCTCGTGCCGCTCGGCATCCGCTGTCCGTACGTCGTGACCATCCACGACCTGATGTGGGTCGAGGCCCGGCGTCTGGCGTCGGGGTTCCTTCCGGTGCGTGTCGCCAACGGGCTCTGGTACACGCTCAACATCGCGCGCTCGCTGCGCGGCGCGCGGCGCATCATCGCCATCTCGCAGGCTACCGCCGACGCCATCGCGCGCGTCTACCCCGAGCACGCCCACAAGGTGCGCGTCGTCCACCACGGTCTCGACCGCGATCGCTACAACGCCGAACGCGCCGGGCCGCGCTCGAGCCTGGACGAGATCGTGCCGCCGGGCGTGCGCTACGCGCTGATCGTGGGACAAGGTTCGCCGTACAAGAACCACGTGGGGATGATCCGGGCTTATGTCGAAGCGGCGCGGAACCGCCCTGACGAGCGTCTCGTCCTGGTGCGACGCTTCTCGCGTGTCGATCGCGAGATGAATCGGCTGCTCGAGCGCCCAGACGTGAAGAGGCAAGTGATCGTCGTGCCGTTCGTCAGCGACGCCACCTTGCTCGCGCTCTACCGGCACGCGCAGATGTTGCTGTTCGCGTCGCACTACGAAGGCTTCGGTCTGCCGGCGCTGGAGGCGATGTCGCTGGGCACGCCGGTGCTGGCGTCCACGGCGCCCGCGGTGAAGGAAGTCACCGGCGAAGGCGCGCTGCACGTCGGATCGCGCGATCACACGGCGATGGTCGACGCGATCCGGCGGCTATTCGACGACGCGGCGCTGCGCGCCAAGCTCGTGGACGCGGGCCAGCGTCGCGCCGCGGAGTTCTCGTGGCAGACGTGTGCGAAAGAGACGCTCGCGGTGTACCGCGAAGCGCTGTAGACGCCGATCGGGCCGGGCGATTCCGCGCCGGACCGACAAGATGATCCAGTCAGCTTGCCGGGGTTTCCAGCGCGGAGAGCACGGCGACCTGGATCTCCAGCCGGCGCGCGTCGCTGATCGGCGAGCCGTCGAACTCCACGATCATGAAGCGATCGAGCACCTTGTCGCCGAGCGTGCGGACCTCCGACTCGAGGATCTGCACGCGCTGCTTGAACAGCGCCTGCGCGAGCGCCAAGAGCAGCCCCGAGCGATCGCCGGTCTCGATCTCCAGCATGTCGAGCGAGCCGTCGCTGCCCGTCAAGAAACGCACCACGGTGTCGACGGCGGGGCGCGGCGCCGCGCTCGGCGGTCGCGTCGTGTGCGCGTCGAGGCGACCCTCGAGCAGGTCCACCAGCGTGGTCTTGAGCCGCGCCACGATCTGCTCGTCGACCGGCGGACGCTTGCCATCCTGCTCCGCGTGCTGGACCCAGAACAGATCCACCGCCTCCGTGACGCGTGCGGGCGTCTTGCGCGTGTGCGCGTCGGCGTCCAGGACGTCGAGATCGCACAGCACGAGCGCCGCGCTGATTGTCGCGAGCAAGCCGGGTCGATCTTCCGCGGCGATGCACAAGGCCGACCCCGCGTGCCGATCCGATGCGAAGAGCCCGACGTTCGCCGGCGCGTTGCCCCGCTGCGCCGCGACGCGCGCGTGCGCGGCGATGGCGTCGTCGTCGTAGGAATTCCGGTAGCCGGCGGGCAACGTCGCCACGAACTCGGCGACCCAGGAGGGTGAGGGATCTTCCACGGCCCGGAGCATACGCGACGCGCGGCGTCGCGGGAGCTTCGCCGGTGTTTCGTCTTGCTCGCGCCCGGTCAGTGACTGGGCGCTGGCGCCGGGCCTGGAAACCCCGGGATCTGCGGGAACGGGATCTGCGGAAACGCGCTCGGTAACGTCGTCGGGATGGTGCTCGGAAACGGCATCGGGAACGGAAACTGCGGCACGCCGGCGTCGGCGACGGTCGCGCCGCCATCGGCGTGGGTTGCCGGCGGGTGAGTCGGCGAGGCCGTCGGGTGCGCGGTCGGCTGCGCCGGCGTCGGCGCGACGGGAGTGGGCGCGGGTGTCTGCGTCGGCGCCGGCTCGGTGCCGCCTTGCGCCGTGATCGTGGTGGCCGGCGTGCCCGTCGTCGTCGTTCCCAACGGCGGTGGCTCGTCCTGGCTCTGCTGCCGCATCGCGACGACGGCGATCACGCCGCCGGTCACCAGCGCGCCGAGCAACAGCGCGATCAGCGCGCCGCCGAGCCGGCTTCGCTTGCGCCGCGGTGGCGACCCGTAGGCCGCGTACGACGGCATGCTCGGACCGGGCGTCACGTACGGCGCCGACGGCTGCTGCGCGCGCTGGAGCGCCTGTATCATGTCGCGCGGCGCCTCTTGCGTGCTGCCCTTCGGCGAGAACTCCGCGGGCGCGCCGGTCGGCGAGTCGTCCGGCGGCAACGTCGGCGGCACGCCGCGATGAGTCGCGCCGGTGAGCGCCGGGCCGTCCACCGTCGCAGGCGGCGCGCCCAGCGGATCGGTGTCGGGCAATCCGCGCACGGTGCCCGGCGCAGGTGTGGCCGCCAGACGCCCGGCGTGGCTGAGCTCGCCCGACAGCGGCGCGAGCGCCATGCGCATGTCCAGCGCGGTCGCGAAGCGATCGCCGGGGATCGGCGCCATCGCCTTGTGCACCACGTCCGCGAGCGCGCGCGGGATCGCGGGATCGAGCTGGTCGACGCGCGGCACCCTGCCTTGCGCGACCTCGGCGATGATCGCCGCCGTGTCGTCGCCGTAGGCCGGTCGCTTGCCGCACAACATCTCGTACAGCATCGCGCCGAGCGAGTAGATGTCGGCGCGGTGGTCGACGCGGTCGGCGGAGTAGAACTGCTCGGGCGCCATGTACTCCGGCGTGCCCATCACGGCGCCGGGACGCGTCAGCCCCTTCTTGTACTCGTTGGTCTCGCGCAGCTTGGCGATGCCGAAATCGAGCAGCTTGACCACGGGACCGCCGGTGGACGGCGTGATGAACACGTTGTCCGGCTTCAGATCGCGATGCACGACGCCAAGCGCGTGCGCCGCTTCGAGGCCGGCGAGGATCTGCAACGCGAAGTCCACCGCCTGGTCGCGCGGCAGCGTGACGCGGCGATCGAGCAGCTGCTGGAGCGACTCGCCGGTCAAGAGCTCCATCACCAGGTACGGCGATCCGTCCGGCGTCTGGTCCACGTCCGTCACGCGCGTCACGTGCGCACTCTGGATGCTCGCCGAGACCTTCGCTTCCTGCAGGAAGCGCGACGCGAGCCCAGGCCGCTTCGCGAGCTCTGCGTGAAGAAACTTCAGCGCCACCTGCGAGCCGAGCACTTCGTGGCGCGCCTCGTACACCGCGCCCATGCCGCCGTCGCCGATCATACGGCCGATGCGATACTTCCCGCCGATGACGTCACCCGGTTCCGGTCGCATGTCGCTCCAGCTTCAGCCGTGGTCGGTGACGCGCGCGCTGGCGGGCACGAAGCGATCGTACTCGCGCTGGAACGTCAGCGACCGTGGATCGGCGCGGTCGACGAACAACACGCCGTCGAGGTGATCGGTCTCGTGCTGCACGATGGCCGCCGCGACGCCCTCCCAGGCGAGCTCGAAGGGCTCCCCGTGGCGGTCGAGCGCGTGCACGTGCACCCGTCGCGGCCGGCGCACCCGCCCGCGGACGCCCGCCACCGACAAGCAGCCTTCGTACATCTCGATCGTCTCCTCGAGCGCCGGCCCTTCAAGTGGATTGACCAGTTGAGCTTCGACCACTGGATTAACCAGTACCACGAGCGGGATGGCGGGGAAGTGCGGATAGCGCGCGTTCGCCGCAACCTCGATCACGCATATGCGTGCGCCTTCGTACACTTGGGGCGCCGCGATTCCCGCGCCGTCGGCGTCGTGCATCGTCTCGATCATGTCGTCGATGAGCGTCTGCACGCGCGCAGCTGCGATCTCCGAAGGCGGCACCTCGTCGGCGCGCCGTCGCAATACGGGCTGACCCATCTGGGCAATCTTGCGAATTGCCATGGGCCCATGTTAGCAGCCGCCGCACAAAGGAGGCGAGTCGTGTCACTCTCCTCCACCAGCCTGCCAGCCTGCAAGGAAAGGGCGAGATGACGAGGTCCACGATTCTTGGCGTCGGAAGCTACGTGCCCAGCAAGGTCGTCACCAACGACGACCTGGCCAAATTGATGACGACCAGCGACGAGTGGATCTTCCAACGGAGCGGGATCAAGGAGCGTCGCTACATCGAGCACGACGGCATCGGCGCGAGCGACCTGGCCGTCCCGGCGTCGAAGGCGGCGTTGGAGCACGCCGGCGTGAAGCCCGAGGAGATTGACGCGATCATCTTCGCCACGCTGAGCCCGGACTACACCTTCCCCGGCTCCGGGTGTCTGCTCGGCGACAAGCTCGGCATGCCCGGCGTGCCCGCGCTCGACATCCGCAACCAGTGCTCCGGCTTCCTCTACGGACTCAGCATCGCGGACGCGTGGGTCCGCGCCGGCATGTACAAGAAGGTCTTGCTCGTCGGCTCCGAGGTGCACTCGACGGGCATCGAGTTCGCCGACCGCGGCCGCGACGTGACCGTCCTGTTCGGCGACGGCGCGGGCGCCGCCGTGATCGGCCAGGCGAAGGACGACGATCACGGGTTGCTCTCCATCGCGCTCCACGCGGACGGCTCCGGCGCACAGGATCTCTGGCTCGAGTGTCCCGGATCGAAGTACATCCCGCGCCTCACCACCGAGATGATGGACGAGGGCCGTCACTACCCGAAGATGAAGGGCAAGCAGGTCTTCCGCTGGGCCACCGACAAGATGCCGGCGGTCGCCAAGGAAGTGCTCGACAAGGCCGGCCTCGGCATTCCCGACGTCGATTTGTTCATCCCGCACCAGGCGAACCAGCGCATCAACCAGCTCGTCGCCTGGCGCCTCGAGATGGACGAGGAGAAGGTCGTCCACAACATCGAGAAGTTCGGCAACACCACCGCCGCGACGATCCCGATGGCGCTCGACAAGGCCTTCAAGGAAGATCGCATCAAGGACGGCTCGAACGTGCTGTTCGCGGCCTTCGGAGCCGGCTTCACCTGGGCCGGCGCCGTCGTCCGCTTCTGATTGCCGGTCCGGCGCGGTATCCCGCGTCGCGCCGGCACGGCATTTTCCGGATTCACAGACCCGACAGAACTACCCGGCGAGGCCGGGCGCCGGCTTGTGTGCGGTAGCGCAAGGCGCGAGGCGGTCCGGTGCGCAGGAACGAAACCAGTCGGGCCTCACGCTTCGCGATCCGTCCCGAGCCGCGCAAACCCCAACAAACCTTCCTGCCTTCCGGCCTTCCTGTGAATCCGGGATCGTGAAGGGACGTGTCGCGACGTTTGCTCGTGGGGCGCGACGCAGGATACCGCGCCGGACCTGCAAACCAGAAGATCAGCCCCGGGGAGCCCAGGGGACGTCGCGGACGCCGGCTTCGTGGTTCTCGCGGCGCGCCAGCACGAACAGCAGATCGCTCAAGCGGTTGAGATAGACGACGACTTCGGCGCGGACCGGCGCGAGCTTGCCGGCGGCGAGCGTGCGGCGTTCGGCGCGGCGGCAGACGGTTCGCGCGTGGTGCAGCGCGGCGGCGGCCGGCGTTCCGCCGGGCAGCACGAAGCTCTTGAGCTCGGGCAGACCGCGCTCCGCGTCGTCGATAGCGCGCTCGAGGCGCTCGGCGTCGGTCGCGTCGATCAGCGGCATGCCGAGCTTGTCCTCCTTGCCGGGTGCGCACGCGAGCTCGGCGCCGAGCGTGAACAGATCCGCCTGCACTTGCTCGAGCACCGCATCCACGCCGACGCACGGATGCGCGGCGCGCGCGACGCCGATGACAGCGTTGGTTTCGTCCACGGTGCCGTAGGCCTCGACGCGCGCGTCGTCCTTGTCGACGCGCGCGCCGCCGTACAGACCCGTCGTCCCGGCATCGCCGGTCCGCGTGTAGATCTTCATGCGGCGAGTGTAGGTCAGGCGAGCGCGGTGGCGAAAGCGTGGTAGCCGTGGCGCCACGTCTCCAGATCGACGGTCGCGCCGTCGATGATCTGCACGCCGAATCCGGGCGGAACCGTGGCGTTCTGATCCGGACCGAACTGGCGCCGCCACACGACCTTTCCGACCAGGCGCACGCGACGCTCGGTGCGGGGTGGGCGGAGCTCCATCCACACCTGATCGTCCTCCGGCGGGAGCAACGTGCGGACGTACATGCCGCCTTCGCTGATGTTGTAGGTGTAGCCCAGCTCGTCCGCCTCGCGGCCGGCGCCGCGGAAGGCTACGGTCGTGCCGTAGAGCAGGCGCGCGCTCGCGCGCTTGTTCGAGCGCGTCTTGCTGCGCAGCTCGTTCGCCAGGAACAGCACGTTCTCGGCGGGTGCGAAGCCGTCGGTGACGACGAGATCGGAGATGCCGCCCAGTGCCTCGCGCTGCGCGCCGAGCTCGCGCGGCGGGCAGGTGACGATCCACGTCGCGTTGCTGCCGGCCGTCCTGCACTCTTCGATAGCGCCACGCGGCGCCGCTTGCAGATCCGTGCTTGCGACCACCAGGTCGAAGGGCATCGAGCGGGCGTAGCTCCACGCATCGTCGGAGTGCACCGCGAAGGTGACGGTGTAGCCCGCGTTGCGGAGCACGCGTCCCAACACGACGCGGCGCGTCCGATCGGGATCCGCGACCAACGCCTTGCCGCGGCCGTTCGTCGGTTCGCCCGGCGCGTCGTGGGAGAGGCGGCGCAAGCGGCCCACCAGCGCGTGGGTCTGCGCGTCGCGCACGACGTCGTCGCCGCTCCAGCTGAACACCTCGGCGAAGTCCAGGTCGCTCGGCTCGTCGCTGAGCGCGATCATCGGCACCTGGAAGTGTCGCGGGTCGCTGCGGGCGTCGATGGCGACGTCCGCGGCGCCGACGGCCTTGGCCTGGAGCAGGACGGCGTTCGGCACCTGGTGCGACAGCCACTTGCCGGCGTCGTAGGCGTTGTCGACCACCGCCAGCCCGAATGCGGCTTCCGCGGCGGCCGTCGCCAGCCGAGCCCGCTGTGTCTTGTCGAAGTTCCCGTACGCGAGCAGCTTGCCGGTGTTTTCCATGGCCGTACCCGGCACAACGGCGCCGGTGCCGGTCGCATGAAGCCCCGCGGGGAATTTTTTGTCTCTTTTCGAGATGCCCGCGAGCTACGCCGAGAAGATCTGCTGGATCTCGCCTTCGATCGAGGCGGGCGCGACCTTCTTCGCCAGAGCGAGCTCCTGGATGAGCAGGCTGCGCGCCTGGTCGAGCAGGCGTCGCTCGCCGAAGGACAGGTCCTTGTCGAACTTCAGCCGGTACATGTCGCGGAGAACCTTCGCGATTTCCGACGGCAAGCCGCTCTTGAGCATCTCCGTGTAGGCACGGAAGCGGCGGTTCCACGGCTGCAGGTCCACGGCGACCTCGGGAGCCCGCAGGATCTCGAGGATCTTCTGCGCTTCCCGCTTCTTCATCACGGGGCGTAGCCCGACGCGGGAGGCCGCCTCCGTCGGGACCATCACCTTGAGGCCGGTGTCGATGATCTTGAGGACGTAGCAGGCGCTGAGCCGCCCGCCGAGGTCGCGCTCCTCGAGGCCACACACCTCGCCCACGCCGTGGGCGGGATGGACCGCCATGTCGCCCGCCTTGAAGGTGTGGGTGGATCCATTGACCTGCGATTGCATACCGCCTCCCTGCTGAACCATCCGGCGGGCGGCAGGGGCCGCCCCCGATGCTGCTCGCGTCGCGGCGGTTGGCCCCCGATGGTCGTCACGACTGCCGCGGTGCAGCACGGAGGATGACTACCATTGGCGGGGGTTCGGGGTCAATCGCGCTGGACTCGGAAAATAGACACCAACCCATTGAAATCAATTACTAATCAGTGATTCGGAGCGGTCGCCGGCGGCGCCCCGGTATCCAGCATTTCCTCGATATCCGCGGCGACGATCGCCTTCAGTCCCTTGGCGATGGGCATGCCGGCGAGCTCCACGCGCAGCTTCAACAGCCCGGGCGTGGCCGACACGATCGGCGCCGCGACGGGCTGGTCGAGGCCAGTGAGGTGCCCCGTCGCCCCGCGCGCCAGATCCTCCCAGGTCGCCAGCAAGCGGGTCGTCGTGTCCGGCCCGGCGCTGGCCCAGTCGCCGGACAGGTACACCGTGACCTCGATGTTCCCGTCGCCCTCGGGGCGCGCGGCGATGCCGACGGCCAGGCTCGCGGCCAGCAGGCCATGCGCGCCGTCCAGCCACTCGCGCTGGAACGGTCCCGGCGCGTACAGGCGCAGTGGCGCCTGCGCCATTTCCGGGGGCAAGGTCGACAGCGCGGCTCCGGCCAGCGCCGGCTTGGAGCGCTTGAGCTTCCGGCGCGCGAACGCTTCCACGACCCGGGTCGTGGTCGGATCGCCGGTCCCGACCGCGACCAGCAACCCGTCCACGTGGACCAGCGACTCCGGCGAGTTGCCGACCAGGCCGGCGATGCGGTGGACCCGCGGGTCGGGCGATTGGCGGACCGCGCCGGACACGATCCGCGACGCGAACAGCTGCTCGACCGCGACGTTGTTGGCGGGCGTCGCGGCCATGTACAGCGTGCCGTAGTCGAAGCCCGCGGCGAGCGCCTCGGGCGTCGAGCGCAGGTCGACGCCGGTCGACTTCGCGAACAGGTCGAGCCGCGCCGCCGGCACGACCACTTCGACGGCCCGCATCACCCCCGGGCTCTTGGCGAGCTCCTGCGGCCTGCCGACGATCATCCAGCGCAGTCCAGCCGCCGGCACGTAGTCGGGCAGCGGGCCCTCGTGCAGCGCCGCCGGCTTCGGGCCGGCGCTCGGCGCGGCCTGGGGTGGCGGCGCGGTCCGAGCGCCGCCGCAGGCGACCGCGAGCGGCAAGGCGGCAACGCACAACCAGCGAGCTTGGCTCACTACCGGACCTGGATGTAGCAGAAGCGCCGCTTCTTCGAGCCCACGCGCACGAGGTAGCGCCCGCCCTGCTCGAGCTGGTGCTGGGGATCGGTGACGCGCTCGCCGTCGACCTCCACGCCGCCCTGCTCGACCATGCGCCGGCCTTCGCTGGTGCTCGGCACGAGGCCGGCTTCCTTCAGGGCCTTGGGCAGCCACAGCGTCGGACCCCCGGCGGGCAGCGAGATCTCCTCCGTGTGCTCGGGCTTGCCGTCGGCGAGGTAGATGGACTCGAAGCCCTTCCTTGCGGACCAGGCCGTCGGCGCGTCGTGGAAGCGCTCCACGATCTCCAGCGCGAACTCCGCCTTCGCCGCCAGCGGATCGCCGCCGCGCCGCAGCGCTTCGATCTCGACGGCGCTCTTCGCCGATAGCAGCTCGTAGAAGCGCCAGATCACGGCATCGTCGATCTGCATGCACTTCCGGTACATGTCGAGCGGCGATTCGGTGATGCCGATGTAGTTGTCCGCGGACTTGCTCATCTTCTTGCCGACGACGCGGCCGTCCTCGATGCGCGCGTCGAGGCCCTCCAGGATCGGCGTGGTCATCACGATCTGTGGCGCGAGCCCATAGCTCTTCATCAAATCGCGCCCGACCATCAGGTTGAACAGCTGGTCGGTGCCGCCCAGCTCGACGTCGGCCTTCAGGTCCACCGAGTCGTAGGCCTGCAGCAGCGGGTACAGCAGCTCGTGGATGTAGATGTCCTTCTGCGCTTCGAAGCGCTCGCGGAAGTCGCGGCGCTCGAGCGTGCGGGCGACCGTGCGCTTGGCCGCGAGCTCGATCATCTGGTCGAGGCCGAGCTTGCCGAGCCACTCGCTGTTGTAGCGGACCTCGGTCTTGTCCCGGTCGAGGATCTTGAACGCCTGCTCCTGGTAGGTCGCGGCGGCCGCCATCACCTGATCGCGGGTCAAGCGCGGCCGGAGCTCGTTTTGACCGGTGGGGTCGCCGAGCATCGCGGTGCTGTCGCCGATCAAGAAGATGACCTGGTGCCCCAGCTGCTGGAACTGGCGCATCTTGCGCATCAGCACCGTGTGTCCGAGATGCAGGTCGGGTCGCGTCGGATCGAAGCCCGCCTTCACGCGTAGCGGACGTCCCGTGGAAAGACGCGCCTCGAGCTCGTCTTTCTGGTGCAGATCGACGATGCCGCGCGTCAGCTCTGCGAGCTGCTCTTGGGCTGACAACACGCGCGGCAAGCTACTTCGCTCGCCGCCTTTCGGCCAGCGCGCAGCGCTGGCTCAGTCGTCGTCGTCGTCGTTGTTGCCGCCGCTGATCGCGAGATGCCGGCTCGAGTTGACGAGCTCCTTGAGCTCCTTGCCGACCTTGAAGAACGGCAGCCGCTTCGCCGGTACGGGCACGGGCTGGCCGGTGCGCGGATTGCGGCCGTCGTAGGGCTTGTAGGGGCGGACCGTGAAGCTGCCGAAGCCACGAATCTCAATGCCTTCGCCCTTTTGCAGGGCTTCGGTCATGGCGTCGAACACGCAGTTCACCACCATCTCCGCGCGAGCTTTGGTCAGCTCCCCCCGGGCGGCTATGGCCTCGATGAGCTCGCTCTTGGTCATCCCTCGCTCCGACTGTGGAACGCAATCATGGTTTTCCCTAACGCATGAATTGTCAACGCTTTTTGGGACAGCCGCGGGGCGCGACGGTGGCGCCGGCCCCCGCGCTTCCGCGCCGCCCCGGCATACTGGCAACCTATCGCATTCATTGATGATTGATGCCGGTCCGGCGCGGAACCACGGGGCCCGCCGGCAGCAGCTCGACGCGGTCCAGAAGCGCCGGCCCGCCGACTAGCTCGAGGTCGAGCGCGTGGCTGCCCGCCGGGAGCTCGACCTCCAGCGGCGGCGTGCTCCAGCAGCGAACCCGGGACAGCGCGGCGTGACCGCTAGAGCGCGCACCGGCGACGCGTTCCTCCACCTCCACGGGCCCGTCACGGTCGAGCGCCACGAAGACCGCGACGAGCGCGAAGCGGCCACGCCAGGGCGCGTCGACCTCGAGCGTCGCCCGGGCGCGACCTCCAACCGGGTGGAAGCCGAGCCCGCGCCCTCGCGACACGCAGTTCGCGCCGCTGAAGCCCGGGTACACCGAGCCCGCGTCGACGGCGAGCGCCGGCCACTCCGCCTCGCCCTCGAACACCAGCGGCGCGCCGCGATCGAGCGAGAGCGGGTACGGCACCACGCGCGGCGTCGCGACCGGTGCGAGCGGATCGTAGACGTAGCGATACGTCGGCGGTCGACCCAGGTGATCCCAGAGCACGCGATCGTGCGCGTCGTCGCTCGACCGCGCGACGACGACGTCGCGCGACGCGTCCCGAACGTCCGGTGCGTATCCGAGGTTGAAGCCGTGATCGGTGTCGACGAACACCAGCCCGTGGTCGACGCCGGCCTTGGCGAGTACCGCGGGCTCGAACATGGGGCGGCCGCCTTCGCGGTTCGCAAGCGCGCGATGGTCGTAGCTCGCGCGCAGCGCGAAGCCCGCCAGGAGCAGCGGCGCGGCGAAGCGCGCCGCGCCGATACGCAGCAGCGCCCACGCGAGCAGCACGTGCTCGAGCGGCAACGCGTCGGCGAAGAAGCGCGCGCCGCCACCCGGGTAGTTGCCGTCGAAGTAGAACGGTGCGTACGCGAGCACGATGCCGACGACGCCGATCGTCGCCCAGCGGAGCCTCCCGGTGCGCCAGCCGGCGACGGCCCCGAACAGTACGAGCGGTGCGACGAGCTCGACGTTGCCCGCGTCGACCAGGTGCTGCAGCAGGCGGCGTCCAGTGGTGCCGAGCGCGGCGACGACGCCGTAGCCGTGCAGCAGATGCGCGCGCACGAAGTCGCCGTGCTCGAACATGCAGCCGATCCCCGCGCCGAAGCCGTAGCGGAAACAACCGGGAGGACCGTCGGCGAGGGCGTAGTAGCGGAGCTGGCTCGAATCGAGCCACGAGCCGGTGCTCGCGTGCTGTTGCAAGCCGAGCAAGGCGAGGCCCGGAACCAGACCGGCGGCCAGCGCGCCGAGGCTGCGTGGCTGGCGGCGCAGCATCGCGGCGGCGAGCACGACGCCCAGCGCGCCGCTCACCGGGCGCGTCGCGACGAGCCAGCCCGCGGCGAGTCCCGCGACGAGCGCAGCGGCGCTGCCACCACGAAGCGCGGCGACGATCAGCGTCGCGAGCAGCAGCGCGGCGAGCCCGTGCGACATGGTATCGGCGGTGTGGTAGCGGAGCGCCGCGCACAGCACCGACAACAGCGCGGCCGTGAGCGCGACGTCGCGCCGCCCGCACAGCTCGATGCCGAGCGCGTAGGTCGCGGTTGCGATGCCGGCCGCGAGCAGCGGACCGATCGCGAGCGGCGCTCGCAAGAGGAAGCCGAGCGCGAGCAGCGCCGGGTAGCCGGGCGGGAAGATCACGGCGAGCCGGCTCGACCCCGGCGGCGTGACGAGGAAGCGCCCGCGGAACGCGCCCGTCGGCGTCGGCACGGTGAACGCGAAATGGCCGTGCGAGAGCGCGCGTGCCTCGAGAAAGTAGCTGGTGGCGTCGATGATGCGCGGGCCGCCGCGCAGGTAGATCGCGACGTAGCCCGCCGAGAGCAGCGCCGCGCCGAGCGCGAGCAACAGGACGAGCCAGCGCGCCGGCGTGCTCTCGATGCGCGCCGCGAGCGGGCGACGCCAGCGCGAGACGGCGAGCGCGATCAGCGCCGACAGTCCGAGCGCCGACCACGCCACGACGTCCGGGGGGGCACCGAATCGCATGGCCCCCGCGCTCAGCGCCGCTGAACGGCGAACACGTGGTAGACGATCACCTCGCCCTTCAGCGGGGTCAGCCGCACGTGAAGCGACGCACGCACGCGATCTGCCGGAACCTCCACGGCGGGCTCGACCCAGACGTCCCCGGCGGAGAAATCGGCGATACCCGCGCGCTTGCCGTCCACGTCCACGGCGATGCTCCCGGCTTGCGGCGGCGCCAGGCGGAGCAACACGCGTACTGGTCGCCCCGGCGTGAAGCCGTGCAGCTCGAAATCCTGCGCGACGTCCGGCGTCGCGACGCGACCCGCGTCCCACAGCGGCGAGCCGGGATGCGCCGGATCGTCGAGGATCTTCATGTCCACGAAGCCGACGTCGCGTCGCGACAGGGCGTAGCGGTGCTGCTTCTCGTCCACGATGTCGGCCACGTCGAGCTCGTCCACCACGCGCGCGCCGGGCTCCAGCGTCAGCGGTTCGGCGCTGTGCTCGAAAGCGCGCCAGTCCGCGCGGTAGATGACCTGGGCCGCGCCGCCGCAGATCACGTTGCCGCGTACGGGCACCTCTCCGAGCCGGTCGCCGAACCACATCACCAGCAGCGGCCACCAGGACGGATAGGTCGCGATGACGTCCGGGCGTTCCGCCGGCTTCATGCGCTCGATGAGCTCGAGGGTCGCACCCAGACCCTGCGGCGTCGCGCGCGCGAACGGCACGTCGTGGTAGCCGCCGAGGCCGATCAGGTCGAGGGACGGCAGGTCCGAGGCGTACGGGATCGCGCCGGCATCGCTCAACAGGATGCGATGCGGCGTCGGATGCAGCCGGTAGCGCAGCTCCCAGCCCGTGTGGATGTGTTGCTCGAGGATGTTGCGCGACGCGCGCCCGAAGAACCACACCTGATCGCGGAAGCGCGGCCGCTGGTGCACGACGAACAGCGCGACGGCGGCGATCGCGATCACCGCGCCGGCGGCGTGCGCCTTGCGGTTGCGTTCGGCGAGTCGCCACGCGCCGGCGAGCAGCGCGGCCGTGCCCAGCGCCGCGGCGATCAGCAGCCACGCGACCGCCGGCATCGTGTAGCGCTCGTTCTGCCAGCGGACCTGGCCGTTCAGCGAAACGATCATCACCCACGTCGCGGCGCTGGCCCAGAGCAGCGCTGCGTAGCGACGTGTGCGCGCGGGCACCAGCGCGAATGCCGCGAGCGCCCACACGAGCCAGCCGTACGCGGGCTGATCGGCGAAGTGGTACTGGGTCACGCGCAGGATCTGGTAGCCGAGGAAGAACTTCCACGAGTCCCACACCTGCGCGGCGCTCATGTACGGGTGATAGAGCTCGAGCTTCACCAAGGCGCCCGCCGCGGTGCTGTCGCCGGTCAGCACGCGGTTCGCTATCGCCTGCGCGATCACGATCAGCGCGCCGGGCGCCGCCGCTAGCACGAGCGCCCACGTCGCATCGCGCCGCCGATCGCGCCGCCACAACGCTCCGGCGGCGCCGATCGCGAGGACGGCGACGACGACAGCCGCTTCCGGTCGGGTCGCGACGATCGCGGCGCACCACGCGCCGAGCAGCAGCGCGCGCGTCGTGACCGACGCGGCGCCCGTCTCCGTCGGTCGCACGAGCTCGTCCCACGCGACCAGCGCGCCGCCCCAGACCCCAAGGAAGAAGGCGACCTCCATGCCGCTGAACAGCGACCAGTCGAGGGCCCCGACGCAGAGCAAGGCAGGAGGCGCGAGATAGCTGGTCCACACGGGCAGGTCGCGAAAGCAACGCCGGAGCGCCAGCAGTAGACCGAACACGCTCACGCACGCGACCACGCCGGCCCACACCATGAGCGACAACTGACGGAAGCCGATCCAGTAGCCGAACGCCAGCACGAACGGATACGCGAGGCTCGTGCCTCCGCTCGAGTAGCCGTTGCCTTCCGACCATTGGAACGGATAGCCGCGAGCCGTCGAGCGCGCGAAGTCGAAGTGGATGAACACGTCGTCGAGCGGCGCCGACCACGGACCGGGTTGCTTGATCTGGTCGGCGAAGCCGTGCGGATCGATGACCGCGAACAACGTCTGCGTGCGGAGCGACGAGTAGAAGACGTGTGCGACCCACAGCGTGCATGCCGCGGCGAACAACGCGTACGCGAGCCGCTCGATCCGCGCGCGGCGTCGGGGCGCCCCCGCCGACCGCGTTTCGAGACCGCGCTGTCGGTCGCTGGCGCCCATGTCCGGGCCGATCTATCACGACCCGGACGGGCACCCCACGGCGCGCAGGCCCTGCGCGCCGGCGGCGATACGGGCCGGAAACCGGAGTCGCCCCGGTAGCGGCCAAGACGCCGCCGGATCGGCACGAATGGTGCTTGCCGATCGGCCATGGAGGCGCTCTACTACCGGTCCGCTTCTGGCTTGGAGCCCCATTAGAGAATGCGCTGGTTCGTCGAGGTGTCGCGCGTTGGCGCTGACGCCGAATCAAAGAAGTACTGCGTGGAGGCGAAGCAGTGGCAGGCCGCCCTTCAAGAGGCGCGCAAGCTGCGTGGCGACGCCGGTCCGCTGTCCAAGTTCTCCATCGAATTGCTGGATAACGGGTATCGCGCCGTCGATCCGACGTCGCGGGTCCGCTACGTCGTGAACAAGGCGCCGGGCGACGCACCGCTCACCGTGGTCAACGGCGCCGCCAGTCCGGCGAGCGCCGCGCCCCACACCGAGGTCATGTCGTCGCGGCCGAGCAGCGTGCCCGCGACCGAGGCACAGCCGTCGAAGCAACGTCCGCAGATCAAGGTGCCGGACGACGCGGTGCCGCCACCACCCGCCGCGCCGAAGCCCGCCTCCACGGTGCCCGGGCCGGTCGCCGGGCCGCAGCGCGGCTCGAGCCATCCGACGCAGCGCAGCCTGGAAGCGCCACGCCCCCCCGATTTCCAGCTCGTCCGCAAGCGCGAGGAGCAACCGAAGGCCGACACGCCGATCACGTATCGCGAGTACGCGTACGCCGTCGCGCCCGGCACCAGCCGTCAGGCCGCCGAGGTGCTGCTCTGGGCGCGGTTCCGCGAAGTGCAGAGCGCGCTCGCCACGACGGCGCCCGGCAAGTTCGTCCAGCTCGCGGTGTTCGATCACGTGTTCGAACAACGGCCGCTGCGTCCCCCGCTGGCGACGCTGGCGTGGAAGGACTGGCGCGGCGAGCCCGTGATCCAGGTGTTCGACGTTGCTTCGAAGCCCGCGCCAGCGGCCCAGCCCGCGCCCGCGCCCGCGCCCGCGCCCGCGCCCGCGAAAGCGTCCGCGCCCGCGCCGGCGAAAGCGTCCGCGCCCGCGCCCGCGAAAGCGTCCGAGCCCGCGCCGGCGAAAGCGTCCGAGCCCGCGCCCGCGCCGGCGAAGCCGTCGAAGCCCGCTCCCGCGGCGAAGGTCCACCACCGGCGTGGGGAGGACCTGATCGGCGAGCTGTTCGAGACGATGCACGACCTGCACTTCATGCCGGATCTGATGGCAGGTGCGGATTTCGTGCTCGGCGTGCTCAAGCAAACGCTGCCGTGCGAGGCGGCGATCGTGCACATCTTCGACATCAACACGAACCAGTTCGTGGTCGTGCGGGCCGCCGTGCCGCACCTCGACAAGGTGTTGCTCGCCCGCATGCCGGATCGCGACGCCTTCGCCAACAAGGTGATGCGGCGCATGCGCGCGCAGCGCTTCGACGCCGCCGGGAGCGAGCCCGGTTTCTCCGGTGGGCGTTGGGAGCTCGCCGGCGTGAAGGTGGCGAGCGCGCTCGTCGCTCCGGTGCACCTCGGCGGGCGCTATCTCGGCATGATCGAGCTGGTGAACCCCGAAGGCGGCGGACCTTTCCTCGACCCGGAGTCCAACGCCCTCGACTACATCTGCGAGCAGTTCGCGGAGTTCCTGGCGGCCCGCCCGATCGTGCTCGATGCCGACGTCGTGATGGCCAAGCGCTGACGGCTTGAAGGACTCACCGCGCCGGGCGCGCTATCCTCCGCCCGGTGGCGGACCGGACCCGTCGAGAGCGCGTGCTCATCTTCCTGCTCCTGCCGGCGATCGTCGTCGCCGTGCTGGTGCTCGAGGGCGTCACGTTCCGCAACAGCTTCCAGCTCGAGAAGCTGCGCGAGCAGTCCGTCGTCGAGGCCACGCTGCTGCTGGCCAACGAGAAAGCGGATCGCCTCGACAAGCGCTTGATCGAGCAGGACAACGCCGTCGCGTCCGCGATCGACGTCACGAACCGGCAGCGCTTCGGCGCAGACTGGCTCAAGGTCGCCGCTCGCCAGACTCCGACGGTCCGTGCCGTGCTGATCGTCGACGTCTCTTCGTCGCAGCACGACGTCGTCGCGTTCGCGTCTCGCGCGCCGGGCCCCGAGGACGAGCACTTCCGCCGGGTGCTGGTCAACTCGATGCTGACGGACATGAAGCTCGACGCGCCGCCGCGCGATCAGCTTCGCCATCTGCACAAGAGCTACCAGCGGGTGAACTATCTGGTGAGCTACTGGCAACGCGACGTTGCCGGCAGGCACTACCTGGTCGTGGCGTGGCACGACGTGCCACGCATCGTCCACGACATCTTCCCGTCGCTGTATTCCGACCGCGACCAGCAGAGTCGCGTCAACGTCGTGGACGGCGAGGGTCGCATCGTCTACGGACCGCCGCTCAGCCGCGGCGGCTTCACGCTGGGCCGCCACTTCCAGACCACGCTCTACAAGTGGCGTTTGAACGTCACCATGATCTCGGCGGAGGAGCTGGCGGCCGCCGTAGCGCGCCGCCGGGTGCTCGAGATGGTGATGGTCGGGCTCTCCGGCCTGGTTGTCGTGCTCGGATTGATTGTGGTCCTGGTCGCTGCGGCGCGGGAACGCAAGCTGTCGAACCTCAAGAGCGACTTCGTTGCCAACGTCTCGCACGAGCTCAAGACGCCGCTCTCGCTCGTCCGCATGTTCGGCGAGTTGCTCCAGAGCGGGCGCGTGGAAAGCGAGGCGAAGCGCCAGCAGTACCTGCAGATCATCACCAGCGAGAGCGAGCGGCTCTCGGCGCTGATCGAGAACGTGCTCGACTTCGCCAAGGTCGAGCGGGGGCGGGCCGCGTACGAGTTCACCGAAGGCAGCCTCACCGACGTTGTCGGCCGCGCGGTGGAGGCGTGTCGCGTGCGCGCCGAGCGCGATCACGTCGCGCTCGAGCTGGAGACCGACGAAGCGCCGCCTTGCCGCCTCGACGAGCGAGCGATCGAGATCGGCGTCATCAACCTGGTCGACAATGCGCTCAAGTACGCCGCCGGCGGGCAGCGCGTGCGGGTCGAGGTGCTGCACGGCGCGCGCAGCGCCGAGATCCGCGTCACCGATCAAGGCCCCGGCATTCCACCGGAGGATCGCAAGCGCATCTTCGAGCGGTTCGTACGCGGCACCAGCGCATCGGGCAACCAGGTGCGCGGTAGCGGTATCGGTCTTGCGCTCGTCAAGCATATCGCCGAGGCGCACGGTGGGCGCGCGTGGGTGGAGCCCGCCGAGCCGCGAGGAAGCACGTTCGTGCTGTCGATCCGTTTGGAGCCGCCGCCGCGCGGCTCCAGCGTGCCCGGCGCGCGAGTCGCCGACCACGGCCTGAGCGCGCCGCTACTTGTTGACTTCGCCGTCGTCGGTCGCGGACTGGAGCTTCAACAGCTCCTTGTCCGTCAGGTAGACGGCGCTCGTCTGCCCGGCCGGCGCCGGCGTCGCGGGGGCGGCGGGCGCGGCGGGGGCCGCGGCCGCCGGCTTGGGCGCGGCGGCGGCTTGCGCGGCCGTCGCCGCGGGCGCGGCGGGTTCGTCCGCCGCTGCTTCGTCGTCCGCTCCGGGCTCGTCGAGCTCATCGGCGCTCGCCGGCGCCGTCGCGGCCGGCGCGTCCGGCGCGAGCGCGGCCGGCGCGCCGATGCTGTCGAGGAGCTGGTCGTAGTGCTCCTTCACCTTCGAGAAAGCGTCGCGCTCCGACGGCGGCAGCACGCGCAAGCTGTCGGGCTTCAGCTGCATGGCGTCCATGAACTTGCCGTCCTTCTTCGCGATCCAGTGGAGGTGCGGCCCGGTCGAGCGGCCCGTGCTGCCGACGTAGCCGATCACCTCCATGCGCTTGACGTGATCGCCGACCTTCAGCCCCTGTGCGAAGCGCGACAGATGCGCGTAGCCCGTCTCGATGTCGCCGCTGTGCTTGAGCATCACCAGGTTGCCCGTCGCGCCCGAGCCGCTCAGGCGCTCCACCACGCCGTACGACGAAGCGTGCACCGGCGTGCCGACCGGAGCGCCGATGTCCGTGCCCAGATGCGGCATGACCTTGTGCAGGATCGGGTGCATGCGGTGCAGATTGAACGAGGACGTCACGTGCGCTCCGGGTAGCGGGAAGCGCCAGCCGCCCTCGTACGGGGCCTTGCCGGACGCGTCGTAGTACGCACTCACGTTCTGCGTGTCGCGGAAGTAGTAGATGCGGAGCGGCTTGTCTTTCGGATCCGCCGGCTTGTACTCGAGCGCTTCCACGCCCGCGTAGCGCG
Organism: uncultured delta proteobacterium; assembly: GCA_963775185.1. Classification (GTDB taxonomy): domain Bacteria; phylum Myxococcota_A; class Polyangia; order Polyangiales; family Polyangiaceae; genus JAPSGB01. Next base: position 98,442 of record CAVZIE010000038.1, on the reverse strand, counting down.
AGAACTCGCCCAGCACCGTGACCTCCTGCGCGACCACGCGCACGACGTCCCCGCGCTTCATGTCGTCGATGTCCATGTGGCCGGCGATCGCCGACGCCACGGTGCGCGCCAACCCCGACTCGAAGCCGGCGCGCTGCGGCGGACCGATCGAAGTCGCCGTCGAAGACCAGCGCGCCCTTGACCTGCTCGCGCTCGATCTTGAAGTCGAGCTTGCTGCCCTTCAGCAAGCCGTCCTTGCCGGCGCGCGCCTGGTACACCTCTTCCTTGCTGACGATGTACTCGAACGCTGTCAGCTTCTTCGTCGATCGCTCGATCAGCGCCTGGAACGCATCCGAGTGATCGCACTTGTCGAGGTTCTTCAGATCCTTGAGCGCGGTGAGCACGCGGTAGGCGTCCGACTTGTCGAGCCCGGCGTCCTGGACCGCTTTCAGGAACGGATCGCGACCGATCTCGCCCTTGACGATGCGGTAGTCGTGGTTGTCCGCCTCGTCGGCGATGCGCCACGGACCGGGGATCCTCTGCCGCACGCGCTTGGGCGGCTCCGGCGCCGTGCTCGTCGCGGTCGTCGCTGCGGCAGCCGCCGGCGCGCCGGCGGCCGCCGCTGGCGACGGGTGCTCGACGTGGCCCAGGTGGATCGCCAGCGCGATCACCGTCGCGACCACCGCCAGGCCGAGCAAGCTGCTGAACGCGGCGACAAGGGCCGGCGAGAGCGCGGTGCGGCTGGTGTGGACGAGCGGAGCCGCCGGAGGCCGGCCGCTCCTCGCCCCCACGAGATCGAGCTCCAGGTCCACGGGCCGCGTGCCGGCGGCATGGCTGCGGCCAATCTCGTCGAGGCTGCCGGTCGTCTCTCCGGTCGGCTCCGCCTGCACGCGCGCCGCCGCGGCGCGCGCCATCAGCCGCGCGCGCACCGGGTGCACGGCGTCACCGTCGGCATCCACGCCGGGATCGACCGGCGGCGGAGTCGCCGAACGGGCGATTTCCTCTGCTAGTTCGGGGTCTTCGCCTGCAGCAGGCGGGAAATCCGACGCCAGCTGCAGGTCCGGCTCGGGCTCGCCGTCCTCGCGTACCGACGGATCGACGACCCGCCCGACGTGGCGCGGGCCTGCCGTGTCCGGAGTGGACGCCACGGGCCGCTCGTAGCAGTCAGGAACCGCAGCGGCAAGCCGTGGAGCCCCGGTCGGCATGCGCCAAAGGCGGCGCGAACATGGCCAAGCTCGCGAAACAACATCGACTCCATGGCCGCTCTCCGACAAACTGCCAGGGTCAGGACCGGGAGCCAATGGACGACCATCTGAAGCAGCTGCTCCTGCTGGGCCGGGAGCACTACGCGAAGCGCGAGCTGGACAAGGCCGAATACCTGCTCCGGCAGGTGATCCAGAAGACCGACCGCTTCGCGGACGTGTTCGACATGCTCGGGGTGATCGCCCACAGCAGGGGCGACTTCGCCCAGGCCGAGCAGTACTTCGAGCGGGCCGTGGCGCTGAACCCCAACTACACCGAGGCTCAGCTCAACCTGATGGTCACCTACAACGACCTCGGGAAGTACGACGCCGCGCGCCAGATCTACACGACGATCCGTGCCCGCGACGGTGGCCAGAAGCTCGACCCGTTCGCGCGCGGCAAGATCGCGAACATGCACGCGGAGATCAGCCAGGCCTACCAGGACGCCGGCATGCTGGTCGAGGCCATCGACGAGCTCGAGAAGGCCGTCAACCTGTGCCCGACCTTCGCCGATCTCCGGACGCGCCTCGGCTCGCTCTACCGCGACAGCGGTGATCTCACGCGGGCTCGCGAGCAGTTCGCCGCCGCGAAGGACGCGAACCCGCGCTACGTGCAAGCGCGCGTCTTGCTCGGCGTGCTGATGCTGGGCGCCGGCGAGAACGCCCCGGCGGTGGACGAGTTCAAGGCTGTGCTCGAGCTCGACCCGGAGAACAAGAGCGCCCAGATGTACCTCCGCATCGCCAGCCAGGGCAGCAAGCCGCCTCCGCCCCCCGAATCGTGAACGCGAGCGCGCCCGGTCTGGCGAGAGGCCAGCTGCACGAGCAAGTTCGCCACGTCTGGAGAAGACTGAGAGGCGGCGAGCTGTCGCCGGGCCGCGCGGCGGGCTCCGTCGCCGTGGGCCTGTTGATTGGCTGCACGCCGCTCTTCGGCCTGCATCTGATCCTGGTTGTCGCGCTGTGCGTGCCGCTCGGTCTCGACGCCGTCGTGGCCTACGTCGCGGCGAACATCTCCAACCCGCTGGTGGCGCCGTTCCTGATCACGCTCGAGATCGAGGTCGGCTCGCTCGCGCTTCACGGTCACGTTGCGCGGTTCGGCATCGCGCAAGCGCGCGCGGCCGGCATCGAAGGCTTCGTCGCGCAAGCCGCGGTAGGCTCGGTGATCGTGGGCGCGGCCTTCGCCGTCGTCGGCGGCGCGGTCGCGTGGCAGGTCGCGAGCTTCCGCGTCGCGCGCCGTCACCGCGCGCTCGCGGCGGCGATTCAACGCACCGTCGCGCGCTACCGCAACGGGTCGCGCGGGGATCGCTACTACGTCGGTTCCAAGTTGCGATCCGATCCCGCGCTCGCTTCGATCGCGGGCTCGACGGCCCCTTCGGCACGCTGCTCGATCTCGGCGCGGGGCGCGGTCAGCTCGCGCTTGCCTTGCTCGAGCTCGGGCGCGCGGAGCGCGTCATCGGCTTCGACTGGGACGCGCGCAAGGTGGAGCTGGCACGCCGCGCCGCCGGCGCCGACGCCACCGCGCCTTCGAGTGCGCCGACGTGCTCCATGCCGAGCTGCCGCCCGCCGACACGATCCTGATCGTGGATGCGTTGCACTACCTGCCGCCCGGCGATCAGGACGAGGTGCTCGCGCGCGCGGCCGCCGCGCTCCGCCCGCGCGGCCGCCTGGTCGTGCGCGAGACCGACGCGGACGCCCCGGGGCCGGGTCGCTTCCTGCGGCTGGTCGAGCGGCTGGTCGTGCGCGCCGGCTACAACCGCGGCGAGCAGCTCTTCTTCCGTCCTGCGACGGCGCTCGAGCGCACGCTCACCGACCTCGGCCTCGTGTTCGAACCCTCGCGCGCGCAGACGCCGGTGTCGGCGAACGTGCTCATCGTGGCGCGCCTTCCGGATTGATTTGCCGGTCCGGCGCGGTGGCCTCGGGGTTCGCCCGCGCGACTCGAGCTTTCGCCCGCGCGACTCGAGACTTTCGGCCGTCGCGGCTCGGGCTCTGGCCGTCGCGGCTGGGGCTCTGGCCGTCGCGGCTCGGGCTTGGCCGTCGCGGCTCGGGCTTGGCCGTCGCGGCTCGGGCTTCGGCGTCGCGCGGGCGCTCTTCGCGGGAGCGCGCCGAGCATAAGCCAACGCTTATGCTCGGTGCGCCGCTACGCTCCGGGGGCGCCGCTATGCTCGGGGCGCGGGGGCACGAGGGCGTCCAGCGTGGTGAAGCCGGCGTCGGGCGAGCGGTCCGCGAGCTCGGCGACGTCGGCGTCGATCACGGCCGCGAGGTGGTCGAGGGCGCGCGCCGCGGTTGCGCGCAGTGCGGGCCGCTCGCCGGTGAGCGCTTCGATCGACGTGACGCCGTGCTGCGTGATGCCGCAGGGCACGATCAAGCTGAACAGCGAGAGATCCGTGGTGAGGTTGAACGCGAAGCCGTGCATCGTGATCCAGCGCGACAGGCGCACGCCGATGGCGCCCAGCTTGCCCAACCACCGCGCCGACGACTCCGGGAAGTCCCCGACGGGGGATTCCGCGCCGGGCCAACAAGCCTTCGACTCGAGGTCGACCCACAGCCCGATCAAGTCGGGTACCGCTCCGCTGCCCACGCCGAAGTCCGCGGCGAGGCGACGCATGGTCTCGGTCAGGTCCTGCACGTAGCGGCGCACGTCGCAGCGGTCGGGCTTCAAATCGAGGATCGGATAGCAGACCAGCTGACCGGGCGCGTGGAGCGTCACGTCGCCGCCGCGGCCCGTGGCAACCAGGTCGATGCCGCGCTCGGTGAGCTCGGCGGGCGACAGCAGCACGTTCTCCTCGTGGGCGCCGCGGCCCAGCGTGATCACGGGCTCGTGCTCCAGCAGCAGCACAGTGTCGCCGATGCGACCCTCGCGGCGCGCTTCGACGAGATCCTTCTGCAGCGCGTGTACCGGTTCGTAGCGCCGACGTCCGAGCCACACGCCGGACAGGCGTCGCTTCGCGTTCGCCACGCTACTCCGGAACCTCGCCGCCCGAGTCGCGGATCTCCTCGCGGAGATCGTCGATACGCTCGGTGAAGGTGCCGGCGATGTCCGGATCGAACTGCGTCGCCGAGCAGCGGATGATCTCGTTGACGGTGACCTCGTGGGGCAGCGCACGACGGTAGGCGCGGTCGCTGGTCATGGCGTCGTAGGTGTCGGCGACCGAGATGATGCGGGCGATCAGCGGGATCTCCTGGCCAGCGAGACCGAGAGGATAGCCGCGGCCGTCCCAGCGCTCGTGGTGGAGATGCACACCCGGGATCACCGGCGCGAGGAACTTGATGGGGTCGAGAATCTCGCGACCGTAGGTCGGGTGCTTCTTGAAGATCTCGTACTCGTCTTGCGTGAGCTTGCCTGGCTTGTTCAGGTTCATCACACAGCCGACCTTGCCGATGTCATGCATCAAGGCCGAGTGCCGTACGACGTCGATCAGACTCTCGTCGAGGCCGAGCCAGCGCGCGAGCGAGACCGCGTAGCGCGCGACGCGTTCCGAGTGGCCCGCGGTGTAGCGGTCCATCTTGTCGATGGTGCGCGCCAGGCTCTGGATCGTCTGCTGGAATGTGGACTGCAGATCCTCGTACAGGCGCGCGTTCTCCATCGTGGCGGCGGCCCGCGACGCGACCATGGTGAGCAGCTTGCGGTGTCCCTCGTCGAAGCGCTTGCTCGCGGTCAGCGAGATCACCGCCAGCCAGCCGATCAACCGCTCGCGCATCTTGAGCGGTACGATCGCCACGCTGGAGACAGGGCGATCGGGCGCGCGCTCGAACAGCTCGGCGCCGCGCGCCCCGTGCTCGACGATCTGCTCGCCGCGCATCAGCCGCCGCGTGATGACGTCGACGTCGAGCTTGCCCGGCTCGAGCTCCGGCGGCAGCGTCGAGCTGACGCGGACGCTGCGCTCGAAGTAGCCGCCCTCGCCGTCCTCGAGCCAGGTCGCGACCACGTCGCCGCGCACCTCGTGGATGCCGGCCTCGGAGACGTTGGCGATCACCTCGTCGAGCGAGAGGCTCGCGGCGATCGCCTCGCTCACCTTGTATAGCGACAGTGCCTCGCGGAGCCGGAGGTTCTCGGCCGTCAGCCGGCGCTTCTCGAGGCCGCGCTGGACGATGTGGACGATCTCCTCGACCTTGAACGGCTTGAGGATGTAGTCGTACGCGCCGCGCTTCATCGCATCGATGGCGGTTTCGACCGTGCCGAAGCCGGTCATGATCACCGTCAGCGTGTCCGGGTGCGTGCGCGCGACCTCCTTGAGCAGCTCGAGGCCGCCCATCTTCGGCATCTTGAGGTCGCTGATGACCATGTCGTAGCGAGCGCGCGCCAACTCGTTGACGGCGCTGGTGCCGTCCTCGGCCGTGCGCACGACGTACCCCTCCATGCCGAGGAAGTCGGCGAGGATGTCGCGAATGAACTTCTCGTCGTCTACGACGAGAACCCGCGGCTTTTCGTCGGGTTGTGGGTGATCCGTCTCGTCCATCGAACGGATGGCTACAGTATCAGGAAAGCGTGGGGAGCGATGCGTTGCCTGGTCCGAGGAACGCCAACAGATCGCCCGCCGGTGGCGAGTCGACGACGAGCCGCTGGCCCGTCATCGGGTGATCTAGCTCGACGCGGCCGCAGTGCAAAACGGGTCGGTCGATTCCATGACGCTCCGCAAGGTGCCTGTTGGTGGCAGCATGGCCGAAACGCCCGTCACCCAGCACCGGGTGCCCGATTCCGGCCAAGTGCAGCGGGATCTGCTCCGGGCGCCCCGGTTCGGCCTCCACCCGCAGCACGCTGTGCCCGTGGACGACCGCCAGCCGCCGATAGCGCGTCCGCGCCGACGCCCCGCGTACAGGCCGGTTCACCACGCCTTTGGCCGGCGCGATTCCCCGGGCACCGACCAGGTACAGCCGCCGGCCGGCGAGTCCGGCGCCGGCGCGCGTGAAGACGCACGCTCCGCTGGCCCCCGGGGCCGGCTCGCCGTACGCGATCGCGTCCTGCCAGCCGGGCAACCCCCGGACGCGCCCGAGCAGGCGATCGAGCGCGTCGTGCGGCGGCTTGTCGACGACGATCAGGGTCTCGTCCTCATACAGTACGTGGAGCGGGGGAGGGGGCGCGGGGGCGAGCAGCACGAGCGTCTCGACCTCCTCTGTCAGGGGAATCATGTCGAAGGGCTGGACGGCGCGGACCCGCAGCCCGCGACGCGCCAGATGATCGAGATCCCGCGCCAGTGTGTCGGGGTTGCACGACACGTAGACCGCCGCGCGCGGCGCCAGCGCCGCGAGCGCTTCCCGTGCGCCCGGCGCGAGCCCGCGACGTGGCGGATTGACTATGGCCAGGTCGGTGCCCGGAGCGAGCGTTCGCGCGACGCGCGTGGCGTCGCCGGTTACGACCTCGACGCGACCGCGCGGCAGCCATGCCGCGGCTTCCCGCGCGGCATCCGCGGCGGCCGGGAACGACTCCACGAGCGTCATCGCAGCGCCCGCCCGCGCCAGCGCGAGTCCGATCGCGCCGGAGCCGGCATACAGGTCGACGCCGCGCTGGCCGTCGAGACCGCCGAGCGCGTCGTCGAGCAGGCGCAGGATCTCCGCGTGGAGCGCGGCGGCCTGCGCGCGATGCGTCTGCACGAACGCCCCATGCGTGGCCACGTGCCGCACTTCGCCGATGCGATCAGGCACGCGCGCGGCGCCCGCCACCAGCCGGTGGTCCGTCCCGAGCAGTTGGCTCGAGCGTGCCGGACGCCGGCTCACCGCGACCCCGACGATCGCCGGCGCGGAACGCCGGAGCGCCTGCGCGGCGGCGGCGGTCTGCTCCGGCGGCACCTCGCGCGCCGCGTCGAGCACCAGCGTGACGAGCACGGCGGGCGCGCCGTCGTCGATCGTCTCGCGCACGTCGATGGCGACCAGGGCGTCGAAGAACGCGGCGGTTCCCGTGGGAGGATCGGCTGCTTGTTGCCGGATCGTCGCGACCACGTCGCGGACCGCCGGCACCAGCACGCGGCAGTCTGGAATGTCCACCACGGCGTGCGTGGCCGCGGCGTAGAGCCCGATGCGCGCGTCCGGCGCGACGACCAGCTTGGCGCGCACGCGGTAGTCGACGATCGACGGCGCCGGCCGGATCCGGCGGGTCTCGTCGGCGCCGATGTCCGGGAAGCGCGCCAGCGCGCGCACAAGCATCGCCTGCTTGACGTCGAGCCCAGCGTCGTAGGCGCGATCGATCAGCGGGCAGCCGCCGCAGCGATCCGCGTGGGGACACTCGATCGCGAACGCGTTCAGCTGCGTTGTCCCAGGAGGCCGCCGAGCGAGCGCCGGTTCGGTTCGGGGTCGTGGCTGCGGAGGAACTGGAGGTTCAGTCCGTTGATCACCGCGTGCGCGACGATCGCGCCGACCAGCGAGCCCGATAGCGCGAAGATCGCGCCGAGCGCCAGGCCGACCAACGTCGCCCAGCCGACCCACACCCACCGGCTCTTGCCGCGCACCTGGTGCAGCAGCCCGAACACGATCGCTTGTGGCACCAGGCCGATCCACGGCTGCAAGAGCCCGCGGAACAGCAGCTCTTCCCCGATCGCGCTGAGCACCGCCAGCGCGACGATGCCGGGCGTGGTGATGTCGCGCGCGATCGGACGAAGCTCTACGTGCAGCTCGCGAACCCACGACACGCGCGCGACCAGCACGCGCGTGCTCAGCACGACCACGATCCCGAAGACCAGACCCAGCATGACGCTGTACGCGTGGCTCTCCCGCGGGCCGAGCGCGAGCCACGGATCGGGGTAGGACAGCAGCGATCCGCGCCGCCACACCACCGCCACGACGGTGGAAACCACGCCGAGGAAAGCGTACGCAGAGGCCGCGGCGAACCGACCCCACCGGATCATCACAGGGACTATGGCACGGCATTTCGCCCGGCGCACCAGCGGCTTGGGCCTGGGGTTGTTGGCCGTCGCGCATCCGCGGTAGATTCGCGCGTCGTGGCTCGACCGCAGGATCCCCCGGAGGTGCTCGAGCGGTTCGATGCGACGCTGGATCTCGTCGAGATCGTGGCGCGGCAGCTCGGCCGCGCGATCGGGCGCGCGGTCGACCTCGACGAGCTGCTCAGCTTCGGCCGCGAAGGCCTGCTGGACGCGTCGCGCCGCTACGATGCGTCGCGCGGCGTGCCGTTCCGCGCGTATGCGAACTTCCGCGTCCGGGGCGCGATCCTCGACGGCGTTCGCGCCATGGCGCGGCTGCCGCGTCGCACGCACGAGCGCTTGACCGGCCTCGCCGCCGCGACCCGGCTGTCCGAGGGTGCGGTCGAGGATCTGTCCGCACCGCGGCCGCCGGGCTCATCCGTCGCCGACGCGGAGCGCGCCCTCGGCGAGCACCTCGCGGCGATGGCCACCGCCATGGCCGTCGGCCTGGTGTCGGCCACGGTGCACGGCGACGACGGCGAGCCGACCAACCTGGCGACGGAAGAGAGCCCCGAGGACTCGGTGGCGCGCGCCGAGCTGATGGCGGTCGTGCGCGACGCGATCGACGGCCTGCCGCGCGAGGAGGCCGAGCTCGTGCGGCGTCACTACCTGGGTGGCGAGCGCTTCGATCACGTGGCGGCCGAGCTGGGTCTGAGCAAGTCCTGGGCGAGCCGCCTCCACACCCGCGCCATCGGGCGCCTGTCGAAGCGTCTGCGCGGCGTCGCCGACTGACGGCGTGCGCCGGGCCGGAGGCCGGGCCGCGGGGTTCCGCGCCGGGCCGACAAACAAACACCGCAACCCTCCGTGGCGCGTGGCCGAGGGGCCCGTATGACGATGCGCATCGGACCCGCTCCCGGCCTGGAACAGCCGCCCGTACACGCCGAATCGCTCGCGAAGCACGCGCCGGCCGAAGCGCCACCTGAGGAGCGCCGCGAGCGCTTCCGCGCGGCGCTCGGCGGCCTCGGCAAGGAGATCGACCGCGGAGAGGGGCTCGTGAAGCGCGCCCTGGGCGCGGGCGGCGGCGGACACCTCGGGGCGGGCGATCTGATCGCGCTGCAGGCCGGGATCTACCGCTACAGCGAGGCCGTCGACCTCGCGGCCAAGCTCGTGGATCGCGCGGGGAGCGCGGTGAAGACCACGCTGCAGGGCTCGGGATAGATGCCGCGCGCGGTCCGACCGCGCTAGGCTTCGCGAATGCGCGTGCTCGTCGCCATGAGCGGCGGTGTCGATTCGTCCGTCGCGGCTGCGCGGCTCGTCGCCGCGGGGCTGGACGTCGTCGGTGTCACGCTGCACCTGTGGGACTACCCCGACGACGGCTCGGTCAAGGGCCGGTGCTGCGCGCCCGAGGACGTCCACGATGCCCGTCGCGTCGCCGACGTGCTCGGCATTCCACATTTCGCGTTCGACCGGCGCGAGCTGTTCCGCGCCGAGGTCGTCGAGCCGTTCGTGGCGGCGTATCTCGCCGGCGACACGCCGAGTCCCTGTGTGCACTGCAACCGTCAGGTGAAGATGCGGGAGCTCGTGGCGCTAGCGGATCGGCTGGACGCCGACGCGGTTGCGACCGGCCACTATGCGCGCGTCGACCACGCGTCGGATCCGCCGCGGCTGCTGCGCGCGCGCGATCGGCACAAGGACCAGAGCTATTTCCTCCACATGCTCGACGCCGCGACGCTCTCGCGCCTGCGCTTCCCGCTCGGAGACGCGGAAAAGAGCGAGGTGCGCGACGAGGCCCGGCGCCTGGGCCTGCCCGGTGCGGACAAGGGCGAGAGCCAGGAGCTCTGCTTCGTGCCGAGCGGTCACTACGCGGAGTTCGTGGCGCGCGAGGCGCCGCAGCGGATCCGCCCGGGCGCGATCGTCGACACGGACGGGCGCGCGCTCGGCGCGCACGACGGCGTGCACCGCTTCACGCTCGGGCAGCGCAAGAACCTGGGCGTGGCCCTGGGCCGGCGCGCCTACGTCGTGGGCATCGATCCGCAGGCCGCGACCGTGACGCTCGGTGAACGCGAAGCGCTCGCGGCCGTCGGGGCGGCGATCGAGGACGTCTCGCTGGCGAGTGACGTCTCGCTACCGCTCCGGGCGGACGTCGCGGTGCGCTATCGCGGCGCGCCGGCGCCGGCCGCGCTGCGCTCGCTTCCCGGCGGCGCGGTGGAGGCGCGCTTCGGCGAGCCGGTGACGGCGGTCGTTCCCGGACAGTTTGCCGTGTTCTACCAGGGCGAACGCGTGATCGGCGGCGGTCGCATCACGCGCGCGCTGCGCGATGAGCGCGCGCGCGCCGCGGAGGTGAGGGCATGACGGGTCGGATGCTTCACACGCTCTTGATCGCTGCGGCGTCGTGGCTGCTGCTCGGGTGCACGACGGGTGAAGGCGAAGGTTGGGTCCGCAGCGACCGGCTGTTCGTCGAGGACTGCTGGAACGGCAAATTCGACCTCCAGCCGGACTTCTTCGGAACGAACCCCGCCGGTGACACCCAGACGATCCGCGTCCAGCGCAGCGACAACATCGAGGAGGTGTCCGACGGCCTGATCGTGCTCGTGGACCACGTGTCGGACATCAGGCGAAACAGGTTGGGCCAGGACATCGGCGTCGGGCTGCCGGTGGGCGTGCATCCGCCGGGCACGGGCTTGCCGCAGACCCCGAGCCCGAATCCACCGCTGGTGAGTCTGTCGCTCTACCTGCACGACACCTGCCACCTCCAGAACGGCACGCTCTACTCCATCAACGGCACGATCGCGTTCAAGGCGCTGTTCAGCGGCGATCCCAACGAGGCAAACTCCGACGATCGCCTGACGGACGCGACGTTCCAGGCACAATTCGCCGATCCGCGCGATCTCCAATCCGACGGTACCTACCCGCCGGATCGTGTCAGTACGGTGAAGGGCTGGTTTCGCTTCTTCTTCCAGCGCGGCCAACCTGCGCAACCGTTCCCCTAGGCTCCAGCGTACGAGCGCAGTCCCCGTAGTAAGGGGATGTCGGTCCGGCGCGGAATCGTTCTGGTCGGGCCGGCGTCGGCCTCGCGGCCAGGAAACGCCGTGCGGCGTTCCGGCCGGGGATGTTGCATACTTGAGTGCCCTGGGCGCGCGGGCGTCGGCGGTTGATTCGGCTCTCGCGCCCCGATACAATTTTTCACGTAACCATGCTCTTCCTCGAGCGCGCTCGCCGCGCGATCCGCCTCTCGCTCCTCGGGCTCGCGTGCGCCCTGCTCTGCCTGGCCGCGCCGATCGCCCACGCGCAGCCCAACGCCCTCGGCCAGGCGGACGCCGCGTGGCACCAGGGCGAGCTCGAGAAAGCGCAGCACCTCTACGAGCAGGCGCTGGCGAAGGGCGGCCTCGAGCCGAAGGACGTGGTGATCGCCTACTCCCGGATCGGGACGGTCAAGGCCGCGCTCAAGGACACCAAGGGCGCGCTCAGCGCGTTCCGGACCGCCGCGACCATCGATCCCAAGTTCGAGCTGCCGGCGGACAGCGGACCTGTCGCGAAGAAGCTGTACGCGCAAGCGCGCGACGAAGCGGCGCAGCAGGGCGAGAAGCTCAGCCTGACGTTGAGCGCGCCGGACAACACGCCGGCGCACCAACCGTTCACGGTGGAAACCACGATCCCCGCGGGCTTTGCCGTGCTCGTCGCGGAGGTCGTGGTCACGGTCGAGGATCCGCTGACCGGCAAGAAGTGGCAGAAGAAGAAGCCCGCCGAGCCCTCGCTGTCGTTCGACTTCCCGAAGCGCGTGTCGGTTCCGGGTGCGCACCTGAAGATCCACGCGCGCGCCGTCGACGGACAGAGCAACGCGTGGGCCGGTGCGGACGCGACCGTCAAGGTCGACGGTACCCGGGACATCGCGTCGATGGATGACGGCGAGGTGTCGCCGTTCGGAGAAGACAAGCCGAAGAAGCAGGACAAGAAGGGCGGGGGCATCTTCAAGGGCCCGGTCCCGTGGATCGTGGGCGGCGCGCTGCTGGTCGGCGGCATCATCGTGTTCGCGGCGACGCGCCCGAGCAGTGACGTCACCGTCGGAGCGCCGAGCTGGCAATGAGGCGATGACGAATGGTCCTGCACATGACGGGCCTCCGCGCCCGGGCAAGCTGACGGGTTCGTCCCCCAGCGAGCGGGACCGTCGCATCAACGAGGGCAGCGAGCCGTCGCTTCCCGGCGGCGGGACCTACTTCCTCGGCCGCTACCGCATCGTCGACGAGATCGGCGTCGGTGGCATGGCGAGCGTGCATCTGGCGCGCGCCGACGGTCCGGGCGGCTTCCAGAAGTGGGTCGCGATCAAGCGCATCCACCGCCACCTGGCCGAGGACGAGACCTTCATCCGCATGTTCCTCGATGAGGCGCGGATCGCCGCTCGCATCTCGCATCCGAACGTGGCGCAGGTCTTCGACCTGGGGAAGCACCGCGACACGTACTGGATCGCGATGGAGTATCTCCACGGCGAGCCGCTACGCGAGATCATGCGGATGGTCGAGGAGGGCAACGGCCTCCCGATGGGCGCCGAGCTCGCCGCGAAGATCGTCGCAGACTCCGCGGAAGGGCTGCACGCCGCTCACGAGCTCCGCGACAAGAACGGCAAGCTGCTGAACCTCGTGCATCGCGACGTCACGCCGCACAACCTGTTCTTGACCTACGACGGCGCGGTCAAGGTCGTGGATTTCGGCATCGCGAAGGTCACCGGTCGCTTGTCGAACACGCGCGCCGGCACGCTCAAGGGCAAGCTCGCTTACATGAGCCCCGAGCAGGTACGGGGCGCCCAGGTCGATCGACGCACCGACATCTTCGCGCTGGGCGTCGTGCTCTGGGAGCTCACGACGGGCAAGCGCCTGTTCCGTCAGGACAGCGATCTCGAGACGCTGGAGCGGGTGCAGGCCTGCGTCGTGCCTCCACCGTCGAGCATCGTGGACGCGTATCCGGGCGAGCTCGAGACGATCGTGATGCGCGCCTTGTCCAAGGACTTGAACCGCCGCTTCGCGACGTCCCGGGAGATGGCGCGCGCGCTGCAGCAGTACCTCATGCGCGCCGAGTCGTTCGTCGGCTCCGACGAGATCGGCGCCTACGTCAAGAAGGTGCTCGCCGAGCGCTTCGAGAAGCGCGAGGCGCACTTGCAGTGGGCCGCTGAGGTGACGCAGACGATCTCGCTCGACCAGCTCCAGGGTGGCGCGGTCGATCTGGAGGACGTCTCGATCCTCACCTACGCGTCCGACGTGCAGGAAGTGCCCGGACCGCGACCAGCGGCGGGGGCCCCGGCACCCCGGTCGTCGGCGACGGCGGCGACCCGGCCGCCGCCCCGCTCCGGCGGCACGCCGCCGCCGCGGAGCGCGACGCCGCCTCCCCCGAGCGCGACGCCGCCACCGCTCTCCGACGCCAGACCGGTGGCCCGCGGCGCCCCGCCGCCGCCGCGCCCGGCCGCGGGCGCTCCGGCCCGGGGCGACCCCCGGACGGCGCCGCTTCCCAGCTACGACCTGAACACGACCACGGCGACCACCAGCTCCGATCTGCTGGAGGTCATCGAGGACGACGGCCCTGATCGGCCGCAAGCGCCGAACCCCGCGGCGCGCTCCGCAGCACAGGCCAGGACCGCACCCAAGCCGACCATGCTAGGCCTGGGACCGGTGCCTTCGCCCAAGGTGGAGCCACTCCCGAGCTTTGGCTCGAGCGGCGACACGCACGAGCCCCAGGCAGCCCCGGCCATGCACGACTATTCCGAGGAAGACGACGACGCGGTGACCCGCGTCATTCACAGCCCACTCGAAGAGGCGGAGTCGCACGCCGTCAGCGCGGTCCACGCCCCCGCGAAGAAGGTGCAGCCCGCTCCGCTTCCGCCGCAGGCGGTGGTGGTTTCGCCGGCCGCGATGACGCCCGAGCCGCCCCAGTACGGCAACCCGAACCCGTACGGACAACAGGCGCCGTACGGCAACCCATACGGCGCTCAGCAGCAGAGCATGCCCCCGGGCATGCAGAGCATGCCGCCGCAGAGCATGCCGCCCGGCTACCCGATGCAGGGCATGCCGATGCCCGGCTATCAACAGCCGGAGAAGCGCGACTCGTCGCGCGTGCTCATCACGCTGATCGCCGCGGTCACAACCTTGATCGCGCTCGCCATGATCGCGCTGGTAGTGCTGAAGATCACCGACCGCGGTCCCGCGGCCGCACCGGGCGCGTCCGCGACGCCAGCTACGACGGGCGCCGCACCGACGGAGACCGCCGCTTCGCCTTCGACCGCGCCGGCTCCCGCCACGGGCGATACCCGCGCCGAACCGACACCCAAGACCAAGGACGACGGTCCGGTGGATCTGTCGACCTTGCCCAAGGAGAAGCCCGCACCGAAGGAGCCCTCGTCGCCGAAGCCCGCCACCGCCGTTGCCGCGGCCCCGAAGCCCGCCGCTCCCAAGGCCGAACCGGGCTATCTCACGGTCGTGTGCGACCCGTACTGCGATTCCGTGGTCGCCGGCGGAAGGAGCCTCGGGCCGTCCCCGGTGGTGCGGGCGGCGTTGCCGCCGGGCAACCACAGCGTGATCCTGCGTGGGTCCGGCAAGACGACGTCCATCGGAGTCACGATCGTTTCTGGTCAGACCACGGCTCGTCGCGTGAAGATGGGCTCATGAGCGCATCGATGCGGTCGCAGCACATCCCGGCTAGGTCCAGAGCATGAGGGTCGCCCGGAGCGTGAGCGTCACGGCGCTGGGCGTGGTCGCGTGTCTCGCGTTCGGCTCGTGCGCGAAGAACCCGGAGGTCGAGCTCGTCCTGGTGGACGGTTGCGTCGGTGCGGCTCCGCCGGATCCGAACACCGACTGCCAGAGGCCGCCCTGTCCCGACGGGGTGCAGTCGTTCCGCGAGACCGCGGCGTACGCGGAGATCGCGGTGTTCGCCGGCAAGTGCCCCACGGACGACGACCTGATCACCGGCGACACGTCGCGGGCGAAGTTCCATGCCGTCGTGCCGGCTACCGATCGGCTTCCCTCGGTCGGCGACCTGTCGAAGGACACGTACGGCTTCGCGGCGCTGCTTCGCGACGCGAACTGCGGCGTCATCGCCATGGGCTGCACCACGGCGGATCTGAGCTCGATCCGCCGCGTCAACGTCTCGGTCCGGGCCTGGCGCACGGACGCGCATCCGCACGACAACGTGTGCGCGCCGTACACGCCCGACCAGGGCTGCGTCGATCCGCTGATGTGCGTCGAGGGGAGCTGCGTCGGCGAGGGCGGCGTTCCCGAAGGCGGCACGGGGGACTGCGATCTGACGGTCGTGGCGTCAGGAACCCTGCCCGCGGCGATCACGCCCGACGCGCAGGTCACCGGTCCGGCAGTCGCCGCGACCAGCGACGGCTTCGTGCTCGCGTATCGCCAGCTCGATCCCACCACCGGCAAGCTGCAAGTCGTCGCACTGAAGTTGCCGGACAGCGGAACGCTCGGGGCGCCAGCGACGGTCGACCTCGAGAGCTGCGCGAGCCAGGCGCCGATCGGCGGCCTGGGGCTCGCGTTCACTGGCACCACTGGTCTGATGGCGGCGGGGCTTCCGGATTGCCCGGGGCCCGACGGCGGTTCGGTCGGGGCCGGCGCAGCGTTCGTCCCGGTGGACGAAGCCGGAAAGCTCTCCGCCCCCAAGACGCTCAGGAACCCGGCCTTCAGCGACCTCAAGCTGGCCCAGGGTCATAGCCTGAGCGCGCGCCCGAACATCATCCCCGACGGCGGCTCGAGCACGCCCGCGTTCGACTTCGCCTACCGCGCGATCCAGTCCGGGTCGACGCTGGTCCAGGTCGGGCAGGTGCTCGGCTACGGCCAGTTCTTCGGCAGCCCGACCGCGATCTTCTCCGATCCGGCCGATTACGGCATGGTCGCCACCACCGATAAGCTGTCGGCGGTGCTCGGCCGCGTGCCGTCGCGCGGCGCCGACATCCTGCAGGTGACCGGCAACAGCGTGACGCCGCCGCCTCCGCCGCCGGTCGACGCCGGCAGCGAAGCGGGAGCCGAGGGGGGAACCGAAGCCGGCACCGACAGCGGCGCGAGCGGCAACGGCGAGTTCGTGCTGCCCGACTCGCCGTCGTGGGGTGCCCTCAGCGCGTTCGATGATCGGGTGGCGGCGATCGTCCCCGGCGGCGGAGCCGGGCTCACGCTGCAGGTCGTCGACGCGACGGGCAAGGACATCGGCAAGAGCAACATCACCGGCGGCGTGTTCCAGAGCGGTGACATCGCGTTCCTGCGCGATCACCTGATCGTTGCCGCCGGCTCTTCCGACAGCGTGACCTTCTACCGCGTCGACGGTGCCGCCGCCGCCAGCTCCGTCTCCGCCGCCGGCGCCACCAAGGTCGAGTACAAGGACGCGCTCGGCAAGGCGTCGCTCACGGACTTCGACGGCACGCGCATCGCCGTGACCGGCGCCCGCGATCACGTCGTGGTCGTGTGGCTCAGCAGCCTCGCGCTCACGAAAGACGTACCGACCGGCGGCTGGGCGATGCTGTCATGCAAGAAGTAGCCGCCGCATGATCACGCGGGTCGACCCGCTGCTAGTGGCGCAAGTCGAGCGCTTCGCGCTCCGCTTCACGTGCGAGAGCTGCGCGCACTTCGATGGGGATCGCCAGGCGTGCGCGAACGGTTATCCGACCGATCCGCATCACCGGCCGGCGCTTCGCGTCGGCGGCGAGATCTGCTTCTGCAAGGAATTCGAGCTGGTGTGAGGCGCTCACACCCGCCGTCCCTGCTCAAGCTCGTCGAAAGAACGCTGCGCGAGGAATGCCTCGTGCAGCGAGGGGACCGCTTGCTGATCGCGGTCTCCGGCGGCGCCGACTCGAGCGCGCTGCTCCACGTCCTCTCCCGGCTCGCACCGCGGCTCGGCATCGAGCTCAGGGCCCACGGCGTCGATCATGGGCTGCGTCCCGAGGCCGGCGCCGAGCTCGATCAGGCGGCGGCGTTCGCGGCGCGGCTCGGCGTCGCCTTCGAGCGAACGCGCGTCCGGGTGGAGCCCGGCGGCAACCTCCAGGCGCGGGCGCGGAAGGCGCGCTACGCCGCGCTCGAGCAGGCGGCGTCACGCTGGGACCGGGCGCTGCTGGCGACCGCCCACCACGCCGACGATCGCGCCGAGACCGTGATGCTGCGTCTGCTCCGCGGCGCTGGACCGCGCGGGCTGGCAGTCTTGCCGGCGCGCGCCGGCGCGCGGCTGCGTCCGCTGATCCGGGCGCGACGCACTGACGTCGAGGCGCACTTGCTGCGCCACGGCGTGCCTTGCGCGCGCGATCCGTCGAACACCGACCGGCGATTTCTGCGCGTGCGTGTGCGCCTCGAGATCATGCCGCTGCTCGCGTCGGCCTCGCCGCGGATCGTGGACCACCTCGTCGCGCTCGCCGATCAGCTCGGAGAAGAGCCGGCCCCGGTGGTCCTCGACCGGGAGGGCCGGCCGCTGGAGCTCGGCCGCGCGCAGCGCCTCGCGCTCAGGCGCGCCCAGCGGCTCGGGCTCGCCGGAGCGCGGATTCCGCTGCGAGGTGGCAGAATCCTCGGGATCGACGCCCGGACCGGTCAGCCCGTGCTGGTGGCCGAGGGCCGGGGACGGGAGCGATTGCCGGGAACGTCATCCAAGGGGGATGCCAAACCCCGCCAGCGAGATTAATCCATAGGGGTTGTCTGGCCCGGCCCGGGGTCTGGCCCGGCGGCGAATCGACGGCTACCGGATCGGATGGCATGATCCCGTACCTGGCCCGAACAAGCCCTACGACTCCCGAGGAACCGACAACGTGAAGCAGCCGCACAAGACCCTTTTGCTGTGGGTCGTCCTGATCGTCGCCTTCCTGGCGATCTGGCAGTTCCTGAGCCCCGAGGGGCCGCAGAAACAGCCGATGGCGTTCAGCGACTTCATGGCGCTCGTAAACGCACCTGCCGATCAGCGTCACGTCGACACGGTCGAGATCAAGGAGCGCGAGTACAGCTTCACGATCAAGAACCCCGGCGCGAAGGGCGGCCCCGAGCGCGGTGTCGCGATAGGTCCCTTGCGCGGCGACAAGATCGTCGAGGACCTGCTCGCGAAGAAGGATCTCAAGGTCACCTACCAGAAGGACGAAGCGAGCCCGATCCTCACGTCGGCGCTGACGATCCTGCTGCCGATGGTGTTCCTGCTGGTCATGTTCTACCTGTTCATGCGCCAGCTCCAGGCGGGCGGCGGCAAGGCGATGAGCTTCGGCAAGAGCCGCGCGCGCCTGCTGAACGAGTCGCAGAACAAGGTCACGTTCGCCGACGTCGCCGGCATCGACGAGGCGAAGGACGAGGTCGAGGAGATCATCGCGTTCCTCAAGGACCCGAAGAAGTTCCAGCGCCTCGGCGGTCGCATCCCCAAGGGCGTGCTGATGATGGGCCCGCCAGGCACGGGCAAGACGCTGCTCGCGCGCGCCATCGCCGGCGAAGCGGGCGTGCCGTTCTTCAGCATCTCCGGCTCGGACTTCGTCGAGATGTTCGTCGGTGTGGGCGCGAGCCGCGTGCGCGACTTGTTCGAGCAGGGCAAGAAGCACGCGCCGTGCATCATCTTCATCGACGAGATCGACGCGGTCGGGCGTCACCGCGGTGCCGGCCTCGGCGGCGGCCACGACGAGCGCGAGCAGACGCTCAACCAGCTGCTGGTGGAGATGGACGGCTTCGAGTCGAATGAAGGCGTGATCATCATCGCCGCGACGAACCGACCGGACGTCCTCGATCCGGCCATTCTCCGTCCCGGTCGCTTCGATCGCCGCATCACCGTGCCGCGTCCCGACATCCGCGGCCGCGAGGGCATCCTCGGTGTCCACACCAAGAAGGTGCCGCTGGCGACCGACGTCGATCTGCGCACGCTGGCCGCCGGCACACCCGGCTTCGTCGGTGCGGATCTCGAGAACCTGGTCAACGAAGCGGCGCTGCTCGCGGCGCGCCAGGACAAGGACGCCGTGGCGATGGTCGATTTCGAGCTCGCCAAGGACAAGGTCCTGATGGGCAGCGAGCGGCGCTCGATGGTCATGAGCGATCCCGAGCGTCGCGTCGCCGCCTGGCACGAGTCCGGTCACACCCTCGTCGGCACGCTGATCGAGGGCAATGACGCCGTGCACAAGGTGAGCATCATTCCGCGCGGCGCCGCTCTCGGCGTGACGCAGTTCCTGCCCACCGAGGACCGTCACCTGATGACGAAGAAGCAGACGCTGGCGCGCATTGCCATGGCGCTCGGCGGCCGCGTCGCCGAGGAAATCGTCTTCGACGAGATCACGACCGGCGCCCAGGACGACATCAAGCGCGCCACGCGCATCGCGCGCGCCATGGTGTGTGAGCTCGGCATGACGCAGAAGCTCGGTCCGGTCGCCTACGGCGATAGCGAAGAGAGCGTGTTCCTCGGTCGCGAGATGACGTCGCGCCGCGAGGACTACTCGGAAGCGACGGCACGCGAGATCGACCAGGAGATCCGCAACATCGTCGAGGGTCAGTACAACATCGTGCGCGACCTGATCGGCCAGAACCGCGAGAAGCTCGACCGGCTGGCCCAGGCGCTGCTCGAGCGCGAGACGCTCGACGCGGAGGAGATCGGCGCCGCCCTCGCGGGTCGCGAGCTGCCGGCTCGCCAGCGCGTCGTGATTCCCACGTGGTCGGAGAAGCAGAAGGCCGCCCGCGAGAAGAAGCGCCCGGCGAGCATCTTCGGCGCGCCCAAGCCCGCCACCAGCGCCTGACCGCGGCGGTCCGGCGCGGACCCTGCTCCACGCCCCACCCGGGTCGGTCCGTACCGACGCGCGCCGGCATCGCTTGATGTCGGTCCGGCGCGGAACCGCCGGCGCCGCGGGGCCGCCGTGACCGCGGAACCGCCGCGACCGTGGGGCCGCGGGGCCGCGGGGCCGCCAACCGTCGCCGCCGCGCGGCGCATGGACACGCACCCCCCGCATAACCGGTTATCCCCCGTCCCAATGTCCGCCCGCCCAACCCGCGCGTGAGCCGTCGCAAGCGCTTCAGCTCGAGGAGGATGCAATGTCCAACGACGAGGTCGAGGCGATATCTTCCGCCCTCCCTGTGCCATTCGCACGGAGCGGCATCGCACCCGAATCGGTTGCCCGTTCTCTCCGCCCAAGAATCAGGCGACTTGCCAGGGCCGTCGCGGCACGTCGGGGCGCGATCCGGCGGCGGTTCCGCGCCGGACCGGCAAACCCTATTCGGGATCGCAGGGTCCGTCGCAGGTGTGCTCGATCAGGCCGCCGGGTTTGAGGAAGCGATCGATCTGCTGCTGGCCGGCGATCGTGCGCCGCACGCCTTCGTGCACCGGGTTCACCTGGCTGGTGATGGTGGCTCGAACGCCGGGGAGCGGGTCGACGTGGAAGTCGAACAGTTCCAGCGCGGAGCCGTCGACCGGCGCGTCGACGTCGGGGACGCCGGCGACCTGTTCCGGAGACGGCTGGAGCAACTTCACGCCCAGCGCGCGGGCTTCGAGGAACGTGCCGAGGTTGGGAACCGCCGCGTCGCCGATGCCGTTCTGCATCAGGAGTCGGCGGTTCGCCGGCGCGCCGGGGTAGGTGTCGGACAACAGGTGCGGCGCGTAGGTGATGGGATCGATGCGGTCGAACGGCATCTGCGCGATCAGGGCGAACTTCTGTTGGTCGAGCGCGTCCGGCGCGACGCTGTTGATCAGCAGCAGGAAGGCCGCGAACGGCTGGGAGCGGAACATCATCAGTGACAGATCCGCGCCGCCCACGCTGAGCACACCCCGCTGGATCACGGGCGACAACGCCATGTACGTGCCGCCGAGAATCGCGCCCTGACTGATACCGTAGAAATAGACGGTCGAAGCATCGTAGGCGGGCCCCCCGCCGAAGGAGAGCTCGGGTAGCGCCGCGATAGTGCTCTTCGCCGCGTAGGAGAGCGCGATGAAGTTCGCCATGCCCTGGTGCACGCGATCGGTGAAGCGCGCGGTCGAGCTTGGATCGGTGGCGATGTCGGTGATGACGACGTTGCGATCGTCGGCGGACATGCCCCACCAGTCGGCGGCTACAACGACCATGTCCAGCTGGTCGGCGAACTGGGCAACGAAGTCCTTCACCTCGGCGCGGGACCCGAAGAAGCCGTGGCCGAATTGGAGCAGGCGCGCGGGCGGGTCGCCTGGCTGGCGAGCGGCGACGCTGCGCGGGATCACGATCGTGAAGGGAACGTCGGCCTCGCCCTGGGCGACGACCTTGCCCTGGGCGTCGTAGTTCAGACGCGCTCCCGGGTTAGGCGAGTCCACGTACAGCGGCACCTTCATCGTGGCTTCCACGATGCGCGCGGTGTGCGCGTCCACGTCGTCCGTGACGCTCACGACGCTGACCGCGGGGGGCACCGCGCTGGCGCGGGCGGTGATGTCCGTGCGCACCTGGAGCATGTCGCTCGAGACGCTCTCTTCCGACCCGGTGGTGAAGTCCCAGGCCAGGTCGAGGTCCTTCTTCGCGACGCCCAGCTGCTCGATCACGGGGAAGACGTCGCTGGCGTAGCGCTTGGCGACGCTTTCGATCTGTTTGTTGGTGTGCCCGTCGCGGATTCGCCGGAAGCCCTCCGGCGCCGTGACGCGGGCGCCGGTCGGGTCCTTCAAGCCGTGAATCGCCACGATGTAGCGGGTCTTCGGCTTGAGTCGGACCATGGGGCGGATCAGCAAGCCGCGGCGCGCGTCGTCCGCGGCGCGTGGGTCGAGCTCGGCCATGTGCATGACGAGCTGGCCGGTGTCCGCTTCGACGAGCAGCGTCGGGCTCGATACGTCCATCGACTTCGTCAGGTCGCCGGTCCATGTGATCAACGACGAGTCGTCCACGCCGCCGGGGAACAGCGCCAGGATCTGTGTGCCGAGCGAGAAACCGTCCGCCGGGTGGAGCGACAGCAGATCGATCGGCGCGCCGTCGCTGCTCTGGATCGCGGCGCTGGCCGGAATCTCCACGCGATGTCCGCTGGGCAGCGACGGATCGTCGACGAGATAGAAGTCGGAGGGGAACGGCAGCAAGCAGTCGTCGTTGGCGCCCACGGGGTTGCAGCCGTCCGGCACGGTGAACGTGCTGCCGGTGGGGCTCCCGTCGCCACCGCCGCACCCGGTGGCGGCCAGCGTCAAGGCGACGACCCACGCGATCCTGCGCATGCACCTATTGTCGCCTGTTTCGCGCCGGGCCGGCAAACCCCATCAGCGGGCCGCGAGCAGCTCCCGGGCTCGCTCGAGCAGCATCTCGTGGGTGTTCAGCTCGGGTTGTTCGGTGACGGCGTCGAGCAGCGAGCGCAAGACCTCTCCCAACACCGGGCCGGGGGCGAGCCCCAGCTCGGTCATCAGATCGCGACCGTTGACGGCCAGGTCGCGTACGCTGACCGCGGCGCCTTCGGCGATGACGCGCGCGGCGCGCTCCCACAGCTCGACCGAGCGCGCGAGATCGCCCCCGGCTTCGGTGCCCTTCGCGAGCACGTCGGCGCGGTTCAGCTCGTACAGGTCGTCGAGCAGCTCCGGCGTCACGCGGCGCACCCAGCGCCGGACGGCGGCGTCGCTCCAGGTCTCGTCGTAGCAAATCAAGTGGTGGCGCACGAGCGCCACGATGCGCGCGCGCTCCTCGTTCGAGAAGCGCAGGCGCGACAGCAGCGGCTCGGCCATCTCCGCGCCGATGCGCTCGTGCTCGTAGAATGTGTAGTCTTTCGTGCGATCGCCGAGCGCACGGCTGCGAGGCTTGCCGATGTCGTGGAGCAGGCCGGCAAGCCGCAGCACCGGGCTCGACGGACAGCTGTCCATGCACACCATGGAGTGCTGCCACACGTCGAACGCGTGATAGCGATTTTGCTCGCACCCGACGGATTCGAGCATCTCGGGCGCAGTGACGGCGAGCATGCCGTGCTCGCGCATCACCTCGAAGGCGCGGCTCGGACGCTTCGCCTTCATCGTCTTGATCCACTCCTCGCGGATGCGCTCGGGGCTGACCTTGCGATAGCTGGACAGCGACGGCTCGATGGCCCGCGCGGTACCGATCTCGATCTCCACCTCCAACGTGGCGCGGAAGCGCGCGGCGCGCAGCACCCTGAGGCCGTCCTCCGCGAAGCGCGCGGCGGGGTCGCCCACAGCGCGCAGCACGTGCGCCGTCAGGTCGTGGGCGCCGTCGAAGGGATCGATGATGACGTCCGCCAGCGGATCGTAAGCGATGGCGTTGATCGTGAAATCGCGCCGCGCGAGGTCGGCGACGATGTCGTCGACGAAGTACACGGAGTCAGGGCGCCGGCCGTCGGAATAGGTGGTTTCGCCGCGGAGCGTGGTGACCTCGTAGCCCACGTCGCCGATCATCACGGTGACGGTGCCGTGCTGGATGCCCGTCGGGATCACCCGGCGGAACAGCTTCTGGACCTGCTCGGGCCGCGCGTCGGTCGCGATGTCCCAGTCGTTCCGCACCGGTGGCGGTGCAGCGTCCGACCTCTGGGCGCGCATCTCCGCGAGCAGCTCGTCGCGGACGCAGCCGCCCACGACCCACGCGCGAAGACCCGCGTCCGCCAGCCGCTGGCACAAGCCGCGGACGTCCTCGGGTATCGCTCGCGCTAGCGCGGTCGTGTCGAGCATGCGCACCCGCGATAGCGCATGTCGCTCAATTCGCCCAGGGATTCACGATCTCGCCGCCGCCGATCGCCGGTTGGGGTTTCGGCTTCGGCTTCGGCTTCGGCTTCGGCTCGGGCTTCGCGGCCGGAGCCGGCCGCGCTGCGACTGCGCCGGGCAGTCGGGTGAGCTTCTTCAACACGCGCGGCTGCGAGCCGTCGAGATCCAGCGTCGCGGACTTGTATCCGTCGCGGCGTAGCTCCACCGACATCTTCGACCCGTCGTCGATGTCGAGCAGCACCGGGCTCGCGCCCAGATCCTTGTCGCCGAGGAACGCGTGGGCGTCGCTGGGCTCGATGGCGATGGCCACCTGGTGCTTCGCGACGGCCGGCGCGGCGGGCTCCGCCGCGGACGGCGTCGGCGCGGCGACCGGCTCGGGCTTGGGCGGATCGGCGGCGACGGCCGCCGACGGGGTCGCGGGCGGCGAGGCGGTGCTGTCGGCGCTCTTCGCGAAGATCGCGATCACGATTCCGATCGCCAGACACACGCCCACGACGCCGGAAATCAGCGGCCAGCGCGACCGCATCGACGGCACGCCGGCCGGCGTCGCGGGCACCGGCGCGGGCATGCGCGCGCCCTTCTTGAAGTAGTCCGCCGGCACGTTGAAGCCGCCGGAGCGCGCCATCATCTCCGGCACCGCGTCGGGGACCAGGCCGTCGGCGAGCTTGTCGAGCTCGGCGACGATCTCGTCCATCGACTGGTAGCGCTGCTCCGGCCGCTTCGACAGGCACTTGAGCACGACCGCTTCCAGGCCCGGCGGCACGTCCTGCGGCTGCGGGACCAGCGCGCGGATCGGCACCGGCGCCTTGTACATGTGCTGGGTCAGGATCCCCATGAAGTTGTCGGCGTCGAACGGCACCTTGCCGCTCGCCATCTCGTACAAGATGACGCCGAACGAATAGATGTCGCCGCGGTGATCGACGGGAGCGCCGGCAGCCTGCTCCGGAGACATGTAGTGCGGCGTGCCGAACACCGCGCCGGCACGCGTGAGCTTGCCCTCGCCGTGCGACACCTTCGCGATGCCGAAATCGAGGATCTTGACGAAGTCCTTGTCCGAGCCGCGCCCGACCAGGAAGATGTTGTCGGGCTTGAGATCGCGGTGGACGATGCCCGACGCATGGGCGGCGCTGAGCCCTTCGGCGAGCTGCCGCGCCACGTGGATGATCCGGGTGATCGGGATCGAGTTCGCCCGGTCGATCACGCTCGCGAGCGCGACGCCGTCGAGGAACTCCATGATGAAATAGGTCGAGCCGTCCGGCAGCTGGCCGAAGTCGCTGATATCGATGATGTGCGGGTTGCCGATCGCCGACGCCGACTTGGCCTCGTTCAGGAAGCGCTCCGTGACTTCCGTGTCGCGCGCGAGGTCCGCGCGCAGCACCTTCATCGCGACCTTCTTGCCGATGATCTTGTGCGTGCAGCGGTAGACGACGCCCATGCCGCCTTCGCCGAGCACCGCTTCGACCTTGTAGCGACCGTCGATCGTGTACCCGATGTACGGATCGGATCGGCCGGGCGGCGGGGCGCTCTCTCCGGGCTGGAAGTCGGCGACGTGGGCGTCGGCGATCGAGCTTCCGGGCGCCATCGTCACGAGCTTCAGCCCGCCCGTGGTGGCCGCCACCGGCCCGCTCGACGTCGGGTCGCCGCCGTCGCTCGCCAGATTCTTTCGAGTCGGTTGCTCGGTCATGCTCGGTTCCGTGGACATTCTGCTCTACGGGCGGCACACCCGCGAGGGTCTCGCTCCCCGGAAAAAGCCTGGTCGGTGGCTGCGCATCGGTTCATGTGAGGACGCCGGGGGACGAAAAGCGCTTGGAGCTTTGCAAGAGACGCGCCCGCCGATCCCCCGCTCCAGACCGGCGATTCCCGGGATTTCCGCGGCGCCGCGGGCTACGACTCCGCAATCGTTGCATACCCGTAGCCGTCGCGTGACACCCCGGGTGATGCCGGCCGTACACCGGGTCTGCTAAACCCCATCCGCCCATGGGTTTCTCCCTCGAGCTCGCCGTTCGCTACATGCGCTCCCGCAAGCGCGCGTTCGTGTCGGTCGGGACGATGTTCGCGATCATCGGGGTGGCCTTGGGCGTCGCGGCGCTGGCCACGGTGATGAGCGTCACCGGCGGCTTCCGCGAGGAGTTCCGCGACAAGGTCCTCGGCGTCAACGCCCACGTGCTGGTGCTGAAGTACTCCAGCGACTTCCGCGAGTACCGGAAGATCATGGCGGAGATGAAGAAGGTGCCCGGCGTGATCGGCATCGCGCCGTTCGTCATCAACCCGATGATGGTGACCCACGGCACGCACACCGCCACCGGCGTGCTGCTCAAGGGCATCGATCCGAAGCTGATGCCGGACGTGCTCGATCTTCCGAAGCACATCAAGCAAGGGAGCCTCGAGGGCCTGCGTCTCCCCGGAGCCAAGCCCCCGAAGCGTCGCCGGGAGTCGTTCCTCGACGACGACCCGGAGCTCTCGTTGCCTGCCGCCCCGGCGACTTCAGCGACGCCGCCGAAGCCGCTGCTCAAGGCGCTCAAGGATTCCCTGGACCAGGACGCCGCGCCCGACGCCGGGGCGGCGGCGCCCGCGGCGAACGACGGCGGCGCCACGGACGAGGCCCTGCCGAGCGACGCGCCGGTGGGCGACGTCGTGCCCGACGGCGGCTACGGCAGCAAGCTGCCCGACGTCGAAGAGGAGCTGCCCGAGGACATCGACCCCGACCCGTGCAAGAGCCCGGAGGCTGTCAAGAAGCTGCCTGGAATCATCCTCGGCGTGACGCTGGCGAAGAACCTGCACGCCGGCCTCGACGACTGCGTGCAGGTGACGTCGCCGACGATCGGCTACACCTTCTCGCGCGGTTCGATCCGGGCGCCGGTGGCCAAGCGTTTCCGGGTGATCGCCATCTTCGACGCGGGCTTCGACCAGTACGACTCGAAGCTCGTCTACACGGATCTGTACCAGGCGCAGGCGTTCTACGACGCAGGCGACAGCGTGACCGGCGTCGAGATGAAGGTGTCCGATATCGACAACGCGAAGGTCCATCGCACGCGACATCGATCACCGGCTCGCCAACGGCATCTACCACACGATGGACTGGGAGGAGCTGAATCACGGCCTGTTCACCGCGCTCCGGATCCAGCAGATCATGATGAGCCTGGTTCTGGCGCTGATCATCGTGGTGGCGGCGTTCACGGTGATCGCCACGCTGATCATGGTGGTGCTGGACAAGAAGCGCGAGATCGCCGTGCTCAAGGCCATGGGCGCCACCGACGGGGCCGTGCTGCGCGCGTTCCTGTATCAGGGCACGATCATCGGCATCACCGGAACGCTGTTCGGGCTCGTGCTGGGCCTGGCCGTTTGCAAGGGCCTGCTCGTGTACGCGTTCCCCCTCGATCCGAAGGTGTATTTCATCTCGCACCTGCCGGTGCAGGTGAAGTACGTCGACTTCGCGATGGTCGGCGTGTTCGCGGTGCTCGTGTGCCTCGCGGCCACGGTGTGGCCGGCGATGTACGCCGCGCGGCTGCGCCCTGCTGAAGCGTTCCGCGAGCAGCAGTAGCGCGCTACGCGCGATGGGATGGCGGCGGGACCTGCGAACGGCGCAGCAAGCCGATCACGCGGGCCGCCAGCTCTGGCGCCCGGAACGGCTTGCTGACGAAGTCGTCCGCGCCGGCGGAGAACGCCTCGACCAGATCGGCGCTCGATGAGTGGGCGGTGAGAAACAGCACGGGCAGGCGTGACAGCGCGCGCTCGCGACGGACACGCTTGCAGAAGTCGATGCCGGTCATCCCCGGGAGGTTCCAGTCGAGGACGATCAGATCGCAGGCGCGCTCGCGCAGGAGATCGAACGCTTCCTCGGCACTCGACACGGCGGCGACGTCGAAACCGGCGCCGCGGAGCATGCAGCCGACGACGTTCTGCAGGTCGAGGTCGTCGTCGACGACGACGACCCGTGCGCCAGGCGGGGCTTGCACCTCTACCGGCGGCGAAAGGACGCTCGACGGCGGGAGGCTGGGCGGCCCGTCGGCGTGGGCGAACTGCCAGAGCATCTCCCAGTCGCGATTCTCCAGCGCCAGGTGCAGCGCCCCGTCGCCGCGGTCCACGGCGCAGGCCGCGACCGCGATCGACTCGTCCCCGACTTCGAACGTCGCAAGCACCCACTCGCCATCGCGTAGACGTTGGCTCGACGGCAGCTCGAGATCCTGCTCGTCGCCGCCCGCCTCCATCTCCAGCGAGAGCGCTTCGAAGCCCTCGTATGGAAGGATGATCCCGCGCACGCAGCGCACGGTATAGCGCGCGCGCGCGCCGCCCGCCACAGCCCATGACATGCGTCAACGCGCGGTGCGGCCAAGCGCGAGAGCGACGAACGCCAGCGCCAGCACGGCCAGCGCGATGCTCGCGCTCCACTGGGGCATCGCCAGCACCGGCTCTGCTCCGAGCAGGTTCCGGATGTGGCCGCGCGGCCACGGCAGCGCCAACAGCGTCGTCCCCGAGCCCAGCAGCCAGTCCACTACCAGCGCCCAGAGTCGTCCCTGGCCGCGCCGCCCTACGGTGGACGCGGCGCCGAACCACGCCGCGTAGGTGGCGCCGCCCAGCGCACCGATGCCGGCGCTGGTGGCGATTCTGGCTGCCGTGCGCGGCGAGCGCGCCGAGCGCGGCAAGGACCGCGCCGGCCACGCACGCGACCAGCGCCGACAAGAGCAGCGTACCGAGCGCGGCCATGCGCCGGTCCGTGCCGTGTCGCGCGAGCTCGCCGAGTGCCTCGTCCAGGCGTCCGCCGTCGTTGGTGCGCTCGCTCACCAGATACGCGACGAGCGGGAGGGCGATGCCGAACACCGCCCCGACGAGCACGAGGTCCGCGGCACCGCTGCCGGCCGCGCGCCGCTCGACCCAAGCGTCCAGCGCGACGAAGACGAGCGCCGCGACCGCGACCGCGACGCTCGACGGTCGCCACAAGCGCGCAGCAGCAAGACCCATGCCCTCGCCAACGGCGCTCACGGCTGCTCGCTCCCCTCCGGCTCGGCGGGCGCCGGCGCGCCGAACACGGGCGCTGGCGTCACCGGACGTGGCCGCGCCGCACCGACATAGGCCCGATAGGCGGCATCGTAGGCGCCACGTGCGAGGCCCGCGGTCGCTGCCTGCACCAGCTCCAGCGCTGGCAGTGTTTGCGTGATCGCGTCGATGTGGATGTCGCCTTCGTGGGCCGCGCGCATCACCGCGAGCGCGACAGCGTCGGGGTCGACGCCACGCACGCGAAGCTCGTTCGGCGCGACGCGCTCGTCCCAATCGACGCCCGAGATCGCCGCGTCGATCGCGATGCGCGCGCCGAGCCGGCGCGGATCGGAGGTCCGCACAATCAGATCGGGCACAATGCCCGGAGCGAGATCGCGCGCCAGGGGCGGTTGCGGCCGGCGCGTGAAAGTTCCGCGCTCGAGCAGCCACACCGTGCCGGACATCTCCGCGGCATCGCGCGCGCTCCCGGTGACGCACACCACGCAGGCGCCGCGTGTCACGTGCTCGCGGATCGACGCGAGCACCCGCGCGCGCTCCACGCCGGCGGCCAGCGGCTCGAACAGCGCGAGCAGCCGCGGATCTTCCACCGACAGCGCCAGGGCGAGGGCGATCGCCCGGCGCTCGAGGGGGGAGAGGGTGCCGGTCCGGCGCGAGCTCCACGCGGCCAGGCCGCACGCTTCGAGCACGTGGGTGGCGCTCCCGCCCGCTGCGCCCCGCAGGGCGAGCACGCGCGCGACCACCCTCTTCACCGTGTCACCGCCCGGCAGGCGCTCGACCGCCAGGAGCGCGCCGATGCGACGTCGCGACGCCGGATCGCGGTACACATCGGCGCCGTCGACGCGCACGCTTCCACGACGCGGGGCGCAGACTCCCGCCAGCAGCTCGACCAGCTCCGCGCTGCCGTCCGCCGGAGCTCCGACGACCAGGTGAAGGCCGGGTGCGAACGCCGCGTCCAGCCCGTGGAGCGCCCGCCCGTGCGCGGCTGCCAGGACGATCTCGCTCACGCGCCGCGCGCCCCGATGAACAACAGCTGGTGCGCGAGCCAGCCGAACAGCTCGATGACGCCGGGGATCCGCGTCCACGCCGCCCGCGCGAGCTCGGGCAGGAGCAGGAGCGCGAGCAGCAGACCGCGGCCGTGACCGGGGCTTACCCGAGCCGACCAGCGCGCGAGCCCACCGAGAACCACAGCCAGCAGCGCGACGTAGCCTGCAACTGCCGCGCACAGCTCCAGCCGGAGCCAGGCGAGACCGGCCGAGCCGCTCATCGCGAGCGCGAGCCCGCACAGAGCCAGCGCCGGCACGCCGGTGACCACTGCGATGCGCCGGATCGCCGCCACGCTGCGGGCGAGGGCGAGGTCGGCGGGGCCGTAGCCTCGTTGAAGGGCCAGCGACTCGACGCCTTCGGCGCGATCCTTGCCAGCAAGATCGGTCGCGGCGCCGATCGCGGCGATCCCGGCCGCACCCCAGGAAAGCAGCGCGAGGCCCCGGAGCGCGACCGCGTCGAGGATGTCGCGGCCGCCGTGGGCCGCGACGACTGCCATGGGAAGCGCGATCGCCAGCGCGACGGCTGCGCCCACGAAGCGCGCGAGGCGCATGCTGGCGAGCGTCCGCTGCCGCGCGTCGCACAGCGTCACAAGGGCCCATAGTCGCTGTCGTGGACTCATGACAGACGCCGGGGAGCATACCCGCCTTGGTGGTGGTGCGCGTCCCCCGTGCGTGTCGCTCCCCGCCGGACGGATATTGCGGTAAGCTTGGCGACCGCTCTATTTCGCGCGCGTTGCCTGCCCACTGGCGGTCGAGCGCCCGATTCAGGAGGCTTTCATGCTTCGCACCCGTCTTGCCACCGCCGGTTTCATCCTCGCCATCGCAGCGGCCTCGCAGGGCTGCGGTGGAGGTGCGGACGCTCCGCCCTCCAACACCGGGGGATCCGGCGGGAGCTCGGGCAGCGCGGGCGGGGCAGGCGCTGCCGGTGGCGGTACGGGGGGCAGCAGCGGAACCAGCGGAACCAGCGGGTTCGGCGGGACCGGAGGCAGCGCCGGCGCGGCGGGCGCGGCGGGTGGCACCGGCCCGTGCGCGACCAAGTGCTCCGAGCCGGACTCCGACTGCGACAACATCAGCGACGCCGACGAGGGCAAGAACGATCCGGGCGGGCCGCGCGACACGGACAAGGACGGCACGCCGGACTACCTCGATCTGGACTCGGACGGCGACTCGATCCCCGACCAGATCGAGGCGGCCACGACCCAGGCCTGCAGCCCACCGCTCGACAGCGACGGCGACGGCAAGCCAAACCAGATCGACCTCGACAGCGACAACAACGGTGTCCTCGACAAGGACGAGGTCTCGCCCAACGGCCAGCCGTACACCAAGGCGACCGGGCTCTCCGACCTGGACAACGACGGTGAGCCGGACTTCGTCGACGACGACAACGACGGCGACACCATCAAGGACGTCGACGAGATGGGTGCCGCCGGCACGCCGCAAGCCGGCAAGCCCGTCGACACGGACAAGGACGGTCTCGCCGACTACGACGACTTCGACTCCGACGACGACACCATCGGCGACGGCTACGAGTCCACGCTCGATACCGACCACGACGGGATCCCGAACTTCCGCGACGCGGATAGCGACGGCGATCTGGTCCCGGACGCGTGCGAGGCCGGCCCCAACCACGCGCTCAAGGATCCGCCGGTCGACACGGACAAGGACGCGAAATACGACTTCCTCGATACCGACTCGGACAACGACGGCCTCAAGGACGGCCAGGAAGACAAGAACGGCGACTGCGTGGTCAACGCCGGTGAGACGGATCGTCTGCTCGCCGACATGGACAACGACGGTGCGTCGGACCTCATCGAGGTGAACCTGGGGAGCGATCCGGCGGATCAGAGCGACACGCCGCAATCGCACGGCAAGTACTACTTCGTGATGCCTTTCAACCAGGATCCCGAGCCGCTGCAGCAGGACGTCGTGTTGAAGACGAACCTGAACAAGGGCGACATCGCGATGGTGGTCGATACGACCGGCACCATGGCCGGCGCGATCTCCAGCATCCAGCAGAACCTCACGAACATCGTCACCGATATCCGGAAAGAGGTGCCCGACGCGCACTTCGGCGTTCTCGGGCACGACGATATTCCCGTGATCCCCTATGGCGCGTCCACGGATCAGCCCGTCTGGCTGCCGAAGGACCCGCAGGCGTTCCTGACGGGCGTAGACGCGGACACGTTGGCCGCCGTCAACATGCTCTCGACCCACAACGGCGGTGATGGACCCGAGGCGCAGGTTCTCGGCCTGTACCGCGCGCTGAACAACGCCACGATCACGTGGACGGGCGCCGGTGTGCTGCAGCCGTTCAATCTCCCGTCCGGCGGCTACGGCGGGCTCGGGTTCCGCGACGACGCGCTGGCGATCCTGATCGAGGTCACCGACGCGCCGTTCCACAACGGCCGATATGTCGACTCCTACGCGACGCCCGCCACCGACGAGTCAGCGACGATCCACGACGCCTATTCCGCGGCGGTCGCCCCCTCCGTCCCGACCGTCGACGATCTCGTCACCGAGATGAACAAGGACGGCGCGAAGTTCATCGGCATCTCGCTCGACAACGGCGGGCCGGCGCGCATCAACGGGGATCCATATCGCGACATGGCCTACGTCTCCGAGAAGACCAAGTCGTACGTCTCGCCCTCGACGTTCCCCGCCAACGACGGCAATTGCTACACCGACATCGGCGGCAACCCGACCAGCCCTGACCAGAAGGATCCGTCGCTGCCGTCCAGCGCGGCGCCGTCGCTGTGTCGGCTCATCTTCAGCGGCTACAAGTCACCGCCGAGCCAAGCCGGCGTGGGCGTGGGCGCGACAGTCGAAGAGGGCATCAAGGCGTTGCTCCGCGGCATCAAGCTGGAAGTGCGCGTGGCGGCGGTGACGGCCCAGGGGCCCATCGCGTGCGACCCGGGGACGGGTGCGGTGCTGGTCGATCCGGTCGATACGTTCCTGGCCGAGGACTACAACGACCCGGGCACGGGCTACATCGAGGTGAACGCCTCCGGCAACGTCGAGGACCCGTCGGCGCCGGGAACGTTCTGCAACACGCTCGACATCAACGATCTGCGCGATCTGTACTCGGGACCGCGAGGCGTGATCGGCGGACCGCCGCCTGCGACGCCGGCGCCGGACTCCTACAACGAGACGATCGCGAACGTCACGCCGGGGATCCGCGTCTGCTACCGGGTGGTTCCGAAGAAGAACGTCTTCTGCCCGCAGAAGGATCAAGTCCAGATCGTCGACGCGCAACTGGTCGTCTACGCGCGCAACGAGGGACAGGCGCAGGAGCTCCAGGTTGGAGAGTCGCGCGACGTGTTCTTCGTCATTCCGCCCGCGTTCCAGTGAGCGACCGCGACGCCAGCGCGGCCTCGATCACCGGGTCACCCGGTGCGAGGCGGCGCGCGCGGAGCAACCAGGGGCGCGCGCCGTCGTCGTGGAGCTGGTACAGCGCCACGGCCATGGCGTAGACCGCGACCGGGTCGTCGGGTGAGAGCTCGAGCGCGCGCTTCGCGGCGCCGACCGCGTGATGGAGCCGCTTCGCCGCCAGTTCCGCGGTGGCGAGCCACGCCAGCGCATCCTCGGCGACGTCGTCGCGGGACGACGCCAGTGGTCGGAGCGCGGTGATCGCGCCCTCGATGTCGCCGTGGCGGAGCGAGGAGCGGGCGGACAGGACCACCAGCGCCGGATCGCCCGGGAAGCGGGCGAGCCCGTCGGCGGTCACCTGCTCGGCCTCGCCGACGCGCCCCAGTCGAAGCAACGACTCGGCCAGCCCGGCGTAGCCCGCGGGCTGATCCGGCGCGACCTCGACCAGCCGCTTGAACTGGATCCGTGCGCGGTCGAGCATGCCGGCCTGGAACAGCACGCGGGCGAGGTTGGCGCGCGCCGCTGCGAAGCCAGGGTCGACGCGCAATGCTTCCCGGTACTGCTTCGCCGCGAGATCCGGCCGGTGCTCCCGCTCCGCGAGCACGCCCAGACCGTGGTACGGCTGTGCGATGTCGGGGTTGAGGCGGCGCGCGCGATCCAGCAGCTGACGCGCTCGATCGAAGTTGCCGCGCTGCAGCTCGACGAGCCCCTGGTTTACGAGGGCCTCGACGAAGTGCGGGTTGTACTCGAGTGCGAGCTCGAACCGGGCCTCCGCCGTCTCGAGATCGCCGTGCGCCAACGCCTCGACGCCCGTGCGGTTGAGCTCGACGGCCTTCGGCGGCAGCGGAGCGGCGCCCTTGCACGCGGAGACGGACAGGACGAGCACGGCGAGGCACGCGAAGAGCGTCTTCATGGCGCCCAATCGGTCTGCGCTGGAGGCGGTTGCGCGCGATCTTCCGCGTGCCCTGAAGTTGCCAATTTCGTTAATGAAATCCGTTGGTTCCCCGGAACGGGTTGCACAGCGGGCCCGGGCCGAGGATGCTCCCGCCATGCCGAACGACCCTGCCGACGAATCGTCCCAGCCGAAGGACGAGCAGGACGCCGACGGGGGATCCCGTGAGGCCGGGGACGGGGAGCCGAAGACCTCGGACAAGCCGAGCAAGGCGTCGAAGCGCGCGCCCGCGAAGGCCGACGTTCGCGAGGACGACGACGAGGACGACGACGAGGACGACGACGACGACGAGGACGACGACGGACGACGAGGACGACGAGGACGACGAGGACGACGAGGACGACGAGGACGACGACGACGACGACGAGGACGACGACGACGACGACGACGACGAGCCGGAGTCCCCTCCTCCCCCGCGTCGGGCGCGCGCGGCCGCGTCCCGCCGGGTGCCGCGACCGCCGGCGCGTCCCACCGGCTTGAAGACGGAGCGCGAGATCGACGCGCCGGATCGCCAGACCGTCGGCTTGATCGCGGTGCTGGCGGTGCTCGTGCTGATTCTGTGGGGCTCAGCTCGATTCGCGTGCAACGCGCACCCGCCCCAGTACGTGAAGCCGCGCGCGTTGAGCGTGACCGAGCTCGCCCGTGACCCGAAGGATGCCGCGATCGAGCTGCAGCAGCGCTGGTCGACGTGGCAGTTCGACAAGGCGCTGGAGCTTGCCGCGGGGCCGGTCGCCGCCGAGCTGGGCAAGGCCCAGAAGGCGTGCGCGAGCGACAAGGCCGGCTGCGAAGCGAAACAGAAGTCGCTGGCGGACAAGGTCCTTACGACCGGCATGCTCCTGACGCGCGAGGGCAACGGCGCGACCGTACGGGTCACGACCCAGGGCGGTCCCGACGGCACGCAGAGCTACCTGATGCAGCTCCAGCTCGAGGGGCGCGTGTACAAGGTCGTGTCCCGGCAGCCCGCACCCGCCGTGATGCCTCGGCCCGCGCCGGCGCCCTCAGCTTCGCCCTGAGCGCGTCACAGCCGGCTGGCGCCGACCTCGGCGAGCCAGCCCTCGATCACGTCGCGGCTCTGCCCGCCGGTGGCCACGTGCCGGATGCGTCCCGAGCCGTCCACCATCACGTAGGTGGGCAGCAGCTTGATGTCGTAGGCCTTCGAGAAGCTGCCGCTGTCGAACAGCACGTCGTACGGGATGCCCCACGCGCGCTTGACGGCCCGGGCGCGTTCGATTGTGTCGTCGACGCTGATGCCGACGAAGCGCACTTGGTGCGATCGCCGGGTCCGCGCGATCTCGTCCATCGTCGGCGCGTTGTGGCGGCACGTCGGGCACCAGCTCGCGAACACTTCAAGCAGTACCGGCGTGCCGCGCTGATCGGCGAGGTGGAAGCTCGCGCCGGTCTCCGCGATCGGCAGCACGAAGTCCTTCGCGGGCGTGCCCTCGGGCGGCCCGGAACCGCGGCGGGAAAGCGCCATCGCGACGCCCACCGCGGCGGCGAAGAACAGCACGTACTTGAGCTGCCGCATCGCCTCGCCGGGGCGCTTCCGCCACGACGTGCCCGTCGCGGTCGCTACCGGCGGTGAGCTTTCCCGGTCCTTCATGGCGCGAGCCACCGTCTGCCTGCAAAAAATCCCAGGCCCGCCATGGCGACGACGGTAAACCCGTGCGCCACCCACAGGTGCCAGGCTTCACCCGCCGGACACGCGACGCCGATGGCTGCGGCTCCCGCGAGCCCGCCGGCGAGGCCCGCCAGCGCGCCGGACAAGCCCGGCGTCAGCGGATCGGTTCCGCGCCAGACCAACAACATTCCGCCGGCGGCGATGGCACCGAAGAGCAGCGAGTGTAGTCCGCACCCGATCGCGTGCGCCGCCGGGCTCCCGTGGAGGAAGCTGGCGATCGGCAAGCGCGACGTGTCGTTGTACGTGAGCCACGCCAAGAACAGCACCGGCACGCCGATCGCGATGACGAGCCGCCACGTGCGCGAGACGCGCTTTCCCGGCGGACGCGCGAGGCCCACGAACAGGACCGCTGCCTGGACGATGCCCCAGCCCGCGGCGCCATACATCGCCGATCGCATCGCGCCTGCGGGCTCGTTACGATCGAGGGCCAGGTAATAGAGCACGCCGAACACGCCGGCGGAGATCAGCATCGAGAGCATGAGCCGACGTCCCGCCGGCATGCCGCGCTTCTTGCACAGGTCGCGCGTGCACTCCCGACGGATGGCGTCCGACACGTTGCGGCTCGGACACGCCGGCGCTGCCCACGGCAGATCGTCGGTAGTCGGATCCGGATCTACGTTCATCCGTGCCCCCGATTGTAGCGTTCAAGCTGCTTGCGCAGCTGGGCGTAGCCTCTATGGACCCTCAGCTTCACGGCGGTCGGCGTGGCTCCCAGCACCTCCGCTGCCTGGGCCACGGACAGCCCGGTGATCTTGGTGAGCTGGATCGCTTCGCGGTAGGGCTCCGGCAGCTCGTCCATCGCGCGCTCGAGCGCTTCGGAGACGTCGTTCGGCACGCTGTCGTGGGTTTGGCGCGGCTCGGGGAGCGTGCCGTCGCTGCTGAGCTCCTCGCTGCGGCTGCTCTGCGCGCGGCGCTCGTCGTAGAAGGAACGCCGCGCGATCGCCAGGATCCACGGCAGGACCGGCGCGCCGCGGATGTAGCTCTGGCGCGCCCGGTGGACCTTGGCGAACGTGATCTGCAGTAGATCCTCCGCGCGTTCCCGGTTCCTCGTGAGCCTCATCAAATAGCCGAAGAGCTTGGCGGAGATGCGCTCGTAGAGCGCGTCGAAGGCTAGAGCCTCGCCGTCGACGTAGCGCTCCATCAGCTCTTCGACGGTGGCGTCCGCGATGCGGACTTGTCGCTCGGCGTCCACGCCGGACAATCCTCGGCCAAGGCGGCTGGCGCTACTCGCCACCGCTCCTGGAACTTCCGGGATTCGCGGCATTACCGCCGCGTTCGACCACAGTGACAGATACGCGACGACGCGCGCCGCGGTTTCCGCAGCGCGCGTCGTTTCCCCGCGTCGTCTTCGGGTCTGGCGTCAGATCAGGCTCCGGAGATCGAGCATTTCGCCCACATCCGGCATCAGCACCAGCTCGACCCGCCGGTTCTGCTGGCGTCCGGCGTCGGTGCTGTTGTCGGCCACCGGATCGGTGTCGCCGTAGCCGGCGGCGTGCAGCCGCGACGGATCCAGTCCGCCACCGCCCTCCTTGGCGTCGGTCGGCGCGATCAGATACACGAGCACCGACCGCGCACGCATCGCGGACAGGCCCCAGTTGTCCTTGAAGGGACCGCCCTTGAGCGGCTTGTTGTCGGTGTGGCCCGCGATCTGGAAGTAGCGCTTCGACAGCGTGGAGTCGTTGCGGATCACGTCAGCGACCTCCTTGAGAACGTTCACGCCCTCGTCGCGGAGCTTGGCCGAGCCCGATGCGAACAGCACGTCACCGGGCAGCGAGATCACCATGCGGTTGTGCCGCACCTCGACCTTCAGACCCAGCTGCGTCAGCTTCTGCAGCTTGTCGCGCAAGAGCTCGAAGCGCTTCTTGATCTGCTCGAGCTGGTCGGCGCGCGCCTTGTACTCGGCTAGCGCTTGCTTCAGCTGATCCAGGCTGGCGGCGAGCTTCTGCTTCTCGGTGCCGGTCGCCTGGAGCTGGGCGTTCAGGTTCTCCATGTTCACGCCCATCTTCTTGAGCTGATCGCTCAGCTGCTGGACGTGCTGTTGCACCTTGTCGAGCTCGGCGCGCGTGGCCGCATGCTCGGCCTTCTCCTGATCGTACGCGTGGTTGAGCTTGTTGTACTTCGCGAGCTGCGCTTGCCACTCGTCCTCGGAGTGACCGCAGCCGGTGAACAGAACACCGAGCATCAAGGTGGCTAGTAGCAACAGGCCTCTTCGCACAACGGACCTCCTGGGTTTCGGTCGCAGGGCCGGACGGCACCCCGCCATCCGGGAAGCGGACAGCTTCACCCAGGCGCCCGAGGAGTCAACCCCCCGCGCGCGGCTGGACTGACGTCCGTAGCGCGCCGGCGGGGATTTCCACCGAGTTTCCGTTTCCGTCACGGCTTCGACACGGGGCGCTCCGAAGATGCGAGCGGGAGAATCCAGAACGATGGACCGCACCCCGAGCCGACAAGTCCCGCGGCGCCCGTCCCGGCCGCACGATCCCCCACGTCCGTCGGGTGGCAGTCCCCGGCATGCCCATCCGCCCAAGGGCGGCGTGCGGAAATGCGGGCCCCGGGTGGAGACGGCGCCGGCCCAACGCAGCCGATGACCCGCCGGCATACCGCCAGCAGCTACGCCGGCGAGCTTGCCGGGATCCGCGAGCAACTCCTGCTGATGGGCGCGAAAGTCGAGGAGATGGTGGCAAGCGCCGTTCGCGCGTTTACCGAGCGCGACAGCCGGCTCGCGGCGCGGGTGATCGCCCGGGATCGCCACATCGACCGTCTCGAGCTCGAGATCGACGAGCGCTGCCTCCGCGTGCTGGCGCGCTGGAAGCCCGTGGCGTCCGACCTCAGGTTCGTCACTGGCGCGTTCAAGCTGGTCACGAACCTCGAACGTGTCGGTGACCTCGCCGAGACCATCTGCCGGCGCGCGCTCGAGCTCCACCAGGAACCGCCCATGGCTCCGGTGAGCGCGCTCGGCCGGCTGGCGAGCACGGCTCCGGCGATGTTGCGCGAGGCGCTCGACGCGCTCGTGGCCGGCGACGCGGTTCGTGCGGTCGCCGTGATCGAGAGCGACCGTTCGCTGGACACCGCCTATGCGCAGTGCTTCCCGGAGCTGATGTGTCTGATGGTGGATAGCGCCGACAACGTCGAACGCGCCACGCGACTACAGTCCATCGCCGCGTCGTTCGAGCGCATCGGCGATCACGCGACGAACATCGCGGAGCTGGTCGTGTTCATGGCCAACGGTAGCGATGTGCGTCGCGGCGGCGTCGATCGATCGCTTCATTGAACGCGCCCCCGAGGGTTTGGTTCCGCTCCTGCGCACGGGGTATATCGGCCTGTCTCCGGATCTTCCGCCCTTCCGCCCTCATGTGCATCCCCATGGAGCGGTATCGCGCCGCATCGGCTTCGCGCGATCCGTCGTTGATGACGCGCAGCGGCGTTTGGGATTGCCGGTCCGGCGCGGAATCCAGCGTTCCCCGAGAGATCTCTTCACAGGAAGGACGGAAGAGCGGAAGGTTTCCAGGGATTCGGGGAATCCAGGCGTGAGCCGTGCGCCTCATGAATCGGGAGCAAGCGCGGGGCTGCCTTCAGCTCGAGGACGATGCGATGTCCAACGACGAGGTCGAGGCGATAGGTGCATCTCGATCAGCGCGCCGATCAATCGTCCGTCCCATCCCCAATTCTTCCGCCCTTTCGCCCTTCCTGTGCCATCCCCATGGAACGGCATCGAACCCGAATCGGTTCCGCGTCTTCTCCGCCCGAAATCGAGGGGTTCTCAGGTGCCGTCGCCGTGGAGCACCCGGATCTTGTCCGTATTCTCCGCCTGGAAATCAGGAGACTTCTCGGGTTTCCGCGTGGTCACCGGGCGGTCGTGCGACTGCCATTCCTGATTGCCGGTCCGGCGCGGCCGGCGGCGAGGAGCGCCAGGATTTTCCGCGATGTTTCCGCTTGTCCACAGCTTCGACATCCATGGGGAGCAATCTCGGTGACAAGGAAATACAAAAATGCATATCGCCATGGAATTGCTGCTCGGCATGTCGGCGGTGTCGCTCGTGCTCGGGCTTGTCGCCGCGCTGTCGGTCGTGATCGTACTCGGTCGCCATGCGCCGGTAGGCGGGCCGCTGCCGCCGCTGTCCGTCCTCAAGCCCCTGAAGGGCGTCGACGAACGACTGTACGAGAACCTGGCGTCGCTCGCGCGCCAGGACTACCCGGGATTCGAGCTGGTGCTCGGAACAGAGAGCCTCGACGACCCGGCGCTCCGCGTCGCGCGCCGGCTGCAACGCGACTTTCCGGACGTCGCGATCGGCGTCCACGCGGGCGCGCGCCGTCTCGGCCACAACCCCAAGGTGACCAATCTGGCGATGCTCGCGTCCAAGGCGCGTCACGCGCACGTGGTCATCTCGGATTCGAACGTGAACGCATCGCCGGGCTACCTCCGCGCGCTGGCGGGGGAGCTCGCGGACCC
The DNA here is from genome assembly GCA_963775185.1 of uncultured delta proteobacterium. Classification (GTDB taxonomy): domain Bacteria; phylum Myxococcota_A; class Polyangia; order Polyangiales; family Polyangiaceae; genus JAPSGB01. The sequence goes on along the minus strand of CAVZIE010000038.1, from coordinate 58,287 downwards.
GCGGGTCGGGCTGGTCTCGAGCGTGGTCGCCGGGAGCGGCGAGCAGACGCTCGGCGCGCTGCTCGAGAACGTCCACCTCGCGTCCTTCGTCGCCGGATCCGTGTGTGGCGCGGACGTGCTCGCGTCGCATCCGTGCGTCGTCGGCAAATCGATGCTGTTTCGGCTGGCGGATCTCGAGGCTCTCGGCGGCTTCGCGAGCGTCGCGGACGTGCTGGCCGAGGACTACGTGCTGGGTCAGCGCTTCCACGCAGCGGGTCACCGCGTCGCGCTCTCCCCCCACGTGGTCGAGACCGTGAACGTCCGGCGCGGGGTCCACGACTTCGTGGCGCGCCATCTCAGGTGGAGCCAGATGCGGCGTCGCATCTCGCCGCTGGCGTACGCGATCGAGCCGCTGACCGTGCCCACGCCCTGGCTGCTCGGCGGGCTCGGCGCGAGTCTGCTCGCCGGGCCGAGCGGCGCGACCGGCGCGTGCATCGAGCTCGCCGTCGTCGCGGCGCTGTGCGCGCGCGCTGCGACGGACGCGTGGCTGGTGCGACGTGTGCGGGGGACCCGGCTCGACACGCGGGATCTGCCGTGGATCCTGGTCAAGGACGTGCTGATCGTCGGGATCTGGATCGCGGGCTGGCTCCGGCGCACGGTGGAGTGGCGCGGGACCACGATGCGGATTGGGCCGGGATCGGTGCTGTCGCCCGCGCGGCGGGTCGGCGTTGCCGGGGCGCTGGAGGCCGGCTGACGCCCGGATCGGCCGGAATCGACCCGGCGGGTGGCGACGCGGCCCGCTCTCTTCTACGATCGTCCTGCAGCCACCGCTCTTCTACTTCCGCGTCACCCGGCTGTCACACTCGAGCGATACCCCGGCGCTGATGGCACGAATCCTCGTCGTCGAAGATGAGTCGGACCTGCAGCAGGTGCTCGGCTACAACCTGCGCCAGGCCGGGCACGAGGTGACGTCCGCGACCCGCGGCGACGACGGACTCCGCCTCGCCCGCGAGCTGCGTCCGGATCTGGTGTTGTTGGACCTGATGCTGCCCGACCTCCCGGGGACGGAGGTGTGCAAGACGCTGAAAGAGAATCCGTCGACGCGCACTATCCCGATCATCATGCTCACGGCGCGCGGCGAGGAGATCGACCGGGTCGTGGGCTTCGAGCTGGGCGCGGACGACTACGTCGTCAAGCCGTTCAGCGTGCGCGAGCTCATGTTGCGCATCCAGGCCATCCTGCGTCGCGGCAAGCTCGAGACGTCGGAGGGCGAGCCCATCGTCGAGTTCGGCTGTCTCAAGATCGACCGCGACGCGCACCGCGTATGGGTGGAAGGCAAGGAGGTCGAGCTCACGGCGCTCGAGTTCCGTCTGCTCCTGACGCTGTACGATCGCAGGAACCGCGTGCAGACGCGGAGCGCGCTTCTCGACGACGTGTGGGGCATCCAGGCCGATATCACGACGCGTACCGTGGACACCCACGTCAAGCGTTTGCGCGAGAAGCTCGAGGCAGCGCGCGACTACGTCGAGACGGTGCGCGGCGTCGGCTATCGCTTCGTAGCGACGGCCGAAGAGGCGGGGACTTGAAGCTTGGGATCCGCACCAAGCTCTTCCTGATCTCGCTCGGCCTGATCGTCGTCTCGGTCATCGTCGCGTACGCCTACATGCGCTCGGAGCTCGAGCACGCGGTCACCGAGACCACGAGCCAGGAGCTCTACACGCGCGCCGAGCTCGTCGCCGAGGACGCGGGCAAGCTGGCGGCTCCGCTCGACGACCGCGCCGCGTGGGACAAGCTCGCCGATACCCTGGGCGACCGCGCCCAGGCGCGCGTCACGCTGATCCGCCGCGACGGATGGGTGCTCGGCGACTCCCAGGTGCCGCTCGCACGGCTCGCGAGCCTCGAGAACCACGCGCATCGCCCGGAGGTGCAAGCGGCGCTCGAGTACGGGCACGGCGAGAGCAGCCGGCACAGCGTCACCGTCGACAACAACATGCTCTACGTCGCGGTGCCGTTGCGACGCGATGCCGCGATCATCGGCGTCGCGCGCGTGGCCACGCCGCTGGTCCGGGTGGACGCCGCGGTCGGACAGCTGCGCGGCGTCCTCACCGTGGCATCGTTGCTGGCGCTGGTCGTGGCCGTCGCGATGAGCAGTGCCGCCGCGCAGATCATGTCCCGCAACGCTCGATCGCTGACCGGCGCTGCGCAGCGCATGGCGGACGGCGATCTGTCCGTGCGCACGCGCCAGGCCGGTCACGACGAGTTCGGCGATCTGGGGCGCGCGCTCGATCGTCTCGCCCGCAGCCTCTCCACGACGCTCGGCGAGCTCCGCACGGAGCGCGACCGCTTCGGCGGCATCCTGTCCGGGATGCAGGAAGGCGTGCTGCTGCTCGATGTCGGGGGGCGCGTGGCGCTGGTGAATCCGGCGTTGCGCGAGATGCTGCTGCTGGACGCGGATTCCGTCGGCAAGACCCCGCTCGAGCTGATCCGTCACGCCGAGCTCAAGGAGCTGCTGGACGAGGCGTTGGCCCTGCAGCAGCAGGTGACCGGCGAGATCGATCTGGCCGGCCTCAAGCCGCGGCGCCTGCTGGTGCGCGCGGCGCCGTTGCCCGGCGAGCAGGGCGGCGTGTTCGCGGTGTTCGTCGACGTGACGGAGATGCGACGGCTCGAGACGCTGCGTCGCGACTTCGTCGCCAACGTCTCGCACGAGCTCAGGACGCCCGTGACCGCGATCCGATCGGCGGCCGAGACGCTGGAGGCGGTGCTGGTGGACGATCCGCCGGCTGCCGCGAGCTTCGTCGATATCATCGAGCGCAACGCCGTCCGCCTCCACGATCTCGTCGAGGATCTGCTCGACCTCTCGCGGATCGAGTCGCGGGAGTTCCGGCTGGCGATGGAACCGATCGACCTCGGCCCGGTGTTCGCGCACGTGCTCGGCTTGTTCCGCGAGCGCGCGGACAAGCGCAGGATCAAGCTCGAGCACGCTGTCGCGGCGGATCTGCCCAAGGCGCGCGTCGATCGCCGCGCGCTCGAGAACGTGCTCACGAACCTGGTGGACAACGCCGTGAAATATGCCGGGCAGGATGCGCGCGTGTCGCTGCGCGCGGCGGCGGACGGCAACGTGATCCGCGTGACTGTCGAAGACACCGGTCCGGGCATCGAGCCGCGCCACCTGCCGCGGCTCTTCGAGCGCTTCTACCGCGTGGATGCCGGGCGCTCGCGCGAGCTCGGCGGTACCGGGCTCGGCCTGTCGATCGTCAAGCATCTGGTGGAAGCGATGGGCGGGAGCGTGGGCGTGGAGAGCACGCCGGGTCGCGGAACCACCTTCCGCATCACGTTGAAGCGCGACAGCGAAGCCATCGAGCACGACGACTCCGTGCCGGAGCTTCCGGCGCTGGCGCCCGTAGGCGACAGCGCTCCGCGCTGATCAACCGCTCGTCTCCTCGTCGACGTCGTGGCGCAGCGGATCGATGTCCGGCAGCGTCGGGAACGACTCGCGCGTCGCGTCGCGGTCGCGCCGGTAGCCGAGGTCGTGCCGCAGCGGATCGGGATCGTGGAGCGTCGGCATGGCTTCGCGCGGGCCGCGACGCCGCTCGGCGGCGGGCTCGCCTTCCCACGAGAAGTCGATGTCCGCCGTGTCCGCGCTGTCGGAGCGCGGAGGGCTTTCGGGCTCGCCGGACATGGGCGTCGCGATCATGGCCCGGGCGAGTCCGGAGTGCAGCGGCCACGTGCAACGCCACTGTAACGCGATGCGTTATGCGGCGACCGTCTTCGTCGCGTCGTGACTTCGATGGCGCTTCGCCACGTAATTTTCGCCGTTTTCACGGTGCTGTCACCGGCATGTCACCCGCGAGGAGCTTTCTCCGGGCGACCCGACACCACGAGGCCAAACCCATGAATCGAAGCTCGCTCTGGATCCTTCCCTCCGTGCTCCTCGCCGCCACCACCGCCCTGGCGCAGCCCGCGCCGGCACCCGCGGATCAACCCGCGCCGCCGGCCGCGCCGGACCAGCCAACCCCTCCAGCCGCGGCGCCCGCGGAGCCCGCGCCCGCGCCCGCCGCGCCGAAGAAGCTCGGCATCTTCGAGAACGGCTTCTTCCAGCCGAGCCTGAACCTGCAGTTCTGGACGTTCGTCCACGACGAGCCGGGTGCGGAGACGGCATTCTCGTTCCGCCTCCGTCGCGCCGAGATCAAGCTCAAGGGCGAGCTGATTCCGAAGACCGTCGCGTACGCCGTGATGATCGATCCCGCGAAGACGTTGAAGGTCACGAAGACCAACTACGTGATCACCGATGGCGCCGGGAATGCGCAGACCGTAACCGTCCAGAACATCGGCGGCGACACGTCGCCGCTTCAGGACTTCTACATCACGTGGCTCACCGACTACGCCGAGGTGAGCGGCGGCCAGTTCAAGATCCCGGTGAGCTGGGAAGGGTCGAACTCGGCGACCAAGCTGATCATGCCTGAGCGCTCGCAGATCGGGCACACCTACGGCGATCAGCGCGACATCGGTGTCCGCGTCGAGAAGAAGCTCGGCATGTTCTACTACATGGTCGGCGTCTACAACGGTCAGGGGCGCAACCAGATCGACGGCAACCGCCAGAAGGATCTCGCCGCGCGCGTCGAGGTCTATCCCATCGACGGCCTGATGGTCGGCGGCGTCGCCTACTCTTCCGTGGGACAGATGACCCGGGCCGGAACGAAGCAGCGCTTCGAAGGCGACGTGCGTCTCGACAAGGACAACCTGTTGGTCCAAGCCGAGTACATCTACGCACGCGACAAGGCCGCGGACGGCGCGCCGTTCGTCAACAGCCACGGCGCGTACGGTGCGCTCGGATACACGCTGCTCGACCATCTGCAGCCGGTGGCGCGCGTTGGCTTCATCGACGCCAACGCCGACGCCGCCGGTGGCCGCGTCGTCGAGTATTCGGGCGGCGTGAACTACTACTTCAAGGGCAACAACCTGAAGCTCCAAGCGAGCTTCAGCGACTTCCACCCCGAGACCGGCAAGGACGCGCAGGACGGCATCCTCGCGGCCCAGCTCACCTTCTGATGGTGGCCGTTCCGGCGCGGAATCAGCCCGGAATCGCCGTCACCGAACTGTCACAAACCTGTTTCCCGCCGGCCGCGTCCCGGCTGGCGGGGGCTGTTAGGTACCAACCCGACAGGAGAAGCCTTCAATGAACGCACGACGCTCGTTCCTCGTCCTGGTCGCCCTCGCGGCGACCGCGCTCTTCGGCTGCAAGAACAGCCAGAGCAACGGCACATCGCCGGCCGGCAGCGCCACGGCGCCCGGCGATCAGACCGTCACCCTCAACGGTGCCGGCGCCACGTTCCCGTACCCGCTCTATTCGAAATGGATGAGCGAGTACAACAAGCTCCACCCCAACGTCCGGATCAACTACCAGTCGATTGGCTCCGGGGGCGGCATCCGGCAGATCACCGCCGGCACCGTGGATTTCGGCGCCTCCGACGCTCCGATGACGGACGACGAGGAGAAGAAGGCGCCCACCAAGCTCCTCCACATCCCGATGACGCTCGGCGCGGTAGTGATGACGTACAACCTGGCCGGCGTCACCACGCCGCTCAAGTTCACGTCCGACGTGATTGCCGACATCTACCTCGGCAAGATCACCAAGTGGAACGACAAGCGTCTCACGGATCTGAACCCCGACGCGAAGCTGACGGATACGGCGATCTCCGTCGTGTATCGCTCCGACGGTAGCGGCACGACCGCCGTCTACACCGACTACCTGTCCAAGATCTCGAGCGACTGGAAGGACAAGGTCGGTGCCGGAAAGAGCGTGAAGTGGCCGGTCGGTCTCGGTGCCAAGGGCAACGAGGGCGTCACCGGTCAGGTCAAGACCACCCCCGGCGCCATCGGCTACGTCGAGCTCGCCTACGCGATGCAGAACAAGCTGCCGATGGGGCTGATCAAGAACAAGGCCGGCAAGTTCGTCAAGCCGGCGATCCCCGCCATCACCGCGGCGGCGGCCGGCGCCGACCTGCCCGAGTCCTTGCACACGTCGATCACGGACGCGGCCGGTGACGACGCCTATCCGATCTGCTCGTACACGTACCTGCTCGTGTACGCGAACGCGAAGGACGCCGCCAAGGGCGAGGCTCTGGCGAAGTACACGTGGTGGGCCGTACACGATGGCCAGCAGTTCGCTGCGGCGCTCGACTACGCGCCGCTGCCCGACAAGGTCGTCAAGCAGGTTGAAGCCCGCTTGAAGACGCTGACGGCAGGCGACAAGAAGCTGCTCTAGCGGGAGCATGGCCCAGCTCGACGTCTCGCTCGTCCGCCCGCGGCCGAAGTGGCTTGCCCGCTTCGGCCGCGAGGTCAATTGGGGCGACGCGGTGTTCCGCGTGCTGACGGCGCTGTTCGCGCTCTCGGTAGTCGTGGTGCTGCTGGCGATCGCGCTGCAGATGACGCGCGCGTCCCAGGCCAGCCTCGAGAAGTTCGGGCTGGGTTTCATCACTTCGCAGGAATGGGATCCGGTCAAGAACATCTTCGGCGCGCTGCCGTTCATCTACGGCACCATCGTCTCGTCCCTGCTCGCGCTGGTGATCGCCGTGCCGATCTCGTTCGGTGTCGCGATCTTCCTGTCGGAGCTCGCGCCGGGCTGGATGCGCACGCCGATCGGGTTCCTGGTCGAGCTGCTCGCGGCGGTGCCCAGCGTGGTGTACGGCCTGTGGGGAATTTTCGCGCTGGCACCGTGGCTGCGCGAGAGTGTCGAGCCGGCACTGGGCAAGACCCTGGGCTTCTTGCCGTTCTTCCGCGGCCCGCCCCAGGGTTTCGGCATGTTGGCGGGTGGCATCATCCTGTCCATCATGATCGTGCCGACGATCTCGTCGGTGAGCCGCGAGGTGTTGCGCGCCGTTCCGGACGCCCTGCGCGAAGGCGCGCTCGCGCTCGGCGCCACGCGCTGGGAGATGGTCCGCGTCGCGGTCCTGCCGTACGCGCGCTCCGGCCTGGTCGGCGCGATCATCCTGGGCCTCGGCCGCGCGCTCGGCGAAACCATGGCAATTACCATGGTGATCGGCAATCGCGCGGAGATCAGCGCGTCGCTGTTCGCGCCGTCCTACACGATGGCCAGCGTGATCGCCAACGAGTTCACCGAGGCGACCGGCGACGTGTATCTGGCGGCGCTCGCGGAGATCGGCCTGCTCTTGTTCGTCGTCACCGTGCTCTTGAACATCGTCGCTCGCCTGCTCGTGTGGCGTGTGGGGCGTCTGCCGTCGGCAGAGCGAGGCTGAGCCATGACCGATCCGCGCTATCTCCGCCGCAGGTTCACGGACATCTTCGTGCGCGGCGCCTGCGTCGCGTTCACGCTGATCGCCCTGGTGCCGCTCGTCAGCGTGCTCTGGTACGTGACCGAGAAGGGCATCGGCGGCGTCAACCTGGACTTCTTCACCTCGCTGCCCAAGCCCGTCGGCGAGAAGGGCGGCGGCATGGGCAACGCCATCGTCGGGACGCTCCAGTTGGTCGGCCTCGCGTGCGTGTTCGGCATTCCGCCTGGCGTCATGGCCGGCATCTATCTGGCGGAGTTCGGCCAGTCGCGCTTCGGGCGCGTGGTGCGCTTCAGCGCGGACGTCATGTCCGGCGTACCCAGCATCACCGTCGGCATCTTCGTCTACACGATCATGGTGCTGACCACGAAGCACTTCTCCGCCCTCGCGGGCGGCGTAGCGTTGGCCGTACTGATGTTGCCGACCGTCACGCGAACGACGGAGGAGCTTCTCAAGCTCGTCCCGGAGGCGCTGCGCGAGGCCGCCCTGGGCCTGGGGGTGCCGAAGTGGCGTGCCACGCTTCGCGTCGTGCTCCGTACCGCCGCGCCGGGCATCGCGACCGGCGTCATGCTGGCGGTCGCTCGCGTCGCCGGCGAGACGGCGCCGCTGCTGTTCACGGCCTTCAACAACCACTATTGGTCGGAGAGCATTCAGGAACCTACTGCGTCCCTGACGGTCCAGATCTATACATACGCGGTTTCCCCCTTCGAGGACTGGCACCGCCAGGCCTGGGCCGCGGCTCTCGTCCTGTTGGTGATGGTCCTGCTCTTGAATGTCTCCGCACGCCTGCTGGTCAAGAACCGCATGGGTGCACGATGACGGAACTCGAACTGCAGATGCCGCTAGCCGAATCGACCATCGACGACAGCGCTCGCAAGCCGGCGGGTAGCAGTCCGGTCGCCGCCGAGCGCGCGGACGGGGTCTCCGAGGAGGCGCCCGCGGCCAACGTCGGCATCAAGATGCAGGCCGAGGACGTGCATGCGTCCTTCGGCGCGACCGAAGTGCTCAAGGGCATCGTGCTGCCGATCCCTGAACGCAAGGTGACGGCCATCATCGGACCGTCGGGGTGCGGCAAGTCCACGTTCATCCGCTGCCTCAACCGCATGCACGAGGTCGTGCCGGGAGCGCGGGTGCGGGGTCGCGTCCTGCTCGACGGCCAGGACATCTACCAGCCCGACGTCGATCCGGTGCGCGTGCGGCGCCGGGTCGGCATGGTGTTCCAGAAGCCGAACCCGTTTCCGACCATGTCCATCCGCGACAACGTCCTGGCCGGGCTCAGGCTGAACGGCATCCGGTCGCGCGACGCCGAAGAGCGGGTGGAGAGGGCGCTCAAGCAGGTCGCCCTCTGGGACGAGGTCAAGGACCGGCTTGGCCGGGCCGGAACCGGCCTGTCCGGCGGCCAGCAGCAGCGCCTGTGCATCGCCCGGAGTCTGGCCCTCGAACCCGAGGTTCTGCTCATGGACGAGCCGTGTTCGGCTCTCGACCCCATCGCGACCGCCCGGGTGGAGGAGCTGATCCACGAGCTCAAGGACCGCTACACGATCGTAATCGTCACCCACAACATGCAGCAGGCCGCCCGTGTGGCAGACTATACGGCGTTCTTCTACATGGGTGAGCTTATCGAGTACGATCAGACAGACGTCATCTTCACCCGGCCCAAGGAACAGCGCACGGAAGACTACATCACGGGACGCTTCGGTTGATGGATCGCCGCCACACGGATCGCGAGTACGAGAGCGAGCTCACCACGCTCCGCGAACGCGTTCTGTTCATGGGCGCCCGCGTTGAAGAGATGATCGGCTCGGCCATGCGCGCGTTCGTGGAGCGCGACAGCGAGTTGGCGGGCCGCACGATCGAGATTGATCGCCAGATCGATCAGCTCGAGCTCGACATCGACGAGCTGTGCCTGCGCGTGCTGGCGCGCCGTCAGCCGGTCGCCTCCGACCTGCGTCTCATCACGACCGCGATGAAGCTCGTCACCGACCTCGAACGGATCGGGGATCTGGGCGTGAACATTTGCGAACGCGTGCAGGAGCTGAACGAGCACCCGCCGCTGATGGTCAACGTCTCCGTCACGCGCATCGCCGAGGTCGCCCATGCCATGCTTCGCGACGCGCTGGACGCCTACGTCGCCGGCGACGCGGTGAAGGCCGAGCAGGTCGTGGAGCGCGACCGCATCGTGGACGCCTACTACGCCCAGCTCTTCCCCGAGCTGGTCGCCCACATGATGTCCGACCCGCAGAGCGTGTACCGGGCGACCCGGCTGCAGTCGATAGGCAAGTACCTCGAGCGCATCGCCGATCACGCCACGAATCTCGCCGAGATGGTGGTGTTCATGGTCAAGGGCAAGGACGTCCGCCACGCGTTCGGCCTGAACGGGCCGCCCCGCGACGGCGCGCCGGACTCCACGAAGTCCGAGGCCTGAGCGCAAGCCGGTCCGGCGTTCCGCGCGCGGGAGTGCTAAGCATCGAGCCGGGGCGACCCCGGCCATGGAATCGAAGCTCCGTCTCGAGATCCTGCAGCAACCGGACGACGCGACATGCGGTCCGACGTGCTTGCACGCCGTGTACCGCTACTACGGCGAACAGGTCGGGCTGCACGCCGTCATCGACGCCACGGAGCGCCTGGAGAACGGCGGCACGCTGGGCGTGCTGCTGGGCAGCCACGCGCTCATGCGCGGCTACCGCGTGACGATCTACACCTACAACGTCCACGTCTTCGACCCGACCTGGTTCACACGCTCGGACGTCGATCTCGTCGAGCGCCTGGAGTCGCAGGCCAAGGTGAAGCGGGACAACGACCGCCTGGTCGTCGCGTCCGAGGCCTACGTGCAGTTCCTGAGGCATGGAGGCCAGATCCTCTTCGAGGATCTCACGGCCGGTTTGATCCGCCGCTTCCTCAAGCGCGGCACGCCGATTCTCACCGGTTTGAGCGCGACGTACCTCTATCGCTCGCCGCGCGAGCGCGGAAAAGAGGTCTCCGTGTTCGACGACCTGCGCGGGACACCGATGGGGCACTTCGTGGTGCTTGCCGGCTACCACATGGGCGAACGCACCGTGCTCGTCGCCGACCCGTGGCCCGCCAATCCGGTGTCGGGTAGCCACCAGTACTGGGTCGGCGTGGACCGACTGGTCAACTCGATCCTGCTCGGAATCATCACCTATGATGCGAACCTCGTGATCATCGAGCCGCACGGAAAGGGCCCGGATCATGCGGGCGCTGATCGTCGTCAATAACCCGAAGCTCTGGCCCTTCGAGATCCCCGGAGTCGAGGTCGTCTCCGCGCGGAGCTACCTGACCCGCGAAGAGTACAGCGAGCTCCGCGGCGCAAAGGTGTTCAACCTCTGCAAATCGTACCGCTACCAGAGCCTCGGCTACTACGTGTCCTTGCTGGCCGCGGCGCGCGGTCACAAGCCGGTGCCGAACGTCGCGACGATCCAGGATCTGAAGGCGACCGAGATCGTTCGCATCCGCTCCGACGATCTCGACGAACTGATCCAGCACAGCCTGGCGCCGATCCAGTCGGATACGTTCGTGCTGAGCATCTACTTCGGAAAGAACCTCGCCAAGCGCTACGACCGCGTCGCCAAGCATCTGTTCAACCTGTTCCATGTTCCGCTGCTCCGCGCGACCTTCACGCGTTCCCGCGGTGGCCGCTGGTATCTGCAGAGCATCGTGCCGATCTCGTCCGACGAGATCCCCGAGAGCCACCACCCGTTCGTGCTCGAGGTCGCCACGGCGTACTTCGACAGCAAGCGTTGGGTCTCCCTGAAGCGGCGTGTCGCGCGCTACGAGCTCGCGATCCTGTGGGACCCGGCTGACGAGGAGCCGCCTTCCGACGAGCGCGCGATCCAGAAGTTCATCAAGGCGGCCCAGGCCGTGGGCATGAGCGCCTGGACGATCCAGAAGGACGACTACGCGAGCCTCGGCGAGTACGACGCGCTCTTCATCCGCGAGACCACCAACGTAAACCACCACACGTATCGCTTCGCGCGTCGCGCCTTCTCCGAGGGCATGGTCGTGATCGACGATCCGGACTCGATCCTGCGCTGTACGAACAAGGTCTACCTGAAAGAGCTCATGGACCATCACAAGGTGCCGTGCCCGCGCACCCTGGTCCTGCACCGCGACAACCTCGACGCCATCGAGCAAGCGCTGGGCCTGCCGTGCATCCTCAAGCAACCGGATAGCGCGTTCTCCCAAGGCGTCATCAAAGTCGAGGACGTCGCCGCCCTTCGGCGCGAGGCGGAGCGCATGCTCACGCGCTCGGAGCTGCTCATCGCGCAGGAGTTCATGCCGACGGAGTTCGATTGGCGCGTCGGTGTCCTCGATCACCAGCCGCTGTGGGTCGCGAAGTACCACATGGCGCCGCGCCACTGGCAGATCATCGAGAACAAGGCCAGCGGGCGTCGCTACGGCCGCGTCGAGGCCATCGATCTCGCCGACGCGCCGCCGTACGTGGTCAAGACCGCGCTGCGCGCCGCCGATCTCATCGGGGACGGCTTGTACGGCGTCGACCTGAAGGAGCACGGCCGTCGTGCGTACGTGGTCGAGGTCAACGACAACCCGTCGATCGAGGCCGGCTACGAGGACACGGTGCTGAAAGACACGCTCTACGAGAGCATCATGGCCGTGTTCCTGAAGCGCCTCGAAGTCCGCCAGCAAGGGCGAACGTTGCGCTGACCCGGTCGCTCCGGGCAAGGCGAGGATGCCGGTCCGGCGCGGAACCCCGCGGACGGGCTGGAGCTTCGCCGCAGATTGGAGAAGGATTACGGCGATGACGTCGGACGCACCCAGGCTCCACCTGTTCGCCGGCTTCGGCATCGAGATCGAGTACATGATCGTCGATCGCGAGCGACTCTCGGTGCTCCCGGTCTGCGACGAGCTGATCCGTTCCGTGGTCGGGAGCTACGAGTCGGAGATAGAGATGGGCGAGCTGGCGTGGTCGAACGAGCTGGTCTTGCACGTCGTCGAGCTCAAGACGAACGGCCCCGCGCCGCGGCTCGATGGTCTCGCCGAGGCTTTCGCCGCGGACGTCGCGCGCGCCGACGCCTTGCTGGCGCCGCTCGGCGGCCGGCTCATGCCCACCGCGATGCACCCGCTGATGGATCCGCGGACCGAGACGAAGCTGTGGCCGCACGAGTACAGCGAGGTGTACGCCGCCTTCGACCGGGTCTTCGGTTGCCACGGCCACGGCTGGTCGAACCTGCAGAGCGTGCACATCAATCTGCCCTTCTCCGGCGACGACGAGCTCGGGCGCCTGCACGCGGCGATCCGCCTGGTGTTGCCGCTGTTGCCGGCGCTCGCCGCCAGCTCGCCGCTCGTGGAAGGGCGCTTCACCGGGTTGTGCGACAACCGGCTCGAGTTCTATCGAAACAACTGCCGTCGCATCCCGTCGGTGACCGCGCACGTCGTGCCGGAGGCGGTGTTCACCGAGGCCGAGTACAAGCGCCGGATCTTCGACGTGATCGCCGCGGACGTCGCGCCCTTCGATCCCGACGGCGTGCTGGAGCCGGAATGGACGAACGCGCGCGGGGCGATCGCGCGCTTCGACCGCGGCGCCATCGAGATCCGTTTGTTGGACGTGCAGGAGTGCCCGCGTGCCGACCTGTCCGTCGTGACATTGGTCGTCGCGCTGGTGCGCGCGCTCGTCGAGGCGCGCTGGGCCCCGAGCGGGGCCCAGCGCGCCTTCGACGAGCGCCGGCTCGAGCAGATCCTGCTCGCGACGCTGGCCGGCGGCAGCCGCGCCGTGATCGATGACGGCGCGTACGCCGCGCTGATGGGCGCGGGCGCGCCCGCGCCCATCAGCGCTCGCGATCTGTGGTCCCGCATCGCCGAGCGGCTGATCGCCGAGGGGCTGCTGGAAGCCGGCGGCGCGTGGGTCGCGACCTTCGAGCGCGTGGTCGCCCAGGGCTGCCTCGCGGAGCGCATCCAGCGCGCCGTCGGTGACGCGACCCGCGAGCGCATCCACGACGTCTACGCCACGCTCTGCGACTGTCTGCATGACGGAACCCTCTTTTCCGCGCCGTGAAGACAAACAAGCCCACAATCCTCGTCACTTGCGAGCACGGCGGGAACCGCATCCCGGCCGCGTATCGCGATCTGTTCCGCGGCCAGTCGCGGCTGCTCGAGAGCCACCGCGGCTGGGACAAGGGCGCGATCGTGCTGGCGCGCGATCTGGCGCGGGCGCTGGACGCCGAGAGCGTGCTTGCGACGACGTCGCGCTTGCTCGTGGATCTGAATCGATCGCCGGGCCATCCGGCACGCTTCTCGCGTTTCACGCGCGGCTTGCCGATGAGCGAGCGTCGCGCGATCGAACGCCGCTACTACGAGCCCTACCGCAGCCGCGTCGCGCTGCTGGTCGGCGCGGCGGTGCCGTCGCTGCACCTGTCCGTGCACTCGTTCACGCCGGTGCTTGACGGCGCGACGCGCAACGCCGACCTCGGACTCTTGTACGATCCGTCGCGGCTGCGCGAGCGGCGGCTGTGCGACCGCATCGCGCGCGAGCTGTCAGAGCGCGCGTCGGACCTGCGCGTGCGCCGGAACTATCCGTACAAGGGCACCGCCGACGGGTTGGCGCAGAGCCTCCGGCGCGTGCTGCCGCCGTACGCGTACATCGGCGTCGAGCTGGAGCTGAACCAGCGACTGGTGGGCGACGCGGCGCGTTTCCGCAAGCTGAGGCGGGCGATCGTGCAGGCGATCAGCGCGGTCATCCGCGGCAACGTATAGCCGCCATCGCGCTCAGTGCCAGACGCCGAGGCTCACGCCCCAGGAGAAGTAGTTGCGCGCGGCGTCGGCGGCGGCGCCGAAGCTCCACTCCGTGTGGCGGTGTGCGAGTCCGAACACGGTCCACTCGAGCACCTTGAGGTCGAAACCCCACGTGCCGTGCAGGCGAGGCGTGCCCCCGCGGAACCGCGACGGCTCGACGTACACGCCGTTCTGCAGCTTGAGCACGCCGGGGATCGCCTCGGTCTCCATGCCCAGGTGGGGTGAGAAGGTGAAAAACTCCCCGGAGCGATCGACGTAGCCCTGCAAGAACGACTCCACGCCGACCGCGTCGGCGACGCGCCCGTCTATGTGCAAGGACGCGCTCAGCAGCATGTAGAAGCGCGACATTGCCCGATAGCGCGCGCGCAGACGCGCGTGCAAGCGCCGCTCTTCGCGCGCGAGGTGCAGGCGATCGAGCGCTTCCTGCGTCGCGACCTCGGCGCGGATCGCGCGCTCGGCGGCGGCGTCGTGGCGAGCGCGCGCCTTCGCGACGCCGCGCGCCGCGCGCGCCTGTCTGAGCCGGTGGCGCTGCGCCATCACGTCCTCGAGCTCGGCGATGCGCACCGACGGGTCGATAAACGGCGGATTGAGCGGGCGTGGACCGAGCTGGAGCGCCGCGCCGAGGTCCGCGCTCCACGGTCGCTTCACGCTGGAGGGCATCCAGATCGCGTTGGGATCGCCGGGCTCGCCGAGCACGATGTCGTGGTCCGCTTGCTCGCTTCCGGAGGCGCTTACGGACGTCTTGACCGGCGCGCGGATGGCGAGGCCGAGACGGAAAGGACGACGATCGGGGCGCCACAACAGGCCCGCCTGGAACGCCGCGCCGCGGGTCGTGAACACGTTGCCTGAACGCGTAAGGATTTCGTTCTTGGTGGTGACGTCGAGCGCCGTCACCGTCAACCCTACGCCGCCGACGAGCTGCCCGCGGTCCACCGCGCGCGCGAGGTCGACGCTCACCGAGCTGAACTGAGCGCGCAACAGGTCGCTGCGTACGCCCGTGCCCGTCCGTCGCAGACCGTAGCGCTGCAGTTGAGCGCTGACGCCGATGCCCCATGGACCGATCGACAGATCGAATCCGGGCGTCAAGAACGCGAACTCGCTCTGGTTGCTGCGGCGCAGATCGGTGCGGCCGTGACCGGTATTGAAGAAGTCGCCGCTGGACAGCGCGTTGGGGAACAACAGCCCGAGCCCGGCGTCGTAGTCCACGTGCTCCATCGACCAGGCGGTGCGCACCGCCGGCGCCGCGGGCGTCGACAGAGCGCCGTCGACGCCCTCGGCGATCGCGACGTAGGCGCCGCCCATCGCCGTCACGCGCGTGCCGGCGAGCACCGGACCGCCGCTGAGGTCGATGGCGTAGTTGCTGGTGCGGATCGGCGTGCCGTTCGGGCCGAGCGGGCCGCCCGCTCGTGCCGGCGCGGCGCCGAGCGCGGCCGCGCACGCCACGGTGAGCGCGGCGCGGCGCGGCGTCACGGCGCCACCGTCCAGGCACCGGCGAGCGCCACGTAGGGAATCGTCGTCGTGCCGAACACGGGCGGTGCACCGGGTGAGCAGCCCGTGCAGACGCCGTCCACGACGTTGAAGATCGAGGCCGCGCCGACCGAGAGCCGGAGCGCCCATGGCTCGAGTGCTCGCGCCGACACGAACAGCCCGAGGTTGCCCCACACCGCCGTGTTCCAACGCCACACGCGGCAAGCCGCGCCGGGACACTCTTCCTTGCCCTCGAAGCGACCGGCGGAGAGCCCGCCTTCGCTGCCGACGGCGAAGTCGCGGCCGATCGGCAGCCGCAGGCGCAGCAGGCCGCCGAGTTGCGGCGCGCGGGTCGCCGCCCCGACGCCCGCGCCGAGCTCCAGCGAGAGTCCGGCGCTGAACGCGTAGCCCACCGCGCCGCCGGCGACGCCGTAGGGTCCACCGGCGGAGACCACCGCGGAGAGCGAGAGCGGGCGCGCCGTCCACGCGTCCTCCGGCGGCGGCGTGCGATCCTCGAGCACGACGCGAGGCGGTGGCTCGCTCAGCGGATCCGCGCGCGCCGCGCTCGGCCAGAGCACGGCCGCCGTTGCCATCGCCACACCCGCGCGTCGCACGGGGGCGAGGATAGAACACCGGCGCGCTACAACACCACGCCGCTCGACCTGCCCCAGAGCACGCCGCGCTCGATCAGCGCATTCACGACGTCCGCTGCGGCTTCTTCGTCGTCGCCGGACGCCGGTGTGTCGACGTCGACGGCGTGCACGTCGCCCAGATCCGTGGCGGGCGCGCCGGCGACGATCACCAGCAAGCCCGCGGCGACCAGCGCGCGTACCAGCTCCGGCGCGGCGTCGTCGCCGGGCAGCACGGTGACCACGTTGCCGCGGTCGAACAGCCGTCGCTCCACCGCGAAAGCGAGCCGCGCGGATTGTGCGCGGGACGACCGGCAACCCAGGACCACGACCGCGGCTTGCTGCCCCAGGCGCTCGGCGCGCTCGGCGGCGCTGACCTGCGTGTGCGGCTCGCCCGCTCCCGCGCCGCGCGCCGCCGGCTCGTCGGTGCCGACGATCATGCCGGCGGCGACGGTGTTGTTCGTCAGCGAGTCGATGACGATGAACGCGCCGGTGCCGCGGTTGTCCACGTAGGGATCGACGAACAGCGGCTGGTGGCACACGACGGTGACGCGACCGATGTCGTTCAGCTCGAGCGTCTCGCGCGGAATGCGGTCGAGCGTCTCCAGGTCGGTGGAGTAGGCCACCTCCGCGATTTGCGCGCGTACCAGCCGCGTCGTGTGCTTGATCAGGTAGCTCTTGTCGCGGTCGAGCGGTCTCTCGCTCATCCAGACCAGCATCGCGTCGAAGCGAAGCGTCGCTTCGGGCAGGTTGCCCGCGCGTACAATCATGTCGCCGCGGCTTACGTCGATCTCGTCGGCAAGCCGCAGCGTCACGCTCTCCGGCGCCGCGGCTGTGGCACGCTCGCCGTCGAAGGTGTCGATGGCCACGACGCGGCTCGCGCGTCCCGACGGCAGCACGACGACGGCGTCGCCCCGGTCGATACGGCCCGAGGCGATCTGCCCGCAGAACCCGCGATAGTCGAGGTCCGGCCGGAGCGCGACCTGCACCGGGAAGCGGAAGTCGTCCAGGTTCTTGTCGTCTGCGATGGGGACCGTCTCGAGAAACTCGAGCAGGGTGCCGCCTTCGTGCCACGGCGCGCGCGCGCTGGGGTGCACGATGTTGTCGCCGTCGACGGCGCTCACCGGGAAGAACGTCGCGTCCTTGAAGCCAAGGTGGGTCGAGAGATCGGACAGCTCGCTCTTGATCTGCTCGAACACCTCGCGCGAGAAGGCCACCAGATCCATCTTGTTCACGCACACCGCCAGGTGCGGGATGCCCAGCAGCGCGGCGATGTAGGCGTGACGGCGCGACTGCTGCAGCACGCCCAGCCGCGCGTCGATCAGGATCACCGCGACGTTGGCCGTCGACGCGCCGGTGGCCATGTTGCGCGTGTACTGCACGTGGCCGGGCGTGTCGGCGATGATGAACTTCCGCTTGTCCGTCGAGAAATGCCGGTACGCGACGTCGATCGTGATGCCCTGCTCGCGTTCTGCCTTGAGTCCGTCGGTGAACAGCGAGAAATCGATGTTCTCGGCGCCGCGCGAGGCGCGCTTCACCGCCGAGAGCTGGTCCTCGTAGATGCCGTGGCAGTCGTGGAGCAGCCGGCCGATGAGCGTGCTCTTGCCGTCGTCCACCGAGCCCACGGTGACCAGCCGAAGCAGCTCCTTGTCCTGGTGCTGCTCTAGATAGCGCTCGATGTCGTCGATGGCGGCGACCATCAGAAGTACCCCTCGCGCTTCTTCAGCTCCATCGAGCCGTCCTCGTCGAAGTCGATGAGGCGCCCCGAGCGCTCCGAGCTGCGCGTGAGCAGCATCTCCCGGATGATCTCCGGTAGCGTGGTCGCGCTCGAACGCACGGCGGCGGTGAGCGGATAGCAACCAAGCGTGCGGAAGCGCACGCGCTCCAGGCGCGGCGTTTCACCGGGGCGGAGCCGCATGCGCTCGTCGTCCACCATGATCAGCTGGCCGTCGCGATCGACCACCGGGCGCTCCGCCGCGTAGTAGAGCGGCACGATCGGGATTTGCTCCAGGTAGATGTAGAGCCAGATGTCGAGCTCCGTCCAGTTCGACAGCGGGAAGACGCGGATGCTCTCGCCCTTGTTGTGCTTGGCGTTGTACAAGTTCCACAGCTCGGGGCGCTGGTTCTTCGGATCCCACTGTCCGAAGCGATCGCGGAAGCTGTAGATGCGCTCTTTCGCGCGCGAGCGCTCCTCGTCGCGGCGTGCGCCGCCGAACGCCGCGTTGTAACCGCCCGCCGAGAGCGACTGCAGCAGCGCCTCGGTCTTCATGATCGTCGTGTACTTGTTGCTGCCGTAGTCGAACGGGTTGACGCCCTGGGCGACGCCGGCCTGGTTCGTGTGCACGCGCAGATCCAGATCGAGCTCGGCACAGAAGCGATCGCGGAACGCGATCATCTCGCGGAACTTCCACGTGGTGTCGATGTGCAGCAGCGAAAACGGCAGCTTGCCGCGATGGAAGGCCTTCCGCGCGAGGTGCACCATCACGCTCGAGTCCTTGCCGATCGAGTACAGCATCACCGGGTTGTCGAACTCGGCGACGACCTCCCTGATGATGTGGATGCTCTCGGCCTCCAGCTGCCGGAGATGGCTCAAGCGCGCGAGCGGTCGCGGCCCGGCGGCGGGCTCCAGATCGTAGGCTTGCATGGCTGGAGCTCATTTAAGCACCTTTCAGCTAGGAAAAAGGGAGAATTACTTAACTAGCTGGATTTAATTGTCTATACGGCGCGGAACCGCGTGCTGATCGGAAATTCTTTATCGAAACACTAAACAATTGGGGCGTCCCCCCGAAGCGCCTCCCAAGTCGACAGTACGCGATCGACGCGGTCGATGGACGGGCGAGCGGACGGCGCGCGATCTGTTCCGCAACCGGGCTCCGACCCCAGCGCGAAATCCGGCGGTCGTGGCGAGGGGATCACCTGCGTCACGCGCGCTCGCGGCGCGCGCTCAGGTCTTGCCCAGGCCGTGCGCCTCGATGATGGCGGCGTTGCGCTCGTCCGCACGCTTGGCCGCTGGGCGCGCCGCGAGCCGGTCGGCGTAGGCGGTGAAGGCGGGGCGCGCCTCGAGCATCTTCACTTGCAGCATGTAGCGGATCGTCCCTCCGAAGATGATGTCGGCCATCGAGAACGCGTCGCCCAGGACGAAGTCGCGGCCGGCCACGGCGGACTCCATCGCCGAAAGCATCGCGTCGTGCGATCCCCAGCCCGCTTGCGTCGGCTTGAACTCCCAGCCGCCGAGCTTCGCCATGGTGCCCGGCTCGACGACCGAGGGCGCGAAGAGCGACCAGCGAAGGTAGGTGCCGCGCATGGGATCGTCGGCGCGCGGCGCGAGCTTCCCGTAAGAGTGCCGATCGGCGAGGTAGAGGCCGATGGCGGCGGATTCGGTCACTACGACGCCGTCCTCGGTAAGGATGGGCAGCTTCCCCATCGGGTTCAACGCGACGATCGCCGGCGCCTTGTGCGCGCCCTTCATGATGTCGACGAACTCGAGCTCGTAGGGAACCCCGACCTCTTCGAGCATCCACACGACGTTGGCCGCGCGCGAGAACGGGTGGTGATACAGGGTGATGCTCATGGCGCTCCTTTCGTTGGTCGCCAGTCTACCTTTCGGCCGGCCGTCGATCACGCCGTCTGCGATAGACACGCGTGGATCTGCCGAAACGCGGTCGTTCCCCGGCAAATGTCGCCGAGTCGTGCCACGACGCGTGACGCTTCTCTATTCCGGGACGCGGGGCTCCAGGTCGCGCAACGACACGCGCTTGCTCCGCACCGCCGCCACGCGGTCCAGGTACTCGCCGCGCGGAATCGCGTGCGCGCCCATGGTTGCCAGATGCGGCGTGACGAACTGCACGTCGATGAGCTCGATGCCGGCATAAAACAGCGTGGTGACGGCGCTGACGAGGGCGACCTTGGAAGCGTTGGTCCGTCGGTGGAACATGCTCTCGGCGGCGAACAGGCCGCCGACGTGCACGCCGTACAGGCCGCCGGCGAGCGCGCCCGCGTGCCACACCTCGAAGCTGTGAGCGTGGCCGAGCTTGAACAAGCGCGTGTAGGCGTCGATCATCTCCGGCAGGATCCACGTGCCCTCCGGGCGATCGGCGCACGCGTGCATCACGTCGGTGAACGCACGGTCATAGCTCAGGGTAAACTCATCGTGCCGGAGCACGCGCCGCAGGCTGCGCGACACGTGCAGGTGTGCCACGTCCAGGATCGCGCGCGGGTCCGGGCTCCACCAAAGCTGCGGCAACCCCGAGTCGTACCAGGGGAAGATGCCGCGGCCGTACGCTGCCAAGAGCCGCTTCGGCGAAAGATCGCCGCCGACCGCGACCAGCCCCTCGGCGTCCGAGTCGCGCGGGTCCGGAAATTCCGGCGGCGCGCGCGGATCGAGCAGCATGGGCCGGCGCTTGGGACGCATGCGCAAGCGATAGCCCGGTCGGGCGCGGCGCGCCACAAACACTGATACACTTGCGCCAGGGGCGAAGGTGTCGGCGAGGGGCTTTGCAGCGTGCGTCGGGCTGGGGGCGTTGCTGACGGCGGCGAGCGCGCAGGCACAGAGCGTAGCGTTGTCGGCGGTGGTGACGCGAAATGTCGCGGCGCGCGACTCGAGCTACCACCCGACGTGGATCAACCACGCCGACTGCGTCGCGAACGCGCAGCTCACGTTCACGGTCCAGATGACGGCGTGGCAAGGCTACGCCCTCGAGGTCTGGGCAAGCGCGAGCGCCGACTGCAGTGACCCGTCGCAGCGCACGGGCGCGTCGCCGTACTGCTGGAATGTCTTCTCCGAGCAACCCACGGCCGGCAGCTCGTATCCGGTCCGGCTGCTGGCGCAGGACATCGTGGGCCAGCACTTGAACACGCATCCGGGTCACGGCCCGGGCAGCGGGACCGTCGCGGATTGCGACTCGCCGTTCGCCGCGCCGCAGCAGGTCTCGCTGTTCTTCCTGCTGGTCGACGGCTCTGGACTGGCGGTGGGTACGCCCGCCTTGTACGAGGGCATCGAGTACGACCTCGATGGGCCTGCCGCGCCCTCGCTGAACGCGCTCCGCGCAGGCGACGGCGAGGTCTCCATCGCCTTCGCGCCGCCGCCGGACCCATCCCTGGTCGGATTCCACTTCTACGCCGAGCCGGTCGATCCGGAGGCGGGCTGCGCGCCGGTCGCGCTTCAGCCCGGTGTCGTCCCGGACGAAGCGTTCCGCAACAGCGAGGTAAACAGCACACTGGCCACCAGCGCAGACTTGAAGGGACTCTTGAACGGCACAACCTTCGCCGTCGGGGTGGCCGCGACGGACGGTGTGCAGAACGTCGGGCCGCTCTCCAACGTCTCGTGCGCCGGGCCGCGACAGCTCGAGCAGAGCGGTCCAGCGGGCGGCTGCGCTGTCACGCCGCGCCGCGGCGGCGCTCCGTGGGGAATCGAGTTGCTTGGGCTGCTCGCGCTGTGCGGGATTCCGCGCCGGACCGGCAAACCCTGATAGGCTTTCCGCCCCGCAAGTCGGGAGGAGGAGATCGCGATGGACGTACGTGCCGCCGTGGCCCGCGAGGCAGGCATTCCGCTCAGCATCGAGACGATCCAGCTCGAGGGCCCGAAGGCCGGCGAGGTGCTGGTCGAGATCAAGGCGACGGGCGTGTGCCACACCGACCAGTACACGCTCAGCGGCAAGGACTCCGAGGGCATCTTCCCGAGCGTGCTCGGGCACGAGGGCGCGGGCGTCGTCGTGGACGTGGGCCCCGGCGTGACCAGCGTCGCGAAGGGCGACCACGTGATCCCGCTCTACACGCCCGAGTGCCGGCAGTGCGAGTACTGCCTCAATCCGAAGACGAACCTGTGCCAGGCGATCCGCGCGACGCAGGGCAAGGGCTTGATGCCCGACGGCACGAGCCGCATGTCGAGCGGCGGCAAGCCGCTGTTCCACTACATGGGCACGAGCACGTTCGCGAACTTCACGGTGCTGCCCGAGATCGCCGTGGCGAAGATCCGGCAGGACGCGCCCTTCGACAAGGTCTGCTACATCGGCTGCGGCGTCACGACGGGCATCGGCGCGGTGATCAACACCGCGAAGGTCGAGCCGGGCTCGAAGGTCGTGGTGTTCGGTCTCGGCGGCATCGGACTGAACGTGGTGCAGGGCGCGCGGCTGGTCGGCGCGGACATGATCGTCGGCGTGGACCTGAACCCCGCGCGCAAGGCCATCGCCGAGAAGTTCGGCATGACGCACTTCGTGAACCCGAAGGACGTCGGCGGCGAGCTGGTGCCGTACCTCGTGAACCTGACGGGCGGCGGCGCGGACTACAGCTTCGAGTGCGTGGGCGACGTCACGCTGATGCGTCAGGCGCTCGAGTGCTGTCACAAGGGTTGGGGCGAGTCGATCATCATCGGCGTCGCGCCGGCGGGCGCCGAGATCGCCACGCGCCCGTTCCAGCTGGTGACCGGGCGCGTGTGGCGCGGCACGGCGTTCGGCGGCGCGCGCGGGCGCACCGACGTGCCGCGCATCGTCGACTGGTACATGGACAAGAAGATCGACATCGACAGCCTGATCACGCACCAGCTACCGCTTGAGCGCATCAACGATGCGTTCGACCTGATGCACGCGGGTGAGTCGATCCGGACGGTGGTGACGTTCTAGAACCCGACGCCCAGGTCGAGCGCGACGAGATGCGCGCGGCTGTCGGGCTCGCGCGCGCCGAGCGTCTGGCCGTTGAGCGTCACCGGGTTCCCGTTCGCGTCACGCAGGAGCGTCACCGGGCCCTCGGCGAGCGGGATGTACCGGTACGACGGGGCAGCGAACAGCCGGACCGAGCCGAGGTGCCAGGAGAGCGGCACCGCAGCGCGAAAGCCGAACGCGTCGCCGACGGTCAGGTGCAGGTCGGCGAGGGTCGGCGATAGATCCGACAAATGCGCGGCGACCTGGCCGCCGAAGGACGGAACGACCGCGACATCCACGCCGGCGGTGAACGCGCCCGCGGTACCACTGTCGACAACCAGGCCGAGCGGCGCTTGCCACCAGCTGTACTCTTCGAGATACCCGCCCGAGGGCAAGCTGGACAGATCGCGGCGCCAATAGTGGAAGCCCAGGCCGACGTAGAGCGCCGCGCGCACCGCGTCGCCGCGCGTGAAGCGATACCCGACGTCGATCTCCGGATCCAGCGTCGCGCTCGAGTGATTGCCGGCGAGGGGCGAGCCCGTCTGCGTGGTTCCGTCGTAGGCGAGCGAGCCGACGGCGAAGCCGAAGGTCGCACGCAATAGCAGCCGATTCGGAAGCGTCAGCGCCGCCGCGAGCTGCCCGTCTGGCAAGAACCCGCTCTCCGCGCTCTTGACCGGTGCCGGCACCGTCTCGACGTAGTCCATGTACGTCGCGCCGACCGCCAGCGCGAACGACGGCAAGGCGCGATCGGTGGCCGCGGGCGCGGCCGTCCATTCATCCGCGGCGCGCGCGCTCGTCGTCGCGACGAACAGCGCGAGACAGGTCGCGGCAGCGGAGCTGCGTCGCCTCGTGCTCATCGTCTGAATTGTCGGCCCGGCGCGGAACCGGGCGGGGACGGCGGCGTCGTGCACGGCTTGTCCAGAGTCTCGGGCGACGCGGGGAGGCCGGTCAACTGCCGGCTCCGGTTCCACTGTCCGAACCCCGCGATCGCCAAGGCAAGGCCGGTGAGCGCCATCGCGACGGTGACCGGGGCGAAGCCCGGGCCGTTGGGGTCGTGCGTCGGGTGCACGCTCTCGTCGTGAACGATCAGCGCTGTCCCGACGATACCGGTCAGGGCGACCGCGCCGCCGATGTACGCCATGCCGTTGCCCGCGTGATCCGCGTCGACCACGTCGCGCTTGCACAGCTTGTACCGGTAGTGTGCCGTGTCGATCCACACGTGCGTCTCGTCGTTGGTCACCGGCCTGCCGCGATAGTGCCAGCCGTCACGCGTCGTCAACGTTGCGCCGGGCGAGCATGCGGACAGCAGCACGGCGGCGAGGCCGAATGGCCAAGCGTCGCTCCTTCTCCGCGTCACCCACCACACGCATGAATGCTATCACGTGATTCCGATATAGCTACGACACACGGAGTCGCGCTGCGAAGACGTGGGTCGCCGCGCGCGAACCGGTACCCGGGATTTCGCGCCGGGCCGGCAGCTGGGG
The DNA here is from genome assembly GCA_963775185.1 of uncultured delta proteobacterium. Lineage (GTDB taxonomy): Bacteria > Myxococcota_A > Polyangia > Polyangiales > Polyangiaceae > JAPSGB01. The sequence goes on along the minus strand of CAVZIE010000038.1, from coordinate 34,036 downwards.
CGCGCGGCGCTTGGGCGCGAACAACCGCGTGAACCACCCGCGCATGCCCGCAGAATATGCGACCGACCTCGGCGGGCTCCAGCCGTGATATGGGTGCGGCGCCTTGATGCGCCTGTTCCGCCTCTGGCTCCGCAGCGTCCACATCGTCCTGGTGTGCGTGGTCGCGCTGTGCGGCTACGGCCTGCGTCGGATCTTCGCGGGTCGGCTGTCCGCCGAGAAGCGCGAGCTGCTGCGCGGCGAGGCGCTCTCCCACCTGCTGCAGCGACTCGGTGCGACGTTCATCAAGTTCGGCCAGATCCTGAGCACGCGGCCCGATCTGCTCGGTCCGGGCTACATCACGCCGCTCGCGCGACTGCAGGACGCGGTGCCGCCGGCGCCGTTCGCGTCGATCGAACAGATGCTGGAGGCGGAGCTCGCGCCGGCAGCGCGGGCGCGCTTCGCGTCGATCGAGCGCGAGCCGGTGGCGGCGGCGTCGGTCGCGCAAGTGCACCGTGGCGTGCTCGACGACGGTCGCGTGGTCGCGATCAAGGTGCAGCGCCCGGAGGTCGAGCTGCAGATCGAACGCGATCTGGCGATCCTGTCGTTTGGTGCGCGGCTGCTCGACCGGATCCCGACGGTGCGCATGCTGAGCCTGCCTGGATCGGTGGCGCGCTTCGGCGTCGCGCTCCACGGTCAGCTGGATTTCCGCGCCGAGGCCGATCACAACCGGCGCTTCGCCCAGAACTTCGCGAGCGTGCCCAACGTCGGCGTGCCCGGGCTCGTCGACGACCTGTGCACCCGGCGCGTGCTGGTGATGGACTTCATCGATGGCGTGAAGGCGACCGAGCCCGAGAAGGTTGGCGGCGATCGTGCCGCGCTGGCGCGCATCGGCGGCGAGACGGTGCTCAAGATGGTGTTCAGCGACGGCTTCGTCCACGCCGACCTGCATCCCGGCAACATCATCCTCACGCCGGACGATCGCGTCGTGCTGATCGACCTTGGCATGGTGACGGACATCCCGGGCGAGCTCCTGCGTCCCTGGGTCGAGACGTTCCTCGCGCTGTCGCAGCAGGACGGCGCGCGCGTCGCCGAGCTGTTCTACAGCTACGCGCCGAGCGTGGGCGACACGGACTACGCGGCGTTCGAGCGCGACGTGAAGGACAAGCTCTCGAGCTTGTACGGCAAGACGCTCGGCGAGGTGGAGATCAGCGAGGTCGTCAGCAGCATGATGAACGTGCTGCGCAAGCACCACGTCCAGATCGACCCCACGTTCACGGTCGTGAACATCGCCCTGCTGGTTGCAGAGGGACTGGGCAAGCAGCTCGATCCGGGCATCGATCTGGTACCCATGGCGACGCCCTATCTGGCCCAGGCCATGCTCAGCGCGCCGGCGGGCCGCGCTCCGTTGCGGGAGCCGCCGCGGGCCGTTGCCTGACGTCGCACAGGGCGGCTAGAGTCCCGGCCCATGAGGATCTGCTCCAGCGCCGTGCTTGCGGCCGTGCTGGTCGCCGGCGTCGTGGCCATCGGCTGCGACGACGACGACTCGAACAAGAACGCTGCCACAACCGCGAGCGCGACCGCGAAGCCCACGCTTCCGCCCGCACCGGTCGCCGAGAAGCCCAAGCCCCCGCCGGTCAAGAAGCGCACGCTCAAGGACTGTCCGAAGGGCGACGTCGTGGAGTTCGTCGACAAGCCGCTGGAGGTCGAGGTTCGTCGCAAGCTCGAGAAGGAGAACGGCGACATCACCCTGAAGGAGCTCGCGAAGGTGAAGTCGCTCAACCTCTCGTCGGCCAAGCTCGACCAGCTCGACCCGTGCATCTTCCCGCACTTCACCGGGCTCAAGGAGCTGTTCATCGGGCCCAGCCCGAACCTCGAGGACCTGTCGCCGATCGCGGACCTGACCGAGATGGACGCGCTGCGTGTCTCGATCAGCCGCGTCACCGATCTGAAGCCGCTGGCCAAGCTCGTGCACATGGACCGGCTCGATCTCGGCCGCACCCAGGTCCGTGACCTGACGCCCATCGAGAACCTCACCAAGATCACCGAGCTTGCGCTCGACGACACCCCGGTGTCCGATCTCGCGCCGCTCGGGAAGATGACGGACCTCGAGCGCCTCAGCATCCAACGCACCCGCGTGATGGACTTCAGCCCGCTCAAGAACATGAAGAAGCTGAAGTTCCTGTACGTGAACGGCACCCCCGCGACCGATATCAGCCCGCTGTTGCCGCTCAAGGCCAAGGGACTGAAGATCATCGACCAGTGACCGAGGTCACGGCGCGCGCACGGCGCGCCCCGCCTTGCGCAGCCGCGCAGCGAGCGTGCTGTGCGGCGCGTACAGGCCCCAGAACAGGTAGTTTCCGCCAGCCCAGTTCGTGAGGCGGTTGTACGTGTCGTCGGCCTCGACAAGCACGTCGCGCGCCTGCGCGTGTCGCGGGTTCTGCTCGAGCCAGCGCGTATACGCCTCGAGGGCGAGCCAGCGCGGCGTGGAGCGCGCCAGCGCGATCTCGATGAATGCCGATTCGCCGGCGTTCCGCTTCGGATCGTAGCGCGCGCTGATCGCGCGGTACATGTCGGGATCCGCGCCGTAGAACAGCGTCTCCCGGTGCTCGCCCAGGAAGCGCGCGAGGCCGAGCGGTGCGTCCGCGTCGTGGGACGCGGCGAGCGCCTCCGCTTGCCGCCAAAGCTTCGCTTGCACCGGATCGTCGCGCTGGATCATCGCGGCCGCGGCGTGCCACTTGCCCGCGGCCGCGAGGCGCACGCCGCTCTCGAAGCGCGCGTCGCGGGCAAGCGCGCTCGAACCGCGCGCGAGCCGGGCAAGCGCCGTCGAGTCGACCAGCACGCGCACGAGATACTGCCGCGTGTCGGGCGCGAGCTTCGGCACCGCGGCGGCGAGGTCCGGTCGCGAGCGCGCGACGAAGTAGTGCGCGGCGAGCCAGGAGCGCTCCGGGTCGTCGGGCAGGTGAGCGAGCTCCGCGCGCGCGCCGGGCCAATCGGCGGCGGCGATCAGCGCCGCGGCGCGAAGCTTGCCCCAGAGGGGCGACGGATCACGCGGGCGGCGCGGGAAACCCCGAGGCAGATGCCCGGGCGTGGCGGTGTGCGCGGCCCACCAGAGCAGTCGCTCCTGCAGGTTCGTCGACGCTGGACGGCGCGGGTGGGCCGCCGCGAGCTTCCACCAGCGCGTGAAGCGCGCCGGCGTGATCGTGCTCCCGTCGGCGAAGCCAGCGATCAGCGCCGGGTCGGTGAGGGCGTCGACGCGCGCGCTCGACGGGGGCACGCCGCGGAGCAAGAGGTAGCGCATCTCCGCCAGCGTGCGGACGCGCAGCCGCGGGTACGCGTCGAAGAGCACGCTCCACGCGCCGTCGTCGTCGCCGGCGAAGTAGCGGAGCCGCACCTTGCACAGCCGCACGTAGTCGGCGAGCGGGTGCGTCGGATAGCGCGCGAGCCACGCGTCGACGGCGTGACCCAGCTTGGTCCAGGTCGCGGCGGCCACCTGCTTCCGGATCGCGTCGCGCCAGCCGTTGGGGATGTCCGTGCGCAGCTCCGCCTGCAGCGTCTCGAAGTCGCGCTGGGCGTGGCGCGCCGCGCCGAGCGCCGCGATCGCGGCGGCGGGCCCGGGCGTCGTGCCCGCGAAGAAGCCGCGAACCGCGTCGGCGGGAAGCTTTGCCAGCGCGGGCGCGACCATCGCGACCTCGGCCGCGCGCCACGCCTGCTTGCTCTCCGCGGCGCCGGGCACCGGAGGCCGCGCGAGCCACGCCGCGATCGCGCGGCGAGCGGCGTGTTCTGCGGCTTTGGCGTCGCCGCGCTGCGATCGCCGCGTCGAGTGCGGCGAGCGTGGCGGGAGCGGCTGGGGGCGCCGCTGCGTCGGCATAGGAGAATCCCCACAGCGGCTCGAGCTCGGCTTTCGTCTCGAGCCGGAACGGATACAGGAAGCGCAGCTCGTCGCGCGCCAGACTATCGAAGTCGTCGTCGTTCGTCTTCCACGCCAGCCGGTCGAGGATGTTGCCGACCGGCTCGAGCGCGCCCAGATCGGCGTAGCCCGGGCCGCCGCACGCCTTTGCCGGCCGCGGCGTGCGACACAACGCCGCCAGCGCCACGGCGCCGGCGAGCGCGAGCGCGGCGATCGTGCGCGGCCTCATCGCGTCGCCTCTAGATCCGCGAGCGCCGTCCGCGTGTCGCGTCCCGCGGGAAACACCCACACGCCGGAGAAGCCCGGTGCGAGTGCAAGCGCCTGTGTGGCGCGCCGCCAGCATGCGTGGCTCGTCGTCACACGGCCTTCCCGCGCGCGCTCGTAGGTTGCGACGCCAAGGCGGAACGGCAGCTTGGCGCGCGTGAGCCCGGCGCGGATTCGCGCTGCCTGGTCTTCGGAACACGTGAGCCCGGTGTCGAAGAGCTGCAGGATGTGCCCGGCGACGACACCGGAGAAGCGCCGCCCGTACGCGGGATCGGCGAGGTGCGCCGGGATGCTCGTGACCCACACCGGCACGTCGCGAAGCGCGCCACGCCGCAGCGCGCCGACGACCTTCGCCCACTCGTCGAGCCGCCGCACCGGCGCGTCGTAGTCGAGCTGCACCTCGCGCACGTGCGCGCCGGTCTGCGCCGCTTCGGCCAGCAACGAGGCGAGGTGCGGATCGAGCGCGTGCGCGAGCGCGTCCGGCGCGGCGATGCGCGCGTGCACGCTGTCTTCGAGCCGCACCACCAGGGCGACGTCCGCGGCTTCGCCCGCCGCGATCGGCGAGAGCCCACGCCGCAGCTCGAGCGTGCCGTCCGGACGCGCCTGCACGCTCGCGACGAGCACGCCCGGCACGAGCCCGGGGCGCGCCGCCTGCGATCGCGGAAACAGTGCCGCGTCCGCGCGCGTCCAGATCCACTGGCCGTCGGTCGGTGCCGATGCGTGCGGCGCCGTGTCGGTCGTGGTGCGCGCCGGTGCGTGCAGCGCCGCGCCGCCCGTGGTTCGCGCCGCCACGAACACACCCGACAAGGCGGCAAGGAGCCCGAGCCACACCCGCGTCCGCATGCTCACGCTCGAACGCCCGCGCGCGCGTTGTCCTTCCCCGGAGGGCCTGCCGGTACGGCGCGGAAACGGGCGCGCCGTCAGGGGATGCCGCAGCCGGTCGGCTGGGATTGCCGCTCGCAGGTCTGGGTGCCGGCCTCGTTCTGCACGCAGTCGAGCCCGTCCGCGCAGTCGAAATAGTTGCTGCAGGGCTGCCCGGCCGCCTTGGGCGACACGCACGTCGCGTCGGCGCCGTTCAAGGCCGAGCACGTCGCGCCCGGGGCGCACTCGCTGCTCGACGTGCAGACCTCTCCTTCGTTCTTCACGGCCACACACGTGGAGCTCGCGAAGTCGCAGGCGGCACCGGACACGCACGGCTGGGGCTCGAAGCCGTCGCAGCTGCCGCCGATGGCGTGGGCCGCGGCGCACTTGCCGCCGTCGCAGGTCGTGCCCGGCCCGCAGCGACCGAGCCCCGTGCAGTCGTCGCCGAGCTTGAGATACGCTTCGCAGAGCGCGTCGCTGCCATTCGCCGTATGGCTGACGCAGTACGAGTCCGAGCGGCACGCGACCTGGAAGTTCCCCGACCCGCACGGCGAGCCCGGTTCCAACAGCTGGGCGCAGACGTGGGTCGCGCTGGCCGGCGTGCAGCCGCACGCGACCTCCTGCCCCGCCGGGACCTTGCAGTCGCTCGTCTCGATGCACGGCTGGCCGAGCTCGACCGTGCCGCCGCCCGGGCCGTTGCCCGAGCCGGCGCTGTCACTCGACGAGCACCCGACAACGCCCATGACCAACGCGAGAGCCCCGATCGCGATCTGCCGCATGTCGCTTGGTACGCGGGGCGGCGGCCAATCTTCCCCGGCGTTCCTACGTGTCGCGTCGACGTCCCGTCCGTGCACGGAGCCGTCGCCGGATCCGCGTTTCGACGACGATGCCCGGCGCGCCCATCGCCACCGCGAGCGCCAGTTCGAGTTGCGCTTCCCCGAAGCCCGTGCCGCGCATCGCGGCGCGATCCGACGCCGCGAGACCGCGCTTGCGGTCTTGCCGAACCAATCGGCGTCACGATACCGGTCATCCCATGGGATTCCGCGCCGGACCGGCATGCCCTTCCCGGGTATACTCCCGGCTCCATGCCCTCCGAGCGTGACGACAAGATCGGGCCGACGGCCTACTACACCGCGTACGTCTGGCAGCAGATCGGCATGCCGTATGCCGACCTGTTCGCGACCTCGAAGGGCGCGGCCATGTTCTGGAGCTTCCGGATGACGGCGGAGTGGATCGCCGTGGCGTCGCGGCGGGTGCCGAGCATGACGGAGTACCTGGCGATCCGGCACCGGCTGATCGAGCACCGCTTGGCCGAGCTCGAGCCGGACCGCGTCGCCGAGATTGGTTCGGGCCTGTCGCGGCGCGGCGTGACCTGGGCGGCCGATCGCGGCGTGCCCTACGTGGAGATCGATCTGCCGCACATGATCGCGGCGAAGCGCGCGCGCTTGTCGCGGGCGCCGGCGGATGTGCGGGCTCGCATCGCGGACAAGCTCACGTTCCGCTCGCACGACGTGACGAGCGCGGGCTTCGCCGACGCCCTGGCGCGGGAGCTGGAAGGCGCGAGGCAGCCCGTGGTGATCGCCGAGGGGCTGCTCGGGTACTTCGATTTCGAGGAGCGCGAGCGCGTCGTGAGCTCGGTGCGGCAGGCGCTTGCCCGCGTCGGTGGCGGCTCGTTGCTCTGCGATCTCCGGGCCAGGGAAGGGGGCTTGCCCGTCGCGGCGGGCGCCTCGGTGCTGCGCGCGGGCATCCGCCTGGTGACGCGCGGTCGCGGCGCCCGCGGGGACTTCGACGACGTCGCGCACGTCCGGCGCTTCTTCGCCGCGGCGGGCTTCGAGCAGCGCCGAGCCGGTGCCGCAGTCGCTGTTGCCCGACCTCGCGCACGTCGTCACGCCGGGGAAGATCTGGCATGCGAGGGTGGGAGCGAAGGCAGATACCGCATGAGCTATGGCAAGAACGTGGACCTCGTTGCCGGCGGGCTGTCGCGGATCCTGCATGTACGCGGCGCGAAGCAGAACACCCTGGCGGAGGCCGACGCGTATCTCGATCTGCCGGTCGAGAAGATGTTCCCGGCGCCGCCGCTGCCGCGCGATCTGAAGCAGGAGCGCTCGCTGCTCGACCGCGCGATCAACACCACGACGCTGCGCTGGACCAGCGACCACCAGCCGATCTCGCCGGCGTACCAGCGGCGCCACGACCACGAGTACAAGGCCAACCATGTCGCGTGGGCGCGCTGGCTCAGGCCGGACGGGCGTAGGCGTTCGTCGTGTCTCGTCTACGTCCACGGGTGGCTCGAGCCCGGGTCCTGGGCGGAGGAGTCGACGCTGTTCCGCAAGTGGGCACGCGAGCTCGACGTGGATCATGGTGCACGTGTCCCTGCCGTTCCACGGCAAGCGCAAGCCGCGCGGTTCGCTATTCTCGGGCGAGTTCTTCTGGACGGCGGATCTGGTGCGGTCCATCGAGGGCGTGCGGCAGGCGCTGTTCGACGCGCGCGCGGTGATGGCGTGGCTCCGCACCCAGGGCTACGACCAGATCGGCGTCACGGGTCTGAGCCTCGGCGGTGCCATCGCCATGCTGTTCGCGTGCGTGGAGCCGCTACCCGACTACATCGCGCCGCTGCTCGCGCACTTGAAGCTCGACGAGGCGGTGGAGAACGCGCCGATCTTGTGGCGCGTGAAGCACGACCTCGAAAATGGGGGATCCACGAGGCGGATCGCCGCACGCTATTTCGCCGCATCGGTTGGTCGGAGTACAAGCCGGTGCTGCCCCCGGAGCGCCAGCTGTGGGTCGAGGCGCGCGACGACGTCTACATCGACGCCGCGAAGGCGGAACAGCAGTGGCGCGAGTGGGGCGAGCCGCCGATCGTCTGGATCGACGGTGGCCACATGACGTTTCCGCTGTCCATCGATCGGATCACCGACGCGATGGGCGACTTCCGTCGCGGCCTGCCGTAGGTCAGAACGAGGAGCCCGGCTGCTGCAGGAACTCCGCCTCTTGAGCCGTGCTCTCGCGACCGAGCACGGCGTTGCGGTGCGGAAAGCGTCCGAAGCGCGCGATGATCGCTCGGTGCTTCTGCCCGAAATCCGCGAAGTTCGCGGCCAGCTTCGCCTGCTCGCCGCTCTCGCTGTTCGCCGCGGCGGAGAACAGGGCGAGGCCGCGATCCTGCAAAGCCAGATCCTCGGCGTGCATCAGCGGCATGTAGAGGAACAGGCGCTCGTGCGCGCCGAGTCGCTGGTCGTCCCCGCGCACCAGAGCGTCGATCACGATCGCTTGCGCGCGCGCGTCGCCGGCGAACGCCTGCGCGCTGCCACGATGGATGTTCCGCGAAAACTGATCGATCAAGATCACGCACGCGAGACAGCCGCGCGGTGAATCGCACCACGCGTCGAGCTCGCCGCGCTGCGCGCGGGCCACGTCATTCTGGAAGCGTTCGGTGACCTCGGCGTCGAAGGCCGGGTCCTTCTTGAACCAGCGACTGGTGTCGCCCTTGAACCAGAAGTCGAGGATCTCGTCGATGCGTTCCATCGACTCGGAGACTACCGGATCAGCTCTGGCCGTTGGCGACGATGTCGTCGCGGGTGCCTGCCTTGCCGTCGCGGCCCGCGGAGCGCACGGTCACGCTGTCGCCGGTGCACAATACGCGGAAGCGCTGGCCCCAGGGGTCGTCGGTGCGGGTGTCGTCGGACAACGTCTTGTCGTACTCGAGCTGGCTGATGGTCGGACAGCCCGAGCCGTTCTCGCTCCGCCAGTCGACCGCGGCGCGCCGGATGTGCTCGGCGTCCTGAACCGCGGCGCTGTTCTCCGAGGCGGCGTGGCGCGGTCCCATGACCAGAGCGACGACGCCGCCGACCACTGCGAGCAGTGCGACCACGGCGCCCAGCTCCACCACGGTGACTCCCCGCTGGCGGCGTCGGGATGACGGAACGGACTTCATGACCCGGATCTCCAGCAAGCGGCGTGCCGCCCGCGATCGCGGCGAATTCAAGGCGAATCGCGGGGGGCTGTGGACGGCGCTTGCGTCAATCTGACCACGACCCGGGCCGCCGCCTTGGATCGTGTGACAAGTTGACATCGCCGGTCACGCGGCCGGACCGGTTCAGATCACGCGCCCGCCCAGGCGTGAGAGCACGCTCTCGTCCAGCTCCTGCTCGGCCCACTGATACAGCTTGTCGTCTTCGCGGTGCGCGTGGTCGTGGAGGGCGGCGACCAGCTCGTCGACCCGGCCCTTGCGCAGGGTGTGGAGGTCGGCCCGCACGCCGAGCTCCGCCACCATCTCGCGGATGCGGTCGTGCTCGCTGCGGATCGCCCGGACCTCCTCGCCGTGGCGCGCCTCGAGGCCGGGCAGGATGTCCCGCTCCTCGGCGTCGAAGTGCGTCAGGAGCCCGCGCTCGAACTCCGTCCACATCCGGACGATGGTGGGCTCGTCCGCCGTCTCGACCGTGTCGACCAGCTCGTCGAACAAGCGGTTCAGCCTTACGTGCTCGTCGTGCAGGCGCTGTCTCGTCCCGGCCATGGCCTACAACATGGGTCGTGGGGCATGATCCCGCCATGGGCGACGTCATCGAGCCGGCGGCCACCGGTCGCGCCAAGTGCCGGCGATGCCAGGAGAAGATCGACAAGGGCGTGCTGCGCTTCGGCGAGCGCGTGCCCAACGCGTTCGGCGACGGTGAAGCGACGTACTGGTTTCACCTGGCGTGCGCCGCGGAACAACGCCCCGAAAAGCTTGGTGCCGCGCTCGCGCTGTTCGAAGGCGAGCTGCCGGATCGCGCGGCCCTGGATCAGGTGATCGCCGAGGGCGTGGAAAATCCCGCGCTGGTCATGGTCAAGCGCGCGGAGCGCGCGCCCACCGGCCGGGCGCGCTGCCAGGAGTGCCACGAGAAGATCGACAAGGACGAGCTGCGCGTCGCGCTCGAGCGCGAGTCCGAGGTGCCGTCGATGGCCACGACCAGCTACGTCCACGCTGCGCTGCGCCGGTGCCCACGTCGGCGCGACCGGCCTCGTGTCGAAGCTCCGCCGGGTGACGCCGGCGCTCGACGCCGAGGGGCTGGCCGAGCTCGAGCGCGTCATCGGGAGGTGAACTCGGCGACCAGCGCGCGGTGCGGATCGAGCGCGGGATCCGCCGCGCCCAGCTGGCGCTCCCGGTAGCCGGTCGCGATCGCGGTCACGACGATGGTGGTGTCCGAGACGCGGAAGTAGACTCGCCAGTCGCGCAGCGCCAGCCGGAACCCGTCGCCTTCGCGGCGGATCCGCCGGTAGGCGTGCGGCTGCGGGCCGAGGGCGAGGCGCGCGGTGATGTCCCCGGCGAGCTCGACTCCGAAGCGCTCGGCGAGGAAGCGGGTCTGGGCCTCGGCCAGAGGCTCGAAGTGGACGGGCCACGCCGGCCGGGGATCGTCGGGCACGCCGGACCGCCCGGGTTCCGCGCCGAGCCAACCTGGGCCTGCACCCGGCAGGGCATCGGCGTAGGCGACGTAGGGCTTCAAATCGATGACCGGCGTGCCGTCGAGCATGTCGACGCCGGCGACCTGCAGCTCGAGGTCGCTCACGCCGAGCAGCTTCACCACCGACATGCCGACCGGATTGGGACGATGCGGCGACCGCGTCGCGAAGACGCCGCGACGACGCGAGCTGCGCGGAGGGGTGACCTTGGGACGCCAGCCCTGGTTCAAGTGGAACCAGTAGAGCACCCACAGGTATTCCCAGGACTCGAGATCGGCGAGCGCATCCTCGAAATGGTGGCCGGAAAACAGCTCGATCGTGCCGCGCGCGCCGTCTTCCAGGCGCCCTTGCCGGGGCGCGTCGATGCGCTCGGCGAACGGCGTGTGGACGATGCCGATCGGACGGACGACGAGGGGATCGATCTCCCGCGAAAGTACCACGCTCGTACGCATGACGTTGAAACGGGACCCCGGCCGCGTCATGATCCGGAGGTGCAAGACCGCGTCCGGCTCGCTCCGCTCGTCGCGGCCATGGCGCTCCTTGCCGGATGCTCGCGCCACCAGGAGGCGAACCAGGAGCCGCGGCGCGACACGCCGGATCGCGCGGTGCAGATCCGCCAGGCGTCCGACACGCCGCGCAGCATCGCTCAGCCGCCGGCGTCACGGTTCAACTTCTCGGTGCGCGATGCGTCGACCCACGAGCTCATCCCCTGCAAGCTGACGTTCCTGGGCGTGAAGGGGTCGAACGATCCGGCGTTCAGCTCGACCGATCTGCCGAAGCAGCTCGACGGCGCGATCGGCGCCTACAACCGCGTGTTCTCGCTCAAGGGAGCCGGCAGCCTGCGAGTACCGCGCGGCACCTACGACGTGTACGTGAGCCGCGGTCTCGAATGGACGCTGAACGTGACGCGCGGCTTCAAGATCGGCGCGAAGGGCGCCTCGCTCGACGTCACTCTCGAGCACGTCGTGAACACGGACGGCTGGATCAGCGGCGACTTCCATGTGCACGCGGCCGCATCCTGGGACTCGCGAGTGCCGATGCGCGCGCGCGTCTACGAGTTCGCCTCCGACGGCGTGGAGGTGCTGGTCTCTACCGATCACAACGTTATCAGCGACTACGCGCCGTACATCGAGGAGCTTGGCGCCGGCAAGTACCTGACGAGCGTCGTGGGCAGCGAGATCACCACGCGTCACTGGGGACACTTCGGCGCCTTCCCGCTGACGCTCAATCCGTCGCTCCCGAACGGCGGTCCCGTGCGCGTCAAGGGCCGCACCCCCAAGCAGCTCTTCGAAGCGGTGCGCCAACGCTCGCCGCTCACGCTCATCGACATCCATCATCCGCGCTTCGGTCGTATCGGCTACTTCGACGAGGGCCGGCTCGACGCCGCGCACGGACGCTTCAAGCGCGCCGTCGGCACCTCCTTCAACTTCGACGCCATCGAGCTGTTCAACGGCTATCGCGACTCGGAGCGCCACGCCATCGACGACGTCTTGTCGGACTGGTTCAATCTCATCGACCACGGCTACCACTTCGCCGGCACGGGCAACTCCGACACGCACCACCTCCGCTTCAACATCGGCGGCTACCCGCGCAACTTCGTCCGCGTCGAGAACGACACGCCGTCCGCGATGACGCCGGCGCTGCTCACCCAGACAGTCAAGCAAGGGCACTCCTTCTTCACCACCGGCCCATTCGTGCGCATCGCCGTCGATGGCGCTGGTGTCGGTGACACCGTGTCCGCTCCGAGCGGCAAGGTCCACGGCACCATCGAAATCGACGCGGCGCCGTGGATCAGCGTCGCCAACGCGAGCCTGTACGTGGACGGCCGCGTCACCCAGCGCTGGACCGTCCCTGCCTCGCAGAACGTCGTGCGCATGCGCACCGGGTTCGACCTCGCCGTCGAGCGCGACGCCTACGTCGTGCTGCGCGTGGAGGGCGATCGCCCGCTCACCCCCGTTGCCGGCGAGCCCGGGGGCTTCCGCGTGTTCCCGATGGCGCTCACGAATCCCGTCTACATCGACGTCGACGGCGACGGCCGCTACGACGCGCCGCAAGCGCAAGCTCCCCGCCGCTGATCGACCGACTAGCCGTCGCGTTCGACGCCTGGTGCGGGGCCGAGGCGCAGGTTCCGGCCCCAGGTAAGCGCGAGGTTCAGTGTCAGGACGAGATTGCACGCGCTCATCACGCGGAACATCTGCTGTTGCCACGCTCCGACGACCAAGAAGCCGATGAAGTAGCTCACGGCGGTCGGCCACAGCCGCACTTCGAGGTGGATCGCCATCAGTGACGCGACGGTGAACCAGAGGAAGAAGTGCAACGTGTTCGCCGTGAGCGCGTCGATGCCCGCGATCGCCGCACCCGCGTGGAGCAGGATCTGGGCGAGCAGCGTGAACATGATGGTCGCGGCGACGCGCTGGTTGATCAGCGTCTTGTTCAGCGAGTCCCGCGCCCAGAGCAGGACCGCGCCTGTGATCGTCATCAGCAGCAAGCTCGCCACGATGGCGGCGGCGTGCGACGCCATGCGCTCCTTGAACGCGAAGTGCCCGGCGATCAGCGGCGTGATCGTCCACAATATGCCGAGCACGAGGCCGACGAAGGTGCGCGTGCGCGACCCGATCTCCGGATCCATCTGGCGACCCAGCTTTCGCAGCTCTTCGAGCTTGCGGTCGTCGTCGGCGCGCGCGGCGTTCACGCGCGCGAGCAGCTCGGACGGCGGGTCCTTGAGTTCCGCGAGCAGCGTGGCGGCGGCGCGCGGGTTGCCCTGCGCGAGCTCGTACTCGGCCATCAGCTTCGTCGCGTGGACGAGGCCGTGCTGCGCGGCGGCGTTCAAGCTCCACTCGGCGAGCGCGGCGCGGAAGCCGAAGCGGCACTCGCCGAACAGGTCGTAGGCTTCCCGCGGATCCTCGTGCAGCCGCTGCTCGAGGCGTGACAGGCTCTGCTCGGCCTCGGCGGTGAGGCGCAGCGAGCCGCGATGCTGGAGAAAGCTCGACAAGGCGCGGCGCAGCTCGGCGGCGCTGGCGTATCGCTCGATCGGCTCGCGGGCGAGCGCGGTACGGCAGATGCGCGCGAGCTCGTCCGGCACCGCGTCGTCGAACACCGGCTCCGAGAGCACGACGCTGCTCACGATCGCCATCAGGTTCTCGCCCGTGTGCGGCGGGTGCCCCGCGGCGATCTCGTAGAGGATCGCGCCGAGCAGGTACACGTCGGTGCGCTCGCCCAGATCCGCCGCGCGGTTGCCCAGCATCTCCGGCGCCATGTATGCCGGCGTGCCGGCCATTTCCTTCGCGTCCTGCGCGAGTGGCAGGCGGCCATCCAAATCGTCACCGAGGCTGACGGCCAGCCCCCAGTCGAGCACGTACACCTCGCCGAAGGCGCCGATCATCACGTTCTCGGGCTTGAGATCGCGATGGATGACGCCGCGATCGTGCGCGAAGCTGACGGCGTTGCACACCTGGAGCAGCACGCGCAGGTGCCACTCGAGCACGTCGGTCGCGCCGAACATCTCGCGGACGCGCGCGGGGTCGGCGATGAGCTCGCCCCAGTGCACGCCTTCGATGCGCTTGAGGACGATCACGGGGCCGCCCTGCTCGTCCACGGCGACGTCGTACACCGGCACGACGTTCGGGTGCTCGAGCGAGCCGGTGATCCAGGCTTCGCGGAGCAGCCGCAAGGTCGCGTTGCCGTCGCGCGCGTCGGCGTGCAGCGTCTTCACGGCGACCTTGCGACCGACGGAGACCTGGGTGGCCAGGTGAACGACGCCCATCCCACCCTGCCCGAGCGTTCGCTCGAGCTGGAGCCCGCTCTCCCGGCGACCGCCGAGAGCGCGCAGGACCTCGATCGCGCGACCGCCCGCGCTGTCCGCGGCGACCTGTGCGGGCTCGATCGTCGAGCGCGGATCGCGTTCGATCGTCTGCGCCAGCCCGCCGAGCGTCGCCAGGTGCGCCTCGACGGTGCGGGCGATCTCGGAAGCGCGATCCATCGGGGACGTATATTACACGTGGCACGGAAGGTGCTAGCCAGTGAGCTGCAAAGGAGGCGAAAACGAATGCGCCGTCCCGGAACGTGGCTCTTCCTCGTGCTGTCGTTGCTGGCTCCCGCCGTTGCGCACGCGGAGCCTTCGACCGCTCTGTGGCGTGAGCGATACAGTGTCGCCCGCGCACATCTGCTCGCCGGTGATTTCGACCAGGCCGCGGTCGAGCTGCGGGCGCTCGCGGCTACGGCAGCGGACCCCACCGACCGCGCGCTCGCGAGCGAGTTGCTCGGGCTCGCCCTCCAGTGGTCACACGGGCACGCGCAGCTGACGCGCCCGTCGGCGTCGCGACCGGAGACCGACGAGCGCACGACCGACGAGATCTCGGTGCTGTATCTCGACTCCGTCTTCTACGGCCTTGGCACCGGCGCATGGCTCGCCGTGCAGACAGAGCCGGGCAGCGCAGGGGGCGCGATCATGCCCGCGCTGGGGCTGGCCGGCGCGAGTGCAGGCGCGGTCGCGTTGATCGACCACATGGGCGGCTTCCACTACGGCGTGCCGCAGTCCGCCGTCGCCGGCATGTACATCGGACTCGAGCAAGGGCTCACCTGGACGCTCTGGAACCAGGCACGCACCCGTCACGCCGACGAGTGGTCCGACAAGGTCGTCGCGACGGTGATCTGGGGCAGCGCCACCGCCGGGATGGTCGCGGGCGGGGTTGTCGGCAACGCGGTCGGGACTACGCCGGGGCGCGCCTCCTTCGTGAGCGACGCCGCGCTGTGGGGCGGGGTTCTCGCCGGGCTCGGCGCCGGCGCGCTGAGCCCCGAAGACGACTACCAGGACGACCACGCGCTGCTCGCTGCGGCCATCGGCCTCGACGTCGGCGCGATTGGCGGCGCGCTCGCCGCCGGCCCGGTGTCGCCGTCCGTCGCGCGCGTGCGCTTCCTCGATCTCGGCGCGGTCGGCGGTGGGCTGTTGTTCGGCGGCGTCTACTTCTCGGCCGCGGACAAGAACACCGACGGACGCGCGGCGATGGGTACGATCGCGCTCGGGCTCGCCGGTGGTCTCGGCGTGGCGTGGTTCGCGACCGCGAACATGAAGCAGGATCCCGGACCGCGCGAACCCGCGTCGCCGCTCTCGATCACGCTGCACCCGACGTTGACCGCGCTGCCCGGCGGCATGGGCGTCGGAGTGAACGGGACGCTCTAGGATCAGCGCCGTTCCGCGAGGTACTCGAGGCACGCCGTCACGAGAGCCGTCCAGCCCGTCTGGTGGCTGGCGCCGAGACCGCGGCCGCTGTCGCCGTGGAAGTGCTCGTAGAACAGGATCAGATCGCGGAACGCGGGCTCGTCGGCGTAGCGCGCTTCTTCGCCGTGACACGGCCGTGCGCCGTGCTCGCCGGGGACGAACAGCTTGACGAGACGCGCGGCGAGGTTCTCGGCGACCTGGTCGAGCGTCATCATGTGGCCGGAGCCCGTCGGGCACTCGACCATGAGCGAGTCGCCGTAGAAGTGGTGGTAGCGGCGGAGCGCCTGGATCAAGAGGAAGTTTACGGGGAACCAGATCGGGCCGCGCCAGTTCGAGTTGCCGCCGAACATCCACGTATTGCTCTCGCCGGGCAGGTACTCCACGCGGTGTTCCTGTCCCTGGACGTTGAACACGTAGGGGTGGTCCTTGTGGATCTTGCTGAGCGAGCGGATGCCGTAGGGCGACAGGAACTCGTTCTCGTCGAGCGCGTACTTGAGCACGCTGAGCAGGCGCTCCCGCGACGGTACGGCGAGCAGCCGATGCCCGCCGGCGTCGCTGCCGTGCCGGTCCATGTACGCGATGTGACGTCCGAGGTCGGCGCGGTTGTCGAGGAACCACTGCATGCGCTTCTTGAAGCCCGGCAGCGAGTCCACCAGCTCGTCGTCGAGGACGGTGGCGGCGATCAGCGGGATGATGCCGACGACCGAGCGCGTGCGCAGCGGGAGCGCCGTGCCGTCCACGTGCAGCTGGTCGTAGTAGAAGCCGTCCAGCTCGTCCCAGAGCCCGGTGCCGCCGAGCTCGTTCATGGCGTCGACGATCGCCACGAAGTGCTCGAAGAACTTCGACGCCATGTCGCCGTAGGTCGCGTCGTAGCGCGCCAGCTCGAGCGCGATCTCGAGCATGGTGGCGCAGTAGAATGCCATCCAGGCGGTGCCATCGGCTTGCTCGATGGTGCCGCCGGTGGGCAGCGAGACCGAGCGATCGAACACGCCGATGTTGTCGAGCCCGAGGAAGCCGCCGCCGAACAGGTTGTTGCCCTCGGCGTCGGTGCGGTTCACCCACCACGTGAAGTTGAGCAGGAGTTTCTGGAACACGCGTGCCAAGAACGTGCGATCCGGCCGACCCGCGCGCAGCGTCGCCTGGTAGACCATCCACGCGCTCCACGCGTGCACCGGCGGGTTGACGTCGCGAAACGCGAACTCGTACGCCGGGATCTGGCCGTTCGGGTGCATGTACCACTCGCGCAGGAACAGCACGAGCTGGTGCTTGGCGAAATCCGGATCCACGCTGGAGAGCGGGATCATGTGGAACGCCAGATCCCACGCCGCGTACCAGGGGTACTCCCACTTGTCCGGCATGGACAGGATGTCGCGGTTGTACAGGAACTCCCACTCCGCGTTGCGCCCGTGCTTGCGACCCTCCGGCGGCGGCGGAAACGCCGGGTCGCCTTCGAGCCAGTCCTTGACTACGTAGTGGTAGTACTGCTGGCTCCAGAGTAGCCCGGCGTAGGCCTGGCGCGCGACGACGTGCTCGTCAGCGGTGAGCCCCGACGCCAGCACTTCCGCGTAGAACTCGTCGGCCTCGCGCTTGCGGTCCTCGAACACCTGCTCGAAGCGCGCGTCGAACGGCGCGTGCTCGACCGCGCCCTCGGCCGACAGACGGAAGCGCAAGCGCGCCTCGCCGCCGGCCGCGACGTTCAGCAAATAGCAAACAGCGGCCTTGGTGCCGGGGCCGTCGTGGCTCGCGGCGTCGGTCTTGTCGTGGATCAGATAGTCGTGGAAGCCGTCCTTCGCCGGGCCCGGATTCTTGCCGTCGAAGAGGCGCTCGAAGTTCGTCTCGTTGTCGGTGAAGAGCACGAGCGGGTCATGTTCGAAGTGAAGCCGCATCGCGCCGAGCGACACGTGATCGGCCGTCAGCTCCCCGGGTCTGCTTCGCGAGATGCTGGGCTTCTGCCAGTAACCCTCGCCCTTGCGTCCCCACGACCACGTATTGCGGAACCACAGGTTCGGCAATACGTGCAGCTTCGCGTCGACCGGTCCGCGGTTGTGCACGGTCACGACGATCAGGATGTCTTGTGGTCCGCCTTTCGCGTACTCGACCTCGACGTCGAAGTAGCGATTTTCGTCGAACACGCCCGTGTCCGATAGTTCGTACTCGCGGTCGTCGCGCGAACGCCGCGCGCTCTCGTCTACCAGATCCGCATACGGAAACTCCCGCTGCGGATATTTGTACAGGCCGCGCAGGTACGAGTGCGTCGGCGTCGCGTCGAGGTAGTAGTAGCACTCCTTGACGTCCTCGCCGTGGTTGCCCTGGGGGCCGGTCAGGCCGAACAAGCGCTCCTTCAGGATCGGATCGCGGCCGTTCCACAGCACGAGCGCGAAGCACAGCCGGCACTGGCGATCGCAGATCCCGAACAGCCCGTCCTCGCCCCAGCGATACGCGCGGCTGCGCGCGTGGTCGTGCGGCAGGTAGTCCCAGCACGTCCCGTCCGCGGAGTAGTCCTCGCGCACGGTGCCCCACTGCCGCTCGGACAGGTACGGCCCCCAGCGCTTCCAGTTCTTCTCGCGGCGCGCGTCCTCGGCAAGCCGTCCGGCTTCGACCGACTTCTTCATCTCCCGGATGATGCCGGAACGGCGCGGAAAAGGCGCGGCGAATCGCCCTGACTACGGGCAGCCGCCGGTGCCGGCCTTGGGCGCCGCCGGGATGTTGGCCGGGGTCGTGCAGAAGTCGAACATGTCGAGCATGGCATCGCTGTTCGCGTCGCGCGCGGTGAGCGCCGGCAGGTCGAACATCAGCTCGATGAACCGCGTCATCGAAGTGTGCTCGTGCTGCACGTGCGAGACGTAGTTGCGCTTCGCCCAGGGCGACACGACGACCATCGGTACGCGGATGCCGAGCTGGTCGAACTCCGTGTCCTTGGGCCGCGCGACGCACGCCTTGGGCGGCGGGACGTGGTCGGCGAAGCCGCCGGCCTCGTCGTAGGTGTAGAACATCACCGTCGACGGCCAGATGCTGCTCTTCGTCAGCGCGTCGTAGACCTGGTAGCTCCAGTCTTCGGACACGTGCATGTCCGCCGGCGGGTGGTCGTCTTCGACGTTGCCCTTGCCGTCGATGAAGCTGACCTGGGGCAGCGTGCCGGCGGCGAGGGCGTCGAAGAACGCCTGCTTGCTCTGCTTGGTGGGATAGGCGAGGCCGAGCGAGCCTTCCAGCGGGAGGCCGTCGGTGTAGACGCCCCACGACACGCCCGCCGTGTCGAGCTCGTTGAAGATCGTCGGGATGTCCTGCGAGAGCCAGCCGTCGGTCAGCGTGTTCTTGATACCGTCGGAAGTCCCCGCGTACAGGTAGTCGCGGTTCGCCCAGGTGCCGCTGAGCACCGACGGGAAGTAGTGGTCGGCGAGCGCGAACGTTGTTCCGAGGAAGTAGTAGAAGGGCAGATCGGTGTTGTCGAAGTAGCCCATCACGAAGTGGCCGTCCTGCCCCTCCTTGCCGGTCGTCGTTGTCGCGGCGCTCTTCACGAAGCCGTCCATCGCGCCGCCGTTGAACTGGTCGTGCATCGCGGACCACTGGTGGTCCGGATCCGCGTCGAGGCACATGTGCGTCTCGTGGTAGCGCGCCACGTCGGCGCCGTTCGCGTCGGGGTTCGAGTAGTTGGCCGGCACCGCTTCCGCGTCCGGCTGCCCTTGCTTGCTGATCTCGCCGAGGATCATGTCGAAGGAGCGGTTCTCCTTCATCATGATGACCACGTGATCGATGGGCAGCTGCTTGCGCATCGCGTCCGTGAAGCCCAGCGTGTCGGCGACCTTGGCGCCCGCGTCGAAGCTGCACGCGGTGCGCTTCGCGTCCAGGTCCGGTGTCGCCGGCATCGGGACGCAGCTGGTCGCGCCCGCTGCGCCGCCCGAGCCGCCCGAGCCGGAAGCGCCGGCGGCACCGCCGCTTCCCGAGGCGCTGTCGCTCGACGAGCAGGCGTATACGGACAAGACCAAGGGGATGAAGACGAGGCGTCGCAACATGGACGCCATCATATCGTCACGAGGTCGTCGTGACGAGCGGTTCCGCGCCGGACCGGCAAAGGCCCCCGGCGGTCAGTCCCGGGGAGCCAGCCCGCGGATGAACATCTCCACGACTTCCCACGGCATGTTGGTCGGCAAGTTGAGGATCGGCAGGTCGATGCCGAAGCTCCGGCGGCGCTTGAGCTCGGCGATACAGTGGTCGGGATCCCCGGAAATGGTCAGGGCCTCGATCATCTTGTCGGGGACCGCCGCCGCCGCCTGGGAGCGGGTCGCCTTGTCGGCGTACAGCTCCGCGATGCGCTTGCAGTCGTCCGCGTAGCCGAAGCGCGTGAGCAGCTCGATGTAGTAGTCGCCCATGCCGCCGATGTAGAAAGAGATGATCTCCTTCGCCATGTGCGCGGCGCCGTCGCCGCCCATGGGCAGCACGGTGGTGAACGGCGCGACGTCGATCTTCGACGGGTCGCGGCCGGCGCGCGCGGCGCCCGTGGCGATCCACTCGCGGCCGTCCTTGATGTGCTCGTATGGCCAGAACGTCGGCAGCCAGCCGTCGGCGAGCTCGCCGATGGACTCGATGGCCTTCTGCTTGAGCGCCGCGACGTAGATCGGGATCTCGCTGCGGTACGGCTTCATCTCGAGCTTGAACGGACGGTACTCCGCGTTCTCGGCGCCGGCTTCGTTGAGCCTGCCGCCCGCGAGCAGCGTGCGCACCACGCGGATCACGTCGCGCGTCTGGGTGAGCGGCTTCTTGAACTCGCGGGCGTGGAAGCCCTCGATCACGCGCTTGCCGCTGGTCCCGATGCCCAGCATGAAGCGACCTTCGCTGATTTCGTCCAGCGTCGCGGCGCTCATGGCGATCAGGCCGGGCGAACGACTGAACACGTTCGCGATGCCGGTGCCGAGCTTCAGCCGCTTGGTGTGCACGGCCATCTCCGTCATCAGGGAAAACAGCTCGTAGCCCCACGCTTCCGGCACCCAGAACGAGTCGTAGCCGAGCTCGTCGGCGAGCTGCGCGGCGCGCAGGTAGAGCTTGCGGTCGTAGTTCTTCCAGAAAGCGAGCAGGCCGATGCGATCCGTCATGGGCGCGGAGCATAGCGCAAGCGCGCGTCGCCGAGATAGAGGCGACCGAGGTGGAGGAGACGCGGGTCGGGTTGCTGGGCGAGGCGGCGCACCGTCGACGGCGTCACGTCGAGCGCCGACGCGAGCTGCGTCGCATCACGCCAGCCTTGATCGCGGGCGAGCGCGACGGCGATCCGACGGAACGCGCGGTTGTCGCGCGGGGCCGCCGCGCGCGCCGCTTCGATGACTGCACCGAGCGGAAGATCCGTGACGCTGGAGGAGCGCGCCGGTACCGGCAGCGGTGTGCCGTCGATCGCGACGTCGGGATCGCTCGACACATAGCCGTGGAACCACTCCGCGAAGCGGTATGGGCGCCGCTTCAGAACCGCCGCCACGCGCTCCTTCCCGACCCACGGATCGTACGCTGCGCCGATGGCACCACGGTGCGTACTCCACGGCCAGCACAACGGATCGGGAACGAGACCACCGCGACAGGGATTCAGGTGCACATAGCGGATCTGGCGCGCGAGGTGCTTCAAGTCCGCGATGGGCTGCGGGTCCGGCAATGGTTGCCAGAGGTGACCGTAGCCGTGCTTGCGCGCGAAGGCGGCGAGACGACTCGCGAGGCTCCGCCGTGCCGCCTCGACGTCGGGGGCGTCCTCGATCTGGTGCAGATGGTTCGGCATGAGACACGCCGCGACGGCATCCGGCGTCCCACGTCCGAGCCACGACCACAGCTCCCACGCGAGATCGGGTGTCGCAAAAGGCCGGACGCCGTGGCGAGTGCGCGCGACGAGGTGAACCAGCATGGCGACCGGTCGGTCACCGATCCGTCCAGTTGCGGAAACCTTGAGGCCCATTTTGCGCGCCACACGCGCAGGACCGCCTTCAAGATACATCTTGAGGCCCATCTTGCGCGTCTGACGCGCAAAACCCCCTTCAAGCTTTCTGGTTTGATGCCGGTCCGGCGCGGAAGCACGCGGAGCGCCGGTCCGGCGCGGAAGCACGCGCCCTGCCGCCGCGTCGCGGAACCGCGGGTCGCGCCGTTACGGGATCTTCAGCTCCTGCCCGACGCGGATCGGGGCGGACTTCTTGATGTCGTTGGCGTCGCAGAGCGCGGCCACGCTGGTGTCGAACTTGTTGGCGATGTGGCCCAGCGTGTCGCCCTTCTCGATCACGTAGGTGCGCGCCTTGCCGTGCTTCTTCGCCGCCGCGTGGGGCGCCTTCTTCACCTCGTCGTCACCCGCGCCGCCCCGGCAACAGCGGAAGCCGATGGAATAGTCGTGGTAGTGCGTGTTGTGACCCGTGGTCAGGTAGTTGCAGCCGTCGCCGTGCAGGTGATCGTCCAGGTAGTAGCCGCCACGGAATACGCCCGTGGAGTTGGACGTCCACTCGTGCAGGTTGCCGACCATGTCATACGTTCCGTATGACGAGCGGCAGCGCCGGAAGTGGCCGGTGCGCGCGAGCGAGCCCTTGATCTTGTTCAGCCGTGGGTCGTTCATCGCCTCGATGCCGAACGTGCTCAGTGAGTCGTCCCCGCCGTGGAGTATGCGCAGCGGCGACACGCCGTCGTCGTTGCAGCGCTTGTCCACGTGGTCGTCACCGTAGGGGTACGTCGAGGGGTGCTTGCCCTTGCACGCCTTGATCCACTCTTGATCCGTGCACAAGCGCTTGCCGGCGTTCTCGCACGCGGCTTCGGCCTGCTCCTGGCTCAGGTAGGCTTGCGGGACCACGCCACGGCGGCTGCGCGCCGCCAGCCGCTCGTCGTCCTTGGTCGTCTCGTAGGGCGAATGGTGTCGGAGCGTCTTGCCGCGCGCGTTGACGATGTCGACGCTCGCCTCGTACCTGTCGATACAGTACTCGCCGTCGATGCTCACCATGCCGGCAAGGCAGTGCGCGCGGCGCGCGGTGGCTGCGGGTGCGGTGGCGACGAGCGCCGCAAGTGTCCCGGCAAGTGCCGCTGCCGAGACCGGCTTGCCCATGCCTACGGCATGGCATGCGCCGCGAAGAACGTCCACATCCGCTCGCTGGCGGAGAAATCGCGGGAGACCCGTCCCACGTTCGCCTCGGACAGGTACTGGCTTCCGCCGGGCCAGGTGTGTCCGCCGCCCTCGATGCGCAAGAGTTCCACGGCGGATCCGGCGTCGCACGGCGCGTAGGCTTCGGA
Organism: uncultured delta proteobacterium; assembly: GCA_963775185.1. Taxonomy (GTDB): domain Bacteria; phylum Myxococcota_A; class Polyangia; order Polyangiales; family Polyangiaceae; genus JAPSGB01. The sequence continues at coordinate 11,141 of CAVZIE010000038.1, read as the reverse complement.
GCGGGTCGTCGTGCCGTCGCCCGGATCCGTGTCCGGCAGCTCCGTGATCGCCGGTGTCGCCGGACAGCCGTCGCGCGCGACCCAGCCGGACACGGTCGTGGCGACGTCGATCTTTTCCTTGCCGTCCTTCTGCGCGCACGCCGCCGGTCCGCCGTCGTACGCCCAGCACGGGTCCTCCGTGCCGTGGATCTCGAGATCGGACACCGCGCGCGAAGGCGCGCAGGGCGCCGACGTGGCGAGCTGGTTTCCGCCACCGATGGGCGCGATCGCCGCGATGCGGTCGGCCATTGCGCACGCCAGCCGGTGATCCATCGCCGCGCCGTTGCTGAGCCCGGTGGCAAAGACGCGCTTGTCGTCCACCGGCATTACCGTCGCGAGATCGCCGAGCAACGCCTTGAAGTACGCGATGTCGTCGACGCCCTGCTTGCACGCGACGCCGCTGACGCACTGCCAGTTGTCCGCGCCGCCGCCGGCGTTCCACGTGCGCAAGTCGAGGACGCCCGCCGGAGTGCCGTTCGGAAACACCACTGCGAAGCCTTCCCGATCGCCGACGCCAGTGATGCAGTCCGACGACGTCACATCGCCGCCCGGGCATGTGATCGCGTTCGCGCCCTCGGCGTTGCCGCCGCCGCCGTGCAACACGAGCACGACCGGCGTGGGCGTCGCCGGCACCACGCCGCCGGGAACGTGCAGGATGTACGCGCGATGGTCGAACCCCGGCACTTCGCGCGTGATATCGCCGCTGCCGGCGTCCGCGCCGCCGTCCGTTGCACCGCTCGTCGCGCTGGACGAGCCGCATCCGGCGAGCACGAACCCAAGGACGACGAGCGTGCGCTGCATCACGCACATCATAGCCGGCTCGGGACCTGCGATTGGGACTATGATGCCGGTCCAGCGCGGAACCCCGCGGAAAGGTGGCTCATGACGGACTCGATCCAGGTCTCCGCGGTGATCCCGGCGACCCCTGCACAGGTCTACACGGCATGGCTCGACGGCGTCGCGCACACGCGCATGACCGGCGGCGCGGCGACGGTCGAAGCCGTGCCCGGCGGTCGCCACACGGCGTGGGACGGCTACATCGAAGGGCGCATCGTCGCGCTCGAGCCCGCACGCCGGATCGTGACGACCTGGCGCACGACGGACTTCCCCGACGACGCGCCGGACTCCACGCTGGAGATTCTCCTGGTCTCCGTCCAGGGTGGCACTCGCATCAGCCTGGTCCACGCGGGGATTCCCGCCGGACAAGGCGAGCAATACCGCAGCGGCTGGCAAGACCACTACTTCCAGCCGATGATCGCGTGGTTCGTCGCGCAACGCCCGGCACCGCCGCGCACCGCAGCGGCGAGCCCGAAGCGCGCGGCGAAGAAGGCGAGCGCGAAGAAGGCGAGCGCGAAGAAGGCGAGCGCGAAGAAGGCGAGCGCGAAGAAGGCGAGCGCGAAGAAGGCGAGCGCGAAGAAGGAGCCGAGCGCGAAGAAGGCGAGCGCGAAGAAGGCGAGCGCGAAGAAGGCGAGCGCGAAGAAGGCGAGCGCGAAGAAGGCGAGCGCGAAGAAGGCGAGCGCGAAGAAGGCGAGCGCGAAGAAGGCGAGCGCGAAGAAGGCGAGCGCGAAGAAGCGCCGAAGGCGCGAAGAAGGCGAGCGCGAAGAAGGCGAGCGCGAAGAAGGCGAGCGCGAAGAAGGCGAGCGCGAAGAAGGCGAGCGCGAAGAAGGCGAGCGCGAAGAAGGCGAGCGCGAAGAAGGCGAGCGCGAAGAAGGCGAGCGCGAAGAAGGCGAGCGCGAAGCGCGCTGGGAGGCGCTGACCTGGTATGAGCTCCTGGGGCGCGCCTCCGCCGGTCGCGGCGGCGGAAGATCAGTACGGCACGTGTCAGGTGTGCGGTCGCGTCGCGCCGACACGGCAGGTGACGTTCATGCGAGAACGTCGGTGTGCTCGTGATCCGCTTCCCGCGCACCGTGAACGGCAACCTGTGCCGCTTCGTGCGGAGCTACCTCGAGGGCCGCGCGACCGCGTGAGGTCCCGTCTCGCGACCGCGTGATGTATCGCGTGGGGTGCCGCGAGCGCTGCTGCGGTTCGCGAGCGTGGAGCGGGGGCGCGGGGTTCCGCGCCGGACCGGCAAACCCGAACTCCGGGGGAAGCTTGAAGCGCGGTGGCGGCGTGGCTACTTCGCGGGGTCGCAGTGCCAGCGCACGTTGTCGATGTCGTAGTTGCCGCTGGTGCAGTCGGCGGCGCTGGCGCTGACGGTATGCGATGCGCTGTCGTCGAGGTTGAAGCGCTCGGAGGCGTTCTTCTTGCTGGTGACCTTGCCGTGGTTGTCCTGGCAGGTGACGGTCCAGCTCATGCTGCACGCGAGCTTCTGCTCGCACGCGCTCGACAGCTCGTAGTCCAGGCCGTGATCGGCTTCGGACTTGTGCACGCCGACGCAGGTGTCTGCGGACTCGGCGGCGAGCGCGCCGGTGGCGCTGCACAACATGAACGCGGACGAGATCCAGATCACGACTTTGGTTAGACGGCGCACGACACCCTCCGTGGGGATTGGGCGCCACGCACTGGCCGCCGGGGGGCGGGCCGTCAGCGTGGCGGGTTACGGGGTGAGACAGCCGCCCCGGGCCGGCGGTTCCCGGAAAACGACGCGCCGCTGGTCGCGCAGGAAAAGCCGGGGTATTAGCCGGTCCGGGAGGTCCGCTTGCTCGATCTACAGCGTCTGCAGCGCATCAAGCTCAGCACACGGCCGAAGGGCCAGGTCCTGGTCGCGAACCTGGGCCTTTCGCTCGACTACCGTTTTCCGAGGCGGTCCGAGATCGTGATCGAGGGCAAGCAGCGGCTGCCGCCCGAGGGTGGCGCGTTCCTCGCCATGAACCACACGGATCGCTACAACTACTGGCCGTTGCAGTACGCGATGTACCGCGCCGGGCTGCCGTTCACGGCGACGTGGGTGAAGGGCAAGTACTACGAGAACAGCTTCGTCGGCTCGTTCATGGACACGACGAACAACATCCCGACGCCGTCGCGCGGCTACGTGATCACGACGGAGTTCCGCAAGTCCGCCGGGCGGCCCCCGAAGGAGGCGGAGTACCGCCTGCTCCGCGATCTGGTGGACGGCAAGCGCGCGCCGGGCGAGCCGCTGCCGGCGGACGCGAGCGCGGAGCTCGCGGGCTTCATCGGTCAGGACGCGACGCCGTTCCTCGAAGGCTTCAACCAGCTCTTCGATCAGATGATCCGCGAGGTCATCGAGCTGAACCGGCGCGCCGTCGAGGAGCTGCACCTGGACGTGCTCGTGTTTCCACAGGGAACGCGATCCAAGCGGCTGTCGAAGGGGCACAACGGGCTGGCGCAGATGACGCAGTATCTCGGCGCGCCGATCATTCCCATCGGTTGCAACGGCAGCGACAGGCTGTACCCGGCGAACTCGCCGCTGTCGAAGGGCGGGCGCGTCGTGTATCGCATCGGCGAGCCGCTCGGCGTGGACAGTCCGGAGCTGCTGCCGTTCCGCGTGCCGAAGGACGTGTTGCCGCTCACCGACGAGGCGAACAAGAAGTACGGCGACAAGTACAGCGCGATCACCAGGATCGTCATGGATCGCATCAACGACTTGCTCGACCCGGAGTACCAGTACGCCGAGGATCTCGAGTCCGGCGGCACGCAGGGTATGGACCGGTTCGTGTGATGCGCAGCGTGGCGCTCGCTCTCGTCTTGCTCGCGAGCGCCTGTGGAGCCAAGTCCGAGCTGCTGTTGCCGGGATCAGGGGTCGGTCCGGCGCGGCCGGCGTCGCGGGAAGCGGCGGCGTCGGAGGCGTCGCGGCGACGGGCGGCGCGTCGGGCAGCGGCGGCGTCGCGGGCACGTCGGGGAGCGCGGGCGCGGCGGGCAGTGGCGGCGAGCCGCCGTGGGCGACGGGGACGACGTGCTACGGGTTCGTGGATCGCGGGTCGCGGTTGATCGGCGAAGGCGCGTGGCGCGACCAGGCGCCGGCGCTCGTGCTCTCGAGCGCGGATCTGTCGCGCGCGACGCTCGCGTTCGACCGCGTGCCGACGGCGAGCGATGTCGTGACGATCGAGCTGGGCCAAGTCGACTTCGCGGCGTGGGGCGACTGGCCCAGCACGCCGCTCGGACAAGCCAGCACGCTGTACAAGGACGGTGGCTACACGTTTCGTCTCGCGCGCTCGGCCGGCGGCGGCTTCGCCGTGCTGGCGGAGCGCTTCGACGCCGGGCTGGCCGTCGGGATTGCGCTCGCCACGAGCGTCGCGCCGGGGCAGTCGATGAACAATCCCGTGGCGTTCGGCGCGGCGCAAGATCAGCCCGCGTTCCTCGCGCGAGGTGAGAGCGACCACCTGTACGGCTACGCCACGGGTGGCAGTGGAAGCCATCTTCTGCTTACGGCACGCGCGCCGGACAACGGCCGCCCCGTGCTCCCGGGCACGGGCTGCGCCAGTGACGCGATCCACGCGGACGCCGCGCGCATGCCCGGTCACTACCTGGTCGCGACGTCGTCGAGCCGTCCGTTCGGGACATGCCTGAACGCCAGCGACGGCAGCGAGCCGGCGGATCGCTTCCAGGTGGCGGTGGTGCCGGACAGCGGACAGGCGAGCCTGGCGTGGGAGTGGAACGACGCGGTGGACGAGATCGCGCTGGTGCCGCGGAGCGACGGCGCGTGGGTCGTGTGGCAAGCGAAGCCGAACGTCACCGTGGCGCCGATCTTCGCGGCGCGCCTCGACACCGATGGCAACCTGCTGACGTTGCCGAACGCGTTCGGCGAGCAGAACTCCGCCCTCGCGGGGTTCGCGGTCGATCGTGTGGCGGACGACCTGGCGCTGGCGTGGGCTGACGCGATCGCCCCCGGCGGGCCCACCATCCACGTGCAGCTGTTCGACAAGGACGCGGTCAACGACCCGCACGTGGACTTCTCGATCAAGGTCGCGCCGCCGGAGTTGCCCACAGGGGCGCTATCTCTGCTCGGCTCGCCCGACGGGCAGCATCTGTTGGTGTCGTGGCAGGCGCAGGACGCAGCCGGTCTGAGCGTCGTCGTGACGCGACGGCTGGACTGCGTCGGGCTCGACTGACATGCGCCGGATCCTCGCAGCGCTCGTGATCGCGACGGCCTGTGCGACGCCCAAAGCGCCGCCGCCCGCCGCGCCGGCGGCCCACGCGGCCAGCGCGCCGGAGCGGCAAACCCAGCCCCCGGCGCCCGCGGCCGCGAACGCGAACGTGTGCGCGGCGCACGCCGACTGCGCGCCGTGCACGGCGACGCCCGGCTGCCGGTTCTGTACGGCGCCGCGCGCGTGCCTTCCGGCGGCGGCGAAGACGGCGGCGTGCAGTGGGCTGTTGCTGGCCGCGCCGTCGAGCTGCGGCAACGACCCGGTGGTGGCCGCGGCGGCGGCGCAGCGCGAGCGCGCCGCGCAGATCGCGGCGTGGACCGACGGGATGACGGCGGAAGGCGCCGCCGTCGAGGGCAAGCTCGAGAGCTTTCCTGGCGTGGTGTTCCCGATCGCTCGCGGGCGCTGCTACGCGATCGTGTACCGGCTCGCGCCGGGCGCGGTGCCGGCCTACGTCGCGGCGTCCTACGAGATGAAGACCGCGAAGCGCGTGGAGGTCGGCCGCGCGCTGCTCGACAAGAACCTGCGCGGCGGCACCAGCGGCCCGCACTGTCCGAGCGGCCCGGGCAAGCTGAGCATGCGGCTGAGCGACTACTACCGCTACACGCCGGTGACGAACGGCGGCCGCGGCCGGATTTCGGTCCAGCTCTACAGCCGCCCCGTGGATCCGGCGGAGGTCGACGCGAAGGAAGCGGCCACGGAAGCGGCGATCCGGCACGCCGAGTCTCTGCCGGCGGACTGCGAGGACTGCGGCTACAGCTGCGAGTCCGCCCAGCGCGGGTGCGAACATCGCTGTTTCGTCGATCACGCGTTCGAGCGCGACGACAAGGCGCGCTGCGAGGAGACGTGCGCGCAGATCGAGCGCGGCTGCGAGAGCGGCTGCGACGCGCGCTGCCGGTAGCGCGGCCTTTGCGCTGGTCGTGGGCGCGCGGCGACGATCACTTCCGGACCTCGACGCCGGTCAGCCCGCAATCGCTCGGCGTGACGTCGAACGAGATCAGCGGAAGCTGTTCCTTGTCGGCGTACGAGTAGCGAAGCGTCACGCCTTGCTGCAAGAGGTCGTCGCGCAACTCTGGTGCACTGCATGCCTTCCGCGTCACGGCGGGCTCGACGCTCGTCCGGAGGACGTCTGTGTCGACGTCGTCGGCGGACTTGTTGACGAGGCGATAGTTGTAGACGAGCACGCCTTCGAGACCGGTCATCGAAAGCAGCTCCGTCCCGGAGTCCAGGCGCACCGGCAAACGCTGGTTGAGCTTCGCCGCGAGTTGCTCGAGGGCCGCCTTGGATCGCACGTCGCCGCCGAAATGGAAGATCTGGCGGACGAACTGCGTGCCGGCCCAGTACGCGGCGCCGAACGCGACCGCTGCCACGGCAAGACCGAGGAGGCGTTTCCCCACGCGCCGGATGCTATCCCGGATCGCCGCTTCCGGGCGAGGGTCACCGAAGCTTCGCGCGGCCTCGCGAGGCGATGCGCTTCAGCACCTGTGGACAAGCCGCGAGCGCTCGTTGAATATCGGGGAACGATGAGCCGGAGCGAGTTCGAACAAGCCCTGAAGACGATCACCCGCGCCATCGCCGGCGAGAGCCCGGGAGCGGAGCTCGAGGCGCTCTTGAACGAGCAGTTCGGTGCCGGCAGCGATGCCTTCGCCACTCTGGCGCGCGCCTGCCATGAGGGCGACGACGAAGGTTGGTTGTGCCAGCGCGAGCACGGCGGGATCCGCTACGGCCGCGCGATCGAGGCCACGCCGGATCTCGCGGGGTACAGCGTCGATGTCGTCCGCATGGACGACGTGCGCGGGCCGTACCACCGCCACCCGGGCGGTGAGCTCGATCTCGTCATGCCCATCGACGACGCAGCGAAGTTCGACGGCCGTGGCGCGGGCTGGATCGCCTACGGGCCGGAGAGCGCGCACTACCCGACCGTTACCGGCGGCGCGGCGTACGTGCTGTATCTGCTCCCCGACGGCGCCATCGACTTCAAGGCGAAGCCCGCCGGCTGAGCGCGCGACGCAGGCGCCCTACCTGGGCAAGCTCGTCTGGATCGCGCGCAGGATGTCGAAGCGGGTGATGACGCCGACGAGCTCGCCCTTCTCGACCACGGGGAGCCGGCGCATGGTGTGGCTCAGGAACACGCCGGCGGCGAAGTAGATATTCATGTCCGGTTCGATGGTCGTAAGCTCGGTCGTCATGTAGTCGCCAGCGGAACCCTTGGGCATCTCGGCATCCACGCCGCGCGCGATCAGTCTCAGACAATCCTTCTCGGAGAGCAGCCCGACGAGCTTTCCGTCGTTGTCCACGACCGCCGCGCCGGTGATGTGGTTTTCGAGCAGGAAGTCGACGGCCTCCAGGATCGGGGTTTGTTTCGAGAGGGTGAGCAACCGGGTGTCCATGTGGTCCCTGACGGTCGGTAGCTTGGCCATCTCGCGTTCTCCCATCCCGCGCCATGGTCCGCAGGCGCGACCGGCATCCTGTGCGCAGGACCCGGACCGGTCAAGCTGCCGGGAGCTGCCGACCGACCGTTGTCACCCACGCGGCCCTCGATCAGGGGAATGCCGGTCCGGTGCGGAATCTCGCGGGAGACTTTCTCCACGGCGCGACAGACGATCGCTCGCTGCGCGGAACCGACGTCGCGTGCCCTGACAGAGAGTTCCTGCCCCACGTGGGGGCGAAAGCGGTGCCACGACCTCGGGGTGTGGGCGCCGGCTTGCTTCCGATAGCCGGAGGCGCGAGGCGTTGCGGTGCACAGGAACAGAACGACACACGGCGAAAGAGTGTCGTCGCTGGCGATTTCGCGCTTGACGCGTTTGGCGACCAACGTGCCCCGTCGATCGCCGGTCGCCGCCGGAACACCTCGCTGCCGTCGCTGTCGACCCGCACACGCGCGCCGGGTGAAGCGCGCGACGCGAAACGCGTTCCGGCGTGGTTCGCGCGGCAGAGCGTCACTCGGGAGGGTTCGAAACAGCATGTTATGAAAGCCTATGACCCATCACGACAACGACTGGAAGCGCGCGCACGACGAGCTCGTGCGCATCGCGGCCGAGCGCGCGACACTGGACCACGACGAGGGGTGCTGGCTTTTGGTCGCGGGACGCGCGCGCGTGCACGAGCGGTTCGGCTTCGCGACCTTCGCCGAGTGCGTCGAGCGCGTACTCGGCTACGGGCCGCGGGTGACGGAGGAGAAGCTCCGCGTCGCCGAAGCGCTGCAGCGGCTGCCCGTGCTCGCGGCGGCGCTCGCCGCCGGCGATCTCTCGTGGTCGGCGGTTCGCGAGCTGACGCGCGTCGCTGTCGGCGAGACCGAGCGCGACTGGCTGACCGCGGCGAGGTCGCGCACCGTGCGCGAAGTGGAGCGGCTGGTAAGCGGGCGCAGGCCCGGCGACACGCCGGCGGATCCGGCGCACGCGGAAGCGCGACGGCACACGCTCCGCTTCGACGTCGTCGCGGAGACGCTCGCGACCTTCCGCGAAGCGACGGCGAAGCTGCGTCCTGAAGAGGTGTCCAGAAATCGCAGGGGTGGGCGCCGTCGGCGCGGACAGGAACGCCGTCACGTTGCAATCCGAGCGCGAGAGCTCGTGCCGCCTGGATCCCGCCGGCGCGCGAGCGCGGTCAACGCCGCCCACGTGGGCGCCGTCGGAGTGCGGGGCAACCCCGTCTACGTCGGCTGGGCGCAAGGCACGATCGAGACAGGGCGAGCTCCGGGGCGCCCACGTGGGCGCCAGAGTTCGTGCCAGCTGAATCCCGCGCGCGCGCATCAGATCGGATTTCGCGCCCTTGTGCGCGGCGAGCGCGGTCAACATGTCCGGGATGCGTTTCGCGGTCGCGCCAGGCGACGCTCCCATCGGGCCGCCGCGTCGAGGGGCGGCGACGTCACGTGTCGGAGTGCCGAGCAACCCGTCTACGTCGGCTGGGCGCAAGGCACGATCGAGACAGGGCGAGGTCCGGGGCGCCCACGTGGGCGCAGGGCGCCGGCACAATCGTACAGATATCGAATTTCGCGCTTGACACGATCGGCGCGCGTCGAGGCGAGAGAAACGGTCGACCGCGCCGCGCCATGCCCGCTGGCGGCCAGAACGCCCACGTGGGCGCCGCGCGCGCAATCGGCCGACTCGAAACGCGTCCGGGTGCGCGATCGCACGCCAGCGCGGCGCGCTGGGGGGCCGAAAAGCCCGTGTTAGACCGGAAGCATGAAAAACGAGGGGAACGACTGGCGGCAGGCGCACGCTGAGCTGCTCCGCATCGCCGGAGAACATCTGGCGTTGGATCGCGACGAGGGTCGCTGGCTGCTCGCGGCGCGGCGGGCGCGCGTGCACGTGAAACTCGCTTACGCGACGTTCGCCGAGTACGTCGAGCGCGTGCTCGGATATGGGCCGCGGACCACCGAGGACAAGCTTCGAGTCGCGGAAGCGCTCGAGCAGTTGCCGCAGCTGTCGGCGAGCGATCTGTCGTGGTCGGCGCTGCGCGAGTTGACGCGCGTGGCCACGCCGGCCACGGAGCGCGCGTGGATCGACGCGGCGAAGACGCGCACGGTGCGCGATATCGAGCGGCTCGTCAGCGGTCGCGCGCCCGGCGACGGGCCGGCGGATCCGCCGCGGGCGGAAGCGCGCCGGCATGTGCTGCGCTTCGACGTGTCGGCGGAGACGCTGGCCACGTTCCGCGAAGCGATGGCGCGGCTGCGGCGCGACTCGGACGGATCGCTGGATGACGACGCCGCGCTCTTGCTCATGGCGCGCGCCGTGCTCGGCGGGCCCGCCGACGCGGGGCGCTCGAGCTACCAGATCGCGATGACCGTGTGCGAGCGCTGCCGTGCCGGAACGCAGCAAGCCAAGGGCGAAGCCGTCGACGTGGAGCCCGCGATCGTGGAGACGGCCGAGTGCGACGCCCAGCACGTCGCCGACGGCAAGCGCGCCACGCAGACGATTCCGCCGGCGACGCGCCGCGAGGTGGTGCGCCGTGACGGCGGCTGCTGCGCCGTGCCAGGGTGTCACAACGCGGTGTTCCTGGACGCGCACCACGTCGACCCGCGTGCCGAGGGCGGCGGGCATGATCCGGGGAATATCCTGATCCTATGCGGCGCCCACCATCGCGCGGTGCACCGGGGTCGCCTGATCGTGGCGGGCAGCGCATCGGCGGGCTTCACGTTCCAGCACGCGGACGGCTCGGCGTACGGGAGCGTGGCGGCGCCGGAGCGCGCGGATGCCGCCGCGCGCGTGTTCGTCGCGATGCGCGGGCTCGGGTTCAAGGAGAAGGAAGCGCGCCGCGCGGTCGACGCCGCGTCGAGGGGCGGAGCCGCGTCGAGTGTGGAGAAGCTGCTCAGGGCCGCGCTCGGAAGCGTCTCGCTCCGCGTGTCCGACTGCCGGGCACCGGTCTACGTCGGATCGGCGTAGGCAGAGCCCCGGATCGAGGAGCCGCAGCGACGGCAAGGGGAGATCCGGTTCGAGTATCCGGAGGATGCGCTGGAATCGTCGCATCCCGCCCGGGTGATTTGGGACGTGCTGGGGAAGGTGGATCTGGCGGCTTTCAGCCGGGGCTGCGAGGCGGTGGAGGGCAGCGCGGGACGCTCGCTGAAGAGTCCGCGAATGCTGCTGACGCTGTGGTTGTACGCGCTGACGCAGGCGGTGGGCAGCGCGCGCGAGATCGCCCGGCTGGTCGACAGCGACATGGCGTATCGGTGGATCGCAGGCGACGTGGACATCAGCCATCAAAAGCTGTCGCAGTTTCGCGTCGGGCACGACGAGGCGCTCGGCGAGCTGATGACCAGCATCCTGGCGACGCTGATGAACCAGGGGTTGCTGTCGCTCTCGCTCGTGGCACAGGACGGGACACGGATTCGCGCAGCGGCCACCGCACCGTCGTTCCGGACCTACGGTTCGCTGTTGCAGTGCCGGGAACAAGCCAAGCTGCACATCAAGGCGGTGCTGGCCGCAGCGGACGACCCGGAGTACACGCGCGCTCGACATGCGGCGCGGGCCGCAGCGGCCAAGGATTACCAGGAGCGCGTGGAGGCCGCGATCGCGACGGTGACGGAGCTGCAGAAGCACCGCTCACCGTCGGACTCGCAGGCGC
>CAVZIE010000037.1:0-585731 GCA_963775185.1 uncultured delta proteobacterium | reverse complement strand
GCGTCGTGCTCGTGCAGCTCCCCGCCGAACCCACCGGCAACACCTTCCAGATCAAACGCCTCGAGCGCGCCGGCACCGGCGCGGCTCGCAGCGCGCCGGCACCGGCCCCGGCGCGGCCTGGCAGCTCGTCTCCGACAACCCCGACGGCCCGACCTTCGACGGCGCGCCGGGCATGGTCCCCATCGCGCGCCTCGAACAAATCGTGCGCCCCGAAGATCTCGCGCCGCCCCCCGGAACCATCCTCGACGAAGCCGCCCTCGCCGAAGCCTTCGGCCTCGACGATCTCGCGCCCCATCCCGCCGCCGAGCGCTGGGGCGGCCACCTGTTCCTCTTCATCGCAACCAAAGCATCCTCCGCGCCCCCGACCGCATCGTCATGTCCGCCACCGACGCACGCATCGCGCCGCGTCCCGGCGAGACCGCGTTCGCCCTCGCCAAGCGCGCCGACGGCACCTGGCGTTTCCTCGGCGTCGCGCGCCAGATTGAAGACGCCGAGCGCCTGGCGCATCCCCGACGTCGACTTCGACACGTGGCGCACCTGGGGCGAAGGCCGCGACGTCTCGCGCCCGCTCCGCGCCCTGCCCGACGGCGCCCTCTCCCGCGCCCAGCTCGTCGCCGACGCCATCCTCGCGCCCTCGCTTCCCACCTCCCCGACCCGATCGCTGGATCGAACAACCCGGCGGCAGCCGCGCCCGCATCATCGGCCGCCGCCCCCCGCGGCGGCCTGCGCATCGACGGCGGCGACGCCGGCAAACGCGGCTTCAACCCGCGCACCGTCTCGCTCACCGACATCGCGTGGGTCATCGCCGCCGACGCCGACGTCCGCGACAACGGCGGCCTCCTCGACGAAGCGCGCGTCAACCGCCTGCGCTACCTCGAAGGCACGCCCAAAGGCTCCACCCGCTGGATCGACACCGGCTGGGCCATCGCCGCCTGGAACGCCGGCAAGGACCGCGTCCGCGACCCCATCGTCGCCCGCGTCCACCGCGACGACGGCACGGAAATCGACGCCACCTTCCGCGTCGAGCGCATCGGCGACACGCCGAGCGTCGTCATCGAGTCCCGCGGCGGCACCCGCGGAATCCGCGCGCCGAGCGCAACACCGACTACGCCGAGGGCCTCGAGCTGATCCTCGCCCGCCTCGGCTCCTTGGGTCTGTCCGTCGCGGAATCCCGCGTCGAGTCGCGCGAGACGGACAAGCTCTCCCCCGACGATCGCCGCCTCGATCTCGGCGCGCCGTATCCGATCGCGATCACCCCCGACGACGCCGCGGATCTCCGCAAGCGCATGGCCGCCGCGATGGCGCGCGTCGGCCGCAAGCCCGGCGCGAAAGGCGGCGGCAACCAGAACAAGCGCGTGCGGATCGTCATCGCGGGAGACGCACCGGGCGAGCGCGAGCTCGCGGAGGCGTTGGCAAGGGGCGCGGGGGCGACGCCTAAGCCGCGCGCCTGAACACGCTACGAGAACAGCTCGCGTTCGAGCCCCCGCAATCGGCGCCGTGGAAGCGCTATCCGATCCGCCCCTCCTCGATCGCGCGCCGCATCTTCGCGATGAGCGGCGCCACGAACGGCTGCCGCTCCACGCCACCGCAGGCCAGCGGCACGATGCACCCGCCGTACGGCGTCCGGTGTCTGGCACACGACCCTCCCGCGTGCGTCGAGCGCGACACTCTGCTGGCCGTATCCAAAGAACGTCATGGCGCGCACGCCGTCGAGCAGCCCGGCGTCGCGCAGCTTCTGCACCCACGCGAGCACGAACGCCGCGTCCTCGTGGGCCTGCGGCAGCTGCGCCTTCCGCTCGGCCTCGCGCCGCTCGTTCTCGCGGTCCCAGGCTGCTTCCCACGCGTCCCGGCGCTTCTGCCGCGCCAGCTGCTCCTCGCGCTGCTGCGCGAAGTGCTCCCGTTCTTGCTCCGTGATCTCCCGCATGGCTCACCTCGTCGTTCGGGCCTTGCCACCGTGCCCGAGGCGAGCCGCCTCGGGTCGGTTGGTGGGGGTCGTCGGGCCCGTCCCTCGCCCCGTCTGGACGTTACGAACAGAGTATGTCCTGCGGGACGGGGGGTCGCCAACCGCGCGGCGTTACCATAAGCAGCGGGCAGGCACCGCGGACGCACCCCATCCCGCAGGACGGAGAGGGGGAGGTGCGCGCATGAACCCGTTCGAACTCCCGCTCCTGCCCGGAGACGTCGCGATCGTGGAAATCGGCCACACATATGTCGGCGGCTCTGCGCGCGAGCGCCTGTTCACCGACCGCGAGGCCAGCGTGACCGCCGCCGTCGACGGTCTGGCGGTGCGCCTGATCACCCGCGTCCGCCACCCGAAGCCGTCGGTGATCACCCTCGGCATCCCGGTGCTCGCGGCCCTCGCCGGCGCCGCCCGCTACTGGGCGCGCGAGCGCAAGCACTGGGCCTCCACGCGCCGCGCGGCCTCGAGGTCCGGCGCGGCGAGGCCAGGATCGCGCTGCGTCCCGGCGCCGAGCTGTTTCTCGCCGAGCTCCTCGCCGTCCTCGCCCCCGACCTCGCCGACCGCGCCCTCGAGATCGCGCCGGAGCGCGATCCGTTCGAGATTGAAGGAGCCAGCATGACGTCCGCCGAACAACAGACCTCGACTTCGTCGGCAACCACCGCGTGTTCCTCGAGCGGGTGCGGGCACTGCTCTCCATCCGCGGCAACACGGCCGCGCCCGACGTGCGCGCGTTCCTGGCGTCGCCCGGGACGGCGGAGCTGCCCGCCGGACGGCGCCGTCGAGAGAAGCCATCCCCAGTACGCGGCGCAGGTGCGGTTGTATTCGAAGCTGTTGCAGCAAGCGCCGGCGTTCGCGGGGATGGCGGTGCGCGTGGCGCTGTTGTTCACGGGGGACGGGGGGATGCGGGAGATCGACCGCGCGTGCACGCCGGCCCGCTGGCGACCGCGCTCAAACCAGCGGCAGGATGCGCACGCGCGCGGACACCATATCCACGCTGATCAGCGCGCCCGTATCGAGAGCCGTGCCGTAATTCCGCAACACGTCCAGCACGACCTCACGAACGTCTTCCGGCAAGACGTTCTGTGCGCGCAACTGGAGCACGCTCGGTCCGGATGCGCGCGTCAGTGCCAGCAACACGCCAAAGTCGAGATCGTGGGTGAAGACGACGCAGCCGTGCTCGCGCGCGTACGCCATCACCTGTGTATCCGGAGCGCGTGGGTCGCCAACGTCGGACCAGTGCACTGCGTCGATCCCGTTGGCGGCAAACTCCGCCACCCAGACGGGCGGCAGGTTCATGTCCACCAGGATCTTCATCGCGCATCTAGTGGGAGCTCGACCTCTTCCGAGCGCCACGCGGCATAGGCGAGTGCCGCGCGCACATCGTCGGCCTCCAGGTAAGGATATGCCGCGAGGATCTCATCGGCGGTCTTGCCGGCCGCGAGCAAGCCGACCACGGTCCCAACCGTGACGCGCAGCCCCCGGATGCATGGCCGCCCGCCCATGACCGAAGGATCGTGTGTGATCCGGTTCAAGTAGTCCAAGCCTCAATGCTACCACGTTCGCATGGCGTGGGACTGGACGCGACGCCGCGGTGCCTACGGCCTGTCATTGGCCGCCATCGATTGCGCGAGGCGACGCGATACCTGGCGCACGTCGGCCTGCACGAGGCGGGTCACGCGCGGGAGCTGCTCGGACGCGCCCGCATGAGCGGCGAGCCGATCTGCCCGTCCTCGAACGCGCGCCGCATCTTCGCGATGAGCGGTGCCACGAACGGCCGCGAGTGCACGCCGCCGGGGAACGGCACGATGCAGCCGCCGTCCCTCGCCCCGTCTGGACGTTACGAACAGAGTATGTCCCGCGGGATGGGGGTCGGCAACCGCGCGGCGTTACCATAAGCAGCGGGCAGGCGACCGCGGACGCACCCCATCCCGCAGGACGGAGAGGGGGAGGTGCGCGCATGAACCCGTTCGAACTTCCGCTCCTGCCCGGAGACGTCGCGATCGTGGAAATCGGCCACACATATGTCGGTGGCTCCGCGCGCGAGCGCCTGTTCACCGACCGCGAGGCCAGCGTGACCGCCGCCGTCGACGGTCTGGCGGTGCGCCTGATCACCCGCGTCCGCCACCCGAAGCCGTCGGTGATCACCCTCGGCATCCCGGTGCTCGCGGCCCTCGTCGGCGCCGCCCGCTACTGGGCGCGCGAGCGCCAGCACTGGGCCTCCACGCGCCGCGAGGTCCGGTGCGGCAGCCTGTGCGCGGTGAACCTCGGCGATCCCGAGCCGCCGCGGCAGCTCGAGCCGGTGCTGCTGATGCCGATCGCGCCGGAGGCGTACTGCACCGCGCGCCTCACCATCTCCGGCGGGCGCGTCGGCGAAGTCTACCGGCTCCCCGACGACGTCGAGCTCACCGCCACGCGCCGCGGCCTCGAGGTCCGGCGCGGCGAGGCCAGGATCGGGCTGCGCCCCGGCGCCGAGCTGTTCCTCGCCGAGCTCCTCGCCGTCCTCGCCCCCGACCTCGCCGAGCGCTTGCCGCCGCTTCCGCCGCTGCCGCCCGAGCCCGAAGACGACCCGTTCCACATCTGAAAGGAGACACTCATGGATCCAGACCCGATCGACCCAGACGATACCGAGACGGAGGAACAAGCCCTGCTACGCGAGGAGCGCGCAGTGCGCGCACAGATGGAGCCGTACAAGCGCCTCCGGCTCGCGCTGGACGCCTTCATCGAGGGGATGCCCGGCCTCCCGGCCTCGCACATCAGCTCCCGCCTGCACGACGTCCTTTGGCCTGCGATCGACCGGCTCCATCACGAACGCGACGCCCTGTACGTGGATATCTGCGACAGATGAACGGTGACGTCGGGCCTGCAGGGCTTCCGGCCCACGTGTTGGATGCCGTCCAACGCGAATCCGCGAAGAAGCGGCGCTGAGCGAAGAGGCGCGAAGGCCTAGACAATGAACGGTGCGGAGAGGATCGTGAGCCGGCGTCGACCGTCTCATGGACATCATCACTACGAGATGCAGAGCGTCGCGGGCGATCGAGCTGCGCAAGGCCGTCACTGGAGCGGGTGCGGATGACCGGCGGCGGCAGAACGCCCTGCCGACATTCCCATAGCGAGGTTTTCCCTGGCGCGGCACGGTCCACGTCCTGAAGCGCACGCGCGCGACCGCAACATGGCTGGAGGCGCTCGATCGCGCCGGTCTCGCGACGCCACCTTCGAACGTCGCGATCGTGCTCACGGGCAAGAGTCGCAAGCGTCTCGACGACATCGGCGAGGCGCAGATGGGCTCGGAAGGGCGCGCGCGCTTCGTGACGATCTTCCTCCACGACTGGCCGGCGGGCGAGTTCGAGGACGTGTACGAGCCACTCACAAGGCGCCTGAAGCGCCTGTTCCCGGCGGCGGCCAAGCGGGACACCTTCGTCGCCTACCTCGCGCACGTCGCGTTGCACGAGATCGGGCATACCCGCCACCAGCTGCGAGGTGGCAGGGACATCAGCGTGGAACGCGCCGAGACCAAGGCCGAGGACTACGCCTGGCCCGCGATGGAGCGCCTCTTCCCCGCGGGAGACCGTGTTCCGGGCTTTCAGTGTCTTCTACGCCGCATCTCTCCCCTACGTGGGCACCAGCGGGATTCCGCGCCGGACCGGCAATCCGTGACTGACGGCCTGCCTCCCCCCACGTGGGCACCAGCGGGATTCCGCGTCGCGATCACGAGATCGACTTCTCTCGAGAGAAGCGCCTCTCGTGATCGCGGCGCCCGCCGACTGGCGGCCCGCCCCCGGCCCGCATGGGCGCCGGCGATCGCCGCCGGCGACACGACCGGTCGCCGCCGGCGCGGGCGCGCATCGTCGCAGCATCACACGGTCACGCTCGCGGCACGGCGCTTGCGACGACGGCGCGCATGCTGTCGCAGCTGCACGAGGCGATGGTCGCGCTGTTCCGCGATCGTCCGGAGATCGCGCTCAGGCTGCTCGAGCTGGTGCGCATCGTCACCCTGCCAGGTCCGGTGGAGATCGACACGTCCGGCGCGAACTTCGGCGAGCCCAAGGTCCCGGAGTACTCGGCGGACCTGGCGCTGAAAGTCCGGGCAGGCAGCGCAGGTGCGGCCATCGTCGTGGAAGTGCAGCTCGACCTGAAGGACAAGCACGACATTGTCGCCAAGCGCAAGGCGTGGCCGCGCTACGCGGTGTGGCTGTGGGCGAACGCCGGGCTGCCCGCGTATCTGGTCGTGGTCACGCCGAGCCAGCGCGTCGAGCGCTGGGCGTCCAAGCCCATCGAGATCGGGCATCCAGGTTTCGCACTCGTGCCGATCGTGCTCGGACCGTCGAACATGCCGGTGATCGAGCGCGAGCTGGGCCTGCGGATCCCGGAGCTCGCGGTGCTCTCCGCGATCGTGCACGGGCGTGGGCCGAGCGCGGAGGAGGTCGCGCTGCTGGCGCTGGAAGCGGTGATGGCGCTGGATCCGGAGAGGCGTAAACTCTACGTCGACGCGGTGCTCGCGGTTCTCCGGACCGGGGTGCGGAAGAGGATCGAGGCGATGATGGCGCAGAAACACGAATACATGAGCGACTTCGCGCGGCGCTACGTCGCCGAGGGCGAGGCGAAGGGCCTGGCCGAAGGCGAGGCGAAGGGCCTGGCCGAGGGCGAGGCGAAGGGCCTGGCCGAGGGCGAGGCGAAGGGCAAGGCGGAAGGCAAGGCGGAGGACGTGCTGCGCGTGCTCGAAGCGCGCGGGCTCTCCGTTCCAGCGGAGGTCGCCCAGCGCGTGCGCGCGTGTCGCGACCTTGCGACGCTGGACACGTGGCTGGTCCGCGCCGCCACGCTGTCGGATCTGGACGCGATCTTCGGATAGTCGCGCTTCGTCATCGCGCGACGAACACGAGATCGCGCGGTTCCGCGCCGCCCCGGCAACCCCATCCCCCGCAATCGGCGCCGCGGCTTCGCGTAGTCCCGCCCTGACCTGCCTGATTTCTCCGGACCAGTCGTTAGTTGCGCTGCACCGCGCTCGCCGCTGCGACAGGTTCTCCTTCTCTGACGCGCCGCGCAAGCTTGCGCGTCAGAAGTCTTCGGGAACCAGATCCGGAAGATACCGCGCGAGATGCACGAGACGAGCAACGTACACGGTGCCGTCGCCCTCGACCCTGTAGATGTATCCGTGCGGCGCCTTGACCGCGTCGCCGGCGATGCAGAATACGCGTACTCCGGGGCCAAGTTCTTCGTGAAGCTGCCCAATCGTCGGATGCTGTCGGAGGGTCCGACGGGCCTCGACGATCAGGCGTTCGTAGATCGGCACCTGGGCAATGCCGAAGTGTTCGCGCGTCTGTGCGAGCGCCGCGTCGATGTCCACATAGACGCGGGGGTGAAACCGGATCGAGCGCATCACGCCATGTGCTTGAGCGCGCGCTCGTGCACCGCTTGCGCGAACTCCTCGTCGGTCGGTTCGAGGAACGTGCCCTCGCGCATCTCCTCGAAGAGTTGGCCGAGCTCCTGCGTCGCTTGCTTGCGGAGCTCGTCCCGACGCTGCAGCAGACGGAATGCAGCCGCGGCGACTTCACGCACGTTCGCGTACTCGCCCGCCCGCACACGCTCTTCCGCGAACGCCTGGAGATCGTCAGGTAGCTCGATGTGTTTCGCGGGGTTTGCCATGCGCGTATCCTGTGCTCCAAGTCTAGTTCGCGCCCGCCGGCGGTCAATTCTATCACGCTCCTGCCCCGACCCACGCCGCACTCCCGCCGCTGCGCTGCGAAGTGAATCGGCGTCATCGAGATCGCCCACGTCGAGAGCGACGAGCTCCGCACCGCGTGCCTGCTCGAATCAGCGCCGCGCGCTGCCGGTGCGCCTCGTCCCGCCCGATTCCGCGCCGCCCCGGCAAACCCATCCTCCGCAATCCGCGCCGCGGCTTCGCGTAGTCCTGCCCATGATCGCCATCGCCGACATGCCCGCCGTTCCCGGTTTCACCACGCCCCAGTGACCTCTACTGCGCCATCGCGCCGCCCGCGCCGCTGTTCGGCATGCCGTATCCGCTGCGGCGCACGGCGGCGGACTGGCAGGCGCTCTACGCCGCGGGGGTGCGCGGCGTGGTGTGTCTGGACGCGCCGGCTCGCTACGATCCCGCGCCGCTCGATCTCGCCGCGGTGATCGATCTCGAGGACATGGCGCACGGCGGCGCGCCCATCGATCCCGCGCCTGGGCCACGATCCCGACGCCGTCATCGCCTGGCTCGACGCGTTGCACCGCGCCCGCCGGCGCAGCGGCTGGCCGGAATCGCCGTGGCACGAGACTGTGGTGCGCGCCGCGCGCAATCGCGGCGCGGCGTCTGCGTAGAGTGCAGCCGCGGCGCGCCAGGTCATTCGTTCGGTCCGAACTGCGTCCAGAATAACCAGCAAGCGTGCACGTTCTGGCGTGCGCGCGTCGGCCAGCGACGCGGGAATGGAGATGGTGACCTGGACGGAGTCGATGCGAACCTGCGAAGTCTACGCCGAGTGGAGGGTCCGTGCTCTCTCCAGATGACACGACCGGCGCGGCACATTCCGCGCGTCCGGCGGCCGCTCCATGTCGAAGGCGACGACGAGTCGATCGAGCATGAGGATGAGTTGGCCATGGGCGCGGCGGAGAACAACGCGAGGTCGGACACGGAATGTCAGGCCCGTTACCCTCGGGGGAGACAACCGGCGATCGCCGCCGGCGAAACCGGCGACCGCCACCGCGCGCGACCCGCAACACCACAAGATCGTTCGGCCCTGCCGGCGGCATGGCGCTTGCGAAGGGCGGGGCATGCTGTCGCAGCTGCACGAGACGCTGGTGCACCTGTTTCGCGATCGTCCGGCGATCGCGCCGCAGCTGCTGGAGCTCGCTCGCGGGATCACGCTGCCAAAGGACGCGCAAATCGATCTCTCCGGCGCCAGCTTCGGCGAGCCGAAGGTGCCCGAGTACTCCGCGGATCTCGTGCTGAAGGTGCAGGCGGACACCGCGGGCGCGTCGGTGATTCTCGAGGTGCAGTTGCCGCCGAAGAATCAAGACGACATCCGGGCCAAGCGCGCCGCATGGCCGCGCTACACCGTCTGGCAGTGGGCGAACACCGGCTTGCCGGCGTACCTCGTGGTGGTGACGCCGAGTCGCGCGGTGGAGCGCTGGGCGTCCGAGCCGATCCCTATCGGGCACCCCGGCTTCGTGCTGTCCCCGATCGTGCTCGGCCCGTCGAACATGCCGGTGATCGAGCGCGAGCTCGGGCTCGCGGTGCCGGAGCTGGCCGTGGTGTCGGCGATCGTGCACGGGCGGGGCGCCCGCGCCGAAGAGGTGGCGACGCTGGCGCTCGAAGCGGTGCTGGCGCTGGATCCGGAGAGGCGTAAACTGTACGTCGATGCGGTGCTCGCGGTGCTCCGGCCGGGGGTGCGGCAGAAGATCGAGGCGATGATGGCGCAGAAACACGAATACATGAGCGACTTCGCGCGACGCTACGTCGCGGAGGGCAAGGCGGAGGGCAAGGCGGAGGGCAAGGCCGAGGGCGAGGCGAAGGGCAAGGCGGAGGGCGTTCTGCGCGTGCTCGAAGCGCGCGGCTTCGCGGTGCCGGCGGAGGTCGCGGAGCGGGTGCGCGCGTGTCGCGATCTGGCGACGCTCGATGCGTGGCTTGTCCGCGCCGCGACGTTGGCGGATCTGGATGCGATCCTCGATGGCGTCCGGTGATCCGCTGCGCGTCTGGTTTCCGGAGATGCTCGATGCGCTGGCGAGCACCTGGTCGCCGTCCATGTCCTGGGAGGAGCTGGCGGACTTCTGCCGCGTCATGACCGGACGCCGCGCGGCGATCCGCGCGGCGCGCGGCATCGAGGCGCCGCGGTTCTGGTGCGATCGGTGCGAGAAGGTGTCGCGTCACGACATCGCCGGGGTGACGATCCGGTCGGCGTTGTTCGCGCTGAAGAAGGTCGGCAAGCTGGACGCGGACCAGCTGGCGGCGCTGGATCGGGCGTGGCGCAAATACCGGGCCGCGCACCGGCTGGACTCTCTCGGGCGACCGCAAGCGGCGGCGGAGGACGCGGGCTCGGGCCACCCGTGCGTTCGCTGACGGGGGTTCCGCGCCGCCCCGGCAACCCATCCCCCCGCAATCGGCGTCGCGGCTTCGCGTAGTCCCGCTCATGCTCGCCATCCCCGCCATCGCCGCCATGCCCGCCGTTCCCGGTTTCACCACGCCCCAGGACCTGTACTGCGCCATCGCGCCGCCCGCGCCGCTGTTCGGCATGCCGTATCCGCTGCGGCGCACGGCGGCGGACTGGCAGGCGCTCTACGCCGCGGGGGTGCGCGGCGTGGTGTGTCTGGACGCGCCGGCTCGCTACGATCCCGCGCCGCTCGATCTCGCGGCGGTGATCGATCTCGAGGACATGGCGCACGGCGGCGCGCCCATCGACCCCGCGCGTCCGCCGGGCCACGATCCCGACGCCGTCATCGCGTGGCTCGACGCGCTGCACCGCGCCCGCCGGCGCAGCGGCTGGCCGGAGTCGCCGTGGCACGAGACCGTGGTGCGCGCCGCGCGCAATCGCGGCGCGGCGTCTCCGTAGAGCCGGTCATGGACGCCATCATCATGATCATGCTCACCGTCGGCTCGCCCTGTGGCAGCAAGGGGCTGTGCCAGTACGTCACGCAGCCCATCGTCAGGCCGGACCCGGACGTCACCATGATGAGCGCGGCCGCGCGCCCCGCGCTGGACGCGCCGCGTGCGGAGGTGCCGGGCTCGCTGCTGGTCGATGGGGCGCGCCCTTGACGGCCATGCCCGCCGATCCGTCGCGCACGCCCGCCGCGCAGCTCCTGTGTCGTCTCCTGCCCACGCTCCGCCCGCGCCCGCGCCCGCGCCCGCGGTCGTCGCGCGCCTGTTCCACGATGCGCAGGCGCTACCCCCAGAGGAAGCGCGCTACTCGCGCTGCAACTGCTCGACGGCGTGGGTGAGTCGGAAGCCGACGTCGAGTGCGCGTGGCGCGACGCAGCGGTACGTGATCGAGCGCGTGGACGAGCTGCCGTCGCTCACGCCGGACGAAGAAGAAGGCTTGATCCGCGCGCTCGACTCGTTGCGCGCGGGCCGCGGCGTTCCCCACGACGAAGTCCGTTCGCGCCTCTTGCCGCGTGACAAGCGGTGAGCATCGTCTGGGCGCCCGAGGCGGTCGAGGCGCATCGCCGTACGCGGTAGGATCCGCCGCAATGCTGCACGACGTGACCGCAGTTGCACCATTGGACGGACACCGTCTGCGCCTGACATTCGACGACGGCGTCGAAGGCATCTACGACGCTTCAGGTCTTGCGTTCACAGGGGTGTTCGCGCCCCTCGAAGATCCGGCCTATTTCGCCCAGGCGCGCGTCGATCCGGAGCTCGGGACCGCGGTGTGGCCGAACGGCGCGGATCTCGATCCCGTCGTGCTCTACGCCGCAATCACGGGCGTTCAGCCACTGTCCGGTGGCGCGCGTCGCGGAACCGGCTGAGCGGCACGCGCGGTTCCGCGCCTCACGAGCGCCGACGGACGGCACGTCTGCGACATATCCCGTCGCGGCGGGCGACTGCCGGTGCGGCGCGGATTCCCGCGTCGGCACGGCCGACGCGAGATGGGGCATGACCGAGCCAAGCGTCGATTCGCGTCGGCGCGGCCGACGCGAGATGGGACATGACCGCGCCAAGCATCGTTTCGCGTCGGCGCGGCCGACGCGAGATCGGGCATGACCGAGCCAAGCGTCGATTCGCGTCGGCACGGCCGACGCGAGATGGGACATGACCGAGCCAAGCGTCGATTCGCGTCGGCGCGGCCGACGCGAGATGGGACATGGCCAAGCCAAGTGTCGATTCGCGTCGGCGCGGGCGACGCGAGGCACGCCGCGGTCCGCGTCGTGGCTCGACGTGGACCGCGGCAGCGCGCTGTTCCGCGCCGGACCGGCATCCCCCTCCAACCGGCAAGGGACCCGGTGCGACAGGACATGGCGCGGGCGCAATCCGCAGCGAGCGTTCGCGTAGAACTGCCAACGATCCATGACGAACTCCCGACCCGAACACACGCGCATCCAGGGCGTCACGAGCACGCAGGTGCTGAGCTGGTGCGGCACCGTCCACGTCCTCCGGCGCACGCGCGCCACCGCCACCTGGCTGGAAGCGCTCGAGCGCGTCGGCCTCGCGAAGCCCCCGGCGAATGTGGCCATCATGCTGACCGGCAAGCGCCGCAAGCGCCTGGACGACATCGGAGAGGCGGCGGCCGGGTACGAAGGTCGCAAGCAGATTGTCGCGATCTTCCTCCACGATTGGCCGACGGGGGAGTTCGAGGATTTGTACTCGCTCCTGACCAAGCGGCTCGGGCGGCTGTTCCCGGCGGCCGCGCGGCGGGACACGTTCCTGGCGTATCTCGCGCACGCCGGACTGCACGAGGTGGGCCACGCCCGGGCCATGCTCCGGAGCATCCGCAAGGGCGCGCTGGGTGAAGAGAGCGTGGAGCGCGCCGAGTCCGCCGCCGAGGACTACGCCTGGCGGGAGCTCGAGCGCCGCTTGCCGGCCGAGACCGTTCTGCGCCTGGCGTGCGTGTTCTTCAAGGAGGGGTCGGCGCGACGCGCCCGCTCTCGACCGCGCGGCGCAGCTTCTTGACCCGCGCCGCGGTGCCACCGTGCGCCCGAGTGGCGATCGCCGCCGGCGAAACCGGCGATCGCCACCGCGCGCGGCGCGCAACATCGCAGGATCGTTTGGTCCCGCCGACGGCACGGCGCTTGCGAAAGGGCGGGCATGCTGTCGCAGCTGCACGAGACGCTGGTGCACCTGTTTCGCGATCGTCCGGCGATCGCGCCGCAGCTGCTGGAGCTCGCTCGCGGGATCACGCTGCCAAAGGACGCGCAAATCGATCTCTCCGGCGCCAGCTTCGGCGAGCCGAAGGTGCCCGAGTACTCCGCGGACCTCGTGCTGAAGGTGCAAGCGGACACCGCGGGCGCCACCGTGATTCTCGAGGTGCAGCTGCCGCCGAAGAATCAAGACGACATCCGGGCCAAGCGGACCGCGTGGCCGCGCTACACGGTCTGGCAGTGGGCGAACACCGGTCTGCCGGCGTATCTCGTCGTTGTCACGCCGAGTCGTGCGGTGGAGCGCTGGGCGTCGCAACCCATCGCAATCGGGCACCCGGGTTTCGTGCTGTCGCCCATCGTGCTGGGTCCGTCGAACATGCCCGTGATCGAGCGCGAGCTGGGCCTCGCGGTGCCGGAGCTAGCGGTGGTGTCCGCGATCGTGCACGGGCGCGGCACACGCGCCGAAGAGGTGGCGACGCTGGCGCTCGAAGCGGTGCTGGCGCTGGATCCGGAGAGGCGTAAACTCTACGTCGACGCGGTGCTCGCGGTTCTCCGGCCCGGGGTGCGGAAGAAGATCGAGGCGATGATGGCGCAGAAACACGAATACATGAGCGACTTCGCGCGGCGCTACGTCGCCGAGGGCGAGGCGAAGGGCAAGGCCGAGGGCGAGGCGAAGGGCAAGGCGGAAGGCGTGCTGCGCGTGCTCGAAGCGCGCGGTTTCAGCGTGCCGGCGGACGTTGCAGAGCGCGTGCGCGCATGTCGCGATCCGGCGTTGCTCGATACGTGGCTCGTGCGCGCAGCGACGTTGTCGGACCTCGACGAGGTCTTCCGGTAGAGCGATGATGGCGCAGAAACACGAATACATGAGCGACTTCGCGCGGCGCTACGTCGCGGAGGGCGAGGCGAAGGGCAAGGCCGAGGGCAAGGCCGAGGGCGAGGCGAAGGGCAAGGCGGAAGGCGTGCTGCGCGTGCTCGAAGCGCGCGGTTTCAGCGTGCCGGCGGACGTAGCAGAGCGCGTGCGCGCGTGTCGCGCTCCGGCGTTGCTCGATACGTGGCTCGTGCGAGCGGCGACGCTCCCGGACCTCGACGCGGTCTTCAGGTAGCGAGTCCGCGCCGGAGGGCCCCGGGCCTAGCGGCAGCTCGCGCGCAATGCGCCTCACCCGTCCGGCGCGAACATCCAGCCCACCTTGTCGAGCACCGGCACGTCGCCGCACGCGGCGCCGCCGGTGCGCATCGGGAAGTACTTCGGCACGCTGAACGCCAACTTGCGGCGTTCGCCGCTGGCGAGCTCGAGCTCGAGGTGCCACCAGATGGTGAAGTCGAACGAGCCCTCGTCCTCTCGCCCGAGCGCGATGGCGCTGCCTGGCGCGAGCGGGCCGAGGTCGCGCGGCGTGCCGGTCGCTTCGGTGAGCCCGTCGTCACTGCTTGCGAAGCCGCCGGTGTGTGCCGTTACGCGCGCGACGGTCGTGGTCCCGGTGTTGACGAGATGGACAGCGTACGTCTGCGGCGCCGTGGGAACGATGGCCAGGATGAAGTCGCCCATGACGAGATCTTGCGCCGCGGCTGCGACATATCCTGTCGCAAGTCCGGGCACCGCAATGCGTGGCGCGGTTCGACGTAGGAGTCGCCATGTCCCTGTTCCGCGCCACACCGGGAGGAAAGATCGTTGCCGGTGTCGATTTCCGCTGGACACGTTTCCATCACGCGCGCGTCGCGAACGCGCGGCTCGCCGCGCAAGCACGGCGTCGCGCGCGCTGGCGGCGCGCTCGCGGCGTTGCGGCGCGCGGACGGCGAAAATCGAGTCGCGCCGCGCGATCGCGCGCGACCGGGCGCGCAGCGAGGCGTCGAAACGCGGGTGTAGCGTGGCGCCATGGCAAACACCGATTCCGTGTATCGCTTCACGGACCTGGCGGACGACGCGCTGATGGCGCGGACGCGCGCCATCGTGGGGCAGTCGAACCAGGCGCTCGCCGCGCTCCTTGCGCACCTCGGGGAGGTGGAGGCGCGCGGACTGCACCGCCAGCGCGCCTGCGCGAGCCTCTACATCTACTGCGTCTACGAGCTCCGCATGTCCGAGGACGCGGCGTTCCGGCGGGCGCGCGCGGCGCGCATCGCTCGCGAGTTTCCCGCGGTGCTCGACCGGGTGGCAGCCGGCGAGATCCATCTGACGGCGCTGCTCATGATCGGATCGCACCTCACGGAGGAGAATCACGTCGACGTGCTGGAACGCGCCAAGCACCGCACCAAGAAGGAGATCGCGAAGCTGGTGCGCCAGCTCGACCCGCTCCCGGACGTGCCGGCCCGCGTCGAGCCCCTCGGGCGCAGCTTCACGATGCCGCGCGCGCCGTCGTGGAGCCAGTTCGTCGCGTCCATGAATCCCGTCCGCGAGTTGGATCCCGGCGACAGGCCGCGCGACTGGATGGACGCGAGTCCGCCGGAGCCGGAGCCGGAGCCGGAGCCCGCGCCGGAGCCGGAGCCCGCGCCGGAGTCGGAGCCCGCGCCGGAGCCGAAGCCCATGTTTGCGCGCGACGACGTGCCGCTGCGCTACAGCGTGCAGTTCACCGCGACCACGGAGTACGTCGAGCTCCTCGAGCGCGCGAAGGATCTGCTCTCGCACACTGGCGAGGACAAGTCCCTGGAGCGCGTGCACGTGCGCGCGCTCCAGGCGCTCGTGGCGGAGCTGGAGAAGCGTCGCTACGGCACCGGCGCGAAGCCACGCGCGGCGCGTGCCAGCGACGCCGAAAGCACGAAGCATGCCGGCGTTCCGCGCCAGCGCGGGTCAAGCCGCCACATCCCCGCGGACGTGCGCCGCTCGGTGCATGCGCGCGACGGCGGCCGGTGTACGTACGTCGATGCGTCGGGCCAGCGCTGTCGCGAGACGCGTCTCCTCGAGCTGCACCACGAGCAGCCGTTCGCGCGCGGCGGGCCGTCGACCGCCGACAACGTGACCTTGCGCTGCAGGAGCCACAACGCGCTCGCCGCCGAGAGCGACTTCGGGCGCGGCTTCATGGACGCGAAGAAGCCGCCCCGCGCCGGCGCGGCGCTCGTACGCGAGGACAGTGGGTAGATCGGAGGCAGGTCGCGTCGAACGGACGATCAGCAATTTCCGTCGCGGACTTCCGTAGAACCGGCCATGTCCCTGTTCCGCGCCGTACCGGCAATCCTCTCTGGCATCGCCTTGATGGCGGCTTCCGCGGTTGCCGCCGCCGAGCCCATGACGCCGTTGCCGTCGGAGTATCTCGACCAGCCGATCCACCTGACGTGCGGGCTCGTGATCCGCGAGTGGCACGGCGCGAGCCGGCCGAGCTCCGCCGCCGTGGCGAAGGCTGCCTGAACGACACGCGCTGGCGTTTCGAGCGGCGCTTCGTGCGCGCGGACGTGTGGGGCCACACCGGCCTGTACCAGCAGTACTCGTTCGTCGTGAGCGACGAGCAGCTCGCTCGCGCGTTCACGGCGTCGATGGGGCTCGGCGAGTAGCCGGACGGACATTCCCTGTCCGGGCTCGAGTTGCCCGGCCAAGCCGCGCGACGCATCCATCGTCCATGCAGGGGAGCAGACGACGATGGTGGGATTGATCGCAGCAGGGCAGGGAACGGCCGCCGACACCGGGGTCGCGGCGCTGATCGAGGCCGCGCGCGGGCCGGCGGGGGCTGCGCGCCGCGCGGCGGAGCGCGAGCTGGCGATGCTGCTCCGCGTCGAGACGCGTCGCGCCGCGCGCGTCGTGACGCGATCCGGCGGGCGTCGTGCCGAGGATCTGGCGGCCGACGCCGCACACACGGTGTGGCTGAACGTCGTGGACCGCTTCGATCCGCAGGGCGGGCGCGCTCTGCGCGGCTACGTGCACGAGGCGGTCAAGCGCGTCGCCATCGACGCTTTCCGTCGCGACCGTGCGCTGCGCCGCGGCGCCGGCGTGGTCCCCGGCGCCTTCGACGACGACGTGATCGCGAGCAAGTCGCCCGACCCCGAGGCACAAGCGATCGCCCGCGACACCGCCCGCCGCGCCCTCGACTCCCTGCCCGACGCCCAGCGCGTGGTCGTCCTCCGCGTCCTGCACGGGGAGCCGCAGAACGAGATCGCCGCGTCCCTCGGCCGCCATCCGTCGCAGGTGACGCGCCTGGTGCAGCGTGTCGTCGCCTGGCTCGGAGGCGCGCGATGAGCGCCGCGCGCGATCTGGGCGATCTCGAAGCGCAGGCCAGCGAGGCGATCATGACGTGCGAGTGGCGCGCCGCGCTCCCGCTGCTCTGCCGCATCATCCTGTGCGCTCCGCGAACGTTCAAGAACCTGCCCGCCGCGTACGCCGCGCTCGCCCACGTGTACGTCCGGATCGGGCGCCCCCGCGACGCGGCCCGCGTCATCGCGCGCGCCCTCGAGCTCGCGCCGGATCTCGAGCCGGCGCTCATCGTGCAGGAGCTGGTGCGGGAAGCGCTGGGGGAGTGAGGGCCTGTCGGTCCGGCGCGGTATCTCGCGAAGCGCCTGCGACAAGCTACGTCGCAGCTCCGGCGCTAGTGGTAGACAGATACGGTCTTGGTTCCAGGAGGGCGAGATGGCGAAAGCGATTGGCACAGAGGTCTTTGTTCCTGATCTGGCAGCATGCACGGCGGTACCGGCCTACGTGCGTGCCTCCGCGAAAGATCTCGGTCTCAAGGAATCGTGGTATCGCGACGCGATCTTCGCCAATCCGGAGCTGGTGATCGCACCGTGCCGCGAAGCCGGGCTCCTCCTCGAGGCCGAGGAGTGGTTCGGGTGGACGATGGAACTCACCGTGGGCGACGTGGGACGCGTGGACGTGCTCCTGGTCTCGTCGCTGGGCCGCATCGGAATCGTGGAGACGAAACTCTCGTACAATCCAGAGCGTCGACGCGAGGTCGTGGCGCAAGTGCTCGACTACGCGCTCGCGCTGTCGGAAGATTCGAGCTGCCTGCCCGCGCTGCCCAAGGTCCCGGGCGCGCCGACGGACATCGATCTGCGCGAGCGGGTGGGAAACGGGGAGTTCCTGCTGATCATCGCTGGCGACGCCAGCGACCCGCGGGCGCTGCGCCTCGCGGAAGGGCTGCTGGCCCGTCACCTGACAAGTGAATGGGATCTCGCCATGATCGACCTGAACCTGTACGCTGACAAAGGCCGTGGCTCGCCATCGTACCTGTTGATTCCGGAAATTCGCGGCACCCTGGTGCACGAAACGCGGCAGGTTGTGCGGGTCACCGTAAAGGGCGAGACGCCCGAGGCAACGATCAAGGTGGTGCGTCTGCCGAGCGGGTCGAACGCGCTGTGGACGGAGGAGCGCCTGTTCGCGCGCGCCAAGGAGGTCGGCACCGCCGCGTTCGCGAAAGGACTCGAGAATCTGTTGGCGATCGCCAAGCAGGCCGGAACGAACACGCGCATCGACTGGGGCGCTGGCGCGAACCTCGGTGGCTTCGCGCTCCGGACCGGAAATAATACACTGTTCTATGCGCGCACGGACGGTCTGCAGATCTACGTCGGCAAGCTGACGACGGTGCTCGGCGCGGACGTCGCCACACCGCTGTTCGAAGAGCTGGGAGTCGCGCTCGCGACGCGCGTTCCGACGGACCAGCCTGTGCCCAAGCTCGACCCCGCGCTGCTCGCCGACGCGGCGAATCTCGAGCGTTTCAAGACCTGGGTGGAGAAGCTGCGCCAATTGCTGCGTCGACAAGTAGCGCAGCGACGCTGCGACAAGCTACGTCGCAGCCCCGCCGTACCCTCGGCCCTGCTACTCTCGTACCCTCACGCGAGAGGGGCTCGAACGACGGACATGACCGACACTGCTTCTCCTTTCCACGCCTGGGTCGCGCGCCTCGCGGACATGTCCGCGGATTCCGCTCGCGACGCGCACCGTGCTCGTCCCGAACGCGCGCGTCGCCCACGCGCTGCGCCGCGAGCTTGCCCGGCGCGCGCCGGCCGCGCTCGTCGGCACGCGCTTCATCACGCCGGTTATGGCCGCCGCGGCCGAGGTGCTTGGCATGGAGCCGGCGGAGCAGCCGCTCCGCGCGGCGCGCCTCGCGGCCCGGCTCGGCGTGGGATGACGTTCGAGTACTTCGACGCAGGGGTCGTCGCGAGCACGCCGGGCTGGGAGCACGCGTTCGCATCGACCCTCGACGCGCTTGAGAGCGCCGGGCTCGCGCCGGACGACTCTGCCGACGGACGATCCGCGCGGCTACGCGATATCGCGGCGCTCTGGCGCGCGCTCGATGCGGACGCGGGCGCGTCGATTACCGCGGCGCGGGCGCTCCGCGACGCGGCGGCCGCGCTCGAAGCGGACTCGTCCGCGTGGCCGTTCGACGGCCCGACGTTCGTCGCGATCGTCACCGACGAGAGCGGAGCGGCGTTGGCGCGCTTCGCCTGCGGGCGATCCCGGCTGCGGAGCTCCTGACGATCGACGCGCATCCGCTTCGCGACACCTGGCTCGTCGCGTGGGCCGCGCTGTGGGGGCGAGATCTCGCCAGCGGTGGTTCCGCGCCGCACCGGCAACACCAGAAGGCAAACCTCCACGGGAGATCGACGTGCTCGCGCGCAGCTTGTTCGGCGAGCCGGGGACGAGCGCGGGGCGCGACGGGAGCGTCGAGCTCGAAGAGCACGCCGGCGTCGAAACCGAAGTCGAAGCGGCGGCGGACTGGGTCGCGCGGCAAGGTGGCGCAGCGGCATGGCGCTCGAGGACATCGCGGTGCTCGCGCCCGAGCGCGGATCCCTGGCTCGGGCTGGTCGCAGACAGCCTGGCGCGGCTGCCCGGAGGCGGTGCCCGTCCACGTCGCCGGCGGGCTGCCGTTCGCCGCGCACGGCAGCCGGCGCGCGCGTGATGGCCCTCGTCCAAGCGTTGCGCGAGCACCTGGAGATCGAGAGCTTCGCGGCGTTGCTTCCCGCGCTGCGCGCGTCCGGACGAGCACTCCAATCGCTCTGTCAAAGCGGAAGGCCGACGCGCTGGCGTCTTCGCTCGGCACCATCGGCGGGCACGCGGCGCACCCGGCCGGCGCGCTCGATTGGGCCGACCGCGTGGCAGCGCGCGCTGCGATCGACGACAGCGCGGAGCGCGTGCGGACCGCCGGGAGCGCGCGACGTGTGCAGCCGGCGGTGACGGCGCTGGTCGAATCTCGCGCAGCGTGCTCGGCGGCGCGACGGTGCACGCGCTGGGCGAGGCGCTCGTGGCGTTCGTGCGCGACCACCTCCTCGCGCCGGTCGACAGCACACCGGCGCACGCGCTGCTCGAGGCGGCGCTCGCGGACATAGCCCCGACCTCGACCGCGCTGTCCGGTCACGCGGCGCTCGAATGGATCGCGGGTGCGCTCGGCTCGGTGCGCACGGGCGTCGGGCGCTTCGGCGAGCCGGCGGTGTACCTCGGGACGGTACGCGGCGCGGTCGGGCTGCCGTTCGCCGCGGTGCGCGTGCTCGGGCTTGCGGAAGGGACGATCCCCGCGGCGCCGCGCGAGGATCCGGTGCTGCCGTCCGCGCTCAGGGCGCGCGTCGGAGGGCTCGCGCTCGCCCGCCCGTCCGACGTGGTGACGAGCCAGCTCGTCGTCCTTGTATCGCGTGGTGCGAGCGGCGCGGTCTGAGATTGTGCTGTCCTTCGCGCGCGCCGACCTCGACGGGACGCAGCGCGAGCCTTCGACGGTATTCCTCGACGCCGCCGCGGCCCTGCAGCGCGGCGGCGTGGCGATCCCGAAGCGCGAGGAACTC
Organism: uncultured delta proteobacterium; assembly: GCA_963775185.1. Taxonomy (GTDB): domain Bacteria; phylum Myxococcota_A; class Polyangia; order Polyangiales; family Polyangiaceae; genus JAPSGB01. Next base: position 565,300 of record CAVZIE010000037.1, on the reverse strand, counting down.
GCGGAGCACGCGTTCGTGCCGGCCGCGCCGCGCGGCGCGCGAACGACGGCTCGCTGAGCCGATCGGCGAGGCTGCGTGGCTCGAGCGCGCGGCCAACGGCGAAGTGCCGCCGGCGTGGATCGGGTCTGGTGCGAAAGATCTCGATTCGAATGCGCGCGCTCCGCCGCGACGGCGAGTCGCTCGACCGGTTGCCCGGGCTCGACGCGGACGAGATGCTGTCCGCGTCGTCGCTCGGCACGCTGCTCGGCTGCCCGCGGAGGTTCCTGTTCGAGAGCGTGCTCGGTTGGAAAAAGCCGTCGAACGCCCGCCCGATGCGCGAGCTCGACGCGCCGACTTTCGGCAGCCTCGTCCACGCCGCCGCGGAGGCGTTCTACCGCGAGCACGGCGCGGCGTTCGGCGCGCGCGATGGCAGCTTGCCTGACTGGCAACCGATCGCCGCGAGCGTCGCGAGCGCCACGTTCGAAGACGAAGCACGCTCCTGGCCGCTCTCCGGCGACGCGGTCAAGGAAGCGCAGCGCCAGCGACTGCTCGCGGCGATTGCGCTCCTGATCGAGGCCGACTGGGGCGACGGCACGCCGCGGCAGTTCGTCGACGTCGAGCGCCAGTTCGGGTACGACGAGCCGCTGCGCATCGGTGGGATCGCGCTGCGCGGCCGCATCGATCGCATCGACGTGCAGGCCAAGCGCACGACGCTGCGCGATCTCAAGACGGGCAAGCCACACCCGCGCCGCGTCGGCGAGCCGCCGGAGTACGACTGTGATTTGCAGATCGGCGTGTACGGCCTCATCGCCGAGCAGCTCGCGAAGTCATGGGGCGTCCCGAAGAAGGTCGCCGCAGCGTACCTCTACATCGGATACGCGGACACGACCGAGCGTGACTTCTCCGACGAGTACGCCGCGCTCCGCGAGTCGACGCTGGGCTGGCTCGACATCGCGAAGCGCCTGCTCGTCGAGGGGCGGCTTCCGAAGACCGCCAACAGCCACGTCTGCGGCTACTGCCCATTCAACGTCGTGTGCGGTCCGGACCCGGCCAGCGACGGCGCCGCGAGCATGCGCGCCGCCGGCGGAGCCTGCGCCGACCTGCTCGCGCTCCACGCGCCCATGAAGGGGGGAGACTGATGTCGGCCCGGCGCGAATCAGAGGAGGGCCGCGAAGCCGGCATCGTCGAGCGGAAACGCAACGTCGTGATCGACGCCGGCGCGGGCACCGGGCAAGACCAGCACGCTGGTCCGGCGCATCTCCCACATGGTGGCGAGCGATCCGCCGATCCCGCTCTCGCGCATCGCCGCGATCACGTTCACGCGCCGCGCCGCCGGCGAACTCAAGATCCGCATCCGCGAGCAGCTCCTGCGCGATCTCGCGGCATGCGCCATCGGCGAGCGCGCGACGCGGCTCCGGGCGGCGCTCGCGGAGATCGACTCGGCCTACGTCGGCACCATCCACAGCTTCGCCGATCGCCTGCTGCGCCGCTTTCCGATGGAGGCACGCCTCAGCCCGGCGTACGAGCTCGTGGAGGACGAGTCTCTCATCGTCGCCGAGACCATCACGCTCCTGATCGAAGGCTCGCAGCGCGGGCGCCTGGCCCAGGAGCTCGACGGGTCCGAAGGCGTGGACCCGGCGGAAGCCGAGGAGACGGTCGATGATCGCGCTGCGCGCCGGGCTCCGCTCCCACTCCGCGGAGCACGCCCACGGCGCGTACACCGGCATCGACGCGATTGTCGCGGACATGGTGCGTCAGCGGGACGTGGACGTCACCCTGCCTCCCCTGCCCGCCTTCGACCGGACGCGCTTCGAGGAGTTGGCCAAGACGGTCATCGCGATGTGCCGCGGTCTCGCGCAGCAGACACGCGGGGAGCGCTATCTCGCGAACGTGAAGCGCGCGCTGGAGCGCGCGCTGCGCATGAGTGACCCCGCGTTGATGTATGCGGAGATCCGCAACCCGCTGACATGGCCGCGGAAGGAGGATTCTCAGGAAAGCGAAGGAGTTCGACGGCGAAGCGCAGCCCTGGACGGTGTTCAAGGCGCTTCGCTCCCCGCCCAAAGGCCAGACCGCGTTGGCCGAAGAGTTGCTCGAGCTGTTCCAGGCGTGGCTCGGCGTGCGCCTCGCGCGGCTTCGGCCCGTCGTGCTCGCGCTCTACGCAAGGCGAAGGCGCGCCGTCAGGTCGTCGACCAGCTCGACCTGCTGCTTCTCCTGCGCGATCTGCTCCGCGACGACCCGCGCGCGCGCGCCGCGTGCCAGGCCCTGTTCGATCACGTGCTCGTCGACGAGTTCCAGGACACGGATCCGTTGCAGGCCGAGGTCGTCCTGTTCCTGTGCGAGGACGGCACCGCCGCGAAGAGCTTGCGACCAGGTGGCGGTCGCGCCGGGCAAGCTCACGATCGTCGGCGACCCGAAGCAGTCGATCTACCGCTTCCGCCGCGCCGACATCGAGGTGTACGACCAAGTCCGTCGGATCGTGATCGCCAGCGGCGCGCTGGAGGTCGAGCTGCGAGCAGAATTTCCGGAGCTCCGCCGGGCCTGATCGACTGGTTCAACGATTGCCTCTCCGACCTGCTCGGCCGCGGCGAGCCCGGCGATCCCGCCGTTCGACTCGACGAGCGGGACGGTGCTCTACCGCGATCTGGTGCACCCCGGCGGCGACAAGCCGAAGCGACGTGCGTGCACGTGCTGCCGTTCCAGGTCGCGCCCGGCACCACAGCCGAACGCCCCCGAGTACCGGCGCGCTCGAAGCGGAAGCGCTCGCACGCTACTTGCGCTGGCTCGTGGACAAGAGCGGTGTCACGGTGCGCGACCTCGTCAGCCGGACAAGCCGCGCCCCGTCGGCTTCGGCGACGTCGCCGTCCTCGCGGTCACGACGCCGAACCTCGGTCCGCTGTTCGACCAGCTGGACGCGCTCGGCGTGCCGTACAGCTCCCGGGGCGGCACGCTGTTCCTTCAGGATCCGCTGCATCAGCAGCTATTGCTCGCCCTCCGCGCGATTTCGGACCGCGATGACGGACCCGCGCAGGCGGCGCTGTTTAGCCCGTTGTTCTTCGCGCTCGACTTCGCCGATCTGCTCGGCGACAGCGCCGCGGCGGCCGAGGCACGCGAGCTCATCTCCGGGCTCCGGTTCAATCGATTCAAGCGATCGCCTGGGCAGACGGCGCGGGATCTGGTCGAGCGCAGCGCGTTCGCGCGTACCGTCACGCTCGGGGCCAACGGCGCGCAGCGCATCTCGCGCGTCCGCGAGCTGTGCCTGACCCTCGACCGCATCGCCCTCGAGGAGCAGCTCGACTTCGACGGTGTGACCACGGTGCTGCGGGACTTCGTGGACCATCCCGCGAAGCTCGATCCGCCGCGCCCCGTCGATGCCGACGCCGTGGAGATCGTCACGGTGCACCAGGCGAAGGGGCTCGAGTATCCGGTGGTCGTGCTGTGGGACGGCAAGGGGCTGCTCGCCGGCCGCGACAGCGCCGGCGCGTGGCGCGCGTCGCGCGACGGTCGCGGCTGGACGCTCGCCATCGACCGCTGCGCGTGGGAAGAGCCGCCAGACCTCGGCCTGTCGAAGAGCGAGAAGGCGTACGCCGACGCGGAGCGTCGACGCGTGATCTACGTCGCGGCGACGCGCGCGCGCGATCTGGCTCGTGCTGCCGCTCGCGGGCGGAGTTTCCGACGCCTACATCTCCGGCAAGCTCATCGGCAAGGAGCCGCATCCCCTGGTGGACGTGCTCGAGACGTACCACGAGGGCAAGGGCGCGCCGTGGGCGGCAGGGCTCGCGATCCCCGACGCGGAGCCGGAGATCCGCCCGTGCCCGGACGCCGAGGCGATCGAAGTCCGATTCCGCGACGCGCTGACAGAATCCAAAGAGCCGCGCTACGCGCCCGTCGCGGTGTCGTCGGAGGGTCACGCCCAGGCCGCCGCGATCGTCCGCGACGATGACGGCGAGCCGCGCCCGCGGCGCGTCGGGCGGCACGGACCGGTCTTCGGCGATACCGTGCACGGCGCGCTCGCGCGCCTCGTCGAGGGCCGTGCACCGTCCGCGGCCGACGCGGTGAGCGAGAGCGCGGCCGAACACGGACTCGACAGCGCGCTGGTCGCCGCGGCGGTCGAAGACGTGGAGCGCGCCGTCGCGTGCCTGCGCGCGGCGAAGCTCTGGCCCAGCGACGCAGTGCGCGTGCGCGTGGAGTACCCAGTGGCCGGCGCGATCGAGGACGGCAAACTGCTGTCCGGCTACGTCGATCTCGTCGCCGTGCGCGACGACGGCCTGCACGTCATCGACTTCAAGACCGACGCGCCGCCCGAGGGCGCGGTCGAGAAGAGTCATCCGGAATACGTGGCGCAGGTGCAGCTGTATGCGCGCCTGCTCCGGCAAGCGCCGGCGCTCGCGGCGATGCCGGTGCGCGGGGCGCTGTTGTTCACGGGGGACGGCGGGATGCGGGCGATCGCGATGGGTGACGGATGACGACGGCCTTGCGTCGAGCTAGCTTGGTCCCCCGATGATCCATGCGTTTCTTCACGGCAAGCTCGGCGGCGAGTTCGTTCGTAACCCGTACGAGATCGAGGACCTGCTGACCGCGGTCGTCCTGGGGTCTTGTCAGTATGTTGCTCACGACATCGCGCTGCTCCCGTTCCTGGGCGGTGCACGCCTGCATTCTCAAGAGGACGTATTACTGCGGGACTTGCTCGGACCAGTTTCCGATGTCGACTTCGAGTTCTGGCCCGCATGGGGTTGCGAGCCGGAGCTGCTCTTGAAGTTCTCTCGTCCCGGGAGGAAGAGCGCATGGCTGATCGTCGAAGCGAAGCTGCTGTCGGGCAAGTCGTCGATACCGACGAGCACAGGAAGCGTGAACGATCAGCTCGGGAAATATTGGCTGGCCTTGAAGGCAAAAGCCGGAGATGAGGTGGAGCCCCTTGGCGTTGTCTACATCACTCGTGGCCTTGTCGCGCCGGTTGCCGAGTTCGAGGAGACGCAAGCCGAGCTATCGACCAAGAAGCACCCGCGCGCGCCGCTCTTCTGGTTGTCGTGGCGGCGTTTTGTGGAAGTCGTCCATAGGCAGCGATCACCGCTTGTTCGCGACGTGTGTCGGCTGCTCGAGAGTCGATGGAAGCTGGTGATGCCCGTGATCTCCGCTTGGCCCTCCGTACCGGCGCGGGCTCCAAGTTGGTGCTTCGATGCAGACTGGTCTTGGTCGACTGCACCTGCCGTACCAGCGCCCGAGTGTCGGTATCGATTCGAGGTTGAACATGGAACAGCGTGAGTCGAATGGGATGTCGGAGTGCTTTGCCTACGTCCGTGACGTGTTCCGCAACGCGTCGAGGTTGCTATCGGCCAGCGAGATCGTGTTGAGCCCCTACAGATTCGTCGCGTATTCCGTCGCGTGGAGGCCGTTCGAGATCAAGCCGACGCTTGACGAACCCGAACATTGGCTCCCGTCGCATGCCGTCCGCCAATTCCATCGTCTCAACGAAAAAGGCAAAGAGGTCTTCACCGTGGGCGTAGTGTTCTGGTGGGAAGAGCAGAACGACAGTTTCGTGCCGCTCGCGATGACGTCCTACATGCGGATCAGGGCGGACCTGGACGACGTCTACTGGGTTCCCCTTCTCCAGGCTTGGCACCGTGGCGGCAAGACGGATGGGACAGTCCAGGTGCTCCAGAATGATCGGGACGACTACCGCTCGGACTACGAGGGCGTGCTCGCCGAGCCGGACGTTGCGAGCGTTGCCGTACCGCTCGTCGACATAACGCTCGCGAGCGAGCTCGATGCGCGGCTCATCCGGCCGCTGATGCAGCACATCAGGGTCAGCCGCTGAATACGTCGCGGGCGGAGCCGCCCAACCGCGCGTCCGCCGCGATCGCCCCCTCCGTCGCCACCACCACGCACCCCACCGTCGCGCGCGTCAGCGCGACGTGCATTCGCACGTCGTAGCGGCTCGTCCCGCGCTCCAGCTCCGTGACGACGATCCACGGCCGTTCGAGTCCCTTGAAGCGCAGGAACGTGTCCGCCACGACGCTCTCCGCCGCGCGCGGGTCGTCGGCGCGCACGACCGGCACGGCGCCGATGCGGTCGCCGGCGCAGATCGCCGTGCGACCGCGCCCCGCGAGCGACAGCACGGCGATGTCCGCGGGCTGCACGCCGTCGTCGAGGGCGCGCTTCACCGCGGCGGCGACCGCGGCTTCGAGCTCCGACTCGTCCGCGACGCTGCGTGATCGTTCAGCTCCGCGATCGTCTCCGCGTCGCGTGCCTCGGCGCCTTCACGATACTGGTCCGCGAAGCGCGCAAGCGGCTCGGGACAGCGGTAGCGCGCCGTGAGCTTGAACGACGCCGGAAACAGATCGCGCGGCATCGGTCGATCGCTCCAGAACGCCTGGCCGTCGTCCATGAACGCCCACAGCGGCCGATCCGCCGCGAGGGCGCGCACGAACGTCCAGTCAACGCCCGCGAGATCCTGCGCCTCGTCCACGATCACCGCATCCACGCGGTTCCGCGCCGGGCCGACAATCGAAGCCTCCGAAGCTCGCTCCGGGATGCGGTCCCACGTCTCTGCGGTCCAGCTCGTACGCGGAGCAGGATCGTCGGCGCCGGAGAGGTCGAGGAGATCCGCGGCGAGCTCGCGCACTGTCCATGTGTCCGCGAAACCGTCGCTGCGGAGCGCCGCGGCGAGCGCGCTCGTGTAGCAGAGAAGCACGGGGCGGCGACCACGTTCGGCGAAGCGGGCGCACAGATCGCGCGCGAGCAACGTCTTCCCCGTGCCCGGACCGCCGGTGACGAGCAGGCGATCGTTGGCATCGACACAGATCGAGGTACGCGACTTGATCGGCGTCGAGCGGCACGAGCTCGCGCTCGCGCAGGCGCACGCGATCGCCGAGTGCGAGGCGCGGCGTCCAGGTCTCGCCCCACAGCGCGTGCAGCACGTCGATCCACCGCGCGTCGGGTGGCGCGCGCCTGCCCGCGAGCAGGCGATCCGCCATCTCGCGCAGCGCTTCGCCGACGTACGGCAGATCCTGCTGGCCGATCACGGCGCCCTCCAGATCGCCGTGCGTCGGCGGAGCGCTGAAGGGCGTGTCGGGGAACGCGACCGCGACCGCGAGATACGGCGCGCGCGGGATGCCGCGCTCGCCGAGCTTCTTCAAGAGCGTCGTCTGGAAGCCGAGCGCCTGCGTGCGCGGCGGTTTGTCGAGCTGCTTGCCGTTCTGGAGCCACTGCCCGTCGCGCACCTCGATCGCCCCGCCCTTCACCTCGAGGAGGAGGACGCCCCGATCGGGGATCGCGATGACGAAGTCGCCCTCACCCTCGAAGCCGCGACCCGTGCGAACGCGCAGCGAGTGCCACGCGGTCCAGCCGTCGGGAAGGCCGCGGACCAGGGCGGCGTAGAGCTTCTGCTCCGCGCGACTCGTGGTGGGGCGCGGGCCGCCGCGGGGGAAGATGCCAGTGGGCACGATGGAATCGTATCAGGGATGGGTCTGCCGGTCCGGCGCGGTATCTCACGAAGCGCCTGCGACCCGTTACGTCGTAGCCGGGGCGCTCAGCGGATCCCGTAGCGCTTCGCCATCGCGCGGATCCCGTCGAGCATCTCGCCACGGAGCTTGCCGGGCTTCGTCACTTCGACGCGCGCGCCGTACGAGAGCAGCCAGCCGCGGAGCTCGATGGTGTCGGGGCCGGTCGCTTGCAGGCGCTGGCGCTCGTCATCGACGGGCGTCCGGCGTTGGTCCTTGGACAGCGGCGTCTCGCTCAGCGTGTGGGCGACGGCGCTGTCCACGAGGGCGTCGAGGGCGACGGGATCGCCGAACGCGTAGGCGACGCCGTTCCGGCGCGGATGGGTGTTCAAAGACGACAAGCTGCTGATGTTCGAAGAAGACTCGCTGCTCGTACTGCGCCTACCAGCGCTGCAGATGACCTCGTGGTCTCCCCATGCTACGAAATGGGTGTGAGCCAGGCCGTCTCCAACCCGTATCCGCATATCGTCCGCAGTCCGCAAGTGCGCGGTGGCGAGCCCGTGGTGGAAGGGACGCGCATCCCGGTTGCGGCGGTTGTCCGGGCTCACCAACTTGGGCTCGAGTTCGATGAAATCCTCGTGCAACTTCCCACGCTTCGTCCCGAGGGGCTGCACGCCGCGTTGCTGTACTACTTCGATCATCGCGACGAGATCGAGGTCATTCTCGCCCGCGACCGTGAAGCGCCTTCCGGCGCGACGCAGGTGAAGCCCTGACGGATCACCCGAGTCGCCCGAAGCTGTACCTCGACGAAGACGTGTTTCAGGGCGTGGCCGTCGGCCTCCGCCGGCGCGGATTCGACGTCCTGACGACGGTCGATGCAGGCAACGGCGGCGCGACGGACGCAGACCAACTCGCGTACGCCGTTCACGAAGGGCGTTGTCTATTCACGTTCAACCGCGGCGACTTCGCCAATCTCCATAGCCAATACCTCGCAGATGGACGCCACCACGCCGGCATCCTGCTCTCTCCGCAGGTCCCTCTCGGCGTCGCCGTGAAGTCGCTCGCGAGACTGCTCGCCGGCAGGACGTCGGAGGACCTGCGGGACCAGCTCTTCTGGCTCGCGATTTGACCGCGCCGGACCGGACGAAGCGCGTGCGTGTAATGCTGCTTGGCCCGGCGCTCGCCGAGGACCGGCTGCCGGAAGCGTTGGCGAACGGCGAGCGGCGCGGCTGACGGCCCGCCCGATCGACATGCCGCGAACGCACGGCGAAGGATCCTGCTTTCCCGCGACGCGCGCTATCTCTGAGCGCGGTTCCGCGCCGGACCGGCATCCCCATGAAACCCGATCAGCGGATCCCGTAGCGCTTCGCCATCGCCCGGATGCCCTCGCGGATCTCGCCGCGGAGCGCGTCGGGCTTCGTCACTTCCACGAGGGCGCCGTACGACATGAGCCAGCCGCGGAGCTCGATCGTGTCGGGGACCGTCGCCTGGAGGCGGTGGCGTTCGTCGTCGACGGGCGTCAGCCGCTGGTCCTTGGACAGCGGCGTCTCGCTCAGCGTGTGGGCGACGGTGCTGTCCACGAGCGCGTCGAGGGCGATGGGATCGCCGAACGCGTAGGCGACGCCGCCAGCGGCGACGTGGGTGTCGAGGTCGAAGCCGCGCGGTCGCGTCGCCGGTTTGTCGAGGACGGTGACGCGGCTCATGCGGTGGAGCAGCATGTGGCTCACGTCCTCGTAGTCCCAGTACGTGCACACCAGAGCGAGGGTGCCGTCGCGCACGACCAGCCCGAGGGGATTCACCTCGTACTCGCGCTCCTTGGTCGTGCCGCGCTTCTTGTATGTGGCAGCGAAGCGGCGGTCGTCGAGGAGCGCGGTGTACACGCCGTCGAGGACGCGCGGCGCTACGTTGGCGGGCTGCAGCGGAAAGCCGCGCGCGACGACGCGCACCTTCTTCGGCCAGCCCGCGATCTTCGTCGAGCTGGCGCTGGCGAGGACTTCCCGGGCGCGCGCGAAGTGCGGCTCGAGGCTCTTCACGGTGGATCGCGGCAGCGCGGAGCCGAGGTACGCCTCCATCATCGTGAAGGTCACCGCGGCGGGGATGCCCATGCCCGGGATCTCCACCAGCGGCGCGGCGCCGTCCCAGTACCAGCCAAACGGCTTGTCGCGATCGTCGCAACGCAGCGTGGTGAAGCGCGCGGCCAGGCGCTCGAGATCGCGCTGCACGCTGCGACGCGTGACGTCCATGCCCTCCTCGCCCAGGAGCGCTTCAAGACGCGCGGTGTCGATGCGTCGCGGCGCCCGCGGCACCAGGCGCAAGAGCGCCCACAAGCGGTGGAGCGTATCGGCGTGGGATCCGGTGCGGGGCATGGGCTGCGACAGGTTATGTCGCAGGCCGGCCGTACGTCGAGATGGGATGTTCCGACGCGGATGGGTGTTCAAGGACGACAAGCTGTTGATGTTCGAGGAAGACTCGTTGTTGGTACTGCGCGGATGGCCAGCGTGCCGCGCGTGGCAGAAGACGGAGTCGAGCGGCTGGCGCGCGACGCGACCACCGGGCGCGCTGGTTCGCGCCATCTGGTCCACCGCGCAGCCGCGCTATCTGCAGCGCTGGGTGGACGAGCCGGAGCGGAAGCGCATCGGGCTCGCGCAACGCAGCGCCGCCGCGCGTCGCTTCATCGAGAGCATTCCCCGCGATGTCTTGCGCGTCGTCAAACCGCTTCCGGAGCGCCAGTGGCACGTGCTCTCGCTCGTCGCGCGCTGCCCCGGCGCCCTCGATCTCGCGCGCGACAACCCCGCGCTCGCCTTCGCGCTCGCGTCGAGCTGGGTGTTTCGTCGCGTGCCCGTCAAGAATCCGATGCGCGCCGCGCGTGCGCTCGTGAAGCAGAAGCGGGCGGCGATCCTCGACGCCCTCGGCTTTCCGGCGACCCCGGCCGTCGCGCGCGTGCTCGCGAAGCTGCCGCGGCGCGCGGTCACGATCCAGGCGCTCTTGTACCTGCGCGGCACGCTGCGGGATCCGCCGAAGGCGCTCTTCCACCTGCCGCGCCTCGACGCGGGCGTGCTGCGCATCCTGTGCGACGCCACGCTGCGCCCGCTCGCGACGTACGCGCTGCTCGAGGACGTCGCCCGCACCGCGCCGCGCACGCACCGCGCCGCGTACCTGCTCGCCGACACCGACGCGATGCACCGGCTGCTGTTCGACAAGCCGCTCCCGGCGCAGCGCTCGCTGGTGCGGCTGCAGTGGCTCCACGACGAGCTGGTCGAGCAACTCAACGCCAGCGACCACGCGCGCCGGCGCACGCTCGCGCTTCCCGAGCCGCCGCTGCCGGGCGCCGGCGCCATCGGGCCGCTCACCACCGCGCCGGAGATCATCGCCGAGGGCCGCACCATGCACCACTGCGTCGCGAGCTACGTCGAGCGCGTCGCCACCGGCGCCGCCTACATCTACCGCGTGGACTCGCCCGAACGCGCGACGCTCTCGCTCGTCCGCACCGCGCACGGCTGGAACGTCGGCGAGCTGAAGGGCTTCGCCAACGCGCCCGTGCCGTCGGCTACGCGGCTTGCCGTCGCACGCTGGCTCGCGGGCCACGGCGTTGCGATGCGCGAGCCCGACCACGACGACGGGATCCCGTTCTGATGTTTGCCGGTCCGGCGCGGAATCCCGCGGAGCGCCTGCGCGCCGTGGTCTCGGTACCGTATCGTCTGTTGCGCTTCCGGCGTGCGGTGGAGTGCGCCTCGTGCCGTCTCCGCCGCTCTCGGTCGTCGCGGGCGCGGCCGCGGAGATCGGCGGCGCCCTGCCGTTCGCGCTGCGCCGGCCCGACCCCATCCCCATCCACTCCTTCGCCGACGTCGCGATCCGAAGCGCGATTGCAGAGCTGGCGCGAGCGCTCCCGCACGCGATGGCTCGGACGGGTCCGTTGATGACGATATGAACATTTCGCGTCACGGAAGTCACATGCCGAAGGATCTGGTCAAGGAGATCGTCGCCGAGCGTAGCCGGCGCAATCCGGCGTTCCCTGGATTGGTCAAGGAGGCGGAAGTCCGGCGCAAGCTTGCGCGCAAGCTTGCCGCGAGGCGTGAAGCGGCGGAGCTGTCGCAGACCGTGGTCGCGGCGCGCATGGGCACGTCCGCGTCTGTGGTGAGCAAGCTGGAAGCCGGCGGAGACGTGAAGCTCTCGACCCTCCAGCGCTACTGCGCCGCGATCGGCGCCAAGCTGCCGCTGGCCATCTAGAGCGAGAGGCGTGACCGGCCTGCGGCGACAGTGGATGCGACGGCCGCGACGAGCGCGGCGAAGCCGCAGCGCGGCGACACCTGGGGGAGTACGCGCAGGCGTCGCCGCCGTGGGCTCAATCCCCGCACTTCGACGACACCAGCACGCGCACGCCGGCGTCGTGGTTCGGCGCGGCGTCGGCGTTGATCGCGCGGTGGACGCGAACGACGACGCGGCCGCCGGGGAAGGGCTCGTGGTGGTGGTACTGGGTCGAGGCCTTCGGCGGAGAACAGGCCGCCGTTCACGGACAGGTCGAACGGGGTCGCGTCGAGCGCGACGGCGTCGATGCGCAGGCAGCCGGAGCCGGTGGTCAGCGTGGTCTGCAGCGGGACGTCGCTGCGGAGATCGAGCGTCTCGTCGACGATCGCGGCCGTCGGCAGGGCGGTATGCAGGCCCGGCGGGTAGGTGCGCAGATAAGCGTGCATCGAGATGGCGACGTAGGCGGCGCATCCGATCACCGCGGCGGCCGCGGTCACGCCGAGGGCCGTCGGCAGCCAGCGTGGCCAGCGCAGCCAGCGCGGCAGTCGGCGTCTGGGCGACTGGCTCCGATTGCGGCGCTTGTGCGGCGGGAGCGGGCACGGGTGTGGGGTCGGAAGTCTGGGCGGTGGCGTTCATCGGTTCCTCCACCGGCCGCTCTTCGCAAGCGCGATGCCAGCCGCGCGCGACGCGATTCCGCGCTGTTGCACGCGCCGCGCGCGGGCCGCGATCCGGTGCGGAGGGGCGCGGCCCGATCGCGATCAGCGTCGCGGTGCGAGGAAGCGGCGGAGCTTGCCGCGGGTCACGCCGAGCTGGCGCGCGGCCTGGGTCTCGTTGCCGGCGCAGGCCGCGAGCGCGCGCTCGACGCTCATCGGCGTGAGCTGACCGGTGCGGGCGCTCGTGGGGTGCGCGCCCAGGACGCGCTCCACGGTGACGAGGCGCAGGCGCGGCAGCGGCTCGAGCGCGGCGATGCGGTCGAGCGTCGTCGCGAGCTCGCGCACGTTGGCGGGCCACGCGTGCAGCAGCAGGCGCTCGACGGCCTCGACCTCCGCGACGCCGGCGTCGAGCTGGATTCCGCGCCGGGCCGACAGGACAGCCATGATCGGGAAGAGGTCCTCGCGGCGCTCGCGCAGCGGGGGCAGCTCGATGCGGCCGGACTCGAGGCGTGCGAGCAAGTCGCGGCGGAAGCTGCCCTGCTCGACCATGTCTTCGAGCGATCGGTTGGTCGCGGCCACGATCAGGACGTCGGCGTGGACGGGGCGCGTGGCACCCACGGGCAGGATCTCGCGGTTCTCCAGCAGGCGCAGCAGCTTGGGCTGGAGCTCGAGCGGCAGCTCGCCGATCTCGTCGAGGAAGACGCTGCCGCCCTGGTGCGCGGCGATCACGCCGGGCGATCCGCGGCCGCTGCCCGAGTAGGCGCCGGCGACGTAGCCGAACAGCTGCGACTCGAACACGCCGGCGGGGACGCCCGCGACGTTGACCGGGCAGTACTGCCGCGCGCGCCCGAGCGCGGCGGCGACGGCGCGCGCCGCGAGCTCCTTGCCGGTGCCGGTCTCGCCCTCGATCAGCACGTTCGCTGGTGGGACGCGCGAGAACGCCTCGAGCGCGGCGGCGACGCGCCGCAGACCGTACGGGCCGACGAGCTCGCCGACGGGCGGGGCAGGCGCGAAGCCGCCGGGGAGCTCGTCGCGGTACACCAGCAGCGTCGAGCCGATGCGCACCACCGCGCCGTCGCTGATCGCGACGCGATCGCCGGGTTGCAGCCGCTCGCCGTCGAGCCAGGTGCCGTTGCGCGAGCCGGCGTCCTCGATCGATGGCACGCCGCCGGGGCGCGACACCATCAGCTGTCGCCCGCTCACCTCGCCGTCGACCACGCCGTGGGCGAGCAGCCAATCGCGACCGACGGGCTCGTTCGACGGCGGCGGCGGCAGCGCGCGCGGCGCCGGGAACGCCACGACGAACGCCGGCGGATCGCGATCCGGCGCGTCCGTCGACGGTCCCTCGTGCGTGTCGGTCTCCGCGCGCATCGCTCGCAGGATAGCCCTGATCGCGATCCGGGCGGCGGCCGATCACGCCGATCGCGGCCGCGGGTTTGCCCGCGCATTTCCCGCAAATACCGGGGAATCGTGTTGGCACCGCGCTTGCGAAGGCTCCCCTTCGAGGCCGCACCGGCCGCCAGGAGGATGAAGCCATGAAGACCCATTTCGCACTCGTCGCCGCCATCGCCACCGCCACCGCGCTCGGCTCCGTCGCCCCCGCCGCCCTCGCCGACGGCGCATGCTGTCCGCGCGACCCGAGCTGCGCCGCCAAGGGCCCCGCGATCCGCGACGACAGCGTGCGCCCGCTCGTCAACCAGATGCTGAAGCAGGAGGGCTACCACACGACCGACGCCGCCGACATCGGCATCCGCCGCGTCGATCTCGACGGCGACGCGAACACCGAGGAAGCGCTCGTCGACATCGTCGCGCCCGATCTGTGTCGCGTCGGCGGCTGCCCCACGCTGGTCGTCGTCGCGCGCGGCGGCAAGCTGCGCGCCGTCGGACACGGCGCGTTCGTGGGCCTGTTGCCGTCGCGCACGCACGGCTGGCTCAATCTCGTCGACAACTCGCCCAGCGCCGTGCCCCTGCTCCCGCTCCCGCGCCCGCTGCACTGGAGCGGATCGCGCTACGCCCTCTGACCCGCCGCCGCACGGACGCGCGATCCGCCCACCGCCACGGGCGGATCGCGCCCGGCCGCATCGCGCCCGGCACGCCGCGGTCCTCGACCTGCCGACAGCGACTCAAGTCGGGTACCATGACGCCGCGGATGACGATGGAGGGCACACGCGTCGGAGACCGCTTTACGGTCCAGGGTCCGCTTGCCAGCGGCGGCATGGGCACGCTCCACCGAGCGCTGGACGAGTCAACCGGTTCCCCAGTCGTCATCAAACGCATCCTCGGGGAGGGCGATCACCGCAGGTTCCGCCGCGAAGCGGAGCTTCTGGCCAGACTCCATCATCCGGGTGTGGTCGGCTTCGTTGCTCACGGCGAGGACCACGCCGGACCCTGGATCGCGATGGAGTTCATCGACGGTCCGAACCTGGAGTCCGTACTGGCTCGCCGACGCTTCGACCTGGATGTGGCAGTCGAGGTTGGTGCCCAGAATCGCGGAAGCACTCGAAGCGCTGCACGAATCCGGAATCTTGCACCGGGATATCAAGCCGGCGAATGTTGTGTTCGCCAACGAGGCGGCGCCCGTTGTCCGCATCGTGGACTTCGGGATCGCGTACGACACGCAGGCACGCACCGTGCTCACACAGACAGGTGCAACGATCGGGACACCGGCTTACATGGCTCCCGAGCAGCTCCGGGGCGAGACTGCCACACCAGCGTCGGATGTGTACGCCGCCGCAACCCTCTTCTTCGAGCTCGCGGCCGGGCGCCCACCGTTCATTGCCGACTCCGCATTCGCGGTGATCGGACGCATCCTCCTCGAGGCGGCGCCTTCCATCGCCCAGTTCGTCCCCACCGTGCCACAGGCGCTGTCCGAAGGTGTCGCGCGCGCTCTCGTGAAGGTGCCGACGGTCCGCCCGACGATGTCCGAACTCGCGGCGCTGCTGCGTCGCCACGCCGAAATTGCGGGGGACTCTGCGACCGTCCACGCCGTAGCCCACGCTGTCCACGCAGCCGGCGACCTCACGCGGGAGGAAAGCACATCTGCTGTGCTCGTTGCCCGAAGCGCCGATCCTCGAACGGTACTCGGCCTGATCCCGACCGCGGCTGCGCACGACGTGCTGCCCGACGGGACCGTCCTTGCGCTGTTCAGCGATCCGCGATCCGTCGACGCGCCGCTACTGAAGGCTGTTCGGGCAGGACTCGCGATCCTGGATTCGAGCCCGGAAGCCACGGTCGTCGTGTCCGCGGGCAAGGCCGACACGCGGAGCGGCTCCGTCGCGGGCGAGGCGCTGCAGCGGGCGGGTAGTGTGCAGCCAGTGACGTCGGGGCTGTTCGTCGACGGTGATACGGCAAGCGTGCTGGAGAGCCGGTTCGTCCTGGCGTGGACGGGAAATTGGGCAGCACTCGTCGCCGAGCGGCCCACGCACGGACAGCGCCTGCTCCTCGGCAAGCCGACACCGATGGTCGGACGGCATGCCGAGCTCGCCCAGCTCGAGGCTTTGGTTGATGCTTTGGTCGACGACGGCGCGCCCCGCGTTGCCCTGGTCGGTGGGCCCCCAGGTCAGGGCAAGTCGCGTCTCCGCCACGAGCTGATCGAACGGCTCCGCGCTCGTCCCGAACCAATTCCGGACCTCGTCCTCCGGTTCGAGCCTGTGTCGGAAAATTCGCCTTGGGCAGCGCTTGGACACGCGCTGCGCGCAGAGGTCGCTGCCGCGAGCGGCGGTACAGCTCGGCGTGAAGGAGCCATCGAATACGCCAACGCTCGCGGTCTGGACGAGACGCAGACTGCGTTCCTGCTGCACGTTCTAGGCTATGCGGGGCCCGAGGAGGAGTCGGTCATTTCGCTCGCGCGGGCCACCCCAGACGGCCTGCGCGACGGTGTGCGCGGTGCGTGCAGGACCGTGGCCCACGCCATGGCGGCGGGGAGGGCGCTGGTCGTAGTGCTGGAGGACGCGCATTGGGCCGACCGCCCCACGTTGGAACTGGCGCGCTTCCTGCTGTCGGACGATTCGCTTCCAATGGCGCTCATCGCGTTCTCGCGCCTCCGGGAAGACCGTGACCTGGCGGACCTGGCTGGCAACCACTCGTTGGTTCGAATCGCGTTGGGACGGTTGGCCAAACGCGCCGCCTCCGGACTGGTCGCCGCTTCGCTCCCCGACTCGGCGCCGGACGATGTTGTTGATCAAATCGTGCATCTGGCTGACGGCAGTCCCCTGGTCCTCGAGGAGCTCGTTCGGGCGTACGCGGCTACTGGCAGCGTTACTGCGACGGCTTCGGCCCGCCAGGTTTTCGAGGCACGTCTTGGACGCCTCGACGCGCCCACGCGTCTGGTAGCGCGAGCGGCCGCCGTGATCGGCGAGGTCTTCTGGCGGGAGGCGATCGAAGCCGTATTGGCTGGAACCGGGACAGATGTCCAGAAAGCACTCGCCGCCCTGGAACGCGAGGAGGTGGTGACCGCTCGCTCGGCTTCCCGATTCAGCGGGACCTCGGAGTTCGTGTTCAGGCATGCGCTCTTGCGGGACGCGGCGGACGCGGCGCTGCCTCCGCAGGCGAAGCGCGCGATGCACGCGGCGGTTGCGGCGTGGTTCGCCCGGTCGGCCGAAGCAGATCTTGCGGCGATCGCCCACCACGCCAGCGAAGGCGGCCTGGAAACCATGGCGGGCGAAACGCTCGCGCGCGCGGGATACATCGCCGCAGCCGCATCCGATCCGGGAACCGCGGTTCGCGCGCTGGAAGACGCACTCCGCTATCTCCCGCGCCACCATGCTGAATGTGGCGCCATCCACGCTGCGCTCGAAGAGATCTACCGGTCGATGTCGCACGAGCGAAGTCGGCTTCGGCATCTGGCACATCTGCGTCGGCTCGCGCGGTCCCTGCAGAGCGCGAGTAGCTCCCTCGTCGCGAACATCCGCCAGGCTCGCTACTACTTCGACAAGGCCGACAAGGCGCGTGGCATGTTCTTCGCCACGTCGACGATCGAGGCGGCGATACGTGCGGGCGATGCAGCGCGAGAAGCCGAGGCTCGCGTATTCGTTGCGCGGGTACTTCGCGATGCTGGGAGCATCAGCGACGCACTTTCGGCGTTGGACCAGGTCGCGCCGACGGTCGAGTCCCTTCCTGTGCCGCTTCGCGCCGAATACTACAGGATCCGGGGCACGATCGAGCGGCGTTGCGGCCGCATCGCTGAAGCCACCCAGACCTACCGCCGGGCAACATCCCTGTTCGACGCCGGACAAGTAGGACTCGCCTTCATCCTGAATTCCCTGGGCTACGCCTTGTTCGTCGATATGCAACTGGGCGAAAGTCGCGAGCTGTTCCAGCGGGCCCTCGGCATCCTCGAACGCGCGGGGTTCCGCCGCGAACGCGGGAAGATTCGCGCAAACCTCGGCAACGTATGCCTCGGTGCCGGAGATTGGGCCGGCGCGGCACGACACTTCGACCAGGCGGTCCAGCACCACCGCGACGACGCGGATCTTGACGGACTCGCCGATACTTTTTCGTTGCGTGCGCGGGCCGCCATTCTGCTCGATGACGAAGCCAACGCTCGTTCCAACGCGGCCGAAGCTCTCGAGCATGCGGAGCGGTCTGGCGACACATATGATCGAGCCCACGTACTGCTTGTCTCCGGTTGGCTGGCACGTCGCTTCGGTTCGGCCAGCGAGGCCTTGGGCGCATTCGCAGAGGCCGTCCGTACCGCCGAGAGCACGGAGATGGTGCTGTTCGACGCCATCACACGGGCGGAGTATGCGCAAGCGTGCCTGGTCGCTGGCGATGGAGCGTCTGCACGAACAAACGCGATCGCGGCACTGGATGTTCTGCGAGCCAACACCGTCGAATGGTCGACCGAAGCCTACGCATCCGCGGTCGACGTCTTGGCAACGCTACACGCTCCAGAGTGGCCCGCTGCACTCGATCAGGCGATGAACTACGTCGCGCGTGCCCGAACCAAGATCGGCGATGTCGGCTTGCTCGCGCAGTACGATGCGCGCGCGGACGTCCGGGAGCTACGGGCGAAGCGCACCTAGTCGCGCTTCGGTTCGTCGAGGAAAATATTCAGCGACTGGACGCTACGGTGCTCGAACGTGTGCTGCGCGTCTCCGAGCACCGTGCCGCTGCACAGCACCTCCGAACGGTACCCCTTTGCGTAGGCGAGCCGCGACGCCTTGTCGATGTCCTTGCCCCCACTCTGGATGACCGCATGCAGCCCGTTGCGGAGCTCTTTCCCGGTCACCGTGAAGCTGGACCTCGCCATGCCCGCGGCGGCCTGTTCGTACGTGAAGCACCACGGCGCCCCTCTGCCGCCCGGCTGATACAGGCAGAACGTGTGACCTTCCAGCCCCGGGGTGTGCGGCGGATTGAATCCGACAACGCGCAGTCGCCAGGCATGCGATTCGATGTCGATGCGGCGCACACACGTGCGACCGGACGCACACGCCTTGGGATGAGCACGGCACTGGGTCCCCCCGATGCAGTCCGTCGGACACGCCTGCTCCGCCGGCCCCGGCGCCGCGCTTGGCATCGCCAGCGTGGTCACAGGCGCGACGCCCGCGGGATTCCGCGCCGCACCGGCATCCAAGCCAGCAGCCTGGGTTCCGGTTTGTTGTTGTCGGTCCGGCGCGGAACCGCCCAGCACGAGCCACGCTCCGCCGGCCGCGAGCGCCGCGCCCGCGATCGCGAAGCCCGCGAGCAGCAGCAGGCCTCCGGCGCTCGATCGCGGTGGCGCCGCGGGAGGCGCGAAGTACTGCGGCGCCGCGTTGTACGCCTGCGACGAGATGACCGGCGGTGACGAGACGACCGGCGGTGACGAGACGACGGGCGGTGGGGCGTACGGTGTCGTCGGCGGCGAGACCGGCGGTGGCGTGTGCGGCGCGATGGTGACAGCGCTCGGCTCGGCGCCGTGCACGCGCGTCTCGAGCGACGGCGCCACGGGGACGGGCAGGTCGGTGGGGAAGCGCGCGACGATGGCGGAAGCGTCGGGCCAGCGCTGCGCGGGGTAGATCGCGAGACAGCCGCGCAGCAGCTCGCCCCAGGCGCCGGCGAGGGCGGCGCGCGGCCACGGTGTGCCGCTCTCGTACGCGGCGCGATACGACTGAAGGAAGTCGCCGTAGCCAGCGCTCGCGGGAAGGCCCGTCGGGTGGCCGCCGACGCACAGCTCCCACGCGAGCACGCCAAACGCGAAGACGTCACTTACTGGCGCTGCGCCGCCCGTAATCGCGAGGCGCGGATCGATCACCTCCGGCGCCATGAACGGCACCGTGCCGATAACGTGCCCGGTGCGCGTGAGCCGCTGCGCGTTGCCCACCGTCGTCGCGATGCCGAAGTCCACGAGCTTCACGCGCGCGGGATCGTCCGGCGCGTCGAAAAAGCCCGCCGCCAGCAGCACGTTCGACGGCTTCAGATCGCGGTGCACGATGCCCTCGGCGTGCAGGTACGCGAGCGCGCTCGCCACGTGTCGCAGCAGCGCCGCGCGGTGCGCGACGCTGAAGCGCGGATCGTCGAGCGCGCGCGCGGCGGTGGGTCCATCCACGAGATTCGAGCGCGAGGCCAATGAGGCCGGTGGAGAGATCCTCGAACAGCGCGTGGCACCGCACCAGCGACGGATGCTGCAGCCGCGCGAGTGCGCGCGCCTCGCGCCGCACGCGCTCCGCTTCCGCCGGGCGCACGGAATCGAGCCACAACAGCTTGAGCGCACACGGCACGCCGGGACGCAGCGCGTCCCACGCCTTCCACACCTCCGCCTGTCCGCCTTCGCCGAGCGGCTCGATCAGCGTGAACCGATCGACGGACTGGCCGGGCTGGAGCGCCACCGTGCGAGGATACCGCGGAACGGCCGCGCCGCGCGGTGCCGCCACTTCGCCGCCGTGTCTCCGCTCCGCAGTCACGACATCGACTTCTCCTCGGAGAAGGGCGTTTCGTGATCGCGGATTCCGCGCCGCACCGGCAAACCCTTGGCTGGCGGGCTGCCTCTGCCGAGGTGGGCGCGGCATGGCGCGGCGCGCACGCGCCCAGCGCGCGCGAGGAAGCGGCAACGGCGACTGGCAGCAGGCGTTCGCGGGCGACGACGGCGACGACGACGAGGACGACGGTTCGACGACTTCATCGCCGGAATCCCTGCCCGAGGACGTGCTACCCTTCGAAGGCGCTACGACGAAGACCGTACTCCAAGTCGCAGAAGAGCTCGCGAAGGCTCACGTCCAGGATGAATCCGGAGACCACCGACATCTACCTCGTGCATGGTGTCAATGACGAGGTGCGTCTGGTGGAGGTGTCCGGGGCGCTCGGCAACACCGGACCGGGGGAAGTTCTGCCGGTGCGCTTCGCCGCGCATCCGGAAGAGGGCGTTCCGTACCCTTCGGTCATCGTGCTTCTGAGCCCGTCCGAGTGGGAATCGGTGGAGGCGAATGTGCTGAAGCTGCCTGCGGGTTGGGAGAAGGCCAGACTCAAGAAGGTCGTCTGACCGTGGCGACACCGTGCGACTGGGCCCAAGGCTATCTCGAACAGGCTCGCGCGGACTTTCGTGGGGTCAGAGCGATGGGTTCGGCGTCGCCCTCGACTCTCGCGATCGGCATTTCCGCGAGCGCGGCGAGGACGAGCGCTGCCCGTCGGCCGACGCGTCATTTGTCACGCGGCACGAGCACCCCGAAGCGGGATCGGAGCCGCAGTCGCCTGTCCCGTTCGCTGCAGAACTGCAAGTCGAAGGCTGGCCGGCATCGCTCGCGCCGGCGTCGGGATGTGCCGCTGGCTCCTCGGGGGCGTTGCAGAGCGCGTGCGCGCGTGTCGCGATCCGGCGACGCTCGACGCGTGGCTCGTGCGCGCGGCGACGCTGTCGGATCTCGACGCGATCATCGCGTAGGCGCGGGCGTGGCGGTCGTGCGTCACCTCATCGCGAGCGGCCATCCGGATGCTTCGACGGTGCGCGCTGCGCGATCGATCTCCGCTTCGACCACGTCGGACCAGTGCAGCGGCGACGCCTCGCCGGCCCAGCCGAGTCGCTCCAGGAATTGCAGGCGGTAGGCGGCGTTCTCGAACAACCCGTGGAGATAGACGCCAGTGACGTTGGCGTCGCGCCAGCCGAGATCGTCTTCCAGGTGCGACGCCAGTCGCGGACCCGCGGTCGTTCGCCCGTGGTGGATCTCGTATCCGCGCACGACGATGCCGTGCTCGGTCTTCGTCTCGCGCTGCCGCGTGATCTTGTCGGTGCCGAGCGTCGTTTCGAGATTGAGCAGACCGAGCCCGTCGACGTCGCCACTCTCGACACCGCCGGGATCGTGAATGCGCCGTCCCAGCATTTGCATCCCGCCGCAGACGCCGATCACCTCCGTTCCGCGTTCGGCCGCTCGCGCGATCTCTTCGCCGAGGCCGGATGCGTGGAGGTAGCGCAAGCTCTCCGCGCTGTTCTTGCTCCCCGGCAGCACCACGGCGGCAAAGCCCGCCAGGGAGCGACGCTCGCGGACTGGCACGACGTTGACGCCCGGCGTGTGGATCAACGGGTCGAGCTCGTCGAGATTGCTCGCGTAGGGATGGATCACGAGCGCGATGTTCAGCGCTCCGCGCTCGAGGCGCCCATCGTGATGGAAGGCGTCTTCTTCCGGAATGGCGTGCCGGACGTAGGGGACGATCGCGACCGTGGGCACGCCGGTGCGGTCCCTCAGCCAATCCATGGCGTTGCCCAGGAGCTTGGGGTCGCCCCGGAACTTGTTCAACACGAAGCCGCGGAGCCGCGCCCGCTCTTCGGGTTCGAGACACTGGAACGTCCCGAGCAAGTGCGCGAAAGCGCCACCGCGATCGATGTCGGCGACCAGATACACGTCCGCATTGCACTCGAGCGCCACGCGCATGTTGACGAGATCGCTCGCGCGCAGGTTCACTTCGGCGGGACTCCCGGCGCCCTCGATCACCACCTGCTCGTACTGCGCGAGGAGCGAACCCAGCGCGTCGCGGATCACCGGCCAGAGCAGCGGCTTTCGCTCGAGCCACGGGGTTCGCGTCGCGCTTGCATCGTAGCGGCCCATCACGACGATCTGACTGTGCGTGTCGGCGCTGGGCTTGAGCAGGATCGGATTCATGCGCACGTCGGCGGGGACGCGCGCTGCCATCGCCTGCACGTACTGGGCGCGTCCCATCTCCAGGCCGTCCGCGGTGACGGCCGCGTTGTTGCTCATGTTCTGCGCCTTGAACGGCGCCACGCAGACGCCGCGATCGGACAAGATGCGGCAGAGCGCCGTCACGAGGAACGACTTCCCGGCGTCGCTCGTGCAGCCCATGACCATGATCGGCGTTCTCGTCACGCGCGGCCAATGTAGGCACACTTCCCTGTGTCGGGGTCGGGGCCCTTGACCCGGGGCGCCGCCGCCTCGTAACTTGATCGCCATCATGCGGCGTTGGGCGCTCGGGGTGCTGGCGGCGGTGTGGCTCGTGGTCCAGGTCGGCTGCGCGGGCGACGACAAGAAGAAGCCCGGGGACGGCGGGAACGACAGCGCCGCGGAGGGCGCGTCGACCGGCGGCACCGGCGGCATTGGCGGAACCGGCGGAATTGGCGGGGCAGCGGGGACGGCCGCCACCGCAGGAGCGGCCGGCAGCGGAGGCGTCGCCGGGATGGACGCGTCCGCCGGCAGTGGCGGCGTCGCGGGGACCGACGCCGGAACCGACGCCGGAACCGACGCCGGCACCGACGCCGACGCCGCCGTGGTGTGCGCGAAGCCGGTCCCGATCGAAGCGGGCACCGCCGGCGCAGCCGGAGCGGCCGGCGCGGCCGGAGTCACCGGCGGCGAGTGGTTCGATTACTCGACCGGCCAGTGCGTGGCGTGCCCCGCGACGCCGATCGACTGCCCGTACATCGTCGCCACGCCGGCGCCGGTCATCGATCCAAAGACCGGCAAGGTGTCGATCGAGATCGTGCCCGGAACCGCGCAGATCGTCTCCGGCACCTACGACTTCTACTACAACGCGGACGACGGCGACGGCGGCGTCCAGTCTGCCAACGTCTCGGCGCCGCTCGCGGTCAGCGGCAACTCGCTCACCGCGGACATCGGCACCGCGATCGGCGTGCCCATGTCCTCGGTGACGGGCATCTACGGATCGCTGGTGCTCGAGGACGCTTGTGGAGCGACGAGCGACATGAACGCCATCGGCTCATACATGAACTTCGATCTCCTGCCGGTCGATCCCGACGCCGGTGCTGCCGGGGCGGCCGGCTCGGAGCTCGTGCTCACCGGCGACTGCGTCATCGACTGACCGGACTGATCCACGGGTTGTGGCGCCACGCGGCGTAGGTCGTGTGGCTCGCGCAGAAGCGCGGAATGTCCACCACCGTATGCAGCGCCGGGTCGCGCAGGTGGCGCGAGCGGAGCACGAGCTCGAAATCATCGAAGCCGCGCCGCCCGGTGTTCTTTTCACAGATCGCCCGCGCGAAGCCGAGATAAACGAGCGGGTCGCACTGGATGCGCGCCGGTAGCGCGTGCGGCCGGATCGCATACTTCCGCGCGCCCATCCTCACGCTCGGCTCGCACGTCACCGCGGCGTCGAACATGTGCAGCGCGAGCCAGCGGCCTTCGCCGGTGATCGCGGTGTCGCCGGGGTACGCGTGCGACAAGAGTTGCAGCGCGGAAAACGCGGCGACAAGAGCGTACGCGGCGCGCGGTCGCTCGAGCGCGCCCTCCCACCACCAGCACAGCGGAAAGATCGCGGAGATGCCGACGGCGAGCAGCGGATAGTAGAAGCCCACGACGCCCCAGCTGGCCAGGTGGAACAGCGCGAATTGGCCGAACACCAGCCAGCGCAGCCAGCGCCGCCGCGAGAGCAGGCCGAACGAGAGCACGAGCTCGAGCACCACGACGTACCAGCACCCCGGTACGATCAACGCGTGCGGCACGAGCCACGGTTGCTTGCCGTAGAGCGCCGCGCCGCTCAGCCAGTCGGAGTCGAGCTTGAGCGTGCCGGCCCAGAAGTAGAACGCCACGATCACCCACTGGAGCAGCACGCGCTTGTGCGGACACAGCAAGAACACCAGCGTCACCCACGCCGCCATGTAGTGCTGGTTCAGGCGCAAGCGATAGTCGAGGAACGTGACCGCGATCTCGAGCACGCTCGCTGTCGCGAGCAGCCCGTAGGCCAAGCCGACCAGCCGCTCGCGCCAGAACAGCATCGTCGCGAGCAGACCGGTCGCGAGGTAGACGAGCAGCACGGCCTCGAGCGGTCCTCGCCCGAGGACGCGGTAGCGCGCGCAGTCCTGCAGGAACGGCCAGCACACGACGCTCGTGCGCGCGCTGGCGATCTCGGCCGCTGGCTGGACCAGGCTCCAGTACAAGTAGCCCAGCGCGTGCACGGCGCCGAGCACCGCGCCGTACGCGCGCAACGCCGGGTCGCGACGGATCTCGTCGATCTGCGCGCGGAAGAAGCGCGCGACGGGCATCACGGCACGCGAACGAGGACGAGATCCGGCGCGCGGTTCTTGTTGCTCGCGCAGCCGCCGCGGTCGTGCGCCGCGAACGGTGCGGGCGACAGATCGCCGATCGCGTCTCCGGAGTCCACGCGCCCGTTGCCGTTCGCGTCGTACCAGGCGTGGACGTACACGTACCGTGTAGGGCCGATGCTGGTCTGCAGCTCGAGGTCCACGCCGCCGGGAAAAGCCTTCGGCTCGAGCGGGTCGGCGTGCGACAGGTGCGGCACGAACGCGCGGTCGCTGGAGTTGTCCGCCTCGAGGTGCAGCTTGGCGGGATCCGGCGCTCCGGTCGTCGGGACCCGCACGCGGACCAGGACGTACGGATAGGCC
Organism: uncultured delta proteobacterium; assembly: GCA_963775185.1. Classification (GTDB taxonomy): domain Bacteria; phylum Myxococcota_A; class Polyangia; order Polyangiales; family Polyangiaceae; genus JAPSGB01. The sequence goes on along the minus strand of CAVZIE010000037.1, from coordinate 540,218 downwards.
TCGCCGCAAGCGAGCAGCGCGCCCAGGACCACCGCGATCAGCGCGAGTCGCTCCGCCGGATGCATCGCCGCACTCTACCACCGGCGCCCCGCGCGGATGATCGTGCTGGGCCGGGGGCGGGACTTCGACTAGATTCGACCGATGCCGTTGCGTGTGGCGCGAGGGTCGGTGGGCGGGTGTGTCCTCGTCGTGTGCGCGCTCTTCGCGTGCAAGAAGGCGAGCGTCGAGGCGAAGGCGACCGGCTACAAGCCCGGGTCGAACACCGTGATGCTGGTGCACGTGAAGTCCGGGAAGAACCAGCGCGTCACCTGCGCGTCGGGCGGACTCGAGTGCACGCCCGTTGACACGAACTACGCCGGGCGAGGTCGATCTCGAAGTCGACCTTGAAGGCGTGAACGCCAACAAGAAGAACAAGGTCGTCACGATCGAGGTCGGCGCGGGTTCGGGAAAGGCGCGGACCAGTGTCGATCTCTCGGCGTCCGGCTTGCCGCCGAAGCTCGACGTGAACGACTACGGCACCATCGCCTGCGTCGCGCGAAAGTGCGGGGGGACGCTGACCCTGGCGCCCACTGGCCGGCTGGAGCTCGACGTGGAGTCGGGCACCGTCGCCGAGCTCGGCGACCAGAGCTTCACCGCCAAGGACGGCAGAGATCGACGCGACGGTGACGATCGCGACGCAGCCGCCGCTGAAGGAGCTGCCGCTCGCGACGCTGTGCGCGAAGGAGCCCCAGTCCCTCGGTTCGACCACGCTCGCGCTGACCTTCCCCGACAAGGTGAAGGTCACCGGCACGGTCGAGCTGAACTCGGAGCGGGTCGCGAATCCGCTGAAGACCGCGCTCGAGGCGGCTGAAAGCGGCCCGATCCTGTTCCCGTGGGAGAGTGCCGGGCACGCGGCGGTCCCCGCTGCGCGCCGGGCCGCGCTGTACCTGGCGGCGGCCGCGTGCGCGTCGGCGGGGCCGAGCAGCGCGACGCTGGCGGACGTGGCCGTGGTCGCGATCTCGAAGAGCCAGACGCGCGAGGACACCTGCGCCTACCAGCTGACCGAGAAGTCGAGCGGCTCGTCGCGCGGGACGTCCACCGGCAAGCTGACGCTCTACGACGAGACGGCGACGGCGTACAATCGCATCACCGGAGCAAAGCTCGGGACGCGCTTGTTCAAGGCCGCCAAGTACTGCCGCAGCGACATCGATCTGTCGGGCACGACGACGATCCCCGATCAGACGGCGTTCGTCACCGCGTCGACGGTCGCGCAGTGGGCGCGCTCGCTCGCGAAGTGACGTGATCATCTCCTTGGCCGACGCCGTCGTCCGCGACGACGATCGCGCCGCTGCGCCGATCCACGCCCGGCAGTCCGTCAATCGCGAACTGCCACGCCAGGACGTCCCCGGGGCGCGGCAGCCGGGCTCTGGCAGCCGACGACGAACAGAGCGCATGTCAGGGCGAGCGATTTCGTAACCCGCGAAACGCCCGGCAACGGGTCGCGATTCCGCGCCCAACGTCCGCGAACAAGAAGGCCGCAGCCGCCAACCGACCGGCCAAGCGCAAACGCACCTGAACGCACGTCGCTCGCCGAAGCGTTGGTGAAGCGCTAGCGCCGACGTGCTCTCGTCACGCGAGCCGAACCTCGACCGGCCGGCGCGACCACCGCGCCCGACAGCGCTGCGCACATCGTCGACTCGATTGCCGCTGGCTGCCGGTCCGGCGCGGAATCCCGCTGCTCGTGCCGCGACGTTGGTCGGCGGCGCCAGAGCTCGCGACAACTCGCTCGACGATCCGCGCCCCGGGCGATCGAGAAGTGCGGCGGCCTGGCGCTCGGGAGTCCGGCAAGGAGCCGACGGTGTAGCTCGGCGTTGCGCTGTCCCTCACGCGCAGCGCGCGCGCCGGCAGCTCGGCGAACGCCGCGCGCAGAACCTGCTCGACGCTGCTGCCGTCCCCCACGCGGGCGCTCGCGATCGCCCGCGCCGCTTCGCCGTGCTTGAAGCCGAGCCCGCAAAGCGCCGAAAGCGCCCGCGCCGCGTTGTCGGTCGGCGCCCGCGCCGCCATCTGCCCGTACGGTGATCCGTCGGCGTGGCGGAAGACGAAGCCGGTCGACGCACGTCCCTCGATGGTGAAGCGGCCGCGATGCAGCGCGCGATGATGCGCACCGCATAGAACAAGCAATAACTCCGGATCGTGGCTGCCGCCATCGGCGCGCGGACGCACGTGGTGGATGTCGACGAAGATCGCGTTGCAGCAGCCGGGCACCTGGCAGCGCCCGCCGTCGCGGCGCAGCACCGCGCGCCGCGTCGCCGGCGGAATCGACTGCGTCGCCGGCGGAATCGACTGCGTCGCCGGCGGAATCGTCTGCGTCGCTCGCTCGCTCTCGTAGATGTGCTGCGCGTCGCACTCGGCCATCTCGACAATCCCAGCGTCGACGGCGAACGCCTCGCCCTTGCCCTGCTGCGTACCGGCGCCACAGCACGCGCACACGGTCATCGCGATCTGGTAGCTCGCGCGACCGGCGTCGGTCGGACCGCCGAGCACGGCGCGCGCCATCAGCAGCAGCGCCGCGTCGTCATCCAGCGCCCCGTCGCTTTCACGACGCAGCTTCACCATCGCTTCGCGGAACGTCGCGAGCGTCTCCGCGGCGACGTCGAAGCGAAGCGTGTGCCGGCGCGCTTCCGGGCGCGCCGGATCCGCCGGCGTGTCGCCGGGCCGGCGCCCGCTCACCAGCCGCTCCACTTCGCGCACGGTGCGCGACCTTGCCGCGGCCAGCCACTCGCGCTCCGTCTCCCCGACGGCGACGCGCGTCAGCTCGCGAACCGCCGACCACGAGAGACCGCCGGCGGCGAGCGCCGCCGCGAGTACCGGCAGCCGCTGCAGCGCTTCGGCGATGCGGAGCTTCTCCTCCGTCACCCGCGGCCCGTAGCCAAGCACGCGCTCGACATACTCGGCGAACGTCGCGAAGCCGAACCGATCGTGCACGCGCGCGCCTCGCGCGACCAACAGCCAGCGCCCCTCGTCGTGGTCCAGCGCCGCGCGCTCGGCCGCGATGCGCACGAGCGCGGAGTGGGCGCGCTTCCAGTCGTTGTGGTGATCGGTCATACGTATTCATAACATGCTGTTTCGAAGCCTCCCGAGCGGCGCTCTGCCGCGCGAACGCCAGCCGGAACGCGTTTCGCGTCGCCCGCGTCGCTCGCCGCGCGCGTGCGGGCCCACAGCGACGACAGCGACGCACTCCGGCGGCGAACGGCGATCGACGGGCCACGTCGGCTGCGAAACGCGTCAAGCGCGAAATCGTCGGCGACGACTTTCTTTTCGCCCTCACGTGGGCTCATCATTGATCGCTTCTCCGACTATCCCCACCCTGTTGGGTCTTCACAGGAAGGGCGAAAGAACGGAAGGTCTAGATGGACTTCGGGTATTCAGGCACGAGCCGTCGCAAGCCATTCCGCAGGGCGGTGACGTTGAAGTCGACGAGCAAGCCAACCGGCAGGCGTGGTGGGATGACCCGAGCCTCATGAATCGGGAGCAAGCGCGGGGCCGCCTTCAGCTCGAGGAGGATGCGATGTCCAACGACGAGGTCGAGGCGATATCCGAGAATCAGGCATCGAACCCGAATCGGGTTCGCGTCTTTCTCGCGCGTCCCCGAGCTCAGCTAGCTCGAAGTCCTGCCTGACCAATCCGCTCACGCAAGATGTGACGGATCTCGAGCCCACGTGGGCCCACCCGCAACTCGCGCGCTTCCTACGCCTTTCGTTCGCCCTCACGTGGGGGGCCTGTCGGGATCGGCCACCGCGACGCTCTATTCCGGCCCTGTACTGGCGCTCGAGGCGCAACTCCCCACTGGGTGTCCGTCGCGGCAAGGCCGCCAGGGCACACGTCCCCCCCAGGCGCTCCAAGCACAGGGGGCACAAGGTAGCTCCCGACGGTCTGGCCTCACCTCGGCCGCGACCCTATCGCGAACCGGACGACCGAGGCTGCGTCAAAGGTACAGGGGCAGGCACGCGGAGCCGCCTCGGGGATCCGTCGATTCGCTACACCGAGCGGCTGAAAGAAGCAGGCATCGAAGCGTCGGTGGGTAGCGTCGGCGACTCGTACGACAGCGCCCTCGCCGAGACGGATGGGCCAGCGGACCTCGTCTGGGGTTGGTTAAGATGACGCAACGCAGCGAAAATGCCCACCGCGCCTTCGCTTGACGAACGTATACGCGCCGTATACCTTGGGTCGGGTGACGTCGAGATCGACATCCCGGGGCGGCAGGGGAGGCAGCACGGGAGCGGATCTGTCATCGACAGGCGCGGAGACCGGCGACACCGTCTCCCCGCGAGCAACGCCCTCGAGCGGCGAGCGGAGCGTGCCGCCGCCGCTGCCCCGCCGCGCGGACGCCGCGAGCGCGAGCACCGCGCCGCGGTTCGTCGGTCGCTACGCCTTGTACGGCGAAATCGCGGCCGGCGGCATGGCAACCGTGCACTTCGGCCGGCTGGTGGGGCCCGTCGGCTTCTCGCGCACCGTCGCGATCAAACGCTTGCACGCGCATCTGGCCAAGGATCCCGAGTTCGTCTCGATGTTCCTCGACGAGGCGCGGCTCGCGGCGCGCATCCAGCACCCGAACGTGGTCGCGACGATCGACGTAGTGCCGATCGAAGGCGAAGTGTTCCTGGTGATGGAGTACGTGCAGGGCGAGTCGCTGTCGCAACTCCATCGTTCGGTGCGCAAGCAAGGACGCCGCATCCCGACGCGGATCGCCACGGCGATCATGGCGGGCGCGCTGCACGGCTTGCACGCGGCCCACGAAGCGCGCAGCGAGCGCGGCGACCCCCTGAACATCGTCCACCGCGACGTGAGCCCGCAGAACGTCATGGTCGGAGCGGACGGCAACGCGCGCGTCCTCGACTTCGGCGTCGCGAAGGCCGCGATGCGCGTGCAGAGCACGCGCGAAGGCCAGATCAAGGGCAAGGTTCGCTACATGGCGCCCGAGCAGCTGCGCGGCACCGTCGACCGGCGGTCGGACGTGTTCGCCGCCGGCGTGGTGCTGTGGGAAGCGCTGACCGGCGAGCGCATGTTCAACGTCGACGACCCGTTCGCGATCATGGTGCTGCTCGCCGAGCGTCCCGTGACCTCGCCGCGCGCCGTCGATCCGTCGATCTCGCCGGAGCTCGAGGCCGTGGTGATGCGCGCGCTGGAGCGCGATCCCGCGGCGCGCTACCAGACCGCACGGGAGTTTGCCGTCGATCTGGAGCGCACCGGTGTCGCCATGACCCACGAGGTCGGCGAGTGGGTGGAGCGCGTGGGTGGCGCCTCGCTCCAGCGGCGCGCCGAGCAGGTCGTGGAGATCGAGAGCGCACCGTGCCAGGCCGCCCGGCAAACGGAGGATCGGGATTCGTCGCCGCCGACGCCGAGTGCGTCGCTGTCGGTGATGACGTGGCCGGAGGTGCGCGATCGCGGGGCGCGCCGCACCTCGCGCGCCATGCGGCTCGGCGGCGCTCTTGTGATAGCGTTTGTCGTGACGACGGTGCTGTTGTTGCAAAGGCGGTTGATCTCGGCGCAGGCAAGCGCGCTCCAGGCGTCGGCGGCCGCACGCTCGCTGCCCGCGTCGGCGCCCGCACGCGCACCGGACACGCCCGCACCCGCGCCGGAAGCGCCGGCGCCCGCACGGATCGAGCAAACCGGGAGCGCACCGGAGCCGCCGCCGCTACCGCGCGTGCAGCCGTCGGCGGCACCGAGCGCGAAGCGCGCGCGTGTCGCGAGCGGCACCAAGGCGCGCAAGCCCGACTGCACGCTGCCGTTCACCGTCGGCAAGGACGGCATCCGACACCCGCGCCCGGAGTGCCTGTGAGAGCCGCCCGGCGAATGCTGCTGGCGTGGCTGGTCGTGCTGCTGCCCGTGACGCGCCTCGCCGCGGCCGATGAAGCGACGCCCGACAAGGCGGCGTGCGCTGAGAGCTACGAGCAGGCCCAGGAACAAAGGAAGACGGACAAGTTGCTCGCTGCCAGGGAGAGCCTGCTCGTGTGCAGCCAGCCGACCTGCCCGGAGTTCATCAAGTCCGACTGCGTCCGGTGGCTCCCCGAGGTCGACGCCGTCACGCCGTCGCTCGCGGTACGGGTGAAGGACGAGCATGGCGTCGATCTTGTCGATGTGCGGGTGCTCGTCGACGGCAAGAAGGTCGCCGACCGCTTGAACGGCATGGCGCTGCCCGTCGATCCGGGCGCCCACGAGCTCACCTTCGAGCACGGCGACGCGACGCCGATCGTCCGCAAGGTGCTGTTGCGCGAGGGCGAGAAGGCCCGCGTGGTCGATGTCCGGTTCGCCGCGCCGTCGACCCCTGCCGCGGCCAAGCCGACGCCCGCCCGGGCCCCGGCGTACGTGTTCGGCGTCGCGGGCGTGATCGGGCTCGGCGTCGGCAGCTACTTCTGGGTCGACGGCAAACGCGCCGAGGCGGACGCGAAGAGCCAGTGCGCGCCCGCGTGCCCGCAGGATCGATCGGACTCGATCCGCAGCCGCTACCTCGCGGGCGACATCGCGGTCGGCGCCGGGCTGGTGTCGCTGGGGGTCGCGACGTTTCTGTTCCTGCGTTCTGCGCCGCACAAGGAACGCGCGGTGGGGACGATCGACGTCGATGTCCGCGTGGCGCGCGGCTCGGGAATCGCGAACGTGTCCGGCCGCTTCTAAAGACTGTAGACTACGCCTGTGATGCGCGTGGGCTCGGCTTTGCTCCTGCTGCTCGTCGTGGCGTTGGGGGGAGGCACCGCGTGCTCGCTGATGTACGACGACTCGCAGATCACCGGAGGGGCGCGTCCCGAGCCCTGCTCCGCAGCGAAGCCGTGCGCGGACGACGGGAATCCGTGCACCAGCGACGCCTGCGTCGACAGCGTCTGCCAGCACGCGGCGCTCCAGCCCGGAACCCCGTGCAGCACGTCGGGCGTCTGCGACGGCGACGCGAAGTGCCGCCCGGGGTGCGGTGTGGGCGGACGCTTCTACGCACCCGGTGACGCCGATCCGGACAACGTCTGCCAGGTCTGCGACACCAACTCGACACGGACCGCGTTGAGCGCCGTCGCAGACGGCGAGCCGTGCGACGACGACAGCAACGCCTGCACCCACGACCACTGCGCGGGCGGTGTCTGCGTCCATGCACCGGAATCCGCGGGCTCGAGCTGTGGCGCCAACAACACTTGTGACCTTGCGCTCGCGTGCAGCACCGGGTGCTTCATCGACGACCGCTTCATCGATCCGGGTACGCTGAATCCGGACAACCCGTGCGAGGCGTGCGACCCGTCGACGTCGATCACCAGCTGGACGTCGCGCCCCAAGGGCATCGCCTGTCCCGACGACGGCGATGCGTGCACCCTCGACCAGTGCGATGCCGGCAAGTGCACGCACCCGGGCGCCAACCTCGGTTCGAAATGCGGCGCCGGAAACTGCATCGTGCTGTTGTCCGTCCGCAGCTGCAGCGCGTCGTGCTGGATCGGAGGCAAGGGAGCCGCGGAAGGCTCGCGGGACCCCACCGACCCGTGCCGCACCTGCCAGACCGCGATCACCAACTCGAAGTGGTCGCCGCTGCCGGACGGCACGGTCTGCGGTCCGGAGACCTGCGGAGACTACGGGGCGTGCAAGTTTCCGGACGTGTGCGCGACCAACGGAATCAAGATCCGCAGCTGCTCCGACCAGACCTGCGGCTCAGGAACCTGCCGCGCGGTGAGTCAAGACGAGAGCGCCGCGTGCACGCGACCGAGCACCGACGGCACGACGTGCGAGGACGACGCCAACCCGTGCACCGGTGATGTGTGCCAGGGCGACGGCTGCACGCATCCCGAGCTCGCGCCCGGCACCGACTGCGGCGCGGGCATGATCTGCGACGGCAACGGCGCGTGTCTGACCGGCTGCTACATCGACGGCGCGATCTACGCCGACGGCGCCAAGAATCCGGCGAACGCCTGCCAGGTCTGCGCGGCCTCCAGCTGGACCACAGGCTGGAGCAACGGGCCGTGCTAGGTGAAGGCGCGACCGCCGGCTCGACTCAGTAGACCGTGACGCCACGCGCGGCGAATCCCGACCGCTCGGCGAGCTCGGCGGCCGTGCGCGGCCTCGGACCATGTGCGACGAGCGTGCCGTCGTAGTCGTAGCAGTCCTGCATGTCGTCGCTCGGGATGTGGTTCCCCGACAGGCCGATCCGCGCGAGTCGCGTCCACGGCGCCGCCGCGAGTGCCGCGATCGTCGACTCGCTCTCGAGGTAGCACTCGCGGAGATCCAGATCGACCGGGCCGGGAGCGCCGATCCCGGCGAGCGCGGCGGCGCCCTCGCCGAGCGAGGTCTGCGAAAGCCGGAGAATCTCGAGCTGCGTGGCCCACGGCGAAGCCGCGAGCGCACGCGCGGTCTCGCCGCCGAACCGGTTCTTCCACGGCGAGCTGGCCGGTTCCGCGCTGCGCAGATCGAGCTCGCGGAGGCAGGGGAGATGCGTCGATCGCGCGAGCGCCACGACAGCTGCATCGCGGAGCTTGCAGCCGCGCAGACCGAGCGAGCGCAGCGCCGCGAACGGCGCCCCGGCGATCGCCTCGCTCCCCTCGTCCACGACCTCGTTGCGCGCGAGCGACAACAGCTCGAGCTGCGGCGCGAGCGGCAGGAGCGATCGCACTCCGCGAGGAGTCAGGCCCTCCTCCTCGAGCACCAGTTCGCGGACTGCCAGCCGCGCCGCTCCGAGCACCGCCACGCCCGCGTCGCCGAGCCCGCGCAGCATCAGGCGCCGCTTGGTCGCGAACGCCGGCATCGCCACGAGTGCAGCCACATGCGCGCCGGCCTTGTGGAGCGTCAGCGCCGGCGGATGGTAGATGCGCTCGAGCTCGGCGCCGTCGCGCAGGAAGTCCTCGGCGTCGAACCCGACCGCCGAGATCAGCGAGCCGTCCGGCGCGTAGACGAGCGAGAAGCCCCGCCACTCCTTCATCATGCCTGGCGTGAGAGGAGTCCCCCCGGCGCTGTCGGGCCGCAAGCCGCGATCGAGAAGGACTTGGCGACGCGCCGCCCCCGAACAGCGTCGATTGTCGTCTCGTCGGCGGAGAGGGCGGGATTCGAACCCGCGGTACCCTTGCAGGTACACATGATTTCCAATCATGCACCTTCGACCACTCGGTCACCTCTCCAGGTTCAGTCTTTCCGTTCGCGAGGCCGCCGTGGTGGTCTCGTGACGGGTGCCGGTTGCTCGCCTCCGTCAGCTCGATGAGCGGGAGGACTCGCCCTCCGGCCGGGCTCCCAGCGGAGAGAGTGGGATTCGAACCCACGGTACCCTTGCGGGTACACCTGATTTCGAATCAGGCACCTTCGGCCACTCGGTCATCTCTCCGCGGCGGAATGTGGCAGGCGCCCCCCGGACTGTCAACGCCGTCGAAAGCCCCGGGAAGCGCCCGCCTTTCCCTCTCGGGGAGCCCAGGCTTGCGCGCCGGTCCCCGAGCCTGTATCCGGCCTGTTCCAGGTCGAAATGCGCGCGCGCGGCTCCTACAAGAAGAGCGAGGCCAGCAGGAAGCAGGTGCTCGACGCCGCCATCCAGGCCCTCGCGGACAACGGCTACGCCCGTACCAGCGTGAGCGACATCGCCACCGCCGCCGGCATGAGCAAGGGTGCCGTGCACTACCACTTCGAGAGCAAGGAAGACCTCATCTCCCAGGTGCTCGATCACTGCGCGGCCGCCATGCGCGATCGCGTGCGTGCGGCGTGGGAGGCCCCGGGCAACCCGTCGGACAAGATCTCGCGCGCGCTGCGCGAGATGCGGGTCAGTCGCAAGGAGGGCGGGCCGGAGCTGCGCGTGCTCGCGGATCTGATGGCCCAGGGCCTGCACGACCCCAAGCTGCGCAGCTCGCTCGCCGCCATGTTCGAGGCGAACCGCCACGAGGTGGTCGAGCACTTGCTCGCGAGCCTGACGGAGTTCGGGCTCAAGCCGAAGGTGCCCGCCCGCGTGCTGCCGCGCTTGCTGCTCGGCGCGCTCGACGGCCTGGCGCTTCACGACTTCTTCGATCCGCCGCCGCCCGAGGACGACGCGGCGATCCAGACCGCCCTCGAGGCGATCGCCATGTCCCTGTTCGAGCCCTGATCGCCGTCGCGGCCTGCCCGGCCTCGCGCACGGCTACCTATTGACACACCGCGTCGGAGTGCCTACAAAACATTCTGCACGGCCAGTTTGTATTGGGTGCGTCATGTTCAATAATCTTTTCGCATATTTCGGCCCTGTCTGGTCCGCCGTGGCGCTGCTCGCGCTGGTGTCGCTGCTGTTCGTCGTCGCCGCCGCCGAGACGGTCCGGCTGCTGATGGCGGGCGAGCGACCGCGTGCGCGCCTTCTGGCCCTGCGGCTGACGCGCGCCCAGCGACGTCTGGTCGCGGGCTGGAGCGGGCCGGCGCAAGCGGCGGTCCGCTGGTCCCGCACGCATGCGCGACGCCCCGGACGTCGCGAGTGATTGCACGCGGGGCGGCCGTAGAGGGATAGTCCGCCCATGCGCCTCCGCCCAGTCGTGTGTCTCGCCGCTCTCGCCACCAGTCTCGTCGCCGTCGTCGCGTCCGCCCAGACGCCTCCGGCACCGGCCGCGCCTCCCGCGGCGGACGCGCCGGCGTCCCCCGACAAGCCGGCGACGCCGGACGACAAGGCGGGCGCCGCCAAGGACGGAGACAAGAAGCCGGAAGACAAGAAGCCGGAAGACAAGCCCGCCGGTGATCAAGGCGCCGCGGGTGCGACGACTCCCGACGCAGGAGCGGCAGCACCTGGCGAGACGCCGCCTGCGGACGCGACGCCGCCGAACGGTGCGACGCAGCCCGGGACGACGCCTCCGGTCGATACCGCGCCGGTCCAACAACCCCCGGCCCCTGCGCCGCCCGCACCGGCTCCCGCGCCCGCACCGCCGGTGACGCCCGCGCCCAGCACAGCACCGAGCATGATGCCCGCTGCCGCTTCCGCGCAGGATCAGGGCGGCGCAAAATCCGAGGCCAAGCTGCCGCCGCCGGAACAGACCCTGGGGATCGAGCTCGAGGCCGGGCCGAACTTCCGCTTGGACTCGCCCGACAACTTCACGCGCAACGCGCCGGTCGGGCTCGAGTACGGGCTTGGCGGCTGGTTCGCGCCGAGTCGCGTGCTCTCCGTCGGGCTTGCCGTGCAGCAGATCGGACTCGGCTCCGGACGCACGGCGCCGCAAAGTGCGAACTACGACGTCGAGCGCAGTCTCACCGCGCTGTGGCTGGGTGGCCGCGCCTATCCTCTGCGCTCGGACACGATCGGGCTGTTCGTGCAGCTGCAGGTCGGGATGAGCTGGCAGCACGTGCGTGCGAGCGGCACCCAGACGTACGACTTCTCGACGCCGAAGGCCTACGACTGCTCGGCGAGCCAAGGCCCCGGCTTCGGGCTCGGCGGCGGCGTCGGCATGGACGTCGATCTCGATCGGCACCTGGCGTTCATCGCCCAGGCCGACCTGACCGCGCATCGCCTGTCGAGCGACGCCGTCGATCTCGACGGCTGCGCGCCGGGCGCGGGTTCGGAGACGAACCTCGGCGCACGCATCGGCTTCATGTACCGCTTCGACATGGACGAGAAGCGTTCGGCCTCGGCGCGCCGCAAGAGCGTGACGTCGCTGTCGTTCTGATCCGCGCTACACGCGGTAGTTCGGCGCTTCCTCCGTGATGATCACGTCGTGGACGTGACTCTCGCGCAGGCCTTGCGACGTGATGCGGATGAACTCCGCCTTGGTGCGGAGCTCGGCGATCGAGTGCGAGCCGGTGTAGCCCATGCCGGAGCGTAGGCCGCCGACGAGCTGCGCCAGGATCGAGCCGAGCGAGCCGCGGTGCGGGACGCGACCCTCGATGCCCTCGGGCACGAGCTTCTCGTCGGCCGTGCCGCCTTGGCCGTATCGATCCTTGCTGCCCTTCTTCATCGCGCCGAGCGAGCCCATGCCGCGGTACACCTTGTAGCTGCGGCCCTGGTAGAGGACGATTTCTCCGGGGGCCTCGTCGGTGCCGGCGAACAGCGAGCCGATCATCACGCACGACGCGCCGGCGGCGATGGCCTTGGTTACCTCGCCCGAGTACTTGATGCCGCCGTCGGCGATCACCGGCACGTCGTGGCGGTCGGCGACTTCGGCGCAGTCGGAGATGGCCGTGATCTGCGGTACGCCGATGCCGGCGACGATGCGCGTGGTGCAGATGCTGCCCGGCCCGATGCCGACCTTGATCGCGTCCACGCCCGCCTCGATCAACGCCTCGGCGGCCTTGGCCGTGGCGATGTTGCCGCCGATGAGCTGCAGCTTCGCGTGGCGCTTGCGCATCTCGCGCACCGTCTCGATCACGCCGCGCGAGTGACCGTGGGCCGTGTCGACGACCAGCACGTCCACGCCGGCCTCGACCAGCGCGTCGGCGCGCTCGACGCGATCGGCGCCCGGTCCGATGGCGGCGCCCACCAGCAGGCGTCCGCGCTCGTCCTTGAGCGCGGACGGATTGCGCGCGGCCTGCATCAGATCCTTGATCGTGATCAGCCCCACGAGCTTGCCGCCTTCGATGACGAGCAACTTCTCGATCCGGTGCTTGTGCAGGAGCTCCTTCGCCTCTTCCACCTTGCAGCCCGGCTTCACGCTGACCAGATCGGTCGTCATCAACGCGCTCACGGGCTGGTCCAGGTTCTTCTCGAAGCGGATGTCGCGCGCCGTCAGGATGCCCACCGGCGAGTCGCCTTCGACGACGGGTACGCCGGACACGTCGTGCTCGCGCATCACCGCCAAAGCGTCGCGGAGCGACTCGCTTGGACGCACCGTGACGGGGTTCGTGATGATGCCGCTCTCCGCGCGCTTGACGCGGTCGACCTCCTCGGCCTGGGCCAGCGGCGGCAAGTTCTTGTGGATGACGCCGATGCCGCCCTGGCGTGCCATGGCGATCGCCGAGCGCGCCTCCGTGACGGAGTCCATCGCCGCGCTGACGATCGGGATGTTCAGCTCGATGCCCCGCGTCAATCGCGTGCGCACATCGACGTCCGGGGGCAGGACGTCGCTGTACGCGGGCAGCAGCATGACGTCGTCGAACGTCAGGCACTCGCGCAAGTTCTTGGGGAACATGGCCAAGACTACACCACGAGCGCGGGGGGGTCACGCGGTCACGCGGTCACGCCGGCGGTTGGCGGGCGCCGGCTGAGCCGCTACAGTTGTCGCCCCTGCTGGAGGCGCCCATGACACGAACCCTTGGCTTGCTGCTCGCTGCGGCGAGCGCGCTCCCGGTCCTCGCTTGCGGCGCTGCCCCCGAAAGCGGAAGGCCCGGGATCATCGAGCAGCCGATCGTCGGCGGTCAGGTGGACGACGCGGACAAGGCCGCCGTCGCCCTCGCATTCAGCGCCTTCGGCTACTTCCAGGTGCACTGCAGCGGGACGCTGATCGCGCCGAACCTGGTGCTCACGGCGCGGCACTGCGTCGCGCTCACACAGAACAACGGTCCGCAGAACAGCGTGGACTGCACGCAGACGGGCTTCGGGCTCCAGGCCACCGGGGAGATGCTGCGCGCCACGCGTCCTGACCACACCGCCGACGGCGGACGGGCCCGAATTCTACAAGGGCGCGGGCACCGTCGTCGTGCCGCCGGAGAGCACCAAGATCTGCGGCAACGACATCGCGCTCATCACGCTGGAGGGCGCCGGCATCCCCGCCGATGTGGCGACGCCGATCGTGCCGCGCATCGACTCCACCCCGGACTACCCGGAGCCGTACTCGGCCGTCGGCTTCGGGCTCACGGATCCGAACAACAACTCGTCGAACGGTACGCGCATGCGTCTCGACGACAACCAGGTCAGCTGCCACGGCACGGACTGCGGCTCGGGCTTGTCGGTTGAAGCGTCGGAGTGGCTGGGCAACTCGAAGACGTGTCCGGGCGACTCGGGTGGACCGGCGCTGGACGCCCAGGGGCGCGTCATGGGCGTGCTCTCGCGCGGTCCGACCGGCTGTCTGTCGAGCGTGTACGGCGACGTCGCGTCGCACAAGGACCTGATCATCCAGACCGCGCTCGACGCGGCGAAGTCCGGCGGCTACGACCCGCCGTTCTGGGCCGTCACCGGCTCGAGCACGCCGGCCTCGCCGGACGACGGCGGCACGGACGCCGCGCCGCCGCCGACCGGCGGCGCCCTGGGCGATGCGTGCAGCGCGAGCGAAGGCTGCCAGGCCGCCTACCAGTGCTACTCCTCGGACGGCACGTCGGGCACGTGCGTGGCCGCCTGCGGCACCGACGGCAGCTGCGCGTCGGGCACCACGTGCGACACCGGCCTGGGCGTGTGCCTCGACCCGTCGGCGACCGGCGGCAGCGCGGATTCCGGCAGTAGCAGCGGCTGCAGCATCGTGCGCCAGGGCCCCGCGAAGCCCGTACCGTGGCTGGTCGGCTCGCTGGTGCTGGGGCTCGCGCTGCTCTACCGCCGACGCCCATGAGCGGCTCCTTGTCCGTCGAGGCCCCGGGCCACGGTCACGGCGGCCATCACGAACACGAGCACGAGCACGCCGCGGCGCCGACGCGCGTGCTCGCCGTCGCGCTGGCCATGACCGGCTCGTTCATGGTGGTCGAGGCCGTGGTCGGCGTCACCAGCCACAGCCTCGCGCTGCTCGCCGACGCGGGACACATGCTGGCCGACGCGGGCGCCCTGGGTCTCGCGCTCGTCGCCCAGCGCTTCGCGAGCCGCCCGCGCACCGCCCGCTCGACGTTCGGCTTCCGTCGCGCGGAGGTGCTGGCCGCGTTCGTCAACGGCGTCGCGCTCGCCGTCACCGCCGTCTGGGTCGTGGCGGAGGCCGTGCAGCGCTGGTTCCAACCGGAGCACATCCACGGCGTCAGCATGCTGGTCACAGCGTGCGTCGGCCTGGTCGTCAACGGCGTGGTCGCCGCGATCCTGATGACCGGCCAGCGCGAGAACCTCAACGTGCGCGCCGCCTTCGCGCACGTGCTCACCGACGCGCTCGGCTCGGTTGCCGCGATCCTCGCCGGCATCGCCGTCGTCACGCTCGGCTGGTGGCGTGCCGACCCCGCGCTCTCCGTCCTGATCGCGATCCTGGTCGCCTTCAGCGGCTGGCGCGTGCTGCGCGAGACCACGGCGATCCTGCTCGAAGCCGCGCCGTCGCACCTCGACGTGGCCGCCGTCGAGCGCACCATCCTCGCCTGCGAGGGCGTCGCGTCGCTCCACGACTTGCACGTGTGGCGCATCAGCGATCGCTTCGACGCGCTCACGGTCCACGTCACCCTCGCGCGCGGCGCCCACGGCACCGACGTATGCCGGGCGATCGCCGAGCGACTCCACGACGAGCACCACCTCGATCACGTCACCGTGCAGCCCGAGCCTCCGCCGCCCGAAGAGCTCGTCGCCGTTCGCCGCGGTCGCGACCAGGGCCCGATCTGAAGGGGATGCCGGTCCGGCGCGGAACCGCTACTTGTCGGTCTTCGCCAGCATCTTCGCGGCGCGGATGATCCCGAGGCGCCCCTTCAGCCCCATCTTCTTGACGGCGCGATCGAGGTGCGTTCGCACCGTGGAAGCACTCAGGCCCAGCGTGTAGGCGATCAGCTCCTCGGAGTGGCCGCGCGACGCCAGCTCGGCGACCTGGCGCTCGCGGCGCGTGAGGGCGCGTGATTCCGCCACGGCCGGGTCGTTCTCGCACGCGACCATGAACGCGCGTCCGTCGGTGTCGAACACCTCGAGCACCGACCAGCGCCCGGCGAACAAGCCCTTCCACAGATCGAGCGCTCGCTCCGGGTCGTCGCGGCCGCCGCGCGAGCGCGCTTCGTCGACCGATCGCACGGCCTGCCGCAGCAGGTCCCGGTACTCGGGGTCCGCGGCGGCGCCGACCGCGTGCAGCGAGTGCCCTTTGCGATCGAAGATCGCCTCGGCGTGCTCCAGCGCCGCCGCCCGATCGGACAGCGCGCGCCGCAGGCGGAAGCCCGCCGCCATGTGCGTCGCGACGAGCTCCCACGTGTGTCGCAGCCGCGGCGGCACGCGCGACGCCTCGCGCAGCGACGCGGTGAAGCCCACCGTGATGTCGTCGAGCCCGGCGCCCTGCACCTGGACGACGTCGGCGACGCCCCAGCGGCCCAGGTATCGCGTGAGCAACGCCGTGGACAGCAGCGCCGGCGCGTGGTGCTCGACGGCGAGCTCCGTGGCCGTCGAGCAGCGCGTCTTCCGGTACTTCACCGCGTTGATTCGCCGGGGGACCCACCCCTCCATGCGGTCGACGGCTGCCAGGAACTCCGGATCGTACGGCTCGAGGAAGCGCTTCAGGAACTCGAAGCCGCGCTCGTGGCTGCGGATGATGGCGCCGTGCACGGGCATGCCGTCCTCGCCCAGCGTCTTGCAGCCGAGCCTGGCCATTTCCGCCACCCATTCCTCGTCGTCCAGATCCAGCCGGTAGGCGGTCTCCACGACCGGTACGGCTCCCGCTCCCCGCATCGGCTACCCCTCCCAGATCAGAGCGACCAGCTCCGTCCGGCCCGCCACGCCGAGCTTGGAGTAGATCGACCCGAGCTGGTTCGCGACCGTGTGCGGCGAGGTTCCCCGCTCGGCAGCGACCTCGGCGCAGCTCTTGCCCGCGGCGTAGCTCCGCGCGACCTCGCGCTCGGCGGGCGTCAGGCGCTCCAGCGCACGCCCGATGTCGCGGCTCACCACCGCCAAGCGCACCCCGGAGAGCACCACTTCAGCGTAGCGGCGCATCCAGTCACGATAGCCGCTCGACCAGGGGCGTTCCACGCCCGCCGCCGAGCGTACTCAAAACGGTCACGGAAATGCCTACCGCAGGCATGCCGGTCCGGCGCGGAATCGACGGGCCAGCGCGTCCGGCGCGTCGCCGGTGATTCCGCGCCGGACCGGCAAACCAGCGAAGAAATGAGGGAAATTCACGGTCACCCGGCGGGGCCGGTCGCGCTATGCTGGCGACCCGATGGTCAGGACCGAAGAGGATCTCGAGGCGCACCTCAACAAGCTCGAACGCCGCTTCGAGCGCACTCCAGACGGGACGTATCTGGTCAGCGTTGCACCGAACCAACCGCCGGTGGCGCTCCGGCTTGCGCCCCCGGTGGTGGTCGTGCGGGTGACGATCGGCGAGGCGCCGCGCGGAGACGCCGCGGTAGAGGCGCGCGCGTTCCGTCACCTGCTCGTGCTCAACGCGCGGGACCTGCTGCACGCCGCGTACGGCATCGAGGGTGACAACATCGTGCTGTCCGCGGCGCTCGAGAACGAGACGCTCGATCTGAACGAGCTGGAGGCCGTGTTCGCCGACGTGGACCTGGCGCTCGCCGAGCACATCTCCGGGTTGCGCGAGATGGTGCAGAAGAAGGCCTGAGAGGAAAGCATGGGAATCTTCGCGCGACTGGCCAGGCTCATCAAATCCAACATCAACGATCTCATCAGCCGCTCCGAGGACCCGGAGAAGATGCTGAACCAGATCGTGATCGACATGAACGCCCAGCTCATCGAGGCGAAGAAGCAGGTCGCTTCGTCCATCGCCGACGAGAAGCGGCTGGCCAAGCAGGCGGAGCAGGAAGCGGCGAACGCGGCGGAGTGGGAGCGCCGCGCGATGATGGCCGTGCGCGCTGCCGACGACGCGCTCGCGAAGGAAGCGCTGGCCCGGAAGAAGGAGCACGAGACGCTCGCCGAGCAGTACCGCGATCAATGGCAGAAACAGAAGGCGGCGGTCGATCAGCTGAAGCTCGCGCTGCGCGCGCTCAACGGCAAGATCGAGGAAGCCAAGCGCAAGAAGAACCTGCTGATCGCGCGCAAGAAGCGCGCCGAGGCGCAGAAGGCCATCCAGGAGACGATGAGCGGGCTCCGCAACGCGAGCGCCTTCGAGGCGTTCGACGACATGGCGGGGCGCATCGATCAGCTCGAGGCCGAGGCGGAGGCCGGCGCGGAGCTGGCGGAGGAGTACTCGGGCGACGTGCTGGCGCACAAGTTCGGCCAGCTCGAGGTGACGCAAGGCGCGGAGGAGGACCTCGACGCGCTCAAGCGCAAGATGGGTATCTTGCCGCCGGAGGCGCCGCCCGCGCCCGAAGCGCAGGCCGTGCGCGTCGAAGCGCAGGCCGATCGGGGCGCAGCCGGCGAGGACCAGGCCGAGCAGGACGAGCTCGCTGCCGCGCTGGCCGAGCTCGAGGCACAGGAACAGCAGGAGCTCCGGGTCAAGCGGTGAGCGGCGCAGCCCGTCTCGGGGCGCTGCTCGGCGCCGTTGCCACGCTGCTCGTCGCCCGTGCCTCACCGGCAGCCGGTCGCGCGATCGACGCGAACGACATGTCGCAGTCGAAGATCAAGATCGACGGGCTGCTCCGCGAGTGGCCGGGCAAGCTGACCGAGCTCGGCGAGCACCTGCGCGGCTCGGCGGGCGGCGACCGCGCGGCGGCGTCCATCGGCTACGACGCGAGCTACGTGTACGTCGCGCTCAAGCTCGTCGATCGCAAGATCGTGCGCACGCCCGCCGCCGGAAGCGGCGAGGACCACGCGACGCTGATCATCGCGTTCCCGTCGGGTCGCGGCTACGCCACGCACGCCGTCGAGATCTATCCCGGCGACCCCGGTCGCGTCGCCGGCGTGGTCAAGCGCCGCGGTGGCGGTGCGATAGCCGGCTCGAAGGTCGTGGAAGCGCCGGCCAAGGGCGGCCTGGAGGTGGAAGCGCGGATCCCGTGGTCGGCGTTCCCCCAGGGCCGGAACACGCGCGTCGGGCTGCGCGGCGCGATCGAGTACAGCGACGCGGACGCGCCCGGCTCGATCCGCGCGGTGGTGTCCACGAGCACCGCGCAGAGCGGCGGCGCGCTCCCGCCGCTGCGGCTCGAGGCCGAGCAAGCGATGGACGCGAACCTGATCGGGCCGAACAACCTGCCCGAGCGGCCGTCGCGCGTCGTCTACGGCGACGTGGACGGTGATTCGATGCTCGAGCAGGTCGCCGTGCACGGCAAGTACCTGACCATCGCCGGCCCGCACTACCGCGGCGGAAACCAGTTCTACTTCGGCGAGCTCGGCGTCGCCTCGCCGTCGATGGTGGAGTCGCTGCAGCTTCGCGACATGGACGGCGACGGCAAGCAGGAGATCGTCGTCGAGAAGCGCATCGGCGGCGGCGATCGCTACCGCGGCGTGCTCGAGGTGCTGAAGGTCGGCTCGAACGACACGCCGTATCGGCTCTTCGCCCACGAGACGGCCATCGTCACGCCCGACGGGCGCGTCGTGAACAAGGTGCGTCTCGTCACCAAGGGGCGTGGCGTCGCTGTGGAGATCTCCCAAGACCAGGCGGAGGGCTTCGAGCCGGACACGTACAAGGAGCCGGTGAGCGACGACATGGAAGGCGCGCTCCTGCCGTGGCAGAGCGTGACGAGCCGCACGTTTGGATGGGACGGCAAGGCGTTTTCCAAGCTGGACGAGAAGACCGGCACGCCGAAGCTCGTCAAGCGCGCGCACCACGCCGCGCACAAGCCTTCCGGCCCGCCGCCGCCGCCGCCGCCGCGGCCGCCCACGAGCGACGAGCTACTCGACCGCGTGTACGCGCTCTATCGCAAGGACCGTCACGTCGGAAGAGAGAAGCCACGCTTCGATTTCGTCACCGACGTGGTCGGCGACACGCGGACCGAGCGCGTGCTGATCCACAAGAAGGACATCGTGGTGTTCGGCAAGGGCTTCCGCGGCGGGCTCAGCTACGCGTTCATCACCATCGGCGTGGCGGAGCCGAAGAACGTGCTGGACGTCACCGCGCGCGACTTTACCGGCGACGGCAAGGCGGAGATCATCGTGCGCGGCGTGCTCCACGCCAAGGCCAGCAAGGAGCTCGGCGGCGACACCGTCGATCGCTACGCGCTGTTCGTCTACAAGGTCGTCGCCGAGGGCGTGACGCGGATCTTCGCCGCCGAGACGGGACGCGCCCTCGGCGACAAGCGCGTGCTCGGTACGATCGCGTTCTTGCCCGGCGAGCGTGGCCTGACGATAGAGCTCCGCCCCGGGCGCGCCGTCGGCTGGACGGAGCAGGACTACCCGTTCCCGACCGACACCACGACGGCCGGCGGCCTCGAGCCGCTCTTGCTCCCGTGGGCACAGGGCGCGAAGCGCCGCTACGTGTTCGACGGCAGCGGCTACGCCATGAAGTGACGCGACTCAGAAGTCCGTCAGCACGCCGACGGTGAGCCCGGCCTGGAGATAGCTGAAGTTCTCGTCGGGCATGGACGTACTCGGCGTCGAGTCGCCCTTGATGCTGCGCTTGGCGCTTGCCGACACGTCGAACTTCGCGCCGATCATGAAACCGAAATGGTTGACCGGTTCGAGCACGAGTAACACCTCGCCGCCCGGTGAGATGCCGGAGTAGCTGACGTAGGTGCTCGAGCCGAAGTCGTAGGCGAAGTAGGTGATGCCGCCGCGCAGCCACAGCGCCGTGCCGGGGTTGAACGGAATCGCCACGCCTACGCGCGGGGAAACCTCGAAGGCGCTGCCCAACGTGTCGCGGTCCGAATAGTGAACACCCAAGCCCAGCGAGAGCGGCGGCGCGACGAAGTAGTGGAAGCCGATCTGCGGAAGCGGCTGCGCAAACGGGGTGAGGGACGTGAACGTCCCGGCGCTGGTGCCTTCGGTCGCGTCGGGGGCGCCTTCGATCTTGACCCGCTGGTACATCACGCCGGCGAAGTTCTCGAACGTGATGACGGCTGGATACTGCAACGAGAACTCGCTGCTCTCCTGGGCGGATGCCGGCAGCGCCGCGGCCATCGTGGCCGCCAGCGCACCGAGTACGGACAGGGCGCGCAAGGGCTTCACCACAGCTCCCCCATCAGCCCGACGCTCATCCCGTACTGGGTGACTTTCGCAGGGTTGCCGTCGTGGTCGCGCCCGAAGATGTTGATGTCGAAATTCGGCCCGAGCAAGACGCTGAAATGTGGGTAGGGCGTGATGACGACGTAGGCCTCGGCGCCGGCAGCGAAGCTGTAGACCTGGTTGTCGCTGCCGCTGAACGCGGTGAAGAACGACGGGCCGCCGCGCAGCCAGTAGCCGAAGCTGGGCGTCGCCGCGCCCGCGTAGCCGATGCGCGGCTTGAGCCGGATGATCGTGGCATCTTCGCTGCCGTTTCCGACCGCGCTATCCGAGCCGCTCGGAACGAACACGTGCGTGAACCCAAGCAGCGTGCCCAACGTGAGGCCGTTCTGCGAGACGCTGAAGAGGCCCACGTCGCCCCAGTACAGCGCCCCCATCGGCTTCGTGTCGTAGCTCTGCGTGTGGCTGTTGCCGTTGCTGTCCTCGGAGCCCAGCTCCAGGTGCTCGAAGCCGAACACCTGCTCGAGCGTGAACGCGAACGCGTCGCGATGCCCGAAGCCGCGCTCCGCACGCGGGCCGTACGGATTGAGCGTCTGCGCCGAAGCGGGAGTCGCCAAGAGCCACGCGCAAGCGGCGACGGCCGCTGCCGCGGCGAGTCTCGCACTGCGTCGTTCCCCTGCGGCCATCACCCTCGGCCCGCATTGGTACTCTGCCGGATTCGCGTGGTCAACCAAGCACAGTCAGATTCACGACCGCCCAACCACCTGCTTTGATCTTGATCTTCTGGCTCTTCTGCACGCCGCGCGCCTCGAGCACGACGGTGTGCGTTCCCGGTGGCAGCTCGACGCGTCCGAAGGCGATGCGCGCGGGAAGCGTGGCCCAGCTGCGCGTGTCGGGCGTGTCCGTGGCGGTGAGCGTGGCTTGCGTGCCGAGGGAGAGCAGCAGGCCTTCCCAGCCGCCCACCGCGCGGCGCGTCACCTCTCCGGCGACGACGCGCGCGATCATGCGGGTGATCGCCGCCGCGACGATCGATCCGCGCAGCTCGTCCCACGCGCGACGCACCTCGCGATCGACGGCGACGATGCCTTCGAGCCGCTGCCACTGGCCGTCGAGGGCGAAGCCGGGCTGCTCGTACTGGCCGCGCGCGCGGCCGAGCTCCGGATAGTTGACCCACGTCACCAGACCCTGCAGCGCCAGGGAGTTGGCGCGCGAGCGGTCGTATGGACTGAGCGCACCGCTCGCATACGTGAGCGCGAGCCCGATCGGCACGCGCTTGGCGATCTTTGCCGGCACGCGCCCGAAGCTCACCACGACGAGCAGCTCCGCGGGCTCCGCGTCCGGAGCGGCTGGAGTTTGCCGGTCCGGCGCGGAATCACGCGTCGCGGGCGGCGTCGCGGGCGTCGCGGCGTTCGGCGTCGGGGGCGTCGCGGCGTTCGGCGTCGGGGGCGTCGCGGCGTTCGGCGTCGGGGGCGTCGCGGCGTTCGGCGTCGGGGGCGTCGCGGCGTTCGGCGTCGGGGGCGTCGCGGTGTTCGGCGTCGCGGGCGTCGCGGGCGTCGCGGCGTTCGGCGTCGCGGCGTTCGCCTCGTCCAGGATGCGGCGGATGCGCGGGGAGCGGTAGCCCGCGCGCGCCGCCAGGCGCCGGATCGGCGCGTGCAGCGACGCGTAGTCGCCGTACTGCAGCGCTTCGTCGTAGTAGCGCAGCGCCTCGTCCGGCTTGCCGCTCTTCTCGAAGACGAACCCGGCGAGGTAGCTACCCGGTCCGCTGAGCGCGGCGGCCGGGTCCTTGTGCGACTTGATGTACGTCTGCATCACGGCCAGCCGTCGCGCCTCGATGCGAGCGCCGTTCAGATCGCCGCGAGCGAGGTAGTTGACCATGTTGACGCTGTTGATCATCAACTTCTCGTACGCCGGCGCCTTGTACGGCCCGCTCGAGTCCGAGAAGACGTACTTGCCCAGGTCGTCCAGCGCCGTGCGCGAGAAGTCGAGCACCTCGATCTGCTTGTCGGCCACCTGCAGGTCGCGGCTGGAGAGCTTGTAGTCTTCAAGCTGCTGCAACACCATGGCGCGGTCGAGGATGAACAAGGCGTTGTCGCCGCCGACGTCCGCCGGCAGCTCCTTCGGGCTGTCCACGTCGAGCTGCTCGTCGAGGAGCGCGAGGGCGCGGCGCGGCTGCATCGCGTCGAGCGCGTTGCGCGCCTCGAGCGTCTTCGACGAGTGCCCGGCACACGCGCTCGCGGCGAGCGCCAGGCACAGGATGACGCCGCGCGCGGTCATGGCCTTCGGCGCGCGGCGCTCCAGGCGCCACCGTCGCGGCCGCGCGGAGCCGTGATGGTCCGCCGGCATGCGAACCGTCCCGGCAACGCGCTCGTCTTCGACGCGGAGGGAGCCATCGTCTGCTAGTCGACCAGCGCCTTGGTCAGCGCCGACTTGTTCTGGAACAGGATGTCGCCGGTCTCGGCGTCGAGCACCTGGATGAACATGAAATACTGGACCCGCCGTTCGTCGTCCTGGCGCTCGTCGGTGCTGAACACCTTGCCGGTCACGAAGTAGCGCGCGCCGACCTGCTTGCCCCAGCGCGCGACCTTCGAGGGATCGAAAGCGTCGGAGTACTGGCTCCGCACTTCAGCGATCAGCTGTGGCTGCTGTTCCACGCTGATCACGCGCACGTGGCCGGCGTTCACCAGCACCGTCTCGATGTCGCTGATCAGCGCGTCGAGGGCGCTGTCGACGTGCTCGGTCGTCTCGTTCCGGAGCGGCAGGACGGCGACAGTCGGACGGTTCTCGCCTTGCCAGCGCCGGATCACGGCGGAGGCCTGCAGCGCCTGCATGTTCTCGTGGAGCAGTCGCTGCAGGTCGCGCTGGTCGAGCCCCGTGCTCATTGCCTCGGAGTCGAGCCCTGGGACTTCCTCGCCGCGCACCGCGTGCGGGCTCGCGCAGCCGACGGCGGCGACCCCCGCCGCGAGAAGCCAGAGAAGCGAGCGCGTCTTCATTGCGGAGTTCCTTTCACGCTGTGCCGACCGTGCGCGGGACGATGCGCCGGCGACGACTGGATGCTGGTTGGACGGGCGACCCGGCGAGTTCCTGCAAATCCGGATTTGCAAGAACCTGGCCACGGCGCGGTTGGGTGGCAAGCGAAGCCCGTCACAGCACCGGCGAGGCACCGCTGTCGTCACGCTGCGCCAGCCGGGAGTTCACGGTCGCGACTGCGGCCACCCGTGCTCGAGGCCCTCGGGATTCCGCGCCGGACCGGCATCCTTCCCGGTCTGCGCGACCACGCTTGGTAAGGTCCGGAGCCCAGGGCGATCCGGCTCGCCGCGGGCGCGAGGCGTCGGCTGGCCGGCAGCCGATGCCTCGTCACGTACGGTTCAGGGTCAGCGGCGGACCGGGATGATCTGTACCCGGCGGTCGTCACCCTCGCCGTCGCTCTTGGTGATGACGCCGTCGAACTTGGCGAGTGCCAGGTGCACCACGCGGCGGTCGCGAGGATTCATCGGCTCGAAGGTGATGATCTTGCCTTGCTCGACGGCCTGTTTGCCGAGCCGGCGCGCCATCAGCGCCAGCGAGTCGTCGCGGCGGCTGCGATACCCCTCCGCGTCCACCAGCACGTGGCGCCGCTCGAGGCCGGGACGGTTGACCATGCGATGCACGATGAACTGCAGCGCCGCCAGCACCATGCCCTTCTTGCCGATGATGCGCCCGGCGTCGCGGCCGCTGATCTCGAGGTTGATCTCGCTCTCGTCGGCGTCGGGTCCGGGGCGGCGCAGGTGCACCTCGCACTCAACTTCCATTTCCTTGATGACGCGGCTCAGGAAATCGAGCGTGTCGAGCGCGCGGTCGTCGCCCTCCGGAACGTAGTCCGGCTCGGAGTTGGCGCGCGGCCGGTCGCCGGCGTCGTCGCCGTCGTCGCCGTCGTCGCCGTCGTCGTCCGCCGCATCGCCCTCCGCGTCCGCGTCGTCGGCGTCGGTTGTCGCGACGTCGTCCTGGTCGTCGCCTTCGGCGCTCCAGTCGTCGTCCACCTGCGAGTCGTCCTGATGATCATCGGAGTCGGTCATCGTCTAAGCCTTTCCCTTGTCGAGGAGCGGGCGCGAGTCCGGGCCCTTGGACTTGCCCTTGCCGCCCTTGCCTGCCGGCTTCTCCTCTTTCGTCCTTACTTCGATGTCGCCGCCGCCGGCGCCGCCGCCCTTGGCCGTCTGGTGACGCACGTGGCGTTCCACGATCTGTTGCTGCAAGATGCCGAGCAAGCTGTTGGTGAACATGTATACGCCGAGTCCGGACGGCAGGAACAGCATGAACACCGTGAACATCGCCGGCATGAAGTAGCGCATCATCTTCGCCTGCGTGGCGTCGCCCTGCATGGGCATGATGAGCTGCTGCACGAACGACGTGGCGCCGATCACGAACGGCAGGATGTAGTACGGATCCGGCGCCGACAGGTCCGGGAACCACAGGAACGGGATGTTGTACAGCTCGACCGCGGTCTGCAGCGTCGTGTAGAGCGCGAACCAGACGGGCATCGACGCCATCTGTGGCAGACAGCCCTTGATCGGGTTCACGTTGTGCTTGCGCCAGAGCTCCATCTGCGCGAGCCCGCGCGCCTGTGCGTCGTCCTTGTGCTTCGCGTTGAGCGCGTCGAGCTCCGGCTTGAGCTCGCGCATCTTGACCATGCTCTTGATCGACGGCCACGACAGCGGGAACAGCAGCATTCGCGCGGTGATCGTCAGCACGATGATCGCGATGCCCCAGTTCGGCACCACGGAGTGCACCTTGAGCAGGAACGCGACCAGCACCTTCGCGATGATGGAGAAGAAGCCGAGATTGATCAGCTCGCCCAGGTCGTGCTTGCCGCCGCCGGCCGCCGCGAGGAGATCGCGCTCCTTCGGCCCCACGTAGGTCGAGAGCTTGTAGTTCGCCGATTTACCGGGCTCGAGCTCCACTGGCGCGTAGGCGAGCCGCGCTCGGTACATGCCGCCGGCCTCTGGGTCGTCGGACTTGCTCTTGTACTGGTTCGGGTTCCAGCGCTCCTCGACCTGGAGCTGGCACACCGGCGTCTTGCCGTCGGTGGGCAGGATCGCGTGGGCGAAGTACGCGTTGGAAACGGCGGCGGAATCGGCCGTGCCCTGGACCTGGTACCAGTCGCCGGGATCGAGCGGTCCGGCGGCGAACTCCGGCTCCTTCTTGAACTTCTCCGGCTCGAAGTCCTTCTCGGTGAGGCGCGTGACCTTGCCGTTTTCCGGCACGCACTCGACGAAGGTCACGTACGGGCTCACCCGGAACATGTGGCCCTTGACCTCGGCGTCCGTGCGCCAGGCGACGGTGCTCGCGGTCAGGGCGTGGCGGAGCTTCGTGCTCGCGAGGTTCGTGATCGTCGCGTCGATCGAGAGCTCGTACGGACGCGACGTGACGCTGACGACCTTCTTGATCTCGACCTTGTCGTCCCGATAGGAAAACTCGCAGGTCTTGCCGTCGTTCTTGCCGAGCTTGAAGTTGACGAGGTCGTAGTCGACCTGCCAGTTCTTGTCGTCGGCGCCGGCGACGGCTTCGTTCCGCCAGTGCATGCGCAGCTGACGCCGCAGCGGCACGTCCGGCGTCGTCGCCAGAATCGATCGGCTTGCCGTCCTTCTGGTACTTCGCCGTGGTGAGCCAGAAGTGTGCGAGCCCGGCGCCGTCCGACGACAGCTCGGCGTGGAAGCGCGGGCCGAACAGCTCGCACTTGCGCACCGGGCCCTGCAACTCGACGCGATCCCCCTCGTACTTGAGCGGCTGCTCCTCTCCCGCGTCGCTGCTCTTCCCGAGCAACTTCGGCAAGAAGGTGAACCCGAGGAACACCAACAAGCCGATCAGCAGCAAGCGCGTGATTCCGCCCTTTTCCATATCGTCTTTCGAGAGCTCGTCCTGCTGCGCTGCGCTTCAGCCCGGGGGCGCGGTACCATCGAACAGCTCCGGCCGCTCCCGGGGCGGATGGCCGGCGTCGCCCGCTTCTACCAGGCCAGCCGCCGCGTTGGATCCCGCATCGTGACCTTTGCGCGGGGGAGGCGGATCGTAGCCGCCTGGATGGAACGGGTGGCAGCGCATGAGGCGTCGGAACGCGAGCCAGCTACCACGGAACGCGCCGTGATATTCCAGGCATTTTACCGCGTAGCGGGAGCACGAGGGCTCGAACCGGCAGACCTGGCCCAACAGCGGCGAGAGCGTCCATTGGTAGACGCGGATGAGCAGGATCAGGGCCTTGGCGAGCATGCGTGCGCGGGCCGAGTGTGCGGCTAGTCGCCCCGCTCCGCCAGCGCCGAAACGCGTTTCTGCCGGTCTTTCCTGGCTTCCTGGGTTCGCCGTCGGATCTCGCGCGCGAGATCCGACCACTCGCCGGCGACGTCCGCCATCCGCATTTCGCCCATCGGCCGGCGCACGACGACCACCAGGTCGATGTCCGGCTCCCAGAGCTCACGGGTGGCGCGGAAGGCTTCCCGGATAAGCCGCTTCGCCCGGGAGCGGGCCACCGACCCGCCGATCTTCCGCGAAGCGGTGATGCCGATGCGCGCGCAGGCGCCCGGCTCGTCGTCGCGGGCGAGCAGCAAGAGCGCGAAATGCGGCGTCACGACCCGGCGCCCGCGTGCCTGGATTCGCTGGAACTCCGGCCGTTTCCGCACGCGTTGCGAAGCCGGGAACCGACCCGTCGGTCGGACACCGGTCACGCGGCGGGCCTACTTCTTGTAGGCGGAGACAGCCAGCCGCCAGCGGCCCTTGCGGCGCCGGTTGGCGAGCACCTTGCGTCCGCCCTTGGTGCTGTTGCGCTTGCGGAACCCGTGGGTCCTGAGACGACTGGTGTTGTGGGGCTGGTAGGTACGCTTCATCGCAGGACCTTCTGCAGGCTCGGGGGGGCGGAGTCAGCCACGTTCCGGCGTGCCCGTCAAGCCACCTTGGCACGGACCCGAAGGGGTTCCGCGCCGGACCGGCATCCTCCGGAGGCGCCGACCCCGTTGCCGGGCCGAGCGGCTCGTGGTACTCGCTCGCCTCCCATGCGCGACAACATCCGTCTCGTCTCCACGGAAGGCACTGGCTTCACGTACTACACGACGAAGAACAAGCGCACGCAGACGACCAAGCTCGAACTGAAGAAGTACGACCCGGTCCTGCGTAAGCACGTCGTGTTCAAGGAAGCCAAGATGCCGCCGCACAGCAAGTAGGGTGCGCCGGCCGCTCGGGGCGCTCGCCGCTCTGCTAGCGTCGACGACCGTGGCCGCGTCGAGCACCTGGGCGCTCTCCGTCGTCGCGGCGGATGGCACGCCCGCGCCTGCCCCCGCCGGCATGATCGCCGACGGCACGCGTTGGGCGACGAGCTACTACGTGTTGCAGGCGCCGGAGGCCGGCCCGACCGTGCTCGTGATCTCGGGAGTGCACGGGGACGAGTCCGCGGGGCCTGTCGCGCTCGACGCCATGCGCTGTTGGCCGATCGCGCATGGGCGCTTGATCCTGGTGCCGCGCGCGAACGAGCCGGCGCTGGCACGCGGGACGCGGAGGACGCCGGACACGCGCTTCCCCGACCTGAACCGCAACTTCCCGGCTCACGACGGCGACGCGCCGCGCGGCACGATGGCGCGCGCGCTGTGGAGCGTGTTGATCGCGACCCGGCCCGACTGGGTCGTGGACCTGCACGAGGGCTACGACTTCCACCAGAAGAACCCGAAGAGCGTCGGTAGCAGCGTGCTGTACTACCCGACGGACACGAACCGCCGGCAGGCGAGCCGGCTGATGCGCGCCGTGAACAGCACCGTCACCGAGCCCGAGCGCCACTTCGTGCTGCTCCGGCCGCCGGTACGCGGCAGCTTCAGCCGTGCAGCGTCTCAGCTCCTGGGCATCCCCGCGATGATCCTCGAGACCACGAAGAAGGACCAGCCGCTCGAGCTGCGCGTCGCACAGCACCACCTGATGATGACGCAGCTCCTGGTGGACCTGGGCATGTTGCCCGGAACTGGCGGCCACGCGGTACGCGCCGCAGGCGATGTGCCTGCGGCGTGCGCCCCTGCGACGCCTACTCCGCGCCCTCGCCGCCGAGGATCTTGAATTCCACGCGCCGGTTCTTGGCGCGACCCTGCGGAGTGTCGTTCGACGCGATCGGCTTGTCCGGGCCGAAGCCCTGGGACTCGAGCCGGCTCGCAGCGATGCCGTGGCTCACCAGGTAGTCCATCACGGCCTTCGCGCGCGCGCCGCTGAGCTTCATGTTCAGGTCGTGCGCGCCCTTGTTGTCGGTATGGCCGTAGACGCCGATGCGGATGTCGGGCCGCGACTTCATGAGTGTCACGACCTCGTCGAGGATCGGGTAGCTGACCGCCTTGATCCTGGACTTGGCGAACTCGAACTGGATCGGTTCCAGCAGCTCGACTTCGCCCTCTTCGTTGACGTGGGTGAGCTGCGGGCAGCCGTTCTTCTCGGCGATCTTCGAGGCCGGGCCCGGCTCCGTCGGACAGTGGTCCTTGGTGTCAGGCACGCCGTCGTTGTCGGCGTCGTCTTCCGGGCAGCCGTCGTTGTCCTGGATGCCGTCCTTGTCCTCGGGCACGTCCGGGCACTTGTCGATGTTGTCTGGAATGCCGTCGCCATCGCGATCGGACGGCGCGGGGCAGCCGTCGGTCGGATCCGGCGGCTTGCCGTCTTCCTTGACCGTCGGACACTGGTCGATGTCGTCCGGATAGCCGTCGCCGTCGGTGTCCAGCGGGTGCTCGGAGACGTCGGGGCCGTTGTAGAAGCCGCGCGCGCGTGTCTTCGGCGCCTTGTCCGCGATGGTGAAGAACGTGCCGATCGAGGCCAGCACGCGGAAGTCCGGGCCGCCGTAGCCGGTGTAGAGCCGCGTGCCCGCGCCGGCGTTGATGTACGTGTGCTGCGTCTTGCCGAGGGCGACGCGCACCTGCCCGAGCC
The DNA here is from genome assembly GCA_963775185.1 of uncultured delta proteobacterium. Lineage (GTDB taxonomy): Bacteria > Myxococcota_A > Polyangia > Polyangiales > Polyangiaceae > JAPSGB01. The sequence goes on along the minus strand of CAVZIE010000037.1, from coordinate 510,592 downwards.
ACTCGATGTCGGTGTTCTTCGAGCTGAACGTCGTGTTCTTGCCGCTGGCAGTGCCGAGGCCCGCCGTGCCCCACAGCTCCGCGCCGAGCCGGATCGCGTTGCTGCGCAGCGGCAAGTACGCGCCGAAGTTGTAGCGGAGCTCGTTTCCGACCGCGAGCGTCGCCGCGCTACCGTCGATGCTGCGCGCCGGCCTGAAGTGCGGCCCGAGCGTACCGGCGATCAGGAAACCGCCGAAGTTGTAGTCCATCGATCCGTACAGGTAGCCGGTGGTCTGGCCGTCGCCGGTGAACGCCGTGCCTTGCCCAGTGGGCACGAACAACGCGCCGCCGAAACCCAGGCTGAGCTTGCGGTTGTCGGAAGTGTAGGCGCGCACGCGCAAGTCCAACCGCGTGTCGTGGAGCGATTGCGCCGCCTGGTTCGAGCCGTTGCCGACGTTCTGCGCCGTCGCGTCGGCACCGAAGCCTTGATACAGCGAGATCGGCACCGACACGTTGAAGCCGAGCCGGTTCGCGATCTGTGTGCCCACCATCAGGTAGGTGATCAGCTGCTCTTGCACCGGGCTCTCGATCCTGTCGGCGAGCCGCCCGTCGGTCACGGTGTCGGCGCGAAGCGGCCGCTGCGAGTAGCCGAGCGCCCACGAGCCGTAGAAGCGCGTCTTGTCGAACATGGTCGGACGCCAGACCATGAAGCCGTCGTCCGGCGCGCCGGAGATCTGGGCGCGATCGAGGTAGAAGTTCGTGGACTGGGCGCGGGCCGGCGCCGCAGCGCACAGCGTCGCGGCGGCCAGCAACGCTCCCGGGAGGAGGACGCGCGACGCGGTGGACATCGACCCGGGAAGCTACCCTGGGCCAACCGGCATTGAAAGCCTGTCGCGAAGGGCTGGAATGTGCAGATGAAACCGGGAGGCGTCGCGTCAACGGAAGGCTGCCAGGACCTCGCATACCCAGACGCTTCCGTCGGGGTCGCTCGCGACCCCGACGCCCAGGCGGCGGAACGCCGGCTCGAGCAGGTTGCCCCGGTGCGAGGGGCTGGCCCAGAGCGCCCGGTGGGCCCGCCGGATCGTGCGGGCGTGCGCCACGTTCTCGCCGGCGACCCGGACTGCGAGTCCTGCAGCCCGGATCCGGTCGCCGGGGTCTCCGTCCCCGACGTCGTGGCCGATCTGGTGGGCGGATCGCATCGCGTCGGCGTGGGCCTGGGCGACGCGGTCGAGCCTGCCGTCGCGGGTGAGCAGCGAGAGCCCTTCGCTCTGGCGAGCCGCGTCGACCATGGCCGCGACGGCCGCGGCGGCGTCGGCGTGGGCCGCGCCGGCCGCTTCGCCCGGGGCGGGCTGCGCGTGGAAGCGCGGCGGGGGCTGCTGGTCGGCAAAGGTCATGGCTTCCACGACCGGCCGCGGTCCCGTCCGGCCGCTGGTCACGACCTGCACCACCCACGGGCCGGGATGGTCGACCGAGAACGTCGCCCTGACGGTGCCCGCGTCGAGGCTGGTGGTCACCGTGCGCGGCGCCCCGGTCGGGCCGAGCACCACGACGTGGGCGTCCGTGGCCGGTGCCAGCAGGTGCGCGCGCACCGTCAGCCACTGCCCAGCGCGGACGCGCGTCGGCAGGCTCTCGAGATCGGCGAGCGCGTCGATGGCGACGCCCGCGATCACGCGCTTGCCATCGGCGCCCTCGGCGCTGGAGAACGCGCAGCGACGCCGTCCGCCGTCGTTGAACGAGGCGAGCCAGCGTTGCACGCGCGCCCGCGTGTCCGCCGCGTCGAGCTTCGCGCCTTCGATCGACCACACGCGCGGCCACACGTACGGTGAGCCCGCGGCGCGCAGGGCGAACGTGACGCGGGCGGAGTCCAGCGCCGGACGACCCGAGGCCTGGCGGTTGGCGATCTCCTGGGCGACGGCGGCGAGGGCGCCGTCGCCGGCCGGGCACAGCGTCTGGAGATCCGCCGGTCCGGGCGCGTCCGCGACGGAGCGCGGTGAGAGCGTGGCGTCCTGCCACGCGAAGCGCTCGTCGTCGTCCGGGTCGTCGGGTTCGTCGGCGGCGATCGTCGGCGTGTCGGGTGCCCGGGGCGCCGCGGTCGGTGAAGTAGCGGGGGGCAGCGCCGTCGGCGCGGCGGGCACACAGGCGCCGAGCAGCGCGGCCACGAACCAGGGCCGCATCAACGCTCCAGCTCGGCCAGCACGTGGTGCTCGACGTAGCGCACCACCAGACGATGCACGCGATCCGGCGCTACCCGTAGCCACTCCGGCCGTCGCCGGCCGATCACCTCGAACAGCGCGTACGCGGACAGGTCGCCTTCGCGTGCCAGCGATCGCAGCGCGTCGTGACCGCGGGGCTCTGCACCGAGCAGCGCCTCGAGGCAGAGCTGTTCCTCCACTTGCGACAAGTCGTAGTCGCCCTCGAGCCCGAAGCGCGCGCGCAGCGACGGCTCGTGCCGGAACGTCGCATGACACAGCGCGTACGCGTCCGGGCCCGCGCCCGACTCGCTCGCCACCACGACCGCGCCGCTCGTGCCGACCTCGACGAAGATCGGCGGGACGTGCGGGCGCGGCACGATGCGCGTGATGCGCGCCGCGAGCTTCCAGCTCGCGGGGCTCGCCGGATACATGGCGAGCGCGCGCGCGACGGCGAAGCGCGCGCCGCGGCGGTCGCCACGCGCGAGCCGCGCGGCCGCGAGCGCGCGCGCGGCTGCGGGCGATCGCGGATCGAGCTCGAGCGCGCGCCAGGCGGCCTGCTCGGCGTGGTCCGCGTCGTGCTCCGCGGCGCATACCTCCGCGAGCAACGACCAGGCTCCGGGCAGGTCCGGTGCGATCGTCACGGCGCGTTCGAGAGCGCGCGTCGCGACGTCGCCGTCGCCGGCGGCGAGGGCGCGGCGCGCGCGGTCCACCGCCTCGCGTGCGGCGCCGGAGGGCGCCGCCCACGCGAGGCGGTACGCGCCGTCGTCGCCCCGCTCGGCGCGCACCCACGGGTCGGCGTCGTCGGGTGGCGTCGGTCCGTAGAGCGCCTCGGGATTCGCGTCACGCGCGTCGGCGTCGGCCAGGATGTAGAGTCGCGATGAGCGCTTGGCGGTGCGTACCACCAGACGCGCCGCTCGCCGCGCGCCCGCCGCGGAGTACGCATCCGGCAGCAGGTACGCGAAGCCGCGCAGCGCCGGATACACCGGCTCGGCCACGACGCTCACCGGCACGTGCGGCTGCGCGTCGAGCAGGGCGCGCTGGCGCGCGTCGTACGGCGTGAGCCACGCGGGGCGCCGCGCCGGACCTTGCTCCGGCGCCCCGGACGGTGCCCGCGCCGGACCGGCACCAGGCTCGCAGGCAGGCAGAACCAGTGCGAGCACCAGCGGAAACCACGCGTGGCGCATCGAGGGAAGGATAGCGCACCCGGCGCGGCAATCCCGCCGGAAGTCGACCGCCGCCGCGGCCCTTGGTAGGGTCGAGGGGTAGCTTTTCCATGAGCCGGTACACCACAGCGGCGAAGGTGGGCCTCTTCGCGATCGTCATGGTCGTGGCCGGGCTTCTCATCTATCGCTTCGTGACCCGCTCGGCGGTCCACGGCAGCGGCTACACGGTGTACGCGCTACTGGACGACGCGACCGGGATCGCCAAGCGCTCCCAGGTCAAGGTCGCCGGCATCGCGGTCGGCCAAATCGACGACATCCGGCTCGAGGACGGCAAGGCGCGGGTCGACATCCGCATGCGATCCGACGTGCCGCTGTACGACGACGCGTCCGTCGCCAAGGTCAGCTCGAGCCTGCTCGGCGAGTACTTCCTCAGCCTCTCCCAGGGGACCGAGGGCAAGCGCGAGCTCAAGGACGGGGATCGCATCCGCACCGTGGTCGGCGCGACCACCGCCGACGACTTGATGAAGCAGGTGGCCGACATCGCCCGCGACGTGAAGAAGGTCACGTCGAGCCTGGCCGGATCCGTCGGCACCGACACGGGGCAGAAGAACCTCAAGGACACGCTGCAGAACCTCGCGGAGGTCACCGACCAGCTGAACAAGACGGTGCGCGAGAACCGCAGCAGCATCCACAACATCCTGACCAACGTCGAGCGCATCACGGCCAAGGGAGAGCCCCAGGTCAGCGAGATCCTGACGAACGTCCGCGAGACCACCAAAGAGGTCCGCGACATGATGGCCCGCGGCGAAAATGGCCAGGCGACCCCCGGCGAAGTCCGCCAGATCATCGACAAGGTGAACCGCGCGAGCAGCAGCCTCGAGAGCGCGCTCGCGAACATCGACGAGGTGAGCGGACGCATCAACCGCGGCGAAGGCACGCTCGGCCGGCTCACCAAGGACGACAAGCTGATCGACGAGGTGCAGGGCGTCGCCGAGGGCGTCAACGAGTTCGTCGGCGGACTGAACCGCCTGCAGACGATCGTCCTGCTCCGGACCGACTACCAGTTCCTTTCCAGCACCGTGAAGAGCTACGTCGAGCTCCGGCTGCAGCCGCGCGAGGACAAGTACTACTCGATCGAGATCGTCAACGACCCGCGCGGCCTGACCAGCTTCGAGCAGATCGACGTCGACAGCACCAACCCCAACGACCCGCCGCATTACCGCGAGGTCCGGACCATCACCACCAACGCGTTCCGCTTCTCCCTGCAGTTCGCCCAGATCTTCGGGCCGTTCACCGGCCGCTTCGGCATCAAGGAGTCGACGGGCGGCGTGGGTCTGGACGTGAACCTGTTCGACAATCGGTTCGAGCTGCGCCAGGACCTGTTCGGCTTCGGCGAGGTGGTGCTACCGCGCTGGCGCGTCTCGCTCGGCTACGAATTCGTGAACCGCTTCTGGCTGCTCGGCGGCGTGGACGACATCCTGAGCCCGGCGCGTCGCGAGTATTTCGTCGGTCTGCAGCTGAAGTTCAACGACGAGGATCTCAAGACGATCCTCCCGTTCGCCCCCGCCAAGCCCTGACAATCGGCCTGATGCCGGTCCGGCGCGGAACCGCGCCGCGCCGGCCGTCACGAGATCGGACTTTGCCGAAGAGAGGGCGATCTCGCGCCGCGTGGGCCGTCACGAGATCGGGCTTTGGCGAGGAGAGGGCGATCTCGCGCCGCGTGGGCCGTCACGAGATCGGACTTTGGCGAAGAGAGGGCGATCTCGCGCCGCGTGGGCCGTCACGAGATCGGGCTTTGGCGAAGAGAGGGCGATCTCGCGCCGCGTGGGCCGTCACGAGATCGGGCTTTGGCGAAGAGAGGGCGATCTCGCGCCGCGTGGGCCGTCACGAGATCGGACTTTGGCGAAGAGAGGGCGATCTCGCGCCGCGTGGGCCGTCACGAGATCGGACTTTGGCGAAGAGAGGGCGATCTCGCGCCGCGTGGGCCGTCACGAGATCGGGCTTTGGCGAAGAGAGGGCGATCTCGCGCCGCGTGGGCCGTCACGAGATCGGGCTTTGGCGAAGAGAGGGCGATCTCGCGCCGCGTGGGCCGTCACGAGATCGGGCTTTGGCGAAGAGAGGGCGATCTCGCGCCGCGTGGGCCGTCACGAGATCGGACTTTGGCGAAGAGAGGGCGATCTCGCGCCGCGTTGGCCGTCACGAGATCGGACTTTGGCGAGGAGAGGGCGATCTCGCGCCGCGTGGGCCGTCACGAGATCGGACTTTGGCGAAGAGAGGGCGATCTCGCGCCGCGTCCGACGACGCGTGGGCCGTCACGAGATCGGGCTTTGGCGAGGAGAGGGCGATCTCGCGCCGCGTGGGCCGTCACGAGATCGGGCTTTGGCGAAGAGAGGGCGATCTCGCGCCGCGTGGGCCGTCACGAGATCGGGCTTTGGCGAAGAGAGGGCGATCTCGCGCCGCGTGGGCCGTCACGAGATCGGACTTTGGCGAAGAGAGGGCGATCTCGCGCCGCGTTGGCCGTCACGAGATCGGGCTTTGGCGAAGAGAGGGCGATCTCGCGCCGCGTGGGCCGTCACGAGATCGGACTTTGGCGAAGAGAGGGCGATCTCGCGCCGCGTGGGCCGTCACGAGATCGGACTTTGGCGAAGAGAGGGCGATCTCGCGCCGCGTGGGCCGTCACGAGATCGGGCTTTGGCGAGGAGAGGGCGATCTCGCGCCGCGTCGGACATCGGCGGCGTGCGGTGCGGTTCTCGCGCCGGACCGGCGGATCGCCGGACCGGCGGATCGCCGGACCGGCGGATCGGCGGATCGGCGGATCGGCGGATCGGCAGACCGGCAGACCGGCTCAGCCGAGCTCGATCCAGCCGAGGGCCCACGCGGTGACGAGCGCGGCGCAGGCTTCCTTGACGCTGATCTTGCGTGTGTTCGACTGCTTGCGCGGCGCGGTGATGCGCTGGATCGCGTCGTCGACGTCCACGCCCTCGTATGCCAGCGTGCCCGCGAGCTGGAGCGAGATCGGCGATGTGCCGCGCTCCTCGCGATCCGTCGCGCTGTCCGCTCGCAGCCCTGGGCGAATCCGCGACGAGCCGGCGGGCAGCAAGCTGCGCGGATCGCCGTCGCCCATCACGTACGCGCCGGCCATCATCGGGCTGGCGAGGTCGAGATCGAGCGGGAACTCCACGCGCGCCGGTCGCGTTTCCCGGTAGAAACTGACGTCGCCACGCGACCAGCCGCACAGGGCCGCGACGCGGTCGCGGCCCTGGTCGCGGATCGCGCGGAACACGTCCATGGCGTCGACGTGACCGAGCTCGACGAGCGTATCGCCGAGGCGTCCGCCCTTGTCGTTGATGGACGCGAGGGCCGCGTCCAGCTGCGCGCGTGTGAGCGCGCCGCGCCGCACCAGATACTCGCCGAGCAGCTCGGCGCGATCGGTGGACGCGACGTGGAGCAACCGCCCGCGCTGCAGATACAGCTCCTTGCGCCGGAGTACGCCGCTCTGGTCGCGGCGTTCCACGAACATGGCGCCGGTCTCGAAATTGATGCGCATGCGAGCCAGCACGTCCAGCATCCGGCTGTCGGCGAGCGACGCGCGGAAGTCCGGCACGCCGGGCTCGAACAAGCGTCCGGTCACCGCGCTGGTGGACGGCAACAGATGGCGCGAGAGATCGTCGATGTCGCGGATCTTGCGGAGATCCCCGCCCATCAGCGCGACCTGGTCGTCCTTGTCGAGCTCGCCTACGGCGATCATCTCGATCAGGCGCGGCAGCGGCACCGCGTCGTAGTGCCGCCCGTCGGCGCAGCGCACGCTGGACACGCCGGACAGCACCCGCGCCGGGGGGGCTTGCGCCGAGTGGCGTCCACTGGCGCGGCGTACGGCCTGCATGCGCTGAACGGAGTCGCGGATCCGTCCTTCGATCTGGGCGGCGAGTTGGCTCGAGTCCTGGGCCCAGGTGACCCACTCCGCGAGCGTGTCGCGCAGCTCGCCGGGCGACGGCTGCTCGAACGGCTCGAGCGCGGCGCACAGCGACGCGGCATCCTGGTAGCGACTCGACGGGTCGCGCGCGAGCGCCTTCTCCAGCAGCTCGAAGAGTCCCGGCGGCAGCGTCCCGGCGGCGCGCCGCAGCGGCTCGATGTTTACGTCGCGGATCGCCAGCAGCACGGCGAGCTGTCCGTTGCCCGGGAACACTCGTTCGCCGATGAGCAGCTCGCCGAGCAGGACGGCCAGCGAGAACAAGTCGGCGCGATGGTCGAAGGGCTCGCCGGCGATCTGCTCCGGAGCCAGATAGCCGAACTTGCCTTTCAAGCCGGCGGACGCCGTCTTGGCCTCGGTCGGTCCGCGTTGTCTGACGCGGGCGATGCCGAAATCACCGAGCTTCACCGCACCTTCGACGGACAGGTACACGTTGGAGGGCGTCACGTCGCGGTGGACGATGTGGTACGGCGCGCCGGTCGCGTCGCGCGCGCTGTGGACCGCGCCGAGCGCCGCGCCGACGTTGCGCGCGATGTACGTCGCGAGCCCCACCGGGAAGCGTCGGCTGTCGGCCTCGGCGCGACGCAGCAACCGGTACAGATCGACGCCCTCCACGTACTCCATCGCGAGGTACGGCTCCTGGCCGACCATGCCCGCGCCGTAGACCGTCACGACGTTCTCGTGGACGACGGAACGATGCAGCTCGGCCTCGTGCTCGAGCACGTCGAACTCGTGTTCGTCGCGATAAGACGGCAAGAGCCGCTTCACGACGAGGTGCGCCGCCGGGACGCGACCGACCTTGGGGCGCGCCAGGAACACCTCCGCGCTCCCGCCGACCGCGAGCCGGCGCTCGAGTACGAACGGCCCGAAGGGCGTCGGCTGCCCAGCGTGCCTCGGAGGCGAGCCCTTCTCCACGGCGCGCATTATGGCACCGTCCCGAAAAGTGGGGGCATGACGAAGGCCCCCGCTCCGCGCGATTTCCGCGTGTCTGCGGCTGAAACGCCACGCGTTCTCGCAGCCTTTCGCGCTGGCCGACTGCTTTGCCGCGGATTCTGGGCTATTAGCCCCGGACGATGCCCTCGCGTCTGCTCGCGTTCGCGCTCGCGCTGTCCGTCGTCCTGGCGTTGGGCGGCGGCTGCAAGCGGGCGCAGGCACCGGCGTCGGTGCCGCCGAAGACGCCGTCGATACGCCTGTACGTGATCTCCACGCTGGCCGGCGCGCTCGAGCCGTGCGGGTGCGTCAAGGACATGCTCGGCGGTGTCGACCGCGCCGCGAACTTCATCCGCGGCAAGGCAAGCGATGCGCCGAACAGTCTCGTGCTCGGCGCCGGCCCGCTGTTCTTCATGGACCCGGAGCTCGACCCGTCGAGTCGCGCGCAGGACGAGTGGAAGGCGGAGGCGATCGCCGGCGCGCTTTCGGACATGGGGCTTGCCGCGTGGGCTCCCGGCGCCAATGACTGGGCTGCCGACAGCGGCGAGCTCGACAAGCTCGTGAAGACGAGCGGCGCGAAGCTGCTCGGCGCGAATCTGTCGGGCCACGTCGACGGCGCGCGCGGCACGCTCGTCACCGAGGTGGGCGGTTACAAGATCGGGATCGCCGGCGTCTCGGTTCCGCGCCGCCAAGGCATCCTCCCGAAAGGAGTCGAAGCGGCGGCGCCGGAGCCGGCGCTCGCCAAGGCGCTCGCCGAGCTGAAGCAGCAGGGCGCACAGGTGCGGATCGCGCTCGTCGCCGTCGACCGCGGCGAGGCGCTGCGCATGGCCGAGAAGATCCGCGGCTTCCACGTGCTGATCGTGGGAAAGCCTTACGATCGCGGCGACGGCAACGACGCCCCGACGCCGCCCGTGCTCGTCGGCGACACGCTGGTGGTGCAGGGACCGAACCACTTGCAGGGCGTGGGCGTGGTCGACCTGTTCGTGCGTGGTGACGACTTCAAGTTCCGCGACGGATCGAACATCGTGAACGCCGCACGTCGCGAGAGCCTCCAGAGCCGGATCCGCGAGCTCGAGAAACGCATCGCCGAGTGGGAGAAGCCGAACAGCGGCGTGGCGGCCAAGGATCTCGAGGCGCGACGCCGCGACCTGGAGAGCGCAAAGCGAGAGCTGTCGCAGCTGTCCGACGTGCCGCCGCCGGCACAGGGCAGCTTCTTCCGCTACAGCCTGACGCTGGTGCGGGACAAGCTGGGCAAGGATCCGGCGGTCGTGGCCCGCATGGACGGCTACTACCGCAAGGTCAACGACCACAATCGCGTCGCGTTCAAGGACCGCGTTCCGCCGCCGGTTCCCGCGGACAAGAGCGGCTACGTGGGGGAGGCGACCTGCGCCGGTTGTCACCAGCCCGAGCGCAAGTTCTGGGGCACGACCCAGCACTCCCACGCCTACGCGTCACTCGCGACCCAGTCGAAGCAGTTCAATCTGGACTGCGTCGGCTGCCACGTGACGGGCTATGACCAGCCCGGCGGATCGACGGTGACGCACGTCGACAAGCTCGAGAACATCCAGTGCGAGGTGTGCCACGGTCCGGGCTCCCGCCACGTCGCGAACCCCGTGGACAAGAGCCTGATCGTCGGCAAGCCCGACCGCTCGTTGTGTGCCGCGCGTTGCCATCACCCGCCGCACGTCGACGCCAGCTGGAGCGTCGACGCATCGTGGAAACACATCATCGGTCCCGGTCACGGCGGCTGAGTCGCGAGCAGCCATCATCGCCCCGGTCCCCGGCGCGTGAGCAGCCCGCACATCGAGCGGAGCGAGCGGGCCGGGCCCCGCGAGCCCACGTAGCAGCAGCGAGCGGGCAGGGACCCGCGAGCCCACGCAGCAGCAGCGAGCGGGCCGGGACCCGCGAGCCCACGTAGCAGCAGCGAGCGGGCCGGGCCCCGCGAGCCCACGTAGCAGCCAGCGACCCGCGAGCCCACGCAGCAGCAGCGAGCGGGCCGAGGCCCCGCGAGCCCACATGACAAACACCCAACAAAAAAACCAGGGTCCGGGCGGTCCTGTTGGCGAAGGGGCGCGGTTGCGCGCTATCATCTGATGTTTTCCGATGCCCTCGGTGTTCCACTCGCGCAAGGAAGTCCTGCTCAAGGTCGTGTATTACGGCCCGGGTCTGGGCGGCAAGACGACGAACCTCGAGTACATCCATGCGCACAGTCGCCCCGAGCTCCGCGGGCGTCTGCTCAGCCTGAACACCGAGACGGAGCGCACGCTCTTCTTCGATCTGCTCCCGGTCGAGCTCGGCAAATTCAAGGGTTACACCGTGCGACTGCACCTGTGCACGGTGCCCGGCCAGGTGCACTACGATCACACGCGCCAGCTCATCCTGCGCAACGTGGACGGCGTCGTATTCGTCGTCGACAGCCAGGCCGCGGCCATCGACAAGAACGCGGAAAGCCTGGCCAATCTGGGCATAAACCTGCGTATGCAGGGCGTCGATCCCGATCGCGTGCCGGTGGTCGTGCAGTACAACAAGCGCGACCTCGACGGCGTGCTCGACGTGAGCGAGCTTCGCTTCGCGCTCGGCATCCCGCCGGGCGTGCCCGAAAACGAAGCCTCGGCGCGCTACGGGCGAGGCGTGTTCGAGACGCTGAAGCTGATCGTGCGCGAGTGCATGAAGATCGTCGGCGATCCGGCGACCGCGCCGTCGGGACGCACGCCGTCGATCCTGCCTGGACATCGTGCTTCGATGTATCCCGGTTCGGTACCGCCGCGCGCGTCGTCGAGATCGCCGGCGAACGAGCCGTCGGCGGCGAACCCCGTGGTGCCGAAGGCGCCGCGCGTGCCCGGCTGGCCCACCGGGAGCGAGTAGCCGGCGGCTGCTATCGTCCTCGTGCGCCGGTCGTCGGTGCGAGGAGGACGACTCATGAAGCAGACGCTCGACGCGGTCCCGGGGATTCGCTCGCTGTTCGACACGCAGCTGTTCAGGCTCGGTCAGACGAAGGTCACGCTGGTGACGTTGATCACGATGGCGTTCGTGATCCTCGTCACGCTGGTCGTGTCCCGCTTGATGCGCGCGGCGCTCCGGCGCGCGCTCGAGCGACGCGGCGTCGAGTCGGGGTCGGGCGGCGTCGGCGTCGCCAGCCGCCTCCTGCACTACAGCATCGTGATGGTGGGCCTGGTCGTGGCGTTCGAGAACGCCGGTATCCGCTTGGACGCGTTGCTTGCCGCGGGGGCCGTCTTCGCCGTCGGCATCGGGCTGGCGATGCAGAACATCGCCCAGAACTTCGTGTCCGGCGTGATCCTGCTGGTGGAGCGCACGATCAAGCCGGGCGACGTGCTGGAGGTGCAAGGCGTGATGGTGCGCGTCGTGGAGATGGGCATCCGCGCCACGCTGGTCCGCTCGCGGGACGAGGAGGACATGATCGTTCCGAACTCGACGCTCGTGCAGTCGACGGTCAAGAACTACACGCTCCGCGACGACCTGTACCGGATCCGCGTGACCGTCGGGGTCACGTACGATTCCGACCTCGCGCTCGTGAGGCGCACGCTCGAGCAGGTCGCAGAAGCGCTCGCCGACCGCGCCGGCGAGCGCGATCCGATCGTGCTGCTCGCCGACTTCGGCTCGTCTTCGGTGGACTACCAGGTGTCGGTGTGGACGCACGACGCGTGGGAGCGCGCGCCCCTCGCGTCCGCGCTGCGCGAGGCGATCTGGCAGGCGTTCAAGCAGCAGGGCATCGTGATTGCGTTCCCGCAGGTCGACGTCCATCTCGATCGACCTGTCATCGATGCGCTCGGCGGGCTCCCGTCGCACCGCACCGCAGCGGCGAACTGAGGAATACCGCGCCGCTCAGGCAATCTCTGTCCGGAGGAAGTGGCCTCGCTTGTAGCTCCAGCTGTAGACCAGCGCGAACAACACGTAGGTCAGCGCGACGACCACCCACAGCCGGTGATAGCCGAGGTGGAGGACGAACACGACCAGCAGACTCGCCGGAAGCTGGAAGAGAAACACCACCAGCGAGTCGAGGAGCAGCGTCTGACGCGTGGCGCCCGCACCCTGGATGGCCGCGCCGAGTACGATGCCGACGCCGAGTCCGACGTAGCTCCAGCCGACCCAGCGCACGTACGACAAGGCGACGGCCATCACCTCCGGTGCGCTGTCGAAGAAGCCGATGATGGGTCTGCCGTACAGCCAGTACACCACCGCGACCACCGCCATCATCGCGGCGTTGTAGAGCGCCGCGTACAGACCGCTCTGCTTGGCGCGGGCAAACTGGCGCGCGCCGAGGTTCTGGCCGACGAAGGTCTGTGCGGCGCTGCCCCAGCCGAGCCCGACGAACAACGCCATCGTCTCCAGCCGGAACACGATGCCGAGCGCCGTGCTGGCGGATTGATCGGTGGCGGTCGTGTAGGCGCGGGCCACGAGCGAGTGCGTGAGCAGCATCGCGAGGATACGCACCACCAACTGCGTGCTGGACGCCCAGCCGATGCCCAGAATCGATCCCATCGTGGCGAGGTTTGGCCGGACGCGCGACGCGGCGTGGAACAGCCCGAAGCGGCGCACGACGATCACGAACAACGGCGCGAGCACGAGCACGCGGGCGATGATCGTCGCCCACGCGGCGCCCATCAGCTCGAGTCGTGGTACGCCGAGCACCGCGGCCACATGCGGGGCCCAGGCGAACACCGGCGGTGCGTGGCCCGGTCCGTACACGAGCAGCACCGCGAGCAAGAGGTTTATCGCGTTCGCGGTGAGCAGGATCGTGACCGGCGTCTTGCTGCTGCCGAGCGCGCGCTGGATCGTGGTCAGGTGGAGCAGCAGGAAGATCGTCACGCTGCCGCCGACCAGGACCCGCAGATAGCGTGTGCCGAGCTCGGCCACCTCGCCCTTGGCTCCGACGATGTCGAACATCACGGTCCGCGAGCCGGCGATGCCCACGACGCCAATCACGACGCCCAGGCCGATGACCAGGAGCAGCGACTGCCAAGCGACGCGCCGCGTGCCTTCCTCATCGCCGCTGCCGTGCTTGCGGCTCATGATCGCCGCGGTGGCGACCGACAGGCCGTAGCTGATGATGGTGCCGAGGGCGGCGAGCTGGTCGCAGATGCCGATGGCGCCGAGCGCCGGCCCGGCGACGCCGGGCTCGAGGCGGGCGATCAGGTACGCGTCGACCAGATTGAAGGTCGTCTGCAGTCCCATGCCGAGCGCGAGCGGCGCTCCGAAGCGCGCCACCCCGGACGCCAGCGGGCCATCGAGGATGCGCTGCCCCCCGTCAGCCATCGGCGCTCCGCGCGCGTTCGAAGCAGACATCGGGAACGCGACGCTGCTGTCGCGCCAGAGCTGATGCCTCGACGAAGCGAGCGGTCACCGGGTCACTGTAGCCGCTCGGGCGTGCGTCGCCGTAGAAGCGCGCGACGCGCGCCATGAGAAGCTCGCGGACGTATTTTCCGATCAGCGACGCGAGCATCACCAGCGGATCGCGCGCGTCCGCGTCCCTCACGAACGCGATCTCTCCCAGCCCCGGGAAGCGATAGCGGCTGCACGCCGGACGTTTCTCCACCTCGGCGTGGAGCCAACCGGCGAGCGGCCCGAAGAAGCGCGAGTAATCGGCCATGCCGCCGACCTTGCCGCACACCGCCGAGACGTCGCTGCCCGCGTGCTCGCCGAGCGAAAGCACCAGGCGTTCCATCGCGTGCAGATCGGCGACGAAGCGATTCACGCCGCGCTCGCGCGCCTGGTTCAGACGCTTCGTGCACACGACGCTGGAGCGCACCGCTACGATCTCGACGCCGCGCGTCGCGAGGAAGTCGCGGTGGCGTCGCACGCGCTCGACGACGTCGTCGGGTGCGCCGAAGCCTTCGCCGTCGCACGACCAGCACTGCCGCTCGACGTGGCTCGGACAGGGCTCGCGAAGCGACGCCTCGCCTTCCAGGCTGAGGCTCGCGAAAAGCGCTTCCGGTGTGGCTGCCGCTTCGCCAGCGAGCACGCGTGCCCAGGCCTCGCCGAGCGCGAAGTCGCCGTGGGACACGAGCCGCTTCGAGTCGTCGAGATCGGCGGCGACACGCTTCGGCAGGCGTCTCGACAGCGTGCGCGCGCCGGCCGCGTCCACGCGCGCGAGCACCGCGCTCACGATCAGCGGGCCCAGGCGCGCGCCGAGCCCATTTTCGTCGACACCGACGCGATACTCCGGTCCAGCGTCGCGCTCCGCCATCCCGGACATGCGCTCAGATGCCGCCGGGGATCCCCGTGGGTGCAGGTGCAGGTGCAGGTGTAGGCGCTGGTGCGGGCGTCGCGCCGGTCGGCGCGGCGCCGAAGCGCGCCACCGGCGGCTTCGTGGCGGCCGGCGCCGCGGTCGCCGTCGTCGCGGGCGCGGTGGTCGCGGCGGAGGCTGCCGGCAGCGGGATCCACCGGTGCTTCTTCTTCTTCTTCGCCGTCGGCCCGGTCTCGTCGGTGGCGGCCGGTTCCGCGGTCGCCGCTTCGTCGGCGGTCGGCTCGGCGCTGGGCTCGGGGGCCTGCGCGGTCGCCGTCTCGGCAGGTGCGGTCGCGGTTGCGGTTGGCGTGGGCTTCACGTTCTCCACCGGGGCCGCCGCATTGGGTTCTGGTTGGTTCGTCGCGGCCGGCGTCGGGCTCGACTCCTCCGGCTTGCCACCGCCGCGCAGCAAGAGCCCGATCAGCAAGAGCCCGGCGGCGGCGATCACCACACCGATGACGAGCTTGCGGTTCTCCACCGCGCGTTCCGACGGTGGCGGGCGTCCGACCGCCGCCGCGCGCGGGTGCTCCCCGTCGCCAGTCGACGCGCGCCGTTCGCTGCCGGACTTCGCCGCGGCGGACTTCGTCGCGGCGGACTTCGTCGCGGCGGGCGTCGCCGCCTTTGGCTTTTTCGCGGCCGGCTCGTCGCGGCGCTTGGCGGTGCTCGAGCCGGCGGCCTTGGACTTGGCGGGCTTCGCCGCGGGCTTCGCCTCGACGACGCCGCTCTCGCGCTTGTCTTCGGCTTCGTCAGGCTCCGGCGGCTCGGGCTCCGCGTCGCGCGGGGCGGCTTCCGGCAGCGCGTCCGCCGGCGCGCCGCGCTGGTCCGGCGAACGGGTCGACTCGACCTCCGTGCGGAACGCTTCAGCGGCGAGCTCCGCGGCGCGCTCCAACTCCTGCAGCTTCGCGGGATCGTGATCCGGACTCGCGGGCTCTTCGTGCTCGACGATCGACTGCAGCTCGAAGCGGCGAGCGGCGACGTCGTTGCCGACCAGGCGCCAGAACGAATCCGTCACTTCGCGACGATCGGCCAGGAGATCCACCGCGGCGGACTCGATGGCGCGCGCGAACTCGCCGACGTCGGCGTAGCGACTGGCGGGATCGCGCGACAGCGCGCGGCGCAGCACGGTCACGAGCTTCTCCGGCGCGTCGAGATCCGGCATCGCCGACGACGCCATGGACTCCAGGATCGACTCGGCGGAGGAGCCGGCGACCAGCGGGCGACCGTCGATCGCCTCGACGAGGATCGCCGCCAGCGCGTACACGTCGGCGCGCGCGTCGCCCTTCGCGGCCTTCTTGTTCGCGATCTGCTCGGGCGCCTTGTACGCCAGCCGGCGCAGCGAGCCCGCGCGCGGCCCGCTGCAAGCGGCGACGGCGAGCCCCGTCGGCGAGACCAGAGCGACGCCGCCTGCGGTCAGGTAGACCGACCGCGGCGTCAGGTCCCCGTGGGCGGTGTGCATGGTCTCGAGCGCCGCCGCCACGTCCAGGCCGACGCGCAGCGCGATGCCGAGCGTCAGTGGCTCGCCGGCGTCGCGCGCCACATCGAGCACCTCGGTGAGCGTGACGCCTTCGACGTGCTCGAGGATGGCGTAGATGTCGTCGTCCTTGCCGCCCACTGCGAGGACGCGCAACGCCAGCGGTGACCGGGCCCGCGCGGCGCCGCGCAGGTTCAGCTGGAAGGCGTCGCGGATCGCGCCGTCGGCGACCACGTCTTGCTTGAGACGCAGCAGGCGTACGATGCGCCCGGGATTCGCCAGCGAGCGCGCAATCCACAGCTCCGAAACCGAATCGTGCTCGATGCCCTCGAGCAACTCGTATTCGCCAACGGGGATCGAGAGCGCGCTCGCCGTGGACACGGGCGGAAGCTAACCATGGCGCGGGTAGGGGCCGCAACCTGGAGCGGCCAACCGCCGCGATATGGCACCCGCCCGCCCTCAGCCGCCGGCGACGGGCGGAATCAGCGCTACCACGTCGCCGTCCGCCACCGGGTCGTCACCCAGCGCGAACTCCTCGTTGACGGCGATGCGGACGCTGCCCAGGCGCCCGTCGAGCTCGGGATGAAGCGCCGAAAGGTGCTCGGTGAGCGCACGGACCGTGCGGATCCCGCGCGGAAGATCGACGCGCTCCTCGCCCCGGCCGACCGCGTCGCGGACCGCGGCGAAGTACAGCACCTCGATCGACATGCCGGGGATCTAGCCACTGGCGCGCCGGCTCGCCACCCCGCGCCGCCGGCCGCGCCGGGCCGGCAAGCCTCAACCCCGCTTCTTTTCGAGGTAGCGGGTCAGGCCCGAGCTGACGTCCAGCAAGTTCGGGGTGATCTTCTTGACCAGGAAGTCTTCCACGGTCTTCCCGACGCTCTTGCGCAACAGCTTGGGGACGGCCTTCACGCGCGAGGCGTCGATCGTCAGCTCCCCGCGGATCTCGAGGCGGGTCTTCCCGTTGGTCTCGATGAACCGGTTCTTGCCGCGGCAGTCCACGGCTTCCTTGAAGGAGTGGGTCTCGATCCGCCACTCGCACGTGAAGTCGTCCTGGTTCCAGTCGGCGTAGTCCGTCCAGCTCAGCATGGATTCGCTGAGCACCACGCGCGCCGCGGCGGGGATATCGCCGCCGCCGTGCCAGACGTTGACCAGGCGTACGTGCGGAGCGTTTTCCTCGCGGGACTGGATCTCGATGCGCCGGATGTTCGGCATGAACTCGACGAGGTTCACCAGCTCGTCGCGGTAGGCCGCGAAGACGACCTCCCGGGGGAAGTCGATGAGGGCGTCGCCGGTGAGTTGCATGAGGCGAGCTAGAGCCCGTACGCAAATCCGAGGTACGGCGCAATGACGGTCGCCGTCTTGGGGAACATCTCGCGCCCCATGACCTCGATCACCATCGCCGCCCGCGGCGACACGGCGTACTGGATCCCGGCGCCGGCGCCGGCGAACAGACTGCCGCCCTTCTGGTAGACGTCCACGTTCGTCGACGGCGGGTTCGGCGTGCCGTTGTCGACCACGATCGGCGTCGTGACGCGAGCCGCACTCTCCGCGAGGCCGGCCCCGGCGAACACGTACGGGCGCACGCCCTTGCCGATGAACGGATCCTTCGAGAGGAAGAAGGCGAAGCGCGCCTCGAGGTGCAGCGGCAGGAAGTTGCCGGGCGGGCCGAGGAACGCGAAGCCGGCACGCAGGCCGATCGTCGCGCGCTTGCCGAGTACGCGATCGAAGCTAGCCGTCACGCGCATCGTGCCCGGCGACACACCGCCGTTGAGCGTGCCGTTGTTGGTCAGCGTCTGGTCGACCTTCTGGCCGCCGGAGAAGTAGCACGAGAGCTTCCCGTCGCTCTGGGCGTCCTGGCTGCACGCGTCCGAGGTGCTGCCCACGAGGCTCAAATCCGGCGAGAAGCCGAAGGATACCCAGTTCTTCTTGCGCAGCTTGTCCTTGTCGGCCTCGGGGTTCGGGATCGTCTCCTGATCCACGCACTGCAGGTTCACGCAGGCCTTGTCGCCCGGGCAGTCGTCGTTCGTCTCGCAGCTCAGACGCTCCACCGGGCGCGGGCACTCCTGCGGCGGCACCGCATCGGGGAGCGAAGGCTGCCGCGTGTCGATGGCCTTCTTGAGCTGCACCTTGCGCGGGTTCTCCGTCGACCCGCCACTGGCGATGCGATCGAAGTTCGCGTCGAAGGCGGTGGTGAAGTAGAGCAGCTGGCCCTCCTTCTCCACCGCCGCGCACGGGATGTAGCCCGCGTAGCCCTTGCCGTGCTTCTGCAGCGTCAGCTCTTTCCAGTCCTGCCCCGGCGCCTTGTACCGGCTCACGACGCGGGCCGCCGTCACGTCGGCGGGCAGCTCGACGTACACGGGTACGGGATGCCAGGTCGCTTGTTCCGACCAAGGCTTCTCGGTCAACGGCGCGACCGTCTTTTCCACGACGACCGGTGACGGGCCGGCCGCCTTCTTCGCTTCCTCGAACGCCGCCTGGACATCGCCCGTGAGGTAGTTGCTGTCCGGCGTGATCGACGGATCGTTCTTCAGCGCCTGCTTGAACGCCTCGACCGCGTCCTCCTTCTGCGCCAGGCCCGCCGAGTAGACGATGCCCATGTTGGAGTAGATCTTCGCGACCAGCTCCTTCGAGCAGCTGTTCTTGTCGCAGGCCTTGAGCGCGGTCTGCAGCTTCGCGAGCGCCGCCTTGAAGTTCGTGGCGAGGTAGTCCTGCTCCATCGCGTCGCGGTTCAACCCTTCCGCACGCGCGCTCTTCTTCGCCTGGGCCGCTGCGGGCGCTGCGATCAGCATCACGAGCAAGAGGGCGACGGCCCGCCAGAGTCCCTTCAGGTCGCGCATGGCGCGGGATGTTACAGTGCTTTTGCAGGCTTTTCCCATGCTTGTTTCGCAGCGGGTTTTCGAGGTGCGTTGCGGGGCCGCCGCGGGCCGGCTAGAAAGGACCCGAGGTAGCGACATGGCAGAAGGCGGGAAGCTCGGGCGGGACGTGTACATTGCACTGGCGGCGGTTGCCTGGGCGGACGGCAATCTCGACCCCGAGGAGGCCGACGCCATCGTGCGGACCGCCCTGGAAGAGGGGCTCGAGATCGAGGAGATCGCCGAGATCGAGGCCGCGACGAAGCAGCCCGTGGACATCGGCGTGATCGATCGCAACGGCATGTCCAAGGAGGACCGGTTGTTCGTCTACGCCGTCGCGTCCTGGATGACGCGTCTCGACGGCGTGGTGACGGACTCCGAGACGGCGACGCTCCAGAAGCTGGGGGAGGCGCTGAAGGTGCCGGAGCGTCCTCGACAGCACGCCGACACGATCGCGCAGGAGGTCGCCAACATGCCCGAGGGCGACCGTCCGGCGCGCTACGACCTGCACGCCTTGCGCCAGATCATCCACGACCGGCTCGACGCCGCGCGCAAGGCGAAAGACGGCAGCGCCGAATAGGCGCCAACCGACTCAGTTGCAGCGCCAGAGATCGTAGCCCGCGGGCAGGCCCTGGGTCTGTCCGCAGGTCTGGTTCGGATCCGCGCACGTGTCGCCGGGCCGACAGATCACGCGCTCGTTCTGGCCGCCGCAGCTGTTCTGGCACTGCAGGCTGGTATACCGGTTCTGCTGGAACGAGAACGTCGCGCAGCACACCTGGCCGGGGCAGTCCTGCGGGCCGTCGCAGCGGATGTCCACGGTCTGGCAGGTGCCGCCGCTCGGGCACGCGCACTGTTGCCCCGCGGCGCTGCAGTAATCGCCGCCGTTGCCGACCACGCAGCACTTCTCGCTGCCGCTGCAGGTCGTCGCGTTGGTGGTGCCGCAGACCACGCCGTTCGGCCCCCCCGAGCTGCCGCCGGTTCCGCCAGTTCCGCCAGTGCCGCCAGTGCCGCCAGTGCCGCCAGTTCCACCAGTGCCGCCGGTGCCGCCACCGCACGCCTGGGTCGTGCCGCCGAACTGCGAGGGATCGACGCAACCGAGACCCAGGAAGGTGTCGAGCAACCCGCACATGCCGGTGTCCTTGCAGCAACCCGCGAGCGGGATGCCCTGGATGTTCTGGGTCGGGCAGGTGGTGTCGGGGGTTCCCGCCTGGTTCTTCTCGACGCACTGGGAGCCGAGCAGCGGGCTCGTCAGACCGCAGCCGCCGGTCGTCGTGCAGCACGGATTGATGTTGCCCACGGGCGACGCCGAGCCGGTGCAGGTCTGGTTGCCGCACTGGATCGCGCCGCCGGTTCCGCCGGTCGCGCCGGTTCCGCCCGTCGCGCCGGTTCCGCCCGTCGCGCCGGTTCCGCCCGTCGCGCCGGTTCCGCCCGTCGCGCCGGTTCCGCCCGTCGCACCGGTTCCGCCCGTCGCACCGGTTCCGCCGGTTCCGAATCCGCCGGTGGCACCGAATCCGCCGCTACCGGCGTCGCCCCCCACGCCGGAAGTACCGCCGGAGCCTGCCGAGCCCGCGTTGGCCCCGCTGCCGGACGCGCCGTCGGGGCCAGCGTCGAAACCCTGGAAGCTGATGTCCGTCGAACCTCCGCACGCCGTCAGGGCGACGACGGGGACGGTGATCGCGAGGATACCCAGCGCGGAAAAGCGGGAAGAAAGCATAGGGCGCTCCTTTCGTGGCGCTGCCGTGGCGCCGCGACTGCGGGATGCGCAGTCTACGCCAGAAGCTCGGTCTTGGCGACGGGGTAGCCGGCGGGGCGCTTCACCGCATACGACAGGGCGAGCACCTCCACGAGCACCAATCGATACACGACGTGGATGTCGTCGACGTCCACTTCCTCCGCGTGGGCCTCGAGCGTGGCATCCACGTGCTCGTGGACGAACTCCAGCAAATGCGGCTGTTCCATCGCGATGACGTCGTCGCTGTCGAGCGCCTCTGCGGGATCGCTGCGGCGCAGCTCCTCGTCGAGGGCCAAGAGCTCGTCCGTCGCCACGAGCTCCTCTTCCCGGACCTCGTCGATGTGCTCGCCGTGCGCTTGCTCGAATGCGAGCCAGACGGCCAGCGCGAGAAAGTAGCCGAGCGCGAGGGCCGTCTCGTCGAGGGGCCGGCTCAGGGCTTCGGCGACGTGTCCGGCGAGCGCCGGTTGAGTCTGCTCGAAGCGCTCGAACGCCTCGTCGAGCTGCGCGCGCGCCTCGTCGTCGTCGTCAGCGAGACTGTCCCTGACCGCCTCGAGCGCGTGCTCCGGAACGCCTGCGTAGGGCGGCACGGGGCGAATGGCCGAACGACGGACCCACACGCGGCTGATACTAGTTCACCCCCGGGCGCGACGCCACCATTGCGCGCCCGACGAAACCGGCCCAGATTCGCGGCCCTCCGATGCTGAAGGAGTTCAAGGAATTCGCCGTCAAGGGCAACGTCGTCGAGATGGCGGTCGGTATCATCATCGGCGCCGCCTTCACCACCGTCGTGAAGTCCGTCGTCGACGACTTGATCATGCCGCTGGTCGGGCTCCTCATGGGACGCGTCGACTTTGCCGACAAGTTCGTGCTGCTCCGCGCGGGCAAGGCACCGCCGCCGTACATCACGCTCAAGGACGCGAAGACCGCCGGCGCGGTCGTGCTGTCGTACGGTCAGTTCGTCAACGCGGTCGTCAGCTTCTTGATCGTGTCGTTCGTGCTGTTCCTTGTGGTCCGGTGGATCAACCGCTTGCGCAGCCCGGCGACGCCGCCGGCGCCGAGCACGCAGACGTGTCCGTACTGCAAGTCGGCGATCGATCTCGCCGCGACGCGCTGCCCACACTGCACGTCCACGATCGACGCGGCGGCGTAGTCAGGGTCGCGCCAGCAGCCTGAGCCGATCGGCGGCGACCCAGCCGGAGACGGTGCCCCATTCGACGCGTGCGAGCGCCCCTTGGCGCTCGAGCACGTGCACGCTCGCGCCTTCAGGGATCTCCGTCGGATCGCCACCGCGCGGGCGGGTGATCGGTCGACCTTGCGTGTCGAGCAGGCGCGCCTCGGTGGCCACCACAACCGCGGGGCGCGACGTCAGGCGGAAGTGTCTCGCCGAGGCGGCCAGCCCGCCGCACCCGAGGAGCAGCACCGCACCGATGGACGCGGAGATCGCTCCCCCCAGCCGGAGCTGGGGTGCCGACCCGATGCGCCGCGCCGCCAGCCCCGCCGCGAGCAGCAGCGATCCGATCGCCGCGCCGATCGACCACGCGTCTTCGCCGAGCAATCCCACCACGGCCCGGGAGAGCGACGGCGTCGTCGCGACGGACCGGTTGCCCTCGCTGGCGCGGCGTCGCGCGATCTCCTCGCGCACGCGCGCCAGCGCTCGCTCCGCGACCGGGTCGTCGGGTCGTAGCTCGAGCGTTTCGGCGAGCGCCGCGGCAGCATGACCGAGATCGCCCGGACGGGCGCGTGGCGAGCGGGCCCGCTCCACGTAGGCGACGGCGCGATCGAAGCTCGCGTCCGGGTGGACGAACCCGCGATCCGCCAACAGCTCGAAGTCGTCGACAGCCTCGTCCCACGCGCCGCGCGCGAGCGCGGCGACGCCGGCGGAGAACAGCTTGCCCGAGCTGTCCGGCGTCTGCGCCGCGCTGGACGTCGCGACGAGCAGGACCAGCAACGACGGCAAGAGGGCGACAAGCAGCTTCAAGCGTCGCCCCTGAGCAGGCGCTTGACGAGCGCTGCGGCGCGGCCGACCAGGTCCGCCGGCGCGCCCGGCTGCTCCCCGGTGAAGCGGATGCCGTCGCAGTCTTCCAGCACCGCGACGATCGCCGCGGCCGTCTCCGCGGACAGGCCCGCTTCGGCGAGCTGCGCCGGCAGGTCCGGACGCAACACGGCGCGAGCCTTGAGGCCGACGGCCGCCTCCACCGCTGTGAACAGCGCGCGTTCGACGGCGCTCGCGGCGCTGGCGCTGTCGCCGGTCTGCGCCGCGGCCGCGGCCTCGTCGAGTGCCTGCTGTACGAGCGTGCGCGGCGACGTGCGGCGCGCTCGCATGCGCTCCCCGATGCGCTTGCCCGCGCGGATCGAGCCGCTGGTCACGACGACGCCCAGGGGACCGGCGAGTAGCGCGAGCCAGAACCACCCGTGATCGGCGAGCCGCAGCGGCGCTCGGGCCGGCGCGCCCAGGCTCGCGCGCGCGGTGAGCAGTCCCGCGAGCGCATCGTCGCGCTGCGTGTCGCTGGGCGGCGGTGCTCCCGGGTTCTTCGCGACGTCGACGTTGCCGAGGTCCGCGCGCGCCAGGCCGTAGGCGTTCGTTGCCGGGTTCCAGAACGGCAGCGTGACGGCGCCCAGCGCCACGTGTCCCGGCTTGTCCAGGCGGACCACGTACGAGAACTTGCGCCAGCCGCCGATGGCGCCGCCGTGCGGTCCGACGTCGTCGGTGACCGTGGGCTCCAGGAACTCGACGCCGCGCTGCTCTGGGGTCTTGATCTGGTACGGCAGGTTGCCGGTCCCTTCGAGCTTGACCACGATCGACACGGAGTCGCCGGCCGTTACGCTGCGCGGGTCCACTGTTGCGCTGAGCGCATAGCGTCCCACGTCGCCGATGCGGTATCCCGCCGGTCGGCCCTTGAGCGGCGGCTCGGTCACCACGACCTGGAGCGGGACGCTCTTGCGCACCAGCCCGCTTCCGGGACCCTGTGACGGATAGCCGCGCCCGTCGAAACCCATGCTCATCGGGCCGATCGTCAGCGTGCCGGCGTGCATCGGAAACAGCGCGACCTCGCGCACCTTCATCGCGAACCACACGCTGCCGTCGATCGGCACGCGGTATTGCTGCTCGCCGTAGGAGTTGTCCACGATGCTGTACGCGAGAAAATCGGAGCGGCTCGCCTCGGAGGTGTTCGCCTCGCGGAATGGCGACGGATGTCCGTAGGCGTAGACCTTGAGCCTGATCTCCTGTCCGACGACGGCGCGCTGGGGCGTGACCGTCGCGCGCAGGAACGCCGTGCGGTCCGGCGCGTGATCGACCCGCAGGTCGTCGGGGAACGGTGGCAGGCTGTCGATCTCGTTGTCGGTGTCGTTGTCGAAGGGGCTGCCGAGCCCGGGCAGCGACGGCATGCCGGGCATGCCGCTGAACGGGTTGAACGGGTTGAAGCCGAAGGGCGTCGGCGGGGTCGATGGCGTGCCGGCGCCGGCCGCATCGACCTGCACCGTCACGCTCTCGCTGCTCTGGGTCGCGCCGCCGACGGAGACGCGAGCGGGTCCGATGCGGAACGTGCCGGTGTGCGACGCGGAGAGCAGCCAGGTGGCGCTGATGCCCTGCCGCTGCTCGACGCGGCCGTTCGCGATCGTCATCTGCGTCTGGCTCGACACGCTCGGGCCGCGCGCGCTGATCCCGGGTGGCAGCGTCAGGCGCGGACTCTGCGGCGTCGACCCGCCGCCCTCGACCATCGCCGAGAGTTGGACGCGGAACGTCTGCCCGACGCCCACGTGCCGCGCGCTGGTCGAGAGACGCAGGCTCACCGGGCTCTGGGCGCGCGCCGGTGTCGCGATTGCGAGCGTGCACGTCCCGAGCAGGGCCCACCCCAGGCGTCTCACTTGTCCTCCGCCCCGCGCACGCGACGGCGCACCGCGTCCTTGGCGGTCTGGTGCTGCAGCGTCGGGGCGTTCTCGAGCATGTCGAGCATGCGCTCGTCCTGGTTCGCTGTCGGCGGAGGACGATTCTGCTTCGGCTGTTGCTCCGGTGGCTTGCCGCCGTCGCCGCGGTTGCCGGCGTCGGGCTGCTGATCCTTCGGCTTCGGCTTGCCGCCGTCGGAGCCCGCGTCTTGTCCGCCGCCGCTGTCGCGACCCCCGTCGTTGCCGCCATCGTTGCCGGCGTCGGGACGACCGCTGTCCGGCTCGGCGTCCTTGCCCGCGTCGGGTTGGGCATCCGGGCGCGCATCCGGCTGCGCGTCGCGGCCGGCGTCGCGGTGCTTCTCGTCCTCGATGCGCTTGAGCGCTACGGCACGGTTCCAGGCCGCGTCGCGCCCGATGCTGTCGCCGGCATCGCCCGGCAGCCCGGGGATCAGCTTCAACGCCGCATTGTAGTCGCTGACCGCGGTGCTGTACTCGCTCCTCAGGAACTCCAGGTTCCCGGCCAGGTACCAGGCGCGCGCGCGCAGCTCGACCGGCACGCTCGCGTCGCCGGCCACGAGCTGCACGATGCGAAGCGCACACTCCACCTGCTCGCCGCGCGCGTCTTCTTGCTGCTGCTCTCCCGGCGTTGTTCCGGCCTCGCCCGCCGGTTCCTCCTCGCCGAAGCGCTTGCCGAACTTCTCGGCGATCTTGAACAGGCCCAGGCCGAGATCGAAGCTGGCGGCGTGGCGCGTGCGCACGCTGTCCGGCATGCCGATGTCGCCCTTGTTGCATTTCCCGGTGGAGAGATAGCTCGACAACAGCTGCACCGCCGAGCCGGCGTCCCCGGCGTCATAGGCCGTCATCGCCTGATCGACCTGCGGCGCGTCGCGCATGAACAGCTTGTTCTGCTCGTTGCCACAGCCGCCGGCCGTCGCCGCCACGACGACGGCGAGCAGCGCCGCTGCGCCGGCTGCCGCCGCCCGGCGCGCCGCCCGGCTCTTCTTCGAGCGGCGCCTCTTGGCCGGCGGGGGCACGATGCTTGCCGCGCGCCGCCGCTTCGATTCGCCGACGAACGTCTCGATGCACAAGAGCAGGATCGCGAGCCCCAGCGGATACATGTAGACGTCCGCGTACACGGTCTCGACGCGCTCCGAGAGCTCCTCGGACTTCATCTTGGCCAGCGATTGGGCGACCTTGCGGATGCCCGTCGACCCGCGCTCGCTCCGCACCACCGAGCCGTGGGTCAGCTCGGCGATCTTCGTCAGCTGCGCCTCGCCGTCGGCGGACAGCGACGTGGTGATGGGTTTGCCCTGGTCGTCGGTGCGCCAGCCCGTCACCTCGCCGGAGGCGTCGACCTCCGGGATCGGCTCGGGCGTCCGCCCGCCGATCTGGACCACGTCGATGGTGATGCCCGCGCTGCCGGCGGACTGCGCCACCGACACCGGGTCGCCCTCGAGATCCTCGCCGTCGGTGACGAGCACCATCACCTTGCGGTGCTTGGCGCTGAGCGGGTCGCGATCGAGCAAGTCGCGGCCCGCCGTCAGGGCGCGCGCGATCGCCGTGCCCCCGACCGGCATGTCGTTCGGCGACAGCTGACGGAAGAACTGCGCGATGGCGCTGCCGTCGCTCGTCAGCGGAAAGCTCATCGGTTCGCCGGCAAACGCCACGGCGCCGAAACGCGCGCCCGGCAGGTCGGCGATCAGCCGGCCGACCTCGGCCTTGGCGCGCGCGATCCGCGACGGCGTGACGTCGCGGGCGTACATGCTCTTCGAGTAGTCGAGCACGACCACCACATCCAGGTCCGTCGCCGGGATCAGACGCGTGCCGCGCCCGTACTGCGGCTGCGCGAGCGCTGCGAACGCCAGCGCCACGGAAATCACGAGCAGCACGCCCTTGAGCGCGCGCCGCCCGCCGGCGCGGCTCGTGATCAGCTCCGAGACGCGCTCCTCGTCGCCGAAGCGCCGGATCGACCGGAGCAGCAGCACGCCGCCGGCGATCAAGAAGCCCGCGACGACCAGCGCCACCAGCGTCCCGAACAGCCACATCGGCTCCGCGAACTTCATCGCGTGGCCTCCGGTTGGATGGGAATGCCGGTCCGGCGCGGTATCCCGTTTTCAGGATGCCGGGGGCGCGCGTCGACCGGCGCGAGCCCGCCCTTCCGCCCTTCCGATCTTCCGGTGAGTCTCTCTCGGGGGATCCGATCGCGAGCGACGCTTGGCGATTGGGACTCCGGTTCGAACCGCCACGGCTCCAGCGGTGCCAAGGCCGGCGGCACGAGCGGGATTCCGCGCCGGACCGGCAAACCCACAAACCGGATCGCGAGCGCGCTCACGGGAACCTCCGGAGCAGGAGCGATCGCAGCAGCGCGTCGATCGCCAGAAGCAACACTCCCGGCAGCAGGAGATAGCGGTACAGATCCTCGTAGCTGGCGATGCTCGCCTCGAACTGCGTCTTCTCGAGCCGGTCCAGCACGTCGTGGAAGCTGGCTTCGAGCGCCTTGGCGTCGGTCGCGACGTACATTTCGCCGCCCGTCTCGTGCGCCAACTTCTTGAGCAGCTTGGGATTCGTCGGGAACGAGAACGTCACGTAGCGCGGCTGGCCGAACAGATCGTAGCCGTCGAGCACCTCGCCGGTGTCGCCGCTGCCGATCTGGATCGTGTACAGGCGCACGCCCACGGTGTTCGCCAGGTGCGCGGCGTACTCCGGCGCGATCTTGCCGGCGTTGTTGTCGCCGTCGGTGAGCAGGATCACGGCCTTGCTGCGCGCGTGACTGTGGCGGAGGCGCGCTACGGCCACCCCCAGCGCGTCACCGATCGCGGTCGCGCTGCCGTCGATCAGCTTGAGCTCCATCTTGCTCACGAGCGTGTCGAGCAGGTGGTAGTCGAGCGTCGGCGGCGACAGGATGTACGCCTCCTTGCCGAACACCACCACGCCGATGCGGTCGGTCTTGCGCCGCGAGATGAAGTCGCGAATCACCGCCTTCGCGCCGTCGAGGCGCGTCGGACGCTCGGCGCGGTTGCGCGGCGGCGCCAGGTGGGCGATCTCCGGCGGCAGGTTGTCGAGCACGGCGCGCATCGACCCCGAGAGGTCGAGCACGACCACGATGTCGATGCCTTCCTCGCTCGCGCTCTCCGGGCGGAGCGTGTTCACCGGTCGCGCGATCGCGCACACCAGCAGCGCGAGCCCCACGGATCGCACGACGCCGGGCACGTCGCGCAGCCACACGCGCGCTCCCGAAGGGCCGGCGGCCAGCGGGGCGAGCGTGCCGAGCAAGAGGCGCGGCGTGCGCCGATCCTCGCCGAACGTGCCGCGCCAGAAGACGAACGGGACGAGCACCAGGCCGAGCAGCAGCCACTTGTTCTGCCAGCTGGCATAGAGCAGCTCGTCGCCGCGGGCGATCGCCGGATACGCCAGGCCGACGGCCGCCACGCCGAGCGTCGCCGCGATGATGACGGCGGCGCGCAGCCAGCCGCGCCGGCTGCTGGGGCGGCTGGTGCGCCGCGGGGGCTTCTTGGCGGCGCTCACTTCGTCTCCTCGTCCGGTTCGTCGCTGGACGGCGCTGTGGCCGCGGTCTGCGTCGCGTCCGGCTCCGGCGGCGCGTACGGTGACGCCGCGGCCGTCGTGTCGGGCGCCGGCGGCGCGTACGGTGACGCCGCGGCCGTCGTGTCGGGCTCCGGCGGAACGTCCGGCGAAGCCACGCCGGCCGCGGCGGACGGCGGCACGCCGGCGTCGGCGGACGGCGGCACGCCGGCGGTGGGCAGCGGCTCGGCGCCCGGCCCGAAGCGCGGCGGGACGGTCGCCTGCACGATCTCCTCACCGCGGGCGAGCGCCGTCTCGCAGTCCTGCTCCGAGGGGGTGAGTCGCGCGAATTTCACGAGATCCGCTTCTCTCAGGAACGTCCAGATCACGGGCAAGACCGCGACCGGCGGCACGATCGCCTCGAGCACGGTCATGATCTCCCGCGTCGTGCTCTCCAGGCCGTCGAAGCCGTAGCGATCGCCGAGATACTTGCGGACCGTGTGCGATACCCGATCGTAGTGGTCGCGGAAGCGCTGGTCGACAATCAGCCCGGCGTGCCGGATGTCGAACAGCTCCTCCAGGGCGACCTCCCACGGTGGACGCGGGGGCGGCGGTGCGGGCTCGGGCTTCGGGCGCTTGAGCCAGCGGCCGATGAGCCACGCCACGAGCGCGCCGATCACCAGCGCGATCAGCGCCGTGACGGCGATGTTCTTCGCCAGCGTCCACTCCTCGCGCTGGGGACGCGGCGGCGGGTTGCCGTGGGGCTTGGCGTTCGGCGTGTTCGACGTCGGATCGTCGACGACAACCGGGTGCGGCGACGTGCACAGCGTGATGACCTCGCCGCTGGCGCGCGCGATCGCGATCGGAACCGGCGGCAGCACCATGTGCTGACGTCCCGGCTTGTCCGGCAGCGGCACGAACGGGATGCGCACGGTGGTCGTCGCGCGGTCGCCCTTGGTCGTCACGTTGACCACCGGTCCCGCTCCGCCGTCCGGATCGGGTAGGAAGAAGCCGGCGCGCTCGAACGCCTTCGCCTCGTCGCTGCCGAAATCCATGTGGAACCCGTTCGGCAGCACGGTCTCGCCCTTGCCGTGCTCGACCACCACCGACAGCTCCACGACGTGGCCCGCCGTGCCCTTGCTCGGCACCTTCTCGACCAGCGCCGGGTGCTCCTTGCCCGGCACGTGCTCGACACAGCTGCCGAAGCCGGGCGCGGCCTCCGCGTCGGCGACGCCCGCGTCCAGCGCTGGGGGCGGCGGGCTCGACGGCACCGCGCTGGCGTCCGCGCTCGCGCCGGCGTCCGCGCTCGCGGGCGCCGCCGCGGCCCGCGCCGATACCGCGCCGGACAGGCAAACCAGCAACACCACCAACCAGCGGCGCTTCACCGGTGGGCCCTCCGCGCGCGGCGCGCGAACAGATCGCGGAGCGGCTTCACGTACGGACGATCGGTGCGCACCACGACGTGATCGAGGCCCAGCTTCCGGAACAGCTTCACCTGCTGCGCTCGCGCATGCCGCATCTGGTGGGCGTACCAGGCGCGCACGCGCGGGCTGGACGTGTCCACGACCACGCTCTCGCCGGTCTCCAGATCCTCGAAGCTCGCGAGCCCCACGTCCGGCAGCTCCTCGTCGCGCGGATCGACGAGCACGACCGGGATCACGTCGTGGCGCGCGGCCGCGAGCGACAGCGCGCGATCGTAGCCGGACGCGTAGAAGTCGCAGAGCACGAACGCCACGCTGCGCCGGCGCGCCACGTTGTACAGCGTCTCGAGCGCGACCTTCAGATCCGTGCCGGTGCGCTCCGGCTCCGCGCCGAGGATCTCGCGCACGACGCGCATCACGTGCTTCTGCCCCTTCTTGGGCGGCACGATCTTCTCGATCTGGTCCGTGGCCAGGATCAGCCCCACGCGGTCGTTGTGCTTGATGGCCGAGAACGCGCACAGCGCGCCGACCTCGGCGGCGAGCCGCGACTTGCTCGCCACCCGCGTGCCGAAGCGCTCGCTCGCCGACAGATCGACGACGAGCATCACCGTCATCTCGCGCTCCTCGACGAAGACCTTGACGTAGGCCTCGTTCATGCGCGCGCTGACGTTCCAGTCGATGGTCCGGACGTCGTCGCCGGGCAGGTACTGTCGCACCTCCCGGAACGCGAGACCCCGACCCTTGAAGACCGACGTGTAGTCGCCGGACAGCTGCTCCGTGGCCAGCCGGTTGGTCGTGATCTCGATCTTGCGGAGGGCTTTCAGCAGCTCCTTGGGGATCACGATAAGACCTTGGGCGCTCTCTCTCGGGGACCAGTCGATCGGGGACCAGGCGACGCGCCGGGGGTAATAGCGCGTCGCCGAGCGCAGTGACAATCGCGGGAGCGCTACTATTCCGGATGGGGTACCCTTCGGCCATGCTGCCGGCTCGCTGGGGAATGGGTGTGACCGCCGCGGCCTTGTGCCTGCTGGTCCTGATGGGCTGCAAACGCGAGGAGGGCGGCAGCGACACGCCGGTCGCCAAGCCGTCGCCCTCCGAGGAGCTGCCCGCCGCCGGCCCGCCGGCCGAAACTCCGCCCGCTTCGGCGGCCGCCTCCGAAGCACCGCCGTCCGAGCCGGCTCCCTGAGGAGTCTGCCGGTCCGGCGCGGAACCTCGCGGCACGATGCTCATCGAGCGACCAGACGGCGCGGCCCGCCTCGCACGCGCCCTCGTCGCGGATCTTCTGCTCTACAACCGCGCTCTGATCGAAGCCGGCGGCGACGTATCCGGCGCGGTCGAAGAAGCGCGCGCCCTGTTCGTCGCCCGCGTCGCGCCCGGCCTCGACCGCCTGTTCGACGATGCGCTCGGCGATCAACCGCCGCTCGCCGCGTACGCCCGCGGCGGCGCGGGCCACACGCCGCCGCCCGGCCCCGGCGCTCCGCCGGTCGCGCCCGGCTACGGCGCCCCGCCCGGGATGTTCGGCTACGGCGCCCCGCGCGGGATGTTCGGCGATGGCGCCCCGCCCGGGATGTTCGGCAATGGACCGCGGCCGGTCGCGCCGGCGCGCACCGTGAGCAAGATCGTGCCGGTGTTGTTCGTCGCAGCGCTGCTGTTCGGGGTCGCGATGTTCTTCTTTCTGCTGCGCCGTTGAGACGCACACGGCCACGCCCACGAGACGCCGCTCGCTCGTAGCGACGGGGGGTTCGTGACCGCGCGGCGCCCACGAGCTCAGGGCGCGCGGAACAGCGGGCCCGGCATCGGGAACACGCGCCGCCCGGCGACCGGGTTTACGAGCATTGCCAGCGCGATCCAGAGCGCGATGACGCCCAGCGCGAGCGTGCACAGGGCGATCGGAATCCGCGTGCCGCCCAGCTGCGCGTAGCCGGCGAGCAGCTTGAGCGCGTACAGCACGTCGATGTCGAGCAGGAACGCGAACAACAGGCCCGAGTGGAATCCGAACGCATACGTGAGCGGGACGAACAACGCGAGCGACGCCGCCTCCGTCGCGAGCACGATCTGGTGGTCCGGCACGACGCCGTGGGCGATCGACCAGAGCGCCCAGCCGTTCAGCGCCCAGTTGAAGGCGAACGCGGCGAACAGCGTGCCGCCGAGCAGGTTATTGTTCGCGAGATTCACGAGCCCGGCGATCAGCTGACAGCCGCCACCGAACAACACGCAGAACACCGCGGCCGTGACCAGCCCGGACACGCCGACCTTGGCGCCGAACGCGATCGGCAAGAGCGCCGCGCACCCCATCGCGAGTCCGATCAGTCCGAGCGGCGTCGGATCCGCGAAGCGCGCCGGAGCCGCGCTGGTCGTCTGTGACCGCGGCGCCGCGTCATCCATTTCCGCCCAATCCGTCGCCGTCGAGACCTGTGCAACCGACGCCATGACCCACCTCGCCGTTCCCGCTACGTGCTGCGGCGCAGCGCCAATTTGCTGCGCGGCAACAAGCGTGAGCCCGTCATTTGCCAATATCGAGCGACCCTGTCAAGCCAATTTGTTGCAGTGCAACATATTGGGGGGTGCCGGACCGGCGCGGAACCCCGCTCAGCGACCGCGGAGCTTCTCCAGCTCGGCGGGTCCTTCGCCTCGCCCAGCCGCGCCAGCGAGCCCGCAGGCGTCTTTGGCGAAGAGAGCGCGATCTCGCGACGGCCGGCGCGGCGCGAGATCGCGCTCTCCTCGGCAAAGGCCGATCTCGCGACGGCCGGCGCGGCGCGAGATCGCGCTCTCCTCGGCAAAGGCCGATCTCGTGACGGCCGGCGCGGCGCGAGATCGCGCTCTCCTCGGCAAAGGCCGATCTCGTGACGGCGGACGCGGCGCGAGATCGCGCTCTCCTCGGCAAAGGCCGATCTCGTGACGGCCGACGCGGCGCGAGATCGCGCTCTCCTCGGCAAAGGCCGATCTCGTGACGGCGGACGCGGCGCGAGATCGCGCTCTCCTCGGCAAAGGCCGATCTCGTGACGGCGGACGCGGCGCGAGATCGCGCTCTCCTCGGCAAAGGCCGATCTCGTGACGGCGGACGCGGCGCGAGATCGCGCTCTCCTCGGCAAAGGCCGATCTCGTGACGGCGGACGCGGCGCGAGATCGCGCTCTCCTCGGCAAAGGCCGATCTCGTGACGGCGGACGCGGCGCGAGATCGCGCTCTCCTCGGCAAAGGCCGATCTCGTGACGGCGGACGCGGCGCGAGATCGCGCTCTCCTCGGCAAAGGCCGATCTCGTGACGGCCGACGCGGCGCGAGATCGCGCTCTCTTCTTGCGAGCTCTACCTGGATCGGGACTACGGCGCGTCCCGCGAGCATCGCGCGCGGGACGATCTGCGCGCTCGCCATCTCCGCCGCGGTCAGCGCGCGGCGCGTGGCGTCGAGCGGCCCGAGCTCGACGCTGACCGAGTAGTCGCAGCTTGGCGACGCGACGTAGGACAGCACTGGCGCCGAGAGCGGTGCGACGAGATCGAGGCCCTGGGTCAGCGCGCAGGAGCCGGGCACCGGGGCGATGGCGAAGTGCACACCGCTCAGGTGGGGTGCCAGATCCGCCGGCAACGCCGCAGGCGGCGGCAGCACGACGTCGAGTCGGGGCGCGGGTGGCGGCGCGGAAACCGCGCGCGGCGCCGGCTGGCAGCCGGCAGCGCCGACAGTCAGGGCCACGAGCGCGTGGATCGAACGAAGGCGTCGAAGGGTCATGGCGCGAGGATCCCGGATCATAGCCTGCCGCGGCGGCGCCCCGCGCGGTTTCCGCGCCGGACCGGCATCCCTTCGGGTCATGCACGTCGTGCACGTCATGTCATGTCATGGGCCATGGGTTCTTGGGCAATACTCGGGGCATGACCGAGCCCGACACGGATCTTGCCGCCCTGGAGCTGGCGCGGCGCGCGTTTCCCACGGCCGACGGCGCGTACGCGGAGATGGCGCGGCTGCAAGCGCAGCTGCTCTTGCCGAAACCGACGGTGCACGTACTGAGCGACGTCCACGGCGAGGACAAGAAGCTCCGGCACATCGTCAACAACGCCTCGGGCGCGCTGCGGCCGCTGGTCGAGGGCGTGTTCCGCGATCGTTACGACGAGGAGCGGATCGCGCGGGTGCTCGCGCTGGTGTTCTATCCGCAGGAGACGGTGGAGCGGCTGGCTCCGCCGCTCGACCAGACCGGCGAGCGCGAGCACTTTCTGGTGCAGGCGCTGTCGGACGTGCTCGAGGTGCTGCGCGCCGTGTCGGCGCGCGCGACGCCGCATCGCGTGCGGCGCGCGTTGCCGGAGGACTATGGGCTGTTGCTGGAGGAGCTCATGTTCGATTCCGGCAACGAGCTTGGGCCCACGTACCTCGCGGCGATCGTGCGCGCGCTGATGCCGGGCGCGCGGGCGGCGCACTTGATCCGCCTGTCGGCGCGGATGGCTCGCGATCTGGTCGTGGACGAACTGGTCGTCGCGGGCGATTGCTACGATCGCGGGCCGCGCGGCGATCGCGTGGTCGACTACCTGCTGCACCAGCCGAACGTGCACTTCACCTGGGGCAACCACGACGCGGCGTGGATCGGCGCGGCGCTCGGCTCCGAGGCGCTGATCGCCCACGTGCTGCGCATCAGCGCGCGCTACCGGCGCTTCTCGCAGCTCGAGGAAGGCTACGGCATCACGCTGCAACCGCTGGAGAAACTGGTCCGCGACGTGTACGCCGACGATCCGGCGGAGCGCTTCAGGGCCAAGGGATCGGGGCTTCGCGACGCGGTGACGATGGCGCGCATGCAGAAGGCCGCCGCCGTGATGCAGCACAAGCTCGAGGCGCAGCTGATCGCGCGCAACCCCGGCTTCGATCTGGAGCACCGGCGCTTGATGGCGACGGTGGATCCGGCGGCGAAGACCGTGAACATCGACGGCCGCGCCTATCCGCTCGAGGACTCGTTCCTGCCGACCGTCGACGCGGCGGATCCGACCCGCTTGTCGCAGGACGAGGCGGCGTGCCTCGCGCGCATCAAGCGGTCGTTCATGTCGAGCCGCAAGCTCTGGGAGCACGTCCAGGACATGGTGCGCCTGGGCGCGCTGTGGCTGGTGCGTGACGGTCACCTGATCTTCCACGGCTGCGTGCCGGTCGACGAGGACGGCGAGCCGCTCGCGTTCGAGGTCGACGGCGAGCCCCGGCGCGGCCGCGAGCTGTTCGACGCGCTGGAATGCGTCGTGTATCGCGCGGTGGAGCAGCCCACGCAGGCGGATCTGGACTTGCTCTGGTACCTGTGGTGCGGACCGCGTTCGCCGTGCTTCGGCAAGGACAAGATCACGACCTTCGAGCGCGACTTCGTCGCCGACGCGGCGACGCACGCCGAACGGAAGAACCCGTACTTCACGAAGATCAACGACGTGGCGTTCTGCGATCGGGTGCTCCGCGAATTCGGCGTCGATCCCGAACGCGGGATGATCGTCAACGGTCACATGCCGGTGAAGATCGACGCCGGGGAGTCGCCGCTGAAGAAGAGCGGCAAGGCGATCACCATCGACGGCGCGTTCAGCGAAGCGTACGGCGACCACGGCTATACGCTCGTACTCGATGCGCATGGCACGCGACTTGCTCTGCACCACCACTTCGAGTCGGTCGCTGCGGCCATCGACGACGGCGTGGATATCGTGCCGGAGATCGAGGTCATCCGCGAGTTCACCCCGCCGCGAAGACTCTGCGACACCGAGCAAGGGGCCGTGCTGCGGGCGCGCATCGCGCTGCTCGAGCGCTTGGTCGGCGGCGCGTCGCAGACGCGCGTCGGGGCGTAGGCCTTGCTTGCCGGTTGATTCGCACGTATTGATCAGAGAAGCGGACGATAGCGCTCGGGGGGGCGTTATGCAGCATCGAGCGGAGCGAATCACATCTGCGACGGTGGCACGCGTGGGGGACGCGGAGCCCGACCTGTGCCGTGTGCTCGACACCGGGCTCTTGATCGGCGCCACGTGCTTCTTCCGCGACGCGGCCGCATTTCCGGCCCGGGACGTGATCCGCGACCCGCCTCTGGCTCGACTCGATGTCGTCAGCTGTCGGAATCGTTGCGGTCGACAAGAGATACAAGCTGTTCCGGCGCCGTCACGGCGCGCGGCATGAAGGGCCGGTCTGAGCGATGGCGAACGAGCACATCCACAAACTACGGAGCCGGGCGGAGAGCGTGCTCACGCGGGCGGCGAAGGCGCTGCCTCCGTTCGCCGATCCGCGGGAGATCGTCCACGAGCTGCAGCTCCACCAGATCGAGCTCGAGCTTCAAAACGAAGAGTTGCGAAATACGCAGCTCGAGCTCGAGACGTCGAGAGAACGCTATCGCGACCTCTTCGATCTCGCGCCGGTCGGGTACGTCGTCCACGGTCCGAATGGCATGGTTGAAGCAAATCTCACGTTCGCGGACATGCTCGGCGTGCGACCGGCGACGCTCGTCGGCGTTCACCTGGCCGACTTCGTGGTTCCCGCGGACTTGAACGACTTCCTGCGCCACCACCGGTCCGTCCTCGACAAGGGGAAGCGCGAGCGAATCGAGCTTCGGCTCGTCACGCGCAGCGGGGAAGTGCTGGAGGTTCGTCTCGAGAGCGTGCGGACGAGCGACGCAACGAAGCAGTATCGAACCGCCGTGGTCGACGTGACCGAGGAGCGCCGGCTGGAGCGTCAACTCGTCGCTGCGGCAAGCGCGGACGAGTGCGGGCCCGTGACGCGCGGCATGGCGCATGACTTCGGGCACGTGCTGATGTCGCTGGTCGCGCAGGCCGATCGAGCGCTAGCGCGGCTCGCCGCCAAGCACCCGTCCCGGGAGCCGCTGGACGAGCTGAAGCGTGTCGCGGCGGACGGCGCGATCATGGTCACGCGCCTGCTCGAGCAGGCCCGGCTAGCTGGCTCGCCCGAGCTGTCGCTCGATCTCGACCGCGAAATCCGTCGCCTCGAGCCGGCCCTGCGCCGGACCGGCGGCTCCTCCGTGAGTCTCCGCTTCGATGCCAACGCCGCCGGCCTTCGCGTCCCGCTCTCGACGGCGGAGCTCGGACAGATACTGGACAATCTCGTCGCGAACGCCCGCGACGCCATGCCCGACGGCGGCGAGCTCATGCTCCGGACGCTGCATTCCGCGGCTTCAGACACCGTGATCCTGGACGTCGCGGACACCGGTGCCGGGATGGACTGGGAGACCCAGGCGCATGCGTTCGAGCCGTTCTTCACGACGAAGGCGGGTCACGGGGGCAACGGGTTGGGCCTGTCGACGGTATACGCAATCGTCAAGCGCGCCGGCGGTCAGCTCCGTCTGCGCAGCGCGCCGGCGCGCGGAACCACGATCGAGGTGGTTCTACCGTCGGTCGAGCCGCCGTCGCGCGCGTCGGAGAGCTGGCGTCGGACGCTGACCGTATTGGTGGTCGAAGCCGACTCGTCGGCGCGGCGTGCCGCGCGCCGCGCGCTGGAGGACGGGGGCTACGACGTACTGGAGGCGGCGAACGCCGAAGAGGCGTTGGAGATCCTGCGCTCCGATCCGGACGTGCACGTGCTGCTCGCAGACGACGGGCTGGCCGGCATCGGCGGTCTCGAGCTGACGCGCCGGGCGCGTGAGCTGGTGCCCGGCGTCCGGCTGATGCTGTCCGGGCGGCCGCCCGCCGGCGACGTCCAAGCCCCCGACGGCATGCAGTTCGTACCGAAGCCGTTCAACGCCGCCACGTTGCGCCAGTGCGTGCACTGCGCGCTCGTGGAATCGGCGGGCGAGCTGCCGACGGTGCTGGTGGTCGAGGACGACCCCCGGACGTTGCTCGCCTACCAGGAGCTGCTCTGGAGCGAGGGCTTCCGCATGCTGGCGGCGAAGAGCTCGGCCGAAGCCGTCGAGGTCTTTCGACGCAGGCCGGAGCGCATCGCCGCCATGCTCACGGACCTGCGCCTGCCCGACGGCCTGGGCTCGCAGCTGGCGACCGAGCTGCGCGGCGAGCGTCCAGATCTGCCCGTGTTGCTCGTCTCAGGTGAGCCTCCGGATCTGCCGGAGCTTCGTTCGGCGTGTGTCGAACCTCGCACCGAGCTCATCGCAAAGCCGGTGGAGATCGTCAAGCTCGCCACGGCGTTGCGACGCATGATCGTCGGCGCGTGAGGTCAGTCCCACCCCTCCATGCGTGACAGCATCGATTTCAATCGTCGCTCGTAGAGCGCGCCCAGCGAAAGCAGCGCGACGCCGAAGCCCAGCGCAAGCACGCCCCAGGGCAGGGAGCGACCGAGCTGGGCGAAGTACTGAACGAACAGCTCGACCACGAGCACGCTCGCGCTCGCCAGCACCGTCGTCGAACGTCGCAGCGCGATGCCGGCGCCCAGGCCCAGCGCAGCGCCCGCGACGACGGTCACGTCGAACAGCAGCGCGCTGCCCGGGTGCGGCAGCGACGCGATCGCCGGCACGCCGAGGAAGAGCGCGAGCGCCGCCACCTCCAGCGCGCGGTGATGAACGCGCTCGGTCGCGCGGCGTTGCGCGACGATGGCGCCGGCGAACAGTCCGGCGGCGACGCCCAGCGCGAGCACGAGATACGCCCAGCGCGGCCACGCGCCGTCGAACGCTGCGAGCGCGAGTGCCGTGCCGTCGTGACCGGTGCACGCGGCGACCACGAGCAAGAGCGGCGCCGCGGTCGTGGCCGCGATGCCGGCGACGATCGCGCCGCGCTGGTGTCGCGCGCCGGCGGGCGTGAACGCGTGCGCCAGGGCCGCGGCCCCGACGGCCACCGACGCGAGCGTGAACGCGGGCTCGCGATACGCGATCAGCGCTTCTGCCGCCGGTGCGACGGCGAGCGCGGCGATGGTGAACCCGCGGCATACGCGCGCCGCCGGCTCGTCGGGCGCGAGCGCGACCCTGCGCGAGGCCGCCGCGGCGCCGAGCGCGAGCGCGTACGGCCATGCCGCTGCGGCCAAGCGTACCAGGCCCGTGGCATCGCCGGCGAACGCCAGCAGCGCGCGGATCGCGCTGGCACCGCACGCGAGCACGGCCGCCGCCGCGAACAACGTGCTCCAGGTGCCCCGGGTGTTGTCGAGACGGCGCGCGCCAGAGGCGGCCAGCGCGAGCGCGACGAGCGCCGCCGCGTGCGTCACGCTGGCGTGGCGCAGCAGCGCGAGCGCGCCGAGCAGCGGCGCGCCGGCGAGCAGCGCGTTGCGCGCGACGGCGGCGAGCCGCTCGCTGTGCGCCGTGGCCACGTGGCAGCCGGCCGCGAGCGCGAGCGGCCACAGCGCCCACGCCGGGTTCGTGCCGTAGACGACGCCGGCCAGCGCGAGCGTCGCGCTCGCGCCGACCCACAGCACCGCACCGACGCCGAACGGATCGGCGAGCGGGCGCGAGTGCAGGCGCCGGGCAACCAGCGCCAGCGCGGCGTAGCCGACGGCGACCACCGCGGCGAGCGGCGCGACCGTGCCTGGCCAGGCGCCGGACGCGGTGGACAGCCAGGTCGCGCCGCCGACCGCGAACGCCAACGCCGCCGACGCGCCGAGCACCCATGAGCGGAGCCACGCGCCGAGCACACACTGCACGACGCCCACCGCGGCGGCCGCCGCCGTCCACGCCAGCACCGAGCGCGCCGCGCCGCTGGCGGCGAGCGCGAGCCAAGCGTTCGCCCACAGGAGCTGCGCCGCCACCGTCTGCAGCGCGACGGCGGATCGCCGGTAGCGACGTCGCGCCAGCGCGTGGCCGGCGGCGAACACCGCCGCCGTGAACGTCGCCAGCGCCGCGATCTGCCAGCCGACGCCGAGGTTCGCCCAGCGCGTCAGCGCCAGCGCCAGCGCGCCGACGAACACCGCCACGCCGCCGGCGGCGAGCAACGCCGCGAGCGCGGTGGCGCTGTCCGGCGCGCGCGTCCCCGGCTCGCTCTGCTCCTGCTCCGCCGCCGCCAGCGCGTCGGCGAGCGTCGCGGCTTCGGGACGCGGCGCGTCGCCCAGGCAGCGCGCGATCGCGCTGGCCGCGACCCCGCCGACGGCAGGCTCCGCCAGCGCGCGCACGTCGATCGCGCCGAGCGGCACGCGTCCCGTGGCCGCGACGAACGCCATCGCCGCCAGCGCGTACACGTCCGACCCCGCGTCGGCGCGCACGCCTGTGACGACCTCCGGCGCCGCGAACGCCACGTCGCGCGGCGTCGCGCCGCCCGATCGCAGCCGCGCCGCCAGCAGCGAGGGCGCGTCGATGCGCGGCGGCGGCACGATCAGCGCGGTGCGCGCGCCGCTGGCGCGCACGGTGCCGGGCCGTAGATCGCCGTGGATGCGTCCCGCTGCGTGCAGCGCCGCCACCGCGCGCGCCGCGTCTGCGACGGCGACGATCGCCGCGCCATCGAGCGCCAGCGGCTGGAACACGTCGAGATCGGCGTCGTACTCCAGCGCGCCGTCGCGCGCGGCCAGCGCGATCGGCACGCACGCGTCGAACGACGGCAGCTCGCCGGCCGGCACGTCGAGGAGCGCGATCACCTCGGCGGGCGCGCGCTCGCGGGAGCGGCCGCGAGCGACGTCCAGCTCTCCCCCGTACGCGCCCACCACGTCTCCGCGGTAGCACGGCACGTGCCACGCGGCGATCCAGCACGCGCCAGACCAGGACGTGGCGCCGGAGCATGGCGTCCGCGTCGCGACACGCGAAGGCCGGTACGCGCGGTTCCGCGCCGGACCGGCAACCCCTCAGGGAACTTCCACGACCTCGAACACGCGCCGCACGATGTCCTCGGCCGTCACTTCCTCGGCCTCCGCTTCGTACGACACCACGATGCGGTGACGCAGCACGTCGGGACCGATGGCCTTGACGTCCTCCGGCGTGACGTAGCCGCGGTGACGCAGGAAGGCGTGGGCGCGCGCCGCGAGGTTCAGCGCGATGCTCGCGCGCGGGCTCGCGCCGTACTCGATCAGCGGCGCGAGATCCTTCATGCCCTTCTTCTGCGGCTCGCGCGTGGCGAACACCACGTCCACGATGTAGTCCTTGACGCGATCGTCGACGTACACGTCGCGCACGACCTTGCGCGCGGCCATCAGCTGCTCCGGCGACGTGGTCGGCTTGGCGTGCGCGACCGTGTGCCCCGTCATGCGATCCATGACCATGCGCTCCTCGTCGCGCGTCGGGTACCCGACCTTGACCATGAGCATGAAGCGATCGACCTGCGCCTCCGGCAGCGGATACGTCCCCTCCGACTCGATGGGGTTCTGCGTCGCCATCACGACGAACGGGTCGGGCAGGGGATACGTCGTATCGCCGATCGTGACCTGATGCTCCTGCATCGCCTCGAGCAGCGCGCTCTGTACCTTGGCCGGCGCGCGGTTGATCTCGTCCGCCAGCACCAGGTTCGCGAAGATCGGGCCGAGCTTGCTCGAGAACTCGCCCTTCTGCTGGTTGTAGATGACCGTGCCGACCAGATCGGCCGGCAGCAGGTCCGGCGTGAACTGCACGCGCGCGAACTTCGCCTGGATGGCGTCGCAGATCGTCCGCACCGTGAGTGTCTTCGCCAGGCCGGGCACGCCTTCGAGCAGCACGTGCCCGCCGGACAGGAGCCCGACCAGCAGCCGCTCGACCATGTAGCTCTGCCCGACGATGACCTTGCCCACCTCGGCGACCAAGTCGTCGATGAAGGCGCTCTCCTTGGCGACGATGTCGTTCAGCGCGCGGACGTCCTGCATGAAACCTGGGCTCCTCGAAAAGGCTTGGCACGGCCGCTATACGCGACCCACCCGCCCGAGACAATCCGGGCACGCCCGCTATTCCCCGCCCCACGCCGCGCGGGACCCATTGGAAATTTGCCGGTCCGGCGCGGAACCCCGCGCGCGCGACGGCCCTGTCGTGACCGCGGCACGGCCACGAGATGGGGTCCGCTCCTGGCGCGAGCGGGATTCCGCGCCGGACCGGCGTCATCCCCGATCATCGCGGTTGGTGCCCGGCGGGAGCGCGCAGGTGCTCGTAGCGCGCGGCGGGGTCGAGCACGCACTTGTCGGCGCGCTTGACGCACAGCCCGATGAACGTCGTGACGCGGACCGTGTCGTGCAGAAACGTCACGCGGCCCGACAGCGCGTCGGGATGCAGCGAAACGCGGCGGCGACTCTAGCGGACATTGGCCTTCGCGGCGAAGGCGCCGATCAGCGCGCGCGCTTCGGCGGAGTCCATGCAGGCGAGCTGGCGCTCGCGCTCGGCGGACAGGGCCGCTGC
Source organism: uncultured delta proteobacterium (assembly GCA_963775185.1). Taxonomy (GTDB): domain Bacteria; phylum Myxococcota_A; class Polyangia; order Polyangiales; family Polyangiaceae; genus JAPSGB01. The sequence goes on along the minus strand of CAVZIE010000037.1, from coordinate 469,076 downwards.
GAGCGCGCCACGCTCCGGACGGCGGGCGGCCACCGCGGCCTCGCGCACGCCCCGTGGCGCGTCCGCCCACTGGCGTGCCTTCTCGCGCCAGCGCGTGTCGTGGCGATCGGCGGTGACGACCTCGTCCACGAGGCCCAGCTGGAGCGCTTCCATCGCGGCGACGCGCGGGCTTCGCAGCAGCATGTCGAGGGCACGACCGCCGCCGACGCGCGCCGGCAGCGTGAAGCTGACGCCCCAGTCCGCCGCGAGCCCGAGGCGCGAGAAGCCGGTCATCAGCAGCGTGTCGTCGCCGGCGATGACGTAGTCGCACGCGAGCGCGAGGCCGAGCCCGGCGCCCACCGCAGGGCCGCGCACCGCGGCGATGGTCGGCTGAGCAAGATCCGCGGCGAGCAAGAGCACCACCTGCGAGGCGACGTCGAGTCGCGCGGCGAGCTGTCGCATGCCGTCGGGCGAGCGCTGCAGCGCGGCGAGATCCTCCACGTCCGCGCCGGCGCAGAACGCTTCACCCGAGCCGCGCAGCACGATCGCGCCGATGGCCGCGTCGCGGGAGATCACCTCCAGGTGGCTCAGGAGCTGCTCGCGCATGGCGCCGCCGAGTGCGTTCTTTCGCTCCGGCCGGTCGAGAGTCAGCACGGCGACCGGGCCGTCGCGGTCGATCGTCACGCGTCCGTCGCTCATGGGTGCGCATTGTAGCGCTTGCTAGAGGGCGCCAGGGTGCTTTGATGCCCGACATGAACGAGACATCGGACATCCGTCGCGTGGGGATCGTGTTCGCCGGAGGGCCTGCCCCGGGGGCAAACTCCGTGATCGCGGCAGCGGCCATGGGCTTCCGTCGCAACGGCCGCGAGGTGATCGGCTTCTTGAACGGCTACTCCAACCTGGTCGAGTACGACGCGAAAGATCGTCCGCTCGTCGAAGGGCAGGACTGGTTCCTGTTCGAGGATCACCACTTGCGCGGCCTCCGCAACAGCCGCGGCATCATCGTCGGGACGGCGCGGGCGAATCCGGGCAAGGGGGTGCACGCGCTCGCGGACCTCGAGGATCCGCAGAAGTCCGCGCTGCTCGCCCGCGTGCACCGCGGTCTGGTCGACATGGGCATCGACGCGCTGGTGAGCATCGGTGGCGACGACACGCTCAAGACCGCGAACTTCGTCTACGAATACCAGCGCCGTCTGGCGCCGGACGCCAAGCGCGTGCGCGTGGTGCATGTGCCGAAGACCATCGACAACGACTACCGCGGCATCGACTTCACGTTCGGCTTCTTCACCGCCGTCGACTTCATCGCGAAGGAGCTCTTGAATCTGCGCGCCGACGCCATGGCGACGAAGAGCTATTACGTCGCGGAGACCATGGGTCGCAAGGCGGGCTGGCTCGCCTACGGCGCCGCCGTGGCCGGCGAAGCGCACATGGTCGTCGGCGTGGAGGACGTGATCGGCGATCTCGCGATGCCGGACACGGACAGGCTGGACCTCGACGCGCTGTGCGAGCGCGTCGTCGATCTGATCCTCACGCGCGAGCGCCGCGGCAAGAAGTACGGCACGATCGTGCTGGCGGAAGGTCTGGCGGAGCGACTCCCCGAGGCCGAGCTCAGCGGCGTGGCCCGCGACGAACACGGCCACGTCTCGCTCGGTCGCGTCGACATCGGCAAGCTGGTGGCCGTGCGCTCCGGCAAGCTCTTCGAGAAGAAGACGGGTCGCAAGAAGAAGCTGACCGGCGTGCAGCTCGGCTACGAGTCGCGCTGCGCCGCGCCCCACGCCTTCGACGTCATGCTCGGCAGCCAGCTCGGCGTCGGCGCCTACCGCGCACTGTGCGAGGAGAACCTCGACGGCCACATGGTGAGCGTCAAAGGCCAGCTCGACCTCACGTACGTGCCGTTCGGCGAGCTGATCTCGCCCGAGACGCTCGAGACGGAGGTCCGCTTCGTGCGCCTGGGCAGCGATTTCCACCGACTGGCGCACCAGATCGAGACGCGCATCGAACACGTGCCGATTTCTCCTCCAGCGAAGTAGAGGCGGGGGAGGGGGATGCCGGTCCGGCGCGGAATTCCGATCGCCCATCGGTTGCGCCGTGGACTGCTCCTGCGCGTGCGCGACGACGTCGGATGGCGCGACCGTGATCCTTCTCGGTCGCTAGCGTCGTCACAGGCGCGCGCATCGCGGAGATCCTCCACCCGCGCCCGGAGCCGCCGCGCCGGGCGCCGAAGGCCGCCTCCCGCCGGGCATCGACTGGGAAGCGCTGGTGCACCAGTTGCTCGGGTAGCCTGCCGGTCCGGCGCGGAATCCCGCGGCGCGCCGGCGCGTCATGGGTCCGGCGGGTGCAGCGGCAGGTTCTTGAGCTTGAAGCGGATCACGCTGCGCGGATTCGGACCCCAGGTGGCGACGCCGACGAATTCGTCTGCATCGAGCCAGAGCAGATCTTGCGACCACGTCAGCCCCGCGAGCGGCTGGGCCGGCAGCTCGTAGTACGAGCCGTCGCCCAGGCGATAGATGCGCATGGTGTCGAAGCCGAGTACGGCCACGAGCCCGTCGGCGACGGCCATGTGCGTGGCTACGACCGGATTGTGCGCGAGCGTGGCGAGCCTGCGCGGCGCGAGCGCCGCCGCCTGTGTCGTGTACGGCGCGGTCCACAGCGAAGCGTCGAGGTAGTGTCCGTAGTTGTTCGGGTCCGGGTTCTCGAGCTCCGTCCAGGCCAGCTCGCTACTGTCGCCGGTCCACCCGCCGAGCATCACTCCCGCCGGCGCGCGAAGCTCGGCGACCGACCCGTCGGCGCGCCGGACCCAGCCGCTGCGCGTGTCCCAGTTGTCCGCGACGAACAAGACATCGTCCCCCACCGCGACCGGGCCCAGCAGATAGTCGTAGAACGTCGGCGTCGTGAAGCCGGAGAGCTGGTGCGTCGCCAGATCGATCAGTCCCATTCCCGAGGCGCCGTATTCGATGGCGACGATGTTGTCGCCGAGCGCGAGCTTCTGCGCCGGACCGTAGCCACCGTCAGGTGTGATGCCGGTCCATGCCGGGCCGTCGTACGTCTTCGCATCGTCGACCGTGCCGTAGAAGAAGTCGTAGCGGACGTTGCGCTTGTCGGCGAGGGCCATGTTGAAGTTGAAGAGGATGCGCCCGTTCCGGAATGCATCGAAGTAGCCACAGTTACCAGGGTAGCTCTCGCCGTACGCCTGGAGCGCCTTTCCTCCGTCCGTCACATCGTACAGCGCTATCACGTAGCGATCGAGGCTCTGCTGCTCCACCAGGAAGAGCAGCTCCCGTCCCTGCTCCTTCGTGAAGCCCGCGCTCCAGAACGACCCTGGCGCCTTTCCGAGCCACGGCGCGTCCATGGCCATGCAGTCGTTGATGCCGGGGCAGGGGCTCCAGGTCAGCGGCGGCACCTGCGCCGCCGCGTCGTCGGCCTTGTAGACGTCGCACTCGTTGGGGTCCGGCATGCGGTGCCAGCCGGTCCACTCCGGCGGCACGGGGACGTCCGTCAGCGCGTCCATCGCGGCGTCCTGCTGCGCGCCGCCTGTGCCGCTGGTTCCGCTGGACCCGCCGCTCCCGCTCGTGCCGCCGCTCCCCCCGAGCCGTTGCCGCCGGTGCCCGCGTTGCCGCCGGCTCCGCCTAGCGCAGCGTCCGGTTCGACGGACGAGGCCGACGTGTCCGAGCAGCCGGCGAGGAGCAGGAGCACGATGGCCGCGTGGGCGAGCAGCGAGGACACGTCGCGCACCCGATCACCACCACCCGCGGCACGCGTGGAGCGGGTGCAGGCGGATCATGCGCTCGCGGCGCAGATCCACGGCCTTCGGCTTGCCGCGCCACTCCCCGACGATGGTGAGCCAGCGCTCGCTGAGCTGCGGCGGGGCGAGGAGCCTGCCCGCGCCGACGGTGAAGGCGCGCCCCACGAGGCGACCCTTGCGGACGTCCGCGACGAGCACGGCGTGGACGTTGCCCCGCCGCGACGAGAAGCCGAACACCAGCTCGTCGTGCTCGCCCGTGACGAGGGACAGCTCCGAGTGCCGCGCGCGCCGGAAGTGGGCGACGAGGGTCGTGCTGCCGTCGCGCGCGACGCGGAACAGACGGACCCGCGCCGGACCGGCAGCGGGATCGTCGAGCGCGTAGAGCGCGTCGTCGGCGAAGCGGTACGTCGCGGCCAGCACGTGCCGCGGCAGGACCGGACCGGACAGCGGGGTCCGCGTCCATGCGCCGGTGGCAACGTCGAGCTGCCAGAGGTCCGGCGACGGCTCGCCGTCCGTCGTGCCGCCCAGGGCGGCGATGCGGTTCTTGGTGGCCATGCCGACGAGCACCGCGTCGGCCGGCGGGGTGCTGAGCGCCTGTGCCGCGGCGACGCGCGGGCCAGGCTCGCACGTCGGGTCCTCGGGCGGGCAGTACGCTCGGATCGCCGTGGTGAAGCCGCCGTCCACGAAGCGGATCTCGCCGAGCGGCTCGAGCGAGGTGGAGAGCCGCACCGCCGCCCAGGGCAGATTCCACTTCGCCAGCACCGCCGCGGGCTCGCTGGCCGCGACCAGCGTGCCGCCCGCCGCCGGCATCAGCACGCCGAGCGCGGTGTCGCTGGTGCGCGACGTCATATCGATGACGCCCGCGCCGGTCACGAACAGAATCTGGCCCGTCGATGGTTCCGGTGCAACGTACGGCCGCCGCTCGCCGATGCCGCAACTCGCGCAGAAGACGGGTAGGCGGTACAGCGGATACTGGACGATGAACTGCGAGGACAGCACCAGCTTCGGGGCGACATCGACGCTGCCGTCCATGTAGGTGTTCGCCCGCTCACGGTACGGTACGGGATGGGCCGGGTCCGGGGCGTCCTTGGAGTTTCCGCCGTCCGGGATAGTGTCCTCGTACACGTCCGCCCAGAGCAGCCCACGCGTGGCGATGTCGGAGCCCGTCGCGCCCGGCGTGGTCCACAGCGTGGGATCGTCCGCAACGCGCCAGGAGATGGACCGCGTGTCCGTGGTGCCTGGCAGGTGGAAGCTCGACGTGAACCGTGCGTCCAGCGTCGTGCCGCCCAGCACGAATGGCTGGGTCGACGGCGTATGGATGGGGCGCCAGTGGGAAGCCTGATCGGTGAACTCCAGCGCGGGGTTGAACGGGCACTCGTTGTTGAGCCTGCAAAGCAGCCGGCCCTGCGCGGTCCCGAAATCCGCATCCTGCGTGCATCTGCAAAACCGCAACCCGAACGTGCCCTTGTACAGCGTGGCCACGAAGGGTAGGGCGGTGGTGTCGTACTCGATGCGCGTGCTCGACTGCAGGCACCCCGTGTCCGAGCAGGGCAGCGTGAAAGGCCCGCTCCAGAACGGCTGCTCGGCGCGGTGGAACGGGGTCAGCATGATCTTCTCGCACTCGTCGGCCTCGTAGTGCTTCAGGCGCCCCTGTATGAACGCGGAGTAGTCGAACGGCTTGCCGCTGGTCACGTAGTCCGCATCGACGTAGTCGGCCTGTGCGACGGGCCGCTGGTCGTCGAGCCCGTAGTGACCCAGCGGAACCGGATCGTTGTACCAGTCGATCTCGATGTCGAGGTTCGAATCCGTCTGTGAATCGGTCGGCGTCGATGTCGATACAGGGTTCGTGCAGAAGTCGCACACGTCGCCGATGCCATCGTGGTCCTCGTCGATCTGATCCGGGTTGTAGTCGTCCGGGCAGTTGTCGCCGTTGACCGTCGAGTAGCCGTCGCCATCGGGATCGCCGGTTCCGCCGGCGGGTTGCACGTCCGGCTCGCCGCGCCAGCGGCCGTCGGGAAGCTCGAGCATGTCGCGGAGCCACTGGGCGTTGGAGGGCTTGAAGGTCTCCGGTGCACAGGACCGCCGCCGGGGGGCACTCCTTGTCGAGCGCCACGGGGAAGTAGCTCATGGTGCCGACCTGGACGCCGTCGAAGAACAGCGGTCCTCCCGAGTCACCGCCGCGTGGCGAAGGATGATCGGGCTGGAACGAGAGCTGGATCATGGCTCCCTCCGGGGTATCGACCAGCGACGCCGAAACAGGTGCGGTTCGACGTTCCCCGATGCCAGTGTCGTCGTGGATATCGCAAGGCGCCATCTGGGGATCCGGCCCGTATCCGCGGATGACCGGGTTCAGGATAATCGATGGCGGATCCAGCAATGGTCGCTGCGCGATGGCGACCTCCGGTGGCACGGGATGCACCAACTCGAACAACGCCATGTCGTCCGGTCCTATCCCATCGTGCGGATAGCCGGCCTGGACGTAGCCCTTCTGATCCTTGACGTCCACGCTGTAGAAGCTTCCGTCATGTCCAAAGCGGACGCTACTAGCTGTCGGAGCCCGGCCAGGCTTGGTGCCGTCACGGGTCGCGCAGTGTCCCGCGCCGAGCACCCAGGTCGGCGTGATCAATGCCCCGGAACAGGTGAATCCATTCGGGTACTGCTGCTTGCCCGCCTCGTCCACTCCGCCCGCCGGGAAGTCGATGATCACCGTGGTGTTCAGCGTCGGGTCGTTGCTGCCGTCCTCCGCCCCGCCGTAGATCGCTTGTGCGACGCTTCGCTGCCCGTCGTCCGGCGCGCTCGCGCCGCACCCGAGCGCCGTCACGCCCAGCGCGCACGCGAGCAGGACGAGCGCAAGAAACCGTACATCTCTCTCTCTCTCTCTCTCTCTCTCTCTCTCTCTCTCTCTCTCTCTCCCCCCCCCTTTCTCCCTCTCTCTCCCATTCCCCAGCTCCCTTCCCCGCGGTCCACCGCTCGACTCGACGCAATGGAACGGCCGCGGTCCATGGTTGTCAATCAAGGCGGTGGAGCACATGTGCGCACATGTGGGGGATGCCGGTTCGGCGCGGAATCCCGGTCTTGGCCACGACCGCGTCGAAGATTGGAACGCAAGAGCAGCTCGCGCGTCCCGCCTGGCCTCCATGAAGTCCCGCCCGAAGTCCTCCTCGGCGGCGAGCGCGTTGTGGCTCTTGCACCGGAGCGCGAGGTTCGACGCCGTCGCCGGCCCGCCGCACGCGAACGGTTGCTCGTGGTGCAGCTCCAGCAGCCGCGTCCACCCCTTCGGGTGCTTCCCAGGTCGTCACGGCAACGCTGTCCCGACGCGTCCACATACGCGCAGCGCGCGCCATCGCGCTGCCACACCTCGCGTCGCACCGCCGCCGGCACGTGGCGACTCCCGCGCTGGCGCGGAACGCCGGCACGCTTCGTGCTTTCCGCGCTCGGCTTCTCGCGCGGCTTCGCACCAACGCCGAACCGACGCTTCTCCAGCTCCGCCACCAGCGCCTGCAACGCGCGCAGATGCACTTGCTCCAGCGACTTGTCCGCGCCCGTGTGCGACAGCAGATCCTTCGCGCGATCCAGCAGCTCGACATACTCCTGGCTCGCGGTGAACTGCACGCTGTAGCGCTGCGTGTCGTCCTCGGGTTCCGCAAAGGGCATCGCCATCGACTCCGACTCCGGCATGGGCTCCGACTCCGACTCCAGCACGGGATCCGGATCCGGCGCGCTCGCGTCCATCCAGTCGCGCGGTCGGTTGCCCGGCTCCAGCTCGCGCACCGGCACCATCGACGCCACGAACTCGCTCCAGGAGGGCGCGCGCGGAATGGTGAAGCCGCGCGGACCGAGCGGCTCCACGCGCGCGGGCACGTCCGGCAACGGGTCGAGCTGCCGCACCAGCTTCGCGATCTCCTTCTTGGTCCGATGCTTCGCGCGCTCGAGCACGTCGATCTGGTTCTCCAGCGTGAGGTGCGAGCCGATCATGAGCAGCCCGGTGAGGTGGATCTCCCCGCTGCCACGCGGTCGAGCACGGCGGGAAACTCCCGCGCGATGCGCGCCGCGCGCGCCCGGCGCGAGGCCGCGTCCTCCGACATGCGGAGCTCGTACACACAGTACGTGTACAAGCTCGCGCACGCCCGCTGGCGATGCAGCCCGCGCGCCTCCACCTCGCCCAGGTGCGCGAGCAGCGCCGCGAGCGCCTGGTTCGATTGCCCCACGATGGCCCGCGTCCGCGCCACGAGCGCGTCGTCCGCCAAATCCTCGAAGCGGTAGCCAGAATCCGTATTTGCCATATCGCCACTCTACACCCACGTTTGCGCACCTCGCCGCGCGCCCGCTCGCGCGCGTTCGCCCGCCGCGACGCGATTTCCGCCGCAAGCGCGCCAATCGGCCGCGAGCGCGCAGCCTGCGTCCGCCAGCGCACACTTCAAACGCGACCGGCGCGATCCAGGCGCCGCTGTCGCAGAATCCCGTCAATGAAAATCGACGGAAATGTCAGACCCCTGAACTGCTCCGTGAAAGTGTCACCCCACGTTTCCCGCGTAGGTTGCGTAGTGCCGGCTGGGCATCCTTCGGCGCCACTGCAAAGCGCTTGTTGTGCGCGAGACGGTATTCGCGCAGCACCTCGTTGGCCTGCCCGCGCGTGGAGGCGCCCGCCAGCTTCAGCTCGGAAATCAGGCGGTCCTGCAGCACGCCCCACAGACGCTCGACGCGCCCCTTCGCCTGGGCCGACAGGGCGTACCGCGTCTCGACGCCCAGATTGGCCAGAGCCCGTCCCACCTGCGTTGGCTCCCGCCGACCGGCGCGGTCGCTGGCGCGTTGCGCTAGGCTTGCCGCGATGACGCACGACGCGACGCGCCGCATTGCGGCAACAAGAGCCGCCGAGGCCGTGGCGCGCGAACACGGGCTCGTCTTCGACGACGCGGCGGTGCTTGGAGACGGCAGCAACGTGGTGGTGTGGCTGCGTCCGACGCGGACCGTGGCCCGCGTCGCGACTACCACCGCGGCGGTGCGCCCGGGCAACGCCTGGCTCCGGCGCGAGCTGGCCATCGTGCGCCACCTGACCGGAAAGCGGGCTCCGTCCGCCGCGCCAGCCACCGAGATCGATCCCGGTCCCCACGAGCACGCGGGCCTGGCGCTGGCGTTTCTCGAGTACGTCGAGGTGCTCGAGGACGAACCCGTGGATCCGCGCGCCGCGGGGCGCGCGCTGCGACAATGCCACGCCGCGCTCGGCGACTTTCCGGGCGAGCTGCCCGCCTTCCCGGTGCTGTCGGAGATCCGGCGCGTGCTCGAGCGCCTCACGCTCGACGCCGACACGACGGCGTTGTTCGAGCGCACGACGAGCCGCCTGGAGCGCGAGCTTGCCGACGCGCGCTTCACGCTGCGTCCGCTGCACGGCGACGCGCACCTGTCGAATGTCCTGGTCACGCAGCACGGCCCGCTGTGGAGCGACTGGGAGGACGCCTTCGCCGGACCGCTCGCGTGGGACCTCGCGTGCCTCGTCGGCTCGGCGCGCGTACTCGGCGCAGATCGCGATCGCGCCGAGGCTGCGTTCGAGGCCTACGGCGAGCCCGTGCCGCAGGCCGAGCTCGACCTGTGCATCGAGCTGCGGACGCTCTACGCCGCAGCGTGGGGCCTGCACATCGGCGGTCTGCTCGGACTCCCCGCCGGGCGCGCCGAGGCGCGGCTCGCGTGGCTCGCGTCACGCGAACTGGCACAGCCTTAGCGCCGGTCCGCGCGGTTCCGCGCCGGACCGGCATCCATCCGGGAGGATCGACTACGGCACGAACTCGTCGGCGCCGATGTCGCAGGTGTTGTTCTGCGGGCGCGCGTCGCCTTCCCAGTCGGCCGCCGGCGCGCCGGCGTTCGTGCCCGTGTCGATGCACGCCGATCCGGCGTTCAGGTGGTAGTTCGTCGCGGTCGCGAACTGCGGGTCCGCCGAGATCACGCCGGAGACCGTCATGTCGGAGAGCGCGTTGATCGCGGCGCTGGTGGTCACGTTCGTCGTGCCCTCGTCCTCGTACAGCGCCGTGGGCGATGCCGGCCAGATGTCGTTGTTCTCGAACACGCGCGGGTCCGTCGACGCGAGCGTCTCGACCACGCCGTAGTTGGTGCCGCAGGTGCCGGCGTCGATGATGTTGTTGCGGATGACGCCCGTGCCGGCGGTCGGCGGCGCGCCGCCGGCGACGTCGAAGGCCAGGCCGCGGCTGGTGCAGGGATTCGCGCTGGACGCAGGGGCGCCGTTGCCGAAGATGTCGTTCGAGTGCAGATCGAGCTCGTTGCCGCTGTCCGAGATCAACGCGAGCACGCCGTAGGTCGACGACGGTGTGGTCGTGGTCGTGCCGTTCGCGCACACGCTCGCCCCGCCGCGGATCACGTTGTTCTCCACGCGCGCCATCGAGTCCACGCTCTGTAGCCCGATGCCCACGCCTTGCGTGCAGCCGGCGTCGATCACGTTGTTGGCGACGTAGGTGGCGGCGCCGTTCAGGATCACACCGAAGGTGTTCACGCCCTGGTTGCCGGTGATGATGTTGCCTTCGACGCGGGCACACGCGCCGGCGTCGCAGCGCACGCCGGCCGCAGTGGGCGGGAAGCCCGAGCCGGAGCCCTGGATCAGCACGTTGCCGAGCACCGTGCAGCGGCTCGCCTTGTTGGTCGCGACGTCGGCCGCGCAGTACACGCCGATGGCGTCGTTGTTGGCGCTCTCCTCGCCGCCGACGATGCGTCGGTTCGAGTCGACGCGCGGGTTGCAGTCGCCCACGGCGCGCACGCCGTCGGCGCGCCCGCCGTTGGTGCGCGACTGGCCGGAGATCAGCATGTTGTCGACGATCCACGGCGAGGCGCCGTTGCAGGCGTCCATCCAGACGCCCACGCCGTTGACGTTGCCGGTATTGCCGCCGGGCGCGTCGATGTGGCTGCGCCGCACCACCACGCCGGTCGCGTCACCGGAGATGCGCAGCCCCGCGACGTCGCCCTGGGCGCTCGACGAGCACAGCGAGCTCGCGTCGATCTGCGTGTTCGGCGAGCCCTCGAGGCGTACCGCGTAGGTCTCGGCGTTGTTGCCGCCGTTGTCGCCGTTGTTGCGGCCGCGGATGAAGCGCGTGGCGTTGTAGCAGCCCCACACCCCGCAGCGGCCCGACGCGTCGAACTGGTCGCAGTTGGCGGTGATGACGGGCGCGGAGTTTACCGAGCGCACTCCGATCGCGGATGCCGTGCCGGCGCCGCCGGTGATGGCGCACGAGCGGATCTCCGGCGTTGCCGCGGTGCCGGCCGAGTCCACCACCAGCACGCCGACGGAGTTCGTGCCGTCGCCGGCCTGGACGATGTCGTTGCTGATGACCGCGCCGGTGCTGCCGTCCACCGTGATCGCGGCGTTGGTCGCGATGTCGGTGCCGTTGATCGTGAAGCCGTCGAGGATCGTCGTGCTGGTCACGCTGTTCGGGAAAGCGAGCCCGTTGTGGCTCTGGTCTTCGATGGTGGTGACGCAGGTGTTGCCGCGCACCCACGTCGTTCCGCCCCTGTGGTAGCCGCCGTACACCGACACGCCGTCGCGCATCGTGAGCGCCTCTTGATAGGTCGCCTGGGACGGACACGCGTTGCCGGACGCGACGCACACCTGCATCCCCAGGCCGCCGGTTCCCGCGGCGGAGATGCCCTTGGCGATGGTCTTGAACGGATTTCCGGCGGAGCCGTCGCCGGTGTTGTCGCTGCCGTTCGGCGCGACGTGGGCGCAGCCGCAGCCCTCGTCGATCAGCCCGTTGCAGTTGTTGTCGATGTTGTCGCCGCAGGTCTCGGTGCTGGCGGCGGCCTTCGGCGTGCAGGTGCCGGGTTTGCCGCTGGAGCACGCGGGCGCGCTGTTCGCGCATGCGCCGACGCCGCAGGAGATGGTGCCGAGCCCGTCGTCGATGCTGCCGTTGCAGTCGTCGTCGAGGCCGTTGCACGACTCCGCCGTCGGTAGCACCTCCCCGGTGCACGCGCCCGCCGTGCCGCCGACGCAGTACTGGCGCCCGGCCTTGCACGCGGTGTTGGCCGCGGTGAGATCCGAAGCCGCGCCGCTGTAGCAGCTCACGGAATTGACGGCGGTTCCCGCCTGGCAAGTCTTGCCGCCGCTTACCGTGGCGCAGGTCTCGGTGCCGTTGCACGCGTTGTTGTCGGTGCAGTCGCTGTCCTGCGTGCACTCGAAGTGACAGGTCGCGTCGCAGCCGCTGCCGGCGACGCCGTTCTGCGCGCCGTCGTCGCAGTCCTCGCCGCTGTCGATCTGGCTGTTGCCGCAGGGGTTGCCCGCGTCCGCCCCCGCGACGCCCGCCGCGCCGGCCGCGCCGGCGGTTCCGCCGCTGCCCGACGCGCCCGCGCTGCCCGACGCGCCCGCGCTGCCCGACGCGCCCGCGCTGCCCGACGTGCCGCCGCTGCCCGACGTGCCGCCGCTGCCCGACGTGCCGCCGCTGCCCGACGTGCCGCCGCTGCCCGACGTGCCGCCGCTGCCCGACGCGCCGCCGCCGCTTCCGCCGCTCGCAGCCGAGCCGTCCGGGCCACCGTCCTTGTCGGCCGTGAACGTGACGCCGGAGTCGCTTCCGCACGCGATCGTCGCCATGCCGGCTGCGACGACCGTCAAGACCAGGCCCAAGCGCGATCGTAAAGTCATGAACAAGCCTCCCACTTGATGATATGCGGCAATTGCAGTCGCGTCAGTGTCCGCGTTCCACCGACATCCACCTTCATCTGGTAGAACCGGGGGCGTGATTTCATCGCGCGCACGTGCGCTCGGGTCGTTCCTGCGCTGGCTAGGACCCTGGACGGCCGACGCCGCGATCCCGCCGCGGATCCGCCGGGAGAGCTGGGTGATCCGCGAGGGTCAGCTCAACGGCTATCGCGCCCATCGCGCCGGCGCGCCGCCGCGGGTTGGCGCTACCAGTCGCCTCGAGGCGTATCTGTATCACCCACCGCGCGCGCCACTGGGCGCATACCTGATCGCGCCCGGTCTGCACTTCCTCGGTCCGGACGATCCACGGCTCGATCGCTTCTGCCGCGTGCTCGCCGCCGCGGGCTTCCTGGTCGCCGCGCCCTTCCTGCCGGCCTACGTCGATCTGCACGTGCGCGCGGACGCGGCCGACGATCTCGAGCTGTTCGCGCGCGCCTTCGCCGATCGATTGCCGCGCGGCCGGCGTCCGACGCTGTTCAGCATCTCGTTCGGCTCGTGGCCGGCGTTCGAGGTGGCGGCGCGTCTCGGCGACGCCGTGGACGGCGTCATCACGTTCGGCGGCTACGCGGAGTTCGACGCCGCCGTGCGCTTCTGCGTCGACGGCGTCATGCGCGCGCCCGACGGTGACGTGCAGCTCGCGCGCGACCCGCTCAACGCGCCGGCGCTGTTCCTGAACCTGCTCCCGTATCTCGACGTTGCCGGCGACACGGCCGAGCTCGCGGCCGCGTGGCGCGAGCTGGTGTATCGCACCTGGGGCAAGATGGAGCTCAAGGCGCCCGGACGCCTCGAGCCGTTCTGGCGCGAAGCCGCCATGCGTGTTCCCGCGCCGCAGCGGCAGTTGTTTCTTGTCGGTTGCGGCGCGAGCCCGGGCGCTGCGGAGCTCGTCCTGGGCGCGCTCGAGCGAGCCCGCGAGCCGCTGGAGTTCGCGAGTCCGGCGCGCGCGCTCCGGCGGCTGCGCTGTCCGGTCGTGATCTGCCACGGTCGCGACGACGACGTGATCCCTTGGGGCGAGGCGCGGAAGCTCGCGCGGGCGCTCGAGCCGCGCGTGCCGACGCGGGTCTACCTGACCGGGCTCTACGGCCACACCGGCGCCGGGCGACCGGGCGCGCGCGACCTGCTCGGCGAGGGCGCCACGCTGGTTCGCATCGCACGCGCCATGGCGCACGGCGGCGCGCTGCGCGCGCTGCTCGCCTGAACGATCGTTCGCGGGCCGCGCGTGAAGGCGCGGCCGGCGCGTGACGAATCACAAGTAGGAGATCGACATGCGCCGACGCTACGAGCACGGTCCGCATCACTACGACGCCGAGTTCGACGTCGAACGACGCATTCTCGTGGTGTGGCTGAACCGTGTCGTCAGCCATCGCACGGCGGTCGGCGCCGACGGCATGGCCGGCAGCCTGCCGCCCTGGCTGCCGCGCGACGTGCAGGCCCAGCTGGTGCGGGATCTGGCCGGCGCGACCGCGGCGAGGCGCGCGCCCGGCCCGCGCGCGTTCTAGAGCGCCGTCATCGCATCCGGGGCGGCGCCGGCGGAATGCAGCGCTTCGCGACGACGTTCTCCGGCTGTGGCTTCGGGCGTCCGGATGCGGCACGCTTCGCCGGTGCTGCGAGGACTTCCGGTCGTCGTCGCGTCGGCGATCGCGATCACGGCGTGCGACCACGGGCCGCGGCCGGACTCCGCGCCCGGGCGCGCGTCGGGCAGCGCGCGACCGCCGGGTGCCGCGGCGGCTCCGGGCAAGCCCGACGCGGCCGCCGCGGCGTCGGCGTCGGCGCGCGCGCTCGCCGCGCCGGGCGCGCCGGGCGCGCCGACCGCGTGCGCGCGCACGATCCATCGCGATCTCGCCGCCTGGCGCAGCGAGCTCGGCCGCAGTCACGACGCGAAGCGTCGCAACGCGCTCCTCGCCGAGCTCGCCCTGGACCCGGTGGACGCCGCGGCGGAGCTGGTCCGGCTCGACGTTGAAAAGGCGTCCCTCGGCGGCGGTCCCCGGGAGGATCGCATCGTCGTCGCTCGCTTCCGCGTGGCCTCGCCCGGGAGCACCTCGATGCGCGTCCAGGTGCTGCGCGCCCAGGGCGACAACGCGTGGTGCGTCGTGAAGGGCGATCTCTCGACGGACCAGGACTTCGCGGGCCACGCGTGCCTGGGCGGCGATCGCGACGACCCGCCGGTCAGCGTCGCGACCGTTCACCTGATCGACGCGACGCGCGACACGCTGCGCGTCGTGACGGAGGAGGGACATTGCGACGGCTGCGGTCGCGCCGGCCACTACCAGCTGTCCTACTACGACGCGAGCGGCGCCGCGCTCGCCCGGCTCTACACGCTCGTCCTCTACGACGCGAGCTACAGCGGCTGCCCGTGGCCGCCGGTGAAGGAGGAGGTCGGCAGCCACGAGCTCCTGGGCGACTACCCGCGGACCATCGTCGCGACCCGCGAAACCGTGTGCCGCAAGCCCGAGCCGGAGCTTCCCGACGAGTACAGGCAGGCGTGCTCGCCCAAGGTCGAGACGATCCAGAACGAGCTCGAGGGCGGAAGGTACGTGGCCGCGGTGCAGAGCTCGCGCGACGGCACGGCGGACTCGCGGCTCGCCCTCGCCGACTCGGACTTCCGCGACACGCGTCGCGGCCTCGAGTGGGGCAACCGCTGTCTCGCGCACCTGAAGGCGGGCCAGCTCGAGTTCGCGCGTGCGGCGTGCGAGCGCGGACTGGCGGACAAGCCCGCCGACGCGACGCGCGGCGCGCTCTACTACAATCTAGCGCTGGTCGAGGCGGCCGCGAGCGACACTCGACGCGGCCTGCCGCTATCTGGAACGCTCGCTTATCGCGCGCCCGAAGAACGCTTTCGCCCGCGCGAAGGCCGCAGAGCTCGCGTGCAAGCCGTGATACGTTCCCCGGCCGTGACACGCTCGAGCAGATACCGTCTGGGTCCGATTCCGCGCCTCGCCGACATCCCCTACCAGCCACCGTTCACGGAGGAGGCGCTGCAGGCGTTCCGGCAGATCGGCGACCCGCTCGCCGACGCGGTGATCGACGAGCTCGAGAAGACCGTTCCCATCGGCAAGGCGAGCGACCTCTTGCGCATCGTGCGCGAGCGCGCCGACCGTGAGGGCGGGGTGTACCAGGCGCTGCTCGACGACAGCATGCGCGTGCCGGCGTGGGCGGACTTCGATCAGATGGTCGCTGGGCAGCGCCTGATCGCGTCGTGCGCCGCGCTCATGGGGCTCTCGCTCCTGACCGGCAGCCTCGTAGGCGGCTACGTGTTCGTGAAGGCCGCGAAGGTCACGGCGATGACCGGGCGCCTCGCGATGCCCGGCGACATCAGCCGGCGCCTCGCCGAGACCAGCGCGCTGGTGCTGCTCATGTCGCGACCCGCGGACATCAGGCCGGGCGGGCGCGCCCACGAGACGCTGCTGCGCGTGCGGATCCTCCACGGCGCGCTCCGCCACTGGATGCACCAGTCCGGGCGCTGGCGGGCGGAGTGGGACACGCCAGTGAACCAGGAGGATCTCGCGATCACGCTCAGCGAGTTCAGCTACCTGAACCTGCGCAGCCTGGTGCGCATGGGCGTCGTGCTCACGGACGCGGAGATCGATTCACACTTCCTGCTCTGGCGCTACGCGGCGCACGTGCTCGGCATCCGCGAGCTGTTGCCGGCGAGCT
This sequence comes from uncultured delta proteobacterium, assembly GCA_963775185.1. Lineage (GTDB taxonomy): Bacteria > Myxococcota_A > Polyangia > Polyangiales > Polyangiaceae > JAPSGB01. The sequence goes on along the minus strand of CAVZIE010000037.1, from coordinate 453,015 downwards.
TCGCGGAGGAGGAGCGACAGTTCCTGCCGATGCTGCGCCACCAGGCGCGTCCCCTCGAGGGGCCGGAGGAAGCACGCTTCATCCTCGACGAGATCGCGGACAAGATCCGCTTCTTGCCCGAGCGCGTGCGGCGCGAGTTCTTCTACCAGGTGACCGCGTATCTCGTCGGGGAGGAGCTGGTGCAGGGCCTGGGCATCCGCGAAAATCCACGCTTCCCCGGGCTCGCGCTGTTGCGTGGCGTCGGGCGCGCGTGGAGCTTCGTGCACAAGCGTGTTCCGCTCGGCGAGCGGCTGCTGCACGCCATTGGCCAGCGCCAGATCGATCGCTTCCTCGCCGACGCGCACAAGCAGCGCCCGATGACCTACGGCGTGACCACGCATGATCGCGAGAAGCTGCGCGCGGCGCTGAAGGCACGCCGCGCCGCCGCGGCGTGAGCCGGCCCGTTCAACGCGCGCCTGGACGCTTCTTCGCCGGGCGCTTCTTCGCGGCGGGCGCCGAGAGCCCGCCGAGGGCGAAGCCGAAGCCGGAGCGTGTCTGCAACTTCGAGAGCTGCTTCTTGTAGGCGTCGCGGATCAGCTGGCGCAAGACGTCGCTCGTGCCGAGGCCGGACGCGCGCGCGAGCTGCTGCAACATGGCGGAATCCTCGGGAGCGAGTCGTACGCTGAGGCGATCGGTCTTCGCGGGCATGGCGCGCATGGTATCCGCGTCGCGCGCTCGCTCCACGCCTTTCCCGCGCCGGACCGGGGTCGCGAATTTGGCCCTGGCCCGCGTGCGCGGCTAGTCGTCGGGATCCATGGCTTCGCTGACCCTCGCCGAGCTCGCCGCCTATCCCGGCGACAACCCTACTGAACAACTGGCCGCGCACCACGCCGAGCAGCGGCCGGCGCCGCGCGCGAAGCGCCTGGGCGTCGCCCGTCCCGACACGTCGCTGCCCGCGACCATCGACATCCGGCGCTTCCCGGGGCGCGATCGCGTCGAGCGCGTGATGCAGTACCTGCGCGCGAGCGTGCTTTCTGCGGACAGCTGGTCCGAGGATGGCCTGCGCGAGGTCGCGCGGCGCCTTATCGCGACGGCCGAGCTCGTCGAATAGCGACGAAGCGCCACACCAGGAGCGCGCTGGCGCCGCCGGCGACCAGCAGGCGCAGTACTTGCGGCGCGGCCGCAAGATCGGGCTCGCCGCCCAACGCGGCGTGGGCGAAGGCGCCGAACGACGCGATGGTGAAAGCGGCGAGCGGCGTGGTCATCCCCAGCGAAGGCTTTGCGTGGATCACGATTGCGACGGCTACCCCGGTTGCGCCGTGCCGGGCAAGATTTGGCGCCGGCACGGCGCTTGCTCTTTGACTCGCGAGGAGGCAGCTACCCATGACGATACCATCCACCGTGGCGGACATCATGACCCGCAAAGTGGTGTGTCTGCTCGAAGAAGAGAACCTCGAGTCCATCGACAAGGGCATGGAGCGCTTCGGCTTCCGGCACCTTCCCGTGGTCGATGGCGACAAGCTCGTCGGCGTGGTGTCGGAGGAGGACTTCCTGCGCGCGTCGGTGAGCACGCTCGACGAGGAGCGCACGCTGAAGGACGCGACGCTCAAGCGCTTCTACTTCGTCGGCGAAATCATGACCCGCGACGTGACGACCGTCCGGCCGGAGATGCCGCTGGATCAGGCAGCTCAGCTGCTGCGCGAGCTGCGCCTCGGCTGCCTGCCGGTCACGCAGGAGGACGGTTCGCTGGTGGGCATCGTCACCAGCTCCGACTTCGTCGCGCTCGCCGCACGCCTGCTGGAGGAGTACCGGCAGGTCGCGTAGGCTCCGCGCCTGCATGTCGAAACCGGTCCACGTCGTCACCGGCGCGAACTCGGGCATCGGGCTCGCGATGGCGCGCGAGCTGGCGCGCGGCGGCGCGCACGTCGCGATAATCTGCCGCAATCGAGAGCGCGGCGAGGTCGCGCGCGTGGAGATTGGCGACGCCGCGTTGTTCGTCGCCGACCTGTCGTTGATGTCCGGGGTCCGTCGGGTCGCCGGCGAGCTGTCGGCGAGCTATCCGCGCATCGACGTCCTGGTGAACAACGCCGGCGTGTTTCTCCACTCGCGGCAGGTGACGGCGGAAGGGCTCGAGACGATGCTCGCCGTCAACCACCTGGCGCCGTACGTTCTGACCCGGCTGCTAATCGATCGCCTCGAGGGCGGGCGGGTGGTCGGCGTGTCGTCGGTCGCCCACCGCGGCGCGCGCCTCGACGTCGACGATCTGGGCATGCAGCGTCGTTTCGACGCCATGCGGCAGTACTGCAACACCAAGCTCATGAACATCTTGTTCACGACGGAGCTCGCGCGCCGCGTCGCCGAGCGCGGCATCGTCGCGAACTGCTTCCATCCCGGCGCCGTGGCCAGCGGCTTCGCGCAGGACGACGCGGGCTGGTTCGGTGCGCTGGTGCGCTTGGGAAAGCCGTTCCTGAAGTCGCCCGCGCGCGCGGCCCGGACCGGCGTGCAGCTCGCGACGGCGCCGGAGCTGGGCGCTGCGACTGGCGGCTACTACGTGGGCAAGCGGCTGCGCTCGCCCACGCGCGCCGCGCGCGACCGGGAGCTGGCGGCGCGGCTGTGGGCGGCAAGCGCGAAGCTTTCCGGGCCGCTCAGCGAGGACAGCGCGGCGCCGTAGCCAGCGCCGCGCCGGCGTCCGCGTCGCAGGCTTGCCAGCCGTCGACGCCGTTGAAGGCGCTGGCGGAGCCGGCACGGAAGCGCGCGCCGTCGTCCGTGCGCACGACGCATCCCTCGTCCGTGGACGGCGCGAGGCTCGCGACGCACCCGACCACCGCGAGGTGCGGCGCGACGCATCCGGCCTGCGCATCGTAGGCGAACGCCGTGAGCGGCGCGCAGCCCGACGGGCAGGTCGTGGAAACGCCGGGGCACGCCGGCGCCGCCGCGTCCGCGTCGTGCGCGACGTCGGAGCCGGACGAGCTGCACGCCGCCACGAGTGCGACGGCGAGCAGAAGTGCGGCGCGGAACCCCGCGGCCCGCCTCACGGCGTGAGGCGGATGCGCCCGATCTGGTTCGTCTGGTACTCGGTCTGCGCGCTCGCCACGACCTCGGCGTCCTGGAACGCGTAGTCGTAGGTCTTGTTCTTGCGCCACAGCTCCATCTGGTCCGAGTAGTGCGGGGACGCCGGGTCGAAGATCTCGCCGCCGGGCAGGGCGTTGCGGCCCTTCGGACCGTTCGGCGTGAGCTCGCACACGAAGCGGATCGCCGGGCCCGACGCGTACGTGAAGTTCGTCTTCGACAGGCCGTGGTTGCCGACGTCCACCGTGCCGTTGTCGCCGTGGCGCGGGAAGCCGTTCGGGTAGTTGGGGTCGGTCGCCGGGGGGATCGCCAGCGCCGGGACCGGCGTGAAGAAGTCCAGCGTCAAGGTGTGCACCTGGCCCCAGCGCCACTTGGTCGCGTCCTTTCCGAGCTTCGTCACCAGCGCGTCGATCGCTTCGACCAAGGCCTTGGACGCGATCATCTGCTTGCTCTCGACGGTGCCCTGGGTCGCCAGATCGTCGAACAGCACCGGATCGTTGGTGGTGGTCGAGATCGCGCTCGAGAGCTTGGTCGGGTCGGTGCAGGCGCGCACCAAGAGCTTCATCTTGAAGCTCGAGCCGAGGCCGATGCCGGCCGCGCTCAGCTCGTCGTCGAGGGCGTCGCTGGAAAACCAGCTCTGCCACATCGCCGACACGAGCGTCGCGCGGGAGTCGGCGATCTCCGCGGCGGTCGGCGCGTCCTCGGCGGCGCCCGACGGCGTGTCGAACGTCCAGCCCTGGATCAGCGCCGGCAGGCTCGGCAGGATCGCCTTCACGTCCGCGCTCGCCGTCGCCAGGTACGGCTGCAGCTCGGGATGCGTGCTCGGCGTCGCCATCTCCTCGGCCAGCGCTTGCGCCGCTTCGTACAGCGTGGGCTCGAGCTTCTCGCCCCATTCCGTCTTCGCATCCGCCTGGATCGACTGCAGGTCGTCGAGGGTCATCTTCTTGCCCCCCGTGACGAACGCCTCGATGCGCTTGGTGATGCGCCCGACGCGCGTGCCCGGGTCGTAGTTCCAGCCGAGGTACAGCGGGCCCGCGCCGACCACCGGCTCGCTGAAGAACGGGTCGCCGTCGTCGGTCACGCCGATGGGATCGGCGTTGGCGGTGGCGATGAAGTTCTTCGCTGGATCCCACGCGTGCGGGATGTACTTCGGATCCATGTCCGCGCCCCACTCCGCGGTGCCGTCCCCGGGCATGACCATCCACGGCGCGTCAGCGGCGGCGCGGCGCGGCGTGCGCACGTACTCCGTCCAGCCGAAGTGGCCTTGGTCGTCGCCGATGACCCAGTTCTGGTCGCCGTACTTGAAGTCCCTGTCGATGGCGGCCTTCGCGTCCTGCACACTGGCAGCGGTGTCGATGCCTAGCCCGAAGCGGACCAGCTGTGCCGGCTCGAAGCCCGTATACTTGACCGAGAGCTCCGACGCTCCGAGCGGATCGATGCCGTCGTGGGTGGCGTTGACGCGCGGGATGATCGGCCCGTGGTTGGGCACGTCGTAGAGCGTCACGTCGACGGTCTTCGTCACGGCGCCCTGCAGGCCGATGCCGAACGACTCCTGGCGCGGCACCAGCGCGACTTCCTTGCCGCCCGTCACCACGCACTTGCCGGTGCCGCTGCTGCAGTCCTTCACCGTCTCCTGGTACACGTCGGTGACGTCGATGTTGTTCACCGTGGCGCCCCACGCGATGTGGTCGTTCATGCCCAGGATCACGCCCGGGATGCCCGGGAACGCCACGCCCATCACGTTCAGGTCCTTCGACGTGGCGCGCGTCGCCAGGTGCACGATGTAGAACGTCGCCGGGTTGGTCAGCCCCAGGTGCGTGTCGTTCGCGACCAGCGTGTTGCCCGTGGCCGAGAGGCCAGGCCCGATGATCCAGTTGTTGGAGCCGCGGCTCGGGTACGCCCAGTGGTCGTTGCCGATGCCGGCCACGCTGGGCATATCCTTCTCGAGGAGCCCGATATCCGCCGAGAACGGCGACGGCTTGATGGCCGTCGAGGTGTCGCCGTTCATGCCCGTCCAGCCGCTGATCGTGTACGTCGGGTCGACCGGCGCCAGGATCTGCAGGTCCGCGCCCAGGCCGGCGCGCGCGAGCAGATCCGCGTCCGTTGCCTGGTCGAAGATCAGCTTCGACTTGCTGGCGATGTCGCTCGCCTGGATCTCCGAGTTGGCGTCGAAGGAGAGATCGAAGGCCTGGTACTGTCCGAGCAGGAACGAGTCCACCTCCGTCCACGGCTTCGCGTTGGCGGCGGAGTAGTACACGCCGAACTCCTTCGGCAGGGTGTACTTCTTGGATTTTACGCCATCGATGTAGAGATTCACGCCCTTGGCGTACGCGCCGAGCATGGCGACGAGCTGCTTGTCGGCGGGATCCGTCGAAGCTTTCAGCTGATCGAACGACTGCTGCGCGGTCGCCTCGAGATGCCACGCGCGCATGCGGATATCACTGTCGACGACCGACGCGGAAAGCGCGCCGCCGAGCTCCGCGATGCGCCCAGCGGCGGCGTGTCGAGCAAAATCGAGCTCCGGCAAGCGGTCGTGCGCCGTGATGAAGCCCTGGGCAAACTCCAGGTCCACAGGGTTGGACGCGTAGATGTGCGGGTTGCCGTGCTCGTCGCGCACGATGTCGACGATGCCCGTGAGCGAGCTGTCGGTGATGGTGTCGTCGAGCGGGATCGACTCCACCGGCGACACGAACGTGCCGCCGTCCGAGCCCGCCGCACCCGACGAACCGGCCATGCCCGCGCTGCCGCTGCTGCCCGCGCCGCCGTCGCTGCCGGCCGCGCCGCTAGTGCCGCCGGACCCGCCGGATCCGGTGCTGTCCGAGCCGCAGCCCGGGCCGGTCAGCAACAGTCCCAAGCCGCAAAGAAGTCCCAACGCCGTCCAGCGCTTCGTCATCGGTGCTCTCTCCCTGCCCGCGGGCCGCCTGGTCCCCGGGCGCCGGGAGCCTAGCACCATCACGGTGCGGTCGAGGGGCGCCCGGCTCCTTTCGAGGGCATCGTGCACCCCCGGGTGGCTCTCGGCCCGCCGGCCCAGCGCCAGCGCCGCGAACCACACCACCGCCACGCGCTCCGTGCGCGACGATACCGCGCCGCACCGGCATCCCCCGGATCCGTGTCCAGACATCGCTCTTGCCGGTCCGGCGCGGAATCACGCGCGGCGCTGTCGGCGTGACAAGAGGTGGTAAAGCGTGGGCAGCACCAGCAGCACCGCGGGCACGGTCAGCATGAGGCCGGCGATGATGGCGATGGCGAGGGGCTGCAGCATCGCCGAGCCCTGACCGATGCCGAGCGCCAGCGGCAAGAGCGCGAGCATCGCGGCCAGCGCGGTCATCGCGATCGGACGGAAGCGCAGCTTGCCCGCTTCGAGCAGTGCGTCGTCGCGATCGAGGCGTGACGACGAATCCTGGAACTGGCTCATGTAGAAGATGGCCGCTTCCGCCGAGATCCCGACGATCATCGTGAGTCCGACCATGCTCGTGATGTTGAGCTCGATGCCAGTGATCCAGAGCGCGGGAAACACGGCGCTGGCCGCGAGCAGCGCCACCACGAGGATCGACACCGGCGCGGCGAAGCGCTCGTAGAGATAGGTGAGGAGCGCGAAGACGAGCAGTGCCGCAGCCAGCAGCACGACGAGCAGACCGCGGAACGACTCCTGCTGCACGCGGTACAGCCCGCCGTATTCCACGTACGCGCCCGCGGACAGGGGTACCGCGCCGACGGCGCCCGTCACGTCGCGCATCACGGAGCCCATGTCGCGACCCGAGATGCGACCGGTCACGGCAACCATGGTCTTCAGGTTCTCGCGCGTGATCTGCGGCTGGCCCGTCTCCACGACCAACGTGGCGACGCGTCCTAGACGCACGCGCACGCCGTCGGGCGTCAGGAGCTGGAGCTGGCGGATGCGATCGATGCGCGATCGCACCGACGGGTCGCCCCACACGCGGATGCCGACCATCTTCTCGCTGCGTTGCACTTGCGTCGTGACGATGCCGTCGAGGGCGACGCGCGCGAGGCGCGTCACCTGGTCCGGGTCCAGACCGAGGAGCTCTGCCTTCAGGCGATCCACGCGGACCTCCACGGCGTCGCCGGCGAGCACCACGCCGCTCTTGACGTCGACCACGCCATCGATGCGCCGGATGCGCTTCGCGACGGCCTCGGCTTGCGCGCGCAGCAGCGCCGGGTCGGCGCCGAACAATTTGACCTCGATCGGCTGTGGCACCGCGGTCAGATCGCCGATCAGGTCCTCCATCAGCTGCGCGATCTCGATCTCGAGACCGGGCACGCGCTTCTCGACGCGGTCGCGCACCTCTTCGGTGACGTCGTCGATGGGGCGGCGCGGCAGCGGCTTCAAGCGAACGAAGTAGTCGCCCTCGTTGGCTTCGGTGATGCCGCCGCCAAGCTGAATGCCCGTGCGCCGCGAGTACGACGCGACTTCGGGCGTGCTCGCCAGGATCTTCTCGAGCTGGCGCAGGCGCCGATCGGTCTCGTCGAGGGAAGTCCCCGCCGGCGCGCGGTAGTCGAGGATGAAGCCGCCTTCGTCCATGGCCGGCATGAAGCCCGAGCCGACATGGCGGTACGCTAGCCAGCCCAGCGCCAGTACCGGGAGCACGCCGACGAGCACCCACGCCGGGCGCCGGAGCAGCGTACCGAGCACCCGCGCGTAGCCCGCGAGCACGCCGCCGAACCATTTGCCGATGTCCTCGCGACCGGCGTCGCGGTCCGAGATCAGCCAGCGCGACAGCACGGGCACTGCGAACAGCGCGAACAGGTACGAGACCACGAGCGCCGAGACCATGGTCAGGGCCAGCGCCTTGAAGAACGCGCCGGTCACGCCGCCGAGGAACGCCAGCGGGACGAACACCACGATCGTTGCCAGCGACGAGCCCGTCAGCGAGCTCGTCATCTCGCGCGCGGCTTCGAACACGACCTCGGGACGCCCCGGCCCGACCTCGCGCAGTCTGCGGATCGCGTGCTCGACCATCACGATCCCGTCGTCGAGGATCAACCCAACGGCCGCGGCCATTCCGCCCAGCGTCATGATGTCCAGCCGCTGCCCGCTCGCGTACAGGACGAGCAACGTGATCGCCAGCACCACCGGCACGCACGTCGACGCTGCCAGCGTCACGCGGAAGCTCCGGAGGAACAGCCACAACACGGCGATCGCCAGCGCCACGCCGATGAGCGCGGCGTCGCGCATGGAATGGATGGCGTGGCTGACGAGCTCGCTCTGGTCGTACCAGGTGCTGATGGCCAGATCCTTGGGAGCGCTCGCTTGGTACTCGGCCAGCTTGCTCTCGATGTCCTCTTCGACCTGGACCGTGTTGCCGTCGATCTGTTGGTAGACGTTCAAGAGCACGGCGTCGCTGCCGTTCGCGACGACGCGCGTCCACTGCGGCGCTTCTGCGTCGCGGATGGTCGCGACGTCGTCGAGCAGCACCACGCCCTTGTCGCTCTTTTGCACCACCACTTTGCCGAGCGCGCGGAGATCCTTGAACTGGGTGTTCGACAGCAGCAGGTACAGCTTCTCGTCCTGCTCCAAGCGCCCGATGGCCTCCACCACGTTGGCCGCCGAGACCGCTTGCACGACCTGCTCGAGGGTTACCCCCGAGGCGTCGAGCTTGGCCGGATCGACCAGCACCTGGATCTCCTCGGTCCGGCCGCCCACGACGGCGATCTTCGCGACGCCGCGGATCGTCGAGAGGCGCGGGCGCAGGTCGTAGAGCGCTCGATCGCGGAGCTCCACGAGCGAGCGCTGCTTCGAGCGCAAGCTGAGCCCGATCACCGGGAACACGGTCGGGTCCATGCGCCGCACCTCGTACGAGGTGCCCGCCGGCAACGACGGCAGGATCCGCGCGACGGCGGACTCCACCATCAACGTGCGCGAGATCATGTCGGTGCCCCAGGCGAAGTTCAGCGAGATGTCGCAGGTTCCGCGGCTGGACGTGGAGCGGATGTCGCGCACGTCCTGCACAGCGCGGAGCGCTTCTTCGAGGGGCCTCGTGACCTCGATCACCATGCGGTCCGCCGGGCGATCGCCGGCGTCCACCGAGACCACGACGCGGGGAAACGTGGTGCGGGGAAAGAGGCCGATCGGCAGCGCGAAGTACGCGCCGACGCCACCGGCGGCGAGCACCAGGAACAAGAACAGGAGCGAGCGCCGGTGCGCGTCGAGCCAACTGGCGAGGGTCATGGCGAGGCCGCGCCCGTGGCGCGCACCGGCATGCCGTCGGAGAGGCTGGTGCGACCGGTGGTCGCGATGGCGTCGCCCTCGGCGAGGCCCGCTTTCACCTCCATGTTGTTCGCGTCGCCGATGCCGAGCGACAGGGCGTGGAAGTGGGCGTGCCCCTTGTCGACGACGAACACGCCTTGCTTGCCGTCTTGCTGAACGAGCGCGTCGCGCGGCACGCGCAGTACGTGCCGGTGCGACTCGAGCACGACCACGACCCGGACGGCGAGGCCGGCCGCCATCCACTGCGGCGGCTCGCCCACCTGGACCAAGCCTTCAACGAGCTGGGTCGTCGTGTTGACCACGCGGTGCAACGTCGAGAGCGTGGCCTTCGCTTCGGTGTCGTGGGTCTCGCCGTAGACCGGGCTCACGCGCACCGCGAGCCCTGGGCCGAGCTCCGGCAGATCCTCCACCTCGAAGCCCGCGCGCACGGTCATGGCGTCGCGAGCGGCGATCACGATGCCGGCCTGCCCCGCCTGTACGAGATCGCCGCGCTGGACGAGCACCTTCGCGACGATGCCGTCGCTCGCGGCGCGCATGCCCGCGCCGCTGCCGCCGAGGCCGTGCAGCGCGGCCTTGGCCACGGCGACTTGCTTCTGGGCGGCTTGCAGGTCCTGGTTCGTCGCGAGCTTCTCTTCCACGAGGCGCTTCACGCGCGACAGCTCGCGCTGGGCGAAGTCCACGTCGATGTTCGCCTGCTGCACCTCGGGCGAGCCGCGCGGAACGCCGCCCACACGCAGCAAGACGTCGCCCTTCTTCACCATCTGGCCGGCGACGACCGGGACGCCGGTGACTTGTCCGGGCTTCACGAACGCCAGGGTTCGCTGACGGTCTGCGGCGAACTCTACAGTGCCGTAGGTGAGGACCGTCTTGTCAACGTCGCCCTTGTCGACCTTGACTACGGATATTGCAGCGCTGCTCTCGCCCGGGCTCGTGTTCCCGGTGTCCGCCGCGCCGTGGCACGACGTGACCAGCGCGCAGACGACCCAGGCGGGCACGCGTCTCATCGAGAATCTCCACACGTCGTGTCGAAGCCCACTCGAGATTCGGCGAGCGCTTGCGACAGCGCGGTTTCCTGCAGCCGTTGGTCGAGCAGAGCGGTGCGCACGGCCTGGTACGATAGCCGGTCCACGTCGCCGCGGACCACCGCGCTTCGCTCCTGCTGCTCGATCTGCTCGAGCGGCGCGATCGCCGCGTGCACCTCCGGCAGCTGCCGCGCGACCAGCGCCGAGAAGCGCTGCAGCTGGTCGAGGTCGGCGCGGATGCCCGCGACCCGCGCGTCGTACTCGTGCCGCATTCTGCGACGCGTGGCCCGTGCGACCGCGACGCGCCCCTGGTTGCGATCGAAGATCGGCAGGCCCACGTTGACGAACGCGCCGATGAAGTTCAGCGACGCTTCGTTGTGCTGGTGTGCGATGCCGACGGTCAGATCCGGAAACTGCTCGATCACTGCGGCGCGAACCGCGGCTTCCTCGGCCCGGTAGCCGCGCTCGAGCGCTTGCAGATCCAGGCGCTGCGCGATGCAGGTGCTCATCGTCGGCGAGGTCGTGCTGCCCACCGGCCCCGGCTCGGGCACGTCGAGCTTGTCCAGGCGCGGGTTGCCGAGCAACGCCCGGAGCTGGCTCTCGGTGTCGACCTCGGTCTGCTCCAGATCGTCGACCGTGCGGCGCACGCTCTCCAGCGCGGCGCGCTGCACCCCGATCTGTCCCAGCGTCGCATCGCCCCCCGTGCCAGCCTTTTCCAGCGAAGCGGCCGTCTGTTGCTCGAACGCGAGATCCTCGCGCGCCAGCTTCACGCGCTTGCGCAGCCACTCAAGCCGGACGACGAGCAGGCGCGCTTGCTGGGCGACCTGCCACTCCTGCCAGGCGATGCCCAGATCGATCTGCGCGAGCCCAGCTTCGGCGGCGCTGCGATTCGCCGACCGCGCGAACAGTGGCTTGAGGTCGAGGGACAGCGACAGGTTCAGCACCTCCGACGTGCCGGCCGAGCCCGCGCCGTACGGATGATCGACCTCCACGCCAAGCACTGGATTCGGCAGGATGCCCGCCGCGATGATCTGCGCCTTGGCTTCGCCGTGCTGATCGCGTGCCGCGACCAGATCCGGATCGAGCAACACCGCGAGCACCGCTGCCTCGTCCGGATCGAGCCCATCCGAGAGATCGATGCGCACTTGTGTCGGTCCGGCGCGGGACAGCGTCGAAGCGGCGACCCGCAGCCGGGGCGCGTCCAGTGGGCGCTCGGGCGCCGCCGCCGGCGGTAGCGACAGCGGCTCCGCGCGATAGCTCGCGCAGGCGATGGCGCACAGCGAAAATGGAAGTAGCGACAGCCGCGAAGCGTGCCGGCGCCGCATCACGCGACTCCCGCTTCCGCCGCGGCGGGCAGGCCCAGGGTGAAGCGCGCGCCCCCGTCCGGGGCGTCACCCGCGCACAGGCTCCCGTGGTGCTGCTCGGCGATGCGCCGGGCGATCGCCAAGCCGAGCCCCGCGCCGTCGCCCGGCGCGCCGGCGCCGCGCGCGTACGGGGCGAAGATCGCGTCGCGCGCGCTCGGCGGCACGCCCGGACCGGTGTCGTCGACGTGGATCAGCACCTCGCCCGCGCGTCGCTCCACGCCGATCGTCACGCGCCCGCCGGGCGGCGCGTAGCGCACGGCGTTGTCGAGCAGGTTGGAGAGCGCGACCGAGAGCGCCTCGCCGTCGCCGTCGATCCAGACGGGCTCCGCGCCCACGCGCGTGACGACGACGGCGTCGCCCTCGCGCTCGCTGGCCGCTTCGATCAGCGCCGTCACGTCGAGGCGCTCGAGGGACAGCGACGACGCGTCCGCGCGTGCCAGCCGCAGCATCGCCGCGACCAGCCGGCCGAGCCGCTGCACTTCGTCCAGGCTGGTGCGCGCCGTCGCTTCCCACTCCGCCACGGTCCGCGGCCGCCGCAGCGCGATCTCGAGCTCGCTCGCGACGACCGAGAGCGGGGTCCGGAGCTCGTGCGAGGCGTCGTCGGCAAAGCGCGCGAGATCCGCCTGCCCGCGCTCGAGGCGCTCGAAGAGCTGGTTCAAGGTGAGCACCAGGCGCGCGAGCTCGTCGTCGCCGGGCGGCGCCGGCAGCCGGCGGTCGAGGTGCGCCACGGTCATGCCGCGCGCGGCGGCGATCACGTCGTCCACGGGCTTGAGCGCGCGCCGCGAGATCCAGACCGCACCGCCCACCGCGAGGCCGAGCCCGACCGGGGCGGCGACGGCCATCGCCAGCAGCACTTCCTTCAGCACGTCGCCCGTCGTCTCGGCGGCCTCTTCGGCGGGCGACTCGCTCGGCTCGTCGCTCTCCATGTACAGCACGGCGAAGAACGCGGAGATCGCGAAGACGGCGAGCGCGACGGCCGTCGACGCGCCGACCCACACGCCCATGCGGCGCGTGAGGCTGCCGCGCGCCGTCGCCGCGTCAGTCGTGGTCGCTCTCCTCGAGCGACACGAGGCGGAAGCCCGCGCCGCGCACCGTCTCGATCTGGACCGGCGCCGCCTGCAGCTTGCGTCGCAGGTGCGCGAGGTGCACGTCCAGCAGGTTCGTGCCGGGATCGAAGTCGTATCCGAACGCGTCGCGCAGGATCTCCGCGCGCGACAGCACCTCGCCGCGCCGGCGCAACAGCAACACGAGCAGCGCGTGCTCCCGCGGCGACAGCGTCACGCGCGTGCCCGCGGCGATCGCCACCAGACCGTCCGGCTCGAGCGTCAATCCGCTCACGCCAAGTGGCGCCCGGCGCGGCGCGGCGGCGCGGCGGACCAACGCGCGCAGGCGCGCGAGCAGCTCTTCGAACGCGAACGGCTTCACCAGGTAGTCGTCCGCGCCGCGGTCGAGCGCCTCGACGCGCGATGCCACCGAGTCGCGCGCCGTCAGCACCAGGATCGGCGCGTCGCGACCGCCGCTCCGCAGCACGCTGATCACGTCGAGCCCGTCGACGTCCGGCAACCCGAGGTCGAGCACGATGGCGTCGACGTCGGCATGCTCGAGCCGCTCGATCGCGTCGCGCCCACGCGCGACCGTGTCCACATGGAACCCCTCCTCGCCGAGGCCTCGTGCCAGTGACGCGGCCAGCCGCTGGTTGTCTTCGACGATCAGCACGTCCATGGAGCTAACACCACCGGGAGATGGCGGAGAAGCCGTCCGCCGCGCGTTAATGGATTCTTAACAGTCTTCCGGGCCCACCGCTCGCACAGCGGCTTGCCCGCGATCAGCAGGCGCGGCAGCCACGGCGGCCGCGGCACTCTGGATCGGCTTCATGTCCGCAGAGGATGCGCCCGCGACGGTGTTGGCGTAAGCCGGAGCACGACCCGTGCCTGGCAGCACGCTCATCGAGGTCGATTAACGAACTCTTAACCGGCGTGTCGTGCGGCAGGCGTCATGTTGATGGGGTCCAAGGAGGTTCTACTGTGAATCGAACACGGCTGGCTCTATCGACGTCTTTCGTGCTGGCAACGCTGCTTGCAGCGAGCGTTTCGTGTGCCGCGCCCGCTCCGGCGCCCGCTGCGCATGGGCAGCGAGCCCATCGCATCTCGATGGCAGTGGCGCGTCGCACGGCGCTGACCCGAGTTCCCGGGAGCGTGAAGGCCGAGGAGCTCGAGCACGAAGGCGGACGTTGGATCTACTCCTTCGAGATCCGGCCGGACGGTGAGACCCGCAAGATCATCCGCGAGGTGAACGTCGACGCCGACACGGGTCGCATCGTGGACGTTTCGACGGAGCCGGACTGATTCGACGCGTCGTGCGGGGCTGCCCGGATTCCAGGCATGCTGGTCCGGCGCGGAATCTCGCGACCAGGCCTTCGGCGGGATAGGCGCGACCGCTAGCCGCGCGCCGTCGTTGGCGAGACGCCCCCGCGCACCCTGTCCCGTGATCAGTGAGCGGTCCGGGCCGCGCGGTGCGGGAAGAGGAAGATGCACCCCGCGATGAACACGAGTAGCGCGGCCGACGCCGAGTATCGGCTCAGCGCGAGCCCGCCCGCGCCGAGTGGCTTGTCGAGCAAATCGCCGACCACGGCGCCCAAAGGCCGGGTCAAGATGAACGCTGCCCAGAACAGTACCGTCCGCGAGACGCGCGTGAAGAAGTGGAGCCCGACCACCACCGCGAGCAGCACGACGAAGATCACCACACCGCCCGCGTAGCCGAGCCCGGCCGAGTCGGCGGTCCAGTCGCCGAGCGCGGTTCCCAGCGTCTGCGAGAACATGATGGTCACCCAGTAGAAGATCTCGGAGCGCGGGCTCGCGACGCTCTCGACCGACACCGAGCCCAGAACGCGACGCCAGATCGCCAGCGACGCCATCAACAGGACGAACAGCACCGACGCGCCGCCCGCATAGCCGATACCGAGCGAGCGGTCGGCGAAGTCCGCCAGCGTGGTGCCGACCGTGGTGGTGGCGATGATCGTGATCCAATAGACCACCGGGTGGAAGCGCGGCGTCTTGATCTGGACGACCACCGCGATCAGGAACAGCACGGCGAAGATCCCGGTCCCAACGAGGTAACCCAGGTTCATCGACATCGAGACCGCGTCGCCCCCGGTCTCGCCCAGCGTGGTGGCGGCGATCTTGATGACCCAGAAGAGCAGCGTCAGCTCCGGGACTTTCGCGAATCCGAGCTTCGCGTCGTCGGTCGTCGTGCTCGTCGTACTCGTCATCCGGTGTTGATCTCGCTGCTCGGGAATCATGCATACTGCGGTGCACGGATTGTGGCTGCAACGGCGAACCGCCCCGGCTCGCCGGCGTCACGTTTCAAGAAGCAGCGTGCGAAGTGCAGCGTCGGGGCCCCGCGGTTTGGCGCGTGAAGGTTCCTGCTTCGCCACGACAATAAACGGTCGTCAGGGGCGGTAACGCGCCCCCGTCGTCATTCGCAAACGCGCGGAAGGGATTGCCGCTCGCCAATCGGAACACCGTTGATTCGCGGCCGGTGACGGGGCGTACCCGTGCCGACCGCCTGGCGCTCTGCGTTTTGCGGACTCGCCAGAGCCTACATGCGTTCGTGTGTCCTGCAGTCGCTGCCGACGCGCGCTTCGCATGACGATCCCGCGTTCATGCACACATCACTTGTAGCTTGCCAGCTCGTCCTGTTGCTCGGCGTGGTCGTCGGGTCCGTCTGCTGGGTTGCGACCTTGGGGTGCGCGCTCTTCTTCCGGTCCAGGCGTCTCGCGCCCACACGGTGCTTCGACGCCCTGCCGGCGGTCTCGCTTCTCAAACCAGTGTACGGGCTCGAGAAGGATCTGGAGCAGAACCTGCGTACGGCTTGTCTGCAGGACTACCCCGAGTACCAGGTCGTCTACTCCGTTCAGCGCGCCGACGACCCGGCGATCCCTCTGCTGCGGGCACTGGCGTCGGAGTTCGGATCCGAGCGTGCAACGGTCGCCATCGAAAGTGCGAACGTCGGCCACAACGGCAAGATCAACAACCTGGTCGGTGCGCTGCGCCACGCACGACACGACGTGCTCGTCGTGAGCGACAGCGACATCCACCTTCGGCCGGACTTCCTGCGGCAAATCGTCGCGCCACTCGCCGACCTGGACGTGGGCGCCGTGAGCACGTTCTTCAGAGGCGTCCGTGCTGGCTCCTGGTACGAGCACATGGAGCTGCTCTCGCTCAACGCGGACCAATTCGCGATGGCGATGCTCGCGAGCGCGACCGGGCTCGTCGATTTCTGCCTCGGCGCGTCGACGGCCTTGACGCGGGAGACCCTGAGCGGCATCGGCGGCTTCGAGCGGCTCGGGGACTACCTCGTCGAGGACAACGAGCTCGGTCGGCGCGTTCTGCTCAGCGGCAAGCGGCTTGTGGTGATCCCGTATGTGGTCGACACCACCATCGACCTGCGGAGTCCCGCGCAGTGGTGGCAAAAGCAGACGTACTGGGACCTGAACTCGAAGGCCGCGGTGCCCGCCGTTTTCGCGGCGAGCCTGCTGCTGCGGACGATCCCGCTGTCGGTCCTGTTCGCGTGGTCGACGGGGTGGAGCTCGCTGGGCCTTGTGGTGATCGCGATCGCCGCGCTCGCGCGTCTGGGCGCGGTCGCCGCTGTGCTCGGCGTGGCGTTGCGTGACGGCGAAGGTATCCGGCGGCTCTGGCTCGTGCCCATCAAGGACGTGCTCTCGCTGATCTGGTACGCGCGGGCGTTTGTCACCCGCCGGGTGGTGTGGCGGGGCGTCGAGATGTCGCTTGCGCGTGACGGACGACTGATGGCGATCGCCTCGAGTCCGCCCGCGGAAACGCAGGCGCCATCGTGAGGCGCCGGCGCGCGTTTGTGCTCGGGTCTGGAATTGCCGGGCTCGCGCTCGCCGAGATGCTGTCGCGCAACGGCTGGGCGATCACCCTGCTCGAATCGAGTCGCGACCTCGGCGGCGACGCTTCGCGTTGCACGCAGAACTGGCTTCACACCGGCTGGCTGTACGCCGCGCTCCCCAGCCCGGCCGCGATGCTGGGCTGCAGCAAGGCGCTGCGGCTCTTCCACCACATGTACGGCCACGTCGTGCCCGAGGCGCTGAACCTCGAGCTTGGCGACGACGGCGTAAGCTATCCTCCGTCCGCGAGCGGCTGGTTCGCACCGGAGCGCGTGCACTACCTGTACGCGACCGCCACGGCGGAGCTCTCGCTCTTCCAGGCGCTGGCATGGAGGCAACAGCTTCGCTACGTCGCGTTCCGCCGACTTCGAGCCCTCGGCTACGACACCGCGCCTGAACGGGAGCTCGAACCGGGCCTCGCGGGGCTGCTGAACCACTGGGAAGGCAGCGACGTCGGGTATCGCCGATATACCGTTGTCCGATCGACCGACGCGCAGATCAACACGCGACGCGTGCTGGGCTCGTTGCTGGGCTTGTTGGGCGACAAAGCGCAAGTCGTGCGGCGAGCCGAGTACTCGCTGGTGAAGGATGGCGGTCGCACGTCGGTCCAGATCAACGGCGAGCGGCACACGCCGGACCTGGTCGTGATGGCGACGGGCAAGAGCATTCCCGGGCAGTTGAGGCACTTGGGCGCGCCGGGCGTTGCTGCCGAAATTCAAATCGATCTGCAGCCCCATCGTCGTGCTCGATCGCGCGCTCGATCTGCCGAACTTCATCCGCTTCACGCCGAGACTTGCCGAGACCGTCAACCACATCAAATACGAGATCAGCGGGCTCGGCAGCCGCTCCACGCTGGGGTCCTACGACTACTACCCGGCCGACGAGGCGCCTCACATCTCGCCGTTCGCGAACAGGGTTTGCCGGCGTCTGGATATTCCGAAGAGTCACGTCGTCAACGTCTACTACGGCACGAAGACCGAGTTCACCGGTTCGCTCGCGCGCCGGTACAACCACGCTCTCGAGCAGGTCAACGACAACACCTGGTTCGCCGTCCCCGGGAAGTTCTCGCAATTTCCGTTGCTTGCCTGGGAGTTTGCCGATCGGCTGGGCCTGCGCACGGACATCGTCGACCCTGCTCGGGGCACGCTGCGAATGCAGGTCGCTCCCACCGCACCGGAACGGTGCTTCGCAGTGAACGCCGACGAACGCACGCTGGACACGGCCTGATACGAGCCCAGGAGGCAGTCATGCAGATCGTCACGTTCCCTCAGGCCATGATCGAAGCGCACCTGGCCGACGTCCGGCGCCTCATGGAGACGGGCCAGGTCGCGGAAGGCCGGTACTTCAACGAGCTCGCCGACAGCTTCGTTCCGGGCAAGCTGTCGATTCCCGTCACGTCCGGTGGCGCCGCGATCTTCGCGTTGCTCGCACACCAGAAGCACGCTCGAGACAGGACGCTCGCGATCGTCCAATCGAACACCATGCGAGCCCTGTACACGGTGCCGACGCTGCTCGGCATGCAGATCCGCGTCGTGGAATCGACCTACGAGGACTTCCTCGGCATGAATGCGGAGGCGCTGGAGTCCGTGCTCGAGGACAAGTCCGTGCGCGACGCGGCGGTGGTCGTCTACTCGGTGATTGGCGGCTACCTGTCGCCCTCGTTCGCGCGCGTTGCCGAGACGTGCAGCCGGGCCGGCGTGCCGTTGATCGTCGACGGCGCTCATGCGCACTACCTGGAGTCACTGCTCGCGTATGACGACGTGGACATCGCGTACTCGTTCTACGCGACGAAGATCCTTCCCGCCGGCGAGGGCGGGCTCGCCGTCACAGCGAACCGGGGGCGTTACGAATGGGTGCGGCGCTTCTTGATGTACGACCGCTTCTCCAACGAGCTCGCCATCGGCCTGAACCTGCGTTCGAGCGAGCTTGCGTCGGCGCTGATTTACCGGCTCATGACCGACGCTTCGCTGGTCGAGCACTTCAAGACCCGTCGCGTCGCCATCGCCGAGAACTATCGAGCCGTCTGCGAGCAGCACGCTGTCGGCTACATCGACCCCAGGGCCGCCGTCGAGTACAACGGCTACAAGTTCGTCGTTGTCGATCCGTTCTCCGAGGTAGCCAAGCTCGGTTCGGCGCTTACGAAGCACAAGCCGACGTCCGCCGTTTTCGACACGGACGTGCTGGGGCAGCCGACGGCGCTGCCTCACTGGTGTCCCCCGACGTACTCGTCGCTGGCATGCTGACGGATCTCGTCGGACAGTGGGGCTACCTCGCGGTCGGCGTCGGGGCGTTCGTCGAGGGTGAAGCCGTGCTGCTCACAGCAGGAGCGCTGGCGCGCGCGGGCCTCTTGTCGTTGCCAACGGTCGTCCTGGTCGCGGCCGCTGGCAGCATCGCGTGGGGGCAGACCTGGTTCCACGTCGGCAGCGCTTCGGGAAAGACGTTGCTCCGGCGCCGCCCGGCGTGGCGTGGAAGGGCGGCGAGCGTGGAACGCTGGCTGTCGCGAGCCGACCTCTGGATTCTGCTCTGCGGCCGCTTCGTCGTCGGAATGGGGACCGTGCTGCCGGCGATGGTGGGCGCTAGCGGCTTTTCCCGACGCCGGTTCCTGGTCCTCGACAGCATCGGTGCGCTGCTCTGGGCGACGGTCTTCTCCTGCACCGGCTTCGGGGTTGCGGCCGGCGTGCGCCGGCTCGCGGGGCAAGGGGTGGGTTGGCCGTTGCTCGCCGCCGCCGGTGTAGCCACCGCCGTGCTCGTTGCGATTGCGACGCGGCTGTGGACCGCCTTCGCCGCGCGGCGCGGCGGCGGTGACGTAGCCCCGGCATCCGCCAAGCAGGTGATCATCACCGGTGACGACTTCGGGCTGGCTTTGCCCGTGAACGTGGCCATCGAGCGCGCGTTCCGGCACGGCGTGCTCACGACGACCAGCCTCATGGTCGGCGAGCCCGCGACTACGGACGCCGTCGCTCGCGCCCGCGAAAATCCCGGCTTGCGCGTGGGCCTGCACGTCGCCGTGTGTGACGGCCGACCGACCTTGCCACCCTCCGAGATCCCCGCGCTCGTGGACGCGCACGGTATGCTGCGCCATCCGGTGCTCGCGATGATCCGGCTGGCATTGTTCGCGTGGCAGCCTGGACTACGGCGCCAGCTTGAAGCGGAAATGCGGGCACAATTCCAGGCATTCGCCGCCACGGGCCTGACGCTGGATCATGTGAACGGTCACAACAACATGCAGCTCCACCCGCTGGTGTTGACGCAGTTGATCAAGCTCGCGCGCGAGCACGGCGTGACCGCGATGCGGCTGCCCTACGAACCGTTGCTCGCGTCCTGGCGCGCGGCGCGCGGGGGTCTGTTGTGGCGCCTGGCCGTGTGGCTCGTCATGCGCCCGTGGGGCGCAGTCGTGAAACGTCGGCTCTTGCGCGAAGGTTTCGTCGTCAACGACTACCTGTTCGGGGTGGTCGACTGTGGCGCGATGGATCAGCGACTATTGAAAGGCATCATCGAAAACCTGCCCAACGGACTGAGCGAGATCCACTGTCACCCGGCGACTCATCGCTTCGCGCTCCCGCACTACCGGCGCGAGGACGAGCTCGCAGCCCTGGTCGACCCGTCCGTGCGCGAGGCGCTCGCGCGATGCGGAGTGGAGTCGCTCGCTGGTTTTGGCGGCGCCCGCGAGCGCTAGCTCTTCGCGGGAGATGTTCGTGGCAGCGAAGCGACCTCTCCTCGCGTTGATCCTCGCCCCGCTCGCTTGCGCCTGCGCGCCGCTTCCGCGCGCTCCGGCGGAGAGCGGCCTGTACCAGGATCTACGGAAGGTTGTCGACGTGAGCGAGCGCGACGGCTGGACGGTCGATCGGGTGCGCATCCAGGCCAACGCCGAGCCTGCTCTTCGCAGCGTATGCCAGGTCACCCCGGAGACCCGCCACGCCCTCGACGCCTGGCTCGGCGCGCGGATCGCAGCCGAAGGCGGGCCCGCTGCGGATGCATACCGGGCGAACGGCGGCGATCTCTCCGCGGTGGAAGACACGCTCTCGCTCGAACGCACGCGGGCGCTGTTGCGCTATGCAGAGCGACGGGCAGCGCAGGACTGCCCGTTCTGGCTGACGCCGGATCCCGGGTTCGTTGGCGTCCAGGCGGACGTCGCACATTGGATTGTCCTGGGCGAGACCCAGGGCTTCGCGACGCTGGAGCTGCCGGGCAACGTGCCTGCGCTCGGCGGCGGCGGGCGGCTGTTCCTCGGTCACGGGATCGGCTCGCAGCTGACGCTCGCCGGCGGGGGCGACGTCGCTGCCAGTGGCACCTTCTTGCCGAGCCAGGCCGGAGGGCAAGCCGTCGACGTCTACGTAACGGTCGCCGCACCGGTCATGCTGCGGGTGACGCGGTTCTCACGCATGTTCGATGTGGAGCTCGCTCCGGTGCTGCGTCTCAGCCATCAGAAGCCGGCGTGGCCCCCCGGCGGACGTATCGAGCTCGGCTACGGCTTCTCCTCCGTGCGCAGCGCGTCGCTCATGACCTATTTCACGCTCTACGCCGGCTACGAACTCCACGTCTCCCGTCGCAACGCTGCCGATCACACGTTCCAGTTGGGCACCCGTCTCGCGTTCGACTGGGCCCCCTGAGCCGACGCGACGCGCGCAGCGGATTCTCACATCGCTTCCGCGCCCATCGCGCGCGCGAGATCCGCGCGCGTGCTCATCACGCGCGTCCCGTCCCACGCGATCGGTTCGCACAGCGGCTTGGCCGCGATCAGCAGGAAGCGCGCCGGCCCGCCGGCGGTGGCGTGCGCGACGATCCGGTCGCCCCGGCCGAGCACGGCGACGTGGCGCGCGGGCACCGTGTGCTCTCCGATATCGACCGCGCCCTCGAACACATACGCGAAGCCGTTGTGCGCGGTCGACAGCGTGTGGGCGAAGCGCGCGCCGGCAGCGAGCGACACGTCGAGGTACGTCGGCTCCGCGGCGGCGCCGTGGACCGCGCCCGGGACGCCGTTGAACAGGCCGGCCACGATCCGCACGCGCGCGCCGGCGTCGGTGTGTGTCGGGATCCGATCCGGCGCGAGGTTCAACGAGCGCGGCTCGCCGTCCTTGGCGACCGCCGGCAGGTTCAGCCACAGCCGGAACGCCCGGAGCGCGCCGCCGGTTCCCGGCACCTCCGTGTGCTCGATGCCGCGCGCCGCCGTCACCCACTGCACGCCGCCGGCGCCGAGCTCGCCCGCCGGGTGCCGCAGCGAGCCCGCGAGCACGTAAGTTACGATCTCGAAGCCCGCGTGCGTGCGCCGTGGACGGCTCTGCTGCACCTGGATCTCCTCGAAGCGCAAGAACGGATCGAGGATGCCGGGATGCTGCGCGCGTCCGTCTTCTGGCGCCCGCGCTTCGCGAACCACGCTGCGGATCATGTGCATGGCACGAATGTGCGTTCGCACCTGCAGCCGGGAAAGGGGATGCCGATCCGGCGCGGAAACGCAGAAGCTGCATGCGCGTGCGGCTAGTTGGCGTAACGCTTCCGGATCGTCGCGATAGCCCCGGCGCGTGCGACGTCGTCGAGCGCAAACAAATCGCGAAGTAGTTCGCCCAGCTTGTCGGCGTCCCCGCTCTCCACGGCCCCGCGCATGCTCATCGCCTTCATCATGAACTCGGCGCCGCCGCTGCTCATCTGGCTCTGGAAGTGCGTCGCGGCCGCGCGCGCCGCGCCCGCGTCCAGACCCAGCAAGGCCTCGAGCAAGCCCACGGACTTGTCGATCTCGCCGCCCATGATCGCCGCCGCGAAATCCCGGAACGTCGGTTCGTCGCTCATGCCGGCGACGCTATCACGCTCGCGCGCCCGATCGCGCCCTCATGGCAGCACCGCGTCGAGCGCCGCGCCCGCGGCGATCACGACAGCCATCCAGCCGAGCCCGAGCGCAAAGCCGCGCAGCGAGCGGCGCGTGCGGACGAAGTGCAGCGGGATGCTCAGCGGACTGAACATCACGACCGCGACCCAGAAGCTCGCGTCGTTCCACGCGCGCCCGAGCTCGGCGTCGGAGAGGCGCCGCATGTCGCGACGGATCAGCCACGCGGTCAGCGTGATCTGGAGCGCGGCCCCGAGGACGAACGCGACGATCGCGGACACGGCGCGCCGGTCACGGCGTCTGGAGTTGCTTCACGAACTCCTCGAACGCCGCTTGCTCGGCGCTCGTCGGAGCGGACTTCTGACGGTACAGCGACGCGCGGTTCGCTTTCGCTTCGCAGTCGGTCGCGCGCGCGAAGGCGGCGAGCTCCTCCTCGTGGCCGCGGCTGGCCGCGATCGAGTGCCCGAGCTTGTCCAACGCCTGGTCCACGCGCTCGCAATCCTTCGCCGGGTCCGGCAAGGACAGCGACTTGGCGTCGGTGCAGCAGCCGCTGCGCAGCACCGCGAACGCCGCCATGTCGTACCAACCCAGGCGGCTGTAGAGCTTCATCGCGTCCGACACGCCGCCGCCCGGCGAGCTCTTGACCAGAGCCACGCGCAGCTTTCCCGCGCCGTCGCGCGGGTCCGTGTCCGCGCACAGCCAGCTGAAGTCCGGCGTGTCCTTGAATGCGTTCTTCGGCAGGTAGCCGGCCACGCAGCTGGCGGTCTTGTCGTCGGTCAGCGTCTCTTTCTGGCCGTTGACGGACACCTCCGACAGATCGATCTCCGACTTCGAGCTGGCCGGACTAGCCGCGCTCGCTGACGGCTGGACTGGGACCTCCACGACCTTCGGGCGGCTACGCACCGCGCTTACGGCCCACGCCGCGCCCAGGCCGAACACGATCGCGCCCACGGCGAACAGCGGGATCAGCCGACGCGTCGATGATGAACGCGCCGGCGGCATGGACGACGCGACCGCCGGCACGTGTCCGGGGGGCGGCGCGCTCGACGGGCCGCCGGGCGGAAGCGGCGGAGGCAGACTGCCGCTGTGCGCGCCGTGGGAGCCGGTCTCGTCGCCGGCGTGGTCGACGAACCAGCGCGCCAGCTCGCGCTTGATGGCACGTAGATCCGGACTGCGCTTCTCGCGGTCGGCTTGGAGGGAGTGGAGCACGACCGCGCGGAGCACCGGGTCGAGGATGCCGAGTTGCTCCAGCTCGTCCTCCGACGTCACGCCCTCGGCGGGAGGCGCCGTGCCCGTGAGCATCTCGAAGAACATCGCGCCGATCGCCCAGGCGTCGTCGGCGACAGAGGGAGGATCGGTCGCGCCACGCTCGGGACAGCGGAAAGGCGATGGTGCGGGTTGCGGCGTCGAGAACCCGAGCACCGGTGCGGGACGGCCTTCCGGCTGGATCACCACCGCCGCCGCGCGTACGCAGCCGTGGACGCCTCCGGCGTCGTGGATGTGCGACAACGCGTCGGCGACGCGCAGCGCGGATCGGACCGCGTCGAGCGGCGTCTTGTGTCCAATCTCGGCGAGAAGCTCCTCGAGCGTCTGCCCTGCCACGTGCTGGGCGACCAACACGACGCGCTCGCCGGTCGGGACGAGCTCGAGCAAGGTCGCCAGGTGCGCGTGCTCGAGACCGACGACCGGTCCGAGCCCGTTCGCGTCGTGGGCGTCCAGCTCGAACAGCACCACTCGCCGACCGTCGCCCTGCTCGTCCGTGCCAAGGTAGGTCGGACGAGTCGGGTCCGGGGTGAGAAGCTCATCCACCCGGTAGCGAGAGGCGATGGTCGCCCCCGGGCTCAGTTGGCTTGCCTCGGACGTCACAAGGATGGCCCCGACCGAAGGGTCGCACTTCCTCCCGGTCGCGTCTAGCGCTCCGCGGCGTTCGGCGCGTTCGGCGTCCCGCGGGATAGTCGCGTCCCCACGAGGACTTGGGGGCTCGGGGCGGCGCTCGCGCTATCCTCGCGAGATGGCTTCCGCGCGCCCCGCGCGCCCCGCGCGCCCCGTCGCCCACGAGCTGGTCGTCCGCCTGGCCGGGCCCGGCGAGCACCGGCTCGTGCACGAGCTGATGCTCGAGGGCTTCGCCGGGTACCGCGAGCTCGCGCTTCCGTCGAGCGCGCTCGCGGAGACACTGGCGGACGTCGAAGCCGCGATCCGCGCGGGCGGCGCCGTGCTGGCCTTCGACGCGTCGGGGCCGGTCGCGAGCGCGCGCTTCGCGCTGCGCTGGGCGGCGCCGCCGGCGTTCGACGTCGAGGGTGCCCTGCGCGTCGCCGCCGCCGGCACGCGGATCGACCGATCGCCTGGCGGAGCCCTGGCGTTCTCCCGCATGGCCGTGCTCCCCCGCGCGCGCCGGCGCGGCGTCGGACGCGCGCTGGTGGCGTGGCTCGAGCGGCTCGCCAGCGACCTGGGCCTCGAGCGCGTCGAGATCACCGTCCGCTCGCAGCAGCCGGACAATCGTCCCTACTACGCCGCCGCCGGCTATCGCGTCGTGGGCTACTCGGACCGCTACGGCATCGCGGACATGGTGACCCGCATGGAGAAGGATCTGGCCCACGACGTCCCTTGACAGTTTCGTGAACATGATTCACATATGTGAACATGATTCAGGCGTCCGGGACGGACCGGCGAGGCAAGCGGCGCGAGGCGCGGCTTGGCCACATCCTCGACGCGGCCATGCGGCTGCTGGCCGACGGCGGGCTCGAGGGCCTGACGATCCACCGGCTCGCCGACGAGCTCGGCTACGTGCCCGGCGCGCTGTACCGTTACTTCCCGTCCAAGGACGCCATCGTCGCGGCGCTGCAGCAGCGCACCGTCGCCAAGCTCCACGCGCGGTTCCGCGCCGTGCAAGCAGGCCCTCTCCCCGGCGACCTGGACGATCAGGCCGCGGCGCTGGCTCGGCTGCTGGCCGCGTCGCGCTTCTACCTCGACCTGCCCCGGCAGGCGCCGGAGGAGTTCCGCCTGGTCGGGCTCCTGCTCGGCGACCCGCGCCCGCTCGTTGCGGACGAGGACGCGCGGCGCGTCGCCAGCGCGTTCGCCGCGTTCCTGTCCGACGTCGGGGTGCTGTTCGCTCGTGCCGCGAAGGCCGGCGCGCTCGCTGCCGGCGACGCGTCCGACCGCACGCTGGTGCTGTGGTCGAGCCTGCAGGGGCTCTGCCAGATCGACAAGCTCGCGCGCTTCGATGCGGCGCGCTTCGACACCAGGCGCCTGGGCGACACCGCCGTGACGGCGCTGCTGTCGGGCTGGGGCGCCGGGATCGCCACGCTCGAGCGCGCCCATCGCGCCGTCGCTTCCGTACAAGGAGACAACTGATGCTACCTGTTTCGCCCGTCGCTTTTTCCCTGGGTGCGTTCACCTGGAGCTTCGCGGAGTACGCGCTACACCGCTTCGCGGGGCACGCACCGCGCGCGCCGCGCCGGGAAGGGGCGCGACGCAGCCTGCTCGACGGCGACTTCGGCTCGGAGCACCAGGCGCACCACACCGACACGCGCTACTTCACGCCGACGCGTCACAAGCTGCTCGCCGGCGCCGTCGCGCTGTCCGGCGTGGGCACGCTGGCGTCGCTGGTGGTCGGCCCGCGCCACGGGCTGTCGTTCGCCCTCGGCTTCGGCGCGATGTACGCGGGCTACGAGATCGAGCACCGGCGCACGCACACCCACGCGCCGATCGGCCCGTACACACGCTGGACGCGACGCCACCACCTCTACCACCACTTCGGCAGCCCCAAGACGAACCACGGCGTGACGAGCCCGCTGTGGGATCTGGCGTTCGGCACCTACCGGCGCCCGGGCGTGATCAAGGTTCCGGTGCGCCACGCGCCGCTCTGGCTCTGCGACCCGGAGACGGGCGACGTCAAGCCGGAGTACCGCGACGAGTACGTGCTGGCGCGACCGCGTCAGAACAGCCCGGCGGCCGTCAACCCGTAGCCGGAGCCGACGCGCGTCGGCACGACGAGCAGCGCGTCGTCGCGCACGAGCTGCTTGGTCGTCGAGGCGATGCCCGCGATCAGCAGCACCGCGCCGGTGGTCTGCGCGAGGCCGTCGAAGATGAGCAGCGACCGCGCCGAGTCGTCGTCGCTGCAGTTGTAGTAGTAGCCGGAGTTGGTGGTGTCGTTGGGGCAGGTGTTGTGGCGCGCCGCGAGCGTGATCCACGGCCCAGCGGCGGGCAGCACCAGGAAGCCGGTGGCGTTCGGGAAGCCCTCGCCCCCCACGACCGACAGGCCGATCGTGTACGGGATCGCGAAGACGATCGTCCCGGCGATGACCAGACCCCGCTTGGAGTGCTCCTCCAAGTGGTAGCCCTGCGGCACGGGCTGCCCATCCACGTACGGCTTGGTCGCCGGCGGTCGCGGCTGGGCGTACGGGTATGGATAAGGATAGGGCGCGTACCCCGGCGGATACCCGTACGGCGGGTAGCCCTGCTGTGGGTACCCATAAGGATAGGGAGAGGGGGGTTGGCCCGGCGCGGCCGGCGGCGCGGGAGGCTGGCCCGCCGCGCCCGGCGGTGGTGGCGGCTGGCTGGGCGGGGTGGCGGCCGGCGGCGGGCTGCCAGCACCCGGGTCGGTCTGGGCCATGGCCCGCGCCGGCCAGACAACCCCGATACCCAAGCCGATTATCCACAGGCCCAGCCGCCGCATGCGCGGCCACTGTACTCCTTCGCCCGTCTTTTCACCCTTTGTTTCCGGGCCGGCCGGGTGTAAGTCCGCCGCCTCGGTTTCGGCTCCTGCCGTTAGGGGACTAACGCGCGAGTCGCTGCCGGGGCGGACGATCCGGCGAACAAATGCCGGGTTTACCGCTGAAAAGGTCTTGGCCTGCTTGTTGCTTTTGGGCAGGCCCAGCCTGGTGTCGGGTCCGCTCGGCGTGTTTCCCGGCAACCTGGTGCTCCCTACCGAACAAGGGGTTATGTGATGAAGTCGAACTGGTTGCAGCGTGTTGCCCTCGGGGTCGCGTTGCTCGCTCTTGGAATCGTTGGCTGCGCCCAGGAGCGCGCGCCCATCAACCAGGTGCAGGCCGATGCGCTGAACAAGCACTTCTTCGTCGGCGACAAGCTCGGCGATCCATCGGACGATCCTGAGTTCTACTGGCGCAACTACGTCGTCGGCGGAACCGTGAGCCAGTCGCTGGTGGGCACCGGCAGCTGGAGCGGGATCGACCGCATCAAGTGGGAGATCACCGAGGACAAGCTGATCGCCCGCAAGGCCTACGAGCTGAACAAGGGCGCGGACCCCTACGGCACGCCGCAGAAGACGAACGGCGTGGTCGTGGCGGCCTACCGCATCGTCAGCCACTTCGACATCAAGCGTGCCTACAACCCGCAGACGGGTGAGGACCTGAACGTCGTCACCGAGAACAGCTCGGATCGCCCCTGGTACCAGCGCGAGTACATGCGCGTCGACTGGTCGGAGAACCTGGTCGACAACCCGATGTGGTTCGACATGTTCTACGGGAACATCTTCGGGCACATCGGCATCACGCCGGTCTCGTACTACGTGAACGACCCGTCCAGCGACGACGCGCCGCACTTCGAGATCAAGAACGGCTACTTCGACATCACGAACAAGTTCTACGTCGAGCCCGAGACCACGGCGTCGCCCTTCAGCGACTTCGGTGGCCAGGTCCCGACCTGCGTCATCGTCGGTCTGTTCACCGGTTCGGCCACCTACGACTGCAACGCCCAGGAGGCGACGATCCGCAGCTCGTACTGGAAGATCGACCCGAACGCCGACTTCGAGCCGCTCGAGAACACCCAGTCGACCCTCGACGTCGTCGGCAACCCCGGCGGCATCGGCGACAGCTTCGAGGCGGGCATCGTGACGCCCGGCCAGCAGGGCTGGGATCCGGCCTACGGCTATGTCGACAAGCTCTATCACCGCTTCGCGCACATCCATAACAACTGGGTCGCGAGCCACCAGCAGGGCACCACCTGCTCGTCGAACGCCGACGGCGACAACGACGGCACGGCCGACGCCTGCGCCAACTCGGCCACCGGCTACGCCGGCGCCAAGGGCTCGCAGTGCGACGTGTTCGTCGGGAAATGCACGATCCCGTACCGCGACCGCGTGATCAAGCCGACCGGCTACTGGGTCAACCAGGAGATGCCGGCGGACCTGCAGGATCCGGTCGACGACCAGGGCAACAAGACCGACCCGGATCACCGTGGCGCGGCCGAGGACTTGATCTACTCGTGGAACCAGCTGATGTCGGGCGCCCTCGCGTACGCTCGCGAGGTCGAGTGCCGTCGCACGGGTGACGGCGATCGCGCTGCTTGCCACACCCAGTTCTTCAAGCCCGAGAAGGTCATGCTGAGCTACGGCGCGTGGCTCGTGGACGATCCGCTGGATCCCATCCCCGCGCTCACGCTGTGCCACAACCCCGCGCGTCCGTACGACGACAAGGGCACCTGCGGCGAGCCAGGCCAGACGGCCCGCGCCGGCGACCTCCGGAAGAACTTCATCTTCTACTGGCCGTACGACTCGCGCGCCCCCTGGGGCGGCATCGCCGACTGGAACGCGGACCCGCTGACGGGCCAGATCATCGGCGGCGCCGCCGAGATCATGGGCCGCTCGGCGACCTACGCCGCCGGCCAGCAGCGCGACATCCTCCAGGTCGCCCAGGGTGATCTCACCATCGACGACATCACCAACGGCACCCCGGCGGCGAACTACGCGCACTACATGAACAACGGCTACCTGCCGAAGACGTTCACGAAGGCGCAGCTCGACCAGCGCGTGAACCAGGTGGACACGGCCCATCTGGCCCAGACCATCCCGGTCAAGCCGCTCCAGGGCGCCACCGTCGCGGCGAAGTACAGCCAGTTCGTCCAGATGCAGAAGAACTCTGCGGCCGACCCGCTGACGCAGTCGACGGCGCTCGCGGACTTCAACGCCCGCGTCAAGCCGCTGCTCGGCACGCACATCGAGACGGACATGCTCGACTCGCACTGGATGGTGGGAGCCCTCGGCGCGAGCCCGTCCACGCCGCTCAGCGACAGCGTGCTGAACATCGCCTCGCCGCTGCGTGCGCTCGACCCCGGCGCGCTCCACGCCTGGCGCGACCTGGTCCAGGAGAAGCTCCGCTTGCGCGGCGTGTGCTTCATGGAGGACGAAGCCCCCGGCGTCGGCAGCTACTCGCTGCCCGGTCTCGCCAAGTGGTTCGAGATCAAGTACCCGGACATGAGCGCGCAGGAACGCGGCGAGAAGATGTACCACGACCTCTGGATCGAGTCCTTCAAGGGCATCGCGATCCACGAGATTGGGCACTCGCTCGGCATGCTCCACCAGTTCGCCTCGTCGTGGGACGCGATCAACTACGACCCGCAGTACTGGCAGCTCCGCTCGAACGAGACCGCCGTCGACAAGACGGTGGCCTGCAGCGGCCCGACAACCAACGGCACCACGTGCATGGGGCCGCGCTACCTCGACCCGGAGACGGCCGACGAGCAGGGCCAGGAAGCGGATCCGCCCGGCGCGACGCTCCTGACCACGAACTCGCGGCCGGACATCGACTACTTCGGCAGCACGTCGGTCATGGAGTACCAGATCGAGCGCTTCGGCGAGACGATCGGCCTCGGCAGCTACGACCGCCACGTGATGAACGCCCTGTACGGCCGCGTGCTCGAGACGATGGACGACAGCGTCTTCCAGCCCGCCGACCAGCAGGCGTTCGCCCCGCGCATCGAGACCCAGCTCACCGAGCAGGATCGCGTCGTGCGCAACATCCCGGCCCTCGGTGGTACCTCGGCGTGGCCGACCCACTACACCGAGGTCGCCCGCATGATGAAGATCTTCGATCCGGACCGCGACTGCCGTGCGGCCACCGACGCCGAGAAGCAGGTCGGCGAATGGCGCATCGTGCACGGCAAGGTGTGCTCGCCGGCTCCGCGTGACCACGCGGCCTGGCAGGACTTCATCAGCACGCCCATCCCGAGCGACAACTCGCCGGCGCCGTACTGGCAGGTCCGTTCGGACGCGAAGACCGCGCCGAGCGACGTGCGCTGGTGGTACCGCTACGGCACCAGCCACAACGCCTACTTCCACACGAACGACAGCGACGCCGGCGCCGATCCCTACGAGGTGGTCCGGAACACCGTTCGCATGTTCGACCTGACCTACCCGTACTACTACTTCCGCCGTCAGAACCGCGAGTACAACGTGGTCAACAACTTCGGCTCGTCGCTGCCGTCGCGCGTGGCGGACCGCTACTTCGAGCGGATGCGCGCCTACCACTGGCTGGTGGCCAACTCGACGGCCTTCTACCAGACGTTCGGCGACTCGGTGTACCAGACCATCGCCAACGACGATAACTGGCACCGCCCGTATCTCGTGTCGGAAAACGACATGTTCGGGCTGCTCGCGCGCTCGGTGCTGATGCCGGAGCCGGGCTCCTACACCCAGATCCTCGGCGAGCCCGGTCAGAAGGGCGCGTACTACGACACCGGGGTCAGCACGGGTAACTTCGCTCCGGCGTTCACCCTGCAGGCGGTCGATGGTCGCTTCGTCGGTGAGGACTACAACAGCGATCCGAACGCCGGTGGTTCCTGGGACTACCTGCACTGGATGAACCACGCCGGCTTCAGCACGGAGAAGAGCTACGCCATCGAGGCGCTCACCGACGGCCGGCCGAACCTGTTCACCATCAGCCGCGAGAACTTCCTCGACGGTCGTGGCGTGAAGATCAACTTCCGCAACGACCTGCCCAACGCCGTGGACCGCATGGTCGGCGGCATCCTCTCCGAGGACTGGGAGACCGTGGGTATGGACGTCGCGCCCGGTGGCTCGGCGACCCCGACGCCGGAGATGATCGACCTCATGGCCGACTCGCCGACGCGCCCCGCGGGATCGATGGTCGTGTTCCCGAACGTCGGCTACCACCAGCAGCTGTGGGGCCTCGTGTTCGCGTCGGTGTTCTCGCGCGAGAACTCGGACATGACGCTGGTGAACAAGATGCGCATCTGGCTCGACGGCAGCGTCGAGCAGATCAACATCCCCGACGCGGAGCAGGCGCGCTTCACCGATCCGGTCAACGGCTACACGTACATCGCGCGCATGTACGGCAACCAGGTCATCAACGGCAAGACCGTCGACAAGGGCATCGCGTCGCGCATGCTGGTTCGCGCCAACGCCATCGAGATGGCGGCGTACCAGGTCCAGAAGGACGCGAACGGCAAGGCGGTGCTCGACCAGTACGGTCGGCCCACGCTGGTGCTCGACGCCGACGGCATGCCGCAGGTGAACACCACGACCGACGCCAACACGCGCGTGCAGGAGCTGACCAACTACGTCGGTCTGCTCGACACCACGCGCGAGATCGGGCACATGCTCGGCTACGGCCCGCTGGGTGCGTCGAGCGGCGACTGACGCCACTCGATACAGAGAAGACGTCGAGGCCCGGCCTAGTGCCGGGCCTCGATGCATTTGGGCGCTCGGGAGCTACTCGTGTTCGGCAGCGGTGACCAGCCCTGCGATCAGCCACTCGAGCTTCGGCGCCGGCTGATCGAACTCAACGGCCATGCGATGTGGCCAGAGTCCCTGGGGATCGTCCGTGTTCGTCTCGACGCGCACGACCCGTCCGCTCAGGTGGTGCGTCTCGGTGCCGTCCGGTGCCTTGAGCACGACGGTGACGGCGGAACCCGGGTCCAGTCGGCTGGCGGTGACCATCAAGAGTCCACGTTCGCTCGCGTCGTGGGTGACGGCGATGCCCTCGCGCAGGGCGTCGACCTTCACCGGGAGCCAGACCTGGACACGATGGGTCGTGCGGCGCTCGTTCATAGCCCCAAAGGATACCGCATCTTGCGGCGACGCTGGGCCGGTCATCTCCGCCTGCGCAGGCCCCCGCGCCCGGGCTTCGTGCTAGCTTTGCGCACGCGATGACTCTCGCCGGCCGCAAGCGGCTGATCGTCGCCGTCGCGGTCGTGCTTGGCGCGGCCGCCGCGGTCTACGGCTACAACGTCTACCGGAACGTCTCGGCGCGGTCGCGGGCGGACGCGGCGTGCGATCGCTTCATCTCCGCGACTCGCACCACGCAGAAGGCGACGCACCCGTGGCTGTCCCGCGTGTTCCCCGACGCGGCGACGGTCGAGCGGGACAACATCGCGGGAGCCGGCGATCTGTGCAGGGGGGTCCAGGGCCGTCTGACGTGGTGGCGCTGGAACCTCGGTGGCGCCGACTACCAGCCGCCGCGCGACGGCGCGCGGGACCGCCGGCTGCGCGTCGCGCTCGACGCCGCCGCCAAGCGCTGTCCGATCGTCTCCCGGAAGATCCTCGACGCCTCGCCCTACTTCCAGAAGCCGCCCAAGGACGACAAGGAGAAGGCGAAGATGGAGCTGCAGAAGAACCAGCTCGTGATCGGCATGTGCAGCACCTACAAGGACGCGCGCTCCCGCCTGGACGAGCCGACGCCGGGGCTGTCGATCTGGGACTGGCCCGAGCGCCTGGAGCGCCTGGCGACGAGCGCGGAGATGCTCGCCGGAAAGCGCCCGCACGCGCCGCCGTCGGCTCGCTAGAGGCCTTGAAGAACGACGATTTGCGCCCGCCGCCGCCGACAGGCAACGCGTGGGCCGGCGCGACGCGGTTATTTCGGGCCGCGGTGCGCGGCGTCGTGGCGTGCATGGAACCGGAGCTGGGGCGAAGCCCCGCTAGATCGGCGGCGGCGCTACGGGAAGGTCCGGAACAGGTCCGCCAGATCGTTCGTGGAAGGGGCGCCGGCGGCTCGCAGCAGCGGCTTGATCCCGAAAATCTCCTGCACGGACTTCAGCGTCGAGCTGTGATCGTAGGCGACGGTGTTCGAGTAGCCGCCGCCCTTTCCCAGCGGTGACACCACGATCATCCCGATCTCGCAGTTGCCGAGGCAGGTGTCGAAGAGCTCGGCCTCGTCCCAGGTGATGAACAGCGCGCCGCCGTCCTGGTACTGCGGCGACGCCATGATCTTCGGGACCCACTCGGCGAGCCACTGGTCGCCTTGGGCCACCTTGTCGTTCAGGGGCGCGCACGCGCTGTGCATGTCGTTGCACTGGTTCGGCGTCACCAGGTTGTACTGGGCGGCGTGGCCCGCGGCGAGGTCCGCATCCAGCTCCGCGAGCGGGCGATTGTGCTCGATGCAGTGCTGCGACTGCGGGTCGTTCGTGTCCGTCACGTCGTCGAAGAACACCATGGGGTCGTGCTTCGGCTTGTAGTCGCCGACGCCGGAGAGCGGGCACTCCGTACCGGAGATGTCCTCCTGGTACGCCTTCCACGTCACGCCGGCCTTCTCCATGTAGGTCACGAGATGATCGGTCGTGCTCTGGTGATTTTGCGCCGGATCGTTGTCGTTGGTGATGCCGAGATTGTCGCCGGCCTCGAGCCAGATGTAGTTCGGCTCGCTCGGGTGCAGGGCGCCGTCCTTCGGGCCCTTGTACGCCTCCGCGCGGGACGCCATCGGCAACAGCGTGTCGTTGATGTACGGCGCGCTCGCGTTGCCCTCGACCTCGATCAGCGGCTTGTTCTCCATCACGATCAGGAAGACCGTCTTGATGGCATGGGAGGTCGGCCCGCTGCCGCTGCCGCCGTCGCTATTCCCGCAGCCCAAGACGGCCAGCGCGGCGAGCCCGGGAGTTGCGAAATCAAGTGCCCGGAATCGCCTCATGTTCGTGGCTCCGATCACGACAAGCGTAGCGCGCCGTCACCGAAGCGTCATCCGACTTGCCCGATCGGCCTGCCTGCCGTTCCGGCGCGGAACCCCGCGCCGCGCGGGCGCGGCGCGGCAACGCCGTGGCGCGCCGCGCCGCGCGTCGAACTGCGTGCACGGCGGGCGCGTCGCGGGCGCGTCGCGGCGGAGGTGCGTTGGGAACGCGTGCACCGCGGGCGCGTCGCGGCGGAGGTGCGTCGCGAACGCGTGCACGGCGGGTGCGTCGCGGCGAGGGTGCGGCGCGGCGGCCTTCAGCCGACGCTGGCGCCGAACATGTCGCGGAAGCGTTCCTGGTCGCGCTCTGTCGCGCGCCCGGCGAGCCCGACGCGGAGCGAGGTCGTGCTCTCGTCGTTCCACGGCCACCACAGGCCGAACGCGATCACGCCGACGACCGGCTCGGTGCACAAGAGCAGCTGGTCGGAGCGCACGCCGCCGGCGGTCTCGGCGATCTCCCGCACGATCGACGGGGCGTCGCGGATGGTCGCGCTTCTCCATTCGATCGGCAGCGCGAGCGAGGCCGCGCTGCGCGCTTCGCGGGCGATCTCCTTGTCGAAAGACGACGCGACGCACAGCAGCCGACCGTCCCAGCTCCAGCCGCCCCCCGGCCACGCCCGCTGCAGGCGCGCGAGCTCCGCGAACAGGGGATCCAGCGAGCTCCCACTTCCGCCCAACATGACCGGTAACCTAGCTCAACCGGCTTCCGCAGGGGAGCCCGGCACCGAACAAGCGCTCGGCCGCGCCGGAGCGCGGCGTCGCGACCCGGAATTCCGCGCCGGAACGACCCTCCTGCCGGATTGGCTCCCCCGGGCCTGTTCCAGCGTTTCCGGCCGGGTGGAGAGCAGGAGCGTGTTCGATCAGCTGCCCGGCCGCGTCTCGGCGTCGAGGACTTCCCGGGCACGCTCGTAGAAGCGCTCCGCCTCGCTCATGGATGCGCCGATGGCTGTCAGTCCTAGCTTCCCGAACTGGGACAGGGCCCCCATCAGGTGGAACACCACGCCGGTCTCGTTCCACGGCTGGTAGTGCAGCTGGTGAA
Source organism: uncultured delta proteobacterium (assembly GCA_963775185.1). GTDB lineage: Bacteria > Myxococcota_A > Polyangia > Polyangiales > Polyangiaceae > JAPSGB01. The sequence goes on along the minus strand of CAVZIE010000037.1, from coordinate 417,896 downwards.
CCGCCGCGAGGTCGAGCAGGTCCTCGGGCAGCAGGCCGCGGTAGTGGGGCGCCATCAGCGTGTCCGTCGACACGTAGAAGCGCGGCTCGCCGCGATGGGTGACGTAGAGCCCGTGGTCCGGGTCGTAGTTGCCGTCGTTCAAGAGCTTCATCGTCATGATCGGGTGCGTCGTTCCGGTCATGCGCAGGTTGATCTCGATGGCGTAGCGACTCCAGGCGCCGCGGTCGTCCTCGACGGCGATGAAGTCGACGCCGACGCGCCCGACGCAGCCGCGCTCGACGAGCACGCGGCCGACGGCCAGGGCGTCCTCCTGCAGCGCGAGCCGGTACGCTTCGTCCGCCGGGAAGCGGCAACCGAGGTAGACCTGGCCGCTGGCGCCGCCGAGCACCTGATCGTGCGTGCTCATGGCTTGCAGTTCGCCACGCGGGTTGATGCGAAGCTGGGCGCTGGGGCTCGTCTTGCGACGGCCCTCCAGGTAGAGCTCTACGACTCCGCCCATGCGCTCGAGCTCGCTGCGGAAGCGCGGCCAGCTCTCGTCGGGGCTCGTGAAGTCCATGCCGCCGAGCGCCTCGGTGATCGCGTCCACACGCGTGCCGTGCGGCGCGTCGCCGGGCGCCACGCCGCGGAGCGCGTCGAGCGAAAGCAGCGCGTTGCCTTCGCCGCTGAAGCCTTGGTCGAGCTTCACGACGATGCGCTCGGTCGACGGGTGCTCTTCCCAGAGTCCGGCCACGCTCTCGGCGACGTCGGCTTCGGTGCGCAGGTTCTCCACGCCCGGCGGCATGGAGATGCCGGCCTCGCGGAAGATCTCCCGCGACCCGCTCTTCGTGCCCAGGTGCAGCAGATCCGGGTCGACGCCGTACAGCGGGATCCCGAGCGCGACCGCGAGGCGCCGCTCGCGCTCGCTGACCGTGAATACGGTCATGTGGGCGCGATCCGCGTCGATCCAGTCGCGGATGCGCTGGATCAGCCGCGGTCGCTCCAGGATCTTCTCGGTGAGGCTGCGCGGCGTCGCGTCGTAGGTCGAGAGCAGCGCGAGACGCTCCCGCGCGTGCGCGGTCGGGATGCCGCCGATCAGCGCCAGGTAGTAGTCCACCAGCGCCGGGTCGAGCGGCTGCGACGTGACGTAGACGAGTCGCGCGCGCGGGTTGCGCAGCCGCCCCAGCGTGAAGAGCATGCGCTCCTCGTAGTGATTGATGCCGGGAATCGCCGCGAGCTGGAAGCCGTCGAGCGAGAGCGAAGGGATGACCACGATGTCGCTCGGCCCGCCTTCGATGTCGTTCCAGCGCTGCCAGCGGTCGGCCAGCTTCTGCTGTAGCAGCTTGAACTCCGAGCGTTCGGACTCGGGCGAGAGCAGCGGCGGGGGGCGATAGCTCACGAGCTTCTTCACGAGGTCTCCAGCCCGTGCATGAGCGCGAGCAGTGTGCGGTGGATCGGCACTTCGAGGGCGTGCTTGTCGGCGCGGGCGACCACCGCGCCCTGGAGCGCGTCGGCCTCCGTGCTGCGCCCGGCGAGCACATCCTGCAGCATCGACGGCACCACGTCGCCGAGCACGGCGCGCGTGAACCCGAGCAGCGGGGCGATCGCCGCCTCCGACACGTCCACGCCCTCCGCGCGCGCCACCGCGATCACCTCGTGCATCGCGCGTTCGACCAGACCGGCGAGCTCCGGAGCCTGCATGACGCGGCCCGCCGACAGCCGCGTCAGCGCGCAGATCGCGTTGAACGGCGCGTTCCACAGCAGCTTCTGCCACAGCATGCGCTGCAGGTCGTCGTCGACGTGGCAGGGGAAGGCCTCGCCGAAGGTCGCGGCGAGGCGCTGGGCGATCGGCTGCTGTGTCGCGTCCAGCGCGGCGAGCGTCATCATCCCGCCGCCCTCGAGCCGCACGTGACCGGGGCCGGCGAGACGGCAGTTCATCTGCGCGGTGGCGCCGATCACGCGCTCGCGACCGATCACGTCCGCGAGCACGACTTCGGAGTCGAGGCCATTTTCCAGGGGGATCGCCACGCCGCCCGGCGCGAGCGCCGCGCCGGTGCCGGCGGCGACGTCGCGCAGACTGGCGACTTTCACGGCCACCAACGCCACCTCCGCGTCGAGGCCGCTGGCTTCGGCGATGTCGCCGATCACGCGGCCGTGGACGTCGATTTCGCCGTCGGGGGTCGTGAGCTTGAGCCCGTGGTCGCGGATCGCCGCGCCGTGGGCGCCGCGCGCCAGGAACACGACCTCGTGCCCCCGAGCGGCCAGCTTGCCGCCGAAGTAGCCGCCGACGGCGCCGGTGCCGACCACGAGGACCCGCATGCGGCCACCAGCGTAGCAGTCCGGGCAGCGGTGCCGAACGCGAAAAGCTGACCTCGGCGCGGCAGTGGTGGCAAAATGCCGGCGTGCGTTGCTTGCTTGTCCGAACGGTCGCCCTCGCGGCGGCCCTCTCGATCTGGAGCGTGCCGGGGCGCGCCGACGCCCAGGCGGCGGATGCGGGCCCGGCCGCGCCGCGGGCGCGCGGCAAGGCCGTCGTCGTGTGCGACGCCGCCGACACGGCGACGGACAACTCGCGCATGCGCGCCGGCGTGTACGACGTCGCGCGCAAGCGCGGCTTCGAATCCGAGCCGCGCGCCGACGTCCCAGGTGCGGCGCGCGCCGCTTCCGCGATGGAGGGCGGGCGCATCTCGTCCGCGACGGCGCCGCTCCAGGCGCTGCGCAAGCAGCTGGGCGTGGCCGTCGTGATCCGCGTCGCGCTCGAGTGGGATCGCGGCGACCAGCGCGGGATCCGCGTGACGGTCGTTTCGGAGGCGGGCGACGCGAGCCAGGTGGTGGCCGCGCCGGCCGCGGACCCGCGGCCGCTCGTCGCCAAGGCCGCCGGCGAGCTGCTCGACCAAGCCGTGCCCGCGACGGCGGCGCCGGCTTCCGCGCCGGCGCCCGCCGCGGCCCCGGAGGCGGGGGTCAAGTGGCTGGTCCAGCCCGGCGCGCATCCGCCGCCCGAGGACGACAAGTCGGTCGACCCGAAGGAGATCCGGCGCCGCTGGGAGGCGCGCGGCGGCGCGCGCGCCAGCTACGAGGCGCGCGCCATGCTGACCGGCGTGTTGGTCCCCGGCACGGCGTTCTCCTCGACGAACCCGGTCGACAAGACGAAGACCGATCGCGGCAGCGAGAGCACGCTCGGCATCGGCGGTGGCCTGGGCGTGCGCGTGGCGCTGATGTACCTGCCGCTGCCCGACCCCGCGCTGGCCTCGGGGACGTTCGCGGGGATCCGCCTCGGAGTCGGTGCGGACGCGGACATGCTGTACGTGCGCGAGCCCGTCGGGTTCACGTATCATTCGTTGAACGGCAAGCTCTCGGGCCAGGAAACCAAGTACGCCAACCGGGCGTGGATGTATGCGGCGTTCCCCGCGCAGCTCGGGTTCGAGCTCGGCATCGGCAGCTACCGGACCCCGACCATCTGGCGCGGGGTGATGCTCGGCCTGGCTTACTCGCCGACGTGGTTCTACCGGCTCGACATCCAGTCGTTGAACGGCGAAGGCAAGCTGAACTACGCCGGCTTCGAGGCGAACCTGGATCTCGCGTCGTTCGAGGCCACGCGCGCTGGCAACTCCGAGTCCCAGATCCGGCTGTTCGCGTACGTGCTGCCGCGCGTGAAGTCGGATTTGCCCTGGTTGATGTCCCTCGGTATCGGTGCCGTCTGGTATTGACGCTGGCGGCGTCGGGCCCCCATGGTTCTTCAAGTGCAAAGGACCCAATCATGACGACCCAGCTCGAACCGACGCAGCAAGAGTTGCTCCGTGGAAAGAACACCGCGTTTCTCGCGACCCTGGCGAAGGACGGCAGCCCGCAGGTGACGCCGGTCTGGATCGATTTCGACGGCCAGCACGTACTCGTTTGCAGCGAGGAGAAGCGCGCGAAGGTCAAGCACGTGAAGCGCGACCCGCGCGTCGCGCTGACCGTCGCCGAGGCCGGCAATCCGTACCGCTACGTCGAGCTTCGCGGCAAGGTCGCGGAGGTGACGACGGACGGCGCCATGGAGCTCATCGACAAGCTCGCCAAGAAGTACATCGATCAGGACAAGTACCCGTGGCACCAGCCCGGCGACGTGCGGGTGATCCTGAAGATCGCCGTCGACAAGGCGCTCGGCAACGCGCGTTGAGCGCTGGAACAGAACCCCACCCGTTGAACCTCCGTTCAGCGCCGCTCCTCGAATTGGGGCGGCGGCGCACGGCCTGTTACGCTGCTCGCGATGCAGCTTCGCACCGGCACCAGCGGCTTCTCCTACAAGGAGTGGAGGGGCCAGTTCTACCCGTCGGACATTGCCGAGGCCGACATGCTGGCGTTCTACGCGACGCAGCTGTCGAGCGTGGAGATCAACAACACGTTCTACCGCATGCCGCGCGCGGACGTGGTGGCGGGCTGGGCCGCGCAGGTACCCGACGACTTCCGCGTCGTGCTCAAGGCGTCGCGCCGCATCACCCATCAGCAGGTGTTGCGCGGCAGCCTGGACGCGGTGACCTATCTGTTCAAGGCGGCGGCGGCGCTCGGCGACAAGCTCGGTCCGGTGCTGTTCCAGCTGCCGCCGTTCCTGAAGAAGGACGTGGCGCGCCTCGGCGAGTTCCTCGAGATCCTGCCGTCGGGATGCCGCGCGGCCTTCGAGTTCCGCCAGCGCTCGTGGTTCGACGACGAGGTGTACGAGCTGCTCCGCAAGCACGACGCCGCGCTGGTGTGCGGCGACGCCGAGGAGGCGTCGAAGTCGCCGCCCTTCGTGGCGACCGCGAGCTTTGGCTACCTGCGCCTCCGCGCGCCGGACTACGGCGACGCCGATCTGGATCGCTGGGCCGAATCGATCCGCGCCCAGCCCTGGCAAGAAGCGTTCGTGTTCCTCAAGCACGAGACGCGCGGCCCGGAGCTGGCGCGCGCGCTCGCCGCGCGCTTCGGCGCGCCGGAGCGCCCCGGTCTGGCCAAGCCCGCCGCGAAAGCGCCGGTTGCCGCGCCGGGGCCCGCACGCGCGAAACCGCGCGCGCCGCGCAAGAAGAAGAAGGCGCCGGCACGGGCTGATTCCGCGCCGGACCGACCAACCCATCCCAGCGGCCCGGTGCTAGGCTCGCGCCGCCATGTACTTCCAGGATCTGGTTCTCACGCTGCAGCGCTTCTGGGCGGAGCGCGGCTGCCTGATCGTGCAGCCGTACAACTCGGAGGTCGGCGCCGGCACGTTCAACCCGGCGACGTTCTTGCGCTCGATCGGGCCAGAGCCGTGGAACGTCGCCTATGTCGAGCCGTCGCGAAGGCCCGCGGACGGCCGCTACGGCGACAACCCGAACCGGCTGCAGCAGTTCCACCAATTCCAGGTGATCCTCAAGCCGAACCCGGAAGACATCCAGGATCAATATCTGGAGTCGCTGGTCGCGCTCGGCACCGATCCGCTCGAGCACGACGTGCGCTTCATCGAGGACGACTGGGAGAGCCCGACGCTGGGCGCGTGGGGACTCGGCTGGCAGGTGTGGCTCGACGGGCTCGAGATCAGCCAGTTCACCTACTTCCAGGCGGCGGGCGGCTTCGACTGCAAGCCGGTGAGCGGCGAGCTCACCTACGGCCTCGAGCGCATCGCCATGTACCTGCAGGACGTCGACAACGTGTACGACCTCGCCTACAGCAAGGACATCCGCTACGGCGAGATCTTCAAGCGCGCCGAGTGGGAGTGGTCCACCTACAATTTCGAGGAAGCGGACGTGCAGGCGCACTTCGCGGCTTTCGATCACGCCGAGGCCGAGGTCAAGCGGCTGCTCGAGCGCAGCGAGGACCCGACGCAGAAGCTCGTCCTGCCGGCGTACGACTTCGTGATCAAGGGCTCGCACGCGTTCAACGTGCTCGACGCACGCGGCGCGATCGGCGTCACGGAGCGCCAGCGCTACATCCTGCGCGTGCGGACGATGGCGCGCTCCGTGGCCCAGGCCTGGCTGGCGCAGCGCGAAGCGCTGGGCTTCCCGCTGTTGAAGCAACGCGCCGTCGCCGCGGAGTGAGCGCCGGCGCTAGGCCGGCAGGGTCCGTCCAAGGTCGCCGGCGCGGCCTTCGAGCACGCCGCCGTCCACGGTCATCGCGAGCACGCTGCCCATCTCCGCGTGCAGCCGGGTGAACGGCGCTTGCCAGGTGTCGTCGCGCCACACCGGCGTCCAGGGCTCGTGCTCCCGCGTCGTCCACAGGGCGCCACGGCTCGCGGCCCAGATGCGGCCGCGGACGTCCATGGTGACCGCGGCCAGATCGGGGCGGCCGGCGATGAACGAGCAGGTCGGTTCGCCGTGCGACAGCTGCAGCACGACGCCGCCGAGGCCGACCGCGACGGCGTGCCCGCGCTCCGGACGCGCCGCGCAGGCCAGCAGCGCGCCGCACTCGGGTAACGGCAGAGGCGCGACGTCCCACTGCAGCGGCGAGTAGAGCGCTGCCCAGCCGCGGCCGTCCACGCCCGAGCCGACGAGCAGCCAGCGCTCGTCGGTGATGCGTGCCAGCCCGGTGACCACGCGCGCGCCGACGGCCGGCATGGATCGGAGCCAGCGCTTGCCGCTGAGGCAGCACAAGAGCGGCGGCGAGCCCGCACGCGCGCCGAGCACGACCGCGAGGTCGTCGAGATCTCCCGAGATGTCGCTGAAGATGCAGCCGGGCTCCGGGCTCGTGAATAGCTCGCGGACGCCTTCGCTCGAGTATTCGGTGAGGGTCGCGCCCTCGCCGCCGATCACCCAGCTCACGGGGCGCAGCCGGCGCACCACGTGCAGCCCGCGCGGCGCGCGCAGCGACGCCGTGGGTGCTGGCAGCCAGCTGGTCCCGTTCCAGTACACGAGCCCCTCCGGCGTCGCGGCCAGGCAGTCGCCGGCGCCGTTCCAGGCGCTGCTGCGCACGATGCGATCGTCGCCGGTCGGATGCCGGACCAACCACGTGACCTGCTCCGCGGGCGAGACGGTGTGGAGCCGATCCAGGCTTCCCAGCCAGCGCGCGCTCGGCCTGAGGCTCTGCGTGATGCCGCCGACCCACGGCAGGATGCTGTCGGCGAAGGCGCGAGCGCTCTTCGGTCGCAGCGCGGGATCGAGCGACGTCGCTCGCGCCAGCGCGAGATCGATCGCCTGGCACGCGGGCTCGCGTTCGCGTAGCTCGAAGGGCAGCGTCGGCACGTCGAGCAGGCTGCGACGCTTGTCGCTGCGCACGTCCATCAGCGCGGCGGCGGGAGTGGTGTGCTCGAAATAGTGCTCGCCCGTCAGCATGAAGAACACGACCGCGGCCAGGCTGAACAAGTCGGAATACGCCGACACCGGCACGTCGCCACCGAACATCTGCTCGGGCGCGGCGTAGCCGACCGTGCCGAGCATCACCGATCCGAAGGTGGCGCTGACCCCAAGCGGACGCGCGATGCCGAAGTCGGAGATCTTGAACAGCTCCGATTCCGCCGAGCCGCAGCACAGCACGTTGCCCGGCGTGATGTCGCGGTGGACGACCCCGACCGCGTGCACCTCGTCGAGGCCGCGCGCGAGGCTGTCGATGGCGCGCGCCGCGCGCACCGGGTCGAAAGCGAATCCCGTCGCCTTCATCGAATGCTCCACGCGGTCCTCGAGCGTGGTGCCCTCGGCGCCGCCGCTCACGTACTCGAGGGCGAGCCACGGCAGCTGGATCGAGCCCTTGGCCGTCATGAACGGCGCGCTGCCGACGTCGAGCAGCCGCACGACGTACGGCGACGGCGGGACGCGCTCGTTGAGCCGGCCGAGCGCGACGGCTTCCTTGCGGATCACCATCGCCGCCGTGTCCGCTGCTTGCATCACGAAGCTGGGCAGCACGATCTTCACGACCGCAGGCGACGTCCCGCCCGGGCCGGTGCGGAGCGCGAAATAGGCGACGGCCGTGCCGCCTTCGCCGAGTACGCGCTCCAGATCGTAGGAAACCCCGTCGTGGAGCTCCGAGTGGATGCGCGTTCCCACAAACGGATCTTCTGCGCGCGCTCATGGGCCCCGGTGCCATGCCGACACAGTGGAGCACAGTGCCGGCCGCCGCGGAAGCCGCTTACCGACCGCCCATGAGCGTCACGTATTCGCGGATCGAAGCGCGGACCTCCTCCGGTGGGTCGTCGAGCTCGAGCCCTTGCGCGCCGGAGCGGCGCGCGATGTGGATCCAGCGTGCGATGGCCCCGCACTCGACGATGCGCCCGTTGGTCGGCAGCGCGAAACGCACGCGCACGCGCTCCTCGTTGTCGCACGGCCGCTCGGTCGTCACCAGCAGGCCGCCTTCGGAGATGTCTTCGCTCTGGCCGTCGATGAACGCGCCTGCGGCGCGCACGATCCTCACCGGCGTGACGTACGGCGCGCGGGCGAAGCGACGGCGCTGCGCGCCGGCCGGCGACGCCAGCAGCGACGTGCGAGCCGCCGCGAGTCCCGATGCCTCGAGCAGCGCACGCTGGAACGAGCTGGCGTCCGGCCAGCGATCGGTCGCCTGCTTGGCCAGCGCCTTCTCGATCACGCTGCACACCGCCGCCGGCACCTCCGGGCAGCGCGCGGACAGCGGCGGCAAGGGCTCGGTGGAGACCTTCAGCAGGATCTCGCCGTAGCTGCCCTCGAACGGTACCGCGCCTGCCAGGCACTCGTAGAGCAGCACGCCGGCCGCGTAGATGTCCACGCGATGATCGGTGTCGTGCTTGCCCAGGAGCTGCTCCGGGGCCATGTACTCCGGCGTTCCCAGGATGGCGCCCTGCAACGTGATCTTCGGACCGGCGTCGGTCGACACCTGGGCCGTCCCGAAGTCGACCACCTTGACGGCCTCTTGCCGGGCTTCGCTCAGCGCCAGGAACAGGTTCCCCGGCTTGACGTCGCGATGCACGATCCCGCGCGCGTGCGCGAACGCCAGCGCGTCGAGCAGCTGGCGTCCGACCTGCACGGCGTCGCCCATTGGGATGCGCGGGCGCGCCGTCAGGATGCCGTCGAGCGAGCGCCCCTGGAGCAGCTCCATCGTCAGGTAGGGCAGCTCGCCGGCTTGTCCCGCGTCCAGCAAGGCCACGATGTTGGGGTGGCGCGCCGCCCCGAGCGCCTTGGCCTCTCTCAGCAGGCGCCGTCGCGAGTCCAAGCTGCGCGCCTGGGCGGCCGTCAGCATCTTCAGCGCGAGCGGGCGGTCGTTGACCACGTGACGGGCTTCGAAGACGACACCCATGCCGCCGCGCGCGATCTCGCGTTGCAGTTGATAGCGCCCGTCGACGACGTCTCCGACCGAAGGTTCGGTCATGCGGATCGCAGACTACCAGCTTCTTGCTCAAGCGTCCGGGCCGCGAGGAGGCCGGCGCGTGTCGTACACGGCGCGTCGCGCCGCCTTGGCCGCGTACATCCGCTCGTCGCCGATCTCCAGCAGCGCGTCGATGTCGCGCCCGTCCTCCGGGTAGATGGCGACCCCGATGTTCGCGGCGACCTTGTAGCGTCCGAGCTCGGCGTCGGCGGTCAGCGCCGCGGCGCAGCGGCGCGCCGCGGTTCGCGCGGATTTCCGTGTGGCGTGCGGCAACAGCAGCACGAACTCGTCGCCGCCGATGCGGAAGAACAGATCGCTCTGGCGCAGACTCGCCTGGAAGCGTTCGGCGACGCGCACCAGCACGCGATCGCCGGTCTGGTGGCCGTAGCTGTTGTTCACGTCGCTGAAGCGCTGCAGATCCACGATCAGGAAGCCCAGAGTCTGCTCGTAGCGCTTGGCGCTCGAGATCGCCTCGGCGGCCTTGAGCATGAAGTAGCGGCGATTGAATGCGCCGGTCAGCGGGTCGCGGATCGCTTCTTGCTCGAGCTTGCGATAGAGCGCGAGGTTTTCCAGATACGGCATCAGCTCGCGCGCCATGAAGCGGGCCTGCTCGCGGTCCCACTGGGTGAAACCCGCGCCGCCGCCGAGCATCACCACGCCGGTGAACGACGAAGAACGCAGTGGCACGAACAGCGCCGTCGGGCAGTCCTGCGCCGCGAGCACGTCGCGCACGTGCGCGGGCATCTCCTCGTAGGTATTGAACGAGCGCGGTTCGTCGCTCTCGATCACCTCGTCGAGTAGCTCTGCCAGTACGGTCAGCGAGGCTCCTCCGTCCGTCGACGTGGAGCAGCGCCAGGCGTCACCCTCGCGTTCCCAGACCGCGCCTTGCGTGCAGGTCCACGCGGTTCGCGCGGCCTCGAGCAACGGGCCGACGAAGTCGCCGCTCTGGGTGTGGCGACCGAGCCGCGCGATGCGTTGGAGCATGGCTTCGCGCTCTTCCCATCGCGCGCGCTTGAGTGCGACGCCGACGAGCTCCGCCAGCGTGGCCAGCTGCTGCAGATCCGCCTCGGAGTACGCGTTGGCCCGGCTCGACTGCACGGAGATCACGCCCGACACGGGTTCGGCGCGGATCGGTGCGGCCATGTACGCGCGCATCGGCTGCGGCTCGTCCGGATCCGGGTCGTAGATGCGCGCCGCGTAGCGCTTCGCCGTCTCCGGATCCGCCATGTCCGGGATGTAGAGCGGCTCACCGGCGTCCAGCACCTGGCGCGTCAGCGGTGCGTCGGACCACACCAGCTCCGACGGCGTCTCGCCGTCCATGCGCGGAACGATGGCGAACACGCGGAACGCCTCGCCCTCTTCCAGCAGCAGATACGCCTCGTCGAACGGCAGCGCGTCCATCAGACCGCGCGAGCAAGCGAGCAAGAGATCACGCAGACCCGTCGCCGAGCTGACCGCGCGCGCCAGCGAGAGCACGTGGCGCATGCGCTCGGCGTGGTGCTCCGAGCGCCGTGCCAGCTCCTGGCTCCACAGCACCGGCGCCATGTACGCGCCCAGCAGCACCAGCTGCGACACGTCGAGCGCGCCTCCCTTGACCGCGACGAGCCCGGCGGAAGCGCCATCGCTCGTGAGCGGCACCAGCGTCCAGCCGCCGTCGATCGTGGTCGGCTCCGGGTCTGGTGCCGGTCCGGCGCGGTATCCCGCGAGGGCGCTCGACGCGTCCGGCGGATGCTCGCTCACGAGCTCGAGCCGACCGTCGCGCCGCGCGAACACGGCGGCGGCCTCGGCCCCGCGTGACACGAGCACGCGCGCCCAGCCGGACGCATTCTCGCGTCCGATCGCGAACACGTGCTCTGAGACGACAGGATGCAACGACCCGACCCCGCGTGCCCCGATCCGCGGCGGTCGGAGCACCGCCGGAGAATCGCGCCCGCGCCCCTCCGACAGATTGTGGATGCTAGACGACGCGAGCCGCTCGTGCCACGCGGCTGGATACGGCTCACGCGCTTTGTCGCGCGACCACGATGCAAAGCTACAGCGAGAGGCGACTCGCGCCGCGCCGAGTACATGTACCTACACCGCGCGCCGCCCGGTCGAGCCTGGGCGGATTCTTGCTCGGGCTCTCAGTTGCCGCAGAACGCGAAGTGCCCGATGCCGTTCGGGTCGTCGCCTTCGTGGCACGTCCGGAACGCGTACGCGGAGCAGTCCACGTCGAACGGCACGCCGCCGTAGCACAGGTGCGCGACCGTCCCCGTGCACGACTCCTTGCACGCCTGGACGTCCGCGGTCGTGCAGCCCGGGGCGACGCAATACGGACCGTCGGGTGCACACGTGAGCCCGACCGAGCTGCAGTCGTAGCGCAGCAGCTGTCCCGAGACGCACGCCTGGGCCACGTTGCCCTCGCACGGCGCCACGCTTCCGGAGCACGGCGGAGACGCCAGGTAGCAGTTCGCCTGTCCGCCTTGGCTGACGCAGCGGGCACCCAGGTTCGTGCACACCGCGCCGTAGCCGACGCCGCCGACGCACTGGTACGCGACGTCGCCGTTGCACGCCGACTGGCCGCTGCACTGGCTCTCGACCTGGCAATCGGCGGTGTCCGGCGTGCCGTCGGCGTTCGTGTCGTACATCGCGCACTGGCCGCCGCGCTTCGCGCAACTGACGAAGTAGTGCTGCGAGCAGTTGATCGCGATGTTGTTCTCGCAGCGCCAGCCGCTCTGTCCGGTGGAGCACTGGGCAGGCGTGGTGAAGCCGGCGCCCTCGCACAGCTCCACGTCGCCGCACGTCGTGGCGTTGGCCGTACACGCGGTCCCGAGGAACGCCTGCTGCACGTTCAAGCTGATGCAGGTGGAGATGCTGCTCGTGGGCACGAACGGCGAGCAGCTGTTCCACAGCACGCACGAGCGGACGACCTTCTCGTTCGGCGAGAGCGCCTGGCCGCACACGGGCGCGCCGCCGCTGCCGCCCTGGCCGCTCGCACCCGACACGTCGAAGCCGTCGAGCCCGATCAAGCTGTTGCAGCCGAGCGCCGGGGCCAGCGCACCCGCGAGCAGCAGAGCTCCCGTTGCCAGTCTTCGCATCAGAACTTCCCCGCGACGCCGGCGCTGCCCACGCCGAGCCACAAGCGCGCGCTGGTGTCGGCGCGCGCCTCGCCGTCGTCGCCCAGCACCAGCCACACGCCGGCGGCGGCGGCGGCGAGCCCCACGCCGAACGAGATCGTGGAGGCCGTGCCCATGTTGCGCGCGTTGGCCAGGTCCTGCGCCTGCGCCGGGCTGCAGTGTCCGCCGGGGCACTGCGCGTCCAGGTCGCGCTTCTTCTGCAGCGCGACCACGCCGAGCACGGAGCCGACGCCGACTCCGGCGACGCCGAGCCCGAGCGCGACGTAGCCCACGGTGCTGCGTGTCGAGGTCGGCGCGGACGGCATCTCGCTCTGTGGCAGCGCGTGCATCACCAGCTCGACGCTCTTCGACTCGCCGTCGGCGAGGGTGATCCGACGCGCCGCGGTCCGGTAGCCGGGTGCGCGCGCCACGATCCGGTGGGTGCCTGGGTCGGTCGGGCGCGGCGCGCCGAGCAACGCGCTGGGCACGCCGGTGTCGTCGATCGCCACCTCGACCCGCGCGCGCGCCGGCGCCTTCACGTGGATCACCAGCTTTGCGATGCGCGGCAGCGCCTTGTCGAGCAGATCCTGCGCGTGCTGCCGCGCCTCGATGAACGGCTTCGGGGCGCCATCCGCCAGCGGCTCGCGCACGACCCGCTGGAGCCGCTCGGTGCCGGCGACGATCTTGCCGATCTTGATCTGGCACTCGCCGAGCGGCACGACGATGGTCGGCGCGGCGTACAGCGCCGCGGCGCGCTGGAGCTTCTCGATCGCTTGCTTGCACTTTCCCGCTTCGGCAAGCAGCACGCCCTGGGTGCCGAGGTCGCGCGCCGCGGCCAGGTCCGCCGGCGACGGCTCGTCGGCCCGTGCCGGCGTGCTCCGGCCGAGCGTCAGGGCGAGCAGCAGGGCCGTCGCGCACGCCGTGTGCCGCGTCGCCCGGGCTCGCGAAGACGTAGAGGATCCTGTGGTGGTGTCGATCAAGGCGCGCTGGAGCGCTCCGGTCAGAAGCCCAGGTCGGGTTTCTTCGGCGTGGATGGCGTCGGCGCCGGAGGCGTCCACCAGCGATGCCGTCGCTTCTTCTTCTTGGGAGCGGTGTCCGAGGTTACATCCGCCCCGGAGTCGATGTCGCCCTCCTCGGAATCGGCGCCTTCCGCCCCGGACGCGGCGCCTGCGTCGGACGTTGCCGCGGCGTCGGCCGCGAGCTTGTCGATGTCGAGGATGGCTCCCGGCGCCGCCGTCGCGGGCGCAGCGGACACGGCCGCCGGATCGCCGTCTGTCGGGCCGTCGGGCCGGGGTTTCTTGCCGCCGGAGAACGCCAGCGTGAACACGCCCAGCCCGAGCAGGGCGATGAACGCGGTGCCGGCGACCACCGGCCACAGCGGGCGGACCGTGCCGCCCGAGCCCAGCGTGTGCACGCCGCTCGAGCCGTCGCCGTCCAGCGGGGACGTATCGAGGTCCGTCGTGTCCCGCTTGAGCGTAGGCAGGCCGTCCTCGTCGCCGGCTGGCGCGGGCGCCGGCGGCGGCGGACGCATGCTGTCGGTGATCGTGCCGTGGGCCATGGTGGCGCCGCCCGCCACGAACTCGCGGATGCTGCCGTCCTCGAGCCCGGAGGCCGCGTACAGCGCGTCCACCATCTCGTCGGCGTGCTGGAAGCGGAACTCCGGCTCGCGCGCGCAAGCCATGTGGAACCAGTCGTCGAGCGAGGGCGGCAAATCCGGCGCGAAGGTCGTGACGTTCGGCAGCGGCTTCGTGCAGATCGACAGCAGCAGATCACCGAAGGCCTCGCCTTCGAACGCGATCTTGCCGGTCAGCATGTTGAACACGACCGCGCCGAGCGCGTAGAGATCCGCCCGGTGATCCAGGCTCTTGAGGCCCCGCACCTGCTCCGGGCTCATGAACTGCGGCGTGCCCAGCACCGTGCCCGTGCGCGTCGTCGACGTATCGTTCTTGTCGATCATCTTCGCGATGCCGAAGTCGAGCACCTTGGCCAGGTAGCCCGCCTCGTCGTCGCCGGATCGCGCCAGGAAGATGTTCGCCGGCTTGAGATCGCGGTGCACGATGCCCAGCGCGTGCGCGCGCATCAGGCCGCGCCCGACCTGGCTCGCGACGCGCACCGTGTCCAGCAGCGACAGCGCGCCTTCCTGCGTCAGGCGGTTCTCCAGCGTCTCGCCCTCGAGCCGCTCCATCGCCAGGTAGGGAACGCCGCCTTCCGTCTCGCCCGAGTCGTACACCTGCACCGCGAAGCGCGAGCGCAGCTTCGCGGCCGCCGTCGCTTCCACCTTGAAGCGGTAGCGCGCCTCGCGCGACTGCGCGTACTGGTTCGCGACCAGCTTCACCGCGACGTGATCCTCGAGCCCGAGGTGCACGGCCTCCCACACCGTGCCCATGGCGCCGCGACCGATCACGCGCTCGAGCCGGTACTTGCCGGCGATCACGTCGCCGGCGTTGCCGGAGACCGGCGGTAGCTCCTCTTCGAGCTCCGCGGCTGCGCGGTCTATGGCGTCGGCGTCGGGCATGGTCGGGCAGCAGGCGGGGAATCGACCCCATCGTACGCTCTGCCGCAAGGCGTGGCTTGTCGCGGCGCGCCGTGGCCGGACCGGTCGGCTTCCGCGCCGCACCGACAACAGAAAATTCCGTCTTCCCCGCAAGCCGAAGGGGCTGCCGGCCCGGCGCGGAATCCCCGTGATCCGGGGTCCGACGCCGGGCTTACGCCGGCTTCGCCGGACCCGGTGCGTACTTCACGACCCGCACCTGCTCCACGGTGACGAAGGCGCCGGCGTCGACCAGCATCTCGTCCAGGATCGCGAGCAGTTGCTCGACGTGGGCCTCGTCGTCGACGACCTCGATCACGATCGGCAGGTCGGTGGACAGCGCCAGCACGTGGGCGGTGTGGACGATGCTGCTCGCGCCGAAGCCGGCCACGCCGCGCAGCACCGTCGCGCCGGCGAAACCTTCCTTGCGCAGGCGCTCGAGGAGCGCGCGCTCCAGCGGCGTGTGGTGCCACATGTCGCTGTCGCCGATGAAGATGCGAACGAGCTGCTGCTTGCCGTCGAGAACGCGCATCGTTGTCTCCCCCGTCAGTGTGCCACCAGCCGACGCACCAGCGCCATGCCGGCGACGCCGGCGCCCAGACACGTGACCAGCGTGACCGCCATGTTGCCGAGCGCCAGCAGCCACGCGCGCTCTTGCATGAGCTTGAGTGTCTCGTAGTTGAACGTGGAGTAGGTGGTCAGCCCACCCATGAAGCCGGTGGTGAGCGCGAGCCGCAGGTTCGCCCCGACCAGGTCCGTGGACAGCGCGAGCTCCATCACCGCGACCAGCAGGAACGAGCCGGCGACGTTCACGATGAACGTGCCCCACGGGAACGACGAGCCGATGGCACGCCCCGCCCACAGCGCCACCAGGTAGCGCGTGCCGCTGCCCAGCGCACCGCCGAGGCAAACCCAGAGGAACCGCTCCATGGTCGCCGCCACGAGTAGCCCGGACCGCGCGAGCCTGCAACGCGCGCGTGCGGGCGGCATCATATAGTCGCCACGCATGTCCGAGCCGCTGGTGATCGCCCTGGTGCTCTCGGCGGCGGTCATGCATGCGTCGTGGAACGCGCTGGTCAAGCACAGCGGCGAGCGGCTGCTCTCGCTTGCGGTCGTCGTGGGCACGGCGGGCCTCGTGTACGTGCCGGTGCTGCCGCTGGTAGCGCCGCCGGCGCGGGCGAGCGTGCCGTACTTCGTCGCCTCCTCCACGATCCACCTCGGCTACTACGCGTGTCTGCTGCTGGCGTATCGCGTCGGCGATCTCGGGCAGGTGTACCCGATCGCGCGCGGCACCGGGCCGCTCATCGTCGCGCTGTTGTCGGGCGCCGTCGCCGGCGAGCACCTGTCCGCCACCGCCGCGATCGGCGTCGGGCTCGTGTCGCTCGGCATCGTGAGCCTCGCGCTCGGCCGACACGGATCGGGCAAGGCGGCGTGGTTCGCCCTCGCCACTGGCGTGTTCATCGCCGGCTACACGCTCTCAGACGGTGTCGGTGTGCGCGTCGCCGGCAGTCGCATCGGCTACATCGCGGCGCTCCACGTGTGCGCCGGCTTGCCCTTCGCCGGCGTCGTGCTGCTGCTTCGACGCGACCGCATCCGGGCGTTCTGGCCCGTCCACGGCCGTCGCGCCGCGCTCGGCGGCGTGATCTCCGCGGCGGCGTATTCCCTGGTGATCTTCGCCATGAGTGCGACGCGGCTCTCGTACGTCGCGTCGCTGCGCGAGACCAGCGTGATCATCGCGGCGCTGATCGGCGCGATCAAGCTCGGCGAGCCGTTCGGTCGACGTCGCGTGCTCGCGTCGGCGGTGGTCGCCGCGGGCATCGTGCTGATGAGCTTTTCGCCGTGACGCCTACAGTCCTTGTCGCTTCATCTCGCCTAGCACCTCGAGCACCTGGTCGACCTGCAGCGCCGGGTCCATCTCCGGAAAGATGCGCCGGATGCCGCCCCGGCTATCCAGGATGAAGGTGGCACGCGCCGCGTAGCCCTTGGGCGAGCGCGACACGCCGTATGCCTCGAGGATTTCGCCGCCTGGATTCGAGAGCAGCGGGAACGGCAAGTGCAGCTTCTTCAGGAACGCCGCGTGGGACTCGACGCTGTCCATCGAGATGCCGATCACCTCGGCTCCGGTGGCGCGGATGCGATCCCACGCGTCGCGGAACGCGCACGCCTCCGCCGTGCAGCCCGGCGTGCCGTCCTTGGGATAGAAGTACAGGACGATTGGGTGCCCCAGGAACTCGCTGAGCGAGCGCGGCGTGCCGGTCTCGTCGGGCGCCTGGAACGCCGGCGCCTGTGCGATCCACGGCAGCCGCGGCGCGTCGGCGGCCGGCGTTTCGCTGCGGCACGCCGGCAGCGCCAGCGCCAGCGCCAGCGCGACCACTCCCGGAAGACCTCGCATGGCCGAAGCCTAGCCGGTCCGGCGCGGAACCGGGCGGGAAGCTCTCGGGCGGCGTCAGCCGCGCTCGCGCTCCGAGGCGAACAGGGAGCCGAGCAGCTCGACGAACACGCCGCGCAGCTCCTCGCGGCGCGGCCGGCGGGAAGGCTGCGCCAGGGCTTCGAGCTCGAGCCCGCGCAGCGTCGCGAGCACGAGGCGCGCGTGGAGCGCCGGCCGGCTGGAGCCGAGCAGCCCGGCGTAGGTCGCGAGCAGGGTCTCGAGCCGCCGCTGCCACTCGGCGAACGCGGGCTCGAGCTCCGGACGCCGCCCGATCTCGAGGGCGAGCTCGTACTCCGCGACGAGGCCGGCGCGGTCTTCCTCGAGGTCGGACAGGACGGTCAAGGCGAGCACGTCGGCGGCCTGGGTCAGCGGGTCGTCGCCGACGTCGGCCAGCGGCGCGCGCAGCCGGTCGAAGCGGGCGAAGGCGTTGCGCGCGTAGTGGGTCAGCGCCTCGACGAGCAGCTCGTCGCGCGAAGAGAAATAGTAGGTCGTCGCTCGCAGCGACGTGCCCGCCTCGCGCGCGACCGCGCGGTGCGTGACGGCGCGCGGACCCTCCCGGGCGAGCAGCCGCAGCGTGGCCTCCAGCACCTGGACGCGTCGCTCCTCGCCGCGCGCCGTCATGACGCCGACCCGAGCGCTCGCGAGACGCGCGACAAGAGCGGGTAGGCGCCGCGCAGGGCGGCGCCCAGCGCCGCGTAGCGGTCGGCCAGGTCGGCGCGCGGCGCGAACACGCGCTCGAGCCGCACCACGTCGCGGATCGCCGCGATCGAGCCCAGGGCGCCGACCGCGACCGCGCCGACCAGCGCGGCGCCGATCGCGCCGGCGTGGCGCGGCCCGGCCACGCGCTCGATGTGCCGCCCCGTAGCGTCGGCGAGGATCTGCAACCACGTGTCGCTCTGCGCGCCGCCGCCGACGGCGCGGAGCGTCGGGCAAGCCACGCCGAGCGTCGCGATCTCGTCGAGGATCCACGCGAGGTTCAGCGCGACGCCCTCGTGCACCGCGCGCACCAGGTGTTCCGGGCCGTGATCGAGCGTGAGGCCGAGGAAGCCGCCGCGCACCGTGGCGTCGGAGACCGGCGAGCGCTCGCCGAACAGCCACGGCGCGAACACGAGCCCGCGCGCGCCCGGTTCGGCGCGCTCGATCAGCGCGTCCAGCTCGCCCGCGCCGGTGACGCCGACGGCGCGGGCGACCCACTCGCGGCACGCGCCGGCGGTCTCGCTCTCGCCGATCAACAGGAACGCGCCTGGCGACGCCGCCGGTACGACCGCGATGCCCGCACGCGGCACGGAGCGCGGCTTGTCCAGCGTGACGCCGATCCACGCCGAGGTTCCGAGATACACGTGGCCGTCGCCGGCGTTGACGGCGCCGGAGCCCACCGCCGCCGCCGGGATGTCGGCCATACCCATGGCAACCGCGACGCCGGGCAAGAGCCCGCACTCCGCGGCCGCTTCCGGGGTGAGCTCGCCAGCGACGTCGGTCGACGGCACCAGCGCCGGCATCTTGTCGAGCGGCAATCCGGTCGCGCGCGCCAGCAGCTTCGACCAACGCCCGGACGAGAGCGCGAGCACGCCGGTCGCGCCGGCCGCGGTCGGATCCATGCAAAGCTTGCCGGTCGCGCGCGCGACCAGCGTGCCCGTCGCGTCGCAGAACGCGCGCGTGGCGCCGAACACCTCCGGCTCGTGCGCGGCGATCCACGCGATCTTCGCGACGATGTCCTTGCCCGTCGGCGACGCGCCGGCGAGCAGCCGCAGCAGCCGCTCGCCGCCGAGCCGGCGCGTCATCTTGCGCGCCTCCGCCTCCGCGCGGCCGTCGAGCCACGAGATCGCGCGGCGAGTGGGCCGTCCTGCCGCATCCAGCGGCGCGAGCGCGAGCATCTGCCCCGCGAAGCACATCGCGCGCACCGTGCCGCCGTCGGTGGCGCGCGCCAGTTGCCGCGTCGTCTCCGCGACGGCGCGCCACCAGTCGTCCGGATCCTGCTCGGCCCAGCCCGGCTCGGGACGCGACAGCGGATAGCTCGCGATCGCGTCTGCGAGCCGCCTGCCGCGCGCGTCCACCAGCACCGACTTCACGCCGCCGGTGCCGAGATCGTGTCCGATGAAGAGATCCATGCCGGGCGATCCCGCCGTTTCGATCAGCCGATGGGGATCTCGGTGCTGTTGCCGTGCTGGTCGATGCTCTCCACATGGATGCCCGCACCGCCGCCGATGCCGAGGCGTTTGACCAGATCGAGCGCCAGGCCCAGCATGTCGAACGGCGCGACGCCCGCTTCCGGCGGGAACACGCCCTTCGGCTCGATTCGGCCGCGTTGCATCAGTGTCGCACCGACGGCGGCTGGGATGCCCGTGCCCTCGCCGGCGCCTGCGGACGAGCTCGACAGCGAGAACACGATCGAGCGCGGCTCGCCTCCCTGCTCGCCGGCCACGACCACCTTCAAGCAGCCGGCGGGGCCAGTGATGCCGGCCTCGGCGAGCAGCCGCGGGCGCTCGGACAGGATGTGCGCGACGGAGAACTCCAGCGGGATCACGCTCTGCTCGCCGACCGCGAGCGGCTGCTCGGTGCAGGCGCCGACGCGCACCATGTCCTGCGTGAGCTTGAACAGCGTGAGCGGGAAGATCACGCCCAGGTTCGTGGCACGCCTGAGGCCCGGGATGTGGCGCGGTAGGGTGATCGTCTCGGGATGCGGATACGGGTACACCGGGTAGCGGCCGAGGCCGCGGAAATCCGTCTCGATCGTGTGCGCCCGGCCGCTCTCCTCCAGCTGGCGCACCTTGATCAGCTTGCCGTCGATGAACAGCGGCACGTCGCTGGTCATGGCGTGGATGCGGTGCTTGGTCACCGCCGGCCCTTCCTCCGGCTCGCCGCCGTGGATGTGCATGATGTCCACGGCTTCGACCTTGTCGAGCAAGCTGTCGGCGCACATCCGCACGAACACGTTGGCGAGCCCCGGCGAGTTGCCCATGCCGACCAGCGCCGACACACCCGCGCGCTTCGCCTGGTCGTCGAGCTCGAGCATCGCCAGCGTGGGCTCGAGATCGTCGCACACGTCGACGTAGTCCACGCCGGCGCGGATCGCCGCCGACAGGATCGGCACGCCGAAGCGGTAGAACGGCCCGATGCAATTGAGCACGACGTCGGCGCCGCGCATCGCTTGATCGAGCGACGCGTCGCTCGTCGCGTCCACCGCCAGCGGGGTCACGCCGCTGCGTTCCACGCTCCGGGCGACCTTTGCCGCCGCATCGGCGCGCAGGTCCGCGACGACGATCTCGTCGAAGTCCTCGAGCGCGGCGAGCGACCGCGTCGCCACGCTTCCGATCCCCCCCGAGCCACCGAGCACGACCACCTTCGCCATGACGAAACCTCCAGAGTCCGCGCCCCGAGCGGCGCCGCCAGGTTGTAACAAATGTTACAGATTGCGCAAGGCGTTCTTTTATCCGGCGGATCGCCATCGGCCGGCCGGCTTTCCGGTCTACAATGGTTGGGCCTTGGCTCCATCGATGCGCGCTTCGTTCGCCGGTTTGCTTGTGGTCTTCCTGAGCTGGGGCTGCGCCCAGCCGGCGTCGCTGCGCGGCTCGTCGACCGGCGGCGGTGCGGGCACCAGCGGCAGCGGCGGCAGCGGTGGTAGCGCGGGCGGGAGCGCCGGCGGCGCGGGGAGCGCCGCCGGCGGCAGCGCGGGCGTCGCAGGGACAGCCGGCACTGGCGGCAGCGCGGGTGGCGGCGCGACCGACGCGTCCGTCGACGGCGCGCCCGACGCCGCGCCGGAAGCCGGCGATGCGGGGAGCGACGCGCAGGATCCGTGCGCGAACGTCACCTGCAACACGCCGCCGGCCAACACCTGTCAGGACGCCACCACGCTCGGCGTGTACTCGCCCACGGGGACCTGCTCGGGCGGCGCCTGCAACTACGTCTCCACGCCGACGACGTGCGCCAACGGCTGCTCGGGCGGCGCGTGCGACGGCGACCCGTGCGTCGGCGTGACGTGCAACGCGCCGCCGGCGAGCACTTGCAGCGACTCGACGCACCTGCGCGTGTACGACGCGCCCGGGACGTGCAATGGCGGCACGTGCAGCTACAGCTCGCACGAGGCGTACTGCGGCTTCGGCTGCACCGGCGACGTGTGCAACGGCGACCCGTGCACCGGTGTGACGTGCGCCACGCCGCCGGCGTCGTACTGCTCGAGTGCCAGCGACTTGACCGTGTACGACACGCCCGGCACCTGCGGAAGCGGCGGCGCGTGCGCGTACACGAGCCACGCGCAGTACTGCACGTACGGGTGCAGCGGCGGCGCGTGCAAGGGCGACCCGTGTGCCGGCGTGACGTGCGCCACGCCGCCGGCGAGCTACTGCTCGGACGCCAGCACGCTGAAGAGCTACTCGGGTCCCGGCACGTGCAGCGGCGGCGCGTGCAGCTATCCGCAGAGCTCGCGCAGCTGCCCGGGCGGCTGCGTCAACGGCGTGTGCAAGGACTGTGCGACAGCGGCCGACTGCGGGTCGGGCAAGTGGTGCAACGGCGGAAGCTGCGCGACCTGCAACGATGACCAACACTGCGGCGGCAGTTGCGCGAATTGCACGACTTCCGGCGGCGTCTGCAGCGGCGGAACCAGCTGCGTCCAGTGCACGGTCGACAGCCAGTGCGGCAGCGGCAAGTGGTGCAACGCGGGGACGTGCGCGAGCTGCAACACGGCCCAGAAGTGCGGCGCGACGTGCGCCGCCTGCTCCGGCGCCACGCCGGATTGCGGTGGCTCGGCGTGCGTCTGCAACGCGACGTCCTGCGGCGCGAACCAGGCGTGCAGCGGCGGCGCCTGCGCGGTGTGCAAGAGCGACGCGGCGTGCGGCGCGGCGTGCAGCGCGTGCGGTGGCGCCACGCCCCGGTGTCTGGATCAGGGCACGACGTCGGCGTGCGTCGGGTGCCTGTCGGACGGCGACTGCAGCGGCGGCAAGACCTGCATCGGCAATACCTGTTCCGACGCGTGCACCACGCTGTCGTTCTCGACCGACTTCGAGAGCGGCGCGGCCGGCTTCACCCACGACCCCACCAGCGGGATTTCCGGCGACGATCCGTGGGCGCTCGGCAATCCGTCGGGTGTGACCTGCCACAGCGGGAGCAAGTGCTGGGCGACGAATCTGTCGAGCGGTGGCTACTCGAACTGCCAGATGGCCGAGCTGATCTCGCCGGTGATCGACGTGAGCGCGTGCGCCGGCTCGTCGCTGACGCCGACGCTGTCGTTCTGGCACTATTACAAGTTCGAAGCCAAATCGAGCGGCACCTGGTGGGACGGCGGCACGCTCCAGATTTCGTCGGACGGCGGCGCGACGTGGAACGACGTGACGCCGACGCCGGGCTACGAGGGCACGATCAACGGGTCCTACGGCGGCTGCACGCCGACGCCCGACATCGGCGGGCACGCCGGCTGGTCCGGGACGATCCCGGGCGGCGTGTGGGTGCAGGTCAGCTTCGATCTGCCGAGCCAATACCGCGTCGCGACGTTCCGGGCGCGCTGGCTATTCGGCGCCGACGCCGGCACGACCGCGCGCGGCTGGTTCATCGACGACGTCGCCGTCACGACGCACTGATCAGCCCGGACAGACCGCGGCGCCCTGGACGCACGTGGGCTCCCCGCTGGCCGTCGAGCAATACTTGCCCACGGCGCAGTCGCTCGTCTTGCGGCAGCCGCCGGGGTAAACGCAGAACAGCCCCGAAGCCGCGTTGCAGCACGGATTCATCACCGGCGCGCACTGGCCGCCCGTCTCGACTGTGCAGTCCGCGTCGGTCCGGCATTTGGCGCTCAGGCACGCGCGAACCTCGTTGCCGAGCACGCCCGCCGGGAGGCAGACCTCCCCGTTGCCGCAGTCGGCGTCGCTCGAGCAGAAGTCCTTGGCGCACACGTTCTGGTTGCTCGGAATGGCGCCTCCGCAGTGGGGGACGACCGGGCCGGCGTAGCAGAGCGCGCCGCTGGAGCAGTCCGCGCTCTTGCAGCACTCGTCGATAGCCGGGTTGGGGCAGCTGGTCGCTTCTTTCGTACTCGTCGCGCACACGCGGAAGCCACCCGGTACGAGCTCCACGCACTGGCTGTTCACTGGACACGGGTGGACGTCGTCGCAATCGCCCGAGTTGATCCCGCCGCCCGTGCCGCCGCTGCCGCCCATGCCGCTGCTTCCGCCGGTCGCGCCGCCGCCGCTACTGCCGCCGGTGCCGCCGCTGCCGCCGGAACCGCTGCTGCCGCCGGAACCGCTGCTGCCGCCGGAACCGCTGCTGCCGCCGGACGCCGCTGCTGCCGCCCACGCCGCTGCTGCCGCCCACGCCGCTGCTGCCGCCCACGCCGCTGCTGCCGCCCACGCCGCTGCTCCCGCTACTACCGCCCGTTCCGCCGGTCGCACCGGTGCCGCCGGTCGCGCCGCTGCCGCCGGTCGCACCGGTGCCCGCCGTCCCGCCGGTGGAGCCGCCGTCGGTGCCGCCGGCGCCGCTGCCGCCGTCCGTCGACGTGGACGAGAAGCCGCCGCCGCACGCGGTCGCCAACACAGCCAACCCCAAGGCGCCCCACTTGAGCATCATGCTCGAAGCATATCGTCGCGCGGGGCGCGGAGCCAGCAGGTCAGTCGCGAAGCCAGAATATCGAGAAAGCGTCGCCGCCGTCGTCGCGTCCCGCGGGCTCCCAGTGCTCGAGCTCTGTCGACGCGCCCAGGTGCTCGCGCACGGCGCTCTTGAGCGCGCCGGTGCCGTGTCCGTGCAGTACGAATCCTGCCGGTTCGCCCTGCCGCAGCAGGCGATCGATGAAGCGGTCGACCTCCTCCATGGCGTCGTCCACGCGTTGCCCGCGGAGATCGAGCGTGTTGTCCTGGGTGCGTGCCGGCACGTGGCGCCCGAGCAGCGCGATCGCGCGCTTCTCCGCTTGCTTCGCGCGCCGCGGCGGCGGAGCCGCGCGCTTGGGCGCCGCAGTGTCCCGCTCGAGCTCGTCGACCGCTACGGCGAGCTTCATCGCGCCGGCCTGCACCCGCACCTGACCGCGCACCGGCAGCGCCAGGATTTCCGCGCTCGTTGCCAGCCGCGGCACGTACACCCGCGCCCCGACCACCAGGTCGCTCGCCTCGAGGGATTGCCGGTCCGGCGCGGAACCGATCGTGACGCTGGCCAGCGCGCTGCCGACGGCGATGTGGCGCGCCGCCGCGTCGACGTCGCGCTCGATCAGCTTCAGCTCTTTCGTGGAATCGCCGGCGCGCCGTGCGCGCGCCGTCGCTTCCCGCAACGCGGCGCGCGCCTCGCGGACCTCCGACGCGAGCGCGTGCGCCTCGCGAGCGAGGCGCACGCGCTCCTCGGTCCGGGCGCGCTCGCGCTCTTCCTCCAGCTCGCTTGCGAGCTCGCGCTGGCGCTCGGTGGCGGCCTGCGCGTCGCGGCGCGCCTGCTCGAGCGCCCGGCGCTCCGTCTCCAGACGGCGCACCAGCTCCTCGCGCTGGACCGCCTGGACCGGCAGCAGCGCCCGGGCGCGCTCGATCAGCGCCGGCGGGATACCGAAGCGCGCCGCGACGGCGAGCGCGCTCGATGCGCCGGGAACGCCGATGGCGAGGCGGAAGGTTGGCAGCATCGCCGTCATGTCGAACCCGACCGACGCGTTCACGAAGCGCGCGCTGCCGGCGGAGAGCTCCTTCAAGCGCTCGTAGTGGGTCGTCACCGCGACGGCGGCGCCGCGCTCCACCAGCGCTTCGAGCACGGCGGCGGCGAGCGCCGATCCCTCTTCGGGATCCGTACCCGCCGCCACCTCGTCGAGCAGCGCGAGCGCGTGACCGCCGGACGCCGCGACGATCGCGGCCAGGTTCTCGACGTGCGCGCTGAACGTGGACAGCGAGCGCACCAGCGACTGCTCGTCGCCGATGTCCGTGAGCACCGGCTCGAACCAGCCGATGCGAGAGCCGGGCTCTGCTGGAACCGGCAAGCCCGCGCGCGCCATCCACGCGGCCATCCCGAGACACTTGAGCGCGACGGTCTTGCCGCCGGCGTTCGGTCCGGACAGCACCAGCGCCTGCCCGCCGGCGAGCAGCAGATCGTTGGGCACGACTTCCTGGCCGGCGCCGACGAGCAGGGGATGGCGCATGCCGCGCAAGTCGATGCCGTGGTCCGCCTCGACCTGGAGCGGAATCGCCGACGCGCTCTCGGCCCAGCTCGCGATCGCCGTCAGCAGGTCGGCCGTGATGCAAGCGTCGGCCGCGACCGCGACGTCCGCGGCGCTCGCGCGGACCAGGTCGCCCAGCGCGCCGAGCACGCGCGCTTCCTCGCGCTCGACCTCGGCCTCGGCGATGCTGAGCCGGTTGCCGATCGCGTTGATCTCCTGCGGCTCGACGTAGAGCGTTCCCCCCGACGCGCTCGACCCGAGCACGATGCCCGGCACGCGCAGGTGCGCGTCCGATCGCACGGGCAGCACGTAGCGTCCGTCGCGCTCCGCGTGATACGCGCCCTGCAGCACCTCGGCGTAGCGCGCGATCAGCTGGCCCAGCCGGTGCTTGAGCTCGCGGCGCGCGTCGGCCACGCGCCGCCGCGCCTCGGCCAGCGCCGGCGCGGCCCGATCGGCGACGCGGCCGTCGGCCTCGACGGCGTGTTCGAGGCGCGCGCGCAGCTCGTCGAGCGCCGGTGCGCTGTCGATCGCCGTCGCCAACGCTGCGTGGCGATCGCGCTCCGAGCGAGCGAAGCCGCGGAGCTCGGCGGCCAGCGCCAGCATCGTCGCGATCTCCCGCAGCTCCTTGCCGCTCGCGAGCGAGCCGCGGCGCAGCCGCCCGATCAGATCGTCGGGATCGACCACGACGCGCACGGGCAACGGGCGCCCGCGCGCCCTGAGCTCGAGCAGCTCCGCGACCCGCGCGGTGCGCGCGTGCGCGCCGGCCATCGACGTCGCGGGCTCGAGCGCGCGCACGCGCGCCGCCGCCGGGGCGCCGGCGGCGTGCGCGGCGATGCGCTCGAGCAGCAGCGACCACTCCAGATCGCCGGCCGTCTTGTCGCGACGTGACGCTTCCACGCGCCCTGCCGTAGCACGGTTCGGGACGCCGGCGCGGCGCGCCGACGCAGCCGCGTGTGGACGCCGCGCTCGCGCACGCTCGGGCCGGACCGCGGGATACCGCGCCGCCCCGGCAGCCTGCGGCCGGAAGCGCGGCGCCGCGGGCCTCAAGCCGCTCGTCGCCGTCTGCGGGATCTGGGGGAGCGCGGGCGATGATCGACCGCAGCTGCCCCGCCGGCCCGGCGTGTTACGCTCTTTCCGATCGCCGGCATGAGCAAGTCCCAAGAAGACTCGAGCTTCCTCGGCCAGCTACTGGCCGCGAATCGATATGCGAGCACGGGCGTCATCACGGTCCGCGCCGAGAACCTGACGACCTTCGCGTATGTGCTCAAGGGCACGCCGGTGTTCGCCGAGGAGGGCACGCTGGGCGAGACGCTCGGGCGCGTGATGCTGCGCCAGGGCGTGCTCGATCAGCAACAGTACGCGAAAATCATCGACCGCATGACCGACAGCGTCTTCGGCAGCGAGCAGCTACGCTTCGGCGAGGTGGCGGTCGCGCTCGGGTACTTGACCCTGGAGCAGGTCAACGACGCGCTCGCCGAGCAGGTGCGGCAGAAGTTCCTGCACTGCATGCAGTGGGAGCGCGCCGAGTGCGGTTTCTCGCCGAACGCCGAGGCGCTCGACGAGGTCGCGCGCTACCCGTGCCAGATCGAGCCGCTGGTGCTCGAGGGGTTCCGTCGCTACTACGAGCTCCCGCGGCTGGAGCCGCTGTGGAAACCCGCGAGCGCGTTCTATCCGGCGCTCGCCGACGCGGCGGAGGTAATGGCGGCGCGCTTCGCCATGACGCCCGAGGAGCGCGTCGTCGTTGAAGCCGCGGATGGCTCCCGCTCGGTGGCGGAGCTGACGGCGTCCGGGCTCGACGCCGTGCGCACGATCGCGGCGCTGATCGTGACGCAGGGCGCGACGCTCCACTCCTCGGCGGCCGAGGCGCGGGAGACCGCGGCGTCCCGCGCGCGGGTTCGCGTCCCGGCGGCCGCCCCCGCGCCGCGCGCCCCGCCTCCGCGGCCCGCACCGCCGCCGCCGGTGGTCAAGCTGACGATCAAGGAGCCGCCGCCCGAAGAAGAGCCGGAGCCCGCGCATCGCGCCCGTCCGTCGGTGCCGCCGTCTGCCGACGTGAAGCGCGCGCGGCTGCGTGCCGAGCAAGGCTTCCAGGCGGGCAAGCGCAACCTGCGAAGCGGGCTGCTCGGCAAGGCCGTCGAGGATCTGGACAAGGCCGCGGCGCTCCACCCGGAGGCCGTGGAATACCAGCTGTACGCGGCGTGGGCGCGCTTCCGGCTGGACCAGGAAGCCGGCGCTGTCGAGCAGCATCGCGACGAGCTCGCGCGGCTCGCGCTGCAAGCGGTGCGCGAGGATCGCAACATGGCGTTCGCGCACTACGTGCACGCGCAGCTGCTCTTGATGGATGGCGACGACAAGGGCGCATACAAGAGCTTCCGCGTCGCGCACAAGCTCGACCCGGATGACGTGGACGCGCTACGGCACGTGCGGATCCTGGCGCGTCGCGGTGAAGGTTGACCGCCGCGCTTCGCCGGTGGACGGTCGCGCCGTGGCAACCGGCGACCCGTTCGAGCTGTCCGACGACGCACCGCTCCGGTTCGGCATCGCGCTGAACGCGACGGCGACGGCCAGCGGCAGTTCGCCGCCGCCGCCGTCGGATCTGCACGAGCGTCTCGACGCGCTGTGCACAGCGTTGGGCGACGCCCTCGGCATCCGCGTCGAGCCGCAAGTCGCCCGCGACTACCCGGCGTTGCTCGACGACATGCACAGCATGCGCATCGACGTCGCGTGGCTGCCGCCGGTGCTGGCGCTGCGCTCTGCCAGCGCGGGGCGCGCGTTGCCCGTCGCGCTGCCCGTGCGCCGGGGCCTGTCGTCGTTCCACACCGCGCTGTTCGCGCGCGCCGGAACCACCCTGCGACGGCCGGCGGACCTCGTCGGCGTGCGCGCTGCGTGGGTCGATCGCAACAGCGCGTCCGGCTACCTGGTGATCCGCGCCGCGCTGCGCGCGCAAGGCGTCGACCCCGCGAAGGCGTTCGGTGCGGAGCACTTCCTCGGCTCGCACCAGGCCGCCGTCGAGGCCGTGCTGTCGGGGCAGTGCGACGTGGCCGCGACGTATCTGCACCACGCGCCCGGCGGGCCGGGCACCTGGCGCGCGGGCTGGGGCGACGAGAACGTGCACATCCTGTCCCGCGTCGGCCCGATCCCGGCGGACGTGATCGCCGCCGGCATCCACACGCCCGTCGCGCGCATCCGCGCCGTCCAGCGCGCGCTGGTCGGCGGCACCGAGCTGGCGCTCTCCGCGGCCGCCGGGCGCCTGCTCGAGGCCGACAGCTTCGTCGCCGCCGAGAGCGCGCACCTCGAACCGCTGGAGAAGCTCCTCGCGTTCCTCGAGGACACGGCCTACCGCTGGACCAGCCAGTTTCCCCCGCCGCTCAGCTAGCGCCGTGCCCCCGCGTCCTGCCGCTACGCGCAGACGCGGGCAGAGAGGCCTTCGATGATCGCGCCGTTGCCGAGCCGCACGCCGATGCCGACGCCGCTGCCGACCGCGTCGCGATCGATCGCCGCGGCCAGCGCCGTGAGCGACTGTTGGGCGCGCCCCGGCGCGCGCTCGCTCGTCGTCATCACGAGTCGTCCGCCGCCCGCCGCGCGAAGGTTCGCAAGCAAGCCGCGCGCCAGCACGGCGCGCGACGCGCTCGCCGCCGCGTCCGTGCGGCCGTTGCTCACGAGCACCATCTCCTCGAGCGCCCAACCGCGGGCCGCCAGTCGGGAGATGCGGCTCGCCACCTGCGTGACGAGCGAGCCCGGCTCGCCCTCGTAGTGCTGCGCGACGACGGCCATGTCGCCGCTGCCCGTCGGCGACAGCCAGCGCGGCCAGGAGCCGCCGAACTCGATCACCACCAGGGTCGCACTGCGCATGCCCGGGCATACGGCGGGGGTCCGGACCGGGCCAACAAAACGAGAGCGTCGGATCGGGAAGAGGATGCCGGTCCGGCGCGCAACCGCGCGTCCCGCACGGCAGCGCCATCACGCCCGCGCCGCGCCGCCGGCCGCGCCGGACCGACATCCCGAAGACCGGGGACATCCTGCCACGCTGCTGACATTGCGTTGTCGCGCGTCGGTGGACGCGCGACACTCCGCCGGGCGATGCGACGATCCGATCGGCTGTTCTCCATCATCCAGCTGCTGCGGCGGAAGAAGGTGCTCACCGCCGGCGCGCTCGCCGAGCGGCTGGAGGTGTCGGAGCGCACGGTGTATCGCGACGTCCGCGATCTGGTCCGCGCCGGTACGCCGATCGAGGGCGAGCCCGGCGTGGGCTACCGGCTGCGCGCGAGCTACGACCTGCCGCCGCTGATGTTCGACGAGGACGAGATCGAAGCGCTCGTGATCGGCGCGCGCATCGTCGCGAGTGTCGGCGACGAGGCGCTCGCGAAGGCGTCGCGATCGGCGCTGGCGAAGGTGGAGACCGTGCTGCCCGCACCGCTCGCGAGCCGCCTGCACGAGAGCCGGCTGTTCGCGCCGTCGGCGGAGATCGGCGCGCGCGTCGCCGGTGCACTCGCACCGATCCGGACCGCCGCGGCGAAGCGACGCAAGCTGCGCTTCCGTTACACGCGCGAGGACGGCGCGCGCAGCACGCGCGTCGTGCGCCCGCTCGGCGCGTTCTTCTGGGGGCAGGTGTGGACGCTCGGCGCGTGGTGCGAGCTACGCGACGACTTCCGCAACTTCCGTCTCGACCGCATGGCGCGCATCGAGATACTCGATGAGGTCTTCGTCGATCAGCCCGGCTGCACGCTGCGCGACTACCTGCTTCGCTACGGCGAGCGTGGGCTCAAGCTGCTCGAGCGCTAGTGCCGGAGCCACACCAGCGTCGCGCCCCAACCGCCGCGATGGGCCGGCGCGTCGCCGAACGCCTGCACGTGCGGGTTCGACGACAACATGGCGCGCACGCGGGCGCGCTGGACGCCCTTTCCGCGACCGTGGATCACGCGCACCTCGGTGAAGCCCTTCTCCGCCGCGGCCTCGATGTACGACTCGACGACCGAGGGGACGTCCTTCGGATCGAAAGTGTGCAGATCGATGTGGTCCTCGATTTCAAGGACCACGACCGGCTCGTCGCTGTCGTCCGCGCTGGCCAGGTCACCCGCCGGAGGATGACTTCTTCGAGCGCGCCGCCTTGCGGGGCGCGGCCTTCTTGACCGGTCGCGCGGCGGCCGCCGGCGCCTTGCCGGCCTTGGCCACGGCGGGCTTCTGGGCCTCGCTCAGGCTCTTCTTCAACGCCTCGAACAGGTCGATGATCTGCGCCTTGGGCTGCTCCGGCGCGACGCTGATCTCTTGCCCGGCGACCTTCTGATCCACCGCGGAGCGCACGCGCTCGGCGTAGGCGTCGCTGTACTTCTCCGGGTCGAACCCGTCGACCGAGAGCTGATCGATGAGCTTGTCGGCGAGATCCCGCTCCACGTCGCTGAACTTGAACGTGGCGCCCGTGGGCACCTCCTCGAAGTCGCGGACCTCGTTCGCGTAGTAGAGCTGGTGTAGCACCAGGCCGTCCTTGCCGTACGGGCGGAGCAACACCAGCTGCTCCTTGCCGCGCGCCGCCCAGCGACCCACCGCCACGCGATCCTTGCTCCGCATCGATTCGAACAGCAGCCGGTAGGCCTTGTCGCCGCCCTTGTCCGGTCCGAGGTAGTAGCTCTTCTCCACCTGCACGAAGTCGACGCTCGAGAGCGGGACGAACTCGACGATCTCGATGGCGTTGCTGCGCTCGGCTTCCAGCCCCTTGAGCTCTTCGTCGGTGAACAGCACGTACTGTCCGCGCGCGTATTCGAAGCCCCGGACGGTGTCCGAGCGCTCGACCACCTCGTCGTCGACGGGGCAGTAGTATTGTTGCTTCAGGCGCCCGCTACACTTCTTGTGCAGCATGTTGAAGCGCGCCTGCTCCGAGGAAGCGGCGGTGAAGAGCTTGACGGGGATCGAGACGAGCCCGAACGAGATCGTGCCCGAGGACAGCGCGCGTGCGGCCATGCGTTCATGGTAGCCAGGGACGGGGCGCTTGCAGAAGAGAACGACGAAATCCGCGACCAAGGGCGACAGCCGCCTGGACGATTACCGGAGCAAGCGCGATCCGGAGCGGACCAACGAGCCGTTTTCCCCTGAACGCAATCGCAGCGCTGGGCCGACGCGCAGCGGCCGCTTCGTGGTGCACCTGCACGCGGCGACGCGCACGCACTATGACCTGCGACTGGAGATCGCCGGCGCGCTCGAGAGCTTCGCCGTGCCCAAGGGGCCGAGCCTGGACCCGGCGCAGAAGCACCTCGCGGTGCGCACCGAACCGCACCCGCTCGAGTACCTCGACTTCGAGGAGGTGATACCCGACGGCAACTACGGCGCCGGCCCGATGATCGTCTGGGACGAGGGCCGCGTGCGCTACCTGGACGGCACGGCGGAGGACGGCCTCGCCCGCGGCAAGCTCGACTTCGAGCTCGCCGGTCACAAGCTGCGCGGTCGCTTCGCCCTGGTCTACACCGGCAAGCGTGGCGCGCGCTCGCGCGAGCAGGAGAAGCCGGAGTGGCTGCTGATCAAGAAGCAGGACGCGTTCAGCGCGGCGGGTCGCGACGTGACCGCGGACAGCCCGCTCAGCGTGCTGTCCGGGCTGAGCGTGGAGCAGCTCGCCGAGCGCGGCGCGATCGCCTCGCGCATCGAGCAAGAGGCCGCCGAGCTCGGCGCGCCGCGCGGCAGCGTCGACACGCGCGCGCTGGTGCCGATGCTGTGCGCGCCCTCGGGTGCCAAGCTCGACGATCCAGAGCGCCTCTACGAGCTCAAGCTGGACGGCGTCCGCATCGTCGCCGACAAGCACGGCGCGCAGGTCGCGCTCCGTTACCGCAACGGACGCGCGGCGACGACGACCTACCCCGAGATCGCCCGGGCGGTGCGCGCGCTCGCGCCGGAGCGCGTCGTGCTCGACGGCGAGATCGTCGCGTTCGACGCCCACGGCAAGCCCAGCTTCGAGCGCTTGGCGCCGCGCATCCATGCACGGCGCCCCGAGGACGTAGCCCGGTCCCGGCGCGAGGTGGTCGTGACGTATCTGGTGTTCGACCTGCTGCAGATCGGCGAGCGCGTGCTCGTGGACTTGCCGCTCCGCGATCGAAAGCGCCTGCTCGCCGAAGTGGTGGTCGGGCGCGGGCTGATCCGCGCGCTCGACCACCTCGAAGGCGAGGGACGCCCGCTCTACGATCTGTGCCGCGCGGAGCGTCTCGAGGGGCTGGTGGCCAAGCGCAGCGACTCGAAGTACCGGCCCGGCCCCGGCCGCGGTTCCGACTGGGTCAAGATCAAGTGCGAGCGCGACGACGAGTTCGTGATCGTCGGCTACATCGAGGGCCGCGGCGGGCGCAAGCGACTCGGCGCGCTCGACCTCGCGAGCTATGTCGGCGATCGGCTGGTCGTGCGCGGCAAGGTCGGCAGCGGGCTCGACGACCGGGCCATCGACGCGCTGCTCGAGCGGCTCGCGCCGCTCGAGGTCGACGCGCAGCCGGCCGAGGGCGAGCTGTCGCGCGAGTCCGGCAAGCGTCACTTCGTCAAGCCGGAGCTGGTGGCGAGCGTGCGCTTTCTCGGCTGGACGAGCGACGGTCACCTGCGCGCGCCGGTGTTTCGCGGGCTACGCGAAGACGTGGAGGCACGGAGCTGCGCGGCGGCTCCGCCGGCGGAGACACTCGCGCGGCCGGCGGACGAGCCCGTCGTCGACGAGCCCGTGGCGGCGGCGACGCGCGTTGTCGTCTCGAACCGCGACAAGGTGTTCTGGCCCGACGACGGCTACACCAAGGGCGATCTGTGCGACTACTACGCGTCGGTGTCCAGCGCGCTACTGCCGTTCCTGCGCGCGCGCCCGGTCGTGCTCGTCCGCTACCCCGACGGCATCGAGGGCAAGCATTTCTTCCAGTGGAACGCCCCGCGCGGCACGCCCGACTGGATCCGGACGTTGCAGCTCCGCGACGACGAGGACGCGGTGCATCACCAGAAGTGCGTGTTCCTGGTCGACGACGTCGACTCGCTGCTCCACATCGTGAATCTCGGCAGCATCCCGCTCCACGTGCTCGCGAGCCGCTCGGACAGCCTCGACCACTGCGACTTCATCACCTTCGACTTCGACATCGGCGAGCAGCCGTTCAAGCACGCCGTCACCCTTGCGTTGGCGCTGCGCGAGCTGCTCGAAGACATCGGGCTCTCGGGCTTCCCGAAGACGTCCGGGCAATCGGGGCTGCACGTCCTGGTGCCGCTCGGGCCGGGGGTTGGCTTCGACGTCGCGAAGATGCTCGTGGAGCTCCTCGGGCGCCTCGTCGTGGACCGCTATCCCGGGATCGCCACGATGGAGCGTCGCGTCTCCAAGCGCGGACCGCGGGTGTACGTGGATACGGGTCAGACGGGGCGCTCACGCACGATCGTCGCGCCGTGGTCGGTGCGCGCCTGGCCCGGGGCGAGCGTGTCCACGCCGCTCGCCTGGGAAGAGCTCCACCTCGCGCTCGATCCCACGCGCTTTACCATCGCCACGGTACCGGCGCGGCTGGCCGAGCTCGGCGACCCGATGCGGACCATGCTGGACGCCCGCCCCGACGTCGCACGCGCCGTCGCGCGCCTGGAGCGTCGCGTTCGCGGCTGAGCGTCACATCAGGCATTGCTCGAGCTGGTCGGGATTCGTCGCCTGCATCGCGCACTCGTACTGGCTGCGCGACACCTCGTTGCTGCAGCGCGCGAACGCGGGATCCCCGGCGGCTTCCGTGCGCGCTTCGGCTTGCAGGCGAACGATCTCGTCGCCGCCCGCGTCCGGGTGGTCGGCGTGGACCAGGAGCTCGACGTAGCGATCGAGCAGCGCCTTGCACTCGTTGGGCTGGAGCGGCTTGCTGCACCCGAGCGCGCCGAGCGCGGCACACGCGAGCGCTCCCGCGCCGATCACTCGAAGCAGTGGTCGACGATCTCTTTCGATGTCTTCGCCTTGCGAACGCATTCCATCGCCTTGTGGGTGATGCGCTTGCCCACGCAGTCTTTCATCGTCGTTTGCCGGAGCGACGTCTTCGCCTTGGAAATCTCGTCGCTCACGAGCTGTGGGTCGCGTGGGTATTGTTTCTCGAGCTCGAGGCGCGCGATGCGCTCGACGATCTCGTCGCATTCCTTCTCGCTCGCCGGATGACCGCACCCGGCCAGCAGCATGGGCAGGGCGAGCAGGCAGGGCAGCAGGGTCGTGGAGGGCGGTCGTCGCATTCGACGTGTGCAGCTTGGTCGGTCGAGCGGCGTACGTGAAGTCCCCCAAATCGGTTGGCCCGACGTGCAGCCGCGCAGTGTCCCCGAAATCTGGACGTGTGTACAGGTGCTGCTAGACTTCACCGGAGCATGTCCCGGGCGCGCGGAAGCGCCGCTGAGCCGGCCACCCCGGAGGATCTCCTCCGGAAGGCGACGATTGCCCGCACGGCCGGGCTTCGAGCCAAGTACGCGCAAAAGGGACTCGCACAGGGCGGTTCGGTCGATCGGACGACGCGGGCGATGCTGCTCCGGCAGCTCTACCTGTCGCACATGGAGGCGCGCCGGTTCGAGGAAGCCCTGGCCGTAGCCGTCGACATGATCGGGCTCGACGTGATGCCAGACGTCGCCCGGCAAGACGCGGCCCGCGCTTGCCTCGGGATGGGCGAGCGGGAGCAGGCCATCGACCACCTCCGGCTGGCGAGCAGGGTCAGCCCGCCCTCGCGCAGGGCGTTCCACCTGTGGACGCTCGGGAGCGTGCTCCACCTGTCGGGAAAACATCGGGATGCCATCGGGGCGCTGTCTCGTGCGTCGCGCTGGGGAACGGTGGATCGCCCCCTGTACCAGGCGCAGCTCGCGCTCGCGCGCCGTTCGGCCGGCGAGCCTGTCCCGGTCGCGGAGCTCCACGTCCTGCGCGAGCGCCTCGCCGACGAGCCGTGCGGCCAGGGCTACGGACAGTTCGTACTGGGCGAGCTCGCCTTCGAGCTCGGCGACGATGCCGCCGCGCGCGCGTATCTCCGCGCATTCGTGCGGCGCGCCACCAGCGGTCGGGTCGCGCTGGCGGTTGCTCTTGAAGGTGAGACGGCCCAGGCGCGGAGACTGTTGACGCGACTCCGTCGTCGGGGTCGCAACCCACCGCGATGAACCGGCCGCAAGGCCGGTCCGGGGTGACGAAACCTTTCGTCGATTTCTCCGCTATACACAGGTAGCGCCATGGCCAAGCGATCCCTCCCGCTTTCCCTGGCTTCCGCCTTGCTCGTGCTGTTGGCCTCGGCCAGCGCGCACGCCGCTCAACCGGACGCCTTCACTCGAGCCCTGTCCAAGGGCCCTCTCTATGCCGGCCTGGCTGCACTGGCCGGCGGGCTGCTCGTCAGCTTGACCCCGTGCGTGTACCCGATGGTGGCCGTGACGGTCAGCGTGTTCGGCGCGCGCGAGGTCAAGACTCGCTCTCAAGGCGCGATGTTGTCGGCGGCGTTCGTGCTGGGCATCGTCGCGATGTTCGTTCCACTCGGCGTCGTGGCCGGGCTGACCGGCAGCATCTTCGGCAGCGTGCTGCAGAACCGCTGGGTCGTCGTCGGCATCAGCGTGCTGTTCATCGCGATGGCAGCCTCGATGTTCGGCGCGTTCGAGCTCGCCTTGCCGTCGGCCTTGACCAACCGCCTGGCCACGATGGGCGGTATCGGATTCAAGGGCGCGTTCGCGCTCGGGTTGGCGTGCGGCCTGATCGCCTCGCCGTGCACCGGTCCCGTGCTCACCGGCATCCTGACCTGGATCGCCAAGACCCAGAGCGCGGCGCTCGGCGCGCTCGCCATGGGCGCGTTCGCGCTCGGGCTCGGGGCGCCGTTCTTCGTCGTCGGCACGTTCGCCGTCCAGCTCCCCAAGAGCGGGCGCTGGATGATCCACGTGAAGTCCGTCCTCGGGATCGTGCTCCTGATCGTGGCGTTCTACTTCCTGAGCACGAAGTTCCCACTGCTGGCGCGCTACGCCAGCCCGTCGGGTCGCTTCCTGGGCATCACCGCGGCCGTCGTGCTGGTGGGTATCGCGCTCGGCGCCGTGCACCGCTCGTTCGACGAGCCCGGCCCGGCTGTGAAGCTCGCGAAGGGCGTCGGGATCGCGTTCGCCAGCGTCGGTGGCTTCCTGCTCGTGGTCGGCGCGGCCAAGCCGGTGCGTACGCTGTCGTGGGAGCACATGTCCGTAGACGCCGCGCGCGAGCAGGCGCAGCGCGAGCAGCGCCCGCTGCTGGTGGACTTCTCGGCTCAGTGGTGCGGCGCGTGCAAGGAGCTCGACAAGCGCACCTTCTCGCATCCGGACGTCTCGCGTGAAGCGGGTCGCTTCGTCGCGGTCCGTGTCGATGCCACCGACGAGGACGATCCCGCCGTCGAGAGCACGCTCGAGCACTTCTCGATCAAGGGCCTGCCGACCGTGCTGGTCTTCGACTCGGCTGGCAAGGAAGCGATCCGCTACAACGACTTCGTCGCCCCCGATAAGTTCCTCGAGGCGATCAAGAAGGTGAACTGAGCGCGAGCCGACGGCTCACGGCTCGAAGTCCGACGGCGGAGGCTTTCGGCGCGGGCTTCGGCGCCGGTGCGGGCCTCGGCGCTGCCGTACCCTGCGCGGGTTTCGGCTTCGACTTCGCCGCGGGCTTGCCCTGCTTGTGCTTGGGCTCTTGTGTTGGTTCCGGCTCGGCCGGCGGCGCGGGGCGCTCGACGTTGCCGTCGTCGGTTTCGACGGCGTCGGTCAGCTTCTTCGCTGTCTCCATCGCGGCGTCGCGGACCTCGTCGGCCCGCGCGTTCATCATCGGCATCAAGAGCTTGGCGTCGTCCAGGTTCTTGCGCACCTCCGACTTCTTCCGCGGGCCGCCGAGGCGGAAGGTCGTGTCGATGTTCGCGTCCAGCGCCGCGGTCGAGGCCCGGAGTTGCTCGAGCAGCTTCGAGCTCTTCTTCATCTGCCTGGCGAGCTCCAGCTCCTTCTGTACGGCCGCCTCGACCGCCGTGACGAAGCGCTTGTCGGCACCGGCCGGAGCGCCGCCGCTGGCGTGGAGGTCGGCCTTCGCCTTGGTCTCCGCGTCGCCCTCGTCCGTCTCGAGCTTGAGCGCGATGCCGTGCGCTGCCATGGAATGCGCGCGCTGCTTGGTTTTTTCGGCCAGGACGCGCGCGGACGCATCCGCGTCGGTGTCGAGCTTCTTCGCCAGCGCGCGACGGATGGCCTTCTCCTCGTCGGGCGCTTCCGCCATCTGGACCTGCACGTCGTGGAGCGCGTCGAAGAACGCGTCGAACGTCGGGTCCCCGGACTTGTATTCGCGACCTTGCCCGACCGCCGACGGCCCGGGACTTCCGAACACGAAGCAGCCTGGCGTCGCCGTCAGCGAGATGGTCGCGACGGTCGCGACCGCGGGCGACAGTGCCGCCACCGCGAGGCCGATGATCGTGTTCCTGGCGTTCTTCATGGACATCTCAGAGCAGCTCCCCAAAGCTCGTGGCTGGCGCCGCTGGCAACGATGAAGAGCGACACGCCCTTGTCGCCTTGAACCCATACTACGCCCTGACCCGCGTTGGCGCCTTTCGGCGACACCGTCACCGGATCGCCGACCGGGACCAGCTTGTCGTCGAGCGTCTGCACGCGCACGTCGTGCTGGCCGGTCGTGCCCTCGGTCCACTGCAGCACCCACCGATCGCCAAGACCGGTGGCGGCGGGCGAGATTGCTTCCGTGCCCGGCCCACCCGGCGGGATGTTGAACGGGTTGGCCGTCACCTGCCGCGCGCCGTTGTGTGACGCAGCAAGCTCCACGCTCCAGTGGTCGGTGTTCCTGGCGCGCGCCGCGAAGACCACCAGGATCGAATCGTCGTTCGCGGCGACCATCGGCGTGCCCACGAACGAAGGCGCTTCGACGCGCTCCAGTTCGCTCTTCTTCGAACCGTCGGCGCCGAGCCATCCGACCAACACCTTGCCGGATTGACCGCCGCGCCGGAACGTCACCGCGTGATCGCCGTGCGGCGTGGTCGCCACGCGGATCTCCGTCATGCGCTCGGAGGTGCCGCCGGGCCAGATCACCGCCGGCGTCTTGCCTGCCGCGGCGCGCGCGAGCCCGGTGTCGGTCATCCCGAGCACGAAGCCGGGCCGGGCGTCCACCGAACGCGAGTTTGCCAGCGGCCCGCCGTCGCGATCTACTGCGAACTCGACCCTGCCGCTCGCGACGGTCGGCACGGTACCGACGACGCTCCCCGATCCTTTTTGGTCGAACGCGCGCGCCGCATCGAGCGTCTCCGGATTCACCATCAGTCCGACGGCTTCGGTCCGCGTCGCCGCGTAGCCGATCACGACGTGTTGTCCGTCCGGTGCCGACGCGAGGTACGGCGGAACGCCCGGCAGGATGTCGGTGGCGAGGCGCTTCGCCGTGTGGGCGAGCGTGCACGGGCCGCGGTGCTGCGCCTTCGCCTCACCGGCGGTGCCGACGTTCGCCGGCCCGGCTGCGAGCGGCGTGGCGTCGTGGCTGCCGCGCGCGATCAGCAACACGATGACCAACGCGGCGAGCGCACCGACCAGCGCGCCGAGCACGATCAGCGTGGTCGAGGGTTGGGTCGGGGTCGGCGTGGCGAGCGCGCCGATGCGGTGCGGCGCGGGCGGCGCCGGGGCGGCCGTCTCCGTCTCGACGTCCCACGACGGAAGCGGCTCCGCGTCCGCGGTCACGGGCGCCGGCGACGCCAGCGGGAGCGTCGCCGGTTCGGGCGGTAGTGCCTGAGCAGCTTGCGCTGGCTCGGCTGGGCTTGCCGTGATCGCGACCGGCGGCGGCGCTGCGGTCTCGTCGGGCGTCTTCTCGCGAATCGCGATTTGCGGCAGCGGCGTCTCCAGCGCTGGGACGCGCGCCGCGGACGGCCCGATCATCGGTGCGGGATTCGCCGGCATCCGTCGTGGCGGCGGTGGAACGGCGCCGGGCGGTCGCAAGGTGGCGGACGTGGTTGGCGTCGTCGGCGGTTCCACGAGCGTCGGCATCGGCGGTCGCGCCGGCGGCGGAGGAGCCGCCGCCTTGCCGATCAACGACGCGGCGGCCATCGCGCCGCGCGTATCGTGGCGGCCGCCCAGCGGCGGGGGCGGAAGCGCGTGCGCCGGTGCGATGGCGGCGCGGGCCGGTGCGGTGGGCTCGACCGGGCTCGCTCCAACTGCGGGCTCCGCTGGCCGCGCCGGCGGGGCAGGAGGCTCGGCGTCGTCGCCCAGCTTCGGCTCGACGGCGGCTTCGACCTGACCTTCGGGCATGGCCGACGCCAGCTCGGCCACGCGGCTCGCCGGGAGCCACTCCTGCCAGCCGCGTTTCCAGACGAGCGTCCGCGGTTCTAGCGTCCCCTCGGAGAGCGAGGACACCAGGTCCCACTCGTCGATGTCTTTCTGGACACCGTCGATGTCGACCCATCGCCAGTCAGTCGTGTCGTCGCTCACGCCTGGCTATCCCTCGCTGCGCCCATGGTGTCTCACATTTTACGCCAAGTCGCCCGGCAAGATCCGGGTACGCGCGAAAGCGACGCCGACGACGGATCGGACAATACCGGCTTTTCAGGCCGTGCGCGCGTGCCCGGCGAGCGCGACCGCAGCCACGGCGAGCACCGGCGCGCCGCAGGCCGTCAGCGCGCGGATGCATGCCGAGGCGGTCGCTCCCGTGGTCACGACGTCGTCGACCAGCACGATCCGGCGTCCGGCCAGCTTTCGCGGCCGCCGGACCGCGAAGGCTCCGGCGACGTTCCGCTGGCGCTCCTCGCCGCCTTGGCGTGCTTGTTGCTTCGTCGCGCGCCGTCGCGCGAGCGCCAAGCCGTCCAACGACGCCCCGGTCGATCGCGCGATCTCGCGCGCGATCAGCGCGGCCTGGTTGTAGCCCCGCTCGGCGAGCCGCACGGAGTGCAGCGGCACCGGCACGAGCACGGCGTCGCCGATCGACCCCAACGCGTTCGCCGCCAGCGCCGCCAGCGCCGGCGCGAGGTCCGTCCGACCGCCGTACTTGAAGCGTTGGATCGCGCTCGCGACGGCGTCGCCGTACGCGGCGCCGGCCAGCACGGGAACAGCGTCCACGTGGGCGACGTGCGCTGCGCGGAGCGTCGCCCGGCACGACGCACAGAATGGCGCTCCGCGCCGGACCTCGGCGTCGCAGGCCGCGCACCCGCGCGGCGCGAGCAGATCCAGCGCACCGCCCGACAACGAGCGCACGGTCGCCCACGCCTGGTGGATGGCGGACATGACCGGGTGTCGGCTCGTGGTCGGGGGCGGTTGCCCGATCAATCCGTGCCGGCGTCGGCCGGTGGGGCCGAGCACTCCTGCTTCGGCGCGAGGCCAAGCGCCTGGTACGTGTCGAAGGCGCATGCGCTCCAGCCGTACTCGCAGTTGGGGCCGCACTGCCCGGCGCAGATCTCCCAGTATGCGAAGGCGTCGCGCAGCGCCTTGTTGCAGCGCCCGGCGTCCTGTGAATCCACGATGTCGACGTACTCCAGCTGGCACTCTGGAAAGCAGTCGCAGCTGAAGTTCTGGAGGCGATCGCACTCCGGAACCGAGATGCTGGCATCGCACGCGCCGGGCAGGGCAGCCGCCGCGAGCAGCAGCAGGAGCGCCGCCAAGCCGTTCCGCGGGCCGCCCGATCGGCCCCGGAACCGGAAGCCGTGCATGCCCCTGGTGCCGCTCGCCACAAGTGCGGCCGGCAGTTGCGGGCCTGCGCTGCTTCGCAGCGCGCGGGCGGGACCAGCACCGTTTGTTTGGGGCGCAGCAGCGCCCCCTCGGCTTCGCCGAGCCTCCCCCTCGACCGCTTCGCGGTCGTCTAGCGCCACCACCACTGGCATTTCCAACCCGCCACCTCGGCCACCTGATCCACCGGTCGGACTTCCAGCGAGCGGCACTAGAATGCCACGCGTACGCCGGCGACGTAGGCCCTGGGCGCGGGCGGCGCTACCGGCGCCGGATTGCGCTCGATACTGGTCCGCGAGGCGAAGTACAGGCCGATGCCGCCGCCCACCAGCGCGCCGCCGGCCGCGAACAGCGGGATCACGATCTTCGACTTGTCCAGGGACGACGGAGCTTTCGAGCCGCTGATCAGCAGCACCGCGCCGCTCAGCACGCACAAGATCCCGATCCCGAGCGTCAGCGAGCCGACCGTCGCCATGTCCGAGGAGCCCGTCCGGATCTGCAGGTGCACCGGATCCGTGCCGACGACGAGATCGAGCTCCTGGCTCGTGACGCCCTCGTCCTCGACTTCGATCACGTATCGACCGGGGGGCAGCTGGAACGACGCCGGCGCGACGCCGACGCGCTTGAAGTCGTAGTCGCTCGGCGGCGCGCCGCGGGGGCCGACGGGCGCGACGAAGATCTGCGCGGCGCGCGTCGTCACCACGGTGACGACCGTGCCGTTGCCGTACGGCAGCGGGTTCGGCGTGTTCTCGGCGGCGACCGGACCGACGGGCGCCGCCGGCGCGGCCGGCGGGGGCTCTGCGCCTGCGACGGAGGTGGTGAGCAGAGCGGCCAGCGCGATACCGCGGGCCGCCGGCGCGATCACCCCACGCCGAGCAACTTGTTCATCGACAGCTCGTCCGCCGGCGTGAACGGATACTGGTCGAACTCGGCGCTGGTCACCCATTTGAAAGCGTTCACGTTGCGCTCCACCGGTTCCCCGCCGGTGAGCCTGCACTCGTATAGGTACAGGTCCACCACGTAACGTTCATACGGGTGACTGACGAAGCTGATGAGCTGTCCCGGCTCGATCTCGACATCGAGCCGATGCTTCACTTCGCGCCGCAACGCGTCGACGTCGGTCTCCCCGTCCTCGACGCGCCCGCCGGGGAACTCCCACAGCAGCGGCAGGACGGCGCTCGGCCGCCGTTGGGTGATCAGATACCGCCCATCGCGCTCGATAACGGCAGCGACGACGCGAATCGTTCTCGGAGATGACATCGAACAAGGTGCGGTGCCGTGTCGGCCCGCTCTCTCAGAAGTCGCAGCGGAACAGCTGCTGACCCATCAGCAGGATGTCGCCCGGTTGCAGCTGCTGCTCGCTGCCGAGGCGCACGAACGTGCCGTTCGAGCTGCCGACGTCGGTCAGGTAGACCTGGTTGTCCTGACCTCTCGCGATGCGGCAGTGCAGGCCGGACACGTAGCCGTCCTCCGAGAAGAGGACGTCGCCGCGCTCGCGACCGCAGTGCACGCCGCGCTCGGGGATCGGGAAAGCGTTGCCCGTCGTGTCGCGGCCGACCACGAGCGCCAGGCGACCGATGTAGCCCTTGGCGGGGCTGCCGAAGCGCTGGACGCCGTCCGGGCTCGGCGACTGGAACTTGAGCGCTTCGAAGCGGATGATCTCCTGTCCGATGCGGAACAGGTCCCCGTACTCGAGCTTCCACGGCTCGTTCGGCTTGAGCTTGACATACACGCCGTTGAGCGAGCCGTCGTCCTTGATGAAGACCTGGCTGCCACGGCGCGTGAACGTCGCGTGGCGCGGCGACAGGTAGCTGTCACCCGCGAAGATCGAGCCGGTGTCGCGGCCGACGGTGATCGACGGCGCATCCGGCAGGCGATGCGTGCCGGCTTCGCTTCCGTCCGCGCGGAGCGCGGTCAACACCAGCGCGGGTCCTGCGCTGGCGCCTGGCGCTGCGGCCGCGGGCGCGGCGGCGGCGGCCGACGGAGCCCCACCCTGCAGCGCGCTGAGGTTGTAGCCACACGACGCGCAGAAGCGGCCCGCCGTCACGTTGTGATGGCCGCACTGCGGGCAGTCGACGGGCATGCCCGCAGCGGCCGGTGCCGCCGCCGCCGGGGGGGCAGCCGATGCCGGGCGCGGCGGCTGTGCGACAGGCGCTACCGGCGGTGCAGCGGCGGGCGCGGGCGCGGGCGCGGGCGCGGGCGCGGCCGGTGCCACGGCAGCAGCGGGAACGCCTTGCGGCGGCGTCCGCGGCGAGAACGGCTTGGGCGCCTGATCGCGCGGTAACTCTGCACCACAGCCCAGGCAGAACTTGTAGTGGTCCTGGTTCTCCTTGCTGCACTTCGGACAAGTGATCACGTGGGGCCTCCTGGGGCGGTCACGATGCGTGGGCTTGTGTGCCGCCCCGCGCCGGCATTTTCCCTCGGCAAGCGCGCGATTATCCACGCCTCCCAGCGAGGGTCAAGGACCGGGCTCGCAAGCCCCGGAAGCAGGCGTTTCCTAGGCCGATAGAACCGCCAGCGCTTCGCGCAGGAGGTCGGGGAGCGGGGCCGCGGCCACCCGGTCGCCCAGCGTCTTGATGGCGCGCTCCGCCTCCGCCGACCGGTAGCCCATGTTCGTCAGGGCGACGGCCAGCCGCGCGGCGTTGTCCGCGGGCGCCGCCGCACGGGTGCTCGCCGGCCCGGCCGGCGCGCGCGGCAGCTTCTCCTTGAGCTCCAGCACGAGTCGCTCGGCGGTCTTCTTGCCGATCCCGGGCACCTTCGTGAGACGCCCCAGGTCCCCGGCCTGGACGGCGGCCGCGAGCTCCGGTGCGGGCAGCGCGGACAGCACGTTGATCGCCGACCGCGGGCCGATATTCGGCACGCCGATCAGCAGCCGGAACACGCCGCGCTCGGCCTCGGAGGAAAAACCGTACAGGTCGAGCGCGTCCTCGCGCACGTGGGTGTGCACGAGCAGCACCACGCGTTCGCCGTCGCGCTCCGCTCGCCCCGGCGTGCCGAGCGGAACCGTGACCTCGTAGCCCACCCCGCCGACGTCGACCACGATGCGGCCGTCGAGCTGCTCGACGACCACCTTGCCGCAGAGCCGTCCGATCACTCAGTTGTCCTGCGCGCCCTGGGCGATCCAACGCCGGTAGATGTCTCGCTCGGCGCGCGACAGCTG
Organism: uncultured delta proteobacterium; assembly: GCA_963775185.1. Classification (GTDB taxonomy): domain Bacteria; phylum Myxococcota_A; class Polyangia; order Polyangiales; family Polyangiaceae; genus JAPSGB01. Next base: position 373,766 of record CAVZIE010000037.1, on the reverse strand, counting down.
CTCGCCCGAGCGCGGCATGGTGTCACCGCACGGGTTGTCCGACAGCGCACCGGCCTGCACCTCGCAGGTCAAGCCGGCTTCGCCCTGGCATGCGTCGAGCTTCAGCATCAGGAAGCTGTTCTGCGGATCCGATGGCGTCACGCGTGCCATCGCGGGCGCGGTCTTGGACGCCTCTTTCATGGTGGCGATGATATCCGCGATGGTCGTGTCGTCCGGATCCGGCTCGCTGATGTTCGGACCGAGATACATCTCGACCTTGGAGCCGACGATCTTGCCGTGGCAGGAGCTGAAGGCGCAGGCGCGACGCTGGATCGGCAACACGTCGTTGCGGAACGACACCGCGGGGTTCTGGCCGTCGAACGTGGTGTAGTCGACGACGTCGCAGCTGACCGCCGGCGAACCGGACGGGTTACTCTTGCTGCTGCATGCGCACGTGATGGCCGCCGCGAGCGCGACGGCGGAAACCTGGGCGAAGCGACAACGCATGGTGTACCTGAACGTCTAGCAGATCGTCGCCACGAGGGCCGCCCATTTTTCCCGGCCACGACGGTCGTGCTAGCAGCGCCGCATGGCGCTCTACTGCCGGCACGGACTCGTCGCGCTGCTCTTGCTCTTGCCGGCGTGCGGAGGTTCCTCGAGCGAGACGCCTCCGCCGCTCGAACCGGATTTCGATCGCGCGCCGGCGCAGGCGGCGTCCGGCGATGGTCGCGTCATGCGGGACGACGAGTCGCCCGGCGCGCAGCCCGGGTCCGACGACGTGGTCGAGGCCGCGCCGGCGACCTGGGGCGGCGACGCCGGCGCCTCGCGGCGCCCGCCGATCAGAACGCGCCCGTTACTGCCACTCCGGTGAAGCCGCTGCCCACGACGGGCGTGACCTGCGGGTGGAGCCGGCGCTTGTCGAGCTGACCGGTAGTGGTCGCGTCGCCCTGGGGCTTCGACAGGAAGTACCAGACCAGGCCACCGGCCCCGATCACCAGGCCCGCGACGGCGATACCGCCCATCAACTTGCGACTGTTCACTGCCGAGTTCGCGCTGTCGCGGATGCTCGGGTCGGGGCAGCTGTTGTTCGGGCACTGCGACTGGAAGTCCTTCACGCGCCCGTTCTCGATCACGTAGCCGATGCCGCCGCCGACCAGGATCACGCCGCCCGCTCCGGCGACGATCAGCGGCAGGATCGGGCGCTTGCCACCCGGCGGAGGCGGCGGCGGTGCGGTGCTGCTCGCGCTCGGCGCCGTGGCCGTGGCGGTCGGTGCCGTGGCGACGGGCGCCTGCGCCGCGATCTGCTTGTTCAGCGTCTCGATCCGGCGCTCGATCTGGTCGCGCTGCGGTGTGTCCGGCTTGCGATCCAGATATGCCTGCAGTGCGACGACTGCCTGCTGCTTCTGCCCGTCGAGCTCGTAGGCCCGCGCGAGGTTCAGCAGCAACGCGGACGCGGTGCAGTCGCGCCGCAGCGCTTCCTCCCAGTTCTCGATCGCTTTCTTGTAGTTGCCTTCGTTGAACGAGGCCTGTCCGAGCTGGAACGCCGCCTTGGCGGTGTTCACCTCGACCTCGCCCGGACTGGTGTTGGTGCACGCCGGGTAAGCGTGGGTCGTCTCCTGCTGCGCGAGGACTGCGATCGGAGCGGTCGCCAAGGCGATGCTCACCAGCCAGGGACTGAGCGGCCTACGCTTCATAAGCTCCTCCAAGCTCGACAGAGCTGGGCGGTAGCATAGTGGCTCGGGCGCTCCCACCCAAACTCTAAGCGGCCGATCGGGGTCGGTCCGGCGCGGAACCCCCCGGGCCGCCGGGCCGGGGGATTCCGCGACGTTCCGGCATCCCCCGAACGGACGGCTTGTGCCCGGGCCGCTTCCCGGGTCATGTTTCGGCGCGTGAGAGCTGGAGTCCGCGCACGGAAGGGGTACGTGGCGTGGCTGGTCGCCGCGCTGGCGTTGGTGGTGTTGTTGCCGACTGCAGGAGCGCAAGCTCCGCGCGCGGGGCGGGACGCCGCCGCCCAGAAGCTGGAGGCGATCCGCGCGCTCATGGAGAAGGGCCAAGCGCTGTACGTGGCCGGCGACTACGCCGGCGCGGCCAAGGTGTTCGAGGCAGGCTACGCGTCCTACCCGTACTCGGCGTTCTTGTTCAACGCGGGCGTTTGCTACCAGAAGCTGAAAGACGTCGACAAGGCGCTCGACCGCTTCCGGGAGTACGTGCGCGTCGACCCCAGCGCCCCCGACGTCGACAAGGTGAAGCAGCGCATCGCCGGGCTGGAAGCGGCCAAGGGCGTCGTTGCGCCGCCGCCCGTCGCGACCGACGGCGGCGCCGACGGTGCGGTCGAGGGCGGCGCCACGGACGGCGGCGCCGTGCAACCGCCGACGGCGCCCGGTCCCGTCGACACATCCGACGACCAGAACGCGATGAAGTCGCTGGTCCTGATCGAGACCGAGCCGGCCGGCGCGCCGCTCGAGATCTACGCGCGGACGGACGACGGAGCGAAGCCGTTCCACCTCGGCGGCGCGAATCCGGGCTGGCGCCAGGTTGCGGCCACGACGTCGCCGGCGAACCTCACGCTGGCCGTCGGCCGCTACCACATCGTCGTGCAGAAGTTCCGCGACTTCAACCCGAGCGAGACCGACATCGACGTTTCGCCCGGTCACGTGCACCTGTTCAAGGCCAACCTCTCGCAGGGTGCGTTCATGGCGTTCCTGCGCGTTTCGGCCAACGTGAAGGGCGCGCACGTCTACCTCGACGACAAGGACAAGAAGCGTCCCGAGTGGGGCGTCACGCCGTACGGCGAGCTGGTCTCCGGCGGCAAGCACACGATCCTGGTGGAAGCGCCGGGCTTCGAGCCGCTGTTCCGGCCGGTCGAGCTGGCGCATGGCGAGCAGAAAGAGCTCAACGTCGAGCTGGTGCGGGTTGGATACGGACTGCTGGCGCTCGACTCGAACGCGCCGGAGATCAAGGTCCAGATCGACGGCGAGCCGATGGGCGTGTGGCGCAGCGGCGAGCCGCCGCTGCGCGTGAAGGCCTCGGCGAACGGCCCGCATCAGCTCCGCGTCAGTTCCGACGGGCGCAAGACGTACACCGGCATGATCACCGTCCCCCGCGGGCAGATCATGCCGCTCCACGCCAACATGATCCCGAAGTATCCGCGCGGCACGGCGTGGACGCAGGCGGTGATCGGCGCGGCGTTCGTCGGCGCGGCCATCTACTTCGGTACCGAATCGAACCGCATCCACGATCAGCTCCAGGCCGATCGCGCGGCGGGCGTGCTCGAGGAGGACGACAGCCGGATCACGAAGGGGCGTTGGTACTCGATCGGCGCCGACGCCGGCTTCGCCATCGGCGGCGTGCTCGGGATCGTCGCGACCTACAACTTCATCAAGGATCCGCTGCCCGAGTCGAGCACGACCGCCGGCAAGCCAAAGGAGTTCGACGACCCCAAGTCGGGCCGGCCGACTGCGCTTCGCTGGCACGCGGGTCCGACGCGGCGGCGCCTGGTGCGTCGCGCGCCACCGCAGCGCCCGCTCCACGTCGCTCCGGCGCTCGGCGCGAACGGGGGAGTACTCGGCTTCGGAGGCACGTTCTGATGGCGCGTTCACACGCTTGTGCCGCGGGCTTGCTTGCCTGCGCGGTGATGCTGGGTTCCGGCTGCTCCTGGTCGCGCTTCGACGACGTGTCCAAGGACGCGCCGGTGCTTCTGCTCAAGCGTCCGGGCTCGCTGAACTCGGGCTTCGGCTACGGCATCGCCACGGTGACGCCGCACGACGGCATCACCGAGCTCATCTCCGCCGGCGCTCCGGGCCATCAGGGTGCGGCCGTGTTCGTGCTCGGCAAGAGCGACCAGCCGCGACTCGACGCGACCGACACCGCGCAGTGCAAGGGCGACCAGGATCCCTGCTACCTCGCCTCGTCCTTGGCCGGCATCGTGCGGCCGAACAGCGACCCGCAGCCGCAGCCGGAGCACTGCTTCGTGTCCGGGATTGGCCGCGGCTTCGAGCAGTCGTTCAACGGTCTGATCACGCGCTGCGACGACGGCACGGAGTACGCGCTCGAGGTGCCGCCGAAGGCGAAGTCGCAATTGGTCGACCCGGCAATCGCCAACGGCGTGCCCGACGTCGTCGTGCTCGATTCCGACAAGGCCGAGGACCCGGCGCTGATTGCCGGCGGTCCGAGCAAGCGCTTCGCGTGGTTCTACGCGCCGGGTTCGAATACGCCGGTGGAGCTGGTCCCGCCCGGCAACGGCGCCGAAGCCGGTTTCGGGTCGGCCGTCGCGAGTCTGCGCATCGGCACCGGCGCGCAGCGCATCTTCGCCGTGTCGGCCCCGGATCACGGGCACGTCTGGCTGTTCCGCACCGACGACGGCGTGAGCGTGCACTCGATCGGTTGTCTGGGCGGGCCGAGCGGTTTCGGGCGCGCGTTGGGCGCCGGCTTCGTCGACAAGACCGACGCGGACGACGAGCTGGTGGTCGCCGACGCGAGCGAGGTCAGCGTCTTCGACGGCGCCGCGCTCGCCAGCCTTCCGCCGACGTCGAGCGCCACCTGTGGTCTGTCGAGCCTGCCCGCGGGCGCGCTGGTCGCCTCCTTCGGTTGCGGCGCGACCCCCGCGGTGAGCGGCTGTGGCAGCTCCGACTTCGGCGCGTCGGTCGCCGTCGCCGATCTCGACGGTGACGGGGACGGCGAGGTGATCGTCGGTGCGCCGCTCATGACGGCGCGTGGCGTGAGTCGCGCCGGGGCGGTGCTGATCTTCGACGCGGAGGGCGACGACCCGTATCACCTCTCCGACGTGAAGTTCATCTCCTCGGCGGAAGAGGGCGATCAGCTCGGCGCGTTCGTCACGGCCGCGCGCATCGGTACGCGCGACATCATCGCCGCCGGCGCGCCGGGAACCGGCAAGACGGCGCTCTTCTATTGCACCACGCTCCTTCCGGCGGACAAGCGTGGAGCCCGCTGCCAGTAACGACCCGAGCGGGCGCGGGCGACAAGGCGAGGCACCATGATGCTCCCCGAGCGAAAGCAGATCCTGGTCGTCGACGACGAGCCCAACCTGCGGCGCGTGCTGAGCGCGCAGCTCGTTCGAGACGGCTACGACGTCCACACCGCGGAGGACGGGCAACAAGCGCTCGAGCTCCTGGGCGAGCATCACATCGATCTCGTCATCACCGATCTGCGCATGCCGCGCCTCGACGGCATGCAGCTCCTGCGCAAGGCGCTCGAGCTGGACGAGGGGCTCCCGGTGGTGATGATCACGGCGCACGGCACCGTGGACAACGCCGTCGAGGCGCTCAAGACCGGCGCCTTCGACTACATCACGAAGCCCTTCGATCAGGCGGAAGTTCGCACCATCGTCAAGAAGGCGCTCAAGACGCGCGACCTCGCGGAAGCCGAAGCCACGCGGCCCGAGCAGACCACGTCGGGCGAGATCGCGCGCTACGGCATCATCGGCAAGAGTCCCGGGATCCGCGAGCTGTATGCCGTGCTCGATCGCGTCGCGGACACGCCGACCACCGTGCTCATCACCGGCGAGAGCGGTACCGGCAAGGAACTCGTCGCGCGAGCGTTGCACGAGAACTCGTCACGAAGCGACAAGCCCTTCATCAAGGTCAACTGCGCGGCGATCCCCAAGGATCTGATGGAGAGCGAGCTGTTCGGCTACGAGCGCGGCGCCTTCACGGGCGCGGTCGGGTCCAAGCCCGGGCGCTTCGAGCTGGCGACGGCCGGTACGTTGTTCCTCGACGAGATAGGCTCGATCCCGGTGGAGATGCAGGTCAAGTTGCTGCGCGCGCTGCAGGAGAGCGAGTTCGAGCGCGTCGGCGGCATCAAGACGATCCACGTGGACGTGCGATTGGTCGCCGCGACGAACAGCGATCTGAAGAAGGAGATCGCCACCGGCGCGTTCCGCGAGGATCTGTACTACCGCCTCAACGTCGTGCCGATCCGGCTGCCGCCGCTGCGCGAGCGCGCGGAGGACATCGCGCTGCTCGTCGAGCACTTCGTCCAGAAGTTCAACGCCCGGCTCAACAAGCACATCGTCGGCATCGACGCCGAGACGCGCGATCTGCTCGAGAGCTACCCGTGGCGCGGCAACATCCGCGAGCTCGAGAACGTCATCGAGCGCGCCGTGCTGTTCTGCGACGGCGACCGCCTGACTGTGCGCGACCTGCCGCCGGACGTGAAGCAGGACCCAGGGCCGCGCCCGGCGGCCGCTTCGCAGCCGGCGATCGTGGACGCGCCCAGCTCCGACGGCCTGAAGGAGCAGGTCAAGGCGGCGATGAGCCGACTCGAGCGCGAGCTCATCGTCAAGGCCCTCGACCAGACCGGCGGCAACGTCACGCACGCGGCGCGGCTCTTGAAGATCTCGCGCAAGGGCCTGCAACTGAAGATGAAGGAACTCGGGCTTCGCGAGCGCGACGAGCGCGCCGAGCCATGACGCTCTCCAAGTCACGATGTCGCCGTCCGCACGCGCGCTCGTAGTCGGCTTCGCGTTGCTCGCGTCGTCGGCGTGCCGCGACCACAAGGAGTCGACCGCTTCCGTTGCCGCATCGTCGAGCGCGAGCGCGGTCGGGGTGCCGCTCGGTCCGCCGGTCGCGCCGCCGACGCCGCGCAAGGGCATGGTCTGGGTGCCGGGTGGCGCGCTCGTCGCCGGGACGCCGACCGACGTGCTGCCGCGCATCGCCGACGAGGAGATGCCCGGCGAGCAGGTCGTGCTCAAGGGCTTCTACATCGACGTCTTCCCGTATCCCGACGAGGACGGCGCGATCCCGCTCACCGGGATCACGCAGGCAGAGGCGGCGGGCACCTGCGCGGCGGCGGGCAAGCGCCTGTGCAGCGAGCTCGAGTGGGAGCGCGCCTGCAAGGGGCCGGACAATGATACCTACGAGTACGGCAAGCACTACGCGCCGGATCGCTGCGGCACCGGCGCGCTGCCGAGCATGCGACCGACGGGGCTCAACGTCGGGTGCCGCAGCCGCTTCGGCGTGCGCGACATGCACGGCGGTGTGTGGGAATGGACGGCGAGCCCGTGGGGCCGTGGAACGAATCGCGATCTGGTTACGCTGCGCGGCGGCAACGCCGCGGACGGCGAGCTCGTCGGGCGCTGCGCGAACGCCATGGCACGCCCGCCCGGGACCAAGTCGGGCACGATCGGCTTCCGCTGCTGCGCGGGACCCGAGAACGACGCGCAGGTGGCGCTGCGTATCGCGCGCGGACTCAAGCTCGAGTACCGCGAGGGCGTCGATCGCAAGCTCGCTCGCGAGCTCATGGCCGCGTTCCCCGAGGAAGCCAAGCGCGACATCCCGCACCCCGACCAGTTCAAGCTCGAGCGCACCTGGACCTGGCGTCCTATCGGCAACGAGAAGCTGTACGCGCTCGGTGGCTGCTCCGGCATCGGCACCAAGCCAGCGTGCGGCGTGATCGTCGCGCGCATCGTCATCGATCGTCCGAAGGTGCTCGCGTGGGCTGCGAGCGGTCACTGGGCGCCGACGCTGCACACCGACGTGGACGCGCGCGATCTGTGGCTCTTCGGCGGCGACGACCAGGGCTCGTTCCGGCGCTTGATCGAGTACGTCTGGGGGCGCGTGAGCGTCGGCGGCAAGGAGCGCCGCGTGCCGCGCCCGCCAAAGAAGCACCACAAGAAGAAGCACTGACCCCGGTCGCGCCCCGGTCGCGCTCCCGCAGCCCGAAGCGCGACGCCCGCAGCCCGAAGCGCGACGCCCGCAGCCGTCCCTGGCGCGCCGGCGTTCCGCGGGGTTCCGCGCCGCACCGGCAGCAACCTGTTCCTGATGGAAGGGATGCTGGTCCGGCGCGGAACCGCGTGCAAGCCGACGACTGCCGGTCAGCGTCCGCGACAGATGCCGTCGATGCGCGCGGCGGTCACGCGTTCGCGACTGGCGAGTGCGTCGAGGCGGCGGTGCTGCTCGGCGGCGCCGAGGCGGTTCGGCGTGGGCGGCAGGGCGTCGACGAGCGCGCGTGCGCTCCGGGCCGTGTCGGTGAAGATCCCGCGGAGCTCCTCGGTCGCTTGCTTCAGCTTCGGGTCCGACGGCACGTCGCGCTCGAGGCTCTTGGCCAGCGCGTCGTAGCCGGCGGCGATGGCGCGGAGCTGCTCCGGGCTGTCCTGGCTCGCTTTCGCGACGAGCGGCTTCAGTCGATCCAGCGCCGGGTTCACCTTGGCGAGCAGCGCCTTGCACTGGCGCGTGCGATCGATCTGGCTGCAGGCGCTGAGCCCGCACAGTACGAGGACGGCCGCGCCCGTCGGGATGCGCATCGCGGCGGAGTGTAGTCGGTCGTCCCGTGTCGTGCCTGATCGCGTGCTCCCGGCGCGCGGTGCGACTACAATCCGCGCGTGTCGTCGCTCCGCTGTCTGTTCCCGTCCCGCGGAGCTCCGGCCGCTCGGCCCGGGCGTGGCGCAGCGTGGGTCGCCGTGCTGGCGTTCGCCGCGCTGGCTGCCTGCGACCGCCACCCGTCGCGACCCGACGAGCCAACACGTCCGCCGCGACCCGCGGGGTCGGCTGGGCCGGCGGGATCGGCGCCGGTGATCCCGCCGGAGCTGGCGCGCATGCTCGGTGACGCGGGCGCGGCGCCCCCGGACGCAGGCGCGGGCGCCGCTGAACGCGCGCTGGCCGACATCCGCGAGCACTCGCTGCACGTGCCGCCGCGTCGCGTCGCGGGCGAGCGTCTGGTGTTCGACAAGGGCCGCTTGGCGCAGCTCGGTGACGACGGGCTCGTCGTCCGTGCCGCGGCGACCGGCAAGGTCTCCGCGCGCGTTCCGGTCAGCGGGCCGCGCAGCGTCATCGCGCTGCTCGACGGCAGCTTGCTGGTGGCCGGTGGTACCGGTTTGTTCCGCCTCGCCCCGGGCGCGAAGGCGCCGGACAGCCTGCCGCGCGTGACGCTGTTTCCCGAGTCGGTGCTGATGCCCGATCGCCGCGAGAAGGCGGCGTTCTGGGTGCTCCACCAGATCGATCCGACGCTCTACCGCTACGACCTCCCCGATGACTCCGCTTCGCCGCTGCTGGCGCCGTCGGAGTTCCTGCCGCTGCCGGACTACGACGCCGAGGCGTTCCTCGGGCTCGCCGACGGCTCGTTCGTGTACACCGCCAAGGACGGCTTCCGGCGCTTCTTTCCTCACGGAAAGAAGTTCGAATATGCGGCGCTCGACGGTCCGGGCAAGGTGTGGCGGCTGCTCCCGACGCACCGGCAGGATCAGATGTGGGTGGTCTGGAGCGGAGGGAAGGCCGAGCTCGTGCAGCTCGGCGCGAAGCTCCGCAGCGTTCGCTCGTTCGAGCTCGGCGGTACGGGCTTCGACGTCGCCTCGAACGATGGCTACCTGGCGGCGGTGCTGGTCGAAGAAACGACGGGGAAAGCCCGCAAATGGGCGCTGGTGGTCTTCGACAACGCGGGCAAGCAGCGCCTGCAGGCGGCGCTGCCGGACGACGCGAAAGTGCCGCCGGGCGAGGATTGGGTAAGGACCCTGACCCGGAACCGCACCGTGGCGCTGTCGCCGCGGCACGCGCTCGTCGCGGTGGGAGGCGCGGATTCAGTCGCGCTGTGGAACATCGAGAGCCAAGCGCGGATCCTGGCCCCCGCGACCCCGCCCTGACGCGGGGGGTTGCACAAGAGCTTGCCCCGAGTCTCGCTTGCCGGCGAGGATTATGCGCCTTGCCCTGTCCTCACGTGTCCGTGCTGTGCCGCCTCGCGATCCCGTGCTGGATCAGCGCGGCGATGCTGCTCGTCGCGGCGCCCGCGGCGGCGCAGACCGCCGCGTCGCTCACCACGCCGTTCCCCGAGGGATTCGCGCTGAACCCGCTCGAGCCGGCGCCGGCGGGCGATCGCTTCTTTCTCGCGCCGGACGCGACCGCGAGCGGCGACCCGCGCGTGTACGTGATGGGATTCGGCGACTACGCCTATTCAGCGCCGCTCTCGCGCACCGACACGCCCACCGGGCAGACCGCGGACGTCGTGTCGAAGATGTTGTACTTGCACGCGAGCGCGTCGCTCGCGCTGGCGGATCGCGTGCTGTTCAACGTGGACATGCCGTTTGCCGCGAGTCAGAGCGGCGACGCGGGCAACGCGACGCCCTCCGGCGGCAAGCTGGGCGATCTTCGCCTGGGCGCGCGGCTGGCGGTCGCCGGGTCCGCGGACGATCCAGCGGCGCTGGGCGTGGGCATCGACGTGTGGGCGCCGACCGGCAGCTCCGACAACCTGACCGGCGACGGCAAGGTGCGCGCGCGGCCCCAGTTGATCGCGAGCGGCAAGGCGGGCCCGTTCGCGTGGGCGGCCAACGTCGGCTACTTGTTCCGCAAGAAGGTCGCGACAGGGTCGCTCGAGATCGGACCCGCGCTGACCTTCGGAGCGGCGGCCGGCCTGCTGCTGTTCGACGACAAGCTGCAGATCGGTCCCGAGCTCCAGGGCAGCACGCTGACGAGCCCGCAGCTCGCCCGGAGCAAGCCGTTCCAGACGGAGGACACGCCGGTGCACGGCATCCTCGGCGCACGCCTGCGGATCTCCGACTTCGTCCTTGGCGTCGGCGCAGGGCCCGGGATGACCAAGGCGCCCGGCACGGCGCCGCGCTTCCTGGCGAGCATCGCCTTCGTACCCACGACCCACGTCGAGGCCCACGCAGAGGTCAAGCTCGCGAGTGGTGATCGCGACAACGACGGCGTCGCCGACGACGAGGATGCGTGCCCCGACACGCCCGGCGTGGCCACCCCCGACGGCACGACGAGCGGCTGCCCGGAGAAGCGCGTCGCGCCGATCGACACCGACGGGGACGGCGTCGCGGACAAGGACGACGCGTGTCCCGACCAGGCGGGAACAGCGTCGGACGACAGCGCGCAGAACGGCTGCCCCGTGAAGCCGAAGGACAGCGATGGCGACGGCGTCCCCGATGACAAGGATGCGTGTCCCGACCAGGCGGGAACAGCGTCGGACGACAGCGCGCAGAACGGCTGCCCCGTGAAGCCGAAGGACAGCGACGGCGACGGCATCTCCGACGACAAGGACGCGTGCCCCGACAAGGCCGGCGTCGGGTCCGAAGACGCGGCGCAGAACGGCTGTCCCGCGAAGACGCCGACCAAGGCCGTCGCCCAGGCGCCAGCGCCGGCGAAAGGCGATCGCGCGATCGCCTCGTTCATCGGCTTCCGCAAGCTCGCCGACGGCACGTCGCGCGTGTTCGTCCAGCTCACGCGGCCAACGACGGTGCTCAAGCAGACCTCCGGAATGCGCGTCGTGTACACGCTCAAGGACGCGCGAGTCGTGTTCCGGAACAACAAGAACCCGTTGCTCACGGTCGACTTCGACTCGCCTGTCGCTAGCGCCCGCCTCGCGCCGGCCGGCAAGGACGTCAAGCTCGTGATCGAGCTGCGCCGCAGCGTGACACCCTCGCAGCACGTCGATGCGCAGGGCAGCGGCGCGAATCTCGTGGTGGACTTCCCGGCGCGGTGAAAGCCTCCCGACCGTGCGTGTCGCGATCGACGTCCAGCTGAAGCTCGATCGTTACCCGCTCGAGGTCGCGATCGACTCGGACGCGCACGTCATCGGCGTGTTCGGGCCGTCGGGCGCCGGCAAGACCAGCTTGCTCGAGGCGGTCGCGGGGCTGCGGCCCGACGCCCGCGGCACGATCGTCGTCGGCGGCGAGGTGTGGCTGGACTCGCGCCAGCGCGTGTGCCGCGCCCCGGAGGCCCGCAGCGTCGGATACGTGCCCCAGGACGCGCTGCTGTTTCCGCACCTCGACGTCCGCCAGAACCTGCTCGCCGGCAGCCGACGGGCACGGTCTTCCGGCGTGGACGTCGACAAGACGCTGCTCGAGGTGTCGACGACGCTCGGGCTCGAGCCGCTCTGGGCGCGCCCGGTGTCGATGTTGTCCGGCGGCGAGCGGCAACGCGTCGCGCTCGGGCGCGCCTTGTGTTCGGCGCCGCGGCTGCTGCTCCTCGACGAGCCGCTGAGCGCGCTCGATCTGCCGCTCCGTCGCCGATTGCTGTCGTTCATCCGCCGGGTCCGCGACGCCTTCGACGTGCCGATGTTGGTCGTCTCCCACGATCCGGCAGAGGTGCAGGCGCTGTGCGACGAGCTGTGCGTCATTCGCGCTGGCCGCGTCGTGGCGAGCGGCGAGCCCCACGACATTCTCGCCGATCCGGCGGTCTTCGAGCTTGCCTCGGTCGGCGGATACGAAAATACCCTGCCGTGCGTCGTGGTCGCGACGGACGCCGAGGGCGCGCTGGTGCGCGTCGGCACGTCCGTCCAGCTGGCGACGCGGTCGGCCAATGCGCCGGTCGGCGCAAGTACGCTGGTCGGCATCCCGGCGCGCGACGTGATCGTGGCGACCTCGCGCCCGAGCGGTATCTCCGCGAGAAACGTCATCGACGCGACGGTGACCGCGGTGCGCGAGGCCGGCAGGAAGCGCACGCTGACGGCTCGCATTGCCGACGACACCCCCGATCTCGTCGTCGAGTTGAGCGACGCCGCCTGCGACGAGCTCGCGCTGCGTGTGGGGCTCCGTGTTCATCTGGTGTTCAAGGCCGCGTCCTGCGTGCTGTATCCCGCCGAGTCCGCAGCGACTTGATCGGCTTCAACGCGTGGGGTCGAGCGCCCGCTGCGCATTCGCGCTGGCACTGGGCGGTTTTCTGGCTACTATCGATGCCTCCTTGATGAAGATCAGTGGCTCCTGGGTGTTGGCTGCCGCGCTCGCGTGCGCAGTCGTGTCGGCATGTGGTTCAGAGGACTCGCCGGGCGGGTCCGGGGGGCAGGCCGGCGCCGCCGGGAGCGCCGGGAGCGCCGGGAGCGCTGGGAGCGGGGGCTCCGGCGGCACGTCCGGTAGCGCCGGGGAGGCCGGGGGCGGTCCCGGTGGAACCGCCGGCACGGCGGGTTCCAGCGGCGCTGGCGGTACCACTGGTTCCGCCGGCATCGACGGCGGCGCGGGCTCGGACTCCGGAGCTTCTGGAGGCGCGGGCGCCGCGGGAACGGACGGGGGCGAGGGTGGCATTGGCAAGTCGGCGCCGTATCCGGCGGTGCCGTACCCGCCGGAGAACCAGGCCACCGACGAGAAGCAGATGCTCGGGAAGATCCTGTTCTGGGAAGAGCAGATGAGCAGCGACAACACGATGGCGTGCGGCACCTGCCATCGCTCGAGCGCTGGCGGATCCGATCCACGCGCGTCGCAGGCCGGGGCGATCAACCCGGGTCCGGATGGTCTGTTCGGTACCGCCGACGACATCCGCGGTGCGATGGGCGTCAAGCGCTGCAAAATCGTCGCGGGCGCCGTGCAGCGCATCAGCGACCCCGTGTTCGGGATGAACGTGCAGGTTACCCGCCGCAAGCCGCCGAGCTATCTGGATGCGATGTTGTTCGACGACGTGTTCTGGGACGGGCGCGCGACCAGCCAATTCACGGCGCCAGGCGACAGCGTTCCGTCGATCGCCAAGGGCGGCGCGCTCGAGAGCCAGTCGATGGGCCCGCCCGTCGCCGACGCGGAGATGGCTTGCGAGAACCGGACGTGGAACGACGTCGTCGCCAAGCTCACCACGGCGCAGCCGTTGGCGCTCGCTCACGATGTCCCGAACGACATGAAGGCCGCCATCGCGGCGCACCCGACTTACCCCGACCTGTTCAAGTGGGCGTACCAGACGCCGGAGATCAACGCGAAGCGCATCGCGTTCGCGATCGCCACGCATGAGCGACGCCTGACGTCGAACCAGACGCCGTGGGATCTCTACAACGCAGGCGACGACAGCGCGCTCACTGCCGCTCAGAAGCACGGCCTCGAGGTGTACATGACCACGGGCCGTTGCAACAAATGCCACGCGCCGCCGATGTTCAGCGACGGCCTGTACCACAACCTCGGGTTCATCGCGGTGGACACCGCGTTCGACGACGGTCGCGCCGAGGTTACGAGCAACGCCGCCGACAGCGGCAAGGTGCTCACGCCGACGGTCCGGAACGTCGGGTTGCGGGAAGCGGGCGGCTTGCTCCACTACGGCGCCGGTGCGGGAGCTACGCTGAAGACCGTGATGGACTCGTACAACAACCCGCCGTCCTTCCCGAACCGCGACCCGCTCATCATCAACCTGGGCTTGTCGAGCGCGGATGTGGACGACGTGATCGACTTCATGCGCAACGGCCTTACCGACCCGCGGGTCGCCGCGGAAACCGCGCCGTTCGACCGGCCCAAGTTGGGGACGGAGCCCTAGCCGGGCGTCGGGACCGAGCGCGCACGGGCGCACGGGCGTACGGAACGGAACGGAACGGGGGGATCTTGGGCTTGTTCCATGCGGGAATTGGTGCACTTCGGAACCGCTTTGATGGGGATCAAGTCCCTGCTAAGGTGGCCTGGCGTTTTTTTGCGCTGATGCGGGGTGGCCCGCGTGCGCGCCGGAGGATCGCTGGATGAGGCTTTCGCTTACTGTCGCATTGCTCGCCGCCGTCGCTTCCGTGCAAGCGTGCGGCAGCCGCGGAAGCGATGGCAGTGGTGGCGCGGCTGGCAGCGCGGGTGCTGCAGGCGCCGCCGGCGCAGCCGGCAGCGGTGGCAGCTCCGGGTCGAGCGGGCAGAGCGGGTCGGGCGGATCGGCCGGCAGCACCAACTCGGACACCACGCCGCCGGTGTTCGCTGGGTTGACGAGCGCGACGGCGACGAGCGAGTCGCGCGTCGCGCTGGCCTGGACCGCGGCCACGGACGAGACGTCGCCCGGAGGCCGCATCGCGTACCGGGTGTACGCGGGCCCCGCCGCCGGACAGGAGGACTTCTCGAGTCCGATCTCGGTTTCTCCCGCGGGCGCGACGACCCTGCTGCTGTCGGAGCTCGATCCGGCGCACGACTACTTCCTGGTGGTTCGCGCGGTCGATGAGGCCGGCAACGAGGACGCGAACACCGCCGAGAAGTCCGTGACGACGCCGGACAGCAGCGCACCGTTGTTCGCCGGCGTGACGCGCGCCGAGGCGATCACGTCCCACAGCATGGACGTGGAGTGGAAGCCCGCGAAGGACAAGGGCACCGCGCAGGCCGACGTCGTGTACCGCATCTACCTGTCGGACACCGCCGGTGGCGAGGACTTCGGAAACCCGGCGATGGAGACGGCGCCGGGCGCGACCACCGCGGTGCTGTCGGGTTTGAGTCCGCTCACGCAGTATTACGTCGTTGTTCGGGCCGTCGATTCGTCCGGCAACGAGGACACCAACGTATTCGAGCTCGGCGACAAGACCGGAGAGGGCGTTCCCCCGACGTTCGCCGGCGCCCGCTACGCGATCGCGACGGGCACGTCGATCAAGGTCTATTGGCCGCCGGCGACCGACAACCTCACCGAGCAAGCGAACATCGTCTACGACCTGTACGAGTCGAAGACGTCGAACGGCCAGGACTACTCGAAGCCGACCTACACCACCGGACCGGCGGATCTGTCGTACACGGCGAAGAACCTGGCGCCGAACACCCGTTACTACTACGTGGTGCGCGCTCGCGACACCTGGGCCAACGACGACGGCAACACGCTTCAGGTCAACGCCAAGACCGGCTATGACACCGACACCGTTGCGCCGACCTTCGCCGGCGCGACCAGCGTGACCGGCACCAGTCCGTCGACGCTGCTCGTGACCTGGAGCGCAGCAAGCGACGACCAGACGCCCCAGAGCGAGCTCGAGTACGACGTCTACGTCACGGACACCGCGGGCGCGGAGAACTACTCGACGCCGACGTTGATCGCCGCGCCCGGCGCGACCCAGGCGACGATCGCCGGCCTCGGGCCGAACGCCACGCGGTACGTCGTTGTCCGGGCGCGCGACAAGGCCGGCAACGTGCTGGCGAACACCACGGAAAAGTCCGGGGCCACGCTCTCCGCATCGGGCGGCGACACCACCGCGCCGACGTGGACCGCCGGGCCGACCGCCTCCATGATCGCGGGCACGCCGCACAGCCTCAAGGTGAGCTGGACGGCCGCCACCGACGATACCTACGGCGCGGCGGACATCCGCTATCACCTCTGCATCGCGGAGCAGTCCTCGGATTGCCAGGGCACGGAATTCGCCAACCACATCCGGGCGACGTCGAACTGGGGCGCCACCACGCTCACCGTGGGTGGGCTGCTGTCGCGCACCACGTACTTCGCCTTCGTTCGCGCCGAGGATCGAGACGGCAACATGGAGACCGGGGAGCACCTGGCCCAGGCCAAGACGGCGACGTCGTACTTCGACGACGTGCAGCCGATCTGGCTGGAGAAGTGCAACTCCTGCCACTCCTTCGACCCGAACAAGGTCGTGAACGTTCCGGTCGGCTACATCGATCCGCTGTGGGGCGATCAGGTCAAGCTGGTCGTGCCGGGCAAGCCGGAGTTCAGCCTGATGTACCGGCGCATCAACCCGAAGGATCTGCAGACCCCGCCGTTTTCCGCGGCGGTGCCCAACACCTACTCGGGCTCCCAGGAGCCCCGCGACGGTTCCGGTCTGAGCGTCGATCCGCTGAGCGGACAAGAAGATGGAGTGATCCGCGACTGGATCACCCAGGGTGCAACAGCGAACTGAGCTGGAGGAGCGCTTGGAAACCACTATGCGCGTTAAGGTCTTGGCAAACGGTGCGTGGATCGCCTGCGTTGCAGTCGGGTTGGCCGTTGTCGGCTGCGGTAGCAGCTCGAGTGACATCAGCTGCGGGGCCGGCACGAAGCAGTCGGGAAGCAAGTGCATCGCGGCCGCCGGCGGCGCCGCGGGAGCGGCCGGTGCCGGCGGCACCGCCGGCACGAGCGGTACCGGAGGGAGCAGTGGTTCGGCGGGCACCGGCGGTGCGGCGGGCGACGACGGCGGCGTCGTCAATCCAGGGCCGACCTTCGCCGGCGTGGTCGCGGTTGCACCGGTGTCCGACGTCAGCTTGCAGGTGAGCTGGGCGGACGCGTCCGACGCCAAGACGGCGACGGAGGACATCGTCTACAAGGTGTACGTCGCGACCGCTGCGGGCCAGCAGAACTTCGGCGCCGCGCAGGTGACGACGCCTCCCGGCGCGCAGTCGGCGATCGTCTCGGGGCTCCAGCCCGACACCGACTACTACATCGTGGTCCGTGCGATGAACGCGGCTGGAATCGAGGACTCGAACACCGTCGAGAAGACCGCGAAGCCGGTCGTCGACACCGCGGCGCCGACCTTCGCCGGAGCGAAGTCCGCGAAGACGGTGGGCGATACGTCCATCGAGGTCGACTGGGATCCGGCGACCGACGACCACAGCCCCGCCGAAGCGATCACCTACGTGGTCACGTGGGCGACCAGCGACGCCGGCGCGCCCACGGGCAAGATCGGCAAGGTTACTGTTCCCGGCGCGACCTCCGCGATCGTGGACACCTTGCCCGACCCGGAGACGACCTACTACTTCACGGTCCGCGCGCAGGACGCTGCCGGAAACGGCGAGGAGAACGTCGCGACGGTATCCGCCGATACCGGCAAGGACCTCACGCCGCCGGTCTTCGGCGGGTGTGTGGCGGCGGTCCAGCCCGGCGCGACCAACATGGTCGTGAGCTGGGATGCGGCGCGCGACGACACGACCTCTGCGGACAAGATGAAGTACAACGTGTACGCGTTCACCAGCCCGGTGGACGACAGCACGCCGTTCGGCGTGCCGCAGACCACGTTCACGGGCGGTACCAGCGGCGTCGTCACCGGCTTGAAGGCGGACACGACGTATTACTTCGTGTGCCGCGCGCAGGACGCCTCCGGCAACGAGGACGAGAACATCGCGTTCCGAACGGCGACCACGCTCACCGACGGCACGCCGCCGACGTTCAACGGCGTCACCACGTCGGACATCGACTCCACGTCGATCACGTTGCACTGGGACGCCGCGACGGACGACAAGACGGCCCAGCCCGACATCGTCTACAACATCTACCAGTCGACGACGGCCGGCGATGCGCTGAACCAGCCGTCCGTGGCCCAGTCGAACCCCGGTGACACCGCGTTCAAGGTCACGGGCCTGACGTCGAACACGCAGTACTACTTCGTGGTGACCGCGGTGGACAAGGCGGGCAACGAGAGCACCAACGCGACGGAGAGCAGCTCGACCACCTACGTCAGCTTCGAGATCGACGTCCAGCAGGGCATCCTCAGCGTGTACTGCGCCAAGTCCGGTTGCCACAACGCCGACAACCCGCCGCAAGGCCTGAACATGTCGGACGGCTTCGCGTACTACAACCTCGTGGACGTCTCGGCGGTGGAGTACCCGGCGCTGAAGCGCATCAACTCCGACGGCGTGCCCGACGATTGCTACCTCTACCGGAAGATTACCGGTCACGGGAACGACGACTTCGCCTGCCACACCGCTGGCTCGGGCGGTACCGACGTGTGCGGGACGTCGCCCGTCATGCCGCCCTCCGGCAACACTCCGCCCACCGCGGCGGACATCGACACCATCAAGCAATGGATCAGCCAGGGCGCACTCAACAACTAGCGGAACTCGGGGATTTCCGCGAAGAACAGCCGGCTCACCGAGTTGCTGTGAAGATCCACCTTCTTCGGCTAGCCTAGCGGCTTCTTGCATGCGTCATCTGCGTCTTCTCTCGTCTTTCGCTGTGCTTGCCGTCATCGGCGGCTGCAGCGTCATCAACAAGTTCGACGACGTGAAAGACCAGCCGTCGACCGGCGGGTCCGGCGGGTCCAGCGGATCCGGTGGCTCGGCGGGAGTGTCTGGCAGCGCCGGTAGCGGGGGCACCGCCGGCGCGGCCGGCGGAACCGGCGGCACAGCCGGGAGCGCCGGCGCCAGCGGCACCGCCGGCGCGAGCGGAAGCTCCGGCAGCAGTGGCACCGGTGGCAGCGCCGGGAGCGCCGGCGCCGCTGGCTCGGACGCCGGCCCGCCGTTGAAAGACGGTCTGATCGTCATGGCCGCGGAGGAGACCGCCAACGCCAGCAAGTTCGAGCTCGACGTCATCGATCCGTGGACGGGCAAGCTGCTCGGCACGCCGGAGACAACGCACGTACAGGCGGTCGCCTACGACTCGCAGCTCGACCATTGGTACATCTTCAAGCAGGGGACGACGGCCGTCGACCCGGCGACGCTCAGCGTCCGCACCTACGATCGCAAGACCGAGAAGTGGACGGAGCTTGGCAGCGCGGTCGTCCCCGCGCCGACCAGCCAGAGCATGCTGGCCGTGCTCAAGGATCGCATCCTGTACCAGTCCACGGTGAAGCCGACGAGCGGCGCGCCGACGCAGGGGCTCTCGATCATCGACACGAGCAACCTGGCGAACATCGTCCTGACCAGCAATCCGCCGCAGAGCGCCCTGCCCGACGGTTCGAAGGCGCTGATTGCGCGCCCCAACACCTCCGGAGCGGGCGGCAACGCGACCCTCGTGACCGTGCCGTCGGCGTCCTGTGCTCCGTTGGTCATCCCGGACGCTGGTGTCGGCCCGAACGTGTGCAACGTCCACGTCATCACCGTGACCGTCCTGGCGGGCTCCACGACGCCGAGCTTCGAAGGCGCCGGCGGCAAGGACGTCGGCCAGATCCCGGCAACGGGCTCCGGCGTCGGCGTCACGGGCGACGCGACCACGGGTCAGAGCACGGACATCGTGGTGCTGCCGCCCGTGGATTACACCGCCCAGCCCACCGGATTCGTCAAGACCATCAACCCGACGAACCACAACATCGCCGGGACGTTCCCGTTCACGGTCAATGGCCCGCGCATCAGCGACGCCACCTACGATCCGTGCAACCAGGTCGTGATCACGGGCGAGCTGCTCAAGGACCAGTCCGTCTTCATCATTCCGACCACGGGCGGCGGCACGAACAAGACCGTGTCGTCATCCACGGCGGTGCAGGGCCTGGTGTTCGAGCCGTACAGCCGCAGTGTGCTCAGGCTGTTCGACGACGCCGCGAATCCCGAGATCACCGCGTACGAGCTCACGGGTACCGCCACGGCTCCGAACGTCACCGTGCGCCTGCCGGGCTCGACGCTTCCGTGGGATCCGCCGACCGGGCTCAGGCCGAAGATCCTGGTCGTGAAGCGTCCGGCGCAGCCGATCTGCCCCTGACCTCAGCGCGCGCGTCGCCGCGCGGACCGGGAGCGATCGGCCGTCGCTAGCAAGAGCTCGCGGAGCGCGGCGGCCGCCGGCGGCAACCGCTCCACGCCGCGATGCTGGAGCACGATCTCTCGCGGGATCGGCACGAGCGGGTGGCGCAGCTCGAGCAGGCGGCCGCTCGCGAGGTCGCGCGCCACGGCGGCGCGGCTGATCAGCGCGATGCCGATGCCCTCGCGGACGTGGCCCTTCACCGCGGCGATGCTGCCGAGCTCCATCACGATACTGGCGTCGGGAAACCATCGGTCCAACGTCGCGCGCGTGCTGCTGCCCGGGCCGAACGTCACGAACGGCGCGTCCGCCGACGCGCCGCGCGCGCCGACAAGCACGAACTCGTCGTTGCGCCAGTGCTCGCCGCCTGGACCGGTGACGACGCCGAGATCGATCTCCCCGCTCTGGACCAGGTCCTGCACGACCGTCGGCACGAGCTCGCGCAGGACGATGCGCACGCCGGGGTGGCGCTTGCGGAACTGCGCCAGCTCCGGCGGCAGGAGATAGGTG
The DNA here is from genome assembly GCA_963775185.1 of uncultured delta proteobacterium. GTDB lineage: Bacteria > Myxococcota_A > Polyangia > Polyangiales > Polyangiaceae > JAPSGB01. Next base: position 353,259 of record CAVZIE010000037.1, on the reverse strand, counting down.
GCGGCCGTAGCGCTGGCGCCGATGCGCACCTCGCCGGCGGCGAGCCCGACGATCTCGCGCACGGCGCGACGTCCGTCCTCCAACGCCGCGATGGCGGCGCGCGCCCGCGGGAGCAGCGCCGCGCCGGCCGCGGTCAGCGTCGCGCCGCGGCGGTCGCGGTGCAGCAGGGCGACGCCGAAGGACTGCTCGAGGCGGTGCATGGCCGCGGTCAGCGCCGGTTGCGAGAGGTGCGCGTGCCGGGCGGCGCGGGTGAACGTGCCCTGCTCGGCGATGAGGATCAGGTAGCGGAGCTCATCTATCATCAATGCTGATGATAACCACAAAAACAATTGATTAGACCGATGGTTTGACCAGCCCCAGATCAAGCGCATGCAGGATGCGATGCTGCTGCTGCTCGGCGCTGGAGCCGGGCTCCTGACCACCACGGCCGGCATGGGCGGCGGGATGCTGTTGCTGGTCGGGCTGTCGCTCTCGATCGGTCCTGCGGCCGCCCTCGCGTGCACCGCGCCCGCGCTGCTCCTGGGCAACCTCCACCGCTTCACGCTCTACCGCCGGCACATCGATCGCCGCGTCGCCGTGGCCTTCAGCGCCGGCGCGCTTCCGGGCGCCGCGCTGGGCGGCATGTTGGCCGGCGCCGTGCCGCGCCCGGTGCTCGGCGGCTTGATTCTCGCGTCCAGCGTGTTGGCCGTGGCCCGCGCGGTGTTCCACTGGCGCTGGCGCGTCGGACCTCGCGCCATGCTGCCGGCCGGGCTCGTCATCGGCGCGCTGACCGCGGCCACGGGGGGGGCGGGCGTGCTCGTCGCGCCGCTGTTCCTGTCCGCCGGTCTCGTCGGCGACGTCTACATCGCGACGATCGCGGCGTCGGCGACGGTCATGCACCTCGGGCGCATCGTGGGCTACGGCGCGGTCGGCCTGCTGGACCAGGCCGCGCTCGGACGCGCGCTCGTGCTCGCCCTGGCGATCCCCGTGGGAAACATCCTGGGCAAGCGCCTGGCGCTGCGCGATCGCGTGCCGGCAGGCGTGCTGGAGCACGCGACGCTGGTGGCGTGCGTCGCCCTGGCCGCGTTCGGCGTCGGCCGCTGAGGGCGTCCGGGTCGCCGGCCGCGCCGGACCGGCATCCCGGGAAACCGGACCCGGCCGGGGCGGGGCGCCCGCGCGTCGCGTCCATCCACCTGGAACTTGGCCGCTTTCCCCCTGTGCTGCGCATCTTCCCGAGACTGGGATGGAGGTCCTGTCAAGCCGATGACGTCACCGCGAATCGAGCCAGAGCTCGCCGTGCTGAGGAGGACCGCCGAGGACCTCGCGAAGAGTCGCAACGAGCGTGTGACCAGCGCGCACCTGTTGGCCGCGATCGCGCTCAGACCCGGCGCCGCGGCCGATCTGCTCGCGGAGCGCAAGCTCGGCGAGGAGGCGCTGCTGCGAGCCGCGCGCGCGTCGAGCGACGACATCGACGATCCGCTGCGCAAGGCGCAGCAGCGCGCGCGGGAGATCGCGTCGCGAATGACCGCGTCCGAGGTCGGATCGCTGCACCTCTTGATCGCGCTGCTGGGCGAACGCCGCGGCGCGGCGCATCGAGCGCTCGACCAGTGCGGCGTCGACGTGGCCCGGCTGCGTGCCGCCGCCATGAGCGTGGCGCTCGGGCTCGTCGGGCGCCGGCGGGTGATCCGGCGCGAGAACGCGGCCCCGCCCCAGAAAGCCGAGCTCGGTGCGCCGCGGCGCCAGCCGACCGGCGTGACGATCCCGCTGTTCCCGCCGCCGCAGCCTTCGCAGCTGCGCGCCGCGGAGCCGCTCAAGCGTCCGTCGTCGCCGCCGCCGGCGTCGCGCCCGCAGCCGATCGCGAACAGCTGCGCCCCCGCGCCGACGCCGAAGGGGGCTGTCGGTCCGGCGCGGAAGCGCGGGCGGCAGGCGGCGATCAACGCGGCGCGCTTCGAGCTGGACGCGCGCAAGTTCCCGACGCTGAGCGCGCTGGGCAACAACCTGACGCTGGCCGCGGCGCGCGGCGAGCTCGACCCGGCCGTGGGCCGCGAGACGGAGATCGAGCAGGCGCTCGACGTGCTCGCGAAGCGCCAGGGCAACAGCCCGTGTCTGGTCGGACCCAGCGGCGTCGGCAAGACCAGCGTGGTGCGTGGGCTCGCGCAGCGGATCGCCGACGACAAGGACGTGGCCTCGCTGGACGACCGGATCGTGATCGAGATCCCGGTGAGCGAGCTGATCGCCGGAACCGGCGTGCGCGGCGCGCTGGCGCAGCGCGTGGTCGGGCTGCGCAAGGAAGTGCAGTCGGCGGGCGGGCGTGTGGTGCTGTTCTTCGACGAGATCCACCAGCTCTTCTCCGGCGACGCGGCGGAGGAGCTCGCGGGCGAGCTGAAGCTCGCGTTGGCTCGGGGCGAGCTGCCGTGCATCGGCGCGACTACCAGCGAAGAGTACAAGCGGACCATCGATGGCGACTCCGCGCTCGCGCGTCGCTTCACGGTCGTCGAGGTCGAGGAGCCCAGCCGGGAGGACGCGTTCCTCGTGCTCGAGGCGCTCGCGCCGCGACTGGCCGCGCACCACCACGTGAGCTTCGAGGAGGACGCGCTGGCGCTGTCGGTGGCCTGGAGCGTGCGCTACCTGCCGGGGAGGGCGCTTCCCGACAAGGCCATCGGCATCGTCGATCTCGCGGGAGCGCGCACGCGCCGTCGCGGCGGTCCCAGCGTGACGGCCGAGGCGGTGGCCGAGGTCGTGGCGGAAATGGCCGACATGCCCATCGAGCGACTGCTCGAGACCGACGGTGACCGCATGCTGCGTCTGGAGGAGATCCTGGCCGAGCGCGTCGTCGGGCACGGCGAGCAGATCGGGCGCATCGCGCGCATCCTCCGGCGCAACGCCGCGGGGCTCGGATCGCGCCGGCCGATCGGGACGTTCCTGTTGCTCGGCCCGACGGGCGTTGGCAAGACCGAGACCGCGAAGGCGATCGCCGAGGTGCTGTTCCACAACGAGAGCGCGATGACGCGCCTCGACCTGTCCGAGTTCAGCGAGGCGCACGCCGTGGCCCGGCTGATCGGATCGCCGCCGGGCTACATCGGCCACGACGCCGGCGGTCAGCTCACCGAGGCCGTGCGGCGCCGGCCGTACCAGGTGATCCTGCTCGACGAGATTGAGAAGGCGCACCCGGAGGTGCTGGTCACGTTCCTGGGCGTGTTCGACGAGGGGCGGCTCACCGACGGCCGCGGCCGCACCGTCGACTTCACCAACACCGTGATCCTGCTCACGTCGAACATCGGCGCCGAGGAGACGGGGAGCGCGCCGCGCCGCCGCGTCGGCTTTGGCAACAGCGGCGAGGCCGACCACGCGGCGCTCGAGAGCCGCGTCGTCGGCGCGGCCCGCGCCGCGCTGCCGCCGGAGCTGTACAACCGCATCGACGAGGTGCTGGCGTTCGCGCCGCTGGGTCAGAGCGAGGTGCGCGAGATCGCGCGCCGCCTGCTCGCGGGCGTGGGCCGGGCACTCGCGACGCAGCGCGGCGTTCGCCTCGATGCGGGCGAGGACGCCATCGAGCTGTTGCTGGAGGCCGGCGGCTTCGATCCCGCGCTCGGCGCGCGCCCGATGAAGCGCACCATCGCGCGCCTGGTCGAGGCGCCGCTCGCCGAGAAGATCCTGCGCGGCGAGCTGCGTCCCGGCTCGGTGGCGTTGCTCACCGTCGAAGGCAGCGAGCTCGTCATCGACGTGCTCGACGACGCGGAAGCGCCCGCCGCGGAGTAGGCGTCACGCGACCGCGTCGGCGGCGTCGGAGCGCCTCCTCGCCGCGCACAGCATCACGCGGAGCAGCGAGATCAGGTAGTCGGTGTCCACGGGCTTGGTCACATAGCCGTCCGCGCCCGCGGCGATACACTTCTCGCGATCGCCGGTCATGGCCTTCGCGGTGAGCGCCACAATGGGAATCCCGTCGAAGCGCGGCATCGCCCTGATCGCCCGGCAGGTCTCGTAGCCATCCATCTCCGGCATCATCACGTCCATCAGGATGATGTCCACGTCGGGCTTGCCCTCGAGCAACTCGATCCCCTTCCGGCCGTTCTCGGCGAACAGCACGCCGAGCCCGTGGCGCTCGAGTGCGCCGGTCAGCGCGAAGACGTTACGCATATCGTCGTCCACTATCAGTACCTTCCGCCCGTCAAGCAAGGTGTCGCGCTTGTCCGACCGGGCAATCAGTCGCTGCTTCGCTTCGGGAAGGCGCGCGCTGTCGCGGTGGAGAAATAGCGCCGTGAGGTCGAAGAGCTCCTCCGGGGAGGTCACGTTCTTGATCAAGATCGCGTCCGTGAGGTTCGAGAGCGCGACGCGATCGACGTGGCTCAATTCCTTGCCGGTGTAGACGATGATCGGCGGCTCGTAGTCGACACAAGCGCGAATGCGTCCGATAAGCTCGATGCCGGCGATGTCCGGCAAGCCGAGGTCGAGCACGATGCAGTCGAAGTGCTGCGCCTTCAGCGCATCGAGCGCCTGTTCCCCCGTGCCCGCCGACGTGGTTTGCACGTCGCCGTTGCCGATCAGCGCACGAATCGCCTTGCGCTGGGCCTCGTCGTCCTCGATGACCAGCAGGTTGCGCGTGGCGCGATCCACGAACCAGGAGACGCGCGCCGTCACCGCATCAAACGATGCCGAGGTCGCGCTCGCACTGAAGTCGCCGGCGGCGCCGAGCAGGAGCGCTGTGCGCCGCTGGTCTTCGGTATCTACCGCGACGAACACCGGGATGTGACGGGTGCGCGGATCGCGCTTGAGTCGATCGAGGACAACCAGACCCTGGACGCCCGTCGGTTCACGCCCGAGCGATACCGCGTCGGGCGTAAACTCGTGGGCCAGCACCAGCGCGTCGTCGCCCTTCGCTCCGATCACGACTTTGAAGCCGGCAGCGCGCGCGTGCTCGCGCATTTGCTCGGCGAGGGAAAAATCGCTTTCGATGACGAGCCACACCCGGTCCGCCTGTGCCAGGTCGTTCCTGTCGTCGGGAACACCTACGACCCGTGGCAACGCGGGCTCCAGCCGCGGCACGCCGTCGCCCGAGGCAGGGTCGCCCGTGACGCGCGTGAGCCGGGCTGCGACGCGGGGGCGACCGGCACGGGCGTTCGCGGGAGGAAGAACGTGAACGTGCTGCCCTCGCCAGGCGTGCTCTCCACAGTAAGTTCACCGCCGAGCAGCATCGCCAGCTCGCGACTGATGGAAAGCCCGAGCCCCGTTCCGCCGTACTTCCGGCTTGTCGTTCCGTCCGCCTGATGAAACGCCTCGAAGATGATCTGCAGCTTGTCGCGCGGTATGCCGATACCCGAGTCGCGCACGGAGAACGCGACGACGCAATCGGCTCCGGTGAGCGACTGGTTCGTCTTGCGCCACCCCGTCAACGCACGGCCGATCTTCAGCGTCACACTGCCGTGTTCGGTGAATTTGAAGGCGTTCGCGAGCAGGTTCTCGAGCACTTGTTGCAGCCTGCGCGAGTCCGTGTAGACCGTGCGCGGCACGTCGGGATCGATGACCAGCTCGAATTCGAGCCCGCGGTCGACCGCGACTTGGCGGAAGGTACGTTCCACGTAGTCGCAGGTGTTCGCGAGGATCAGCTCGTCGAGGTCGAGCACCATCTTGCCCGACTCGATCCTGGACAAGTCGAGGATGTCGTTGATCAGGCTGAGCAGATCGGAGCCCGCGTCGTAGATCGTCTCCGCGAATTCCACCTGCTTGGACGTCAGATTGCCGTTGGGGTTCTGCGCCAGTAGCTTCGAAAGGATCAGCAGGCTGTTCAAGGGCGAGCGTAGCTCGTGCGACATGTTCGCGAGGAACTCGGACTTGTAGCGCGAGGACAGTGCCAGCTGCTGCGCGCGCTCCTCGAGCGCGAACTTCGCCTGATGGATCTCGCGATTCTTGCGCTCGACCTCGCGGTTTTGTACCTCCAGCAGCCGCGACCGCTGCTCGAGCTCCTCGTTGGTCTTCTGCAGCTGCTCCTGCTGCATCTTGAGACGCTCCTCCGACGCCTGGAGCGAGCGCGCCTGGAGCTCCAGACGCTGGTTCGTCTCGGTGAGCTCCAGTTGCTGGCTGCGAAGCTCCTCGGCGAGCGACTGGGACTGCTTGAGCAGTTCCTCCGTACGCATCCCGGCTTCGATCGTGTTGAGGACGATGCCGATGCTCTCGGTCAACTGGTCCATGAACGCGAGACTGATTGCGCTGAACTCGTAGAAGGACGCCAGCTCCAACACGGCCTTCACCGCGCCCTCGAAGAGCACCGGCAAGACAACGATGTTCGACGGCTTGGCCTCGCCCAGGCCGGAGCTGATCTTGATGTAGTTGTCCGGCACGTTCGTGACCAGGATGCGCTGCCGTTCGAGGCCGCATTGTCCGACCAGGCTTTCGCCAAGCCTGAAGCGGTTCGAGAGGCTCTTCCGTGATCTGTATGCGTAGCTGCTCAGCAACTTCAGTGTCGTCTCGTCCGCGTCGCTCTCGGTGTCGCCGCTCTCCACCGTGTAGAACGCTCCGTGCTGCGCGTTCACGAGCGGCGCAAGCTCGCTCAGGATCAGCTTGCAGACGGTCTCGAGTGAGCGTTGCCCCTGGAGCATGCGCGTAAACTTCGCGAGGTTCGTCTTGAGCCAGTCTTGATCGGTGTTGATGCGCGTGGTTTCCCGCAAGTTGAGGATCATCTGGTTGATGTTGTCCTTGAGGGCTGCGACCTCGCCCTGCGCTTCGACGGCGATCGAACGCGTGAGGTCGCCCTTCGTGACGGCCGTCGCGACCTCGGCGATCGCGCGCACCTGGGTGGTCAGATTCGCGGCGAGCTGGTTGACGTTGTCCGTAAGGTCGCGCCACGTGCCGGCGGCACCGGGCACCTTGGCCTGCCCGCCGAGCTTGCCCTCGATGCCCACCTCGCGCGCGACCGTGGTCACCTGATCCGCGAAGATCGCCAGGGTGTCGATCATTCCGTTGATGGTGTCGGCCAGCGCCGCCATCTCACCTTTGGCCTTGAGCGCGAGCTTCTGCTTGAGATCGCCGGCGGCGACCGCGGTGACGACGGTCGCGATGTTGCGGACCTGGGCCGTGAGGTTGGACGCCATCGAGTTGACGTTGTCCGTCAGGTCCTTCCACGTTCCGGCGACGCCCGTGACGTTCGCCTGCCCGCCGAGCTTGCCCTCTGTGCCCACGTCGCGCGCCACGCGCGTCACTTCGGAGGCGAAGGAACGAAGCTGATCCACCATCGTGTTGATGGTGTCCTTCAGCTCGAGGATTTCGCCGCGGACGTCGACTGTGATCTTCTTCGACAAGTCGCCGCGCGCGACCGCGGTCGTCACCTCGGCGACGTTCCGGACCTGCGCGGTGAGGTTGGACGCCATCAGGTTCACGTTGTCCGTCAGGTCCTTCCATGTCCCGGCGACGCCCCGGACGTCGGCTTGTCCGCCGAGCTTGCCTTCGGTGCCGACCTCGCGAGCGACGCGCGTCACCTCGGAAGCGAACGAGCCGAGTTGGTCGACCATGGTGTTGATGGTGTTCTTGAGCGCGAGCATCTCGCCCCGCACGTCCACGGCGATCTTCTTCGACAGGTCGCCGTTGGCGACGGCGGTCGTGACCTCCGCGATGTTGCGGACCTGACTCGTCAGGTTGGAGCCCATCAGGTTCACGTTGTCGGTAAGATCCTTCCATGTGCCGGCGACGCCCTTGACCTGCGGCCTGTCCACCGAGCTTGCCTTCGGTGCCGACCTCGCGGGCGACGCGCGTCACCTCGGAAGCGAACGACCCGAGTTGGTCGACCATGGTGTTGATGGTGTTCTTGAGCTCGAGGATTTCGCCGCGCACGTCGACGGTGATCTTCTTGGAGAGGTCGCCGCGCGCGACCGCGGTGGTCACGGTGGCGATGTCGCGCACCTGCGCCGTCAGACCGGAGGCCATCGAGTTGACGCTGACGGTGAGGTCCATCCACGTGCCGGCTACGCCCTTCACGTCGGCTTGACCGCCGAGCTTTCCTTCCGTGCCGACCTCGCGGGCGACGCGCGTCACCTCGGATGCGAAAGAGCGAAGCTGGTCGACCATGGTGTTGATGGTGTCCTTCAGCTCCAGAATCTCGCCCCGGACATCGACGGTGATCTTCTTGGACAAGTCGCCGCGTGCGACGGCGGTGGTGACGTCGGCGATGTTGCGCACCTGTCCGGTCAGGTTCGACGCCATCAAATTGACCTTGTCCGTCAGGTCCTTCCAGGTGCCGGACACGCCCTTGACCTGGGCCTGACCGCCAAGCTTGCCTTCGGTGCCGACCTCGCGAGCGACGCGGGTCACCTCGGAGGCGAACGACCCGAGCTGATCGACCATGGTGTTGATGGTGTTCTTGAGCTCGAGGATCTCGCCGCGGACGTCCACCGTGATCTTCTTCGACAGATCGCCGTTGGCGACGGCCGTGGTGACTTCGGCGATGTTGCGGACCTGCGCCGTGAGATTCGACGCCATGAGATTGACGTTGTCGGTCAAGCCCTTCCATGTGCCAGCGACGCCCTTGACCTGGGCCTGCCCGCCCAGGTTGCCCTCCGTGCCGACCTCGCGGGCGACGCGGGTCACCTCGGAGGCGAACGACCCGAGCTGGTCGACCATGGTGTTGATGGTGTTCTTGAGCTCGAGGATCTCGCCGCGGACGTCGACCGTGATCTTCTTCGATAGGTTGCCGCTGGCGACGGCCGTGGTGACGTCGGCGATGTTGCGGACCTGGGCCGTCAAGTTCGAGGCCATCAGGTTGACGTTGTCGGTGAGATCCTTCCACGTGCCTGCCACGCCGCGCACGTGCGCCTGTCCGCCGAGCTTGCCTTCGGTGCCGACCTCGCGGGCGACGCGGGTCACCTCGGAGGCGAACGACCCGAGCTGGTCGACCATGGTGTTGATGGTGTTCTTGAGCTCGAGGATCTCGCCCTTGACGTCGACGGTGATTTGCTTCGTCAAGTCACCCTTGGCAACGGCCTTCGTGACCTCGGTGATATTGCGGACCTGGGCCGTCAGGTTGGACGCCATCAGGTTCACGTTGTCGGTGAGATCGCGCCAGGTACCGTGAAGCCCCCGGACGCGCGCTTGCCCGCCGAGCTTGCCCTCGGTGCCGACCTCGCGCGCGACGCGCGTCACCTCGGAGGCAACGAGCCCAGCTGCTTGACCATGCTGTTGACGAGGCGCGCCGTTCGCCGGAACTCGCCACGCAGCGGCCGCCCGTCGATGTCGAGCGCCATCGTCTGCGACAGGTCGCCCTGAGCGACAGCGCCGATAACGCGAGCGACCTCGGCCGTGGGCTGCACGAGATCGTCGATCAACGAGTTTACGGCGGCGGCCGTCTCCGCCCAGGACCCGCCAGCGTCGTCCAGCTTGCACCGGCGATCGGTTCGGCCCTCCTTTCCGACGTCTACGCTGAGCTTCCCGAACGCCTGCGCCGTCGACTGGTTCAGCTCGATGATCCGGTTTAGCTTGTTCGCGATGTTGCGCTCGACGTTCCCGCCCTTCGAGCGGAAGCGCACCGAAAAATCTCCGGCGGCCACGGCGGAGAGCACGCCGAGCAGCGCTTGATCGTCGATTGTGGCCGTCTTCGGTTGCATGGCGCTCAACCTTGGCTGCTTTCGCGCACGCCGAGCAGCGCATGAGTCCCGGATTGCCCGGCGTCGGTTGTCGACAACGCTTGACGGACCGCGCGCGCGAGCGCTGCGAAGCGGAACGGCTTGGGGAGAACGGCGATGAACCCGTGCTCCCGGTAGTTGGCCATCACCGGATCATCGGCGTACCCGCTCGACGCCACGGCGCGCACGTGCGGGTCCAGTGCCTTCAGGCGCTCCAGCGCCGCCACGCCGCCGACTCCGCCCCGCACGGTGAGGTCGAGAATCACCAGATCGAAGGCGTCTCCGCTCTCCATGGCGTCGCGATACAATTCGACGGCGTCGCGACCGTCGGAACTGAGCGAGACGCGATGGCCCATTTCCACGAGGCACTCGGCGACGATCGTCCGCAGCGACTTCTCGTCATCCATCAGCAGCACGCGCGCCTCGCCGGGGTTCGGGCGAGACTCTGGCGTGGGCTCGTGCGCCGAGCCGTCCTCGTCGTCCGATGCGGGCAAGTAGACGAGAAACGTCGCTCCGCCGCCGGCCCGGGACTCGGCGCGGAGCAGGCCGCCGTGCCGGCGCGCGATGGAATAGGCGCTGGAGAGCCCCAGCCCGGTGCCGTCTTGCTTGGTCGTGAAGTACGGGTCGAACACGCGATCCAACAACTCCTCCGGAATCCCGCTGCCGGTGTCGCTGACCGCCACCTCGACGTAGCGCCCCGCTGCCAACGGCCCGGATTGCTCGGCGTCGACTCGGTAGTTCTGCGCCCGGACGAGCAGCGACCCCGCGTCGTTCATCGCGTCGCGGGCGTTCAGCACGAGATTGCCGAGGAGTTGGCTGACCTGTCCCGGGTCCGCGTCGGCCGCCCACAGTCCACTTCTGGATGTCGTAGGCGCATTCCGTCGCCGAGCCGCGCAGGCTAAACCCCACCGAATCGCGAACCAGACGCTCGACCGCGCAGCGTTCGCGCACGGGCGCGCCGCCGCGAGCGAAAGTGAGCAGCTGACGTGTCAGCGAGGTTGCCCGGTCACAGGCCTCTTCGATCTCCCCGAGCAAGCGCTCCGCCTGCGATCCTGCGGCAAGGCCCACGCGCGCGAGCGTGCTGCTCGCCATGATCATGGCGAGCGTGTTGTTGAAATCGTGCGCGATCCCTCCCGCCAGCAGCCCGACCGTCTCCATGCGCTGGGCGTTCTGCAGGTCGTGCTCCATGCGACGCTGCAGCGTGACGTCGCGGAGCACCACTACGGTGCCGAGGTGCTCGCCGTTCCGGTACCGCACCGGGGCGGCATTCTCGGTGACCAGCCGCTCGGTACCGTCGCGTCGGACCAGAATCGAATCGGAGAGCGGCGCCACCTCCTCGCGGCTGCGCGAGACGGTAGCGAGGCTCCGCGGTCGTCGCGAGGTGGCGTCGAGAAGTCGCACGACGTCATCCGCCGGCATGCCCAACGCTTCGTTCTCGCTCCAGCCGGTGAGCAACTCCGCGCTCGTGTTGAGCAGCGTGACGTGACCTTCGGGATTGGTCGCGAGCGCCGCGTCGCCAATGCTTCGCAGGGTGACGACCTGCCGCTCGCGTTCGGCAAAGATCCGGCGTTCGTTCTCCAGCTCTTCGCGCAGGCGCAGTTCCGCCCAGCGCGCGCGCTCGTCGGCGACATCTCGCTCGAGCTCGCGACGCTCTGCTTCGCGCAGCGCGGCCTGCTGGTGTTCGATCGCGAGCGACTTCTTGTAGAGATCGATGAACACCGCGACCTTGGACTTCAAGATCTCCGGCACGATCGGCTTGAACAGGAAATCGACGGCGCCGATCGCGTAGCCCCGGAGCACTTGCTCCTGGGCGCGATCGTACGCGGTCAAGAAGATGATGGGTGCGTCGCGCGATCGCCCTCGCCCGCGGATCATGCCCGCGGTCTCGACGCCGTCCATGCCTGGCATCTGGACGTCCATGAGAATCAGCGCGAACTCCCGCTCCTCTGCGTGGTGAACGGCCTGCTTGCCCGACTCCGCGGTAAACAACGTCGCGTCGACGCCGACAAGCAGCGCGTCGAGCGCGCGGAGGTTCCGTGCGTCGTCGTCTACTGCCAGGATGTTGACTTCCTTCTCGGTCATCGCCACGTCCTTCTTCGGAGGCGTGCAGCAAGCTCCAGTCACGCCGGAAATACGTTCCCGAGCACGCCGCGTGCCAACGTCGATGGCGTGACGTGCATCGCCGCCCAATGCGCGTTGCCGAGCGGTTTGCGCAGTCGCCCCGACGTGGCGTTGCGGCGACGTCGGGCGCGGCGCCACGCCGCGGTGTTGCACGACGCCACACGCGAGACGACAGCTCTTGCAACCGGAATCAATTGGTTTCATCGTTCGATCCAGTGGCGGATGTTCTAGTTGTCGAAGACGATGCCGATTTGCGCAAGCTAATCGACACGGCGCTGCACACCTCGGGCTTCGGTTGCTGCGTCGCGCCTTCCGGCGCCGAGGCGCTGCAGGCGCTCGCGGATGCGGACTTCGACCTGGTGCTTACGGACATCCGGATGCCGGGCATGAACGGCATCGAGCTTTGCGAGCGCGTCACCGGGGACCGACCGGACATCCCGGTCGTAGTCATGACGGCGTTCGACCAGGTCGACCTTGCGGTTGCGGCGCTCCGCGCCGGCGCGGCGGATTTCGTCGTCAAGCCGTTCGGCGTCCTCGAGCTCACCACGTGTCTCGAGCGGGTCCTCGATTCGCGCCGCCCGAGCGCGATGATCTCGCGCTTGCCGTCGACGAACGACGGCGCGGAGCGGATTCCGGAGCTCACGGGCGACAGCCCCGCGATGGCGGCGACCGTCAAGCGCATCCTGAACCTCGCGGCGACCGACGGCACGGTGCTGATCACCGGCGAGAGCGGAACGGGCAAGGAGCTGGTCGCGCGCGCGCTGCACGCGCGTAGCGCGCGACGCGACGGCCCGTTCATCGCTGCGAGTTGTCCCGCGATGCCTGCCGCGCTGCTCGAGAGCGAGCTGTTTGGTCACGAACGCGGCGCATACACCGGCGCCGTGTCGCGCGAGGAAGGTCTGTTCGTGAAGGCGAGCGGTGGGACGATCTTCCTGGACGAGATCGGCGCGATGCCGCTCGAGCTTCAGCCGAAGCTGCTCCGAGCGCTCGAGGTCCGCGCGGCTCGCAGCGTCGGCGGCAGCCACGAAGTCCCGTTCGATTCGCGCGTCGTGGCAGCGACGAATCGAGATCTGGAGCAGGCCGTCTCCGAGGGCCAATTCCGCGCGGACCTGTTGTTCCGCCTCAACGCGTTCCATGTGCACCTACCCCCGCTCCGCGACCGCGGGGACGACGTCGTTCTGCTCGCCGAGCGCTTCCTGCGGCGCTACGCCGAGGGCGATGCGGTGGAGTTCACTCCCGAGGCCAGGCAAAGGCTCCTGGGTTACTCGTGGCCGGGCAACGTGCGAGAGCTCGAGAACTGCGTGCAAGCCTGCGTGGCTGTCGCGGACGACCCCTGGATCGGGCTCGAAGAGCTTCCCACGCAAGTACGCACGCGCTCAGCCACCGGAGCCTCGCCGCAGAGCTCGACCTTGGCCGAGCTGGAGCGCCAGCACATTGCGCTCGTGCTCGATGCCGTCAGCGGCAACAAGGCAGCTGCGGCGCGCCAGCTCGGGATCGACCGCACGACGCTGTATCGCAAGCTCCGTCGTCTCGGCATCGACGCGCCGGCCCGTTGATCCCGTCAGCCGTGCGGCGCCTCCGCGGCGGTCGCCTCTCGCCGTAGGCGGCGATAGAGCGTCGTGCGATCGATGCCCAGCAGCTGGGCTGCCCGGGCCTTGTTGCCGTCGACGGCACGCAGCACGGACAAGATGTGCTGTGTCTCTCGCGCGTCGAGCGTTTCGAGGTCTGGGGCCTGGATGTTGTCGGCACCGCGCGCCGACAGCGGCGGCGCTTCCAGGTCCGCCAGATCCGCGCCGGTGAGGTGGTCGTAGCGAGCGAGCACTACGCCTTGACGGATCGCGTTCGCGAGCTCGCGCACGTTTCCAGGCCACTCGTGACGGAGCAGTGCGCGTGCCGCGGCGGGGGTGAAGCCCCGCACCTTCTTCTGCGTCTTGGCGGCCTCCCGCGTGAGGAAGTGCTGCGCCAGCAGGAGCACGTCCAGGCCGCGCTCGCGCAGCGGCGGAAGCCTTATCGACAGCACGTTGAGTCGGTAGAACAAGTCTTCACGGAAGCGTCCGGCCTTGACCTCCTCGCGCGGTTCGGCGCTTCCCGCGGCGACAATGCGCGAGTCGAACGGAACCTCTTGTGCGGTCCCGAGTGGGCGCACCGCGCGCTGCTGCAGCGCCCGCAGGAGCTTGGATTGAAGCTCTGGGCTGGCGCTGGTGATCTCGTCGAGGAAGAGGGTTCCGCCAGACGACTCTACGAGCAGGCCCCGGCGAGCCGAGCTCGCGTCGGTGAATGCGCCACGTTTGTACCCGAACAGCTCTCCGTCGGCGAGGCGATCGGGGATCGCCGCGCAGCTGACGGCCACGAACGGGCCGCCGCTGCGGCTGCTGTGTTGGTGGAGCGCCGCGGCCGCCACTTCCTTTCCCGTGCCGCTCTCGCCGGTCAGGAGCACGGTCACATCCGAGTACTGGATCCGCTCCAGCCGGGCGCGGATGCGCTGCATAGCCGCGCAATTGCCGATCAGCTCGTCGAAAGGTCGCGGCTCGGCGCGCGGGGACTCGCGCAGATTGCGGAGCATGCGTTCGAGCGTGCGCTTCTCGAGTGCGCGATGAACCACTTCGATGATCGTCGTGGCCGGCGCGCTGCTTGTGACGAAGTCCGCGGCGCGAGCGCGGATCGCCGCGATCGCGAACGACAACCGTGGATCGTCGCCGACGACCACGACCGGTAATCGCGGATCCAGGTCCGCCGCTCGCGCGCACGCCGTGCACGGGTCGACGTCCGACTCGGCGGCGAGCATCAGATCCGGACATTCGCGATTGATCTCCGACGTCGCTGCGCTGAAGGTCGTCGCGATCCTGATGGTGTGGTTGTGCTCCTCCAACGCGCTGACGAGTGGCGCGATTCGCGAGCTCTCGCCCAGGAGCAAGATGTTTGCTCTCAACGGCATCCATTCAGACTAGCACCCTCGTTGTTGGACGAGCCACGTCATGTTCCGACACCCCCGTCGGAAACCGACGCGAGTTCCGCGTGGTCCAGCGTGATCACTTCTTCATAACGCCGCGCCGTCGCGCACACTGATCCGATCGTGATCGCGCACGTCGACGGGCGGCGCCACGCGGCGCACCGGTGCGGTGTGATCGCTCGACGGCTACGTTTGTTCGAACATCGGCCTGGTGTCTGAAGCGCCCGCTGTGTGAGCACGACGAGCACGCCGTGTGCCAGCCGTTGCCGTCCCCGCTCGCGGTCTGGTGCACGATCGGTGTAGCGATGTGCCACGCCAGGGATGGCATGTGCGTTGCCAGCAGCCTCGCCAGCGGCGTCTTGCGGCGGAATCTACTGAACGGCCTACCAGCCGTGGTTCACGCTGAACTCGCCGCGGCGCGTGTCGAGCCCGAGGAAGCTGAACTTCCCCTCGCTGCACGAGCCGCTGTTCAAGAACAGGCGACTGCCGTGCTCGGCGCGCGCGGCGACGTGCGTGTGGCCTGTGACGACGACGTCGGCGCTGCGCAGCTTGGCGACGCCGACGGCCCAGCGCTGGAACGTGCACTCGCTCGCGTTCAGAGCGACGCCGCCACGGAGGTGGTCGATGTGCTGTAGCATGCGATACAGCGGGCTCATCCCGACGCGTCGGACCCACGCCCCGACCCACACGCCGAGCTCGCTCAGCCAGCGCGCGCGCCTCACGATGATGTCGTGGTGATGGCCGTGGGTGAACACGACGCGCGTCCCGTCGGCCTCCAGCGTGATCTCTTCCGGCACGCCCAGCAGGCCGGAGACGATGTCGTGGTTGCCGTGGACGTAGGTGTACTGCGGTCGCTCGAAGCGCCGCGCGATCTCCGGGTGGGTGGCGTGCGCCGCCAGCAGCGCTTCGCCGGGCCGACCGGGCAAGAGCCCGGTGAGCGTCTCCCAGATGTCGCCGAGCAGCACGACGCGCTCGAAATTCTTCTCGAGGAACTCGAGAAAGCGCACGAACTCCGTGTCGTCGTGGCCGAACGAGTCGGTCACGCCCCCGGAGCCCAGATGCAGGTCCGAAATTACCGCGATCCTCACGACGCGTCTCCTTTCCCCGGGACCAGCCCGGAGCGGAACACGCGGTCGGTCCTGCCCACGCCGCTGCCTCGCGGGGTCGGGTGCGAGGAGCACGCTTGGGAGTGCATCAGGAGCATGGACCAGGACCAACCGCTATGCGCGCTTGTATCCGGGCCAGGTGACGGCTCGATGCGGAGGGGGAAAGATCGCGGAAACAAGGATCGAAGACTTATCCTAGCGCCGAAGACGCGAAGCGGTAGGGC
Organism: uncultured delta proteobacterium; assembly: GCA_963775185.1. GTDB lineage: Bacteria > Myxococcota_A > Polyangia > Polyangiales > Polyangiaceae > JAPSGB01. The sequence continues at coordinate 337,277 of CAVZIE010000037.1, read as the reverse complement.
GCGACCCGCCCGCGCGAACTGGTCGAACCAGATCGCGCCACGCGCGCTGGCGTTTCCATCTGGATCGTCGTGAGCCGCCGTCCCGCCTCGCGCGCCGCGGGATTCCGCGCCGGACCGGCAGCTCCAGCCGGTGGTCCAGCCAGCGCAGGGAAACAGGGAAGGGGGATGTCGGTCCGGCGCGGAACCGCGCTTGCGCCAGCGAAGCGCGAGCGCTCGAGCCGGCGCACATCCGCGCGCTTGCGCCAGCGCGCGAGCCCACTCAGGAGCGGCGACGCCGGATCAGCGCCACGGCGCCGAGGGCGAGCAGGGCCAGCGCGGAGTGCGAGCTGCCGCTGTCGCCCGCGGTGCGGCAGCCGCAGCCGCTCGCGGTGGTCGAGTCCGCGCCGTTCGTGGCGCCGCCCGTGCCGGCGCCCGCGCTGCCGCCCGAGCCGCCTTGACCGCCCGCGCCGCCGGCGCCGGGCAGGTCCTGGCCCACGCCGTAGCCGTACACGTCGAAGGTCTGCACCGGCGAGTCCGGGTCGTTGCTGGTGACGGTGATGGTCGCCTGCTGCTTGCCGCTCTTGGTCGGCTTGAAGCGGATGCCCAGGTCGTAGCTGTCGCCCGGGTTCATCTGCGTCGAGGCGGAGCTGGGCGAGAACTGCGGATCGCTGCTGGAGAACGCGAGCAGGGCGCTGAGCTCACCGGTGTTGTCGATGGTGACGGTCTTGTCCGCCTTGTTGCCGGTGTCGACCTGGCCGAAGTCGACGAAGCTCGACGGCACGAACACGTTGGGCAACGGCAGGTGCACGAGCTCCGTGGGGAACGTCACCGGGATCGCCGCACCCTGCACCGGGATCGAGAGCCCGACGTTGATCGGGAAGCTCAAGCTGATGCTGAAGCCGGCGATGCTGGTGATGTTGATCGCCGGCTTTAGATCGAGCGTGCCGGTGTAGCCGATCTCGCCCGACGTCTGCTCGGTGAACTCCAGGTAATCCTGGTCCTGCATCGGGAACTGGGTGGTGCCGTCCTGCTGGGTGATCGAGCCGGTGCCGCCGATCACCTTCACCTGGGTCGTCTGGTAGGTGAAGTCGATGTCCGTCGTGGCGTCGAAGCTGAAGCTGCCCGTGACGACGCCGTTGAAGCCGCCGCTGCCGACCAGCTGTCCGAGCTGATCGAAGGTGACGGCGAACAGCTCGGAGTTCGCCAGATCCGTGCCCTTCACGTTGACCGTGCAGCCGTCGAAGCCCCAGGGGTTGAACTTGCCGCTGCCGAGCGCCGTGTAGTTGAACTGCGCGCCGGGCAGCAGGTTGATCAGCTGGTTCGCGTCGATGTGGATCTCGCCGGTGAAGATCGAGCCGGCGTCCAGGTACAGACCGAAGTCGGGCGTGAGCGTGTGGGTGAGGCGGAACGTGCCGTCCTGCTGCGCGTCCTTCTCGAGCTGGACCACGAACGCGCTCGTGTCCGGCCAGCTGACGCTGATCGCGGAGCCCTTGGGCATGTCCACGACCCAGATCGGGTTTTCCCCCACCGGGTCCAGGGCGATCTGCGCGTCGATCTGCACCTTCTCGCCGCTGCAGTGACCGTTCGAGGTGGTCGGGCTGCATTTCGGAACCCAGCCCGTGTCGATGCCGATCGGCAGGCGCGTGTTCGACTCGCTCTTCTGCTTGATCATCGCGCTCGAGCACAGGTACGTCGTCGGATCGCACGGCCCGCTCGCGGCGCCGCCGTCCGGCGTGCCGCCGTCCTGGGCGAAGGCGCTGGCCGCGGCGAGGAACGCGCCCGCGGCACACATCAAGGACAGGGCGGTACGCGGGGATCGGCGCGAAAGCTCATGGGTCATATTCAAGGACTCCTCCTGGCCGTGTCAGGCCGTGCGGCGTTTGTCGCCGCGGCGCCGGCGCGCCGCGAGCAGCGCGACGCCGGCAAATGCGAGAACCGACCCCCCGAGTGGCGCAGACCCGTGCGCCGGCGTGCGGCAGCCGCAGCCCGACGGATCGATCGACGTCGCGCCGAGCCCGCCGTCGTCGTCGACGCCCGCCTCGGTGATCGGCACGCCGGCGTCGTCCACCGGGTAGTCGGGCGGCGCTTGATCGACGCCGGTGCCGCGCAGCGTGACGTTGATGAAGCGGTTGTCCGGGTCGTTGGTGACGAGCGTGAGCTTGGTCGTGAACAGTCCGGTCTTCTGCGGCGTGAAGCGGACGTCGAAGGTTCTCGGTCCCGCCGGGATCGATCTGGACGGTCGGCGAGAGCAGCTTGAACGTGCTCGCGAGCTGCGAGTCGACGAAGCCGGTAGCGCGGGCCGTGGCTTCCCCGATGTCGTCGAGGGAGAGCGTGCGCTTCTTGCCGTCTCCCACCACGACCGCGCCGAAATCGAGGATGTCGTCGGCGAGCGGCGGGATGTCCGGCAGGGGCACGTGCACGCGCACCGGGTCGAAGACGAACGCCTGGTCGCCGATCGGGATCGTGATCGGGAAATCCGTAATCGGGATCTCCAGCCGCTGCCCGAGCGCCTCGATGTAGAACGACGGGATCAGGTGCAGCGCGCCGTCGTAGTGGACGGTGCCTTCCGGCCACACGTCGTACTCCACGTACGCGCCGCCGGCGAAGGCCCGCAGCGCCGAGCCGCCTTCGGACGTGATCGGCGTCTCGTTCGCCCCGGCCGGGTCGATCATGATGCGATCGGTGGTGTACGTGGCCTTGAGCTCGCCCTCCACGTTGAGCGAGACGCCGCCGCTGCTGAGCTGGCTCGGGATGCCGCTGAGCCCGATCAGGTTCACGTCGAACAGCTTCACCTTGGGGGTGAACGCGCTGGCGCTGGCGCTGTTGGGCGCGAACGCCCATGGGTCGAACAGCGTCGCGCCTTTCATGTGGAAGTCCACCTTCGGCACGTACGGGATGTCGCCCGTCCACTTGATGGGGATGCCCAGGATGCTGGTGTCGATGCGTGCCTGGGCGCCGACCTCCAGCCCGTAGTCGAAGCCGAGGTACGCGCTGCGACCCGGTGGCGCCGAAAGCGTCATGGCGTCGGGCCAGTCGGTCTCGAAGAAGCCGTTCAGCTTGACGGTGGTCTCCGCCGGCACCTTCACGTAGAAGCGCACCTGGAGGTCGCTGCCGTTGGGGATCCAGCCGGTGTCCCAGTCGAAGGCGATGGGCAGCTGGATCGTCTTGTCGTATTCGAGCGGCGCGATCGTGCACTCGAGGTCCGGGTCGCTGCAGTAGACCGCGACGACGGTGCCCGGCGCCGGTGCGGCGCCGTCGAGTCCGGCGTCGAGGCCGCCATCCTGCGCACGCGCGAGGGGTGCAGCGAGAACAGCTGCCGCGAAGACAGCCCAGGTCACGGTACGGCACAAGGATCGGGACACGCTTTACTCCGCCAAGCCGGGATGCATCCGGACGCATCCACTCATGAGAGAAAATACCACAACCCGAGGACTGTCGGCTCGGCGCGGACTTCTCGCGGCGTCGATTGTGCGCTGTCGTGACGGACATCATGTCGGCCGGCGCACCTACCTTCGACTACCCGCGTGACGTCGTGACGAACCCGGCTTGGGCCTACACTCACTCACCTCTGGCGAATCAGCTGGCCAGCGGCGCGCGGATCCGCCGCGAGAACCGGTCAGTGGGGCGGCGCTTCGAGGGCGCGGCGGTAGCGATCGCGGCGCAGCTGGTCGCGAAGGATGTCGTACGCCTCGTCGATCACCTCGCGGATCGCGTCCACTTGATCGCGCAGATCGGCGGTGCCCGGCGTCAGGATGCGGTTCGGCTCGAACTCGCGCCGGAGCTCCAGGAACGCGCGCTTGATGTCGTAGCTCGTCGCCCGTCGCGAGACGCCGAGGATGGCGAAGTAGTCGCCCTCTTCCACGAGCGCGGCGCGCGCGATGATGCGCGCGCGCAACGCCTGCTCGTCCAGGCGATCGATGGGAGGGCGTTGTCCGTCGTGGTCGCGGTCGTCGCCGCTCGGAGCGAGCGCTTCGAGGATGCCGAGCTCGGCGAGGGCATACAGCACCGTGGCGAAGTCGGGCGAGGGCGCGTTCTCGAGCGCCTCGTCGAGCGTGGCGCCTGGAGCGCGGTTGACGACGGCGATCTCCGGATCGGACAGCGCGCACTCGGTGAGCAGCGCTGGCGCCAGGCCCGCGCCGAGGCGCGCGCGACCGCCGCCGAGGCGCGCCAGCGCGTCCTTGGGCGTGACGCAGCGCCGGACGATTTCCACCAGGACTTCCGCGCCGGTCGCGCCGCCGAACACCGCCGGCTCGGCCTGCAGGCGCGCCGGGACTTGCGGTTCCAGGCTCGCGGCGCCCTTGGCCATGGCGACGATGCGGCCGATCAGCCACTCCGCGTGGGCGCGCAGGACGGGCCACAGCTCGTCCTGCCGCAGATGACCGTGGGCGATCAATGCCGCGCCGGCGTGCCGGCCGAACTGCGCGACCTTGCGACCGAGCTGCGCCATGACCTCGGGCCCGACGACGCCTCGCTCTCTGAGGAACGCGACCAGCGACTCGCCGTCGACGCCCGACGCGACGGTGACGAAGTCGCCGTCGCGCACGACGACCCGGCGGATGCCCGCCGCGTCCTCGAACACGAGCGCGCCGGTGTAGCGTGCCCGCACCACGCGGGCGAGCCCGCGCACGGCGTCGCCGACGCCGAGCGCGGACGGGATCGCGAGCGGCCTGTCGTCGGGCACGACGGGCTGCTCGGCGAGGTCGGCGTGCTCGCGTCGCGGGGGTGATGTCTGCGCGGCGACGGGCGGCGCGGCGATCGGCGGCGACGCCGTCGCAACCGGTGGCTCGCCGCGCGCCGGTGGCCGCGTGGAAGCGTCGGCGCCGGCGGGTTCGCGCAGGTCGCCCGGGCCGGACGGCGGAACGCCGTGCTGGGTGTGAGGCGGTTCGCTCGCCGGGCGCGGGGGGGGTTGGGACGCCGCCTCGACGTTGGTGCCGAGGCGCGTGCCGCCGGCGCTGACCGGCGGCCAGCTTCCGCCGGCCGGCGGTCGCGTGGGCATCGCTGGCGGCGTTGCGGGTGGCTCGGAGATGCCCTCGTTCGAGTCCGGTCCCGGCCCGGTGCGCGCCGGAGGCACGGTCACCGCCGACTGTGCGGAAACCGCGGAGCCTGCACCCGACGGTGGCATCGAGCCCGAACGTGTGCCCGCGACCAGCGCCGCTCCGGTTCCGCCCGCGTTGCTCCGTCCAGTGCCGGACGTCCCCCCGAGTCCGGTGCGTCCGCCCTCGGAGCCGCTGTTCGTGCCGGCGCCGCCGGCAGAGCCGAGATCGTTGTCGTCGTCGGCGTCGCCGCCGCCGAGCGGCTCGTCGAGCGCCGCCAGCACGTCGGCCGGCAGCACCGCCTCCACCTCGTCGTCCGGCGTGAGTCGGTCGGACACCGGCGCCATCGACGGCGAAGCTCCGCCGCTGCTCGTGACGCGTTGTTCGGCGCGCGCGAGCAGCCGCTCGAGCTCCGGGCTCATGTTCGACTGCGGGATTGCCCGCCCGAACGGTGTGCCCGGCGCTTCGGCGTCCATGCCGAAGCCGAGCGGGACCGGCGGCGGCAGACTCGGAACGCCCGGATCCGCTGGGCTGCTCGACGGCGGGATCTGCAAGAGTGGGCCATCCATCGCCGGCCCGCTTCGCGGTGGCGGTGACGACAGCCGGCGCGGCGGATTCGAGGACGCGATCTTTGGCGGCGGCACCGTGTCGGGTTGCAGCGGCAGCGAGGGGCGCACCGATGCCTGGCTGGGCGCGGCGCCGCGTTGCGATGACGGCATCAGCGAGGCGCTGGATGTCGAGGGCGGGCCAATCAGCGCCTCGACCTTGCGCAGCAGCGCGTACACGTCCACCGGGCGCACGAAGAAGCCACTGCTCTCGTGGAACACCGCGTCGGCCATGTCGTCGAGGGTGCCGCCGGCCTCGCCGATGAAGATGATGTCCACCCCGCTGCCGCCCGGCACGTCGCGCAAGCCGCCCACCGTGTCGAGTGCGCCCGGGGCGTCCACGTCGCACAAGATGATGGACGGCCGCTGTACCGCGACTCGGCTCACCAGAAGTGCAAGCGACACGTCGATCACCACGTAGCCGCGCATGCGGAGCGCCGTAGTCAGGCGCTCGGCTTCCGCGGATGCGTCGCTCACGAAGATGAGCGGCTCGGAGTCGGCGGGGCCACCGGCACCTGGAGACTCGGGCAGCACGGTGCGGGAGCTTAGCCCGGGGCGCCTCCTCGACCCAAGCGCGACACCATCACGTCATGCGTCGCTCGACGGTGGCGGGGGCGGCGGGCCGCCGCGCTTGCCGGCGAGGAGCCCGGCGATCGCGCCGCCGGCCCGCGGCCACCACGGTGCGGAGATCACGGCCAGCGTGATGAACACCACCACGAACAGCTCGCCGCCGGTGAGCCCGAGCATCATGGCCATGCCCGATACCATTTCCGCCGGCGAGCGGCTCGAAGCGGGGCTACGCTCCGCGGCCGGAGGCTTCGACGGACTGCGTCATCGGGCTTGGATCCAACCTGGGCGACCGCGTCGGGACGTTGCGGGCCGCCGTGGGCGCCCTGCGCGCGTTTGGCGAGCTTGTGGCGACTTCCGCCCTGTACGAGACGCTGCCCGTCGGTCCTCCCCAGCCGGACTACTTGAACGCCGCGGTCCGGCTGACCACCGATCTCGCTCCGGAGCCACTTCTCGACGCCCTGCTCGGGGTCGAGCGGAGTCTTGGGCGGGTTCGGCGCGAGCGCTGGGGTCCGCGGCTCATCGACCTGGACGTCCTGTGGGCCGACGCCGTGACCCGGCGGGGGCCCCGTCTGGTGCTGCCGCACCCGCGCCTGGCGGAGCGGGCGTTCGCGCTGGTGCCGTTGGTCGAGGTCGCCCCCGGCGCGACCGACCCAGCGACCGGCGTGTGCTACGCCGCGCTGGCGGCCGGCATCGATCAGTCGGGTATCCGCCGCTTGCCCGCCGCGTGGCTGGACTGAGAGCGTGAGCAAATATTGCTCACGCACGAAGCGAGCGGAGCGAGCCGCCGCAGGCGGCGGGGGGAGCAGTTGCGAAGCAAGCTGCGGGGGTCAAGACCCCGGGAACTAGCGAGCCCGCCGCAGGCGGCGGGGGGAGCAGTTGCGAAGCAAGCTGCGGGGGGCCAAGGCCCCTCGAGGACCGAGCCGCCTGGGATTTGCCGGTCCGGCGCGAAAGAACCACGCTTCGACGCGCGGCGTCGGACGGCTAGACACGTTCGCGCCAAGGTGGTACGAGCGCGCGCGCCGCCGTCTGCGGGTGACCCGGGATTTCGTCCCGATCGAGGCAGGTGCGCCCCCCCCACCCCGGACCGCACGCCAGACCCTTCCAGGTGACCATGCTGACCGCCGCATTCCCGGCCGCTCCAGGCTCGATGCCCCTGCTCGCGATGGCGGGTGGAGGTGTCAGCATCGACTTCGACCGCACCTTCCTGTTGCAGATGGTGCTCTTCATCACGCTGGCCGTGGTGCTGAAGCCGCTGCTCTTCGACCCGGTCCTGAAGGTCTTCGAGCTGCGCGAGCAACGCACCGACGGTGCCCGCAAGTCCGCCCGGGAGATGCAGGAGAAGGCGGGCGAGCTGCTGCGCCGCTACGAGCGCGAGCTCGAGCGCGTGAACCAGGTCGCAGCCCAGGAGCGCGACCGCCTGCGCACGGAAACCGCGCGGCTCGAGAACGAGATCCTGTCCGAGGCCCGGGAATCGACCAGCACGATCGCCGAGCAAGGGCGGGCGCAGATCGAGAAGGAGGTCGGGGCCATCCGCTTCGACCTGGGTCGCCACTCCGAGCGCATCGCCCGGGAGCTCGCCGCGCGCGTCCTCGGCCGGGAGGTCGGATGATGTCCGTCGGAAGGCGCGCCCCCGCGCAGCGCGCGCTCGCTGCCCTCGCCTTGTGCTGCGCGGTCGTCGTGCTGGTGCTCGCGCCGGCCGTCGCACTCGCGCAGACCGCGCCCGAGCCGGTCGCCGGCCACGCCGGACCGGCAACCCAGACCCCCGACGAGCACGCCGGCGAACAGCACGAAGAGGCGATCAACTGGTTCACCGGCATGATCGGTGAGAAGGACGGCGTCCCGCCGAGCATCTGGTGGCGCCCCAAGGGCATGGAGCCGCCGCTCGCCGCCGAGATGTTCGATGCGGGGCTGGTGATCTTCGGCGTGGTCTACTTCGCCCGCCGGCCGCTGGCGGACGCGCTGCGCAAGCGCCGCTCGGCGATCATGCACGGCATCCAGGACGCCGCGCGCATGAAGGACGACGCGGCGGCGCGGCTCGCGGAGTTCGAGGAGAAGCTGCAGCACGTCGACGACGACATCGAGCGCGTGAAGCGCGAGATGCGCGAGGCTGGCGAGGCCGAGCGCGAGCGCATCCTGGCCGACGCCAAGGAACGCCGCGTGCGCATGGAGCGCGACGCTCGCTCGCTGATCGAGCAGGAGCTCAAGGCGGCGCGCGAGATCCTGATCGCCGAGACGGTGAAGAGCGCGGTCAGGTCCGCGGAAGAGATGCTCGCGAAGCAGATCACGCCGGCGGACCAGCAGCGGCTCGCCGACGAATTTCTGGCCTCGCTCGAGAAGGTCGAGCTCAACGCGCCGGGAGGCAAGGCGTGAAACCGTCGTCCGTCGTCGCCGAACGCTACGCCCGCGCGATCTTCGAGCTTGCCTCGGAGCAGAAGCAGCTCAAGCCGATCACCGACCAGATGCAGCGCATCGCCGCGGTCTACGCTGAAAGCCGCGACCTGCGCGCCGTGCTCGACAACCCGCTGGTCGACGAGGCGAAGCGCGAAGCGCTGCTCAAGGACATCGGCGCGCGGCTCGGTCTTGCCGAGACGGCGCTGAACGCCGTCCGCTTGATCGCGCGTCGCCGTCGCCTCGCGTCGCTGGCGGATATCGCCGCGCGCCTCGGCACCCTCGCGGACGAGGAAGCCGGTGTCGTGCGCGCGACGGTGACCAGCGCCGCGCCGCTTCCCGAGAGCTACTACCAGCAGCTCACCCGCCAGCTCGAGCGCGCCACCTCGCGCAAGATCGTCATCGACAAGCAGATCGACCCATCGCTCATCGCCGGCGTCGTCACGCGCATCGGCGACAACACCGTCGACGGCAGCCTCAAGGGCCGCCTGCTCGACATGCAGCGCCAGCTTCTCCAAGCCTGACCGCGTCCCTAGAGAGAGAACGAACATGCAGATCAGCGCCGACGAGATCTCCCAGATCATCAAGAAGCAGATCCAGAACTTCGATCGCGCCGCGCTCGTTACCGAGACCGGCACGGTGCTCACCAGCGGTGACGGAATCGCCCGCGTCTACGGCCTCGAGGGCGCCATGGCCGGCGAGCTCGTGGAGTTCCCGGGCAACCTGTTCGGGCTGGTGCTGAACCTGGAGCAGGACAGCGTCGGTGTCGCCGTGCTCGGCGACGCCACGGGCGTGAAAGAAGGCGACACCGTCAAGCGCACGGGCCGCATCGCGGAAGTGCCCGTCGGCGAAGCGGTGGTCGGCCGCGTGGTCAACGCGCTCGGTCAGGCCATCGACGGCAAGGGTCCGCTCGACACCAAGCTCCGCCGCCGCATCGAGATCAAGGCCCCGGGCATCATCGCCCGCCAGCCCGTCAAGGAGCCGATGCAGACGGGCCTCAAGGCCATCGACTCGATGATCCCCATCGGCCGCGGCCAGCGCGAGCTGATCATCGGCGACCGCCAGACCGGCAAGACGGCGATCGCGGTCGACACGATCATCAACCAGAAGGGCAACGGCGTCATCTGCGTGTACGTTGCGATCGGCCAGAAGGCGTCGACCATCGCGCAGGTCGTGGAGAGGCTTCGCCAGCACGGCGCGATGGACTACACGATCGTCGTCGCTGCGACGGCGGACGAGACCGCGCCGCTGCAGTTCCTGGCGCCGTACACCGGCGTCACGATGGCCGAGTTCTTCCGCGACACCGGGCGCCACGCCCTGTGCATCTACGACGACTTGTCGAAGCAAGCTGTCGCGTACCGCCAGATGTCGCTGCTGCTCCGCCGCCCGCCGGGTCGCGAGGCGTATCCGGGCGACGTGTTCTACGTCCACTCGCGTCTGCTCGAGCGCGCCGCCAAGATGGCCGAGCGCTGGTACGTCGTGAAGAAGGGCGCCGAGGTGCCGGCGGGCGACGAGAAGTTCCGCGGCATCGACGGCGAGGTACACATCGGCCAGGACGGCCGCAAGGAAGCCAAGAAGGCGCTGGAGGCGCGCGACGACAAGGCGGACCTCGAGTTGAAGCAGGACCCGCACTCCGGTGGCTCGCTCACCGCGTTGCCGATCATCGAGACCCAGGCCGGCGACGTGTCCGCCTACATCCCGACCAACGTCATCTCGATCACGGACGGCCAGATCTTCCTCGAGAGCGACTTGTTCTATTCCGGCGTCCGCCCGGCCATCAACGTCGGCATCTCGGTCAGCCGCGTCGGCGGCAACGCGCAGATCAAGGCGATGAAGAAGTACGCCGGTACGCTGCGCCTCGACTTGGCGCAGTTCCGCGAGATGGCGGCGTTCGCCCAGTTCGCCAGCGATCTGGACGCCGCGACCCGCGCCCAGCTCGAGCGCGGGCAGCGTCTGACGGAGCTGCTCAAGCAGGGGCAGTACGTGCCGCTGCCGATCGAGAAGCAGGTCGTCATCGTCTACGCCGGCACCCAGGGCTACGTGGACAAGCTGCCCGTCTCGTCGCTCAAGGAGTACGAGAAGGAGCTCTACGGCTACATCGACGAGAAGCAGTCGGATCTGTGGTCGGACATCCGCGACAAGAAGGAGCTCACCGACGAGATCAAGAAGAAGCTCGACAAGGTGCTGAAGAAGTTCACCGACGGCTTCGTCGCCGACAAGGATTGACCGTTGGCGAATCTGAAAGCGATTCGCAAGCGTATCTCCAGCGTCAAGTCGACGCAGAAGATCACGCGCGCGATGAAGATGGTCGCCGGCGCGCGTCTGAACCGCGCCCAGCAGCGCATCCTCGCGCTCCGCCCCTACGCCGTGGACACGGCGAAGGTGCTCGCGGCAGTGACGGCGTCCGCCGCCGCGCGCGACAGCGGCGGCGACGCGGACCAGAGCATCGACGAGGACCACCCGCTGCTCGCCCGCCGCGAGGAGAAGAGCGTGCTGATCGTCGTCGTGACGAGCGATCGCGGCCTCTGCGGCGCGTTCAACACCAACATCAACAAGGCGGCCGAGCGCCTCTGGCACGAGAAGGAAGCCGAAGGCAAGAAGGTCCTGGTCGCCACTATCGGCCGCAAGGGGCGCGACTACTTCCGCCGCCGCGAGGCGCCCATGCTCCACGTGTTCTCGGGCGTGTGGGACGACCTCGGCATGGACCAGGCGCGCCTCGTCGCGCGCACCGTGATGAAGCCGTTCCTGGCGCGCGAGGTCGACGCGGTCTACCTCGTGTACAACGAGTTCAAGAGCGCGATGACCCAGCGCCTGGTCGCCGAACCGCTTGTGCCGGTGGCGCAGGCGATGGCGTCCACCGGTCCCGACGAAGGAGAGGACCGCCCGTCGTACGTGGACATCGCGCAGGCCACCCCGCTCGAGTTCATCTTCGAGCCGAGCAAGGAGGCGCTGCTCGAGCGCCTGGTCCCGATGTACATCGAGGTCACGATCCTGCGCGCGCTCTACGAGTCGATGGCCTCCGAGCTTGGAGCGCGCATGACCGCCATGGACTCGGCAACCAAGAACGCGTCCGAGATGATCGACCGGCTGACGCTCGTGTACAACCGTGCGCGCCAGGCGGCGATTACCACCGAGCTCATGGAGATCATTGGCGGCGCGGAGGCACTCTCCGAATAGCGCCGCACGCGGGCACATGGCCAACAACAAGTCCTCACGCAAGTCCCGCAAGGTCCAGCGCCAGAGAAGCGCCCGCGCGAAGCAGCACGGGCTGCCCGCGAAAGAGGTCGCGCCGCCGCCCTCCTCCAAGCTCTCCCGCAAGTCGTCTCCGGGTTCTTCTGCCGGTCCGGCGCGGAACCGCCCGAACCGGGCGCGCTCGACGGACGCGGAGCGGGACTCGTCGCCGGACAGCGCGGTGCCCGCGGTCGCGCCGTCACTCGGCGAGCGCATCAAGGCGCTGCCCAACGTCGTGAAGATCCTGGCCGGCGCTGCCGTGCTCGTGATCGCCGTCGCGGTGGTCGCGAGCCTGCGCAACAACGCGTCGAAGCCCGTGGCGGAGCCGAGCGCGGCGCCCGCCGGCGCCGCCGGCGCCGCTCCCGCGGAGCCGATTGCCACGGCCACCGCGCCCGCGGAGCCGAGTGCCGCGGCCGAGCCCGCGCCCGCAGAGCCGAGCGCCGCGCCCGCTGCCCCGCCGGCGCACAGCGTCGCGCCGCCGCCGCCCGCGCCGCCGCCACCGGTCGTGGTCACGCCCAAGCACACGGCGCCCGCCGTTCCCGCACCGACTCACGCGCCCGCGCCGCCGCCGCCGGCGACAACCGCGCCGCCCGCGCCACCGCCACCCGCGGCGACGCAGCCGCCGACCAGCATGACCGGCACCGCGCCGAAGCCGGCGCTGCCGGCGACGACGCCCCCGGCGCCCGAGCCGCTCAAGCCGAAGCCGCCGAAGCCGCCGGCACCCGCGCCGACCGGCGGCGCGGACAACCCGTACTGAGCGCCATGCGCCGCGTGCTGCTCGTCCTGGCGCTGCTGATCGCGGGGTGCGGCGGACCGCGCGCCCGCGCATGCAGCCCGGAGGCGGACGCGTGCATGCAGCGCTGTCCGGCGGAGCCGGAACGCGAACCTGGCAACGTCACCGATCCGCGGTACGCCGCGCGCGCAGTCGCCGTGCGAGGCGTCGTGCCAGCGCTTCTGCCACTGACAGCGTCGGTTCTCTCGAACGTCACCGCGGCTCCGGCGCGGCAGTGCGTGCGACGACCACGTCAGCGACGGAACGTCATCGGGTAGACGACGCTGATGCGGGCGCCGCCCGCGATCGGCGGATAGTGCAAGCCGACCAGCTCGCGGCGCACGCACTCGTCGGTCTCGCGATCCCCGAGCTCGCTCTCGAGCACGCGCACCGTGCGCACCCAGCCGTCCGCGTCGACGACGAGCTTCACCACCAGCCGGCCCTCGATCGACGGATCGCGCGCGAGCCCGGCGTCGTAGCAGTCGCGCAGACACGCCGCGCGCTCGCGGATCGGACGCATGATCACGGCGGGCGGGATGCTGTTCGTGATGGGAGGGCCCGAAGCGATGCGGACGGGCGGCGTCGCACGCGGCGGGGTCTCGCGCGGCGAGCACGCGCCGGCGTCGTCCGCGGGCGCCGGCGTCGCTGCGCGGGCGCTCGCCGCCGCACGCCCGCGCCCGGCGTCTGCCGCCGCACGCCCGCTGTCGTCGCCCGCCGCCGCGTGCCCGCGCCCGCCGCTGGCTGCCGCGTTGCCGAGCTCGTCGGGTGCGACGTCCGGGTGAGGGTGGAGGTGGATCGGCGGATCGCCCACGGTGACCGAGGGCGCGCCGCCGGTCTCGGGGCGCGGCGTGCACGCCGCCAGCGCGAGCAGCATGGACAGCCCTCGTGGACGCATCCCCGACCGACACCGCGCGCGACGCGCGGTTCCCGGGCGCGACGCGTGGTTCCGCGCCGGACCGGCAACCCCTCCCATCCCCCGCGTCGGCGGAGGTGCAGCAAGGGCGCTGCAGTGCAGTCCCGCGCCTGCACCGGGCACAGCCTGCAAGTCCGCGGGATCACCGGGAATCGTTCCGGTCGCGTGACGGCACGCGGCTTGCGAAAGCGCGTCCCGGAGGTTTACGAGATGACGCGGATCGAGCGGTTTCACAAGATTGGGCTGGGCGCGCAGGCGGTGGCGTCGTGAGCCACGCGCTGACGCTGTGGCTCGGCATGCTGGCAGCGGACGTCGCGCGCTACGGTATCGCTGCGGGCGCGGCCTATCTGCTGTTCTGGAAGTGGGGCAGGGCGCGCTTCTCGCGGCGGCTGGTGCAGGGCGCGTTCCCGCGCGCCGCGAAGCTGGCCCACGACGCGCGCTGGTCGATGTGCACGGCGCTGATCTTCTCGTTGTTCGGCGTCGGCGTCTGGTACGGCGGGCGGGCGGGCGTGCTCCGCATGTACAGCGACGTGCACGAGCGCGGCTGGCTCTGGTTCGCGTTCACCGTGGTCGTGTTGATCGTGCTGCAGGACACCTACTTCTACTGGACGCACCGCGCGATGCACCATCCACGGCTCTACCGCCTGTTTCATCGCGTGCATCACATGTCGACCAATCCGTCGCCGTGGACGGCGTATGCGTTCGCGCCGGGCGAGGCGATCGTGCACGCGGCGTTCGTGCCGCTGGTGTGGCTGTGGCTGCCGATGCACCAGGGCGCGGTCTTCGTGTTCCTGCTGTTCATGATCGTGCGGAACGTCCACGGTCACCTGTCGATGGAGCTCTACCCGTCGGGGTTCACGCGCCACCGTTTCTGGGGGTGGCACACGACGGTCACGCACCACAATCTCCACCACCAGTACTTCACCGCGAACTACGGCCTGTATTTCACGTTCTGGGATCGCGTGATGGGCACCACGGACCCGCGCTACGACGCCAGCTTCGAGTGGACAGCGGCCCGGGCGCGGGCGAGCATTCCGGGATGAGCCAGCTCGCCACGGTCAAGCGCGAGCCCGACGCCCGGGAGGTGGCGCGGAAGCTGGCCGGGCGCCGCGTCGCGTTCACCGGGCACGCGATCGTGTGGGGTCTGGTCGTGCTCTTGATCCTGGTGACGGCGGGCTTCCTGCCGGCGCTGGTGGTCGCGATCGCGTGGGGCATCGGGCTCGCGAGCCACGGCTTCTTCGCCGTGCTCGCGCCGGGGCTGCGCGAGCGCTGGACCGAGACGGAGGTGTCGCGCCGGGTCGGCGACAGCGTCGTAGGCGAGCGGCGACTGATCGAGGGACGCCACGCGCGCTCGCTGGAGGAGCTGTCCGCGTCCATCGCCCACGAGATCCGCAATCCGATCACCGCGGCCAAGAGCCTGGTGCAGCAGATGAGCGAAGATCCGGCGTGCCCGGACAACGCGGAGTACGCGCGCATCGCCATCGAGGAGCTCGATCGCGTGGAGCGCGCCGTGTCCCACCTCTTGCGCTACGCGCGCGAGGAGGAGATGCGATTCGAAGACGTCGATCTCGCGGACGTGGTCGGTGCCGCGCTCGACGCGATGCAGGATCGCATCGAAAAGAGCAACGTCAGGATCGAGCGCGCGCTCGACTTCGATACGCGCCTGAGCGGCGATCGCGACAAGCTCCGCGCCATGGCGATGAACCTCGTGGGCAATGCGCTCGACGCGCTGGCGGAGACGGCGGTGGCGGACCCGTTCGTGCGCGTGTCCACCGGTCGCGATCTGGCGGGGAGCTCGGTGTGGCTGCGGGTGAAGGACAACGGCGGCGGCATCGAGCCCGCGCGCCTCGCGGACATCTGGAGCCCGTTCTACACGTCGAAGCAGGGCGGGACCGGGCTCGGTCTGGCGATCGTCAAGAAGATCGTCGAGGCCCACGGCGGCGGTGTCGAGGCGAGCTCGGCGGCCGGTGCCGGAACGGAGATCGTCGTGACGATGCCGGCGCGGAGCGCGGCATGAAGCCGCGGATCCTGGTCGTGGAAGACGAGCGGGCGATCCGCGTCGCGCTCTCCGGTCTGCTCGGCAAGGCCGGCTACGACGTCGCGCTCGCGTCGAGCGCGGACGAGGCGGCGCGCATCGTCGCGGCGGAGTCCTTCGATCTCGTGCTCACGGATCTGGCGCTCGGCGGCGGCAAGACCGGCATGCATGTGCTCGCCGCGACCCAGGACGCCCAGCCCGGAACGCCGGTCGTGCTGGTGACCGCGCACGGCAGCGAGAAGATCGCCGTGCAGGCCATGAAAGCCGGAGCCGCCGACTACGTCCCCAAG
The DNA here is from genome assembly GCA_963775185.1 of uncultured delta proteobacterium. Taxonomy (GTDB): domain Bacteria; phylum Myxococcota_A; class Polyangia; order Polyangiales; family Polyangiaceae; genus JAPSGB01. The sequence goes on along the minus strand of CAVZIE010000037.1, from coordinate 321,461 downwards.
CCCTTCGACAACGACGAGATGCGGCTGGTCGTCGAGCGCGCGCTCGACCGTACGCGCCTGGAGCGCGAGCACCGGATGCTGCTCGAACGCGTCGGCAAGGAGCACGGGCTCGGCAACATGGTGGGCGCCGGTGCGGCGATGCGTCGCGTGTTCCAGACGATCGAGAAGGTCGCGGAGACCGACTTGACCGTGCTGGTGCGCGGCGAGAGCGGCACCGGCAAGGAGCTGGTCGCTCAAGCGCTGCACGATCGCAGCCCGCGCGGCCGCCGGCCGTTCGTGGCCGTGAACTGCGCGGCCATCAGCCGCGAGCTGGTCGAGAGCGAGCTGTTCGGACACGAGAAGGGCGCATTCACCGGCGCCGGTGCGCGGCGCCTCGGTCGATTCGAGGCCGCGAACGGCGGCACGCTCTTGCTCGACGAGATTGGCGACATGCCGCGCGAGACGCAGGCGAAGGTGCTGCGCGTGCTTCAGGAGCGACGCTTCGAGCGCGTCGGCGGCAGCGCGACCGTCGAGGTGGACGTGCGCGTCGTCGCGGCCACGCATCGCGATCTCGCCGCGGAGGTCCGCGCGGGAGGCTTCCGCGAGGACCTCTATTACCGGATCCGGGTCGTCGAGATCGAGCTGCCGCCGCTGCGCGACCGGCCCGAGGACGTTGCCGCGCTCGCGGCGCGGTTCCTGGCGGAGCTCGCCGGTCGTCTCGGGCGCGAGGCGGTGCCGATCTCCGCCGCGGCGCTCGCGCGTCTGACGCGCCACGGCTGGCCGGGCAACGTGCGCGAGCTGAAGAACGTCGTCGAACAGGCCGCCGTGCTGGCGGCCGGGCCCGCGATCGAGCCCGCGGACTTGCGCCTGGACGGGCCCGCGCCGGCCCCCGGGCTGCCGGCGGATCTCCTCGATCTGCCGTTTTCCGCGGCCAAGCACCGGCTCGTCGAGGAGTTCGAGCGCGGCTACATCAAGCGCGCGCTCGAGCGCCACGGCGGCAACGTCTCGCGCACCGCCGAGGCCATCGGCATGGTGCGCCAGAGCCTGCAGCAGAAGATCCGCGAGTTGGGTCTACGCGAAGACGATAGCTGAGCTACGCGGCGCGACCGTTGCGCCGCCGCCGCGTGAGCCACAGACCGGCCAGGCCGGCCAGCATCCACAGCCCGCTGTTGTCCGCCGGCCTGCGCGTGGTCCGACAGGCGCACCCGCCCGGGTCGCGCGAGAAGGTGTTGCCGCCGTCGGGGCCCGCGTCGAAGCCGCTACCGCCGGTCGCGCCGGTTCCGGTGCCGCCGGTCCCCGCGCTGCCGCTGGCGCCCGCCGCGCCGCCGGTCGCGCCGCTGCCTCCCGAGCCGCCGGTTGCACCGGTGCCCGCCGAACCGCCCGTTCCCGCGCCGGCGCTGCCGCCGCTACCCGAGGCGCCCGCGGTGCCGCCGCCGCCCGCGGCGCCGCCCGCACCGGCCCCGCCGTCCTGGTCCGGGATGCAGCTGCCGGCCTGGCAGGTACCGTTGGTGCAGGGCAGCGTGTCGTCGTTGGTGCTCGAACAGGCGCCGCTCGTGGGGTCGCACGTGTCCTTCGTGCACGGGTTGTGGTCGTCGCAGCTGATCGGCGTGCCGGCTTGGCAAGTGCCGTTCGAGCAGGTGCCGTCTCCCGTGCAGGGATCGCCGTCGTCGCACGCGCCGCTGTTCGCGGGCGCGTGCACGCAGCCGGTCGACGAGTCGCAGCTGTCGGTGGTGCAGGGGTCACCGTCGTCGCAGTCGAGCGCGGTCCCACCCTGGCAAGTGCCGTTGGAACAGGTGGTGTTCACCTTGCACTTGTCCCCGCCCTGGCAAGCGTTGGTGTTGTTCGCGTTCGAGCACGTGTTGGCGGAACACGTGTCCGTGGTGCACGGGTTGCCGTCGTCGCAACTCTTGCCGACGCCCTGGCATTTACCGTTGTTGCAAGCGTCGTTGGTCGTGCAGTCGTTGCCGTCGTTGCAGGCGGTGGTGTTCGCCAGGTTCGCGTGCTGGCACGTGCCGGAGCTCTTGTCGCACGTGTCCTTCGTGCACGGTTGGCTGTCGTCGCAGTTGATCGCCGTGCCCGTGCAGACGCCGCTCTGGCAGTGATCGCCCGTCGTGCACTGATCGCCGTCGCTACACGCGGTCGCGGTGTCGGTGATCGGCGTGTGCACGCACCCGCTGGTGCCGCACGCGTCCTTGGTGCAGGGGTCGCCGTCGTCGCAGTTGTTGCACGCGCCGCCGCCCGTGCCGCAGGCTGCGAGCGCGTTGCCGGTCTGGCATGCGCCGCCCTGGATGCAGCCGGCGCAGCACGTGGTGCCGATACAGGTTCCGTTCGGGCAGGCGCCCTGGTGCGCTGGGTGCGAGCAGGCGCCGTTCGTCTGGCAGAGGTCGTCCGTGCACGGGTTGGTGTCGACGCAGCTCTGGCACTGATTGCCGCCCTGGCCGCAGACTGCCGGCACGTCGCCCGCGTGGCAGGAGAAGGTGCCGTCCAGGCATCCGGAGCAGCAGACCCCGCCGCCGCACTTGCCACCGCTGCAGCTCGCGCCGTCGGCGTTCGACGCCGAGCACGTTCCGGCTGTGCAAGCGTAGGCCTTGCACGGGTTGCCGCCGTCGCAGTTCGTGCAGGCGCTTCCGCCCTTGCCGCACACACCCGTCTTGTCGCCGGGCAGGCAGGTGGACGAGCCCGGATCCCAGCAGCCCGCGCAGCAGGCTCCGGCGTGGCACACGCCGCTGACGCCGGCGTTGGTGCAGGAGGTGCCGTCGTTGTCCGTGTGACCGCACGTCCCGTTGGTGCACGTGAAGGTCCGGCAGGTGGTATTCGTGCCGCAGCTCGTGCACGCGTTTCCGCCGGAGCCACAGGCCGAAGGGACGTCGACGTGGCAGACGTTGGAGGTGTCGAAGCACCCAGTGCAGCAGCTGCCGCCCGAACACTTGCCGCCCGCGCAGAAGAGGGCGTTGTTCGCGTTCTGGCACACGCCGGTGGACAAGGTGCACGAGTCCGTGGTGCAGTCGTTGCCGTCGTTGCACGACACGCAGGCTGCCCCGCCGTGGCCACACTCCGAGTTGGTCATGTTGGTGATGCAGGAGCCTACGAAGTTGTGGCAGGTGTGGCAGCAGACGCCTCCCCAACACAATCCACCGCTGCTGCAGCTGCCGCTGTTCGGTCCGGCTTTGCAAGTCCCCGTCGTGGTGTCGCACACCCGGCACTCCGGGCAGGGACCGGGGCAGTTGACCGCTTGCTGCACGTTGCCCGTCAACTCGTCCGGCGGCGCGTCTCCGGCCGAGCATGCGGCCACGACGAAGGCCGACACCAGCACGACGATCGCGCGCGATACGAGCTTCGGGACCAGAACCCGCCGATTTTCCGACATGCTAACTCTCCCGACCCGCGCGCCACGGCGCGCATCCACAAGGCCCCCGTGCGCGGGCGTTCCAGCGCGGGACATGGCTCGAGAGAGAGACTATCACGCAGGGCCTCGCGGCGGACGTAGCAGGTTTGTCTACACGCGCCTGGGCGGGGCATGCGCTCGATCACGCTGGATCTGGAGGGGTCGCGATGCCGCGTACGCTCGTCCGTCCGTCGCTGCTGGCGCTTGCGCTGTGCGCATGGGCCGCGGCTTGTGGCGGCGGTACGGGGGATTCCGCGCCGGGCCGACAGACCAGCGGTGGGGCTGCGGGCGCAGGGCGGCGCCGGGCTCGGCTTCGGAGAGATCCAGGTCGATCGGGTAAAACCAGGCGATCAACGTCAAGCTCGTCACGACGCAACGTGGCGCCTACCACGTGATCCAGTTCTTCCCGCCGTGCCCGGCGAACCCGCGAAAAGTAGGCCGGATCGCGCCGGAAGTGCTTGATCGAGGCGGCTCGGTTGAACCGCGCCGTTTCCCTGCGACACTCAACGAGCCACCCCATGTGCGGAATCGTCGGTTACGTAGGTCCCCGTCCCGCGGCGCCCATCCTGCTCGACGGGCTGCGCAAGCTCGAGTACCGCGGCTACGACTCGGCCGGGCTCGCCGTGCACGACGGCGAGCAGATCGAGATCGTGCGCGCCGTCGGCAAGTTGGACAACCTCGCGCGAGCGCTCGACGCGCGGCCGCTCGCGGGATCCACCGGTCTCGGCCACACGCGCTGGGCGACCCACGGCCGACCGAGCGAGCCGAACGCGCATCCGCACGCCGCCGGCGAGGTCGCGGTGGTGCACAATGGCATCATCGAGAACCACCTGGAGCTCAAGCACGCCCTCGAGCAGGGCGGCGTGAAGTTCCTCAGCGACACCGACACGGAGATCGCCGCGCACTTGATCAGCCGCGCGCTGGAGCGTGACAAGCGCGGGCTGTTCGCTGCGGTCAGGAGCGCGCTGTCCGAGGTGCGCGGCGCGTACGCGCTGGCGGTGATCTGCAAGAGTCAGCCGGACCGGCTGGTGGTCGCCAAGAGCGCTTCGCCGCTGGTGCTCGGACTGGGCGACGGCGAGACGCTGTGCGGCAGCGACATCCCGGCGCTGCTCGGCCACACGCGCCGCATGCTGTTCCTTGAAGACGGCGAGATGGCCGAGCTCACCGCCGCCGGCGCCCGCATCGAGACGCTCGATGGCAAGCCCGTGGCGCGCGAGCCCAAGCGCATCGACTGGAGCCCGGTGCAGGCCGAGAAGGGCGGTTACAAGCACTTCATGCTCAAGGAGATCTTCGAGCAGCCGCGCGCCGTCGAGGACACGTTGCGCGGGCGCATCGTGCTCGAAGAGGGCGACGTGGTCGACGCGGAGATCGGCCTCGACGGCGACACGGCGCGCGCCATCGACCGCGTCGTGCTGATGGCCTGCGGCACGAGCTATCACGCGTCCCTCGCCGGGCGCTACTGGATCGAGCAGCTCGCGCGCGTGCCCGCGCACGCGGAGCTCGCCAGCGAGGTGCGCTACCGCGAGCCGGTGTTCACGAAGAACGATCTCGTCGTCGCCGTGAGCCAGTCCGGCGAGACCGCGGACACGCTGGCGGCGGTGCGCGCCGCGCGCGAGGCCGGCGCGCACGTGTTGGCCGTGGCGAACGTGCTCGACAGCGCCATCCCTCGCGCGTCGCACGGCGCGCTGTACACCCACGCCGGTCCCGAGATTGGCGTCGCTTCGACCAAGTGCTTCACCACCCAGCTGGTGGCATTGTTGCTGTTGGCGGTCCACCTCGGCCGGCGGCGCGGCACGCTCGACGCGGGGCGCGCGCGGGAGGTCCTGCAAGCGCTCGTGGAGGCGCCGAACGAGATGCGCGACGCGCTCGACAACAAGGACGCCGCGCTGGAAGTCGCGCGCGCGTGGCAGCACACGAGCCACATGCTGTTCCTCGGTCGCGGGCTCGGCTACCCGATCGCCCTCGAGGGCGCGCTCAAGCTCAAGGAGATCAGCTACGCCCACGCGGAAGGCTACGCTGCCGGCGAGATGAAGCACGGCCCGATCGCGCTGATCGACGCGAACATGCCGGTGGTCGTGGTGATGCCGAAAGACGCCCAGTACGAAAAGACGCTCTCCAACGTGCAGGAGGTGCGCGCTCGCGACGGGCAGGTGGTGGCCGTCATCACCCGCGGCGACGAGCAAGCGAAGAAGCTGGCGCAGTTCACGCTGGAGCTGCCGCCCGTGCCGGAGGTGGTCGCGCCGTTGCTCACGGTGCTGCCGCTGCAGCTCCTGGCGTACTACTTCGCGGATCTGAAGGGCACGGACGTCGATCAGCCGCGCAACCTCGCCAAGACCGTCACCGTCGAGTAGACACGCCGCGTGCCCTCCACCAGCAGGTCGGGCCTGATCTACGGCCTGGTCGCGTACCTGATCTGGGGCGCGCTGCCGCTGTATTGGAAGCTGATCCGGCACGTGCCGGCGCTGGAGATCCTGGGCGACCGCGTCGTGTTCGGTCTGGTCGCTTTCGGCGCGACGATGCTGGTGCGCCGGCAGACCGCGCAGGCACTGCGCGCACTCCGGAACGCTCGCGTGATGCGCACGCTCGCGCTCAGCGCCGTGCTCCTGGGCGTGAACTGGTTCACGTTCGTGTACGCGGTTGAGGCGGATCGCGTGATCGAGGCGAGCATCGGCTATTTCCTCAACCCGCTCTTGTACGTATTGCTCGGCGTACTGGTGCTCGGCGAGCGGCTCCGGCGCCTGCAGATCGTCGCGGTCTTGCTCGCGCTCGTCGGCGTGGCGCTGCTCGCGTCGCAGGCGCCGGTGTTCCCCTGGATCGGGCTCGTACTCGCGGTGTCCTTCGCGCTCTACGGGCTGATCCGCAAGACCGTCGCGGTCGACGCCGTGCCCGGCTCGACGATCGAGGCGGCGCTCTTGTTTCCGTTCGCGCTGGCCTACGTGATCCACCTCGTCGTGGGGCATCGCGCCGCGCTCGGGAGCGATCCGCGGACGACACTGCTTGTGGTGCTCACCGGCGTGGCGACGGCCGCTCCGTTGATCTGTTTCGCCGAGGCGGCCCGCCGGCTGCGCCTGGCCACGCTGGGATTTCTGCAATACATCGCGCCCACCGGGCAGCTGCTGCTAGCCGTCGCGGTCTTCGGCGAGCCGTTCACCGCGGTGCACGCGGCGAGCTTCGGGCTGGTGTGGATCGCCCTCGCTGTGTTCAGTGCGGACGCGATCCGCGTGCGGCGCGCCGCGACCGCGGGCTGGGCGCCCGCGGTGAAATAACGCGGCGCCCTGGCGCGAAGGACAGCTGATGGTCGTGGTGCGGGTCGTGTATTTCCTGCTGGTCGGATGGTGGGCCGGGCTCGCGTGGGGGCTTGTCGCGTACCTCTTGTGCGCGACCTGGGTGCTCTTGCCCGTGGGCACGCTGATGTTCAACCGCTTGCCGCGGATCCTGACGCTCGAGCGCGGGCCGCTCGACCCGTTCAGCGGTCGCGCCGCGCGCGAGCTGCCGCTGCTGGTGCGCGTGATCTGGTTCTTCGCGGCCGGCTGGTGGCTCGGGCTGCTCGCCTTCAAGCTCGGCTACCTGCTGTGCGCGACGATCGTGCTGTTGCCGGCGGGTGTGTGGGTGCTGCACCGCGTGCCGCTGGCGATGACCTTGAAGGGCGCGTAGGCGCCAGCCCGTCGCGGTCCGTCCGCTACAGGCCGACGGACGAGTACGGGCAGCGGACGCTCGCGCCGTCGCACTCCGGGGGCGCGGGCGGCATGCAGTCGAACACCTGCGGGCAGCTCTCGTCTTCCTCGCAGCCGCAGCCGCAGCTGTTGCCGAACGCGGTGGTGTACGGCGGGCACGCGTAGTCGATCACCATGCACTGCCCGGGATCGGTGGAGACGTAGTCTCGCCACCACTGTGCTTGCGGATCGCACGCGCAGGCCTTCTCCGTGCACGTGATCGAGCCGCCGTCCTCGCAGCTGCACGTATTGCAGCCGTCGCGGGCGGGAAAGCTGTCGCCGCCGGTATGTTTGATGCCCGCGTAGACGCAGATCGTCCCGCAGCCGCCAGCGTTGCACTTGTTCTCCCCCAGGACGCAGTAGCAAGCGTTGTCGCAGTACTGCGACGCGGGCACGATCAGGTCGCCCTCGTCGTAGTGCACGCCGTCGATGTCGCAGCCCGTCGCGGCGTCGCTGCCGCCGTCGGCGCCAGGCGCGGACACCGAGCCTCCGCAGCCCGCGGTCAACATCACGGCCAGCGCCCATCCCGAAAGCCGCATCCCGGAAGTATAGCTCGCGGGTCGCCTGCCGCCGTCGCGCATGCGAACGTCGGCGCGGCGATTCCGGTGCCGTCACCCGCGCCGGAAACGACCCGCCGCAGCGGGTCGCTTGTTCGGCGACGGAAGCTTGCGCGCCGCAGCCCCCGGGCAGCACGGCGGCGACCATCCACGGCGGGACCAGCCATGACTGGAGCGTAGCTCAGCGACACGACGCCAAACGCTCGCGCGCCCGCGCGACGTCCGCCGTCGTCCCGCTGCGCTCGAGAATCTCGATGGCGTGACGATACGACTGCGCGGCCCAGGCCGTTCGTCCCTCGGCGCAGCGCAGATCGCCGAGCTGGACGAACGAGCGCGCGACCTCCGGGCACTCGCCGTCGCACGCGGCCAGGCGGACGAGCAGCGCGTGCGTGGCGAGCGCGATCGCGCGTTCGCGCTCGCCGGCCGCGGACGCGCGTCCGGCGCGTGCGGCCAGATCGGCGGCGCGTGCCTCGTCGCGCGGCGGGACGTGCGGCGGGACGTGCGGCGGGACTGCGGACGCTCGCCGCGCAGCCCGCGACCGCGAGCGCGCCTGACAACAGGAACGAGCGCATCGCTGTAGCCTGCCATGGCGCAACGCCCGTGGAATCTTCCGGTGTCTGCGAACGGCGTGGCCCGTGGGACATTGGAGGGGGGCATGACCGGTCATGCGGGGGGTATGTGTCCATCGGCCGCGCGTCGCGCCGGATCGTCGACGATGGTCGCGCCGCGAGCACGCGGAAGCTCGTCGGCGCGCGCCGATTGGCGTGCGCGCGCGCTGGGCGGGCGGACGCGGGATCGCGACGGATGCGGGAGCTTGCGGCCCCGACGCAACCCGGTTACCGTGCTTGAAGCTCGTAAGTCGCTTGAATCGTTGACCGAACCGCCGCCCTGTCATGTAAAGACGTCTTTACATGCTATGACAAATAATGTCATAGCACGCGCGCGAAGAAGCTGGCCCCGGTGTCGACCACCCCTGAGCGGCGCGCGGCGCGCCGCGCTCGCGGCTCGCATGCGACGGCGATCCCCCGCGGGTCGACCACGAGATGGCGGTCGCTCGGAGCGAGGCCGGTTTCGTGGCCGCGGGTCGACCACGAGATGGTGTCCAGTGCGAGCGGGTCCGCTACGAGCGGGCCCCGGCGTCGGGCTGCGCGCGGGCTTCCGCGCCGAACCGACATTCCCCGACCGGAACGTCTGCGCCGTTGACAGCGCTCGGGACGCCGTGTCTCCTGTGCTGCGATGCGTGGGAAGATCCTGGGAGTGTGTGCGATCGTTTGTGTGGCGGGCTGCGGCGGCGCGAATGCCGTGAAGTCGCCACAGGCCGCATCGGCGGCAGCGGAGCCGAAGAGCTCGGCGTCGCCGACGAAGGAGACGGAGAGCGGGCCCGCGGAGACCGCGGCCGCCGAGGAACCGGCGGGGCTCCCGACGAAGTGCTCGAAGTCCGGCGAGGTGTGCACGCCGGGGTCGAAGTTCGTCGACCGGGTGTGCTCGGACGTGTACCCGGGCGTCGCGCTGGCGATGTTCCAGAAGAGCGCGCCGTGGACGCACATGTATCTGAACCGGACGACCAAGGCGTGGAACGCGTCGGGCGGCGCCTCGCAGGCGGTCGAGGTGGTGTTCGACGAGGAAGTGCTCGTGCTGCGCAAGCGCGAGGCCGCCGCGGGCGGCATCCAGGTCAGCGGCGCCGGCGCGGGCTTCGACGTGTTGCGCTGGGACGGCAGCTGCGTGAGCCTGAGCGCCGAGGAGCTGACGCCGCGGCCGCCGCCCGCGCCGAAGGCCGCGCACATCGACTGGCGCTACCTGGACGACCCGATCCAGGAAGCGCTGCGCGCCGACGACACCGTCAACAAGACGTACCTGGCGCGACGCAACGAGTGCAAGGGCGCGACCTCCGGGGCGGTGACCAAGAAGTGCGAGATCCTCGACAAGAAGCTGAGCGACGTCATCGTCGGCTGGGTGCGCGGTGGCGCCGCCGTCCCGACGCCCACGAAATTACCTTGAGCGTGGTATAAGCGCGTCCCCCGCGCGCGAGGCTTTCGCGCGTGCAAAAGGAGGCGAGCTTGGATCCGAAGGACAAGGTAGCGCTGGTTACGGGCGGAGCGTCCGGGCTGGGTGCCGCGACGGTGCGCGCGCTGTGGTCACGCGGCGCGAAGGTCGTCATCGCCGACAAGGCGAAAGACGCCGGCGAGGCGCTCGCGAAGGAGCTCGGCGCCGGCGTGGCGTTCGTCGAGACGGACGTCGCGAGCGAGCCCGCGATGAAGGCGGCCATCGCCAAGGCGAAGGAATCCGGTCCGCTGTCGATCGTCGTCGGCTGCGCCGGGATCGGGACCGCGGGTCGCGTCGTGGGCAAGAGCGGGCCGTTCGATCTGGGTCTGTTCGAGCTGACGATCAAGGTGAACCTGATCGGCATGTTCAACATGATCCGGCTGTGCGCCGCGGACATGACGAGCAACGACCCCGACGCCGAAGGCGAGCGAGGCGTGATCGTCACGACGGCGTCGATCGCCGCGTTCGACGGGCAGATCGGCCAGTGCGCGTACAGCGCGTCCAAGGCCGGCGTGGTGGGCATGACGCTGCCCATCGCACGGGAGCTCGCGCGCTTCGGCGTCCGGCTCGTGACGATCGCCCCCGGGCTGTTCGACACGCCGATGATGGCCGGTCTGCCCGCGGAGGCGCGCGCCGCGCTCTCGGCTGGCGTGCCGTTCCCGCCGCGCCTCGGCCGCCCGCCGGAGTTCGCCGCGATGGCGCTGCACATCGTGGAGAACACGATGCTCAACGGCGAGACGATTCGCCTCGACGGCGCGCTCCGCATGGCGCCGCGCTGATCGTCGTGGCCTCGCCCCGCGCCGTCGGGTAGCCTGATCGGCGCGGGGCAACATGGGATCGGGTCGAGCGTTCGCAGTCGCGGTCACGCTGCTCGCAGCGGCGTGCGGCAGCGCGTCGAACGACTTCTTCGGCGGCAGCGGCGGCTCCGGGGGGAGCGGCGGCTCGGCGGGCGCGCCCGCGGGCGGCGCCGCGGGCGCCGCGGGAATGCCGGCCAGCGCCGGCGCGAGCGGCGTCGCCGGTCACGACGCGGGGAGCGCCGGTGCGGCACCGGACGCCGCTCTCGAGGCCGCCGCCGGTGCCAGCGGCGGCGCGGGCGCGAGCGGCAGCGGCGGCGCGACCGACGCCGGGCCGGACGGGAACGATCCCACGGCGTGTCCGCCGATGAAGCCGCAATCGAACGCGCCGTGCAACGTGTTCGTGAACAGCAGCGACTGCGTCTACGGCGTGCTGCACTGCGTGTGCACCGTGACCAAGTGGCTGTGCGTGTAGCTCCGGCACGCGCTCCTTGCTGCCGCGCCGGATGATAGCCGTCATCGGACAGGAGTTTTCCGCGGTATTCCGCGCCGGACCGGCACCCGCCCGCTGTTGGCGCTGCGAGGGCGCGAGGCTAACTTGGGGTCATGTCCGATCCACTCGACGATCTGCGCGGCGCGAAGGTGATCAAGACGCGCAAGGCCGGCGCCTGGCTTCTCCACAACCCGTCCACGAACCAGGGCACCGCGTTCGACCGCGAGCAGCGCGACGAGCTGCGCGTGCGCGGCATGGTGCCGTACCGCGTGACCTCGCTGGAAGAGCAGGCGACCGCCGCGATCGCCCAGATCCGCGCGAAGGGCACGCCGCTCGAGCAGTACATCGGGCTCGCGAGCCTGCAGGAACGCAACGAGGTGCTGTTCTACCGCGTGCTTGTCGATCACGTCGCGGAGCTCATGCCCATCGTGTACACGCCGACGGTGGGCGAGGCGTGCCAGAAGTTCAGTCACATCTATCGCAACGCGCGCGGGCTGTGGATCACGCCCGACGACGTGGACGACATCCCGGCGGTGCTGCAAAACTCGCCGTTCCGCGACATTCGCTTGATCGTGGTCACCGACAACGAGCGCATCCTGGGTCTCGGCGATCAGGGCTGCGGCGGCATGGGGATTCCCGTTGGAAAGCTCTCGCTGTACGTCGCGGGCGCCGGCATCCATCCGTCGAAGTGTCTGCCCATCAGCCTCGACGTCGGGACGGACAACCCGGAGCTGTTGTCCGACCCGCTCTACCTCGGCTACCCGAAGAAGCGCCTGCGCGGTCGCGAGTACGATGACTTCATCGAGACCTTCGTGCGCGGCGTGCGCGAGGTATTCCCCCGGGCGATCCTGCAGTGGGAGGACTTCCACAAGGATCGCGCGTTCGCGCTGCTCGAGCGCTATCGGCGGCGGCTGCCGTCGTTCAACGACGACATCCAAGGTACCGCGGCCGTGACCGTGGCAGGCATCCTGGCGGCGCTGCGGATCACCGGGCAGCGCATGGCCGACCAGCGCGTGGTGTTCGTCGGCGCGGGCGCCGCGTGCACCGGCATCTCGCGGTTGGTCGCGCTGGCGATGCGCGCCGACGGCGCCGACGACGCGACGGTGCGCCGGGCGATACTGGCGTTCGACAGCGCTGGGCTGCTGCACGACGGCCGGGCGCTGGACGCCCCGCACAAGCGAGAGCTGGCGCTGCCGCGGGCGGTGATGCTGGAGTACGGCTTGGACCCGGACGCGAAGCTCGCGCCGCTGGACGCGGTCCGCGCGATCAAGCCGACGGTGCTGGTCGGGGCGACGGCCCGCGCGGGCACGTTCACCCGGGAAATGATCGAAGCCATGGCCGAGCACGCGGAGCGCCCCATCGTGCTTCCGCTCAGCAACCCGACGAGCAAGGCGGAGTGCACGCCGGAGCAAGCCATCGAATGGTCGGGTGGGCGCGCGATCGTCGCGACCGGCAGTCCCTTCGCCGACGTGGAATACGGCGGCCGGCGCCACATCATCGGCCAGGCGAACAACGTCTTCATCTTCCCCGGCGTCGGGCTCGGCGCCGCGATCGCCGAGGCTCGCGAGATCACCACGGAGATGTTCCACATCGCCTCGTCGACGTTGGCGCGACTGGTGAGTGCGGAACGGCTCGCCGCCGGCGCCATCTACCCGCATCAGAGCGAGCTGCGCCACGTGAGCTTCGAGATCGCGTGCGCGGTCGTGCGCTACGCCAGCGAGAACGACATCGGTCGCCGTATCCCTGTCGAACAAGTCGAGGACACGGTGCGGCGCGTGATGTGGGAGCCCGCTTACGCGCCGGTGCGGCGCAGTGCGGCCGAGCCGATGAGCCTGCGCTACTGAGTACAAAAGTCGTGATGCGAGGCGCGCGCTGCAGTAGACCCGCGCACATGGCTCGAGGGAAATGGGCGTGGAGCTCCGTGGTTTCCGGTGTCGTCGTGGGGTGCGCGGCGCCGTGTCCGCCGCCGCCCGCACAACCTCCGCCGCCTCCGCCGCCGGTGATGACGGCGCCACTGCCCGCGGCGTCCGCGTACCAGCCGCCGTCCGCGGATCGCGAGAAGGTGGCGGTGCTGCCGCTGGACGATGAAGAGTTGTTCCGCGACGAGCGCGCGTCGCTGCGCCAGCTACTCGCGAGCGAGCTCGCGAAGCGCGCGACGGATCTCGACGTGCTCCCGCTCGCGCAGGTGGACGCGGCGCTGCGACCGGTGACCAAGAGTGGGGCGATGTGTGCGTTCGCGGGCTCGCCGCTGCATCGACGAGCGCGCGATCAAGGCTGGGCGCCGACCGACGTGATCCACGTGGTGGGCTCGCAGAACAAGCCGGAAATGCTGCAGGTGGACATCGACGGGTGGACGTCGAAGGTCTCGTACGCCGCGGTCTGGCAATGGAAGCTGCCCCACGTGGACCGCTATCGTGCGGCGTTCGCCTCGCTGGGGAGGGACACGGCGGAGGCGCTCATGCTGGGCGAACTGTCTACGCGTGGCAACCGCAAGAACGCACTCGTGAACGGCGGACTCAGCGTGTGCGAGACGCGGGACTTCGCGAAGTGCGCGCCGGCGACCCAGTCGTTCTCCGACGCAGCGCCGGCGCTGGCGAAGTGTTTCGGCGCCGCCGATGCCGACGAGGTGCACGTGCTGTTCGACGCTGCGCGCTGCGAGATCGCGAACATGGCGAGCGCGACCGGCACGGACGGCCAGCTCGAGACGTGCCTGTGCGCCGCCATCGGGAAGTCGGCGGGCGCGAAGGCGGGGACGGGGCGGCGCGTGCTGTCGCTCGAATTCCAGGCCGCGGATCTGCTCGGCAAGCCGCGCCCCGCGCTATCCGTGCTGGAGGCGCCGGGCAACCTGTTCGCCGAGAGTGATCAGCGGTCCGTCGCGCATACCGAAGGCGGCAAGACCACGTACACGTCGCTGCAGCGGTTGGCGGTGGACAACCTCGACGCGCTCGAAGCGCCGCTCGCGCGCTGCAAGCTCGCGCCCGGCGCCGTGGTCGTCGCCGAGCTGACGCTGGCGCCGACCGGCGCGGTGTCGAAGGTCCAGCTCGTGTCCGGCGCGGCGGCGAAGAAGACCGACGCGCGGTGTCTCGAGACGGCGTTCTCGCACGGCGCGTTCGCCTGCACGGGCGACGGCAAGGAGGCGACGCTGCGGATCGCGGCCAGCTGGCCGTAGCCGACACATGGTCGCCCGCCCCAGCCGTTGTACGCGCGCCTGCTGGACGAGGGGCGCTTTCTGCTCACGACGTCGATGGGGGACGTAGCCGTCCAGCGAACGCTGTTCTCGACGGCCTCCTGGAAACGTAGGCGGCCCCCCGGGATTCCGCGCCGCACCGGCAATTACTTGTTCGACAACAAACAACGGCGGGCCTACGGAACCGCCTTCGAGAAGCTGTCCCGCAGCTTGTTGTCCGAGTCTATGGTCTGTTCGTCGAGCGTCGTGGCGCCGACCTTGAAGACGGTAGCGAAGCGGAACCCACCGGAGGACACGCGCTTGTTGCAGTACGCGCGGGTGCTGTTCTCGTCCACGTTGCCGATGGCGCCGCCGCCGCCGGCGACGGTCATGAACGTCACCGTCTTGGTCGGGTCGCTCTGCATCGGGATCTCGAAGCGCTCGTAACCGTGCATGTGGCCCTGCAGCACGAGCGGCACGTGGTACTGCTCGAACAGCGGCTCGTACTGTCCGTAGGCGCTCTGGTTGTCCGAGGTGTCGCCGCAGGTGAAGAACGGCCGGTGGAAGAACACCACGCTGAAGCGGTAGCCGGGCTGGCTCGCGGCGTCGGCGAGCTGGGCGGAAAACCAGCCGTACTGCGTGGAGCCGGGGTCGAGCGCGTCCTCGGTGTCCAGCGCGAAGAACCACACGCCGCCACTCTCGAAGCGATAGTACGCGTCCGTGCCGTCGAAGCCCGCGCCGCCGAAGAAGCGCGTGAAGTAGTCCTGGTACTCGTCCGCCTGCTCGCTCTCGTGGTTGCCGACCGACGGCTGGAACGCGCCATGGGCGAGCAGGGGAGCCATGGCCGGGAACCACGACTGCCAGGTCTCGAGGCCCGAGGCGTAGTACTGGATGTCGCCGCCGTGGATCGTGAAATCGTAGTCCACGCTCTCGAGGTTCTTGCCGATCTTCTGCATGTAGTCGCCGAGCCCCGGGTTGGTGTCGGCGATGGCCATGAACGTGAACGGATCGCCGGCGGGGCGCGCGGTGCAGAAGCGACCGGACATGCTCGCGTCCGCGTCGAGCACGTAGCTGTAGCAGGTGCCCGCGCTCAGGCCGTCGAGCTTGGCCTCGTGCATGTAGTACGTCCCGGCGGCGTCCGGCGGCGCGCTCGGGTTGAGCGGCGCGGTGTACGTGCTCTGGATCGTGAAGGCGGTGGCCGTCGCGTCGTAGCTGGTGGCGTCGCCGCCGCTCTCCGGCGTGACGGTGACCTTCCCCGACGTGCCGTCGCGGCACGCCTCCCAGCGCAGGAGCGCCGAGGTCGCGTCGAAGTGCAGCACCCACGGACGCTTGCTCACGCCGCCGGCGCTGCACGTTCCGGCGTCGCCGCCCGCGCCCGCGGCGCCCGCCGCGCCGGCCGCGCCGCCGGTTCCCGACGGGGCATCATTCGAGCTACTGCCGCAAGCGGCGAGCAGCGCCGTCAGACCGAGTGCGAGGGACATCCGGAGCATGACGGGAGTCTACACGGTCCCGTCGCGGCCAGCAGCGGTCCGCGCTATCGTGGCGCGATGGTGGCTCGGGTCCGGCGTGACGCCGCGTTGCGCCTGGTGGCGTTTCTGGCGCTCCTGACGCCGCTGGTGTGCGCGCTCGGGATCTCGTTCCTGGTGACGCCCGCGGACATCGAGAGCGGGCGGGTGGTGATCTCGCCGCCGTGCATGATGCGCCAGGCATTCGGCGTGGAGTGTCCGAGCTGCGGGCTGACGCGCGCCTTCGCCGCGCTCGCCCACGGCCAGCTGCGCGAGGCCTTCTCCTTGAACCATGCCGCGCCGCTTGCGTTCGCGATCGCGTGGGTGCTGGTCGCCTACTGCCTGGCGGGGGTCGTGCGGGCGATCGGCGACGGGGCGGGCTGGAGGTCGACGTGAGCCAGGGTGGCTATCCGCCGCCCGGCGGCTATCCGCCGCCGCCCGGCGGACCGCCCGCGGCCCCGTTCGGCGGCTACGGCGTGGGCATGCCGGCCGGCATCAACCCCGACGTCGTGAACGCGGGATACGAGACCGGCGGCGGCGGTCGGGGTCCGCAGGACAGCCTGGGTACGATCTCGCTGGTGTTCGGCGTGCTGAGCCTCGGGCTCGCGTTCTGCTGCGGCCCGATGGGAGTCTTGCTCGGCCTGGTGGGCGTGGTGCTCGGGATCGTGACGCTCGCGCGGGGGGCCGGGGGCAACCAGAAGACGATGGCCATCGTCGGGATCGTCCTGGGTTCGCTCGGGGGCTTGTTCTACCTGGGGATGTTGACGTTCATGTTCGGCGTGATGCACCCGTGATCACTTCTTCCACGTCGCGCCGAGATCCCAGCGCTCCAGCCCGGTGATACCCGGCGCGTACGCGCCCGCGATCCGGAGCTCGCCCACGACGCCGAGCGCGAGGGTGCGCGCGATCTGTCGTGGCGCGTGCGACGACAGCCGAGGCGGCCGGCGTGCAAGCGCGGGGTCGGAGGCGGTGAGCAGCGCGAGCAGCGTGTCGCGGTCCGACGTGCCGATGGGTCGTACGAAATCGAGCATGAGCGCGTAGCGGTGCGAGCGCTGGCGCGCGTCGAGCTCGCCGGGCGGGCGCGGAAGCGGTACGAGCTCGTGTCCCGGCGTCGAGAGCAACGCGGCCAGGGCGCGCGCGATCTCGACCAGGTGCGGCGCGTCGTCGCGTACCAGTAGATCACCGGGCGCGCCCCCCCACGCGTGATCGCCGCTGCCCGCGGGCAAGCCCGACAGCCCCAGGTACGACAGACGTGACGCGGGGATGCGATCGAGCAGCTGCTGCAACACGCCGGGCGCGCCCCACGTGCCGGCGTCCGAGCCGGCGCGTAGCACCGTCCAACCGAACATGCCGGCGTCGAAGGCGATCGCGCCGGGGCGAGGCTGGTGCAGACCGCGCCCGAGCCAGCCGACGTCGACCTCGCCCGCTTCGAACGAGCGCAACGCGTCGGCGAGATCGGCGGCGCGAGCGACGTCGATGGCGTCGAGAAACGCCGCGCCGCGCGCGGCGTGCAGGTTGCGGCGCAGCGCGACGCTGGTGCCCGCCGGATAGGCGACGAACGCGCCGGTCCCGTCCGGAGCGCGCGGCGAGAACGCGCGCGGCAGGATCGACGTCAGCGGGCTGGTGAGCGCGGCGGCGAGCGCCGCCGGATCCGCGCCGGGAACCAGCACCGCCAGGGGATCGCCGTTGTCGCGCAGCGGTCGCGCGAACGGTGCGAGCAACGCCGTGGCGCCGGCGCGTGCGGCGCGCTCGAGCGACCACACGACGTCGCGCGAGTCGAGCGCGCGCCCGCGCCCCGTCACCAGCCCGGGCCGGAGCGCGAGGCGCGCGCCCTTGGCCGTGGCTTGCGGAAGCGCCGCCGCGAGCGCGGCGTACACGCGCCCGCTGCCGTCGCGCGAAAACAGCGGATCGGAGACCGCCTCGCCGAACAACGCCGCCGCCGGGTCGTCGATGGCGTGCGGATCGAGGCGATCGACCGGCCACGGCACCTTCATCCGCACGCGTCCGCCGTAGGGCGTGCGACCGAGCGCCTGCGCGGCGCCCGCGCACGTGGCGAAGGCGAGCAGCGCGCGGCGCGTGATCAGCGCACGACCCACACGCCGCCTCCGGTTGCCATGGCGACGGGCGCCAGCCCCGATCCGTCGGGCGGGCACACGGCCAGCGCGCGGACGCCGGTCGGGACGGCGAGGCGCAGTCGCTCGACCACGCTGCCGTCGTCCCGCCAGGTCCACACGATCAACGCGTCGCCTTGGGGATCCAGCGTGTCGGCGCCGCCGAGCAGCTCGGGCTGGCCGTCGCCGTCGAGGTCGCCGACGGCGAGCTGGGCTCCGGCTCCGTCGACGCGCGCGGTCCGCCCCGTGTCGTCCTTCAAGAGCACGCTCCGGTCACCGGCAATGCGCCCCGCGCGGACGAGGCGCGCGTCGCCGCCCCGGCGCGTCACCAGGGCGCCCGCCACGGCGTCTACGGGCCGACCGAGATCGAGCCGCGCGCCGCTGTCGTCGTCCGCCGCGCACGTTTCCACGGCTGACGACAGCGCGGTGCCCGCGACGTGCGTACAGCCCCCACCGGGCCAGGGAAGTCGGTGACCGAGCTTCTCGAGCGGCGCGAGCCTGGCGTCCAGCCTCAGCGCCTCGGCGCGATCGCTGATGCCCACGTCGACGAAGCGACCCGGCTCGATCGAGATCCCGCCGAGCGGCTCCCGAAGCGGGCTCGAGGCGACGGGCGAGAGCGCGCGCCACGCTCTGGAAGCCAGATCGACGAACGCGCCGTTGCGGATCCGCCCGACGTGGACGGCGCTGCGGCCGGCGAGCACGATCTCGAGGGCGCCGTCGCCGTCCACGTCGCCACAGGCGATCGCGACCGGCGTGCGTTCCGGCCCCGTGGCCTTGTCGATGTGGCTCGCCACCAGCGGCACCGGCGGCAAGAGGGCGTGGAGCTCCGCGTCGAGGCGGCGTCTCGCGAACGCATGCGCCTGGGGGCTCGGCTCGGGATCCCGGACGCGATCCCAGAAGCTGCGCGGCACCGGGTACACGTCGGCGATCACCGAGATCTCGCCGCGGGCCACGGCGACCTGGAGGTGCACGAGCGTCCCGGCGCGGCTGGCCAAGCTGCGGGCGCGGGAGAGCGTCGCGGCCTCGTCGACAGCGCGTGCGCCGTGTCCCAGCGCTCCGGCCACCACGGCGGCGATGCGCGCCGTGAGCCGCTCCGGCTCCTGCACCTTCACGTCGCTGGCGAGCGGCGCGGCCACGACCAGGGCGCCGGCGGGGATCGCCGCGAGCTGCGTGCCGAGCTCGCGCGCGATTCCGGACAGCGCGCCAGCCCGCTCGGGCGCACATGCCGCCACGGGCGCCCCGGTGGGCCCGGTAGCCGGGGGCGCCGCGGGCGCGCGCGGCGCTCCGGCGGCCGGCGCCGCGGCCAGCGCCAGGGCCAGGGACAACCATTTCCTCGTCATCGGGCCCATCCTACCGCCGCGCGGGCTCACTGGATGTGTCCGGCGCGGGCCCTGGTGTGGTATTCGTGGCCCGGGCATGCGCGCTTCCCTGCGAAGGCACCAGCTCGGGCGCGGCGCGGTCGCGTCGCGCTCAAGGGGCTGTTTCCTGGTCTTTATCGTGGTCGCGGCGGCCACGGTGCTGCTGCCGTCCCGCGCCCGGGCCCAGTGCGTGGACGAGGCGCTGAAGCAGCAGCTGGTCGGGCGTCGCGCCTACCGCGGCGTGGTGCCCCGGCTGTTCAAGAAGGCGCTTCGCCACGAGATCTCGCCGATGGGCGGCTGGCTCGCCGCCGATCTGGCCGACTCCGCACCCATCTACGGTGGCGCCTACACGTTCCACTTCACCGAGGATCTCGGCCTCGAGGCCTCCTACTTCCGCTATCGGCAGTCGTACGACCTCCTCAACGAGATCGCCGACCGCAACCAGGGCCTCGTCCTGTTCCAGCGCGCGCCGACCGAAACGGTCCAGCTTTTCATGGGCAACCTGGTGTGGTCCATGGCCTACGGGAAGGTGCGCTGGTTCGGCGGGCCGATCGGGCGCTTCGACTTCTACCTGTCCCTCGGCGCCGGTGCGACCGACGAGCGCAACACGCGCGCGCCCACCGGGTCCGGCGGCATCGGTCTCAAGTTCTACCTGACCGAGTGGCTCGCACTTCGTTTCGACGTCCGAGACTACGTCCACAAGCGCGCGGTCCCGAGCTTGCCTGTGGAGAAAATCGTCAACGATATCTCCACGACCGGCGGGTTCAGCGTGTTCCTGCCGTTCAAGAGCTGAGCCGCGCTGCCGGAAACGCCGGTTGGCGCGCCCGTGGTTTCGGGTATGCTCCGGAATCGTGACAAGGCGGCCGCGCTCCGGTGATGCGATGCATCCGGAGCCTGGATCCGGCAGTCGCGTGCGCGGGACGCTCGTGGTCGAGGGGCCGCGGCTTGCTGGACGAGGGCTCACGGACCTGATCGCGGCCGTGTCCCAGCCCGCCGAGATCGCCACGCTTGAAGGGGGCGTGCTCGCGGTGAACGAGCCCTTGTCCCGCATGCTGGGTTGGTCTGGGGGTCTGCCCGGCGCGGAACCCGCCGTGCTCGGTCGTCAGCCGAAAGACGTCGCGGCCGCGATCGCCGACCAGCTGCGTAACGGGCGACGTTGGTCCGGTACCGTCACGGTCGGTCCGGAGGGGAGCGCGGTGACCGTCAACGCCACGTGCGTGGCGTTGCTCGCCGGGCCCGGCGAGGTCGTGGCCGCCATCACGCTGCTCGAGCCCCCGGCGCCGGTGGCGGAGCTCCACGAGGGCTCGTCCGGCGATGACGTACTCGATCGACGAGGACGGTCGGCTGTGCGACGTGGACCGCGTCTGGTTGGCCTGGATGGGCTACACGCGCAGCGAGGTCATCGGTCGCCCGATCGACACGTTGATGACCCCGGAGAGCGCGGCGCGCCTTCACGACGCACTGCCCCGCTTCTGGCGCGAGGGGGCCGTGCGCGACCTGCCGCTCGAGTACGTGTGTCGCGACGGCAGCGTCAAGGACGTCGTGCTCGGCAGCGACGTCGCGACCGACGCGTCGGGAAAGCGGGTCGCGTTGTCGGTGGTCACGGACGTGACGGCGCAGAAGCAGGTCGAACGCGAGCGCTCACGACTCGCGGCGCAACTCGAGCAGGTGCGCCGCGTGGAGAGCCTCGGTCGGCTCGCCGGCGGCATCGCGCACGACTTCAACAACATGCTCGCCGTGATCCTCAACTACGCCGAGCTCGCGCTGAAGACGTTGCCCGCGGATTCGCCCGCCAAGTCCGCGATCATCCAGGTCTGCGAGGGCGCGGAGCGCTCGGCCGAGCTGACGCGCCAGCTGCTGGTGTTGAGTCGGCGCCAGACTGTCGACCCGGAGGTCGCGAGCCCCGCCGACGTGGTCCGGAGACTCGAACCCGCGCTCCGCGCCACCTGCGGGCCGATCGTCGACCTGCAGCTCGAGCTGTCTCCGGGCACGTGGCAGGTCGCCCTGGGTCGCTCCCAGCTCGAGCAGATCCTGCTGAACCTCGGCGCGAACTCGCGCGACGCGATGCCCGATGGCGGAACGTTCACGGTGCGCACGGCGAACGTGGTCCTGGACGAGACCTTCGTGCGAGACAAGAGCGAGCTCAAGCCGGGACGGCACGTGCAGATCGAGGTCGGCGACACCGGGCGCGGCATACCGGAGCACGTCGCGGTGCACGTGTTCGAGCCGTTCTACACCACCAAGAGCATCGGTGAAGGCACGGGGCTCGGGCTGTCGATCATCTACGGCATCGTGAGCCAGGTCGGCGGTCACGTCACGCTGTCGAGCGAGGTCGGTCGCGGCGCGACGTTCACGATCTATCTGCCGGCGCTGGGCGTCGACGCTGGCGCCAGCTCCGCACCGCCGCCCTCCGCCACCCGCACGCACGAGACGCTGCGTCGCATCCTGATCGTGGACGACGAACGGCTGCTCCGCCGCTCGGTGTCGCGCATGCTTGCAGAGAGCGGCTTCGAAGTGCTCGAGGCCGGCGACGGCGCGGAGGCGCTGCGCGTCATCGAGGGTGCCGAGCCGCTCGACGTCGTGCTGACCGACATCGTGATGCCGACGATGACCGGCATCGAGCTCGCGGAGCGCATCGCCGCGGCGCATCCGGCGGTGCCCGTGGTGTTCATGACCGGCTACCCCTTCAGCGCGATGCGCGATCGTGGGGTCGATCCCGCGAACGTCCGCATCCTGCACAAGCCGTTCACCAAGGCGAAGCTGCTGGAGCACCTCGCCGAAGCGCTCGGCGCGGCCGCCGCGCGTGTCTGACCGCGCGCTCCGTGCCCCGGGATTCCGCGCCGCACCGGCATGATCGACCTCGGTCGCGAGGGCGTCCTGGTGTGGTATGGAAGCGCCGATGAAGACGCTCGTTCTGTTGCGCCATGGTCAGAGCCAGTGGAACCTCGAGAACCGCTTCACCGGCTGGGTGGACGTCTCGCTGAGCGACGCCGGAGTGGCGGAAGCGAACGAAGCCGGGCGCCTGCTCGCCGCCGAGGGCTTCACGTTCGATGTCGCGTACACGTCGGTGCTCAAGCGCGCGATCAAGACGCTGTGGATCGTGCAGGAGCAGATGGACCTGATGTGGATACCGGTGCACCGGAGCTGGCGCGTGAACGAGCGCATGTACGGCGCGCTGCAGGGTCTGAACAAGGCGGAGACGGCGGAGCTTCACGGTGAAGCGCAGGTGAAGCTGTGGCGGCGCAGCTACGCGACGCCGCCGCCGGCGATGACGCCCGAGCACCAGTACTGGCCCGGCAACGACCCGCGCTACGCCAAGCTCACGAAGGACGAGCTGCCGACGACGGAGTGCCTGAAGGACACCGTCGAGCGCTTCCTGCCGTACTGGGAGAGCGACATCGCGCCGGCGATTCGCCGTGGCGAACGCGTGATCCTGGTCGCGCACGGCAACAGCTTGCGCGCGTTGGTCAAGCACCTGGACAAGGTCGGCGACGACGAGATCGTCGGCCTGAACATCCCGACCGGGATCCCGCTCGTGTACGACCTGGACGACGACCTCCAGCCGATCCGACACCGCTACCTCGGCGATGCGGATGCGGCGGAGAAGGCGGCGGCAGCCGTCGCCGCCCAGGCCAAGGGCTGAGCGCGTGGACGCTGCGGCGCGCGAGGCGCGCTACGCGGAGGTGCGCGCGGCGGTCGACTCCCTGCTCGACGGCGAGGACGACTGGGTGGCCGCGATGGCGACCGTCGCGTCCGAGCTCCACCACGCCTTCGACTACTTCGACTGGACCGGGTTCTACCGCCTGGTCAAGCACGACCTGCTCGTGATCGGGCCGTACCAGGGCGGGCACGGTTGCCTGCGCATCGAGCTCTCGCGCGGGGTGTGCGGCGCGGCGGCGCGCACGCGCCAGACGCAGCTGGTGCCGGACGTGGAAGCGTTTCCGGATCACATCGCCTGTTCATCCAGCACGCGCTCGGAGATCGTCGTGCCGATCGTGACGCCGGGCGGTCGGCTGCTCGGCGTGCTGGACGTGGACTCGAACGCGCCGGACGCGTTCAACGCCGTCGATCAGCGTCACCTCGAGGCGCTCTGCGCCGAGCTCGGCCGGCGCTTCGGGTGAGCCGTCAGCGGCGCCGGCGGCGTCCGAGGGCGAGGGCGAGGGCCGCCGCGGCGACGGCGCCGAGCGCCCCGCGCTGACGCGCCCCGCCGGGCAGCGAGCACGCGCAGCCGGCGCCGCCTGCCGACGCGTCGGGTGTCGCGCCGTTCCCGCCTGCTCCGGTTCCCGCGCCTCCGGCCGCGCCGCCCGTGCCGCCCGTGCCGCCGACCGTCGAGCCAACGCTCGGCGGCCAGCCGACGGACTTGTTCCAGGCCGCGAGCTGATCGTCGATGAGCGCGGTGTTGTCGACCAGCTGGACCGGGGCGCCGTTCAGCGGGTACTCCGTGATGGTCTCGACCCACGGCATCTGGCTCGTGAACGCCGGCCACAGACCGGACGCGGGCAGGCCGACCTGGCGGGCGTCCGGCAGGATCATTCCCGCCGTGCCACTGCACGTGACGCGTTCCGAGGCGACGTTGAACGTGTTCGTGACGGTCTTCGCCGATAGCGACGGATCCGCGTGGAAGTCCGGATCCTCGGTCATCTCCGCGGGCGAGATCGTGGTGAACATCCGGGTGAGATATGGATACTTCTGCACCACGTCGCGCGCGTGGACGCCCGGGTCGACGACGCGCTGCTGGAAGTCGCTGGAGAAGGCCGCGGCGTCCCACGCCGTCTGGTCGATCTGCGACGCGTTGCACGACAGACAGCTGTAGAAGTCGCCGTCGGCCATGCCCGCCGGTACGGGCAGGTACGTGTGCAGGAGCGGCACGATCAGCGGATGCATGAACTGGCAGCCACCGGTGTAGCAATAGGCGAGGCCCTGCTTCGTCAGCTCGTCGATGACAAGCGTCGGGTCGAGGCCGACGAACGCCGCGGCGTTCCACGCCGGGCTGTAGACGCTGGCGGTGTTCACCACGCTGCTCGGTCCCGCGTACTCGGTCACGAACGCGTGCCCGTTGGCGACCGCGCTGTCCGCGCCACGCGACACGACCTGGTTGTAGTTGGCGCCGCGGGTCGTCCAGTCGATGCGCGCCGGGTTGAGCTCGATGCTCTTGTAGTTGGTCGGCACGACGCGATCGTCGCCGAGGAAGAACGCGCGCACGCCCATGTCCTCCGTCGCCGCGACGGCCGTGAGCTCGAGCGGGACGCACGGCGCGGTACCCGGGTAGCGGAACACCAGCGGGTGGATCTCGTCCGTGCCGGCGCCGGCCGTGAGCTTGATCGCCACGAACACGTAGTTCTTCGACAGGTACTTCTGCAGGATCGCCGGCGCGGTGTTGATGCTCTGGTAGTTGTTGGTCGCCAGCCAGTCGCTGACCTCCTGGGCGGTGCCGCCCTGGAGCACCACCACCTGGAACGCGCCGACGGTCTTGTCGTAGACGACCTGCGGTCCGCCGGAGCCGGCGTCCGCGGTCGCGCCGCCGCCGGAGCCGCCGCTGCCGCCGAAACCGAAGCCGCCCGCGCCGCTGCTGCCCCCGCATTGGTCGTACTGCATCGAGAAGCCGTAGTTCGGCACCGTGCCGCTTAGCAGGTTCGTGAACAGCGCGGCGGAGCCGACGCTCACGTCCGGCACCACCGGCATCGGGACGATCCAGGCGAAGCGCGCCGCCGAGCCCTGGTACTGGATCTGGACGTGGGCCTCGACGTTCTGCCCGTCCATCACGAACAGGATGTTCTCCCCCGACTGGTCGACGGGCATGGCGTTCGGACCGCTGTCGCAGAAGGTGCCGCCGCACGCCGCGGCGTCCCGCGGCGCGGCGAGCGCGAGCGCCGCGAGCAACGCGGCGACGCTGGACGAAATTCCGGATCTGGTCATGCAGCACTCCCGAGCTTGAGCCGGATCACCTGGAGCAATCCGCGTGCCACGCGCCGACCAGGCGAAAGCGCGGGATTCCGCGCCGGGCCGGCATCATCCTCTGGCACGACTTGGCACAAATCAAGGTCCCGCGTCGGGCGGCGCGGCTCCGCTGCACTTGCCGAGGGTGTAGTCGCCGGCGCACTCGCAGTCGCACAGCGCCTTCTCCGCCGGGTCGCTCTGCGCGCACGCGGGCACCACGTGGAGCGTCGTCGAGCCCGTGGAGTCCTGGGCGTACAGCTCGGTGACCTCGATCTCGAGCACGTAGTCCTGCCCCGCGATGTCTGTCGGGTCGTAGTCGGGGCAGAGCGCGATGTTCGCGACCTGGCTGAAGGAGCGATGATCGCACTGGCGCCATCCGGGCTGGCCGGGCACGGGCTCGGTGACGACGGTCCGGATGTCCTGCTGGATGATGCTGTTGGTCTTCGCGTCGCGGACGCGGCCGGTGAGCTCGATGGTGTCGGTGTCCAGGTTCTGGATGCGTGCTCCGACGAAGATCACGTGCCCGCCCTGCGGCGGTCGCACCAGCTGCACCGTGTCGCCGTCGCCGACAAGCTTGAACGCCTGCGTGTCCTGGTCGTACTCGATCGCCTGCACGACGAGCGGCCCACTGTCGCCGCCGCCGGCACCTGCGGCGCCCGCGGCGCCGTTCCCCGACGGAGCCGGCGACGAGCACGCGCACAGCGCGATCAGCCCGCTAGAAGCAATTGAAGTCCGTCGCGCCACGCGGGTAGTAGTAGACGAAAGCGTTGCAGTGCTCCTGGTACTCGACCTTGCCGCCGAAGGTGAAGCAACAGTTGTCGTTCGGGTCGCCGCACTGGCTCTGGAGCGCGGTGAAGTCGCACGCGTAGTCGATGCCCCCGCCCTCGGGCACGTGGATGTCCAGATCCTTCGCGAGCACCGGGTCGTCCCATTGATCGCTCTCGTAGAACTGCGGGCCCTTGCCGGCCATCGGATCGAACGTGTTGATCAGGAAGCGCCGGCCGCGGCTGTGGAAGTGGCCGTTGGCGGCGACGATCGTCACCGGTCCGCCCTTGGCGAAGCGGCACGTGGTCTCGAACTTGTGATCGGTGTCGCCCGGGCAGATACGGATGTTCTGGTTCGTCGCGAACACCGTGCCGAGCTCGTTTTCGACCTGGGCCTGGGGCACGGTGTAGAAATTGACGAACACCTTGCCGGCGAGCGGCGTCTTCTGCGTCGTGGCGTTCACGAAGTGCGACTGCAGCATCAGCTTCTCGTGCGGCTCGAGGCGCATCGCCACGCCGTCGGGCATGTGCCAGTCGTCGTCACCGGCCTGCTGCGAGTTCGCGATCAGCGGCCAGTCCGCCCAGTTCGGGCTGTTCCAGCACTCGCCGTCCTGCACCACGCTTCCCGGGGCGCCGTCGAGATTCACGACCGTGCGCACCCGGAACAAGTTCATGTGGTGGCTGCCGTCGTTCTGCGTGATTTCGATGCGGTTTACCCACACCGGCACGTCCGACGGAACCTCGTAGAAGTAGCAATTTTGCACCTCGCTCCCCATCGGGACGGCGAAGGTGCCCGTGGCGAGCTGGAAGCCGCTGGCCGGCTTGGCCAGATCGACGTCGAGCGGGTTCTGCTGTGCCGTGTCCGGCCCGCTGCAGCCAGCGCCGAGCGCCAGCACCGCCAGCATGCCCATGAAGCCCCTCCAGCTCATGACTTCGCCCTAGCAAGGAGCATACCGCGCCGGAACTTTCTCGAAAAGAAGCGAAGCGGGCGACAAGCCGGGCGCGCACCGCGACAGCTGTGCCACACGTGGCACGCTCACGGCGCGGCGCCGAGCTCGCCGCGCGCCTGATCGAGGAGCGTGGCCGCGCGCGCGCAGTAATCGCCTGCACTCGGCGTGCACGAGACGCAGATGTGCACCTGGAACACCGCCTGCCGCAGCGTAATGAGACCGGGCACGTTGTTCGGCAGCTTCGACAGCGCGCGCAGCGTCTCGTGGGTCATGGTCTGCTCGCGGTGCATGCGGTCGAGACACGCCGCTGCCGCCGGCGAACCGTGCTGCGCCAGGTAGCCGGGTCGCGCGTTGTCCGCGATTGCTGCTTTCTGCAACTTCGACAACGTCGCGAGGGCGTCGCGCGCCTGGCGCATCGCCGCGCCGCTCGCGGCGCTGGCGGACGGCGCCGGAGCAGGACCGCCATCCGAGCCGTGCCGGCTCCACGCGAGCGCAGCCAGCAGCGCGCCCGCGCCCATCGCGATCATCAGGACAAGCGGTTTGCGGCTCGGCACGGCCGTACATGTAGCGCGGATCGGCGCTCTTGTGGCGGCGCCGGCGCGAGCCCAGATTCACACCATGAGCCACAAGCTGTTCCACCACGGTCAAGCCCACAAGCTCGAGGATCCCGAGCGGCGCGCCTGGCTTCCGCCCGACGAGGTCGTCGCCGCGCTCGAGCTGTCGCCCGGGCATCGCGTCGCGGACGTCGGTGCCGGCACCGGCTACTTCGCGATCCCGATCGCCGAGGAGGTCGGTGCAGCGGGCAAGGTGCTCGCGGTCGACGTCCAGCCCGAGATGCTCGAGCACCTGCGCGGCAAGCTCGCGCTGCTCGAGGCGACGTCCCACGTCGAGCTGGTGCACGGCGACGCGGCGAGCACGAGCTTGCCGGACGCCTCCACCGACCTCGTGTTCCTCGCCAACGTGTGGCACGAGGTGGACGATCCAGAGGCTGTCCAGCACGAGGCCAAGCGGCTGCTCGCGCCCGGCGGTCGGATCGCGATTCTCGACTGGCGTCCCGACGTGGAGCGGCCCCCCGGGCCGCCGCTGGAGCACCGCATCGCGGCCGAAGCCGTGCAGGCGCTGCTCGCGGACAACGGCTGGCACGTGCGCGTGTCGCGCGAGATCGGCCGCTACAGCTATCTGGTCGTGGCGCAGCGCCCGTAGCGCGGGCCGCCTTGGGCGCCGGGCATCGTTCGCGCTAGCATGCGACCGCTTGTTCAAGCTTGTTCGATACTCCGCCGCGCTGATCGTGGTTGCCGTCGCGTGCTCGTCGGCCACCGAGGACACGACGTCGCACGACGCCGCGCCCGACGTCTCGCCGGACAGCGCCGCAGGCACGTCGGGAGCCGCGGGCACGTCGGGAGCCGCGGGCACGTCGGGAGCCGCGGGCGGTGCCGGTGCCGACGCGGGTCCCGACGGCGACGCGAGCACCGACGCGGATCCCTTCGCCGACGTCACGATGGAGTCGGCGGCCGACGCCGTCACCGACAGCGAGAGCGAGAAGCCGGTGTACGACGCCGAGCCGTTCGACGGCAGCGCGTGCAACGCCGTGACGCAGGAGTTCGCGCCGGACCCGGGCGTCCACGTGCCGGTCTGCTCGGCCATCACCTGGGCGACGAATCCGCCGAGCTCCGGCGAGCACTATCCGATCTGGGCCGCGTACAAGACCTACGCGCAGGCGATCCCGCGCGGCTTCTGGGTCCATGATCTCGAGCACGGCGCGATCGTCATCACGTACAACTGCCCGACGGGCTGCGCCGCGGAGGTCGCGCAAGCGCAGTCGATGATCGACAAGGTCGTCGACCAGGTGTGTCTCACCACCGCCTCGCTTCCGCGCCGGATCGTCATGACCCCCGATCCCCTGCTCGACGTGAAGTGGGCGGCGTCGGCCTGGGGTTTCACGCTGCGCGCCGATTGTTTCGAGCACGACGCGTTCCTCGCGTTCATCCAGGCGCACTACGGCCACGCGCCGGAGGACTTGTGCGCCGACGGTCTGGATCTCGCCGGCGACGCCGGGATCAGCTGCGACGACGCGGGCGTCGACGGCGGGTAGCGGTCGCATGCATCGCGTTCCCGAGCCCGAGCTCATGACCGACGTCGAGCAGGCGCGCGCGTACGCCGCCGCCGACTTCAGCGAGCCGCACGACGCGTTCGTCGCGCTGTTCGCCGAGCGCTTCGCCGGCGCGATGCCCGCGTCGCGCTTCTGCGCCATCGAGCTCGGCTGCGGCGCGGGCGACGTCTGCGTGCGCTTCGCGCGCGCGTATCCCGGTGCGCTGGTCCACGGCATCGACGGCGCGGAGGCCATGCTCGCGTGCGGGCGGGATGCGGTTCGCGCGGCGGGGCTTGTCGATCGCGTCGAGCTCGTCCACTGCAGCTTGCCCGACGGCGCGCCACCGCGAGATCGCTACGACGTCGTGTTCAGCAACAGCCTGCTGCACCACCTGTCCGATCCGGCGGTGCTGTGGCAGAGCGTGCGTCGCTTCGCCACACCCGGCGCGCCGGTGCTGATCATGGACCTGATGCGCCCGTCGAGCCGGGCGGAGGCCGCGCGCATGGTGCAAGCGTACGCTGCCGGCGAAGCGCCGCTGCTCCAGCGCGACTTCTTCGCGTCGCTGTGCGCGGCCTATCGCGAGGACGAGGTGCGCGCGCAGCTCGTGACCGCCGGCTTGTCTGCATTTCGCGTCGAGGCCACGAGCGATCGCCATCTGGTCGTGTGGGGGCGCGCTCCGGATACGGTTTTCGGCTAGGATGCGCCGCATGAAACGCCACACCCCCTGGGTCATCATCGCCGCGGCTTGTGCGATCGGATGCGGCAGCTCCGGCTCCGGCGGCGGCAGCGCTGGCGCGGCGGGCACTGACGGCGGCGGCGCGGGCGGCAGCGGCGGCGCGAGCGGCAGCGCCGGCACGGGCGGAAATGCCGGCACGGGCGGCAGCGCCGGCACGGGCGGCAATGCCGGCACGGGCGGCAGCGCCGGCACGGGCGGCAGCGCCGGCACGGGCGGCAGCGCCGGCACGGGCGGCAGCGCCGGCACGGGCGGCAATGCCGGAACGGGCGGCAGCGCCGGCAGCGACGCCGGCCCGACCGGGATCCAGACGGTGTTCGTGATCCTGATGGAGAACCACAACTGGTCGGCCATCCTCGGCAAGAGCAGCGCGCCGTACATCAACAACACGCTCTTGCCGATGAGCTCGTACACGACGCAGTACTTCAATCCTCCCGGCATCCATCCGAGCGAGCCGAACTACATCTGGCTCGAGGCCGGCGACAACTTCGGCATCGCCGACGATGCGAATCCGTCGGCGAACCACCAGAGCACGACCGCGCACCTGGCACGTCAGCTGAAGGACGCGGGCATCCCCTGGAAGACGTACCAGGAGGACATCAGCGGCACGAAGTGCCCGCTCACCAGCACCGCCAAGTACGCGCCGAAACACGATCCGTTCATCTACTTCGACGACATGACCGGCACCAACGACGCGAACGACGCGTACTGTATCGCCCACAACCGGCCGTACAGCGAGCTCGCCGGCGATCTCGCGAACGGCAGCGTGGCGCGCTACGTCTTCATCACGCCGAACCTGTGCCACGACATGCACGACTCCTGCGCCCCGACCAGCAACAGCGTCAAGCAAGGCGACGACTGGCTCAAGGCGGAGGTGCCCAAGCTGCTCGCCTCCGACGCGTACAAGAACAACGGCGCCATCTTCATCACCTGGGACGAGGGAGAAGGCGGCGACGGACCGATCGGCATGATCGTGCTCTCGCCGCTCGCGAAGGGCGGGGGCTACACCAGCAGCATCCACTACACGCATAGCTCCGCGCTGCGCACCTTCCAGGAGATCCTCGGCGTGTCGCCGCTCCTGGGCGACGCCGCGAACGCGACGGATCTGTCCGACCTGTTCACCAGTTTCCCGTAGCCAGGGTCTGCCGGCCCGGCGCGGAACCCCGCGCTCCGCTCGTCGCGGATCGACTACGCTCGGCGCTTGCCGAGGGTGGCGCGGGTCATCTCGATGAACGCGCGTGCCGCCGGCCCGCGGGGTTCCGCGCCGGCCCAGACAAGACCCGCGTGACGCAGCGGGCCGAGCCCGATCAGCTGGGCCGAGGCCAGCGTGTGCGCTTGCAGCTCGCGCTCGACGGCGAGTGCCGGCACCACCGCGAGACCGAAGCCGAGCTCGACCAGGCGCTTCTGGACCTCCACGCTATTCATCTCCATCGCCACGCGCGGGGGATGCGGCAGCTCGGCCAGCGCCGCGTCGAGATAGGCGCGGGTCGCGGTCGTGCGATCGAGCATGAGCAGTGGTTCGCCGGCGAGCGCGTCGAGGCGCACGCGCTTGCGGCCCGCGAGCGCGTGCCGCGTCGGCATGATCAGCACGTCCGGCAGCGGCACCAGCGCGTGCGTCTCGAGATGCGGCGCGACGTCGGGCGGCAGTGGCAGCGTCACCACGCCGACGTCGACCTCGCGCGTCGCCACGCGCGCGGCGATGGCGGGCGACGGCCGGTTGTCGAGGCGCAGATCGACGCCGGGGTAGCGCTCCCGGAATGCGCGCAGCACGTCGGGCAACAAGTACAGCGCGAGCGTGTCGCTCGTGCCGACGACCAGCTGCCCGATCTCGAGCTCGGCGAGATCCGCGAGCTTCGCACGCGCGTCCGCGATCTCGTCGAGCACGCGCTCGGCGAGCGGCAGCAGCAGGCGCCCCGCCTCGGTCAGATGGATCGCACGGCCCGCGCGCGAGAACAGACTCTCGCCGACCTCGCGCTCGAGCAGCGCGACGGCCTGGCTCACCGACGGCTGCGACAGCCCGAGCGCGCGCGCCGCCTGGGAGAAGCCGCCGGTCCTGGCCACGATCACGAACACGCGCAGGCGCTCGCTGGAGAGGGGCGGGGGCGGCAAGACGTCCATTGGAAAAACCAATGGATCTTACCTCGACATATTGGGCAAACCTATGAGCCTGTGGGTAGCGCCGGGATGGCACGGCGGCTGCATCACCACGGGCAAAGGAGCGTGCCATGAAGATCCTGGTCGAGCTGACCTCCGAGGAATCGCAGCTGCTTCGCCGCCACCTGGACCGCTATCTCCAGCACCTGGACCAGGAGCTGGTGCGGACCGACAAGTACGAGCTGCAGCACAAGCTGGCGGCGGAGATCGCCTCGCTGCGACAGATCGCGGCGCGACTTGGCGTCGAGAAAGCCGCCTGAGCCCGATCGGCGCGCAAGCATTGCGCACCGGCGGCGCGGACCGCCCGTTGGTCAGTGGCAGTTCTTGAAGTTGATCGTCGCCTTGACGACGTGACCGGTGCCCGTGCAGTCCGCCGTCACGGTGCCCTGGACGTTGTGGACGCTGTTGACCTCGCTGTCCTGCTGGCTCATCGACAGCGTGCCGCAGCCCTCGCCGATCAGCGTGCCGCTCTTGGCCCCGGGCTCGAACAGGAACGTGCGCACGCTCCCCGTCTCGAGCGCAACGAAGCGCGCGCGACGCCCGGCGCTGTCGAGGAAGTCCACGCCCGAGAATTTCGGGATGTTCGCCTCCCCGGAGCGGCACGAGCTCACGTCGAAGCTCTTGCCGTCCACCGTGATGCTGCCGTCGAGCTTCGCCCGGCAGGCCAGCAGCGCCAAGGCGGTGACCACGATCCCGAACCCGATGCTTCCCCGCATGGCGGCCATCCTAGCATCGGCGCCTCGGCCGCGGATCGCTCTTGCGCTCCGGCGCTCGCGGCCCGATGAGAAGCGTCATGGCGGGCACACCTCTCGACCGCGAGCGCTACGTCAACCTGGAGACCTTCCGCAAGGACGGGAGCGGCGTGAAGACGCCGGTCTGGGCCGCGCCGCACGACGGCGCCCTGGTCGTGTTCAGCGAGGGGAAATCGTACAAGGTCGCGCGCATCCGCCGCGATCCGCGCGGGCGCATCGCCGGCTGCGACGTCCGCGGCAAGGTGCACGGCTCGTGGTACGACGCGCGCTGCTCGATCATCGAGGACGCCGCGGAGATCGAGCGCGCCCACGCGGCGATCCGCAGCAAGTACGGCGTGCAGGCGTGGTTCACGGATTTCTTCGCGGGCCTCGCCGGCCGTGCCAAGCGTCGCGCCTGGCTGCGCATCGAGGTCGAGCCCGCGAGCGCTCCGGCGGACTGACGCTCAGCGACGCGGGCGTCGTCCGCGGCTCGCGATGTCGCGCTCCAGATCGCGGAGCAGCCGCTCGCCGGCAGCGACGACCCAGTCGGCGTAGCGCAGCGTCTTTTCGCTGGGGCGCGGCATGCCGAACAGCGCGCGCTCCTCGAGCAGCGCGAGGCCGATCGCGCTCACCACCATGCGCAGCGTCTGCCCCAGATCTTCCGCATCGCTGCCGTCGAGGCCGTAGGCGGCGCCGATCGCCGGCATCCCGCCGTACAGCCGCTCCTCGAACACGCGTTGGATGGTCGCGCGGTGGAGCGGGCTCTCGATCGCGACGACGAACAGGAAGCGCGTGAAGCGCGGATGGCGCTCGCCGCTCCAGAGCTGGAGCACACCGTCGGCGACGAAGCGCGGGAGCTCGACGAAGCGCGTGGGAAAGCCGGCGATGGGCGCCGCGTCCAGCATCTTGTCGGCGCAGTTGTCGACGATCTGGCGCACCAGATCGTCCTTGCTCGCGAAGTAGTGGTACAGGCTCGGCTGGCTCATTCCCAGCTCGGCGGCGAGCGCGCGCAGTGACGCGCCGGCCACGCCGCGCTCGGCGATCAGCGCCAGCGCCGCGTCGAGCACTTGCTCCTGGCGCGTCGGCGCGGGCGGCTCGGGCGTTCGCGGGCCGCGCGTCCGCGCGCGCTTCGTGCGGGCCTTCGTCATCGACGCGGCGATGCTAGTCCATCGATCCTCGGGGATCGATGGACGCTGCGACGGCCGCGCTGCGCGATCGATCGCGCGTACTCGTGCGCCGAGGAGAGCAGGCACACCTGGCCGTAGAAGATCGCGGGCAGGGCCGGCAACAAGAGCAGCGAGATCCCCGCGTACACCACCACCGAGAACGCGAACAGCAGCCACGCGACCGCGACCACCAGGATGGCGCGGACGGGGTAGTGCAGGTGTTGCTCGTCTGATTCACCCATGACCAACCTCCCTATCGATCGATAGGTTAAGGGCTATCGACTGATAGGTCAAGAGGTCCCGCAAGCGTCCAACGATTCGCCGCCTGGGCGTCGCGATCGTGGGCTAGCATCCCGGCTCGATGCTGGAGCGCTTCGCCGAGGATATCTGGACGCTCGCGCGCCCCCAGCGGTTCTGGGGGCTCGAGACCGGCACGCGCGTGACGCTGGTTCGCCTCGGCGACGGCGGGCTGATGGTGCACTGCCCGGTGGCGCTCGACGCCGAGACCCGGCGCGAGGTCGACGCGCTCGGGCCGGTCCGGGCGGTGGTCGCGCCGAGCCTGTTCCACCATCTGTACGTCGGGCAGTGGATGGACGCGTACCCCGACGCGACGTTCTGGGCGTGTCCCGGCCTCGAGAAGAAGCGCGCGGACCTGCGCTGGACCGGCGTGCTAGGCGACACAGCGGAGGCCGCATGGGCCGCCGACGTCGCGCAGGCGCCGCTGACGGCGCGCTTCGAGCACGAGGTCGTGTTCTTCCACGACAAGACGCGCACGCTGATCTGCGCGGACGCGCTGCTGAACCTGTCGAAGCACCCGTCGCCGGTGACGCGCCTGGCGGCGCTGCTGATGGGGAACACCGCGCCCGGGAAGGGCTACCTGGAGCGCATCGCGGTCCGCGATCGCAAGCTGTGTCGCCGACAGATCGAGCACATTCTCGAGTGGGACATCGACGGCATCGTGCTCGCGCACGGCGGGTTGGTCGAACACGGCGGCAAGGACGCCGTCAGGGTGGCGTACAAATGGGTGTGACGATCCGTCGCGTGCTGATGCTGTCGGCGGCGCTCTCGATGGCGGCGTGCGTGTCCAAGCCGACGATGCAGCTCGACCACGCGCAGGTCAGCTCCGTCGCGCCGGGCGGCATCTACATGACCATCTTCCTCAAGGTGAACAACCCGAACAGCTTCGACGTCGAAGTGCGCAACGTGCGCGTGCAGAGCGTCGTGCAGGGGCGCTGGGCGCTGCCGCCTGTGCAATACAGTCCGAACCAGTGGCTGC
Source organism: uncultured delta proteobacterium (assembly GCA_963775185.1). Classification (GTDB taxonomy): domain Bacteria; phylum Myxococcota_A; class Polyangia; order Polyangiales; family Polyangiaceae; genus JAPSGB01. The sequence continues at coordinate 286,557 of CAVZIE010000037.1, read as the reverse complement.
CCGCCGACGGCACGACGATCGTCCAGGCGCCGGTGTTGATCCCGTGGTCGCTGGTGCTGCCGCTACTGGCCGAGAGCGCCGCCAGCCCGACGATCCAGTATCGCGTGCAGGGCAGCGTGGACGTGACCGCGATCCGCTCGCTCGGCGTCCGCAGCGACAACTACCCGGTGGACGAGACCGGATCGATCCCGCGCAGCGCGGTGCTCGCCGCGGCGCGCTCGACGTTCCCGTTCGCGCGCTGAGGGCTCAGCGGCGCCGGCGCCGGAGCGACAGCGCCAGGCCGAGCAAGAGCGCACCGAACGCGGCGCCGGAGCGCGTCGGACCGCCGCCGGGTGCGGTCCGGCACCCGCAGCCGCCGGTGTCGCCGCTGTCGCTGCTGCCGCCGCTGCCGCCGCGCGCCGCGGCGCCGGAGTCCGAGCCCGGTCCGGCGTCACCTTGCGCGCCGGCGCTGGCCGCCGTGCCGCCGCTGCCGCCGGTGGCGTTGCCCGCGCTTCCGCCGCTCGCGCCGGTACCCGCCGTGCCGCCGCTGCCGCCAGCGGCACCGCTACCGGCGGTGCCGCCGTTTCCGCTCGCGCCCGCGCTCGCGCCGGCGCCGGCCGCGCCGCTACCCGCGGCGCCGGCCATGCCCGCGGCGCCCGCCGTGCCCGCGGCACCCGCGCCGCCGTCGCTGCACGTCTTCGAGCACGGTCCGAGCACGCCGGAAACGCACTGCTGCACGCCGTCGCCGCACGCCGTGTGGCACGCCACGCTCGACGGGGCGTCGCACGTCGACCACCCGCCTGCGGTGCAGGTGCGCGTGCCCGCGATGCCGCACTCGCCGGTGCAGCTGTCCGTCACCACCGCCTGCACGATCGACGACAGCGCGTCGGTCAGCTCCTGCGGCGAGGTCGCCTGCAGGTAGCAGCTCGGTGACGTGCTGTTCGCATCGCAGTTCGCCAGCGCCGTGCCGCCGGCATCCGCCGCAGCGTTGAGCGTCTTGGCGTCCGTGGCCGAGCCGAAGCCGACCACGTAGGTCGGCACGTTGGTCTTCTGCAGCGCCTGCACGCCCAGCACCGGCCAGTTGCGCACGCAGTAGCAGCCGTCGGCGGTCTGCCCGGAGCAGTTCGGATCGCTGGTGCCGGTCTGGCACGAGTTGCACGTGGGACAGCTCGAGACGCCCATCAACGTGCAGTCGTTGCTGGTCGCGCACAGCGGCGCGCCGCTCGACTGCGGCAGATCGCAGAACTGCCAGCCGTCGGTCATGAAGATCACGTAGTTCTTCTTGCCGGCCTCGGTGATGCCCGCGTAGTTCGACGCGGCGTACAGACTCTGCCCGGCGGGCGTCTGGTTGTTGGACGGGATGGTCAACGCGCCGAGCGTCGACTCGATGGTCGCCGTCTCGCTCGGCCCGACGTCCACGCGCACCGTGCCCGTGGAACACTGTCCCGCGGGACCCGGGAACGTCATCAAGCCGTACTGGGCCGCGTCGGGATACGCCTGGAACACGGCGTGCACCGCGTCCTGCACAGCTTGCCACTTGCTGGTCGTGCCCGTGCCGGTGGAAATCTGTTGCAGCATCGAAGACGACGCGTCCATCACCAGCAAGATGCGCGGCGGGTCGCAGGTCTGCGCGCGCGCGGCAGCCGGCAAGAGAGCAAGCACGGCAGCCGCGGCTGCCGGAACCAAACGAAGCGCTTTCATGATCGCCGACCATAGCATCCTGCAGGGCTTGCCGGTACGGCGCGGAATCCCGCGAATAGACCGCGGATTGTGACGAATCCGAGAACATGTTTCAATCCTGAGGAATCCCCTCATTTGGGTTTTCACAGGAAGATCGGAAGAGCGGAAGGTTTTCAAGGATTCGGGGTGTTCGGGTGTGAGCCGTCGCAAGCCGGTCCGCAGGGCGGTGACGTTGAAGTCGACGAGCAGACCAACTGGTAGGCGGGAAAGACGTAGGCAGGTGATGACCTGCGCCTCGTGAATCGGGCGCTCCGATCACCTCGTCCGTTCCGTCCCCAAATCTTCCGACCTTCCGTTCTTCCTGTGCCATTCCCATGGGTCGGGACCGCAGCGAAGATCCGTTGCTTTGGTCTTTGTGTTGATATGAGGGGATTTCCCAGGTTTCAATCCGGAGCACGCCGTGAGCCCGGACTTCCTCCCGCTTCTCGACGCGGCATACCAGGTCGACGTTCCCCAGCGCGCGTGGTTCGCGGGCGTGTGCGCGGGCGCCGCGCGCTCGCTCGATCGTGGGCTTGGCGTCGGCGTGATGATCTACGACGCGGCCGATCCCACGCACGTCGGCATTCCCGAGATGACGTTCGCCGGCGCACCGCGCGGCTACGACGCGCGGGTGATCCAGCGGCTGGTCACCGGGGCGCGCGATCCGGGCTACGTCGAGCGCACGTTCAAGGCGGTGCGCTGTGCGCTGGTGAGTCAGACGCCGAAGGTTGCCACTCGCGACGAGGTGTTTCGCTACCTCGCGCGCTTCGGTGTCGGCGACGTGCTCGGGATCAACGCCATGGATCCGAGCGCGTCGGGCGTGTTCGTCGGTGTGAACGTCCCCAAGGGCACGCGGCTCCGCCCTGCCACGCGCGACGCGCTCGAGCGCGTCGCGGCGCACCTGTCGGCGGGCTTCCGGCTCAACAAGCGGATTTCGTCGATGCCCGCGCCGCTCGCCGCGCCCGACGAGGCCGACGCCGTGCTCGAGCCGAGCGGCAAGGTGGCCGACGCGAAGCCGCGCGCCGCGTCGCGCGCGTCCCGCCGCACCCTCCGCGACGCGGCGGTGGCCCTCGACCGCGCCCGCGCTCGCGCCCGCCAGCCGAGCCCGGAGTGGAAGCCGCTGGTCGACGCGCGCTGGACGCTGCTGGACTGGTTCGATCGCGACGGCAGGCGCTACGTGTTGGCGCGCCACAACAGCCCCGGCGTGCCGCCCATCGAGCGACTTAGCGTTCGCGAACGCCAGGTCGTGGCGTACGCGGCGATGGGCCAGCTGAACAAGCAAATCGGCTACGAGCTCGGCATCTCGACGTCGACCGTGGGCGTGCTGCTCTCGCGCGCCGCGAGCAAGCTCGGCGTGTCGGGGCGGCGCGCGCTCGTGCTGGCTTTCCTGGCGGAGATCGAGCGCAATCGCTAGGCGCTTGTTTACGCCGGGCGCGTAAACAAACGCCGTCTCGACCGCCGCCTCGCGCGGCGCCTACGCTGCGGCCATGAAACAGAAGGCGTTGGGGGTTGCCATCAGTCTCGCGCTCGCGCTATCCGGCGCCGGCGGCTGCAAGGGGAAGAGCGCGGGCGGCGCGTCCGGAGCTGCGTCTGCAGCCGCCGCCGGTCGCGGCGGCTGCCCGGCGGGTGCGTACACCAGCCCCGACAAGCACTTCTGCATCTCGCTGCCGGCCGGAGCGAAGTTCGACACTGCCACCGACCACCCCGGTCAGTTCAAGGAGTCGTCCTTCGTCGACGCCAAGGGCAACACGCTCCTTACCGTCGACGACTACACCGGACACTCGAAGTTCGACGACCAGCTCGCGGGCATGAAGGTGGACGCGAAGGGCGTGGGCCAGCAGAAGGCCGTCACCTCCGGCGACCTGCCCGGCGGCGGCTTCTTCTTCGTCGTGTCGTGGACGGCGAACGGCAACGCGCAGGAGAAGGTCGTGGCGCTGCCGAAGGGCGACGGCAGCGTCGTCGATTGCTCGGCGATACAGAACACGCCGGACATGCCGCCCGCGATCGAGGCGTGCAAGTCTCTTCACGCGTTGTAGCCGCCAGGCGCTCCGGCGGGCCGCGACGATACCGCGCCGGACCGGCAAACCCCCGCTCGGCCTATGCGGGCGCTTGTGCCACGACGAACAGCCGCAGGAACGGGTACAGCGTGGAGCCGGTGGCGCGTCGCGGATACGCCGCGGCCAGTCGCTCGCGGTACGCTTCCGTGAACGCCTCGCGTTCGGCGCCGTCGAGCGCGGCGGCGAAGGGACGGAGCCCGCTGCCGCTCATCCAGTTGAACACCGCGTCCGCGCCCTCGAGCACCTGCAGGTAGCGCGTCTCCCACACGTCGACGTGGGCGGAGAGTGGCTCGAGCACGGAGTAGTAAGCGTCCGGCGCGAGCACGTTCCACCAGTCGCGCACGCCGGCGAGCCGCGGGTGCGCGCGCGCGAGCTCCTTGAGCAGGGTGTGGCACGGCTCGTCGAAGTTGCGCGGCACCTGCAGCGCGAACACGCCGCCGGGCTTCACGAACGCCATCAGACGCGGCAGTAGCGTCTCGTGGTCGCCGAGCCACTGCAACGTCGCGTTGGAATACAGCACGTCCACCGGCGCGTCCGGCGCAAAGCTCGCGATGTCCGCCTCGATGAAGCGCGCGTCGAGCCCGGAGGCGCGCGCTCGCGCCAGCATCTCCGGCGAGCTGTCGACGGCGTCGAGCCCGGCGTCGGGCCAGCGCGCCCGGAGCAGCGCCGTGGAGTTGCCCGGTCCGCACCCGAGATCCGCGACGCGCGCCGGCGCGTCGAGCGGGATGCGCGACAAGAGCTCGCGGGCGGCGCGTGTGCGCTCCTGCCCGAAGGCCAGATACTGCTCGGGATCCCACGCCATCGGCGCATGCTAGACCAGCGAGCGGAGGTCCACTACACCTCGCCAGATGGCAAGCACACTGCCGGAGCTTGGAACGCCGGGCTGGCTCCAGACGGTGGAGACGCTCCAGATGTGGACGCAGATCGTGGGCAAGACGCGGCTCGCGCTGGAGCCGATGCTGAACCACTGGTGGCAGGTTCCGCTTTACGTGAGCGCCGTCGGTCTGACCACGCCGGTGCTGTACAGCGGGGACCGCGCCTTCGAGGTCGAGCTCGACTTCGTCGCCCACGTGCTCGCGATCCGCGACGCGAACGGCAACGCGCCGTCGATCGCGCTGGAGCCGATGACCGTGGCGGAGTTCTACCGGCGCTACCGCGAAGCGCTGGCCTCGATCGGCGTCGATGTCCCGATCCTGGCGCGCCCGGTGGAGGTGGAGCCGGCGATTCCGTTCGAGCGCGACGAGCTCCACCACAGCTACGACCCGGAGTGGGCTCGCGCGTTCGGCACGGCGCTGCGCTCGGTCGACTCGATCATGCGCGAGTTCCGCGGTGCCTTCCAGGGCAAGGCCAGCCCGGTGCATTTCTTCTGGGGCGCGTTCGATCTCGCCGTGACGCGCTTCTCCGGGCGGGCCGCGCCGCCGCATCCCGGCGGGATCCCGAACTGTGCCGACTGGGTGATGCGCGAGGCGTATTCCCACGAGGTCAGTAGCGCCGGCTTCTGGCCGGGCAACGCCCAGTTCCCTCAGGCGGCGTTCTACTCGTACGCGTATCCCGAACCGGAAGCGTTCGCGGCCGCGACGGTGCGTCCCGAAGCGGCATACTACGACGCGACGGTGCACGAGTTCATCCTGCCGTACGAGGCGGTGCGCCGCTCCGCCGATCCGCGGCGCGAGCTCTTGGCGTTCCTGCAGTCGACCTACGACGCGGCGGCCGATCAGGGGCGCTGGGACCGGCGCGCGCTGGAGCGGAGCGGCGGCACCTGATGACGCGCCAAGGTTAGTTCAGCGGGAACGTCGTCCATGCGCACTGGGACGTCGCCTGGCACTTGTCCCACGAGAACGCGCGACCGTCGCTCTGCAGGTAGCGCCCGACCATGTTCAGCAGGTACGTGCCCAGATCGAACGGCTTGGTGGGATCGGGGGTGACGAAGCCGTGCTTCCCCTTCGGATCCAGCATCGGCAGGATGAAGCCGCTCCATGTGCCGTCGGCGCTCTGGTGCATCAGGCGCAGCGGCGGATCCAGGCGCGGCACGTCGAGACCGTCGTCGACGGGCACGACCGCCGCCAGGTGCTCGACGTCCATCAGCACCGGGTCTCCGTTGCTGTTGTGGTAACGCCCGAGGCGGTAGGTGCCCTCGGTGGTGTACGTGTCGATCATGACCTGGTTGTCCGGCTTGCCGTAGCGGGCGTCGTCGCGATCGTACGGGATGAAGCCCGCGGCGCGGCCGAGCGCCACGCCGTCGGCGATCATCACGCCAGGGTCGCCGGCGGACGGCATCAGGATCACGTTCGTGTGCACGGTCTCGCCGGTGCCGTAGGTCAGCTTGCGCGTGCCGTCCCAGTACGGGGCAAAGTTCATCGGGTCCCCGGCGTCGAGGGCGATCTGCGATAGGCCGAGGAAGCTCCGGAGGTCCGGCGTCGCGCGGCGCAGGCCGAAGCCGTCGCAGGGAGCGACCAGCGGCGAGTCGGCGTCCCAGGTCTGCTCGCCCAGGGTGACGTCGTAGCCGAACGTGGTGATGTCGACGTACGGCGAGTCCGACGGGATCACGCAGCCTTCCGGCGCGCGCGGTGCGAGCGGGCCGTGATACACGCTGAGCTCCAGCGGGTCGCCGGCGTCGGACGACACGGCGGCGCGGAACGTCCCCGAGGCCTGCACGGCGGCGCAGCGATACTCGCCGGTGTTGTGGTTCTGGATCACGACCGTGTCCCCCGGCGCGAGCGTGGGTAGATCGTGGATCGCGAGGGCCAGGTCCGACGTCTGGCCGTTGTTGGCGTGGAGCATCAGCACGCCCTTGTCCGCGTAGAACAGCGGTCCGAGCGCCCGCAGCACCATCGCGTCCTTGACGCCGCCCAGCGTCGATCGCGAGCCGATCTCGCTCAGCATGCCGCCCGGCACGATCGCGACGGTATCGTCGATCTGCGGCTCCAGGCCGGCGATCACCGCGCCGGTGATGCCGCCGAGCGATCCGCCAAGGACGTGGATCGCGGACGCGCCGCCGACGTCGACCGTGCCGTCGCCGTCGAAGTCGCCGGCGAGCCCCGGCGCGCCCTTGCCCGCGGGATCGAAGGCCCAGTGCGTCGAGCCGTCGAACGCGCGCAGCGTGCGCACGACCTGCATCACGTCGAGCGCCGTCTGGCGGACCATGTCGCGGGTGTGGAACACGTAGGCCGTCCAGTAGTCGTCGCCGGAGTCCACGTTGCCGTCGCCGGTCCAGTCGATGGCGCGGCCGGTGAGCAGCGAGTTGCCGAGCCCCTCCAGGCCGGCGTCCTTGAACAGCCCTTGCACTGCACTGAGCTGGAGGGCAGGCAGGCTGACGCCGTGGCTCGGCGCATCGATCCCGAGGGTGGCGATGCCGTAGCTCGCCAGGATGCCCGCGAAGGGCAGGGCGTCGAACTTGCTGCCGCCGTGGCCGTGGATGAAGATCGCCACCGGCGCCGGCCCCTTGCGATTTCTCGGCACGAACATCCAGAACGGCACGTCCTCGCCGCGCGGCGGCTTCGCGAGGTCCCACACCTGGCGGTAGAGCGGCAGCATGGCGCCGCTCGCGTCGGTGCGCGGGAAGTACTGCGGCGACTTGATCGCGCCGGCGACGATGAAGTCGATGTTCTGCATCGTGGCCTTGAACATGTCCTGCTCGGACGCCGACGAACCGGTCTGCCCCAGCAGGTTCACCGCCAGCGGGATGAACTCGCTCGCCGGCACGATCTTCGTGTTCGTCACGCCGGGCTTGGCGTCGATGACGTCGTCGAGTCGCGAGAGCGTCGCGGGAAAGTCGGTCGAGGACCGGGCCAGCGGCCCGATGCCGTAGAGGCCGTCGCGAACCAGGCGGTAGTCGTGGGTGATGCTCTGGGTCGTGAAGCTCCAGGTGAACGCCACGTCCTTGATCCCGAGCCCGTACTTGCCGAGGCACTTCGGCAGGGGTCTGAGCGCGTCGGTCTGGGCGGCGTGGTTGATGCCCTCGAAGGGTGAGCGCACCGGATCGCCCGCGGGCGAGGTCAAGCGCTTGGTGAGGACGACGGCGTAGGTCGTCGCCTCGCGCATCGGCATGACCGGCTTCATGATCAGCGTGTTGGTCTCGCGCTCGTAGAACTCGAGCCGCTCCGAGCCGGCCGTGCCGTCGCGCGTGTCGGGATGGTCGAGGACGCCGTCCATGTCCGTGTCCTCGCCGGGGTCCAGCACGCCGTTGCCGTTCGTGTCCTCTTCGGTCTCCTCGACGGTGAGCGTCTGCAGGTTGGCACGCGGATCGGAGTCGTAGACCGTCGGCTCGGCGAGCACCTGCGGATAGTTGCCCTGCCCGAGGTCGAGCGGGACCGCCTCGCAGAAGCCCGGCGAACCGGGCGACACGTCGAGCACCAGCACGGCGTCGTCGCTGGTGTCGAAGCGATCGTTGTAGTGGCGCTTGTAGATCACCTCGGGATCGATCGGCGCCGAGAAGCTCACGGTGATCGGCGCCAGGGTTCCCCAGCCCGAGAGCTTGTCCAGCTGCGCGCGCGTCTCCTGCTCCCACGTCGTGGGCCCGGCGAGGATGCTGGCGTTGAGGCGACGCTTCGTCGGCGAGCTCGCGTCGTAGCGGGTGGCGAAGTCGTTCGGCAGCGGGATCTCCGGGAACGGCTTGTGGAAGACGTCGAACTTCACGACCGGCCCGCCGCCGGGCGCGGACATGCCGAGCAGGGTCGGGGCGTCGGAGGAGCAGCCCATCGTCGCGCCGACGAGCAGCGCGACCGGAACCAGGCGGGACAGGATCTTCGCGGGCATCGAGGTCTCCTACAGCCGATAGCCGAGCATGAGGCGTCCGCCGTAGACGGGCGAGGGAGCGTGGCCGGAAGCGTCGCGGAGCGCCGAGCCCGGCACCAGGATGCCGCCCTCGGCGCCGGTCGTCAGCTCCGTGCCGTGGAGGAACACGCGATAGCGTACGCCGACGTCGGCCTCGGTGCCCCAGTACGACCCGGGGTCGCCGCCGAGCGCGTTTCGCGGCGAACCGCCCGCCAGATCGGTGTTGAACGGATCGACGTTCTTGGTCGGGGCGAACGCGAACAGCACGCCGCCGTAGGTCTCGAGCCCGTGCAGCGGCCGTACCCACAGTCGCGGGAACACCACCGCCGCGTCGGTGAAGCCGCCGTGCGTCGGCAGCCGATCGAGCCCGCCGGGCGGCGCGCCGACGAGCGTCGGGTCCGACGCCGTGGCGTAGCCGCGCCCGGTCTGGGCTGCCTGCACGTAGCGGAACAGCAACAGGCCGGTCTCGAACTCTGGATCGGCGTGGAAGCCGGTGACCTTCGCGTCGTGGATGTTCTGATCGCCCGACGCGTACAGCAGATCGAGCACGCCGCCCGCGCGCTCGAACGCGAGGGCCGCGCGCAGCGCGCCGCCCAGCTGGCGCACGTTGCCCTGCGGCACCTCCGGCGTGGCGCCGAGCGTGGTGTGCCCGGTGACCAGCGCGCCCTCCGCCTCGAACGTCAGCTTCGCCTTGTGCAGATCGATCGCGACGCGGCCCGCCGGATCCAGCACGGACACGTCGAGGGTACTACCGTCGGCCGCCGTCTGGCTGCGGCGCACGACGAAGAACCCGCCTTGTATCGGCTGCTCGTGGCCGACCAGCACGGAGGCGATGACCTCGTGCGCCGAGTCGCCGGCGACCAGCACGTCGTCGCTGCGGACCTTGTCGATCGCCAGCGTCGCGACGATGTGGGCGTCCGTCAGCGGCCCGGTACCGACGAAGCCGCGCAGTACCAGATCTCCGCCGCGCGGATCCGTGAAGCGCGCCGAGCCCGGCTCCCAGCCGTGCTCGCCGTCGTTGGCGACCAGCCCCATGCCCCAGTGGCTGGTCATGAAGCCGCCGCCGGCGTGGACGTACGGCCCCACCGCGATCATTCCCCAACCCTTGCGCAGCTGCGTGGCGATCGACGCCGAGTTCGGCATGCCAACGCCCGCCACCGGCGTGCTGCCCGTCCACGTCCCCGTCGGCAGGTCGTGCTCGTACTCGGCGTGGATCAGCACGAGCTTCGCCAGCGGCTTGACCGTGTCCAGCTGCGCGCCGACGCGCACCAGCGGCGACAGCGCCAGGCCCGACTGGAACTTGTCTCCCGCCGCGTCGACGGCGAAGGAGCTGACGCCCTCGGCGCGCCCGGCGAGCAGGATCGGCACCTGCAGCCGCCACCCGGACTGATCGAGCGCGAGCAGCGGGTGGTACGCGTCTTCCGGCGCCGGCGGCTCGGCGTGCGCGATCGCACCCCGAGCGAGCATCGCCAGCGACGTCGCGAGCGCCGGCAGCATGCGTGAGAGGCTCGTCCGCAACATGTCGCCGAGCCTAGGCGATCAGCGGCGGCAGGCGGCGAATTTGTTGCGCAAGTGTCCGGAATCAATACCGCCGCGCGCCCGCCCTGGTATAGCAAGAACCTATAGGTTGAATCGAAAAGTATTGGATTTTCCAATACCCGGCGTCGGCCCATGCTGGCCGCATGCTGATCCTCCCTGGCGCTCCCGCGCTGTCCGCCGCGCGGCTCGACAAGCGCGTGGCCGCGTTACGCGGCGCAAACCCCGGCGTCACCGCCGCGTCGGCGCGCTTCGTCCATTTCGCGGACGCCGACGCCGAGCTGGCGCCCGAGGCGCGTCGCGTGCTCGATCGGTTGCTCGACTACGGACCGCGCGCGGCGCTCACCGACGTCACCGGGCGCACGCTGGTCGTAGTGCCGCGCATCGGCACGATTTCGCCGTGGTCGAGCAAGGCGACGGACATCGCCCAGAGCTGCGGGCTCGCCGGCGTACGCAGGCTCGAGCGTGGCATCGCCTGGAGCATCGCCGGTCCGGTCGCCGACGAGGCAGCGCTGCGCGCCGCGCTCCACGATCGCATGACCGAGAGCGTGCTGGACGAACCCGCGCAAGCGGCAGCGCTGTTCGAGCACGCGCCGCCGCGGGCCCTGTCCAGCGTGGACGTCCGCGCCGCCGGCCGCGACGCCCTGACCCAAGCCAACACGGAAATGGGCTTGGCCCTGTCCGGGGACGAGATCGACTACCTGGTCGCCGCGTTCCGCGAGCTCGGTCGCAACCCGACGGACGTCGAGCTCATGATGTTCGCCCAGGCCAACAGCGAGCACTGTCGCCACAAGATCTTCAACGCCGACTTCGTGCTGGACGGCGTGCCCGCGGATCGATCGTTGTTCAAGCTGATTGTCGCCAGCACCGAGGCCAGCCCGGGCGGCGTGCTCAGCGCCTATCACGACAACGCGGCGGTGATGGCAGGCTTCCAGGCGGGCCGCTTCTTCCCGCATCCGGAGACGCGATAGCTACGGCTTCCACCAGGAACCGGTGCACATCCTGATGAAGGTCGAGACGCACAACCACCCGACGGCGATCTCGCCACATCCCGGCGCGGCCACCGGCTCCGGCGGCGAGATCCGCGACGAGGGCGCGACGGGTCGTGGCGCCAAGCCGAAGGCGGGCCTGGTCGGGTTCTCCGTCTCCAATCTTTGTCTGCCCGGCGCGGAACAGCCCTGGGAGCAGCGCCATGGCAAGCCGGCGCGCATCGTCTCGGCGCTCGACATCATGATCGACGGCCCGCTCGGCGGCGCGGCGTTCAACAACGAGTTCGGGCGTCCGGCGCTCACCGGCTACTTCCGGACCTTCGAGCTCGAAGTGCCGGGTGCGCGCGGCCGGGAGATCCGCGGCTACCACAAGCCTGTGATGGTCGCGGGCGGTTACGGCAACATCCGCGCCGAGCACGTGGACAAGCAGCCGATCCCGCTCGGCGCCGCGGTCGTCGTGCTCGGCGGGCCGGCGATGTTGATCGGGCTCGGCGGCGGCGCGGCGTCGAGCATGGCCAGCGGCGCCAGCGCCGAGGATCTCGATTTCGCTTCGGTGCAACGCGACAACCCGGAGATGCAGCGGCGCTGCCAGGAGGTGATCGACCGCTGCTGGGCGCTCGGCGACGAAAACCCCATCGCGAGCATCCACGACGTCGGCGCCGGCGGGCTGTCGAACGCGCTGCCCGAGCTGGTGCACGGCGGCGGGCGTGGCGCGCGGCTCGAGCTCCGCGAGGTGCCGAACGACGAGCCCGGCATGTCGCCGCTGGAGATCTGGTGCAACGAGGCGCAGGAGCGCTACGTGCTGGCGATCCCCGCGGCCGGCCTGGCGCGCTTCGAGGCCATCGCCAAGCGCGAGCGCTGTCCCTACGCTGTGCTCGGGCACGCCACCGAACGCCACGATCTGGTGGTCGACGACGCGCACTTCAAGAATCGCCCCATCGACATGCCGCTCGAGGTGCTGCTGGGCAAGCCGCCGAAGATGACGCGTGACGCCGCACACCTGCCGGTCGCCTTCGAGCCGTTCGACGCTTCGGCGCTGGACCTTGGCGAGGCGCTCGAGCGCGTGCTCTCCCTGCCCACCGTCGCCGACAAGACGTTCTTGATCAGCATCGGCGACCGCAGCGTGACCGGGCTCGTGGCGCGCGACCAGATGGTGGGGCGCTTCCAGGTGCCGGTCGCGGACGCCGCCGTCACGGCGACGAGCTTCGACGTCGTGACGGGCGAAGCCATGGCCATGGGCGAGCGCACGCCGATCGCGATCCTCGACGCCGCGGCGTCGGCGCGCATGGCCGTGGGCGAGGCGGTGATGAACGTCGCGAGCGCGCCGATCGCGAAGCTCGGCGACGTGAAGCTCAGCGCGAACTGGATGGCCGCGGCGGGCACGCCCGGCGAGGACGCCAAGCTGTACGACGCCGTGCGCGCCGTCGGCGCGGAGCTGTGTCCCGCGCTCGGCATCGCGATTCCCGTCGGCAAGGACTCGATGAGCATGCGCACGGTCTGGGACGACAAGGCCGTGGTCGCGCCGCTGTCCTTGATCGTGACGGCGTTCGCGCCGGTGACCGACGTGCGCGCCGCGCTCACCCCCGAGCTCTCGGACGGCGACACCGAGCTTGTGCTCGTCGATCTCGGGCGTGGCAAGCACCGTCTCGGCGCGAGCTGTCTCGCCCAGGTGTACTCCCAGGTCGGCACCGAGCCGCCGGACCTCGACGACGCCGCGTTGCTGTCGGACTTCTTCGCGACGCTGCAGGCGCTGCGCAGCGACGTCCTGGCGTACCATGATCGCTCCGACGGCGGGCTCGTCGTCACGCTGCTGGAGATGGCGTGGGCCGGCGGCGTCGGAGTCGACGTGGATCTCGCCGCGCTCGCCGGCAGCGACGCGGCCGTGCTCTTCAGCGAAGAGCTCGGCGCGGTGCTGCAGGTGCGCGCCGCCGATGCGGAGCGCGTGCGCGCCGCCTTCGGCGCGCACGCCCACCGCATCGGCCGGCCAGTGCCCGGCGCGCGCGTGCTGATCCGCCGCGGCGAGCGCGCGCTCGTCGACGCGGACCGCTTCGAGCTGCGCGGCATGTGGAGCAGCACCACGCACCGCATGCAGGCGCTGCGCGACGATCCGGCGTGCGCCGACGAGGAGCAGGCGAGCCGCGTCGCGCCGGACGCGCCGGGCCTGGTGTGCAAGGCGGACTTCACCTTCGACCGGCGCTTCGCCGGGACGTCGCGCCCGCGCGTCGCCATCCTGCGCGAGCAGGGCGTGAACGGGCAGATCGAGATGGCCGCGGCGTTCGACCGCGCGGGCTTCGACGCGGTGGACGTGCACATGAGCGACGTGCTCGGCGGCGACGTCGATCTGACGGCCTTTCGCGGCCTGGTCGCGTGCGGCGGCTTTTCCTTCGGTGATGTGCTCGGCGCCGGCGGCGGGTGGGCGAAATCCGTGCTGTTCAACCCGCGCGCCCGCGACGCGCTGTCCCGCTTCTTCGAGCGCAGCGACACGTTCGCTCTGGGCGTGTGCAACGGTTGCCAGATGCTCTCGGGGCTGGGCGCGTTGATCCCCGGTGCCGAGCGCTGGCCGCGTTTCGTCCGCAACCGATCCGAGCAGTTCGAGGCCCGCCTCTCGCTGATTCGCGTCGAACCGACAAACTCGATCTTCTTCCAGGGGATGGAAGGATCGGTGTTGCCCATCGCCGTCGCCCACGGCGAGGGCCGCGTGGAAGCCGACGGCGAGGTCGGCGTCGTGTGCGCGCGCTTCGTGGACGGCCACGGCGCGCCGACGACGCGCTACCCGGACAATCCCAACGGCTCGTCGGGCGGCGTGACCGCGCTCACCACCGAAGACGGCCGCGTGACGATCCTGATGCCGCACCCGGAGCGCGTGTTCCGGTCAGTGCAGTGGTCGTGGCGCCCGCGCGGCCTGGGCGAGGACGCGCCGTGGATGCGCTTCTTCGACAACGCCCGCGCGTGGGTCGGATAGGCGCGCACCGGACATGGGGATGGCACAGGAAGGGCGGAAGGGCGGAAGATTCGGGGATGGGACGGATGAAGTGATCGGTGCTCGAGCTGAAGGCGGCCCCGCGCTTGCTCCCGATTCATGAGGCTCACGACTCACGCCTGGATTCACCGAATCCCTGGAAACCTTCCGCTCTTCCGCCCTTCCTGTGAAGAGATCTCTCGGGAACGCTGGATTCCGCGCCGGACCGGCAATCCCGAACGCCGTTGGCTTGCTCGTCGACTTCAACCTCACCGCCCTGCGGAATGGCTTGCGACGGCTCGTGCCTGAATACCCGAAGTCCCTGTAGACCTTCCGTTCCTCCGCCCTTCCTGTGAAAACCCAAATGAGGGGATTTTCCAGGTCGGATAGGCGCGCGCCGGACATCGATTTGCCGTGTCGATGCGTGTACCGTGTCCGCATGCAGGGGAGCATAGTGACCGCGCTCGTGCAGGCCGTGCTCGGTGCCGCGACGTACGCCTACGGGTGTCTCGGCGCGCTCCCCGACGGCTGCACACCGCTTTCGCAGGACTCCGGCAGCGCGGCGAGCTTCGCGTGTTGTCCGGCGTTCGCGCCGTAGCCCTGCGCGATGTATCGAGACGCCGAGCAGGTGCTCCGCGAACGCGCGCGCGACATCGCCGAGCGAGCCGCGCGCCAGCGGGCGGAGCTGTCGCCCGAGGACGTCGCCGCACTGCCCGAAGCGCTGCAGCAGGAGCTCGCTGGGCTCGACGCGCGTCTCGCGTGCGACGAGCTCTCGCCGGCCGCGATCGCGAGCGCCGAGGACGCGCTCGCGGAGCAGGCGCGGCTCTTCGCCGCGGTGCGCAAGCTGCTTGGCGAGCGGCACCGGAGCACGCGGCGGGAGCGCCACGACCGCGCCCTCGCCCTGGGCAAACTCGAACGTTGGCGCCGCCGGCGCTGGATCGCGCTCGCCGTGCTCGTCGCGACGAGCTTGGTGGTCATCCGCGTGCGCGACGCCGTGTGCCGTCGATCCGCCGCCTGTTGGCGACGCGGCGACTGCAGCGCCGGCTGGGACCTTTCGTGCGTCGCGGGCTCTGAAGGCGACTGCGCGCAGAGCGAAGCGTGCCGGACGCGCGGCGCTTGCAGCCGCTCGGGCCCGGCGTGCGCGCCGTTGCGTGATCTCGACTGCGCCCAGAGCGCAGCGTGCCGCGAGCGCGGTCTGTGCGCCGCGCTCGATCGCCACTGCGTGGCGTTCACGGACGCCGACTGCGCGCGGAGCGAGGCCTGCCGGAGCGACAACCGCTGCGTCGCTTCCCTGAACGTCTGCGTGCGCGGGCTGCTTCCGCCGTGAGCCGGCGCGCGTCGATCACGCGGCGAGCAGGCGCGCGCCGGTCAGGACGGCGCCGGCGATCAGGATCGCGCCCGCGCCGATCAGCGTGCCCGCCACCGGCCGGAGCAGGGCGGACCGCTGGCGCGCGTCGGGCGCGGGCACGTGCGTCCTCGGCGAGAACCCCATGCGCCACAGCATCGGGCTGAACAAGACGTGCTGGCCGGCTTCGAGCGCCTTGAGCCCGGAGTAGATCCAGGCGGCGCCGCCGGTGACCAGCGCCGGAAGCATCACGAGCTCGAGCTGGCTCGAGCCGTAGACCAGAGCGCCGAAGAAGAGCACACCCAAGCCGACGAAGAACCCGATCTTGTGTGCCGCGTAGGCATGACGCCGGTCGTAGTCGCGCTCGTACTCCTCGTCGTCCGTCGTCACCGCTGGAAGTGTGCTGCGGCTCGCTTCTCTGCTCAAGCTCCGTCATGCGCGCGCCGCGCTCGCGCTTGACGCTGTCCGGCGCCCACGCGATGAAGCGCCATGGTGGCTCTGCGCAGCACGGGCAAGATCGCGATCGCGCTCGCGCTCGCCGGTTGCGGAACCCGGACCGGCCTCCCCGTGGGCGGCGCCTTCGCCGACGCCGGTACCGGCGATGCCGCCGACGACGCGGCGCATGACGCGGCGCATGACGCGCCCCACGACGCCCCGCACGAGCCGGACGCCGCGCCCGACGCGCCCGGCATCAAGCCTGGACTGGGCGAGGCCTGCGACGGCGCGCCCGGCAACCCGTCGTCCTGCGCGGTGGGACTCGCTTGCTACGACGGCACGAACAATCCCAACCAGGAGGGACGCTGGCCCGGCGGCTTCTGCACGGTGGAGTGCTCGAGCGGCGTCACGTGCAAGCCCTGGGGCGGCGTGTGCGCCGGTGCGGAGTTCGGCACCGGGCGCTGCGTGCCCAGCTGCACCACGCCGAAGGACTGCAGAAAAGGCTATGCGTGCCGCAACGTCTCGCTCCAGGGCCAGGAGCTGGCGTGCGCTCCCACCGGTTTCATCGCGACGCGCGGTCCCGGTGAAGCGTGTTTCCAGCACGCCGACCCGGGCGCGCCGCACTACGCGCCGGACCTGCCGCAAGTCCACTTCGGCGCGGCCCAGCAGGCGGACCTCGGCTTCTTCGGAGCCGACGAGATCGCCTTGGCGGTCGACGACACGGATCGCATCGTCGTCGGCGCGAATGCGATCTCGCAGCAGGGCTACGACAACCCGGCCTTCTACGGCAGCGTCGCGAGTCAGCCGATCGCGTTCAGCTATGCCAGCGGCCCGTCGTACTCCCCGGCGGCGTACTACAGCGACCCGTCGATCGTGGCCGGTGCCGACGGCAGCTTCTACTACTCGACGCTCGGCCTCGACTACCAGGCGCAGAACGCGTGGCTGGTCGTCGCGCGCTCGGGGGACGGCGGCGCCGACTGGGTGAGCACGCACGTGAACCCGGCCAGCGACTGCGCGGGCACCCTGGGCACTGGCGTGGACTCCGGCCCCTGCATGGACCACCCATGGCTGGCGATCGGCCCGGACCGCCTGGCTCCGGGCAAGCAGGCGCTGTATGCGGCCTACCTCGCGACCCGCGCGAACAGCGACTACACGGCCGTGGTGATCCGCTCGACCGACAGCGGCAAGACGTGGGGCATTCCCGGCAGTCCGGGCAACAGCTTGTCGGTGTTCTCGACCAACGAGAACGGGCTGTTCATCAACCTGATCACGCCCAGCGTCGCCGACGACGGCACGCTGCACATGGTGGCGGTCGGCGTCGCCGACGAACCCCACGGTTCGGCGGCGAACGCGGTCTACTACTCGCGCTCGGACGACGGCGGCAAGACCCGCACGCCGCCAATCGCCATCAGTCAGCCCGGCGTACCCGTTCCGTTCGAGCAGCCGGTGATCGCCACGGACGGTCCGGAGATCTACGTCGCCTACGCGGCCGGTACCCCCGACGGCGCGTGGGACATCGTGCTCGCCCACAGCAGCGACGGTGCGACCTGGAGCTACCAGGTCGTGAACGACGATCCCGAGAAGTGCGCGACGCACTTTCATCCGGCGATCGCCGTCGATCCCTCGACGCACCAGGTCTACGTCGCCTGGTACGACGGCCGCTTCGCGCCCTACGAGGGCGACATCGCGTTGACCGCCTGCGACGGCACGACGCCGGGCGTCCTGGCCTGTTCGCCGAACGAAGCGATCGACGACACGCCCTTCTTCATCTCCACCGATCGCGTGGAGCTGTTCTTCATCGGCGACTACTTCACGCTCGTGGCCCGCCCCGGCGGCGAGTTGTGGGCCGGCTTCGGCGACACGCGGCAGAACGGCCTGTCCCACGCGTTCGTGGCCCGCGGCCTGATGCCCTGAGCGGATCTACGCAAGCACGCCGTACAGCAGCACCGCAAGCACGAACGTCGTCATCGCGACGTAGACCCACGCGCGCTCGCGCGCGAACAGCGTGCCCGCGAGAATCACGCGTAGCAGCTGCAGGTACACGAGCAGATACAAGCCGAGCTGGACGATCGCGCGACGCGAGCCGCCGGCGATCTCGCCCAGCGTGCCGCCTATGCTCTCGAGTCCGCGATTCGTCGGGGAGAACGCGCCGTATGCGACCTTCTCGCCGCCGTGGGACGCGAGGTAGAGGACGCCGCCGACGAGCACACCGGCGCCGATGACCAGCACGCCGATCAGCATCGAGCGACCGATCACCTGCTCCATCGCGCGCTCCCGCGCTGCGTCGCGGGCCATCAGCGAAGCCCCTTCACGATCATCTGCACGCCGAGCAGCACGACCACGACACTGAAGATAATCCGCAGAACGCGGCTATTCGCCGCCACCAACAGGCGCGAACCGACAACGGCGCCCGCGAGCACACCGAGCATCACGGGCATGGTCAGCCCGGGGTCGACATAGCCGCGCGAGAAGTACACGCCAGCGCTGGCCGCGGCCGTGATCGCGATGATGAAGTTGCTGGTCGTCGTCGACACCTTGTAGGGCAGGCGCATGAAGTGGTCCATCGCGACGACCTTCACCGCGCCGGACCCGATGCCGAGCAATCCCGACAGCACACCGGCGACGGTCATCACCGACCAGCCTGCCATGACGTGATACACGCGATAGGGCACCGGGCCGTCCTTGCCCGGGACTTCGCCCTCCATGTCGAGCTTGACCGCGAGCTTGTCCGACGCTCCGGCGTCTTCCGCGGACTCGTCGCGTCGCGCCGCGCTCCACGCGGAATACAACAGCACGAGTCCGAACAAGAGCGCGAGCACGTGGGCCGGCAAGCGCGATGCCGTCAACGCACCGAAGATCGCGCCGACCGTCGCGCCGGTCTCGAGGAACATGCCGATGCGCAGGTTCGCGAGCCCCTCCTTCATGAAGCGCGCGGTCGCGCCGGACGACATGCCGAGCACGCTGACCAGCGACGCGCCCATCGCGTAGTGGATGTCCACGCCGAAGGCGAGCGTCAGCATCGGCACCAGCACCACGCCGCCGCCGAGCCCGGTCAGCGCGCCGAGCAGGCCCGCGCCGAACGCGCCGGAGAAGACCAGCGCGGTGAACAGCAGGACCGTCACCCGGTCCTACTTCTGCGTCTTGATCTTCGGGGCGGGCGCGCTGACCGGCGGCTTCTTCGGCGTCTTGGTCAGCGCTTCCACGCGTCGCTTGACGTTCAAGTCCTCGCCCTTGGCGTCCTTGTACTTCGCGAGCACTTGCTTGAAGTCCGCCGTGGACGCCCCGATCGTCTTCATCACGTCGAGCGCGCTCGTCCGCGCCATCCAGTGCGCGTTCTTGTCGCCGGCGAGCGCCGCCAGGGCGGCGATGAGCTCACTCTTCTTGTACCAGGGCTTCACCTTCTCGAGCCACGCGGTGCCGGCCTTGTCCGTGGGCGCGAAGTCCGTCCGCGCGGCGCGCAAGGTGGAGATCGCCGACCAGGGCGGCCGCGTCTTCGTGCGCGGCGTCTCGCGCAGCAACGCCAGGGTCAGCTTGTACGCCTTCTGGAGCGGCTTCTGCGGGTTCGGGAAGCCCGTCCACGCGCTGATCAGCCCGCGGAAGCAGCCTTCGTACAGCGCAGGCGGTGTGTCCTTGCCCTTGACGTACTTCTCGAACACGCCCATCGCGCGTTCGTCGTCGCTGCGATACAGGCGGGTGCACAGATACTTCCGCACTTCGAGCGACGGATCCTTGTCGACCTTGTCGAGGATCTTGTCGAACGCACCCGGGACGCTCGCGCCGGCGGCCGTGAGCAGCCAGCCCATCGACTCCATGCGCACCCGTGGCGACGCGTTGTCGGTCATCTCGAGCAGCAGCTTCGGGGCCTCGGGGTCGGCCTTTGCCCGCATGCCGGCGACGCGCAACATCGCGACCAGCACGCCGGGCACCTTCTCCTTGCGGGCCGCGTCGATGACGGTCTTCATGGTTGCCGGGTCGGCGCGAGGGCCGATCAGCTCGGCAGACTCGAGCCGGACGGCGGGACTCGCGTCGGCGATGTGCTTCTTGCCGATGCTCGCGAGCATCGCGCCCACGTCGCGAGCTTCCGGCTTGTGCTGGCGGCCCCGCGTGAAATCGACGTAGCCGCGGCATTTCGGCTGGATGCCGTTGTCGTCGACCTTGCACTCGGACAGCCCGAGCAGGAGCTTCTCCTCGATCTCGGCCGTGAGCGGAGCCTTGCCGTCGGCCAGGAACGCCTGGACCGGGTCGACGGTCGGCGCGGCCGCCGCGCTCGCCGAGGCGGACGGCGCCGTGCCCGGGGTGCTCTGCTTGCAGCCGGGGGTGGCGAGGAACGAGCCCGCGAGAGTTGCACAAAGCAGAATCGAGCCGGAATGACGCATGGAGCCTCCTTGGTGCGCCCGCCACTTAACACGGCTCGCGCCCCGGGCAATCCCCCAGACGCGTCGACGCCGCACCACCCATGGGGTGGCGCGGCGTCGAGCGCGTCTTCTCCGTCGAACTAGCCGCTAGAACGACGCGGGATCGGCATCCCGCGGGTAGGGCGGCGCGTACGGGTCGGAGATGTTGTGCACGTTGGCGACGCTGAACTGCTTGCCTTCGCCGTGGCACGATTCGCACGATTCGACCTCGTCCCCGCTGTACGGGCTGGCCGGGGTCGGATCGACCGTCATCAACGTGGCGTGGGCGACGGTGCTGTCACTGTCGTGGCACGCCAGGCAGGCGACGCGGTCCGGACCGGTCTTCCAGTCGTCGCTCGCGGAGTGGCACGTCTGGCAGTTGCGCACATCTTGCGGGAAGACGATGGCCGACCAGTTGGCCGCGTCGGACGCGCTGTGGACCTGTTCCGGGTGGTTCAGGTAGTGCCCGAAGTGCACGCCGTGGACGCGGCGCTTGATCGGCGTGGTGCCGAACCCGTAGCGATTGCCGTCCACCCAGTTCGTCGACGTGCTCGTCAACTGCGCCTGGTAGTCGTGGCAGTTCTTGCAGTAGTCCGTGTTGAACGGGAAGGACGTGTGCATTCTCGTGTCGCCGTGGCAGTTGGTGCAGTTCGTTGCCACCATCGGCTCTTCCGTCGCGGTGCCGACCTGGAAGTTCACCAGACCCACACTCGTCGCCGAGCTGCCGGACGTCGACTTGACCTCGAAGAACACGTTGTACGTGCCGGGTTCGAGGCCCGTCACCGGATCCAGGTTGTACTTGAACGCCGTCGCGCTTCGCGTGAGCTTCGGATCCTCGTTTGCGGCGTTCGTCCGCACGCTCAGATCGTTGTACACGTAGCTGCCCGACGTGAGGGTTCCGGCTGCAGCAGCCGCGGCTTGCGTGGTGAGCACGGGCACGGTGTCCAGGCGCGGGCCCGAGACGAAGAAGCGTGCCGTGTCCTTGTTGGCTTCCGTGAAGGTGTTGGGATCGACAGTGTTGCCGGTCGCCGCGTCCTTGACGGTGACGGTGACCACCGGCGCTTCGCTACCTTCGTAGTCCTTGCCGTTGGCGGGAGCCGACAGCGTGATGCCCACGGTGTACTGGAACGCCGGCGGGTCGATCTTGTGCGCGACCGCGATGTCCGCGGGCTTGGTGGCCCCGTGGCACGTCATGCAGTCCTTGTCGTCGGTCTGCCCGCCGCCGCCATGCTTGGTCTTGTCGCAGTAGCCCTTGCTCACGGGCGTGCTGGCGTCGCTGCAGACGTTGCTCGAGTTCGGCGCGTTCCCGTTGGCGCACACCAACGAGGCGTTGGTCATGTCGCACTTGGGGCCGGTGGTCGAGCTCAGCGAGTTGCAGTCGGCGTCGACGGTGCACCGCAGGGAGGTCGCCCTGGCCGGCACGAAGTTGCCCGTCGGCCAGTCGACCTGGTCGTGGCAGGCGCCGCATGCTTCACGGGTCGGCTTGGTCTTCCAGGCGTCGTCCTTGTGGCACGAGGTGCAGTTCTTGACGTCCGCCGGGAACTCCAGCTCCTTGTAGTCGGCGAAATCCTGCGAGGAGAGCTTCGACAGCAGGTTTGCGCCGTTGTGGACGCCGTGGACGCGCCGGATGATCGGGTCGACCTTGTAGGTCGGCGTGCTGCTGTCCGCGCATGCGCCACTCGCGGCCTTCGAGCCGTCGGCACACACCTGGATCGACGCGTAGCCGTCCTCGTTGTGGCACATCAGGCAGGTCCGCACCGGCACCGAGTCGAGCGCCGGACTGCCCTTCGGGCTGTGGCCGGGATCGATGTGGTGCATGTACGTCTTGCCGTTGGTGCCGTGGTGACAATCCATGCAGCTTCCGGTGCCGTCCGCCTTGTCGGTGCCCGTGATCAAGGGTTCGACCGTGTCGGTGAGGATCTGCACGTCCGAGAGCTCGAACGACTGATCGAGGGCGTCCGCCTTCGACACCGTATACAAGCCGATGGTGTACGTACCCGGGTCCTCGGTCGTGATCGCGTTCAACGTGAACGTGACGGTGTTCCCGCTCCAGGTCGCATTCGCGTCCGTGAGCAGGTCGATGTAATGGTGGGGGGTCTTGGTGCGGTCCGTCCCGCAGCCGAGCAGGCCAACCGCCGTCTTGTCCTTCACCACGTCGCGCGGACCGTTCATGTAGAGGTTGGCCGTCGCGAGGTCGGCAGCCGCGAGCGGATTGCCGTTCTTGTCCGTGAAGGTGCCGGTCACGACGATCTTGTCGCCGGCGGCGAAGAAGGTGCCGCTGGTCGGAGCCGATGGTGTGAGCGTGACGCCCAGTCCTGGTGTCTCGCCGGCGTTGAGCCCGCCCTTGCCGGTGCTGCCGTCGGCGCCGTTCTGACCGTTCTGGCCGTCCGAGAATCGTGACGGTGTTGCCACCACAGGTCACCTCGATGCCGCCGTCGACCTGGGTGGCCGTACACGCGCCCGCGTCCCCCGAGAGGCCGTTCTGGCCGTCGGAGATGGTGGCGCTCGTACCGTCGCTGCACGACACCGTCTTGGTGCCGTCGCCGTTGTCGGTGACGGTGCAACCGCCGCCGCTTCCGCCTTCCGGGGAAGTGCCCGCTGGGCCTCTATCGCCCGCGGGGCCCGTGCATCCCAGTGCCAAGCCGAGCGAAAGCGCGGCGAGGCCCAGGAGCCACGGATACCGTGTCGGTGTCTTGGTTTTCATCCGTAATCCTCCGAAGCCGGCATTTGCGAGCACACTCCTGGCCCACACGCCTAGGCGCGCGGAGAAGCAACATCGATGCCGCAAGGAATTCGCGAAAAAACCGACGTCGAAATCCTGAAATCGCGCACGACGTGCTCCCGGGGCCGATCCCGCGGCAAGCCTTGCGTGAAATATTCCCCGTGATCACGGGCAATTGACCCACGTCAACTCCGCCGGGAAGCGGAGCTTCGCCCGCGCAACGTCTCGATCCGGGACGCCGGTGTCGCGAGTGCGTACGAGTCCGCGCTCGCGCGATATTTCCCCCGCACGATCAGCGCGTCTCGGCCGGGACCGGATCGTGGAACGCGATGCCGGTCCGGCGCGGCCTCGCGGCGCTGCTCGAACGGGGTGCACCATGCGACAACGCCGGCGCGCGCGCATTGATGGCGATCATGCGGATAATTGACTCGGATTCGCTCAATCACGATGTTCAGGTTGTCCAGCTTGATCCCTCGCATCATCATCTGTCCCCACGGACTGCCGTGCAGGCTCGAGGCGCGCGAGCACTGCTCGCGTCTCGTGCTCCGGTGTGGCGGCGATCTCGAGCGCGTGATCGAAGGCGTGTCCGGCGCGCTCGAGCGGTTCCTCACCCACGTGAGTCGCATCCGTGCCGTAGCCGCGGACGGACCGCGTCCGCTGGTACTGCTCACGCGCACCAACCCGTTGGGCCTCGCGATCCTGCAGACGCGTCGCGCGATGGAGGACGCGGTTCCGGCGCTCGCCGACGCCGACTGGACGATCTTCGTCGACGAATGCGACGATCCGTTCTTCATGGAAGCGGCGGGACGCTTGGGCACGATGGTCGGCGACGCGGCTTCCGCTCCGCTGTGGTTCGCGCCGCACCACCAGCGTTTCCTCGTGCTCGGCGCTCGTGCGCTCGACTCCACCGAACTGGCGGCGCGTTGCGCCGCGCTCCACTCCCCGCCGCCGTTCGTCGAGCCGTCGCCCGAGGCGGAGTCGTGCACGCGTCTCGTGGCGCCGCGGGTTGGCCCCGACTCCGTGCCGCCCGACGATTTCGCGCTGCGTGACGTCGCGTCGCGCTGACGCGCGCTACGGCTTGTCCAGGCACTTCGAGTCGCCGATGCACGCGGTGTAGGGCTGGCATTTCGCGTCGGCGTTGCACTGGCTGTTCACGGAGCCGACGCACGAGCCCGGGTCCTTGGAAGCGGCGCTCTCGCAAGCGCTGCACGGGCCGTCGAGCGCGGCAGGGGGCTCTGCGCAGATGGACGCGGTGCACGCCGACAAGCACACGTTGGACGTGCAGAGACAGGCGGCGAGCAAGCCGAGGAGACGGTCGTTGCCGCCGGGGTTCTTCGCGTCGCAACATGTCTTGCAGCTCGACTGCGTGGACGAGCCGATGCACGCGCCGACGGGTTTCGTTCCACCGGTGCCCCCGCTGCCCCCGCTGCCGCTGCCGCCGCTGCCGTCCGTGACCGCGCTGCCACCGCACGCGATCATGGCGAGCGCCGCGAGTGCAAGCGACCATCTCGAAGCGAACCCCCGGCGCAGCATGGCGCCGACAATAGCAGGTTTCGTGCCGACGGGGTGCGCGCCGGTCGCTTCACACGAGCGCACCAAGGATTAGGTTGGGTGCATGCAAAACCGCACTGGCTGGGTGTGGGGGCTGCTCGCGCTGTTCCTGGTTGGTTGCGGCGGGAATGAAGTGGGCGACGCGCGACCGTCCGGCGATGAATACTCGGCGAAGCTCTTCCCGGGCACGCACGTGCTCGACGCCGACGCGATGGACGCGCTGACCGCGTTCGACGCCGACGGGACGCTGCACTTCTCCGGGACACCTGCGGTGCTCGCGGACATCCGGGCGTACCAGGTCGTCGTGGGCGACGTGTCCCAGGCGTCGCCCAAGGGCTTCTTGCGCTACGTCACGGCGATCGACTCCGACACGACCGGGCTGGTGCTGCACACGGCCCAGGCGCCGATCCAGATGGCGTTCCAGAAGCTGCACCTGAAGCTCACGCGGCACATCGCCGATCTCGGCGCGTCCGAGCTGGCGTGGCAGTGGCAGCCCACACGGCCGCTCGCGGCCGGCTCCAAGTGGCAGTCGAAGCACATCGACTTCTTCGCCATGAACGGCGACGGCGATCCGGCAACGACGGACGACCAGGTTCGCGTCGTGGGCGACCTGTCGGGCGGCTTCGACTACACGTTCGGGCTGGACGTGGACTGGGGTGACGTGTTCGAGGTCCCCGGCAAGGTCGTGGACTGCGCGAAGAGCCTGTTTACCAGCTGCTCCGTCGAGGACCTGCTGCCGGAGGCCAAGGTCGGCTTCGGCGTCTCGGCGGGCGCGGACGCGACGCTCTCCATGCAGGGCGTCGCGTTCTTGCCGTACGAGGCGCCGTATACGCTGGGCACCGTGCACCTCGACAAGATCAAGCTTGGCATCCTCTGGTTCTTCCCGACCGTGGAGGTCAAGGCGAAGGTCTCGGGCAATGCGACCAGTCAGTTCTCGTTCGACATCGGCGCCCACGCGAGCGCCGGGATGGGCGTGACGTTCTCGAGCAAGAACGGCGCGAACGTCGAGCCACCCCACGCGGACTTCAGCTTCGATGCGCCGAGCGTCGACGCGACCCTGCAAGCCGGCGGTCGCGTCGAGATCGGGCCGGAGCTTCACATCCGCCTGTACGACGTCGCCGGTCCGTACGCGGGCCTGTTCGCGTTCGCGGAGCTGTCCGCGGATCAGGCGAAGAGTCCGTGCTACGAGCTTGTCGCCGGCCTCGGCTCGAACTTTGGATTCGATATCAAGACTCCGGATCTTCCCGTGATCGGCAGCGTGAGCCTGGCCGACTGGAGCGACAGCTACGATCTGTACAGCGCGGTCGCCGACTCCGGCGCGTGCAAGCCACTCCCCGGCGGAAACGCGCCGTCACCGACCGGCGGCGACCCCGACGCGGCGGCTTTTTCGAATCCCACGTTCACGCCGTGGTCGAGGACGTACGAGGGCGCGGTGGACGGGCACCCGTTCGAGGGGCCGGGCGCACAGATCGAATGGCTCGACGCGACGCCGACCATCGACGGGCGCTTCCTGCTCGCGGGTTCCGACACGAAGGCGCTGGTCAAACTCGCGCCAAACGGTCAGCTCGTCTGGTCCAAGCGCTATCTCGGTCCCGTCGACTTCTACGACGACACGCTGACGCCCGAGCTACTCGTCTCGAACGCGCTCGATCTGGGCGACGGCACGATGCTCGTCGTCGCGCACCCATACACCTTGATGAAGCTGGAAGCCGACGGCAGCGTGCTGTGGGCGGAGCAGTTCGACGTCGCGTACCGCGAGACGACGATGCGCCTGACCAGCGTCGTGTCCGCGCCCGACGGTGGCTTCTTCGTCGGCGGCACCGCCGGCGAGAGTCGCATCTACGGACAGAAGGTCGACGCGTGGCTGATGCGCCTGGACAAGCGCGGCAACGTCGTCTGGTCCAAGCGCTGGGGCAACGCCGACGACGGCGAGACGCTGCGCACCCTGGTCGCGTGGCAAGACGGCGTGGTCGCCGCCGGCGCGACGTGGTCGCCGTCGGCCGCCAAGTGGCGCGCGTGGACGACGCGCTTCGACGGCGACGGCAACGTCGTCTGGTCGAAGACCTACGACGCCCGCCAGTGCGGCTCCACGTACGAAGCGTCGGCCTACGTAACGAGCGGACTGGTCGCGAAGGACGGCGACCTGGTGCTCGCCGGCACGATCGAGCAAGCGCACTACTACACGCTGGTCCTCAAGCTGAAGCCGGACGGCAACCTCGCGTGGTCGGCGTCCGACGGCTCGAGTCGCGACGTCGACACGGGCCCGCGCGCTTCGCGCATCACCGAGCTCCCGACCAGCGGCTACCTGCTCAGCGGCACGGTCGGCTACTCGCCGACCAACACCTACAGCGACGGCGAGGACGATCTCATGCTCGCCGCGACCGACGCCGTCGGTCACGTGCTGTGGATGGATCGCTACGGCGGCAGCCGTACCGAGGCCGGCGTGCTCCAGCGATCGTGCAGCTACGCCGGCGCGACGCTCACCCAGGACGGCGGCGTGTTCCTCGCCGGATATACCGACGCGCTGACGCCGAACGGCAACGGACTGTGGGCGATGAAGCTGCCGGCGAAGAACGGCTCGATCGCCTTCAAGGCGTCGACGACCGCCGTTACCGGCGGCTTCGACTTCGCCGACGGTGGCTACTGCCTGACGTCCAGCGACTGGAGCGAAGCCCCGGCAGACTACGCCGTCGCCCCGAAGCGTATCGACGTGACGGTGGAGGCGGTCACGCTCGCCAGCTACAGCCAGGCCCCGTGATCGGGTTTGCCGGCGTAGAACTTCCCGGCGAAGCCGGGCGCCGGCTTGCCCGGTTCCGCGCCGGACCGGCATCCGCTCCTGCATCCTGCACCGGCGGTGACTTCGATCGTCGAGCGCGCTGGCCAGGCGCGGCACAGCGGCTAGAATCGTCGCGGAGTCCATGGGCGAATTCAGCCTCGTTCACATCCTGGTCGTGCTGCTCGTCGCGACGGTCCTGTTCGGGCCGCAGAAGATCGCGCGCCTCGGCAAGGATCTGGGCAAGGGCGTGCGCAGCTTCAAGACCGGCATCTCCGGCGACGAACCGCCGCCGCGGAAGAAGAAGCGGAAGAAGCGGCGCGAGCTCGCCGCCGCTCCGCCGCGCGCCGAGCTCGGTGACGGCGACGCTGTCGAGCCCACCGAGCAGGCCTGACGCCGCTGCCGCGCGCGCGTGACGACGCCGCCGCGCGCTGGCGGCGACGTCGCGTTCGCGTGTACGCGCTCAGTCCGTGCCGGCGTCGCTAGCGCCGCCGGCGCCTGCCGCGCCGGCGCCGCCGTCACTCATGTTCGTGCCGCAGTGGACGACGGAGTTGCTCTTCGTGGGCAGGTTCAGGATGTAGTTCGCCAGGTCCAGCGCGTCGCCGCTGGTCAGGCCGCCGAAGGCGCCGTTCGGACCGGCGGGCATGGGCGGGCAGATCGGCACGCCGTTGTTGTCGACGCCCGCCTTGAGCGTCGCGATCACGTTCGCTGTCGTCCAGCCCTGGATGCCGGTCGCGTCCGGCGTGATGTTGGCGGAGAAGATCGTCGCCGGGAAGGGCGGGGTCGGAAGACCGAGCGCCGCTGCGGGGAACGTCTCGCCGCCGGCGAACGCCTTGGTCATGTCGAGCGGCACGTTGCCGGGCGTGTTGTCGTGCTGCGTGTGGCACTCCATGCAGATGCCGATGTTGCCCGCGATGTACTTGCCGCGCATCGCGCTGGCGTAGTCCGCGTCCGTGGGCGCCAGCGTCGGATCCGGAATGCTGGCCACGGGAACCGGCGGCGAG
The DNA here is from genome assembly GCA_963775185.1 of uncultured delta proteobacterium. Classification (GTDB taxonomy): domain Bacteria; phylum Myxococcota_A; class Polyangia; order Polyangiales; family Polyangiaceae; genus JAPSGB01. The sequence goes on along the minus strand of CAVZIE010000037.1, from coordinate 258,321 downwards.
GCCGCGGGAACGCTGAAGTTGCGCTCCGGGATCACGTTGTTGACCGCCGGAATCGAGCGCAGGTACGCGACGATCGCGTCGGCGTCGGACGCCGTCATGTTGTGGAACACGTAGTACGGCATGATCGGGAAGAGCGCTTCGGCCTTGTCGTCCAGGCCGTTCAGGAACGCGTTCTTGATCGCGATGTCCGACCAGTTGCCGAGGCCCGTGGTCTTGTCCGGCGTGAGGTTCGGCGGGCTCACGATGCCCATGCCGCCGTCGGGACCGAGCCCCGGGACCTGGAACAGGTTCGGCGAGCCGGCGAGGAACTTGGTCATGTCCGGGCTGCCGTCGGACTTGCGCGGGGTGTGGCAGTCGCCGCAGGCCGCGACGTGGTTGACGAGGTAGTCGCCGCGAGCGACCAGATCGACGCCGCCGTCCGTTCCCGCGGCGCCGCTCGAACCGGCGGCTCCCGCGCCGCCCGCCGTGCCGCCGCCCCCGGCCGTTCCGCCGCTGCCCGCGGATCCGGAGCTGCCCGAAGTGCCGGAGCTGCCCGAAGTGCCGGACGAACCGCCGGTGCCCGAGCTGCCCGCGGTACCGCCGGTGCCCGCGCTGGCGTCGCCGCCGGTGCCGGCGTGGCCGCCCCCGCTCGTGTCGTCGCTGCCACATGCCGTTGCCAGCGCGAACGCCAGCGTCACAGAACCCACGAGCCAAGCCGTCCGCATTGGTGTGTACCCTTCGTTGTCGCGGCGATCGCGCCGCACGAAAGCAGGCATGCTACACGCACGCGAAGCGGGCTTGCAACGCGTTTCACGCGCCGGGCCCGGTCCTCTTGCTCTTTGCCATGTCGCCCACATCAGCCGAGCTCGTCGTCGTCGTCGCGCTGTTCGTGCGCGCGGGATGCGAGGAGGCATTCAGCGACTTCGAACGGCAAGCGCTCGCGATCCTGCGGGACCACGGTGGCCGGCTGGAGCGGGCGATCCGGCCGCCGCGCGATGGCGGGGACGAGCGCACGCCGTTCGAGATCCACGTGCTGGTGCTGCCGTCGAGGACCGCGTTCGAGGCGTACCGGCACGACCCGCGACTGGCGGCGCTGGCGGCGCTCCGGGCTCGCGCCATCGACGACACGGCGCTCTGGTCGGGGCCGGACGTTTCCGTCGAGTACACCGCGGGTTGACCGCTGCGGCGGCGGCGCGCCGGCCGGTAGGCCCGTGTAGGTGTTGGGGTTTTTCGCGGCGCGGGGCAGAGCGGGAGCGTGGTAGTCTCGCCTCCACCAAGATGCGACGGCGCGCGGTTCTACTGGTCATCGCGCCCCTGATCGTGCTGTTCGCGCTGGCGGCGTTCGCGCAGCCACGCAAGCACGGGGGCAAGGACAAGGACGCCGACAAGGCGGCACCCGCCGGCAGCGCGAGCGCCCAGCCCGTCGCGTCCGGCTCGTCGGCAGCTCCGGAGAGCGCGCACGGTGCGGTCGGTGCGTCCGACATCGGCGGGCCGCCGCCGACGCCGGCGGCCACCGGCAGCGCTCCGAAGGCGTCGCCGCTCAACCCCCGGGCGAACGAGTTCCCGGACGGCGGGGTGGCGCCTCCCCCGGCGGACTACGATCAGCTGCTCGGGCGGATCGCGGCGCTGCGCAGCCGCGTGGCGGCGCTGACCACGACGCTGTTCGCGAGCAAGGTCCGCGTCGTGGTGGAGACCGACGATGACAGCGACGCGCGCATCTCGAGCTTCGTCGTCACGCTCGACGACGGCGTGATCTACACGGCGCCGAAGAACTTCAGCGCCGAGGACCAGAAGACGGTCTACGACCACGCGGTCGCGCCCGGTCACCACGTGATTGGCGTCGAGATCGAGCGCTTCGACGCGCGTGGCAAGGACTACACGACCTACCAGAGCTCGAAGTTCTCGGTCGTGGTCCCCGAAGGCAAGCACGTGGAGTCCTTGGTCCGGCTCGAGGACGACTCGGACATGGCCAGCGACTTCCCCGACGACCAGGACGGCGAGTACGACCTGCGCGTGCGGCTGCGCGCGCGCGTCGTCGACAATTGATCATGCGCCGCTCCGGTCTGCGTTCCGTCGCGATCCTGCTCGGCGCCCTGTCGCTCGTGGCGACGGGTGCGTCGCCGGCGTTCGCACAGCGTCCGCGCCACGCCGCGGGCGGCAAGGGCAAGGGAAAGCCGAAGGACAAACCCGCGAGCGACAACCCCTACGCGGGCGACGCGGACAAGGCCGACAAGGCCGATGACGCTGCCGCGACGCCGGCGAACCCGTCGGCGTCTTCACCGGGCGCCGCCGCGCCGTCCGCCGCACCGGGGGATACCGCGCCGGCACCGACAAATCCCAATCCGGATGCCGCGGCGCCAGCCAAGGCCGAAGGCGAGCAGGCCGGCGCGCCCGACACCTACAGCGCGGGCATGCGTGCCTACACCGAGGCGCTGCAGAAGCGGAAGCTCGCGGCGAGCGCCTCGCTCAGCCGGCAGCGGCTTCGCGACGAGCTGGCCAAGATCGATCAGCAGCTGGCCGACGGCCGCCGGGACGAGGCCATCGGCGATCTCGTGTACCTGGTGGAATCGCCGCGCTTCGCCGCGTTCGAGCGCTCGGACGAGGGCCGGGCGGCGCTGTTCTATCTCGGCGACTCGCTCGGGCGGGCGGGCGCGTACCAGCCGGCGCGCGGCTACCTGCAGCGGTTGCTCCAGGGCGATCCGAACGACACGTGGTACCGGCGCGCGGTCCGCAGCCTGGTCGACTTCGGGCTCGCGAGCGACGAGCCTCACGCGTTCCTGAAGGATCTGTCCGGCGTGCCGCCGAGCGCACCCGAGGAGCTGCGCGGCGACATCGCGTACCTGCGCGGTCGCGCCGCGGAGCACGACAAGCAGCCCGAGCAGGCGCTCGCCGCCTACGCGACGGTGCCGTCGAGCTCGCGCTTCTGGGCGCAGGCCACGTACCTGTCCGGCCTGATCGCCGTCGAGCGCGGCGACTTGAAGAAGGGCGAGAACCTGTTCTGCAAGGTCGCCGATCCGAAGCTCACGCCGCGCCACGCCCCGGCCTTCGGCGGCAGCGATTTCTTCCGCGTGCGCGATCTGTCGCGGCTCGCCCTCGGTCGCGTGGCGCACGAGCAGTACCGCTTCGACGACGCGCGCTACTACTACTATCTCGTGCCGCGCGACTCCGATCAGCTTCCGGAGGCGCTCTACGAGACGGCCACGACGCGCTACGAGGCGAAGGACTACGACGGCGCGCGCGAGATGATGGACGAGCTCAAGGCGCTGCACCGCAACCACGCCTACCAGGACGAAGCGTGGGTGCTCGACGCCTACATCGACATGGCCACGTGCCATTTTCCGGCCGCGGACAAGAAGCTCCACGAGTTCCTGGTGCGCTACGAGCCGGTGCGCAACGCGGCCCGGCGCCTGTGGCGGGACCGCACGGCCACGACGAAGCTCGTCGAGTCGGTGCGCAACGGCGCGGATCCGGCGAGCGCGGGCCTGGGCGTCGGTGCGGACGTGGCGCGCACGCTCGCGGCGCTGCTCCGGGTGGACGCGGGCTACGGCCACGCCTCCACGCGGCTCGCCCAGCTCGAACACCAGATGAGCGGCCTGCGCGGCGCGATGGGCGAGCTCGACGAGGCGACGCGCCGGCTGTCGCGTCCGAAAGAGGTCAAGCCGGAGAGCGCGACGCCGCTCGGGCAGACGCCGGAGGACAAGCTCGCGCGTGTCGACTCGCAGGTCGCCGAGGTGAAGCGCTTGCTGCGCGAGATCGAGGCTTCCGGCAAGGGCAAGCGGGCGGATCTCGCCGATCTCCGGAAGCAGCTCGAGGCGCTCGAGATCGAGGCTCGCGCGGATCGCGCGGCGCTCGCCGCCGCGCCGGCGACCGGCGACAAGCAGGGGACGGATCTTCCCGACGTCATCGACAGCGATCGCGCTCGCGCGACCAAGCTGTACGCCGACAGCGAGAAGCTCGCCGCGCGGCTCCGGGCCGAGCAGGTCGCGCTTGCCAAGGACGCGCTGGTGCGTCTCGACCGGCGCCTGTCGCGGCTGCTGGCGCGGGCGCGACTGGGCCGCATCGAGACCGTGCTCGGCAAGAAGCACGCGCTCGAGGTCGAGATCGAGGCGTTGAACCAGGGTCTGCTTCCACAGAGCATCGTCGACTCGCTCGACGCCGCGCGCTACCTGAAGGACGACGAGGAGTACTGGCCGTTCGACGGCGAGGACTGGGCGGACGAGTACGTGGGCGGGGAGGGCCTCAGGTGAGGCGAGGGGTGAGCCGAGGCGCGCTGCTCGCAGGTCTGATCGCGCTGGGCGTTCCGGCCATCGGCCACGCCCAGGACACGACCACGCCGGCCATGGCCGGCGAGAAATCGTCGATCAAGCCGGTGGGCGAGCGGCAGATCGGCACGCAGGGCCGCCCCACGGTCAAGAAGAAGGCCGACGACAAGGCGCGCGGCCAGCGCAAGCAGAACATCAGCCTGCAGATCCCCGAGCGCCTCCGCGCCGTGCTGCAGCGCAAGATCGATCAGCGCATCACCCGCGACATCGTCCAGACCAAGGAGTTACGTCGCCAGGCGCACACGCTGCTCGCGAAGTTCCTCGCGGAGACGCCGAGCGACTCGCCGGAGGTGCCGGAGGCGCTCCTGCGCATCGGCGAGCTGGAGTGGGAGGACGCGCGGGACGACTTCCTGCTTCGCTTCAAGCAGTGGGACGCCTCGCCCGCCGACCGTCGCGGGGACCCGCCGGAGCCCGACTACGCCAAGGCACGTGCGCGCTTCATCCGCGTGCTCAAGGACTACAAGACGTACCGCGACTACGATCTGGCGCTGTACGTCGACGGCTTCCTCGCCAACGAGGAGGGGCACTCGAAGCAGGCCGTGGATCGCTTCAACAAGATCCTGGCGTGGTTTCCGCGGAGCCGCTTCGTGCCCGACGCGCACATGTTCCGCGCCGAGTACGAGTTCACGAAGGACGAGCCGGACTACCAGGCTGCGTACAACGAGTACGAAGCGGTCCTGAAGTACAAGGACAGCGAGCTCCACGATATCGCCTTGTTCAAGAGCGCGTGGACGCTGTGGCGCCTCGGTCGCTCGGACGAGGCCGCGAAGCGCTTCCTGGCCGTGTTCAAGTCCGCCTCGGAAGAGGGCGAGAAGAGCGGCAAGCGGCGCGACGAGATCGACGAGCTGCAGCGCGAGGCGCTGAAGAACCTGGTCGCGGTGTTCAGCGAGGACGAGAAGAACAGCGCCGAGGACATGTACCGCTTCCTGGTCAAGGCCGGCGGCGACAAGTTCGCGGGCAAGATCGTCCGCGCGCTGGCCGATACGTTCTACGACCAGGCGCAGTACGAGCGGGGCATCGAGGCGTACAAGCTGGTGCTCAAGCTCGAGCCCACGAGCCCCGACGCGTACAAGGTCGCCCTCGCCATCGCCCGTGGCCACTCCACGCTGGAGCTGTGGAAGGTGCTGGCGGACGACTACCGCTGGATCCTCAAGGACTACACGCGGCGTCCCGCGGTCAAGGGCAAGTCCGTGCAGCAGAGCGCGTGGGTCCAGACGCAGCAGCCGCCGACGCTCGCCGCCGCGGACGCCGCCATCGAGAAGCAGCTGCGTGAGGACGGCGTCGGGCTCCACGCCAAGGCGCAGGCGGACAAGAACAGCCGCGTGGAGTTCGACGGCGCGGCCAGCCTGTACGAGGTGTACCTCGGTCACTACGGCGCGCGGAAGTCGGCCTACGACGTCGAGTTCAACGTGGCGGAGATCTACTTCTACCGCCTCGACGACGCGAACCGTGCCGCCGATCACTACCTCGCCGCCGTGCGGCTCCAGCCCAAGGGCAAGCTCTCCCACGACGCCCTCTACAACGCGCTGGCGGCGCTCGAGCAGGCGCGCGCGAAGGAGTTCGAGGACGCGAAGAAGGCCGGCAAGAAGGCGGAGGAGACGGCCACCGACAAGAAGCTCACCGAGGCGATGGAGCTCTACATCAAGACGTACCCGGACGACCCGGACGTCCCCGAGCTGCTATTTCGCCAAGGCAAGCTCTACTACGACTACCAGGTGTTCGACCCGGCGGTGCGCCAGTGGGGGCTCCTGCTCGAGAAGTATCCGAACAGCAAGTACGCAGCGGGCGCCGGCGAGCTCATCCTCGACTCGTTCAACAAGAGCAAGGACTACGAGAACATCGAGACCTGGGCGCGCCGGCTCAAGACGGCGCCGTCGTTCCAGACGTCCGAGCAGCAGGCGAAGCTGAACACGCTGATCATCCAGGCCGTGTTCAAGCAGGGCGAGGCCCTGGGCGAGAAGGGCGAGCACGCGAAGGCCGCCGCGGCCTACCTGCGCGCGGCGCGGGAGTTCCCGAAGGAGGCGCGCGCCGCGCAGGCGGCCGTCAACGCCGAGATCGAGGCGAAGCGCGCCGCCGATCTGCCGACGCTGAAAGAAGCCGCGGGCCTGCTCGTCACCGATCACAAGGATCGCCCCGAGGCCGCCGAGGGCGTGTGGATCGCGGCGACCACGTATCAATCCGTGGGGCTCTTCAGCGAGGCCGCCGACTACGACCAGAGCATCGTCGACAACTGGCCCAAGTCGGAGCACGCCAAGGACGCCGCGTTCAACGCCGTGCTGCTGCGCACCACCGTCGGCGAGCACGACAAGGCGATCGCGAGCGGCAACACCTTCAAGCGTGCCTACGGTCGCGACGCCGACGCCGACGAGGTCACGTTCCTCATGGGCAAGGCCCACGAGAAGGCAGAGAAGTGGAAGGACGCGGAGTCGCTCTACTCGACCTACGCGCGCACCGCCCGCAGCGCGAACAGCCAGATCGAGTCGTTGGTCCGCTTGGCGGGCGTGCGCGTGAAGTTGAACAACGAGAAGGGCGCCGCCTCCGCGCTGTCCCGCGCGCTCGAGGTCTACAAGCTGCACAAGGGCCGCCTCGACGACGACGGCAAGTACTTCGCCGCGAAGGCGCGCTACATGCAGGGCGAGCGCATCCTGGCCGAGTACGCGGCGGTCAAGATCGAGGGCGACATCAAGCAGCTCAAGAGCCGCCTCAAGCAGAAGAGCGAGCTGCTCAAGAAGGCCGCCGAGACGTTCCTCGACGCCGCGCAGATGGGCGTGGCCGAGTGGACGACGGCGTCGCTCTACCAGATCGGCTTCACCTACGAGTCGTTCTCGAAGGCGCTGCGCACGTCACCGCCGCCCTCGGGCCTGAGCGCGGCGGACAAGGAAGCGTACTCGCAGCAGATCGACGAGTTCGTCGTCCCCATCGACGAGCGCGCCATCGACGCCTACGAGAACGGCTGGCAGAAAGCCATCGAGCTTGGCATCTTCAACTCCTGGACCGCGAAGATGCGCGACGCGCTCGGTCGCCTCGTTCCCGAGGAGTACGCGCCGATGGAGGAGATCGGCTTCTCGCTCCGATCGCACGGTCCCTCGCCGCTGCCACCGCTGATCGACGGCCTGCGCCGGAGCAAGGACGGCCGCAGCGAGACCTATCTGGTCGATATCGCGCCGGCCAAACCAGCCGACGACAAGAAGCCGACAAGCGCGAAGCCCGACAACAAGAAGGCCGGCGACAAGAAGGCCGGCGACAAGAAGGCCGGCGACAAGAAGCCGGACGACAAGCAGTGATGCGCCCCTGAAAGATCCCCTCATTTGGGTTTTCACAGGAAGATCGGAAGAGCGGAAGGTTTTCAAGGATTCGGGGTGTTCGGGTGTGAGCCGTCGCAAGCCTTTCCGCAGGGCAGTGACGTTGAAGTCGACGAGCAGACACTGGTAGGCGGGAAAAACGTAGGTAGGTGCCTGCGCCTCGTGAATCGGGCGCTCCGATCACCTCGTCCGTTCCATCCCCAAATCTTCCGACCTTCCGATCTTCCTGTGCCATTCCCATGGGTCGGGACCGCAGCGGAATCAGTGCTTTGGTCGTTGCCTGAAATGAGGGGATTTCCCAGGATGCGCCCCTTTCAGCCTTCCTCGTAATCACAGCAATTATCGAGGGCAGGAGGATGCCGGTCCGGCGCGGTATCCTGCGGCATGCGCTTCATTCCTCGCCGCTTGGACAAGTACGTCCGCGACTGCACGCCGCTGTCGGTCCAGTCCGTGCGCGGCGTGTTGTCGGCTGGGCGCGTCACGCTCTCCGGCAAGCCGGCGAGCAGCGAGCACGAGCTGGTGTTCGAGGAAGACGAGGTCCGCCTCGACGGCGAGCGGCTCGCGCTCCGGCGCGAACAGAGCCACGCCGTGCTGCACAAGCCCCTGGGCGTGACGTCGACCGCGAAGGACCCGCTCGGCAAGGCGGATCTGTCGCACTGGCTCGGCGAGATGCCCGCGGGGATGTTCCCCATCGGGCGATTGGACCGGCAGACCAGCGGGCTGTTGCTGTTCACGACCGACGGCGATCTCGCCGACGCCGTGCTGCGCCCCGACCACCACACCGACAAGATCTACTGGCTGTGGCTCGACGAGCACGTGGGCGACGACGACCCGCGCCTGGCGGCGCTCATCGACGGCGTGACCGTGCTGGGGCGACCGGCGCGGGCGAAGGCCGCCGTCGTCCTGCACCGCACCGAGCACGTCACCGAGCTCCTGATTACGCTCGATGAGGGCCGGAACCGCCAGATCCGCCGCATGTGCCGGGCGCTCGACTTCCACTTGGCGGGCTTGCATCGTCGCTCGGTCGGGCCGATCGAGCTCGGCGATCTGGCGTCCGGCAGCTGGCGACCGCTCGGCGAGGTGGAGGTCGCGGCGTTGTGGCACGCGACCGGTGGCTGGCAGCGCGTCGCCCTGCGGAGGGTGCGCGCGCTGCGCGGCTTCGCCGACGAGCAGCGTCGCGCGGGTTCGCCGCACGCGCGGCTCGAGGCGTGGATCGCGCACCTCGACGCCGCGCGGAAGTAATGGCCAAGGCGTGGACGATGAAGGGACGCGGGATCACGAGCCTGCCAGCATGCGTTCGAGCATCGCGCGCGCCTTCGGGCGATCGCGGAACGGCAGGACTTGCGACGGCGATCCCGCAGCGTCCAGCGTCAACCAGAACAGGTGCGGGGCGCGCGGAGCGAGCGCTGCGCGACCGACGCTGGTCGCCGGCGAGATCGCGAACGTCTGCCGCTTGACCCGCACGCCGAAGACCACCCGGTCGATCGCCAGGACGCGCCGTTCCCGATCCAGGCCCAGGCGGTGCCATCCGGCGAGCCCGAGACCATCGAGCAACAACAGCAGGCCGAAGGCCGAGGCCAGCGTCACCGCGGCGACGACGAAGACCGGGTCGGGCTGGCGGAGCGAAAACGCGCCGCGCGGATCCGCGAGATAGGCGCGGAGCTGCGCCGCTTGCGCGTCGACCTGCTCTCCCCAGCCCCGGGCGAGCTCGACCTCGCTGCCGTTCTTGTAGCGAAGCACGACGCGCTTGCCCTGATCGCTCCGCCCGACCCTGGCGCGGCCGACCACGACCGCCGGCGGCCGCCGCGCGTCGAACGCATAGCGCATGGTCCCGCGCAGCGCGTAGTGCTGCTCGACCACGCAGGACGTATCGACGCACGCGAGCGCGTTGGAGTGGCCGGTCCACAGCCAGAAGCTTCCGGCCGCGAACAGTACGAGTCCGAACAGCAGCTTGAGCGCGCGGAACGCGTCATCGGTGACGAGCCGCCGCGTCAGCATCGGGCCGAGCCCGCGCGGATGCCCGTCGGTCACGGTGCGCGGACGCCTCGCGTCCCCACGCCGCCGTCCGGCGCGCGGGCCGCAATCTGGACAGAGGGAGAGAAGCGCCGTCCCATCGCACGAGTATACCCGCACAGCGGACCGGGTCTTCCGCCGGAGTTTCGCCGTCGGATCCGCGCCGTTCGGTGCTACGCTGGCGCTCCGCGGGATACCGCGCCGGACCCACCAGAAACCGAGATGAGACTCGCACGCCTGGCACTCGTCGCTGCGCTCCTGGTCGCAGGCTGCGGCGGTTCCACGAAGAAGGTCGTGGCGCCCACGCTGCCACCGGCGAAGCCCGCCGCCGTGAGCAAGCTCGCCCAGGGCGTCGCGGCGGCGAAGGATCCGAAGGACAAGGACCACGCCATCGATCTGTTCCAGCAGGCGGTGAAGACCGATCCCGCGCTGTGGGAAGCTCGCTACAACCTGGGCGTGCTGCTCGCCGAGCGCGGCGAGCTCGCCAAGGCGGAGGACCAGCTGTCGGCGGCGTACAAGCTCGCGCCGAACGCCGAGGACGTCGCGGTGGCGCTGGGCGAGGTGAAGCGGCGACGCGGCGACGCGGCGGGCGCGGCCGAGAGCCTCGACAAGTTCGTGTCCTCGCACCCGAAGGCGATCGCAGCGCGCATCGCGCTGGTCAGCGCGTTGCGCGAGAGCGGCAAGGTCGACGACGCGATCAAGCAGGCGCACGAGGTGCTCGTACGCGAGCCGAACGATCCGAACGCGTTGGCGGAGCTGGCGCTCTCGCACCTCGCGCGCGGCGAGATGGACACGGCGGAGCTGCTCAGCGAGGAGTCGCTGAAGAGCAGCCAGAAGAGCGCCGTGGCCGAGCGCACGGCCGGGCTGATCGCGCTCAAGCGCGGCGACGACGCGATCGCGTTCAAGCACTTCGCGGCGGCCAGCGAGCTCGACCCGAACGACACCACGGCGCGCTTGAACGTGGGCACGGTGCTGCTCCAGGCCGGCGTGTACGACAAGGCCGAGTCGGAGTTCCGCGGTGTCCTGGCCGTGAAGCCGGAAGACACGCTGGCGAGCCTCGGGCTCGCGGCGGCGCTACGTGGCCAGGGCAAGCGCGACAAGCAGGGCCCGTGGCTCGAGTCCGAGAAGGTCTTGAAGGGCATCCTCGATCGCGAGCCGAAGAACCTCGCCGCGACGTACAACCTGGCGATCCTGTACGTGGACTTCCTGAAGCGCCCGCAAGATGCGAAGCCGCTGTTCCAGCGCTTCCTCTCCGACGCGCCGTCGAGCCACCCGTCGCGTCCCGTCGCCGAGAAAAAGCTCGCCGGCATCAAGTAGCGCGTCGCCACACGGGGTTGCGCGCACGTCCGTTCGTTGGAACGTTGCCTCGTGATGGAAGAGGCAACGTCCGAAGCCCGCTCCGCGTCGAAGGGTGCCGAAGAGGCTCCGTCGCTGGCGCCGGACAAGCCCCACGGCTTCGGGCCGCGCGCTCTCACGCTCTTGCGCCGCATGACGCGCGAGGTGCGCTTCGCACAGATCGAGCAGCTCCGGAAGTCGCGCGCGGAGGTGTTCAAGAAGGCGCGCGAGATCCCGGATCGCGTGATCAAGACCGCGAACCAGCTGCGTCTGCTGATCGATCTTGTGGAGGACTTCGCGGAGGGCCGCTACCGCGCCATCCCCTGGTACTCCGTCGCCATTGCCGTGGCGGCGACGCTCTACTTCGTGAGCCCGCAGGATCTCGTGCCGGACTGGCTGCCCGTGCTCGGCCAGCTCGACGACATCGCCGTGATCGCGATCGCGCTCAAGCTGATCCGGACGGATCTGATCCGGTACTGCGAGCACCGCGATCTGGATCCATCGCTGTACTTCTGACCGGACACAAGCCGGCGCCCGGCTTCGCCGGGCAACCACACCCGCTCAGTCCCAGTTGGAGCTGAGCCACATCTTCCAGCCCTTCAGCGTGCCGCTCTCGCCGCTGACGGTGTCGGTGATCTCGAGCACCCAGTCGCCGTTGACCATGTTGTCGCCCTCGATGCCGGCGGGCGCGACGATGTGGCTCGGCGGGTCCTGCTCATGGTTCCACAGCACCGCCTCGGCGCCGCCCGGTTGGTGCAACACGACCACCAGATCCTGCTTGCGTGGGTGATCGATCTCGAGATCGACGACCACGTCCAGCGGAACCGTAGCCAGGCCGCCCACCGGGATCGTGCTCGCGACCGGCGCGCCATCGTCACCGATCGCCAGGGGCGCAGTGCTCGCGAACGTGCCGGCGGTGGACGCATCCATGCAGAAGCCGCGCTCCAACCACGGAACCAGCAGACCGGCACACAGCCCACTCTGGCAGTCCGTGTGGGCGTCGCACTCCATGCCGTCCGGCGTGTCGCCGGTGGGCGGGGGCGGCGGCGGTGCGGCCGTCTTCGGAAACTCGCGCAGCTTGAGCATGGCGGAGTGCCCAACGAAATACAGTCCCTCGAGCTCGAGCAGGCTCTCCACCTCGCGCGCTGCGACAATCGAGTCCACGGCGCGTTTGTCGAGTCCCACGTCCTCGTCGAGCGTGGCGTAGCTCGCGCTGTTCACGAGCGCCAGCGTGGCGGTTGCCTCGTCCACCGTGAAGGCGACGTTGTCGAACACACCCAGCAGGTCGCCGCCCGACGGCACGTAGCCATGGGCTTCGGCGTACGCGAGCAGGCTGGCCATCGCCGCAGGGCCCACCTGCGGCACCGCGTCCACCTCGGCGACGTCGTCGAACGGATCGTCGTCGGCGGTGCCGCGCACGCCGTCGGGGCCGTCGCGATGTGCGATCAGGTTCTCCGCGGCGCGCCGGTTCAGGGGCACGAGCTCGTCGAGCACGTACAGCGTCGTCGCCGGATCGTTGACGAGACCGAGCACGCCTCGCGCGTCCGGCGTGCCCTCGACGATCGACTGGCGCTCGCTGGATGTCGCCGAAGGCTCCGGGCCCGTCTCGCCGACGCGCGCGGCGCAACCGCCGAGCAGCAGCGTTCCCATCGCCAACAGTCCGAAGAGCTTCGCGTGTGCCATGGCCGGCCCCAAGCAAGGTCGGGGCCACCCTGCATCGGGCAGGAAATCCGGCAAGATCGCCGCCTGCAATTGAACATGTGCAGTTTGAATTGCACTAATTCAACAATACTAGCATCGGTGCAGCATGGCTCCGCCGGGATGCCGGTCCGGCGCGGAACCGCGTCGCGCGCCTCCCGGTGCGCGTGCTTGAACGCCAGCACGACCTCGAACGCGTGCGCGCCGACCACGCCGCGGAACGCGCGCCGCTCGTCGGGGGGGGCGAGGACTGGAGCGCGCGGCCGTGCGAAACGCTCCGCGTCGCGTTCGCGCCGTGAACGCATTCTGCACCGAGCTCGTGCCCGCGGCGCCCGCTCCGACTACCGCCCGCTCGACGTCGTGCATCATGCGCAAGTCCTGCCATGGATTGCACGCCGCAACGCGCGGCGTGGAGCGATCTTTCCCCTGGCTGCTCGCACTCGGCGGATGCAGGATCCAGGATATTGCTTGAACACTCTGCCTTGAAGTTCCGCGCGGCGGTCGGCGCGTGCTCGCTGCTGTGCGTGGTCGCGTGCGGCGGCACCGGCAACACGGGTTCTTCGACCGGCGGCGCCGCCGGCTCGAGCTACGGCGGCGACGCGGGCGCGAGCGGGAGCGGCGCGAGCGGGAGCGGCGGCGTGGGCGGCAACGCGGGCGCTGGCGGCACGAGCGGGAGCGGCGGCACGAGCGGCAGCGGCGGTGCGAGCGGCAGCGGCGGCACGAGCGGCAGCGGCGGCACGAGCGGCAGCGGCGGCACGAGCGGCAGCGGCGGCACGAGCGGCAGCGGCGGCACGAGCGGCAGCGGCGGCACGAGCGGCAGCGGCGGCGCCGGCGGGGCGAGCAGCGGGATCCAGATCATCGTCGAGCCCGACGGCAACAAGGGGCAGCAGCTCGTCGACGCGATCCTCGCGGCGCAGACGTCGGTGCACATGACGATGTACCTGCTGTCTTCGTTCGCGGTCATCGACGCGCTGATCTCGCAGCACAAGGCGGGTCTGGACGTGAAGGTCGTGCTCGATCAGAACCTGCCCACGGGCTCCTCGAACCAGTCCGTGTACACGCAGCTCCAACAGGCTGGCGTCGCGGTGCATTGGGCGCCGTCGCAGTTCACGTACACGCACGAGAAGTGCGTCATCCTCGACGGCAAGCAGGCGTGGATCATGACGATGAACGCCACCTACTCGTCGCCCATGAACAATCGCGAGTATCTCGCGGTGGACAACAACGCGCCGGACGTCGCCGAGGCGGAGACGGTGTTCGCCGGGGACTTCGCCAACAATCCCGTGTCCAGCGTGAGCGGTCCGCTGATCGTGGCGCCGGTCAACGCGGTGGCGAAGATCGTCGCGCTGATCAACTCGGCGACCGCGCGCATCGACATCGAGGCGGAGGAGCTCAGCGACTACCATACGGCGGACGCGCTCTCGGCGGCGGCCAAGGCCGGCGTGCAGGTGCGCGTCGTGCTCTCGAACTCGCCGGCTTCGGCGTCGCAGACGAAGGCGATCGCCCAGATCAAGGCGGCGGGCGCGCACGTAGTGGCGCTGGCGACGCCGTTCGTGCACGCCAAGTCGCTCGTCGTCGACGATACGACGGCGTACGTCGGTTCGGAGAACTTCAGCACCGGATCGCTACAGTACAACCGCGAGCTCGGCGTCATCTTCAACTCGGCGTCGCAGGTGAAGAAGGTGTTCGCGACCACCTCGGCGGACTTCGCGTCGGGAACGCCGCAATAGCGGCGCGCCGCCGGGGGCTGTAGACTCGCCTGCATGTCGCTTGCCCGGCGCGCCGCGCTCCTCGCTTTCTCCGTCGCGACGGCCGTCGCGCTCCCGGCCGCCGCCGAGCCGACGGACCCGGTGGTCATCGGCTGGTGGTCGTACTTCACGCCGGAAGGCGGACAGTACCAGGTGCCGACGACCGATCCGGCGCATCCGGTCACGTCGTTCGGCGATCCGGACACGTACTACTACGAGCCGTCCGGCGGTCACGGTCTACAGGAAGATCCGAGCGTGCTGCCGCCGGATCAGGCGTGGCAGAACATCATCTCGTTCGTGCTGTCGAACACCAACGGCGCGACGCTGTCGCCCGACTTCAGCATCGACACGTCGAGCGATCTCAGCCAGTGGACGCAGGCGTACTTCGGTTGGGCGTTCGTGCTCCTTTACGTGCCGAAGGACCAGTACTGCGACGCCTACCGCATCCACATCGGCGCAGTCGACGACGGGGTCGAGGCGCTCGCGAACGCGAAGATCCTCGGTTACAAGAACATCGGAGAGGCGAAGGACTACATCGACATGGTCGAGGACCAGACCAGCAATCTGGTGCTGCGGCCCGGCATCAACGAGATCGTGATCATCCACGAAGACCAGGCGGCGGTGCAGCGCTACGTCCACGACGTGTGGATCGAACACAACGGCGTGCAGATCCCGCTGGCGCCGAAGAACATCATCTGGGGCCAGGTGACCGACGCGGCGAGCAAGAAGCCGCTCTACCAGACCAGCGTCGGGCTGACCGGCAACGGCGTCACGGACACGTTCGGGACGGGGCCCTTCGGCTTCTACTTCTTCGACAACCTCGCCGACGGCAGCTACGCGCTCACGGCGGACGGCGCCGGCTACAAGACCGGAAACGCCAACGCCGCCGTGGCGCTGGGCCAGGGCGCCACCGAGGTCGTGCGCACCGACATCGCGCTCGACCAGGGCTGCGAGTGCCCGTCCGGCAAGCAGTGCGGCCCGAGCGGAGGCTGTCTCGATCCGTGCGTCACCTCCGGGGAGCTCGGCGAGACCTGCGCCGATCCCGCGGCGACCTGCGTCGATCACGCGTGCGTGAAGGATCCCTGCGACACGCTCACCTGCGCGCCGGGCTTCTCGTGCAAGTCGTCGACGGCGGGCGACCCGCCGGTGGCCGTCGGCACTTGCGTTGAAGACGCGTGCTCGAACGTGTGCTGCGGGGCCGGCGAGATCTGCTCGGCCGGCGCGTGCGTCCCGGACAACTGCGCCGGCGCCTGCGCTGCGGGCCAGACCTGCGCCGGCGGCAACTGCGTGGACGCCTGCACGGTGATCTCCTGCGTGGCGCCGCTGGTGTGCGTGCAGGGCGTGTGCGAGCCGAAGTGCGTCGCCGATCCGTCTTCGTGCGGTGGTGGCTTCGACGGCGGCTTGCCGGCCTTCGACGCCGGCGGCGGTTCCGGCGGTTCCGGCGGTTCCGGCGGAGCGGACGGCGGATCCGGCACCGGCGGCGGCGGCGGCAGCGGCGCCGGGCTGTCGCGCGGCGGCACCCAAGCCGGATCGAGCAGCGGCTGCGGCTGTCGCGTGCCGTCGCAACGCCCGGCGCAGCGCGCGCCCGCGGAGCTGGTGCTCGGCCTGCTGGCGTTGCTGGCGCTGCGTCGTCGTCGGGAGCGCGCTTGAGATCGCGCTGGCTCCTGGTCGCGGTCGCGTGCGTGGGCTGCGGCGTCGAGGCCGCGCCGCCGCCCCGGCCGCCGACCGCGAACGTGCCCAGCGCTTCCGCGCCGGACCGGCAACCCCCAACCCCTCCGGCGGCGCCCGCGGTTCCCGCGGCTCCGGCCGCCGCCGACCCGGCGTGCACCAGCGTGCTGCACGGACCGATCGCGGCGCACAGCGTCGGATCCGCGATCTCGATCGAGCCCGGCGAGCGGCTGTGCGTCCAGATCGAGCACGAGAGCGAGCGCATCACGTCGGCGCGCGTGGTGGAGACGTCGTCCGAGCCGGATCGCACGCTGGTGCTGTCCTTGACCGGTGTCACGCTGCAGATCGAAAATCCCTTCGACGACCTGTTGCTGCACTACTCGCTCGACCCGCTGCCGGTGAGTGGGCGCGTCTGCCCGGCGCACCCCCACGAGACGCACACGGAGACGCTGCCGCAGGGCACGGCGAAGGTGACGTTGTCGGGCCTGCATTTCAAAGGGCACGGCACGGCTGGCTCGGAGCTGTGCATGTAGCCGGCGACGCGCTGGTATATCCTCCGCTCCATGTGGCGAAGCTCTGGTGCGGTTCTGGGTCTGGGTCTGGTCATCGCGTTCAGCGGTTGCGGCGGTGGCGACTCGGGTGGGACGGGCGGCTCGGGTGGCGCCGCGGGTAGCGACGGTGGCTCGACCGGCGGCACGTCGGGAAGCGGCGGCTTCAGCGGCACGTCGGGAAGCGGCGGCAGCAGCGGCACGTCGGG
This sequence comes from uncultured delta proteobacterium, assembly GCA_963775185.1. Taxonomy (GTDB): domain Bacteria; phylum Myxococcota_A; class Polyangia; order Polyangiales; family Polyangiaceae; genus JAPSGB01. Next base: position 241,499 of record CAVZIE010000037.1, on the reverse strand, counting down.
AAGCGGCGGCAGCAGCGGCACGTCGGGAAGCGGCGGCAGCAGCGGCAGCGCGGGAGCGAGCGGCAGCGCGGGAGCGAGCGGCAGCGCGGGAGCGAGCGGCAGCGCGGGAGCGAGCGGCAGCGCGGGAGCGAGCGGCAGCGCGGGAGCGAGCGGCAGCGCGGGAGCGAGCGGCAGCGCGGGAGCGAGCGGCAGCGCCGGAGCGAGCGGCAGCGCCGGAGCGAGCGGCAGCGCCGGAGCGAGCGGCAGCGCGGGAGCGAGCGGCAGCGCGGGAACCGCGGGGAGTGACGGCGGTACCGACGCGTCGGCGGGCGCGGCGGGTGCCGACGCGGGCGGCGATCCGTGCCTGGGCGTGACGTGCGACACACCGCCGGCGGATCTGTGCACCGGCGATACACTCACGACGTTCGCATCGACGGGCACGTGCAGCTCGCCGGGCGGCGTCGTGACGTGCGACTACGCGGCGACCGACACCGATTGCACGACCTCGAGCCAGAACTGCATCGCGGGCGCGTGCCGTACGCCGGTGAGCGTCGGATTTTGCCGCTTGCAGTATCCGGACACGATCACCGACGTCGCCACCGGCAAGGTGACCACCTACGGCCGCGTGTACGTCGCCGGCGTCACGGATCAGACGACCCAGACCGATGCGGATCCGCGCGTCGTCGCGCAGGTCGGCTACGGTGACACGGGCACGACGCCGGACACCTGGAGCGCGTGGACCGACGCGGCCCCGAACAGCGCCTACGACGGCGCGACCTCCGGCGAGGCGAACAACGACGAGTACCAGGCGGACCTGACGCTGCCCGCCGCGCCGGGCCAGTCGTTCGACACCGCGTACCGCTTCAGCGGCGATGGCGGCCTCACCTGGACGTACTGCGACGCTGGCAACAGCGGATCGAGCGACGGCTTCAACACGCCCGGCGCGATGACCGTGGAGGGCGCGTACTTCAGCGAGTACATCGAGGGATCGGGCAACAACAAGGCCGTCGAGATCGCGAACCCGGGCTCGAGCGCCTTCGACCTCACCGGCTGCGAGGTACAGGTGTACGCCAACGGCGCCTCCACCTCGAACCACATCGACATCTCCGCCGCAGGCAGCATCGCCGCCGGCGGCGTGTACGTCGTGTGCAATACGGGCTACGTGCTGTCCGACGCCGCCAAGTGCGATCTGACGACCGGCAGCGCGAACTGGAACGGCGACGACGCGGTCGCGCTCGCGTGCAACGGTGTCACGTACGACGTGATCGGACAGATCGGCACCGACCCGGGCACGAACTGGGGCAGCGGCCTGACCTCGACCCTCGACCATACGCTGCTGCGCGAGTGCACCCAGACCGTCGGCGATCTCGACGGCAGCGACGCCTTCGATCCGTCCGTCGAGTGGGCGGGCTACGCGAAGGACACGTCCTACCTGGGCGCCGTCAACTGCCCGCTGCCGTGACGCTGTCCCCGCCATCGCGCTCCCACACCTCGCGACGCACGGCGACCGGGACATGCCGGCTCGACTTCGACTCCGGCTTCGACTCCGGCTCCGCGTTCGAATTCGACCCGCGCTGGCGCGGTACGCCGGCACGCTTCGTGCTTGCGCTCCGCGGCTTCGCCCCGACGCCGAAGCGCCGCTTCTCCAGCTCCGCCACCAGCGCCTGCAGCGCGCGCAGGTGGACTGTCTCGAGCGATCGATCCGTGCCGGTGTGCGAGAGCAGATCCTTCGCGCGCTCCAGCAGCGCGACGTACTCGTCGGTCGCTTTGAACTGCACCTTGTAGCGCTGCGGCTTGTCGTCCCCGTGTCGACCCGCGCCGGCGCGGGGGTATTGTCCGCATCGCCGATGGTGTCGCCCAAGGTGTCGCCGTCCGGCTCCGTCCAGTCGCGCGGTCGATCGCCCGGTTCGAGATCGCGCACCCGCACCAGGGACGCCCACCACTGGCCCCAGGTCGGCGCACGCGGGATCGTCGAGCTGAAGCGCTCGGCCACGCGCTTCGCGTCGTCGAGCGTCGCCGCCACCGGCGCCCGCACGCCCCCCACGTGGGGGCGGCCAGCGCCGTGACGTTCGCGGAAGCGGCGCGCCAACTCGATGCTGTCGTCGAGCGTCTCGGCGATGCCGCGCGCGAGGTTGCGCTGCTGGCGCTCGGGCGAGCTCGTCGCAAGCGCGATGGGCAACGGCGTCATTGGTCGGTCCGGCGCGGAATCCCGCGGCTCGATGTCAGTCGCCGCCATCGGCGTCCTTCGCGCTCGCGTCCGCGTCCGTGATGCCGGCGTCGCTGTATCCCGGCGCGTCGAGCTTGCGCATGCGCATGACCGTGCCGGTGCCCGTCAGCCAGTAGAGCGCGTCGTCCCCAACGGCGATGCCGACCGGATCGCGAAACTCGTCGCTCCAGCGTTGCCCTGCCACGAGAATCTCTGGCGTCCCGCCGCAGCGACCGACGCGCTTCACCATGCCCCCCGGTGACTTCCAGCCGTCGCCGGAAGCCCAGTAAACCGAGGTCGTATCGATCGCCAACGCCCAAACGCCGTCCGGGTCGTCCACGAGCACGCGCGGCACGGTCGCGCCCGCGGGCAGCTCGTATACGATCTCGTCGCCGGTCGTCCAGAATGCCGCTCCGCCATCGACCAAGAAGCCACCGACCTTATCGGGAGGTCCGCCAAGGTTTTGCGCGAGCATCTGCGGTTGCGCGCTCCAGGCGATGATGCGGGCCACGAAGCTGCCTTCGGTAGCCCAATGGAGAACGTAGGTCCCCGTCTGATCGACCGCGAGGAACCCGTTGATGCCGGACATCTCGTCGGGCGCCGTGCAGTCGGCCGCGATCGAACATCGCTTCAAGATCGGCGGCCAGTCCGCTACGTACACGTACTTCGGATCCAGCGCGAAATTTGCGTAGTCCGTAGACTCGGCCGAGTGCACTTGCTGCGATCCGTCGAGCGGTCCCCACGTGACCCCCGAAAAGCTGGCGCCGCTATATCCCCATTCGAAGTAACTCACGCCGAAGGCGGCACGGGCGACGTGAACCGCGCCGGGATCGCAGCGCTCCGGGACGCTGAAAACAACGCGTGGCGCGCCACTCTCGATGGCGACAACGGCAAGGGGGCCGGAAGAGGGATCTACTCCGGAGGGATCGATCTCGACCCACACCGGGCCAGAGCTGGACGCCGCGACCAGAGCCAGTCCTTTCCGTCCCGCGACAACGACTTCCGGTTGCCCAAACGTTGCGCCGGTGCCGACTGCGCAGTCCGGAACCGAAGACGAGTCGGCGTCGGAACCCGATGCATCGAGCGCGCCCGTTCCCGCAGCGCCGGCGGCATCCGGAGCGAGCTCCAGACTCGTGGTTCCACACGATGCGATGGACGCGCACGCAACCAGCACTGGCCAGCGCGGTCGTCTAGCCCTACGCGCCACGAGGCACCCGCAGAGCGCCAGTGAGCGACGACAGTGCGTTCCAAGCTGGTTTGGGCGTCCCGTCGGACTGGATGAGGCCGTCAGACCCGAAGAACCGCTTGTCACGCTCCGTGGGCTCTTGGCCCAGGAAGTCGATCAGCTCGCCGCCACTGCACATGTGACAGCTCGGGTCCACGCACGGATTGCAGGTCGTCGCGCATGTTCCGCCGGCTTGCTTGATCAGGTCTTCCCAAGCAGTGAGGCAGCTGCATCCGTCGCCTTCGATATGCTGTTCGTACGCGGTGAACCAGATCATCAGGGGGATGCGGAGCTTCGCGCTACTCCACTGCTCGAACGCCACTTTCACGGCGCGCTCCTGCCAGCACTCGCCGGTGGGGGCACACGTGCTGCGGCGCGAGTCGTTGCCATGCCGCCGCAAGCGGTCGCAGCCGGAGCTGCGATGGCAATCGCAGCCAGCATCGCCTTCACGGCCGCGCCCGGTCGATGCCGCCACATCACCGTTGGACTACGCGCCGCCGGTGCCAAGCGAGTCGAGGCCTTCGCCGGGCCGCACGGGTGCAAGCGCACGCCGACGATACATCGAAGTGGCAAGGTGCTCATGGCGGCTTCGCAAGCCGTTCGACAGAATTCGAGCCATCCCAGAAGTAGAGATAGTCCCTATCGTGCTTGAGATAGTACACAGCGGCGCCATGTTCGATGAGCTGCGGCGAGCCACCGCAATGCCTGCGTCGGTAGACGTCCGTGTGGCGCTCCGCGAAGTACAGATACTCCGGGTCGGCGACTGCCCCGGTGATTTCGCTGGATCCGACAGCTACCGCTACCGCGAGCTCTCCAGTCTTCACGTCGACCTGCTCGATCTCCGAATCCTTCTGGTTCGCCTGGTAGACGTAGCCGCCGCCTGCGACGAAGAACTGATGTGGTGACGGGAAAACCCCGACTGACCGTCGCGTACCGCTCGGGACACTCACCTCGTACAGTTGGGCCGTCGCGCCGAAGAAGTCCCCTGTTTCCACGAAGAGGCGGCTACCATCCGACGCCATGGCTCCACCATGGTCCGGGAAGGCTGCCAGCGTTTCGGCCGTCCCGAGCGGGACGGGCTCGCTCAGCAGTGTGTTGCCGGAAACGTGGTCCCAGAACACCAGACGGTCCGCGACGAACGCTGGGCCTGGCAGCAATCCCCCTACAACTCCTACCTTGCCGAGTTGTACCAAGCCACCGTCCAATAGCCCGAATGCGAATGTGTCGGAGCCCACGGTCAAGTACACCGCGGTGTCCGCGACAGCCATGAGTTGGACGCACGACGACGGGCCGAAAGGAATCGCCTGAGCGGCGCCCTCGGGGAGCCAATAGGCCGATTCGCAACTGCCATAGGAGTACTGGGGTGGCTGCGCCTCTTGCGTCCAGACCGTGCCCAGCGCGGAGTGCCCGAAGGACCCGGCCATAGGCTGCCAACCATCGAGCGTATCGGCTTCCACAACCGACTCGGGCGTTTGCAGCGCTGCCGGGGGCGGAGGCGGGCACGGCTTCTGGACATCCGGGGGATCGGGCTGCGCGTCCATCGTCGAGCCGGCATCCGCGTCGAGCATCGCATCCGACGCAAAGCCGGATCCGGTCTTGCCCGTCTCCGCGCCGCCGTCGTTCGCAGCGGAAGTCGTCGCCTGCCCGGAGCACGCGCCGGCCGCGCACAGCAGGGTTACCAAACTTGCGCTCATCCGTATCAAGGCGGCACCTGGCGAGCTTCGAGCTGGTCGATCACAGTCGTCCACGCTGGCTTCGGCGAGCCGTCAGTACGGATGAGCCCTGTGTAGCGGACAGTGGCTGCGATCTGCGTCTTGTTTGCTTCGCGAGGGATCGTGCAGTCCGCTGTGCAGGGATCGCAACTGGCCACGGCGTGCGGGCTCACGTACCAATCGAAGAGCCCGAAGAAGCCGAGATACGGAATCGCCAGCTTGCGTTCGTCCCAGACGGCGAATAGCTCGTCGCAGAAGGTAACCTGACTGATCTCGTCGTCGGGAAGGAACCCGATCTCCTGGAGGACCAGCGGGCGCGCCCGCCCGTCGAACCTTGCGCCGGACAGCAGCGCCGGCAACAGCGGAAAAGCAGCCGCGTCCGGAACGTAGTACGTGACGGTTAGCATGTCCGATCTCGCTACGACTTGCCTGTAGGCGTCGTAGTAGCTGCCCGTTTCTACGCGCAACCCTGCAGCTTCGCCCGCCGTCATGGACACTCCGAGAAGCGCGTTCGGGAACAAGCCTCTTGCGTATGGGATCACCTCGTCGAGGAAGGCGAGGAAGGCGAGGACGGCGATCTGGCCGTAGGAATAGTCGTCCTGGGCGTCGCCCGCGCCGACGTCGATTGCGGAGACCGGCGATTGCGCGAGCGACGAGTACAGCGACAGGTCGATCCAGTGCTCGCCAGCGCGTCGCCCGATCTCGATACGATGGTTGGGTGTCACGACCACGGGGCTTCCATCCGACAGCACGGCGACACGCGTCGCGGCCGGGGCACCGTCGGCGCGCTCGAATGCCGGGGAGCCCGGGCGCAGGACGTACACGTCGTGGAAGGAGCTGACCGCCCACACGTAGCCGCCCCCCGCCGCGATATCGACGAATTCGACGTACGCGATGTATTCGAACTGCTTGACCAACACGACCGGGTACTCCGTCCACAGCGCGTTCTTGAACGTGACCGGCTCGTCAAGCAGTAGCGGCTTGGTTCCGCCTGCGCCCGGCCCCGGGCCGCCTCTCGTCCTGAGCGTTGGTCCCTGTGGCTCTTCCACGACCGCATCCGGCCCGCGCAGCAACGGCCCCTTGACGAGCTCGCTGACGTTGTAGCGCGCGCCAAAGCGCGCCGCCGCGGCCTTCGCGTCCGCGAGCGATGCGGACGTCGTCGCCGTCGGGCGCCGCGCCGCGAACGCGAGGCTGTCATCGAGCGTGCGGGGCAGCAGCGGCCTGCCTTGCGGGAGCGGCGGCCGGTACGGTTCGGCGGGCCGCAGCTGGCCGCGCTCGAAGCGCCGCGCCAGGTCGTACGACTCGGCGAGCGTGCGGGCGACGCTGGGCGCGGTGCGCGCGCGCCAGCGCTCGGCGAGCTGCCTCGATTCCTCCAGCGTGGTCGCGATGTCGTGCCGGGTGCGCTCGCTGAACCGCTCGGCGAGGCGCTTGCTGTCGTCGAGCGTCGCCGCCACCGGCGCCCGCACGCCCCCCACGTGGGGGCGGCCGGCGCCGTGGCGTTCGCGGAAGCGGCGCGCCAGCTCGATGCTGTCGTCGAGCGTCTCGGCGATGCCGCGCGCGAGGTTGCGCTGCTGGCGCTCGGGCGAGCTCGTCGCAAGCGCGATGGGCAACGGCGTCGTTGGTCGGTCCGGCGCGGAATCCCGCGGCTCGAGGTCAGTCGCCGCCATCGGCGTCCTTCGCGCTCGCGTCCGCGTCCGTGATGCCGGCGTCGCTGTATCCCGGCGCGTCGAGCTTGCGCATGCGCATGACCGTGCCGGTGCCGGGCTTCGTGCCGTGGTTCAGCCAGTAGACGGCGTTGTCGTCCACCGCGATCGCGATGGGTTGGTCCTGGTTCGACGCGAGGATCTCGGGCTCACCGCCGCAGAGGCGGATGCGCTTGACGAAGCCGGTCTGAGTCGTCCAGTACGCATATTCGTCGTCGAGCGCGATGGCGGCCTGCTCGAAGAGACCTGGAATTTGGGTCGGGATATCGTCCGGCTCGTAGACGAGCGTTGTTGCGGGTCGGTCGCTAGCGGCCATCTGGACATACCGCACGTGTCCTTCCGGGCCATACAGGCCTTCGTGTGCCCAGATGACCGTTCCACGATGAGCGACGAGTGTCGCGCGCGCGTTGAACCCGAACAGTTTCGGCGACTCTGGATCGACGCCGGCCGCGAGGATGACCGGCGTTCCACCGGCTTTGGGTATACGCCGGAGGGTGAAGTCGCCAGTGTCCGCGTCTTCAAGCAACGCGTACAGGTATTGTTCGTCCACGGCGATTCCGCGACCGTGCTCGGTCTGGAGATCGTAGACAACCTCGCCGGGCGCGTTGCAGAAAGGCGCGCCAAGGGGAACCTTAAGAACCTCCCACAACCTGCTACCGCCGTCGAGCCACATCTGCGAATCGTCCGACCACAACCCAAACAGGAAGTCGTTATCGAGCGCTACGGCCACGAAAGGTCCCCCGTTACACGAAGCGACCGATGTTCCCGAGTTGGCTCCAGCTGTAACGTAGTAGTAATAAAAGGTATTGGTGGATTCGAACGTAAACCATTCCGCAGAAGACGCCCAGTTGCCCGCAGGATCCATGTCCGCGTCGTTGAACAAGACGTCCATCTTGCCGCCGCGGTAGACTTGGAGACCGGCGTTGTGTTCGAGCCAGATCGGGCCGAACGGGGACACGCCCAGATTGAGAAGCCCCGTGCGCGCCGAGACCAGGGTGTGCGGTGGCGCTAGGTTCTTGTCGGCCCGTTCCGGTGCGCAACCGACGTTCACGTGGCCCTGGTCCCATGCTGGCTGCTCCCACGCTCGCAGCGGTATTGGGGTATCGCTGCCATCCGCCGCGATGAGCGCTGCATCGACGCCACCATCGGGCAGCGCAACGCTCGCGTCGGGCTCGTCCGCTTGGTCGGCACTACCGCACGCCACAGCGACGGCACCCACCGTGATCACGACGAGCCGGGCGAGCCGCTCAGCCGCCACGAGGGATCCGCCGCAACGCGGTCTGCAAGAGCACGTTGCTCCAGGCCGCCTTCGGCTCGCCGTTGGAGCGGATCAAGCCGCAGGAGCCGTAGAAGCGCTCGCCGCGCTCGTCCACACCGGTCCCGAGCCAGTCGATGCCTTCGCCTGGGCCGCAAGCATGGCAATTCGCGTCATCGACTCCGTTCGAGCACGGGTTGCAATTGGTTTTGAAATACGTGGGGTCCGCGTTGTCCGGAAGCATCCAACCCACACGAGGGTTGCAGCCTCGACCTTCGATGTGCATCTCGAAGTCCGTGAACCAAATGAACAACGGCAAGCGCATCCCGGCCCCGCCCCACGCCTGGAACGCGAGATCGACCGCCGTCGCCTGCGCCGCTTCCCCGCGGCTGGGTTGCGCGTAGAAGCTGGGGGGAAAGTCGTGCGACGGCCAATCGGGCGACAGTGCATCGATGGTAGACTGGTCGTACGTCGGATATCCGAACTCCTCCATCACGACCGGCAGGTCGCCCGCGATTTGGAGCGCCTGGGAAATCCGTTCGGCGACACTGTAGTTGTAGCGTTCCGCCCCGGAAAAACCCGGAACAGGCTGAGAAGTGGTTGTCGCGGGATCATCCAGCTCGAACGTCTGCTCCGGATAACTGGTGAACCCGGCAAAATCGCTCGCTGCGTTGAGAAGACGGATTGGACTCGATTCCGGGTGGTTCTTGTCGAAGTATGCGGCGGCACCCGAGAATCCGTTGTCGCCATGCAGCGACGTCACGGAGCCGATCTTCACGCGAGGCACACTCGCGCGTATGTGGGCACCGACGCCGTGATAAAACGTGATCCACTCCGGCCATTGGTCGGAAGGGCGGTGGTAGACGTAGATATCCACCTCTCCGCCCACCGAGAGGTACTTGACCACGTCCTCGAACCTCTGTGGCAGCTTGTTCCCGGCGAAAAGGTTGTTCACGCTGTCGACGAACTTATCGAAAAACGCATTGAAGTCGTCGATCATCTCGCTGAACGGCTTGTCTTCCCAGACGGAGCCCTTCGGGACGATACGTGCGCCCGTGCGCACGATGTCGATGAGCAGGAAGACGTCGATCCCGAGTACTGCCGCGATGACGAGCTGCAACGCGGCGCCCACTGCTACGGGCTTGGCAGGGTCGGAGAAGCTCTGCGACAGCCGAACGGTCGTCGCGCCGCCCTCCACGAAGCGCCCGACGGCCTCGCTCAGGATCGGCGGCAGGGCCCTCGTCGACAAGAAGGACTGGAGGTTTTTCGAGACCGTGGCGAACGTGGGAGCGGGCGTTTCCGCCGCGTATTCGCACCAACTCTCGTGCGGATCCGCGCGCGGTCGCGTCCTCCGTTCGAATTCCCAGAATCCGAAGCTACGCCCTCCGCGGTTGTAGATCGTTCCGTCCTGTCCGACGATCCACATGCTGCCGTCGGGCCCCGCGGCGATCGCCTTCGCCTTGCCTCTGGTGTCGAGCCAGCGGTTGCCGAAGGTGTCGAGCTGCCAGGCGTCGCCGCTCGAGCCCGAGACGAACGCCACGCCTTGGTTGTCCACGCCGACGTCGGCGGCCGCGAACGGTGCAGGAACCGACCGCAATGCTTCGACCTGGATCGGGAATCCATCGGCGTACTGCCAGCCGGGACCCACGAAGAGGTCGCCGTTGTCGCCGACGGCCCACAACGTGTAGAGCGGCGCGCCATCGGACGATCGTGTCCGGGGCGCCCCGTTGCGAGCGAGCGCGATGGCGGCGATCGTGATGCCGCCGTCGACCGGAACGAAGCCGTGTTGGAAGCTGAACACTCGGCCGTCCATCAGTGTCACGGCGATCTGGCCGTAGGGATAGTCGTCCTGGGCGTCGCCCGCGCCGACGTCGATTGCGGAGACCGGCGATTGCGCGAGCGACGAGTACAGCGACAGGTCGATCCAGTGCTCGCCAGCGCGTCGCCCGATCTCGATACGATGGTTGGGTGTCACGACCACGGGGCTTCCATCCGACAGCACGGCGACACGCGTCGCGGCCGGGGCACCGTCGGCGCGCTCGAATGCCGGGGAGCCCGGGCGCAGGACGTACACGTCGTGGAAGGAGCTGACCGCCCACACGTAGCCGCCCCCCGCCGCGATATCGACGAATTCGACGTACGCGATGTATTCGAACTGCTTGACCAACACGACCGGGTACTCCGTCCACAGCGCGTTCTTGAACGTGACCGGCTCGTCGATCAGCAGCGGCTTGGTTCCGCCTGCGCCCGGCCCCGTGCCGCCTCTCGTCCTGAGCGTTGGGCCCTGTGGCTCTTCCACGACCGCATCCGGCCCGCGCAGCAACGGCCCCTTGACGAGCTCGCTGACGTTGTAGCGTGCGTTGGCGGCCTGCGAGCGCGCGCCGAAGCGCGCCGCCGCGGCCTTCGCGTCCGCGAGCGATGCGGACGTTGTCGCCGTCGGGCGCCGCGCCGCGAACGCGAGGCTGTCATCGAGCGTGCGGGGCAGCAGCGGCCTGCCTTGCGGGAGCGGCGGCCGGTACGGTTCGGCGGGCCGCAGCTGGCCGCGCTGGAAGCGGCGCGCCAGGTCGTACGACTCGGCGAGCGTGCGGGCGACGCTGGGCGCGGTGCGCGCGCGCCAGCGCTCGGCGAGCTGCCTCGATTCCTCCAGCGTGGTCGCGATGTCGTGCCGGGTGCGCTCGCTGAAGCGCTCGGCGAGGCGCTTGCTGTCGTCGAGCGTCGCCGCCACCGGCGCCCGCACGCCCCCCACGTGGGGGCGGCCAGCGCCGTGGCGTTCGCGGAAGCGGCGCGCCAGCTCGATGCTGTCGTCGAGCGTCTCGGCGATGCCGCGCGCGAGGTTGCGCTGCCGGCGCTCGGGCGAGCTGGTCGCCAGGGCGATGGGCAACGGCGCCATCGCCCGCTCTGGCGGGCAGCGGCACGGCTCGGGTGCGGCGGTCACAAGCTCCTCCGCGCGGACGCCGGTCGCTCCGGGCGCGACCGCCGCGCAGCAACAAGTGTCGCACGGTAGCAACGTCGGCGCGAGCGAGTCGCAGCGATCCGCTTCGCCCATGGGCTACACGCGGATATCCATCAGCTCGCCGCGGCCGACCACCCACAGCTTCACGCGCGCCTGGGGCGCGGTGCCGCCGAGCTGGATCCGGAGCCGCGCGAAGGCCAGGCGCGTCGTGGCGGTGGGATCACCGTCGTTGGCGGTCTCGACGTTGTCGGCGGTCGCGCTGAGCGCCGCGCCGTTGATCTCCGCGGTGGTATTGCGGTTTGCCCAGCGGATCTGGTCCGGACCCTGCTCGATCTGGACGGTGAGCGTGGGCGACGTGCCGGAGACCTGGGAGGCGGAGACGCAGATCGAAAGCTGTTCGACCGCGCCGAGCAGATCATCGAAGTGCGGCGGGGTGTACGTCGCGCTCGTACCCTGGACCACGTCGTCGTAGGCGAGGACGTGGAAGCTTCTCATTTGGCGAAGTCCCGGCCGACCCACCAGAGCTGCAGGCGCGTCTGCGGGCTGGTGCCGCCGAGGACGATCTTGAGACGCATGAAGCGCAAGCCGTTGTTGAGGTAGCCGTCGGACCCTGAGCCGACCTTGTCGTCGCCGGTGAGCGCGACCGCGTTGATCACCGGGGCGACCCAATCGCCCCAGTAGACGCCATCGCCGGACGTCTGCGCGGACACGGTGAGTGTCGGCGAGGTGCCGGAGAACTGCGGGCTTCGGCCGTCCGTTGGATTGAATAAGGCCCGACGACCCGAAAAAGCGCGCGCCGCGCTCATCGACGCCGGTGCCGAGGACGTCGGGGCCTTTCGAGGCGTGCTGGGCCGGTCCGGCGCGGAACCCCGCGGCGAGCGCTCAATCGCCCGCATCGCTTGCGTCTCCGCTGCTCGCGTCCGCCGCTCCCGCGTCGGTCGATGCATAAGACGCATCGGCGTATCCCGGCGCGTCGAGCTTGCGCATGCGCATGACCGTGCCAGTGCCAGGCTTCGTGCCTAGGTCGAGCCAGTAGACGGCGTTGTCATCGACAGCGATGGCGATGGGTTGGTCCTGGTTCGAGGCCAGGATCTCCGGAGCGCCGCCGCAGATGCGCACGCGTTTGACGAAGCCGGTCTGCGTCGTCCAGTAGACGTACGCGTCGTCGATGGCGATGGCGATGCGATCGGAGTATCCCAGTCCGTCTGGCTCGGCCAGTGCACGAGTAGTGGTTCCCGTCGCCGGAAGCACGTGAAGGAGGTGCGGGCCGTAGGCCTCCGTGTGCGTCCACACTACCGCGCCGTTGCGCGCCTCTATTGTGGTCGCCGCATACACCCATGGTTCCGGATCGACACCGGACGCGATGATCTTGGCGGGGCCCCCGTTCTTGGGTGCCGCCCGGATGCTGAATGCGCGTCCGAAGTGGTTCCCGTCGTCTTCCACGACCAGCGTATAGAGCCAGTTCCCGTCTACGGCTATGGCGTTGCTCCACTTGGGAAGCTCGGCCAGGATCGTGGTGTCGCATGGCGATGACAGCGGCGCGCGCGCGAAGTAGTTCGAAAAATCCGGCGTGGTCGCGAACGGCACCAGGATATAGAAGATCGCCGACTCGTCGAGGGCAGAGTCGAAGACGAAAGTTTCCGGAAAGCGATCGCAGCTAGAATACTGATCGATTGCACCGGTCGAAATATTTCCGATCGCGAAGTAATCACCCGAGTTCGGCAAACCGCCGAAGTGGATCTGGAAGAACGAACCCGCGACGCGAAAGCCTGCTCCACCGTTGCCGTAGCCGGACCAGTCGAAGAGCACCCGCGACGGAGTACTCGCAAGGATGACCCTCGCGCTGCCGGCGCCGACGCTTTCGTCCTCCGACCACACCGCGCCAAAGTCCGAGGTTCCAATCAGCCCGAGGTCGGACCGGCCGGATGCGATCACCTCAGCCGCCCCGAGCGCTCCCGCGTCCGGTGGTCCGGAGCAGTGCGACGGCCAGTTCAGGGAGTCGTCTGGCGCGTCCACTTCGGAGTCGGCGTCCGCTACATCCGTGGATGCATCCAGGTCGGCATCTTGCTGGAGCGCATCGCGGACATCGACCGCGGCGTCGGTCGTCGGCGCCGTGCTGTTGGACGTCGCGGTCGAGCTCCCGCAAGCGGTGATGATGAGGGACGCGAAGAGCTCCGCAGCGACGGCGCTACGCGCCACGGGGGGCTCGCATCGCCGTCGTCCAAGCAACGACCGTGTCCCAGGGAGCGGGCTTCGGCCGTCCGTTGGATTGAATAAGGCCCGACGACCCGAAGAAACGCGCGCCGCGCTCATCGACACCGGTGCCGAGCGAATTGAGACCTTCCCCGGGGCCGCACGGGTGGCAGTCCGCGGAATACGATGCCTTTTCGGGACAGGCCGTGGACGGCGATCCTGTGGTGTCCTGCGCGCACGAACTACACGCGGTTGCGCTGTAGTATCCAGGGTTCGGGTCCGGAACGCACGGCAGGTTGCAGCCCACGCCTTCCACGTGCATCTCGAACAGTGGGAGCCAGATGATCACCGGGATCCGGAGCTTCGCCTTGTTCCACTCGTCGAACGTATCGGCCAGGGCGATGGACTGGACCGCTCGCCCGTCTGTACCCGGCGAGAAGAAGCTCGACGGGAACTCCGTCGTGCGCGAGAGCCACGCCTGCTCGAGCGCGCTTTTCGTGGCGTCGTCGTACGTGGGGTAACCGTATTCCTCGATCACCACGGGGAGGTCGCCCGCGACGTGCAACATTGCGCTAAAGCGATCCTTGACCGCGGAGCTACTCTGCGCGTTGGGGTCGTCAAGTTTGACGTTGATGTCCTGGTTCGGGTAGGTCGTGAACCCGGCGTAGTCGCTTGACGCGTTGAGAACGCGCGGCCAGTCCTCCGTCTCGGCGGCCAAGTACTGGGCGCCATCCATATGGTCGATCGTTGTTCCAAGGAGCGTGAGAACGCACCCGACTTTCACGCGCGGCGCGACCAGACGGATGTGATCGGCGACCGCTGCGTAGAACGTGACCCACTTCGACCATTCTGTCGTGAAAGCTGGCTTTTGGAAGACCCCGAAGTAGACATCCACTTCTCCGCCGATGGAGATGTACTTCACCACGTCCTCGAACCTCTGTGGGAACCCGGCATCCTGGAGGAGCGCATCGACATCGTACCGGAAGTTGTCGAACCTGGCGTTGAACCAGTCCGCCAGCTTGTCGAACGACACGAACTCCTCCGGAATGGGCAGCAGCTTGAGCTTGGTTCGGATCACGTCGAACAGCACGAGCACGTCGATCCCGAGGCTCGCGGCAACGAGAATCTGGAGCCGCTCCTGGATCTCTCCGTTCGAGAAGGCGCCGAAGAGGCTCTGGTTCACGCGCAAGATGCTCGCGCCCCCTTCGACGAACCTGTTCACGCCTTCTTGCCACAGCGACGGCAAGATGCCGTTCCGAGCGGCGTCGCTGACTGCTTGGATTTCCGAGGTGGTGGAAGCGGGTAGGGCGTCGGCGTATGCCGTTGCCTCCGCGACTTCCTGGTGGAACACGCACCAATCCTCGTTGTCTGCACTAGGCCGGCTTCGGGTCGAGAGCTCCCAGAACCCGAACTTCCGCCCTCCGCGGTTGTAGAGCGTTCCGTCCTGTCCGACGATCCACATGCTGCCGTCGGGTCCCGCGGCGATGGCTTTGGCCTTGCCTCTGGTGTCGAGCCAGCGGTTGCCGAAGGTGTCGAGCTGCCAGGCGTCGCCGCTCGAGTCCGTGACGAAGGCCACGCCCTGGTTGTCCACGCCGACGTCGGCGGCCGCGAACGGTGCAGGAACCGACTGCAATGCTTCGACCTGGACCGGGAATCCGTCGGCGTACTGCCAGCCGGGACCGACGAAGAGGTCGCCGTTCTTGCCGACGGCCCACAACGTGTAGAGCGGCGCGCCATCGGACGATCGTGTCCGGGGCGCCCCGTTGCGAGCGAGCGCGATGGCGGCGATCGTGATGCCGCCGTCGACCGGAACGAAGCCGTGTTGGAAACTGAACACTCGACCGTCCATCAGTGTCACGGCGATCTGGCCGTAGGGGTAGTCGTCCTGGGCGTCGCCCGCGCCGACGTCGATTGCGGCGACCGGCGATTGCGCGAGCGACGAGTACAGCGACAGGTCGATCCAGTGCTCGCCAGCGCGTCGCCCGATCTCGATACGATGGTCGGATGTCACGATCACGGGGCTTCCATCCGACAGCACGGCGACACGCGTCGCGGCCGGGGCGCCGTCCGCCCGCTCGAATACCGAGGAGCCCGGACGCAGCACGTAGACGTCGTCGAGGGAACTCACCGCCCAGACGTAGTCGCCCCCCGCCGCCACATCGATGAAGTCGACGTACGCGGCGCCTTGGAGGCCCTTGAACAACGAGACGACCGGGTACTCCGTCCACAGCGCGTTCCTGAACGTGACCGGCTCGTCAAGCAGCAGGCCGCCTCTCGTCCTGAGCGTTGGTCCCTGTGGCTCTTCCACGACCGCATCCGGCCCGCGCAGCAACGGCCCCTTGACGAGCTCGTTGACGTTGTAGCGCGCGTTGGCGGCCTGCGAGCGCGCGCCAAAGCGCGCCGCCGCGGCCTTCGCGTCCGCGAGCGATGCGGACGTCGTCGCCGTCGGGCGCCGCGCCGCGAACGCGAGGCTGTCATCGAGCGTGCGGGGCAGCAGGGGCCGGCCTTGCGGGAGCGGCGGCCGGTACGGTTCGGCGGGGCGCAGCTGGCCGCGCTCGAAGCGGCGCGCCAGGTCGTACGACTCGGCGAGCGTGCGGGCGACGCTGGGCGCGGTGCGCGCGCGCCAGCGCTCGGCGAGCTGCCTCGATTCCTCCAGCGTGGTCGCGATGTCGTGCCGGGTGCGCTCGCTGAAGCGCTCGGCGAGGCGCTTGCTGTCTTCGAGCGTCGCCGCCACCGGCGCCCGCACGCCCCCCACGTGGGGCTGGCCGGCGCTGCGGCGTTCGCGGAAGCGGCGCGCCAGCTCGATGCTGTCGTCGAGCGTCTCGGCGATGCCGCGCGCGAGGTTGCGCTGCCGGCGCTCGGGCGAGCTCGTCGCAAGCGCGATGGGCAACGGCGCCATCGTTTGCTCCCGCGGGCAGCGGCACGGCTCGGGTGCGGCGGTCACAAGCTCCTCCGCGCGGACGCCGGTCGCTCCGGGCGCGACCGCCGCGCAGCAACAAGTGTCGCACGGTAGCAACGTCGGCGCGAGCGAGTCGCAGCGATCCGCTTCGCCCATGGGCTACACGCGGATATCCATCAGCTCGCCGCGGCCGACCACCCACAGCTTCACGCGCGCCTGGGGCGCGGTGCCGCCGAGCTGGATCCGGAGCCGCGCGAAGGCCAGGCGCGTCGTGGCGGTGGGATCACCGTCGTTGGCGGTCTCGACGTTGTCGGCGGTCGCGCTGAGCGCCGCGCCGTTGATTTCCGCGGTGCTATTGCGATTTGCCCAGCGGATCTGGTCCGGCCCCTGCTCGATCTGCACGGTGAGCGTGGGCGACGTGCCGGAGACCTGGGAGGCGGAGACGCAGATCGAAAGCTGTTCGACCGCGCCGAGCAGATCATCGAAGTGGGGCGGGGTGTACGTCGCGCTCGTACCCTGGACCACGTCGTCGTAGGCGAGGACGTGGAAGCTTCTCATTTGGCGAAGTCCCGGCCGACCCACCAGAGCTGCAGGCGCGTCTGCGGGCTGGTGCCGCCGAGGACGATCTTGAGACGCATGAAGCGCAAGCCGTTGTTGAGGTAGCCATCGGACCCTGAGCCGACCTTGTCGGCGCCGGTGAGCGCGACCGCGTTGATCACCGGGGCACCGGCCCAATCGCCCCAGTAGACGCCATCGCCGGACGTCTGCACCGACACGGTGAGTGTCGGCGAGGTGCCGGAGAACTGCGACGCGATCGCCGACAGGAAGAACACGTCGCCGACGCCCATCGGCGTGTTCCACTTTGGATCGGTGTACACCGCGCTCGTTCCCTGCACGACGTCGTCGAATACGAGATCACATGTCCTCAACATCACTGTTCCTCCCTGCGTGGCCGCGCCCAGGGCGGCGGCGGTGCTGCGAGCGCTGGCGCTCGAGACGGGGAGCGACGGCGTCGCGGAAACGCGCGCGCAACGGCACGCTGCGTCGTGCCTGTCGTTCCCTCCCATGCGCACAGGGTGCCCCTGTTTTTTTTTCTTCTTGTCAAGTCGATACGCGTCGAAGTTCGCGTGACGCGTCGCGGCTCGATCCGCAGGGCTGATGCGGATACGGCACGGCGGAATATCGAAGTCCGGACTTCTTCTTTGATTCCGCGCCGGACCGGCATACGACACGGTGTAACGGTTGCGCGACGATGCGACGCTTCCACCCAATCGCGCGCTCACCGATCGAAACGGAAAACGCACGGCGACGTCATCGTCGACATTGGGCTTCCGGCGCGATCACGGCCGGCGTTGTAGCGCACGCCCATCGCGCAGCTGCGCGCCAAACGGCCGAAGGCGTTGCCGGGATCGCTCAACCCGCACGCCCGTCGGTCTGCCGTCGGCGCCGACGCTCACCACGATGGTGACGCGCGCGTTATGGCAGGCTTCGACAGGTCGGGTGCGAACCCGGGTTCCGCCGGGCGCGATTTGTGCTATGAACGGGACGTGCGGTTCGCGCCGCACGATCATGACGCACCACTCCTGAACGTCCACGCGCGTTTTCCGAGGTCGCCGGGTTCGTCCCGGTCCCGAGACAGGAGTAGTGACCATGCCGGCTGTGCACGCCGAGAATCTGTGCTTTTCGTATTCGGATGCGATCCCGCTGATCGCGGACGCGAGCTTCAGGCTCGAAGCGGGCTTCACCGGGCTCGTCGGTGACAACGGCGCGGGCAAGTCCACGCTGCTCGCGCTGATCAGCGGCGCGTTCGCCCCGGGCGCGGGGCGCGTGCGTTGCGAGCCGCCGGACGCGAGGGTCGCGCTGTGCGTGCAGACCGTCGAGAGCCGCGACGACCGCATCGACGCGTTCGCGCGCTCGGCCGACGGAGCAGCGTACCGGCTGCGCGGGCGCTTCGCGCTCGACCCGGACGATCTCGCGCGCTGGCCGACGCTCTCGCCCGGCGAGCGCAAGCGCTGGCAGATCGCCGCTGCGCTTGCCGCCGAGCCCGACGTGCTGCTGCTCGATGAGCCGACGAACCACGTCGACGCGCGCACGCGCGCGCTGCTCGTCGAGGGGCTCCGTCGCTTCGACGGCGTGGGGCTGGTGGTGTCGCACGATCGCGCGCTGCTCGACGGGCTGACCCGGGCTACGCTTCGCGTCGTGCGCGGGCGCGTGGAGCTCGTGCACGCACCGTACAGCCGCGCGCGCGGCGCGTGGGACGCCGCTGCCGCCGAGCGCGTCGCCGACTACCAGGAGCGGCGCGACGAGGCGCGCGCCCTGAGCGCGCGCCTCGACCGCGCGCGGCGCGCGCACGGCGCCGCGAATCGCAGTCGCAGCTCGAAGGTCCGGATGAAGAGCCCGAAGGATCACGACGCGCGAAACGCCCTGGCCAAGGGCCGCGCGGCGGCGGCGGAGAAGCGTCACGGCCGGAACGTCGCCGTGACGCGCGCCGCAGCGGCACGCGCGGTGGAGCGCGTCGACGAGGTCGCATTCGAGAAGACGCTGGGCGGGTCGATCTTCGTCGACTACACGCCGTCGCCCTCGCGGCGGGTGCTCGCGTTCGAAGGCGCCGTCGCGCGCGGCGGGCGCCGCATCCTGGACGACGTGCGCGTCGCCGTCGAACGTGACAGCCGCGTCCACGTCCGCGGCGATAACGGCGCGGGCAAGAGTCTGCTCTTGCGCGCGCTGGTCGACAACGCGCCGCCGGCACGCGTGCTGTACCTGCCGCAGGAGCTCGACGTCGCCGGGCGCCGCGCCCTCGCCGACGAGGTGCGCGCCTTGCCGCCGCTCGAGCGCGGGCGCGTGCTGTCCGTCGTGGCGGCGCTCGGCAGCGATCCCGCGCGCGTGCTCGCGTCGCACGCGCCGTCGCCGGGCGAGGCGCGTAAGCTCGCGATCGCCGGCGGCCTCGGGCGGCACGTGTGGGCGCTGGTGCTCGACGAACCGACGAACCATCTCGACCTGCCGTCCATCGAGCGTCTGGAGACGGCCCTCGCCGCCTATCCCGGCGCGCTCGTGATCGCGACGCACGACGCGGCGTTCGCCGCGGCGTGTGCGCGTGAAATCTGGGACGTCGGCGACGGAGCCGTCGCGCGCTCGGCGTCCCCGCCGGCGTTCGCCGGCTGACGCCCGGGCGTCGGCGCCAGGCATGCCACCCGGCGCTCGCGGATATCCCGGCCTATCCGCGGTCGAGCAGCGACGCCACGGCGTCGGCGAGCTTGTCCAGGCGCGCTTGCGGCGCACCGGCGCGCTCTGCGACGCGCTGCGCACGAGCTGGCGCAGGTGCTTGCGGTCGCCGTTGGGATGGATCGCGAGCAGCTCTTCGAGCGCGGTCGCGCCTTCGCCGATCAGGCGCACGGCCCACTCGCGCGCGCGCCCGTCCACCGGGTCGTCGGTCACCGTGCCGTGCTTCTGCAGGCTGTCCAGGCGCGCGCGGATCGCCGGCCACTCGCCGTCGCGGAGCGCGCCGCGCACGACGCGCAGCTGACGCTCGCGAGCGCGCAGGCTCTTGATGGCGCGGGCCTCGTCGAGGGCCTCCAGCAGCTCGTCCGGGAGGCGCAGCCGCTCGAGCTGCTTTTCGCCGAGCGCGAACAGCTCGTGCGCGAGCCGCGCGAGCGTGTCTTCGAGCACCTTCTCCGCGCGACGCTTGTCGGTCCGCGACACCAGGCTCTCGTCGGATTCTTCCACCATTTCCCGCATCATAGCGGTTTTCCAACGAGAATTGCGCGGGCACGGTGTTTGCCGACAACAGCGGGCTTGCGTTCCGGCCCGGTGTTGCCAAGTCTGGTCGCGATGAACGGACCGAAGTCGCGTGTGCCAGCGGCGCTTGCGCTCCTCGCGGCGCTCCTGGGCCTGACGTTCGCGTCGTACTCGACGCTGGACTACGCCGAGCACCTCGATCGCGGGCTGCACGACATCCACTGCAGCGTGATCCCCGGCATGCCCGCGACGGCGCAGGCCGAGGCCTGCCGCGCGGCGATGTACAGCCCGTACTCCGCGATCATGAAGACGAGCATGTGGGGCGGGATCCCGATCTCGCTGTTCGCGCAGGGCTCGTTCGTGTTCTTCGCGGGCTTTGCGCTGTACCTGCTCGTCGCCGGACCGCGGGCTTCGCGGGCGGCGGCGGTGTTCTTCGCCGCCGTCGGCGTAACGCCGCTGCTGGTGTCGCTGGTGATGTTCGTGATCTCGATCACCAAGCTCGGCGACGTGTGCCGCGTGTGTCTCGGCATCTACCTGTCGTCGACGCTGCTCGCCGTCTCCGCGCTGCTCGGACTGCGCCGCGGAGCCGCGGGCCCACCCGGTGGTTCCGCGCCGGGCCGACAACCCCCCGGATGGGTGTGGGCGGTGGTGTGGCTCGCCGCGCTGGGCGCGACCACGCTGGTGCCTTCGCTGGTGTACGCGTCCGCAGCGCCCGACGAGCGCCCGTACCTGACGAAGTGCGGCGAGATCAAGCAGCCGAAGGAGCAGCACGACGCGCTGGTGCATCTGGCCACGCCGAAATCCGTGCAGGCGGCGACGCTGTTCGAGGACCCGCTGTGCCCGACGTGCAAGGCGTTCCACGAGCGACTGGTGACCGAGGGCGTGATGGACAAGCTGGACGTCCAGCTGGCGCTGTTCCCGCTCGACAGCGACTGCAATTGGATGCTCGAGGAACCGCTGCATCCCGGCGCGTGCGTGGTGGCGCGTGCGGTCTTGTGCGGCGGCGCCCAGACGCGGCAAGTGCTCGACTGGGCGTACGACCAGCAAGAGTATCTTTCGCGCGCCGGCAAGGCCGGCAAGGACACGCTGCGTGCCGCGATCAAGCAGCGCTGGGGCGATCAGATGCTCAAATGCGTCGACGCGCGCTCCACCCAGGTGCGGCTGAACAACAACCTGCATTTTGCCGCCGACAACAACATCCCGGTGTCCACACCGCAGATGTACCTCGGTACGCGCCGCGTGTGCGACGAGGACACGGACCTCGGTCTGATGTTCACCTTGAACCAGCTCGCGCCGGAGGTCTTGAAGTGACGCAGCCGATGGATCCGTACGTCCCGCCGACGCCCGGGGCCGAGCCGGACGACGGGAAGAAGAAGGGATGGCTGGCCGGTGCGGTGGGCGCGGGGCTCGCTTGCGTGCTCTTGATCGGCGTGGCCGTCGGCGTGTCGTCGACGGTGCGCGCCGCCAAGGAGCGGCTGCTCCAGCCCGAGGCCGAGAAGCCGAAGGTGGCTATCGCCAAGGAGGCGGAGGTCGCCTACTGCACGCCGCAGTTCAAGCAGGTGCTGGATCGGGTGCTGCACTCCTGCGGGCTGGCCAGCGGTGGCGAGCGACGCGGCTGCAAGCCCGCGGACGTGAAGACCTTCGCGTCGATCAGCGACGAGGACTTCAACGCGCTGTTCACGCCGCTCAAGGATCGCGGTGGCGTGATCCTGTTCGACAACGGCAAGGACGAGCTGGACGACGCCGCCAAGAAGCTGCTCGAGGACCGCTGGTTCGACCGCAAGGGCGCGCGCTACTTCTTCGTGGTGGCGCGGGCGTCGAAGTCGGGCACGGTGGACAAGAACCGGGCACTTTCCCACCGCCGCGCCAACTCGGTGATGTTCTTTCTGAAGCAGATTTCCAAAGATCCGGATATCGAGCAGAAGGTGGGTCTGCTCTGGCTGGGCAACGAATTCGCCCAGCTCTCGAAAGGGTATTGCACTTGGCCGAGCTCGCGTTCGAACGAGAAGTGCTCCGAAGAGTCGATCAACCGCAGCGCCTTCGTCTCGTGGGTCGACTGCAGGTTGTAGCCATCGCGCTCACCCTGGTCGCGTGCGACAAGTCGGCGGAAAAACCGACGGTCACGCGCGAGCGCAGCCAGGCGGTGGCGGCCAAGGGTCCGGCAGACACCGCGACGGCCGCTCCTGCGCCAGCTCCGTCGGCGGCGCCGGCGCCGGTGAAGGCACGGAAGATCTGCGACGGTGAGCTCGAGAAGCCGCCGCGCGATTTCCCGACCGCGCTGCTGTCGCGGGCGGCCGCTCCCGGCGCGGCCGGAGTCAGCGCCCAGATCCCCGTCGGCCACGGCAAGTGGACGTGGGTGAACCTGTGGGCGGCGTGGTGCGTGCCGTGCAAGCACGAGATCCCGACGCTGCTCGCCTGGCAAAAGCAGCTCGCCGGCAAGCTCGCGTTCGCGTTCGTGTCGCTCGACGACGACCAGCGTCAGCTCGAAGGCTTCCTCGGCGCGCAAGCGGCGGGCGGATTGAAGGCGACGTGGTGGCTCGAGGACGGCAAGCAACGCGAGACGTGGCTCGGCGCCGCGGCGGTCGAAGAGGATCCCGATCTGCCCGTCCAGCTCCTCGTCGATCCGAACGGCAAGATCCGCTGCACCATCCACGGCGCGATCGAGGACGGCGACCTGGCCGAGTTGCGGCGTATCGTAGGCGGATGATCCGTCTCTACCGGCCGGCGAGCGATCGCCCCGCGCTGCTCGAGCTGGTCGTCGAGCTGCTGGCGCACGAGCGCGAGCTCGAGCCCCAGCTGCCGGCGGGCGCCGAGGTCGTCGAGGCGTACCTCGAGACAATCCTTGATCGCTGCGCCCGCCACGCCGGCGTGATCCTGGTCGCGGAGCTCGACGCGGTGCTCGTGGGCTTCGGATGCGTGCTGACCGCGGTGCCGCCGGTGAGTCCCGGCGCAGGTCAGCGCGCGTTCGCCAAGATCTCGGATCTGGTGGTCTTGCCGACCTGTCGCGGTCGCGGCATCGGCACCGAGCTCGTGGCGCGAGCCGAGGAGATCGCGCGGGAGAGCGGCGCGGCGGACCTGTACATCGGCGTCCTGGCGCGCAACACCGGCGCGCGCCGTCTCTACGAGCGCGTCGGTTTCAGAGACTACTTCGTCAGCATGGCGAAGCCGCTTGGTCGCTCCCGGTAGCACGCGGCGGCGTCGCCGGCGGTCGCCGGCGGTGGCCGCCGCGTCGCCGCCCCGGACGTTCGCGGATCGGCTGTTCTTTCGCCGGATCCGCGCTGGCACGCCGCTCGCTAGCAGCGCGCGCCATGACCCACTCCCGATTGTTCCGAAGCCCGATCCGTCCAGAGCGTCGTCTGGTCGGATCGTTCATCGTGTCGTGCGGCGTCGCGCTCGCGGCGCTCGCGATCTTCTGGCGCAGCGCCGCCGACATGCCGGTGTCCGATCCACCGATCGCGCCGCCACGGTCCGTTCCAACGCTGCCTCCTCGCGACCCATCGCCGGCGCGCGCGGCACCGCGCGTCGTGCAGCTCCCGGCGCTCTACATCGTCGGCAGCCTCTCGCGCCGGCGGCGCGCCCCGCATCGCCACCGGGCGCCGCGCGTCGCCGAGCTCGTCCCGTGCTCCGGCTGGCGTGACCTCGGCCCCGTGTCCAGCGTGCGCGAGGGCGAGATCCCGAAGGAGCGCCACGTGCGGCTCATGTGCTCGCGCCGCGAAGCGTCGCGTTGAGGGCGCCGGACTCGCGAAGCCATGCGTCGCCAGCATGGGCAGCGCGCGTTCAATCGCACGCGCTTGCCTGGAGTCGCGCGCCGACGAGCCTTGCCTGGATGCCGGTCCGGCGCGGAACCGCGCCGCCGCCCCGACACTGCAGATTCCGCGTCGGGCCGACAAACCAGCAGCGGTCGGCGCATGGAAGCTCCAGCGTCGCGCGTTCGTATACTACGATAGGTACGCCATGCTCCCGTCCTCGCGCGCCTGGGTCACGTTCGGGCTGTTGTCGTTCGCTCTCGCCGACTGCGTCGTGAATCCGCCACGGTCCGCGCCACAGCAACAAGCCGGCGCGTACACGGTGCCGCCGTCGTATCCGCCGCCCGCGCCGCCGCCACCACCGGTGCAGCGCCCGTGGTACGCGGCGTTCCAGCTGCCGGCGCTGCCGCCACCGCCGCCGTTGTCGTCGTTCCAGATCCCCGGTCTGCCGTCGATCCCGTTCCCGCAGATCCCCGGCCTCACCCCTCCGGCGACGCCGCAGCCCGCGCAGCCCGCGCAGCCGGGCACGGTCGGCGCCGCGCGCTGCGGCATGGTCAACATCGGCGGCAGTCCCGTGGCCATCGACTGCATGACGCCGAACTACGGACTGGTGCCGCTCGCGAGCCAGTACGTGATGAATCGCGCGGCGTTCTCCGCCGGCCGCGGCTACGACGGCGCCGCGCCGCAGCCGGCCGCGGTCGATCACCGCAGCGACGGGACCGAGGGGCCGATCCGCAGCCAGGGGCCGGTGGGCGCGTGCACGGGCTTCTCGCTGGCGGCGGCCATCGATCACGCGATCGCGACGTCGAAGGGCAAGGCGGGCGCCGTCAGCATCATGGAGCTGTGGGGTCGCTACCACTACCCGCAGATGCAGAACGCCATCGACGCGAACAAGGGCCAGCCGCTCGGCGTCGAGAGCGCGTGGCCGTACGATCGCAAGCAGGCGTGCGCCTGGTACACCGGCGGCGACTGCGACTGCGGCTTGAACCTCGGGGTATCGTGCAACCAGCCGGTGAACGCCGCCCAGCTCGCCAAGGTCGACGCGACGTCGATCGCGACGCTCGGCAACGTCACGCGCCTGCCCGACGGCAACCTGGACGAGATCAAGGCCGTGCTCGCCAAGGGGCAAGACGTCTGGTTCGCCATGTACGTGGACGACCGGTTGAGCCAGGTCCAAGGTGCCAACGCCGTGGTGCCCGACGGCGATTTCCGCGCCAGCCGCGAGGGCCACGCGATGGTGCTCGCCGGCTACAAGACGCAGTCGAACGGCACGTACTACCTGTTGCACAACAGTTGGGGCACGAACTGGGGCGACAACGGCTACGCGTGGATCTTCGAGAATACGCTGCGCACCAACCTGAAGTACGCCTACGTCGTCGATGTGAGCACGCCGAGCGCGCCGGCGCCGAGCCAGCCGTCCAGCCAGCCCGCGAACCCGAACGCGCCGGGCCAGCCGACGCCGCCGCTCGCGAACGCCGGCTACTGCCCAGCGGGCACCGTGCCCGACAGCGGCATGCTCGTCTGCCTGCCGCCGTGCCCGGACGGCAGCCCGCGTCACTTCAACACCTGCGCGGCGTCCGCGCCCGGCGCGCCGAGCGGCTGCCCCCAGGGTCAGGTCAACATCTTCGGCTTCTGCGTGACGTCGCCCATGCCCGGCTTCGCCACCGACTCCGCCACCGGCATCCGCCACCAGTGCGGTGCCGGCGGCTGCACGTACACCGTGCCCGGCGGCGTCGCCGGCTGTCGCGCGGCCGTGTGCATGCGCTCGTGCCCCTCGCCGAAGTTCCTGCTCACCGCGGGGCCGCTCGGCCTGGGCTGCTCCGAATAGAGATCGCCTGTCCCTCGTGCGCGACTTCGCAGCGTCGTCCGACGCGCGGCCCGCGTCACGCCTTCTGGCGGCGACGGCGCGCGCCGAGGGCGACGATGCCCGCCGCGCACATCGCCAACGCGAGCGGAAGCCCGCCGCGCGTGCCGCCGACGCTGCACGCGCCGCAGCCCGACTTTTGCTCGGCGGGCGGGACGTTGCCACCGCCGCGACACCACACCTCGTGCCACACGCTCGCGCCGCCACTGCGGCACGCTTGCGCGTAGCCCTGGGACGCGAGCGCCTCGCACTTCTTCGGCTGCTCGTACGACGCGCCGCACAGCTGGCACTGCCGTCCGTTCTGCTGCTCTGTCTGGAGCGTGCACGAGTCCGCCGTTGTCGGTGCGAGGTCGGCGCGTGCGACCGCGGTCGCGCACAGCAACGCGGCGACGCCGGCGAATGGAAGCATGCAGCTCGCGCGCATGCCGACGATTCTATCAACCCGCCGTGTGTGCGCCAAGCGCGGGCCGCGATCGCGTTGAAGCGGCGCTTGACAGCCTCCGCGACGCGGGTCCTACTTCCGGCACATGCTCGGCCCGTTCCCGCTTCGCCATGCGCTGGCTCTTGCCCTCGGCGCGTGCGCGGGCTGGGGCTGCACGCCGGGCGAGCCCGCTCCGGACGCCGAGCGCAAGGCGGATCCACCGGCCGCCGTCGCGCCCGCGAAAGCCGTCGCGCGTCCCGCACGACCCGCGCCGGCGCCCGCGCAAGGGCACGGCCAGGACTGGAACGACGCGCAGATCGGCTGGCAAACCTACGAGCAGGGCGTCGCCACAGCGCGCGCGAAACACAAGCCGATCTGCCTCGTCTTCTACGCAACGTGGTGTCCGCACTGCAAGAACTTCAGCAAGGTCTTCGACGATCCGCGGGTGGTCGCGCGCGCCAAGGACTTCGTGATGATCCGCCAGGACAGCGACGCCGACTCCGCGCTCAGCTCGCGCTACGCGCCGGATGGCGAGTACATCCCGCGCACGTTCTTCCTCGATCAGAACGCCAAGCTCGACCCGTCCGTCGCCGCGCCGCGGCCGAAGTTCCGCTACTTCTACGACGAGAAGGATCCGGCGTCGCTGCTCGACGGCATGAAGCGCGCGCTCGCGAGTCTCGATCGACCCGCCGCCGTGCCATGACGGGCGCACTGCCCGAGCTCGAGCTGCCGCACTTCCTGAAGAAGGCGCTCGCCGCCGGCCACCCCTGGGTCTATCGCGATCACGTTCCGCGCGGCTTCAGCGCGCCGAGCGGAAGCGTGGTGCGCGTGAAGGCGGGCGGCTGGAGCGGCTACGCGCTTTGGGACGAGCGCTCGCCGATCGCGCTTCGCGTCGTAAGCGAGCGGCAGCCGCCGGACGCGGCGTGGGTCGCCGCGCGCGTGCGCGCGGCGTGGGAGCTGCGGGACGGCGTGCGCGAGTCGCGTACCAGCGCGTATCGCTGGATCTTCGGGGAAGGGGACGGGCTGCCCGGCATCGTCGTCGACCTGTACGGCGCCTTCGCCGTGCTGGTCACCTACGCAGACGCGGTCGAGCCGCTGGTGCCCTGGGTCGTCGAGGCGTTGCTCGCGACGACGAAGCTGCACGGCGTGCTGCGCCGGCGCGAGACGGTGGAGGTGATCCAGGGGCGCAAGCCGCCACGCGATCTGATCATCGAGGAGCACGGCGTGCGCCTGCGCGCCAACTTGTTCGAGGGCCAGAAGACCGGCCTGTTCCTTGATCAGCGGGATAACCGCCGCTTCATCGGTGGCATCGCGGCAGGCCGGAGCGTGCTCAACCTGTTCTCCTACAGCGGTGGCTTCTCGCTGCACGCCGCCCTCGGCGGCGCGACGCGCGTCACCAGCGTGGACGCCGCGCCGGCCGCCGCCGACGACGCGCGCCACAACTTCGAGCTGAACGGCCTCGATCCCGACGCCCACGAGTTCGTCGTGGCCGACGTGTTCGAACATCTCGAGCACGAGAAGCGCCGCTTCGATCTCGTGATCTGCGATCCGCCGAGCTTCGCCAAGAGTCGCGACCAGCTGCCGCAAGCGCTCAAGGCGTACGAGCGCCTGAACGCGGCCGGGCTCCGCGTTGCCGCACCCGGCGCGCTCTACGCCGCGGCGAGCTGCACGTCCCAGGTCGGCCCCGACGCGTTCCGCACGCTGCTCGCGGAAGCGGCGCGGCGCGCCAAGCGCCGCTTCCAGATCGTCCACGACGTCGGTCAGCCGATCGATCACCCGGTCTTCGCCGGGCACATGGAGGGACGCTACCTGAAGTTCGTCGTCGGGCGCGCGCTGCCGGTCGCGTGAGTCACTGCAGCGCGGCGGTGATCGTCGTCGTCCCGCCGTCGGGGCGTGCGAGCTTCGCGAGCACGACGCGAACGCCGCGACGCATTCTCACGCTGACTGACACGCGCACGTCGTCTTGAGCTTCGCCCCGATCTCGATATGCGCGCTCGGCGCTGCGGCTGTCGCGGCCGGCGGGCGCGCAGGCTCGGCAGCGGCGCGCGCCGCCGCGCACGCGGACGCAGTGGTCGCCAGCGCGACGACGAGACCAAGTCGGATCGGCGATCGGAACATGGGTTACCTCCTGGGAAGAGCGCTCCAGCAACGCGCGTGCCACATGCTTCTGCGCGGAATTGCCCCCGTTCCCGGCGCCTTCGGCCCGGGGCGGCTGCCACATTGGCGAGCCACGTTGGCGGGGGCGGCGCGATGCGCGCGGCGTCGTGGTCGCGGATCCACTCATGCAGCGGCGGTGTCGGTCCTGGCACTATCGAAGGGCTGCTGTCCTCATGGAAGGGAGAGGTCGATGTTTGTTCGCCGCCAGCTGTTCCCGCTACTCGTGCTGTGCACGGCCCTGTTCGCCTGCAAGCTGCTCAAGCCCTCGCCGGAGAAGCTGTGCAAGAAGACCGCGAAGATTGTCGGCAAGGAGGACGCCACCTCGGAGGAGCAGGCGAAGTGTGCCAAGTCGCTGACGACGATGAAGAAGGACCATCCCGAGAAGTACGCCTGCGTCAGCAAGTGCATCGACAAGAGCTCCGACAAGGACGCGCTCGATACGTGCATGACGCCGTGCATGGGCTCCGGTTCCTCGACGACGGCATCGACCCACGCCGACAGTCCCGCTCCGGTCGACTCGCTGACGTCGAGCGGGGTCAAGAGCAAGATCGAGAGCAATTATCGCTACTACGGCTACGACATCATGAAGGAGAAGAGCAACAGCGCGGGCTGGGCGGCGACGGTGGCGCTCGGCAAGAAGGGGCCGACCGGCGAGGTGCACATCTACAAGGTGCTGTTGGCCGACACGACGTCGAAGACGGACGGCTATTCGCTGGTCGCCGGACTCAAGCGCGACGCCACGGGCGCCACGGAGACGCGCGTCGGCAAGAGCAAGGTGTTGTACGTGGAGTGCCTGTACCAGCGCAGCTCCACCGAGTCCGGCGTGCCCAAGGCGTGCTCGAGCTACGACAGCAAGATCTCGTCGTTCACGGACGATCTCGCCCGTAGCTACTGAAGGCAGCGACGGTCGCGCTCAGAAGACGTACCTGAGCGACACGCCGCCGATCACCGCGAGCGCGCTCTGGCTCGCGCCGGTGCGGTCCAGCAGCTGGTTGTAGTTGCGGACGCCGCCGAACAGCGCGAGCGCGGTGTGCGGGTTCACCTGGTACCACTCGAGCCCGAGGATGCCGCCGAAATACGGGTTGAACGAGGTCGCGTCCCGATAGCCGTAGGTCACGAGCACGTCGTCGGAGATCTTGGCGGCGCCGACGCTGCCCTGCAAGTAGATGCCGAAGCGATCCGTCGGCTTGACCGTGAAGCGCACGCCGCCGCCGAAGCCGTACATGGCGTAGCCGCGCGGTTCCGGCGGTGGGCGGGCGTACGACGTGTTGCCGAAGGACAGGTCCGTCTCGGCGAAGATCATCGCCCATTTGATCGGCTCCCAGCCGAACTGCAGGTGGAACAGCGGCGACAGCGGCGAGATGTGCTTCAACGGACCGAGGTGCTGCATCGCGCCGATGCCGGTCTCGACGACGAAGCCGTGGTGGCGCGGCGGAGGCGGCGGCGCCTCCGCCGTGTCGCCGCTGGTGTCCTGCTGCGTGGAGGGCATGCCGCGCGAGTCGAGCCAGGCCTCGACCTCCTGGCGCGTCATCGGCCGCTGCGCGTTGTCTTCGTCCCCGGCCGCGACGGCGCTGCCGGTCGACGCGAGCGTCAGGGCGGCAGCCGCGACGGCGAGCGCGACGAACCGGGTCGTCCTGTGGTCGGGCGCGGCCATGCCGGTGCGATCGACGTTAGCCCGCCGGCCCGCCGAGGTCACGCTCCGCGCAATAGAACATGTTCCATCGACGGATCCGGCCTTGGGGATTCCGCGCCGGACCGGCATCAATCCATGAAGTCGCTGCGGCTCGCGAGGGCGACGAACGGCAGGCCGGCGTTCTGGATGGTATCGCTTCCGCCCTCCTGGCGATCGACCAGCGCGATGATGCCGACCACCGTCGCGCCGGCGGTGCGCAAGGATTCCACGGCCTTGAGGCTCGAGCCGCCGGTGGTCACGACGTCCTCGAGCAAGGCGACGCGAAGCCCGGGCCTGAGCGCCTTGTCGCCCTCGACCAGCTTCTTGCTGCCGTGATCCTTCTGCGCCTTGCGCACGTACAGCGCCGGCAGGTCGCGACCGCGCTGGTGGCTCACGAGCGACACGGCGCTGGCGAGCGGGCAGCCGCCGAGCTCTACGCCGCCGACCGCGTCGCACTCCGGTAGCTGCGACAACGCGTCGAACATCAGCTCACCGACCAGCGCGTGGCCCTCGGCGGTGAGCACTGCCTGCTTG
This sequence comes from uncultured delta proteobacterium, assembly GCA_963775185.1. Classification (GTDB taxonomy): domain Bacteria; phylum Myxococcota_A; class Polyangia; order Polyangiales; family Polyangiaceae; genus JAPSGB01. Next base: position 211,245 of record CAVZIE010000037.1, on the reverse strand, counting down.
CAGTCGATGAAGAAATCGCTCTCCTTGCCGGAGGCCAGGATCACGCGCTTCCTCTCGAAGCTGCGTTCGCGCAACAGCGCGATCATCCGGTCGAGCTTGCCGCGATCCATGGCTCAGCGACGGCGTGCCTTCTTCTTCGCGCGGGCGCCGCGGCGGAGCGCTGGAACCACCGGCGGCGGCGGCTGGCGCTTGGCCGGCGCGGGCTTCGGCTTGGCGGCGGCCTTGGCCGGAGCGGACTTGGCGCGCGCGGGTGGCGCCTTCGCTGGCTTCTTCGCCGGGGTCGGCGCGGGCTTCCTTGCGGCGACCGCGCGCGGCGCGGATTTCTCTTCTTGTCGGGCCGGCGCGGGCTCGGCACGGCGCGCCGGTTCGGCGCGGGCCGCGCTGCGGGCGCGCGTCGCGCCCATCGACTCGCCGTCCGTCTGCACGTTGCCGCGCACCAGCGCGCCGTCGGTGATGCCGATCCGGGGCGCGCCGATGTCGCCCACCACGCGCGCCGTCGCGTCGAGCACCACGCTGTCGGTGCCGCGCACGTCGCCCTGCACGGCGCCGCCGATGACCAGCGCCGCGCCGCTCACGTCGCCGAGCACGGCGGCGTGCTCGCCCAGGGTCACGTCGCCCGACACGCTGACGCTGCCTTCGACGCGTCCGTGGATCTCCACGTCGCCGTCGCCGCGCAGGTTGCCGCGGATGACCGTGCTCGTCCCGATTGTGGAAGCGTTCGCCATCTCGTACTCACACGTCCATGTCGACGTTGCCCTTGAACGAGGCACCGTCCGCGATCGTCAGCCGAGCCGCCTTGACGTCGCCGATCAGGCGCCCGCCGGGCTGCAGATCCACGCGCTCTTGCGCGGTGACGTTGCCCGTCACCTGGCCGCCGACCGACAGCGACGCGGCTCCGATGTCGGCCTCGACCACGCCGCCGCCGGCGACGCTCACCGCGTCGCTGCTGCTCAGGCGACCCCGCACCGTGCCGTGGACCACGACCTCTTCCTCGCTCGTGATCTCGCCTTCGATCGTCAAGCCTTCGCCAATCACCGTGCCTGCCATCGTCTTGTCTCCGCAATAGTAAAGTAGTTGCTTCAGCTTCGCCGGTGCGTCGGCCCGAGATCGAGCTCGAAGTCCGTGTCGAGGCGCACGGCGACGCGCGCGCCCGGCTCGATCGAGACGCGCGAGCCCTTCAAGTCGCCGCGCACGGTGGCTCCGGCGCGCACCGCGACCGGCCCGCGCGCCACCACGTTGCCGAGCAAGGTGCCGCCGACGTCCACCGACTCCGCGTGCACGTCGCCCTCGACGGAGGCGGCCTCGGTGATCTCCACCGGACCGGTCACCGCCACGTCGCCGCGGATGCTGCCTTCGACCCTGAGCCCGCCCTCGCCGCCGACCCGACCCGTGATACGGGTCGCCGGGCCGAGCACGCTCGTGTCCACCGTGTGCCTCGCCATAGCCGGCGCGACGCTAGTACAGGCTGCGCGTCGTGTCACCGGGGCCAGATTTCCGCGGCGGCGGGGCGGTTTCCCGGCCCCCGCGCGCCCCGGACATCGGCTACCCTGGGGTCGATGCGTCGCGCCGCCCTGGTCGGAGTCGCGCTGCTCGCCTCGGCGTGTGGCGGCCGCCCTGCCGCGATGCCCGCCGGCGGCGGCAGCGTCCAGGGCTTCGAGCACGACCTCGACGTCGCCGAGGGGCGTATCCACACCGCGGTGGCGTCGCCGCCGGGCGCCGGCCAGGGCGAGTCGTCGCCGTCTTCCGCAGGGCCGCCTCCGGCGCCCGCCGAAGCGCCGGCGCAGCCGAACACCGAAGCCGACGAGCAAGCCAGCTCGCCGGCTCCCGAGGAGGAGTCGCTGACCGGTTGCGACGCCGCGTGCCGCGCGCTGTCGTCGATGCAGCGCGCCGCCGACGGCATCTGCGAGCTCGCCGGCGAGAGCGACGCGCGCTGCACCAGCGCGCGCCAGCGCGTGGGCGACGCGAAAGCGTTGATCGAGAAGTCGGGCTGCGGCTGCTCGTAGGGTGTCGGCTTGGTCTATACGGCCTTGGACACGCTCGCCATGTTGAACCCGTCAGCGAGCAACGCCGGCACGCGCACCACGCCGCCGTAGCTCGGCACGCGCACGCTGTCCTTCGTCATGCCCTGGCACGCGGCGAGCACGCGCGCCGGCGAGTCGTTGAAGCGGAAGTTGTTGACCGGGTGCGCGATCTTGCCGTTCTCGATCAGGAACACGCCGTCGCGGGTCAGCCCGGTGACGGAGAGCTCCCGCGGCTCGAGCGAGCGGATGTACCAGAAACGCGTCACGAGCAGTCCACGCTTCACGTGCTTGATCAGCTCGTCGACGCTCGACGCGCTGCCGCCGGAGAGCTCGAAGCTGGAGTGCGCCCCCGTGGGCTTCTTGCCTTGCTTGTGTGCCCAGTAGCGCGAGTAGGCGAGGGCGCCGAGTCGTCCCTCGTCGATCCACGTGACCGGCCCGAGCGGCAGCCCCTCGCCGTCGAAGGGCGAGCCCGGCGTGCGGTCGTTCAGCGGGTCGCTCCGCAGCGTCACCATCGGCGCGAACAGCTTCTCGCCGAGCTTGGTGCCGCCGCGCTTGGAGAAGAAGCTCCGGCCCTCGTCCGCCGAGCGCGCGTCGAGGGCGTACAGCAGATATTCGAGCAGATCCGACACGGCCTGCGGCTCGAGCACGACGCTGTACTTGCCCGGCTCGAGCGCGTGCGGCTCGCGCGAGCGGACGGCCTTGTCGATGGCCGTGCCGGCCAGCGTCGCGGCGTCGAGAGCGGGCGCGCGGGTGGATTCCGCGCCGGACCAGCCTGATCCCGTCCCGTCCGGCGTGCGCACGGTCATGGTGAGAGACGCGACCGTGGACTTGTGGCTCGCCGACAGGCCCGCGCTGGTGGCGAGGCGATGCTCGCGCGCGCCGACCTCGAAGAAGCCCGCCGGGATCGCGCTCTGCTTGTCCGCCGCGGCGATCGTGGTGCGCGCGGCGGCGGCGCGCTCGGCGTTCGGATAGCGCGCGGTCGCGTCGTCCCAGGCGCTGGCGCCGGTGGCGTATTTCTGCGGCCCGAGTACGGGCATGATCTCCGGATCCTCCGGCGCGAGCTTGGCCATGGCAAGCGCGCGATCGACCAGCGACGACAACGACGCGGCGTCGGTCTGCGACGTGCTTGCCGCGGCGTGGCGCTGGCCCAGCGTGACCATGAGCGACACGTCGGTGATGTCCGTGTCACCGGCGGTCGTGATCTCCCCGGCGGCGAAGCGCGTGTTGCCGTCGCGACCGAAGGTCGTGGAGACGCGCGCCTCGGCGCTCGCGTCGCGTTTGCGGACCAGCTCCAGCAGCCGGGCGGTGATGTCGTCGCTCATCCGCGCTTGCCTCCGGTGTAGAGGACGTTCACGTCGCGGAAGCGCGCCGGCGGCGCGCCGTGACTGACGGCGTTGGATTGGCCGGGCTCGCCCTTGCCGTCGTAGAGCGTGCCGTGGATCTCCCACGCGTCCTGCCCGCCGATCATGTCGCAGCTGTGCCAGAACTCCGACGTGTTCGATTGGTAGGCGACGTCACGGAGCATGTGCGAGATCTTGCCGCCCTTGATCGCGTAGAACAGCTGGCCGCCGAACTGGAAGTTGTAGCGCTGCTGATCGATCGACCACGAGCCGTCGCCGTGGATCAAGATGCCGTCGTCGGTGGCGGCGACGATGTCGTCGAGGCTCCGCTTGTCGGGCCCCGGAGCGAGCGACACGTTGGGCATGCGCTGGAAAGCCACGGAGCGGTGATCCTGCGCGTAGGAGGTGCCGCGCGAGCGCTTCTCGCCGATCCACGCCGCCTGCTCGCGCGTGGTCTGGTAGGCGACGAACAGGCCCTTGTCGATCAAGTTCCAGCGCCCCGTCTTCACGCCGTCGTCGTCGTAGCCGCACGTGGCCAGGCCGCCGGGCGTGGTCTTGTCGGCGAAGAACGTCACGTTCTCCTTGCCGTAGCGGAGCTTGCCGAGCTTGTCCGGCGTGGCGAACGACGTGCCCGCGAGATCCGCCTCGTAGCCCATCGCCCGATCGAGCTCCGTGGAGTGGCCAATCGACTCGTGGATCGTCAGCCACAGGTGGTCGGGCGCGAGCACCAGCGCGTGCTTGCCGGGCGCGACCGCCGGCGCCCCGAGCTTCTCGATCGTCTCTTTGGCGCTGCGCTCGGCGCTCTCGGCCAGGCCGCCCTTCGCCACGTGCTCCCAGCCCGCCTGCATCGCCGGCACCTCCCAGGTGCGCGTGACGAAGTCGCCCCGCTTGTCGTTCTTGGCCGTGAGCGTGTAGCCCGCGCCGACGCGCACGATGCGCTGCTCGACCAGCGAGCCCTCGCTGGTGGCCAGCAGCTTCCATTCGTCGAACGAGGCGCAGTTCGCGCTGCAGAAGGCGATACCCGCGACGCGACTCGCGACCGGCCACACGCTCAGGATCAGCGCCGCCTTCTCGGCCAGCGACACCTCGAACGGATCGACGGCGAAGTCCGTCTGCCACTTGTCGTGATACACGCCGCAGGGTGCGAGCTCGATCGGGCGCTTGCGTGCGCCCTGATCGGCCTTCGCGACGGCGACGGCACGCTTCGCCGCGTCGGCGGCGTCGCCGTCCGTCACTCCCGCGCTCGACGCGAAGCCCCACGCGCCGCCGACCAGTACGCGCACGCCGATGCCGTAGGTCTCGCCGCTCCACACGCCGACCACGTGATCCTCGCGCGTCGAGAGCCGCTCCTCGCGCCGCTTGTGCACGCGCGCGTCGGCGTAGCTCGCGCCTTCGCGCTTCGCGACCTCGAGCGCGCGGGCGAGCACCGCCTCGAGCACGCCGGGCTTCGGCGGCGCCACGGGGCCCGGCGCGCGCGCCAGCGGGGCCGGCGCGGGGCGCTTCGCGACGGCGGGTGCGCAGCCGGCCGCGCCGGCGAGCGCGGCGGCTTCGAGGAAACGTCGGCGCGAGATCGACATCGCCGGCGAGCATAGCGGAGTCTTCGTGGTTTGTTGCCGGTCCGGCGCGGAACTTCTGGTCGCGGGCGATTCGCGTTACAGCGTCGCGATGACGCCCAGACGTCTCGCTGCGCTCGCGCTGTGTCCGCTGCTTGCCGCGTGCGGCGGCGCCTGCGGCAGAGCGCCGCCGCCGCCACCCGCGGCTTCCGCGCCGGCCCGGCAGGCCCCGCAGCCTGCAGGCTCGGTCGTGGCGCCGGTCGCCGCGCCCGCGACGCTCACCGCGAAGCGGATCGCGCTCGCCGGTTCCACGAAGCCCGCGTCGCTCGACTACATCGCCTACGAGCCCGGCAAGCGGCGCGTGTGGGTGCCGGTCGGCAACACCGGTAGCGTGGACGTGCTCGACGTCGAGAGTGCGACGTTCAAGCGCGTCGACGGCTTCAAGTCCGCGGAGATGGAGTGGCACGGCCGGAAGTACAGCGCCGGTCCGAGCGCGGTCAGCCTGGGAGACGGCGTGGCATACATCGGCGACCGCGCGACAGAAGAGGTGTGCGCCGTCGACGTCGCGACGTTGAAGCCTGGCGCGTGCATGAAGCTCTCGTCGTCCATCGACGGCGTGGCGTACGTCGCCGCCGTCGAGGAGGTGTGGGTGACGATGCCGCGCGCCCAGTCGCTCGCGGTGCTCGACGCGTCGAAGCCGGCGGGCCCGGCAAGCAAGACCGCGATCAAGCTGCCGGGGCAGCCGGAGGGCTACGCCGTCGACGAGGCGGGCGGACGCTTCTTCACCAACCTGGAGGACGAGGACCTCACTGCCGTGATCGACGTGAAGTCGCACCGGCAGATCGCGACGTGGAAGCCCACGTGCGGCGGTGACGGACCGCGCGGGCTCGCGTTCGATGCGGCGCGACACTTCCTGATCGTCGCGTGCACGGATCACGTGCAGGTGCTCGACGCCGCCCACGACGGCGCACCGCTCGGCAAGCTCGACACCGGCGCCGGCGTGGACAACATCGACTACCTGCCGGGCAGGCGCTGGGTGTACGTCGCGGCGGCGCGGTCCGCGCGGCTCACCATCGCCCGCCTCGACGACGCCGGAGCGCTCCACGTGGTCGCGACCGCGGCGACGACGCCCGGCGCGCGCAACGTCGTCGCCGACGACGCCGGCAACGCCTACGTTGGCGACGCGCCGGAGGCGAGCCTCTTGGTCGTCGCGACGTCCGGACGCTAGAGCCCGAACGCGGCGCGGCAGCGATCGAGCAGCGTCTGCGCCGGCTTGTCGGAGAGCGCGATCTCGTACAGGGCCGGCGGCATCCGCGGGCGATCGCCGGGACACGCGGCCACGCCGGCGATTCGCGTCACCTCCAGCGTTCCCCGCGTGGCGCCGCCCTGGCGCAGCACCACCGATCCTCCGGGCAGCGCGCCGGTGTGGGCCACGCCGTCGATGCGCGAGATGTGCCACGCGCACGGCAGCCCCGGATGCTCGACGAAGAGCGTGCGGCCCGCGCCGGCCCCGACGTGGACGTCGTAGCGGAACGTGAAGCGCGTGCCCCGGTCCGCCCACTCGTGCAGTTGTCCGTCGTCCAGCGCTTGCTCGAGCTCCTCGACGCGGGGATACGCGCGGAGCTCGAGCTCGAGCGGCGCCTGGAACGCGTGGAACGCCGGTGCGATCGCCAGTGTGACGCAGGCGCGCGGCGCGCTGCCGTCGGTCGGCTCTGTGCACACCGTCGCGTGGTTGCGCTCGATCCATGACGCCACGGGCACGACCGCCGCGGCGGCGCGTCCGGGAACGGGGAACGTCGCGATTCCGACGGGTACGGCGTCGCGGCGCATCAAGAACACGTTCAGCAGCGGTCCGGCGCGCGGCGCACCGGACCGCGTCGTGGGCTCGAAGGCGGCGAAGCCCGCGATGACCGCCCCGTGGGGGTCTGCCTGGACGCGCGTGAACGCTTCCTGGTACCCGACGCCCCGCGCGGCGAGCCCCGCAGGCAGCGCTTCGATCTGGTCGAGCGTGAAGCGGTCCCGGCACGGGCCGAACCACATGCCGCGCGTCGTCGCATTCGAGACCTCGACGAACGCGGCGATTGCCGCCAGCGCCAGCACGCCGCGCACGACCCACGCCGCGGCGGGCCGCAGCGATACGCGAGCGGCGACGGCCGCGACCGCGCCGACGGCACCGATCGTCAGTGGCGGAAGCGCCGGCAGGAAATAGTACTTGAGTAGATCCTCGTGGAACGCCGCCACCAACGTGACGACGAGCAGCGGATACGTGCCGCCGACGCCGAGCCAAGCCCACAGGCGCCCTCGATCCGACCAGGCTTCGAAATAGCGGCGCAGCCACACGCTCAGTCCCAGCACCGCGGCGCAGCCCGCGGTGCCGATCGCCAAGAGCGCGTGCGACTGCGCGATCACCATGTTCGCCTCGAGCGCGTTCCGCGACACCGCCGCGGGCACCGCGACGACGACGATCGCGGCGAGCATCGCCGCCTTGAGCGGCGCGTTCTGTGACAGGCCGATCCACACCAGCAATGCGACGATCAACAGCGCGCCGATGCCGTGGAATTCGACCGAGAGCGCGACGCACAGCGCGACCAGTGCGACGTCGCGCAGCCGCCCGCGGTCGTACAGCCGCAGCGCCGCCCAGAACACCAGCGTCGTCGCGAGCGGGAAGAGCGTCGGGTTGTGGATCACGTCGGTGGGGATCAGCTGCCGGATCGCGAGCGCGTCGGCGAGCGCCGCGATCAACGCGTAGCCGGGCGACACGAAGCGACGCGCGATGACAAACACCAGCGACGCCGCGACGGCGGCGCCGGCGAAGCCGAGCACCTGCAAGCCCGCGACGCCGACGTGGAGGAGCCGCGCGCCGACCAGGATCCAGATCCAGCTCGCGTTCTGCTGGAAACCACCCAGGCCCGCCGGAGCACCGGCGGAGTGGCAGCCGCTTCCGTCCAAACAGTCGCGGGCCATCAACAGGTCGCGCACCGTGTCGGCGTTGGACATCACGGGCGCGCGCATCAACAGCAGCAGCACGAACAAGAGAAGCCCGACCAGCACCGCCGCGTAGCGGTTGCCCAGGGCGCGCGTACCTCTCACGCTGCGGAGTCTGTCTCCGAAGCCAAGATACGCGCAAGCGCGTCGCGCCCGGGCGTGGGTTGGCGGCCGGTGCGCGGTTGTGCTTCGATCCGGTGGAGGGCACTTCATGATCCAGCTTCGCTTCGCATCCTTGTCGAACCTCGCAACGGCGCTCGGCGTCGCCGCGCTCGTCGCAGCGTGCGGCGGCTCCACGTCGAGCTCGACCGACGGTGGTGTCAGCGGTTCCGGCGGTACCGGCACCGGCGGCACCGGCACGGGCGGTACCGGCACCGGCGGCACCGGCACCGGCGGCACCGGCGGCACCGGCACCGGCGGCTTCGGCGGCACGGGCACCGGCGGCACGGGCGGCACCGGTACGGGCGGGACGGCGGGGATCGCCGGAGCCGGCGGTAGCGGCGGCGCGCCGTGCGTCACGGACAAGGACTGCCCGCCGCAAGGGCTGTGCGGTTACCCGACGAGCGCGATGTGCGCGGCGAAGGGCGAGTGCTTCCCCGCGCCCGGCGCGGTGTGCAACTCGTTCTCGCCGGGGTGCGCGTGCGATGGCACGGTCATCAACGTCGTGTGCACGGGCCTCCCCTCCGGCTACACGTCGAAGCCGCTGATGCACGCCGGGCAGTGCGCGTCGAAAGACGCCGGCGCATCGTTCGCGTGCGGGCAGGCGCTGTCGTGCGCTTCCGCGACGGAGTACTGCAGCGTCGTCGAGGGCGGGCCGTGCTGCAACCCGCCGTCGTACTCGTGCGTGGCGGTCCCGGTCGCGTGCGAGAACGACGTGACGTGCAAGTGCATCGAGGCCGCCATCGGCGCCCAGCAGTGCACGGAGTCCGGCGGCGGCGTGACGACGACGTTCCTCGCACCGTGAAGCGCGTGCGGCCCGGCGGAGCGAGCCTAGCGCGGCACGCTCGCCGCCAGCACTTCCTCCGCGCGCGCCACCGTGCGGAACAAGCCGCGCGCGTACAACAGGCGCTTGTCGGCGTCGGGAAGATCCCCGGGGCGCCCTTCGGTCGCGGCGTGGATCAGGATCGCGCCGGCCACGCTCACGTTCAAGCTTTCGACGAAGCCGCGCATGGGGATGCGTACGGTCTGCTGCGCGGCGCGGGCCAGCGTCTCGCTGATGCCGTCGTGCTCGTTGCCGAGGACCAAGGCGAGGCGCGGGATCGTCGCGAGATCGGCGGGCACCAGTTCGCCGCGCGGGTGCGTCGCGACCAGCGTGTAGCCGCGCGCGGCGAGCGTGGCCGCCGCGGTGCCCGCCGTCGGGTGCAGCGTGACGTCGATCCAGCGCTCGGTGCCTTTAGCCACGCCGCTCGACACCGGAAACTCGTGGTCCCGGGGGACGACGTGCACGTCCTGCACGCCGAACGCGTCGCACGATCGCAGCACCGCCGCGCCGTTATGCGGATCGCGCGGCGCGTCCATCAGCACCGTGACGCTCCCGACGCGCGCGTCGATGACCGACAGCAGCCGCGTGCGCCGGGGCTCGACGACCATCGGCTCGAAGAGCGCGATCACGCCCTCGGTCGTCCACGGCGCGCCCCACGGAACCGCGCGTTCAAGCAAGCGCCTGGCCCATGGCGCCGGCGATCTTGCGCAGCTGGTCCATCATCTCGCCGAACATCTCGAAGGTCAGCGCCTGCGGGCCGTCGCTGAGCGCCTTGTCCGGGCTCGGGTGGACCTCCACCATGACGCCGTCCACGCCGGTCGCCACCGCGGCGCGCGCCAGCGGCGTCACGGCCATCGCCACGCCGGTGCCGTGCGACGGATCGACGATGATCGGCAGGTGCGTGATCTGCTTGAGCAGCGGCACGATGCCCAGATCGAGCGTATTGCGCGTGAGCGTCTCGAACGTGCGGATGCCGCGCTCGCACAGCATCACCTGGTAGTTGCCGCGCGAAACGATGTACTCGGCCGCCATCAGCCACTCCTTGACGGTGCTCGACAGCCCGCGCTTGAGCATCACCGGCTTGCCCAGGTTGCCCACGGCCTCGAGCAGCGAGAAGTTTTGCATGTTGCGCGCGCCGATCTGCAAGATGTCGGCGTACTTGGCCACGAGCCCGAGCGTCTCCGTGTCCTTGACCTCGGTGATGATGGGCATGCCCGTCTCTTCGCGCGCCTCGGCCAGGAGCTGCAGCCCCTCCTCGCGTAGGCCCTGGAAGTCGTACGGACTGGTGCGCGGCTTGAACGCGCCGCCGCGCAGGATCGTCGCGCCGTGCTTGCGCACGTGGTGCGCGGTGCCGAGCACCTGCTCGCGCGTCTCCACCGAGCACGGGCCGGCCATGACGCACAGCGCGCCGCCGCCCACGGCCGTCTTGCCCAGCTCGATCACGGTGTCGTCCGGCTTGACCTCGCGACTGACCAGCTTGTACGGCTTGCTGATCGCGACGGCCTCCAGCACGCCGGGCATGCGGTTGAACAGCGCGGGATCGAGCGCGCCCTTGTTGCCCGTGACGCCGATCGCCAGGCGCATCGAACCGGGGATCTCGTTCGGCACGAGCCCGAGCTCGCGCACCCGGTCGCACACGGCGTTGATCTGGTCGGACGTGGCGCCCGTCTGCATGACGATGAGCATGACCGGGCCGATCTAGCATGGATGCCGGTCCGGCGCGGTATCCCCGTCGGCGGCCGCCGGCCGGTTCTCGGGGCGCTCGGCGTGTGGGCGCGCCCGACGCTCATCGAGGCGAGCCGCGTTGCTTCCCCGGCTGCGCTCGCGCCGCCGATGGTGGCGCCCGGCGTGATTGCGTCGCCGATGGTGGCGCCCGGCGTGATCCCGCCGCCGATGGGGCGCGCGTCGAGCTCGCGCCGGCCCACGTGGGCGTCTGTGGCGACAGCGCGCCGTCGTCGAGGAGCTCCGCGTCCGAGGGGTTTTCACAGGAAGGGCGGAAGAACGGAAGGTCTACAGGGACTTCGGGCATTCAGGCACGAGCCGTCGCAAGCCATTCCGCAGGGCGGTGACGTTGAAGTCGACGAGCAAGCCAACCCTGGGCCGAGATGGCGGTGCACCTCGACCCGCGCACCCATCACTTCGTCCGTCCCATCCCCGAATCTTCCGCCCTTCCGCCCTTCCTGTGCCATCCCCCATGGGCTGGAATCGAGGGGACTTCTCTGGGTGCGCTGCCCACGTGGCGCCCGGCGTGCTCGCGCCGCCCACGTGGGCTCCGATGCCCACGTGGGCGCGCCGCGGGATTCCGCGCCGGACCGACAGAATCGAACTCAAGATACAGATTTCTGGTTGACAGCATTTCCATACCACGACTCCGTGCTTGCGCCGCTTGCTCGTGAACCGCCCCGCGCGCAGCCGTGTTCGCCCGCTCTCGCGTTTTCGCGGGCGGAACGCCTCGAATCGCGATCGCGTCGGCGTTTGCCTGCCGGCGCGCGGCTCCGGGGCTCCACAATCTCCATGATAGGACTCTCGCATGACAACTAATCTCACGGACTGGCGGCGCGCGCATGCGGAGCTGCTCAGGATCGCGTCGGATCGCGTGATGCTCGATCGGGACGAGGGGCGGTGGCTCCTGGTGGCGCAGCGGGCGGGCGTGCATCGGCGGCTCGGCTTCGCCACGTTCGCGGAGTACGTCGAGCGCGTGCTCGGCTACGGGCCGCGCACCACGGAGGAGAAGCTGCGCGTCGCGGCGGCGCTCGAACAGTTGCCGGCGCTGGCGGCGAGCGAGCTGTCGTGGTCGGCGTTGCGCGAGCTGACGCGCGTGGCCACACCGGACACGAGGGCGCGTGGCTGGCGGCGGCGGCGGATCGCACGGTGCGGGAGATCGAGCGCCTGGTGAGCGGGCGGCGCGCGGGCGATCGGCCGTCGGATCCCGCTTCAGACGAGGCGCGGCGGCACGTGCTGCGCTTCGATGTGTCGGCGGAGACGCTGGCGACGTTCCGCGCAGCGATGACGAAGCTGCGGCGCGAGTCGGCGGGCCCGATCGACGACGACGCCGCGCTGCTTCTGATGGCGCGGGCGGTGCTCGGCGGGCCGGCGGACGACGGGCGCGCGAGCTACCAGATCGCCATGACCGTGTGCGAGCGCTGCCGCGCCGGCGCGCAGCAGGCGAAGGGCGAGGCGATCGCGGTCGAGCCGGCGATCGTGGAGATGGCGGAGTGCGACGCGCAGCGCGTCGCCGGCGATCGCGCGACGCAGACGATCCCGCCGGCGATCCGCCGCAAGGTGCTGCAGCGTCACCACGGCGGCTGCGCGGTGCCCGGCTGCCGCAACGCGGTGTTCGTCGACGTGCATCACGTCGATCCGCGCGCCGACGGCGGCACGCACGACGCGGACAAACTGGTCGCGCTGTGCTCGGCGCATCACCGCGCGCTGCACCGCGGACGCCTGGGCGTCGGGGGCGACGCGCGCGCGGGCTTCTCGTTCCGGCACGCGGACGTATCGAGCTACGGCATGCCCGCGTCGCCGGCCGCGGCGGACGCCACCGCGCGCGCGTTCGCCGCGCTGCGCAAGCTCGGCTTCAGGGAGACGGAGACGCGGCGCGCGCTCGCCCACGTGGGCGCCGGCGAGAGCACGGAGGCGATCGTGCGAGCGGCGCTCGCGGTGCTGACGGCGTCGGCGGCGTAGGCGCTGGCTGGCTGCCGGTGCGGCGCGGGTCAGCCTTCGCCCGCGGTGCCGGCGTGCTTCGCGAGCACCTCCGCCGCGGTCAGGCGTGGGTGGTCGCCGGCGAACGCGTAGCCGCCGGGCTTGTCGTCGATGAAGATCTCCTCGCGGAGCTCGAACGCCGCGGCGTCGTCGAACGCGCCCACCGCCATCGCGTACAACTTCGCCGGCTTGAAGTAGTAGAACAGCGCCGTACCACACGCGCCGCAGAACCCGCGATCCGCCCACTCCGAAGACGCGTAGCGCGTGATGCGATCCTCGCCCTGGAACGTCGCGCGCGTGGTCGACACGGTGAACAGCGGTGCTCCGCCGCACCAGCGCCGGCACATGCCGCAGTGACACGCCCCGTGGTGCGCTTCGTCGACCTCCGCCTCGAACGTCACCGCCCCGCACAAGCACCGTCCCGTCCGCATCATCGCCGTCGACCTCCGCGGTCAACGTATCATGTGGCGTTGGCGGCGTGCGCCAGCGGCGCGTGATCGCTCAGCCGCTCGAGCAGATCTTCCGGTTGTTCGTCCCGCCGCCCGTGGAGCGGCAGTTGAACGTCGCGCTCGCGAAGTCGTGACAGTAGAGCGTCGAGTCGGTGTAGCCCGCCGCCTTCAGGTCCGCGTCTTCGCAGCTCAGGAAGCAGTACGTCGCGGTCTGGTTCTCGAACGGCGCGCACACCTGCGGATGACCGGTGCGGCACTCTCCGGGCACGGCGCAGCAGTCGGTGTCGGCGGTGCAGAGGTGCGTGCAGTAGCCGCCGCTCACCTTCGTCAGGCACTGCACCTCGCCCGCGATCTGCGTCTTGTCCTGCACGTCCGGGTAGCAGGTGTCGGCCGTGGCGCAGGCGGTCCCCGCCTGTTCGCCGGGCGAGTACGGTGCGGTGTTGCCATTGCCGCACGCGGCGACGGTGGCGAGTGCAATCAGCGCGACTCTCACTTCGGAACCACGACTTCGCAACGCCCGAGGGTGCAGGGCACGTTGTTGCAGCAGTCGCTGGTGGTCGTGCACTGCTGGCCGTAGAGCGCGCAGCTGCCGCCGTCCGTCGTGCCGCTGTCCGTCGTGCCCGCGTCCGTCGGGGGCGGCGGCGGAACGTAGCCGCAGATGCCCGTGGAGGAACCGGGTGGTGTGCCGCACGGCAGGCCCGCGCAGCAGTCGGCGTCGGTGCTGCACGCGCCGCCCGACTTCACGCAGCTGTCGCCGCAGATGTACGGTGAGCCGCTGCCGCTGGTGTTGGGCACGCAGGGCATGCCGCAGCAGTCCGCGCTGGTCGCACACGCCTGGCCGGTCATGGCGCCCGCGTCACCGGTGCAGCCGCCGGCCGCCAGCGTGCAGCGTGGAATGCCGAGCAGGTCCAGGTGGCAGGTGTCGCTCTGCTGCACGTTACCGGCGCAGCACACGTCCGTCGCCGAACACGACTGGGACTGCAGCCGGCAGATCGATCCGGCAGGCGAGCACTTCTGGCCCTGGTTGCACAGCCCGAGCTTCGCGCCCGCCGCCTTCGAGCACTTGGTGTTCGCTTCGCTGTCCGGGTTGCCGGGACCGCCGCAGCAGTCGCTGTCCGTCGCGCACACCTCGCCCGTGGGCCGGCAACCGCTGGGCGGCTGGCAGACGTGGACGCCCGTGGGCCCGTACGGCGCGCACGAGTGGCTGCAGCAGAACGTGTCGCCGCACGCCGTGGTGCCGCCCGCGGCGCACACCGTGCCGGCGATGTGGCAGCCGCCCGCGCCCGGACCCGTCGGCACGCTGCAGGTTCCGAGCGTCGCGCCGCTCGCCTTCGTACAGATGCCGCCGCAGCACTCGCCGTCCTGCGAGCACGCGTCGCCGGTCTGCGTGCAGAACGACGGCTTGCCCGAGCACATGCCGTTCACGCAGTACTGCGAGCAGCAGTCGCCGTTGCCGGCGCAGCTGTTGCCGGAGGTCTTGCAAGCGGTGTTCAGCGGCTTGCAGGTGCTGCCGCCCTCGGCGCCGGCGGCGCAGCTGCCGCTGCAGCACTGGGCGTCGCTGGTGCACGCCTGGTTGTCGCTCGTGCACACGGTGCCGCCGCACGTCCCGCCGCTGCACACCATGGTGCAGCAGTCCGTGGGCGACGTGCACGCGGCGCCTTGCTGCGCGCAGGTGCCGATCGGGTTCACGCAGGTGTGCAGCGTCTGGTCGCAGCTGGCCGAGCAGCAGTCGCTGTTCGACGCGCACGTGGTGCCGACCATCTGGCAGCTCGCGTTGCCGTCCGCGCCGCTGTCGGCCGCGCCGCCGCTGCCGTCGGTCGAGACGTCTGCCGACGCATCCTTGTTTCCGCTGGAGTCGTCGGAGCTGCTGCCGCAGCCGTAGAGGACCGGGCCCACCAGGATCGCGCTCGCGACCATCCCGATCCATGCCAACCGATGTCGTCTAGCGGTCATGCTCTTTACCTCGACTGCGTTCGCCACATGGGTAGGTGGGCGGTCGAGGTGCGGATTGTCACGACCGCGCGGGTCGCACCCGGCGATACCGCGCCGGACCGGCATCTCCCGGATCGCCGGCCGGGTGTCGGTCCGGCGCGGGACCCCGCGAAAAGACGAGCGATTCCGCGACCTGGGCCAGCCCGGGGTTTCCCTGGACGGGTCCTGGCACTATGTTCCGCTTCCTTTCGAACGGAGCAACCATGGCAGGCAAGAACGTCCAGGCTTTCAACGATCTCAACTTCGAGCAGGAAGTCCTCAAGGCGGACGTGCCGGTGCTCGTCGACTTCACGGCCACCTGGTGCGGCCCGTGCAAGGCGCTGGCCCCGATCGTGGATCAGGTCGCCGAGGAGCTGGCCGGCAAGATCAAGGTCGGCAAGCTCGACGTCGACGAGGCGCCCGTCACCGCCGGCAAGTACGGCGTCCGCGGCGTGCCGACGATCATGATCTTCAAGAACGGCGAGCGCGCCGCGCAGCACGTCGGGCTTACAACCAAGAAGAACCTGATCGCGCTGATTGGCGACTGAGGCGCTGCGCGCCAGGGAGCGCGCTTCACCGCGCCATCGCGCGCACTCGCGCCGGCGGCGGCTGCGTCGGTTCGTCTGGATTGCGCACGGCGTCACGCTGTCGGTGCACGTCGTGCCAGGGCTCGCGTTCGCGGCGGTCGCCTCGCCGGCCGTGGCCGCCCTGTCGGCGCTGGCGCTGTGGCTCGGAACCGCGCTTCGCCTGCACGCGGTCGCGCTCGACAAACCGCGCCCGCGCTGGGTCGTCCGCCTGGTGGACGAGCCGATGTTCTGGCACTGGGGCGCCGCGTTTCTCGGGACGCTGCTGTTCGTGCCGGTGCTGGGCGTGGTCGCCGCGATCGGCGTCGCGCCGGCGCTGCCGCGCGCCGCGTTGATCGCGTACGCGCTCGGACTCGCGATCAGCGCGTACGGCGTGTGGTGGCGGCGCCGCCGCGTCGTCGTCCGCGAGATCGACGTCGACATCGTCGGCCTGCCGGCGGCGTTCGACGGCTATCGCGTGGCCCAGCTCAGCGACCTGCACATCGGCAGCTACGACGGCGTGGCGACGGGCGAGCGCTGGGTCCGGCTCACCGCGGCGGCGCGCCCCGATCTGGTCGTGGTCACCGGCGATCTGGTGACCAGCGGCACCGCCTTCAACGACGCCGCGGCGGAGGTGGTGGGCCGGCTCGGCGCGCCGGACGGTGTGTTCGTCGTGCTCGGCAACCACGATCAGTGGGACGCCGAAGGTCTCGCCGCCGCGATCGCGCGCCGGGGTCCGGTGGTGCTCGCCAACGAGTGGCGAAGCGTCCGGCGCGCCGGCGCGGAGCTGGTGGTCGCCGGCATCGACGATCGCTTCACGGCCAAGGCCGATCTGGATCGCACGCTTGCAGGGCGCTCGCTGGACGCGCCGACTTTGCTGTTGTCCCACTACCCGGACTTCTTCGAGGAGGCGGCGCGGCGCGGCGTGGCGTTGGTGCTGTCGGGCCACACCCACGGCGGCCAGATCGGCTTCGGCGATCGGCTGAACCTGGCGACGCTCTCGCGCCAGCGGCCGCGTGGCCTGGTGCGCTCGGGGCCGAGCGCGCTGTACGTAAACGCCGGCCTCGGGACCACCGGTCCGCCGCTGCGGCTGGGCATTCCGCCCGAGATCGCCGTGCTCGTGCTGCGCGCGGCGGACGGCGCTAGCATGCCCGCTGCGGAATGAGGCGACGCGGATCCATCTCGGCGCTGGGCGCCGTGGCGCTCGGCGCGTGCAGCGCCGGTCTGGGCGGGCCGGTGCACCACCGGCCGCCGCTGCTCGCGGTTGGCGCGGCGCAGGCGACGTATCCGTCGCCGGCGATCTGGAGCTTCCACCCGCGTCACGAGGCCAAGCTCGGGGCGCCTGTCGATCTCGGCAACGGGCGCAAGCTGTATGCCGGGGGCAACGGCGAGCGCTGGCTCGTCGACACGCGCGCTCACACGGCCGAGGCCGCGGCCCAGCTCGCGCCCGAGACGCTGGTGTCGGTGTTGAAGGTCGACGAAGGTTGGCTGTTCGTCGGGCAGAGCGGGACCAGCTACGAGGCGCGCGATCCGGTGGGGCCGTTCGTGCGGGCCAGCTCGCCGCTCGATCCGCTGGCGCGCACCAGCGCCGCGGCCCAGACCATCGTCGGGGTCCGGCGGCGCGACGGCGCGCTCGTGCAGAGCGCGGACGCCGGAGCGACCTGGCGGGAAGTCGGTCCCGGCAAGACGCGCTTCGCCGACGTGGCGCTGGCCAGCGACGGTCGCGGTCTCGCGGTCGCGGTGCCCGAGGCGCTGTACGCGACCCGCGACAAGGGCGCGACCTGGACGCGCGTCGACACCAAGCCGTTCGGCGCGTCGGGGGTCCGGCGCGTGCCGCCGTCCACGATCGCCGTGGAGTCGGTGCTCGGGACCCGGCGCTGGTCGCCGGGCGCCTCCGATGCGTTCCCGGCGCTCACGGGTGACGCTCCGGCCACGAGCTGGAAGCTGCCGGTCGCGCCGGCGCGCGGTCCCGATGCGGGGGCGATGGCGGGCGGCCGTGCCGCGGTCATCGGTGGCCGCTACGTCGAGATCTCCGCGGTGCCCAAGCGGGACACGCGCTGGGAGCTCGTCAGCGGTCCGTTCGCCGGCCGCCTCGAGCAGCGCGAGCTTGCCGATCTCGACGGCTGCCACGCGGTCCGCATGGCGGGCTTCGCCGAGGTCCTGTACGTCGCGTGCGCGCGATCGACCACCGCCGAGGGCACGGTGCAGAACCTCGAGCTGCTCCGGAGCGAGGACGCGGGCAAGCACTTCAAGCGCGAGCCGTTCGTGCCCAAGGCGCGGCTCGCCGATCTGGAGCTGGCCGTCGGCAGGGGCGGAGCGCTGCTCTTGACCGGCGTGTGCGCGCCGCAGGCATCCGAGCGCGGCTGCAGCCCCGGCGGCGTGTTCTACCGTCGCACGGCCAAGAAGAAAGCCGACAAGGACAAGCCCAAGCTGGAAGCCACGAGCAAGCCGAAGACCACGAGCAAGCCGAAGGCCACGCCGGCGCTCGAGCTCGCGCCGTCGGCGACGCCGGCGCTGAAGGACAGCGCCATGGCGCTGTCCTTCAGCGTCGACGGACGCACCGCGTACGCCGTCGGACGGCGCACCAAGAACGGCTCGCTCGCCGTGTTCACGTCGCATGACGGAGGCCGGACCTTCGACGCCCACGAGATTGACCAGCTTCCGCCGGAGTACTCCGCGGACGAGTACTCCGACGAGCGCTACGGCTACTACTACCAGCGCAACTCCGGCGCGCTGCGCGTGGTCTCCGCGCAGCCCGCCGAAGACGGCGCGCTCGCGCTGGTGTTGAGCCGCTACTCGAGCACGATCCTGGTCGTGACCGACGACGAGGGGCGGGCCGTCTCGATCGCGCACGCGCCGGACAACTCGCGCATGCTCGCCGCTGCCGGGACGCGCGCGCTGGCGCTGTCGCCGCGCTCGAACGAGGCGTGGGAGTCGCTGGATGGCGGCGCGAGCTGGGAGCCGATCGGGCGCTTGCCCGTCGACGTGTGCGGAAAGGCCGACGACTGCAGCGTGGACATGAGCTGCTGGGTCGGCGGCTGCGTGATCGGCGGCGAGCTGTCGCGCATCGGCTGGCGCGGGCAGCTGGACGACGACCAGGGCGTGCTGGCCCCGCCCAAGCAAGCCCTGTCGCCGATCGTGGAGCGCAAGCTCCGCACGCCGATCTCCGTGCAGCCTCGACGAGAGCGGCTGGCACCCGATCCCCGGTCTGCTCGCGTCGCCCACCGCCGGGGATGCCGCCATCGGCAAGGTCGCCTGGCACGGCACGGCGTACGACGACGACAAGGGCATCGTGTCGATGGTCGAGGGGATCGGCGGCGCGCACCCGCGACTGGACAGCGTGACGTTGCTCGCCGCGCCACGCCGCCCCGAGGCCACGGCGATCTACTACTCGACGCGACAGGTCGAGGGGACGGCGGCGCTGCGCTACGTGACGCCGGAGGCGTCCGGCGGCACGACGCACCTGCGCGACGTCGAGGTCGCGTGGGTCAACCTGCTCGAGGGCGGCAAGGTCCAGCGCGGCCGGATCAGCGACGCCGGGGCGTACGTTCCCGGCGACTACGTGCGCGGCAGCGGCCGCGCGCAGCTGGCGCGCCCGGGGCTGCTCAGCATCGTCAGCGGCGGCGTGGTCGCACGCGTCCACGCGCTCGCCGACGGCCGCCAACCCGCGCTCTTCCTCGACGGTCGCAGCGTCGCCACGTTGCCGCCGGTGGACATGCCGACCAGCGGCGGCGCCGAGGTCGTCCGGATCGGCTCGACGAACGTCCCGATGTTGTGGGTGGAGCACGCCCAGACGGCGGTCCGCGCCCGACGCGATGACGGCCACTGGGTGTTCGACGCGTTCGCGGCCGGCCTGGGCGATCCGGCTGCCTTCGGGCTGAACCAGTGGTCGAGATTCACCTACGTCGCCGGGCGTCCGGCGTTGCTCGTGTCACTGAGCGCGCCCGACGGCGATCCGCGATCGAGCCTGGCGTTCCCGCTACGCGCCGACGGTCCCGTGTTCGACGCGCCGATCGCCGCGGCCACGCAGCTCGACTACCCGGACCGCCCGCCGCGCTGCAGCGCCACCCAGCGCGCCAGCACGCCGCGCGCGATCCAGCCGTTCCTCGCCGGGACGCGCCACCCGGTGATCGTCAGTGACGCGAACGAGCCGCTGCGCCTGCTCATGACCGGCGAAGCCGTGATGTACGGCACACCGGGCGCGCCGTGCGTCGCCGTGCTCGACGCGGAGGTCGTGCCGCTGCAGATGAACGAAGGCCGGACGGAAGCCGAGCACGCCCTCCTGCCCAGCGACGATCTGGAGCACGCGTGGCTCTTCCGCAGCGTGTCCGACGGGCGCGGCCCGGTCGTGCAATACCGGACCATGAGCTGCCGCTACGACACCTCCGCGGAAGTGCCGGCCGAGGCGTATTCGGTCGCGGGCGCGACGATCCGGCGGCACTGAGAGGCTGAGCGAGAATTGCTCGGCCTCGAAGCGAGGGCCCGACCAGGACCGAGCCTCGCCGAGGGTGGCCGCGGCGCGGCGTCTGCGCTAGGCGTGCCGCAGCATGATCCCGCGCTATACCCCCGAAGCCTTCCGCGAGCTGTGGTCCGACAAGACGCGCTTCGAGATCTGGCTCGAAGTCGAGCTGGCCGCTTGCGAAGCCATGGAGACGGCCGGGCTCGTGCCCGCGGGCACCGCCTCCACGATCCGCGATCAGCACCTGCAGCTCGACGCCGAGGAGATCCTGCGCATCGAGCAGACGACGCGCCACGACGTCATCGCGTTCCTCACGCACGTCGAGCAACTCGCCGGCGAGCCGGCGCGTTGGCTTCACCGCGGCATGACCTCCAGCGACGTGCTCGATACCAGCCTCGCCGTCCAGCTCGTGCGCGCCGCGGATCTGCTCGCGGAGCGCTGCGACAAGCTGGTCGTCGCGCTCGAGAAGCGCGCGCGCGAGCACGTCGCCACGCCGATGATCGGGCGTTCCCACGGCATCCACGCCGAGCCCGTCACCTTCGGCGTCGCGCTCGCCGGCCACCTCGCGGAGATCAAGCGCGGCCGCGCGCGGCTCGCCAGCGCGCGCGCCGAGATCGCCGTCGGCAAGATCGCCGGCGCCGTGGGCACGTACGCGCACCTCTCGCCGGAGATCGAGGCGCGCGCTCTCGCGTCCCTCGGCCTCGAGCCCGAGACCGTCGCCACGCAAGTGGTCGCGCGGGATCGCCACGCCGCGTTCTTCGCGGCACTCGCGCTGCTCGCCGCCGGCGTGGAGCGTCTGGCCACCAACGTCCGGCACTGGCAGCGGACCGAGGTCGGCGAAGCGGAGGAGCGCTTCGCCAAGGGCCAGAAGGGCTCCAGCGCCATGCCGCACAAGCGCAATCCGGTGCTGAGCGAGAACCTGTGCGGCCTCGCGCGCATCGTGCGCAGCGCCGTGGTGCCGGCGCTCGAGGACGTCGCCTTGTGGCACGAGCGCGACATCTCCCACTCCAGCGTCGAGCGCATGATCGGCCCCGACGCCACGGCCACGCTCGGCTTCATGCTCGAGCGCGCCGCCGGCATCGTCGAAGGCCTGGTCGCCTATCCAGAGCGCCTGCAGCACAACCTGGAGATGTCCGGCGGCCTGTTCTTCAGCGAGGCCGTCATGCTCGCCCTGGTCGGCACCGGCCTGCCGCGCCAGCGCGCCTACGAGATGGTGCAGAAGAACGCCATGAAGGCCTTCGCCGGCGAGGGCGACTTCCGCGCGCTGCTCGGCGCCGATCCGGAGATCGCCGCGCGCGTCCCGGCGGCGGAGCTCGACGCCTGCTTCGACCTCGAGCACGCCTTGCGCTGGGCGAGCACCATCGTCGAGCGCGCGATCGCCTCGTGACCGATCTGCCGTTTGCCGGTCCGGCGCGGAACCGCGAAAGGCGGGCGCCTCGCGCCCGGTTCCGCGCCGGACCGGCAACATGAGCAGCGAGGTGAAGGGCGTGTGGTTCGTCACGGCGCGGAGCTACGTGCTCGCGCACGGCGGCGCGCCGGCGCTCGAGGCGCTGCTCGGCTACATGGATCGCGAGCACCACGAGGCGATCACCGAACCGCTCGCGTCGGCGTGGTATCCGGAGCGCGCGCTCGGCCAGGCCCTGGCCGGAATGCGGCAGACGCTGGCCGGCGGCGACGCTAGCGAGTTCCGCGAGATCATGGAGGAGTGCACGCGGATCGGCGTCAATCGCTTCTTCCGCGTGTTGATCCGGGTGAGCGCGCCGGCGTTCGTGCTGCGCCAGGTGCCGACGATGTGGCGGATGATCCGCCGCGGCGACGGCGACGTGGTGGTCGAGCCGACGGCGGGCGGCACGCTGATCCACTACAGCGGGTTTCCCTGCTTCGACGACGCGAACTACCGCTTGATGACCAAGGGCAGTCTCGCGGCGCTGGTCCGGCTATGCACGCAGAAGCCGCCGCTGGTCGACGTGGTCGACTACGGGCGCGACTGGCTCGACGCGCGCATCGTGCACGGCTGAGGCGGACTCACGGGGCCGCGAACATGCCGTCGCCGAAGCTCACGCTCACGTCCGCGCACCACACGGCGATCCCGTCCACGTCGTCGAGCGACTTGCCCGCGGGCAGCGTCAGCGTGACCGTCGCGTCGGAGAACGTCTGTCCCAGCAAGTTGCCGGAGAGCGCGAAGCCGTTCGAGTAGTCTCCGCCCTTGCCCGCGTACAGGTAGACCGCGATGCCGCTGCCGTCGTAGCTGAAGTGTTCGAGCTTGATCGTGCAGTCGTCGATCAGGGTCGCGGTGCCGCTCACGCCCGCTTCATGCTGCGCCAGCGTCGCGACCCAGCCCACGCGCGGATTGGTGGCGGCGCACTGCCCGCCGCTGCCCGCTGCGCCGGCCGTCGCGCCGCCCGCGCCGCCTGTCCCCGCGGACGACGTGCCGCCCGATCCGGCGCCGCCGCCTCCGTCGCTACTCGAGCTGCAAGCCACCGGCGCCAGGGCCAGTCCCAGGACGAGCGCGACGCTCCAGTCGAATCTCATGACTTCCTCCGCCGCGCTGGGCCGTCCGCCGCATACGCCCGGGCGACGTCGGCGGTTACCGGGAAATCCGCCGGCGCGTCGGCCGCGGTCGAGGCGCGCTCGCGCCACCAGCGTCGCGCGACCACGCCGGTGATGGTCGCCAGGTGCCAAGGGCGGATGCCGCTCTGCTCGTCGGCGTACACCGGGCGCACCGGAACGTCGACCACCCGCAGCCCGCGCGCCGCGAGCATTCCGAGCAGGTCGTTCGGATAGCCGAAGCGCGGCCACAGCTCGTCGATGGGCAGCGCGCGCAGCGCCGCGGCGGAGATCGCCGTGTAGCCACACTGCGAGTCGTCGATGGTGAGCCCGGTGACGGCGCGTGTCAGCGCCGACAGCAGCCTGCCGCCGGCGCGGCGCGCCGCGGGCATGTGCGCTGCGTCCGCGTGGACGAAGCGGTTGCCCTTCGCGTAGTCGGCGTGACCGCACGCGACCGGCTCGAGCACGGCGGCGAGGTCGTCGGGGTGCATCTGGTTGTCGCCGGCCATGACCGCGACCACGTCCGCGGCGTCGTCGACGGCCGCGCGATAGCCTGTCACCAGCGCGGCGCCGACGCCGCGGTTGTCCGGGTGCGCCACGGCGCGCACGCGCGCATCGCCGACGGCGTGGACGGCGTCCAGCGTGGCGTCCGGACTGGCGTCATCGACGACCCACACGCGATCGACGAAATCAGGCATGCTGCCGAGAGTCCGGCCGATCAGGCGTTCCTCCCGGTACGCAGGCACCACGACCGCGATCCGCGAGCCACGCCACATCTTCTGGTTGGCTAGCGTCACACGGCAGCCGACGCAAGGTTTGCCTGCCGCGGCGTTGCAGTCTAAGCCGCGGGCGTGACCCGCCGTCGCGCGCTTTTCGCAGCCCTTGGCGTGCTGCTCGTGCCGGCGGCGTGGTTTGGCTGGGCCTGGCTCACCTATCCCAGCGACCGCACGCCGGAGGGGGCGTATCTGCGCGTGATGAGCGCGGTGAACCGCGGCAAGCCCGAGGCGTTCTTCGCGTACCTCGAGACCGAGGCGCAGCACGCCTGCTACACCATCCGCGACTACCGCAAGAAGTCGCGCGACCGCGTGCTGGCGTCGTACCCCGAGCCCGAGCGCACGCGGCTGGCGAAGGAGTATGCCGACGCCGCCGCGGCGCCCGACGGCTCGGACGTGTTCGCGATCGAGGCGCGCCGTCGCGGCTGGCTCGATCGGCTGCGACGCGACGTCTCGGGCGTCAAGAAGGTGGAGATCCGCGGCGAGCGCGCGACGGTCGAGACGGTGCGCGGCACGCGCTACCCGTTCCGCCGCCGCGACAACGGCATCTGGGGGCTCACCCTGTTCACCGCGACGCTCGTCGCCGATGCGCAGAAGGCGGCGCGCGACTACGCGATGATCCAGAAAGCCGCCGACGACTACGACCGTGTCAAGAAGAGCGAGCAGCCGAAGTAGCGCGGAGCCCTCAGGCTCTCAGCCCGGCTTGCGCGCCTTCACGTCCTCGTACTTCTGGCCGTCCGGCGTGCCGGGCTCGACGGGCAGATCGCGCTTGCTCCAACCCGGAGTCGCACGGCCGAAGGGATCGCGAGAGCCTTCCCAGCCCGCGCTCATCTCCGAGAGCTCGCTGAAGCCGACCTGCTCGAGCATCTCGGCGGCGCGCCGCGAGCGGCCTCCGGAGCGGCAGCCGAGGACGAGCTTTTCGCCCGTCGCGAACGCGTTCTGCATCACCTGCAAGAACTCCGTGTTCGGCGTCATCCCGCCGGCGCCGAGGTGAAGCAGCGGGACGTTGAGCGCTCCGGGAACGTGCCCCTGCTCGAACTCCGGCTCGCTGCGCACGTCCACGTAGACGTGCCCGCTCTGCACCAGCTCCTGCGCCTCCTCCGGCGAAACCGACTTGATCGTCAACGCGACACTCCTCTTACTTCGGGGGTTGGGTCGGGGCGGCGGTGGTGACGCCCGCGCCCCAGAAAGATAGCCCGGCCGGCACGTTGGTCAGCGGGATCGCCGTCCCGGCGCCCGTCGTCAGATCGATCTGCGCGAGCTGGCCGGTCGAGCTGAAGCCGTACGCGACGCCCGCCCAGTAGCCGAGGCCCCACAAGTCGCTGAAGCCGGTGCTGCCGATCAGCTTCACGGCTTGCCCGGTCTTCGGATCGACCTCCACGATCGAGTCGATGCTGCCCGCGCCCTGGCCGGCAGGCTTCACCGTCAGGTACGTCTTGTCGCCGATGATCGAGACGACGTCGCCGCTCGACTCCCAGCTCTGTCCGGTCGGGTTCGGGTTCAGGCTGCCGATGGTGGTGACGTTGCCGGTGTTGGTGTCGATCCGGACGTAGGTCGCCTGGTTGAAGCCGACCAGCGCCTCGTCGTTCGGGAGCAGCGTGCCCGCGGGCAGGTAGGTGAGCGAGTTCGGGAACGTGCCCTGGATCTTGACGGCGCAGTGCGCCGTCGCCTTGTCGATGGCCACCAGCGAACCCGTGAACCCGCCGCCCACCGTTCCGAACATCTGGCCGTTCTTGTCCAGCGCGATGTCCCACATGCCGCCACCCAGAGCGACCGCGCCGCCCAGGCAATCGAAGTTGCCGACGATGGTCACGGTCTTGGAGAACGGCTCCAGCTTGTACAGCGTGGTCGCGCTGTGGCCGTACACCTCGCCGACCGCCTGGTTGCCGCCGCTGCCGCCCGTGCCGCCGGGGCCCGTCGCGCCGAAGCCGCCGGTGCCCGCGCCAGCGGTGCCGGCGCTGCCCGCGGTCCCACCCGTCGCGCCGGCCCCCGCGGTGCCCGCGCTGCCGCCCGCTCCGCCGGTGCCGCCGCGTGGGCTGGCGCCGTTGGCCGAGCAGCCTGTCGCGGCGGCCAGCGCGACGACCGCGACAAACCCGACGAAGTTCCGCCGCGACATGCTTCGAGTCTACCACCATGGCGACCGGCCTGGGCTAGGCTTGGCGAAGTGCGTGAGCCCCTGGGTCCAGATCGCGTCCGCCTCGTTCCGTTGGGAGGCCTGGGCGAGATTGGCATGAACTGTCTCGCTGTCGAGCACGACGACGGCATCGTCGTCATCGACTGCGGCATGAGCTTTCCCCAGGACGACCTCGGCGTCGACGTCGTGCACCCCGACTTCACCTGGCTCATCGACCGCGCCGACCGCGTCGCCGGCGTGTTCCTGACCCACGGCCACGAGGATCACATCGGCGGGCTGCCGTATCTGCTCGCGGACCTGGAAGTGCCGATCTGGGGGCCGGCGCACGCGCTCGCCCTGGTCACGCGCCGGCTCGACGAGCACGGCTTCTCGCCCGACGAGGTGCCGATGCACGAGGTCGTGCCGGGGCGACGCTACGACGTCGGGCCGTTCTCCATCGAGCCCGTGCGCGTCGCCCACTCGATCGTCGAGGCGACGGCGCTCGCGGTGCGCACCGCCGCGGGCACGATCCTGCACACCGGCGACTTCAATTTCGATCCCGATCCGCCCGACGGCGAGCCCACGGACGAAGCGCGACTCGAGGCCATCGGCGACGAGGGCGTCGCGCTGCTGCTCAGCGACAGCACCAACATCGACGTTCCGAAGCGGCCCGGCTCGGAGCGCGAGGTGGGCGAGGCGCTCGAGCGCATGATCGCCGGCGCCGACACGCGCGTCGTCATCGCCATGTTCGCCAGCAACGTGCAGCGGCTGATGACGATCGGCGAGATCGCGCGCCGGACCGGGCGGCGTATCTGCCTGCTCGGACGCAGCCTGAACACGCACGTCGACGTCGCCCAGGCGATCGGCCGGCTCGCCTGGCCCAGCGATCTCCGTGTCGCCAGCGAGGACGCCCAGAACGTGCCGCGCGGCGAGCTGCTCGTGCTCGCCGGCGGCTCGCAAGCGGAGCCGAACTCCGCGATGGCGCGCGTGGCCGCCGGCAGCTACCCGACGCTGAGCCTGGACGCCGGCGACCACGTGATCTTGTCGGCGCGGATCATCCCGGGCAACGACCGCCCCGTGTTCGCCATGATGGGCGATTTGCTGCGGCGCGGCGTCAAGGTCCACACCCGCGTTACCGAGCCCGGCGTCCACACCAGCGGTCACGCGGGTCGCAGCGAGCAAGCCCGCATGCTCGAGCTTGTCCGACCGAGCGCGTTCATGCCGGTGCACGGCACGCTGCATCACCTGACGCGCCACGCGGATCTCGCCCGGGAGCACGGCGTGGATCGGATCTGCGTCGTCGAGAACGGCACGCCGGTCGTGCTCGGTCCCGACGGGATCCGTACCGACTCGCCGGTGCCGCACGGGTGCATCGCGGTCGGTCGCGGCGGCGAGCCGCTGGAGGTGGAGGTGCTGCGCCGGCGCGCCGAGATCGCGCGCTACGGCGTGGCCAGTGTCGCGATCGTGCTCGACCGCCAGCTGCACGTGGTCGCCGGCCCGAGCATCGTCGCGCGCGGCGTGCCCACCGTCGACGACGACGAACAGTCGCTCGCGGTGGTCGCGCGCGCGGTGGTGCGTGCGCTCGAGCGCGTGCGAAGCTGGCGCGGCGTCGATCTCGCCGACGAGCTCCGGCGCGCCGCGCGCCGCGCGTTGCTCGACCAGTGCGGCACGCGCCCGGTGGTGGAAGTCCACGTGCTGAGGAGCGGGTGAAGCGCCGCCTCGCGTCGCTCGCGCTGTGCGCGCTCGTCGCCGTCTCCGCTTGCAAGCGCGAGCGCGAGCCGGAGTCGCGCTCGACGCCGGCCGCGCCGGACCGGCACAAGCCCCAGGCATCGCCCGCCGCGGCTCCGACTCCCGCCGCTCCCGTGCGCTTGCCCGCGGCGGCGCGTGTGATCGCCATTGGCGATCTGCATGGCGACTTCGACCAGGCGCGCGCCGCGCTGCGCCTCGGCGGCGCGATCGACAAGGAAGACGACTGGATCGGCAAGCGGTTGGTGGTGGTGCAGGTGGGCGACGAGCTCGATCGTGGCAACGGCGAGGAGAGCATCCTCGAGCTGTTCGATGCGCTCGCGGACAAGGCGAAGGCCGCCGGCGGCGCGGTCATTCCCCTCGACGGCAACCACGAGGTGATGAACGTCCAGGGGGACTTCCGCTACGTCACCCACGACGGCTTCTCGGCGTTCGCGCACTTCACGCCCGCGGGTCCGCCGCCGCCGGCGCTGCAGGTCTTCCCGGAGCTCGCGCGCGGTCGCGCCTTCGTGTTCCTGCCCGGCGGACGCTTCGCGCGACTGTTGGCCAAGCGCAACGTGATCCAGATCGTCGGCGACACGGTGTTCGTCCACGGCGGCGTGTTGCCGGCGCACGTGGACTACGGCATCGAGCGCATCGACGCCGAGACCAGCGCGTGGATGCGCGGCGAGCTGCCGCGCTTGCCGCCGATCATGCAGAGCCAGGACGCGCCGATCTGGACGCGGCGCTACTCCGAGGGCGAGCCGGACGCCGACACCTGCGCGGAGCTCGGCAAGGTGCTCGCGAGTCTGCACGTGAAGCGCATGGTGGTCGGCCACACGGTGCAGACGCAGGGCGTAAGCTCCGCGTGCGACGGCCGCGTGTGGCGCATCGACGTCGGCCTCTCGCACTTCTACGACGGCCCCACCCAGGCGCTCGAGATCGCCGGCGACAAGCTCCAGGTCCTGGGCGCGAAGCAGAAGTGACGCGCACCCGGCACGGCGGTTGCACCGCCCGCTTGCATGTTCCACGTGCGCACGCTGCTTGCCGTCGCCGCGCTGCTGTATGCCGGCTCCGCGAGCGCGCAGACTGTTGCCGGCGTGCCACGCGCGGCGTTTCCGGATGTGCCGCAGGCACCACAGGCCAGGCTTCCACCGCCGCCCGCGGCTCCGACGGGGGTCCGCTACGGCTACGCGCGCCCGTGGACGCCGATGCCCGTCGCTCCGCAGCACGACGCACCGCGACCGGCGCCCACAAGGACCACCTCCTACGGCTACCAGACGTTGATCGCCGACGGGGCGTCGCTCGGAATGGTGCTCGCCGGCGGAGGCAGCGAGTCGGACGGCATGATCGCACTCGGCGGCATCGGTTATCTCGTCGCCGCGCCGATCGTCCACGTTGTCCACGGTCGCGTGGGCATCGCGCTCGCGGACGCAGGCCTGCGCGTCGCGCTCCCGATTGGCTTCGCGTACGCCGGCGCGGCGCTGGAGCGCTGCTCGCCAGGCGAGGAGCTCTGCGGTGTCGGCGGCGCGGTGATGGGCGCGTTCCTCGGCGTGGGCGCCGCCGTCACCCTCGACGCGACGCTGCTCGCCCGGGAACAGGTTCGCGCCGAGCCGGCACCAGCGCTGGCGATCGCCCCGATGCTCGGCAAGGACCGCGGCGGCGTCGCCGTCAGCGGGACGTTCTAGGGATCTTGTCGGTCCGGCGCGGAACCGATCCTCGCGCCGCTTGACACGCCGCGAGCTGGAAGTTAACATTGTTCACATGGGCGAGCGCAGCACGCGGGAGGCGGCGATCGAGGCGGCGCGGGAGCTGCTCGTCGAGGAAGGCTTCGCAGAGCTGTCGATGCGGCGTGTGGCCAGCGCCGTCGGCGTGAGCGCGCCGGCGCTCTACCGGCACTTCGACTCCAAGCAAGCGCTGGTCTGGGCGGTGGTCGGGCAGGGCTACCGGGTGTTCATCGACACCCTCGCCGGCGCGCTCGCCGCGGACTCGCCGCTCGAGCGGTTTCGCGAGTGCGGGCGCTGCTATTTCCGCTTCGCCCGCGAGCAGCCCGGCTACTACATGCTCATTTTCGGCTTCACGGCGCGGGATTTCGGCTTTCGCGACATTCCGGACAGCGTCTGCCAGCAGGGCGAGGTCGCGTTCCGCATGCTGGTCGATCGCATCCGCGAGTGCATCGACGCGAAGCTCTTCGTGGACGAGTCGCCGCAGTCGCTCGCGACCTTCGTGTGGGCGGAGACGCACGGGCTCGCGTCCCTGCGCCTCGCCGGGCGGCTCGTCGAGCTCGACGACGCCGCCTTCGCCCAGGAGGTCGAGCACGCCATCGAACGCCTGGTCCGCGCGCTCCGGCGCTGACCGCCCTTTTTTTGATCTGTAGGTTAACATAGTTAACATTGAAGGAGACGAGCAGACCATGTCGAGAGCACCCAGTCGGTTGACCACCCCCAACGACGAGGCCGTGGTCGTGTTCCTGATCGGCGTCCGCATCCACAAGTGGTGGGCGATCCACCGCTGGCTGCCCATCGCGCGCGCGATGAGCCGCATGCGCCGCGAGCTGGAAGCGAACCCCGAGTCGGGCTTTCTCGGCGCCACCGACGCCGGTCCTGGCCTGTCCGTGCAGTACTGGCGATCCCTCGAGCAGCTGCTTTCGTACGCGCACGATCGCGAGGGCAAGCACTTCCCGGCGTGGGCCGACTTCAACCGGCGCCTGCGCCGGTCGCGGGCCGTCGGGATCTGGCACGAGACGTACAGCGTGGCGCCGGGCGCGTACGAGTCGCTGTACGTCGACATGGCGCCGACCGGCCTCGGCAAGCTGGTCGGCGTCGTGCCAGCGACCGGGGCGCGGAAGAACGCGCGGCAGCGGCTGGAGGCCGCGTGAGCCGGTGCGCGCGCGCTGCTGGGCAAGACGAGCCCAGCCGCACGCGCGCGGCATCGACGTCACGCCGTGGGCGGGGTCTCGCTCCGGAAGATCTCGACCTTGTCGATCTTCTGGTCTTCGTTCGGCATGTCGCGGGCGCCGCGCGCCACGTTCGCGATAGCGTGCACCACGTCCAGCCCGACCACCACGTGACCGAACACCGAGTGCTTGCCGTTCAGGTGCGGCGTCGGGCCCTCGGTGATGAAGAACTGCGCGCCGTTGGTGCCGGGTCCGGCGTTCGCCATGCTCAGGATGCCGGGACGGTCGTGCTTGAGCTCGGGGTGGAACTCGTCGCCGAAGCGGTATCCCGGGCTGCCGGTACCCCAGCGCCCGCGCATGTCCGTGTGTCGGCTCAGCGGGTCGCCGACCTGCACCATGAAGCCGGGGATGACGCGATGGAAGCGCACGCCGTCGTACATGGGCGTACCTTTCATGCTCTGTGAAGTCTTCGGATCGCTCCAGTCGATCGAGCCCGTCGCGAGGCCGACGAAGTTCTGGACGGTCTTGGGTGTCCGTTGCTCTTCAAGTTGCACGACGATCGTGCCCTGGGTCGTGTGCAGCCGCGCGTAGAGCTGACCGCTGCCGGAAACGTTGATGGGAGGAAAGTTCGGTTCAGCCATGCGGCGCTTATACCACCACGCGGGCAGGGATTGACGCCGCCTGTTTTCAGCGTAGACAAGCGGGGACAATGACCCCGATTCATCTCGTTCGAAACCTGTCGTGGCTCGGTCTCGCGGTTGGGCTTGCCGCCTGCGGCGGTAGCAAGCCCGCTGCCGAAGCACCCGCGGCGCCCGCCGCGCCGGCTGCTCCGGAGGCGTCCGCGGCGCCGGCGCCCTCGTCGGCTCCTGCTGCCGACGCGCCAGCTCCCAGCGCCAGCGCGGACAGCGCGTCCGCTCTCAGCAAGCCCGCCGTGGACATCCTCACGGCGCCGAAGGGCGCGTTCGTGATCGATTTCGGCAACTCCGGGATGGAGGACGCGATCGCGAAGAAGTGCGCGTCCGACGACCCCGCGAAGGAAGCCAAGTGCAAGACCAAGAAGCACGAGGCGTTCATGGCGGACGTGCTCGAGTTCCGGAGCAAGAACGATCAGGTCACGCTGATCATCTACAAGCGCAAGGGCACGCGCCTGACGAAGCTCAGCTCGAACTCGGTCACGCTGACGCCCAAGTCGGACACCACCGTGGGCGTGGAGATCACCGGCGATGACAAGAAGCCGCGCGTGATCTTCCCGCGCACCCGCAAGTTCGACGTCGTCGTGCCGAACGACTACTCGATCGAGATCAACGAGCCGACCTTCGGCAAGCTCGCCTACGACGCCAAGATCGACATCGTCGGTGACTGACCGGCACTAGCCCGATCACTTGCACGTGATCGGGTTGTAGCTCATGTGGATCTGCTCCACGCACAGCGCGCCGCCGTCCAGTGTGGTGCTGGATATCTCGCACTGCTTGTACTTGGTGCTGCCGCAGTACGGGTTCTGGCTCGTCGCGCTACGCGCCGTCGGCATGTAGCCGCTGCCGAGACATGCCAACGTGCCGGCTGAAGGGTCCAGACGACAGCCCAGGTTGTCGGCCTTCTTGCTCGTGCCGCACTCCGCTTCGTCGCCGTCGCAGTTGAAGTCGAACGACACGCCGCCCGCGTCGATCTTGTAGCCGGCGCCGTCGCAGTAGGTGCTGAACGGGTGCGCGTTGGCGTTGCCGTCGTTGCAGTCCTCGCAGGCGCGCGCCTTCGAGCCCGAATCGATCCAGTTTGCGCCCGGCG
Source organism: uncultured delta proteobacterium (assembly GCA_963775185.1). Taxonomy (GTDB): domain Bacteria; phylum Myxococcota_A; class Polyangia; order Polyangiales; family Polyangiaceae; genus JAPSGB01. The sequence goes on along the minus strand of CAVZIE010000037.1, from coordinate 179,384 downwards.
CCGTGCAGCTCGTGACCGTGCTGGCCGGATTGCCGTAGCCGTCCTTGTCCTCGTCGTGGCACCACTTGACGGGCACGCACGCGTCGGCCCCCGCGCTGCCGCCGCTGCCGCTCGAGCCGGAACTGCCGGCGCTGCCGCTGCTGCCGCTCGAGCCGGAGCTGCCGCCGGTTCCCGCGCTGCCGCCGGTTCCCGCGTCCGCGCCGGCGCTGCCGCCGCTGCCCATGCCGGCGCTGCCGCCGCTGCCCATGCCGGCGCTGCCGCCGCTGCCCATGCCGGCGCTGCCGCCGCTGCCCATGCCGGCGCTGCCGCCGCTGCCCATGCCGGCGCTGCCGCCGCTGCCCATGCCGGCGCTGCCGCCGCTGGACGAACCGCCGCTGGACGAACCGCCGCTGGACGAACTGCCGCTGGACGAACCGCCGCTGGACGAACCGCCGTTGCCACTGCTCGCAGCGGTGCCGCCGTCACTGCCGGCTCCGCCGGACGTGAACAGACTTCCGTCCGAGCCACCGCAACCCGCCGCCCACGCGAGCGCGCTCGCGCTTCCCAATACAAGCCAAGTCATCCGCCGCATCGAAGCTCCTCCGCCCCACTGCTCGACTCGCAGCGAGACGCACCAAAGCACGGCGTGTGCCAGGGCGTTCCGCGCGCGTTTCCGCGTGGTCGGCGTCGCGCGGCGCCACGGCGGTCTGCATCGTTTTCATAGCCACGACACTCGTTGCGGGTGATTCCGCGCCGGAGCGACATCCATTCCCCCAGGCAGCTGCGGGAGCTGGAATGGGGTTGTCGGCGCGGCGCGGAACCGCCCTGGGCGCGTCAGCGCTTGGTCGTGTTCGTGACGAGCAGCACGCGGTCCAGCACGAGCCGCGTCGGGCGATGGCGGTAGTCGCCGCCGAACGCCGACGGATCGGGATCGGTCTCGCGATGACCGGAGCCGACCACCGTGACCTCGTCGCCCGGGACGACGCTGCCCTCGTGGTAGTCGAGCACGTCGGACCACAGCACGACGTCGAACGCCGTCTTGCCGCGCACCGCCATCAGGCGCCCGAGCGGACCCTGGCCGCGATCCTTCGGATAGTGGCGGAAGCGCAGTTCGACGTCCGCGTTGCTGCCACGACCTTGCACGAGCGCGCGGCCGGTGGCGTCCTCGATGGTGAAATCGCCGATCGAGTGATCGCGCGCGGCGACGCTTTGATACACGTCGTGCGGGGTCGAATGAACGCTGTCTCCCCGGTACTGCGCGACCTCCGCGGCGGTCGCCGCCCAGGCCACGCATTGTCGCTCGGCAATCGGCGACGTCAGCGTAGCGCCAGCGTGCTTGATGACACCGCGGATCTCGATCGGCTGGTTCTCCGGTGCGCTGCCGATGTCGAAGCGCGGCGCCGTCGGACGCTTCTTCTCACGCAGGAACGAGAGCGCCGTGCCCAGGCACGCTGCCGAGGCAATCCAGACCGCGATGACCGTCGGATCCACGGCCCGCTTCAGCTGTGGTGCACAGCCTCGCGGACGCGTTGGCTGGTCATCAGGAACGCGAGCACGATCACGAGCAGGACGGCGCTCAGCATGTACGGGTACTGCGGATGGATCTCGTACAGCCCCGTACCGACGACCGGGCCGAGCATGCGCCCGAACGCTTGCGCGGAGCTGTTCAGGCCGGCGACCGCGCCCTGCTCGTTGTCGCCGACGGCGAGCGAGAGCGCTGCCGTGACGCCGGGCATGGCCAGCCCCTGGCCGAAGCCTTGCAGCACGAGCGCCAGCGTGAGCACGGCGAAGCTGTGGGCGAAGATGAACGTGATGAAGCCGGCGAGGGCGATCGGCAGCCCGCCGCGCAGCAAGAGCAGCGGCGGCCAGCGGAAGCGCCGGATCAGGTAGCCCTGGGCGAAGACCGCGACCAGTCCGTATGCCACCAGCGCCATGCCGACGGGGCGCGGGGTGTGGGCGGCGTCGAGGTGCAGCCGATCCTGGAAGTAGAAGGCGACGGTCTGCTCCATCGCGACGGACGCCAGTGTGGCGGCGAGGCCGACCGCGAGCAGCGGCCAGATCCGCGAGTCGCGCATCGACAGCGGCACGGGCGGCTTGGGGTGGATGTGCTGCTTCGGTTCGGGCAGCTTCCACCACACGAACAGCGCGTTCAGCATCGCGACGCCGGAGGAGAAGTATACCGGCGCGAGCAAGCTGATGTGCGAGAGCGCCGCGCCGATGCCCGGCCCGAAGATCACGCCCAGGCCGAACGCCGCGCCGATCAGCGCCATGCCGCTCGTGCGATCCGAGCGGCCCGTGACGTCGGCGACGTAGGCCTGCGCGGTGGGCAGCGTCGCGCTCGAGAACGTGCCGCCGAGAAAGCGCGTCGCGAGCATCAGGCCGTACACCACCAGGTTAGGCAGCATGTGGTCGAAGCCGAGCTGCGCGGCGACGGCGAACAGGAAGAACGTGACGCCGAAGCCGATGATGCCGGTGAGCATCACGGGCTTGCGCCCGATGCGCTCGCTGCGCCGACCCCAGTAGGGGCTGATCAGGAACTGCATCAGCGCGTACGCCGCGGAGAACAGCCCGACCTGCAGCTCCGTGAAGCCGAGCTGGCGCCCGAGCGGCGCCAGGATCGGGAACAGCACGCTCAGCCCGAGGATGCTGTTGAACAGCGCGATGAAGAGCAGGGTGATCGGCTTCACGAGCGGGCGGGACCATAGCAGCCAATCCCGGGCGATCGAACAGCTCGACGGAATTGCCGGATTCTGGCGGGTCCGGCGCGGAACCGCGCGCGCTGGGCCTGCGGAATGCGGTCAAGCCGGCCTAGCGCGCGCGAACCCGCATCACGCGCCAGCCGAGCAGGGCTCCCAGCGCGCCGAGCAACAGCATCGGACCCAGGTGGCCGATGAGCAGGTGCGGCGGATAGCCGACCGGGCACCAAAGATCGACGAGCGTCGCGGACCAGGCGCCCACGGCCACTCCGAGCGCCGTTCCCGCGAGCGTGGCGTGCGTCGGATTGCTGCCCCGGCGCACGAACGCGAGCGCGAGCAACGGCAGACCACCGGTGGACAACCCGACGCCGAGACACTTGAAGCCGGCGCGGTCCGGCCACTCCGCCAGGCCGCCCGCGAATCCGGCGCTCCACAGCAGCTTGAACGCGAGCAGCGCCAGCGGGGCAGCGACGATCACCGCCAGCAGCAGAGCGCGCGACCGGCCCAACATGGAGCGGCTGCGCCCGAACGCGGCCCACAGGGCCAGCGCCGCGATGCACGCCGAGCTACCGGCGGTGCCGATCATCAGCGCTTCAGCCCGGTGGGTCGGGCGGATCCCGCCGCGGGCGGCGAAGATGGCGACCGCGGCGATGACGGCGAGCGCGACGACCAGCAGCGCCCGTCGCGTTGCCAAACGGCGCGGTGGCGCGGGATGGGCGCGCACCTGGGCGAGCACCTGGGCCTTGAGCAAGTCCGACGGCATCATCGCGAATCCTCCGATTCCACGGCAGCTCGTAGCGCCTCGTACGCGCGGTGCGTGCGCTGCTTGATGGCGGCCACCGTGGTGCCCAGAACCTGAGCTGCCTCCGCGAGCGACAAGCCGTCGCGGCGCACCAGCTCGAACGCCACGCGCTGGGACTCCGGGAGGGCGACGAGGACTGCTTGCACGCGGCGTTCCACTTGGCGTGCGTGGGCCACGTCATCCGGTGCGGACGCGGGCGCCAGCTGCACGAGGCGCAGGAGATCGGTGTCGGCAACCATGGCCTGGCGCTTGTCGCGACGGAACGCGTCGATGACAAGTCGTCGCGCGATCGCGAACGCCCAGGGCATCACTTCCGCTCCGCGCGCAAAGGATCCTCTGGCGCGGTGCATGAGCAAGAGCGTTTGCTGCAACAGGTCCTCGGCTCGAGCTGCATCCCGCGTCTGGCGCTGGAGATAGGCGAAGAGGCGCGGGGTGACGGCATCGTAGAGATCCTCGAAAGCAGCGTCGTCGCCGGCGGCGTAGCGCTCCATCGCGTCATCGGCCTTCGGGTTCTCCCCCCCTGATGCCACGCTCTAAACCTATCATGCGCCCCGGACGCCTTCCCACGTGAATACGCTCGCAAAGAGCCTCGGGTTACCCACTGAAATAGTTTTCGCGAGCACCGGAACCGACAGGCGCCTTGAACGTATTCCATGCGGGGGGGGCTCTCGTGGCGGGCGCCGAAAGGACGGAGCGGGCCACCGGAACCGAGCGGCCGGTGCCGCGTATTCCAACTCATGAACCCCATGTTGAAGGCGCTGCTCCCGTGTCTCGCGCTCACGGTCGGGTGCTCGGCTGTCCACACGCGCGAACCTTCAGGTCCACGCAGCGGCCAGGCGTGTCGTGGGCCTATCGACGTGCGCGACAGCGCAGGGCTCGAGCGGCTGTCGCACTGCGCGACCGTCGACGGCGACGTGACCATCTCCGCTCCGGATCTGGAGAGGTTGTCGGGCCTCGAACGGCTCGAGCGCGTCGACGGGCGGCTCGCCATCCAGGCGAACCCGGAGCTCGCGTCGCTGGACGGCCTCGAGGGGCTCGCCAGCGTGCGCACCCTGGTCGTCGCGGGCAATCCCGCGCTACGCGACATCACTGCGTTGCGCGGGGTCGCGACGCTCGGCAGCGCTGCGCTCGTCGACAATCCGCAGCTGGAGTCGTTGTCCGGGATCGACCACGTGCACTATCTCGGGGGCCTGGTCGTGAGCGGTGACGGCATCCGCACGCTGCACGGGTTGGGCGGGATCCACGCGGTCGGCGATCTGGTGATCACCTCGAATCCGCGCCTCGTCACCACGCGCGGCATCGGTGCGCTTTCCAGCGCCCGCCACATCGACATCGAATCGAACCCTGTGCTCGGCGATCTGGCCGGCCTGGCGAATCTCGACCTGGTAGCGACCGCGCCGGTCGTGGACCACAACGCGCTCCTCCCGGCTTCCGAGCGGCGAAGGCTCAGCGACGTGGCGGTGGCGCCGCCGACGAAGGCGCATCTGACGGCATCGCGCTAGGGCTCGGGCCTTCCCGGACAGGTGCGCGGCTGCGCGCACTCGCGGAGAAACGCGGGCAGACCGTGTCCACGGTCGTCGCGGACGCGATCGCCCACCAGATCCGGCTGGCGGAGCTCGACGCCGCGCTCGCCGAAGCCGACCGGCGCTTCGGGCCGGTGCCGGAAGCGCTCATCGCCGAAGCGGAGGCGGAGCTCACCGCCGCGCAGCGCGGTGCGCGCAAACGGCGGCACGGCTCTCGATGAGCCGGTTCGTGCTGGACGCCGGCGCGTACATCGCCTTCGAACGCGGAGACGCGCGCACGCGGGTGCGCCTCGAGGCGGCGCGCCACCGGACGACGCCGCGAAGTCCCTGACCAGGGACCGGCAACAATCAGGCCTTCTCGAACAGCGTGGCGATGCCCTGACCCACGCCGATGCACAGCGACGCGAGGCCGATCCGCGCTTTCGGGTCCGCTTTCATGGCGTGCATCAGCGTGACCACGATGCGCGCGCCGGAAGCGCCGATGGGATGGCCCAGACAGATGGCGCCGCCGCGCACGTTCACGCGCGCCGGATCGAGATCGAGGCCGCGCACGCAAGCGACGCTCTGCGACGCGAACGCCTCGTTCAGCTCGATGATGTCGATGTTGGGCGAACGCAGATCGGCGCGGGCGAGCGCCTTCTTGGTCGCCGGGATCGGGCCTTCGCCCATGTAGTTGGGATCGACGCCGGCGGTCGCGTTGGCCACCAGGCGCAGCATCGGCGTCACGCCCAGCTCTTTCACCACGCTCTCGCTCGCGAGCATCACCGCGGCGGAGCCGTCGTTGAGCGGCGAGGAGTTGCCGGCGGTCACGCTGCCGTCCTCGCGGAACGCGGGCTTGAGCTTCGCGAGTTTGTCCATCGACGTATCCGGGCGCGGTGACTCGTCCTTGGCGAAGACCAGCGCGGGACCTTTGCGCTGCGCGATCTCCAGCGGCACGATCTCGTCGGCGAACAGCCCCTGCTCCCACGCGGCGGCGCCCTTCTTCTGCGAATCGAGGGCGAACTTGTCCTGCTCTTCGCGCGTGATGCCGAACTTCTTGGCGACGTTCTCCGCCGTGTCGCCCATGCCGAGCAGCTCGAAGCGCTCCGCCATGCGCGGGTTCGGGTAGCGCCAGCCGAGCGTGGTGTCCCAGATCTTCGGCGGCGTGCGCGAGAACGGTTCTTCCGGCTTGGGCATCGAATACGGCGCGCGCGTCATGCTCTCCACGCCGCCGGCGATCCCCACTTCCGCTTCGCCCAGGGCGATCATCCGCGCCACGTCGTTGATCGCCTCCAGGCCCGAGCCGCACAGGCGGTTCACGGTGACCGCCGGCACCTCGTACGGCAGACCGGCGAGCAGGAGCGCCATGCGCGCCACGTTGCGGTTGTCCTCGCCGGCCTGGTTCGTCGAGCCGAAGGCGACGTGGTCGATGCGCTCGGCGAGCGCGGGCTGGCGCTTCACGAGCGCCGAGACCACGTGCGCCGCCATGTCGTCGGCGCGCACGCTCGAGAGGCCGCCGCGGAATTTCCCGATCGGCGTGCGCACGCCGTCGATGAGGTACACAGGGTGGATCGCCATGCGGCGATGATAGATCAGAGCGTCAGGACGCGCAGCATCGGCTCGACGAACAGCGGCGAGGTGCCGACAAGCGCGGTGATCGTCCACGCATGCTGTACCGCGCGGGGCCAGCGCTTCAGGGCGAGCCAGCAGGAAGAATCCCGCCATTGGCAGCGCCCAACGGAGGCCCAGCGGCGCGGCGACCAGCCAGAAGTGCAACAGCGCGCTCAGCACGAAGCCCGCGGTGATGCCGAGTCGCGGATGGCCCCGGCGCGCCAGCGGCCGGAACGCGTGGCGCGCGAGCCACGCCTGCACGTTGAGGTTCCAGCGCTGCGCCCAGAACTCGCGCACCGACCGCGCCAGGGCCGGCGCGCGGTGCTGGAGCGGCGCGCGCACGCCGCCCGCGGCAAGCAACGTCACCGTGAGCGCGTTTGCCGCGTCGGCAGCGCCGTAGATCAACAATGCGCCGCCGAGCCAGCGCAGCACGTGCGGCTCGTCCCTCGTCAGCGCGAGGCCGGCGAGTGCGAGCGCCGCGTACGCGCCGAACGCGAGCAGCGCGTGCGTCTCGAGCTTGCGTGGGATCTTCGCTCGCTCGCGTATGGTGTTCCGCGGGCACGACCAGCGGCAGGGTCAGCGACGCAAGCGCCAGTGCCGGCGAGCGCGCGCCGGCTGCCGGCTGCGAGCGCGCCCAGCACGCCCAGCGTCGCGTAAGCCGACAGTGCCCAGATCGCGACCATCGCGATCACGCCCAGCAAGCCGCGTGCCGAGGCGATAATCCGCGGACTTGCGCTCGCGTCCCGACAGGTTGGCGACGTTCGTTCGCTCGCCTTGCCAGAGCGTCAGCGAGGGCCTTGCCGGTCCGGCGCGGTATCCCGCGCCCCGATCTTCGCGCGGCTACTGGCCGCAAGGCGTGGCGCACTCGTGCTGGAAGCCCGAGGTGCCCGTGCAGTCGTGGAGCGACGACAGCGCCAGGTTCGCCGTCGGATGCGGACAGGCCTGCTCGCATCCGACGTCCGGGTATTTCGGCATCGGCCCGGGCGGGCACGCGTCGTAGCACGCGAGGTAGGCCGCACACGCCGGATCGGCTTCGCACGGGCTGAACTCCGCGGCGCACGCGTTCCGCAGACACGTCTCGCAGGCGCTGGCGCCGAACGTCGACGCTTCGTGGCTCCCGTCCGCGGCGCTCGCGTCGGAGCTGGTCGCGCCCGCGGCGCCGGCCCCGCCGTCCGCTCGGGCGCCGCCGGCAGCGCCGCCCGCGCCGCGACCGCCCGCGGCGTCCGCGGCGCATCCGACCAAGCCGAGCACGATGATCGCCGGAGCGAGTTGTCGCATGCTCGCCTACTGCATCGTGAACGCGTACAGCTTCGAGTCGCCGGCGACGAAGATCCGTCCCTTGGCCGCGATCGGTGTCATGTAGCGCCGCAGGTTGCTCATCGTGTTGCCGGCGCCGGTGCCGTCGAAGATCGTCGCGCCGGTGTCGCCGTCGAAGGCCATCAGCCGGTTGTTGCCCTCCGCGCCCAGGGCCCAGACGATCGCGTCGCTCTGGCCGTCGGTGGTGGTTACGATCGGAGAGCCGCGGCCGCTCTGAGTGGCGCACCACGCGATGCTCAGCGTCGGCGGCGAGGTGGCGCTTATCTTCAGCGCGCCCAGATCGCCGTTGCCGCTGGGGCAGCCGACGACCGAGCCGCGGAACACGACGTACGTGCCTTGCGATGTGGTGTACGCGACCTCCGACTGGATCAGCGTGCCGCTCGCGACCTTGTCGCTCGCGACGCCCTCGCCGGTGGTGCCGTTGCCGTTCGCCACGCCACCGAGGGTGTCGCGGTTGATCAAGTAGGCGACCCCGTTCTTGCCCATGGCGACCAGCAGCTTCGACGGCGTCGCGCCGGGCACGTCAAGCACCATCGCGCCGGAGCTGCCGATGTCGACGTCGCCGCTGTCGAGGCTCTTCCAGTTCGACGGCGAGAAGTAGTCCTTGGGCTGGGCGCTGTAGGTCGGTCCGGCCCCGAGCTTGATCACGCCCTCGCCGTCGCTCCAGGTGCTGGCGCCGAAGGTGTTGCCGGTAGCGACGAAGATCGACGTGCCGTCGGAGGACACGCCGGTCGGCGCCCACGCGCCGCCGCCGCGCGCCCGCGTGGACCAGCCTTTCGGCGACGCGGGATCGTTCATCGGCACGCCGACGACCCAGCCGTAGTACGTCCCGCAGTCGCCGTAGTGGCCGCCGTAGGGCACGTACACGACGCCGTTCATGATCGTGAGACCACCGCGCTCGTTCTGTACCGACGAGTCGAACGAGTGGCTGCCGTCCGTCACGCTCGCCGACACGTCCACGGGCCAGCCGGTCTTCACCGAGCCGTCGTCCAGCGACAGCGCGAAGATCATGTGCTTCTTCGTCGTGCCGCCGTCTGGCGTGGTCATCGCGTCGAGGAACAGCGTGCGCGAAGCGACGTCGATCACGCCGGCGCCGGTGATGCCCAGCGGGTCGATGTTTCCGCAGGGCAGCTTGTTCCGCGGCACCGGCGTGCCGACGTTCTTCGTCCACACCACCGAGCCGTCCGCCGCGTCGAACGCCGTGACGTCGTTCTGCTCCGTGGCCACGATGACGATCTCCTTGCCGCCCGGTCCGTCGGTGAAATAGAGCGGCTGCGAGTAGGTCGGGCCGTTCAGCGTCGCGTTGAAGCTCGCGTCCATGTGCGTGTTCGGCGCCGCTGTCTTCGTGAAAGCCGCGTCGATGTACAGGCCGTCGCGTCGCGGCGAGTTGTGGAACTCGAGCACCGAGGCCGCTGCGCCAGCGCCGCCGGTTCCGCCGCTGCCCGCCGCGCCCGCGCTGCCGCCGCTGCCCCCTGTGCCGCCGCTGCCCGCCGTGCCCGCCGTGCCGCCGCTGCCCGCGCTGCCGCCGCTGCCCGCCGTGCCGCCGCTGCCCGCTGTGCCCGCGCTGCCGCCGCTGCCCGCCGTGCCGCCCGCGCCGCCGCCGTCGGCGCCCGCCGCGCCGCCCGCGCCGCCGGATCCCGACGAGCTATCCGAGCCGCATCCCGCACACGCGAGCGCGAGCCCCACCACAACAAGAGAAGAACGAATGACAAGCCCCATGCGTCCCGTCGTAGCCCCGTCCGTCCACCGCCGCAATCGCGGGCGGGAGGGGGCGGCCGGGTTGGCGCATTCCACGCCGTTCGGCTGCGACGCGGCGCGGTTCGACCGCTATTGCGCCCAGGGATCGGGCTTGCCTGGCGCGACGCCGTCGACCGGTCGCGGCACCACGCGGCGCGGCAGCGTCATGGTGAAGGTGGAGCCGGCGCCGGGCGTGCTCTCCGCCACGATGCGTCCGCCCATTGTCGCGCAGAAGCGCTGGCTGATGGCCAAGCCGAGGCCGCTCCCTCCGAAGCGGCGCGTCGTCGACGCGTCGGCCTGGCTGAACGGCTGGAAGAGCCGCTTCATGTGCTCGTCCGTCATGCCGATGCCGGTGTCCCGCACGCGGAACACGATGCTGTCCACGCCGTGCGCCACGCCCAGCTCGACGTCGAGCGTCACGCTTCCCTTGTTCGCGAACTTGGAGGCGTTCCCGAGCAGATTCGCCAGGCACTGCCGGACGCGTTTCTCGTCCGCGTGCATGCTGCCGACGCCGTCGGCCACGTTCAGGGTCACCGTGTTCGCGTTCTTCGCGAACACCGGCTCGAGCATCGCCAGCACCTCCCGGACCAGCCTCGGGACGTCGAAGCTCTCGAGCTCCAGGTCGAGCTTGCCGGCCTCGACCTTGGAAAGATCGAGGATCTCGTTGATGAGCTCGAGCAGGTGCTTGCCGGCCGAGTGGATCCGGGCGACGTCCGGCAGGAAGTTGTCCTGTTTCGCGTCGCCGAGCTCCTCCTCGAGCATCTCGCTGTAGCCGATGATCGCGTTCAGCGGCGTCCGGAGCTCATGGCTCATGTTGGCGAGAAACTGGCTCTTCATCCGGTTCGCCGACTCCGCCGCTTCCTTCGCGGAGCGCAGCGCGGCTTCGACGCGCTTGCGTTCGGTGATGTCGCGGAACGTTCCCGAGTAGAATGACGTCCTCGCTTCGACGATCTCCGTGATGACGCCGTCTACGGCGAACTCGTATCCGTCGGAGCGTCGGCCGACCAGCTCGCGAGGCCGGACCGTGCCGTCCGTGCTGTCGTCCATCGAGCCCCGGAGCTGCGCGGCGAGATCCGGGCCGCCCTGCTTGCGCAGGAGCACCGTGACGGGTTGCCCGACGAGCTCGGCCTGACTGTAACCGAACATGTTCTCGGCGCTGGGATTGACGCGATCGATCGCGAGCGTGTCGGTGGCGAATGTTACGATCCCGTCGAACGCGTTCTCGAGCACCAGCTGCGTTCGCGCCAGGGCGTGCTGCAGCGCGTCCAGCACGCGGTTGTAGTGGGCCGCGATCTGTCCCACCTCCGTGAACGGCTCGACGGGGATGCGGCTCTTGAAGTCGCGCGACTGGGCATGCTCGTCCATGGCGCGGAACAGATCGATCAGCTCCGTGGTCTCGGCGTGCTCGGACACGTTGAGCCCGATGCGCTCGGCTTCTTCGCTGATGCGCAGCGGCAGCAGGCGGTTGATGCCTCCGAGTAGCAGGTACGAGAGGCCGAACGCCCAGGCGAAGCACACGCCGATGCCGAGTAGCTGGATCTCGATCTGGCCGGCGCGATCGAGGCCCGTGTGCAGGCGCGCCGGGTCGCCGAACAGCCCGACGCACAGCGTGCCCCACACGCCGCCACCGGCGTGCACCGGCACCGCGCCGACGACGTCGTCGACGCGGTAGCGAAGCAACACGCGCTCCACGGCGAGCGCGATCACCCCGCCGACGGCGCCAATCACCAAGGCCTGCGGCGCGGTGACGACGTGGCAGGGCGCGGTAATGGCGACCAAGCCGGCCAGCGTCCCGTTGATGACGGCGCCGACGTCCGGGTGCCCGCTGCGCCACCAGCCGACGAGCAGGGCGGTCACCATGCCGCTGGCCGCGGCGAGCGTGGTGTTGGCACAGATACGGGCGATGTCGTCGTTGACGGCCAGCGTGCTGCCGCCGTTGAAGCCGAACCAGCCGAACCACAGGATCAGCGCGCCAAGCATGGAGATCGGCAAGCTGCTGCCGCTGATCCGGTTCACCGTCCCGTCGTCGTTGAAGCGGCCGCGGCGTGCGCCGATCACCAGCACCGCCGCCAGCGACACCCAGCCGCCCATGCTGTGCACCACGCTGCTGCCCGCGAAGTCCACGAAGCCGCGGGCCGCCAGCCAGCCTGCGGGCTTCGCGTCCGCCACGCCGTTCCACGCCCAGTGGCCGAACACCGTGTAGAGCAAGCCGGACATCATGACGACCACGGCGAGGTAGCCCGCGAAACGCATGCGCTCGGCGACCGCGCCCGACACGATCGTCACGGACGTGCCGGCGAACATCGCCTGGAACAGCATGAAGGCCGCCATGCGGGGGTCGCCGGAGCCGACCGCCGGCATGAAGGAGCTCACGCCGATGAAGCCGGCGTGGCTCGCGCCGAACATCAGACCGTACCCGAACAGCCAGAACAGCAGCGTCGAGACGCCGAAGTCGGTGAGGTTCTTCAGCGCGACGTTGATGTTGTTCTTCGAGCGGGTCATGCCCGTCTCGAGGCACAGGAAGCCGGCCTGCATCGAGAACACCAGCGCGGCGCACAAGACGACCCACGCAATGTCGAGCCTGGACGTCATCGTCGCGTACGGGTCTCCCGCGTCTCCATTGCTGGGCCGGGTCGGCGTTCACGATCCGGCCAGCAGACGACGTTATCACGAGGCCCGGTTTCCACAGGGCGTGAATCCCAGCGGAGATCGGCGTTCGGCGGCGCGAGTTCCGTCGTCCGGCTTCGGTGACCGTGTCAGGGTCGGTGGCCGCGCCGGCGGCAGCGGCGGTGACGGCCGCGGACGCTCCGCGCCGCGGCCATCGGGGGCGGTGGCCGGGTCCGGGGCGTCCGCGGCGGGATGTTGTCAAAGAGCGCGTCGGCGCGGAGGCCTGGCTGGCGGCTACGCCGGAGGCGTCGCCAGCCGGTGGCGGCGTAGCCCGGCGAGCTCTCCGGCCGTGGCCTCGATGACGGTGAGTTCGATGTCGCGCATCACCTTCCGCCAGGGCCGCTGGCGCTGCTCGTCGCTGCGCAACGTCACATAGCGCCACAGTGCGAGCAGCGTGTACGCGATGCGGCGCAGCACCATGACGACGACGGTGGCGCGCGGGTTCTGCTCGATCCGCGGGTGGTCGTCTTCCTGGAAGGAGACGTGCCGCTGCGCGTAGAAGTCGTCGCACGCAGGCACCATCGTGTCCTTGCCGTCGAGCGCAACGACGCCGAAAGGCAGGTCGTCGGGCTCGAGCGCCTTCCTGCGGCTCGCGGCCCTGACGGTGGCGTGCAGCAGCGGACGCAGGTCGTCCGGCGAGAGCATCGAGAGCGCGTCGCGCAGCGTGGTGTCCGGCAGCCGACGCGGGATGCCGAGCCTGCGCGCGACGGCGGGCGTGAGCTCGTCCGTCAACGCTTCGACCTCCTTCAAATTCCGGCTCCCGGCGACGAGCCCGAGCAACGCGCCCGACAAGAGCGCCGGTAGCGACCAGCGCCGGCCGCGCGTGTCGCGCGGATCCGCGACCTCGTCGAGTCGTGCTTCGCCCAGTCGCTTCGCGAGCATGCCGATGATCCTTCGTTTGGTACGTGTACTTTGCGCCATCCACTTCCTCCTTCACTGTTGCCGCCGTCGCACGACAGAGAGCAGGATGGTGTCGCCTGCGCTGTCGTGGCGGTGGTCGTTTCTTTGCAACTCGATCTGTCGCGAAAGCAGCGTCAGGCATTCGATGAATCCGCCCCGGCGCCGCTCACGCGACGCCGGGGCGGTCGTGCTCAGTGGGTGAGTTTCCAAAGGGAAGCGAGCAGGCGATCCAGGTGCCCGAGCGCAGGCTCCGCCTCGCCGTGGCGCAGGTAGCCCCAGCCCACGGCCGCATGCAGGCCCATGCGCACCTCGCCCGCGCTGCCGGCGGAGCTCTGGTAGCGGCTGCGGCGCGTGCCGGGGTCCGAGTAGGCACCCTCCCCGAGATTCAAGACGAAGCTGTTGGTGGCGTCCTTCAGTTGCTGCGCCAGCTTGCACCCCTTCGGGTATCGGGCAGCCCGTCGATCATGGCGCTGGACGCGGTGGACCAAGGGCACGATGGCCTGCTGGGCTGCGAGGGCGAGGTCGAGAGTGTGGAAGCGCCGGCCGCTCGCGCCGTCGCCGAGCCGCCCGATGCCGCCCCGGTCACCGCCACCGACACGGCCGCCGTCGCTGACGCGGCCGCCGTCGCTGACGCGCCGTCGCTGACGCAGTCGCCGCCACCTCCGGGACGCGATCCGATGCGAATTTGTGCCTCTCGCGACGATACCGCGACAGACCTTCCCAAGTGATCGATCACGCGTCGCTTTCCCGGCGTCACCGACCTTCAACCGGCTCGACTACCGAGCGGAGCTGGCGTGAATCCCGGGCCGTCCGCGCCAGCTCCACAGCTCCACAGCTCCGCTGCTCCCCTGCTTCACTGTTGCAATCGCGCGCAATCGCGGGCGGGTGGGGGATGTCGCTACGGCGCGGAACCCGGCGCGGCCCGATGGAAACCGCCCGCTCCGGCGGCGCGCGCCTACGGCGCTGGCATCAGGAGCCCGAACGCGACGAGGCTCACGAAGCCGGCGGCGATGCCGACCAGGGCGCGCACCGTGCGCGGCTTGTTATCCCGGAACGCGAAGGTGAAGAAGCCGGGTCGGTTGCCCTGTGCGCCGCGATACCGATCGTAGTACGCGCTCCGCACGGCGATGAACGGGACGAACCCCGCCAAGAACGCGGTCACACCGATGACGAGCACGACGATGGCGGCGACCTTCACGCGCCGAGGCTATCATGAGCCACGGGGAAGTCGGCACGGGACGATTCCGCGCCGGACCGGCAACCTCCCGATCCCTGAACGCTTCTGATACCCTTCGCGGCCATGGCAGAGCCGTGGGAAACCTCTCCGTATCATCGCGCGGGTTCCGCACTTTCCTTTCCGCGTGACGAGGGCTGGCATCGGCTCCTGCCGGGCAAGATCGCCAACCCGGCGCTCGGCGAAATGGAATGGGTGTACGTCAACGCCCACGTCGAGGAACAAGGCGGCGCGGGCCGGCGCTTCGTCGTGTTCGGCGCATGGTTCACGCAGCACATCCGCTTTCTCGTCGTGCGCGAGTGGGACAGCACCGACACGTACATGGACGGCTGGACGGGCACGGCGTGGGGACTGCTCCGGCCCTCGGCGGACCAGCTCGACTTCGAGTTCACCCACGGCGGTGGCACGGACACGTGGAAGAGCGTGTCGCCGTTCTGCTCCAAGCTGCATGCCGTGGACGACGCGCAGAAGTTCACCGTCGATCTCGATCTCGTGAACAAGAAGCGGCCGTACGAGGCCGGCGGAACTGGCTATCTGCCATTCGGCAAGCACGGGTCGTTCTACTACTACTCGCTCACGCGGCTGGAGGTCGCCGGGACGCTTCTGCTGCCGAAGGCCGGCGGCGGGACGGAGAGCGTCGCGGTCAAGGGCCTCGGCTGGTTCGATCACCAGTGGGGGCCGTTCTACGTGACGCCGTTCCGCACCAGGAACCTCGAGCAGTACGAGTGGATGAGCGTGCAGCTCGACAGCGGCGACGAGATCCTGCTGACGACGGTGTGGGATCCCGACGGGACCACGCCGGGCCTGCCGGCGTACGGCGGCGCGGGGCTGATCCGCAAGAACAACACCTTCGACAAGCTCGTCGGCTCGCACCGCTGGAAGCGTACGCGCTTCTGGCGCTCGCCGGACCAACACTGCATCTACGCCGCGGGCTGGACCTTCGATGCGCCTGAGTGGAACACGTCGCTCGTCATCCAGCCGCGCTACCACGACCAGCTCACGCCGATCGTGGACGACGCGCCGCCGAACGCGCTGCTCGGCGGTGTGACGCGGCTGTTCGAGGGCTGGGCGAACTGGCTCGGCGACTTCTGGGAGGGCAGCTGTCGCGTCACGGGCACTTTCGACGGTGCGCCCGTCAGTGGCGTGGCCTACGCGGAGCTGATCAAGCGCTACGAGGATCCCGAGTTCAAGGTCGAGGTTGTCAAGAACGACCCGGGTCTCACGGTGTTGGAGTGGAAGGTGAGGAACCGCGACGAGCAGGTGACGCTGAAGTCGCGCTTCTTCCTCGAGAAGTCGGACGGCACGCCGATCGTCGACCGGCCGGACATCGACGTTCCGGTGATGATCCTCGACGATCCGGCGCTGCCGACCGGGCAGCCCCTGATCGCACGCGTCGTGGTCACGTCGCTGGACGGCGCGATCAGCGGTACCGGCACGGCGACCGTGTCGCTGCGTTGATCGGCGATCGAGCGCACGCATTCGCGACGGCGACACGCGCGTCGCACCGGCGTGTCGTCTCACCGCTTGACGAACAGGTGCACCGGGCGCCCGGGCAGCGGTGGGTTCGGCCATCGACAGCGCTCCAGCCCGCGGGCTTGCAGATCCCGCACGCGAAGATCGCCGGCGCCGGAGATCACCAGCTCCCCGCCGCGGACCAGCGCTCGCGAGATCGCGTCGAGGAACGCCCCCCGAGAGGATTTGCTCGCGAGCTCCGGGGCGTCGAAGACACGAACACATGTGACGACGTCGAGCGGTCCCGCGATGCGATGCAGTTGTGTCGCATCGCCGTAGCGCACGGGTATCCCCGCCGCGTGCGCCGCGATCACGTAGGGTGGCATCCGTTCGATCCCGAACACGGACTCGAACCCCGCTCGCCCGAGCGCGTGCACCAGGACACCAAGACCGGCGCCAGCGTCGCAAACGCGAAGTGACCGCCGCGCGCCTTCTGGATAGCGCTCGCGCAGACAGGCGACCGGTCGTGCGATCGCGTCGTTGGTGCTGATCGCGGTCCGGGCCGCCGCCATCAACGCGGCGATGGCACGCGGTGCGCGGTACACTTCGAGGAAACGCGTCGTGTCCGCGGGCGCGGGCGCCAGACGCGGGGCGAACTCTTCCACGCGGTCGCCTTCGGGCGTCGCATCCAGGTCGACGTCGTCGTTCCGGCGCAGGATTGCTTCGAACAGGTCCACGTCCCGCGGCTGCGCGTCGACCCCGGCGATGGAAATCTCCCACGATCTGGAGCGCGCGAGCGATGGCCCATTCGCGCGTGGCCCGACGAAGACCTCGGTGAGCCCGGCGTTCGTCTTGACGGTCAGCCTCGCGCCACCGGTATGCGGGTCCGGTGCGGCATCCACGAGGTGACCGTGGAGCGGGCCGCCCTCGGCGAGCAGCGGCGCGACCAGGCGGTCGTAGAACGACCGAATCCAACTTGATGCGCGCATCCACCATGAGCCCCCGTACGTCCAGCATTCTTGGCCATCGCCCGCCGCGCGTCGACCGCGAAGCGACGGACGATGGCCGAGCCTGCGACGAGGCGCGTCAGAATCGCCGTCGGCGGCTTGCGCTCGATCCACGGCCGCGCCTGCTCGAGCTGCGCCGCCAGGCGAAACAGCGTCGCTTCGTCGCCGTAGCGGCCGACAAAGTGCGCTCCGACGGGCAGCCCCGCGTCGTTCCAGAACAGCGGTACGCTCATCGCCGGCTGACCGGTCACGTTCTGGATCGGCGTGAAGGGCGCGTACGCGGCGGCGCGCATGAGCGGCCCGAGCGGGTTGTCCGGCGGCGCGTCGAAGCTGCCGAGAGGCGGCGGCGGTTCGGCGAGGGTGGGCGTCAGCCACACGTCGTACTTCTGCATGAAGCGCGCGACCTCGCGGGCGATGCGCTGAAGCAGTCCGATGCTCATCAGGTACATCGGCGCCGTGTGCTGCCGCCCGGCTTCCGCGAGCGCGAAGCTGAGCGGCTCGACGTTTTCTTTCGTTGCTGTGACGCCGCTGAACATCGCCATGCTGTCGAGCGTCACCGCGGCGCCGGCCGTCCACGGCACCATGAACGCCTGGGTCAACATGTCGCCGGCGATCGGCGGATCCCGCTCCTCCACGTGGTGCCCGAGCGACTCGCACAGCGCCGCCGCGTCGCGCACCGCGGCGACGCAGTCCGGGTGCACGTCGACGCCGGTGGGCGCGTTCACGGAGAACGCGATCCGCAACCGGCCCGGCGGCGCCTTGACCTCCTCGGCGTAGGGACGCGCCGGTGGCGGCGCGAAGTACGGGTCGCCGGGCATGGGGCCCGAGGTCGCGTCCAGGATCGCCGCGCTGTCGCGCACCGAGAGCGTGACAGCGTGTTCGACGACCAGACCGTTCATGATGTCGCCGATGTCGGGCCCCAGCGTGATGCGCCCGCGCGTGGGCTTCAGGCCGAAGAGTCCGCAGCACGACGCCGGGATGCGGATCGAGCCGCCACCGTCGTTGGCGTGCGCCGCCGGCACCAGGCGCGCCGCGACCGCCGCCGACGAACCGCCGCTCGATCCGCCGACGCTGTGGCCCAGATCCCACGGATTGTGCGTCGCGCCGAACAGCAGCGGCTCGGTGGTCGGCAGGAAACCGAACTCCGGCGTGTTGGTCTTGCCGACGAAGATGAACCCGGCGCGTCGCAAGCGCGCGACCAGCTCGCTGTCGTGGTCGGGGACAAAGTCCTTCAGCATGCGCGAGCCGGACGTCAGCGGCACGCCCTTGCACGCCGCGAGGATGTCCTTCAACAGGTACGGCACGCCCTGGAACGGCCCATCCGGCAGCTTGCCCTGCGCGCTCTCGCGCGCCGCATCGAACATCGGGTGGATCACGGCGTTCAGCGCCGGATTCAGCTTCTCGATGCGCTTGATGGCGTCGTCGACCAGCTCGAGGGGCGTCGCGTGCTTGCTGCGCACGAGCCCGGCGAGGGCGGTAGCATCCTGGAAGTCGTTCATGGACGCGGAGTCTTCGCGGAAGACGCCCGGATTGGAAGGACAAACGTCACGCGCTCAGGCGTCGGCGAAGTCAGTCGACGAACTCGATCGTCAACGTGAACTCGGGGCCCGGGTTGGCGCCCTTCTTGTTCGCGAAGTGGAGCGTGTGCTTCTGCCCGACCTTGAGTGCCTTGCTGTCGGTCGTCCACTTGAACTCGTGCGCCGGGACGGTCGGTCCGGCAAAGCCCGGAATCGTCTGCTCCGTCGCCTTGCCGAGCGCCTTGATCGTTGGTGACACGGTCCAGCTGGAGCCCTCGTACTGCGGCAGGTACACCGTGACGCTGCCGCCGAGCTGCGCCTTGACCGTTTTCTCCTTCTCGTCCTCGGGCTTGCGCACGGTGACGACGACCTCCTTCGTCGGCGGGGCTTCCGCGGCGCTGGCCGCCGGCGCCGCGGAGGCGGCCGCGTGCGTCGGCGTCGGGGCGGCGGTCGGCGCCGCCGCCGTCGCGCTGGCGGCCTGCGCCGTCGAAGGCTCGGACTTGTCGCAAGCGAGAAGCAGGAACGGGACGAAGACGGCGATCAGCGCGGCGCGTTTCATGGCGGGCATTGTGCAAGTGAACGCGCCGCGCACCAAGCAACTATTCCGACGCGCCGGGTACGGCGCGCGACCGACACGCGTTCCGACGGGAAATCCCGGGCCGCATGCCTGCAAGCTGCCGGGAGGGAATGGATGCCGGCTCGGCGCGATGGCCGCGCGCTAGCGCTCGCTCCCTTGACATCGGCGCGCGCGTCCGTATCTTGCGCGGTCCAATGTTCTTCCGTCTCCCGGCATCGCTGTCGACTCTGGTCGGGCTCTCGTCGAGCTCGCGACTGGACTCGTGTGCGCACCTGCCGGAGCGCGGCGCCGCATAGGCGCCTTGAATAGAGCCTTCCGAGGCCCCTCCGGCGCGAATGCCCGGAGGGGTTTTTCGTGCCGGTTTCCTGATCCGGGGCCTCGCAAAGCGTCGGGCGAATGGTTCGCCCGAGGAGCAGAGAGAGCGAGACCCATCATGTTCACGAAAACGCACGTCAACGTCGGCACCATCGGGCACGTGGATCACGGCAAGACCACGCTGACCGCAGCACTTTCGCGCACCAGCGCGAACTGCTTCGGCGGTACGGCGCGTGACTACGCCGAGATCGACGCGGCACCCGAGGAGCGCGAGCGCGGCATCACCATCAACACGTCCCACGTGGAATACGCGTCGCGAAAGCGTCACTACGCCCACATCGACTGTCCGGGACACGCCGACTACGTGAAGAACATGATCACCGGCGCGTCGCAGATGGACGGCGCCGTCCTGCTCGTGGACGGCTCCGAGGGCGCGCAGGCGCAGACGCGTGAGCACGTGCTGTTGGCGCGCCAGATCGGCGTCGGGCACCTGGTGGTGTTCATCAACAAGGTGGACATCGCCGATCCCGAGCTGCTCGATCTGGTCGAGCTCGAGGTGCGCGAGCTGCTCGCGACCGCGGGCTACGCCGACGTGCGCGTGGTGCGCGGCTCCGCGCTCCGCGCGCTCGAAGCGGCCCGGAGCGGCACCCGCGAGGGCGCCGACGTCGCGTGCATCCTCGAGCTGCTCGAGGCCATGGACGCGGCGATCCCCGATCCGGTGCGCGATCTCGAGGCTCCGTTCCTGATGCCGGTGGAGGGTGTCTGCACCATCCCCGGTCGCGGCACGGTGGTCACGGGTCGTGTGGCGCGTGGTGTTCTCGTCCCTCAAGCGGAGGTCGAGATCATCGGCGGCAAGCGGCAAGCTGGCGAGCGCGTCGTGGTGACCTCCATGGAGGAGTTCCACCGCGCCGTGCCCGAGGCCGTCGCCGGCCACAACGTGGGGCTCTTGCTCCGCGGCGTGGCTCGCGGCGAGGTCGTGCGCGGTGACGTCCTGGTGCAGCCGGGCTCCGTCGCCGCACACGAGCGCGCCCGTGCCGAGATCGTCCTGCTCAAGAGCGAGGAGGGCGGTCGCCGCACGCCGTGCCGCTCCGGCTACATGCCGCAGCTGTACTTCGGGGCCACCGACGTCCCGGGTCGTCTCCAGCTTGCCGACGCCGTGCTCGCGCCCGGTGATCGCGCGGAGGTGGAGATCGAGCTGGGCCGTCCGGTCGCGTTCGAGGTCGGCATGCGCTTCGCCATGCGCGACGGTCACAAGACCGTCGGCGCCGGCGTGATCACGCGCGTGCTGTGAAGTCCGGCGGGCGGCGTCATTTCGGTGGCGCCGCCCGCAGCGGGCGTCCCGCCGATACCGCGCCGGACCGGCATCAGCAGCCAGGCTTGTGGCAGGCCAGGACGTACGTCGCGCCGTTCTGCGGAAGTGGCGCGTGTGCATCGCGGCCCACGAGTCGCAACAACTGGTGCTCGGCCGGCGGGCATTTGCCGACCAGGTCCGGGTTGCCGATCGCCTGACCCGATGCGTTGTCGCCGGTGTAGCAGAAGCCGCTCACGCTCGCGTCCGGCGATGCCTGGTTTTCGCACGCGGACATGGCCGCGGCATCCTGCGAAGCGTCGAGTTGTTGGACGCTGCACAGCAGGTACGAGTCGCACCCGGGGCGGCCCGTGACGCCACACAGTCCCTGGCTCTTCAACTGCGCCAGCGCGTCGCGCTTGACCTTCGCGTCGTTGAGCGGCGTGCGGCCCGGCTGGTTGCAGTCGAAGCTGCCCACCTGGGGGCCGGGGATCGCCTCCACGATCGAGCAATCCACCTGGCCGGTCACCGGATCGACGTCGAGGGGTTGCGGCAGACACCTGCCGATGAACGAGCTCTTCAGCCGCTCGGTCACGGCGGCCATCGCGGGGTTGAAGCCGTAATCGGGGCTCGCCGGATCGACGATCTTCGGGCACAGGCTCGCGGGCATGGCGTTGTCGCCGACCTCGCGCAGCACCTCGAGCTCGCGCAGCCCCGGGTACGCCTTGCCGTAGAACTGCGTCGCGACGGACGAGGCGCCGGTGTTCGGGTCCTGGCACACCGGGTTGTCGCTGTCGTGGCCCGGTCCGCAGTCGCAGGCAGCGCTCGCGTTGGAGCAGTCCTTCGGGCTGTCGAGGGGGAAGATGCACGCGTACTGGAGGTCGTCCTGTTTCGGGATCGAGCGCTCGTGGCCGTTGATCGGGTTCGCGGTCGGAGCGGCGTCGGGCGGCGCGAGCGCGGCGTTGGTGTACGGGTTCTTCCCGGTGCGGACCTCCGGCGTCTCGACCATCAGCGGATCTCGCGGCGGCTCGAACTTCGCGGGCTCTCCGACGATGGTGTGCCAGCGGCCTGCGGCCTCGAGATCCGCGGCCCCGAGATAGGCCAACCGATCCGGCTCGTCCGTTGTTTCGTTGTTGGCGATGTCCTGCCATGGCACGCCGACCACGCCGGCCAAAAACACCAGATCCGGCCCGCGCGGCACCGCGCCGGTGCCGCCCAGGTCGCTGTAGAGCGGATTCGGGACGCCTTGCTCGCCGCTGGCGCAGGCGAGATCCAGGTGGTCCGGACAGAGGGTGGTCTGCTCGAGCGCGTTCGAGTAGCGCTGGGTCGGGTATAGCAGCCCAGCTTCCGGGTGGTCCGGATCCGCGGCCAGGCCGAAGCGACGCTTCTGGTCCCAGCAGCGCAGGCCTGGAGGATCCTTCGCCGCGGGCAGGTTCGGCTGGGTGTCGCAGATCGGGTCGTGCGCGCAACCTGCGGGATCGGCAACGCCGCACGAGTGGCAGCACTTGTCGTTTGGATCCGTGGCGCAGACGGCGGTCGCGCTGGGAATCTGGGTGGCGTCGTAGCCGACGAGCCAGCCGAGCCCCGTGTCCGCCACCGAGCAGTCGTCCTTGTCGGAGATCATCACGATCGCGACCTCCGAGTCCGGGCGCAGGAACGCCGCGCGCTCGCTGAGCAGCTCGTTGTCCAGGCCGTTCAGCGTGGTGGATTGCGAGCCCGGGTCCTTGGTGACACTCGCCGGCGGATCGGGATCGACGAGGAAGCGGTACCAGGCCTCCAGCGGTGCGGACAGCGGGCAGCCGACCTCGCCGGTCTGGACGACCATGTTCGAGAAGTCCTGGACCAGCCCGGCACTGTCGGCGGTGCCGGTGTTGCCCGCGGGATCCCACGCGAGGAACCCCGCGCTGTCGTAGCTGGCTACGCCCGGGCGGGCCTTGCCGAGCAGGTGGCCCGCGTCGTCCTGCTCCGGATTCCAGCTCGGGCTCGCCGGGCTGCACAGCTCCGCGCCGTGACCGCCCAGGCTCGTGCTCACCACGCCGACATGGATGTCGCCGACCGGTTGGAACTGCCGCGCGAAGCCGGCGTCGCAGGACGCATCGGGGAAGCGGGAGTGCTGCCGGGCGTTCCGTCCTGAGCGACGCACGGGGGGTCGATCAGTCGCTCGACCAGCGCTGGCACGGCTTTGCCGAGCAGCACTTGAACGTCCGCCATCGAGGTCGAGTTGTCGATGACGAACAGCACGTCGAGCTTGTCGACGTTGCTCACCGAGGTCACCGCGTCGAACGTCGTGCAGCTGCTGCTGCCGTCGACCGTGGTGTGGCCGCCGCAGGCCGCGACGAGCCCGAGCATCGCCAATCCAGCTACCCGGCCTGTGCGCATGTGCCTCGTGAAGCAAGACGGATGCCGATGCGATAATCGCATGAATCGGCGATTTCCGTCTGGCAATTCGACACCAGAGTTGTCGATATTGTCAACTCGTTGTTGGCGACACGGAGTCTACTTCTTCAGCTTCGTCGTGGGCGGCGGGAGCGGATCCGGCGGCGGCGGCGGCGGCGGCTTCTGCCGCGTCGTGGGCGGCGGCGGCGGATCCGGCGGGGGCAAGGCGATCACGCCGGCGTCCGGGTGCTCCTCGGGCGGCGGCTTGGCGAACTGTCGCCCGCCGCCGGAGTCCTCGTGCAGGCTCGGCGGCGGAAGCGGATCCGGCGGTGGGGGAGGGGGCAACGGGTCGCAGCCGAGCGGCGAGAGCGCGATGGCAGCGGCCGCCGCGGCGCCCCAGCGCACCACGGGCCGGCGCCGGACCGAGCCGCGTGCGGCTTGCAGGATCGCGTGGCTGGCCTCCGCGACCTGCGCCTCGAGCACGCGGTCGGCGCGCGCCGTCTCCTCGGTCACGAGCGCGACGTAGTCGTCGAAGGCGCGCGGATCCTCCGCTCGGGGCGAGCACGCGAACTCGACGATGTCCTGCATGCGTGCCACGCAGTCCTGGTTCACGCGCTCGGTCGTCGCCGTCGCGCGATTGCGCAGCTCGGCGGTGAGCGCGCGCGGATAGAACTGCCGCAGCAGGTGCAGGTAGTAGCCGAGCGACAGGTTCGAGTTCATCAGCCCGTCGCAGCGGAAGTTGCGGTCGAGGAACGCCCTGGCGAACACGCGGAACGCGCGCTCGGCCGCGGGGTCGCGGATCTCGTAGTCCCAGCCGAAGACGTCACCGAACAGCCGGCCCTCGCGCTCCAGCTTGGTGTGCAGCGGCGTGCCCGGGTAGATCTCCGTGCGGCAGAAGTTCATCGGGATGTCCGCATTTCCGCGCAGGAACGCCAGGCTGTCGCGCAGCGAGCGGATGCTCGTCTCCGGGTCGAAGATCAGCATGTTGAAGCAGGCGTAGATGTCGCGCCGGCGCAGGAAGTCGAGGGCGCGCTGGTTCGCTTGAATGTCCACGCCGCGGCCGAGCGTCTTGAGCCCCTGGGAGCTGCCCGCTTCGATGCCGATGTACACGCGCAAGAGCCCAATCTCGCGCAACACCTGGAACACGGCGTCGTCCAGGTCGTCGGGGCGCGCCTTGAGCACGAGCGCCACGTCGTCGACGCCGCGTCGGCGGAGGGCGTCGCGGAGCGAGCTCACGCGACGGAGATCGCGCGCGTGGTCGCGGGTGAAGAAGTCGTCATCGTGGAAGACGAGCATGCGCGCGCCGCGCTCGCGCCGTAGCTCCGCGATCTCGTCGGCGATGTTGTCGGCGCTGCGCTCGCGATAGCGCGACCCGCCAGCGTCCTTGATGTACGCATTGATGCAGCAGAACGTGCAGTTGCCGTAGCAGCCGCGACTGCCGACCAGGAACGCCGCCGGGATCCCCATGTGCAGCTGCGGCTCCCCGACGCGCTTCGGGAACCGGACCGCGTCGAGATCCTCGATCAACGGCCGGGTCGGCGCGACGTCCAGCGTTCCGTCCGCGCGCCGGTGCACCACGCCGGCCACGCCGCCCTGCGGACGTCCGGCCTCCAGCTCGGCGCACAGCGCCGGCAGCGTGATCTCGCCTTCGTGTCGGACCACGCTGTCCAACGCGGGATAGCGCTCGAGCACCTCGCGATACGCGAAGGTGGGAAAATGCCCGCCGGCGGTGATGTGACCGCGGTACCCCGCCGCGCGGAGATCCGTCGCGAGCTGTCCGAACTCTTCCGCCCGCCTCTGGAACGTCATCGAAAGCCCGACCAGGTCGGGACGCAGGCGCGTGACGGCGCGGGCGACCTCCGGACCATCTTCGGCGCCGGAGAACGCCGCCAGGCGCGCTTCGTGGCCTTCGGCTTCCAGCGCCGACGCCAGATACCGAATCGCCAGGTTCTCTTCGAGCTCCGAGCCGACCAACAGTACACGCATGACGCACCTCCCGCGGGCGTGCAGGCGGAAGCACTTGGCGTGCCCGATCGCGATTTCCCGCGATGTCCGCGCATCCACGCCTCGCGCCGCGCGAATTCACGAAAATGCTGCGCATGACAGCCGACAAGCTCGCCGGCCCGTTCATTTCCGCGCCGCACCGACAGGGTTGCCGATCCATGGGATGCACAGGAAGGGCGGGCGCGCGGAAGCTTCGGGGATGGAATCCGACCTTCCGTTCTTCACCTTCCTGTGAAAACCCGAATCAGGGGATTTCACAGGCGCGGAACCGCGCTACGGCGTCTTCGTGTAGTAGCGCACGTAGTCGATGTCGTAGGCGAGCGGGAACACGCTGTCGTCGATGCCTTGCTGGCCGCCCCAGCTGCCGCCGATGGCCAGGTTCAAGAGCAGGTACTGCGGCTTGTCGAAGGGCCACGGCTTGCTGCCGTCGTTGGCGTACGAGAGCACCAGCTCTGTGTCGACGTAGAGATCGATCGACGCCGGCGTCCACTGCATCGAGTACACGTGGTAGGCCGAGTACGGACTGGGCACGACCTGGGTGTTGTCGCCTTGCTGCTGGTGGCCCGCGCTGCCTTGGACGTGGACCGTGCAGTAGATCGTCTCCGGCGTGAAGCCGACGTTCTCCATCATGTCGATCTCGCCGCACGCGGGCCAGCCGACCTGATCGATGTTGGTGCCGAGCAGCCAGATCGCGGGCCAGCTGCCCTTGCCGGTGGGGATCCTGGCGCGCACGTCCATGCGTCCGTAGAGGAAGTCCTGCTTGCCCTTGGTGTTCAGGCTCGCCGAGGTGTAGCTGGCGCCCTGGTAGCTCTCCTTGCGCGCTTCGATCACCAGGTCGCCGTTCTCTTGGTGCGCGTTCTCGACGCGCGCGTCCGTGTAGTATTGCGCTTCGTTGTTGCGGATGAAGCCGACCTCGTAGCCCCACTGCGACGAGTCCGCGAGCCCCGTGCCGTTGAACTCGTCCGACCACGCGAGCTGCCAACCGCTGCTCGCGTCGGCGGACGCGTCCGCGCCTGCGTCGGACGAGGAGCTGCCGGCGCTCGCTGCGTCGCCGCCCGCCCCGCCGTTCCCGGCGCCCCCGCTGCTGCCGCCCGTGCCCGCGCTGCCGCTGCTGCCGCCTGTTCCGGCGCTGCCGCCTGTTCCGGCGCTGCCGCTGCTGCTGCTGGCGCCCGCCGCGCCCGCGACGCCGGCGTCCGCGCCGCCGGCGGTAGAGTCGCTGTTGCAGCCGCCGACGCCGAGCACGGCGGCGACCAGCATCGCGGTGAAGCGCGTTCGCATGCGACCCATCATAGGCGCGTTCACGCCCCCGGGGGCCGCGAAGGGGTCAGCGGGCGCGGGCGACCGGGCGACGCGGCCGCGCGATGATCTCGATGAAGTCGTGGCCGAGCGGGACGCCGAACTGGTCATCGACGTCCACGCGCAGGACCCAGGGGCCTGCGCCGGTCCGCGGTGCCACGGTGGCGCGCAGCGTGTCGCCGTCCCGCCGAAAATCCACGTCGATCGGCTCGGTCCCCAGCGTGACGCGCGGGATCATCTGCAGCGGTACGCCGCTCGGCGAATGGCGCAGCCGGATGCTGATCTGGATCGCGTCGTGCGGCCACACCGCCCACTGCGGCCCGAGTCGGATCTCGGCCGACACGCGCCGGGGTTCGAGCTTCGCGACGACCGTGTCCGACGTACGCGGGACGCGCAGCATGACCAGCGTGCGCTTGCCGTGGCTCAGTCCGATCGGCTCTGGCGCGTCGAGGAAACGGTGAGTGCCGGAGGAGATCATCTGCAGGTCGTCGGCGTGGGTGAAGCGGACCTGCTGCTCCGGGCCGAGCCGGACGACGCCGGCGTCGTCCGCGTACGCCCCTTCCGGCAAGGCCACGCCCACCACGCGCAGCGACGCCTGGGCGGCGCGCCCCGAGATGCCGGCGGCGTCGACGGCGCTTACGGACAGCGTGTAGCGGCCCGGCTCGACGCCACGGAACGTCTCGCGCGAGCGCGACGGCGGCGCGGTCAGCCGCTGGATCGCAAGGCCGGCGCGATGCAGGCTCACGTGATAGCCCGTTGCACCTTGGACGGGAGCCCACGCGAGCCCGTCGAGATCCGTCTGCGCGCGCGTCGACAGCCAAAGCGAGCGCGCCAGTGTCAGCGCCGGGGCGGCGAGCAGCGGGTGCTCCGGGGCGAGAGGTCCAGTGCGCGAACGATCCTGCTCGTTTCCCGCGTGCAGCGGCTTCCACGTCGAACCGGTGCTGCACAGCGCCCGGCCGTCGATGTTGGCCACCGTGGCCTGCTCGCCGTCCGCCACCGCTTCGACCTGCCCGGCCAGCGCGACCACCGAGAGTCGTTGCGGCGTGGCAACGAGCACGGCGCGGCGTCGGCTTGCCGCGGGCACTCGCACACGGACGTGACCGCTCTTCAACGCCACCGTCCAGGTCGACGTGCGACCGCCCGCGTCGAGTTGCAGCTGCTGCGCCCGGGAGAACACGCGCGCCTGTGTTCCCGGTGCGAGCTCCACCGTGATCCCGCCGGGCAGCGTGGTGGTGGAGCCGCGAGCGCGGCCGGCGAGCGCCGTCGCGTCCGTCGGAACGTCCGCGTGGATGCTGTGTGGAGACGTAGGGGCAGCTGCGGCGGCGCCGCACAGGCTCGCCGAAGCGACCGTTAGCGCGACGCTCAGCCGGCGAAGCGCGCCTCGTGCATTGAACGTCATGCCCGCCCATACGGCGGGTTCGGGCGCGACTTGAGGGCGCGCGCCCGGATCGAGACATGTTCTATTCAGGCGCGATTTCCGCGCCGCCGGCGCCGCGCGACCAGCGCCAGCGCGACGAGCCACACGAGCGCGCCGTCTCTGCGCCGGACCGGCATCCCCGATATCCGGCAGCCGCAGCCGGTGTTGTCGCTGCCGGAGCTGACTTGCGTGGTGCACGTCTTGCGATCCGGATCGCAGATGGCGTCGGCGACGCAGTCGGCGCTGCTTGAGCAGTCGGTGTTGCACCTGCCGCTGGCGCATGCGTACGGGCTGCAGTCCTGCTCGTTGCCCGCGGGGTCGACGGCGGTCGCCGCGCCCTTGCACGTCGCGCCGGAAGTGCACTCGTGCGAGAGTGTGTCGCAACGCGTCGTGCTCGAGCAATCTTCATCGCCGGTGCACGCGGTCTTGCACGCCGTGGCACCGCAAGCGTAGGCGCCGCAAGCGACGCTCTGGGCCGTCAGGCAAGCGCCGTTTCCGTCGCAGGCCGCCTGAAGCGTGCCGACGCCGCCGGCGCAGCTCGCCGGCGCGCAGATCGTGGAGCTGTCAGCGAGGCCGGCGCAGCTCGTGCGATCCGTGCCGTCGCAGCGACGCGCGGAGCACGGCTCACCCGGCGAGGCTGCGGCGCACGCGCCGCGTGTGCCGTGCGGCGCGCCGACGATCGGCGTGCAGGTGCCGGTCGCACCGAAGACGTCGCAGGCTTCGCATTGCCCGTCGCACGCGCTCTCGCAGCACACGCCGTCCACGCAGTAGCCGCTGGCGCACTGGTTCGAGCCGGAGCAGGCGCTGCCGCTCGTCTTCTGGCCGACGCACGCGCCGCTGTCGCACCAGGCGCCCGTCGCGCAGTCGGTGTCGGCCGCGCACGTGGTCGCGCAGGCCGCCGCCGCGCCGGAGCACAGATACGGGCTGCACGACGGAAAGCCCGGCGCGCGCGCGGCCGCGTTGGTGCAAGTCCCGGGCGTCGCGTCGCACACGTCGCAGGCGCCGTCGCACGCCGCCTCGCAGCAGTAGCCGTCGACGCAGCCGCCCGGCGTCGCGCACTCGCGGCAGCCGCTGACCAGGCAGTCCTTGCCGGCGCGGTCGTCGCAGGCGCCGCTCTGGGCGATCCGCGTCTTGCACGTCGCGTCGGCGGCGCAGTAGCTACCCGCGGCGCAGGCCGCGTCGCTGGCGCAGCTCGTCGGGCAAGCGGCACTGGTGCCGTCGCAGACGAGCGGCGCGCACGCGGGGCTGCCGCTGCTGCCGGCGGGTGCCGGCGAGCAGGTGCCGTCCGCGCTCGCGCCCAGGGCTTGCGAGCAGACGTCGCACGCGCCGCCGCACGCGGTGTTGCAGCACACGCCGTCGACGCAGAAGCCGCTCGCGCAGTCGCCGGGCGCCGTGCACGCCTGGCCGTTCTTCGGCAGGCACGCGCCGCTCACGCTGCACGTGCTCGCACCGCTGCAGTTGTCGTCGTCCTGGTTGGTGACGGGCGTGGAGCAGGTGCCGGTCGCGCAGCTGCGGCACGGCGTGGTGCAGGCGTCGGCGCAGCACGTGCCGTCGATGCAGTAGCCGCAGTCGGCGCCGCTCTGGCAGCTCGCGCCCTGGAGCATGAACACGTAGCCCGCGCCCTGGTCCCCGTTGCTGCCGATGTCGGCGTTGACCGCGCTCGCCAGCGCCGTCTTGCCCGAGAGCGCCGTCGCGAAGCCGAGCTGGTCGTTGCTCGAGCCGTCGGCGGCGGCGAGCGTCGCTTGCTGGGTCCACGTGGTTCCGGAGCGCGCGAACGCGTACGCCGCGCCTGGGCCGGCGTTGCCGAAGAGGGCGCCGACCAGCGCGATGTCGCCGTCGAGCGCGACGCTGAAGCCCAGGCTCTCCGTCGACGGGCCGCCGCTCGCGAGCTTCTGCTGCTCGGTCCAGGTCGTGCCGGAGCGGGCGAAGACGTAGGCGCCACCGCCGGGGAACGCGTCGATGCCGACGAGCGCGGTGTCGCCGGACAGCGCGACGGCGTGACCGAAGCGGTCGCTGTCGGTGCCGTCGGAGGCGACCAGCTTCTGCTGCTCGGTCCAGGTCGTGCCGGAGCGGACGAAGACGTAGGCGGCCCCCTGTTGGAGGTGCGCGCCCACGTCCGCGCGATACGCGCTGACGATGGCGGTGTCGCCGGAGATCGCGACCTTGAAGCCGAAGCCGTCGTTCGACGTGCCGTCGGAGGCGACCAGCGTCTGCTGCTCGCTCCAGGTCGTGCCGCTGCGCACGAACACGTGCGCCGGCCCGCCGACGGCGCCGCCGACGATGCTGTCGCCGTCGATGGCGACCGCGTCGCTCGCGCCGGAGAGCTTCTGCTGCTGGGTCCAGGTGCTGCCGCTGCGCGTGAAGACGTAGCCCGCATACGCTCCGACGGCGGCCACGACCGCCGTGTCGCCGTCGATCGCGGTCGAGTGCCCGAACAGCGCGCCGGCGGTGGCGTCGGAGGCGACCAGCTTCTGCTGCTGGGCCCAGGAGCTGCCGCTGCGCACGAACACGTAGGTGGCGCCCTGCTGGCCGTCCAGGTTCTGGGCGCCGGCGATCGCCGTGGTGCCCGAGAGCGCGAGCGAGTAGCCCAAGGCGTCGCCGGCCGCGCCGTCGGAGGCGACGAGCTTCTGCTGCGCGATCCAGATCAACGGATCGATCGAGACCGGCCACGCCGCACCGCGCACGTCCACGTGCACGGCGATGCTGTCGCCGCGCGCCTCCAGGTGCACCGGCAGCGAAGCGCCGCGCGCGTCGTGCGCGGCGGCCTCGCCGTAGTACGCGACGACCTTGCCCGTGGCGTCGGTGAGCGCCAGCTTGCCGTCGCCGGCCGGCTCGGCGCGCGCGCCCGACAGCGCGAGCTCGAACGCGAGCCGGTCGCCGGACGGCGGCGTCTGCGCCTCGAAGCCCTGCTCGAGCCCGCGCGGTCGCTCCTGGTACCACTCCGTCACGCCGCCCGAGCGCTCGAGCACAGCGCGCTGGTCGGCGCTCGAGCGCGCCGCCAGCACGGGCGCGACGCGTCCGTCCCAGCGCGAGAGCGACAGCGTCACCTGGCGGAAGCGGACGGCGTCGCCGTGGAGGGCGAACGCGACGTCGGGCCCGGTGCTGGCCGGTGTCGCCGCGTTGTCGCGGGCGCCGCAGCTTGCCGCGAGCGCCACCAGCGCCACGCCCAGAGTCCGCTCCATCCTGGTGTGAAACATGTTCTATTTCCGACGACGGCGACGGCCGCTGAGCAGCGCGGCCAGCCCGA
Source organism: uncultured delta proteobacterium (assembly GCA_963775185.1). Lineage (GTDB taxonomy): Bacteria > Myxococcota_A > Polyangia > Polyangiales > Polyangiaceae > JAPSGB01. The sequence goes on along the minus strand of CAVZIE010000037.1, from coordinate 148,443 downwards.
CGAGCCACGCGGCGCCCCCCGGGATACCGCGCCGGACCGGCATCCCGGTCATCCGGCAGCTGCAGCCGCCAGTGTCGGCGCTGGGCGCACTGGCTTGCGGTGTGCACGTCGACAGCGCCGGATCACACAGGTAGCCGGCGATGCAGTCGCCGCTGCTCGTGCACGCGGTCTTGCAGATCCCGTCCGCGCACACGTAGGGCGAGCAGCTCGTGGAGTTGCCGGCGGGATCCAGCGACGTCGTCGCATCCGTGCACTTGGACGAAGCCACGCACTGATGCGACGTCTGGTCGCAGTGGCGATCACCCGCGCAGTCGCCGTCGCCGTTGCATGTGGTCTTGCACGTAGTCGCGTCGCACGCGTACGCGCCACAATCCACGCTCTGGGGCTGCGCGCACTGGCCGGCACCGTCGCAGTGCGCGGCGAGCTTCGCCACGCCGTTCTCGCAGCTCGCGACCGCGCACGTCACGGTGCTGTCTGCAAAGTCGGCGCAGCTCGTGCGCTCCGTGCCGTCGCAGGCCGCGCTGGCACACGGGGTATCCGGGCCGCCCTTCGGACACGCGGCGCGCGCGCCGCGCGGAGCGCCGACCACCGGCGTGCAGGTGCCGCTGGCGCCCTGGAGGTTGCAGGCCTCGCACTGCCCGCCGCACGCCGTGTCGCAGCACACGCTGTCGGCGCAGTGGTCGCTCGCGCACGCGGCGTCGTTCGTGCAGGACTCGCCGCGCGTCTTCGTGCCGACGCACGCGCCGGCGCTGCAGAAAGCCTTCGCGCCACAGTCCGCGTTGCCGGCGCACGACGTGGCGCAACCGGACGTCGAGCCCGAGCACAGGTACGGCTCGCAAGCGGGCGCGCCGGGCGCGCTCGCCGGCTGGATCGTACAGGTTCCGGGCGTCGCGTCGCATGTGTCGCACGCGCCGTCGCACGCGGTGTCGCAGCAATAGCCGTCGACGCAGCCGCCAGGCGTCGCGCACGCGCGGCAACCCGCGACGAGACAGTCTTGACCCGCGGCGGTGTCGCACGCCGCCCCTTGCGCCAGCGTCGCCTTGCAGGTGCCGTCCGCGGCGCAATAGGCGCCGGCCGCGCACCCGGCGTCGCTGGAGCAGCCGCCGGCGCAGACCGCGCTCGTGCCGTTGCACAGGTACGGACTGCAGTCGGGCGCGCCCGGGCTGCCGGCGGGCGAGAGCGTGCACTGTCCGTCCTGGTTCGCGCCCGCTGCCTGCGAGCACACGTCGCACGCGCCGTCGCACGCGGTGTTGCAGCACACGCCGTCCGCGCAGAAGTCGCTGGCGCAATCGGCAGCGGCACTGCACGCCTGGCCGACCTTCAGACGGCAGGCTCCGGCGCTGTCGCAGGTGTGCGCGCCGGTGCAATTGTCGTCGTCTTGATCCGTGACGGGCGTGGAGCACGTTCCCGTGACGCAGCTCCGGCACGGCGTGCTGCACAGATCGCTGCAGCACGTGCCGTCGACACAGAACGAGCACTCGTTGCCCGTCGAGCACGGCGCGCCGACGAGCTCGAAGACGTGCGCCGTCCCGAAGCCGGGCGCTCCGATCAGCGCGGTCGTGCCCGAGAGTCCCACCGCCCATCCGAACTGGTAGCTCGCGCTCTGCGCGGTGGCCAAGGTCTGCTGCTCGGTCCAGGTCGTGCCGCTCCTGACGAACGCGTAGGCGGCGCCTTGATCGGGGTATGCGCCGACCGCGTGGCTGTCGGCGCCGATCAGCGCGCGGTCGCCGACCAGCGCTACGTTGCGGCCGAAATCGTCGCCCGCCGCGCCGTTCGAGCCGACCAGCTTCTGTTGCTCGGTCCAGCTGGTGCCGTTGCGCACGAACACGTAGGCCGCACCCTGGTACGAGCTCGACAGGTCGGTCGCGCCGATCGCCGTGTCGCCGTCGACCGCGACGGCGCCGCCGAAGTAGTCGCCCGAAACGCCGTCGGACGCGACCAGCTTCTGCTGCTCGGTCCAGGTGGTGCCGCTGCGCACGAAGACGTAGACCGCGCCGACGGTGCTGTCCGCGCTCGTCGCGCCGAGGACCGCCGTGTCTCCCGAGAGGGCGACCGAGAAGCCGAGGGCGTAGGCGGTCGGGTTCGTCAGCTTCTGCTGCAGCGTCCAGGTGGTGCCCGTTCGCGTGTAGACGTAGGCCGCGCCGGAGAAGCCGGCGTCCGGCGCGCCGACCAGCGCCGTGTCGCCCTGGATGGCCACTGCCCTGGCGAAGCGGTCGAAGCTGCTGCCGGCGGCGTCGTAGAGCTTCTGCTGCTGGGTCCACGTCGTGCCGTTGCGGACGAAGATGTACGCCGAACCCTGCGCCGAACCGTTCACGTCGTGGTCTGCGCCGATGATCGCCGTGTCGCCGGAGAGCGCCACGGCGATGCCGAAGCGGGCGTTGTACGCGCCGTCGGGGGCGAGCAGCTTCTGCTGGTTTCCCCAGGTGTCGCCGCTGCGCACGTAGACGTACGCCGAGCCCTGGTTGAGGACACTTCCGATTTGCGCGAGGCCCGCGCCGACGAGCGCCGTGGTTCCGTCGATCGCGACGGCGCCGCCGAATTCGCTCGCCGTGCCGTCCCAGGGCACGAGCTTCTGCTTTTCCGTCCACAGCAGCGGATCGATCGCCACGGGATATGTCGCGCCGCGCGCGTCCACGTCGAGGGTGACGCCGCCCAGTCGTGCCTCGAGCCGCACCGGCAGCGCGCGTCCGCGCGCGTCCGCGGCGTACGCTTCGCCATAGCGCGCGAGCACGTCGCCGCGCGCGCCGACCAGCGCGACCTCGCGCTCGCCGGCCTGCACGACGCGCGCGCCGGTCACGGCGATGTCGAGCGCGATGCCGCCGCCTTCCGACGGCGCCGCGACAGAGAAGCCCTGCTCGAGACCCAGCGGTCCGCTCGCGTACCACTCCGTCAGCCCGGGGCCGCGCTCGAGCTCGACGCGGTTGCCGCGAGCGCGCTCCGAGCTGACCGCCGGCGCGCCGTGAAGCTCGAGGGTCAGCTGCGCGAAGTGGGCGGCGTTGCCGAACATGCGAACCGCGTAGCCGGGGCCGGGGTTGGTCTGGACGGCGCGAATCCGCGCGGCTCGCGCGCGCGCGCCGGTCAAGCCGCGGAGCGCCGGGTGCCCGGCTGAAGCGATCGACCGCGGCGCCACGCCCGCGTCGCCCGGCCCGGCGCCGGCACCGTCGTGCGCGGCCGGCCCGCACCCGGCAACGGCGCCGAGCGTCGCGGCGAGCAGGGCGGAAAACCACGCGCGAAGCATGCCAGACACCACTGTCGACCCTAACCCAATGTCCGTTCCACCGGCCAACGAAACATGTTCTCTCGCGATCGCCGCGCTTGCGTGCGCGCCGCGCCTGGCCGAGATTCGCGAGCTCGTGAAAGCGCTGTTCGCACGCCTGTTCCGCACCCGCTCGCTCGACGCGCTGCTCGCCTCGACCGAGCGGGACGGTCAAGCGCTCCGGCGCGTGCTCGGGCCGTGGAACGTGATCGCCCTCGGCATCGGCGCGATCATCGGCGCGGGCATCTTCGCGACGATTGGCACCGCCGCCGCCGGCGACATGCATCGGCCGGGCGCCGGCCCGGCGCTGATGGTGTCGTTCCTGCTCACCGCCGTCGTGTGCAGCTTCACGGCGCTCTGCTACGCGGAGCTGGCGAGCATGGTGCCCGTCGCGGGCTCCGCCTACACCTACTCCTACGCGACGCTCGGCGAGCTGGTCGCGTGGATCATCGGCTGGGATCTGATCCTCGAGTATGCCATCGGCAACGTGGCGGTCGCCATCTCCTGGGCGAACTACATGAACACGTTGCTGCACGGGCTCGGCGTGCACCTGCCGGCGTGGCTCGTCATCGACTACCGAACGGCCGCGCAGAAGACGCCGGACGTGGTCGCCCAGGCGCCGCACCTGCTCGGCGTGCCGATCGTGTTCAACCTGCTGGCGATTTCCATCGTGGCGCTGATCACGATGGTGCTGGTGATGGGGATCCGCGAGTCGGCGCGCTTCAACATGCTGATGGTCGCGGTGAAGCTCGTGGTGCTCGGCTTCTTCGTCCTGGTCAGCCTGAAGTTCGTCAAGCCCGACAACTGGACGCCGTTCGCGCCGAACGGTTTTTCCGGCATCGGCGCCGGCGCGGCCGTGGTCTTCTTCGCCTACATCGGCTTCGACGCCGTGAGCACCTGCGCCGAGGAGGTGAAGAACCCCAAGCGCGACATGCCCATCGGCATCATCGGATCGCTGGTGATCTGCACGGTGATCTACATCCTGGTCGCCGCCGTCTTCACCGGCATGATGCCGTATCCGGCGCTCTCCAAGCTCACGTCGTCCGAGCAGGCCGAGCCGCTCACGATGGCCATGCGCTACGTCGCGATGCCGGGATGGATGGTCGGCCTGGTGGCGTTCGGCTCGGTGATCGCCCACACCGCCGTGCTGCTCGTGTTCCAGCTCGGCCAGCCGCGCATCTTGTTCGCCATGAGCCGCGACGGCTTCCTGCCGCCGGCGATGTCCCGCGTACATCCGCGCTACGGCACGCCTCACGTCGCGACCATCGTCACCGGCCTGCTTGTGGGCGGCGTCGCGGCCGTCGCCAACATCGACGAGATGGTCGACCTCACGAACATCGGCACGCTGTTCGCGTTCATCCTGGTGTGCATCGGCGTGATCGTGCTCCGCTTCAAGGAGCCCCACCGCGAGCGCGCGTTCCGCGTTCCGCTCGGCCCGGTCCTGCTGCCGGCGCTGGGCGTGCTGTCGTGCGCGTTTCTCGTGTTCTACCTGCCGCCCACCTCGTGGATGCGCTTCTTCGCGTGGCTCGCCGTGGGGCTCGTCGTCTACGCCGCCTACGGCTACCGTCACTCGCGCCTCGCCCGCGAGACGTCCGCGTGATGCCCGGAACTGCGCTGCCTGTGCTCGCAGCCTACTCGCCGCCCATGCACCGGCACGAGTAGACGCCGTTCACGGTGCCGCTCGCGTTGCCGGTGGCTCCCGCGGCCTTGCAGCACGCCGCGCAGTCGTGCGAGTCCTTGCACTTCGCGGTCGCGGCCTTGTTCTTCGAACATCCTGGGAGTGTGGCGACGGCCAGGAGAGCCACGATCCAGAACGGCGTTCTCTTCATCGCACTCATCTCCCGTTGTTCCGTAGAAAGTATCACAAGTCGGCCCGGGAGACGTCCGCGGGATTTCGCGCCGCACCAGCATCACGAGGGGGATGTCGCTCCGGCGCACAACCGCTATGCTCGCCGGAACATGGGCAGCCATGCAGGCAGGACTGTGGGCAGCGACGCGTCCGTGCGCGAGGTGATGAACGGACTCCGGCGCTTGATCCGCGTCCTCAGACTGAGCGACGCCGAGGTGGAGCGGCGCATCGGCATCAGCTCCGCGCAGCTGTTCGTGCTGGCCGAGCTCGGCGCGGCGCCGGGGTGCTCGGTGGGGGAGGTGGCGCGCCGCACCCACACCGACCAGAGCTCGGTTTCGATGGTGGTGACGCGGCTGGTGGCGCGCGGTCTGGTGGCGCGCACGGAGTCCGCGGAGGACCGGCGTCGCGTCGAGCTGCGCGTCACGCCGAAGGGGCGCGCGCTGCTCCGGCGCGCGCCGGGCACGACGCAGTCGCGACTGGTCGCCGGCGTGGCCGGCTTGCCGCCCGCGCGGCGCCGCGCGCTCGCGCGCGTGCTCGGCGAGCTCGTACAGGGCATCGGTGGCGACGCGGAAGCGCCCACGATGTTCTTCGAGGAAGGCGCGCGCGGGACGCGACGCGGGACGCGCTGAGCGCCCGGATCCGGCGCGTCCAAAGTCAATCGACCTTTCGCGGCAGAGCTGGGATATCATCGGCGTCCAAGAGGAGGACGAAGCGATGAACCAGCCCCCCGGAGGTCAAGGCGGTCCGCCGCCATACGGCGCCCCGCCCGGTTACCCGCCGCAGCAAGGTTACGGGCAGCAGCCCCAGCAGGGTTACGCCCAGCAGCCGCAGCAGGGCTACGCCCAGCAGCCGCAGCAGGGTTACGCCCAGCAGCCGCAGCAGGGCTACGCCCAGCAGCCGCAGCAGGGCTACGCCCAGCAGCCGCAACAGCAGGCGTACGGCGCGCCGCCCCAGCAAGCGGGCTACGGCGCACCGCCCCAGCAGGGTGGTTACGGCGCACCGCCGCAGCAGCAGGGCTACGGAACGTCGCCGCAGCCGCCGCCGCCTTTCGTGCCTGCCGGCATCCCGGCGCCAGCCGTCGCGCTGCCGGCGCCCGGCGCCCAGGCGCAGAGCGGGCTCGCGCCGATCCAGATGAAAGATCGCCTGCGCGGGCTTGGCATGATCGGCATCGGCGTACTGCTCGCCGCGTTCAACGGCTGGATGCTCTTTTCCCAGGGCAAGTTCTACATCAAGGCGATGGCGGTCACGCCGCTCTTGTTCCTGGTCGGCGCGTTCCAGGTCGTGACCGGTAAGCCCAACGAGATCGCGACCGGCAAGCCGCCCCTGTGGTGGCGCATCGGTATCGGGGCGTGCGCCGGCGTCGGCCTGCTCGCGGGCATCGGCATGGTGATCGCCATCGGCGACTGGTGACCGGAAAACGTTGACCGCCTTCGCCCGGCCGGCCACCATCGCCGGCCGTGGCGAAGCGCAAGATTCTGATTGTCGGGGGCGGGCTGAGTGCCCTTTCCACAGGGATCCATCTCCTGCAGGAAGGCGGTGCGGCCAAGTTCGACGTCACCGTGATGACGATGGAACATCGCCTCGGAGGCAAGGCGTCGAGTTGGCGCCTGCCCGACAACCGCTACATGGAAATCGGCTTCCACGGCGTGTTCGGGTACTACCAGGCGCTGCAGACGCTGCTCGCGCGCGGCGGCCACCCCGTCACCGATCCGCGCTGGTTTACCACCAACGAGGGCGTGCACCTGATGTACGAGGCCGGCGCGCGCGCCGTGAACCGCCTGGACATCCCGCAAGGCCCGCTCGACGTCGGCGCGCTCTTCCACAACGGCTTCGTCGGCTACGAGGGCATGAGCTTCATGGAGAAGATCGCGGCCGCCAAGTGGTTCGCGACCACCGGCGTGCACCTCCTGACGAGCGACGTGCTGCCGGACATCGATCAGCACTCGTTCACCGCCTACGCCGCAGGCACCGGTCTCGACATCGGGCTCACGCGCAAGAGCTGGTTCCGCTACGTGCTCGATCTGGCCTTCAACTTCCCGCAGGAGGGCTCGGCCTACGTGGGCATGTACGGCTTCCAGAAGTTGATGGGGCCGTCGAACAGCATCGTCTACTACCTGAACGGTCCGCTCAGCGAGATCATCGTCGCACCCATCGCCGAGCTGTTCGTGTCCCTGGGCGGCAAGATCGAGTTCTGCCAGAAGGCGACGCGCGTCGTCCTCGACCCCGCAACGAAGCAGGTCGAAAAGCTCTACACACAGGCGACGGCGACGCCCGTGCCGATCGCCGGGGTCACCGATCACGTCGGCGTGACTCCCATCGGCGGTGGCTACTCCCTCGCCGACGACCCGTACCCCGTGGGCGATCCCGCGGCGGCCGGCGGCGCACCCGAGCTCGAGCGCAAGCGCGGCGTGGACTTCGACGACGTCGTGCTCACGATCCCCGTCGACAGCGCGCGTGCGCTGCTCGAGACCACGCCGGCCTACGAGGTCGCCGTGCTCGACAAGCCCGAGCTCCGGCGCATCTGGGGCCTGCGCAGCGTCGCCTCGATCTCGCTCCGCATGTGGCTGCCGGAAAAGTGCATGCCCTCCGACTACACCACCGTGGTCATGGGCACGCCGCAACCCGCCGCCACCATCATCGACTACACCAACCGCATCACCGAGCTCACGAACAGCAGCTGGGGCTCGGTGGTCGAGTTCGAAGGTCAAGAGGGCCTGCACGCCGGCCTGTCGGATCGAGAAATCGTCCGCGAGCTACTCGAGACGTTCGTGGAGCTGCCGTTCGTCGACAAGACCAAGGTCGACATCGATCACGTCATCGGCCAGACGAACGGCTGCTATCACCAGTTCCGCCGCAACACCGCCAACCACCTGCGCTACCTGTTGATGGAACCCGGGCACTGGCAATACCGCCCCGACCAGGCGCACAGCGGCTACGACAACCTCGTCTTCGCCGGCGACTGGATGCAGGGCACGCAACCCACGGCGAGCATGGAAGCCGCGGTCCGCACCGGGCGCGTCGCCGCGAACCTGCTGCGCGACCGCAACGGACTCCCCGAAGCCGTGGAATAGCCCCGGAGGGTGTCGGTCCGGCGCGGAATACCGCGTAGCGCTCTGCTATCGGCTAGCGAGGCTCGCGCCTCGGACCAACTGTCGCATGTCTGAGGAATCCCCTCATTTGGGTTTTCACAGGAAGATCGGAAGAGCGGAAGGTTTTCAAGGATTCGGGGTGTTCGGGTGTGAGCCGTCGCAAGCCGTTCCGCAGGGCGGTGACGTTGAAGTCGACGAGCAGATCGAACTGGTAGGCGGGAAAGACGTAGGGGATTTCCCAGGTCGCATGTAGGTCGTCGCGACAGTGGCGCTTTTCGCGGCATGTGGAGGTGACGGCGTCCGGTGTCGGCGCCGCTGCGCGACGCCATCCTCCGCATCGAGAAAGCCGTTCAACAACTGTGGGCCGATGCCGCGTAGTCGCTTCCGGTGAACTTGACGCATCTGTCAACGTCGTCGTTCTTCAAGGCCTCTAGCGACGGACCCAGGCGACCTTGAAGCGCCAGCGTCGTGGCGAGAGCTGCTCGTAGGTCGTCTTGAACGGCGAGCGGCCGAGCATGGCGATGATGGTGTCGCTCCAGCCGGCCATCAGATCGGGGATGCCTGCGGGAAGATCGCGGATCCTCGAGCTCGCCGACGAGGTGGTCCGCGCCTTCCTCGACGACGATGAAGTGCCCGACGGTGCTCTGGCGCGACCACACGCTGGCCGCGCGGTTGAAGACCATCGCCGGCGTCGCGAACTTGAGAAACACGCGGTAGATGACGTGCACCTGGTAGCGCGCGGCCATCGCGCCGAGCTCGCGGACCTCCGCCACGTCGTCGTTCACGGCCTTCTTGAAGGCGCGCATGAACGCGTGCAGGTGGGTGCGCGGGTACCAGTTGTTCGCGAAAATCGACTGGGCGAAGAATTCTCGCGACTCCTCGGGCAGGTGCCGGCAGAGCTCGCTCCAGAGCGCGCTGCGATCGCGCTTGAGCGGCGTGACGTACGAGAGGTACGTCATGCCCTTGACCTGTGCGTCGGCGATCACGGAAATGCGCTACTCCGCCGGCACCGGGCCGGCGTCGGTCCAGCGGTAGAAGCCGAGGCCGACTTTCTTGCCCACGCGCCCCGCGCGCACCATCTGGCGCAGGATCACCGGTGGGCGGAACTGATCGCCGATCTCGCGCTGCAGGTGCTCCAGGATCGCCAGGCGCACGTCCAGGCCGACCAGATCCGTGAGCTTGAGCGGGCCCATCGGGTGACGGTAGCCGAGCTCCATCGCGCGATCGATGTCCGCCGCGCTGGCGACGCCGGACTCGAGCATGCGCATCGCTTCCGCGCCGAGCGCGACGCCGAGACGACTCGACGCGAACCCGGGGAAGTCGCGCACGACGATTGGTTCCTTGCCGATGGCGGCGGCGAACGCCAGCGCGCGCGCCACGCTCTGTTCGGACGTGGACAGGCCGCGCACGATTTCCAGCAGCGGCATCACCGGCGGCGGATTGAAGAAGTGCAGGCCCACGGTGCGCGCCGACGCGTCGATGCGGCGTCCGAGCTCGGTCAACGACAAGCTCGACGTGTTCGATGCCAGCAGCGCGCCGTCGGGTGCGTGCTTGAGCACGTCGGTGAAGAGCTGCACCTTGAGATCCATCGACTCCGGCGCGGCCTCGATGACCAGATCCGCATCGGTGCATGCGCGACCCAGGTCGCTCGCGTCGATCATGCGCGCGAGCGTCGCGTCGCGATCCTTCGCTTCGAGCTTGCCCTTGGCGACCTGCTTGTCGAGCTGCGCGGAGACCGCCTTGCGCGCCGACGCGAGCTGATCCGTGGACACATCGAAGAGGCGCGCCTCCATGCCCCGCGAAGCGCACAGCTGCGCGATGCCGCGACCCATGGTGCCCGCGCCGAGCACGGCCACCGTCCGGATGTCCTGAGCCATGGCGGAGGTCGTATTCCGACGTCCGCGCGCTTTCAAGAGCTAGCGCCGCTGGGCGCCGCTTCGCGTCGCCGCCACGAGCGTTTTCGTGGGGGCGCCTCGCGTTTCTAGGCCCGCGTCGGCATGATCTCGCCACAAGTCACGCACTTCTTGGGCACGTGATCCTTGTGGTAGACCTGGCCGCAGTTCGGGCAGAGCCGCGCGTCGCGCTCGAACGAGATCGTCATATCGCTGGCCGCGCACTGCCGGCCGGCGAATTGCAGATCCTCGATCACGAGCACTTCCCCGTCGCTGTCGGAAGGTTTCGGGAGCGTGTCGACGGCGCTGCCCTTGACGTCCATCTTGCGCGGGATGCGTCGCGTGCCTTCGGCGAGGATCCACGCGGCCGCCGCCGGATGGGCGCTGAGCGGGATGGTCAACGTCAGCCCCTCTACGCCCTTGGCGATCAGTTGGCCGCGGTCGATGCTGACGCGCTCGATGTCGCACCACGCGAGACGCACCAGTTCGTCGCCCTTCTCGACGGCGATGCCCGCCTCTCCGACACGCACCGGGTGCGCGCCCATGTCGCCGAACCAGAGCGCCGCGCCGAGCACGACCACGCCCGCGGTCACGATCCAGCGCGCGTAGGTGTGCGGGGTCTCGTTGATCCATTGGTCGTAGACGCCGGCGCCGAGCACCAGCGCGCCGACCATGCCGCCGGCCACGGCGAGGACGGATGTGTGCGTCTGCTTCGGCTGGAAGCGGCGCTCCTTGCGCTCGCGCTTCGTCGCCTTCTTCTTGCTCTTCTTCGTGCTTTTCGTGGATTCGGCCATCGGCTTTTCGCGCGGAGCGTAGACCAAGCCGCGCAATTCGGCTACGCCATCCCACGGACACGCTCCGGCGCGATTTATTCCCATGCACCGGTCGATCGTGGACAAGCTGGTCGGGGCGCTGCTCTTGTGCCTGCCCATCGCGACCGTCGCGGTGGTCGGCTACGCGTTGGTCGTCGTGGGCGCCGAGCGACCGCTGGTTGGCGCTCGCATCTACGGTGGTCCCACCGAGGGCGTGGCCGCGTTGAGCTGGCGGCTCGCCGTGATCCGCAGCGATCACGGCTTTACCGACGCGCTCTCGCTCGAGCGCGTGGACGTCGTGGCCCACCTCGGCGGCGGACGCGACGCGCGCTGGTCGGGCCCGCTCGACGCCGAGGGCATGGCCGCCGTCACGCTCGCGCTGCCCGCGCCGGCGTCGGGTCCGATCGACGTCGAGGTCGGGGCGCCCGGCTTCCGCGAGCCGCTCGCCCGCGGCAAGCTCGCGCTCTCGCGGCGGGACTGGCTCGCGCGCGAGAAGCGCCTCGGCGGGTGGATCTCCGCCCACCCGACGGGCAAGCTCCGCATCTCCGTCGCGCCGGGACGCGGCGCGTTCACCGTGCCTTTCGCCGATCCGCTCTGGATCGACGTGCGCGACGCGGCGGGGCCGGTAGCCGGTGCGTCGATCGCGTTCAAGCCCGATAGCGTTACGTTGGATCCGGCGACCGGCGCGCGCACCGACGCGCGCGGTCGCGCGGTCGTGTCGCTGACGCCCCACGACTTCCACGTCGCGCTGCGGGTCATCGCCAGCACCGACGACGGCCGCCACGGCGAGTGGTACGCGTCGGTGCCCGTCGTCGTCGGTGCGATGGACGCGCGCTTCGACGGCGCCGCGATGCGCATCCTGTCTGCCATCGAGCGCCCGCGCGCCTACTACGCGGTCTTGACCGCCAGCGCGCGCCTCGCCGGCGGCCCGGTGGAGCTCCACCCCGACGGGCACGGTGGCTCGACCGGCACCGTCAGCTTGCCCCCGCTCCCGCCCGGCCCGGCGTGGGCCCAGATCTCCGGCGACGCGGATCTCGCGTCGCTCGGCACGGTGGGTTGGCCGATCCGCCCCGGCGACGACGCGCCGCCCCACGCGCGCGTCGTCCCCGATCGCCTGCTGCTCGACGGCATCGTCGCCGCCGCGGCGCGCGATCACGCGCGCCACCGCCGCGCCCAGCTCCTGGCCGGCTTGTTCTCGATCGGTGCGCTGGGTTTGCTCGGCGTCATGCTCACCGTGCGCGTGCGCCGCGCCAGCGCCCAGCTCGACGCCGGCCTGCGCGAAGCAGGGCAATCGCCCGAGCAGTCGGAGCAGCTCGCCCCGCGCGCCGTTGGCTTCGCGATCGTGATCGCGGTCGCGTGCATCGCCATCGGTTTCCTCGTGGTCGCGCTGATCGCGATCTTCAAGATGTCGTGACCGGCGCTTGTTCCCGCGGCGCCGCTTGAACTAGCCTTGCCGCGTGGCCCCGCCCCACTCGATACCGCGCCGGACCGGCATCCAGCCGCGGCGCTTGATCGGCGCGCTCGCGATGCTCGCGGCGGCGTGCGGCGCGGGCAATGCGGCCGGTCCCGCGGAGGCCGCGCCGCGACACGCGCGCAAGCCCGCGAAGCACACGGCGCACGCGTCTGCCGCGCGCGCGGCGCTGCCGCCGGTGATCGGCGCGGCGGACGCCGAGCACGTGAAGCTCGCCTGGGAAACCGCGGTTGGCGGCTTCGGCAAGGGCGTGGCGGTGGACAGCGCGATCCGGCGCGTGGCGGCGTCGAGCGGCTCGCCGGTGCTCTTGTACGACCTGGTCACGGGCAAGCCCGCCGGATCGCTCAGGACCTGCAAGGACGTGATCCGCGGCGGCGTCGCCTTCGTCGGGCACAAGCTGCTGGTGGTGTGCGAGTCGGGGCTCGAGCTGTTCGATCCGGTGAAGCTCGCCAAGCTCCACGCGCCGCGCGTCAATCCGTCGAAGGTGACGGCGGCGAGCGTCGCGTGGCCGCGGCTCGCGCTCGGACACCACGACGGCGTGATCCGCATCTACGGGTTGGACGGCTCGCCGACGATCGAGATCCCGGTGCCCGGGCCGCCGGTGGACGTGAAGAGCCTGGCGCTCGACCCGGCCGGCAAGCGCGTCGCGGTGGCGTGGGTGCAAGGGTCGATCTGGTTGTGGGACACGTCGAGCCCGGCGAGCCCGCAGAAGCTCGTGCGTCACGAGAGCGAGGCGGACGCCATCGCCTTCAGCGACGACGGCGCGTGGCTCGCGGAAGAGGGCGAGCCGGCGCACACCGTCGTGTGGTCGCTCGCCGCGTCGCCGCCGTCGGAGCGCGCGAAGCTCAAGAACGGCGAGTGGATCAAGCGCTTGATCTTCACCCATGACGGCAAGTGGCTCGTGCGCGGCGGCTCCGACGGCCTCGAGCTGGCCGAGATCGACGGCCCCCGGCGCGTCGCGCTCGACACCACCGGCAAGGTGGAGGACGTCGCGACCGACGCGCGCGGTGCCGTGCTGGCGGCCATCGATCGCAAGGGCCGGCTCACCGTGTGGCGCGTGCGCTGACGACGCTTGCCGCCCCGGCGGGGCTCTGGAAATATCCCGGGCATGGCGATGGGGGAAGAGCCGGGGGAGTCCGCGACAACGGCGCCCGCGCGCAAGAAGCGCCGGAAGAAGAAGCGGAAGCGCGAGCCCGCTGCGCCCACGAGCGATCAGCTATTGGTCGAGTGGGGCCCGTACGCCGCGCGCATGCTGCGCCAGGGCACGAGGCCGGAGCAGCTCGAGAGCGAGCTGGTCGCGTCCGGGCTCACCCACACCGAGGCGATCGACGCGATCGGCTTCGGCACCGACGTGCTCGCTGCGCGCTCCGCCCGCGCGTCGCGCGACCGCACCCACGGCGCGCTCTGGGCGCTCGGCGGGCTGGCGGTGACGCTGCTCACGTACTCCGCCGCGCAGGGTGGCGGTCACTACGTGGTCGCGTACGGCGCGATCGCCTACGGTGCCGTGCGTTTCTTCCGCGGACTGAGCGGCTGAGCCGGATGCCGGTCCGGCGCGGAACCCCGCGGTTCGCGCTCACGGCGCGTCCGGCAGACGACCCGTGGGCGCGCCGGCGTCCGCGCCGCCGTCTTCTGCCGTCGTCGTCGTTGTCGGCGGCGGTGGCGGTGGTGGCAGCGCGCCGGCGTCGCGCTGTGGCGGCGTCGGCGGCGGCGCGGCGCGCGTCGGCGCGGGGACCGGCGTCGGCAGTGCCGGTGCCGGAGCCGGGAGCGGCGACGTGAAAGGCCCGCCGGGCGCGGCGAGCGTCAGCTCCACGCTCTGCACGTGCGCCGTGCAGTGATCCGCCGGCGCGACGATCACCGTCGTGGTCGTGCTGCCGAGGCCCGGCGCGCTCGCGCGCAGCGTCCACGTGCCCTCGGTCAACGCGCCGTGGAAGCACGAGTTGAGCTCGACCGTGTCGTCGCCGCGCGTGGCCACGACGCTGGCGTCGCAGGTCTTGCCCGCCGGGCCGAGCACCGTGACGTACACGTGGTCGTAGCACTGGTGGGCGAGCACCGCGGCCGACCCGAGCACCACCACCGCGCCGGCTCCGAGGATGGCGCTGGTGCAGCTTGTGACGAGCAGCGGGAGGGCGAGGAGTGCGGCCCAGGTCGATCGAGAGCGAGTGCGCAAGCGGTGTGCCAAAGGCTAGCGCGTCCGGGCAGATCCTCCAGCGGCGTCGCGCGTATTACCCACCAAACGGGAGGCTTCTCATGTCGCGGATGCTCCGGTACGTGACTTTCGGGCTGCTGGCAGCGGCCCTGCTCGTGGCACTGACGGCCAGCGCGGACTCGCCGCGCCGCTGGTGGCACCCGCAGCCCCAGCCGCAGTTCCGCGTGAGCCTCGAGGACCACGCGGGGCGATCGCTCAGGACGTTCCAGCACGGGGGCACGACGTTCGTACTCGGGGAGCCGGGCCAGGCGTACGTGATCCGCGTCCAGAACCTGACGAACCAGCGCGTCGAGGCGGTGGTCAGCGTAGACGGCCGGGACGCCGTGAGTGGTGAAGTCGCGGATTTCGTGCAGCATCGCGGCTACTTGCTGCCGCCGTTCGGATCGGTGCGCATCGACGGCTTCCGCCAGAGCCTGGAGCAGGTCGCGACTTTCCGTTTCACCGATCCGTCGGACAGCTACTCGTCGCGCATGGGCACGCCCGAGAACGTGGGCGTGATCGGCGTCGCGTTCTTCCGCGAGCGGGCCCGGCAGGTGGTCGTCCAGCCGCCGCGCCGCTGGCGTGATGTCCCGCGCGCCGCCCCCGCACCCCGCGCGGCGCACAAGCGAAGCGCCGGGCGCAGCGCCGCCCCGCGCGACGACGCCGCCGAGAGCGACTCCCGCGGCAACCTCGGGACGGAGTACGGCGAGCGCCGCTTCAGCCCGGTCAGCACCGTGCCGCTTCGATCGCGCCACGCCGTCGAGCCCGACGCGCGTGATGACGCTGCGCTACGACGACGTCGAGGGGCTCGAGGCGCGCGGCATCGAGGTGTTCCCGCGGCGCCGCCGCCACGTGGTCGTGCGCGCGCCGCAGGCGTTTCCCGCCAACGGCGACCTGCGCTTCGCACCGCCCCCGCCCTGATTCGCGTCGGACCGGCATATCCTCATACGGTGCCAGCAGGCATAGTGTTATAAGTCTGGTCTGGATGCCGGATCGCGGAACGGGGCCCGACCGACTGCGCGTGCTCGTCGTGGACGACGACGAGCACGTCGCAGGCGCCGTCGCGCGCGTGCTCGGCGAGGTCTACGACGTGCTCGTGGCAACCAGCGTGGCCGCTGCGCAGCAGCTGCTCGACGAGCATGCGTGCCACATCGTCGTCTCGGACGTGTCGATGCCGGAGCGCACCGGCGTCGACCTGTACGAGTGGCTGATCGATCGCTCGCCGAAGCTGGCGGAGCGCGTCGTGTTCGTCACCGGGGGCGTGACCGACGCGCGCGCCGCGGCGGTGCTCGCCGCGACGCCGAACGCGCGCCTGGCCAAGCCGTTCAACTCGACCGAGCTCAGGCGTGTGGTGGACGCGATCGCGGCGCGGATCAGCTTCGCTCGACCGGGAAGCCCTTCTTGATCCAGTCGGTGCGGAAGTTCGTCGGCACGTCGAGGTATTTCGCGTTCTTGCGCCCCGACGCGCGGATCGCCTTGCTGGCCGGGCGCACGTTCTGGCAGTTCCGGTACGGGCAGCAGCCGCAGTAGACGACGATCTCCGTGTCCTTCGGCGTAGCGGCGATGGCCTTCACCAGCGCGGCGTAGCCCTCTTCCGTGCCGGCCTCCGGCAGCTGCTTCGCGCCGGGCACGTGGCCTTGCTCGAAGAGCATGCCCGGCCCGACGTACAGGACGGCGATCTTGCCGGCCTTGACCTCGTCGAGGTGCTTCGCGAGATCCGCGGGCTCGATCATCGGGCCGAGCGGCTGCGGCTTGTCTTCCGCCGCCGGCTCGGGAGTCGGGGTCTTGTCGCAGGCCACGACCAGCGCGAGCGGGATGGCGGCGAGCATCGTGCGGCGGGTCAGGATCGTCACGTGGTGTTGGAGCCAGCGGGCCGACAAAGGGTTCGAAGCCACGCCGCGACGCGTTCGTGACGCGCGCCGGGGCCCCAGTACGACGAGGTGACCGGAACCCGCGTGCCGGAGCGCAGGACGATTTCCACGCGCACCGCGTTGGACGCGATCGCGCTCCGATCCCGCACGACGTCGGCGTCGGCGATGTCGGCGAGGGGCAGCGCGGTGTGCAGCGTCGCCAGCGGCCAGCGCAGATCCTCGACCAGCAGCTTTCCGCTGGCGTCGTCGACCGCGAGCAGGACCTTGCGGCGGAACAGTGTCACGAGAAATCCGACGAACGCGCCGAGGATGAGCGCGGCGAAGAACGTGCCCGATCCCAGGGGTGTGAGCACCATCGGCGGGATGCCGATGCCCAGCAGCATCGCGATGGCGAGGCCCAGGACGATCCGCGGCCCGGGACGGTACGTCACCGGGACGGATCCGGCGCGCGTCCCTGGGCGAGCAGCCACGTCATGGCACCGATCATCGGCTCGACGTCCGCCACGCCGCCGAGCTCGCGGCACGAGTGCATACCGAGCATGGGGTTTCCCACGTCGACCGTGCGCACGCCCATGCGCGCCGCGGTGATCGGACCGATGGTGCTGCCGCACGGCAGGTCGTTGCGCGACACGAAGCGCTGCGTCTTGATGCCGCCTTCGGCGCAGGCGCGCTCGAACAGCGCGACGCCCGGCGCGTCGCTGGCGTACGACTGGTTCGCGTTGATCTTGATCACGGGGCCGCCGCCGATGCGCGGCGCGTGCTCCTTGTCGTGCTTCTCGGCGTAGTTGGGGTGCACGGCGTGGGCCATGTCCGCCGACAGCAGGAACGAGCGGGCGAAGGAAAGCGGCGTCGCCTGGCTGCTCGCCCCGGGCGATGCGCCGGCGACGCGCTCGAGCACGCCGGTCAGGAACTTCGACCGCGCGCCGGCGGCGCTCTGGCTGCCGACCTCCTCGTGATCGTAGAGCGCGACCACGCGCGTGGACTCGCCGGGCGCGCCGGCGGCGAAGAGCGCCGTCAGCGCGGCGTGGCAGCTCGCCAGGTTGTCGAGGCGTGCCGCGGAGATCAGCTCCCCGTCTACGCCGGCGATCGCGGCGCGCTGCGTATCGTACAAGCACAGGTCCCAGCCCAGCACGTCGTCCGCTTGCACGCCCTCGCCCAGCTGCTTCGACAGCAGCTGCTTGAACGGCGGCGTGTCCTTTCCCGGCGCCATGCCGAGCACGGGCACAAGGTGGTTTTGCGCGTTCAGCACCAGGCCGCCGCTGTTCACCTCGCGGTTCAGGTGGATCGCCAGGCTCGGGATGCGGCACACCGCGCGCTCGAAGTCGACCAGGCGCGTGCTGCCGTCGGCAAGGGCGACGCGGCCGGCGATGGACAGATCGCGGTCGAGCCAGGTGGAATAGAGCACGCCGCCGTACAGCTCCACCGCCACTTGCCGGTAGCCGTTCGAGCGCACGTCGGGGTTCGGCTTGACGCGCAGGTTCGGCGAGTCCGTGTGGGCGCCGATCAGCATGAAGCCGCCGCGCTCCGGCGGCGCTGTGCCCAGGGTGAACGCGACCACGCTGCCGCCGCCGCGCACCACGTAGTGTCGCGCGCCCGCCGCGAGCTGCCACGGCTCGCGCTCGTCGAGCTCGGAGAAGCCTTGCTCTTGCAGCCACCGCACCGCTTCTGCCACGGCGTGATACGGGCTCGGGGATGCGTCGATGAACTGTCGCAGATCGTCGGCCGACACGGGGCGACACTATAGTACCATCCCGCACCCTCGTGCTCGCTCGCGACGTTCGCCTTGAAGGTTTCACCACCGCCGACTGGGTCCGCCTGGCGGAGCTCGTGCGTCCGCCGGCCGAACGCCCGCGCGAGCAGCCGCTGGTTCCGGATCCGGAGGAAGGCGAAGCCGGGACTGATGCCGGTCCGGCGCGGAACCGCGGTGGCGTGATCGCGATCTCGAGCGGCAACCGCCTGCGCAAGCTGCTCGGTACGGAGCATGGCCGGCTCGAGCTCGGCGATCAGCCGTGGCCCGTGCCGCTCGAGCAACTGGCCGAGCGCCACGCGGCGCGCTGGGCGCTGGTCCTGCATACCGGCGCGCTCGAGGACCTGATGGACCGCTTCGGGGAGCGGCTGCGACCGGAGCACGACATGCTCGCGCAGTCCTTGCTGCTCGTCGCGCTGGTGCGGGAGCTCGCGGTGGAAGGCGCGATCCAGGTCTGGCCGTGGCACCCGGCGTCGTGGCCCGTGCCGCACGAGAAGATGCTGCTGCGCGCGTTCGAGGCGTTCTGTCCCGACGGCAAGGTGCTGCTGGTGGGCGCGTTCGAGCGTGGCGAGCTCGCCACCTGTCTCGCCGCGCGACGTCGCGGCACGGGCTTCGATCGCATCGTCGGCCCCGACGATCTACGGCGCGAGATGGGCCTGGTGTCCGGCGATTGGCGGCGCGACTACCGGCACCTGGGGCGCGCCGTGGAGCGCTCCGTCGGCGAGCTCGCCATCGGTTGCTTCGGCGAGCTCGTCGACGTTCCGGCGACTCGCCGCGCGACCCGGGCCCGGCGCGTGGGCCGCCGCGGTGGCGGCGCGCGACATCGTGCTCTCGCCGGTCGTGCCCGCCGTTGCCGTGCCGCTCGGCGTCGATGTCGGACGCGCCGCGCTCGCGACCGTGCGCGATCTCGCCGATCGCTTCGGCGCGACCAGCTGGTTGTCCGAGAGCGCGCTGTTCGCGCCGGCGCTCGAGCGCATGCGCGAGATCGCGCCGGGCCGCGGCGAGATCGAGCGCCTGCTCGGCTTCGATCCGGTCGCCCTGCTGCAGCGCCTGCTCGGCCGCCGCGACTAGCGGCGCGCTTCGATCAGTTTCCAGCCGTTGCCCGACGGATCCCGGAAGCCGGCGTCCACGCTCCCGAAGCGCGCCACCGGCTCCTGCGTGAACTCCACGCCGCGGGCGCTCATCTTCTCGTAGGCGGCGTCCGCTGCCAAGCGGTCGGGATCAGCGCAGCGTCGCCCGACGACTCGCCGTTCAAGGCGTTGCCCGACGAACCGGCGTTGGGAGTCTCGCCCGAACGGCGCGGGAGAACCAACCGCCGTGCAGAGGGCGCGGTCAAAAGGCTCACCGATGAGTCGCGCCCGGGTGACCTTGTCGGCCGTGGAGCGCGCGATTCCGCTCATTTTCGGCCTAGATCGCGAGCCACTTGGTGTCGACCCCCGCGACCCCCCCTCCTGGCGCGCAAATTCGAGATTGAATCGTCGCATTGTCTCGTGCGAATATCGATTCTCGGAAGCGGCCGTTCAGCTTCCAAAGGAGGGCGCCATGAGTGACTCAAACGTCTTCGCGTCTTCGCGTCTTCGCGTCTTCGCGTCTTCGCGTCTTCGCGTCTTCGCGTCTTCGCGTCTTCGCGCTGCTTTCGCTGACGTTGTTCGCCTGGCCGCAGCTGGGCTGTAGCGAGGCGACAATCGCGCAAACGGACGTGGATCACGGCACGGGGGCCGTTGTCCCGGCGAACGTTGCAGACGATCAGAACGTCATGGGGGGAAAGGTCGGAACGCTCGACGTCTCGACGGCGTCGCTGGATGGCCTGCGCGCCGACCTCGACCACTTGTTTGGTGGCGTATTCGCGAACGGATTGCTCGTCGTCAATCCGAGCGTGCACCTCGGCCTTCCGGGCAACGCGGGCTGCTCCCAAGGAAAGCAGCATGCTTGCTTGGAGGCCGTGGACAGCAACGACACGGAGGATGTGAGTGGCCTGGGCATTCGGCCCTTCGGTCCAGCCGCTGCGCTCGTCGAGGGGAACGATCCAAGACTCGCGCCCGGCGGGCTCGCATTCTTGACGTTGAACCACAACGCGGTCGTTGACTTGACGACTTTCGAGAATGGGCGCGTGGCCCCGAACAGTCTCGGAGCAAATCTCGCCATGATCCTCCCAGACCGCGACGACATCCGCGTGAAGATCACTGTGGATTCAGTTCACGCGACCATTCAAAATCGCGGTTCTAAAACCGGGCTCTGGGTACCGCTTGTGCTCGAAGTTGAGGACCCGGGAGTTCGGCATCACCACTGCAATGCCGTGGGTGATGGCACGGCGACCGGTACGCTATCACCAGCAATCTGCAAACGCGTCGTCCAGGCCGCTGAGAAGTATGACTGCTCGTCCGTTGACCTGCAATTCAAACTGAATCGCCTTCGTTTGTACATCGGCTTCATCCCGAGCAAGAAGCCAGCGTGCGATGCCTACGCGCCGACGGACAGCGTCACGGCTTGGATGAAGGACGTCCCTCTGGGGCATGCGTTCGACCAACCGTGTCTAGCGGTGACGCCAGTTCTGCAGGTGGCGCTAAGCGCAAGCCCGTTTGAGTTCGGAGGGGACATGGAGGTCGAGGCCCACGTGGACACCGACTTCTGTAGTGAAGCCGCGAAGGTCGGTTGTGCCACGGTCGTCGACTGCGATGGGAAGGCGACCGACGGAATGATTCCGCAGGTGGAACAACAGGTGCCAGCCATGGCCGCGCCGCAGTTGAACGCTCTCGTGACTCCGTACCTCGCGTCCGACGGGTCTGCGTATGCCGACCCATCGGCACCACAGTGCGATTTCAAGCAGAACGCGGCCTGCCTCAAGCCCCTGATTGCGGCCTCGGTCGCACAGATTACGTACGCTTGGTTCGCGAACCCATTCACTGATTCTCGCGCATCCGGTACGGCACTACCCTGTGCTCGACGTACGAGACTCGAACATCTGCGGGGCCTTCGAGTCCTTCGCACCGGACGCCAACGGACCTGCCCAGTGTGTGGATTGCTATCCCGGCTGCCCGATCGGGACGCCTGTATACCACCCGGAGGATGGACTCTGTCATGACTGTGGGTTTGCGCCGTATTATCCTCAGGTGGTGGGCTCGCCCTCGAGCACCATCCACTTCGACTACGCCGTCGACACCGACGGTGACTTGATCCCCAACCTGGACGACAACTGCCCGGACAAGCCCAACACGCCTCAGGAAGACAGCGACCAGGATGGAATCGGCGACGCCTGCGATCCGTGTCCGTGCGATCCGGACCCCAACGGAGCCGATGTGGACCACGACGGTATTTGCGGGGTCTGCGAGAGGGATCTGGGGGGCGTCTGCGGCGCGCTCTGCGCGAACGGCCCCGACAACTGTCCCGAGGTTTCGAACAAGAGCCAGGCCAACTGCAACCAGTACGCGGAGGATGAGCTCGGTCTCGAGCACAGGGGCGACGCGTGCGATCCAGTGCCGTGCGCGAACGCGATGGCCACGCGCGCAGGGTTCATCAACAAGTTCTCCACGACCTGCAACGACCCGTCGGACACAACCGCGTGCGCGCTCAGGGCGAACGAGGGTATCGACTGGTATGGCGTGCAGGACAAGGATCCCGCTGGCTTCAATCAGTACGGCTCGACCGAGTTCGCGCATTGCAACTGCACCGCGGCGGACTTCGACGAGGCGGGACGGGTTCATGCCTGCAGGTTTGTTCCCGGCACAAGCTTGGCGCTCTGCACCATCGGCGCGCACCTGAGCTTCCCTGCCGCCGACGGCCGCGCGGCGGACGACTCGAACTGGGTGAGCGCGAGCACGCAGCTCGTCGGGCAGCACTGCTTGCTTACCGGAGACTGCCCGATCCAGCCGCATGCGCTGATCGCGTCGAGCTACAGGCTTACGAATACGCAGGCCGAGGATCTGCACGCGGCATGGCGGTTCGATCAGGATGTTGTTCTCCTTGTGGCACCCGGTGGGACCACGCCGACGACGGAAACACAGCTCGCCGCCGCATCCCCGGATTTCAATGGGCTGGGCTGGGCGCACACCAAGACATTCGGGTTTACGGATCTCGCCTCCGAGCCGCTCGCCGGAACCAACCGGCAAGGCGCGACCTACAGTGACGCGGCGAGCCACTACTTCATCCAGGATCCCGACGTCCACATCGACATCCAACTGCCGAAGCCGGAATGTCCGCCGGGCTCGGATTGCGGCTTCTCCTCCTTCCCGGATCTCATGTGCAAGGAATGCCTGCGCGAACGCCTCCCGACGTGGCTCCTCGAGCGCGGGAACCAGATCCTCCAGCTCGGCGGCGGCTCGATTATCGATGTGAGCTCGCGGATCGATCCGACGCTGATCTCCATGCTTGGGGACCCGTTGTTGACGGTCGTGCCGGCGAGCGAGCCGGCTTCGGTCCTCCGGGCCCGCAGCAACGACCTTCGCGCGTTTGCGTTGAACAATTCGACGTTCGAGATCGCGGGGTACGTCGCCGCCTCGACCGAAGGAGTCTATGGCGTTACGGACCTGCGCACGCATGGCGATCCCCCCGCGGCGTCGGTCCTGACGGCAAGCGCGATAGAGGAGCGTGTGTACGGCGTCACCGGCGAGGCGTCCGGCGAGCGCCTGGTCGTCGTGTCTGGCGACTCAACGCCCAGCGCTGTACTCGCCCTTGCCGGAATCGACGCGGTCGCGACACCGCGCGCCGTGACGTACCGGGCGCAGGATCGGCAGCTCTACCTTGTGGATGAGCACCGCCAAGCCTGGTTCAGCTGGCTGCGCCTGGTGCGCATCTCGCCGGACAACGGTGCCGCCACGGTTCTGGCGCAAACACCCTACTTCCGCCGGCATGACGCCATCTATCTCTCCGCGAACGACTCGGGGGAGCTCGTGCTCGCGGCGAGCGCGAGCCGCGGCGGCAGCACGCTGTTCATGACCCTCGCGCCGGAGAGCGACGACGTGCGGCTGACGGGGTGGCTGGTCAAGCAGGGGACGCTCCTGGCGCCGCCGGACACGCGCGGCGA
This sequence comes from uncultured delta proteobacterium, assembly GCA_963775185.1. GTDB lineage: Bacteria > Myxococcota_A > Polyangia > Polyangiales > Polyangiaceae > JAPSGB01. Next base: position 125,251 of record CAVZIE010000037.1, on the reverse strand, counting down.
GACGGGGTACAGTGTGGTCATGCGCAAGCGGCGCAACGGCCCGGTGGACGCGATGGAGATCGCGGGCAAGTCGTTCCACCGCCCGCGCGACAGGCAACTCTTCCCGCCGTGGTGCGATTGATGGCGCGTCGCGCCGCCGCGGCCGGCCTGGCGTCGCTCGCGATGGTGTGGGCGATCTGGTCTGGATGCCGGAGCGGCGCGGAACCAGGTGGGGGAGCAGGCGCGAGCGGACAAGGTGGGGACGGCGCGTCGGAATCGGGCGCCGGCGCCGCGACGGAGAGCGGCGCCGGCAACGCGGGCAGCGGTGGCGGCGATGCTGCAGGTGGGGATACAGGGCCGCCGTATCCGGGAGCGGAGGCGTGTCCGGGTCGCCCAGGGTGGTACGTTTCACCGGACATGACGCCGGGGTGTTCGGACTTGTGCATTCCGGACGACGTGAAGGCGCGCGTGTCGCCGCTGAAGTGGGTCGCCAGGGACGATTGGTGTCCCGGTTGTCAGTGGCTCGAACCGAGCTGGTGGCCCGGCGCGAAGCCGGACAACGCTGCGCCGTTGGTGCCCCACGTGCTTGGGCTTGGAGCGGGGCCGGACCTGCTGATGCTCGCGATGTGGACTCCCGACAAGGACGTACTTGTGGGCATGTTCGACGCCGCCGGGGATCCCGTGCTCGGAGCCGTCGCCGCCGGCTCCGGAAGCCAGGGCTGCGGCATCACGGGGTTCAGTCTGGGGCAAGACGGGAAAACGGCGGGCGTAGCCTACGAGGAGCCGCACCTGAGCTGCATCTTGCGCCCGGTGGAACGCGCTAGCGAGCTCATGCTCGCGACGCAGCCCGACTACATCTACGACGACGCGTTCGTCGGCAAAGACAGCCCCGGCAGGCGTTTCTTCACTGCCGACTGGATCGTCGATCGCTTCAGCGGCTTCGCCTCCCTGGTGGACGTGAAGTCGAAGACGGCGGTGAAGATCCAGGATTTGCCCGGCGCGCCGCCCGGCGAGTACGACTTCGCGGTGATCTCCGGAAACGCCGTTTTCGTCCAGGCGTTCACGGACAAGAGCGCGTGGTTCGTGGTGGTAGACGGTGTCGCCAAGCCGTTTCTCGGCGGTGCGGACGTGGACATCGACCGCTTGGCGACAGACGGCAAGTGGATCGTTTGGAACGAGGGCACGCAGCTCGCTGCCGATCCCGTCGACCCGAGCCGCAAGATCGCGCAACGATACGACCTGTATCGCTCGCCCTTCACGACCGACGCGTCGAAGATCCAGCGCCAGCTGCTGGTGCCCGAGACGCACCAGTTCAGCGGGATCTCGACCTTCGCCAACGGCTATTTTACAGACATCGTGCTCAGTCGGCCTGATGCGTCGGCCGGCACACACAGCCAGGCGTTCGTCGTGCAAGTCGACACAGGGCGCGCGTGGACCAGCGACCTGCCCCAGAACTACCTGTGGGGTGGCCAGAGCTACCCGACCGCGACGGAGCTCTGGGGCGCGGTTGCGGACCGCTACGACTCGGCCTACGCCTACACCGTCGCGCGGGTGCCGTACGCGGACATGCAGCAGATCCAGAGCGCGCTGCCGTGATGCGGGATTCCGCGCCGCACCGGCATTCTCTCGCGGGTCTGGCCGCGTTGCTGCTCACGTTGGCGGTGCCGGCGACGGCGTCCGCCTCGGACGCGGACGCGCCATCTCCGTCGATGCCGCCTTTGTTCGCGCGCTTTGGCCTGGGGCTGACGTGGATTGGCGGACGCGCGGGGCTGTCGATCGCCGGGCGCGTCTCGCGCCGCTTCGCTGTTGGCGGTCAAGGCGGCGCATTCGCCGTCGAGAGCGGCGATCTCAAGAGCTCCGGCGAAGCCTGGTGCGTCGGCCCGTTCGGCGCGCTCGCGTTCGGCAAGGGCTTCCTGTTCACGCTGGGCGGCGGCTACGCGCAGGCGCGGGACCGCGAAGGCGCGGACAAGATGACGTTCCGTGGCTTCAGCGTGAATGTCGGTCTTCACTGGCTCGGCGCCGGGGGCATCGGCTTCGCGCCTCGCTACGACGTGGCGATCGATCCGCAAGGCAACGTTCCTGCCGTGGGAGCCTTCACGCTGAACCTGGAGCTCGGTCCGCCGGCGTGAGCGCCCTTGAACGACACGCCGCTAGCGGCGCGCTTCGATCAGCTTCCAGCCGTTGCCCGATGGATCCCGGAAGCCGGCGTCCACGCTCCCGAAGCGCGCCACCGGCTCCTGCGTGAACTCCACGCCGCAGGCGTGCATCGTCTCGTAGGCGGCGCGGCAGTCGTCGACCACCAGCACCAGCGGCGGCATCGCGCCCTTGGCCACCACTTCGCGCAGCGTCTGCGCCGTCGCCGCGTCGAGCATCGGCGACTCCGGCGTGAACAGGCCGAGCTGGAACGACGGCTGATCCGGGTGCTGCACGGTGAGCCAGCGGTAGTCACCGTTCTTCGCGTCGGTGTGGACGCGGAACCCGAGCTTGTCGACGTAGAACGCGAGCGCCTCGTCCTGATCTCGTACGTACAGACCGACCACCTGGACACCTTGGCTCATGGGACCTCCGTTTCTCCGGACCCATGGCTACCGCTTCCCTCCTGCCGTCGCTTCTCCGAAACTGCGATCGTGAGGTCGGGCCGCTGGGCGGCGCTGACGAAGCAGGTGGGCACGGCCTCCAGGTCGTGCGCCGCCGCCCGCTCGCGCGCCCGGATCGCGCCCGGGCTCTCGCCGGTGATGTCGCGGAACGTGCGCCCGAACGTGCCCAGGCTGCCCCAGCCCGTCACGAGCGCGATCTCGGTGACGGGTAGATCGGTGTCGCGCAGCAGCGCCGTGGCCCGCTCGATGCGCCGCGTGAGCAGGTATCGGTGCGGCGGGACGCCGAAAGCCTCCTTGAAGGACCGCGCGAAGTGCGCCTCGGAGACGCCGCTCACGCGCGCCAGCCGCCGGACCGGCCACGCCTCGTGCGAGGCGGCGTCCATCCGGTCCTTCGCGCGCAGCAGCCGGCGCAATAACTCGGGGTCCTGGCTCACGCGTTCGCCACCGGTCGCCAGTCTACCGTTTTTCGGGCGGGTCCGGGGCGGTGCGCCATCTACGAGCTCGGCTCGCAGCCTGCCTGTTACGCTCTGGCGATGGAATCGACGCACACCGGGACGGCCGAGGTGAACGGCGCACGCCTCTACTACGAGCTCACCGGCAGTGGCGCGCCGGTCGTGCTTGTCCACGGCTTCACACTCGACACGCGGATGTGGAGCGGCATCGTGCCCGCGCTGGCCCAGCGCTACCGCGTCCTCGCGTACGACGTGCGCGGGTTCGGGCGATCGTCGGCGCCCGGCGCGCGGCCCTACGCGCACCGCGACGACTTGCGCGCACTGCTCGCGCAGCTCGCGCTCGGTCCGGTTCACTTGGTCGGGCATTCCATCGGTGGGCACCAGGCGCTGGAGTTCGCGCTGGCGTACCCCGACGCGGTGTCGAGCTACACCGGCGTCTGCGTGTCGGGGCTCGCCGGGATACCGTTCCCCGCGGACGTCAGCGCGGCGTTCAAGGCGATCTCCGCTGCGGCGGAGCAGGACGGCCTCGACGCGGCCAAGGCGATCTGGCGCACGGTGGGGTGGTTTCATCCCGCGTTGGAACAACCCCGCGCGGCGCAAGCGATCGACGCGATCCTGGCGACGTACTCCGGGTGGCATTGGCTGAACCGGAACCCCACGGTGTCGCTGTCACCGCCTGCGGCAGAGCGACTGCACGAGCTCGCCGTACCGGCGCTGGTCATCGACGCCGAGCGCGACCTGCCGTACAACCACGCCGTCGCCGATCGACTCGCGTCGGGAATACCGAACGCGCAGAAGATCGTCGTTCCGGGCGCAGGCCACATGCTGCCGCTCGAAGATCCCGCCGCGACGGCAGGCGCGATGACCACGTTTCTCGAGCGTTGGTCGCGAACCTCGAGGGCGTAGGCGCCGCAGGCGAGGTCGCGGGGTCGAAGTCGCTCGCCCAGGTCGCGCGGCTTCACAGCGCACGCGACCTGGGCGAAGCCAGAGTCAGAGCGGCCTTACGTTCTCGGCGCGGGGACCCTTGGGGCCCTGGCCTTCATCGAACGAGACCTTCTGTCCCTGCTGGAGATCTTCGAACCGAACGCCTTGGACGGCGGACATGTGGAAGAAAATATCCTGCCCGGGAGCGGTCTCGATGAAGCCAAAGCCTTTTTCCGTCAACCGCTTGATTGTGCCTTCAGACATTCCGTTCACCCTTCGATCAGCTGGCGACATTCGCCAGCTGTGCGGACGAACTAGCTCTGGTTCCGCCCGGGTTCAAGCTGGCATGACGCCGATTGTGTCGATCGGCTCGTCAGCACGCGCTCCGGCGACTGCTGGCCCCGGGCTGATGCCTTGCTTGACTGGGCTCCGAGCGTCCGGACCTGGCACACTCCGGCCGGCGCTGGCACAGGGCGATCGCGCGCCGCAGGGCGAAACGCGACGTTGCGCGGCGAGTGCGCATGGCGCATCCGTTGCACGGCGTCGCGCCCGGCTGCCCGGGAGCAACAGGCGGGCGCTGCCTACGCCCGACGCCGCGATCGTCATCGATCGTCGCCATCGACCACCGCAGGCAGGTCGACCTGTTCGAGGCGCAGGGTGACCGCGCACCGGTGAGGGTTGCTTGCCGGTCCGGCGCGGTATCCCGGTTCCGCGCCGGACCGACACCCAAGCCCACGGCTCGGCACATCTGCCAACCACTGACAATGGCTCAGCCCGCGTAGGCCTCGTCCTGCTCGATGCGTGACAGCACCCAGTCGAACTCGCCGCTCGTCACCTTGGCCTGGCAGTACGCGCAGTTGCCGGCCATGCCGATCTGCAGCGGCGCGCCGCAGTTCGGGCAGTTGGCGTTGCCGCGGCCCGGGCCCTTGCGCGAGCTTCCGCGGATCAGCGTCCAGTACTCCGAGTACGTGCGCGGCCGCGAGCGGCTGCCGCCGAGCATGCGGCCGTCGTCGGCAATCGTGTAGTCGAGGCCAGTCGCGAACACGCGCACCGTCACTGCGTCGTAGTGCGCGTCGGTCAGCACGTTGGCCAGATCGATGCGCAGGATGCGCGCGCTCTCGTTTACGTTGCGGCAGCGCTGCTGCACGTACAGATCGATCCAGTAGAGCATCGACTGGAACAGATTGTCCGATACGAACGGGCGGATGCGCGCGGGATCGCGCCCGGACCACGCGGCCTGCAGCGCGTTGAAGACGTACGCGGTGCGCGCTTGCAGGACGTCCCACGTCTGCGACGGATCGCGCTGCATGAGCTGCTGGAAGCGCGCGCTCGCGCCGGGATCGGCGATCGTGGGCAGCTCCGTGCCCTGCTCCGGCTCGTTGCCGGTCAAGAGCGGACCGCGCGGCTCGCGCGTGCGGTTCACGAAGCGGGACACCATCCAGTCGAAGCGCCCGTAGCCGATGTCTTGTCCGCAATGGCCGCACTGGGTGCCGCGGATCGCCTCCATCGGCGCGCCGCAATTCGGGCAATCGAGGAGATGCGCGCGGGCGAACGGCCGCGAGCGCGCGTTGCTCGCGCGCTCGAGCAGCATACGGTCGACGGCGTAATAGCGGCGTTCACCGCCCGCTCGCAGCACCTCCACGTAGTTGGCCTCGATCTCGAGCTCGACCTGGAGTGTCGCGCCGCCCACGCCGGAGAAGCCCACGGGGTGCATGGCGCCGATGACGATGCCGCGCACGTCGCCGAGCGACGGATCGGGCAACGACCGCGCGACGTCGGGCGCGAGATAGGCGGCGATCGGCGCCGTTCCGGTGGCGCGCGACCGCTGCAGCGTCGCGTACAGCATGTACGCGAAGTCCTCGAACAGGACGACGGAGAAGCCGGGATCGATGCCGCGGATCTGGTCGAGCCGCGCGCGCGGCACGGCCGCGGACTGCTGGACGCGCTGAACGGCGGCGACCTGGGCCGGCTTGACCGTCGGGGTCGTGGACCAGCTCTTCATCGCGGAGCCCGCGACCTTGCGAACCAGCCAGACAATGCCAACGACGATCGCCAGCGGAATGCCGATCTGCGGGTGCTCGATGATCAGCCAGATCAGGATCTGGAGCAGCGCGCCGGAGCCACCGCCGCCGGAGCTCCCACCGCCGCCGTGGGACCCGCCGGAGAACGAATGGCCGCCGCCGGGCCGCGCCAGCGCGACCGCGGCGCCTAGCACGATCGCGGTGGCGATCGCGGCCGCGACGCCGCGGGACGTGCGTGCGGTGCGCGCCATCACTGCACCTCGTCGGGCAATTCGTTGACGTCGTCGTCGGCGTGCGGCATCAAAGCGCCCAGCACCGGGCCCAGGCTCTCGAGCGCAGCGACGAACGCGTCGAAGTCCCGCTGGCGCACCGCCCGCTGCAGCGCGCTCCGCCCCTCGGCAAAGCCTGGACCGAGCGCGGCGACGTCGATACCGGTGTCCGTCAGCACCGCGCAAGTGCGCTCGAACGTGGAGACGAACACCAGGATGCCGTTCCTGCCGCTGGTTCGCGAGATCCCCAGATCGAAGAACGCGGCGCGCGCCGCCGCTTCAACGTTGCGCTCCAGGGTCGAGGCGCGCGTCGACAAGCGCGACAGCGCGTCGACGTTGCGAAACAGCAGCGCGGCGAGCACGAACGCGACGAGCGCGTCGAGTGCCATCGCGCCGATGCTGAACACCTGCGGCGAGACCAGCATGTAGAGCGTGATGACGCCCACCGCCGCCAGGCCGGCGTGATACGCCGCGATGCGATAGTCGCCGGAACGCCGTCGCACCGCCACGACGACCTCCGCGGACGTGTGTGCCTCCGCCGCCTTGACGGCCTCCGCCGTCCGGCGTTTCGCTTCGTCGCGGTAGAAGTCTCGCTCGTGCATTTCCGGATCGGGACTCTACAACAGGTGCCCGATTGTCCCGCAGCGGATGCCGGTCCGGCGCGTGCTCGTCGCGCGCGCGCAGACCTCTGGCGCGGTATGCCGCCGGCCTTCGAGCTGCTCGACGCCGGCGCGGGGGGAGGGCGACGCCGGTCTGGCGCGCTACCTGCTCGTCGCCCGATTCCGGCACGCCTTCGGGGTCCAGCGGGTCGATGCTGCCACCCGCCGTCGGCTCAGGTAGCATGGACGCATGCGCGTCACATGGATGATTGCCTTGTCGATCGCGCTGGCCGCGGCGTGCGGCGGAAACGTCACGACCTCGGGCGGCGCGTCGGGAAACGGGGGCGCCTCGGGCGGCGGCGCGAGCGGAGGCACGTCGGGCGTCGGAGGCACTTCGGGCAGCGGCGCGAACGGCGGCACGTCGAGTGCTGGAACGTCCGGCAGCGGCGGCGGGGGTGGCGATCCGAAGTGGTTCGAGTGCTCCGACACCAGCGAGTGCCAGCTGTTCGCGAACAACTGTTGCGGCGGCTACTGCAGCTCCAACCAACCGATCAGCGGTTGGGCCGCGCTGAACTCCTCGCACGTGCAGGATTACTCGTCGGCGCTGTGCAACCCGACCCCGGCGTGCCCGGACTGCATCGCCACCACGCTGCCGTACTACGCGGCTCTCTGTCGCAACGGCTGCGAGGTTGTCGATATCCGCAAGGACATCGTGTCGGACTGCAGCACGGACTCCGATTGCCGGCTGCGTTGGGGCAGCGGCTGCTGCGAAGCGTGCAACGACAGCAACCCGAACGACCTGGTGGCAGTCGCCAAGGGCGACGACTACCTGCTGTGCGGCAACGCCGCGCCGCCCTGTTGCGCCCCTGCGCCGTATCCGCCGGACGCGTTGTCCGTGTGCAACGCTGGCCACTGCCAGGTAAGTGTGTACGTCGGCCCGTAACTACAGCCCGTGGAGCTCCGCTTCGAGCTCGCCCAGCGCCTTGCCGTCGTCGTGCCGGCATCGCGAGCAGATCGAGCGACGCCGCAGCACCCGGACCCCGACCGCACCCATCGACGCGCACGCTGCCCTTTTGAAGGCGCGGCTGATGTCGCTCATGTGGCCGGCCGCTGCGAGCGCGGATGTGCGCTAGAACGCGCGCCATGGGGCAAGACGCAGCGACGGGTGGAGACGCAACCTCCGGCGGTTGCCTGAAGGTCCTCGCCATCGCCGTGCCGATCCTGGCGCTGGCGGTGTTCCTGGTCTGGAAGGTCTCGCAAGCGAGCGGCCGCGCGAGCGAGGTTTCAGAGCGCGTGGTCGCGCCGTATCTGGAGCGCGTGCGTGCGGGCGATTATCAGCAAGCGCTCGACAATCACGGCAGCGAGGCGTTCCGGAAGCGAGTCTCTGCTGCGAAGCTGGAAGCCGCGTACCAGGGTCTGGTGCAGCGCTACGGCCGCTTCGTTTCCTTCAAGCTGTACATCGCCGAGGAGCAACACGAGATCGGAGCCGCGTCGATCGTCCGCGCCAAGTACACGCTGAAGTTCGAGAAGGCCGACGAGACCGTCACCTACGACATCGCCGGAGAAGGCGCGGCGGCTCGCATCGACGCGGCCTACGAGCGCCTGGCCGGGGGCACGCTCCGCGCCGCGCCGCGCTGAACGAGCGTGGCGTGTTAGATTCCGCGCGTGCGGCCCGGCTCGATCTCCTACTTTGGCTTCGACGCGTCGGACTGGCACGACGAAGCGGAGTTCTCGGTGTGTTTTCGGGATCGTCCCGACGAGGCCGCGCTCGAACGCATCGCGAGATCGCTGGAAGCGTCCGGGATCCCGTTCGGCTACCGCTGTCGCTACTACTGGTCCGGCCCCCTGCTGCTGTTCTCGGCGAGCGCGCGGGGGCGTGGTGCCGTTCGACGCTGGGCCGAAGTCCTGCACCGGCAAGTCCCCATCGTCGACGTCGTGTTCGAGGGAATTCGCGACGGGCAGCTGGAGGCCGGGGCGCCTGCACCAGGACCGGTCTCGCAACGCTTCGCCTTCGCGGTGCGTCCCACGAGCCCGGCGCTGCCGGAGTGGGCACAAGACCCGGTCTACGACGCCGTCGCGGCCCACGTCGCCATCGAAGCCAGACGCAAGGCCGCTCGTCCAGGTCTCGAGAAGGTCTTGAACAAGCAGAAGGCGCGCGCGGGGGTGGTCTTCGAGCTGGTCGCGGATCGCGTGCCGCCTTCGGCGAGCGATCCCCGCTTCGACCCGTTCGACATTCCGGCGGAGCCATTCGTTGTCGTTGAAGACAGCGACGCGGAGCAGCAGCTCGCACCGGGCGATCACCCCGTGCTCGGCGTGCTCGAGCGGCCGGTCGCCTGGGTCGTCCGCGAGGCGCGTTCGGCGGGCTCGCTGCGCGAGGCCTTCGCGGTGCTGGTCGACGGCGAGCGCATTGAAGCCAAGCTGCCGGCGGGTCTCGACTGCACCTCGGTCAGCGTGCATCCCAGCGAGCCGCGCGCGCTGGTCGTCGCATCGGGATTCCTGTTCGAGGTCGACTTGAAGACCGGCGGCGCGAAGCTGAAGCCCCGGGTGGGACGCGGCCTGGCGCAGGCCGCGTATCTCGCCGACGGGCACTGGGTGTGCGTCGGCACTGCGGTCGTGGTGTTCGACGCAGACGACCAGGCCGTCGACTGCGCCGCGAGCGGAGCGGGGTTCTGCTGCGCGTTCGCCGGAGGGCGTGGGCTCCTCACCGGGCCGTCGCCGCTCGGCGTCGACTCCTTCGCGAACCGTCGCCTCAAGCGCGAAGTCGAGCTCCGCGCCAGCGGGTTCTGGCGGGTGCTCGACGTGCAGGCGGACCCGGTGATCGAGATGATCGGCGGCACGCTCGTGGCGCGCGGCGCCGCGGCGCACGTGGCTCGCGAGCAGCGCCCGTCGCGGGCGAAGGCCCAGGTGTTGCCCGCGATCCTGCGCTTCCGTCCCTTCGACGGACCCCGACCCGATGCGCCCGCGCCGGACCCGGACGTGCTGCCGGGATCCGCGGGCCCGGCGTCGGAGTGGGCGGCGTCCCCGTCCGGCGGTTGGGTCGCGTTCCGGAAGCCGGGCGACGAGTGGCTCCACGTCTACGAGGCCGCGTCGGAAAGCGAAGAGGCCGTGGACTACAATCCAGACTTCTTCGCCGTGCGAGACGACGGCACGGTGGTGGCGCACAGCGTGGTCGGCACACGTTGGCGCCGGCCGGGTCCAAAGCTCCCTCCCACCGAGGAGTGGCCCGGCGTCTGCAGCGGGATCTCGAACGCGAACCGCGTCGAGTATCTCGCTCGCCTCGACGTGATCGTTCTCTACTTCGCCGACGGCAGCTTCTGCATGCGCGCTTGCGACGGCCCCAGCGTCGTGGACTTCTGGCGCGGGCGCGGCGTCACGTCGGTGTTCGAGATCGACGACGGAGTCGTCCTCGAAGGAAGCATCGGGCGCTTCCTCGTCACGGGCTTCGCTGATCTCGTGCAGGCGTTTCGTCCGCGGCAAGCCGTCGGCTCCAGCGCGGGGTGATGCGCCGGAACGAGCACCCGACTCGAATGCTCGCGCGCGTTCAGTCCGGTGCGACGACGGAGCCGGATCCAGGCAGCGGGATGGGCGATCCGCGCCGCCCCGACCCCCAGCTGCGACATATGCTGTCGCAGCTCGTTTGGATGGGGATGTCGGTCCGGCGCGGAACGCACACGTACGGCCCCGGCTTTGCTACGCTGCGCGGCATGCACCCAGCGAAATCAGCGCGCTCCGTTGGCCCCGCGCTGTTCACCCTCGCGGTCTTTGGCTGCAGGGGTCCAGGTGCTGCCAACGTGCCTCACGCCCGTCCGACATCTGTGGTCCCCGTCCGCGAGGGTGCAGCCCCTGCGAAAGTGTCCCGCGCCCCTCCGACACCCGCAGCCCGTGACTGCAAGAATGCAGCCGATGACTATCGTCCGTACGCCTATCCGACGCCCGTGAAGGTCACGATTCCCGCTCCGCCGGATCTATCCGGGCTTCCGACCGACGCGGCGGGCCGCCGCGTGTTGATCGACACGGGTGGTGTCGAGCTCGCCGTCGACACGACCCAACGTGGACCCACCACCGCGCTGGCGACGTGTTTGGAGGTGGTCAGCCAATGCTGGGATGATCAGCACATGACTGCCGACAACCTGGTCGCCGTCAAGGACCTGTGCGAACGCTCGGCGCCCGTCTGCGCGACACAGCAACCGTGGAACGAAGCGCCGTGCTGCCCGGCGAGTTGCGGGGAGCGCTACAAGCAGCTCCGTATCGCGTGCAAAGGTACCGAAACGGCCGAGAGGGAGGTCTACTTCGGCGACGACCCCTGCATCCCCGGGCTCCGCGAAGCCCTGCATCCTCGGTGAGGCACGCGCCGCGCGGCCCGCCTTGACCGGCGGCTCGGTTGCCAAGCGCATCGTGGCAGAGTGGAGTCAAGCAACAGGCGAGTCGAAGTCGAGCAGCGCGTGCAGCGGTGGTGCGGCGATAGTATGCGGCTGCCGTGACACGTCGCTTCGTTCCGTTGCTCGCGCTGTCTCTCCTCGTCGCGGCCTGCGCCGGCGCTCGGAAAGCGGCCATAGCCGGAATGGCTTGACGCTGCTTTGCGGTGACGCGCCGCAGCGCGCTTCTGAACCACTCGCGCGTCGCTGGAATCGGCAGGGTCGCGAAGACGGGAATCGCGTCCGCCGATCCAGGCTACGGCGATTTGGTCGGGTCGCCCTGGATGTTCCAGCTCTGATCGCACAGACCGATGTGGAACAGGTTGGCTACCACCGCTGCGTCGGCGTCCGCCTCCTGCTGGTTCGAGGGCTTGGCGTCCATGAGGCACTGGTGCTGGATCTCCGCTGCGGTCTCGGGGTCCGAGGCCCGGGCGATCACCGTCTCGAGCGACGAGAGTTGCTGGACCTTGGGGGCCGGCGACTCCGAGGGGTCGCACAGAAACGCGAGCGCGTCGGTCAGGCACGACCGGAAGTCGGTGGGAAGCTGCTGCACGTAGGCCGCGATCTGCCCGGGCGCGCAGATGTTCGCAGGGATCCCCCAGTCGGACGCGCAGCTCTCCTTGCCGTACGACACGCAAGCGGGTCCGTACACGCACTCGCGGAGCTTCGGCTGCGTGCCCGGGGTGCCCGGCGTCGGGGGCGGGACGTGTCCGGGCGGGTCCTTGGTGTCGTCGATGCACGCCGGCACGGTCTTGAGCGTGCCGTTGTAAGACCCGAACGCAGGCACCGAAGCCTCGTCGCTGATCGCCGGGTCGGGCAGATGCGAGTAGGTCTTGCGCGCCTTGATCGGCTGCCCGTACTCGTAGCCGTAGTCCGTGAACGTGCCGACGCGCAGCCGCGAGCTCTCGCTGCCGATCGTCTGGTCCTGGCCGCCGAGATCGACGGACGGCGCCGAGTAGATCTTGTATTCCAGGTGCTCGTCCACGTGGAAGCCGAAGACGTCCGCGTGCAGATCGAAGATCGCCTTGATGGTCAGCGGGTCTATCGTGTATGTCGTCTTGCTCTCGGGGACGACGAGCACGTTGGACTGCGGGACGAGCCCCGTGGAGTTCTGCGCGGGGATCAGTCGGTCCGCCTCGACCGTGCTGACCTGATCGCGGATCGTCGTCAGGCGCGACGCGGTGAGATCCAGCGTGCTGTCGCCGGCGATCCCGATGGAGATCGAAAACACTCCGGCGGAGTAGTTGAACCCGCCGCCGTACTCCAGCGTCAGCTTCTGGGACACCCGGTCGCCGATCGTGATCGCGCGATCGTCGTCGCCGATGTAGCGCGCGAGGTCGCCGAGGTAGCTCAGGAAGTCCACCTTGTACGGATCGCTCATCAGCACGTCCTCGTGCGGCGCGAAGAACAGCGGGATCGACGCGTGGAACGCGATAGGCGCGTCGCTGGCCACGGCGCTCGGCTGGTAGTGTCCGCCGACCTGCTTGTCGAGCTTGTAGGTCCGGAGTGGCGGGGCGAACGCTTCGGCGGTCTGACCGGCGAAGTCCGCCACGATGTCGAGCCCGCGACCGGTCTTCAACTCGCTGTCGAACGACGGGGTGGGTTGGCTCGTCGCGAGCGGCGTGCCGAACTCGGCGTCGTAGGTGATGCTCGCCTTCACGTTGATGATGCCGTAGCTGAAGATCGGCAGGTCGTCGGCTTCGAGGTGGCCGGTAACGCGCTGCCCCAGGAACCCGTCCGCGTGTTGCGTGTTCAGGTAGACGTCGCCCTTCTCCAACGACGCCAGTATCGAGTCGCCCGAGATCCACGCGACCGGATGCACGACCTCGGCCTGGCTGGGCATCAGCGGACCGGTGATCGGCGCGATCTTCGAGCCAATGGCGATGGGGATGACGAAGGAGTTGGCGACGTGCGAGGTGACGTCCTTCCACACCGGTCCGACGGCGACCTTCGACCGCGAGCTGCCGAGGGTCCACTCCACGAAGTCGACGTCCGAGCTCGAACCTTGGCTATACTTCCCGGTGTTGTCTTGCTGGCGCGCCGCCTCGCGCATCGCGCAGTAGGCGCGGGCGCCGCGATGCCTCAGCTCCTCGAACACGAACGGGTTCGGGTTGTTCAGGACCTTGCCCTTCTGCTCGGTCACGCGCTCGCGCGTCTGCGTCGGCTGATAGCCACGGAACCACTCCGTCACGCTCGTGGTCGGCTCGGGGACATCGCTGTCGCTGATGCCCGGCCACGCGAGCAACAGCTTGCGGTAGTCGTTCATCGTCTGGTCGAGGTTCGACGCGTACGACGCAGCGAGGGTGCTGCGGGCTTCAGGAATCGCCGCCGCGAGCACGGACTGCAGGCTGTCGCTGTTGCCGTACGTCCAGAACTTGCTCTTGTAGGCCTCGGGGCTGGTGGCGCCGTCGACGTGGGAATCGGACGAGGTCGCGTCGCTGACCGTGAACGAGCACTCGCGACACGCGCTCGGGCTGCCGGTCGCGCCGGGCAGGTTCGCGACGCCGGTGCCGGCGGGACCGCCGAAGGGGTTACTGAAGATAGGCTCGGACGCCGGGTCGTTCCACCAGAAGGAGTACTTCATGGCACTCGACGTCGTGCCGGACTCGTCGCGATCGTCCGTGCCCGGGCCGGTCCCTCCGCATGCGGATGCCGCGAGCAAGAGCATGGGCAAGGCGCACAGGATCAGCGGCCACGTGGCGCAAGCGGGAGCGAGAGTACCAGTAGTTCGCATCAGGGTCCTCCGCGGCGAGAGCGTGGGCCGCACCTAAGTCCCCTGTTGATATCGAGTCAAGCGCTTTCTCGACGGCTTGCCGATACCACTATGATCCACGTGGAAAACATTCACGTCGAATGCTGCGCTCCGCGGCGCGGATGCACGCAAATCCCGGCGGCGCGCTCACGTCGCGTGCGCGCGCGCGTTGTGCTTCGTCGTCTCGTTCCGGCCGCGTGCCGACGTCGTGGAAGAGGCGCACCTGAACTCGAGCGATGCGTCGCCGATGGATCCCACGCGCAGCGTCCAGATGTCGCGCAGGTAGTCGTTGAGTACTCTCCACGGCGCCTGCTTGCCTTGGCGAGGCAAGCGGTCCGCCGCACGGCTGATGTAGCCGGCGGACAGGCTCCCCAGGATCGTGCCCGAGTCTTGCAGGCCGACGCGATCACGCGGCGTGACCTGTTCGTAGCCGTGCGCGTCCATGTGCTTGAACAGGCGGCACAGGTACTCGCATGCGAGCTCGACCTTGAGCGTCCAGGCAATATTGGTGTAGCCGAAGATCATGGCGGCGTTGGGCACGTCCTGAATCAGGACTCCCTTGTAGACCATGTGTTCGCGGGTCTGGACGCGCGCGCCGTCGATGAAGACTTCCATGCCGCCCATCAGCTGAACGTCGAGCCCGGTCGCCTTCACGACGATGTCCGCGGGTAGGACCTCGCCGGAGCGGAGGCGTAGCCCCGAGGGGATGAACGACTCGATGTGGTCCGTCATGACCGAGGCTTTCCCGCGCCGCAGCGCTCTGAAGAGATCGCCGTTCGGAACGACGCAGAGACGCTCGTCCCACGGGTCGTAGCTCGGGGTGAAGTGCCGCATGTCCACCGTCCCGCGGAGCTGACGGCGCACTTGATCCAGAAGCAGCCGTCGCATCGTATTGGGACTGCTGCGGGACAAGACGTACAGCGCGCGGGCCAGCGCGATGTTGCGCGCTCGCGCGAGGCGGTAGGCGACGCCCGTCGGCAGCTTGCGCCACAGGTTCACCGCGGGATCGATCGCGGGCACGGACAGAACGTAGGTCGGCGAACGCTGCAACATCGTCACGTGCGCGGCGCGATCGGTCATCGCCGGGACCAGGGTGATCGCCGTTGCTCCGCTGCCGATCACCACCACGCGTTTGCCGGTGTAGTCGAGATCCTCCGGCCAGTGCTGCGGGTGGACGATGCGCCCCTCGAAGCTCTCTTCGCCGGGAAGTCGCGGATTGTGACCCGCGTCGTAGTTGTAGTAGCCCGTGCAGCCGACGAGGAAGCGCGCGCGATAGCGTTCGAGCCGCCCGTCCGCCTCGCGTCGCACCTCCACCGTCCAGCATCTCTCTGCCGAGGACCAGTCGGCACGCACGACCCTTCGCCCGAAGTGGATGGACCGATTGATATCGTACTCGCGGGCGGTATCGTTCAGGTACCGCTTGATGGACGGCCCGTCCGCCAGGATCTTCGGCTCGGTCCACGGGCGGAACGTGTATCCGAAGGTACACATGTCCGAGTCGGAGCGGATCCCGGGATACCGGAACAGATCCCAGGTGCCGCCGATCGCGTCGCGGCGCTCGAGGATCGCGAAGGACTCTCCGGGGCGGCGGCGGCGCAAATAGCAGGCGAGGCCGACGCCCGCGACGCCCGCGCCCACGATCAGCACGTCCAGTACCCCGGTCCGCATTGTCAGTTTGCCCACCCGAGCTCGTCTCGCCATTCGGCCTCGAGCACGGACTGGTCGTCGTCGTTCGGATGGAAGTCGCGACGGAAGAAGTCACGCATGCCGGGTCCGATCTTCATGAGGATGCCCCGCTTGCCAAGCACGTAGCCGTAGCCGCGCCGGAGGGCCGCGCGATCCTTGAAGCCGTCCATCTGCGCCGTCAGCCTCACGACCTCGAACATGAGCCAGGGGGCGAGCACGGTCGCCATCCAGGGGAAGGCCAGGGCGCGCGTCCAGTAGCCCCCGCCGGCCTGCTGATACACGTCGAAGGCCACCGCGCGGTGCTCGCGCTCCTCGAGCGCGTGCCACATGACTAGCCGCCTGGCGTCGGCGTCGCGGAAGCGCTCCAGGTACTCGGGGTGCCGGAGCAAGAAGCGCGCGACCGTCGCGGTGAAGTGCTCCGCGCCTGCCGTCATCGCGAGCCGCTGCATCGGGGAGTGGACGCGATTGAACAGCGCCATGATCTTCGCGGTGCGCCGCTCGATGGATTCCAGGTCGATGCCGTGGATCCGCTGCGCCATCTTGTTGACCTCGCGGTGCGCGCGCCCGTGGTTCGCTTCCTGGCCCATGAACGCGTCGATCTCGCGCTGCAGCCCAGGGTCGTCGACGCGCGTCCGGACATCGCGCACCGCCTTGATGAAGAAGCGCTCCCCGTCCGGGAACAGCGCCTGGAGCACTGCCCAGAAGGCCGAGGCCAGCGCGTTGTCGTCGTAGAAGAAGCGCCGCACCCCGGTGAAGTCGAACTCCGGTCGGCGGATCGGAATGGTCGACACCGTCTCGCGTCTCATGAAACCGCTCCCGTGGCCGGCTGGCGAACCGGACGGGTGGACGCCGACGCCGATGTGCTCTCCCTCGGTATCGCGCGTTCGATGATCGTGCCGACGTCGATCCCCGTCGGCAGGACCCCGAACACGTCGCCCCAATGGTCCCCGAGGCGGCTTGCGCAGAAGGCATCGGCGACCGCCGCGTTGCCGTACCGCACCAGCAGCGAGCCAATCAGCACCTTTGCCATGCCGCCGACGACGCTACGCGCGCGGTACTGGATCGTATCGAAGTCGGTGAACTGGGCTTCGAGTCGCGTGATCGCCTGATCGAGGCGCTTGTCGCCGCCGGAGGCCTTCATCACCTCGTCGCGGAACACGTCCAGCATCTCGGGCTGCTTGGCCATGGCGCGCAGCGCGTCGAGGGCGGCGACGTTGCCCGAGCCCTCCCACACCGACATCAGGGGAGCCTCGCGGTACAGGCGCGGCATGCGCGACTCTTCGACGTAGCCGTTCCCGCCGAAGCACTCGAGCGCCTCGCCCGCATGGATCGGCCCGCGCTTGCACACGTAGTACTTCGATACGGCCAGGCTGATGCGACGCAGCGCGATGGCTCGTTCGTCGCCCGCCGTGGCGCGATCCGAGATCGCGGCCAGCCACAGCGCGACTGTCGTCGCGGCCTCGGCCTCTACCGCGAGATCCGCCAGGACGTTGCGCATCGCCGGCTGATCCACGAGGCAAGCGCCGAACGCGCGGCGGTGCATCGCGTGGAACGCCGCTTGCTGGACGCCCACGCGCATCAGGGTGCTCGAGCCGAGCGTGCAGTCGAGCCGCGTCATGTTGACCATCTCGATGATCGTCGGGACGCCGCGACCTTCCTCGCCGACCCGCCAGCCGATGGCGTCGTCGTATTCGACCTCGCTCGACGCGTTCGATCGGTTGCCGAGTTTGTCCTTGAGCCGCATGAGCAGCATGTTGTTCCTCGTGCCGTCCGGAAGGACGCGCGGCACGAAGAAGCAGGTCACGCCGGCGTCGGTCTGCGCCAACGCGAGGAAGAAGTCCGACATCGGCGCGGAGGTGAACCACTTGTGGCCGGTGATCCGGTAGCTGCCGTCGGGCTGGCGCACTGCGCGAGTGGTGTTCGCGCGGACGTCCGAGCCGCCCTGCTTCTCCGTCATGCTCATTCCCGCGATCAGCGATTTCTTCGTGAGCGGCGGCGCGAGCACCGGGTCGTACGAGCGACTGGTCAAGAGCGGCTCGTACTGGGCGGCGAGCTCCGCGTTGTGGCGCAACGCCGGAACGACGGCGTACGTCATCGAGATCGGGCACAAGTGACCACCGTCCGCCTGGCCCCAGGTGAGAAACTTCGCGGCACGGACGAGGTGCGGGTTCGGAAGCGGATCGGCCCACGGCGTTCCGTGCAGGCCGAGGCTGGTCGCATGCGTCATGAGCTCGTGATAGGCGGGGTCGTACACGACCTCGTCGATCCGGTAGCCGTAGCGGTCGTGCGTCTTGAGCACCGGTACATGCCGCTCCGCGCGATCGCCGAGATCCTGCCCGTAAGGCGTGCACGCCAGCGCGCCCGCGTGCCGGACCTCCTCGAGACGCGAAAGCGCGCCGTGGTGCCTCAGCGCCTCGACGATGGGCGGATAGTCGGCAGGGTTCTGCCCGGTGAGCTGAACGGCTTGATTCAGGACTTCGTGGGTAGCCATGTCGGAAGCACTCCTCCTCCGGGCAGCTGCGCCCTCGGCGACGCGCGTCCCTTGAAACCCGAGGGACCGATGGTATACAAGGCGTATACGTAAGGTCAAGACCGGTTTGTCGGCGGGCTCTCGCCGTTCCGCCCGAGGCCTGTGGGGTTTTGATGTCGGCTCGGCGCGGAATCCCGCGTGACGCGGTCCGCGCGGCCCGCCCATCGACGGCAAGCAAACGCCACCGCGTGCCGGATCAGCTGTGGCTCTCCAGCCCCCGCTCGCTCGCCGGTCGCGTCGCGCCCGGGCGAGCGTCGCGGTCCCACGCCGCCGCCCCGAGGATGATCATGACCAGTTGGTGCACGAAGCGCTCGGTGAGCTCGCGCTCGCGCTCGCTGTCACCCTCCGGGACGTCCAGGATCTCCGAGGCCACGCCGAGCATGACTTGCACGATCAGGTCGGCGAGAAGATCGATCGAGCGGGACACCGCCGCGCCGTCACCTGCCAAGGCCGCGAGATCGATCGCGAGCTCCGTCACGAAGTAGCCGATCTCGCGCCGGATGGCCTCGCGGATGCGCGGCGAGCCCCCGCTGCGCTCGCGCACGACGAACAGGAACGTGCGGCGATTCGCGCGGACGTAGTGCAAGTAGACCGCGACCGAGCGACGCACGATCTCCGCGTCGCTCGTTCCGGCCCGGCGCACTTCCCTGAGCAGGCGGCGCAGCGTCGGGCCGGCCTCGACGAGCAACGCCAACCCGAGATCCTCCATGCCGTCGAAGTGCCTGTAGAACGCGGTCGGCGTGATGCCCGCGCGCTTGGCCACCTCGCGCAGGCTCAGGCTGGTGAAGCTGCGCTCGTCGCCCATCAGATCGAGCGCGGCGTCGAGCAGCGCCTGGCGCGTGTGCTCCTTTCGCTCTTCGCGGCTCTCGTGGCGGCTCTCGCGGTGGCCTTCTTGGCGCCTGTGGCGGCGACGCATACCGGAAACAGTATACGGGTAGACCCGAATTTTCAAGATTAATATCGTTAAGTGTCATATATTTACATTGATTAGGCTGGAGCAGGCCAATTTTTCAGTTTACAACTGTATACCGCTGGTGCACCCTCGCTGGGTGATGATCGAGCCAACCCGAACGCTCTGGTCCCGCCTGGCAGATGTGGCGAGCCTCGCCGCGACCCCGCTCAGGCCGTCGCACTATCTCGAGCTCGTCAATCCGCTCTGGTCGTCGCACGATCTCAAGGCACGCGTCGAAGCGGTCTGGGACGAGACCAGGGACGTGCGCACGCTGACGCTTCGCCCCGGTCGCGGGTGGCGCGCGCACCGCGCGGGCCAGCACGTTCGCGTGGGCGTCGCGCTCGACGGCATGCGCCACACCCGCACCTACTCGATCTCGTCCTCCCCGGAGCGCGACGACGGCTGCATCACGATCACCGTGAAGGCGATCGACGGCGGGCGCGTATCGCGGCACCTGGTGCGCTCGACGAAGGTGGGCGACTACCTGTCGCTCGCCGCGCCGCAGGGCGAGTTCGTGCTGCCGGATGCCAAGCCGGTGCGCCCGCTGTTCGTCACCGCAGGCAGCGGCATCACGCCGGTCATGAGCATGCTGCGCACGTACGTCGCGCGCGGGAACATGCCGGACGCGGTCCATCTGCACTACGCGCCGCACGCCCTCGACGTGATCTTCGGCAAGGAGCTCCAGGCAATCGCCACCGACCACGCGCGCTACAAGCTCGAGAGCGTGTACACGCGCGAGCTCGGCGCGGAGCGATCGCAAGAGCGGCACTTCCGCTCCGGGCAGCTCGATCAGCTGTGTCCGGATTGGCGCGAGCGTGAGGCGTGGGTGTGCGGCCCGCAGCAGCTCGTCGATGCCGTAGAAGCGCACTTCGTCGCAGCGGGGCTCGGTCGTCGCGTGCACGTCGAGCGCTTCCACGCCGCGATGGCGCCGCTTCCGGCGGACGCAGCGGGCGGCACCGTGCGCTTCGCGTCCAGCGGTCGCGAGGTCGTTGCCAACGGCCGGACGCCGCTGTTGCGCGTCGCCGAGGACGCGGGGCTCAACCCGCCCCACGGCTGCCGTATGGGGATTTGCCACACCTGCGACGCGAAGCTCGTGTCCGGTCAAGTACGCGACCTCAGGACGGGCGCGCTGCTGAGCGACGCGGGCGCGAACGTACAAGTCTGCGTCTGTGCCGCCGCGGGTGACGTGGCGCTCGAGCTTTAAGGATCTACCGATGAAGAAGCCGCTTCCGATCAATCTAAGTGACGCCGAGGTCGAGGAGCTCGGGCGCGAGCTCGACGCGATCGGCGACGAGGTGCGCGCGAGCCTCGGCGACCGCGACCGCGCGTACATCCGCCGCATGATCAAGATCCAGCGCAGCATGGCCTTTCTCGGGCGGATGGTGATCTTCGCGAGCCTGGCGTTCTTGCCGCGCTTCCACCATGCGCTCGCGAGCACGGGCGCGTTCATGGCCGTGTGCGCGCTGGGCGTGGTCATGCTCGGTGTCGCCAAGATCCTGGAGAACATGGAGATCGGCCACAACGTGCTCCACGGTCAGTGGGACTGGATGCGCGATCCGGAGATCCAGTCGGGAAGCTGGGAGTGGGACAACATCTGTCCGTCGGACCAGTGGAAGCACTCGCACAACGTCGTGCACCACACGTGGACCAACGTCATCGGCAAGGATCGCGACGTGGGCTACGCCGTCCTGCGCGTGACGGAAGCCCAGGCCTGGCGCCCACGCTATCTCGCGCAGCCGCTCGTCAACGCGCTGCTCGGGCTGCTCTTCGAGTGGGGCGTGGCGCTGCACGACGTCGAGAGCGACAAGATCCAGAGCGGCGAAAAGAGCCTCGCAGAAGTGCTCCCGCTCTTGCGCCGGGTCGGGCAGAAGGCCGGCCGGCAAGTCATGAAGGACTACGTGCTCTGGCCGCTCATGGCAGGCCCGCTGTTCCTGTACGTGCTCGCGGCGAACGCCGTCGCCAACGTGATCCGCAACGTGTGGGCGTACATGATCATCTTCTGCGGTCATTTTCCGGAAGGCGTGCACGTCTTCACCGAGGACCAGATCGAGGGCGAAACGCGCGCCCGTTGGTACGTCCGGCAAATGCTCGGCTCGTGCAACATCACGGGCGGGCCGCTCTTCCACATCCTGTCGGGCAATCTGAGCCACCAGATCGAGCACCACCTCTACCCTGACATGCCCAGCAATCGCTATCCGGAGGTCGCCCCCCGCGTCCGCGCGCTCTGCGCGCGCTACGGCCTGCCCTACCACTCTGCCTCTCTCGCACGGCAGTTCGGCAGCACGACGTGGAAGATCCTCCGCCTGTCGCTACCCACGCCGAAGCACGCGCGGCAAGCGCTGGCGAAGGCGTAGGCGCGGAGCGCTCCCGGACGTGCTCCGGAAGATCACGCGCCGCAATCGCCCGAACGACGAGATCCAGAAGCTGGTCGGCCGCGCGCGCGCGGCGAACATGGTCGTCAACGTCGATCTGGTCGTCGGGCTGCCGGAGCAGACCATGCCCTCGTTCCAGAGCGACGTGCTCACGGCGATCGAGCTGGGCGTGAACAGCATCACCACGTACCGGTATATCCCGTCGGAGCGCCTGCCCGAGGATGCTTCGCCGGACATGACGCTACAGCGCGCGTTCACGCCTGGCTTCGCCTGGCAGGCCCTGCGCCGGATCGTGCGCTTGCCGCACGCGGCAAGCTTCGCCTGGCACTACCTGCCGTCGAACCTGCCGGCGGTCCGCGGCATCGCCAACCAGCTCTCCGATCTGGGCGTGGTGAAGTTCCACAAGGACGCGATCCCCTTCGACAACATGTGCCACATCGTCGGGCTCGGCCCCGGCGCGTTCTCGCACATCTTCGGCCACTCGTGGTTCCGCGAGTCCGCCTCGCGCGCGCGTCCGCGCGCCCGCCCTGTGGGACCGCGCCGCCCCGCGGTACCTGGCGGCGCCGCGCCTCCACGACGCGCGAGAGGACGCGGGGCGAGCCCTTGCCGGACGAGGACGCACACGCAACCTGCCACGCGCAGGCGCGCGCGCAGGCGCGCACCTGCAGGGGCGGCGGGTCGCGCAGGGCGAGCGTGCAGGGCGGCCGTAACGGGCGCGGTTCCGCGCCGGACCGGCAAACCCTGGCCATCCAGGCTGGGTTGCTGGATCCCCGGGGACCGGCGGGGGAAGATGGCCCGGATGGCCGCTCCCAAGCGCATCCGGCGTCGCCTGGCGCTGGCGATCGTGGTGACGGCCGTGATCCCGCTGCTGGTGGCCGTGCTGCTCGCCGGCGGCATGCTGCGGACGGCGACGGCGCGCTTCTACACGCCGGAGGTCGGCTCGCACCTCGATCGCTCGCTCGGCCTGTACCAGGAGCTGGCGCGCACGGTGAAGTCGGCGATGCGTCTCGAGGCGGCGGCGATTGCCGACAAGCCGGAGATCCGCAAGGCGGCGGCGGAGGGCGACCGGATCGCGCTGCAGGCGGCGCTGCGCGCCCAGTTCAAGGCGTACTCGAACCTGGTCTCGCTCGCCGTCGAGGACGCCGGGGGAACGCGCATCGCGTTCGCCGATCGCGGGCACCCGCTCGATCCGAAGAAGGAGAACGCGCTCGAGGTCAGGCGGCCGCTAGTGAGCGATCCGGCCGCCGACGAGAACGCGCCGGAGCTGGTCGCGGTGTTCGCCGCGGACAAGGCCCGCTTCGAGGAGCTGGACGAGATGAGCCAGTTCGTCGACACCTACAAGAAGATCGAGCGCGGCCGCCACGGCTTCGATCAGAGCTTCGTGCAGGAGTTCGCCGCGCTGCTCGGCATCACGATCCTGGCCGCGGTGGGCGTCGGGAACTTGCTCGCGCGCGGCGTGTCTTCGCGCATCTCCGATCTCGCCGAGGCGACGACGCGCGTGGGCGCCGGTGATTTGTCGATCCGCGTGCCGGAGGCGGGCAGCGACGAGATCGCCGATCTCGCGCGGGCGTTCAACCGCATGCTGGGCGAGGTCGAGTCGAGCCGCGCGCGCATCGAGTACTTGCAACGCATCGGGGCGTGGCAGGAGATGGCCCGGAGGCTGGCCCACGAGATCAAGAACCCGCTCACGCCGATCCAGCTCGCTGTGCAGGAGGTGCACCGTCGCTACGGAGGCGACGACGCCGCCTACACCAAGCTGCTCGACACGACGCTCGAGATCGTCGAGGACGAGGTCGGCACGCTGCGCCGTCTGGTGAGCGAGTTTTCCGGTTTCGCGCGCATGCCCCAGGCGCAGCTCGAGGAGCACGATCTCGCGGCATTCCTCGCCGATCAGCGCGACCGCCTGGGCGTGCTCGACGACGAGTCGCTGGAGCTGGGCGGCGATCTCCCCGGGGAGTCGAACCCGCATGTTCCCGGCGCGACGGTCGAGTTCGAGCTGCCGGACCAGGCGGTGCCGGTGTACCTCGACAAGCAGATGCTGCGGCGCGCGCTGATCAACCTCGTGCGCAACGCCGGCCAGGCGATCCAGGGCGCGGGGCGCGACGACGGTCGCGTCGTCGTGCGGTTGAGCCGCGACGGCGACTTCCGCGTGATCGACATCGACGACAACGGGCCGGGCATCCCGGAGGAGATGCGCGACACCGTGTTCGATCCGTACGTCACGACGAAGACCGACGGCACCGGCCTGGGGCTCGCCATCGTCAAGAAGATCGTGGTCGAGCACGGCGGCAGCATCCGCGCGGAGAAGAGCCCGCTCGGCGGCGCGCGCATGCACATCTCGCTGCCGGGCGCCGGGACGGCTGCCGGTACCGCGGCGTTGGAGGCCCGCGATTGGCACGGGCCGCCGTCTTCGGGTAGACCGGCGCGCGAGCCCGGATCATGAGCGACGAAGAGCCGACGGAGAAACCGCCCGAGAAGCAGACCACCAGCCTGCGCATGGCGTGGGTGAGTCTGGTGCTGGTCGTGGCGGCGGGCTTGATGTTCTGGAAGGTCGTCCTCCCGCAGATCAAGCCGCACGAGGCGGCGAACCGCGGGACGTTCGCGCCGGATTTCGTACTGCCCGTGATCTACAACGGCGAACGCGGAAGCCGCGTGCGGCTGTCGGATCTGCGTGGCAAGCGCCGTGGTGATCGATTTCTGGGCGAGCTGGTGCGCGCCGTGCCGCGAGCAGGCGCCGATCGTCGACGATGTGGCGCGCCGCTATCGCGGCAAGGGGCTGATCGTCGTCGGCATCGACACCGGCGACGAGCGCGATGCGGCGGTCCGCTTCGCCCAGAGTCGCGGTCTCTCCTATGCCGCCCTGTTCGACAGCGGGGACGTCGCTGCGGCCTACCGCGTGGACGGCCTGCCGACGTTGGTGGTCATCGACCGGAACGGTCGGATCGTGACGACGCGCCGCAGCGTGGTGCGCCGGGAAGATCTCGAGCAGCTGGTCGAAGAGGCGCTGTCCGGCTGAACGCACGGTCGCCTGCCGGCCCCGGATCTGCTATCAAACTCCACGATGAAGACGTTCGAGGAGTTCTGGCCCTTCTACGTGCGTGAGCACTCGCAGAAGCTCACGCGCCAGCTGCACTTCGTCGGGACGACGCTCGCGCTCGGCTGCGCGGCGGGTGCGCTGCTCACGCGCCGCCGCTGGCTCCTGGCGCTCGCGCCCCTCGCCGGCTACGGCCCGGCGTGGTTCAGCCATTTCGTGATCGAGAAGAACCGTCCGGCGACCTTCAAGCACCCGCTGTGGAGCCTGAAGGCGGACTTCGTCATGTGGCTGAAGATGATCGAGGGCACGATGGACGCGGAGGTCGATCGCGTGCTGGCCGAGGCGCCGCTCGACGCCGCCATGGACGACGCCGACATCCGCCCCAACATGTACACGGACGGCACGCTGAACTAGGGCCCGATGGGCCCGACGACCGGTCAGGTGGTCTTGCTCGGCGCGCTGCACGGCGTGACCGGGTTCCTGCCCGTCTCCAGCTCCGGGCACCTGGCGCTCGCCGGCATCCTGTTCGGCCTCAAGCCCAGCGGTCCGGCGCTGGTCATCATGCTCCACGGCGGCACGCTGCTCGCGACGCTGCTGGTCCTCAGGCACCGCATCGGCCAGACGCTGGTCGACGGCGCGCGCGGGCTCGTCAAGCCGTCGCGTCTCGGTCTGAGCCTCGGCGGACGCGACGCGCGCACCGTGATCATCGCGAGCGCGCCGACAGCGCTCATCGGCCTCGGCTTGCGCTCGACCGTCGCGTCGTGGACCAGCTCGCCGCTGATCCGTCGGTGTCGGGCTGCTCTCGACGGCGCTGATGCTCGCGTCCACGCGCTGGGCCCGGGTTGGCGACCGCGAGCAGCCGTCGTTCGCGGGCGCGCTGCTCATGGGCGTGTGCCAGGGCATGGCGGTCGTGCCCGGGGTGTCGCGGAGCGGCTCGACCATCGCGGCGGCGCTCTGGCTGGGCGTCGGTCCGGGGCGCGCGTTCGAGCTGTCGATGCTGATGTCGCTGCCGGCGGTGCTGGGCGCGCTGCTCGTCGAGTCGCGACCCATGGAAAGTGGCTCGGGCGATCTCGTCCACGCGGCGATCGCCGGCCTGGTCGCGCTGGTGTTCGGCGTGGTGGCGCTGCTCGTGCTGCGTCGTGCAACCGTCCGCGGGCACTTCGCGTTGTTCGCGCTGTGGGTGCTTCCGGTCGCGGTCGCGACCCTCGCCATGGCCAAGGCCTGGCCCCACTGAGCCGGGGGTTGCGGAAGCGACGGGCCCGGGCTTGACTGTCGCCGCATGAGCCTCTTCGCAGTCGTCCTTGCGGGCGGAAGCGGCACGCGCTTCTGGCCCGCGTCGCGTCGTCTGAATCCGAAACAGCTCCTCGCCATCGGGCCGACGCCGGAGCAGAGCCTGATCGCCGCGCACGGTGCGGCGTATCGAGTCGCTGTGTCCGGCGGAGCGCACCTTGATCGCCACCGGCGAGCACCTGCTGGGCGCGACGCGGCGCGCGCTGCCGTGGCTGCCCGACGAAGCGTTCCTGGGCGAGCCCGTGGCGCGCAACACCGCGCCGTGCATCGGCTGGGCGTCGGCGGTCGCGGCGCGTCGCGATCCCGACGCGGTGGTCATGGTGTTGCCGAGCGATCACCACATCGGCGACGTGCCGGCGTTCCGCGCGGCGATCGAGCGCGCCGTGGCGTCGGCCGAGAGCGGCCCGATCACGACCATCGGCATCGAACCGACGCGTCCCGAGACGGGCTACGGCTACATCGAAGCCGGCGAAAGCGTCGGCGACGGCGTGCGGCGCGTCGCGCGTTTCGTCGAGAAGCCGGACCGTCCGCGCGCCGAGGAGTACCTGCAGAGCGGCCGCTACTTCTGGAACAGCGGGATGTTCTTCTTCCGCGCGCGCGTCATGCTCGACGCGATCGAGGAGCACATGCCGGCGCTGTCGGCGGGCCTCTCGCGCATCGAGCAGGCCGCCCTCCGCGGCCCGGACGCCGAGCGCGCCGAGACGCGCGCCGTGTTCGAGAGCGCCGAGTCCGTGAGCATCGACTACGGCATCATGGAGAAGGAGACCGATCTCCGCGTCGTGCCCGGGAGCTTCGGCTGGAGCGATCTCGGCAGCTGGCAGAGCGCGTGGGAGCTGTCGGACAAGGACGCCGACGGCAACGCGGCGCCCGCGTCCGCCGTGCTCTGCGACGCGCACGGCAACCTGGTACGGGACCTGCGCAGCGGCGGCGATCGGCGCATCGTGGCGCTGGTCGGCGTCGAGAACCTGTGCGTGATCGAGACCGACGACGCGCTCCTGGTGATCCCGCGCGAGCGCGCGCAGGACGTGCGGCTGGCGGTCGCCGCCCTCTCCGCGCGCGGTGACAAGGACAAGCTGTGACGCGCGCGCGCGGACTCGCGCTCGCCTGCGCGCTCGCGCTGCTCGCGGCGGGCTGTCACAACGCGACGCAGGAAGCGGAGTGCGGGCGCTTCATCGACCTGGTCAACGCATCGCTGGTCGAGATCAACCAGCACACCGAGATCAAGGGGCTCGACGCCAAGCACATGGTCACCGAGATGAACACGCTCGCGGACCTCTACGACAAGCTGGCCAAGGACATCGGCAAGCTGCCGATCACCACCTCCGCGCTCGCGCCCAAGGCCGAGGAGTACCGGCGGATGGCCCAGAGCGCGTCGTCGGCGGCGCGTCACCTCGCCGTCGCGGTGAAGGACAAGAACCCGAAGGCCGTCGACGCCGCGGACAAGGAGTTCAAGGCGGTCGTGTCGCGCGAGACCGGGCTCATCGCCGGCATCGACACGGCGTGCAAGCGCTAGAGGTAGCCCTTCATCACCAGCGTGAAGAACACGGCCGTGCCCAGGCACCAGCTCCACACCGTCATCACGTCCGACAGCATGTAGCTCGACACCGGGACCTCTTCCGCGTTCTTCCAACCCCACACCATGGCGTACGGGAAGAACAACAGCCCGAGCAGCGCCGTGAACGGGTTTTCGTACTTGTACATCTGGAAGGCGACCATCAACAGGCAGCCCAAGCTGAACGCGGCGAAGCAGAGCACCGCTGGAAGAAGTCCCATCATGGATTATCCGGGACGCCAGCCGGACCGGCGTCGGGCGTGATGCTGCGAGAAATCGCGCCTCCATGCAAGCCTCTGGCGACGCCCCGGGAAGGGGATGCCGGTCCGGCGCGGAATCCCGCGGAAGTCGTGTAGAATCGCGGCCCTGGGGAGCACCATGAGCGACGCGTTGCAGCTGACCCTTCTCGAGCTCGCCGAGGCGCTGCGGAGCCGGAAGCTCTCCCCCGTGGAGCTCATGCACGCGACCCTCGATCGCATCGACGCGACGCACGAGCGCTTGAACGCCGTCGTCGCCATGCGCGAGCGCTACGCCATCGTCGCCGACGCGCAGGACGCCGAGCAGCGCATCGCCCTGGGCGAGGCGCGGCCGCTCGAGGGCATCCCGCTGGGCGTGAAGGATCTGGAAGACGCGGAAGGCCTGGTCACATCCCACGGCTCGGTGCCGTACCGGGACAACCGGGTCGAGCGCGACTCGATCCAGGTGGCACGCCTGCGGGCCGCCGGCGCGATCGTCGTCGGCAAGACCAACGCGCCGGAGTTCGGCTACACGGCCATCACCAAGAACCTGCTGTTCGGCGTGACGCGCTCGCCGTGGGACGCCGAACGCACCTCCGGCGGTTCCAGCGGCGGTTCGGCGGCGGCCCTGGCCGGCGAGGTGCTGCCGCTGGTCACCGCCAGCGACGGCGGCGGCTCGATCCGCATCCCCGCGAGCTTCACCGGCGCGTTCGGCTTCAAGCCTTCCTACGGGCGCGTGCCGCGCGGCCCGCACGAGTTCTGGGACCACGGCATGACGGCGGTCTACGGCCCGCTCACCAAGACGGTGGAAGACGCCGCGTTCGTCCTCGACCAGATCGTCGGTCACGACAATCGCGATCCGTCGAGCTTGCCCCACCCGGGCGGCTCGTACCTCGACCGTGTGCGCGCGAGCGAAGGCGACAAGCTCCGGATCGCCGTGTCGCCAGACCTCGGGTTCGCCGTCGTGCAGTCGGACATCGCCGCGGCGTTCGAGGACGCGGTGCGCGTGTTCGAGACGCTCGGCCACCACGTCGAGTCGATCCCCGGCGGGCCGCCGAACCTCGCCGGCGATTGGGGCATCGTCGGCGCCTGGGAGCTCGCGTCGCACATCGCGCCGCACCTGCCCGAGCGCGAGGGCGAGTTCTCGCGCAGCCTGATGGAGGGCATCCGCATGGCGATGGGCGTCACCCCGAGCTGGTGGGGCGAGATGGCGCGGCGTCGCGTCGAGCTCGTCGATTGGTGCGCGCGCGTGTTCGCCGACTACGACCTCTTGCTCACGCCCACCGTGCCCTTCAATCCGCCGCCCGCCCGCGGCCCGTTCCCGAGCGAAACGGAGGGACGCCTGCAGCCGACCGCGGGGGTCGCCTCGTTCACGATTCCGTTCAACCTCGCCTGGAATCCGGCGGCGACGGTGCGCGCCGGCCTCTCGCGCGCCGGGCTGCCGATCGGCTTGCAGATCGTCGGGCGCCAACAACGCGACGACGTCGTCTTGTGCGCCGCCCACGCCTTCGAGCGCGAGCGCCCCTGGCACCCGCACTGGCCCATGCGCTGATCTAGCGGCCCGCGCCGCCACCATGAGAGGTCTGCCGGTCCGGCGCGGAACCCCGCGCCGCGCCGGCGCTCGGCGTCGCGTGCCGGTCGTCTCGCAGCTTCGTGCGGCGCGGACCTGGCCGCGTGTTCGCGCGGCGCGGAGCGTGCCGCGTTTTCGCGTGGTGGGAAGTGCTGGCCGCGTGCTCGCGGGGCGCGGAGCTGGCCGCGTGCTCGCGCGGTGGGTAGAGCCGGCCGCGTGTTCGCGCGGCGCGCAACGAGCCGCGTGTTCGCGCGGTGGGTAGAGCTGGCCGCGTGTTCGCGGGGCGCAAAGCTCGCCGCGTGCTCGCGCGTGGGTAGAGCTGGCCGCGTGTTCGCGCGGTGGGTAGAGCTGGCCGCGTGTTCGCGACGTGGTTGAAGCGCGGGTAGTGCGGAAAAATGTGAACGGGTTTTTGGCACGGAGAGCGCCAAAATCAGCGTCACATTGCAATGTGCCCCGGATTTTGGCGCTGTGGGTGCCAAAATCACCGTCACCTTTCTCCCCCGCACCGTCCGCGTCGCGAGGCGCTCCGCGTCGCGTGGCGACGTCGCGCGCCGGCCCGGCGCGTCGCGTGGCGACGTCGCGCGACGGCGCGACGCGGGATACCGCGACGGACCGGCAAGCAGCGGATCGGGGGTCAGCGGCGCTTGCGACCGGTGGCAGCGGCGGCGGGCAGGTCGGCGCTCTTCTTCGCGGACGGGAGACCTTCCCGCTTGCCGGATGGGCGACCGTCCTTCTTCGCGGACGGGCGCCCGTCTTTCTTCGCGGACGGGCGGTTGCTCTTCCGCTCGGGAGGGCGCTTCGAGCTGCGGCGACCGCTCGTGCGCCGGCCGGCGTCGTCGGCGGCGGTGATGCCGGACGCGTCCTGCAGCTTGTGGATCTCGTCGCGCAGTCGGGCCGCGGTTTCGAACTGGAGATTCTCCGCGGCGGCGAACATCTGCTGGCGCAGGGCTTCGAGCTGCTCGGCGATGTCCACCTCGGGCATCTCGCTCTTCGCGCGCTCCGCCGCCGTCTTGCCGGCGGACGTCGCGAAGCGCGGCACGGCGTAGTAGTCCGTGTTGCCACTGGCCGGGTTGATGTCGAGGATCGCGCGCTTGATCGTCGCCGGCGTGATCCCGTGATCCACGTTGTACTTCGTCTGGATCGCGCGGCGGCGGTTGGTCTCGTCCATCGCGAACTTCATCGCGACCGTGATCCGGTCGGCGTACATCAGCACCTGGCCGCCAGCGTTGCGGGCGGCGCGCCCGATCGTCTGGATCAAGGAGCGCGGGCTGCGCAAGAACCCCTCCTTGTCGGCGTCGAGGATCGCCACCAGGCTGACCTCCGGCAGGTCGAGGCCCTCCCTGAGCAGGTTGATGCCGACCAGGACGTCGTACTCGCCCGCGCGCAGGTCGCGGAGCAGGTCGATGCGTTCGAGCGTGTCGATGTCGGAGTGCAGGTAGCGCACGCGAACGCCGAGCTCCGCGTAGTACTCCGTCAGATCCTCGGACATGCGCTTGGTCAGCGTGGTGACCAGCACGCGCTCGTTCTTCGCGACGCGCTTCTTGATCTCGCCGAGCAGGTCGTCGACCTGGCCGTTGACCGGTCGAACGAAGATCTCCGGGTCGATCAGGCCGGTCGGGCGGATCAGCTGCTCCACCACCTCACCGTCGGTACGCTGGAGCTCGAAATCGCCCGGCGTGGCCGAGACGAAGATCACCCGGCGCATGTACTTCTCGAACTCCTCGAACTTCAGCGGTCTGTTGTCGAGGGCGCTCGGAAGCCGGAACCCGAACTCGACCAGCGTCTCCTTGCGCGAGCGGTCGCCGCGATACATCGCGCCGATCTGCGGCACCGTCTGGTGCGACTCGTCCAGAATCAGCAGGAAGTCTTCGGGGAAATAGTCTATCAGCGTCGGCGGCGGATCCCCGGGATTGCGCTTCGACAGATGGCGCGAGTAGTTCTCGATGCCCTGGACGAAGCCCATTTGCTCCAGCATCTCCAGGTCGTAGAGCGTGCGCTGCTCGAGCCGCTGCTTCTCGAGGAAGCGGCCCTGCTTGTCGAACCAGTCGAGGCGCTCGAGCAGCTCTGCGCGGATCGCCTCGATGGCGCGGGCCAGCTGCTGGCGCGGCGTGACGTAGTGCGAGCCGGGGAACACTGCGACCTTGTCGAGCGAGCCGAGCACGCGCCCGCGCACCGGATCGACCTCGCTGATCGCGTCGACCTCGTCGCCGAAGAACTCGACGCGGATCGCGATGCTCTCCTCGTAGGCCGGGAAGATCTCCACCACGTCGCCCCGGACGCGGAACGTCCCGCGGTGGAAGTCGACGTCGTTGCGCTCGTACTGGATGTCCACGAGCCGGCGCAGCAAGTTGTCCCGGCGCAACTCCTCGCCCTTGACGATCTCGATCAGCAGCCCCTCGTACGTCTCCGCGGAGCCGATACCGTAGATGCAGCTCACGCTGGCGACGATGATCACGTCGGGGCGCGACAAGAGCGCGTGGGTCGCCGCGTGGCGCATGCGGTCGATCTGATCGTTGATAATGGCGTCCTTCTCGATGAACGTGTCCGTTGTCGGGATGTACGCCTCGGGCTGGTAGTAGTCGTAGTAACTGACGAAGTAGTGGACGGCGTTCTCCGGGAACAGATCGCGCATCTCTCCGTAGAGTTGGGCGGCGAGCGTCTTGTTCGGCGCGATGATCAACGTCGGTCGCCCGATGCTCTGGATCACGTTCGCGACGGTGAACGTCTTGCCGCTGCCGGTGATACCGAGGAGCGTCTGGCACCGGCGGCCCTCGGCGAGGCCCTTGAGCAGCGCGTCTATCGCTTGGGGCTGGTCGCCCTTCGGCGTGAACTCGCTCCGGAGCTTGAACGATTGCGACATACAGTAACCTGGCATCATCTAGCACGACGCGACGCGTTTCAAGTCCTCGCCCGGGTTTTGCCAGGTTTTGTCGCTCGCGCGGGCAGCGCGAGGTTTCGCGCCGGACGCGCGTGGCGTAGCGTGTGGAAACGGCCAAAGGAGATCCGGAGATGCAGCGATACAAGCCCATCGAAAGCTACGGTCTGATCGGCGACCTGCACACGGTCGCGCTCATCGGCATGGACGGCTCGATGGACTTTCTGTGTTTTCCGCGCTTCGACTCGCCGTCGATCTTCGGCGCGCTGCTCGATGCGGACAAGGGGGGGCGCTTCCAGATCGCACCGATGCTGGACAACCCGCAAGCCAAGCAGATCTACCTGCCCGACACCAACATGCTGCTCACGCGCTTCCTCTCGGAACAGGGCGTCGCGGAGCTCAGCGACTTCATGCCGGTGGAAGAGGTGGGCTACGTCCACAATCTGGTCCGGCGCGCCAAGACCGTGCGCGGCGAGATCAAGTTCCGCATGGTGTGCGACCCACGCTTCGACTACGGCCGCGCGAAGCACCGCATCGAGCAACATCCGGGCGAGGTGATCTTCGAGTCCGAGGGTGCCAATCGCATGGCCATCCGGCTGCGCTCGCCGATTCCGATGCGCATCGAGGGCAGCGCGGCGGTCGCCGAGTTCACGCTGCGCGCCGGCGAGAAGGCGCCGTTCGTGCTCGAGCTGGCCACGCCCGGCGAGGCCTCGCCGTCGTCGTCGCCCGACTTCGTGCCCACTTCTTTCAAGGAGACGGCGGCGTTCTGGCGGCGCTGGATCAGCCGCTCGAAGTACCAGGGGCGCTGGCGCGAGATGGTCAACCGCTCCGCGCTCGTGCTCAAGCTGATGACGTCCCAGCAATACGGCTCGATGGTGGCCGCGCCGACCTTCGGCTTGCCGGAGGAGATCGGCGGCGAGCGGAACTGGGACTACCGCTACACCTGGATCCGCGACGCTTCGTTCACGCTGTACGCGTTCCTGCGCCTGGGCTTCACCGACGAGGCGCGGGCGTTCATGGACTGGCTCGAGGCGCGCAGCGCCGAGCTCGCCGACGGCGGCGCCCTCCAGATCATGTACGGCCTCGACGGGCGCACCGATCTTGTCGAACAGAGCCTTCCGCACTTCGAGGGGTACCGCGGCTCCAGCCCCGTACGCGTCGGCAACGGCGCCGCCAAGCAGCTCCAGCTCGACATCTACGGCGAGCTACTCGACTCGATCTACCTGTACGACAAGTTCGCCGAGCCGATCCACTACGACTTGTGGAAAGACGTGACCCGGCTCGTCGACTGGGTCTGCGACAACTGGCAGCGGCCCGACGAGGGCATCTGGGAGGTGCGCGGCGGCCGTCAGGAGTTCTTGTACTCGCGCTTGATGTGCTGGGTTGCCGTCGATCGCGCGGTGCGCCTCGCGCAGAAGCGCTCGCTGCCGGCGCCGCATGCGCGCTGGATCGCCGTGCGCGACGCGATCCATCGGGAGATCCACACGCGCTTCTGGGACGCCGATCGCAAGACCTTCGTCCAACACGCGGCTTCACGCACTGTGGACGCCGCTAGCTTGCTGATGCCGCTGGTGCGCTTCATCAGCCCGACCGACCGTCGCTGGCTGTCCACGATGAAGGCAATCAAGCAGGATCTCGTCGAGGACTCGCTGGTGTTCCGCTATCGCACCCATGACGCGGCCCACGACGGCCTCTCCGGCGAGGAAGGCACGTTCAGCATGTGCTCGTTCTGGTACGTGGAAAACCTCTCCCGCGCCGGCCAGCTCGAGAAAGCACGCTTCTACTTCGACAAGATGCTCGGCTACGCGAACCACTTGGGCCTGTTCGCGGAGGAGCTCGGCCCGCGCGGCGAGCACCTGGGCAATTATCCGCAAGCGTTCACGCACCTCGCGCTGATCAGCGCCGCCTACGATCTGGACCGTCGCCTCTCCGCCCGAGGGTAGGGGGATTGCCGGCAAACGTCAGGGCGTGCCGAGATCGACCAGGCCGCGCAGCCCGATGTACCAGGCCTGCGTGCCGCGGGCGTCGTAGCCGAAAAACTTCTGGATGTAGCCGGCTTCGACCGAGAGGTTCTTCGTCACCAGGAAGTACGGCAGGAACGCCAGCGCGAAGCGGGCGGCGCGGATGCGATCGTTCTGCTGGTGCGGCACGCCGCCGGCTTGATCGAGCGCCACCGGGCTGTAGGCGGCGTCGTAGCGCGCGTCGTAGCGCTCGTTCAGATCGCCGTCGACGTACGGGCCGATCTTGATGCCGGCTTTCCACGGCAACAGCCAGCGCTGGGCGTGGAAGTGGAACAGGTTGTTCAGCGCGACCACGCCGTTCTGTTGCTTGTTGAAGGGCCGTGTACCGGTGCCGACGAAGAAGCTGCTCTCGTAGCTGAGCCAGCTGGTCAGCTCCACGCCGACCTGTGTGCCGCCGGCGAAGTAGTCGAAGCGCGGCGCGAAGAATTTGTGGAAGTCCGCGCCGAACGGCGCGCTGCCCCGGAAGAAGAAGCCGAGGGCGAACTTCGGATCGTGAACGACTGCGAACGACACCGTCGCGCTGGCGATCGTGCCCTTGTCGGCGGGGTAGAACTCGCACAGGCCGTTGCCGCGGTACGTGGCGCCGTGCGTGCACTCTCCGGCGCCCGGGACGCCGCTGGTGCCGGCACCCGGCGCCTGGACGAACCACTTCGACGGATCGTTCTGCTCCGCCGGGCTCGTGTAGTACGTGCCTTCAAGCCGCGTGGAGAAGAACTGCAGCGGGCCCACGTCGCCCCAGGTGTAGCCGACGCCCAGCTTGTACTCGTAGAAGTCGCGGGCCGGCAGCCACGAGGCCTGGTTCTCGTTCGGCTCCAGCTTGCCGCGCTCGGTCGTGAGCTGTGCGTTCACGTCGAGCTCCCCCGGTCGCCCGCCGACCGGCGTGGAGACGAAGGCGCGCGCGCCCACGGTTGTCGAGAGCAGGCACACGCCCGCCGCCAGCCCGGCCCACAGCTTCCCCATGACGCGACAATATGCCAGACCGCGCGGAACGGTTACCTGGATACCGCGCCGGACCGGCATCCTGCCCAAAAACGCAGCGGGCGGCTCCGTTTCCGGAACCGCCCGCTGCTTCTCTGTT
This sequence comes from uncultured delta proteobacterium, assembly GCA_963775185.1. GTDB lineage: Bacteria > Myxococcota_A > Polyangia > Polyangiales > Polyangiaceae > JAPSGB01. The sequence continues at coordinate 90,047 of CAVZIE010000037.1, read as the reverse complement.
TCGCTGTTCCCCGAAGGGGAGACTACTCCGCCGACGACTCGGCGGTTGCCGGCGACGGTGCGCGGCCGCCCTCAACGCGGATGCGCATGCCGTAGAACGAGCGCCACACGAACACGAGCATGATCAGGAAGAACACGGCGCTGAGCGCGGTGCTGACGCCGTTGCTCAGGTTGACCGCCATCTCGACGGCGAGCAGACCGAACAGCGTCGTGAACTTGATGATCGGGTTCATGGCGACGCTGGACGTGTCCTTGAATGGATCGCCGACGGTGTCGCCGACGACCGTCGCGTCGTGGAGCTCGCTGCCCTTCTCCTTCAGGTCGACTTCGACGACCTTCTTCGCGTTGTCCCAGGCGCCGCCGGCGTTGGCGAGGAAGAGCGCCTGGTACAGACCGAACAGCGCGATGCTGATCAGGTAGCCGATGAAGAAGAACGGCTCGAAGCAGGCGAAGGCCAGCGTGCCGAAGAACACGACCAGGAAGATGTTGATCATGCCCTTCTGCGCGTACGTCGTGCAGATCTCGACGACCTTCTTGCTGTCTTCGATCGACGCCTTCTCGACGCCTTCGAGCTTGATGTTCGCCTTGATGTACTCGACCGCGCGGTAGGCGCCGGTGACGACCGCCTGGGTCGAAGCGCCGGTGAACCAGAAGATCACCGCGCCGCCGGCGATCAGGCCGAGCAGGAACGGCGGGTGCAGCACCGACAGGTTCGACAGGTGCTCCTTCAGGCCGTCGGTGAGCATCACGATGATCGAGAAGATCATGGTGGTCGCACCGACCACGGCGGTACCGATGAGCACCGGCTTGGCGGTCGCCTTGAAGGTGTTGCCCGCGCCGTCGTTCTCCTCGAGCAGGTGCTTGGCCTTCTCGAAGTCGACCTTGATGTTGAAGTCCTTCTTGAGCTCGGCCTCGATGTCGGGGATCGTCTCGATGACGCTGAGCTCGAACACCGACTGCGCGTTGTCGGTGACCGGGCCGTAGGAGTCGACGGCGATCGTCACCGGGCCCATGCCCAGGAAGCCGAACGCCACCAGGCCGAACGCGAACACCGGCGCGGCCTGCATGATCGAGCCGACGCCCATCATGCTGACGTAGTAGCCGGCGCCCATCAGCGCGAGGATCACCATGCCGAGCCAGAACGCGGCGAAGTTGCCGGCGGTGAGGCCGGAGAGCACGTTGAGCGACGCGCCGCCCTCGCGGGAAGCCGTCACGACCTCGTCCACGTGGGCCGACTCCGTCGAGGTGAACACCTTGACGAACTCGGGGATGATGGCGCCGGCCAGCGTGCCGCAGCTGATGATGATGCTGAGCTTCCACCACAGGGTCGGGTCGCCGCCCAGGTTCGGGATCAGCAGGTAGGAAACCACGAAGGTCAGCACGACCGAGACGATCGACGTGAGCCACACCAGCCAGGTCAGCGGCGCTTCGAAGTTCATCTTCGCGGCGTTGCCGTAGCGCGCCTTCTGGATGCCCTCGTTGGCGAAGTACGAGAACGCGCTCGCGATCACCATCATGATGCGCATCGCGAAGATCCAGACCAGGAGCTGGACCTGGACGACCTCGGTCGGCACGGCGAGCAGGATGAAGCTGATCAGCGCGACGCCCGTCACGCCGTAGGTCTCGAAGCCGTCGGCGCTCGGCCCGACGGAGTCGCCGGCGTTGTCGCCGGTGCAGTCGGCGATCACGCCGGGGTTGCGCGCGTCGTCTTCCTTGATCTTGAAGACGATCTTCATCAGGTCGGAGCCGATGTCGGCGATCTTCGTGAAGATGCCGCCGGCGATGCGCAGCGCGGAGGCGCCCAGCGACTCGCCGATGGCGAAGCCGATGAAGCACGGGCCCGCGTAGTCCACCGGGACGAACAGCAGGATCGCGAGCATCAGGATCAGCTCGACGCAGATCAGCAGCATGCCGATGCTCATGCCGGCCTTCAGCGGAATCGCGTACACCGGCGTACGGCTTGCCTTCGAGGCTCGCGAACGCCGTGCGGCTGTTCGCGTAGGTGTTCATGCGGATGCCGTACCAGGCGACGCCGTAGCTGCCGCCGATGCCGACCAGGCTGAACGCCAGGATGATCAGCACCTTGGCCGCCGTGAAGTGCTGCAGCGCGCCGAAGTAGACGACGATGATCGTGCCGATGAAGATCTCGAGCAGCAGGATGAACTTGCCCTGGCCGATCAGGTACGTCTTGCACGTCTCCCAGATCAGCTCGCTGATCTCGCGCATCGACTTGTGGACCGGGAGGTTTCTCACCTGCGTCAGGAACACGAACGCGAGCAGAAGGCCGAGGGCGGTGACGACGAAGCCGCTCATCAGCAGGCTTCGGCCGCTCATGCCCGAGCATCTGCACCGAGCCGAGATCGGGCAGGATGAGGTTGGCCTCGCCGCCGCCGTGCTCGGCGGGCTGGGCCCAGGCGAGGGCGCTGGACAGGACGGTGAGGGTGAAGGCCACGAAGGCCATCAGCAGCGGCGTGTGGCGACGCGCGGCGTCGCGAGACGGTGAGACTGACATGAGGGGGACCTCGACTCGTTGCAGGCGCGGCCCGTCCACTGACGTCGCCGCGCGGCTTCGAGGGGTTGGCCGCCACTCCGGGTGGCGCTTCAGCTCGCCTCGTCTTCCCCCCGCGCGGGGGTGGGAAGCGACGGCGGAATAGCAGATACCGGCCCGTCCGCCAACGTGCGTTTGACGCGTCCGGGCAATCCGCAGAAAATCCTTGGATATCAGGTTGTTGGAGAGGCGCGGAATCAGCGCCGCGCGCGCCGGCTGCGGCGACGGCGCGAGCGCCAGGCGATTCCGGCGCCTCCGGCCAGGAACAGCGCGATGGGCGCCAGCGGCGCACGCTCGGCTGCCGCCCGGGAGCGAGCAGGCGCACCCGCCGCCCTCGAGTACGCCGGGGATCGTCGTCCCGCCGTCCGCTCCGCCGCTGGCCGCGCTACCCGCCGCGCCCGCGCTGCCCGACGTGCCGCGCGCTGCCCGACGCGCCCGCGCTGCCCGACGTGCCCGCGCTGCCCGCCGCGCCCGCGGTGCCCGCACCGCCGTCCGTGCCCGCCGCACCCGCGGCGCCGGCGCCGCCGCCCGTGCCGCCGTCGGTCTCCGGCACGCACTGGCCGATCGTGGAGTCGCTCGACGTGCACATCTCGCCCGTGGGGCAGCCGTTGCCGCCGGTGCCGCGACAGCCCGTCAGGCACAGCCCGTTGTCGCACACCGTGCCGCTGTCCACCGGGCCGCAGTCGCTGTCGGTGGTGCACGGGTTGTCGTCGGCGGGGTTGTTCGGATCGCGCTCGCCGCTGTCGATCTGGCCGTTCTTGTTCGTGTCTTCGGCCCCGTCGCTGGCGCCGCCGCCGTCCGTGTCCGGGTTCACCGGGCTGGTGGTGGTCGCGCCCTTGTCGGCGTCGGGGATGCAGTGCCCCTGGGACGTGTCGGTGGCGGGGTTCGAGCAGTCCTTGCCCATCTCCGTGCCGTCGAACATCCCGTCGTTGTCGCTGTCCGGGTCGAGGGCGTTGATCAGCCCGTCGCCGTCGCTGTCCGCCGTCGGGTTCGCTTCCTGGCCGTCGAGCACGCCGTCGTTGTCCGTGTCCGCGTCGTGCGGATCGGTGCCGATGGCCACCTCGAACACGTCGGTCAAGCCGTCGCCGTCGCTGTCCGTGTTGACGTCGTCGCTCGGATCGTTCGGATCGGTCTCGCCCGAGTCGATCTGGCCGTTGCGGTTCGCGTCCTCGGAGCCGTCGCTCACCGAGCCGTTGTCCGTGTCCCACTTCAGCGGATCGGTCGTGGTCGCGCCCTTGTCCGCGTCGGGGATGCAGTTGCCCTTGGACGTATCGGTGTCGGGGTTCGAGCAGTCCTTGCCCATCTCCGTGCCGTCGAACAGCCCGTCGTTGTCGCTGTCCGGGTCGAGCGCGTTGATCAGGCCGTCGCCGTCCGTGTCCTGGTCGTAGTTCGGTTCCTGCCCGTCGGGCACGCCGTCGTCGTCGCTGTCGGCGTCGTTCGGATCCGTGCCAATCTTCTTCTCGAGCGCGTCCGACAGGCCGTCGCCGTCCGTGTCGGCGCAGCCGTCGTCGATGGTGCCGTTGCAGTCGTCGTCGATGCCGTTGCAGGTCTCGGTGCCGGGCGTGCCGGGGACGGCGTCGCAGGTGGTGGTGCCGGCGCCGTCGCAGACCGTCTGGCCCGTGGCCCGGCACGCGCCGACGCCGGACGTGCACGTCGCGCCCAGGTTGAAGCCGTTGTCGACGGTGCCGTCGCAATCGTCGTCGATGCCGTTGCAGGTTCTCGGTGCCGGGCGTGCCGGCGACGGCGTTGCAGCTGGAGCTCGCGCCGCCGCTGTCGCAGACGATCGTGCCGGCGCTCTGGCAGGCCCCGACGCCGGCGCTGCACGCCGTTCCGACGTTGAAGCCGTCGTCGACGGTGCCGTCGCAGTTGTCGTCGACGCCGTTGCAGGTCTCGGTGCCGGGCGTGCCGGCCGCGGCGTTGCAGCTGGAGCTCGCGCCGCCGCTGTCGCAGGCGATGGTGCCTGCGTTCTGGCATGCGCCGACGCCCGCGCTGCACGCGTTGCCGACGTTGAAGCCGTCGTCGATGGTGCCGTTGCAGTCGTTGTCGAGGCCGTCGCACACCTCGGCGCCGGTGGGCACGCAGGTGCAGGTGTGGCTCGTCAAATCGCAGGTCGGCGTGGCGCCGCTGCAATCGCCATCATCCAGGCACTGCACGCACACGTTCGGGTTCGGCGTGGTGTCGCAGCGCGGCGTCGCGCCGGAGCAATCCGCGTCGGTCCCGCAAGCGTCGACCGTGATGTCGGTCGGGGGCTGGCCCGGCCCGCCGCCGTTGCCGTCCGTCGGCGTGCTGCCGCTCGGCGCGCCGAGCTGGCCGGCCGCGGTGATCGTGCCCTGGTTCGAGATGCTGCCGGAGACGCCGGCGTCCACCGTGACCTGGAAGGTGACGGTGGTGGTCGCGCCGATGGCGAGCGAGCCGCCCGTCGTTCCGTTCGCGCCGGTGCCGAGCCGGAAGTGCACGGTGCGCGTGCCGGCGGTGTAGTTGCCCTGGTCGTCGCCGGCGGCATCGGTCTTGGTCCCGGCGTTTGCTCCGGTCGTGATCTTCAGCGAGCCGGGCACGAACGTGACGCCGGTCGGTAGCGGATCGTCGAGGACGGTGTTCACCGAAGCGTCGTTGCCGGTGTTGGCGACGCTGATCGAGTACTGGATCACGTCGCCCGCGAAGCAGCGCGCCGCCGTTCACGTCCGTCGCCGTCTTGGTGCTCGTGGTGAAATCGGGCTTGTACGTCGAGATCGACGTGACGAAACCGCCCAGATAGTAGACGTCGCCGGTGGTCGTGGCCTGGATCGGTGCCGAGGTCTGTCCCGCGGTCACCTTGCTCGTCACGTCGACCACGTCGAGGTCCATGCCGGCCATGCTCTGCGCGGTGCCCTTGAGCTGCGGCAGATCGCCGGCCACCGACACCGCCGCGCCCAGGTTCGAGCGCGTGCCGTTGAAGAAGTTGTCCGCCGGGTTCTGCGCGTCGGAGAGCGCGGCCCCGCCGTTGAAGAAGAGCTGATCGCCGACGATGGCGTTGTCGCCCTCGAACGTGATCACGCCGAGCTTCGCCGTGTAGCCGGCGTTCGGAACCAGGAACCCGGAGATCGTCACGTTCTGGTTGTTGCCGGTGTAGACCGGATCCAGGCCGTCGAAGAGCGCGAGGTTCCGCGGCGGATCGCTGGCGAGCTGGTAGAAGACGGCCATCCACCAGCCGCCGAAGTCGTTCTCGTTGTTGCGGTTCACGAGGTTGACGACGTCGACGCCGCTCACGCGGTACGCGCCCGGGCCGTTGGCCGTCACGAGCGACGTGACGTCCGCCACGGACTGGTAGGAATTGTTGAACGAGGTGTAGCTCGCGATCGCGTCCACGCTCTGGGTGAAGCCGCCCGCGCCGGGGCGATCCAGCGTGATCTGCGTGTCGGCGGTGCCGGTCGTGTTGGTCGCGCCCCAGTACAGGAAAGCGTGGGTGACGGTCGCGCCCGCGGGCAGGGTGAGCATCGACGTGCTGCGCGCCTGCGCCACGGTGACGGTGTTGTTCGCCTGCGCTTGCCCCGCAGCCGGCGCGTCCGCGCGCCAGAAGATGTCCGGCGCCGTGTCTGCCGTGGAGTTGCCGCAGTTGCCGACCGTGCCGACGACCGGCGCCGGCGTGCCGGTCGCGCACTCGTAGCCCAGCGTATTGCCGATCAGCGCGAAGTCGCCGTGCTGATCGACCTGCACGCGCAGCACGGGCGCCGCGCTTGCCGTGGACGCGACGGCGATCGCAGCCAGCCCTGCCAACCCCGGAACCGAAGCAAGCCTCACCATGCATGCATGATACCGCGGCGCGGTCCGCCCCGCCGGGCAAAGCGGCAGGACTACGGGAACATCGCGACTTCCGGCAGCCCCAGCGCGTCGGGCCAGCCGAGTACGACGTTCAGCGCCTGCACGGCTTGTGCCGACGCGCCCCGCGCCAGGTTGTCGATGGCGCCCAGAGCGAGCACCGTGCCCGTGCGTTCGTCGAGGGCGTACGCCACGTGTGCGCGCGCGGAGCCGCGCACCCACAAGGTGTCAGGAAGTCGCCCCTCGTCGAGCACGGTCACCAGCCCGTCGGCGTAGTGATCGCGCGCCGCGGCGCGGCAGGCGTCCGCGGTCGTGCCCGGTCGCGCCGGCGCGTAGGCGACGCTCAGGATGCCGCGATTCATCGGTACCAGGTGCGGCGTGAACACGACGCGCACCTCGCTGCCGGCCGCGCGCGACAGCTCTTGCTCGATCTCCGGCGTATGTCGATGTGCGCCGGCGATCTTGTAGGCGCGGATGCCCTCGCTCGTCTCCGGGAAGTGGGTGGTCGGCCCGGGGGTGCGGCCCGCGCCGGTCACGCCGCTCTTCGAGTCCACGATGATCCCGCGCGTCTCGACCAGCCCGCGCGCGAGCAGCGGCGCGAGCGGCAGGACGGCGCTCGTCGGATAGCAGCCCGGAGCGGCGATCAAGCGCGCGCCCGCGAGCTCGGCGCGATGCAACTCCGGCAGCCCGTATACCGCGCGCGCGAGCAGCTCCGGCGCCGGGTGCTCGCCGTAGTAGCGCGTGTAGGTGGCCGGCTCGCGAAGCCGGAAGTCGGCGGACAAGTCGACGACCCGCACGCCGGCGTCGAGCAGCGCCTTGCCTACGCGCGCGCTCGCCGCGTGCGGCAGCGCGGTGAACGCGACGTCCACGCGCTCGGCGATGCGCGCCGCGTCCGCCGGGTCGAAGCTCTCGAGCACGCGGTCGCCGAGGCCGGGCACGCCCGCCGTCGACGGCAGCACGTCGCCGAGTCGCTTGCCCGCCTTCTCGCGTGCGGCGAGCCACACCAGCTCGAGCCGCGGATGCGCGTGCACCAGCCGCACGAGCTCCGCGCCCGTGTAGCCTCCCGCACCGACGATTCCCACACGTACCGACCCGGACATCGGCCACGCGTCTAGCACAGCTCCGCGCCGCGACTCGCAAAGGGGCGGGAGGGGAGGGCAGTGCCCGCGCCGGACCGGCAAACAAATACCAGAAACCCCGCGGGCCCGAGGGCGCGCGGGGTCTGGATCGCGGTGGTTATGGGGGCGACGCGATCAGCGCTTCGAGTACTGGAAGCGCTTGCGGGCGCCGGCCTGGCCGTACTTCTTGCGCTCCTTCTTGCGGGCGTCCCGCGTGAGGAAGCCGGCACGCTTGAGCGCGCGGCGGCGCTCGATGTCCTGACTCGACAGCGCGCGGGCGAGGCCGTGACGGACGGCCTCGGCCTGGGCGCTGTGGCCGCCGCCGGCGACGGTGGCGCGCACGTCGTACTTGTCCGCGACCTCGAGCAGCTCGAGGCTCTGGCGCGCGACCATGCGCGAGGTCTCGCGCTCGAAGTACTCGTCGATGGCCGTGCCGTTCACGGTGATCTGGCCCGTACCGGGCGAGAGCCACACGCGGGCAACCGCGGTCTTGCGCTTGCCGGTGGCGTAATTGGGCGTGGTCGAAGCTGCGTCCGTCATGGTTCTCTCTATCTACCTGTCAGAGCGGAAGGGGCTCGGGCTTCTGCGCCTGGTGCGGATGCTCCGGCGTTCCGTAGACCTTGAGCTTGGCGATCATCTCGCGGCCGAGCACGTTCTTGGGCAGCATGCCCTTGACCGCCTTCTCGATCGGGATCTCCGGACGGCGCGCGAGGAGATGCTCGAAGCTCTCCTCGTGGATTCCACCCGGATAGCCGCTGTGGCGGTAGTACTTCTTGTCGAGCGCCTTGTTGCCGGTCACCTTCACCTTGTCCGCGTTGATCACGATGACGAAATCGCCCGTGTCGACGTGGGGAGTGAAGGTCGGCTTGTGCTTGCCGCGGAGCACGCTGGCGACGCGACTCGCCAGCCGCCCGAGCGGCTGATCCTTGGCATCGACGATCCACCACTTGCGGGTGGTCTGGGCTTCGGCGGGCTTGGCCATGTACGTGGACATTCTCGGACCTCTGAGCTCGTTCCCGTTGCGGTCCGTGAAGGCGGGGTCGCCGGGCCGGACGAAAGGGGCGGCTTTACTAGCTGCGAGCCCGGGTCGCGTCAAGCGCGGGGGGCATGAACGCGCATGAACGCGCGCGAACACGACGGGCGGCTCGCCGGGCACGTGCGGTCTGCAGGCCGGAGCGTTGCGGCGAGGCGAGACGCCGAAACGTGGCCAGGCGAGGGAAGGACCTTCCAAGGGGCTTGAACCGGACCGTCGAACGGTCCAGATTCAGGGGTATTTCCTGTCGGGCCCGAACAGGGTCGCGGTGATGATCGCCGCCCCGACCCTGCCTACGGAACGACCGCGATTCCCTGCTCATGCACCCGACGGGCAACCTCCGCATCGTCGAACGCCTCCTCGCCGACGGCTTGATCACCGCCGAGCAGCAGGAGGCCACCCACGCCTATCTGCAGCGGATGGGCGGACGCGTCGAGGAAGCGTTGCTCGAGGTCCAGGCGATCGACGAGGCCGCGCTCCTCAAGTACCTGGCCAGCCTCTACAAGACACGCTTCGTCTCCACCGAGAAGCTCGCCAAGGCAGACATCGACCGCTTCACCCTCGACCGTGTGCCGAAGAAGCTGGCCGAGCGCGACAGTATCTTCCCCGTGCTGTTCGACGGCCGCGCCGGTGTGCTCAGCGTCGTGACGGCGGATCCGGACAACGCGCCGGCGCTGCACGAGATCCAGCTCGCCTCGAACGCGAAGGAAGTGCGCGCGTTCGTGGCGCGGCCGGCCTCGGTGCGGGCGGCGATCAACAAGGCCTACAACGGCGACATCCACGCGTTCGCGGTGCTCGACAAGGACGCCCACGAGCAGTTCACGACCATGCTCGACGTCTACGAGCGCAACCTGGTGAGCGAGGAGAGCCTGGCCACCGCGCTCGCCACCGAGGGCAGCGGCCAGGGGCGCATGCTCTCGTCGTCGGACCTCGAGCAGGGGACCTCGTCGAGCGGTCGCGGCGTGACCGGCGACGCGTACCTCGAGACGCTGAACGTGCTGGTCTCGCTGATCGAGAACCCGCGACCCGATCTGCGCGGGCACTCGGCGCACGTGGCGCGCTTGATGAAGAAGATCGGCGAGCGCATCGGCCTGCACGAGGTGCAGAAGAACGGCCTGGTGATCGCCGGCTACATCCACGACTTGTCCAAGATGGGCGCCTACCACCTGACGTCACTCAACGTGAGCGAGTACGAGGGCCACAAGACGTCCGCCGAGAAGCTGTATCGCGGCCCCGGGCGCCTGCTGGAGGCGGTGAAGCTGCCGCGCGAGGTGCTGGTCGCCGTCGAGTCCATGTACGAGCGCTTCGACGGCAAGGGATTGCCCGGCAGCGTCGCCGGCAAGGACATCCCGCTCGGCGCGCGCCTGCTGGCCATCGCCGACACCTACGCCGACCTCACGCAGAACCCCCGCAACCCGTTCCGCAAGACGCTCCGCCCGATCCAGGCGTGCGAGGTGCTGGCCCGGTACAAGGGCAGCATCTTCGACCCGAACCTGGTCGATCTGTTCAAGCACACCGTCACCGGTGACGACCTGAAGGCTCGGCTGCTCGCGACCCGCCATCGCGCGCTCATCATCGATCCCGATCCCGAGGAGACGACCGTGCTCGAGCTGCGTCTGGTCGAGCAGGGGTTCGAGGTCGAGCTCGCACGTTCGGCCGAGCAGGCGCTCAAGATCCTCGAACGCGGCGAGATCGAGCTGGTGATCAGCGAGCTCGATTCTGAAGCCCTCCGACGGCTACGCCCTGCTCGGGGAGGCGCGGCGCCAGCCCTGGGGCCGCAAGCTGCCGTGGGTGATCGTCACCAACCGCGTCCGGCGGCGCGGAGGCGCAGCGCGCGTTCGAAATGGGCGCCGCCGACTACATGACGAAGCCCGTCGCCGCCGACCTGCTGGTCGCCAAGGTCAAGCAGATCCTCGAGCGCGAGTCGGCGACCGGCGCCATGCGCGGTGTGTCCGGCTCGCTGCAGGAGATGGGCTTGCCGGACATGGTCCAGGTGCTCTGGCACGCCCGGAAGACGGGCTCGCTCAAGATCCGCGCTGGCTCCGACGCCGGAGAGATCCACTTCGTCGGCGGCGCCATCTACAACGCGCTGTGGGCGAATCTGCGGGGCGAAGAAGCCTTCTACGCCATGCTCAAGCTCGACCAGGGGGAGTTCGCGCTCGATCCGAACTTCACGGCGCCGCAGCAGCTCGTCCAGAACAGTCCCGAAGCGCTGCTGCTCGAAGGCATGCGCCGCCTGGACGAGGCCGGCCGATAGGGCGGGGCGGGGCGGGCGCGGGTGCGGGCGGGTGGTGTGGGTAGCGGGGGCCGCGGGCCCGCCGGGTTGCGTGCGTGTCCCCGGCGCCCGAGCGTGGTAGTCTTGTGGGTCCAGAACACTCTGGAAGCGGTGCTGCTTTCAGGAGCGCTTGGCCGTGCCGAAAGACCCACCGCCCCTGCTCGGCTTCAACAACAACGTCCGGCACCAGGGGCGCGTTTTCCACATCCAGACCGAGGATTCCGGGGTCAAGCGTCCCCGGATCGTCACACATCTGTTCGCCGACGGCGGACGGATCCTGAGGACCACGCGCACCGACTACGCCGAGCACGTCGGTCGCGAGGACATGGTCGCGGTCGTGAAGCGGCTCATGAAGGAGCAGCACAAGGGGATGTTCATCTCCTTGCGCGCCGGCGAGCTCGACGATCTGATCCTCGAGGCCTGCGGTCCCATGGCGGTCAGCCCGGAGGCCCCGCAAGCCGAGGAACCCGCAGGCAAGCCCCGTCCTCGCCGCTCGAAGCCGCCGCCGAAGCCGCGTCGCTCGAAGCCGCCGGAGGAGACCGCCGCCGAAGCGCCGCCGCCGTCGCAGGTCGAGATGCCGGTTCCGACCGAGGAGCAGCTCGCTGCCGCCGCGTCCGCTTCCACCGCGCCGCGCCGCTCGCAGCGTGCGCGCAGCCTCTCCAACCCGGGCCTCAGGCGCGTGACGCCGAGCGTGCCGCCGCCTGCGGTGGGCGAGCTCGACTTCGACGTCGCTTCCCTCGATCAGCATCCCCCGCCGTCGCGGGAGCCCGCCGCTGCCGCTTCCGCCCCGGCCGAAGAGGAGCCGCGCGAGAGCGGCACGCACCAGACGGCGAAGGTCAAGCACCCGCCGCCCCCGCCGCCGCGCCGCGGCACGCCGGTCCAGGGCACGCCGGCCACCGCCATCCCGCCGCCGACCGGCAAGTACGCGCCCTCGCGCCCCGCGGCGATCTTCGCCGATGCCCCTTCGCCGGAGAAGCGCAGCATCTTCGGCGAGAGCGTGATCAGCGAAAAATCCCTCGACGAAGTGATCCTGAGCTACCTCGCCGAGGATCTCGAGACGTCCAGCGGCGAGTAAGGCGTGGGCTTGCCGGTCCGGCGCGGTATCCCGCGGCCCGACCAGCAGGGTTCCGCGCCGGACCGGCAAACCCGGAAGCGCGATCAGTGGGCGCGTGCGGCGCTCGGCTTGGCGTTCCAGATGCGGAGCGTGAGCACGAAGCCGAGGATCGTGAACGGCACCAGGAACAGCGGCCAGTAGCTCCAGCTGCGCGTGGTGAGGAAGCCGAGGCTCACCGACTGCACGGCGGTGCCGAGGTAGACCAGGCCGTCGATCGCGCCGACGGCGGTGGCGGCCGCCTTGCGCCCGCCAAAGTCCATGGTCGCGGTGCCGCTGAGCACGCCGTGGCAGCCGATCGTGCCGAGGCTGATCAAGAACACGATGACGCCCAGGAACCAGGGGTTCAACGGCAGCTCCGGCTCGGCTTTCAGCAGGCGCCCGTCGCCGGCGCGCTGCACAGCGGCGGGATCCGGCAGCGCCAGGCCGACCCGCTTGCCGTCGCGCTCGACCTCCGCGGGGATCGGGCGCGTGCCGACGTCCGGCGGCGGATCGCGTGGCGCGAGGCCGGTCTCGCAACCGCACGTCGCCGGGTTCCACGTGGAAGCCTTGCAGCGCGGCTGCCAGCAGCGGACCGCGTGGCGCACGTCGGCCCAGCCCTGGATGCCGCCGACGCCGGCGATGCTCGCGATGCGATCGCCGCTCTGGAGGCCGCTGGCGGGCGCGGCGTTGGCGACGACGTTCTTCGGCGGCGAGAGCGTGAAGTACATCACCACCGTGCACGCGACCATGATGCCGTACATGAACGCGGCGGCAGGACCGCGACGGCTCTGGAACACGAGATCCGAGACCCAGCCGGCGATGTTGCCGCCGATCACGCCGGACACGAACAACAGCCCGCCCCAGCCGGCTTGCATGAACGGCGCGAGGAACGCGAGGCCCGCGAGCACCGCGAGCACGCCGCGGCGCCGGCCGGCGGCGAACTTCGCGAGCACGCCGGACACGGCCGCTGTGGCGAAGCACGCGAGCATCAGGCCGCCGTGCTCCCACGAGCCGTTGCGCAAGAGATTGGAGCTCGGCAAGACCCAGATCTCTTTCGCGTAGATGTAAAACCACTGCATCACGCCGTTGCGCACCACGCCGGTGCAGAACTCGATCGACGCGACCGTCAGGATGATCGGGTTGGTGAACAGGCGCTTGAACAGCTGCAGCGTCGGGATCGGATCCTCGCTGGTGTCGCCGCTCGACGCATCGCCGGTGTCGAAGTCGCTCAGGCCCGCTTGGCTCGGACGATCGCGCAGCAGCGAGAATTCGATCGCGAAGATGGTCGCGAGCAGCGCCGCGGGGACGATGAACACCGTCCAGACCACGTTCCGCCCGGGCATCATCTTCTCGAAGGCGCCGAGGATCCACGCGTTGCCGGTGAACGCGAAGAAGATGCCGCTGGCGATCATCGTGCCGAACACGCCCGAGAAGCCGCCGCGCTCGTTCACGTGGAACCAGTGCGCGTTGACCTTCACGATCGACACCGCACCGAAGCTCTGGAAGTACATGTTCCCGGCGTACAGCAAGCTGAACACCAGGCGCAGCGGCGCCGCTCCGGGGCTCTCGCTGCCGAGCACGTGCGCCAGGTACGCGCCCATGGCGAGGTTCGCGCACAGCGCGCCGGCGAGGCCCATCAACATGCCGCGCCGCCCGCCGAGACGATCCACCAGCGGCCCGTTGACGACGAACGCGAGGGCGTACGTCACGGTGCCGGCGGCGAAGATGATCCCGAAGTCCTCGTTGGTCATCAGGTGACCGAGCGAGGTCTTCGCGACCGTGAGGTTGTAGCGCCCCATGTACAGGAACGCGTACGCGAGCCCGAGCGGGAACCAGTTCAGGAAACGCCGCGCGCGGAACGCCGCATCGTGCGAGTACGCTGCTTCGACGGGGAGCGCGCCGGCGGAGGCCATGGAGCGGCGCGAGGATACACAACGCGTGCGGCGCGGGGGCGCGGTGTCACCGGATTGTCACCTCGACGCGGGCCCCGCATGATTTTCCGTGGATCCGCGCCGGCGCTTGACTCCTGCCCAGGATATGGGAAGCGTCTCGGCCCCTCGGGCGAGGTAGCCAAGTGGTTAGGCAACGGTTTGCAAAACCGTCACACGCCGGTTCGAATCCGGTCCTCGCCTCCAGTCATTCCCTGCACTTGCATCGTTTCCTTGCTGCACCCCTAAAGGTGTCCAGGGATTCTTACCCGCCATTTCGCGTCGATTTCTTGCTCCGGGAAATCGCTCGCCGGAGCTGGTCGTGCACGCCTGCGAGCGCGTCGTGAAACACTGCGGCCACACGTTCGCCGTCGCGCGAAGCGCGCGTCCGGAAGGCTGACGCGATGACGCCGCTTTGCTTCAGGCTGCTTCGCGGATCTCGACGACGGGCAGGTGTCGGCTCGTCCGTCGTGCGGCGTGACCACGAGCTCGAGCTTGCCCTTCCACCGGTCGCCGGAGGGCCGGCGGCGGGATCGCCGCGGGCGAGCGGCCAGCGAGCGCGCGGCTCGAGAGCGGGTCGGCCGGCGGCGGGCAATTCGCTGCGGAGCACCTCGCCGGGAGTCGCGCCGTGCAGGGACTCGTGGGGCCGATGCTCGAGGTACCACGCCATGTACGCGGCGAGCTCGCGCTTCCATGGCGGGCCTCGCGAGCGGGACGAGGAGCAAGCGGAGGCACTCGGACTTCAGGGAGCGCCAGAAGCGCTCGAGGACGGCGATCGAGCCGTGCTTTCCGAGCGCACCGAAGCGCGGCTTGACGCCATTGCGCGCGCACCAGTCGCGGTACTCGCTCTGGAACTGCACGCGGCGTGTTCCACCGTCGGCTTGCTGAACGGAGCGGGCGGGGGCGCCGGCGGAGCGGGCGGCCTCCGGGCGAGCCTGCGCTTGACGGTACTTGCGGCGAGATGCAGGCCGCCGCGCGCGAGGACGTTGGCGATGCGTTTGCGCCCGAAGCGGGGTGCGGCGCGCTTGAGTTGATGGACGAGAACCGGTGACGAGATCGGGGAAGCGATTGACGGGCACCGGCGTGCGGACGAGGGCAGCGTGGCCTTGCTCGTCAAGGCGCTTGATCCACGCAGCGATCGTCTGCGCGGTGACCTGGAAGCGGCGCGCCGTCTCGGCAACCGTCCAGCCGGTGGCGGCGCGCAGGGCGAGGATGGCGAGGCGCTCGGTCGGTGGGTAGTGTGGCCGGCGTCCCGGCGCGACGGGCTCGTAGCGGGCACGCAGGATGCGGTTTTCCTCGGAGAGGGTGGCGTGGGCGAAGCGCAGGCGCTCGCGGGTACACGCTCGCATCCGCGCGGAGCGCGCGCTCGACGGATGTCGGGATGACGCTGCGCTGTTCAGGCCACGTCGCGGAGCTCGACGACGGGGCGGCAGGCTTGTCGGCTCGTCCGTCGTGAGGCGTGACCACGAGCTCGAGCCGACCTTGCACCCGCCGTCGAAGATTCCCGGCAGGATCGCATCGCTTAAGCAGCTTGATCGGCGGCACGCCGGAAGCGGACAGCTCGCCGCGCGGCAATCACGGGTGTTACTTGTCGAGAGCTGCGACGGCGCGCTCGACCAGCGCCGCAGTGACGTGCAGCCGGCCTCGTGCCGGCAGAGCAACGAGGGCAGCGCGCGCCCCGGCGTGATCGACACGGCCCGCGTGAAAGGCTTCGACGATCAGGCCGATCGATCCGACAACCTGGAGCGAGAGCTGGACGCACGCACGGCGCGCCGCGAGTTCGTCGCAAAGAAGCAGCACTGCGTCGTTGGTCTTCCGGGCGAGGGCGTGGGTCAGCGCGCCGGCTTCTCCGGGGTCGAGCCCGAACGGGACGACGGCGGGATCCACCGGTGCGGAGGCGTCCACGCGGTGCAGGCGTTGGTCCGCGAGCGCGTCGGGAGCGATGCGATCTACTTCCGCCCAGACCTCCGCAACGACTTCGATCGTGGTCGGCGGCAGCGCCCACTTCGACGCGCCTATCCAGTGCAAGTGGAGAAGCGGACCTGCATCCGCGACGACAATCACGATGGGAAGTGCTTGCCGTCCGCCCACGCGAGGTCGGCCTCGACCTCCGCCTCGTCCAGCGCCTCGCGGTCGAAGGGCAGTTGGAGCGGCGGTTCCTCGAGGATCACGCGGACCCGCGCGCCGTCGGGCAGGTGCACCGACTCGGGCAAGGTGACGCGACCGTTTTCAACGACGCCGGTCACTTCGCGAACTGGGTCCACGCGCATGCGAGGCAGTGTAGCACCCTCGCTTCCGGCTCTCTCCGGCGGGACGGACTGGTGTCCCCTCGTGTCCACTCCTGTCCTCTCGTGTCCACTCGTGTCCACTTGGTCCTGGCCCACGAATCACACGATTCCAGCATGATTTCCGCCACTTCACGCGGGGACAGCGCGCGTTCTCCTAATCCGTTGGCTCCCGGGTCGAGTCCGGCGGCAACACGCTGGCCGGAACAGATAGCGGCGCGCGTGGGACACGGCCCCGAAGGGCCTCAATCCCGGAGCGCAGCTTCCAGCGCGGCGCGCGCACCGACGACGTCTCCATGATCGAGCAGACGAATCGCTGCATCCACCTTGCTGCGCCAGCTTGCTGCACCCGCAGCAAACGCCCGATCCAGCGGACCGTCACCATCACTGGTCGTCGCGGTGCCACGCGATGACATTTGCGACCTCGCAGCGATCGCGCTGGATCCTGCCCGGGTCACCGGACGACACTCCCCCGGTACCTCGTGTCCCCCGACGGGCGCAGCTTGCAAAACCGTCACACGCCGGTTCGAATCCGGTCCTCGCCTCCAAGACAAGCGCGCGACGTCGTTGAAGATTCCGGGAACGACGTCGGAAGGGCTCCGGAAGCGCGCGAAGGCACGGCGCGTCGAGCAGGATGACTCGTTCGGAGTTGCGCTGCGGCCGCGTCGCGGGCGTCAGCGAGAAAGAGATCGCACGCATCGAACGGGGCGACGTGAGCGAGCCCCACGCCGGCACGCTCAAACGCATCGCGAAGGCCCTGCGCGTGAAGCGTGACGAGCGACAGCGGAGCCGTGGATGAGGTATTGGCGAGCGGCGACGACCTCGACGGCGACGAGAGGAAGCGGCTTCACGACGACGTGGACCGCAGTTGGGCCGCCGAGAATCGAGCGCCGTGCTGATCGGGTGCTCGCGGGCGGGTCGAGTGGCGAACCCTGGCCGGCCGTCCGCGTGCGACTGCTGGCTCGCTTGCAGCGCAACTGATGCTCTAGTTCTCATGGTGCTATGCTCTGCTGCAGGCCCCGCCGCGAAGGAGCCGGTCATGATCCACATCTCGTTCGACCTGCATGAAGGAACGCTTGCCAGCGTGCGCCGCGACCCCGAGGCGTTCACGCGGGAGCTGCGCCTCGCGGCGGCCGTGAAGTGGTACGAGATGCGGCGCGTGAGCCAGGGGAGGGCCGCCGAGATCGCCGGTGTGTCGCGCGCAGAGTTCATCGACGCGCTGGGCAAGCACGGCGTCTCGCCCTTCCAGGAAACGGCGGACGAGCTGATCGAGTCGGTCCAGTCGCATGAGCCGTGAGCTGTGGGTGGTCAACGCTTCGCCGCTGATCACACTTGCGAAGATCGGACAGCTCCAACTTCTGGTACGCCCGGGCGCGACGCTGGCAGTTCCCGAAGCCGTCGCCGACGAGGTGCGCGCGGGCCCGGAAGGCGATGCCGCAAGCCATGCCGTCGAGCAAGGCTTCGGTGGCCCCCGTGTCGCTGTCGTCCCTGATCCGGAGGTCCTGGAGTGGGGTCTCGGCCCGGGCGAGTCGGCAGTGCTGTCGTACGCGCGGCAACATCACGCACGTGCGGTGGTCGATGACGGCGAGGCGCGGGCGGCGGCGCGCGTGTTCGGCGTCCGCGTCATGGGAACGCTCGGCGTCGTCGTGCTCGCGCGGCTGGAGGGCAGGATCGAGTCGGCCTCGGGCGTGCTCCGCGCACTTCGCGACGCCGGCCTCTACCTCGACGATGCGCTCTTGCGACGCGTGCTGTTCCAGACGGTCGGCGAGTCGTGGGAGGCGTGAGGGAAAAGCGGTGGCCCGTGCGGTCGGCTACCTACGTCTCACGTCTCCGTCCTGCCGACGGCAAGCGCCAGCGTGCTGTCGATTCTCGGAGCTTTCAAACAGGAAGGACGGGCTCGGGTACTGAGGCACCATGCTGCTGTGCTCTGCTGCAGGCCCCGCCGCGAAGGAGCCGGTCATGATCCACATCTCGTTCGACCTGCATGAAGGAACCCTTGCCAGCGTGCGCCGCAACCCCGAGGCGTTCACCCCTGAGCTGTGTCTCGCGGCGGAAGTGAAGTGGTACGAGATGCGGCGCGTGAGCCAGGGCAGGGGAGCTCGCCGGTGTGTCGCGCGCGGAGTTCATCGACGCGCTGGGCAAGCACGGCGTGTCGCCCCTCCAGGAAACGGCGGAGCCGTGAGCTGTGGGTTGGGCCTGGTTCGCCGTCGATCCACCGTTCCCACGCTCCCGAGGCGGGGAGCGTCAAGCTCGAAGCCGTGTTACCTTCCAGCACGATGGACCTCGCCGTTCAGCTCTTGCCCGAGAAGCCGTCCGCGAAGGCACTGGAGGTGCCTCCGGAGGCGTTGCTCGCCCTGCGTTCCGGGTTCCGCGCGCTCCTGGACGACATGCGGCGTGCACGCCCGGAGCCGGGAAGCGAGTCGGAGAAGAGCTTCCTGGTGCGCTTCTCGCTCTTCGGCCTGGAGTCGATCCGCTTGCTCGGCATCGACTATGTGGACCTGATGCGTCTCGCCGTGCATTCGGCGCTCGGCGAGCTTGTTCGCAAGGAGCTTGAGACAGCCGAAGTCGAGCGCAAGCTGGCACTCCGCCATCTTGAGCAGGCGACACACGCGCTCGGCGTCCTGACGGAAACGCTCGGGACGTTGCTGGAGTCGTTGCGTCCAGAGTCGATCGCGGCGCTCTTCGATGAATTCGTCGCTGCCGCCGCCAAGCGTGACATCCCGATGGAGGAGCACGAGCGCGTGGTGGCCAGGTTCCAGATGGACGTACTCGTCGGGCTCGATGCGATGGATGCTCCGCTCGAAGAGCTGACCTATTGGGCGTTCCGTGCAGTCACCGGGGCGCGGAAGGTCGAGGCCATGCCGGCGCCGGTCTTCTTGCGAGGATTGAAGGGAGAGCTGGCTCGCATCCGTACGCGCCGCGCTTGGCGGGACTGGGACCAGAACGACCTCGCCGAGGAGCTGGCCCCGTGGCCGTCGCCGGGCTCGTCGCGGTAACCAACACGACGCCGGTCGTTGCTCTGGTCGGGGTTGGCGAACAGCACTTGCTCGAAGAACTGTTCGAACGGGTTGTCGTGCCCGCCGACGTCTGGACCGAGTTGGAGGACAAGCCGGGGGCTCCGGAGCCTGCGGCGCTACTATCGCTGCGGAACATCGTCGTGCTTCCGACGCCGCCACCACCGCCAGAGGCGGCGCATCTCGATGCTGGAGAGCGCGCGGCCATCGCGTTCGCGGTAAGCAAGCCAGGCGCGTGGATATTGCTTGACGAGAAGCAGGCTCGCGCCGTCGCGAAACAACTCGGCCTCGTGGTCCGGGGCACGCTCGGGGTATTGGTCGAAGCGAAGCGGCGCGGGCTCGTCGGACAGTTGAAGCCGTTGATCGAGCAAATGGTGCACAACGGTTGCTGGTTCGACCGGACGCTCATCGACGGCGTGCTGGCCTCGGTCGGGGAGATGTAGCGGCGCTACGGCGTGCCCATGCTCTCCGGCGAATCGTGGGAGGCGTGAGGGAAAAGGCATCGAACATGGAGCCCTTGGAACGCGCGAGACCCTCATGATACGGAGCGGCATGACGACGAACCTGTGGATGCTCGCCGCCGCTGCCGCGCTGTACTTCGTGCAGATCCTGGCTGCTGCCGCGCCTCGCTTGTTGATCAAGGGCATGCCCTGGGCGCTCGGGCCTCGCGACGAGGAAGGCAAGCAGGTGCCGGAGTGGGCGGGGCGCCTGCAGCGGGCGTGCGACAACATGCAGGAGAACCTGATCGTGTTCGCGATCGTCGTGCTCGTGGTTCACGCCGCCGGCGTCGCGAACGACACCTCGACGAAGGGCGCGATTGTGTTCGTCGCCGCGCGGGCCACGTATCTGCCGCTGTACGCGTTCGGCGTGCCCGTCGTCCGCACGCTCGCGTGGGCCGTTGGCGTCGTCGGCGTGTTCATGGTCGCCGCGCCCCTCGTGTGAGCGCGGCCCCCGCTGCTGCGGGACGCAGCCCTACCGCAAGAGCGTGCTCGACGAGCTCACATGCCGCTGAAGCGTTTGCGGAGCGCCTCGAGCGCGAGCTGCGTCGCGCGTTGATTCTCGCCGAGAGCGAGCACCCGTTGCTCTACGGCGGGCGCGTGCTCATCGAAGTACCACGTGTTGGTGCCGGCGACGCGCCGGTCGATATCGGCGAGGGCCTGTTCGAAGTCGTCGGTCGAAGTCGTGTAGGTGATGGCCCCATCCAGAACCCTGAGGTGCGAAGCGGCCGGGACGTGCGGCGTCGCGGGCGACAGGAAGTACTGCGCCCACGTGGAATCCGGCGACGGCGTCAGTGGAATGCACACGTGGATTTCTCCGCGCGGCCCGAGCGTCATGTGCCTTGGCGCTAGCTCGGCGCGCGCGACTTCCCGCGTCAACATGCCCGCGAGCGTAGCGCCGCCTGCGCGCCTCGCAATACGCGCCGCGCGACGCCACGATCTTGTCACCTGCGCGCCGCGCCGTCGCAATCGTGCGCGAGCCGCACCCGAACCATCACAAGCGCCGACAATGCGTGCCGTGCAAGACCCCGATCACGATTCACTGTTCGTTCACCGGCGGCGCGAACGTTCCGTTCTAGCGCGTCGCGACGGGATCGGTGCCGCGGTCGAACAACCCGGCGACGGCACGACCGGCCCGCACCGAGGGATCTGTTGCGATGCCGGCGACAACCCGGATCGTGGCCGCCACGTCGGCGAGCGAGGTTGTCACGGTGGGCTCGATCCGTCCGCGCGCGTGGACTTCCGTGCCGCTCGCCACCATCCAAACCTCCGCGGACTCGGGATAGTCGGCCCCGTGACCCGTGAAGTGGTCCCCGCGGCCGTGGTCGGTGGTCACGACGAGCAGCGTACGGCGTCCGCGCGCTGCAATCGTGTCGAGACGAGCCGCGACCCAAGCGATCACGCCGTCGTCGAAGCGCAGCGCATCGAGGTAGCCGCGGTAGTCGTCGCGGTGGGCGTACTCATCGGTGTCGCCCAGACCGATGAACAAGAAGCGCGGCTCGTGGGTGTCGAGGTAGTGCAGCGCTATCGCCGCGGTGAAGCGGTCCGGCCGGTAGTCGCCGTGACCAGGGAATTCCGAGGCGCCCGCGGCCTCGTCGAACAGCGCACGGGTCACGGGATCGCGCGCGAGCCGTTCCCGCGTTGCGCCGGCGTGGCGCCCGGCGCTGATCATCGCGTGCGACGGATCCTCGGCAGCGAGCGTCGCGATCTTGTCCCACGACGCGATCGCCGCGACGTCCCCCACTTCCACGCCGGGCAGCGCGGCAATCTCGTCGAGCAGCGTCGGCTCGTCGATCGGCGGACAGCTGTTGTTCGCGCAATGGGCGGGTCCGCGCCCGGTCAGCATCTCCGCGTAACCGGGGGCGCTCATGAAGTCAGGCCCGTGCGCCTTCATGGCGGGCCCGGCGATGGCCGCGCCGCGCTCCGAGACAATCCCCGACAGCGCCGGCATCAGTCGCGTCGACGGCACGACCTCGTCGGCGCGCATGTGCATGTCTTCGGCGAGGTCGGCATCGACGCCTTCGAACACGTCCTGCCAGCGTACTCCGTCCAGGGCGACGAGCACGACGACGGGACCCCCGGGCGGCGGCGCGAGCGCGACCTCATGGGTCGCGCGGTGCGGGCGGGTGCTTTCCGGGGTGGAAGCCTCGTGAAGCGCGGCCGGCCGACAACCGACGAACAGCAAGGCGCCGAGCACCGGCCACAGGCATCTTCTGTTTGACATGCCGCGGAGCATGCGGGCTGCCCGTTGCAACTCCGGCTCGTCGACGTGAATTCGATGGAGCAGATGGATGGCGCGTGAGATCACGCGCGGGTTTCACGAATGTCACTTCTCGCGCTGGCAAAGGGCTCCGCGCCGGACCGGCCGGCTTGGGAATGCTGCCGGTCCGGCGCGGAACAAAGGCGTTACGCTACCGCGCGCGCCGCGGCGTGGTGCCCGACAGTCAGCGAGGACGCGGTGCGCGACGCGAGCTCGGTCGCGTCGTGGCCCGTGCTTCGAGCGAGCGCGACCACCGCGAGCACGCTCTGTTCCACCGCGTCGAGGACGTCGAGCCCGAAGGCGTGTCGCGACGACGCTGGCATCGCTGCTCGGCGTGAGCGCGCCGCGCTTCGCCTCCGGGCCGGCCCTGGTGCGATCGGGTGGTCCGTGACCACGCGCGGCTCGTGCCGCGCGGTTCCGCGCCGGACCGGCATCAGGACCCCGAAATCGCCGGGCGCTCGACGAACTGGTCCCGCCGGGAGACTCGCCCTTGTCGATCGCGGCCGTCGACGTGGACCACTTCAAGGCGATCAATGACTCGCGCGACCAGGCCGTCGGCGACGACGTACTGCGCCACATCGCGCAAGCACTCGCTTCGACGCTTCGCGACAGTGACCACGTCTGCGTGTCGGCGGGGAAGAGTTCGCACTCGTGCTCCAGGGTGCATCGCTCGAGCAGGCCCGCGCGATCGCCGAGCGTGCGCGGCTGGCGGTGCGCACCTCTGAAGCCTTGGACGCCACGCCCGTTTCCGTCTCGATCGGCGTGGCGTCGCGCCTGCCCGGCGAGCCGCGCGACGAGCTGCTCGCGCGAGCGGACGCTGCGCTCTACCGCGCCAAGGCGAACGGGCGCGATCGGGTTGCGATTGCGGGCTCGCCGCTAGCGTCGTGTGGCACGCCGTAGAGCGTCACTCGCGGATCTGCTGCGCCAGGTAGTGCTCCTTGCCGAGCTGCTTGACCAGATGCAGCTGCGCTTCGTGCCAGTCGATCGACTCCTCCTCTTCTTCGAGGATGTGCTCGAGCAGCTCGCGCGTGCCGGCGTCGCTCTCGGCGAGCGTCAGCTGGATGCCCTTGTTCAAGCGCGTCCGCGCCTCGACTTCGAGCGCCAGATCGAGCTCGTGCTGCTCGATTGGATCTTCGCCCACGCGCACCGGTCCCAGCCGCTGCATGTTCGGCACGCCGTCGAGGAACAGGAGCCGCCCGATGATCGCGTCGGCGTGCTTCATCTCCTCGATCGACTCGGCGCGCTTCTTCTCGGCCAGCCGTCGGTAGCCCCAGTTTTCGCACATGCGGGAGTGCACGAAGTACTGGTTGATGGCGCTGAGCTCGGCGGTCAGCAGCTCGTTGAGGAGGTCGTGGATCTGCGGGTTGCCCTTCATGCGCCCAGGCTAGTCCCGGCGGCGCCCGGCGGGATCCCCGGGCCGATTTCCTCAATGATTTCGCGCTCCATGACGGAGATCACTTGCCGAAAACGAAAACGAATATCATTTTCAATACCGTGATCGTCTGCCACTGCCGTCGGGTGAACCACCACCGGGTGCTCGAGGTCGTCAACCAGGGCGCCGCGAGCGTCGAGGCGGTCGGGGAGGCGTGCGGCGCCGGCACCGCCTGCGGCGGCTGCCACGCGTCGATCGAGGCGCTGCTGCAAGGCGGCGCGGCGCGCGAAGAAGGCGACGCCGCGCGGCCCGCCGCCGCGGGTGCGTGCCGGGCCGCCTGACGCCCGCTCCGCTGCGCGGTTCCGCGCCGGACCAACCAGAAGGAGACAGGGAAGGATGGCGGCGCGGCGCGGAATCCCGCGAAGCGCGCCGTGCGGTGGCATATGCTCGACGGGTGGTGACCAACGCCGCGAGCCAGCGCGATGCCGCGACGTCGCGGGCCGCGTGGATTGTCATCGCGCTGACACTTGCAGGGTGCGCGAGGCGACCTCCGGCAACCGCGTCGCGAGCGCCCGCGAGGACGGCGCGGCCCACGGCGAGCGCGCCACCGACGCCGACTGTCGTGGCGGCGCCACCGCTGCCGGAACCGCCGCCGGCCCCACAAGCCGCGTCGCCGTGGCACGAGATCCTGTCCGGCCCGTATCCGGAGATGGATCTCGCCGCGTTCGCTGGAGGAGCCGTGATCGCTGCGCGGTCGTTCTTCGCCGTCGTGGCCGGCGATCACGTGACGCAGGATCCGCGCTGGCTCGCGGGGCTGCCGGAGTGGGTCAACTGGGACGCGAGCGTGTACGTTCGCATCCCGGATGCGGGGGCAAGCGTGATCGACGGCCTGCCGCGAGCCACCGTGCTCTCGGCGCACGCCGGCAATCGCCACGGTCCGGACTTCGACGCGCGGTGGGCGCAGCGCGGCTGGACGACGCGTGCGCTCGCGCGCGATCCGAGGCTCGCGAAGTTGCCGCGCACGGGGCAATGGACCGACGACGCTTCGATCGCGTTCGCCTCGGGAGAGCTGCTGGTGGTGCGCTTCGACGCCGGCGTCGAGGCCTTCGAGGTGAAGCCGGGCGCGGCCAAGCCCGTGCGCACGACGGTCCCGATGGATCAGCACGGCTACCGGCACATCCTCGCCGGCAACACGCCGGCGGACGTCTACTTGTGCGAGGGCTCCCAGGGCATCTACCACTACGACGGCAAGGCGTGGTCGAAGCTGGACGCGGACGGTCTCGATCCGCTGTCGTGCGCCGTGGCCGGCGACGGCGCGCTGTGGGTGGTCGCGGAGGGCGGACCGGGCGCGCCGGGTCGAGTCGCGCGACGCCAGGGGAGCGCCTGGAGCGACGTGCCGCTCCCCGACGGCGCGAACGCCACGCGCATCGTCGTGGCCGGGACGCGCGCGTTCGCACTGGGCAGCACCGACAAGCCCCAGCGCACCCGCGTGTACTCGACCGAGCCGGTGGCCCAGGTCGTCGACATCGACGAGTCCGATCTGCCCGGGCCGCTCTGGATCGACGGTATCACCGGCCTCGACGTCACGAGCGTGGACACGCTGAGCGCGTCGGCAGATCCGGCGGGTCCCGGGACGCGCGCCTGCACGTCGCTCGTCGCGTGGCTGGGCCCTGGGCCCGCGGACACCGTCCGCACGGCGCTCGGCGCGTCGCCGCCGCCGCTGGTAGAAGTCGCCGGGATGGCTGCCGGGACGATCGCCGCGGTGGCGCCCGGCAGCGCCCAGATGCGCGTGCAGCCGTCCCACCGGAAGCGCAGCGGCGTCGCCGCGCTGCCCGCCAGCTTCGACGAGGGCGTGGCCGTCGTGAACGCCGCGAGATCGGCGATGCCCGGCGCGGGCGCGCGGCTGTTGTGCGCGATGCCGCGCGTCGTTCGCCGCTTCCCGACGCGGCACCCGGTCAGTCGAGTCCGAACCCGATGACGCTCCGGACCCACACGTTGCCGAACGTCTCTTCCGGCTGCAGCGTGTGGCGCCGATCGCTCACGCGGAAGTAGACGCCGTTGGTCCACCACAGTCGACCGAGCTGTAGCAGCAGCGCCGGACCGACGTAGTGGTGCGGTCCCAGCCCGAACGGTCGCGGCGACGGCGGGTTCTGCTCCGGGTACTCCGCGTGCATCCACCACTCGATGCCGGGCTGGATCGCCGGCGTGATCTCGATCGTCGCGCCCGCCGAAGGCGTGGCCACGAAGTCGCGCGTGCCGTCGTAGTAGATCTCCTGCTCGGCGCTGGCGTTCGCCATCAGCCGGAGCGGGCCGAAGCGTCGTTGCAGGATCAGCTTCGCCTCCAGCTCGAGCTCGCGCTCGTTCTCCGCGAGCTCGCCGTAGACCGCCATGTCGAGGGGCCAGTCGCCGGTCGGAGCGAGCTGATAGCGCAGGCGTTGCTTGATGCCGTCGCCCTCGGTACCCCGCGGCACCGACGTGAAGCCGCTGGCCGCCGCGGGGACGAACGTGACGTACAGCCCGAGCTCGAGCCGCGACGTGAGCCCGTGCTCGAGCTCCGTCTGGAACTGCGTCAGGCCGTACCACGCGGGATCGCCGGTCGTGGCCGATCGCGCGCGCACCGGCACCACGTCGACGTATTGCTCCACCTCCGTCGCGCCGTCCGCGAGCTGCTCGTGCGGGTAGGTGAAGGGCAGGGGTCTGGGATTCGCCGTCGCGCGCGCTCCCGCGAAGACGACGATCAGCGCGGCCAGCGCGCCGGACCAACAACCTCTGGATGCCATCTCAGAAATTCCCGAGCGCGAGCGGCTTGGCGCAGATCGCGTCGTTGTCGCACGCGACGTGACAGCTGTTGCAGCCTGCGGCGGGGTCGCCGCCGTAGGTCTCGCCCGCCGGTGGCCCGACGCCGCGCCACACGATGCGCACGCCGTCGCTGGCGTCGTCGAGCAACGCGAGATCGAACCACTCCCAGCCCGGCGCGCCGGAGTTGTAGCCGCCGCCGCGCTTCACGGCCGCGAACAGCTCGTGCGGGATGGTGCCGCCGGTGGCTTCCTTGACGACGATCGTTCCAACGCGGAAACGCGCTGCTGCCGTGGGGCGGCGGCATGTTGATGTACTCGGTGACGGTGCTGCCGTCGTGGATCCCGGCGAGCGCGGCGTCGCCGGTGACGTCGTAGCTCTGCCATGCGTGGAAGCCGCGGAAGTCGTCCGCGAACGCGAGGAACGCGTCCGGTGCCGTCGCCCCCGAGGCGTCCGCGCCGCCGCTGCAGCCGCCGATCGCGAGCGCCGTGAAAATGAAGATGAAAGTCGTTTTCATTCGAGGGCCGTGCTTGGGGTTGGTCGGTGCGGCGCGGTATCCCGCGCTACGCGAGGCGCGCGGCGAGCGCGTCGAGCAGCGCCACCGCCTGCGCCGGATCGGGGCGGCCGACGCCGCGCTCGAACGCGCGCGCGTCGCCGGTGCCGAGCTGCGAACGCAGCCTGCCCAGCGCGCGACGACGTGCGCCGAGGACGCGTGCGCGTGCCGGCGGCGTCAGGCGCGCGTCCGACCAGCGCGCGAGCGCCCACGCCAGCGCGGCGTGACGCGCCTCGTCCGCGGCGATCGAGGCGAAGGTCCGGCGCAGCGCGGCGCCGGGCGCGAAGCGCGCCTGCCACGCCAGGAGCAGCGCGCCGTAGGTCTCGTTCACGCAACCTTCGACGGCGTTCTCGCGCGCCATGGCTTCGAGCGAGCGCGGCGTGGGCCGGCGCACGCGCGGCGCCGGGGCGCTGCCGCCGTAGTCGCGCGCGAGGCGCGCCATCACGCGCGCGTGCCGGATCTCGTCGCGGCGGGCGCGCGCGGCGGCGCGGATCAGCGTCGCCGGAGCGTCCCACCGCGCGAGCTCCTCGCCCATTCGCTCGAAGGCGACGATGCTCGCGGCTTCGTCGTGCGCCATGCGTGCGAAGTATGCGCCGAGCGCGTCCGCGGCCTGGGGCGTCGGCGGTCGCCGCAGCCCGCGGGGACGTCGCCCGCCGCCGCCGAGGCAGTCCTTGCACTCGATCAAGACGGCGCCGTGCGGACCGGGCGCGTAGGCGTCGCCTTCGCAGCCCTGGCCTTCGACCAACCAGCAGCCGAGCGCGCGCTCCGCGAGCGACGCGTCCGGCGGTTCGGTCGCGTACAGGTCGCAGCCGACCACCGCCATGCCGCTGCCGGAGATGCCGCACGGCAGGTCGTACCAGCAGCCGGGATCCGCGTCGGGGGCCGCGTCGGCTGCCGCGTCGCGCGTGCCCCCGTTGGTGGTGCACGAGACCTCGGCTGCGGCGTCGGCCGCGTCGCCCGTATCGGTCGCATCGCCCGCGTCCGTCACGGCGCTGTCCGACGGCGCGTCGCTGGTCGTCGCGTCGGGCACGCCGCGTGGGGCGTTCGTCGACGACTCGCCGCACGCCGCGACGGCGAGCAGGGCGGTGCCCAGCGCGAGGCGCACGCGCCTGTGTTCGGCGAGCAGGCCCGCGCGTGTCAGCTTGGACATCCAGCGCTCCCTTCGAGCACGCGCTCGAGCTCGGCGCCGACCAGCGCCGCGAAGCCGCGGTGCAGCGATCGCGCGACGTGGCGCGGCGGATGACCGGCGATCGCGACGACGCTGGCGTCCACCGGGCGGTCGGTGGCGTCGCGGAGCCGGGCGAGCGCGGCCTGCGCGAGCGCGCGGAGCCGGGCGCGCTGTGCCGCGTCCACGCGCGGCGCCGCCCACGCGAGCAGATCCCACGCGAGCGCGGCGTGTCGCAGCTCGTCCCGCGCGAGCGTGCGCATCGCGCGCGCGACCTCGTCGTCGCCCGCGCGCTCGGCTTGCCACAGCGCCACGAGCGCGCCGTACGACTCGCCGACGCAGCCTTCGACCACGTTGTCCGCGAGCAGCTCCGCCAGCTCGGCGGGCGCGCGCTCGAGCGCGCGCGGGCGCGGCACGGCGCCGCCAAAGCGCCGCGCGAGGCGGCGGGTCAGGACCGCGTGGCGCCGTTCGTCGCGAGCAGCGCGCTGGGCGGCGAGGCGCAACCGGCGCGGCGCCGCGAGGGCGGCGAGGGATCGATCGAGATCGCGAAAGGCGCGGATCGACGCCGCCTCGAGATAGCCGAGCTCGGCGAAGTACGCGCCGAGCGCGCTCGACGCGCGCGCGGCCGTCGCCGGCTCGAGTCCGCGCGGGCGTCGACCGGCGTTGAGGCAGCGGACGCACTCCACGACGACGTCGGCGTCCGGGCGGAGCCCCGCGTCCTCGTCGCAGGAGGCGTCGGTGAGCTGGCAGCCGAACAGCACGTCCTGGCCGCACATGCCGGCGCAGGCCGCGAAGCTCGGCAGACAGTTGCGCAACCCCGCGTCCGCCGGAACGCCGCAGGGCAACCGGCGGAAGTCGGCGCACTGCGCCCCCGCGTCGTCGTAGATCGCCGCGTCGACCCGCTCCGCACGGCACGGATCCGTCGCATCGGCGCCGCCGCCGTCCGGCGCGAGCGCGTCGTCGGTGGGCGCATCGGCGGTGGGCGCGTCGAGCCCGGCGTCGGAGCGTGCGGCGTCGTGCGCGCTCTGGCTGCACGCGTACAGACCCAGCGGCGCGGCGAGCAGCGAGAGCACCAGCTGTCGCAGCGCGACGTCGATCCGGGGCGTTGACACGAGCACGAGGATACGGCATTCGTAATGAAAATGAAAATCATTTTCATAAACAGGCTGCCGGTCGCGGGAGCCGCCCTGGCGCTGCTCGGGCCCTGCGCGTGCTCCTCGCCGAGCCCGGCGGGGACGCCGGCGGGCGCCGACGCGGGCCCGGAGCTCCAGCACGCGCGGCTGACGGCCAGCGTCGGCAGCACGCGCTTCGACGCCCGCGACGCGTTCCTCGCCGGCGCCGAGATGCAGGTGTCCGGCGAGCCGTTCGCCGAGGCCATGGGCCGCGACCTCGGCGGCTACAGCCGCGACCATCTGCCGACGGACATCTACTTCGACACGGCGCCGGGCGCGGCCGGACCGTGGATCGACCCGGCCGGCTTCTCCACCGGCGTCGAGTCCTACGAGTACTCGAAGCAGCCGATGAACAACGTGGCGTTCGAGTCGGGCGCCGGAACCTCGCTCGCCTACGCGCCGCTGGTGGATCCCGGGGGTCTGGGCGGCGCGGAAGCCCTCGGTCTGCTTGCCGACCGGGTGCAGCACCTCGCCGAGGCGAGCAACGCGCTCGGCCGCTTCGTGTTTCCCGCTGGAACGTACCCGGCGCAGAACCCGCGCGGCGGCAACCGCAACCCGCTCGGCAAGGGCAAGGCCGCCGACAACCCGCTCGGCTGGCCGGGCCTGTGGCCCACGACGCACGTCTTCCGGAGCTTCGACCCCGCCGTCGATCCGACGAGCGACGTCGATCTCGGTTGCTCGATCAGCTCCGACGACGATCCCGGCGCGTCGGGATCGCTGATCAGCGCCGACTACGAGTGCGACGCGACCACCCTGCATCTCGCCGATCGCGACAAGCAGGTCGAGCGCGTCGTGTCGCCGGGCGCCGACGGCTTCAGCGCCTGGAAGTACGCGCTGTGGGTGCTGAACTACCTCGAGGTGATGCACGACTCCGCGGAAGCGGCGGTCGCGAGCGTCGACGACGACGATCTGGCGCAGGTGGGCGCGCCGGGAAATCAGCTCGTCGGCAGCGACGACAGCGGCGCCGCCACCGCGCCGGGCACGTATCTCGGCTCGAGCGACATCGAAGGCTTCCAGGCCGCGCTGTTCATCGAGGAGCTCGACAACCGCGCCGAGGACTGGCTGATGCATCTGTCCACGAGCGACGGCAAGACGCTCTCCGGCTTCGCGTCGCTGGGCGACGCGCTGGCGTACGACTACAACGCGCCGCTGCGCTGGTTCCCCGGCGCGGTCGCCGTGACGGAGTCCGACGACGGATCCGGCTTCCCGCGTCCGGCCTACGCGCTGTCCGCGCCGGACAGTCAGCTGCTCGATCTGCTCGGCATGCTGCTGGGCTACTCGGAGATCTACGCACTGACCGACACGGCCAACGCGGGCGTCGGCGGCTCCCAGGCGGCGCGCGCGTACTTCGACGGCGATCCGTTTCCCGCCGACGATCAGCAGGCCGACGGCGAGCCGACACTTCACGACCGCGCGCTCGGCGTTCTGCGTGTAGCGCTCGTCGATCTCGATCGGCTGCACGTCGATCCGGCGACGGGGCTGCTCGTGGACGACGTCGCGATGAACGGCGCGACGGCGACCCGGGGCAGCACCGCGTCCATCACGTCGGCGGCGTACGCGATCCTGGCGCTCCGTAACGTGATTCGCTCCTCGAGCTCGCAGCTCCAGCTCTACTCGAACACCAAGCCGGATACGGCCATCGGCAAGACGCCCTTCGACGCGCTGCCCGGCCATCCGCCGTCGGGCGGGACGCTGCTCGGGCGCATGCAGCAGATCCTCCGCGCCGAGGCCGCGCTGCTCTACGACCACCTCACGGACGAAACCGGGCGGGCCTACGGCGGCTGGGACGTCGGCGCGGGCGCGCCGCTCGACGACCAGGATCTGCTCGACGCGCACGCGGCTGCGGTGCGCGGCCTGTTCGCGGCGTATCTCGCGACCAGCGACGTGCGCTACCGCACTCGCGCGATGGCGGTGTTTGGCCGGATGGAGCGCGTGTTCTACGACGCTGGCGCGCGCATCTACAGCGCGACGCCGGCGCCGGCCGACAGCGTCGAGTACACGCCGCAGCGCTTCGCGCTGCTGCAGGGCGCGCTGCGCGACGTGTACGAGCTCGTGGCGGTCCGCCCGGAGCAACAGGCGCTGGCGCCGATCATCGAAGAACGGGTCGGGCGGCTCGACAAGCTGGTGCTCAACGGCTGGGACGACCGCAACCAGAACCGCCTCGTCGAGTGGCCGGACGAATGCGTAAACGTCGTGGACGGCTTGCCGCGCGGCGGCCTGCAGATGGCCGAGCGCTCCCTGACCGGCGAGACCGGCAGCTTGCAAGACCAGTTCCTGCCCGGTCAGTCCAACGCCACCGCCGACCGCGAGCACGACTGCGTGCCCGAGATCGACGACGCCCGTCTGCCCTCGGCGCTGGCGGCGTCGGTGACTTTCCACATCGATCGGAACTGAGATGACGACGCGAGATCTCGTAGCGCTGTGCCTGGTCGTCGTCGCCTCCAGCGCCTGCTCGCCGAGCGACCAGACCGACGCCGCGGCCGCTCGCGTGGCGACGCACTCGTCGTCGATGGCGATCGCCGGCGATGGACAACGCCTCTTCGTCGCCAACCCGGAGGCCGACAGCGTGTCCGTGATCGACGTGGCCGAGCGCACGCTCGAGCGCGAGATCCTGCTCGCGCCGGCGGCGCCCGCGCCCGATCCCGACACCGGCGCGTTCGCGCCGGCCGTGATGCCCCGCGACGTCGCGCTCTCGCGCGATGAGAAGACGCTGTTCGTCACTGGCGAGCGGTCGAGCACGCTCTACGCCGTCGACGTCGCGTCCGGCGCGGTCCGCGCGAGCGTCGCCGTCGGCAGCGAACCCATCGGCGTGGTCGCGTCGCGGGACGGCCGGCACGTGTACGTCGCGTGCTCCGGCGACGCCAAGGTCGTCGAGGTGGACGCGACGTCGCTGTCGGTCAGCGCGAGCGTGGACGTGCCGAACGAGCCCTGGGCGCTCGCCTGGTCCGGCGACGGCGCCCAGCTGTTCGTCACCCACTTCCTCGGTCCGGGCGTGAGCGGGATCGACGTGGCCACGCTGCAGCTGCGATCGACGCGCGCCATCGCCGACGTGGCGCCGCGCGGCGACAAGCGCCTCGCCCACGGCGAAGCGCGCGGGCTCTACGACGTCGCGCCCCGCCCCGGATTCGAACGAGCTGTGGGTCGCCCACACGCTGCTGGGGACGGATACGGCGCAGCCGGATCTCGACTTCGAGTCCACGGCGTTTCCGGCGCTCTCGGTGCTGGTCGGGGACACCGGCGCGGCGCGCACCCTCTCCACCGACGCCCAGGACGTTCCCGGGATCGACGGCGCCATCGCCGACGTCGTCTCGGGCCCGCATGCCGCGGCGTTCACCACCGACGGCGACTATCTACTCATGGTCGACGCGAACAGCGAGGACGTCCTGGTCGTCGACGCGCGCTCGGCGCTGGAGGTCGGTCTGGTCCGACCCTTGCCGGGCATGATGCCCGACGGCATCGTGCTGTCTCCCGACGGCACGCGCGCCTACGTCGACGAGCGCGTCTCGGGCGACGTCGCCGTGCTCCGTCTCGATCGAAGCGCGGGAGGTCTCGACGTCGTGGTGGACGGGGCGCCGATCGCGCGTCTCGCGAACGATCCCATGCCGGCGCACCTGCGCCTCGGCCAGCATCTGTTCAACTCCGCCAACAGCGCCGAGTACCCGGTCACCACCGATCACTGGATCGCGTGCGCGACCTGCCACATGGAAGGGCGCAGCGACGCGGTGACGTGGCGCTTCGCGCAGGGACCCCGCGACACGCCGTCGAACGCCGGCGGCATGGCCGGCACGGGCTTCCTGTTCCGCACCGCCGATCGCACGACCGTGCAGGACTACTGGCGCACGGTCAACGTCGAGCAGGGCGGGAGCTTCGATCCGGTGGCGCAGAGCACGTTGCTCGACGCCATCGCGGACTACGTGAACCTGGCCATCCCGCTGCCAGTGCCGCCGACCACGGATCCGGCGCGGGTCGCGCGCGGCAAGCAGGTCTTCGGCGACGCCGGATGCGGCAAGTGCCACTCCGGTCCGCGCTTCACCGACTCGGGCAGCGCCAACCCCGGCCTCGACCTTGAAGGAACGGTGACGCTTCACGACGTCGGGACGTGCGCGACGTCCGGCCCGTTCCCGGACGTCGCGCACGAGGACGTGGACGGCAACCCGCGCGCGGCGTGTGCGTTCGACACGCCGTCGCTCAACGGGGTCGCCTCGACGCCTCCCTACCTCCACGACGGCCGCGCCGCGACGCTGCGCGATGCCGCGTCGGCCATGCCCGGCGCCCCGACCTCGCCCGACGACCTCGACGCCCTGGTCGAATACCTGCGCTCGCTATGAAGAAAGCCCGCATGCGCCTCATAACCCCGCTGGTCGCAATCGCGCTGCTCGCCGGCTGCGCCTCGTCGTCGCCCGACGACGCGCCGCGCTGCCGGCTCACTTTCAGCGGCAACACCGCCGGAACGGCGAGCCTCGCCGCCGCATGCGCGAGCGTCGAGCAGACGTCCGACGGTCGCTTCGTGTTGCACCTCGACGCCGGCTCGGACGTCGTTCCGGCGTTCGCGGCTCGCATCGATCTCGGGCCGGATCCCGCGCCCGGCACCCTCTCGCCGGCGACGGTCGCGAGCTGGAGCGCTTCCGGCGTCTCGGCGGCGGACGCGACGTGCATCTTCGCCGCCGGCAGTGCGTCCGCGCCCGCGGGCGCCTTCACGCTCGAGCTCGACGCCGTGGAAGCGCGCGACGGCGGCGCCGCCCACGGCACGCTCGAGCTCTTCTTGACGGTCCACGCGCCGCCCGCCACCGATTGCGGCGGCGGCGACACCGAGCAGGCGACGGTGCGATTCTGAGCAAGCGTGCGCGCGGCGGGACGGCGCACCGTAGCGCTCGCTAGTCGGGCCGCACGAAGTCCGGAAGGTTGGTCCGGCGCGGTATCCCCCTTCGGGGACTTTCCCGGGATCGTCGGTGCGGGAGGCCCGGATTCGCATTGGACGACGACCCGTCAAGTGGCGGCGTCGGACCGGTGGCCGCGGCGCGGAGCGTCCGCGGTCGTCGCCAACGCCGTCGCCGACCCAGCCGCGCAGCCTATCCCCCGCCGCGCAGGGTCCGATACAGGAGCTCGCCCGACGAGAACGGATCAAAGCTGGGCCTGAAGAGGTGTCCAGAAATCGCAGGGGTGGGCGCCGTCGGCGCGGACAGGAACGCCGTCACGTTGCAATCCGAGCGCGAGAGCTCGTGCCGCCTGGATCCCGCCGGCGCGCACAAGATTGGATTTCGCGCACTTGCGCGCGGCGAGCGCGGTCAACGCCGCCCACGTGGGCGCCGTCGGAGTGCGGGGCAACCCCGTCTACGTCGGCTGGACGCAAGGCACGATCGAGACAGGGCGAGGTCCGGGGCGCCCACGTGGGCGCCAGAGTTCGTGCCAGCTGAATCCCGCGCGCGCCGCATCGGATCGGAGCCCTTGTGCGCCACGACCTTGGGTCTTGGCGGCAAGTCACGATCTCGCCAGGACCCCATGGACTCCCGGCGAGGCCGAGCGCCAGCTTGTTCCGATAGCCGGCGGCGCGAGGCGTCGCTCAGTGCGCAGGACGAACCACACGCGCAGGGCGCCGGCACAATGGTACAGATATCGAATTTCGCGCTTGACACGATCGGCGCGCGTCGAGGCGAGAGAACGGTCGACCGCGCCGCGCCATGCCCGCTGGCGGCCAGAACGCCCACGTGTGCGCCGCGCGCGGACTCGTCGACTCGAAACGCGTCCGCGTGCGCGATCGCACGCCAGCGCGGCGCGCTGGGGGGCCGAAAAGCCCGTGTTAGAGCGGAAGCATGAGAAACGAGGGGAACGTCTCGCGGCAAGCGCACGCGGAGCTGCAGCGCATCGCCGCAAGAACACCTGCTCCTTGGATTGCGACGAGGTTCGCTCGCTGCTCGCGGCGCGGCGGGCGCGCGTGCACGTGAAACTCGCTTACGCGACGTTCGCCGAGTACGTCGAGCGCGTGCTCGGATACGGGCCGCGACCAGATGACTAGCCGAGGACTAAGCTTCCGCAGTCGCGGAAGCGCTCGAGCAGTTGCCGCTGCTGTCGGCGAGCGATCTGTCGTGGTCGGCGCTGCGCGAGTTGACGCGCGTGGCGACGCCGGCCACGGAGCGCGCGTGGATCGACGCGGCGAAGACGCGCACGGTGCGCGATATCGAGCGGCTCGTCAGCGGTCGCGCGCCCGGCGACGGGCCGGCGGATCCGCCGCGGGCCGAAGCGCGCCGGCACGTGCTGCGCTTCGACGTGTCGGCGGAGACGCTGGCCCCCGTCCGCGCAGCGATGGCGCGGCTACGGCGTGACTCGGACGGATCGCTGGATGACGACGCCGCGCTCTTGCTCATGGCGCGCGCCGTGCTCGGCGGGCCTGCCGACGCGGGGCGCTCGAGCTACCAGATCGCGATGACCGTGTGCGAGCGCTGCCGTGCCGGAACGCAGCAAGCCAAGGGCGAAGCCGTCGACGTGGAGCCCGCGATCGTGGCGACGGCCGAGTGCGACGCCCAGCACGTCGCCGACGGCAAGCGCGCCACGCAGACGATTCCGCCGGCGACGCGCCGCGAGGTGGTGCGCCGTGACGGCGGCTGCTGCGCCGTGCCAGGGTGTCACAACGCGGTGTTCCTGGACGCGCACCACGTCGACCCGCGTGCCGAGGGCGGCGGGAATGATCCGGGAAATTTCCCGATCCTGATGCGGCGCCCACCATCGCGCGGTGCACCGGGGTCGCCTGATCGTGGCGGGCAGCGCATCGGCGGGCTTCACGTTCCAGCACGCGGACGGGTCGGCGTACGGGAGCGTGGCGGCGCCGGAGCGCGCGGATGCCGCCGCGCGCGTGTTCGTCGCGATGCGCGGGCTCGGGTTCAAGGAGAAGGAGGCGCGCCGCGCGGTCGACGCCGCGTCGAGGGGCGGAGCCGCGTCGAGTGTGGAGAAGCTGCTCAGGGCCGCGCTCGGAAGCGTCTCGCTCCGCGTGTCCGACTGCCGGGCACCGGTCTACGTCGGATCGGCGTAGGCAGAGCCCCCGTCGCGTCGCGCCCGGCTGGCGTGGCAGCCCGTGGGTGAAGAACGGGGAGAAGACGCCGCGGCTGTTCGACGATGGGCCGGGCGCCGGAGGCACCGGCAAGACGACCCGCGGGGGCAAGCCCCGGATCGAAGAGCCGCAGCGACGGCACGGGGAGATCCGGTTCGAGTGCTCAAGGCCGCGGGAGCCGATCCTGAAGTCGTTGCCTGGCGCGAACGCATGGAAACAGACGAAGCCAAGCAGCTCTACCGAGCTCGGGCCGGCGCCCGCCGACGCCGGCGGCGCCCGCCGCGCCGCGCGTCCCGCGCTGTGCCGTGCAAGACTGCAAGACCGGCAAGATCGTCGACGACGGCTGCGTCGATGACGGCAAGGGCGGGCGGCTGTGCGCGGCGTGCGTGAACGTGTGCGCGCCGCCGCCGTGACGCCGGTGCTCAGCCCGGGTCGGGCGCCGCTTCGGCGGCGGTCGGAGGCGGCGGCAGTCGGCCGATGCGCGCCGCGCAGCGCTTGCCGAGATCCGGCGCGCCCGCGCCGCCCGCGGTGTCGACGCAGATCTGGAGCAGCTTGCGCGCCTCGGCCAGTTGCTTTGCCGCGGCGTCGACGAGCGTCGCGCGGTAGCGTGCGGGAAACCCTGCCTGGTCGCGGAGCGAGCGGGGCATGGCGCGGTATCCGGCTTCCACGAACTCCTCGACGTAGTCCGCCCACAGCTCGCCGACCTCTGCGCTGGCGTACGCGACCAGCGCGGCGCGCCGCGGCCGGATCGCGTCGTCGTACGCCTTCGCGGCGACCTCCTGCAGCGCGCGGCGCTTCAGCAGCCAGGGTCGCAGCTGCTTGCCGAGGAACGCCACCGAATCGTCCGCGTCGCCGTTGCCGCGGTAGATCGGCGCGCGCAGCGCGCGGGCGCGCGTCGCGAGCGCGCGCGCCCGGCCGAGCGCGCGTGTGACCTCGCGCGGCTCGTTCGCGTGCTCCGGCGTCGGCGTCGACGACGGGTTCGCGGGCGCGCTCGCGCTCGCGTTCGCCGGCGCGGGCTGCGGCCCGGTCGTGGCGCAAGCCAGGCACACGAGCCCCACACACGAGATCGCGTACCGCACGCCCGGGAGCGTACACCGCTCGTGCCGTCCGCCAGAAGTCCGGCCGACGGATGAGTGGCGAGGCGGGACGGAAGGCCGATTCGGCGGTGGCGGCGCCAGATGCCCGCGAAGCGGTCGCCAAGGGAGCGGCGAGGCGGAGCGGCGGCTTAATCGGTGGCCGTGGCGCCAGGCGTCCACGAAGCCGTCGCGGGCGAGGCTCGGCGAAGCCGCGCGGGCGCTTCTCTGCCCCACACAAACGGTGCTGGTCCCGCCGGTGCGGCGCGACGCCGCCCGCGCTCGTGGCGGGCGGCGCTAGAGGCCTTGAAGAACGATCACGCTTGCAAATGCGTCACGTTCCCACCCGGACGCCGGAGGCGGGCAGGAACCCGCCGACCCACAAGAACGAGATGTCAGAACTTCGCGCCCGCCGCCACCAACAGCGATTTGCGCCCGCCGCCGCCGACAGTCAACGCGTGGGCCGGCGCGAAGCGTCTTATTTCGCACCGCGGTGCATGGCGTCGCGCGCGCACGGAACCGGAGCTGGCCGAAGCTCGCTAGGGCTGGGGCGCGGAGCGGAACGTGACCAGCGTCACGCTACGGGGCGCGGCGATCTCGAGAGTCTCGTCCGAGCCTTCGTCCGAGGTCTTGAGCCAGACGTCCGTCGCGTGCGCGATGGTGTGCGTGAGCTCGCCGACCGTGATCTCGATATCCGGCGTTCCGCCGCCGTCGTCGACGCTGATGCCTTGGAGCGGTGCGCCGTCGGCCTCCACCTGCGCGCCGACCTCCGTTCCCAGCACCTCGAGCTTCACCGGCCAGCCGGAGTGCGCGAGGCTGAACGCGTCGAAGAACGACGTCCAATCGCCGGGTGTCACGTGCAGGGTTGCCATGGTTTGCTCCTTTCGGAAGACGCCGGCGCAGAGCGCCGCAGATCGCGCAAGGCTTTCGCGATTCCGACGCGGCCTGCGCACCGTTTCTCGTCTCGGCGATCGTTGCAAGTGTCGTACCGGGCACGTCGGTTGCAAGGTGTTCCCGTCCGCGTCGAACCTCGCGCTCGGCACCTGGGTGTTCTTCGTGCCGTGGCTGCTCGGCTTCGCCGGCGCGACGTCGATCGCGGCGTGGAACGCGTGGACGGTGGGCGGTGCGATCGCCGGGCTGGCGGTCTGGTCGCTCGAGCGCATCCGCACGTGGCACACCGCCACGCGTGAGCGGCGCCCCGGACCGGTACACATGTGCCCGTTCCGGCGGCCGCGGCCGGACCGCGAGGTTCCGCGCCGGACCGGCACCCGGCGCATGGATCTCGAATCGGGGCCTCCGTCCGGGCGTTCTTCCCGCTTCCTCCGGCCGCGTTTCGTGGAACACTTTCCGGACCCGTGACCGCCTGTCCGTCCTGCGCCCAGTCCGTGCGGCCCGGCTCCACGGCGTGCGACTGGTGCGCGGTGCGACTTGGCTACGATGCGCGCGGGACGCCGTATCCGGTGCTGCCACCGATCCGCCCCGGGCAGGGGACGCGATCGCGCCCTGGGAGTTCTCGCCGCTGATCGGCGGCGTCGGTACGGTCAACGACGTCGAGCTGCGCTTCGCCGACTCCGTGTTCCAGGTCGTGCTGAACGGTCAACGCGTGGCGACGATCGTCGATGCCTCCTTCGGCTTCGGTGGGCTGGCGTGGGTCGTCGGGTCGCACCCGACGGCGTCCCGCGTCGTGCTGCAGGCCGTCGCGGCGTGGCGCGCGCGCTAGGCGATTTCGCCGGCGAGCGCCCGGAGCTCGGCTTCGGACGGCGCGAGCACGCCGTGCGCCCAGGTGAGCACGCGGCTCGGCTTGTCGTCCGGTTCGTAGATCGGCACGACGTGCAGGTGCAGATGTGGCGAGCTCATCGGCAGGTCCGGCTGCGCGCTGCCGAGCGACGCGACGTAGCAGCGGACCGGCGCGAGCGCGCGCTCGATGCGGCGCGCCGTGACCAGCGCCAGCGCCGTCGCTTCCGCCCACGTCGCGTCGTCCACGTCCGAGAAACGCGTCACGTGCTCGTCGACGAGGACCAGCGCGTGACCGCGCCGGAGTGCGTAGCGGGCGAGCACGACGCGGCACCATCGCCCCTGGGCCAGGACGTGCGGCGCGCCGAGACGACCGTCGCGAATCGCGCAGACGAGACACGATGCGTCGCCGCGCTCGCCCGCGACGCGGGCGACCGCCTCCTCGCGCGGGATACGCGCGCTCATGGCGTGGCGCGCTTGCCCTGATCCGCGAAGCGGATCAACGGGGTGACCGAGATCGCGGCGCCCCGGTTCGCGTCGATCGCCGCGCCCAGCAGCGCGACCAGCACCGCGACGCGATCGGGCGCGAGCTGGTAGCGCTCGTTGGGGAACGCCAGGTTCGCCGCGTACAGCTCGGCGAGCGTCGGCTCTGCCGGCTTGTGCCGCCAGAGCGCCACGACGTCCGGCGGCATCGCCGCCCGCGACGACTCCAGGCGCTCGAGCAGGGCGCGGGCTTCGCGAAGCTCGCTCGCGATTGTCGGCGTCGCGACCTGCCACTGCTCGACCATCGACTCGTTTACCAGCACGTACTCGCGGAAGGGTGAAGCATTCGGAGCGCCGGCGCCCGCGGGGTCGCCGGGCCACACGTGATACACGGCGCCGATGCGTTCCGGATGGGCGAGCGCCTCCGCGTCTAGCACTGGCGCGCCGCCGAGATCGACAACGCGCCACGCCGTCGACGTCGTGGTGTCGAAGCAGAGGATCAACGCCTCCGGACGCAGCTCCACGCGGATCAGTCGGTCTCCGTAGCTCTCGCCTTTCCAGCCCGCCAGGGTCGCCCACGGGTTCGACCACGCGAAGCGTCGTAGCGACAGCTCGGGGCGTCGCAGGAGCGAAGCGAGGCCGACCGGGTAGGCGGCGACGCGCGTGTCGAACAGTGCCGGCGTGCCGTCCGGCGATCGGCTCCGGATCAACAGGCGCCGATCGCGGCGCAGCGTCTCGATCTGGTCGGCGTGGGTCCAGGTGTAGAGCACCTCGGGGTGCGCTCCGTCGCCGTAGCGTGCGCCCGCGGCCAGCTGCCCGAGGAGCTGGGGGATCGCCGGGGGCACGCTGGCCGGTGCCGCCGGCGCGCTGGACACGGCGGCAGGCGCGACGCTGATCGTGGGCGCTTGCGCGGCGCGCTCCGGAGTCGGCGCCGCGCAGCCGATCGCGGCGGCGCAGATCAGGCAGACGGCGCGCAGGCGGGTCACGGCGGGCGCGACGATAGCGAGCGATGCGCGGTGTCGTCGAGAAAGCGCAGCAGCGACGCGAGCGGCGCCAGGTGCGTCGGTTCCGCGCGGATGAACGTCTCGGCTTCGAACAGCTCGGCGGCGGCG
The DNA here is from genome assembly GCA_963775185.1 of uncultured delta proteobacterium. Lineage (GTDB taxonomy): Bacteria > Myxococcota_A > Polyangia > Polyangiales > Polyangiaceae > JAPSGB01. The sequence goes on along the minus strand of CAVZIE010000037.1, from coordinate 49,700 downwards.
CGGGAGACGTCGGCGGATCCGCCGACGAGCGCGCCCTGCACCTTCCGGATCATCGACGCCGGAACGTGCATGGCGGCGGCGAGCACGTCGTTCGGGATCGGGCCGAAGCTCTCCACGATCTGCATGTGCGCGCTGCCCCAGCCGGCGCGCCGTACGCTCCGCCCGTCCGCCGCGAAGTGCACGAACGTCGCACCGACGTCGGCGCGCGCGCCGCTCACGGCGCGGACGACCGCCTCGTGCGCGCCGTGGAACGCCTCGCTGCGGAAGGCGCGGTCCAGGCTGACGCCGCGCGAGCGCAACGCGGCGCGGATCAACAGGTAGCCCGACGCGCTCACCGGATCGACCCAGGCGGCGCGGGTGCCGACCAGATCCGCGGCGCTCTGGATCGCGGAGCCCTCCCGGGCGAACAGCGCGGTGTGGAAGTCCGCACGCCCGCCGCGCACGGGCAGCGCGAGGGGCAGCGAGCGCCCGATGGCCCCGGCCTGCAGCGCGACCACCGGCGGTAGCCAGGCAAGCTCGAGCTCCCCGCTCGAGAGCGCGGCGAGAAGCCGCGGGTAGTCCGCTGCGCCGACGCCGACGACCGACGTGTCCGTCGCTTGCGTCAACGCACGGCAGAAAGCGTCGAGTCGTGCGCGCGTGAACGCGGCGTGCGGCGTCGACCCGGGATCCAGCACGACCCCGACGCGCAGCTTCCCCTCACTGTGCGCCACCACGGGCGACAACATGGCCGACGCCGCGCCGGTGGTCAATCCGGTCGCTCCCGGGCGTGGGTTTCTCGTTGTACGCTCGGGCCATGGCACACGCCTGGCATGACCTTCCGAGCCGTCCGCCTTCACCGCCTGACGCCGTCAACGCGCTGATCGAGATCCCCGCCGGCTCCAACGTGAAGTACGAGCTCGACAAGCCCAGCGGTCTTCTGCGCGTGGACCGCGTGCTGCACAGCTCCGTGCACTACCCGGCCAACTACGGCTTCATCCCGCGCTCGTACTGCGGCGACGGCGACCCGCTCGACGTCCTGGTGCTGTGCAGCGAGGCCGTCGTCCCCATGAGCATCATCGTGGCGCGACCCATCGGTCTCGTCCGGATGGTCGACAACGGCAAGCCCGATGACAAGATCATCGCCGTCCACATCCACGATCCCGCGTTCAACGAGTACCAGGACATCAGCGACCTGCCGACGTACCTTGGACCGCAGATCCGCCGCTTCTTTCTCGACTACAAGTTGCTGGAGGAAAACCGCGAGATCATGGCGGAGGAGCCCGTCGGCAAGGTCGACGCCCAACGCACCGTGGAGGAAGCGCTCGAGCTCTATCGCAAGGAGGAGAGCCGGCTGCGCGGCTGGGGCTAGCGCTGCTGTCCCTCGACGAAGCGGTCGCGCGACTGGAACGTGACCATCCAGCCGGGGTACTCCTGCGGCAGCGCGCTCACCTCGTCGAGCGCGGAGAGCTCCTGCTCGTCCAGGTGCAGCTCGACCGACGCCAGGTTGTCCCGCAGCTGCTCGTCCGTCCGCGCGCCGATGATGACGCTGGTGACGAAGCGCTTGTGGAGCAGGTAGCCGAGCGCCACCTGCGGCACGCTGACGTCGTGGGCTTTCGCGATCTTGTGCATGGCGTCTACGCACGCGAACGCGCGCTTGCGATCCACCGGCGGGAAATCGAACGACGCGCGGCGCGCGCCTTCGGGCGCCTCCGCGTCGGGCTTGAACTTGCCGGTCAGGAGCCCGCCGGCGAGCGGCGACCACGGCAGGATGCCGAGCCCCTCCTCCTCGCACAGCGGGGCGATCTCGCGCTCGATGTCGCGGCTGGCGATGGTGTAGTGCATCTGCGCCGACACGAAGCGCGCCCAGCCCCTGCGGTCGGAGATCGCCAGCGCCTTCATCGCCTTGTACGCCGGCAGGTTGCAGAAGCCGATGTAGCGCACCTTGCCCTGTCGCACGACGTCGTTCAGCGCCTCCATCGTCTCCTCGAGAGGCGTCACCGGGTCGACGCCGTGGATCTGGTAGAGGTCCACGTGGTCCATGCCCAGACGCGACAGGCTCGCGTCGATGGCGTCGAGGATGTGCTTGCGCGAGAGCCCCGTCTCGTTCGGCCCTTCGCCCATGCGGCCGCGCACCTTGGTGGCGACGACGAGCTTGTCACGATCGAGCCCGAGCCGCTTGATCGCCTGCCCTACGAGCTTCTCCGACTCGCCCTCGTGGTACACGTCCGCGGTGTCGATGAAGTTGATGCCGGCGTCGACCGCTGCCTGCAGCTGCCGGCTCACGGCGTCGATGCCCAGCTCGCCGATTGCCTTCCAGAAGCCCTTGTCCCCGTAGCCCATGGTGCCCAGGCACAGCTCGGAGACGTAGAGCCCTGTCGCACCGAGACGCTTGTACTTCATGATGCCCGCTCCTCCGTGGTGAAGGAGCGTAGCCTGGGGCGATCGGCGTGGCGTCGCAAGGGGGCGTCTCAGCGGCGGCTCTTGCGCGCTTTCACCTCGGCCAGGACGAAAGAGGCGATCGGCATGACGCAGATCGACACCAGGAGCGGCCACCAGCTCTCGCCGAACCTCTCGATCAACAGGATGACGCCGACAACCGCGAAAGGCAGGCTGAGCACGAACAGCAGCCGCGCGTACCTGCGGCAAGCCTCGAGCTCGGCGGCGCCGCGACTGCGGAGCGTCGCGACCCCGACGGCGAACGCCGCGGCGTTGATCACGAGCACGAACAAGAGCGGCATCGCTCACGCCTCGCGGCGGCCGGCCACGTGCTTCACCCTGGTGATCGCGGCGGGATTGACGGTCTGCGCGAGGCACTTCATCGCTTGCATCGACCCGGATGGGTTTTAGTATGAAGCGATCGCGACTTCTGCCAAGGTCGTTGGGTGGTGGATCCGGAGGGCGCGGAGCCCGAGGGGACGTTCGGGCAATTCGTGGGCTGCATCGGGCTGCTCGTGGGGCTGGCCGCGCTCATCGCCGGGGTTGTCTGGCTCGTCGGCAAATTCGTGTCGGACGAGAGCAAGCTGGCTCGCATCGAGCTCTCGCCGAGCCCGGCTCAAGCCGCGTTCAAGCTGGAGAAGGAGACGACGGTCCAGGTGTGGGCGGACCTCGACGTGAACCATCGCGGGTTCAGCGCCATGTCCGACAGCGCCGCGCTGCCACACGTGCTCGACTACGTCGTCGAGCTGAACGGCGAGCATGGCGTGCACGCGTCCCTGCGCTGCAACCCCTTCAACAGCCACATCGCCCGGACGTCGGGGTCCCGCAGCTCGATCGGCTCACCCGCCGGTCGCTACTACGACGGCCTGCTCGACCGCTGCGCGGTGCGACTTCCCGCCGGCGCTTACACGATCCGCGCACACCGCGAGGCGGTCGGCGCTCCCGATGGCCGCATCACGTTCCTGAAGACCGCGCTCGTGCTCCGCACCGAGTAGCCGTCGGCGTGTCCAGGGCACGCTTCCTATCGGCACGCCTGGGCGACGCCGTCGCCCGAGCAGTCACTGGTCGCGAAGCCGTCGCTGACGCCGGCGTCGCCGACGTATGCCCCGCGCTGACGGTGCGAGTGGTTCCGCGCCGGGCCGGCATCCCTCCCCAATGAACGCCGCGATGCATCGCTTGTTGTTCCTTGCCGCCGCGGCGCGGAATCGAGCTCTCGCGCCGCGACTTGCTGCGGGATCGGCGCGACGGGCGTCTTTACGCCTGCGGCGCGATCCGACATGCTGGGTGCGAGATGGGACCTTCATCCCTACGCGCGCGTTCGAGCCGCGTATCGTGGCGTCACTCTCGACAAGCGACGGCGATCGGCTCGAGTCGCTCTTCGGCGACGTGCAAGGGCTGCCGAAGACCGTCGGCGGCGGATCGGTTCCACGCGATCTGAAGATGCCGCGCTTCGCGCCGGCGGACTTCCAGCTCGGCACGCGCTCGGCGCTGTGCCTAGGCGCGAGCTTCGCCGACTGGCCGGTGCAGTACGACTAGCTCGAGCCGTTCTACGCTTGGGGCGAGCGGCTGCTGGGCGTGCAGGGCAAGACCGGCGAAAACCCCTTCGAGAGCCCGCGCAGCTCGGTGATTTTCCCATGCCACCAGGCAACCGCTCATGTACGGCTCCAGCGTCGTGAAGACGGGGTCTCGACGCCTCTGGGGTACACCATGTTCGCGTACCCGACGGCGGCGAACTCCGCTGCCCTACGACGGCCTTCCCTCATGCGTCGATCTGCGGCTTCTGCTCGGGCTATCGGCTGCCCGAACTAACGCCAAGGGCTCCTTCGGCGGTGACGGTGCTGCGCAAGGCGCTGTCTCAGCGGCAACTGCCAGCTCCGTGCGGAGACGCGCGCCGTGAAGCTCGCTCGCCAACGGCGTCGAAGAGCTCCGATCTACCGGCGTCGGTGCATCGGTCCCGACGGCAAGCGCCGTCACGTTCAAGGCGGATCGCTACGTGCTCGCCGCGAGCCCGATCGAGGACGCGCGACTGCTCGCTGATGTCCGACGCATTGCTCGGAAACTCCAGCGGCATGGTCGGCAAGAACCTGATGTTCCACTACCAGACCATCGCCCTCGGGCGTGTTCGACCAGCGCGTCCACGGTTATCGGGGTCGCGCCGTCGGCGCACGGCTTCGCGGACTTCCGCGGCGTTGCCGAACGATGCCGCGCACCCGCTGGGCGGCATCGTCGAGATCAGCGGCGGCGGACTACCGGTGGGCGAGGCGGCGTACTACCATCAGGTGCTTCGACCAGGCTCCGCTTTGGCAAGTGGGACGGCAAGCTGTTCAAGCCACGCCGAGGCTTGCTGATCGCGCTCGCTCTGCTCGCTCCGACGGCTTGCGCGGGCGCCGGGATGCAGGAGTACCACCCCGTGAGCCAGAAGCTGTCGATGGACGAAGGACAGCTCTTGAGCGTGGCGCGTAGCGCCGCCGAGAAGCTCGGATACGTGCCGATCGAGGACGACGCCCACCCCTACTGGTTCGAGACGCGCCGGAAGGAGATCGCCGTGTCCAGCGTGCCGCGCATCGCCTACCGGTACACGTTCCAGGTTTCCACCAAGGGCGGGGCGCTGGCCATCACCAGCACCTGCACCGAGAACAGCTCGATGCACCGCGAGCAGTACGACCCGTGCGGCGACGAGCGACCGAAGCACGTCATCGACCAGCAGGAAGCGCTGAAGAAGGCGATCGTCGACGGCGCGAAGCAAGCGGGGAAGTGAGCCGTCACCTGGCGCGGGTCTACGCGTAGGCGTCAGCGGACTCGGCGAGCGGGCGGCGCCGCGTCGCGACCGCGCGCGGCAGCACGCCGAGAGCGGCAGCGAGGTGCACGACGAACTCCTTGACGTCGGCTTGATGGATCTCGCACACGAGATCGCGCTCGCGGATCGCGAGGTTCGCAACGGCGTCTCGCGTGGCAAGGCGCGACACCTGTCTGAGAACGCGTCGCTGGCCCGTGCCACCATGGGTGAGGAACACGGCCAGTTGCGAGATGTCGGCGCGGTGCTCCTCGAGGAAGGAGCGCACCGGCGTCGACACCGACGCAGCCCACACCGGCGTGCCGACCACGACGAGGTCGTAGTCCGACGGATCGCGCCGGATTGGCCGCAGCTGCGCCGGTCGCCCGAGCAGGGCGTCGCGCCCCGTGCGCAGATAACCGAGCGGACCGTGACGTCTGCGGACCGTCTCGTCGAGCGGCTCCACGTCGCACCTGACGCCGAGCTTGGCGACGTCGCGCGCGATCTCGAACGCGATGCGCTCGGTGCTGCCGCTGCGAGTGTAGAACACGATCAGGACTGCGGGATTGGCCATGACCGGTCGAGGTGAAGCATCGATCATGCCGCGACCCGGTTCCGGCGGTTTCTTCGCGCCGGATGCAGGTCCTGCACGTTTGCGCCCGAAAATCCTCTGGGCCGGCTTCTGGAACGCGCAGCCATCGCGGCGTTGGATGCGCCGCACACGCGTTTTGGCGCCGCCGCGTACGCGGCGTATGATCACCGCCGATGGACCTGCGTCGCGGCATGGGGCTCGTTCTGGCGGGGCCGGCCTCGCTTGCGCTGCTCGGGGGAGCCTGCTCGGGCAATCCCGAGACGGTCGAGCGCCCGACCCACTACGACGGCGGCGGCGACGGATCGGGCGGGATCTGCGTCGCGAACGAGATCCGCTGCGACGGCAACGTCGCCCAGACGTGCGACGGCAAGGGCGGGTATTCCAGCAGCCAGGACTGCGCCGCCGCCGGCAAGCGCTGCGTCGACACGTTCGGGTGCGTGGTGTGCTTGCCCGGCGAGGCGAGCTGCGCGTCGGGTGCGGCCAAGCTGTGTCGCGCCGACGGAACCGGCTTCGACGAGTTCGACTGCGATCCGCTCCAGGGCATGACGTGCGATCCCGACGGCTGCAAGGGATCGTGCGCGCCGCCGGAGCTCGTCGATAGCTATCTGGGTTGCGACTACTATCCGACCATCACGCCGAATCCGGTGTGGAGTGGCTTCGACTTCACGGTCGCGGTCGCGAACGCGGGAACGGCAGCCACGACGGTCCACGTCACTCGCGGCACGACCGACGTCGATTCCGTGCCCGTCGCGCCGGGCGCGCTGGCACTGGTCAAGCTGCCGTGGGTTGCCGGAGCTGAAGGGGGGCGACGTCGACGCGTGCCAGAGCCCGCCGGATCCGGGCGCGACGCGCGTGGTGAAGAACGGTGCGTACCGCCTGCGCACCGACCAGCCGGTGACTGTCTACCAGCTGAGTCCGCTGGAGTACCAGCTGAGTCCCGTGCCCAGCGGGTGCCCGCTGGGAAAGGACTGTCCCGGCGGCTTCGGCAGCGAGTGTCTCTCGTTCTCCAACGACGCATCGCTGTTGCTTCCCGCGACGGCGATGACGCACGACTACACCGCGATGGCGTGGCCTTCGACGTCGACGCGCGCGGGCTTCATCGCGGTCACCGCGACGCACGACGGCACGTCGGTGAAGCTGCTCGGCACCGGCGGCTTCGCGCCGGGCGGCGGTATCGACGCCAGCGGCAACGGTACGGTGACGCTCGATCGCGGCGACGTGCTGCTCGCTCTCGCCGCGCACGGCGGAAGCGGACAGAGCTACGGACCCGACATCAGCGGGACGCGCATCAGCGCGTCGCAGCCGGTGCAGGTCGTGTCGGGTCAATCGTGCGCGAACGTGCCGACCGCGACCGCCGATGCCTGCGATCACATCGAGCACGCGATGCTGCCCGCCGAGACGCTCGGCAAGGACTATCTCGTGACGATCCCCGCCGGGCTCGGCCCGGACTCGCCGCAGGTGGTCCGCATCGCCGCGGTGGAGGCGGACACCTTGGTGGACTTCGATCCGCCGGTCGCCGCCGGCGCGACGCTCGGTCCGGGCGTCGCGCCGCTCGAGATCGACAACGTGACTCAGGACTTCCGCGTGACGTCCGACAAGCCAATCCTCGTCACGCAGTACATGCAGAGCCAGGCATCGGTACCGAGCGCGTCCGGCGATCCGTCGCTCGCCGTGGTGGTGCCAACGGCCCAGTACCGCGCGTCCTACATCTTCGTCGCGTCGACCACCTACGACACGAACTTCGTGAATGTCGTGGCGCCGGCCGGGACCCAGGTCAGCCTCGACGGCACGGCCATCCCGTCGTCGGAGTTTTCCGCCATCGGGGGCTCCGGGTTCTCCGTGGCGCGACACGAGCTCGACGCCACGGAAGTGCACTCGATCCAGGCGAACAACGCCTTCGGCGTCGTGGTCTACGGGTACGGGCGCTACACCAGCTACATGTACCCCGGCGGTCTTGATTTGAAGCGGATCTCGTCTCCACCGATCTACTGACCCGAACACTGGGCCGAGGCGTCGTTCCGCCTCGATTACAAGTTTCCAGCCAGATGAGCTAGAATCGATTTTCACGGCGGCTGCTCCGGGCATCGCGGCACGCCGGCCCACGACCGGACTGGAGGCGACGATGGGCAGTATCTGGCTTTGCGGACCGAGGCGCGTCGCGGGCGCGGCGGTGTTGGTGGTTGCGGCGATGGTCGCGGCGGCTTGCGGCGGCGCGGGGGAAACCGGTAGCAGCGGCGGTGCCGGCGGCGGCGCCGCCGACAGCGGCGTCGGCGACGGCGCCGGCGGCGCGACCGGCGGTAGTGGCGGCACGGCCGCCGACGGCGGCGGCGGCGCCGCGGCCGACGGTGGCGGCGGCACTGCGGCGAACGGCAGTGGCGGATCGGCCGCGAACGGCAGCGGCGGCTCCGCGGCGAGCGGCAGCGGCGGCGGTCCCATCGGCAGCGGCGGTAGCTCGGGCTGCACGCCGACGACCTGCGCGGCCGCGAACGCTGCGTGCGGTTCGGTCCCGGACGGCTGCGGCGGCGTGCTCGCTTGCGGCACATGTAACGGCGGCCAGGTCTGCGACGCGAAGACGCGCAGCTGCGAGACCAAGAACGACGCGTGCACGCAGGCTGGCGCCGAGTGCGGCGTGCTCGAAGACGCGTGCGGTACGACCATCGACTGCGGCAAGTGCCCCGCCGGCGAGATCTGCAACGGCACGACGCACAAGTGCGGCCCGTGCGTACCGATCGTCTGCGGCGCGCCGGGCTCCGCCTGCGGAAGCGTCCCGGACGGCTGCGGCGGCACGCTTGATTGCGGTGCGTGCGGGTCGGGGCTCGAGTGCGACGCGGTCACCCACGACTGCGCCACGTGCCAACCGACCACGTGCGCCGCGCAAGGGCTCGAGTGCGGCACGGTAAGCGACGGTTGCGGCAAGACGCTGAACTGCGGCACGTGCAATGGCGGCGAGATCTGCGTGGGCAACGTCTGCCAGCCGCCGCCGCCGCCCACCGAGTGCAAGGCGCAGGGCAAGAACTGCGGCACCGTGGTCAACAGCTGCACCGGCGCGCAACAGAGTTGCGGAACCTGCGTGCCCGGCGAGGTCTGCCAGAACAACGTCTGCGTCGCGTGCATCCCGAAGAGCTGCGCGGAGCTCGGGCTCGAGTGCGGCACCGCGGACAACGGTTGCGGCGGCACGCTGACCTGCGGCGCGTGCAAGGTCGGCGAGAAATGCGACAAGAACCAGTGCTGCCAGCCGACCACATGCGCGGCGAAGGGCAAGGACTGCGGCAAGATCAGCGACGGCTGCGGCGGCACCCTCGACTGCGGCACCTGCCAGAACAACGAGGTGTGCGGCGGCGGCGGGACGGCCAACCTTTGTTCGCCCTGCGTGCCCAAGTCCTGCGCCGACAAGCACGTCACTTGCGGCACGACCAGCGATGGCTGCGGCCAGACGCTGCCCTGCGGTGACTGCCAGAGCAACGAGGTTTGCGACAACGGCAGCTGCTGCGTCCCCACCACATGCCTGGCGGAGGGCAAGGACTGCGGCAAGATCAGCGACGGCTGTGGCCAGACGCTCGATTGCGGCGTGTGCTCGAACGGGGACACCTGCGGCGGCTCGGGAACCGCGAACGTCTGCGGTCCGTGCACGCCCAAGACGTGCGCCGATCTCGGCAAGGAGTGCGGCGCGAGCAACGACACCTGCGGCAACCCGCTCGACTGCGGTCCGTGCATCACCGCCGGCGACGTGTGCCGGTCCAACAACACCTGCTGCACGCCGAAGACGTGTTCGGATCTCGGCGCCGCGTGCGGCACGGTCGACGACGGCTGCGGCACGACGCTCCAGTGCGGCAGCTGCAGCACCGGCCAGGTCTGTCGTCCGAACGACAACTCGTGCTGCACCAAGACGACCTGCAGCGCGCTGGGTCGCGACTGCGGGCCGGCGTCGGACGGCTGCGGCGGCCAGCAGAACTGCGGCGCGTGTCCCGGCACGCAGGTGTGTCTGTCGAACGGCTCGTGCTGCCAGCCGACCATCTGCGACAAGGGCACGTGCGGCTATTCCGGGCCCGACGGTTGCGGCGGCAGCGTGACGTGCCCGGCGTGTGGACCCGGTTGACGGAGCTTCGAATGACGAGACGCTTTCTTCTCGCGCTGGCGATCCCGCTGGTCGCGATCGTCCTGGTCGCGTGTGGCAGCAGCGACGGCGGCGGCGGCGGCGCGGCCGGCGCCGCGGGCGCCGCGGGAACCGACGGCGGCGCGGCCGGCGCCGCCGGCGCGGCGGGCAGCGCCGGCGCCGCCACGCAGTACGGCGTTTGCAGCGCCGACAGGTGGTGCTGGGATCGCCCCGCGCCGCAGGGCAATCCGCTCGCTTCCGTGTGGGCGTCGAGCATCACGGACGTGTGGGCGGTCGGCGCGCACGGCACCGTGATCCACCACGACGGCGTCGCCTGGGCGGGCGTCGCGGTGCCTTCCACGAGCGACTTCGCCGGCGTCTGGGGCAGCGGCGCGAGCGACGTCTGGGTGGTCGGCGCGGACGCCACGGTGCTGCACTTCAACGGCACGAGCTGGTCGTCCGAGGATCCGCTCGGCGGCAGCGACGCCGGCAAGCGTCCGGCGCTGCGCTCCGTGTACGGCTCGGCGAAGGACGACGTGTGGGTCGTCGGCGACGGCGGCCGCATCTTCCACTACGACGGCAGCGCGTGGACCGAGGCGCAGAGCCCCGTGAGCACGACGCTCGATGCCGTCTGGGTGGCCTCCGACGGGCAGGCGTGGGCCGCTGGCGCATCCGGGGTGATCCTCCATTTCGACGGCAGCGACTGGAAGTCGCAGGCCAGCAGCACCGCGGCGCACCTCTACGGGCTCGGCGGCAGCGACGCGAGCAATGTCTGGGCGGTGGGCGCCTCGCACGTGGCGCTCGAGTACGACGGCACCAAGTGGAGCAGCACCGGCGCCGCACCCCTCGCCGGCGAGCTGCACTCGGTCGTGACGACCTCCGCCGACTCGGCGTGGGTCTTCGGTAACTCCGGCGCCGTCTACAGCTGGGACGGCACGGCCTGGACCGCGCGCTCCAGCGGCACGACCGTGGATCTCCGCGGCTCCTGGTCGGTCGCGCCGGGCAAGTCGCTCGTGGTCGGCGCGAGCGGCGTCATGCTGTACTGGGACGGGGACGCGCGCAGTGTGCTGTCCACCGGCGCCGCGGCCAATCATCTGTCGATCCACGGCACGGGCGAAAACGACGTGTGGGTCGTCGGCGACGAGATCCTCCACTACACCCAGCAGTGGGCGCAGGCGAACGCGACCTCGCCGCGCGCGCTCTACGGCGTGTACGCCGTCGCCGCGGACAACGTGCTGGCCGTCGGCACGGCGGGCACGGTGCTCAAGCACAAGAACGACACCGAAGGCTGGCAGCCGATGACGACGGACACGACCGTGTGGCTGCGCGGCGCGTGGGCCGACGGTCAGGGCAGCGCCTGGATCGTCGGCGTGCAGGGCAAGATCCTCGGGCTCTTGAACGGCAGCAGCTGGATCACGACGCCGAGCGGCACGGCCCACGACCTCGACGCCGTCTGGGGCGCGGACGCGAGCGACGTGTGGGCGGTCGGAGAGAGCGGCACCATCCTCCACTTCGACGGCACCAAGTGGTCTGTGACGCCTGTCGCCGGCACGTCCACCAGCGAGTCCTTGCGCTCGGTGCGCGGCACCAAGGCCGACGACGTGTGGGCGGTCGGTTCCGGCGGAACGGTGCTCCACTACGACGGCAGCGCATGGACCGTGCAGGCGAGCGGCGAGAGCTACTCGCTCAACGGCGTGTGGCCTGCCGCCAAGAACGACGCCTGGGCCGTCGGCACCGGCGGCACGATCCTGCACTACGACGGCAGCGCGTGGAGCGCCGTGGACAGCGGCACTTCGATCTCGCTCGACGACGTCTGGGGCGCGAACGCGTCGACGATCTGGGCGGTCGGTGAAGGCGGCGCGATCCTGCGCTATCGCCCATAAGGCCGCCGTTCCGGTTTGCCGGTCCGGCGCGGAACCCCGGGGCGCGCTCGCGAAGCGGCGTCGCGGGTCAGTGCTGGCTCGTGCACTTGATGCAAGGCGGCGCCTGACCCGGCTCGCAGCGACTCTCGCTGCACACGCCGAGCACGCCGCCTGCCAGCGTGCAGCGCTCGCCCATCTGCGCGCAGTGGCTCGGCGGCGAGCCTTCGCGCGACGAGGTGCCGCCGGGGCAGCCGGTCGCCGCGACGGCGAGCGCGCCGGTCAGTGCGACGGCGAGCAAGCGCGCGAGCGTCATGGATGCGGGAGTAGCGCAGGCAGCGCGGCTCGACAACTTTCCCTCCGGAAGCTCGTCAGTTGCTGTTTGTCCCTTCGGCCGCTCCCGCCGTGCAGCCGTTTGCAGGACGATCGGTTCCTCGCTGGTCGGTCGCGGGGCACGACTGGCCCAGGCCGAGCGCCGGGCTGCCCGCCTTGACGAGCATCGTGGGCGTCGGCCCACCGTTGTCGCCGATCGCGGCGAGCATCGGATCCGAGAAGGTGATGCCGTTGACGCACGCGGCGTCGTCGGCGCCGCCGTTCGTGTGCGTCTTCGGAAACTGCAGATTGTTGTTGCCGGTCGCCGTGACCTGGCACTGCATCGGCGCGCCGGGGTTGTTGCCAGTGTTGTTCGCGAACAGCGAGTTGTCGATCGTCAGCGTCGGGTTGCCGAAGATGGCGGCGCCGAAACCGTCGACCTTGTTGTTCGCGAACGTCACGTTCAGGAGCGAGCCGTCGCCGCCGAACAGGCAAATGGCGCCGCCGACCGCGCCCGACACGTTCGTTGTGTTGCCTTGGAACGTGTCGTTGATGAAGTCGAGCGTGGTGCCGTCGGCTTGAATCGCACCGCACCCTTTCGCCACGTTGGCCTCGAACGTCGTCGCTTTGACCTGGAGGTCCGAGTTGTGGAAGTAGAAGGCGCCGCCGCCACCCTTCGGCGCCTGGTTGCCCTTGAACAGGCATCGGTCGACGACCGTCGTCTGTTTCGCGTTGTCGGGCGTCCGCCCGATCGCGCCGGCAAGCGCGCCGTCGCCGGCCTTGTTGTTGGTGAACGTGTCGCCACAGAACGTGTGCGTACCGTCGGATCCGCCGTCGATCGCTATCGCGCCGCCATTGCCGCCCGAGCCGACCTGGTGCTGCCCGTTGGTCGCGACCACCGAGCACTTGCTCGCGTCGTTCGAGTTCGCGCCGTTCCCGGTGGCGACGTTGCCGTCGAAGGTCGAGTTGTAGACGTCGAGCTCGGAATTGAGCGATTCGATCGCGCCGCCGTTGCTCGCGCTGCCGTTGACGAACCTGCTGCCGACGACGGTCGCCTTCAGCACGCCGTGCAGCGCGATCGCCCCGCCGCCCACGTCGGGACCGAGGGACTCGGCGGCGTTACCGTCGAACACGCTGTCGAAGATGGCGACCTCTCCGTCGCGCACGAACAGCGCGCCGCCATAGCCGTCGTAGTACCCCTGCGAGCACGGCGCGGGCGCCGACGCGTACTTGGTCGTACCGTGCGCCTTGCCGTGGGCGAGCGTGATGTTCATCAGGGTGAGCAGCGTCGTGTTCTTGCGGAAGTCGCCGTGATTGAAGCTCATGATTTGCGTCGTGCCGCCACCGTCGAGGGTGACCTTGCCGCCGCCGTCGATGGTCGTGTCGACGTCGGTGCGGAGGTCCAGCGTCTGCGTGATGGAGAGGGTCGCGTCGTCGCCGCAGTCGAACGTGATGACGCCGCCCTTCGCGACAGCCGCCGCGAGCGCATTTTCCGAGCAGGTACCGGCGCCGGCGCCGACCACGGTTGTCGGCTGGCTCGTGTCGGGCGGCGAGACGGGCGGCGTGCACGTGGCGGCCGGCGCCGGTGGGACGGGCACGTCGGGGAGATCGGCGTCGACCGGGGTCGCCGAGTCGCCGAGGCCGGAGTCGACCGCGCTACCGCCGTCGCCGGCGGCGCCGGCGGCGCCGGCGGCGCCCGGCGTGGAATCATTCCCGCCGCCGCACGCGACAGTCAGCACGATGGGAAAAAAGAACTGTGTGACCATCCACGTTCGCATGCGCCCAACGTAGTGTGCGGGCTCAGGCGCTTCAAGCCATGCCGCTTGCCGCTCGCTTCCGCGCCGGGCCGACATTCCCTTCAGGCCCTTCAGGCCCGTCGCGACGGGCGGGAGCTTCCGGCGTCGATCAATCCTCGCACGGGATGGTGCAGATGCAGATGTGGTTCTCCAGGCACTTGAAGTGCGCGGGACACGGATCCATCGTCGCGCACGCCGACGGGAACCCGCGCGCGCCGCCGCACACCTTTTCGCACTTGGGCAGCGCGCTCTTGCCGGCGCTCGCGGTGGTGGCCCCCTCCGCGCCGCGGTCGAAGTAGATACCCGGCGCCGGGGCGCCCTTCGGCCAGGTCGCGGCCAGCACGCGCGCGCCGCGCGCCGTCCAGGTAAACTCGATCTTCGCGTCCATGCCCTGGCGCAGCGGCAGCACGATGCTGGCGACGCCCTTGCGCTCGAAGGTGAAGAACTCGGGATCCTTCTTGGTGGGCGCCACGATGCGCACGCTCTGGATATGCGGTCCGCTGCTGCCGGATGTGCGGCAGCTGACGCGGAGCCACTCCCGCACGCGCTTCGTCTCGCAGCCGAGCGGACCCGAGTAGCGCACCGTGATCTCGGAAGCGGCGTTCCACTCCGCCACGCTGGGCGGCTTGCTGCGCGCGGTGGGGATGCCCTTGGGCACGATCTGGTCGGCGATCTCGGCGAGGCTCTGCGGATCGAGCGCGTCCGCGCTGGGGGCCGCCGGGGCCGCGGCCGCGCTCGCCGGCGCGGCGGCGGTGGCGCTGGCTGCGGCGGACGGCGCTGTGTCCGCCGACCCCTTGTTGCAGCCTGCGAGGCAGACCAGTGACAGGCCGAGCGAAACCGCGAGCGTACCGAGCGAGCAACCCATCCAGCTTCGATACACCGCGCGCGCCGCGAAGCAAAGCGTGTCACGCGGGCGTCGACCGGCGCGCTCCGTGTCCGACGCAGGAGCTTCGACAAGATGGCGCCGCGCCGCCACGCGATCGCCCTGGGTCACATGTTACCGCAGGCACGAACTCCAAGGAGGAGCCCCGTGCGAACCCACAAGCTTGGTCTGATTCCGGTCCTGCTGTCTTCGTTCCTGCTCGTTCACTGCGGAAGCGACAGCGGCGACAACAACCCCGGCACCGACGCCTCGACCGACGGCGGCGGTGCGACCGGTGGCAGCGGCGGCACGTCGGGCAGCGGCGGCACGTCGGGCAGCGGCGGCACGTCGGGCAGCGGCGGCACGTCGGGCAGCGGCGGCACGTCGGGCAGCGGCGGCACGTCGGGCAGCGGCGGGACGTCGGGCAGCGGCGGCGCGTCGGGTAGCGCCGGAGCGTCGGGTAGCGCCGGAGCGTCGGGTAGCGCCGGAGCGTCGGGCAGCGCCGGCATGGACGGCGGCGCGGGCGGCGCCGGCATCGACGGCGGCGCGGGCATCGACGGCAGCGCGGGCGGCGCGGGCATGGACGGCAGCGCGGGCGGCGCGGGCATGGATGGCGGCGCGGACGCGGGCGCCGGCGCGGTCGTGATCAACGAGGTCGAGTCGAGCGGTGGCAATCCCGGCGACTGGGCCGAGCTCTACAACACCGGGACCGGCACCGCGGATGTCTCGGGCTACGTGTTCAAGGACGACAACGACGGCCACGCCTACACGATCCCGGGCGGCACGACGATCGCGCCGGGTGCGTACCTCGTGCTCGAGGAAGCGGACTTCGGCTTCGGGCTCGGCAGCGGCGACGCGGCGCGCTTGTTCATGCCGGACGGCACGACCCTCGTCGATACGTACACGTGGACCAGCCACGCCGTCACCACGTATGGGCGCTGTCCCGACGGCAGTGGCGCGTTCGCCACCACGGCCGCGCCGACCAAGGGCGCCGCCAACGACTGCACGCCGCACGTGAAGGTGAACGAGGTCGAGTCGAGCGGTGGCACGCCGGGCGACTGGGTAGAGCTCTACAACGACGGTCTCGCGCCGGCGGACGTCTCCGGCTGGGTCTTCCGCGACAGCGACGACACCCACGGCTACGCGATCCCCGCGAGCACGACGATCGCGCCGGGTGCGTACCTCGTGCTCGAGGAAGCGGACTTCGGCTTCGGGCTCGGTGGCGGCGATGCGGCGCGCCTGCTGCTGCCCGACGGCACCACGCTGGTCGACTCGTATACCTGGACGAGCCACGCGACCACGACCTACGGCCGCTGTCCCGACGGATCCGGCGCGTTCGTCACCACCGCCAGCTCTACCAAGGACGCGCCCAACGACTGCACGGGCATCGACGGCGGCGCGGGCGGCGCGTCGCTCTGGCCCGGTGCGGACGCCACCGTCACCGTCGACGGCAACAACGTCTACGGCAGCAACCTGAGCGGGCTCTCCTACGAGCCCGGCGCGAGCGCCGCGGACGACGTGCTGTGGGCGGTGCGAAACGGTCCGGCGACGCTGTACGCGTTGAAGTACAACGGCTCGATCTGGACGTCCGCGGCAGGCGCGTCGCTGCACTACCCCGGCGGCGGTGGCGATCCCGACGCGGAAGGACTCACGCGCGCCGTGTGGGGCGGCTCCGACGTGTACGTCGCGAGCGAGCGCGACAACGACAACAAGCAGGTGAGCCGCTTGAGCGTGCTCCGCTTCGGCACCGGTGGCTCGGCGACGTCGCTCGACGCGACCGACGAGTGGAACCTGAACGCCGACTTGCCGACCGCGGGTCCCAACCTCGGGCTCGAAGCGATCGCGTGGTTGCCGGACACGTTCCTGACCGCGAAGGGCTTCCACGACGACGCCAAGTCGAAGACCTACGACCCGGCGGACTACCCGAACCACGGCACGGGCCTGTTCGTCGTCGGGCTCGAGGCCGACGGCATGCTGTACGTCTACGCCCTCGACGCGAGTGGCGGCACCTACCATCGCGTCGCCAGCGCGCCCAGCGGCAACGCGTCGATCAACGGACTCGAGCTGGACCGCGACGTCGGCTACCTGTGGAGCTATTGCGCTACGGCGTGCGGCAACATCGCCGCCGTGCTCGACATCGACTCGACCACCGGCCGGTTTTCCGTGCGGGACCACTTCCACGCGCCCGCGACGCTCACCAGCGTCGCGAACGAGGGCATCGCGCTCGCGACGGAACCGCGCTGCTCCGCCAACATGAAGGCGTTCTTCTGGGCCGACGACGGCGAGACCGCGGGTCACTCGATCCGCCAGGACTCGATCCCCTGCGGCGCGTTCCTGCCGTGATGGGCTGCCCCGCGTTGGTACACGTTATCAGTCTCCCCCCGGCCGACGCGAATCGACGCTTGGCTCGGTCATGTCCGATTTCGCGTCGGCCGCGCCGACGTGAATCGACGCTTGGCTCGTTCATGTGGGCACGCTGGTGCGGTCGGTCGATCGCGCAGCACGCCGAGCCCGCGCGCGACGTCCGGACCCAGGCGTCCCTGGTGCATCGCTCAGCGCTCCTCCCGGGAAGGATTGCCGGTCCGGCGCGGAAGCGCGGTTCCCGGGCCGCAGCGTTGCTCGCTTCTCGCGAGGCGGTATGCTCTCGGCGTGCAAGCGTTCGAGCTTCCGCCGGTGCCGCTACGCGAGGACGCGGACGGTGTGGTGCGCGTCGTGGGCTCGCGCGTCACCCTCGATTCGATCGTCGCCGTGTTCGATCGCGGGGCCACGCCGGAGGAGGTGGTCCAGAGCTTCCCGTCGCTCGACCTCGCCGTCGTGTATGCGATCCTCGCGTGGGTCGTGTCACGGCGCGCGGAAGTGGACGCATACCTCGTGCGCCGCACAGCCGAGGAGTCGGAAGCCCGCACGGATGCCGGAGCGCGTATGCCGGCTTCCGACCTCCGCGAACGGCTCATGGCCCGCCGCGGAAGCAACTTGACGTGATTGCCCTCGCGATCGACGAGAACTTCGAGCGCGCGCGTTCTGTCCCTCCGCGAGCACCAGCGCTGAACCGCCTTGTTTCGAAACGCCGCGATCCGCCGTCGAGCTGGATCCGGAGCCGCGCCGAGAAGCGCGCTGGCGATCTGCGCCGCGCCATGCCGGAATGGCGCGCTATCCCGCGGGGCGCCCGGGTGGCTCGCTGCCGGCGTCTTCGGCGCCGGTGACGTACCGGCGCAGGGCTAGCTTCTACTTCGGCGTGACCTTCATCACGGTGCCCGCGGCGGTCGTCTCGTTCGTCCAGTAGACGCTGGTTCCGTCCACGGCGATAGATGTCGGCCACTGCTGGCAGCGCGCGAGCACGGTTCTCGGCCCACCGTCGAGAGGCGCCTTGTTGACCGTACCATCGGCGGCGTCGGTCCAATACACGGCCTGGTCGTCGACGGCGAGGCGCATGGGACCCGCGAGCCCCGTCGCGACCGCCGTCACCGCGCCGCCGCCGATCGGGACGCTCCTGACGACACCGGGGTCGAGCCAGTAGACGTTCGTCGCGCCGACCGCGATATCGTAGATTTCGTAGGGGCCGTCGCCTTGCTGCCTCGGAGTCGACGCCAAGGTAGTGGGCGTGCCGCCATCGAGTGGAATCTGGATGATCCGGTCGTTGCCAGAAACATTGTCAAGGGCGTCGTACGCTGTCACGTAGAGATTGGTCGCATCCAGTGCCATCCGGAATGCCGCGTACGAAGCCGGGTACGAAACCGTCGACGTCGGTCCGCCGTCGAATGGGATTCTCAAAACCCCGGCAGAGCCAACAAGAACGTATGCGTCGTCGGAATCGACGAGGATCTGCGCGGGCCCCGCCAAGTCCACCGCGAGCGTCGTGGCAAGTCCGCCGGCCAGCGGCATGCTTTTCACGTCGCCACCCACCGTGTAGTACAAGTTCACGGCATCGACAGCCCCTAGCCCGCCGTACACCAGCGCGGTGGGCACGCCGCCTGCGAGCGGCATTCGCATCACCATAGTATCGCTGGTATCCCAGTACAGCGACGTGCTGTCCACGGTGATTCGGTGAGTATCCGACTGCCCCGCAGCGAGCCGCACGAGGCACCGACCCGTTGTCGTGCAGGGTCCGCCGCAGGTCTCTACTGGACCGCTGTCGGAACCGTCCGCCGAGGCGTCTGGCGCGTCGGTCCATGCGTCGCTCCCGGCGCCGCCCGCGGTCGCGTCGCCAGCGGACGCGTCATCGCCGCTGCCGGCAGCGCCATCGGCCATCGCATCGCTCACGCCCGCAGATGCATCGTCGTGCGTCGTAGCCGTGTCGCCGCAAGCGGTTGCGACCGGAGCTGCGATGGCAATCGCAGCCAGCATCGCCTTCACGGCGTCGCACGGTCGATGCCGCCACATCACCGTTGGACCATCCGGGCAACGAGCAGATCGTGGAACACGTCGTAGCTGGGCTTGGGGCTGCCGTCGATCTCGCGCAGGCCGCCATAGGCCAGCCCTGGTCCGTCGAGATTGTCTGGCCAATCGTAGAGCTGGAACCACGACAGGAACGGGATGCGCGCCTTGACGCTCGCCCAGGTGTAAAGGAGGTTCGTCACGAACTCCGCCTGCTCCTGGGGCGTCGGGTACTTCGTGCGCTTGGAGTCGAGCCACGGTGCGGTCGGGTCGACGTAGGACGGCAGGTTCACCTCCTGGATCGCCAACGGCATTCCCGGTCGCCCTGAGATGACCTCCGCCAACTGGACAAAGGCGGGCAGATCTGTAATCGGCCGGGAAGGCGTGCTCGCGTCGTAGGCTTCGTTCGCCGGATAGTACGTCAAGCCGACGAAGTCGGACTCGGCGGTCATCGCCTTGACGGCGGGGTTGGACTGCACGGCGAGCAGGCCGCTACTCGTAAAGGTGGTTCCGACCAAGACGCCCGGGAAAGTCTCGCGACAATAGGCAGCCGCTGCAGCGAAGAAGTCGGCGTAGTCGTACCAGGCGTCGGCGCTCCCCGGAGGGGTATTCGCCTTGAAATAGGCATCGATCTCGTTTCCGATCGAGAGGTACTTCACGGTGCGGTCGAATCCAGGCACGCTCGCGAGCCAATCGATCACGTCCTTGAACATCCCGAGGCTCGCCATGAACTGTCCGGCCTGACCGTTCGCTGCCTTCGGCACGTTGGTATCTTTGGTGAAGATCACGCCGAAGTTGAAGAAGAGCTCGAACCCCAGCCCGTCCGCCTCTGCGATCTCCTGCGCGCAGGATCCGAGCTGGTCTTCCGTCTAGATTCGCCCGCCGCGCTCATCGCACAGACCAGTGCCAGAGCCGCATCAAGCCACCCGTTCCCGCCAGTCCGGCTGCTTCGAAAGGTGGTTTCCAGTCGTTCGCGTCGGGTCCGACCCTCGTGACATACGGCCAAAGGCCGGCGATGTTCTCTCCCCTCGACCAAACCCGCCCCTGATCGTCGACGACCCAAAGCGCGCCGTCGTCGTCCACGTCGATCGCCACACCCCAACCCGGGTCGACCTTTGTCCACGTCGCGGTGAGGTGATTCCACCACCAGATCTCGTTGCCCGCGGCCGGAACCGTTCCCGTGCCCGTGACTGCGTCGCTGGCGCGCTCCGTCCCAATCACGTAGGCATCGCCGCCCGGCGCCGCTGCGACGTCCCTTGCGAACCCGTACGGCGACACCGGCTCGAAGCTCGTGCCCCGCAGCACGCGGCCGTTGCGGTCCACCGTCCACAGGTTGCCGTCCACGTCCACGGATACCCGCGCGATATTGCTCGCGCGAAACCGCGATACGAGCTCAAGGTGTGGCGCAACGCCGATGTACTCCATCTCGTAGAGTTGGCCGGTGTCGTCTACCCACCAGATCTTCGGCTCGTAGGGGTCGGCGAGTTTGCCGACCGCCATGTCGGTAAGGTGGTCGTAGGATGTCCAGGGCACGATGTCCCACCCGTCCCAGGGTTCTGACGCCCTCCACATCACAGGGCTGCCTCCAAACAAGAACGGATCTCCCGTGTCGCGGGCGGCGACGACGTGCAGCGTTCCGGCCGACTGAACGTTTGTCTTCACGTCGAAGCGGCCGCCCGGACGCAGCTGAAACGCCAAGCCGAGGGCAGGGCCGGTGTCGGCGTCGGTGCCGGTCGCCCAGACAACACGCTGCCCGGAGACGTAGCGCCGGCCGGCGGCAATGTCGGTGATCCGGACGCCGTCCGGTGGATCGAAGCGCGTCCACAGCGCGTTCCGGAACGCGATCGGTCCGGTCGCGAAAGCAGGCGCGGTGTTGGTGCCCTGACCGCCGAGATCGGGCGCTCCGAGCGGAGCGCCACCGGGTCCGCTCGGCCCGCCGCCGCCCGTCTTCACGGTGAGCCGCGGCCCTGTCGGCGGTGCGTTCACGTCCGTCGGCCCGCGCAGCAACGGCCCCTTGACGAGCTCGCTGACGTTGTAGCGCGCGCCAAAGCGCGCCGCCGCGGCCTTCGCGTCCGCGAGCGATGCGGACGTCGTCGCCGTCGGGCGCCGCGCCGCGAACGCGAGGCTGTCATCGAGCGTGCGGGGCAACAGGGGCCTGCCTTGCGGGAGCGGTGGCCGGTACGGCTCGGCGGGCCGCAGCTGGCCGCGCTGGAAGCGGCGCGCCAGGTCGTACGACTCGGCGAGCGTGCGGGCGACGCTGGGCGCGGTGCGCGCACGCCAGCGCTCGGCGAGCTGCCTCGATTCCTCCAGCGTGGTCGCGATGTCGTGCTGGGTGCGCTCGCTGAAGCGCTCGGCGAGGCGCTTGGAGTCGTCGAGCGTGGCGTCGATCGGCGCCCGCACGCCCCCCACGTGGGGCTGGCCAGCGCCGTGGCGTTCGCGGAAGCGGCGCGCCAGCTCGATGCTGTCGTCGAGCGTCTCGGCGATGCCGCGCGCGAGGTTGCGCTGCCGGCGCTCGGGCGAGCTGGTCGCCAGGGCGATGGGCAACGGCGTCATTGGTCGGTCCGGCGCGGAATCCCGCGGCTCGAGGTCAGTCGCCGCCATCGGCGTCCTCCGCGCTCGCGTCCGCGTCCGTGATGCCGGCGTCGCTGTATCCCGGCGCGTCGAGCTTGCGCATGCGCATGACCGTGCCGGTGCCGGGCTTCGTGCCTCGGTCGAGCCAGTAGACGGCGTTGTCATCGACGGCGATGGCGATGGGATCGTCCTGGTTCGAGGCCAGGATCTCCGGAATGCCGCCGCAGAGGCGGATGCGCTTCACGAAGCCATCGGCGGTAGCCCAGTAGAGGAACGTGTCGTCCAACGCGACGGCAACTCTCCCGTCTCCGATGACCACACCGTACGGCCCTCCGCCGACTGAAGGCGGACCGCCGATGCCTGCTGCTTCGTCCACCAGCAAGCGAGGCTGTGACCATTTCCGGTTGTACGCGGTGATGGCGTGCGCGACGCCCAGCTTTCCAGTGGTAGTCCACGTGACTGTTCCGTTATGCGCGACGATTGTTACCCACCCCGAGTCCGGATTGAGGCTCGTCAGGAACGGCTTGGCAGGGCCGCCCACTTTTGGCACCGATCGAATCTCGTATTCATATGTTCCACTGGTCGAGGAAAAACCAACTAGAACATAGACGTTCGATTCGTCTTCCGTAATCAAGTACGCTGAATCGCTTCCCAGGTCGTAGAAAGTCGCACCACCATCGATCGCACAGGGGTCCGCCACGTAGGCCGCCGCCACCGGGTAGGTGAAGATCGTCGAGTGGTTGTCGTGCTGAGCCAAGACGTACATGCGCGTGTCATCGAGCGCCAGGTCCGAAACGTATGGCGCCGTGCATTCGACGGAGTTTCCTGTTGAAATGGATCCGACAACGAGACTTCCGCTCCAATAGCCAAAGCGGTCGAACAAGAAGCCGACCGTACGTCCTGCCGTGCGGAAGATGCCCGTGCTCGTGTCGTAATCCCAATTGCCACTTCCATCCCGCGTATCGTAGAGCAAGCGGGGTGGCGTCGTTCCGAGCAATACCTGCGCATAATCGTATTCATGCAACTCGAGCCACACCGGACCCGAGTCGGAAATCCCGAGCTCCGTCAGCGCGGCCCTGTTCGACGCGACCACCTCGGGCGGCGACAAAGGGCCTCCGTCGAGCGGGTCCGTGCAGGTCCAGGTTGCGGCGTCCGCGCCAGCGTCCGCATCGGTAACGTCTGCATCCGGAACGTCCGGCCCGGGAGCGTCTAGCGGGTCGATCGAGCCTTCCACGACCGCGTCTGACTCTGTCGCTCCGTCGCGCGAAGGCGAGCCGGTAACGACCTCGTCGCCGCACGCACACGCCGCGAGCGCCACGATGGCCAGACCGAACAAGCCTTGCTGCCTACGGGCCGCTGCCACGTGGAGTCCTGCGCTCGGCCGTTTGCGCAACAAGTTCGTCCCAACCGGCTTTCGGGTCCCCATTCGACCGGATGAGTCCGCAGGAGCCGAAGAAGCGCTCGAGGGACTCGCCAAGATC
This sequence comes from uncultured delta proteobacterium, assembly GCA_963775185.1. GTDB lineage: Bacteria > Myxococcota_A > Polyangia > Polyangiales > Polyangiaceae > JAPSGB01. The sequence goes on along the minus strand of CAVZIE010000037.1, from coordinate 26,572 downwards.
GACCCCCAACGTATTTTCACCGTCGAGGGTTCCGCAGGGATGACAGGCCGGATTGTCCTGACCCGTGGACAGGCACGGCTCGCAAACCCCCCAAGCGTCGCAGACGTCCTTGGACTTTTTTCCGACCTGATAGGGCGTGCACTGACAGGCGTCGCCTTCGATGTGTTGCTCGAACGCGGTGAACCACACGACCAGAGGCAGGCGGAGTCCCGCCTTGTCCCAAGCGTCGAACGTCAAGTCCACTGACGTTGCCTGCGCGATTTCGCCGGCGTCGTAACCGCTGAAGAAGCTCGCGGGGAAAGCGTGCCCTGGCCATCCGGCCTCGAGGGCCTTCTTCGTCTTGTCGTCGTAGGTGGGGTAGCCGAATTCCTCGACGATGGCGGGCTTGTCGCCGGAAATCTCCAGCATCTGCTGGATGCGGATGGGCACGTCGCTGCCCGGATCGTCGAGCGTCACTACGGCGGACGGGTAGCTCGTGAACCCGACGTAGTCGCTCGCCGCGTTCAGCATTTCGAGATACTTCCCGCAGCTCGCGTCGTTGTGCATGCCCCACGCGCCCGCTTCTGTCCCGCAGCGCACGGGATCCTTTGCATGGTAATGCAACGTCAGCACGCACCCGATCTTGACCCTCGGTGCCAGGCTGCGGATGTACGCGCCGACCTTGCGATAGAATTCGATCCAGGAATTCCATTGATCGGCCGTCGTGCTGTTGAGATACACGTCGACCTCGCTGCCGATGGCGATGTACCTGATCACGTCCTCGAAGCCTCGCGGGTCGCCTTGCAGGAGACCTTCCACATTCGTCATGAACGTCAGGAAGGCTGCCTTGAACCATTCGATCATCTGCGGGTCATCAAAAGGCAAGCCATAGTAGTGTGCGGGCACGACCCTCTCGTTCGTCCGGATCAAGTCGAATAGAACGAAGACGTCCACACCCAGGTTCGCGGCGGCGAGAAGCACCGCCTCCTCGGTGATCGTTTTTGTCGTATCGTTGCCGTAATTGTCCGCGGATACCTGGGCAATGCGCAGGACGCTGGCTCCTCCTTCGACGAACCGGTTGATCCCATCCTGGGCTCGCGCGACGGCGTCCGGTGCGAGTTCGAACTCGCACCACGTTTGCCCCCCGGGCTTGGGACGCGATCTGGCGCCCGCCTCCCAGAACCCGAGTTTCCGCCCTCCGCGGTTGTAGATCGTTCCGTCCTGTCCGACGATCCACATGCTGCCGTCGGGCCCCGCGGCGATCGCCCTCGCCTTGCCTCTGGTGTCGAGCCAGCGGTTGCCGAAGGTGTCGAGCTGCCAGGCGTCGCCGCTCGAGCCCGAGACGAACGCCACGCCTTGGTTGTCCACGCCGACGTCGGCGGCCGCGAACGGTGCAGGAACCGACCGCAATGCTTCGACCTGGATCGGGAATCCCTCGGCGTACTGCCAGCCGGGACCGACGAAGAGGTCGCCGTTGTCGCCGACGGCCCACAACGTGTAGAGCGGCGCGCCATCGGACGATCGTGTCCGGGGCGCCCCGTTGCGAGCGAGCGCGATGGCGGCGATCGTGATGCCGCCGTCGACCGGAACGAAGCCGTGTTGGAAACTGAACACTCGACCGTCCATCAGTGTCACGGCGATCTGGCCGTAGGGGTAGTCGTCCTGGGCGTCGCCCGCGCCAACGTCGATTGCGGAGACCGGCGGTTGCGCGAGCGAAGAGTACAGCGACAGGTCGATCCAGTGCTCGCCAGCGCGTCGCCCGATCTCGATACGATGGTTGGGTGTCACGACCACGGGGCTTCCATCCGACAGCACGGCGACACGCGTCGCGGCCGGGGCACCGTCGGCGCGCTCGAATGCCGAGGAGCCCGGGCGCAGGACGTACACGTCGTGGAAGGAGCTGACCGCCCACACGTAGCCGCCCCCCGCCGCGATATCGACGAATTCGACGTACGCGATGTATTCGAACTGCTTGACCAACACGACCGGGTACTCCGTCCACAGCGCGTTCTTGAACGTGACCGGCTCGTCGATCAGCAGCGGCTTGGTTCCGCCTGCGCCCGGCCCCGTGCCGCCTCTCGTCCTGAGCGTTGGGCCCTGTGGCTCTTCCACGACCGCATCCGGCCCGCGCAGCAACGGCCCCTTGACGAGCTCGCTGACGTTGTAGCGCGCGTTGGCGGCCTGCGAGCGCGCGCCGAAGCGCGCCGCCGCGGCCTTCGCGTCCGCGAGCGATGCGGACGTCGTCGCCGTCGGGCGCCGCGCCGCGAACGCGAGGCTGTCATCGAGCGTGCGGGGCAGCAGGGGCCTGCCTTGCGGGAGCGGCGGCCGGTACGGTTCAGCGGGGCGCAGCTGGCCGCGCTCGAAGCGGCGCGCCAGGTCGTACGACTCGGCGAGCGTGCGGGCGACGCTGGGCGCGGTGCGCGCGCGCCAGCGCTCGGCGAGCTGCCTCGATTCCTCCAGCGTGGTCGCGATGTCGTGCCGGGTGCGCTCGCTGAAGCGCTCGGCGAGGCGCTTGCTGTCTTCGAGCGTCGCCGCCACCGGCGCCCGCACGCCCCCCACGTGGGGCTGGCCGGCGCTGTGGCGTTCGCGGAAGCGGCGCGGCAGCTCGACGTTCGATCGTCTCGGCGATGCCGCGCGCGAGGTTGCGCTGCGGCGCTCGGGCGAGCTGTCGCCAGGGCGATGGGCAACGGCGTCTGTTTGCTCCGCGGGCAGCGGCACGGCTCGGAGGGTGTGGTTTGCGGAGCGATTTCCAACGCGATTGGCCGGTCCGGCGCGGAATCCCGCGGCTCGATGTCAGTCGCCGCCATCGGCGTCCTTCGCGCTCGCGTCCGCGCCTATATCTGCGTCGGCGTAGCCGGGGCGTCGAGCTTGCGCCGGCGCATGACCGTGCCGGTGCCGGACTGGTGCCGTGATCCAGCCAATAGACGGCGTTGTCGTCCACGGCGATGGCGATGGGTTGGCCTGGTTCGTCGGCGAGGATCTCGGGTATGCCGCCGCACATGCGCGTCCGCTTCACGAAACCGGTCTGCGTCGTCCAATAGACGTACGCCTTGTCGAGCGCGATCGCTGCATTGCGCGTCGCCGATGGCGCGCCGAGCCCAATTCCATCGGCTTCGTCCACGAGCGTCCGCGGCCCGTCCGACCAGGGCGCGAGAACGCCGATGTACCTGGGCAACATGCCGTCGTACTCGATCGCCCAGATGAGCGCCCCGTCCTGCACGCGTAGCGTGGCCCGTTCCACATCGACGGTGAACGTCGCCGATGGCATCTCTGGATCGACCCAGCTTGCGAGGATCGACCATGCTCCACCCGTCTTCGCCGCGGTTCGAACGCTGTAGGAACGAGTCGCGAAATCTTCCAGAACAATGGCGTACAGCCGAACATCGTCCACCGCGATGGCGAGTGCCCGAGCCTCTCCCAGGTCGAATGCGGATTGCATGGTCGGTGCGCAAAACGACGGCCCGAGCGGCGCTCTGCTCACATGGCTGTGCACCGCGGTAGGTGCAGCTTCGTACGTGTAGAAGAGTTCGAAGCGCGACGAGCCGTCCATGGCGGAGTCCACGAACGCTCCACCACCGCCACACCAGTACACCGTGCCACCCGTGTCCCCGAGCAATATTCCATCCCCGAATGCCGTGTTGTTGAAGACGGAAAACCAATCGCCGGCAGCCACGAGTTCGGCTGCCTCGTACATGTAGACGGGCGACGTCGACGTGTCGAAAACGAGGGTGGGCGGCGCAGTCGCCAGGTACACTGCGGGCATTTCCCGCGTGTCCTCCAGCCAGAGCGCGCCTGCCGTGAACAGCGCCAGCTCCGCCAGGTCACGGCGCCCCGCAGCTAGTACCTCCGGTGGGCCCAGCGGTGGCGCGTTCACAGGGCCGGTGCAAGCGGACTCGCCTCCGCCGTCCGCGTCGCCTTCTTCGGGAACGTCGGAGACGACATCCTGACCAGCGCCTGTATCCGCCAAGGCGTTGTCCTGCCCGGCGTCTGCAGCGTCGGCCCGCTGCTGCGCGTCCGGCCCCCCGCATCCAGCCACGAAGCACGCGACCAGTGCTCCGCGGACCACCGCTTCAAGAGAGCACGCCACTGGGGCCTCTCCGAACGCGTGGGTCTGGTTGGACTGCTTCGGCCCAAGCGCCAACTTCGCTACCCCATCGGCGCGGATGAGACCGCACGACTCGTAAAATCGGCCGCCCGCTTCCTTGGTGCCGGTTCCGATTCGGGTCCGTACCTTCCCCGACCGCGCACATATGGCACATGGGATTGTCGTAGCCCGCAAAACAGGGAATGCACTGGGGCCCGAACACAGTACGCGGGCATTCGGCGGCGCCGCCGGCCTGTTTCGGGCCGGCCACGTGTTGCAGCCCTTCCCTTCGAAGAGCATCTCGTACGCGGTGAACCACACTATCGACCGGCATGTTCACCTTCGCCTCGTCCCAGGCCTGGAATGAGAACTTCAAGGCCGTCCGCTTGTGACCACTTCCCCGTCGCCTTGGCGAGTAGTTGCTCGGTGGGAAGCCGTCGGGCTTGCCCGGTCGGGCCATGCCTCGGTAAGCTCGGCTATCGTTGCTGCGTCGTACGTCGGATAGCCGAACTCCTCGATCACCACCGGCAAGTCACCGGCGATTGCAAGCATCTGGTCGAATCGTTCGCGCGACACCGTAGTTACGTCTGGTCGCCGCTTGAGGGTCTACTGCGCATGCGCGGCCCGGGTCGTCGAGGTCGAAGTGCCGGTTCGGGTATGTCGTGAATGCCGACGAAATCGCTCTCGGCATTCAGAGGCCGCGGAATGTTCGTTTCGGGCGGCCTGCGTCGTTCGAGAACAGTTCCCACGCTCCATCCCACTTCCCGTTGAGCCCGTTCAAGTGTCAACGAGCATCCACCTTGGTGCGCGGAGCCAGATTCGAATGTAGTCGCGGCCGCCGCTGTAGAACTCGAGCCAGTTCTCCCAGTCGTCGGCTTTCGTAAATCCGTGCAGTGTCCCCTCAAGGATAGTATCCACCTCGGCTCCAACGGAGACGTACTTGACTACGTCCTCGAATTGCTGGGACAGGTTGTTGTTCGCCAACCGTGTATCGACGTTTCCTCGACGAGGGCCGAGAAGAAGTCCTTGAAGGCCTAGATCATGTCCAGACTCGTCGAACGGCTCGGCCGCGAGTCCCGCAGGGACGCCCTTCCTCCCCGTTCCGATGGCTCCGATACAAAGGAATACGTCCGCTCCCATGCCCAGCCGCCCCGACGACGTTGGATGGCTCGCTGGTCGTGCCGTCGTTGAAAGCCTGCCCGACGCGGACAACGCTCGCGCCCCCATCGACGAAGCTCTGAACCGCCTCGGCGACGATCGAGTTGCCCGTCGCGACTTGCACTTCGTCGAGGTACGCGCACCAGCCCTCCTTCGGCCTTGGCCGCGAGCGGAATGTCTCCTCCCAGAACCCGAACTTCCGCCCGCCGCGATTGTAGATCTTGCCCTCTTGGCCGACCGTCCACAGGCTGCCGTCGGATCCCGCGGCGATGGCTGCGGCCTTGCCCCTGGTGTCGAGCCAGCGGTTGCCGAAGGTATCGCGTTGCCAGACGTTGCCGCTACCATCGACGACAAACACGACGCCCTGTTCGTCGACAGCGACATCCTCGGACGCGGCCCACGGCGTGACCACCTCGTGCAGGCCGTCCACGGTGTCGCCGGCATAGAGCGTGCCGGCACCGACGCCCCAGATCCGGGGCAGCTTGGCCTGGTCCGAGGCGCGGACGAAGTTCGTCCCATCACCTGCGACCGCAATTTTCGAGACCAGGCCGCCCGGGCCCACGATGTGCGCGCCGAACAGGTCGAGTAGGCGCCCATCGGTCAGTGACACAAGGATCTCGGGGAACGCGCCGGCTCGCCCAGCGGCCACGTCGAGAGGGTAGACCGTTGGTTGCCCGGACGAGAACAGGGGCCCGCCTGACCAATCCGCGCCGCCGTTCTCGCCGATGAATACACCAAGGCGTGCCAACACCACCGGCGTTCCATCGGATAGGGCGGCAACACGCGATGCAGGGGGCGCGTTCTCGACGACTTCGAATTCGCTGGAGCCGGGGCGAAGGACGTAGAGTCGCCAGTGGTCTCTGATGTCGGTCGCCGCCCAGACGTAGCCGCCCCCCGCAGCAATGTCCACGAAGTCCACGCCCTCGACGTCGTACTCCGTCCACAGCGCGTTCTTGAACGTGACCGGCTCGTCGATCAGTAGCGGCTTGGTTCCGCCTGCGCCCGGCCCCGTGCCGCCTCTCGTCCTGAGCGTTGGTCCCTGTGGCTCTTCCACGACCGCATCCGGCCCGCGCAGCAACGGCCCCTTGACGAGCTCGCTGACGTTGTAGCGCGCGCCGAATCGCGCCGCCGCGGCCTTCGCGTCCGCGAGCGATGCGGACGTCGTCGCCGTCGGGCGCCGCGCCGCGAACGCGAGGCTGTCATCGAGCGTGCGGGGCAACAGGGGCCTGCCTTGCGGGAGCGGCGGCCGGTACGGTTCGGCGGGGCGCAGCTGGCCGCGCTCGAAGCGGCGCGCCAGCTCGTACGACTCGGCGAGCGTGCGGGCGACGCTGGGCGCGGTGCGCGCGCGCCAGCGCTCGGCGAGCTGCTTCGATTCCTCCAGCGTGGTCGCGATGTCGTGCCGGGTGCGCTCGCTGAAGTGCTCGGCGACGCGCTTGCTGTCGTCGAGCGTCGCTGCCACCGGCGCCCGCACGCCCCCCACGTGGGGCTGGCCAGCTCTGCGGCGTTCGCGGAAGCGGCGCGCCAGCTCGATGCTGTCGTCGAGCGTCTCGGCGATGCCGCGCGCGAGGTTGCGCTGGCGGCGCTCGGGCGAGCTGGTCGCCAGGGCGATGGGCAACGGCGCCATCGCCTGCTCGGCCTCGGGCAGCAGCACGGCTCGGGTGCGGCGGTCACAAGCTCCTCCGCGCGGACGCCGGTCGCTCCGGGCGCGACCGCCGCGCAGGAACAAGTGTCGCACGGTAGCAACGCCGGTGCGAGCGAGTCGCAGCGATCCGCTTCGCCCATGGACTACACGCGGATATCCATCAGCTCGCCGCGGCCGACCACCCACAGCTTCACGCGCGCCTGGGGCGCGGTGCCGCCGAGCTGGATCCGGAGCCGCGCGAAGGCCAGGCGCGTCGTGGCGGTGGGATCACCGTCGTTGGCGGTCTCGACGTTGTCGGCGGTCGCGCTGAGCGCCGCGCCGTTGATTTCCGCGGTGCTATTGCGATTTGCCCAGCGGATCTGGTCCGGCCCCTGCTCGATCTGCACGGTGAGCGTGGGCGACGTGCCGGAGACCTGGGAGGCGGAGACGCAGATCGAAAGCTGTTCGACCGCGCCGAGCAGATCATCGAAGTGGGGCGGGGTGTACGTCGCGCTCGTACCCTGGACCACGTCGTCGTAGGCGAGGACGTGGAAGCTTCTCATTTGGCGAAGTCCCGGCCGACCCACCAGAGCTGCAGGCGCGTCTGCGGGCTGGTGCCGCCGAGGACGATCTTGAGACGCATGAAGCGCAAGCCGTTGTTGAGGTAGCCGTCGGACCCTGAGCCGACCTTGTCGTCGCCGGTGAGCGCGACCGCGTTGATCACCGGGGCACCGGCCCAATCGCCCCAGTAGACGCCATCGCCGGACGTCTGCACCGACACGGTGAGTGTCGGCGAGGTGCCGGAGAACTGCGACGCGATCGCCGACAGGAAGAACACGTCGCCGACGCCCATCGGCGTGTTCCACTTTGGATCGGTGTACACCGCGCTCGTTCCCTGCACGACGTCGTCGAATACGAGATCACATGTCCTCAACATCACTGTTCCTCCCTGCGTGGCCGCGCCCAGGGCGGCGGCGGTGCTGCGAGCGCTGGCGCTCGAGACGGGGAGCGACGGCGTCGCGGAAGCGCGCGTGCAGCGGCACGCCGAATCCTGCCTGTCGTTCCCTCCCATGCGCACAGGGTGCCATTGTTTTTCTTGTCAAGCCGATACGCGTCGAAGTTCGCGTGACGCGTCGCGGCTCGATCCGCAGGGGTGATGCGGATACGGCAGGGCGGAATATCGATGTCCGGACTTCTTCTTTGATTCCGCGCCGGACCGGGTATGCGCCGGCTGAAGCCGGCAGGAGGAAGTAGGTGAGCACGAGGCGTAGACATCGACGATTCGGGCAAGTCCTACCCCGGGAGGAGTCCACCCCCGGGAAGCCCATTCCTTGCGTGGCCACAGGCGACTGTGGATGCCGCGGGTCGCACGCAGTGCGGGTCGCGACTCACGAAGCGTAGGAGGGCGGGTGAGCGGGCCGGGTGATTCAGCCCCGAAAAGCGTGAAGTCGGGGGAGCCGACGCTGTCCGGAAATGCGGAAGGCCACGCTGGCGATCTATTTACAGTGGACGGGGATCGTCCAGTCCCCCCGGGGTCGCAGAGTTCGGCACGTTCTGAAATGCTTCCTGCTCGGAAGCCGGGAGATCTCGCGGAAGCCTCGTCGCCGATGGTGGGCGTCAGGCAGTCACGGGAAGGCGAAGAGCCGCAAGCCGTGATGCAAGGCCGCGAGAAGTCGGACGAGGTCGTAGTACCGGAGAAGCCGACGAAGGCGCGGGTAACGCCCGTCGAGTCGGTGGAGGGAAGGACCGAGGCCAAGGGAAAATCCGCTGCACGAAACGCGCCTCCGGCACAGGACGGACCTGACGCGCTCACGTTCCTGCAGCGGATCGGACAGCGAGCAAAGGAGAATCCAGAGGAGCAGTTCACCACTCTGCTCAGCCACATGAAGGCGCCGCTGCTGAAGGAGGCGTATCAATGCCTCCGCAAGGATGCGGCGCCTGGAGTGGATGGGGTCACGTGGGAAGAGTACGGCGAGCGTCTCGACGAGCGCCTGCTCGACCTGCAGGACCGCGTTCATCGTGGCAGCTACCATCCGCAGCCGGTAAGACGGGTGCACATCGCGAAAGGAGACGGCCGCACTCGCCCGCTCGGCATTCCGGCGCTGGAGGACAAGATTGTCCAACAGGCGGCGCGGATGCTGCTCGAGCCGATCTACGAGACGATGTTCGTCGGGTTCTCGTACGGGTTCCGGCCTGGCCGGTCACCGCACGATGCGCTCGATGCGCTGGCCTTCGTGGTCGAGACGAAGAAGGTGAATTGGGTGCTCGACGCAGACATCCGGTCGTTCTTCGACACCATCGACCATGGACATGGATGCAGAAGTTCATCGAGCACCGGATCGGGGACAAGCGCATGGTGCGTCTGCTGATGAAGTGGATGCGCGCCGGCGTGATGGAGGAAGGCAAGCTGCACGAGGTGCAGGCAGGGACGCCGCAAGGCGGGCATCATCAGCCCGCTGTTGGCCAACATCTACCTGCACTACGTGCTCGACCTGTGGGTCTGTCGCTGGAGGGACAAGCATGCACGCGGCGAGATGTACGTCGTGCGCTATGCCGACGACTTCGTGATGGGCTTCCAACGCGAGCAGGACGGACGCGCGATGCACAAGGCCTTGGCCGAGCGTCTCGCGAAGTTCGGACTGGAGCTGCACCCGGACAAGACCCGGGTGCTCGAGTTCGGGCGCTTCGCCCAGCAGGACCGCGAGCGACAAGGGCTATCAAAGCCGGAGACGTTCGAGTTCCTGGGCTTCGTGCACATCGTAGGCAAGAGCCGCGATGGCACGTTCCAGCTCCATCGTCGTACCTCCCGGAAGAAGAGACGGGCGAAGCTCGCCCGGCTCAAAGGGGAAATCCAGAAACGTCGCCACGACCCTGTGCCCGAGCAACACGTCTGGCTCTCCAGCGTGGTGCGCGGGCACTACGGTTACTACGCCGTCCCCACCAACTACCGCGCCCTGTGCCAGTTCCAGCGCGCCGTTGCCCGCAAATGGCATCGGGCGCTGCAACGACGCAGCCAACGTGGTCGGTGGTCTCACGACAAGTGGCGCGCGTTCGAGGTCAGGTTCCCGCTACCCGTACCCCGCATCCATCACCCCTGGCCCTCCGTGCGCTTCATGGCCCGTTGACCCGAGGTGGGAGCCCGGTGCGGGAAATCCGCTCGCCGGGCTCTGTGCGGGGGGCGGCCCGACGAGGGCCGTCCCTACCGCGACCAACATCGGCCCTCGAGCGTGATCGAGCTCCCATGGCGTGGCCGTGCGCGTGCGCGTGCGCGCACGGCACGGGCGACCGCAACCGGGATTTCCGCGCGGTACGGGGCGACGGGTCGGGCGGCCTATTTCGGCGTGAGCATCATCACCGCGTCGTCGGTCGTCCAGTAGACACTCGTGTCGTCCACCGCGATAGCGCGCGCGTTCTGTCCCTCCGCGAGCACCAACGCTGAACCGCCTTGTTTCGAAACTTTCATCACCTTGTCGCTGTCGGTCCAGTACACGTCGTTGTCGTCCACGGCGACCCGATACGGCTGTCCCGCCGAGAGGGTCTGAGCCGTGCTGCTTCCCTTGGGCACGCGCATCACCGCCCCGGGACCGGCCCCGATGCTGGAGATGCCGAGGTACACATGGGTATCATCGAGCGCCACGGACCACGCGTCGTAGCCTGCGGGCGCCAGGTACCCCACGGATCCAATCGAGTCGCCGGCGAGCGTGCCACGGAGGGCTGTGTGCCCTGCCCAGTAGATGTGGGAAGCATCCAGCGCGATGCCGAATACGCCCATCCAGTCGAGAAGGCGAACGGACGCACCGCCGGCACCGACCTTCATGATGGCATAGTCGGTCGCGTAGAAGACCCCAGCGCTGCCCACGGCGAGGGTGCAAGGACACTCGCCCGGTGCCGAGGCTAGCTGCGTAGCCGCTCCCCCATCGACAGGCATGGCCATCACCGTTCCTGCCTTGCACGCGGTCCAGTACACGCTGCCGGAGAAGACGGCGATCTGGCACGCGCCGGCTTGTCCCGATGCGATCACGCTCGGCGGAGCGCCACCCTTCGGCATCTTCATCACCGTGCCATCGCTACCGTCGGTCCAGTAGACGTTGGTGTCATCGACGGCGACGTTGCAGGGCGCCCAGGAGGCGCAATCGGACGCCAGTCGAACGAGACAGCGGCCCGGCGCCGCACACGGAGCACCGCACACATCGGTCTCGCAGTCCCGACCGGCATCCGTCGTCGCGTCGTTGGCTTGTCCGTCGCTGGCGTCCGTGCCAATCGTGGCACCGGCATCGAGGTGCGTAGAGCCGTCCGGCAAGCCCGCGTCGACATCGCGCCCGGCCCCGTCACTCGCATCGCGGCACGCGCCGAGACCAATCGCCGTCAGCAATGCACACCACGCCGCCGCTCCGCGGAGGGAGGCTTCGGAACGCCGGCCCAACTCAGCAGGCGACACTACAGCGGCTTCTCCAGCCGGATGATCGCGGGACCAGCAGTCCAGTACAGGTAACGAGCGTCCTGTTGTAGCGTGAAGTCCACGAAGACCTGGCCAACGACGAGCTGCGGCGGCCCACCACAGTGCCTGTAGCGGTAGAGATCGCTGAGCGGCCCGACGTCCAAGTAGTAGAGGTAGCGCTCGTCGGCAGCGGCGACCGTCACGTAGCCGCCATCCGTCACCTGGGTCGACGGAACGCCGGGGACGACGAGCCTCTTCTCGCCCGTGGTCGTGTCGATCTGCGCGATGCCTCCGGCCACTTCGTTTTGATACACGTAGCCGCCCCCGACGAAGAACGGCTCCTGGTTCAAGACCGCAACCTCGCGTTTCGCACCGCTGGGGATGGCCACCGCGTAGAGTTGCGCGGCGGACTCCTGATGCGGAGCGGCTGCGACGTACAGGTCCGCGGCGTCGGACATCGAGGGGAACGACAGGTCTGTCCCCGCGGGGAAGTCGCACAACGGTTGCGGCGTGCCGAAGGGAAGGGGCTCGGTAAAGACTTGCGTCGACTTGAAAACAACGAGTCTACCTGCGACGAAGTTTGCGATGCCAAAGTCCTTGCCGATCGTTCCAACCGTTTTCGCGACGCCGCCTACCGGAACGTCGACTTGGATCTGGAGAGTCCCCGCATCGCCCCAATCCGACAGATAGAGGACGTCCTGCCCCACGGCCATCAACTCCCCACACGGGGCTTCCACCGTATCCGGCTGCACCGCACCCGCTTCGAGCTGCCAAAGCGCGAAGGGACATGCGGTTGTGTTGGGATGTACCGTCCAGAAAAAGCCAAGAGCAGAATGGCCCCATGCGTCGATCGTGGTTCCGGAAACCAGAGTCGCCGCGATCTCCGGTGTCGAGGTTGGCACTACTGGAGGCGGTAGGCACGACGCGTTACCGTCCGGCGCGGCGGCCTCCCACGCGGGAGCGGCGTCCTTGGTACTCGCGGATGGGACGGCACTGTCTATCCTGCCGCAACCGAGCATGAGGCAGGCCGCGAGCGCCATTTTCGGGCTCATGGGGGGATCTGCCTCGCTGTGATCGCATCGACCACTTCCTGCCATGAAGGCTTGAACGAGCCGTCCGACCGAACGAGGCCGGTGTGCGCGACGGTCGCGGCGATGACCGAGGTATTCGCTTCACGCGGGAGTGTGCAGCCCGTAGTGGTGGTACATGGATTGCAGCTATCGTCCGGACTCGGGCTGGCGTACCAGTCGTTGAGACCGAAGAACCCAAGATAGGGGATCCCGACCTTGCGCGCGTCCCACGCCGCGAACAACTCGTTGCAGAATGTCGTTTGTTCGCTCTCGTCATCCGAAGCGTAGCCGATCTCTTGGAATGCAATACTGAGTTTCCGTCCGCTGGCGCTTGAGGCGATGCCAAGCTTCTTGATCGTGTCGTCGAGGCTGGACCGTATGGATCCGGGTTCCGGCTTGTCCGAAGCGAACGAGTAGTACGTTGCGCAAAGGGTTCCGCAGCGGGCTAGAACGGTGCCGAGGGCCGCGAAGTACAGGTGGCCCGGATCAGATGTGCCGCCAAGTGGGATCCGCTTGGCGTTGCCCGCTGTCATGGACACGCCAATTAGAGCGTTTGGAAAGAGTGCTTCCGCGTAGGGGAATATGACGTCGAGAAACCCGAGGAAGGGGTCGAATGTCGCAGCATCTGGCTGAAGTGTTGACGGGAGGAAGAAGCCTTCTGGCTGCTCTGGCGTCTGGATGAAGAGATCGATCTCGTTTCCGATAGCCAGATAGCGAAGGCTCCCGGCAATCCGCGGGACCACTTGAACCAGGGAATCGAGTGTCTGCTTGAAAAGGTCGACCGTTTCCGGATCGTCGAATCGCAGGCGCTCGGCGGTCTTGGACGATATCGGCGTGGCCAGCGCGTTGGTGAAAACCGGCGCGATGTTTAGGTACGTCAGAGCGCCAGCGGTGACCAGTAGGTTGAAGAAGCTTGCAGCTGCTGGCGTCACGTTCCCGTCCGGCGCCAGGACGTCCCAGCGAAACAGTTGGGTCATGGCGCCTGCGCCGGACTGGACGAACCTGGAAAGTGACTCTTGCCTCCGAAGCCCGTTGCCCGAGATCAGCGCCTGCAAGTACTGACAGTCGTCTTCACCTGGATCGAGGCCGTCGCGGGTGTTGGCGAAGAGTCCGAAGACGCGTCCCCCCGGTTGTAGAGCTTTCCGTCCGCACCCACGATCCACATGCTGTCGTTCGGCGCCGCGGCGATCGCGGTAGCGTCGCCTTGCGCGTCGAACCAGGCATCCGTCGAGGGATTCCAGCGCCAGCCAAGTCCTGCGGTATCGACGAGCCACACGATACCGTCTGGGGCAACACCGACGTCAGTGGCTGCTGGTGCCGCGAAAATCGGCAACGATCCGTTGGCGTGGATCTGGATCAGCAGCCCACTACGGTCCAGCGCGTACTGTTCGCCGAGGCGCGCCGTGATCCGTGCGAGCTTGGCGTTGATCGGGAGTTGGTCCAGCGAGTACCAGGCCTCGTACGTCACAGGCAGGAGCGGGTCGGGCTTGTGGATCTGGATGTGGAGGGAATAGGCGCGCCCATTGGCATCGACAGTGAAGATTTCGCCACCTGGATAGCCGCCCGCGTGCACGTCGATGCTGCCCGCGGCCACATCGACAAGCTCCGCGGTACCTCCAACCTCGGGAATCGTCCAAGTCTCGCCGTGGTCGGCGGTGATCCAGAGGCGACTGTCGCTCGTCAACGCGACCGCATTTCCGTCGCTGGCCGACGCGACCCGGATGAACGATTTTGGGACGCTCGCATGGTGGACGAAGGCCGACTCTCCGGGCTTCAGCACGTACAGCCCCCCCGTTTCGGCGACCGCCCACGCCCACTCGCCGGACGCGGCGACATCGACGAAGCGAACAGCTGGCTCGTTCTCCGCGCCGACTGCCGTCCACAGGGCGTTCTTCAATTTGATCGGCACGGCCACTACACCGACCGGTGTCGAGCCCACCCCCGACGGGCCGACCGGAGGACCAAGTGGCCCGCTGTCGCCGTCACCGAGTACCGTGTACCCGGGAACAATCGCATCCGGCCCGCGCAGCAACGGCCCCTTGACGAGCTCGCTGACGTTGTAGCGCGCGCCGAAGCGCGCTGCCGCGGCCTTCGCGTCCGCGAGCGATGCGGACGTCGTCGCCGTCGGGCGCCGCGCCGCGAACGCGAGGCTGTCATCGAGCGTGCGGGGCAACAGGGGCCTGCCTTGCGGGAGCGGTGGCCGGTACGGTTCGGCGGGCCGCAGCTGGCCGCGCTGGAAGCGGCGCGCCAGGTCGTACGACTCGGCGAGCGTGCGGGCGACGCTGGGCGCGGTGCGCGCGCGCCAGCGCTCGGCGAGCTGCCTCGATTCCTCCAGCGTGGTCGCGATGTCGTGCCGGGTGCGCTCGCTGAAGCGCTCGGCGAGGCGCTTGCTGTCGTCGAGCGTCGCCGCCACCGGCGCCCGCACGCCCCCCACGTGGGGCTGGCCGGCGCCGTGGCGTTCGCGGAAGCGGCGCGCCAGCTCGATGCTGTCGTCGAGCGTCTCGGCGATGCCGCGCGCGAGGTTGCGCTGCCGGCGCTCGGGCGAGCTCGTCGCCAGGGCGATGGGCAACGGCGCCATCGTTTGCTCCCGCGGGCAGCGGCACGGCTCGGGTGCGGTCCGCGCCACCGCGATTTCGATTGCGGTGCCGGTGCAGGTTGGTCGGTCCGGCGCGGAATCCCGCGGCTCGATGTCAGTCGCCGCCATCGGCGTCCTTCGCGCTCGCGTCCGCGTCCGTGATGCCGGCGTCGCTGTATCCCGGCGCGTCGAGCTTGCGCATGCGCATGACCGTGCCGGTGCCCGTCAGCCAGTAGAGCGCGTCGTCCCCAACGGCGATGCCGACCGGATCGCGAAACTCGTCGCTCCAGCGTTGCCCTGCCACGAGAATCTCTGGCGTCCCGCCGCAGCGACCGACGCGCTTCACCATGCCCCCCGGTGACTTCCAGCCGTCGCCGGAAGCCCAGTACACGGACGTCGCATCGACGGCGATTGCCCAAATGCCGTCCGGGTCGTCCACAAGCACGCGCGGCACGGTCGCGCCCGGCTGCAGTCCGTATATGATCTCGTCGCCAGTCCGCCAGAAGGCCGCTCCGCCGTCGGCCAGGAAACCACCGACATCGTCGCGACGGCCGGGAAGGTTCTGGGCGATCACCTTCGGCTGAGCGTTCCAGTCGACGATGCGGGCCACGAAGGCGTCGCCTTGGACATTCCAATCGAGAATGTAGGTTCCGGTCTGATCCACCGCAACGAGCCCACCGATACCGGAAACCCTGTCGGGCGCCGTGCAACTGGTGGAGATGGGGCATCGCTCGACGACCGGGCCAAAGTTCACGACATACACGTAGCTCTGGTCTAGCGCGAAGCTCGCACGCGTCGCATCAGCCTGATTGGTCGATTCCGGCAAGAGTACCTGCTGCGCCCCCTTCAGTTCGCCCCACATGACCCCTTCGAAGGCCGCGCCGCTATACCCCCATTCGAAGTAGCCCACGGCAAAGTGAGACCCTGCGACGCGTATGGCGCCGATGTCGCACCTGTGCGGGTCACTGAAGACGACACGGGGTGCACCGGAGTCCGCAACGACAACAGAGAGTGGGCCGGAAGAGGGATCTACTCCGGAGGGATCGATCTCGACCCACACCGGGCCAGAGCTGGACGCCGCGACCAGAGCCAGTCCTTTCCGTCCCGCGACAACGACTTCCGGTTGCCCAAACGTTGCGCCGGTGCCGACTGCGCAGTCCGGAACCGCAGACGAGTCGGCGTCGGAAGCCGATGCATCGAGCGCGCCCGTTCCCGCAGCGCCGGCGGCATCCGGAGCGAGCTCCAGACTCGTGGTTCCACACGATGCGATGGACGCGCACGCAACCAGCACTGGCCAGCGCGGTCGTCTAGCCCTACGCGCCACGAGGCACCCGCAGAGCGCCAGTGAGCGACGACAGTGCGTTCCAAGCTGGTTTGGGCGTCCCGTCCGACTGGATGAGGCCGTCAGACCCGAAGAACCGCTTGTCACGCTCCGTGGGCTCTTGGCCCAGGAAGTCGATCAGCTCGCCGCCACTGCACATGTGACAGCTCGGGTCCACGCACGGATTGCAGGTGGTGGTACAATGCTCGCCGGCATCTTCGATCAACTTCTCCCACGCCGGGAAGCAGGAGCAGCCGTCGCCTTCGACATGCTGTTCGTACGCGGTGAACCAGATCACCAGGGGGATGCGCAGCTTCGCGCTACTCCACTGCTCGAACGCCACTTTCACGGCGCGCTCCTGCCAGCACTCGCCGATGGGGGCACACGTGGGATCCTCGGTCGTGTAGAAGCTCGCGGGACAAGGGCCGTGTTCGGGCCAGGCCGCCTGTAGTCTGGACCGGGTCGCGTCGTCGTAGGTAGGCCAGCCGATCTCCTGGATGACGACAGGCTTTTCGCCCGCCATTGTGAGCATCTGCGTGAACCACGGCGGGATCTCGGCTTCCGGGGGCGACTTGATCTTGTTTGGCGGATATGTGGTGAACGCGAAGTAGTCGCTCGTGCTGTTCAGTCGCCGGACATGAGAATTGTCGGGGTCGCCACGAGGCTTGTCGCCAACGTAGAAGTTGTTGCGTGCCCCGGCTCGCGTCATCAGCGAACCGATCTTCACGCGCGGCACGATGCTCCTCAAATATTGTCCCGCGTCCTCATAGAACTCGATCCAGTTGTCCCACGAGTCCCAGGTGCTCGGCAGTGCGGGCACGGGGTATCCTGGCACGATCGGCTGCGGCGTGTCTGTCAGGAAAAAGTCCACTTCGCCGCCGATGGTCACGTACTTGATCACGTCCTCGAAGGTCTTGCCAATACCCAGCGTGGCAAACAGCGTGTTCACGTCTTCGACGAAAGCACCGAGGAACGTCTTGAACCCCTGCTTCGTGGCATCGGAGTTGAAAGGCAAGTACATGTACGCCTTCGGAACGACCTTCCGCTGCGTCATGATCACGGGAATGATCAGATACACGTCCAACCCCAGCACCGCGCAGATCGACAGGGCCAAGAGCGGGCCGATCGTCCCTTCCGGCAAACCGGTGCTTGTGTCGGGCCAGTTCTGTCCGAGCAGGATCGTCGTCGCGCCGCCCTCCTGGACGCGTTGAGCGTACTCCTGCCACAACGCGGGCAGCGGCCCACCCTGCACCAGGTTCTCGAGCGTGGGTGACAGCGCGGGTGGACTCTTGGTGTAGAAGTCTACGAGACTCTGGACTCCAGCGGCACTGTCCGCACCCAATTGGTCGACGAATGCGCACCAGTCTTGGCCCTTCGAACTCTCCGGACGCGCGCGCAACCCCACGTTCCAGAAGCCGAAGCTCCTGCCCCCCCGGTTGTAGAGCTTTCCGTCCGCACCCACGATCCACATGCTGTCGTTCGGCGCCGCGGCGATCGCGGTAGCGTCGCCTTGCGCGTCGAACCAGGCATCCGTCGACGGATTCCAGCGCCAGCCAAGTCCTGCGGTATCGACGAGCCACACGATACCGTCTGGGGCAACACCGACGTCAGTGGCTGCTGGTGCCGCGAAGATCGGCAACGATCCGTTGGCGTGGATCTGGATCAGCAGCCCACTACGGTCCAGCGCGTACTGTTCGCCGAGGCGCGCCGTGATCCGTGCGAGCTTGGCGTTGATCGGGAGTTGGTCCAGCGAGTACCAGGCCTCGTACGTCACAGGCAGGAGCGGGTCGGGCTTGTGGATCTGGATGTGGAGGGAATAGGCGCGCCCATTGGCATCGACAGTGAAGATTTCGCCACCTGGATAGCCGCCCGCGTGCACGTCGATGCTGCCCGCGGCCACATCGACAAGCTCCGCGGTACCTCCAACCTCGGGAATCGTCCAAGTCTCGCCGTGGTCGGCGGTGATCCAGAGGCGACTGTCGCTCGTCAACGCGACCGCATTTCCGTCGCTGGCCGACGCGACCCGGATGAACGATTTCGGGACGCTCGCATGGTGGACGAAGGCCGACTCTCCGGGCTTCAGCACGTACAGCCCCCCCGTTTCGGCGACTGCCCACGCCCACTCGCCGGACGCGGCGACATCGACGAAGCGAACAGCTGGCTCGTTCTCCGCGCCGACTGCCGTCCACAGGGCGTTCTTCAATTTGATTGGCACGGCCACTACACCGACCGGTGTCGAGCCCACCCCCGACGGGCCGACCGGAGGACCAAGTGGCCCGCTGTCGCCGTCACCGAGTACCGTGTACCCGGAACAATCGCATCCGCAACTGGGGACCGACGTGCGCGTCGAGTTGCGACGCGGGCGAGTGCACGGGTGGCGTCACGTGCGACCAGACAACGGGCGACGCGATCGCGTGTACGAGCTGCAACGCGGGTTACTGGGGCAGCTCGTGCCAGTCGGTCTGCAGTCTGGTTCACTGCGCCGGCGGCGTGAGCTGCAATCAAAGCGACGGTGCTGCCCTTGCCTGTGGCACCTGCGATGCCGGTTGGTCCGGAGCGCTGTGCACCACCTATGCCCAGCCCAGCTGCCTCCGTTGGCTAGCCGCCGGCTCCACTACCGACGGCACCTACGTGATTGATCCCGATGGACCTGGCGCCGGGATCGACCCCTTCACCGTGTGGTGCGACATGACGACCGACGGAGGGGGCTACACGTTCTACAAAGCGAGCACCGCGACCGCGATGAGCGCCGCCGAGGCGGAGGCCGCCTGCGGGGCACTCGGGATGCAACTCTTCATCCCGCGCAATCCTGCTCACCTTGCATCGGCGTTCGCGGTCGCCACGGCAACGGCGCTTGGACCGGATCGGGAGCAAGGACTATCTGCGGATTCTTGGGCATCTACCCGACAACGGACGGCGCCACCTGCAGCAACCTCCCGCTGGAGGCGTACAGCGCCGGGTGTGGATGGGCTGCCAGCGACGGCGGACCGTTCTGGATTCACGGTAGCACCGCCTTTGTCGAGCCCGACGGGAGCAGCAATTCAAAGCACGTCCATGGACTATGTGTGGAGCGATACCGGTGTGATCACGGACTACGATGACACCCCGTCTCCCGGACGCGCCTGACCCGCTTCATGTGCGACGTCGGCGACAAGATCTGGTACGCGAGTTCGTGTCAGGGCTGGTACGACGCCCGCTTCGTGGCCAGCGGCACCTACCCGATCAACCCCAACGGAACGGATCGCCGGTCGACGTGACCTGCGACATGTCGCATGGCGGAGGCTGGCACCTGGTCGCCTCCGAGGACTTCAACGGGTCGACGTCGGGCTGGTCCTACACGAACACGGTGACCAGCTGCGGCAGCTGGGGCGAGATCCTCGGTGGCTACAACGTCATTGCCGGTGCCGAGAACGCCAAGACGTACGGCCTGTCCGGCGTGCCTCACACACAGGTCCGGTTGGAGATGGACTACATCAAGATCGACAGTTGGGACGGTGGCGGCGGCGACGGTGAAATTGGGGGGGACGCCGCTATCGATCCAGACGTTCTGTTTCTGCAGCGCGGGCTGCCAGAACACCGGCGGCATCTGCGACGGCGTCGACATGTGCGGCGGCGGCTGGGCTCAGGAGGTCGACACCCACGTGTCCGGTACCATCGCCGGCACCAGCGACTCGGTGGTCGTCGCGGCCAGTTCCACCCTCGACCAGGCAGCCAACGACGAGTCCTGGGGCATCGACAACATCTTCATCTACGTGCGCTAGGCTACGGCTTCGGCTTGCCGGCGGCGCGGATGCGCTCGAGGCGCTCGCGGGTCGAATTCTCCAGGCCGTGATTGGTTCAGCACGTAGAAGCGCGTGCCCACGAACTCGTCGGGTCGGCGCCGTAGCCCTCTTCCTTCATGAGCCGCGCGGGCGCGTTGCAGATCTTTTGGGTACGCGCGGGGCGCCGCGCTGGGCGATGGCGGTGCGCGCCGCGGGCGCGACCGACGCTGTTCAATTTCGGGCGGCGCCGGGCCAGGGCATGTTCGACACGTGGACGACCACGGGCAAGAGGTGCGTCGTGTCCGTGACAACTTCGCAGGGCGAGAGCGCGGATGTGCAGATCGGGACGTCCTGCAAGCACACCCAATGCAACTGCAGCAACTCGCTTTGTAGAGATTCCGCGCCGGACCGGCAACCCCGCCCCGTCTGCTACGGCAACGGCGCGTGCAAGGATCCCGACCCGGCGACGCACGACTGCTCGCCGTACGTCTGCAACGGCAACGTGTGCGCGAGCGGCGGATGCACGACCAACGCGGACTGCTCGCCGGTGTTCCGCTGCGACGACGTAGACGCCACAACTGCCTGCCAAAGGACGCTTCCGCGTGCAGCGCCGACGGCACGCAGCTGATCGACCCCACGGCAATGCGACGGATTGCTCGCCGTACACGTGCGAGGGACCGGCTTTGCTGGCGGCGCTCGCGAGCATCGGGCTCTTGCGCCGGCCGCGCGCAGCTCCGCTGTTGGGCTCGTCGGGCAAGCACGCGTCGGCGGGGACAAATCCCGAAGAGCACGGCGACGACCTGCGCGCCCTCTCCGATCGCGCTGCCCACTCGCTTCACGGATCCCCGGCGCCCATCGCCGACCGCGAACACGCCGCTCAGCAGGCCGAATCCGTCGACGTTGAACCCGTAGGGGTGATGCGGCACGGCTTGCGAGGCCGCGGCACCCAGCTCGCGATCAAGGCCGCCGCCAAGCGCGGTTCCGCGCCGGACTGGCACCTCTTCAGCCTTGTTGTGCCGAGTGTACGCCGAGGACCCAGTCCTCCCAGTCGTGGATCGACGACAGCGTCGGCGGGCCGAGCCGCGGCAGACGATATTCCGTCCAGACGCCGTCGACGCGCACGGCGAGCGCGCCCATCACGAGCTGCGAGCCGACGTTTCCGCTGGCCTGCTTTACGAAGTGAAGGCGCTCCACGTCCTGCCACGGCAGGTGCAGGTCGACGCCGTCGCCCTCGACGCGCAGGCCATCTTCATCGAGGCGCACGTCCACGACGCCGTTGTGCGCCATGCCTTGCTGGCCTCTGCCGTCCTCTCGCTGCCGAGGCCCTGAGCGGCACCGGGGTGCGCCTTCGACAACGGCCATGACCCAGCGCCGGTGAAGCCGCTGAGTACATGTCGCTCACGGCGTGGCACACCGGGGATTGCGGCGTCAGCCGTCCACGGTCGCCCGCACCACGGCGCCGAGGGCCTCCATGAGCGGCAGTGACTCTTGCACCGACCAGAGCTCGACGAGGTGGTCGTCGACGACTCTCGCGAAGTCGGCGCCGTGCCACGTGATCCGCCGACCCGTCGCCGCGCGTCCCGCGAACACCCCGCTGTGCGTTCCGGTCAGCGCGAACCTGAACGCCACCCACTCGCCTTCGGCGATGACGTGATCGATCGAGCACGCGATGTCGCTGAAGGCCGCATGCAAGGCGCGCACCTGGGCCGCGACGCCGGCGACGCCCACCGGCGGACTGTCGCGGTAGCGGAACCCGGGCGCGATGATCTCCGCAAGACCCGAGACGTTTCCCGAGCAATGCGCGTCGACGTAGCCTTCGATGATCTGCTGGAAGGTCATCGTCCAAGCTTATCCGAGGCGCGCTCCCGCGTCCGCGGTCGATGCACGTGCCACGCGTGCGGCACGGGCGCGCCCACCGGGGTTCCGCGCCGGACCGTCAAGCAGGCCTCGGCGTAGTGAACGGCGACGTGATCGTACTGCTCGCGACTCACGGACCCGCCGCCCGTCTTTCTGGCTGATGTCGGTCCGGCGCGGTATCCCACGGGGCGCCAGCAAATGTTCTACGACAACCCGCAGACCCTCATCGTCACGCGCGGCCTGCCGAGCGCCGGCAAGGTGCGTCATCCGGCGCGCGTGTTCCGCTTCGGCATCCAGCCACAAGAGGGCCGGCCGCCGCTGGTGTCGATCCCCAATCGACAGGTCGACCGCCTCGACTGGATGGCGCTCGACGCCGATCAGGCGGAGTGCGATGGCGGATGACGGGCAGCGCTGGTTCAAGGAAGTGTGGCACTGCTCCTGGCAGTTCCTGGACGAGGCGGCGTTCGCCGACTTCAAGCGCGTCATGGCGTCGCTCGCCGTCGAGGACGCCTGAAGCGCGCCGCGCTGAGCGAGCTCGTGGTCGATCCGGGAAGCCGGGGGGCGCACGCGCCGGGGACGCGCGTGCGGACGAGCCGCGCACCGGGCACGGTGCGCTGGTTCAACGCGGGTTTCGTCGCCCTCGAACTCCGGGCTCCGAGCCGTTGCGCTGCCCAGGTGCAATCCCGCCTCGGCTTGTTATGGTGCCGAGGTGCGAAGCCCGACGCTACAGGTTCTCGTGGTCACGGTGCCGCTGCTTGCGTCGGGCTGCAAGAAGAAGCCCGACGCCTCGGCGCAGCCGCGCCCGGAGGTCGTGCCGAGCGCCCGCGTGCCGGCGTCCACTTCCGCGTCGGCTCCAGCGCCGAGCGCCAGCAGGCGCCGAAGGCAGCGCCGCGGAACGCCTATCCAGAAAGCGGCCTCGCCGCGATCGACAAGAACTGTGCGACACCCAAGGTACTGCTCGCGGTCGCGCCCGCCACGGCCAAGGAGGCCATCGAGGGCTGGAACTGGCCGTGGGTTGTACAAGCGCTCAGCGCCCACGTTGGCGACTTCGCGCTGGTCCTGCACAAGGCACTGGCGAAGGCGCCGGACAACGCCATCGCCGTCGAGGAGCACCGCTACGCAGGCGACAAGAACATCGCGCTTGTCGCCGAGTGCAGGCGCGCGCGAACGTGCACGCGCCTGGCAGCGATGATCCGCGCGGTCGTACCCGCATCGCACCCGAAGACCGGATGCGGCGCGATCGACGCCGTGGGCGACGCCACCGGTTCGATCCTGTTGCCCGGACTCCTCGGACCGCCCGCGCTCGGTGACGCCACCGCGCGCTGTGCGCGCCTGTCGATCTGCGCGCGCCGCGAGAGCGACCAGGCCGACCCTGCGCGCGGGCTCGCGTGCCAGCGGGCGCCTTCCCGGTTCAAGCTCGAGTGCGCCAGTCAACCGGCGTGCGCGGCGGTCGTGAAGTGCGCGAGCGGCGGCGCCGTTCCGCCCGCGCCGCCGGTGTTCTCGCCCGGCAAGGACTTCTGCGAGCAAGCCTCCGCGCTGAATCGCTCGGTCGTCGGCAATCGTAGCGTCGGCGACGTGGGAGCCGGCGGCTTCGACGCGGAGACTCTGGACTTCTGCGCGCCGGTGATGCCCGGGCCCAAGGCGACCTGGGCGGCGCTTGTCGATCGCGGCGTCGGCATCGACGCACAGGCCGCCAGCGGAACCTGGCGCCTCGCCCACATCGACACGAACGGCAAGGTCGCGCTCGGACCGGAAGCAAGCCTTCTCGGCGAGCGAGTGGAGCACGACGGGCATCCCGGGGGCGCCGGGCAGCGACGCCGGCGATTTGTTCTTCGACTTCGACGGCGACGGGGAAGCGGAGCTGCTCCTGCCGACGCTCGACAGCGAGCACGCGACGTCGGGCCAGCGACACCTGACGGTCTGGACGTTCAAGAAGGGGAAGGTCGACCTCTACCCGCCGTGCGCCAAGCTTCCGGCGGTAGGCGTCGAAGACGCGGACGGCGACGGCCGGCCCGACCTGATCCTCGATCTCCTCGATACCTACCAGGGCATGGACACCGGCTACCCCACGCACTCGAGCATCCACAGCGACCAATGGAAGCTCGCCCACTCGTTGAAGGACGGGAGCTTCTCGACCACGGACAAGGTCGCCACGAGCTACAAGCCGTCCGCGGATTGAGGGGATGCCCGCTGCATCGCTACACGTTCAAGGACTACGTGGACCTGGAAGCGGACAGTCCGGTCAAGCACGAGTTCCTCGACGGAGAGATCGTCGCGATGGTGGGCGGCACGCCCGACCGGGCGCAGAAGCTCGAGCACTACAAGCAGATTCCGTCCTTGCAGGCTGTCGTGATCGTGTCGCACCGGGAGGCGCGCATCGAGCTGTGGACACGCGCGGATGGCGGGTGGTCGAGCGTCGAGGTCGTGCCGCCGGCACTGGCCACGATCGCGGCGATCGGCTGTACGATCGATCCGGCTGCGGTCTACGCCGCCGCGCAAGAAGTCCCGGCCGCGCCCTGAGCGCTGTCTCCTGCCGCGGGTTTCGTCGCCCGCGTGCGCCACAACGTCGCGCGGTCACGTTGCCCTCCCCGGACGGGAACCGTAGCTCCGTCAAGCTGGACCGAATAATCAGCGTTCGGCGTGGCTCGACGCGGACGTCTCGGGTTCTGCTGCACC
This sequence comes from uncultured delta proteobacterium, assembly GCA_963775185.1. Lineage (GTDB taxonomy): Bacteria > Myxococcota_A > Polyangia > Polyangiales > Polyangiaceae > JAPSGB01. Next base: position 2,032 of record CAVZIE010000037.1, on the reverse strand, counting down.
CTTTCTCCTTGTCGGGAGCACAAGTGGCGGGGGCTGCACCGTCCAGTGCGCCGTGCCACGCGCGCCTGGCGAAAACGGCGGCGCTTGGATTGGTTTCCTCGTAGGATTGGTGTTGCTTGCGCGCCGACAGTCGGCGCCTATCATGCAATCATGACTGCGGTAACGCGAGTGCGTTTCCCGGTGTTGATACTGGGTTCTCTGGCGGCCGCCTGCGGCGGTGTGGTCGCAACGGGGGATGGGAACCTTCAAGATAGCTGTCTTCGCGGATGGAGCCGGCACGGCGATGTATGCAAAGTCAACGAGATCTATTTTCCTGCGGGGACATTCATGATGGGGCGCGGGTATTGTCCTGCGAGCAGCTATGACGAAGGGCTGAACAATCTCGACGCGAAGTGCCGACTCCGCGATGACGCACACCAGGTGTTTGTGTCGGACTTCTATCTGGACGCGACGCCCGTGATCCAGGGCGAGTTCAAATTCCCGCCGGGCGGTTCGGGCTCTGCGCCGGTGGTGAAGCTCCAGAAGGTCCTTCCGCACGCCTGCGATGACACCTGTGCACGGCCGGCAAGGATCGAAGGCACCGATCGGAGCGAAATCCAGAAAGCCGAGGCCGTGTGCGAGGCGCAGGGGAAGCGACTCGTCAACGAAGCGGAGTGGGAGTATGCGGCCAGCGCCGCGGGCACGCGCACCTTCCCATGGGGCGAGGACGAGCCCGACTGCACAAGAGCGTATCTGCCGGGCGCGTGCGACCCTCCCCAAGCCGACAGCATCGGCCAATTCCCTCCCAGCCCTGAAGGCGTCTACGACCTGGCTGGGCGCCGCGAAGCAGTCGAACCACGCACTGACATCTACTCGGAAACGTATACGCCAGTTCCTCGGCCGTACCCGTTCATGTGCTGCGGCGAATGGTCGGTTACGCGCGGTTGGTCCGATCGGGACGTGGACCACGCGGGCGTCAGCGCCGCCTGGCGCGGACTTGTCGAGGGCGCGGCAACATTTCGCTGTGCACGGAGTGGCGGATGAGCGCGGCTGCCGGATTCTGACAACGCGCCGGGCCAGGGCGGAGGGACCAATGTTGAGCGAAGACCGGTTTCTCGGAAGGTCTCCGTGACTCGCTCAAACCCGTGGATGCGCCGCTCGCCCTGGAAAGCGCGTCATTGCGTCACTCGCCGTCGAGGACGCCTGAACGCGCGCCGCTACGGGTGGTTCCGCGCCGCACCGGCAAACGTCGCCAGCGCGCACGTCGTGATTTGCGGCCGCACGCCCGCAAGGTGAGGCGTGGCGGGACGCGGAAGTAGCGCCGCGCACCCGCGTCGCCGCCGCTCCGCGCCACGGCCCGGTTCGCCGCGGTGCCATTGCCGACACTGCGCGTCGCCCAGCACACGCGCGGGAAACGTGTGAAGCTAGATGGCCTCGACTGCGTCCTGCTCGCTTGGAGCGATGGTGAACACGAACTCAACGGCCACGCGCTCCGCGTCGCTCAAGTTCTCTCGCAGTACCCGCCAGACCATGCGCTGTCGCTCCGCCTCGTCCACGCCGTCGAACGAGCCGGAGACCACCGTCGCGATGATCGATTGAATCCACGTCTCGGACGTCGATCGTCGGGTTTTCCAGATCGAGGCCCCGCAAGGCCCCAGTGATCTTTGTGATCAGCTCGCTCATGTGCACTCCTATGGTAGCGCGGCTACGACCCTGGCGCCCACGCCTTCGACGACCCCGATCCAGGCTTCGACTGTGCCCCTTGGCAAGTGAACTGTGAGCGGGATACCGCGGCCGCGCTGTGGAAGCGGGTTCTTGTCCGCGCGATGCACGATAAGGTGCCGCCGCTTCATCAGCGACTCGATCTGGTCCTGGTCGGGGTCGAGAGCCATCGGGTCCATTCCGATGCGCTGCAAAGCAGCGGCCAGCTCCGTAACGCTGTTGTAGTTCGAGCGTTGAAGATGGGTTTGAACCGACTCACGAATCACGTCATCGACGCTCCTGCCCCTGTAGTGGTGCAACTCGCCGAGCCGAAACTTCTCCTTGGGTCTTC
>CAVZIE010000036.1:0-121673 GCA_963775185.1 uncultured delta proteobacterium | reverse complement strand
GCTTCGACGACCGGCCGTGCTTCTGGCCGACGGTGGACACGCCAAGGCCGATGACATCGCGGCGACCAGGCGTATGGGCGTCGATGTCATCGTCCCGCCCGCCGAGGCGGCAAAGGCCATCGAGAAGCTCGATGCCGCGGGAGCCGATCCTGAAGTCGTTGCCTGGCGCGGACGCATGGAAACAGACGAAGCCAAGCAGCTCTACCGAGCTCGGGCCGGACTGGTCGAGCTTGCGAACGCTCACCAGAAGACGCATCACGGCATCACGCAGGTGCTCGTGCGCGGTGCCGCCAAGGTCACCTGCGTCATTTTGCTCAACGCAATCGGTTCCAACCTTCTGCAGCACGCCGCGCACCTCCTCGGCTGACGCCTGCCGCCCGCGCGGGCAGCCGCGCCGGCCTATTCCACGACGACGCAGAATCGGCCACCGCGCGCCAACAAGGACGCCTACATGGGCGCCCTCATCCGGCCGCAGCGGTACCAGCGCGTTGCCCGCGGTCGCGCCGCGCGGTCGCGCCCCCTCGCGCCGCGCCTGTCACGCGATAGATGGACACATCTTGACTGGACAGGCAGATAAGAAGATCTCCTCCGAAGCGACCGAATGGCGCCGGATGTTGACGAAGCCATGCGCCTCGGAGCATTCCGTCGGAGAATCAGCCTGCCGACACCCCTGAGAGGGCTTGAAGATCTAGCGTCAGGGAGCGCGTCTACGACGGCGGCCACGTGGGCCGGAAGGTCGCAGGATGCTGCCGAGGCGCGGTATCCGATCAGCGCCGCACGGCGCTCGCCGGCACCCAGCGCTCGATACCGTCACCGAATCGGATCAGACACTGGCCGTCGCGCTCTTCCTGCAGCGTGCCCGGGTACTCGTTACCATCGCTCCACGCCACGCGTACCGTCGCGGCCTTCGGTCGCCCCTGCACCGAGACGCTCGTCGTACTCTGGACCACCGACATGCCAACCATGCCGCCCATGGCGAACAAGGGGGGCGGGCTTTGCTCCAGTTGGTGGAGCGCCCGCATGATCTTGTCGGCCTCGTCCGGGTTGTCCCTCGCCACCTGCTCGAACTGCTGGCGGAAACCTTGCAACATCGGGATTTCCACCTGCGGCGACGCGGCGCTGGCGTGTGACGTGACCACGTGCCGCACGATGTGGGTGCCGTCGGGGCGTACCTCTTCTTCGTCCACCTCGGTGCGCGTCTCGCCGTCGGGAAGGTCCTCCACGTGGCCGCAGAACTTGCAGCGCGACGCCTTGTCGCCCGGCCGCAGGAAGAAGATCTCCACGTCGCCGCCGCAGCGCGGGCACCTGGAAGCGGAGGCCATGTCGCGATGCTAGCTCAAGGGGCGCGATCCTCATACACGCTGCGGAGGTACGCCTCCGGGCCGCTGGGTCGGTCCGGCGCGGTATCGGCCGTGGCGGCAGCGGCGCGCAGGGCGCCTGGTCACTCGACGCTGAACGAAGCGGAGAGCGGGAGATCCCGCTCCGAGCCGCCGACGTCCACGCTGTACGCGATGGGCTCGACGATCCACGCGCTGGTCGCGTCGTCCCAGTAGGCGAGATCGCCGGCCTTGATCGGCAGATCGACGGTCCTGGTCTCGCCGGCGTCCAGGTGCACGCGCTCGAACGCCTTCAGGTCGTGCTTGGCGCGCGGCACGCTGGAGCCGGTGTAGCCCACGTAGAGCTCCGCGACCTCGTCGCCGGCCACGCTGCCGGCGTTGGTCACGTCCACGCTGGCGGTGACGGTGCCGTCGCTCGCGACCGTCGTGCTGTCCAGGCGCAGGTTCGCGTAGCTGAAGGTCGTGTACGAGAGCCCGAAGCCGAACGGAAACTCGGGGTCGGTGCCCTTGTCGTCCACGTAGCGATAGCCGTGGAGAAAGTCGTAGGTGACGGCCTTCGACGTGTTGTCGAAGGGCGGCAGCTCGCTCACGTCGGTCGGGATCGTGAGCGGCAACTTGCCGGACGGGTTGGTGTCGCCGAACAGCACGTCGGCGATGGCGTGGCCGCCTTCCTGTCCCGGGTACCAGGCCATGAGCACCGCTGGCACCTCGTCGAGCCACGGGCGCATCACGATCGCGCTGCCGCCTTCGACGACCACCACCGTGTGCGGGTTCTGCGCGGCGACGGCGTGGATCATGTCTTCCTGCTCTTGCGAGAGCTTCAGCGACAGATCGTGACGATCTCCGCCGCCGCCGTTCAGGCCGCCGATGTTCTCGCCTTCGTCCACGTACGTCAGGCCCACCACGACCACGGCGGCGTCGGCGCCGGAGATCGTCGCCTGATCCGCGGCGGCGAGCGTCGGGCCCGGGACGTACTGCACGCTGGTCGTGCCGGCGCGGTCCTGCAGGCCGGCGAGTGGCGTGATGCTCCACGACGGCACGGCGTTGCTGCTGCCCTTGTCCCCCAGGTTCGGCGTGTCGGCCAGCTCGCCCACGACCGCGATGCTCTTGCCGTCCTTGGCGAGCGGCAGCGTCGCGGTGTCGTTCTTGAGCAGCACGATCGCTTCGCGCTCGGCGGTGAGCGTGAGGTCGGTGTGGTCCTTGCTCTCGACCACGTCGGCGGACACCTGCTCGGGCTGGTCGAGCTTGAACGTGAATTTCGTGCGCAGGATGCGCCGCACGGCCGCGTCGATGACGTCGGTCGACACCTCGCCGTTCTGCACGGCCTGCAGCAGCGGATCGCCGAGGTGCGAGCCGTCCGGCATCTCCACGTCGAGGCCGCCCATCGCGGCGCCGGCGACGCTGCGCGTGGCGAGCGTCCAGTCCGAGACGACGAAGTACTTGTAGCCCCAGTCGTCTCTCAGGATCTCGTTGTTGAGGTGCGCGTTCTCCGTGCAGTATTGGCCGTCGACCAGGTTGTAGGCGTCCATCACCGAGCCCACGCCCGCGTCGATCGCCTGCTTGAACTGGCGCAGGTAGATCTCGCGCAGCGTGCGCTCGTCGAGCGTGACGTCGACGTCGAAGCGCGTGTCCTCGATGCTGTTGGCGGCGAAGTGCTTGGCGTCGGCGATGACGTGCGCTTGCGCGCCCTCGATGAACGCCGCGCCCATCGTGCCCACGTGGAACGTGTCCTCGCCGTACGTCTCCTGCGCGCGGCCCCACGCGGGATGGCGCAGGATGTTGATGGTCGGCGCGAGCAACACGTTCCCGCCCTTGGCGGCGAGCTCCTGCCCCATGGCCTCGCCGATCTTCTTCTCCAGATCCGGATCCCACGTCGCGCCGCGCGCCATGCCCACGGGGAACGTCGTGGCCTTGCCCACGCGCACGCCGCGCGGCCCGTCGATCATCTTGAACGACGGGATCCCGAGCCGATCGTTGATGGGCGTCTCGTACATCCCCGCCACGGGAATGATGCTCGTCCCGTGCATCTGATCGATCTTCTCCTCGAGCGTCATCTTGCCGAGCAGGCTCGAGACCTTCGCTTCGATCTTCGGATCGAGCCCCGGCGCGACCGGCGCGGACGCCGCTTCGTCCGTACCGCAGGCGGCCAGGGTCAGGACGACGGGCAGGAACGCGAGGGCACGACGCAGCATGGCGCGAGGGTAGCGCAGGGCTCTTGAATTGTGGGAGGCGTGTTCGGCCCGGGATCGCGGACGTCGCGCTGACGCGAGCTCACGACAGGACCAGTGCCGGGTGCTACGTTAGCGCGGTGGCGACGCAAGAGACGTGGGGTGCCGGTTTCCGCGGTGGCGCCGACGCGAAGCGGCTCGGCGAGAGCGTCGAATACTGCTGGAGGTTTTTCGTGGGAGAAGCGCCGGTCCAGAGCGCCGTACGCAAGCTGGTGACGATTCTCGAGAGCGAGAACCTGCCCTACGCGGTCATCGGCGCGCTCGCGCTCAACGAGTACGGCCACAAGCGGGTGACCGTCGATGTGGATCTCGTGATGCGTGAAGCGGATCTACAATCGTTCAAGCAACGCTGGCTGGGGCGCGGCTACGCGGAGCGCGTGCCCGGCACGGGAAAACTCGTGGACACGGAGTACGAAGTGAACGTGGATGTACTGCGCACCGGGCGGTTTCCTGGCGACGACAAGCCGAAGCCCATCGCCTTTCCCGATCCCGCGACCACCGCAATCCGCGGCGCGCCTTTCGCGCTGTTGCCTGTCGAGCGATGGATCGAGCTCAAGCTCGCGTCCGGCATGGTCGCGCCGCATTGCCTGAAAGATCTCGCCGACGTTCAGGAGCTGATCCGCTCGGCGCGCTTGCCTGTCGCAACCGCCGACGCGCTCGATCCTTGGGTGCGCGACAAGTTCCTGGAGCTTTGGCGAGCCGTCGAACGCGGTGCGCAGAGCGATCCGTTCTGACGGGCGGCGGCTTCTTGCCAGGAATAGCGCCCGCATCCGCGTTGTGCCACTTGCACAGCCTGGCGCGGCTGGCGGGAGATGCCGGTCCGGCGCGGCCGGCGGCGGGCTCCGGGCGCGGCGTGGTAGGCTCCGGGGCGGGCGATGATTACCAAGCTCGAAGCCAAGGACTACGGCTGCTTGAAGGACGTGAAGCTCGAGCTCACGCCGATCCACGCCTTCATCGGACCGAACGACAGCGGGAAGAGCACGCTGCTGCACGCCGTGCGGGAGGTGGTGGAGTTTGCGAGTGGGACGTTCGTGCGAGTCAACGCAGCGTGGGCGCCGTTCGAACCGCGCTTGGCCGAGGGCGGAGGCATCAGGGCCGTGACGGCGGCGGGTTGGTATCGCATCGACGGGCGTGATGGCGGGCCGTTCTACGAGAGATGGGGTCGCGACGACACCGAGGCGGCGTCGCACGCGGACCGCTCGGTCGACTGGCTCTCCGGATTGCACAACCAGGCCGACGGCCCGGGCGGCGCAATCCTGGCCGAGCTCAGCGGCGCACGCCTGTTCCGACCCGACCCGGATGCGCTGCGGAAGCCAAGCTCGCTTATTCCGGGCACGGAGGGGATCGACTTCCACGACGATCGCGGCACCGGTCTTCCCGGCGTCCTCCAGGCGATCCAGGGTCGTGGCGACGACTCGTTCGACGCCATCCGCAAGGGCGTCCACGCCCTGTTTCCGACCATCAAGCGCATCGGAGTTCCCGCCGTCACGCGAGAACGAGCTCACCCTTCAAGTCGAGCTCACAGATGGAACCCTCGTCAACGCCGCCGAGATCAGCGAAGGCCTCCTCTACTACCTCGCGTTCGCCGCGTTGCCGTATCTTGAAGCCCGTCTCCGTTCTGCTGCTCGAGGAGCCGGAGAATGGCCTTCACCCGTCGCGTATCGCGGACGTGATGCAGGTCGTTCGCGCCTTCTCCGAGTCGTCCGGCACGCAGGTCATCATGGCCACGCACAGTCCGCTGGTCGTCAACTGTCTCGAGCCGGAGGAGGTCACCGTTGTCACACGGCCGGACCTGGATACAGGCACGGTAGTGACGCCCATCCGCGACACGCCGGACTTCGAGAAGCGCAGCAGCGTGTACGCGCTCGGCGAGCTGTGGCTGAGCTTCGCCGACGGAACCGTGGAAGCGCCCCTGCTTGGATCGCCGCGCGATGAAGCTGCTGCTGGCGGGTGAGGGGCGTCACGAGCTCGGCGACTGGATCGAGCCGCCGCAGTACCGCGACAAGCCACCCGTGCCGGGTGTGCTCGAGGCCTTGCTGAAACGGATTGCGCCAGCCACCAACTGGGAGATCGCAGGCGCCGTGCAGTGGAAAGCGATCCGCAAGTTCCGGGCGGGCGACCACCGCGCGCCCGAGACGCGGACCATCCGGGGTGTGGTCCTCGAAGCGGAGCGGTGGGGATGCGACGTGCTCGTGTTCACGCGCGACCGTGACGGCGACGCCGAGAGGGAGTGCGACGTCCAGGACGGTATCAAGCAAGCGCAAGACCGCTTCTCGAAGATCGTGGGTGGCATGTCCATCGAGAAGCTCGAAGCCTGGGTTCTCGCGATCGCGGGCTTTGCCCACACGCAGAGCATTCGCGATCCCGAACGCGAGCTGTCCGAGCGTCTCGGCATGTCGACGCTCGATCAGATGCTCTCGATCATCGAGGGCGCGGACCTCTCCAGCGTGCCCGCCGATGCGAAAGCGATCCACGACTGGCTCGCACGCGCGCGCCACGTTCTGCTCGGCGATGGCTGACATGCGCGCACTGCCCGGGTTGCTGTTGGCGTTCTCCGCGTGCGGTCCGGCGCCGCTCCCGCCGGAGAATCCCCGCCAACCCTCCGCGACCGCGTCCGTCGTGTCGCTCCAGGTCTCCTCGCTGAAGCAGGGGGAAGAGGATGCCGGGCCGGCGCGGAACCCCGCGGGCGATCCGGAGATCGTCGCCATGGTCGCGTCGGTCGACGCTGCGCGCTTGCGCGCCGACGTCGGGTCGCTGATCGCGTTCGGCACGCGTCACTCGCTGTCGGATGTGAAGAGCGACCAGCGCGGCATCGGCGCGGCGCGGCGTTGGCTCCGGCGTCGCTTCGCGGAGATCGTGCCTGCGTCCCACGGCCGCCTGCGCGTCGAGGCAGAGGACTTCACCGCGCCCGCGGGCAAGCGCATCCCCAAGCCGTGGCCGATGCAGAACGTGCTGGCGATCCTGCCCGGCACGGCGACGGGCCCGGCGGCGCGCACGCTCGTAGTGAGCGGGCACTACGACTCGCGCGCGAGCGACGTGATGGACGCGACCCGCGATGCGCCGGGCGCGAACGACGACGCCAGCGGCGTGGCGGTCGTGCTCGAGGCGTGCCGCGCGCTGGCGCCGTATCGCTTCGAGGCCACGCTGGTGTTCGCCGCGGTGAGCGGCGAGGAACAAGGCTTGTACGGCTCCACGGCCCTCGCCGACAAGCTGCGCGCCGACGGCGTGCGCGTCCTGGGCATGATCACCAACGACATCGTGGGCGAGAGCGTCGCGGCGAGCGGCCGGAGCGACAAGCAGCACGTGCGCGTGTTCAGCGCGGGCCTGCCGGCGGACGACAAGCAGCGCGACGCGCTGCTCGCCGTCGGCGGCGAGAGCGACGGCCCGGACCGCGAGCTCGCCCGCGCCATCGACGAGGCCGCACGCACGTACGTGAGCGGATTTTCGCCGCTGCTCGTGTTCCGTGCGGATCGCTACCTGCGGGGCGGCGATCAGCTGCCGTTCCACGCCGCGGGCGCGCCGGCGGTGCGCTTCACCGAGGTGGACGAGAATTTCCGGCACCAGCACCAGGACGTGCGCGGCGACGCCGGCGATCTGCCGCAGTTCGTCGACGCGGCGTACATGCGGGACGTGGCGCGCGTGGACGTCGCCGCGCTGGCGTCGCTCGCGCGCGCGCCGCTGCCGCCGAGCGCGGTGCGCCTCGACGTGCGCGATCTCGCCGAGGACACCACGCTGTTGTTCGTTCCGGGTCCGGATGCGTCGGCGAGCTACCAGGTCGTCGCGCGACCCACCGACGCGCCGACGTGGACGCGGACGTTCCCCGCGGGACGCAGCGGGAGCGTGAGCGTGCCGCTGTCGAAAGATCACTGGCTGTTCGGTGTGCGCGCCGTGGACGACGCGGGCCACGCCAGCCCCGCGCTGTTCCCTACGCCGCTGCGCGCGGGCGAGCCCTGGCCGCCGGCCGCGCCGGACCGGCAATAATCCGGGAGCCATGACCCCGCCGAGCGAGCAGCTGATCGGCCGCGTCTCGGCGCTCGTCGCGGTCGCCGGCGTGGTGCTGCTCTTTCTCGAGTCGCGCGCGCGGCGCAGCTCTCGGCGGCGGGCGAAAATCATGGGCGGCGTGCTCGCGCTGGCGGCGGTCGTCACGTACTTCCACTTCTTCTCGCTGCCCGGCACGGTCTTCTACCACCGCTGGGAGATGTATCACTACTTCGTCGGCGCGCGCTTCGAGCGCGAGCTCGGCTACGAGCGCTTGTACGCCTGCACCGCCGTGGCCGACGCGGAGACGGGCAACCGCGCGGCGGTGCTGCGCCGTCGCATGCGCGATCTCTCCACGGACAAGCTGGTGCCCGCCGCGACCGCGCTCGAGCACCCGGAGGCGTGCACGCGACACTTCTCGCCGGCGCGCTGGCAGGCGTTCAAGCACGACATCGTGTTCTTCCGCGAGCGCGCCGGCGGCGGCGCGTGGTGGGACGCGATGCAGACCGATCACGGCTACAACCCGACGCCGGTGTGGACGCTCGCCGGCACGTCGCTCGCGTCTCTCGCGCCGGCGAGCGATCGCTTCGTCGAAGCGTTGGCGTACGTCGATCCGGTGCTGATGGCGGCGGCGATCGCCGCGCTCGGGTGGGCGTTCGGCTGGCGCGTGGCGGCGCTCGCCGTGATCTTCTGGGGCACCCAGGCGGCCTCGCCGTTCACCTGGACGGGCGGCGGCTTCCTGCGCCAGGACTGGCTCCTGCTCGCCGTGCTGTCGGCCGCCTTGATGCGCAAGCGGCGCTTCTTCTGGGCCGGCTTCGCGCTGGCGTGGTCGGCGCTGCTGCGCGTGTTTCCGGTGCTGCTGTGGGGCGGCCCGCTCGTGGTCGTCGCGGCGCACGTGATCCGGCACCGCACGCTCCGCGCGGATCACCGGCGCTTGCTCCTCGGCGGCGCGTGCGCGGTGGCGTTGCTCGTCCCGCTCGCCGCTGTGGTGGTAGGCCCGGCGTCGTTTCCCGATTTCGCCACGCACATCGCGATGCACGCGAGCCGCCCGTCGACCAACCGCATGGGCCTGCGCACGCTGTTCTCCGTCGCGCCGGACGCGCGCATGGCGCTCACGCTCGACCGGCGCGCCGTCGATCCGGTGGAGCGTTGGGCCGAAGCGCGCATCCGCCGCTGGCACGCGCTGCGCCCGCTGTTCGCGCTGTTCGCGCTGGCGCTGTGCGCGCTGTTCGTGCGCGCGCTCGCCCGCGTCCGCACGTTGTGGGTCGCGCTCGGGCTGTCGCTCGTGCTGGTCGTCGTGCTGACGGAGCCGGCCTGCTACTACTACTCGCTGTGGCTGCTGGTCGCGCCGCTGGCGCTGGCGCGGCGCTCGCTGGAGACGGCGCTGCTCGGGCTCGCGGCCATCGGCCAGCTGCTGGTGATGCGCGAGCACTGGATCGACGATCGCTTCGTGGCCCTCGCCGCGCTGTACGTGGTGTTCGGCGTCGTGCTGGTCGCGCTGTTCAGCCGCCCGTGTCGTCGCCGCGCGTGATGGCAAGCTTCTTGCTCCAAGCGCCCGCGTGACAACGACCAATCGCTTCGAACGCTGGCTGCAGATCGGAACTCTCGTCGCCGTGGCCATCGTCGGCCTGCCCCTGGCGTGCGGCGGACAGGTGGAGAGCGGACGGCGCGGGTCCGCGGGCACCAGCGGCACCGCGGGCATCGGGCGGCTGGTCCGGTTCCGGCGACGGCTCCGGCTACGGCGACGGCAACCCGTATCCCGGCGACGGCTCGATGTACGACGGATCGGGCTATGGCGACGGCAACCCGTATCCCGGCGACGGCGCGATGTACGACGGATCGGGCTATGGCGACGGCTCGCCCGGGCCCGACGCCGGCTGGGGCAGCGACGGTTGCGGCTACGGCGACGGCTGCTGGGGCGGCGGCGCGGGCGCGGACGGAAGCGCCTACGACGGCGGGTACTGGAGCGACGGCGCGGTCTACGACGCCGGCGCTCCCGACGCCGCTGCGGGTGCATCCGGCCAAGCCGGCGCGCCCGGTGCCGCCGGAGCCGCTGCCGCAGCCGGCGCAGCGGGAGCCGCGGGCAGTCCCTGACCGCGACAGCGCCCGCGTTCCGGTTGTGCCACTGGCACAGCCTGGCATGGCTGGAGGGGGATGCCGGTCCGGCGCGGAATCCCCCGATCCGCTTGGCCGGTCCCGGTGATCTGGCCTAAGCCGTCCGCATGCGACGGACCCACGCCCTGCTCGCGCTGGCGCTGCTCTGCGGCTGCAACGGCACAGCCGAGCCCGCCTCGAAGCCGACGGCCCGCGCGGCCCCGCCGGCTCCGGTGCACGCGGCGCCCGCGGTCGTGCCCGCGCCCGTGGCGAGCACGCGGCTCGACGCCGGCGTGAACGACGCGACCGCAGCCGCGGACGCCGCGAGCGACGCTCCCGCCGCCGCCGCGAAGATCCCGCCCGACATGCTGCCGGTGCCAGGCGGCACGTTCACCATGGGCGCGGACTCGGGCGGCGAGAAGGACGAGCACCCAGCGCACAAGGTCACGCTCAAGGGCTTCCTGCTGGACAAGACCGAGGTGACGAACGGCGCGTACGTCGAGTGCGTGCAGGCCAAGGTGTGCCGGATGTACCGCACCGACGCGGCCGAGAGCTTCCACGCCGGACCCGACCGCAACTTCCGCCACCCGGATCAACCGGTGAGCGCGATCTCGTGGGACGACGCCAAGACCTACTGCGAGTGGCGCGGCAAGCGCCTGCCCAGGGAAGCGGAGTGGGAGCGCGCCGCGGCGGGCGACGACGGTCGCAAGTATCCGTGGGGAAACGAAGCGCCGGATCCGAAGAAGCACGGCTGCTGGGGTATGAGTCCGCCGCCGTGTGGCGGGCACACCGCGCCCGTTGGCTCGTATCCGGCCGGCGCGGGCCCGTACGGTCACCTCGATCTCGCCGGCAACGTCTGGGAATGGACGGCGGACTTCTACGACCCGATGGCGTACACGCGCCCCACCGCCGACAAGGGCATCCCGGGAAGCTGCGACGAGATCCTGAAATCCCTGGCCTGGCTGCGCGAGCACAAGATGCAAGGCTACACCGGCACCAACCCGATCCCGGCCGAGTGCGAGCACGTGCTCCGCGGCGGCGCCTACAACTATCGCGGCGCCGGCTTGCGCGTGACGAACCGCGTGCACCACCCGGGACACTTCCGCATCCTCGTCGCAGGCTTCCGCTGCGCGAAGGACATGCCGTGAGCTACGCGCGCTCGGCGAGCCTGGCGTCGATGAGCTGCATCAGGCGGCGCACGCGCGCCGGCCACGAGTGCTCGTCGGCGAGCGCGATGCGGCGCTCGCGCCCGCTCTCCGGATCGGCGAGCGCTTGCTCGCAGCGCTGCACCAGCTCGCCCGCGTCGCGCGCGACGAGCACCGCGTCGTAGAACTCGGCGAGCGCCGGCAGGTTCGAGATCACGACGGGCTTGCCCGTGGCCATGAACTCGAAGAACTTGATGGGGAAGACCGTGCGCGTGTAGTCGTTGATCCGGTACGGGATCATCGCGACGTCGAAGCCCTTGAGGTACGCGGGAAGTTCCGCGTAGGGACGCGTGCCGAGCAGGTGCACGTTGGGCGTCTGCTGCAGGCGGCTCACGTCCGTGTCCGGATTGGCGAGCCCGACCGGGCCGATGATCACGACGGACCAGTCGGGCCGCGCCTGGGCCAGCGCGAGCACCCACTCGGTGTTCAGCTTGTAGTCGCTGACCGCGCCCACGAAGCCGATCACCGGGTGCGGCAGCGATGCGATCTCCGCGGGGACGACGCTGGACGCGTCGAGGGCGCGCCGGAAGTGCTCCGCGTCGCCGACGTTGTGGACCAGGTGCGTGCCGTCCGGGTTGAACGCGCGCTTGCGATCGTAGAGCCCGGGCGCGGTGGTGAACACCAGATCCGCGGCGCGACACAGGCTCTCCTCCCGGGACGCGATCCAGTCCTTGCACTTCCGGTAGTCGGGGAAGGCGGTGTACTCGTCGACGCAGTCGTAGACCAGGAGCTTGTGCGGCAGGCGCGCCACGCCGCCGCCGAAGCCCGGGTGATAGACCCAGAGGATCGCGTCGTCGATCTGCTGCCGCTCGAGGTAGCGCCCGAGCAAGCGCACGTGCAGGTCGAAGCTCGCGAACGTGCGCAGCGGGTGCCCGAAGGGGAACAGGTAGGTCGCCGCCGGCGCGTAGAACTGCAGCACGGACACGCCGTCGTGCTCTTCGATGTGCGGATCGGTCAGCAAGCTCAGCGGATGCAGCGCCGCGCCGGGCGCCGCGCGGAGCTTTGCCGGCACCAGACGGAGCGCCGGCAAGGGCCGGAAGTCCACGTGCAGCACGCGATGGTCCGCGGCGAGCCGACTCATGATGTGCTGCTTGTTCGTCCAGAGCGGGTCGCTCCAGTTCTGGGACGAGAGGCAGACGATGGTCTGGCGTGCGGGCATGCGGCGGCGCCGCGCAGCCTAGCATCGGCCGCCACGCTTGCGCTCGCGGGCCGCCCGGGTAGACTCCGCGACTCGGATGACGGCACCCAGCGACCTGCCGGTCTACATGCATCCCGTCGAGTTCTCGCAGGTCCTGGCGATCCTGCACACGCTCGGCGCGCGCCGCTGTCTCGAGTGGGGCAGCGGCGGCAGCACGCAGGCCATCCTCAAGCAGTGCCCGTTCGTCGAGCGCTACGTGTCGGTGGAGCATCATCGCGATTGGTACGAGCAGGTGAAGGTGCGCGTGACGGATCCGCGCCTGAGCCTGAACCTGGTGGAGCCCGATCGCCCGCTGCCTCCCGGCAAGCACTCCGAAGAGGAGATGATCGCCTGGGACGCGCGCGCCGAGCAGGAGCCGGAGCTGTGCAAGAGCTACGTCGGGTTCCCCGCCGGGCTCGGCACCGAGTTCGACTTCGTGCTGGTGGACGGGCGCGCGCGGCGCTTCTGCCTGCGCGCGGGCTTCGATCTGCTCCGCCCCGGCGGCGTGATCGTGCTTCACGACGCGCAGCGCACCCAGTATCACGACGCGGTGAACGCGCTCGGTCCGGCGCTGTTCCTGACGCCCTGGGAGCAAGGGCAAGTCTGCCTCGTCCGCAAGGAGTGACGAGTGTCCGATAAGCCCGACGCGCCGGGGCCTGCGTCTGGGGCCGACGTCGTGAGCGAGAGCGCGCGCGCGGATCACGCCAAACAGGCCGGCATCCTCGTTCTGGGCACCGCGCTCGCCACGCTCTCGAGCGTGATCGTGCCGCTGCTCGTGGTGCGCATCGTCGGCAAGGCGGATGTCGCCACGCTGATGGCGCTCTTGCTGATCTACGAGACGGTGTCGCTCGTCGTCACGTCGGGCTTTCCGCAGACGCTCATGTACTACCTGCCCGCGCGCCCGCTCGAGGAGCGTCGCGCGGTGGCGCTGAAGATCGCTGGCACCATGCTCGCGTTGGGGGTGCTCGCCGCCCTGGTGCTGGTCGCGGTCGGGCTATTCGGCGACGCGATCCCCGGCGCGCTCGCTGATTCGTCCGGCAAGAAGCAGGTCGACTTGCACCCGCTGCTCGGTCTGGCGTTGTTGCCGATCGGCGATCTGCCCGCGCGTATCTTGCCGAACCTGCTGATCGCCGAGGGGCGAGCGCGCGGGGCGTCGGCGGTCGGCGTGATGAAGTCGATCGCCATGAGCCTCGCGACGCTCGTGCCGCTCGCGCTCGGGCACAGCGTGTTCGTCGTAGCATTGTGCATCTCCTGCGTCGGGATCATGCAGGGCGCGATCGTTATCTACTTCCTGCGCGACCTGTATGGCGGCGTGCCGCGCGTGCCGTCGCCGGTGTCGGTCAAGCAACTGTTCGGCTTCGCGATCCCGCTCGGCGCGACGGACATCGTCAGCATGCTGAACAACGCGCTGGATCGCTACCTGATCCTGCTCGCGTTCCCCGCCGCGGCCTTCGCCGAATACCAGGCCGGCGCGTGGCAAGTGCCCATCGTCAGCTACGTGCCGTACGCCGTGGGCATCGCCTACGCGCCGCGCTTCGTGGAGCTGTTCAAGAGCGGCCGCGCGCGCGAAGCGCTCTCGATCTGGCAACGCTCGATCGAGAAGGTGAGCCTGCTTGTCCTGCCGTTCGCGGCGATCTTCGTGGTCGGCGCCGAGGAGCTGATGGAGCTCCTGTTCACCAAGGCGTACCTGCACGCGGCGCCCGTGTTCCGCATGTACGCGCTCCTCACCCTCGGCCGCGTCGCCGCCTACGGCACGGTGATCGTCGCCGCCGGCAAGCCCCGCTACGTGCTGCAAGCCGCGCTGCTCTCGCTGTCGTCGAACCTGCTGATCAGCGTGCCGCTGGTGTTCACCATCGGCTTCGTGGGGCCGGCGCTCGGCACCGTGCTCGCGTTCATCCCGACGCTCGTCTTCTACTGCTGGGCCATCGGGCGTGCCGCCGGCGTGCGCACCTCGGAAGTCTTTCCGCTGTGGCGCTACACACGCGTGCTCGGCTTGAGCGCCATCGCCGGCCTCGTCGCGCTCGCCTTCAAGCTCGAGCTGCACCGCGGCCCGGGGCTGATGCTCGCCGGCGAGGCTGGCATCGTGCTGGTGGTGTTCGGCGCGATCGGCACCCTCACCGGCCTGATCGAGCGCAGCGACTGGGAGTTCATCTGGAACTGGATCCGTCTCAAGATCCTGCGCTGACGCGCTTGCCTGGGGATGCCGGTCCGGCGCGGAATCCCAGGCCGCGCTCGCGCTCTGCCACCGCGCACGGCGCTCGAACCGCGCGTCCCCCCGGGTGCGATGCCGCTCCATGGGGATTTCACAGGAAGAGCGGAAGGGCGGAAGACCCGGGGATCGCACGGACGAACTGATCGGTGCGCTGCCCGAGGGGCACCTATCGCCTCCGCCTCGACCTCGCCGTTGGATATCGCGTCCCCCTCGAGCTGAACGCGGTCGAGCTACGCTCCCGATTCATGAGGCGAATACCCCGAGCTCCTGGAAACCTTCCGCTCTTCCGTCCTTCCTGTGAAGAGATCTCCCGGGGAACGCGGGGTTCCGCGCCGGACCGGCATCAAGCTGAAGGCCGGTCAGGTCTTGCGGATGAACGAGAACTCGTGGCCCGAGGGGGAGACGTCGAAGATGCGGTAGCCGGCGCGGTTCAGCTGATCGATGGCGCGCTCGGTCTGCGCCAGCTCCACGCCGGGCATGTGGTGGTGGAACTCGACGAGCAGCTGGTCGGGCTGCGGACCGCTTTCGAGCAGGTCGTCGATCGCGTCGTACTCGGCGCCTTCCACGTCCATCTTGAGCACGTCGATGTGCGTGTGGCCGAGCTCGGCGGCAACGGTGCACAGGCGGCGCACCTGGACCTCGACCGCGGGGCGCGACGCGTCCGGGCGCTCGAGCATGGTGTGCGAGATGTGCGTCGGGTCCTCGGGCGGCGTGAAGTGTGCGGTGCCGTCGTGCGCGGCCAGGCCGTACTCGTGCACCTCGAAGCGCGGCGGCAGCTGCTGCGCGCGCACCCACTCGATCGATCGCGGCGTGGGATCGAAGGCGTGGATCGCCGAGCCGAAGCGCTCGGCGAACGCCAGATCGAAGGAGATGTCCTCGCCGATCCCGAAGGAGTAGACGACGCTTTGCTCGTCGAGCCCCTTCGGGCAGACGGCGTAGCCGCCGTACTCGTTGCCCATGCGCTCCATCGGCACGTGCGCTTGCAGGCCTTGACGCGGCTTTCCGCTCAGGCGGCGCCGCAGCGTTCCGAAAGCTTCGACCAGTCCCATGCGCTCGCCGTTTGGTAGCAAAGCCGCCGCCCGGGTGCCACTGCCCGCGCTTGCGGGCCGCGGGGCATCGTAGTAACCGCCGACGGAAGATGGTGCTGACAATTGCGAGAAAATGGCGAGCCCGTCGTCTGGGTGAAGCCATCGGTCGGTCAGTGCCGCGCTCGCCAGAACCGACGTTTCCCCGCCTGACCACGCAGCTGTGCACCGCCGCGCAGACGCGCGCGCCCGAGTACCTGGCCTGGTGCGACGTCCTGCACCGGCGCCCGGACGCGCAGCGGCGCAAGGTCTGGGAGTACTGCTACATCCTGCAAGGGCTCGAAGAGCAGCTCGGCATCCGCGCCGGGCTGCGCGGTCTCGGCTTCGGGGTCGGCACGGAGCAGCTGCCCGCCGTGTTCGCGGCGCGCGGCATCGACGTCGTCGCGACGGATCAGAGCCTCACGAGCGCGAAGAAGGCCGGCTGGGTCAAGACCGATCAGCACGCGACGTCGCTCCAGCACATGGAGTACCCCGACATCTGCGATCGCGAGACGTTGCACAAGCACGTGACGTTCCAGGTCGCCGACATGAACGCGATTTCCACCGGGCTACGCGACTTCGATTTCACCTGGTCCACCTGCGCGCTCGAGCATCTGGGCAGCATCGAGAACGGCAAGCGCTTCGTGGTCGCGTCGATGGACTGCCTGCGACCCGGCGGCGTCGCGCTGCACACCACGGAGTTCAACCTGGTGTCCAACGACAAGACGCTCGACCACGAGGGTACCGTGTTGTTCCGCAAGCGCGACATCGACGACCTGGTCCTGCGCCTCCAGGGTCGCGGCTACGAGGTGTTGCCGTTCAACCATCACCCCGGCACGGAGCCGCTCGACCATCACGTGGACGTGCCGCCCTTCCGTTGGGTGCCGCACTTGCGTCTGATGTTGAAGCGCTACGCGACGACGTCCATGGGCATCATCGCCAAGAAGCCATGAGCGGGCGCATCCCCAGGACGGTGGTCGCCTATACGCTGAACGATCCGCGCACCACCAAGGGCGGCGTCGAGACGCACGCCAAGAACCTCGCGCTGGCGTTCGAGGAGGTCCTGTTCATGACGCCGGCGACGCGCGACGAAGAGCTCGTCGTGCGCCGGCGCCTGCCGGTGATCTGCGACAACCAGATGGTGCTCGACTGGCCCGAGCGCGTGCCGGTGATCGGCATCCAGCACGGCATGGTGCTGTACAAGGCGTTCTGGGTCACGTCGCTGTACGCGTTCAAGATGGCCGTCGCACAGGCGCGCGCGGCGCGCCGCGACAACACGCTGTGGGTCGCCGCCGCCGAGTGGGTGCGCGACGCGTTCGCGCGCCTGTACAAGAGCCGCGCGCGGCACATCGTGTATCACGGCATCGATCTGGAGCGCTTCGACGGCCGCCTGGACAACGCCGGCTCGCGCGTGCTCTTGCACGACGCCCGCGCGCCGCACAAGGGCAGCCACCTGTATCCCGTGCTGGAGAAGGCGTTGCCCGACTGGCGCTTCGAGCTGCTCGGCGCCGGTGGCGAGCCGATCCCGGATCACATGCGCCGCGCCCGGGCGTTCCTGCACCTGAGCCGCTACGAGGGCAACAGCCTGGTGGTGTGCGAGGCGATGGCCATGGATCTGCCGTGCTTGTTCACGCGCGTCGGGTTGATGCTCGACGGACCGGAGCAGTTCGACGCGAGCGTGGTGCCGCGGCGGGACGTGTTCACGACCCGCGGGCGTCTGGTGCGCACCGTCTCGGAGTTCTTGAACGGCCTGGAGTCGCGGCAGTATCACCCGCGCGCGTGGGTCGAGCAGCACGCGAGCTTCGACGCCAACCGCGCGGCCTGGCAGCGCGTGATCGACGACTTCGACGCTAGCGCGCGCTGGTGAGCGCGGCGACGCTGCGGCGGATGCCGTCTTCCAGATCGACCTTTGGCTGGGTGCCGGTCGCGGCGCGGAAGCGCGTCGGATCGCCCACCAGCCACGCTGTCTCGTAGTCGCGCAACGCCGCGTCGCCGAAGCCGAGGTCCGACGGCGGGCGCCCCATGACGTGCGCGACCAGCTCGGCCACCTCGCGGATCCGCACCGGCTTGCCCGAGCACACGTTGTACGCGCCGAGGTTCTCCAGGCTGTCGGCATGCGCGGCGGCGAGGCAGGCGTCGACCACGTCGTCCACGTACGTCAGATCGCGGATCTGCTCGCCGCTGGTCAACGTCGCGCGCTCGCCCTTCGACAGCCGCGACACCAGGTGCGGGATCAGCCGGTGTGGCGCCTCGCCCGGGCCGTAGGTGCCGAACAAGCGCAGGGTGAGCATGGGCACGCCGAGCTGTCTCGCCAGCGCGGTTCCCAGCAAGGTCGTCGCGGCCTTGCTCGCGCCGTACAGGGAGCCGGTGCCGAGCGGATGATCCTCGCGCACCCGCTCGGGCGCGGTCGCTACCGCGTACTCGGCGCAGCTACCGATGTGCACGACGCGCGCTGCGCTCCAGCGCTTGGCGGCGGCGAGCAGCCTGAGCAGCAGCGTGACGTTGCCGTCCACCAGCAGCTCCGGATCGCGCTGGTCCGGCCGCACGCCGTAGGACGCCAGGTTGTAGACCACGCTGCCCGCGGGAGCGTCGATGTGCGCGATCTCGTCGATGGGAACCAGCGTCACGCCGTCGACGTCGCGGAGCCGCTCCGCGCGCTCGCTGCCCTGGCGGATCAGGCACGTCACACGCGTGCCGCCGGCGGCGAGACGGCGCACGAGCGCCGAACCAATGAAGCCGGTTCCGCCGGTGACGACCGCGGCGCCCGGCGTGGTCATCCCGCCAGACCCGAGTATTCGTCGATCTGCCGGTCGAGCATCTCGCGCTCCGAGCCCGGCCGCTCGCGGTGGGCGCGATACCACGCCGCCGTCATGCCCAGCGCCGCGTCCAGATCGAGGCGTGGCTTCCAGCCGAGCTCGATGCGCGCCTTGCTGCAGTCCAGAGCGAGCAAGCGCGCCTCGTGCGGTGCGCTCGCATCGGGCTTGCCGAGCACGAGCCGTCCGGCACCGAGCTCTTTCACGAAGCGCTGCGACACCTCGCCGACGCTTCGCGTGTCCGCCGCGGCCGGCCCGAAGTTGTAGCCCTGGGCGAAGGCGTGATCGCCGTACACGCGCTGGGCCAGCAGCAGGTAGCCGGAGAGCGGCTCGAGCACGTGCTGCCACGGCCGCGTCGAAGCGGGGTTGCGGATCAAGACGTCCGTTCCCGCGTCCGCGCCGCGCACGATGTCCGGCAGCAGCCGGTCCTCCGACCAGTCACCGCCGCCGATCACGTTGCCGGCGCGCGCGCTGGCGACGCCCGTCGGCCCGTCCGCCGGGAAGAACGAGCGCCGGAATGCCGCCGTCACGATCTCCGCGGCGCCCTTGCTCGAGCTGTACGGATCGCTGCCGCCCATCGCCTCGTTCTCGCGGTAGCCCCACAGCCACTCGCGGTTCTCGTAGCACTTGTCGCTGGTGACGATCACGACGGCGCGCACCGAATCCACGTGCCGGCATGCTTCGAGCAGATGCACCGTGCCCATCACGTTGGTCGCGTACGTGTACACCGGGTCGCGGTACGAGCGGCGCACCAGCGACTGCGCCGCCAGGTGGAACACGACCTCCGGTTGCGACTGCTCGACGACCTTCGCGACGGCGTCGGGATCGCGGATGTCGCCCGTCACCGACGTCATCGTCTCTGCCAGACGAGCCAGCTCGAACACGCTCGGGTGCTGATCCGGCGCCAGGGCGAAGCCGCTGACGCGCGCGCCCATGCGCACGAGCCAGCGCGACAGCCACGCGCCCTTGAAGCCCGTGTGTCCGGTCACGAGCACGGATTTGCCGGCGTAGAACGCCGCGCTGGTTCCGCTCACTTCCAGACCTTCCAGGGCGCGCTGCCGCTCTCCCACAGCGAGTCGAGGATGCGCTTCTCGCGAAGCGTGTCCATCGGTTGCCAGAAGCCAGGGTGGAGGTACGCCTCGAGCTGCCCGTCTTGCGCCAGGCGCTCGAGCGGGTCGCGCTCGAGGACGGTCTCGTCGCTGTCCATGTACTCGAGCACCTTGCGCTCGAACACGAAGAAGCCGCCGTTGATCCAGCCCTCGCCGGCCTGGGGCTTTTCCGTGAACTTCGTGACCTTGCTGCCGTCCAGCACCAACCCGCCGAAGCGCGCCGGCGGCCGCACTCCGGTCACGGTCGCGAGCTTGCCGTGCTTCTTGTGGAACGCCAGCACGGCGCCGATGTCCACGTTCGAGAGTCCGTCGCCGTACGTCACCATGAAGCGATCGCCGGTGAGCCAGCTGTCCAGCCGCCTGAGGCGTCCGCCCGTCTGCGTGTGGAGCCCGGTGTCGACCACGGCGATGCGCCAATCCGGCGTGGCCGTGCGCCGCACTTCCTCGCTGCCGTCCGCGAGGTTCACTACGTAGTCCGAGTTCAGGACGTAGTAGTTGTGGAAGTACTCCTTGATCACCTCGCCCTTGTAGCCGCACGCGATCACGAACTCGCTGAAGCCGTGGTGCGAGTAGAGCTTCAGGATGTGCCAGAGCATCGGGTGCGGCCCGACCTCCACCATCGGCTTCGGTCGAACGTCCGTGCGCTCCGAGAGCCGGCTGCCCAATCCGCCCGCCAGTATGACGACCTGCATCTCGCCCGGAACCTAGCACACGCCTTGCTTGCCGGGCCGGCGCGGTATCCGGCGGTCCGCTCAGCTCTCCGCGGCGAAGGGCCCGAGCTTCCGCCGCTGCAGCTCCGCGGTCATCAGCTTGCGGAAGCGCCGGTTGTTGGCGACGGCCATCACGACCATGCCGAAGTAGCCACGTGGCAGCTTCGGGCTGTCGTCGAAGTGACGCAGCGCCGGGTACGGGCGCGTGGCGTGGGCGTGATGGTCGGCGTGACGCGAGAGACCGACCAGCGTGTAGAGCGTGAACCACGAGTCCGTGTCCCACGAGTCCAGCGTCTGGACCTTGCGCCCGCTGCGCACCAGCCCCCAATGCTCGAAGTAGTTCACGGCTTCGAGCAGACGCACGGCGCCGAACGCCTGGAGCAGGAACAAGGTGAACGCGGCCCAGCCGAAGCCGGCGAGGATCGCCGCGGCGATCGCGATCTCGGCGACCACGCCGTGCACGACCCGGCTCTTCAGCAGACGCCGGTCGTACCAGGGCATGTCCACGTCGCCGAGACGCTTGGTCTCGAGGCGCCACGCGCTCCTGAACTGCGCCGGCACGCTGCGTCGCCAGAACTGGCGATAGGTCTCGTCGAAGCGCGCCGTCGCCGGATCCTCCGGCGTGCCCACGCGCACGTGATGTCCCCGGATGTGCTCGGTGTAGAAGTGCTCGTACATCACCGTGCACATCAGCAGGCGTCCGAGCAGCTGCATGTGGCGCTCGCGGCGGTGGATCAGCTCGTGCGCGACGACGATCCCCGAGTAGCCCGAGTTGGTACCGATGAGCAGCACGGTGACCAGCGCGTCGACCGACCAGAAGCCGGCGAGGGAGATCATCCGCGCCATCAACACGACGACCGCGATCTGGAGCGCAACCAGCAGGTACAGCACGGCGTCGAAGGGCCGCGTCCGCATGCCGGGCCGCGGTTGGTGCAAGGCCGGGCCGGCGTTGTTGTCGATGATCACGCTGGCGATCACGACGCCGAACCAGGGCAGCGCCAGATACCAGCGGTGCGGTCCGGTGATCACGAAGCCGAGGCTGGTCAGCGGCACCACCAGGCAGAGCAGGTGACGCAGCCACAGCGTCGCCGAGGACGGCGCGTCGCGCGCGGTCGGGGCGATCGCCAGAGGTTCCGTAGACGAAGCTTGGATTTGTTCCACGGTGCTTGCGCGCCCCGGCGCTCACATACGAGCGCGTATGTCGGAAAATTTCCACATACGGATCCGTATGTCAAGGCTATGCTAGCGGCAGCGCAGGCGATGACGGCCGAGAACACCGACGAGACCGCGGCGGCCAACGGGCCGGAAGGCGTCGACCCGAGGCGGCCGGCGCGGCGCGGCGCGCTCACGCGCGAGCAGGCGAAGCAGGAGACGCGCGAGGCCTTGATCGACGCGGCCACGACGCTGTTCTCCGAGCAGGGCCTGGAAGCGCCGAGCCTGGACGCGATCTGCGCGCGCGCCGGCTACACGCGCGGCGCGTTCTACGTGCACTTCCGGGATCGCGACGATCTGGTCGCCGCCGTGATGGAGCGCGTACTCAGCCGATTGCTCGACGCGCTGATCGCCACCGGCGACGCCGCGCTGGATCTGGAGCGGACGATCCGCGCGTTCGCCGCGGCGCACGCCGCGGGCATCTTCCCCGGTCGCACGATGGTGGCGGCGTGGCAGTTCATGCAAGCGTGCGCACGCTCACCGGAGCTACGGCAGCGCTACGTCGCGATGCTGGGCAAGGCCGTGGACCGCGTGGCGGCGGCCGCGGGTGACGCACAGGACGCCGGCGCGGTCGCGCGAGAAGTCGATCGGCGCCAGATCGGGCTCATGCTGGTCGCGATGGTGATCGGCGCCGAGACGCTCACCGAGCTCGGCTTTCCGTACGATATCGGGCGGGCCGCCGACGCGGCGATCGCGCTGCTCGCGCCGCGGGATACCGCGCCGGACCGGCAAACCTGAGCGGGCGCGTCAGACCTGGGGCTGATCTTCGCTCTCGTCCTCGTCGTCCTCGAGGAGCGCGCCGTGGCACTTCTTGAACTTCTTGCCGGAGCCGCACGGGCACGCGTCGTT
The DNA here is from genome assembly GCA_963775185.1 of uncultured delta proteobacterium. Classification (GTDB taxonomy): domain Bacteria; phylum Myxococcota_A; class Polyangia; order Polyangiales; family Polyangiaceae; genus JAPSGB01. Next base: position 99,685 of record CAVZIE010000036.1, on the reverse strand, counting down.
GCGGCCGATCTTCGGCGCGGCGGCGACGTTCGGGCGCGGCGGCGGCACCGACGCCGCCGACTCCCGCATCTGCGCGAGCACCTCGTCGGGGTCGGGGTTCGCCGACGGGGCCTCGCCGGGATGGCGCGCGACCGCCGCCTCGAGCTCCGCCTGGTGGCGCGCCAGGTCCTCCTGCTCGATCGCCTCGATCTCTTCCTGGCGCTGGATCTGGACCTCGAAGAACTTCTGCAGCACGACGCCGCTGACGCGCGCCATCATGTTCAAGAAGAAGTTGTAGCCTTCCTTCTTGTACTCGTTCTTCGGGTCCTTCTGGCCGTAACCGCGTAGCCCGATGCCGTCGCGCAGGTGCTCCATGCTCGACAGGTGATCGACCCAGGCCTCGTCGATGGTCTCGAGATAGACGTGGCGCAGGATGCGCAGGCTCGAAATCGACGCCGAGCTCCTTCTCCTTCGCGAAGTAGATCTTCTCGGCGCGCGTGTAGAGCTCGCGGACCAGGTCCTCCTGGCCACCGAACTCCTCGATGTCCTTGTCGAGCTTGACCTTGAAGTGCTCCTTGAAGCCGTCGCGGATGCCCTTCCAGTCCCAGTCCTCGGGAGGCTTGTTCGCCGGGCAGCTCTCTTCGACGATGGCGGCGCACACGCGATCGACGAGGTCGAGCAGACGCTCGCGCTGCTCTGAAAGGCCGCGGGCGACCAGGTCCACGAGCTCCTCGTAGACGGCGAGCGGCTTGCGCTTGCGCCGCGACTCGACGTCGAGCTTGACGCCCCAGTGCTGGTAGACCTCGTGCTGCAACGTCTCGAGCTCGACCAGCGCGTCGGCTTTCTCGAGCTCCTTCTCGGTGGGCGCGCGCGCCTTGCCGTCGGTGTCCGTGGGCTGGAGCGGCGGATCGGTGAACATGCCGACCAGGCGCCCGACGAGCGGCGTCACCTGCGCGCCGATGTCCTCGGCGATGCCGACCTCGCGCGTCCCGCCGGTGACCTTGCCGAGCTCGTCGACCTCCTCGGGCGTGTAGCGGCCGAGCAGCAGCGCTTGCCTCAGCGAGTACACGGTCTTGCGCTGGGCGTTCATCACGTCGTCGTACTCGAGCAGGTTCTTCCTGATGTCGAAGTTGCGCTCTTCGACCTTGCGCTGGGCGTTCTCGACGCTCTTGGTGACCCAGGGGTGCTCGATGGGCTCGTCGTCCGGCATGCCCATGCGGTCCATCAGGTTCTTCACCTTGTCGCCGGCGAAGATGCGCATCAGGTCGTCTTCGAGCGAAAGATAGAAGCTGCTGGAGCCCGGGTCGCCCTGGCGCCCGGCGCGCCCGCGCAGCTGGTTGTCGATGCGCCGCGACTCGTGGCGCTCCGTGCCGACGATGTGGAGCCCGCCGAGCTCGATCACGTCGTCGTGCTCTTTCAGGCACGCAGCCTCGTGCTGTTTGACCAGCTCCGCGTACTCTTCCGGCGCGTCGTCGGGCGTGCGGCCCTGCTCCTTGAACTCCAGGCGCGCGATCATCTCCGGGTTGCCACCGAGCAAGATGTCCGTGCCGCGGCCGGCCATGTTCGTGCTGACCGTGATCGCGCCCTTGCGTCCGGCCTGCGCCACCACGAACGCCTCGTTCTCGTGGTGCTTGGCGTTCAGCACCTCGTGCTTGACCTTCTTCTTCTTGAGGATTCGCGCGATCGCGCCGCTCTTCTCGACGCTGGTGGTGCCGACCAGCACCGGCCGGCCCTTGTCGTGCTCGTCGAGGATTTCCTTGATCACGGCCGTGAACTTCTCGCGCTCCGTCTTGTAGACGACGTCCTGGTGGTCGGCGCGGACCAGCGGCTTGTTCGTCGGGATGACCGTGACGTCGAGCTCGTAGGTGCTGTGGAACTCCTGCGCTTCCGTCTCGGCCGTACCCGTCATGCCGCCGAGCTTCTTGTACAGGCGGAACAGGTTCTGGAAGGTGATGGTCGCCATGGTGCGACTCTCTTCCTGGATCCGGACGTTCTCCTTGGCCTCGACAGCCTGGTGCAGGCCGTCGCTCCAGCGGCGTCCGGGCAACACACGGCCGGTGAACTCGTCGATGATCAGGACCTTGCCGTCCTGGCTGACCATGTAGTGCTGGTCGCGCTTGTACAGCGCGTGGGCGCGCAAGAGCTGGTTGGCGATGTGCAGCGTCTGGATGTTGGCCGGGTCGTACAGGTTGGAGACGCCGACCAACTTCTGCACCAGCTCCACGCCGTCGTCGGTGAAGGTGACGCTGAAGGCCTTCTCGTCGGTGGCGAAGTGCTCGTCCTTGCGGAGCTTCGCCATGATCTCGTTGATGGTCCGGTACTTCTCGCTGGCGGCGTCCGCCGGGCCGCTGATGATGAGCGGCGTGCGCGCCTCGTCGATCAGGATCGAGTCCACCTCGTCGACGATCGCGTAGTTGAGCTCGCGCTGCGCGTACTCCAGCGCGGAGAACTTCATGTTGTCGCGCAGGTAGTCGAAGCCGAACTCGTTGTTCTGCCCGTAGCAGATGTCCGACTGGTAGGCGCGCCGCTTCTCGGCGTCGCCCTGCTGGTTGACGATGGTGCCGATGCTGAGCCCGAGCCAGTTGTAGAGCCGGCCCATCCACTCCGCGTCGCGGGTGGCCAGGTAGTCGTTGACCGTGACCAGATGGACGCCCTTGCCCTCGAGCGCGTTCAGGTAGATGGGCAGCGTCGCCACAAGCGTCTTGCCCTCGCCCGTCTTCATCTCGGCGATGGAGCCGTTGTGGAGCACCATGCCGCCGAGCAGCTGGACGTCGTAGTGCCGCATCTTGAGCACGCGGCGCCCGGCTTCGCGGCAGACCGCGAACGACTCCACCAGGATGTCGTCGAGGGTTGCGCCGTTGTCGAGCTTCTCCTTGAACTCCGCCGTCTTGGCCTGGAGCTCGGCATCCGAGAGCTTCTCGATCGTCGGCTCGAGCTCGTTGATGGCGTTGACCCGCGGCCGCATGCGGCGGACCGCGCGATCGTTGGAGGTGCCGAACAGTCTCTTCGCTACCCAGGTGAGCATTGCTGCCTGATGTCTTCCTCGAGAGCCGTGCAAGATCGCCCGGCGAAGTCCGGGGAAGCTAATCCCAAGCGGTCGCCGGTGCCAGGGGAGAATGGGCGAGGAAACCCGGGAAAGTCGCGAAAACGGGCCGATCCCCCCGCGCCCCGAGCCGTAGTACCGTCCGGGCGTGGGGATGCCTGCTGGACAGCTTCGCTCGGTGGCAGATGGGCTGTGGGTCGTCGAACGCCCGTTCCGGGTCGTCGGCGTGTGGCTCGGCACGCGTATGACAGTGGTGCGGCTGCCGGATGATCGGCTGCTCGTGTACTCCCCCGTAGAGCTCGACGCGGACCTCCGCGCCGGCATCGACGCGCTCGGGCAGGTCGCGTACGTGGTCGCGCCGAACAAGGTGCACCACCTCTTCGTCGGCGACTACGTGAAGGCGTACCCGGAGGCCAAGCTGCTCGGCGCACCGGGGCTCGCCGACAAGCGCAAGGACCTGCGCTTCGACGGCGAGCTTGGCGGGGCGGCGCCCGGCGAGTGGGGCGGGGTGCTCGAGGCGAACCTGTTCGAGGGCGCGCCGCTCATGAACGAGGTCGATCTGCTGCACAAGCCCACCGGCACCCTGCTCGTCACCGACCTGGCGTTCAACGTCGCCGGGTCGCCGCACTGGTGGACCCGGCAATACCTGAAGATGATGGGCGCGTGGGGCGGCTTCGGCCAGAGCAAGATGGTGCGCTGGTGCGTGCGCGATCGAGCGCTGGCGCGAGCCTCGGTGGATCGCCTGCTCGCGTGGGACTTCGATCGCGTCATCGTCACCCACGGCGATGTGCTCGACGCCGGCGGGAAGGCCGAGCTCGCCCGCGTGTGCGCCTGGATGTGACGCTGGGATGCCCGCGTTCGACGACTGCGATCGCTGCGGCGCGCCGACGCAACAGGACCGGCTGATCTTCGACGATCGCGGCCGTCAGCTATGTCCGGAGTGCCACGCCCAGGCGGCGTCCGCGGCGGCCACGAGAACGCAGCGCGAGGGCGAGGAGTACCGGCGCTGCCCCGGGTGCGGCAGCGCGATGGCGCCGGAGGTGGTCATGGGCGAGACCGACACCGGCGATCCGGGCCCGCTCGTTCGCTACCGCAGCTACACCTGCCGCTGCGGTCATCACTGCAGGATCGCCGGCGTTGGCATCCAGGTGATCTTCGGCGCGTTCGGCGCGGTCGCCGCGTTCTCCGCCGGCAAGGCGTACCAGCGCGGCGACAGCAACGGCGCCTTGGCCGGCGGGCTCTTCATGGCCGCGATCCTCGCGTTCGTGCTGTTCAACGTGTGGCAGATGCTCCGGCATCCGCGCGTGCGGTGAGCTTCGAGCCCGGATCGGAGATCAGCTGCCGCGCGCCGCGACCACGCGCTTCGGTGCAACCATCCGCCAAGCTTGCTCGACCAGCTCACGCAACGCGTCGACGCGCACGCGCTCGAGGTGCACCAGCAAGTACGGATAGCCGGCGTAGTGATCGGTGATGAAGAACGTGTCCGGGTCGGCGCTGATCAGCGCGTCGCGCACGTCGTCGGCGACCTTGATCACGAGCGTCTCGCCGTCCTCGCGCAAGCGCGCGAGCAACTTGCCGCGCACCTTGATCGCCGGCGTGCCGTAGGACGTCCCCTGCTCTACACCCGGAAGCTCCATCGCCAGGCTTCGCACGGTGTCCCAATCAGCCAAACGTCCCTCCCGTATTGCCAGGAGAAACGATCCGGGGGCCTCGTGGCAAGGGTCAGCGCGGGTCCGCGGCTCGGGGACGGCACCGGGCAGCCTCGTGCCAGCCCTGTTTGTGTCGGGGATCCGTCCCTCCACCCCTCGTACTCGCGGCGCTCGCGGCGCTCGCGCGCCGGGGCTGTCACTGCGCCCGCAGGCGAGTGGGGCAGGTCGGGCACTGCGACAAGTGCGTCGCGCGCATGAAGCTGCGCGCGACGCGCTTCGTGATCCCCGGCGGGGGACTCATCATCACGAGCGCCGGCATCGAGCGACCTCCACCGCGCCCGATCGCGGCGTAAGCTGCCCGGCAGAAGTCAGAGAGAGACGTGGGGCGATGCAGCGATGGCGTTCATCCGACCTACGCGCACGGCACTCTTGCTGGCAGGCGGCGTCGTGTGCTTCTCGGCGTCACGTGACGAGTCGCGCGCGGGTGAGCCACGCGCCAGAAGCTTGACCCCCGTCTTGCGCGTCTGGCGCGCAGAACGGGCCCCAAGATATACCTTGCCCATCGTTTTGCGCGTCTGGCGCGCAAAACCCCCGCCAAGGTTTGACGGTTTGGGTGATGCCGGTCCGGCGCGGTATCTCACACAGCGGCCAGCGCTGCACGGATCCGCACCAGCGCTTCCGTCGCATTACGCATCACCAACTCCGCATCCAACCCGAGCACGCGCCAACCCGAGGTGGTGCACCATTGCCGGGACGCGACCGGCGTGGCGCGAGCACCTCGCCGTCGAGGTCGCTCGCGGGATGCGGAAGCGCGCACGCCGGATGGCTCCAGTCGGACGTATGCGTCTCGTTGATATTGTACAGCTGTCGTCCCTGTCGCCCCCCAACCGCGGCGGTGATGGGGGCGCGGGCGCCGCGCTGCTGCTTCGGCAGCCGCACGCCCTGAGACGCGAGCAGAAGTAGATCCGCGCGGGTGATTCTTGTCGGTCCGGCGCGGCCGGTCACCTCACGCGTCGAACGCCGCTGTGCGTCAGCGGTCCGAGCAGCTCCTCGGCCGTTGTCGCGTTGTCGAGCCGCGCGAACGCGGCATTCAGCGCGGCCGCGTCGGCCAGCTCGATGCCGACTTCGAGTGGGTTCGAAAGCGGCCCGAAGCGTTTCTCCGAAAGTGCGCGCAGAACTTGGCGCGCACCTCTGTGGACGCCGGCGGTGAACGCGGCGAGCACGAGCTGACGCGTCGCCGAAAGCACGGCGGAATCGCTGCAGACGGCCGTCAACGCATCGACGGCCTGCACTACGGACGTTTCCATTCGCTGCTCGGCGACCGTCGCGTACAGAGCGGCTCCGGACCCGTTGCGACACTTGTCCGGATCGACGGCTACTCGTTCTTCGTACTCGCGACGAGCGACCATGTCCTGTGCGATGTTCTCGAACATCACAGCGGCGGCGTCGTGCCCTACGAGCTCCGCAGCGAACGAGAACAAGTTGTCGACGTCCAGCGGCATTTGGCTCGACTAACACGGAAATCGGGTTTGCGCATGCCGTGCCGGTCTCGGCGTCCGAGTGCGTGGCGCGCCATTCGACCGCGCTTGGTGATCGGCAGGATCCAGGCTTTCGCGTCGATTTCCGGCTTTTCACGGCCCGCCTCCGGGTCGGCAACCCAAGCGTTCAATCCTTCTTCGATGAGTGCCGCATAGTCTTCGTACTTCGCCGCACCGTAGCGGTCGAGGGGTGTGGCGCAATGCTTCCGCGATGTCGCCATCGACGGCGAGAAGGCGAGTCCGTGCAGGCGGTGCTGTTCGACGCGCACTGAACGTGCCGGACAAGGGTCAAGGTCTGCCCGGCGTCCGCTCAGCTACAGCACGGTGACGTTCCCGCTTGAAGTGCTGAAGAGCAGCGATCCGTGCTCGAAATCCGACCGCCTGCCGCCGCTGACGGCATATTCGTCGGAGGTCGGGTAGCCGAGGCTGCCTGCCTCCCAGCCGAGCTCCTTCCACTTGTCGCGGATAGCCCCGTGCACTTCGTGTGCGCCGGTGTTGGGCGACCAGTAGATCGAGCCGTTCTCGAAGACGTTGAACCTGCCGACGCCGTCCGGCGTGGTCTGCTCGGAGCCGACCGCGCCGCCAACGACGGACGAGCATCCGCCGATCGCCTGGTACTCCGCGTCGATCGCACCGATCGTCATGCCGGTGGGGCAGGCGTACGACGAGTAGCCCTTTGGCGGGATCAAGGTCGCGAGCTTGTCGAACGAGAGCCAGTAGAGCTTGTTGCTGAAGGCTGCCGAGTCCGCGATGTAGACCTCTCGCGTGTCCGGGTTGAAACCGATCACCGCGAAGTAGTGATGGATCGTGTAGTCGGGGTATCCCGGCGGATGATTGCTCGCAGGAGCAACGATGTTGGCGACGATCGCGTAGTTGTTGTCGATGCTGAGCACGACGTCGTCCCACAGTTGATCGCGCTGCTGTTGCGACGGCGGATCGTTCGGCATCTCCGTCGTCTTGTAGCGCGGAGCGCCGAGGTCGTTATTGAGAACGTCGGTGACCTGGCCAATCCAATCCGTACCGTTTGTAGTGGTGCCGAGCTCCGAGGCGAGCGTCGCTTGGCTCGGGGGCGCCATGCGCACGGACAGCGCGTGGCGCGCTGCCGCCGGACCGCACCAGTAGCCAGTCTCCTGCGCCTCGTAGTCGATGGCGAGCGTCTTGAGTGTGGGCTCCGGCGGCGTCGACGACGGCGGAGGCGGAGGCGGAGGCGGAGGCGGAGGCGGAGGCGGAGGCGACGCCGCGCTATCCACATTCGTCGAGGTTTGCCCGGTCGCCGGATCGAACTCGATGAAGCCATGCTCGAAGTCGCTCCGCGTGCCGTTGCCCGCCGCGTATTCGTCGGATACCGGATAGCCGAGGGGGCCCGACTCCCAGCCGGAGTCGGCCCAGGCATCCTGGATCGTTCCGTGAACCTCGAACGCGCCGCCCGTGGGAGTCCAGTAGATTGAACCGTTCTGGAAGTGGTTGAAGCGCCCGACGCCGTCGGGAGTACTGGTCTCGTCGGTCGTCGGGTAGCCGAGAGCGCCTGCCTCCCATCCGAGGTCGCTCCACTTGTCGCGAATCGCGGAGTGGACCTCGAAGGCGCCGGTGCCGGACGTCCAGTAGATGGAGCCGTGCTCGAACACGCTGTAGCGCCCAACGCCGTCGGGCGTGCCGTGCTCGTCTTTGATCGGCGCACCCAGGAAGGAGTTGCAGCCGCCGAGCTCCTGGTACTTCTCGTCGATCGCGCCGACCGTCGCGGGGCTCGTGCCACAGCGCGTGCCGCCGTCGTTCGACGCCCAGAAGTCGAGACCGCCGGGGGGATCGTTGGCCGCTGCCCACAGGCCGTCGGAATAGGTCTGGATGCGCGGCGCCCAGCAGCTCCACCCCGGCTTGCAGCCGTTGTAGTAACGGACCACGGTTCGAATCCACTGATCGCGCAGCGTGGCGTTGTTGATGTCGAAGTTGTTGATCCAGATGCGCGCCTTCTCGTCGCTCTCCGCGTTCGTGGTGTACGCGGAATCACGGACCATCTTCACGACGTAGTCGACCGCGGCACCGACCTGACCATCGACCATCAAGATGCCGCTGCCGTAGTGGTTCAGCGTTGCCGTGTACGTTCCCGAGTCGAACTGGAACATTCCGAGTCCGCCCTGCTGGTTGCTGCATGGGCCGTCGGCTGCGCCGGCGATGACCGCGCCGCCGCCACAGTCGGCGGAGGGCGGGCCCGCACACGCCCACGTCGCTTCCGACCAGCAGTGGGCCAGGCCGGTCTCCGTGTTGGCGATCCCCGCGAGCAGGTAGCCCCGGTAGATGCCGCGTGCTCGCGCGGCATCGCGAATAGCCGCATAGCGCGGGACCTTCTGGTTTGCGGTCAGGTTCGATTCGACACCGGACACGTGGGGCGACTCTTGCGCGCCGTCCGGGCGCTCGCCAGCTGCCGGCCCACACGCCAAGAAGGCCAGCGCGGACAGGCCAATCACCCCAAGTCGCCGTCGAGTCGTCGAGTCGATCTGTCGCATGGGCACACCTCTCCTCTCCGGACACACGTCACGGGCAGCAGCAATCAGCGACCCGTCGACCCGCCGGAAAGGGGCGAATCGACGGCGCGATAGCCATGGTATACGGTATGTTTACGTAGGTGTAAATAGGATAGACGCACACAACCCGGGAAAATGTCGTACCGACGCCCCGGGAAGCCGCGCTCGCTCGGGATCAGCGTCCAGAAGGCTCGTCGTGATCTCGAGCTCCGGCTTGAAGCTATTGCCGAACATCACCCAGCCGCCGACCGTGAGACCCAGGCCACCCAGGCGCATCGTCGAGCGTGGCTTTCGCGATACCGAAATCGAGGATCTCGAGCCGTCGCGTCCCGTCGCTCGCTTCCGCGAAGAACAGCTTCGACGGCTTGCTAGTTGTTCCCCCCACCGCCTATCGCTGCGAGAACGACCTTGAACGACGAGGACGATTCGCTGCGCGTCATCTTGGCGAGCGTGCGCGCGCGCCTCGACGCGCGCACGCGCCATGCGCGCGAGGCGACGGCGCCGATCCGCGAGCTTGCGGCGCGCACCAGCGCCGCGGCCGGCTGGTGATCGAGTGAAGCCTCCGCCCGCCTCACGGTTGCTGGACCGTGACGTCGTATGAAAGCGTCTGGCCCAGGCACGTCAGCGTGAGCGTCGCCGTGCCGGTGGCGTTGAAGTCGAGGAGGAACCAGCGCTCCGCATCGTGGGCGTCGCCCGACTGGTTGGGTTCGAGCGCCACGACTGTGGGGTCGCTGCTGGTCGCCGAGAAATCCGTGCAGGGTGCGAGCAGGTAGCGCCCGTCGCTCAGACGCGCGTCGAGGCGGAGCACCCCGTACCCCGGGACGGTCGTGAAGGCCGCGCCGACCTTGTCGCCAACGCCGTCGGTGGTTCGAGGCCCATAAGCGCGCAACTCGAGCGTCGCGGGCGCGGGGTCGACGACTTCCAGATTGTAGTCGAGCGCTCCGGCGTGAAGCGCGATGATCGTCCCGACGTCGTGCGGCGCGACAAGACGGAAGGCGTCCGAGTCCGTCACTGGAACCACGGCGCTCGCAGGCGTCGCGGTGACGGGCTCGGCGCCGAAACCGGTGAGCGATTCCCCCGCGCTATCCATGTGCGTGAGCAGCATCGACTCCTCCGCGTCGGGTGCCATGGCGACGTCCGGGAACGACGCGGGCACTGTGCCGAACCAACCCGAAGATCCGAACACGAGCTTGCTCGACGCGATCGCCTCCACGGACAAGTCGGTCGAGTCCGAATCTTCGGCCGATGAAGCGGTCGCGGTGATTCGACACTTGCCGGGCGTGCCGGCGTGAAGCGTAAACGCGTCACCCGAGAAACCGGTCACCGCGAGGACGGCGGGGTCGCTGGACGTCACGTTCACAAGCCCGGGTGCGCAGCATTCGTGCATGTGGACGAGTGCACGCGCCGCGATCGGCCGGATGCCGCTGTAGTTGGCCGCGTTGTCGGTGTCGTCGAAGAACGTCAGCTGGCCTCTGTTCCCCTGCTGGCTTCCGCCACAGGCGAGCAGCGCGCCGAGCACGACGGCGAGGCCCAGGGCGCGTCCGGCGACTCTCGCAGAAGCCCCGCCCAGCTCTGGTCTCCCCATGCGTCATTATGGGGCAAGTCCCGCAGCCAGGCACGCGGTGAGGTGATCTCCACGACCTCGCAGCTGTTCGGATCCGCGCGCCTGGTTCGCCGGCTCGCCGTGATTGCGCTGCTCGAAACCGACGGCCGATGCCCAGGTACACAACGCGTTTCTGGATCGGCTCGCCGGCCCCGCCGGCCGCTCCCCGCAGGATTCCGCGCCTGACCGGCAAACCTTTCATGCCTCCCACCTGGGATTGTACGATGAGGCATGCGCGGCGTCTGGCTGGCTCTCTCGTGTGTGGTGATCGTCGCGTGCGGTAGCTCGAGCGACTCGAACGGCGCCGCAGGCTCGGACGGCGGTGGCGCGACCGGCGGCGCGTCGGGCGGCGGTGGCAGTGCTGGCAGCGCGGGTAGCGGCGGCAGCTCGGGCAGCTCGGGCAGCTCGGGCAGCTCGGGCAGCGGCGGCGCGTCGGGCGGTGGCGGCGCGACGAGCTGCGAGCCGCTTGGACACTTCGGCGCGCCGGGATCGAGCTTCGCGATCCCGAAGCCGAGCGGCGACGGCTTCAACTTCCCCGATGTGCAGAAGAGCTTCCCCAGCGTCGACTGGGCCAACATCGACCGGCTGTACATCCCGGCCGGGAGCTACAAGACGTTCAACCTGGGCAACCTGCCGGACCGGGACGCGGCGCATCCGCTGGTGATCACCAACCAGGGCGGGCAGGTGAAGGTCGGGCCGAACATCGGCGGCAACTACATCTGGTCGATGGGGGGCGGCTCCAACTGGATCCTGACCGGCCGCTACGACGCGGACTCGGCGACGGGCGACGCGGCGTTCCCCGGGCACCGCTGCGGCGCGTACGCGACGAGCCGCGGCAAGTACGGATTTCTGAGCGACGACGCGCTGGACAACACCGGGCCGTATCTACACATGGGCATCGCCGTGAACGGCGCGAGCGATTTCGAGATCGAGTACGTCGAGGTCGAGCGCTCGGGCTTCGCCGGGATCCGGCTGTTGAACGACCGCGCCGCGGGCGACCCGGCGCACGACATGGCCAACGTGCGCATCAACGACAACTACATCCACGACACCGGCGGGGAGGGGACCTACTTCGGTTGGACCGGCAATCCGCCGGCGAACCTGCTCCCGGGCTTGAAGATCTACAACAACCGCATCGTACGCACGGGCAACGAGGCTTTGCAGATCCAGGATCTGGGCGACGCTACCGAGGTCTACGGCAACGTGATCGCGTTCGCGTCGCTGCACTGGCGGGACAACGGTCTGGGCGCGTACCAGGACAACAACTCGCAGATCCAGACGCGCGAGGGCACGATCAGCATCCACGACAACGTGTTCATGGGCGGCTCGGGCAGCTTGCTGAGCTTCTGGAGCCAGCCCGAGACGGGCGACGGCGAACGGCACGTGACGTTCAAGGACAACTACTTCGCCGACGTGAAGTCGCTGATGGCTTACGTGGGTGGCGAGTCCACCGCGGCGTCGGACTTCCATTTCCAGCACAACTTCTTCCGCGGCATGGACTTCAGCTACAACCTGCTCGATCCGGCGGCGACGGATCCGGGGGTGGTGTTCAAGATCTCCGGCAACGTGACGGGCCCGGTCACGTTCGTCGACAACACCTGGGAAGGGTCGAACAAGCTCGTGTCCGGCACCGTCAACGGCAGCGGCAACACCAACGCGGCGGTGACGCCCGTCGAGTTCGAGGACAGCGGCTACCCCGCCGGCGTGGCCGTCCAGAAGCTGGAGATCTGGGCGCCGAAAGCCACGCTCGCGCCGGGCAGCCCGGACATCAGCTACGCCGTCGGCGATCTCGTGATGTGCGACGGCGACATGTACCAAGCCACGGCGCAGAACACGAACCAGCGCCCGCCCGACCATCCGGAGTCGTGGAAGAAGCTGCCCGCGCCGGCGGACGACCTGCGCGTGAAGGCCGCCTCGCCGTACGCGGCGATGGGCGTGCACTGACGCTACAGGCTCTTGCCGTCGAACTGTTGCGTCTTCAGCGACGTCGCGTCCGCGCCTTGCAGGCAGCGCACGTTGATCATGTACGTCATCTTGCCGTCCTTGCCCGCGCCGCGTGCGAACGAGCGGATGCCGCAGGTCGGGCAGAACAAGTGGTGGACGTGCTTCTTGCCGAACTGGTAGTCGGTCAGCGCGTCCTCGCCGGACTCCAGCGTGAAGTCCGCCTCGGGGACGAACGCCATGATCGCGCCGGTTCGGGAGCAGATGGAGCAGTTGCAGGTGGTGAGTGTCTGGTCCAGGTCGAGCTTCACCTGGTACTTCACGTCCCCGCAGTGACAGCTGCCGATGTGCAATGTCGCTTCACTCATGCCCGCAGGATAGCCCGCTTGTCGCCTCACCACGAGTGGACTTCGACCCACTTGCGGCTTCGCGGCTGGGCGCGGCGCGACAGCGCACGAACCATCAGCGCGCCGGCGGCGACGATCAGGCCCACGTCGAACCACACGCCAAGGCGCAGCACGCCGAACAGCCCGTAGAACAGCCCGGCGATCGCCGCGACCAGCGTCCATCCGCGCGAGGCGAAGCCGTCGGCGACAAGACCGAAGCCGAGGATCAAGCTCAGCGTCGGGCACGGGATCAACCCGATCGGCGAGGCGACGGCGTACCAGAGCGTGGACCGCCCTTGGAGGAACTCGGGATACAGCCACGCGTACGCGATCGCCGCCGCGCCGATCGCGACAGTCCAGCCGGGCCCGCGCGTCGCGATGCCCCGCGGAAGGCGCGCGCCGAAGGCGGCGAGCAGAATCGCGACGATCAGGAACGCCGTGCCGTTGAACGGGTTTCCGGCGCTCCACGCGACCGCGCTCACCGACGCTGCCGGCACGGCGAGGGCGGCGGCGGCCGTGCGTCGCCCGGGTCGCCAGCCGAGGGCCAGCGCGAGCAGCGCCGCCGCCACGACCGCGTGCCACACCACCGCCAAGGGCAGCAGCTGGTTCGCGGAGCGTGCCAGGCCCGCGAGGATGTCCGCCGTGCCGGGCATGCCGATTCGACAAGCATCGCGCGTGCCACGCGCTCTTTCGCGCGCGCGCGCCGCGCGCGACGCGAAATCACTGCGGGCCGCGCACCTCGTGCGTGAGCCGCGGGATTCCGCGCCGGACCGGCAGCCCTTCGAGCCTAGGCGCCCACGCGCTCCCGCACCAGTCTCCGCAGGGCGGCGGGGTCGAACGGCTTGTCGACGAACGGCAGGCCGGATTCTGCGCGGAACTCGCGTGTGCGGACGGTGACGGCGCCGCCGGTCACGAACACGACGCGCGCTGCGAGCTCGGCGGACTCGCGGGCAAGCTCGGCGTAGAGCTCGATGCCGTCCATTCCCGGCATCATGACGTCGCACAGGATCACGTCGTAGCGCTCGCCGAGTAGCAGCCGCGCGAGCGCCTCCTGCGAGTCGGTGACCACGGTCACGTCGTGCTCGCGCGCGAGCGTGCGTCGGATGCCGTGGGCCACGGCGCGGTCGTCGTCCACGACAAGGACGCGCCCGCGTCGACCCGCGACCGGCTCCGACGGGACTCGCTTGGACGGCGGCCGGGTCGTGGAGGCGGGCAGCACGACGCGGAAGGTGCTGCCGCGACCCGGCGTGGACTCGACCTCGAGCTGTCCACGGTGCGCGGCGACGATGTCGCGGCAGATCGACAGGCCGAGACCGGTGCCCATGCCGATGGGCTTCGTGGAGAAGAAAGCGTCGAAGATGTGGGCCATGTCTTCGGCCGCGATACCGACGCCGGTGTCCGAGATCTCCACCACCACGTCGCCCGCCTCGTCGCTGCGCAGGCGCACGCGCACGGCGTTGTCCTTGTGCCGGCCTTCACCGAAGGCCTGGGCGGCGTTGAGCAGCAGGTTGAGAAACACCTGGCCGAGCCGCGCTCCGTTGCCGTGGACCGGCGGCACGGCGTCGCACGAGACCGACAAGTTTGCCGCGTGGCGGATCTCGTGCTCGCCCATCTTGATCGCGGAGCGGAGCACCTGCTCGACGTCGACGTCTTCGCTTCTCGCGTCCTCCGCGCGGGTGAACATCTTGATCTCGCGAACGACGTTGCTGACCCGTTCGACGCCCTCGCGCGCGCCACGCAGCGCCTCGAGCACCTCGGTCGTCTCGCCCCGGGCCTCCAGCGCATCGATGGCGAACCCCAGGTTCGCGACGACGTAGGCGAGCGGGTTGTTGATCTCGTGCGCCAAGCCGGCGGCCATGGCGCCAATCGACGCCATCCGATCGGCGGCCATGACCTGCGCCTGCAGCGATCGCGTCTCCGTCTGGTCGCGCAGGATCGCGAGCCCCGCCGGCTCGCCGTCGTACTGGATGCGATGGCGCGAGACCTCCGCGATGCGGACCTTGCCGTCGCGGCCCAGGTAGCGGTAGACCGGGTTCGGGATCGGCTCGCCGGCGAGCAACCGATCCATGTTGCTCGCGATGATCTCGCGCTCCTCCGGAACGACCAGCTCCGTCACTTGCCGGCCGAGAAGCTCCTCGACGCGGTCGTAGCCGAGATACGCCACGAACGCTGGGTTCGCATAGCGGACTCGCCCCTGGACGGCCACGCCGATCGGGTCCGGCGAGCCCTCGACGACGGTGCGGAAGCGCTCCTCGGACTCGAGCAGGGCTTCGACCATCCGCTTGGACTCGGTGATGTCGCGGATCAGGGCGGCGATACGTGCGCGCTCGCCTTCTACCAACGGTTCGCGGAATAGATCCGCGACGAACCAGCGCTGTCCACCCAGCACATCGAGCGAGTATTCGAACGACTCGGCCTGGCCGGTCTCGCCGACGCGCCGCAGTCGCTCCACGAACGGCAGGCCGAACGCATCGCCCACGACGTCGGGCACGGTGCGACCGATCAGCTCCGACCGGGGCAGCGCGAGCAGCGCCTCGTTGTCCGTCCAGGCGTGCAGGTAGTGGCCGTCCGTGTCGAACTCGAACGCGATGCCCTGGGTGCAACCGAGCAGCACCTTCAGGCGCGCCTCGCTGGCGCGGAGCTCGTCTTCTCTGGAACGGCGCATCACGCTTGCTTGCACAGCAAGACGCGCGCCAGCGGGTTTTCGCGGGCTTTCGTGGGCTTTCGTGGGTGGCGAGTCCCGGAACGGGACGCGCGTGTCTCGATCCGGGCCGCGACGTACGGCTAGCGCGAGACCGGCTCGAGCTTGGACTCCACGGCGCGCCGCCACAGCTCCGGCCACGGCCCGGTCGCGGACAGCAGCGCGAGCACGCTGTTCAGGCCCCACTGCAAGCGGTTCAAGAACAGCCACTCCGGCGGCATGCCGGTGCGGAAACGGTTCGGGTTGTCGAACAGCATCATGCCGTAGCTCTCGCGCACGTACTCCTGCGTGTACGTGAACGGCTCCTTCTGCATGAAGGGTCGATACAGGTAGTGCATCATGTTCCACTGGTGATCCCAGTCGAACTTCTTCGGGTTCGGCGCGAAGCCGAGCTCGGCGTAGCACTGCTTGAACGCGGCTAGATCATCGTTCAACACCGAGAGCGCGGTGCGCTTCCACACCTCGATCATCTTCGGCGTGTAGGTACGCACGCAGCCAAAATCGAGGAACGTGACGTGCCCGTCGTCGTGGAACAGGTAATTTCCGGGGTGCGGATCGGCGTTGTACACGCAGTAGCGGAAGATCGAGTCGAAGCACGTCTCGAAGATCACGGCGCCGGCGCGGTCCTTCTCCGCCTGCGTGCCCTCGGAGCAGAAGCGCTGGAAGTCGCGCGCGTGCACCAGCTCGGTCGTCAGCACGCGCTTGGTCGTTCGCTCGGTGAACACTTCTGGCACGCGGCACATCGGGTGATCGGTCCAGAGCCGGGCGAACAGCCGCTGGTTGTCCGCCTCGTACAGGTAGTCGCACTCCTCGATGAGCCGCTCGTGGAGCTCGCTCACCAGCGCACCCGCGTCGTACGCCATGCCGACGCTGGAGAGCCGTGTGAGCAGGCCGACGGTCTTCACGTCCCCGACGATCAGCTCCTCGATGCCCGGGTACTGGATCTTGACCGCCACCTCGCGGCCGTTGAAGCGTGCGCGGTGCACCTGGCCGATCGATGCGGCGGCGAACGGCGCTTCTTCGAAGCTCTCGAAGGCCTCCGCCGCGGGCAGGCCCAGCTCGCTCGCGACGACGCCCTGCACCACCTCCCACTGCATCGCGATGCTCTGCGCCTGGAGCTCCGCGAGCACGCGCTGCGCCTCGGGCGGCATGGCGCCGGGCATGTAGCTCGCGATCTGCCCGAACTTCATCACCAGGCCCTTGAGCTTGCCCATCTCGCGCACGAGCTCGCCCGCCGCGGCGACGGCCGCCTCGGTGTCGCGCTTGTCGGCGACGCCCAGCGACTTCTTCACGTAGCGTGCGCCCATCTTCGACGCGAGCCGCGCCGTCACCAGCGTCCGCGCGCGGAAGCCCTTCGCGAGCTTCGCGAGCTTCTCGTCGTCGTCGGCCATCCGGGCCGGGAAGGTAGCAGGATGCCGGTCCGGCATCACCCGATCGCGTCGGCGACGTGCTCCCTCAGCGCGGTCAGGAGCTCGCCCCACCAAAGGCCGATCATGCGACTCATGGCCGCGCCGGTGTTGCCGTGGCGCGCCGGGTGGTCGGCGGGCAACGCGCTCCAGCCGCGGTGCGTGACGGTGACCCGCGTGCCGTCTCCCTGGGGCTGGAACGCGACCTCGACGAACGTCGTCTGGCCGGGCTTGAAGTTCACGTTCCGCCACTCGAGCTCGAGGCGCGTTGGCGGCTCCCACAGCGTCACGCGACCGACCTCGAAGCTGCGCGGGCCCGACGCCAGCTCGACGGTCTCGAACAGACGCCCGTCCGGCCCTTCCTCGAACACGAGCCGACCGCGCCGACGCCCGGCGATGCGGAACTTCGGGCCCGTGCGCCACCACAGGTCGATCTCGTGCGTGAAGACGTGGAACGCTTCCTCCGGCGCGACCGCGACGAACACGCTGACGCGCGCCGCGTCCCCCGACGTCATCGCCGGCTCTTCCGGTGCTTCTTCTCGGCGTGCTGCTTGAACGCCGCGAGCTGCCCGCCCCAGAACGTCTCCACCTCCTCGAGCCACGTGCCGAGCTCGCTGAACGGCTGCCGTCGAAGGCGATACGAGCGCGCCCGCGCGTCCGACGGATCCTCCGGCGCGAGCTCCACCAGCCCGCTCGCGCGCAGTACCTTGAGGTGGCGGCTCATCGCGGGGCGGCTCGCGGCGAGCGCGCGCGCGAGCTCGCTGGCGCGGAGCGGGCCGTGGCGCAGCAGATCGACGGCGCCGCGCCGCGTGGGATCGGCGAGCGCCGAAAGCGTGTGATCGAGATCGCTCACGACTTCGGCTTCGGGCTGCGCAGCCGCTGATAAAACCACCAGTGGTGCCCGCCGACGTCCTCGCACTCGTAGCCGCGGTCGCTCCAGTAGTCCTCGCCGTAGTCCGTGGTGGTCGGCTCCTTGACGATGGTCGCGCCGGCGTCGCGCGCGCGCTTGCAGTGCGCCTCGACGTCATCCACGTACACCATCATGTTCTGCGTGTTCGCACCGCCGGCCTGCTTCGGCGAGCGCCGGTACGGAAACTTCTCCGCCTTCTCGCTCCGCGTCTCGCCCACCATGACCAGGCCGCCGTCGAGCACGAGTTCCGAGTGCTCGACGCTGCCGCCATCGCCTTCGACCAGCAGCTGGACTTCGAAGCCGAACGCGTTGCACAGCCAGTCGATGGCTTGGCGCGCGTCGTCGTAATAGATCGCGGTCGAGATCCGGGGCCAGCCGGGAGGAGGAGGCTTCATGGGGCGCATCTCCGTTGGAAGTTGTTGTTCGCAAGAACAATTAACACAATGGTTAATCATGTCAAGTGGGCTGCCGGTCCGGCGCGGAACCCCGCGCGGCGGTCCGCGTGCGCGGCGGCGCGCGGCGCGCTCCCGTAGCGGGGCGGCGCCGCGCGATCAGCGTGCGCGGCCGCGCGGGGCGAAGCGCCGGCGCCAGTCGCCGCCGTGCAAGCGCCGCCGCGCGCGCGCCTGATCGGCGTGGACGAGGTACGCGTAGGCAGGCGATCCGTCCGACAGCTCCACCAGCGCGCGATGGAAGCGCGCGGGGTGGTCGCAGTGCTTGTCGCACGCGAGCATCTGGTGACGGCCGAGCTCGTACACCTCGCCGACCACCTCCGCGCTGCCGCTCTCGAGCAGCCCCGCGTGGACGCCGAGCTCGACCAGCGTGTAGCGCGGCTGGGTGCGTGCCGCGCCGACGAAGCGCGCGCCGGCGAGTACGCCGTGTCCCGGCTCGCCGCTCATCAACGTGCCGTACACGAACAGGCGCTCCAGGCGTTCCGGTCCGGGCATGGGGCGAGAGCTTTCCACGCGTGAGCGACTTCAATCAAACCCAAACGGTTCTTCCGCCCTTCGTGTGAAAACCCTGAGGAATCCCCTCATTTGGGTTTTCACAGGAAGATCGGAAGAGCGGAAGGTTTTCAAGGATTCGGGGTGTTCGGGTGTGAGCCGTCGCAAGCCGTTCCGCAGGGCGGTGACGTTGAAGTTGACGAGCAGACCAACCGGTAGGCGGGAAAGACGTAGGCAGGTGATGACCTGCGCCTCGTGAATCGGGCGCTCCGATCACCTCGTCCGTTCCATCCCCAAGTCTTCCGACCTTCCGATCTTCCTGTGCCATTCCCATGGGTCGGGACCGCAGCGAAAATCCGTTGCTTTGGTCTTTGTGTTGATATGAGGGGATTTCCCAGGTGAAAACCCGAATGACGGGATTTCTCAGGTGCGGGGCGCTTTGGCGTCTAGTGACGATGGCAACGGCGCTCAGCGAACGCGTCGCTTCGGCGGCTTGGTGACGGAGAGCACCGCCCGCGGGCCGTCGAGTCGCAGCACCACCCCGGCCAACACGTTGCGGCCGATGATGGCGTAGTCCCGGCGCGTCGCCAGCGCTTCAACGTCCGGGAACGTGATGCCCGCAACGCGCAGCGCGACCCGATACACCACCGCATCGGCAAGGTCGCCTGCGGAGCCGGCGGCCCGAACCACGCGACTGGGCGGAAGATCCAGCGCCGCGACAGCGCTCGCTGGAAGCGCGCAGATGTCGGCGCCTGTATCGATCTTGCCAAGAACCCGCCGCGATTCGCTCGCGCCGGGAGCCCGGAGCTCGACGGACAGCGCCGGTGCGGGCGGATGAAACTCGCGCGAGTACGGCTGCCTCATTCGATCGAGAACCCCGGCATGTCGACGACGGGTGGTGGTTCGCCGACCCTGCCGACGAAGATCGTGGCGTCTTTCACCCTCCGGCGCGCACGCCGATAGGCGACCTCGGCGTCCGCGCCGGTTGCCACGAGCTTGCCGCCGGAAATCGCGACGTACTCGCCGCGATGTTTGTCGAGCAGGGCAGGGAGCATCTCGTCGAAACGCTTGCGTTCGCGCTCCCAAGCTCGCAGTCGGGGTCGGCCTTCGGCCGTCGCTTCGTCACCAGCGGGGCCCAATGCGGCAACAGGCTTGCCATAGCGCGTGATCACGATGCGCTCGCCCGCCGCAGCCCGCTCGACAAGCTTCGGGGCCTGCTCCTTCAGCTCGCGCACGCCGACGGATTTTGTGGCCATGATGGTGGTCACAATACCATCGTGGGACGAATCGCGCCATGCACGGCGCGCGCGGACGCGCCGCTCGAGATCCCGAGCCCAGCGCGAAACCTCGGTCAAGATTGCGCTTGGGCGGCGTGGCCCCCTCGGGACGATTGGCGAGGACTGCCGGGCCGGCGCGGAATCGTAGCGGCGCGTGCTAATCTGGGTCGGCGATGCGGTGTGCGGTCCCGATGCTCGTGCTCGTTGCGGGCCTGCTCCTTGGTTGCACGACGGAGCCCACCGCAGAGCCGGTACGCTCCGTCGCGGAGACGCCCGGCGCGGCGCGCGTCGCGCTGCGCGAGATCGACGGCGACATCTTCAAGCTGAGCGTGAAGAACCTGTCGCCCGCACCGCTGGTGATCGACCGCGACGCGATCGTGATGGAGACCCAGGGCGGCACCTTCCCGCGCAGCCCGGGCGGCACCGCGACGACGTACGTGGTGCCGCCCGGCGGCTCCCACGCGGTGAACGTGCGCTTCGACATGACACGCGTCCAGTCGGGCGAGCCGTTCATGCTGCGCTTCGACGGCGCGCTCTACGTCGGCAGCATGCAGGTCCATGTCCCGGCGCTCCAGTTCACGCGCGCGCAGCCGTGAGCCCGGAGCGCGGCGGTTCCGCGCCGGACCGGCTTCCAGCCAATCCCACTCAGGAGCCGCTCTCCTCGTTGCGGTGGATGGACGGCTCGTTGCCCGCATAATAGCCGGACGTGAGCAGGGGCGTCGCGGGCTTGGAGCGCTCGCCGTCCTTGGCGAAGCCGTCGATCACGCGGGCGAGCTTGTCCGCGGACAACGGCTCCGGCAGCCGGCGTTCGGCGCCGGGTTCGGCGACCTCCGCCACGTGCAGCGTCTGGGTCGGGAACGCGAAGTGTACGCCGACGTCGCGCGCGAGCCGCATGATCTCCAACAGCACGTTGTGCTTCTCGCGGAGCTCGTCGGACCAGCCGGGGACCTTGAGGAAGAAGTACACCATCACGTCCAGGGACGACGCACCGAAGCCGGACATGTGGACCTCGTAGTAGTCCTTGCGTGTGTGCGGGTTGGCCTGCAGCACGGCGCGCACGCCTTCGACGAAAGCCTCCATCTGCTCCGGCGTGGTGTCGTACGTGAGGTTGACGGTGAAGTTGGTGCGCCGGAACTCGCGCACGCCCAGGTTGTCGATGTTGGCCTCGGTGAACTTGGCGTTCGGGACCGTCACCAGCGAGTTGTAGAAAGTGCGGATGCGCGTCGAGCGGAAGCCGACCTCCTCGACGACGCCCTCCACGCCGCCGAGCGCGACCCAGTCGCCGATCTGGAACGGGCGATCGAGGAAGATCATGACGCTGCCGAAGAAGTTCGCGAGCGTGTCCTTGGCGGCCAGGGCGACGGCCAGGCCGCCGATGCCGAGGCCGGCCAGGAGCGAGCCGACGTTCACGCTCAGATTCTGCAGGATGAACAGCACGCCGGCGGCGACGGTGAAGATCTTGAGCGACTTGCGGACCAGCGGAACGAGCTGGTCGTCGAGCTTCGACTCGGTCGCTTCCGCCTTGTGCGCCAGGCGGTCGGCGAAGACGTCCACCAGCCGGTACGTCGCCCACACCAGGGACAGCACGACCAGCACGCGCACGCCGACGCTCATCACCTGCGCGGCGCGGATCGGCAAGCGTAGTACGGGGTAGGCGACCCGCAGCATGATCGCCGTGAGCAGCGTCGCGCCGGGCGACGCGAACACGTCGACGAGGCGCGCCGCCCACGCCTGACCCATGTTCTCGACGAGGTGCCGTACGCGGCTGGTGACGACGACCTGGATTACCTTCCGGAGCACCAACGCCAGGATGAAGATCAGGAAGATCGCCAGGTATTGCCAGACCTGTACGCCGAACACCTTGCCGCGGAAGGACTCCGGCAAGTGCGACACCAGCGCGTCGTCGAGCGCGCCGTAGGATGCGTCGTAGAGGTCCTCGATGCGGTCGAGCGACTCGCGCGTCCAGCGCCACTTGCCATCGCCCTGTCGCGCGATCACGACGTCGGGCAGGCCCGGATGCGGCGCGATCTCCTGACGGCCCGTGGCCGGGCTGGTCCAGTCCGGCGCGTCGCTCAGCGTCGACATGTCCACGAGCAGCGCGCGGGCGTCGTAGATCGTCTTGATGTGCTGGGCGATCTTCGCGAGATCGGCGCGGCTGCGCCCGGCGGGGTCGAGACACAGGGCGGCCTTTTCCGGTTCGAAGCTCGACGGCTGAAGCCAACCGAACACCGAGTCCGCGGCGTTGCGCGGCGTGTCGCAATCGGTCGGGGCGGCGGCGCTCGCGACGCGCGCGGAGAGCAGCAGCGACAAAAAGAGCCAGATCCAGGTCACACGCTTCATGGAGACCGATGAACCGCGTCGAGCGCGAGAGGTCAAGGGCGCATGCTGGCGCGTCTTTCTCTGAGGCGCTCCGTCTGCCGTTCCTCGGCCTGTCGCCAGCGACGGCGCTCTTCGTCCGTCTCCAGCTCGAGGCCCGGCACTTCACACGGCCGCCCTGCGTCGTCGAGGGCCACGTAGACCAGCGTGGCGGAGTTGGTGTGCGTGGTCTCGCCGCTGATGGGGTTTTCCGCGGTGACCGTGACCTCCACCTCGATCGAGGTTCGGCCGACGTACGACACCAGCGCCTCGCAGCTCATCAGCTCGCCCACGTGCACCGCGGAGTGGAACGTCATCGAGTCCATCGCGACGGTGACGCAAGGCCGCTGCGCGTGGCGCATGGCCGCGATCCCGCCGGCTTCGTCCACCAGCTTCATCACGTGCCCGCCGTGCACGTTGCCGAGCGCGTTGGCGTGCGTGGGCATCATCAGCTGGTGCATCGTGACTCGAGACCGGGACACGGTCTTGGTCGGTCTTCCGCCCACGGGCCGCACGCTACACGGGTCCCGGGTCGCATGCTACGCTGCCGCGCCTTTTCCCCCGCGCGATGGACCTCGTCTACTTCATCGTCCTGATCAGCTCGCTGATCTTCGTCCACGAGCTGGGCCACTTCCTGTTCGCGAAGGCGTTCGGCGTGAAGGTGCTGACCTTCAGCCTGGGCTTCGGGCCGAAGTTGCTCAAGCTGCGCGGGCGCGAGACCGAGTACTGCATCGGGATCCTGCCGCTCGGCGGCTACGTGCGCATGCTCGAGGCGTCGAAGAGCGACATCGTCCTGCCGGAGGACCGCAACCGGACGTTCGAGTCGCTGCCCGTCTACAAGCGCATCGTGATCGTGATGGCCGGGCCGGTGATGAACCTGCTGTTCCCGGTGCTGCTCTACTTCTCGGTGTTCGTCGGCTCGGGTCCGTTCCTCGCCCCGACCGTCGGCGTGGTGCTGCCGGGTCATCCCGCGGAGGGCAAGCTCGAGCCCGGCGACCGCATCATGCAGGTCAACGGCGAGGAGGTCGGGACCTTCGACGAGATCAAGCGCATCATCGCGAAGAACCCCGGCAAGCCGATCCGCTTCAAGGTGTTCCGCGACAACCGCTACCTCGACACCGAGGTAAGGGCGGAAGAGACGGTGGAACATCGCGAGCTCGACGTCGTCGAGCACGTGGGCGAGGTCGGCATCCAGCCGAGCGCGCCGGCCGCGGTGATCGGCATCCCCGATGCCGACTCGCCGGCGTACCGCGCGGGGCTTCGCACCTTCGACGTGGTCACGCACGTCGCCGGCAAGCCGGTGCATCGCTACATGGATCTGGTCGCGGTGCTCAAGGAAAACCACGGCGAGACCGTGCCGGTGACGTACGTGCGTCCGATCATCATGCCCGACGCCCTCGGCGGGCTGGCGGACATGGCCGTCTACGAGGCCGGCGTCGTCGCCCTCACGCCGGACCCCCAAGGCGCGGATTTTACGGGAAGAACCGGCATAGAGCTGGCGGATCTGTACGCCGCCGTCGTGCCCGAGGACTCGTATCTGTACAAGGCGGGGCTGCGCGAGGGCGACAAGATCCTCAAGCTCGACGACGAGGGCGTGCCGGCGTGGTCGACCTTCCGCGAGCGCGTGCTGGCGGCACCGAACCAGCCGCACGGGATCGACTACCTGCGCGCCGCCGACGGGCGCGTGCACTCCGGCACGTTCCAGATGCGGCGCGAGGACTTCACCGACGAGACCGGCCAGAGCTTCGCGCGCTACGTGCTGCGGGTGCAGCACTGGGTGCCGCTCGCGCCGGAAAAATTCGTCGATCACCCGTCGCCGATCCGCTACGCGCTCAGCAAGGCCGTGGACGAGACGGTGGACGTGACGCGCTTCACGCTGGTCATCATCGTGCGCGTCATCCAGGGGCGCGTGAGCCTCAAGTCGCTGTCCGGCCCGATCACGATCTTCGAGGTGGCGGGCGAGGAGGGGCGCAAGGGTCCGGACTACTTCCTGTGGGTGATGGCGCTGGTCAGCATCAACCTGGGCCTGCTCAACCTGCTGCCGATCCCCGTGCTCGACGGCGGGCACCTGCTCTTCTTCACCATTGAAGCCGCCATCCGCAGACCGCTCCCGCTGCGCGTTCGAGAGGTCGCGCACCTGGTCGGGATGGTGATCCTGGTCAGCTTGATGGTGCTCGCGTTCAAGAACGACATCGAGAAACGTTGGGACGTCATCTGGGGGCAGGTGCGCTCCTTGATTGGATAAGCGTGGCGCGTCACACCCAGGCAAGCCCGCCGTCGGCGCGCGGCATCGCGGCGCGCGTCTTGGAGCGCGTCGCGCGCGATCGCGCGTTCGCCGCCGCCGCGCTGGACGCCGAGCTCGAGCGCTATCCGCAGCTCGACGCGCGCGAGCGCGGGCTGGCGACGGAGCTCGTGTACGGCTGCCTGCGGACGCGTCCGGTGCTGGCGGCGCGGATCGCGCGCTTCGCGCCGCGCGGCGTGAAGGACGCGCTGGTCGAGGCGCACCTCCTGGTCGCCGCCTACCAGATCCTGCTGCTCGATCGCGTGCCGGCCCACGCCGCGGTCGACGCCGCGGTCGGCGCGATCGGCGCGGCGCGCGGCAAGCGCGTCGGCGGTTTCGCGAACGCGGTGCTGCGCAAGCTCGCCAGCTCCGGCGAGCACCTCGATCGCGCCGACGCCATCGTCGCGAGCGCGCCGGAGTGGCTCGCCCAGCGCCTGGAGCGCGTCGCCGGTGCCGACGAAGCGCGCGCGCTCCTCGGCGCCGGCCGCGACGAGCAGCCCCCCACCAGCCTGCGTGTGATGGAGGACCGGGCGCTGCCCGCGTGGCTCGTCGAGGCGGAGCGCGGGCGCGCGTCGCCGCTGTGCCGCCTGGTGCGCGGCGGTGACGTGCGGCGGCGCGAAGGCTACGCCGAGGGCGCGTTCGTCGTGCAGGAAGAAGGCGCGCAGGTCGTCGCCCTGGCGCTCGGCGCGCGCGCGGGTGATCGCGTGCTCGACGCGTGCGCCGGCCGCGGGCAGAAGTCCTCGCTTCTGGTTTGCCGGACCGGCGCGGCCGGCGGCGCGTGGGCGACGGACGTCTATCCGGCGAAGCTGCGGGCGCTCGGCGAGGAGCTCGCGCGTCTCGGCTTGCCGCCGCCGCGCACCGCGGCCGTCGACTGGACGGTGGGCACGGCCGATGTGCCGGACGATTTCGACCGCGTGCTGGTCGATGCGCCATGTACCGGCGTGGGCACGCTGCGCCGCCGCCCGGAAATCGCCGCGCGGCTCGAGCCGGGCGATCCGGCGCGCCTGGGCGAGCTCGCGGCGCGCATCCTGCGTTCCGCGGCGACGCGCGCGCGCCCGGGTGGACGCGTCGTCTTCGCCGTGTGCAGCGTGCTCCCCGAGGAGTGCGAAGACGTGGTCGCGCGCGTCGCGGACGTGCTGGAACCCACGCCGTTCGACGCGCCGGAGCTCGGGACGCTGTGCGCGGCGGACGCGCCGGCGTTCCGCCTGCTTCCGGGCCGGCACGGCACCGACGGCTACTTCGTCGCGAGCTTCCTGCGCCGCTGAGCGGGCCTGCGCGCAGCGTCTGCGCGCTTGTCGCGTCCGGGTGGCCGGATGCAGCGGTACGCCGCTTGCACCCGCCTCCGACATGAACCCGCGTGTTCCGCGCTACGTCGCCGACATCATGACGCGCGAGGTGATCACCATCGGGGAGCACGACGACCTGTCCGGTGTCGAGCAGGCGATGGAACGCTTCGGTTTCCGACACCTTCCGGTGGTCGAGCGGGGCGTCCTTGTCGGTCTGGTCACCCATCGCGATCTGATGCGCGCGTCGGTCAGCTCGCTGGAGGTCGCCGCCGCCGAGCGCGACGACGGCCTCAAGCGGCGCGCCCGGGCGGGTGACATCATGAAACGCGACGTTGCGACGGTGCGCGCCGACACGCCGCTCTCGCAAGCCGCACGTGTCATGCGCGATCGGCGCATCGGCGCGCTTCCCGTGGTGGACAAGCAGAAACGCGTCGTCGGCCTCGTGTCGAAGTCCGACTACCTGAAGCTCGCCATCCGCTTGCTCGACGAGCTGGATCCCGAGGACCGGCCGTCGGCCTTGCCGCCACGCGTCTGACGGTCAGTGCATCGACAGCTCGCAGGTCTGGAGATCGGACTCGGTCTGCGCCTGCATCACGCAGCGGTACGCCTGCGGCGTCCCCCGGGCCATGCACTGCTCGATGCTCGAGCGCTCCTTCGACTGCATCGCGACGTCGAGCCCGCCGGTGTCGCGGGTCAAGATCTTGTTCTGCTTGCGCACGACGTCGCCGCACTGCTCGCGCGTGAGGCCGCCCTCGCCCGTTACGGTTGTCTTGCAAGCGGGGGCGAGGCCCAGGGTCGACAGCAGGAGCACAGTAGACAAACGCATGACTTGTCGATGATGCCATGGTTTCCGGCGCGGCGTTCGGGTCGAGCCGGTGACGAACGGCGCACGCGCACAGGCGCCCACACGATCGCGTCCCCAATGCGCTATGCGCTTGCGTGGCCCCCCCCCCCCCTCGGCGTACATTTGCTGCCATGTGTGGGGGATTCAGTGAGGGGCTGGCGTGGCGCACGGCGGGGCTGGCGATTCTAGTGGCAGTGACCAGCTGCTCGGCGTCGCGGCACGGCGAGAATGCCGCCGCGACGCGTTCGGCGGTCTCCGCGGGAAGCTACACCGTGGTGGCCGCCTGGGGCAGTACCGGCACCGGCGACGGACAATTCGGAACCGTCGCATCGATCTCGGTCGAGCCCAACGCCGTGCTTGTCGGGGACAACTCCAATCGCATCCAGGAGTTCTCGCATGCCGGCACATTCATCGCTAGTTGGGGGACAACCGGCGGTGGGGACGGACAGTTCGAGAACACGGACGGCTTGTTCGCCGCGGCGAGCTCCGACGGCGCCACGGTCTACGTCGCCGACTCGGGCGCGCTGTCGCGCGTCCAGAAGTTCGCGCTGCGTTCGATGAGTCAGCCTTGCCCCGAGCATACGATCGAGATTCCGGGCGCCGGCCAGCGCGTTTGTCTCGTCACGAAGTGGGGCCAACTCGGCTCCGGCGACGGCGAGTTCATCGATCCGAACAGCGTTGCGATGGCAAGCAACGGCGAGATCTACGTCCTCGATCAGAACAACGACCGCGTCGAAGTGTTCATCAACGTCCCGATCGCGGACTCGTGCCCCATCGGCACGACAGAGACCGCGGCCTACGCGGCAGAGCGCACCTGCTTCGTGCGGAAATGGGGCGAGACGGGCCCAGGCGACGGCGGGTTGTTCGGGCCCGAGAGCCTTGCTCTCGACGAGGCCGGACAGCGGGTTTTCGTCACGGACAGCTTCAGCAACCGAATCGAGGTGTTCCGCCCCGACGGCACCTACCTCTACAAGTGGGGATCTGCTGGCAGCAGTGACGGTCAGTTCGACGTGCCACAAGGGATTGCCGTCGACGCGGCTCGGGACCGCGTGGTCGTCGCCGACACGGGCAACAGCCGCATCCAGGTCTTCGATACGGCGGGGCACTTCGTCACCGCGTTCGGCCACCTCGGCTCGGGTCCAGGCGAGCTCTTCTACCCGAGCGAGATCGACCTCGATGCAGCGGGACGGGTCTACGTTGCCGATCAGTCCAACGACCGCGTGCAGGTGTTCGAGCAGCAGGCGATCGCCGGCTCGGCCGTGATGGTGCCGGCCGGCGGGAATCTGACGCTCACCGCGGGCGACTACGCGTCGATCACCCTGGGGGCGAAGGCGCGCGTCACGCTCGCCGGTGGGCTCTACCGGACCAACACCGTCGACCTCGCCGACAAGGCGCGCCTGGAAGTCGAGGCGCCGGTGGAACTGCGCGTGTTCGACACGCTGAACACCGCCGACAAGGTCTGGCTCGGCCCGGCGCCGGGTAGCCACCTGACGGCTGACTCCTTCCGGATCGGCGTGCTTGGGGGCGATGGCACCATGACCGACCCCCAGGCCCCCGCCGCTGCGCTGGGGACAAAGAACGACGCGACCGCAGTTGTCTACGTACCCTACGGCACGCTGCAAGTCGGAACGAAGACCACGCTGACCGGCGGGGCATGCGCACCAGGGCCGATCAGGAAGCCGCTGTCTGGCGGACTCGACAGCGTGCGGGAACAATCTCGTCATCCAGCCGGGCGGAACGTACTTGCCGATAGGCGCGTCATTCACAGGCTGGTTCGGCGGGACGCTCCAACCCGGGTCGGGCCACTGCGCGTCGCCCGTGTGCGAGGATCTAAGAGCGAGTCAGGGTGTGGATCTGCACTGCGCGAGCGTCGTGGACACGTGTTGCGGGCTGTGCCAAGGGACCGTGTGCGCCGACACTGCCGAGTACGACGGCTCGCGCGGCGTCCCCGGCAACGAGTGCGACCTCGGCTACTTTTGCGAGAGTGGCACGTGCTACGACCAGCGCCTGGACCTGCCGTTCCTGTACCTGTCGCCGTCCAGCGGCGCGTCGCTGCTGACCGCGTACGATCGCGTGGGGCTCGATCTCTCGCGGCCCGCCCCGGAGACGTATGTCGATCAGCCGCAGTCGATCCACCTTTCATACATGTCGCTCGGGCCGTTCGGCGCCCATGCGGGCGACAACACAGGGCACTACTACGGTGACGCCAAGACCAACGACATCGCCTACCTCTTCCCCGACAGGACGGGCATGTTCGACCTCGCCCAGGGCGTGCCGCCGGTCGCCCACTGCACCTATCCTGCTGCGCCCGGTGAGGTTTGCGGTGTCCCGTGGCAGTACGTGCTCGTCAACACGCCGGGCTACCACCTCCCAGACGTGACCGGCGCGGACGAGGTGTTCGTGGTGCACGTGTCGCTGAACAACTTCCCGGGCCTGCCGGGGACGGACCAGGCGAACCGCTTCTTCCGCAATCCGCCCCAATGGGAGGTCGCGCTCAAGTTCCAGAAACAGAAGGTCGTCATGAGCATGGGCCACCTGGCGCGGATCCAGGCGGGATCGTTCCTGTGGCAGATGATCAAGGACGTGACGGCGCAGTACAACGGCGGCGTTGGTCTCGACGTCGATGTGCATCCGTCGGATTGCGACGCGACGACCGGGCTATGCAAGTGGCGGGCGGAGGAGTTCGTGCAGCTGCGGAATCAGATGTACGAAATCTGGCACATGAACCCGCTCGTGCCCTCCGACGGCGACACGCCCGATCACCACTGCAACGCCAAGCGAAACGCGGACGGTACCCCCGACTTCACAGATCTCGAGCCGGAGGCCCGTTGCGAGATCCCGGGGTTGACGTATGACGTACGGAACGGTCACCACGCAGAGCTGGCCATAGACCCCGCCGACGTTGCCAACCGCGCTTTCATCGCCGAGCCGCAGGCGGATGCGCGCGAGCTCGTGGGCTGGCCGGATACGACATCGGACTACCCGGGCTATTTCGCGTCCCCGGACGCCGCTGGGACTCCGAGTGCCGTGCCCTACGCAACGTTCGAGTTCTCCGTCAGCAATGATTCGAGCAGCAACTCGGATTCTGGCGGTGCCGGTCGCAGCGACTGCGTGTACAACTACCTGGGCGCGGGAAACCTCGACAAGGCGGGCGCGCAGTCGCTCCGCGACAACGACATGGCCGACTACAACGGGCCGGCCCAGTCGTTGCGATACGGGGTGCCGTACACGCCGCCGTGGCAGTGGAGCGCAGAGGGCCTGGTGTGCCCTGTAGATCACTGGGGCAACGAGCAGGACTTCAGCTCGCTCTACACGCGGCTCGGATGGTGGCTCGGAAACCTCGGCGTGGACGCGGACAACAACCCGACGTGGGACCAGGAGTTCCTCTTCTTCCCGATCGGTGGAAATTACGCCGCACAGCACCCGGAGCTCTGGCAGGATGTCGCGACGAGCACGGCCCAGGATCTGGTCATCTTCGTCAACAAGCGATCTACTGCTCTCTCATGGGCCATCGAGGGCGCGCCCAACGAGACGATCAATCCGAACGCCAAGGTGTGGGGCGATGTCGTACAGGGGCCCACCGTGGAGCCGCTAGCACACGGCTCCAGGGGCCGTATGCTGATCCGGTGGCGCAACGTGGACGGTACGGAACGCGAGTGCGTGCAGGGCGCGGCCCGACCCTGTTTCTACCAGCAGGTCGCCTACCAGCTCGACCAGAGCGCGGGGCTGACGCTCCACTGGGGCTCGAAGCGCAGCGTGAACCGCACCGCCGTGGACACAGCACACCACACAGTGGATCCAGTCGCGTCATGCAACCAGACAGACATCATTTGCTATCGCCACGTGCCGCCGGCGAGCGCGCAGCCCATCTTCTACTATCCCCAGTATTGATACTCGGGGTGGCGCTCGCCGCGGCGTGCGGGGCGTCGCAGGGCGCGGACGGGACGGGAACGCCGGATGGTGGCGGCAGCGACGCGGCTGCGGCGGGTGCTTCCGGCGACGCCGCGGCGGAGGCCGTGGATGCGGCTGGTCCAGATGCGAGCCAGGACGGCGGTGGCGACGCGGATGCCGACACAGGAAGGGTGCGCGCAAAGCTTCTGCGCGTGGGGTATGCGATCGACCACACGGGAGAGCTTGTCGGCTGGGGGCACGATTGGGATGCCGGCCTCGCTCTACCAGCTGGTCCGTTTGTGAATGCTAGTGGCGCATGTGCGCTTCGGCCAACTGGCGAGCTGGTGTGCTGGAATTCCGGTAAAGGACCAGACGGACTCTTCCTGCAGATCGCTTGCGACGGCGGCATTGACGCGCACTGCTGCGCTGTTCGCCTGGACGGGTCGATGGCGTGCTGGGATGGCGATGCGGCTGACGGCGGCGATTCGGCGCCTCCCGCTGGGAGCTACCTGCAGGTCTCCGCCGGCGGTGGCTTCAGCTGCGGAATCCGGACGGATAGGACCCTCACGTGCTGGGGCCTGGGGCAGCCGGGACAGGTTTGTCCGGCGCACTACAGCTGCGCCGGACAGGCCACGCCGCCCGGAGGTACCTTCACCCAGCTCGCATCCGACGGTTACGCGAGCTGCGCGATCCGCACCGATGGGACGGTAGCATGCTGGGGCGACTACACGGGCGAGGTCCCCGCTGGGACGTTCCTGGACGTCTCGCTCGGCACGTCGGCCTGGTACGGGATCACTTCTTCATGCGGAGTCCGCACGGACGGTTCGATCGCGTGCTGGGCCGCAGCGGACACGCTCGACGAGTACCTCGTACCAGAGCCGCAGGGGACGTTCGTCCAGGTCGTCGCGAACGGCTGGGCCGCGTGCGCATTGCGCGCGGATGGCACGTTGGTGTGCTGGGGCGATGACAAGGATGGCTACGTGTCGCAGGCGCCGGCGTCCTTGTAAGGGTGGAGACGATGCGTCGGCGCGGACTCGCATTCGTTGCAGGGGCGATGCTCGCCGCTTGCGGAAGTGCAGACGGGGCCACAACGACCTACGGATCCGGAGGCGTCGCGGGAAGCGATGCCGGTTTGGAGGGAGGATCCGGTGGCGCGGCTGCCGCGGACGGCGGTGAGTCCTGTGGAGCCGCGACCCAGGGCTGCTGCGAAGGCGGCGTGTGCGCCGCTGGGCTCGAGTGCCACGGCAAGACGTGCGGCTGTCCGGGCGACAAAGCGCTCTGCAACGGACAATGCGTGTCGCTCGCGACGCCGGAGCACTGTGGCGCGTGCGACGCGGCGTGTAGCACCGTCCATGGCACGGCGACGTGCGGCGACAGTGGTTGCGCCATCGCGTGCGACCCTGGCTTCGCGGACTGCAACGCCGACGCATCCGACGGCTGCGAGACCGACCTTGCCGCGAGCGCGGCGAATTGCGGCGCGTGCGGACATGCGTGTCCCGTGGCGTGCAGCAACGACGCCTGCATCGGCGCGACCGCCGTGGCCTGCGGCGGACACCACACGTGCGCGTTGCTCGCCGACGGCGCTGTCTATTGCTGGGGTCGCAACGACTACGGCGAGCTGGGCGACGGTGCGCCCAAGGAGAGGCGCCTACGGCCGGCGCCCGCTTTGCAGCTCGCGCAGGTCGTTGCCGTCGGGGCAAGAATGGACCAGACGTGTGCGCTGCTCGGTGACGCTACCGTTGCGTGTTGGGGCGGCAACGACAGCGGCCAGCTCGGTGACGGGACGACTGCGCCGCGGGCGCTGCCGACTGTCGTTCCGGGCCTTTCCGGGGTCGCGGCCGTCGCGATCGGCGACCGACATACCTGTGCGGCGCACTTGAACGGGGGCGTCGATTGCTGGGGAGCGAACGATGCCGGGCAGCTGGGCGACGGGACGACAGTGTCGCGGGCGTCACCGGCTCCGGTTCCGGGCCTCGCTGGTGCCACCGATGTCGGCGGGGGCTATGCATTCAGCTGTGCGCTGCTCGGCGACGGCGGCGTCCAGTGTTGGGGAAGCAACTCCTTCGGGCAGGCTACCGCGGGAGCTATGGTTACGGGCGCAACGCGCATTGCGACGGGCTCCTATCACGGATGCGCGCTTCTCGCAGGCGGGGAGGTCGTGTGCTGGGGCGCCGCATCGAAGGGTCAGATCGGTAGCGGGACGACGACGGGAACCGGCTCGGCCGACACCGCGGTGCTCGCGTCGGCGACCGCAATCGCGGCAAGCGCTGACCACACCTGCGCGCTGCTCCTCGACGGCAGCGTCGACTGCTGGGGCAGTGACGACTACGGCGCGCTCGGCGACGGCGCTACCCGGACGCATCTGTGGCCTACAGCAGTGCCTGGCGTCGCCGGCGCGACGGCGATCGCGACGGGTTTCCACCACAGCTGCGCAGTCGTCGCGACGGGCGCGGTGTTGTGCTGGGGCCTGAACAACTATGGCCAGCTCGGCGACGGCACAACGACCAGCCGCGGCGCAGCCGCGCCGGTGGTCTGGCAATGAGGACACCGTGTCTCGTCTGCGCAATGGCGCTCGCCGTCGCGTGCGGCAGCGCGGATGGCATGTCGGCGGGTGGCGCTGGCGCGGGAGGCGCCCGCGCGGCTGGTGGCGATGCCGCGGCTCCCGACGCGCACGACGCAGGCGTGGACACCGCGGCCGCCGGTGACACCGGTGAAGAAGGCGCCGCCGGCGCAACCGGCACCGACGCAGGCCCGGCGTGCGGCGCGCTGACGCGCCCTTGCTGCGACGGCGGCGCGTGCCTTGCAGGTTTCGAGTGCCGGAACGGGGTCTGTAGTTGCCTGGCCGACCAGGCGCTCTGCGACGGGCAGTGCGTCTCGCTGGACAGCGCCGAACACTGCGGCACGTGCGACCACGTCTGCCCCGTCGCATGCAGCAGCGGCAAATGCGTGATTGCGACTGACCTCGCGGCGGGCTTCAGCCACACTTGCGCGCTGCTCTCCGACGGATCCGCGGCCTGCTGGGGCCGTGGCATCGACGGCCAGCTCGGCGACGGGACGGCGACGAAGCAGCGCCTCTCCCCGACGGCCGTCGTCGGACTGGCGAACGCTGTCTCGATCAGCAGCACGGGCAACGACACCTGTGCGTTGCTGGCGGGCGGTACCCTCGCATGCTGGGGCGTCAACCTCTACGGTCAGCTGGGCGACGGCACTACCACAACGCGCGTCGCGCCGATTGCCGTCCCAGGGCTATCCGGCGTCGTATCGGTGGCCGCCGGCTGGAACCATACGTGCGCAACACTGGAGGATGCGAGCGCGCAGTGCTGGGGACAGAACGAGTACGGCCAGCTCGGAGACGGAACCAAGGCCACCCGCTTCTTCCCGCTCCCGTCCTCGGGCTGAGCAGCGCCCGGACGATCAGCGCGGGCTTGCGCCATTCGTGCGCGGTGCTCGACGACGACACCGTCGAGTGCTGGGGGGACAACTCCTGGAGCCAGCTCCGCGGCGTCATCGGCGATCCGCTAGCCTTTTCGACCCAGCCCGTCGCCGTCGGCCTGGCGGGTGTGAAAGGCGTCTGGTGCGCGAAGACGGAGAGCTGTGCGGTGCTGTCGAACGCGACCGTGAAGTGCTGGAGCTACGCTGGAATGCTCACGGCGTTTTCTGAGGTCGCCGGCTTCGATGTCGGGTTCGACAATTTCGGCGGCCCGACCTACCCCGACGCTTGTGCCGCGATGCTGGATGGAACCGTGGACTGCGGATCGCGCTGGCCGCAGCTGGAGATCGCCGGCGCGACGGCCATTGCGGTGGGCGGCGACCACGCTTGCGCCATCGTGGCGGGCGGCGCGGTCTTGTGCTGGGGCGAGAACAACTACGGCCAGCTCGGCGACGGCACCACGACCACCCGCGGCGCAGCCGCGCCGGTGGTCTGGTGACAGCGCGTCGCGGGATTCCGCGCCGGACCGGCAACCAGACCGCGCGATCGAACCGGAGGCGCGCCGATCATGAGGCCCCTCGTCAGCAACCAGACAGACATGCCGGCGCGCGCGCAGCCCATCTTCTACCATCCCCAGTGTTGATGCTGGGAGTGGCGCTCGCCGTGGCGTGCGGCGCGTCGCGGGGCGCGGACGGGACGGGAACGCCGGATGGTGGCGGCAGCGACGCGGCTGCTGCTGGTGCGTCGGGCGACGGCGCAGCGGAGGCTGTGGATGCGGCCGGTCCAGATGCGAGCCACGACGGCAGCGGCGACGCGGATGCCAGCGTCGGAATGCCGGTGCGGGCGAAGCTCATCAAGCCAGGATTCGCCATCATGCACGATGGCGCGGTCGCACATTGGGGCATGGATCCGTTTACAACGTCGTGGCCAGGGCCAGCGCCGGATGGGCCGTTCATCGATGCGGCTGGCGGCCCCTACCACACCTGCGCTGTTCTCACGACCGGTGGACTCAGATGCTGGGGTGACATCCCAAGCTATGTGAAGATCCCGAGCGGAGACTTCCGGCAGATTGCGTTTGGCTGGGGTATCGGGGAGCGCTACTGCGCGATCCGCGGGGACAAGACGGTGGCGTGCTGGGGCGACGGGGTCGATGACGGTGGCGCGGCCGCGCCGCCAGCGGGAACATTGGTGCAAGTATCGGTCGGCTCGCAGCATAGCTGCGGCCATCCGCACAGACGGCACGATCGCGTGCTGGGGAATGGGCCAACCCGGGCAGGTGTGCTCGCCGCCATTCACGTGTGACGGCCAGGCGGCGCCCCCTGACGGAAGGTTCATCCAGATTGCCTCCGAATCGGATGCAAACTGCGCGATTCGTCTGAACGGCACCGTGGCGTGCTGGGGCGCCTACGAACCACCGGCCGGCGAGTTCATCGACGTGTCACTGGGTGTGCTCGGCCCCTACGGCGTCTCGTCGTGCGGCGTGCGCACCGACGGCTCGATCGCGTGCTGGGCCGATTGGCGCAACCTCGACGAGTATCTCGCGCCGGCCCCGCCAGGGCCATTCATCCAGGTCGCGACGAACGGCCCGACCGCGTGCGCGCTGCGCGCGGACGACAGCCTCGTGTGCTGGGGCGACGACACGTACGGCTACGTGTCGCAGGCCCCATCGTCACTGTGAGGTCTTGAAGAGGGCCCGCTGGCTGCTTTGTCGACGGCAGCGTGGATATGGGGCAGCGACGACTACGGCGCACTCGGCGACGGCGCCGCGACGACGCACGTGTCGCCCACGCCCGTGCCGGGCGTCGCAGGCGCGACGGCACCACGACCACCCGCGGCACGCCCGCGCCGGTGGTGTGGTGACCGCGCGCCGACCCGCGGATCTTGCGCTCCACCCCGGAACCAGACCACCATCCGGCCATGGCCGAGCTCAACCTGTCCGGCGCGTACACCGCGATCGTCACCCCGTTTTCCGCCGACGGCTCCGCGATCGACTGGGTCGCCTTCGAGCGGCTGGTGGAGTCACAGATCGACGGCGGCATCTCCGGCCTCGTCCCGTGCGGCACGACTGGCGAGACGCCGACGCTGAGCGACGGCGAGCAGCAGGAGGTCGTCAAGCGCACGGCCCAGATCGCCAAGGGCCGGGTGCCGGTCATGGCGGGCACCGGCTCGAACAGCACCCAGAAGACGATCGACGCTTCCAAGGCCGCGCTCGCCGCGGGCGCGGACGCGGTCATGGTCGTCATGCCCTACTACAACAAGCCGTCGCAGGACGGCATGCAGCGCCACGTGGAGCTGGTGGCGAAGGCCGTGGGCGCGCCGGTCGTGCTCTACAACATCCCCGGGCGCACCGGCGTGGAGCTCTCCGTGGACACGCTGCTCCGCATTCTGGAGAGCTGCCCGAACGTGGTCGGCGTCAAGGACGCGACCGGCAACGTACTGCGCTGTCAAGAAGCGATCTCGCGCGCCGGCGAGCGCGTGGCGATCATGAGCGGCGACGACGGCCTGACGATTCCGATGATGAGCGTCGGCGCGCGTGGCGTGATCAGCGTGACCTCGAACGTGTACCCGCGCGAGGTCGCCGCGTGCGTCGCCGCGGCGGCGAAGGGGCGCTGGGACGCGGCGCGCGACCAGCACCTGGCGCTCCTGCCGGTGCACGCCGCGATGTTCCTCGAGCCGAATCCGCAGGCCGTGAAGGCCGCGCTGGCGCAGAAGGGCCGCATGAACGCCAGCGTGCGCGCGCCGATGATCGAAGCGAGCGACGCGACGCGCGCCAAGGTCGCCGCCGCGATGCAGAAGTACGAGGGCGCGTGAA
Organism: uncultured delta proteobacterium; assembly: GCA_963775185.1. Lineage (GTDB taxonomy): Bacteria > Myxococcota_A > Polyangia > Polyangiales > Polyangiaceae > JAPSGB01. The sequence goes on along the minus strand of CAVZIE010000036.1, from coordinate 62,893 downwards.
GATCGCGCTCCACGGCGCCACGGGTCGCATGGGGCTCGCGATCGCTCGACTTTGCCACGCCGCCCCGGATCTGGAGATCGTCGGCGCGGTGTGCTCCAGCGTCGATCCCGGCCAAGGCAAGGACATCGGCGAGCTCGCCGGGGTGGGCACGATCGGCGTCGAGACCACCGCCGATCTGGGCGGCGGTCTGCTCGGCGCGGAGGTGGTCATCGATTTTTCGACCGCCTCGGCCGTGCCCGGCTTGATGGCGGTAGCGGCGCGCCAGAAGGTCGCCGTCGTCAGCGGCACGACCAACCTCGACGTTCACGGACGCCAGGCGCTGGACAAGGCCGCCGCGAGCGTGCCCGTGCTCTGGGCGGCGAACATGAGCCTGGGCGTGCAGGTGCTGGCCGAAATCGTCAAGCATGCGCTCGAGCGGCTGGGGTCGCAGTTCGACGTTGAGATCGTCGAGGTGCACCATCGTCGCAAGCTGGACGCGCCGAGCGGCACCGCGCGCCGCCTCGCCGACGCCGTCGAGAGCGTGCGCGGCGAGCTGACCGAGCTGCACGGCCGCGACGGCGAGGTCGGTGCACGCACGGACAACGAGATCGCCGTCTTCGGCGTGCGCGGTGGCGACGTCATCGGCGATCACACGGTGCACCTGCTCGGCCCGGGTGAACGGCTGGAGCTCGTGCACCGCGCGACCAGTCGCGAGCTGTTCGCCCACGGCGCGATCCGCGCCGCCCGCTTCGTCGCCGGCAAGAAGCCGGGCCTGTACGCCGTCGCCGATGTCCTGGGCTAGGGGCTTCCGGTCCGGCGCGAGTCTGCTGCTGGTCGGTTGCGCCGGAGCGGCGTCGGGGCCGCGACCCGCGGCGACGCCGCCCGCCGCGGCGACGGTGAGCGTCCCGGCCGCGCCGTCGGCGGCCGCCACCGCGCCCGCCGACGTCCCGGCCTCCCCCGAGCGCGTGTTCCGCGACAACCTCGCGCGCGCCCAGGCCGCTTCGGAACGCGCTGGCTGGGTGCTCAGCCGGCGCATCGACGTTGAAGGGCATCACGCCGCGCTGCTCGTCTACGATCCCGTGCCGGAGCGCGCCGGGGCCGCGCTGTCGCAGCATTTCGACGCGGTGGGGGCCCGCCCGGGCGCTGTGCCGGTGAGCGGCGACAGCGGGATGATCGACGTGTCGCGCACCGCCGACGGGTCGCTGCTCTGGAACCTGCGCGGCGACGGGGCGCGCTTCGTGATCGTCGAGCTGACGCCGTGCGGCGCGAACTGCCAGATCCCCGAGCCGCGCGTGCTCGAGCTCGACGCCGGGGACGGCTTGGCCGCGGCGTCGTCCGCGCCGGCGTGCCCGACCTGCATCAGCGACCAGGACGCCGACGGTATTCCGGAGTTCGACGTCGCGCTGGCGAGCCTGGAAGTGGGCGGATGCCCGCGCGTCGCGTGTGGCCCGATCTACGCGCTGCGCATCGACGTGGAGGGCTACGAGTCGTGGGATGGCGCCGCATTCGCGCGGAACCTCGCCAGCTTCAAGCCGCTCTACGAGCGGAAGCTCGACGACGCGCGCGTCGCCGCCAAGGCGCTCGCCACCTCCCCGAACAAGTCCGCCGTGTGCCCGGACGACGCGCTGCGCGCCGCCGGCGGGCTCTACGTGTACGGCGTGCTGCTCGGCGAGCGCCCCGCCGACGCGATCAAGCACGCGGACGCCGCGATGGCGGGCTACACCACCAAGCCGTGCCAGGCGCGCTTCGACATGTTCGACGCACCGAAGCCCTGGTCGGCGCTGCGCGCCGCGCTGCTCGCGACAAGCCTCCCGACGCTGGACGGGCAGCGTCACATCGCCACGCGCGCGCCCACGCCTTGAGCCCACGCGACGTGCGCCGCCCGCGTCCCCCGATTCCGCGCCGGACCGGCAAATCCAGCTGGAGTCAGGGCTGGCGCAAGGCCTTGTCGATCTCGGAGTCGCGCTCGCGGATCAGGTTGCCGGCGCGCTCGTCGAGGAACGTCGCGAGGTCGGCCTGGCCCAGCGGCGGGCCAGAGCGGCGCAGGTAGTCCTCGAGCGCGACGCGCATGCGCTCCGCGGACGGATAGCGATGCGCGGAGCTGCTGGCCATCGCGCGTAGCACGATGCGTTCGAGCAGCGGCGGGAAGTCGGCGAGCACCACGCTCGGCGGTTGGAACTCGCCCTGCATCAGTCGCTCGATGGTCGCGTCCCACGAACCCGTGGCGAACGGGCGCAGGCCGGTGGACAGCTCGTACAGGCAGGCGCCGAGCACGAACACGTCCGAGAGGCGGCTGACGCGCGTGCCAGCGGCCTGCTCCGGCGCCATGTACGCGGCCTTGCCGTCGAGGCGCGGAACCGAGCGGCTGCTCGGCGCGGCGGTGGATCGCGCGACGCCGAAGTCGACCAGCTTGACCTGGCCGTCGACCGTGAGCAGCAGGTTCTGCGGCGAGACGTCGCAGTGCACCAGACGAACCGTGCGCCCCTCCTGGTCGCGGAGCTCATGGGTGGCGTGGAGCGCGGCGCAGCTGTCGGCGATCAGGCGAGCACACACGCGTGGATCGATCGGGCGCGCCGTGTCGCCCTTGAACGGCTTGAGGATGCGCGCGAAGCTCTCGCCGCGCACCCACTCCATGGCGATGTAGAGCACGCCCTGCTCCTCGCCGAGGCCGTACACGCGGCACACGTTCGGGTGCTCGACGCTGGACGCGAAGCGAGCCTCGTCGACGAACAGCGTGCGATATGTCGTGTCGGCGGCGAGCTCCGGGCGGATCGTCTTGATGGCGACGATCTGTCCGCTGGTGTGGCGCGCGGCCCACACGCGCGCCATGCCGCCCTGGGCCACCGCGCAGAGCAGTTGGTACGCTCCAAGGTGCGTCCCGGGGCCGAGCTGGGTGCTCCCGGACTGCGGACTGGCGTCGACGCTCATGGCGCTGGGTTCCAGGGGACGATCATGGTCGCCCCGCCGCGTGGGTGCGTCAAACCCCCGCTTCGTCGGGCTCGTCGGGCTCGTCGGGCTCGTCGGGCGCGTCGGGCGCGTCGGGCTCGCCTTTCGCCGTCGCTTCCGCTTCGGGCTTCCGTTTCTTGCCCTTCTTCTTCCGCTTCTTCTTCGGACGCGGCGGCGGCTCGTCGAACTCCTCGTCCACGTCCGCGTCGCGCGCCTGCCGGCGCTCGCTCGTCGCGTCGTCGTCGTCGTCGTCGCGTTGCAGGCGCTCTTGCCGTGCCGGCCAGCCCACCGGTAGTCGCTTCTTCAGGCTCCAGTAGATCCCGAAGTAGCCCAGGGCCGCGGCGGGCATCGACAGGTATTGGCCCATGGTGAACATGGAGTTGGCCTGCTCGAGCGTCTGGTACGCCTTGAAGTACTCGACGAAGAAGCGGCCCGTGAAGTACACGGCGAAGAAGGTTGCGATCAGCAGGCCGCGCGGGCGCTTCTCTTTTCCGGCAGCGCGATCCACCAGGTAGAGGATCAGCAGCACCAGCAGGCCGAGCGCGACCTCGTAGAGCTGGCTCGGGTGCCGGTACACCAGCTCGGCTTCCCGGTAGCGCGGGAACTTCACGCCCCAGGTCTGATCCGTCGGGCGCCCGACGATCTCGGAGTTCAGGAAGTTGCCGGCGCGCACCAGCGTGGCGCCCAGGGCTGCCGAGAACGCGAAGCGGTCCGAACCCTCCAGGAACGGGATGCCGCGCCGCTTCGTGTACAGCCACATCGCGACGATCAGGCCGGCCGTGGCGCCGTGGCTCGCGAGGCCGCCGGTCCAGATCTGGAACACCCACAGCGGATCGCGCAGGGCCTTGTCCAGGTCGTAGAAGATGACGTGGCCGAGGCGCGCGCCGATCAGCACGCCGAGCACGCCGTAGACGATGAAATCGCCCGAGTCTTCCTCGTCGCCGCCGCCGCGCTTGATCTGCCAGTTCAGGAGCGCGTAGCCGCCCAGGAACACGCCCATGAAGATCACGCTGTAGTAGCGGAGCTCGAAGGGCGTGGTCTTCCAGAGCTTCACCGCCCCCGCGATGGCCAGCGTGATCAGGCCCCACCAGATCGGGTCGCTGTCCTTTCGGCGCGCGCCGCTGATCACGGAGAACGCGCCGAATATCGCGAGTACCACGACCAGCGCGTTCACCGGAACGCGCGCGAACACCGGGTCGATGTTCCACGTGAACTTGGGCACGTCGAGGGTTTACCCGAGGCGCGGGCGCATTACCAACCGCATTTTTCCGGACGACAGCTCGGCTAGTAGAGGCAATCGATGGTCGCGCCGTCGGCTGCCGGGAAGTAGCGCCCGCTCAGGATGCACATCTCGTTCGTGTACGCCGAATCGCCGAACGTCAGCGTGGAGGACGTCGGGTTGTTGTAGTCGCAGGTGTACGTGATGCTGCTGCCCGTCGCCAGATCCATAGGCGGGTCGAAGATCTTGACCTCCGGGTTGTCCCAGGTGTCCGTCTCGTAGACGCTGCGGCCGTCGTCGGTGGTGGCGGTGAAGTGCGTGCCGAACTGGTGCATGTGGCTGGACACGCCGAACAGCTTCACGTCGCTGGGGATGTTGCAGGTCTTGGTCGCGTGTCCCGTAGCGTGCGGGCCGACCAGGATCGCCGGGTTGTTGAAGAAGATCTGCGCCGAGTACGAGCTCACCGTGCCCGGCTTGGCGACGTAGAGCACGACCGACACGTGTGCGGTCAAGGTCTTGTTCGAGGTGTTGATGTAGTGCGCGTTCATGCGCACGCCCTCGGTGCCCTTGATCAGCGCGCCGACGCCGGTCGGGTACTGGAACTTCGTGTACGGTTCCTGCGCCGTGTGGATCGAGCGGTGGAACTCGAGCCCGCTGCACGACTCGAGCGCGCCGTCCGTCGAGGTGTCGTTGTAGAACGCGAACATGTGGTGCGAGCCCTGCGACATGTAGCTCTCGCTCGCGGCGATCGCCGTGTCCGTGCCGCCGAACGGGTTCTTGAAGTTCTGGCACATGTAGACCTCGCCGCCGGGTTCGACGTCGAACGAGTCCATGTCGATGCGCACCGTCTGCAGGCCGAGCGTCGTGTCCGTACACGCGTCGACGGCCGTCGAGTGGTCGTCGCCCTGGCAGACATGCGTCGCGTAGCAGTTGTTGCAGTCGCACTTCGGCGCCACGCAGGTCGACGCCGTCGAGCCGCCGGTTCCGCCGCTCCCTCCACCGGAGCCGCCGGATCCGCCGCCGGAGCCGCCGGTTCCTCCGCCGGAGCCGCCGCTGCCGGACGTTCCCGGCGAGTCGTTCGAGCTCGATCCGCCGCAACCCGCGAGCGCGAGCCCTGCCACCACCGCCGCGACCAGAATCTTCGTCATGACCGGCGCACAATAGCCGAACCGGCGGCCGAGTGCCCGTTGTCTTCAGGTCCGGATGCCGATCCCGGCGAGCTGCGCGTCGACGGTGCCGGCCCAGTCGCGGTTCGCCTTCGGGCTGGCCGGGCTCGGGTGCAGGATCGCGCCGATGCGGCCGTCGAAGCCCTGCAGCGCGTCGCGCACGCGCTTCTCCGCGAACACGCCGACGCCCACGACGTAGCGCGGCCCCAGGAGCGCGATCGTCCGACGCAGGGCGTCGTCGCAGGCGGCGAACAGCGGCTCTCGCACCTCGGCGGGGAGCTTGTCCGGCGTGAGGTTCCGGCCGCTTTCCTCCATGAACGCGAGCGGACAGTAGTTTGCTACGAACATCCGCTTGAAGAAGCGACCCGGCTTGCCGAAGCGGTCCTGCGCCCAGCCCCACAATCGCGCCCCGCTCACTTCCTTCCGCGTGCACTCGAAGCCGAGCACCGGCCGCTTCGGGTGCTCGCGCCGGGGCTTGGTCACGCGTCCCGCGATCTGCATCCAGTCGCGTACGGCGGCGATCTCGCCGAACGGGACGCCGGTCTGCGCCATGCCGAACGGGCCCGGGTTCATGCCCACGAGTACGACCTCCTTCGGCGCCGCGCCGAAGCGGGACAGGTACTCCTCGTGGGGCTCGCGGGCGTAGACCAACGGGTTGTACACGAACGCCACCGGCGGCCCGAACTCGAGCCGGTCCACCTTCCGCGCCAGCGCGCGGCTGATGCCCACGAGATCCATCCTGGTTTCCTACCAGACCGACGGCGCCCGCCTTCCTTGGCTTGGCGTTCGCCCCGTGAAAACCGGCCGTCGGGTGGGATAACCGACGACAACGAGCCAGGCTTGACTACATGGCGGATGCGAACGGGGCGCGCATGTCGGCTAGGATAGCGGCGATGTCCCGCTTCTCCGCCGCTGCCTTGTGGTTCGCTTCGTCGCTCGCGCTGCTCGCCTGCTCGTCGTCGGACGGCAGCGGCGGGCCGGCGCAGACCTGGTTCGGATCGTACGCCCACGCGATCTGCACGGGCATCGCGCCGTGCTGCAAGGCCGAGGGCCAAGCGCACGACCCGGCGGCGTGCGAGCAATTCTACGACTACCTGGGAAACGCGGGCCTGCAGCACTCGCTCGACAACGGCGGCCACTTCGACCAGACCGCCGCCGACGCGTGCTTGTCCCAGCTCCAGGGCTGGTACGACGGCTGCACCGGCGCGAGCTCGGGACCCGACGTCTGCCAGCGCGTCGTCGACGGCACGGTGGCGCCCGGCGGCGCCTGTCAGACGGACTTCGACTGCAAGCTGCCCGACCAGGGAACCGTCGGGTGCTTGCTCGGCAGCGGCTCGGGTTCGCACGGGACCTGCGTCCAGCACCTCCCGGCCGAGGAGGGCAAGCCGTGCGGCAACGACACCGGCCAGAGCACCGTCTACGACTGCAGCTCCGATCCGGCGTTCGCCTGCGACTACAACTCGAATACGTGCACGAAGAAGCTCGCGGTCGGCGCGGCTTGCGACTCCGGCACCTGCGTGGACGACGCGAGCTGCAGCTACGACGCCCAGACTGGCGGCTCGACGTGCCAGCCGCTCGCCGCCCTCGGTGCGACTTGCACGGGCTACGGCTCGTGCGTGAGCGACGCCTACTGCGACGGCACCACGTGCGCCGCGAAGCTGGCCGCCGGCGCGCCGTGCACCGGCGACGAGTGCCTCGGCTACTGCGACTCGACCACGGGCACGTGTGCCGGCAACAGCAGCGGCAGCGGCGGCTACCTCTGCGTCACGAGCAACTGAGCCACGACCCGGGTCGCCTTCGATTGGGGGAGGACCGGCCGGATGCCGGTCCGGCGCGGAATCATTCCGGTCCGGCGGGCCGTTCGTGACCCGCGCCGGACCGGCACCTGGCTCGCTACCGCTGCGGCCTGATGTGGGCTAGGGTCTGCGCGTCGCTCGGGGCGCGGCGCGAAGGCCGCTGAGACGCACCCGTGGAACCTGATCCGGTTAGCACCGGCGGAGGGAAGCGGCGCCACACGGCGTTTCCTTCCCTCGTCTAGAAGAGGAGTCGAGGAACGCATGACCCAACGCACGCTGCCGCTTCGAGGCGCTTTCAATCCGTCGTCGGTTGCCCAGGGCACGACGCCGGGCTCTTTCGCGAATCGCGCGGACATCGGCGGGCCGCGCTCGTTCTCGTCGCCGGACACGCCGGGCATGCCCGAGCCGAGCGACAAGACCGCGTGGGATTTCATGCCGGCCGGCTGGCGGCGCGACGGCGGGCGCTGGGTGGCGCCGGAAGGGTCTTCGCCCGTGACGCAGCTCGAGCACGCGCGGCTCGGCGTCGTGACGCCCGAGATGCGGCGCGTGGCCGAGCGCGAGAAGCACCTGACGCCGGAGCAGGTGCGCGGAGAGATCGCCGCAGGTCGCATGATCATCCCCGCGAACCGCGTGCACCTCGGCTACCAGCTCGACGCGATGTGCATCGGGCGCGGAAGCCTCACGAAGATCAACGCCAACCTCGGCGCCTCGCCGGTCTCGTCGAGCACCGACGAGGAGGTCGAGAAGATGCGCTGGTCCGTGCGCTGGGGCGCCGACACCGTGATGGATCTGTCCACGGGCGGCGATCTGGAGGCGTGTCGCGACGCGATCATCCGCGCCGCGACCGTGCCCATCGGCACCGTGCCCATCTACTCGATGATCATCGGGCGCAAGATCGAGGACCTGACCGAGAAGGTGATCATGGACAGCCTGCTCGCGCAGGCGAAGCAGGGCGTGGACTACTTCACGATCCACGCGGGCGTCTTGCGCGAGCACCTGCCGTTCGTGCAAAAGCGCTTGATCGGCATCGTCAGCCGCGGCGGTTCCTTGCTCGCCAAGTGGATGCTCGTGCACGGCAAGCAGAACCCGATGTACGCGCACTTCGACGAGATCTGCGACATCATGCGCGAGTACGACGTGTCGTTCTCGCTGGGGGACGGTCTGCAGGCCCGGCGGCCTCGCGGACGCGACGGACCAGGCGCAGCTCGCCGAGCTCGACGCGCTGGGCGAGCTCACCGAGCGCGCGTGGAAGAAGGGCGTGCAGGTGATGGTGGAAGGGCCCGGTCACGTGCCGTTCGACCAGATCGAGTACAACATGAAGCTGCAGCGCAGCGTGTGTCACGGCGCGCCGTTCTACGTGCTCGGTCCGCTCGTGACCGACGTGTTCCCCGGTTACGACCACATCACGAGCTGCATCGGTGCGACCAGCGCCGCCTATCACGGCGCGGCGATGCTCTGCTACGTGACGCCGAAAGAACACGTCGGGCTGCCGAAGAAGGACGACGTCAAGCAGGGCTGCATCGCCTACAAGATCGCGGCGCACGCCGCGGACGTCGCGCTCGGCATCCCCGCCGCGCGTGACTGGGACGACGACCTGACCAAGGCGCGCGCCGCGCTCAACTGGGAGAAGCACTTCGAGCTCGCGTTCGACCCCGACGTCGCGCGCGCGTTCCACGACGAGGATCTCGACGTGGACACGGACTTTTGCGCGATGTGCGGGCACGACTGGTGCAGCGTGCGGATCTCCAAGGAGATTGTGGAGTTTGCCAGCGGCAAGGCCGACGGCTTCCAGCGCGAGCGCGTGATGCAGACGCCCGCGCTCAGCGCCGAGCAGCGCGAGATCCTCGAGAAGCGCGGCGTGCTGCCGCCGGAGGAGATCCATCGCCTCGCCAACAAGACGCGCGCCGCCGTCGGCGTGGCCGACGGCGAGAAGGCGAGCTGCCACTCCGACTACGTCGATCCGGACGCGGCGCGCCACCTGCAAGAAGACAAGCTGGTGGCGCTGCGCCTGAGCGCGTCGGCCGACGCCGAGTAGCCGGCCGCTCGTGACGGCGCGCCCGAACCCGGGTAGGCTAGCCGGCCAAATGCTGCTGCTGCCTCGGGGTCGCCTGTCCGGCCTGGTTGTCCTGGTTTGCCTCACCGTTCTCGTCGCTTGCGCCAAGGGCAGCGATCTCACGGGCGGAACCGGCGGCGTTGGCGCGTCCGGCGGCGTTGGCGCGTCCGGGGGTGCCGCGGGATTCGGGCGGAGGCTCCGCCGGCGTCGCGGGCAGCGGCGGGACGAGCGGTACCGGCGGGACGGACGGCGGCGCCGGCGACAGCTCCGTCGATGCGCCGGCGGACGTCTCCGGCGGCGCCGCGGGGAGGCCGCCGCGGGCGCCTCGGGAAGCGACGCGGGCGGCGACGCCGGGGCGTGCACCGGCGTGGTGTGCAACACGCCGCCGGCATCGGTCTGCTCCGGCAACGATCTCCAGGTGTACGAGGCCGTCGGAACCTGCGGCACCAGCGGCACGTGCAGCTACTCGAGCTCCACGACGGCGTGCCCGAACGGCTGCGCGAGCGGCGCGTGCGTCGGCGATCCGTGCATCGGCGTGACGTGCAACGCGCCGCCGCCCAACGTGTGCGCCGACTCCACGCACCTGTCGGTGTACCAGTCGTCGGGAACCTGCGGCGGCACCGGGACCTGCAGCTACAGCGCGGTGCAGGCGTACTGCCCGTTCGGCTGCCAGAGCAACGTCTGCGTCGGCGATCCGTGTACGGGCGTGACGTGCAACGCGCCGCCGGCGAGCTACTGCAAGGACGCGAGCTACCTGACGGTCTACGACGCGCCGGGCACCTGCAACGGCAGCGGCGCCTGCACGTACCCGACGACTCACGACGTCTTCTGCGCCTTCGGCTGCTCGGGGACGCAGTGCACCAACGATCCGTGCGCGGGCAAGGTCTGCAGTACGCCGCCGGCGGCGAACTGCAAGGACGCCAACACGGCGCGCACCTACTCGAGCGCCGGCACGTGCAGCGCTGGCACGTGCAGCTACGCCGAGACCGACGCCAACTGTCCCTACGGCTGCGTCAACGGCGTGTGCCGCGATTGCCAGGTGGACGCCAACTGCCCGTCCGGGAAATTCTGCCAGAGCGGGACCTGCGTCGCGTGCGACACGAGCCAGCACTGCGGCAGCGCGTGCACCGATTGCTCGGCGACCAGCAAGGTGTGCAGCGGCGGCCAGTGCGTCGAGTGCACCGGCACTGGCCTGTGCAGCGCCGGCAAGTACTGCAGCAGCAACGTATGCGTCGCGTGCACCGACAACGCCCACTGCGGCGCGACGTGCGTGGCGTGCGGGTCGGGCACGAGCTGCAACGGCACCAGCTGCGCGGCCTGCGACACCGACGCCAAGTGCGGCGCGACGTGCTCGGCGTGTGGCGGAGCCACGCCGCACTGCCAGGCCAACGGCGCGGCGTCGAAGTGCGTCGAGTGTCTATCGAACACCGACTGCACGGGCGGCGACACCTGCGACACGACCAGCGGAACCTGCAAGCCGCCGTGCCCGACGACGCTGACCAGCGCCTTCTCCGACGACTTCACGTCGCCGTCGTCCAGCTCCTGGACCACGGGCAGCGACGCGCAGGTGTCGAGCAGCAACTGGCGCGCGTACACGACGTCCCACCACGGCGTGCGCATCAACGGCGGCCGACTCGAGATCACCAACGCCACCGGCTCCACCAACGGTCATGGCCAGGGCTACGCGTACGTCAAGACCAGCGGAACCGGCTCCGTGTACGATAACCAGCTCTACAAATCGACGCTGAAGCAGAACGCCGGCGAGTCGGTGGTGTGGACGCTGAACATGCATCGCGACGACCCCGAGTCCACCAACGGAGGGTTCAGCTGCTCCAATACCAACAGCCAGAACGACGTCACGGTCGGGCTCGCGTACGTGCTCGCGACCGACTCCGCTGCCGGCCTGAACTCGAGCTCCGGCACCTGCAGCAGCTCGGCTCCGGGCAAGGGCTACGCGGTGGTGCTGGGCGGCAGCCGCCAGATCCGGCTGGTTCGCTTCTCCGGCGGCCTGCGCAACGGGACGCTCACCAACCTGGTCACGTCGGGCAACTACACGGTGTCCCACTACTTCAGCGTGCGCGTCACCTACAACGCCACGAACGACCAGTGGACGCTCGAGGCGCGCGACGACGGCAGCAGCAGCTTCGCCAACCCGACCAGCGGGTCGTACTCGTTCACCGGCTCGGGCACCGACGCCACCTACGTGAACGAGGCGCTCGACTACGCCGGGCCGTACTTCCAGAGCGGTTGCTGCTGCCTGTGCTCGAGCATCTACACCGCGCGCTTCGACAACGTCGGCGTCGGCGTCCGCTGCGCACCGTGAGTCAGTAGCCCGCGCCCTGGAGGGTGTCCCAGAGCGGCTCGCCGACAGCCTTGTGCACGCCGAGGAAGTCGTTGGTCTGAGCGGCGACGCACACGCCGCTGTCCGGATCGATCCACAGCTCGCCGTTGAAGCCCATGGTCGAGCCGGTGTGGCCGAGCACGTCGCGGCCACCGCGCGTCAGCCAGCGGATGCCGAGGCCGTAGCGGTCGCTGTCCTTGGAGAGCGGGTCGAACTGTCGCATGCGCGCGCGCGTCGCGTCGTCGAGCACCGCGCCGCGTGTCAGGTGGTCCGCCCACACGCACAGATCGCGAACGGACGATACCAGGCCGCCGGCCGCCCAGGCCCAGGACATGCTGAAGTCCTCCGGCGCAAGCGAGCCGTTCACGTGGCCTTTCACCGGCGCGCAGTGTCCGTCTTCCACCTGCTCGAAGTACGTGTCCGGCAAACCGATCGGATCGATCAAGCGATCCCGGATGATCGACTCGTAGCTCCGCCCTTCGATCTTCTCGAGGGCGAGCCCGATCAGGAAGTAGTCGGTGTTCGAGTACGAGTAGAGCGTGCCGGGCGGCGCCACGGGCCCGTGCCCCACCGCGAAATCGACGATCTGCTCCGGCGGCGTGTACACCAGCGCCTTGGACAGGAACACCGGGTCGTCCGTGTAGTTGTACACGCCCGCGGTGTGCGACATCACGCGCGCGATCGTCACGTCGGGTCCGAAGCTCCAGCCCGGCGCGAACTTGTCGATCGGATCGTCCAGGCTCGCTCGTCCCGCTTCGACCTCTTGCAGCATGGCCGCCGCGGTGAACGTCTTGGTGATGCTGCCGATGCGGAAGCGCGCGCCGGCGTTCATCGGCTCTTCGGTGATGCCGTTGGCGTAGCCGGCGGCGCCGTACCACGCGCCGACACCTGGAATGACGACGGTCGCGGCCACGCCCGGCGCGTGGGCGTCCTCCAGCGTGGCGTCCAGCACCGCGTCGAGCTGGGCGGCGAGCGCCGCGGGAAACGCCGCGTCGGTTCGCGGCACGACGCTGCAAGCGCTGCCGGCGCCGGCTTCGTCCTTGCTTGCGCCGCACGCCGTCAGGCAAAGCGCCAGCGCCCCGACCCACCACAGACGTGCCACGCCGTCATCGTCCTTGGCGATCGACACCGGGTCAAGTGCTCCGGGCTGATGCCGGTCCGGCGCGGAACCCCGCGTCACGCGCGCCGGAACCCGGCGGCGCGGCGGCGCGGCGGCGCGACGGCACGGCTGCGCGACATCACGGCTACGCGACGCCGCACGGTCACGAGATGCCGATCGGTTGGTCCGATCGCGATCTGGTGACCGTGTCGCGGTCACGAGATGCGGATCGGCTCGTCCGATCCGGCGGGGCGGAAGATTTGGGGATGGGACGGACGACACGAGGCGAATACCGCCAAGTCTCTGGAAACCTTCCGCCCTTCCGCCCTTCCTGTGAAAGACGGGCGTCATCGCGCTTTCCCCGCGCGGATGCTATCCGGTCCGGCGCGCGGATCGACGCGCTGGCATCGGAGTCCGCGCCCGTCGGTTCCGCGCCGGACCGGCAAACCCATGAGACGCCCTGTGAGTCCCCTCGAGGTCTTCGGCCTGCGACCGCTGCTGCCCGCGCTTGCCCAGTGCAAGGCGGCGCTTGTCGGCGACGCGTACGCGCCGCCGAGCCAGTGGGGGCCTTCGTCGCTCGGCTGCCTGAAGCCGCGCATCGCGCTGCCGCTGTGGCTCGGCCGGGCCTGGCGCTCGCGGCGCGCGGTGATCTACCAGCTGCCGAACCGCAATCCGGCGCCGAAGCACGCGGCGTACAGCGTGAAGATCACGTTCGCGGAGGACTTTCGCGGTCGCAAGCTCACGTACGACGGGCACGTCGGGACGGACTTCGCGGTGCCGGTCGGTACGGAGGTGGTCGCGGCGGCTGCGGGTGTCGTGCGCGAGATCCGCAAGGACATGCAGCGCGGCGGGCTCAAGGTGTGCATCGATCACGGCTCGGGGCTGATCACGATGTCGAACCACCTGTCGCGCGCGCTGGTGCGCGAGGGGCAGCGCGTGGCGCGCGGCGAGGTCGTGGCGCTGTCGGGCATGAGCGGCGTGGACGGCATCCTGTTCTTTCCGTGGCTCGCGCCGCACGTGCACTACAACGTGCTCTTGAACGGCGAAGTCGTCGATCCGTTCGCGCGACCCGGCGAGGCGTCGATCTGGCGGAGCGGCGCGCTGCCGGAGCCGGATCGCGGCGGCAACGAGCAGGGCCTCGAACCGACGCGCTGGTCGGAGCGCGGGGTGACCGACGCGGTGGCGGCGTGTCGCGATCCGGAGCTGCGTGCGCGCCTCGAACGCGTCGCCGACCTGGGCGAGCGCGCGGTGCGCGTGGCGATCTCGCGCGTGCTGGTGGCGCACCGCTTCGAACATTTCCCGGTGCTCGTCGACGAGCCGCACCCGCGCCAACCGCACCTCGATCTGCCGTTCTCCGCGGCGGACTACGACAGCGTGGTGTTCGCCGATGACGCGCGATAGACTATCCCGGTGACCCTGCTCTCCCGTCGCAGCGTCGTTCGCGCTCTCGCTCTCGGTGTGCCGGCGGCGGTGGCGATCGCCGAGCTGTCGAGCGCGGATCCGGGCACGGCGCCGCCGCGCGTCCGCGGCGTAGCTCGGCGCTTCGACGCGTTCCGCACCCACGACGGCGCGGGCGTGAAGCTCCGGCGCGCCATCGGCTCGAGCGAGCTGTCGATGATCGACCCGTTCGTGCTCCTCGACGAGATCCACTCGGACCGCGTCGAGGACTACATCAAGGGCTTCCCGACGCACCCGCATCGTGGCTTCGAGACCGTGACGTACATGGTCGAAGGCGCGATGGAGCACAAGGACAGCCTGGGCAACGGCGGGCGGCTCGGGCCGGGCAGCACGCAGTGGATGACCGCCGGTCACGGCATCGTGCACTCGGAGATGCCGAAGCAGGTCGGCGGCACGATGTGGGGGTTCCAGCTGTGGGTGAACCTGCCCGCCGCGAAGAAGATGACGCCGCCGCGCTACCAGAACCTCGACGCCGATCGCATCGTGGAGGTCGCCCAGGATTCGGCGCACGTCCGTCTCGTCGCGGGCGAGCTCGACGGCAGGCGCGGCCCGGTCAGCGGTATCGTGACGGCGCCCCAGATGATGGACGTGAAGCTCGCGCGCGGCGGCAGCTTCGCGCACGCGTTGCCGGTCACGCACAATGCGTTCGTCTACGTGTTCGACGGCGCCGCCGAGATCGGCGCGGCGCGTACCCGCGTCGCGCGCGGCCAGATCGCCGTGCTCGGTCCGGGTGACGTCGTCGCCGCGCGCTCCAGCGACGGCGCGCGCCTGCTGTTGTGCGCGGCGCGACCGATCGGCGAGCCCGTCGCGCGGTCGGGCCCGTTCGTGATGAACACCGAGGCCGAGCTCCGGCAGGCGTGGGACGACTACCGCGCGGGTCGGCTCGTGCTGAGGAACGGCTGAGCTCCACGTGACCGGCGGCCATCCGCTCGAGGGCGCGTAGTCGCCATGGCGCCGCGCGCTCCGACGGGCCGCCCGAAACTGATCGCGATGCTGCGCGCGAGCGCCGAGCCGTTCGTCCCCATCGGCATCGGCAATCCGTCACTGCTGGTAGCCGTCGTGCGTGAGGACGGCGTGTGGCGGCTCAGGCGTCTCGAGCACAGCGCGGAGGGCTTCGCGGAGGTCGTCGAGCGGCAGCGGAGCGCGGGGCGCGCGCTCTTTCCCGAGCACCTGGACACGCTGTCCGTGCGCCGCCCCAGCGGCGAAGTCCTGGCGGAAGCCGCCGATCTCGACGCGTTCATCGCGGCGCTCGATGGCCTGGACTGGCCGGCGAACTGGTAGCGGCTACGGCGCCGGACACCGCACGGGACGCTTCGCGTCGATGCGCAGACGCGGGTGCTTCGCGTCGAGGAGCTTGGCCGGGTCGAGCGTGCCACCGCGCTTCGTCAAGACGCCCGCCATCGCGTCCCGCAGCGTCACGTCGGTGATCTGCGTTGCTTGCGGGTGGATCGCCGTAAAGAGATCGTCGCCGCCGCTGACGAGGTAGTCGCTGACCGCGAGCGTGATCGGGTCCGTGTCGCGGATCTTCGCTCCGTTGTCGCGGACAAGCTCGACCTCCAGCCCGCGCGCGCCGCAGCGGGCGACCGCACGCACGCCGGACAAGCTGATGATGCCGCGCGCGTCGTTCTGCAGATTGCGGGCGACGAGCGCGCGCAGATCCGCGCCGGTGATGTGGACCGTCGCCAGCATGTTCTCGAACGGCATGGCGTCGTAGAACGCACCGTAGGACAACTCGCCGGCGGGCAGGTCGTTTCTGAGACCGCCGCCGTTCATCAACCCGACGTCCGCGTGCGGTGCCGCCTGGCGGATCAGATCCGCGAACAGGTTGCCGAGGGCGCTCTCCTGTTTGTGGCTCCGCTTCACCGCCGCCACGAGCTTGACGCCGAGCTTGTCGTCGCGGCGCTTCTGCTCCGCGGCCAGCGCCGGCGCGACCAGCGCCGCGATGTGCGCGTCCGGGCGCACCGGCGCGCCCTCGTAGTCCGGCGGCGTGCACGTTGCCGCGTCGTAGTCGGGGCACAGCGGCTGCGGCGGGAAGATGTGCGTCGTCGTCACGTGGTGCGCGCTCAGGGTGACGTCGACGCGCGAGAACGCGCGGCCGTACGAGCCCGCTTCCACGACCGCGATGCCGTTCACGAAGTGCGCGACACCGGCGTGGGTGTGGCCCGCGACGATCACGTCCACCAAGCCCTTCGGGAGCGCGCCGGCGAGCTTGAAGATCTCTTGATCGGGATCGCAGCTCGACACATCGCGCGGGTCGTCGAAGCGCTTGCAGTCGCCGCCGGCGTGGGCGAGCACGACGACCAGATCGGCGCCCTGCGCGCGCAGCGTGTGGGCCTCGCGCTCGATCGCCGGCGCCAGCGGCGCCACGCCGAGACCGGCGAAGTACGCCGGCATGACGATGTTCGGCGTGTCGTGCGTGAGCACGCCGACGAAGCCGACCCGGACGCCGGCCGCGCCGATCAGACAAGCAGCCTGGACGCCAGGCAGGGTGCCTTCAAGGTTCGCCGAGAGCATGGGAAAACGCGCCTCGGCGATGCGCGCCTTCAACGCGCCCTGTGGGTCGAAACCGGGTGGCGCGGGCGGCGGTCCGACCGGTCCGAAGTCGAACTCGTGGTTGCCGATCGCCGCGGCTTGGTAGCCGAGCGCGTTGTACGCCGCGATCACGCTCGCGCCCTCGCTCAGGTTCGACGCGATCGTGCCTTGCAGCATGTCGCCCGCGTCGACCAGCAGCGCCGCACCGTCGCCTTCGCGCGCGTGGCGCACGTTGGCCACGTAGCCCGCGAACAGCGGAAAGCGCCTGAGATAGCCGTGGAAGTCGTTGCTGCCGACGATCGAGATCACGACCGGCTTCGCCGCCGGCGGGGCAGGGGGGAGGGGTTGGTTGGTGGCGGCGCGAAGCTCCGCGTGGCGCGCGGTCGGCGCGGGCGCACACGCGGCCAGACCCGCGACGAGCAAGACCGCGAGCGCGCGCATGGCCTAGCTCTCCGCGAGCAGACCGCGGAGCTTGCCCGGCGCGATCTGGTACTCGGCGCCGCAGTAGTCGCAGGTCATGTGCAGGAGCTCGCCGTCGGCGACGAGCTCCTCCACCGTGCCGCGACCGAGGGACGCCAGCGCGCTCATGACGCGAAGCTCGTCGCACCAGCAGTCGAAACCGATGCCGCTCTCTTCCAGGCGCGTGAACGGCATGCCGTAGAGCAGCTGATCGAGCAGCCACTCCGGCGAGAAGCTCGCGTCGCGCAGCTGGGGCGCGATGTTCTGGAAGTCGCGCAGGCGCTCGGTCATGATCATCAGCGGGCCGCGGCCGACCTCCGGAAGCAGCTGCACCATGTAGCCGCCGGCAGCGGTCACGCCGCCTTCGTCGAACACGCTGTCGACGGCGAGCATCGTGTCGACCTGTTCCGACACTTGCATGTACTCCATGAACGCGTGCGAGATCCCGCCCTCGGCGCCGACGCGCACGAAGCCCTGGTTGATGCGACCGCCGGGCAGCGTGCGCATCAGCTGGAGCACGGTGTCCTCCGCCATCTCGAAGCTCTTGCCGCCGGGCGCGAGCTGGATCAAGCCGCGCGTCATGCCCGACGGATGCGAGTCGGCCAGCAGGCTCCCCGCGCCCGCGCGCTTGACGATGCCCTGCACCCTGAGCTGCGGCGCCATCGTCTCGCGGAACAGCACCGAGGCGGTGAGCAGATCGGCAAAGTGGCGCGCCGTCTCGCCGCTGCCGTTCTGGGCGGCGATGGCGCCCTTCACGGTATTCGTGGTGCGCGTGGTGATGACGCGGAACGCGCCGTCGTCGGTGATCGCGCGGAGCACCGTGTCCTTCGTCGAGCTCATGCGTCGCGCCAAGCGTAACGCGTGCGCGCGCGGCGCGCCAATGCGCCGGAGCGCGGCGCGAGCCGGTCTTGTGCTGCTCAGAACTTGACGGCGACGTTCATGCGGGCGTTCGGCTTCACGTTGACCGAGCGCACCGCCCGACCGCCGGCTCCCGCGAACAGCACGACGTGGCTTCCAGCTTCGACGCGCACGGCCTTGGGCGTCGCGCCGAGGGCGTGGCCGTCCACCGCGACGTTCGCGGCGGGCGTGCAGCTCAGCAGGAGGATGCCCTTGCCGCTGGTGGCCGGGCTCGTGGGCTTGTCCGCCGCGGCGCTGCGCGGCGCAGGCGCCCTGCGCGCTCGATAGCTGACGGCGCGCCGCGGCCGCGCCGCGCTCGTTGTTTCCTTCCCGGGAGCCTCGGGCAGGCTGGACGGCTGCACGACGCCGTCGTCGTCGGGCTTCGCGTTGTCGCCCGGCGTCGCGGCCTGCTTCGCCGGCGTGGCGTCCGCCTTCGCTTGAACGGACGGCGATAGCCGGAGCTCCAGCGCCGTGTCGTGCCCGCCTTGCACCGCGATCGCCTCGGTGGCCGTCGGCGCGTAGCCGGGCGCGGTCACCTTGACGAAATGCGCGCCGGCTTCGAGCGCCTCGACGCGGCACGGCGAGCTCTCGCAGCGGCGATGGCCGTCCACGAACACCGCGAGCCCCTCGAGCGGCTGGCCGTGCGCGCCGGCCACCGTCGCGACGAGCGAGCCGTCGCCGTGCGACGTGAACATCGCCCCGGCGACGTGGAAGAAGCCGACCGCGACCACCGCCGCAGCAGCCAACGCGCCGACCGCGACGAGGCTCCGCGGCACGCGGCGCATCGGCAGATCGATCGGCGGCGGAGGTTCCGACAGCGCCATCGGCGGCACGCTCTGTAGCGACGCCGGCGGCGGCAGCGACTCCTGCCGGCGCCACGCCGCCGGCTCGGTCGGCATGGGCGCGCGGAAGCCGGTGCGCGGCGCCGGCGGTAGCGCCGCCTGTGCATCCATCGGCGGCGCGGGAGGCGATCGCAGCGCCGACTGCGACGCCACCGGCGGCGCGGCGTGCGACGCCGGCGGCAGCGCGGGCGGCGGCGGCAGTGGACCGTGCGGCGCGAACGCCGCCGGTGCGATGTGCTCGCTCGGCAACAGCACCCGCGTCGGCGCGTCGTCCGGCAAGTCCGCGTCGTCGATGGGGATGATCGGATCCGGCGCCAGCTTCACGGACTCCGGTGCGGGCGCGGGCTCGGGCGCGACGGCGGGCGGCCGCGGCACGGACAGCGCGGCGCGACTGGGCGGCGGCGGTGGTGCGGAGCGCGCGGCGCGACTGGGCGGCGGCGGCGGTGCGGAGCGCGCGGCGCGACTGGGCGGCGGTGGTGCGGAGAGCGCGGCGCGGCTCGGCGGCGGCGGCGGTGCGGAGCGCGCGGCGCGACTGGGCGGACGCGGCGGCATCGGATGCCGACGCGCGTGCGCGCCCGGTACGGGCTGTAGAACGGGGGGCTTGTTCTCGCGGTCGACCATCTCGCGCTCCTTCCGGCCGCGAAATAGTGCCGCACGAACGCGCCGCGGGCGAACGGAGAATCGCAAGAAAATCGCGCAGTTTCGGCTGGTCTTGGAAGATTCCCGTGCGACCGTGCGCGTCGCGGGGCCGAAGCCGTGTCTAGCGCGGTCCGATCTCGCCCGACGCGAGGCGCGCGTGGAGCGCGGCGTCGATGGGGACGTAGCGCTCGCCGTCGAGATAAAAGAGCGGGTCGGGGACCCTCGACGGGTCGTAGCCCTCGTTGCGGTAGTCCACCTTGACCTGCTTGAACGTGCCGGTCGTGCGCATCTCGCCGAGCAGGCGCACGAACGCGGGGCGCTGGTAGCTCGGCAGCTTCTCCGTGACGTAGCGCGCGAAGCTCGAAGCGTCGAACGCGTCGTTCGTCGTCAGGCTCGCCATGCCGACGCGGCCTTCTTGTCCCGGCACACTCACGCCGTACACGTTGCTCTCGAGCACGCCGGGCGCGCCGTTCAGCACCTCGGCCACCTCGTTCGTGGAGACGTTCTCGCCCTTCCAGCGGAAGGTGTCGCCGACGCGATCGGCGAACGCGACCCAGCCGTTCTCGTGCAGCGTCATCAAGTCGCCGGTGTTGAACCAGCTGTCGCCGCGCTTGAGCACGTCGGTCAGGATCTTCTTCTGTGTCGCCGCCGCGTCGACGTAGCCGTCGAACTTCGCGACGGCGTTGATGCGTCCGATGAGCAGCCCCGTCTCGCCCTCGTCCACGCGGGTGCAGTGGCCCTTGGCGTCGCGGATCGGCTCGCCGCTGGAGAGATCGCAGCGGATGATCGCCTGCCCCGCGCGCAGCGTGCCGACCATGCCGGGGCGTCCGTCGATGTTCACGAGCGGCGCGTTGCCTTCGGTGGCGCCGTAGAACTCGCGGATCAGCGGCACGCCGAAGCGGTCGCAGAACTTCTCCCAGATGTCCGGACGCAGGCCGTTGCCGACGCCGATCCGGAGCTTGTGCGTCCGCTCCCCGGCGCGCGAAGGCTGGTTCAAGAGGTAGCGGCACACCTCGCCGATGTAGACGAAGCGCGTCGCTCCGAAGCGGTTCACGTCGTCCCAGAAGTGCGACGCGCTGAACTTGCGCCGGAGCCCCAGCGCCGCGCCGCTGTGCAGGCACGTGCCCCAGCCCGCCCACTGTCCGTTGCCGTGATAGAGCGGCAGCGCCACGTACACGACGTCATCCGCTTCCGCCTCGTGCGCGATGCGCGAGAAGCCGGTGATCACCATCTGGTAGCGCTGGTTCGTGATCACCGCGGGCTTCGGCAGCCCCGTCGTGCCCGAGGTGTAGATGTAACACATCGGTTCCGGCGTGTTGGCCTTGCCGTAGTCGCTCCGGCGTGTGGAACACGCCAGCACCTCGTCGTTGACGACGCGCTGGCCTGCGACGTCGTCGCTGCCGTCGCGGTGCACGATCACGTCCGCCGCGAGCTCGCCCTGCACCGACCCGAGCTGTCCCAGGTGCTCCGATCCGACGAGCGCGAGCCGCGGCTTCGCGACGTTGATCGCGTGCACCAGCGGCTTGCCCGCCAGGTGTGTGTTGATCAGCGCGGAGACGGCGTGGATCTTCGACAGGCCCATCTGCGCGAACAGGAAATCGGGGCGGTTGTCCATCATGAGCGCCACCACGTCGCCGCGCGCGATGCCCTCGCGCGCGAAGAACGCCGCCCACTGGTTCGCGCGTTCGTCCACGTCGCGCCAGCCGTAGCGCTGGTCCTCGAACAAGAGAGCGGCGCCGAACGGCCGCTCGTCGGCGTTCCGTTCGAGCAGGCGCGCCGCGTTCCAGCTGCCGAGCGGCACGAAGCGATGCGCGTCGGAGAACAGCCGGCCGATCGAGCGCGCCGACTGCAGGGCGAGGCGTGTGCGTTCCTGAAGTCCCATTGCGGCCGCGAAGGATGGCACGAACCGCGCGGCGCCGGATCGCGTATGGAACATGTCTCGGGATCGGGCCGATTGGAGCCACATCCGCCGCCCGGAGCGCGCCGCCGGCCGCGCCGGACCGGCACCCAACCAGAACGTGTTTCAAGCGTGTCCGGGTCCAGCTCGCAGGTGCGCTGTGCTATGCCCGCGTCGATGGGGAACCGGTGCGGGGCGATGATCCTGGCGGTGGCGCTCACGGCGTGCGCGGCCGCGCAGGCTCCCGGTGCGGCGAAGCGCGAGTCCGGGCAGAGCCAGCTGATGGGGCAGACGTTCGCCGGGCAGAACAAGTGCAACCCGGAAGACCACGAGCGTCCCTTCGTCATCGAGTGGGACGCCACGGACATGTCGAGCTTCGAGAGCCTGGCGAAGCGCGACGTGGTGGTCGTCCGCTACGAGGGCTGCAAGCTGCGCATCCTCGACGGCTGCCGCGACGACTCCGTGCCCGGCGCCTACGGCAGCTACCGGCCGGTGTCCTGGACGGCGGGCTCGCTGGAGCGGGTCGAGATCGGGTCGGAGGCGGACCTGTACGCGAAGCTGCCGCTCGGAGTCGGTGAGCTCGGCGGCCGCGTCGCGGGCGGCGAGAAGTTCCGCATGGAATATTTCGTCGCGGGCACGCGCAACGCGACGCGCCCCGGGATCTACCGCGGCGACCTCGCGGACAATCCCGGGTGCCAGGGCGCGACGCACTTCGTGTACGGCTATAACCTCGGCGCGTTCGCGCTGGGCTCGACGTCGGAGAGCTCGCTGTCGGCGGGGGCAGCCTGTACGGTTTCGGTGCGGGCGGCTCGAGCCGCAGGCGCGAGAAAGCCGACAAGCAGGGCGGCGATCTGGCGAGCTGCAAGAGCGAGTCGGCCACGGAGATCGCGAGCTGCAAGCTGCCGATCCGGCTCACGCTGCGTCCCATCGAGGCCGGCGAGGATCCGGAGCGCGCGCACCGCCGCGCGCCGGACAATTCCGCTTCGCTGAACGCGGCGGGCAAGCTGGCCGCGAGCGTCGAGATGTCGGCGGAGGCGAAGGAGCGCTACACCGCGGCCCAGGAGTTGCTTCGCGCCGGCGACGGCAAGCGCTGCCTCGCCGAGCTGGACCGCCACGACGAGCTCGACCCCAAGCACCCGTCCACCGAAGCGAGCTCTGGCCTCGATCCGGTTCGCCCGGAGTGCTTGATGCTCGCCGGCCAGTGCGACGCGGGCAAGGCGCTCGCGCGCAAGTATCTCGAGCAGCGCGGCCCGGGGAAGTACCCGGACTTCGACGCCGAGGTGGACTCGCTGGTCGGCCAGTACTGTCGCGGCAAGATGTCGCCGCGCGACGAGCTCTTGACCGCGCTGAACGTGGTCGTGGAGGGCTACCTGCGCGGCCAGGTCGAGGCTCCGCGCTGCGAGAAGGCCTACTTCACCGCGAAGCGCCTGCTCAAGACCGTGAAGCCGAAGAACGATCAGGATCGGCCCATCGCCGGCGCCGCCGACGGCCTCCACGTCTGGGCCGCGAGCTGCGCGGCGAAGGCGCACGACTGCGAGACGGCCTACCGCCTGTTCAAGGACGGCTTCCAGAGCACCCCCGCCTATGCCCGCTTGAAGACGCCCCAGGCGCGCGAGCAATACATCCGCACGGGCTTCCACAACTCGATCGGTGCCATCGCCGGCGAGTGCAAGCAGTAGTCGCGCGGCGCCGCACGCTTCGTGAACGGCGCTTCATGGCGCGCCGCGAAATCCCGGGCGATCCGCGGTGCCACCCTTGGCACGGCGCTCGCAGTAGCCGGTGGCGTGCAGCGGCTTGTCGGCTTCTGGGTTCTGCTCCTCGTGCTCGCCGGCTGCGGCGCGCCTGGAGAGATCAAGGACGTCTCCTACGACGATCGCTTCGGCGCCTCGACGACGATGGACATCTATCTGCCGTCGGGCGCGCCGGCGCACAGCCCCGCGATCCTGATGATCCACGGCGGGGCGTGGCGCGCCGGTTCGAAAGACGCGTACCACGACGCGGCGGTGCGCATGGCGCGCTCCGGTTGGGTCGCCGCGTCGATCAACTACCGGCTCGGCGCGGCCGGCGTGTACCCGCGCGCCGTGCAGGACTGCGTGTGCGCGCTCGCGTTCCTGCGCGCCCACGCCGACGAGTACGGCATCGATCCGCAGCGCATCGCCGTCACCGGCTACTCGGCGGGCGGGCAGCTGGCGTCGCTGATCGGCGTCGCCGCGGACGCGCCGGAGCACGTGCCCGATTGCGCCGCCGGCGGCACGGGCCTGCCGAACGCCGTGATCAGCTCCGCCGGCGTGCAGGACTTCCACGGCAAGGATCACAGCTGGGTCAGCGACTTTCTCGGCGGCAGCGAGTCGGAGGTGCCGGACAACTACAACACCGCGTCGCCGATCTTCCACGTCGGGCCCGACAAGCCGCCGTACCTGCTGATCACCGGCGGCGCCGACTGGTTCGCGGACTTCGACGATCTCTCGCGCATGCGCGACTCGATGCGCTCCGCGGGCAACGACGCGGAGCTGCTCTTGACCAACGGCGGCGGACACGTGATCAACCCCGACGAGAACGCCGGCGCCGTCGATCTGGAGGTCGCGGACATGACGCCCGAGGGCTGGGCGGCGATGAGCGACTTTCTCGATCGCACGCTGGGGTGGCCGTGAAGGCGATCGCGCTGCTGTTCACGGTCGCGATCGCGGGCGTCGCGGCGAGCGCACGCGCCGACGAAGCCGGCCCGCGCAACGCGCTCTCCGTGCATCCGTTCTCGATCACGTCGCACGGTCTCGCCGTGCAGTACGAGCGCTACATCGTGCCGCGACACTGGAGCCTGGCGCTCGGGCTCGGTTTTCGTGCGAGCAGCCGCGGTGACTACTCGTCGTGGGTGACGTCCGCGGGCATCGAGCCGCGCTACTGGCTGTGGGGTCCGGGTCGCTCGCAGCACCTTGGCAGCGACGCGATGGTCGGGCCGTTCGTGTCGCTGCGCTTCGACACGGCGTGGATGACGATGACCGACACCACGCGCGACAAGTGGGTCGGCGGCAACGTCGGGCTGTCGTTGGTCGGATCGTTCGGCTGGCGCTTCGCCATCGGACACGTCGAGCTCACGCCGAGCCTCGGCGTCGGATCGCGCACCGACTTCGACGCCGCGGGGCGCCTCGCGCCGTGGACGCGCGCCGTCTACCGCTTCGACTGGACCGCAGGCTGGATGTTCTAGTGTTGCCGGTCCGGCGCGGAATCCCGCGGTCCACTCGCCTTGCGCTGGCGCCGGCGCAGCACGCCCAGAGCGAGGGCGAGCAGGAGCGCGCCGGGCCACGCAGACGCGCGCGCCGCCGTCGCGCTGCATCCGCTGCTCCCACCCGCGTCGGTGACGTGGATCGGTTCCGACGCCGGCCCCTGGTTGCCGGCTTCGTCCACGGCGCTGATCGTGACGGTGAAGTCGACCGCTTCCTGATCGTTGGTCGCGCCGTCCTCCCACGCGAAGGCGAGCGCGCCGTCGGAGTAGGGACGCACCGCGTACGCGGGCAGCTCCACACCAGCGGGCAGCGTGCCGCCGACGAGGGCGATCCAATAGCCCATGTGGTCCGCGTCGGAGCGATCGTCGGCCGGCGCCGTGACGTAGAAGCCGACGCTGCCGATGTCGTCGCAGCTCGAGCCCGACGAGTGGCCGCAGCCGCCGCCGCGCCCGTGCCCGCGCGTCACCGACACGGTCGTTCCCTCGACCCGCGCGGGCGGCGTGACGTCGCCGCTGCCGGTCGTGATCTCGTGCTTCGTCGGCGGCGCGATGCTGCAGGCGTCCGCCCGGCGCGGCGCCATCGCGAGCACCAATGCACACGCCGCGACCGCCGCATGCTTGCCCATCGCGTGCAGCGTAGCACGCGCGGCCCTCGACGGTGGTGCCGCGGCGCGCCACCCCGCGCTGCGCGACGAGCTTCCGCAACCTTGCAGCGCGCTCACCGTCGACGCCGCGTCGCGCATGGACACGAACCCCCCGCATAACCGGTTATGCCCCCCTCCGATGTCCGCCCGCGCAGCTCGCGCGCGCGCCGACCGTCGCGTGGCGACGAGCTTCCGCATACTTGCAGCGCCGTCGCGGTCGGCGCCGCGTCGCGCCGCGCCGTGGATGGACACGTACCCCCGGCATAACCGGTTATCCCCCCCTCCGATGTCCGCGCGCCCAGCTCGCGCGCGCTGGCGACTCGGCTGACGCTTCAGTTCAGCTCGAGCTCGTCGTCATCCAGGTCGTTGGCGTCGAGCGGGCGCGAGATCCGGTACTTCTCGTCGAGCCAGTTGCCGAGATCGATGAGCTTGCAGCGCGCCGAGCAGAACGGGCGCGATGGGAAGTCATCGGGGATGTCCAGCTCCTCCTGGCAGGTCGGGCATCGGGTGCGCATCGGGCCATTCTAGGGCCCATACACGTAGGCGCAATGGTCCCAGGCCCCACGTTTTCCGCGCCGGGCCGGCAATCCCCATTCGCCATGGCGGGCGGGCGCGCGCTGACTTAGCTTCGCGGACCCATGACACAGGACCTTCTGCTCGAGATCGGCGTCGAGGAGCTTCCCGCTTCGTTCGTGGCTTCCGCGGTGGAGGCGCTCCCGGGCCTGCTGGGCAAGCGGCTCGCGGATCTGAGGCTCGCGTCCGGTGCGATCCACGCGACGGGCACGCCGCGACGCCTGGTGGTGCACGCGGAGGGCGTCGCCGACGCGCAGCCCGACCTCGACGAGCAGGTCGTCGGTCCGCCGGCGCGGGTCGCGTTCGACGCCGACGGCAAGCCCACCAAGGCGGCCAACGCGTTCGCGTCGAAGATCGGCTGCGAAGTCGGGGCGCTCGTGCGCGTGCAGACGGACAAGGGCGAGTACGTCGCGGCGCAGAAGCAGGAGAAGGGCCGGCCGGCGATCGAGCTGTTGCCGGCGGCGCTCGAGCAGGTCGCGTCGCAGATCCCGTTCCGGAAGTCCATGCGCTGGTCCGACGGTGACGTGACGTTCGGCAGACCGGTGCGCTGGCTGCTGGCGCTGTTCGGCTCGCAGCCGCTGGAGTCTGGCGTTCGCCGGCGTGACGAGCGGCACGTGCTCCTACGGGCACCGCTTCCTGGCGCCGGGCGCGGTCGCGGTCACGGACGCGGCGAGCTACGTGGACGCGCTGCGCGCGGCGCACGTGCTGGTGGACATGGACGAGCGCCGCCGGGTGATGAACGAGCGCCTGCAAGCGGCGGCGAGCGAAGCCGGCGGGACGCTGATCGAGGACGAGTTCCTGGTGAGCGAGAACGCGTCGCTGGTCGAGGAGCCGCACGTCGTCGTGGGCGGCTTCGACGCGGCGTTCCTGGCGCTGCCCGAGCGCGTGATCCTCGACGTGGCCAAGGGCCACCAGCGCTACTTCGGCATGCGCGGCCCCGACGGCAAGCTCTTGCCGAAGTATCTGGCCGTGGTCAACACGGCGAACCATCCCGACAACGTGCGGCGCGGCAACGACCGCGTGATGCGGGCGCGGCTCGCCGACGCGAAGTTCTTCTACGACGAGGACGTCGAGCGCCCGCTGGGCGACCGGCGCACCGCGCTCGACGGCGTCATGTTCCAGAAGCGCCTCGGCAGCGTCGGCGACAAGGTGCGTCGCATGGAACGCCTGGTCGGCATCCTGGGCGCGGCCCTGGGGCTCTCCGCGGCCACGGTCAAGGTCGCCGAGCGCGGCGCGGCGCTCGCCAAGTGCGATCTGGTCACGCTGATGGTCGGCGAGCTGCCGGAGCTGCAAGGCGAGATGGGACGCGCGTACGCGTTGGGTCAAGGCACGGAGCCGGCCGTTGCCGACGTGATCGCCGAGCACTACCAGCCGCGCGGCGCCGACGACCCGACCGCGGCGAGCGACGCCGGCGCGCTGGTCGCCGTGGCGGATCGTCTCGACACGCTGGCCGGATGCTTCGCCATCGGGCTGGTCCCGACTGGCGCGGCCGATCCGCTGGCGCTGCGCCGCGCGGCGCTCGGCGTGCTGAGGACGCTGCTCGACAAGGGCTGGGAGCTGTCGCTGGCCGCGGCACTGCGTTCTGCGCACGAGGGCTTTGCCGGCGTGAAGCTGGACCTCGACGCGGACGCCGCCGTCGAGCGACTGTCCACGTTCTTCCGCGATCGCCTGCGCGGGCTGCTCGCCGCCGAGCTGCCCGTGGACGCGGTGGACGCCTGCCTCGCGGTCGGTGCGGACAATCCGCACGATCTCGTGCTCCGGGCGCGCGCGCTGGGCGCCATCGATCCGGACGCGCGGGCTTCGGCCGGAGAGGTGTTCAAGCGTGCAGCGAACATCGCGAAGGACGCGCCGGCCGGGGAGCCAAAAGCGCCCGGCGACGTGCAGGCGGAGGTGCATCCGTCCGAGCAACAGCTGTTCGACGCGCTCGTAGACGCTGGAGGCGGCGCTTGCCGCAGCGCAGCAGGACCGCGCCTACGACCGCGCCATCGACGCGATCGCGAGCTTCGCTCCGGCCCTCGGGAAGTTTTTCGAGGACGTGTTCGTCATGGTGGAAGACCAGGCGTTGAGGGACAATCGCCTGCGGCTGATGCGGCGTGTCCACCGCACCTGTTCGAGCATCGCCAACTTCAACCTGTTGGCGAAGAAAGGTGACACATGACGGCCAAGCACATCTATCGGTTCTCCGCGGGAAAAGCCGACGGGAATACCTCGCAGAAGGCGCTGCTCGGGGGCAAGGGCGCGAACCTCGCGGAGATGGCCAATCTCGGCGTGCCGGTTCCACCAGGCTTCACCATCACAACCGAGATGTGCGTCGAGTACTTCCGGTCCGGCGGCAAGATGCCGGATGGCCTGCGCGCCGGCATCGAGGAGCACATGGCCTGGCTCGAGCAGCAGACGGGAAAGCGCTTCGGCGGCACGGAGAACCCGCTGCTGGTCAGCGTCCGCTCGGGCGCGCGCTCGAGCATGCCCGGCATGATGGACACGATCCTGAACCTGGGCCTGAACGACGAGACGGTGAAGGTGCTCGCCAAGCGCACCGGCAACGAGCGCTTCGCCTACGACGCATTCCGTCGCTTCCTGGCGATGTACGGCGACGTCGTGCTCGACGTGGAGCGCGCGCTGTTCGACGCGCCCATGAACGAAGCCCGGCGCGCGGTCGCCAAGGCGAAGGGCGTCGCGATCCCGAAGGACCTCGAGCAGCTCGGCAAGGTCATCCCCGACTCGATGCTCGCCGCCGCCGAGCTGAAGCAGGTCGTCGAGGCGTACAAGGGGCTCCTCGACAAGCACGCCAGCGGCTTCCCGGCGCGGCCGTTCGATCAGCTGATGGGCGCCATCGCGGCGGTGTTCAAGAGCTGGAACAACCCGCGCGCCAACCTGTACCGGCGCATGCACGGCATTCCCGACGAATGGGGCACGGCCGTGAACGTGCAGTCGATGGTGTTCGGCAACCTGGGCGACACCAGCGCCACGGGCGTCGCGTTCACGCGCGATCCCAGCACCGGCGAGAAGCGCTTCTTCGGCGAGTGGCTGCCGAACGCCCAGGGCGAGGACGTGGTCGCCGGGATCCGGACGCCGCAGCCCGTGGCGAAGACGAAGGACAGCGGCGGCAAGTCGCTCGAGGAAGCGCTGCCCGAGAGCTACAAGCAGCTGTTCGCGACGCAGGAGAAGCTCGAGAAGCACTTCCGCGACATGCAGGACATCGAATTTACCATCGAGGACGGCAAGCTGTTCCTGCTGCAGACCCGCAACGGCAAGCGTTCGGCGCGGGCGGAAGTGCGGATCGCCGTCGAGATGGTGAGCGAAGGCCTGCTCCTGCGCGACGAGGCGCTGTTGCGCGTCGACGCCGACCGGGTGGAGCAGTTGCTGTTCCCGTCCATCGATCCCAAGGCGGGCGTCGCTCCCGCCACCCACGGCTTGCCCGCGTCGCCGGGCGCGGTGACCGGCTACGTCGCGTTCAGCGCGGACGAGGCGGAGCGGCGCGCGGAAGCCGGTGAGCCGGTGATCCTGGTGCGGGTGGAGACGTCGCCGGAAGATCTCCACGGGATGAAGGCGGCGCGCGGCATCCTGACCGCGCGCGGCGGCGCCACCAGTCACGCGGCGGTCGTGGCGCGCGGCATGGGCCGCGCGTGCGTCGTCGGCTGCGCGACGATCTCCATCGACTACGAGCTCCAGATGCTCACCTTCCGCAGCGAGGACGGCGACGAGGGCGACGACGGCGCATCCGGGCTGATCGTGCGTCCGAGCGATCTGATCACGATCGACGGCTCGAGCGGCGCGGTCTACGTGGGCGACGTCCCCAAGATCGCCCCGGAGCTCGGCGGCGAGTTCGCGCAGCTGCTCGAGTGGTCCGACGCCGTGCGCCGGCTCCGCGTGCGCACCAACGCCGACACGCCGACCGACGCGAAGAAGGCCAAGAGCCTCGGCGCGGAGGGTATCGGGCTGTGCCGCACCGAGCACATGTTCTTCAACGACGAGCGCATCGCCGCCGTTCGCGAGATGATCCTGGCCACCGACCGGACCGCTCGGGAGAAGGCGCTCGCCAAGCTGCTGCCGTTCCAGACCAGCGACTTCGTCGAGATCTTCCGGGCGATGGCCGGCCTGCCGGTGAACATCCGCTTGCTCGACCCGCCGCTGCACGAGTTCCTGCCGACGAACGCCGCGCAGATGGAGGGGCTGGCGAAGACCCTCGGCGTGGAGGCCGAGGAGGTCGCGCGCAAGGTGGAGCGCCTGCACGAGTCCAACCCGATGCTCGGTCACCGCGGCTGTCGTCTGGCGATCACCTACCCGGAGATCTACGCGATGCAGGTTCGCGCCATCCTGGGCGCCGCGACCACCGTGGCCAAGGAGGGCGTCACGGTCTTGCCCGAGATCATGATTCCGCTCGCCCTGAGCAAGGCGGAGCTCGACATCATGAAGGAAATCGTCGAGGCCGTGGCCCGGGAGGTGTTCGCCGAGGCCGGGAGCAAGGTCGCCTACAAGTTCGGGACCATGATCGAGCTTCCACGGGCCGCGCTGCTCGCCGACCAGCTCGCCGAGACGGCCGAGTTCTTCTCCTTCGGGACCAACGACCTCACCCAGACCTGCCTCGGCCTCTCCCGCGACGACGCCGGGAAATTCCTGCCCGAATACGTCGAGCGAAAGGTCCTGCCGCGCGATCCCTTCGTGTCCCTTGATCAAGACGGCGTCGGCGCCCTGGTGCGCACCGCGGTCGAGAAGGGCCGCGCCACGCGCTCCGGGATCTCGCTCGGGATCTGCGGCGAGCACGGCGGCGACCCCGCATCGATCGGCTTCTTCCACGGCGTGGGCCTGGCCTATGTCTCGTGCTCGCCTTTCCGCGTGCCCATCGCCCGGCTCGCCGCGGCGCAGGCCGCCGTGCGGGAGAAGGCCGCCGGGGCCTGACGCTGCGCGCCTAACCTGCCGGAATGACGTCCCCTCCCGCCTGGGCTCGGCCTACCGAGCCGGGCTGGGTGGGAGGCAACCGGCGGGCCCGCGCCGTCAGCCCGCAAGCGTCATGACCGGGGCGCGCGAGCCGGGCCGCCCGCAAAGCAGATCTCGCCGACCGCGGCGGCTTTTGGTACAGTAGTCTCGTGCCGCCTAAGGACAACGGGCCCGGAAAGCTGCCTTCCTTCTCACGCAGCGCCCGCGGGATGCTGAGCAAGTCGGAAGACGCCGTCATCGACAAGGCGCGGGACAACTGCGATCAGGCGCCCGGTCTGGGTGACGACAGTGGTGGCGTGATCCCGGCGCAGCATTGCTCGCACGGTTCGCACGGCAGCCACGGCTCGCACGGCAGCCACGGCTCGCACGGCAGTCACGGCTCGCACGGCAGCCACGGTTCGCACGGCAGCCACGGTTCGCACGGCAGCCACGGCTCCTGGTAGGCGCCGCGGCGGCTCACCCGAGCGCGTCGCGCGCCGCGGCGATGGTCCGGTCGATCTCGTCTTCCGTGTGCGCGGCGGAGATGAACGCGGCCTCGTACTGCGACGGCGGCCAGTACACGCCGCGGGCGAGCAGGCCGGCGTGCCACGCGCCGAAGCGTTTCGTGTCCGACGCGCTCGCGTCTTTCCAGGCGCGCACCGGGCCTGCGTGGAAAAACAGTGTGAGCATCGAGCCCACGCGTTGCACGACGCCCGCGACGCCGCGATCGGCGAGCGCGCGGACCAGCCCTTGCTCGAGGCGAGCGCCGCGCGCCTCGAGCGTCGCGTAGACGTCGGCGTCGAGCTCCGCCAGCGTCGCCAGCCCGGCGCTCGTTGCCAGCGGATTGCCGCTGAGCGTGCCCGCCTGGTAGACCGGGCCGAGCGGCGCGATGACCTGCATGATCGCCGTCGAGCCGCCGTAGACCGCGAGCGGCATCCCGCCGCCGGCGATCTTGCCCAGGCACGTCATGTGCGGGCGGACGCCGAAGCGCTGTTGCGCGCCGCCGGCCGCGACGCGGAAGCCGGTCATCACCTCGTCGAAGATCGAGACCGCTCCGTGCTCCTCGCACAGATCGACGATGCGCTGCAGGAAGCCCGGCTCCGGCGGTACGCAGCCCATGTTGCCCGCCACCGGTTCGACGATCACGGCAGCGATGCGCGCGCCGTCCTGCTTGAACAGCGCCTCGAGCGCGGGTACGTCGTTGTAGCCCAGCGTCGCGGTCGTCTCGACCATGCCCTTGGGCACGCCGGCGCTGTCCGGGGCGCCGAAGGTGGCCGCACCGCTGCCGGCCTTGACGAGCAACGCGTCGTGGTGGCCGTGGTAGGCGCCGTCGAACTTGACGATCACGTCGCGCTTCGTGAAGCCGCGCGCCACGCGCAACGCGCTCATCGTCGCCTCCGTGCCGCTCGACACGCAGCGCAGCATCTCGATCGACGGGTAGCGCTCGACCACGGCCTCGGCGAAGCGCACCTCGAGCTCCGTCGGCGCGCCGAAGCTGAGCCCCTTGTCGGCGGCGAGCTTGACCGCCGAGACGACCTTCGGGTGCGCGTGACCGAGGATCGCCGGCCCCCAGGAGCCGACGTAGTCGATGTAGTCCGTGCCGTCGGCGCCGAAGATGTGCGACCCCGCCGCGCGCTCGACGAACACGGGATGGCCGCCCACGGCGCGGAACGCGCGGACGGGGCTGTTGACGCCGCCGGGCATCAGCCGCTGGGCGCGCTCGAACAGGCGATCGGAGACGGTGTCGCTCATGGCTCCGCTGTTCTAGTCGTTTCGACGGCGGAGCGCGAGCCCGGCATGGCCCGGACCGTGGCGTGGAGCTGGCGCACCACGGCCAGGACGAGCAGCGTCGCACAGCCGTTGTGGAGCACGGCCACGGGCAAGGGCAGGAGCCACAGCACGTTGCCGATGCCGAGGGCGATCTGCGTGGCGAGCAGCAGCGCGAGCGCGACGCCGCCGCGCCGGAGCGACGTGTCGCGGCTCGCGATCGACGTGGCGGCCGAGCGCTCCGACGACGGCCAGCACCAGCGCCGCTCCGAGCCGATGCGCGACGTGGACCGCCACGCGCGCCGGCCCGGCCAGCACGCCGTGCTCGAAACCGACGCCGGCGCTCCGCCACGGCACGAAGGCGCTGGCGAAGTCGGCGTGCGGCCACCACTGGCCGAGACAGGTCGGAAAGTCGGGACACGCGAGCGCGGAGTACGTGGAGCTCGTCCAACCGCCGAGGGCGATCTGGAGCGCAACGACGCCGAGCGCCGCCGCTGCGAGCACGCGCACGCTCCGCGGCACCGTCGTCGCGCGCGCCTCGAGCAGTGCCAGCCACAGCAGCGACGCCAGGCTCATCCCGCCGATCAGGTGGCCCATCACGACCAGCGGCTGCAGCCGCAGCGTCACCGTCCACATGCCGAGCGCGGCCTGCAGCACCACCAGTGCCGACGCGACGCTGAACAGCACCCGCTGCCGGCGGGTTCCGCGCCGCCACGACACAGCAGCCAGACCGAACACGAGCAGGCCCAGCGTGCCGGCGAAGTAACGGTGCACCATCTCCTTCCACGCCTTGGCGGGCTCGGCGGCCGCGCTGGTGACGGCGGCGTGACCGTAGCAGCCGGGCCAGTCCGGGCAGCCGAGGCCGGCGTCGGACAGCCGCACGTAGGCGCCGAGCATGATCACGCCGAGGGCCAACAGCAGCGCGACGATCGTCGCGCGACGAACGAGATCCACGCCTGCTCGCCTACCCGATGCGCGGGCGGCGGGCGCTGACCTTCGTCATGGATCGGCCACGAGCAGCCCTTCGCGCTCGAGCAAAGGCTCCACGCGCGGCGGGCGGCCCATGAACGACTCGAACAGATCCATGGGGTCGCGGCTGTCGCCAAGCTCGAGCACGCGCTTCCTGAACTCCATGCCGACCTCGCGGTTCAGGATGCCGCGCTCGCGGAAGCGGCTGAAGGCGTCGGCGTCGAGCACCTCCGCCCACTTGTACGAGTAGTAGCCGCCGGCGTAGCCCACCGGATACGAAAACAGGTGCCCGAAGCCCGTGATCATCGCGTACGCGTCGGGCAGCGTCGTCGGCGAGTAGTCGGCGAGCACGCGGCGTGCGAAGGCCATGACGTCACCGTCGCGCGCCGGGTCGTAGTCGACGTGCAGCGCGAGATCGACGGCCGCGAAGCCGAGCTGGCGCATCTGGGCGTAGGCCGCGCGATACGTCCGCACGCGCTTCAGGTTCGCGATCAGGCGCTCGGGAATCGGCTCGCCGCTCTGCCAGTGACGCGCGAACAAGTCGAGCCCCTCCTTCTCGGAGCACCAGTTCTCCATGATCTGCGACGGCAACTCGACGAAGTCGCTGGCGACGCGCGTGCAGGCGAGGCTCCTGACGGGCACCTTGCTCAAGCAGTGGTGCAGCAGATGTCCGAACTCGTGGAACAGCGTCTCCACTTCGCGATGCGTGAGCAGCGACGGCTTGCCGCCGGCCGGCGGGCTCGCGTTGGTGACGAGCACCGCCATGTGCGGCGTCGGCGGTACCGACGGCACCAGGCCGTGCATCCACGCGCCGCCGGTCTTGGTCTCGCGCGGGTGCAGGTCGGTGTAGAAGCGACCAAGCTCGCTGCCGTCGGTGTCGGCGATGCGGTACGCCTTTACGCCGGGATCCCACGCCGCCGCCGCGGCCTGCTCTTCGATGCGCACGCCGTACAGGCGCTCCGCGGTCTGGAACACGCCGTCGAGAACGCGTTCTACAGGGAAGTATGCCCGCAGCTCCTCCTCGTCGAAATCGAACTTCGCCTTGCGCTGCTTCTCCGCGTAGTACGCCACGTCCCACGGCGCGAGGGCGGGCGCGTCGGGTCCCTCGATACCGCGCCGGAACGACAACAGCTCCTGGTTTTCCTTGTCGAAGGCGCTGCGGGTACGGCGCGTGAGGTCTGTGATGAACTCGCGGGCGGCCTCCGCCGTCTTCGCCATGCGATCGGCCAGGACCAGATCCACGAAGCTCGCGAACCCGAGCAGGTGCGCGCGCTCGCGGCGCAGCTCGAGGATGCGGCGGATCAGCGGCCGATTGTCGTACGGATCGCGTGACGCGCGCGTGTCCTGGGCGCGCCAGATAATCTCGCGGATCGCGCGATCGTCCAGATACGTCAGCACGGCGACCACGCTCGGCGCCTGCAGCGTGAAGCGCCAGCCGTCCTTGGCCTTCGCACGCGCGCTGTCGCGAGCCGCCTCGCGCGCCGATTCCGGCAGTCCGGCGAGCCGCGCCTCGTCCTCGACCACGAGATCGAACGCGGCGGTCGCGTCGAGCAGGTTCTGCGAGAAGCGCGTAGTCACCTCCGA
Organism: uncultured delta proteobacterium; assembly: GCA_963775185.1. GTDB lineage: Bacteria > Myxococcota_A > Polyangia > Polyangiales > Polyangiaceae > JAPSGB01. Next base: position 27,896 of record CAVZIE010000036.1, on the reverse strand, counting down.
TAGCTCTTGATCGATGGCGGCGAGGCGCGCCTTGCCGCCGTCGTCGAGCTCGGCGCCGTGACGACGGAAGTCGTCGAGCGTCTTGTCGAGAAAGCGCCGGCGCACCGCGTCGAGGGTCGTCGCCTCGTCCGTCGCCGAGTACTCCACGAGCGCGCGGTAGAGCCCGGCGTGCAGCGGGATGCTCGACCAGAACGCGCTCACCACCGGCAGCACGGCGTTGTGCGCGTCGCGAAGCTCGGGCGTGGTGGCCACGTTCTCCAGGTGCTCGACCACGCTCATCGCCTGCTCGAGCGGGATCGTAGCGTCCTCCATCGCGCCAAGTGTGGTGTCGTAGTTGCGGGGGCGCGGGTCCGCGGCGATGGCGTCGAGCGCGGCGCGTGCGCGGCTCAGGAGCTCGGCGATGGCGGGGCGCACGTGTTCTGGGCGTACGCGCTCGAAGGCGAGATCGATGCCGGCGGTGAGCAGCGGGTTGTCCATCCGGGGAGGGTTAGCATCCCTCGTCGTCCGAAAACACCCGGCCGCGTTTCTGCGGCGCGTCGGCAGCTCGCGGCGCCGCTGCACCGCGGTATCTGCAAGGCGTTCGCCTGCGCGCGCCGCTTGTGCGCGCCGCGCGGTCGATGGCGCAGCGCGGCACGCCGGTTGACGCGCGGTGACCTGGCGCCCCTCGCGCATCGTGCCCACGTTGAACTGCCGCACGAAGGAGACCTCGCCATGCACACCATCGCAGACATCATCGCCGAAAAGGGCAGCACCGTATTCGGCATCGCGCCGGACGCGACTGTGTACGAAGCCATCAAGAAGATGGTGGACCGCCACGTCGGCTCGTTGCTCGTTCTCCAGAACGGCATCCCGGCCGGCATCATCACCGAGCGCAACTATCTCGAGCGCGTCGCCCTCATGGGGCGCACGTCCGCCACCACCAGCGTGGAAGAGATCATGTCACACGAGATCGAGTCGGTGACTCCGCAGTGCACCGTCGAAGACTGCATGGATCTCATGACCGACAAGCACGTGCGCCAGGTCGCGGTCATGCACAACGGTCACCTCGCCGGGATCGTGTCCCTCGGCGACGTGGTGAAGTTCGTCGCGCGGGCCCACCGCGAGCAGGTGCAGTACCTCACGGACTATATCGAGGGTCGCGCCGCCAGCCCGATGGATCACTGGCACGTGACGTTGCTCGGCGTCGGGCAGCACGATCAGCAGTGAGGGCGCTCAGCGCGGATCCGGCTTCGGCGTCGTTGCCGTCGACGGCGGCAACGTGGGCTGCTTGATGTAGTCCTTCGGGATCTCGCCGGTGAGCGCACCGAGCCACGCGACGACGGACTTGACCTGATCGTCGGTCGGCGTCTTGCCCAGCTGGTGCTCGGCCATCATACGCACGGCCTGCTCGAGCGTGGTCGCGGACGCGTCGTGGAACCAGGGTCCGGTCATCGCCACGTTGCGCAGGCTGGGCACCTTGAACATCATGCGGTCCGCGTCCTTCTTCGTGACCTCGTAGCGCCCCTGGTCCTTCTGGTCCGGCCACGCTTTGACCAGCCCGAGCTTCTGGAACATCGAGCCTCCGACGTACGCACCCGTGTGGCACATCTGGCAGCCCAGCCCGATGAAGGTGTTGAAGCCCGCTTTCTGGGCGTCGCTCAGCGCCTTGTCGTCGCCGGCGAGGAAGCGATCCCACGGCGCCGGGGTCACCAGCTTGCGCTCGAACGCGCCGATTGCCTTGGCGAGGTTGTCGAAGCTGACCGGATGCTTGTCGTCCGGGAACGCGAGCTTGAAGGCCTGGACATACTCCGGCATCGACTCCAGCGTCCGGACGACCACATCCGAGCTGGGCGCGGCCATCTCCACCGGGTTCAGCATCGGTCCTTTCGCCTGCTCTTCCACGTCCGCAGCGCGTCCGTCCCAGAACTGCGCGAAATGACCGGCGGCGTTGTACACGGTCGGCGAGTTGCGCGAGCCGTGTTGCTTCCCGTGCCCCACCGACACCGGTAGACCGTCGACGCCGTATTTGGCGAGGTCGTGGCACGTGTTGCACGACACGTCGTGGTTCTTGCTGAGGCGCGCGTCGTAGTAGAGCTGTCGGCCCAGCACGACCTTCGCGTCGGTGATCGGGTTCTTGTCCGAGTCCATCTGCCGCGGTAGCGGTGCGAACGCCGCCAGTGTGTCCTTGTCGATCGTCGCCGCAGACTTTACCGCCGGCGCTGACGACGCAGCGGCGGGCGTTCCCGCTTTCGTGGTCGGCTCCTGCTTGCATGCGGCCAACAAAGCCGCAAAGGCCAGGGTCGAGCCGAGCGCGGCGGTCATCAGTGTGGGGTCGAGACGTCGTGTCATGGCCGCGCTGCGTGCATCCGGCGTGCCCGCGCAGCGCGGCCGATCGCGGTTCGAACGCGCAATCCGTGCGCAACGTCATCTGGATCAAGGCGATGCTGCCGGTTCGGCGCGGTATCCCGCCGGACGCGACCCGCGGCGCGGCGGAAGACCGTCGCGCCGCGGGTCCCAGCTCAACGCCGATCGCGCGGGGCGTCGCGGTGGTCGCGCCGCGCCTCCGGCCCGCGGCGCTCGCCGCGCTCGCGCTTGCCCGCGTGGTCGCGCTTGCCCGCGTTCTGGCGACGTACATCGTTGCGACGGACCTCCGCGCGATCGCGCTGCGGCTCGGGACGATGCTGCGGTGCGGCCTGCGCGGCGGCAGGGATGACGAGCAGCTCAGGATGGCGGGCAGCTTGAAGAACCACTTCATGACGGGCTCCTTGTCGCGAGAAGAGCTTTGGTCGCTCCATCTCCCGATGCCGGGCACGCGCCACAGGTTGAAGCGCCGGCCTATTCCTGCGCGCGGAGCACGCGATCGGTGAGCTGGAGGCGCCACGCCTCGATGCGACCGAGCGCGTGCGCCGGCCAGGGGAGGCGCGCCAGGCGTCCGAGCAGATGCGGCGCGTGATCGCCGGCGCGCGAATTGTTGCCGAACACGTCGGAGGCAGACTCGACCGCGTCGAACGCCTTGTCCGTGTCGCCGGTGACGGCGTAGTACCACGCGTGCGTGAGCAACAGGTGCTGGCGCGGCTCCGCTTCCTCGACGGAGATGTGTCCGCAGTTCTCGATCAGCTCGTGCGCGCGATCGTATTGGTGGCGCGCGAGCGCAACCTGGCACCTGAGCACCGTGGTCTCGAGGATGCCCCACGGGTCGCCCATCTGCTGGTAGATGGCAGCGGCGCGGTCGGCGTGCAGCTCCGCCATGTCCAGGTCGTCGGTGTCCAGACCGATCATCGCGAGCAGTCGCTCGCACGCGGCGTGGCCGCGCGGCGTGCGCAACGCTTCGAAAGCCGACAGCGCGTCGAGGGCGCCCATCTCGGCGCTGTAGAAGTTCATCAGGCGGTGCTCGACGTGGGCGAGCGAAGCGTCGGCCTGGGCGATGCCGAGACGGTAGCCGGCGCGCTCGAACTCTGCACGCGCCTCGAGCGTGAGGCGGCGCGAGCGCGTGGTCGCGCCCTCGGAGTGATCGATCCAGCTCAAGAGCAGCAGACACTGGCCGCGTCCCAGCGGTTGTCCGATCGCGGCGAAGTGTCCCTCGCCGGCTTCGATGAAATGGCGCGAGTGCTCGTAGTTACCCAGCAGGTACTCGATCTCGCCGCCGACGGCCTCGCACTGCGCTTGCCCGAGCTGATCGCCGAGCTCGGCGAACATCTGGTGCGCGAGCTCGACCAGCAGCAGTCCCTCGGCGCTGCTGCCGCGCTCGCTGGCCAGGTGGCCCAGCAGACGCAGGCAGTGGGCGAGGTTCTGCCGATCACCGATCTCCTCGAACGTCGTGCGTGCGATGTCGGCGCGCGTCGAGGCTTCTTCGGCGCGGCCCACGTGTCGCAGCGCCTCGGCTTGCCAGCGGTGCTTGAGCGCGAGCGAGCGCCCGGTCAGGTGCCCCTTGAGCAGCTCCAGATCCGACAGTGTGGCGAGCGGCTCGCGCGCGCCGGACCACGCCTGCTCCAGGAACGCGAACAAGAGCTGGCCTGCGCTGTCGGGCTCGCCGGCGTTGATCAGGTTCGCGACGCGCTGCCTGACCACGCGCCGCGTCCGCGAGAGCGGGTGCTTGAGCAACGCCTCGGCGGCGGCGCGGAAAATGGCGCGGTGGTCGTCCCGCTCCATCAAGCGCGCGAGCAGATGCTCCTGCAACAGCGCATGCGGCCAGTTGTAGCGGCCCGGTCCGCGCGGCAGGATGATCTCGGCGTTCTGCATGCTCACGATGGCCGCCTCGGACGGAAGCCCGAGCGCCGTCAGCAGCGCCGACAGCACCACGCGCCGGATGTCGCCGCCGAGCGTCGCGGCGGCGTACGCTGCGAGGCGATGTTCCTCGGGCATGGCGCCGACGCGACTGTCCCAGAGCTCCGCCGTCGTCTGCGGGCGCAGCGCCAGCACCTCCGGCGGCACGCGGTACATGCCGTTGACCAGCTCCATGTCGCGGGCGAGGGCCCAGGCGTGGAGCTGCTGCAAGGCGAATAGCGGGTTGCCACGGCTGCGCTTGGCGGCCTCGCGGACAGCGGCGTCGTCGAGCGGCAGCGACGCGCGCAGCAGATCCGCGGTGGTGTCCGCGTCCATCGGTGCCACGTCGATCACAACGCCGTCCAACGCTTCCCGCAGCTTGCGCAGGCGCTCGGCTGCGGGCGCGTCCAGCTGGACGTCTTCCGAGCGCACCGTCGCGACCATCACGATGCGCTGGTCCGGGTCCTCCGTGTGGATGCGGAGCAGGCCTTCGATCGTGGTCTCACCCGCGTGGTTCAGATCGTCGAGCCAGAACAACAGCGGGCGACCGCCCCCCAGGCGCCGGATCGTGTAGCGGTGTACGAGCCGCTGCGTGTCGATGGTGTCGAGCGTGAAGCGGATCCCGGTGGGCCCGACGTGATCCGAACCCGGAGACGTCGGCCGTAGCCACTCCGCGGCGCCGGCGACCCAGGTTCGTCCGTTCTTGTCGTGCTTGCCGACGTTCCAGCGAGCCAGCAGCGAACGCTCGATGGTGTCGCGGTCGGAGCGCTCGAAGTTGTAGTACTGGGTGACGGCACCGAGCATGCCGTCGAGCGGCGTGCGCATCGGGCGATAGCGCGCGCGCAGCGGCACCATGGTGCCTTCCTCGTGCACGATCTCGCTCAGCCACTCGGCGATGCGGCTCTTGCCCACGCCCGCCGGGCCGACCAGGATCACCAGCCGATGCGCGGGCCCTTCGCCCTCGACGACCTCGTCGCAGATGTCGCGCAGCTGGCGCCGGATCTCCTCGCGGCCCACCAGCGGGCTCGGCCGCATGCTCAAGAGCCCCGGCGCGCGCTCGGGCGCCGGCGCGAGATTGGGGTTCGGACCGCGCGCGCCCGTCTTGCGCGTCGTCGGGGCGGACGGCACGCTGCTCGCGGGGAGCGGCGGGAAGCGCCATAGCTCCGGGTCCAGGTCCGCCGGCGGGCGGAACGCGCTCCACTGTGCGCGTGCGACGGCGGCGAACTCCCAGCGATCCCACGCGCGCTTCGCCAGCAGCCGATGCACGAAGCCGGCGACCTCCAGCGGCGCGTCGACGGTGATGTGCAGCGGCGGCGGCTTGTCGAAGGCGTGCAGCCGGAGCAGAGCCTTGGGGTCGCCGGAGAACGGCGCGTGCCCGCCGAGCAGCTTGTAGAGGAAGCAGCCGAGCGCGTAGAGATCGGTCGCGCCGCAGACGTGGTGCATCTCGTGCTGGATCTGCTCGGGCGCCATGTAGCCCGGCGTGCCGGCGCCGGCGTGCGGCGCGAACTCCATCGCCTTCTCGCCGTCGAGACGCTCGTCGTGCGGGTCCTGCTTGAGCCACGCGAGCCCGAAATCCAGGATGTGGATCGCCGGCGCTTGTCCCTCGCGCTCCTCGACCAGGACGTTCGAAGGCTTGAGATCCCCGTGCACGATGCCGCGCGCGTGCGCGTGGGCGAGCGCGCCGAGGATCTGGTCGACGATCGACCAGATGATCGCGAACGGCAGCTTCACGACCGTCAGGTCGTGGAGCGACACGCCCGCCGCGAGATCCATGACCAGGAACGGCGAGCCGTCCACCAGCTGACCGAAGTCCAGGGCGCGAACGATGCTGGCGTGGTCCAGGGCCGCGAGCGCACGCGACTCCTTGTAGAACCACATCACGTACTCGTGCGCGAGCTTGCCCTCCGGCGGGATCACGCGTTTTACCGCGACCAGCTGCGCGCTCTGCTGGTCCTTGCACAGATAGACGATGCCCATCCCGCCTTCGCCGAGGACGCTGACGACCTCGTAGCGGTTCGCGATCACGTGGCCGGGAAGCACCGGCATCGTCGGGGACGGCGCGATGTCCACGCCCTGCTCGGGCGGCGCCGCGTAGTCGTCGGCGACGCTCGCAGCCGACGGGATGCTCGGCGGCGCGCTCTCGGGATCCGGCTCGACCTCGACGGCCTGCGACGCGTCGGCACGAGGCGGCGAGGGCACGTCGCGTGGTGCGCGCGCAGCCGCGCCGCGTGTCCGCGCGGCGGCTCGCCGCCCCTCCTGATCCTTCTGGCCCCCTTTGGTCATGGGCGGCGCGAGTCTAGCTGTGCCGAACGTTTCGGCAAGTGACAGAAACTAGCAATGATTTTCGATTCTTGTAAAGCGTGGAGCGGCCGCTGGTGTCGGCGCCGGGCGTTGTTTCTCTAGAACATGTTTCACTGGCGGCGTCTGGCTGCCGGTCCGGCGCGGAATCGCGAGGCCCGCTGGTCCCGCTTCCGCACAACTCGACCCGCCGCTGACCGACCTGGACATCCATGCCACACTCGGAGGAGAGCACGATGAAGGCGCGGTTGGATTGGGTGGAGGCGGCGATCGCGAACATCGCCACGATCCTCGTGGAGCAGAGCGAGCGCATCGACGGCGTGGGCGAACGCATCGACGGCGTAGGCGAACGCGTCGACGGCGTAGGCGAACGCATCGACGGACTGCAGGTCGCCTTGACGGCGCGGCTCGACCGTCTGATCGCCGTCACGATCTCCGAGCGCACGGCCGGCTTCGAGCGGCTCGACGCGATCGAGCGCCGGCTGGCACGGCTCGAGGACCGCGTCGGGGTCTGACGACGGAAGCCGGCGGGCGGGCCGCTGGATACCGCGCCGGACCGACATCGGGTGTGCTTCCTGGGAAATGCCCTCATTTGGGTTTTCACAGGAAGGCAGGCACGAGCCGTCGCAAGCCATTCCGCAAGGCGGTCACGTTGAAGTTGACTCGGCGCGCAGACAGGCCTCGTACGCAGACTCCATCAACGCTGGGCCGAGATGGCGGCGCACCTCGATCAGCGCACCGATCACTTCGTCCGTCCCATCCCCGAATCTTCCGCCCTTCCGCCCTTCCTGTGCCATCCCCATGGATCGGCATCGAACCCGAATCGGTTCCGCGTCTTCTCCGCCTGGAATCGAGGAGATCTCCCAGGTGTGGTTCTGTTCCTGCGCACCGCCGGGGCCCCATCCCCGGCGGGCCGTCGACAGCAGGGTTTCTTGCTCGGCTGTGGAACCACACCCCCGACATCCCTCGCCAGCGGGCGGATCGGGCGTTAGGCTCCCGCCGCCATGGCGTCCCACACCTTGAACGATCCGTCGCTCACCGAATCCGACCCCGAGATCGCCCGCCTGATCGGCGAGGAGCAGACGCGCGAGCGCGACAAGCTGCGGCTGATCCCGAGCGAGAACTACGTCTCGCGTGCCGTGCTCGAGGCGACCGGCTCGGTGCTGACGAACAAGTACTCCGAGGGCTACGCCGGCAAGCGCTACTACGAGGGCCAGCAGGTCGTCGATCAGGTGGAGGAGCTGGCCGTGAGCCGGCTCAAGGCGCTGTTCGGCGCCGAGCACGTGAACGTGCAGCCGTACAGCGGCAGCCCGGCGAACCTGGCCGTGTATCTCGCGTTCTGCCAGCCGCACGACTCGATCATGGGGCTCGGCCTGCCGTCGGGCGGCCACCTGACGCACGGCTGGAACGTCAGCATCACGGGCAAGTACTTCGCGAGCCACGCCTACGGCGTGAGCGAGAAGGACCACCGTATCGACTTCGCGCAGCTGCGGGCGCTCGCGAAGGAGCACAAGCCGAAGATCCTCTGGTGCGGCACCACGGCGTACCCGCGCGTGCTCGAGTTCGACAAGTTCCGCGAGATCGCCGACGAGGTCGGGGCGAAGCTGTGCGCCGACATCGCGCACATCTCCGGGCTCGTCGCCGGCGGCGTGCATCCGTCGCCGATCGGCATCGCGGACGTGGTGACGAGCACGACGCACAAGACGCTGCGCGGTCCGCGCGGCGGCATCATCATGTGCAAGGCGGAGCACGCGAAAGCCATCGACCGCGCGGTGTTCCCTGGCCTGCAAGGCGGGCCGCACAACCACACCACGGCGGGCATCGCCGTGGCGGCGCGCGAGGCGAGCCAGCCCGCGTTCAAGATCTACGCGAAGAACATCGTGGACAACGCCAAGGTGCTGGCCGAGGCGCTGGCCAGCAAGGGCTTCAACCTGATCACCGGCGGCACGGACAACCACCTGATCCTGATGGATCTCACGCCCAAGGGCGTGCCCGGCAAGGTCGCGGCGAAGGCGCTCGACGTCGCGGGCATCGTCACCAACTACAACTCGATCCCGTTCGATCCGCGCAAGCCGTTCGACCCGTCGGGCCTGCGCATCGGCACGCCGGCGATCACCTCGCGCGGCATGGGCCCGGACGAGATGAAGAAGCTCGCTGCGTGGATGGATCAAGTCGTCTCCGCGCCCGACGACACCGCGCTGCAAGCGCGCGTCGGCGCCGAGGTGAAGGAGCTGTGCGCGTCGTTCCCGCCGCCGGGACTCGCGCTCGGTTGAGACGCCGCTACTCGGCGCCGACGAGCCCGTAGTCCACGCACGTGCCGGAGCCCGAGGCGTCCGGTGTGCAGCCCGAACCTTGCGTGGGCGGGCAGCTCATCGGCGGACAGCCGAAGTACACCGGACACGGCATGGCGTCCCACTGCCCTTGCAGCGAGATCATCTTGGCGACGACGTCGGCGTTCGTCGGATTGACGTAGGTCGAGCACGGGCACTTGAGGGCGTCGTTCACGAGGTCTGTACACGGCACCGAGTTGATCACCGGATTGCACGCCTTCGCGGACGCGATCAGCTTCTGGTACTCGGCGTCGAGCGCGTCGCACTGTGCGGCTGTGCCGGCGCCGCCGCCGGTTCCGCCCGTCGCGCCGGTTCCGCCGGTCGCGCCGCTTCCGCCGGTCGCGCCGCTGCCGCCGGTCGCGCCGCTGCCGTCTATTGCACCCGTTCCGCCGGTTGCACCGCCGCCGCCGGTTCCGCTGCCCCCATCGACGTTGCCGCCACAACCGAGCGCCAGGAGCCCGATGCACAGCGCGACGATCGAACGCACTCTCGCCATGCCCCGAGCGTGGCACGGGGTGATCGCGGCGCAAACGCCAGCCGAGCTTGCCACCCACCCGCGACGGGGCAATATGCCCCGCGACCGTGGAAGAAGTCTCCTGCAGGGCGTCGCGGATGCTCATCGAGGCGCTCGAGAGCCTCGGTATCGACCCGGCGTGCCTCGTCGAGGGCCTGCCCGTCAGCCTCGAGCAGCTCCGCGATCCGGCGCGTCGCATCGACTGGGACCTGTTCGCGGCCATGAACGACAACCTGGCGCGCGAGCTCGGCAGCCCGCTCGCTCTCGAGCGCGTCGGCGAGCGCATCGTGCACGTCCCGTCGTACGACTTCCTGCGCCGCCTGGTCGGGTACGTGATCACGCCGCGGCAGATGCACCTTGCCGGACAGCGATTCCTGCTGCCGATGCTGTTTCCCCACCTGCAGACGGAGATGGAGGACGTCGCGGGCGGAAGGCTGCGCCTGACGGCCACATTGCCGCCCGGCTTGCGCGAGTGCGGGTCGTTCTTCCGCGTCTGCGCGGGGTCGCTCGCGGCTGTCACGACCTTGCTCGACCAGCCGACGACGCTGGTCGACGTGCAGATTGCCGGACGCCGGGTGGTGTACGAGATGACGCTGCCGCGAGCTCCGTCTCTGCCGGAGCGGCTCGTGCGCCTGGCGCGCGCGGTGGCGGGGCCCGGGCCGGCTCTCGAGGCGCTGGCCCAGCAGCAGCGCGCGCTGGTCGAGGACTACGAGCGGCTGATGCGCGTGCGCCACGACTTCCGGCACATGCTCGAGTCGATCCCCAGCGGCGTCGTGATCCACCGCGACGGTGCGCTGTTGTGGGTCAACAAGGCGGTCGTCGCCATGCTCGGCTACGACCGCCTGGACGAGGTGGTCGGCAAGCCGGTGCTCTCGTTCATCCACCCGGGTGACGCGCAGCGCCTGCTGGCGCAGCTCGCGAAGCCGATCGAAGCCGCGCCGCGAGCGGAGTACCGCATGATCCGCAAGGACGGGCAGACGATCGTCATCGACATGGCGCCGGCGCGCGAAGTGGAGTTCGCCGGTGCGCCGGCGCGTCTCGTCGTCGGCGAGGACGTGACCGAGAAGCGGCGCATGCAGGACCGCTTGCTGGTCGCCGACCGTATGGCGGCGCTCGGCATGGTCGCCGCCGGCGTCGCCCACGAGATCAACAATCCGCTGGCGTTCGCCCACGCCAGCCTGGAGCTCGCCGCCGAGGAGCTGGCGGGGCGCGCGGTGGACATCGATCGTGTAAGCGACGCGGTGGCCACGGCGCGCGAGGGCCTGAGCCGCGTCCGGGCCATCGCCGGCGATCTGCGCACGTTCTCCCGTCCCGAAGGCGATCGCGCCGAGAGCGTCGAGATCCGCACGCTGCTCGAATCCACGCTTCACCTGGCCGCGGGCGGCATCCAGAAGCGTGCACGTCTGGTGCGCGAGTACGGCGAAGTGCCCAACGTGCAAGCCAGCCGCGCCCGGCTCGGGCAGGTGTTTCTGAACTTGCTGATCAACGCGGCCGAAGCGATGCCGGAGCCCGACCCGGCGCGCCACGTGATCCGCGTCCGCACGCGAACGGACCAGCTCGGCCGCGCGGTCGTCGAGATCGCCGACACCGGCGTGGGCGTGCCCGAGGCGGACTCGGGGCGAGTGTTCGAGCCGTTCTTCACCACCAAGCGCGCGAGCAAGGGCACGGGGCTCGGCCTGTCCGTGTGCCACCGCATCGTCACCGGCTACGGCGGCGAGATCCGCGTCGTCTCCCCGACCGGGGAGCCGCCGTTCCGCACCGTCTTCCGCGTCGCCCTGCCCGCCGCGTAGCAACGCAGCCGAAGAACCGCGAAGCGCGCCTCGCGCACAGCCGCGCACAGTGGCCTACAGGATATGTGCGAAGCGCAAGCGAGCCGAGCCACGAGCCACCACTACAGGATTTATCCGGCCGGGGTTTGGCGGTATCGTAGAGCAGGGCCCATGTTTTTCGAGCGCGCCTTGCGACCACAGCAGCTCGGTCCGTACGAGCTGGTGCGATTGCTCGCCACGGGCGGGATGGCGGAGGTGTACGAGGCGCGGCGGCCCGGTCCGCACGGCTTCTCCAAGCGCGTCGCGCTGAAGCGCGTGTTGCCTCAGCTCGCGAGCGACGAGCGCCTGCTCGCGATGTTCTGCGACGAAGCTCGCATCCACGCCGAGCTGTACCATCCGAATCTGGTGCAGGTGCTCGATTTCGGCGAGGACGACGGCGCGCTGTACATGACGATGGAGCTCGTCGACGGCCCGACCTGCGCCGACGTGCTCGAGTCGATGGCGGCGCGGCGTCGGCGCGTCGAGCTCGGTGTCGTGCTGTACATCGGGCAGCAGGTGCTGCGGGCGCTCGACCACGTGCATCACGCGTGCGACGAGTCGGGCCAGCCGCTGCATCTGGTTCATCGCGACGTCGCGCCGAGCAACGTGCTGATCGGCCGCGCCGGCGAGGTCAAGCTCGGCGACTTCGGCATCATCCGTGGCGCGGGTATCGAGGCGCGGACGGCGCCGGGCGAAGTGAAGGGCAAGATCGGATACGTGTCGCCGGAGCAGGCCGTCGGGGCGCCGCTCGACGCGCGCAGCGATCTGTTCTCGCTGGGCGTGACGCTCGTCGAGATGCTCATCGGCGGGTCGCTGTTTCCCGGCAAGAACGAGCTCGAGGTGCTGCAGCGGCTCCACGCCGGCGACCTATCGATGCTGCACGCGCACGGCTCGCACATCCCGGCGGACGTGACCGCCGTGCTCGTCCGCGCGCTCTCGCCGCGGCCGGAGGCACCGATTCCAGAGCGCGTGGGAGTTTGGCGCGGAGCTGGCCCGGTGCGTCGAGCGTCATCCCGAGGACGTCGGCGCGCTCGCGCTGGTGCAGTGGCTTCGCGACATGGGTATCGGCGACATCAAGAGCGGCATCCGCGTCGGGCCGGCACCCTCGAAGGAGATCCCGGCAGTCGCGCCGACCAACGAGCAAGGCGCTTCCGGCGTGCGCCCCGCGACCGGCTCCGGCGTCGAGCCGACGGTGAGCTATCGGATGCGCCGGCCGGGCGGGACGATTGTCGGACCGTTGGCGCTTGCGCGCCTGCTGGAGATGATGGCGACCGGCAGGGTCGGGCTCGACACCCAGGTGTCGCGCAACGGCGGGCCCTTCGTTCCCGTGTCCGGCATGGGCGAGCTCGCGCGCTTCGCCGCGCGCTCGGCCTACCGCTTCTTCGACGCGGTGGCGATGCGCGCCGACCAACGCTGGCACATCGAAGGCACCGCGCTGCCGTCCGCGCTGTTCCAGCTCGCGCTCGAGCGGCGCACCGGGCTGCTCGCCGCCGTCGACGGCCGCGAGCAGAAGCGACTCTACCTCGTGGACGGATTGCCGCAGTACGCCGTGTCCACCGACTCCACCGAGCTGCTCGGCGCGTTCCTGGTCGCCGACGGTCTGATCGCCCGCGAAGCCCTGGAGCGCGCGCTCGAGCGCGCGCACCGGTCCGGCCGTCGCCTCGGCGAGACGCTGGTCGCCGACGGCGTGCTCCGGCCGAGCTCGCTGCTCGCGTCGATCGCGGCGCAGCGCCGCAAGCGCATCGCCGCGCTCTGCCGCTGGCGTTCGGGGGAGCTCTATTTCGTCGACGGCGTGGTGTCCGGCGAGGAGCTTTCGACGGCTCCGCGCGCGCCGTTGCCGCTGATCGTACAGGCGCTGCTCGACGCCTGGCCGACCGACGAGATCGCCCACGTGCTCGCGCCGCTGCGCGACCAGAGCCTGGCGCGCGGCGCCCAGGCGGGCCGCATCCGCGCCGTGCTCGGTCTGCCGCCGGAAGCGTCGCGCGTGCTGTCCCTGGCCGATAGCGGGGCGAGCCCCGCCGCACTGGTGAGCGCGCTCGGGCGTTCCGGCGCGGCCAGCCGCGCGAGCGTGCTCGGCGCGCTGTTCGTGGGCCTGTGCAGCGGTGCGCTGGTCGCTCAGAACGCGGGCGTCTTGACCAGGTGGTAGATGGCCCAGCCCATCACTGCGACGCCGACGAACACCACCGCGAGCACCCACGTCCAGCTCACGACGAGGCGCGATCGCTTTGGAGCAGGTTGTCGCACCCCGGGAGCATACGCCGGTCGCGCGACAAGGCGTAGCGAGGCGACGGCCTGCGTGCGATAATGCGCTCGCCCGCCGATGAACCGACGCAACACTCCCTGGCTCTCGATCCTGATCCCCGCCACGCTCGCTCTCGCCGGTTGCGGCGGCTCGACGGCGGATCCCGGTGGCGCAGGCGCGGGTGATCCGGGGCTGACCAAGATCTCCGGCGAGATCGGCCCCGTCCACGCGCCGGCCGGCGGCGAAGACACGGTCTGCATCACCAAGCGTCTCGGCAACGACACCGCGGGCTGGGTGCGCAGCATCCGCGGTCAGCTCTCGCCGGGCTCGCATCACATGATCGTGTACCTCTCGTCGGACACGGAGGAAAAGCTCACGCCGGAGCACTGCGGCGGCTTCAGCGGCATCTTCGTCACCAACGGCGGGATCCCCGGCCTCGACAGCGCGAACGTCCCGGTCTTCATCGCCCAGGAGCCCGACGTCACGCTGCAGTTCCCCGAGGAAAACGGCGTGCCGATCGGCTTCCGCGTCGAGCAGAACCAGATGGTGCGGATCGAGCTGCACTGGTTCAACACCACCGGCGCGGACAAGGACGTGACGGGCTCCGTCGATTTCAACGTGCTGCCCGACAACGGCAAGAACCAGGTGATCGAGAGCAGCTTCGCGTTCTGGGGCGACGCCGACCTGAACATCCCGCCCCACAGCACCACCAAGACGCCGGTGATGTTCCAGCGCGCGCTCGCCGGCACCAAGTCGTTCGCCGTGACCACGCACGAGCACCAGCTCGGCACCGAGATGCGCATCTGGCACAGCGACAGCACCGACGTCACCGGCAAGGACCTGCTCGCCGACGGCAAGGACTGGGCGGAGCCGCCGCTCGAGATGCTCGATCCGCCGGTCGAGTTCGGCGCCGGCGACGGTCTCGCCTACCAGTGCGAGTGGAACAACACCACGAACAAGACCGTCACGTTCGGCGAAGGCTTCAACGACGAGATGTGCTTCCTCTGGGCGTACTACTACCCGAGCATGGGCTTCGACATCTGCGTGCACTTCCAGGGCGGCTCGTCCTCGGGCGTGTGCAACCATCTGGTGCGCTGAAGCTTGCTTCCGGTCCGGCGCGGAACCGCGCGGCTCGCGAGCTCCTGCGCTCAGGGCTCGCAGGTGCCGCCGGTGTCCGGCACGCCCGATGTGTGGCACGTGAGGCCCTTCGCGCAGATGCACGGATGCGCCATGCTGCCACCGCACGGGCCGCCTTGCGAAGACACGCAGCCGGGATTGCCGAGGCCGCCGTAGCCGGCGGCGCCGAACACGCCGGCTCCACCGCCGGACGCCGTGCCGGCGGTGCCGCCGCTCGCCGAGCTGCCCGCAGCGCCGCCGTTGCCGCTACTGCCTGCGTTGCCACCGGTGCCACCGCTGCCCGCGCCGCTGTCGCCGGACCCGGACGGCGACGAGCTGCTACTGCACGCTGCAGCCAGAAAGAGCGCGACGCCGAGCCCGAGGGCGCGCACGGGACGAGATCCCGTCATGTCATCACCTCCCGTTGAAGAAGTCGTGGACGTGACCGCAACCGACGCCGCGTCCGCGCTATTCCGCGCCGGACCGGCATCCCGAAAGTACGCCGTCGCGGCGCGCGGCTCGGCGGTGCGATCCGCTCTATACTTGCGGCGCTCATGACCGCGGCAGCGCGCGACGACGACGAGATCGGGCGGGCGTACCACACGGTGCTCCCGCTGGGCGAAGCGCTGACGCTGGCGCGCCGCGACGCGACGCTGGGCGTGTTCGCCGGCGAAGATCGCGTGCACCTCGACCTCGAAGGGCGTCTGCATCGCGCGTGGCTCGACGGCGATTCGGTCCAGCGCGGCGTCGACGGCCGGGTGCGCCGCGTGCGCGTCGGGCGCGAGTCGGACGCCTCGCGTTGGCTCGACATCGAGGTGCTCGAGCCCGCCGAGGGCGCGCCGCTGATCGAGCGCGTGATCGCGCTGGTGGCTCGCGCCGTGGCCGGGGCGGCGCGCATCGCGGCCGTGCCCGACGCCATCGGCGAGCCGCTCTCGCGCGCGGCGGGGTGGGACGGCGCGCGCTACGCCGCGGAGCGCGAGCGCTTCGCGCGCGTCTACCGGCCGATCCCGATCCTGCCGCCGGACCAGAATCGCGCGCTGGTCGTGCAGATCACGGAGGGCTGCTCGTACAACCGCTGCACGTTCTGCCACTTGTACCGCGATGTGCAGTTCCGCATGCGCCCGCCGGACGAGCTCGCGCGGCACGTCCGGGACGTGCTCGCGCTGTTCGGTCGCGCGCTCGCGCTGCGTCACGGCGTGTTCCTGGGCCAGGCGAACGCGTTGGTTGTCGAGCAGAAGAAGCTGGTCGAGGCCGTCGCCAGCGTGCGCGCCGCGCTGGGCGCTGCCGCAAACTGGCCGCTCAGCGCGTTCGTCGACTCGTTCACGCGGCCGAAGAGCGCCGACGACCTCGCCGAGCTCCGGGGCCTGGGCCTCGAGAGCGTCGCGCTCGGACTGGAGAGCGGCAGCGAGACGGTGCTGTCCGGTCTCGGCAAGCCGATGGAGATCGACGATGCGGTCGCGCTCGTCGGCGCGCTCGGCGACGCGCGGATCCGCCGCGGCGTGATCGTGCTGGTCGGCGCCGGCGGGCGTCGCCTGGCCGACGAGCACGTGGAGCGCAGCGTGGACGCGATCGCGCGCATGCAGCTCGGGAGGCGTGATCGCGTGTACCTGTCGCCGCTGCACGTGCACGCTGGGTCGGCGTACGAGGCGCGTCTCCGCGCCGACAAGCTCGAGCCGCTCGGCGCGCCGGAGCTCGCCGCGCAAGCACGCCGGCTGCGCGAACAGCTGCGCGATCGCGGCGTTCTGTCGCCGATCGCGCTCTACGACATCCGGCGCTTCATCTACTAGAGCGGGAAGCGAACCTCGAAGCGCGTGCCGTGTCCGACGTGGCTGGAGAACGAGATCGAGCCGGCGTGCGCGCGCACGATCTGGTCGACGACCCACAAGCCGAGCCCGGTGCCGCGATCGCGTTGCTTGGTCGTGAACAGCGGCTCGAAGACGCGCGGCGCGACATCCGGCGGGATGCCGGCGCCGCTGTCTTCGACCACGAGCACCACGTGGGCATCGGATTGGCTCGTCGTCACGCGCACCTCGTGGTTCGCCGGCGGGGCGTCCTCGACGGCGTGTGCCGCGTTGATCAGGAGGTTGGTGACGACCTGGATCAGCTTGGTGCGGCTCCCGCGGATCGCCGGCACTGCCGCGAGCTCCTGAACCAGGACCGCGCTTCCGCTGATGCGCGGGCGCAACATGCGGCACGCGACGCGCGCGACGTCGTCGAGAACGACCTGCTCGCTCGGGTCTTCCTGCACGCCGGCGAAGCCGCGCAAGTCGCTGGCGATGGAGCCGACGCGACGGATCGCGTCGGCGCTGTCGATCGCGATCGCTTCGAGCTCGCTCGCCGCCTCGTTGACGCGACGCTCGGAGAGCACCGCGGCGAGCGCCGCCGGAGAAATCTCCCCGCCCGAGCTCGCGAGCTCCTCGAGCGCGAGCACGCCGAGCATGATGTTCCGGCAGAGCTCGACGGTACGCGCGTTGCCCGCGAGCAGGAACGCCACCGGATTCGCGATCTCGTGGGCGACACTCGCGGCAAGCTGGCCGATCGACGCGAGGCGGTCGGCGTTCGCCAGCTGCTCGCGGAGCCGGTCCGCGCGCAAGCGCGCCACCGCGTCGCGCGGGTCGGCCGGCGTTTCCGTCGGCTCACCCGAAGTGATGCGGCGCAATGCGTCGCTGTCCGGATCGCGAATTTCGCCCGGCATCTTCCCCAACCGCGAGATCCTGGCATACGCGTCTGGTCGTTCACAGTCCGTGGAAATACGGAACTTGGCTACGCTGCGGGATCGACGAGCCCGTGCGCGATGGCCCACTTGGTGAGCCCGGCGGTGCCCTGCACGCCGAGCTTGCGCATCACGCGTTCGCGGTGGGTCTCCACGGTGCGCACGCCGATGCCCAGGTCGCGCGCGATGAGCTTGTTCGAGTGGCCCTCGGCGACGAGACGGATGACCTCCAGCTCGCGTCGCGACAAGTGTGGGGGAGATTCGGGCAGGCTGCGCTCCGCGGGCCGCCCGATCGCAACGTGGAAGTAGTTCTCGCCACGCTCGATCGCCGCCAGCGCTTCCAGCACGGTCTCCGGCTCGCAGCGCTTCGACAGGTATCCTGCGGCACCCGCGCGAGCCATGTCGCGTTGATGGCGTGTGTCGCCTGGCGGGCCCAGGGCGATGATGCTCGTCTTGGGACAGATCCGGTGAAGGATGCGCGTGGCTTCCACGCCGTCGATGCCCGGCATGGAGACGCTCATGAGCACCACGTCCGGCTTCAGCTCGCGCGTCTGTCGCACCGCGCTCGCGCCGTCGCCAGCCGTGGCGACGACGTCGACGTTCGCGCTCGTCGAGAGCACCGCGCGCAGCCCCGCCACCAGGAGTCGGTGGTCGTCCGCGATGAGAACGCGGACTCTGCGCTTGGGGGTCGGCACTCTGGGGCCTCCAGAACCTCATGCTGTGCTGGCGGACGGTCATAGCGCGCGAAAACTGCGCCTGGATATCCGGGTAACTACGGAACGGCTGCCGCTCACGGCCGCGCGCGTCGATCAACACGGAGGACGGATCGCGCATTCCACGGCGATCTAGTCGGCGATCCGGGCGAGGATCTGCGCGGCGTCGGGCCGCGCCCCGGGCGAGGTCCGGAGCAGCGCGGCGCACAGCTCGTCGAGATCCGTGGGCACGCCGCGGACGAGCAGTCCGGGGTGCGGCGCGCCGACGGTGCGCTTGCGAACGAACACCTCGTGAGCATTTCCGGTGAACGGCGCCCCGCCGGTGAGCGCCTCGAACAGCATGACACCGACGGCGTACCAGTCGCTCGGCGGCCCGGAAGTGGCGCTCTCCCACTGCTCCGGCGCCATGTACGCCGGCGTGCCGACGAGCTCGCCGCCGCCGGCGCCCGACGTCCCCGCGTGCGTCGCCAAGCCGAAGTCGAGGATCACGACGCGCTGCTCGCGTGTCACCCGCACGTTGGCGGGTCGGAGATCGCGATGCACGAGCCCAGCGGCGTGGACCGCGGCCACGCCGGCGACGAGCTGGCGCAGCGCGCCGCGCAGGCGCTGGATGCCGTCGGGCGCGCAGGCCGCATAGTTCGACGTCCCCGCGTCGTGGACCGGCTGCCCCAGCAGCATCGCGCCGGCACGCTCGGGCGCGCGCGTCGCGTCGCGTCGGACGTAGCTCACCAGATTCGGGCCCGCTCACGAGCTCCATGCTGAAGAAGCTCTCGCCGTCCTCTTCGGCGTCGAGGAACAGCTCGTGGAGCTGAACCAGGTTTTCGTGTCGGATGCTCTTCAGCGCGGAGAACTCGCCCTGGAAGCGCGCGAGCGCCGCGGCGTCGGACGTCTCGTGCTTGAACAGCTTCAAGGCCACGTGCTCGCCGCGCTCGCGATCGCGCGCCTGGTAGACGACGGCGGCCTGGCCTTCGCCGAGCCGGCGCTCGATCACGAAGCGGCCGAACGGGCCGAGCACGGTGGGAGCGCGGAAAATCGTCACGGTTCGGTCAGCCACGCTGAAAATCGTAGACCGCGCCGAGCCCGAGCATGCGCGTGAGCTCGTCGAGGGCGCCGCGCGTCTCGCGCAGCAGCTCCGGGTCGGCCAGATCCGCGAGCGAGAGCCGATCGCGGTAGTGACGCGTGACCCAGCCGGTGAGATCGGCGTAGAGCGCGTCGTCCAGAATCACGCGCGCGCCGATGGCCGCGACGTCGGGCGACGCGAGCGGCACGCGTAGACGCAGGCACGCCGGGCCGCCGCCGTTGTTCATCGAAGCGTTGACGTCGATGTAGTGCAGCGCATCCACCGGGTTGTCCTCGGACACCACGCGCTCGAGGAAGCGGCGCGCGGCGGCGTTCTGCTGGCTCTCCCGCGGCGCGACGATCGCCATGCGCCCGGAAGGCAGCGTCACCAGCTGCGAGTTGAACGGATAGGCCCGGACCGCGTCGGTGACAGGCAGCTCCCGCTCGCTGGCCACGCACGTGGTCAGCGCGTCGCCGAGGCGCCGGCGCAGCGCGGCGAGGAGCGCGTCCTGATCCAGAAACGCGCGCTCGTGCAGCACCAGCAGCGCGCCATTGCCGACGGCGAGCACGTCGGTGTGGAACGCGCCGCCGTCGATGCCCGCCGGGTCCTGCTGCCAGGTGAGCGCGCTGCCCGCGGGAAGCGCGAGCGCGCGCGCCGCCGCCTGGCTCGCCTCGAGCGTCTGTCTCGCCGGGAAGCGCGCGGGCCGCGGCGCGTCGCCCCACACGCGTCGCCCCCATGCGAGCAGGTGCACGTGTCCGCTGTCCGTATGGAGCCGGGTGTGGTTCGCCGCGCCCTCGTCGGCGAAGTGCTCGGTGGCGGGCAGCGGATCGCGTACGACGAAGCGTGCGGCGTCGGCGAAGATCGCCCGGAGCACGCGCGTGGTCGTGGCCGCCTCGAGGCTGCGATGGAACATCGCGACCAGGTTGGCGGGCAGGACGTGGAGCCGCCCGTCGCGCGTGTCCGTGGACGGCGCGAGGGTGGCGGCGTTGGCCGTCCACATCGCCGACGCGCTGGTACACAGCCGGAGCAACTGTCCGTCGCCGCGCGCCGCCTGCGCGAGCACGCTCGCGTCGTCGCCGTCGAAGCCCAGGCGCCGGAGCGCCGCCACGTCGGGCCGCGGCTGGGGCGGCAGCACCGCTTGCGGCACGCCGAGCGACGCCACGAAGCGCATCTTCTCGAGCCCCTGCAGCGCGGCCGCGCGTGGATTGCCGGTCTCGCCCGCGTGACCCGTGCTCGCGAGGTTCCCCGGGCTGAGGCCCGCGTAGTTGTGCGTCGGACCCACGAGCCCGTCGAAGTTGAACTCCCGCAGCGACACGCTCTCGCCAGCCTAGCACTCAGCGCGGCGCTCTCGCGAGCTTCAGGCGCCGGAGCGCGCGGCCGGCGTAGTGGTAGAGCGGCGTCTTGCTGTGCTCGCCCTTGATCTCCGGCTCGTCGGTCAGGTACGGCACGTACATGCTGCGGCGCAGGCTGCGCTCGCCGGTGTGTGGCGAGGCCTGCACGCGATGCCACAGCCGTCCGTCGTGCACCGTCAGGTCGCCGGGCTGTGTCTCCACGGCGATCTCGTGCGGGTCGGGCCGGTGGCTGATGAAGTACGGCTTCTTGAAGCACATCGACAGGAAGCCCTGGTTGTGCGTGCCCGGAATCAAGCGCAGCCCGCCGTCCGCGGCGGTGATGCGGTCCAAGTGCAGCCCGACGTTCAGCATCGGCTTCGGCATGCGCAGGTAGAACAGGTCGCGCAGCCCGTCCGTGTGCCAGCCGAGTCGCGGATAGACGCTGCCCGGGACGTTGATGTAGCGGTTCACGACCACGCCGTCCTTCTCGCTGTCGCCGACGCGCGTGCTCTCGCCGACCAGGCCGCGCACCGGCGCGAAGCGAGGGTCGCGCACGAAGCTCTTGATCGCCTCCGAGAAGCACGACGTGAACGGGAAGCGCTGGATCAACGGACGACCGTCCGCGCCGCGCCCCTGGAACAGCGGCACGCCGTACACGCTGGTGCGCGCCTCGGCGATCCACTCCGCCTCGATGCGATCGAGCTCGGCGAGGATCATGCGCACCTCTTCCGGGCTCGCCACCGCCTTGAACAGCAGGAAGCCGTGGCGGTCGAGGAACGCGGCCTGCTCGTCGGTGATGCGGTCGCCCAGGGTGAAGCGCGTGGAGAGCTCGTCCATCGTCGACCGCTATCTAGCGTTCCCGCGCCGGACCGGCAAATCCAGCCTGGAGATCGGCCGAAGCGGGGAGGGGATGTCGGTCCGGCGCGGAATCGTGCGCGGCGTGCGTCGCCCCCGTGGCGCCGCTTTCACGTGCGTTGCTGCGACGCACAGCCAACGCGTCCACTCGCGGGTTATCGCCGCTCTTGCGTGTGGCACGTCGGTTGCTCATCCGGAATGCGGAGCGCACGGGGCGCCCGGAAGGAGACAAGTGCATGAACGCAAGGCATCTCGTTATCTTGGCGGTGGCGATCACAGGCGCGACGGCGCTCGCCGGTTGTAGCTCGGCGCGCGACGTCGAGGTCAGCGGCGACGTGAGCTCGCGCGTCGCGTTGAAGGGATCGCTGAACCTCGAGTTCTTCGACGTGAGCGGGACCGGCGCGGACGCGGCGCGCACCAGCGTGCAATCCATTACGCTGGACGCGCCCGGCGCGTTCAAGCAGAGCGTGCCGCTCGAAGGCGACCACGTGCTGGTGCGCGCGATCGACGATCGCGACGGCGACGGCGCGTGCACGGCGGGTGAGCCGTGGGCCGAGGTCGAGGTGACGATCAAGGACGACAACACGGTCGACCCGATCGCGCTCGATCTTGCCCTCCAGCCGTGTCCGGGCGGAGGCTGAGGGCGGTGCCGCGCCGTGCGCGCCGTGCTACGACGGCGCGCATGGCGCGTGCTTCCCGCCTCTACTACGACGACTCGCTGCTGCTCGCGTTCGATGCGCACGTCACGGCGCACGCGAGCTTCGGCGGGCGGCCGTCGGTGCTGCTCGATCAGACGGCGTTCTACCCGGAGAGCGGCGGGCAGATGGCCGATCGCGGGCGCATCGGCGACAGCGTCGTGGTGGACGTCCAGGCCGACGACGACGGCGCGGTCCACCACATCGTCGAGGGCGAGCTGCCCGACGCCGGCGCGACGCTGCCGGCGCGCATCGACGCGGCGCGCCGGCGGACGCACATGGCGCTGCACACCGGCCAGCACATCCTGTCGCGCGCGCTGCTGGACGTCGCGCACGCCGAGACAGTGTCGTCACGCCTCGGCGAGACCACGTGCACGCTCGACGTGGACGCTGCCACGCTCTCCGAAAGCGAAGTCGCCCGCGCCGAGGATCTCGCCAACGCGATCGTCGACAGCGACGTCCGCGTGCGCGCGTGGTTCCCCGATCCCGGCGAGCTCGCGGGCCTCTCACTGCGCCGCGCGCCCAAGGTCGAGCGCGAGATCCGCGTGGTCCAGATCGGCGACTTCGACGTGTCGCCGTGCGGCGGCACGCACTGCCTGGGCAGCGCGCAGGTCGGCCTGGTGCGCATCAGCGGCGTGGAGCGCTACAAGGGCGGCACGCGCCTGGTGTTCAGCGCCGGCCGCCGCGCCCGCGCCGAGCTCGCGCACGAGGCCGGCGTGCTGCGCGGCCTCGGTCGCGACTTCACCTGCGGCCCCGCGGACGTCCCCGCCGCTGTCGACAAGCTCCGCCGCCAGCTCGCCGAGGCGCGGGAGAGCCTGGGCCTGGTGCGCGCGCGCCTCGCCGACCACGCCGCCGACGCGCTGCTCGCCGAAGCCGCGCGCAGCGGCGAGCGCCGTCTGGTCGCGCAGATCGACGGCGCGCCCGCCGAGCTGCTCCGCGCGGTCGCCACGCGCTTGTGCGATGCGCTCCCCGACGCCGTGGCGCTCCTCGCCGGCGGCACTGCCGAAGGCACGCCCGTGCTCGCCGCGCGCGGCGCGCACAGCGACTTCGACTGCGGCGCGTTCGTCAAGCAGCTCGCGACCGCGAGCGGCGGTCGCGGCGGCGGCCGCCCCGAGCGCGCCGAAGGGCGTCTCCCGCCGGGCGTCGACTTCGTGGCGTTGGCCCGCGTCGGGCTCGCGTCGTAGGGATCATCGTCATGCCTCGTCTCCAGCACGCCGTCGCGGTCGCGGGCCTTTTCGCGCTCGGCTCGCTTGTCCTCTCCGGCTGCGGCGCGGGTGCGCCTCCCGCGCCGGGAGCGCCCGGCGCCGCCAGCTGCGCCGAACGCACGAACCGCGCGCGCAGCGACGTGCTGGCCGTGGTCGAGCAACACCGCGCCTGCAGCTCGGACGCCGACTGCGTGTCCGTCGGCGTGGGCAGCGCGTGCTTCGACGCCTGCTCGCGCGCGGTGAGTGCGAGCGGCGTCCAGGCGGTCCGCGACGCCGCCGCCGAGGCCGATCGGACGACCTGCGCCGGCTTCAAGCAAGACGGCTGCCGCTTCGACGTTCCGCCGTGCGCGCCGCCCATGGCGCCCCGGTGCCGCCAGGGCGCGTGCGAATAGCGCGGATCGCTGACGGCCTGGAGGTCCGCAAAGCGGACATTTCCGCGTCAGCGATTTCGCGACGGAGCGTCGGGAGCCTTCGCGAGCAAGGCACGTCGTTCGGCCAGCGCCGCCTGCTTGGCGACGTCGGCGCCGCCGGCATCCCGCCGACGCAAGGTCGGCCAGTCGATGACCAGCTTCTCCGGATCCGCTGCGTCGTAGCGAAGGGGGACGACGGAGCCGCGCGATGTGGAGTCTCGCTCCGCTCTCGAGAGCCTGAGGAATCCCCTCATTTGGGTTTTCACAGGAAGATCGGAAGAGCGGAAGGTTTTCAAGGATTCGGGGTGTTCGGGTGTGAGCCGTCGCAAGCCGTTCCGCAGGGCGGTGACGTTGAAGTTGACGAGCAGACCAACTGGTAGGCGGGAAAGACGTAGGCAGGTGATGACCTGCGCCTCGTGAATCGGGCGCTCCGATCACCTCGTCCGTTCCATCCCCAAATCTTCCGACCTTCCGATCTTCCTGTGCCATTCCCATGGGTCGGGACCGCAGCGGAATCAGTGCTTTGGTCGTTGCCTGAAATGAGGGGATTTCCCAGGTGTGAGCCGTCGCAGGCCGTTCCGCAGGGCCGTGACGTTGAAGTTGACGAGTAGACCAACCGGTAGGCGGGAAAGACGTAGGTAGGTGATCACCTGAGCCTCGTGAATCGGGAGCAGTCGCTCGACCGATTTGAGCTCGAGAAGGACACAACCGCCAACAACGACGTCGAGTCGATACGCGGACTCGACGCGTACGCCTTTGTAGTTGATCGGCAGCGACCGCTGTCGCTCGAAATCGAGCCCTCTTTCCCACAACTCGGCGCATAGGCACGCTTCGTACGCGGATTCCATCAACCCCGGACCGAGCTGCCGGTGAACCTCGATCAGTGCCCCGATCACCTCGTCCGTTCCATCCCCAAATCTTCCGACCTTCCGATCTTCCTGTGCCATTCCCATGGGTCGGGATCGCAGCGAAAATCCGTTGCTTTGGTCTTTGTGTTGATATGAGGGGATTTTCCCAGCCCACCGCCGAGAGCTCCCGGGACGCGTCCTGCATCTTCTGCTCCACGGCCGCACCGCGGCGGCCAGCCCACTGAACATCGCCGCGCGCGGCGCGCTCGGCATGTGCATGAACTGTACGTCCACGAAGTCGAACGCGGCAGGCGCGCAGGCGGCGGTACAGGCGCGTACGCGACACGGGGATTCCGCGCCGGACCGGCAGATCAGAAGCCTTGATCGCGGAGGTATGCGACGAGCGCTTCGAAGAAGGGCTTGTGTCGCCAGCTGTTGCCGAGGCCGGGATTGTCGCCGAGGATCTGGCCGACCTCGTCCAGGTGGTCGGCGGGGATGCAACCGAGGAACGTGCCGTGCTTGGCGGAGGCGACGCTCACCAGGCCGTCGTTGGGCGCCTGCGCGAGGCCGTTGTCGAGCAGCGTGTTGGTGGGGCCGAGCAACACGTCGACGGGGTCGCGGATCAGGCCGTAGTCGGTGATGAACTTCGGCGCGTTCGGCGTCTGGCACTCGGTCAGGCCGAGGGTCAGATCGGTGCGGCCGGCGATGGAGTAGTAGGCGACGCCTGGCGCGTCCGGGTACTTGGCGTTGAAGTCGGCGATGCCCTGGCTCGAGAACTGCGCCAGGCCCTTGGTGATCGACGTGGTGTTGCCGATCTGGTCGTAGAGCGGACCACCGATCAACTTGACGAGCTCGTCGGCGATCGCTTGCGCGTTCGGATCGCTGATGATCTTCAGCACCAGATCGGAGACGGCGGTGCCTTGGTTGGGCGTGGCGTAGGTGACGACCGAGGCGACCCAGTCCGGGTGATCGTGAGCGACCACGCGCGCGTCGAGGCCGCCTTGCGAGTGGCCGATGATGTTCACCTTGGCGTAGCCGGTGTCGGCGAGGATCTTCTGGATCGCGTCGGCGAGCTGTCCGCCGCGCACCGTGGAGTCGTTGAATGGATCGACCGCGGGCGTGTACACGTTCGGCTCGCCGTGCGCCGCGAGGTCGTCCTTCACCTGGTAGAAATAGGTCTCGAACTTCAGCCCGGCGAAGTCCTGGAAACCGAAGAAGCCGTGGGCGAGCACGACGGGGTAGGGCGGGCCGAGCTTGGCCGGCGCTTCGGCTTCGGCTTCGCCGGCCTCGACGACGTCGGGGCCCGCGTCGCTGCCGGCGCTGGCGACGGCGTCGGGCGCCGCGTCCGCGCCGGCGCTGCCGCCCGCCGAGTAGCCGGGGTCCGAGGTGCCCGAGCCACACGCCACGGCGAGCAGCGCTGCGGCGCCTGCGGCTGCGGAAATCAGGCGTGATTCCACTACGCGAGCATGCGCCGCCGGCCCGCCGGCCGTCAATCTGAAAGGCTTGACGTGGGTTTGTCCAGGACTATCAACGAAGGATGGACAGCAGGGTGTCGCCGACCTCCGGCTACTCGATCCGCGTCGTGTCGCGGATCACCGGGCTGAGCGCGGACACGCTGCGCATGTGGGAGCGCCGCTACGGCTTTCCCAAGCCCGAGCGCACGAGCACCGGCATCCGCGTGTACTCGCAGGCCGATGTCGATCGGCTGACGCTGGTGGCGAGCGCGCTCGGCGCGGGCTTCCGCGCTGGCGAGGTGATCGCGCGCGATCCGGCGGAGCTTCGCGATCTGCTCGCGAGCTCGCTGTCGCCGCGCGTCGACGCCGGCGACGCGACGCCGAGCGTGCGCTCGCTGCTCGAGTCGCTCGAGAAGGACGACGTCGAGGGGCTGCGCGCGGGGCTGCAGCAGGCCGTGGCCACGCTCGGCCCGATCGGCTTCCTGTCGCAGGTGGCGGGACCGCTGACCGAGCAGGTCGGCGACGCGTGGGCGGAGAAGCGCATCGGCGTGCGCCACGAGCACTTGTTTTCCGCGGCCTTGTCGACGCAGCTTCGCCTGCTCGGCGTCGCGTGGGAAATGAAGAAGACCGGACCTGTGGTCCTGCTCACGACGCTGCCCGGCGAGCACCACGGTCTGGGCATCGAGATGGCGGCCGTGTACCTCTCGATCCAGGGCGCGGTGCCGCGCCTGCTTGGCGTGGACACACCGGTGGACGAGATCGTCGAGGCGGCGCGCGAGCTCGGCGCGCGCATCGTCGGCTTGTCGGTCTCGGCTGCGTCGGAGCGGCGCACGATCCCGCTGCAAGTGCGCGCGATGCTCGTCGGGCTGCCGTCGCACGTCGCGATCTGGCTGGGCGGCAAGGCCGCGCGCGAGATCGCCATCGACGATCCGCGCGTCGCGATCGTAGAGACGTGGAGCGACGTGGATCGCGAGCTGGCGCGCTTGGGCTGGCGAAGGTAGCGCTACAGCGTCTGCGTCTGCCGGGCCGCGGCCAGCGCGCTGTCGATCGCGCTCGGTGAGAAGCCGACCATCACGTGGCCGCCGATGTCGATCACCGGGATGCTGCCGTCGCGCAGGTGGTTCGCCGCGAGCTTGCGCTCCATCTCGTTGTTGGCGACTTCGCTCTTCTCGATGTCCTTGTGGATCACCCGGATGCCGCGCTGCTTGAGGTAGCGCTCGGCGTCGTGGCACGCGCTGCACCACGACGCGCCGTAGATGATCGCGACGACCTCGCCGAAGGCCGCGTCGTTGCCCGGTGCGGCCGACGCGGAGCCCGCCGGCAGCGGCGGCCGCGCGCTCGGGGCGAGCGCCTCCATGCGCGTCTTGCGCAGGCTCGCGCCCTTGTCGTCCCACGCGCCGCGCGTCATCGTGCCGACGGCGTAGCTGCCGTCGGGGTTCTTCTTCGTGAGATTGGCGACGTAGACCTCGCCGCCCGTGCCCGCGTTCTTGTTCGTGACGACGACGCGCACGGCCTTCTTGCCCTGGTCCGGCACGTCCTTGATCTTCGTGACGACGTGGAAGTCGCCCTTGTCGTCCACCCACGTGAGCAGCAGGTTCGGCGTGTCGTCCTTGAGCACCAGCGGCGGCAGCGTGCTGTCGTGCGGCGCCGACGGGTCGTCCGAGCTGCTGCCCGGGTCGTGATGGCAGGCGGGCAGCGCGCCCGCCGCGACGCACAGGCACACGACGAACCCGGCAAGGCGGGTCGGGCGCGCGCTCACAGAACTACCCGGCGAGGCCGGGCGCCGGCTTGTGTCCGGTAGCGTGAGGCGCGAGGCGGTCCGTTGCGCAGGAACAGAACCACACCCTCCGGCAGGGCGGCTCCGGCGCTCCCGGGCTTGTCCGACAGGGTTTTCCCATCCGGTCATCATGCGATCGAGCTTTTAGGCCAGGTTCTGCTCTTGTCTAGCCCACTCGCGAGGCTTGTCCCAGTCACCGATGCCGGCTCCTGCATCTTGCTGCTCTCGACTTCGAGCGGGGACACAGCGCAGGACGCATAGCACGCTTCCGGGTGCCGGTCCGGC
>CAVZIE010000035.1:0-24365 GCA_963775185.1 uncultured delta proteobacterium | reverse complement strand
CACGCGTGCAAGCGCGGGGCGGGCGTCGCAGCGCTCTAGACGGCGACGCCGAAATCGCGCAGCGCGGCGTTCAGGCTTGTCTTCCGGTCGGTGCTTTCCTTGCGCTTGCCGATCACCAGCGCGCACGGCACGCCGTATTCGCCCGCCGGAAACTCTTTCGGTCGCGTGCCGCTGATCACGACGCTGCGCGCCGGCACGCGGCCGCGGATCTCCACCGGGCTCTGACCCGTGACGTCGATGATCGGCGTCGACGCGGTGAGGATCACCCCCGCGCCGACGACGGCTTCGCTCTCCACGAGCACGCCTTCGACGACGATCGCGCGGGAGCCGATGAAGCAGCCGTCCTCGATGATGACCGGCTGCGCGCCGAGCGGCTCGAGCACGCCGCCGATGCCGACGCCGCCGGACAGGTGCACGTTCTTGCCGATCTGCGCGCACGAGCCGACCGTGGCCCAGGTGTCGACCATGCTGCCCGCGCCGACATAGGCGCCGATGTTGACGTATCCGGGCATCACGACCGCGCCCTTCTCGAGGAACGCGCCGTAGCGCACGGTGCCGGGTGGCACGACGCGCACGCCGGCCTTGTCGAGGCCGTGCTTGAGCGGGATCTTGTCGTAGAATTCGATCGGGCCGGCCTGGAGCAGCTCCATCCCCATCACGCCGAAGTAGAGCAGCACGGCCTGCTTCACCCACGCATGCGTCGTCCAGCGGCCCGGTGCGTCCTGGGTCGCGACGCGCAGCTCGCCGTTGTCGAGCCGCCGGATCGCTTCGATGACGGCGCTCTTGTGTTCCGCGTCCGCGAGCAACGACCGGTCGTCGTAGGCTGCCTCGATCGCCTGCCTGAGCGTCGCGTCGTCCATGCCCGCCTGCTTAGCGGCGCCGGCGCGCCGTCGCAAGCCGTCAGGGCGTCTTGGCGGCCCAGCTCAGCTCGAAGCGCGAGTCGTCCGCCGCGCGCGTGACCCGGGCGCCGATAGCCCGGGCCGCCGCCTCGACGCAGATCGCCGTCGGCTCGACCAGTGTGCGCGCGGGGATCACCAGCGGCTCACCCTCGCACGGCCCCGGCGTCACGCTGACGCCGCACGTGCCGTCCGCCGAGCGTTCGATGGCCACGCACGGCGGCGTCGTCGCTGCGTGCGTCGCGACGAGCTGCACACCGATCCCCACCAGCGCCGTCGCGACGCGCGGGTTGAGCGTCAACTCGCAGCCGCTGCCGGTGCTGCGCAGCGTCGCGGTCACGGTCCGGGCGGCGGCATCCGCGCCCTTGAACGTTTGCCGGACGAGCTCCGAGAGATCGACGCTGATCGTCGGTCGCGACACGGCGTCGTCCAGCACGTCGATCAGCGCGCGGGCGGCGTCCAGATCGCGCGCGCTGCGCGTCACGACGTCTTCAAGCACCAGGCGGCCCCGCGCGTTCAGCGCGCGCCCCTTCGCGTCGGCCAGCGCCTGCTCCAGATCGTCGATGCGCGGAGCGACGAACGCTTCCAGCGCGATGACCGCGCCCGTCTCCGGCAGGCGCAGCGCCAGGCTCTGGAGCAGCTCGCGCAACGCGCCGCGCAGCGGGGCGCACGCCGCATGCACGTCGGGGATCACCGAGGAGAGCGCGCGCGGGCCGACCCGGATCGACTCCAGCAGCTGCTCCAGGTTCTTGAGCGCACCGACGCTGTCTCGCACCAGGCCACGCGCGGCTTCCAGACGCGGATCCATCGGAGCGCGCTGGGACGAGGGCGGGATGCCGCTCGACATTCGACCCTGGGTTGGCCGCCGGGCAGGCGGCCTAAAGGAGCTCGTGGCCCGCGAAGAAGAAGCCGCACTCGATGCGACCGTTCTCCTCCGAGTCCGAGCCGTGTACCGCGTTCTCGCCCACGTTGCTGCCGTACAGCTTGCGGATCGTGCCGTCGGCGGCCTTGGCCGGATCGGTCGCGCCGATCACGTCGCGATAGTGCTGGACTGCGTTGTCCCGCTCGAGCGCCACCACGACCACCGGGCCGCGCGTCATGAACGTGACCAGCTCGCGGAAGAAGGGGCGCTCCTTGTGGACCGCGTAGAAACCTTCCGCCTGCTTCAGCGAGAGGTGCGTCTGGCGCATCCCGAGGATGTTGAAACCCTCGTCGAGCAGGCGTTGCACGACAGCGCCCTGCTTCCGCTTTTCGACCGCGTCGGGCTTGATGATGCACAAGGTGCGCTGGATAGCCATTCGTTCCTCCAGGGCGCCCGCGTTTCGCACCGGGCCGCCCCTCCGGTGCAAGCAGGCGTGGCCCTATTAGGGCAAGCTGCCCGATATTACAACATGCTTTGCAGAGTCTTGCCCATCTCGGCCGGTGTGGGCGCAACCTTCACGCCCGCTGCCTCGAGGGCCGCGATCTTGTCCTCGGCCGTGCCCTTGCCGCCGGAGATGATGGCACCGGCATGGCCCATGCGCTTGCCGGCAGGCGCCGTGCGGCCCGCGATGAAGCCTGCGACCGGCTTCGTCATGTTGGCGTTGATCCAGGCGGCTGCGCGCTCCTCGGCGTTGCCGCCGATCTCGCCCATCATGATCACGCCGTGGGTGTCGGGGTCCTCGTTGAACAGCTTGAGGCAGTCGATGAAGTCCATGCCGCCCACCGGGTCGCCGCCGATGCCGATGCACGTCGATTGGCCGAGACCGAGCGCCGTGAGCTGCCCGACCGCCTCGTAGGTGAGCGTGCCCGAGCGCGACACCACGCCGATGTGTCCGGCCTTGTGGATGTGTCCCGGCATGATCCCGATCTTGCACTGCCCAGGCGTGATGATGCCCGGGCAGTTCGGACCGATCAGCCGCACGTCGCGACCTTCGACGGCGCGTCGCACGCGGATCATGTCCATCACCGGGATGCCCTCGGTGATGGCGATCACGAGGCGGCAGCCGGCTTCCATCGACTCCAGGATCGAGTCTGCCGCGCCGAGTGCCGGCACGAAGATGCACGACGTGTCCGCGCCGGTCTTCTGCACGGCCTCTTCCACGGTGTTGAAGACGGGGACCTTGACGGTCTTGCCGTCGGGGCCCTTCGCTTCGTACGTCTCGCCGCCGCGACCCGGCGTGCAGCCGGCGACGACCTGCGTGCCGTAGGCGATGCACTGCCCAGCGTGGAAAGACCCCGCCGAGCCGGTGATGCCCGAGATGACGACCTTCGTGTCCTTGTTGACCAGAATTGCCATGGCTCGTTCGTTCTCCCGTGTCCCGGCTCAGGCCGCCTTGACGGCTTCGACGATCTTCTTCGCGCCGTCGGCCATGGTGTCGGCTGACTCGATGCGGAGACCGCTATTTTTCAGGATCTCCTTGCCCTCGTTCACGTTCGTCCCTTCCAGGCGAACGACCAGCGGCACCTCGAGCCCGAGCTCCTTGGTGGCCGCCACGACGCCTTCGGCGATCACGTCGCACTTCATGATGCCGCCGAAGATGTTCACGAAGATGCCCTTCACGTGGTGGCTCGACAGGATCATCTTGAAGGCCTTCGTGACCTGCTCCTTGGTCGCACCGCCGCCGACGTCGAGGAAGTTGGCGGGACTTCCGCCGTAGTACTTGATGATGTCCATCGTCGACATCGCCAGGCCGGCGCCGTTGACCAGGCAACCGATGTCGCCGTCGAGGGACACGTAGCTGAGCCCGGCGTCCTTCGCCTCGAGCTCGACCGGGTCCTCCTCGGCCTTGTCCATCAGGTCCGCCCACTCCTTGTGGCGACCGCTCGCGTTGTCGTCGAAGTTGATCTTCGAGTCGAGCGCCAGCACGTCACCGCTCTTGGTGACGACGAGCGGGTTGACCTCGCACAGCGAGCAGTCTTCCTTTTCGAACAGGCTCGCGAGCTTCTGCACCGTCGCGACGAACTGCTTGACCGTCTCCTTCGGCTTCGGGCTGCCCTTGCCGATGTCGAGGCCGTACGCGAGCTTCCGCGCCTGGAAGGCAGCCAGCCCCACCAGGGGATCGATGTGCTCGGTCAGGATCCGCTCCGGCGTCTCGGCGGCGACCTTCTCGATCTCGACGCCGCCCTCGGTCGAGGCCATGACGGCGATGCGGCGCTTCTCGCGGTCGATCACCAGGCCCAGGTAGAGCTCGCGGGCGATGTCCATGCCCTGCTCGACGTAGAGGCGGCGCACCTTCTGCCCCTCGGGGCCGGTCTGGTGGGTAACCAGCTGCATGCCCAGGAGCTTTTCGGCGACCGCCTTGACCTCGGCCGGGCCGCCCTTGACGACCTTCACGCCGCCGCCCTTGCCGCGCCCGCCGGCGTGGATCTGCGCCTTGACGACGACGACGGGGATCTTCGTCTCGTCGATCAGCTTCTTGGCGGCGGCTTCCGCCTCTTCGGCCGTGAAGCACGGGATGCCCTTCGGCACCGGGATGCCGTGCCGGGCGAATATCTGCTTGCCCTGGTACTCGTGGATTTTCATGGCGCTACGCGAAGTAGTCCAGGAGAAGGCGGGGTACAACCGTACATCCGAGCAGGGCGCCTGGATGCACTGACGATGCCCTTTGCGTCGGGCTGGCGCAGAGGGTAGCTACGTCCTCGAACGGCCGTCCCCGGCCGAAGCTTCCCGCTGGAGGAAAACCATGAAGAAGCCCGTACGCGTGGCGGTCACCGGAGCCGCCGGAAACATCGGTTACGCCATCCTGTTCCGCATCGCCTCCGGGCAGATGCTCGGCGCCGACCAGCCTGTCATCCTCCAGCTGCTTGAAATCCCCGCCGAGAAGCCGCAAGCCGCGCTCCGGGGCGTGGCGATGGAGCTCGACGACTGCGCCTTCCCGTTGCTCTCCGACATGGTGCTTACGGACGACCCCAAGGTCGCGTTCAAGGACGCGAGCTGGTGCATGCTCGTCGGCAGCAAGCCGCGCGGCCCGGGCATGGAGCGCGCCGACTTGCTGAAGGACAACGGCAAGATCTTCGTCGGTCAGGGCAAGGCCATCGACGAGGTCGCCGCGGACGACTGCCGCGTCGTGGTCGTCGGCAACCCGTGCAACACCAACGTCATGATCGCGGCGTCTCAAGCCAAGCGCTTGGCGAAGGAGCGCTTCACGGCCATGGTGCGCCTCGACCAGAACCGCGCCGCGACGCAGCTCGCGAAGAAGGCCGGCGTGCAGGTCGCGGACGTGTCCGACATCTTCATCTACGGCAACCACAGCCCGACGATGTTCGCGGACTTCACCCACGCGAAGATCGGCGGCAAGCCCGCCGCCGACGTGATCGGCGACAAGGCGTGGCTCGAGAACGACTTCCTGCCCAGGGTCGGCAAGCGCGGCGCCGAGATCATCGCGGCGCGCGGGCTGTCGAGCGCGGCCTCCGCCGCGAACGCTGCTATCGATCACGTGCGCGACCTGAACACGCCGGGCAAGGTCCACTCGGTCGCGGTGCACAGCGACGGCTTCTACGGTTTCGCCAAGGACATCTGGGCCGGCGTGCCCGTGAAGACGACGGAGCCTGGCAGCTACGAGGTCGTGAAGAGCTTCGAGATGGGCGACTTCGCCAAGGGCAAGCTCGCCAAGACGAACGAGGAGCTTGTCGGCGAGCACGAGACCGTCAAGGACATGCTCGGCTGATCGCGACAGCTTGATTGGTGTCGGTCCGGCGCGGAACCACCATCCGCGCCGGCACGGCGCTTGCTACTTTGAAGACGGCATGTCTCCGCGCAAGCGCTACGCCGTGTTCGTGTGCTCCGTCGCCCTGTCCGCGATGCTCGCTCTGCCCGCCGCATGCGGCGGTAGCGCGGTCGGCAGCGGCGGCGCCGCTGGCGCAGCTGGCACAAACCACGACGCGGATGTCGACAACGCTGGCACAGCCGGCACCGGCGCGGTCACCGACGCGGCGCCGGACGCCGACGTTCCACCCGGCGCGGCCTGCGACCCGCTCGCCCAGAACTGCGCCGGACCCGACGGGAAGTGCAGCCTGGTACGGCTGGAGGGCGACAGCGGCGCGTCGCTGGTGGCCGTTTGCGTCGACGACGGTGGCTCGCTTGGCGAGGGTGAGACCTGCGCCCTCACGGACCCCGGCTCCGGCATGTGGGCGGTCCCGGACGCGGTCGGCCACGACGACTGCAAGGCGGGGTACTACTGCGCCGTGGCGGGCGTGTTCGGCTCCGCGATCCGCAAGACGGGACGCTGCAGAGCGATGTGCACCAGCTACACCCAGTGCCCTCCGAGCGAGACCTGCATCAACGCGCTCTGGTGCGACTGGCCGCCCGACGCCGCCGGCGGCGCCAAGAGCCGGTCGCGGGCTGTGCCACGACTCACTCCGTGAACTTCCGGACCAGCGCGCGAACCTGCGCCGTGTCGAACGGCTTTTCCATGCGCTCGTTCGAGACCCGTTCGAGGAACGCGCGGGCGGCGGGGGTGAAGGCGCCTCTCGTGAGGAAGACCATGCGGAGCGCTAGCTGTGGGCGTTGGCGGGCGAGCTCCTCGTAGAACTCCATGCCCGACATGTGAGCGTGTGGGCGACCGGGTTCATGCGGGTCACGCGCGCGTCCGCGTCCGTCGCGATGACTCCGTCGGCGATGCTGTTCAGGGTGGTCGTCAGGCTCTCGGTGAGCTCTCGCCGCTGCCGCTGGGCCTCGCGCTCCAGGGTGACGTCGCGCGCGACCGCGTACACGAGCCCGCGGTCCACGTCGGACACCGACCGCCACTGCAGCCAGCGGTAGCTCCCGTCCTTGCACCGGTACCGGTTGACCAGACCCAGCAGCGGCGTCCCCGCTTCCAGCCCGCTGCGTGCCGCCAGCACGCCGGCGAGGTCGTCGGGGTGGTCGAAGCGGCGGAGCCGGAACTCCGTCTCGAAGTCGCGGCGCCGTTCGAAGTGGTCGGCGTAGGTCGCGAGGAAGCGGCCGCGATCGTCCGGGTGGAGGCTGGTGGTCCAGCCGTCCCCGAGCTCCTGCTCGAGGACGCGCCCGGTGAAGGAGAGCCAGGTGCCGTTGACGTACACGCACCGCGCGCCGCGGCCCGCGCGCCACATCATGGTGGGCGCGTGCTCGACCAGCGAGCGATAGCGTTCGAGTTCGTGGGGGGTCATCCGGCTCACCGGGCATCGGCGCAGCTGCTTCCCTCCACACTACGGCCGCACGCGGGGCGGACTTGAGAGCCGTCGCCGGAACGGCCTCCAGGCCGAGCCCCTCGCCTCGGCGCTTGGCCGAACCCGAGGGCTGCGCCCAGATTGCCGGCTTGGTGGCAGGTCGCTGGGCTACGCTGCGTGACGTGCGGCCCGGCGCGACGCGACTTCACGTACGACGAGGCGCGCTCGTGGTCCTGCTCGGCCTGGCGCTCGTGATGTTGTCGCGTCGCGCCGCCGCCGTGGAAGGCGCGTGTGGCGCTCCGGCGATGGCGTGGGCGGCGCGCTGCTCGCGTAGCAGCGGTTTGTCGGTGCGGGCGTCGCGCTGCCCGCCCGGGCGGCTCGTGGCGGGGCTGTACAAGGGCGACCGTCACCTGCTCGACGTCCAGGTCGGTCCCTCGCGCGATCAGGCGTTCCACCACGTCGGGACGTACGCGGTTGCACCGGTGGGCAACTTCCGCGACTGGAACCAGGTGCCGCTCGAGCGGCGGCAGGCGCTCGACGCGCTCGAGCAGTGCCTGCGCGACGATCCGTCGTTGCCCACGCGCTGGGTGGGAAAGCTGCGCACCCACGCCGACGACGAATCCCCATCGGGTCCGCCGCCGCATGTGCCCTGGTTGCTGCTTGGCGCCGTGGCGGTCGCCTTCGCGGGCGCGGCGGCGCGGTGTCGCCGCGCCGGCAAACGGCAGCTGGCCGGTGTGGCGAGCCTGCTGCTCGGCGCGGCGGCGTGCTTCGTGTTCCGGCGGCTCGCCGTGCCCCAGGCGTTCTTCCACCAGAACGGGCACGGGCCGGAGTGGGTGATGACCGCCCTGTCGAGCAAGCCGGAGTATGCCTCGTACGGTCCCGGCTACGCGCAGCTGTTCGGCGCGCTGGTGCTCGGTGCGCGCGCGCCGGAAGCCGCGATCTTCCTCGCGCAGGCGCTGGCCGCCGCACTGCAGCCGGCATTCGCGTGGATCATCGCGCGACGCTGCGGCGCGAACCGCGCCATCGCGCTCGCGCTCGCGCTACTCGTCGCGGTCGATCCGGCGCTGGGCCGGATCGCCCAGAGCGAGTCGTATTTCAGCGTCGGCGCGACGCTCGCCTTCGCCGCGACGGCGATCCTCGTCGTCGGCGCGCATCGCGGCCGCGTACGCTCCGTGGGCTTCGGACTCGCCGTGCTCGCCGCCGGTCTCATCATCGCCGAGCTTGCGTGCGTCCATCCCTTGCTGTGGCTGCCCGTCGCGACCGTTCCATTCGCGTTGCTCGCCGGTCGCGGTCGCGTGCGCGCGCGCGTCGCGTGCACGCTGGCCGCCGGCCTCGGCGTCGCAGCGCTGGTAGCGCTCCTGGCTGGCCCGACCATGGCTCGCGTGCTCGGCGGGAGCCTCGCCCAGCTCGGCGGATCGTTCGCTCACGACATGCTGCCGATGCTGACTTCGCGGGCGCCGCTGTTCTTGCTCGTGCCCGCGCTCCTGCTCGTACCGCGGCGCTGGCGGCGCCCGCTGGTGCCGGCGGTCGCGCTGCTGATCCTGCTCGCGCTCGCAGATCGCGCGGCGCACACGCTCCAGCCGAATCCCGCCGTCGAAGCGGCCTGGTCCCGGGTGTTCTGGCCGCCGTTGGTCGCGCTGCTGGCGGGGACCTTGTCGCAGCTGTTGTCCCTCGCCAAGCGGGCTCTGCCGCAGCGGTCGCGCCAGCTTCCGCTTGTCGCCGGCGCCGTGGTCGCGATGGTCGGCGTCGGGGCGTCCGCGGCGCGGTGGAAGACGCTCACCGAGCTTCCGACGGACGTCCGCGAGCAGATGTTCGCGTTGAAGTGGCGCGCGCGCCTTCCGCCCGGCGCGCTCGTCGCGTACCAGTCGCGCATCGGCAAGCGCATCGTGGTCCTGCCGCTGTACGGCCGCGCCCAGGATCGCGTGCAGACCCGGGCGCTGTGGGGGGATCAACCTCCGCCCGACCCTGGCGATCACGAGGGCCCGCTCTACTACTACCGCTCGTCCTTGTGCAGCACGCACGAGGGCGCGCGGCTGTGCGACAAGGTCGAGCACCAGCTGCGGCTCGAGCGCGTGGAGGCGCTCGATTCTGCCGGCGATCCCCAGCATGCGCTGGGACCCGTACTCCACCTCGCCGGTCCACGTGGAGCTGCTGCGCGCGCTCGACTCGCCCTGAGTCGGCTTCGATCGTTGGTCGGGCGGACGGCGTCCGGACAGCGAAGCGTTGTCGATCCCTTGGGTTGGTCCGGCGCGGTATCCCGCTCGGTGGCTCGGGAGTGCTAGCCTCGCGATATGCGGTTGCCGCGGATCGCGTGGGCGGTCGGTCTCGCGCTGGTCGGGTGCGGCTCGGCCGACGTCGGGGCCAGCAGCTCCGGCGATGCCGCACCAGACGGCGGCAGCGTCGACGCGGCGACGCCGGACGCGACCGACGCGAGCGACGCCACCGACGCGAGCGCCGCCGACGCGAGCGACGCGAGCGACGACAGCGGCGCGATCGACGCGGCCGGGTCGTGCCCGGCGCCGCCGCTCGACGACGTGCTGCCGTTCCAGCTCACCCACGCGGCGTATCCGGGCAGCGGGCATCCCGACGTGGCCGTGCACGTCCCGCCGGGGTTCGATCCGTGCCGACGGCCGTCGCTGGTGGTGTTCTTCCATGGCTTCGACAACTGCGCGGTCAATGCCATCGGCGCGGCGGACACCGCGTGTACGCCCGGCGGTCCGACGCGTGTGGCGCTGCACCTCGCCGAGCAGCTCGACGCGGCCAACGTGAACGCCATTCTGGTCGTGCCCGAGCTGGTGTTCGACGCGTCCACGGGCAACCCCGGCGAGCTGGCGAACCCTGGCGAGCTGCGCGCGATGCTCGGCGAGCTGCTGGTGACCTACCTGTCGCCGCTGCTCGGCACCTCGCTCGACGTCGACAGCCTCGATCGCGTCGTCCTGGCGTCGCACTCCGGTGGCTACCAGGCCGTGGCACGCGGGCTCGACGTCGGCGGCGTCGACGTGTCCGAGGTGGAGCTGTTCGACTCGCTGTACGGCGAGACCGCGAGCTACGCCGCCTGGACGACCGACGACGTCGGCTTGTTCGATCCGGCGACCGCGCCGTCGCGCCGTTTTGCCATGGTGTGGACGACCGCCGGCGGAACCTACGCCTTGTCCGAGACCCTCGAGAGCGACGTCGAGGGCGCGCTCTCCGCGGCAGGTCTGGACGCGTTGCTCTTCTTCCAGGAAGCCACCGCGCCGACGCCCGGAGCGGATGACCTCGCTCATCCGTTCTTCTTCAAGCACAGCGGGCTGTCGCACTACGGCGTGCCGCTCTACTACTTCCAGCGCGTGCTGGCCGCCTCCGGCATCGCGCCGGTGCCGTGACGTACGGACGCCGACTCGAGGCAGGACGCGCGCAGGCCCGGAGGGATGCCTTCTGCATCTCCCGCTCGTCGTCCATGCCCCCTGAGAAATCCCCTCATTTGGGTTTTCACAGGAAGGGCGGAAGAACGGAAGGTCTACAGGGACTTCGGGTATCCAGGCACGAGCCGTCGCAAGCCATTTTGCAGGACGGTGACATTTGAAGTCGACGAGCAAGCCAACGGGCAAGCGTGAAAGTCGCAGGTAGGCGATGACCCGAGCCTCATGAATCGGGCGCAGGAGCGGGGTCGCGTTCCTCGATCAGCGCACCGATCACTTCGTCCGTCCCATCCCCGAATCTTCCGCCCATCCGCCCTCAGACGTCGATCACCTCGCGGAGGAAGAGGTGGAGATGTCCGAGGGCCCGGGCCACTCCGGCCTCTCCGCCGTGGTCGGTCTGGTCGCACGCAAGCCGGCGTAGGCCCGGCGAGCGCGCCCTTCACTTGCAGTACTTCGCAACCTCCGGGACCAGCGTCGCCGTGAACGGATCCGGGCTCGGCAGCGTGCCGCCGAGCAGCGAGACGAAGCGCGACTTGATGCCGGTGACGTAGGAGTTCGTGGCGTCGGGGGGGCGCGGAAAGCCCGGGCCCTGGAGGTGCGACAGGAGCCCGATCACCATGTCGCCCGCGATGCCCTGTCCCTGGCAGTACTGGTACGTGTAGATGGGAGTCTGCCCGCCGTTGCCCGTCGCGTTCTCGAAGTAGTACCAGGTCGCAAGCGCGATGTTGCAGCCCGGAACCTGCATCCAGCTCGTGTACGTCTTGCCGCCCGCCGTCGCCCAGAACGCCGCGTCGTTCGCGTGCGATGCCAGCCCAGCAGGCCACTCGCACCCGATCGCCGCCATCTTCGAAAGCGGCCCGTAGTAATTGAAGTCGTTCACCGTCGAGCTGAACCGGATCTGCAACAGCCCCACCGTCGGGTCGTTCGCCGGCGTTCCGTTCACGTCCCGCTTCCCGTACGTATCCAGCACCGACTCCGTCGGGTTGTACGAGCTCTCCGCCACAATTCCCGAAGTCACCACCGCCTCGCAGTAAGAGAGCCAGTTCGCTTCCTTCGGAGCAAACGCGGCGCAGCTCGCGGCGATCGAACAAGCGAGATTGTCGAACTTCGCCTTCGTGCCGAAGTACTTCTGGATGTTCGTGTAGGCGTATTCGGGTAGGCCGCTGGTCTTGTCGGTGAGCCACGTGGAGACGCGGGTGATTTCGGGTTCGGTAGCGCCAGTGCAAGTGGGCGACGTGCCGCCGGTGCCGGCGGCGCCCCCGGTCGAAGTGCCGGCGGCGCCGCCGGTGGAGCTGCCGGACGAGCCACCTGATCCGCCGTTGGCGCTGCCGGATGCGCCGCCCGTGCCGCCGGAGCCGCCGGTACCGGGCTTCGAGTTGCTGGAGCTGTCGCTGCTGGAGCAGGCGCACAGGACGAGGCCCAGGACGAGCAGTGCGACATTGGCGTGGATCGGTGCGCGCATGGCGGGTCCCTTTGCGATGCCCTGAGGCGAACAGGGTACCGCGCTCGTTGCGGGTGCGCGACAGCGTGTATCATCGGCGCGCATGAGGCCGGGCTGGCGCGTCGCGCTGTGGATCGCGCTCGTGGCCGGCGCGTGCTCGCCGAGGCCGGCGGCGCCGCCCCGTCGTGTCACGTCGCCGCCGGTGGTGCAGGTCGAGCCAACGCCCAGCGCGCCGGCGCGGTCGCCCGTCGCGACCGCGGATGCCGCCGCCGACGCGGCGCCGGAGCCCGCCGACGACGGGAGAACGCGCGTGCTCGACGTTACGCAGGTGCCGCTCCAAACCGCCATCCTGGACGGACAGCTCGCGCCGCAGCCGTGCGACCTCGAACGATCGTACCGGGGC
This sequence comes from uncultured delta proteobacterium, assembly GCA_963775185.1. Lineage (GTDB taxonomy): Bacteria > Myxococcota_A > Polyangia > Polyangiales > Polyangiaceae > JAPSGB01. Next base: position 12,116 of record CAVZIE010000035.1, on the reverse strand, counting down.
AGCGTCGGCAACACGCCGCTCACCGTGCTGCTCGTGCGCCGGGGCGGGCTCGGCGGCGAGGTGCACTACGACAACAGCGCGCCGTCGCTCGCGCTCACCAGCGGCAGCGCGAGCGGCGCCGCCGTGCACTTCAGCGAGCGCGGCGGCGGCAGCTTCGATGGCGAGTGCGACGCCAGCACAGGACGCATCGCCGGCACGTACAGCTTGAAGGGCAAGGCCCAACGCTTCGAGCTCTGGCCACGCCCGGCGGACTGGCCCCCGCTGTACCGCGTCACGCGCGAGACGACGGTCGCCGGCAACTATCCTGGCTGCGCCCGGGTGCACAACCCGGACCAGACCGTGACGGTGCCGATCCCGGGGAGCAACTACGCCGAGGCGGTGTGTCCGCCGAAGAACCCCGCGGCGCGCCGCCAGGCCATCCTGGGCGGCGGCGCGGTCTGCGCCGCCACCGACGTCGGCCTGCGCGTGTTCGGCGTCCCGAACGCCGCCGCGCTCAACCGTGTGCTCGCGTCGGCCACGGGCTACGCACAAGCCGTCCGCGACATCAAGAAGTGCTGGAACGTGCACTCCTACTACTCGAGCACCGGGCTCATGCACGCTGGCGGCGAGCTGCTCGTGATCCAGAACTTCGTCTCGGAGGACTGGGGCGGCGCACACCCGATGAACTCCACGGACAGCGGCGTCGCCATCGATCGGCGCACGGCGCGGGTGATCCGCCTCGCCGACGTCGTGACGGACACGGACAAGCTGCGCGACCTCGCGCGCCGCTGCGCGTGGGACTACTTCGCCGTGGAAGGCATCGACAAGACGGGCCGCGTGCGCGCGTATCCGCCGGACCATCGCGGCGCGTGCGACGACGAGCCCTTGAGCTACCTGATGTGGGACTGCGATCCGAACGCGAAGACCAAGCTCGGCCCCGAGTGGGGCCTGTTCGACGAAGGCGTCGCGGTCCTGACCATCGGCTACCCGCACGTGATGCAAGCGCTCGACGGCCGCGGGCCGATCATCGGCTGGGCGGCGCTCGCGCGCGCCGGCATCCTGAAGCCGGGCTCGCCCGTGGCCCGGCTCTGGAGCGGCGTGAAGCCCGCGCCCGACGGCGCTCCGGCGTGCACGTCCGCCTTCGCCGGCGAACCGACGCTGGTGCGCTGGACCGTCGTCGATCCCGGGAAGTAGAGCGCGAGGATGCCGGTCCGTTGCGGAATCCCGGGCGCGCCCGGGAAGTGTTGGTGCAAGCGTGTGGCGCCGGTAGCAATTCCGGGCTCCGGACCAAGCCAGCTTCCCCGGGTGGAAGGATTGCCGGTCCGGCGCGGGCCACGAGCGTCGCGAACGATCCCGGAAGTGAACCACCGTGCCGGGCGTATTCTCGACATGCGCCTGCTGCCCGTTGCCCTGACCGCGCTCGTCCTGGCCGCCGCGACGCGCCCGGCCGGCGCGTGCTGGGACGGGGACGCGGCGTCCGTCGGCGGCGTGTCGGTGATCTACGGCTCGCACGCGGACTGGGAGCCCGCGGTCGTGATCGAACGCGCGCGCTGGCTCGGGCGCATCGACCGCGCGCTGCCGCCCGACACGGACCTGATCGTCGACAGCATCTCGGCGGTCTGCACCGGCGACCCGTGCGGCGGGTTCGAGTCGCACCACGGCGAGAACGCCCTCGCCGCCGTGCTCCGCGACGTCCGCCGTGCGTTCCCCCACGTGAAGCCACGCCCGCCGACGACCACGGCCCCGCTCACGATCCAGATCTTCGCAGGCGACGCGCCCGCGGCGCGTGCCATCGCGGACCGCGTCGCGGCCGCCGACGATCACAGTGCGTGGCATGGCTTCTACGAGGCCGGCGGATTTCCCGCCGACAACTCGCCCGCGCACGTGCTCCGCGCGCACAGCGCGCGCTTCGGCGCCGTGCATCGCGTGGTCGTCGGAGCGTTCCTCACGCGCGCCGATGCGGACGCGGTGTTGCGGTCGCTCTCGGCCGCCGGCTTTCACGGCTTCGTACGTCCGCTCGCCGGCGCCGGCGCACTTGCCTGAGTCGGGGGCCCGCGCGTCGCCGGCGCGGAGCGGGAGCGGGAACACGGCGGAGCTCGCGACGCGCTTCGCGTGTCCGGCGCTCCCCGGGATACCGCGCCGGACCGGCAAACCCGCTGCCGGAGGCGCGCGTAGCCACCATGAACGCCCCTCCCGTCGGCGCGTAGGCACCATGAACGCCCCTCCCGTCGCCGCTGCACGCACTGTCCTGTCCAAGGCTCGGAGGCAGTCTACGGCACAATCGGCACAATCGGCTCCGGCGCGAGGCGAGTCTGGCCCGGGATCTGCCGCGCGCGCGTTGCATTCGCGCGGCTGGCGGCAATCCGGGCAGACGTCGGCGGTCTCGAGCGCGCGTTCAATGCGCGTCGAACAGCTCCGCCTGCATCGGCTCGCCGAGGCGGCGGCGGATGATCCGGCTCTTGAAGAACGGCGGCCCGCGCGACGGCGCGAGCGCCGGCGGCGGTGCGTGGGCGGCTCGTCGTTCTTCGCGGTGCACGTTGCGCAGTCGCCGTCGTCCGTTTCCTCGACCGGCGGCGGCGGCGGCGGTGGAACGACTCGCGACGCGCTTCGTAATACCCGAAGAGGTGCTCTCCATTTGCTGTGCGCCCCGAGCACGCCGGCGTAGCGGACCTGGCCCGTGGGCGCGCTCGCCGGGGGCCCGGTGTCGCGGGCGGTCGCGTTGCCGTACAATGCGCGCCGGCGCACCGATCCCGGTTCCGCGCCGGACCGGCAACACCCCATGGACTACTCCACCGTCGAGACTACCGCGCGCGTGCGCGAGTGGCAGTACCTGACCGGCCGCGATTTCGAGAAGATCGATCGGGCGCGCACCGCCGTGATGGTCAGCGTGTCGCCGCTGGAGGTGCACGGGCCGCACTTGCCGGTCATCACCGACAACATGGAGTCCGAGGGCTTGATGCTCCGGACGATGGAGCGGATGTGCGAGCGGCACCCGGAGCTCGAGCTGTTGCACCTGCCGCCGATCTACGTCGCGGCGGACGTGCTGCCTCACCCGGGCTCGGTGATGTTCCGCAGCTCGACCCTGGTGCGCGTGCTCGAGGACGTGGGGCGGACGCTCGGTCGTCAAGGCTTCCGGCACATCTGGCTCGGCAACTTCCACGGCGGGCCGCGCCACTTCGTGCCGATGGAGGTGGCGGCGCACCGCTCGAACCGGCGCTTCGGCACACAGATGGTGAGCGTGTTCTCGCTGCTCATCAAGCAGCTCACCGGCGGCGGCTCGGATCTGAAGCAGGTGCTCGGTCACATCGACGGACTCAGCCCCGACGAGCTCGACGGCGACTCGCACGGCGGCGCCATCGAGACGTCGATGATGCTGCACCTGCTGGGCAAGTACGTGGATCCGGCGTTCCACGAGCTCGATCGCCGGACCGTGAGCATCAAGCTCGCCGAGCAGGGGCTGCCGCCGATCGAACAGGGGCGGCTGTCGGCGCTGCTTCGCAGCTTCAAGCACAAGCTCAAGTACTTCGAGACGGAGACCTATGCCGGCAAGCCGAGCCTCGCTTCCGCCGAGATCGGGCGGCAGGTGATCGAGGAGCTGTCGCGTCACACGGCGGAAGCGCTGAGCGACGTGTACACCGGCAAGCTGTCGGCGGACGACTGCCACTCGCCGCTGTGGAAGGTGCGCTGGATCTTCACCACCGAAGTCGTGGGCCGCGCCTTCGAGCGGGCGATGGACTACAAGAGCCGCGTGTTCTGAGCGGCGGTCAGCCGTTCGCTTGTGCGCGGCGGCTCTGCAGAGCCGGTGGGCGCTTGAGCGTCTGGTAGATGACGCAGTAGCGCTCGGTGAGCTCCACCAGCTTGTCGAGCGTGGCGGCGTCCGCGTCGCTGTCGATCTCGAAGCGAAGCGATACGTCGATCATGCCGACCGGGACCTCGCGCGATACGCCGAGGGTGCCCCGCGCGTCCCACGCACCTTCGGCGATGACGCGCGCCGTGCGCATCTCGACGCCCATCACCGTCGCAACGCTCTTGAGCGTCACGCCCGCGCACGCGACCAGCGCTTCGAGCAGCATGTCGGCGGAGCAGGCCTGGGTGCCGTCACCGCCCGCGGCGGCATGCAGGCCGGCGACGGTCTGCCCGACGACGCACGCGATCGCCTCTCCGCTCACGTGGCCCTCGGCGCGGGCCGGGATCAGCGCTTGCGACGGGTCGTCCTTGTAGCGTTGCTTGATCGGCGCTTGCAGGGCCCGCAGCTCGTTGGCGTCCATGGCGGAAGGCTAGTCGGCATGCGACGCCGACGACAAGGGTGTGCGCGGCGGCCGCGCGTCCGGGCCGGAATGAACGGGCGCGCGTCGGGTTGATCTTGCCGGAGGAACCATGAACGCTCCACGATTGTTCTTCTCCCGCTCGCGCAACGGCGACGAGCAAGGTCCGGCCAGCCTCATCGGCGTGACCGAGGCGGGTCGAGGCGTGCTGGCGTTGCTGTTCTGCCTCGGCATCGCCGCCGTGCTCGTGGCCGCCTACTGGATCGCGTCGTAGCGCCGCCTGGGCGAGCGCGTGAATTTCGATTTATCGGCCGACAAGACGCGCGTGCGCCAGCTGTCCGCCAAAACGCCTCGACTCGCACTTTCCCGCGCCGTGAACGAGCCCGCCGACTGTGATAAGATCTTCGATCCGGAGATGTTCGACAGTACGGACGAGGTGGTCCGGCGAGCCGAGAAGCGCGTCGGCGCTACGCTGAAGGGCAAGTGGACGATCGACGCCCTGCTCGGCGTGGGCGGCATGGCGTGCGTGTACGTGGCGACGCACCGCAACAACAAGCGCGTTGCCATCAAGATACTCCACCCGGAGCTCTCGATGCACTCGGACATCCGCGCGCGCTTTGTCCGGGAGGGCTACGTCGCGAACACCGTCGGCCATCCGGGAGCCGTCTCGGTGCTCGACGACGACGTGGCGGAGGACGGCGGCGCGTTCATCGTCATGGAGCTGCTCGAAGGCGAGACGGTTCTAGCCCGTGCCGAGCGCCATGGCGGTCGCCTCGCGGTGGAAGATGTCCTGTCGATGGCGGACCAGCTCCTCGACGTGCTTGTCGCGGCGCACGCCAAAGGCATCATCCACCGCGACATCAAGCCCGAGAATCTGTTCTTCGACCAGAACCAGAACGGCCTGATCAAGGTGCTGGACTTCGGAATCGCACGCCTCCGCGAGAGCGCGGACCAATCGGGGACGCGCACGGGTGCGCTGATGGGCACGCCGTCCTACATGCCGCCGGAGCAGGCGCGCGGACTCTGGGACCAGGTGGACGGGCGCACCGACGTCTGGGCGGTTGGCGCGACCATGTTCACGCTCCTTACGGGTCGAGCCGTGCACCACACGTCTACCGTCAACGAGGCGCTTGTGGCCGCCATCACCGAACACGCACCGCCGATCTCCTCGGTGATTCCCGACCTGCCCCCGGTTGTGGCCGAGGTCGTCGATCGATCGCTCGCGTACGACAAGGTGGACCGCTACTCCGACGCGGCCGCGATGCAGCTCGCCGTGCGCGCCGCGCGCGCGGAGCTGGAAAGCGGCGTGAGCGCGACGGGGCCGACCGAGCGCCCGCCGCCGAAGCCGCCGTCGGACAAGCCCCCGGGTGTAGCGACCAGTCCGCAATTCAAGCTACCGGCCGGCAACCTGACGACCGCCCAAGGCATCACGAGCGCGCCGGCTACGGCGGCCGGCGGTAGGCGACCGGCCTTGCCGGTAGCCCTCGGAATCGGCGCGCTGGCGATTGTCGCAGTGACCGTCGTCATGTTTGCATTGCGCAGTAGCCCCAGCGTTGCATCGGCCCCGGCCCCGGCCCCGGCCGTTTCGGCCGAACCTCCCAGCCCGGCCGCGCTGCCCTCCGCGGCGCCGGAGGTGCAGCACACCTCCGCCGTGCAGCCCGCGCCCGCCGTCGTGGTCGTGCAGCCAGCCGCGAACGCTGGGGCCAAGCGCGAGCAGCGCAGGCCCGAGATCATGCATACGCCGCCGCCCAGGCCGGCCCCGTCGGCGAAGGCGGCGTCGGTGCCGGTGGCCGCGGCGCCCCCCACGCCTGCGCCGGTGGCCCCCTCACCGAAGCCGGTTCCGCCCGCAGAGACGGTGGATGGGCTCGGGGGGCGTCTGTAGCCCGGCGCGGTGTAGTAGCATCGTATCCGTGGCAATCCGACCGGCCGGGGGCGCGGCGATGCTGGCGCTCGTGATGCTGCACGCGTCCATCTGTTTCGCGGAGCCGAGCCCCGCGGACAAGGCGCGAGCGACGCAGCTGTTCGACGACGCGCAGAAGCTGATGGGCAGCCGCGACTACGCCGCGGCGTGCCAGAAATTCCGCGGCAGCCAGCGCCTCGACCCGCAGCTCGGCACGCTGCTGCACCTGGCGGACTGCTTCGAGAAGGACGGCAAGACGGCGAGCGCGTGGGCCGCGTTCAAGGACGCGGCGGAGATCGCGGCCAAGCGCGGCGACACGCGCGCGAGCCTCGCCCGTGATCGCGCGACCGCGCTGGAAGCGCACCTATCGCGGTTGACGGTTACGGTGGCGGACGCGACGCCGGATCTCGAGGTGCGCCTGGACGGCGAGGTCCTCGATCGCGCGCTATGGGGGTCGGCGGCTCCGATCGATCCCGGCTCGCACGAGGTGGCCGCGACGGCACCGGGCAAGCGCGCGTGGAAGAAGGCGATCACCGTCGCGGCGACCGGCGCCGCGTTGACGCTCGCGGTGCCGTCGCTCGAGAGCGAGCCGACGGCGCCACCGGCGGCAGTGCCGTCCAAGCCCGCTGCTACTCCATCTCCACCTGTTCCCTCGCCGGCGCTTGCGCCGCGCGGGCCGGAAGCCGGCGGATCCAGCGTGCAGCGCACGACGGCGCTGATCGTGGGCGGGGCGGGCATCGTCGGTGTGGGCGTCGGGTCGGTGTTCGGACTGATGTCGAAGTCCAGGCACGACCAGGCCGCGAGCCACTGCAGCGGATCGGTCTGCTACGACCAGGACGGCGTCGATCTCTCGAACAGCGCGCGCAGCGCCGGCAACGTGTCGACGATCGCGTTCATTGTCGGTGGTGCCGGGTTGGCGGCGGGTGCGGTGCTGTGGTTCACAGCGCCCTCCGGAGAGAACAAGGTCGAGGTCGGGCTGGCTCCGGGTGTCGTGACGGCGCGGGGTACGTGGTGAGCGCCCGACTTGTGGCGGTGCTGCTCGCGCTGATCGGCGCGACCGCGTGCAACGCCATCCTCGGCAACGAGGACGTCACGCTCGGATCCCGCGACGCTTCGACAGCGAGCGGCGGTTCGGGCACGGGTGGCAGCGGTGCAGGTGGGACGGGGGGTGCGTCGGCATCTGGCGGAACCGGCGGCTCGGCGTGCCCGTCCGGATCCGATCCGGGCAAGCACGGGCCCGCCATGGCGCAGATGCGCAGACCCGACGGCACGTGCTTCTGGATCGACACCACGGAGGTGACCGTGTCCGAGTACGCCGAGTTCCTTGGCGCGAGCCACCCCCCGCAAGAGGCCGCATGCGCGTGGAACACGCCGTCGACCGACGGCGGCACGCCGGCGAGCGGCGAGACTCCCGGCTTCGATCCGCCTGCAAACTGCATCAGCGCGCTGACCGGCGTCGATGCGGGCGATCCTGACCTGCCCAGGACCTGCGTCGACTGGTGCGACGCATACGCCTACTGCCTGTGGGCGGGGAAAGACCTCTGCCGCGACGACGGTATCGCGCTCGCGGACCCGGCCAAGAGCGACTTCGTCCAGGCGTGTACTGCCGGCGACTCTACGCACCTCTACGGCTGTGCGTGCAGCTCCTCCACCGTCTGCAACGGCGCTTCCTCCGGCAACGGCGTGCTGCTCCCCGTTGGAAAGACGACGGGTTGCGCGGTCCTCGCCGACGACGGCACGACCGACGTCTATGATCTCAGTGGCAACGCCGCCGAGTGGACGAACACGTGCACGCCCGACACGGAGACGGGGAACTGCGAGACACGAGGAGGGTCGTTCGCTTCGAGCGATTCCAAGATCGCGTGCACCGCCGGCGCGCCTACCGTGCGCTCGGCGACGCAACCGACGCTGGGCTTCCGGTGTTGCGTCAAATGAGTCCCTCACGCCGCAGGCTCGTCAAGATGCAGCTCTTGCAATCGGACGTGCCTGGTTGGTCCGGCGTGGAACCCCCGTCGACGGTGTCCAGATTGGACACTCGTGCCAACCTTGATGAGCGTGACCTCGCGCCCTGAAGCCTGCGGGGATGACGGAGCTCATGCGAGGCGCGCGTTCGCGTGCCCGGCAGGCACTTGGCTTGCGCTGGATTCGCCCGTGAGCGTAGCCTCGGAATCAGGGCATGGAAGGGGGTCGGAGTCCTCGCAGTATCGAGCAGGAGCGTGGGGTCACCGTGCCGCGGTCGGCGAAGGCGCGAGCCGCGGGACTTGCGGTGTGCGCGGCGCTCGCGGCGCTTGTCGCAGTGGCGTGTGGCGACCACGAGGCGGCGTCGCGACGGACGCGGGGTACGGCGAGCCCACCGGCCAGCGTCGCAGGCTCGGCAGCCGCGCGCGCGCGCATCGCGGAGATCCGGAAGAGGTTCGTTATCCGTCCGGCGGCGCAGCCCGATCCCTTTCGTGGGCCACAGGTTGTCCGCCCGCGACCTGTGATCGCTCGAGCGGTGGCGACAGGCTTCGAGCGTACGACGGACGCGCACCTTCGCGCAGTACTGCCCGCGGGCGCGAAGCGCGCCGTGCTGCGGAGTGCGACGGCGCTGCTACCGCTGCGCGCGAGCGACGCGGTGGACGCTCGAGGACGACACGACGCACGTCGCGGTGCAGTTCGCGCTGCGCGGAGCGAGCGACGCGCCGGCGGAGGTCGCAGACGGCATGGTGCTGTATCGCGGCTGCGCTCGACGGCTCGGACATCGTGCATCGCGTGCACGCGGAGGGGACGGAGGACTATGTCGTCTTCGACTCGCGGCCGGCGCATGAGGAGATCGCGTACGACGTCGATGTGTCGCGGGTCGCGGGACTCAGGCTCGTGAGCAACGTGCTCGAGTTCCTCGACGAGGGCGGCGCGCCGCGGCTGCGTGTGGCACCGCCGTACGTCGTCGATGGGGCGGGCAAGTCGCCACGAGGCGCGGATCGCCGTGGACGGGTGCAGCGTACGACACGGACGCGAGCGCGCCATGGCGGCATCCGGTCACGTCGCCTGGCGCGAAGGCGTGCGCTGTTCGAGTCGGCTGGCGGGACGTCGCGTATCCGGCGATCGTCGATCCGAGCGTGGGTGGCGACGGGATCGATGAGCGTGACGCGCGGAGTTCCACACCGCGACGTCTCTGAACTCCGGGCGATGTACTCGATGGCGGGGGCTGATGGAACAGTGCGCTTTCGAGCGCGGAGCTCTTCGACGGAACGTCGAGCTTTGCCGCGACGGGTTCCATGACGTCGCCGCGAGGGTCACACCGCGACGCTGCTGCCTTCGGGCAAGGTCCTGATGACGGGGGGCATGCTTCCCCGAACTTGTCCACCGCGGAGCTGTTCGACGGGACGTCGAGCTTTGCGGCGACCGGTTCCATGTCGGTGAGGCGCACGTACCACACCGCGACGCTGCTGCTGTCCGGGAAGGTACTCGTGGCCGGAGCAGCATCTACGGGTTTTCCGGCATTCTATCGAGCGCGGAACTGTTCGATGAAGTGTCGAGCTTCGCGGCAACAGGGCCGATGACAACTGCGCGTGAGTATCATACGGCGACGCTGTTGCCGTCGGGCAAAGTGCTGATGGCGGGAGGGTCCAATCCATACCTTCTGTCGAGCGCGGAACTGTTCGATGGCATCTCGACCTTCGCGGCGACAGGTTCGATGACGGCCGGACGTGAGTTCCATACCGCGACGCTTCTTCCATCGGGGGAAGTGCTAGTTGCAGGCGGGGGAACTTGGTCGAGCGCGGAGCTGTTCGACGGGACGTCGAGCTTTGCGGCAACTCAATCGATGACCGCGGCGCGTGGGCACCAGACTGCGACACTTCTCGAATCTGGTTGGGTCTTGGTCGCGGGGGGGGCGTCGTCACCGAGCGCCGACCTCTTCGATCGATCAACGACCTTCGCGGCCGCGGCGTCGATGATGGCAAAGCGGGCGAGCCACACGGCGACACTTCTTGGGTCAGGCAATGTTCTCCTTGCTGGTGGCAACTCGCTCTCGAGCGCAGAGTTGTTCGTTCCGGAGATGTTCGGAGGATCGTGCGCGGTCGGCGGCGAGTGTGCGTCTGGCGTGTGCGATGTGGGGGCTTGTTCTTTGGCGGCTTTGAAAGCGCATGAAGTCGCCCGGGGTCTGGCCATGCGTACAGATCACGAGCGACGGCGGACAAGATCGTGCACCGGAGTGCAAACATGCGATGCCGCGGGCGCGTGCAAACTGAAGACGGGGCAGCCTTCGAACGATCCGACGGCGTGCGCGAGTGGTTTCGCGTCCGATGGCTACTGCTGCGACAGCGGATGCGTAGGCGCCTGCGGCGCCTGCGCGATCGCGCTAGGCGCGACAGCGGACGGCACCTGCACGCTGTTCGCTGAAGGGAGCGCGGGGAATCCCGCCTGTGGCAATCATCTCGCGTGCAACGGCAACAGTGTCGTATGTCCCGATCCGGGGTGCACCAGCGATGTGGACTGCCTACCGGGGTATTTCTGCGCGCCCGATAGCGCCTGCCATCCGCAGCACACGCAGAGCCAGACGTGCAACGTGACGTCGGACTGCAAGGTGTCGGGCTGTCGCGAGTGCACGACAGACAACTGCGTGGACGGCGTGTGCTGCAACACGGCGTGCAGTGGGCTGTGCCTGGGTTGCACGCAGTCGCTCACGGTGACGTTGTCCGATGGAACATGCGGTCCGGTCGCCTCGAATACCTCTCCCCCGCGCGGGAGTTGCCCAGTGTCGGAGGCCGGCACATGCGGTCCCAACGGCACGTGTAACGGCAACGGCGCGTGTGCGACCGCGACGCCCGCAGGGACGCCGTGCGGCACCGTGGCGTGCAACGGGACATTGCTGACGGGAAGCGCATGCGACGGCGCCGGGACGTGCGCGACGGGACAATCCATCAACTGCTTCCCGTATGCGTGCACCAGCTCTGGGTGTGCGACGACCTGCGCGACGGTCGCGGATTGCGCGCCGGGCAACGTGTGCAACTCGGGCGCGTGCATCAACCCATCGCTTGCACCCGACGGCACCGCGTGCACGAGCGGAAACGAATGCCAGAGCAGCTATTGCGTCGAGGGCGTCTTCTGCGATGGCTTGTGCAGCGGCACGTGCCTATCATGCCTCAAGGGGCTGAAGGCCAGCGGAAGCTCCGGCACGTGCGGCCCGGTCATCAAGGGTACGGACCCGAAGGACGCCTGCACCACAGGCTCCACAGCGTGCGGTGCAACCGGCTCGTGCGACGGCCAGGGCGTCTGCCAGCAGCAGGCGGATCCGGGCACGCCGTGCGCATCGCCGGGCTGCGTCGCCGGCTCGAGCACGCTCTCGGCGTGCGACGCGACCGGCGCATGCGTGGCGTCGTCGACGCCGTGCACGCCGTATGCGTGCCAGGGCGGGCGGTGTCTGACGAGTTGCACGGTGGACGGCGACTGCGCCAATGCGACGCTGTTCCGGTGCGACGGGGGCGTGTGCGTGGCGCGGCTGTCGCCCGGGTCGGCGTGTACGAGCGGCGCGGAGTGCCAGAGCGGGCACTGTGTGGAGGGGGTGTGCTGCGACGGCGTGTGCGACGGCGTGTGCCAGTCGTGTCTCGGATCGCTCAAGGCGACTGGTAGCTCGGGGACGTGTGGTCCGGTCGCGAAGGGGACGGATCCGAAGGACAAGTGCGCGGCGGGGACAACGTCGTGTGGGGCGCCGGGTGCGTGCGATGGGCAGGGCGCCTGCCAGGCGACGGCGGATCCTGGGACGCCGTGCGGCGCGAGCTCGTGCTCGGGGACGTCGAAGACCGTCTCGCTGTGCGACAACACGGGGGCCTGCATACCGTCGTCGTCGCCGTGTAATCCGTTCGGCTGCCAGGGGGGACAGTGCCTGTCGTCGTGCACAACGGATGCCGATTGCGCTGCCGGCTCGCGCTGCAACGGCGCGGGCGCGTGCGTGGCGAAGACGGCGACGGGGTCGGCGTGCACGACGGCGG
>CAVZIE010000034.1:0-47706 GCA_963775185.1 uncultured delta proteobacterium | reverse complement strand
TCGAGCTGGAAGATCCGCCCGACGCACGGTGAGTGAAGCTAGTCCGCGAGGCGGTGCTCGCAGACCGACCACGGAGCGAGCCACTCGCCGAAGGCACAGTAGAGGAAGCGCGGCGGCGGCATCCCGGTGAGGGTCACGCGGCCATCCGCGAAGCGGAGCTTGCCAGGGTCGCCCTGCTTGAGCGTCAGCTCGCGCACGGGACGCTTTCCGGAGACGTGGACGTCGTCCGAAAGTCCGAGATCCACGAGGCGCTCGTCGATGCCCGGGGCCAGATCCCACATGCGCGAGCCGCCGACGAGGAAGCGGTCGACGAGCACGCTGGCCTCGCTGTCTTGGAGCGACGCGATCTGCTCGCCGCTCCGCACGTCGAACACCAGGAACGACGGATACGATTGCGCGACGAGCAGGTGGTCGTTCAGATAATAGCCGGTGAGCCAGTTGATGCCGTACGGCACGTCGATGCGGTGGCGCACCTTCAACGTCTTGGCGTCGGCGATCACCAGCAGCACGTTGGCGTAGCTGTTGTCGGCCGTGTAGGCGGCAACCGTCTCGCCGTCGGGGCTGAGCACGCCGTTCTCCGTCCAGCTGTGCACCGTCGCGAACGTGGGCTCCACCACGTGGCGCGGCGGCTCGGCCAGCGATCGCAGCGGCGCGACGGCGGCGCGCGTCGACCCCATCTCGCCGACGCTCACTGCGGCAAGGCGCGGCGGACCGACACGACGCTGCGGCGGTGGCGTCGTCACCAGGCGGCGCCGGACGAGATCGACGTAGCGCGTGCGCCCCGCAGACGTGATCGCGGCGCTGTGCCGGCGCTCGTCGATCGTGACGCTCAGGCTCGCGGAATCCTTGACGGACGGCAGCGGCAGCGTCACATCGGCGCTGCCGTCCAGCGCCAACAGCCGCGCGACCACCGGGCCCGTCTCCGACGCTTGGCGCAAGACCACGAGCTGGCTTCGCGCCGCGTCGAAGGCACAGCCAATGACGCGGTCCAGCTGGACGCTCACCTTGGCGACCTGGTCATCTACCACCGCAGCGCCGCCCGGCGCGCTGGCGCTTCCGAAGCACGCGAACCAGAAACGCCCGTTCGCAACCGTGCGTGACGACGGAAGGGCGTCGCCCAGGCTCACGGCCTTGCGATCCTCGACCCGCGCGTCGCCGACGGACGCGCGCACCGCCACGCTGCTGGAGCTGGCCACGACCACGCGGCCGCTCCGGAGCACCGCGTAGCGTTCGGCGCTGGGAAGCGGCTGCGCGGGCGCCGTCGGCGACGCGTAGCCGAGCGCGTCGCTGTCGCCCCGATAGCGAACGGTGATGGCGCCCGCCGGGCTCGCCTGCACGTCCGGCGCGTACTCGCCTCTTCCGAGCAGACGAACCGCATGCCCCTTCGCCGGCGTCCCGGCCAGCCGTACCACCACAGCGTGAGCGGTACCCTCGGGCTCCGCCATCGCGTTCGCGATGAGCGTGGACGGATCGATCAATGCCACGACCGAGAGCGACCGCAGCGCGATGGCGCGCGGCGCCTCGCCGCTCGCGCGCTCGTAGGCGAGCAGCGCCGCGTCCAGCGCACGGCGCCGCTCCGTGCCCGTGGCGGCGAGCCCACGCTCCACCAGCGCTTCGGCCAACGCGCGATCGTCAACCCGCGCGCCGGGCTCGGCCAGCAGCCTGCGTGCGAGCGCCTGCTTCGTGGGCGAGCCGCCGCGCCGGTCGGCGACGCGACGGGCCACCTTGCCAAGCTCGGCGCTCCACTCCATCTGCGAGAGAAGCGTCAGCCGCGCTTCATCCAACACGCCGGCCCCGGCTGGGCAATCGTCGCCACGCGCGAGCTGCCACGCGTCGTCGAGACGCCCGTCCCGGGCGAGCGACTCGATGCGCGCCGCACGCGCATTCGCCTCTTCCACGCACGGGTCAGCGCGGGTGGGCGGCGCCGCGACCGTGGCCGTCGGCGTCGCCCGCGGCCCGCCCGCCGCAGAGGCACACGCCGACGCCGCACACAGGCCGGCGAAGAGTCCGCGCCACATGCGTTATCTGTATCACGGGTCAGCGCTCGGGCCGCCGCCCGAGCAACAGCTTCACGCGCGAGTCGCGCAGGTACAGGCCGCCCCAGTACAGCACCGCGACGTACAGCGGGAACTGCGTGAACCCGAGCCACGGGTCGGCCACGCGCAGGTGCGACGCGATCGCGCCGCCGAGGTAGCCCGTGAGCAGCACCGCGCCCACGATCGCCGTGCGCGGCACCAGGTACACGATGACGCACAGGAGCTCGAGCACGCCGAGGCCGCGGTCGAAGGCCGTCGGGTAGCCGAGCTTCTGCATCGCGTCGACAACCTGCGATGTGTTCGCGAGCTTGATGCCGCTGTCGAACAGCAAGAACAGCACGGCAAGCACGCTGATGGCGATGCCGACACGGGCGCGGGTGCTGGAATTGGTCGGGGTCGTCACGCATTTCTCCTTGGCTTCAGGCCGAATGACGCTACGACGCTGCTCGAAGCCCGGAACCGACACCGCCTTACCGGAAACTTTCGCTTTTGTTGCAAGCCGAATGGATGCGAAAGATCGGCGGTGATCGAGGAACCCTTGCCGCTCGACGCCGAAGCGCTACGGCGGATCTCGCAGACGACGCTCGGTCACTACAACGACAACGCGGAGTCGTTCCAGGCCGGCACTCGTGACCACGACGTGTCGCAGAATGTCTCGGCGTTGCTCGATGCCATCGAGGGTCCGCCTCCGTTTTCGATCCTCGATCTGGGATGCGGCCCCGGGCGCGATCTGGTCACGTTCCGGCAGCGCGGCCACGCCGCCGTGGGCCTCGACGGAGCAGCGCGCTTCGTGGAGATGGCGCGAGCTGCCGCGGGCTGCGACGTGCTGCACCAGGACTTCCTGGCGCTCGATCTTCCTCGCGCGCGCTTCCACGGCGTCTTCGCCAACGCGTCGCTGTTCCATGTGCCGGGCCAGGAGCTGCCACGCGTGCTCGCGGAGCTGCGCGAGACACTCCGGTCGCGCGGCGTGCTGTTCACGTCGAATCCCCGCGGTCGCGGCCAGGAACAATGGAACGGCGACCGGTACGGCGCCTACCACGATCTCGAGACCTGGCGTCGGCTCGTGACGACCGCCGGCTTCGAGGAGCTCGCGCACTACTTTCGCCCGCCCGGTCGCCCGTTGAACGAGCAGCCCTGGTTGGCCACGGTCTGGCGCCGGCGCGACTGAGCCCGCCCCGCTTCGCGCACGCCCGGGTTACGCTCGCGGCACCTCGATGCGGAAGTGGACCCGATGGGGAGCGGTGTTCGCGGTCACGCTATCGGGCGGCGTCGCGTACGAAGCATCGGCGTATCACGCGCGCGGAGCGCTCGCTCTCGAGCTCGCGCAGAACCTGACGCTCGACAACGGGCGCGTCTTGTACGAGCGCCCGCACGCGGAGGAGACGTTCTGGGCGAGCACGATCGCGTGGTGCGCGCCACACCCCGCCGACTGCTGGCCGACCCGGGAGCGATGCGCGATGCTGTCGTACGCGTGTCGCAAGGCGGAGGTGACGGTGCTCGCCCGCGGCACCCCGGCGGGCGATCACGAGCATCCGTGGTGCAGCGCCAACTGGTTCGGCCCGCGCCGCTGCATCGTCAGCTTGCGAAAACCCGACGGCACGTCGCAGCTCGCCGCGGCGAGCATCTGGTGACCGGACGGGCATCCGGTTATTGCCGGTCCGACGCGGAACCCGGGAGTGCCGCTCGCGGCCGGCGCGGACGCCGCCCGGAAAGTCGTGGTTCGCTCCCCGAGCATTAGGGAAGTGCGCGACCGGCCGTTGGCACCGTCGTGGACCAGAATTCCGAGCCCCGACAACACTCGAGCAGCCTGACTGGTCGCTATTTCGGGTACTTCTGCAACCCACCCCTGGACGAGGCGGAACATCTGAACTGCCGCAGTCGCGCCAAGGTGCTGGTCATCTCCAGCCACCTGGGTGCGCTGCTCACCGTCGTCGCGACGGCGTCGCGCGCCGTGATCGGAGCACTGCCTTCCGCCGCCTATGTCGGCGCGATTTCGGTGCTGGGTCTGACCATGTTCCTCGCGCCGTTCGTGCTCAAGAGGACACAATCCGTCCAGCGTGCCGCGCTTCTGCCCCTCGGCGCGCTGGGTTTGCTCCTTCCGATGCTGCTCGGCAGGACCGGCGGACTTTCCGCGGCCAGCATGATGATGCTGCCGGCGTTGCCGATCATCGCGGCCTTCTTCGCTGGATTTCGCGTCGCCCTGGTGTTTGCGGCGCTGCTCGCCCTCGAGACCATCGGCATCGGCGTGTCCTCGCACCTTGGCTGGGTCCAGCCGTACGAGACGCCGCTGTCGCTCCGGGCGATGCTCGGAGTGGCCTACATCGGCATCACCGCGGCCATCGCTTACGTCTACGAGCGCGAGCGCGAGGCCGCGGAGACCCGATCGCGCGCCCTGGCCGACGCGCTCTACGACGCCACCATTCGCGACCCGCTGACGAACCTGCTGAATCGGCGCTTCTTCGACGAACGGCTGGAGAGCGAGATGGCATTCACGCGGCGTCACGGGAGTCCCACGTCGCTGCTGTCGCTGGATGTCGACCACTTCAAGCGTGTCAACGACACGTACGGCCATGCCGGTGGTGACACCGTCCTCGTCGAAATCGCCCGCATACTGCGCGCGGGCGTTCGTCTGGAAGACACGGTGGCGCGCGTCGGCGGTGAGGAATTCGTCATGCTCTTGCGACAGACCGACGCAGTTGGCGCAGAGATCGTGGCGGAGCGGCTTCGCGCTGCCATCGCCGCGCACAGCTTCGTCGTCGGCACCGAGCGCGTCACCGTGACGGCCAGCATCGGCTGCGCGACGACCACGGGAGCCGGCGCCGAAGCCCGGACGCTGCTGTCGCGAGCCGACGCGCGCATGTACGTCGCGAAACGCGCGGGTCGGAATCGCGTCGTCGGTGACCCGGTCACTGCGCGCTTGAGCGCCTGATCACCGGGTCGCGGGCGCCGTCTTCGATTCCATCGCGCGCCGCCACAGCCCCGGCCGGTCTTCGAGTTGCTGAACGGCATCGTGCCGTAGCTCTCGCGCGCCGCGCGCCGCGCGCCGCACGCGAAGCGCGTAGCTCATCGACTGCGACGACAACAACCCGAGCTACAACAAGACCTGCGTCATCCACGTCGACCACACCGCGACCGGCAAGAACGACGGCGCGACGTGGCCCGATGCTTTCGTGAGCTTGCAGGACGCCCTCGCGATCGCCAAATCCGGCTACGAGGTCTGGGTCGCCAAGGGCACCTACCGACCCGACCAGGGCGTGGGCAAGACGCCTGGCGACCGCAGCGCGTCGTTCCAGCTTCCGGCGCAGGTTCCGCTGTACGGCGGGTTCGCCGGCGGAGAGACCACCACCACCACGCGAAGCTGGAACACCAACAAGACGATCCTGAGCGGCGATCTCGCCGGCGATGACGGCCCCGCCTTCGCCAACCAGTCCGACAACTCCTCGCACGTACTGCTGGGCCAGGCGGGCGCGACGCTGGATGGATTCTGGGTGATGGGCGGCAACGGCAGCGACGGCGCGGGCCTCTACAACGCCGGCCCGAGCGACAAGGTCACGATCTTGCACTGCACGTTCATGGACAATCAGGCCAGCGGCAGCGGCGGCGCGATCTTCTCGTACTGGGACAGCGGCCCGACCATCATCGACAGCCGCTTCATCCACAACAAGGCGGGCTCCGGCGGCGCGTTCTTCGGCAACTGGTCGAGCGAGCCGACAATCTACGGCTCGCTCTTCGTCGGCAACAGCAGCAGCTCCGGCGGCGCGCTGCACATCGAGTGGAGCGATCCCGCGCCGATCATCAACAGCACGTTCGTCAGCAACACCGCCGCGGGCAGCGGCGCCATCTACCTCGACTGGCGGGCGAGCGCGGACATCACCAACAGCGTCTTCTTCGGCAACGGGGCCGGCGCCATCGACGGCACCACGACGACGGCGTATTCCTGCGTGGAAGGCGGGGCTCTCGGCACCGCCAACGTGACGCTCACACAGAGCCCGTTCGTGGACCTCGACGGCGCCGACAACACGGCCGGCAACATCGACGACGACTTGCACCTCGCCGCCGGCTCGCCGTGCCTCGACTCCGGAGACAACGCCGCGGTGCCGGTCGCGCTCACCAAGGACCTCGACGGCAATCCGCGGGTCAAAGGCACCGTCGATCGCGGCGCCTACGAGACGCCCTGACGTCGACTGCGCGCTTGGTTATTGCCGGCCCGGCGCGGAGCCCGCGCGCGCCGCTCGCGGCCGGCGCTTGCGCCCGAGCCCGCGCCGCTCGAGCAGCCGGTACAGCGTGACGGCGTCGACGCCCGCGATCGTCGCGGCGCGGCGCACGTCGCCGTCCGTCTCGGCGAGCAGATCCTCCAGGTAGCGGCGCTCGAGCGGCCCGAGCCACTGCTCGCGCAGCTCGCGCAGCTTGGGACGCTTGGGCAACACCGGCTCGGCTTTCGCCGGCGCGACGATCGAACGCGGCAGGTGCTCGGGCTCGATCGCCCCGCCGCCGCTCAGGATCACGGCGTGCTCCATGGCGTTCTTCAGCTCGCGGACGTTACCCGGAAAGTCGTAGCTCGCGAGCGCGGCGAGCGCCGCGGGCGACACGCGCCCCGCGGGCAGCCCGTGCCTCTCGGCGGCGAGCTTCACGAACACGTGCGTCAGCACCTCCAGGTTGTCCTTGTAGCGTCGCAGCGGCGGGAGCTCGAGCGTGATCACGCCGAGCCGGTAGTACAGGTCGTCGCGGAAACGACCCGCCTTGACCATGGCCGCCAGATCGCGATTCGTCGCGCACACCAGGCGCACGTCGACGCGTTCCGCCGCGCCGTCGCTGCCGAGCGGCTGCACGTCGCCGTATTCGACCGCGCGCAGCACCTTCGCCTGCAGTACCAGCGGTAGCTCGCCGATCTCGTCGAGGAAGAGCGTGCCGCGATGCGCTTTCTGGAACTCGCCGGTCTTGTTCGCGGTGGCGCCGGTGAACGCGCCGCGGCGATGCCCGAACAGCATGCTCTCGAGCAGCGTCTCCGGAACGGCGGCACAGTTCACGATCACGAACGGTCGATCGGCGCGCCGGCTGTTGAAGTGGATCGAGTGCGCGACCAATTCCTTGCCGCACCCGCTCTCGCCCTGGATCAGTAAGGGCGCGTCGGTCGGCGCGGCGTATTCGATGCGTCGCTCGACCTCCGTCCACTCGGGTGACAGACCCTTGATCAAGAAGGGGCGTCCGGACGCGGCGCGGGTGGCGTGCTCCAGCGCGGCACGCCGCAGGAACCTGGCCGACGACGCGGCCAGCGCCTCGAGCTCCTCGACGTGGTGCTCGTTGAACGCGTCGCGCTCGCGCGACGACACGCTGAGCACGCCGATCACACGCCGCTGATAGCGGATCGGCACAGCAACGATCGACGACACGTCGAGGAAGTACGGCGCGTAGTGCGGGTCGTCCTTGGTATCGCCGCTCGCGTACGATCTGTCCTGATCCAACACGTGGAACGCGATGCCGTTGGGGCGACCGTCGGTGCGCCGCCGCAGCACCGCGCCCGGCAGGTTCACGACCAGCCCTTCGACGACGTGGAAGTGCACCACGAGCGTGTCCTGCTTGGCATCGCGCAGGAACAGCGCGCCGTTCTTCGCCCCGGTGCGCGCGAGCGCCTCCGCCATCAGGCCCTGCTCGATGTTCTCGGCCTCGGCGGCGTGGAGCCGTTCCTCGGAAGCGCGCGACATTTGCGAATAGTCCAGTGAAAGTTGCAGTAATGCAACTGCATACGACTAGCAGCAACTCGTGCATCGGCGATCCCGGGGGTTCCCCCGTCGCACGCGCCGGCACGAGCCTTGCTCAAGCCGCCCACCATGCGAATTCCCGTCGTGCTCGAGCCCAGCAGCCGGAGCCCGCGCGTGCGTGCCTACTGCCCGGATCTCCCGGGCTGCTCCGCCGTCGCGGACAGCGAGCCCGAGGCGCTCGCGCTCGTGCGCACCCGCATCGTCGAGTACTTCGCCCGCGCCGACCGGCGCGCGCTTCCCGGCACCCGGGTCACCGCCATCGAGATCTGAAGGAGTCCTCCGTGAACCGCATCGCCCCGCTCTCCCTCGCCCTGTCGCTGTTCGCCGTCGGCTGCGCCATGCAGTCGGCCGGCGCGCCCGCGGATCCCGAAGCCGCCACCTCGAACTACGCCGTCAGCATGTCGCCCGCCGACGCGGCGAGCGTGCTCGCGCTGGTGAACTATCCGGGCACCGACGCGACGACGCTCGACCACGCGGTGGGCCTCGACGCGCGCGCCGCAAAGAACATCGCCAAGTACCGCGCGGGCGCCGACGGCGTGCTGCCGTCCGCGGACGACGCCTACTTCGCGGACATCGGCGAGCTCGACGCGATCCCGTACGTCGGCGACGTCGCGTTCGAGAAGTTGCAGAGCTACGCCGCGACGCACGCGACGCCGGCGTCGGAGACGGTCGAGGGCGTCTACTTCCGCGGCTGGGAAGCCGAGACCGTTGTGTGGGCCGTGGACCACCTGGACTACGCCGCGCTCGATGCCGTGCTCGACGCGCGCGCCGCCGGTGGGCTGGTCGCCGCGCGGCCCCTGTCGAGCGTGAGCGCGATGGGGCCGGTGTCCTACGTCGGCGCGAGCGCGCTCGAGAGCCTGCGCGACGCTGCCACCGGGTGGTGGACGCCGATGCGCGCCGGCGCCACGCAGAGCCTGGGCGGCACGTTCGACGGCGTCGCGTTCGACGAACAGACCGCCGCGACCGCGCTCGACATCGCCAACGGCGCGAGCGCCGACGAGCTGACCGCGCACGGGATGACCACGAGCCCGGCGAACGCCATCGTCGCCGCGCGACCGTTCGCGACCGTGGCCGCCGTGGCAGCCGTCAAGGGCGTCGGCACGGCCAGCATGAACGCGCTCCACGACTATGCCGCGAGCGGCGCGTGGGGCGGTTCGGCCGGTCCCGCGGCGTGCATCGACGCGTTCGCGAACGCGGTGTCCCCGCACCTGGCCGATCTGCTGTTCATGAGCGAGAGCGATCGCCCGATCGACGTCTTCTCGTACGCCGGCGCTGGCGGCGCGGCGCCGACGCCGGCGCAGATCCTGTCGCTGGTCGGCGCGCCCGCGGGCAGCACGGTGGAGTCGCGCGCCGTCGACAACTTCAACGTCGCCCTCGAGCCGTCGAGCGATAGCGCCGATCCCGCTGCTGCGGCTGCGGTCGAGTCGATCGTCTCGTCCCAGCTCGACGACGTCATCTTCGTGAAGATCCACAAGCCCGTCGGCGACCCGTACTCGGCGGAGGTGGACGTGTACCTGGTCGGTCGCACCTCGTGCGGCGACCTCGTCGGCCTGCACGCGGTCGCCATCGAGACCTGAGCGCCGGCTTGCTTGCCGGTCCGGCGCGGAATCCCGCTACGCGAGGTTCCGCGCCGGACCGGCATTTCATCGTCCATGCGGCGAACGCGCGGCGGGCCGATCGCGCCGCCGGGGGCGCGCCGGGCGCAACTGGACAACCGCGTTGACTATTCGGGCCTGACCGGTATAGTCACCCTGGTTGACTGATTGCCAGGAGCACAGACCCATGCCGATCATCCATTCCCCAGGCCAGATCCACGAGATGCACGGTGCGCGCTTCACGCCGCTGGCGAGCCCGCGACGCGGCGCCCAGGAAAACAGCGTGTGGCGCGTGGAGATCGCGCCGGGCACGCCGGCCACGGCGCACGAGCTGACGCGCGAGGAGATCCTGGTGGTGCTCGCGGGACGCGCCCGCGTCGAGCTCGGCGACGAGCAGCACGAGGCGCGCGCCGGCGACGTGATCGTGGTGCCGCCGGCGACGGCGTTCGCGCTCCACGTCGAAGGTGACGCGCCGCTGGAGGCAATGGTGTGCTTTCCCGTCGGCGGACAGGCGCGGCTCGGCGACGGGACGACCTTCGTGCCGCCGTGGGCCGAATGACGTCGACGGCAGACGACGCGATCCCGCTCGCGCGGCTCGCTGCGATGGCGTTCCGCGCGTTGATCGACGAGCTGCACGTGCGGCTCCGCGCGCGCGGCGTGGAGGACGTGAGACCGGCGTTCGGTTTCGTCCTGTTGCACGCGCAACGCACGGACGCGCGCGCGCAAGACATCGCCGACATGATGGGCATGACCAAGCAAGCGGCGGCCAAGCTGGTCACGTCGATGGAGCAGGCGGAGCTGATCCGGCGGGAGGCGCACCCCGAGGACGGCCGCGCGCAGCGGATCGTGCTGACGCGGCGCGGGAAGAGCACGCTGCGCACCGTCGAGAGCATCTATCGCGAGCTCGAGAGCGAGTGGGCGAAGGTCATCGGACGCGCGGCCGTCGAGGACATGCGCGCCAACCTGACGGCCGTGCTGCGCGCGACGCACGGCGGGGCGCTGCCCCCCGTGCGTCCATCCTGGTGAGCGCTCAGGATCTGCGCTTGCGCCGCCGGCCGCCCGCTTCCTGCTCGGGCCCGCGACGCTGCGCGATCCAGCTTGCGGCGGCGGCGAGCCCGTCGGGCTCGATGCGACAAGTGCGGACGCGGCCGGTCTTCTCGCTCTGCACCAACTCAGCTTGCTCCAGCACCTGCAGGTGCTGCATGACGGCGGCGAGCGTCATCGACATCGGCTCGGCGAGCTGGCTCACCGACAGCGGACCGCGGCCCAGGCGCTCGAGCAGGGCGCGGCGCGTGGGATCGGAGAGCGCCTGGAACACCCGGTCCAGCTGCGATTGGTTTACCATATGCTTGAGTTTCGCCGGAAGCGCGGGCAAAGGGCAAGCGCCTGATCGAGTATCAGCGCGCTACGCCGTGGTCCGCGCACGCTGCCACTCGGCCGCGAGCCCGAGACGCGTCGCCCACTCTTCCACGACGTCGGTCCTGACCAGGTCCCCGGAGACCCGGAGCATGGCCGCAATGTCGCGGAGATGCTTTTCCGAGCCGCCTTCACGGAAGAACTCGAGCTTGCGCACGATGACGTACTCGGGCGGCGCGACCCAGGTCGTCTCGCCGTCGAGCTCGATCGGCCTGCGCTCCGCGAGCGCCCAGCGATGAAGCGGATCGCGGCTTGCGATGTAGATGTCCGCCTTGAAGCCGGTCTCGTGGTGGATCAGATTGAAATGACCGCGCTGTGGCCGCAGGCACTCTTCGAGCAGCACTTCCTCCGGCGGGCAGTAGAACTCGTCGAGCGGGAACGCCGCCGCCAGCGCCTGGACGTTGCCTGGGGAAAGCGCAAGCACGATGTCGACGTCGTGCGTGATGCGGGGCTCGCCGTACAGCATGCCGGCGACGCTGCCGGTCACCATGTACGACAAGCCGAGCGCGTCGAGCTTCTTCGCGTACAGCAGGAAGAGATCGACGGGAGCCGCGTCAGTCGTGGACATACATGAACGCCTGGCGGACCGCGTGCCGGACCTCCGCATCGGTCCAGTCGGGATGCAGCTGGCGGAGGTACGCCGCCTTGAGACGACGCGCCGAGGCGTCCAGCGCGCGCGCGGCTCTCCACCGCTCCGCATAGCTCATCTGGCGGAGCCGCTGGACCTGCACGTCGTGCTCTGCAGCCATGGCATGGCACTCTAGCGCGAACCGCCGTTACCGACAGCGGGATTCCGCGCCGGACCGGCAGCATCCCTTGGTAGGCTCCGCGCATGAGCTACGAGACGCTGCGCACCACCACCGACGGACCGATCACGTTCATCACGCTGAACCGGCCGGACCGCTTGAACACGATCGTGCCGCCGATGCCCGACGAGTTCGAGGCGGCCATCGCCGCGGCGACCCGCGACGCCGCGGTGAAGGTGATCGTGCTGCGCGGCGCTGGGCGCGCGTTCTGCGGCGGCTACGACTTCGGCCAGGGCTTCGAGCACTGGGACCACTTCATCACCACCAACGGACAGTGGGATCCGGGCAAGGACTTCGCGTTCTCCACCGCGCCGCAGATCGCGCCGACGCAGAAATTCATGAGCATGTGGCGCTGCCCCAAGCCGGTGATCGCGCAGATCCACGGCTGGTGCGTCGGCGGCGGCAGCGACACCGCGCTATGCGCCGATCTGGTGATCGCGTCGGAGGACGCGCGCATCGGCACGCCCTACTCGCGCATGTGGGGCGCGTACCTGTCTGGCATGTGGCTCTATCGTCTCGGGCTCACGCGCGCCAAGGAGTACGCGCTCACCGGCAAGCCGCTGTCGGGGCGCGAAGCGGCGGACATCGGACTCATCAACCGCGCGGTGCCGTTCAAGGATCTGGAGCGCACCGTGCGCGAGCAGGCCGATCAGCTCGCCTCGATCCCGGCGTCGCAGCTCGCCGCGATGAAGCTTATCGTGAACCAGGCCTACGAGAACATGGGGCTCGCCAGCACGCAGACATTGGGGCCGATTCTCGACGGCCTGATGCGCAACACGCCGGACGCCAAGGCGTTCATCGATCTCGCCGGCGAGCACGGCGTGCGCGCGGCGGTGGAGCAGCGCGACGGGCCGTTCGGTGACTACTCGCAAGCGCCGGCGACGCGCCAGCCGGACAACGCGAACGTGGTCCCGCTCGAGCCGCCGACCTTCTGATTGCTCTGCCCGGCGTTATTCGTCGACCAGCTTGAACCCGAGGTCCGGGAACGCGTTGGACATGAACTCGACGGCGAACTGGGCGACCGCGGCGTGGAAGCTCGGATCGCTGCCGGACATGCCGGCGGCGCGCAGCAGGCCCGCGCGGTACGTCATCTGGGTCGAGAGCAGCGCGTTTACGAGCTGCGCCTCGCGAGCGGTGAGCTTGTCGGTATCGAACAGGACCTTGGTTGCCATCGGGGATTGCTCCTTGGGTTTCGCGCGAGGGTATCACCGCCCGGTCCGCGAGCGGCACCCGGATCCTCGCCCGGGCTCTCAGCGGACCGCGACGCGCGGCGGCGCGGGCGTCACCGGCTCGAGCCCGATCCACTCGCCGTCGAGCTCGCGATCGAGGAACAGCAGCCAGCTGCGCTCCGGCGCGCCCGCGGCGAGCGCGACCTCGGCGACGCGCGCGACCGCTTCGGGGCGCGCCAGCGCCAGATCGACGTAGGCGTAACGGAGCCCGAGTCCGTTGCCGATCACGCAGCCGTCGCCGGCGGGGACGAGCGCCGCGTCGAGGGCGTCTTCCACGGCGCGGCGGCGCGCAAGCTGCGCGTCGGGCGGGGTGCGCGCGAAATCGAGCTTCAGGTAGCAGAACAGCTCGCCGGCGCGCGAGAAGCGGCCGGAGAAGATCGGAAGGCCTTGCAGGTACGCCTTGAGCAGCTCCGGCGCGATCGTCGTGGCCAGCATCAGGTCGTCCTGCGCGGCGTAGTCGTGCGCCGGCTCGGGCTCGAGCTCGAACAGCGTCCACGCGCGCGAGCGGTCTTGCGCGAGGTACGGCGCGTCGGGCAAGCCCGAGGTCAGTCCATCGATCGCGGCGCGCACCGCCTGGGGCAGCTCCGCGAGCGGGAACGTGCGCTCCGCCTCGCGCGAGCCGCCGACCACGCGAAGCGGCCCGCCTCGCGGCAGCGCCGCCGCGTCCACGGCGCCGATCCAGTCGTCCATCAGCTCGTCGCCGAGCAGCGCTTCCACGGCAAGCTCCGCGGTCGCGCTGTCCAGGCCGCCGGGCACGTACACCACCACGTCGACCAGATGCCCGCGCGAGAATCCGGCGCGCGCCCGCGCCTCGCCCAGCGAGCGCCCGACCTCGCACGCGACGCTCGCGATGCGCGCCGCCGCGTCCGCCGACTCGACCGCGCAGCCGGCGTAATTCCGGCGGTGCAAGCGAGGAAGGGCGTGAGCGCGTGTCATCGTCCGCGACGTTCCCGCGCCGCGCCGACATCAAACCCCAGGCGCAGGACAATGGAAATAGGGATGTCGGTCCGGCGCGGTATCATTGACAGATTTCGCCTGCAGCACGGATCCTTGCGAAGCGCGGCATTGAGACATCTCGCGGAAATACGCGCGTCGAAGGTCGAGCTTCCGGACGCCTTCGTCGTGAAAGCGACCGGGCGTTACTACACGGACGCCCGGGTCGCCCGCTACATGACGCGAGCGGCGCTGCGCGTCCGGGGCGCGCGAGGCAGCAGCGTCCGTATCGTCGACCCGTTCGCGGGCGACGGGCGGCTGGTGGTGCAGTTCATCGAAGCGGCGATCGCGACGGGGACGGCCCCGGTCGAGTGGCAGGCGACGCTCTGGGACCTGGACGACGCCGCGTTGAAGGTCGCCGCGCAGGCGATCGCCGATCTGCGCGCGCGCTCCGGAGCGCGCGTCGAGGCTCGCTTCACGACCGGCGACGCGTTCCGGCTGGCCGCGCGATCGGCGCAGCACTTCGACGTGGTGATCTCGAACCCGCCGTGGGAGCTGCTCAAGCCCGACCGTCGCGAGCTTGGACATTTCGAGCCGGCGGCGCGCGAGGCGTACATCGCGGCGATGCGCCGCTACGATCGGTTCCTCGCGGACGCTTTCCCGTCGTCGCAGCCGCGCCGGAAGTTCGCCGGCTGGGGCACGAACCTCTCGCGCGTCGGCTTCGAAGCGTGTCGGCGTCTGCTCGATCCGAACGGCGTGCTCGCCATCGTGATGCCCGCTTCGTTCATGGCGGACGAGCAGTCGCTCGAGCTCCGGCGCCAGCTGCTGGAGCGCTCCACGCGTCCACGACATCGGCTATTTTCCCGCGGAAGCGCGGCTCTACGGCAAGGCGGACGTCGCGACCGTCACACTGATCGTCGAACCCGGACGGAAGCACGGCGTCGCGCCGGTTCTGACCAGCTTCGACGCGCGGCTGGCCGTGGTCTCCGAGCAGCGGCTGGCGGCGTCCGACGCTTCGCTGCGGTCCTCTGGCTTCGTGCTGCCGGTGTCGGTGGGCGGCAACGCGCTCGGGGTACTGCAGCGGCTCGCGCAGGACTTCCCGAGCTGGCTCGAGCTGGAAGGTCGTGCGAGCACGGCGCTGTGGGCTGGGCGCGAGCTCGACGAGACGGGAAGTCGCGGCTGGCTCCGCGCCGCCGGGCGCGGGCCGCTGTTCTTGAAGGGCCGCATGGTCGATCGCTTCAAGCTGCGCCAGCCGCCCAGCGAGCGCGTGGCCAAGCCGGGCTGGGAGAGCCCCGCGTCGACGCGCTTCGCGCGCATCGCGTGGCGCGACGTCTCCCGCCCGAGCCAGAAGCGACGGCTGATCGCCACGATCGTTCCGCCGGGACTCGCCGCCGGCAACTCCCTGGGCGTCGCGCATTTCCGCGACGACAACCAGAAGGCGCTGCGCGCGCTGCTCGGCGTGATGTCGTCGGTGGTGTTCGAGCTCCAGCTGCGATCGCACCTCGCCACCGGCCACGTATCGTTGTCCTCGCTGCGCAAGGTGCGCCTCCCGGATCGCGCCACGCTCGAGTCACTCGACGAGGTCGCCGCCGAGGTCCAGGCCCTGCTCGCGGAGTCCGGGCGAAGCCAGGCCCGGCTCGAAGCGCTGGTGGCCACGCGGGTGTACCGGCTGCAGCAGCCGGAGCTCGCCGCCGTGCTGGAGAGCTTCCCGAAGCTCGAGCCCGCCGAGCGGCGGGCGATCCAGGCTCACGCCTTCGCGCGTGGGGCGCTGGACGCGCCGACATAGCGGGCCGCCGCCGCCGACACGCCGTAGACCGCGATCGAGATCAACACGATCAGCGGACCCGACGGCACCGACACGCCGAACGACTGGGAGAGCCCCCACGACGCGAACAGGCCGGCGGTGGTGCAGAAGGCGCCGATCAGCGTGGCGAGCACCATCATGCGCTTGAGGCTGCCCGACCAGTGGCGCGCCGCGGCGGCGGGCACCGTGACCAGCGCGATGGCGAGGATCACGCCCACCACCCGGATCAGCGCGATCACCGCCAGCGAAATCAGCGCGAGCAGCAAGAGCAGCAGCCGTTCCACCGGCAGACCCACGACCTCGGCGAACTCCTCGTCGAAGGTGACGGCCAGGAGCGGCCGGTACAGCGCCACGACGGTGATCAAGATCACCATGTCGAGCGCGGCGACCAGGATCACGTACTGCCAGCTCGCGAACAGGATGCTGCCGAACAGGTAGCTCGTCAGATCCGGCGCGTAGCCCGGCGCGAGCGACACGAACACGATGCCGAGCGCCATGCCCGCCGACCACACCATGGAGATCGAGGTGTCGATGGCGGAGCGCAGCCGCCGGTACATCGCGCCGATGCCGAGCCCGGAGAGCACGCCGAAGATCGCCGCGCCGATCATCGGGTTGATGCCGAGCAGGTAGCCGAGCCCGACGCCGCCGAACGCGGCGTGCGCCAGACCGCCGGTCACGGAGGTCATCTTCTTGACCACGACGAACGTGCCGATCACGCCTGCGGCGACGCTCGCGCACAGCCCGGCGAGGAGCACGCGCTGGAAGAACGGCGTGGAGAGCGCCTCGAGCATCAGTCTTCGCCTCCGCCGTGCTCGTGCGCGCCGAGCACGCGGTGTGGTGCGCCGTGAGCGAGCAGATCGACCGGGCAGCCGTACATCTCCTCGACGATCTCGGGATCGAGGTCGTCGCCGTGGGTGAACAGCCGCTGCGACAGGCACGCGACGCTGCGCACCTTGCTGCTGATCGCGCCGACGTCGTGACTCACCAGCACCACCGTCATGCGCTCCGAGAGCCGGGAGACCAGCTCGTAGAAGCCGCCCGCGCTCTGCACGTCGAGGCTCGCCGTCGGCTCGTCCAGCAGCAGGATCTCGGGCTCCACGGCGAGCGCGCGGGCGATCAGCACGCGCTGCAGCTGCCCGCCCGACAGCTTGCCGATCTGCCGGTCGGCGAGGTTCGCGATGTCGAGCTGCGAAAGCACCGCGTCGACCCGCGCCGGGTCCCTTCTCTTGCCACGACGCCCCATCTCGACCACGTCGCGGACGCACACCGGGAAATCCGTGTCGAAGCGCAGGAATTGCGGCACGTAGCCGATCCTGCCACGCGCCGCCCGCGGCGGACCGCCGAGGACTTCGACGCGTCCCTCGTCGGGTTCGACCAGGCCCAGCACGACCTTGAGCAAGGTCGATTTGCCGCCGCCGTTCGGCCCGATCAGCGCCATGTAGTCGCCGCTCTGCACTTCGAGGCTGACGTGGTCGAGCACGGGTCGCTCGCCGTAGTGCACGCACACGCCGGACAGCCGGATCGCGACGCTCATGACAGCGCCTGCGCGAGCGCGCGCGCGACGCTCCGGAGATTCGTCGCCCAGTCGCGCGCGAGCGGATCGATCACCACCAGCTTCGCGCCGACCTCGCGCGCCACCATCCGCGCCGCGGCGTCCGACGTCTGCGGTTGCACGAAGATCGCCTTCGCGTGGTCGGCCCGCGCAGCCGCCACCAGCTGCTCGAGCGCGCGCGCGTCCGGCTCGCGTCCCTCGCGCTCCACGGCGACCTGCTCGAGACCGTACTCCGCCGCGAAATAGCCCCACGCCGGATGGAACACGTAGAAGCGCTTGTGCTTCACGCCGGCCAGCGTCTTTCTCACGTCCTGGTCCACGTCGTCGATGGTCTGCAGCAGCGCGAAGCGCCTGCGCTCGATCTCCGTCTTGTCCGCCGGCAAGCGCGCGACGAGCGCGGCGGCGATGTTCTCCGCCATCTTGCGCACCACGCTCGGAGCCAGCCACACGTGCGGGTCGCCGCGCTTCTCCGCGATGCCGGCCGAACTGTCCACCACGCGCAGGTCCGGGTTGTCCCCCTGGAAGCGCGGCAGCCAAGTCCGCTCGATCACGAACGCCGGATGGCCGACCTCGACGTAGATCGAAGCGCGCGACATCGCGGCCACCTGCTCGATGCGAGGCTCGAAGGTGTGCGGACTCGCGCCGGGCGGCAGCAGCGTCTCGATCTGGACGCGATCGCCGGCGAGCTGCTCGACGAACCACGCCTGCGGCGGCACCGACACCGCGACGATCGGCCGCCCGGACGACGCGCTCCGCTTGCATCCGAGCGCGCACACCAGGACGGCGCAAAGCAGCATGACGCCGACGAGCCCGGACCGCATGGGTCGCGGAGTATAGCCTCCCGGGACTGGGACACCGCCAGCCGGAGATTTCGTGGGGGGTTTGTCGGTCCGGCGCGGAAGCATGCGGCCCCTTGCGGCGTTTTCTGGATCGAAACGGGCCGCTCATGCGTCCAACCGGTATCGGCGCCGGGCGTCACCCACGGGCCGTTTTCACATCCAGGCCCGGGGCGGCATTTCCCGGTGAATCCCATGAACACGCGCACCCTCTACCGACCGGTCGGCTCCAGCGAGCTCGTCGCGATCAAGCGCAGCGGCTACGTGCGCTTTCCGCCGCGGCTGCTCGGTCAGTCGCACTTCGTCCCGGTGCGCACCCGCGCCTACGCCGAGCAGATCGCGCGCGACGTCGCCGCGCAGGGCAGCGTCGGCTACGTGACGCGCTTCGAGGTGTCGCGCGTGTTCCTCGACCGCTACGAGGTACATGTGGTGGGCGCACGCGTCCACGAGGAGTACCGCATCCCCTCCGGCGAGCTCGAGGCGTTCAACGACGCCATCGTCGGCAAGATCGAGGTCGTCGCGGAGCACCGCGCGCCAAGCCGTCTCGGCATCGAACAACGCTGATCGGCCCGCGGGATTTCGCGCCGGACCGACACCCGGACGCCGGACCGATTCGCAATCGCTTCGAGCCACGCCGCGACCTGGGGTATGGTCGAGGTCCGCCGACTGCGGCGGACCTCGCGAAAAGGGGAAGGCTCATGGGTATCAAGATCCGCGCGACACAGCTCGCGACATCCGCGCTCGTCGTCCTGGCTCTGCTCGCCTGCAAGAAGAAGAACAAGTCGGACGAAACGAAGACGACAACGACGACGACGTCCCAGAGCGGCGGCCTGATCGCGCCGCAGCCGTCCTGGTTCGTCCACAAGGCGTCGGGTACGGAGTTCCTCGCGCCGGACGGCTGGGCGCAGAAGCACGGCAAGAGCTCCGTCGCCTTCTTCGCGCCCGATCACACGGCGGTGATCGCCGTCGGATCGTACGACAAGACGAAGGACCCCTCCGCGACCATCATGGTCACGGCCCGGGAGCTCGGGCTCACGGATCTCGGTTTCAAGCACGCGGCCAAGCCGGGTTCGATCAACGGGATTCCGGCTCGCACGGCGGACGGCACCTGCAAGTCGAACGGGGCTCCTGCCGAGTACGGCTACGCGACCCTCACGCCGGGCGGTCCGGAGAATCTCCTGCTGATCTACGCGGTGCTGAAGAGCGCCCCGCCGGCGCGCGAGCAAGAAGCCGTGGCGTCGTTCAAGTCATTCAAGCGGATCTGAGCTTCGATCAGCGCGGCGGCCACGCGACGACCTCGACGCGCACCGACACGACGCCGGCGCGGATCATGTCGAGGCGCGTGGCCGCGGCACGCGACAGATCGATGATGCGCTCGGCGTTGCCGAACGGGCCGCGGTCGGTGATGCGCACGTACACGGCCGGCCCGCTCGGCATGCGGATCACCCGCACCACCGTCCCGAACGGCAGCTTGCGATGCGCGGCCGTGAACGCCTGCGGGTCGTAGCGTTCGCCGCTCGCCGTCTTGTGCCCGGCGAGGGAGTCGCCGTAGTACGTCGCCTTGCCGGCCTGGACGTCGAGCGCCGGCGCGCCGGCGTAGCGCGCCGCGAGCCCCGGCTCGCCGGACGGCGCCGGCTCGGCCGCCGGCGCCGACGCCGGCGCATAGCCACTGCCGGACGGATACGCCGGCGGTGGCGCGCCATAGGTGGCGTCCGCGTTCGCCGACTCGTGCCGGCACGCCGGCAGCAGCGCGAACGCGGCGAAGATCAGGGCGATGCGGGGCGCCGACACGCACCGAGCATGGGGCAGAAGCGCGAAAACAGGCAAATCAGCGGCATCAACGACAGCGCTCGAGGCGCCGCTCCTCGCGCACCACCGAGCACGAGAACCCCGACACGTCGCACTCCGCGAGCCAGCGCCCCTCGTGTCCGCAGCCGGGGACGCGATCCTGCCAGCCGGCATCCGCCCAGCAATGCGTCGGATAGCCGAACGTCGTCAGCGAGCGGCACCCGGCGCTGACGATCTCGTCCTTCCGCGCGGCGCTGCCGTCGCAGTCGTAGTCGAAGCTACCGTCGCCGCGCTGCTCGGTGAAGTAGCCCGTCTGTCCCGGGTGCGCGGCGGCGTTGTGGTCGTAGCAATCGAGCGCGTTGGCCACGTAGCCCTCGGGTTGGGCCGCCGAACGGATGACGTGCTCGTGGTCGCCGTAGCCGTCGCGATCCGCGTCCAGGTACCACACCGGCTCGGCGCACGGCAGCGAGTGGTCGTTGGCGACGCGGGTCAAGCGACGCTGGATCGGCTGCGCGACCTCCGACAAGACGTCGTGGAGGCGGTTGTCCTTGCCGTCTCCGCCGAGCATGTGATCGATCAGGCCGCGCGTCTCGCACAGGCCCTTGTCGGGCTTGTCGGAAGCGAGATATCGACTCGCGCTCTCGATCGCTTCCAGCGTCGCCAGGATATCCATCTGCTCGTCCTGCGAGAACGCATGTTCCGGTCCGGTGACCACGCTGCGCAACGCGGCGACGGCGGGTGGGATCTTGCCCAGCTCGCGCCCGGCGAGCAGCTGGATCCCGAACTCCTTCAGGCTGGCGATGGTGTGACGGCGCGCACGCGCCGCCGCGACGCGGCCGCACGTGCCGGCGCGCTCGAACGCCGCGCGCGTACCGTCCAGCAGCGCCGCGACGTTGAGCTTCTCCTTGGCACGGATCTCGACCGCGCCGGCTTCCGTCTTCGAATCCCCGACGTCGAAGCCGGCGATCCCACCGAGGATGCTCGCGCCGCCGGATCGCGTGCGCTCGTTGCTGAAGCGCACGCGGATCACCGGCACCGCGGCCAGCACCTTGGACGTGTACACCAGGCCGTCATCGTCGCACAGGCTGGTAATGCAGCTCTCGAGGGAGTCGCGCAACGACGCTTCGTCCCCCACCTGCTGGTACTGCTGACCGAGGATCTCGGCGACGCTGGAGAGCACGCGGATCTCCGCGTCGCCGAGCGAGACGGAGATCGCGACCTGCTCGCGCGCGTGACTCGACAGCTCGAGCCGGGGCGCCCACGGCCCCAGGAATCCGAGATCGAGCCCGCCGCTCGCGTCCACGCTGCGCTCGGTGCGGTACTCGAACGCCAGATCGCCGGCCGGGCGTGCCGATAGCCGGACCCGGCCTGCCAGCTCCGCGCTCCCGCCGAAACAGCTATTCACGAAGTCCGAACGTTCCGGATTGTCGCTCGTGCCGTACGAACCCGTCACCAGGAAGTTCGGGACAGACAGGCACTCGAAGTGTGCCGTGTCCGCGCCGAGTGCGGCCTTGACCGCGCCGCACCAGCTGACCGGCGGCTGGGTGACGACCGGCGGATCGACCGCCGCGGGACGTCGCGGCGGTCGCGCCGAACCGGAACTGCATGCTGCAGCAGTCGACAAGCTGATCGCGAGACACAAGCGGCGCATTTTCGAGACCGGCCGCGATCGTAGCATCGAGTTCGGGCTTGGGAATGCGCCGAGCCTCTGGTACGTACGATGTCCGTGACCGGGGGATCCCGCGCAAGCTGGCCAACGCGCTGTCTCGTCGCTGCTGCGTTCGCGCTGTCGATCGCCGGCTGCGGCAGCCGCGCGCCGCTCGAGGTCGGCACGCCCGCGGCGAGCGACGCCGGAACGCACACGGGCGCCGACAAGGTCGACGTGCTGGTGGTCGTCGACAACACCGCGAGCATGGAGCCAAAGCAGCGACTGCTGTCGAACGCGCTCGCCGATCTGGTGACGCGTCTGGCGAACCCCGTCTGCGTCGACGGCAGCGGCCACGGCAGCGCGCCGCCGAGTGACCCCTCCGTCAGCTGTCCTCCGGGCCAGCACAAGGAGTTTGCGCCGGTCACGGACTTGCATCTCGGAATCATCACCACCAGCCTCGGCAGCCACGGTGGCGACGCCTGCGCACCGATCCAGCCCGGATACGATCCGATGATGGACGACCACGCGCACCTGGTCGGCAGCCTGGACCGCGGCGCGGGCATTCCAACCTGGAACGACACCGGCTTCCTGGCGTGGGATCCCGCCGGTCGCGAGGGGCTCGGCAGCGAGCAGGACCTGTCCGCGTTCATCGCCCACAGCCGCGCCCTGATGCGCGTCGTCGGCACCCACGGCTGCGGCTACGAGTCCCCGTTCGAGGCGTTCTATCGTTTCCTGGCCGACCCCCAGCCCTACGCCAGCATCCCGCTCGCTCCCTGCTCCGGCCAATCCGGCGCGCAGTGCGCCACGCCCTCCGGGCTCGACCAGGCGCTGCTCTACCAGCGCTCCGCGTTCCTGCGTCCCGACTCGCTGCTGCTGGTGATCGTCATGTCGGACGAGAACGACTGCTCGTTCAAGGAAGGCGGCCTGAACTACATCGCGGCGACCACCGGGGTCAGCGTCGGAAGTACGACGCTGCCGCGCGGCACCAGCGCGTGCGACGCGGATCCATCGGACCGGTGCTGCGTCTCCTGCTCGTCGCAGGCGCCGGCCGGCTGCCCGTCGACGCAGAGCGACGCGTCGTGCAAGAAGGGCGCGCACACCGACGCGGAGGACCCGGCGAACCTGCGCTGCTGGGACGACAAGCGACGCTTCGGCTACGACTTCCTGTATCCCATCGATCGCTACCGTGCGGCGCTGTCGAGCCCCCAGCTGCCGGACCGCTCCGGCGCGATGGTGCAAAACCCGGTGTTCGCCGGCGGCATGCGCAATCCGTCACGCGTCTTCGTGGCGACGCTCGCGGGCGTGCCGTGGCAGCTCATCGCGCGCCAGGACACGCCGGGGGGCCGGCTGGAGTACGCGGACATCGGCGAGCTCGACGCCCGCTGGCAAGGCATCCTGAGCGACCCGCACATGATCGAGTCGCCCACGCCGCGCCCGGGGCTGCCCGGTCCGACCGCCAGCGGACTGCCCGACGCGATCAGCGGGCACGAGTTCGACGATCCGCTCGAGCTCGAGTACGCGTGCATCTTCCCGCTCTGGAACCCGGTGAGCTGCGCCCCGGGCGAGCTGGACTGCGACTGTCACGACGGCGATCTCGGCGCGGATCGCCCGGTCTGCCAGCCGCCGGGCGGCGGTCCGCCGACCACGACCGAGTACGCGACGCAGGCCTATCCCGGTCTGCGCCAGCTCGATCTGGTTCATTCCATGGGCAAGCAGGGCATCGCCGCTTCCATCTGCGCGCGCAACACCGCCGACCAGACGCAGCCCGACTTCGGCTATCGCCCGCTGGTCGGCGCGATCGTCGAGCACATCGCCAAGGAGCTGTGAATGAGGGCCGTCCGCACCGACGTCGTCTTGCTCGCGCTGCTCGCCGTGGCGTGCGGCGGCGTCGTCGACGTCTCGAACCCGGGCCCCGCGCCCGCGCAGGAAGCCGGTCCGGATCCCGCCGCCTACGACGTCGGCGGCTACGGCGGCTCCAGCGGACCAATCGGCTGGGGTCCGGGCAGCGGCGGGAGCGGCGCCGCGGGCAGCGGCGGGAGCGGCGCCGCGGGCAGCGGCGGCACGAGCGGCAGCAGCGGCAGCAGCGGCAGCAGCGGATCGGGAGGTTCGGGCTTCGGCGGCTCCGGCGGCGCGCCGGCGTGCAACCCGGCGTTCTGCCCGAGCAACGGTACGGGCGTGGGCTGTTGCGTGACGCCGGACACGTGCGGCATGGACTACGGGTCGGGCTGCCAGTCCACGACGAACTGCAATCCGGTGTTCTGTCCCCAGCCGGGCAGCGGCGTCGCGTGCTGCGCCGGAGACCAATGCGGCGCCGACATCGGCAACGGCTGCATCGCCGCACCGGAGTGCCTCAACGCCACCGATCCTTGCATCACCTGCCTGTGCAAAGTGTGCACGACAGCGCTCGTGAGCTGCGACAACGTGGGCTGCCAGCCGTACTTCGCGTGTGCGGTCAAGAGCGGTTGCGCGGATCTCGAGACCTGCAGCGCGTGCCCGGCTCAACCGCCGGGCGGCGCGACCGACGTCGCCCTGATCGACAACCTGCTGAGCTGCATGAACAAGAACGCCTGCGCCTGCCAGTGACGGCGGCCGTCAAGCGAACGGGCGGTCGTTCGCGTCGAACAGCGCCTTCACGCTCGGACGCACCAGCACGATCAGCGTGAACACGCCGAGGATCGTGCCGAGCGGCATGTTCACGCACTCGAGCCCGGCGATTACCATGCAGAACACGCGGCGGCGCTGTTCGCCGAGCGAGCGCGCGGCAAACACGCACGCGATCGCCATGCTCTCGCCCAGCACGATGATCCCGCCACCGATGGCGATGAACAGCCAGCCCATCATCTCCGGGCCCGGGCCGCCGCCGCTCGGGCCGGGCCCCATCGGAATCGCGCCGCTCACGATCGCCACGCCCATGCCGAGGTGGATCAGCGGAATCAGCGAAAACACCGCGGTGATCCCGGCATACACGTAGGTCAGGATCTTGAGCAGGCGCAGGTGCTCGAGATCCTGGTTCACGACCGATCCGTCCAGAGCCATCCGCGTTCGAGCCTAGCGCATCGATTCAGTAGAATCGATGCACCAAGCGACCGCGAAGCGGTCGAGGGGGAGGCTCGGCACTAGCTGCGCTTGCGGCGCCGCGGAAGTAGCATGTCGCCGATGCCCAATCCGCTGCTGTCCGACCGCAACGTGGAGTTCCTGCTCTTCGAGCTGTTCGACGCCGAAGCGCTGTGCCGCCTCCCCCACTTCGCGGAGCACTCCCGCGAGACCTTCGAGCTCTACGTCCAGTCGGCGCGAAAGCTCGCCCGCGACGTGCTCTTTCCGGCGTACAAGCCCTTCGACGAGGCGCCGCCAGTGCTCGAGCAGGGGCGCATCCTGGTGCACCCGCTGCTCCACGACATCCTGCCGCGCATGATCGATCTCGGGGTTGTCGGTGCGTCGCGGCCGGCGGAGGTAGGCGGACAGCAGCTGCCGATGCTGGTGGCGTCGTTCGCCAACGCGTACCTGATGGCCGCGAACTTGAGCGCGTACGGCTTCGTGGGGCTCACCAGCGGCGCGGCGCGCCTGATCGAGTCCTTCGGCAGCGAGGCGCTCAAGCGCGAGTACATGGATCCGATGTACGAGGGGCGCTTCGCGGGCACGATGGCGCTCACCGAGCCGCAGGCGGGCAGCAGCCTGTCGGACGTGCTGACGCGCGCCACGCCGACCGACGCCGGCTACCACGCGATCCGCGGCTCGAAGATCTTCATCTCCGGTGGCGACCAGGACGTGAGCGAGAACATCGTGCACCTCTTGCTGGCGCGCATCGACGGCGCCCCGCCCGGCATCAAGGGTGTCAGCCTGTTCGCGGTCCCCAAGCTCCGGCGCGAGGGCGACGCTCTGGTGCCGAACGACGTGCACGTCACCGGCTTGATCCACAAGATCGGCTGGCGCGGCTTGCCCAGCCTGGCGCTCGACTACGGCGAGAACGACGACTGCCGCGGCTGGCTCGTCGGGCAACCGCACCAGGGCATCCGCTACATGTTCCAGATGATGAACGAAGCGCGACTGATGGTCGGCCTGAACGGCGTCGCCACCGCGTCCGCCGCCTACCACGAGGCGCTCGCCTACGCGGCGGATCGTCCCCAGGGCAGGCGCCTCGACGCGAAGGATCCCACGACGCCCCAGGTCCCGATCATCGAGCACGCCGACGTGCGACGGATGCTGCTCAGACAGAAGGCGATCGTAGAAGGCGGGCTGTCGCTGCTCGCCGAGGCCGCGCGGCTCTACGATCTGGCCGAGCACGCGACGAGCGACGACGAGCGCGAGCGCGCCGGACTGCTCCTCGATCTGCTCACGCCGGTGGCGAAGAGCTTCCCGGCGGAGCGCGGCTTCGAGGCCAACGCCCTCGCCGTGCAGGTCCACGGTGGCTACGGCTACTCCAGCGAGTACCTGGTGGAGTCGTGGCTGCGCGACCAGAAGCTGAACAGCATCCACGAGGGCACCACCGGCATCCAGGGCCTGGATCTGCTCGGGCGCAAGGTGATGGCCCACGGCGGCAAGAGCCTGTTCCTGCTCCGCGACGCGCTGGTGTCCAGCGTCGCCGACGCGCGCGCCGCCGGTGTAGACGACACCTGGTGCGGTCGCCTGGAGGGCTCCCTCGCCGCGCTCGGCACGGTCACGGAGCATCTGGCGGGCCTCGGCATGAACGGCGACGTGCCGGGGATGTTGCTGCACAGCGCCGACTTCCTCGACCTGTTCTCGACCGTCGTCATCGCCTGGCAGTGGCTGAAGCAGGCCGCGGCAGCGCGGCGCGGCCTCGACGCCGGCCGCGCCGCACCGGCATTCTACGAAGGAAAGCTGTGCGCCGCGGAGTACTGGATCAACACCGAGCTGCCGCGAGTGGGCTACCTGTCGGCGCTGTGCCGGAGCGGCGAGGACTCGTACGCGCGCGTGCGACCGGAGTGGCTGTGAGCCGGAGGGCTACGCCGCTTCGCGCGCGATTTCCGAGAGCGCAGCGGCGACCCAGGTCGGCTGCGGTGCGCCGAGCACGCCGGCGTAGTCCACGAGCTCGAGCGCGTGGACGCGCGCTGTCAGCGCGCCGGAGCACAGCGTCGCGATCACGGGGCCAGCGTCGCGGAAGTCGGATCGCACGCGCGCACACTCCGCGGCGAAGGCCTCGAGCTCGCGCTGCGCGAGCAGCTCGAGGCCCGTCGCGATCCAGCCGCGGGCCGTCTCGCGCGTGGCGTCGCTGCGGGGCAGCCGCGCCGGCGCGGGCGTGTCGTAGCCCGCGCCGTGGTGCACGGGATCGGCCGTCGCGACGACCACCGCCCCGGTCTGGACGAGCTCCCGGAGCTCGCCCAGACCGGGCAAGCTCTCCGGCGCCGCGCCGACCAGGAACGGATAGCGCGCCACGACGCGCGGCGGCTTCGCGTTCTCGCGACGCGCCGCGGCGGCGAGCAGCACACGGAACGCGTCGAGACTGAATTCCTCGGCGGCGTAGCCGCGCTCGTCGTGGACACCGCGAAGTCCGGCAAGCGCCGCGGCGTCGCCCGCGCGCGCCGCCGCGACGCGCTCCGCGTCCGCCTCGCGCGCGCCGTGCAGCACGCCCACTGCAAGCACCGCGTCCACGCGCTCGCGCACCAGCGCGAGCGCGACGGCGGCGGTGAGGTGTCCGGAGATCTCCAGGCGCGTGTGCGGAAAGATCAGCGCGCCGCCCGGCGGCAGCGCGACGCGCGGCGCGACGTCGAGGCATGCGGCGATCGCGGCGTCCCCGAGCCGCTGGCGCTCCGCGGCGTAGAACGCCTTCCAGCGTGCCGCGCTCCACGCCATCGGCTCACCCGCAGCTGCCGTCGGCCTGGCAGCGCTGGCCGGGGGCGCAGCTGGTGCCGCCGCAGCTGCACACGCCGGAGCCTGGCGCGCAGGTGCCGGCGCTGCCGCCGTTGCAGCTGGCGTCACCGCTGCAGGTGCAGCTGCCGCTCGCGCACGTGAAACCCGGCGGACACGCATGTCCGCACGCGCCGCAGCTCGCGGCGTCGGTCGACAAATCGGCGCACCCCGCCGGCGTCTGGCAGCAGGTCTGCCCCGCGCTGCACGCCGAACCGCCGTTGCACGTGCAGGTGTCCGTGCCGCCGACGCTCATGCAGCCCTCGCCGGCCTGGCACGTCGTGCCGTTGCACTCGCACAGATCGTTCGCGTTGCAGGTACCGCCGGCGCCGCTGATGTGACAGCGCCCGCCGTTGCCCGCGCAGCCGCAGACGTTGATCGTCGCGCCGCACTTGAGACCGCTGCCGCCGCCGCCCTGCTGCGTGCAGTCGTTGTGGCACGAGCCGCACTGCGTCGCGGTGTTGGTCTGGGTCTCGCAGCCGTCGTCGCCGAACGGCGCCGCGTACTGCAGGCAGTTGTCGAAGCCCGGCAAGCAGCTCGACGTGCATTTCCCGCTGTCGCAGGCCTTGCTCGCGACGTTGTCGCCGGAGCAGGCGCGGCCGCAGCCGCCGCAGTTGTCCACGTCGCTGGAGACGTCGGCCTCGCAACCGTCGTCCGCCGCCGGCGAGGCCGGCGAGCTGCAGCTGTCGAAACCTGTGGCGCAGGTCGGCTTGCACAAGCCCGCGGCGCAAGCGCGCGCGGTCGTGTTCGTGCCCGAGCAGGCGCGCGCGCACGAGCCGCAATGATCGGCGTCCGTCAGCAGATCCGTCTCGCAGCCGTTCTGGACGTCGCCGTCGCAGTCGCCGGTGTCGGCCGGGCAGTTCGCGATCGTGCACACGCCCGCCGAGCAGCCCGGCGTGCCGCTCGGCACGCTGCACACGTTGCCGCACAGCCCGCAGTTGTCCGGATCGGTGCCGGTGGCGGTCTCGCAGCCGTCGTCGGCGGTGGGTGCCGTGGGATGGCTGCAGTCGCCGGCGCCGGCGTCGCACACGGCGTAGCAAGCGCCGGCGATGCACGTCGCGCTGCTCGTGCCGCTGGTCACGCACGCGCGCCCGCACGCGCCGCAGTTCTGCGAGTCGCTGTCGAGCTGCGTCTCGCAGCCGTTCGCGCCGTTGCCGTCGCAGTTCGCCCAGCCCGTGTCGCACTGGTCGACCAGACACTTGCCGCCGTTGCACTTGGCGGAGGCGTGGGGGATCTTGCAGGTGTTGCCGCAATAGCCGCAGTTGGTCGCGTCGTTGCCCAGGTTCGTCTCGCACGCGTCCTGCGAGTTGTTGTTGCAGTCCATGAACCCGATCGCGCACGCCTTCTCGAAGCACACGCCGTTCGTGCACTGCGCCTGGGCGCCCGGGGTCGGCACGCACGCGTTACCGCAGGTCTTGCAGTTTTGCGGATCGAACGCCGTGTTGGTCTCGCAGCCGTCGCTGGCGTCGCCGTTGCAGTCGGTGAAGCCGGCGTCGCACTTCGCGACGGCGCACGCGCCGTTCACGCAGGACGCGGTCCCGTTCTGCGTCACGCAGCGGTGGCCGCACACACCGCAGTTGTCGGGGTCGTTCGACAGGTTCGTCTCGCAGCCGTCGGCGTCGGTGGCGTTGCAGTCGCCGTGGCTCGCGTTGCAGCTGCCGATGAGACAGCTCGACCCAACGCACTTCGGCGTCGCGTTCGCGCGCGTGCAGGGCGAGCCGCCGCAGTCCACGCCGGTGCTGCCACCCGCGTCCGAGCCGGCCGCGCCGCCGCCCGTGCCCGCCGCGCCCGCCGTGCCCGACGCACCGGCGGACGCCTCGCTCTGATCCGGCGCGGCATCCGCCGCGTCCGGCCCCGCGTCGCTGCCGGCGGCGGCATCGACACCGGAGTCGACCCCGGCCGTGCCGCCCGTGCCGGAGAATCCGCCGCTGCCCGACGCGCCCCCGGTCGCGCCGCTACCGGCGCTGCCCGACGCGCCGCCGCCCGCGGCCCCGCTGCTGCCGCTGCTGCCGGACGCGCCACCGGAGCCGTTGTCCGAGCTCCCGGACGAGCACGCGGTCGCGAACAGCGCCGCGATCACCAGCCCCGGCGCCGCGACACGGCGCACGCTCGTCCATCCAGCCCCGGAGAAGAAGAAATACGACATCAAGAAGCTCCCATTTGAGAGCGTCGCACGCGCCCGCGCCGGTCGCAAAGAAAAGGAATCGTCCCCGTCCCTGGCCCCTGGCGCCGGTGGGCTCGCGCCTTCCGCGGTCCGGCGAAGGGCGCTACCATCGGGTTTCGTGTCCGCTCTTCGCTTGACCTCCGGCGTGATCGTCCGCGCGTTGGCAGCTGGCGTTACGGCGCTGATCGTGGCCGGCGCCTGCGCGAACAGCAACGACTACGACCACACGGGCGAGGTGCGCCACGCTTGTTACCGCAACGGCACGTGCGACGCGCCCTTGGTGTGCCTCTCGGAAATCTGCGTCGATCCGTCCCAGGCGGACGGCGGTGCGGGTACGTCGGGAGCCGCGGGCGCTTCGGGAACCGCGGGCACTGGCGGCGCATCGGGCAGCAGCGGCGTGGGCGGCAGCAGCGGTGTGGGCGGCAGCGGCGGCGCGGGCGGCAGCGGCGGAACCGCTGGCTCTGCAGGAAGCGGCGGCAGCGGCGGCAGCGGCGGCTGCGCGGCGCCCGGCCACGTGTGCAGCGGCGCGTGCGTCGGCAACACGCCGGACACCGGCTGCTCGAAGAGCACCGACTGCACCGCGTGCACCGCGCCGGCGAACGCGTCGGCGACGTGCACCGCAGGAGGCGACTGCACGTTCAACTGCAACCTGGGCTACACCAAGCAAGGCAGCCAGTGC
This sequence comes from uncultured delta proteobacterium, assembly GCA_963775185.1. GTDB lineage: Bacteria > Myxococcota_A > Polyangia > Polyangiales > Polyangiaceae > JAPSGB01. The sequence continues at coordinate 17,599 of CAVZIE010000034.1, read as the reverse complement.
GTCGGCGGCGGAAGCGGCGGAACTGGCGGGACTGGCGGAAGCGGCGGGACCGGCGGCGGCACGTGCACCAGCGGCTGCCCGGGCGCACCGACCAACGCCCAGGGCTGCGGCAGCTGCGCCGGCGCCTGCGACGGCAGCGCGTGGCCGCTGACCTGGGACGCGGTGTCGGGTGCGGACTCCTATGTCGTCACCTACCAGTGCTTCGGGCTGCCGAAACAGAAAGACGTCGGCAACGTCACGACCGTGGACCTCTGCAACACGCTCGGCATGTGCAACGACAGCAGCTGCGCCAACGGTGCGGCGAGCGTGACCGTCAAGGCGTGCAACGCCAACGGCTGCTCGGCACCGGTCACGTTCCCGTCGTCGGGCACGCCGCTCGCATGCGGCGGCGGCGTCTGCTGCTGACCGCGCGCCGGACCGGCAAACCGGAAGTCCGCTACCCCGTGCGCTGGGTCAGCTCTCCACGCAGGCGCGGGAGCGCGCCGGGAAAGTTCTCGCGCACGTAGGTGATGAGCTTCTCGCGCACCTCGCAGCGGAGGTTCCACTGCTCGCCGGCGTCCTTCGCGCTCATGAGTGGGCGGAGCAGGATCGTGCGGTCGTCGGCGTCCGTCACTTGCAGGCCCCAGGTCTCGCCGTCCCAGTGCTCGGACGCGTCGAGGATGCGCTTGAGCTCGCTGCGGACCTCGTCGATGGGCACAGAGTAGTCGAGGCGAAGCTCGACCGTGCCGAGGAGCTTGGCCTCGGTGCGCGTCCAGTTCTGGAACGGCTTGTCGATGAAATAGCCGATGGGCACGATGAGACGCCGCAGATCCCAGATCTTGACCACCACGTAGGTGAGCGTGATTTCCTCGATCTTGCCCCACTCGCCCTCGACGATGACCACGTCGTCGACGCGGATCGGCTGGGTGATGGCGATCTGGATGCCGGCCAGCAGCGTGGCGATGGATTTCTGCGCGGCGAAGCCGAGCACGATGCCCGCAACGCCGGCTGAAGCGAGCAGCCCGGTGCCGAGCTGGCGCACCTGCTCGAAGGTCATGAGCACGAACGCGAGCGTCACGACGATGACGACGAAGCTGCCCACGTTGCGGAAGCCGCGCATCTGCGTGAACACCTCGCGCGCGTGGAGGTTGTCGGCGGCGGCGACGTTGAAGCGCGCCGTCACCACGTCCTCGGCGACGCGCACGGCCTTCACGCACAGCCAGCCCACGCCGATGATCACCAGCACCAAGAGCACGTGCTGCACGACGTCCATCGGACCCGCCGGTAGCGCGACCAACGGCAGCGCCAGGTCGACGGCGACGAGCGGTCCGATCCAGCGGAGCGGGCGGTGCATGTGACGCGAGATGGCGTCGTCGATGACGGTCTCGGTACGCTTCGACCAACGACCGAGGGCGCGGATGCCCAGACCGACGACGATGCGCCCGATCACGGTCGCCACGGCGAGCACCGCGATCGACCAGCCGAGGTCGCTCCAGTGGTATCCGGTGAACACGACGATCAGCCGCTCCAGTCGCTCGGGAACCAGCGCGGCGAGCGGGGAAAACTCGAAGACAGCCATGGATCGACCTTAACGCGCCTGCGAGTCCCCTTGCACGCCGCGGGGCCGGCGCATACGTTGCGCCGCCGGTAGATGCGCGAGATGAATGCAAATGATCGGGCGCGCGTGCGCCTGGTATCGAGCGGCGTCGCGCTCGACGCCGACACGGTGGTGCCGCTGCTCGCCGGCGCCGTGCACTACTGGCGCCTGCCGACCGCGGCGTGGCGTCCCGCGCTCGAGGCAGTGAAGGCGCTCGGGTTCCGGCTGGTGGACGTGTACGTGCCGTGGGGCGTCCACGAGACGGCGCCGGGCGAGTTCGACCTGGGACAGGGCGATCCGCGGCTGGACGTCACGCGCTTCCTCAGGCTGATCGGCGAGCTCGAGCTGTATGCCATCGTGCGTCCCGGTCCGCACATCAACGCCGAGCTCACCTGGTTCGGGCTACCGGAGCGCGTGGTGTGGGACAGCGCGTGCCAGGCGCTGTCCGCGGGCAGGAAGCCGGTGGTGCTGCCGGTACCGCCGCTGGCGTTTCCGGTGCCGAGCTACGCCAGCGAGGCGTTCCACACGGAAGTCGAGCAGTGGTTTTCCGCGATCGGAGCCGCGCTATCGCCGTTCCGCTATCCCGACGGGCCGATCGTGCTGCTCCAGGTCGACAACGAAGGCGCGATGTATTTTCGCGACGGCGTGTACGACCAGGACTATCACCCCGACGCGATCGCGCGCTATCGCCACTTCCTGCAGAACAAGTACGCGCGCGTGGACGAGCTGCGGCGCGTGTACGGCGATCCCGCGCTCACCTTCGCGCAGATCGAGCCGCCGCGTCGCTTGTCGGCGAGCGTGGCCAGCGAGCTCGCGCCGCACCTCGATTGGGCGGATTTCCAGGAGGAGCTGCTGGCCGACGCGTTCCAGCGCATGCAGGGCGCGCTCCGGCGGAGCGGCCTCGACGGCCTGCCCACGTCGCACAACCTGCCGATCAGCGAAGGTGCCACGCCGCTCGATCCGGCGCGCATCGCCGGCGTCGTGGATCTGCTCGGGCTCGACTACTACCACGCCGCCTCCGCGCCCCAGCGCTCGGAGATCGCGCGCCGCACCAGCGAGCTTGCTACGCGCTGCGCCGCCAGCGGCACGCCGCCCTTCGCGTGCGAGCTCGGCGCGGGCTTCCCGCCGTTCTACCCGCCGCTCGGTCAGGACGACAACGCGTTCACGGTGCTCGCCGCGCTGGCCTACGGCTTGCGCGGCTTCAACGCATACATGGCCGTGGAGCGCGATCGCTGGATCGGCGCGCCCATCGATCCCCACGGCCGCCGGCGGCCGTCCGCGACGTTCTGGGAGCGGCTGCTGGCGGCGCTGGAACGCACGCATTTCGCCGAGCTCGAACGCCGCGCGGAAGTGCGCATCGCGATCCCGCGGAGCATGCGCCGGCTGGCGCGCGTGCTGCACGCGTTCGGGCCGCTCAGCGCCGCGCTGGTCCAGGTCGCCGGCGGCGGAGCGCGCGAGGGCTGCTACGAGGACGATCTGGGCCTGGGCGGCCCGGTGATCATCGAGGCAGAGCAGCTCGTGCGCCAGCTCGAGGACGCGCTCGAGCGCCGCCGCATCCCCTACGCCTTCATCGGTGGCGATTTGATCGACGCCGCCATCGACGCGGCGTCGTGGGTGGTCGTGCCCTGCACCGGCGCGCTGGAGCCGGAGATCACCCGCAGCGTGATGCGCGGCATCGAGCGCGGTCGTGCCGTCAGCCTGGGCCCGCGCGCGCCGACGCGCGACGCCACGATGTTGCCGCTCGACGCGCCACCGGCACTGCCGGAGCAGGCCGGCGGCGTCCCCGTGCTGCTCGACGGCGGTCGCGACCACGTGGAGCGCGCCGTCGATCGCGCCGCGCAGTTGCTCGGGCTGACGTCGCTGCCCGCCGAGCCGGCGAGCATCTCGGTCACGCTTCACCACGACGCGCGGGGCGCCGCCGCCGTGCTGTTCGTGTTGAACCCCACGGAACAGGACGTCGACGCTCGCGTGACGTGTGCGGGCGCGCGCTCCGCCATCGACGCCCTCGACGGCGAGCGCTTCGCGGCGCAAGGGACGCGTTTTGCGCTGCGCGTGAAGCGACGCTCGGTTCGTATGCTAGAGCTTCTCGACTGAGAGCACGACAGGCTGAAGATGTTGTTGGAGATAAATCCGGATACGCCCGAGCCCAGGAAGATCCGCCGCGCGGTGGAGGCGCTGGAGGCCGGCGAGTGCATCGCCTACCCGACGGACACCGTCTACGGCCTCGGCTGCGATCTCTTCAACAAGAAGGCCGTCGATCGCCTCTACCAGATCAAGGGGCTGGATCGCGGCCAGAAGCTGGCCTTCGTGTGCCACGACATCGCGGACGTCTCGCGCTACGCGGTGATGCACGACTGGATCTTCCACATCCTCAAGCAGTACCTGCCGGGGCCGTACTGCTTCATCCTCGACGCCACGCGCGAGGTGCCGAAGATCGTCCAATCACCGCGCAAGACCGTCGGCGTGCGCATCCCGAACCACCCGGTGGCACTGGCACTCGTGAAGGAGCTCGGGCGGCCCATCATCTCCACCACCGCGGCCCGCCACGGGGAGCAGCCGGACCCGGACCCCCGCGAGATCGACATGACGTTCCGCGGCCTGGGCCTGGTGCTGGACGCGGGCCCGGGCGGCGTGATTCCGACCAGCATCGTGGACCTGACGGGCCCGTCGCCCAAGGTCGTCCGCGAGGGAGCCGGCGACGTGAGTCCCTTCGAGGAGGGGTGATCCCGCCATATCCGTCACCCAGGACATTGATCCGCACGGCGAGGGGCGCTATCACGGGCCCCGACGGCCCGGTTCGGGCCCACTGCCAGGAGTAGACATGACCTTCGTCGTCACCGAGAACTGCAAGGGCTGCCGCTTCACGGACTGCGTCGCCGTCTGCCCGGTGGATTGCTTCCACGGCGACGACGAGATGCTCTACATCGATCCCGACGAGTGCATCGACTGCGGCGCATGCGTTCCCGAGTGCCCGGTGGAGGCGATCTACGACGAGGCGCAGCTCCCCGAGGACCAGACGAGCTGGACGCAGGTGAACGCCGACAAGGCCCCCGGCCTGCCGGTGATCAACCAGAAGGGCGACGCCCTACCCGGCGCCGAAGAGCGCAAGGAAAAGCTCGGCTTCTGACCAGGCGCCTACTTCTTCTTCGCGTCGTCGAGCTTGAAGTCGAGCTTTGTCTGGGCGCGCAGCCCCGCCACGGGCTTGCCCTGCATCTTGGGCGAGGTGAGCGGCGCGACCAGCGTCTGGGTCAGGCTGGCGGAGATCGGGAACGGCGTGTCCTTCTGGACCTGTAGCGTGCCGTCGGAGCTCGCGTCGAACTGGGCGAGGCTCACGTCTTTCATGTCCGCGGGCAGACCGGGCACATCGATCTTGTCGCTCGTGGCGTAGCGCTTCGTGCCGACGCTGAGCGTGAGCGTGTCGCCAGCGATGCTCTCCACCTTGACCAGGCGGTAGGCCACGACGTCGATGCCGGCGAGGCTCTCGCGCGTCGTCACCATCCAGAACGCGCCGGCGCCGACGGGCTTGTCCGGGAACGGCACGGTGAGCGACGCCATCGCCTCGGCCAGCGAGCTTACGATGTTCTCGAGCGCGGGATCCGCGCCCTTCGGCACCTCCACGCGGAAGTCGCTGCCGGCGCCGTCCGGCGCGATGGCGTAGGTGATGTGGCTGCCCTTGAGCTTCGCGATCTGGTCCTGGAAGTCTTTCGGGATGTCGGACGTGGCGTTCGCGACCTTGGCACCGGCGATCGACGCGAGCATGTCCACCGGCGCGGGCCCCGCGTCCTTGGCCGCGCCCTTCGGCTTCTTGGCCTCGAGCTTCAGCGAGACGGACAGCGGGGGCAGACCTCCTCCGCCGGTACGCAGCGAGAACTCCATCTCCCCGGTGCGCTTGAAGCCGGACGCCGGCTGCATCGACGCGATCGTCAGGCGCGGCGCGGCGCCGTTGCCGCCCATCACCAGCTTGGGGGGCGCGCCCTTGGGCATGGCTTTGTCGGCTTCGCCCGGGGCGAACACGCCGTTTTCCGGCGGCTCGCCGGAGCCGCTCGGCGCCGCCACGGATCCCGGAGCGGTGGCCGACGCCGCGGCCACGGCCTTGGCGAGCGCGGGATCGACGGCCTTCTTGCCGGCGTCCGCGACGTCGTCGGCGTTGACCATCTTCGGCTTGTCCTCGCAGCCGGCGAGCAGCAGAGCCGCGGCCACGATCCCCAGGGTGATTCCAGTCGTTCGCATGTTCCTCGGCCGACGGTGTACTCGAACTCCGCCCCGGGGGAAAACCAGGCAAGCGCCGAGGTATTCCCGGCGTTTTGTCCGGCGCTACTCCTCTTCCGGCGCGCCGCCGGAGCGGGCCAGATCCTCGGGCCGGATGCGGTCGACGTTCAGCCGCGCGGCGCGCTGGGTCATGGTCGCCATCAGCTCGTCCAGGCTCGGGAGGGCGCCCTTGATGAAGCGCAGCGGGTTTACCCGCGCCACCACGAACGTCTTCAGGTACGGGCTGGTGAGGCCGCGCTCCTTCAAGCGGGCGACCGCCGCGGCGACGGCGTCGTCGAGGGCGAGCACGAGATCGGCGCGCCGCTCGCGCTCGACCAGCGCGTCGGGCAGCGGCTCGTCGACCCAGCTGTCTACCTTGCGCAGCGCCGGGTTGTACGCGCCCCCCGACAGGCGCGGTCGCTTCTGGTACGCGAAGCCGAGGGTGATCAGCGCCGGCTCCTCCATCTCCAGCTGGTAGGTCGGCTCGGAATCCCGCGAGTAGCCCGCGAGGTCGCGGTACATGCGCACCACTTCCAGCGCGCGCTCGCGGAGGTTGTGCGCCTTCTCGATGTTGAGCGCGAGGATCTGGTAGGCGACGCGACGCTCGGGGACGAGCAACGCGACGATCGCCTTGGCGCCCAGCTCCTTGAGCGCGGTCAAGCGGTGGTTGCCGTTCGGCGTCAGGTAGCGGCCGTCGCTCTCGCGCACGGCGATCACCGGATCGAGGAAGCGCCGCGTCTTGTCCATGGCGAGCGTGAGCTTGCGCACATGTGCATCGGAGACGTCGCGCTGGAACGGCGTGGGCGCCACGCGTTCGATCGGCAGCGACGCGAGCAACAGGAAATGGCCGCCCAGCGGCTCGCGGTACGTGCCGATCACCTGTCCGCCGTCCGCGTCCACCTGCGCGGCGAGCGCGGCGACGTCCGCCGGCGGCTCCGCCACGGCGAGATCGCGCGCGCCAAGCCCGGTCGGCGTCAGCGTCACACCGCGACGCTGGCGCGTCCCGGGCTTCTTCGTGGTCTTCTTCGCGGCCTTCTTCTTCGCAGCCATTGCGGGTGAAGCGTACAACAACGCGGCGCGCCATTTCCGGTTGTCGTTGACCGGGCGCGCGCGAAAAACCATGCTCTCGCCGTGAAGAAACTCGACGTCTTGCTTGCACTCGCGCTGGGCACGGCCGTCGCCGCGGCGTGCTCGGCCACGGGAAACAACACCAAGCCCGGCACTGGCGGCAGCGGCGGCGGCGGCGGCGCGGACGCATCGTCCACCGGCGGCGCGGCGGGCAACGGCGGCGGCGCCGGCGGTGCGGCGGGCAACGGCTCGAGCGGCGCGGCCGGCAACAGCGCCGGCGGCTCCGGCGGCAGCGCCGGCGCGGGCACCGGCGGATCGTCGGGCAGCGGCGCGGGCGGATCGTCGGGCAGCGGCGCGGGCGGATTGTCGGGCAGCGGCGGCAGCACCGACGCGGGCAGCGACGTGAACGAGGACGCGCTGGTCGGCGACGGCGGCACCGGCGTCATCATCGGCCCGGGCGCGGACAACACCACGCCGGGCAAGTTCAACGGACCGAGCGATCCCAGCGCGGTGCCGACCATCGTGTATCCGCAGACCGGCGTGATGCTGCCGCCGAACATGAACTCGATCGAGTTCCACTTCATCCCGGCGGCGGGCCAGACGCTGTTCCGCTTCACCTTCCACGCACCGACGAAGAACCTCGAGGTCTACGTCGGCTGCACCGCGCTCGGCGCCGGCTGCGTGTTCGCGCCGGACCAGACGTTCTGGGACGATCTGGTGGCGTACGCCCGCGGCACCCAGCCCGTCACCTGGACGCTCGAAGGCGTGGACGGCGCGGGCAAGGTCGGCACCAGCGCGACGCAGTCGATGACGTTCAGCAAGAACAACATCGTCGGCGGCATCTACTACTGGAACACCAAGGGCATCATCCAGCGCTACGACTTCGGCAACCCGAACAAGACCGCGGAGCTCTACATGACCGCGGCGATGGCCGGCGGCGTGTTTTGCGTCGGCTGCCACGAGCTGTCGCGCGACGGCAGCAAGATCGCCGCAGGCCACGACATCCCCGGCCCCGCGCCGTACACGGTGTTCGACGTCGCGACGCGCAAGCCCATCACCGCCAACGGCGCGAACGTGAGCGGCGCCGCCAACTTCTTCGCGTTCTCGCCGGACAGCAGCCAGCTGCTCCTGACCGGCGGCGTGAAGATCCAGCAACGCGACATGAACACCGGCGTGATCACCAACGCCAACGTCGCCGCCGGCACCCAGCCGGACTGGTCGGCGGACGGCTCGCTGATGGTGTACGCGAAGCCGAGCACGCCGGCGTTCGTCGCGAGCCCGGGCGTGGACTCCGCGTCGCTCGAGCTCTTGCACTACAACGGCACGGGCTGGGACACGCCGAAGACGCTCGTCGCGTTCGGCGGCCAGAACAACTACTACCCGGCGTTCTCGCCGGACAACGGCTGGGTCGTGTTCAACCGATCGCCCGGCAACCACAACTCCTACACCGACCCGAGCTCCGATGGCGGACCGCCGCCGGACGGCCAGCTCTGGGCCGTCAGCAAGAACGGCGGCACGCCGATCCAACTGTCCACCGCGACCCACGGCTCGTGGTCGTCGTGGCCGAAGTGGGCGCCCGACGTCCAGGCCTACTACGACGGCACGGTGATGTGGCTCACCTTCTCCAGCTCGCGCGCCTACGGCCTGCGCCTCGCCGACGGCGACAAGACACAGCTATGGATGGTCGCGTTCGATCCCGCCAAGGCCGCCGCCGGCCAGGACGCGTCGTTCCCGGCGTTCTGGCTCCCGTTCCAGGACATCAAGGGCGGCAACCACATCGCCCAGTGGGTCACCAGCGTCCAGCGCAAGCTGTGCAACGTCAACACCGACTGCGCCGCCGGCGAGTACTGCCGCGACAGCCACTGCTACGGCAACTGATCCTGCTCGTGCATTGCCGGCAGCAGTCTCCTCATCTTCAGGCGGAGGAAACCGGCAACCTATTCGGGTGGGATGCCGCGGCATGCGGACGGCACGGGAAGGGCGGAAGGGCGGAAGATCTGGGACGGGACGGACGAAGTGATCAGTGCGCTGATCGAGGTGCACCGCCATCTCGGCCCCGGGTTGATGGAATCTGCGTCCGAAACCTTATCGTTGGACATCGCAGCCTCCTCTAGTTGAAGGCGGCCCCGCGCCTGCTCCCGATTCATGAGGCTCAGGTCATCACCGACCTCGCGTTCTTCACGTGTGCCCGTTGGCCTGCTCGTCGACTTCAACGTCATCGCCCTGCAAAGTGGCTTGCAACGGCTCACGCCTGAATACCCCAAGTCCCTGGAAACCTTCCGCTCCTCCGCCCTTCCTGTGAAAGTCCAAATGAGGGGATTTCCCAATGTCCGGCGCGGAACCGCGCGCGGACGTCGGCCGGCGAGTGGCGAAGGACGACCGCAGGCGCGCTTCAGAACGGCGGTGTCTCGTCGGGCGGCGCGGGCGCCGCGCCGGCGTCCAGGGACGCCGGCCGCGCCGGACCGGCATCCTCTTTCCCCATGGAAGGCGGCGACGCGTCGGCGGCGGCGTTCTCTTCGTCGATCTCGCTGGCTGCGGCGTCGGGCGACGCGGCGTCGGTGCCGGCGTCCGGGGCGGCGGCCTCGCTCGGCGCGGTGCCTTCGAGGAACTGCTCGTCGGTGCCGCCGTCCTCGCCGGGCCACGCGAGCAGGCCCGAGCCGGGATCGATGTGCACCGTGACGATGTTGCCGGGGCGCGGGAACTCCGCGGGCGGGTGGCCGGCGTGGGCGGCTTTCATGAACGCCATCCAGCCGGGCAGCGCGGTGACGGCGCCTTCCTCGCCCCAGCCGAGCGGGTTCGCGTCGTCGTAGCCGACCCAGACCGCGGTCGTGACGTCCGTCGTGTAGCCGACGAACCACGCATCCTTGGCCTGGTTCGTCGTGCCGGTCTTGCCGGCGATCGGAAAACCGATGCCGCGCGCGCGGCGCGCGGTGCCCTCGTCGACCACGCTCTGCAGCAGGCTGGTGGTCAGGTACGCCTCGTCCGGCTGCATCACGCGACGCGCCGGCGGCTCGGGCGGCAGCGGGATGTCCTTGCCGTCGGGGCCGGTGATGCGCGTCACCAGGATCGGCTCGGCGTACTCGCCGCCGCTGGCGAAGGTGGTGTATGCGTTCGCGATCTCGATCGGCGTCAGCTCGTAGGCGCCGAGAGCGAGCGAGATGTCCGGCTCCAGGTGCGACGAGATGCCGAGCGTCTGCGCCCACTGCACGACGTTCGCCGGGCCCACCTCGCGGAACAGCGCCTGGGCAGCGGCGTTGTCGCTCTTGGCGAGGGCGAGGCGCACGCTGATCCGGCGCGGCGCGCTCTTCTTGCCGTGCGCGTCCTTGTCGAGCTCGAGCACGCTGGCCGGCGTGAAGCGGCGCGAGTGCAACGCGTAGCTGTACAGGAACGGCTTGAACGACGAGCCCGGCTGGCGGCGCGCCTGCATGGCGCGATCGAGCCCGCCGCCCAGGGCCTCGTAGCTGCCGATCAAGGCGCGCACGCGACGCGTGCGCACGTCGATCGCGACCAGCGCGGACTCGGGGCCGAGCTCGAGCCGGAGCGGCACCGGCGTGCCCGCGGGGTCAGGCGTGGCGAGCAGCCCGACGCGCAGCGACGCGCCGATGGCGGTGAACTTGCTCGGCGGCAGGCGCTTGTCGTTGTAGCGGTCCTCCTTGTCGAGCTGCACGCGGCCCGGTGTGTCGCCCACCGACAGGTCGATGGTGCTGGCCTTGTCGTCGAGCGCGGTCACCGTGGCGACGTAGATGTGGTTCGCCTTGGGCGTGCCGGAGAACGGCTTGCCCCACAGCCGGCGCTTGTCGAGCGTGAACGGCGGCTCGAGCTTCTGGCGCTTCGCGTAGTTGTCGAGGTTCTCGCGCACGGCCTTGCGCGCCGCGGCCTGCAGCGCCGGATCGATGGTCGTGGTCACGGTGAAGCCGCCGTGGCGCGCGCGCTCGCCGGCCACGCGCACGAGCAGCTTCTTCACGTAGTCGACGACCTCGGGGCAGAGCTCGCTCTCCGCCTCGATCTCCGGCGCGAGCCGCACCGGCGCCTTCATCGACTGGTCGTACAGCTCGCGCGTGACGAAGCCCTTGGCCAGCATCTGACCGAGCACGTAGCGACGGCGCTCGAGCGCGCGCGGCAAGCTGGTGCGCGGACTGAAGCGCTCCGGCGACGCGACCAGCCCGGCCAGCAGCGCCGCCTCCGGCACGTCCAGTTCCTTGGCATGCTTGCCAAAATAATAGCGCGCCGCTTCCTCGATGCCGTAGCGCCCGCCGCCCAGGTAGATGTGATTCAGGTACAGGCCGAGGATCTCGTCCTTGGTCAGGTACTGCTCCAGGCGACGCGCCAGGATCGTCTCGCGGATCTTGCGGCTGTAGGTGCGCTCCGGATCGAGCAGCAGGTTCTTCACCACCTGCTGCGTGATGGTGCTGCCGCCCTGCACGGTGTGACCGGCGCGCAGGTTCGCCACCATCGCGCGCAGCATCCCGAGGTAGCTCACGCCCTGGTGCTCGTAGAAGGCGGCGTCCTCGGCCGCCAGGAACGCCAGCTTCACGCGCGGCGGCACCTCCGCGATCGGGATCACGGTGCGCCGCTCCGTGAACAGGTTCGCCAGCAGCGCGCCGTCGTCGGCCAGCACGCGCGTGACCTGCGGCGGGTCGTAGCCCTTGCGCAGCTGGTCCACGCTGGGCAGCCCCGCCTCGTAGTGGCGGATGGTGAAGAACACCGTCACCGAGCCTGCGGCGATCAGCGCCAAGAGCGCGATCGACGTCCACTTGGCGATCTTCCGCAGCACCGGGAGGAAACGCCGGGGCGGCTTCGGACCGTCCGGGTTCCGCGCCGGACCGGCATCAGCCTCCAGCCCCTGCGACGGCCGCTCGTCGATCTCGCTCATCCGCCGGCGAGCCTAGCGCCCCGGCGCGGAGCCCGCCAAAAGCCGGCTACTTGCCCAGCACCCGCATGAACATGATCGCCAGGAGCACGCCGGCGACCAGGCACGCGGCCGCCACGCCGACCAGCAGATACGGCCCGGGCCGGCCGGAACCGACCTGGATCCTGCCCTCGGAGATCTGCGGCGGACGCGGCGTGGTGTTCACCTCCGGCAGCGAGCCGCGCTTGCTCTGCGGCGCCGCGAAGCTCGTGCTCCCCGGGACGCCGAACGGCCGCAGCGCGTCGGCGAACTCGGCGGCGCTCTGGTAGCGCTGCTCCGGCTTCTTGGCGAGAGCCTTCGCGAGCACGTCGCCGAGGCCGGGTGGAAACGTGCGATCCGGCACGCGCTCGTCGAGCATGATCGGCTTCTCGACGACGTGCTTCTGGATGTACTCCATCGGCGTCTTGGCGATGAAGGGCAGCTTGCCGGTGAGGCACTCGTACAGGATCACCGCCAGCGAATAGATGTCGCTGGTCGCGTCCAGCGTCTTGCCCTGCGCCTGCTCGGGCGACATGAACTCGGGCGTACCGAACACCATGCCTTCCTGCGTCAGGATCAGCGATCCGGGACGCATCTGGCGCTCGGTCACCTTGGCCAGCCCGAAGTCGAGGACCTTGGGGAAATCCACGACGCCGCCCTGGTTGCAGAGGAAGATGTTCTCGGGCTTCAGATCGCGATGCACGATGCCCATCTCGTGCGCTTCCTGGAGCGCACCGCACACGGCGACCAGGATCGGGATCGCGCGCTCGGCCGGCATCGGGCCCTCCTTGCGCACCGTCTGGTTCAAGTTCCGCCCCTCGAGCATCTCCATCACGATGTACAGGGAGCCGTCGTCCTCCAGCTCGCCGTACATGAACACTTTCACGGTGTTCGGATGGGAGAGCTGGCTCATGGCGCGCGCCTCGCGGCGGAAGCGCGACGTCAGATCCTTGCGATTGGCGAGCTTGGGGTGGAGGATCTTGATCGCCACCATCCGGTTCATCGCCGGCTGGGACGCCTTGTAGACGGACCCCATGCCACCGGTCCCGATCTTCTGGATGACCTGGAACTGGCCATCGAGAATCTCCCGACCGATAAAGGGATCCTTCGGACGCATCGAACGACTGATAGCAAAACTCCTCTGCGGCTACGAGAGCCAGCCCCGCTCCGGGACGGCTATTTCGACGCTTTCCGCCCATGACCCCCGATAGTTTCGAGGAGAGCCCCCTGCTTCGAGCGGCCGGCTTCCGCCACGCCTTCTTCACACGCCGGGGCGGCGCGTCGGCGGGCCCCTACGAATCGCTCAGTTTCTCGGTCGCGGTGGGCGACAGCGCGGACAACGTGAGCGAGAACCTGCGGCGCGCCGCGACGGAGCTCGGTGTCGAGCCGAGCCGGCTCTATTTCCTGTCGCAGGTCCACGGACGCGACGTCGTCGTGGTCGACGGCAGCGAAAATCGCGACGCGGTGCTGCATCGGGAAGGCGACGCGGTGGCGAGCACCGCGGCCGGCGTCGCATGCGGTGTCCGCATCGCGGACTGCGTCCCGCTGCTGATCGCGGACCGCGCGAGCGGCGCCGTGGCCGCGGCCCATGCGGGTTGGCGGGGCGTCGCGGCCGGCGTCGCGGCGGAGACGGTGCGGACCTTGCGCGGCCTGATCGCGGACCGGGGCGATCTGATCGCCGCCATCGGGCCGCACATCTCCGTCGATGCGTTCGAGGTGTCCGAGGACGTCGCGGCGCAGCTCCGCGACGCGTCGCCGGATCGGGACGTGATCGATCGCTCGCACGCGAAGCCGCACGTCGATCTGCGCCGTATCCTGCGCGCCCAGCTCCGCGCGCTCGGCCTCGCCGACGAGGATATCGACGACGTGGGCGGCTGCACCGTCGGCGATCGCGAGCGCTACTTCTCGTTCCGGCGCGACGGCAAGCAGAGCGGCCGTCACCTGGCGGCGATCGTCGTTCGCCCCGGCTCGCCTAGCGCTTCTTGAGTTTCTCCAGCGCCTGCGCCAGGTGCGGAGGAAGCGGCACCGCGACGTGCCGCGGCGGCGGCCCGGGCGGCTCGGGTGCGGGCGCGGGCTCGACCGCCGCAGCGATACCGGTCGGCATGCGCGGCACGCCGAAGGGCCGCGAGCCGAGACCGGTGATCAGGTCGTCGGCGATGGCCGAGAACAACGGCGGCGCCGTGGTGCGCCGGAGCAACGACGTCGTGCGCAACACCAGGCGATCGTCGTCGCGCTTCCCCTGTGCCATCAGCGGCTGGACCATGTCCGGGCGCGCGCGCACCGCGTTCTGGAACTCCTCGATCGGAGCTTCGATCGCCAGCGGACCGAGGACGCGCTCGGCGTTGAGGCCGTCGTCGACCAGCAGCTCGAGACGCGTGGTGCGCGGCGCGTCGCGGCGCAGGCGCACCACCAGCTCTCCGTCGAGCCAGGCGCACGTGCCGATGTGCGCGGCCACCACCAGGATCTTCGGCGCTCCGGTGGACGGACGCGCGATGCGCGCGAGATGCTCCAACAGCGCGAAGATGCGCGCGCGCGGCGTCTCGTCGTCGAACGAACGCGCCGGAGCGAGCGCTTGCCGGATTTGCTCCTCCGTCACGTCGAGGCAGGTATGGATGCTGGACGTGTCGATCACGGGCCTGGACTTCGCAAGGCTACCCGCCGCCGGCGGCACGTGCCACACGCTCAGGCTTCGTCGAGCAAGACGCGCACCGCCGTCCGCACGCGATCGGCCTGCCGCACCTCCGGCGACACGATCAAGTACGGACGGTCGTCCGGGTCGCGCCAGATCGGGACCTCGTCGCGCGCGCCCTGGAGCCGCCCGAGCGACGCGACGGTGTCGAAGAAGAACGGATCCTGGGCGGGGTCCACGAACACGGTCCACACCGCTCGCGATAGCCCCGGCACCGCCGTCTCGATCTTGCGCCGCGCGTTTACGACGACCAGCGCGACCGGCGTGGTGGACGTCAGCACGACGATCGGCCGCTGGTTGGCGATCGCGGCCTTTCGCAGCGCCGGCAGCCGCGCGGCGAACTGGATGAAGCGCTCCAGGGTCGGAAACGGTCCGTCGATGACTCGACGCAGATCGCCGCCCGCCGCGACCACGAAGCGCGAGCACAGCTCGGCGTGCTCCGCCCGCTCCGGAACGCCGTACGGATAAAGGATCACGCCGGAATGGCGTCCAAGCGAACTCCCGCCGTCTCCATGCCCACCCAGGAGATTGGTCACCGTGCGCTCCTAGCATGCAGGCGCGCAAGATCCTCTCCTCATGTGGGAGGGGCCTTGTCGTCGGAACCGCGACGCCAATCGTCGTAGACAGATTGGCTACGTCGTCGGCGACCGGCCCCGTCGAGCGCCCCTGGACACTGCTCGGATGAGCAGCAAGTGACCGAAAGGTTGTCTGCGTCTCGCCTGGAAGTACGCTCGGCTCGCGATGTCTTTCACGATCGGCTGCGACAGTTGCGGAGCGCGCTTCGCTCTGCCCACGGACCTGTACGAGCGCAAGGTCAGGGGCCGCATCGTGACCATTCGCTGCAAGCGTTGCGGCGGGGACATCACGGTGGACGACGCGCAGCTCGTCGCCGGCACGTATCGCTCGAAGTCCGACGCGCCGCCGAAGCGCGCCGGCAGGATGGGCAGCTCGCCGGCGATCCTGCCGACGCACGACGAGACGCCGACGGTGCCGCTCACGTTCGGGACGCCGCACGACGACGACATGCACGTCGAGGAGCTCTGGGTCGTGAGCTTCTCGGACGACGACGATCGCGAGCTCACCGCCGAGCAGATCGGCGGGGCGCTCGAGCGCCAGGAGATCGACCGCGAGACGATCGTGTGGCGCGAGGGCATGAGCGATTGGCTCCCGATCGAAGCCGTGCCCGAGCTCGCCGGCGTGCTGCGCGCCGCGGCGCCGCCGATATCGCTCCCGAGCAACGACATCAACGAGATCGAAGAAGCCCCGATCAGCGCGGCACCGATCAGTCTCGAGCCGGAGTCGCTGGAGAGCGACGCTTTCGCGGCGATAGCACCCGAGGAGCCGGGGCCCCGCGCGCTGTCGCCCGGAACGCTGTTCGTGGACAAGGCGGGGAAGGCGCCGCCCGCGCCAAAGGCCGCTCCGCGTCCGCCCGCGCCGCGCGCGACCACGCCGCGTCCGCCCGGCGCGACGGCGAAGCCGCCGCTGCCGCGACCCAAGAGCGCGAGCGTGGAGTCTCCCAAGCCGCCGGCGGCGGCCCGCACAGCGAAGCGCTCGCTTCCGACGCCGCCACCCGCGGTACGGCGCCCCATGCCGACGCCGCCACCCAGCGACGACGACGCGCCGCCGAGCTCGTCGGGAACACCGGCGCTCACGTCGCTCGCCGCATCGCGCGTCCCGAGAGCCTCGACCAACGAGCGCGCGGACGACGACATCCTGGGCCTGGGCACGGGCACGCTCGGCGCTCCCGCCGGGCCGCCCACCATCGATTCCGGGCCCCCCACCATCGACATCGACGTGCCGGTCGTCGCGGCGCCGGTGACCGACGCCGCGCCCCAACCGGAGAAGATCGACTTCGAGCCTCCCACCGTCGATGTGTCGGCGCCCGTTGTGGATGCGCCCAAGTCGGCCAAGCTGAAGCCCGCTCCCGAGCGTCCGGCGAGCGGCGCCGAGCCCGCGCCCTCCGGGCCCGGCGAGCGCAAGGGCGGCGCCGCGATTCGGCTCCTGCTCGCGACAGCGGCGGCGGCGTTCGGCGGGTGGTGGTTCTTCGTGCGCGCCCCCGCGGTCGCGCCGACGCCGCAAGAGGACGCCACCAACTCGACGACCGAGCCCGCGAAGACGGACGACCGGCGCCCGCGGGCCGCCGCCGACCGCGACCGACACGACGCCGGAACCCTCCGGCGCGCCGGACGAACCGGCGGCGCCCGTCGCCGCCGCGGGCCACGCGACGCAACCCGCGACCGCGCACGAGACGGCGACGCCGCGCAGCGGGGGCACGCCGAGCGAGCCAGCACCGAGAGAGCCGCCGACCGTACCGACCGAGCCGGATCCGAAGCCCGCCGAGACCGCGGCGGCGCCCGCCGCGCCCGAGCCGGCGCCCCCCGAGAAGGAAGTGCCGGTCGCGGGCCCGTTCGACACGGGCGCCGCGTCCGCCGCGCTGAGCAGCGCCGCCGGCGCAGCATCGGCGTGTCGCAAGGAGGGCGACCCTTCCGGCATGGCGCGCGTGTCGGTCACCTTCGCGCCCTCCGGCCGCGTCACGAGCGCCAACGTCAGTGGCCCGCCGTTCGCCGGCACCGCGACGGGCGGCTGCATCGCGGCGACCATGCGCCGCGCGCACGTGCCGCCGTTCACGGGCCCGTTCGTCACCGTCAGCAAGACCGTGGTCATCCACTGATGGCGCTGTCGATCCGGCGCGCCGTCGCCGGCGACGCGGCGCTGATCGATCGGCTGATCCCGAGCTCGCGCGCTACGAGCGCGAGCCCGACGCGGTCGAGGCCACGCCGGAGTCGCTGCGCGCGCAGCTCGAGAGCGATCGCCCGCCGTTCGAGCGCCTGATTGCCGAGCTCGACGGCGCGGCCGCCGGCTTCGCGCTGTTCTTCCACAACTACTCGACCTGGCGAGGCAAGCGCGGCCTGTACCTCGAGGATCTGTTCGTGCTCGACACGCACCGGCGGCGCGGCGTCGGCCAAGCGCTGCTCGGCGAGCTCGCGCGCATCGCCGTCGAACGCGACTGCGCGCGCATGGAGTGGGCGGTGCTCGACTGGAACCGGCCCGCCATCGACTTCTATCGTTTCATCGGCGCGGTTCCACTGGACGAGTGGACCGTGTTCCGCCTTGACGGCGCCGCGCTGGC
>CAVZIE010000033.1:0-814460 GCA_963775185.1 uncultured delta proteobacterium | reverse complement strand
AAGCGTGACAAGGCCGCGCCGGGAGGCGCGGCAAGCAGGAACTCAGGCGAGCGCGGGCAGAGGCAGACGCAGGCGCTCGAGCAGCTTCTTGATCCGTCGCATGGCAACCCTCATCCTGGGGTTTGTTGCCCCCACTGACGCGGTGTGCGCCGATGTGCGAGCCCCTCGTACACAAGGCGCACGGGATTGGCAAAGTATTTCGAGCATCCGCGGTAAGTTGGACGACGTGACCGACTCCCCCCGCATCCTCGTCGTCGGTTGTGGCGCCATCGGCAGCGTCATCGCCGCTCATCTGGTCGATTCCTCGGCGGCTCCGTCAGTGTGCTCACGACCAACCCGGGCATCGCCGCTGCCGTGCGCGAGCACGGCATCCGCGTCGCCGGCGATCAAGCGCCGCCTCCGGCGAAGCCCGAGGCGGTGCTCGAGCGCCTCGACGCTTCCGTCGCGCCGTTCGACTTCGTCCTGCTCTCGACGCAGCCGCCGCACGTGGAAGACGCGGCGCGCAGCGCTCTCGACTGGCTGGCGCCCGGGGGACGCATGGTCTGCTTCCAGAACGGCTTGTGCGAGGAACGCGTCGCGCGCATCTGCGGCGCCGAGCGCGTGATTGGCGCGGTGGTGGCGTGGGGCGCGTCCATGATCGAGCCGGGCGTCGTGGACCGGACGTCCGCGGGCGGGTTCGCCCTGGGGCGTCTCGACGGCGTCCCGGACGAGGCCGTGGAGAGCTTGTCGCGCCGGATGGAGGCGGTCGGTCCCGTCACGCTGACGGACAACCTGCGCGGCGCGCGCTGGAGCAAGCTCGCGATCAACTGCGCGATCTCCACGCTCGGCACCATCGGCGGCGACCGGCTGGGGACGCTCATGCGCGCGCGCCACGTCCGGCGGCTCGCGCTCGAGATCATGAGCGAAGTGGTCGCCGTGGCGCGCGCCGAGAACGTCAAGCTCGAGAAGGTGAGCGGCACGCTCGATCTCCATTGGCTCGCGCTCACCGAGGCCGAGCGCACCGCGAGCGGCTCGCCCGGCCTGGTGGCGAAGCACAGCCTGCTGCTCGCCGTCGGCGCCCGCTACCGGCGCCTGCGATTGAGCATGCTCGCCGCCATCGAGCGCGGTCGCGAGCCCGCCGTCGACTTCCTCAACGGCGAGGTGATCGACCGCGCGGCGCGGCACGGCATCGCGGTTCCGATCAACAGCGCCGCGCGCGATCTGGTCTGGCAGATCGCACGCGGCGACAAGCGCGCGAGCCACCCGACGCTGCGCGGGCTCTACGACGCGACGCGGTAGGGGATTCCGCGCCGGACCGGCAAACCCTTCAGGGCAGGTACACGCCCAGGCCCGCGGTCAGTCCGAAGGTCGTGAGCTTGACGTCGGTGCTCTGGGTCGTGCTGGTAACGGGATCCGTCTGGTCCTCGCTGCCGCCCACGCCGAGGTCGAGCAGCGGCCCCATCAGGAACACCACGTGCTTGACTGGCGAGATACCGAGCATGGCGTCGAGCGTGAGGTCGATCCGCGAGCTCGAGTTATCGCCCGTGCTCGAGTGCGAATACATGAGGCCGGCGCGCGGCCAGATCGAGAAGGTCTTGTCGATGACGTAGGCGTAGCCCACGCGCGGATTGAACATGAACGCCTTGGTCGCGTCGCCGTCCGTGGTGGTGCCGCCGATGTCCGTGCTGGGCGCGTCGCTCCAGTACATGATCGAGCCGCCCAGGCTGACGCTGTCGACGATGAAGTAGTCGGCAGCGACGCGGGGGACAGTGCTGGGCGTGACGCCCTGCATGCCGAGCAATCCGAACGTCGTGTGCTTCTGGGAGGCATCCTGGGTCGTGCCGCCCACGTCCACGCTGGCCTTCTCCGTCTGGAAGAACACGCCCGTGATGCGCTCCACGCCCAGCACCAGCTGTCCGCCGACGCCGATGTTGTCGATGCCCGACGACGACGGGGGCGGCATGCCCGGGCTGTACGAGCCGGAGTAGCCGTACTGCTGCGCGGCGGCCGCGCCGGAGATCAAGAACAGGCCGGAGCCGAGAAGTGCAGCGAGCGATTTGCCGCATGATTTCCTCCGTGGGTCTCTCGAAGCGGAGGATAGAGCACAGGCGCTGGATAATGCCAATCAGCGGCCCTGATCGGCGTCGGCCGCCGCCTTTTCCAGGCTGGCTATACGCGCTTCCCGCGTCGCCTCGTCGGGGGCGAGCACGGTCGCGTGGCCGACCTTGCGGCCGGGCCGCGGCGCCTTGCCGTACA
Organism: uncultured delta proteobacterium; assembly: GCA_963775185.1. GTDB lineage: Bacteria > Myxococcota_A > Polyangia > Polyangiales > Polyangiaceae > JAPSGB01. Next base: position 812,225 of record CAVZIE010000033.1, on the reverse strand, counting down.
GGTGAAGGTGCGCGTCGGGTACCGCGAGCACCGCCGCCGGGTCTGGCAGCGAGCCGATGAAATTGAGCATCGCCGCGGGGCCGCGGAGCGCCGTGCTGCCGAGGGGCAGACCGGCGATCGCCCGCAGGTGATTCTCGAACTGGCTGGTCAGCGCGCCTTCGATCGTCAGATGCCCGGAGTTGTGGACGCGCGGGGCCATCTCGTTCGCCAGCAGACGGCCCTCGTGCTGGAACAGCTCGAGCGCGAGCACGCCGACGTAGCCGAGCTTGTCGAGCAAGCGCTGCCCGTAGCCCTCCGCCGTCGCTTGCAGCGCCGGATCGAGCGCGGGCGCGGGCGCGCGCGAAAGTCGCAGGATCCCCTGCGCGTGCTCGTTCTGTACCAGCGGGTAGAACGCCGTCTCGCCGCCGGTGCCGCGCACCGACAGCAGACTGAGCTCGCGCTCGAAGTGCACGAAGCCTTCAAGGATCAGCGGCACGCGGCCGAGCTCGTGCCACGCGCTCGCGATGTCCGCGTCGCGGTAGATCACCACCTGGCCCTTGCCGTCGTAGCCGTGACGTCGCGTCTTGAGCACGGCGGGCAGGCCGATGCGCTCCACCGCGGCGCGCAGCTCGTCCTGGCTGTCGACGCGCGCGAACGGCGTGGTGGGGATGCCCAGCTCGCGGAAGCGCGTCTTCTCCTCGAGACGGTCCTGGGCGACGGCCAGCGCGTCCGGTGCGGGGTACACCGGTGTGGTGCGTGCGATGAAGCGCGCCGCCTGCTCCGGCACGCTCTCGAACTCGTACGTGACGACGTCGCACGCCGCGAGGCGCGCGAGCGCCGCCTCGTCGTCGTAACCGGCGGCGACGTGTGGCGCGACCTGCCCGGCAGGCGCGTCCGCCACGGGATCGAGGATTGAGAACTCGAGCCCGAGCGGGTAGCCCGCGAGCGCGAGCATGCGGCCGAGCTGGCCACCGCCGAGGATGCCGACCCTCACGACTTGCGCGGGTCCGGGTGATCGAGCACGCCCTGGGTCTGGGCGGCGCGGTAGCGTTCGACGGCGGCGCGGAATTCGGGATGCTGGTTGCCGAGCATGGCCGCCGCGAGCAGCGCGGCGTTGATCGCGCCGGCGCGCCCGATCGCGAGCGTCCCCACCGGGATCCCGGCGGGCATCTGCACGATCGAGAGCAGCGAATCCAGACCGCTGAGCGCCTTGCTCTGCACCGGCACGCCCAGCACCGGCAACACCGTCTTCGCCGCGACCATGCCGGGCAGGTGTGCCGCGCCGCCGGCGCCGGCGATGATCAGCTCGAGCCCGCGGGCCGCAGCGGTGCCGGCGTACTCGAACAAGAGGTCCGGCGTGCGGTGCGCCGACACCACGCGCACCTCGCTCGGGATGCCCAGCTCGTCGAGCGTCTTGACGGCGTGCTCGAGCGTCTCCCAGTCGCTGCGGGAGCCCATGATCACGCCCACCAGGGCCCGCGCTTTCAGATCGGCCAATAGATCCGCAATCTACCCGCACACCCGAGGCAGACTCAAGGGGTCGGTTCGGCGCGGAATCGCCCGGTCCGCGGCGCCCGCCGGTTCGTGGTAAACGACGTCTTGCGTGGCTAGCGTGGCTCGTCCCTTGAACTGGCTCGTGTCGTCCGTCCTGCTCGCGGCGTGCGCGGCGGCGCCGGCATCGAAGCCCGCGGCCGCGCCGCCGGACAAGCCCGCACCGCCCAGCGCGGCGGCGCGGCGCGGCCTGCCGCCGCTCACGCGTGCACGAGCGCGCGCTCTCCGTCGAGCTGAAGAGCACGGTCACGGAGCTCGCGACGAAGATCGGCGAGCGCAACGCGGACAAGAAGTGGGAGCTTGCGTCGGCGGCGGACATGCTCGCGAACGCGCTCGAGGACGCCGGCTACAAGGTGGACCGCGAGGGATACGAGGTCGGCGAGATTGTCGCGCAGAACATCGAGGTCACGCTGCCCGGTGGCGCGCGCGGTGACGAGACGGTGATCGTAGGCGCGCACTACGACACGGCGTCCGGCAGTCCCGGCGCGGACGACAACGCGAGCGGCGCGGCGGCAGTGATCGCGCTCGCCCGCGCGATGCGCGACGCGCGTCCCGCGCGCAATCTACACTTCGTGCTGTTTCCGAACGAGGAGGCGCCGTTCTTCAAGACCAAGGACATGGGCAGCCTGCGCTATGCGAAAGGCGCGGCGGCGCGCGGCGACAAGGTGGTCGCGATGATCAGCATCGAGTCCATCGGCTACTTCTCGGACGCCGCTGGTAGCCAGCATCTTCCCGAAGGACTCGAAGGTCGGTACCCGACGACCGGCGATTTCGTGGCGTTCGTGTCGCGCAAATCCGACGAGAAGCTGGTCGGGCGCGCGCTGGCGACCTTCCTCGCGCACGCGACGCTGCCCGCCCAGGGCGCTTCCCTGGACGAGAGCACGCCAGGCGTCGGGGACTCCGACCACTGGGCGTTCTGGCAGATGGGCTGGCCGGCGCTGATGGTGACGGACACCGCACCGTACCGGAACCCCGACTATCACAAGCCAGGTGACACGCCGGACAAGCTCGACTTCGAGCGCATGGCGCGCACCGTCGCCGGGCTCGAGGGCGTGATCGCCGATCTCGCGGGCATGACGGGGACGTGAGCGTGGATCGCGTCGGGCGACGGCGTTTTCTCGGCTGGTTCACCGCCGGCACCGTGGCCGCGGGCACCGGGATCGGCCTCGTGCGCACGTCGGGTTACGTCATCGCGCCGGACGTAGCGCGCAAGCTCGACGCGCTCGAGCCCTGGCAGTTCGTCGTGGTCGAGGCGTTTGGCCGGCGTGTGCTCGATCCGGATCCGATCGGCATCGGCCTCTACACCGACCAGTACATGCGCGGGCTGGCGGCGAGCGATCGCCGGGACGTCGGGCGCTTCATCGCGTACGTGGAGCACATCGCCCCGCTCGCGTCCGGTCACGTGCACCGCTTCACGAAGCTGCCACCCGCGGCGCAGGACCGCGTGCTCCAGGCTGTCGAGCAGAGCAGCGTGGACCTGCTCCGCGCGGGCTTCCAGGCGCTGAAGGCGATGGCGATGATGGCGTACTTCCGGCGTCCGGAGAGCTGGAAGCAGCTCGGCTACGCCGGCCCAGTCGTCGACTGGGGCGGAGGCTGACGATGGGCGAGATCGAGAGCGGGAGCGAGCTGCCCGGTGATCAGAAGCTCCGCGCCGACGTCGTGGTGATCGGCACGGGCGCGGGTGGCGGCATGGCGGCGCGCGAGCTGTCGCGTCGCGGCGTGAAGGTGATCGCCCTGGAGGCGGGATCCCACGTTCGCCAGCAGCAGATGACCCAGCGCGAAGACGAGATGATGCCGCGTCTGTACCAGGAGCGCGGCGCGCGCTCGACGCAGGATCTGGCGATCCGCGTCATCGGCGGCCGCTGCGTGGGCGGCTCCACGGTGCACAACATCAACCTGTGCAAGCGCACGCCCACGCCGATCCTCGAGCAGTGGCAGAAGCGCTACCACGTCTCCGGCTGCTCCGAGCCGGAGCTGCGCCCGGTGTTCGAGAGCGTGGAGCAGGACCTGTCCGTCAGCGAGGTGCCGGCCGAGTGGCGCAACGCGAACAACCGCGCGCTCGAGCGCGGCGTCACTGCGCTCGGCTGGAAAGGCGGACCGCTCCGTCACAACCGCGTCGGCTGCCAGCAGAGCGGCTTTTGCGAGATCGGCTGCCCGTACAACGCCAAGCAGAACGCGATCAAGGTGCTGATCCCGGAAGCGCTCGACCACGGCGCGCGCGTCATCGCCGACACCGACGTGCGGCGCATCCTCCACGACGGCAAACGCGCGAGCGGCGTCGTCGCCGTCACGCCGCGCGGCACGCTCACCATCGACGCCGGCGCCGTCGTTCTCGCCGGCAGCGCCATCGGCAGCGCGGTGCTCGCGCGCCAGAGCGGTCTGCCCGATCCGTACGATTGCTCGGGCCGTGGCCTGCGCATGCACCCGGGGCTCGCCGTCGCGGGCCTGTTCGACGAGCGCATCGAGGGCTGGAAAGGCGTTCCCCAGAGCTACGAGTGTACGGAGTTCCTCGACTACGCCGAGGGCAGCGACAAGCGCGTGTGGATCACCACCGTGTTCGCGCACCCCATCGGCGCGAGCATCATGCTGCCCGGCTTCGGCAAGGCGCATCACGAGTGGATGCGCCGCTATCCGAACATCGCCGTGCTCACGGCCATGATCCACGACGAGACGGAGGGCCGCGTCGGCGTGCGCGACGACGGGCGCGCGCTCATCGACTACACGCTGCTCGACAGCGACGTGCACCAGCTCGCCCGGGGCATCCGCTCGTGCGCGCGGCTCTTGTTCGCCGCCGGCGCGAAGAAGGTGTTGATCCCGAGCGTGCCGGCCATCACCCTCGATCGCCCCGACCAGATCGAGAGCGTGCCCCACGCCGCCGCGCGCCCGCACCACATCGGGCTGGTCGCCGTCCACCCCATGGGCAGCCTGCGCATGGGCGACGATCCGAAGAGCGCCGTCGTGAAGAGCACGGGCGAGCACCACCAGATCGCGCGCCTGTTCGTCCTCGACGGATCGCTCTTCCCCACGAGCATCGGCGCCCCGCCGCAGATCTCCATCTACAGCTTCTCCAAGCACCTGTCGCAGCACGTATGAGCCGATGCTTGTGGTTGTCGGTCCGGCGCGGAATCCCTGTTCCGACCCACGTCGAGACGGGATCGGCGCGCCACGCCACGGCGGTCGTCTCGTGGCCGCGTCGCGGCCACTCGATCCGTGCCCCCGCTCGTAGCGGCGGTCGTTTCGTGACCGCGCGACGGCTGCTCGATCCGTGGCCGCGCGCCGGCCGGCGATGCGTCCGCTACGGTTGGCAAGTGCCGGCGTGGCACACCGGCGACGAGACGCTGCACAGGATCGAGCCCGCGCCGCACAGCTTGCGGCACGCCGTGTTGATCGCCTCGTAGCGCTTCATGTACGCATCGTAGCTGGACGTCGCGATGGCGGCGTTCGGGCACGGCATGTTCTGCGTTCCGGCGACCACCGCCACCTCGCACGCGTTGTCGCCGATGTATACGGCCTGGCAGTCGGCGTCGCTCTGGCACGCGGCGCTGTAGTCGCTCGCGGAGATCGCCCACGCGCCCGCCGGCGTCGGTTGGCACCCGCCGCCGCCATCGGACGGCGAGCCGCTGGTCGTCGTCGTGCCGCCGCACGCCAGCGGAACGACCAGGAGCAGGGCAGGGACGAAGGCGCGGCACGAGACACGTCCGTTCACGCCGCCAACGCCGTCCTTCATGCCGTAGAGGCTGCGCGGTCTCGCGCTCGAAATCAACGCCCGGACCGTCAGCACGGACTCGGCGTCAGTCGGCGTTGCTGGGCGCCGCCTCCGAGCTCCGCTCGGTAGTCGCGCCGGTTGAAGGTCGGTGACGCCGGGAAAGCGACGCGTGATTCGATCACTTGGGAAGGTCTGTCGCGGTATCGTCGCGAGAGGCCAAATTCGCATCGGATCGCGTCCCGGAGGTGGCGGCGACTGCGTCAGCGACGGCGGCCGCGTCAGCGACGGCGGCCGTGTCGGTGGCGGTGACCGGGGCGGCATCGGGCGGCTCGGCGACGGCGCGAGCGGTGCTCGTGCCAGCCCTACGGGCTGTCACTCCGCCCGCAGGAGCGCGGGGGCGTGTGATGGATGCAGCGCGTCATGTCCCTTCGCGCGCCCGGCGGCGGGCGGGTCGTGCGACCCGCTGCCGGGCGGGCGAAAGGAGACTCGACAATGCGCTTCCACACTCTCGACCTCGCCCTCGCAGCCCAGCAGGCCATCGTGCCCTTGGTCCACCGCGTCCAGCGCCATGATCGACGGGCTGCCCGATACCCGAAGGGGTGCAAGCTGGCGCAGCAACTGAAGGACGCCACCAACAGCTTCGTCTTGAATCTCGGGGAGGGTGCCTACTCGGACCCCGGCACGGGCACCTGGATCGCCTGCTCGCTTCCCTTTGGAAACTCACCCACTGAGCACGACCGCCACGGCGTCCTGGCGGAAGGTGATGCGCGACATCGAACTCGCCGTCATCGAGGCCACGGCCGGAGAGCTCGCCGGGCTACGCCGCCACCGGCTGGCGCCGCCTCCGGCGTAGCCGCCAGCCAGGCCTCCGCGCCGACGCGCTCTTTGACAACATCCCGCCACGGACGCCCCGGACCCGACCACCGCCCCCGATGGCCGCGGCGCGGAGCGTCCGCGGCCGTCACCGCCGCTGCCGCCGGCGCGGCCACCGACCCTGACACGGTCACCGAAGCCGGACGACGGAACTCGCGCCGCCGAACGCCGATCTCCGCTGGGCGCCGCCTCGGCCGCGGTTGACTTCGGCCCCACGCGCTCGGTATCGTCAGGGGTCAAGCTTGGGGAGTTTCGACATGAACAACCGATTTTCGCGGCCAGTTACCCTGTCGGTCGCGGCTGTGCTCGTGGCTGTTGCGATCCTCGCGTGCAAGTCGTCGAGCAGCAAGCGCGAGGACTACGCCAAGGAGCTCACAGCGAGTCTGCCCAAGGGTTGCGAGGCCAATTCGATGGCGCTCGGCAGCCTGACCATCAACTGCAACACCGTAATCGTACAAAACCACGGGTCGGACATTTCCTCCGCCGTGGACAGCGTCAAGACCCGCATCAAGGCGGATTGCGCGCGGCTCAAGAAGATGGAGTTCCACGACATCCAGCTGTCGGCGGACACGCTCTACAAGTGGAGCGACAGCGACCCGGATTGCGAGCTGACTTCGAACTGACGCTGCGCGCCACAGTTCGTGGCGTCGCTCGATGTCCAGTGCTGCCCCTGCGGATGGTCCGGCGCGGCCCCCCGGTTCCGATCGCAGCGGTGAGGCGTGGTACGATCACCGTGTGGCGCGGATGCGTTGGGGGCTCGGGCTTGCGTTGATCGCGGTCGCGTGCGGCGGCAGCGTGGAGAGTCGCAGCGCGCCGGATGGAGGCGCCGCCGGTCAGGGCGGGCTCGCGGGCAGCGGCGGCGCGTCGGGCAGCGGCGGTGTGTCGGGCAGCGGCGCGACGTGCGGCGTAGCGAATGATCCGTGCGGCCTGCCGCCGGATGCCGGGGACTGCGACGGCGCCTTCCCTTCCTGGTATTTCAACGCCGCCAGCGCCCAGTGCGAGGCATTCACGTACGGTGGCTGCGGCGGCAACGCGAATCGCTTCCAGAGCATCGAAGAGTGCCAGAATGCGTGCGCCCACCGCGCCGACAAGTGCTTCCTGTGCAACGCCGCCGGGTCGTGCGTCGACCACGACTGCGCGCCGTGTCCCGGAACAGCCTACTGCAGCGGCGAGCAGTGCGACGTGGTCGGGCTGGCATGCATGTACCTGCCGGCGTGCGGCGCGATCACCTGTACCTGCAAGGACGACAGCGGCGAAGTCGCCATGTGGGAGTGCATCCCGAACACATGCTGAGAGGCCCGGCGCGGAGCCGCGCGGTCAGGTGCCTTCGGTGCCGTACTTCAACGTCTTCGGCTGGTCGGCGCCCTTGGGCCAGACCGCTTCGAAATAGCCGCTCTGGACCTCGACCCCCGGCTTGAAGCGGAAGACGACTTCCGTCGTGTCGCCGAAGTAGTCGGAATTCTTCGTGCCGAAGCCGGCCAGGGCGTCGTCGCCGAGGTCGAGCTCGACCGAGCAGTGCAGCTTGACCCACTCGCGTACGACCAGCATGCGACAGTTCATGCCGCGATAGGGCGGGACCGAGCCGTTGACCTCGTGGGCGTCGCGCCACTCCGCGACCGTCGGCACCTTGCTGCGCTTCGTCGGAAAATCCGGCAGCTTGCTGATGCCGAGGTCGCCCTTCGCGGTGTCCTTCCGCCCGAGCGACACCTCGATCGGTCGATCGGCCGTCGCCGGCCAGTTCGCCCGCAGGTAGAGCGTGACCCCTGGGTTGCCGGCGAACGCCGCGCGCTCGTCGAAACCCTTGCGCATGCGCACGATCAGCGTCTGCGCCTGCGGCACGTCGAACCAGTCCGAGCCCTTGGCGCCGAGCTCCTGGGCCCATTCGGGCGTGGGCGACACCGACCAGACACACGAGATGCGAAGCCACTCGCGCACCTGCTTCATCGAGCACGATTTATCCAGGTCGGCGTTCGCGGCGGTGTTCAGCTTCGTGCCGGCGTCCCACTCCGGCTTGGTGGGCGGCTTGCTGCGCTCCGTGGGGATGGGCGGAATCGCCGGGTCGTTCGCCGGGGCTGACGCGGCGGCCGCGGCGACGCTCGCGGACGCGGGCGCGGGGAGCGCCGCGGGCGCCGCCGATTTCTCCGGCGCAGCCCGGGCCGCGCTGGCAACCGCGGCAGGTGCCGGAGGGTGCGCCTTCGAGCACGCGATTACCAGGGATACACCGATCGCCACACCGCCCCACGCCGTCCGCTCCATTGGGAATCTCCATACCACGTCACGACAAGCGCCGGCGATACTCGATCGCCGGCGGCGCGAGGCCGCCGCGCCTTTGATCGGTTCATCCCGGGGCCAGTCCGTTCGTCCGGCGCCGGGCGAAGGCGACACTCGGGGACAGGTCGGTGGCCGAGCCGGCGGCGGCACGAACGGTCCTCGTTGCGCTCGCTCCAGCGCGCCGGACCGGGACCGAGCTAGCCCGGCGTCGGGGGGCGCGCTAGGGTCGGCGCCCCATGGCCAAGTACGGCGTCGCGCTCGCAATCGCGCTGCTGCTGAACGCAGCGGCCAACCTCATGATCAAGTTCGGCATGCACGGTGTCCAGACCGAGCTCGGCGGCGCCGGAATCATGGACAACGGCTTCGCCGGCCTGGTCAAGCTGCTGCTGCGCCACTGGGTCGTCTTGCTGGGCATCTGCTGCTTCGGCGCCAACGTGGTCTTCTACGCGTACGCGCTCCAGAAGCTGCCGATCAGCACGGCCTACCCGATAATGGTCACCGGGGGCTTCGGCATCATCGTGGTCGTGGCGGGCTTCATGCTCGGCGAGCGCCTGTCGACGCAGCAGTGGGCAGGCGTGGCTGCGATCCTGTTCGGCGTGTTTCTCGTGGCGCGCGACGCCGGACGCCAGATGGGCGCGCCGACGCCGCATCCGCCGGCCGCCGACGCGTCGCGGACGCCCTGAAGCAAGCTCGTCTGCTCGACCGCGTTCGACTATCACGTCGACGTCGGATGACGCGCGAACGACTCGCCACGGCGCTTGTCCTGCTGACGCCCATCGCCATCGCCGCGTGCTCGAGCGACGGCACGCGGACACGCACGCGGCGAATGTAGACGCCGCGACGGACGCCGGCGACGCGGCGACCGACGCCGCTGTCGACGTCGCCGACGCCGCGGACGCGCGCGCGCCCGACGCGGACGCCGAGGCGAGCGTCGATGCCGGCCCATGCGCGAGCGAAACGCCCACGCCAGGCGCACCGGAGAACCCGCGCGGCAGCAACAACGCCGCGCTGGTGCGTGCTTCGTACGACTACGCACCGAGCGTGATGCACGACGGCGCGTATCGCATGTGGTGGTGCGGCGGTATCGCTGGCGACCACATCCTGTACGCGGAGGCGTCGAGCCTCGACGGCCCGTGGCATGCCCACGGCTCGACCCAGCCGAACGGTTACGACGACGATTGCCTGAAGTAGTGGATGCCGGTCCGGCGCGGAATCCCGCATCGCGAGCTGCCGTGCTGGACGCCTTCGCTGCACGTCTAGCGCCAGCCTGTCCGGACCCAACGCTCGCGACGCTGCACGGGTCGAAGACCGGTGCGAACGCCGCCGCTGCCCAGGATCGCGTTCCGTCCGTCGCGACGCAGCAGCGTCGTCGTCGGTGCGGTGCTGCTGGCGGCGGGCGTTGGGCTGCTGGCCGACGTGCTCTCGCCACACCCGGACACCACGCTCTGGGTCGCTTTGGCGCTCTCCACCGCGCTGGCTGGCGCAGGCGCGACGACGTCGCCTCGCTGGGCGGGCGTCGTGTGCCCACCGGCCGCGTTCGTCGTGATGATGTGGCGCTTCCTCGACCTCCGATGCCCGTGGGTCGCGGTCTCCGGCGCGGCGGCCATCGGGCTCGGGCTGGTCGTAGGGGCGCGGCGCATGCTCGCGATCGCGCGCGACGCGAGCGCGGCCGCGCAAGCCATCGAGGACCTCGCGGTCGGGCTCGCGGTAGTCACGATCGTCCACAACTCCGCGACCTGGACGCACCACGGTGCCGGTCTGGCCGGCTCGGCACTCGCGGTGGTCGTCCTCGCGGCGAGTGCCGCGCTCGACGCCGCCGATCTGGTCGCGCTCCGGCGCGCGTACAGGGGCCGCCACGCGCTCCTCGAGCTTGTCTCCGGTGCTTCGCCGCGTGAGCCGATGGCGCTGGCGGTCCGCGCGGGTCTCGCGTCGGACCGACAAACCCTGCCCCCGGCGGTGTACCGCCGATCCGCGGCGCCAAGCGTCGTTGCCAGGCTTCCGGGGCGCATCGAAGAGCCTGCGGTCGAGCTCGCAACGCGATCGCTCGTCTCCGCCGGTGTCGCGATCGCGACGCTGGCCGCGATCCTGGCGGTGCGGCTTTGGTGAGCCGGTCGCCGTTCGTGCGTCTCCACGTCGCGTCGACACTGGTCGCTGCGGCGCTGGCGATCGCCTGCCTGGACCAGCTAGGCGGAGTCGCGACCTGGGTCGGCGACTGGTCGTTCAAGCTCGCGACGGATCGCGTCGAGCGCGCGTTGGCCGGGCCGGCGGCGGCAGCGTGGGCGGGCGACTACGACAACGGCTTCGGCGCTTCGGTTTCCCTGGAGCCGTCTGCCGGCTTCGTTGTCGAAACACACTCGTGCGCCGGCGCCTTCAATGCCGGCATGGGCGATGTGGCGGAGCACGACGGCGTGATCGAGCTGCACTCGACGGATCGATCGCTTCTCCGCCGCTGGATTCCGTCCCACCTCTACGCCGTGCACTGGCGCGATCAGCGCTACCTGCTCCGCGACGGGGACGTGGTCGGGTTCTGCAACGCGGTGAACTCCGACAGGGCGCAGGCCTGGATGTTCCTCTCTCGCGACGCACCGGGAGGCCCGCGCGAGCCGACGTTGCCGGCGGCCGCAACGTGGTGCCTCCGAGCACGCGCGATCGTCGCGACCGCCGCTGCTGCTGGTCCGGCCGCGTGGCAGATCCGCCTGGACGTCGGCACGCGCGACGGCGCGTTCCGCGGGATGGAGCTCCACGCGTGTACCGGCGAAGCCGTGGCAACGGTGACGGACGCCGGGCCGGAGCGCTCGCAGGCCAACCTGATCGACTATGCTCGCCCTCCGGCGAAGGCGTTGGGTCGGCGCTTCACGACGCGCCTGCCGTGTCCGTCCTCGACGTGACCACGCTGGTCAGCGCGGGCGCGGCGCTCAGAACAGCTCGGTCCACTCCGCGAGCCGGCGCGCTTCCGCCTCCGTGACCGCGCCGCCGGCGATGTCGAAGAACTGGGCCGTCTCGCGCTCGAAATCGACGACGACGACGCACGGTTTGTAGTCGCGGTGGAGCGTGTTGGCGTTGATCACGGTGAGCGTGCCGACGCGACGCACCATGCGCTTGTGCGTGTGGCCGTTGATCACGAACGCGTAGCGCCCTTCGGCGAGCAGGCGGTTCAGCGCGTCGTTGTTCTCGAGCGCGTAGCCCTGGTCCTCGGGCTCGAGCTTGGCCATGTCGCTCTCGCCCAGCCCGTGACACAAGAGCGCGCGGCCCGCCAACGTCTCCAGCTCGCGTGTCTTCGGCAGACCGCGCAGGAAGCTCGCGCTCCGGTCCGTCACGTCCACGAGCGGCGTCGCGTTCGGCAGGTCGCGCATCTCCTCCGCGAAGAGCCAGCGCTCGTGGTTGCCCGCGACGCAGAGAACGTCCCGATCGTCGAGCAGCGTGCAGCACGCGTTGATGTCGCCCGGTCCGTCGGGAATGTCACCGACGCACAGCACGTGGTCGAGCTCGAGCTTCGACAAATGCGTGAGCGCCAGCGCGAGCGTCTCGTGCTCGCAGTGCACGTCGCCGATCACGCCGACTCGCCGGACCTTCACGGACGCTACTGTATCACCGCGGGGTTCCGCGCCGGATCGGCAAACTCAGGAGGCTGCGGCGGCTTGCAGGAAGTGCGTGCGCTCGCGGACGGTGGTCCAGCGGCGGAAGATCTCGAGCGTGTCGCCGTCGGCGCCCGCGAGCTTCTCGAACAAGTAGTCCTGGATGCCCTTGTGGACGGCGCAGATATGGCTCTCGCGGGTGCGGCCCTGGATCGAGCCCTGCGTGGTGTAGCTGTGCTCGGGCTTCACGCCGCAATACGGGTTGTACGTGCAGTTCACGCAGTCGGGCTGCGCGTCCAGGTTCGAGGCGACGAGCAGCGCGCGTACCGTCTCGTGGGTGACGAGCTCGCGATAGCTCGCCGTGTCGACATGGCCGATGGCGAACATCTCCTCGCCGGTCTCGCGCAGCATGCGACCTTCGTCCGAGGTGTAGACGGTGCCGTCGTAGTTGAAGGCGAGCTGCCCGACGCCCGCGCCGCCGGGGTTCCTGATATCGAGGAAGTTCGGATCGTCGCCGGTCAGGATCTTCGTGAGGAAGATGCTGGCGAAGCGCTCGAGCACCTGCGTGCCCTTGACGTTCAGCTCGATGATGTAGTCGGTCGCCGCGCGGTAGAAGTCCATGTAGCGCTTGCGCTCGTACTCGATCTTGGACTGCGTCTTCTCCGCGAAGCCGAACGGATCGACGGGGCGCAGGAAGATCGAACGGCAGCCGAGCTCGACGTACGTGTCGACGATCTCCTTCGGCGTATCCAGGGCGGCGCGCGTGGTCGTGAGCAGAGCTTCCACGTGGTAGAGCACCGGGTCGAGGCCCATGTCGACGTAGCGCTGGTTGATCGCCTTGATCCATTTGGCGGCCTGCTGGTAGGCATTGCCGCTCGGCAGCACGCGCTGCTTGTTGTGGAGCCTCTCCGGCCCGTCCACGCTGGTGCAGATCTGCACCTTGTTCTTCACCAGGAAGTCGAGCTTCTCGTCGTCCATCAGCGACAGGTTGCTCACCATCGTGAACTCGAGCTCCTTGCCGTAGGCGCGGTTCTTCTCGATGGCGTAATTGATGATGTGCTTGACCACCGGGAAGTTTGCCAGCGGCTCGCCACCCTGGAACTCGATGGTGATGCGCGGCGCGGTGCTGCGCAGGATGATGTCCACGCATTTCTCCGCCGTCTCGTTCGACATGTCGGTGTCGACGCGATCCATATCGGCGCGGCTGGCGTGGCAGTACACGCACGTCTCGTTGCAGCGCAGCGTGACCACCATGATGTGGAGAATCGGTCCCCAGTTCAGGAAGCGCTTCTTGTACGCGACGCGCTCGCGCATCTTCGGGATGTCGATCTTGTCGGCGAGGAAGTTCTTGTCCCCGAGCTTCTTCTCGAGCTCCGCGGGTAGCTCGCCCTTGTACAGCGTGCAGAGCTCGTCTCGCGTGACGAAGACCCAGTCGCCGAAGTAGCTCGTGAGCAGCACCTGCCCGCCCACCTCGCGGAAGCGGAACGGGACCAGGCGGCCGGGGCTCTTCGGTTTGGCGTCGATGTTGGCGAGAAGCTGCATGACTCGCGAGTGTTGCTGACTTTCGTCAATTCGCCAATGTGGGGGTTTGTCGGTCCGGCGCGGAACCGCGCGGACGACGGGATTTCCGGCCCCGGGGACCTGCGTCACGCCTGGAGGCGGATCACCGTCAGCTCGCCGGCGGCGTTCCACGGCGCGCCGCGGAAACCGGACTCGAGCTTCCACGAGCGGGCGCCGCTGGCCTCGAGCGCGCGCTCGAGCTCCGCGCGCAGGAAGTAGCGGTGCGCGATCGTCGCGACGATCGTCTCGCCGTGGGCCGACCGGTACTCGTAGGTCGCGACCAGCCGCTGCTGGTCGCGATCCCACTCGCTCCGTTCGTAGACGTGATAGGTGGTGCCGCGCGCGTCGATCTGGACAAGCGGCGAGAGCTCGTCTTCCTCCGGATCGCCGTCGGCGTGGAACTCCTCCGCGTTCCACACGTCGGCGACGAACGCGCCGCCGGGCCGCAAGTGGCGGACGGCGGCCGCAAGCGTCCGCGCGAGCTGGTCCGCGCTCTCCAGGCAGTACAGCGCCGAGAACGGCGCGATCACGCGATCGAAGCGCTGCTCCAGATCCAGCTCCTGCATCGCAGCGCGGATCAGCCGCGCCCGCGGCACGTGCGCCGCCGCGATCGCGAGCGCGTCCGGGCTCGTGTCGAGTCCGACCAGCGTGCGGCCGGGTTCGTCCAGCGCGGCGAGCACGCGCCCGCTGCCGCAGCCAAGCTCCAGAATCGAGGCCGCGCCGGCGCACACGCGGCCGTAGAACGCGACGTCGCCCGGCGTGCCCACGTGGACGGCGTCGTACAGATCGGCCGGATAGGCGCTGGTCATCGCGTCGACGGAGTCTGGCACGGCGGGCGATTCTGGCGCATCTTCCCGCGAGGAGGGTGCACATGCTCAGGTGGCTTGCAGGGGTTCTGGTGCTCGCGGCAGGGGCAGGGTGCGGGAGCGCGGACCCGCCCGGCGCGGCCGCGGCGGGCTGGGCGTCGGGGGAGCCCGGCGCGATTCTGGCTCACCGCCGGCTACGACGACCAGGTGGACCGTGTCGATACGGCCACCGGCGCGGTCGCCGACAAGATCGACATCACCAGCGTCGGCACCGAGCCGACGTCGATCGCGGTCGGTGGCGGCTCCGTGTGGTTCACGCTCAACGGGCACGATCAGCTGAGCCGCATCACGCCGAGCGGAGCCGTGGAAGCGACCGACGCCCAGGGCGCCTACGAGGTCGCCTTCGGCGAGGGCTCGGCGTGGGCCAGCGCGGGCGGCGTGTTCGTGGTTCGCGTCGACGCGCAGTCGGGCGCCACCATCGCCGACACCCACACCCAGAGCGGCATCATCGAGGATCCCATCGCCGTGGGCGGTGGCGCGGCCTGGGTCGCCGCCGGCACGTCCATCGATCGCGTCGACGCCGCGACCAACCAGGTCAGCGCCAGCGTCGCGCTGGCCGCCGATTTGCCGGCTGTGCAGCTGGTGCTCAGCTCGCTGGCCTATGGGGAGAACGCCGTCTGGCTCCTGGCCTACTACGGCACTCCCGGCAAGCGCGCGATCGTCAAGATCGATCCGGCGACCAACGCGATCGCCGCCAAGCAGGACGTCGCGACCGACGGCGCCGACGACGGGCTCGCGGTCGGATTCGGCGCGGTCTGGGTCGCCAGCGAGGACGGCCGGAAGATCTTCAAGATCGCGCCGGACACGCTGGCGGTCGAGCAGGAGTTCCCCGTCGACGGAAGTCCCAAGCGGCTCGCGGTCGGCAACCAGTACCTGTACGCCGCGGATTTCTCGAACCAGAAGCTGTGGCGCGTCGACCCCGCGGCTGGCGGCGCGGTCGGCGTGGCGATTCCGCTCGCCGAAGGCATCGCGTTCGCGAACACGCCGTGATCGGGAAGGCCGCGAAACTCCGCCTGCTCGCGCTCGTGATCGCCGTCGCGCTGGTCGTCGCGCTGGTTGGCTACGGTCCGGCGCGCGCGCCACGCCCGGTGACGCGCGTGAGCGTGCCGGGTCGGCCGTTCCAGGCGCTGTTCACGCGTGGCGGGTCGTGGATCCTCGCCTCCGTCGATACCGGCATCGCGGTTCTCCAGGGGTCGACGCTGCGGCGCGTCGTGCCCGTCGACGGCGCGCCGGCCGGCATGGTCGTGACGCACGACGGCAAGCGGCTGATCGTCGCCGCGGAGGACCGGCTCGCGCTCTTCGACGTCGATCGCCTGCTCTCGGGTGCCAGCGACGCGCTGCTGGGCTACCTGGGCGAGCCCGGGCGCGGGCCGCTGGGTCGCGTGTACGTGAACGTCACCGCCGACGATCGCTACCTGTTCAGCAGCGACGAGCGTGCGCAGACGATCACGGTGGTCGATCTCGCGAAGGGCTTTACCGCCGACGCCGTCGTGGGACACATCCCCGTCGGCCAGGCGCCGATCGCACTCACACTCTCGAGCGACGGCCGGTATCTCTACACAACCAGCCAGGCCATGCCGCCGAGCGCCGGCTGGCCGCTCGCGTGCCGGCGCGAAGGCGCAGCGCCCAGCGCCCCGCTGCACCACACCCACGGCGCCGTCATCGTCGTGGACGTCGCGCGCGCCGAGCGCGATCCTGAAAGCTCCGTGGTCGCCAGCGTCCCCGCCGGCTGCAACCCGGTGCGCCTCGTGCTCTCGCCCGACGGCGCTCGCGCCTACGTCACCGCCCGCGGCGACGACGCGCTGCTCGCGTTCGACACTCGCAAGCTGATCGGAGATCCGGACCATGCGCTCGTCGCCAGCGTGCAGGTCGGCGCGGCGCCGGTCGGCGTTGCCGCGTACGACAACCGCATCGTCGTGACCAGCTCGAACCGGTTCGCAGGCGGCGCGGACGATCGACAGCCGCTGTACGTCATCGACGCGACACGGCTCGCGGTGCTTGGGACGATCCTCGCCGGCGCGTTCCCCCGCGAGCTGCGCGTGAGCCCCGACGGCAACACGCTGCTGTTGACGAACTACCGCTCGCAGACGATCGAGCTCGTGGATCTGGCGCGGGTGGGGTTGTAGTCGGCGCGACCCCGCGCGATGAAAGGCGATCGGGGCCGGGTGGAAGGATTCCAGGTTTCGCCCTGGAACATCGAGTCGCAGGCGATGGGTTTCTTGGCTTACGGGCCCAATTCCGCTATCCACGGATCATGTCTAGAGCGTGGTCGGGGGTCGTTCTGGTGTTGATGTCCGTTGCCGCCGGGTGCTCGTCGAGCGGCGACGGTGGCGGATCGGCGGGCGGTGGCGGCGCGTCGTCGAGCGCGCCCCTTCACTGCGAGACGACGCCGGGCTCGGACTGCATCTGCATCGGCGCGGGCGGGTCGCTGGAAGCCACCCCGGGCGCCACGTGCGGGCCCAGCGATCTCGGCGGCGGCTTCTGCTGCGCGGAGATCGGCTATCCCGAAAACGGCAGCTGCCAGTGCGAGCACTGGGGCTGCAACAACTCGCCGAGCCTCTGCACGTGCGGAGTCGGCGACGGTACGGACCCCTCGTGCACCGGCGGCTTCCAGCACTGCTGCGTCAGCACCGTCACGTTGTCGAACCCGGCGTCGTGCAGCTGCTCGAACTTCGACTGCCTCGCGGACCAGACCGAGGTCCCGAGCTGCGGCGTGGAAGTCACGGGCTGCTCCGGAAGCAAGCTACCGGTGTCCAGCTGCGCGCCGTAGCGATCACGGCGCCGCGGGCTAGCGGTCGCTCGCGGTCGGCTGTACGTTCGCGAGATGCGCATTTCTCTGCTTGGCCGGTCGGCCTGTGTCGCGCCGGACTTCGCCCACGCCGTGTGCGACGGCGCGGCGTCGTGCTGCACGTCGTCCGGCTTCACGTTCAACGCGACCAGCTGCGTCGCGACCGCCACCGCGACCGTGCAACAGTACGTGTCGGCCGCCGCTTGCGGCGGAAGCACGTACGACGCGACCGCCGCCGCAAAGTGTTTTTCGGCGCTCCAGGCCTACTCCAGCGGGTGCGAAAACGATCCGGACCTCATGCGCGCCGCCACGGCCGCGTGCAACGTCGCGTTCAAGGGTGCAAAGCAACCTGGCGAGCCATGTACGAGCGCGCTCGACTGCGCACAGCCGGCTCAAGGCACGGCGACGTGCCTGCACTGGTCCGAGGGCAACGCCTCCGGCGTGGAGTGCCAGTCCCACCCCGTCGCGCATGCCGGCGACGCGTGTGCCATCTTCGGGCACGACCCTGTCGCGCCGACGTGCGACGCGGGTCTGTTTTGCGACCAGACTTCGAACACCTGCACAGTGCAGAAGGCCGTCGGCGCGCCGTGCACGCAGCAACACGAGTGCGTGGACACCGCCGTGTGCGTCGGCGGAAATTGCGTCACGATCGCGGCCGTGGGAGATCCGTGCACGGATCCCGCGGAGTGTCCGGCGCGTGCGTCGTGCGACCCGACCAGCAGCACGTGCGTGGCCATGGGCTTGGCCGGCGACGTCTGTGCGACCAACCCCGACTGCGCGTCGTTAAGCTGCCCGTCCGGCAAGTGTGCGCCCGCCAACGCCATCGCGGCCGCGTTCGGCGGGACCTCGTGCAACTGAAGGGCACGCCCGTTTCCGTCTCGTCGGATGCGGCGTTGGCCAGGTTGGCGTAGCTCAGCTCTCGCGGCGGCGTCGCGCCAGGAGCGCCGCCGCGGCGATTGCCAACAATGTCGCGAAAGACGATCCTGCGCCGCCAGGCGCCGTGATCGAGCAGCCGCCAGAGTTGCCGTCGCCGCCGCCTGACGGCGCCGTGCCCGCGTCGCTGCCGCCATCCGCACCCGGGTCGGTTCCGGCGTCGCCGCTGGCGTTCACGCTGGTCACGCCGAGCAGGACGTCCTTCGGCTCGTACGTTGCGTCCACCGTCGCGTTGGGCGATTGGGTGACGCTGGCGAACGTGCCCGTGACGTTCGGCGATGTGATGACCTTGAACGTGTCGCCGACCGCCGGCAAGAAGCCGCCGACGAGCCCGACCGCGATCGTGCCGTCGAGCGTCGCGTCGCCGGCGACGTCGAGCGTGTCGAACTGCCCCGCGTCGTTGCCACCGAGCTCGACCTCGATGGCGGCCTTCGACGCCTGCGAGTATGTCTGCGTGATCTTCAGCGCGCCGGCGGCGCTCGCGCCACCGGGCGCGACCGTGGCGCCCTCGTTGTTCACGATCGCGTCGACGTTGCCGGCACCTTCCAGACGGCCGCCTTGCAGGTCGAGCGTGCGCGGCTGGTGCGGGTCGGTGGGATCGCCCGTTTCCACGTACGCGGCGACGGATCCGCCCGTCAGTTTCAAGCTGCCGGCGGTCTGGATGTAGGTGTCGGAGTATCCGGACAGCCAGGCCGTGCCGCTCTTCGCCTCCAGGGTGCCGGAGCTCTTGATGTCCACGTCCATTTGCGTGGTCCCACTGCCTGGATCGACGATGATCGACCCCTGGTTGTCGATCAGCGCGCCCGAGGAGTTCAACGTGAACTTCGCTGCTGCCTTGGCCGTGAACGTGCCGGTGTTGGTGAGCGTGCCGCTGTCCAGTTCCACCTCCCCCGCCGTCCACGTGGTCGTGCCGGCGAGCGTCAGCGTGCCGGTGTCATCCACCGAGAAAACGTTCTGCGACGGATTGTCGGCTAGCTCGACGGCGCCGTCCTTGCCGAACGTGATCGACTGGGTCGGTAACACGTTCACCTCACCGCCGGTCATCAACGTCTTGCCCGCGCCGGCGACGGTGCCGTTGCCGGTGAGCACGCTCGCGGTCGACAGCTCCAGCGTCGCACCCGCGTTCAAGGTCGTCGTGCCGCTCAACACGACCGTGGCGGGGTCCAAAATGCTCGGGTCCTCGACCAGTCGCACGGCGCCGTCGAAGCTCGACCCGTCGTTGATGGCATGCTGGAGATTGCCGGCGTTGTGCAGCTCCAGCGTGCCGCTCGCGACGTCGGCCTTGCCGTCGTTCTCGAACTCCCACGACGTGACGGTGAGCGCGCCGGAGCCGCCGGACTTGGTGAACGTCCCCTTGTTCTGGAACAGGGCCGTGTTCGTGCCGCCCGAGGGGCCGTAGTTGACGGCGAGATCGGTCGTCGCGGTGAAGTCTCCCGAGTTGATGAACTTCGCGTCCGACGACGCGCCGAAGTCCCCGGCGTCCCACGTGACCGTGCCGTGGTTGTCGACGATTCCCAGCAGGTTCTTCACGTCGGCGCTGGTCATCTTCACGACCAGGCTCGCGTCCCACACCAGGGGTGCCGGCGCGGTGTTCGCGGCGATCGAGCCGCCGCTCCACACCAGCGTGCCAGGGCCCGCGATCGTGCCGTCGCCGTCGATGACCGCACCGTGGGCGACCTCGAGCGTGCCGCCAGCGTCGACGGTCGTGGTGCCGGTGAACGTGGCGGCGGAGTATGGCGAAGCGGTGCCGAACTGCGACAGCGGCTCGTAGATCCGCAGGCTGCCCGCGCCCGAGACGTGTCCGCCGTTTTCGAACGTGCTGTTGGTGTTGCCGGCCGAGTGCAGTTCGAACGCGCCGCTCTGCACGCTCACGGTTCCGGAGTTGTGCAGTCCCCAATAGCCGTTTTCGTCGGAGAGCGTACCCGGCCCCATGAACGTGAACGTTCCGGTGTTGTAGAGATCCGCGTCGTCCGTGCCGGCTCCGTATCCGAAGCTGGTACCCGGCGACACGGTCATCGTGCCGGAGTTGCGGATGATCGCTGCGCCATCGCCGGAGAGCACGCCGGACGTCCAGGTGAACGTGCCGGCGTTGTCGATCTCGCCCCCCGACAGCTCGACGTTGCCGTTGATCGTTCCGGTGCCGTCCGAGGGGATCGTCACCTTGCCGCCGATCAGCCCGCCGCTCCAGCTGAACGTGCCACCTGAAGCAATCGTGACGGCGCAGTCCGGCAATTCCGTATTACCGGTGATCGTCAGCTTCTGAACCGTGCCGGCGGCAGCGGTGATCACCGTCGAGTTGGGGTCGGCGGCGCCGTTGATGGTCGCCGTGTCTCCGGAGGACGGGACGCCGCTCGGACTCCAGTAGGCAGCGTTGGTCCAGTCACCCCCGCACGGTGAGGCCGAGCAATTCGTCGGTCCGATCCACGAGTAGTCCTTCGCCGAGGCGACGGAAGCGAACGCGACTACACAAGCCGCCGAGGCGCACATCAACGCAAGCTGTTTCACGTCCAGACCCTCCGGGATCTTGAGACGAATGGCAACCGACTATGATGCAAACTTGCGTTCGTCGCTTCTGTACGCGCCTGTTGAAGTTGCAGTCTGCAGTAATGCACGGCCTGGATTTTGCGACTCCGGCTCGCGTCGAACGCGATGCTTCGTCTTGCAGTGTCGTCACGCTGTTCGCGACGCGGTCTGTGGTCGGGGCGCTCGCCGATTTCGCATCGCTGGAGTGGGACTTCGCGCAGAACGCGCTCGTGCCGCTGCTCCGGATCGTGGTGGGCGACGAGCCCGGCGACGTCACGACCTTCGCGAGGCGTGTTCGCGCACGAACCGACCGAGGGCGCGGGGCGTCGCCGGATGTCGTTCCAGAGGCGCTCGGTCACGTCGGGGCGTCGGCGGCGCTGCGGCTGAGGCCAGGGCGATCGTGACGGCGCGCGTCGAAGACACGTGGTCCTGAACTGCTCGATTCCGCGCCGGATCGGCATCCCCTCCCAAGCCCGACCGGGCGTGCTAGATTCTGGCCCGATGGCCAGCGTTCTTCCGTACGAGATGTTCGACATCCAGCGCAGCGCGGAGAGCGCGCGGCGCTACACGAAGCTCGAGTCGATCTACCACCGCGGGCAGAAGCTCTCGTGGGACGGCAACGCCGTGCTCGAGGAGCTGTGGGAAAAGCACGGTGGCAGCGGGCTGCGGCGTGAGCAGCACGCCGCGGCCGGGCGCGTGCTCGGGGCGATCATGTGGGGGGAGCTGGCGGCGTGGAAGATCGCGGCGCAGCTGGCCGACGAGCTCCAGCCGCTCGAGGCGAAGATGGCGGCGACCAGCCAGGCGCACGACGAGGCGCGGCACTTCTACGTGATGCACGACTACCTGATGCGCACCACCGGGGACTTTCCGCGCAAGATGCCGAAGTGGAGCGAGAAGCTGGTCGGGGCGTGTCTCACGGCGGACACGATGCCGAAGAAGATCATCGGCATGCAGCTGCAGCTGGAGACCACGGCGCTGACGCTGTTCCACGCGTTCCGCGAGTCGAACATCTGTCCGGTGTTGAGCGAGCTGCTCGTGTACTACGAGAAGGACGAGGCGCGGCACGTAGGGCTGGGGACGCAGCTGTTGCCGACGTTGATGAAGCAGATGAGCGTGCGCGAGCGCGTGGAATTCTCGGCGTTCTCGTTCAAGGTGGCGGGGCTGTCGCTGGCGTCGCTGAAGGACAGCGAGCACGACTTCGAGGCGCTCGGGATCTCGCCGCGACGCATCGCCGTGCTCGGCAAGAGCAAGTTCGAGATCGTGATGGGCGAGCTGTGGCAGCTCGCGCCGGAGTCGAAGAGCGCCGTGGGCGAGAAGATCGGCCTGGGCTTCGACGCCATCGCCGAGGCGTTGTGGCCCGATCCTGGCGCGCCGCGGGACGTGGGCTCGCGAGCGCGGCGCGTGCTCCAGGTCTTCTCCAAGGGCTACGAGAAGGTCGATACGGTGCTCGACCCGAGCGACGAGGCAGCGCGGAGCAGCGCGAGCGCGGTCGCAGCGGAGTAGCGAACGCTTCGCGCCTGGGGTGCACGCGCGTTCGCGGCGCGTGAAGTGATTCCGCCGAGATGCGCCGGGCACAACCGTTGCATCGCTGCGCGCTATGCGTCCCGCGCTGGCTGCGAGTGCACTGATGCTGGCGTCGCCGGCTGCGCTCGCGCAGCCGCGGGATCGCCCGCCCGAGGAGCGCCGCGTGCCGCCGTCGGACGTCGTGCTGCGGTCGGGCGCGGGCGAGTCGTGGGGTCACGACGGCGCGCTCGCGTTGCAAGCAATGGTGCTGTTCCGGCGCGGCACGCTCGACGTCGGCGCGACGGGCGCGGCGGGCTTCGCACTGTTCGGCTACTCCTACGGCAGCGTCGGGGCGGCGGCCGGCGCGGGCTGGCGCGCGCCGGCCGGCTTTCGTCTCGACGCGCTCGCGCTCGGCGGCGTCGATCGCTACCAGCCCAGCGATAATGGCTGGCTGAACGAGGACGTCCCCACGGGCTCCGTGCCCTACGCCGGCGTCGGACTCGTTGCGAGCAAGGCGTTCTTCTTCCGCACACCCGGACACCTGGAGATTGGCGCGGACGCGCGCCTCACCGACGACCTCGAGCGCCGGGCGACGCCGAACGGCGTCCTGGGTGAAGCGCGCGCCACGGTCGCCGTGTTTCTCGGCTTCGAGTACGACATGCGCTAGCGCGTAGCGCCGGCGGCCCGACGATAGTATGCCGTCGCCATGCTGCGTCGGTCGCTCTGGTTTCTCGTGCTGTCGCTCGTGTTCGTCGCCTGTGGCGGCGGCCGCCCGGCCAAGGATGCGTCGCGTGCCCCGACGACCGACATCGATCTCGCCGTGCCTGCCGGGTCGTCGCAGACCGTGGCTGCCGCGCCGGACCAACAAGTGGCGGCCACGGGTCAAGCGACGTCGAGCGATCTTCCCGTCGGTCCCGACGACGCGGTGTGGGGCAGCGCGACCGCGCCGGTGACGATCGTCGAGTTCCTGGATCTGCAGTGTCCGTTCTGCAGCCGCGTGCAGCCGACGCTAGACGCCCTGAAGCAGCAGTACGGCACGGACAAGGTCCGCATCGTCTACAAGCACAACCCGCTGCCGTTCCACACGAACGCGCTGCCCGCGGCGCTCGCCGCGCAGGCCGTGTTCGAGATCGCCGGGTCCGAGGCGTTCTTCGCGTTCACGCGCCAGATCTTCGACAACCAGGCGTCGATGTCGAGCGACTACTACGAGCGGGTCGCGCGCGGGCTCGGCGTGGACGTCGGCCAGCTGCGCCAGCACATGCGCGGCGCCCACGCCCTCGCCAAGGTCCAGGCGGACATGGATCTCGCGCGCCGGATCGGCGCCAACGGCACGCCGGACTTCCGCATCAACGGCATCGACGTTTCGGGCGCGCAGCCGCTCGACCAGTTCCGTTCGGTGATCGATCTGGAGCTGCCCGTCGCGCAGGCGCTCGCGGCAAAGGGGACCGCGCCGGGGCAGGTGTACGCCGAGCGCGTGACCGCGAACCTGAAGGCGGTCCCGCTGGTGCCGTCGCCGTCGCCGCGCAAGCCGGAGCCGCCGGACACGACGATCTGGAAGATCCCCATCGCCGGCTCGCCGGTGCAGGGCCCGCGGAACGCGCTCGTGACGATCGTCGAGATTTCCGATCTGCAGTGTCCGTTCTGCAAGCGCGTTCAGCCGACGCTGGACGAGCTGATGAAGCACTACCCGGGCAAGCTGCGGATCGTGTGGAAGCACAACCCCTTGCCGTTCCATCCGCGCGCGCTGCCCGCGGCCATGGTCGCCATCGAGGCGTGGAAAGAAAAGGGCGACGCGGGCTTCTTCAAGACGGTGGCTGCGATCTATGCCTCGCAGCCGAAGCTCGACGACAGCGATCTGCTCGCGATCGCCCACGACCAGGGCCTTGACGCGGCGCGCGTGAAGCGGGCGATCGACAAGAAGACGTACCAGAAGACGATCGACGCCGACCAGCAGGTGGCCAACGACTTCAACGCGCGCGGGACGCCGCACTTCTTCATCAATGGCTATCGCGTGACCGGCGCGCAGCCTGTCGAGAAGTTCGAGGAAGTCATCGACGAGCAGCTGGCGAAGGCCGAAGCCCTGGTTGCCAAGGGCGTCCCGGCTGCGGGCGTGTACGCGGACATCATGAAAGACGCCAAGGGCGTGCCGCCGCCCGAGACCAAGAGCGTGGCGGCGCCGACCAAGGCCAATCCGTCACGCGGGCCGGCGCGCGCGACGGTCGTCGTGCAGATGTGGTCCGACTTCCAGTGCCCGTTCTGCAAGCGTGCGCTCCCGACGCTGGAGCAGCTGGAGAAGGCCTATCCCGGGCGGGTGCGCGTGGTGTGGCGCAACTATCCGCTGCCGTTCCATCAGCACGCCGTGCTGGCCGCCGAGGCCGCCATGGAGGCCTTCGCGCAGAAGGGCAACGCGGGCTTCTGGAAGATGCACGACCTGCTCTACGCCAACCAGGCGGCGTCGGGCGGGCTCGAGCGCCCGGCGATCGAGGGCTACGCCGCGCAGATCGGCCTCGACATGGCGCGCTTCAACAAGGCCCTCGACGACAGCGCTCACGCCGACGTCATCAACGCCGACGCGAAAGAAGCGCAGGGCGCGCAGATCAACGGCACGCCGGCATTCGTGATCAACGGCTACTACGTGTCCGGCGCGCAGCCGCTGGCCGCCTTCAAGAAGGTGGTCGACTACGCGCTGAAACATCCGAAGAAGCCGTAGCTCCAGATTGCCCCTGGCGCTTCGCAGCAGAGTGTTCTAGCGAAGGCGCATGCGATTTTCGTTCGTCGTGCCGCTCGCCATCGGGGGGTTCGTCGCGTGCCAGGCCGCTACGCAGACCGCGCCGCCGGCCGCGCCGGCCCAGCCAACTTCCCCAGCAACCAGCGCGGCCCTGCCGCCGCCTGCGACGACCGCCGACGCGAGCGTCGCACCCGATGCCGGCGCTGCCGATGCCGCGCCGCCCGACGCTTCGACGACCGCCGAAGCCGACGCGGGCCCGAGCGCGTGTCCCGAAGGGATGAAGCTGGTCGACGGCGACTTCTGCACCAAGGTCGAGCAGAAGTGCACGAAGAGCTGGTGGGACAAGGTCAACAAGAAGAAGGTGTGCGAGAACTTCGAGGGGCCGTCGAGCTGTGTGGGGGAGAAGATCCACAAGCGTTTCTGTATCGACACCTACGAGTATCCGGACATCAAGGGCGCGCGCCCCGAGGTGATGAACAACTTCTTCCAGGCGCAGGTCAAATGCGCGGCGCTCGACAAGCGCGTCTGCACCGAGAACGAGTGGTCGATGGCGTGCGAGGGCCCGGAGATGAAGCCGTACCCGTACGGCTACGTTCGCGACGCCACCAAGTGCAACGGCGACCACGAGTACGATTTTCCGAAGATGAAGAAGGTCGCGGCGCACGACCAGAAGGAGATTGAGCGGCTGTGGCTCGGCGTGCCGAGCGGCACGCAGGCCCAGTGCATCAGCGACTACGGCGTCGCGGACATGCCCGGCAACGCCGACGAGCTCGCGTCGAGCGAGCACTTCTCCGGCTGGGAGGACAAGTACGACAACGTCACGACCGGCG
The DNA here is from genome assembly GCA_963775185.1 of uncultured delta proteobacterium. Classification (GTDB taxonomy): domain Bacteria; phylum Myxococcota_A; class Polyangia; order Polyangiales; family Polyangiaceae; genus JAPSGB01. Next base: position 786,539 of record CAVZIE010000033.1, on the reverse strand, counting down.
GGCCCTGGTACCTCGGCGTGCGAAACCAGTGCCGGCCGAAGATCTACACGCACAACGAGGGCTTCTACTACTACTACCTGAGCTTCCGCTGCTGCGCGGAGGCCGACGGCAAGCCGACGGATCCGCGCGCGCCCAAGCAGATCAAGCGCGGCTGGGACTTCCACCACGTGGAGCGCATCGCCGGGCTCACGGTGGAGAAGGCGAAGGCCGAGCAGCCCGCGGACTTCAAGCGCGCCAAGGAGCTTGGCGACAAGCAGATGAAGGAGCGCGCGGGCAAGCCGGCGGATGCCGACAAATGGCACCCGAACGAGGGCCGCGACAAGGAGTTCGTGCGCGAGCACAAGCGCACGAAGTAACGTCTAGCGCAGTTCGCGCAGGCGTTGGAACGCGATCTCGTGCCCGGGCAGCGGTCGCCCCATGGTCCGCGGCGGTGTCAACCGAGAGCGCGCGCCACGAGCCCCGCGACGAACCCGGCGAGCAGATCGTCGGCCATGATGCCGAGGCCCGCCGGCTTCATGTGCTCGGCGCTGGCGATCGGACCGGGCTTGACGATGTCGAACAGCCGGAACAGCGCGAGCGCCAGCAGCTCCCGCGTGATGCCGCGTCCCTTCACGAGACCCATGGCGATCAGCGCGCCCGCCACCTCGTCGATGACGACGATCTGCGGATCTTCCTCGCCCGTCGCTGCCGCCGTCTCGTCGGCCACCTGGATCCCGGCGATCGTCACCGCCGCGATCGCCGCCAGGTGTGGGATCGGTCCGAGCCGCCGGAGCAGCAAGTGCAGCGGCAGCGCGCCGAGCGATCCCATCGTGCCCGGTGCGATCGGCGAAAGCCCGCACCCGAACCAGGTTGCCAGCCGCCGCGACCAGACGCCTTGTTCCGTCATGCGCCGCCGAGCCTAGCATCTTGTCCTGTTGCCGGTCCGGCGCGGAACCGGGCGGACCGGCGCGCAGCGGGATTCCGCGCCGGACCGGCAATCTCTCGTCAGAGATCGGCGGCGACGGCGCGGATGCTGTCGTCGACGACGCCCAGCAGGCGCTCGAGGTCGGCGACGGGGATGTTCAGCGGCGGGCACACGTAGACGACGTCGCCGAGCGGGCGCAGGTACGCGCCGCGGCGGCGTGCCTCCTCGTAGACGCGCCAACCGACGCCGGCGACGTAGCCGCCGAGCTCGCTCTGCGTTTCCACCGTAGGCACGGTGCGCGCGCTACCGAGTCGCGGGTCGTCGCGCAGATCGGCGGCGCCCATCATGCCCTTGGCGCGCACCGAGCGGACGACGCGAGCCGTCGTGGCGTCGGCCAGCAACCGATCGAAGGCGCGCGCGATCAGCGCGGCGCGCTCGGGCACGCCGTCCAGAATGCGCTCCTCGCGGTAGATCGCCAGGACCTCGCGCCCGACCGCGGCGCCGAGCGGATTGCCGCAGTACGAGTGGCCGTACAGGAACGCACGCTCGCGGCCGCCGCTGAACGCGTCGAGCACGCGCTGGCTGGTCACGGTCGCGGCCATCGGCAACACGCCCGCCGTGAAGCCTTTCGCTGTGCACAGGATGTCGGGCACCACGCCGGCCTGATCGCAGCCCCACATCGTGCCCAGACGGCCATAGCCCGTGAACACCTCGTCGGCGACGAGCAGCACGTCGTAACGCGCGGTGAGCTCGCGCAGCGCGGCGAGATAGTGCGGCGCGTACAGGCGCATCCCGGCGGCGCCTTGCAGGATCGGCTCGACCACGAGCGCGGCGAGCGACGCGTGCTCGCGCTCGAGGATCCGCCGGACGGCGTCGAACGCCGCCTCGTGGTCCGGCGTGCCGTCCGGCACCGGTACGTGGACGACGTCGAACACCACGCCCGCGAACGGACGCCGGAACACCTCCACGCCCCCCAGGCTGGTGGCGCCGACGGTTTCGCCGTGGAACGCGCCTTCGAGGGCCAGGAAGCGCGTCTTGTCGGATCTGCCGGACTGCGCGTGGTACTGCACGCTCATCTTCACGGCGGCTTCGATGGCCGTCGATCCGTCGTCGGAGAAGAACACTTGATCGAGGTCACCGGGAGCGACCTCGGCCAGCTCCTGGGCGAGCAGCGCCGCCGGCGCGTGGGTCACGCCGCCCAGCGACACGTGGCAGAACGCCTGGGCCTGCGCGGTCAGGGCGGCGACCAGCCGCGGGTGGTTGTGGCCCAGGGTCGACACCCACCACGAGCCGTTTCCATCGAGAAGCCGTGAACCGTCGTGGAGCACGAGCCACGGGCCCTCGGCGCCGGTGACTACCAGCGGGTCGTGGCGCGCCCGCCACTCGTCCATCGGCGTGTATGGGTGCCAGACGTGACGTCGATCGGCGTCCAGGACGGCGGAAAGAGCGGGTTTCATCTGGACGGGGAGGCTACCCCGGGCGAGCGACCCTTGACGGTGCGCATGCCAGGCCACAGACCAGGGGCGGGATTGGGGCTCGGGGCATTGACGTCCGGCGAAAAGCGTCCTATCGAACCGTCGTTCATTCGCTGAGTCCAGATTCATCCCTGAATTTCAGGCTCACCGATAGCGGTTCGGCTTGCTGCCAGGCCCCTGGCGGGCTTCGGGTGAGTCGTCGCTCATGACGTAGACCCCGCCCATGTCCCGCCGTTCCGCCCGCTCGCCGACGCTTCGAAAGGCGTTCCAGAAATACGCCAAGGTCGCCTACCACGAGGCGATCCTGGAGGCCGCCGAGCGCGTCTTCCTGCGTGACGGCTATCACGAGGCGAAGATGGCCGACATCGCGGCGGAAGCCGGCGTGTCCGTCGGAACGCTCTACAACTACTTCACGAGCAAGGAGCTCGTCTTCGCGTCGATCGTCGAACGCGGCAAGGCGGACCTGGCCGAGGCGCTCGTGGAGACGGCGAAGGTCGGCGACCCGCTCGAGCGCCTGCGCGCGGTGGTGGAAGTGGGGCTCCGCTTCATCGAGGAGCGCGGCGCGCTGTTCGCGCTGTATACGCAGCTCGGCTTGATGACGGAGAGCGACATCAAGCGCGTCGGCGGCGCGCAGGCCGAGCAGGCCTACCTCGAGCACGTGCAAGCGCTGGCCGACATCATCGCGCTGGCGCAGAACGCTCGGCAGCATACGCGCCGACGTGGAAGCCCCGGTGCTGGCGTCTGCGCTCGCAGGCATCAGCAACGCGTGCGTCTTCAATTGGCTCCGCGCCGGGCGCCAGGCAAGCCTGGTCGTACAAGCGGAGAGCATCCTCTCGATCTTCCTCCACGGAGCACAGCCACGATGAGCGAGCGACGCGGCATCGCATTGGTCTTCGCAGCGGCGCTGCTTGCATTCTCGTGCAAGTCCGCCAACGGCAAGGGTGACCTGCCCCCGCCGACCGGCTCGGGAACGCCGGCCCCCGAGATCCCCGCGCTCGCGGCCTCGGACTCGCCGGGGGGCGCAGGCGAGTCGACCACGGATGCTCCCGGGCACTTCTCCGGCACCGGAACGCTCGTGTCCGAGCACCAGGCGGAGCTCGGGCCGAAGTCGAGCGGCGTGATCACCCGGATCACGGTCGACGAGGGCGATCACGTGAAGAAGGGCCAGCTGCTGTTCAGCCTCGACTCCGCGCAGGCGCAGATCGCCGCGCGGCAGGCGAAGGCGGCGGTCGCAGCGGCCCAGGTCGGGGTCGACTCGGCGGAGCTCGACTTCAAGCGCACGAAGGAGCTGTTCGACCGCGGCTCGGTGGCGCCGGCCACGTTCGACCAGGTCAAGGCGCGCTACGACGGCGCGAAGGCGAACCTGGACCAGGCGAAGGCGGCGCTGTCCATGGCCTATCGCAACGCGTCGGACGCTTCGGTGCGATCGCCTATCGACGGCGTGGTCACCAACAAGCTGAAGAACGTCGGCGAGACGGCGACCATGATGCCGCCCACCGTGATCCTGGTCGTTCAGGATCTGGACTCCCTCGAGCTCCGGGCGCGGCTGCCCGAGCGCGCCCTCTCGAGCATCAAGACCGGCGCGCAGGTCCGGATGCACCTGCCGGCTACCGGTGCCGATCGAGTCGTCGAGATCAAGCGCATCAACCCTGCCATCGACGCCCGCACCCGGACCATCGAAGTCGTCGCGCTGGTGAAGAACAAGGACCACGCGCTCAAGCCCGGCATGCTGGCCGAGGTGAGCTACGACCTGCCCGACGCGGGCGCGAAGGCGAAGGCCAAGTGAACCTCGCCCAGGTCTCCATCCGGCGGCCGGTCTTCGCCGTCATGATGATCGGCGCGCTGATCGTCTTCGGCATTGTCAGCTACCCGCGCATCGGCGTCGATCTGTTCCCCGACGTCGAGTTCCCCGTCGTCACCGTCACCGTCGTGTATCCCGGCGCCGACCCGGAGACGATGGAGAGCAAGGTCGCCGACCCGATCGAGGAGCAGATCAACACGCTCAGCGGCATCAAGGTGCTGCGGTCGACCAACCTGGAGAGCGTCACGCAGGTCGTCGTGCAGTTCGACCTGGACGTGAAGGTCGACCAGGCGATGACCGACATCCGCGATCGCGTGGCGCGGATCCAGAAAGATCTGCCCGAGCAGATCGATCCGCCGGTGATCCAGAAGTTCGACGTCGGCGCGGCGCCGATCATGGCCCTCGCGCTGTCGGGAAAGATCGGCCCGAAGCAGCTCTCCTATATCGCCGACAAGGTCGTCAAGCGGGACATCGAGCGCGTGCCCGGGGTTGGCGGCGTAGATCTCGTGGGCAGCCGCCCGCGCGAGATCAAGGTGCTGGTCGAGCCGGCCAAGCTCGCCGGCATGGGGCTCGCGATCTCGGACGTCGAGAACGCGCTCCGCGCCCAGAACCTCGATCTTCCGGGTGGGCACTTCGAGCAGGGCTCGCACGAGCTCATGATCAAGACCAAAGGCGAGGTCAAGACGGCCGACGCGATCGCGAACATCGCGATCCCGAACCCGATGGGCAGCCTGATCCGCGTCCGCGACGTCGCCGACGTCAAGGACACGGTGGCCGAGGAGCGCTCGGCGTCCTTCCTCGACGGCGAGTCGGCGATCTCGCTCGTGGTCCGCAAGCAATCGGGCGGCAACACCGTCGCCGTTTCGCACAAGGTCACTGCGGAGCTCGACAAGCTCAGGGATCGCATCGCGAAGCAGGGCGTCACGATCACGGTGCCGACGGACAACAGCGTCTACATCGAGCACTCCATCGCCGACGTCCAGTTCGATCTCGTGTTCGGCGCGTTCCTGGCCGTGCTGATCATCCTGCTGTTCCTCCACGACATCCGCGCGACGATCATCAGCGCCGTCGCGTTGCCCACGAGCGTCATCGCGACGTTCGCGTTCATGGACCTGTTCGGGTTCACGTTCAACAACATGTCCATGTTGGGGCTGTCGCTCTCGATCGGTATCTTGATCGACGACGCGATCGTCGTGATCGAGAACATCCATCGACACCTGGAGAAGGGTGAATCCAGTCAGATTGCGGCGGAGAAGGGCACCAGCGAAATCTTCCTGGCGGTGCTCGCGACGACCTCGTCGATCCTCGCGGTGTTCGTGCCCGTGGCGTTCATGAAGGGCATCATCGGGCGCTTCTTCTTCCAGTTCGGGATCACGGTCAGCGTCGCCGTCGCCATCAGCATGTTGGTGTCGTTCACGCTGACGCCGATGCTGTCCTCGCGATTCCTGCTACCCGAGCACGCGAAGAAGCGCCCGAACATCGTATTTCGTGCCATCGAGCGCATGCTCAAGGGGCTGGACGCGGCCTACGGCAGCCTGCTGCGCGGCGCACTGCGCCACCGCTTCATCACCGTCGGGGTGGCGGTGGCCACGTTGATCGCGTCGTTCGCGCTGGTCTCGCGCGTCAAGGCGGAGTTCCTGCCGCCGGAGGATCGCGCGCAGTTCAACGTGAACGTGGAGCTGCCCACGGGAACGTCCCTGGACGCGAGCAAGAAGGTCGTCGAGGCAGTCGCCACCGACCTGCGCAAGCAGGCGCCGGGCGTGCTGCACACGTTCACGACCATCGGCGGCGGCTCGCAGGGCCAGATCAACCAGGGGCAGATCCAGGTGGTCATGACGCCCGCGCCGGAGCGCGGCTTCAGCCAGGAAGAGCTCATGGCGTGGACGCGCGACCGCTTCGCGAGCGTCAAGCAGGCGCAGATCAGCGTCGTGCCGGTGAACGCCGTCGGCGGGGACTCGGGCTTCCGGCAGCAGGCGATCCAGTTCAACGTGCGCGGGCCGGACCTGGACGAGCTGGTGCGGGTGACGGACAAGCTCAAGGCGGACCTGTCGAAGGTGAAAGGCCTGGTCGACGTGGACACGACCTATCGCGGCGGCAAGCCCGAGGTCGAGGTCGAGGTCGCGCGCGAGCGCGCGGCGGATCTCGGCGTGCCGGTCTCGTCCGTGGCCATGGCGATCCGCGCCTACATGGCCGGCGACCCCGTCAGCGAGCTCAAGCAGGGAACCGACGTATGGGACGTCACGCTGCAGATGCCGGACCGGCTCCGTGACGACGTCGAGCAGCTCTCGAACCTGCAGGTCCGCTCGGTCACCGGTCAGCTGGTGGACCTGGCGAGCGTCGTGCACATCAAGCGCGGGGAAGGGCCGAGCCAAATCGAACGGCAGGCGCGCCAGCGCCAGATCACCGTGCTCGCCAACACGCAGGACCTGCCGCTCGGCGAGGCGAAGAAGAAGGTCGACGAGATGGCCAAGCGCGACATCCCGGCGAACCTGACCACCGACTACGCGGGCATGGCGGACATCATGGGCGAGTCGTTCGGGTACATGGCGCTCGCGCTCGTGCTCGCGATCATCCTCGTCTACATGATCCTGGCGGCGCAGTTCGACAGCTTCCTTCAGCCCGTGACGATCATGCTGAGCCTTCCGCTCAGCGTCGTCGGGGCGTTCGGCGGTCTGTACATCACCGGCATGACCATCAATATCTTCTCCATGATCGGCGTGATCATGCTGATGGGCCTGGTTACGAAGAACGCGATCCTGCTCGTCGACTTCGCCAACCAGCTGCGCGATCGCGGGGAGTCGGTTCACGATGCGTTGGTGCATGCCGGCGTGATCCGCCTCCGTCCGATTCTGATGACGACCGCGGCGATGATCTTCGGCATGTTGCCCGTCGCACTGGCGCTGGGCGAAGGCGGCGAGACGCGGGCGCCGATGGCCGTGTGCGTGATGGGCGGCTTGATGACGTCCACACTGCTCACGCTGGTCGTGATCCCGGTCGTCTACACGTTCATGGACTCGCTCTCGCACAACAGGTTGGTGCGCTGGCTGAACGGGAAGCTGCTCGCACCACAGGCCGCGCACGCGGCGCACACCTCCACCGGGAGTCCGAACACGTGAAATACTCTTCTCTGCTAGTCGGCTTTCTGTTCGCGGCGGCTGCGACGACGGCGTTGGCGCAACCCGCGCCGCCGCCTCCCGCGCCGCCCGCCGCGCCCGCGCCGCCCGCCGCGGCTCCTGCGGACACGGGCCCGGCGCTCGAGCAGCGCGAGCCGCCCTCCCGCGACGACCCCACCCAGGCGGCGCTCGCGCCGGTGCCCGGCGGTCTGACCGCCGACATGGTGGCGCGGCGTACGCTCGCGTCGAGCGCGATGGTCCGGGCCAAGCAGGCACAGGTCGAAGCGGCGCGCGCGAAGGTCGACCAGACGGCGATCCAGTTCTTCCCGCGGCTCACGGTCAAGGCGACGTACACGCATCTGTCGCCCGTGGCGTCGAGCTTCGGCGGCGCGCTGGTCGGCGCCGCGAACCCCGGCTTGCTGACGACCGGTACCGGCGCCGCGTGTCCGGGCGGCGCCGGAACGTGTGTTCTCGATTCACGCGGTCAGCCGGTCGGCGCCGCGGCGTTCGAGATCAAGACGCTGCAGGACAACTACAATCTGAGCGCGTCGCTCACCGTCCCGATCTCCGACTACGTGCTCCGGCTGTCGCACGCCGCGGCCTCGTCGTCGGCGAGCAAGCGGGCCGCGGAGCTGAACCTGCAGGCCGAGCGCCTCAAGGTGCAGAACGACGGGCGCGTGCTGTTCTACAACTGGCTGCGCGCGCGGGGTCAGGTCGCGGTCGCGAAGAAGTCGTTGGAGCAGGTCCAGGCGCGACTCAAGGACGCGCAGGCCGCCTACTCGCTCGGTACGATCTCGAAGGCCGACCTGTTTCGCCTCGAGGCGCTGGTCGCGAACACCGAGGTCGTGGTCAAGCAGGCGACGTCGTTCGAGGCGCTGGGCGTCCAGCAACTGGCGCTCTACATGGGCGACAAGTCGCCGCGCAACTACCAGGTCGGCGAGGACATTCTCGCACCGGTGCAATCGCCGGTAAGCGGATCGCTAGCGTCGTTGGTGGGCGAGGCGGAGTCGAAGCGGCTCGAGCTGCGAGCGCTTGCCGAGACGTCGCGGTCGCTCAAGCGGGGCGCGAGCGCGGTCTCGGCCGGCAGCGTGCCTCGCCTGGACGCGTTCGCCGGCGCGGATTACGGGAACCCGAACCAGCGCTACTTCCCGCCGCAGCGTCGCTGGGACCTCACGTGGCAGGTCGGTCTCGCCGCGACGTGGACGGTCGACGACACGTTCATGAACAACGCGGCCGCCGCCGAGCTCGAGGCGAACGCGCGGGCCGTGGACGCGCAGCGCCAGGCGTTGCAGGACGGCATCCAGCAAGAGGTGACGGCCGCGTACCTGGACGAGGACAAGGCGCAAGTCGCGCTGGAGGCGACCGGGCGCGCCGTCAAGGCTGCGCAGGAGGCCTACCGCGTCGCGACGGATCTCTACCGGGTGGGCCGCGCGACGACGACGGACATGATCGACGCGGAGTCCGACCTGCTCGTCGCGCGCTTGAAGCACCTGGACGCCGAGATCGATCTCAAGGTCGCCAACGCTCGGCTGCGGCACGCGGTCGGTCGCGATCAGGGACGCTGAGCGGAGATCCGGTCCGGTGCAGACGACCAGCGAGCGGCTCGCGTCCTGGCTGATCCGCAGGCGCTGGCTCGTGCTGGCGCTGGCGGGCGCGCTGGCGGTCGTCGCGGGCTACCGCACCGTCCTGACCTACGCCGCGCTCCAGAGCGATCTGGAGGAGCTGCTGCCCAAGACGGCGCCGAGCGTCGTGGCGCTGTCCACGGTGCGCCAGCGGCTGCCCGGCTTGCGTCATCTCGGCGTCGTGGTGGACACCGGCGGCGCGCACAACGTCGCTGCGGCGGAGCACTTCATCGACGCGCTGGCGAGCAGGGTCCGCAAGTATCCGCCGGAGCTGGTCGGTGCCGTGCGAACGGACCTGGCGACGGAGCGACGCTTCGGCGAGACGTACGCCTTCCAGCTGATGGAACCCGCCGACATTCGCAAGCTGCGCGAGGCCGTCGAGAAGCGCCGCGACTGGGAAGTGACGCGCGAGATGGGGATCGATCTGCTCGACGAGAGCGAGTCGCCGCCGCCCAAGCTGCCCATCGACGAGCTGCGCGACAAGTACCAGGCACGCTACGGGCGCGGCCAGGGGCCGAGCAGCGACCGCTTCGTATCGCGCGACAAGCGCACGGTCGTGCTGCTCGTCCAGGCGAGCTCGCACACCACCAGCTACGACGCGGACAAGGAGCTCTTGTCGCGCGTGAAGCAAGACGTCGCCGCGCTCGGCTTCCCCGACGCCTTCGCCAAGGGCATGCGCGTGGGCTACGCCGGTGACGTCGCGACGCGCGTCGAGGAGACGGAGGGGCTGGTCGCGGACCTGTCCGTGTCCGGCGTGCTGGTGTTCCTGCTGGTGGTCGGTGTAATCGTCGGCTTCTACCGCTCGTGGCGCGCGCTGCCCATCCTCGGCGTACCGCTCGCGTGCGGCACGCTGTTCGCGTTCGGCATCGTGGCGCTACCGCCGCTGTCGATCCGCCACTTGAACTCGAACACCGCCTTCCTGGGATCGATAGTCGTCGGCAACGGCATCAACAGCGGCATCATGCTGCTGGCGCGCGTGCAGGAGGAACGGCGAGGCGGCTCGCCGCTCGAGACCGCCATCGGAACCGCGCTCCGCACCACCTGGCGCCCGACCCTGGCCGCCGCCACGGCCGCGGCCGCGGCGTACGGGTCGCTCGTGTTCACGGACTTCCGCGGGTTCAACCAGTTCGGATGGATCGGTGGGTTCGGCATGATCCTGTGCTGGGGGGCGACGATGTTGCTCGTCCCGCCGATGGCCGCGCTGATCGGCGAGCGCATGGCCGTTCCGTCGCGCGAGCGGGTTTCGCGGCGTGGGCTGTTCCAGCGCCTGCTCGCGCATTTCCTCGGACACCCGCGCGCGGTATTGGCCGTGACCGTGGCGCTCGCCGCGCTCGCCGTGGCCGGCGTCGTCCACCGCTCCGGAAGCTGGTTCGAGTACGACTTCAGCAAGCTGCGCCGTCGCGCCGCCGCCGGCACCGGCGAACGCTACTGGGGCAAGCGCATGGACGACACGCTTGGCCGCTATCTGACGCCGACGGTGGTCATGGCGGACGACGCCAAGCAAGCGCGCATCATCGAGGAACGCGTGCGCAAGCTGAAGCGGGACGGAGGCGCGGGCGGACTGATCGCGTCGGTGCGGAGCGCCCACGATATCCTGCCCGGGACGCGCCGCGCCGCCATCGAGGAGGCACGGAAACTCCGCAAGGTCATGACGCCGCACATGCGCGGTGAGCTGTCCGCGCGCGACCGGGAGATGGTCGACCGCGCGCTCTCCGACAAGGCGATGCAGCCGCTCGCCGCGACGGAACTTCCCGACGCGCTGGTCGCGGGCCTGCGCGAGTACGACGGGCGCATCGATCGCGAGGTGCTGGTCTTTCCCGAGCTGAGCGAGGGGACCTGGGACGCGGGACGCATGGCCGCGTTTACGCGCGATCTCAGGAAGGCGGCCACCGTGGACGAGCACCCGGTGCCGGTCGCGGGATCGCTCTTGCTCTCGAGCGACATCGTCTCGGCGATGAAGGCCGACGGCCCGCGCACGACGGCGCTGTCGCTGGCCGCCGTGCTCGCGATTTGCGTGCTGTCGTTCCGGTCGGTCACGCTGTCGCTGTTCGCCGTGGCGTCGCTGTTCGTCGGAGTGGCGGTGATGCTCGGGACCATGGCGTGGTCGGGCCAGCGCTTGAACTTCTCGAACTTCGTTACGCTCCCGATCACGTTCGGCATCGCGGCGGACTACTCGATCAACATGCTCAAGCGCTACCAGAGCGAAGGCCGTCTCGGCCTGGAGGCCGCTCTCGCGGCGACGGGTGGGGCCGTCGCGCTGTGTTCGGCGACGACCATCATCGGCTTCGGCTCGTTGCTCGTCGCACAGAACCAGGCCTTGTTCTCGTTCGGTGTGTTCGCCGTCGCGGGGGAGATCGCGTGCCTGGCGACTGCCGTGATCGCGTTGCCGGCGGTGATTACGCTGGTGACGGCGCGCCGGTCGGGCGCTAACCTCGCCGCCAAATGAACTCGTGGTGGTTGTCGGGTACGCGCGCGCTGGCATGTCTGGGTGTCGCGCTGGCGAGTGGCGCCTGCTCGAAGAAGGCGGCGCCGACGGCGGCCGAGCCGGGGCCCGCGCCGTCCGCGTCGGCGGTGGCGGCGGCGCCCGCGAGCGCGGCGCCTGCGGCCGGCGCGGTCTGCACCGTGTCGGGGCGTAGCGTGTGGGGCAAGTGGGCGAACCAGCGCACCGGCATCACCGCGACCCACCTCGCCGATGGTCGCGTCGCCCTCGGCGCCGCGCTTGGCGACGACCCCGTGGTGCTGGTCTTCGACCGCAGCGGCAAGGGCGAGCTGCACCGCGTCAGCGTGCCCAAGGATCTCCCGCTCGGCGCGGACATCCCCAAGGCCCAGGGGCGGCGCGATCTCCAGCGCGTGACGCCGGCGATCGAGAGCGACGGCGATCTCGTGGCGTACGCCGACTATCGCGATCGTTGGAAGAGCGGTCGCCGCCGCATCTCCTGCGGCCAGGCCGACGAGAAGAAGCAGCTGCTGGAGTTCGACGGGACGCCGGTGCTCGACGTGCTCGAGAAGGAGCAGGCCGCCAAGCCGACGCTGGCGCCGACGGCGCAGACCGGCGTGGCCCACGCGGGCGTGCCGCCCGGCGCGAGCGGCGCGGTCACGCCCCGCCCGAGGCTCGCGCTGCCCGGGGTGCGGCTGAAGCCGCTGACCAAGCCGCGGCCGGTGATCAAGCTGCCGGCGACGGTCTCCACTCCGGTCGTTGCGACGGCGAAGACGCGATCGGAGATCCGCGACTGCCGGAGCTTCGTCGATCCGGGCGGCAAGGACGTGTGGGCGGCGGCCACCGAGCTGTACGGCGAGGACCAGAGCGACGGCAGCGTGAAGTGGAGCATGCGCCTGCTGGTGCTGCCGCACCCGGGCGCGTCGCCCCTGGTCGTCTACAAGGTGGCGCTCCCGGCCAAGCCGAAGAAGCTCGAGACCTTCGAGACCGCGGTCGCCGCGCATCGGCCCGACGGCGGCAACGTGCTGTTCGCCCGCTACGACGGCGGGCTGCTCGGCTGGACGCTCGACACCGGCCGTCACCGTCAGAGCGGTCCCCGGCGCTGGGGTGGCGGCTATCCGAGCCCGCCGCGGCTGCTCGCGGACGGTACGGATCTCGTCGCCGTGACGGCGCTGAAGCACGGCGCGGGCGATTATCTGCCGCGCTTCGCGCGCATCGGCGCCTCGGGGCTGCCCGCCTCGCTGTCCGCGATCGGCATCGCCGGCGCGCAGAACGACGTGTCGGAGCCAGTGCTGGCGCGGGCGGGCGACCAGCGTTGGCTCGCGTTCCACGCCGGCAAGCGCCGCGAAGGGACGCTCCGCGTGGTCCCGGTGGACGACAAGCTCGCGTCCTCGGGTCGCGCCTTCGACGTCACCGGGGAGGGCGAGACGGCGTACGAGTCCTTCCTCGTGGATCTCGACGGCGGGCGGCTGCTGGTCGTCTACATCCAGGGTGGCGGCTCGCCGCAGCTCGTCAGCGAGACGTTGACCTGCAAGGTCGCGAGCTGACCACTGCCGCACGGATTGCGGCGCTATCGCGTGACTGCGCAGGCTATGCGGGCGGGGTGCGCATTCCGATGCACCCCGGGCTGGAACGGCACTTGCTAAAGCGCAAGGGCATGCACGACACCTTCCGCTGCCCAAGTTGCGGCGCGATGAACCGGGTTCCGTCGCCGCGACCGTCCGGCTCGCCGATCTGCGGGCGTTGCAAGCAGCATCTGGACACGTCGGGAGCGCCGCAGCAGGTCGATGTCGAGGGCTTCCGGAAGACAGTCGCCAGCGCGACCGTCCCGGTGCTGGTCGACTTCTGGGCACCCTGGTGCGGTCCGTGTCGAACAGCCGCCCCGCTCGTGGATCGCCTCGGGCGCGAGAACCGCGGCCGGCTGCTGGTGCTCAAGCTCGACACGGACGAAAACCCGGGCGTGTCGGCGGAGCTGGAAATCCGCGGCATCCCGACCTTCATCGTGTTCTCCGGCGGCAAGGAGATCTCGCGCCAGAGCGGGCTGCCGCCGGCGCAGATGTTCAAGAACTGGGTCGAAAGCCAGCTCGGCGCCGAGGCGTAGGCGTCAGTCCTGGTTTTCGACCAGCGAGCACGACTCGGGGCGCGCGACCATCGCCGGGCCCCCATTGTTGCCCTTGTTCCACGGTTGTCCGGGATTCCAGCGCACGTCGACCCCCTGCGCCTGCCCGACGAAGCGCATCTGGCACTTCACGACGAAGCGCGCGAGCTTCTTCGTGGGCACGCCCGCGGGTGGCTCGTCGTGGAGTCGCATCGCGACGACGGGGTTCGCCCAGAAGCCCGCGACCAGGATCATCTTGTTGTCCGGGAACGTCCAATACGGCTGGATGACGTCGCGCTTGTTGTCGTCGAGCGGCGCGTTCGGGTCGGGCGGCCAGATCGCGGTCTGGCTCTTGAACGCACAGTGCGCGCCGTCGACTTCCTTGTCCGACACGCACGACAGGAAGTTGTAGTCGGCGGTGATGACCGAGACGCTCACCTCGGCGGTCTGTCCGACCTTCCAGGTCGACGTGTCCGCCGGCGCGGGTGCCGCCTTCGCGAACCAGCTATCCGGGATCGGCGCGAACGGGATGAACACCATGAGGCCGACGATCAGCGCGACGGCGAGAAAGCGACCGCCGACGACCGGCGTCTCCTCTTGCGGCGGTCGCGCCGGCACGCTGCGCTTCGTGGCTCCAGAACCCTGCTTGGCGGTGGCCATGACCGGGCGGTGATAGCGCAAAAGCGGCCGCGCCCCCAAGGCCTCGCGTCTTGCCGGGCCTCCCGGCCGGCGGCTAGACTCCCGGGCATGCGGCGTCCGCTGCGGTTTCCGGCGCAGCGGGCGGCCGCGCCCGGCCTGTCGCCCCCATCGATCCCCCGGCGATCGGCCGGGGGAAGGGGTTGCCGGTCCGGCGCGGCCGGCGGCGCGCAGCGCCCGGCGGGGGCCCGTGGCTGACGCCAGACGTCGTGGCTACGATCGCCGCAGCCTGGTCGCGCTCGGCACCCTCGTCGTGGTGGGCGGCGCCGTGGGCTACCGCTGGAGCGACCTGATCGACGTCTCCGGCGGCATGGACTGGCTGCTCGCCGGGACCTGGCTGGCGATGGCGGCGCTGCTCACGCGGGACGTCGACGCGCGTCACGATCTGGTGATGCTCGCGGTCGCCTTCGGCGGCGGCGCGGTGATCGAGTGGTGGGGCACCAACACCCAGCTGTGGACCTACTTCACCGTCGAGCGACCGCCGCTGTGGATCCTGCCGGCGTGGCCGATCGCCGCGCTCGCCATCGACCGGCTCTCGCACCTCGTCGACTCGTTGGTCGGTGATCGCGGCAGTCCGTCGCAGTTTCGCGCGGCGTACTGGCTCGTGATGCCGTCGTTCTTCATCGCCATGGTCGCGTTCGCCGCGCCCACGATCCAGATGCGCGCCACGCTGACCGTCGTGCTGCTGATGGTCGGCATCGTCGCGCGCGAAGGCGATCACCGGCGCGACGTCATGATGTTCGTCGGCGGCTCGCTGCTCGGCTTCTTTCTCGAGTACTGGGGCACAAGCCGCGAGTGCTGGGTGTACTACACGCACCAGGTGCCGCCGCCGGTCTGCGTCTTCGCCCACGGCTTCGCGGCGGTCGCGTTCGCACGCGGCACCGCCCTCGGCGAGCGCGTGATCGAGCTGCTGGCCCGCGCCGTCGCCGTTCGCCTCGGCCGCGCGTGAGCCGTCGCGCCGCGGGATACCGCGCCGGACCGGCATCCCCGGGCTGATGCGTCAGCGGCAGTCCTTGAACACCTGTTCGTACAGCGCGCGGCCCAGCACCTCGTGGCCCGCGGGCCCGAAGTGGATTCCGTCCTTGAACGGCGCCGCGTACTTGTCGCACAGCTTCTCGGGATCGCCGCACGAGAGCAGCGGGTAGGCGTCGACCACGTGCTCGACCTTGCCGGCCTTCTGCTGCTGGACGATCCAGTGGTCCAGATCGACGGTGGAGGCGCTGCGATCGGCGTTGAAGTACTTCTTGAAGCCGCCCCACGGCGTGACGGTGATGGCCACGACCTGCATGCCGTGCGCGTGCGCCTGATCGTAGAGCCAGGTCAGATCGCGCTCGATGCGCGGGTTGGTGCGACCGGCGGTGAGGTTGCTGTACAGATCGTTCACGCCGCCGAACACGATCAGATGCGTGTACGCCGGGCGGGGATGGCGCGGATCGGGCGGATCGCCGAGCACGTCGCGGGCGAAGCGCCGGCGCATCTGGTTGACCATGTTGCCGCCGACGCCGTAGTTGTCGAAGCGGCTGCGGGGGCACTTCTTCTCGAGGTACGTCAGGTACTTGCCACCGTGCGAGCGCGCGTCCGTGATCGAGTCGCCGATCGCCGCCACCACGTAGCGGCGCTTCGTGGCGGGCTCCGCGCTGCTCGCCGGGGGCGCCGCCGATGCCGGCGCCGAAGCGGCCTGCGCGGGATGCCGGTCCGGCGCGGTATCTGTCCGGGGCGTCGCGCGTGGCGCGGCGCGCGGCGCGGCGAACAAGCCCGCGGCGAGCACGACGCCGGCGACGGCGATCGCGGACAGCGACGGCAGCCCGAGGCTCTGCATCGCCTCTCGACTTAGCACGATCCCGGCGGATGTCCCCGTCGCGGCTCCGTCCCCGGGCCCGGGCGTCGCGACCGACGCAGCGGAAAACTCCGTGCCTCGCGCGATCGGCGCTAGGCTCGGCGCGCTCGATGGGCCCGGCGGAGATCTACAAGCTGACGCGCAAGCGTCCCGATCTGGTGTGGAACACCTACGTCGCGCGGCCGCCCGGCGCGCTCGTCGTCGCCGCGCTGCAGAACACCCGCGTCACGCCGAACCAGATCACGCTCGCCGCTCTCGGCGTCGCGAGCGCGAGCGCGGCGATGATCGTCTTCGCGCCGGGCTACCTCGGGCTGCTCGCCGCGATCGTCGTGTACGAGCTGTCGTACGTCCTCGACTGCGCCGACGGCATGCTCGCTCGCCTGCGCAAGACCGCGTCCACGACGGGCCACCTGCTCGACTTCCTGATGGACGAGATCAAGGCGTTCGTGATCCTCGGTGCGGTCGGCGTGCGCCTCTACCGCGGCGCGGGCCACACGCTCGGGCTCGCCGCTGGCGACCCGCGCATCCTGCTCCTGACGATCGCGGGCCTGGTGGCGCTCGCGACGGGCATCGCGCTGACCACGTTCCAGCGCCGACCGGAGGTCGCCGGAAAGCCCGCGGACGCGCGCCCCGCGCCGCCGGCGCCGACGCGCTCGCCGGTGAAGCTCGCGCTCCGCTTGTTCGAGCGCGTCGCCAAGCTCTTGATCCACTACCCGTCGTACATCTTGCTGGTCGCGATCGCCGGCCACCTCGAGCTGTACTTCTATCCGTACATCGCCGTGAACGCGCTCTACGCCGTGCGCGCGACGGCGCAGGTCGCGCTGCGCTTCGGCCGCAGCGCGTAGCACCTGTTCTGATCGTGGCATCGCACGACGGCTCCCGTGCGGATTTCGTGACCGTCGCACGGTCACGAAACGCCGATCGGTTCGTCCCACCGGGTGTGCGGGGGGGTCGGATTTCCTGTGTAGATCGGCCACGCGGGCGGCGCGGAAGTTGCTTGCTGCCCGATATGCGTTCGACGCTGCGTCGTGTGATCGGGACGGTCCTCGGGATTTCCGCGGCGTTGTGCGCCTGCGGCGGCAACGCGGCCGATGGCACAGCCGGCGCGGCTGGCGCCGCTGGCGCCGCTGGCGCTGCGAGCTGTCTCTGCGCGCGATCGCGACTGACGTGCTCGGCGCCGGGCGTGGAGAGCGTCTTCATGACGATCTCGAACGTGTCCGGCACGCACTGCACGGCCACGCTCCCCGGCACGAGCTACGAGGTGCGCTGCGAGGACTCCACACTGTGCGTCGCCGGAAGCTGCACGCCCTACAGCTACGACGGGCGCTACCTTGCGTTCGGGGTGTCGGGCGGCGCGTCGGTCACGTGCTCGCCGTAGGCGTCACATCCCGAGTCGTCGCCGCTCGTCGGCGAACAGGCCGACCACGTGCTGGTCGTCGAGCGTGATCACGTCCGCCGTGCCCGGCGCCCGCATGTCGGCGGGCATCACGAACAGGTCGTCGAGGGCGCGCGCGTCGAGGAAGCGCAGGCCCGCCGGCAGCTGACCGTGGGGCTGCCGGACCGGCGCGGAAGCGCACAATACGAAGCCCCAGTCACCGAAGGTGGTGACGGCGGCGTGATACGGCAGCGTGGCGAAGCCCGCAGCCTGGAGCGTGCGCTCGATGCTGGCGAAGGTACGCGGCGCGGCGAAGGGGCTGGTCGCCTGCACCACCGCGACGCCGCCCGGAGCCAGGCGTCGCGCGAGCCGCTTGTAGAACGCGCGCGTGAAGTTCTTGCTGTCGACGTAGTCGAGAGGATCTGGAAGATCGACGATGACGACGTCGAAGCGCGCGTCACCTTGTGCGAGCCACACGATCGGCTCGGCCTCCACCACGTGCACGCGCGCTGACCGCATGCTGTCGGCCGTGACCGCACGCAGCCACGGCACGCTGCTGGCGACGTCGGCGCCGGCGCGATCGACCACGACGCTGGTGACGCTGGCGACGTCCGGGTAGCGCAGCAGCTCGCGCTCGGTCATGCCGTCGCCGGAGCCGAGCACCAGCACGCGCGCGTGCGGCCGTGCCGCCAGCATCGCCGGGTGCACCAGCGCTTCGAAGTAGCGGTAGCTGTCTAGATCCGACACCTTGAGCTTGCCGTCGATGTAGAGCTCGAAGTTCTCCTGGCCGGATGTGATCACGAAGCGCTGCCGCGCGCCTTGCCGCGCGTACACGATCTCGTTCACGTAGCGGTGCAGCTCGGCGAGCGGGCGCGTGCGCTCGAGCCACACGAACGCGCCGGCGCAGGCGGCGAAGCACGCAAGCGCGGCGAGAGTGGCGGCGCGGGCGCGGGGCAGGCGCTCGCCGAGCGCCTGGGCGGCGAGCGGGCTAGAGCCCGCCGCCAGCGTCGCCAGCACCAGCGCGACGGCGAGGGCGCCGCGCTCCAGGCCGATGCGACTCGTGGTCAGGGCGCCCGCGCCGAGCAGCGCCAGGAGCGCGAGCAGCCGGAACGGATCGAGCAGGCGCGGCAGCACGCCGAGGCGCGCCGCGACGTCGCCGAACGCCTGCCACGCCGTGACGCCGGTCGCGCCGACGAGCACGCCCGCCACGGCGGGAACGGCGAGCGCGACGAAGGCGAAGGCGCGCGGCGCCGCGAAGGCGGCGGCGAGCGCCGGCGCCGAAGCGCCGGTCGCGATCGACAGCGCGATCACGAGCCAGGGCAGGCGCGAGAGGGCGGCGTCGCGCCGTCGTCGCACCGACAAGGCGCCCAGCAGCAATCCCGCGCCGGACAGACATCCACCTGCCCACAGCGGAGGACCGAAGCCCGGGGCGAGGTAGGCGATCAGCAGGCGCCCGTCGATCTCGTGGGCGGCGCCGACCAGCGCGGCGACCAGCAGCACCGCGAACGCCGCGAGCGGGCGCTCGTGATCGACCTCGGGCGTCGGCGCGCGTGGGTCGGCGTAGCCGGGCGGGGGCGCGCTACTTTCCGCCGTAGTAGACACCGCTGCCGCTGCGCGACGAGCCGCTCGAGCTGCCGCCGCCCGAGCCACAGCTGCCGCACGCGCCGAGCATGCATATGAGCAGGATGATGCCGACGATGAACAGCAGCACGATCGTGCTCGAGCAGCCGGCGGCCGCGCCGGGGCCCAGGCCCGATCCGCCGCCACTCGACGCGAACTGCGCGGCCGGCGAGTTCATGGGCAAGCCGAACGCTTGCGCGATCACCGACCAGGGGATCTGCGACGAGTAGCTCCACTTGACCTCGCCGCCGCCCTCCTCGCGGCTGAGCACGTCGCGGCCGTTGGTGAAGTCCATCGCCTGCGTGGTCTCGCCGATGGACGCTTTCCAGAACACCTCGCCCAGGACGTAGTCCACGCGCGCGTAGTTCTGGTTGCGCAGCGAAAAGACGCGCCCGCCCCAGCCGACCTGGTTCGGCATGCCCGACAGGTCCATCTCCGCGAGGTTCGCGTCGACGACCCACATCCAGCTGGCCTCGTCCTTGACGAGCCAGCGATAGCCGAGGCCCTGGCTCCAGAGCAGGTACTCTTCCCAGCTGAAGCGCTCGCCTTCGAAGTCCGTGCTGCGGCGCATGTACGCGATGCAGATGTACTCGACGCCGTCGAACGTGCCGCGCGAGCCGATCGGGATGTCCGGCAGCTTCATCGCGGCTTCCTGCTGCGCGATGACCTGCTGCGCCGCGATGTCGCTGACGGCGCCGCAGAACGGGCAGCCGACGCGCTCGGCGCGATCCCCGGAGAGCTTGGGGATGTCGCCGCCGCACTGCGGGCACTTGATCTGGCCCGTGTCCACCTTCTGCGCGGTGCGCATGCCGGCCTGGGTGACCTGCATCTGCGACTCGGCGAACACCCAGCCGACGAACACCTCGTAGCTGCCGGAGTTGTCGCCGTAGTCGAGGGTCGCGAACGCGTTCTGCGGGCCGTAGCAGTCGGCGTAGTAGCGTACGAAGCCGGGACGGGCCGGGCTCGGCAGCTCGCCTTCGGCCGAGACGACCGTGCCGGTCTTGATCTCGGCGACGCGGAAGTTGCCGCTCTGCCCAAGCGGGACGTCCATCTCGACGCGTAGCGCGTTGTACGGCGGGATGGCCAGACCCGGGGCCTGGCTCGTGACGTACCAGTGGCCCTGCGCGTAGGCGAGCCAGCCCCAACCCTGTCCGAAGTCGAACGAGACGTAGTACTCGTCCCACGGGCCCGCGCCGTGGTCGAGCTGCACGCGCCCCATGACCATGAACGGCCGGCCCGAGAGCGTGCCCTGGTCGCCGACGGCGACCAGGGACGGCGTGTTCGCGATCTCCGCGACCTTGCCCAGGTTCTCGAGGCCACGGTCCGTCCGCAGCACGGTGGCACGGCAGAACTCGCAGATCTTCGCGATGGAGGACCCGACGCCGAACTCGATCGGGGCCCCACACCCCGGACATGTTCCCTGCGCAACAGCCATCGCCAGCGGACCGCGCCGACTCTACCAAGATCCGGTAGAGCGGCGCCACCCACTCGCGGATCGAGGCCTATTCAGCGCTTGATGTAGACGTAGCCCGCCTCGATGGTGTGGAAGCCGGTGCCCTTGTTGTCCACCAGCTTGGCGCGGAAGTCGCCCTCGAGGTCGTTCGGCCCCTTGCCCTGACGCAGCACGAGCTCGCACCAGCTGCCGTCGTTGATCGACCAGGTCGTCTCGGGATCCTTGCCGTCCCAGTGGTCGCCCATCGCGACGCTCATCACGACGTCCTTCTTGGTCGGCGATCCCTCGTAGCGTCCCGGCGCCAACGACTTGAGCAGCAGGACGTAGTTCGCGATCGTCTTGCCCGACGCCATCGCCTTGCCCTGGATCATCCACAGGTTGACGCCGTCCTTGAGCGCCGGCGGCGTGGGGTCGACAAAGATCAACGACAGGCGCGATCCGTCGGCCTCTTTCAAGAACTTCACGGCGATGCCCGAGCCGTTGTCCCAGCCGGGGACCGTGCCCTTGATGCGCGCGACGTCCTGGTCGAACGTGTCCATGTTGCCGCCGCCGCCGGACGGCCGCGTCGCCGCCGCTGGCGTCGGCTGGACGCTCTCCGACTTGGGGCTGGAGGCGGGCGCCTGGCTGCCGCTCGGCAGGCCGCCCAGGATCTGATCGAGCAGCGCGTTCGCGCCCCCGGAGTTGGCGTTGCCTGTGCCGTTGTTGTTGTTGTTGTTGTTGGCGTTCGACGGTTCTGTCGGCGCGGGCGTGCTGCCCCCGCCGCAATCCACGATGCCCAGAGCGAGCACAAGCGCGCTCGCGGACGTCGCCGCGAACCGTCCCGCCGTGCGGAGGCGATTGTTCGTCATCCCGTTACCTCGTGTGAGTTTTCCCGAGCCGCCCCCGGAACGCCGGGAGACTGATCGGGGATCATAATCCGAACCACCCGGCAGTGCCTACCCCACAAGTGGGGGATTTACACCGCCCTGGCTTTCCGGCGACCATACCCGGATGCTGAGGTCCGCTCGTCGTCACACGTGTATCCGCTCGCGGACCCGCGGGCTCATCGCGTTCTCCGTCGCGTCGCTGGGGCTCCTGGCCTTCGCCGGATGCGGAGGCGGTCTCGGTCCGATCAAGCCGCCGGACGCGCCGCATTTCATCGACGACACCGACCCGGAGCGCGCGCGCGTGACGATGACGAAGAACCAGTCGGCGCCGCTCGTCGTGGATTGGCAGCCCGAGTACCGCGCGGACCTCGAGGTGACGACCAAGCGGGGCCTCGCCGTTGTGCGCTTCGACAAGAAGAACTTCGAGCTCTTGCCGGACTGCCACGCCGACGGCACGTACAGCTACGTCGGCGTGACGCCCAAGGAACAGCACATCACGCTGCGCTCCCGCGCGGAGCTGCAGGCCAACCTGCCGCTCGGCGCGTTCAAGCTGGAGGGCAAGCTCGGTCACGAGGGGGCGCTGATGGTGGCGCTCCGCATGGTGGGCAAGCAGGTCCTCGATCGTCCCGCGGTGACCCGCGAGCAGCTCTCGGGCAGGTGCGAGGGCGCGACGCACTACATATCCGCGCTGACGATCGGCGCGTTCCGCTTCGCCGCGGCGGCGCACGCCAGCGCCGAGGCGGAGGCGAGCGTCTTCGGCACCGGCGCGAGCGGCGACGCCTCCGGCGACACGGAGACGCTGCAGACCGACGGCGACTTCAAGGCGTGCGATCAAGCGGACCCGGACGCCGCCAAGGCGCCGTCACGCTGCCGCGCGGTGATCCGCATCCAGATCGTCCCGCTGGACGGCGCGCCGACCGCGGAGGCCGACGCGCCGAAGTGTGGCGACGGCATGAAATGGAACGGCCAGATGTGCGTCACCGAGAAGCGCGTCCAGGCCGAGGCGCAGCAAGCGTCGCAAGCCGGCTCGCCTCCCGCGTCGCAGAGCAAGGCGCCGGCGGGCTACCAATGCGACAAGTCGAACGCGCAAGAGTGCCTCGCCCAGTGCAAGGCCGGCAACATGCCGTCGTGCAACATTCTCGGCTACTACCTGCAGAGCGGGCAGGGCGGCATGCCCAAGGACGAGAAGCGCGCGCTCGAGCTGTGGGGCGTCGGCTGCAAGAGCGGCTACGGTGAAGCGTGCACGTCGATCGCGGGCTATCTCGAGGAGAAGCGGCTGTTCCACGAAGCGGCGGAGATCGGCACGAAGGGCTGCCTCGCCGGCGATCCCCACGCCTGCACCGAGGTCGCCGTGCTCGCGTTCTTCGGACGCGGCGTGCCGCAGAACCGCCCCGCCGCGTTCAAGCTGTGGCTGCGCGGCTGCAAGCTCCGCGACTGGAACGCGTGCAACAACGCCGGCGTGATGATCCTCCACGGTATGGACGGCGCGCCGAAGAATCCCGCCGCGGCCCGCAAGCTGTTCAGCGCGGCCTGCAGCTCGCCGGACAAGGCAGGCTGCGGCAACCTCGCCGACTGCTTCGAGCTCGGCCTCGGCGGCCCGAAGGACTTCGCCACGGCGGTCAAGCTCGGCCTTCAAGCGTGCGACGCGGGCGGGGCGTCATCGTGCGCGTCCACCGGGCTCTTGATCGAGGAGCACAGCGACAAGCCGGAGCTCAGGAAGAAGGCGCTCGCGCTGTACGAGAAGGGCTGCGCCATGCCCGCCGGTGGCGGCTGCTTCACCGAGAAGGAGATGCGCACGTACCTTCCCGGCGCCTACACCGACGAGGGCTACGATCGACGCTCGTGCGAGGACGGCGATCAGCGGGCGCTCGCCTGCTACAACGCCGCGATCGCCTCCGAGCGCGGCTACGGCGGGTCGGTCGATCTTGCAGGGGCCAAGAAGTACCTCGATCTCGCCTGCCAGAAGGGCGGCATGAAGAAGGCCTGTCGCGCGCCGCGGGCGCGCTGACGGGTCAGCGCGAGCCGAGCTCCTCGGCGACCAGGCTCGCGATCTCGTCGTGTCGCGGGTCGGGGCGCGCCGCGCGCTTCGCGATCGGAACGCTGGCGATCGACGCCTCGAGCTCCTCGATCGACCCGGCGGGCGGTGCCTTCTTCCGACCGAACGCCCTGAGCAGCCACGGGCGCGACTCGGAGATCTCGAAGTCTCCGCGGCCGGCGCGCGCCGCATCGGTGCGCAACAACTCCGCGATCCCGGCGTTCGACTCGATCCACGACTGGGCCTCGCCCAGGGCGGAGGCCTGCGTGGTGTCCAGCAGCTTCTTCGCGCGCTTGAGCGGATGGCCGCCAGCGCCGGCGAACAGCGCGAGCGCCACGGCGAGCTCCGGCACGCTCAGCGTCGTGACGCTCGCGATGCGCGGTCCGCCGCAGCTCTTGGCGTAGATGTACGCGCCCTGCATCACCAGCGCGCCGAAGCCGAGCGCGACCGCGGCCAGATCCACGGTGGCGTCCAGCGGCTGCTCGATCGGCTCGTGCTCGTCGCGGGTCTCCATCAAGAAGATCAGCGCGAGCGCGCGCGCCAGGTTCGCGGTCAGCACGACCGGATGCGCGAGCTCCGCCGCCGGTACCGCGAGGCGCCAGCCGTCGCCCTCGTCGACGACGCGCTCGACCGGCTGATCCGCGATCGGGGACGGCGAGCAGCAGCCGCCGGTGCCGCACTGCGCGTCCGCGTCGTCGTCGGCCTCCGCCAGCGTGACGCGGATCGGGATGTCGCTCATACCCGCGTGCTCGATCATGCGCCGGGCGAGCCGCTCGAGCGACGCCGCGTCCGGCGTGAACGGGTCGGGAAACGACTCCGCGTCGGGGAGCACCATCGGGCGCGCGCCCATCTCGTCGCCCAGGCGCGCGAGCAAGCGGGCGTAGCGCTCGACCAGCTCGCGGATCACCGGCTGCTCGGGAAGATCCATGGGCCGGATTGTAGCGCGGGTCCGGGCCACGACTTGAGAAATCCCCTTTTTTGGATTTTCACAGGAAGGGCGGAAGAGCGGAAGGTCTACAGGGACTTCGGGTATTCAGGCGTGAGTCGTCGCAAGCCATTCCGGAGGGCGGTGACGTTGAAGTCGACCAGCAAGCCAACGGGTTGATCGGCAGCGGTCGTTGTCGCTCGACGTGAAACCCTCGTTCGGCCAACTCGGCGCACAGACAGGCCTCGTAGGCAGATTCCATCAACCCTGGACCGAGATGGCAGTGCACCTCGATCAGCGCACCGATCACTTCGTCTGTCCCATCCCCAAATCCTACGCCCTTCCGCCCTTCCTGTGCCATCCCCATGGATCGGCATCGAACCCGAATCGGTTCCGCGTCTTCGCCGCCTGAAACCGATGGGATCTTTCAGGGCCGCAACCAATCAGGGACGTCAGTCGGCGTCCGGCACGTGCGGCGCGCGCACGCGCCGGTGATCCAGGTCGCCGCGCCGGATGCGCTCCATCTCGGCCAGGCGCGTCACCACGCCCCGCGACACGATGTCGAGCACGCGCAAGACCAGGTGGTTGCGTTTGGACGGCGCGCCGCCGAAGGTGATCTGGCTCTTGGCGGTCTTGCCGTTCGGGAGCTTGCCGTAGGCCGTGCAGCTCACGTGGATCACGTCGTCGTGGGCGTCGATCGCGAGCTCGCGGACGAAGAACCGGTACTCGATCACGCTGCCGCGCCCGGCGCCCCAGTCCACGTGCCGCGCGTGGTGCTGGAGCATCTTCCGCAGCCGCTTCTTGAAGAAGGGCGCCCCGGCGATGTCCGCCGGGAACTCCAGCCGGTCCAGCTTGACGGTCGGCCGGCCCTTGTGCTGACCGGCAGACGCGAGCGTCGTCGCGAGCAGCACGGCGACGACGAGGCAGATCCGGGCCGCGACACGCATGGCGAGCCGACGTTAGGGGCGCGCAGGGAGATCTGCCCAATTTCCTGTCTGCCGGTCCGGCGCGGAATCGCCGGGCCGTTGACGCCCGCGCCGCGCGGGTGCCGGATTTCGGCGATGTCCGCCGCTCGACTGGCTGGCGCCGCGGCGCTGCTCGCGCTGCTCGGGGCCGCGGCGCTCGCGCGCGCCCAGGCGGCGATCGTCGCGATCGAGCCGTCCCGCGCTGCGCGGCCCGGGCCGGCCGTCGACGTGGCGCGGGCGGCGCTTGCCGCGACGGCCGGAGCGCCGTCCGGGCGGCTCGAGCTCGCCGCAGCGACCCGTCCCGCGGCGGGGTTGTCGGTGGTGCGCTTCCGGGAGACGCACCGCGGCCTCCCGGTCCTGGGCAAGGGCGCGACGGTCGTGCTGGATGCCGACGGACGCGCCGTGGTCGCGACGCGCGACCTCGCGCGCGATCTGCCGGTGGATGTGTCGCCGCGGCTGGACGCCGGCGTCGCGACGGAGATAGCGGCCCGGACGGCCGGCGTCGCCCGCGATCGGACGACGGCGCGGCTCGCCCTGCTGCCGATGCCGGATGGCGCGCGCCTGGTCTGGGTGGTGACCGGATCGGGCCGCTCGGCCGTGCCGCGCGCGCCGCTGGTGGTCGTCGACGCCGACGACGGCGCGGTGCTGATCGCGGTAGACAGCCTGCGCTGGCTCGACCGCGCGTACGCGTACGCGGGCAATCCCGTCACCACGCCGGACGTGAGCGAGTTCGTGCTGCCGCTGCCGGACGGTGCGACCACGCTCACGAGTCCGGCGCTGCGCGCCCTGTCCTGCGTGGACCACCACGACCTGCGCGCGACGCCCCTCGGGACCATCCATGTCTGCGTCGCCGAGCAGCGCGACGTCGCGGACGCGGCGGGCGACTTCCTCTATCCGACGCCGTCGCCGACCGATCCCGACGACCCGTTCGCCGAGGCCAGCGCGTTCCATCACGCGAGCCGCGCGCTCGCCCGCTTCGTCGAGCTCGGCGTGCCCTCGGCGGCGCTCGGCCAGCTCGACGTCATCGTCAACGTGCGCTGGCCGACGGGCTGGCTCGCGGGCGACACCTCGAAGCGTACCGATCCCACGGCGCCGCTCGAGCCCCTGCCGGGATCGTTCTATTTGGCGGCATCGCCGGCGTTCGTCGGAAGCGACGGCACGCTGGGCGGCGTGTGGCTCGGCCAGGGACCGGTCAGCGACTACGCGGCGGACGCCGACGACGTGTATCACGAGGTCGGGCACGCGGCGGTCGACGCCACGGTGAAGCTCGTGCCCTGGTTGCACGCCGATGAGCAGGGGCTGTCTCAGGCGCCCGGCGCGCTGAACGAGGCGATCGCCGACTACTTCTCGTGCGCGCTCACCGGCGATCCGCACGTCGGCGAGTCCGTCGCGCCGAACCTGCGCCCGGGTCTCGCCGCGTACCGCTCGCTCGACGGCGGTGCCCGCTGCCCCGAGGATGTGTCCGGTGAAGCGCACTTCGACTCGCTGGTCGTCTCGGGGCCGCTGTGGGTCGTGCGCGCCGAGCTGCCCGCCGCCGAGCAGGGCGCGTTCGACCAGGCGGTGATGTCGGCGCTGATCGCGCTGCCGGGGGGCGACGTCGCGCTCGAGGACTTCGCCGAGCTCGCGGTGACGACCGTCGCCGCGTCGTCGTTGGGGCAGAGCGTCGGCGACCGCCTGCGCGCGGAGTTCACGACGCGCGGCGTGCTGCCGCGCTGCCGGCGCGTGCTCGAGTTCACGGGCACGCCGATGAACAGCAAGGACGAGCTGCGCAGCGGCTCGACCTGGCTCGCACCGGGACGCTTCGACACGCCGTGGAGCAACATGGGGCAGCCGCCGCCACTCGACTACACACCGGGCATCGTAGAAGTGCACGCGAGCGTGCCCGTTGGCGCCACCGCGCTCGCGATCTCGTTCAGTGCGACGGAGCCGGGCGCGAGCCCGCGCGTGCTCGTGCGCTGGGGCGCGTCGCCGATCGCGTTCACCTGGACGTCGCCGCCCGACGTGGACGCGGTGCTTGTCCCCGATGCGACGTCGCCGGTGCGCGCGTCGGTCGCGGTGCCCGCCGGCGCCGCCGACGTCGTCGTGATGGTCGCCAACGCCGGCGACCATGCGTACCACTACCGCGCGCTCGATCTGCACTTCACGCTCGGCGCTGCGGACAGCGATGCCGGCGATGGCGACAGCGGGACCGCGGCGGCCGCGCCCGGCGACCTGGCCGCGTCCGGCGGCTGCGCGTGCGCGGCGTCGCGGTCCGCCTCTCCGCGCCTGCCTGGCTTGTCGGCGCTGCTGTTGTTCGCCACGCTCGCGAGTCGTTCGGGCCGGCGATCGCGCCGCCGGCGACGGCGATTCCGCGCCGGACCGACAAACCCGCCCGGCTCGCCTTGTCGCGCGCGGGGGGCGCCGCTACCTTGACCGGAATGCGACGCTTCATCGCGGCCGTGGCGTGCCTCGGCGCGGGCTTGTTCTTGACCCAGGCGTGCGGCGGCGGTTCCGACGCCGCGACCGCCGGCGGCTGCGGCAACGGCTGCCCCATCGGCGACGTGTGCAGCAACGGCAAGTGCGTCGCTGCGGGGACCGGCGGCAGCAGCGGCAACGACGGCGGAGGGGGCTCGAGCGCGACCGGCGGCTTCGGCGCCGTCGACGGCGGCGGTACCGGCGGCTTCAACGCCGACGGCGGCAACTGCCCGGCCGCGCAGCAGTGCGGCACCGGCTGCTGCGAAGCGAGCGAGACCTGCGCGCTCGGTACCACCTGCGCGCCGACCCAGGGCCCGTGCGCCACCGCCGACGACTGCCTGTACGACAGCTACTGCGACAACGGGACGTGCGTGCCCTACGAGACGCCGCCGGACAACACGACCAGCGACGCCACGTGCAAGAACGACATCACCATCGACTCGATCGCGCCGTCGGTGCAGTGCCGCTTCACCGATCCGCCGTCGGGCGATCCGTGGCCCTCGTTCGTGCAGGTGATGAGCACGCCGGTGGTCGTCGACTTCAACATGGACGACGATCCGAAGACGCTCCATCCGTCGATCGTGTTCAACACCTTTGCGGCCTCGAGCGGCTACGGCGGGCAAGGCGTGCTGCGCGTGATCGACGGCGCGGACTGCTCGCAGCAGTTCGTGGACGCGGACATCGCCGACTCGACCAACGCGCCAGCGTCGCCCGCCGTGGGCGATCTCGACGGCGACGGACGCGCCGACATCGTGACGGCCGCCCAGCCCGGTGGGCTCGTCGCGCTGAAGTGGAACGCGACCAGCAAGACGTTCGAGCGCATGTGGCGCTCCGGCACCTGTCCCGGCGGCAGCGGTCCTCCCACCACGCCCGACACCACCGGCGGCACGAACAAGTGGAGCGGCCCCAGCATCCACGACCTGGACGACGACGGAAAGCCGGAGGTCATCTACGGCGGCACCGTCTATCGCGGCAGCGACGGCTGCATCTTGTCGAGCACGCTGGGCTTCCCGGCGTACAGCGTGGGCTACGTGCCGGTCATCGCCGACGTGGACGAGGACGGCAAGATGGAGCTGGTGCTCGGCGACGGCATCTACGAATGGAGCAAGGCCTCCAGCGACTGGGTCGCGGAGCCGTACTTCACGGCCAGTGCCGCCACCGTCGCGGGCCAGGTCGCGGTGGCGGACATGGGCGACTTCCCGCTCGCCTCCCAGGGCAACGCCGATCGCGCGGAGGTCGTCGTGATCTCCGCGGGCACCGCCCGCGTGCAGACGATCGAGGGCACGGTCGTGTTCGGGCCGGTGGCGATCCCCGGCGGCGGGACCGGCGGCGCGCCCACCATCGCCGACTTCGACGGCGACGGGCGCGCGGAGTTCGCCAGCGCCGGTGGCAGCGACTACGTCGTGTTCGACTTCGACTGTCTCGCCGGCGGGGACCCGGCGGGCTGCAACGGCCAGTCGAAGACCGACGGCGTGCTCTGGACGCAGCCGTCGCAGGACAAGAGCTCGAACGTGACGGGCTCGAGCGTGTTCGACTTCGACGCCAATGGCGCCGCCGAGGCCGTCTACGCCGACGAGTGCGACCTGCGTATCTACGAAGGCAAGACCGGCAAGGTCGTCTACAGCGCGGCGCGCTCCAGCGGCACGACCTACGAGAACCCGGTGATCGTCGACGTCGACGGCGACTACCACACCGAGATCGTCAGCGCCGTGAACGACTACGCCGGGACGCTCAATTGCCCGGCGACGGACCCGCTGTTCCCGTCGTCCACCTTCGCGACCAACCACGGCATCGTGGTGCTGCGCGACGAGCAGGATCGCTGGGCCGCTTCGCGCCCGGTCTGGAACCAGCATGCGTACGCCGTCACCAACGTCGGTGACCACGGCGAGATCCCGCAGACGAGCCAGGTCAAGATCAACTGGAAGCAGCCCGGTCTGAACAACTTCCGCCAGAACGTGCAGGGCGGCCTCGACGCCCTCGGCGAGCCGGACCTGACCGTCGGCGGGCAGGTCGGCAAGGTCTTGTGCACCGGCACCGTCGCGACGGTGGAAGGCCGCGTGTGCAATCGGGGCACGTTGCCCATGGTGAGCGGCACCGAGGTCGACTTCTACGACGGCAGCGACACCGGACCGGTCCTGTGCACGACGCCCATCCCGCAAGCGCTCCAGGTCGGCGAGTGCACGATCGTGAGCTGCCAGGCGGATCTGCAGGGCCAGACCAAGGACGTGTACGTCAAGGTCGACCCGCAGAACCTCTCGAAGGAGTGTCACGAGAACAACAACGCGGCCGTGTACAAGGGCGTCGGCTGCGGCCTCGTGCCGCGCTGATCGTCGATCGCCGGCTGTTGCGTCCCAGGCGGCGCACGTCCAGAGTCGCGGCGTGCGCCCGGTCGTCGCCGCGTTCCTGCTCGTCGCGTGCAGCGCGCCCGCGCCGCAGCACGGCAACGCGCCCGACGTCACCTGGACCCGCGACGTGCAGCCGCTGGCGCGCGAGCGCTGTGGCGGCTGCCACGCGCCGGGGGCCATCGCGTGGCCGTGGACGGAGGACTACGGCGCGGCGTCGGCACAGGCGGGCGCGATCGCCGCGGCGGTGCGTGATCGGGTGATGCCACCGTGGCAGCCGTCGAGCGATTGCGAGCCGCTGGCTCACAGCCGCGCGCTGACGGACGACGAGATCGCGGTCTTCACGCGCTGGGCGGAGCTGGGCGCGCCCGAGGGCGACGCCGCGACGGCGCCGGGCGGCGCGCCGTCCGTGCCGCTTGGATTACCGCGCGTGGACGAGGAGATCGCGCTGCCCGCGTACACGCCGGCGGCCACGGGCAGCGACGACTACCGGTGCTTCCTCGCCGACCCCGCGCTGGGCGCGGAGCGCGATCTGACCGGCATCGAGATCGCGCCGGGGCAGCGCGCCATGGTGCACCACGTGCTGGTGTTCCGCATCACGCCGAGCGTCGCGGCGAGCTTGCCGGCGGACGCGACGACGAAGGGGTGGAGCTGTCCGGAGAGCGCGGGCGTGCCCATCGACGGCATCGTCGGCGCGTGGGTGACGGGGACACCGCCGATGCTGTTCCCGCGCCGGACCGGCATCCCCCTCCAGGCGAACGATCGGCTGCTCGCCGAGATCCACTACGCGGTGCGCACACCCCACCCGGGGCAGGACGAGACGCGCATCCGCATGATGTTCTCGGACGCGCTCGTGGAGCGTCCGTCCGCGCTGCTCGCGCTCAGCGACTCGTCGTTCACGATTCCGCCGCACAGCGCCAGCGTCACCGCCAGCGTCGCGTATCCGATGGACAAGATGGGGACCGTGTTCGCGAGCGGTGCGACGATCTGGGGCGCCATGCCGCACATGCACGCGCTCGGGCGTCACCTCCGCGCGGAGCGCACGCGCGGCGGGCAGACGGACTGTCTCGTGGACGTGCCGAGTTGGGATCCGTCGTGGCAGGAGCTCTACTGGTACGCCGCGCCGGACGGCGTGCGCGTCGAGCCGACCGACGTGCTGTCCGTCGCGTGCAGCTGGGACAACCCGGGCGACCGCGTGATCACCTGGGGCCGCGGCGCCCAGGACGAGATGTGCGTCAGCTACCTCTACGTGTCGCCGGGCGGGCCGTAGCGGGGGTTGTCGGTGCGGCGCGGTATCCCGCCGCACGTCTGCTACCCTGCACTCGTGCTCCGGCATGGCATCGTGCTGCTCGCCGTCACGACGTTCGCCTGCGGCGGCACCGTGACGAGCGCTCTGCCCCGCGACGGCGGTCTCGACGAGGCGGCCGGCAGCGGCGGCGGCGCGCCGGCGGTGGCGGGATCACCGTGACCTGCGTGCATCCGTGACGCGGTCCCGCGGGCGGATCGTCGCGCCTTCACGCGCTGACTCCGCGCCGGACCGGCATCCTCCCGCTACCAGGGCGCCCTTTACGTGTCCCCCGGTCCGCGCTAGTGACGCGGTGCAGCATGAGCGTGGTACCGGTGGAAGATCGCCCCGACGTGGACGTCGTGGTCATCGGCGGCGGCGTGAACGGCACCGGCGTCGCGCGCGACTGCGCGCTGCGCGGCATGAGCGTGGCGCTGTTCGAGCGCAACGACATCGCGTTCGGCGCCAGCGGCAACTCCAGCGGCATGCTCCACGGCGGGCCGCGCTACCTGATCTACGACCCCGACGTCACGTACACGTCGTGTCTCGACTCGGGGCACATCCAGCGCATCGCGCCGCACCTGCTGTTCCGCATCCCGTTCTTGATGCCGATCTACAAGACGGCGGTCGGCGCGAAGGTCACGCTCACGCTGTACGACGCGTTCTTCGATCTCTACGACAAGTACCAGCCGCTCAAGCACGGCAAGCCGCACGTACGGCTCTCGCCCGACGATCTCCGCCAGCTCGAGCCGGGGCTCCGTGGCGACGTGGTCGGCGGCGTGACGTTCGACGAGTGGGGCATCGACGGCGGGCGGCTGTGCGTCGGCAGCGCCGTGGACGCCATCGAGCGCGGCGCGGAGGTGCGCGTGCACTCCACGGTCACGGAGATCCTGCGTCGCGAGGACGGCAGCGTGCGGGGCGTGCGCTATCGCGACCGGCTCACGGGCGAGACGGGCGTGCGCAGCGCGCGCGTCGTGGTCAACGCCACCGGCGCGTGGGCGCCCGTCACCGCCACGCTCGGCGGCCTCGCGCCGAAAGCGGCGCGGGTGCGGCCCGGCAAGGGCATCCACGTCTTCTACGATTGCCGGCTCACCAACTACG
This sequence comes from uncultured delta proteobacterium, assembly GCA_963775185.1. GTDB lineage: Bacteria > Myxococcota_A > Polyangia > Polyangiales > Polyangiaceae > JAPSGB01. The sequence goes on along the minus strand of CAVZIE010000033.1, from coordinate 754,135 downwards.
CCATCGTGTGCTCGGCGATCGACGGCCGACAGATGTTCCTGCTCCCGTGGCAGAACATGACCGTCATCGGCACGACGGACGACGACTACTACGGCGATTCTCGATCACGTCGTCGCGACCGCCGACGAGGTGCGCTATCTGGTGCAAGCCGTCGAGCGCGTGTTCCCGTCGGTTCGCCAGGCGCGCATCATCGGCACCTGGGCGGGCGTGCGCCCCACCTTGCACGCGTGGGGTCCGAACGAGGACCAGCTCTCGCGCGAGCACGAGATCGTCGATCACGCGCCGCACGGCGCGGACGGCCTGTACTCGATGATCGGCGGCAAGCTCGCGAGCTACCGTATCTTCGCCGAGGAGATGACGGACGTGGTCGCCGCGCGCCTCGGCAACACCAAGCGTGGGCGGACCCACGAGACGGCGCTGCCCGGCGGCGAAGAGCAGGTCTCGCCGCTGCTGGTGGCGGAGAAGGGCGGCATCGAGCCCATCGCCGCCGCGCGCCTCGAGTACCGTCACGGCGGCCGCAGCCTGCGCGTGGTCGAGCGCATGCTGCAGGAGCCGCGCGAGAGCGCCGTGGTGTGCGAGTGCGAGCCGGTCACGGAAGCCGAGATCCGCTACGTCGTCGATCGCGAGCTCGCGTGCACGGTGGACGACGTGTCGCGCCGCACGCGCCTCGGGCTCGGCGCGTGTGGCGGCATGCGCTGCGCCGGCCGCTGCGGCCAGATTGTCGCGGACGCCATGGGCCGCTCGCCCGAAGAAGGCCTGCGCATGGCGAGCGAGTTCCTGGAGACGGCCGCCAAGCGCCGCTTGTCCGCCATCGGTCCCGAGCAAGCGCGGCAGGAGGCCCTCGGCCTCGCCGCCGAGCGCGCGCTCCTGGGGACCGCGCGATGAAGGTCGTCGTGGTCGGCGGCGGCATCGCCGGCACCGCCGCGGCGTGGCAGCTCGCGCGCGCCGGCGCGGAGGTCGTCGTGCTGCACGATCGCGCCGGCTCGTCCGCGCTGTACTCGGGCGCCCTCGACGGCGACGAGCCGGACGCGGACGCGATCGCGTTCGCCGCCGCGCTCGGCGTGTGGTCGGTGGAGCCTTGCGTGCTCGCGACCGCCGACGGCCTGTCGCGTCCCGCCCGGGGCCGGGACAGCGCGCTGCTCGATCTTTCTGGTTTGTCGGACCGGCGCGTGGCCGTCGCGGACGTCGCGCGCGACGGCTGGGACGCGCGCCTCGTCGCGCGCGCCGTGGGCGGCGAGGCCGTGCCGGTGCGCGGCTTGCGCGAGCAGTTCGAGCAGCGCGTCCCGGACTGGGACTTCGCGGCGCTCCACGACGATCCGGCGCGCGCCGACTGGCTCGCCGCCGAGCTCGCGCGCGCGGCGAGCGACGTCGACGCGTGGCTCGTGGGCCCGTGGCTCGGCACCCGGCCGGGCGTCGCGGCGCGGATCTCGAGCGCCGTCGGCAAGCCGGTGGGCGAGACGCTCTCCGGCGTCGGCGGTCCCGCGGGCTCGCGCTTCGAGCACGCGCGCGACGCGTTGCTCGGCGCGGCGCTGCGGCGCGGGCGCGTCACGCGCGTCGGGCGAGACGCGGAACGCTGGTCCGTCGAGCTCGAAGGCGGCGAGACGATTGGCGCGGAGGCCGTCGTGCTCGCTACCGGCGGCGTCGCCGCGGGCGGGCTGCGGTTGCAGCCACCGCTCGCCGGTCATGCCGGCGGCGCGGGCTTCGAGCTTTCGCTCGACGCTCCCGCGCTCGTCGTGATCGACGGCGCGGAGCTCGACGGTGCTTCGACGCTCCACGGCGTGGACTTCGAGAAGCTCGGCCGCAGCGCGCTCGAGCGCGTCGGCGCAGCGAGCGACGCGCCGGGTCTGTTCGTCGCGGGCGATCTGCTCGCCGATCGGCCGCGCACGGCGCTGGAAGCCGCAACAAGCGGGATCGCGGCGGCGCGCGCTGCGTCCGCGTAGGCGCCGCGATCGCAACGCAGTAGCGCGCGTGACAGCCGGGTGGTTGCTCAATCCAAGCGGAAGACGCCTCTGACGAGCCGCACCTGACCCTGCTCCAGGCTGCGCCGCGCGTTCTTGCCCTTCTCCGCGAGATTGTCGACGAACACCGCCAAGCCCAGCTGTCCCGGCGCGGCGGGCGTGGCGTTCGCGATGCTCCTGTTCAAGTGAGCGTCGCTGGTATCCTCGAACAGCTCGGCGACGAGCCCGCAGCCGGCGAGAACGGACTGCATCTCCTCGGCGGAGACGAGGAAGTTGTCGGAGGGGTCGGCGGCCCACGGAAGCGGGAACCAGGACGTCGTCACGTCGCCCGCGGCCATCTCCTGGAACGCGTACCGGCCGCCCGGCTTCAGGACGCGGGAGATCTCCCGGTAGAGCTGCTGCTTGTCCGCGATGTTCATGCCGACGTTCTGCATCCAGACCACGTCGAACGAAGCGTCGTCGAAGGGCAGCTCGAGAGCGCTGCCCTGGTGCACCTCGATCCGGTCCTCGAGCCCCGTCAGCCGATTCAGCAGCACGGCGCCGGCGCAGTAGTCGGAGGACATTTCGACGCAGTCGACGCGGCAGCCGACCGCGGAAGCAAGCAGCCGCGCCGAACCGCCCAGCCCGGCTCCGATATCGAGAACGCGATCCCCGGCGCGGATCCGCGCCAGCTCCAGCAGCTCGCGCGACGCGCCCAGTCCGCCGGTGTGGAAATGGTCGAGCGCCGCCAGCTGCTCGGGCAACAGAGGTTGCTCCGGATCCAATCCGGCCGCGCGCAAGCCCCTGAGGATTCGCGCCTCGATGTCGCGAGCCGAGTAGTGTGATTCCAGACCGGACATGAACGGCTCTCCTGTGCCCCGGCGGAGGCTACCACCCCGGCGTGCGCGCCGTCGCCGTCGCCGGCGATCTCGTCGCCGGTCGGCCGCGCACGGCGCTGGAAGCAGTGCGGACCGGGATCGCCGCGGCGCGCGCGGTCGCGACCGGCTAACGTACGCCGCATGGACGTCGCGGAGCTCGAGGCCACGCCGGGCGTGTTCCGGACCTCCACGAGCCAGGACGAGATGACGCTGATCGCAGCCGCGGGCACCGCGCTCGGGCTGGTCGTGGCGCTCACGTTCACCGCGACCACCGTGTTCGTGCTCTTCAAGCTGCCGCTACTCGCGATCATCACGGCTCCTGCGATGGTCGCGAGCTGGTTCCTGCTCCGCGTCTTCGGCCGCGAGCTGAACGCGCGGCTCCGGCGCATGGGCGCGTTCGTGCTCGATGCCCGGAGCTTCACCCTGACCCGCCACGGCGCGGCCGCGCCGATGCGCGTGGCGAAGATCCTCCCGTCGTCGTTCATGGCGCCGTCCTTCAGTCGCCTCGGCAGCTCCTGGTGGGTGCTCGTCGAGGTCGACGGCGGCGCCGCGTTCCGCGTCGCCCGCGGTAGCTGGAGCGAGGTCCGTGCGCTGCTCGCGCGCTGGCGCGCGCTGGGGCTGCCCGTGGAGGGAGCCGACGACGACTGCCTGCTGCACACGTCGGCCGTCGCCGTCTGGCGTCGTGGACCCGCGCGCTTCGAGTTCGAGTGCCGCGAGCGGCGCGCCCGCGTGATCGGTCCGCTGCTCGTCGCGTTCTGGCTCGGCCTGGCGAGCCTGTTCACGACGTCGTTCGTCGTGGCCGCGATGAACGGCCAGCTCGATCCGGCGGCGGCGCTGTTCGCCGTGCCGATGGCGCTGTTCTTCGGTTTCGGCATCGTCGTCGGCGTCCTCAACACGGCGGTCGCGTACCGGCGCAGCGGCGTGTTTGTCCTCGACGTGACCGACTGGAGCCTCGCCCGCGACGGCGTGGTGATCACCGATCGCGATCCGATCGCGCGCTTCCGCCTCGGCGCGCCCGGTCTGTTCGGCGTGCGGCGCTCGCGCTTGCTCGGCCCGCAGCTGCTCGCCGTCTCGCTGCGGAGCGGGCGCTGGTTCCACCTGGTGCGGGGGCTGCCCGGGGACGTGCGCTTCGCCGCCGACGTGCTGCGCGGCGCGGGCGTGCCGATCGAGGACTGAGCGGGGCATCGCCCCGGGGTTCCGCGCCGGACCGGCATTCCTGCCTGGCTCGATCCATGGCAGCTTGAGCGCGCGCGTCGTCGCGTTGCGCGAAACCCATGCCGCCCGCCTTCACCCTCGAAGCGCTGCACCAGCTGCGCGACCCGACGCTGTTCCAGTGGTACGCCATCCCGATCCTCGGTGGCGTGTTCTACGTCTACGCCGTCGAGATCGAGCGCCGGAACTGGAGCGCCGTGCTGGCGGGGCTCGCGTTCTGGGGTGCGGACTGGCTGAACGAGATCGTCAACGCGCTGGTGCTGCACTTCACCGGTACGGCCGCGATCTGGACCACCACCGGGCCGACCGCGTTCCAGTTCCTGATCGGTCTCAATTTCGAGATCTGCACGCTGTTCTCGGTCGCGGGCATCATCTTCGTCAAGCAGCTGCCCGCCGACCCCGCGAAGAAGATCCTCGGCGTGCCGAACCGCTGGCTGTTCGTCGCCGGCTACTCGATCTTTTCGGTGGTGGTCGAGCTGTTCCTGCACTGGTCCGGTCGCTTCCACTGGGCTTATTCCTGGTGGAACGAGCACAATCCGGAGCTGATCGTGATCTTCGGCTACGGTACGTTCTACGCGTGCGCCGCCTGGGTCTACGACACGAAGCGGCTTCGCACCAAGATCGCCATCGCGTCCACGTTGCTCGGCGTCGCCGCGACAGGCCTGATCGTGTTCGGCGCGGCGCTTCGCTGGATCTAGCATGTTCTACGCGCGCTGCCCCGACGACGACACGGTTCGCGCGGCCCTCGAGCGCGCGCGCGGCCTCGGCTTCAGCTACGCCGAACAGGGCGCCACCCGCGGCGAGCCGCCGCGCGGCTACACCTCGGATCGCTACGGCACCGAGCTCGGCCGCGTGCCGTTCGATCGCGCCCGCGACGCCATCGGCGCCTACAAGATGTACCCCGCGCCATGGACACGCGTCGTCGCCCTCGACGCGGAGATCCGCGAAGGCGCGCTGTTCGGCGCGCTGATCCATCACCTGGGATTCTGGTCGCTGAACCCGTGCCGCATCCTCGACGTCGTCGACGAGGCGGATCGCTACGGCTTCGCGTTCGGTACGGTGTGGGGACACAGCGAGCGCGGCGAGGAGCGCTTCCTCGTCTCGCGCGACGCCGCCGGCCTCGTGCGCTACGACGTTGTCGCGTTCTCGCGCCCGGCGCACGTGCTCGCACGCCTGGGCGCGCCCGTCGCGCGCCACCTCCAGCTCAGGTTCCAGCGCGACACGTGTGAAGCGATGCGCCGCGCCGTCTCCGGGTGAATGCCGGCCCGGCGCGGAACCCCGTGGCGGGCGTGACCACGCGCTCGCCGAGCGGGATACCGCGCCGGACCGGCAACGCAGGTGGTAATCCGAAGGAATCGGGCGGAGGCGCAATCTAACCTTCGCTGGCTCGCCAGGACCGCCCGAAGGCCGTCATCCTGGTGGCATTGCCGGTTTCGCGCTCATCCGCCACGTCGTTGGCCGCTCCGATGCACGCGCTCGTGGCGCTTCTGTCCGGTTGGCAGGCTAGCGGGTCTTCACCTCCGCGTTGCCTCCCCGGCGACGATGCTGCCGGGGCTTGGTCTGTTCGCCGAGCAGGCGTGGCTCGTATTCCGTACCGTCCCGCCACATCGCCCACAGGACGCCGGCGAGACGCCGTGCGACGGCCACGATGCCGACGCGCTTGCTGCGGCGCTGCATGACAGTCTCGCCCCACACGCGTAGCGGGTCGTCGCGCTTGGCGGAGCGGATGACGCTCCAAGCACCCTGGACCAGCATCGCGCGCAGGTACGTGTTGCCGTGCTTGGTGATGGCGCCAAGCCGCTGCTTGCCACCGCTCGTGTTCTCGTTGGGCACCAGCCCGAGGTACGACTCGACCTGGTGAGCGTTGCGGAAGCGCCCGGCATCGTCGATGACGGACACGAACGTCGCCGCGACGATCGGTCCCACGCCGGGAGCGGTCTGCAGCAGCTTCACCACCGGCTCGTCGTCACACAGCCGCTCCAGCTCCTTGTCGACCACGGCAAGCTGGACGCCAAGGGGCTCGAGCACCGCCAGCAACGGCTCGATCACGGCTTGTACCTCCTTGGGCAGGCTCGCGTCGCGGCAGCGCTTGGCGAAGTTCTTCGCATCACAGCCAGGAAGCTTGTGCCCGAGCTCGCGCGCGAGACCGCGCGCCGTCGTCACGTACTGGGTCCGTGTCTCGACCAGCGCGCGTCGCAAACCGAGCTGCCGGCGTAGCGCCTGGCGGTGCGGTGACAGCACGTGCGCGAGCGGCAGTCCGCCCTGCGCGAGCGCGCGCGCGAGCACCTCCGCATCGATACGATCGGTCTTCCGGCCATGCTGGCCGATACCCAGCTGCCGGCTGCGGGTCGTGTCGACGATCTTCACGTCGTTGACCTCCAGCCTGATCGCGGCTGATCGCTCCCGTTGCGGGCGCCGGACCGATGCGGTAGTTCCCTCGCGATGGAAAAGCCCAGCAAGGATTCGTTCAAGACGCGGAGCGAGCTCACGGTCGGGGGGAAGAAGCTCGGGTATTTCAGCCTGCCGGCGTTCGCCAAGGCGACCGGCACGGACGTCGCGCGGCTGCCGTACAGCCTGCGCATCCTGCTGGAGAATCTGCTCCGCAACGAGGACGGCAAGGCCGTCGAGAAGAAGGACATCGAGGCGATCGCGGCGTGGGACGCCAAGGCCGCGCCGGACAAGGAGATCGCGTTCCACCCGGCGCGCGTGGTGCTGCAGGACTTCACCGGCGTGCCGGCGGTGGTCGATCTCGCGGCGATGCGCGACGCCATGGCGGAGATGGGCGGCGATCCGACGCGCATCAACCCGCTGTTCCCGTCGGAGCTGGTGATCGATCACTCGGTGCAGGTCGACTCCTACGGCAAGCCGGAGTCGCTGCTGATCAACGCGAAGAAGGAGCACGAGCGCAACAAGGAGCGCTACCAGCTCCTGCGCTGGGGGCAGAAGGCGTTCGACAACTTCAAGGTCGTGCCGCCGGACACCGGCATCGTGCACCAGGTGAACATCGAGTACCTGGCGCGCGTGGTGTTCGACTCGGACGGGCTCGCGTATCCGGACACGCTGGTCGGCACCGACAGCCACACCACCATGGTCAACGGCCTGGGTGTGCTCGGCTGGGGCGTCGGCGGCATCGAGGCAGAAGCGGCGATGCTCGGTCAGCCCATCAACCTGCTCATCCCGCAGGTCATCGGCGTGAAGCTCCACGGCAAGCTGCCGGAGGGCGCGACGGCCACCGACCTGGTGCTCACCATCACGCGCATGCTGCGCGACAAGGGTGTGGTCGGAAAGTTCGTGGAGTTCTTCGGCACCGGGCTCGGCAGCCTGCCGCTCGCCGATCGCGCGACCATCGGCAACATGAGCCCGGAGTTCGGATCGACTTGCGGCATCTTCCCGATCGACGCGGAGACGATCAACTACGTCAGGTTGACCGGGCGTAGCGACGAGCAAGCGGCGCTGATCGAGGCGTATGCCAAGGCCCAGGGTCTGTTCCGCACCGACGACACGCCGGATCCGATCTACACCGACACGCTGGAGCTCGATCTCGGTACGGTGGTGCCGACCATCGCCGGGCCCAAGCGCCCGCAGGACAAGATCGCGCTCAGCGAGTCGAAGCAGGCGTGGAAGAAGACGCTCGGCGAGCTGCTCGCGGTCGCGAAGAAGAACAAGCCGGGTAACGGTCCGGTCGCGCGCTGGCAGGGAGAGGGCGGCAGCAGCCGGCCGCCGCCCGGTCATCAGGGCGAAGGCGAGCCCGAGGATCTGAAGGTCAAGCTCACGCTCGACAACCAGGAGATGGAGCTTCGCCATGGCTCGGTGGTGATCGCCGCGATCACGTCGTGCACCAACACCTCGAACCCGTACGTGATGCTCGGCGCCGGGCTGCTCGCGAAGAACGCGGCGGCGCGCGGGCTCTCGGTCAAGCCCTGGGTCAAGACCAGCCTCGCGCCGGGCTCCAAGGTCGTGACGGAGTACCTGACGAAGTCGAAGCTCTTGCCGGAGCTCGAGAAGCTGAAGTTCAACCTGGTGGGCTACGGCTGCACCACGTGTATCGGCAACAGCGGCCCCTTGCCGGAGCCGGTGAGCGCGGCGATCAAGGAGGGCGATCTGGTCGCGGTCAGCGTGCTCAGCGGCAACCGCAACTTCGAGGGCCGCATCAACCCGGACGTGCGCGCGAACTACCTCGCGAGCCCGCCCTTGGTCGTCGCCTACGCGCTCGCGGGCCGCATGGACATCGATTTTGCCAACGAGCCGCTGGGCCAGGACAAGAGCGGCAAGGACGTGTTCTTGAAGGACATCTGGCCCTCGCCGGCGGATGTCTCGAAGGTCGTCCGCGACAACGTCGACGCCAGCATGTTCAAGAAAGGATACGCCGCGGTCTTCGAGGGTGACGCGGCGTGGCGTTCGCTGCCGGTGCCCGAAGGCAGCCGCTTCGAGTGGGCGCCGGAGAGCACGTACGTGCGCAAGCCGACGTTCTTCGAGAACCTGCCGAAGACGCCCGCGCCGCTCGCGGACATCGCCGGCGCGCGCTTGCTGGCCAAGCTCGGCGACTCGGTCACCACCGACCACATCTCGCCCGCCGGCAATATCGCCAAGACGTCCCCGGCGGCGAAATACCTGATGGAGCACGGCGTCCAGCCGGCGGACTTCAACTCCTACGGCTCGCGCCGCGGCAACCACGAGGTGATGATGCGCGGCACGTTCGCCAACGTGCGCTTGCGCAACGAGCTCGCCCCCGGCACCGAGGGCGGCGTCACGCGCCACCTGCCCGACGGCGAGCAGATGAGCATCTACGACGCGTCGGTGAAGTACCAGGCGGACGGCGTTCCGCTGCTGGTGATCGCCGGCAAGGAGTACGGCTCCGGCTCGAGCCGCGACTGGGCCGCCAAGGGAACGCTCATGCTGGGCGTCTCGGCGGTGATCGCCGAGAGCTACGAGCGCATCCACCGCTCGAACCTGATCGGCATGGGCGTTCTGCCGCTCCAGTTCGCCGACGGGCAGAGCCGCACCACGCTCGAGCTGACCGGCGAGGAGAGCTACGACATCACCGGCATCGCCGACGGCATGAAGCCCGGCAAGCGCGTGCAGGTCGTCGCGACCGCCGCCGACGGCTCGAAGAAGAGCTTCGAGGCCGTCGCGCGCATCGATACCGCGGTCGAACTCGACTACTACAAGCACGGCGGCATCCTGCAGTACGTGCTGCGTCAGCTGGTCGGGGGCTGACGCTCACTTCACGTGGAAGTCGATGCTGATCGGCTTGCCGTGACGCTCGACCTTCACGCTGATGTTCGGTGCCGTGCGCAGGCGCGCGTAGGCCTGCAGCGCCTTCTCCGGGCTCGACAGCGCGAAGCCGTTGATGTTGTCGATCTGGTCGCCGTTCTGGAAGCCGAGCTTCCCGAGCAGCGTGTCCGGGCGGATGTTCACCACGCGGATGCCCGCGACACGCCCGTTCTTCTGCACCGGCATCACGCGCGCGCTCTTCATCAGCTGAGCGTGCTGCTCCAGGATCTGGTCGATGGCGCTTCGGTCCACGTTGAACTCCGTGGGCCCGATCTTCTGGATCTTGTCCGCGATCTTCTTGGGCAACGGCGGCGGTCCGCGACGCTTCACGTTCTTCTTCGGCGGCGGCTTCCGCGCCTTCGACGGCGGCTTGGCTGGCGCACGCGCCTTGGAGAACACCAGCGACTGGCATAGGCCGGTGTCGTTCTCGAACCACACCGCCGGACTCATCTTCCGCCGGTTGAAGCCGATGTAGGCGACCTGCCGATCCGCCACCGCGTCTCCGATGCGCCGCAACGAGCCGTGCGGCTGGCCCTTCACCTGCACCACCGCCAGCGACCAATGCGGATCGCTCGCGACGGTCGTGCCGTGCACCTCGATGTCCGAGCACATCGGTGCGCCGAGCGGGTCGTCGACGCCGTAACGCTTCACCTCCGGCTCGGGCTCCGCCGCGTTCGGATCTCCAGTCAGCGGTCCCGTCACCGAGTCGAACGGATTGCGTTCGAGGATGGGTTTGCCGGTCCGGCGCGCAACCGCCTGGCCCGCCGGTCCGGCTCCGCGCACCGCCCGCCCTCGCGCCAGCGTCGCGGACTCCGGCGCGAGCGAGGACGCGATCAGGGCGCTCACTCCAGTGGCCTGGAGATAGGCTGCTGCGGCCACCGACGTCGCGGTGACCAACCAGAAACGGGTTCGGAGAAGCTTCGCCGGATCCATGCCCCGCACCGCGGGTGGAGGTGGAACGAGCCCACGCCGGAGCGCAGGGCGTCTGGAGCGATGAAGCGCTGCGCGAGCGCGACCACCGCACTTCGACCCTAGCCAGCAAGCCGCGATCTTGCAAACCGCGGCGTCACTTCTTGTTGTCGATCAGCACGCCTTCAAGGATCTGGTAGCCGATGCTGAGCGCGAGATCGGCGCCACCCGTGGGATCCTCGGGGATGTCGCGCGCCACGCCGAGGTGGGTCTCGCTCGCGCCGGCGTCCCCGGCCGTCGCTGCCGAGCCCGCGTCCGCCGCCGGCGCGCCCGCGTCCGCCGCGCCGCTGCCCGGCGGTCCCTCGGCCGGCAGGTGGTTCTCGAGATCGCTCTCGCGCACGACGCCGAACGTCTTGTCGGGCACGACCGCGGCGGCGACCTTGACGTCGGGCATGACGCCTTGCGCCTGGATCGAGCGGCCGCTCGGCGTGTAGTAGCGCATCGTCGTGAGCCGCAGCCCGGCTCCGCCGGGCAGATCCACGATCGTCTGTACGGACCCCTTGCCGAACGTCCGCGCGCCGACCAGGCTCGCGCGGTGCTGGTCCTGGAGCGCGCCGGCAACGAGCTCGGCGGCGCTCGCGCTGTACTCGTTGACGAGCGCCACGACCGGGCCGCTTGCGAAGGCCCCGCCGCTCGTGGCCGTCACCGTGTCGACGATCTTGCCGCGGTGGCGCGTGGTGTAGATCGTGCCACCGGAGAGGAACTCGTCGGCGACGCCGCTCGCCTCGTCCACGAGCCCACCGGGGTTGTTGCGCAGGTCGAGCAGCACGCCCTGGAGCTTGCCGTGCGCGCGCTCCCGGAGCTTGGCGATCGTCTGTAGCAGCTCCTCGTGCGTTCCGTCCTGAAACTGCTTGATACGCACGTACGCAACGTCGCCGGCTAGCAGCTTGCCCGTGACGCTCGAAACCTTGATGATCTCGCGCGTCAGGCTGAAGTAGAGCAGCTTGTCCGAGCCCTTCCGGCGGACCGTGAGCGTGACCTGTGTCCCGGGCTTGCCGCGCATGATGCGTACGAGTTGGTCGGGGCTCTTGCCGCGCACGCTGCCGTTGTCGATCGCGATGATGCGATCGCCCGATCGGATGCCCGCGCGCTCGGCAGGCGAGCCCTCGATCGGCGCGATCACCGTGACGTAGTCGTCGCGGAAGTCGACTTCGACGCCGACGCCCGCGAAGCGGCCCTCGGTGTCGGACTGGAAGATCGCGTAGTCCTCCGGCGTGAGATAGTCGGAGTGCGGGTCGAGCTCGGCGACCATGCCCTTGATCGCACCCTGGACGAGGCGCGCGCGGTCCACCGGCTCGACGTAGTCGTTCTCGATCAGGACCAGCACCCGGGCCATCTGCTGGAGCATCGCGTACGGGCTCGAGTCGGCCGTGCGGGCGGAGGCGAGCTCGGTGGCGGTGAAACCGCCGGCGAATAGCGCGAGCGCGAAGAGCGCCACGCGAGCGGCGGGATGCGATCTCGAGACCATGTGCCCAAGGCTAGACGAAACGCGGGCGCCGTCGTGCCGTCGCTGTGCGGCCACTGGGCCGGTGACGGCGATCGCGTCATGCCCAGCGGACAATGGCTCCATAACCGATTGATTCCGGGCGCCTGTGGGTGCTAGTACTGACATAAGCCGCGTGTAGGCACAGGCACCTACCTCCGGAGCGAGGACGAGCAGTGGCCGACGAGCCCACGAAGACAGGTAGCGACAAGCGCAAGCAGAGCCTCTACTTCCCCGAGGCGATGCTACAGGAGATCAAGGACGAGGCAGCCCGCCTCGACCGGTCCTTGTCCTGGGTTGTCCAGCGGGCCTGGAAGATGGCGCGCCTCGAAATCAAGAAGATCCCGAGTGTCAACGACATCGGCGACGAGGACGAAGAGTCCGAGAGCACCTGACCGGGACGCCGAGGAATCCTTCGCGCTCGCTGACGACGGGACACGTTTGTACGTCAAGCGGCGGCCCGGGCCGTCGCCCGTCACCGCCGTCCTGTGCGACGGCATCGTTTGCGACGGCTTCATCTACAAGTACCTGCTCGACGATCTCGGGCGCACGCTGTCGGTCGCGCACTGGAACTACCGCGGCCACGGCCGCAGCGCCGAGCCCGTCGACGAGGAGCGCATCGGCGTCGAGGACCACGCCGCGGATCTCGACGCGGTCCGTCGCCACATCGGCGACCCGCCGGTGGTGCTCGTCGGACACTCGTTCGGGACGCAGGTGGCGCTGGAGGCGTACCGGCTCCGACCGGAGGGCGTGCGCGCGATGGTCTTCCTGTGCGGGAGCTTCGGGCGCGTCACCCACACGTTCAAGGGCACGGACCTGCTCGCCGCGGTGCTCCCGCGCTTGACCGAGATCGCCGGCGATCATCCGAAGATCGCCCGCGCGTTGTGGTCGCGCGTGCCGCCGCGCGCCGCGCTCAAGATCGCGCTCCTGACCGGCGACATCGACCCGACCACGATCCACGCCGAAGACGTCCAGCCGTATTTCGAGCACGTCGCCGACGTTGATTTCGTGATGTTCCTGCGAATGCTCGCCCGCGCTGGCGAGCACTCCGCCGAGGATCTGCTGCCGCGGGTGCGCGTCCCGGTGCTGGTCGTCGCCGGGGATCGCGACTCGTTCACGCCGCCCGGGCTCAGCGAGAGCATGGCGGAACGCATCCCCGACGGAGAGCTGATGATGATCCCGGGCGGAACACACGTCGCGCCGCTCGAGCACCACGAGCTCGTCGCGATGCGGGTCGAGAAGTTTCTCTCCGACAACGGGGTGCTGTCATGAGCGACGAGTTGGAACCGAAGCTGCTGGCGGATCTGCTGGCGATGATCGCCCACGATCTCCGCAATCCGCTGTCGGCGCTCGGGAGCAACGTCGGGTTCATCGGCTCGCTCATCGACGAGTCCGACGCAGACGCGCAAGAGGCGCTGCGCGACTCGGTCGTGTCGTGCGAAGGGCTACTGCACATCATCGACAACGTCGACCTCCTCGGGCACGCGCTCGGCGGCGGCCGCGTTCCAGGGCGGTCCCCCGTCGCGGTCGTGCCGCTGGTGACGGAGGTCGTGAAGAAGGCCGAGTCCACGGCGGCGAGCCACGGCGCGCGCCTGGAGCTGACGATCGGTCCCGGCGCGGACAAGTGCCAGGTCGTGGCGAATCGCGACATGATGCTGCGCGCGCTGTCGAACCTGGTGCGCAACGGCATCCAGCATGGCGCCGGCGAGGCGCCCGTCCGCGTGTCCGTCACGGTCGACGGGCCCGACGCGCGCGTCGCCATCGTCGACGCCGGACCGCCGCTCGACGCGGCGCTCGGGGACAACGCGTTCTCGGCCGCCGGCCAGCTGGTGTCGAAAGGGCTCGCCGCGGGTCGCTACAGCCGCGGGCTCGGACTGTACGCCGCGCGCGTGGCCGCCGACGCGACCGGCGCTCGTCTCACCGCCGGCCAGACGGACAAGGGCGAGAGCCTGTTGTCGCTGCTCGTGCCCGTCGCGCCTCGAGCGCCCGTCACGGCTGGAGGATGACCGCGTCGTCCGGCGGTCGGAACAGGATCTTGCCCGTTTCGCCTGGGCATCCCCAGCACGTGCTGAAGTGCAGCCGTGGCCGGATCGAGTCGCTGTACGCGAGCGCTACCGGGCCCGCCTCGTTCTTCATGATGAAGCTCGATGCGAGCTTGTACTGGTCCTTCGCGACGACGTAGTACGCAACGACGAACGACGTGTCCGCGCCGGAGCGACCGCTCGCGACCAGGAACTCGTTGCCCGCCGACGGCTGCCAGAGCAGCGGCGACACCGTGAAGTCGAAGCCCTTGCGGTCGCCGGGACCGCGGGCCACGACGGTGTTGGCCGCGTCTGGATCGCGGAAGAGCTTCACGTCCTTGGCGATGATCCGCGTCGCCGGGTCGTCGGCGAAGAGCTGCTGCAGCCGGTCGGCGGTGACGTGCGCCTTCTTGAAGATCTCGCCCAGCGCGGGCTCCTTGACGATGGCCGCGTTCGGCGCGCCCTTGCAGCAGCGGAAGCCCAGGTCCTCGGCCTTCGACGTCGCGTCGACGGCGGCGCGCGCCGCGCAGCGATGATCCGCCGGCGGCGCTTCAGCCGGCGCCCCGCGCACGGCCGCCCCGCCGTGCGCGTCCTTGTCCGTCGGGACGACGTCGCTCGCCGTCCATTCGCGCAACGCGCCCATCGCCACCACGTCGAAGCCCGTCGCGCAGCTGTCGGGCTTCTTCCCGCAGCGCGCGTCCCACGCCGCCGCGCCGGCATACGCGTCGCTGTTCGGACCCTTGCACGCGCGCTCCCACTCGAGCTCCGTGCACAAGCGACCGCCGCGCTCCGCGCACAGCTGCTCGGCCTCCGCGCGCGGGACGCCGACCAGGGGCGGCTTCGCCGGGTCGTCGGGGTAGGGCAGCCGATCGATCTGGAACGGGCCCAGCTCGACCTCGTACCGGCGCGGCTCGATGCCCGGGCGCCGCCCCTCGCTGCCCGGGACGCTGCCCACCTGGAACGACCCGCCGGGGATCTCCTCGGTCTCCCCGGCGAGCGGAGCCTGCGCCGGAGCGCGGGCCGATGGGGGTTGGGCCGGCGCGGAACCGCTAGCGGCGGCCCCCGACGACTGCTTGCCGGCGGGGTGCCGACAGCCCACGAGCGTCACCGCGAGCGCCACGGCCGCGAGCGCCACGGCCGGGCCCGGCCGGCGCGGCGGGCGGATCGCTTCGTGGTGGAATCGTCGCATCTGCGGCCCCTCGGATAGCGTCCGGCGACGCGGCGGGCAAGCGCCGCCTGGCGCCCGGGGCGCTCGCGGCGGGATGTCGCGCGGCTGGGCTGCATGCCGCCATTTCCGGGGTAACCTAGTGGGTAGCATGCCGCATCCGCTCGCCCGGACGCTCGCGCCGTTGATCGACCTCGAGGTGGACGACCTCCGGGCCATCGTCGCGCGCTGGGTGCTGGCGGAGTCCGACGAGACCGAGCGCGCGCGCTACCGCCGCTTCGGCGCCGAGCTGCGGGCGCTCAAGGCGCGCATCAAGGCGCGGACCACGCCGCCCACGGAAGAGGAGATCGAGATCGCGCTCACCGCGTTGCTCGTCCTGTCCGGGCGTCGCGCCGTGGTCGAGACGGTCTGAGAGCGCGCGCGGCCATGACCGCCATTGCCCCGTCCTTTGCCGAGCGAGCGCTGAACGCGATCGACCCCGCGCGCTATCGTCGCTTCGCGCCCCGCCCGGTCAGCGCGCCCGGCGCGCCGCTCGCCGAGCTGTGCCGGAGCGCGCTCGCGGCGCCGATCGGCGCTCCGCCACTGGCCTCGCTGGCGCAGGGCGCGCGTCGCGTCGCGGTCGTGATCAGCGACGCCTCGCGCGACGAGCCCCGCGAGGCGATGCTCGACGCGCTGCTGGACACGATCCCCGCCGAGCGCGTGACGCTGGTCGTGGCATCGGGAACGCACCGTGGCGACGCGAGCGTCGTTCCGGCGCGCTACGCGTCGCTGCCATGCGTCGTCCACGATGCCGGGCGCCTCGATTTGTCGGTCGACCTCGGGACGACCGGCGAGGGCACGCGGGTGCGCGTGCTGCGCGAGGTGGCGGACGCCGATCTCGTGGTCGTGACGGGACGAATCCGTCCGCACTACTTCGCGGGCTGGTCCGGCGGAGTGAAGGGTGTGTTCCCGGGCTGCGGCTATCGCGACGACATTCTCGTCAATCACCTGCTCAAGGCCGATCCCAGCGCGCGGCCGGGCCGCGTCGACGACAACCGCTGCCGCCGCGACATGGAGGGTGCGGCCGGCAAGCTACCGGGGCGGCTGTTCATGCTCGACGTGCTGTGCGACTGCGACGGCACGCCGGTCGCGGCAGCCGCCGGCGACGCCGTCACCGCGCACCGCGCGCTGTGCGCGCGCGCCCGCGAGCTGTTCCTGGTCCGCGCGCCGCGCTCGCCGGTCGTCGTCGTTGCGGATCGGCCGCCGGTCACGCGCTCGCTCTACCAGGCGTCGAAATTGCTGGCTCCCGCCGGAGCCGTGCTCGACGACGGCGGCACCGTGATCATCGTCGCCGAGTGCGACCTCGGCACCGGCGATCTGTCGCGGGTCAACGACGGGATCTACCGGCTCGGGATCGCGCACCAGTTGCCGCCCCGTCACGACATCGTCCTGGTCAGCTCGCTCCCCGACGACGTGGTCGTGAAGACCTACGCGCGTCCGGCCGCGGATCTCGGCCGGGCCTTGAGCGCGGCTCTCGGCGCGGCGAGTGCCGATCGCGCGCTGCTGCTCTGGCGCGCCGGCGAGATGATCGCCGAAGCCCAGGGTGGCGCCGCCCCATGACGCGCCGCGGCGCGCTTCCGAGCCGTGTCCTCGGCTCACCGGCCGCTGCTCGCCGCCCTGGCCGGGACAGCACGCATGTTCTACGGTTCGGCCCCGACCCGAGAGGTAATGGATGAGCAAACGTAGCGTCCGGATCCAGGGACGGATCCTCTACCTGACCGAGGATCCCGAGCTGCTGAAGCGTCAGCTCGACGGTGAACGTCTGGCGTACGACCCGGCCCGGAAGCTCGTGGACAACATCTCCACCGACGAGATCACGCCCGGATGGGTCTGCTACTACTTCGACGAGACGCTCGCGCGCTATTGCCTGGTCGGGCTCCGCGGCGGGGTCATCCAGAAGGACGCGATCAAGGATGGTGGGTTCGGCGTCATCGTCAGCGGTCGCAGCAAGGGCTGTGGCAGCTCGCGAGAGACCGCTCCGTACTCCGAGCTCGCCGGCGGCGTACAGCTGGTGATCGCGGAGAGCATCGAGAAGATCTACGGCCAGAACAGCCAGAACATCGGGCTGCTGACGTCGACGGATTTCTCGCTGATCGAGCGCATCGAACGCGGCGAGGAAATTCCGATCGGCGAGTTTACCCGCGGGCTCGATCCGATCAGCGCGCAGATCGTCGAAGAAGGCGGCTTGTTCGACTACAACAAGCGGCGCATGGCCGGCGAGATCGCGCCGCCGTCGCTGGGCACCCCGGCCCGCGCGATGACGCTGTGCGAGAAGATCATCGCGGCGCGCGCCATCGCCGACGCGAAGACCGGAAAGCTCGGCGTCACGGCGGTCAAGCCTGGCGACGCCCTGTTCGTGCGGACCGACGTGCGCTTCAGCCACGAGTACGTCACGCCCATGGCCGACTCGCTCTTCCGCCAGGGTTTCGGCGAGGACGCCACGGTCACCGATCCGGAGAGCGTGTTCGCGTTCCGGGATCATCTGACGTTCCTCGACCTGGTGATGCCCGAGCAGCACAAGAAGCTCGGCCTTCGCGAGCAGGCGGCGTCGCTCAAGACCGTCCAGCAGGATTTCGCCAAGCGCCACGGCATCAAGCTGTACGGCGAGGTCGAACGCGACGGCCACACCGTCGGCAGCGAAGCGATCTGCCACAACAAGGTGATCGAGGAGCTCGCGCTGCCGGGACGCATCGTGGCCGGGACGGATTCCCACACCTGCATGGCCGGCGCGATCGGCTGCTTCGCGTTCGGCGTCGGCAGTACCGACATGGCCAATGCCTGGTTTACCCGCGACGTGCGCGTCAAGGTGCCGGAGACGGTTCGCTTCGTGCTTCGGGGCGAGCTGCGCCCCGGCGTCGCGGCGAAGGACGTGATGCTGCACATCCTGAGCCTCGAGCACTTCAAGACCGGGCGCGGGATCGGTCAGGTGCTCGAGTTCTGCGGGCCCGGCATCGGATCGCTCGCTCTCGACGAGCGCGCGACGCTGACGAACATGGCGGTGGAAGCCGGCAGTTTCACCGGGATCATCGAGGCCGACGCGGTCGTCGTCGACTATCTCGTCAAGATGCGCGGCCTCGATGCGGACACGGTGCGCGACATGATCGTGCGCGCGGACCCCGACGCGGAGTACGCCGCGAGCTTCGAGATCGATCTGACGCGGATGGTGCCGATGGTGGCGACGCCCGGCGATCCTCGCAACGGCATCCCGCTGGTCGAGCTCGAAGCGAAGCAGGGCGGGGAAGTGCGCATCGACATCGCCTACGGCGGGTCTTGCACCGGGGGCAAGAAGGCCGACATGGACATGTACGCCGCGGTGCTCAAGCGTGCGCTCGAACAGAACAAGCGCGTCGCCGACGGAGTCAAGCTGTACATCCAGTTCGGTTCGCAGCACATCCGGCGCTATGCCGAGGAGCGCGGCTACATCGACATCTTCGAGCGAGCCGGAGCGAACCTCGTCGATCCTTCCTGCGGTGCCTGCATCCGCGCCGGCCCGGGCGTGTCGTTTTCGGCCGACGAGGTGACGGTCAGCGCGATCAACCGGAATTTCCCTGGGCGCAGTGGGCCGGGCAAGGTCTACCTGGCAAGCCCGTTGGTCGTCGCGGCCAGCGCCATCGCCGGCAAGATCGTCGCCCCGGACGCCGGCTGAACGGCACGTCGAAACACGACGGACGGCCTGGGCCGTCCGTCGCGGAACAACAGGTGGCGCATCTGAGAAATCCCCTCATTTGGATTTTCACAGGAAGGGCGGAAGCGCGGAAGGTTTCCAGGACTTGGGGTATTCAGGCGTGAGCCGTCGCAAGCCGTTCGACCGAAGCCATCAACCCTGGGCCGAGATGGCGGTGCACCTCGATCAGCGCACCGATCACTTCGTCCGTCCCATCCCCAAGTCTTCCGCCCTTCCGCCCTTCCTGTGCCATCCCCATGGAGCGGCATCGCACCCGAATCGGTTGGCCGTTTTTTCAGCCTGATGATGAAGGGATTTCCAGGTAGCGCATGGCAGCTTCCCGGCGCCGGAAACGCGCCGCCCCGACAACCAGCAAACGCAGCACGGGCGCCGGCTTCCGGATCGGCCCGGGGATGTTCGCGCGCCTTTCGTACCGCGTGTTCGACGCGGAGCAGGAGCTCGTGGACGAGTCGGATCCCGCCTCCCCGATGCCGGTCGTGGTCGGCTACGGCCAGCTGTTGCCGGCGCTGGAGCGCGCGCTCGACGGGCTCGCCGCGGGAGAGCGCTGCACGGCCGTGCTCGCCCCGCGGGACGCCTATGGTTCGCGTGACCCCCACGCCATCATCGAGGTGGACCGCGCCGATTTTCCGCCGGACGTCGCGGCCGGGGATCGCTTCGAAGCGGAACGGGATGACGGCGCCGTGGTGGTGCTCCAAGTCATCGACGTCGCCGAGGATCTGGTCGTTCTCGACACGAACCACCCGCTGGCCGGGCAGCGGGTCCAGTACGAGGTGGACGTGCTGGAGGTGCGTCCGGCCACGGCCGAGGAGCTTGATCGCGCCGTCGAGCGCCTCGAGGAGGCCCCTGATCGGCCTCCGGATGGCCTGATCCCGCCCGAGCGCTTGCTTCCAGGTGGGGGCCGGCGCTACGAGAGCAGTCGCCGGCCCGTCGGAGACGACGACGAACCGGACAAGATCGCGTGAATGGAGAATCGACGATGAGCGAAGGCGACCTGTTCAAGTACGACGTCCGCGTCCGCGAGCGCATGCTGCGCCGTGGCTCGATCACCGAAGCCGAGATCCACTCGCGGCTCGACGCGCTGCCTGATCGCACCGGCGACATCGAGACGATCAACGCGGCACAGCCGGCGCTGGGGCGCGAGGATCGCTCACGGTCCAGCCGCCCGTCGGAGATTCAGGCCGCCCCGTTGACGCCGCCCATGGCGCGGGCGCCCGTAGCCGAACCGCCCGAGGCGGACATCGACGACGACGAGGACGACGACGACGACACGGACACCGAGGCGCTCGCACCGGACGCGCGCCCTGCCGTCGCCGCTGCCGTGCGCGAGGAAGAGCTCGCCGCGGCGCCGCCCGCCGTCGCCGCTGCCCCGATCCCGGCGCCGCCCGCCGTCGCCGCTGCCCCGATCCCGGCGCCGCCCGCCGTCGCCGCTGCCCCGATTCCGGCGCCGCCCGCCGCGAGCGCCGAGCCCGCTGCGAGCGCCGCGCCCGCCGAGCCCGCTCCAGCAGAGGAGGCGCAGGCGAAGGACGACAGCATCGACGATGACGGCTGGGGAGCGGATTCATGAGTCGAGCGGACGATGGTCCGGACGCCGCCGCCATGGAGGCGAGCGAGCTCGCGTTCCAGGCGGCGAGAGCGAGCGCGGTCGCGGGCGAGTCGGCGATGCCCGCGATCGACTTCTCGACGTTCCTTCTCTCGTTCGCTCACTCCGCGCTCGTCCATCTGGGCGATGCGCCGAATCCCGGCGATGGCGAGCGCAGCATCGAGCTGCCGCTGGCGCGCCAGACCATCGATCTCCTCTCGCTGCTGCAGGAAAAGACCAAGGGCAATCTCACGGGCGAGGAAGAGCGCATCATCGACCAGGTGCTGTTCGACCTGAGAATGCGCTTCGTCGAGGTCGCGAAGTCGCGGTGAAACGGCGCCTGCTCGTCCTCGCGGTGCTCGTCGCCGGCGTTCTCGCGAGCGGTTGCAAGCATTCCGGCGGCTCGACCGGAAGCGAGGCCGGAGCGGTGCCGTCGGGCGCGATATCTGCGACCGCTCCGCTGCAGGCGCCCGCAGCGCCGCTGGTGGCAGCGCCCCCGGCGAACGCTCCGGCGAGCTTCGCGGATCTGGCGGCGAAGGCGGATGCTGCCGTGGTGTTCATCCGGACCGTCCAGGAGCAGCGCGGCGTCACGGGTCACCGGCGCGTGCTCCAGCAAGGACTGGGCACCGGCTTCGTCTACGACCCGTCGGGTCTGATTCTGACGAACAACCACGTCGTGGACAACGCGACCGAAGTGACCGTCACCATCGGCAAGCAGCCCGAGCAGAAGGCGACCATCGTCGGGCGCGATCCGTTGGTCGACGTGGCCGTACTCAGGGTCGAGGGCAAGAAGGCTGTCGCACACCTGCCGCTCGGCAACTCGGACGCCACCCGGGTCGGCGACTGGGTGCTGGCGATCGGCAACCCGTTCGGCCTGTCGCACACGGTGTCGGCGGGCATTGTCTCTGCCAAGGGGCGCACCCGGGATTCCGTGCGCGGGCTGGGGGATAGATCCGGTTACTACAACTTCATCCAGACCGACGCGAGCATCAACCCCGGCAACTCCGGCGGGCCGCTGCTCGACACCGCCGGTCGCGTCATCGGCATCAACACCGCGATCCGCGCGAACGCGAACAACATCGGGTTCGCGATCCCGATCAACATGATCAAGGACCTCCTTCCGAGTCTGATCAAGGACGGCAAGGTCAGCCGCAGCGCCATCGGGATCGTCGTCGCGTCCGTGTTGCCCGAAGACGTCACGCGCCTCGGGCTGAAGGACCAGACCGGGGCTCTGATCCGTTCCGTCCAGCCAGGTGGGCCGGGCGACCGCGCCGGCCTCCGCGCCGACGACGTCGTCATCGGGTTCCAGGGGCACGAGACGGTGACTCCGGAGAAGCTGCGCTGGTTGGCGAGCCTTGCAGGCGTCGGCGCGCACGTCACGGTTCGCGTCGCCCGGGGCAGCCGGCAGTTCGACGTGAAGGCCGTGTTGGAGGCGCTCCCCGAGCAGCCCGCCAAGCAGGACTCGGAGGACGACGATCCCTTCGGATTCCCGTGATTTCCCCAGTTCCTTCGGCCGCCGGGGGGCACTCCGGCCCCGGACCGCGTAGAACACTGCGTGATGCCTGCGCCCCGAGCCGGAACCGTCGAGCAGGAGGCGGAAGTTCCGGTCTTGGCGAGCCCGGCGAGCGGCCGCAAGGCGCGCGCCCGGCTGAAGGCGGGCCGGAACGGGGCCCCGACCCATGATCCCGGTGTCGCGGATCACGTGAATAGCGCCGAGGCGCGGGCGTCCAACAGGAGGGCCAGAAAGGCCGAAGCGGAGCAGGATCGTGACCTTGTCGAGCAAGCCAGGGACGGGGATCTGGCCGCGTTCCGCAAGCTCGTGGAACGCCACCAGCGTCGTGCGTTTGCCATCGCCCTCGGGCTGGTGCGCGACGAGAACGACGCGCGCGACGTCGTCCAGGAAGCGTTTCTCCGGGTACACCGCGGGCTCGCCGCGTTCAACGGTGGGTCCAGCTTCTTCACGTGGCTGTACCGGATCGTCACGAACCTCTCGATCGACCTCATGCGCAAGCCGAGCCGACGGGAAACCGGACTGGACGAGGCCCGGGAGATCCCGGACGAGGCGGACGTCCCGCTGCTCTCGCGCATCGACGGGTCGGATCCGCTCGACGTGGTCCGGCGCCGGCAAATCATGGAGCGTATCCAGGTCGCGCTCGACGCGCTGCCCCCCTACCACCGCGGTGTGATCCTGATGCGCGAGATCGAAGGCATGAGCTACGAGGAAATGGCCGAGGCCATGGGCGTGTCGAAGGGCACGATCATGAGCCGGCTGTTCCACGCGCGTCAGAAGCTGCAGCGCGCCTTGGCAGACTGCTACAAGGAGCAACTCGGACCTCTGCCCACCGGAAAGGCAGCGTCGCGATGACCTCGCCAATCGACGAGCTCGATCTGATGCGTCTCCATGACGGCGAGCTGGCCGCGGCCGAGGTTGAACGTCTCGAGGCTCGGCTGCTCGCGGAACCGGAGGCAGCGCGGCGGTTGCGCTCGTTCGAGCGCGTCGGCGGGTTGCTGCGCGAGTTCTCCGACCAGCGCGGCCGTGGCGGAGACGGGATCGCCGACGCCGTGATCGCGTCCATCGAGGGCGAACGGGCCTCGCAGCCCCGGAGCGTTCCGCGCTGGCGGCGCGTCGCGCCCGTCGCCGCCGCCGTGCTGGCGATGGCTGCTGCGGCGGTGCTCGTGGTGAGATCGGGTGCGCCGCACCGCGTCCCGGTCGCCGATGCCCTCGCCGTGGCGCCAGCGCCGGCCATCGAGCCGGCGGCCGGGCGCTCGAGCTCCGACGCCGTCGTCCAGCCCGCGGTCCTGCCCGAGCCGGCGGAGGACGCCACGCCGTCGGTGGCGATCGAGTCGGTGGACTTCGGCGCGCGCAACGGCACCATCTTCATGGTCCAGAACGGCGAAACCGAGACGCCAGTGGTATGGCTGATGGACGATCCCGCCCTGCCCGGCGGTAGAATAGAGCCCCTATGACGCGCTTCCCGGTTCTGTTTCTTGCCGCCCTGTCGCTCGCATTGCCGTCGATTGCGGGGGTGGCCCAGGCCAAGCCCCCCGTCGCTGCCGACGGCGACAAGAAGGACAAGCCTGGCGCGCCGTCCAAGCCCGACACGCCGAAGGACGACGAGAAGAGCTCGTTCGCCGTCGAGGTCACGGTGCTTCACGCGACCAACTCGAAGAAGGGAATCGACCAGCGCATCGGCGACATGCCGGAGCTGAAGAAGCCTCCCTTCTCGTCGTACGACAGCTACGAGCTGCTCTCGAAGGTGCGGCTGCCGCTGAGCAAGGGCGAGTCGAAGACGCTCAAGCTACCGAACGGTCGTGTGCTCCAGACCAAGCTGCTCGACATCCTGCCCAAGGACTACTTCAGGATTTCCGCCAGCATCAACAAGCCGGGTGGAAAGACGTTCCTGCCGTTGCTCGAGGTGAAGGCGCACATCGGCCAGGTCTTCATGGTCGCGGGTCAGAGCTACAAGCACGGCATCCTGGTGCTCGTGCTCCGTCCGACGCGCTGAGGGCGAAGCCGCTCAGGGCGGCGTCAACGCGAGGGGCAGGGTGATGCAGAACACCGTGCCTCGTCCGGGCATGCTTCGCGCCGTCAGCTCACCGCCGTGCGACGTGATGATCTTGCGGACGATGGACAGGCCCAGCCCCGTGCCGCGCCCGTCCGTCTTCGTCGTGAAGAACGGCTCGAAAATCTGTTCGAGGGCTTCCGGCTCGATGCCCACTCCTTGATCGGCGATCTCGACCAACACCACGTCTTCTGCCGGCCGGACGTTGGTGCGGACCTCGAGCTCTCCACCGTGATCGGTCATCGCGTGCGCGGCGTTCGTGAACAGGTTCACGAATACCTGGATCAGCTGACCGGCGATGCCGCGTACCGGCGGCATCTCGTCGGCGAGCGCCCGGACGACCCGCACGCGGCCCTCGCTGAACTCGTGCTCGCAGAAGACCAGTGCCTTGTCGATGACCTCCGACAACGACACGGGCCCGGGAATCTCGTTGGTCGGACGCGCGTAGGCGACCAGATCCCGCGAGAACTTCAGGATGCGTTCCGCGGCCTCGCCGATCCGTCGCAAGCGCTCGCCGTCCTCGTCGTTCTGGCGTTCGCGCGCGCGCTTCACCAGGTAATCCGAGTAGGCCACGATCGAGGTGAGGGGGTTGTTGAGCTCGTGGACGACTCCGGCCACGATCTGCCCCAGCGACGCGAGCTTCTCGGCCTGGATCACCTGCGCTTGGAGTCGGGTCAACTCCGCGTTCGAGCCGCGCGCCTTCGCGAGCCCGCGGGCCCGCGCGAGCCCCGCGGCGAGCACCATCGACGCGCGCTCGACCAGGCACCGCGTCTCCGACGACGGGTCCGGCAGCCCCGGATCGTCGCCGGCAACGTGCAGCGTCGAGCCAGCGCCGTCTCCGCCGACGACCACCACGTGCTCGTACGCCAGAGTCGGGAAGAGTCGCGTGGGATCGCGATCCTGACCCGCGGATTCGTCGGGACCGCGCGCGATGACCATCTGCTGGCCGGTTCTACTGTCGACGAGGCAGGCGCCGACCGAGGTTCCCGGCAACATCATGTGTACCGCGTCCACCACCGCGCTGGCGACCGGTCGCTCGCCAGCGTCGATCGGTAGTCTTATCGAGAGGTCGAGCAACGCGTCGCGCCACTCGACGACGGGCACCGCTCGTCGGCCCGAGGGTGCCGGCGCGGGGTCGCTCGCGGATGTGGGTCGCGCCTTCAAGTTGTCGCGATCGGCCGTCACCGGCGCACGCCCTTCGCGTCGGGGTCCTCGCTCGCCTTCTCGAGGTCCAGGATGCGCGCTTCGCCGACGTAGCTCTTGGTCTCGTAGCGGGTGATCTTGCCGATCTTGCGCACGATTTCCGCCATGCGCTCTGCCTCGCTGATGATCACGTTCGCAGCGTTCTGCAGCGACACGTCGTCCTTCAGATTGCGGCGGAGCAGCTCGGCGTAGCCGATTACGCTGGTGAGCGGCTGGTTCAGCTCGTGCGCGGCCGTGCCGGCGAGCTCGGCGACGATCGACTGCTTCTCGCGAGCGCGCAGCTCCTCCTGCGCCTTGAGCAGCCTCGCCTCCATGCGGAGCTTGTCGCGAATGTCGGTGAAGATGCCGACCGAGCCGACGGGTCGGTCGCTGTCCATGATCAATGCGGCCGACAGCGTGACCTGGAGCAGGTCGCCGCTGGCGTTGACCATGTCGACCCGGTAGTCCTCGAGTCGCCCGGGGCCGTCGACCTCTGGGTCGCGGATACGGTTCATGACCGCGTGCGCGACGCCTTCCGGGTACAGCTTCTTCACCGACATCTTGCCGACGACCTGCTCGGGCGCGTAGCCGAAGATGCGGCTGGCCGCGCGATTGAACAGAAGGACGGTTCCGGTCAAATCGGCGGAGACGATGCCGTCCACCGAGCTGTCGATGACACGCTCGAGGAACTCCTTGGTCTGCTTCAGCTCGATCGCGGTCTTTCTCTCGAGCGTGACGTCGCGGAAGCTGAACACCACCGCGTTGTCCTCGTGC
This sequence comes from uncultured delta proteobacterium, assembly GCA_963775185.1. GTDB lineage: Bacteria > Myxococcota_A > Polyangia > Polyangiales > Polyangiaceae > JAPSGB01. The sequence continues at coordinate 728,374 of CAVZIE010000033.1, read as the reverse complement.
AGCACGGAGCTGAAGCTGACGCTGATGGTGACTGGAACCTGGCGCTTGGTGTGGACGCGGATGTCCACGCCCCGCGGGTACACGCCCTCGGTGAACCCGCGCAGGAGCCGCTCCGCGCGGCTCCGCTCGGCGTCCACGAACAGCTCGTCCATCCGCATGCCCATGAACTCGGTCTCGCTGAAGCCGGTGATCTCCCGGGCTCGCGGGTTGGCGAAGAGCACGTTGCCTTCGCGGTCGATCACGACCATGCCGTCTGCTGCGCTCTCGAAGAAGTCGGCGTAGCGCTGGAACAGTTGGACGCGGCGCTCGGCCTCGACACGAGCGAAGGTGCTCTGCTGCGTCTCGTCCCGCAGCGACTGGAGGATGCGGGCATTGCGCAGGGCGATGGCCGTCGCGTTCGCCACGGTGTGCACCAGCGCCATCTCGTGGTCGGTGAAAGCGGCTGGACGCCGGGCTCGCAGGAAGAGCACGCCCATCGAGCGTTGCTCGGCGATGATTGGCACGAGCGCGAGCGAGGTGAACTCGAGCGCTGGCTCGGCGTGTCGCACTGCATCCAGCAGGGGATGGTGCGTGGCGTCGCGGATCACCAGCATGTGCCCCGTCTGGAGCACCTCGCGGATCTCGGGATACTTCACCAGATCCAGCGGAAGGTCGCGGAGTTGCTCGTCGTCACTGGTGGCGACGACGAAACCCACGTTGCCGTGGTCCCCTACCAGCACGATGCTGCAGCGGTCGACTCGCGCCACGTCTGCGACGCGCTTGACCACCGTGAAGAGGATGTCGCGGATGTCCAACGTAGACGCCAGCGCTTGCGTCATCTCCAACACGGTCTGGGAGTCGTGCTCGCGACGGCTCAGACGATCGACGTACTCGCGCATGCGGACCTGGCCGCGGATCCGCGCGATGAGCTCGGCCGGACGAAACGGCTTGTGGACGTAGTCGTCCGCGCCGGAGGCGAAAACACGTTGAATCTCCACGTCCGATTCGAGCGCGGTGAGCACGACCACCGGCACGTCGGCGAGGTTCTTGCGGGCGCGGATATGCTTGAGCACGGCGAAGCCGTCCGGGTCGGGCATCACCAGGTCGAGCAGCACCACCGCCGGCATGTGCGTCTCGAGCCATGTCAGCGCCTCGCCGCCGCTTGCGACCGTCACGCACTCGAGCCCGCCGGAAGCAAGCGTCTCGCCGAGCACATGGCGACTGACGGCGTCGTCGTCGACGACCAGGATGCAACCGTCGGACGCCACGAGGTGGGATCCTACCCACGAACTCGCGTCAGGCGCAAACCACGCAGGAATCGTTCCCGAAGTGGTTGCGCAGCGTGCCCCGAGGGGGCAGTCTCGGCCCCCGATGCGCCGGCAGCCGCGCCTTCCCATACCGAGCTTCACGGACCTTACGGCTTTCGCGAGACTCTTCGAGCTCCGTACGGTTTCGCGCTGGGTAGGTCTGGGTCTGGCGATCGGTATCGTCGCGGGGTTGGGCGCGGCGTTCTTCTTCGCCGGCATGCAGTGGGTCCGCCACATCGTGCTCGACGGCTGGGCGAACCTGCCGGCCGTCGAACCGCGCGGCGAGCACTCGCTGTTCGACGCGCCGATCACCGGCCACGTGCGCTGGTGGATGGTCGCGCTCGCGCCGGCGCTCGGCGGGCTCGCTTCCGGGTTGATCGTGTTCCGTTTCGCGCCGGAGGCGGAGGGTCACGGCACCGACGCGATCGTCGAGTCCTTCCATCACCACGGCGGCAAGATCCGCGCGCGCGTGCCGGTCGTGAAGACGATCGCCTCGATCCTGCTGCTCGGCACCGGCGGCAGCGCCGGTCGCGAGGGACCGATCGCGCAGATCGGTGCGGGCTTCGGCTCGCTGATCGCGAAGCCGTTGGGACTGTCGGCGCGCGAGCAACGCCTGATGCTCGTTGCGGGCGCCGCAGGCGGTATCGGAGCGATCTTCCGCTCGCCGCTCGGCGGCGCGCTGTTCCTCGTGGAAGTGCTGTACCGCGACGACTTCGAGGTGGACGCGCTCGTGCCCGCGGTCCTTTCGTCCGTGGTCGCCTACTCCGTCTTCACGATGATCTTCCCGGCCGGGACGATCTTCGTGGTGGAGCACCATTACGTTTTCGATCCGCGCCAGCTGCCGTTCTACCTGGTGATGGGTATCGGCGCTTCGTTGGTGGGCGTGCTCTACATCAAGGTCTTCTATGGAATGCGCGACCACGTGTTCCACAAGATGAAGATCCCGCTTTCGCTCAAGCCGATGCTCGGCGGGCTCATCATCGGCCTGCTCGCGCTGGAGATCCCCCAGGCGCTCGGCGCCGGGTACGGCTGGCTGCAGGAGGCGTTGCTCCCCACCGGGCGCCTGCCAATTGGCTGGATCGGCGCGGGTACGATGCTGGGTATCGCGCTCTTGAAGGTGCTGACGACCTCGCTCAGCATCTCGTCTGGCGGCTCGGGCGGCGTGTTCGGTCCCTCCGTCGTCATCGGCGGCATGGTCGGCGGCGCGTTCGGCGTGGCATTCCACCAGATCGCGCCCCACATCGTCCCGCAGCCCGGCGCTTTCGTGATGGTCGGCATGGCCTGCTTCTTCGGCGGCGTTGCCCACGTGCCGATCTCGTCGCTGGTGATGGCCAGCGAGATGACCGGCTCCTACGACCTGCTGGTTCCGCTGATGCTGGCCGAGGCCGTGACGTTCGTGATGGTGCGGCGTTGGACCTTGTACGAGAAGCAGGTCCCGACCCGTCGTGACTCGCCGGCGCATGGCGGGGAATACGTGCTCGATCTGCTGCAGGACATCCGCGTGCGGGAGGTCTATCGTCGCGACCTGACGGTGATGCCGGTGCAGGCGTCGACGCCGCTGGAGACGCTGCTGCGGCACGCCTCGGAGTCGAACCAAGCGGTGTTCCCCGTCATGACGCCGGACCAGAAGGTCGAGGGCGTCGTCACGCTGGACACGCTGCGTGCCTTCTTCTTCGACGAGGACATCGGCCAGCTGGCGATCGCTGCGGATTGCGAGATGCCGTTCATCTACGTGACGGAGGCGGACACGATGGGGACCGCGCTCGAACGTTTCGCGTCGTCGCACTACCCGCAGCTGCCGGTCGTCGACCCGGAAGACCCGCACCATATCGTCGGGCTGCTGGGCTACGAGGACCTGCTCCAGGCGTACAGCAAGGAGCTGATGCGGCGGCGCCTCGACCCCGGGCTACCGAGCGTCCGCGAGGAGGCGGCGCGGGACGCGCTGCGGGACGCGTAGCGAGGCGGCGCGCGGGATTCCGCGCCGGACCGGCAAACCCTCAGCGCTGCTGCGGATCGTTGCCGTTGCTCCCGCCCGGCGTTGTCGTGAGCTCGACGGTCCGCTCGACCGGGGCGCCTGGCGCGGGCGCGACGGGCCGCTCCGGCTGGGGCTGCGGCGCCGGCGCGCCGTAGGCCGGCGGCGGAGCGGCGGCCGGGTACAGCGGCTGCGGGCCGGGCGGTGGGGGTTGTGCGCCCGGCGGCGCCGGGTACGGCGGCTGCGCGCCGGGTGGCGCGGGCGGCTGCGCGCCGGGTGGCGCGGGATACGGCTGCGCACCCGGCGGTGCCGGATACGCCTGCGCGCCGGCAGGCGCGGTGTACGGTTGCTGCGCCGCGGGTGGCGGCGGAGCCGGGTAGGGTTGTCCGATCGGCGCTGCGCCGGCGTCGTACGCGGGGCGGGCTTGTTCCAGCGTGGGCTCGAAACCCGACTGGGCGGCGGCAGGGGATCCGGGGTGTGGGTACGGCGCGGGTGCGCCGGGGGCCGGCTGCGTGGTTGCAGGCGGCGCGCCTGCGGGCGGCGCGCCCGCGGCGTATCCCGGCTGCACGAACGGGGGCGGCGCGCCGACCATGCCGCCGGCGATCGCACCGATGCCGAGTCCCGCAGGCATCGCCGCGCCGGCGGGCAGCTGGATCTCCCCGGGTGCCGACGAGGCGGCGCCGCCGCTGCGGCGCCGTACGACCGGGAAGCCACCGGCGAACACCAGGATGCTGGTGAACACGCACGCGAAGACGACCACCGGCAGGTGCTCCGTTCCCACGATGTGGGCCGTCACCGGCAATGTGGCCAGCACGCCTGCGGCCATGCCGCGCGGCAGCGAGACGGTGATCATCTGCTTCTGGTGCTTGTCGAGGCCGCTCCCGAGCGTCGCCAGGAACACGCTGGGGATGCGCGCGGCGAACAGCACGCCGCCGAGCAGAACGCCGAAGACGATGAACTTCCACGGCGGGCCGAGCATGGCGCCGATGAACACGAAGAAGAACGACTTGATGATGAACGCCATCTGGCGGTGGAAGCCCCGCACGTTGCGATCGAGCTCGGCGCCGTCCGAAAGTCCGATCTTGCGCGAGATGGCCGGCGCGTTGCCGAGGATCACCGCGACCGTGAGGATACCCATCGCGGCGCTGCCGCCCAGGTGATCGATGACGACGTAGAGAATCAAGAGCGCCGAGAGCGTGATCGGGTATGCATGCTCGCTCGACTTCAGGAAGCGCAGGAACAACACCCAGATCAGGCCGGCGACAAGGCCGATCACGACGCCGATCCCGAACGACCGGAGCAGGCTCACCGCCGGCCCGGCGGCGCCGGTCGAGCCGTGCACCATCACGTCGACGAGCGCGCTGGTGCCGACCACGCACAGCGCGTCCGTCAGCGCGGACTCGAGGTTCACGAGATTCGCGAGCTTGGCCTCGACGCGCGCCTGCGCCATCGCCGGCATGATGATGATCGAGCTCGAGCCGCCGAGAATCGCGCCCAGCATGAAGCCGTGGGTCCACGTCCACGTGTCCGGAAGCCACCCGACCAGCGCGGCGAGCTTGCTGACGACCGCGATCGCCAACACCGACACCGTGAAGCCGACAAGCGCGAGCAGGCCGGAGCGCGGCGCGGCGCGCGAGAGCTCGCCGAGCCGCAGCGCGGAGCCACCTTCGAACAGTACGACGACCAGCGTGATCGCAGCGAAGTACGGCGCGATCGCGTCGAGCGAGTCGCGCGTGACGATGCCGCTGATCGGCCCCAGCAGGATACCGGCCAGGATCAGCCAGATCACATCGGGGATGTTGGTCTTCTGGAAGATGATTTCGCCGACGGCTCCGATCAAGAAGATGCCGGCGACGGACAACAGGAAGGTCGAGACGGGATTCATGGCTCGGCTGTCCGGCACTGTAAATCAGCGAGCGCGATCCGCCTACTGGCGTCGACCGCGGACGCCCACGAGGGGCGCGCGGTCAGCCGCAGCTTCCGTCGGAGAGGCAGCGCTCGCCTACGGCGCAAGTCGTGCTTCCGCACTTGCAAACGCCGGCGGAGCAGGTGCCGGCGCTTCCGGCGTTGCAGTCCGCCGCCGCGTCGCACGCGCAGGCGCCCGCCGCGCACACGAAGCCCGGGGCGCAGGCTCGACCGCAGGCGCCGCAGTTCGCCGCGTCCGTCGCGACGTTCTTGCAACCACCCGACCGGCAGCACACCTCGCTGCCCGAGCAGTTGTTGCCGCCGTTGCACTGGCAGTCGTTGGGGATTCCGCCGCACGTCTCGCCGTGCTTGCACGTGCTGCTGCTCGTGAGGCGGTGGCAGATGCACACGCCGCCGGTGCAGTCGGAGTTGTTGCCGCACTGGGACTTGCTGGTGCAGCCGCACAGGCTGCCGGCGCACGTCAGGCCCTGTTTCGTGCAGTCGTTGCCGCAGCCGCCGCAGCTGGTGTTGCTGCTGGCGGTTTCGCATGCGTTGTCGGCCGTCGGCGCCGCGGGCGTGCTGCAGTTCTCGTAGCCGAGGTCGCAGCTCGACGTGCACACGCCGGAGGAGCAAACGCGTGCCTCGGCGTTCGAGGTCCCGCACGCACGGTTGCAGGCGCCGCAGGTCAAGGGATTGTTGAGCAGATCGCCCTCGCAACCGTCGTCCGCGGCCGGGGCGGTGGGCGTCGCGCAATCCGCGAAATTCGCCTGGCAGCTCGGAGCGCACTTGCCCCCGCTACACGACGTGCTCGAGGCGTGGTTGGTCGAGCAGGCGTGACCGCACGCGCCGCAAGCGGTCGTCGTGGTCTGCGTGTTCGTTTCGCAGCCGTCGTCCACGGTGGGGGCGCCCGGCTTGCTGCAGTTGCCGTAGCCCGCCTGGCAGGTGGAGGTGCACACCCCGCCAGCGCACTGCAGCGACGCCGTGTGGTCCGTCGAGCACGCGCGATCGCACGTGCCGCAGTGGGCGGGATCGGTCGTGGTGTTCGTCTCGCAGCCGTCGTCGGCGCCGGTGGCTGGCTGGTTGCAGTTGGCGTAGTTGGCGTTGCAGAACGAGTCGCACACGCCGAGCGCACAGCTGCGCGACGCGACGTTGGCGCTCGAGCAAGTGCGGCCGCACGCCCCGCAGTTGTCCGGATCGGATCCGACGGCGGTCTCGCAGCCGTTGTCCAGACTTCCGGACGGTGGTGTGGTGCAGTCGGCGTACGTCGAGTCGCATGCCGGCTTGCAGCTTCCCGAGATGCACTGCGTCGAGCTGGCGTGGATCGCCAAGCAGCTGTGCCCGCACGCCCCGCAGTTGGCAGTGCCCGTCGCGGTATTGGTTTCGCAGCCGTCGTCCGTCCCCGGCGCGACCGGCTGGGTGCAGTTGCCCCAGCCCGACTGGCACGTCGAGGTGCATCGGCCGCCCGAGCATGCGACCTGGGCCGTGTGCGAGCTCGAGCAGGCTCGCGTGCACGACCCGCAATGATCCGGCGACGTGAGCAGGTTGGCCTCGCAGCCGTCGTCCGGGCCGGTGGCAGGCTGCGAGCAGTTGGCGAAGTTCGCCTGGCAGGTGCTCGTGCACACACCGCCCGAGCAGCTCGCGGTCAGGACGCCCGAAGTAGAGCATGCGCGGAGGCACGCGCCGCAGTTGGTCGTGTCCTTCGCGAGCTCGGCCTCGCAGCCGTTGGCCGGGTTGCCGTCGCAATCCGCGAAGCCTGGCTTGCACTGATCGATCGCGCACACCGACCCCGTGCACTTGGCCGTCGCGTTCGGCAGGTTGCATGCGTGCCCGCAGTAGCCGCAGTGCAGGGTCGACGTGGTCGTGTCGGTCTCGCAGCCGTTGCTGGAGCTGTGGTCGCAGTCGGCCATGCCCGTCGGACACTGGGACACGGTGCATTGCCCGCTGCTGCACGTCCAGTTGCCGGCGGTCGCCGTGCAGTCGTTGGTGCACGAGCCGCAGGCCGTGGGGTCATCCGACGTGTTGCGCTCGCAGCCGTCGGTGACGTCGCCGTTGCAGTCCGTGTACCCCGCGTCGCACTGGTCGATGGCGCACGTGCCGGACGTGCACTTCGCCGACGCGTTGGGCGTGATGCAGCTGGCCGAGCACCCGCCGCAGTTCGCGGGGTCGGCGTCGGTGTGCGTCTCGCAGCCGTTGCCGAGCTGTCCGTCGCAGTCTGCGAATCCCCCATCGCACTGGGCGATGGCGCACTTGCCTTGCGAATCGCACACCGCCGACGCGTGCGGGATGTTGCACGGGCTGCACGTGGTTTCGGCGCATCCGAACGACGGATTCGTCTCCAGCACGCAGGAGGAACCGCACTGCTTCGTGCCGGCGCTGCAGTTCACGTCGAACGGGACGTCGGTGGGGGCGTCGGACGGCGCGTCGGATGCGTCGTCGGCCGTTCCGGCCTGGCCGGCCGTGCCATCCGCGGAGGCGTCGACGCCGGCCGCGCCCGCGGTCGCGTCGGCCGTCGTGCCGCCGCTGCCGCCGCTGGCGGCGTTCCCCGAGTCGTTTCCTCCGACGGAGAACGTGCCGAAGTCCTGGGTGCAGCCGACGGCGACGACGAAGCCGGCAATCAGGGCCACCAGTGCGCGTCGCATCAGAAGGCACCCCGGAGTGACATCGAGCCCGGACCCGCGACGAGGTCGACATGGCGCGCGGCGTGCTCGCTGGAGGCTTTCTGATCCATCACGAACAGCGTCACGCCCGCGCCGACTCCCAAGAGCCCGATCACGAGCCCGACGTTGGCGACCGTTTGCTGCGTCTTGCCGCTGTCGATCTTGCCGGCCTCGCTCGGCGGGCAGGTGCCGCCCGGGCACGCGCTCTCCAGATCGTTGTACGTCGAGCGCGACATCGACCCGGCGATGACGAAGGTCAACAGGCCCGCCGCGCCGACGCCGCCTGCGATATAAGCGTACGGCTTCAGCGACCGGCGTTGCGGAGCGGGTCCGGCCCCGGGCGGTCCGGTCGGCCCAGGCGGCTGGGGACCGGCATCGTGGTGCACGGGCGGGGGCAGCGTCGGAAGCTCGCTGCTGGCGAGCGCCTCGGCGGCCACGTCGAGCTTGACGCGGACCACGCTGCCGACGCGCGCCTCCACCGACTGCCAGATGCGATGGCCCCCGGGCAGGCGAGCGGTCACGTCCACGCTGCCCGGCGCGACCGCGACGGCGCGCCAGCGGTCGCGCGGGACCTCGCGCGTGCCGACGTAGAGCGTGACCTTCGAGGGCTCGCCGACGACCTCGAGCGAGAGCGCCGCGACGCGCTTGAGCAGATCGTGCCGCTCCATCTCGGCCGCCTGGGCGGTGACCGCGTATTTCGGCAGGTGCTCCGCCGCTTCAGCGGCCTCGGCCTGGGCGATCGCGAACTCCTCGTAGGCAGCGTCGAGCTTGCCGGACTCGCGCAGCGCGCGCGCGTACATGATGTGCGAGTTCGGGCTCGCGACGACGTTGTAGGAACGGCCGAAAAAGCTGGCCGCGTCCGCGTACTTGCCGCTCTTGTAGGCGGCCACCCCCTGCTCGTACTGGGTCTGCGCGGTCGCCTTCTGGTCGGCGGAGGCTGCTTCCGGAGCAACGCCGGCCGCCAGGGCTGGCTGCGCTGCGACGCCGAGCAGCAACGCGACCACCAAGCAGCGGTTGGTAAACCGTCGCACTGCGCGCGCGAGCAGCACGGCCATCTCAACCAGTCTAACACGGGCCGGGCCGCGGCGTACCACACCTCGCATCCGTTCTGCTCTGCAGGTCTTCAGGTCTTCAGGCCGCGGGTGTCCGGCCGCGGGGGGCCGGCCTGGCCGTCGGGGCTCGTGGCGGTTATAACGGCAGTTCGTGAGCAAGGTGTCGCAGTCCGACCCGGAGATCCTGGACGAGATCAGCGAAGACGCGATCGTCGCCCAGCAGACGGGCGCTCACGTGCCCCAGCGGCGCGTGAAGGTGCAGGTCGAGGCGCGCAGCGTCGTGGTGGCGGAAGCTCCGCCAGCCGAGCGGGCGCTCGAAGTCTACGACGCCACCCACAACGATCCGACCGTCGTCGTGCGCGATCGGCACAAACGTGCCGAGCTGCTCGACGACGTCCCCACGGAGTTCCGCAAGAAGCGTAGCTGGGGATCCGTGGTCGTGTGGGTGCTGGCCGCGGCGACCGCCTTCGCGGCCGGCGGATTGATCTCGGTGTTGCGCCGGTCGGGGCCCGCGGACGCTCCGTCTGCTTCCGCCGGCCTGGCCGCGAGCCCGGGCGCTCCGGCCGCGCCGATGGCGAAGGCCGCCGCCGCGCCGTCGCCAGCGGCCTCGGAGGCGGAGCCGGCCGTTCCTGCCGTCGACCTCGACGAGCTCCCGGTCGAGCACCAGCACCACGTCGCCGGCGCGCCGCACAAGGCCGCCGCGTCGCGGGCGTCACCGGCGCCCGCCAAGCCGGTGACGCACCCGGCCGCGAAGGCTGCCGCGATCCCCGAAGGTATCTGACAGCGACGAGCGCACCTCAGCGCGACAGCCCGGGCGCCGCGTCTTCGACGTCTCCGCCGAGCGCTCGCAGCTGTGGCTCGATTCGCGAGCGATCGCCCACGACGACGACCACGGTCCGGTCCGGCTCCAGCCGCGTGCGCGCCTGCATTCGCACGGCCGGCAGCGTGACGCCGGCGATCAGCGATCCGAACCGCGACAAATAGTCGTCGGGCAGGCCTTCGAAGAACAGCTCGTCGATGTCGCCGGCGATGCTGTCCACGGCCTGCAGGTCGGCGCCGAGCGAGCTCACGAGGTCGGCCCTCGCGCGCGCGAGCTCGTCCGCGTCGATCGGTCGGCTCGCGCGCGCGCCGGCGATCTCGCTCCGGATCTGTGCCAGCGCGTCGCCGGTGGCGTCGGTCCGCACGCTGGTGGTCGTGACCAGCGCGCCCCAGCCGCGTGTCGCGACGACCTCGGTCCGCGCGCCGTAGGTCCAGGCGTGCACCTCGCGCAGGTTGTGGTTGATCCGCGAGGTGAACAGGCCGCCGAGCACGCTGCCGAGCAACACGCGCGCCTCGTGGCCTGGAGCGTCGCGCCGTGGGAACGGCTGGGCCACGAACAGGGCGCTCTGCACCGATCCTGCGCGATCGATCACGACGATCCGCGGTCGCGCGGGAGCGGGCGGGGGCGTGAAGCGCGCGGGGGGCGCGTCGCCGGGTCCGCGCCACGAGCCGAACGCGGCTTCCACGGCGGGCCGGACGGCAGCCACGTCGAGGTCGCCCACGACCACCAGCGCGCACGCCTGCGGGACGAAGAAGCGGCGGTGGAACTCGGCGAGATCGCGCACGCCGAGCCGCGTCACGTCCGGCTCGCTGCCGGTCACCGGGGCGCCCTGGACCGGTCCGAACAGCAGCCGATAGCCCGCGATCGCCGCGAGCTTGCCCGGGTCCTGCCGCTCGGCGGCGAGGCTGTCGAGCCACTCCTGGCGCACGCGGTCGAGGACCTCCGGCGCGAACGCCGGTCGTAGCGCGACCTCGGCGAGGAGATCCAGCCCGCGCTGCGCGTCCCCCGCGAGCGTCGTCAGACCGACCGCCGTGTAGTCGCGCCCCGCGTCGTGATCCAGCGTCGCGCCCAGATCCTCCACAGCCTCGGCCAGGCCCTCGCCCGAGTGGTCGCGCGTGCCCTCGGTCAGCATCCGCGCGACCAGCGCCGCGAGCCCGCTCCGGCCGCGCTCGACCGAGCTCGAGCCGTGGCGCACGACGAACGAGAGCGACACCACGCCACCCGGTCGTCGCAGGACGTACAGCGTCATGCCGTTGTCCAGCTTCGCCACGTCGGGCGCGGGGACGGAGAGCATCCCGCGCGCTCCCGGCGCCGGCGCCGCGGCGCGCCAGGCCTGCGCGTCGTGCGCGGCCGCCGCGCTCCGCGGCGCGGCGGCGCGGTGTGCTCCACACGCCGCGAGGACGAGCCCGACGCCGGCCGCGACGAACCGCCAGTCCCTCAATCCCGACCTCCCGTGCCCCGCGCGCGCGTGATGATCGTGACGCTCGCGGTGGGCGCCAGGTGCGCGCCCAGGGCGCGCTTCACGTCGTCGGCGGTGACCGCTTGCAGGCGCGCGACCCACTGCGGCAGGTAACCCGGATCGCCGCGGTAGTGGTTGAAGCGTTGGAGCATCCCGGCGCGGCCCGTCTCGCCGCCGGGACCGTCGAGCAGCTGCAGGCTCGTCAGCAGATCGAGCAGCACGCGGCGCTTCGCGCGCGAAAGCTCCTCCGGCGTCGGTCCGTTCACGGTCAGCGCCGCCAGCACCTCGTCGACCCCGCGCTCGAGATCCGCCACGCTCGCGCCCGACGCGGCCACCGCGCTCAGCTCGGCGATGCTGCCGAGCTGGTTCGACTCGAGATCCGCGTCCACGTCGGAGGCGAGCTTCTGCTCGACGACAAGCCGGCGGTACATCCGCGTGGCCTTGCCGCCGGCGAGGACCGCCATCGCCAGGTGCAGGATCGCGTCGTCGTGCGAGTAGGCCGGCGGCGTGATCCAGCCCAGCGTGACCTTCGCCAGATCGACGCGCTCGTCGACGATCACGCGCTTCGGCGCGCGCAGCGCCGGGGTCGGTGTGCGCTGGGTGCGCGGCGTCGGCCGCGCAGGCAGGCTCCCGAAGTACTTGTCCACGAGCGCGTTCGTGCGGACCGCGTCGAAATCTCCGGCGATCGTCAGCGTCGCGTTGCCCGGCGCGTAGTACGCGCGATAGAAGCGCCGCACGTCGTCCATGGTCGCCGCCGACAGGTCCGCCATCGATCCGATCACGGCGCCGTGGTAGGGGTTTCCCGGTGGGAATAGCGCGTTGTAGAGAGCGAGCTCGCTCGGTCCGTACGGCGCGTTCTCGTAGCTCTCGCGGCGCTCGTTCTTGACCACGTCGCGCTGGACGTCGAGGCGCTTCGCGGTCAGCGTATCGACCATGAAGGCCATCCGATCGCTCTCGACCCACAGCACCATCGGCAGGTACGCGCGCGGAACGGTCTCGAAGTAGTTCGTCCGGTCCCAGTTCGTCGTCCCGTTGACGTTGGTCGCTCCGGCGGACTCCATCAGCCGGTCGAATCTGCCGCCGATGTGGCGCGAGCCCTCGAACATCAAGTGTTCGAACAGGTGCGCGAAGCCCGAGCGCCCCGGCGGCTCGTTGGCGGGTCCAACGTGGTACCAGATGTTCACCGCGACACGCGGCAGCGTGTGATCCTCGTGCAGGATCAGCTCGAGCCCGTTGCCGAGGCGTCGCTTCGTGAACGCGACGGGCGGCACCTGGATCGGCGGGAGCGGCGCGATCGGCGCGATCGCCGCGGGGGGCGGCGTGGGCAGCGTCGCGCTCGACGTCGCGGGGGCCGCACCCGGCGAGCGTCCGGACGCGTGCGCCGCCGCCAGCGCGAGCGCCGCCACCGCCAGCAGGCCCAACCGACCCGACATCTTTCGCATTCGCGCGCCGCACGCTACGACAGCTTCCGGACTGACGCCGGTGGGTGGCGCATTCATTCATGATTCCAGGGCGTTGGGCCGAGCCGAGGGATGCCGGTCCGGCGCGGAACCAACAGCCCGCGAGCTTGCCGGCACGGTGCGTCGCGAGCCGTCGCCAGGCCGCCCGGTGTTAGAATGAAAGACAATGACTCGCTTGGCTCGCAGGCGTCGCTTCCGGCTTGCACCGTTTCTCGCGCTCTGGATGGTTCTCGCGGCGGCGTTCGCCGCGTGCAGCGTCGACACGGAGGGGACGGGCGCCGCGACGAACCCCGTGGACGGGGGCGGCACCGGCGGGACCGGCTTCGACGGCGGGACCGGCGGCACGGGCGCTGCCGGCACCGGGGGCACGAGCGGCAGCGGCGGCAGCTGCTTCCCGGCATCCGACGAGAAGCTGTGCGGCGACACTTGTCCGAAGAAGACGGACCCGGCGTTCGGTTGCGGCAGCTCGTCGTGCGCGCCGTGCGAGTTCCCGAACGCGACCGCGACCTGCGCCGGAGGCCAGTGCGTGATCGCCGGCTGCAACGTCGGCTTCGAGGACTGCGACGGCGATCCGCTGAACGGGTGCGAGACGAACCTGCAAGCCGATCCGACCAACTGCTCGACCTGCGGCAACGACTGCAACACCGCGGGTGGCGCGAAGGCCTGGGCCTGCAACGCCGGCACTTGCCAGGTCACGCTCTGCGACCAGGGCTTCGGCGACTGCAACAAGAATCCCGCCGACAAGTGCGAGGTCGATTTCGAGAACGATGCGAATAACTGCGGGTTCTGCGGCAATGTCTGCAACCTGCTCCACGCGAGCGCCAAGTGCGTCGCTGGCCTGTGCGTGGTCGATAGCTGCGACCCCGGATGGAAGAACTGCGACACGGCGAACCCGACCGCGTGCGAGCAGGACATCGCCACCGATGCGAACAACTGCGGCGACTGTGGAACGAAGTGCAACACCACGAACGGGTCGGCGACGTGCGTGGGGAGCGCCTGCCAGATCGCGTGCCAGGGCGGCTTCGGCGACTGCAACAGCAGCGCGAGCGACGGCTGCGAGACCAACCTGAACACGAGCGCCGCCCACTGCGGGGCGTGCAACACGCCGTGCAGCGGTAATCACGGTACCGCGTCGTGCAGCGGCGGAAACTGTTCGATCTCCTGCGCCTCTGGCTTCAAGGACTGCGACACGAACCCGCGCGCGAACGGCTGCGAGGTCGACTCCCAGACCGACAACAACCACTGCGGCGCGTGCACCACGAAGTGCACCGGTGGGCAGACGTGCAAGACCGGCGCGTGCGCGTGCGCAGCCGGGCAAGTCTTCTTCAACGGGTCGTGTTGCACACCGAAGACCTGCTCCCAGCTCGGCAAGAACTGCGGCAGCGTCTCCGACACCTGCGGCGGCACGCTGTCGTGCGGAACGTGCACGTCGCCCGAGACTTGCGCCGGCGGCGGGACGCCCAACGTCTGCGGGTGCACGGCCGAGCCGCAGAGCACGACGTGCAGCGGCAACAAGTGCGGCACCTTCAAGAACAACTGCAACCTGAACGTCAACTGCTCGTGTGGCTCGGGCGATGTCTGCAACGGCGGCACGTGCTGCACGCCCAAGACCTGCGCCGCCGACTACTCCGGTCAGTGCGGCAGCAAGTCCGACGGCTGCGGCGGCAACCTCAACTGCACCTGCGGCTCCGGGCAGACGTGCAACAGCGGCACCTGCTGCACGCCGAAGACCTGCGCGGCCGACTACTCTGGGCAATGCGGCAGCCTTTCCAACGGGTGCGGCGGCAACCTCACCTGCAGCTGCACGGGCACCGACTACTGCAACGGTTCGACCTGCGCATCGTGCTCGAGCGGCGTCACGTGTCAGGGCGGCACCCAGTGCTGCTCCCAGTCGGGCAACACCTGCAACGGAACGGGTGGCGCGTGCTGCGTGCCGCACAACGGCGACTGCTCCGGCAGCGGCGACCCGTGCTGCCAGGGTAGCGACTCGTGCAGTGGCGGCGGCACGAAGACCTGCCACTGAGCCGATCGCTCAGCGCTGCGCCGACTCGAGCGCGTCCGCGACGAAGTCCAGGCGATCCTTGCCGAAGTAGAGCTCGCCGTCGACGAACATCGTCGGCGCGCCGAACACGCCGCGCTCCGCGGCTTCCGCGGTCGAACGCTTGAGCGCGTCCTTGATCGCGGGATCCTGCGTGCGGGCGAGCAGCGCCGGCGCGTCCAGCCCGAGGCCGGCGATCACATCGGTGAGCACCGCGTCGTCGGAGATGTCGCGGTCTTCGACCCAGTAGGCGCGGAACACGGCCTGCGCGTAGGCGGCCTGGTCGGCGCCGTCGGCGTCGAGGGCGAGCGCGATCCGCAGCGCCTTGACGGTGTTCATCGGGAAGCGCGACGGAAAGGCGAACGCGATGTGGTGCTTTCGACCCCACCGTTCCAGCTCCAGACGGCTGTAGGCGGCCTTCGCCGGGCTCGTCATGCCGGGCATCGACTCGACGGCGAGCGTCTTGAACAGCCCGCCGAGCAGGAACGGTCGCCACCTGACGCTCGCGTGCTGCCGTTCGGCGATGGCGGGCAGCTGCATCGCCGCGAAGTACGCGTTGGGGCTCGAGAAATCGTAGAACAGCTCGACGACGCTCATGCCCGGGCTATAGCCCCGCGGCGGCCCTGCTGCACGAGCGAAAGAGCGGCTTGCACGATCTCGTCGTCGCTGACCAGCACCAGGTTCGCGGCGTCCCCGAGCGGCACGAAGCAATCGGCGGCGGTGACCCGGGCGAACTCGACGTCGAGGCGCGCGTCGAGCACCGCCGCGGCGATCGCCTCGGAGATGTTGCCGCTCTTCCGGCACTCGTCGACGACCAGGAGACGTCCGCTGTCACCGGCGTGCTTCAGGATGTCGGCGACCGGCAGCGGCGACAGCCAACGCAGATCCAGGACCCGGGCGTGGATGCCGTGATCGCGCTCCAGGCGTCGGGCGGCGCGCAGGCTCATCGCCACGCCGTTGCCGAAGGTGGCGATCGCGAGATCCCCGGCCGCCTCGCCATAGACGCGCGCGCGGCCGTAGCTCGCGGCACCGGGCGGCGCGGGCGAAAGCCAGGCGCCGTCGCCCTCCGCGTGCAGATCGCGAGTGTGGTAGAGCGCGATCGGTTCGATCGCGACGACGACGCGCCGCGCGGCGTGTGCGAGCGCGAGCGCGGTGCGATAGAGCTCGACGGCGTCGTCGGCGCGCGCCGGCACGAACACGTCGATGCCCGGCACGTCGCGCAGGACGGCGATCGAGTTGTCGTTGTGGAAATGGCCGCCGAACCCCTTCTGGTAGGCGAGCCCGGCGATGCGCACGAGCATCGGGTTGTCGTACGCGCCGTTGGAGAAGAAGCGCATGCTGGACGCCTCGCCGCGGAGCTGGTCCTCGGCGTTGTGCAGGTAGGCGAGGTACTGGATCTCGGGGATCGGCAAGAGGCCGAGCGTCGCCGTGCCGAGCGCCAGGCCGAGGATCGTCTGCTCGTCCAGTAGCGTGTTGAATACGCGCGCCGGGCCGGCTTTCGCGAGCAGGCCCTTGGTCAGGCCGTAAACGCCGCCTTTCTTCGCCACGTCCTCGCCGAACACGAGCGCAGCCGGGTAGCGCTCGAGTGCCTCCGCCAGGACCGCGTTGATGCCTTGCGCCAAGGTGATGGGGCCCGCCGGCATCGCGCCGAGCTCGCGCCCCGCCTCGGTCGCCACGCGCTCGTCCGCCGGAACCACCAGCGCCGCCTCCACCTCCGCGCGCGTGACGAGGCGCGGGCGGCTCACGGCGCGCTCGGCTTCGGCGCGCACGCGCGCGCTGGCGCGGGCGTCCAGCTCCAGCACCTCGCGCGCGTCGAGCACGCCGTGCTCGACGAGATCCACGGCCGCACGCAGCACCGGGTCGCGCCGCTCCGCCGACTCGATCTCCGCCGGCGGGCGGTACACCGTATCGACGTCGCTGCCCGCGTGTCCAAGCAGCCGCACGCAGCGCATGTGCAGCATGGCCGGCGTTCGCTTGCGTCGCACGTGATCCACCGCGGCGCTCGCCGCGCGCCACGTGTCCGCCAGGTTCCAGCCGTCGGCGGCGAAGTAGGCAAGATGCGGCCACTGCGCGAGCCGCGTCCTCCACCCATCCGGTGGGCGTGCGCACGCTGATGCCGAGCCCGTTGTCCTCGCAGACGAACAGCACGGGCAGCTTCAGATTCTGGTGCACGACCCAGGAGGCGGCGTTGAGCGCGCCGAGCGCCGTGCTGTGGTTCAGGCTCGCGTCTCCGAAGCTCGCCATCGCGATGGCGTCCGCGGCGCCCACCGAGCCGAGCCCGAGGCGTGGCTTGCGCTCGATGGCGAATCCGAGCCCGACCGCGCGCGGCAGGTGCGACGCGATCGTGCTGGTGGAGGGAACCAGGCCGAGCGGCCTGCCGCCGAACACCTTGTGCCGACCGCCGCTCACCGGGTCGTCCTTCGACGCGACGAGACCGAGCAGGATGTCGCGCACCGTGTCGACGTCCGGCGCCTTGCGTGAGCGCTCCACGACCAGCGCGGCGCTGCGGTAGTGAACGATCGAAGGATCCTCCGGCCCGGTGAGCCGCCCGAGGACCACGTTGCCTTCGTGGCCGGCGCTGCAGATCGTGTAGTGGCCCTCGCCCCTCGCGCGGAGCTCGTGCGCGGCGACGTCGAGATGGCGTGCCAGGAGCATCGACTCGAGCAGCTCGCACGCGATGCTTCCGTCCAGCGCGAGCGGTCCAGCGCCGGGTCGGGACTTGGTGTTCGTCAGCTCGTCGCGGAAGCGCGTGACCAGGCGCTGGGCTCGTTCGAAGGACATGCGGCCCGGCCAATACCGCCGCCGGGCCACGCTGCCAATGCGCTCGAGCTGCGGCGCGCCCGGCGCGCTTGTCGCGCGGCGGAATCGAGGACAAGCTTGGTGGTGCGGATCCGCGGCCGAGGGCAGTCGCCGTGCCGGTGGTGCGCGGGCGCCGTGGGCCTCCGCCGCGATGGCGCCGATCCGATAGAAGCTCCTATCCACTTGTGCGCGCCGGCGTTCTTCAAGGACACTGGATGCGTGCTCTCGAGGTTCCGCGTGCAGGACGTGACGGTCGTTCACACCGCCATCCGGAGACGTTGAGCGCCGTGTCGGGGAGTCCTGCCGACGCCGACGCCCCGCCGGAGGGCGAAGAGCCCACGGTGATCGAGCGCCCGGTCGCTAGCGAAGTGGCCGCCGACGCGGAGAGCACGTCCGGTTCGACTCTGGTTCCAGGCGGGTCGTCGGGCACGCTGACGTACCAGAGCGGCGTCACCTCCGCACCGCAGATCCTCAGGAGCGAGGAGCTCGCGCGGACGACGGCGCTGATGCGCCTGGTGGCCCTGGTCGCGGGCGCCGCGGAGGTGGCGATCTGGTTGCCCGAGCGCGTGTCGCCGGGCAGATGGCTGTCCACGGTCGTGGTCGGCGCGACGGCGCTACTGTCGGTGCTGCTGCTGCTCGACTTCCGGGATCCCGAGCACTTCGATCAGCGCAAGGTGCTTGCCCACGGACTTGCCTGCGTCGCCAGTATCTTGGCCATCGCGTACTACGTCGGCGTCTTCTCGCCGGCGATCATGGCGCTCTGCGTCGGGATCTACTTCTTCGGGCTGAGCGACTCGACGCGGTCGGGCTGGGCCATCTACCTGGCGTGCGCCCTCGGCTATTTCGCGCTGTGCGTGCTGGCACTGGCCGGCGTCATCGATCTCTCGGCGTCGGTGCTGGCGCTGCAACGATCCGAACCGGCGGGGCTCGTCGCGACCACCGGCGTCGCGCAAGTGCTGCTCGCGCTGACGTTCTGGCTCGCTCGGCAGAGCCGGCGCGCGACGTTGATGGCGTTCGAACGACTGGAGCGCGCGGGACGCCAGATCAAGAAACGCGACGCTTTGCTCGACGAAGCGCGCGCGGACATCGACCGGGCGAACGCGGCGCGCATGGGCCGCTACTCGGGACAACAGGTCGACAGCTACGAGGTGATCGAGCTCATCGGGCGGGGCGCCATGGGCGAGGTCTATCGCGCGCGGCGCGCCGCGACCGACGAGCTGGTGGCGATGAAGTTCCTGCATCCGATGGCGGTGGAGGAGCCGGCGCAACTCGAGCGCTTCCTGCGCGAGGCGGAGATCACCAGCGCGATCCGCTCGCCCCACATCGCGCGGACGCTCGACAGTGGAACCTTGCCGGACGGCGTTCCGTATCTCGTGATGGAGCTGCTGGAAGGACACGACCTGGCCTGGCATCTGCGCCAACAGAAGCGCCTGGGCATGTCGGCCACGCTCGAGCTGGTCGCGCAGGTCGCCCAAGCCCTGTCCGCCGCCGACGACATCGGCGTCGTGCACCGGGACTTGAAGCCCCAGAACCTGTTCTTGTCCGAGCAGGGCAACCAGCGCGTGTGGAAGATCCTGGATTTCGGCGTATCGAAGATGGGGGAGATCGCCTCGAACCTGACCCAGGGCGCCGCGGTCGGCACGCCCAGCTACATGTCGCCCGAGCAAGCGCGCGGCGAGGACGTCGATCACCGCGCGGACGTGTTCGCGCTGGGCGTGATCACGTTCCGCGTCCTTTCCGGGCAGCCGCCGTTCACCGCGGCAGACGCCATCTCCACGCTCTACAACGTCGCACATGTGCAGCCGGTGCGCCCCGGTCACGTGGTGCGCGTTACCGAGGACGTCGAACGCGTGCTGGCGCTTTCGCTGGCGAAGGACCGCATGCGCCGCTTCTCGTCGGCGACGATGTTCGCGGCCGCGCTTCGCGAGGCCGCGCGTCAACGCCTCGACGATCGGCTCCGGCGCGACGCGGACGCGCTGCTCGAGGCCCATCCGTGGGGCACCGACGATCTCGAGCTCAAGCGCTCGGCCTGAACCCGCGCGTCCGGCGACCGGTCTGCTCGCCGGCCGCGCCGGACCGGCATCCTCATGCGGGAGGATCGGCAGGGACCGCGTGCGTTGACGATTCGGTTCGCGGTGCGGATCATGCGCGGATGGGGCTGAAGTCGGCTTGCTTGATCGGCGCGGCGCTCGGTGTGTCGACGGCCGTCGGGTGCGGAGGCAGCGGCGACGCGACGGCGAACGGGGACCATGGCAGCTCGGGCGGCGCCGCGGCCTCGGGTGGAACCTCGGGAACGTCCGCCACGGGCGGCGGCGCGGGCTGGCCCGATGGCGGCGGAAGCGCTGGTGCGGCCGGCGGCACGGCGATGTCGTGCACGGATGGCATGCAGAACGGCGACGAGAGCGACGTGGACTGCGGCGGATCGTGCGCGCCGTGCGGCGACGGCGCCGGTTGCCTGAAGCTCGCGGACTGCGCGTCCAACGTGTGCAGCGACGGCGCGTGCTGCACGCCGCCGTCCTACACGCGCACCACGGGTCCGGTCAGCGGCTCGGCGACGGTCTGCTGCGACGGCAGCGACGCGCTCGAGGGCGCGACCGACTGCGGCGTCGGCCAGAACCACAGCGTGACGACGTCGGGCGACTGCGCGACGACCGCCGAGGGCGCCGGCAACGGCGGCTCCGCGTGCGGCGAGATCACGTGCCGCGCGGCAAGCTGCACGACCTCGGGGAGCGGCGGCGCGTCCGGAGCGGGGGGCAGCGGTGGCGCCGGTGGAAGCGCGGGCGGGACGGGAGGCACGGCCGGCAGCGGCGGAACGAGTGGCAGCGGCGGAACCAGTGGTAGCGGCGGTGCGGGCGGATGCCCCACCGGCAACGGGCCACCCGGTCCGGCCGTGCGCAAGTTCGACGTGGCGACACTCAACTGCGGCTCGAGCGGCAGTTGCACGGGCAGCGAGGACAAGTGCTTCTGTCAGCCCGACTTCGACGCGCTCGACGTCGGGCCCGCGCACTTCATGGCCGTTGGCACCGACATGCACAAGGCCGCGATCTGGGCCGCAGGGAACTTCCAGGCCGTATACGTGGACGCGATGAACACGAACTGGAAGGCGGGCGGCGCCGCCGTTGCGACGGCCATCGTCGACATGGAGAACGGCAACTTCCCGTGCGGTCTGCCGAAGTGGTTCATCCTGAACGAGATCTCCAGCGGCTTGTGGCAGTCGGCGACGGACGGGGCGGCGTATCACCAATTCGTCATCGATCTCGCGAAGGCGCTGAAGAACACCTACGGCAAGACGCCGGTCGTTGCCGCGCCGTTCGCCGCGCCGCAGGCGAACACGGCGTCCTGGACGGAGCTGCAGAAGTACGCGTTCATCGCCGCGGAGTCGTATCTCACCGGCAAGGAGATCAACGCCAACGGCAACTCCGTGGCGTGGTGCCAGACGCGCTACCAGGCGACCGTCGACGCGTACGCGGCGCGGGGCGTGCCCAAGACCCGGCTCTTCCTGGTAGAGCATTTCGCGAACACCATCTCGACCACGAGCTGGGGTCGCGCGGGGGTGTCGACCGCCGGCTGGAACAACGCCATCAAGGCGCGCGCCCAGGCTGCGCGCAACATCGGCTTCGCGGGCTTCATCAGCTACGCGTGGGGCGGCAACCCCTTCCATGCGCCGGAGAGCGACCGGCTCGGCTTCATGAGCTCGTACGTGGGCCAGACGTTGCCGTAGGGGCGTTACCCGCCGAGCGAGATGCCCAGCAGGTGCCCGACGCCGTAGGTCACGCCTGCGGCTGCGATGCCGATCACCAGCTGGCGCAGGCCCGAGAACAGGACGCTCCGCCCGGTGAACAGCGTGATGGCCGCTCCTGTGACGAACAGCGCCACGCCGCTCAGGGCCACGGCGGCGCCGAGAGCCGTGCCGCCGTGGAGCGCGAGGAAGGGTGCGATCGGCACGAACGCGCCGGTGCAAAACAGCAGGAACGACGTCACGGCCGCCGCCCACGCCGAGCCGCCGAGTTGATCCGGATCGATGCCGAGCTCCTCGCGGGCGAGGGTGTCGAGCGCCTGCACGGGATCGCTCATGACGCGCTCGGCGATGCTACGCGCCTGCTCCTCGGAGAGGCCCTTGGTCTGGTAGATGAGCACCAGCTCCTCGAGCTCCTCGCGCGGTACGCTGCTGAGCTCGTTCGCCTCGGTGGCGATCTGCTTCTGGTAGAGTTCGCGCGAGCTCTGGACGCTGAGCCACTCGCCGAGCGCCATGCTGAGCGAGCCGGCGAGCAGCCCAGCGATGCCCGTGAGCAGCACCGTCCGCTCGCCGAGTCCGGCGCCCGCCGCCCCCATCACCAGGCTCAGGTTGGAGACCAGGCCGTCGTTGAGCCCGAGTACGGCGGCGCGCAGCGCGTTGCCGCCCGCCGACCGATGTCGCCCTTCGAGCCGGGAGATCGCCGCGCCGCTGACGCCGCGCGAGCCCGCCAGGGCGTCGAGCAGTCGCGCGTGCGAGCGCTCCGCGGCCGGCAGACCCTCGCCGCGGGCCTCGGGTTGGTCGTCGTACTTGCCGCGGTCGATCTCCTCGAAGTTGCGCGCCGTGGGCAGCACGATGCCTGGCCCGAAGCGTCGGGCCAGCGCGACGAGCACGCGCGTGCGCCACCCCGGCCGAAGCTCCGGTGGCCGTGCGCCGGCCTCCAAGAGCTTCTTCTTCCAGAAGTCGGCGTGCGCTTCCTCGACGCTGGCGAGGCGAGCGTAGACCTCGCCGAGCCGCGGCGTCTTCTCGATGTCGGCGAGCGCGCGGTACAGCGCGGCGCTGTCGACCTCGCCCTGGAGGTTGTCCCGGTAGCGGCGGATCCGCTCGTCGTCCGCCATGTCGCTCAGTCGAGCAGAGGCCGCACGTCCTCGGCGAAGCGCTGCGCGGATTCGGCGAGCTGCTCCGGCGTGCCCATGGCCAGAAGATCGATCATCGTCACGCCGAGCTCCCGAAGCCGGGACAGGCTCTCGGCGATCGCGGCCGGCGGCCCGGTGAACGGAAGTCGCGGGTCCGGCGCGTCGGAGAACCAGAACAGGTTCTGGCACACGAGCTCGAAGGGTTGGCCCGCGCGGCCCTCGGCCTCCAGCATGCCGCGCAGCACGGCGAGTCGCGTGGCGATAGCGTCGATGCCCGAGCCTTGACCCTTGCCGGTTACGACCGCCCAGCCGTCGCCAAGGCGCGCGGCGCGCCGCAGCGCCGCATCGCTGTGCCCACCGACGATGATCGGGATGGGCACCTCCGGCGCGGGCAGGAAGCCCGAGCGCACCCAGCGGTAGAACTCGCCGTCGAACGCCGAAGGCTGCCCGGACCAGATCGCCCTGAGCGCGCGGATGTATTCGTCGAAGCGGGCGCCGCGGCGCTCGAACGGGACGCCGACCGCGTCGAACTCCTCGCGCATCCAGCCGTTTCCGAGGCCGAGCACGAGCCGCCCCGGGGCGAATCGCGCGATCGTGCCGAGCGCCTTGGCCAGCACGACCGGGTGGCGGTACGCGGCCACCAGTACGCCCGTGCCGATGCGGATGCGCTGCGTCGCGCCGGCCAGGACGCCGAACAGACCCACCGGATCGAAGAACGGATCCGCGGACTTCATCACGTAGCTGCCGTCGCGGCTGTACGGATAGCGCGACTCGAGATCCACCGGCGTCAGCAGGTGATCGAACATCCACACGGCGTCGAAGCCGAGGCGCTCCGCCGCGTGCGCCACGGAAAGGATTCCGTCGGCTGTTGCTCCCGGCTGCGCGCTTGGCAGATGCAGTCCGATCTGCATGCGGGGCCTGATCAGGGCTCGAGCAGTGCGCGCACCCGGCTCGCGATGTCGTCCATCCACTCCGGCGTCGCCGTCGCCGGGCTCAGCTTCGCGAGCTGTTCCGCCAAGGCGGCGATGCGACCCGCGAGCTCGTGGTCGAGCGGGAGCCGCTCCCGCGAGATGCGGCCGACCGCTTGCTCGAGCAGCGAGCGCACGGTGCGGGCCGCGGCGTCGCGGCGCTCGGTCGTCTCGCCGCCCTTCACGAGCGCTTCGGCCAGGTCGATCGAGTCCATCACGCCGCGCTCGCCTTCGGCAGGTCGGGTCGTGGTCGCCTGGAACGGGCCGGACGGCACGCGCGCCGGGGCCCGCGCGGACTCGTCGACGTGGACCGTGAGCGTCTCGGTGCCGATGCGGACCACGTCGCCGCTGTGCAGCGTGCGCGGGCCGAGCGCGCGCTCGCCGTTGAGGCGCGTTCCGTTCATGCTCCCGAGATCGACGAGCTCGAGCGTGTCGTCGCTTCGCAAGCGGATCACGGCGTGGATCCGCGACACCTGCGAGTGCGGAAGGTACACCGCGCACTCCTCGCTTCGACCCATCACCGTCTCGCGACGCGTCAGCGGATAGCGGGTGCCATTGTGGTCAAGCCAGTATGCCGGCATCCAAATCTGTTTTATCACTCCGGGCGGGCACAATGCCAGCCGGACGTCACTCCGCGCGTCGCGAGCGCACGTTTCGGCTGCCGCGTCGCGGCTTCGCCGGCGCCGGCGCCGGCGCAGCGGCCGGAGTCGAGCCTCGCAGGGCCTCGGCTCGCAGCTGCCGGGCGTGCTCGCGCGCGCTCTCGGTGACCCGGGCGCCTCCGAGCATGCGTGCGAGCTCCTCGATGCGCTCGTCGTCGGGCAGGCGCACCACGCGCGTTACGGTCCGGCCGCCTTCCGCGCGCTTCTCCACGCGAAAGTGCGCGTCCGCGAAGGCCGCGATCTGCGGCAGGTGGGTGATGCACAGGACCTGGTGGTCGCTCGCGGCGTGTCGCAATCTAAGTCCGATGGCCTCGGCCACCGCGCCTCCGACGCCGGCGTCGACCTCGTCGAACACGTAGGTCGCGACGCGATCGTCGTCGCCAAGGACGTTCTTGAGCGCGAGCAATACGCGCGACAGCTCGCCGCCGGACGCGACGCGATTGAGCGGCGCCGGCGGCTCGCCGGGGTTGGCGGAGAAGAGCAGCTCGACCCGGTCGAGCCCGCGCGGTCCCGGCTCGTCCCCGGGCACCGGCTCCACGCGCGCGGCGAGGCGCGCCGTCGCGATATGCAGCGCCACCAGCTCCTGCTCGAGAGCGCGGGCCAGGCCCTGGGCCGCCGCCTTGCGCGCGCTGCGGAGCTCGAGCGCCTTGTCCGTGCAGGCGCTGCGCAGCTCTCCCGCGCGACGCTCGAGCTCCGCCAGGCGTTCCTCGGCGTGGTCGAGGGCGTCGAGCTCCTCGCGCATGGCGTCGCGCCGATCGATCAGCGCGTCGGGCTCGACGCCGTGCTTGCGGCGCAGCGACTCGAGCGCGTGCAGCCGTTCCTCCGCTTGCTCGAGCTCGGCCGGATCCAGCTCGAGCTCGTGACCGAAGCGCGTCGCGAGCTGTGCCGCTTCCTCGACGGCGGCCTGGGCCGTCGACAGTTGCTCGACGATCGCGGCGAGCCGCTCCGATTCCTCGGCGCCACGTCGCGCCCGCTCGAGCAGGCCGGCGATCCGCACCGCGACGGAATCCTCGGCTTCGTACAGCTGATCCTGCGCGTCGCCCGCCAGCTCCGCCCAACGGCGCGCGTCGCCGAGCAGCACGACGCGACGCCTGAGCACGTCGTGCTCGCCCGGCTCGGGCGCCACGCGATCGATCTCGTCGATCTGGAAGCGCAGGTAGTCGGCGCGCGCGATGCCCTCCGCGGTGCGCGCCCGGAGATCCGCGAGGTCGGCGCTGGTCTTCCGGTAGTCGCGATACAGCGCGCCGTACTCTTCGAGGGCGGCATCGAGGTGCGCGTAGCCGTCGAGCAGCTCCAGATGCCGCGCGACGTTGACCAGCGAGTGGTGTTCGTGCTGGCTGCAGATGTCGATCAGCATCTCGCCGACCTCCCCGAGCACCGCTTGCGTGGTCAGCTCGGCCTGCAAGAAGCTGCGACCGCGCCCGCTGGTCGGGACCACGCGCTGGACCACCAGCGCGCCGGCGTCGCCCGCCGGGACGCCCCGCTCCTCGAGCAGCGCGCCGATACGCGTCGCGGTGTCCGGCGGCAGATCGAACTGCGCGTCCACCACCGCCGCGTCCTCGCCGTTGCGCACCAGCTCCACACGGCCGCGCGCGCCGCGCAGCAGCGATAGCGCGTCGACGATGATCGACTTTCCGGCGCCGGTCTCGCCGGTGAGCACGTTCATGCCGGGCACGAGCTCGAGCGCGACGTCGTCGAGAAGGGCGAGACCGCGAACCCGCAGATACGACAGCATGGGAGGGCCGGGAGCCTAGCAGAGCGCCCGGTGCCCGGGGAGGGGGGGGCTGCGGTGTGCGCGCGAAACCACGGGCTGCGGAGTCGATGCCTGGAAGTGCCACACGATCGGTGAGACGCTACAGTCTTGGAAGGGCCAAGGCGAGGCTGGTCGGCGCCGCCTCTGGGCAGCGTGGATTTCGAGCTGCTCTCGCCGGCGCGACGCGTCGTTGAAGGCGCGCTGGGAGCGGTCGCGGGCGAGCGACTCGTCGTGGTCGCCGACGCGGCGCGCGACAAGGTGCGCGCCGCGATCGTCGAAGCCGCGGACTGGGCGAAGGTGCGTGCCACGTGCTTCGCACTCGAAGAGCTCGGCGCCGAGCCGCTGTCGAGTCTACCTGCGCCTGTCGGCGACGCCTTCGGCCGCGCCCAGATGAGCGTGTATGCCGGCCGCGCCGGGGCGGAGGAGCTCGCGTTTCGCCGCGCGCTGGTCGAGACCGCCGTGGCCGGCGGCCTGCGCCACGCCCACATGGTCGGCGTGGCGCCGGCTCACATGGCGGCGGGCATGTCGATCGATCCGCAGCGCATTGCCGACGTCGCACGCAAGATCCGGGCTCGCGTGCGCGGCCACTCGGTGATTGCCGCGCGCAGTCGCGCGGGTACCGACCTCGAGGTGCACACCGACGCGCGCTATCGCTGGGTCGAGAACAGCGGCGTCATCCGCGCAGGCAGCTGGCAGAACCTGCCCGCTGGCGAGCTGTTGGCTCCGCCCGCCGAAGCGAGCGGACGCTTCGTGTGCGACGCATCGCTCACCCAGCTCGCGGGTGTGGACAGCGACGTGCGCGAGCGACCGCTCACGCTCGAGATCGCCCACGGGCGCGTGACCGGCGTTACGTGCGCCGACACGGCGCTGGCGCGCCACGTCGAGCACTTCACGCGCTCCGGCGCGAACTGCGATCGGGTGGGATTGTTCAGCTTCGGGACCAACACCGGCCTCGCCGAGCCGCGCGGCCAGGTCATCGCCGATCAGATCCTGCCGGGCTTCCACCTCGTGCTCGGTCTCACGCACTCCCAGCTTACCGGCGCGGAGTGGGACGCCACCGGGCAGCTGGTGCTCGCGAGCACCGGCACCGACATCGACATCGACGGCGCCGCCCTGATGCGCGCCGGACGCTACCTGCTCTGATCGCCGTGTGCACTGGCGCAAAGCGCGTCGCTCGCCCGCGACCCGCGCGAACGGTCGCTGTCACTCATGCGCCGCGGCGCCGCCGCACGGCCTTGAAAAGCTCGAACCACACCACGCCGAGCACGCCGCACGCGAAGGCGATGGCGAGCGCAAGCGCGCCCGGCGGCTCGAAGCGGAACAAGCGCGCGATTGGCGGCACGTACAACGACAGGCCGAGGAAGCCCAGCGCGCCGCCCACCACCCACCACAGCGCGCGGTTCGGCGAGCGCAGCGCGCCGAGCGCGGACATCGAGAACGAGCGGTTCACGAGAATTACAGCGAGGTTGCCGACCACCAGCGTGATGAACGCCAGCGAGCGCGCGCCGTCCGTGGAGATACCGCGCCGGACCGACAACCAGAAGACCATCACCACCACGGCGAGCACGCCGAGCCCCTGGGCGGCGGAGAGCGCCAGCAAGCGCGCGCCGAACAGCGGCTCGTCGACGCCGCGCGGGGGCCGCTGCATCACGCTCGGTTCCTCGGGCTCGGCCTCGTACGCGATCGAGCACGCGGGATCGATCACCATCTCCAGGAACACGACGTGGACCGGGTGCAGCACCAGCGGCCAGCCGAGCAGGACGGGCAAGAGCGACATGCCGGCGATGGGCACGTGCACCGCGACGATGTAGGCCATCGCCTTCTGCAGATTGTCGTACACACGCCGGCCCATGCGCACCGACTGCACGATGCTCCCGAAGTCGTCGTTGACCAGCACGAGCGCCGCGGCCTCGCGCGCGACGTCGGTGCCGCGACCGCCCATGGCGACGCCGATGTCGGCGGCCTTCAGTGCTGGCGCGTCGTTGACGCCGTCGCCGGTCATGGCGACGACCTCGCCGCTCGATCGGAGCGCCTGCACCAGCCGTAGCTTCTGGGTGGGCACCATGCGGGCGAAGATGTCGGTGCGGCGCGAGCGCTCGCGGAGCGCCGGCTCGTCCATCTCTTCGAGCTCCGGTCCGGTGACGACCGCCTCCGCCGGGATACCGATCTGGGTCGCGATCGATCGCGCGGTCTCGGCGTAGTCCCCGGTGATCATGACGACGCGGATCCCTGCGCGGTGACAGTCGGCGACCGCCTCCGGCACGCCGGCGCGCACCGGATCGGCGAGCCCGACCAGCCCGACCAGCTCGAAGTCGAACGCGTGCTGGTGCGCGGGTAGCTCGCCCTCGAAACCGGCGCGCGCGACGCCGAGCACGCGCAAGCCCTCGCTCGCCATCTTCGACGCCGCCTCGAGCGTGTCGGTCAGGGCCTGTCCGGACAGATGACACAGGTCGGCGATCGCCTCGGGGGCGCCCTTCGTCGCCACCACGAAGCGTCCGCCCTCGGTCGCGCGCCACACGTGCGACAGCGCGAGCAGCTCAGCCGACAGCGGATACTCGCGCTGCAGCGCCCAGCTCTTGTGCAGGTGCTCGGTGCCCGCCAGATCGCGCTCGCCGAGCGCGTGGAACGCGATCTCCATCGGGTCGAAGGGATCGCGCTGGCTGGCCAGGATGCCGATTTCGACGAGCTCGTGCACCGCCTCCGGCAGCGGCCCGGCGTTCGTCAACAGGTCGTGCGGCGCGCAGGGCTCGCCGCACGGCACGAGCCGGCGGATCGTCATCTTGTTTTCGGTCAGCGTTCCGGTCTTGTCGACGCACAGCACCGTGGCCGAGCCGAGCGTCTCGATGGCGGCGACGCGTCGCGCGAGCACGTTCTGCCGCGACAGGCGCCACGCGCCGAGCGCCAGGAACACCGTGAGCACCACCGGGAACTCCTCGGGGAGCACGGCCATCGCGAGCGTCAGTCCGGCGAGCAAGCCGTTCAGCCAGTCGTGGCGGCTGGCACCGTACGCGACGAACACGAGCGCGCACAACGCGATCCCGCCAGCGGCGAATCGCTTCACCAGCTGCGATACCTCGCGCTGCATGCGCGTGTTCTCGCTCTCGAGCGACGCGAGCGCGCCGCCGATCTTGCCCATCTCCGTGCGATCGCCGGTGGCGAGCACGCGCGCGACGCCGCGACCGTGGACGACGAGCGTGCCGGAGAACACGTGCGGCTGGTCGTCGCCGCCGGGCGCGCCCATGCGGGTGGGCTCCTCTGTCGCGGCGAGCTTGCGCACCGGCACCGACTCGCCGGTGAGCAGGGACTCGTCGATCTGCAGGTTGAGCCCGCCCAGCAGCACGCCGTCGGCGGGCACGCGGTCGCCCTCTGCGAGCACCACCACGTCGCCGCGCGCCACCTCGCGTCCTGGCACGCGGCGCACCTGGTGGTCGCGGCACACCAGCGCGCGCGGACTCGACAGATCGCGGAGCGCCTCCACGGAACGCTCGGTCTTGCGCTCCTGCACGATGGTGATGCCCATGACCACGCCGACGAACGCGAGCAGTGTCAGCGCCTCCCGGACGTCGCCGAGCAGGAGGTACAGCCCGCCGCACGCGAGCAGCAGCAGGAACATCGGCTCGCGCACGACGCCGAACGCGATGGCGAGCACGCTGCGCGGTCCGACGGAGGCGAGCTCGTTCGGGCCCTCCGTGGCGAGACGCCGCGCGGCCTCGTCCTCCGTTAGCCCGTCGAAGCTCCGGGGATCCAGCGGGTCGTGCTCGGTCACCCGGGTGATCGTAGCGGAACGCGAACGGGCCCGCCCTGACGCCGCGCAGATGTGCTTTCCCCGGTGGATCGCCCCTGCAGCGCGTGCCTATCATCCTCCCGCCTTGTCGAATCTCGTGCACGTCGCGTGGGCGCTCGCCGCAGCTGGCATGGCGTCGGGCTGCAGCAGCCCCGTCATCCCGCCGCCGGTGGCCGCGGTCGCCGCCGCACCGGGCGCGCGTACGGCCAAGCCCAACCCCGCCAACAGCGACCCGAACCTGAAGCCGCCGTTCGGCCCGTACGATGTGCAGACGGCGTTCTACATCGCCAAGAGCAACGACAAGGATCGCGTCGACTACGGGCTGCGCCTCGACCAGTATTGCGCTCCGGTGGGCGACAACGCCGTGTTCCCCTACTGGCGGGAGCTGCAGCACGCGCCGCCGATGCGTTCGCACAAGATCAGCTTCATGCAGTACGCCGCGTACGGCTTCTCGGAGCAGCGCGTGCTCGCCAAGAGCCGCACCGGTGGGCGGTATCTGGTCCAGCTCAAGCAGGTGGATCGGCCGATCCTGATCGTGACCCGGCAGGACGGCGACGGGCACTGCAGCGCGACGAGCTACGCGCGCATCCAGGGCGTGAAGAGCGCGCGCCTCGACTACATCTTCGCCAAGGTCGCGGGCCTCATGAGCGTGGACTACATCGACGTGCACGGCACGGACACGAAGACCGGCCGAGCGCTCGTCGAGCGCATGCACCCGTAGCGAATCACGCGCGGGCGGCGACGCGGAGCCGGATCCCGCCGCGGGGTCGGAGCGTGACCGAAGGCTCGAGCCGCAAGCGATAGCGCGGCGCGCGCTTGAAGCGGAAGCGCGCCGCGATGCTCGCCAGCACGATCGTCGCTTCGGTCTGCGCGAACGTGTTGCCGATGCAGATGCGCGGTCCCCCGCCGAACGGCATGTACGCGAAGCGCGGCAGGCGCGCCTCCAGATCGCCGAGCCAGCGCGCGGGTTCGAAGCGCAGCGGCTCGTCGAAGTGCCGCGGGTCACGGTGGATCGCCCATTGCGAGATGGCGATCTGCGCGCCACTTTCCAGGCGGTAGGCGCCGATCTCGACGTCCTCGAGCGCCTCGCGGCCGATCGCCCACGCGGGCGGATACAGTCGCATCGACTCCTTGATCACGCCGGCGGTGCGCACGAGCGCCGGAACGTCGTCCAGCGTCGGGGCGCGGCCGTGGAGGGTGGCTTCGAGCTCCTCGGCGAGCCAGCGCTGCGCGTCCGCGTCGCCGGCGAGCAGGTAGAGGGCGAAGCCGAGGGTGAGCGCCGTGGTCTCGTGGCCGGCGACGAACAGCGTGACCATCTCGTCGCGAAGCTGGCGATCGCTCATGGCGTGTTCATCCTCGTCGCGCGCCGACAGCAGCATGCCCAGCAGATCCGCGCGCTCGTCGCCGCTCCGGCGGCGCTCTTCGATCACGCCGTAGAGCAGCGCGTCCATGCGGCGGACCGCGGCAGAAAACCGTAGATTGCCCGGCGTGGGGATGGCGAGGGGCAGCGGAATGCCCGTGCCCGCGACGCCGCGGTAGCGCGCCATCATGACGGCGATGCTCCTTTGCACCAGCGCGGCGTCGCCGCCCACCGCGGCGCTGAACAGCGCGCGTGCGACAATCTCCGCGGTGAGCTGCATCAGGTCGACGTGGACGTCGCGCTCGGCGTCCTGCGGCCAGCCGTCGAGCATGCGCCGGGCCTCGGCCGCCATGAGCGACGCGTACGAACGGATCCTGTCGTGGTGGAACGCCGGTTGGATCAGCCGGCGCTGGCGGCGCCAGAGCTCGCCCTCGCTGGTGAGCAGCCCGTTGCCGAGCGAATCGATCAGCACGCGCGTGAACTTGTCCTTGATGAAGGCGTGGTGCTGTTTGACCAGGATCTGCTCGATCAGATCCGGCGCGCTCACGAGGTAGAGCGGTCCACGCGGATCCGGCACGTGGACGACGTCGCCGAGCGGCGCGACGCGCTCCAGGTACGCGAGCGGATTGCGAGCGAACGCGATGACGTTGCCCAGCGACGAGCCGGGCGGTTTCCGCGGAGTGAGCGTCGGCATCATGGTGGATTCGTGACAGCGGGCCCACGGGAGGCTAGTAAGAAAGGACGTGGCTGTCGCCGGCACCTGATGCGCGGCGCCCGACGCCATTTTCCGACGCATTTCCGCATGATTCGCCGTCTGGTCCCGATCCTCGCCGTTGGCTTTCTCGCGCTGTCCTGCTCGCGCGAGGAGTCGCCGGAGCGCGAGAGCGCGCGGCGCGCCCACGCCACGCCCAGCGCGCCCGCGCCTTCCGCCGCGACGCTGCAAGAGCCACCGAAGCCCACGCCCGCGCGCCCGTACAACGTCATCCTGATCATGATCGACAGCCTGCGCGCGGACATGCCGTGGGCGGGCTACAAGCGCCCGATCGCCCCCTGGCTCACGGCCTTCGAGAAGCGCTGCACCGACTTCACCCACGCGTATTCCCTGTCGAGCTACACGGCTAAATCCGTCGCTCCGGCGCTGACCGGCAAGTACCCGTCCGAGATGGAGCGCGACGGGTACTTCTTCACGCGCTGGCTGCCGGGCAACCTGTTCGTGACCGAGCGCCTGCAGAAGGCCGGCATGCGCACGCTGGCCGGGCACGGCCACGGCTACTTCCTGCCGAAGATGGGGCTCGCCCAGGGCTTCGACGACTACCGGCTGCTGCCGGGGACGGTGCTGGATCTCACCGGCGTGCACAACATCACGAGCGAGGATCTGAACAAGCTCGCGAAAGAGATGCTCTCGGATCCGAAGAACGTGAAGCTGCCGGAGGGCAAGCGCTTCTTCGCCTACTTCCATTTCCTGGATCCGCACTACGTCTACTACAAGCACGAGGGCCACCCGGACTTCGGCAACAAGCGTCGCGACCTCTACGATAACGAGGTGCACTACAGCGACAAGTGGGTCGGCGATCTCGTCGACTGGGCGCAGCGTCAGCCCTGGGGCAAGCAGACCGCGGTGATCATCACCGCCGACCACGGCGAGGGATTCGGCGAGCACGGTCAGTACCGCCACGCGTACGAGATCTGGGAGTCGCTGGTCCACGTCCCGTGGTTCATCTACGTGCCCGGCGCGCCGCCGCGTCACGTCGACACGCCGCGCAGCCACATCGATCTCGCGCCGACGGTGGCGGATCTCATGGGTGTCCCCGCCGATCCGCCGTTCCGCGGCAAGAGCCTGGTGCCCGAGATCTTCGGCGCCAAGGCCGAGCCCCGGCCGGTGATCGTCGATCTTCCGCGCTGTGATCTGATGGACCGTCGCCGGGCGTTGATCTGGAACGGCTACAAGCTGATCGCGTTCAACGACGATCGCCGCTTCTTGCTCTACAACCTGGACAAGGACCCGACCGAGGAGGTCGACCTGTCGGGCAAGGAGCCGGACAAGCTCGCGGAGATGAAGAAGCTCTACGAGAAGCTCTCGGCGGACATTCCCAAGGTGCCGGTCACCGGCGGCGTCCCGCTCAAGGGCGCGCCGCCGTCGCAGCGCTACTGACGCGCGCTCACTTCTTCTTCGCGTTCTTCGCGATCGCCTTCGCGGTGTCGTCCGCCGCCTTCGCGCGATCGAGGGCGAGCTTCCGTTGCTTCTTGTCGACGAGCAGCTTCGCCGCCTTGCGGTAGCGCTTGCCCAGATCCTTCCAGAAGCCGACGTCGGCGTCGGTGGGCGGCACCATCGCCAGGATGTAGGCGGCGTCCCACGCGGCGAGCCCCGCGTTCGGACTCTTCGAGCCGGCGATCCTGTCGAGGTCGGCGACGTTGCCCACGCCCCCGGGCAAGAACGGGCCGCGCAGCATCATCTCCGCGGCGTCCTTGGGTCCGCCCGAGAGCGCCGTCGCGAGCGCGGCGATCAGCTTCGCGTCCTCGACCTGCTTGTCCGCGGCGGCGGGCGAGCCCGCCACTTCCGCGGCCTTGGCGAAGTCGCCCGAGCGCCAGTACAGCTCGCCCAGGCGCACGAGCGCGTGGGCGAACAGCTCTCGGCTCTGGTTCGGCAACGCGCTCGACTCGAGGCGCGAGCGCATCGCTGGGGGCAGACCCCGCTCGAGCAGCGCGCGCAGCACGCCGGGATCGGCCGGATTGGCGTCTCCGAGCAGCCGCGCGGCGTAGAACGTCGGCAGCTCCGCGGCGAGTCGCTCGGTCGTCGTAGTCGGCGTCGCGGCCGGCAGCGCCGGCATCAAGAGCCCGTCCAGCAGGTCGATACGCCGCCCGCCGTAGAGCTTCGACAACAGCACCCGCGCGCGATTGACGCGCGCGTCGGAGAGCACGCCCAGCGACCACAGCTCCCGCAGTCCGACCAGCGCCGCGTCGCGGCCGCGATCCTTGCGCGGGTCGAGCGCTTGATCGAGGGCGGCGTAGTACACGTCCTTGAGCTCCTTGTCCTTCGCCAGCTCGTCGGGCAACGGTACCTCGCGCACCACCTCGACGAAGCGCAGGTCGGCCACGCCGGACTCCACCGCGACGACGCCCATGCCGTAGCCGTGGAGCTTCGAGCCGCCGATGGCGATGTCGTAGATGGCCTTGGCCTGTCCGGCGATCCACGGCGCCAGGCGCTCCTGCAAGAACGTCATGAAGTGCGCCTTGTCCACCGGCGGTTGGAGTCGCGGCGGATCGGCGGCGAGTCGCGATAGCCGCGAAGCCAGGCCGAGCCCGGTGAGCGCGTCGCGGATGTCCACGTCGAGCTCGCCCGGTGCCGCCGCGAGCGCGGGCTCCACCAGCGCGTCGCCGCACTCCCGCGGAGCGCGCTCGGCACGCAGGGCGCGGATCAAGCCGCGCGGGAACGCGCTGCAGCCCTCGAGCGCGGCGAGCTCCCCGTCAGCGGTGACGCGGTCCGTCGCGGCGAGCGCGTGCTCCAGCGCGTCGCGCGCGTCGGCGCCGCAGCTCGAACCGCTGGCGTGGGCGACGAGCGCCGTACACGTGGCAGGCGGCGGCGGCACCGCCGAGGGCGCCACCGGCAAGCCGTGCGTCGCGGCCGCCGGCTTCGTAACCGGGGGAGGGGTTTGCCGGTCCGGCGCGGAACCGCGCGCGGCGGGGCCAGCGGGCGCGGGTATCGCACCGCCGCCGCAGGCCGCGAGTGCGAGTGCCGAACCGATCCACCATGCGCGCGACATGCCGGCCTGTGTATCACGGGCCGCTGGCGCGACGAAAATGGTCTAGAGATTTCCCTAGTGTAGGCGGCGCGTCACACGACCAACGCGACGCCGGCCGCGATGGTCAGCCCCGCGAACGCGAGCCCGACAGCCTTGAGCTGCTGCGGCGACGGACGCGCGATGGCGATGGCTGTCCCGCCGATGGCGGCGATGCCCGCCGCCATCGCGCCGCCGCGCGCGCCGAGCAGCGCGAGCGCCGCCGCTGCCGCCACGCACAGCGCGAGCGCACCGGCGTCGAGCAGCGTCGCGCGGGAGCGGCGGCGCGCGGCGCGCTCGAACACGGCGCGCACGATCATCGCGCCCGACACGAACACCGCCGCCCACGCGACCACCGTCGTCAGGGCATCCGCCACCGGAACGCCACCCGCCAGCTCGACGGGCAAGCCGGCGAGCGGCAAGAGCGCCGCCGCGGCGAGCTGCGCTGCGGCGCTCCGTCGCACGCTGCGCCCGACGCGCGACGCCAGCGCGACGCACAACGGAGCGACGACGAGCAGCACGGCGAGCGACCGCGGCGCGAGAGAGGCGCGCGCCGCGGCCGCCGCCGACACTGCGCCGAGCATGACCCAGAAGCCGTGCTCGCGCGGTAGCCGCATGCGCTGCCGGCTGCCACGCGAGTGCGCTGGAGGAGGGGTTTGCGGAGTGGAGGTCATGTCGGCGCGCGCCACGGGGGGGGACGCGGTCGAACAAGCTCGTACGCAACTCCCGTGCCGGGGGCCGCCGTGCGCTCGATCCACGCCGGATCCCGGCAACGCCGTTTCAGCGCGTTGCAGACGTCTACCGCGACCACGTCAGAATTGCGCCGCACCCGCGGTCCCCGCGCGAACCGTGCGCGATCGCTCACGCCCAAGCGCGAATTCGCCGCCCTGTCAAGCGCACGAATGTTCGTACGGGCGTACCGTCGGTGACGCAAGTCATCGAAATCGAGCCTATGGCGCGTGCGCTGCTTCACGACGATGCCCGTGAAACGAAACACGCGGTTGGAAGTCGAGCGGCCCATTCCGGCCGCGCGCCTGCCGCCCGCGGCTGGAGTCGAGAGGTATCAAGAGATGACCGACAAGAAGCACCCGGAATCCGACCTGTCGGACCCGTCGAGAAACCGCCGGAACTTCCTCACGGCGAGCCTGGCGCTGGGCACCGCCGCGGCGCTCGCCGCTTGCGACAAGGGGGCGGGGAGCCGCTGCGGCGCCGTCCGCGTCGGCGGGCGCAGGCAAGCCCGCGACCGCCGGCGAAGGCCACCTCAGCGCGGAGGTCAAGCCCGGCGAGCTCGACGAGTACTACGGCTTCTGGAGCGGCGGACAGTCCGGCGAGATCCGCATCCTCGGCGTGCCGTCGATGCGCGAGATCAAGCGCATCGCGGTGTTCAACCGCGACTCCGCGACCGGCTACGGGCAGACCGACTACTCGAAGGCGATGCTCAAGGGGCGGTACATGGGCGACACGCACCACGTGCACCTGTCCTACAAGGACGGCACGTACGACGGCCGCTACGTGTTCGTGAACGACAAGGCCGGAGCGCGGCTCGGACGCGTCGACATCCAGACGATGGAGTGCGACGCGATCGTCGACATTCCGAACTGCCAGGGCACGCACGGCATCTTCCCGCAGCGTCACAAGACCGGCTACGTGTTCTGCAACGCCGAGTTCCGTACGCCGCAGGTCAACGACGGTCGCGACCTGGACGATCCGACGAAGTACGCCGCGCTGCACACGGCCATCGACGGCGAGACGATGGAGGTGAAGTGGCAGGTGATGATCGAGGGAAACCTGGATCTGGCGGCGAGCGACTACAAGGGCCTGTACTCGTTCGCGACTTGTTACAACTCCGAGGGCGGCGTCGTGCTCGAGGAGATGATGAAGGCCGACCGCGACTACCTGTACGTCTTCAACCTGGCGGAGATCGAGAAGGCGGTCGCCGCAGGCAAGACCATCACCATCGGTGACAGCAAGGTGCCGGTGGTGGACGCCCGCGGCAAGGACAGCGCCTACGTCATGCGCATTCCGGTGCCGAAGAGCCCGCACGGCGTCAACATCGACCCGACAGGCCGCTACGCCGTGTGCTCGGGCAAGCTCTCACCGACGTGCACGGTGGTGGACATCGAGAAGATCGCCGACGCGTTCGCCGGCAAGATCAAGCCGCGTGACTGCGTCGTCGCCGAGCCGGAAGTGGGGCTCGGTCCGCTGCACACCGCGTTCGACGGCCGGGGCAACGCCTACACGTCGATCTTCATCGATTCCGTCGTCACCAAGTGGAACATCGACAAGGCGATCCAGGCCTACAAGAACCCGAAAGACGAAGATCGATCCGATCATCCAGAAGATCGACGTCCACTACCAGATCGGCCACACCAACGCGAGCATGAGCGAGACCAAGGAGGCCGACGGGAAGTGGCTGATCGCGCTGTGCAAGTTCTCGAAGGATCGCTTCCTGAACGTCGGTCCGCTGCATCCGGAGAACGACCAGCTGATCGACATCTCCGGCGAGAAGATGCGCCTGGTCAAGGACGAGCCGGCCTACTCCGAGCCTCACGACTGCGTGGTCGTGCGGCGCGATCTGATCCACCCCGAAGCGATCAACCCGCGCAAGACGCCGCGCTTCAAGCTCTACGAGCAGTGGGCCAAGGAGGACGGTGTCGATCTGATGCGGGACAACAAGGTCATCAAGAAGGAAGGCAACGTCTACCGCGTCTACATCACCAGCATGGCGCCGAAGTACCTGATGACGGAGTTTCGCGTGAAGAAGGGCGCCACGGTGCAGGTCATCCACACCAACATCGACAACGTCGAGGACCTCAGCCACGGCTTCTGCATGAGCCTGCACGACGTCTGCATGGGGGTGAACCCGCAGGAGACGAACAGTGTCACCTTCAAGGCGTCCGACACGCCCGGCGTGTACTGGTACTACTGCCCGTGGTTCTGTCACGCGCTCCACCTGGAGATGCGCGGCCGGATGATCGTGGAGCCTGACCAGTGCAGATCGACGGCGCCGGCGCTCGCGCGTCCGGAGCAAGCCCCCGAGGAAGGAATGACCCACCCATCAAGGCGCGCGCTTGTCGCGCTCCTGATGGCGTCTGTGCGGTGCTGCTCGGCGCGAACGCGCGGGCCGCGGAGGGGGACGCGATCAAGCTCGACTGCGCGCGGCTCGACTGCGCGGGCGTGCTGCCCGGGGCCGCGCGCTTCGCGCGGCCGAAGACGGCGGCGCCCTACGAGATCGGCTACGACGCGGCGGGCAAGATCGTCGGTTGGGTCGTCGTGTCCACGGACGTCGTCGACATCAAGGCCTACTCCGGCAAGCCGCTGGTGACCCTCGTCGGGCTCCGGCCCGACGGCGCGATCGCCGGGGCGAAGGTCCTGCACCACAGCGAGCCGATCCTGCTGGTCGGGATCCCGGAGTCCGCGCTGTTCAAGTTCGTCGCCTTCTATCGGGACAAGCCCGCGAAGGCGAACATCGTGGTCGGCGCGACAGACCAACCGGGCGCGATCTCCGTCGACGTGATCTCCGGCGCGACGGTGACGTCGCTCGCGCAAAACCGCACGATCGTCGACACGGCGCGCGCGCTCGGCGAAGCGGTGGGCGTGGTCAAGGCCGGCCCGCGCGTGTCCGGCCACTTCATCGAGTCGGCCACGCCGCTCTCCTGGCAACAGATGGTCGACGCGAAGGTGTTCGGGCATCTCGGCGTGACCCAGCAGCAGATGGGCCTGCCCGCGGGCCCGGAGCCGTTCATCGACATCACGTTCACGATTGCCGACGCGCCGCAGATCGGCGTCGCCCTGATCGGCAAGCGCGAGTACGACTGGCTGAAGAAGCAGATCAAGCCCGGCGACCATTTGCTGGCGGTCTTCGGCAACGGCACCAACTCGTTCAAGGGCTCGGGCTTCGTGCGCGGCGGCATCTTCGACCGCGTGCGCGTCGAGCAGGGGCTGCGCACCGCCACCTTCACCGACAAGGACTACGACAACCTGTCGGAGGTCGCGGCCGCCGGCGCGCCCCACTTCAAGGAGATGGTCGTGTTCATCGCGCGCGGCGGAAAGCTCGACCCGGGCGCGCCCTTCGATCTCGTCTTCCTGGGCAGCCACTACAACCAGAAGGGCGCCTTCAGTCGCGACTTCCGCGCCTTCCGCTCGACGCTCCGCCTGCCGCCGAGCGTGTACCAGCTCGACGGGCCCGATCCGTCCACGACGATCTGGCACCAGGCGTGGCAGCACGATCGGAAGCGCTCGATCGTGCTCGTCGCTGTACCTGCTGGTGATCGCCGGCTTGTTCGCCGCGCGCCGCTGGCTGACCGGCGAGATGGCGCGGCTCCAACGGCTCCACACCCTGGTGCTGGTGTTCAGCTTCGTCGGGGTCGGGCTGCTGCTCCGCGTGCAGCCCTCGGTCACGCAGGTGCTGACCTTCGTCGGCTCGGTGGTGGGTCAGTGGCACTGGAGCTTGTTCCTGAGCGAGCCGTTCCTGTTCATCGCCTGGATCTTCATCGCCGGCGTCACGCTGGTCTGGGGGCGCGGCGTGTTCTGCGGCTGGGTGTGCCCGTACGGCGCGATGAACGAGCTCGTCTATCGCCTCGGACGGCTCGTGAAGCTGCCCACCTTCGAGCTGCCCGAGTGGATCCACGCGAAGGCGCGTTGGCTGCGCTACGGCGTCCTGGCGCTGCTCGTGGTCACGTTTCTATGGTCGTCCGAGCTTGGCGAGCGGATGGCGGAGATCGAGCCGTTCAAGTCGACGTTCTACGTCATGCCGTGGACGCGCCCGGTCGGGTACCTGTTGTGGTGGCTGCTCTTGATCGCGCTGTCGACGGTGTGGTACCGGCCGTTCTGCCGCTACCTGTGTCCGCTCGGCGCAGCCCTGGCGCTGCCGAGCAGTCTCCGCGGCTCCGGCCCCTATCGCCGGAACTTCTGCAGCCATTGCAAGATCTGCACGCGCGGCTGCGAGCCGCGGGCGATCCGTCCCGACGGCACCATCGACTCGCGCGAGTGCCTGTCGTGCATGGAGTGCGAAGCGAACTACCGCGACAAGGAGGTCTGCCCGCCCCTGATCGGCATCGAGCGCTTGACCCGGAAGATCAAGGCCGACCCGTCCGCGCACGACGACGAGCGTCTGGAGCAGCTCGAGCGCGACGCGGCGGACCGCAAGCGCTGGGCGTCGCTCTCGCGAAGGGGCGTGTGATGTGGGTTCGCCCCGCGCTGCTGGCCGTGCTGTGTAGCGCCTGGCTGGTGTTGCCGGTCCGGCGCGGAACCGGGCGAGCTGCACCGGCAGCAGCGGGCACGCGCGCGGCCGCGAGTGCCGTCGCGATGCGAGTCGCGCAGGCGGTACCGAGCGCCGAGTCGAAGCCCGCGGTGCGGGATACCGCGCCGGACCGGCATCCTGGCGATCTCCAGGCACGCATCGACGTCGCGCGGGCGGGCGAGGTGGTCGACCTCGGCGCGGGCACGTGGACCGGCCCGGCGACGATCGACAAGCCGCTCACCTTGCGCGGGGGCGTCGTCGACGGACTCGGCAAGGGCAGCACGCTCGTGGTCAAGGCGCCGGGCGTGGTGATCGAGCGCGTGACGGTGCAAGACAGCGGCAAGGATCTGAGCGGTCCCGACGCCTGCATCTGGCTCGAGAAGAGCGCGACCGGGGCGGAGGTGCGGGCCAGCACGCTGCGCGACTGCGCGTTCGGGATCTGGGTCAACGAGACGGACCGCGCGCGGATCGTCGAAAACCACGTGATCGGCACGCTCGACGGCAGTCGATCCGACCGCGGCAACGGCATCCAGCTGTTCAACGCCTCGCACCTGTTGGTCGAGGCCAACGTCATCAGCGGCGGGCGCGACGGGATCTACGTCTCGGCGACCGAGGACAGCCTGATCCAGGCCAATCACATCTCCGACGCGCGCTACGGCGTGCACTACATGTTCTCGTACCGCAACACGCTCAAGGGCAACGTGAGCCAGGGCTCGGTAGGCGGCTTCGCGCTGATGGAGAGCCGGCACATCACCGCCATCGGCAACGTGGCCACGGACAACAGCGGTCACGGCATCCTGTTTCGCGATGCAGAGTACTGCACCATCGAGGACAACCGCCTGGAGCGGAACGGCGAGGGCTTGTTCTTCTTCTCGAGCACGGAAAATCGCATCACCGGCAACGTCGTCGTCGGCAACGACGTGGGCGTGAAGGTCTGGGCCGGGAGCGTGCGCAACGTCGTCTCCGGCAACGTCATCGGCAACAACAAGGTGCAGGTGTTCTACGTCGGGGTCCACGATCTCGTGTGGGGACGCGACCAACCGGGCAACTTCTGGAGCGACTACCTGGGCTGGGACCAGAACGGCGACGGGATCGGCGATCGCCCGTACCGTGTCGACAGCTTCACGACGTCGCTGGTACATCGCTTCCCGGCGGCCACGCTGCTGCTGCGCAGTCCCGCGCTGGAGCTCCTGGCTCATCTGGAGGAGAGCCTGCCGATTCTGCGCGTGCCCACGGTCGTCGACGAAAAGCCCTTGATGCGGAGGGTCCAGTGAAGCACCTCGCGCTTGTCGGAACCCGCGTGCGCTTCGGCAAGCTTCCGGCGCTGGTCGACGTCGATCTCGAGATCGATGCCGGCGAGGCCGTGGTGCTCGCGGGCCCGAACGGCGCGGGCAAATCCACGCTGATCCGCGTGCTGCTCGGCTTGGTGAGGCCGGACGCCGGGCAGCTCGTCGTCGACGGACGCGCGCGCAAGGTGGACAACGACTTGAAGGAGCGCATCGGCTATCTGCCCGAGGCTGTCGCGTTCGCCGAGAACCTGACGGGCAAGCAGGTGCTCCGCTTCTTCGCGTCGGCGCGCGGCGTGCCACGACAGCGCGTCGTGGACGTGCTCGAGCGGGTCGGGCTCGGCCACGCCGCGGGCCGCGCGGTGCGCGGCTACTCGCGCGGCATGCGCCAGCGCCTCGGGCTCGCCATCGCGATCCTCTCGACGCCCGATCTGCTCGATCCTCGACGAGCCCACCGGCGGTCTCGATCAGGAAGGGCTGTCGGTGCTGTGGTCGGTGATCGCCGAGTGGCGGCAAGCCGGCCGCATGGTGCTGATCGCGACCCACGAGCTTGCGCTGGTGGAGCGACGCGTGGACCGGATCTGCCTGTTGCGGGCCGGCGCCGTGCGCGTCGTCGACACGCCGCGGCGCTTGCGCGAGATCGCGGCGCTCCCGGTCCGGGTCAGCTTCACGCTGGGTACCGACGACGATCAGGCGGACGCGCTGGTCCAGCGCGTCCGCGAGCGCGTGGGCGCGCTCGACGTCGAGCGCCGCGACGGACTGCTCGGCGTGGACGTGGATCCGGGCGATCTGCATGCGCCTGCTCGATCTGCGCTCCGAGTTCCCCGAGGCGGTGCAGGCGATTCGCGTCGAGGAGCCGGGGCTCGATCTGGTCTACGAGCACATGCTGCAGGAGGACGCGTGAAATGGGCAGGGTAGGCCGCGCTCTGATCTGGCACGAGCTGCTCGAGCGCACCCGGGATCGCTGGGTGCTGGTGATCAGCGTGCTGTTCGCGCTGCTTGAGCACCGCTGTCAGCCTGTACGGCCGCAGCGCACAGAACACCGCGGCGAATCTCACCGGTCCGAGCCTGGTCACGCTCGTCAGCCTGCTCGTGCCGCTGGTCGCGCTGGTGCTCGGGCACGACGCCATCGTCGGCGAGCGGGAGCGCAACACGCTGGGGCTCTTGCTGTCGCTTCCGGTGTCGAAGCTCGAGGTCGTCGTCTCGAAGTTCGTCGGACGTCTGCTGGCGCTCGCGGGTGCGATCGCCATCGGCCTTGGCGGCGCCGTGGTGGTGGCGCCGCGCGGGGAGGGCGCGGTCCTCGCGGCCCTGTTCGTGCCGACGCTCTTGCTCGGCGCGGCGTTCCTGGCCATCGGCGTGCTGATCTCGTCGGTGGTGAAGCGCCAGCTCAGCGGCGCCAGCGCGGTCGTGGCGACGTGGTTCCTGCTGGTCTTCTTCTACGACCTGGCGCTGCTCGGGCTGTTGGTGATCACCGGGGGCGCCGTTTCGGAGAAGGTCGTCACGTGGCTCGTGATCGCGAACCCGGCCGGCCTGTTCCGCATGCAGATGATGCAGCACTTCGCCGGGCCGGAGGTGCTGCAGAACCTCGGCCTCGCGGTGCGCCTGCCCGGCGCC
Organism: uncultured delta proteobacterium; assembly: GCA_963775185.1. GTDB lineage: Bacteria > Myxococcota_A > Polyangia > Polyangiales > Polyangiaceae > JAPSGB01. The sequence continues at coordinate 685,615 of CAVZIE010000033.1, read as the reverse complement.
GGCGTCACCGTGGTGTTGTGGGCCGCGTGGCTGCTGGTCCCGGTGACGGCGAGCGGGCTCCTGCTCGCGCGCCAGAAGGCGATGCGATGAGGCTTGGTCACGGAGCGCTGCTGGTGCTCGCGCTCGCCGCGCTGCCAGCGTGCCGGCACGACGCGCAAGACACCCGTGCCGCAGCCGTCGTCGCGCCGGCAGCGATCGGCGGCGCCGAGTGCGCCGCGTGCGGCATGGTCGTGCGCGAGCAGCCCGCGCCGCGGGGCCAGGTCGTGTTCCGCGACGGCACGCGGGCGTTCACGTGCTCGATCGGGGATCTGCTGCAGTTCCTGGCCGCGCCGTCGCCGCACGGCGCCGCCGAGCACGTGTACGTCGAGGCGCTGCCGCCGGACGTCGAGCCCCGCGCCATCACGGCGCAAGACGCCCGCCACGTGGATCGACGCCAAGGGCGCGTACTACGTCGTCGGCGTCGAGCGCCCGGGCGTCATGGGCGCACCGGTGCTGGTATATGCGGGGCGTGCCGACGCCGGGCGCGTGGCGAAACGCCACGGCGGCCGCGTGGTCGAATGGCGCGCGCTCCCCAGGGAAATCATGGGATCCCATGGGGTTCGCTGACTTAAGTCAGCGTGTGACCGCTCGAGCCGCGCCAGCGTTTGCCCCGCGTGGCGCGCGGGTGTATGGCCACGCCGGTTCTCACGGAGGTATCGACCATGAACACGCACACCCCTGTCGCCCTTGCGCTGTGCGCTGGGCTCGTGATCGCGGGCTGCAGCAAGAAGACGCCCAGCCCCGCCGCCACGGCGGACACGGCGACGGCCAGCGCGACGGCGGTCGCCGCCGCACCAGCGATGGATCCCGCGGCGGAGGCCAAGAAGAAGTTCAACAGGAGTGCGTGGTCTGCCACGGCGCGGACGGCAAGGGCGACGGCCCGGGCGCCGCTGCGCTGAACCCCGAAGCCGCGCAACTACACCGACGCCAAGTGGCAGGACTCGGTCACCGATGCCGAGATCGCCAAGACCATCGTCCAGCGGCGGCGCTGCCGTCGGCGAAGAGCCCGATCATGCCCGCCCACCCGGAGCTCAAGAAGAAGCCCGAGGTGGTCGCCGAGCTCGTGAAGATCATCCGCGGCTTCAAGGGGAAGTGACCGGCGCCAGATTTGCCGCCGGCCGTGCGCGCCGCGCAAGTGCTGCGCGGCGCCGGGATCCTGGCCGGCAAGAACGGCTGATCCGCGTCAGGTAGGTCGTGGAACACGTCTTGCTTGAGGCGGCGCCATGGGTCTTGCACAGGTTCTCGAGCGCGCTCCCTCGTTCACGGGTGTGGATTCGGCAGTGATCGAACTCCTCGCCACCTCCGCGACCAGCCGGACGTTGTCGCGCGGCGACTTGGTCTGGAAGGCGGGTGACAACGCGCGAGCGCTGACGATCATCCGCTCCGGTCTGATCAAGATGGTCCGCGCCGGCGCGCGCGGGCGCGTTGCGATCTGCGGCTTGTTCGGTCCACCCGAGAGCGTCGGCGACGTCGCGGTGCTCAAGGGCATCGCGCACCCGGCGGACGCCGTGGTCGCGACCGAGTCGGCGACGGTGATCTCCATCCCGCGCGAGCAGTTGCTCGGGGCGTCGCAGCAAAATCCGCAGCTCGGCATGGCCATCGCCTGCGGCATGCACACCAGCGTCGCCGCCCTGCATACCAAGATCGACGTGCTCAGCGCCGGCTCGGTGGAGTCGCGCCTGGCGATGCTCTTGATGCGCCTGTACGACCAGCTCGGCGACGATTTCGAGGACGGCACCTCGACGATTCCCGTGACGCTCTCGCGTCGCGAGCTGGCGGATCTGGTGAGCACCTCGTTCGAGACGGCGATCCGCGTGATGACGCGCTGGGACCGGGAGCAGGTCGTGAGCACCGAGCCCACCGGGTTCACCGTCTACAACATGGACGCGCTCAAAGCCGCCGCCGAGCCCTGAGCTCCGGCGCGGGCTCCGCCGCCAGGACCCGCCCCGGCGACGGGATGCGGGTGTCGGCCCGGCGTGGAATCGCGCCGGGCGCAGCGCGAGATTTCGCGCCGGACCGGCATCAGCTAGAAGTCGTCATGCCCTTCGCCGATGTGAACGACACGCGCCTCTACTACGAGGACACCGGACCCGGCTCCACTGGCGCCACGATCGTCTTCAGTCACGGCCTGCTCTGGAGCTCGGCGATGTTCGCGGCGCAGATCGAGCATCTGCGCGGGCGCTATCGCTGCATCGCCTACGACCACCGCGGGCAGGGGCGGAGCGCCGAAGCCGCCGTCCGCAGTATCGGACTCGAGCAGCTCTATCACGACGCGGCCGCGTTCGTGGAATCGCTCGGCGTCGCGCCGGTGTGCTTCGCCGGGCTCAGCATGGGCGGGTTCGTCGCGATGCGGATCGGGGCGCGGCGACCTGATCTGGTGCGCGCGCTCGTGCTCATGGAGACCAGCGCCGATCCCGAGCCGCCGGAGAACGTTCGTCGCTATCGCGCCATGAACCTGGTCGCGCGCTATCTTGGTCTCGGGCTCGTGGCGGACCGCGTCATGCCGATCATGTTCGGCCAGGAGATGTTGACGGATCCCGCACGCGCCACGGAGCGCGCCGAGTGGCGCCAGCGCCTGCGTGACAACCGGCGCACCATCTATCGCGCGGTGAACGGCGTGATCGAGCGCGAAGGCGTCGTCCCGGAGCTCGCCCGGATCACGGCGCCGACCCTGGTCATGGTCGGCGAACAAGACGTCGCGACGGTGCCGGCGAAGGCCGAGCGCATCCACGCCGCCATCGCGGGATCGCAGCTGGTGCGCATTCCGGGTGCCGGCCATAGCTCGACGATCGAGCAGCCCGAGCGTGTGAACGCGGCGCTCGATGCGTTCCTCGCTACCGCCCTGGGCTGAGCTGGGCTAGACGCCGCTCGTGTCGTCGATCGCCGAGACCTGGAAGAAGATCGAGACCGCGCTCGAGGGCCGCGCACCGGCGCTCTTCCAGACGCTGGCCCCGCCGGCGACCCGCGGCCAGATCTCGCGACTCGAGGCGGCGCTGGGACAGAAGCTGCCGCGCGGGCTCTCGGCGTCGCTGCGCGTCCACAACGGGATGCAGGGCGGCTATCTCGGCATCGACCGGCTCTTCAACTACGAGGCGCTGTTGTCGACGGATAACATCGCGCATCGCTGGGGCGCCATGCGCAGCGCGCTGGAAGCCGGCACGTTGCCGGCGGGCGGCTGCAGCGCGACCAGAACCAGCAAGCTGAAGAACGACGCGTGGTGGCGGCCGGGCTGGATCCCGATCACCGACGCCGATGGCGACGGGTACTGGATCGATCTGGACCCGACCGGCGTGGGGGCAAGCGGGCAGGTCTTCTACTTCTACGCCGGCGGCGCCCGGCCGCGACGCGTTGCCGCGGGAAGCTACGAAGCCTGGCTGGGCAAGCTCGCGACGCGACTGTCCCGGGCGAAGCTGCAGGACGACGGGCTGTTGGCGATCACGGCGCCGTGAGCGGCGTAGACTCGCCCCGATGCCGCGCCTCTCGACGCTGACCCGACGCGTTGCCCTGCTCGTGATCGCCGGGGTGTACGCGGTCGCGCTCGCCGCCGCGGCGCTCGCGGTCGCGGCGCTGCCGGCGGCTTCGCTCGAGTGGCAGCTCGGCGCGGCGAGCCTCGCCGGCACAGTCGCGGTGTTCGCTTGCAGCGTCCTGCTCGACAACTCCAGCGCGTTCGACCCGTACTGGAGCGTGGCGCCGATGGCCACGGTGCCGTGGCTCCTGGCGCGGGCGCCGGGCGTCGGCGCCCGCGCGTTGCTGGCGACCGCGATCGTGATGCTCTGGGGCGCGCGGCTCACGTGGAACTGGGCGCGGCAGTGGCGGGGCATGGCGCACGAGGACTTCCGCTACGTCGATCTGCGGGCGCAGACCGGGCGCGCGTACTGGGTCGTGAGCTTCCTCGGCATCCACTTCTTCCCGGCGCTGCTCGTGTGGTTTGGCAGCCTGTCGTTGATTCCGGCGATCACGCTGCGGGCGCCGCTCGGTTGGCTCGACGCCGTGGGCGCGGCGCTCGCGCTCGGCGCGACGTGGCTCGAGGCGCTGGCCGATAGCCAGCTGCGTGCGTTCAGGACGTCACCCCACGAGCCCGACGCGATCTGCGACCGCGGGCTTTGGGCCTGGTCGCGGCACCCGAACTACCTGGGCGAGCTGCTGTTCTGGTGGGGGCTGTGGCTGTTGGCGTTTTCCGCGGATCGCGGCGCGCTCTGGCGCGTCGGTGGAGCCGTCGCGATCACGCTCTTGTTCAACGTCGTCAGCATTCCGCTGATGGAGAAGCGCATGGAGGCGCGTCGCCCGGCTTTCGCCGCACACCGACGGCGCGTATCGCGGCTGCTACCGTGGCCGCCAGGAGACCGCACATGATTCTCGATCGCTATCTGGTCACCGACCGCGTCGCCATCGTCACCGGGGGTGGCCGCGGGATCGGTCGCGCCGTCGCCCTGGCGTTCGCCGACGCGGGCGCGGACGTCGTCGTCGCCGCGCGTCGCGCGGAGGTCATCGAAGAAGTCGCGGCCGAGGTGCGCGCGCGTGGCCGTCGCGCGCTGGCCGTCCCGACCGACGTCACCGTGCCCGCGGATCTCGACGTCCTGCTCGCTCGTACCCTCGAGACGTTCGGACGCCTGGACATCGTCGTGAACAACGCCGGCGGCTATCCGCCGACGATTGCTCTCGGCCTCACCGACGAGGAGCTCGAGGCGTCGTTCCATTTCAACGTGACCGCCGCGCTGCACCTGTCGCGGAGCGCCGCGCCGCACCTGGCGCGCTCGGGTCACGGCGCGATTGTCAACATCTCGTCGGCGATGTCGCATCTGGTCGACTCGGGCTTCGTCGCCTACGGTGCGGCCAAGGCCGCGTTGAACCACATGACGCGCTTGCTCGCCTACGAATGGGCGCCGAAGGTGCGCGTCAACGCCGTGGCCGCCGGCGCGACGCTCACCGACGCCTTGGGGCTGTTTACCAGCGTGGGCGACAACCTCGCGAAGATGGAGGCGCTGACGCCGATGCGGCGCCTCGGTGAGCCCGAGGACATCGCCGCGGCGGTGCTGTACCTGGCGTCGCCGGCGGGCGGCTGGGTCACGGGCAAGATCCTCGAGGTAGACGGCGGAACGATCGGGACGAACTGGCCGTTCCCCATCCCGGGCGGGCTCGACGACGCCTGAGCGCGAGACCGGTGTTGCCGCCTTGCGGGGAGATTCGTAGTCTCGGGTCCGATGAATCCGCATGTCGCCAAGCTGCTCGCTGTCTGCCCGCTGGTGGCCGTCGCGCTCGCGTGCTCGTCGAGCCCCGCGCCCGCCGCCGCGGACAGCGGAGGCGCGGGCATGTCGCAGGAGGCGAGCGTTCCCGACACCTCCACCGGCGCGCCGCCGGCGATCGTCGACGTGCTGGTCACAGGCACGTTGGACGACGACACCGCCCAGGCGACGCTGACGGTCGACGTGAGCGATCCCGACGGGCTGCAGGACATCGCGGGCGGCAAGGCGTACAGCCCGGACAAGAAGACGTTCTTCGGCGCCTTCACCCAGCTCAGCGCCGGCACCTTCGCGCTGACGATCGGATGGCAGCAACTGAGCGACGCGGACCCGGTGGTGTTCGGCGTCGGCGAATCCGCCACACGCGACGTGCTCGTCGAGTTCGCGGACGCGGCGGGCCACGTCGCCACGGCGACGCAGACGCTGAAGCTCAGCTGCGCGGGCTGCCTCGGCCAGTGCCACGCGTGTGGCTCGTGCACGACCGACGCGTGGTGCGGCGTGTGCGCCAGCACTCCGTCGCCGGACATCAAGACCTGCACGGACTTCTGCGGCCACGCGGGCATGGCGTGCTACTGCGCGTATGGGGCGTGCAACAGCGGCACCTGCGTGGTCGGCTCGTGCGGCGCTCCGTGCGCGGCGTCGGGTTGCGCCTGCGGCTGCAGCTGAGCGTCAGCTCGCCGCGATCCGGACCTCGAGCAGCTCGAGCTCCGGCGACGCGTCGGCGAGCCGATGCGCGAGCCCCGGCGGCACCGCGACGGAGTCGCCGCGTTCCAGGCGTTCGTCGGGCCGGCCGTCGCATGTGAACGTCGCCGTGCCGCCGAGCACGAACCAGAACAACAGCTCGTCGTCGTGACGGCGCAGCTCCGCCGGCGTCGGCGCCACGCTCCGCAGCACCTGCGCGCGCGCGATGCCAGCGGTCGCCGTTGCGATCCCCGTGTCCCGCGCCTCGAATCCCGGGACGTCCGCCGGATGCCACGCGGCGACGGCGGCGACGTGCCGGACGAAGCGCTGCCCGTCGAAGTCGCGCTCGGGACGCACAGCACCGGTGGGCAGCTGGAGCTCGTGATCGGCGTGCGTCTCGTGGTCCGCCGGACTCGAAAGCTCGACCACCTCGAGCCCCGGCGAGCACTCGAGCACGCGATGGCGGATGCGCGGCGGCTGCAGCACACAGTCACCGGCGCGCATCACGAACGCCGGTCCCTGATCCTCGTACACGACGCGGACCCAGCCCGCGGCGCAGTAGATCATCTGGAAGTGGACCCGGTGGTAGTGGACGTAGTCCGGCACCGGTCCGCCGTCTGGAATGCGGATGTGCGAGGCGATGAAACGTCCGCCTTGCCGCCCAGGGATCAGATCCCGGTACTGCATCCCGGCGCGCCCCGTCCCCCAGGCGGCGTCGCGCGCGCGGCTCGTGACGAGCGCGGGAGCGAGGGCGGGCAGCGACAGCGGCGGATCGGCTGCGACGAGCTCGATGCGCACGCCGTCGGGGCCCGGGAGTTCGCGCGGTGCGGCGGGATCGTCGCAAATCAGCCGCAGCACCGCCGGCGGCGCGGCCCCGCCGCGCTCGAGGCGGAGGCGCACGCCGTGGCCGGACACGACCGCGACGGCCGGCGCGTCGGCAGGGAAGACGGTGTCGACGCGAAAGCCGAGGCGCTCGATGTAGAACGAGAGCGCCGCTTCGATGTCGCTGCACGGCAGGACGATCACCGCCGAAAGGATTGCGAGGGGCTCCGGCCGCGCCATGCCGCCGAAGACGCTATCATGCGCGCCCAGATGGCGCGCGACCCCTCGTCCGACACTCCCGCGCCGCGCCGACGCCTGGTCGTCGACGCGCACAAGGGGCTGGGTCCGCTCGCCCTCGCGGGGCTCGGTTGCGCTGTCGGGCTGGTGGCGGGCGCAGGTGCGGTGGTCTTCCGCGGGCTCATCGCGCTGGTGCACAACGCGCTCTTCCTCGGCAAGCTGTCGTGGTCCTACGACACGCTCCAGCACACGCCGGCGAGCCCATGGGGGATCGCGGTGGTGCTGGTCTTCGTGCTCGGCGGCCTGGTCGTCGTGTTCCTGGTCCGGAACTTCGCGCCCGAGGCGAAGGGGCACGGCGTGCCGGAAGTGGTCGACGCCATCTACTACGGCAAGGCGGCGATCCGGCCGGTGGTCGCGGTGATCAAGTCGGTCGCGTCCGCGATCTCCATCGGCAGCGGCGGCTCGGTCGGGCGCGAGGGACCGATCATCCAGATCGGCGCGGCGTTCGGGTCCTGGGCGGGGCGCGTGTGCGGCGTCTCGCGCTGGCAGCTGGCGACGCTGGTGGCAGCCGGCGGAGGCGCCGGCATCGCGGCCACCTTCAACACGCCGATCGGCGGCGTGCTGTTCGCCGTCGAGATCCTGATGCACGAGGTCAGCGTGCGGACGCTCGTGCCCGTGGCGCTGGCGACGGCGACGGCGACCTACGTCGGGCATTTCGTATTTGGCGACCATCCGGCGTTTCCGGTCCCGGCCGTGCACACGACGGTCGCGTTCCTGCCCGCCTATCTCACGCTCGGCGCGCTGATGGCGCTGGTCAGCGTCCTGTTCATCCGCATGCTGTACGCGACCGAGGACCTGTTCGAAAAGCGCGTTCCGGGCAAGGGCTACCTGCGGCACGCGCTCGGAATGGCCGTGGTCGGCGCGATCAGCGTCGCGCTCTTGCACACCACGGGCCACTACCAGGTCGAGGGCGTCGGCTACGCCACGATCATCGACGTCATCTCCGGGGCCACGACCAGCGTCGCGCTCCTGCTGGTGCTGTTCGGCCTCAAGCTGTGTGCCACGTCGCTCACGCTCGGCTCGGGCGCGTCGGGCGGCATCTTCTCGCCGGCGCTGTTCATGGGGACCACGCTGGGTGCCGCATTCGGCATCGTGCTCCGTCGCTGGTTCCCCGGGTCGGGCGTCGACCCGGCGGCGTTCGCGCTCGCGGGCATGGCGGGCGTGGTCGCCGGCTCCACCGGCGCGGCGCTCACCGCGATCGTGATGATCTTCGAGATGACGCTCGACTACGGCGTGGTCCTGCCCATGACGTTGACGGTCACGGTCGCCTTTGGGCTGCGGCGGATGTTCCTCGCCGACAGCATCTACAGCATGAAGCTCTCGCGGCGCGGCCACTACATTCCCCAGGCGCTCCAGGCCAACCCGCAGCTGGTGCACCACATCGGGGACGTGGACCTCGAGAAGGCGACGGTCCTGCCCGGCGACGCGAAGCCCGACCCGGTCGCGCTGCTGCGCACGAAGCGGCACATCGTGCTCGTGGACGGCGACCGCGTCGTCGGCGTGCTCAGCCCCGAGTGGGTGCTCGGTCATGCGGACGCTCTGGGCGTCGCGAGCACGCTCGCCGACGTCGCCGAGCAGGACTTCGTCATGGCGCCATCCGACAGCACGCTCTTCAACCTGTTGCGCAGCATGCAAACCGCGCACTCTGGCCTGGCCGTCGTGATCAGCGCCGCCGGGCCGCTGAAGGTGATGGGCGTCGCGACCATGGCACACCTGGCTGAAGTCGTCGCCGAGGGCATGGAGATGTTCGGAGACTGACGGGGCTGACGGACTTCGCGGCATGGTTATGATGCCTGGCGACATGGACGCCCAGGATCCCGTGACCGAGGTCGAGCAACCCGACAAGCAACACATCGTCGTCGCCCGCCAGGTGTACCCGGCGCGCCTGCCGCTCGTTCCCCTGCCGAATCGGCCGATGTTCCCGCGCGTGGTCGCGCCGCTCGCGATCGAGACGCCCGCGTTGGAGCAGCTCTTCAAGGAGGCCATCGACTCCCAGTCGCGGCTGGTCGGACTGGTGCTCTCGAAGGAGGACACGAGCGACGGCCACAGCGCGAGCGGCAAGGGGCCGGACCTGTATCGCGTCGGCGTGATCGCGCAGGTGCTCAACGCCGGGCCGGCGCCTGACACCGGTCAACTGCGCGTGCTGCTCGGTGGGCTCGACCGCTTCGAGGTCGTCAAGATCGTCTCCACCGACCCGTACCCGGTCGCCGCCGTCCGCTACCTGTACGAGGACAAGACCGAGCCCGACGACGAGCTGAAAGCCTACGCCCTCGCCATCATCAACTCGATCAAGGAGCTGGTGCAGAACAGCCCGCTCTTCAAGGAGGAGCTCAGCCTGCTCCTCGGCCAGGGCAACATGGAAGACCCGGCGCGGCTCGCCGACTACGCCGCGTACCTCACCAGCGCGAACGGCGAGCAGCTGCAGCGCGTGCTGGAGACGCTCGACGTGCGACAACGACTCGAGCGCTCGCTCGAGCTGCTGCGCCGTGAGCTCGACATCTCGAAGCTGCAGACGCAGATCCGCCAGCAGATCGAGGAGCGGATCTCCAAGCAGCAGCGGGAGTTTTTCCTGCGTGAGCAGCTAAAAGCGATCAAGAAGGAGCTCGGACTCGAGAAGGACGAGAAGGAGACGGAGATCGCCGAGTTCCTCGCGCGGCTCGAGAAGCGCACGCCGAGCCCCGAGGCCCAGGAGCGCATCGACGAGGAAGTGCACAAGCTCCGCCTGCTCGAGCCGGTGTCGCCCGAGTTCACCGTGACGCGCAACTATCTGGACTGGCTCACGGCGCTGCCGTGGGGCGTGACCACCGGCGACGACGTGGATCTCGCCACCGCCCGCGGCATCCTCGACGAGAAGCACTACGGTCTCGGCGACGTCAAGGAGCGCATCCTCGAGTTCATCGCAGCCGGTCTGCTCAAGGGCAGCTTCGCCGGCTCGATCATCTGCCTGGTCGGCCCGCCCGGCGTCGGCAAGACGTCCATCGGCAGGAGCATCGCGCGCAGCCTGGGGCGCGAGTTCTACCGCTTCTCGCTCGGCGGCATGCGCGACGAAGCCGAGATCAAGGGCCATCGGCGCACGTACATCGGCGCGATGCCGGGAAAGTTCATCCAGGCGCTGCGCGTCGTGAAGACGCAAAACCCTGTGATCATGCTCGACGAGATCGACAAGATCGGCGCAAGCTTCCAGGGCGATCCGGCGTCGGCGCTGCTGGAAGCGCTCGACCCGGAACAGAACCGCGATTTCCTCGATCACTACCTGGACGTGCGCTTCGACCTCTCGAACGTGCTGTTCGTGTGCACGGCGAACCAGCTCGACACGATCCCGGCACCCCTGCTCGATCGCATGGAGATCATCAAGCTCTCCGGGTACATCCTGGAAGAGAAGCTCGCGATCGCCGAGCGCTATCTGGTCCCGCGCGAGCTCGCCGAGCTCGGGCTCAAGAGGAACCGGCTGTCGATCAATCGCGCCGCGCTGAAGGAGGTGATCGACGGCTACGCGCGCGACGCCGGCGTGCGCCTGCTCGAGCAGCAGATCCGCAAGATCGTGCGCAAGAGCGCCGTCAAGCTGCTCGAAGACAAGCGCGCTAGCGTCCGCGTCGGGCGCGCCGAGGTCGGCGAGTTGCTCGGCAAGCGCCTGTTCCACGAGCAGCGCCAGCAGAAGCCTATCCCCGGCGAGATCACCGGCCTCGCGTGGACCAGCATGGGCGGCGACACGCTGATTATCCAGGCGACGCGCATCGAATCCGAGCGTCCCGGTTTCAAGCAGACCGGCCAGCTCGGCAAGGTCATGATCGAGTCGTCGGAGATCGCGTACACCTACGCGCGCGCCTTGTGCAGTCACGATGACAAGACAAAGCGCTTCTTCGACCAGGGTTTCATCCACCTGCACGTGCCAGCCGGTGCGACGCCGAAGGACGGTCCCTCCGCCGGCGTGACGATGGCGGCGGCGCTCTATAGCCTGGCACGCGACAAGCCGATCAAGCCCGGATACGCCATGACCGGCGAGCTCGATCTGCTCGGCCACGTGCTGCCCGTCGGCGGCATCAAGGAGAAGATGATCGCCGCGCGCCGCGCCGGCGTGCGTCACGTGGTGCTCCCCGCCGACAACCAGGACGACTTCGAGACGCTGCCCGCCCACGTGCGCAAGGGGCTGACCGCGTACTTCGTCGCGCATTTCTCCGAGATCGTCGCCATCTGCCTGTAGCTCCGTGTGCCGGTCCGGCGCGGAATCCCACGGGGCGTCGCCGGGGGCGGTTCCGCGCCGGACCGGCAAACCATCAGGGCGCCTGTCGGTGTATCTTCCGGGTCATGGCCGACTCCGCAGCGCGTCGCGAGGCCGCTGCCGCGTACCAGCGGAGTCGCGCGCGCTTCGCCCAGGGCGACCACGCCGGTGCGCTGAGCGCGGCGCGCGAAGCGATCGCGTGCGACCCGGCGTATCCGAACGCCGAGAACTTCGCCGGCTGGATCCTGATGTCGAAGCCGGACCGCACGCCGGCGGATCTGCTGGCGGCGGTCGCGCATTTCGAGAAGGCGACCGAGGGCGTCGCGCTGGCCAACCTCGGCGACGCGCTGCTCGCCCTCGGTCGCGGCGACGAAGCGGTCCGGCGGCTGGAGCCCGCCGCCGATCGCGCCGAGGCCCGGACCTGGCTCGGCTGGTATCTGACGGCGCAGCAGCCCGACCTGCCGCGCGCGATCGCGTATCTGCGCGACGCGACGCGCCTGCGGCCCGCGTGGGGCGCCGCGTGGCTGAACCTGGCGAAGGCGCTCGACGCGAGCGGCGACGCCGCCCTGGCGTGCCACGCCTTCGGCGAGGCGGTGGCGTGTGGCGACGCGCGCGACGACGCGTTCGCGCGCGATCGGCGGGTGCAGCTCGAGCTACTGCTCCGCACGCGCGGCGAACAGCCACCCGCGGCGCCGGACGCGGTCCGCGCCGACAGCGCCGCGGTCGGGATCGTGCTGGCCACGGCGGCGTATCCCGAGCTCGCCACCGGGCACACGTTCATGATCCGCCCGACGGCGCGCGTGACGGCGGGTGAGCTGCGGTTCGCCGGCATCGCGACGGTGGTAGGCGGTCGCGCGCTCGGCCACGTCGTGGTTCGCGACACCGGGGAGCGACGCACGGCGAGCGTGCTGGTACGCGAGGATCCGCTCGCGTTCGCCGCCGTGGAAGCGGACGACCCGCACGCCGCCGCCGCGCTGCTGCGTGAGTGGCTCGCGCAGGGCGGCGCCGATCCAGCGGCGGTGACGTCGCTCGACGTCGGCGTCACGCTGCTCGACCGCTTCACGCGCGATCTGTCGCGCTCGTGGCGTCTCTCGCTCGACGCCGAGCGGCCGGCGACGGTTTCGGTCGTGGAGATCGCCGACGCCGCCGCCGTGCGCGTGACGGCGTGCGCCCGGGCCGGCGGCGGCGTTCGTATCGCGCTGTTTCCGCAAGCGATGGCGGAAGACGGCGGCGTGCTCGAAGCCTCGACGCCGCAGCAGACGCTGGAGCAGGTGCCGGAGATCGTCGCTGCCACGCGGCGCGCCATCGAGGCCCGCGACGCGTTCGCGGCGCGGCCGCTCGGCGTCCGGCAGATCGCGCCGATCCTGGCCGAAGCCGTGGCGGGCGTGCGGCGCGGCGGGTGGCACGCGCCCGCCTACGACGACGGCTATCCGCGACAGTGGCCACGGGCGACGCTGTCCCACGACGCCCGCCCGCATCCCGTCATCGTCGTCGAGGAGAGCGCCCGGGGGGCGCTGATCGCCGTCGGGGATCACGCCTGGACGATCGCCGCGCCGGGCGAGCTCCCGGCGCGCCTCGGGCGGATCGCCGCGGCCGCGCGCCGCAAGCTCCGGCGACTCGTGATCACCAAGCGGCGTGCCGGCGACCATTTCCGCGTGGTCAAGCCGCTCTGGTCGCTCGAGCCCGGCCAGATCGTCGAGCTCGCCGACGCCGTGTATGCCCCGGAGAGCGGCCACACCTACCTGCTCAGGACGAACCTCGGGACGTACGTGGCGCTGTGCGACAGCGGGCGTACCGACGCGGAAATCCTGGGCCGGCTCGATCACTATCTCGAGCCGGTGTCATGACCGGCTATGATCCGGGCATGTCGTTCACGCCGCGTCTGGTCGACGAGCTGCTGGACCGCGCCGTTCGTGAATATCCCGAGCGCGTCGCCGTGATCGACGGCGCGACGCGACTCTCCTACCGCGAGCTCGGCGCGCGCGCCGATCGCATCGGCGGCGCGCTGCAGGAGCTCGGCGTCGCGCCGGGCGATCGCGTGGCGATCCTCGACCGCAATAGTCGTAGCTATCTTGAGCTGTACTTTGCGCTGCCGCGTATCGGCGCCGTCGCCGTACCGATGAACTACCGGCTCGCGCCGGCGGAGCTCGCGTACATCCTGGGTGACAGCACGGCGAAGGTGCTGTTGTTCAGCCGCGACTATGCGGACCTCGCGCTCGCGGCGCGCGGCCAGGTCGCCGCCGTCGAGCACATCCTGTGCCTGGAGGACGAGATCGACGTGTTCGCCCGCGGTTCCGCGCCGCTCCAGCCAGTCTCGCGGAGCCCCGACGACGAATTCCTGCAGATGTACACCAGCGGGACCACGGGGCGGCCCAAGGGCGCGATGCTTACCCACGACAACATGATCGCCAACACGCTGACCGCGCTCTACGAGCGCGACTACGCGGCGACCGACACCTACCTGCACGTGTGCCCGCTCTACCACTGCGCGGATCTCGAGCTCTACTACGGCATGGTGTACGCCTGTGGCGGCAACGTCGTGCTCCGCGAGTTCGATCCGGAGCGCGTGCTCGCGACGATCGAGACGGAACGCGTCAGCGTGACGTTCCTGGTTCCGGCGATGATCAACTTCCTGCTCGAGACGCCGGGGCTCGACGAGTTCGACCTGTCGAGCCTCCGTCTCATCGTGTACGGCGGCGCGGCGATCCCCGCGGACCGGCTGCGTGCGGCGCTCGATCGACTCCCGTGCAAGCTGTCGCAGGGCTACGGCCTCACCGAGACGAGCCCGATCCTGTGCGTCCTGCCGGTGGAGGACCACGTGCTCACCGGCCCGAAGGCGAAGCGCATCGCGAGCTGCGGCCGCCCGGCGTACGGCGTGGAGGTGCGGATCTTCGACGACGCCGACGAGGAGTGCGCGGCCGGCGTGGTCGGGGAGATTGTCGCGCGCGGACGCAACATCATGAAGGGCTACTGGCGCTTGCCGGAGGAGACGGAGCGGGCGCTGCGCGGCGGTTGGTTCCACACCGGCGACCTCGGCTACCAGGACGAGGACGGCTACATCTACATCGTGGATCGCAAGAAGGACATGATCATCACCGGCGGCGAGAACGTGTATCCGCGCGAGATCGAGGAGGTGCTGTACACACACCCGGCGGTGCTCGAGGCCGCGGTGATCGGCGTGCCCAGTCCGCGCTGGGGAGAAGCGGTGAAGGCCCTGGTTGTGTGCCGGCCCGGCGCGAGCACGACGGAGGCGGACATCGTCGCGTTCTGCCGGGAGCGGCTCGCGCACTTCAAGACGCCCGCCTCGGTGGACTTCGTCGCGGCGCTGCCGCGAAATCCGTCGGGCAAGGTCCTCAAGCGTCGATTACGCGAGCGCTACTGGCAAGGCTGAGTCGCGCCGCGTGAGCTGACGCGCCGCCCCGGCGTTTTCCGATTGGCGGGGGATGCGCCGGCGGTCTAGCCTATTGGATCGTGTCGAACCTGCTCCAGATTCTGGCCTACCTGAAGCGTCCGGACGTCCGCGAGATCGTACTGCAGACGAACGCCGCACCGGCGGTGCGCCTGGGGGAGGAGCTCAGGGCGCTGTCGCCGCAACCCGCTCGCCGTCGGCGCCGTGGAGGCGTTGCTCGCGGGCTCGCCGTTCGAAGCCTCACCTGCCGTCCGGCGACACCCGCGGCGACACGGTGAGCGTCGACATCGACGGCGTCGGCTATGCGGCGAAGTTCGCGCGCTCCGGGGACCGGCTGCAGGTGCGCATCGCGCGCGGCCCGTCGCGCGTGCGCCCCGTCGTGGACACGACCAAGCGCGCCGAGTACGCGCCCCCCGGCGTCAGCGGCGCGATCGCGCATCACGGCGGCGACGCCATCGAGATCGCAGCTCGACAGCGCGCCCGAGCCCGAACGGATCGAGGTCCAGGCCGCCCACGCGCCGCCGGTCGGTCGTCGCTCGCCGCGGCGTCACGGGCGGCGGCGGGCTCGCCGAGCTGCTGTCGGCGGCGCGGCAGGACGGCGCCAGCGACGTGCACGTGATGTCGGACCAACCGGCGCACGTGCGCGTGGCCAGCGTGATGCGCGCCGCAGGGCGGCCCGATTCCCGACGCTGCTGTGCGCACGATGCTCGAGCCGCTGCTCGACGAGCGCCGGCGCGCCGGAGCTCGATGAGCGCGGCTACGCCGATCTGGGCATCGATCTCGCCGGGGCCGGACGCCTGCGCGTCAACGTCTGCCGCCAGCGCACGCGGGCTCAAGGGCTGCTTCCGTCTGGTCGCAGCCACGCCGCCCAAGCTCGCCGAGCTGGGCCTGCCCGAGGAGCTCGGGCGCGTGGCGCATGTACCACCAGGGGCTCGTCGTCGTGGCCGGGCCCGAGCGGCCACGGCAAGACCACGACCATGGCGTCGCTCGTCGACATCTTCAACGAGGCGAAGGCGATCCACATCATCACCGTGGAGGAACCGGTGGAGGTGCTGCACCCGGTCAAGCGCGCGATCGTGAGCCAGCGCGAGGTCGGCCTGCACACCGAGTCGTTCCACACCGCGCTCAAGGCCGCGCTTGCGCGAGGATCCCGACGTGATCGCCATCGGCGAGCTGCGCGACCGCGACACGGTGGAGATGGCGCTCAGCGCCGCCGAGACGGGACACCTCGTGATCGCGACGATGAGCACGCCGTCGGGCGCCCGCACCATCGACCGGATGATCGACATGTTCCCGCCCGACGATCAGCCCAGGTCCGCGCCACCCTCGCCGGCGCGCTCAAGCTCGTCATCAGCCAGCGGCTGCTGCCGGCGGCCGACGGCACGCGGCATGGTCGCGGCGGCCGAGCTCATCACCGGCGGCATCCCGCTGTGGTCCTTGATCCGCGACAACAAGCTGTTCCAGCTGCCGAGCCTGCTGCAGCGTGGTCGCGCCTACGGCATGATCCGCATCGACGACTCGCTCGCTGATCTCGTGCGCCGCGGACTTGTCACGCGGGAGGTCGCCATCGCCTACGCCGACGACCCACGTCTCGTCGACGCGCCGGCCGCGCCGGCGCGCCCGCCCGAACCGGCGCCTGTCGCCAAGGAACGCGGCTTCTTCGGACGGAGGAACGGCTGATGCCGGCCATCGATCGCCTGTTCGACGAGCTGTTGTCTCGCGGCGGCTCGGACCTCCACCTGTCGGTGGGTTACCCGCCGACGATCCGCAGCAAGGGCGATCTCGTCGCGCTCTCGCGCCAACCGCTCACGCGCGAGGACGTCTCGCGCCTGCTCGACGAGCTGCTCGACGACAAGCGTCGTGCCCTGTTCGAGGAGCGCCACGATCTGGACTTCGCCTACGCGTACGGGGACAAGGCGCGCTTCCGCGCGAACTACCTGGAGAAGACCACCGGCCCCGGAGCGGTGTTCCGCACCATTCCGAGCAAGGTGCTGACGGCGGAGGTCCTGGGTCTGCCGCAGTCGATCATCGCGCTCGCGGAGCGGCGCGCCGGTCTGGTGCTCGTGACCGGGCCGACCGGCAGCGGCAAGAGCACGACGCTCGCGGCGATGATCTCGCACATCAACTCCACGCGGTTCGGCCACATCCTGACCATCGAGGATCCGGTGGAGTTCGTCCACGAGCCGATCCGTTGCCAGATCACCCATCGCGAGGTCGGCGTGGATTCGCCGAGCTTCGCCGACGCCATCCGCAGCGCCGGGCGCGAGAACGCGGACGTGATCCTCGTGGGCGAGCTCCGCGGCCCCGAGACCATGCGCCTGGCGCTCCAGCTCGCCAGCTTCGGCATCCTGATCTTCGCCACCGTGCACACGAACTCCGCGGCGGCGACCATCGACCGCTTCGTCAACGCGTTCCCCGCCGCCCAGCAGCCGCAGATCCGCGGCATGCTGAGCGACTCGCTGGCGGGGATCGTCGCCCAGCAGCTGCTCAAGCGCGCCGACGGCAGCGGTCGCATCGCCGTCCACGAGATTCTCGTCGGCAACACCGCGATCGCCTCGACCATCCGCGAGGCGAAGACCGCGATGATCTCGAGCTTGATCCAGGCCGGCGCGCGTGAAGGCATGCAGAGCATGGACGCGACGCTCGACCGGCTCGTGCAGGCCGGGACGGTCACGCCGCGCGACGCGCTCGACAGGGCGCTCGACAAGGAGAGCTTCGCTCGATTGCCACACGTGGCGCGCGAGCTGGGCACGGCGGGAACCTGAGGTCAGGACGATGGACGACGAATTCCGGATCGTGAAGCAGCGCATCGAGGCCTCGGTCGAGCTCCAGGGCGGCACCCGACTCAGCGGCGGCTTCCTGTGCGCTCCCCGCTCGGAGCATCATGCCGGTCGCGAGACGGTCGCGGACCTGTTGAACGAGCCGTCGCGCTTCGTGCCGTTCTTCGCGGACGGCTCGGAGCAGCCGATGCTGCTCAACAAGAACCTGGTGCGCGTCGTCAAGCTCGCGATCGAGGACCTGCCCGGAGATCCGGAGCGGCTCGCCGACTTCAGCAGCCCGCGCGAGGTCGTGCTGCGGCTGGATGACGGCAAGGCGCTCGAGGGCACGGCGCACGTCGCCGCGCCCGTCGGTCACACGCGCACGCTCGACCTGTTGAACGAGCCGTCGCGCTTCGTGCACGTGGACTGCGACGACTCCCACTTGATCGTGAATCTCGACGCCGTCGTCAGCGTCGAGGAAGGATGACCCCCCGGCACCTCGCTGCTGCCGACGCCAAGCCCGCGGCAGCCGTGCTGGCGCGCGCGTTCCGCGACAATCCTTCGACGCTGGCGTTCCTGCCCGGGCAGGACGCTGCGCAGCGACTCCGCTCGCTCAAGCGCGTGTTCCGCGGCTGCGTGGAGGCGGCGCTCCGCTTCGGGACGGTGACGGCGGTGGACGCGGACGTCGGCGTCGCCGGCGTGTCGCTGTCGTTCGCCCCCGGTCGCTTCCCGCCGCCGCTGCGGGCGATCGTGTGGCTCGCCTACGGCCCGCTCACCGCCGGCCCGCGCGCGAGCATCCGCTATCTTCTGGCGGACGCGTACATGCGGCACCTCCACCTGCACGAGCCGCATCACTACCTGCAGGTGCTTGGCGTGGATCCGGAGATGCAGGGACGTGGCATCGGAGGCGCGCTGCTCCGGCGGTTGTCGGCCGCGGCGGACGGGGACGGCGTCGCCTGTTATCTCGAGACCGACAAGGAGAGCAGCGTGAGGCTCTACCAGCATCACGGCTACGAGATCTCGCGCGACGAGACGCGGCGCGAGTTCGGCGGGCTGCGCTTCTGGACGATGCAGCGCCCGGCGCGCACGCCGTAGCGCTACTTGCTCGTGTCGAGCCCGAGCTTCTTGCTCAGCAGGTCGCCGAGCGTGCCGAAGCCGCCCTCGCGCTGGAGCGCCTTGCGGTACTCGCGGTGCGCCGAGCGCTCCTCGTCCTCCGCGAGCGCGCGGATGCTGAGCTTCGCTTCGCCGCGGCGCGGATCGACGTCGATGATCTTGGCGTCGAAGCGCGAGCCCTGCTTGAAGTGCTTGCGCAGATCCGTACCGCGCTGCGTACCCGTCTGGCCCGACGGGATGAAGCCGCGGGCGCTCTTGCCGGTGACGCCGAGCAAACGCACGATCAGGCCCGCGCTGCCTTCGGCCTTGAGCACCTCGACCTTGACCGTCGCGCCGCGGACGACCTTCTGGTGCGGCTCGTCGGCGTACTCCGGCGGCAGCGCCGGGTGCAGCCCGAGCTTCTTCGTCTTCGCGTCGAAGTGGTGGACGACGACGTCGATCTCCTGACCCAGGGTGAGCTTCTCGCTCGCGTGCTCGATGCGGGTCAGCGACAGGTCGGAGATGTGCAGGAGCCCGTCGAGACCAGGCTCGAGCTCGACGAACGCACCGAAGCTCTCGAGCCGCGTGACCTTGCCCTTGTGCGGGCTGCCCGCGGCGTACTTCAGCTTGGCCTGCGCCCAGGGATCTTCCACGAGCGCCTTGCGGCTGAGCCAGATCTTGCCCTTGTCGTCGATCTTGGTGATCTGCACCTCGATCGTCTCGCCGGGCTTGAACAGCTCGACCAGTCGCGCGCGCGGGTCGTGGCTGGCCTCCGAGACGTGGACCAGACCCTCGAGGTTCTCGGCCTCGGGCAAGGCGACGAACACGCCCCACTCGACCACCGTGCGTACCAGGCCCTTCATCACCTGGCCCTCGGTGAGCAGGCCGAGGGCGTGCTTGCGGCGCTCGTGCGCCTCGGCCTCGAGCATCGGCCGGCGCGTGACCACCACGTCCCGGCCGTTCGGCGTGAACTGGGCGACCTTGAAGTCCATGCGCGTGCCGAGCAGCGCGGCGAAGTTCGCGTTGGACGGATGAAGATCCATGCCCGACGCCGGCGCGAATGCGCGCAGACCGCCGATCTCGACCTCAACCCCGCCCTTGATGACGCCGGTGATCAGGCCCTTGATCAGGGTCCCGTCCTTGGACGCCTGCTCGATGCCCGGCTTGGCCTCTTCCTCGCGGAGCGGCTTGCGCGTCAGCACCACCAGGCCGCCGCGCGCGCCGTCGTTGTGCACCGCCGCCACGAAGCGATCGCCGACCGACGGCACGAGGTCGTCGGGCTCCATCTCCTCGCGGTCGAAGATCGCCAGGGCCTTGCCCGACAGGTCGATCATGATCGCGTCGTCGAGCACGGCCGTGACCTTGCCGAACACCTCTTCCCCGACGTGGAACGGCACGCGGTCGGTGGCGGGCCTCGCCGGGCGGCCGTGGGCCTCGCCGTCGGCGTGCGCCGGCTTCTTCTTCTTGCGGCGGCGCTTCTTCTTCGGCTTCTCGCCGCCCGCGTCCTGGCCCTCCGCGCCGGCTTCTCCGCCGGCAGGCTCCTCGCCCGGGGCGTCCGCGATCGTGAGGTCACCCTCGGCCGGCGCGGCTTCGGCCGGCGCGGCTTCGGCCGGCGCGCGGTCGCCTTCGCCGCTGCTCTCGACCGCCGCGGCGGGCGCGGGGGCTTCGGGAGCCGCCTCGGGTTGTCGGTCCGGCGCGGCCGGCGGCGCGTTCGCGTCCGCCGCCGTCTCGCCAATAGGCGCCGGGTTCGAGGTGTCTTCGGCGGGATTCGTGTCGTCGGGGGCCATGTGACCTGGGTGGCGGGTGGTCGCTCGCGTATATCGCGCCCGGTTCCGGCTGCCAATCGAAGCCGGTACGCGCGCTGTGGGATTGCTCGACTCTAGCGCGTGATCGGAAGATGGCGATTCACGCCGCCGCTGCGATCGATTTCGAGCCCGCCCTGGGCTGCGTTCGCGCGGTCGCACTGTTCGACCAGGCGCTCCGCCACTTCCACGAAGGCGCGCGCGATGGGCGAACCGGGCGCGGCCTGGACCACCGGCGTGCCGGCGTCGCCCCACTCCCGGACGCTGGTGTCGAGCGGGAGCTGCCCGATCAGCGGGGCCTCCGCGAACTCCGCCACCTTGGCGCCGCCCCCGCTGCCGAACAGCTCGTGACGCTTCTCGCAGCCGTCGCACACGAAGTAGCTCTGGTTCTCCACCACGCCCAGCACGGGGATGCCGACCTTCTGGGCCATCGACACGGACTTGTAGACGTCCTGCAGCGCGACCTCCTGGGGCGTCGTGACGATCACGGCGCCGGTCGTCTGCACGCGCTGTGCGAGCGTCAGCGCGACGTCCCCGGTGCCCGGAGGCAGGTCGAGCAGCAGGTAGTCGAGGGAGCCCCAGTCCACGTCTTTCAGGAACTGCAGCAGCGCGCCGTGCAGCATCGGCCCGCGCCAGACCACGGCGGTCTTCGCGTCCTCGAGCAGGAAGCCGATGCTCATCAGCTTGAGCCCGAAGCGCGTGAGCGGGACGATCTTGTCGCCGTTGCTCATGGGCTGGCCGGTGATCCCCAGCATGGTCGGCACGCTAGGTCCGTAGATGTCGGCGTCGAGCAGGCCGACGCGCAGGCCCATGCGCGACAGCGCGAGCGCCAGGTTCGCGGCGACGGTGCTCTTGCCCACGCCGCCCTTGCCGCTCATCACGAGCACGACGTTCTGGACGTCGGGCACCGGATCGTCGGGGCCCACGGCGCGGCCGGTGCGGGCTGCCGCGTCGCTGGGCTTGTCGTCGGTCGCCATCTCGCCCGCTCCACTAGGACCGGGCTGCGGTCCTGTCAACGATCACAGCAGGCCGGCAGCCCAGGCGGCGAGCATCCCGACGCTGAACCCGACCATCGTGGCGAGCACGACTGCCCGCGCGCCCATGCCGGCCGCGCGACGTCGCGTGAGTTCCGTCGGGGCGTGTCGGGCGGCGACCTGCTCGGGTTCCTGCGGCAGCCGTGCAGCGCTCGGTTCGGGGACGGCCTCGATTCGCGGTGTCGTCGGCGCGCGCGGAATCGTCAGCTCGTCGACCACGACGTCGTACGGCACGGCGCAACCGAGGTCGCGCCGCACGAAGTCCAGGGACGGGTACTTCTGCGCGCTGGTGCGCGTCGCGGCCACCAGCGGGATCGGCGGCGCGGAGACGCCCGCCGCGGCGTTCATCGACAAGCCCACGCCGTCGGCCACGAATGGCAAGAGGCGCGCGGCGAGCTCCGACACGTTCTGCGGCCGTGCGTCGGGGTCGAGCGCCATCGCCGCCTCCACCACCGCGACCAGGCGCGGCGGGATGTCCGGGGCGACCTCCGCGAGCGGACGGCCACGTCCGAGCAGCGCCTCGCGCATCACCTCCTCCGGCGTCTCGCCGACGAAAGGCGATGCGCCGCCGAGCAGCTCGTAGAGGATCGCGCCGGCGGAGTAGATGTCGGCGCGCGCGTCCACGGGGCGCGCCATGGCCTGCTCCGGCGCCATGTACATCGGCGTCCCGAACACCATGCCCTCCTCGCCCGCGGCGTCGATGACGCCCTTGGCGATGCCGAAATCGAGCACCTTCACCAGCGGACGGTCGGGGCGCGGATGCGTGACGATGATGTTCGCCGGCTTGAGATCGCGGTGGACGATGCCCTGGGCGTGCGCCGCCGCCAGGCCCGCGAGGACCTGCAGCAGCAGCTCGCACGCATACGCCGGGGCCATCGCGCCGCGGCGCTCGACGACCTCCATCAAGGTCTCGCCGTCGAGCAGCTCCATCACCATGTACGGCGTGCCGTCGCGGCTCACGCCCAGATCGAAGATGTCGACGACGTTCGCGTGTGCGATGCGTGCGGCGGCGCGGGCCTCGGCGACGAAGCGCGCCTGCAGGCCCGCGTCCTGCGCCAGCTCGGCGTGCATCAGCTTGATCGCGACACGCTTGCCGACGATGAGGTGCTCGGCCTCGTAGACGGTGCCGGCGCCACCGGAGCCGAGCTCCCGGTGCAGCGCGTACTTGCCGTCGACGGTGCGGAACGGCTGCGGAGTGGACTGGACGGCGGCGTTCATGGTGTGTCCCAGGTGAACGGCCGCGCCCGTCCCGGCCTTTAGTCCTGGCTGCAAAGTGCGGCGCGGCGAGCGTGCAGAACCCGCCTGCGGTGTCCAACCAACGGTGATCATTGATGAATCCAGGGGGTTTCTTTGCATGGGCTTCCCGCTCTATCCTTGCATGACCCGAGGGTGCAGCCCGTCCAACGAACTTGGCGGGGCCCGAGAGCCTCCCCTGGGACGTGGAACAAGGAGAGCTTGAGATGAAGACCAATGGATTTCGCTTCTTGGCTGGACCCGCGCTCGTCGCGGCACTGGCGCTGCCTTTCGCGGGCGGGGGATGTAGCGCGAAGGATCTTGCCGCCGCCGCCAAGGGCTGCGACGGCCTCGACGTCACGGCCAGCGCGGACCTGACGGTCAAGACGTTCGCAGACGCGGCCGGTTCCCTCAAGGACGCCGCGGTGGCGCTCGAGGGCAAGTGGGCCACCGTCTGCAACGCCATCAACACCGACCTCGGGGAGGACGCGACCAAGACCGATGCGGCGGGCGCCTGCGGCGTGCTGAACGCGCGTGTCGCGGCAGCTCTCGCCAAGGGCGTCACGGTGACCCTCGACGTTGCCTACTCCTGCCAGGCCGACGCGAGCGTCGCAGCGAGCTGCCAGGGCTCCTGCGCCGCCCAGGCCAAGTGCGACATCGAAGCGTCCTGCGATCCGGGCAAGATCTCCGGCGAATGCTCGGCGACGTGCACGGGGTCCTGCCAGGGCCCGTCGATCGACTGCAGCGGCAGCTGCTCGGGCACCTGCACCGCCACCGCGGCGGTGGACTGCTCCGGCACCTGCGAGGGCAGCTGCGACGCGCCGACCTGGAGCGGCACCTGCGACGCCGGCTGTTCCGCCACCTTCAGCGGCACCTGCCAGGGCACCTGCGACGGTACCTGTGACGGCACGGCGACCACCGCGGGTGGCTCGGCGGGTAACTGCACCGGCAAGTGCGAGGGCACCTGCACCGGCGGCGCGGCTTCCGGCAGCTGCTCGGCCGCCTGCACCGGCAACTTCAGCGGCGGCAAGTGCACCGGCAAGTGCACCGGCAAGTGCACGGCCGAGGCGGGCGCGACCTGCAGCGGCAAGTGCGAAGGCAGCTGCAAGGCCGACACCAGCGCGAGCTGCAGCGGCCAGTGCAGCGGCGGCTGCTCGGTCGCGTACACGAAGCCGCACTGCGACGGCACGCTGAACTGCAACGTGGACGCCAACTGCAAGGCGTCGTGCGACGGCCAGGCCTCCGCGAAGGTGACCTGCGGCGGCCACGCGAACGTCGTCGTCGTCGGTGACGCCGACCTCTACGCGGCGCTCACCGCCCACGCCGACGACATCGGCGCGGCGATCAACGAGACCCTCGCGCTCAAGGGCCCGATCGTCGATCTGGCCACCAAGGTCGGCGCGGCGATCAATGGCACCGTCACCGCCGGTGGCGCGGCCGCGACCTGCATGGTCGCCTCGCTCCAGGTTGCGGCGCAGGCCCAGGCGTCGATCAACGTCTCGGTCAACGCCAGCGCGAGCGTGAAGGGCGAGGGCAGCGCCGGCTGACCTGACCGACACGAAATCGCGCTTGCGCGATCCACGAAGCCCTCCGGCGCGCCCGCGTCGGGGGGCTTCTGGTTTTGTTGCCGGTCCGGCGCGAGGCAGCGCGCGCTCCGCCGGCGCGTCCCTCGTCCCTCGCCCAGCGCCGCAGCCGCGCGACGCACCGCGGGTCGCAACGCAGCAGCGCGTGGGCGTCGCGATCACTCCGGGCCGCCGCGAACCGTCGGCGCCCCGCAGCCAGCTGCCGCGGACGGCTCGCTTCGAGCAGATGCGGCAGCCGAGGCGGCTCCCGCCGCTCGCTTCGAGCGGATCCGGGCATCCACCGTTCGCTTAGAGCGGATCCGGGCAGCGAGCTGGCCGCGGTCACGAGATGGCGTCCGCTCCGAGCGAGCCCGGTTTGGTGACCACGCGGCGCCCACGAGCTGGCCGTCGCTCCAAGCGAGCCCGGTTTCGTGACCGGCGCCGCGGCCACGAGAAGGCGTCCGGACCGCGTCGCGGCCACGAGGTCGCGTCCGCCGCGCGGGAGGAGCGACGCGTCGGCGGGAGGCGTCACGGTGCGTCGCGGTCACGATGGGCGGCGCGAGTGGCGCGAGTGGCGGCGACGGATGGCGGCGACGGCGGCGACGGTGGCGGCGACGGGTGGCGGCGACGGGTGGCGGCGACGCGGCGGCGCGAGTGGCGGCGCGAGTAGCGCCGACGGGCGACGAGTGGCCGCGCGAGTGGCGCCGACGGGCGACGAGTGGCCGCGCGAGGGGCGGCGCGAGGGGCGGCGACGCGCGAGCGGCGGTGGCGGCGACGCGGGGCGCGAGTGGCGGCGACGCGGGGCGCGAGTGGCGGCGACGCGGGGCGCGAGTGGCGGCGACGCGCGCCGCGCGGTTCCGCGCCGGACCGGCAAGACCGGAGAGCCGATCCGGGCGTTGTGGCGTTGCTCAGTTCGGCCAGCAGCCGGTCTGCGGGGTGGCGAGCGGCGAGGACTGGGTGTTGCCGCCCACGCACTTCTTGTACAGGGCCGACGTCGCCTCGGCGGAGCCGCCGTAGCAGCTCAGCGTGACGCCGCCGGGCGACTGCGGACAGCCACCGCCGTCGCACACGGCGTTCTGCGTGACGGGGAAGCCCGTGCAGTCGCACGTGACCGCCATGTCCACGCAGTAGTGCTCGCCGCTGAACTGCGCGGTGAGGCACAGGCCGCCGGGGCAGTCGGCGTCGTCACGGCACGGCTCGCAGCTCTTGCCCGTGCCCTTGCAGCTGCCGAAGCGGTGCGCGCAGGTCGGGATGCCGAGATCCTTGTCCCACACATCGCAGGTGGCGGCGCTGCCCCAGGGGCAGGAGTCCGTCTTCGGATCGCACGTGACGGTGCAGTACTTGTTGCCGTTGCTGTCCTTGGCGCAGATCTGTCCAGGCGCGGACGCGCAGTCGACGTCGGTCTGGCACTCGTCGCAGAAGCTTCGCTTCGTGCAGATGTGGCGGAGCAACGACAGCGGGCCGCACTCGAACTTCTTGCCGGCGCCCACGTCGCTCGCTTGCGCGCAGTCGGCCTGGGTCGCATCACCGGTGATGCCGCAGGCGTCCTGGCACGGCACGACCGCGGTGCGCTCGAGCGAGCAGCGGAAGTCCTGGGGGCAGTCGCTGTCGCCGCCGCAATCGCGGAGCGTGCAGTAGGCGTCCAGATCGCCCGGGCCGGCGCCGAGGCAACCGAAGTTGCTGGTCTTGTCGCACTCGTCGCCGTTCGGGCAGGCGGTGCCGAACTGTCCCGGAGCGCGCGGCTTGTCGTCGGGCGCGCAGAACCCGGCCTTGTTGCCCTGGTCGTCCGTCCCGTCGGGGTTGCACACGCCGAGCGAGCCGCAGTCGCGCGAGCTCGAGCACTTGACCTCGCATTTTCCGCCGATGCAGGCGAAGCCTCGCATCGTGTCGCACTCGCTCGACGAAGCGCAGTCCTCGTGCTGGCCGGTGCGGCCGCCGCGGGTGTACGGAAGGCGCGCGCAGACCTGCGCTTGCGAGTTGTCGCTGGTAAAGCCCCAGGTCACGCAGTTCTTGCCCACGGGGCAGTCGCCTTGCGTTTGGCAAGGCGCGGCGCAGGCGTTGTTCAGGTCGTTGTCGATGACGCACCGGTCGCCGGCGGGGCACTTGCTTTCGACGCACTTCTGCTGGCACTGACCCTCGATCGTCACGCCCTCGCAGGGCTTGTCGCTCGAGCATGCGGCCGCTCCAATCACCGGCACGCAGAGCAGCAGCGCCAGCGTCCAGCGCAGCAGTGATCGGCCAGAATTCGACGTATTGCGTGCGGTCATCTCGAAACCCTCGAAAGTGTGCGTGCGCCGGTGCCGTGCAGTCGCAGCGCATTCCGTTGAAGAGACTGTAACGTCGGTCGTGAAACCACCCGGGTTCCCGCGGCGTACTACCGCGGGCCCGGCGGTTTGGGAAGTGTCCCGTGCTTGACTGCCCGGCGGACCACGTTAAGCTGCGTTTCAAGTCGGTTCTTCGACGGGAGTGGAAGATGCAGAAGCTTGTCCTTTCCGGTGTGTGTGTCGCGTCTCTCTTGAGCATCGTCGCGTGCGGCGGCAGCTCGCCGGACCAGAAGGGGTTCGACAACGGCGCCGCCGGTGCGACCAGCGGATCGGGCGGCAGTGGCGGGACGAGCTCGAACGCGCCGTACCCCGCGGGCCCGTACGGCGCCGACATCGGCAGCACCGTGCGCAACCTCCAGTTCCTCGGCTGGGACAACCCGCAGGCTGCGAACTACGACCCGACGCAGTTCAAGACGCTGAACTTCTCGGACTTCTACAACCCGGACGGCACCAAGCCCGCGAAGCTGCTGATGATCAACGTCTCGGCGCGCTGGTGCGTGGTGTGCAAGGGCGAGTACTCGAACTTCCGCGCCAGCAGCAAGTACGAGACGTACAAGGCGAAGGGCGTCGAGTTCATCGGCGTGCTGTTCGAGGACGACAACTACAAGGCCGCGCAGCCGGCGGACATGACGTGGTGGACCCAGACCTACCAGGTCGCGTTCCCGTTCGTGCTCGATCCCGGCTTCAAGATGGGCGAGTACTTCAACGCGGACGCGACGCCGCTGAACCTGATCGTCGACGCCAAGACGATGCAGATCAAGGGCAAGGTGCTGGGCTACGATCCGTCGAGCACGGACATGTGGGATCAGCTCGACTCGCTGCTCGCCGCCCAGTAGCAGCAGTAGCCGCACGCACATCGATCGAACCGCGCCGCCGAGGCCTCCGAGCCCGGCGGCGCGCTCGTTTTGTAGCGCACCGGTGCTCGCTCTTGCGTTCCAGCGCGCGTTCGATAATGACGGGGCACCATGACACGAACAGCTTGCAGCGTGCTCGTCGCGCTGGTGCTGGGCACGGCCAGCGTCGGTTGCGGCGCCGGCTCCGCGCAGGGCGGCGGCGCCAGTTCCGCACAGGGCACGCGCCCCCCGGACTTCCAGCTCGACACGGTGGACGGTCGCACCATCCGGCTCGGGGACTACCTCGGCAAGAAGGTCGTCTTGATCGACTTCTGGGCGACGTACTGCGACCCGTGCCTGGCATCGATGCCGCATCTGGACGCGCTGTACAAGAAGTACAAGGACCAGGGTCTGGTCGTGCTCGGCGTGTCCATCGACGGTCCGGACTCGGTGGCGCAGGTCAAGACCGAGGTCGCGAAGCTCGGCGTGACGTTCCCGATCCTGCTCGATCAGGAGACGCGCGTGGTCGCGCTCTACAATCCGAAGACCAGCGCGCCGTACAGCGTGCTGATCGGCCGCGATGGCACGGTGGTGTTCAAGAAAGAAGGCTACACCACCGGCGACAGCTCCAAGCTGGACGACGACGTCGCGGCGGCGGTCGCCAAGAAGTAGCCGTGAAGCGCGCCTTCGCTGCCGTGTCCTTGTCCCTGGCGGTGCTGTGCGCCGCGTCGAGCGCGAGCGCGCTCGAGCCGGGGCAGATCGGCGACGAGGCCGTGCACGTGGACATCACCGAGGCGGGCAGCGTCCTCTACAACTTCGACAACCGGAACCTGCGCGTCGGCAAGGCGGAGACCGCCGCCGACGACAAGTGGGGCATGTTCTACAATCGCCTCAACCTGCAGGCGAGCTGGGGGAAATGGCAGGTCGGGCTGCGGCTGGACGCGGCGTGGTTCTACACGCACCAGAGCGCCGACCAGATCGCGCAGCGCATGCTCGACAATCGCGTGCCGCTGGTCGGCGAGATCCCCGATCCGCCGGACGTGTACCTGGCGCAGCAGCGCCGCAACGCGGCGACGCAGCTCGACACGCGTTTCCAGAGCATCCTCTACCCCGCGAAATACTACATCACGTACTCGACGCCCGACGTCGACGCGACGGTGGGCGACGTGTACGCGCAGTTCGGCCGCGGGCTCGTGCTCAGCGTGCGGAAATACGACGAGCTGTCGAGCGACACCACGGTTCGCGGCGGTCGCCTGACGGGGCACGTCCGCAAGGACGATCTCAAGCTCGACATCACCGCCCTCGGCGGCGCGATGAATCCATTGCGCATCGACGAGGCCAGCGGCCGCGTGCTCACGGTGTTTCCCGCTGGCGCATCGGACGCACTGATCCCCGTCGCCGAGGCCGGCATGCCCCAGCCGCGCGACGGCTCGAAGATCACGTATTTCACCGATCGCCTCGCCGCCTATCAGCTCGAAGCCGGCACGCGCACGATCATGCTGGGCACGCGTGGCGCGTTCCTCGTACGCGACAACCCGGAGAGCGGCCAGGTCGCCCGCGGTGACGTGCGCACCCTCAGCCAATCGATCAATTTTCCCGACCTGGGCGGTCACGGTGCGGCATACGTGGAGGTCGCGCAACAGCAGCGGCTGCCCGTCTCCCGGACCGACACCCGCCCCGATCCGGGCTCCGCGGTCTACGCCAGCCTCAGCGTGATCGAGAAGCCGGTCACGGTGCTCTTCGAGGGCAAGCACTACCGCAGCTTCTACCCCATGGGCGCGAACATCGACGACACCCAGGCGGGCGAGTTCCGTCTGGTCCAGTACAACGCGCCGCCGACCACCGAGTCGATCTGGACGGACACGGAATTCAACAACTTCAACACCTGCGTCACCGGCGGACGCGTGAAGACCGACGTCGCCGTCAGCGACAACGACAGCGTGTACGCCTGGGTAGGGCGCTACAACTCCTGGGCGGAGTTCTCGGGCTTCAGCGGCTGCGAGACCACTAGCGAGCACCGGAACCAGGTCTGGGACGTCGCCATCGGCATCGAGAAGACAGCGCATCACCACAAGTCCCGCGCGAACGTCGTGATCGGCGTCCGCGACGATCGCAGCGACGTGACGCGCGGCACCAACGCCGGCCCGACGAACGTGTTCTACCGCGAGGAGTACGGTCGCTACGACATCATCGAGTGGATCAGCGGCCCGTTCTCGATCCAGCTGCAGGGCTGGCACCGCTACCGTTTCAATCCGCTCGAAGCGAGCGACCCGTGGTTCGAGGGCGAGCACCTGACCGGCTTCCAGTGGTCCCCGCACTGGGTCATCGCAGCCGGCGTCGAGTACGACACGCGCCCGAGCGTCCCCGACACGTACTTCAACGGCCAGCTCCGCTACAACATCAGCAGCGACTCGAGCGCTTCGCTGTTCGTCGGCCAACGACGTGGCTCGCTCCGCTGCGTGTCCGGCGTGTGTCGCATCTTCCCGCCCTTCGAGGGCGCGCGTCTCGACGTCACCGCCCGCTTCTGAGCGCGGCCGGGCCTGGGCCTGGGGTTCGCCGGACCTCGCGTTGCAGGTTTCGAGCTTGTCGGTCCGGCGCGGAATCCACTTGTGCGTGGCGCGGTCCGGTCCTGCGACCTGCCGTCGGCCCGCCGGGGATGGGGCCCCGGCGGCTGCCACGACATCGGGGTCTTGGCGGACACGATCGCGATCCGCCGAAAAGACCCGACAGAACTACCCGGCGAGGCCGGGCGCCGGCCTGCTTCCGGTAGCCCATGGCGAGAGGCGTTGCCGTGCGCAGGAACAGAACCACACCCGGCGGAAGAGCGGAAGGTCTCCAGGACCTGGGTATCCAGGCGTGAGCCGTCGCAAGCCATTTCGCAGGGCGGTGACGTTGAAGTCGACGAGCAGGCCAACGGGCAGGCGTGAAAGATCGCGTCGCACCTCGATCAGCGCACCGATCACAGCGTCCGTCCTATCCCCGATCTTCCGCCCTTCCGCCCTTCCTGTGCCATCCCCATGGAGCGGCATCGCGCCGCGTCGCGTGCCCGTGTGTGCCCGTGGTGCGCGTGGCGAGCATCGGGGTTCCGCGCCGGACCGGCATTTCGCCGGGAAGCGTCAGCGGGGAAAGGCCGCGGGGTTGCCGCCGTCCACGGTCAGGATGGCGCCGGTCGTGGCCTCGGCGGTCGCCAGGTACAGGAACGCGTCGGCGACGTCCGCGCCGGTGGTCTCGCGATGGAGCAGGTTCTGGCGGAAGTATTCGTCGGGGGCGACGCCGCGGGCCTTCGCGCGGGCCTCGAGCACGCCGCCGCCGAACAGGCCGGTGCGGATGCGGTCGGCGTTGACGGCGTTCGCGCGGATGCCGTGCTTGCCCAGATCGACGGCGTACTGTTTCATCAGCGCGACCACGCCGGCCTTCGGGATCGCGTACGGACCGAACTCCGGGCCCTGGTTGAACGCGCTCTTGGAGGCGTTGAAGAGCAGGCAGCCGCCGACGCCTTGGTCGAGCATCACGCGCGAGGCGGCGCGGGCGAGGTACTGGTGCGACAGCAGGTTGATCTCGATCGAGCGCAGCAGCGCGGCTTCGCCGTCGGCTTCGTGGAGCAGGCCGCTCGGCGCGGTGCCGGCGTTGGACACGACCAGATCGAGACCCCCGAACGCGTCCACGGTGCGGTCGACGAGCGCGGTGACCTGTTCCCGGCGCGTGACGTCGGCGACGCCGCTCGCGACGGCGGGACCGAACTTGCCGGCGAGCTCGCGGGTTGTGGCTTCGAGCGCTGCGGCGTCGCGATCCGCGAGCAGCACGTGTGCGCCGCTCTCGAGCAGGCGGCGCGCCGTGGCGAGCCCGATGCCGCTGGCCGCGCCGGTGACCAGGGCGATGCGGCGCGCGAGGGCGCCGCCACCACCCTTGGCGAGCGCGAGCTTGGCTTGCTCCAGGCTCCAGTACTCGACGTCGAACAGATCGAGCTCGGCGACCGGGCGATAGCCGCCCATCGATGCGGCGCCGAGGATCACGCCGGCGGTGTGCGTGTAGATGTCGCCGGCGACGCGAGCGTCCTTCAGCGTCTTGCCGACGGCGAGGGCGCCGACGCCCGGCACGAGCACGATCCGCGGCAGCCGATCCAGGCGCGTGACGTCGCGGTCGCGCAGCGTGGAGCAGCGCGCGAAATAGGCTTCGTACCAGCGAGCGTAGTCCGAAAGTGCGGCGGCGATGGAGTGCGGATCGCCTGCATTCTCGAGCCACAGCGGGATCGGCTTGGTGCGGATCACGTGATCCGGTGTGGCCGTGCCGATGCGCGCCGTCTGCGGCGCGTCGTCCCGCGCGAGCAGCGCGAGGATAGCCGGCTCGTCGCGCCACTCGACGATGAAGCGCTGTCCGTCCGCGGCGCGCGCGAGGGCACCGCGGAGCACCGGAGCCAGCTCGCGCTGCCGGAGCCGGCGCGCTTCGGCCTTGTCGGGCGCCGGCAGCGCGACGGCCGTGCGCGAGAGCGCGCGCTCGGCGGCGGTGACCGCGTCGATCATGCGCTCGTAGCTCTCCTGCGCCGTCTCGCCCCAGGTGAAGATGCCGTGCTTGTCGAGGACCATGACGCGCGCCGACACGAGGCGATCGATGAAGCCCGCGATCTGCCGCGCCAGCACGAAGCCGGGCATCACGTACGGTACGAACACGAGCCCGTCACCCCACACCTCGTGCGCGCGCGCCTCGCTGTCCGGCTGGTCGACGATGCCGAGCACCGCGTCGGCGTGGGTGTGATCGACGAAGCGCGCCGGCATCAGCGCGTGCAGGAGCGCTTCGACGGACGGGGTCGGGCTCGATGGATCGAGCATCTGCCCGCGCAGCGACTTGACCATGTCCTCGTCGGACAGCTCGGGCAGTGCCGCAATGCGTCGTAGCGCCGCGAGGCGGCACGCGGGGAAGCCCGCGGGTTCGATGCCGCCGAGATCCCAGCCGCTTCCCTTGACGTAGAGCACGTCCACCGCTTCGCCGGTGATCTCCGTTGCTGTGCTCTTGACCGAGGTATTGCCGCCGCCGTGCAGCACGAGGGCGCCGTCGCGGCCGAGCAGCCGCGACGTGTACACCCGGAGTGCGAGATCCTCGCCGTATCGCGCGCCGTAGCGGGCGACGGCCTGTGCGGCGTCATCCGGGTCGTAGAGGGATTGCATCGGGCGAGGGCGGGCAGCGATGTGCTGTCCGGGCTATAGTGGCGACTGGCGCCGCGGATCAACCCGCGGACGTCAGGGGAGGGAATGACGTTACCCACCGACAGCGCAGGCGTGCGTGTCCAGGCCGGGACGGTGCGTGCGCGGGACGCGTTCGTCGAGCAGCGGTTCGGCGTGGAGGGCCGCCAGCGCTATCGCGTCGCGGCGTCCCCGGCGCTCCGCGACCTGTT
The DNA here is from genome assembly GCA_963775185.1 of uncultured delta proteobacterium. Classification (GTDB taxonomy): domain Bacteria; phylum Myxococcota_A; class Polyangia; order Polyangiales; family Polyangiaceae; genus JAPSGB01. The sequence goes on along the minus strand of CAVZIE010000033.1, from coordinate 652,880 downwards.
GTCGAGCCGCGCCGAGCCCCGCGGCGGTTGGGTCGATTTCGCGCTGTTCGTCGAGGCGGTGACGCTGGCCGAGAAACTGTTCGGCAAGAGCGACCACGCGCTGGCGTTCGAGATCGGGCGCTTCGCCGCTTCCTACGACATTGGCGTGTGGAAGCGCATCGTCATGGGCCGCGTGCGTCCCGCGACGTTGATGTCGCTCGCCGCCGGCGTGTGGAGCCACCACTACGACCGCGGGCGGCTGATCAGCCGCCCGGCGGGAGCGACCGGGTTGTTCCTGTCGATCGTGGAATTCCCGACGCCCCATCGCGCGCACTGCGCGTCGATCGCCGGCTGGATGCAGGGCTCGCTCGAGATGGGTCCGCGCCGCAACGCTCGCGTGGACGAGCTGTCGTGCCGGGCGAGCGGCGCCGCGACCTGCGATTTCCGCGTGGGCTGGGACGACTGAGGCGCCGCGCCTAGAACAGCACGCCCATGTACCAGCGCAGGATCTGGGCCGCGCTGGTGTCGGCGGCGCCGGCGTTGATGTCGTGCTGCAGCTGCGTGGTCTGGACCGGCTGGTAGCCGAGCCCAGCGAGCGGGAACAGGACGCCGTACTGGAGCGCCGTGTAGAAGCCGCCCATCTTGTCCGGATCGTCGTTGAGCGAGCCGTCCTTGGACTGGAAGTAGATCGTGCCGTCGAGCTCGATGCCCAGGTTCGCGTCGTGGCCCGGCGTCTGGATGAACTGGCTGGCGCGCGTCCAGATCGCCGCGAAGCCGCCGCCGAAGCGCTGGCCGTTGGTGTTGCGGACGAAGTCGTAGTCGACGCTCGGACGGAAGTAGTAGCTGCCCTGGACGCGGCTCAGGATGTTCCGGTTCAAGATCAGGTCGATCTTGTAGTTCGGATGGAAGCGGAACGTGGAGATCGTGCGATCGCCCTGCTGCGGCTGCAGGCCGTTGAAGCCCGGGCTCAGTCCACCGGAGACCGGTCCGCTCACGTCCGGATCGCCGGACGCCCAGCCCCACTTGAACTGGAGCTTGAGGCGATCCTCGACCAGTCGTTGCTCGAGCTCGGTGGCGATGCCGTACTCGCGGAGCTTGTAGCCACCGAGTTGCGCCGAGTAGTCGCTGGTGCCGCCCGTGAACGCGAGGTTGTCGATCGACCCCTGGATCGTCACCGCCTCCATCTCGAAGCGGAACTTCTTGTACAGGAGCTGCAGCCACAGGTCGGGGATCCAGGCCTTGGCGCCGCGGTTGACGTAGCCTTGCGAGTACGTCTCCGGCGCACAGCCCAGTGCGGCCTGCCCGGTGCACGTGTCCAGGGCGCCGTTCGTCGCGTCGTTCGCCAGCGTCTGCGAGCGGTACACGACGTAGGCGCCGCCGTTCACCACGATGTTGCCCTTGGCGAGCTGGAGCTTCTGCAGCTCCTTGTTCGTCTTGTGCACGACGACGAACACGTACTGGTTCACGTCGTCGAGCTGGGCGAGATCGTACGGCTGGCCCTCGGGGTTGCTCAGGCTCGCGCTGGTCGGTCCCTCGTTGACGAAGTCCCAAGCGCCGGCGAAGTACAGGTCCATCGACTTGATGCCGGTGACGAACATGATCCGGTCGGCCGTGGACTGGTAGTCGTCGTCGTAGCCGTCGCCGGAGTTTGCCAGGATGCCCAGGCCCCAGTGGCTCGGCATCCGCCCGAAGCGGAGCTGGCCGACCGGCGTCATGTACTCCGCCCACACGCGTTTGACGCGGATGCTGTCGCGGAAGCCGTTGACGCCGGCGGTTGGCGGCACCTGCGTGGTGTCGAACGCACCCAGCGGCGCATACCCACCGCGCTTGACGACGGTGTACCCGCCGGCCTTGCCCGGCTGGTTCGCGTAGCCCTCCGGCGTCGAGCCGAGCACAAGGTTATCCAGCAGATCGATCTGGCTCATGATCCGCAGGTTGTCCGAGATGTGCAGCTCGGGTTCCAGGCGGAAGCGCATGTTGGCGCCGGCCTGTGTCTTGTCCTTGCACGGCCACGTCGCTTGCGCCGGATCGGTGCTGCTGTTCGAGGCCTCCGGGGACTGCGAGCCCTTGCACACCGACGGGCCGTACGCGTGGTCGCCGTAGACCGTGTTGTACTGGTTGTCGATCGGCATCGGCCAGAGCGCCGTGGACGGCGTGTCCACGCGCCCGAGCGAGAAATTGTGGAACAGCTCCGCGCGCAGCCGGTAGTAGCCGTGCAGCTCGAGGATCGGACGCGCGTGCGACCACCAGTCCTCGGCGTACACCCGGTCCTCGTCCGCCTTCTCGGCGGCCGCACCCTTCGACTCGCCGCCCTGGTGCTCGAGGGCGCTCGCGTCGGAGCCTGGCTGCGGCCAGCTGGTCATCGGGCCGAGGCCCGTCGCGGGCGTCCGCGGCTGACGCGTGCCGGGCGGCGCGGCCGGCGGTGTTCCCGGCTCCTCGCCGGCGGCCTCGCCTCCGGCTTCGCCCTCGCCCGCACCCGCGGTGCCCTCGCCGCCCTGGCCTTCCGTGGGCGGCGCGCCTTCCGCCGGGCCGCCCGCAGGCGGCTGGGCCGGAGCGGTGCCGGGCTTCGCGCCCGCGGCCTGGTCGCCAGCCGGGGATTCCGCGCCGGCACCGGCAGGCTTGGGCTTTTCACCGGGTTTCTTGCCGGTGTCCGGCTTTCCCGGCTTGGGCTTCGCCGGTTTCGGCTTGGCATCCGCCGGCGGTTGGGCAGGCGGAGCCGGCGCCGGTTGGGCGCTTGCGGTTCCCGCACCCAGGACGACGCCCAGGGCGAGCAGCGAGAGGACGGACCCTTTGGGCATGAGCGCGGAACTCCGCGAAGAGCAGCTGGACCGCCGGAGGGTTTCGCATGTGCTGGTTCGCACTGTCAACGGCGGTCTGTTCCGCGGCGCCCTCAGCTGCGATACGCCGCCATCACGGCCGTCCGCAGCTTCTCGGCGCGCTCCGCCATCGGGCGGGCGTCGGGCTGGGCGGGCAGCGCGGCCTGGGAGATGGCCACGGCGTTGTCCGCGAGCCGCTGCTGGGCGCTCCAGCCGGCCGACTCCGGCACGGCGAGGGCCTGGCGGAAGGCCTCGCCCAGCTCGATGGCGGAGCCGTAGCGATGCATCGGATCCTTGGCCAGGGCGCGCGCCATCAGCACGTCGAGCACGGGCGGCGCGAACGGCACGAGCTTCGTGATGGGCGGCGCCGTTTCTTCGATCTGCGCGGTCCGGATCATCAGCTCGTTGCGCTCGGGCGCGTCGAACGGCGTGCTGCCGGTGAGCATCTCGAACATCACGATCGCCGCGCTGTAGAGGTCGGCCCGCGCGTCGATCTCCCTTCCCAGGACTTGCTCCGGGGCCATGTACGCGCCGGTCCCCGGCGCCATCCCGCCAGTGTTGCGCGCCTCGTCCGCCGGCACGCGCGCGATCCCGAAGTCCGTGAGCTTCACCACGCCGTCGGTGCGCACCAGCACGTTGCTCGGCTTGACGTCGCGGTGGATGATCCCGAGCGCGTGGATCGCAGCGAGCGCTCCGAGCAGCTGCGAGAAGACGTGCCACGCGAGCATGAACGGCATGCACGGGATGCTCCCCGGCTTGGCGTTGACGCGGTGTCGCTCGACGGTGGTGCTGAGTGGCTCGCCTTCGACCAACTCGATGATGATCGCGAGTTGCTCGTCCTGGACCAACGCGAAGAAGTGCACGATGTTCGGGTGCGACAGGCGCGCAAGCGCCGTCGCTTCACCGAGGAAGAGCTTCCGCGCGCGCTCGCGCCCCTTCAGCAAGGGGTGCAGCACCTTGATCGCCACCGGGTGCGGAGGCGTGGCGGCGCTGGCGTTGTTGGGGTTGTAGTAGAGCCACCCGCGGTGGACGACGCCCATGCCGCCCTCGCCGATCACGCCTTCGACCACCACCTTGCCCCAGCCGAGATCGAGCTCCGACCCGTTCTCGATGCGCGACGTCGGCTTTGGTCGCGTCTGGCCGATCCCGCAGTGCGGGCAGAATCGCGCCTCCTCCTCGATGATGCTCCGGCAGCTGAAGCAGACCGCCACGGGCCCGAACCTAACCTCGGTTTGTCCAGTCCCCAAGGTCCGGCCATGCGGACGGAGGCCGCGGTTGCCCCAAGCGAGCACGCGGCGGTTCGAAATAGCCGCTTCCGACTCAAGGTGATTGCAGAATCCTGGGCGCCTGTGCGAGCCTAGCGTCCGCTCCGTACGTGCGAGCTTTGCGCGCGGATAGGTCCAAATGAAAGCGCACTCCTCCCCGGTTCTCCCGCGTCTCCTCACCTCGGCCGTGGCTCCGACTGTCTGGCTGTTGGGCCTCGTGGGCGCCGCGGGCGTCTTGATGGCACCGGCCGTCGCGCACGCCCAGGCCACCGACGGCGAGTTCACCGCGCAACGCTTCGACCCCGCGCCGGGCCCGCGCAACTACTGGAGCGTTCGCGGCGTGCGCACCGACGGCAAGATGTCGTGGAGCGCCGGCCTGTTCGTCAACTACTCGTATCTGCCGTTCGTCGTCCGCAGCTGCCAGTCGGAGACCGACTGCAACAACCCGAACGCGGTCCAGCAGTCGGACGTCAAGGTCGTCGAGAACATGGTCACCGGCGACGCGCTCGCGTCGCTCACGCCGATCCCGCGCCTCCAGCTCGGCTTGAAGGTGCCCGTGACCTGGGTGAAGGGTGAAGGCCTCACCGAGACGGGGACCGGCGAGCCGAACGGTCTGAGTGCGGTCGGGCTGGGCGACGCGGAGCTCGAAGGCAAGTTCCGACTGAAGGGCAACCCGGACGACGCGTTCGTAGCCGGCGTCGGTGCCTTCCTGACCGGTCCGCTCGGTCACGCGACCGCGAAGGGCAAATACATCGGTGACCAGACGCCGACCGCCGGCTTGCGCGGCATCTTCGACGGCGCGGCAGGCCCGCTCTCCGTCGGTGGCAACCTGGCCGCGGTGTATCGCGGCAACGGCCGCGTCGGCTCCACCGAGCTCGGTCCGGAGTTCCGCTACGGCGTGGGTGTGGGCTTCAAAGCGAGCCCGGTCGTGCGCATCGTCGTCGACGACTTCGGCGGCACGAAGTTCAGCGCCAAGAACGGCACCAACAGCATGGAGGTCGACGGCGGTCTCCAGATCACGCCACTCGACTCGCCGATCATGATCGCCGCGGGCGCGGGCACCGGTCTCATCCAGGGCGTCGGCGTTCCACGTCTGCGCGCATTCCTCGGCTTCATGTACGTCAACGAGGGCGGGGACAAGGACAGGGACGGCGTGCCCGACAACGTCGACCAGTGTCCGACCGATCCCGAGGATCGCGACGGCTACCAGGACAGCGACGGCTGTCCCGATCCGGACAACGACCAGGACACGATCCTCGACAAGGACGACAAGTGTCCGGACAAGGCCGAAGACCCCGACGGCTTCGAGGACACGGACGGCTGTCCGGATCTCGACAACGACAAGGACGGCATCCCCGACGACCGCGATCGCTGCCCGAACCAGCCGGAGACCAAGAACGGCTACAAGGACGACGACGGCTGTCCGGACGAGCCCGACCGCGACAACGACGGTGTGCCCGACTCCAAGGACAAGTGCCCCGACCAGGCGGAAGACACCGACGGCTTCCAGGACACGGACGGCTGCCCGGATCCGGACAACGACAACGACGGCATCCCCGACGCCCAGGATCAGTGCGACGGTCAGCCCGAGACGTGGAACGGCTACCAGGACGATGACGGCTGTCCCGACACGCCGCCGAAGGGCTTCAAGCCGGACAAGGATTGGAAGCGACCGACCATGTGCGAGCCCGGCGCCCAGCCCGGCCGGACGGTCTGCGTGATGCCGCAGGCTGGCGTGACGCCGCGAAACGAACCGAAAGCAGAGAAGGACGAGGGCAAGAAGGGCGAACAGGAGAAGGGGGCGAAAGGCAAGAAGCGATGAACCCCGGCCTGGCGCCGAAGCCCCGTACCCACGCTGCACTGATTCTGCTCACTGTCGCCGTCGCCGTCGCCGGATGCGACCCGAAGGCCGGCCCCGGCGCCAAGAGCGGCGGCGACGACAACCCGCTCGTCGGGACCAAGGCCCCGGAGTTCGATCTGCCGGCGCAGTCCGGCGCCGAGAAGGTTTCGCTCTCCGACGCGGCCGGGAAGGTCACGATTGTAGACTTCTGGGCGACGTGGTGTGCGCCCTGCCGGGAGTCCTTCCCCGCCTACCAGCAGATGGTCGACAAGTTCGGCGACAAGCTGGTGATGATCGGCATCAGCGTCGACGAGGACCCGGACGGCATCAAGGGCTTCGCCAGCGAGACAGGCGCGAAGTTTCCGCTGGCATGGGACAAGGGCCAGACGATCGCCGGCGAATACAAGCCCGCCACCATGCCGACCAGCTTCATCATCGACAAGCACGGCGTGATCCGCTTCGTGCACGCCGGTTTCCACACCGGCGAGGGTCAAGAGATCGAGCAGCAGATCGAGCAGCTCGAAGCCGAATAGCGCCGCGGGTACGCGGATGTGCGACCGGGGCAGCGTATGTGGCCGCGAGTGGCACCAATCAACGCGTTCCGGGCCAGACAGCGATCCCCGCGGGCGCAGGTGATCTACGATCAGCTGCGCACGCGTTCCGGATCCGATGGCTCGATCGATCTTCCTGTTGGTAGTTGCCTTTGCCGTTCTCCTGGCGGGAGCGGCAGGTGCTGATTCCGACGTTTCCACGTTGATCGAGCGGCTCAAGAACGGACCCGACTTCCGGGTTCGAGTGCAGGCCGCGCTCGAGCTGGGCAAGACCCACAGCCCGGCGGCGCTCGAACCGCTCGAGGGCGCGCTCGACGACGAGAACGCCGCCGTCCGCGCGTCCGCGGCGGCGGCCTTGAAAGCGCTGGGCGACAAGAAGGCGATCCCGGCGCTCAAGGCGCACCGCCTGGACAAGTCCGCGGCCGTGCGCTCCCAGATCAAGTCGAGCATCGCTGCGCTCGAGCGGAGTCTCGCCCACGAGAAGCCCAAGGTGCTGGTCAAGCTCGGCAAGATCCGTGACGGGGCCGGCACACGCTCGCGCACCGTCATCGGGGAGCTGGTCCAGGCGTCGCGTGCGCGGCTCGACGAGCTGCCCGGCGTGGAGGTCCTGGGCGACGACGACGACTACGAGGCGGCCGCCAAGAAGCGCAAGCCGCCGGTCGTCATGGTCACAGGCCGGCTCAAGCGATTCCAGGCCAGTCGCGAGGGCGAGAGCGTCGTGTACTCGGCGCGCATCGAGTACGTCCTGCACCGCATGCCGGAGGAAGCCATCGCCGGTACCGTGAGCGGATCGGCGAGCGCGAAAGCGAGCCCCGCGGAGGTCCGTGACCGGCAGCGCGTCGAGGAGCTACGCCACGCGGTGCTGGTGGCGGCCGTGGACAGCGCGATCCGGCGGGCCCCAGAAGCGCTGATGCACGCCGCGGAATAACGCGTCACTATCGCCGCGCCATGGCCGGGCGCGTCCTGTTTGTCTCCAAACCCATCGCCCCCCCGTATCACGACGGCACCAAGTGCCTGGTCCGGGACGTGGCGCTGCACCTGTCCCGCGTGGAGCCCGTTGTCATGTCGGCGGTGGGCGCGCCCTCGCTCGGCGGTCGCGTCCGCGCGGAGCCGGTGTACCCCGACGCGGGCCGCTTCGCGCCCTCGCTGGCGGACAACGCGCGGGCGGCGCTGTGGCTGCTCGCGCGGTCGCGCTCCGACGTATGGCATTTCGTGTTCGCGCCGAACCCGAGAACCTGCGCCGTGGGCCGCGTGCTGTCACGCGCGCGACGCGTCCCCGTCGTGCAGACCGTGGCCTCGCCGCCACGAAGCTTCGAGACCATCGACCGGCTGCTGTTCGGAGACGTGGTCGTGGCGCAGAGTCGCTGGACGCGCGCGCGCATCCTCGAGCGCTCCAGTCGCGGGCGGCGCGTCGAGGTGATCCCGCCGCCGGTCGCGGCGCTGGCGCCACGCGATCCCGCGGCGGTTGCCGCGGCGCGCGCGCGGCTCGGTATCGCCGCGGACGCGCCGATGCTGGTGTACCCCGGCGATCTCGGAGACCAGCGGCGGCGCGGAAGCGGTCGCTGCGAGCGTCGCGCCGATCGTCGGCGCGCGTCCGGACGCGGTGGTCGTCTTCGCCTATCGCGCCAAGACGCCGGCGGCGCCGGGCATCGCCGCCGCGCTCGAGCGCCGCCTCGCGTCGCCGAACGTCCGCTTTACCGGCGAGCTGCCGGACGTGCTCGCGCTCGTTGCCGGCGCCGCGGCCGTGCTGTTTCCCGTCGACGATCTCCACGGCAAGGTCGATCTGCCGATCGTGCTCCTCGAGTCGATGTCGCTCGGCATTCCGGTGATCGCTCTCGACCACGGTCCGCTCGCCGATCTTGGCGCGGCGCTGCGCCTCGCGCCGGGTGACACCGACGCGCTGGCGCGCGCGGCGCTGTCGATGATCGACGAACCGGCGCGCCGCGCCGAGGTCGCCGCCGCGGGACGGGCCGAGGTGCAGGGCCGCTACCGCGCCGAGGTCGTCGCCGCGGCGTACGAGCGTCTGTACGAGGAGCTCATGACCGGCCCTTGACGCGCGAGCTGCCCAGGCGATAGCTCACCCGATGGCCCCCCGGAGAGACAAGGCGAAGCTGTTGCGAAAGCTCGCCGCCCGCCCGGACCTCGACGCCGAGGAGCGCGCCGTGCTCGAGGAAGCGGCGGAGCTTTTCGCGAGCCGCGCCGCCGCAGGCGCGAAGGGGGATTCTGGTCGGTCCGGCGCGGAACCCGCGCGGCGCGCGCCGCGGCGTGCCGCCGGCGCGAAGGCGCGCTCGGCGATCCTGTGGAGCGACGGAGCCGCGCGCGGCAATCCCGGGCCCGCCGGGATCGGCGCGGTGCTCGAGGACGGCGCGGGCACGCGCTTGGCGGAGCACAGCGAGTACCTGGGCCACACCACGAACAACGTGGCCGAGTACAAGGCGCTGCTCGCCGGCCTTGCTCGCGCCGCCGAGCTCGGCGTCAAGGAGATCGAGGTGCGCGCGGACTCGGAGCTGATGATTCGCCAGCTCAAGGGCGAGTATCGCGTCAAGAACGCCGGCCTCAAGCCGCTGTACGAGGAGGCCATGCGGCTCTTGTCCGGCTTCGATGAAGCGAAGCTCGTGCACGTGCGACGCGAGTTCAACGCCGAGGCGGACCGCCTGGCCAACGAAGGAATCGATTCTCGATGACCGATCTGGTTTCGTACGAGACGCGCGGCCCGGTCGCGATCGTCGGCATCACCCGGCCGGACCGGCGCAACGCTGTCGATCGCGCGACCGCCGAGGCCCTGCTGGACGGCTATCGTCGCTTCGCGTCGGACGACGCGGCCCGCGTGCTGGTCGTCACTGGCAGCGGCGGGACGTTCTGCGCCGGCGCGGACCTCAAGGCGATGGACAACGACGTGCGCTCGGAGGCGGGCCCGATGGGCTTCACCCGGTTGACCGCGGACAAGCCGACGATCGCGGCGGTCGAAGGCTGGTGCGTCGCGGGTGGGCTCGAGATCGCGCTCTGGTGCGATCTGCGCGTCGCCGCGTCGAGCGCGCGGTTCGGCTGTCTGGAGCGGCGTTGGGGCGTGCCCTTGATCGACGGCGGCACGCAGCGCCTGCCGCGCGTGGTCGGACTCGGGCGCGCGCTCGATCTGGTGCTTACCGGTCGGGAGATCGACGCCCGTGAAGCCGAGCGCATCGGACTGGTCGACCGCGTCGTCGCCGACGGCGCTGCGCTCGATGCCGCCGTCGAGCTAGCAGGCGCGATCGCGGCGCACCCGTGGGAGTGCGTCATGGCCGATCGCGCGTCGCTCGTACAAGGCCTCGGGCTGCCGCTTCGCGAGGGCCTGGCCGTCGAGGCGGCGCGTGGCGAGCAGGTGCTGGAAGTCGCGCGGAGCGGCGCCCGCCGTTTCGCCGAGGGCAGCGGGCGCCATGGTGGCAGACAGACTGACCCCGGTCCACCTTGATCGCCTTGTGGGCCGAGACTAGTGTGTGTGGGCTGTCACAGATCCAGGCAACGCGGTCTGTGGGGAGTTTCCCGGCGACGCCGGCGGGAATGAACGCTTGAGCGACGATCAACACAGCGACGACGTGACGCGCGACGTCATGGGCTCGGCACCCACGGACCCGGCGCCGTCGGCGGCTCCGGCGGATTCCGCGCCGGACCGACCCTCGGAGGCCCCGCTGCTAGGTCAGGTGATCGCGGAGCGCTACCGCGTCACCGGCACCCTCGGCAAGGGCGGCATGGGGCTCGTGTACCGGGCCGAGCACGTGCTCATGCACAAGTCCGTCGCGATCAAGGTGCTGCACCGCGAGCTCGGCTGGTTGCCGGAGGTGGTGGCGCGCTTCGAGCGCGAGGCGATCGCGGCGGGGCGGCTGGATCATCCGCACGTCGCCACGGCCATGGACTTCGGCCGGCTCGAGGACGGCTCGTTCTACCTGGTGCTCGAGTTCGTGCAGGGGACGAGCGTCGCGGACCTGCTCGACGGCGGCGTCGTGCCCGAGGCGCGGGCCGCGCGCATCGCCTCGCAGATCTGCGACGCACTCGCCGCGGCGCACCAGGCCGGCATCGTGCATCGCGACCTCAAGCCCGAGAACATCATGCTCGTCGATCGCCCCGGCGAGGGCGACTTCGTCAAGGTGCTCGACTTCGGCATCGCGAAGGTCGCGATGGATGACACCGCCGAAGAAGACCGGACCGGCCATCTGCTCACGCGTCGCGGCACCGTGTTCGGTACGCCGCAGTACATGGCGCCCGAGCAAGCCGCCGGCGAGCTCGTCGATCACCGCTGCGACCTCTACACGGTGGGCCTGATTCTGTACGAGATGCTCGTCGGCTATGCGCCGTTCCGGGACGACGACGTCGGCAAGGTCCTGACCATGCAGATCAAGACGCCGGCGCCGCCGCTGCCGGACTTCGTCGATCCGGAGCTGTCCGCGATCACGATGAAGCTGCTGGAGAAGGACCCAGCCGACCGCATCCAGACCGCCGCGGAAGTGCGCGGCCTGCTCGAGGACGTGCTGCACCGCATCGCGCCGCGCGAGATGTTCTCGTCGGTGTCGATCGTGTCGGACGTGCGCCGGTCGAGCGCGGACACGGCGCGCCCCGGAGTCCTCGACGCGCCGGGCGTCGAGCCGGGCGCGCCCGGACGCCGGTCGTCGCGCGGGCGCGGCGTCGCGATCGCCGTCGTGGTCGTCGGCATCGCGGCCGCGGGAGCGTGGACCCTGCGCTCGCGCCTCCGCCCCGTCGCCGACGACGCGCCCAGCGCGTCGGCCACGGCCGCGCGGCCCGGGTTGTCCGCCCCGGATCCGGTGATCGCGCCGCTCATCGCGCGTGCGTCGACCGGCGACAAGGACGCCGTCGACGAGCTCGAGCGGCGCCGCCCCGCCGACCGCAGCGTCGCGGAGTGGATCGCCCTCGCGCGCGGCCGGATGGAGCTCGGCCGCACCAAGCCGGCGCTCGAGGCCTACGGCAAGGCACTCGATCTCGATCCGTCGCTCGCGAAGGACCTGACGCTGCTCCACCATGTGCGCCGCGCAGCCGACGACGATGCCACGGCGGAGGAAGCGCTGCGCGTCGCGGCGCTCAGGCTCGGTAGCGCCGGCGCCGACATCCTCTATGACGTGTGGGTCGCGACCAAGGCCAAGACCACGACGACCCAGCTCGCCAAGCAGCTGGTCTACAGCGCGGACGTGCGTTCCAAGGCGTCGCCCGCACTGGACGTGCTTCTCGACCTTCGCGCTACGGAGAGCTGCGAGGACTTCAAGAAGCTGTTGCCGCGCGCCACGTTGAACGGAGACACGCGCGCGCTCCGCATCTTGCAGCCGATGATGTTCAAGAACGGCTGCGGCGCCAACAAGAGCGAGGACTGCTATCCGTGTCTGCGCGGCGACGACGCGCTCGCCGATGCGGTCGCCGCCGTGAAGAAGCGCCGCGAACCGACCTACTGAGCTTCGCGTCCGCGAGCGACCATCTCGTGGATCTGCGAGCTTATCGCGTCGATCAGCTCCTGGCGCCCGTACGCGGTCTTCTCGATCACGCGCTGGGCCTTCTTCGCCAGATCACGGCGTTCCTGGTCGCTCAGGATGCGCGCCGTGGCGACGACCACCGGCAAGTCGCTCCGCTCGGCGTCGTCGCGCAGGTGGCGCAGGAACTCGAAGCCGTCCATCACCGGCATCATCAAGTCGAGCACCACGATGTCCGGGTCGTCCGCGTGGACGCGCGCGAGCGCGACCTCACCGTTCTCGGCTTCGACGACCGAGTACCCCTCGCCCTCGAGCGTCCTGCGGATAAGCTCGCGGGTAGGCTCGTCGTCTTCCACGACCAGCACCTTCGCGGCGGTGACGCCGACGTAGCGTCGCAATGTCTCGACGAGCGTGCTGGGCGCGATCGGCTTGATCAGGTAGTCGACCGCGCCGAGCGCCTGGCCCACCTCGCGTTGGTGCAGCATCGTGAGCATGATCACCGGTATCCGCGACGTGGCTTCCGACAGCTTGAGCGTCGAGAGCACTTCCCAGCCACTCATCCCCGGCATCTTGACGTCGAGGACGATCGCGCTGGGCTCCAGCTGCGCCGCGAGCTCGATGCCTTCGGCGCCGCTCGCTGCGACGTAGACGCGGAAGCCGCGCTTGGCGAGCGATCGCGAGAACAAGTCGCGGACCGCGGCGTCGTCGTCGATGAGCAGCACCTTCGGGGCAGGGCCGCCGTCCGGCTCGAGCGGGGCGATAATCGGCGCGGACTTCGCGGGATCGGAGCCCACCGGCAAGCGCACCGTCACCGTCGTTCCGACGCCAGGCTTGCTCCCGAGCGCGATGTCACCGCCCATCAGCTCGACCAGGCGCTTGCAGATGACCAGCCCGAGCCCGGACCCGCCGTGCGCGCGGGTCGTCGACGAATCGACCTGCACGAACGGTTGGAACAGCTTGGCTTGCTGCTCCGGCGTGATGCCGATGCCGGTGTCCTTGACCTGGAGCTCCACCCACGGCGATCCGGAGCGGTCGATCGGAAACGCGTGCACGGACACCTGGCCCTCGTTGGTGAACTTGCAGGCGTTGCCCAGCAGGTTGAGCAGCACCTGCCGCAGGCGCATTCGATCCGCGAAGATCGGCGCGAGATCGGGGTGCAGCTCGACGACGAGCTGGTTGGCGTTCTTGGCCGCGATCGGCTCGATCGTCGCGGTGACGACCTCGACGACGTCGCGCAGCTCGACGTTCTCCGGCGAGAGCTCGATCTTGTCCGCTTCGATCTTCGAGATGTCGAGCACGTCGTTGATCAGCGCGAGCAGGTGCGTTCCCGCGGAGCGGATGCGCCCGAGGTCCCGCGAGACCTCCGGGTTTCCTCGAAGTCCTCCGCCAGCATCTCGCTGTAGCCGATGATCGCGTTGAGCGGCGTGCGGAGCTCGTGGCTCATGTTCGCGAGGAATTCGCTCTTCGCGCGGCTCGCTTCGACCGCGGCGTCACGCGCCTGCGAGAGCGCGCGGTTCACTTCGAGCAACGCCTGCTGCCGGTTCAACCGTTCGGTGATGTCGCGCTTGACGGCAAGGTGATGGGTGGTCTCGCCGTTGGCGTCGATCACCGGCGTGATCGTGGTCTCCAGGTGCACCAGGCTGTTGTCGCGGGCGCGGGAGATCAGCACGCCTTTCCACGTGTCGCCGCGCTTGAGCGTGGCGTCGAGCTCGCGGAAGAACTCCGGCGGATGCTCCTGGCTGCGTACGAGCTGTGCCGGCGTCTTGCCGATGGCTTCCTCGGCGGTGATGCCCAGCGTGCGCTCGTACGCCGGGTTGACGAACTCGAGCACGGCGCCCGGGTTGGTGATTTCGATCACGTCGCCGGCGTTGCGGACGGCGAGCGCGAGCAGCTGCTCCTGCACCCGGACGTGTCGGGGCGGCCGCCGCTCGATGACGCCGAGGCGCGCGACGAGCTCGTCCGTCGCGCACCGGCTTCACGATGAAGTCCGTGGCGGTAGCGGGAACCGGTTGGCCGGCGTCGAGCACCGCGAGCACGTCGCAGCGCGGCGTGCGCGGGAGCGCGCCGTCGACGATCGCGAGGCGCGCTTCGCGCGGGACCTCGTCGTCCGGCCGCCAGTCGCGGACGGCGTGGCCGGCCGCTTCTAGCGCGGTGGTCAGTGTCTGGCGGAGCGCGCTGTCGGCGACGAAGAGCAGGACTTCCACGGCAACCCAGGATGAAACCAGGTCCGCCGCGCGGGGTCCAGTTGGGTGTGCTTGCATCGCTGAGCAACAGACCTTGCTGTCGTCGGCCCGCCGGGGATGGGGCCCCGGCGGCTGCCACGACTTCCGGGTCTTGGCGGACACGATCACGATCCGCCAAAGAGACCCGACAGAACTACCCGGCGAGGCCGGGCGCCTGCGTGCTTCCGATAGCCGGAGGCGCGCGGCGTCGCGGTGCGCAGGAACAGGACCACACCCATCCAGTCCGTCGTTCCGTGGTAGCCTCGCGCTCGCGGCGTCCGGCGATGGCGAAGATCCTCCTGGTCGAAGACAACGAGATGAGCGCGGACATGCTGTCTCGCAGGCTCGTGCGTCGCGGCTACGAGGTCGAGGTCGCCGACGACGGGCAGAAGGCGGTCGACATGGCCTTGGCCGGACGCCCCGACGTCGTGCTCATGGACATGAGCCTGCCGGTGCTGGACGGCTGGGAAGCGACGCGGCGCATCCGGGCCGACGAACGGTCACGAGGGATCGCGATCATCGCCCTGACCGCACACGCGCTGGCCACCGAGCGGGACAGGGCCCTGGCGGCGGGCTGCGACGACTACGACACCAAGCCCGTGGATCTACAGCGCCTGCTCGCGAAGATCGAAGCCGCGCTCGCCGCCGGGTCGTAGCCGATCAGCTGCCGTCGTTGCCCGAGCGGACGCCGGGCTCGTCGCCGTCGATGACCGTGTCGCCACAGGGCCGGGGTCCGGTCTCGTCGATGGGCTCCGCCCCCTCCGCCACGATCTGGCTTGTCGACACGGCGAACCCCGACTGCATGTTGCGCGTCGGTGCGTCGTCGGTCGCATGCGACGGATCGCGGGGTGTCACCAGGGCGCCGAGGCTCGGCGGCGGCCACTCCGGTTCCTGCCAGTCCTGCGACGCTCGCTCGAAGGTCTCGCGGATCGTGTCGAGGCTCGCTCGCTCGTCGGGTTTGGCCGAGATCGCCGACATCACGACGCGCGCGATGTCGTCCGGGAGATCGGGGCGCAGCTCCGGGAGTGGCGTCGCCGTGGCGTTCAGCTGTGCGATCGCCTGGCGTACGAAGCTGCCGGTGGCGCGCGGGAACGGCAGCTTGCCGGCGAGCATCCGGTACAGCATCACGCCGACGCTGTAGACGTCCGCGCTTGCGTCGGAGGGATCGCCCAGCAGGCGCTCGGGCGCCATGTAGTCCGGGGTGCCGGTGATCTCGCCCAGCGTCGTGTCGCTGGCCGGCTCGTGCTCCACCAGCTTCGCGATGCCGAAGTCGAGTACCTTGACCGCCTCCGCGCCGTCCCGGTCGAGCCCGATCAGGACGTTGGCCGGCGTGACGTCGCGATGCACGATGCCTCTACGGTGGGCTTCGGCGAGCGCGTCGCACACCGGCGCGATGATCTCGGCGGCGCGCGAGAGCGGTAGCGCGCCCTTCTCCTTGAGCTCGGCGCTGAGCGAGGTGCCGTCGAGCAACTCCATGACCAGGTACGGCACGCCGCGCGCCGTGATCCCGGCGTCGAGTACGGCCACGGCGTTCGGGTGCTGCACGCGGCACGCCGACACGCCTTCGCGTCTGAACCGGCGCACCGCGCCCTCGGACTCGAGCAGGTGGCCGTGCAACACCTTCACCGCAACGTCCCTGGCGAGCGAGAGATGGGTCGCGCGGTACACGGTACCGAAGCCGCCCGATCCGATCACTGCTTCCAGGCGGTACTTGCGATCCAGCACGTTGCCGATGACGACCTGCACGCACTGCTCGTCGGGCGGCGGCGCGAACTTGGGCGGCGCGCCCAGGTGCACGCGCATCCGCGCCAGCAGCACCTCCAGCTCGATGGGCTTGGTGACGTAGTCGTTGGCGCCCATCTCCAGCGCCTCCACCACGTTGGCCGAGTCGGACTTCGCGGTCGCCATGATCACGGGCAGCGTGTCGCGGGGCCGGGTGCGGCGGATGACCTGCAGTACCTCGACGCCGCTCATGCCCGGCATCATCACGTCGAGCAGGACCAGATCGACCGGCGCGGCGTCGATCACGTCCAGGGCCTCCGCCCCGGACATGGCCGTCAGCACGCAGTAGCCGCGTCGCTCCAGGCGACGTCGCAACAGGTCGACGTTGTCCTCGGCGTCGTCGACGACCAGGATCCGGCGCCGCGCGTCAGCCATGCGCCTTGCCCCCCGCGGCCACACGCGGGCCGCTCACGGCGCTCGGTTGCTCGCTTGACTGCGCGTACAGCATTTCAGACTCTCCCAGACTATGGGGCCCTTGACGGGCGTCAAGTGTGCAGTCTGCGGTGACGGCTACCGAAGGGCGAAGCCCTCGAATATGCGGCGTTTCTCGGTTCTGTCTCGCTCGCTCGCTCGCTCGCTCGGCCGGTGCGCGCGGGGCGCCGCCACGCGGAACTCTACGCGGGCTCGCCGACGAGCGCGCTCCGCAGGCGGGGCCAGTCGTCGGAGAGATAGAACGCGATCAGCGCGGCGACGCGGACGGCGAGATCCTGGAACAGGATGCGCCCGTCGTCCGAGCGACGCGCGAGCACCGGCTCGATGCCGGCCGCTTCCGCCCGGGCGAGCTCGGCGCGGTAGTCGCGTCGCACGAGCAGCATCGCGCGCACCGCGGAGGCGAGATCGCCGCACAACAGCAGCCCCGCGCGGTCCGCCGTCAGTTGCATCACGCGGTGCGCGGCGACGAGCTCCTCGTTCACGGGGCCGATGAGCTCGCTCCGCGGGCCGCCGTCCGCGCGGTTCCGCGCCGCGCCGACAGCCCCCGACACGACTTTCTTCACCGTCCCCGCTGGCAGGCGCGAGGCGACGCCGCGCGCTTGCTGCACCAGGCGCAGGCTGCGTAGCGCTGGCAGGATTCCGAGCGCGACGTCGAGCCCCTGGCGCCCCTTGTCCACGGCGCCGGCCCAGACCTCGCTGGAGGTCGCGCGGCTGTGGCCGTAGCGCAGGTGTGCGACCTCGGCGCCGAGCGCGAAGGCGAGCTCGCGCGGCGACATGGAAAGCTCGCCGGGCTCGAGGTGGCGGCCGCCGACCAGCACGAACGGCGGACTCGCCTCGTAGGCGCGCAGGCCGATGCTCTTGTCGCCGCGCGAGACGTAGGCTTCCACGCGGTCGACCCCGAGCACGCGAGCCGCATCGGTCAGAGCGCGGCCGATGTCGCCGTGGCGCTCGATCGAGAGCCGCTCGCAGTAGTCGCGGATCGCGCTGGTGTCGGGCGTGGGGACGCTGGCGATCAACGTCTGCAGGTCGCCGAGCAGGGCGCCGCCTTCGCGGAGCAACGGGTGGCGGAGCGCGCCCTGGACCAGCGCCCGTGGCAGCGCGCGTGCGTGGGCGGCGGGCTCGTCGCTGGTGCGCGCGCCGAGACCGCCCGGTTCGAGCACGGACAGCACCGTCCGCGCGCGGGCTTGCAGCTCGCCTTCGGCGGCGTCGGCGAGGGCTTGGATGCGAGGGATGACCAGCGGTTGCAGGCGCGCAAGCTCGGCGAGCGCGCCAGGATCGGTCTTGCCCGCGTCGTCGGTACGCGCCTGGGCGAGCAGCTCGTAGACCCGGATGCGCAGCGCTTGGCCGCCGGCCCCTTCGGTGAGATCGGCGTCGCGCGGCGGCAGCAAGTCGTCGATCGCCTCGCTCGGCAAGCTCGCCAGCCTGAGCTCGAGCAGCGAGCGGGCGCGCTTCTTGTCGCCGCGGGCGAGCAGGTGCTGCGCCAGCGCGATGTCGGCGCGGGCGGCATCGAGCGGATCGCGACGGAGCTTCGACGCCGCGGCGTGTACCGCCACGTGCAGCTCGAGCGCCCAGGGCTCCGCGGCATCCCCGCGGCGCTCGAGCTCGACGAGCAGCGCGCTTCCCGCACGCGGCGCGACGCCCCAGTCGTTGAACAGGTTGGCGAGCGCGCCGGCGTCCTGGCCGGCGAGTCCGGCGGACACGTCCGACGGGGGTTCGTCCTGGTCGGCGGCGACCAGGAACGCGGCGAAGCTCGCGAGCGTGTCGCCGCGCCGTGCGGCCTCGCCGAGCCAGCGTCGCGACGTCGCCAGCGACGCCTTTCGGCGCCGCTCGCCGTACTCGAGGCGCGCCGCCTCGCGCAGCCGGTCGAGCGGGTCCAGGGCGAACAGCTTCGACAGCGCCGCGAAGCGCGCGGCGCCCTTGCGCGTCGCGGTCCAGAACACGTCGCCGGCGCGGATCGTCTGCGCATCGACGCGGAGCGCCGCGCTCGGCAGCGGCTCCACGCGGACGTCGCCCACCGATGAAATCGCGACGCCCAGCGCCCGCCGCTCCGTCAACAGGATCGAGAGCGCACCGACCGCGTCATCGAGCAGCGACGACGCGACCGCGCGCTGGCTCGTCGTGCCGAGCAGCGCGAGCACGATCTCGTCCGGCTCGAGCCCGCCGGCGAGCCACGCGCGCTGCGCGGCGTCCGCCTTGTCGATGAAGCGCGCGTCGTCGAGCAACGGCGGTCGGGCGCCGCCCGCGGCGCGCCGGAGCCGCGCGACGGCGATGGCGCGCTGCACGTCGTCGCCCTTGCCGGCGGGAACGCCGAAGCGCTCGGCACCGACGCGCAGGTGATCCCCGAAGCGCCCCGGCTCGTACTTGACGTCGTCGCGCGCGAGCAGATCCAGGCACACGCCGCGGGCCCGGCTGCGCGCCGCGACGACCAGGAGCCCCCGCTCGCACAGGCACAGCTCGGGGCTCGCCTTCTTGCCGTCGGGGACCGCCAGCGCGCCGCGCAGGGCGATCGTCGACTCCACGGGCCCGAGCCCCTGCTCCTCGGCGAGCTCGCGGTTGGCGTCAGCCATGGCCCGGCCGCTCGTCGATGAGCACGCGCTGCGGCAGCGGCGGGCGCACGCCGGCGGCGTCGAGCGCCGCCTTGACCTGTTCCTGGATCGACGTCTTGAGCGCGAGGAAGTCCGGCGTCGCGCACCACACCGACAGCTGCATCAAGATGCGCGACTCGTCGAAGCTCGAGATGAACAGCAGCGGCGCGGGTTCCGCCAGGCACTTGTCGTTCGCGCTCGCCACGGCGAGCACGGTCCCGCGGAGCGCGGCGACGTCCGTCTGGTACGCGACCGGCAGCAGCAGATCGACGCGCCGGAGCGGAAAGCGCGTCAGGTTCACCACCTTCGTCTTGAAGATCACTTCGTTGGGAATGCGCACGTAGTGATTGTCGAAGGTGCGGAGCTTGGTCGACAAGAGCTCTACGGCGAGTACCTCGCCGGTCACGCCTTCGAGCTCGACCACGTCGCCGATGCTGAACGGGCGCTCGGCGAACAGGAACAAGCCGCTGATCAAGTTCGACAGCGACGACTGCGCAGCGAACCCGATGGCGACAGTGACCACGCCGGCGGCGCCGAGCAACACGCCGATCTTGAATCCGAGCTCTTCCAGTGCCCAGGCCGCCGTGACGGCGACGACGCTCCACGCCACCACGCGCCGCACCGTCCGCGCGTGCGCCGCGTCGCGCCGCGCGACGAGCTTGGCGACGCCGCGGCTGGCGACCCGCGCCAGGATCAGGCCGAGCACCACGATCACCAGCGCATGCACCGCTTGATCGACGCGGTCGCTGGACCAGAGCTTGCCAAGGTGACGGGTGAGATCCTGCAGCACGGTGCGTTCCTACTTGAAGAGCGACCCGAACGCGCGAAACAGCGGGTGCTGCCCGGTGCTGCGCGGTCCGGCGAGCTGCTTCATCCCGCGCGCCGCCTTGCCCAGCGCCAGCGTCGCGTCCTCGCCCTCGTCGCGGTCGAGCGTCACGTCCTCGGTCCACAGGCGCTGCTCGGCGTCGGTGAAGACCGTCAGGCGGCCCACGGGCAGGTACAGCCGGTCGAACCACAGCGGCGTGTCGTCGCGATTGTGGATGTGGACGGCGGTCATCACGCGGTGCGGGTGGAACTCGATCTGGTCCACGTGCAGGCGTCCCCAGGTGCGGGTCGCGTAGCAGAGCTCACCGACGGTCGTGTCGCGGCCCCACCACGTCGACAGCGGCGGCAGGCACGGCAGGTCCTCGAGCGGGCCCGCGGGGTCGGCGCGTCCGACGCGCACCCACAGCGGCGTGCCGACGTAGATCGTCGCATCGTCGTGGGGCGGCACGCTGACGGGATGCTCCGGCTTGGCGACGACCGGGCGATCGGGCAGCGCAGGCGCGAACGTGATCCGGGTGCCGTCGTGGTGGGTGGCGTAGCGCGACACGATCGCTGCGTCGGTCGCCTCCTCGAGCTCGACCGGCACGTCCACGGACACGGCGCCGTCGTCGGCGTGGTGCACGCGCTGCAGCCGCCACTCGCTCTGGCGGTGCTGGACGGCCAGCTCGAGGGGGCCGACGCGGATCCGCCCGGCCTTGCCCGGCGGGATATCCACCTCGCCCCACCACGTTGCACGCGCGCTCACCACTTGGACGTAGCGACGGACGCGCTCGCAAGCAAGCCGTCCCCGGGATTCCGCGCCGGACCGGCATCCCTACCCTCCATCGGCAAGGCGGTCCGTGCTAGGAAAACCGCCCTCATGTCCAAGACCAGCGATCAGGTCCGCAGCGCGTTCCTCGACTTCTTCAAGGCGCGCGGCCACGAGGTGGTGCAGAGCGGGCCGCTCGTGCCGCCGAACGATCCGACGTTGATGTTCGCGAACGCGGGCATGGTGCAGTTCAAGGACGTGTTCACCGGCCGTGAGCAGCGCGGGTACAAGCGCGCCACGTCGAGCCAGAAGTGCATTCGTATCAGCGGCAAGCACAACGACCTGGAAGCGGTGGGGCCGTCGCCGCGTCACCACACCTTCTTCGAGATGCTCGGCAACTTCTCCTTCGGCGACTACTTCAAGGAGGAGGCCATCGTGTTCGCCTGGGACCTGCTCGTGAAGGAGCTGGGCGTGCCGGCGGATCGGCTCGTGTGCACCTACTTCGGCGGCGAGCAGGGCATCCCCGCCGACGAGACGGCGAAGGACATCTGGAAGAAGGTCAGCGGCTTCGGCGACGACCGCATCATCGGTCTCGGCATGAGCGAAAACTTCTGGCAGATGGGCGACACCGGCCCCTGCGGCCCGTCGAGCGAGATCCACATCTTCAACGGGCCCGGCTTCGATGCCTCGACGTTCGGTGCGGAGCAGACCAGCGAAGGCTTCGGCTGGATGGAGATCTGGAACCTGGTATTCATGCAGTTCGAGCGCAGCAAGCTGGATGGCGAGTTCAAGCTCGATCCGCTGCCCGCGCCGAGCATCGACACCGGCGCCGGGCTCGAGCGCCTGGCCAGCGTGCTCCAGGGCAAGACCAGCAACTACGAGACCGATCTGTTGCGTGCGTTGGTCGATCGCGCGGCGGAGCTCAGCCAGAAGCCGTACGGCGGCAGCATGCAGCCGGACGACGTGAGCATGCGGGTTATCGCCGATCACGCGCGCACCACCGCGTTCCTCGTCGCCGAGGGCGTGATGCCGGATCGCACGGGCCGGCCGTACGTGCTCAGGCGGGTGATGCGTCGCGCGATCCGTCACGGGCATCGACTGGGCATCGCCGAGCCGTTTCTGCATCGCGTGGCCGACACGGTCATCGATCTGATGGGCGCGCAGTACCCGGAGCTGCGCGAGCGTCGCGATCTGATCCTGAGCGTCGCGGAGCAGGAAGAGGTGCGCTTCCGTCAGACCATCGAGCGCGGTCTCGGTCTGCTCGACGAGCAGTTCGCGCGCATGGACACTGAAGGCACGAAGACCCTCGGCGGCGTCGAGGCGTTCACCCTGTATGACACCTTTGGCTTCCCGCTCGACCTGACAGAGGTGATCTGCGCCGAGCGCGGCTACGGCGTCGACGCGGCCGGCTACGACGCCGCGATGGACGAGGCGAAGAAGCGCTCCGAGTTCAAGGGCATGGAGCAAGCCGTCGAAGGCGTCTATCGCGAGGCGCTGGCGCGCGTACCGGGCGGCGCGGTCGCCTTCACCGGCTACGAGAAGAACCGCGATCAATCGCCGATCGTCGCCATCGTGAAGGGCGGCGCGCTGGTCGAGAGCGCGAGCGAGGGCGACCGCGTGGACGTCGTCACCGCGAAGACGCCGTTCTACGGCGAGGCCGGCGGCCAGGCCGGCGACGCCGGCACGATCGCCACCGCGTCCGGCAAGCTGGCGGTCGAGGACACCCAGAAGCCGATCGGGGGTTTGTCGGTCCATCGCGGTATCGTGCGCGGCGGCTCGATGCGTGTCGGCGAGGACGCGGAGCTCGCGATCGACGTCCCGCGTCGCGAGGCGATCCGAAGAAACCACTCCGCGACGCACCTGCTGCACCTGGCGCTCCGCAGCGTGCTCGGCGAGCACGCGCAGCAGAAGGGCTCGCTGGTCGGGCCGGACCGCTTCCGCTTCGACTTCACCCACGGCAAGGCGCTCACCGCCGACGAGACGCGGGCGGTCGAGGACATCGTCAACGAGCGCATCCTGGCAAACCACAAGGTGCAGACGGAGATCATGGACATCGAGCACGCCAAGCAGCGCGGCGCGATGATGATCTTCGAGGAGAAATACGGCGACGTGGTGCGCATGCTCACGATGGGCGACTCGGTCGAGCTGTGCGGCGGCACCCACGCGCGCGCCACCGGCGACATCGGCATGTTCAAGATCACAAGCGAGCAGGGCGTCGCCGCCGGCGTACGCCGCATCATCGCGACCACGGGAGAGGGCAGCCTCGCCTACGTCCGCGAGCTCGAGCAGGGCCTCTCCCGCGCCGCGCACGCAGCCAAGGCCAGCACCGGCAACCTGGCCGAGAAGATCGAGAAGATCGTGCTGCACGAGCGCGTCCTCGAGAAGCAGGTGGAGGAGCTGCAGAAGAAGCTCGCCACCGGCGGCGGCGGCGGGAGCGGCTTCGACGCGCTGCTCGGCCGCGCGCGCGACGTGGCGGGTGTGAAGGTGCTGGGCGTCAAGACCGAGGTCGCGGACCGCGGCGCGCTGCGCGAGCTCGCCGAGCAGCTCCGCGACAAGCTGGGGGAGAGCGTGGTGCTCGTGGGCTCGGAAGCCGACGGCAAGGCGCAGCTCGTGCTCACCGTCTCGAAGGCGCTCACGGCGCGCTTCAAGGCCGGCGATTCGATCCGTCCGATCGCCGAGATTGTCGGCGGCTCCGGTGGCGGACGTCCGGACATGGCGCAAGCCGGCGGCACGAACCCCGCGCGTCTCGACGAGGCGATCGAGGCCGTGTACGCGGGCGTCGCGCCGTGAGCCGCCGCGAGCCGCGCGCGACTTGACCGCCGGCGGCGGCCTGCCAAGCTCCCGGCGGGACTTGCTTCAGGGAGGCACTCGATGGATTTCCCGGCATTTCACCTCGGCGGCTATCGCGGCGTTGGCGGGCGCGTTCGCGGTGGCGGGCTGCGGCGGCTCCACGAGCGGGGGCACGGCGTCGCCGGTTCCGCAGGACCAGTTCGCCGACCGCGCCGTCGCGGCCCTCTGCGACAACATCGCCGCGTGCTGCAAGGCGGGCGGCTACCCGTACGATTGCGCGGGCTGCGCCGCGATGGTCGCGCCATTGTTCTCGAGCGTGTCGCAGGATCCGTCGGTCGTCTACGACCCGAACGCGGCCGGCGCGTGCATCCACGCGCTCGCCGCCAGCGCGTCGAGCTGCACCGACCAGACCAGCGACGGCGCCGCTTGCGACAGCGTCTTCCGCGGCACCAAGCCGGTGGGCTCGGCGTGCCAGAACGACGCGGAGTGCGCCGCGCCGTCTGGCGGCAAGGCGTACTGCGCGATGGACAACGCCGGCAACCAGGTGTGCGTCGCGCAAGCGCGGGGCAAGGCCGGCGACAGCTGCCAGGAGACGTGCACGTCGTCCACGGGCGGCTCCACCTGCTCCGGCGGCGTGGCTACCGGCGGTGGCGGTAGCGGTGGCGCTGGCGCTGGCGGCGCCGGCGGCGGGTCGTTCGGTGACGCCACCTGCTACACCAACGACGGGCTCTACTGCAGCGCGACGTACGTGTGTACGCCCCTCGGTCAGGTCGGCGCCAGTTGCGACTACGGCGGCTGCGTCGGCAGCGCCTACTGCGACGGCAGCACGTGCGTCGCGCGGGTCGCCGTGGGCCAGCCCTGCCCAAGCTACGACAGCTGCGTCGAGGCGGCGTACTGCAACGACTCCGGCGTGTGCGCGAACAAGAAGGCCAACGGCGCGGCGTGCCAGACCGGCGACGAGTGCAGCGGCGGTCGGTGCCAGGGCACGTGCAGCAGCGGCGGGTCGATCGCGTCGCCCGAGCTGTGCGGCGCAACGCCCCCGCCGCAGCCGGGTGGCGGCGGCGGCGGCGCGAGCAGCGGCGGCGGCGGCGTGAGCAGCGGCTCCGGCGGTGCTCCGTCCCCGACGCCCTGACGTCACACGCATGCTGCCGGCACGGCGCGGAATCCCGCGGCGCGCCGTGAATGTCCGTCGTCACGCCAGACGCTCGTCGGGCAGGCCGTCGTCGAGCGACGCGAAGCCCCAGAACACCGGCTCGGGGACCAGGCGCACGCCGAAGCGCTCCGCGACGCGGCTGCGGATGCGCCGCGCGAGCGTGGCCACGTCGCTCGCGCGGGCGCCGTCGTGCGCGACCAGGGCCAGCGTGTGGCGCGTCGACAGTCCGACCGGGCCGAGGCGCTCGCCACGGCTGAAGCCCGCGCGCTCGATCAGCCACGCCGCCGCCAGCTTCACGCGGCCGTCGCGCTCCGCGTAGCGCGGCATGCTCGCGTCGCCGGCGCGCCGTTCGACCTCCGCGGCCACGCTCGCGTCGACGATTGGGTTCACGAAGAACGACCCGCAGCTGCGCCCGTTCTCGTCGGTCGGGTCGAGCAGCATGCTCTTGTTGCGCCGCACCTCGAGCACGCTCTCGCGCACTTCGGCGGGGGTCGGTCGCGGCAGGCCGCGCGCCTCCACGTGCCGGACGAGCTCCGGGTAGCGCAGCCGCGGCGCGCCGCCGTTCGTCAGCCGGTAGGTGACGCCCGTTACGACGTAGCGATCCGGCTCGCCGCTCTTGAACCGGCTGTCGCGATAGGCGAAGCCGCACTCCGACGCCGCCAGCGTCACGCTGCGGAGCGTGCGGCGGTCGAGGGCGCGCACCGCGACGATCGTCTCCGCGACGTCCTGGCCGTAGGCCCCGACGTTCTGGATCGGCGTCGCGCCGACCCGGCCCGGCACGCCGCTCAGACACTCGACGCCCGCCCAGCCGCGCGCCGTCGCCAGCCCGACGACGTCGTCCCAGGGCTCGCCCGCCGCGGCATGCAGCTCGACCGCGTCGCGGCCCTCGTCCACGTCGATGCCGCGCGACGCGATTCTGGATCACCAGCCCGTCGAAGCCCGCGTCGCCGACCACCACGTTGCTGCCGCCCCCGAGCACGCGCGTCGCGACGCGCGTGCTCGCCGCCCACTCCAGCGCCTCGGCGACCTCGGCATCGGTGGTCGCTTCCACCAGGAAACGCGCCGGACCGCCGACGGCCATGGTGGTGCGCGGCGCGAGCGGGATGTCCTCGAGCAGGTGCACGGCCCGGGCTACCTATCGCCGCCGCGGCGTCGCGTCGAGCGCACGCCGGGCTTCGGTCGCGCGAGCGGCTTGACCTTGCCGCGTTTGGCCGCCGCGCGCGCCGACGGGCTCTCACGCCACGCCACGCGCTTCCGCGCCGCCTCGACAAACTCCTTCGCCTCCGGTGCGAGCACCAGCGGCTGCAGGTCGAAGCCGGTGAGCGCCTCGGCGAGCGCGGCGCACTGCTCGACGACGCTCGCGCCGCTGTCGAGCAGG
The DNA here is from genome assembly GCA_963775185.1 of uncultured delta proteobacterium. GTDB lineage: Bacteria > Myxococcota_A > Polyangia > Polyangiales > Polyangiaceae > JAPSGB01. The sequence continues at coordinate 627,067 of CAVZIE010000033.1, read as the reverse complement.
ATCACCGTGCGGCCGCGGAGCCGGCACACGCCGCCCGCGCTGCCCGCCCGCGCGGCGAAGGCCTCGCGGCGGACCTCGACACCGAGCTCGAGCGCCGCGGCGTGGAGCGCGTCGAGGAGGCGTCGGGAGTCCACTCGCCAAGATTACGCCTCCCCGGCCGACGTGGCTTTACTCCGCGGCGGGACGGGCGAAAGCTACGCCGATGCAGCGCTTCGCCCTGGGCCTGGCCACGCTCGAGCTCGTCCAGGGCGACATCACGCGCTCCGACACCGCCGCCATCGCCAACGCCGCGAATTCCATGCTCATGGGCGGCGGCGGCGTGGACGGCGCGATCCACCGCGCGGCCGGCCCGGAGCTGAAGCAGGCCCTGCTCGAGCTCAAGCGCGAGCTGCCCGGCGGCGTCCTGGCGACGGGCAAGGCCGTCCTGACGCCCGGCTTCCAGCTGGCGGCGCGTCACGTGATCCATTGTGTCGGGCCGATCTACGACCGCGAGCGCGAGCAGGCGCCGCAGCTGCTCGCCAGCTGCTACGCCGAGGCCATCGCGCTGTGCCGGCGCCACGGCCTCGAGTCGGTGACGTTCCCGTCGATCAGCACCGGCGTGTACGGCTACCCGGTGCGCGACGCGGCGCCGGTGGCCCTGAAGGCGCTGCGGGAAGCGCTCGCTCCGGACGACGCGCCGCGGCTGGTGCGGTTCGCGCTCTTCGACCTCCCCACGCTGGAGGCGTACCAGGCAGCGGCCGAAGAGCTGGCCGGTCCGGCGCGGTAGCCCAAATCTCGCTTGGTTCCCGCCGGTTCGGCGACGTGCTATGCCGCGCCCGCGCCCGGCCGGCGAAGGGAGCGATGCGCGCTTCCCCGGCGGGACCGCCCGCCAGGCAGAGGGAGCCCGGCGCTCCCCACCAACGGAAGAGAAGACTTGGAATGACGTTCACGGAAGCTGCGGCGATGGTCTTGCGCCTCGTCGGAAAACCGCTGCACTACAAGGAAATCACCGACGTCGCCATCGAGAAGAACCTGCTCAGCCACGTCGGCAAGAGCCCGGAAGTCACGATGGGCGCGCGCCTCGCCGCGCTGGTGAAGAAGAACGAGAAGGACAACCCGCTCGTCCGCATCAAGCCGGGGGTGTTCGGCCTGCGCGAGTGGGACCAGAAGACGATCGACAAGGGGCTCGCCGACCGCACGCCGGCGCTCGACCGGATCGCCGCCAACGCTGCGTCGGCCGGCGCCGAGCCGGTCGCCGAGCCCGCGGAGCTGATCTCCGCCACCTCGAACGAGCCGATTGACGAGGAGGTGCCGCCCCCGGACGAGGAGGAGCTCACCCGGGCCAAGATGGCGGCCAAGGCCAGCGAGCTGTTCGCGCCGGAAGAGGACGACGATTTGCCGATCTTCGGCGAGGAGCCGGTGGAGGCCCGGTCAGACGAGGACGACGCCGGCGGAGAGCGCGAGGCCGGCGGGCGCCGTCGCCGGCGCCGTCGCGGGCGCGGCCGGAGTGGCGGGGAAGAGCGCGGCGGCGACGAGCTGCCCGCGTACACCGTCTCGGACGTCCCGGCCGATCTCGTGGTGGAGCCGGGCGAAGGCGCCCCGGCGCGCGAGCCGCGGCGTGGGCGCGAGCCGCGTGAAGCGCGCGACGGGCGCGAGCCGCGTGAAGCGCGCGACGGGCGCGAGCCGCGTGAAGCGCGCGACGGGCGCGAGCCGCGTGAAGCGCGCGACGGGCGCGAGCCGCGTGAAGCGCGCGACGGGCGCGAGCCGCGTGAAGCGCGCGACGGGCGTGAGCCGCGCGAGCCGCGCGAGCCGCGCGAGCCGCGCGAAGGACGTGGTCGCGACCGGGATCGCGACCGCGACCGCGACGCGCGCCGCGGCGATCGGGGCGCCCCCATCGACGAGCTCGGCGGGCGCGATCTCGCCGACGCCGTCGCCGATCTGATGGCGTCGCTCGATCGCAACGGTGGTCCCGTCGGGTTCCAGAAGCTGGCCGACCTGGCGCAGCGCCGCGGCCGGCTCACCGGCGACATCCAGCAGGCGCAGGGCCTGTGCGCCGCCGCCGTGCGCGCGGACAACCTGCGCCGCGCCGATTCCGGCCAGCGCCAGCGCTTCCGGGTGCAGGGCAACCGCGTCGCACTGACCGATTGGCAGCTCGACGGCGAGCTCGCCCGCCTCGAGCGCGAGATCGGCGCGCTCGTCGATCGCTACCGCGACGCCTCGCGCCGCGTACTGCTCAGGCGCCTGCAGGAGCTGCCCCCGCGCGCGCTGGGCGAGCTGTCCATGCTGCTGCTCGAGCGCTGCGGCATCACCGACCTGGAGCTGGTGCGCCGTCCCGGCTCGCATCCGTCGGAGCTGCACCTCGCCGGTCGGGCGACGGGCGCGGCGGGCGACATCCGCGTCGCGATCGTCGTGCGCCGCGACGGCCGCGAGATCGGACGCGAGCGCGTCACCGAGGTCAGGGGCGCCCTGCACCACTACGGGCCGGCCCACGCGGCCTGGCTCGTCACCACCGGCCAGGTGCTGAGCGGTGCGCGCGAGGAAGCGGGCGCGCCCGGCGCCGCGCCGTGCACGCTGGTCGACGGCGTCGCATTGGCGCGCTTGTGCGAGGACCACGGCGTCGCCGTCACCACGACGCGGATCGGTCTCGCGCTGCCCGATCTCGACCTGCTGGAGAGCCTGCGCGGCGGCTGATGTCCGCGGGGCGGATCTCCGTCGCGCTCGCGGTAGCGCTGTCGGGCTGCTGCGCCGCGGCGCCGCCCTCGCGCTTCCCCACGGCGAACGACGCGCTCGCGCGCATGCACGCGACCTACGCGTGCAGTCGCGGCGTCCAGGGCGAGGCCAAGATCGACTATTTCGGCGATGAAGGCCGGGTGCGCGGCAACGTGCTGTACATGGCGACGTTGCCGGAGCAGGTCCGCTTCGACGTGTTCAGCCCGTTTGGCGCGATCATCTCGACGCTCACGTCGGACGGTCGGGATTTCGCTCTGTACGACCTCAGGAACAAGCAGTTCCTGTACGGTCCGGCCAGCACCTGCAACGTCGCGCGCTTCACCAAGGTGCCGGTTCCGCCGTTCGCCCTGGTGCAGCTGCTCCGCGGGGAGGCGCCGGTGCTGGTGCACACGCAGCCGCAGGCCCGCATCGACTGGAGCTGCGGCGAGTACGTGGTCCAGATCGACAGCAAGCACGGCGCCCACGAGGAGATCCACCTCCAACCCACGCCGCAGGACTGGAACCTGCCGTGGCAGAGCCAGCGCGTCCGGGTGCTCGAGGTGGACGTCCAGCAGCAGGGCATCGACCTCTACCGCGCCCGGATGGAGGACCACGAGACGGCCCGGACCGCCAAGCCGCGCGTCGATCCCGACGGCATCGACCCGGACGTGGCGCCGAGCGGCCCGGTGTGCGGCGCGGAGATCCCGCGCCGCGTGCGTCTCGAAGTGCCGGGCACCGACCAGGATTCGATCCTGGTCGACAAGGAGGTGTGGCACAATCCACCCATCGTGGAGGGTGTCTTCCGCCAGAGCCCGCCCGGTGGCGTGACCGTGAGCCACGCCACCTGCGGTCGCTGATCGGCGCACCGGAACCGGATGAAAGAGCGCAAGCCGAGCTCGAAGCGGAAGAAGAAGACGCCCGCCGCGTCGGCGAAGAAGTCGTCGCCCGCGAAGTCGCGCCCGCGCGCGTTCAGTCCGGTGGCGTCGGAGAACATGCCGCGCTTCGCCGGCGTGCCGAGCCTGCTGCGCTTGCCGGTGCACCCGGACCCGAACTTCGTCCCGGCGGTCGACGTCCTTCTGTGCGGCGTACCGTTCGACGGCGGCACCAGCTTCCGCCCGGGGGCGCGCCTCGGGCCGCGCGCCGTCCGCGAGGCTTCCGCCCTCGCACGGCGCTTCTCCGCGGCGCTCGGCATCGACATCTACAAGGAGCTCGAGGTCGCCGACGGCGGCGACGTGACGACCTCGCCGCACGACATCGACCAGTCGCTCGACGCCGTGGCGGCGCGGGCCGAGGCGATCGCCCGCACCGGCGCCATCACCGGCTTCGTTGGCGGCGACCAGACGCTCACGCTAGGCGCATTGCGCGGGATCCACCGCGCCAAGCTGCGTAGCGTGGGGCTCGTACACATCGACGCTCACAGCAACACCTCCGGTCCGGCGTGGGGACGCGACGTCCACCACGGCAGCGCCATTCGCGTCGCCGTCGAGGAAGGCCTGGTGCGCGGCGACGCCACGATCCAGATTGGCGTGCGCGGTCCGTACTCCTCGGCGTCCGATCTCGACTTCGCCCTCGGCAGCGGCTTCGAGATCGTGAACATCGACGAGGTGAAGTGGGACCTCCACTCGGCGGTCAGCCAGCTGCGGCGCGCCGTCCGCGACAACCCCGTGTACGTGAGCGTGGACGTCAGCGCGCTCGATCCCGCGTACGCGCCCGGCACCGGCATCCCGTCGCCCGGCGGCATGAACACGTGGGAGTTGCAGCAGCTGCTGCGCGCGCTGGTCGGCGCCGACATCGTCGGCTTCGACGTCGTGGAGATCGCGCCGCCGTACGACCCCGCCGGTCTCACGGCGATGGCCGGCGTCAGCGCGCTGCAGGAGATCCTCGGATCGATCGCCGACACGCGTCGCAGCGCGCGCCCCGCGCCGAGCACGCACCGCCCCGACAGTCGCCGCGGCCGCCGCGTCTCCCCCTGACGTCTCTCCGGTTTGCCGGTCCGGCGCGGAATCGCGCCGGCGCGGGCTTCTACGCCAGCGCGTCGCGGATCGCGCCCGGCGTGTCGCTGATGATCGCGTCCACGCCGAGATCGGCGAGGCGGCGCGCCTCCGGCGCGTCATTGACGGTCCACACGTTCACGAGCGTGCCGTGCGCGTGGAGACGGCCGAGCAGCGCGGGCGTGGCCAGCACGTGCTCCGGGTGCACGGCGGCGGCGCCGAGCAGCGTCGCGCCGCGCGCGTGCCGCGCGAAGCGCTGCCCCTTGTGGACGAGCCAGCCGACGCAAATCGCCGGCAGCTCGCGGGCGAGCTGCCGCACGATGGTCGGATGGAAGCTCGACAGGATCACGCGCGACGGCGCATCTCGCCGGCGCGCGAGCAGCCACACCACGCCGCGCACGAGCGCGTCGCGCCGCGACACGTCGTGCTTGACCTCGACGTTGACGCGCATGTCGCTGTCGCTGGCCCAGTCGAGCACGTCGCCGAGCAACGGAACGCGCTCGCCCCGGCCGATATCGACGCCGGCGAGCGCGCGCGCGTCGAGGCGCTCCACGTCGCGTTCGTCGCGGCGGGCCGTGACCCGCGACAGCGTGCGATCGTGGAGCACGATCACGCGGCCGTCGCCGTCGAGCCGGACGTCGAGCTCCACGCCGTCGGCGCCTTCACGCGCGGCGAGCTCGAACGCGGCGAGGGTGTTCTCCGGCGCGGCGTGCCGAGCGCCGCGGTGCCCCAGGACCAGCGGCGGAGCGCCGGCCGCGCGCCGCCAGTGCGATCGCGCGCTCAGCCGTCGAGCTCCAGGGCGATGTCGCGCGCGACCTCGCGCGCGCGCTCGAGATCGGCGGTCTTGAACGCGATGCCGCCGACCACGGGATGTCCGCCGCCGCCGTAGCGCGCGCAGATCTGGCTGATGTCCGTGTCGAGCGCCTTGCCGGACCAGGGGTTGTAACCGACGGAGATCTTGGCACCGTTCTTCAGCAGCCCGATTACGACGGAGTACACCGAGTCGGGGTAGAGCGCGTAGGTCACGAACTTGCCGACCGTCTCCAGCACCGACTCGGTGAGGTCGACGAACACGACGCGCCCGCGCCGCTCGGCGCGCGCGCGCACACGCTCGACGAAGCGCTCGTGCTTCTTGCCGAGCGGGCGGTAGCGGTCCTCGATCTCCGGCGCGGCCGCGACCTCGAGCAAGGGGCGCTCGAGCAGCATCGGTACGAGCTTGGTCAAGAAGCGGTCGTCGCCGTAGTGCTCGACGACGCTCACCATGCGCATCACCGGGTTGGTCCGGTCGATGGCGTCCTCCGGCGTGGCGAAGCGCGCCGCGTCCACGATGTCCGCCCAGTGAACCAGGTCGTCCAGCAGCGGGTCGCGGAAGTCGAACGACTGCTCGCCGATGCGCGCGATCAGCTTCGTGCACGAGCTGCACTCGGCGTCGAAGAAGAAGCGGCCCGTGTCGCGGCGTCCCTCGAAGGTCGCGCGCTCGACGTCGTCGGCGAACGCCGTCCGGTGGTGGTCGAAGTACCAGGTGAGGCGCGGGGAGGCGCTGAAGCGGTAGTCGAGGATGGCGTTCTCGTCGCCGGACAGCACGGCGTCGTCCGGGCGCAGCTGACCGACGCCGTACCCGCAACCGCGGTACGTGAAGCGGCGACCGCTCCCCTCGGTGGCCGTCACGAGACGTGTGAACATCACGGCGCTCGCGAGACCGTCGAAACAGTGGCCGTGCGTCGCCACGACGACGTTCATCACCGTGCTTCCTACCACAAGCCTGGTCGCTCGCGCGAAAGCCGGTGTAAGCTCCAGAGGCCCAGCGGGTTTGTCGAAAAAGAGGCCACGCATGACCAGGAACGTCTTGATCGTCGGAGCGCTCGCCGCCGCACTCGCCGCGACGGGCTGCAAGAAGAACGACACGCCGCCGCAGACGGCGCAGGGTTTCCAGCAGGGACAGGCAGGCCCGCAGCCCGGGCAGCCGGGCTACGGGCAGCCCGCCGGATCAGGTCAGCCGGCCTACGGCCAGCCGGGATACGGCCAGCCCGCGCCGTCGGCGTCGGCGCCGCAGCAGCCCGGTCAGGTGCCGCCGCTCGGCGCGATCCTGTCGGATCCGAACACGCTCCAGAACATCGTCGCCGGCGCGCTGGCCGGCACCGCGGCCTCGCTCGGCGGGCTCACCGGCGGAGAGCTCGGACCGATCCAGGCGGGCATCAAGAACCAGGCCCAGACCAACGCCAAGGGCATGAAGGCCGAGGGGCAGCTGTTCTCGGCGAAGCTCCAGCAGGACGGCCACGCGCAGGGCACGCTCACGCTCCAGCCCGGCGCTTGCTACACGATCATCGGCTTCGGCGGCCTGGGCATCTTCCAGTACCAGGTCAACCTGATCACCGAGCCGCCGCTGCCGCCGCAGGTGCTCGCGCAGAGCGCGGCGGACGGGCCCGCGCCGGTCGTCGGCGCCAACGACCAGTGCGTGAAAAACCCGTACCCGCTGCCCTTGCAGGTCAAGATCGACATGCACGTGATCAAGGGGCAGGGGATGGTCGGCGCGCAAGCGTACCGCAAGTAGCGAGCAACCGGCGCGGCGCGCCGGCCGATCGACGCGTTCGTGTCACCCCTCCACGAACGCTGTCTTCGCGGCGCCCGGCTCCCGCCGCGGCTCGCCGATCTGCCCGAGCCGCCCGCGGAGCTCTTCGTGCGCGGCGAGCTGCCGCGCGGGCCGTGCGTCGCGATCGTCGGGACACGGTACCCGACGGACGGCGCGCTCGCGTACACCCGGCAGCTCGCCGGCGAGCTCGGTCGCGCCGGCGTCGCGATCCTGTCCGGCGGTGCGCAGGGCATCGATGCCGCGGCGCACGAGGGCGCGCTCGCAGCCGGCGCGTGCACGGTCGTGGTCGCGCCGTGCGGCTTCGATCGTCCCTTTCCGCCGGAGCACGGCCCGCTCTTCCGCGCCGTCGTCGAGCACGGCGGCGCGTGGGTCTCGCTGTTCGCGAGCGACGTCCCGGCGAATCGCGGCGCGTTCTTCCCGCGCAACGCCGTGCTGGTCGCCCTCGCGCACCTGGTGATCGTGATCGAGGCGCCGCTGCGCAGCGGCGCGCGCAACGCGGCGGCGGCGGCGCGTCGTCTGTCGCGGCCGCTGCTCGTCGCGCCGTCGCCGCCGTGGAACCCGAGCGGCATCGGTTGCATCGCCGAGCTCTGCCTGGGCGCCCGGCCGCTCGAGTCGCCGCGACAGGTGCTGCGCGCTGCTCGCCGCCCAGGGGCTGCATCCGGTCGAGCTCCCGCTCTTCGCGCGCCTGCCCGCGCCCGCGCGTGTGGACGCGCCCGCACGTGTGGACGCGCCCGCGCGTGTGGACGCGCCCGCGCGCGAAGCGCCGGGACGCCGACGGCGGCGCCGCTCCGGGCAGGGTTCCGCGCCGGACCGGCAAAAATATCCTGGTGCTGACAGGCCGAACGACCGGACCAGGGATGGCGCTCCGGCGCGGCCGGCGGAACTGCCCGATTCCGCGATGGATCCCGAGATGACGCGGGTGCTCGACTGCATCCGGGCCGGTGCGGCGTACCCCGACGAGATCTGTGTGCGGGCTGGCCTTCCGGCGGCGCGGGTCCAACAACTTCTCTTGACGCTGACCCTCCGCGGAGTCTTAGTACCCGACCTGGGTGGCCGTCTGAAGCTGCGAAGTAATTGAATTTGCTTAAGTTTGTGTCGCGTCCCGGCTGAAGACGGGTTGCGTCGGCGCCCCCGGAGCCGCATCGAGGAAGAGGAAAGGAACCGCCCAAGCTCATGAGCAAGACGCTCGTCGTCGTCGAATCCCCGGCCAAGGCCAAGACCATCAAGAAGTACCTGGGTCCGGGTTTCGAGGTCCTCGCTAGCAAGGGCCACGTCAAGGATCTGCCCAAGAAGATGGGCATCGACGTGGAGCACGGCTTCCGCGAGACGTACGAGGTCATCGAGAGCAAGGCGAAGATCCTTGGCGAGCTGAAGACCGCGGTCAAGAAGGCCGACCGTCTCTTGCTCGCCACCGACCCTGATCGCGAAGGCGAGGCGATCGCGTTCCACATCGCCGAGGAGCTCAAGCGTCCGAAGCTCGACGTGCAGCGCGTGGAGTTCCACGAGATCACGAAGAAGGGCGTGCAGCACGGCATCGACCACCCGCGTGCCCTCGACGACGCGCTGTACGACGCCCAGCGATCGCGGCGCGTGCTCGATCGCATCGTGGGCTACGACGTCTCGGCGCTGGTGTGGAGCAAGCTCGCCTTCGGCCTGTCCGCCGGGCGCGTGCAGTCGGTCGCGCTGCGATTGATCGTCGAGCGCGAGCGCGAGATCGAACGCTTCGTTCCCGAGGAGTACTGGAACGTCGGCGTCGCGCTCAAGGGCAAGCAGCCCGAGCGCGTGATGGCGCGTCTGAGCAAGGCGGACGGCGACAAGATCGAGGTGAAGGACGGCGACACCGCCGCGGCCGTGCGCGCCGACCTCGAGAGCGCGAGCTACAAGGTGGCGCAGGTCACGCGGCGCGAGCAGAAGCGCCACGCTCCCGCGCCGTACACGACCAGCAAGCTGCAGCAGGACGCCGGCAGCTACCTGCGCTTCACCACGAAGCGGACCATGAACATCGCCCAGAAGCTGTACGAGGGCGTGGATCTGAAGAAGGACGGCGGTCCCGTCGGCCTCATCACGTACATGCGTACCGACTCGGTGCGCGTGAGCCCCGACGCCATCACCGCGCTGCGCGAGCACATCGCCAGCACCTTCGGCGAGCGCTTCCTGCCGGAAAAACCCAACGCTTTCCGCTCCAGGAAGAGCGCGCAGGAGGCCCACGAGGCGATCCGCCCGACCTCGCTCGAGCTCACGCCCGAGCACGTGCGCCGCCACCTGAGCGACGAGCAGTTCAAGCTGTACAAGCTGATCTGGGACCGCTTCGTCGCGTCGCAGATGTCGAGCGCGGTCTACGACCAGACGGGCGTCGACATCGAGGCCACGCCGAAGCGCGCCGGCGCGGCGCACAAGAGCTACATGCTCCGCGCCAGCGGCAAGGTGCTGAAGTTTGCCGGCTGGCTCGAGCAATACGAGCACGGCAAGAGCGACAAGCCCTTCGGAGAGGACGCGCCCAAGGAGCTCGCCGGCGAGGAAGACAACGAGTCGGCGGACGCGAAGAAGAACGGCAACGGCGCCGCCAAGGCGGCGAGCCTCGACGAGGACGCCGACGGATCGCTGCCCGAGCTCACGGAGGGCGAGCCGCTCGCCATCGTGACGCCGCCGGGCGTGCTCGCGGAGCAGAAGTTCACGCAGCCGCCCCCGCGCTTCAACGAAGGTTCGCTGGTGCGCGAGCTGGAGAAGCGCGGCATCGGCCGCCCGAGCACGTACTCGGAAATCATCAGCAAGGTGCAGGCGCGCGACTACGTCGAGAAGCTGCCCGGCGGCCAGATGAAGGCCAGCGATCTCGGCAAGACCGTCGTAGACGGCCTGGTCAGCACACACCTCGACTTCATGGACCCGGACTTCACCGCGAAGATGGAGGAGGATCTCGACGAGGTCGAAGCCGGCAAGCTCGACCGCGTGGAGCTGCTGTCGCGCTTCTACAAGCGCTTCCGCGAGGGGCTCGACAAGGCGAAGAAAGAGAAGCGCTGGACGCCCGAGCCCGAGCCGACGGACTTCAAGTGCGAGGAGTGCGGCTCGCGCATGCTCAAGCGCTGGAGCAAGAACGGCTGGTTCCTCGGCTGCGAGGCGTACCCGAAGTGCAAGTTCACGCAGAACCTCACCGTCGACGGCGCGGAGCCCGAGCAGCCGCGCGTCACCGACATCGCGTGCGAGAAGTGCGGCAAGCCGATGGTCGTCAGGAATGGCCGCTACGGGGAGTTCCTGTCGTGCAGCGACTACCCGAAGTGCAAGACCACGCGTCCCGTGCCGCTCGGCGTGCCCTGCCCGAAGTGCGCCGGCGACATGGTCGAGGTGCGCTCGAAGAAGCGTGGCGGCAAGACCTTCTACGGCTGCGTCAACTACCCGAAGTGCGACTACAAGGTGTGGCAGAAGCCGGTCCCCACGCCGTGCCCGAACTGCAATCACCCGTTCCTGGTCGTCGGCGGCGGCAAGAAGAACCCGAAGCTCGTCTGCCCGCGCGGAAAGGAGTGCGGGTACTCGCGCCCGCTCGAGGATCTGCCCGCGGTGGAGGTCGACGCGCCCAAGGCGGAGACGACGCACGGCGCGAACCCGAGCGACGCGCCGCTGCCGGTCTCTCCGTAGGGTTGCCGGTCCGGCGCGGAACCGCATGATACGCTGGTTCGGTGGCTGACTCGCTGTTCTATCACGACGTGCTTTCCGCGTTCGCGCGCAAAAGCTCCGCTTCGTGGTCGTCGGGGGAGTTGCCGTGAACCTGCGGGGAGTGCCGCGTTTCACCGCCGACCTCGACGTCGTCGTCGCGCTGGATGTCGAGAACCTCGAGGCGATCGAGCGCGCACTGACGCCGCTGGGCTTGAGACCGCGAATCCCCGAGTCGATCACGAAGTTGGCGGACCCCGACGTGCGCCGCGATTGGATCGACAACCGGAACCTCGAGGCGCTTACGCTCCAGCATTCGACGAATCCGTTGCAACAAGTGGATCTGGTAATTTTTCCGCTCTCCTACGAAGAGGTCGATGGCGACGCGGAGACGCTCAGCGCACGCGGCGTGTCGCTTCGCGTCGCTTCAACCGCTACACTGGTGAAGATGAAGACCGGCACGGGGCGCGAGCAGGACGCTTCGGACATCGACGCCCTCGAACGCCTCGCGGAGCTCGACAATGAGTGAGGACCATCGTCGCGGATTTCGCCACTTTCATACCGACGCCGAGCTGAGAGCCTACCGCGCGCTCCCCGTCGAGCAGAAGCTGGCGTGGCTGCACGCGGCGTGGCAGCTCACCGTGGACCTTCTTCCCGAGAGGACGCGACGAGCGTGGGAGAAGATGCGTCGCGGGACGGCATAGCCATGCGCGTTACGATCGTCGGCGCGGGCCTGGCCGGCTCGGAAGCGGCGCTCCAGCTCGCGTCGCGCGGCATCGCCGTGAAGCTCGTCGAGCAGAAGCCGATCGCGCGCACGCCCGCGCAGACCAGCGACGGCCTGTGCGAGCTGGTGTGCTCGAACTCGTTCCGCGGCGCGGCGCTCGCCAACGCCGTGGGGCTGCTCAAGGAGGAGATGCGCCGCCTCGGCTCGTTCGTGATGCGCGCCGCGGACGCGACGCGCGTGCCCGCCGGCGGCGCGCTGGCCGTCGATCGGGATCGCTTCAGCGCGGAGATGACGCGGCTGATCGGCGAGCAGCCGCTGATCGAGCTCTCGAGCGAGGTCGTGGAGCGGATCCCGGAGGCGCGCCCCCTGGTGATCGCCACCGGGCCGCTCACCGGCGACGCGCTCGCGGCCGACATCGCGGCGCGCGTGGGCAGCGAGGCGCTCGCCTACTACGACGCCATCGCGCCGATCGTGGAAGCGGAGAGCATCGACTGGGACAAGGTGTTCTGCGCGTCGCGCTGGGACAAGGGCGAGGACGAGGCCGACAAGACCGCGTACGTGAACTGCCCGCTGGACAAGGCGCAGTACGAGCAGTTCGTCGCGGACGTGGTCGCGGCGCGCAAGACCGAGCCGCGACAGTTCGAGGACGTCCGCTACTTCGAGGGCTGCCTGCCGATCGAGGTCATGGCCGAGCGCGGCGAGAAGACGCTCTCCTTCGGTCCGATGAAGCCCGTCGGGCTCGTGAACCCGAAGACGGGCCACCGCCCGTGGGCGGTCGTCCAGCTACGCAAGGAAGACGAGGCGGGCACGGCCTACAACATGGTCGGCTTCCAGACGCGCATGGCCTGGCCCGAGCAGCAGCGCGTGTTCCGCAGCATCCCGGGGCTCGAGCACGCGGAGTTCGCGCGCTTCGGCGCCGTGCACCGCAACACGTTCCTGTGCGCGCCGCGCCTGCTCGACCCGACGCTGCAGCTCGTGGGCGCGCCTGGGCTCTACTTCGCCGGCCAGATCACCGGCACCGAGGGCTACGTCGAGAGCGCGGCGGGCGGCTGGCTCGTCGCGTGGTTCATCGCGGAGCGCCTGGCCGGCCGCGAGCCCGCGCTGCCGCCGCCCACGACCGCGCACGGCGGGCTGCTGTCGCACCTGGCGCGCGACGAGAAGACGTATCAGCCGTCGAACATCACGTTCTCGCACCTGCCGCCCTGGGACGGCCCGCGGCTCAAGAAGCGCCCGCGCTACGAAGCCATGGCCGAGCGCGCGCTCCGCGATCTGGACGCGTGGATCGCGGGAAGGAACGCGCGCCAAGCGTCGTAGGAAGGGGTCGAGATGTTCCGGATCTACGCGCTGCTGCTGGCCGTCGCGCTGCTGCCTGCGTGCGGCATCGTCAAGATCACGTATCCAGACGACAAGAAGGCCGCCGCCGCCAGCGACGAGAAGAAGGGGCCGGAGACGCAAGAGCAAGCCGAGGACCGCCTCGACCGCGAGTACTTCGGCGAGACGTGCAAGCTCATCGATCAGGCGGACGCGGCGCTGACCGCCGGCAAGAACGACGAGGCGCTCGAGCTCGCGAGCCAGGCGCGCAAGAAGATCGACGACGAATACCGCGCCCAACCCGTCAAGCACGTGGCGGTCACCGACGCGCTGTCGCGCGTGGACGCGCAGGCCATCATGGTCCAGGGGTCCGCGGCGCACGCTGCCGGCAAGGATCTCGAAGCGCTGATCGCGCTCGGGTCGTCCAAGTTCTCGACCAGCGCGTGTCCGCTCGCGATCCGCAAGCGCTGCGGCGACTACGGCGACTGGCTCGCGAAGACGTTTCCCAACGTGATCCACAGCGCCGGCTACGTGGAGATGGCGACCACCAGCGGCCCGTATCCGCGAGAGCTCGACACGCTGCTGATGGCGGTCAACGATCGCGAGATCAAACCGAAGCAGGGCGTGGTCGCCATCGCCATCGAAGAGACGTCGCACAAGGACGCTGGCAAGGGGCGCGCCGTGATCCGCATCGACGGCAAGACGACCCATGATAGCTACCAGGAGTGCAACAAGATCGGCACCGCGCGCATCGGCGGCGCCGACTTCGACGTCAAGCGCTGCCACGAGCACGGCTACGTCGCGCCGCGCGCCAACCTGGTCGTGGACGTGCCCGCCGCAGACACCGCGGAAATCACGGACAAGCCCGGCGAGCGCGTGATCATCGTGTTCGACGCGAAGAACTGGCACCACGCCGGCAACACCTGGACGATCAAGGACGCGCGCGTCGTGTACGTGCAGCCGCCCCGCGACCACTAGCACCGGGATGCCGGTCCGGCGCGGTATCCCCGGAGCGCGGGAGGGTGGCGCGGGCGGTTAGATCAGCTCCGCGATGGTGCCGTCGGTGAAGAGCCAGGCGTCGCGCGGGATCCAGATGCGATCGCCGTCGCGGGCGAGACGGCCGCGCTCCACGAGGCGCGCCGCAGCGCGCTGTCGCTCGGCCGTCCAGGCGATCGCGCCCGTGGCCCGCGCCGCACCGGCAACATCCAGCCCCTCCGACATGCGCAGGCCCAGCATGATGCGCTCGCGCAGCGCGGTCTCGGCGTCGATGACCTCGAGCTCCCGCGGCGGATCGCCGGCGGCGTCGAGGTAGCGTTCGGGCGACGGCGTGTTGCGGTAGCGCGTGCCGGCCACGGTGCCGTACGCGCCCGTGCCGAGCCCCAGGTAGTCTTCCCCGCGCCAGTAGCCGATGTTGTGCGCGGCGACGTGGCCGGCGCGCGCGTAGTTACTGATTTCATAGTGCTCGAACCCGCGATCGTCGAGGGCCGCGTCGAGCGCGAGGAAGCTCTCGGCGACCGAGTCGTCGGTCGCGAGCGGCAGGCGGCCCTTGCGGGCGAGGGCGCCGAACTGCGTGCCCGGCTCGATGGTAAGGGCGTAGGCGGACAGGTGCGTCACGCCGAGATCGGCGATGCGGAGCGCTTCGTCGACGGCCGCCGCGGCGGACTCTCCGGCGACGCCGAACACGAGATCGGCGCTCACGCGCGGCACGCCCGCAGCCACGGCGTCGGCGACTGCGCGGAGCGCGCCCTGGGCGTCGTGCAAGCGGCCGAGGAAGCGCAGCCTCCCGGTGTCGAGCGACTGCACGCCGATGCTGACGCGGTTCACGCCGGCGTCGAGGAGCGCGCGGGCGCGATCGGCGTCGAAGCTCGTCGGGTTGCACTCGACCGTGATTTCGACGTCCGCCTCCGACGGAAACGCGGCGCGGATCGCGGCGAGCACGCGCCCGAGCTCCCGCGGCTCCCACAAGGACGGCGTGCCGCCGCCGAAGAACACGCTCGCCAGCCGGCGCGGCCCGATCTCGCTGGATCGGCGCGAAAGCTCGGCGATTACGCTGTCGGCGTAGGCCGCGTGGGGGATCGCCGGGCGCTCGGCGGGCAGGCTCAAGAAGTCGCAGTACGGGCATTTCACCAGGCACCACGGGAAGTGCACGTACACGCCGAGGCTCGCTGTCAAGGGGCGTTCCGGATCGACTTCAGTAAGCGCTGGCGCGCCGCCGGGAGCAGGCGACTTTGCGAGGGTCATGAGCCGGTGTTAATTTCCATTGTCCGGGCGTACGCGCCAGGACGATCAAATGCTCGAAGTCGAAGAACTCGTCGATCGGGTGACAGGCTACCACCCAGGGGCCGACATCGACCTCATCCGCCGGGCCTACCAGTACTCTGAGTGGGCGCACCGCGAGCAGACGCGCAAGAGCGGCGATCCGTACTTCGTCCACCCGTCCAGCGTGGCCGGCATCATCGCCGGGCTCAAGCTGGACACGGCCAGCGTGTGCGCGGGCCTGCTCCACGACGTGGTCGAGGACACCCTCGCCACGGTGGACGACATCAAGGGCGACTTCGGCGCGGAGGTCGCGACGCTGGTCGACGGCGTCACCAAGCTCGGCAAGATCAACTTCACGTCGCGCGAGGACCACCAGGCGGAGAACTTCCGCAAGATGGTCGTGGCGATGGCGCAGGACATCCGCGTCCTGCTCGTCAAGCTGTGCGACCGCCTCGACAACATGCGCACGCTTCAATACATGAAGCCCGAGAGCCAGGAGCGCATCGCCCGCGAGACGATGGAGATCTACGCGCCGCTGGCGAACCGCCTCGGCATCCAGCTGATCAAGAGCGAGCTGGAGGATCTCTCGTTCCAGTACCTGGAGCCGGAGGCGTACCGCGGCATCACCGGCAAGCTGGCCAAGACCAAGAAGGAGCGCGAGCGCTACATCGAGGGCGTGTGTCGCACCATCACCTCGCGCCTCGCGGAGATGGGCTTCGCGGCGGAGGTCAGCGGTCGCGCGAAGCACATGTACTCCATCTATCGCAAGATGAAGGAGCAGCAGGTCGACTTCGAGCAGGTGTTCGACGTGATCGCGTTCCGCATCTGCGTCGAGTCCGTCGCCGATTGCTACGCCACCCTTGGCGCCATCCACTCCAAGTGGGTGCCGATCCCCGGGCGCTTCAAGGACTACATCGCGCTGCCCAAGCCCAACATGTACCAGTCGCTGCACACCGCGGTGATCGGCCCGGGCCGCCAGCGCATCGAGATCCAGATCCGGACGCACGAGATGCACCGCGTCGCCGAGCACGGCGTGGCGGCGCACTGGAAGTACAAGGAGCGCATCTCCGGCGGCGTCGATCCGAACGACGCCGCGAAGTTCAGCTGGCTGCGCGAGCTGGCCGACTACCAGAACGCGCTGAAGGATCCGGCGGAGTTCCTCGAGAGCGTGAAGATCGATCTGTTCCCCGACGAGGTCTACGTCTTCACGCCCAAGGGCGACGTGCGCGTGTTCCCGCGCGGCGCCACGCCCATCGACTTCGCCTACGCCATCCACTCCGAGGTCGGTCACCACTGCTCCGGCGCGCGCGCCAACGGCCAGATCGTCCCGCTCCGCTACAAGCTGAAGAACGGCGACGTGGTCGAGGTGATGACCTCGCCGAGCCAGCAGCCGAGCAAGGACTGGGTCGATTTCGCGACGACCACGCGCGCCCGCACGCGCATCCGCGGCTTCCTCCGCGCCGACCAGCGCGAGAAGAGCATCAACCTCGGCAAGGAGCTGCTCGAGACCGAGATGCACGGCGCGGGCATGAGTCTGAGCAAGCTGCTGAAGAACGACGACGAGATCCGCCACGTGGCGGAGGCGCACCGCCTGGGCAGCAAGGAAGAGCTGCTGCTCGCCATCGGCTACGGCAAGCTCGCCGCCGACGACGTCGTCGCCGGCATCCGCGGCAAGCAGGCGGACGGCGGCAGCAGCGACCCGCCGCCTTCACTCCGCACCGGGCGCATCGAGTCGCTGGTGCGCAAGGTCACGGGCAAGGACACCGGCGGCATCAAGGTCAGCGGCATCGACGACGTGCTGGTGCGCTACGCCAAGTGCTGCAACCCGCTGCCCGGCGACGCCATCATCGGCTTCATCACCCGCGGTCGCGGCGTCACCATCCACCGGCGGGAATGCACCAAGGCGTTCGACACGGATCCGGAGCGCCGCGTGGACGTGAGCTGGGACAGCAAGGCGAAGATCAACCGCCCGGTGCAGCTCAAGGTCACGACGGCGAACAAGCCCGGCATCCTGGCCACCGTGAGCCAGACGTTCAGCGCGCAGAAGATCAACATCAGCGAAGCCAACTGCCGCGCCGGCGACGACGGCCGCGCGTGCAACATCTTCACGTTCCACGTCTCGGACCTGTCCCAGCTGAAGACGGTCATGAAGGCGCTCACCAAGGTCAGCGGCGTGGTCGAGGTGGAGCGCGTCTAGCGCCGGATCCGGGCTATTTTGTCGGTCCGGCGCGGTATCCCGCGGGCCGCTTGACAGACCCCGCCCCTGGAAGTAAATCCAGCGGCCCGTTGCGGGAGTAACTCAGTGGTAGAGTGCAACCTTGCCAAGGTTGACGTCGAGGGTTCGAATCCCTTCTCCCGCTCCAACGAAACCGGCCGCTCGAGATAGGCGGCCGGTTCGCTTTTGTGGGCGTGCATCCGGCCTGGCTGTCGCGTCGGCGAGCGCGTGAAGGTACGCTGTCACCCGCGAACCGGTTCGCCCGCCAAGGCACCGTCGACCTTCGGTGACAGGGCCGGCAGTGAGCGTGAGGTCGGCGCGCGGCAGCGGCCGAGTACGCCCGACGTTACCCCTGGCGCACGGGTGCGCTCCAGAGCGCCGCGAGCTCGATCTCGATGGCTTCGAACGGCGCGGCGCGCACGCGAGCGTCCTCGCGATGGATCCGGACCTCGCGCCAGCGGCCCCCGGCGCCGAGCGCGTGTGCTTCGAGCGTGCGGGCGATTGGATCGATCAGCCACACGTGCGCGACGCCAAGCTCCGCGTAGAGCGGCAGCTTCTTGTTCCGATCGATGTCCTCCGTCGATTTCGACAGGACCTCGCAGACCCAGTCCGGCACGACGGTGAAGTACGCGGTCGCCGGCAGCTCTGGCATCCGCTCGACGCGCCAACCGGCGAGATCAGGCACCATGGGCTCGAGCTCTACGAGATGCAGCTCCGGCTCGTCGAGGATCCACCATCCGCCGGGGCCGCCGCGACCGCGCTGGAACGGGCCGCTCAGCTCGCCGGTGAGCACTGATGAAGCGTTCGCGTGCTGGGGTCCCGGGCGCGGCGTCACGTACAGCGTGCCGCGGATGATCTCCGCACGTTCGTGCGAAGGCACGGCTTGATACGCCTCGTACAACGCACGGCGGGGATCCGACGGCTGTGCCATCACCCGAAGTGTAGCATTGCCGAACACGCTCCGCGCGGCAGGGGGCGGTTCCGCGCCGGACCGGCAAACCTGCCTTGTCCTACGGCTCGAGGTGGAACTTGCCGACCGCGATCGCCTCGTACGAGTCACTGCCACGAGCGACGAACGTGCCAGCGCCGACGACGGGACGTCCCGCGGTGCGCCTCGCCGGCGATCGCCGCCGGCGACAGCGGCGGTCGCCACCGCGCCGCGTGCAAGAGGCCGCCGGATCGTCCGGTCGCGCCGCCGGCACGGAGGTTGCGAAGGGCGGGCGCATGCTCTCGCAGCTCCACGAGACCCTGGTCGATCTGTTCCGCGATCGGCTCACCCTCGCGGCGGAGCTGCTAGCGATCGCGCGCGGCATCGCGTTGCCCGAAGGCGCAACGGTGCAGAGCGCCGGCACCAGCTTCGGCGAGGCGAAGACGCCCGAGTACGCGGCGGATCTGGTGCTGCGCGTGCACGCCGGCGATGCAGGTTCGTCGGTGGTGCTCGAGGTACAGCTCGATCTGGAGAAGCCCGAGGACATCGCGGCCAAGCGCAGCGCGTGGCCGCGTTACACGGTCTGGCAGTGGGCGAGCACGAAACAGCCGGCGTACCTCGTCGTGGTGACGCCGAGCCGGCGCGTGGAGCGCTGGGCGTCGAAGCCGATCGAGATCGGGCATCCAGGCTTCGTGCTCCGTCCCATCGTGCTCGGGCCGTCGAACATGCCGGTGATCGATCGCGCGCTCGGGAGCTCGATACCGGAGCTTGCGGTGCTGTCGGCGATCGTGCACGGGCGCGGCCCGCGGGCGGAAGAGGTGGCGGCGACCGCGCTCGAGGCGGCGCTGGAACTTGATCCCGAGAGGCGTAAACTCTACGTGGATGCGGTGCTCGCGGTGCTCCGGCCCGCGGCGCGGAAGAAGATCGAGGCAATGATGGCGCAGAAGCACGAATACATGAGCGACTTCGCGCGACGCTACGTCGCCGAAGGCAAGGCGGAAGGCAAGGCGGAAGGCAAGGCGGAGGACGTGTTGCGCGTACTCGAGGCGCGCGGCGTCGCCGTGTCCAGCGAGGTCGCCGAGCGAATCCGCGCGTGCCGCGATCTCGCGACGCTGGACGCATGGCTGGTTCGCGCGGCAACGTTCCAGGCTCTGGACGCGATCCTCGATGGCATGGGGTGATCGGCGGCGGGCGGTCGGCCAGCGCCGTCGTCGATCATGGCGACAGCGCGGCGCGGGTGTTACCGGAGAGGTATGGCACGTCTCGTTGGCGCCGTAGCGCTCGTGACCGCGCTTGCGATGGGCTGTGGCGGCGGGCAAAAGCACGAGCGCGCCGCCGGCAGAACGTACGATCCGCACTCGGTGCGCTATCGGCTCCGCTTGCACAACAACGCCGTCGACCCGGCCGGCGCATTCCGTTGCTACGGCCGCTGCCAGTCGGAGACCACGCCGAACGGCTATCTGGAGTGCTTGAGCACCTGCCCGGGCTTCGAGCGGACGCTCGGCGTGCGCTGCGATTCGACGGAGGTGCCGCCGGAGACGGCGTGCATCACGGTGCGCAAGCTGCCCGCGGACAAGGAGACGCCGCCCGGCATGGTCGTGCTCGGCGTGATCGCCGGCGTCGCGATGGTGGTCGCGTTGAGCTCGCTGTGCGCGTCGTCGGCGCAGCAGTGCGGGTACTACCAGTATCCGCCGCCGCGCTGAGGGGTTCCGCGCCGGACCGGCAGCCCTCCCACCCATGCGGGCTTCGCGTGGCCCGAGCGCGCTTGCGCTATAGTGCGATCGGAGTGCTCGAAGGCGCTTCGCTTTGGAGAGCAGGATGCGCTTGGAATTCTGGACCGGGTGGACCACGGCCCTCGCTCTGGCGGTCGCCGCGTGCGGCAGTTCGGGCGGCTCGGGGACGCCCGGTGGTGGCGGCAGCGGCTGCACGTGCACGCTCGACAACGCCGGCCTCGCGACGTCGATCGCGTGCGGCGCGAGCGGCTGCTACCCGCTCGGCGGCGCGCTGCGGAAGATCGCGTGCGACAACGGCGCCATCACGGACCAGGGCGACTGCGGCCCCGGCGTCGCGCAAGGCACGACGTGCAGCGCGAGCGACACGCGCTGCCTGGGCGACACGCCGCAGTCGTGCGGCCCGGACGCTGGCTGGCAGAGCGGCGCGCCGTGCGGAGACACCGAGCGCTGCGCGGGCGGCAGCTGCAGACCGACGAAGCCGGCGACGTGCGCGCCGGGCTCCTCGGCGCCGGGCTGCACGCTCGACTGCGCGGCGACTTCGCAGTGCCAGTTCGGCGCCGGCGCCTGCACCGCGGGCGAAGCGTGCGCGGCGGACTGCAGCGGCACGTCGGCCTGTCAGTACGGCGCGATCGACTGCAGCCAGGCGACCTCGTGCGACGTCACCTGCGACGCGACGTCGACGTGCCAGTTCCTCGATCTGCGCTGCGGAAGCGGCGCCTGCAACCTGACTTGTGGCGCGACGTCGGCGTGCCAGGGCACCACGTCGCAGCCGGCCATCGTCGACTGCACGCGCTCGTCGTCGTGCACCGTCACGTGCACCGAGACGTCGTCCTGCCAGAACCTCGTGGTGCTCTGCGGAAGCGGACCGTGCAAGCTCGACTGCCAAGGGTCGTCGTCGTGCCAGGGCTCGACCGTCGTGTGCGGCTCCGGATCCTGCGACGTGGCCTGCACCGGGCCCTCGAGCGGGGTGTACGCGGTGGAGTGCGGCGGCGCGTCGTCGTGCACGAAGGGCTGCCCGCAGGGCTGACGCCTGACTGCGCCCTGATTTGCCGGTCCGGCGCGGAATCCCGCTGAGCGGCGGCGCCGCGCGGACGCCTCAGGGCGTGCCGGCGCGGCCGGGCCACAGCGCGGACAGCGTCAGCTCGATGGCGTCGAAGGGCTCGAGCCGCACCACGTCGGTTTCCCCGTGCACGGCCACCAGACGGTAGCTCTCCGCGTCGAGCCGGAACACCTCCACGCTCTTCGCTCGCGGGTCGACCAGCCAGACGTGGCGAACCTGCTCGCGCGCGTAGATGGGGAGCTTCTGGCGTCGGTCCACGAGCGCTGTGCCCGGTGAGAGCACCTCGCAGGCCCAGTCCGGAGCCAGCTCGAAGTACGCAGCGTCCGGAACCTCGGCGAGCCGCTCCCGCCGCCAGCCCCCGAGGTCCGGCACCAGGATGTCCTCCCCGAGATGCAGCTCGGGCTCGTCGAGGATGATCCAGCCACCGGGCCCGCCGCGACCGCGGTGGAACGCGCCCCCGATGTCCATCCCCAGGACGGAAGCAGCCTCCGCATGAGGTCCGGCGGGGCGCGGATGCGTGTGCAACTCGCCGTCGATGACTTCGGCGACCAGATGCCGAGGCGCGTCCAGGACGTCTTGGTACGTCGCTCGGTTTGTTGCCGTTTCCGCGGCCATGCCGACGACGAGTGTAGCACCAGCCCGCCCCAGCCCGGATTCAGCTCGTCGTCTGGTCCGCCAGGAGGGGCAGACGGCGCGGGGCGACCAGGCGACGCAGCGAGGCGACGAAGCGGTGGACGTCGGTGGTGACGCCGCTGCGTTCGAAGGCCGTCAGGGTCCCGGAGGAGGCGGCGGCGAGATCGAGCAGCGGCAGTGGCTGGCGGCGATGCGGCTGGCGGCGGTGCGCGGCGAGTTCTTCGAGTCCAGCGGACGGCTGAACCTGAGCGCGGCGTCGCGGGTACTGGGCAAGAATCGCTCGTCGGCCCAGCACGCGTTCAAGGAGCTGCAAGCGCGCGTTGCGAGCGAGCTGGACGACGACTGATGCCATGCTGCTGTCGCTCGGGCTGATGGTGCTTGTACATCGCGCACGCCATCCGCCACCTGTCTTGTTCGAGCGGTGTCGGGGTGGCGGAGCCGACCCGGGGATCGTCGGACGGATCCAGTAGTCGCCTCCACGCTCTTCGGCTAGCGTCGGGGTCACCATGAGCGCGTTCTCGACCGACGTTCGTATGCTCACGTGTCCTCAGTGCGGCGCCCCGATCCAGCTGCCGCGAGAGGGCGGCCAGGTGCAGTGCACCTA
Source organism: uncultured delta proteobacterium (assembly GCA_963775185.1). Taxonomy (GTDB): domain Bacteria; phylum Myxococcota_A; class Polyangia; order Polyangiales; family Polyangiaceae; genus JAPSGB01. Next base: position 604,686 of record CAVZIE010000033.1, on the reverse strand, counting down.
CTGCAACGCGCCGCTCGTGGTGGCCGCGCGGGACGACGCGCCGGTCCGGCAGGCCGGTCCGGCGATCACCGAGGCGGAGCGCTACCAGGGTCTCTGGGCGCAAGCGGCCTCGTTCGGTGCGAAGCAGCTGCCGCCGGAGATGCACCAGGTGCTGGCAGGAGGCCCGCTGACGCCGGATCGCGTCGGGGCGGCGCTCGGGCTGTGGCGCGCGTACTGCCAGCGCGCCAGCGCGGGGGACTTCGTGGCCGGCGAGAACGCGGTGCTGTTGTGCGGATCGCTGTCGAGCTACTTCGCCATGGCGCAGGATCCGTACCGGCAGCGCGCGCTGTTCGAGAGCGCGCTGGAGGCGCTGCGCGATCCGTCGCAAAAGCAGGTGATCCGCTGCCAGCTGGCGCGCTCCTCGGCGAAGGCCGGCGACATGCAGTCCGCCAGGACGTGGTTCGGGGGTTGCGATCCGAGCTCCCCCGATCTGCAGGCCGACACGGCGTATCGCGTGACGTACGCTTACCTGGCGTCGTCGTTCAACGACTTCCAGAACGTGCTCGTCGCGCTCGGTCCCGCGCCCGGGAGCATTCCGGTCGCCTTGCCGTCGCGCCTCATGGTCGACGTGCTGCGCGCCAGCGCGATCGAGAAGAGCGGTGACGTCAACACCGCCGTCGGTCAGCTCGTCGCCGCGGCCCGGTCGCTCGACGGCGGTCGAAGCGCGATCCCGCAGATCGTCGCGGCCAGCGCGCAGCTCCAGCTCTGCCCGCAGAGCCTGCCGCGCGCCATGCAGCAGTGGTGAACGCCGCGCCGGCCTTCCCGCGGGATTCCGCGCCGCGCCGACAGCCCTGCGGATTCTGTAGCGCGGTTCCGGTCGGTCAGACCGACCGCGTTATCCGCCGAGTTGTACGCCCTTGCCCACAAACGTCGGCGACTCGCACGCCTCGACCAGGAAGTCGGCGACGTCGGCGCGCGAGACGGTCGACGGCACGCTGACCAACTCCGTCGTGCGCACGTACTTCCCCCTGGGAATCTTGATCCGGCGCGTCTTGCGCACGTCGGCGTGGACGCGACATGGCGCGCGATCGACGAGCAGAGCCGCAGGCGGGACGGGCTGCTGTGGGTGGGGGAGGGGTGATGGGGTTTGCCGGTCCGGCGCGGAATCTCGCGGGTCGGGCGCGCCCATGTGCGCGCGTGCGCCTTCGATCAGCGGGATACCGCGCCGGACCGACATCCATGGGAGGGGAGCAGGATCGGTATCCCGACGGGGCGTTACGTGGCGGTTCCGGCGCCGACGGCGGGGGCGGCGTCCGGTGCGAGGGCGCGCTGGGCGTTCGTTAGTTGTTTGCGCGGCAGGTGGGAGGCCGCCCAGCGTGCCAGCTCGGGGCGCTCGATCTTGGAGTTGTGTCTCGGATCGACGGGCAGCCGGCGGCGGAACAGGATGTGGCGGATCGCGCGGGTGTTCGCGTTCGCGGCGGCGAGCTCGAGCAGCTCTTTCTCGAGCTTCGCGAGGTCGGCGCGCTTGCGCGACGCGCTCTCGGTCAGCTCGACGCAGATCACGGGCAGCGTGGCGTCGGAGCCGCGCAGAGGCACGCCGACCAGGCCGCTCTGTTGAACCGACGGGTGGGCGTCGAAGATCGGCTCGCACATCAGCGGGAAGAGCGACCCCGAGGCGGTGACGATGCGATGGCTGGAGCGGCCGGCGCACCACAGACGCCCACGCTCGTCGAGGTATCCGGCGTCGCCCAGGCGGTGCCAGATCGATCCGTCGTCTCCCTTGATCTTGTTCTTCGTCGTGCTCGCCTCGTCGTCGGCGTACTCGGGGCTGATGTGCGCGCCTTGAACGACGATCTCGCCGACCTGGCCCAGCTCGAGCTCGCGCGCGTGGGCCAGAGTGGCGATCGGCCCGTCGACGATCTCGAGGATCTTCACGGTCACGCCTTCGAACGGGTGCCCGACGCACAGCGCGGCACCCTGCGCTGTCTTGTCGAAGGTCTCGGCGAGTGCCTCGAGGGCGGGCATCTCGCTGACGGGCAACGCCTCGGTCGCGCCGTAGTCGGCGTGGACGGCGCCCCCTGGGCCCATCATCTTCTGCAGCGCTCCGACGACCGGCGCGTACAGCGGCGCGCCGCCGCCCACGACGACTCGCAGTGAAGGAGCCGCGGCGCCTGCGTCGCGCCCGAGCCGGGCGAGGTTCGCGAGGATCACCGGCGAGGCGAACAAGCTCTGCACGCCGGTGTCGCGAATCACCTCGAGCAGCGCGTGCGGGTCGACGTCCGCGGGGTCTTCGCGGAAGTAGTCGATGGGCGGCACGACGATCGTGCCGCCGGCGCTTAGCCCGATGGAGAAGAACGCCGGGAACACCGGCATGTCGACGGGCACGCCGTCCGCTTCGGCGAAGCGCCAGGTACGGTGGGCGACGCGGTGCATCGCGCACAGGTTCGTGTGACGGTAGAGCGCCGGCTTCGCGGGGCCGGTGCTGCCGGTCGTGTACATGATCGCCGCGGGATCCCCGGGGACGACCGCGGCCGGCGTGATCGTGGCCGGGATCGGGCGCTTGAGCGACGCCATGCTGTGCGCGCCCGGGAACCGCCCCTCCACCACGATCGCCTTGGACAACAGCCGCGGTCCCCAGCCGAACACCGTGCGGCCGATGTGGGCGAGCGGGATGCCGACGAACGCCTCGATGTTCAGGCGGCGGAGTCGCTCGGCGACGTTCAGGTGGCCGACGGCCGGATCGATCCACACCGTGGTGGCGCCGACGCGTGTCAACGCCAGCGCGACGACGAAAGCCTCGTAGCTCGGCGGCGCCATGAACACGGTGCGCGTCTTCTCGACCACGCCGATCTCGCGCAAGCCGACCGCCACCGATTCGATGTCGTCCGACATCTCTCGATAGCTGCGCTTGCGATAGCGTCGGCTCCCGTCGGCGTTCTTCCCGTCCAGCTCGATCACGGCGGTGCGTTCGGGATCGCGACGGCGCGACGTCGAGCACGACGCCGGCAAGGTCGAATACATCATCGGGAAAAAGGCGCTGATTCATTGCAGAACGCTCCTTGCATCGCGGTCTTCCGGATGCGTGGCAACGGGAGGGGGAGACGCCAAGGCGTCGAGCACGATGGCCGCCACTTCAGCGGGCGCTTCAAGCATGGGCAGGTGGCCGCAGCCCTCCAGCCACTCCTGCCGTCTTGGCTTCAGCGTCTCCGAGAGGCGTCGGCCTGCGGCGGGGGACAGCACGCGGTTGGACAGCCCCCAGATGGTGGTGATGGGCGGGAAGCCGGGGCCCGGCTCGAGCTCGTCGAGCGCGCGGTAGCTGGCGAAGTCGTCGAAGACGCCGAGCAGCGATCGCATCTGGTCCGGCGAGTCGTAGCAGGCGCACAGATCCTGCTCGCGCTCCGTGCCCGCCTCGCGGCCCACGCTGCCGAGCTGGAAGCGGACGAAGCGGTGGTGCAGGCCGCCCGGGATCGGCAGATGCTCGAGCGCGCTGACCACAGGTCGCGACAGTGTGGGGAGCGCGCGCGTGAGCTTCAGCATCGCGCCGAGCCCGCCCGCGAGGAACGTCGCTTCGGTGAGCGGGTTGATCAGCACCAGCGCGGTCACGTCCTGGGGCCGCCGCATCGCCAGCGACAGCGAGATCGCGCTGCCCATGCAGTTGCCGACCAACGCCGTCGGCACCAGCCCGAGCGTGTCGAGGAAGCCGCCGAGGATCTCGACGTAGTGGTCCAGGCCGTAGCCGCTCGGCGGCTTGTCCGAGGCGCCGTAGCCGAGGAGATCGATGGCGAACACCTCGTGGTGCTCGGCGAGCGCCGGGGTGATCTCGCGCCAGATCGCGCGCGACATGCCGCCGTTGTGCAGCAGCACCACTGGCGATCCGCGCCCGCAGCGGCTGTAGGCGATGGCGAGTCCTTGGTGATCGTAGATTTCGTGGGTCACTTCCAAGTGCTCCTTCTTTCGAGGCATCACGGAACGACAGATGACCAGCTCGGCGATCCGCTCAGCTGGTCGGAGAGGAACTGCGCAAGGCCGGGCGTCGCGGAGAGCGCATCCACGACCAGCGCGCCGTGGCGGTTGCCGCCGTAGAAGAAGCAGCGCATCGCGCTCGGCGCGACGGCGGACTGGAAGCCCGCGCTCCAGGTCTGGAAATCGCGCAGGCCCGCCTCCATGTTGGGGCCGAGGAACAGCGGGTCCAGGTTCAGGAGCGCGTACAGTGACGTCGCGGTCTGGTCCTGGTACGAGCTCAGCTGTGCGAGCCGCATTCCCGGGTGCAGCTCCTGCAGCTTGCGGTACACGGTGTTGTAGCCCTGGGTCGCGCACTCCGGACACCACGTGTCGATGGTCTTGTCGAGCCCCCAGCCGTTGTGCAGGGACTTTGTCGCCAGCGCGGTGGCGTACGGCGCGCGCAGCACCGGCCCCGCGTCGTCGATCATGAACGGCGACGGCTTGCCGAGCGCCTCGAACGCGAGCGCGATCTGGTGGTAGTTCGCGCCGGCGCCGATCCCGCCGGCGCTGAAGCCGGCGACGACCACCCGCGTCGCGTCCGCGAACGAGCCGAGGATCCGCGGCAGCGCCTTGGAGACGTTCGCGTAGCCGTGCTGGTGCACGGTCTTGAGCGGGAAATACGTCGAGTCCTTGTCGGCGGTGTGGCCGTCCACACCGCAGTGTGGGAACACGATGAAATTGTCGTCGCGGAACGGATTCGACGCATCGTTGCGATCGAAGATGCCCAGGTGGTTCGTGTTCGGATCGCCCCACCACATGTGATCCAGCGGGTTCGACCCCATGCCCGTCAGCAGGCCCTGGAACACCGTGCACGACTTGAGGTCGTAGCAGACGCCGTTGCCCTGGAAGAAGATGACGAGCTTGCGGCTCCGGGTGGTGAAGTTCACGCCGACGCCGGCTTCGGTGCCGTCGGCGCACACCGTGCCGTTGATCGGAACCCAGACCCACTGCTCCGTCGGCGGCACGTCGATCGGGGCGCCGATCGTCGCGCCGCCGTCGCCGCCCGCGCCACCTGTACCGCCGCTCGCGTCGCCGGCCGCACCGCCCGTTGCCGCGCCGGCCGCGCCCGCGTCGGTGCCACCCGCGCCGCCACCGCTCGCGCCGGCGGATCCGCCGGTCGCGCCCGCTGCCGCGCCGGCCGCTCCCGCCGACGCACTGGCGCCGGCCGCGCCGCCGCTGCTATCGCTGGATGCGTTGTCGGCGGAGCCGCACGCCGCGATCAGGCCCAGCAGGCCGACAACGGCGGCGCCCAGGCGGAGCGCCCGCGCCATCGCGCGCCAGCTTCCCGCTTCCGCACAGCGCATGTTGCTCGGCGACTGCATCTCCATACCCGCAGAGCTATGGTAAACAGAGCGTATACCTTCGTCAAGTCAAAAACCGCCGACGGTACGAAGTCTCCCGTTTTGCACGAGTTCTTGGCATGCTCTGGGCCCGATGGCGTCGAAGACCGGAAAGAAGACCAGCAAGCGGACCCCCGAGGCAACGCGGCGGCGCCCGACCGGCATCCAGATCGGCGAGGCGAACGCGCGGGGCATGATCCTGATGGGCGCGACACGCTTGTTCGCCGAGCGCGGCACGCGCGCCGCTTCGGTGGAAGACGTGCTGGCCGCGTCCGGGATTTCGCGACGTACGTTCTACCGTCTCTACCAGAGCAAGGAGGACATCCTGCTCGCGCTCTACCGGTTCGGCACGGACGGCCTGCTCGACGCATGTCGCACCGCCGTGTCGGCCGAGCGCGAGCCGCTCCGGCAGCTCGAGGCATGCATCGATGCGCACCTCAACAACGCGCGTGCGCTCGGTCGCCTGGTGTTCGTGCTCGGGGGCGAGGCGCAGCGACTGGAATCCAAGCTGCACGCGCGCCGCATGGAGGTCCACGATTCGCTGGTTCTGATGCTGGAGCAAGGTCTCGGCGCGGAGCACCCGGTCGATCCGCTGCTCTTGCGCGTGCTCGTGCTCGCGCTCGAGGGCGTTGTCCGCATCATCCTCGAAGACGGCGACGAGGGGCGTCACGTCACCGAAGCCGCGATCGAGCGCGCGCGTCGCGTGATGTACCGGATGGCGACCGCGACGCTGGTCGGCACCGGCCCGGGCGTGACGGAGCTGCCGACGTTGCCGTGAGTCCACGCTACGGCGGTGTCGCCACGACGTCCACGGCGTCCGAAAAGCCGTCGTAGGGCGCTTCACCCACTTTCACGAAGACGTTGTTCGGCGACGCGTACAGCCGGAACGCCTGCACCTGCGACTTGTGCACGAGCAGATCGGCGGCGTCCGGGCAGATGCCGGTGAACGTGGTCGAGGTGCTCTGCCCGATGCGGCCCGCGGCGATGCATGGCCCGATGACGTCGCCGTTGCGGAGCACCAGATCGAGTGAATAGCTGTTCCCTCCGCCGAGCGCGTTCCAGCTCAGCTGCACCTGGTTCTGGGAGACCAGCGTGCCGTCGGCGTGCCACACCAGGCGCTGGCGATACGTGTCGCGGTGGACCAGGTTGCCGGCGCCGTCGAAGCTCCCCAGGGTGAAGAAGTTGAACGCTTCGCCGTGTCGCGTCGCGATCGAGTTGCTGCCGTGGTTCTCCGCGAGTGTGCCGTTGTCGCGACGCACGGGCGTGGTGAGCCGGTGCACCGGGAGCGCGCGCGTGAGCTCGGCCGTGGAGCTGCCGGTGACGTAGTACGTCGCGTACTGGCTGTTGAACCAGCCGCCGCTGAAGAACAGATACGAGCGCCCGGCGTGCTGGAAGACTTCCGGCGCTTCGTTGATCTTTTCTTCGTCGGCCGGCAGCGACCAGCCCGCCGGGCCGGCGTGCATCAGGAAGTCCGTCGGCGCGGCCATCGAGACCGAGCCGATGTTGTTCCCGTTGTCGAAGAAGACGTAGTAGAGGCGCCCGTCGTAGACGGTCGGATCGATGCGGATCGCGAGGCCGCATCCGCCGGCGGGGCAACCGGATTGCGTGCGGCTCTCTGCGCCGCCCTGGCCCTGGAACAGCAGCGACGGCGTGCCGAACTGTGGCGTTCCGTCGGCGGAATCCGCGCGGAAGGTCGTGTGCTCGGAGCCGGGCGGAGGCGGACACGCGGTCTGCCCGGCCGGTCCGCGGTAGGCCGCGAAGTAGAGCGAGAGCTTGCCCCCGCTCTCGACGATCTCCGGCGCCCAACAGTCGCAGTAGTCGTAGTCCGGGTCGACCGCGCCCGGATCGTACGTCGCCGTGTGCGACCACGTGACGAAATCCGACGACGCGTAGAAGTCGAACGTGTGCCCCGAACCGGTGCCGCTGAGCAGGTACGTTCCCGCCCCGGACTCGAACACGTCCGGGTCGGCGAGATCCGCCACGACCTTCACGCGCTGCCCGTAGAGCGAGTTCTTCACGCTGCAGGTCGGCGGGTCGAAGCCCTCGTCGCACGCGCAGCTCGGAGTTCCCGACGAAACGGAGCAGACGCCGTGACCGTTGCACGGGTCCGGCGTGCACGGATCCGGGCCGCCGCCGTCGCCCGGCGTTGCCGCCGCGCCGGCCGCGCCGCCGGCGTCCACGAGCGAGCCGCCGGCGCCTGCAGTCCCAGCGCTGGCGCCACCGCCGCTCGCGCCGCCGCTGCCAGCTCCGCCGGAGTCGGTCGCGGCTCCGCTGTCGCGATGGCCGGCGCGCCCCGACGTGCCGCAGCTCGCCGAAAGGCACACCGCGATCATCGCGACGAGGCCGCGCGCCATCACGGCAACGAGTGCGCGAGCAGGAACTTGACCGCGAGATCGATGCCGTCGATGTCGTTGTTGGGCGGCCCGAGCGGGATCAGGTTCTTGGTCATGCAGTTCAACGGGGAGTCGGCCTTCATCCCCGGCATGCAGTGGCCCATGCCCTGCACGGTACACAGCGTCACGTCCGCGCCGCCCCCGCACTGGTCGTACGTCTTGCAGGTGGCCTGGCCTTGCTGCAGCGTCGTGTGCGGCTGGTCGGTGCACGCGTCGCGATCGGCCCAGGTCGTGAACGTGGTCGGGACCGGAACGCCGCCGGAGAAGGTCGGCACGGTGTATCCGACCAGCGGATCCGCCGTGCCGTTGATCATGTACATCGGGATCGGGCGAGACGGCTTGCACGCGCTCGGCAGGATGGTGAGCGTGCTCGCCATCGGCGCCGCGGCGGCGAACACGTCCGCCATCTTGCAAGCGAGCATCTGCGATAGCATGCCGCCGTTGGAGAAGCCGGCGGTGTAGACGCGATGCGTGTCCACGCACACCTTCGATTCCACCTCCGCGATCAGCTCCTTGGCGAACACGGTCTCGTCGCGTGGCAGTCCGGCGACGTACTGGATGCAGCACGTGCCGACGTCCCACGACGTGTCGGGGCTCCGCGGATGCACGCTGATCACCCCGTTCGCGGCCATGGTCGCGTCGATGTGGGTGCGCGCGCGTGTCTCCTCCGGGCTCGACCACAACGCGTGCCACACGATCGCGAGCGGCGCCCTCGTTCCCGGGGCGATGGTGTTCGGCATGACCAGCGTGTACTTGTAGGTCCGACCGTTCTTGCTCTTGATCGTGAATTCGTGATCGCCCGGCGGCAGCGTCAGCGACGGATCGCAGGGCTCGGCCGAGCCCGTCGCGCCGGCCTCGCCGCCCGCGCCCGCGGCCGCGCCCGCGCCCGCGCTGCCCACATCCGTGGCGGCGTCCGCGCCGGTGTCGCTCGCGGCGCCGCCGAATCCGGGCGCGCCGGCCGGCGCGCTGCCCGCGCCTCCGGCGATGCCGCCGGCGCCGCCCGTGCCAGCCGACGTACCCCCCTGGCCGCCGCTACCGCCGCGTGCCGGCGGCGAGCTTCCCGTGGAGCCGCATGCCAGGACGAGAAGCGTGGCCAGGACCGCGAGCGCGCGCTGCACGGCCGCGTTTGTTCCCGGGTCCGTGTGCGCGGCGGTGTCGGTCATGGTGCTCCCTTTCCGTTCAGCCTCGTACACCGATGGTATACGCACCGTATACGTGCGTCAAGGGCCGGAGAACGTCGCCTGCATCAAGACCACGTTGTACGGGTTCCAGGTCGACATCGTGTAGTCGACCGTGAAGCTGCCGTCGGCGTGCTGCTGCAGATCGGGCAAGAGGTACGAGCCGTAGAACCCCGCGCTGCCGCAGTGGATGATCTGCTGCGCGCCGCCGCACGTCTGGCCGCAGCAGTACGGAGTCTGGCCCAGCAGGGCCATGTCGTGGAGCACGATCGGAGGGTCCGTCCACGGGCCCTCGGGCGTGTCGGCGAAGCGCGCCACGATCTGGTTTTTGCCAAACAGATCCTCGGCCAGGAACATCCAGCGGTCGATCGCCGGGAAGTAGCGCACCGACGTCTCGCCGTAGCCCGGCGCGGCGATGACGGGAGCTCCCCGCGTCGTGCCCCAGGTGTGCGTCGTCGCGTCGAACAGCTCGACGCCGCCGGGCGTGTCCAGCGTCGCCAGCGATTTGCGCGCGAGACGCACCGGACTCTTGCGGTACGCGCCCGTGCCGAAGAAATACACGTACGAGCCGGCCACCTCCGTGGCGACGTTCACGAAGTCGCCGTAGAGCGGTCCGTTCGCGTCGAACGTCTCGTCGAGCTTGTAGAGGATGGTGAAGTCCGGCGGCGCCTGCGTCGAAGGCGACGACCACTTCGCGACGTACGACGCCTTCATCGTCAGGTCGGACGGTGACTGCGACCGTGGTGTACAAGAGGTACAGCGCGCCGCTGTACGAGAACGCGCCCGAGGGCACCTCGAACGTGCCCGGAAGCTGCGGGAAGGAGTTGGCGCTGTCTCCGGATGGGTTGTGGATGTACGTCCCCAGCGAGTCTCCAGCCGGCGCGCTCATTGCCGTCGCGGCGAAGTCGGCGATGATGGACGAATCGAGCTTGGGCCCGAGGCTCTGGCTGGGCGCGAGCGTGAGGAAGCGAAGGTTGGAGCAGAGAAGCGCGGGATCTTGCGCGACGGCGGTGCCGGGGTCGAGGGAGTAGCCGACTGCATCGGGGAATGACTGGCCCTGCTGCCAGATCCCCTTGTTGCCCCACGAGTCGCCGAAGAAGAAGAACAGGGTTCCGTTGACCTCGACGGGGATGCCGAGATCCGTCGCGACGAGGTTGGCGCGCGTCGGAGCCTGGTTCGGCGTCGGGTCGCCCTCGACCGTGTTGTTGATCAGCTTGCAGACGAGCGCCGTGCTCATCAGCGTCGGTATCGGCCGGCCCGCGTCCGGCACGCCGGTATCGACCGCGCCCGCGCTGTCGCCGACGTCCGCGTCCTGCGCCGGCCACGGACCCGCGTCGTCGCTCGACGTCGCGTCGTTCGACGCCTCCGCCACGCTTCCGTCTCCGCCATCCGCTGTGTCCGCGCCCCCGCCGCCGGCACCGCCCCCGCCGCCGCTGCCGCCGGCATCGGGGGCCCGACTGCCGGTCGTGACCAGAGGCCGGCTGAGCGCGCAGCTCGGCAGCCACGCCGTGCAGGCCAGCGCGGCCGTGGCGATCGACAGCGCTACGGCGGAGGACCGCGGCTTTCGGCGGAGCGCTTGCAGGACGGCAGATCCAACGAGAACGCCCATCGTTCAGCGTGCATGGTATATACGATGTTTCCCTTGGTCAAGGCGATTTTTCCGGTCATAGCGGGGCTAGCGCTGCCTGGAGAGCGCGAGCGGCGCGCAGAATTCGATATCGAAACATTTGCCTTGACCAAGGTATACGACATGTTTACCATCGGGCTGTGGCTATGGACATGCGGTGCTCCGCGGCGCGAACGGGAGGCAACATGACGCGATGGCGTTTAGCAGGCGCGATCGTCGCCGCAGCGACGGCGACGGCAATGGCAGCGTGCTCCGGCACGGGCGGTAGCAGTCGGCCGGGCGCCGGCGGGTCGGGACAGGGCGGCTCCGGACAGGGCGGCTCGGGTCAGGGGGCCACCGGCGGGATCGAAGTGACCGGCGGCAGCGCCGGCACCGGCGGAGCAGCCTCTACCGGAGGAAGCGGCGGCACCGGCGCCGGCGGCACTGGCGGCAGCAGCGGCTTCGACGGCGGCTTCGGCGGCGGCTTCGGCGGCGCGGGCGGAAGCGGCGCCGGCGGCAGCGTCACCGACGGCTGCGCCACGCAGGACTTCAAGGCGGAGCCGACGCCGCTCGACGTGTACGTGATGTTCGACCAGTCGCTGTCGATGACGACCGACGCGGGCGGCATCTCGCGATGGAACGCGGTGAAGGCCGCCATGCAAGCGTTCCTCACGTCACCGGACAGCGCCGGGATCGGGGTCGGGATGCAGTTCTTCGGCCTGGGCGGGTTGCTGAGCTCGTGCAACGCGGCGGACTACGCGAACCCGGCGACGCCGATCGCGCCGCTGCCCGGCAACGCGAACGCGCTGATCGCGGCCCTCGGCTCGCACGGCCCGGTGAGCACGACGCCGACCTTCCCGGCCGTGGCCGGCGCGGTGCAGTACGCGAAGGCGTGGCGCCAGGCGCACCCGACGCACATCACGCTGGTGCTGCTCGTCACCGACGGCGAGCCCGACACGTGCGGCACGCTGGCCCAGGCGGTGAACGCCGCGGCGGCTGGCGCGAGCGGCACGCCGCAGATCCCGACGTTCGTGCTCGGCGTCGGTCCCTCGCTCAACAACCTGAACCAGATCGCATCCGCCGGGGGCTCGCAAGCGGCGTACATCGTGTCCGGCGGCACGAACGTGACGCAGCAGGTGATCGATGCGTTGAACAAGATCCGTGGTAGCGCCGTGCTGCCGTGCGAGTACCAGATCCCGACGCCGACCGCCGGCCAGACGGTCGACTTCAGCAAGGTCAACGTCAAGTACACGTCCTCCGGCGGACAGGCGTCGTTCCTGGGTCAGGTCAACGACGCAGGCAGCTGCGATCCGCAGAACGGCGGTTGGTACTATGACAACGCGCCGCCCGCGACGCCGACCGCGATCGAGCTGTGCCCGACGACGTGCAACGCGGTGACGTCGGGGAAGGGTGGTATGCAGATCGCGCTGGGCTGCGACACGTACCGGGGCACCGTCTACTGAGCGGGCCATGGATTCGTCCTCCCGCTCACCGCTGCTGCTCGCCGCCGCGCTGGTGCTGGCCGCGTCGTGCTCGAGTGACTTCGACAAGTCCCGCGCACCCGCCCCGGAAACCAGCCTCGGGCAGGACGTCTACTCGGTGCTCTGCGATTGCCTTGGCGCGAGCGTGTTCACCGAGGACGTCACCGGCGAGTCGTACCAGGGCGTCTGCCACCCCGGCCTGGACGGCACGTACGCCGACGCCGTCGACGAGAGCAAGCTGCCGCCGGCGAGCGGCACCGCGGCGCTCGCGCGCGCGGCGTCGATCGCCGAGATGGCGGCGCTGGTGCGCCGGCGCGCGCAGCTGATCGAAGCGCTCGACAAGACCTTCGACAAGGTCGACTTGCCGGTGCCGTTCGGCAAGAACGGCGAGACCATCGACTCGCACGCCGCCCTCTCGCAGTTCCTGAAGACGCTCACGCCACTGTACGAGCAAAATCCCGTCGAGCCGCCGCCGAGCGAGCCGCTCGTTCCGGGCGTGACGCGCGCGGTCGGTCGCTTGTTCGCCGGCTTCGCCGGTCCCGGGCAAGACGGGGTCACCGACGCCGTCGACGCGCAGAAGGCCGGCGCCGCGCGCGCCGCGCTCGAGCGCATCGCGGGCCGGCAGGGCTACCGCCCGATCAGCGTGGTGCTCGGCGCGCTGCGCCCGGCACTCGCGTATCCGGGCCTCCGGAGCTTGACGCAGACGCTCGCCCCGCGCCTCGGCCCGGGCGGACCGCTGCGCGACGTGTTCCAGACCGTGCTGGGGATGACCCAGAACGAGCTCTCGACGTCGCAGCCGACCGCGCCGCTGCCGCCGTATCGCCTGGTGGATGCTGCCACACTGCAACCCAGTCGCCCGCGCACCAAGCTCGAGATCGCGAAGGCGACGATGCTCGCCGAAGATCCGGCGTTCGCCGCCGCCGGCGCCACGTCGCACTACCTGGTGATGCGCGATCTGCGCGGCGTTGCCGTGCCCGCGGGCAACGTGCCGGGGACGCCGGGCAGCGTGCCGGCGCCGTTCATCGACGCCGACGGCGACGGACTCGCCGACGTGGATGGGTTTGGCCGGTTCGTCGCGGCCGGCGGCGGGATCGCGCACGTCGATCCGCCGTTCGTGATCCCGGGCCTGGTGCGCATCGCGGCACCCGACGCGTTCGGTCGCGCCGTCTCCGCGTCGGGACAACCCCTGTACCAGTACCACGACACCAGCCGGACGCTCAGCGCCGCCCTGCTCCGCGACGTGGTACCGCTCCTCGATCCCGATCCGGCCGACCACCACGAGACGATCGCGGACGTGCTCGCCGGCGCGTTCAAGCTCTACGGCGATCGCGTCGAGCGGCCGGCGGACTGGGCGCCGGGCGGCACGTACATGGGCTTCGACGCGTCGCGATCGCCGATCGTCGATCTGCTCTACGCCACGGCGCAGATCCTCGCGGACAAGCAGAGCGACGCGTCGCTCGCGCTGCTCGAGAAGCTCGTGGTCGAGCACGAGGACCTGGTGGCGCGCGTGCTGGGCGCGGCGCTGCGTATCCGCGACGTCTCGAACCAACATCCCGAAGCCAAGCTCGATCCCAAGGACACGTTCTGGGACGAGATGGCGGAATTCGTGGTCAAGCTGACCGACGACCCCGGCCTGTTCAAGGACGTGCTGCGCGCGCTCGAGGACCCGGATTTCCAGACGTACTTCGGCAACGCGATGGCCGACTACCATACCTATCGCGACCGCTTCAGCTACAACCCGAACGCCCTCAATGGGCCGGCGCTCAACCTGACCGTGGGAGGCGGCTCCACGGCGGATCCGCAAGTGTTGACCGATCCGTCCAAGCCGGACACCGGCGACAACATGAGCGAGATGTACACCATCCTGCAGATGGTGCACGACATGAACGGCGTGGCTGCCTGCAACAAGGCGGGCGCCAAGGTGCAGGTGAAGCTGGCGGGCCTGAACGTCTCCTGGCCGCTGCTCGGCAGCTACAAGGAGTGCGAGCTGTTCGTGTTCCCCGACATGGGCGTGCTGTACGTGCAGTCGATGCTCGGCCGGGCGAGTATGAACCTGCGCGACGGCACCCTGAACGGCATCCTGAAGCTGGTCGGCGGCATCTCGAACCTCGATCAGCTGTTCGAGCAGGCGAGCGGCATCAGCGGCATGACGCTCAGCCCCACGCCACAGGCGTTGAACCGGCTGGTGTTCTTCGGCGCGACCGGCAGCAGGTTCGATCCGATGCCGGACGCCGACCCGTTCGTCACGGGCAAGAACGCGACCACGGAGGCGTTCGTGTCGAGCCTCCTCGATCCGATGTCGACGGTGATCTGCCCGAAGCGCGCCGTGGCCGACCCGAAAGGCCAGCTCGGCGTGCTCAAGCTCGCGGACTGTTCCGGATCCAAGGGCGATCTGGTTCGACTGCGCGACAAGGGCGTGATGTTCGCGTGGGAGCACTACAACTTCTACAAGGGCATCGCGCCGCTCGCGCGGGCGTTCGACGATCACGGCGCCGATCCGCTGTTCCTCGACGCCATGGACCTGCTCTACCGCCACTGGCCGACCGCGGCGCATGGTCCGGAGTGCATCAAGTACGGGTCCTGGCGGAAGGGCGCGCCCGACTACAACCCCAAGTACTGCGCGGAGAGCGGTCTGTCGCGCTACGAGCCGATCCTGCGCGAGGCGTTCAAGGGCGACCTTCTGCCGGCGCTCGGAGCGCTCGTCAAGGCGGTGGACTCGATGAGCATCGTGGACACGCGCAACGGCGGAACGACGGTGCAAGGCCTGGATCTGCTCCACCACCTGACGGTCGCGCTGTTCGATCCCAAGTACGCGGCGAGCGTGGGGCTCAAGACGCGTCAGATCGGCGACGACGTCAGCACGTCGCACGCGTCGACGACCTGGGCCGATGGGACGACGCCGAAGCCCCAGGTCACGCCGTTCGACCTGCTTGCCATGTCGATGCGCGCGATCGATCAGGCGCTCGACGGTGACCCGCGCCAGGCCAGCTTCCACAGCGCGCGCTCGCAGATCGTCGACCAGTTCCTCGGCATCGACGGCGACGGCGCGGGCTCGAAGTTCCGCAACGCGACCATTCCCAAGGCGGCGCCGATCCTGATCCAGGTCTTGCGCGAGCAGCTCGACGCCAATTGCCCCGATCGCGAGACGACCGGAGCGTGCCCGTGGGCCAACGACGCGGACTCCGTCCAGGACGATGTGGAAGCGCGCCGAGGACACCTTCGAGGAACCGATGTTCTCGACGGTGATGGGCTTCCTCGACGAGCTCGACCAGGATCCGGACGCGCGCGCCGAGCTCGAGAAGCTGCTCGTCTACCTTGTCGCTCAAGCGAGCGACAACGACGCGCTGCGATCGATCCAGACGTCGCTGTCCGACATGATGCAGCTGCTCGGCGACGAGCAGAACATGCCGCCGATCTACAACGCCATCGCCATGACCGCCGCGCCGGCCGCCTCCAAGGCCGGCGGGCGTCCCGCGCCGGGCGCCGCGGACCGCATGCTGGAGATGATGCAGGCGCTCACCCGGGAGACGGCCAACGACGGCACGCCCAGCGCGAACCCCTACGACCGCTACCACGTCCTCGACCGCATCCTGAGAAACCTCGTGACGCCGATGGACCCCGCCAATCCCGAGAGCACGACGCCGATCGAGGTGATCCTCGACACCATCGCGGAGGTCAACCGCCTGGACGCGACGGCGAGCCAGGACGAGCCGCTGACCGCGGACGACTACGCCGCGGTGTTCCGCACCATGCGCGACTTCATGACGAGCAAGACGCGTGGCATGGAGCAGCTGTACGAGATCGTGAAGCATCGCAACGGCACTTGAACATGCGGCGCGCGCTTGTCATCGGCACGGTGCTCGCGGTCGCGTCCAGCGTGACCGCGGTCGCGCACGCGGGCGGTCTGTACTTCTCCGATCGCGGCGTGCGTCCGCTCGGTCGCGGCGGCGCGTTCGTCGCCGGTGCGGACGACGCGGGGTCGGTCGCCTACAACCCGGCGGGGCTCGCCTTCACCGGGCACCAGTTCCTGCTCGACGCCGCGTGGCTGCAGTACTCGAGCAAGTTCCAGCGCAAGCAGATCATCACCCAGACGGATCCCAACACCGGACAGACGTTCGACTACACCCAGACGGATCGCGCCGTGGAGGGCACGACGCCGGTCCTGCCGATCCCGACCATCGCCTATGCCGACAACTTCGGAGCGAAGCAGCTGAACTTCGCGCTGTCGGTGTGGGCGCCGTACGCGGCCATCACGAGCTATCCGGAGAAGGTCGGCGGTAGCCCCGCGCCGCAGCGCTACTCCCTCATCTCGCTCGACGGCTCCGCGCTCGCCGTCGGCGGCTTGTACGCGTCTTACCGTCCCGCGCCGGTGGTGGCGTTCGGGGCCGGCGTGGAGATCCTGGGAGGCTATTTCTCGACCTCCGTCGTGATGAACGCGTGTCCGCCGGATCGCTTCGTGTGCGCGCCGGAGGATCCGGACTTCGACGCCCTGAGCCGCCTCAAGGTCGGTCCGATCGTCGCACCCAGCGGCATCCTCGGGATGATCCTGGTGCCGGACAAACACGTGCGCATCGGCACGTCGTTCCACTTGCCGTTCTGGATCCGCTCCGCCGCCCAGGTGGACGTGCGCATGCCCCAGAACCCGATCTTCAGCACGGCGTACCAGCAAGGCGACAAGGCGAACGTCGCCTTCAACTTGCCGTGGACCTGGCGCCTGGGCATCGAAGCGCGGCCGCTCGACCTGACGCGCATCGAGGCCGGCCTGGCCGTCGAAGGCTGGAGCATGCACGACCGCATCACCCTGGATCCGGACAACGTCCAGCTGAGCGGCCTGCAGGGCTTCCCGGACCACTACAAGGTCAACTCGATCACGCTCGAGCGCGGCTTCCAGAACAGCTGGTCGATGCGCCTCGGCGCCGAGCAAGGCTTCAAGATCTCGAGCTACGTGCTCGACGTCCGTGCTGGCGCTGCCTACGAGAAGAGCGCGATCCCCGCGCCATATCTGAGCGCGACGACCATCGATCTGGACAAGGTCACGCTCAGCGTCGGCGGCAGCCTGCACATCGGAAAGTGGCGCTTCGACGGCGTGTACGCGCGCGTGATCGGCATGCCGGTGAACGTCGACCCGGCGGAGGCGCGGATCGCCGAGGTGAACCCGGTGCGCGCCAACCTGCCCGCCACCCCCCACACCATCAACGCCGGCCACTACGAGGCCAACGCGAACGTGTACGGCGTCGGTCTCGCCTACCAGTTCGACTCGCCGGCGGAGCCGCCGACCAGACCCGCGCCCGGCGCGGGTGACTAGCCGGCCTGCTGCGCCTGCGAAGGCTCGGAAGTCTCCGAGCCCCAGGGCAGGTTGGCGAGCACGCGCTGAGCCGCGGCGCGGTAGGCCGGCGCGAGATCGGAGCGCATCGCGTCGCCCAGCGCCGTCGCGAACTCCGTCGCCGAGTCGAAGCGATCCCCGCGGCGCTTCGCCAGCGCGAGGGCGAGCGCGAGATCGACGTCCTCGGGGAAATCGAGCAGGGCCCCGGGGCGGATCGGCATGACGTGCGCGACGTTGTACATCGTGTGCATGTCGTCGGCGCCGGTGAACGCCGGCCGCCCCGTCAGCGCACGGTAGATGATCGCGCCGAGGGCGAAGATGTCCGCGCGGTGGTCCACCTTCTGACCCCGCGCCTGCTCCGGCGCCATGTAGCTCGGGGTGCCGATGGGGGCGCCCCGGGTCAGCGTCTCCCCGCCGCTCTCGATCGCCGAAATCCCGAAGTCGAGGATCATCCAGCGCCACCCGGACTCGTCTTCCGACAAGAATCAGGTTCTGGGGCTTCAGGTCGCGGTGGACGATGCCCGCGCGGCGCGCGACGGCGAGGCCGCGAGCGACCTGGGTCGCGAACTCGACGGTGTCTTCCAACGAGAAGTGCTGCCGGTTGCGCAGGATGTCGGCGAGCAGGCGCCCCTTCAAGAGATCCATGGCAAGCCACGGCGATCCGTCCTCGAGCACGCCGCTGCCCGTCACCCGGACGATGTGCGGCGAATCGAGCTCGCTTGTGACCCGCACCTCGCGGAAGAAGCGCTCGACGTGGTCCGGGTGCGAGGCGATGGCTGGGTGCAGGAGCTTCACCGCGCAGTCGTGGCCGCTCTCGCGATGCCGTGCGCGATACACTTCGCCCATCGCGCCGCGTCCGATCACCTCCTCGGCCAGGTACGGCCCGATCTCCCGTCCGCTCATCCGTCCCAGCTTCAGCGCGTCGATCTGGCGATCGAAATCGGCGCGAGCCTCGTTCAGCAACGCCACGCCCTGGTGGATGCGCTGCCGCGCGCTCTCGAGGCGAATCATCGCCTCCAGCGTCGCGCGGCGGCTGAGTCGGCCGAGCCAGAACGTGAGCCCGAGATACGCTTCGACGACCACGGTGAGCGCGATCATCGCGATCGGCTTCGGCTGATCGAGCACGAACACCGACGCTCGCGCGCCGCCGACGTCGAGCACGTACAGCGCCGCGATGACGGCGTAACCGAGCTCGAGCGTGATGAACATCGCCCAGGCGCTGCGCGTGGAGTCGCCGAGCGAGAAGTAGTACAGCGTGACGAACGCGGCCATCACCGCCGGCGTGAAGACGCCGACGTGATAGGAGGCCGCCAGAGTCGCGAAGGTCGCGAGCGCGCCGAAGCCGGCGAGCGCCGCCGGCGGCATCAGGCGCGGACGTCGGTAGACAAGCAACATCGTGACCGAGAACAAGAACACGCCGGCCAGACCGTACGTGGCGGGACGTTGCGCCGGTCCGGGCGTCGCCACGCCCGGCAGCTCGAGGGTGATGAGCGAGAGCAACGACACGAACGCGCCGATCAAGAGCACGGCGCGCGTCCGATCGCTCTGCTCGCGCTGCAAGGCGATGGTCGACGTCAGCCGCGTGATCGGCGCGGCCGGCGTCGGCTCCAGCACGTTCGCAGCGGCGGCGGACGCCGGTCTGGGCAGGCGGTCTACGGCCGTGTCGGAGTCCGCCGTCATTCTCCGGCACGCTGCCGCCCGGTGCTCGGTGGCTCGTCGTCACGAGCCACACCGGGCGCCCTCGCGCCAAGCGCGAAATCAGCGCGCGCGCCTTGCCGTGGTGCCTGCGGCCTGCTGCCCATCCGTCTGCCCATCCCCCCGGGAGCGGCCCGGACCGGGAACACCGACTATACACGCAAAACCGTCGACCCTGTCACGCCGGCGCGCCCGGCGCGTCGCGTCAAAGGAACGAGGCGTCGGTCTCGATGCCCAGCAGCACGCGGCCCGTCAGCTCGTAGGTCGCCGGCGAAACCATCATATGCTGCGTTGCGACGTGCGCGTCGCGGAGCCGGCGTTGGAGCGGCGACGCGAGGAACACCGCCGTGCCGCCGGCCAGCTGGTACATCGCGGTCACCACCTCCGCGGCCGTCCGCGTGGCGTGGGTCGCGGCGAGCCGCAGCCGCGCGCGGGACGCGATCGCGATGGGCGCGCCGGTCGCGGCTTCGTCCCACGCTCCGCCGATGGCCTCGTACAGGAACGCGCGCGCGGATCGCAGGTTCGCGTCGGCCTTCGCGACCTCCGACTGCGCGTAGGCGTGGCCGCCGAGGGTGCGCGCGCTGGCTTGCGGCTTCTTGGTCGAGGACAGCGCGATCACGTCGTCGATCGCGGCCCGGGCGTTGCCGATCGCGACCGACGCGATCCCGACCGCCAACATCCCGAACGCGGGGAAGGCGTACAGCGGCGCCTCGATCAACGGCTGATCCCGCGTCAGCGACAGCGAGCGGCTCGCCGGGACGCGCGCGTCCCGCACCTGGATCTCGCCGCTGCCCGTGCCCTTCAAGCCGGTCGCGTGCCAGGTGTCGCCGAGGCTGACCTGGTCGGCGCGAAACAGCATCATCCGCGCCTCCGGGTGGCCACCGGGCGCTCGCACGACGTCGCCGTTCTCGACTATCACGCAGCCGCCCATCAGCCAGTCGCTGTTGGGCGAGTTGCTGCCCCAGGGCCAGGTGCCCGTCACGCGATAGGCGTCGCCGTCGAGGGTGGCGCGGCCGATCGGAGCGAACACGCCGCACATGATCAGCATCGGATGCGCGATGGCGCGCGCCTCGCTCTCCGGCAGGTACGCCAGCGCCAACGTCGAGGTCGCGCTGATCATCACGCACCAGCCGCTGGCGGCGTCGGCGTGCGCGACGCTTTCGATCAGCGAGAACGCCTCCGCCGCGGGCAGCTGGTCGCCGCCGTAGGCGCGGGGCATCATCGCGCGGAACCAGCCCGCCGTCGCCATCTTCGCCGCGAGGTCCGCGGGCAGCCGCCGCGCGCTCTCGATCCCGGGTGCCCGGTCGCGCACTTCCGCAAGCAGGTTCTCGTCGATCATGTGCGCTGCCATGATTACCCAACGACAAAGCCCGCGTCACGCGTCGCGAGTCAGCCGGACGTGCATCCCCACATGGTCTCGCAGAACGACGCGGAGTCCGCCGAGCAGATGTCGCACGTGCACAGCGGTGTCATCGCCGCGCGCTGGACGATCGCATCGGCCTGGGGACGGCCGAGCGACGGGTACAACTTATCGCACTCGGCGACGCACTGCGCCGGCTCCACGCTGCTGCAGTCGTGAAGGACGCAGATGCGCTGGCAGTCCGCGACGCCACACAGATCCGGCGACGCGCGCTCCGCGGCGACCACGGCGACGATGCACGCGCCGATCGCCGGCAAGCTCGCCAGATCGCCGTGCGCCTCGGCAACACGATAGTCCGCGACGAGCGATGCGCGCCTGGCGAGCAGGTCGGTGCAGTTCGCCGGTACGGGACAATCCTCGACGGCGGCGTCGCCGGCGTCGGCGACGCCAGCGTCGTTCCCGCGCCGTGCACAAATTCGCATCGGATCGCGTCGCGGAGGTGGCGGCGACTGCGTCAGCGACGGCGGCCGCGTCAGCGACGGCGGCCGTGTCGGTGGCGGTGACCGGGGCGGCATCGGGCGGCTCGGCGACGGCGCGAGCGGTGCTCGTGCCAGCCCTACGGGCTGTCACTCCGCCCGCAGGAGCGCGGGGGCGTGTGATGGATGCAGCGCGTCATGTCCCTTCGCGCGCCCGGCGGCGGGCGGGCGAAAGGAGACTCGACAATGCGCTTCCACACTCTCGACCTCGCCCTCGCAGCCCAGCAGGCCATCGTGCCCTTGGTCCACCGCGTCCAGCGCCATGATCGACGGGCTGCCCGATACCCGAAGGGGTGCAAGCTGGCGCAGCAACTGAAGGACGCCACCAACAGCTTCGTCTTGAATCTCGGGGAGGGTGCCTACTCGGACCCCGGCACGCGCCGCAGCCGCTACCAGAGCTCCGCCGGCAGCGCGGGCGAGGTGCGCATGGGCCTGCATGCGGCCGTGGGCTGGGGCTACCTGCGCCACGGCGAGGCGGAGCCTGCGCTCGGGCACCTGGATCGCCTGCTCGCTTCCCTTTGGAAACTCACCCACTGAGCACGACCGCCCCGGCGTCCTGGCGGAAGGTGATGCGCGACATCGAACTCGCCGTCATCGAGGCCACGGCCGGAGAGCTCGCCGGGCTACGCCGCCACCGGCTGGCGCCGCCTCCGGCGTAGCCGCCAGCCAGGCCTCCGCGCCGACGCGCTCTTTGACAACATCCCGCCACGGACGCCCCGGACCCGGCCACCGCCCCCGATGGCCGCGGCGCGGAGCGTCCGCGGCGGTCACCGCCGCTGCCGCCGGCGCGGCCACCGACCCTGACACGGTCACCGAAGCCGGACGACGGAACTCGCGCCGCCGAACGCCGATCTCCGCTGCGATGCACGCGGCGAAACGTTGACGCGCGCCGCGAGCCCTGATACTGAACATAAAGACAGTATCGAAAGGGAGCGACCCATGTCCCGTGTTTCCGATGATTCTCCCATAGATCCCGGTATTTCCCGCTTGCTCGAGGTGTTCGGTGGCGAGCTCGCCGGCGTGAGCTTTCCTGGCGTCGACGCGGCGTCGCTCGAGGAGCTGGCGAACGCCGTCCAACAACAGCAGCAGCACCTCGCCGTGATGCGCGGCGAGCTGGCCAGCGCCGAACAAGCGCTCCTGACGGCGCAGGTCGCGCTGCTCGAGCGCGCGCGCGAGGGCCTGGCGTACGCGCGGCTGTACGCGGCGCGGCACCCCGCGCTGGCCGGACAGCTCGACGCCATCCAGCTCGGCGTGCCGATCAAGCGCGCGCGCAAGCCGCGCAAGCCGCGCGTGATCGAGGCGCGCAGCGCGCCACCGCGGCGCCCGCTCGAGATCGTGAGCTGACGCGCGCCACGGCCCGTGCGGTTCCGCGCCGGACCGGCATCCCCCTTCAGCGGTAGCCCTGCGCTTGCAGCGAGAACAGGTGAGCGTAGTGGCCTTGCTCGGCCATCAGCGCGTCGTGGCTGCCGTGCTCCACGATGCGGCCGTCCTGGATGACGATGATCTGGTCGGCCATGCGCACGGTGGAGAAGCGATGCGAGATCAGGATCGCGATGCGATTTTGCGTCAGCGTGCGGAAGTGCTCGAAGATCGTCGCCTCGGCGGCGGCGTCCATCGACGCCGTCGGCTCGTCGAGCACCAGGATGTCGGCGCGCGATCGCATGAAGGCGCGGGCCAGCGCGATCTTCTGCCACTGTCCGCCGCTGAGCTCGCGGCCCTCGCGGAACCACTTGCCGAGCTGCGTCTCGAAGCCGGCGGGCAGCGTCTCGATGAACGGCGTGGCCATGCCCATGTCGGCGGCTTGTTGCCAGCGTGCGCGGTCCTCGAAGTGCTCGACGTCGCCCGCGCCCACGTTCTCCCCGACGCGCATCTGGTAGCGCGCGAAGTCCTGGAAGATGACGCCGATGCGCTGACGCAGCGTGGCTTCGTCCCACTCGCGCAGATCGCGGCCGTCGAGCAGGATGCGCCCGCGGTCCGGGATCGTAGAGGCGCGTGAGCAGCTTGATCAGCGTGGTCTTGCCGGAGCCGTTCTGGCCGACCAGCGCCAGCGACTCGCCGGGACGGATGTGGAGATCGATGTCGGCGAGCGCCGGCGTCTCGGTGCCCGGGTAGGTGAAGGTGACGCCTTCGAAGCGGATGCCGTCTTCAGGATCGGGGCCGTGCGACCGCGCGGCCGTCGGCGGCGGGCACCGGCGTCTCCAGGTACTCGTACAGCGTGGACAGGTACAGGTTGTCCTCGTACATGCCGCCGACCGCCGACAGGATCGCGGACACCGAGGTCTGCCCCTGGCGGAACAACATCAGGTACATCGTCATCTGGCCGAGGGTGATCCGGCCGGCGACGGTGGTGACGGCGATCCAGGCGTAGGCGCCGTATAGCGTGGCGGTGCCGATCAAGCCGAGCCCGAAGCCCCAGCTGTCGCGGCGCACGGTGAGGTTGCGGTCTTCGCGGTACAGCTTGCGGAAGATCTCGCGGTAGCGCTCGAGCAGCAGCGGCCCGAGACCGAACAGCTTGACCTCCTTGGCGTGGTCCTCCCGCGCGAGCACCGTCTCGAGGTACATCTGCATGCGCGTCTCCGGCGAGCGCCAGCGGAACAGCCGGAACGCGTCGCCGGAGAACTTGGTTTCCGCCAGGAACGCGGGCAGGCCGGCGAGGACCAGCACGCGCCACCGCCCACGGCGAGAAGTGCGCGAGCAGCGTGCCATAGCTCACCAGCGAGACGCCGTTCTGCACCAGGCCGAAGGTGCGCGTCACCAGCGACAGCGGCCGCGTCGAGGCCTCGCGGCGGGCGCGGGTGAGCTTGTCGTAGAACTCCGAGTCCTCGAAGTGCGACAGCTGCAGCGTCAGCGCCTTCTCCAGGATCATCGTGTTGACGCGCTGGCCGAGCAGCGCCCTGAGCAGCGACTGGCACAGGGAGATGCCGCGCTGGGCGCCGGCCAGCGCCATCACCAGCCCCGCCTCCAACCCGATCAGCGTGAACACCGGCGTCAGCGACGCCGACCCGCCGGCGGCCGAGACGCGACTCGCGCCCACCACCGCGTCGACGATGCGCGCGCCGACGAACGCGACGCCGGCAGGCAGCAGGCCGGCGATCAGCGTGAGCAGCGCCAGCGCGACGGTCAGCGGCCGGCTGGTGCTCCACACCAGCGACAGCGCGCGCCCGCTGAAGCGGAACACCCCGACGAAACCCCGCGTGACGTCGCTGGAGTCGCTGCTGGTGGACGAGTGGGGGTGAGGCAAGGGAACGGCGAAACATGGTGCCTGACGCCCAAAGCGCAAGGCTTCCGGGTGGATGCCGGTCCGGCGCGGAACCCCGCGCTGCGCGCTCGTCTTGCGCCCTGCGAGCGCGTGCGGCGCCGAGCTTGCGCGCTCCGGCGCGCGTTGACGCGCGAACGCACCGGGGCACGTCGGTTGCATCTTGGGCGTGGATGTCCTCGATCAAGTGGTCCGCGCTGCTCGTGGCGCTCGCGAGCACCCTGGTTGCCGCTTGCGGCAGCAGCGACGAGCCGACGGCACAGACGCCCGCGAGCGAGCGGCGGTTGGTGCTCCTGTTCACGTCGGACGAGCACTCGCAGCTATTCGCGTCGAGTCCCGAGCTCGACGACTTCCCGCTCGCGACGACGGCGGGCTCCGGCGAGCTCCGCGGCGGCGTCGCGCGGCGCGCGACGGTGCTTGGCGCGGAGCGCGCGGCCGCGACCGCGGACGGCGCCGACACGCTCGTGCTGAGCTCGGGCGACAATCACTTCGGCGCGTTGTCGCAGATCCTGTTCCGCAGCGGATCGATCGACTACGCCGCGATGCATACCCTCGGCTACGCGGCCACGACGCTCGGAAACCACGAATTCGACTACGGACCCCAGGCGCTGGCGGACGCCATCGGCGCGGCGGCGGCGGCGGGCGCGCTGCCGCCGATCGTCGCCAGCAACATCCACTTCTCGGCCAGCGACCCCGGCGACGACGCGCTGGCGGCGCTGTTCAGCGAGGACGCGACCGACGACAAGCCGATCCACCGCTACCGCGTGATCACCACCGCCAGCGGCTTGCGCGTCGGCCTGGTCGGTTACATGGGCGTCAACGCGAGCAACGTGGCGCCGAACAAGTCGCCGGTGAGCTTCTCCGAGCAAGGCGTCGATGCGGGGAGCCAGGGCGATCCGGACGTGGTGTTGCCGAAGCTGTACGCGGATCTGCAGCCGGTCGTGGACGCGGTGCGGCAGCAGGCCGACGTGGTCGTCGCGCTCTCCCACGCGGGGCTCCGCGATTTGTCCGACGTCGAGGCCGGCGAGGACTACCGCATCGCGCAGAACGTCACCGGCATCGACGTGGTCCTCAGCGGCCACGCGCACCAGAGCGACCCCGCGCCGATCGTCGTCAGGAACCTGGCGTCGAATCGCGACGTGCTGGTGCTGAACGCGGGCTACTACGGCCGCGACGTCGGCCGCGTCGCGCTCACGCTGCCCGCGGCGGGCAGCGCGCTCTCGGCTGCGACCGCGCCCTGGGACCTCGCGACGCAGAAGCTGATCGCCGTCGACGACCGCACCATCCCCGATCCAGACGCCGCCGCGGCGACCACGGCCGCGCTGGCGGAGATCGAGGCCGCGCCGGCGCTCCGGCAGTTGCTGTCCCGGGTCGAGGGGCAGAGCGTGACGTCCGGCGCGCCGGGCTCGCTCTACTTCCGCAAGATCGCCCACACCGGGTTCGACGTCACCGACACGCACGCGCTGCTGTTTCTCAGCGCCGACGCGCAGCTTGCCGCCGCCGACGCCATCGAGCCCACCGACGTCGCCGTGCAATCGGCCGGCGTGGTGCGCGGCGTGCTCGCCAAGGGCCGCACCGGCGACATCTCCGCGGCCGACGCGTTCAGCGTCGTACCGCTCGGATCGAGCCCGGTCGACGCGTCGTTGGGCTACCCGCTGGTCCGGGCGTACCTCGCGGGCTTCTTCATCCGCGCGATCTTCGAGTTTTCAAGCACGCTCGGCGCGACCGACAGCGACTTCGACCTGGCGACGGCCGGCATGCTCGTGGAGTACGACTGCACGCGCCCGCCGGTGACGTCTGTCGCCGATCTGCTCGACGCTTCCAAGGGACGCGTCGCGCGCATCTACCTCGACAGCGACCACAGCGACGGCGTCGAGGACTTCGACAAGCTGATCTACGAGCGCGGCGGTGCCGCCGAGGGCGGGCCGTTCTCCATCGTCACCTCGAGCTACATCGCGCAGTTCGCGGCCAGCGTCGGCGCGAGTCTGCAGGACAAGGACGGAAAGGCGATCACCCTCGACAAGGCGATCCTGCATCGTACCGACGGCAGCGAGATCAAGGAGACCGAGGCGTTCCTCGGCTATCTTCGCGCCGCACCGGGCGCCGAGGTGCCAGCGCGCTACGACGGCGAGTCGTCTGGCGCGTCGCGGCGCTTCGCCGGGTTCGCGAGCTGCGGAAACTGAGGCGCGCCGCGTCAGTGCGAGGGCGCGTGGGATCGGATCTGCTTGCGGATCTTCTTGGTGAAGGTCTGCGTGCAGTTGCCGTGGCTGCCCTCGTACTCGATGATCTCGCGGATCAGCCGCGCCTTGAGCTCGTCGCTGGCGCCGGCGCTCTCCTGGACCTCGGTCGCGAGCTTGCCGCCCTCGAACGTCGCCGGCCAGGTCTGCTTGACCGCCGGCTCCTTCTTGTTCGTCGGGTGATGGTGCGACGGCTTGGTCTTGGTGACGTCGCGGAACAGCTCCGTGTCCTCCGAGCGCCGCCCCGTTCCGTGGCAGCTCGGGCAGCGCTTGGAGCTGCCGCCGAACGAGTTCGACACGTGGCCGTCTCCGCCGCACACGCCACACGGCTCACCGATCATCGGAACACCCCCAGATCACGTCGGACATCGCCGGGAGTATACACGGAACGGCTGGCGGATGCCGGTCCGGCGCGCGGGCGCTTCGGGGAGTAGAATGCAGTGCCGCGGGCGCGAGCGGTAGCGCTCACCCGCGTGATTGCAGCAGCAGCACCATGCCGGCCGCGAGCAGCGCGAAGCCGAGGGCTTGCCGCGCGCCGAACGCCTCGCCGAGCACGAAGCGCGACACCAGCGTTACGCAGACGACGCCCGAGCACAGATGGATCGCCGCCATCTGCGCGCCGCTGTACGTCCCGAAGCCGTAGCGGGTCGCCGCGACGTTCAGCGCGTACTCCGGAAGCACGATCGCCCAGCTCGCGAGCAGCGCGGTGGTGAAGCCGATGCGATCGCGGAACCGCAGATGGGCGAGCCACGCGGACGCCATGAAGGCGCCGGACAGGGCGATCATCAGCGGGACGGCGATGCGCTTCATGTGGCGCATCCTAGTGCAAGGGCGGCCGATCGTGCGCGGCGCCGCCGCGGCCGCGTCAGGCGATCGCCCAGCCGTGAGCGCCCAGCCATGCGCGCGCCTCGCCGGCGCGCGCCGCGTCGAGGGCGAACGTCACGCGATCGCCGGTCGCGAGCGTGACGTCCTCGGCGAAGGGGCGCGCGGCGTCGTCGCGCTGGTGGACCAGCGGGACCAGCAGCGGGACGGGGCCGGGCAGGCCGGCGAGCGTGGCGCTCTCGGCGGCTTCGATGGTCTCGAGCGTGGCGTCGCCGCTGCGCAAGCGATCCGACCAGCGCTCGACGTCTTCCTCGCCGAGAAATAGCAGCTTGCCGCCGGCGGTGTGGACCATGGCGGGCGTGGCGCCGATGTTGGTGCTGGTGAGCGCGACCAGCCCGAGCGGGACGTTCCCCTCCTCGCGGGCGCGCTGGATGAACAGCAGGTTGACCTCGTCGTTCGGGGTGATGGCGGCGACGCCGGCGCGCCGCTCGACGCCGGCGGTGTGGAGCAGCTCCTCGTCCATGGCGTTTCCGCACAGGACCTCGACGCCCGTCTCTCGCGCCGCGTGGCAGCGGTCGACGGAGCTGTCGAGGCACAGGGTGTCCACGCCGGCGTCGCGTAGCGCGTGCGCCACCGCGCACGCGAGCGGGTTTGCACCGAGCAGCAGCCAACCGCGCGGTGGCTGCGACACGTGGAGCACGCGCGAGGCGAAGCCGCCGGTGACGCCGGCGAGGGTGACCGTGAGCAGGATCGTCAGGAACACGAGCGCGCGAAGCTCCTCCCCGCCGGGCAAGCCCGCGTCTGCCAGTTCGTTGGCGAAGAGCGAGGCCACGGCGGCGGCAATGATGCCGCGCGGCCCCATCCACGCGACGAACGCGCGCTCCCGCAGTCGCAAGGACGAGCCCTGCGTCGACAAGAAGACGCACGCCGGCCGCACCACGATCACGAGCGCGACGACGACGCCGACACCGCCGACGCCCAACGAGAGCACGTCGCCGACCCGCACGTCGGCGGCGAGCAGCACGAACAGCATGCCGATCAGCATGACCGTGAGCTGGTCGTTGAACTCGAGCAAGCGGCGCCGGGTCGGGTGCTTCAGGTTGCCGACCAGGATGCCCGCCACCGTGACCGCCGCGATTCCGCTCTCGTGCATGAAAGCGTGCGCCGAGTAGTAGAGCGCCCAGACCACGGCCAGCGTGAACACGTTCTCCAGGCCCTCGGCGACCAGGCCGCGGAAGCGCAGGATGACCCGCAGGAACAGCCCGCCGAGCAGGCCGGCCAGGACCCCGAAGCCGATCCGCGTGGCGATGCTCGCCACGCCCTTCACCACGCCGATCCCGGACGGCTCGAGGGCGATCTCCAGGGCGACGACCGCGGTCACCGCGCCCACCGCGTCGATTAGCACGCCTTCCGCCTCGAGCACCGTGGCCACCGACGGCTGGAGCCGGAAGCGGCGCACCAGCGGCGTTACCACCGTCGGGCCGGTGACGATCACCAGGCTGCCGAACAGGATCGAGAGTCGCCAGTTCCAGCCCATCAGCAGGCGCGCCGCCAGCGTCCCGCCGACGAGCGTGACGATCGCGCCCAGCGTCACCAGTCGGCGGATCACACGACCGCTCTCCCGCAGCTCGCGCAGCCGGAGGTTCATCCCGCCTTCGAACAGGATGACGGCGACGGCGAAGCCGACCAGCTGGTTCAGGGCCGCCCCGAGCGCGGACGGCACGATCAGGCCGATGCCGCCGGTCCCGAGCGCGAGGCCGACGCCGAGCAGCAGCACGATGCCGGGAAACTGCAACTTCCGCGCTGTCGACTGCGTGATGATGCCGAACGCCGTCGCCAGGGCGATGGACAGGGACGCGGTCGTGGCGTCGGCGCTCATGACGTTGTCCTCGCCGCAGCTTGCTCAGCGGCGCTGGTACTGCGCCTTGCCGAACAGCATCTCTTTCGTCTTGTCGTCCATGGGCCCGCTACGACGACGGTCGGCCAGGAGCTCGAGACCGCGCTGCACGGCGGGGCGCGCCGCGATCTGCTCGAACCAGCGCTTCACGTGGGGGTACTCGGCCAGGTCGACGCCCTGGCGCTCGTGGGAGCGGAGCCACGGGAAGATGGCGATGTCGGCGATGGAGTACACGTCGGCGAAGAACTCGCGGCCGTCGAGGCGCTTGTCCATGACGCCGTACAGCCGGCGTGCCTCGTTGGTGTAGCGATCGACGGCGTAGGGGATCTTCTCCGGCGCGTAGCCCCGGAAGTGGTGCGCTTGGCCGAGCATAGGCCCGACGTTGGCCATTTGAAACATCAGCCACTCGACGACGCGGTAGCGCGCGGCGGTCGCGGTCGGCAACAGCCGCCCTGCCTTCTCGGCCAGGTACATCAGGATCGCCCCGGACTCGAACAGCGAGAACGGCTCGCCGTCGGGCCCCTCGGTGTCGACGATGGCCGGCATCTTGTTGTTCGGGCTGATCGCCAGGAACGCGGGCGTGAACTGGTCGCCGGCGCCGATGTCCACCGGAACGACCCGATACGGCATCTGCAGCTCCTCGAGCGCGATGCTGATCTTGTATCCGTTGGGCGTTGGCCAGGCGTGAAGGTCGATCATGGCCCGCAAAACCTGAGGCCGCCGTGCGCGCATGTCGACCCTGTTCGCGCCGCCTGGCGCGCCCGGCTGACGGACGCGTGGACACGCGGCTTGACGGCCGGTACTCTTGCGGCATGCGCGGATATTCCTTTTGCGCCGCGATCCTCGGGACGGCGCTCGCAATTGGCTGTGGCTCGTCGACCAGCTCCGACGGCGGGCACAGCGCCGGCGGCGGCGCGGGCGCCGCGGGATCGGGCGGCGCGAGCGGCAGTGGCGGCACGGCTGGCACGAGCGGCAGCGGCGGCACGAGCGGCAGTGGCGGCGCGAGCGGCAGTGCCGGCGCGAGCGGCAGCGCCGGCGCGAGCGGCAGCGCCGGCGCGTCGGGAAGCGCTGGTGCCGGCGGCATGTCCGGCGCGGGCGGCATGTCCGGCGCGGGCGGCATGTCCGGCGCGGGCGGCAGCGACGCCGGTCCGGCCGAAGATGCCGATCGACCACGTGATCGTGATCGTGAAAGAGAACCACACCTTCGACAACTACTTCGGCTCGTTCCCCGGTGCCGAAGGCATCACGACGTGCAAGCTGAAGAACGGCAGCGCGTTCACGTGCCCGAAGGCGCCCGATCGCACGCTCCGCGATCTGAGCCACGCCCACGACTCCGCGCTCACCGACTGGGACGGCGGCAAGATGGACGGCTGGGAGGACGTGGCCGGGTCGGACCAGGGCGGCGATCACCTGGCGTGGGCGCAGTACGACGAGTCGAGCATCCCGAACTACTGGGCGTACGCCAAGGCCTTCACCCTCGCCGATCACTTCTTCGCCGACGAGCTCGGCCCGAGCTATCCGGGCCACATGTTCACGCTCGCCGCGCAAGCCGGCTGGGCGCTCGGCAACCCGCCGACGAACATCACGCACCCGTACTGGGGCTGCGATCAGTCGTCCGGCTCGACCGTGGACGTGCTCGACAACACCTCCTGCACCGTCAAGCAGGTGTTCCCCTGCTTCAAGATCCCGTCGATCCCCGATCTCCTGCCGTCGAACCTGGACTGGAAGTTCTACGGCACGAACTTCTACGTGTTCCCGGAGATCTGGTCGATGTTCAACGGCATCGACGGCATCCGCAACAACAGCTCGAACTGGGCCAAGGTGGTGAACGTCTCGCAGTTCACCAAGGACATCCAGAACCACACGCTGCCCGCCGTCACCTGGCTCGTGAACCAAGACCTCAACGACGAGCACCCGCAGGTCGGTGGCATCTGCGCCGGAGAGAACTGGACCGTCGGCTACATCAACCAGGTGATGCAGAGCAGCTACTGGAAGAGCACGGCCATCCTGTTCACGATGGACGACTTCGGCGGCTGGTACGACCACGTGCCGCCGCCGCGCCAGTACGGCTGTGACAAGACCAAGCCCTACGGCCTCGGCTTCCGCTTGCCGCTGATCGTCATCTCGCCGTACGCGCGCCCCGGCTTCATCTTCAAGGAAGTGTCGGAGCACGCCAGCATCGCGCGCTTCATCGAGGGCGTGTTCGGCCTCGGCCAGCTCTCGGATCTCGATCCGGCGGCGCAGGACGGTCAGGCGAACGACCTGATGAACGCGTTCGACTTCAACCAGACGCCGCTTCCGCCGCTCGTGCTCAAGACGCGCGCCTGCTTGTAGTCGACGCGCATGGCACGCGTCTTGCTCGGACGAGCGCATGCGCCAGTTTGTGCCAGGTCTGGTTCTGTTCACGGCTGCGGTGGCCGCGTGCGGCGGGTCTTCGATCGCCGGCGCGGGAGTGGGTGGCGATGCGGGCGCTGCCGGAGTACCGGACGCAGGGCTCGACGGCCGCGGCCGCGGTCCGACCTGCCTGCAGCGGCGCGCGACGTTTCCGGCCATCTACGTCTCCACGCCGTGCCCGGGCTGCGTCGACCCCCAACTCTTCGTTCCCATGCCCGGAAGCTACGACGGCCCTGCCGAGATTGTCGAAGCCGACTCGACACATCTGGCCATCCAGCCTCCCGCAGGGTCCGCGACGGGCGATTTCCCGGAGCTGGACGTCACGTGGCACGGGTCCTCGCCGCTTGCCGTGATCCCACCCGCAGGCTCGACCGCGTGGCTCACGATCCGCGCTCCGGAGCCGTATTACAGCTACAATTTCCTTTTGCCCTACCTGTTCCTGGCGTTGCGCAAGAGCCAGGGTGGCGAGCTCTACTTCGCCTACAACATGGACACCGACGAGACCTTCGCGACGGGCTACTTCTCGACGCCCGCTGCCATGGGCGCGACGCTCTCCGTAGCGGACACGTGTAGCTTCGACGTGCCGGACGGCTGCTTCGAGAACCAGAGGAATACGCTGCTCGCGTTGACCTTCGACGGAGACACGAGCATCACGCTGGGCGGCGGTCAGAGCGGCACACTGTGGGCCGAAGGCAGGCAGTACGGCGTGTTCGTCGACATGGCGGAGCGCGACGAGGGCGGGGCCTACACGCACGACGGTTGGTGTCCCAGGGGCATGTACCTCGACTTCTTCATGATGGAAGTCGCCGACGGCGTCGATGCGTGCCGCCAGAACGGCGACCCGTGCCAGGTCTGTTGCGGGAAGTACAGCTACCCCGACGACAGCCTGTATCCGATCCTCCACGACTGCGCGTGCGCCGCCAGCGGCCCGTGCGCGACCGCGTGTGAGCAGCAGGGGCTCACGAGCTTCTGCTCCGGTGGGGGATCGATCGACAAGGACTGCCGCGATTGCCTCGACGGCATCGCGCTCTCGCCCCCCGCCGCGTGCGCCAGCGCCATGGCCGCGTGCGCGAGCGACTCCGCATGCAGCGCGTACGCGAGCTGCATGAAGAGCTGCACCGCGGGCTAGGGGTTGCCGGTCCGGCGCGGTATCCCGGATGCCGTCGGCGCGAATCCAAAGTTCGAAGCGGCCCGACGCGAAAGCGGGGTGGCTTCGTCCCAAGGCCGATTCATGTCGGCGCGGCCGACGCGAAAGCGGGGTGGGCCGGTGCGAGCGCGATCTGGCGTCGGTCTCGGCCCGTTGGCGGAACTGGCCCCGGGGCAAGTTGGCGGAACTGGCCCCGGGGCAAGTTGGCGGAACTGGCCCCGGGGCGAGTCGACGGAACTGGCCCCGGGGCAAGTCGACGGAACTGGCCCCGGGGCAAGTTGGCGGAACTGGCCCCGGGGCAAGTTGGCGGAGCTGGCCCCGGGGCGAGCTGGCGGAACTGGCTGTCGGAGGGGGATTCCGCGCCGGACCGGCAGACAGGCGAAAGAAAGGCCCGGGAGTAGGTTGACAGTTCGTCAGGTAACGGTTAACTGACGAATCGTCAACTCATGGCTCGTCCCGCCGAACCCGAGAAACGTCGCGACCTGGCCCGCCGGGCGGTGGCCGTGCTCGAGCGCGAGGGGCTCGAGATCTCGACCAGCCGGCTGGCGAAGGCGCTGGGCGTGAAGCGGCCGACGCTGCTCTATCACTTCCCGAGCTTGAGCCACATCGTCGAGCTCGCGCTCGAGGACCTGCTCACCGAGCAGGCCGCGTACGTGCTGCCGCGCATCGCCGAGCACGCGCACCCGATCGATCAGCTGCACGCGCAGCTGTGCGCGGTGCACGAGTTCCACCGCGGTCGCGAGCAGCGCGTCGTGTTCTTGAGCCAGGCGATCGCCGCGACGGCGGGCAAGCGCATGAAGGACATCATCGATGTCGGCAATCGCGTCTTCGAGCCGTATCGCCAGGCGATGGCGGACCGGCTGCGGCAGGGGATCCGCGAAGGCACGGTGGCGCCGTGCGACGTGGAGGCGGTGATGGCGCTGGTGCGCGCCGTGACCGACGGCTTGATGGTGCAACGCGTGATGACGGGGCTCGATCTCGAGCCGGTGCACGAGCTCCTGTGGCAGCAGGTGCTCGGGCCGCTGAAGAAGAAGAACAACGCGCGACAACGCGCGCAGGAGAACGGCATGACGAACGCATTTCCGGAAAAGGGTATCGGGCGGCAGCAGATCCTCGAGCGGCTGGGGGCGCAGAAGACCGGCGACTTGCCGAGCGACGGCCGCGCGTTCGCGTTCGTGTACGACGCGGGGGACGAGCTGCGTGGGCTCGCGCGCGAGGCGTTCGCCGCGTGCATGACGATCAACGGCCTGGACCCGACGGTGTACCCGTCGGCGCGGCGCATCGAGAGCCAGGTGGTGCACGCCGCCCTCGAGCTGCTGAACGCGCCCGAAGGCGCCGTGGGCACGGCGACGGCCGGTGGCACGGAGAGCGTGATGCTGGCGGTCAAGAGCGCGCGCGACTTCTCGCGCGGGCGCACGAAGCAGCCGAAGATGCTGCTGCCGCAGACGGCGCACGCGTGCTTCCACAAGGCAGCGCACTATCTGGGCGTCGAGGTGGTCGTGGTGGACGTCGATCCCGTGACGTTCCGCGCCGACGTGGACGACGCGCGGGCCAAGATGAGCGAGGACGTGATCCTCGTCGTGGGTTCGGCGCCGAGCTACGCGCACGGCGTGATCGACCCCATCACCGAGCTCGCGGCGCTGGCCAAGGAGCACGGCGTCTTGATGCACGTGGACGCATGCGTCGGCGGCTGCGTGCTGCCGTTCATGCGCGACAACGGCGTGGACGTGACGCCCTTCGACTTCCAGGTCGACGGCGTGACCAGCATCTCCCTCGATTTGCACAAGTACGGCTTCGCGCCGAAGGGCATCTCGATCCTGCTGCAGCGCCGGCGCGAGCTGCGCGACGCGCAGTACTACGCGTGCGCGAACTGGACCGGCTACGCGATCGTGAACTCGACGACGCTCGGCTCGAAGTCCGTGGCGGCGATGGGTGCGGCCTCCGCGGTCATCGAGTTTCTGGGCCGCGATGGCTATCGCGCGCGCACCAAGCTGATGTGGGACGCGACGAAGAAGCTGGTGGCCACGATCCAGGAGCTCGACGGCGTGCACATGGTCGGCGCGCCGGACATGAACCTGTTCGCGTTCACCACCGACGAGGGCGACGTGTTCGAGCTCGCCGACCGCCTGACGGAGTGCGGCTGGCACGTGCAGCCGACCTACGCCTACGGCCGCTCGCCGGCGCACATCCACTTGACGCTCGATCCGGGCAACGCGGCGCGCGTCGACGCGTTCATCGCCGACTTGAAGAAGAGCGTCGTCGATCTGCCGCCGACCCAGGCGCCGCCCGAGGGCGTGGTCGCCATGCTCGAGCAGATCGGCGCCGGCGCGGACGGCATCGACGCCGGCGCGCTGATGGCCGAGCTCGGCATCACCGACGGCCAGCTGCCGGAGCGCTCCGGCATGATCCACCGGCTGATCAACGCCGCCTCGCCCCCCGCGCGCGAACGCCTGCTGGTGCTCTTCATCGGGGAGCTGTTCTCGTGATCGCCCTGGGACGCGGCGGGCGCCCGCTGCGCATCGCCTACGGTCGCATCTTCCACGAGGCCAACGCCTACTCGCCGCTCCGGGCGGAGCGCGCGGACTTCGAGCGCATGCACCACATGGAAGGCGACGGAGCTCGCGCGGGCGTGCACGCTGCGTGGCCAGGAGCTGAAGTCGTTCATGCCGCACGCGGAGCTGACCGGCTTCGTGCAGGCGGCGCGCGCCGCGGGCGGCGTGGAGACGGTGCCGCTGACGTCGTCGATGGCGGTGCCCGGCGGACCGATGACGCGCGAGTGCTTCGACTCGATCCTGGGCGGCCTCGTCGATCGCGTGCGCGCCGCCGGCCCCCTCGACGGCATCTATCTGGCGCTGCACGGATCGATGCAGGTCGACGATCTCGGCGAGGCGCCGGAGGCCATGATCATCCGCCGCGTGAAGGAAGCGGCGCCGGACGCGCGCATCGCCGTCAGCTACGATCTGCACGCGAACCTGTCGGCGGGCCTGGTCGATCCGGTGGACATCCTGATCGCGTATCGCACCAATCCGCACTGGGATCTGGCGCCGACGGGCTTCCGCGCCGGTAACCGGTTGATCCGCGCGCTGCGCGGCCAGGTTCGCCCGGTGCACGCGTGGCGCAAGCTGCCGCTCGTGCTCGGGGGCGGCGTGACCATCGATTTCCTCGCGCCGATGCGCGGCGTGTTCCGCTGGATGCGCCGCCTCGAGCGCGACCCGCGCGTGCTGAGCGCGAGCCTGTTCATGGTGCACCCGTACACCGCGGCGGAGGACCTGGGCTGGGCGGCGCACATCTGCACCGACGGCGATCCCGATCTGGCAGCGCGGCTCGTGGACCAGCTCGCCGAGCGCGCCTGGAAGCAGCGCGACGTCCCGTTTCCGCCGATGCGCGGCGTCGACGAGGCGCTCGACGAGGTGGCCGGCTCGCTGTGGCGCAAGCTCGGGCCGATCACCCTCGTCGACGTGGACGACATCGTCGGCGCCGGCGCGCCGGGCGGCAACACGCACTTCGTCCAGGCCCTGGTCCGCGACGATCGCGGCCTCAAGGCGTTCGTCCCGGTGCACGATCCGGACGTCGCGGTGCTGGCGTCGGCGCTGGCGATCGGCACGCGCCAGCGCTTCACGCTGCGCGGCACGCCGGGCTACGATCAGCCCGAGGTGACGTTCGAAGCGACCGTCGCCGCCAAGGCCGACACCGATTTCGGCCGCGCCGTGCGCCTCGACGCGGGCTCCTTCCACGTCGCCGTGACGGAGCGATCGCCGCTGCCGATCCACCCGGGCTTCTGGAGCGATCTGGGACTTGCCGCGCGCAGCGCGGATCTGATCGTGCAGAAGAACTTCTTCCACTACCGGATCTTCTACGCGACCACGTCGTTCCGTCACGTGCCCGTGATCAGCGCCGGCGCGACCAGCCTCGAGCGCGTGCGCAGCCGCGCGTACCGCACGCCGATGTATCCCGGCGTCGACGTGCGCGACTGGCGCACCCACGACAGCGCGCTCCGCAACGCGACCTTCGCGTAGCGCTGGGAGATTGCCGGTCCGGCGCGGAATCCCGCGTGACGTGGCAGTGACGGATCCGAGATTCCTTGTTTCCACCTGAACTTGGAATCGACGCGCCAGCGCGCGCTACCGGTTGACACCTACATGCGTGAGGGTCG
Source organism: uncultured delta proteobacterium (assembly GCA_963775185.1). Taxonomy (GTDB): domain Bacteria; phylum Myxococcota_A; class Polyangia; order Polyangiales; family Polyangiaceae; genus JAPSGB01. The sequence continues at coordinate 567,887 of CAVZIE010000033.1, read as the reverse complement.
ACGGTGGTGGCCGCATCGGGAGGTGGTCGCGTGAGCCGTGTTGTTGTAAACGGGGGGTAGCCCCCGGGTTGTTGTTCGTGCCGCGACGTTGATCGTCGCGTGCTTGCTCGTCATATCCAGCGGGTTTCACACACGATCCTGGCCGTCTCGGCAACTGGCGCGTGCGGCGGCGAGCCGGCCGCAGGCGGCTCGGACGGTGGAGCCGGCGAGGCCGGGGCGAACGGCGGAAGCGCCGGAACCGCCGGCACCGGTGGGTCGTCCGCCGCGGGGACGGCTCGTAGCGGAGGCACCGCGACGGGCGGCACCGCAGGAGCCGCGGGCAGCAGCTTCGGAGCAGCTCCGGTGTGGAAGGAACTGCCCGAGTTGGTCGGAGCGTGCCATGTGGAGAAGCTCCAGAACCCGGACGCGGTGCGAGCGTTCGTGTGGCAGCCGTGCAGCTGGTCGAGCGGGTGCGAGCAGGCGCACATGAACCCGGCGCTGGTGACGCAGGACGCGGCGAGGCGTTGCTCGCTCTGACCGACGTTGTGGTCTCGAGGCGTGTGCTACGCTCGACGGGTCGTCATGTCGCTGCCGGTCCCGCTCCACCGTTATCCGTACGCCGAGTACGTGACGCTGGAGGAGCACAGCCCGGTACGGCACGAGTTCGTTGCGGGCGAGATCTATGCGATGGCCGGCGGTACGCCGGAGCACGCAGCGCTTGCCGCGTCGGTCCTTCGCCACCTCGGGAATCAACTCCCCGCAGGGTACCGCGCCTACACGTCGGACTTGCGTGTGCGCATCGAGGCGAGCGACGTCACAACGTATCCGGATGGAGCGGTCGTGTGCGGGAAGGTCGTCCGCGCCACCGACGATCACCTCGCTGTGACGAATCCGGTCGTCCTGATCGAGGTGACGAGCACGTCTACAGAGGCGTACGACCGCGGAGCGAAGCTCGAGATATACAAGGGTCTGTCGAGCGTCCGTGAAATCCTGATCTTGTCGCATGGCGCTCCCCACGTGGTCATCCACCGTCGCCTCCCCGACGGAAGCTGGGCATCCGACGAAGCGACGCCAGGCGGAACCGTCGAGGTGCAGACGGTGGGCGCGACGCTGGCGGTCGATGAGATCTACCGCGATCTCGGAGCTTGATCGTTGCGCCAGCGAAAACTCGATGACCCTGGGTCTCTTGCCGGTCGCCGGTCCTCAGCGCTACGGTGTCGGAAGTGTGGCGGAATCGTAGACGCAGCCGGGCAGGATCTCGAGCGCACGCGCGGTGCACGTCGCGCACTCCGCTCCCCTGTCGTGCTCGTTCGCGTCGGTCAGCGGTGGTGGCGGAACGATGCGCGCGCGCCACTTGCTGTGTGCCGCAAGGACGCCGCGTACCTCACCGTATTGAACCGTTTCTCTCCCGGCACGACGGCGCAGTTCTGGCTGAACCTCCAGACCGCGTTCGATTTGCGCCGCGCGGAGCTCGAAGCCGGCAAGGACATCGCAAAGATCCGCCCGTTCAAGGCGACGGGGTAATCGGTTCCGCGCCGGACCGGCAAGCCAGACCGCCCGAAGGCCGTCATCCTGGTGGCATTGCCGGTCTCGCGCTCATCCGCCACGTCGTCGGCCGCTCCGATGCACGCGCTCGTGGCGCTTCTGTCCGGTTGGCAGGCTAGCGGGTCTTCACCTCCGCGTTGCCTCCCCGGCGACGATGCTGCCGGGGCTTGGTCTGTTCGCCGAGCAGGCGTGGCTCGTATTCCGTCCGTCCGCCACATCGCCCACAGAGCCGGCGAGACGCCGTGCGACGGCCACGATGCCGACGCGCTTGCTGCGGCGCTGCATGACAGTCTCGCCCCCACGCGTAGCGGGTCGTCGCGCTTGGCGGAGCGGATGACGCTCCAAGCACCCTGGACCAGCATCGCGCGCAGGTACGTGTTGCCGTGCTTGGTGATGGCGCCAAGCCGCTGCTTGCCACCGCTCGTGTTCTCGTTGGGCACCAGCCCGAGGTACGACTCGACCTGGTGAGCGTTGCGGAAGCGCCCGGCATCGTCGATGACGGACACGAACGTCGCCGCGACAATCGGTCCCACGCCGGGAGCGGTCTGCAGCAGCTTCACCACCGCTCGTCGTCACACAGCCGCTCCAGCTCCTTGTCGACCACGGCAAGCTGGACGCCAAGGGGCTCGAGCGCGCCAGCAACGGCTCGATCACTTCTTGTGCCTCCTTGGGCAGGCTCGCGTCGCGGCAGCGCTTGGCGAAGTTCTGCGCATCACAGCCAGGAAGCTTGTGCCCGAGCTCGCGCGCGAGACCGCGCGCCGTCGTCACGTACTGGGTCCGTGTCTCGACCAGCGCGCGTCGCAAACCGAGCTGCCGGCGTAGCGCCTGGCGGTGCGGTGACAGCACGTGCGCGAGCGGCAGTCCGCCCTGCGCGAGCGCGCGCGCGAGCACCTCCGCATCGATACGATCGGTCTTCCGGCCATGCTCGCCGATACCCAGCTGCCGGCTGCGGGTCGTGTCGACGATCTTCACGTCGTTGTCCCAGCTCGTCAGCTTACCCAAACCCGCGCGCCAGAGCCTGTGAAGCTGTTTCGGTCGGCCACACCGACCGAAACCCGGTCACAGCCACTTGTAGAGCCACTTCGGTCGGTCTGGCCGACCGAAGTGCCGTTACATCTTCTTCGGTGAATGCGCTGCCCACGTGGGCGCGACAGGTCCGCATCGGACCGGACCAAGCCGGCGCGCGGCGATGCCTGTGCGGCGGGGCCCGATCGCACCGCGTGGGATGGAGCGGGCTGCAGTGGCTGCCTCGAGGCGGCGCGTGCGCGCGCCGGCACGCGTGCGGAGGCGCGCGGAGCGGAGAGTGGCAGCCGTCTCGAGTCATTCGACGACCGGCAACTTCTCACCGCCCCTGCCGACGTGTCGTCCGTTCGTCAAGCCCGCCTCGCTACGGTTGGTGGGGGCGACGCGCCGCGATTATCACCAGCGTGCCGGCAGCTGCGCTGCCGGCCGCAGGCACGATCGCTTCCTCGTACGCCGCGGCGAACACCGATGGCGCTGGATGACGACGCGGCGCTGCTGCTCATGGCGCGCGCGGTGCTCGGCGGTCCGACCGACGCCAGCCGCACGAGCCACCAGATCGCGATGACCGTGGGCGAGCACTGTGGCGCGGACACCCAGCAGGGCAAGGGAGAAGCCGCTGTGGCGCAAGCTCGGGCCGATCACCCTCGTCGACGTGGACGACATCGTCGGCGCCGGCGCGCCCGGCGGCAACACGCACTTCGTCCAGGCCCTGGTCCGCGACGATCGCGGCCTCAAGGCGTTCGTCCCGGTGCACGATCCGGACGTCGCCGTCGAAGCGTTCGCGCTTCCCGTTGGAACGCGCCAGCGCTTCACGCTGCGCGGCACGCCGGGCTACGATCAGCCCGAGGGACACCGATTTTGGCCGCGCCGTGCGCCTCGACGCGGGCTCCTTCCACGTCGCCGTGACGGAGCGATCGCCGCTGCCGATCCACCCCGGCTTCTGGAGCGATCTCGGGCTTGCCGCGCGCAGCGCCGATCTGATCGTGCAGAAGAACTTCTTCCACTACCGGATCTTCTACGCGACCACGTCGTTCCGTCACGTGCCCGTGATCAGCGCCGGCGCGACCAGCCTCGAGCGCGTGCGCAGCCGCGCGTACCGCACGCCGATGTATCCCGGCGTCGACGTGCGCGACTGGCGCACCCACGACAGCGCGCTCCGCAACGCGACCTTCGCGTAGCGCTGGGAGATTGCCGGTCCGGCGCGGAATCCAGCCAGGCGCCTATCAGGGGACGGACACGCCAGCTGTGGCGTACAGGTCGTCCACGTCGAGCTCGAAGGCGAGCGAGGGCAGCCGCGCTGTTTCGCCGGCCTCGTGCACCGAGTGCATGAAGCGGTCGCCTTCGCGACGCCAGATCTCCAACCGGCGGCGGTCCTGGGAGACCAGCACGTATTCCGCAAGCGACGGCAGCTGTTGGTAGTACAGCCGCTTCTCGTCGCGATCGTAGTCCTCCGTGCTCGGGCTCAGCACCTCGATCACGACGCGGGGATTGGTCACGTGCGTCGGAGAGTCCGGATCCCGCTCCACGGGGTCGCACACCACGCTGAGGTCGGCGTAGGTGCCAACGCCCGCTTCCCGGATCCGGATCCGGAGATCCGATGAGTAGGCGCGGCACGGCCCGCCCTTCAGCTGCGCTGTCAGAAGTGCGCCGAAGGCCTGCGACAGCGCGGCGTGCTCCACCGAGCCGCCGGCCATGGCGAAAATCTCGCCATTGACGAGCTCGTGCTTCACCTCCCGGCTCTGCGCCTCGATCTCGAGGTAGTCCGTGAAGGTGTAGTGGCGGCGAGGCGCGCTGCTCGTCATGACGCAGCCAGTCTACCATCCAACAAGGGCCTGCACGAACGCACGCGGCGCCGAGCGCCGAAACGGCTCCGGGTTTCGCCACCACCGAGCGCGGCGGGTTCGTCGCGGTGGAGCGACGAGATGCTTCGCGTGTAGCGGCGCTCTGCGGCTGGTGACGCTCGAGCGCGTCAGCGCGTCCCCCTCCGGGGACGCGTGCAGCGAGAAGCCGTGCTCGGCGGCGCACAGGCCCTTGCGCGCCGCCGCGACGACCTGACCGACCGCCAGCGTTTGCATCGCGGCAGTGACGGCACGCGGCGGCGGCGACGGCAAATGCCGATGGCTTCGTCGCGCCGCGACGTCGCTACGGACCGCGCGATTCCGCGCCGCACCGACATTCCCTGTCCCTGCGGGTGCTCTTTGGTTCGGCGATCTCGCGCTGTGCCCGCTTGGCGATCTCGCGCTGTGCCCGCTTGGCGCGAGCGCCTGTGCCGGGATTTGCTGGTGATCGGGAACCAGGCTAGCCTACGTGCAGGATGAACGAGCTCGTATTCCAGGTTTCCCAGGAAGCGGACGGCGGATATGTGGCCGAGTGTTTGTCGGAAGACATCTTCACGCAGGGTGACACGTGGGAAGAGCTGCGGAGCAACGTGAAGGAAGCGGTGACCGGCTACTGTTTTGACCGGCCGAAGCCGGACGCGATCCGGCTCCACCTGGTGCGCGACGAAGTACTGGCCAGTGCATGAAGTTGCCCCGCGATTTGGGCGGGAACGACCTCGTCAAGATCTTGTGTCGCGACTGGGGTTATCGCTTCGTGCACCAGGAGGGCAGCCACGTCATCCTCGAAACCGACGATCCCTCTCATCAGCGCATCGCCATTCCCGCCCACCACAGCCTGCGGATCGGCACGCTCAACGCCATCCTTCGCGCCATTGCAGTTCACAAGGGCATCGACCGCGCCGCGCTCTTGGGATCCCTGTCGTAGCGCGAAGTTGCTCGGGCCTAGCATGCGATCGCGCCCGCGCCGAGCGCGGCGAGCCGCCGGCAGTGGTTCAGCGCCGCCACAGCGTCGCGAGATCGAGCTCGACCGAGGCGCGACGTCGAGGGCGCCTCGCAGATCCAGTCGGGCGCGAGGGTGTGCTCGTGCGACGGTCCGAAGACCGGACTCGCTCCACATCGTGAAGTCACTCGGTCTCACGACGGAGCAGTTCGACAAGCTGCCGTAGCTGCGGCTGGCCCGGGCTCGACCTCCGGCCCGGGCGCGGGCTCCGTCGTATCCAGCGCGACGCCGCGGGCCGAAAGCACGAAGCGTGCCCGCGTTCCGCGCCAGCGCGGGGTCCGGGAGGCAACGGCGAGCCGGACCATCCCGGCGGACGTGCGCCGCGCGGTGCGTGCGCGCGACGGCAAACGGTGCACGTACGTCGATGCGTCGGGGCAGGGGCCGGCCACGGTCGAGAACATCACGCTCCGGTGCCGCAACCACAACGCGCTCGCCGCGGACGAGGCCGTGCTCGATTGCCTCGTCGAGCGTGCGCAGGTTGTCGCGCACATGCTGAGATGCGCCCACGACTCTGGCCCGACGGGTGCGTCGGCTTTGGCTGGGAATGCGCGGGTGCCCCGGCCCGCGGCACGCCTATCGCGGAGCTGTCGTGGCTGCTCGGTGACTCCGAGCCCAGCGCCTTCCACCTCGCGTTCAAGCGCTGGACGGGCACTTCGCCCGAAGCATGGCGCGCCGGACAGCACGCCGCCTCCATGAGCGAGTGATTGCCGGTCCGGCGCGGAACCGCGCATGACGTGGCAGTGCAGTGACGGATCCGCGATTCCTTGTTTCCATCTGAACTTGGAATCGGCGCGCCAGCGCGCGTTCCCGGTTGACACCTACATGCGTGAGGAGTCGACGGTGGTGGCCGCATCGGGAGGTGGTCGCATGAGCCGTGTCGTTGTAGACGGGGGGGGGGTAGCCCCCGGGTTGTTGTTCGTGCCGCGACGTTGATCGTCGCGTGCTTGCTCGTCACGGGAGCGTTCTCGTGCACGCAGCGGGTGAGTGAGCCGCGGGAGTCGGCCGCGACGACCTCGCAAGCGGTAGGCGCAGGCACGAATGACCAGGAGAACAAGTACACATTCGCCGTCGGGCTGACCAGACCCGGCGATACGCACGTCTTCTGCAGCGGCGTGCTCATCACTCCAGTATGGGTCGTTACAGCGAATCACTGCATCACGGGAGAAAGTGGTGATAAATGCGCGTACGGCTATCCGTTCGTCCCACCTGATCTCAGCCCGAGTCTGGACCCGCCGGTGGGGTCCTTCGATGTAGTGTTCAACTTCGATCCCATCGACGCGACGGGGCTCGGGCGGCGCTTCACGCACACCGGCCCCATCACGGTGCGCTTGAAGCGCCAGATCGATTCGTGCAGCGCCACTGATGCCGCTAGCGACATCGCGCTCGTGAAGCTCGATAGTCTCGTTCCGAGCAACGTCGCGAAGCCCCGCCACCCGCCCGGGTTCCTCGGTCGCGGCACATGCGAGCTGCACAACAGCTTCGAGGGACTGCTCATCGGCTACGGAAACAAGAGCCTCTACGACGCGGTGGTAACTCACGATGGCTACGGAATCCGGAACTATGCGGCGTCCGACGGATGGGAACACAACGACGTAGGAACGACCGGCGACGCCGTGTTCGACAACTCGTGGGACATGCGGCCGATCCAGCTCGACGATAGCTGGTACAACGGCGGGCTTTTCGGGGATTCTGGAGCTGGCCTGTTCCAGGGCGAACAGTTGTGCGGTGTGTTCTCCCGCTTCTACCCATCGTCGAGGTTGGGCTGCGAGTTCCACTTCCCGAATCCGCCCGCGTGCGGCTTCCTCCCTACGGTGCACGACCAAGTCGCGCCCCTCGACACCCACAACAACCTGAAGCTCGTCAAGGACACCATCGTCGATGGACGAGGGTACTACTGGGGCGAATGCCCGCCCGACTGGCCGCATCTGGGTCCCAAGGCGCTCGAGGACATCGACACGGATCACGATCTTCTCCCTGACGCGTGCGATCCCTGTCCCACCGTCTACGACGGGAACTATCACGACAAGGGCGAATTGACCGACTACTCGGACATCGACAAGGACGGAATCCCCGACATCTGCGATGCGTGCCCGACCACACCCGACGCGCGCGAGGAGATGGACGGGAAGTGGATCGAACCCGACGCCGACGCCGACGGGCTTGCCGACGCGTGTGATTCCTGCCCGTACAGCGACATCCGCAGCCCCGGCCCCACCAACACGTTCCTGGGGGACTGGCACTGCTGCTTCTCCGACGCGGACTGCGGCAATCCATATGGAAGTCCCAACCTGTCTCTGTGCGTCCCGATCGACTTCTCGCTCGGCAAGTCCCAAGGCGGATTCGCGCCGACCGTGTGCTCCGGTCGTGGGCGTTGCAGCAAGGGTCTCGACAGTGATGGCGACCAGGTGGGGGACCTCTGCGACAATTGCCCAAGCGACTACAACCCGGACCAGACGAGGGACGCGGACGGCGATGGCGTGGGCGACGTGTGCGACAATTGCCCGGGCACGGAAGTGAACCAGCCTGGCGGAGCCGGTCAGCACGAGGCGACAAGAACGATTCCTGGCAACCAGCGGGCTGACGGACTGCACGTCCGATGCCGACTGCGTGAGCCGGACCGGGCAACGCCAAGAGCGAGTGCATCCCCGCGCCGATCACGGGCCCGATTCCGACGGCAACCCTGTCTTTCGGGCCGCGCGTATGCAGCCAGTTCAACGACGACGACGAGCGACGGCGTCGGCGAGGCCTGCGACAACTGCCCCAACGTCGCCAACCCGAAGCTGGATGGCTACGACCTGCAGCTGAACTGCAACGTCGACAACGAGGTCGCCAAGGGCGTGCCGTATCCGTTCGTCGGCGACGCATGCGACCCGTCGCCGTGTCCGCAAACGACCTTCGGCGCATACGACCGGGTCTACAATCAGGGCTGGCTCACCGGCAAGTACGAGCCGGAGATGCTGTCGGAGAGCCTGACGCCAAAGTACAACTCGCAGCAGACGCCGTGGGTGCGCAACTACCTGCCGAACCCGACCGCTACTGTAGGCGCACGGTTCTGCACGTGCCTGGACAACAACGGCGTGCCGAGGACGGCACAGGAATGCCATGTTCTGGGCTGTGCGACCTCGCGAGCGCCTACTCGGACTATCTCGACCCTTCGACAGGATGGGAAGTCGCCCACGTCTGGAACGGGTTGAATCCAACCTGCAACCCGAGTTGCGTGCCGTCGTCGCGACCAGACCAGCCGGCGGACCCCACGCTCTCGCCAAACGGCGAGCTCAACAACGTCCCGCTGGAGAGCCCGCTTTTCGCGCCGGATACCAGTCCGAAATTCCTTCCCGACGCGTTCAATGCGACGCCCAGCCCGTTCTGGTGGGACGTGTTCGCGGATAACCCGCAGTACTATGCCCAGATCGGTCCGCTCGCTCGCGGGCGGCTCGGCGTGTTCTGGGCCCACGTCGTACACGTTGCCGGCATGCCTGGCCCCAGCGAAGGGCAGTCCGGCTACGGCGATTGGGCCAACGACTACGCCGGTGGATTCTTCGGCGATCCGGGTGGGCTCGTGCCAGATCCAGGACCTCCGATCGACCTGTGCAAGAGGTGCATCGACCCCTGTCCGTCGTGCCGCATGTTCATCGATGCGAAGAACCTGATTATCCAGCCGGTTTCACACACGATCCTGGCCGTCTCGGCAACCGGCGCGGTCGACATCACCGCGCGCTTCCCCGAAGGCTTCGCCGACGCGGCGCTGACACCAGGCGTGAGCTGGACGGCGTCCGCCGAGACGGACGGGTGGACGCCTCCGTCTGGTGCCGTGCTCGCCGCGTTCGATCCCTCGGGCACGACGGTATACGCGGGCCTGTCCGTTTCGGGAGGCCGCTACCAGCTCATGTCGGGGCCGCGCGAGACCGGCGGCTTGTCTCCGCAGAGAATGGCGCTTGCCGCGCCCACGCCGAGTAGCCTGTCCCCGGCGCCCCGTACGGGCTTCGGCGCCGTGCTGAGCTCGACGGAGAGCGCGCTCTTCATCGCAGGCGGATCCCGCACCGACGACGGGCAGCCCGCGGGAGACGTCTGGGAGTACTCGCTCCGGACCTCCACCTGGTATCCGATCCCGTTCCACGGTCCGAAGCCCCAGCGCGTGCTCGCCGCAACCTATCGCCCGGATGATCGCAGCGTGTGGATCGTCGACGAGCGACGGAATCACGGACTCCGCATCGCCCGGGTCCTGCGCCTGGACGTCGCGCACGGCGTGATGCATCTTGTGGGCGTGTTCCCGCGGATCGGGTTGACGGACCGGATCGACCTGTCGAATGCGGCGCGAGGCCATCTCGTGCTGGTCGGCTCGTCGCACCGTCTGCGACGCCTGTTCGGCGTCGAGTTGTCCGTCGACGCGGACGACGATGCGCTGCACATCGAGCGCGCGTTCACCCACGCGGGCACCTTGGCGCTGCGGCCCTCGCTCACACACGAGGGACTGACGCTGCCGCTCGAGGTGGCGGGAGGCGTCCGGAACAGCTTCGTGCCCGATGATCGGATCGCGTCCTGGCACGGAGGAATCGCGGGCTGCTTGTGACGCGCCGGCGCTTGCTTCGCGGCTCTCTCGCGGCGAGTGCCGTCGGCTTGATGGCGCTCGCGGTGCTGGGGCGCGCGTGCGGCGGCGAGCCGGCCGCAGGCGGCTCGGACGGTGGAGCCGGCGAGGCTGGGGCGAACGGCGGAAGCGCCGGAACCGCCGGCACCGGTGGGTCGTCCGCCGCGGGGACGGCTGGTAGCGGAGGCACTGCGACGGGCGGCACCGCAGGAGCCGCGGGCAGCAGCTTCGGAGCAGCTCCGGTGTGGAAGGAACTGCCCGAGTTGGTCGGAGCGTGCCATGTGGAGAAGCTCCAGAACCCCGGCGCGGTGCGAGCGTTCGTGTGGCAGCCGTGCAGCTGGTCGAGCGGGTGCGAGCAGGCGCACATGAACCCGGCGCTAGTGAAGCAGGACGCGGCGTTCACGCCTCCTGGCCAAGCGTCGGACGACGGGACTCGTGTCGTGATCGCGTTGGACGCGCTGGAGACGAACATGGCGCTGATCATGCGCGAGGACGGATCGCTCTACGCGGCGTACCATGTCGTCAATAGCGCCGATGCCGACTGCGAGATGGCTGCAGCCAGTACCTGGGGAGAGTACTACGGGGCATTTCCGGCGCTGAGAAGTCTGAACGAGTACGGCGCCGTTACAGCATCAATCTCTGGCAGTGACCACGTGTTCACGATCCCGAAGCCCTATCCTGCGCCTACTCCCGGTGGCTACTACATGGGCAGCAAGTTGTGGATCTGGGAGTGGATCGGAGGCCAGTACTCCTCCATGTCGGCCGTGGACGGCTCGGGGTTCCAGCAATTCACGGCTCCTTTGGGCGACATCAAGGAGATCGACAAGCCGGCGGTCGCCGGCGACGAGTTCTTCTTCACGACGTGGCGGGTGGGCGACGGCGGTCAACTGATGCGGGAGATCGACCGCAGCGACGGGCTCTCCGACCTGCAGCCGTTCCTGGTGGGCACCTACGACGCCCAGTGGTGCTCGCCAGCGTATGCGAACAACTATCTCGGGTTCCTCAAGGGCCTGCACCCGCCGGACGTGTACTCCTACAAGGACATCGAGATCTGGGCAGCGCCGTACGTGACCGATCCGGCGAAGCTACAGCCGAAGAAGCTTGGAGACCACAACCTCCACGACATCGGCGCGGCGTCCACATTTGGTGGCTGGGGGCACATGGCCGTCCCGACGTTCACGGACGCAAGCCACCAGACGGTTCAGCTGGACGTGTGGAATCTCGAATCCGGAACGGTCAAGCACTACGTCGGCGACCCATCGTTTGGCCGGGAGTCGATCTACGGCGTCACCCGCAAGTACGTCTACGCGGGGCTCGCCAAGAAGTCGATCGCCACCGCGACCCTGTGCCGGCTGGCCGTGGAGTGATCCCACCGCGGGATTCCGCGCCGGACCGGATTCCCTCGCGCTTGGCGCTGTCGTGAAGCATGACACGCAGGTCACGTGTCACGGACTCCGCATCGCCCGGGTCCTGCGCCTGGACGTCGCGCACGGCGTGATGCATCTTGTGGGCGTGTTCCCGCGGATCGGGTTGACGGACCGGATCGACCTGTCGATGCGGCGCGAGGCCATCTCGTGCTGGTCGGCTCGTCGCACCGTCTGCGACGCCTGTTCGGCGTCGAGTTGTCTGTCGACGCGGACGACGATGCGCTGCACATCGAGCGCGCGTTCGCCCACGCGGGCACCTTGGCGCTGCGGCCCTCGCTCACACGCGAGGGACTGACGCTGCCGCTCGAGGTGGCGGGAGGCGTCCGGAACAGCTTCGTGCCCGATGATCGGATCGCGTCCTGGCACGGAGGAATCGCGGGCTGCTTGTGACGCGCCGGCGCTTGCTTCGCGGCTCTCTCGCGGCGAGCGCCGTCGGCTTGATGGCGCTCGCGGTGCTGGGGCGCGCGTGCGGCGGCGAGCCGGCCGCAGGCGGCTCGGACGGTGGAGCCGGCGAGGCCGGGGCGAACGGCGGAAGCGCCGGAACCGCCGGCACCGGTGGGTCGTCCGCCGCGGGGACGGCAGGTACCGGAGGCACCGCGACGGGCGGCACCGCAGGAGCCGCGGGCAGCAGCTTCGGAGCAGCTCCGGTGTGGAAGGAACTGCCCGAGTTGGTCGGAGCGTGCCACGTGGAGAAGCTCCAGAACCCCGGCGCGGTGCGAGCGTTCGTGTGGCAGCCGTGCAGCTGGTCGAGCGGGTGCGAGCAGGCGCACATGAACCCGGCGCTGGTGAAGCAGGACGACGCGTTCATTCCGCCCGGGCAGGTGTCCGACGACGGGTCGCACGTAATCATCGCGCTCGACGCGCTGGGCTCGCAGCTGGGTCTCTTCATGCACGAGGACGGAAGCGTGATCGCGGCGTACCGCAACGAGGGCTCGCCGAGCTGCGACATGGTCGCGACCACCGCCTGGGGCGATCGCTACGGCCTCGCCCCGCGCTTGACGACCTTCGACGACTACGGGGCGATCCTCGGGTCCCTCTCTGGAAGCGACCAGGTGTTCGCCATTTCCAAGCCGTACCCAGCACCAGATAGGTCCGGCTATTGGATGGGCAGCAAGCTGTGGGTCTGGGAATGGGGAGGTGCTGAGCGACAACTACACCTCCCCGCCGACGACGATTACATCGCCCCATCCTGGGAGCGTTGACTGGCCGGCCGGGCGCTGGCCCTCCACGGGATGGAGAGGCAGGCGGCTTGCGACCGGTGAGCGACGCGCAGGTGAAGAAATTGATGGAAGAGATGAGCAAGCACGGCGGCATCGGCCTGGCGTCGATGAAAGCCGGAATGGATCGGAAGACGGCGCGCAAGTACGTGGCGGCGGGCAAGCTGCCGTCGGAGTTGGCGCGACCACGCGACTGGCGGACGCGCGAGGACCCGTTCGTCGAGCATTGGCCCGAGGTCGAGGCCTTGCTGGCCGAGTCGCCAGCGCTGGAGGCCAAGACGCTCTTCGAGCAGTTGTGCGACAAGTACCCGGGCCGCTACGAGCAAGGCCAGCTGCGTACGCTGCAGCGTCGCGTGAAGCAGTGGCGCGCGGCGTGCGGTCCCGACAAGCGGGCCGTCCTCGCCCAGCAGCATCGGCCCGGCGAGGCTGCGCAGACCGACTTCACATCGACGACGGAGTTGGCGATCACGATCGCGGGCCAGCTGTTCGTGCACCTGCTGTGCGTGTTCGTGTTGCCGTACTCCAACTGGCGCTGGGCGACCGTGTGCGTCTCGGAGTCGATGGCTGCATTGCGCCGTGGCGTACAGCGCGCACTGTTCCAGCTCGGGCGTGTGCCGGAGTACCACCAGACCGACAACTCCACGGCCGCCACGCACCGCATTCCCGATGGCAAGAGCGTGGCCGCGGAAGGGGGCAAGCGCTCGCTTCAACGAGGACTACCTCGCGCTGATGCGTCACTTCGGCATGAAGCCGCGCACGACAGCGGTTGGAGCGAAGGAGCAAAACGGCGACGTCGAGGCGAGCAATGGCGCACTCAAGCGAGCATTGGAGCAGGCCTTGCTCGTGCGCGGCAGCCGGGACTTCGAGAGCGCCGATGCGTGGCAAGCCTTCATCGACGACGTCGTACGCAAAGGCAACAACGCACGCGGCAAGCGTGTCACCGAAGAGCTCCAAGCGATGCGCGAGCTCGCTGTCGCGAAGCTCCCGGAGTTCGTCGAGGAGAAGCTGCGTGTGAGCGACTGGAGCACGGTGCGCGTCAAGTACTGTTCGTACTCGGTTCCCTCACGCTTGATCGGCGAGTGGGTCAAGGTACGGATCTTCGAGGACCGCATCGAAGTGCGCTACGCGGACAAGGTCGAGCTTGCATGCGAGCGACTGCGCGGGCGCAACCTCCATCGCATCGACTACCGTCATGTGATCTGGTCGCTGGTGCGCAGGCCCGGCGGATTCGCGCGCTACGTCTATCGCGAGGAGCTGTTCCCGTCGGTCGTGTTCCGCCGTGCATACGATGCCATCCAGACACCCCATCACGGCGTCAAGGGTGACCTCGAATACCTGCGCGTGCTTCACCTTGCCGCGAGCACGATCGAGGCGGACGTGGAGGCGGCACTGTCGCTGCTGCTGGCCGAAGGCAAACCGATCAGCGCCGACGCGGTCAAGGCACTCGTGTCCGCGACGACGACGATCGATGTGCCCGAGCTCGAACAGCCCGGAATCGATCTCGGCGCATACGACGCGCTGATTCCGGAGGTGGGCACATGAGCGCGCCGACATCACCGACGCCGTCGCCGGTCGAGTCGCTCGCGATATTGCTGCGTGCGCTGAAGCTGCCGGCATTCACGCGCTACGCCACCGAGGTCGCACAGAAGGCCGAGCACGAGGGATGGACCTTCGGTCAGTACCTGCACCATCTCGCCGAGCTCGAGGTCCACGAGCGACGTCAGCGCAGAATCGCGCGCTACCTCAAAGACTCGCACCTGCCGGGAGAGAAGACGCTCGCCACGATCACGCGATCACGGCTGCCCGCAAAGGTCGCCAAGATGCTGCCGACGCTCTGCGAAGGTGGCTTCGTGGAGCGCGGCGACAACGTCCTCGCTTTCGGCCTGCCCGGGCGGGGCAAGACCCACCTCGTCTGCGCTATCGGCCACGAGTTGATCCTGCGTGGCTACCGCGTCTTGTTCACCGCCACGTTCGCACTCGTGCAGCGGCTGCTCGCTGCCAAGCGCGACTTGCGACTGGAGAAGGAACTCGCGCTGCTCGACAACTACGACGCCGTCATCCTCGACGACATCGGATACGTCCAACAGAGTCGCGACGAGATGGAGGTGCTCTTCACGTTCCTCGCCGAACGCTACGAGCGCCGCAGCGTCATCATCACGAGCAACATCGTCTTCAGCGAGTGGGACCGGATCTTCAAGGACCCGATGACGACGGCCGCTGCAATCGACCGTCTCGTTCACCACGCCGTCATCCTCGAAATGACGGGCACCAGCGTCCGCGCCGACGAGGCGGACCGGGCAAGGAAAGGAGCGACAACGACAACTACGACCACGAAGGGCAAGTCAACCAAGGACGTCGATGGGGTGATCTGAATTGTCGCCAAGGGGAGGATGCAGTTGACGTCGGCCAGGGAGGCGGCCAGTACTCCTCCATGTCGGCCGTGGACGGCTCGGGCTTCCAGCAATTCACGGCTCCTTTGGGCGACATCAAGGAGATCGACAAGCCGGCGGTCGCCGGCGACGAGTTCTTCTTCACGACGTGGCGGGTGGGCGACGGCGGTCAACTGATGCGGGAGATCGATCGCAGCGACGGGCTCTCCGATCTGCAGCCGTTCCTGGTGGGCACCTACGACGCCCAGTGGTGCTCGCCAGCGTATGCGAACAACTATCTCGGGTTCCTCAAGGGCCTGCACCCGCCGGACGTGTACTCCTACAAGGACATCGAGATCTGGGCAGCGCCATATGTTACCGACCCTGCGAAGCTCCAACCCTTCAAGATCGCCGACTACAACCTGCACAACACGAGCGTTGGCTTCATCTTCGGCGGGTGGGGGCATCTCGCCGTACCGAGCTGTCCGACGCAGGCGTGCAACACCGGACAGCTCGACGTGTGGAACATCGAAGCGCGCACCGCGAAGAGCTACCCGCTCGACGCCACCCAGGATCTGAAGACGGTGTGGGGCGTTACGCGCAGCTACGCGTATGTCGGGATCGCCCAGAAGGCCCACGCCACCGCGACCCTGTGCCGGCTGGCCGTGGAGTGATCCCACCGCGGGATTCCGCGCCGGACCGGCATTCCCTCGCGCTTGGCGCTGTCGTGAAGCATGACACGCACGTCACGTGTCACGTGGATCGTGGACGAGCGGCGCGATCACGGCCTCCGCCTGGCGCGCATCCTGCGCCTCGACCTCCCGCACCGGGTGATGCACATTGTGGGGGTGTTCCCACGAGCTGGCCTCATCGATCGGGTGGACCTGTCGAATGCGTTCCGCGGGCGGCTTGTGTTGGTCGGCTCGTCGCACCGGTTGCACCGTCTGGTCGGCGTGGAGCTGTCGGTCGAGGGCGACACGCTGCGCGTCGAGCGCGCGTTCTCGCACCGGGGCACGCTGGGGCTGCGGGCGTCGCTGACGCGCGCGGGGCTCACGCTGCCGCTGGAGGTCGCCGGCGGCGTCGAGAACGCGTTCGTGCCCGCGGGCGAGATCGCGTCCTGGCACGGAGGCATCGCGGGCTGCCTGTGACTTCGCGACGCGTCGTGCGCGGCTCGCTCGCGGCGAGCGCCCTCGGTCTGGTGGCGCTCGCCGCGCTCGGGCGCGCGTGCGGCGGCGACACGGCGGCGAGCGCTGGAGATGGCGCGGCCGGGGAAGCGGCGGCGGGGAGTGGGACGGGCGGCGCGGGCGGTCAGGCAACGGGCGGAGCCGGGGGGAGCGGCGGGACCAGCGGCAGTGGTACGGGCGGAACGGCCGGTGCCGCGGGCGACACGTTCGGGGCCACGCCGGTGTGGAAGGCACTTCCGGAGCTGGTGGGCGCGTGCCACGTGGAGAAGCTCCAGAACCCGGAGGCGGTGCGGGCGTTCGTGTGGGAGCCGTGCAGCTGGTCGACCGGGTGCGAGCAGGCGCACGTGAATCCGGCGCTGGCGAAGCAGGACGCGGCGTTCGTCTCGCCGGGTCAGGTGTCGGACGACGGGACGCACGTGATCATCGCGCTCGACGCGTTGGAGACCGGCGTCGGGCTGTTCATGCGCGAGGACGGAACGCTGTACGCCGCATACCGCAGCGTGGACACGCCGGATGCGCGCTGCAACATGGTCGGCCTGAGCGCGTGGGGGGACCGGTATGGCCTTGCACCGACCTTGGCGAGCCAGGGTCAATACGGTGCGATTGTCGGGTCTATCTCCCAGAGCGATCAAGTAGTCGCGATTCCGAAACCATATCCAGCGCCTTGGCCCGGCGGGTACTGGATGGGCAGCAAGCTGTGGGTCTGGGAATGGTCCGGGGGGCAGTATTCGTCGATGTCGAACGTGGACGGCTCGGGCTTCCAGCAGTTCGCCTCGGACGTGAACGGCATCGGCGAGATCGACCCTCCGGCCGTCGCCGGCGACCAGTTCTACTTCACTGTGTGGCGCTCGCAGGATGGCGGGCCGGTGATGCGCGAGATCGATCGCAGCGACGGCCTGTCGGACGTGGAGCCCTTCCTGGTGGGGACGTACGACGAGCAGGTGTTCGCGCCGGCGTACGCGAACAGCTACTTCGGCTTCATCAAGGGCCTGCACCCGGTGGACTTCTACACGTTCAAGGATCTGGAGATCTGGGCGGCTCCGTACGTGACCGATCCGGCGAAGCTGCAGCCGTTCAAGCTCGCGGACTACAACCTCCACAATACCGCGTTGGGCCCGACGTTCGGAGGATGGGGCCACTGGGTCGTGCCGACTTGCCCGACCCAGGATTGTCAGACGGGGCAGCTCGACGTCTGGAACATCGCCGCGCATACCGCGAAGCACTACGTGATCGACCCAGCCTTCGAAACGAAGGCCGTCTATGGCGTCACGCGCAAGTACGTGTACGCCGGCATTGCCCAGAAAGGCTACGCCTACGCGACGCTGACCCGCCTCGACGTGGAGTGACGTCGCCCCGAGGGATTCCGCGCCGGACCGACACCATGCTGCGCCTCGACCTGTCGCAGGGCGTGATGCACACTGCCGGGGTGTTTCCTCGGGTGGGCTTGATCGATCGCGTGGACCTTTCGAACGCCGTGCGCGCGCGGCTGCTCTCCGGCGGCGTCGAGAACGCGTTCGTGCCCGCGGGCGAGATCGCGTCCTGGCACGGAGGCGTCGCGGGCTGCCTGTGACTTCGCGACGCGTCGTGCGCGGCTCGCTCGCGGCGAGCGCCCTCGGTCTGGTGGCGCTCGCCGCGCTCGGGCGCGCGTGCGGCGGCGACACGGCGGCGAGCGCTGGAGATGGCGCGGCCGGGGAAGCGGCGGCGGGGAGTGGGACGGGCGGCGCGGGCGGTCAGGCAACGGGCGGAGCCGGGGGGAGCGGCGGGACCAGCGGCAGTGGTACGGGCGGAACGGCCGGTGCCGCGGGCGACACGTTCGGGGCCACGCCGGTGTGGAAGGCACTTCCGGAGCTGGTGGGCGCGTGCCACGTGGAGAAGCTCCAGAACCCGGAGGCGGTGCGGGCGTTCGTGTGGGAGCCGTGCAGCTGGTCGACCGGGTGCGAGCAGGCGCACGTGAATCCGGCGCTGGCGAAGCAGGACGCGGCGTTCGTCTCGCCGGGTCAGGTGTCGGACGACGGGACGCACGTGATCATCGCGCTCGACGCGTTGGAGACGAGCGCAGCGCTCTTCATGCGCGAAGATGGATCGCTCTACGCGGCCTACCGCAGCGTGGACACCGCGGATGCGCGCTGCGACATGGTCGGCCTGAGCGCGTGGGGGGACCACTATGGTCTCGCACCGACCCTGGCGAGCCTGGGTCAATACGGGGCGATCGTGGGCTCGATTTCCGGAGGCGATCACGTGTTCACGATTCCCAAGCCGTATCCTGCACCTTCTCCCGGCCGATACTACATGGGCACGAACTTGTGGGTTTGGAAGTGGATCGGCGGTCAGTTCTCGTCGATGTCGAACGTGGATGGCTCGGGCTTCCAGCAGTTCGCCTCGGACGTGAACGGCATCGGCGAGATCGACGACCCCGCTGTTGCTGGCGACCAGTTCTACTTCACGGTGTGGCGCTCGCAGGATGGGGGCCCCGTAATGCGCGAGATCGATCGCAGCGACGGGCTGTCGGACGTGGAGCCATTCCTGGTGGGGACGTACGACGAGCAGGTGTTCGCGCCGGCGTACGCGAACAGCTACTTCGGCTTCATCAAGGGCCTGCACCCGGTGGACTTCTACACGTTCAAGGATCTGGAGATCTGGGCGGCTCCGTACGTGACCGATCTGGCGAAGCTGCAGCCGTTCAAGCTCGCGGACTACAACCTCCACAATACGGCGGTGACAAAGACGTCCGGAGGATGGGGGCACCTCGTGGTCCCGACGTGCGCGAGCCAGGACTGCACGAATACGCAGCTGGACGTGTGGAACGTCCAGGCCCGCACCGTCAAGCACTACCCGCTCGACACGGGTCTGAAGACCTACGCGATCTACGGCGTGAGCCGCACGCACGTCTACGCCGCGATCGCGCCGAAGGGCAGCGGATACATGAACCTGGTTCGCCTCGCCGTCGAGTGACCTCGCGCCGCGGGATTCCGCGCCGGACCGACACCATGCTGCGCCTCGACCTGTCGCAGGGCTTGATCCACGAGCTGGCCTCGTCGACGCGTCGCGCACGGGTCGCTCGGCGGCGCGCGCCACACCCTTCATGTCGCCCACGTGGGGGCGAAAGAAAATCGATTTCGCGCTTGACGCGATCGGCGGCCAACGTGGCCCGTCGATCGCCGGTCGCCACCGGAACGGGTCGCTACGGTCGCTGCGGACCCGCACGCGCGCTCCGCGCGAAGCGGGCGACGCGAAACGCGTTCCGGCCTGCGTTCGCGCGGCAGAACGCCTCTCGGGAGGCTTCGAAACAGCATGTTATGAAAGTCCATGGCTGATCACGACAAGGACTGGAAGCGCGCCCACTCCGAGCTCGTGCGCATCGCGGGGGAGCGCGCGACGTTGGACCATGACGAGGGGCGCTGGCTGTTGGTCGCGCGAGGCGCGCGCGTGCATGAGCGGTTCGGCTTCGCGACGTTCGCCGAGTACGTCGAGCGCACGCTCGGCTATGGGCCGCGCGTGACGGAGGAGAAGCTCCGCGTCGCCGAGGCGCTGCAGCGGCTGCCCGTGCTCGAGGCGGCGCTCGCCGCCGGCGAGCTGTCGTGGTCGGCGGTTCGCGAGCTGACGCGCGTCGCCGTCGGGGAGACCGAGCGCGCCTGGCTGACCGCGGCCAAATCGCGCACCGTGCGCGAGGTCGAGCGGCTGGTGAGCGGGCGCAGACCCGGCGACACGCCGGCGGATCCGGCGCGCCCGGAAGCGCGCCGGCACACGCTCCGCTTCGACGTCACCGCGGAGACGCTCGCGACGTTCCGCGAAGCGATGGTGAAGCTGCGGCGTGGCAGCGACGGATCGCTCGACGACGACGCGGCGCTGCTGCTGATGGCGCGCGCGGTGCTCGGCGGCCCGACCGACGCCGGTCGCGCGAGCTACCAGATTGCCATGACCGTATGCGAGTGCTGCGGCGCCGGCACCCAGCAGGGAAAGGGCGAAGCCATCGCCGTCGCGCCCGAGGTCGTCGAGATGGCCGGGTGCGACGCCCAGCACCTCCGCGAGGACGAGCGGGCGACGCAGACGATTCCGCCGGCGACGCGTCGCGCGGTGATGCGTCGCGACGGCGGCCGCTGTCAGGTGCCGGGCTGCTGCAACGCGGTCTTCGTCGACATCCACCACGTGCGTCCGCGCGCGGATGGCGGCGGTCATGATCCGGAGTTATTGCTTGTTCTATGCGGTGCGCACCATCGCGCGCTGCATCGCGGTCGCTTCACGATCGAAGGACGTGCGTCGACGGGCTTCGTCTTCCGTCACGCCGACGGATCGGCCTACGGGCAGGTCGCGTCGCCCGACCACGCGGCGCGTGCGCTTTCGGCGCTGTGCGGGCTCGGCTTCAAGCAGGGCGAAGCGGCGCGTGCGATCGCGAGCGCCCACGTGAGGGATGGCAGCAGCGTCGAGCAGTATCTGCGCGCGGCGTTCGCCGTGCTGCCGGCGCGCGCGCTCTCCGTGAGGGATAGCGCGCGGGCGAGCTACACCGTGCGGCGTCGTGCACGCGAGCGCCTCAATCTCTATCCGGGCTGCAGGGTCTCAGTATCGACGGACGACGCGGGACGGGTGGTGCTGACGCCCGCGCTCTACGAGCCGGAGGATCTCTTCGCCGATCGGCGGGCGTGACGCTCCTCTAGAACCAGAGCTTCGCGTCCACGTGGTAGATCTCGGGGTAGAGGCCGAACTCGGTGCGCGTGGCTCCGATGGGCACGTACGCGCCGGCGATCAGCGATGCGTTCTGGGCCACGCTGTAGCGCAGCGTGGGCGCGATGATCGCGCTTGGGTCGTGCAGATTCGCGATCGCCGAGAGCTCGACGTGGAGCAGCGGGTGCGCCTCCCAGTCGGCGCCGACGCCGCCGTACACGCGGCCGAGCGTGTACGTCTCGCCGATCGCGACGCGCGGGCTCGCCGCTTCGGCGAGGTAGTCGTCCTGCTTGGATGCGCCGGCGCCGTTCCAGTACGCCTCGGCCGTGACGTGGAGCTTCTTCGCCGGCTCGCTGGTGGTGCCGATCACGGCGCGCTCGAAGCCGCGTCGTCCCGACGGACGGCGCGCCCGCTGGGTGACCCAGGTCGTCGTGGCTTCGCCGTGTAGATCGGTGCCGCCGCCGAGATCGGCGAAGAAGTCCATGCCGACGACGGCGTCGGTGCGCACGCTGCCGGCCATCACGCCGACGCGTAGCGGATCGAGGGCGACCTCCGCCCGGCCGATCACCGCCGAGTTGTCGTCCTTCGCCGCGGCGCCCGCGAGCATCAGTGTGACGGACTCCGACGGGTTCCAGTCGACGCGCGCGGCGTCCGCGCCGGGCTTGAACTCGGTGTCGATCTGCAGCGGCGAAAATGGCGCGATCAGATCCTCGGGCGTCCAGATCTGGCCGCGTCCGATGCTGATCGGCTGGCGCCCGAGCGTGAACGTGACATCGCCGGTGGTGTAGCGCGCGTACATCCAGTCGATGCGATCGCGAACCTGGTAGTTGTACACCGGGTCGTCGACCAGCGACCACTGCAGCGGCAGCCACACCGGCGCCTGCGCGCCTTGTCCCAAGGAGAGCGCGCCCGCCGACAAGGTCGCCGGGAGCGACGACGACGTCGACGTCAGCTCGTCGTGGATCACCAGATCGAGGCCCCAGCTCTTCTTCAGCTCCAGCGCCGGCCGCATCGCCAGGATCGACACCGACGCCGGGTTCGGCGGCGAGAACGCTCCGGTCGTCTCCAGCGGACCGCCGCGCAGCATCAGGTTGTACATGCGCACGGTGCCGCCGAGCGACAGCGAGTCGCCCTCCAGCGGATCCTCGGACAGCACGAACGCGTGGACGTTCGTGCTCACCAGACCCAGGGCGAGGCAGAGGATTGCCGGTCCGGCGCGGAATCTCACGGACGCTCGTCTCCCACGATACGGCCGTCCTCCAGGTGCACGACGCGGCGCGCGCGCTTCACGACGCGCGGGTCGTGGCTCGAGAACAGGAACGTGAGGCCGTGGCTCTGGTTCAGCTCGACCATGATGTCGAGCAGCGACTCGGCGGTCTTCGAGTCGAGGTTCGCCGTCGGCTCGTCGGCGAGCACCAGCGTGCGCGCGGACGCGATGGCGCGCGCGACCGCGACGCGCTGTTGCTGCCCGCCGCTGAGCTCGCCCGGGCGGCGCCCGAGCATGTCGCCGAGCCCGACCGAGCGCAGCATGTCCGTGGCGCGCTGCCGGCACTCGGCGCGCGGTACGCCTTGCAGCTCGAGCACCAGCTCCGCGTTCTCCAGCGCGGAGAGCACCGGCAGCAGGTTGTACGCCTGGAACACGAAGCCGATGTGATCGCGGCGCATGCGCGCGAGCTCGGCGCGGCTCATCGCGCCGAGATCCTGCCCGGCCACGCGGACCTGGCCCGCGGTGGGATGATCGAGCGCGCCGATCAGGTTCAAGAGCGTGGTCTTGCCGGAGCCCGACGGCCCGGCGAGCACCGCGAACTCGCCGGCCTCGAGCCGGAGATCGACGCCGGCGAGGGCCCGGACCTCGAGCTGCCCCTGGTGGTACGTCTTCACGAGCCCGGTCGCCTCGACCGCGGCGCTCTGGCTTTCGTCACTCATGGCGGATCGCCTCCACGGGCTCGAGCCGCGCGGCCCGGAGAGCTGGGTACGCCGCCCCGATCATCACCAGCCCGAGGATGACGGCGGAGCTCCACGCCACCTTGGCGGCGTACAGGTGCGCGTAGAAGTGCTTCGGCAACAGGATGCCGCTGGTCTCGACGTTCGAGCCCATCATGCTCTGCAGATCGACGCCGGTCGTCGCGAAGTGGTGGTTTCCGGCGAGGCCCAGCGCGAGACCGGCGAGCGTCGCCACCACGCCCAGCACGAAGGCCTCGCCCAGCACGATCCCCACGATGCGTCGCGGCGTCGTGCCGAGGGCGAGCAGCACGCCGAACTCGCGCGTGCGCTCCATCACGCTCATCAGCAGCGTGTTCAGGATGCCCGCCGCGACCACGATGAAGACGATCGCCATCATCACGTACAGCCCGCCCTCGTCGACCGCGATGATCGCGTACAGATCCGGCGCGGCCTGCATCCAGGACAGCACCTCCAGCGGCTCACCGGCGAGCGCGTGCTGGATCCGCCCCGTGGCCGCCTGCGTCTGCGCGACGTTGTCGAGGAACGCCGCCAGCATCGTCACGCCGTTGCCGGCGCCAGCCAGCCGCTGGGCGTCGGCCAGCGGGATCTCCACCCAGAACGCGTCGATCTCGTGGACGCCGGTGGCGAACACGCCGCGCACCTCGTACGCGCCGCTGTGGGTGTCGCCGCCGCCGGCCGGGCGCAGCGTGAGCGTCACGCGGTCGCCGACCTGGACGCCGAGCGTATGCGCCAGCTCCTTGCCGACGACCACCGGCGGCAGCTCGCTCAACGCCCGCGGGTGCGCCGGCGGGGCGAGGGCGTGGCCGGCGATCATCGACGCCGGCGTGTCGATCTTCGACACGCTGGGCTCGATCGCCGGATCGACGCCGGAGAGCGCGACGCCGATGCTGGTCGCTCCCGCGGTGATCAGCGCGTCGGTCCGCAGCCGCGGCGCGACCTGGGTGACGCCCGGGACGCGCAGCATCGCCGCGCGGTTCCGCGCCGGATCGACAATCAAGCGATCGAGCGTCGGGTCGTCGCTGTAGCCCTGGTGATGCACCACCACGTCGCCGAGGCCCATGCTCACGCCGATGTCGGCCATCTTCTCGTGTACGCCGTCGCCGATGCCGAGGAACACGATCAAGAGCGCGAAGCTCAGGCTGATCGCGAGCGCCGTCAGCAGCGTGCGCCGCCGATTGCGGAGCGAGTTCCTGAGCGCGAGCCGGAGGATCATGTCAGCGGTCCCTCATCGCGACGACGGGCTCGATGCGGGCGGCGACCAGCGCCGGCCACAACGACGCCAGCAGCGCCATCATCGCCATCATCGCCACCGGCAACAGCGCGCCTTCGAGGGTGACGGTGGCGTGGAGCACCGGCGGGATCGCCGCGCCCGCCATGCTGAAGCCGCTCAGGCCGCCGAGCGGAATTCCCCAGCGGCCGAGCACGAGATCGATGCCCACGCCGAGGCCGAGGCCGACCAGCGACGCGCCGACACCGAGCAGGAACGTCTCCGTCGCGATCATCAACACGATCGACGCCGGGCGCATGCCGACGGCCTTCAGCACGCCGAGCTCGCGCCGGCGCTCGAAGACGGCCATCAGGATCGTGTCGGCGACGCCGATGGCGGCGACGGCGAAGATGATCACGACCATGATCGCCGTGAACGAGCTGTTCGTCTGCACCATCGCCACCACGTCCGGGCGGAGCTCTTCCCACGTCTTGACGTCCAGCTGCTTGAAGTCCGGCTCGGCGGCGAGCTGCTTGGCCACGGCCGCGGCGTGGCCCGGCACGGCAAGGCGCAGCGCCAGTTCGTGGGCGCGGTCGCCGAGGCCGAGGAAGCGCTGCACGTCGGCGAGGTTCGCGACGGCGCGGATGGCGTCGAGCGCGGAGTCGCCCGTGTGCATGATGCCGACCACGCGGAACGCGACGTTCGCCGGGTTGCCGTCGATGTCCTGCGCCATCAGATCGATGCGCGTGCCCGGCGTCGCGTGGAGCTTGCGCGCGAGCTTGTCGCCGAGCAGGACCGGCGGCGGCGCGCTGGGGCCAGGCGCGACCTCGGCGAGCAGCTTCTTCGTGGCGGCGGCTGCGGCGCCCGGCGGCGCGCTCGGCGCTGGCTCGCCAAGCCCCTCGATCTCGGCGGCGGCGCGCTCGGCCTCGCTGTCGGTGAGCTGCTTGTCGAGGGCGCGCTCGGCGGCGTCGAGCTTCTTCGCCGCCGGCCACGGGGTGGGCGCTTGCGGCAGGTAGGCGCCGCTCGCCAGGCGCCGGTCGAGGTGCGTCAGCTGGGCCTCGCGCGCGGGATCGACGCCGACCAGCTGCACGCCCGACGACTCGCGCGCCGTGCTGGCCAGCGCCCAGCCGATCACGCGCGGGCTCGCGGCTTCGACGCCGGGCGTGTGCGCCGCGGCGCGGGTGCGGGCTTCCGCCTTGTCGAAGGCGAGATCCAGCTTCGGTCGCGACGAGAAGCCCGGCTCGTGCACCTGGACGTGACCGAGCTGCACGTCGGTGATCGATCGCACCATGTCGCTGCTCATGCCGTCCATCACGCCGAAGCTCGCGATGCACATGCCCACGCCGATCGCGATGCCGCCGCCGGCGATCAGCGTGCGCCGGCGATTGCGCCCGAGGTTGCGCCACGCGATCGACAGCAGGAGTCCGAGCTTGCCGGCCATGGCTCAGTGACGCAGCGCCTGCTCGGTGAACTTGCTCGCGGGCACGTTGGCGTCGAAGCGGAGCTTCTTGTAGGTGAGCTCCGTATACTCGCCGGGCTTGTCCGCGACGTGCATGGTGAGCTTCGTCGGGATCGTGCGGCCGCCCATCTCCTTCACGTCGCTGAACGTCATCACGCGTGTCGGCTTGGCTTGCTTGGCGCGTCGATAGTACTCCTCGCGCGTGGGGATCACGCTCTCGCCCTGTTGGTACAGCTCGCTCACGATGTGATCCCAGGCGACCGGTGCCTGCGGCGTGGGGTCGAGCTGGATGCGATAGAAGGTCGCGTCCTTGCCGCCGACCTGGGCGGTCCAGTGCTTGAGCTCGCGGGCGTGGTAGTCCTTCGCGAGATCCGTCTCCTTGACCAGATCGTCGTTGGTGAAGTGGCTGCCCATCCAGTTGTCGCCCAGCATCGAGCTGCTGAGTACGGTGACGCGGTCGCTGCTCGGGTCGTACAGCGACAGCCGACTGCCGACCTTCAGCGTGCCGTGACCGCGCCAGCGCGCCGGGCCCAGGATCTTGATCAGCGCCCGGCTCTTGCCGCCGCGCTCGTCGCCCCAGTACACCATGGTGTAGCTGCGGTCGTAGCTCCCGGTATGGATGTGCATGTCGACCAGCGAGGCGGTGGTCTTGCCGCGCAGCACGTGGTCGGCCTTGTGGACCAGCTCCGCGATCGACGAGCCGGCCGCGCGGGCCGGCAGGGGGACCAGAAGCAGCGCCGCCAGCGGCAGCAGGGCGCGTCGCGATATCCTCATGCGGACCAATCTAGGTCCTTCCGTCCATTTGGCACTGATGAATGCCGCCAGAAGTGCTGGTAGATTGCGCCACGGCATGGCGCGCCCCGTGGAAATCGCAGGTCCTACGGCTTGGGCTCGCGTCGTGTCGCTGTTCGTCGAGTTCGGCGTCCGGCGAGGCGTCCCGCGATCGGCCCTGCTCGAGGCGGCGCGTCTGACGGAGAGCGCGCTCGCGGATCCCGACGGGCGCATCCCGCTGGTCGCCGTGTACGACGTCCTCGAAGCCATCGGGCGGCACACCGCCGATCCGGAGTTCGGTCTGGACTTGCCCATCGGCCTCGAGATCGAGGTGCTCGACGTGCTCGGCTTCCTGTTCATCACCAGCGAAAGATTCGGTGCCGCCCTCGAGCGCATGCTGCACTACATGCGCCTGTGGAACGAGGGCGAGCGCATGGAGCTCCGTATCCAGGGCTCGACGGCGCGCGTCAACTACGAGCCGTGGGGACCGCCGCGGCCCGCGCACTTGCAGATGGCGCAGATGAGCATGTGCGACTTCGTGGTGAACAGCGCGCGCTTCGTGCCGGGGCTCGCCTTCGAACGCGTGCGCTTCCGTCACCCGCGTCCCGCGGACCCCGTCAAGTACGAGCGCGTGCTCGGCGTGCCGGTGCAGTTCGACTGTGCGACCACCGAGGCCGAGTTCGCGGCGAGCATGCTCGAGCTGCCGATCCCCGACGCGAACGCCGCGCTGTGCGCCTTCTTCGAGCGCTACGCCAGCGAGAAGCTGAGCCGGCTACCGGAGCAGACCAGCGTCGCCGAGCGCCTGCGCGCGCTGATCCGCCGCCAGCTCCCCGACGGCGAGGTCAAGCTCGCCGATCTCGCGCCGCAGCTGCACATGAGCGCACGCACGCTCCAACGTCGCCTGGGCGAAGAAGGCACGTCGCTGCAGGCCGAGCTCGACGAGGTGCGCCGCCAGCAAGCGCTCTACTTCCTCGAAGGCGGCACCGCGATCGCCGAGCTGTCGTGGCTGCTCGGCTACTCCGAGCCCAGCGCGTTCCACAGGGCATTCAAGCGCTGGACGGGAACGTCACCGGAAGCGTGGCGCACCGGACAACGCGCTGCCTCCATCCGGGATTGATTGCCGGTCCGGCGCGGAACCCCCGTGTTCGCCAGCGGGTGGCGCCGCGCTTCGCGTACCGGCGCGCCGCCGCGCGGAAGACGCTTGCAACGCGCGCCGGTTCGCGGTGTCCTTGTCATCCCCCCGTCTTCCACTACCCCCGCGTCGGCGGAGCCCGCCGCTTCCGCGGTGCCCGCTGGTACCACCATCAAGCCACCGTGCCGAGGTGGCCGCTCTACCAGCAGCGCATGCACTTCTCCTCCCCTCTCCATTGCCGCCAGCCAGACGGCAAGGAGGTGTGAGCATGACGTCACCAGGCCCACGCTCCACGGCGAGGTGTTGGCGTGTGCAGTCGCGCCGCCGCGTACACGCGCGCGAGGTGTTACCGGAGACGCCGGGCAGGCGCGGGACTGTGCCGAACGAGCCCGCTGGCCGGAGACACCCGTACGTGTTGTCGCAGCCGCTGGGCAGTCCACCTCGACGTCGGGCTGGACTCCGCGCAGCTGTCGACCCAGTGCATGTCGCCCGCAGCGGGTCGACGCGTGGACGTGCACGGACGCCGTCACGCACGAGCTTGTGTGGCGGACTGGCTCGCTGTCCGGGCGTCCTTCAGCGTGCTCCCGAGCTCCTCGCGCCGATCGAGGCTGAGATGTCGCCGCCGAGCACACCCAGTGTGATTCGGCGCGCAGCCGCGCACGCGCCGTTGGCGCAGCCGTTGGCGCAGATCTGCTGCAGGTTGCCGAGGGTCGCACGAGTCGACGCTGTAGACGCGTTGCCCACGCAGCGAGGCTCGCGTCCGGCGTGCAGGTCGGTTCCACGCAGGTCCGCCGGGCAGCCCGTCGCTGCACGTCGATCACGTCGCCGATCGCGCCTCACGTGTCGAGCTGACCACGTCGTTTCCGTGCACACCTGGCCCGCGTCCGGGCTGCAGTCCACGCACTGGCCGTTTGCGGCGTCCGGCAGGTCTGAGCATGGACGCTCCGAGTGCACGCGTTGAGGCCCACGTTCTCACTCCCGTGCACACGACGGCGGTGCTGCGCCGCTCCGCGCTGTCGCTCCCGGCCGATCCGCCGGCGGCATCGCCGGCAGCCTCAGGCCATCGGCCTCGCGGCGCTCCAGGCTTGTAGCGGCAAGCCGCTACAGCCCACTCTGCCCGCCGCGCTATAACAGCCCGGACCAACGTCACGCGTCCGGCGCGAGCACGAGGCGCACCCGCGCCGCACGGCGCGAGCTCCCGCAATGCTTGCAAAACGGCCGCGACGCGCTATCTCGATCGCGTCGGGATGAACCAGACGCCGTCCCTCGCTTGTCCTCGCTGCCGCGTGTGGCTGCAGGTCGCGGCCGTGGGTGCGCACACGCTCCACGGCTGCACGACGTGCGCCGGCGTGTGGCTGGACTGCCGCACCGCGCAGCAGCTGTGCACGGCGCTGGACAACACCACGCGCTCGCTGGTGGACGGCGCGGCGCGCTACGCGCGTGCCGTGGACACGGCGCAGGCGGTGGGCTGTCCGGTGTGCGGGCAGTGGCTGGCGCGCAGCCGCGTGGCGAGCGCCGGCGTGGACATCGACAGCTGCGCCCAGCACGGCACGTGGTTCGACTGCGGGGAGCTCGCGAAGATCGCCCAGGCGACGGCGGTCGCGCGCGCCTACGCCGCGCCGCCGGTCGCGCCGCGCGCCGCGGCGCCGGCACCGCACCCGCAGGTCCGCGACGACGACGACGACGATGGCACCGGCGACGTGGCCAAGGCCGTGGCGTTCGACATCGGGCTCGACGTCGTGTTCGAGATGATCGCAGGCTTGCTCGGCTGACCGGACGGCGGGACGCGCGTGGTTCCGCGCCGGACCGACATCCAATCCCCATTTCCGGTCTGGATCGTCTAGCCTGGTCGGCCATGCGAAGTTCAATCTCCACGCTCGCCATCTCCCTCGTCCTCCTCGCGCCGGCTTGCAGCAAGAAGGGCGCTGACGCGTCGGCTTCCGCCTCGGCTTCCGCCTCGGCAGCTGCCGCGCCCGCGGGCACGACCATCACCTTCACGGTGCCGAAGCCCGGCACCAAGCTCGAGGAGAAGGACGCGATGGCGATGAACTTCTCGATCGCCGCCACGCAGAACGGCAAGAACGTGATGAACGCGAACATCGCGAACAAGCAGGCCCACGACAGCGCCAAGGAGGTGCTGGCTTCGAACGACGTGGGGCCGACCAAGGTGCGCATCAGCTACACGCGCCGCGAGGAGACGGAGACGAACATCCGCGGCAAGGAGCACACCAAGAAGAGCCCGCTCGAGGGCAACACCTACGTGGTCGAGCGCAAGGGCGACGAAGTGACGGTCACGCGCGAGGACGGCAAGAAGGTCTCGAAGAAGGAGGCCGACGAGGTCAAGAAGGACAACCACGATCTGGGCAAGCCGGATCCGTTCCGCAAGCTGCTGCCTGATCGCCCCTTGGTGAAGGGCGAGAAGATCGACGCTTCGAAGGACGCGATCCGCGACTTGTTCAGCAACGGCGAAGACGACGCGAAGCCGATGGACGTGGCCAGCGCCGAGCTGGTCTTCCAGGGAACCAAGAGCGACGGCAAGCACACCGCCGCCATGTTCGACATGAAGGTCGCGGTCACCGGTCACCCGGACAAGACGATGGGCCTGCAGATGCAGCTCGTCGGCACGGTCAGCGTGGACGTCGCGACGGGCTGGCCGATAGCCGTGTCCATGTCGGGCCCGCTGGTGGTCAACGGCGAGGACGCCGCGCACCACGTGCAGATCAGCGGCGAGGGCAAGATGACGATGTCCGCCGACTACACCTACAAGTGACTCACGGCGCGTCCGCGCAGCAGCGGAAACCCTGATCGTAGCGCACGTACATCGGACCGTGGCCGCGCGTTGCCGGACGGCAGCGCTGGCGCGCCGGGCCCCAGTGGCCGCCCTTGAGGATCATCTTGTAGCCGTACTTGCGCGCGTTCCGCGTCCATTCGTCCACGTTGCCGGTCATGTCCATCGCGCCGAACGGGCTCTTGCAACGGGCCATCTCGCCGCTGCGCATGCCGTGCCACGCGAAGTCGATGCCGGCGGCGGTGTGGGCGGTGGTGCGCGGGCGGAACGTGTCCTTGTCCGGGCCGGCGGCGAGCACGTCGATGCGACACGCCGTGGCGTCGCGCTCGTAGCCGTAGGGGTAGGGGACGCCCTCTTCGCCCTCGCACGCGAACGTCCACTCGTCCTCCGTGCACAGCCGCTTGCCGACCTTCTTGCAGAAGCTCTCCGCC
Source organism: uncultured delta proteobacterium (assembly GCA_963775185.1). Taxonomy (GTDB): domain Bacteria; phylum Myxococcota_A; class Polyangia; order Polyangiales; family Polyangiaceae; genus JAPSGB01. The sequence goes on along the minus strand of CAVZIE010000033.1, from coordinate 537,308 downwards.
TCCGCGTAGCGCACGACGACCAGCGGCAGCTCGGCGTACGTGTCGGGGAACTCGTAGCGATCGATGCAGAAGTCGAGCGGCGCGCGCGGCAGGGTCTTCGCGATGGCGAGCCAGCGATCGCGGTCGAAGCGATCGCAAAGCGCTTCCACGCCGCGATTGGCCGTCTTGAAATGCGCGCAGGCGCGGTTCTGGTCGAGCAGCACGCCGTCCGTGTCCGCGCGCCCCTTGGCGTCGAGCAGGAAGCCGCCGCGGACGCGCAACATGCCGTCCGGGCAGCCGCGCGGATCGGCTGCCGGCTCGGCGGGCAGCGGCGGCATCGCGTCCGCGACGCCCTGCCAGTTCAGGTGCTCCACCTTGCGCCACGACAGGCGCTTCTCCTTGTACGTCGCGTCGATCGACAGCCCGAGCTGCACCAGGCGCGGCGCCGCGGCGTCCGCGGGCGCTGCGGGATCGGCCGCCGCGTCTTCCGGCGCGGCAACGCTCGCGCTCGGGCGGGGACGGGGACGGGGGGCGGCCGGTTTGGGCGGGCGATGCTGTTCGCGCGCCGGCTTCGAGCACGCGCCGACCAGACACAGCGTGAGCGCGAGCCACTTCATGCTTCGCGCAGAACGTCGCGCGCGCAGCCGGCATTCCGCGCTATGGATCGAGTTCGCTTGGCCCGCACGCGTCATCCTTTTCCGCCCGCACCGGTTCTGAAGGGCCGGCGCGCCGAGCTGTCGACGCTGTCACGGATCGTCGTAGACCGCCATCCAGCGCAGCTCGCGCTCGTCGGCGGCGGCGGCAGCGGAAAGTCCACGCTCGCGGCGGCGCTCGGCCACCGTGTGGCGCGGCACTTCGCCGGCGGCATCCACTGGTTTCGCGTCGGCGCGTGGGACACGCACACCCTCGGCGAGATGCTGGCGCTGCGCTTCGGCGTGAAGCGCGATCGCTTGTGGCCGAACGTGCGGCGCGCGCTCGCGTCGCGCGGCCCCACGCTGATCGTGCTCGACAACCACGAGGACGACGCCGCGATCGCCGATCTGCTCCGGCGCCTCGGCGCGGTCGACGTCACGTTCGTCATCACCGCGCGGCGTTGTCTGCTCGGCGGCGTCTCGATCTTCCCGGTGGTGCCGCCGCTGGTCGGATCGGGCCGCGCGCCTTTTCCCGCCGTGAAGTCGCTCACGCGGCTGCTGCGCTGGAACCCGCTCGCCCTCGACGTGGCGAACGCGCTGGTCGAGAGCGGCGTCGTCACGCCCGATGCGCTCGGCGCGTACCTGGTGCAGCGGGGCGTCGCGCGCGTGCGCGTCATCGCCCACGAGGACGACCTGCCGGAGGTGCGGCTGCTCGTGGACTTCACGTGGCGGCGCCTCGCCCCGGCGGCGCGCCGCCTGCTGGCCGTACTCGCCCACACCGACGGCGATCACATGGACCGGGCGTCGCTTGTCACGCTCGCCCGCGTCGGACACAAGGGCGCGCGCGCGCTCGCGACGCTGCGCCGCTGGCACCTGGTGCAAGAGCCGTTTGCCGGCCGCTTCGCGCTCCACGCGACGGTGCGCTACGCGCTCGAGGGCCGCACGCGCTTCGACCGCCAGCGCCACTTCGAGCACTACATGAGCATGCTCGAGCGCCACCCCGAGCGCCTCGATTCTCGAGCAGACGCACCTGTTCGCCGCCATGGACCACGCGCACGAGCGCTCGCAACTGGGCGGCGCGCTCCGCGTCAACGCGTTGCTCGAACGCCTGGAGCCATGAGCCGCCGCCGCCGGGGAAGGGGGATGCCGGTCCGGCGCGGAATCCCGCTGTGCGGCCTCGCGATCGTCGCCGCGGCGTGCGGCGCGCCGGCGGCGCGCCCGGCCGCGCCAAGGTCCGTCCCCGAGGCGGCGCCCATGGCCGCGCCCGCGCCGGCGCCCGCCGCGAGCGCTGCGGCGGAGCTGCCGGCGGCGGGGCCCGCGTGCGCGCCGCTTCACGTGGAGGTGCCGGCGCCGCCGCCGCTCCCGGCGCCCGCGCCGCTGCCCGCGATCGAGGATCCGCACGATACGCTCGCGCCGTTCTTCGAGAAGCTCGCACGGCGAGCGCGCGGCGAGCCGGTCACGATCCGGATCGCGCTCTACGGCGACTCGAACATGACGCAGGATCTCGTCAGCGGCGAGCTGCGGCGCGTGCTGCAGGCGCGCTACGGCGACGCGGGGCACGGCTTCGTCGCGTTCGGCAAGCCGTGGCCCTGGTACACGCACCGTGACGTGCGGCACGGGATCGAGCCGCGCGGCTGGGTGTCGTACGCGATCACCACGCACCCGGTGCTCGACCAGCGCTACGGGTTCGCGGGGATCGCCGCGCAGTGCACCTCGCGCGGCGCGCGGGCCTGGGTGGAGACGGCGCCGGACGGCGCGCCGGTCGGCACGCGCGTGTCGCGCTTCGACGTGTACTACCTGGCGTGGCCCCACGGCGGCGAGCTCGAGATCCGCGTCGACGGCGACAGGCGCGCGCTGATCGATACCCACGCGGACGCGCCGCACGCCCTGTTCCGCGCCGTCGACGTCGCGGACGGGCCGCACCGACTCGGCGTCGTGGCGACGCGCGGCGTGCGCGTGTTCGGCACGACGCTCGAGCGAAGCGCGCCGGGCGTGATCGTGGACTCGCTGGGCGTGGGCGGCGTGAACGTGGAGGTGCTCGCCCGCGAGGACATGGACGTCGCGCGCGAAGCGCTGGCGCATCGCCAGCTACGACCTGGTGATGCTGATCATGGACGGCACCGCGGACGATCGCCCGGAGCACGACGACGCGCTCCGCCGGCTCGTGGCGCTGCACCGCGCGGCGCTTCCCGGTGTGCCGATGCTGCTGTCGAGCCCGCCGGACTTCGCCTACGGGCCGGCCATGCACCCGAGCCCGAGCCGGCGCATCGCGCGCCTCGGCCGGCGTACGCGTGCGGTGGCGCTGTCCAGCGCCGCGGCGTACTGGGACTTCCAGGGCGCCATGGGCGGTCAGGGCTCGATCATCACGTTCGTCGCGCACCACCTGGCCGAGCCGGACATGGTGCACTTCAACGAGAGGGGCGGCACGCTCATGGGCGACCGCACCGCGACGGCGCTGCTGTCCGCGTTCAAGCGCTGGGCGTCGGCGCACCCGCGCGCCGGCTGTCCGTGACGCGCGCCGCGTGCTTCCGGGCTCGGGCCCGCAATCCGGGAAATCCCCTGATTTGGGTTTTCACAGGAAGGGCGGAAGAACGGAAGGTCTACAGGGACTTCGGGTATTCAGGCACGAGCCGTCGCAAGCCATTCCGCCCGCATTGCGGACTAGATCGCCGTCAGGGAATACGCCCTGATTTTCACAGGAAGGGCGGAAGAACGGAAGGTCCAGAGGGACTTCGGGTATCCGCGCACGAGCCGTCGTGCGCAGGAACAGAACCACACCCGTGCGCACCCTTGTCGTTGAACGGCAGCGGTCGTTGTCGTTCGACGTGAGGCCCTCGTTCGGCCAACTCGGCGCACAGACAGGCCCGTAGGCAGATTCCATCAACCCTGGGCCGAGATGGCGGTGCACCTCGATCAGCGCACCGATCACTTCGTCCGTCCCATCCCCGGATCTTCCGCCCTTCCGCCCTTCCTGTGCCATCTCCCATGGAGCGGCATCGCTCCCGAATCGGTTGCCGGACTTCGCAAGCGCGACGCGCGCGCGTTGCGCGGCGATTCCGCGCCGGACCGGCAAACCCAATCAGGTGAGCAGGGCGTAGAAGATCGCGGCTGCGAGCGTCAGGCCGAGGACGATGGCGGTCCAGCCGAACGGGTTGACGATCAGCCTCCACTGCTTCCAGTCGCCGGCGGTCAGCGTCGCGTCGTCGAGCTCCCCGGCCTTCTCCATGCGCTCGTACTGCGCCGGGCGCTCGTGCTTGAGCTCCTCCTCGGTCACCTTGCCGGAGAACATGACGGGGTCGTACGGGAACTTCTCCGGGCGGAAGTGGCTGTTGAAGAAGTGGAACGTGAAGATGAAGCCGGCAGCGAGCAGCGCCTCGTCGCTGTGGATGATGTGGGCGATGTTGATGCCCCAGCCCGGCAGGAAGTGCGTGAAGGCCTTGGGGAACCACATCACGAGGCCGGAGATGCCGATCATCGTGACGCCCCAGAAGACCGCCATGTAGTCGAACTTCTCCCAGTACGTGAAGCGATCGAACTTGGGCTTCGCGCCCAGTCCGACGAACCATTTCATGTGCTGCCAGATGTCCTTGACGTCTTGCCAGCGCGGGAACGGAGAATCCGGGCCGAACGCTACCTTCAGCAAGCGGCGGGTGCTGAGACGTCCCTTGTCGTTCGTGTACTGGTCGCGGTGGCGGCGCAGTACGACTACCAGGCTCGCGATGTGAAGCGCGAAATACCCGAACGTGATGATCGCCGCGAAGCGGTGGACCGCGGCGGCGACCGTCGCGCCGCCAATGGCATTGAAGATCGAGTGAGCCCAAGGCGTGCTGTGGAACTTCAACGGCATGCCGGTCATCACCAGCAGGATGAAGCTGAAGATGACGAGCGCGTGGACGAAGCGATCGACGGGCCTGAAGCGCGTGTAGAGGCGCGCACCCTCCATCTGGCGCGCGCGCTGCTTCTCCTCGCGGAAGGCCTCGGGGTTCCGGTGGCGCTCGATCAGCGAGCGGATCAGCCAGAAGATCGTGTGGATGCCGAAGAAGCCGAAGGTGCCGAGCAGCAGGGCGGTCATGCCGACGAATGCCCAGTAGAGCTTCGGATAGTGCACCTTGTCCGAGTGGTCGGCGTGGGCGAGGTAGCCGGCGAAGTTCGCGGGCGCGTTCTGGTGGCACTTCCGGCACGTGTTCAGGCGATTCTTGCTGGACAGCATCGACGCCGGGTTCGTGGACGGAAGGATGTCGTGCTCGCCGTGGCAGTCGTGGCACGCCGCGACCTTCGCGTCGCCGAGATCGCTGGCGCGGCCGTGATAGGTGTCGCGATATCGCGCCAGGCGATCTTCGTGGCAGCTGCCGCAGATACGGTCGCTCTCGAGCTGGAACTCCGGTCCCTTCATCAGGATCGAGTGCGCCGAGTGACACGTGTTGCAGGTCGGGGCGTCCTTCTTCGCGTCCTTCGCCGCGGCCTTCGCGGCCCCGGCGGGACGCGCCTCCTCGGTCACAAGCGCCTTGCCGTGGATGCCCGCGAAGTAGCGGTCGCGAGGACCGGTGTGGCAGTGACCGCAGGTCTTCGCCACGTTGAAGCGGTTGACCGTCGAACGCGGATCCTTGGCCTCGTAGATGGCGTGGGCCTTGCCGTGACAGTCGGCGCAAGACGGGGCCACGACCAGCCCCTGGGTCAAGAGCGCCCGCCCGTGGACGCTCTCGAAGTAGTGCGGCGCCAGCTTCGGTTGCTTGATGCCGAGCTTCTCGGCGACTTCGGGGTTGGCGTGGCACTTGCCGCAGGTCCGCGGCGTGTTGCGCGGGGCGACGCGCGACTCCGGATCGCTCACGCGGCGGGTATCGTGCGCGCCGTGGCAGTCGTCGCAGCGGGCGGCGCCGGACTTGCCATTGCGCTGTGCCGCGCCGTGGATGCTCGCGTTGTAGGCCTCCGTCTCCTTCGCGTGACAGGAGCCGGTGCAGTGTGCCTGCCCGGTGCCACCGTTTTGACCTGGCGCGTGGCACTCCGAGCAGTCCAGCTTCGCGTGCACGGACTTCGCCAGCTGCGCGCGCACCTGCGCCGGCGCGGACGTGGTCGGTTCCCGCGCCGGCATGGCGGTGACCTTGCTCCGCGTGGTGGGAGACGTTCCGTCGCTTGACGCGCACCCCACCAGCGCAGCGAGCGCGGCTGCGACGATGACCAGGAATCCGGCTGTTGTTGTCTTCATGGTCGTGCCCTTGTGCCGGCGGTGGCGGCTCTACTTCTCGTGGCAGTCCTTGCACTCCCGGCTCGGACGCTTGCCCGACGCGTGACACTTGTAGCAGAGCACCGTATCGTGACCTTTGATGTCGAGGTGCTCCTGCGGCATCTTCCAGGGGTGCCACTCCGGGTATGCGGTGGCATCCATCACCCCGAGTGGCGTGACGGGCCCGCGCTGCGGCTGCGTGTGGCACGTCGAGGCGCAGTCGTTCGGCAGCAGCTTGCCGTCCTTGGTCGCGTGCTGGCCGTCGTGGCAGCGGAAGCACCCCGGCCAGTAGCGGTGACCGATATTGACGGGATACGTGCGCCAATCGACGTGCATCTTCGGGAACACACCGCGGTCGTAGATCGAGATGGCCACCTTGATGGTCTTGTCGATGTCTGCTTTCCGCTTCGAGAGCACGTCCGGATACTTCTTGGCGTAGAAGTCGCGGATGTACGAACGGATGCCGCTCTTCGCGTCGTCCTGGTCGGTGTACTCGCGGAACAGTGCCTCGACGGCGACCTTCTTGATCCACGGCAGGTCGGTCGGGATCTGGCCGCGCAGCATCGCCTGGTCCACGCCCGAGTCCGGCGTGGGGAAGTTGTGCGCCGGTCGGTTGTGGCAATCCATGCAGTCCATCTCGTGACGCGGCAGCTTGGCGATCGCGCCGGGGGACAGCTTGGTGTTCTTGGCGACGTAGACCTCTTCGGAGCCGTCGGCGTGACGCACCTTTACCCAGGGGATGGTCTGGAGCTTCTTGTCCACAGCCGCGAACGTGATCGTGTTGTTGATGATCATGTGCCAGTGGATGCCCTGGCTCTTGCCGTGCGCGGGCGCGCCACCGCCGGTCTTCAGGTTGAGCGTGATCTGCTCGGCGTCGTTGGTCTCGTTGTAGCGGTAGTGCGGGAGCTGCACGAGCTTCGAGCCGAAGAACTTCTCCGGCCAATGACAACGTTCGCACGTCTCCCTCGCCGGGCGCAGGTGCTCGATCGGCGTCGGGATTGGCGTGGAATAGCTGTGCGTGAGGACCGCGAGCAACTGGCGCGCGCCCGACAGCTTGGAGCGCACGTACCAGCTCGCGCCTTCGCCGACGTGACACTCGACGCAGCGAACCCGCGCGTGCGGAGAGTCGAGGTACGCGGTGAATTCGGGCTGCATCGGCACGTGGCAGGTCTGCCCGCAGAACGCGACCGACTCCGTGTAATGGAAGCCCTGGTAGCTGGCCCAGACCATCAGCGACGAAACCACGGTGCCGCCGACGATCGAGTAGAGGAACACGAGACGCTGGCGCCGATCGTTGAGATCGATGCGCGGATACGGGAGCACGCCGAGCGACTCGAACCGGCGCCGACGGCCCGCTTCCCAGCGCATCCCGATGAGGATCAGGGCTCCGCCCACGCCGACGAAGGCGGGGAACACCATGTAGGTGAAGATCCCGATGTACGGGTTGCCTCCCCCGCTCGTGACGTGCGCGAGCAGCGACAGCAGGATCAGGACCGAGCCGAGGATGACGACGAACGCGCCGATGTGGCTGATCAGGTTGTAGTAGAGCGGGCGCGTTCTCGGCGGCGGCTCGGGCGGCGGCGCATCGCCGTCGTCGGGCAGCGTCGCCATCCGCGTCTTCCGGCGGCGTCGCGCGCGTCTTCCGCCGGCGTCGTGTCGTCTTCCGGCGGCGTGGTGGACTCGTCTTCAGTGGTCATTCCGCACTCTTCCAGGTTTCGCTACTTGGCCGCCTTGAACAGGTGGCATGCGGCGCAGTTCTGGGCGTTGGGGTAGTGGGTGGTCTTGTTCTGGTGGCACTTCAAGCAATCGGCGCGGGAGGGCATCTTGCGCGAATGCGTGTCGTGGCAGTCGTTGCAGCGGGTCTTCGCCTTGTGGATCTGGTGCGCGGACGGCAAGTTCGAGTGGCACGACGTGCACGTCGGCGGCGTGAACGCGTGAGGCTTGTGGCAGGATCGGCACGCCGAGTGCGTCGCTCCGCGACCGCGGACCGCGCTGACCTCGCGCGCAGTGACACTGCGTGCAGGCGCCCCAGAAGTCCTTCGGCGCCTGGTGCACGTCGTGACACGACGCGCACTTGTGCCGGGTGGGCGCGACCTGCTTCGTCTCCTGCAGGTGACACTGGTTGCACGTCTTGGGGTTCGTCGGGTCGTGCTTCTGGTGGCAGTTGGTGCAGGTCTGGTGCGTGGCCGGCTTCCACGCCGCCACGCCGGCGGCCTTGGCCGCGTGACACGTGCCGCACGCCGGCGCTTTGAGCGCCGGGCCGTGCGCGGCCTTGTGGCAGGTCGTGCACTTGGCGTGCTTGCCCTTCGGTGCCTTGTCCGCGTGGCAGTTGCTGCACGCCGTCTTCGCGCCGATCGGCGGACCGTGCACCTGATGGCACTGCGTGCAGGCGCCGGTGTGCGCGCCGGTCGTCGGGTTGTGGTGGCAATTCGAGCACACCGCCACGCGCGCCGCGAAGGTGTGCGGCTGATGACAGCTGAGGCAGAGCTTGTGCTTCGGCGGCGGCGCCGTGGCGACCAGCTGCACCTGCTTGGTGTGACAGGCCTTGCAGGCGGACAGCGCCGCCATCGGCGCGTGCGGCTGGTGGCACGTCAAGCACGTCGATGCGCGGTGCTGCGGTACGGAGTGCGAGAGCGCCGTCATCTGCGAGGCGTGGCAGGTGCCGCAGCGCTTGGCTTGCGACGCGTCCTGGTGCGGATCGTGGCATGTCGTGCACTCGGGGTGGCGGTTCGCGCTCTTGCCCTTGTGACAGGTGACACACAAGGACTGGGGCTTCCCGGCGACGTGGGGCTTGTGACAGTTCGTGCAGTCGTCGTGCGTCTGCGCGTCCCACGACGCGAGCAACAGCGCCTTGTCGGCGTGGCAGTCGCGGCAGCCGTCGACGTCCGCCTTGAACTCGTGCGCCTTGTGGCACTGGGAGCAGCGCTTGTGCTTGAAGGCGGTGGTCCCCGCCGTCGTCTTCTTGTCGTGGCAGTTGGCGCAGGCGGTGACCAGCGAGGTGCGCGGACCGTGCGGCTTGTGGCACGTCGTGCAGCTGAACCGGTCCGGCATCTTGGTGTTGTGGAACTCGGTGGTCACCTTGGCGTGGCACAGCGTGCAGTCCTCGCCGCGCAAGCGCTTCTTCTGCGTCGGCTCGTGGGGCTGGTGGCACAGGGCGCACGTCTTCAGGTTGCCGTGGATCATCGACGGCAGGATCGCCCGCGCGGGAATCACCTCCGCGAAGCGCGAGCGCGGCGCGACCTTCGCGACGCCGCCGTGGCAGCGTTGGCAGTAGTACGCCGGCGTCAGCGCGCCGCCGCCGACCTCGGCGAGGAAGTTGTGGCAGGCGAGGCAGGGGATGTTGCGGTGCTTCTCGATGCCGTGCGCGCCGTAGGTCGTCGTCTTCTTGTGACATGCGGCGCATGCGCCCGGCTTGGGGGCGCTGTCATGGTTCTTCCAGGTGTGGCAGGACGAACACTCCAGGGGCTTGTCCGCCTTGACCACGTGGTCGACGTGGCCGTTCGTCCGCGCGATCTGCCAGGGCTCGTTCGTGCCGCGCATGTGGCAGCTCTTGCACCGCGTCGGATCGAGCGTTCCGTGCGGCGTCGTCTTGGTGCTCGACACCAGACCGAGAGCCCACTGGTGGAGATCTTGTCCGACCCGCGCCTCGTGGCAGGCCGTGCACGCTAGCCCCTTGTGCACGCTGGCGTGGAGCTGCGTCACGTCCCGCGTGTGGCACGATTCGCAGTAGTGCGGGGACTTGACGTGCTTCTCGGCGCGGTTCATGCCCGCGATCACGCCGACGACGATGATCAGGAGCGCGAGCTGCCACCAGAGGCCACGGCGCAGCCACGACGCTCGGCGAGGCGGCGCGGCTTCTGCGTCTTCGTCGTCGGGAGGTTCCGGGCTCAAGGTTCAACCCACACTCGGGTGATAGCTAAGCCGACTCCACGCGCTTTGTGAAGCTCACCCCCCACCAGTCGTGCTCCACGGGTCAGCATGGATATTGCGTCCTGATGGAATCCGCGCTTGTCGGCGTGCAACGGCCATGCCCCCCAGGACGGAGGTGTGACGTGGCTCAGCCCCGGAATTTGCCGCGATCCCGGCTGGTTTCCGGCGCTCTCCGGCGTCGGCTGCGAAAAGCTTGCATCGCACGCCTCGCGGGCCGCAGCCGCTGCCGCCCCGTCTATGCGCCGCGCGACATGTGGAAACGTGGCCGTCACGGCACGTTGAACGTCACGTCGCCGTCCACGTGGAGCTCGGGACGGATGAAGTTGCGGTTCGAGTCGATGTCGTGGTGGCAGTCCGAGCAGGTGTCGGCGTTCGCGGGATGCGGCGCCGGCGGCGGCAGCGCGTGGCAGGTGCCGCACGCCGCCTGCGTGCCGTCCACCTTGGTCCACGTCGGCCGGGTCAGGCTGCCCCCGGAGTTGTGCCCCGCGACGAAGTGATCGCCGTGGCAGTAGGTGTTCTGGCAGCTGGCGCCGACGAGCACCGGCTGCGCGTTCCACGACGCTGCCACGCCGGAGAAGGTCAGCTCCGCGGGGCGGGGCGTGTCCAGGTGGCCCGGGTCACGCCAGTCGGACGGCACCACGTGGCATTCGTTGCACTGCACCGCGCGCGCCCAGTTGCTGCCGAGCAGGTGCGCCTGGTGCGCCCCGACGCCCATCGCCGTCGTCGCCGTCTCGCCCTCTACGTCCTACCGGCGGCGCGTTGCTCTGGGCGCTGCCGTGGCAGGAGTTGCACTTCGTCGGCGCCGCGACCTCCACCACGCCGTCCACATGCAGAGAGCGGTCGATGATCGTCTTGTTGTCGCTGCCCACGGTCTTGGTGTGACAGAAGGAGCAGTTCGTCATCTGCGGGTGCGGCGCGGCGGGCGGATAGCCGTGGCAGGAGTCGCACGCGAGGGGCTTGTCGACGGACGTCCATTTCGGCGACGCGTTCGATGTCCCGGGCTCGGGCGAGTGGCACCATGTGTTGCCACAGCTGAGGGACGGGTAGTCGAACGCCGGCGCCCGGCCGTCGGTCGCGCCGACGCCGGTGATGCTCACCTCGGCCGGCGCGCCGTCCATGTGCGCCGGGTCGTCCCACTTCTGCGGAACGTGGTGGCACTCGTTGCACGCGAGGGGACGGCTGTGCTCGCCGCCGGCCAAGTGGATCTGGTGCGCGCCGACACCTGGCGCGCTGGTGTCGGTGTTGCCGCTGGTGTCGCGCGGTGGGGCCGGGTTGTCTTCGCTGCCGTGGCAGTCGTGGCACGTGACCGTCCTGAGCTCGACCGTGCCGTCGATGTGCTTCTCCGGCGCGATGAAGTGGAGCTTGCCGTCGACCCGCTCGACCACGTCGCCGTGGCAGGTCTGGCACTGCGTGGTCTGTGGGTGCGGCTTCGGCGGCGGCAAGGCGTGGCACGTGCCACACGTCTCCGCTTCGTCGCGCGGGTGCGTCCACTCGGGATTGGCGCCGCGATGACAGTAGGTGTCGCTGCAGCGCCGGGTGCCGTAGTCGTAGTTGGGCGACCGCTTGCCCTTGGTCGCGAGGTCGCCGAAGTGCAGCTCCGCCGGGCGCTTGCTGTCGGCGTGGCCGGGATCCAGCGCGGTCTTCGGTACGATGTGGCACTGGTCGCACGCCACGGCGCCGTGCGTGTCGCCGGCGGTCAGGTGCCGCTGGTGCGCGCCGACGCCGGGGTACTCGGAGGTCGTGTTGCCGTACAGGTCGATGGGCGGCGCGGCGCGCTGGAGCGCCGTGCCGCTGCGTGATGCGTCACCGTGACAACGCGTGCACTCGTTGACCGCCGGCGTCGTGTCGGCGTCGTAGCGCGTCAGGCACGACGGCGTCAGCGCCGTGAACGCGCCTGCGAGCAGCGCGGTCGCCAGGGCAAGGGTTCGCGCGCTAGCCGCCATGGCAATACCTGCACATCGAGGCGTTGTCGGAGCGCGCGCTCTTCCAGCCGTGGGGATGGGGATTCCCGCCAGGGCCGCCGACCGCGTGACAGCGGATGCAGTTCGTCGCGGGTCCCTGGTCGTGGCATCCAGCGCAGGTCAGGATGTCGCGGCGTGCCGCGCGGCCGTGGAAGTCCGCCGCGTCGGGATTCGAGCCGACCCAACCAGGCGGGTGCGGGTTGGCGCCTTCGAAGGCGTTGCCGCTGACGCCGTGCTGCACGTGGCAGGCGTCGCAGCTCTCGGTGCTGTGGCAGCTCAGGCAGCGTCGCGGCTGCGACTTGGCTTCGATCGGGTGCACGGTGAGCCAATCGCCGCGATGGACAAACCGGCGCTGGATCGCGTCGGGCTCGCGCTTCTCGACGCGGAGCCCCTGGGTCACGTCATGGCAGTCGTTGCACTGCGACTCGCTGTGGCAATTCTGGCAGACCGCGCGCTTTTCGCGGGCGTAGGTGCCGTGGTGGCGCTGGAACGCGGCGTCGTGGCGCAGGAACGTCTGCGGCATGACCTTGGAGATCTTCGCGCGGGAATGGCACGGCGTGCACTGCGCCCGATCCCACTCTTGTTGGTGCTCGTGGCACTTGAAGCAGCGCTTCATGTCGGGGAAGGGGTTGGCCGGCGTGTCGGGCGAGGTCGACACCACGCCGCCGTGGCACGGAACGCACTGTCCTCTGAGCGACGGCATCTTCAGATGCTTGGCGTGCTCGAAGTGTACGGTCCTCGCGAGGTTGATCTCCGGCTCGTCGGGCGCCGGTCGGAACGCGGCGAGCGCCGAGTCGTTCGGCTTGTGGCAGCGACGGCAGACGCTCACCGGCGGCAGCTTGCTGCCCTCGCCGGCGACCTTGTGGCAGGTTGCGCAGCTCAGGCACTGCGGCAGGCCGGGACCGCCGCAGGCGATGCGCGTCAGATGCAGCGGATGGGAGAACTGCGGCGGCTGCGTGCTGCACGCGACGACCAGGCCCACGCCCAGCGCAAGCAGCAGCATCAGGTCGAGAAGACGCGAGCGTTTCACGGCGCCTCCGCGTCGAAGCCATAGGCGACCCGCAGCATCGCTTGCAGGTCGGTCTTCGAGTACGGCGTGTTGGCGAGCGAGCTCCCGAGCATGAAGCGCAGCTGCTCCATCGCGTTCCACTCGACGGTGCCGGCGAACACGGACGACGTGCGGTAGCCGCGGATCGATTCGTCGTACAGGTACAGATACGCTTCCGCCGTCGCGGCGACCGACGCCGTGATGCGCTGGCGCAGCGAGTCGCGCAGCGAGCTGTAGCCGTTGCCCGGCGCGCGCACCCGGGTAAAGCCCAGGCGCAGTATCGTGTGATCGTTCCGGTCCGGCGTGAGGCGTACGGCGATCTCGCCGCGCGCGCCGGTGTCGCCCGCCGAGTACAGCTCGATGTAGCCGCCGCCCTCGATGCCGACCGAGTGCAGCGGGCGCCATGACGCCGTGCTTCCGACCTCGTCGAAGGTGTCCGTGCTGAACACGCTGAGCACGGACTGGCGCGAGAGCAGCAGCGCCGGCTCGGTGTGCAGGTACTCCGCGCCGACGTCCACGTTCGCAATCGGCGTCGTGTCGGCCCACAGGCGTGCATCGGCGAGCCCCATGCTGTCCACGTCGAGGATCGCGTTGCCGCCCAGGCTCGCCCACTTCAGCGGCTCGACGCGCAGGTCGGCGCCCAGGTCGCGGCGCGCCAACTCGCTGGATTCATGCTGCTCGTGCAGCGACAGCCCGCCGACGACCGGCCCCTTGCTGTAGTAGATGCGTCCGCCGGCGAGCCAATAGCCCGAGCGCTTGGGCTCGGGCAGCGCCTGGGGATCGCGCAGCAGCGTGTCCGCGGTCGCGCCGAGCTGCGCGTAGCCCGGGCGCCCGTTCCAGCGCGGCAGCACGGAGAGGCCGGTGTAGGCCTCGGCGCCGAGCCCCATCGCGAGCTGGGAGCCGGCGGACACGCCGTCGAAGCGCGCGAACCGGGCCGCGCCGCCGACGAACAGCTGGCGTCCCAACCGGACCCATGTCGGTCCGGCGCGGAACCGCACGTTGGCGGTCTGGAGATCGCCGTCGACGCGATGCGCGGAGTCGTAGGCGTCGCTGAACGTGGCGCTGCCCCACGCGCTCAGCTCGACGTCCATGTTGTCCTTGTCCCAGCTGTCGAGGTCGTCGGCGCGGAGCGAGACGTACTCGTACGCCGGAGCCAGCGTGTCGGTGGTGACGAGCGCACCGTTCGGCCCAGGCAGCAGCGCGCGCTGGTACAGCTGCAGGTAGGTCGAGCTACGGACGCGCAGGAAGTACGCGTCGCCGCCCGGGTCGTGGCGCGCGCCGTCCTGGGCGCGCGCCAGCGCCGGAACGAGCAGCAGCGCCAGCGCCACGGCAGCGCCGCCAAGCTGCCGTGCGCCTGCAGTCATCACGCGCCCCTTTGCGTTCCGCTCCACGTCCCGGCCGGTGACGGCCGGGCTCGACGGGCGGACAAGCGCAGAGGTTCTGGGCATTGGGCCCCGACCTGCCACGATGTCTAGTTCTCCAGAATTACCGAGTCCTCGAGCAGCGCAGGGTAGTGGTATCCGATCCCGATATCGACGTCGGTACGCAACGTACCCTCGAGTGTGATGACGTCCCCCTTCTTCGGTTCGGACTTCGTCGTAGCGACAAGGTCGTTCGTCCGCTTCTGCGCGTCGCCGGAGCCGTCGCGCAGGTGCAGGAACGTCTTGCCGTTGATCCCGGGCGTGACCTTCACGACGGCGCCGCGGACACGGATCTTGGTGCCGGCGAGCTTCGACAGCGACGCGTACACGTCGCCGACGCGCTCGGCGTTGGCGCCCTTCGCCTTGTCGACCTTGGGGATATCCACATCCTCGTTCGGTGCGCCGGCCGTCGGGTGTCCGGGCGGGGTCGCCGCGCCGGGCGCCATCGCCGCGCCGGGCGCCGGCATGCCCGCGCCGACCGACGGGTGGCCCGGCGGGAGCGCGCCGCCGCCGCCCGGGCTCATCGCGCCGTCGCCGAGGTTTCCGAAGTAGATGACGTCGAAGGTCCGCTTGAGCGTCGGACTCTGGAAGTTCTCCATCCGCGCCGCGTCGACGACCGTCACGACGTCGCCTTTCGCGACCTTTGCCGACGGCACGGCCGCCCACTGCTTGTCCTGGCCGGTGTCGATGTGGAGGTACGTGTACTGCGGGACGTCGAAGGTCTCGATGACGGTGCCGCGCAAGGACGTCCCGTCCTGGCTTGGCGCCTGCGCCATCCCGCTCTGCACCATGGCCGCCGCGGGCTGTTCCTTCTGGATCGGGCTCTTCTTGCCCGCTCTGTCCGCAACGAACCCGACCGTCACCGCGCCCACGAGCGCAACGCCCAGCACATATCCCATCTTCATGGCAGGGCGACGTTAGCATCAGCCGTGCCTGTGTTTCATCGATGCCTGTCAGGCATCGCCGGCGCGCCCGGCGGGGGCAGGTCGCCACAGCGGCTTCGCGGGATTTTCCCCGCGCCGGACCCGTTCCGGGGCTGGCCCGATCTTCGCACTAAGCTCGCGGAGTTCCCGGCCCTGGAAAAATATCGCGCAATATTTTCCGAACATGCGTTAATGCGCGCAAATAGCGCGGCAAGATCGAAGAGCTGGTCATGAAAGCTTCCCATACGAGAAACGTCCTTGGTAACGCCCACTGGTTGCGTGTTGCAGCCGCGGCCTCGATGGTGCTCGCCGGTCTGGCGGGTGGCTGCTCCGGTGAAACAGGGGCCACCGGCGCCCAGGGCCCGCCCGGCTCGAACGGCCCGCCCGGCGCGGACGCCGGTCCGGGCACGAGCGGGCCCAGCGGCGAAGCGGGCCCCCCCGGCGAAGCGGGCCCCCCCGGTGAAGCGGGCCCCCCCGGCGAGGCAGGGCCTCCCGGCTACGGTCCGTGGGTCACCGGCGCCGGCCTCGACTTGCAGGTCGAGAGCGCGCAGGTCGACTCGAGCGGCGTCGCCACCGCGCGCTTCAAGATCACGGACTCGAGCGGCACGCCGCTGGACCTGGCCGGCGTGCGCACCGAAGGGAAGGTGAGCGCGAGCTTCATCCTGGCCTGGCTGGACGCCGACTCGAACGGCGTCGTCGGCCAGTACCACGCGTACACGACGCGTGATCAGACCAGCCCCATCACCAACCAGACCGCCACGCAGGCGTCCGCGGACAGCGGCGGCACCTTCACGGAGATCGGCTCCGGCCAGGGCGAGTACGAGTACCAGTTCAAGACCGCGATCACGATCGCGGACCCGGCCAAGACGCATACGGTCGGTGTGTACGCGACGCGCGCGTACCAGGGGCAGACCTACGTCGCGAACACCGAGTACAGCTGGGTGCCGGCGGGCGGCACGCCGCTCGAGCGCGAGGTCGTCAAGACGGACAACTGCAACGGCTGCCACGGCACGCTAGCGGTCCACGGCGGCTCGCGACGCGACACCAAGCTGTGCATCATGTGCCACAACGCCGGGGTCGTCGATCCGGACACGGGCAACACCGTGGACTTCCGCGTCATGATCCACAAGATCCACCGCGGCGGCGCGCTGCCCAGCGTGATCGCCGGCACGCCTTACGAGATCATCGGCTACCAGCAGGGTGTGAACGAGTGGTCGTCTCTGGTGTTCCCGCAGGCGATCCAGAACTGCGAGAAGTGCCACGGCGGCGCCAAGGACGGCGACCGCTGGAAGCTCGACCCGTCGCAGGTAGCGTGCGGCTCGTGTCACGACGGCACGTGGTTCGGCGATCCGGCCAAGACGCCGACGAACATGACCAATCATCCCGGTGGCCAGCAGAACGACGACACGGCGTGCAGGGTGTGCCACAAGCCGAACGGTCTGGCGGACATCGCCGCCAAGCACTACACGCCGGAGACGGACCCGGCGAGTCTGAAGGTGGCGATCAACATCGTGAGCGTCACCCAGACCGCGCCTGGCCAGACGCCCGTGGTCGTGTTCAACGTGACCGTCAACGGCGCGGCCCGCGACATCATCGCGAACCCGCTGACCCGGCTCACCGTCAACTTCGCCGGGCCGACGACGGACTACGCGAATGCCGTTCAGTACGCGGTCCAGGGCAGCACGCCGGTCGGCAGCCTGGTCGCCGACGGTGCGAACTTCAAGTACACGTTCCCGACGCCCGTCGACGCCGCCGCCACCGGCACCTACGCGGTCGGCATCGAGGGCTACGTCCAGACCGTCACGAATGGGCCGGAGTACTCGGCCTACAACCCGGTGACGTACGTCGCCGTAACGGATCCGACCCCGGTGCCGCGGCGCACGGTCGTCGAGACGGCGCAGTGCGACCACTGCCACGGGACCTTGGAGGCCCACGGCGGGCCGCGCAACAACACCGAGTACTGCGTGATGTGCCACAACGCGAACCTGGACAACGCGGGGCGCGTGGCGCGCGTGCAGGGGTCGACGGTGGTCGCCAACAGCGTGAACTTCCGCGCCATGATCCACGCCATCCACATGGGCGAGAACCACACCCAGCCGTACGTGCTCGGTGGCTACCCGCCGCCCAATGCATCGAAGCCGCAGGGCAACCCCATGGACTTCAGCGACCTGCTGTATCCGCGCCCGCAGAACGACTGCGCCGCGTGCCACGTGAACAACAGCAACCAGCTGCCCCTCGCCAGCGACCTCCTGCCGTCGCTCAGCGAGACGCTGACCTGCACGGACGCGAACCCGGATCCCACGAAGTACTGCACGAACCGGACCTCCACCCCGATCTACACGCCGCCGACTACCTCGGCATGCACCGGCATGCCACGACGCGCCGTCGACGATCGCCCACGCGTCGATCATGACCGCGTCGAACGGCATCGAGAGCTGCCCGACCTGCCACGGTCCGGGCAAGGTCAACGACGCCGACGTCGCCCACGCGCTGGCGCCGTAGGGCGGGCCGCGGGATACCGCGCCGGACCGGCATCCCCGGATCACTTTCCGGGGCTGCGGGACGGCGCGGCGCCGTCGGTCGGGCGCTTCTTCGCAAGCTTGCGTGGTGGAAGGATCTCGGCGTCCACCGGGACCTTCTTGGCGAGGAAGATCGCGGCGTCGAGCTTGTAGAAGCTGCGCGTGCGGTAGAAGCGCAGCGCGCCCTGGTTGTTCTCGGCCACGCTCAGCACCAGGTGCGTGCAGCCTCTGAGGCGCGCCAGATGCTCGAGCTGCTCGATCATGAAGTTGCCGATCCCGCGGCCCTGGTAGTGGGGATGGACCGCGAGCTCCTCCACCAGCAGCGGGCGCATGTCGCGCCCGGAGAAGTAGCGTTCGTTCATCCAGCTGTCGCCGGAGCCGCTGATCTCGTAGGCGCACTCCGTGTAGCCCACGATCATGCGCTTGCCCTTGACGGCGACCTCGAACAAGAGCTGCGCCACGCCTTCCTCCTCGTACACCTCGAGGAAGCGCTTCTTGGTGCGCGGGCGCTGGTACTCCACGGTCTCGCGATTGACGTCGCGGAACACGAGCTTCAAGAACTCCCAGGTGCGGTTGAGATCGCGGCGGTGGATGCGCCGCACGTGGATCACCAGATCGCGATCGGCGATCTCGCCCAGTAGCTGCTTTTTCGCGGTGGCCACGGTTTCCTCAGCGGGTCTTCTGCTCGAGCGCGTCGACGTCGCGCACCGCGCCGGTCGCTGCGCTCGTCGTCATCAGGGCGTAGGCGCGGAGCGCGGCCGACACCGCGCGATCGCGCACCGGGCGGAACACGCCGGCCTTCGCCGCTCGCCGGCGCTCGAGCTCGGCGTCGTCGACGAGCACGTCGATGCTGCGCGCCGGGATGTCGATGCGGATGCGGTCGCCCTCCTCGATCAGCGCGATCGTGCCGCCCTCCGCCGCCTCCGGCGACACGTGGCCGATGCTGAGCCCGGACGTGCCGCCGCTGAAGCGCCCGTCGGTGACGAGGGCGCAGGCCTTGCCCAGGCCCTTTCCCTTGAGAAACGACGTCGGGTAGAGCATCTCCTGCATGCCCGGGCCCCCCTTCGGGCCCTCGTAGACGATGAACAGCACGTCGCCGGGCTTGATCGCGTCGGCGAGGATGGCGTCGCAGGCGGCGTCTTGCGAGTGGAAGACGCGCGCCGGCCCCTCGAAGCGGAGGATGCTCTCGTCCACGCCGGCGGTCTTCACGATGCAGCCTTCCCTCGCGATGTTGCCGTACAGCACGGCGAGCCCGCCGTCCTTGCTGTAGGCGTGGGGGACGTCGCGGATGCAGCCGTGTTCGCGATCCAGATCCGGTTCGGCGAAGTACTTGTCCTGGGAGAACGCGACCTGGGTCGGCACGCCGCCCGGCGCGGCCAGCGCGCGTCGCTTCGCGTCCGCCGAGGCGCCGGTGCGCCCGAGATCGTGCGCGTCGATGGCCGACCCGAGCTCCGCCGCGTGCACGGTGCGCACGTCGCGATGGATCAGCCCGGCGGCGTCGAGCTCGCCCAGGATCGAGAAGATGCCGCCGGCGCGGTTCACGTCCTCCACGTGGTACGCGGACGACGGCGCGACCTTGCAGATGTTCGGCACGCGCCGTGACAGGCGGTCGATGTCCGCCATCGTGAAGTCCACGCCGGCTTCGCGCGCGATCGCCAGGATGTGGAGCACCGTGTTGGTGGAGCCGCCCATGGCGATGTCGAGCGCCATCGCGTTCTCGAACGCCTCGACGCTGGCGATACCGCGCGGCGTGATCGAGCGATCGCCCTGCTCGTAGCAGCGCTTCGCCAGATCCACGATCAGCTTGCCCGCGCGCTCGAACAGCTCCCAGCGCATCGCGTGGGTCGCGAGCACGGTGCCGTTGCCCGGCAGGGCCAGGCCCAGCGCCTCGTTCAGGCAGTTCATGCTGTTGGCGGTGAACATTCCCGAGCACGAGCCGCACGTCGGACACGCCGAGCGCTCGATGCGGCCGAGCTCCTCGTCGCTCACGCTGATCGTCGCCGGACGCGATCATCGAGTCGATCAGATCGAGCTTGCGCCCGGGCAGCGGCTTGCCGTCGCGGTCGTGGGTGCCGACCAGGCGTCCGGCCTCCATCGGACCGCCCGACACGAACACCGTGGGCACGTCCAGACGCATCGCCGCGATCAGCATCCCGGGCGTGATCTTGTCGCAGTTGGAGATGCACACCAGCGCGTCGGCGCAGTGCGCGTTCACCATGTACTCCACGCTGTCGGCGATCAGCTCGCGGCTGGGCAGCGAGTACAGCATACCGCCGTGGCCCATGGCGATGCCGTCGTCGATGGCGATGGTGTTGAACTCGACGCCCCAGCCGCCGGCGGCGTCGACGACCTGCTTCACGCGCTGCCCGACGTCGTGCAGGTGCACGTGCCCCGGGACGAACTGCGTGAAGCTGTTGGCGATCGCGACGATGGGCTTTTCGAAATCCCCGTCGTGCATGCCGGTGGCGCGCCACAGCGCGCGCGCGCCGGCCATGTTGCGTCCGTGGGTGGAGGTACGGCTCCGGTAGCTCGACATGCGCGGAGCTTAGCCCAGGATCCGGGGGATGCCGGTCCGGCGCGGAACCGGCCGGCCCGAAAACCCCGCGGTTCCGCGCCGGACCGGCAAACCCGGCTACTTGAACAGGTGGCAGGCCTGGCAGCGCTGGGCGTTCGGCTGGTGATCGACGCGATCCTTGTGGCACGAAAGGCAGTTCTTGCGCGTGGGCAGGCTCGCCTTGTGCGTCTCGTGGCACTTGTTGCACTGGGCGTGCGCCTTGATCGTGTGGAGGCCCTTCTTGATGTTCGCGCTGTGGCAGGTCTGGCACTTCGGCGGCTGGAAGTAGTGCGGCTTGTGACAGTTGTTGCAGGCGGTGTGCTGCTTGGACTCGGTGGCCTCTGACTTGTGGCAGTTCACGCAGCGGTCCCACCAGCCGGAGCGCGCCGAGGGCGGCGCCTGGTGCGGCGCGTGACAGCCCGTGCACTGATGGCGCGGGTTCACCTTCACCATGCTCTGCTCTTTCGCGTGGCAGCTGCCGCAGGGCTTCTTCTCGCGCACGTTGTGTTGGTTGTGGCAGTTGTTGCACGCCTGGTGATGGGCGGAGTTCGCGGGCCACAGATTGGCGACCTGCGCCTTGTCCGCGTGGCACTGGCGGCAGCGCTGGAGCGCGTACTCCTTCTTCTTGTGCGGGATGTGACAGGAGCTGCACACGTTGTGCTTGGCGTTGATGTTCGCCAGGTGAATCTGCTTGTGGCACCCCAGGCAGCGATCGCGCGGGATGTCGGGCGGGCCGTGCTGGTCGTGGCACTTGGTGCAGCGCCCGGTGTGGATCTCCGCCTTGGTCGCGATGTCCTGGTGGCACTTCACGCACGGCAAGGTCGTTCCGCGCACCGAGAAGCGGTGCTGCTTGTGGCACGAGAGGCAGCTCCGGTGCGGCACGGGTCCGGCCTTCGCCACCAGCGTGGATTTGTCCTTGTGGCACTTCGCGCAGACCGTGGTGTTGACGCGCGGGTTGCCGTGGATCGTGTGGCAGCCGGTGCAGTTCGCGCGGGCGTGGCCCGCAGGCCCAATCGTGACGACCTCGCGGACCTCTGCGGCGTGGCAGCTGATGCAGGCCGCCGGCGGCTGCGGCCGCGGCGCGTGCGGGTTGTGGCAGCTCGTGCAGATCTGGTGGCGCGCCGGGCCCGCGCGCATCTTCGCGGCGTTGTCCTTGTGGCACTTGCCGCAGATGGTGCCGACCGGCGGCGGGCCGTGGATGTCGTGGCAGTTGACGCACTTCTGGTGCTGGACCGGGCTCTTGGTGAAGACGAGCGTCGCCTCCTTGTTGTGGCACTTGACGCAGCCGTTCTTGTCCGGAATCCAGCTATGCGGCTGGTGGCAGCTGGCGCACTCGTCGTGCTGGAGCGCGGTCGAGCGCACTTGGCCTTCGCGCAGCCGCGCCTGCTCGTGGCAGTTCTTGCACTGGTCGTCGGCGCGCTTCAGCGGCGCGTGCACCTTGTGGCAGCTCTGGCACTCGTGGTGTTCCTTCGGGAGCTCGCGATTGCGCGTGCCGATCTTGATGTCGTGGCACTGCGTGCACGGCGGCTCGGTCGCGCCCTTGTCGAACGCGTGGTGCGGCTGGTGGCACAGCTTGCAGTCTACGCCGCCGTGGAGATCCTGCGGGCGAATCACCGTCGCCGGCACCACGCCCGGCGAACCCTTGTGCGCCTGCGCCTCGGCGCTGTGGCAGCGCGCGCACGCGTCGACCGTGAGCCACGGTTTGCCGTGGCTCTCCGACGCGAAGTTGTGGCACGACAGGCACTGGGGCTCGGCGTGCTCGTCGAGGTCCTTCTTGGCATGCAGGTGCGCGTCGTGGTGGCAGTCGAGACACACCTTCGCGGTCACCCGTCCCGCGTGGGCCGAGCCGCGGTGGCACGACAAGCAGTCGACCTTCGTCGCGCTCGCGTGGGTGCGGTGCCCCGACGTCTCGGAGATCTTGCCCCAGCGCGCGTCGAGCTCGTTGTGGCAGGAGCTGCAGCTCGCGGCGACGACGGCGCCGTGGGCGACCACACGCTTGACCCCGAACACGCGGTCCGTGAACAGGCGCAGGGCGGTGCCGCTCGCGACGCTGTGACAGCGTTGGCACGCGACGCCTTTGTGGCCGGGCGACTGGACGTGCGCCTTCGGTGCGGCGGTGTGACAGCTGCCCGTGCACGCGCTCGCCGAGCGCGTCATGTACCGACCCGCGCCGATCGAGCCGGCGAGCGCCGCGACGACCAGCGCCGCGAGCCCCAGCACGAGCCAAAGCGACGCACGCCTGCCCTTGCTCATGCGGCACTCCGGGATCTCCCGCGCGACAACCTGACCGCCCGCACGATGAGCAGCAGGCAGAGCAGCGCCGCCAGCCCGAGCGCGGCGTAGTAGCCGCGCCGCTGCACGGCGAGCGCTCCGCGTGCCTTCGCGACGGCGGCCTTCGCGTCGTCCGCGTCGTGCTCCACCTGGGATGCGTCCTCACGCAGTTGCACCAGATCCAGGGCGTGCGCGGTGACGCGCAGGTGCTGCTTGGAGGTCGTGAGCTTGCTGAGCGCGAAGTCGGCGTCCGGGACGTAGAGACCGCTCTCCTTCGCGAGCGTCACGTCGACGACCGCGGCGTGCTCCTGGTCGTTGACCTCGGTGATCAGCTTGGCGATCTCCTCGGCCACGCGCTTCGGCTTGTCGCTCTTGCTGTGGCACTTGCTGCACGCGGAATCCGGCGCCATTCCCGCCAGCCAGCTGGTGGCCACGATGTCGTGGTGGCCGTGGCAAGGCAGGCAGTCGGCCAGGCCCCGTTGGCGGAAGGCCCGGGCGTGCGGGCTCTTGAGCAGGTAGGACTTCTCCTGCGTGTGGCAGTAGTCGCACGCGGCGGCGATCGTCGGCGTGCCCGGGTGGGTTCCGGCGTGCGGACCGTGGCAGCCGATGCAGTTCGGCGCCGCGGAGCTGCCGCTCGCGAAGGCCTTGCCGTGCGTGCTGTGCGACCACTTCTCGACCATGTCGGTCGGGATGTCGTAGGGCGCCATGTGCTTCTTGTTGGCATGGCACCCGCCGCACAGCTTCACGACGTTCTGGCGGTTCACGGTCGAGCGCGGCGAAGCCGGGCCGAAGATGTTGTGGATGCCGTGGCAATCCGTGCACGTCGGCGCGGCTTCGTCGCCGGCGGCCGTCAGCTTCCCGTGCGCACTCAGTTGGTACAGCGTGTATTCGTCGACCGGGAGCCGGGCGTTGAAGCTGCGGATGAATCCCGGGTTGCTGTGGCAGTTGCCGCAGATGGCGGCGATCTGATCGTGGCGCGGGTGGGCGACGAAGCCTTGCGACACGTCGTGCGCCTGGGCCGTGGGATCGCTCGGGTCGCCGCCGTGGCAACCCGCGCAACCGATGCGCTCGTCGCGGTGGACGCTCTCCTGGTACTGCTCGGCGACCGTGCGTAGCTTCACGTCGGAGAGGCTCAAGTGGCACGTGAGGCACGTGTTCGTGTCTCGCTCGGGGCGCACGTGACTCGGCCCGGACGGTGATCCGCCGATGAGCGCGACGCTGCTCGCGGGTGCGGCGCCGCCGTCGATAAGCGACGCGACGGCGGGCTTGGCCGGCGACTTCGCGCCGGCGGGCGCGGACCAGCCGTCCGTTGCGCCCAGCGAGAGCGCCACGAACACGGCGAGTACGAGGGAGAACGATCTAGAAGAGGGCATCGAGAGTCAGCACCAGCCAGATCACCAGGAGCGTCAGCGCGGCCCACAAGCTGAAACGCGAGCCGCGCTTGTCCACGAACGGGAGGACCAAGAGCCCGAGCAGGATCACACTCAGGCCGCCACCGACGAACTTCGGTCCAGCGACACCGAGCAGATGCGCGGGCGTGGACTTGAGGATCTGGTGGAGGAACAAGAAGTACCAGGGCGGCGCGATGCCGATAGGTGCGGGCAAGCGCGGATCCGCGGCGACGCCCAGCGGCTGCGCCTTGAACGTCGCCAGCGTGATCACGAGCACCAGCGCGCCGGTACACAGCACCGCAAGCCGGACGGCGAAGTCGGGCACCATCGGTACGGTTTGTCGCGCCGTCGGCGGGGCCGCGGCCGGCCCGTGCTCCGCGCGGATAACGAGCATCACGTGGAACGCGATCAGCATCGTCACGGTCGCGGGCAGCACACCGGTGTGGAAGCCGTAGGCATGGTGCAGCGTCCAGTTGCCGACCTGCGCGCCGCCGCGTACGAAGTGCTCGAGCAACGGCCCGACGAGCGGGGTCTGTCCGATCAGATCGGAACTGACGAGCGCCTGGAGATAGGCGTTCTGGTTCCACGGCAAGATGGCTCCGGTGAACGCCATGCCGATGCCCATGGCGAGCAGCAGGAGCCCGGTGAGCCAAACCAGCTCGCGCGGCGCCGTGAAGCGCCGGAGCGCCATCATCGAGAAGATCTGCGCGAGCAGCACGGCCACGAACAGGTGGCTGCTCCACAGGTGTACGCCCCGTACCAGGCCGCCGTAGGGGATGCGTCCGATGATGTTGATGATCGACGCGTGCGCCTCGCTGGGCGACGGCCGATAGGGCAGAAGCAGCAGGATGCCGCTGGCCACCTGCACCAGGAACAGGAAGGCGAGCAGACCGCCGAGGTAGTGCGTCGGTGTCCGGCTCGGCACCATGCGATGCCGCATGCGCTCGACCAGGGCGCCGCCGCCCAATCGATCGGAGAACCAACGACGCATGCTTGCAGGGAGGACTGACATCAAGCTCTGCTGACGATGACCATGCCCTGGACCACGCTCACGGCCATTCGATCGAGCGGCCGCGGGGGTGGCCCCGACACATTCTTCCCATCGAGCGAGTAGACGCCGTTATGGCATCGACACTCGATCTGCTTGTGTGCGGCGGAGAACGCGACCACGCAGTTCAGGTGCGTACACAGCGCCTTGAACGCGCGGAAGTTACCGTCGTCGAGTCGGAGCACCAGCACCGGCACGCCGCCCAGCACCACCATCCGGCTGGTTCCGCGCGGAAACTTCTCGGCTTCGCCGACGTGCACCGATTCCGGCGCGGATTCTTCAAGAGGCTGCACGAACTTCACGACGGGGTAGATCGCCATCACCCCCAACGCAGCGGCCGTCGTCGAGATCGCGATCTCGAGGAAGCCACGGCGCGGCGGTGCGCTGTCGTCCTGGTGGTCGTCACCCATGTCGTCTGTTCCGCGTTGTCCGTCGGTTCGACGCGTTGTGCGCGAGGGCAAAAGCTCGCGATGCACATAGCGGACCCCGGACTTCCGCGTATCTGATGGTCATCATCCGCGCGCCACGTTCGCGCGATTTCCCGGTTCGTCGCGCGAAACAAATCCGGCGCCGACGTTGCGACGCGCGGGGCCCGGTGCAACACGAACGCGCAACGGTCCTACGCAAACCGCGTAGGACTTGCGCGCGGCGGGGCGCTCGGCCGCGACATTTGCGCGATTCGGCGGGGTCCCGTGCGCGCTTTTTCGCGCTCGACTCGCATCCGCAACGCCGCGCAGCGATTCGAACGCAACGCGCGTGCGCGGTTGGTCTCGACTGCGCGCGCGCATGTCCCGTGGCACACGCGTTGCAGCCCGCGCTGTGCCCGCGCGTAGAAGTTGGCGCCCGCCTCGGTGTGCCGACAACGAGCTGCAACCTGCGGAGCCCCCCGGCTGGTACATGAGCACTCCGAATCGAGCACGCCTTCCGCTGCGACTCTCGTTTCGCCCGGTTTGGCTGGTCCCGATTGCATTGGTGGCGAGCGCGTGCGGTCACGCCGACGCCCCTTTGAAGGATCCGCCGCCGGCGACGACGTCCGCCGATGCAATCCCTGTCGCCCCACTCGCTGGAAAGCTCCTGGGGCAGCCGTTCACGATCAAGAGCGCGCGCTACTACGTGGACCAGCGGCCCAACTACCAGAAGATCGTCATCAAGCTGTACGGCGTCGATTCGCCGACGCCGTGCACCGATTTGACGCCGATCAAGCCGGTCGAAATCTGGCTACGCCACGATGGCCCGCAGCGCATCCAGGCCGGGTCGACCGCCATCGACGTCACGGGCAAGGCGCCGTGGCGCGTCCATTACCAGCTGCAGAGCGACGGTCGTTGGGTCGGGTACGGCGACGCGAACGCGCTCTTCGTCATCACCGCGGTGGACCCCGACATGAAGGTACATGCCGAGCTCACGGCGTGCTTCCGCGACCCCACGGGAAGCTGCGTGTCCGGGCGCTTCGTCGCGAACTATTGCCGCATCTGGATCGACTCGCCGGTACGCGGCGCCGACGCGATGGAGCGACCACCCGGCAAGCTGGCCGATCGACCCGCGACCAGCGCAGCGCCAAGCCCGAGCGCGAGCGCCGCGCCCGCCGCGAGCGCCGCGCCCGCCGCGAGCGACGCGGCCGTGCCGGAGGCGCCGCGATGAGCGCGCTCGCGCGACCCGCCGTCCGTGCCGCGCTCGGCGTGAGCATGCTGGCGCTCGGTTGTAGCAGTCCGGAACCGCGTCACCTGCCCGAGCCGGCAGCGTCGTCCAACGCGGTCCGCGTTGCCGTCGAGCCGCGCGAGCAGCTCTTGCCGATGTACCCGTGCTCGAGCTGTCACAAGGATCGCACCCCGAACCCCACGCGCCGCCAGCTGAAGGAGTTCCACGTCGTACGCAGCCACGACTTCGCGCACGGCGACGGTGCGTTCTGGTGCTACCAGTGCCACTCCGAGCAGAACATCGACATGCTGCGGACCGCCACCGGACAGCTGGTGACGTTCAACGAGGCGTGGAAGGTGTGCACGTCGTGTCATGGCGACAAGCTGCAGCCGTGGAAGAACGGCACCCACGGCCTGATCCTCGGCTACTGGAACGGCGTGAAGCACAAGAAGTCCTGCCCGAACTGTCACGAGCCACACAACCCCCACCCGCCTTTCCCGGCGATCAAGCCGCAGAAGCCGCCCGCACCCCCGCGCGAGTAAGGCAAGCGTCCATGTCCCGCAACCTGCCCCTGTATCAACCGAGCGAATCCGGTGGTTCGCCGTGTTCGGCGGAATCGCGCGTCGAGAAGGCCGCCGAGGTGCGCCTGAAGAAGGACGGGTCCCGCCGCGACTTCCTGCGCGCCGCCGCGGGAGCCGCCGTCGCGCTCGCCACGGCGCCGGCGTGCAACGACCCCGCGTTCGAGGAGTTCCTGCGCAAGCACTACAAGGAGCTCACACCCGAGGACAAGAAACAGATCTTCGCCAAGGTCGAGCGGGAGACGAAGCGGAAGACCGGCGTCGACATCCACATTCTCGATCCCAAACCGATCGAAGGCGTGCACTTCGCGTATGGCCTCAACCTGTCGCACTGCAACGGCAACCGCCGCTGCGTCGAGGCGTGCGCGCGAGAGAACAACCTGCCGAACGATCCGGAGATCCGCTACATCCGCGTCATCGAGCTCGACAACGGATCGCAGGATCTCGAGGAAGGCAACATGTACTACAACCCGGATCGGGTCCCCGAGCCGGGCAAGTACTACCTGCCGGTGCAGTGCCACCAGTGCGACAACCCGCCGTGCGTCCGGGCGTGCCCCACCGGCGCGACCTGGAAGGAGCCAGACGGCATCGTCGTCATCGACTACAGCTGGTGCATCGGCTGTCGCTACTGCATGGCCGCGTGCCCGTACTGGGCCCGCCACTTCAACTGGGTCGAGCCGTCGATCGAACCCGACCGGGTGAACCCGAACCAGGGCTATCTGTCGAACCGCATCCGCCCGGTCGGCGTCGTCGAGAAGTGCACGTTCTGCCTGCACCGGACGCGGAACGGTCGCTATCCGGCGTGCTACGAGGTCTGCCCCACCGGCGCACGCAAGTTCGGCAACCTGGCCGATCCCGAGAGCGAGGTGCGACAGATCTTCGAACGTCGTCGCGTCTGGATCCTGAAGGAGGAGCTCGGCACCAAGCCGCGCTTCTTCTACTTCTACGGGTGAACCATGAGATACGACACCACCACGCACAGTCTCGCGTTCGCCTCGCAGGCGGAGGTGGAAGAGTTCCATGCGCAGCTCGTCGATCTGCTGCGTAGCGCGATGGTCACGGCGACGCGCCGCATTCCGGATTCGCAGCAGGCCAAGCTCGTCTCCCGGGAGGTCATGCGTGATCACCGGGCCGTGATGCGCGCGCTCAACGTGGTGCGCTCCGGCGTCCCCAGAAAGACGTTCTGACGAGGAAGCCATGAAGAGGTATCTCGCGTTCTGGGGCAAGATCCTGCGCCGCGTGTTCGTCGGCAGCATCCAGTACTACGCCTGGATGGCGATGCTGCTCGGGATCGTCGTTGTAGGCTTCCTCTTCTACTGGCAGCAGCACGTCCACGGCATGGGCGTGACGAACATGACCGACCAGGTGAGCTGGGGCGCGTACATCGCGAACTTCACCTACTTGGTCGGTGTCGCCGCCGCCGCCGTGCTGCTGGTCGTGCCCTCGTACGTCTACCACCGACAGGACGTGCACGAGGTGGTGTTGCTCGGCGAGATCCTCGCGTTCTCCGCCGTCACCATGTGCTTGATGTTCATCACCGTGGACCTGGGGCGGCCGGACCGCTTCACTCACATCATGCCGATCATCGGCCGGATGAACTTCCCGGTGAGCATGCTGGCGTGGGACGTCGTCGTCATCAACGGCTACTTCTTCCTCAACATGTATGTGCCGGCGTATCTGCTCTACAAGCTCTACAAGCGGGAGACGCCGAAGTGGTGGATGTATCTGCCGTTCGTGATGCTCTCGATCTTCTGGGCGGTGAGCATCCACACCGTGACGGCGTTCCTGTACAGCGGCTTCGGAAGTCGTCCGTTCTGGAACTCGGCGATCCTGGCGCCGCGCTTCCTGATCGGCGCGTTCGCCTCGGGGCCGGCGATCCTGTACGTGGTGTTTCTCGCGATCAACCGCTTCAGCGAGTACCGCGTGAAGGACACCGTGTTCACCTACCTGCGGCGCGTGATGACGTACGTGCTGCCGGTGAACCTGTTCTTGTTCGGTTGCGAGCTGTTCAAGGAGTTCTACACCCACACCGCCGAGGTCTCGTCCTCCTACTACATGCTGTTCGGCCTCCACGGCCATCACAAGATCGTGCCCTACGTGTGGGGCGCGATCGCGATGGAAGTCTCGGCGTTGGTGGTGCTCTCGGTGAAGAAGCTCTACTCGAACATCCAGGTGCTGGTTACGGCGTGCGTGTTCGTCGCGCTCGGCATCTGGGTCGAGAAGGGCATGGGCCTGATCATTCCGGGCTTCGTGCCCGACCCTCTGGGCGAGGTGGTCGAGTACTCGCCGTCGGTCGCCGAGTTCTTCGTGTGTGCCGGCGTCTGGGCGGCGGGCGCGGCGCTCTACACCGCACTCGCGCGGGTCGCGACCGGCATTCTCTCGGGGTCGATCTCCGAGCATCCCGAGCTCGGTCCGCCGCCGATCGGCGTCCACGGCGACGAGCACGGCGACGCTCCCGAGCACGCCGACGCCGCGGAAACGCCGGCTCACGCCTGAGCGCTTGCGACGCGAGGACCGGGCGCGCCAGGATCGCGCGCCATGCCGCTCGTCCGCCTCCGCGCGAAGCGCATCCTTCGCACGCTGCGCGGTGGCAGCTCGTGGCCCGTCGTCGTCGACACGGCGGGTGGCCGGTACGTCGTCAAGCTCCGTGGCGCCGCCCAGGGCACGCCCGCGCTCGTCGCCGAGGTGATCGTGGCGGGGCTCGCCGAAGCCGTCGGCCTGCCCGTCCCCGCGCGCGCGCTGGTCGAGCTCGACGCGCTCACGCCCACCGACGATCGCGACGAGGAGCTCGCCGATCTGCTCGGCGCGAGCCACGGCGAGAACCTCGGCTTCCGGTTGCTCGACGGCGCGACGCAGATCCGCCTGGACCAGCTGCACCTCGTCGCCGACGACATGGCCCGCCGCATCGTGTGGCTCGACGCGCTGGTGATGAACCCGGATCGCACGCGCGCGAATCCGAACATCCTGCTCTGGAAGCGTCAGCCGTGGCTCATCGATCACGGCGCCGCGCTCGGCTTCCAGTACGACTGGGCGGCCGTCTCCGAGGACTTGCCGGCGCAGGCGTTCCCCGCGCTTCGCGATCACCTTCTGCTCGACCGGGTCGGAAGCATCGACGCGCGGTCGGTCGCTCGCGACGCTCTGGAGCGCATCGTGGCCGACGTCCCGGAGTCCTTCCTCGCGCCGATGCTCGCCCATGCTGGCTTCGAGAGCGTGCCGCGCCTCCGCACCGCCTACTACGCCTTCCTGTGGAAGCGTCTCCGCGCGCCAACCGTGTTCCAGCTTCATTGAGACTGCTGGCTGGATGCCGGTCCGGCGCGGAACCGCGCGGACGCGCAAGCCGTGCGCGGCGCGACGAGCCAGAGGTGGCAGACGCCTTCACGCGCGCACACGTCCATCTTCTCCCCACGGTCGAGGCGCGCCGCCGTCCGTGCCGCGCTGTTCGCAGGTGAACGCGCTGCTCGTAGCACTCGCCGAGATCGAGCAGCGTTCCCGGCGACGGATCCTGCCGTTGGCTCTCCTCGAACTCCGGGGCGCCGCTCAACGATACTCGTCGGCCTTCCGCGTGGGGCTCGGGGCGGGTTGAGGGGTTGGTTTGGCCGGCGCGGAAACCTGGGTTGCCGGGCGGGTCGGGCGAACGGCCGTGGGCCGCTTCGGTGCGGGCGCTGCGGGCGCTTCGGCGCTGGCGGGTGCCGCGGCGCTCGCCACCGGTTCCGGCGCCGCGGACGCCGACGGTTCGGGCGTCGCCGCAGGGCCGGCGCTCGCCGGAGCGGGCGGCGCGAGCGACACCGGCGCGGCCGACGTGACGTCGGCGCTCGACCCGGCGGCGGCGCCGCCTGCCGCCGCGTGCGAGCGCACCACGAGCGCGACCGCGCCTCCAACGACGACGACCAGCGCCGCGGCCAAGCCGACCCATAGTCCGGCCCGGCTCGAGCTCCGCGGCGGCGCCGCCGACGACAAATCCGTCGTTCCGCCCGGCTGCGGCGCCCGCGTGTCCGCGCCGGCGTATGTCCCGGCGGCGTTCATCGCCGGCACCGCCGCCGTGGGCGCCACCGCGCCGGTGGTGCGCGCGACCCGCTCGATGATCGGCTGCGAGCGCGCCGGTGCCCACGGCGCCAGCGCTACCACCATCTCGCCGACGGTCTGGTAGCGCTCGTCGCGACTGCGCGCGAAGGCGCGCTGCACCACCGCCGCGAAGTCTTCCGGCAAGTCCGGCCGGACGCTGCGGAGCGGCGTCGGGTCGGCGGTCGCGATCATGACGCACAGCTGCGGGAAGGTGTCGGCGAGGAACGGCTGCTGACCGGTGAGCAGCTCGTAGAGCGTGATGCCGAGGGCGTAGATGTCGGTCCGGTGATCGACCGAGCGCGCCGCCTGGATCTGCTCGGGCGACATGTACAGCGCCGAGCCCATGGTGGCCGTGGTGCGCGTCAGGTTTTCGACGCCGCCGGCGTTCATCACCTTGGAGATCCCGAAGTCGAGCACCTTGACCAGCGGCGAGCCGTCCATGCGGCGCGCGAGGAACAGGTTCGCCGGCTTGATGTCGCGGTGCACGATGCCGTGGGCGTGGGCCTCGGCCAGCGCGTCGCACGCCTGGACCACGA
Organism: uncultured delta proteobacterium; assembly: GCA_963775185.1. GTDB lineage: Bacteria > Myxococcota_A > Polyangia > Polyangiales > Polyangiaceae > JAPSGB01. Next base: position 505,599 of record CAVZIE010000033.1, on the reverse strand, counting down.
AGTCGATGGCGTCCTCGACCCCGAGCACGCGCTGCTGCTCGAGCAGCTGCGAAAGGTCCTGGCCCTCCAGGAACTCCATCACCATGTACGGCGAGCCGTTCTCGAGCGTGCCCACGTCGGACACCCGGGCGACGTGCTCCCCGCGGATCTTCACGGCCGCCCGCGCCTCGCGCAGGAAGCGTGCGGCCGCGTCGGGGTGGGACGCGAACTCCGGCAGCAGGAATTTCAGCGCGACGCGCTCGTCCAGCGCGACGTGACGCGCCTCCACCACCACGCCCATACCGCCCTGACCGATGACCCGTTCCACTCGGTACTTCCCGGCCAGCACCGCGCCCAGGGAAAAAAGCGAAGGGTCGGATACCTGCATGACTTCGCGCGTATCTTTGCAACAGCCCGGTGGGGGGGCAACCCGAGCTGTCAGTGCCCGGGCAAATTGCCACGCTTGCAGCGTTTTACTGGTCGGTTGATACCGCCGTCGAGGGCGGTACGCTCTCGATCGTCGTCTCCAGCGCGTGGAGTCGCGCGTCCACGTCGGTGACCAGGCGCTCGTAGGCGGCGTCGGTCAAGCACGCCCTGCCGGCGGCAGCGCAAGAGCTCGTCCTTCTCCACCAGGAGCAACCGGGGGTGCGCCGCCTCGGTTTCTTCCTGGCGCAGCTGTCCGTGGCCCAGCCGCGGAGCGTGCAGTCGCGCATCGGCCTGTGCGACGCGATCCTCGTACTCGGCGCGGAGCGGATCGAGCACGTCCTCCGGCGCGAAGTGCTCACGGCTCGGCGGCTCCAGGGCCGCCAGCGCGGCGTTGGCAGCGAGCAAGGCGTATGCGGAGACGCTGGAAGACAACCTCCAGTCGCTGCTCGACCGCTTCAAGTCCGGCGCATACCGGGCGCCGCCCGCAAACGCGAACGGCTCGGCGAGCCGGTGCAGGCGGAGCTGTTCGACGCGCGCTGAACGCGCAGCCGGCGGCGCCTGCGTGCGCGCGGAGAGCCGTACGCCCGACATCGCGCGGACGTTGATCCGTCCTGTGCGCATGCCGGTTGTCAGGGATGCCGGTGCGGCGCGGAACCCCGATACCGCGCCGAACCGGCAGCAAGCCCCAAGGACGCCTCAGGGTTGCGGCGCGCAGCCCCACTGGACGACGTCGAGGACGCCGTTGCTGTCAGCGTCCTCGGTCGGCGACAGCGCGGTGCAGCTCGGCTGCACGGTGTCGGGGGTGCCGGTGTTGTTCGGGTCGTACGTGTACTTCGTGTAGTCGTAACAGAACCCGAGCGTGTTGCTGTACTGCGAGGGATTGGATTCGAACATGTGCCAGTAGCGGCACTCGTGCGTCCCGCCGGCGCCAGCGTCCGGGCACGTGTGGCCGCTGCCGACGAGCCCGGTCGCGTTGGCCGTGCTCGTGCTGTTGGTCGGGCCGGGCTCGCAGTACGCGACACAGATCGGCGTCTTGTCGGTGCTCGACGCGAACAGGAGCGGCACGTACCCCGGTGCACAGCTGTTGGTGTACGCGCCGCCGGTGACGGGATAATCCGACGTGTACGTCGGGTTGACGACCTGCTCACACGACGGCGTGCCGTCGGGGAGCATGTAGCAGCCGAGGGTCGGCGAACCCGGATCCGGGCTGCCGCACGCCGCCTTGCCGTCGGAGCTCACCTGCGTCAGTGGATTGCACGTCAGCCTGCAGACCCCAGCCCCATTCAGCGAGGAAAGCGGATCGCAGGCCTCGCCGGAGCCGCACGGCGTGGACGCTTGCGGATCGCAGATGCCCGTGCACTTGCCGCTCACGCAGATCAGACCGCGCTTGCAGTTGTCGAAGCCCGTGGTCGCGCCCACGGCGCCTTGCGTACACGAGCCGTTCACGTCCACCGTCCCGTCGGCGACGCAACCGAGGTCCGTGGACGTGCCCGTGTCCACCGCCGTACAGCGCTGGCCGGTCGGGCAGGGCGACTGGGTGATGGGGTTGCACGCCGGACCGCCGTCGTTCGAGCCGTCGGTCGCGCCGTCCGTGGTCGCGTCGTTGTTCGATCCGTCCGTGGCCGCGTCGTTGTTCGAGCCGTCGTTGGTCGAAGAGTCGTTGGTCGAGGAGTCGTTGCCGCCGTCGTTTCCGGATCCGTCCGTCGAAGCGTCGTTTCCGCCGCCGCAGATGCACGTGTCGTAGGTGCCGTCGGCCTTGCACACCTGGCCGCCGGCACAGCCGCCGGGGCCCACGCACGCGACCGACGCGCCGGCGGTGCACTTCGATCCGCCGCCCGGCGAGCTGCTGTCGCTGCCGCAAGCCACCGCGAACGCACTCAAACCAAGAAACAACCAAGCCCTGTGCATGGGGGAAGCCTAACAGTGTGCGAAGGCGCTTGCATGCCGGGCGCCGGTGGCGCCGCCTCTTCCGTGCCAAGCCCGCGAAAGCATGGCGCTCTGGACTGGCTGGCTGGCGGCTCGGCTTGTCGCAGTGACCGGCTGCGTAGCGCTCGGCATGCGGCTGCGACCCGGCACGCGCGCGGCTCGGCAAGCGCCGCCCATGCGACGACTGGACGTGCTCCTCCCACAAGCGCGCGTGCTGTCTCCGGTGCGGATCGCCTTGCCCGAGCTCACGGCGGACTCGGGAGGGTGGAGCGGTGCGAGTGATTCCATATGGAATAATCGCGGCAGGCGCTGCGCGCAGGTGCTGTGGGACCCGCCGCGCGCCGGCGAGCGGTTCCGCGCCGGACCGGCAACCAGGAGCAGCCGATCCGGGACGGGGAGGGGACGCTCGGCGGGCGGCTCCGTCGCTTCCGCGGTCTCCCAAGGCCCGGAGTGTAGTCAGCCGTGCGCCACGCGATCACCCGGGCGCAGCTTCTGCGCGGAGTAGCGCCCCGCGGGAGCCGGATCGCGCGCTTGTTCCGGATCGCGGCGCGGCACGTTCCTTGAAGGAACGGCCCGGAGCGCCCGCCACCGGCCGACGGGCGCTCCCCTGCGATGCCACTCGATACCTCGCGTCTCGAACAGCTCGCGATCAGCGACTCGGGCTTCGCGTTCGATCCGCTGACCGGGCACAGCTTCTCGATCAACGCCACCGGGCTCGCCATTCTCGGCGCGCTCAAGGAGGGCAAGGGCCCGGGCGAAGCCGCCGCCGAGGTGCGTACGGCGTTCGACACCGACGCGGGTGACGACATCGAGCGCGACATCGAGGACTTCCTCGCGCGGCTGCGCGAATACCAGCTGGTGGGCTAGGGCGTGGAAGCGCTCGACGCCACGGTCGCCGTCACCGGCATGAACGCCACCGACAACCCCGCGCCCGGCGTGGCGGTGGCGCGCTGTCTGCGCGAGGAGCCGGGCTTCTCCGGCCGCGTCATCGGTCTCGGCTACGACGCGCTCGACCCCGGCTTCTACGCGCGCGGACTGCTCGACGGCGGCTCGGTCATGCCCTACCCCTCGGCGGGGCGCGAGGCGATGCTGGCCCAACTCCTGCGCGTGCAGCAGGCGTTCGGCATGGACGTGCTGCTGCCCACGCTCGACTCGGAGCTCAGGGCGGTCGCGCAGATCGAGGGCGAGCTCCGCCGCTACGGCATCCGCACCTTCGCGCCGCGGCTCGAGTCGATCGAGGCGGTCAGCAAGGCGCAGCTCTTCCGGCTCGGCCAGCGCTCGGGCTTTCCCGTGCCCGAGTCGGAGGCGATCGTGGGCGTCGAGCACCTGCCGCGGCTGATCGCGCGCTTCGGGCTGCCGCTGGTGATCAAGGGCGTGTACTACGGCGCGAGCATCGCCTACAGCGAGGTCGACGCCGTCGCCGCCTTCCACCACTTCGTGGCGAGCTGGGGGCTGCCGGTGGTGGTGCAGCGCTTCATCCGCGGCGAGGAGTACAACGTCGCCGGGCTCGGCGACGGCCAGGGCGCGCTGCTCGGCGCGGTGGCGATGCGCAAGATGATGCTCACCGACAAGGGCAAGGGCTGGGCGGGCGTCACCGTTGGCGACCCGGAGCTCCTGTCGCTGAGCCGCAACGTGGTCAAGGCCCTCGGCTGGCGCGGCGGACTGGAGGTCGAGTTCCTGAAGGAAGCGGACACCGGCCGGCTGTACGTCGCCGAGGTCAACCCGCGCTTCCCGGCCTGGATCTACCTCGCCGCGGGTGCCGGCCAGAACCTGCCCTACGCCTGCGCGCTGTGTGCGCTCGGAAAGGACGTCCCTCATCCGCTGCCGCCCTATCGCGTGGGCGTGCAGTTCGTCCGCATCTCGCTCGACCAGGTGAGCGATCTCTCGACCTACAGCCAGCTGAGCTCGAGCGGGTTCTTCCAGCCCGGGCAGGAGCCGACATGGAAGCCGTGAAGCCCCGCTACGAGCGCCCCGTCATCGTGCGTCACGCGCTCGGGCGCCACAACAAGTTCGGCGCGCTGACCACCATCCGCCCCGTCACGGAAGTCGACGGCGTGCCCGTCGCCGCCCTGCTCGAAGCGTACGGCTCGCCGCTGTTCGTGTTCTCCGAGAAGACGCTGCGCAAGCGCTTCCGCGAGCTCAAGGACGAGCTGGCGCGGCGCTTCAGCGAGTTCTCCATCGCCTGGTCGTACAAGACCAACTACCTGGGCGCGGTCTGCTCCGTCTTCCACCAGGAAGGTGCGCTGGCGGAGGTCGTCTCGGGTATGGAGCTCGACAAGGCGCGGCGTGCCGGCGTGCCGGGCCCGCAGATCCTGTTCAACGGACCGGGCAAGCTGCGCGCCGAGCTCCAGGCGGCGTTCCGCGAGGGCGTGCACGTGCACATCGATCACCTCGACGAGCTGGCGCTGTGCGAGAGCGTGGCGGAGGAGCTCGGCGTGCGGCCGAAGGTCGGCATCCGCGTCAACCTGTCCGAGCTGCCGGTGCCGCAGTGGGATCGCTTCGGCTTCAACCTGGAGAACGGCTCGGCGCTGGGCGCGGTCGAGCGCATCCTGCGCGGCGGGCGGCTCGAGCTCGACACGCTGCACTGCCACATCGGCACCTTCATCCTCGACGCGGACGCGTACCGGCTGGAGGCGCGCGCGCTCGCCGCCTTCGCCCGCGAGCTCGACAGCGAGCACGGCGTGCGCATCGAGACGATCGATCTCGGCGGCGGCTTCGCGTCGCACAACACGCTGCACGCGCAGTACCTGCCGGGCGAGGAGATCACGCCGTCGTTCGGCCAGTACGTCGAGAAGATCGCAGCGGGCATCGAGGAGGGGCTGGAAGGGCGGCGCGCGCCGCGCATCGTACTCGAGACGGGGCGCGCCCTGGTCGACGACGCCGGCGTGCTGCTCTCGACGGTAGTTGGCAACAAGCGGCTCAGCGACGGGCGGCGCGCGGTGATCCTCGACGCGGGCGTCAACATCCTGCCCACGGCGTGGTGGTACCGCCACACCGTCCACCCCGCCCAGGACGCGCGCGGCATCCCCGAGCCCACGGTGCTGTACGGGCCGCTGTGCATGAACATCGACGTGGTGCGCGACACGGCGATGTTCCCGCCGGTGCGCGCCGGCGATCGCGTCGTGATCGATCACGTCGGCGCCTACAACGTGACGCAGTGGATGCAGTTCATCACCACGCGGCCGGCGGTCGCGATGGTGTCGGCCGACGGCAGGCACGGGCTGATCCGGCGCGCCGAGACGCTCGACACGCTGCTCGACCTGGAGGCGATGCCGGAGTGGCTCTCGCGCTGACCGCCAGCCCGCTCCGGAGCGCGCTCGACGCGCTGCTCCGGCCGTACGCGCAGATCGTGTTCGCGACCGATCTGCGCGCGGGCTTGCTGGTGCTGCTGGCCATCGCCAGCTTCCCCCGGTTGGCGCTGGCCACGCTCGGGGCGGTCGCCATCGCCGACGTGGTGGTGCTGCTGTTCGGGCTGGGGCGGACGGCGGTGCGCCAGGGCGGCTACGCCTGCACGGCGGTGCTGGCGACGCTGGCCGTGGGCGTGTTCGCGCCCGCGGGCGGCCCGGCCGTCGCCCACGTGGTGATGGCGGCGGTGCTGGCCGTGCTGTTCATGGCCTCGTTCGAGGCGGTGTTCGCGCCGGTGGCGCTGCCGACGCACTCGCTGCCGTTCATCGCGGCAGCCTGGACCGTGCACCTGGCGGCGCACAGCCTGCCCGCGGTCGCCGCGGAGTCGCTGGTGACGCCGCTGTCGGCGTTGCCTCACGGGTTGCTCGACAGCTCGTGGCTCGACATTCCGGCGTCGCTGCTGTTCCTGCACGGCGAGGTGGCGGGCATCCTGGTGATCGCGGCGATCGCGCTGTACAGCCGCATCGCGCTACTGCTCGCGGTCGTTGGCGGGCTGGTTGCGGCGCTGATGCGGCACTGGCTGCGCGCGGACATGCCGTGGTCGCTGGTGGACGTGGTGGCGTCGTTCAACGGCATCCTGGCGGCGATGGCCGTGGGCGGGATCTGGTTCGTGCCGCAGCTGTCGTCGATCGCGCTCGGCGCGGGGGCGGCCGCCGTGGCGACGGTGCTCGCGTACGCGCTGTCGCCAGCGGCGTCGATCGCGTACCTGCCGGTGCTGTCCCTGCCCTTCGTCGTCACCACGCACCTGCTCCTGACGGCCGCGCGGCGCCGCGAGACCGATCGCCGGCCGCGCTCGGCGGTGCCCGCCGACCGGCCCGAGGAAGCGCTGGCGAAGCACCTGGGACGCGTGCAGGCGCTTCGGCAACGTCGCGTGGCTGCCCTTCCGCTTGCCCTTCCGCGGCGAGTGGACGGTGACGCAGGCCTACGACGGTCGCTACACGCACAAGGGGCCGTGGCGCCACGCGCTCGACTTCGAGATCCTCGGCCCCGACGGCCAGAAGCACCGGAACGAGGGCAGCGCACTCGGCGACTACCACTGCTACGGCCTGCCGGTGGTCGCGGCGGGCGAGGGCACCGTGGTCAAGGTGGTCGACGGCATCGCCGACAACCGCCCCGGCGAGGTCAACACGCGCGACAACTGGGGCAACGCCGTCGTCGTCGCGCACGGCCTGGCGCTGCACTCGGTGTACGCGCACCTCAAGCCCGGCAGTATCCGCGTCAAGCAGGGCGAGCTGGTCAGCGCCGGCACCGAGCTCGCGCGCTCGGGCAGCTCGGGGCGCTCGCCGGTACCGCACCTGCACTTCCAGGTGCAGCGCGCGCCCATGCTGGGCAGCCCGACCCTGCCCGCCGACTTCGGCGACGTGGTCACGCACTCCGACGACGGCTACACGCTGTCGAGCCGCGTCACGCCGGGCGAAAACGACGTCGTGCGGCCGGTGATGCGTGACGAGGCGCTGGCGCGCGCGCTGTCGTTCGACCCTGGTACGACGTGGGAGCTCGTCGAGAGCGGCAGCGGACGGCGCGAGCGCGCGCGGGTCGAGGTCGACCTGCTCGGGCGGCGCTTCCTCGAGAGCGATCGCGCGCGGCTGTTCATCGACGTGTACGACGGCGGCTTCGTGGTGATCGACTTCGAGGGCGATCCGCGCTCGCTGCTGCACTTCGTGCTGTACGCCCTGTCGCGCGTGCCGTTCGATCAGGCCGAGCGGCTGTCGTGGACCGAGAACCTGCCGCGGCGGCTGCTGCTGCCGGGGCTGCTGCGCGCGGCGGCGGATCTGGTCGCGCTGGTGGCGCCGGAGGCGGGCGGCACGCTCGTGCGCTACGCGTCGCGGCGACGCGCGGGCGCGCTCGAGGTCGTCGGCGAGAGCCCGCGCTTCGCCAGCCGCGCGGAGCTGTCGCTCGGTGGAGGCGCGCACCGCATCGAGGTGCGCCGTGACGGCACGAGCCAGAGCGTGGAGATCCGCGCGTTCGAGCCGGACCAGGAGCAGGCCGCGTGATTGCCCGCGCCGCGCTCGCGCTCGTGCTGCTCGCCCCGGCGGCAGCCGCGGCTCCGCCGCGCGCTCGCGCCGACCCATACACCTACGACCTGCGCGCCGGCGCCTGGGATTGCTCGGTCGAGCTGGAGCGGACGGGCCACCTGCGCGAGGCGCGCGCGCTCCTGGTGCGGGCGTGGGGACGCGAGCCGGCGGGCTACGAGGTGAGCGTGCGGCTCGGGTGGCTCAGCCTGAAGCTCGGCGACGGCGCGCGCGCCGCGCGCGAGTACCGCCACGCGCGCACGCTGCCCGGCGCGGGACCCGAAGCGACGCAGGGGCTCGCCTCCGCGCTCACGCTGGAAGGCTACGACGAGCTCGAAGACGGCGACCGCGGCGCGGCGCGCGGGCACTGGCGCGCCGCGCTGGCCCTCGATCCGGCACAGGACGATGCGCGGAAGGGGCTCGATCTGGCGCGGGCGCAGCGCATCGACCCGGAGCTGTGGGTCGGCTACGTCGGTGAGCGGATCGGGACGACCCAGGGCGACGGCCTCTCGGTCTTCGCGCTGCTGCCGCTTCAGCTGTCCGATCACTTCCGGCTGCGCGCCGCCTATCGCGTGAGCTGGCTCGACCTGCGGCGCACGACGAACGGCGCGACGAGCGCGGCGCTCGGCGCGCCGGCGCGCCGGCCGCGCGCCGGGCCGGGCTCGGGCATGGGCGGCATGGGTGGCAACGGCGGCCAGGGCGCGAACGCCGCGTCGACGAGCGGCGAGACGCTGTGGCACGAGCAGGACGCCTACCTGGGTTTCGGCTTCGGCGGCGCGGACGCGTGGCTCGATGTGCTGGGCATGGCGATCTTGCCGAGCGACGAACGCGCGGTGCCCGGACAGGCTGCCCAGCTCCGGCTCGGACGCCGTTTCGGCATCGACGCGGTCGAGGCGACGCTGCGACGCCAGCGGGGCTGGAACGCGCAGGTCGCGCCGCACGCGTTCGTGTGGCCCGTCGACTGGCTGGCGCTCTGGGCCGGACCGCGCTTCACCATCGACGAGCAGGGCGACCCCGCGAGCATCGAAGCTGGCGTCACGCTCGCGACGCGGCCGTTCCAGCTCTACGTCTCGGGGCACGCCGGCACCCAGCGCTGGCCGGTCTCTCCCGCAGTCCCGCTGGTGCTCACGCTCGACCAGGATCTGCCGCTCGGCGGCTCCGCCGCGCTGCTCTTCGCCATCACCCCGCACTGGTCGCTCGGCTTGTCGAGCGAGCTGGAGAAGCTCTCCGCGCAGGGCGACGACGGCACCTACACCAGCTTCGCCGCCGGGCTCGGCTGGTCCCCACGCTTCTGAAAGGAGAACGACGATGAACCTGTCCCGACTCGCCGCTGCCACCGGGCTCGCACTGGTGGTCCTGGCACCGGCGCTTGCGCGCTCCGACACGGCGGCGGACGTGGCCGACCTGTACCGCCAGTCGTACCGGCTCGAGGCGCAGGGCAAGTCCGCGCAAGCCGCCGACACGATGAAGAAGGTCAGCGCGCGCGCCGGCGCGTCGTACTTCGTCGACGCGCGCAGCGCGTGGCTCGAGTACCTGGCAGGGCGCTACGCCGATTCCGAGCGCGCGTACCGCAAGGCCGTCGCCGACAAGCCGCAGGCGATCGAGCCGAAGCTCGGGCTGACGCTGCCGCTGCTCGCGCAGCACAAGTGGCGCGAGCTCGAGCTCGCCTGCCGCGACGTGCTCAAGCTCGATCCGAAGAACGCCGTGGCGCGGGCGCGGCTCGCCCACGCCTACTACTCGCGCGGAAACTACCCGGACTCCGCCACGATCTACCGCGGGCTGGTCGCGGACTACCCGGCCGACCTCGATCACCAGACCGGGCTCGGCTGGGCGCTGGCGCGCATGGGACGCGGGCGCGACGCCAAGGTGATCTTCGCGGCCGTGCTGGCCGTCTCACCGGACAACCCCAACGCGCGCCAGGGTATGGCGCTGCCCTGACTGCACGCCGCGTCGCGTGCCTTGCGCGTGCGCCGCGCGGCGCGACGCCGAGCGCGGTCACAACAAGCCGGCGTCCCGGTAGCCCTGCACCGCGTTCGAGAGCGTCTCGGGGAGATCGCGAGTCGGCGAAAAGCCGAGGTCACGGCGTAGTGCCTCGCTCGAGCACACGAACGCGGGGGCGACCATCTGCTGGTATTGCTTCGCGTCAAGCTGGTTTCCGAGGCGCAGCAGCCGCGCGAAGCGCGTGGCGACGAGCATGGCGACGTACAGCAGCCGGCGCGGCACCGGGACCACGAAGACGCGGCGCCCGACGGCCGTGGCAAGCTCCCGCCACAGCTCGCACACGTCGATCATCCGCGGGTAGCTCGCGAAGTAGACGAAAGAGCCCGGGCGCACGTCGTCGAGCATGAGCAGGATCGCATCGACCAGATCGCGGACGTCGATGAACGAGAGCTGCTGCGGCTTCCCCGCGACGCGGAATCCGACCCGGGCCCGCGCAGCCTTGAACAGCGTGAGCGAGGCCTCGTCTCCCGGTCCGAGGACGATCGGCGGCCGGAACGACGTGGTCGGGAACGGTGCCGAGGCGACCACGCGCTCCGCCTTGGCTTTCGCCGCGCCGTATGCCTCGATTGGGGCGGTCGCGTCCGCCTCCGTCCACGGGCGCCCGACCGCGGACGGCCCGGCCGCAGCGAGCGACGACGCGAGCAGCAAGCGCCGCGGCGTCCATGACTGGCGCCCGATGCACTCGACGAGGTGTTTCACGGCGACGTGATTGGCCGTGTCGTACTCCGCGGGCGTGTCGGCGGCGACAACGCCGGCGAGGTGGACGACGACGTCGCATGCGGGCAACACGCACCCGGGATCCGCGAACGTCGCGAGGTCGCCAGCAAAGTGCTCGACTCCGGCCGGAAGTCGGCACGCCTTGGCCGGATTTCGAACGAGCGCGATGACCCGGTCTCCACGCGCGACGAGGCGCCGACACAGGTGCGTGCCGATGAAGCCGGTTGCTCCGGTAACGAAGACGCGCGCGCTCGCCGCTCCCGGGCTCATCCCGTCTTTCTAGCAGGATGCCGGGCCGGCGCGGAACCGCGCGCCCGCGCGTGCCTCTACGATATGCTCGGAAGGGCGCCCGCTTCGGAGCTGCGCCGGGAAGGGCGTCACGCGCACGCGTCGACGACTGACACCGATGTCATGGAGTGTGCCGGCACAAACACGATGATACGCGCGAACACGGGTCTTTCTTCCACGGCCTGGTGTTTGCATCGACCCGCTCCGCGATGGGTGGCGCGCGGCTTCGTTCCTTGGCTTTGGTCGGTGTCACGGCGCTGTTCGCGCTCGTGCGCTGCGCGGCCTCCGGCGGAGACGCGAGCGCGGGCAGCTTCCGGGCCCCAGGACGGCGGCGCGTGCATTGGACCGGGCTGCGGCGGAGGGGGCTCGTCGGGATCGGGCGGAAGCGGCGGCCTGCCGCCGGAGCAGGAGGCGGAGAGCTCGTTCCGGTCGCCCGTCGCCACCGGCAAGTACGTCTGGGCGACGAACCCGTCGAGCGGTCGCGTAGCGCTGATCGACTCCACGACACTGGCCGTCCACACGCAGGCGGCCGGCAACGGCCCCACCTATCTCGCGGCGCTCGACGATCCGGCGCACCCCGACACCGCGCGCGCCATCGTGATCGACGTCAAGAGCCATGACGCGACGATCCTGTCCGCGGACTCGAAGGGACACATCACCACGGCCAGCGTTCCCGTGCACCAGGACGCCAACAGCCTCGCCATCTCGAAGACCGCGCGCTTCGCCATCGCGTGGACGGACGCGACGCAGGTACCGAACGCGGATACCACGCAAGGTTTCCAGGACGTGACCGTCGTGGACGTCGGGGCGTCGCCGCCCGTCGCCACGCGGCTCAGCGTCGGTTACCGGCCGACGCGCGTGTTCATCTCCGACGACGCCAGCCAGGCTTTCGTGGTTGCAGAGCCCGGCATCACCGTGATCGCGCTCACGGATCCCGCCGGCCCAAGCGTGGTGATGGACGTGCCCGTCACCGACGACCCGCTCGACAATCCCGCGTCGCGCGACGTCACGGTGACGCCGGACGGGAAATACGCGCTGGTACGCCGCGACGGCAGCCCGGAGGTCGGCATCGTCTCGCTATCCGACGGCACCATCGTCACCGTGAAGCTCTCCGGCGCGGTGACGGATCTGGATCTGTCCGACGACGGGTCGCGGGCGATCGCGGTGGTGCGCGAGCCTGGAGTCGTTCAAGGCGGAGACGCGGGCAGCGACGCCGCGACGAGCGACGGCGCGGCGGGCAGCGCCGGTGCGGCGGGATCCGACGCGGGCGCCGCCGCGACCGAGGCCAGCGCTGGGTCCGCGGGGACCGCCGCCGGCGCCGCGGGCGCTGCCGGCGCGCCGGGAACCGACGCCGGCACCGCAGGCGCGACGGGAACGGCGGGAAGCGACGCCGGCACCGCGGGCGCGCCGGGAACCGACGCCGGCACCGCGGGCGCGAGCGACGGCGGAAGCCCCGAGGCCGCGCCTCCGCCACCGCCGTCACCGCCGACCAGCTCGGACGTCTTCCTGCTGCCGATCCCCGGGATCTTCACCGCGCCCGACGTGTTCGACGCGGTCACGATCGATCACGAGATCGTCGGCAGCGTGTCCGTGTCGCAAGAAGGCGGCGTCGCGCTGCTCTACACCAACGCCTACGCCAACGATCACCTGACGCTGCTGACGACCGCGGCGGGCAGCCACTACCTCGAGCATCGTACGGTGGCGCTCAAGGCGCCGGTGAAGGCCGTCTTCCCCACGCCGGACGGCGCTCACGCGATCGCGCTGCTCACGCCCGGCGCCGGTAGCAACAAGGCGGGCGCCTTCAGCCTGGTACCCGTCGCGGCGGATCTACCGCCGAAGATCCTGGGCACGGATGCGCCACCGGTCGCGGTGGCGATCGCGCCGGCACCGAGCACTCGCGCCCTGGTCACCGTGCGCGACGACGCGAAGAAGATCTTCGTGACGTATCTCGCGCGCATGCCGGAGCTCCAGGTGGACGCCTATCCCCTCGCGAGCCCGCCGCTCGCCACGGGGCTCGTGCCGGCTTCTGGCGAGGGCTACGTCGCGCAGGAGCACCCGGAAGGGCGCGTCACGTTCATCACGTTGCAGAGCGGCAGCGCGCGCACGCTCACCGGCTTCGAGCTCGGCGCGAAAGTCGTGGACGGGAGCCAATGACGACGATGCGCTTCATGTCGGCCTTGTTCGGCGCAGCGGCGCTGCTCGCGCTCGCACACTGCGGCTCCAGCGACAGCGGCGGGGGTGGAGCGCCGGGCGGTTCGCCCTTCCCCGGCGTGGACGCCGGTGCGGGCACCGGTGGCAGCGGCGGTTTCGGCTTCGACGCCGCCGCGGATGTCGCCCCGCCGCCGGAAAAGGAGCTGGAGAGCTCGTTCCAGGCGCCGGTGGCGACCGGAAAATACGTATGGACGGCCAACCCGGACAGCGGACGCGTCGCGCTCATCGACGCCACGACGTTCGACATCAAGCTGGCGGACGCCGGCTTCGGTCCGACCTGGGTGGCGGCGGTCCCGAACCCGTCCAAGCCCGACGACAACGCGGCGATCGTGCTCAACGTGAAGAGCCACGACGCGACGCTCTTGCGCGTGCAGGCGGACGGTTCGATAAAGAAGCAGACCCTGCCGACCCACGCCGGCGCCAACCGCTGGCTCGTCAGCCCGCAAGGCAGCTGGGCCATCGCCTGGACGGACGCTTCGGCGATCGCCAACCCTGATCCGACCGACGGCTTCCAGGATGTCACCGTGCTCCGGCTCACGCCGGGCAAGGAAAGCTCCACGATCCTCAGCGTCGGCTATCGCCCGACGCGCCTCGCCTTCGCCGCGGACGAGCAGCGCGCCTTCGCGGTGACCGAGCCCGGCGTCAGCGTCATCGCTCTCGACGGCGCTGGACCGGAGGTGAGCGGGCTGGTGGAGGTCAGCGACGACCCGCTGGAGGATCCCGCGTCCCGCGACGTCACGATCACGCCGGACGGCACGTACGCGCTTGTCCGCCACGACGCCAGCCCCGCGGTGTCGCTGGTGTCGCTCGACGACGGCACCCGGACGGACGTCACTCTCTCCGGCAACGTCACCGATCTCGACCTGTCGGACGACGGCTCGCGCGCGGTCGCGGTGGTGCGCGAGAAATCGGAGATCGCCGTGCTGCCGGTACCCGGCATCGCGACCGACCCGTCGACCTTCGACACGAAGCAGATCCCGGGCGAGACGTTCGGGAGCGTCTCGCTCTCGCCTGGCGCGAGCGTGGCGCTGCTCTACACGAACGCCACGGCGAACGACCACTTGTCGATCGTCGATCTGCGCGCGGGGTCGACCTACCTCGACAGCCGGACCGTCGCATTGAAGGCGCCGGTATCCGCGGTGTTCCCGTCGGAGGACGCGCTGCACGCGGTGGTGCTGCAGACCACCGCGCCGGGCAGCAGCAAGGCGGGCGCGTTCAGCGTGGTGCCAACGCTGGACCACATCTCGCCCAAGATCACCGGCACGGACGCCCCGCCGAACGCCGTGGCGATCCAGCCCGGGGCGAACAGCGAGCACGCGCTGGTGACCGTTCGGGACGACGCTGCGAAGGTGTTCGGCGTGTACCTGATCCGGCTCGCGAACTTGCAGGTGGATTTCGTCCCGCTCGCGAGCCCGCCGCTCGCGACGGGCATCGTGGCGGCTGCAGGCAAGGGCTACGTCGCCCAGGAGCATCCGGACGGGCGCATCAGCTTCGTGGATTTCACGAACGGCTCCGTACGCACGCTCACGGGCTTCGAGCTGGGCGCGAAGGTGGTGTATTGATGACGAAACGAATCGCTCTCGGTCTGGCGCTGGTGCTCTCCGCGTGCGGCGGCCGCCCCTCCGCGTGGGACTCGCGGCCCGAACTGCCGCTCGAGACGCGCGGGCTCGCGGGCTCGGTGGCCGTCGTCGACCCGGGCCTCGACCGCGTGATGATGCTGACGGCGTCGTCGGACCGCTCGCTCCACGCGCATCCCATCGGCGTGGGCAAGAACGTCGTCGCGACCGCCGCCTCCCAGGACGAGAGCCAGCTGTTTGTGCTGTCCAAGGGTGTACAGCCGCGACGCAACCCCGACGACGAGCAGCCGAGCCTCACCGTGATCGGCGGTGACACGCAGCCGACCCGACGCGCGCGCTATACCCTCACCGATCCGCTGCAGGGCCTCGCCGTCGACCCCGACGGCAAGTGGGTGGTCGTGTACGACGCCGGCGGCATCGTCGTGAACCCGAACGAGCTCATCTTCGTCGACGTCACGAGTCCGGATGCAAAGCCAGTGTCGAAGACGATCCGCAGCTTCGGCGGCCGGCCGGAGCGCCTCACGTTCACCTCGACGCTGGAGGTTCCGAACGGCCCGCCGCGGCGCTTCCTGATCGTTGAAACCGACCAGGATGTCACGCTCGTCGACCTGTCGGATCTGTCCCGCAACGAGGTGACATTGATCTTGCCGAAGAGGCCGTCGGGCGCGGCTGGCGCCCCGGCAGAGGTGACGTATCACGACGGCGACCCGCAGAGCGCGACCGACGCGCGCATCGCCATCCGGTTGGCGAACGACTCCAACGTGATGCTCGTCGATCTCGCGGCGCCCGGACCGGACGAGCCCGACCTCGCGTTCAAACCCACGGTGAACGTCGCCGACGTCGGCGGCGTGCCAAGCTCCATCGCTTTCGTGGAAACGGACGGCGGGCTGCGCCTCGCGGCGCTGGTTCCCAGCAAGTCCGGCGCGACGCTTGTGGATCCGGAGACGACGGTGCTGGAGAACGTCGACTTCAACAAGCCGTACTCCCACATCACGCGCATCACCGCCGACGTCTCCAACAAGCCGGCTGCCAGCGATGTGGCACTCCTTTGGAGCGAATCGAACACCGGCATCGCGTTCTGGTCGCTGGGGCAGACCAGCGGCAGGCCGTACCAGAGCGTCGACCCCTACGACATCGGTATCGCGGTCTCCAGCGTCCAGAGCGTACCGGGTACGGATTTTGCTCATCTGAAGATCCTCGGCAGCGCGTCCGCCAGCGAGTTCTACCTGCTCGATCTCGACAAACGGCAGACCTTCCCGATGTTGACGGAAGGGTCCGGGTACACGCTGAGCATCTCGCCCGACGGCCAGCGCGCGTGGGCGCTCTTGCCGGGGACGCCGAAGATCGCGCGCATCGACTTCTCGAACCTGCACCCGACGTCGGTCGAGGTGGAGCGCGACACGGCCGCGGTCTTCGATGTCGCACGCGAAGACGCCGGTCGCGCCATGATCGCGCTTCACATCTCCAGCACCGGCGGCGGCGTGTCGCTCGGCGCTACGGTGCTCGACGCGCTCGAGCCGGACACCGCGCAGTCCCGCTTCTACGACGGCCTCTTGCTCGGAGGGGATCCAATGAAGGCACGACTCGCTCCGGCGCTCGCGCTCGCGCTCGCAGCGCTCGCGCCGTCGCGCGCCCACGCGGCGCCGGACCCGGAATCGCCCAAGCCCGACGCCACGGACACGGCGGCATCGCCCGCGCCCCCGCCCGAGCCCGCGCCGGAGACGGAGCCTCCCGCGGCCCCGACCGCGACCCCAGTCCCAGCTCCGGCGCCGCCCGCGCCAATGTCCCCATACGGCTGGCAGCCCCAATGGGCCCCGCGCGCGGCTGAAGCGCCGCCCGTCGACCAGGAGCCGGAGAAGCCGCTACCTCCGGCGGGGCCGCCGCGCTGGCAAGCGTGGATGGGCGCGCGCAACACCTTTGTCACCGGCAGCGGCTACGATCCGTTCGCCACCGACAACGCGCTCACGCAGTTCTCCCTCGGTGGCTCGCGCAGCCTCTTCAGCCGCGGCCACTTGTCGTTCGCCGCCGGCGCGACGTTCGACGCCGGCGCCGCGAAGGCGAGCGCGCGCGGCGCGCCGACCTCCCTCGAGACGTATCGTGTGCTCGCCGCACCGGAGGTCCGCTGGCTGTTCTTCCCCCAGCTGTATCTGTTCGCACGTCCGGCGGTCGGCGCGGTGCGCACGATCGTGTCGCTCGACGAGGGCACGAGCGGCGTCGGCTTGCACTCGCGAGCGTGGCGAGTCGCCTTCGACCTGGACGCAGGCGTCGCATTCGCGTTTGCCGATCTCCGGAGCAAGGCCACGGAGCTGCGCTTCTGGGTCGTTGCCGACGGCGGCTACGCCTGGACACAGTCGCAGCAGCTCTCCATGGCACCGGACGCGGACTCCGGCGCACCGGTCCGCACGGCGAGCCTCGATCTCGGGACGCTCCGCCTCGGGGGCCCCTACTTCCGCGGCGCCGTGGCGGCGACCTTCTGAGCGCGCAGCGCCCCGCGGCGAACGCTAGTCGCGCAACGGGTGCGCGTCGGCGCCGGCGACCCGCTCGAAACACCGCGGAAGCGCTCGACACGCCGCCGCCGCGGAGTCTGATTATCTTTCGGCAGCTGCCAGGACATTGACCCAGCGCAATGCCGAGACGGCGTTCGTCCGGACTCCGCGCGCGCCGGAACCTGCTACCCTTCGAGTATCCGTCCACGGTCTCGCGTCGATGCGGGCCGCCTACATGACGCTCTGGCGGATATGCGAGCGTCGCCACGTGGGGGACATGCCGAAGCGAGCCACGGCACGCGCACCGAAGACGCCACGCCGCATCCCGGTGCTGAGCAAGGCGCCCACCGGCATCCAGGGACTGGACGCTCTCACCGGCGGTGGTCTGCCCCGGGGACGGCCGACCCTTGTGTGCGGCGGCACCGGCTGCGGCAAGACGCTCATGGCGATGGAATTTCTGGTGCGCGGCGCCGTGGACTTCGGCGAGCCGGGTGTCTTCATGGCGTTCGAGGAGAACGACGCGGAGCTGGCAACGAACTTCGCCTCTCTCGGACACGACCTCCCCACGTTGATCAAGAAGAAGAAGCTGGTGGTCGAATTCGTCCGGGTCGAGCGCAGCGAGCTGGCCCAGACCGGCGACTACGACCTGGAAGGGCTCTTCATCCGGCTGGGACACGCCATCGACCGCATCGGCGCCAAGCGCGTGGTGCTCGACACGCTGGAGACGCTGTTCTCCGGGTTGTCCAACGCGGCCCTCCTCCGCAGCGAGCTGCAACGCCTGTTTCGCTGGCTGAAGGCCCGGGGCATCACAGCGATCATCACGGCCGAAAGCGGCGAAGCCGCCCTCACCCGCCACGGACTGGAGGAATACGTCGCCGACTGTGTGATCGTTCTCGCCTCACCGGGTGGAGGGCCAGATGGCGACGCGGCGCCTTCGAATCGTCAAGTACCGGGGTCGACGCACGGCACGAACGAGCATCCGTTCCTGATCGACGAGGGCGGCATCTCGATCCTGCCGACTGCCACGGCGGGGCTGGATCAGAAAGCGGGAGTCGACCGCATCTCCTCGGGAGTGCCGCGCTTGGACGCGATGATGGGGGGCAAGGGCTACTATCAGGGCAGCACCGTTCTGGTGTCCGGCACCGCGGGCTCGGGAAAGACAAGCCTGGCCGCGCATTTCGCGGCGGCAGCCGCTGAGCGGGGCGAGCGCTGCCTATGGCTCGCCTTCTACGAATCGTCGAGCCAGATCATCCGCAACATGCGCTCCATCGGCGTGGACCTGGCGCCGGCGGTGCGGCGCGACCTGCTGCGCATCCACGCGGAACGGTCCACGATCTGGGGCCTGGAGATGCAGCTCGTCACCATCCACAAGTTGGTGAAGGAGTTCAAGCCAAGCGTCGTCATCATCGACCCGGCATCGGCCTTCGTCACCCTCGGCAGCGAGGCGGACGTCAAGGCGATGATGACGCGACTCATCGACTTCTTCAAAATGCAGCGCGTCACCGCGTTGATCACGAGTCTCACCAGTGGTGACGCGAGGTTGGAGAGCACCGAGGTGGCCATCTCGGCGTTGATGGACACCTGGCTGCTCTTGCGAGACGTCCACAACGGCGCGGAGCGCAACCGGGTACTGCACCTCGTGAAGTCGCGCGGGATGAAGCACTCGAACCAGGTCCGCGAGTTCCTGTTGACCGACCACGGAGTGGAGCTGCGGGACGTGTATGCCGGGCCTTCGGGCGTGCTGCTCACCGGAAGCGCGCGCGGAGCGCTGGAGGCGCAGGAGAAGGCGCAGACTCTGCTGCACGGAGAGGAGACGCAGAGCAAGATGCACAACCTGGAACGCAAGCGCCAATCCATGGAGGCGCAAATCGCCGTGCTGCGGGCGGAGTACGAGATCGAGGAAGCGGAGGCGGCAAGAACGATTGGTCAAGCCCAGACGCGTGCCGGAGTGTTGGCCGGTGACCGGGTTCGCATGGCCCGCGAGCGGCAATCCGACAAGGGGGCCGCCGGAAAGGCGTGGCAAGCGCCCGCGGGGATCGGCATGAAGGCCAAGTCCAAATCCGCCTCGGCCAAACCAAAGCGTGCCAAGTCCGCGAAGGTGCCCGAGTACGATCTTGCGCCTGTACGTGGCGGGCATGACCCCGCGGTCCAGGCGCGCCATCGCCAACATCAAGGAGATCTGCGAAGGGCGGTTGAAGGGGCGCTACGACCTCCAGGTGATCGACCTCTACCAGCACCCGGAGCTCGCCGCGGCGGAGCAGATCGTCGCGCTGCCGACGCTGGTCAGGAAGCTTCCGGAGCCCCTGCGCCGGATGGTCGGCGACCTGTCCAATCTCGAGAAAGTCCTGATCGCGTTGGAGTTGCAGACCCAAAGTCATGATGGGAGTCGTCGCGTCATGAGAAGCATCCTTCCGGACCCGCGCTCGACACGGAAATGAGCACGCCTCCGCGCCCGGCTGGCCGACGCCGAGGAGGACCTGCGCGCCATCCGCAGCGGCGACGTGGACGCCGTGCTGGTCACTGGCGAGCACGGCCAACAGTTCTTCACCCTGACCGGAGCCGACCGGGCCTATCGTCAGCTCGTCGAGACGATGGGCGAGGGCGCGGCGACGCTCTCGGCGGACGGCGTCATCCTCTACTGCAACGACCGTCTCGCCACGATGCTGGGACGGCCGCTCGAGCAGGTGATCGGGCAGCGCGCTCGCATAGCTGGCTACCGCCCGCGGACCACCCGGCCCTTGCCGAGATCCTCGCTCAGAGCGCACACCGGAGACCGCCCGCAGGGAGATCGCCCTGGTGACCGCTGGGGGCACCGCGATGCCCGTGTACCTGTCGGCTTCCCGCTTGCGCCTGGACGGAGCCGAGACGGTGAGCTGCCTCGTGCTCACGGACCTGACGGCGCAGCGACACCACGAGCACGTCGCCGCGGCGGAACAGTTGGCCCGATCCATCCTCGAGCAGGCCGCCGATGCCATCGTGGTCTGCGACGTCGAGGGTCGGGTCATGCGCGCCAGCAAGACAGCCCAGGCGTTCTGCGACGGCAGCCCGATGTCGGTTGCCCTTTGCCGAAGCGTTCCCCCTGCAGACCCGACGCCGCCCGACCATTCAGCGTCGACTCCGTCCTGCGCGGGGAGACGCTGCGCGACGTGGATGTCACCTTGGATCAGGATGGACGGGAGCTCGCGTTTCTGGTGAACGCGGGTCCTCTCTTCCAGGACGGCGCAGATCCTCGGTTGCATCGTCACCTTGACCGACATCACCGCACGCAAGCGGGCGGAAGACGACTTGCGTACGAAAGAGTTCCTGCTGTCGGAAGCGCAGCGCCTCGGCTCGGTCGGAAGTTGGTACTGGGACCTGGATGGCCCCATGACGTGGTCGGACGAGACGTATCGCGTCTACGGTGTCTCGCCGGACACCTTCGATCCGACCGTGGAGAACCTGGTCGGCCTGATCCACCCCGACGACCGGCTCGCGATGCAGGCCTGGATCGGCGCCTGCCGTGGCGGGCGAGCAGCCCGCCGAGCTCGCGTTCCGGATCAACCCGCCGGACGGCACCACCCGCCATGTGCTGGGTCGCGGTGAGGTGGCCCCCGCCGCCGCGGGTCAGCCGGCCTACATGGCCGGCACCGTGCAGGACATCACCGCGCGAATCCAGGCGGAAGGGACGCTCCACTTGCAAAGCGCTGCGCTGAACGCCGCGGCCAACGCCATGGTCATCACCGACCGGAACGGTGTCGTCGAATGGAGCAACACGGCGTTCTCCAAGCTGAGCGGCTACAGCGCCGAAGAGAGCCTGGGGATGCGCCTCTGGGACCCGACACACACGGATGCCGATGCCGCGACGGCTGTGTCGGACAAGGAGATGTGGGCGGCCATCCTCGCGGGAAGTGTCTGGCGCGGCGAGCTGACGAGTCCGCGCAGAGACGGCAGTCGGTACCTCCAGGAACGGACCGTCACACCCGTGAAGGACGAGCGCGGCGAGATCGCGCACTTCATCGCGATCGAGGAGGACCTGACGGATCGACGCTTGCTGGAGCGGCAACTCCAGCAATCCCAGAAGATGGAGACGGTGGGGCAACTCGCCGGCGGGGTCGCCCACGACTTCAACAATCTTCTCACGGTCATCAACGCCACCGCCGACATCGCGGCGGCGGATCTGCCGGAGGGCGATCCCCTGCGTGAGGAGTTTCGCGAGATCCGCCTCGCCGGCGAACGGGCGGCAACGCTGACGCGGCAACTCCTGGCCTTCAGCCGCAAGCAGGTGCTCCAGCCCGCGGTGCTGAACGTGAACACCGTGGTCGGCGAACATGGAGCGGATGTTGGGCCGCCTGATCGGCGAGAACATCCTGCTGGAGTTCACGCCGGCTCCGGATCTCGGGAACGTCAAGGTGGATGCCGGACAGCTCGAGCAGGTCGTGATGAATCTGGTGGTGAATGCCCGCGACGCCATGCCCGACGGAGGCACGTTGATCGTGTCGACGCGCAACGTCACGCTGGACGCCAGCTACGCCGCCAGCAACCCCACCTGCACCCTCGGGCCCACACGTGCTCTTGGCGGTCACCGACAACGGCTCGGGCATGGACGAGGCGACCCGACGCAGGATCTTCGAGCCGTTCTTCACCACCAAGGGCGTCGGCAAGGGCTCGGGATTGGGCCTGTCTACCGTGTTCGGCATCGTGCAGCAGAGCGGTGGCAGCGTCGAGGTCTACAGCGAAGTGGGCAGGGGTACGGCGTTCAAGGTGTACCTGCCCACGGTGGACGCGGCGGCAGACGCGGGCGCGGTCGCAGGCACTGCGGCGCTGGCTCGCGGCACCGAGACGATCCTTGTGGTCGAAGACGATGCCGGCGGTGCGCCGCGTGGCCACGCGCGTCCTCAGGGGAGCGGGCTACACGGTGCTGACGGCCAACAACGGCCTGCAGGCGCTGGCCTTGCTGAAGGCCCGCCCCGGCCCCGTCGATCTGGTGCTCACGGACATGGTGATGCCGGGGATGGGCGGTCGAGGAGCTGGCCGCCGTCCTCGAGGCGGAGCGGCCCCACCAGAAGGTCCTCTTCACCTCCGGGTTCACCGACGACACCCTCCGGCTCGGTGGGCTGCCCAACTTCAGCGCCCATTTCATCGGCAAGCCGTACTCGGCGGCATTGAGCTGGCTCGCAAGGTTCGGGAAGTGCTCGACCACGACGTCGGCTGAGCCGCCCGCCTGCTGGTTTGCCGGTCCGGCGGAACCGCAGCTCGCTCCGTGGGAGCCGCTCGACGCGACGAATGACGCCGCGACTCCGGCATGCGAAGGATTGACATCGAGGTGAACGAATGACCTTCTCCCTCGAGCTTCCGTCCGTCCTCGAGCCGCTACGCGCGAGCCTCGAGCAGCTCGCCGCGCCCTGCATCCTGCTCGTCCCCGCCGGCTCGGCGCGAACGCGCACGTACACCGGCGGTGCGCCGTCACTTCGCGCCGGCAGCCGCTGGCCGGAGGGCCCCGACGGCCCGCTCGCGTTCATCGGACAGGTGGACTTCGGCGAAGCGGTCAGCGCCGGCGGCGTCGATCTCGGCCTGCCCGACCGCGGCCTGCTCGCGCTGTTCTACGACCGGGACAACTTCTGGAGCGACGACGACGCCGAACCGCGCAGCCGTTTCCGTCTCGTGCACACCGAGGACGCCGACGCGGCCGTCGAGCTCGCGCCGCCTGGAGATCTCGAGCTCGGCGAGCGCGCGTCGCTTCTGCCGAAGCGCGGGATCTCGCTGCCGGGATTCAACGATCGTTCGCTCGGCGGCGACGACGGCCTCGTCGACGGAAAGATCGGCGACGCCTACATCGACTTCCTGATCTCGTTCATCGAGGGGCAGCGAGCGAGCGTGACCTGCGACGATCACCGGCTCCGCGGTCACGCCGCGTGGATCGCGGAGGACGGGCGCGACGTCGCCGAGCGCCAATCCGGCGCGCCGGGCTGGAGCCCGCTGTGGCAGCTCGAAACCACGGGCTTCGACGACTGGACCGAGGTCGGCATGCTGCACGTCTTGATCCGCGACGAAGACCTCGCGGCGCGCGAGCTCCAGAACGCCTGGGTCGTGCACCAGACTGCCTGAGCGAGCGGCCCGAGAACCCTTCCGGCCTCGCCTGGCTCAGACCAGGTGAAGGACTCGCATGAGCATCGGAAACGTAATGGGGCTGAGCGTCGGCATCTTCGTGGCGCTCTTCGTCGCGCTCAACGTGTGGGTGCGCCTCCGCGTCAAGGCGATGGAGGGCAAGCCGCTACCCGACGTCCCAGGGGCCATCGGCCAGCAGCTCGCGCGCTCGAAGCACGCGCTGCTCTACTTCATGAGTCCGGGCTGCGCCGCCTGCCGCACGCTGACGCCAAAGGTGGAGAAGCTCAGCCGCCGCAACTCCGAGGTGTTCGTCGTGGACGTCACGCGTCATCTGGATGTGGCGCGTGCGCTGCACGTGCTCGCCACCCCGAGCACCGTCGAAGTCGACAACGGCCGCATCGTGAGCGTCCACGTCGGCGCACTTCCCGCCGACGTGCTCGCGAGGTTCGCGCGGTAGCCGGTGGTCCAGCGCCGCGAGCCCGGCGCCGCGGCAGCCCTACGGCGATGCGCTCGGCTTCGGCGCGGCGCTCGACGATGGCGGGGCGGTCTTCTGCGATCGGCAGTGGTGCGTGCCCGGGTCGCAAACCGCGACCTGGCCCGTGCACGGCCACAGCGCACAGATCGCAGGCTCGCAGCCGTCGGGGTCCTTCACGTGGACCCCGCCGCACGTGCAGCCCGCGCATGCGACCAGCCGGCAATCGGCGTCCTTCTGGCAAGGCGTTTCCGCAGCAGCCGCGACCGCGGTCGGCTGTGTGGCGCTGGTCGGCGACGCCGGGCCACCCGCGTGGGTCGTCTCCGCTTGCGTGCGCGAACAAGCGACGAGGCCGATCGCCAGGCCAGCGCCGGCCAGCGCCGGGAACCGAGCGTAGAGGCAACGATAGACCGTCATCTGGACTCCTTCGCCGCTGGCTGTCGCCGAGTCGTGGCGTCTTCGCTGCTCGAAGTCACAAGAACGCGGCGCTTGGTCTTGTTCCACCTCGAGAAACGATTGGAACCCAGGTGGCGACGCGGAGCAAGCCGAGTCCGCCGAACGCGAGCACGGTGGCCCCACGGGGATGCGTGAAGCGCTTCAGGCTCGTGCACCGCGTTGCAGGCCCAGTGACGGGCGCCCGTCCCCGAACCCATACCCATACCCATTCCCGGCGAAGGGTCTGGGGATGGCGAAGGATTCGGTGTGGCGGAGGGCGGGGAGGGAGCTCGGTTCTCGATGAAGCCCTTGAGCTGCTTCGAGCGGCTCGGATCCGCAGCTGCGTAGCGCCTTGGCCTCGATCTGCCGGATGCGCTCGCGTGTGTGGGGCTGCCCCCACTCGCGTCGGCGGCTCCGCCGCCTCCGCTTGTCTCCCCCAAACCTGTGCTCGCGCCTGCCGCACCCGCGGAGCGTCGGTGCATATCTCCATATGGAAAAATTGCGGCAGGCGCTGCGCGCAGGAGGGGGAGACGCGCGCGGCCCGTCGTGGTGCGGACTTGTCGCGGACCGCGATGCTGTGGGGCACGCGGAGCGGGGGCGCCGTGCCGGGCTGCTCCGGGCTCACGTTAAGACGTCTTAACGTGGCGCCGATGCGGTCCTGTCGGGCATCGCTTCCCCAGGCTCACGTCAAGACGTCTTGACGTGGCGCCGATGCGGTCGTGGCGGGCATCGCTTCCCAGGCTCACGTTAAGACGTCTTAACGTGGCACCAGCACCGTCAGGTTGCCTGGATGTCGAGCATATCAGCGACGACGTCGCGAAGCGACGGATGCGCATTTCGCCCATCCTGATCACTCATTCCGCGGCTGCGACCGCCACCGGCACCGCAGGACGGTCCGGTTGACGGGAACCGGTCAGCGTGGCATGTAGCACATGTATGTATCACTAGTTACCAGGGGAGCCCCATGCCGCAGATCCACTTCTCCGTCGACGAGCGGTCGGCGAAGCTGCTCGCCAAGCGCGCCAAGGCGCGTGGCCTGAGTCTCTCCCGCTACCTGGCGGAGATGGCCCGGAGCCAGCTCGGGGACGAGTGGCCCAAGGGCTATCTCGACAGTGTCGTCGGCTCCTGCCGGAAGACGCCCTTGGAGGAGCCTGGGGACCTCCTTCTCGACGACGTGGACCTGACGGAAGCGTGACGTGTACTTGCTCGACACGAACGCCTGCATCCACGTGCTCAATGGCACTTCGCAGGCGGTAGTCGCGCGCTTCGCCGCCGAATCGCCCGCGACCGTCTGTGTGTGCTCGGTCGTCAAGGCGGAGCTCCTCTACGGGGCGCGCAAGAGCCGCTGGGTCGGCAAGACGCTCGGCCACATCGAACGTCTTCTGGCGCCCCTGCAGAGCTTGCCGTTCGATGACGACTGCGCGCAGCACTACGGCATGATCCGCGCGGAGCTGGCCCGTGCTGGCACGCCCATCGGCGCCAACGACTTGATGATAGCCGCGATCGCCCGGCAGCACGATTGCACGCTCGTCACCAACAACGTGGACGAGCTCGTGCGCGTCGTCGGCTTGCGCGTGGAAGATTGGCAGCAGGAAGAGGCGCCGAGGTAGACGCAAGCAACCTCTCGCATCCCGCGGTACCTCCCGGCGCCGCGTTTCCACGACGTGCGAGAGGTAGCGGGGCGAGGACGAAGCGCTGGAGTTCTACGTCGAGAAGCTTGGGTTCCGTGTGCACACGGACGCGCGCAACGGCGACTACCGCCGGCTCACGGTGCAGCACCCGGACCAGCCGTCCTTCCAGCTTGGCCTGTTCACGCCGGAGTCGCCGATGCTCGACGCGGCGACCACGCAGACCCTGCGCGAGATGGTAGCGAAGGGCGCCATGCCGCCGCTCGTGCTCGTCGTCGACGACTGCCGCGCCGCCTACGAGCGGATGCGCGCTCGCGGCGTGGAGTTCACGCAGGAGCCGACGGAGCGCTACGGCAGCGTGGACGCCGGCTTCCGTGATCCGTCCGGGAACGGCTGGAAGATGATCGAGGCGCGCGGCTGACGGGGTGCCGGCGGACCGCGCGGTTCCGCGCCGGACCGGCAAACCCACACCCGATCAGTAGCTGGCTTCCACGCCGATGCTCGGAATGGTGACGGGGCCGACGCGCACGGTGTGGCACGTGGTGGGTTCGTTGCAGGCGGTGTCCACCGGTTCCTTGTTCAAGGTGGCGTTCAGGACTTCGAGGACGAGCGCCCAGTAGCCGCGCAGGCCGAGAGGCCAGCGTTTCTCCGCGCGGAGATCGACGCGGTAGAAGGGCGGGACGCGCGCCGGGTGCGCGCTTCGCGGCACCAGGGGGTCGTGCTGGAGCACGGGGAAGCCAGAGTAGGCGAGCAAGCGCGTGCCCACGCGCCAGCGGCGGCCGGGGGCGTAGGAGAGAGCGACGTTCAAGACGTGGGTGCGATCGGCGTTCGACGGGAAATGCGACCTTCCGAGGCTGCGCATGGAACGCGAGAGCGTGTAGGCGATGAAGCCGCCGAGGCGGCGCGTGAGCGCGCGGTGCACGAACAGCTCCACGCCGACGCTGGAGCCCAGGCTGCGCGTGTCGAGCTGGTCGATGTTCCGGGTCGACAGCTCGTCCGACAGGTTCGTGTGCGCCTGGTGCTCGAAGGTGCCGAAGGGGTCGGTCATGCCCAGGAACGCGTTCTGGAACAGCGTGACGGTGGCGTGGACGTCCGCGGGGAGGTCCCACTCGACGCCAGCGCTGGACTGGACGCTGCGCTGCAGGCCGCCGCGCAGGCCAGCGACGGCGAGGCCGGGCACGGGCGCGACGAAGCCGGGCGGCGCGCTCGCGATGCCCAGGGCGTGGACGAGACGCACGTGGCGGGAGACGGCGAAGCGCGCCGAGATGCGCGGATCGACGGCGACGGCGGCGACGCCGTTCGACGCGTAGTAGTCGATGCGCGCGCCGGGCGTCACGCTGACGCCGGGTTCAGGCTCGAGGACGACGTCGCTCCAGGCGCCCGTTGCGATGTCGGTGCGGGACGGCAAGAGCGCCTGCACCGCGGCGTCGGTGGAGCCGAGTCGGTACGCGTCGAGCTCGACGTCCGCGCCGCTGCGCAGCACCGCGCGCGGACTGGCGCGGTGTTTGACCGAGGTCGCGACGCGAAGCGAGCGGTCCTGTACGGCCGCGTCGGCGCCGGTGCGGTCGAGCCCGAAGGTCACGCTCGTGTCGAGCTCCGTGCCGTCCTCCGCGACGTGGCGCTCGCGCAGATCCACGCGGTGAAAGCCCGTATCCACGAGCGCCTTGTCGTCTTGTCCCAGATAGTCGTACGAGCCGAAGGCGAAGACGCGAACCGAGTCGCGCGCTCCGGCTGCCAGGATCGCTCGTGCTTGGTAGTCCCAGTACGCCAGAGCCGTGCGCGGCGCGAACAGCGGCAGCAGCAGGCCGCTGTACGAATACCGACCCGCGACGAGCACGGAGCCGCGCCCGTCCTGCACGGGCGCTTCGACCGACGCACCGGCGTCGAGCAGACGGACCTGGGCTTCCGTATGGAAGGTTTGTCGGGGCGGCGCGGTATCGGCCGCCACGATCGCCCCCGTGAAGCGACCGAAGCGCGCCGGGTACGCGCCGGGATAGAAGTCCACTCGATCGATCAGCGCGGGCGCGATGACCGCGGGGCCGAGCCCCACGTGATAGAGCAGCGGCACGCGGATGCCGTCGATGAACGTGCCGACGGTGCCGGGCGGCGCGCCGCGCACGTAGAAATACGGCAGGCCGCTGACGACGGGCGTGACGCCGGGCAGCGCGCCCACGGCGCGGAACGCGTCGCCAAAGGCGCCGGGCAGGGCGCGCACCTCGTTGTGCGTGAGCGTAGTCGATCCGGGCGGGCGCTTGTCGCCTTGGACCTGGACCACGATGGGCTTCGTGGTGGTCGCCGTCGCGTGCATCGCGCACGCGCCGAAGCAACGCGCGTGCCAGGCGCGAACTCCGCGGCACGCTCGCGGCAGAGCGACGCTGCGCGACATGATGTCGGCGCTTCACAGGGCGGCGCGTCACGTTGGCAGCTGCGGCATGTGTCGCCACTACGGGATTCCGTTCCGGGTCGGGGGCTCGTAGCGTGGCCAGATGCGCGGGTGGCTTGGCGTAGTCGGTTTCGCGGTCGGTGCATGCGCGCACTCGCCGCCGGCGGCACCCGTGGTCGCTCCACCGTCGGTGGATCAGGGGGCGCCGCCGCCGGCGGTAGCGCCGGGCGGAGCGCCGCCTGTGTCGTCGCCGGAGCCGATGGGGCTCATCGAGGACATCGCGCTGCCGGCGTCCGACGCGCCGCCGTTCGATCCGATCCTGTATCCGCTGCACGTCTACGTGTCGCACAAGCACGTATTCCTGGGGGAGGGCAATGCGGCGGTGGTCACGCTGCCGGATCCGGCGGTGATGGCGAAGGAGGGCTTCGGGGTTCCGAACAAGCGCGGGCCGAACGACCTGCGCGTGCTGCCGTTGCAGGCGGCGGTGCAGGCGCTGCCCGCGGACAAGCGCTCCGGCGCGATCGTGCTGGCGGACGCGTCGCTGCCCTACCGCGTCGTGATCGAGCTGCTGTTCACGCTTGCCGAGAGCGGCTGCGAGCAGTGGGTGATGGCGACGCTGAATCCCGCGCACCAGGCGTTTCACGGCTGGCGGACGGCGGTGCCGGTGACGCTCGGCGAGAGCCGCGTGTCCGTGGTCGCTACGGCGCAGGGCTACGTCGTCGGGGAGAGCGCGCCGGTGGCGCTCCCGGCGCTGGAGCCCAGTCTGCACGCCGTGGTGGACGCGTCGCCGCTCGCGATCGCCGCGAAGCGGAGCGTGCCGTACCAGGCCGTGATCGACGCGGTGACGGCGGGCGCGCGGGCGGGATTTTCGACCTTCGCCTTCCAGGTCGCGGAGTGATTTCCCGCGTGATTGCCGCCTCTTGAAAAGCTATGTGCAGGCGTGTCGATGGGCCGGGCCGGCAATCGTCGTGTTGGTGAAGGAGCTCGAACCAGGCGTTTCATGATCATGCACAAGAACGATCCAAACACCGAAGCGGGGAACCCGCCCCCGATGGAGGTCGTCGAGAAGATGGGTGCGTTCATCGGCGGCTACGCCCAGTCCGGTCGTTTCATCGACGGCGCCGGCTTGCGCGGGAGCGCCACGCGGACCCGGCTGGTCTTTCGCAATGGAAAGTGCACGACCCAGCGCGGGCCCTATCGCGGCGAGCACGAGCTACCGGCGGCGACGCTGCTGCTCAGGGTCCGGACTCGCGAGGAGGGGATCGGCTGGGCCGAGCGCTACGGCGCGCGAGCGCCATTTACTGTTCGCAGCGAGCACTCCCGCATAGCGGACGGTGTTGAACCGCGGCGCGCGCGCGGGTAGCCTCTGGCGGATGCGGGGTGCAGCCGCGTGCGCGCTGATCGTTCTGGCTGCGGGCTGCGGGAAGCTGTCCGGGGTCGATGAATACGGCGTGGCCGCTTCCAGGGACGTGCCCTACCTTGACGGCGCGGAGTGCCGCGCGTGTCTCGCGTCGAAGTGCGCCGAAGCGACCCAACTGTGTGACAGCGACGACCTGTGCAGCAAGGTCCTCACGTGCCGGCGCCGGTGCAAGGATCCGGATTGTCACTTCCACTGCTTGTACGACAACGGCGTGTACGACAAGGCGTGGGCCGATCGTGCGATCGTCAGCGTGCCGGACGGCGACCTGTATGCCTGCGCCGTGGACCGGTGTCCCACCGAATGCGGCACGGGGCACAGCTGGGGTTGCGTCGGACGATACGGATGGAGCAGGCCGGCCGACGGAGAGCTGGATGTCCGCCACTGGGTGAGCACGCCGCTCACGAATCTGGACGGCGGGATCGCCGACGCGCAAGTCAACCTGTGCTCCGGTGCGCAAGTATCTTGTTCGCTCGCAAGCGCGCTGAGCAACGGAACAACCGACGTCGGTGGATTCGTCGAGCTTTCCACGCCCGGGTTCGGCCTTCAGCTCCACATGCAGATCACCAAAGCGGGCTATCCGACGTATCTGGTGTTTGGCCGGCCCGGACCGCGATGGCCGCGCGAGTTGACCGCGTCCACCATGCAAACAACAGCCGCGCTCGACGCGACGTACAAGATCGTCGGGCGCTCGGGGTACGACCCCAAGCTCGGCTATGTCTGGGCCCATGTATGGGATTGCAGCTACTCGGGCGGTGCGGACGGATTGCGGCTGGAGCTGGACGAGATAGACCCGGTGGATGGCTCGCTGCATCCGTGCGACGGCTGCCTGCGAATCTACATGGGCGACGGATACAAGCCGGATCTTGCGCGGGATCGCACGGACGGCCGAAGTCCGTTGTGCGTGTTCTCGTTCGTGCCACCAGGGCCGGCTGCGATCCTGGCGCGCGACGATTCGGGTCGCGAGGTCGCGCGTTGGCAGATCCAGGTCCTGCCGGGCGCCGTCGATCAGATCAGCTTGATGCCGCTGACGCGAGACGAGGCATCCACAGAGTGATCACGGGCACACGTTGCCCGGCGGAGGACTCCAGCCGGCAGGATCGAGAAGCAGCTGGCTCATGCTGTCGCGAATGCACTGGCTGCGGCTAATGGTGACGTCACCGTAGCCGTCGAACTCGACGACCTCGCTGCCGTTGCCAAGCGCGGTCGCGAGATCTTGCGAGGCGCCGAGGGGCTTCAGCGCGTTGTGCGCGCCGGCGAAGAGCACCAGTGGTGGCGCGTCTGGCGCGTGTACGTCGATGGGCGTTGCCCGTCCCTGGCCGTGAAGGCACACCAGCGCCTGCGACATCAGGAACGCGCCCAACCTGGGTGCCACCAGATGGACTTCGGCCCACGCGGTCTTCGCTGCGGCGATGTCGAAAGCTGCCGGGCAGGGGTGATCGGTGAGCTCGAGGTCGGGGGTCGCGCTGTCGCCAGCCGTCTCGTAGCTGCCGTCCGCCGCGCGCCCGAAGTGCGCGTCCGCGCCTTGGAGCAGCGGCCCGCCGTCGCCCGATTCGGCTGACGCCAGCAAGGGCGCCAGCTTCTTGACCATGGGCGCGAGGTCCCGGTCCAGGAATCCGGCGCCCCCGTCGAGGATGCGTTCCACGGCGGCGTCGAAGTCGGTTTTGCCAAGGAGCCGGCCACCGACGTCGAGCGGTGCGGCGTGGATCTTCGCGTCGAGAGTGTCGTAGGCCTGTGCGACTTCTTGTGCGCTCGTTCCACCGTGGAACGCGCACGTCGCGTCGCTTGCGCACGCCGCAAAGAACTCCGACAGCAGCGCATCGCCGGCGGCGGCGCGCTGGGCCATCCACTTCACCAGATCGGATTCCGGGGCATTGACGGAGTCGTCGATGGCCGCGGCCCGAAGCTTGTCCGGAAAGAGCGCCGCATACTCCGCCGCGACAAGCCCGGAGTACCCATAGGTCAGCAGGGTGGTCTTCGACTCGCCGAGGGCGATGCGGATCGCATCGACGTCTCGCGCGACCTGCTCGGTGCCCAGCCATCCCCGCGGCTCGAGCGCAGTGCTGCAGTGGTCGGCGTACTCCTGCCAGACGGCGTCCGCCGCCGCCCATTCCGTGTCGGTTTGTGGTTCGACCGGAGCGGCGCGCAGCTTGTCGATCCATGCGCTGTCGATGCACGAGAACGGTGCCGTGCCGCCAAAGCCGCGCCGATCGAATGCCAGGATGTCGAAGCGAGCCGCAAGATCCCCCATGGCCGGCCCGAGCAATGGCGCGTACGCCTTCAGCACACCGATCCCGCTGCCGGCGCCCGCCGAATGCATCATCAGCGTACCGATGCGGTGGCCCGGGTCCGTGGCGGGGATCCGGAGCAACGCGACCTTGATCTTCTCCCCGGAGGGATTGTCGTAGAGGCGCGGAACCTCGAGGGTCGAGCACTCCCCTTTCGCGTAGTCCGGGCACGTCTCCCAGACCAGGCTCGACTGCGGTGCACCCGCTGCGCCTGCGGCTCCACCGGCGGCGGCAGTGCCCGCCACGCCTGCCGCGCCTGCCGATCCGGAAGCGTCCGCGGCGCCGGCGTTTCCACCACCTCCACCGGCGCTCGCCGCTCCGCTGCCGGAATCGTTGCTGCCGCATGCGACCGCGAGCGCGCACGCGACCACACCACACCCGACTCGAATTTGCGGCTTCATAGTGCCGACCCTTTCAGCACGTTGCGTGCCATCTCTCGGTGCCGCGAGTTCACGCGATATCCAGCGCGCGGTGCGTCCACACGCACCGCGAACTGACCGGCGATCCGGACGACGCCATTCGCCACCTGTCCGGCGCGGCGGGCATCTCCGTTATCCGCAGCGCAAGCGTCCGTGCATTTCCACGCGGCACGGCGCGTGCACACGACGCGTTCTCGTGAGGACGACCTGCGTGCTTCCGCTACTGATGGCTCTCTCCACGTTCGCCTGTACGTCGCAGGACGACTCCGCCCCCCCGGTCGCGTTGGACAGCGGCACGGAAGCGTCGGCGGACAGCGGCGCGGACGCGCCGGTCGACAGCGGCGCGGACGCGCCGGCAGACGAGGGCCCCGACGCGCTTCCACCGGCGCTCGACTGCCCACACAAGCTCGCGCTGACCGGCGGAACGGCGCGTAGGTCGCATGAACGCCTTCCTCTTTGCTGCCCCCCGTCACTGTCCCGTCCTCTGCGGGTAGTCTACGCCGCGATCTTGCTCCGCGGGAGGCTCGTCGGCGCGGGCTGAAGCCGTCCGCGGCCGGTCTTCGCCGATCCAACGGCTGCGCTGGCGGATCCCGGCCTTCTCGAGCGCGCGTCAATGCGCCTCGAACAGCTCCGCCTGCTGTGGCTCCCCCAGCTTGCGGCGGATGACCCTGCTCTTGAACCACGGTGGTCCGCGGGAGGGCGCGAGCATGGGCGGATCCGTCGGCTCGCCGAGACGCGCGAGCGCCATTTACTGTTCGCAGCGAGCACTCCCGCATAGCGGACGGTGTTGAACCGCGGCGGCGGGACCGACGCCGCGAGTCGCGCCACAAGCGACAGCGGGTCCATGTCGATGGCGAAGGTCCCGTCGCTGAACGGGCGCTTGAGGGTCAGTCGCACCAGATCGTCGTCCACGAGCTGGATGCGATCCTGCGAGATCGGCGGTGCGATCTGGAGCACGTCGGCGACGTCGGTGTTGGTGAGGAAGGGCAGGGCGTGGAAGCGAAGCTCGCCGTCGGGCTGTTCGGCGAACACGCCGTCCAAGCCGAGGGTGTGGCAGTGGGGGTTCAGGCGGAAATCGCTCGAGACGCGCTGCACCGCGGTAACGGCGCCGCTCTTGCCGCCGTTCACCCCGCGGTCGCGCATGCGGCGGCGGTACCAGCCGAGGACCGAGTCCACGAAAACGCGACTCACCGCGCCGAGCAGCTCGCCGTCGTACGCGAGTCGCGCGCGGAGCTCGAACGGCAGTGTCAGCACCCACTGGCGCAGGGGCGTGTCCGGAAGGATGTGATCCACGAGATCCGCGGCGCCCGCCGTCATGCGCCTGCCCAGGGCATGACGCTCAAGCGAGGCGTGTACAAGTGGAGCACGGGGCTGCTCGTTCCGAGCGACGTCACGTTGTCCGGAACTGCCACCGACGTCTGGATCTTCCAGATCGCCCAGGACGTGACCGTGGCCAGCACCACGAACGTTGTCTTGAGTGGCGGCGCCGTTCCCAAGAACATCTACTGGCAGGTCGGCGGCGCGGTCAGCATCGGCACGACAGCGCACTTCGAGGGCGTCGTCCTGAGCCAAACGGCTATCGGGCTCGAGACGGGCGCGTCGGTCAACGGCAGACTGTTGGCCCAGACCGCGGTCAGCCTCGACAGCAACACGCTTGTAGAGCCAGCGCCGTAACCCGGGAGTCCCGCACGCCGCACCAGCGGCACGCGAGATACCGCGCCGCACCGGTCGCCCTGCTGCCGGAGGTCGGCCTGGCGCGTCGGTCAGGCCCAAGCCTTGGCGCGCTTCCGGCGCGCGCCCAGGACGAGCGCCGCCACGAGCAACCCGAGCGTGCTTTCCTCGCCATGACCGCTCGGCTCGACGACCCGGCAGCCGCAGCCGCCGCTGTCAGCGCGGCCCGGTCCGGCCGCATCGCCGCTGCTTCCGCCGGAGCCGGTCGCGCTTCCGCCGGAGCCGGTCGCGCTTCCGCCGGAGCCGGTCGCGCTTCCGCCGCTGCCTGCGTTCGCACCGCCAGCGGACGACCCGTCCGCGGCGCCTGCGTCAGAGGATGTCGCGCCGCCGGCCGCGCCACCGCCGGAATCGGATGTTGCGCCACCCGCCGCGTCGTCGGCGTCGTTGGCGGCGTCGGACATTCCATCTGCGGAAGCGTCCGGAGAGCCGTCCGTCCCGGCATCCGGCACGCTCGGACCGGCGTCCGAGAGCGGCGTTCCGGTACCGAGCTCGTTGTCGACGAACACGCCCACGATGCGGGCGCCGGGACTCGACGTGGGCATGTAGTCGTCCTGGAACGCGACGAGCGTCCGGCCGTATGCGTTGCCGGCGACGCTTGCCGCTCCCTGTGCGGCGCTATCGACATCGACGCTCGGCCATAGCAAGTTGACGTCGGGATCGAAATACTTGAGCTGGACGTCCTTCGCGCCGTCGGTGACCGCTACGACGTAGCTGGACCCATCGAACGTGCCGTCGATCGTCGCGTGGTTGGTAGATACCTGGACGGGCGTGGCGGGGAACGTCGTTCCGTCCACGTCGTCGATGCCTTGCACGTGCCAGGACGCGTTGATGCCGTACACGAGACCGACGAGAAACCTCGTTCCATCGCTCGTCATGAAGACAGGAGAATAGGAGTACGTCGACGATCCCCCGGGATTGTTGAGAACTCCCCCCGTCTCGGCGCGAAAGCGCGCGCTCGCGAACTCGCTGAAGAGGTCCCGGTAGCCAACCATGAACGTTCGCATGTTGGTGGCGCGAGCCGGGTTGCCCGCCACCACCGCGTCCCTGATGCTCGTACTGCAGGACGGAGCGAGCGCCACCGGCGGATCGTCGGTGACCTGACCGTCAGCCGAGAACCGGAACGCCCCGACCGTGTTGCACGAGCTCTCACCGAATGCGTACGCGATGGCGCAGCTATCCGCGGCGCATCCCACGCCAAAGCTCTGATACGTCCCGATGCCACCGTTGATGGTCTTCGACCACAGCTTTGTGCCTGCGCTGTCGACGGAGTCGATCATCAACTGCCACGAGGAGTCTTGCCACGCGAGGATGTAACCGATATCGCTTCGTGCCATCGCAAGCTTCCCGGCGCCCGTGTGACCACTCTCGATGACGAGCGCAGGCGAGTCGAGGAGCGCCTGGTCGTTGCCCCGGATCCGGGCGAACCTCACCTCTCCGCCCTTGATCCAGGACACGGCGAAGTCGGTGCCGTCACTCGCCGCGACCGGCGCGGGCATGCTGTCGGGCCCGGTCGACAGCGGAAAGGGCGTTTCCCCGGAGAGCGTTCCGGCCGTATCGCGGTCGACGATGACGCCGGTAACGCGATAGGCGGTGGAGTACGTTTTCGCGGCCATCCCCGTGGTCGCGAGTCCCCAGCCGGCAGTGGTCCAGGCAGCGCTGGCGATCGGTAGCCGTGGCGAGGAACCGGCAACCTGATTCTCGATGCCGCCGGTGTCGAGGGTCATGTCTTGAAGCAGCGTAGGCGGCGTCGCACTGGTCGAAATGCGCAATACGCGCGAATCCACAGCGAATGTGTACGAGTACACGCTGTCGCTGGTCGAACCCAGAAACGCCAGGACTTCTCCCGGCGTGACCGACAACGCGTTTACGACCCACGTCCCGTCGTTGGTGACGGCGGTCGAGCCGGGAAGTTGGTTAAACGTATCGTCGGGGTCGAGTACGGCGCCGTCGGATGCGCGAACGCGGCTCAGCCTCAGACCGCTGTTGAGCCACATCACGACGAAATTCGTACCGTCGAACGCGGCCCGTGGCGTAGCGCCACCGACGCTCAATGTCGCAAATACGATTGGCGCGGCGTCGGTCGGGGTCAGGTCAGAATCCGCAAACCGACGAATGGTCCCCGGCCAGACGGCGGCGACGTATCCGCCTCCGCTAGCGAGCGACACTTGGCTCGCACATCCCGTGGAGTATTGGCAGACTCCCGGGATGGCGCCGCTCCGGACATCGGTGAGCTGGCCATTATTGTCCAGGTAGGCGATGTCGAGGTCCGAGCTGGCAGGATCGCTGTGGACCACAACACCCACGCGGTCGCCGAGTTGGAACAAGGCGGCGTCGGACGCAATGCTGGTCGGCGTGCCGAGCGGCGCCAGCGTGGACGGGTCAAGCCGGTAAAGTTGCAGGGCATCGGGCTGGGACGTGTGGACGCCGAGGACGTATTCCGATGTGCCGTTGGTCATCAGGTACTGCAGCAAGCCGGCCACGACGGGGAACTCGATGGGAGTCGGGTCCAGGTTGCCGGACTTTGCAACCCGGCTTCCCATGATCGCGAAGGTCCCGCTGTTCCGCTGCCACACGACGGCACAGGAGTCCGTCAGACAGGCGGTAACCGGAGTAGCGCCAGGGACTGTCGTCAATCCCCCGCGAGCAATCTCGAATTCCGGCCCGACTGTCGGGGCCGCGTGTGCGCCGAGCGACGTCGTGCCGCAGAGTGCGAAAACAAGAGCCCCCTTGATACCGCGACTCCCCATCTCGAAGACGATATGCTTTGTGCACACGCGCAGCAAGTGGCCGGTTTCTTGGCGGCGTGTGGACAAGCCCTTGCCACAGAGTCGGATTGTCGTGCCGGGCCTGGCACCGTCGCGCCCGGAGGCCGTGCACGTGGCCGGGTCGTTCGACGCCAATCGCGTGGAAGCTCACCGCCGGCCCGTCGGGCATCGGCTACGACGCAAACACGACTCTGCACGTGACCGGCACGTTCCAGGCGAAGTACTGACAGCGCCGGCTTGCGACCTCCGCGCTCCGGCTGTTCTCGCACTAGTTCGTGTGCCACGCGCTGTCGCGACATGTCGCGATGGCGCCCGGGTACGCACATATGCTTGCCGTCGGAAACGAGCACGGCGTTCCGTCGCTGGGCAGCGCCGCCGGGCACTCGGACGCTGGCAGCTCGCAGGTCACGTCCGCGGTCTGCTGCCACATGCCGGAAACGCAGTCGAACGCGATGTTCGTGCCGCAATAGTCGTAACCGCACCCGTAGCCGGGCGGGGTGCACGCCGTTCCGGCCTTGGGTGCGGGGCTCGGACAGCCTTGCTGGGAAGTGGCGGGACTAGACGAGCAGGACACGCCGCCGCCCGACGTCGCGATGGCGAGCACGATCGCGATGAGCCCGCGGCACGCGATGCCGGACTTCGCGTTGGGTGAGCGGCACGTGCTGTCAGCTCGAGCAATCTGTCGAAGCAGCGGCGGCATCAAACGGCATTTTCAGGCGCAGCGCGCGGGGAAGCAAGGCGATCGGCGAACTCGAACGGGCTTGCTTCGCCCAGGCGCCCGGACGACCCGGAGCACGGATAGTCCGGTTCCGCGGCGGACCGGCGGCCAACCCTCAGGCCCGGGATCCGATGGGGAGCGGCGAGACGAGCGGCTTCGAGCCGGAGACCCGAGCGTCGTCCGTCTCGCGCAGGTTCTCTGCGTGACGGCCTCGAGCTGCAGCTCGAGCTGCTCGCAGGCGTACGGCGTCATGGACTCGAAGTGCACGTAGAGCACGCCGAGCCTGGCGATGGCTTCACGCGGGCTCGATCGCGAAGACGTTTGGCGCGTCGACGAGCGTGCGGTGCACGTGCGCGCACAGTGCGCGGCACGCGCCGCGGCGGGAGCACGCGCGTACAACACCGCGGAATCACGCGCTTCCCGTGTGTGCTCGAGGTCGGCACGGAACGTGGATAGGGGGAGTCCGTCGGCGGGATGTTCGAGCCCGCGACACGGAGGAGCTGAAGACCATGAAGATCAGGATGTTCACCACACAGTTGCTTGTTCCGGCGTGCGTGCTCGTCACAGCGGTTGGCTGCGGCGGGGGCGACAGCTCCTCGGGGGGCAGCGGTGGCGCCGCGGGAACGGGCGGCAGCGCAGGCGCCGGTGCGAGCGGGGGTACCGGTGCGACCGGCGGGTCTGGCGGATCCGGCGCCACCGGCGGAAGCGGCGGAAGCGGAGCGACCGGTGGCACCGGCGCCACCGGCGGAAGCGGCGGAACGGGCGCAACCGGCGGCAGCGGCGGGACCGCGGGGGCCGGAGCGACGGGCGGTGCGGCGGGTGCAGCAGGCGCGGCGGGCAGCGCGGGCGCGGCTGGCAGCGCGGGCGCCGCGGGTGCCGGCACCGGCGGCTCGGGCGGGGCGGACGTCACGCCTCCAACCATCCTGTCCATCACGCCGGCGGACGGCGACGTGGGCGTCACGAAGGACACCGAGATCGTCATCACGTTCTCGGAGCCGATGAAGAAGGCGGACGCGCAGGCCGCCTACCAGTCGGCCTCGGCCGGCATCACCGCGGCGCAGGTGACGTTCACCTGGGACGGGAGCGGCAGCGTCCTGCACGTCAAGCCGAACGCGAACCTGATCTACCAGAGCGGGAGCGATCCGAAGGTCGCGACGGCGCGACAGTACGCGTTCTCGGTCACCACGGCCGCGACGGACCTCGCGGGCAACCCGCTGGACGCCCAGGCCGACGTGACGTTCTCGACGCTGCGCAAGATCACCCAGACCTTCGAGAAGAAGGGCGGCAGCACGTTCGACGCCATGACCGGCTACTTCTGGCCCAACTCGGCCGGCGTGTCCTTCATGCGCGTCGGTGATTGGTACAGCCCCGGCCTCGACGTCCCGATGCGCGGGTTCGCCACGATGGACCTGTCGGAGCTTCCGGACGGCATCGCAGCGTTCGAGAGCGCGACGCTCAAGCTGTACCAGCAGAGCGTGGTCGGCACGCCGTACAGCGATCTCGGCGCGCTCCACATCTACCACATGCAGTTCACCGCGCTGGACCAGACCGCGTTCGACGCGATGGGGCCCTCGAGCACGGACATGGGGGTGTTCACCACCTCGACGACCACGGGCACCAAGTCGTTCGACATCACGGCCTCGATCGTCGCGGACTACGCGGCGCGCGGGACGCTGTCCAACCTGTCCCAGTACGGGCTCAGGTACGTGACGCTCAAGAACAACGATTCGTCGTCGGACTACGCGGAATTCGCGACGAGCGGCACCAACTCGCCGAAGCTGACCACGGTGTACGACATCCCGTGACGCACTCCGCTGGAGGAAGGTCGGGGGAGGCTGCTTTGCAGCCTCCCCCGTCGCGTCGTCTTGACGATGCCGGGCGTGCAGACTTCACTCTGTCCCGCCGCATGGGACGCGACACCACCCTGTCCGAGATGGCGCTCCCGTGGGAGCTCCCGGGGGACGACCCGGATCGCCAGGCGCTGCATGTGGTCATCGCATGGTCGCTCGACGAGCCGGACCGGGTGGGAGAGGTCGCCATCGTCGATGCTCCCTGTGTCCTCGGCCGCGGCACCGCGCAGCCGGGCGACCCCGCGCCACGATTGCGCTTCTTCCGCTTCCGCCCGCCGGCACCGACCGAAACCCGGGCGCTCGAAGGGCCGCGCATCTCGCGACTCCAGCTCAAGCTGACGCCGCTCGACGACGAGCGCATCGAGGTCGAGAACGTCGGCCGCTGCGCCTTGCTCGTCGACGGCGAGGTCGTCGATCGCACGGTGGTCCGCGTCGGCGAGACGATCACGCTGAAGAACGCGCTGCTGCTCGCCGTGGTTCGCCGGCCAGTGCGACCCGAGCCGATCCGCAACTTCTCGGCGCGCCTGTCGTTTGATTTCGGCACGGCGGACCATCACGGGCTCGTGGGCGAGAGCCCGGCGATGTGGGCGCTCCGCGAGCAGCTCGCGTTCGCCGCCCGTTCGCCGCACCACGTGCTGCTGCTCGGTCCCAGCGGCGTGGGCAAGGAGATCGCCGCGCGCGCGCTGCATGCGCTGTCCTCCCGGGGCGGTCGGCCGCTGATCTCGCGCAACGCAGCCACGCTCCCCGAGAGCCTGGTCGACGCGGAGCTGTTCGGCACCGCCAAGAACTATCCGAACGCCGGCATGCCGGAACGCGCCGGCCTGATCCGCGAAGCCGACGGCTCGACGTTGTTTCTCGACGAGATTGGCGAGCTACCGGCGCAGCTCCAGGCTCACCTGCTCCGCGTGCTGGACCGCGGCGGCGAGTACCAGACGCTGGGCGAATCTCGCGTATCCCGCTCCGACCTCAGACTGGTCGCGGCGACCAATCGCGACACGACTGAGCTGAAGCACGACTTCGCCGCGCGTTTCGCGCTCCGCATCGAAGTCCCCGGGCTCGAGCAGCGTCGCGAGGACATCCCGCTCCTGGTCCGCCACTTGCTCAGCCTGGCCGTCGCGCAGCACCCCGATCTTGCAGAGCGCTTCTTCGAGCGCCGCAACGGCCGGACCGCCGAGGCGCGCCTCGATCCGGCGCTCGTCGACGGCCTGGTCCGTCACGCCTACACGCACCACATCCGGGAGCTCGAGCGCCTGCTGTGGCTGGCGTTGTCCACGAGCCGCGGCCAGTTCATCGCGGCAACGCCCGAAGTGCTCCGCGAGCTCTCGGCGCCGCCGGAGCGCGGGGACGAGAGCGCGCCCGAGCCCGATCGCGAGATGATCGAGGCGGCGCTGGCCGAGGCCAATGGAAGCGTCACACGTGCGGCGCGACGCCTCGGGTTGAAGAATCGCTTCGTGCTCTATCGTCTCATGAAGCGTCACGGCCTCCAGGGCGACGCCAGCGAGTAGCCGGGAGCGGTGCACCGCTCGCCCGCACACGTGCGCGCACGGGGAACGCTGCGCAAGTCGGCTTGATTTCGCGAGATTCTCCCGGGCATGCGCGTTGCACAAGGGGCGGGATGGCGCGCCGCGGGGTTCCGCGCCGCACCGACAAACCAGAACAGAAGGAGACGGGCATGGCCTTGAATGTGACGCTGATCCGCACGAGCTTCGAGTTGATCCTGGAGCGGGACCCGGAGTTTGCCGCGCGCTTCTACCGGATCCTGTTCGAGCGCTACCCCCAGGTGAAATCGATGTTCGGACGCAACAGCGCAGGCGCGCAGCAGAAGATGCTCGCCCAGGCGCTGACCGCGGTCGTCGATCACCTGGAGGACGGTTCGTGGCTCGCGGAAACGCTCGCGGCGCTGGGAGCGAAACACGTCGGGTACGGCGTGAGCCCCGAGATGTACGTGTGGGTGGGCGACGCGCTGCTCGCGGCGATGGCCGAGGTCCTCGGCGACGACTGGACGCCGGCGCACGTCCACGCGTGGGGCGAAGCCTACGCCGCGATCACCCGCCTGATGCGCGCGGGCGAGGCGCTGGCGGTGGCGTAGCGGCTTGATGCGGCCGGCGGTCCGTGTCATACGACCGGGCCGTCGGGTCGCTGCATTATGCAACCAGGTGACGTCTTCGCCGGACAATTCGTCGTCGAGGAGCTCGCCGGCAAAGGCGGCATGGGTACGGTCTTCCGGGCCCGTGACCGGGGGAGCGGCACGGTTGTAGCGCTCAAGTTGCTGCACTCGGAACGCGAGCACGACGACCAGCGCTTCGCGCGCGAGGCGGACTTGCTCGCGCAGCTCGAGCATCCGGGGATCGTGCGGTACGTCGCCTCGGGCGTCGCCGACAACCTGGTGCGCTACCTCGTGATGGAGTGGCTGGGCGGTGAGACGCTGGCCATGCGCGTGGCCCGCGGACCGCTGGGGGTGACCGACAGCGTCGAGATCGGGCTCGCCGTGGCGCGGGCGCTCGCCGCCGCACACTCGGTCGGCGTCGTCCATCGAGACATCAAGCCGAGCAATCTCATGCTCGTCGGTGGGAGCACACGCGACGTGCGCCTGCTCGATTTCGGGGTCGCCTGGAACGGCGACCCCGCGCGCACGCATACCCGGTCCGGCGTGTTCATCGGAACCCCGGGCTACCTCGCGCCGGAGCAGGCGCGCGGCCAGCGCGAACCCAGCGCGACAGCCGACGTGTTCTCGCTCGGCGCGGTGCTGTTCGAGTGTCTGACCGGACGACCTGCCTTCGCCGCCGATCACGTGATGTCGCTCTTGGCGAAGCTGGTCCTGGAGGACGCACCGTGGGTCAGCGCCTTTTTGCCGGACGTGCCCCAGGCACTCGACGACCTGGTAGCGCGCATGCTCGCCAAGGATCCGTCGGAGCGGCCGCGCGACGGGGCGGAGGTCGCCGCCGAGCTCGAGCGCATCGCGTCCTTCGAGAATCCCGCGCCGGCGTCCCGGCTGCCCAATCGACTCACGCACCACGAGCAGCGGCTGGTCAGTATCGTCGCAGCGCCGGGACACTCGGAGTCCACGCTGGAAACCGT
Source organism: uncultured delta proteobacterium (assembly GCA_963775185.1). Taxonomy (GTDB): domain Bacteria; phylum Myxococcota_A; class Polyangia; order Polyangiales; family Polyangiaceae; genus JAPSGB01. The sequence goes on along the minus strand of CAVZIE010000033.1, from coordinate 463,303 downwards.
GCCGGACTCGGTGCCGGCGCTCCCGCTCCACGACGCGCTCGAACGACTGGGCACGCGCGCGGACCGCCTGGCGGACGGCTCGCTGGTGTGCACGTTGGTCGGCGGGGTGGCGTCCGACCTGGCGGACCGCGCTGCGCGCTGCGCGCTGATCGTGCAGCGGCAGTGCATCGGGGTGCCGGTGGTGGTGGCCACCGGGCGCGGGGTCGTCGCAGGACGACTGCCCGTGGGCGAGGCGATCGATCGCGCCGTATCGCGCCTGCGCGTGGTCCAGCACGGCGAGGCGCTGCAGGCGCGCATCCACATCGACGAGCTGACCGCGGGGCTCCTGGGCCCGTCGTTCGAGGTCCGCGGCGACAGCGAGGGCTTGTACCTGGCCGGCCTGCGGGAACACCAGACCGCAGAACGTACGGTTCTCGGGCGACGTACGCAATGCGTGGGGCGGGCGCGAGAGCTGGCCTACCTGGACTCGCTGGTGGGCGAGTGTGCGACCGATCGCGTGCCGCGCATCGTGCTCGTTACGGGCAGCGCCGGCATGGGCAAGAGCCGCCTGCTCTCGGAGCTTCGCGCACGCGTGGCGTCTCGACGCCCGGAAGTGGACCTCTGGCTCGCGCACGGTGACGTCTTCGGCGCCGGCTCGCCTTTCGGGCTGGTCGGTCGTCTGCTCCGGCAGGCAGCCGGTATCCGCGACGGCGAGCCGCTCGAGGTCCGGCGGAAGAAGCTACGCAGTCGGATGCTGCGCTACAAGAGCGACGCCGATGCGAACCGGCTCGTGGTCTTCCTCGGCGAGATCGCCGGCGTGCCGTTCCCCGACGCGGAAAGCGTCATGCTCCGCGCGGCGCGCGCGGACAGCATGCTGATGGCCGGGCAGATCGAGCGCGCGTGGCTCGAATTCATCACGACGGAATGCGCGGTCCACCCGCTGGTGGTGCTCCTCGAAGACCTTCACTGGGGCGATCTGCCGACAGTCCGCCTGGCCCTCGCAGCCATCCGCCGCCAGGACCTGCCGCTCCTGGTCGTGGCGACCAGTCGACCCGAAGTGCGTGAGCTGTTCCCCGCGCTCTGGCACGAGCGCGGGGTGGAGGAGCTCCGGCTTGGCGGGCTCTCGCCACGAGCCGCGCGCGAGCTGGCAACGAGCGTGCTCGACGAGACCGCCAGTGACGCCACGCTCGAGCGCTTGATCGACCGCGCCGACGGCAATCCGTTCTATCTCGAGGAGCTGATCCGCGCGGTCGCCGCTGGAACGAGCGACAGCCTGCCGCCGACGGTGCTGGCCACCGTCCAGGTGCGCCTCGACGCGCTGGATCCAGGCGAGCGCCAGGTGCTTCGCGCTGCCAGCGTCTTCGGTGAGTCGTTCTGGGCGGCGGGCGTCACGAGCCTTCTCGGGGCGGACGCCGCCGCGATGTTCGCGGCTACCCTGCAGCGGCTCGAAACAGCCGAGATCGTCCAGCGTGTTGGCGAGTCGCGCTTTCAGGGCGAGGTCGAGTTACGCGTTCCGCCACGCGCTGCTGCGCGAGGCGGCGTATGCCACGCTTACCGAACGCGACCGTGTCGTCGGGCACGCGGTCGCCGGTCGCTGGCTGGAGGCGACCGGCGAGCAGGATCCAGTCGTGCTCGCAGAGCACTTCGAGCAAGGCGGCCGCCCGCGAAAGGCGATCCCGTTCTGGCGGCGCGCAGCCGAGCAGGCGCTGGAAGGCGGCGATCTTGTCGCGGCGATCCAGCGTGCGGATCGCGGGTTGGAGTCCGGTGCAGACGGTGAAGAACGTGGTGCGCTCTTCGTCTTGCGCGGCGAGGCCGAGCTGTGGCGCGGCGACAACATCAAGGCGGAACGAAGCGCGACCCAGGCGCTACCGCTCCTGGAACCAGGCGGTGCGGCCTGGTGCATCGCGGCGAGCGGCGTGTTCGTCATGCGCGTGCGTGGGGCGAACCCGGACGTGGCCGGCGCGCAGGAGGTCGTGATCGACCTGATGCAGACCGCACCGAAGGACGACGCGCTCTTCCACTACATCAAGGCGTGCTCCGGCGCGCTCGCGCATGTCGTCTACGCCGGCGCCTTCCAGGTCGCGCGTCTGTTGCTCATGCGCATCCAGGGCTACGCGCACGGGACTTCCGACGACGCGCCGATCCGCGCGTGGGAGCGCCTCGCCATGGCGTACGTCGCCGGATTCTGCGACGGTAACCCGTACCGGCGCATCGCGTTCGCGCGGGAAGCCCTGGCGGCCTTCCGCGAGTGTGGCGACGCTCGCGGCGAGACGGTGATGCACGTCGACACCGCCGCCGCGCTGCGCTGTCTCGGGCAATTCGAGGCGTCGGAGCAGTGGTTGTCCGACGCCCACCGCATCGCCGAGCAGAACGGGCTCGGCCTGTTCATTACCGCCACGGAGCTTCAGCGCGGTGCGACGCTGGCGCGCGCCGGGCGCTTCGATGCGGCGCGGCCGCTGCTGGTCACCGCGGCGAGCGACTTGCGCGAGAAGGGCAACATCGTGTTCTCCGGGGTCGCGAAGACACACCTCGCGCATGCGCTGCTCGGCTCCGGGGACGCCGCCGGCGCCGCCGACGCCGCGGCGGAGGCGGTGGAGGTGCTCGCACCAGCGCTGGCATTCCGGGTCCTGGCCTACGCCGAGCTTTCGCGGGCACGTTCCGCTCTGGGGCGCCATGACGAAGCCCTTGCCGCGGCGCTCGAGGCGAACGCGCTGCTCGACAACCTCGGCGCGACCGTCGAGGGCGAGTTGATCGCGCGGCTCACCCTTGCCCAGGCCCAGCGCGCATGCGGCGACGAGGAGGCCGCGCGAGCGAGCCTGGAGCGCGCCCATGCTCGCCTTGTCGAGCTGGCGGACACGATCGACGACATGCCCACCCGTCGCGTGTACCTCGAGCGAGTCATCGCGAACGCGACGATCATCGCGATGTCTGACGCGGCCAGGAGCGAGCCGTAACGCCGCGGTTCCGCGCCGGACCGGCAATCTCTCCTGGCTCAGGCCTGGGATGCGATGGGGAGCGGCGAGACGAGCGGCTTCCTGCCGGAGACCGGAGCGTCGTCCGTCTCGCGCAGGTTCTCTTCGAGCCAGGCCTCGTCACCCTTGTCGGTGATGGCCTTGAGCTGTAGCGCGTAGGTCGCATGAACGCCTTCCTCTTTGCTGCCCCCCGTCACTGTCCCGTCCTCTGCGGGTAGTCTACGCCGCGATCTTGCTCCGCGGGAGGCTCGTCGGCGCGGGCTGAAGCCGTCCGCGGCCGGTCTTCGCCGATCCAACGGCTGCGCTGGCGGATCCCGGCCTTCTCGAGCGCGCGTCAATGCGCGTCGAACAGCTCCGCCTGCTGTGGCTCCCCCAGCTTGCGGCGGATGACCCTGCTCTTGAACCACGGTGGTCCGCGGGAGGGCGCGAGCATCGGGCGGATCCGTCGGCTCGCCGAGACGCGCGAGCGCCATTTACTGTTCGCAGCGAGCACTCCCGCATAGCGGACGGTGTTGAACCGCGGCGGCGGGACCGACGCCGCGAGTCGCGCCACGAGCGACAGCGGGTCCATGTCGATGGCGAAGGTCCCGTCGCTGAACGGGCGCTTGAGGGTCAGTCGCACCAGATCGTCGTCCACGAGCCGGATGCGATCCTGCGAGATCGGCGGTGCGATCTGGAGCACGTCGGCGACGTCGGTGTTGGTGAGGAAGGGCAGGGCGTGGAAGCGAAGCTCGCCGTCGGGCTGTTCGGCGAACACGCCGTCCAAGCCGAGGGTGTGGCAGTGGGGGTTCAGGCGGAAATCGCTCGAGACGCGCTGCACCGTCGCGCATGCGGCGGCGGTACCAGCCGAGGACCGAGTCCACGAAAACGCGACTCACCGCGCCGAGCAGCTCGCCGTCGTACGCGAGTCGCGCGCGGAGCTCGCACGGCAGTGTCAGCACCCACTGGCGCAGGGGCGTGTCCGGAAGGATGTGATCCACGAGATCCGCGGCGCCCGCCGTCATGCGCCTGCCTCCCGCAACGCACGTAGCCCTCGAGCTCGGCGCGCACGAAGCCCGGCAGCGCCGCGGCGAAGCCGTGCTCGCTCGCCTCGTACAACGTACGGACGTTCTCGCGCACGATCTTGTGGAGCGCGGTCGCCTCCGGTCGGCGCCGGGCGTACGTCGGCTTGGCGGACACGGCGCGCGCTTGCGCAATCCGTGTGCCGCGACCTCATCCAAGTGATTCCGGCACGTTCGCGCCGGCGACGGGGTGGCGGCGCCGTTTCCGCCGGCGGTTGCCGCCACCCGAGGTTCAGGCGAGCGTGCGACACGAGCCGGAGACGCAGCGGTGCGTGGGCGGGCGAAGCCCGGCGTCCGAGCCCCGCACATCCTCACCGAGGCGCCGCCCTCCGGGATGGGGATCGTCCGGCTGCAGATGAATCCTGCAGAACGCTCCGTCCGCTTGGCCCAGAGGCAGGCGGCGCAGCGCTCCAGAGACGCGAAGAGGGCGCGGGGCGAGGCCGACGGGCGAGCACGCACACGTGCCGCGGCCCGGTCGAAACAGGCGAAGCGACTGCGCGCGAATCGCTACCGGATCAGCGCGCCCAGCACCGCGTACAGCTCGCTGCCCTTCGCGAGCACGCGCGGCCGCGCAACCGCTGCGGCATCGCCGCCCTCGGCGGTGTTCAAGCACGCGCTCTTCGCGGACTTCAGCGCCTGGTCGCGCAGCACGCGGTCGCGGATGCGCGCGTCGCGGACCGCGTCGAGAAGCTCCTCAGCAACGCGGAACGCCCGGAGCCGATGGTGCGGGAGCATTGAACGGAACGGAATCTCGTTTGACATGGTGATGCCTCCTTCACGAAGGAGGAGGCATCACCCGTGAAGCGCATCAGGCTCGTGCACCACGTTGCAAGCCCAGTGACGGGCGCAGCCCGGCACGGGCTTGCAAAGCGACGTCCATTCCCGTTCCCGCCCCCGACCCCCATTCCCATTCCCGAGCCCATCCCCATTCCCGGCGAAAGGCATGGGGATGATGAACGTGGAGGTGTCGCCGCGCGGCGGGGCGCGCGCAGGCGCGGGATACCGCGCCGGACCGACAGCTCAGTTCTCGATGAAGCTCTTCAGCTGCTTCGAGCGGCTCGGATGGCGCAGCTTGCGTAGCGCCTTCGCCTCGATCTGCCGGATGCGCTCGCGCGTCACCTCGAAGTCCTGGCCGACCTCTTCCAGCGTGTGGTCGCTCTTTTCGCCGATGCCGAAGCGCATGCGCAGGACCTTCTCTTCGCGCGGCGTGAGCGTCTTCAAGACGCGGCGCGTCTGCTCGGAGAGGTTCATGCTGATGACGGCCTCGGCGGGGGAGACGACGGATTTGTCTTCGATGAAGTCGCCAAGGTGGCTGTCTTCCTCTTCGCCGATGGGCGTCTCGAGGCTGATGGGCTCCTTCGCGATCTTCAGGACCTTGCGCACCTTGTCGAGGGGCAGCTCCATCTTCTCGGCGATCTCTTCCGGCGTCGGCTCGCGGCCGTACTCCTGGACGAGGTAGCGCGAGGTGCGGATAAGCTTGTTGATCGTCTCGATCATGTGCACCGGGATGCGGATGGTGCGGGCCTGATCGGCGATGGCGCGGGTGATCGCCTGGCGGATCCACCACGTGGCGTAGGTGCTGAACTTGTAGCCGCGCTTGTACTCGAACTTGTCGACGGCCTTCATCAGGCCGATGTTGCCTTCCTGGATCAGGTCCAGGAACTGCAGGCCGCGGTTCGTGTACTTCTTGGCGATGCTGACGACGAGGCGGAGGTTCGCTTCCACCAGCTCGGCCTTGGCCTTCTCGGCCATGCGCTCGCCGTCGCGGATCTGCTCGTAGGTGCGGAGCATCTCGGCGACGTCAATCTTCAGCTCCTCTTCGACCTTCTTCATGCCCTTCTGGGCGCTCTTGATCGCCGCGTCGACGTCGTCGATCTCGATGTGTTCGACGCCCAGACGGTCGGCGAGGATCTTCTCCGCGTCCTTGTCTTCCTTCGCGTCGCGGACCAGCCGCTTGAGCTCGCTCTTGCTCGCGCCGGCCTGCTTCTCGAACTCCAGCGCCTTGCCCTGGGCGCGCTGGACCTTCTCGATCATCGTCTTCAGCTTGGCGACGATCTTGTCGATGGTCTTCTTGTTGAGGCGCATCTCGGAGAGCGCCTTGACCAGATCCTTCTTGTTGTCGGAAAGCTCCTTGTCGATCGCCTTGCGACGGAGCTCGACGGCGGTCTTGCGCTCCTCGACCATCTCCTGGTTCTTCTTGTCGATGCGCTTGACCTTGTCGATCAGGCGGATGATGCGGCGGTCCGCCTCCTCCTCGTCGAACTCGTGCTCCTCGTCCTCCGCGTCGCGGACGATGTCCTTGACGCGGATCTTGTGGTTGCGGAGCTTCTCGCCGATCTCGATGATCTCGCGCACGGCGACCGGGCTGTTGAGGATGGCGGCGAGCACCTCGTTTTCGCCCTCCTCGATGCGCTTGGCGATCTCGACCTCGCCCTCGCGCGTGAGCAGCGCGACGCTGCCCATCTTGCGCAGGTACATGCGCACCGGGTCGTTCGACTTGTAGAGATCGTCGTCGGCGGTCTTGGTCGGGGTGGCCGGCGTCGGCGCCTCGTCGTCGCCTTCGGCCTTGGCCGCCTTGCCGGACGGCGCGACGGCGTCTTCCTCCGCCACGCGGCGCGGGGCGATCTTGATGTTGGAGCTGTCGTCGACGACTTCGATCTCCTCGTCGTCGAGCGCCGACAGCACGTCGTCCATCTGCTCGGCTCCGACGTCCTCGCCCGGCAGCGCCTCGTGCACGTCGTCGTACGTCAAGAAGCCCTTGCTCTTGCCCAGGGCGACGAGCTGCTGGACTTCCTTGCCCTTGTCGCTCTTGCCCTTGCCGTTGGCCTTCGAGCCCGCGGGCGCAGCGAGCTTCTCGACGAGCGCCTTGAGGCTGCTCTTGCCGTTGCCCTCTTTCGCCTTGCCGTTGCCGTGCTTGTCCTTGGCCGGCTTGGCTTCGATCGGCTTCGGCGTCGCGACGGGCTTCGCCGCCTTCGCCGGCGGCGCGGACTTGGACGCCTTGGCAGCGGGCTTCGCCGGCGTCTTCGCCGCAGCGGGCTTGGCCGCCGCCTTCGCCGGCTTGGCCGCCTTCTTCGCCGGCGCCGGCTTGGCCGCCGCCTTCGTCACGGCGCTCTTCGCGCCGGCCTTCGCGGCGGTGACCTTGGTGCCCGACTTGCTGCTCTTGGCAGCGCGATCCGTCTTCTTTGCTCCCACCGCTTACCTCTTTTGTCCGAGTCCGTGGCGCTCTTGCGCACGAAGGAATTGTTCGCGCAACAGCGCGGCTTGCTCTTCGAAATCACCGGTCGCTGCAGCGCGCTGGATCTCCTCCACCACTTCGGAGTTCCGTCGCCTGAGCTCGAGTCGCTTCAACTTGTGGATGTTGGAAACCAGTTCCGTCCTCGCGTCCTCGAGGTCGCCGTGCACGGGCGCCGCAAGCCGCGCAGCCGCGAATGGATGGATCGACGGCGACAGCTTCGCAAGCACTTGTTCAGGGTTTGCGAGGGCGACCCCGTTCCAGCTCTGACGCAATGCAGCAAGCCCCCCTGCGGCGTCCCCCTCCAGCAGTCCCGCGCCTTCCACCGCCTCTGGTGTATCCAGAAGCTCGGGATAGTCCAGGAAAGCGCCCAGGATGATCAGCCCGATGTCGTCGCGCCGATCGCGGGATCGGGCGCGATTCGGGGCCGCCACGGGCGCGGGGCCGGTGTCCGCCCGGGGCGTCAGGGCCCGGCGAACGCTGCGCTCCAGCGCCTCGAACGTGGTCGCGTCCGCGACGCCCAGGCGCGCCGCGATGGAGTCGGCGTAGGCCTTCGTCATGGCCCGGACCGTGGGATCCTGCTCGCGGGACAAGAGCTCCGTCACGCGCCGCAGGCGTGCCGCCCGCTCCTGGGCGTCGGCTGACGAGAACTCCGGGTCCAGCTCCACCGCGATCAGGTACTCGAGGATCCCGCGGCCCGCCTTCACGACGGCGGTCACCGCCTCCGGGCCGTGGGTGCGGATCAGGTCGTCCGGGTCCGTGCCGTCGGGCAGCGTCGCGACGCGGGCGAACAGCCCGGCCTCGTGACACGGGTCGTAGGCGGCCTGCGCGGCCTTGCGCCCGGCCGTGTCGCCGTCGAACAAGAGCGCGACCCGCGGCGCGAAGCGCTTGATCTGCCGCGCTTGCTCCGGCGTGAACGCGGTGCCGAGCGGGGCGACCACGTTGGCGATGCCGCGCGCGTGCAGGCTCATCACGTCGAAGTTGCCCTCGACCACCACGCACTCCTCTTCCGTACGCAACGCCTGACGTGCCTGGTACAGGCCGAACACCGCCTCGCGCTTGCGATAGATCGGCGACTCCGGCGAGTTCATGTACTTCGCCGGCGGGTCACCGCTGCCCATGCGCTCGGCACCGGCGGCGGCAAGCTCCGCGTCCGACGGTTCTTCGAGCGCGCGACCGCTGAAGGCGATCACGCGGCCCTGCAGATCGATCACCGCGAACATCAAGCGATGGCGGAAGCGATCGTAGTGACCCGATCCGCTCTTGCGCGGCGCGATCAATCCGACGCTCTCGGCGGCCTGCAAGCTGATGCCGCTCTCGCGCAAGTGACGCACGAGCGCGTCCCACGAGTACGGCGCGTAGCCCACGCGGAACGCCTGCAGCGTGTCGGCGACGACGTCCGTCGGCGACTGCGTGGAGAGGCCACGACGCTCGAGCTCCGCCCGCGCGTAGCTCGCCAGCGGATGCTCGACGAGCAGCCGTTCGAACAACGACGCGGCGACGTTGCCGGCGTCGTAGAGCTCCTGCTGGCGCCGGCGCGCCTCGGCCTGTTGCCGGCGCTCCGGCTCGGACGCGGTCTCGACGATGGCGATGCCCGCACGTTCGGCGAGCATGCGCACGGCTTCCGCGAAACCCACGCCTTGCGTCTCTTGCGTGAAGCGGATGACGTCGCCCGACGCTTTGCAGCCGAAGCAATGGTAGAAGCCGCGCTCCTCGTTCACGTTGAAGCTCGGCGTCTTCTCCTTGTGGAACGGGCACAGACCGACGTAGCTGCGCCCCTTCCGCACGAGCTTCACGCTCTCGCCGATCACCGCGACGATGCCGCAGTCCTGGCGAACGCGCTCGATGGTGTCCTGTCCGATCACCGGGCCTGCCCCACATGCCGCGGCGCGAAGAATGGAAGCGGCATCGGGACCCCGGACACGGCGAGAAGGCATACCGCAAATCCAGCCAGAGCCAAGCGGTGATCGTGCGATCGACCAAGCGTGCATCGCGCGCTCGTGCGCGTCTTGCTCGCGAGCCATCGACGCACGACGCACGGCACGTCACGCTGGCACGGCATGTGCTCTGACGTGACGTGCAGCGCCGTGTCGTGCCAGTGCGACATGCCGTGCCAGCGCGACGTGTCGCGTGCTTCTCGCGCGTCGTTGTCGTCGTCGCGTGCTTCTCGCGCGCACACGGTCGGAGCGACGACCACACCGCGCGTGCAATCGCGTGGTTGGATTTTTCCTGTTTGTCGGTACGGCGCGGAAGCTCGCGGTCGCGGGCACGCGGGCCGCGATAGAACATGTTCACGGCCGCCCGGAGCCGCGCCAGGTCTTGACTGTGCATGTGTTCAGTCTACGCTGTTGGCGCCCATGAAGCCGCTCCGCGTCGATGATCCTCCGAACCCGTGGCAGTCGACGAGCGTCGACTGGCTCGGCGATCCGCCGTCCACCGCGCTGCACGTCTACGCGGACGCGAGCAAGAGCATTCTCGCCGAGAACGACAGTCCGGACCTTGGCTTCCGCTGGAGCCTCAACCCGTATCGCGGCTGCGGACACGCGTGCGCCTACTGCTACGCGCGCCCGTCGCACGAGCTGCTCGGCTTCGGCAGCGGAACGGATTTCGAACGTCGCATCGTGGTCAAGCCGCGCGCCGCGGAGCTGCTCCGCGAGGCGCTCGAGAAGCGCGGCTGGACGGGGGAGCTCGTGCTCGTCAGCGGCAACACCGACTGCTACCAGCCGCTCGAGGCGAGCTACCGCCTGACGCGCGGCTGCCTGGAGGTGTTCGCCGACTACCGGAACCCGGTCCACATCATCACCAAGGCGCCCCTCGTCGAGCGCGATCTGGACGTGCTGCAGCAGCTCCATCGCGATGCGCGGCTGGGCGTGACCATCAGCATCCCGTTCTGGAAGGAGGAGCACGCGCGCGCGCTCGAGCCCGGAGCCGCCACGCCCCGGCGGCGGATCCGCACCGTGGCGCGCCTGGCGGCGGCCGGCATCGCCGTGGGCGTGAACGTGGCGCCGGTGATCCCGGGGCTCACCGACCGCGACATCCCGGCGATCCTCGAGGCTGCCGCGGACGCCGGCGCGCGCTCCGCGGCGCACATCCTGCTGCGCTTGCCGGGCAACGTGAAGCAGGTGTTCGAGTCGCGGCTGCGCGCTGCGCTGCCGCTCAGCGCCGACAAGGTGCTCGCCCGCACGCGGGAGGCGCGCGGCGGGCGCTTGAACGACCCGCGCTTCGGCACGCGCATGCGTGGGGAGGGCGAGTACGTCCAGGCGATCGAGCGGCTGTTCGAGGCCACGGCGCGCCGGGTCGGCCTGCAGACGGGCATGGGGCCGGCGCCGCCGCCGGGGACGACGTTCCGGCGTCCGACCGATCGCGGCGGCCAGCTGCGGCTGTTCGGTTGACGCCGCGCAGGCGGGCGCGACCGCGCTTTTCCGCGCCGGACCGGCAGGATCATCCAGGCATGACCCTGCCATTGGCAGGCGAGACGCCTCGTGCTAAACGCGGCGCGGCATTACGACCCCCAAACGCGAGAAGGACGAGCCGAACATGCCGGAGATCACGAGCACGGGAGCGAGCGGGAAGGGCAAGATCACCCAGGTGATCGGACCGGTGGTGGACGTGGAGTTCCCGTCGGGCAAGCTGCCCCGGATCCTGAACGCGCTCACCGTCTCGAACGCGAACATCTCGGGCGAAAAGGACAACCTCGTGCTCGAGGTCGCCCAGCACCTGGGCGAGTCGGTGGTGCGTGCCATCGCCATGGACGCCACGGAAGGCCTCGTGCGCGGCGCCGAGGTGAGCGACACCGGCAGCCCGATCATGATGCCGGTGGGGCCCGAGACGCTCGGTCGCATCCTGAACGTGATCGGCAAGCCGGTGGACGAGGCCGGCCCGGTCAACGCCAAGAAGCGGATGCCGATCCACCGGGCCGCGCCGGCGTTCGTGGAGCAGAGCACCAACGTCGAGGTGTTCGAGACCGGCATCAAGGTCATCGACCTGCTCGCGCCCTACCGCAAGGGCGGCAAGATCGGCCTGTTCGGCGGTGCCGGCGTCGGCAAGACCGTGCTCATCCAGGAGCTGATCAACAACGTCGCCAAGGCGCACGGCGGCGTGAGCTGCTTCGCCGGCGTCGGCGAGCGCACCCGCGAGGGCAACGACCTCTTCCTCGAGATGCAGGAATCGAAGCTCGAGACCGGCGAGCCGGTGCTGAGCAAGACGGCGCTCGTCTACGGGCAGATGAACGAGCCGCCCGGGGCGCGCGCCCGCGTCGCCCTCAGCGCGCTCACGGCCGCGGAGTACTTCCGCGACGAGGAAGGGCAGGACGTGCTGCTCTTCATCGACAACATCTTCCGCTTCACCCAGGCGGGTAGCGAGGTGAGCGCGCTCCTCGGCCGCATGCCCAGCGCCGTCGGCTACCAGCCCACGCTCGCGACCGAGATGGGCGCGCTGCAGGAGCGCATCACGTCCACGACCAAGGGCAGCATCACCAGCGTGCAGGCGATCTACGTCCCCGCCGACGACCTCACCGACCCGGCGCCGGCGACCACCTTCGCGCACCTCGACGCGACCACCGTGCTCTCCCGCGCCATCGCCGAGCTGGGCATCTACCCGGCCGTCGATCCGTTGGATTCGACCAGCACCATGCTCGACCCGCAGATCGTCGGGGAGGAGCACTACGCGATCGCCCGCGGCGTGCAGCAGACGCTGCAGAAGTACAAGGACTTGCAGGACATCATCGCGATTCTCGGCATGGACGAGCTCAGCGAGGACGACAAGCTGGTCGTGGCCCGCGCCCGCAAGATCCAGCGCTTCCTGTCGCAGCCGTTCTTCGTGGCGAGCCAGTTCACGGGGCTCCCCGGCCGCTACGTGCCGCTCAAGGAGACGATCGCCGGCTTCAAGGAGATCCTGGAAGGCAACTACGACGATCTGCCGGAGCAGGCGTTCTACCTGCAGGGCAATATCGACGACGTGAAGAAGAGGGCGGCCGAGCTGAAGAAGGCGAGCTAGCCGGATGGCCGAGAACCCTCACATCGACCTGGAGATCGTCACGCCCGAGGGCGTGCAGCTGCGCGCGGAGGTGCACGACCTCACCGCGCCCAGCGTCGAGGGCGAGTTCGGCGTGTTGCCGGGTCACCGGCCGCTGCTCGCCGCGCTCAAGACGGGCATCGTCAGCTACCACGACGCCGACGGGCAGCCGCACTACGTCGCGGTGGGGCCGGGCTTCGTCGAGGTGAGCGACGATCGCGCGTTGATGCTCACCGACCGCTTCATCGAGAAGGCCAACGTCGATCCGGTGCGCGCCCGCCTCGCCTTGAAAGAGGTCGACGAGGAGCTCGACCGGTTCGAGGGCGAGCCCGGGACGCCCGAGCACGGCGCGCTCATCATGCGCGAGACCTGGGCCGCCGCGCAGCTCGAGCTCTACGGCGATCCGCCGCCGCCCACGATCCGCACCTTCCCCGAGTTCCAGCTCATGCCCCACGAGGACTACGTCGGGCTCGAGGAGTCCGCTCCCCTCAGCGAGGCGTACTACGAGGAGCGGGACCAGAAGCAGGACGCGAAGGACAAGAAGAGCCGCGGCTAGGGCGGCTTTGTTGGTTTGCCGGTCCGGCGCGGAACCCCTCGCGCCGCTACCCGCGTATCCGCCTTGCTCCGCCGCGGCGGCGCGGCCGGCGTATCCGCCTTGCTCCGCCGCGGCGGCGCGGCCGGCGTATCCGCCACCGCCGGCGCTGTCTTGCCCGGGCTGGCCGCGCTCCCCGCATACTCGCCGACAACGACCGTTGCGCCGCTACCCGCCGGAGCCGCCGGTGCCCGCGTAGCCGCCGGTGCCGCCATACGCGCCGGAGCCGCCGGAGCCGCCGGAGCCGCCGGAGCCGCCGGAGCCGCCGGAGCCGCCGGAGCCGCCGTTGCCCGCGTTCCCGCCGGAACCGCCGGAACCGCCGGAACCGCCGCTTCCAGCGTTGCCTCCGTAGCCGCTCGAGCCGGCGTTTCCTGCAGAGCCGCTGTAGCCGCTCGCGCCCGCGTTGCCCGCGTAGCCGCCGGTACCGGCGCTGCCCGCGGTGCCCGCACTTCCGGCGTAGCCGCCCCCGCCCGCGTTGCCGGAGGCCCCTGCGTCCCCGCCGGAGCCTGCGGTACCTGCGCCAGCGGTTCCGCCATTGCCACCGCTCGCGCCGCCGCCGCCGCTGCCGCTCGCGCCGCCGTTGCCGCTCGCGCCGCCGCTGCCGCTCGCGCCGCCGCTGCCGCTCGCGCCGCCGCTGCCGCTCGCGCCGCCGTTGCCGCTCGCGCCGCCGCTGCCGCTCGCGCCGCCGTTGCCGCTCGCGCCGCCGTTGCCGCTCGCGCCGCCGTTGCCGCTCGCGCCGCCCGAGGTTCCTTCGTTGTCACTCACGATGTGGCAACCGGGGCGGGTGTTGCACGCGTCGAGCGGGACGACGTCGCACGGCGTGGCAGTTCCAGCGCACGCCGACCAGTGGCAGCCGCGCTGGTCGGCACAGAACGTCGGGTCGTCGAAGGTGGAGCAGGACTCCGGCTCGCCCTCGCAGTCGTTCCAGTACGAATCCCACCCGCAGCCGGACACCTGGTAGCACTCCGGAATGTCGGTCTGATCGCGGCAGCTGGGGCTCCCGGTGCACGATCCGGAGCTCGAGCAGCCCGGGTCGATGCCGCACATCGCGCCAAGGTCGGCACACGCGATAGGGGTGCCGCCACAGTGCACGCCCGGCGACGCGTCGTCGGGCCGACCGCCGGTCGTGACGGTGCATGCCGTGCCGCCCGAAAGCGCCAGCAGTACCGCGAGCCAGCGGAGGTGTCGGGACGTCGTGTGCAGGTTCCAGGTCGAGCTGTGCGGGATGTTCATGTTGGCGCACCGTTCGGTCCGCCGACGCACGGGTTGCGCGATTTCCCGGAGCGCGCGCGCCGCGGCCTCCCGGCGACGCCTGGCGGCGCAGGCGGGATCCCGGGATTCCGCGCCGGACCGGCAAGACCAGAAGACCCGGCAGGGCGGCGAATCGGGCCGCGTCCGGCCTGCTTGTCAGCTGCCGCCGTCGGCGAGTTGGCGGCGGCGGCGCGCGGCGTCGTACACGGTGATCTCGCGGTCGATGACGATGTCGCCGTCGACCAGCACGCGGATGTTCCACAGCCCCAGCGGATCGCCGGGCTTGAACGGTAGCGATTGATCGAAGCGGGACTGCCCGGCGCGCACGTCGGCCTCGCTGATGGACACCACGCGCCCCTGGCCGTGACGGCCGCTGTCCGGCCGATCGATCTCCCAGCGCACGTGATGGGATTTCCCCGGCGCGGGCGGGAAATCGATGCGGAAGCCCTGGGTCTGGCGCGCGCCGTCGAGCTCGAACGGGATCTCGTCGCGCTCCTGCACCTGACCGCCGAAGAACACCCCGAGCTGGGCGCGCGGCGCCGGCGCGGAGGCGTGCTTGTCGTTGCACGCGATGACCGACACCAGCACGAACGCGAGCGGCGCGAGGCGCGTCATCCGGCGAGCTCCCTGGCCATGCGGGCGAAGCCTGCCACGTCCACGGTCTCGCCGCGCGCGTCGAGATCGACGCCGGCGCGTGCGGCCGCGGCAGCGAGGGCGTCGTCGCTCGCGCCGAGCACGCCGCGCCAGGCGTTGCGGAGCTTCTTGCGGCGCTGGCCGAAGGCGGCCTTGACCACGGCGCGGAACGCGTCGTCCTCCACCGCCAGCGGCGTCGCGTGCGGCTCGAGCACGATCACCGCCGAGTCGACGCCGGGTTGCGGGTAGAACGCGCCGCGCTTGACGACGAAAGCGCGGCGCGAGCGGAACGCCGCCTGGACGAACACCGCGAGCGCGCCGTACGCCGGCGTCCCCGGCGCCGCGGCGACGCGGTCGGCGACCTCGAGCTGCACCAGGAACACCACGCGATCGAGCGAGCGCGCGAGCCCGACGCTCTTCTCGAGCAGTGGGCCGGTGATCTGGTACGGCAGGTTCCCGGCGAGCACGTGCGGACGCGGTTCGTCGCGCACCAGCGCGGCGACGTCCACGCTCTTCGCGTCGGCTTCGACGACACTCAGCCGCGGATCGCGGATCGCGCTCGAGAGCAGCGGGACCAGGTCGCGGTCGCGCTCGACCGCGATCACGCGCGCGGCGCGGGCGAGCAGCGGGCGCGTGAGCGCGCCGAGCCCCGCGCCGAGCTCTACGACCGTGCCGCCGGGCGGCGTCGTCGCCAGCTCGGCGATGCGCGCGGCCAGGCGCGCGTCGGCGAGGAAGTTCTGGCCGAAGTGCTTCTTCGGGACGAGCCCTTGCGCGGCGAGCTGCGCCTTGGGGCTGTCGTGCGGGGGGAGCGCGGCCATCACGTGTCGGCGGGCGGCGGCGTGTTCGGGACGATCGGCGCGGCGCGCGGGCGCCAGCGTTCCACGCGCACGCCCAGGTGTCGAAGCGCGCGCTCGCCGCGCTCTTCCGCGACGCGCGCGCGGACCGCCACCGCGTCGGCGATCACGCCCATCAGGGACGAGCCGTCGCGCGGTACGGCGTGCTCGTGGGTCATGCTGACCCAGCCGAGCGCGATGCGTCGCCGCGGGTGATGCGCGAGCGCCCGCGCGATGTCGGGGCGCGCCGCCGGATCCGGCGCCGGCGACCAGATGTACACCGTGCTCGGGCGCGGCCGCTCGCGCGCCATGCGCGCCAGCGACTCGCCCAGACGCGCGTCGGTGCGTGGACGATCCGGTTCCATGCGCGGCGGCGAGCCGATGCCGAAGGCGGACAGGTAGCGACGCAGCGCGCGCTCGCGGCGGCCGTCGGCCCAGGGATCGAGCGCCGGGAACGGCGCGCGCTCGCGCACCCGCTCGGCCCGGCGCACCAGGCGCTCGATGTCCGACACCCCCACGCGCCCGGTCGCCACCGGATCGAGCGGACGCATGTGCTCGAGCACGCGCGTGGCCACGCCCTTCTCGTCCAGCTCGCTGCGATCGGCGTCGAGCGTGCCGGCGTCGTTGGCGAGCGCGGCCATCAGCTTGATGCCGTGCGCCGGGCCGCGATCCGGCGGGATCCACGCGAGCACGCGCGCGCCGACGATGGCGAGCCCCACCCGATCGCCGCGCGCGAGGTGACGCTGCGCCACCGCGGCCACCTCGTCGATTGCGATGTCGAGCGGCGCCTTGCCCGGCGTTCCCGACCAGAGCTCCACCGAGGCGTCGAGCAGCAGCCACACGACGTCGCGCTCCTCGCGCTCGTAGTCGCGGACCAGCAGCACGCCGCGCCGCGCCGAGGCCTTCCACGCGATGCGCTTGAACGGATCGCCGGGTTGGTGCTCGCGCAGCTCGCGTAGCTCGCTGCCGTCGCCCGACAGCGGTCCGGGCTTGCCCGTCTCCGCGGCCATGCGACTGCGCCCGCCGCGCGCCGAGCGCATCGCGACGCCGAACGCCCGCGGCATCACCTCGAGGCCGAAGGGATTGGCGAACGTCAACGGCACCTCGTAGAGCCCGGGGTTGCCCTGCACTTCGAGCGACAGACCGTGGATGCCGTAGCGGCCGACGCGCGGCGCGGTCACCGTGATCTTGACGCGCAGGCGCCCGCTCGCGGGCACCTCGCCGGCGGGCGGGTCGAGGGTGATTTCGAGCTCCGGCGAAGCGACGGTTCGCAGCGCGACGTAGCGGGCCGCGCGCGTGTCGCGGTTGCGAACCTCCGCCTCGAGCTCGAGGCGCTCGCCGCGCGCGAGGCGGCGCGTGCGCGGCTCGCTGGTCCACAGCATCTCGAAGCCGGCGGCGCGCACGCGCGACACGCTGAGCCGCGTCACGGCGCGCGCGATGGCGAGTCCGATCAGGAGCGCGCCGCCCCACGCGACGATCGCGGCCTGCTCGGCCGCCACCCCGATCGCGACCGCGCCGACGCCGGCGATGGCGAGGTCCACGGCGGCGCGCGTGGGGTGGATCTGCACCGGCGAAAGCTAGGCTCAGTCCCGGCCGGCGTCGAGGCCCGCGCAGGCGGCTGTGGGTCGAGCCGCGCACAGCTCGGCGGCCCGGTCCGCGAGCACGCGGGCCTGGGACGGGTCGCTCGGCCCGCCGGTGCCGGCGGCGAGCAGGCGTGCGGCCTGGAGGCAGGGCAGGGGATCGCGCGTTCCTTCGCACGCCCGCAGCGCGAGCGTGCGCGCGCGTTGGCGGAACGCGAACGCGCGCGCGTCGCCGTCCCGCGCGCTCGAATCGGCGTCCAACGCGTCGGCGGCGCGCAGGCAAGCGTCGACCTTGCCCCACGCGCAGTGGCGCCCGGCCGCGGCGAGATCGACCGGCGCGGCGTCCGTCGTTTCGGGATCGTCCGGCGGCGCGCGCGGCGCTTCCGGCGTGGGGGCGACGGGCGCCGGCGTCGCTTCGACCCCCGCCGCGGAAGGCGACGTCGCCGGCGCCGTCGACGCCACCGACGGATTCCGCACCGGCACCGGCAACCCGGAGCGCCAGGATCGCTCCGATGCTGCCGCCGACGACGACGGCCGCCATGGTCAAGACCCGGGACGAGGGCATGTTTCCTGAAGCAGCACGGCGGGCGACTATACTACCCGGCGCGGCGCAACGGCACGCGGTCCGCATCCTTCGCATGCGCGTATTCCTTGCTCTTGTCTGCGTCGCCGCGCTGCTTGCCCCGACCGTGGAGGCGCGCGCGAGCCTGCCCAGGTGGTCCGACTACGAGAAGGAGACCGTCGCGGCGGTGCTCGGCGCGGGCAGTCAGGGGCGCATCGATCGCGAGCCCGACGGCAAGATCATCGAGGAGATCGACGTGGTTCCGCTCGACGTGTTCGACGAGCGCGACCCGGTGCCGGACTTCTTCAACATCTTCCACGTCACGACGCGCCGGCGCATCGTGCGGCGCGAGCTCTTGTTCGGCGTGGGCCAGCGCTACGATCAACAGCGGGCCGACGAGTCCGCGCGCAACCTGCGCGCGCTGAAGCAGCTCTCGCTGGTGCTGGTCGTGCC
Source organism: uncultured delta proteobacterium (assembly GCA_963775185.1). Taxonomy (GTDB): domain Bacteria; phylum Myxococcota_A; class Polyangia; order Polyangiales; family Polyangiaceae; genus JAPSGB01. The sequence continues at coordinate 445,142 of CAVZIE010000033.1, read as the reverse complement.
GGTGCGCGGCAGCAAACCCGATCGCGTGCGGGTGGTGGTGATCACGCGCGATGTCTGGAGCCTGCGCCTCAACTCGAACTTCGGCTACGCCGCCGGCACGCTCACCTTCCTGGTCGTGCAACCGGCGGAGATCAACCTGTTCGGCACCCACACCACGATCGGCGCGCTGTTCTACATGCGGCCGGACATCTACTCGCTGGGTGGGCTGTTCCTCGACCCGCGCGTGGCCGGCAGCTGGATCCAGGGCGGCATCAGCGGCAACGTGATCGTCAACCGCGACAGCGGTCGCGCCGAGGGCTCGTTCGGTAGCTTCAGCTTCGGCCAACCGCTCTATTCCATCGACGCCCGCTGGGCCTGGCGCACGCAGGTGGTGTGGCGGACGGAGATCACGCGCTACTACATCGGCGGCAATCCGCGCACCTACGACTCGCCGGCGACGCCGGCGGATGACGCCATTCCGTACACGTACAGCTCGGACCAGTGGTTTGGCGCCTACGAGCTCACGCGGTCGTTCGGCCACGAGCTGAAGCACGACGTGTCCGTCGGCGTCGAGGCGCTGCGCCAGCGCTACCACGCCGAGGCGCTCTCCGGGGTCGATCCGGCGGCGGCGCTCGACTTCAGCCGGAGCCAGGTTCCGGTGAGCGATACGCGCATCAGCCCCTACGTGCAGCTGGACGATCACACCTCGCGCTTCCTGCGCGTGCACGACTTCAACACACTCGGGCTGCAGGAGGACTACCGCCTCGGTCACGAGCTGATCGCGCGCTTGTATCCAGCGAGCACTGCTGTTGGTTCGACGCGGAATCTGCTCGGGACGTACCTCGCGGCGTCGTACACGGCCGCGCTCGGCGACGGGCTGGCGCGCGTGCTCGCGGCGTCCACGGTGGAGTTCGCTTCCGCGGAGAACACCGACGCGCTGTTCGAGGCGGGCACGCGCTTGGTCAGCCCGCGCTTCGGCATCGGGCGCCTGGTGTACGACGCGCAGCTCGCGAGCCACTACAAGAACTACTTGAACCAGCGCTACACCATCGGCGGCAACACGCGGCTCCGCGGCTATCCCGCCGATCGCTTTCTCGGCGAGGACCTCCTGGCCGGCACGCTGGAGTTCCGCTCGCGACCGGCGGAGATCCTGTCGGCGCAGCTCGGTGGGGCGATCTTCTACGACGTCGGCGACGCGTTCGACGGCTTCGCGAAGCTCAGGCCGAAGCAGGACGCCGGCTTCGGCGTCCGGATCCTGTTTCCGCAAGCAGATCGCATCGTGTTCCGCGCGGACTGGGGCTTCCCGCTGTCGCCGGGCTTCAAGTCGTTCCCGGGGTCGATCTACCTCACCCTGGGGCAGGCGTTCCCCATGCCCGCCGTGCTGCCGCCGACGACGACGCACAAGCGCAGCGATCTAGACCAGTGAGCGGAAGGCGCTCAGGACGCGCCTTGCTTCTTGATCGCTTCGACCAGCCCGGACAGCGCCTGGTCGTAGTCTGATTGGAGCTTCTTGATCCGGTCCTCGAGCGCTTGCACGGCTTGCTTGCTCTGCTGCACCTCGGCGTCGAGGCGTCCCTTGGCGGCCTGATCGGCGTCGAGGCGCGCCTGGGCGGCCTTCTTGGTCGAATCGGAGCTCTTCGCGTCGGCGATCGTGTCCTGCTCGGCCTTGATCGAACGGTCCAGTGTGCTGCCCACGGTGCTGGCGTCTTCGATCAGCTTCGTGAGCTCCAACTTCGTTTCGACCACGCCGACGCGCGCGAGGTAGCTGGCCATCGCGATCTCGTCGGCCTGTTGCTCGAGCTTGTCCGTGTTCTGCTTGCCGAGCGTGTCCTCGTGCGCCTCGATGTAGCTTTGCGCTTCGTTGTGCTCGCGCATGCGCTTCTCGAGCTGCTTGTCCATGGACGTCTCCAGCGCGTGCACGGTGGGACTGTAGGCGTCGACGTCGCAGCCCTTCTGCTTGGCGGAGTAGTTGGCGGCGCCGCCGACCTTCTTCTCGATCTCTTCCTTCTCGTCCTTGAAGAACGAGCGGACGTTCTCGACCTCGCGCGCGCGGGAGACGTACGCGCTGCTGCCGCCGGCTTGGTCGGCGCTCTGGACGACCACCAGCACACCGTTCCAGTCGGGCTTGTCCAGCTGTCCGGGATAGTCGGAAAACTTCAAGGTCAGCTCGCGCACCTTGGCTTCCTCGAGCGTGAACCGCTCGCGCGCCTGCGACAGCTCGTCGGGATAGCGTGCGGCGTACCCCTCCTGGCCGGCGGAAGACGCGATGACCGGCCCGGGCGCCTGGTGCGCGCAGCCCAGGGCCGCCGTCGAGGCGAGAACGCTGGCGACGAGAATATTCCTGATGCTCATGGCGCGCACCAGTAGAGCCGGCGCCGTGGCCGCGGTCAACACGCGTGGCTTTCCGCCTGATCGACGGACGTCAGACCGGTCGCACGGCCCGCCGATAGCCGACCTTGTTCAGCGCCTCTTCTATGATCGAAGTGCGGGCGCGCGGATCGCCTTCCAGCTCCGGGATCAGCACCAGTCGGTGGGCGAGCACCGGCGGCGCGACGTGGCGTACGTCGTCGGGCGTGACGAACGGACGCCCGGCGATAACCGCGCTCGCCTTGGCGGCGCGGAGCAAGCCGAGCGAAGCCCGAGGCGACGCGCCGAGCACCACTCGCGAGTGGTTGCGGGTGTAGGCGCTGAGCGCCACCGCATACTCGTAGATGTCGTCCTCCACGTGCACACGCGCCGCGATCGACTGTAGCTGCAGCGCGTCCGTGGCACTGAGTACCGCCTTCGGTTCCGGCGCCGCGACGCCGTGGGATCGGAGCATCGCGACCTCGTCGCGCGGGCCCGGGTAGCCCATGCGCACGCGCACCAGGAAGCGATCGATCTGCGCTTCCGGCAGCGGATACGTTCCCTCGAGATCGATCGGGTTCTGGGTGGCGAGAACGAAGAACGGATCCGGCAGCTCGAAACGATCGCCTTCGATCGTCACCTGGCGCTCCTGCATCGCCTCGAGCAGCGCCGACTGCGTCTTGGCCGGCGCGCGATTGATCTCGTCGGCGAGCACGACGTTGGCGAAGATGGGCCCCGCGCGTAGCGAGAACGTGCCGTCCTTCGGACTCAGGACGTACGTCCCCGTGATATCGGCGGGCAAGAGATCCGGCGTGAACTGGACACGCCGGACGTTGCACCCGAGCGTGGTGGCGAAGGCCTTGACCAGCGTCGTCTTGGCGATCCCGGGCACGCCCTCGAGCAGCACGTGCCCGCGCGCGAGCAGCGCGACCAGCATCATGTCCACCGGATCGGCCTCACCGATGTAGACGCGGTTGACCTGGTTCCGGACGTCCATCAACCGCTCGCGAGCGGCCTCGATCTCGTTGACCTGGAGCGCGTGCGTCACGAGCGGCCCTCGATGCGGGTGTCGACCTCGGCGAGCATGGCCAGGATCTGCGAACGAATGTCCGCGAGGCGGCGAGCCTTCACGCGGTACGGCCGGGACGCCATCACCGCCGACTCCGCCCGGGTCATCTCTGTCAGCATCTCCTTCAGTTCTGCGGACGATCGCTGACTCAGGGCGTCTTGTCGATCGATCTCTTCGAGCAAGGCGCTGACGCCGACCGTCGCCTCGAGCCCCAGCCGGTGACCGAGGCCCTCCACCAGCGCGCTGCGGAGCTCGAGCAGCGCGAGCGCGCGGTCGGTCGTCGGCGCGGCCAGCACCGCCGCACGTCCGGCGACGCCGCCTTGCGCGAGCAGCGGCGTGCCCGCGGCGTATCGCGGCGTGGTGTGGCGGTATGGCCGCATGGACACCAGCCCGACCCAGGCGGCGGCGCCGAGCGCGGTGAGCGCCGCCAGGATCGTCGCCAGGACGTCGGGCAAGCCCTCCCGATGAAACGATGCAAGCGTGTCGAGCAGGCCGTCGAAGTGGTCGCGGAGCTCGCGCGCCAGGCTGGTCCCGCCGCCGAACTGGCCGTGCTGCGAGAGGCGGTTCGCGACTACGTACAGCTTGCCGCCGCGCGGGCCCCAGCTGTCGTCCTCCACCAGGTAGTCCACGAGCCCCTCGGCGAACGCGCGGTTGCCCGGATAGCGCAGCATCTGGTTTATCACCGCCGACGGGTCGCCCATCGCGAACAAGCGACCGCGGTTCACGATGATGCCGGTTACCGCGAGCGTGGCGTTGGGCTCGCCGATCGCGGGGATCTCCAGCACCGGCGTGAGGTTCGGGTGCGTCAACGCGGTCGGGTGGTTCGTGACGAGCTTCTGCACGTTGGCCACGACGGGATGGCGACCTTGCTCGTAGCCCGCGACTTGTTGCACGGCGGGGACGGCGATCGCGAGCTCGGGATTGTGTCGCAGCATCTCCGCGGGGTGCCGCGGCGCCGGGATGCGGTGGATGTGGAAGCGATCGAGCAACGCGGCGCCTGTGCCGAAGTCGTCGAGCAACGCCAGGCGCCCGCCCGCGCGCAGGAACGCGCTGAGCTGGTCGTAGTCGAGCGCGACCAGCGGCCTGAGCACGATCACGCCGTCTGCGGGCTTGAGCGCCGCGTAGTCGAGCCCGTCCACCAGCTCGACGCGATCCTTGCCCAGGTGGCGGCGGGCGATCTCGATCAGCTGGCTCGTGCCCTGCCACGTCGAGTCTCCGCCCTCGAACGGCGCCGCCCGCGCGGCACCCGCAAGGTGCAGTGCGGCGGCGACCAGCCCCAGGACGACGATCGCTCGACTGGATCCCATCGGCCGCAAGCTTAGCTCCGAACCGCCGCTCGCCAGCCACGCGGGTGGGGGCCGGGGAGCTTCCGGCCGCTCGTCGCGTACGATGAATCGGTGCTTGGCCCCGGTTTTTGCAGGGTCGGAGCCCGCTATCCGGCCCGGCCGGCGCGGGTCGCGGCGGGGGCGGGTGACCCGATCCACATGAGCGATGACAAAAGCGAGCCCGTCGGGCTTCTTGACCGGGGATGCCCGGCCGTTACATTAATCAGGAGTCCGCACCGGAGGGGGCGTACCCGAGAACCGAGGCTTGATGCTACCGCCCTTCATCATCGACCAGATCAGGCGCCGCGAGGAGCAGGAGCGCGCCCGCCGCGACGTGGAGCGCCCGCGCTTGGAGCTGCCGGTCGATAGCCATCGGCCGGAAGGGCCGGAGCGACGTCAGGACGAGGAAGACCAGCCGGAACGCGGCGTCATCATCCTCGACCTGGTCTGACGAGCTGCGAGAGAATCGCACCGGCATCGTGCTGAAGTCGCACCGGCCGTGTGGCCCGGCCGCAGCGAAGCGCGCCGCCCAGAAAATTCAAGGGGAAAATTCCGCGAGGGGTACTACGCTCCGCCCCCCGATGGCGGCTTTGTCCCCCAGGCGCTTGCTCGGCGCAGCGCTGATCGCGTCCGGTTGCTACTCCCCGGGTCAGGGCGTCGATCCGCCGTTGAACCGCATCTACTTCCCCGTGGGCCTGGCGATCAGCCCAGGCAACACGCGGATGTACGTCGCGAACAGCGACTACGACCTCCAGTACAACGCGGGTTCGCTCCAGGCGTACGACCTCGAGCACCTGCGCGCGCTGCTCCCCAGAGCGTGCGCGTCGGATGTCGACTGCGGCGCGACCCAGCGCTGCGACCTGACCGCCAGCGACCAGAACGGCGGCACGCCCACGCAGTGGTGCGTCGATCGAAGCGGACCGGGCGCCGGCCAACCGTGCGGCACGCTCGGAGAGAAGACGACGGCGGACCTGCTGCTGGAGCCGGGCTTGTGCAATCCCGTCGATCCGCTTCACCCGCCCGACGGCGGGGCGTCGCTGATCGTCGGGACGGTCGGGATCGGCGCGTTCGCCACCGACATGATCTACATCAGCAGGCCCGCGATCGGCGGCGTCGAGCGTCCCGGGGGCCGCCTGTTCCTGCCCGTCCGCGGCGACAGCTCGCTGCACTGGGTGGACGTCGACGACGACACGAAGGCGGCGCACACGAGCTTCGTCTTCCGCTGCGGCCAGGACGCCAACGACGGCCGTTGCGACGACGCGCACCGCGCCGGCAAGGACCCGGCGCAGAACACGCGCGGGCTGCGCATGCCGGCGGAGCCCTTCGGCGTCGCGGCGACGCCCGACGGCAGCGCGATCACCGTCACGCACCAGACCGAGGGCGCCGTGTCGTTGTTCGTCCAGAGCACGACCGATTGGGGCGACGGCACGTCCACGTTCGGCGACGGCCCACAGCTCCAATTCATCACCGGCGACATGCCGTCGCGGCCGATCGGCATCGCCGCCGTGCCCCGCCCGGCGGTGGTCGATCTCGATCCGTCGATCGTCTATCACCCGGGCTTCCTGGTGACCTATCGCGACGCGGCCCAGATCCAGCTGCTGCGCTCCTTCGATGACCAGTTCACCTCCGGGGATCCCAACAATCCCGCGCGCCCGTTCCTCGAGCGCGTCGCGGCGGCGAACATCACCACCAACTCCCTGGGCTTCGACTCGCGCGGCATCGCCGTCGACGCCGTGGAGCGTCGAGACCTGCGAAGCCCGATGCCAGAAGCTCGGGTCCGACCCGACCTGCGACGCCGCTTGCGCCGGCATCCCGGTCCGGGTGTACGTGGCCAACCGGACGCCTTCGAGCCTGGTCATCGGCGAGACCCGGGCCGAACGCGGGCGCGATCGGTACCGACGACCTGCCGGTGTTCGAGGATGTCGAGCCGATGCCGTTCGGGCCGTCGCGGGTCATCGTCGGAGACGTCATCGGTCTGGACGGGCACCGGCATCGTCGCGTGTTCGTCGTGTGCTTCGACTCGCGCAACGTCATGATCTTCGACCCGGACAACCGCCGCGTCGAGAGCGTCGTCACGACCGGGCGTGGCCCGCATGCCTTCGCCGTGGACGTGCCACGGCTCGCCGCCGGCGCGGATCGCGACACCGACACGCCGGCGTACGCCTACGCCTACGTGGGCCACTTCACCGACTCGTGGATCGGCGTCATCGACCTCGATCAGCGTCACCGGACCTACGGGAAGATCATCATGACCGTCGGCAACCCGACGGCGCCGAGGGCGTCGAAGTGATGCGTCGCCTCCTCGGCCTCGTGCTGGCCGTCGCCGCGCCGGTCGTGGCCGGCTGTTCGCAGACGCCGATCACCTTGCCGCTCCGCTCGCTCGAGAGCAGCGGCGACATGAGCTTCGTGTGCGTGGGCACCGGGCCCGACGGCCGCCCGCAGGGCAAGGATCTGAACGACTGTCCCGACTACGCAAACGGCATCAACCACCTGATCGCGCTCGTGACCCAGCCCAACCGCGGCGAGGTCGCCGTCGTCGATCTGACGGCGGGCAACGTGCTCGACACGGATCCGTCCACGCCCGGCTTCAACTTCCTGCCGGTCGGCGCGAACCCCGTGCACATCGTGTCGACGCCCGGCGGCGAGGCAAGCTTCGTGGGCGTCGCGGCCGTCGGCAAGCAGGGCATCTTCGCGCTGCCTTCGAGCTGTCTTGGCCCGCCGCGCCAGACGGCCGACGGGGGCACGGAGACGGTACGCGATCTCACGAGCTGGACGGCGTGCGCCCTGCCGAGCGCCCCCGGCGCGATGGCTGTGCTGGTCGACCCCGAGGTCGGCGGCGCCGAGCGCGCGTCCTGCGACGCGCCGTCGTACACCGTCGAAGCGGCGACGCCGGGCACCGCGCCGGCCGCGACGCGCAGCCAGTGCGCCGCGGACCTTGCACTCGAGACCAACCCGCCGGGGCGTCGCAAGCTCGCCGTGGCCATGCCCGACATCGGCAAGATCGCCATCATCGACGCGCAGCAGCTGCTCGACCAGACCCCCGGCGAGTTCCCCGCGTGCACCATCGAGCGCCTGGTGAGTCCGGCGGTCGCCCTGCCGTCCTCCGGCGCCGTGCAGCGCGTGCCGGCGGACTTGCAGGCGCCCGGCTGCGGCCTGGGCGCCGAAGTGAACTACGGGCCGGTCAAGCAGAGCTTCCTGTCGCGTCCGGCGGATTTCCCGATCTCGAAGGACACCCTGTACGTCGCCGATCAGGGTGCGCCGGTCGTGCACGTGTTCGACGTCCACGATCCGTGCAAGATCGTCGAGCAGCCGCCGCTGTTGCCGGTCTCGTTCGAGTCGCCGGGCAGGACGGTGACGACGACCAAGGTCGCGGTCAGCCCGATGACCACGACCGGCAAGCAGTTCGTCTACGCCGTCGACCAATTCGGCTCGCCGCCGAGCATCATGGTGTTCGACGTGAGCCCCGGCTCGAGCGACCGGACGCCGATCGTGCGTCCGGGCTCGCCGCGCCTGCCGTTCGAGGCCGCCGACCGCATCGCGTTCTCGGCGACGGTGCAGGACGTGGAGTTCGCGCTCAAGGACAACCCGATTCCGGATCCCGCCACCGGCGTCGCGGTGGTCGGCGCCGAGTGCAATCCCGATCCGGCGGCGGACAACAGCGTGAACGCCCTGTACCGCCCGTCGTCCGATCTCTCCAGCGGCGCCGCGCCGCGGGTGCTGCGCGGCGTGTTCGGCCTCGCGCTGCTGAAGACCGGACAGGTCGTGGTGATCGACGAGCAGGACTTCGACGCGCCGTGCCGCCGACCCGAGAGCGGCAACACCTCGAGCGAACCCGACTATCGCGGCTGCTCCGGCGACGCGCTCGCGACGTATTCGTCTGGCGGCGAGCCCACCGTCAGCAACGAGGCCAGCTGCAACATCGTGGAGCCGCACCGCACGCGCAGCGGCAACTACGTGCTGACGACCCCGGGCATCGGTGCTGCGGCGCCCACGCTGCGCTCGCTGCCGCGGCTGCACGCCGCGACCGGCGGCAGCGCCGCGCCGGACGACCCGGCGAACCCGAAGCTGCTCGCCGTCGACTTCGCCGCGCCGGGCACGAGTCCTCCCACGGCGGCGCCGACCGAGGTGTACGTGGGGACGGATAAGTATTCCACCGCGCCCGACGCGGAAAACCTCGTCGACACCGATCCGAAGACGGCCCAGAACGAGTCGATCGTGCTGCCGCTGCAGGAGCCGCGCGCCTTCGGCCCGCAGGAGGACTTCACGCTCACGTACGAGGGCACGCTGTTCGACAAGTCGCGCACGACCGGCGTGCTGAACCTGTCGGCCTCGGACGCGACGCAGGCGTCGCTCGTCGACCCGGACGCGTACTTCTGCAACATTGGCGTGCAAGACCAGGACATGGCGCGCCAGGTCGGCGGGGATCTCGCCGTCGCCAGCGCGGACCTGGACGACTTCGCGTCGTCGCACGCCGACCGGCTCGAGATCACCGGCGCGCGGCTGGCCTCCGACGACTCGTACTGGCGCTCTACCGCCGCCGCCGCGTGCGGCGGCGCTGCCAACGGACCGTACAACTGCGACGCGCTGTTCGGTACGCCGGATCTTCCGACGACGGCGCGAGACCTGCGCGTCGTCGAGGCCTGGTCCGACCACCTCGTGGTCACGCCCGCGCAGGCCGGCGTGACGCTCGGCAACGTGCAGTGCTGCTTCCCGGAGGCGGAGTCGTACACCATCCGGGGCGGCGCACAGTGGATCCTGCGCGGCGCCGCCTTCCGTCACCACGTCCGCGTCTCGCAGAGCGGTCGCTGTGAATTCGACTGCAACCCGCGTCGCGCGCTGCTCAAGGGGCGCGCCTTCGAAGTTCCCGACATCTTCTGTCACTCGGTCCCGGACGGGAAGGGCGGGGAGACGCAAGACTGTCGGCCCATCGCCTGCAACGAGACGAAGGGCGCCAAGATCACCGACCCGTCGTCGCCGTGCATCTTCAACAGCATCTCGGCGCGCTTCGCGGTCTACGCCGGGACGGCGCCCACAGTCCGCGACACCAACTTCACCTGGACGGTCACCGGCGGCTTCGTGCCGCTGGTCGCGAACATCGCGTCGCAGACAGCGTCGGTCCTGCCGCAATCGATGACGTTCATTCCGCAGATCGGCCAGCTCGCCGTCGCCGACGGCGCGTCCGCGGGTCTGGTGCTGATCAGCCTCGACACCGTCTCGGTCAGCCACCTGTACTTCTGACGCGGTCTGGGCCCGGCGAAGCCGGCGCTTCCGGCAGCGTGGCGGGTCGGGGATTCCATCCGCGGGCGATAGGCTCTAGACCGTTCGCGATGGCTGGTCGCAAGACGCCGGTGATGCAGCAGTTCGCCGAGGCGAAGCGCGCGTACCCGGACGCCGTCCTGTTCTTCAGGATGGGCGACTTCTACGAGATGTTCGAGGACGACGCGGTGCGCGTCGCGCCGCTGCTCGACCTCGCGCTCACCAGCCGCAACAAGGGCAAGCCCGACGAGATCCCGATGGCCGGCGTGCCGCATCACGCGGCGCACGGCTACATCGCCAGGTTGCTCGAGCTCGGACACAAGGTGGCGATCTGCGAGCAGATGGCCGACCCGTCGAAGGTCAAGGGCATCGTGCCGCGGCAGGTGGTGCGCGTGATCACGCCCGGCACGGTCATCGATCGCGATCAGCTCGACGGCTCGACGAACAATTGGCTATGCGCGCTCGACGTGGCCCGATCGCGCATCGGCATCGCGCTGCTCGACGTCTCCACCGGCGAGCTCCGCAGCGCGGAGACGGCCGACCCCGCCGCGCTCCTGGCGGAGCTCGCGCGCGCCGTTCCGCGCGAGGTACTGGTCGGCGGAGCGACGGCGGAGGACGCTTCGAGCGTGCTCGACGCGGTGAAGGCCGCTCTGCCCGGCGCCGCGCTGCGCGAGGATCGGCCGATCGACGACGCCGGCGCCGCGCAGGCGCTGGGCGCGCTGTCGCGCGACGCGGAGCGCATCGCCGCCGCGGCACGGATGGCCGTAGCGCGCGCGTTGCGCTTCGCCCGCGAGTGCAATCCCGGCGTCGATCTGCCGGTGCGCTACATCGGGCTGTGGGATCCCGCGGACGGGCTCGTCATCGATCAGGTCGCGCAGAGCCACCTGGAGCTATGCACGTCGATGAGTGGCGCGCGCGAGACGACGCTGCTCGGCGTGATCGATCGCACGCGCACGCCCGCCGGCGCGCGCCTGCTCCGTCGTCGCCTGCTCGCGCCGCTCGGCGACGTGGAGCGCATCCGGCGACGCCTCGACGTGGTCGAGCTGTTCGTCGTCAATCCGCGCCTGCGCCAGGAGCTCGCCGGCGCGCTCGCGGCCGTCGGCGATCTCGAGCGGCTCGCGACGCGCGCCGCCTTCGGTCAGGCGACGCCGCGCGATCTCGGCGCGTTGCGCGACGGGCTGGTCGCCGCGCGCGCGGCCGTCGAATTGCTCGAGGGGCTGGATGACGGTCCGTCGCGGGAGACGCTCGGCTTGTCCGGCGGCGCGGTGGACACCGTCGTGGAGCTCGCCGACGAGCTCGGCCGCGCGCTGGTCGAGCGGCCGCCGTCGCAGCCGAAGGACGGCGCGGTGTTCCAGCCGGGCTACGACGCCGCGCTCGACGAGCAGGACGAGCTGTGCCGGAGCGGCACCGAGCACATGGTCGCGCTCGAGGCGCGGCTGCGCGAACAGACGGGCATCACGAACCTGAAGGTGCGCTACACGCGCGTCTTCGGCTGGTACATCGAGGTCAGTCGCTCCCAGGCCGGGCGCGCGCCCGCAGCCTGGCGCCGCAAGCAGACGGTCGCGACGGGCGAGCGCTTCACGATCCCCGAGCTCGACGATCTGGCCGACCGCATCACCCACGCCGAGGATCGCCGGCGCGAGCGCGAGCTCGAGCTGCTTGGCGAGTTGGTGGCGCGCGCCGGCACCGCCGCCGAGCGGGTGCGCGCGCTGTCCGCGCGCGTCGCGCGCTGGGACGTGGCTCACGCGCTCGCCGACGTGGCGCACCGCTACGACTACTGCCGCCCGGAGATTGACGCCGGGGACGTGCTCGCCATCGAGGACGGACGTCATCCGGTGGTGGAGCGGCTCGCCGCCGCCGGGCGCTTCGTGCCGAACGACGTCTCGCTGGACATCTCCGGCGAGCGGCTGTGGCTCGTCACCGGTCCGAACATGGCCGGCAAGAGCACGCTCCTGCGCCAGACCGCGCTGACCGTGATCCTGGCGCAGATGGGCAGCTACGTGCCGGCGCGCGCCGCGCGCGTCGGCATCGTGGATCGCGTGCTCTCGCGCGTCGGCGCGAGCGACAACCTGGCGCGCGGCGAGAGCACGTTCATGGTCGAGATGCGCGAGACCGCCGCGATCCTGCGCTCGGCGACCAAGCGCTCGCTCGTCATCCTCGACGAGATCGGGCGCGGCACCAGCACCTTCGACGGGCTGGCGATCGCGTGGGCCGTCGCCGAGCACCTCGACGAGGCGATCGGCTGCCGTGCGCTGTTCGCGACGCACTATCACGAGCTGGTCGAGCTCGCCGATGCCAGCGACCACGCCGCGAACTGGAGCGTGAGCGCGCGCGAGCTCGACGACGACGTCGTGTTCCTCCACCGGCTCGTGCCCGGCGCGACGAGCAAGAGCTACGGCGTCGCGGTCGCCCGCCTCGCCGGCCTTCCGGAGAGCGTGCTCGCGCGTGCGCGGGCCGTGCTCGCGACGCTCGAAGGCGGGGAGCGCCACAGCGGCGAGCCGGCGCCCAAGGCCCACCCAGGCGGGCGCCGCGCCGCCGGCACCGCGCAGCTCGACCTGTTCGCGACGCCGGCCGCGACGCCCAGCCAACAAGAAATCCTGGAGACCCTGCGCGTCCTCGACGTCGATCGCCTGACGCCTCTCGAGGCCCTGCAGCTGCTCGCGAAGCTCAAGGCGCGCCTCTGATCGCCCCTCGCACGCCGCGCTCCGCGCGTGGTTGTCGTTCCAGGCTCGTCGGGTCGGCGCGGAACCGCGTGGTCTTCGTTCCGTGCTCGTCCGCCGCGCTCGGCGCGTCGCTGTCGCGTGGTCGGCGCGTCGCTGTCGCGTGGTCGGCGTTCCGGGCTTGTCGGGCCGGCGCGGAACCGCGTGGGACGCGCGCCGGTTCGTCGCGGGAGACCTTCGAGGGGGGCATACTCGATTATGTGGGGTGGAAATGTCTCGTCGTGGCGCGCTCGGCGCGCGGCGTCGCGTGCAAGTGCGGCGAGTCACGTGGCGTGGTACGTCGCGCGCCGCGTGGTTCCGCGCCGGACCGGCATCCCCATCCAACGGCGCTGGTCAGCGGCGGCCGCGCGGGGCGGGGGGCGTCGCGTGGCGGCCGTCCTCGGGCCAGGCGTGGCGCGGGTAGCGGCGCATCAGCTCGCGGCGGATAGACGGATAGTGGCGCTCCCAGAAACCGGCGAGATCGCTCGTGACCTGGACGGCGCGCTGGTTCGGCGCGAGCAAGTGCACCACCAGTGGTACGCGCCCGGCGCACACGCGCGGCGTGTCCGCCATGCCGAAGAAGTCTTGCAGGCGCGAGGCGATCCACGGCGGCTTGCCGCGCTCGTAGTGGATCGGCGTGGCGCGTCCGCCGGGCAGCACGACGCGTTCCGGCGCCTGCTCCGCCAGGGCGCGGGCGGCGTGCGGCGGCAGATCGCGGGCGAGCTCGCCGGCGAGGTCGACGCCGTCGAGCTCGGCGAGCCGCGTGCGGCCCTGGCACGCCGCGCCGAGGGCGCGCTCGAAAGCGTCGGCGCCGGGATCGGGCAGCTCGAGCTCGGGCATGTGAGCGCGCAACAGCGCGATGCGCGCGGCGAGGCGATCGAGGGCGTCACTCGCGCCGAACGTCGCGGCGCCCTTGGCGAGGGCCGCGCGCTCGAGCAGCCGCGACGCCTCGTCGGATGGCGGCGCCGCGATCGAGCTCTCCTCGAGCACGACCGAGCCGATGGCGATGCGGCTCGCGAGCTCGACGCGTCCGCTCGCCGCGTTCCACTCCAGCGCGTCCGACAGATCGAGGGCGTCGGGGTGGAGATCGAGCAGCCACTGGACGTCGATGGCGCTGGCCACGAAGACGACGGTGCGGCCCCTTTGCTCGTCGGCGTCGAGCGCCAGCAGGAACGGCGCGTCGTGGACCACGCTGGTCTCCGCGAGCTCCGCGGTGCGCCCGTTCGCGAGCACGAGTGCGCGCGAGCCGGGCTTGCGACGGCGTGCCACGCGGTCGACGAAGCCCGCGAGCACGGCGATGCGCACCGCGTCGTCCACGCCGTCGAGATCGCCGGGGCGTTCGCCCTTGTCCGTTGCGATGCGCTCGATCTGGCGGCTCGCGCGGTCGACCGCGCGTACCGCGCCGACGTCGAGATCCATGCGCCGGAGCGCTTGGGCGTCGAAGCGCGCCTCGGCGGCTTCGACGAAGCGCTCGGCGAGCTCGAGCACGTCCGACGGACCGCTGCGCGCGTGGGCGTCCAGCTTGCGATCACCGAAGCGCGTGCGCGCCGAGCGGCGGATGTCGCGTTCGGCCAGCAGCGCGGCGGCGAGCGCGGCTTCGCCGGCGACGCCATTCTGCTCGCCCTCGACGACCACGCGCGCGAGGCGCGGGTGCAGCGGGAACTGGAGCATGCGCCGGCCCGTCGGCGTGATGCGTCCGCCGGCGTCGACCGCGTCGAGCCGGCGGAGCAACGCGCTGGCCGCGGCGAGTGCGGGCTCCGGCGGCGGATCGAGCCACGCGAGATCGTCGCCTTGCTCGATGCCGGCGCCGCGCAACACGAGCACGGCCTCCGACAGATCGGCGCGGCCCACCTCGGGCAGATCGTGGGCCGGTCGCGCGTCGTGATCGCCTTTGGTGTACAGGCGAAGCACACGGCCCGGGCGCGTGCGCCCGGCGCGGCCGGCGCGCTGCGCCGCCGACGCGCGGCTCACGGGCAACGTCGCCAGCCGCGAGAGCCCGCTCCACGGCGAATGCGTCGCGACGCGCGCGAGCCCCGAGTCCACGACCGCCGTCACGCCGTCGATCGTCACGCTCGACTCCGCAACGTTGGTCGCGAGGACGATCTTGCGCCGATCCGCGCGCTCGACGGCGCGCGCCTGCTGCTCGATGGGCAGATCGCCGTGCAGCGGCAGGACCAGCAGATCCGCCTCGCGCGCCAGTGGCTCGAGCGCGTCCATCGCGCGGCGGATCTCGCCCGCGCCCGGCAGGAACACCAGCACGTCGCCCTGGGCGTCCTCGCGGACCAGGCGCCGGACCGCGCTGGCGATCTGCTTGTCGAGGTGGCGATCGTCCGGGCGATCCAGATACTCGATCGCGACGGGGAACATCCGTCCTTCGCTGGTGATCAACGGGCAGTCGTCGAGGAAGCGCGCGACCGGCGCGGCCTCGAGCGTCGCGCTCATGACCACGAGCGCCAGATCGCGCCGCGGCCCGAGCTGCGCGCGCCGCACCAGCGCGAGCGCCAGGTCCGTGTCCAGGTGCCGTTCGTGGAACTCGTCGAGGACCACCGCCGACACGCCGCGCAGTCCCGGATCGGCGAGCAGGCGTCGCACCAACACGCCCTCGGTGACATAGCGCACGCGCGTCGCGGCGCTCGACACGTCCTCGAAACGAACCGTGTAGCCGATGCTCTGGCCCGGCCGCTCACCGCGCTCGGACGCCACGCGCCGCGCCGCCAGGCGTGCCGCCAGACGTCGCGGCTCGCTGACCAGCACCTCGCCGCCGCCGAGCTGCGCGTCGAGCATCGCCACCGGGACGCGGGTCGTCTTGCCGGCGCCGGGCGGCGCCTCCAGCACCAGCGAGCGCGCGCGGTCGAGCTCCGCGACCAGGCGCGGCAGGAGCGGATCGATCGGGAGCTTGTCCGGCACTTGCGCTACGTTACTCGCCGTTCATGCCCCGCGCCGCCTTGTTCGACATGGATCGCACGTTGGTCCGCACCGACACGGCGACCCTCTACACGCGCTACCGCCGCGACACCGGCGATGCGTCGTGGCGCGACACGCTCCAGGTCGCGTGGTGGCTGCTCCGCTACACCGCCGGCGTCATCGACGTCGAGCGCGTGGCGACCGAGGCGCTCCAGGCGTTCCGCGGTCGCGAGGAGTCGTGGATGATCCGCACCTGCTCCGAGGAGTGGTTCCCGAAGTACGTCCTGCCGGAGGTGTGCGAGGGCGGCCGCGCCGCCGTGCGCCGTCACGCCGAGGCCGGCGAGCTCCTGGCCATCGTCACCGGCGCGACGCCCTACGCCGCGCGTCCGCTCGCGCTCGAGCTCGGCATCGAGCACGTCGTGTGCACCGAGCTCGAGGTCGACGACAGCGGTCGCTTCACCGGCAAGGCGCGCCCGCCGCTCTGCTTCGGGCACGGCAAGATCGAGCGCGCGCGTCGCTTCGCCGCCGAGCGCGGCTTCGCCCTCGAAGACGCGACGTTCTACAGCGACAGCATCACGGATCTCCCGCTGCTCGAGCTCGTCAGGACGCCGGTCGCCGTCAATCCCGACCGGCGCCTGCGTCGCATCGCGAAGCGTCGGGGTTGGCGCGTCGAGCGCTGGTAGCGCCACGCTTCGTTCCGGGCAGGCTTGCCGGTCCGGCGCGGTATCCCGGGTGACGCGCGGCGCGGCGCGCGGTTCCGCGCCGCACCGACACCCAGGCAGGAGATCAGCCCTTGACGCGGATCGCCCAGGTCAGCTTCGCGACGCTCTTGAGCACGTTGGGCACGCGCTTGAACAAGTTGATCGAGGGCGGGCGCTTCTCGATCACGTGCACGGGGATCTCGCGGATCGCCAGGTTCGCGCGATAGGCGCGGATCACCAGTTCGCTCGCGAACACGTCCTTGTCCACGTGGCACGCGCGCACGATCGGCGTGACGCGCGTGGCGCGGAACGCCTTCAGGCCGTGGGTGTCGGTGCCGCGGAAGCCGAGCAGGCCGCGCAGCAGGCTGGTGTAGAAGATGCTGGCGGCGTGGCGGATCCACGGGCGGTCGTCCTCGGCGCCACCGATGAGCTTGGAGCCGATGACCATGTCGACGCCGCCGGCGTCGAGCAGATCGACGGCGCGCTTGTGGAAATCCGCGTCGCACAGATCGATCTCGTCGCAGATTACGATTTCGCCGTGCGCCTGGAGGATGCCCTCGCGGAGCGCCTTGCCGTAGTTCGGCTCGCCGGCGGAGATGGTGCGGATGTGCGGGTACTTGTCCGACAGCTCCTTCGCGATCTCGATCGTGCGATCGCGCGAGCCGTTCTCGGCGATGATGATCTCGTAGTTCCAGTCGAGCGGCTCGAGACGCTCGCGCAGATCGACGATCGCCGCGTGCAGGATCGGCTCCTCGTTGTAGACGGGGATCACGATGGAGATGCGGGGGGTGTCGCTCATCGGCACGGAGGCGGAAAGCTAGAGAACCGGGCGCATGATGTCCAGTGCGGCGCGGCTGATCCTGCGGGATATCAGTGCGCCGCGTTCCAGTCGGGGCCATGCCCGATATCGACGACCAGGGGCACGTCCAGCGGGTAGACGCCCTCCATCTCCTGGCGGATGCGCTCGATCGCCGCCGGGACCTCGGCCTCGGGCACCTCGAACACCAGCTCGTCGTGCACGGTGAGCACCATGCGCGCGCCCGGCGTCACGGGCTTGGCCAGGGCCAGCATGGCGAGCTTCAGCAGATCGGCGGCCGTGCCCTGGATCGGCGTGTTCATGGCGACGCGCTCCGCCGCCAGGCGCCGGGCGCGGTTGCCGTTCTTGATGTCGGGCACGAGCCGGCGCCGGCCGAGCAGGGTGCGGACGGACTCGGCGATGCGTGCGTTGTCCAGCGTCTCGTCCATGAAGCGCCGCACGCCCTCGTAGCGCCGGAAGTACGCGGCGATGAAGCTCGAGGCCTCGACGCGCGGGATGCCCAGGCTCTTGGCCAGGCCGCTGTCGCCTTGGCCGTAGATCACGCCGAAGTTCACGGCCTTGGCGCGCCGCCGGTGCTCGGGCGTGAGCTTGTCGGCGGACAGCTCGAAGATCTCCATGGCGGTGCGCGTGTGGACGTCCTCGCCTTTCTTGAAGGCGTCGACCAGCACCGGATCGCCGGACAGGTGTGCGAGCACGCGCAGCTCGATCTGCGAGTAGTCCGCGCTGACGAGCTCGGTGCCGCCGGGCGCCGTGAAGGCGCCGCGGATGGCGCGGCCGAGCTCGCTGCGGATGGGGATGTTCTGCAGGTTCGGGTCGGTCGACGAGAGCCGGCCGGTTGCTGCGACGGACTGTTCCCAGGAGGTGTGGATGCGCCCGGTCTGCTTGTTCACGAGCCGTGGAAGCGCGTCGATGTACGTGCCCTTGAGCTTGGCCAGCTGGCGGATCTCGAGGATCAAGCGCGGCAGCTCGTGCTCGTCGGCGAGCGCTTCGAGCGTGTCGGCGTCGGTGGATCGCGAGGTCTTCGTGCGCTTGATCGGCTTGAGCCCGACCTCGTCGAACAAGAGCGTCTCGAGCTGACGCGGCGAGTTGACGTTGAAGGCGCGGCCCGCGACGCGGTGCGCCTCCTGCTCCAGGCGCGCGAGATCCTTGTCGACCTGCTTGCCCAGCGTCGCGAGCCGGTCGCAGTCGACCAGCACGCCGACGCGCTCCATCTCCGCGAGCACGCTCGAGAGCGGCACCTCGATCTCGTCGAGCAGCTTGTTCAGGCCGGCCTCCTCGATGCGCGGCGCGAGGCGGTCCATGAGCCGGAGCGAGAGATCCGCGTCCGCGGCGGCGTAGGGCGCGGCTTCGTCCAGCGGCACCTCGTCGAAAGCCAGCTGGTGGCCGCGCGACTTGTGCGTGACCTGCTCGTACGGCGTCATCATCACGCCGAGCTCGCGCTCCGCGAGCTCCTTCAAGCCGTGGCGCTGCTCGGGGTCGAGCAGGTAGTCGGCGAGCCGCGAGTCGAACACGATGCCGGCGAGCGGCATGCCGTGCCGGACCAGCACGCACTCGTCGTACTTCATGTTGTGACCGGTCTTCTTCACCGCCGGGTCGGCGAGCACCGGTCCGAGCAGCTCGACGACGTCCGCCAGAGCGAGCTGCGGCGGCGCGCCCATGTAGCGGTGCGCGACCGGGATGTAGACCGCGTGCCCCGGCTGCCACGCGACGGACACGCCCACCAGCGCCGCGGTCGCCGCTCCCAGGGAGGCGGTCTCGGTGTCGATCGCGGCGCGGCCGGCGGCGCGGACGTCGCCCACGACGCGCGCGAGATCGTCCCGGGAGAGCACGCACTCGTAGCGCGCTTCGACCGGCGCCTCGGCCGGCGGCGGCGCCGGGGCGGCGGCGCCGGCGGGCGGCGGCGCCGGCTCCGCGTCGAGCGCCGCGATCAGCCGGTGGAAGCCCAGCTCGGTGTAGATCCGCTTGAGCCGCGCCACGTCGCGACCGCCGTAGCGGAGCGCATGCACGTCGAAGTCGATGGCGCAGTCGTCGAGCAGGGTGACGAGCTTCTGGCTTAGCTGCGCCTGCTCGCGGTTCGTCTCCAGCGTCTCGCGGAGCTTCTTGCGCTTGATCGACTCGAGATGCGCGTAGACGCCTTCGAGCGTGCCGTGTTCGGTCAAGAGCTCGGCGGCGGTCTTTGGACCCACCGAGGGGACGCCCGGGACGTTGTCCGAAGGATCGCCGACCAGCGAGAGCAGATCGCGGATCTGATCGACGCGCACGCCGAAGCGCTCCTCGACCTCCGCTACGCCGAAGACGCGGTCGCGCATCGTGTCCCACATCACCACGTCGGGACCGACGAGCTGCATCAGGTCCTTGTCCGCGCTGACGATCACGACCTCGAGCTGCTCGCGCCGCGCGCGCTTGACCGCGCACGCGATCAAGTCGTCGGCCTCGACGCCGTCCTGGCGCAGGATCGGGATCGCGAACGCGTCGATGATCTCGGCGACGCGGCCCATCTGCTGCTTCAGATCCTCGGGCGTCGGTGGGCGATGCGCCTTGTACTCGGGGTAGAGCTCGCGACGGAACGTGTCGCGCCCCGAGTCCATCGCGACCGCGAGCAAGGCCGGGCGGCGCTCGCGCACCAGGCGCTCGAGCATGGTCACCGTGCCGAAGACGGCGTGCGTCGGCTCGCCGGACGGGCTCGTGAGCGGACGAATCGCATGATATGCGCGGAACACATAGCCGCTGAGATCCACGACGTAGAGCACGTCGGGGGCGCCGGGCGGAAATAGCTGCGTGGCCACGGGGCGCGTCTACCATGGACCCGCAGGCGCCACGCCCGTCGTGGTCGGCTCCGCTGCGGGCGGAATCCCCGCGTGCTTTCCGGACGAACTTCTGGCACGGCCGTCAGCTAGCCGGTACGCTTCCAGGCGCATGTCCGGCCCGGAAGACGCGGTCCCCGAAGAGCTCGTCGCCGGAAAGTACCGGATGTCGAGGCTGCTCGGCCGCGGCGGCATGGGCTCCGTGTGGGAGGGCGTGCACACGAGCCTCGGCACGCGCGTGGCCGTGAAGTTCATCGAGGCCGAGTACGCCGACAGCGCGGAGGCGAAGAGCCGCTTCCAGAACGAGGCGCGCGCGGCCGCCACGCTGCACAGCAAGCACGTGGTCCAGGTCTACGACCACGGCGTGATGGAGGACGGTCGGCCGTACATCGTCATGGAGTTCCTGGCGGGCGAGCCGCTCGATCGGCGGCTCGAGCGCGTCGGCCGGCTCCCCCCACAGGAGACGGCCGTCATCATGGGGCAGGTGTGCCGGGCGCTGGCCAAGGCGCACGAGGCCGGCATCGTCCACCGCGATCTGAAGCCCGAGAACGTGTTCCTGGTGTGGGACGACGAGGACCAGGCCGACATCGCCAAGGTCGTCGATTTCGGCATCGCGAAGTTCACCGACGCCAGCGTGGGCGTCTCTTCCGCGACGCGCACCGGGTCGGTGCTGGGCACGCCCTTCTACATGAGCCCGGAGCAGGCACGCGGGCTCAAGTCCGTCGACTACCGTTCGGACCTGTGGTCCGTCGGCGTGATCGCGTATCGCTGCATCGTCGGCGATCTGCCGTTCCACGGTGAAGCCGTCGGCGATCTGCTGGTCAAGATCTGCACGGCGCCGCTGCCCGTGCCGTCGGCAGTCGTGCAAGGCGTGCCGCCGGCGTTCGACTCCTGGTTCACCAAGGCGCTCTCCCGCGAGCCCGGCGATCGCTTCGCCAGCGCCGCCGAGCTCGCCGAATCACTGGCGTTCGTGTGCGGCGTCCAGGGCAGGGCGCCGATGCCGTCGGCGGTGCTCTCCGGCGGATCCACGGTGGCAGCGCCCGCGCTCACGCCGGGCATCGCCACGCCGGGGCCCGGCGGCTACGCGACGCCGCCGCCGTACCAGGGCGGCTACGGCAGCCAGCCCGGCGCGCTCACCGGCGCGCCGACGACCCAGACGCCGATGGGGTCGCGCGGCTCGAACAAGGGCATCCTGATCGCCGCCGGGCTTGGCGGCTTCGCGGTCCTGGCGATCGCCGGAGTGGTGCTCGCGAGAGTGTTTGGCGGCGGCGGTGCCGCCGAGCCGTCCGGGTCGGCGGTCGCCGCGCAGGCCCCCGCGTCCGTCACGCAGCCGGCCCCCGTGGTGGCGCCGGCGCCGCCGGAGTCCGCCGCTGTCGCCGAGCCCGCGGCCAGCGCGGAGCCCGCGCCGGCACAAACAGCGAAGCCTGCTCCTGCCGCGAAGCCCGCCCACGTCGCCGCGGTGCGTCCGGGGCCCGTCGCGCCGCCGCCGAAGCCCGCGGTCAAGCCGGCGGTCAAGCCCGCGGTCAAGCCCGCCCCGAAGCCGATCGACGTCGGCTACTGACCGGCGCCGGCCCGGGAATGCTTGACCTCCGCGCGCGCGTGGCTCTACTCAGGGCCATGCGAGCTCCAAGGGTACTCGGCATTGCACTGGGGTTGCGCCGTCTCGTACCGGTCGGGGTGTGCGCCGCTCGTCCTCGCCGCGGCAGCTCCGGCGATGGCGCAGTCCGCGGCGGACAAGGCGACGGCGCGGCAGCTGGCGACGGAGGGCATCAAGCTCTTCCGCAGCGGCAAGTATGCCGAAGCGCTCGACAAGGTGCAGCGAGCCGAGACGCTCTACGACGCGCCCGTCCACCTGCTGTACATCGCGCGCTGCCAGGTGAAGCTCGGCAAGCTCGTCGAGGGCGCGGAGACGTATCGCCACCTCGCGCGCGTGCAGCTCCAGCCCGGCGCGCCCCCGGCGTTCAAGGACGCGCAGGACTCCGGCGCGACGGAGCTGTCGCAGCTCGAGCCGCGCATCCCGTCGCTGAAGCTCGAGATCGAGCCCGCCAACGTCGACGGCTTGAAGATCACCATCGACGGCGAGCAGGTGCCGTCCGCCGTGCTGGGCGTGGATCGCCCGGCCAACCCCGGCTCGCACGACATCCAGGTGAGCGCGCCCGGGTACGCCGCGGCGCAGCAGACGGTGCAGCTCGGCGAGCACGAGAACAAGCCGGTTCAGATCAAGCTGCAGGCTTCGGCCGGCGCGGCACCGGTCGTGGCGCCGCCGCCCGGACCGGCTCCAAGCGGGACACCGCCGCCGTCCAATCCGCCGCCCGCCGACACGTCGAAGGGCGAGCCGGCGCCGACCCCGGCCAAGGTCGGGTTCATGGTCGGGCTCAGGCTCGGCGTGACCGTGCCGGGCGGAGACCTGTTGAAGGGCACCAACGCGAGCGTCGCCATGTCCGACTACGCGAAGCCGGGCGGCGGTGGCGAGATCCACGGCGGCATCCGCTTCGCGAAGTACTTCACGCCGGTGCTGTTCGTCGGGGCCAGCGTCCTCAAGCCGGGCTCCTATTTCGACAACATCAGCGCGACGCCCGGGACGAACGTCACCACGACGATCACGAGCACGAGCGGCGGGATCGGGCTGATGGTGGGCACGCCCCGCGGCAAGCCCGGGTTCTTCGGCGAGCTCGATTGGGTCCCGCTTTCGCTGATCAGCGCGAAGAGCGAGATTTCGCCGCTGTCTTGCTCCGCGACGGAGACCTTGTCGGGCAACGCGCTGCGGCTCGCCGGTGGCGGCGTAATCCCGATCGCGAACCTCCTCCACCTGACGCCGATGCTGGGCGTGGAGTTCGGCAGCTACACGAGCGACAAGCTCGACGAGTCGGGCGCCGGCTGCGTGGTGCTCCAGAGCCAGGGCCTGCTGCTGCCCGCCGGCGAGCGATCGATCCCGAGCGACAACCAGGCGACCCACACGCTGGTGTTCGTCGGCCTCGGTGGCGACTTCGTGTTCGGCAACGACAAGCCGGCGAAATGACAGTCGAAAGCGACCTGGGACAAGGTCGTGCAAACAATTACATCCCGATGACAAACCGCCCCGGGGCGGGTGCTACTTCGCGTCATAAGCCGCATGGAAGCACTCCTCGTCGTCCTGTATTTCTCCGTTCTGCTCATCCTTTGCGCCTACGGCCTTCACCGCGCCCACCTCGTCCTGATGGTGGTCCGGCACCGCAAGAAGCTCGCTGAAGCGGCCCGCACCGTGGTGACGCCGGAGGATCGGCTCCCGTCGGTGACCGTGCAGCTCCCGCTGTACAACGAGGCCACCGTCGTGGCGCGCCTGCTCGACGCGGCCGGCGGCATCGACTACCCGCACGATCGCCTGGAGATCCAGGTGCTCGACGACTCGAACGACGAGACCTGCGCGATCGCCGAGGCCAAGGTAGCCGAGCTGCGGGAGCGCGGTGTGAACGCCGTCTACGTCCGTCGGCCGGACCGCGTCGGCTACAAGGCCGGCGCTCTCGACTACGGCCTCGCCATCGCCCAGGGCGAGCTGATCGCGATCTTCGACGCGGATTTCGTGCCGCAGCCGGAGTTCCTGCGCGACGTGGTGGGTCACTTCGAGGACCCGAAGATCGGCATGGTGCAGACGCGCTGGGGCCACATCAACCGCGACCAGTCGCTGCTCACCAGCATCCAGGCGCTGATGCTCGACGGCCACCACCTGGTGGAGAACCGCGCGCGCTTCGGCGGCGGGTGCATGTTCAATTTCTCCGGCACCGGCGGGATCTGGCGCCACAAGGCGATCGACGACGCCGGTGGCTGGCAGCACGACACGCTCACCGAGGATCTCGACCTGTCGTATCGCGCGCAGCTCGCGGGCTGGCGTTTCATCTACCGCCCGGACGTCGTGACGCCGGCGGAGCTGCCTGAAGACATGTCGGCGTTCCGCGCCCAGCAGTTCCGCTGGGCCAAGGGCACGGTGCAGACCGCGCGCAAGCTGATGCGCCGCCTGATGCGCACCGAGCTCACGCTGAGCCAGCGCATCGAGGCGTTCTTCCACCTCACGCCGCACTTCGCGTATCCGCTGATGGTGCTGCTGAGCGTGCTGCTGCTGCCGGCGCTGCTGCTCATGCCGGCGACCAACGTGCGATCCATGTTGCTGGTCGATCTCCCGCTGTGCCTCGGCGCGACCGGGTCGCTCGCCACCTTCTACATCCTCGCCGAGCAGGCCCAGGGCCGCTCGGTGTGGTCGGCCGTGCGCCGGCTGCCGGCCCTGATCGCGCTCGGTGCGGGCCTCGCCCCGCACCTCAGCATGGCCGTGTGGGAGGGCCTGCGTTCCATGGCGGGCGAGTTCATCCGGACGCCCAAGCGCGGCATCACGGCCGGGCGCTACCGCCAGGTGGCCGATCTGCCGTTCACCGAGCTCGCGCTCACGCTGATCAGCGGCGCCAGCGTCGTTGCCGCCGTCGAGACCGGTCACTGGCTCGCGACGCCGTTCGCGGGCTTGTTCATGGGCGGCTACGCCTACGTCTCCGGCCTCGTCCTCTCCGAGCAGACCAGCCGTCGGCGCGCCGTGCACTCGGAGCCGGCGCTCGACCCGGAATCGCTTCCGGAGCTGGACGCCGCGGAGAGCGCGTCCATCGCGCGCGCGGCGTGAGCGCGTGACCCGGGCCGGGCCGGCCGAGTGGCCGTACACGCACCTTCGCGTGTCCTATGGACTTTTCGAGGTGCGTGGGTAGTATGGGCCTGCATCCTGGCGGCCTTCCGCCGCCTTGGAGCAGACGCGTTGGCGACCGCGCCACGGGGGTCCCGATGACCAAGGCCGACATCGTCCAGGCGGTGTACACGAAGCTGGGTGGCTTCTCGAAGAAGGAGTCCGCGGATCTCGTCGATCTCGTATTCGAGACGATGAAGGAGACCCTCGGGCGCGGCGAGAAGATCAAGATTTCCGGCTTCGGCAACTTCGTGCTGCGCGACAAGCGCCAGCGCCAGGGACGCAACCCGCAGACCGGCGACCCCATCGTGATCACCGAGCGGCGAGTCCTGAACTTCAAGGCCAGCCAATTGCTCAAGCAGGCCCTCAACGAGGACCAGGAGCCCGCCCAGACCGCGGTTCCTGTAGCCGCGCCCGCGCCGCGGTTGGCCGCGGCTCCCCCCGCGCACCAGCTCGGCGGCGGAAGCCCCGCGAAGGAGTAGCCAAGCGCGATGGACTCGAAAGAGCTCCCTGTAAAGCTCTACTACCGCATCGGCGAAGTTGCCGGGATCGTGGGCGTCGAGCCCCACGTGCTCCGCTACTGGGAGACCGAGTTCCGCACCATCCGGCCGCAGAAGTCCCGCAAGGGGCAGCGCATCTACTCGCGCCGCGACGTCGAGAAGCTGCTGACCGTCAAGGAGCTGCTGTACAGCCACGGCTTTACCATCGCAGGGGCGCGCAAGCGCCTGCGCGAGGGCGGCGTCGAACCGGCCCCTTCGGGGAATCCGTCACAGCGCGCGGCGCGTGCGCTGCGGGCGGCACTGCTCGACATCCGGCAGGACGTGGTCGGCATGCTCGCCGAGCTCGACGGTCGAGCCGACGGTGCCGGCGTCACGGTGAGCTGACCGCGACCGCCCGCGACCCCAGGCAAGTTGCCGGTCTGGCGCGGTACAGCGGTGGTGCGGCCGTCCGGTCCGGACATCGCGCGTCGGACTGCCTTGACGCCTGGCGCGCGAACGTCCAAACCCCTTCGGCGTCCCGGCGCTTGGAGCCCGCGTGGCACGGCGACCGGAGCTATCGGGGAAAGGAGCCCATAACCATGGCGAGTGAAGGTCTGAACCGCGTGATGTTGCTCGGCAACCTCGGAGCCGACCCCGAGCTCAAGATGACGAGCGGCGGTCAGGCGGTGCTCAAGATGCGCCTCGCCACGAGCGAAACGTACCTCGATCGCAACCGCGTCCGGCAAGAGCGCACGGAGTGGCACAACGTCGTGCTCTGGGGGAAGCGGGCAGAGGCCTTGTCGCGCTTCCTCGCCAAGGGCAGCCGCCTGTTCGTCGAGGGCGGTCTGCGCACGTCCAGCTACGAGGACCGTGAAGGCAACAAGCGCTACAAGACCGAGGTTGTCGCCAACAACATCATCCTCGCGGGCCGCAGCGGTGGTGGCGGCGGCGGCGGTGGCGGTGGCGGCGGCGGCGGCGGCGGCGGTGGTGATTTCGGACCTCCCGACGAGGGCGGGGGCGGCGCGCCGCCGCGGAGCGGCGGCGGCGGATTCGAAGACTCCGACTACGGCGGAGGCGACGACGACATCCCGTTCTGAGTCTCGGTCCCGCCCGATGACGGGACGCTCCGGGCTCCAGGCTTGCCGCACCACGCACACCGCTCGCGCGGTCACGTTGCTGTGGGTGCTGGCGTGCGTGGCCGTGCTGCCCGGCTGTTCGTCGTGCGGGTCGTCGAGCGCGCCGGCGGGATCGTCGTCCGCGGCTCCGGTCGCGCTTGCGCCGGTCGCCGCGCCGACGAATCTGCTGGCCGACATCTACATCCCGCACCCGACGAAGACCTGGAGCGCGGTTCGCGACGCCGTGGGCGGGCCGATCATGCTGTTGCCGGCGAGCTACCAGATGCTCGCCACGACGATGCTCGGTCTCGCGCCGCAAGTCGCGGGCTTGATCGACGCGGACATCGCCGTGGTGGGCGCCGTCGTGAACGACGAGAGCGGCGCGCCGACGGTCGTTCTCGGGATGCACGTGCGCGATCCGCGCGAGCTGGTCGCGAATCTGGTTACGGGCAGCGACGCCAGGTTCCGCGCCGTCCCCGGCGCGCCCGGCGCGGTCGAGATGCTGGAGCCCGTGCCCGGCAAGGCGTCGAAGGACGTGCGGCTCGGCGTCGTGGGCAGCTACCTGCTCGCCGCGTCCGATGCCTCCGCGCTGGAGAGCGCCGGGCCGTACGTCGGGCGGACGCTACCGAAGCGGAGCATGCCCGGGGGCGGCGTCGTGCTCGTCGCGGGCCACAAGGCGCTGGCCGGCCCGATCGCGGCGCGCGTGAACAAGGCCTGGCAGGCGTACCGCGACAAGCTCGTCGCGAGCGACCAGGCGCTGCGCGCGCAGCACGGCGGCCGCGCGCCGGACTTCGGCGACCCGACCGCGGCGATGCTGGGCGCCGGCGCCGCGGTAGAGAGCTTCGTCGCCGTGCTGCAGACGACCGACGAGCTGAGGCTGGTCGTCGATCCGCTCGAGGGGCGCGTGGACGCGCGCCTGGAAATGTCGCCTTCGAAGAGCGGGGCGGCGGCGGATCTGGTGCAGAGCATGGTGGTCGGCCCGATGCAGGGGCTGACGGCCCTGCCGCTCTCGACCGGCGTGGCCGTGGAGTCGCGGACGTCGAAGGCGTCGCGCGCCGAGTCGGCGAAGTCGACCGCGGGCGCGCTCGCGAAGTTGTTCGGCGATTGGCTGAAAGACGCGGATCGCAAGAAGCTCGATACGGCGCTCGACGATTTCGCCGCCGGGCGCGGCGACGATGTCGCCGCCGCGATCGTGTCCGGCGGGGCGGGGTCGGGCCTGGTCGTGCGGTCGTCCGTCGCCGACGCGAACGCGCTGCGACGCGCCGTGAAGAGCGGCTGGTCGCTGCTCGCCGTGCCGGCGATCTCGGCGCCGCTCGAGCGCTTCATCGGCAAGGTGCACGTGAAGCTCTCGACGACCAAGGTCGACGGCGTCGCGGGCAAGGTCGACCGCGCGCTCATCACCGTGAAGAGCGGTTCCGCGCCGGACCGGCCCCAGGCGGCCCTGTCCGGCACGACCAAGCTCGAGGTCGTCTGGACGGTGACCGACGGCGTGGCCTACGGCGCGCTGGCGAAGGACGCGGGCCCGGTGCTCGGCGAGCTGTTCGCTGCCGGCGCGTCCTCGCGGACGAGCCTCGCGGCGGACGTGCCCGCCGCGCAGGCCGCCGCGCGCGTGGGCGCTTCGGCGACGTTCGCGCTGCTGGCGGACCCCGGAAAGCTCGGCATCGCGCCGGGTGGGGGCAAGCAGTCGGCCGCGCCGATCGTGCTCGCGCTGGGCCGTGACGACGGGCGAGGCTGGTTGCGCGTCGAGCTGCCCCAGGCCGCGCTGCGCGGCGTCCTGCGCTTCGCCATGCACCCGGGCCCGCGCTGAGAGCGTGAGCAAATGTTGCTCACGCGCGAAGCGAGCGGAGCGAGCCCGCCGCAGGCGGCGGGGGGAGCAGTTGCGAAGCAAGCTGCGGGGGGTCAAGGCCCCCCGAGGGCCGAGCGCGCCGGCGCGGGTCAAGCACTGCCGCAGCCCGGCGAATCGATATAGGCTCCCGGGAGGAGAACGCGATGCCGCCGAGGTCCCGCCCAACCCGCACTGCGCTGCTGCTCGCATCGAGCGTGGTGATCCTCGCTTCCGGTCTGGTGCCGGGCTGTCTCGGGCGGTCCGATCTCGAGAACCCCGACGCCGTTCCGGACGGCGGCGGTGCGACCGGCGGTTCGTCCGCGTCGGGCGGGACGTCGGGTTTCGGCGGCAGCGGCGGGACATCGGGTTTCGGCGGGACGTCGGGTTTCGGCGGCAGCGGCGGGACGTCGGGTTTCGGCGGGACGTCGGGTTTCGGCGGCAGCGGTGGGACGTCGGGTTTCGGCGGGACGTCGGGTTTCGGCGGCAGCGGTGGGACGTCGGGTTTCGGCGGGACGTCGGGCACGGGCGGCAGCGGCGGTTCGAACGGGTGCGCGCAGACGTGCGCGGGCTGCTGCGACGCGAGCGGCGGCTGCCGCGTGGGTGTGGACACGAACGCGTGCGGGCTCGGCGGCGTGGACTGCCTCGACTGCGGCGCGCTCGGCTTCGGCTGCGTGGGTGGCGCGTGCGAGGGGCCGCCGCCGGTCTGCGGTCCGTCCACGTGCGCCGGTTGTTGCGACGCCAGCGGCCTGTGTCATCTCGGCACGGAGTCCGATGCCTGCGGCGTCGCTGGCCAGGCGTGCACGAACTGCGCGACCGGCGGCAAGGCCTGTACTGCTGGCAAGTGCCAGGGCGTTCCGCCGAAGTGCGGCCCGGCGAACTGCGGCGGTTGCTGCGACGCCAACGGCAAGTGCCAGACCGGCGACAAGGACGCGAGCTGCGGCAACGCCGGCGCGGCGTGCGACAACTGCAGCAGCGCCGGGCGCACGTGCACGCAGCCCGGGAACTACTGCGCGTTCTTCCCGAGCTGCGGGTCGACGACGTGCCCGACCGGGTGCTGCGACGCGAGCGGCGCGTGTCGCGACGGGCGTACCGACAAAGCGTGCGGGGCGAGCGGGCAGAAGTGCGGCGACTGCAGCGCGAGCGGGCAGAGCTGTGCGACGCAGGGCTTCTGCTACAACGGCAAGCACTGCGGTCCGGACAACTGCGCGGGGTGTTGCACCGCGACGGGCAACTGCGTCGCCGGTAGCGGCTCGGCGCAGTGCGGACAGTTCGGCGGTCTGTGCGACAACTGCACGGCGAAGTCCCAGACCTGCCAGGGCCAGGTCTGTCGCGGCACATCGACTTGCCCGCTGCCCTACGCCGGCTGCAATCCGTCGTCGGTGACGACGCCGCCGCAGAGCTCGAAGAGCTGCGACTCCCTCGAGCTCGACACGCTCGCCAAGGCGTGCCAGGGCGACGGAACGGGTCCGGCATGCGGACAATACTTCCAGAAGCTGCTCGCCCAGGATCCGTCCTGCTACAATTGCCTGCTGCAGTTCACCGGGGATCAAGCGTACACGAAGTGTGTCGCGGCGTACCTGACGGCGTCGTGCAACCACGACCTGACGTGCGCGGTGGAGTGCTCCAACACCAGCTGCGCGCAGTGCTCCGCCTCGCAGCAGGACACGTGCCAGAACGGCGTGTTCGACACGGGCGGCGAGTGCCGCTCGTACGTCAACGGTTACTTCTGCGCGCAAGCGGCCATCGGCGGCCCGGCGGCGTTCTGCGACTTCCAGCCGGGTACCGACGTGGGACAGTGGTTCCGCGGCGTCGCCCAGCACTATTGCGGAAAATGATCGGATGACCCGTCGCGGCTACGACGAGGTGCTCCTCGTCACGGGTTTTCCGACGTTCCGCGGCCGCAAGATGGTCGAGCATCTCGCGCGTGCCGAGCCGCGGTCGCTGATCTACGTGGTGGTGCGCAGCAAGTTCGCATCCGAGGCCGAGGAAGCGCTGTCGCAGCTGCCGAGCGAGCAGCGCGCGCGGATCGTCGCCATCGAGGGCGACGCGGCGGCGATGGATCTGGGTCTCAGCGGCAAGGAGTACCGCGAGCTGGCGGCGGAGGTGGACCGCATCCACCACGTCGCGCAGGTGACGTACGCCGGTGTCGACCGCAAGATGGCCGAGGCGGTGAACATCGGCGCCACGCGCGAAATCATCGAACTCGGCAAGGCGTGCGAGCACATAAAGAGCATCGTGGTGCACTCCAGCGCGCAGGTGAGCGGAAGCCGTACCGGGCTGGTGCTCGAGGAGGAGCTCGGCGCGGGGCAGACGTTCCGCACGCCGGTCGAGGAGACGCTGGCACGGGCAGAGCGGCTGCTGCGCGCGGCGATGCGCGATCTGCCCATCGCCATCGTCCGCCCGACGCAGATCGTGGGCGACTCGCGCACCGGCGAGGTCGACAGGTTCGACGGCCCATATCTCTTGATCCTCTTGATCGTGAGCTCGCCGCAGGACTTCCCGGTGCTGCTGCCGACCCGCGGCGAGGCGCCGATGAACCTCGTGCCGATCGACTACGTGGTGTCCGCGGCCCACGTGATTGGACGCGAGCAAGCGGCGATGGGCCGGACCTTTCATCTGGCGGACCCGCGGCCGCTGTCGGTACGCAGGGTGTTCGAGCTGGTGGCCCGCGCCGGCGGCAAGCGTCTGACGAGCGGTTTCATCCCGACCAACGTCACGCGCGCGCTGCTCAGCACGCCGGGCGTGCATCACCTGTCGCGCAGCCCGCGGGCGTTCCTCGATCTGATGACGACGCCGGTGCGCTACGACACGCGCAACACGGAAGACATTCTGCGCGGCACCGCGCTCTCGTGCCCTCCGTTCGAGTCGTACGTGGACGAGCTGGTGGCGTTCGTCAAACGGCGCGTGGCCGAGCGCCGCGTGCGCACGGAGAGCGAGCTGGAGGTCGAGGATCCGCTCTCCTGACGGTCGCATGCCGGGCAAGCCGAAACCCATCTTCGCCGACGCGGAACGCGCGCTTTCCGTCGTGGTCGCGCTGTGCAGCGCCGTGGTCGCGGTCACCTGCGCCGCGTCGGGCGAGCTCGCGCCGTCCGCGCCCGGCGCCGCGCCGCCGACGCGCGCCGCACCGGTCGCGCAAGGTGCGGTCCTGCCGCCATCTTCCGCGGCGCCGGTCGCCGCGCCCGGGTCGGCCACGGCCGCGCCGGCTGCACCGGGCGCGAACGCGCCGCCGGCGCTCGCGCGCTTCCAGGCGGCGCTCGCCGAGCTCGCGGCAGGGCGCCGCAAGCGTCACGTCCGCATCCTCTGGTTCGGCGACTCGCACACCTACGCCGATTTCTGGACCGATGCGGTACGCCAGCCGCTGCAGAAGCGTTTCGGAAACGGCGGCCCGGGCTACGTCCTGATCGGCATGCAGCCGTACCGGCACGCGGGCGTCGCCTTCCAGAGCACCGGCAAGTGGCGGCACGAGCCGAGCGCGCCGTCCACGTCCATGAAGACCGGCGACGGGCAGTTCGGACTGCTCGGCATCCGCACGCTCCCCGACGCCGCCGACGCGACGGATTCGCTGACGCCGACGCTGCGCGCCGTCCGCGGCAAGGCGCGCTGGACGATCCTGTTCCGCGCCGCGTCGACCTCCGATCGGATGCAGGTCCGGCTCGGAACAGCGGCGGCGACGGCGCTCGACGCGCACGCCGGGCTCGCTGGTCCCGCCGGCTCGCCGATCCGCCGGCTGTCGATCGAAGGCGATGCCGTCGCGCCGCTCGAGGTGCGCGCCGGCGGCGGCACGCCACAACTGTTCGGCGCGGAGCTCGAGAGCTCGGTGCCCGGCGTCGTCGTCGACACGCTTGGCATCAACGGCGCCCGGGCGGCGACGCCACTCGCCTGGGACGACAAGGCGTGGGTCGCGGAGATCGGGGCGCGTTCGCCGGATCTGGTCGTGCTCGCCTACGGCACCAACGAGATCGCCGAGACGCGCCCGGTGGAGCGCTACGCGGCGCACTACCGCGAGCTCCTCGCACGGATCCGGCGCGCCGCGCCGCAGGTCGATTGTCTGATGGCCGGTCCGACCGACTGGGACGAGCCCGACGGTTCCACGAAGCCGCGAGTCATCGAGATCGACCGCCTGGAGCGCGCCGTCGCCGGCGAGCTTGGCTGCCGGTACTTCAGCGTGTTCGACGCGATGGGCGGTGACGGCAGCCACACGCGCTGGGAGCACGCGTCACCGTCGCTCGGCGCGCCCGACCACATCCACCTCACGCCGGCCGGCTACGCCAAGCTGGGCGCGCTCGTCGTCAAGGCGCTGCTCGACGGCTATCCGGCGCTCTGATCGTGGATCAGTGCTGGTGCGCCAGCCACGCCTGGTAGCCCTGCATCAGCGCACGGTAGATCCACGCGCCGAGCACTTCGGAGCCGCTGCCCGTCGGGTGCGTCAGATCGGCCTGACCGAGGCCACGCCCGACCCAGGCCGCCATCGACCCCGGGCCGCCCATGGCCTTGTAGGTGTTGAAGAAGGCGCAGCCCGTCGCGGCGGCCGCCTTCTCTTGCTCGGCGACGATGGCCGGGATGACGGCCATGCTCGACAGCGAGGTGCCTTTCTTCTCCGCGCGATCCATCGCCGCGATCACCAGGCAACCGGCGCCGGGCACGGCGGCGCGGCCCTGCTCGAGTACCGCCTTCATGGTGCGGTTGTAGTCGGACATCGGGTAGGCGAAGCCGTCTCCGCTCTCGTTCGCGCCGAACTCGTAGATCATGAGGTTCGGATTGCGCCAGCGCAGCTGTTCCGCCCAGTGGACGTCGTCTTCCTTGTCGAGGAAGCGGATCCGCGCGCCTTGCACGCCGATGGCGTCGAGCACGACGCCGGGAACGTCGCGCTCCATGACCACGCCGAACGCGCGCGACGTGCCCTTGATGGTGACCACCTCGAGACGATGCGGGCCGTCCGGCACCTTGATCTCGGTGTACGCGACCTTCTTCTCCGGGCCGTTCGTGTCAATCTCGCCGTACGCCTTGCCGTCGAGGTTGAGCTTCATCGTGCCGCCACCCGGTTCGACCATGTAGTCGATGATGAAGCGCGACACCGCGCGACCGAAGTGACCGCTCTCCGTCGTACCGAAGCGGGCGCGCGAGCCGGGGGGCGCACGGAACGACACGCCGCCGAGGCCGTACAGCCCGTCGGGCGAGAGCGGACCGACGATGCGACTGACGAGCCAGCCGCTGGACGCGAAGCGGTATACGTCGTTGTGGAAGTACGCGGGCCAGGCGTTCGCCATCAGCATGAAGCCGTGTCCAGCGTCGCCGAACTGCGCCTGGAGCTTGCGCCGCAGCGTGCCGGAGACGTAGTCGCTGGTCACGATCGAGTCGCCGAAGTGGATCACGCGCGTGATCGCTCCGGGCTGTTTCGCGGCCGTGCGGCTCAGCGCGGCGTAGAACCCGGCAAGCCCCTTGTCGCCTGGATCGACGATCGGAACCGGCGGCTTCTGCACGTCGATGGGCGGCAGATCGCGTGCGCCGGACTGCTCCGCGATCGGTCCGCGAGCG
The DNA here is from genome assembly GCA_963775185.1 of uncultured delta proteobacterium. GTDB lineage: Bacteria > Myxococcota_A > Polyangia > Polyangiales > Polyangiaceae > JAPSGB01. The sequence goes on along the minus strand of CAVZIE010000033.1, from coordinate 411,592 downwards.
CCCGTCGGGATCTCGACGTTCTCCGGTTGCTCGAGCTCGGGCCGCGCGCGTGTCTCGGTCTCGAGCGTCGCTTCGCCCACGGAGAGCACGGGCGGCGCGACGCCGCGCGGCTGTTCCGGTGCCGTCGTCGCACCGAACAGCCGCAGGCGTCCCAGCCCGGGCACGAGCTCTGCGAGCCCGGCCAGGGCCAGCAGCGTGGCGACCGCGAGCGCCGGACGGGACAAGAGCGGCGTGCGCGGGCTCGCCACGACGTCGCCGTGCACGACGATGTCCTGCGCGGCGTCCTGCTCCACAGGTCGCTCGGGCCGGGACTCGCTCATCGTGGTGCCAGATCGCCGGGCAGGATCCCCGGTCCGTCTAGTACGCGCAGCCCATGTCGCCGTATTGTCGGCACAGCGCGCGGAGCAAGCGCTTCTCCTGGTCGCTGGCCTGGCCGCGCGCGACCTTCGCTTTCAGCGCGTTCTTGGCGGCGATCTGCTTGGCGCGATCGCCGGTGGTCGCTTCGTCCTTCACCGACCCCGTGGCGGTGGTGGCCGGCTTCGAGGCCACGTGGTGCGTCGGCGTCGGGCTCGGCGAGTCGAACGGATTCGTTCGCACCAGGCCGCCGCTGCTTCCGCTCTCGACCTTCTTCGGCGTCTCTCCCGGCTTCACGGCGTGCGGGACGCTGGGCAGCTCGGTGATCGCGACGCCGCCGCCCTGCGGATCGAGCGACTCCATCTCCGTGGACGCGCGCTTGCGCCGCACCGAGTCGACTGTCGGCGCCTTCGCCACGCGGTCGAGCAAGTCGCGCTTCTTCGCGGTGTCCGACTCGGTGTCGGCTTGTGCCAGCAAGCTGTCGGCCCAGCGCGCCTCGATGTGCTTGAAGTCGTCCGACTGACGGGCGTTGCTGTTCTCCGGGATCTCGGTGATGGCGATGTGGTGCGCGCCTTCGAAGTCTCCCTTTGCGAGCAGCTGGATGGCGTGCTGGAGCGACGCGATGGTCGGATCCACTTCCGCGCTTCCCGTGGGAGCTGCGGTGCTGTTGCCGTTGGTGCTGCCGCCGAACATCACCATGCCCAGCACCACGAGCAGACCGAGCGCGGCGACGCCGCCGACGATCTTGACGCTCGAAGGCAGGCCGCCCGCGGGCGGGCGAGCTTCCACTCCGGGCACCATGCTCGATGCTCTCGGAGGGGCCGAAACCGTACGCTCCGAGCTGCTGGCTCTCGTCCGCGCCGGGCAGATAGATCTGACCGGCGGGGATGAACTTCATCACCACGTCGCCCAGCTCGATCATGTCGCGCGCGTCGATCAGCGCGCGTTGGAGCTCGACGCCATTGACGCGCACGCCGTTGGCGCTCTCGCGATCGATCAGCTCGTAGCGGCCGTTGCCCACGGCGCGGATCTCCGCGTGCACGCGGCTCACCGAGCTGTGGTTGACCGGAACGTCGCACTCTTCGCCGCGGCCGATCACGACGCGCTCGCCGAGCAGCGGGAACTCCGCGCCGGGCGTCGGTCCGACGAGCATCACCAGACGATCGGGTTGCCCGATCAGCGACTGGCTGCGCGGCAGCGCCGGCACGGTCGCCGCGCCCGCGCCCGCGCCGGCTGCAGCGCCGGCGCTTGCAGCGGCTAGCGCGTCGTCCACGATCTCGAGGCGGTAGTCGCCGAGCTGCACCAGATCGCCGTGCTCGAGCGGCTGCGGCTCGCCCACGCGGACGCCGTTCGCGTAGCAGCCGTTGTAGCTATTGAGATCCTCGACCAGCCAGAGGTCGTCCTTGCGGAAGACGCGGGCGTGGTTGCGCGAGATGTTCCGTTCGGTGAGCCGGACGGCGTTCTGTTCGGCGCGACCGATGGTGTACTCGTCGCGGACGAGGTTCACGACCGTCTTGTTGCCCTGGTCGTCCTCGATGGTGAGCTTCCACATCCGTGCGCTCGAATCCTGCCGCGAATCGTCCCCGACGCCAACGACCTGTGCGCGCGTCGGCGTCTTTTTACATGGATTCCAGACGCTTGACCCCGATGAACCGCGGCGGGGTCGCGGGCTCGCCAGCCGCGGTCATCGGCCCGGAGGCCGAAAGGCGGCAGCGAAGGCGAACAACGCGTCGTGGATTCCCGGGCGCGCGGCGCGGATCGCGACGTGCGTCCGGCTCGGGTTCACGCGATTCGTCAGCAGGACGACGGCCACGTCCGCGTCGGGGTCGCACCACAGACTGGTCCCGGTGAAGCCCAGGTGGCCGAACGTGCGCGGGCCACATACATCGCCCGCCGACGATCCGCTCGGTGCGCGCCCGTCGAAGCCGGCCCGGAGCGAACCTCCGGGGCGCTCGCGGACGAGCGGCAGCAGCTCGTCGCGACCCAGCCAGGAGCGATCGCGATCCGCCAGTGCGTCCAGCACGGCAGCGCCGAAGCCGGCGACGGCGGCTGCCGTCCCGAACAGCCCGGCGTGACCGGCCAGGCCGTGCCCGGCGAGTGCCCATGCGTTCTCGTCGTGAACGACGCCACACAGCTCGCCGCCGCGCCACGCGACGTGCTCGCTCGGCACCACACGGCGCGCGAACGTGGGGTCCCGTCCCAGCCATTTCCGCGCCGGACCGACATCCCCGAGGCCCAACGGCTGCAGCACCTCCTGGTCTACGACGTCCGCGAGCGACGCGCCGAGCGCGCGCTCGAGCGAGGCGCCGGCGAGCAGATAACCGAGATCGCTATAGAGTGGCGGGAAGCCGTGTTCCGGGGCCTCGCCGCGAGCTTCCGGGCGACGCGCCCGAGCGGCCTCGAGCAAGGCGCGGCGGCGCTCGACCGCGCGCCCGGCGACAAGCGGCGCGTACAGCTCGCGGTGCGCTTCGAGGCCGGCGCGGTGCGCCAGCAAGAGCTCGAGCGGCACCCGGCCGGTGGGCGTGTCGGTGGCGATGGGCAGCAGGCTGGCGAGCGGCGTGCGCAGCGCGAGCGCGCCGCGGCGCGCGGCGCGCGCCGCGGCGGCGGCGACGAACGGCTTGGTCACCGACGCGAGATCGAACGGCGAGTCCGGGTCGACCGGCGACGGGTCGCCGACGCTGCGCTGCCCGGCGGCTCCGGTGGCGATGTCCCAGCCGGCCCGGCCGCGCACGGCCACGGCTACGGCCGCGGCCGGCGCCACGCGCGCGTCGACGACCCGCGCCTGGGCCAGGGCGTCGAGTCCGGAGGCGCGAACCGGCGACATGCTCGCGGGCGTATCCCATGGCGGGCCAGCGTGCAAAGCGCCTGCCGGGGCGGCGCGGGAGCGGCGCGATTGTTGGGATCCTTGGGTTGTCGGCGCCGCCCGCGCTACTCTGTCTGCCAGTTTGGAAGATCCTCCCGGCGGCCCGGTGCCGCCGACGAGGGAAAGGCGACGGAAGATGGCCGAGTTCCTGTGGGAGGCCCGTGCGCGCACGGGCGAGCTGCGCAAGGGGGTGATGACCGCGGACGACGAGGGCATCGTCAACGCGCGTCTCCGCCAGCAGCAGCTCAACCCGGTCAAGGTCAAGAAGAAGTTCGCGCTCGGCCAGATCAAGCTCGGCACAGGCGTCGGGGTCAAGGATCTGGTGACCTTCAGCCGACTGTTCGCGACGATGATCGACGCCGGGCTGCCGCTGGTCCAGTGCCTGGACATCCTGGCGAACCAGCAGAGCAACAAGTCCTTCGCGGCGGTTCTCCGCGACGTGAAAGCGTCGGTGGAGCAGGGCACGACCTTCAGCGCCGCGCTCGAGCGCCATCCGAAGGTGTTCGACGCGCTGTACACGAACCTCGTCCACGCCGGCGAGGTTGGCGGCATCCTCGACACCATCATGAACCGCTTGTCGCTCTACATGGAGAAGCGGCAGAAGCTCGTGCGCCAGGTGCGCGGCGCGCTGGTCTATCCGAGCATCGTGGTCGTGATCGCCGGCGGCGTGATGACCGTCCTGTTGACGTTCGTGATCCCGGCGTTCGAGACGATGTTCAAGGACTTCGGCGGCGGCAAGGACTCGCTCCCGAAGCTCACGCAGCTGGTGATGGCCGTCTCCCACGGCTTCGTGAGCTATCTGCCGTTCATCGTCGTCGCGGCGCTGATCGCCGGGTTTGCTCTCGGCTACATCTACCGCACGCCGCGAGGCAAGCACTTCTTCCACAAGGCGACGCTCACGATTCCGATCATTGGCCCGGTGATCCGCAAGATCGCCGTCGCGCGCTTCACGCGCACGCTCGGGACGTTGCTCCAGTCCGGCGTGCCGATCCTCGACGCCCTCGAGATCTGCGCCCGCACCGCGGGCAACGTCGTGATCGAGAACGCGGTCATGTACGTTCGCCAGAAGATCAGCGAAGGCAAGAACATGGCCGAGCCGCTGACCGAGACCGAGGTCTTCCCGGACATGGTCGTGCAGATGATCGCGGTCGGCGAGCAGACCGGCGCGCTCGACCAGATGCTCAACAAGGTCGCCGATTTCTACGAGGAAGAGACGGACGTGGCCGTGGCCGCGCTGACCAGCATGCTCGAACCGATCATGATGGTCGGCGTCGGCGGCATGGTTGGCGTGGTGCTGATCGCCATGTACCTGCCGATCTTCTCGCTCGCCGGCAACATCAAGGCGAACTGACCGCGGGCGGCGGGTCCGCGGATGAAGTTCCGTCTCGGCATCCCTGAACGCCTCGCCGGCGCACCGCTGGCGAGGCGCCTGGCCTGGCTCACGGCGGCGCGTCTGCTGTTCCTGTCGGTGGTGCTCGCGCTGGTGAGCTTGTTCTTCCTGCGCGGGCAGCTCGGCATCGAGGCGTTCACGATGCGGACCGCGTTCGTCACGCTGGGCGTGGCGTTCGCCCTCGGCGGCGTGTACGCCGCTCTGCTTCGCTCGGGCCGCTTCCTCGAGCAACTCGCCGACGTGCAGCTGGTGCTCGATCAGCTCACGTGGAGCGTGATCGTGTATCTGTCCGGCGGCGCGTCGAGCGGCGCAACGTCGCTGTTCGGGCTGAGCTGCCTGGTGGGCGCGATCCTGACGGGCATCCGCGGCGCGACGATCGCGGCCGTGGCGGGCGCGGTGTGCTTCGCGACCACCGCCGGAGCGATGCGCGGCGGTTGGTTGCCGCCGCCTCCCGACCAGCCCGCGGCGCTGTACGCCGTCACGCCCAGCGAGTTCACGTACTACTTGCTGATCAATCTGCTGATGCTCGTGGTCGTGACGCTGCTCGCGGGCTACCTGGCGGAGCGCCTGCGCTTGACCGGCGGGCAGCTGGTTCTCGCCGAGGAGCGCGCGGTACAGGCCGAGCGCATGGCGGCGCTCGGCCGCCTCGCCGCGGGGCTCGCCCACGAGATCCGCAATCCGCTGGGGTCGATCGCCGGCTCGATCCAGCTGCTGGATGCGAGCCCGGCGCTGTCGGAAGAGGACCGTCAGCTCTGCAGCATCGTGCAGCGCGAGGCCGCGCGCTTGAACGATCTGGTGACGGATATGATGGATCTGTCGCGGCCACGCGAGCCCGTATTCACCACCGTGGACGCCGCCGACGTGGTGCGCGAGGTCGTGGCCCTGGCGTCCCGATCCGGGCGTTCGGTGAGCGACGTCGAGGTGGTGTATTCCGGCGCACAGTCCGCGCCGATCCGCGCCGACCCGGCGCAGCTCCGCCAGCTGGTCTGGAATCTGGTGCGCAACGCGGTGCAGGCGAGCAGCGCGGGCGATCAGGTCCAGGTGTCGGTCGAGCGCCGCGACGACGGACACGCCCAGCTGGTCGTGTCAGACCAGGGGATCGGCATCGACGAAGAGGCGAAGGCGCGGCTGTTCGACGCCTTCTTCACCACGCGCTCGCAGGGTACGGGTGTCGGGCTGGCGGTGGTCAAGCGCATCGCCGACGAGCACCAGTTCGCGATCGACGTGGAGAGCAGCGAGGGCCACGGCGCGACCTTCCGGATCGATCTGGGGGCCGAGCTGGCATCGTCCGGCCCGACGGACGAGCCGCCGGACAGCGCCGGCGACGCGTGAACGGTGGGACGTGGCATCCCGGGCACAGCTGTCGCGGCGCGGGCTACCGCGCCGGACCGGCAGCCGCCCGCGGCAGCCCCCGCGATAGAGGGGATTTCCTTTCGATTCTGGATGGTTACGTTCTGCGGGCCGGGGTAGGCCGAAGCTTTGGCACCCCGGTTGCGTAGAACTGGGAGAGTCCCGAGGAAACGACGTGAGGAAGATGACCCGTTCCACCCTGTTCAAGGTCCTGTTCGTAGCCCTGCTGGGCGTGCTGCTCCCGCTGCCGGCATTCGCCGCCGACTCCGGGGCGGAGGCCTTCGTCAAGACCAAGCACACCGACCTGACGGCGCTCTTGAAGAAGAAGAGCACGCCGGCGACGGAAAAACAAATCCAGGGCGTGTTCGACGAGATGCTCGACTACGACTCGCTCGCGAAGGAGTCGCTCCGCGACTTCTGGGACGAGCGCAGCGACGCCGAGAAGAAAGAGTTTCGCGACGTGCTCGAGAAGCTCGTGCGCAACGCCTACAAGAAGAACCTGCGCAAGACCCTGGACTACGACATCCAGTACAAGGGCAGCGACAAGGCCAAGAAGGGCTCTCTCGTGCGCACGGTCGCCAAGAGCAAGACCAACGAGCGCGAGGATCCGGTGAGCATCGACTATCTGGTCCACAAGGTGGACGGCAAGTGGAGGGTGTACGACATCGTCACCGAGGGCTCGAGCCTGGTGAACAACTACCGGAGCCAGTTCCGCCGCGTGATCAAGAAGAAGGGCTTCGACGAGCTGATGCGGCGCATGAAGTCGAAGTTGGAGAAGGAAGCCGCCAGCTGAGCGGGCCCGGGGCGGGTTTTCCGGGGGGGGTCGGTCCGGCGCGGTATCGGGGTTTTTCCCCTATGCCGCGCCGCGCTGGTACGATCCGGACGCATTGACCCCGCCCACCTCCGAGTCCAGCGCGCCGCGGGCGTTGCGGTCCGGGGCGGCGCCCGGCTCCGCGGCGCCTCCCGACGACCCGCACGTCCCGCTGCGCCTGATCGTGACGCGGGGCGCGCTCGGCATCGAGCTGTACGAGCCGGTGGAGGTTGGGCCGATCAGCGTGCGGGCGCTGTCGCTCACGCTGCCCGGCTTGCGCTTCCCGCTGGACGTGTCGGGGGGCGTGCGGGTCTTCCGCCATCGGCGCGGCGATCTCGAGCGCGTCGATCTGTGGCTCGCTCCCGGGGGCCTCGCGCGCTGGCTCGGTCCGCGCCTGCGCGAGGTGCTCGGTCCGCTCGATCGCGCGGTCGCGGTGTGGAGCGATCCGCCGCGCATCGGCGTGGGGCTCGTCTCGGGCGCGACCGCGCTGGCGTTCGATCTGCTGTGGGCGCCGAGCGGTGGCGACGCTCGTTTCGTCGTCGACAACGCCCGCGGCGCGAACCTCGACGGGCCCGCGCTCGGCTACGCGTTGCGCGCCGTCGACGCGGCTCTCGGTGATCTTGCCGAGCGGCGCGGTCGCCTCGTCACGTTCGGCGACGCCGGGGCCGCGCTAGGCCGCGCGATCCTCCCGGCCATCGGCGCGCGCGCGCCGGCGGCGGCCCGCGTGCGCTTCGGCGCGCTCGGGCTCGACGCCGAAGGCGTGGCCGTCGAGCTCGACTCGACCAACCCGCCGCCCGCGCTCGCGGCCGCCGAGGCCCAGGCGCTGGAGCTTGCGCTCCTCGCCGTCGAGCCGGACGAAGATCTCGCGCGCGGCGACGTGGACGCGGCGCGCAACGGCTACGTCGCCGCCCTCGAGCAGGCGCCGCGGCATCCGGCGATTGCCGGGCTGATCGCGGAGATCGACGCGTGCGCGGGCGGCCGCGACGAGGCCGCGCTCGGGCTGCTCGTCGAGGCCGTCGATCCGATCGACGCCGGCGTCGTCGCGGCGCGCTTGCTCGCGGCCACCGGCGACGTGGACGGCGCGCGCGAGGCCGTCCGGCGTGCGGCGACCCAGGAGCGCTTCGCGCCGGTTGCGGCGCTCCACTTGCGCTGGCTCGCGGAAATCGAGCCGCAGGCGCCCGGTCGCGTCGCCGCGCTCGACGAGGCGATCGCGCGCGCGCCGGCGCTCGCTTGCGTGCGCTGGGCGCGCTTCGATGAGCGCACGCGGCGCGGCGACGTGGCGGGAGCGCTGGCCGACGCCGAGCACCTGGAGGCGGGCAGCACGGGTTACCGGGCGCGGCACGCGGCGTGCGCGCGCGCCGCGCGCGGCCTGCTCGACGCCGGCTTCGCGCGCGAGGCCGGACGCTGGTTCGAGCGGGCGCTGCGCTACCTCCCCGACGACGCCGCGGCGACCGCGGGCTTCGCGCGCACGTTGATCGAGGTGGGCAAGCCCGAGCGCGCCTTCGCCTTGCTCGAGCGCGCGGTCGCCCTGGCCGCGCGCGCCGGCGGCAGCGACGCGGACGCGCTCGTCGATCTGGCGCGTCTGCTCGCGAGCGATCTCCGCGATCTGCCGCAAGCCATCTCGCGGGTGCGCCAGGTGCCGTCGTCCTCGGCGCGCGCGCCGGAGGCGCGCGCGCTGGAGGCGCGCTGGCGCGCGGCGCTCGGCGACATCGCCGGCGCGTCGCTGGCGTGGGCGCGCCTGCGCGACCTCGTCGAGCTGTCGCACGACGTCCCGGCCCGGGCCGTGGAGTGGCTGCGCGACGCGGCGCGGTTCGAGCGCGAGCAGCAGGACGTGCCCGCGGCGGAGCGGCATCTCGCCGTCGCGCTGCGCGCGTCGCCGCGGGATCCCGCGCTGGGCGCCGAGTACCGCGAGGCGGCGTCCGCACTCGCCAGCTCGCGTCGGCGCGAACGGCCGGCGTCCGCCGAAGCCGAGCCCTTCGACGAGGCGGCGGCGATGCAGCGCGCCGATCAGCTCGAGGCCGCGCTGCGCGGCGATCCCGACAATCCGGAGCTGGCTCGATCGTTGCTCGACGTGCTCGAGCGGCTCGGCCGCGACCGCGAGCTGTACGCGCTGTTGTCGGCGCGTCTGGAAGACGCGGACGCTAGCGAGCGCGATTGGCTCGTGCCGCGGGCGCGAGAGGTGCTCGCGCGGCTGGAGTCGGAAGCGACGGGTTCGGGCCGGGACGACGAGGCGCGTCTATACCGCGAGGCCCGCGCGCGTCTCGACTGACTCGGCGGCGCCCGTCGCCACGAAGCGCGCGTGCCACGCCCGCTCGACGCTCTCGAGCGCGGTGTCGGGAAGGACGCAGCTCAGTCGCAGCGGGCTGCTCAGGACCCAGCGTGCGGGGCCAGGCAGATCGCGGAGCGCGTCGCCGATCACGTCGGCACGCGTGCCGATCTCGACGCCGACCAGGCTGACCGACCCGAGCCCTTCCTCGATCACGAGTCCGGCTACCCCCGCGGCTTCCAGCTCGCGCCGGACGCGCGCGAAGTCCGGCACGTTGAGCAGCGGCGCCACCGCGACGACGCCCTCCGGGCGGATCGCCAGATCGCGCAGCGGCAGTCCGCTCGCGGCGGCGGCGGCGACGAGCGCCGGCGTGCTGGACGCCGGGGCGGAAAGCAGCGCGAGCTTCCTCTGCACCACCACCGCGCGGTGCGCCGCGTCGGCGACCGACTCCGGCCCGACGCTTGTCTCCCGCGCCGGCGCGCGGTCGCCGGTGCGGCGCGCCACGATCCGGACGCGGTTCTGCTTGGCCCACTCGACGGCCTGGGCGTTCAGCACCTTGGCGCCGCACTCGGCCATCTCCTGCATCGTCTGGTAGTCGAGGGTCGGCAGGTGACGCGCGTCCGGGACGCTGCGCGGGTCGGCGGAATACACGCCGTCGACGTCGCTGTAGATCTCGCAGCGCTCGGCGCCGAGGGCGGCGGCGAGGGCGACCGCCGTGGTGTCCGAGCCGCCGCGACCGAGCGTCGTGATCTCGCGGCGGTAGCTCATGCCCTGGTAGCCGGCGACGATCACCACGCGCCCGCGCGACAGCTCGTCCTCGATGCGGTGCGGTCGCACCTCGATGATGCGCGCGTCGAAATGACGGTCGTTGGTGATGATGCCCGACTGCGAGCCGGTGAAGCTGATCGCGTCCAGGCCGCGCGCTTGCATCGCGATCGAGAGCAGCGCCATGCTGACGCGCTCGCCGGTGCTGACGAGCATGTCGAGCTCGCGGCGGGGAGGCTCGGCGCGCGCGTCGTCGCCGCTCGCGAGGCGTGCCGCGTCGTGCGCCAGCCCGAGCAGGTTCTCGGTGGTCTTGCCCATGGCGCTGACCACGACCACGACGTCGTCGCCGGCGCGCTTCGCCAGCGCGATCTGGTCGGCGACGGCGCGCAGCTTGTCGATGTCCGCGACGGACGACCCGCCGTACTTCTGGACGACGATGGCCATGCCCCCCGGCTACCACGGCAGGTCGACGCCGGCCAAGCTCCGGCACGCCTGGCGGTCTGACGTGTATCAGGCCCGCCCGGCGGACGCCGGCGGATGCCAGGCGAACAGGCCGGCGCCGCCCGCGGCGATCAAGCGCGCGTGCGCCGGATCCCACGCCAGGGCGTCGACCCGCACGCGCTCGAGCGTGACTTCGTCCACGCTGCCACCCTCGATCGCGGCGATGATGCTCGCCGATCCGGCGCCGACGTCGATGCACAGCACGTGGGTCGCCCCCTTCAGCTCGGCAAGCTGCGCGGCGAACACGTGCGGCCGCCCGTCTAGCTCGCCCACGCACAGTGCGGTCACCGCGGTGGTGCCGGGGAGGCGCTTGAACGACGCCCCGCGATCGGCGCTGACCGCGACTCCGATCGCCGGGTCGGAGACGGCGATCACGTCGCCGCGTGCCGCGATCCGCGGCGTGTCCCCGCCGGCGAGCACGCGGGCCACCGGGTCGAGCGCGATCTGTTGCCAGCTCGCCCCGCCGTCGTCCGACGACAGCAGCGTCGGCCCGACGCGATCCCGCGCCAGGGCGACGAACGGCGACGCGCCGCTACTCAAGGCGACGACCCGGGCGCGCACGTCGATCGGGGTCCAGGTGTCACCGCCGTCGATGCTCCCCGAGAGCCAGCCGTCGCCCGTGTGGGCGATTACGGCGTTGCCCGCGCGGCACAACGAGAGCGACGCCGCGCTCGTGCCCGGACCAAACGCGGCGAGTCGTTCCAGCGCCTTCCCGGCGGCGTGTCGCCACAGCTCGCCGGTGTCGGTCGAAAACAGCGTCGCGTCGCGCATGCCGGCGCGCACCACGCTCGCGATGCGTCGATGAGCCACGTCCAGCCGCGTCGTCGGCTCGTCCTCCGACAGCGCGAGCAGCGCGTCGCCGCCGGCCACGAGCCCCTCGGCGGAGACGTCGAGGGCGGCAAGCGAGCCGGCGTCCGTGTCGAGCGCGACCATCGACCAGCGCTCCGGGGCCCAGGGCGGCGGCTCGTCGACGTCCGCTTCCGGCGGAAGCTCGAGCCACGCTGCATCGGCGTCCTCGCCGGCTTCGCCCTCGCCGTCGTCGTCGAGCTCGGGCAAGTCCCCGAAGTCGTCGATGGCCACGTCCGCGACGCGGGCGTCGGCGTCGCGCAGGTGCTCGTCCGCGAGCTCCGCGATGCCCGAGGTGGCGTCGAACCGTTCCGGGCCGTCCTCGTCGTCGTCGGCGCCCGCCTCGCGCTCGTCGACGGCGTCGAGCAGCGCCGCGATGTCGAGGACCAGCTCGCCGCCGCCGTCGTCGTCGGCTGCGCGGTCGTCCGGCTCCTCGACCTCGAGTCCGATGTCGAGCGTCGTGGCGACGTCGTCGTCGAGATCCGACGCTTCGTCGATCGGCACCACCGAGATCGTCGACGTCGCCGGCCGGACCTTCGTCGTCGTCGCCTTCGTCGAGCGGAGGAAGGTCCGTCGACAGATCGGGTTCGTCCGGGAGCAGCCGCTGCATCGTCTTGCGCGGCATCCTAGCAAGCTTCACGCGCTTCGCACGATGATGCGATTTGCGCGCGGGTCGCGCTTCGACCTACGCTCGTCATTGTGGCGAGTTCCGCGTTGGTGGGTCCGGGCATGGTGGCGCGGCGCGTACGCGTCGCGCCGCGCGACGTGGTCTTCGTCAAGGGGATCTTCGAGGCCAGCGAAGGGCTGGGCGCGATGTTCGCGGAACGCGGCGGCGATCTCGTCGTCGCGGCGCCTGCGTCGCGGGCCGCGGAACTGTACGAGCTTCTCGCTGATCTCGAGCGCGATCTCGGCGCGATCGTTGGCGACGCGTTGTTGAACGGCGCATGTGGATAACCGACGACGAGCGGTCTGGCGCCCCCGACGAACGAAATGAAGCGTCGACGGTTGCGAGTGTCGCGCCAATCCTCTAGCTTGCGCTGCCATGAGCGACGTGCCGAACCGGCACAGCTTGAAGACGACGGGGCCTTCAAGCACCGAGCCGACATTACCGATCGCGGTACCGGTCGGTGTGGACGCGCGCGTCGTCGACGCGTGGGTCGCGTGGCTGCGCGCTCTCGCCACCGACGCGGAAGCCGCGCTGGCGGCGGCGATGGCGTACAAGGAGCTCGACGGCGAGGCGCGTGATCTCTGGCTCGGTGCGTTGGAGCAGGACGCGGGCCGCGTGAACGTTCCGCGCATCGCGGTGTACGCGCCGCTGCTCGCCGTGGAGTCGGACCCGCTGCGGCGCGAGCGCATCACCTCCGCGATCGGTCCCGACGACGCTGCAGCCAAGCCGCGTGTCTGCGCGAGCGCGTTCTCCGGCGTCACGCCCGACGGCCTGCGCGTCGCCGCAATCCTCACGCCGCTGTATCTCGACTTCGTGCAGGTGCTGGCGTGCGGCTATCGCGCGTCCGACGGCTTCGCCTGGGTCAAGCACGATCCGATCGTCGATCGCCGCGCCGCCCCTGGGCCGGGCGACACGCTCGGCGGCGTCGCGCTGGAGAAGACGCCGCTGAAGCCGCTCGTCGACGAGCTCGCGCACGCGGTGCTCGCGCACCAGCGCAGCGGCAAGACCATCCCCGAGGCGTTGCGCGTGTTTGCCGATCTGTTCGGTCCCGTGCCCAGCGGGCCGGCACGCGAACAAGTGTTCTGAAGGCGTCGTGGCCCGGTATCGGCTGCACAAGGGCCTCGTCGTGCCGGCCGCGTTCGCCCTGGCGTGCGCCTCCAGGCCGGCGCCGCCGCCGCGCGACGCCGACTCCGCCCACGCCGTCGGCGAGCCGGTTGCCTTCGCGTTCGGGACCACGTCGGGCGTCGAGCTGTCCAGCGCGACCACCCGTGGCCGCGCGACGGTGCTCTTGTTCGTGACCACGTACGATGCCGCATCCCAGCTCGTCGCCAAGCGTCTGGACGGCGTCGTCCGCCACTTCCGCCCGCGGGTGAACGCCGGCGCCGTGGTGGTCGAGCCACCGAAGTACGCCGTGTTGGCGGACGTCTTCCGTTCGACCCTCGAGCTGTCGTACCCGGTCGCCATCGCCGACGAGGGCACGCGTGCCGGCGGCGGACCCTTCGGCCGCGTCGACCGCGTGCCCACGACCGTCGTCCTGGATCGCTCGGGACGCGTGATGTGGACCAAGGCGGGCGTGGCGTCGTCCAAGGAAATCGAGCAGGCCCTTGCCGCCGCGTCACGCAGCGGTTTTCCTTCTTCTCCCGAAGAGGTGACGCCATGAGCTTCCATCGACTCGAACGCGTGCCCGCCTGGCGCATCATGGCGTTGCATGCCTGGCGTGCCCCCTCCGACCCGACGGTGTACGGCGTGATCGACGTCGACGCGCGTCCCGTGCTCGCGCAAGTGGAGAAGCTCCGCGCGGAGTCCGGCGAGCGCGTCACGCTGACGCATCTGGTCGGGAAGGCCATCGCGATGGCGATCGCCGAGCGCCCGGAGGTGAACGCCATCGTGCGGCGTGGACGGCTCTACGTGCGCGACTCGATCGACATCTTCTTCCAGGTCGCGTTCGAGGGCGGGGAGAACCTCGCCGGCGCGAAGATCGAGCACGTGGATCAGAAGGGCGTGCCGGCCATCGCCGGCGAGCTCGCCGCCCTCGCTTCGAGAATCCGCGAGCGCAAGGACAACCCCACCCAGCAGAGCGCGCGCCGCTTGGCCAGGCTGCCGCCGGCGCTGATCCGCTCCACGATGCGGCTCGGCGAGCTGCTCACCTACGACTTCGATCTCGACCTGTCGCGGCTCGGCATTCCGTACGACGCGTTCGGGTCGGCGATGGTGACCAACGTCGGGGGATTCGGTCTTACCGTCGGTCATGCTCCGCTGTTCCCGCCGTCCCGCGTGCCGATCGTGCTGACGATCGGCGCCGTGCGTGACGCTCCTGCCGTGGAAGCCGGCGCCGTCGTCGTGCGGCCGACGCTCACCATCGGCGCGTCCTTCGACCATCGGCTGCTGGACGGGTTCCAGGCCGGAAAGCTCGCCCGGCGCTTTCGCGAGGTGCTCGAGCACGCTGCCGACGAGCTCGGTTGAAGCCGGTTCTTGTGTCGACCGCGCATCCGCGCTAGCTCGAAACCAGCCGTCCAGCTGGCCGGGTGTACCCGGGGGCGGTTCCTGATCTACACTGTGGGCAGCACATGCTTGCTTCCGGGAGGATGAAGTGAACGACTCGCGCGCCAGGCGATGGCTCGGATTCGCGGCGGCGGGGCTCGTGGCAGGGCTCTGCGCCGTGTCATGCGCCCAGACCGACAACGGCGGGCTGCCTTCGAACGAGGCGGGTGCCGGCACGGGCGGGACCGGCGGGACCGGCTTCGGCGGATCCGGTGGGACCAGCGGCTCGGGCGGCAGCGGTGCGTTCGGCGGTACCGGCGCCACCGGCGGGAGCGGCGGGAGCGGCGGCTTCGGCGGTTCGGCCGGGGGAACCGCCTGTCAGCCGGCGTTCTGCCCCGCGGCTGGCATGGGGACGCCCTGCTGCATCAACGCGACGACGTGTGGCGTCGACTACGGCATGGGCTGCGTGCAGGCGACGGGTGACGGTGGCGGTGTCGGCGGCGCGGCCGGATCGGCGGGCGCGGCCGGGGCCGCGGGCGCGGCCGGGTCTGCCGGCGCATCCGGGGCCGCGGGCGCGGCCGGGTCCGCGGGTGCGGCCGGATCCGCGGGTGCGGCGGGCTCGGCGGGGTCGTCGAACGTCGACGGCGGCGCCGACGCCGCGCCGGACGTCTCGGTCGACGGCTCGAGCGACGCCGCGGCCGACGTGTCCCAGGAATAGTGGGCACGCTCCTGCTCGTCCGGCACGCGCAGGCCTCGTTTCTCGCCGACGACTACGATCGGCTCTCCGACGTCGGCGAGCGCCAGGCGGCGCTGCTCGGCGAGCACTGGGTCCGGCTCGGCTGGCGGCTCGACGCGTTGTTCAGCGGTCCGCGCCGGCGCCAGCAACACAGCGCGGAGATCGTGCAGCGCGTGCTTTGCGACGCCGGCCTCGGCTGTCCCGCGATCGAGACCGTGGACGGCCTCGACGAGTACGGCGCCGAGACCATGCTGAGGAGCGCGCTGCCGTCGCTGATCGCCGCCGACGCGGAGATCGCCGCGCTGGCCGCGGAGGTCGCCGGCGCAGCGAGACAGCCGCTCCCGCGCGCGCGCCATGGAGCGCGTGTTCCAGGCGGCGATGCGGCGCTGGGCCGCCGGCGCGCTCGATGTCCCGGGAGTCGAGAGCTGGCCGGCGTTCCGCGCGCGGGTGGCGGCGGCGGTCGACGGGATCCTCGCCGGCGCGCGCGGTCGCGTCGCGGCGTTCAGCTCCGGCGGCGCCATCGGCGTGGCGTTGTCGACGCTGCTCGGGTCGCCCGCGGACACGGCGCTCGAGCTCGGCTGGAACGTCCACAACTCGGCCGTCTCCGCCGTGCGCTTCGGTGCGTCGCGGCGCACGCTGTCGAGCTTCAACGTCGTGTCGCACCTGCCGGATCCCGCCCTGTGGACCTTCCGCTGAGCGTGGTAGCTTCAGGCGCGTGAGCGAGCATGTCGATCGACCGCGGAGCGTCCGCGAGGGCGAGGGGCTCGACCTCGAGCCGCTTGCCGCGTACCTCCGCGCGCACATCCCCGAGATCGGTGCCCACGACGAGATCGCGGTCGAGCAGTTCCCGAGCGGGCACTCGAACCTGACGTATCTGCTGCGCTCCGGCGAGCGCGAGTACGTGCTGCGCCGCCCGCCGTTCGGCAGCAAGGTGAAGAGCGCGCACGACATGGGTCGGGAGCACCGCATCCTGTCCCGGCTCCACGCCGTGTATCCGCTCGCGCCGGAGCCGCTCGCGTTCTGCGAGGACGACAGCGTGCTCGGCGCGCACTTCTACGTCATGCGGCGGATCCGCGGCGTGATCCTGCGCAAGGACCTGCCGTCCGGTCTCTCGCTCTCGCCGGATCAGGTGCGCCGCCTGCACGAGGCGCTGATCGACAACCTCGCGACGCTTCACGGGCTCGACTACGAAGCCGCCGGCCTGGGCGATCTGGGAAAGCCCGCCGGCTACATCGAGCGCCAGGTCACCGGTTGGACGAAGCGCTACGCCGGGTCCAGGACCGACGACATCGAGAACGTCGACCGCGTCGCCGCGTGGCTCGCCGCCGACATGCCCGCGCGAGCAGCGCGCGGCGCTCATCCACAACGACTACAAGCTCGACAACCTCGTGCTCGACCCGGCGGACCCGACCCGCATCATCGGGGTGCTCGACTGGGAGATGAGCACCCTCGGCGAGCCGCTGATGGATCTCGGTACGAGTCTCGGCTACTGGGTGCAAGCCGACGACAGCGACGCCTACCAGTTCATCCGCTGGGGTCCGACGGCCGAGCCCGGGAGCATGACGCGGCGCGAGCTCGCCGAGCGCTACGCCGACAAGACCGGGCGCGACCTCTCGCGCATCGTCTGGTTCTACTGCTTCGGCTTGTTCAAGACGGCCGTCGTGCTCCAGCAGATCTACTACCGCTACAAGCAGGGCCTCACGAAGGACGAGCGCTTCGCGCCGCTCATCATGGGCGTCCGGCTGCTGGTCGATCGCGCCGTCGAGGCCATCGATCGCGACGCGATCTGACCTGCCCGGGGAAATGCCGGTCCGGCGCGGAAACCGCCGGGTGCGCCCCACGCGCCGGATCTGGCGGCGTGCTTCCAGGTCGCCGAGCGGGGTCCCGGGTCCGTCGAGACGCGCACGGTCCGACCGTGCCCGCCACGCTTGAAGCGCCATTTCCGCGATCCAGCCGCGGCCAGCCCCGGGCGGGTCAGCCCCCCACCGACCCTCCTGGGCGGGTCGGCCCCCCGCCGACTTGAAAGGCCGGCGTGGTCGGATCGCGCCTGGTGACTTACAATCGGTCGTTTTGCATGGGTGACGGTGAAGCCTCTCCGGGCACGGGCGATCGCGCGGCTCCCGATCTCGACGCGGGAGACCTCGTCGGCGGGGCCTTCCGCATCCGCGCGGTGCTCGGCGCCGGCGGGATGGGCAAGATCCTCGACGCCACCGACGAGCTACTGCTGCGCCGCGTGGCGGTGAAGGTGCCGTTCACCGCCGAGGGCAGCGACGCCCTCGTCCACGAGGCGCGCGCGCTGGCGGCGCTGGAGCATCCGCACCTGCCGATGGTGTACGGCATCGGCAGCCACGGCGGCCTGTACTACGTCGTGATGGAGCGCCTGACCGGCGAGTCGCTCGAGCACCAGCTGCAAACGCGCCTCGCCCGGCAGGCGCCTTTCAGCCTTCACGCGCTCCTCACCCTGCTCATGACCGTCGCCGAGGCGCTGCACGCGATCCACGACGCCGGCATCCTCCACCGCGACATCAAGCCCGACAACGTGATGATGGTTCCGGGGCGCGGCCCCGTGCTGATCGACTTCGGTCTGGTCCAGCCGCAGGCCAGCGTCGGTGCCGACCAGACGTCGAGTGGCTCGCCCTACTACATCGCACCCGAGGTCATCCGTGGCGGCGTGACGCGCGCCAACGGGCGCCAGGTGGATCTCTACTCCTTCGGCGTGATGGCCTACGAGCTGCTCACCGGCCGTCCGCCGTTCCTCGCGGAGGAGCTGCCCGCGCTCTTGCAGATGCACCTGGAGACGCCGCCGCCGGACGTGCGCTGGCTTCGCCCCGACGTGCCCGCGGATCTCGCCCAGCTCATCCTGGAGCTGATGGAGAAGGAGGCCGGGCATCGCCCGGAGTCCGCCGAGGAGGTCGGCTGGCGCTTGGGACGGATCCAGAGGCAGCTGGCGCAGCGCGAGTCCACGCAGGATGACAGCGTCGCCGTCCTCACGCCGATCACGCCCCTGGCCGAGGGGATCGCCGACGACGTGAAGCGCTGGGTCCGCGGCACCGAGGTTTACGCATTCGCCGACGCCGCCGCCGCGCTCGCGCATCTCGAGAAGCGTCAGCCGCGGCTGCTGCTCGTCGACATCAAGCTCCAGGGCACGAGCGCCGCCGAGCTGTTGATGCAGGTCCAGGGGCTCGGCCTGACGTCGACGATCGTCGCGCTGTCCCTCGACCCGCGACCCGAGGACATGCCCGTACTGCGCAGCCTGGGCGTCATGTGCGTGCTGCCGATCGGCAAGCACCTGTCCGCCGCGCTCGAGCCGGTGGTGCGCAACGCGTTCGCCGGCGCGTTGGACCACGTCGGGTGAAGAGCGTGAGCGACTATTGCGCACGCGCGAAGCGAGCGGAGCGAGCCCGCCGCAGGCGGCGGCGGGAGCAGTTGCGAAGCAAGCTGCGGGGGGTCGAGCCCCCCCGAGAACCGAGTCGGTCGCGACGCCGGCCGCGCCGGACCGACATCCCCAGGATCAGGCTCGAGAGCAGCACGGCCAGGCCCGCCGGCGCGTGGTCTCCGCGGCCGACGCGGCAGGCGCAGCCACCGCCGCCCGTCGCGTCTCCAGGCTGGGCCGAGCTCTTGGGATAGGGCAGGGCGCTCTGATCCGCGTCGAAGCGTGCGGGCTCGCTCAGCGCCATCGCCGACAGGTAGAACAGGATGCCCTGCCACACGTGGGGCGGCGCGACGCGATTGGACCACACCAGCGGATCCTGGCTGACCACCACGTACGTCTCGCCGAACTGCTGGGTGTCGGGCGTGGCGGCGTCGGCGAGCAGGTCGAGGGCGTGGCGTGCCTTGTCGCGCGCGCCGCCGTCCTTGCCGTAGAGCGCGGCGGCGACGATGTTCTTCGCGACGTAGCTGCCGCCCTCGGCGTTGCCCTCGAGGATGCTCGTCACGGCGTCCATGTCGGCGTCGAGCTGGTGCTCGATGCGCGGATCGCCCGGCGGAAGCACCCGCGACGGCCAGATCGCCCACGCGACCGTGCCGAGGCCGGGGTTCGGGTCGCGGTTCGCGCGGATGTCGGTGAAGAGCTGCTTGTCGGCCACGTAGTACGTCCCGATGATCGCCGTCGCCAGCTCGGCGCGGCGCGCCTCGTAGCGCTTCATGCTCGCGTCGTCGCCGACCGCGCGAGCGAGGCGCGCGCCCGCCTCCATCGCCGCGTACACCGCGGTCGCGCCCTGCAGCTCGCTGGTCAGCTCGAGGTGATCGTCCTCGTTGGCCGGCGCGGGCAGCTTGTCGTCCTCCTTCCAGCGCGCGAGCAGATCCAGCGAACGGCGCGTGGACGGCCACACCGCGTCGAGAAAGTCCTTGCGCGCGCTCCCGTCCAGGGTCGCGGCGTGGAGTGCGATCGACCACAGGTGCAGACCGGTGTTGTCGATCTCGAAACGGATCGGACCGCCGACCTCGCCGTCGGCGAAGTAGTTCATCTCCCACGCGTCGGCGGGGAACTCGGCGGCGCCGGTGTCCGGATCCACCGTCACGTTCGGCGTCAGCAGCGGGCTGCCCTTGGTCGGGTCGGTGCGCGCCAGCCCCGCGTACCACTCGATGCGCTGCGTGGCCCAGTCGGTCAAGCCGGCCACGTCGAGCGCGGCGTCGAAGAACGCGCCGTCGCGCGGCCAGTCGAGATAGTACGGCGGCTGGCGCGTGACGCTGGCGACGATCGCGCCGCTCTGGCGATCGCGGGCGACGTAGACGTTTACCAGCGCGCGCAGCGCGACCTTGCGGATCTTGTCGCCGAGGGCCGGATCGGGCAGGCGCGCGTTGTCGAGGGCGCTCGACGCGGCGTCCATCGCGGCCTTCTCGCGTTCAGCCGCGCTCGCCTGCTTCACCGTCCCGAGCGCCGTGCGCGCCTCGGCGAGGTCGTGACCGAATGCGATCAGCAGGCTGCCCTCGGCCGCGTCGGCGCCGAACGAGAGCGGTGCGATCAGCGCGCCGTTGGTCTGGGCCGCCGCAACGCGGTCGCCGGAGAGCGTGCCGTCGGCGAGATCGGCGAGCGCGTCGGCGGGCCGGTTCTGCCAGGCGTGCGCGGTGCGGATGGCGTCCAGCGCGTCGGTGCATTTCAGCGCGTTCGCGATGCCGGGGTCGACGGGCAGCGCCGTGCCCGGGAATTCGCTCGGCAACTTCAGGATGTTGTCGGCGAGCGCGTTCACCGCGGCGCAGATCGGCGTCGCGTCGCTGCCGACCTGGAACGATGTCGGCGCGGGCTCTGTGGTGACGAGGGCGGCGACGCCCGGCTGGTAGTCCGTGTCCAGGTTCGCGACGAGTTGATCGACGTCCGCGCTGGGCGGCGCGGCTTGTTTCATCAGCGCCTCCACCGCGCCGTAGTCGATCAGCGTCGGGTCCGCGGCCGCGCCGAGGATCGACGTGACCACGCCGGAATCACCGGGATGGAAATGCACGATCGCGCCGTCGGGTGCGTCCCACGCCGCCAGATAGTCGTTGCGCGAGTCGAGGGCCCAGTCGGCGACGGGCAACTGCGGGATGCGCGAGAGCGACGGCGAGAGGTTCTCGTACACGACCAGCGAAACGCTCGTGACCGGTGAGGCAGGCGCGCGCACGACCTGCACGCGACGCGTAAGCACGTCCACGTCCGGAGACACGATGTCGGTCAGCGTGACGGTGAGACCGAGATCGCTGCGCGTGAACGTCGTCACCGGGATCGGCGCGTCGTCCGCTGCGTACGCCTGCGCGTGGGTCCACGCCGAGTCGCGGAACCACGACAGCGTCGGCCCACCGCCGCTGTCGATCAACAGTCCGACGTACGAGCCCATGCCGTCGAGCGCGCCCATGTGTGGCTTGCTGCGCGCGTCGAGCGCGTTCGACGAGACGTAGGCGAGCTGGTCGTAGTAGCTCGGGCTCGGCCACGACAGCACGCTTACGTCTCCCTCCGCGCCGACGCCGACGGTGAGCCCGCCGTGCCCCGCGACGGCGTTGGTGTTCGACGCGCCGAACAGGTGCTCCATGCCGTCGATGCGCGTCTGGCCCAGCGCCGGGCCGGCGAGCAGCGCGAGCGCCGCGCCGAACCGCCATCCCCATCCCACCCGTGCCGGAACGGATCGCATCGAAATATTTCGCACGCGAAACAATCGTACGTCAAGGCGCCGGCGCGACGCTGCTACCCTGTGTCGCGTATGAGCACGCAACTCGACCTGTTCGCCGCTCCGGTAGCGGAGCACAGCGACGCGCTCGACGTGGCGGCGGACCGCGCGCTGATAGAGCGAGTCCCGCCGCACGTGCGCTTCGGGACGTCCTCGTGGACGTTCCCGGGTTGGGGCGGGCTGGTGTATCCCGGGGCGCCGAGCGAGGCGACGCTGCGCGCGCGCGGGCTCGAGCTGTACGCGCACCACCCGCTGTTTCGCACCGTCGGCATCGACAGCACGTACTACCGGCCCGCGACGCTCGAGACGCTGGAGCGCTACGCGTCCCAGCTGCCGCCGGACTTCCGCTGCGTGTCCAAGGTGTGGAGCGAGATCACCGCCGCCGTGCACCCGGAGACGCGCGCGCAAAACCCGCGTTTCCTCGACGCGGCGCTGTTCGCGCGCGAGGTGCTACCGGCGTACACCGGCGCATTCCGCGATCACGCGGGGCCGTTCGTGTTCGAGCTCGCGCCGCTGCGCGGCCGCGAGCTCCCGAAGCCCGCGGACTTCGCGCGGCGGCTGGACGCGTTCCTGGGCGCGCTGCCCTCCGGGTTCGACTACGCGGTCGAGCTCCGCAACCGCGAGCTGTTCACCCACGCGTATCTCGACGTCATCGGCGCGCGCGGCGTGGGACACGTGCTCAACTTCTGGGAGCGCATGCCCGACATCGGCGAGCAGCTCGACGTGCCCGGTGTGCTGACGGCGCCGGTGGTGGTGGCGCGGCTCTTGATCCCGCCCGGCGAGCGCTACGCCGCGCGCAAGCGCGATCTCGCGCCGTTCGACCGCATCGTCGATCCGCAGCCGAAGATGCGCGACGACGTGGCGCGCCTCGCCGAGGCGTGCGCGCTGCTCGGCAAGGTGTTGCTCGTGATCGTGAACAACAAGGCCGAGGGCTCGAGTCCGCTCACGGTGCGCGCCCTCGCCGAACGCGTCGCGCGGCCATGAACCCGGAGCGGATCGAGGCCGCGACCGTCTTGTCGCGCGAGGCGCCGCCGCTGTCCCGCTGGCAGAACGTCCGCGCCGGCACGGCGGGGTGGACGGACAAGGGCTTGATCAAGAGCGGGCTGTTCTATCCGAAGGGCGTGAGCGACGCCGCGGGGCGCCTGGGGTTCTACGCGCGGGAGTTCTCGCTGGTGGAGGTGGACGCGACCTACTACACGCTGCTGCCGCCGGCGACGGCGGAAAAGTGGGTGGAGAACACGCCGCCGTCGTTCGTGTTCGACGTCAAGGCGCACCCGATCCTCACCGGGCATCCCATCGACGTCACGCGCATGCCCGGCGATCTGAAGGCCGAGCTCGCGCGCCTCGGCCACGAGCGTCGCGTGTACGCGGATCGCCTGCCCGCCGCGTTGGCGCAGGAGATCGAGGCGCGCTTCCGCGCCCTGGTCGAGCCGCTGCTGCACGCGCGCCGACTCGGCTGCGTGATGTTGCAGCTCCCGCCCTGGGCGACCGCGACGCGCGGCAACGTGCGGCGCATCGAGGCCGTCGCGGAGCGCTGGGCGGGCGTCCCGCTCGCGGTCGAGTTCCGCCACCCGAGCTGGCTCGACCCCGCACGCCGCCAGCGCGTGCTCGACATGCTGTCGCGTCTGCACCTGTCGTACGTATGCGTGGACGAGCCGGACGTCGCCGGGGGCGGCGTGCCGCCGATCACGGTGGTGACGAACAGCGATCTCGCGATTTTGCGCTTCCACGGTCACAACGACGCGGGCTGGCACAAGGGCGCGAGCGTCGAGGAGCGCTTCGACTACCTGTACGCGCCGGCCGAGCTGCACGCGTGGGTGACGCCGCTGCGTCGTCTCGCGCGCGAGTCGCAGGAAGTGCACGTGGTCTTCAACAATTGCGTGAGAAACTACGCGGTGCTGAACGCGAAGGACCTCGCCGCGTTGTTGCTCTCGACGCCGGAAACGCCGGCCGACACCGACAGTTCGGTGGCCGGTCGATCGCGCGTCGAGCCCGGTTGACCCCGGCCCGCAGTGCCGTATGGTCCCTGCACAAACAGGCGACAAAGCCTTTGGAGGAGTTCATGGCCAAGCTCGAAGGAACGAAGACGCACACCAATCTCAAAGAGGCATTCGCCGGCGAGTCGCAGGCGAACCGCCGCTACACCTACTTCGCGAAGGTCGCGGACGTGGAGGGCTACCCGGAGGTCGCCGGCTTGTTCAAGGACACGGCCGACGGCGAGACCGGTCACGCGCACGGACACCTCGACTTCCTGAAGCAGGTGGGCGACCCCGCGACGGGCAAGCCGATCGGCGGCACCAAGAAGAACCTGCAGTCGGCGGTCGCCGGCGAGACCTACGAGTACGAGACGATGTACCCGGGCTTCGCCAAGACGGCGCGCGACGAAGGCTTCGACGAGATCGCCGAGTGGTTCGAGACGCTCGCCAAGGCGGAGAAGTCCCACGCCGGACGCTTCGCCAAGGCCGCCGAGACGCTGGACTGATCGAAGCGCTGTGCACCCGGCCGGGCGTGACCCGGCCGGGGCGCGCAGACACAACGGACGCATGATGAAACAGGTTCCGCCGCGACGCCCTGGCGAGCCGCCAGCGCGCGATCCGAACGACGCTCGCTACTGGGACGAGCGCGATCTCGAGAGCGAGCTTCTGCGCACGTACCACATCTGCGCCGATTGCCGCATGTGCGTGACCTACTGCGGCGCGTTCCCGGTCCTGTTCGACAAGGTCGACAGCGACATCGAGGCGGGGCGCGCCCACAGCGTAGAGGCGGTCGATCCGGCCACGATCGCGAAGGTCACGGATCACTGCTGGCAGTGCAAGCTGTGCTTCATCAAGTGTCCGTATACGGAGGACGAGGGCTCGTACGAGCTGCTCGACTTCCCGCGCTTGATGGCGCGCGAGAAGGCCGTGCGCGCGCGCCGCGAAGGCGTGCCCCTGGTCGACCAGATCCTCGGCGAGCCGCAGCTCGTCGGTCTGCTCGGCGGCGGCCCGGCCGCGCCGATGGCGAACCTCGTCAACGCGAACCGGCTCGCGCGCAAGGTCATGGAGAAGGTGAGCGGCATCTCCGCGGAGTTTCCGCTGCCGCCGATGGCGCGGCATCGCTTCAGCGAGTGGGAGAGCGCGCACACGCCGCTCGAGAGCGCCGGCGAGCACGGCGAGGTCGTGCTGTTCCCGACCTGCTACGGCGAGCACAACTTCCCCGACGTGCCGCGCGCCGCCACGCTCGTGCTCGAGAAGAACGGCTACAGCGTGGTCGTGCCAGGCGGCCCCGGTTGCTGCGGCATGCCGAACCTCGACGGCGGCGACGTCGACGCTGCGAAGAAGAAGATGGCCGGCTACGTGGACGAGCTCTTGCCGCTGGTTCGCCGTGGCCTCAAGCTGGTGGTCCCCGGTCCGACCTGCGGCTACACGATCAAGAAGGAGTGGCCCCTCTATCTCGGCACGCCCGAGGCGAAAGAGGTCGCCGCCGCCACCCTCGACCTGATGGAGTTCCTCGACGGCCTGCGCCGCGAGAAGAAGCTGAACAAGGACTTCGAGAAGGGTTTCGGCAAGGTCGCCTACCACGCCGCGTGCCACCTGCGCGCGCAGAAGATCGCGATTCCCGGCGCGCGCGTGCTGTCGCAGCTGCCCGACACCGAGGTGCGCATCATCGAGCGCTGCTCCGCGGTGGACGGCACCTGGGGCATGAAGGCGGCGTACTACGAGGAGGGCGCGCGCTACGGCGGGCGCCTCGGCAAGGCGATCGAGCAGGGACGCGAGGACGGCGAAGAGATCGTGGTGGGTGACTGCAACCTCGCCGGCCAGCGCGTGCTGAAGACCACGGGCCTGCACATGCTGCACCCGATCGAGGCACTGGCCGCGGCCTACGGGCTTGCGTGAGCCAAGCAGGGACGCATGGTGGAGGGATGAAGCCGGTAGCCCGCAGCGAGCTTCTCGACCTCGGTGCCTACGAGGAGATCCGCGATCGCTTCCGCGCGCGCGTCATCGCCGGCAAGCGCGCGCGCCGCGTCGCGCTCGGCGATCACATGACCGTGCTGTTCGAGAACCACGACACGGTGCTCTACCAGATCCAGGAGATGCTCCGCACCGAGCGCATCACCGGCGAAAAGGCGATCCAGCACGAGCTCGACACGTACAACGCGCTGGTTCCGGGCAAGCACGAGATCAGCGCGACCATCTTCATCGAGTACGTCGAGCGCGAGCAGCGCGACCGCATGCTCGCGGCCTTGGCCGGCGTCGAGGATCGCTTCTACGTGCGGGTCGGCGACGAGCGCCTGCCGGTGATCGGCGAGAAGCGCGGCGATCGCACGGATCGCACGACCGCCGTCCAATACGCGCGCTTCCCGCTCACGCCCGCCGCGGTCGCCGCCCTGCAGCAGCGCACGGCGCCTGTGAGGCTCGGCGTCGAGCACCCGGCCTACAGCGCGGAGGTCGAGCTCGGTGCCGAAACCCTCGGCGCTCTCGCCGAGGATCTCGATCCGGATTGATGCCGGTCCGGCGCGGAACCGCCGCCAGGCACGCGGCGCGCGTCACGGCCACGACCTCGGGGTCTTGGCGGACACGATCGCGATAGCGAGGGACGGCTCAGCGCAGCCGCATGTCCGGGCCAACGGCTAGACACGGGCAACCGATTCGCGCGCGATGCCGCTCCATGGGGATGTCACAGGAAGGGCAGAAGGGCGGAAGATCCGGGGATGGGACGGACGAAGTGATCGGTGCACTGATCGACGCGCACCGCCATCTCGGGCCACGTTGATGGAATCTGCCTACGAGGCCTGTCTGTGTGCCGGGTTGGCCGAACGAGGCCTTCACTTCGAGCGAAAACGACTGCTGCCGATCAACTACAAGAGTGTGCACCTTGATTTCCGGATATCGCCTCGACCACGGTCACGAGATGCCGATCGGAGCGTGCTACGCGGATCTCGTGACTGTCGCACGGTCACGAGATGCCGATCGGAGCGTGCGACCCGGATCTCGTGACCGTCGCGCGGTCACGAGATGGCGATCGGTTCGAGCGACCCGGGGGGTGTCGGATTTCCGGGTTTCCTGGAAACCTTCCGCTCTTCCGCCCTTCCTGTGAAACTCCAAATGGAGGGATTTCCCGGTGCTGCTATCTCCCGTCACGGCCTGAAGCCGTAGCGGGCCGGCAGGTCCGGCGGGATGCGTCGCGGCTTGCCGCTGGCGATGTCGATCAGCACCCACGTCGTCAGCGCTCGACACAGCAGCGCGTCGTCGCTGGCGCGGCGGATCAGCGTGCGGCGCAGCGACGTCGCGCCGCGCAGCGACTCGATCCACGTCACGGCCGAGAGCTCTTCGCCTTCGAACGCTTGGCCCAGGTATTCGATCTCGTGCTTGCGCACGACCCACAGCACGCCAAGCTCGCGATAGCGCTCGAGCCCGAGGCCGACGGCGCGCGAGTGCGCGGCAGCGGTCTCGCCGACCCAGCGCACCCAGCTCACGTTCCCCGCGTGTCCGAGCTCGTCGATGTCCGCCGCCGACACGATGAACTGGCGCGTAAACGCGTTCGCAGGGGCTGCATGCTCGCGGATCTTCATGTTCGATCTCGATGCACTCCACAATCGCGACGGTGCGAACGCATCGACGCGGCGAGCGCGCGCGTCGCGGCGCGCCACCGGGAAGGTGTCACAGCCCGCGAAGCTGGGCTAGGTTACCGGTGTCGATGCAACCGGGAACTTGCCGGGCTTTGCCCTGTTCTTCGTCGATCCGCGCGTGCCGCGCGGGGGGCGGCGCGTCATGGTGATGCCGGCGCGCGGCGGCCAGGCGCCGCGAACCGTCGCGACGCGGGCGGGACGTCTGGAGGCGCTGCGCGCACGTGCCGGCGCCGCCATGGCGCTCGATCGCGCGCCTGGTCTCCGAAGTCTGCGCGTCACCGCGCGCGAGGCGATGGCGTTCGCGCGTCAGGCCGCCTTGATCCATCGCGACACGCGCGAGGTGTTCCCCGCGGACGCTGGCGAGGGCGAAGACGTGGTGGTGCTGCTGCACGGGCTGTTCGCCACCGCCGGCGTGCTCCGGCCGCTCCGCGAGCACATCGAGCGCGCCACCGGCGCGCACACCGCGTCGTTCACGTACGCGCCGGGGCCCGGCGTCGCGACGGTCGCGGCGCGCCTCGCGAGCCTCGTCCAGCGGCTGCCGCCCGGCGTGCGCATCCATCTCGTCGGTCACAGCGTGGGCGGCGTGGTCGCGCGCTGGTTCGTGCAGGAGCTCGGCGGCGATCCGCGCGTGGTGCAGACCGTGAGCATGGCGAGCCCCTTCTTCGGCACGCGCCACGCGCGCCTGCTCCCCACCGGAGCGGGCCGCGACATCCAACCCGGAGAGCGACGTGCTGCGGCGTCTCGGCGAGAGCCTGCACGCGGCCAGCACGATTCCGCACCTGAGCATCGTGGCCGCCGAGGACTCGGTCGTGACGGAGCTCGCCGCCCTCGAGGTCGGCGAGCTGCTCGTGATCGAGGACTCGGGGCACAACGGGCTGCTCTACCATCCGCGCGTCGCCCAGGTCGTGGCCGAGCGCGTGCAGCGCTTCCGCGCGCCTGCGTCTCCAAGCCGCTGATCGGCCGCGACGTCCCCGGGGTTCCGCGCCGGACCGGCAATCCCTCGAAACCGGGCTGGCTTTGCGCGGAGCCCCCGTGGTAGCTCCGCGCGCGTGCGCCGAGCCGCGATCTCTGCCCTGTTCCAGTACGCCGGGGCTGCGCGTGGCTGATCGGCGCGGGCATCGTCGCCTGCGCGGGTAGCGCGCGGGCCGACGTCTCGTCGTGGCTGTTCGTGGGCACCGGCCCTTCCTGGGTGCGACACGCGAGCGGCACCACCAGCCAGCTCTCGCTCCAGCTGGAGACGGGCATCGGGACGCCGCCCTCGGACCCGATCGTGTTCGGCGGCCTGCTCCGGCTGCAGCCGCACTTCGGTCACGGCTCGGACGTGGCGCTGCTGTTCCGGACGGCGACCCGGGGCTTCGTCAACGGGGACTGGGGCGGCGCGATCGATCTGGGCGGATACGAGCGCTGGTGGGGGCCCGGCTCCGCAGGTGCGGTCCGGCTCCCTCGTGCTCGGCGCCCCCTGGGGCATCACCCTGAGCGCCACCGGCACCCTCGGCTCGAACGACGAGCGCAGCGTCAGCGCCGTGCTGGGCATCGATTTCGCGCGCTTGACCGTGTACCGGACCAGCGGCGGCCAGTGGTGGCCGAACACCTTCCCGGCGTACCGGCCCGGCGAAGACGACCGCAGGCCCTGAAACAGCCCGACAAAGCGGCCAGGGAGACGGGCGAGGCGGCTTGATATCCGCTAAGATGCCGGCTGAAGTCATGGGGCCGGTCAAGGAAGGCGATGTCCTCGCGGGCAAGTACCGCGTCGAGCGCGTCCTGGGTGAGGGCGGCATGGGCGTCGTCGTCGCCGCCTGGCACATCGAGCTCGAGCAGCGCGTCGCGCTGAAGTTCCTGCTGCCGGAGATCGCCGAGCGCGGGGACGCGGCCGAGCGCTTCCGCCGCGAAGCCCGGGCGGCGGTCAAGATCAAGAGCGAGCACGTGGCGCGCGTGATCGACGTCGGCACGATGGACGACGGCGTCCCGTACATGGTGATGGAGTACCTGGACGGGCACGATCTCGCGAGCGAGCTGCGCGAGCGGCGCACGCTCGACGTGACCGAGGCCGTGGACATCGTGCTCCAGGCTTGCGAGGCCGTGGCGGAAGCCCACGCCTCGGGCATCGTGCACCGGGATCTCAAGCCGGCGAACCTGTACCTGGCGCTTCGCGCCGACGGCTCGCGCGTGGTCAAGGTGCTCGACTTCGGGATCTCCAAGTCGATCGCCGGTGGATCCCTCGGTGACCTGTCGCTGACGCGGACCTCCAGCATGATCGGGTCGCCGCTGTACATGTCGCCGGAGCAGATGCGCTCGGCGCGCGACGTGGACTCCCGCGCCGACATCTGGTCGCTGGGCGTGATCTTGTTCGAGCTGCTGACAGGGCGCCCGCCGTACCTCGGCGACAACGTGCCGCAGCTGTGCGCCTCGCTGCTCAACGACTCGCCCCCGCCGCTCTCCGACTACCGCAACGATGTGCCGAAGGATCTCGAGCGGTGTCTGCTCAAGTGCCTCGAGAAGGAGCGCACCCAGCGCTGGCCCAGCGTCGCCGAGCTGGCTCACGCGCTCGCGCCGTTGGCGTCGCCGGAGTCGCGGATCCACGCGCTGCGCGCCTCGCGCGTCCTGGGCATCACCGAGGTCAGCCTGAACATGACGCTGCAGGCGTTCAGCGCCAGCGGCGAACCGGCGCCCGTCACCGAGCGCATCCCCGAGCTGCCGCTGGTCGCGCCGCCGGAGCCGCCGCGCGAGGCGTCGACGGTCGATTCCTGGGGACGGACCGGCGATCCGGTGCCGGAGCCCTCGCGGGGGTCGAAGCGCTGGATCGCCATCGCGGGCGCTGCGGCCGTCGTCGCCATCGGCGGCGTGGTGCTGCTCTCGTCGCGGCTGTCCGCCGCGCCGGCTGCCGGGACCGCGCCGTCGGCTCGGCCGGTGACGGCCCAGGCGTCGCTGGAGCTGCCGCCCGCCCAACCCGCGGTCGCGCCCGTCCCGCCACCCGCTGCTGTCGACAGCGCGCTGGCGCCACCGTCCGCGTCCGCGGTCCCGTCCGCGCTCGCCGTGCCGCGTCTGGCGCCGCCGAGCCGGCCGCGTCCGCGCGCGAACCCCAAGCCGGCGAAGCATCCGTCCACCACCGGTCTGCCCGACTTCGGCGGTCGCGAGTAGGATGCGCGGCGAGGATGCCGCTTCGCGCTGGAACCGCGCGCCCCGGATTGGTATCGAGTCGACGCAGGTGATGCGATGACGCTGCGCTACGTCCGAACGATCCCGGCCCTGGTCCTGGCGCTCGCGGCGGGGCTGTCCGCTCCGCCGGCGCTTGCCCAGTCCAGCGCGGCGGACAAGGCCGCCGCGGAGGCGCTGTTCGATGCCGGCCGGCGCGCTCTCGCCGACGGCCACTATCCCGAGGCCTGCCGCAAGCTCGAGCAGAGCCAGGCGCTCGACCCCGGGATCGGCACGCTCCTTTATCTGGCCGACTGCTACGAGCGCGTCGGCCGCACCGCGAGCGCGTGGGCGACGTTCCGCCAGGCCGCGTCGCAGGCGCGCGCGGAGGGCCAGAGCGCCCGCGCGCAGGTCGGCACGGATCGCGCCAACAAGCTCGAGCCGAAGCTGTCGAAGCTCACCGTCACCGTGGCGCCGGAAGACACGTCGATCGACGGCTTCTCGCTCCAGCGCGGCAAGGACAAGGTCGAGCGAGCGCTGTTCGGCGTCGCGATTCCGGTGGACCCCGGCCAGCTCGTGTTGCAGGCGACCGCGCCGGGCTACAAGACCTGGCAGCAGACCGTCGCCGTCGGCGCGGACGCGGCGCAGGTCGCCGTCAGCGTGCCGGCGCTCGAGAAGGACGAGTCCCAGCCGGCGCCCGCGCCGAGCGGCCCGCCGCCTCCCGCGCCGGCCCCGGTCGCGCCGCCCCCGGCGCCCGCGCCGAGCGCGCCGCCGGAGGCCGACACGTCGTCCGGATCGACGCAACGCACGATCGGCATCGTGACCGGCGCGGTCGGCGTCGTCGGTATCGGCGTCGGGTCTTACTTCGGTCTCGCGGCGATGCAGAAGAACCACGACGCCAAGGATCTGTGCCCGGCAAACCAGTGCACCACGCAAGACGGCGTCACCCTGACCGATGACGCCCGCAGCGCCGCGACCGCGTCGAACATCGGCTTCGGGGTCGGCGCGGCGCTGCTGGTCGGCGGCGCGGTGCTGTACTTCACCGCGCCGGCGGCGCATCCGACCGGCGCGGCGAGCTTGCGCCTGGCGCCGTCGGTCGGGCCCGGGGGCGCGGGCGTGAGCGCCTGGGGGGCGTTCTGATGCTCTCCGCTCGCCGCCTGCTCGCGCTGCTCATCGCGCTGATCGCCGTCGCGTCGGCTGTCGGCTGCCAGAGCATCATCGGCATCGAGGATCGCACGTACGCCGCCGCCAGCGCGGAGTGCCGGGACTACTGCGACAGCGTGATGAAGACCTGCACCGGCGAGAACGCCGTGTACGCGTCGATGCAGACGTGCCTCGGCGTGTGCGCCGATCTGCCGCCGGGCGACGCTTCCAACCCCGGCAGCGACAACTCCGTCGCGTGTCGGGCGAACCAGCTCAAGCTCGGCAACGAGCTCACCGTGGTGTGTCCTCGCGCCGGCCCGGGCGGAGACGGCGCCTGCGGATCGAACTGCGACGGCTACTGCGCGATCTGGGCCAAGGCGTGCCCGGACGACGCGAAGCTCGTGTCCGACTGCGTGTCGAAGTGCGCGGGGCTGCGCGTCGAGCCGGGCTTCGACGTCGCGGCGAACGCCAGCGGGGACTCGCTCGAGTGCCGCCTCGTGCACGCCAGCGCCGCGACCCTCGACCCCACGGCGGAGTGCCAGTCGGCGCGCATCGCCTCGACCAGCCCCTGCGCGGATGCGGCGGGCAGCGCACCGAGCTGCGACGACTACTGCAACCTGGTGATGGCGGAGTGCCAGGGCGACCTCGCGGTGTACGACTCGCTCGCCCAGTGCAAGACGGTGTGCGCCGCGCTGCCGCCGGGCAGCGTGGACGACACGCACCAAGACACCGTCGGGTGCCGCAAGTACCACAGCTACAACGCCGTTCTGGACCCGGGCACGCACTGCGCGCACGCCGGTCCGGCGGGCGACGGCCACTGCGGCACTGACAACTGCGAGTCGTATTGCCTGCTGGCGAAGGCCGCGTGCGCGAGCGACTACGCCACGGCGTTCCAGAGCGACAGCGCGTGCCAGAGCGCGTGTACCGGTACCGATGGCTCGGGAAAGGATGTCGGCTACAGCGTGGCGACGGCGGACGGCCACACCGTGCAGTGCCGCATCCACCACGCCGTGCTCGCGTTCTCGGATCCGACCGAGTGTGCGAACGTGTTCGGCAACGGCACCAGCTGCAACTAAGCCGGTCTAGATCCGCCCGAGCGCTTCCACGAGGCGGTCGAGATCCTCGCGCCGGTGCTTCTCGGTCACCGCGATCAACAGGCGGTCCTTGTAGGCCGGATCCACGCGCCCCAGATCGAGGCCGGCGATGATGCCGATGCCCTGCTGCTCGAGCGCCTGGCACACGCGCGCCGCGCTGCCGCCGCGCACCTTGACGGCGAACTCGTTGAAGAACGGCGCGTCGTCGAAGCCTGGGGCGTAGCCCTCGAGCGTCAGGATGCGGCGGCGCAGGTACGTCGCCTTGGCCATGCACTGGCGCGCCACTTCCACGAAGCCCGACTTTCCCAGCATCGTCGTGCGGATCGCCATCGAGGTGGCGAGCAGACCCTGGTTCGTGCAGATGTTGCTGGTCGCGCGCTCGCGGCGGATGTGCTGCTCGCGCGTGGAGAGCGTGAGCACGTAGCCGCGCTGGCCGTTCTGGTCGACCGTCTCGCCGCACACCCGGCCGGGCAGCTGTTGCAGGTAGTTGCGCGCGTCGCGACACGCGAACAGGCCCACGCCGGGTCCTCCGAACTGTGGCGGGCAAGCCAGCGCCTGTCCTTCGCCGACGGCGATGTCGACGCCCAGGGCGCCGGGAGGCTCGGCGACGGCGAGGGCGTAGGGCTCGCTGTTCGCGGCCACGAGCAACGCGCCGGCCGCGTGCACGCGCTCGGCGAGCGGCGCGAGATCCGGCACCGGACCAAGGAAGCTCGGATAACCGACGATCACCGCGGCGGTGGTCGCGTCTGCCGCCGCCGCCAGCGCGTCCACGTCCGCGCGCCCGTCCGCGCCGACCGCGACCTCGGTCAGCGAGCCCTCGCCCTGCCCGGAGAGGTAGGTCCGGACGGTGGCGCGGTAGTCGGGGTGCAGGCAGCCGCTGAGGACGATGCCCTCG
This sequence comes from uncultured delta proteobacterium, assembly GCA_963775185.1. Taxonomy (GTDB): domain Bacteria; phylum Myxococcota_A; class Polyangia; order Polyangiales; family Polyangiaceae; genus JAPSGB01. The sequence continues at coordinate 378,553 of CAVZIE010000033.1, read as the reverse complement.
CGCTTGGTCAAGCGGCGGGCCATGAGCGCGGCCTCGGCGGTGGCGCTCGCGCCGTCGTACACGCTCGCGTTGGCGAGCGGCAGCCCGTACAGCTCGCTGACGATGGTCTGGAACTCCCAGATGATCTGCAGCGTGCCCTGGGCCACCTCCGGCTGGTACGGCGTGTAGGCCGTGTACAGCTCGCTCCGGAGCAGCAGCTGATCGACGGCGGGCGGGATGTGGTGCGCGTACATCCCGCCGCCGAGAAACGACAGCATCTGCGCGCCGCTGTTCCGCTGCGCCAGCTCCTTCAAGTTCGCCATCAGCGCCGCTTCGTCGAGCGCCGGCGGCACCGCAAGCTTGCCCTCGAAACGCGCCTGCTCCGGGATGGTCTCGAACAGGCTGTCGAGCGAGCTCCGCCCGACGACCTGGAGCATCGCGTCGATCTCCTCGGGCGTGTGGGGCAGATAACGCATCAATGGGCGGACTCCTCGACGTGCTTCTTGTATGCGGCCGGGTCGAGCAGCTCGCCGGCGTCGCCGCCGCTCGGCTCGATGGCGACCATCCAACCCTTGCCCCAGCAGTCGTCGTTGACCAGCTCCGGGCTGTTCTCGAGCTCCGCGTTCACGCGGGTCACCTTGCCGCTGACCGGGGCGAACAGATCGCTCAGCGTCTTCACGCTCTCGATGGTGCCGAACGTCTTGTGCGCCTCGACGCTGTCGCCGGGCTTGATGTCCAGGTTCACGAGCGTGACGTCACCGAGCTGGTCCACGGCGAACGCCGTGATGCCGACGACGAGCTCGCTGCCTTCCTGCTTCGCCCACTCGTGATCCTTGGTGTACTTGCGGTCGTCCTTGACCTCGGTTGCTGCGCTCATCGGCTCTAGCTCCTCTTGTAGAACGGCGTCTTGACCACGACCGCATCGACGGCCTTGCCTCGACAGTCGACCTTGAACCCGGTGCCGGTCGCCGTCATGTCCGCCGGCAGGTATCCGAGGCCGATGTTCTTGTCCAGCGTCGGCGACGGTCCGCCCGACGTGCACACGCCGACGGCCTTGCCGGCGGCGTCCAGCAGGGGATAGCCGTGGCGGGCGATCCCGCGGCCGGCCATCTCGAAGCCGACCAGCTTGCGGCCCGGTCCCTGATCCTTCACGCGCTGGATCGCCTCGCGTCCGACGAAGTCGCCCTTGTCGAGCTTGACGGTCCAGGCGAGGCCGGCCTCTATCGGGTTGGTGGTCTCGTCGATGTCGTTGCCGTAGAGCGACAGCCGCGCTTCCAGGCGCAGCGTGTCGCGCGCGCCGAGGCCCGCCGGCGCGATGCCGACGTCCTTCCCCGCCGCCATCAGCGCGCGCCACAGCGCCGGCGCGTCGCTGCCGGCGCAGAAGATCTCCACGCCGTCTTCGCCGGTGTAGCCGGTGCGCGCGACCGTGCAGGCGACGCCGGCCACCGTGGTGTCGCGGAAGCGGAACGACGCGAGATTCCGCGCCGGATCGGCAATCCCCACCCCTGCCTTCTCCAGCACGCCCAGGGCGCGCGGACCTTGCAGGGCGATCAGCGCCGTGTCGTCGCTGACGTCCTTGAAGTCGCAGTGGTTGTCGGCGGCGGCCTTGAAGTGCGCGGAAATCTTGTCGCGATTCGAGGCGTTGCACACGACCAGGATGCGGTCCGCGGCGCGCTTGTAGATGATCAGATCGTCGAGGATGGTGCCGCCGGCGTTGCAGCAGCACGTGTACATCGCCTGCCCGTCCTCGATCCGCGCGAGCGCGTTGGTCACGAGGTAGTCCACGACGGCGGCCGCGTGCTCGCCGGTGAGCTCGAGCTCGCCCATGTGCGAGACGTCGAACAGCCCGGCCCGTTCGCGCACCGCGCGGTGCTCGGCGCTGATGCCTTCGTACTGCACGGGCATCGCCCAGCCGGCGAACGGCACCAGCCGGCCACCGAGCTTCTCGTGCTCCTCGTACAGGGGGGTTCGTCGCAATTCGTCTGTCACCCTCCGGCCGTAGCGTGGACCCGCGCGCGTGACAATGGCGGCGTCGGTGCAGCGGGCTTCCGCCGGGCGCGCGGCCCGGGCCCCCCGCGGTCTGCAGCCCGCCGGCGGCGACCTGGTTTTCCGGCTCGTCCGGTCGCCCGTGCTAGGTTTGGCCCGTGGCCAAGGGGCGCGTGCTGATCATCGAGGACGACGAGTGGGTGGCGGCGCTGCTCGCGAAGTTCCTGCGTGACGACGGCTACGAGGTCCACCAGGCGACCGGGGCCCAGCAGGGCTTCAAGCTGGCCCAGGAGCTTCTGCCCGACTGCATCCTGTGCGACGTGGTGTTGCCCGACATCGACGGCTTCTGGGTCGCCCGCAAGGTGCGCACGGAGCCTTCGCGACTGGCGACCACGCCGTTCCTCTTCCTCACCAGCGCCGAGGACAGCGCGTCGCGGCTCCAGGGGCTGAACGTCGGCGCCGACGTGTACATCACCAAGCCCTTCCGGCACGAGGAGGTCGTGGCCCAGGTCGGCGCGCTGATCGACATGGCCGAGCGGCTGCGCGAACAGCGCGACTCGTTCATCGACATGCCCGTGTCGTCCCGGACCAGCCCCGCGCTGCGCGGCGACATCGCCCAGATGTCGTTCGCGACCGTCCTCACCCTGCTCGAGATGGAGCGCCGCACCGGCCGACTGAAGGTCCGCACCGACGGACCGCGGACCGCGCTGTTCGAGCTCTCGAACGGCGAGCTGGTCGGCTCCGAGCTCGACGGCGCCACGGCCCGCCCCGTCGACGCGATACGCGACGTGCTCAAGTGGAAGGAAGGGCGGTTCTGGTTCCGCCCGGCGAACGCCATCGGTCCCCGGGAGTCCCGCACCTCCGTCGGCATGCTCCTGATCGAGGCCATGCGTCTCGAAGACGAGTCGCAGCGCTGAGCTTGCCGGTCCGGCGCGGTATCCCGCGGCGCGCCGTCGCTACTCGAGCGAGCGCGGGTCGGCGATCTTGCCGTCGGGGGTGAGACCGGCGCGCTTCCAGCGCTCGGCCTCCGTCAGGCCCTGGGCGGTCGGGGGCGGTGTGATGTCGCGGATCACGAGCAGCGTCCGTCCGCTGCTCGCGATCACTTCGATGCGGTAGATGTGGTGCGTCTTGTCGCCGTTGATGCGCGCTGCCGGAAACACGGTGCGCGCCGCGCCGATCTCGACGTGCAGCGCCGCGACGCGCTGCCGCACGTAGTTCGCCACGGCTTCGGGCCGCACGCTGCCGGCGATGTGCACGGCGTCGGGATACATGCGCTCCACGCTCATGTCGCGCGGCACGGGGAAGCCGAACACCACCGCCTTGCCTTGCGCCAGTTCGTCCGGGAGCAGCCGATCCACGGGCTTGGTCGACGCTTGCGCCGACTGGGAGGCGGCGGCGCGCGACGACGTCGACGTCGGCTCTTGACGCGACCGGCAGCCCGCCCCCACCAGCGTCGCAACGGCGAGCGTGGGCCAGAGCAGCCGCATCGGGTGGTGGCCGGTCACAGGGGTCACTCGGTGATCGAGGCCCACGAGTCGATGCGCGGCGTGCTGGGCGGCGTCGGCAGGTCGATGGTCAGGACGTTGGCCTGACCGCCGGGCACCGCGGTGCCGCCGCTGCCGGTGTGCATCACGAGCTGGAACTTGCCGGGGTTCGCCGAGTTCACGCTGGTGTGCGAGCCCGAGCCGAAATACGGATCCGTGACCGAGCTCTCGTCGAGGCACGTGGGCTGCTCCGCTACGCCAACGCCGAAGATGACCGCACCCGGGTCGAGCAGGCTGCTCGAGTTGTCGATGTACTGAACGTAGTTCGGGATCGCCGCGCCGGGGTTGTCGGGCAGGCGCTCCTTGCCGCCGAGGGCCCGGTTCGTCTTGTCCTTCGGCTCGATGTAGTCGACGCCCCAGACGCGGCTCGAGCCGGCGCGGCACACGTTCGAGCTGGTGCTCGGCTCGGGCTGGAAGCTCGAGAAGTAGAGCACGCCGTTGAACAGCGTGATTGGACCAGCGACGCGCTCGCCATTCGTGAACGGGGTGTACCAGTTCACCTGCGAGTTGTAGACGCTCGACACGAGCTTCTCCGTGAGCGAGACCACGTAGTTCGTCATGCCCGCGGGTGCGGTCAGGACGTCCTGGTCGCCGGTGGAGAACGCCACCGTGAGGTTGCCCACGTCGTCCAGCGATAGCACAGGCGCCGTGTCGACGGGCTGCCCCACGTCGAACGCCTTGCCGGAGTACGGGTCGGAGAAGATCTTCATCGTCCACTTGTCCGGATCCGTCGACGACAGATCGACGCGCCACAGGGTGCCGTCTTGATCGCCGACGAATACCCGGTCCGCGATCGAGCCGGTGTCGCCCGGGAAAGCGACGGGTTGCCCGGTGATCGGCGAGTCGAGGTCGGACACGATCACGCGGCTCGAGAGCGCGGCCGGAGCATCCGCGGTGCTCTGGCGGAAGGTGCGGATGATCTCGCCGGTGTCGAGGCGCACGATCGTCAGCGAGCGGGCCGTCGCGCCGGCGCCGCTGTAGCAGTTGACGTTGGCGCGTACCGGGTAGCTCGAGTCGACCCAGTTCGGGTTCGCTTGCTTGCGCGCGCAACTGGTGCCGGTGGGCGGCCCGCCGGAGCCGCCGGGCAGGACGGCGACCGCGACCTCGCGCGTGCCCGCGCTCGTGCCGTCGTCGTAGAACAGCGTCGTGATCAGCGGCGTCGCCCCGGTGAGGCCGAACAGCGGCTGGCCAGCGCTGTCGCTGGTCAGCTGCCACAGGAACTTCGGGCCCTTGGTGCTGTCGGCGGGATCGGGGACCGGATCGGTGATGTCCATGGCGAAGTAGCCGCCGCGGTTGCCGCCGAAGCTCTGCACCAGGATCGTGCGCCAGGTCGTGCCGCCGGAGCGCGCGTTGGCCGGCGTGCGCTCGAGCTTGAAGCCGTTGCTGCCGTCCGCCGTAGCGATCACGTCCTTGATCACCGGGATGCCGTCGAGCAGCGACACGTGGGTGCCGGGGTACTCCGACGGGATCGACGGCAGCACCGCCGGCGGGATGAACGCCCAGATCTCGTTGTTGCCCAGCGCGTTGATCGGCTTGTCGTTCGAGTTCGTCGGATCGCCGGGGGCGACCTTGAACGCGTGCAGGAAGCCGTCGTTCGTCGACGTGTACAGGACCAGCGGTCGCGTCGCTTCCTTCTGCGCGAACAGCGAATACGACTGATCGCGCAGGAACTCCGCGGGCCGCCCGACGATACGCGGCGTCGAGTGGTAGATGTCGCCGACCAGGTTGCAGTCCGCGCCGCCCGGCGTCTTGCAGCGCTGGTAGATCGTGTTGTTGTCGAGGCCGACGTCCCACTTCAGGTAGTGATCGCGGCACTGGGCCGCGTCCAGCGCGGGGGTCAGGCTGGCGCACGACGTACCGTCGAGCGACATCGCCTCCGCCGGCGTCGCCGTCACGAACGACGCCGCGTCGCCGGAGTATTGCGTTCCGTTGTACAGCCCCGCGCCGTCGCTGGTGCCCAGCGCCGGTCGGATGCTGCGCTCCGAGTAGCGGTAACCCGACTTCGCGTCCGCCAGCACGGAGTAGAACTGGCGTGCCGGGCCCTTGCCGGAGTTGACGTTGGCCACGAAATCGTCGCCGAGCGTCGGATCCACGGTCTGCGGCTCGGGCGTGATCGTGCCCGTCAGCGGATCGTTCTTGCAGATGAAGCGCTGGCGATCGAGGACGCCCTTCCACAGCGAGAACTGCTCCGGCGCGAACGAGGTGAAGAAGCGGTAGGAGCCGGCGAACGGGTCGCGGACGCTGTCGGCGGCGGCGAAGACCGGGAGCGTGCGGCTGGTGGTCGTCGCGGCGATCTGCGACAGGATCGCGCTCAGCGAGGCCCTCAGCTCGTCGCGGTTGTCGGCGAAGTAAGCGTGATCCGTACCGCCGTTGTAGGCGATGCGCCCGAGCGTGCAGCACGCCTGCACCTCCTTGCTCGCGGCGTAGGTGGCGCACACGCCGGACGCATTCGTCGGATCGAGATCGGTGCTGCTGAGCTTCTTGCAGTCGATCGTCGTCGAGCCGCCGATCGTGACCTTGGACACGGCGAAGCCGATGACGAACGTCTCGATGGGATTGCTCGCGGTGGCGAGGTCGGCGGCGACCTGTTCCGGCTTGTCGGGGTACGGGCACACGCCCTGGGGCGGGCCGGCGCCCTCGCAGAACGGGCGCAGGTCGAGGTTCGGCTCGCCGTCGCTCAGCAGGATGACGAAGTCCTTGCGGCAGCCGCCGGCGACGTACGGGTCGCGGTACGGCCCGAAGTCCTTGCTGCTGTCCAGCGGGTCGGCGGACTTGTCGTTCCTGAGAAAATCGCGCGCGTCGTCCATCAGGCCGGCGATCGGCGTGGCACCGAACGGCCGCAGCGTGAGCAGGATCTTCTGGATCTGGTCGTTGCGCGCGGCGACCGCGGAGCCGCCGGCGGCGGGATCCCCGAACGCGACCATGCGCCCCTCCCAGGGCGGCGCGGCGGCGTTGCGCGCGCCGACTTCCAGGTCCGCGAGCGTACTGCACTGGGCGGGCTTGCCCTGGTGCTTCGATCCGAGGAAGTAGCTCCACGTGCCCGCGACGCCGCTCGCGTAGTCGGGGGAGCTGCCGCTGAAGCCGGTTCCGGCGTCCGGCAGCGAGTCGAAGGTCATCAGGCCGAAGCGGACGCGATCCTTGAACGCGTCCAGCAGGCCGTCGTTGGCCTGGGTGAAGTTCGTGCACGCCGTGCTGAGGTTGTTGTACTCGTGGAACAGGATGGCGTTGGCCGGAAAGGCGTAGGCATTGCCCGAGAGCGACGCCTGGTTCGGGCCGGGCGTGCAAGTTCCGCTGAGGGGGCGGTGATACGGATTGAAGTACTGGTAGTCGTACGGTGCGGTGCCGCCCAGCGAGTACTCCGTCTTGAACGCCGAGCTGTCGCGCGGCTCGCTGTAGCAGCGATAGTTCTGCACGCTGCCCGTGAGCACCTCGACCAGATCGAGCCACCGGCTCTTCTCGCTGGGCACGACGCCGGTGGGATCGCAGGTCGGGAAGTTCGCGCTCGACGCCTTGTATTCCATCGACCCGGACGAGTCGACGAGCAGCATCACGTTCGGAAGCGGCGGGTTCACGTCGGATTGCGCCAGAGCAGCCCCGGCGACCGAAGAGAGACCGCCGAAGGCCGCTGCGGCAAGCCAGATCCGGTTTAGCGTCTTCATCGTGTCTCTCTCTGCAGCTGAAGGAATACCCGGTGCGTGTTCATGGCAAGCCCCCTCATTGTCCGAACACGTTCGGCATGGTGACGTGTGCGCGGATCGCCTGAACGCTGGCACCCGTGGAGGCGCTCTCGGCGGAGCACCAGGGGTCGGTGACGGACGCTACGCTCGAGCTGGCCAGGGAACGGATTCTGTGCGAACGCGGTGAGCGTGACCTGGACGTCGTGCGCCGCGTTGGGGTCGCCGCCGACGTTGGACTTCGCCTTCGGGTCCGAGTTGAACGCCTCGAGCATCTCGATCATGAAGACGCCGTTCAGCATCGGCACGGTCGCGGAGGGGGTCTGCCCGAGCGGCGGGCCCAGGCTGCCGCCGTTGAGCTCGGATTGGCTGTCGAGCGTCGTGTGGCCGGAGTAGTTGTCCTGGATGCGCTTCGACACTTCCGACATGAACAGCTTGTAACAAGGGATGGGCGCGCCCGCGGTGAGCGGCTGCACTTGCGCGTTCGACGGGCACTGCTCCTTGCCCTGCCGCAGCAGGTCGAGATACGTGCGCGGCTTGCCGCCGAACTCGACGGCGCCGGCGCGCCCGGCGTACGCCGCCAGGTACATGGTCTGCGTCGCCTGGCGGTCGTAGCCCGCCGCCGTGTCGACGAGGCTGGCCGTCCGCGCCGCCACGATGCCGATCGCGGTAAGCAGCGCGATCACCATCACGACGATGAACACCGCCGCCCCGCGCTCGCCGCGCTGGTTCGAGGCCGGGCGCGTCACCACAGCACCCCCATCTGGTTCGGCAACGAGACGTCCGCTTGCAGCGTCCGCACGCGGGCGAAGGGAGCCGCGCCGCTCGGGCCCAGACCGATGCGGTACAGACCCGGCGCCACGCCGGTCGGGAAGGGGACGCCCGCGCCGGGATCGGCGACGTTGGCCTCGCGGTCCGCCTCGCGCGAGCGGACCGACAACCGGGCGCGCACCGCCCGAACGCGCTGCGGCCCGGCGGGCGCCGTCAGGCCGATGCTGTCGCCGGCGTAGTCGAGGACCTGGCTGTCGCCCGGCGGGAAGGTCGCGAGCGTCGGATCGGTGCCGTTCACGACGTTGTTGACCACCGTGACGCCGAACCTCAGATCGACGGCGTATTCCGCGGTGATCTCGTCGGTGTTGGCGATCGGCGCGCCGGACGTGTCGAGCTCGGTGCGCACGAGCTCGGTGCGGTCGCCCTCGAACGGCACGTCGGCGTTGTCCGCGTACATCGGCGCGTAGCGGGTGTTGCCCACCATGCTCTTGACCTCGTAGCGGACGAAGTTGACCACGTTGACGTAGCCGGTCTCGTTCAGCCTGATGCCGCACGCGGTGGCTTGCGTGCCACGGAAGATCAGCGTGGGCGTGTGGCTGAGCAGCACGGCGGGCGCGCTGCCGGCCGCGCTCACGCTCTGGATGGTTCCGTACTGCACCTTCCCCGCGCGATCGACGAGGCGCAGCGCCCGGCCGGGCTTGAACACCGACTGCAGGAGCGTGAGCTGGTCGGTGGAGGTGTCGTACCCCATGCGTGCCAGCGGGCCGATCTTCGACTGCAGCGACACGGTGTAGACGGTGCCCGAATCGGTCACGCCCCACATCGGGAACTCGTCTACCGAGTCGTAGCTGCCCGACAGCTCGATCCGGTCGGGGGACAGCTTGTTGGCCGAGAGCGTGGCGTTCGGCGCGGGCGTAGCCGGCGTGATGCGGATTCCGGCCATGTCCTGCAGGCCTGCCGGCCAGCTGGCGTCGATGGTCTGGCACATCCTGGGATCGGTCCTCACGTTCGGCGACGACATGAACGCCGCGCGCGAGATGTCGTTGCGCAGCCGCTCGAAGCCCACGACGTTCGCCAGCGTGGCGTCCGCTACGCGCGAGGCGCGCTGGTAGAACCGCGCCCCGTCGCGCGCCATCATGAACACGATGATCGACATGAACAGGCCACCGGTGATCGCGACCATCAGCTCGATCAGCGTGAAGCCGCGACCCTGGCGCCGGATCCGCGGCTTCACAGCGAGGTCTCCTGCTTGATGGCCGTGGCCTCGTACACGAAGTGGTACTTGTCGAACGCCTGCCCGATGGTCGTGGCGTTGTTCTTCGGATCGCAGACGGAGTTGTTGTTGATCCCGCCCCCGGCGCCCTCCCGCAGCCAGAAGACGCGGACCTCGGCGCGGATCAGCCCGTTGCCGGCGGTGTCGGGGTAGAGCCAGCTCAGACGGATGTTGGTGCAGAAGCGCGCGTTCGCGACGTCGGCGTCGGTGACGACGTTGCCGAGCGCGTCGAAGGACGGCCCGAAGTCGAGCGCGGCGACGTAGCTCGGCCTGAACCAGACGTTCTCGTTGGTGTCGGCGACGCCGAGCCAGTTGGTCTCGCCGATGTCGCGCGCCGTGTTGCTCTGGGACGGATGGTTCCACGCGGCCGCGTCGGCGTTCAGCTGCTCGACCCACGCTTGCGCGATGTGGGTGGCGAGCGCGAGATCCTTGGCGTGCTGGTTCGACGCCAGGGTCACCTTCTGCATCGCGACGATGCCGGAGACGCCGATGGCGAGAATCGTCAGCGCCATCATCAGCTCGACGATGGTGAAGCCTCGCCGGCGCTGCATCGGTGTGCGCATCACTGCGCCACCCCGAAGCGCGCGGCGCCGTTCGGCATCACCATCACCGTGCGCGTGAGGCCGTTCGCGTCGCCGTTGGCGTCCTTGCGCCAGATCTTCGCCGACGGAACGCCGGCGAGCGGCACCCACGTACCACTCTGGCTATAGCGGACGAACGCGCGTCCGAGCGGCGTGAAGCACACGTCCATTTGCGAGACGGCGTTGCCGTTCGAGGAATCGCCCGGCGCGCCGTTCATGTCGATCTCGACGTCCGCGTACTCGCTCCGGTTCCACGGGTCGAAGCGGGAGACGAGCACGTTGTCGGTGAACTGACCCTTGTCCGTGCCCGCGGGCGTGGTCCATGTGGGCAGAACGCAGCTCGACGTCGGCAAGCGCCGGCACTCATCGGTGGTCGAGGCGGTGCCGCGCACGGCTTCCTGGACGATCAGCGACCCGGCTGCGTTCTTGGTCGCGTCGTAGCGGACCAGGACCGCCGCGCCGCGTCCCATGGCCCGCATGCGCGCGCCGCGGTAGATCGACACGACCTCCTGGGCCGCCTGGTACACGCGCCGGTCGCGCATGCGCTGGGTGATGGCCGGCACGGCCAGCACCGCGAGGACGGCGATGATGATCACCACGACCACCAGCTCGATGAGCGAGAAGCCGCGCTGGCCGGCGCGGCGACGAGCCGGACGCGGGGTTGGCATGGTGGGCGAGAACGGTTGGCGCACAGGTACCCGGCACGAACCGAGCAAGGGCTGTGCCGGATGTGCGGGCCGCGGAAAGACGTTTTTCTCCGTGATTCCGTGGTCCCGCCGTTCTGGTGGGCGGTAAGGATTGCAACGCTATGTAATCGTTGCAGGGTTCGGGCCACGTGCGGTCCCTGGTATTGGCCGACGGGCCGGTCCGCTCGTGGGTCGCTGGCCGGGTGTTTGCCCGGCGCGGAAGGTCGGTTTATGGCGGCACGCATGAGCACTCGCTGGACCCTGACCTGGCTGGTCGGCCGCCCTCGCGGTCGCCGCATGCAGCAAGAAGAGCCCCGGGCCCGCCGACCACGGCGCGGCCCCGCCGCCGATCCAGAGCTCGAAGCCCGGCGTCTGCGCGGGCGGCGGCGGCAAGGTGACCGACGCCGAGAGCGCCGCGTTCTTCCCGCGCGCCGTCGGCGACTACTGCATCGACCCCAACGGCGAGACGCGCGCCTACGGCGAGGGCGCCGGCGGCACGCTCGACAAGGTCTGCACCGAGCTGTTCGACGGCGAGTGCGAGGTCTACAAGAGCTTCGGCCTCAAGCGCGTGGTGACGCTCCGCTACGTGGACGGCAAGGGCTCGCCCGGCTCGGTGAACGTGAACCTGTCGCGCTTCGCGTCGAAGGACGGCGCGTACGGCTTCTTCACCAAGCGCGTGATCGCCGACGCCGATCCCGCGGACAACGCGCCGGCGGCTCTCGACGCCGGTGGCGCCGGCGCGCTCGGCACGGGCATCGCGTACGTCTGGCGCGGGATGTACGTCGCGGAGCTCTCGTACACCAACGAGGTCGAGTCGCCCGACCAGCTCAAGGCGAGCAGCAAGCGCGTGCTGCCCGACGTCGCCCAGGCGCTCGGCGGCAAGCTCCCGGGCGACAAGCTACCGCCCGCCGCTGTGCAGGCGCTGCCCGCCGAGCATCGTGTCCCGATGGGCGTTGGCTTCGACGCCCGCGACGCGCTCGACGTGTCCGGCGCGGGACCGGGTGCGGAAGGCTTCTACAAGGACGGCGACAAGCGCTGGCGCGTGCTGGCCATCGTGCGTCCCGACGCGGACTCGGCGAAGGACGTCATGACGACGCTCAAGAAGCTTCCGGGTGCCAAGGGGCTCAAGGGCACGCTGTTCGAGGCGCTGTCGTTCGGACGTCGCTCGGACGACTCCAGTCCGCGCATCGAGTGGGTCGTCGGACGCAAGGACGGTCGCGTCTTCGGCGTCGGCGACGAGGAAGACGTCCTGACCCAGGACCAGTCCGCCGAAGAGCAGGCGAAGGTCAGCTTGTCCGCGCAGCAGAAGCTCGATCTGCTGAAGAAGATCATCGCGAGCGACGTCAAGTAGCGCAGGTTGAACCAGTGCTCGCTGCGGCACTCCCGGCGCCGATCCGTGGTAAGGGCGAGGGCGCCCCGACCCTGTCAACCGGAGGAACGAGAGTGGACTTCGAGCTCGACGAGCAGCACGGCATCCTGCGCCAGAGCGTGCGCGACTTCTGCGAGCGCGAGGTGCGGCCCCACGCCCGCGGCTGGGACGCGGAGGAACGCTTCCCGTCGGAGATCGTCCCCCGGCTCGCCGAGCTCGGGCTGCTCGGGATCCGCATCCCGGAGCAGTACGGCGGCGCCGGCATGGACACGCTCGCGTACGCGATCTGCGTCGAGGAGTGCGCGCGCATCGACGGATCGCTCGCGCTCACCGTCGCCAGCCACAACGGCCTCGGTACCGGCCACATCCTCGCCTTCGGCAACGACGCGCAGAAGCAGAAGTACCTGCCGAAGGCGGCCACCGGCGAGTGGCTCGCGGCGTGGGCGCTCACCGAGCCGGGTTCGGGTTCCGACAGCGCGGCGATGCAGACCACCGGCGTGCGCGACGGCGATCACTGGATCCTCAACGGCACCAAGATGTTCATCACGCAGGGCTCGGTCGGCGGCTTCTGCGTGGTGCTGGCGCGCACCAACAAGGACGTGCCGGCGCAGCGCGGCATCACCGCGTTCATCGTCGATCAGGGCACGCCCGGCTTCGGCGCGAGCAAGAAGCTCGAGAAGTACGGCTGTCGCTCCAGCGACACCGTCGAGCTGTCCCTCGAGAACGTGCGCGTCGCCGACACGCAGCGCCTGGGCGACGTCGACCAGGGCTTCTACAACACGATGAGCATCCTCGATCGGGGGCGCGTCTCGATCGCGGCGATGGCGCTCGGTCTGGGGCGCGGCGCGCTCGAGCTCGCGGTCCGCTACGCGAAGGACCGCCAGGCGTTCGGCAAGCCGATCGCCGACTTCCAGGCGATCCAGTGGATGCTCGCCGACGGCAAGACGCAGCTCGACGCAGCGGAGCTGCTCGTGCATCGCGCCGCGTGGCTCTGCGATCAGGGGCGTCCCGTACAGCCAGGAAGCGGCGATGGCGAAGCTCTTCGCGAGCGAGGCGGCGACCAAGGTGTGCAACGACTCGCTGCAGATCCACGGCGGCTACGGCTACACGCGCGAGTTCGACGTCGAGCGTCACCTGCGCGACGTGAAGATCTGCGAGATCGGCGAGGGCACGAGCCAGGTGCAGCGCATGGTGATCGCCAAGCACCTGCTCCGCGGCTGATCGAGGGCTGCCGGTGCGGCGCGGTATCCCGTCCGCCCCCCCCTTCTGTGCCTTCCCATGGAGCGGCATCGCACCGGAATCGGTCGCCCGCTCTCCGCCTGAACGGCGGAGCCGGGCGCCGCGGGATTCCGCGCCGGAACGGCAACTACTCGGTGCGCTTGATGACGTGGAAGCCGAACTGCGTCTCGACGATTCCGGAGATCTGTCCGACGTCGAGCTTGAACGCGGCCTTCGAGAAGCGCGGATCCATCATGTCGCGCGTGAAGCGTCCGAGCTTGCCGCCGCGCTGGGCGGCGCCCGGCTCGTCGGAGTACTCCGCCGCGAGCTTCGCGAAGTCCTCGCCAGCTTGGGCGCGGGCGAGCACCTCCTCGGCGCGCTTCCGCGCGGCGCTCTTGCTCCGGGTGATCGAGGGCGAGGCGCGCGTGGCACCGCGGTACTGGATCAGGATGTGACTGGCCGCGATCTCGAACGGCTCGTGACGTGACGCGCTGCTCGCCGCCGGGGCGCTCTCCGCGGGCAGCCGCGGCGCGATGCGTGGCGGCTCCGAAGGGCCCTCGAAGGTGGTGACGACGCAGCCGGCGCCCAGTGCGACGAGCGCAGCGAGCGCCGGGGCGGCGAGAGCGAGCTTCGGCACTACGGCTTGGTGCCCGGGGCCGTGTGCGGCGGGATGTGGAACTTCCGGAGCATCGGTCGATGCATGTCGACGGCGCCGGAAGGCTTGGGCGCCGGCGCGGGCGCGGCCATGCCGCTCGGCGGCGTCGCGGGCACGTCGGCAGCGGTCTCGCCGCTGGTCCTGGTCGACAGCAAGCCGAGCGCGCCGACCGCGCCGAGCACGACCAGCCCGATCAAGACCGCCCACGGGGCCCAGTCGGGTAGCCAGTCCTCGGTGTCGTCGGCGGACGTCCGCGGGCGGGCGCGGCGCGGGCGGCGGACGCTTCGAGACGGGCTTGGACGCGGCGGGACGCTTCGCGACGGGCTTGGCGACGGCAGGGCGCTTGGCTTCCGGCTCGTCGTCCTCGTCCTCGTCCTCGTCCTCGTCCTCGTCCTCGTCCTCGTCCTCGTCCTCGTCCTCGTCCTCGTCGTCCTCGTCCTCGTCGTCCTCGTTCTGCTCGTCCTTGCCCTGGTCGGGCCCGGATGCGGATGCGGAGGCGGAGGGCTTCTTGTCCTCCTTGTCGTCCTTGTCGTCCTTCTTCCAGGGCGGGTCGGACTCGGTGGGCTGCTTCTTCTTGTCTTCGTCTTCGGCCATCAGAACCTCTGTCGCTTCAGTTCGCGATCTCGGCCCAGCAGTTCGTGATCACGGCATCGGGGCGGTCGGCGGCGAAGGCCTGCATGACCACGCGCCCGCCACCGGCGTCCCAGCCGTGGGTGCGGATTGTCTCTCCCGGCCAGACCGGCTTGCGGAACTGGGCCTGGAAGCTCTTCAGCTTGTTGCCGTCGCCGCCGCACGCCTGCTGGATCGCTGCGCGTGCGACGAAGCCGTAGCTGCAGAGCCCGTGGAGAATCGGTCCCTGGGGGAAGCCGACCATGGCGGCGAAGCCGGGATCCGCGTGCAGCGGGTTCAGGTCGCCGTTGAGGCGGTAGAGCAACGCCTGCTCCGGCAGCGTGGCGTCTTCGATCTTCCAGTCGGGCTCGCGGTCGGGAACGGAGGGCGTGTCCGCCTTGGGCGGCGGTTCGCCGCCGAAGCCGCCGGCGCCGCGGAACAGGATGCCCCACTCGGTCTCGAACACGGGCGCGCCGTCGACCTCGGTCCGGGTGAGCATCACCACCTGGGCCATCTTCTTCATGTCGTAGATGCCCCGGATCTCGCCGGTGGTCTTCATCGTGCCCTCGGCCGGGATCGGGCGCTGCATGCGGACCGACTGCGCGCCGTGGACCACCATCGCCAGGTCGCCCTTGGTCTTGCCGAGCATGTCGGCGATCGCGTGCAGCGCGGGGACCACGGCGAAGGTCGGAAACACCTTCGGACCCTTGGACTCGTACAGGTAGTCGAGCTCGGCCTTCTTCGCCCCGATCCCGAGAGCGTACAGGACCACGGTTTTCCAGTCGTACTTGAACTCGTGGGGTTCGGTCTTGTAGCCCGCGGCGGACAGGTCGAGGCTCATCGGCGATTCTCCTTGAGGGCGGAAGCGTTAGTGACTGAGCGGCGCCAAGTCAACGACGAGCCGACATGAGCGCGGCCCCTGGATTTCTCGGCACCCTCGCCGGTGCGCTCCAGTCGAGCGGCGTGGATCTGCGGGCGTGGGGACTGGCGTGGGCGCGCGCCGCGCCGTCGGTGGTGCTGGTTCCCGCGTTCGGCTTGCGCGCGGTGCCCGGTCCGGTGCGCGCGGCACTCGGGCTCGCGCTCGCCGCGGGCATCGCGCCGGCGCTCGAGCCCGTCGCCGCGAGCCCGTGGCCGTGGCCGGTGCTCTTGATGCAGCAGGCCGCGCTGGGATTGCCCGTGGCGATCAGCGCGGCGGCGGCGCTCTGGGTCGCGACCATGGCGGGCGGCGTGGCCGACAACCTCAGGGCGGGTCGCGAGAGCGTCGCGCTGCCGAACGTCGAGCCCGGCGCCACGCCCGTCGGCGTGCTGCTGGCGATGCTCGTCGCCATCGTGTTTCTCGAGAGCGGCGGCCCGGGGCGCCTGGCCGCCGCGCTCGCCGATCCCGGTCTGTCGTTCCAGGGCCCGCTCGTGCGCGCGGCCATGGATCTCTCGCACGGCGTCGAGCTCGCGGTGGCCGTCGCGGCGCCGGTGGTCGTCGCTTCGGTGGTCGTGGAGATCGCTGGCGCGCTCGTCGCCCGGGCCGCCAGCCCCGCGTTCATCCAGTCGCTGATCGCGCCGCTCAGAGCGATCGCGATCCTCGGCGTTACCGCGCTCATGTTCGAGCGCATGGCGCGGCTGCTCGCGCTGCTCGCGCGCGCGCGGCCGTAGCCGCGATCACAGGGCGACGTGATAGCCGACGTTCAAGCTCGCGCTGAACATCACGTTCCGCCCGGAGAGTGATGCCTCGTCACCGAGCGGATCGGTGGCCGGCGTGTTGGGCAAGAACCAGTTTCCGTAGCGGAGCGTGCCGCCGACCGTCCAGTGCGTCCCGAGTCGGTAGCCGATCCCCGTCGCGAGACCGATGGTGTAGCCCTCGGTGCGGATCACCACGCCGCGCGGGCCGACCAGCGCCTTGTCGCTGGTCCCGGCGGTGGGCTTGTACGCGTCGCTCACCACGACCAGGCCGCCGGTGAGCCCGACCCACGCCTCGATGCTCTCGCGAACGAGCGGGTAGTAGCGGGCCACGGTTTCCACGATCAGATAGCTGCGCCGGTGATCCCGGGTGACGCCGGCGGGATCCTGCCGTGGCGCGTCGGTGGTCGGGATCAGCCCGAGGGTGATGCTCGCGCCGACCTCGAACCGCTGCGTGGCGCGATACAGCGGCGACACCTCGAGCGTCGGACTGGAGTCGCCCTTGGTGCACGCTCCGGTTCCGCGCTCCGTGCACACGTCCGCACCGGGCAAGACCAGCCAGCCGACGCCGACCTCGGCGACGCCGAGCGGGCGATCCAGACGGGTCTCGGGCGGCCGGCGTTCCAGACCGGCGTCCTCCTGGGCGCCGGCGGTGCCCGACGCGGCGAGCAACGTCGCCAGCGCCGCGCCGGCGAGCCCTGCGGCCGCGCGCCGGACCGTCATAGCCAGCGCCCTCCCACCGAGCTCGCGGTCGGTGCAGGGGGCGCCGATCCGGCGGGCTCGGGAGTCGCCGAGGCGGCGGGCGGCGTTACGCGCATCCCCCCGGGCTTCTTGTCGGTCCGGCGCGGCGACGTCGCGCTCGCCGGGGGTGTCGCGGCCGGCGGCGCCTCGCGCGGCGCCGGCTCGAGCCCGGCGAGCGCGACGCGCGCGTCCTCGTTCGCCGGATCCAGCTCGAGCGCCAGGCGGGCATCGTGGCGCGCCTGGTCGCGCTCGGCGTCGCCGGCGGCGCGTGCGCGCTGCACCAGTCGGCGCGCCGCGTCGCGGCGCACGGCGATGATGCTCGGCGCCTGCGGCCAGCGCTCGAGCGCGACGTTGGTCAGATCCCGCACGTTCTCGCCGGGTGGGTTGTCCCACGCGTTGGCCGCCATCGCGGCGCGCGCGCGCTCGACGTACGTCTGCGGTGTGACCTCGTGGCTCGCGAACACGCCCAGCCGGATAGCGCCAAGCGTGACGATCAGCGCGCCCGCGACGAAGCACGCGATGATCACCAGCATGCGCCGGACCGGGCTCGCCGGCGGTTCGTGATCCTCGATCCAGGCGGCGCTGGTCGTGGACGGGCGCGATGCCGGCGGTGGGTACGACGCGGACGCGGTCGCGCCCGCCGCGGAGATCGGCGGCTCGGACAAGCGTGGCGACGACAAGAGCCCGCTCGCCGGCTCGTCCGCGATCGTCGGATCGACACTGGGCGGCACGCTCGATCGCGGCGCGCCCGGCGGCGAGCTCTGGCGCGGCGCGCTCTGGCGCGGCGCGCTCGGCGGCGCGCTCGTGCGGTCCGACGCTGGCGCGTCCTCGAGCACGCGTGTCCCGCCTCCGCCCGGCTCGACCAGCGCCGTGCCGCCGGCGTTGCGCATGCCCGCGGCCATCCGCGCGGCTGCGTCGCCGGATAGCTCCAGCTGCTTGGTGCGCTCCATGCTCGCGAGCGACAGCGCGCCACGCGCGCCGAGCAGCGTGCTCCGGCTCACGACGTCGTCGGGCGACAGCCCGCTCTCGCGCGCGGCGTCGACGAGCGCGCGTCCGAGCTCGCGCGCGTCGCGGCAACGGGCCCCCGGATCCTTGGCGAGGTTCGCGTCGACCACGCGGGCGATCGGCTCGGGTACGTAGCTCGCGCGCGGGATCGAGCGCAGTGGGCGCGGGGCCTCGCTGGTGTGCTTGATCAAGATGCCCACCGGGTTGTCGGCGTCGAACGGCGTCTCGCCGCACAGGCACTGGTAGAGCATGGTGGCGATCGAGTACACGTCGCCGGGCGCGCCGACGGGCTCGCCGGTCGCGCCCTCCGGCGAGATGTAGCGCGCCGTGCCGAAGATCACGCCGGCCTGCGTCGCCACCGAGCCGTCCGCCCAGGCGATGCGCGCCACGCCGAAGTCCAACACCTTCACGAAGTCGTCGTCGCCTCCGCGCCGGACCAGCATCACGTTTTCGGGCTTCAGATCGCGATGGACGATGCCCTGGCTGTGCGCCTCGCCGACGGCGTCGCACACCTGCACGATCGCGTGGAGCGCGCGCGGCAGCGGCATCGCACCTCCTGTGGCCGCCAGCGCCGAGCGCAGCGAGATGCCGTCGAGGTACTCCATGACAAGGTAACCCTCGCCGCCCACGTCGGCGTTGTTCTTCTCCAGCGCGCCGGTCATCAGCACCTGGACGACGTTCGGGTGCTGGAGACGGCTCGCGACCTTGGCCTCGCGATGGAAGCGCGAGATGACCGTCGGATTGCGCAGCAGGTCGCGGTGCAGGATCTTGATCGCGACGTCGCGGTCGATGCCGCGCTGATGCGCCCGGTACACGCGGCCCATGGCGCCGATACCGATCAGCTGGCGGATGTGGAACTGGCCCGCGACGTCCAGATCCACGTACGGATCGTCCAGGATCTCGGTCTTCCGCGCGCCGAGCGGCGTGCCGTCGCGCGGGCAGAAGATCACGTCCGGGGCGTAGCTCTCCCCGCACTTCGAGCAGACGCGCCGCGCTTCATCCATGGAGGCCGTTCCAAGCTTCCCGCCCAGCCTAGCACGCGCTCCGAGCCGCTCCGAGCCGTGCAAGAAAAGAGCGTCCCGGAACCCTCGGCATAGACTAGGCTTCGCCCCGTGTTCCCGGCCGGCCTCGTCCGCAACATCGTCCTGAATCTCGTGCCCATGGTGCTGTCGCTGAGCGTTCACGAGTTCGCGCACGCGCTCACCGCGGATCGGCTCGGCGACGACACCCCGCGGCGCCAGGGCCGGCTCACGCTCTCGCCGCTCGCCCACTACGATGTGTTCGGCACGATCATCGTTCCGATCGCCGCGGTCATCTTCGGCGGTGTCGCGTTCATCGGCTGGGCGCGCCCGGTGGAGTTCACGCCGTCGGCGCTCACGCGCAAGCTGTCGATGCGCACCGGGAGCAGCATCGTGGCGATTGCCGGCCCGCTGTCCAATCTGCTGCTGGCGGTGATCTCCATCGGGATCCTGGCCGTCATCGCCCACAGCCGGCCGGAGATGCTGTACGACAGCGCCAGCGCGCCGCTGATCTCGCTGCTCAGGGCCATGTTCCTGATCAACGTGGGGCTGTGCATCTTCAACCTGTTGCCCTTGCCGCCACTCGACGGTAGTCGGCTGCTGCCGCCCCAGCTCGATGACCTGCAGCAGGCGATCGCGCCGTACTCGTTCCTGATCCTGCTCGCCGTGCTCTACTCCGACACACTCCGCACCTTCCTGATCGTGGTCCCGGTGCGGTTCGTCTCCGGCGGCCTGCAGACGCTGTTCCACATCCGCGTGCTGGGAGGCATCGCGTGAGCGACGACGAACAGCCCGTGCCGCCCGCCGCGCCGGCGGAGGAAGCCGAGCACGTCGACGGCGGCTACCGCGTCGCGCTTCCCACCTTCGAGGGGCCGCTCGATCTGCTCCTGCACCTGATCCAGCAGCACGAGCTCGACATCCGCGACATCCCCATCGGGTTCATCACGGAGAAGTACGTCGAATACATCAAGCTCATGCAGGAGCTGAACATCGACGTGGCGAGCGAGTATCTCGTCATGGCGGCGACGCTCGCGCACATCAAGTCGAAGATGCTGCTGCCCACGCCGCCGGCGGACCAGGACGACATGGACGGGCTCGACGATCTCGACCCCCGCGGCGAGCTCGTGCGGCGCCTGCTCGAATACCAGAAGTACAAGCACGCCGCGGCGGAGCTGTCGGACCGCAGCCTGCTCGGTCGCGACGTCTTCGCGCGCGGCGCGCCGGCGCCCAGCGTCGACGGGCCGGCGCCGCTCGCGGCCATCAGCCTGTTCTCGCTGCTCGACGCGTTCCAGGCGGTGCTCTCGCGCGCCAAGGTGACGATCGATCACGAGATCGACCTCGAACGCTTCTCGATTACGGATCGCATCAACGAGCTGGTCGACGTACTCCGGCTGCGGCCCAGCATCCCGTTCGAGGACCTGTTCACCGGCGTGCGTTCCCGTGGCGAGATGATCGTCACGTTTCTCGCGCTGCTCGAGATGACGCGCCTGCGCATCACGCGGCTGTCGCAGGACGCGCCGCTCGCGCCGATCCTGATCGAGCTGTCGGTGGCGGAGGACGAGGCCGGAGAGCTCGCGGCGCAGGCCGACGAGGAGATTGGCGCACCGCCGCCGGACGTCGCCCCAGGCGAGCCCGACGCGGCGACAACGACCCAGGACGAACATCCCGACGACGACAGCGATGACGGCACGTCGGGGACGGAGCACGACGGATGAGCAGCAGGAAGAAGCGCGCGCGGAAAGCCGCGCCGAGCGGCGACGCGCCCGCGACGGAAGCGGTCGCGCCCACGGTGCAAGCGGAACCGGAACTCGAATCGCCCCCGGACCCGGAGCCGGAAGCCGACTCGCCCCTGGCGGAAGCGAGCGACGCGGAGACTTCGCGCGACGACGCGGAGTCGACGCCCGACGACGTGGAGTCGACGCCGGAGACCGAACCGTCGGGCGACGGCGGCGAAGCGTCGGAAGACGCCGAAGCCTCGATCGAGGACACGCACAGCTTCCTCAAGGGCCTGATCGAGGCCATCCTCTACGTCAGCGATCGCCCGCTCACGATCAAGGAGATCGCGCGCGCCGCGCGCACCGACAAGAAGCGCGCCGGCGAGCTGGTCGAGGAGCTGAAGCAGGACCTCGAAGGCGGCGGACTGCGCATCGACGAGGTCGCCGAAGGTCTCGTGTTCCGCACCAATCCCGTCTACGCGTCGTATGTCCGCAACTTCCTCGAGCAGCGGCCCGTGCGCCTGTCGCGCGCCCAGCTCGAGACGCTGTCGATCATCGCCTACCGCCAGCCGATGACGCGCCCGGAGATCGACGACATCCGCGGCGTGGACTGCGGCCCGGTGCTCAAGGGCTTGCTCGAGCGCGACCTCGTGCGGATCCTCGGCAAGAAGGACGAGCCGGGGCGCCCCATGCTGTACGGCACGACGCCGGCCTTCCTCGAGCTGTTCAGCTTGAGCTCGCTTCGCGAGCTGCCCACGCTCAAGGAGTTCACCGAGCTCAGCGAGGACTCGCGCCGCAAGTTCGAGCAGGAGACGGGCGAGGAAGCCCCGGAAGGCCCGATCGAGGCCGATGCGCCCGCGGATGATCCGACGCGCCGGACGGGGCGGACGCAGCGGGCGGTCCTGAGATGCCGACGCTGACGCCGACGCTGGCGTCTCCGGCGGACGCGGACGCCGCGAGCGGCGCGGCACCAGCATCCGGCGACGAGTCGTCCGATGGGGATGGGGGCCGGTCCGGCGCGGCCGGCGGCTCGGACGACGACGACGCGGACGACGACGACGCCGGACGACCGACGACGCGAGACGACGACGACGCGGACGACGACGACGACGCGGACGACGACGACGCGGACGACGACGACGCGGACGACGACGACGCGGACGACGACGACGCGGACGACGACGACGCGGACGACGACGACGCGGACGACGACGACGACGACGACGACGACGACGACGACGACGATGACGACGATGACGACGATGACGACGACGACGACGACGACTGAGCCGCGCTGACGTCCTGTCCCGGTGAGTTGCGAACCCGGAAGATCGGCGAAGCCGATGGTCCCGGGGTGAATCGGCCGCAGGTCGAGAAGGGGCGCGAGGCGCCCCCGGGAGCACCGTCGTCGCGCGGAACGCACGGCCGTCGTCGCGGCTCTGGGTAGCCATCGGCGTCCTGGCGGCGCGAGCACTTCGCTGCCGCCTCCCGACGGCGTCGACCCGCCGCCGCGAGGCGCCGACACCGGCCAGCGTGATTCCGCGCCGGACCGGCAATCCGCCTGGACGTCGACGCTCGCTCGCGCGCGCCGGCGACCGTTGCCCGCGCTACTTCTTCGGCTTCGCCGGGTCGTCGAACTTGTCGGCGAGCTTCGCGACCTGATCGAAGAGCGTCGGGTGCTCGAGGAGCTTGCGCACGATCTCCCACAGCTTCGGATTGTCGAGGCGCTGCATGCCGGTCTTCTCGGCCTTTCCCCGCGAGATGCGCGGGATCGCGTCCGGCCCCTTGTCGCGCAGCGCCTCCATCGCGGTCACGTGGCGCTTGGTCGGGAACAGCTCGCCCGATTCCCACGCGAGCACGGTCTTCTGTTCGAGGTCGAGCGCGAGGGCGAGGGCGCGCGCCGTGCAACCGAGCTCCTTGCGGAGCTGCTTGATGTCTTCGGGGAGCACGGGCGGACGGTAGCATCGCTGTCGCCGTACGGCGTGCCAGGAAGATCGTGGACGCGGCACGCAACCCGGGGCCGGCTTCGCCCGATGCGGGTGCATGAGCATCCCGCCCCCCTCCGCGTCGACATGCCCTCTCCCGAAGCCGGCCGCGCTGCCGGGGCTGTCGCTGCTGTCCGCGGTCCTGTGGCTCGGCACGTGCGCGGGCGCGTGCCGGCCACCGCTGCCGGACCCGCCGGCGCGCCCGGCGGACGCCGGCGCCGGGGCCGAGGGCGGGGAGCCGCCGGTGGTGATCGAGCCGGCCGTGGACGGCGGCGCGGCGCCGCCCGTCGCGCGCTTCCACGTCGCCGCCGGCGGTGACGCGGCGGCGGCTCCGCCGATGCTGTTCGAAGGCGAGCTCGGCAGCTACTACATCGGACGCATCGAGAAGGGCGACCTGCCGTCTACGCTCGAGGAGCGGCGCGTGCCGTCGCTGTCCTGGGACGAGCCGGGCGCCACGGTGCTCGCGCCCGTCGTGCCGCTGTCAGCGGACACCCTGTACAGCATCGCGTCCGCGACCCGCGGCTCGATCGGCACGGTGCAGGTTGTCGATGACGGCGCGCCGTACCTCGCGCGGCTGTGGCCGCCGCCGGCCGCCGCTGGCGCGCCGCTCGCGGTGTATTGCGGCAATGCTGGCGACGCGCCCGGCGCCGGCCTCGACGTCGTGCTCGAGCCCGGCGCGGTCGCGGCGCGGCTCGAGCCCGGCGTGGCGGCGAGCGGGCTCGGCGCCGGGCGCTGCGTCACGCTGCGGGCCGGCGCCGATGCCGGCGCCGGCCCGCTCGTGCCCCCGCCGCGCGTCGGCGACATGGCGCTCGACCCCGCGCCGTTCGGCCCGGCCGCGGTCGAGCCCGCGCCGCCGACGTCGTGCGCGCCGGACGAGATCGCGTTCGGGCCTGGCTGCGCCGTGGTCGAGGACGACCGCGTCGTGGTGCGCTCGACCAGCGACGCGCGGCTGTGGTGCGTCGAGAGCGCGGGCGTCGCGTTCGTCGAGAGCGTGACGGCGGGCAAGCGGTTCGTCGTGCGCGGCTTCGCGCCGTTCCGGTCGGCGCGCGTCGACGTGACGGTGCTCGATCTCGCCGGCGGCGAAGCGCGCGACGCCTTCCAGATCACGACCCGCCAGGTGCAGGCACACGTCGTGCTGAACGAGGTGCTCGCCAATCCTGCGGGTGCCGAGCCGGCGCAGGAGTGGGTCGAGCTGGTGAACGACGGTAGCGGCGCGATCGACATCGCGGACTGGGTGCTCGCCGACTCCGCCGGCGAGAGCGTGCTGCCGTCCGCGACGCTCGAACCCGGCGCCTACGCGCTGGTGGTGCGCGACGGGTTCGCCCGCGACGACGGCGTGGACACGCCCGTGCCGCCGGACGTGGCGCTGATCGTGGTCCCGCAGATCGGCAAGAACGGGCTGTCCAACGCCGGCGAGCCGCTGGAGTTGCGCGATGCGGAAGGCAACGTGGTCTCGCGCTTCCCCGCGCTGTCCGCTTCGAAGGGCGGTGTCAGCATGGCGCGACGCGATCCGTGGTCGCTCGATGACGACGCGACGGCGTTCGGACGCCACGCCGGCGACGGCGCGTCGCCCGGCGCGCCCAACGTGCTCGCACCGTGATCCGATCGGCGGCGATACCGCGCCGGACCGGCAACCCTCAGGTGCCGGCGAGGGTCATGGACGCGATGCGCAAGGTCGGGGCCGCGGTGGACGTCTTGAGCACGAGGTCGTCGGCGACGGCGTCGATGCCGCACAGCATCGCGTCCAGGTTGGACGACACGGTGATCTCGCTGACCGGGAACGCGAACTGGCCGTCCTCGATCCAGAAGCCCGAGGCGCCCCGCGAGTAGTCGCCGGTGAGGGGGTTGAAGCCGAAGCCCATCATCTCCGTGACGTACAGGCCGCGCGGCGTGGAGCGGATCAGCTCGTCGCGGCTGAGCTTGCCGGCCTGCAGCACGAAGTTGCTGGTGCCGGCGGAGATCGAGCCGCCGGAGCGATGCGCGCTGGCCGTCGAGGCGAGCCCGAGCTTGCGCGCGCTGTAACTATCAAGCAGGAAGGTCTGGAGCACGCCGTCCTCGACGACGACGTTGCGGCGGGAGCGCAGCCCTTCGCCGTCGAAGGCGCGCGATCCCGGCGCGCGCGGCATCAGCGGATCGTCCACGAGCGTGACCAGGGGGCTGGCGACCTTGCTGCCCATGCGATCGACCAGGTAGCTCGACTTGCGCCAGACGGCGCCGCCGGCGATGCAGCCGGCGAAGGTGCCGACCAGCGAGCGGGCGACGTCCGGATCGAACACCACCGCGGTCTCGCACGTGGGCACCTTGCGCGCGCCGAGCTTGGCGACGGTGCGGCGGGCCGCCTCGCGCCCGACCTCCGAGGTGTCTTCGAGATCCTCGAGGTGACGGGCGCCGGTCCAGTAGAAGCCACGCCGGCGCTTGCCGCCCTCGTCCTCCGCCACGGGCGAGACGACAAGCGACGCGTACGAGCCGCGCACGGCGGCGGAGAACCCGCTCGACAGCGCCATCGCGCCGACCGACGTGCTGCGCGAGAACGTCGCGCCCTCGCTCAGCGTGATGCGCGCGTCGGCGCCCTGCGCCGCCTGCTCGGCTTGGCGCGCGCGGGCGATGGCCGCGTCGGCATCGATGCCCTCGACCGCGGCGTCGTACAGATCGAGATCGGGATACGGCGGGCTCGACAGCAGCGACGGGTCGGCGGGCCCCGCCGACGGATCGGCCTCGCTGAGATCCGCGAGCATGAGCGCGTCGGCGATGCAGCGCTCGATGCCCTCGGGCGACAGATCGCTGGTCGAGGTGAGGGCGACGCGCTGCTGCTTGATCACGCGCAGCGAGATGCCGCGCTGCCCGGCCTCTTCCACCAGCTCCGGTTCGCCGAGGCGGACGCGCGTGGAGAGCTCCCAGCCGGCGCGGGCGCTGGCCTCGGCGACGTCCGCGCCCTTGTCCCGGGCGCGGCGCACCACGTCGGTGGCGAGCGCGATCAGCTTGTCGGCTTCCTCGTCGTTCATGCCGCGGAACGTGTCGCCGCGGGCGTCGCTCGTCAATCGCGGCGCGCGCTCTGGCCGATCCGGCGCAGGGATCGCGAGGTCCACAAGACGCCGGCGGCGAGCACGGCCGTCATCCACAAGAGCGAGTAGCCGAGGGAGCTGCCGGCCGCCGAGCGCGTGCCGAAATCGCCGTGGAACTGCGCGTAGGTGGCCTGGATCGCCAGGCGCCGGAACAGCACGCCGACGAACAGCACCGGCACCGCCGTCGGGAGCGCGGCGATGCGCACCACCGCGCCGAGGCGGTGGAGGCTGGCGCGACGGGCCGCGACGGCGAAGCCGGCCGGGACGCTCGCGGCGTCGAGCAGCACCAGGCCGAGATCCACCGCGGTCGGCAAGCGCTGGCTGTCGACGAGGTACGCGTACGACCAGTCCGGGTTGAAGGCGATGAAGTACGCACCGATCGGCGCGAACACGAGCAGGCTGAACAGCGTGACCACGACCAGCGAGCGGCTGGTGACGCCCGAGCCGGCGGCGCGGACCAGCTCGTCGGCGGCGATCCACGCGAACGCGACGCCCAGGGCGAAGCCGATGAATGGCGCGATCGGAGCGGGCATGGTCGACGAAGCTACCTCAGCACGGAGCGGGGCCTGGCGGAAGTGCTCCGGCTGGACTACATCGTCGTCGATGGATCCGGACCGGCTGCGCGAGCTGCTCGAGCAGGTGAAGGCAGGCGGCGTGGGCGTGGACGCCGCGCTGCACGAGCTCAGGAACCTGCCGTTCGCCGATCTCGGCTACGCGCGCGTCGATCACCACCGCGCGCTGCGCCAGGGCATGCCCGAGGTGATCCTCGGCGAAGCCAAGACGCCCGGGCAGATCGGCGGCATCGCGCGCCAGCTCGTCGAGGCCGGGCAGAACGTGCTGGTGACGCGCCTCGACGCCGACAAGGCCGTGGAGGTGCAGAAGCTCGTGCCCGGGCTCCGCTACGTACCGGCGGCGCGCGTCGCGACCTTCGAGCACAAGCCCGTCGTGGCGCGCGCGGGCCTGGCCGTCCCGGTCGTCACGGCCGGCACCAGCGATATCCCCGTCGCGGAGGAGGCGTGCGAGACGCTGCGCATGTCCGCCATCGCCGCCGAGCGCGTCTTCGACGTCGGCGTAGCGGGTATCCACCGCGTCGTCGGGCACCTGGATCTGCTGTCGAAGGCGCCGGCGGTGATCGTCGTCGCCGGCATGGAGGGCGCGCTCGCCAGCGTCGTCGGCGGCTTGCTCGGCTGCCCGGTAGTCGCGGTGCCCACGTCGGTCGGCTACGGCGTGTCGCTCGGCGGCATGACCGCGCTGTTCGGCATGCTCGCGGGCTGCGCGTCGGGCATCACCGTGGTCAACATCGACAACGGCTTCGGCGCGGCGATGGCGGTGGCGCGGATCCTGTTCGCACGGCAGCGGGACGCGGAGCAGACGTGAGCCACGGGCATCATCACCTCCCGCACGATCACGATCACGATCACGATCACGGCCACGATCACGATCACGATCCTGCGGATCCGGAGGCGCATCGCGTGCCGCTCGAGCCCGGCGCGGGCCGGGGCGGGGTGCTGTTCCTCGACGCGTTCAGCGGCGTGGCGGGTGACATGAGCATCGCCGCGCTGGTCGATCTCGGCGTGCCGTTCGACGTCGTCGGTGCGGCGGTGGACGCGCTCGGGCTCGACGGCGTGGAGCTGGTGCTGGAGTCGGCGCACGCCGGCGCGATCGGCGCGACGCGCTTCGACGTGCGCGTCCACGAGCAGCAGGGAGAGCGCACGTGGAGCGCGATCGACCGGCTGATCGCCGACTCCACGCTCGCGAGCGACGTGAAGGATCTGGCGCGGCGCATCTTCCGCCGGCTCGGCGAAGCCGAGAGCGACGTACACCGCATCCCGATCGAGGAGGTGCACTTCCACGAGGTCGGCGCGGTCGACGCGATCGTGGACATCGTCGGCGCGGCGGCGTGCTTCTGTCACATCGCCGCCGACGAGGTCGTGTGCACGCCGCTGCCGATGGGGCGCGGCATGGTGGAGTGCCGGCACGGCCGGCTGCCGCTGCCCGCGCCGGCGACGGTCGGTTGCCTGCGCGGCGTGCCGACGCTGGACGCGGGCATCGAGGCGGAGCTGGTCACGCCCACGGGTGCGGCGATCGTCGCCACCGTGGCGACGCGCTTCACGTCGTGGCCGGCGCTCGCGCCGGAGCGGATCGGCTGGGGCCGCGGCACGCAGGAGCTCGCGGATCGCCCGAACGCGCTGCGCGTCGTGCTCGGCCGCGCGACGGCACCGCGCCGCACCGACACCCAGACCCACGAGATCGTCGAGGCGAACGTGGACGACATGACCGGCGAGCTCGCGGCTCACGCGATCGAGGCGCTGCTCGCCGCCGGGGCGCTCGACGCATGGGCCGCGCCGGTCACCATGAAGAAGGGTCGGCCGGCGCTCACGATCTCCGCGCTGTGCATCGCCGCCGCCGCGGATCGCGTCGCGGAGACGATGCTACGCGAGACGCCGTCGATCGGCGTGCGGCGCTACGGCGTCGCGCGCGTGGAGCGGCCGCGCCAGTTGGTCGACGTCCAGACGCGCTTCGGCGTCATCCCGGTCAAGGTCAGCGGCGGCCCGTACGGCGCGCCGCAGGTCAAGCCGGAGTTCGACGCGTGCGCCGCCGCAGCCGCTGCCGCCGGCGTCCCGGTGCGCGAGGTGATCGCCGCGGCGCTGCGCGCGTTCAGTCGGGCCGATCCAGGCTGAAGCCCGCGGCTTCCCAGCCGAGGACGCCGCCCTCGAGGAACGCCACCGGCACGCCCTGCTCGGCGAGCTTGGCGGCAAGGTCCTTCGTCTTGTCGCCGGAGCGGCAGTAGACGACCGGCGGCGACGGCAGCATGTGCAGCTCCGCGAGCCGGTTCTCGATGTCTTCGATCGGCATGTTCACGGCGCCCTGGATGTGGGCGCGCTGGAAGACGGCCGCCTCGCGCGTGTCCACGAGGCTCACCGCGCCGCGCTTCATCAGCTCGGCGACCTCCTCGGGCTTGAGCGCGCCCGCGGCTCTGGGCAGGAGCGGCTCGATCAGCTCGCGCAGCTGCGCCTTGCGCAGCGCGCCGACCTTGCCGTTGACCGGTCGTCCCTGGTCGAACACGACGAAGGTGGGCACGGACTGCACGCCCATCTCGCGCGCCAGCATCGGCGCCTTGTCGATGTCGATGGACACGACCTTCGCCTTGCCCTCCAGCTCGTGCGAGAGCGCCTCCAACTCCGGCGCGACGGTCTTGCACGGCCCGCACCACTCGGCGCCGAATTCCACCAGCACCGGGAGCTCGCTGCGCAGGATCTCCTGCTCGAAGTTCTGTTCCGTGACGGCCGCGATGGGCATGCGGCCTTCATAGCCCGCCGCCAGCACGCCGCAAGGGCCGTCGTCCTGCCAGCGTCTCGTCCAGGCCCATGGCGATCACGGTCAAGCAGCCGGTGACCACGCAGATGGCCAGGGCCGGCCAGATCACCACGCCCGGTCCGCCCCCGCCGGCGAGCAGCGCGCCCCAGGCGGGCAATGACGGGGGCATCGCCACGCCCAGGTAGCCGAGGGCCGCCTCCAGGCCGACGACGGCCGCCGGCGTGAACGCCGCGCAGGTCAGCACGGGCGTCAGCGCGTGGGGCAGCACGTGGTGCCGCAGCACGGACTTCGTGGGCAGTCCCAGCGCCCGCGCCGCCAGCACGAACTCCTCGCCGCCGACCCGCAGCACCTCGCCGCGGACCAAGCGTGCGACCCGGACGGCGCGCAGGGCGCCCAGCACCAGCACGAAGCTGGCGGCGTCGGGGTGGCCGCGCGCCGCCCAGACCACCGCCACGATCACCAAGGTCGGCCACGCGCCCGACAGCTCGACCAGTCGCGCCAACAGCCCGTCCGCAGCGGGCGAGGCGTAGCCGGCGGCGATCCCGAGCGGGACGCCGACCGCGAGCGCCAGGGCCAGCACCGCAGCCGCGGACAGGAACGCGCCGCGCAGACCCTGGACCGTCCAGGCCAGCGACGTGCTGCTGGTTGCCGGTCCGGCGCGGGACAGCGCGCGAGCGCGGAACACGGGCCACACCGCCCAGTCGCCGTCCCGGCGCGGTTCGGCGAGCGCGGCCGGAGCCGTCACCGCCGGCAGCAGGACCACACGGCCGCCGCGCTTCATCATGACCGGCGCGTCCGACACCAGCGCGTCCGAGAACACGGCGACGAGCGCCAGCAGCGCCAGCACCAGGGCGCTGGCGCGCACCGAGCGTCGCGCGGTCATTCGAAGGCTCCGCGGTTGCGCGCGTCCGTCGTGCGCACCCGGGGGTCGAGAGCCGCCAGCGCGAGATCGCTGGCGATCTGCAGCAGCGCCACGGCGACGACGCCGACCAGCGCGAGCGCCATCAGCCACGCCACGTCGTGCGCGCGGATCGCCGCCATCGTGACAGCGCCCAGCCCCACGAGGTGGAACGCGCGCTCGACCACGAACGCCATCGTGACCAGCACCGGCACCTCGACTGCGACCAGCCCGACCACTGCCGCGCTCGATCCGCGGACGCTGCGCAGCGCGACGCGGGTGCGCGACGCGCCGAAGCCGAGCAAGGTGCGCGCGGGCTCGCCGTCGACGACGTTGCGCGTCGCGCCGCGCTGGTACCGCGATGTCAGCGCCGCCGATCCGAGCAGCATGAGCAGCGCCGCGGGGATCGCGCTCGGCGCGCCGACCGGCGCCGGAGCGAACCAGGGCGCGAGCACGGCGACCGGCAGCGCCACCAGCGCGATGGCGATCGCCGTCGCCGCCGTCTCGATGCGCGAGCGCGCGAAGGCCGCGCCGATCGCGCCCCACACGACGCCGAACGCGGCGCCGCCGAACAGGCCCGACAGCACCAGCCACAGCGTGACCGGCGCCTGCGCGCCGAGCACGTCGAGCACGGGGCGGCCGTCGGCCAAGAGGCCAAGGCGGTGGCGCACGGCCTCGCCCGCCCAGTGGCCGTAGCGCGTCTCGACCAGCATCGCGCTCACCCGGCGTGGCCCGTCGAAGGTCACGAAGTCGGTTCGATACTCGTCCCACCAGCGTCGCCAGCGGCCGGCGACGCTCGCGGCCTGCTGGACGGACGCACCGCGCGCCACGCGCCAGTCATTTCCCGTCGCGTGAGCCGCCAGCGCGGCGAGCCGCCGCACGCGCGCGACGTCGTCGGGCGTCCGCACTTCGCCCAGGTCGTCGATGATGGCGGGCAGCGCGAACGTGTCGAGGTTCTCCACGTCCTCGCGGCGCAGTGCCGAGGCGTGCTGCGCCGCGCGACGCACGAGCCGCTGCGCCACCTGGTCGCGGAAATCGATGGCGCGCTCTTGCCAGAAGCGGTTCCAGAACACGACCGCGGCGTCCGGCGCGTCGAGCTCGTCGGCCGTGCCGACGCCCATGCGCTCCGCCAGCGGGGCGAGCGCCATCGCCACCCGGGCGCGGCCTGCCGGAGGCAACTCGTCGAGGCCGGGCAGGACGTGCGGCAACGCCGCGCCGCCCAGGCGCACCAGCTCGCGCGCGGCGCGCGCCGACGCGGCGTCGCCGCGCGCCACGTGGGACATCGCCGCGAGCGACAGCTCGCGGACGTTGGCAGGCGACGCATTGAAGAAGCGCGGCAGTTGGCGGCGCTCGTCGGCCGCGGCGGTCCCGCCGAGCGACAGCACCCAGAACACCGGGATCGAGATCGCGATCAGCGTCGGCACGATCCAGAGGATCCGCCGTAGCGCGTGTCGCATGGGTGGGCGGATGCCTCAGTGCTGCGCCAACACCACGTAGCCCGTCACCGCCACCAGCAGCAGCGCCCCGAGCATCAGCAGGCCCACGATCGACGGCGGCAGTCCCGTGGTGGGGATGTCCACCGGATCGTCGTCCGGGCTGTAGGCTGCGGGAGGCGGGAACGAGTTCGGGCGTGGCGCGGCGGCCGGCGGGTGCGCCACCGCTGCCTCGACGTCCGCCGTGGTCATCCCGACCATGGTGTGGCCGACCTTCAGCCGTCGCGACTCGCGCTGGGCCTCGGCGCTCGCGGGCGCGGTCTGCACCTCGGCGGCGGCGACGGGAACCGCCGGCGGGGCGGGCGCGGCGCCGACCTGCTCGGGCAGCGCGTACTTCCGGTACTTGACCGGCTCGTCGTCGGGCGATGGCGGTCGCAGGGCGTCGCCGCCGAAGCGCGCGACGATCACCGTGATGTTGTCGTGTCCGCCGGCCAGGTTCGCGCGCTCGGTGAGCACCTTGCACGCCTCGATCGGCTCGGGGAAGCTCGACAGGATCTCGCGGATCTCGTCGGCGCGGATCATGCCCGAGAGCCCGTCGGAGCAAACCAGCAGCGTGTCGCCCTCGCGCAGATCGACGTACGTCAGGTCCACCTGCACGGTCTCGGCCGTGCCCAGCGCCTGCAGGATTATGTTGTTGTGCTCGAAGGTCTCGGCCTCTTCCTCGGTCAGCTGCCCGGCTTCGATGAGCTGGGTGACGAGCGACTGGTCGCGCGAGACCTGGGCGAGCTTGCCCTCGCGCAGGATGTACGCGCGGCTGTCGCCGACCTGCGCGACGAAGAGCGTGGAGTCGAGCAGCGCCGCGACGGTGGAGGTGGTGCCCATGCCGCGGCGGGTGCGGTCGGCGCGCGCCTCGTTGAAGATGCGGATGCCCGCCTCTTCCACGGCGCGCACCAGGCGCCGGCCGAGCTCGTCGCGGTCCGCCGGCGGTTCGCCCTGGCTGAGCTTCTCGTAGATGATGTCGACGGCCAGCTGGCTCGCGACTTCGCCGGCCGCGGCGCCGCCCATGCCGTCGCACACGCCCATCACGGTGCCGCGCTCGCCGACGAGCTGCTGGCGATCGGCCTCCATCAGGCTGCGGCTGCGGCGCGTGAGGTCGGCGACGAGGAAGTTGTCCTCGTTGTGCTCGCGGATCTGCCCGACGTCGGTGCGACCGAACAGGTTGATACGGACTTCGCCGCTCATGTCAGTTCCGCCCGCCCCGCGTCACGTCGAGCCGGAACAGGTGCTGGCCGATCCTGAGGTGATCGCCCGACTCGAGCTCCACCTCGCTGCGGATCGCCAGATAGGTTCCGTTCGAGGAACCGAGGTCCTGCAGGGTGAACCGTCCCTCGCTCTCGCGCGAGATCATCGCATGGCGTCGACTCATGAAAGGATCCGTCGTGAACACGATATTGCCGGACTCTCGTCCGATCACGGTTTCTTTTTCGGACAAGTAGAAGACGTCCCGGGTTGTGCCTTCGATGGTTCGCTCGCACAAACGAGCGTAGCGCGGCGAGGTCGGCGACCCGAAGACCTGCGTTCCCCGCTCCGTCGCGGGGCCGAGCCCTTTCTCCGCGTCGCTCACGACCTCGAACCTTAACACTTCGAGGCCGATCAACACCAAGTCGGCGTGATGCAGCGCCTCCGGTCGCCGGAGCCTCACGTAGACGCCGTTGACGGACTCCAGATCCCGGGCGAAAAAGCGGTCCCCGCGCCGGGTTATCCGGGCGTGTCGGGGCGAGACGTACGGGTCGTTCGGGAGCATGATCGCGCCCTCCTCGCGACCGACGTCGGTCTGGTCGCCGACCAGGGCGTAGTCGCGGCCGGGCGTTCCGTCCTGGGCGATCACGACGAGCCGGCCGGAAACCGCCGGCATCGGGCCTCCGTACTGAGCCGCGGTGACCGGCTCGCGAGCCGGAGGAGGCGCGGACGGGGACACGGGCGGCGGGGCGGAGCCAAAGCCGGTCGCCGGCGGCATTGGAGCCGGCGCAGGGGGAGCTGGGGGTGGGGGTCGGGACGGCGCGGCCGGCGGCGCGTCCTCGCCGAGCCGGGCGCCGCAGAACTGGCAGTAGCTCATCGGCCCGACGTTGGTGCCGCGACAGCGGCCGCACACGACGCGCTGCTCGAGCTCGCTTGCCGGCGGCGCGATGCCGACGACCGGCGCGCCCACGAGCGGCGAAGCGGGCAGCGGAGGCTGCGCGAACGCGCCGTCCGATCCGAGCAGCAGCCCGCACTCCGCACAGAAACGGCTTCCCGGTGGATTGACCGTGGCGCAGCGGCTGCACACGCTGCCCGACGCGCTGCCGCGCTCGTCGCGCGGGGAGAAGTCGAAATCCGGTGCAGGAGGGCGCGACCGGATCGCGACGCCGGGATCGCCGTGGTCGTGCGGCGCCGGTGCCGGCGCGAGTTGGACCCCGCGCGGCGGCGTTGCCTCGACGACGGGTTGACCGAGCCGGTTCCCGCAGTCCTGGCAGAACCTCAGCTGGTCCGGGTTGTCCCGACCGCAGCGGTTGCACCTCACACGCGAAGGGGAACCCTCTACGAACCGGCGAGTCAAGTGGGTTTCCGCTACCAGCGGGGAAGTGGGTCGCGCACTTCGAGCACGAGCTCGAGTGCCAGCAGATGGGCGAGCCCGAAGCCGACGTAGTGATCGGCCCGGCGCTGGCCCGATCGGTCGGTCCATCCCCGCAGCAGCAGGGCGCGGTAGGCCAGGCCGGCACCGATGACGGTGGTCCGGCTCAGCTGGTACTCCAGTCCGCCGCCGAGGTAGGTCGTGACGCCGCCGGTGTCGGTGCCCCACTCGCTGCCGTAGAGCGCGGCGCCCAGGCCGCCGGCCGCGTAGGGCGTGAGGCGGGTGCCCTCGTCGGCGTAGTAGCGGAACTCGCCCCGGAACTGCTGGAGGATCGCCAGGCGCAGCAGGTTGGACGATTCCTGGCGGGAGAACTCGTACGCGCCCCCGACGTACCAGGGGCCGCGCGACCGGTAGCCCACGCGGATCGCCGGGCCGAGGCCCGAGCCGAGGATGCAGGGCGTCGCGGAGTCGGGTGGGCAGACGTCCGCCGCCGCGAGCACGGTCTCCGTCGTGAGCCCGACGCCGTACTGAAGATAGTGGAAGTTGATCGGCGGCGGGCCGGCGTGGCTCGGCTGGGCCCTCGCCGGGGCCGCGAAGGCGAGCCCCGCGAGAAGAACCCCGATCGAGCGCCTCATCAGCCATTGCCTACCTCGGGAGGGTCGTCTTGCCTACACGATCGGAGCCCTCCCGCCCCCGGCGCGTCGGGGAGCCGACCGATTCCGGGGCCGGGCGGCCGCCGGCGCGCCCGGTTCCGCGCCGGACCGACCCCCAGCTACTGCGGCGTTCCGGAGGGTCGGACGTCAATCGCGTCGCCGGCCTTGACTCTCCGGCAAGCCATCGTTTAAACGCGGGGCGAGGTTCACGGAGAGAAGAACCAGATGGAGATCTACCTCGACAGACGCGCCGTCCGTCAGATCCGCTTGTCCGCCCAGGAAGCGATTGAAGAGGGCGACACGGAATCGCTGAGCGAGGACATCCTCGAAGCCTTCACCGAGGAGCAGGTCGAGGAGATCGAGCGGCGCCTCGACAACGGCGATTTCTACGAGTTCCTGACCGACGTGATCGACGAGTGGAGCGGCGACGACGTCGATGAGCTGATGGAGCTCGTCGAGACCCAGCTCGGCGAGATCGGCATCGATATCAAGACCGAGGAAAAGGGCGAAGACGACGACGTCGATGACGACGCCGACGAGGACGAAGACGAAGAGGACGACGAGGACGAGGACGAAGAGGCCGACGACTTCGTCGAGGACGAGGACTGAGCGTCGACCGGCCTGGCTGGGGCTACTCCGTCGCGGGTTCCCCGAGCGCCGTCCGCGCTTCACGCAGGATGTAAGCGTGGCACGCCTTGCCGGCGCCCGGCGCTGGCATCGACGTGCACAGCTCGTGCGCGCACGGGACGTAGCGCGAGTCGGGCATGCCGTCGGCGAGCTCGCCGAGCACGTGACAGACGGCGCTCTCGTCGCCGGCCTTGCGAGCCAGGAGCGCTTCGTTCCACAGCGCGTCGTCGCGGAGCAGGCTGGTCGGGTGATGCGTCCAGACGTCGTGGAACGCGCGGCGCGCCGCAGCGTCGTCGTGTAGCCGGTCGCGATACAGCACCGCGATGCGGAAGCGCGCCGGCGCGTAGCGCGGGCGCTGATACGTGCCCGTCATGCTCGACGGCTCCTGCTCGGCGAGCATGCGCTGGAGGACGGCGATCGCGCCGCGGTAGTCGCCCTGCTGCTCGTCGATCATCGACACCTCCCAGAGCGCGTCGTCCCACAGCGCGCCGACGGGATACGGGAAGCGCGCCGCGACGTACAGGTACTGCCGCTTCGCGTCGGCGAGACTTCCGGCCTGCTGCAGGGTGCGCGCGACGTTGAACTGCACCTGCTCGGCCAGCTCGCCCTTGTCCAGTCGCGGGATCAGCTCTTGCCGGAGGTAGGCGAGCACGGCCGGCGGACCGCCGGACTCGTCCTTCCAGGCGAGCAGCCGGTAGAGCGCCGGCTTCGCCACGCCGGAGCCCGGGTACTTCACGATGAACGCCTGGAGCATCGCGTAGCCCTTGTCGGCGTTGCCGCGACGGATCTCGTCGACGGCGAGCTCGTAGGCCGACCTGGCGGCGCGATCCGCGTGGGGCGACCCGCCGGCGATCTGCTTGTAGATGGCGTCCGCCTCGTCGTGGCGTCCGGCGCGCTCGTAGCTGGCCGCGGCGCGGTACATCGCTTCGTGCCGGTCGCGGTTCGTCTTCGCGGACCTGGCGGCGTCGAGCCAGTGCTGCGCGGCCTCGTCATAGCGACCCGCGACGTAGGTGCGCTCGGCTGCCGCGCGCGCTTCCTGGTACGGACGCGGCAGCGACGGCGCGCAGCCGGCGAGCAGGGCGCACGCGAGCAGGGTCGCCCGGAGCTTCACGCGGCTCCCACGACGGCGATGGCCTCGGCGAGGCGCTCCGCCGCGCTCCGCGCTTGCTCGAACGACACGTCCAGGTGCGTCACCGCGCGCAGCGCGCGCGGCGCGATCGATCCGATCAGCACGCCGCGCTCGCGCGCCGCGGCGATGACCGCGTTCGCGTCCACGCGCTCGAGCTCGATGTTGACGATGTTGGTCTCGACCGCGCTCTCGTCCACGCGCGCGCCGCTCGCGCCGGCGACCACGCGCGCGATCTCGCGCGCCGCGCGGTGATCCTCGGCGAGGCGCGCGCGGTTGTGGTCGAGGGCGTAGATCGCGCCGGCCGCGAGGATGCCGGCCTGGCGCATGCCGCCGCCGAGCATCTTGCGCAGCCGGTGCGCGCGCGCGACGAGCGACGCGGGGCCGCACAGCGCCGAGCCCACAGGCGCGCCCAGGCCCTTGGAGAAGCAAACGCTCACCGTGTCGAACGGCGCGGCGAGCCCGGCCGGATCGAGCCCGGAGGCGACCGCGGCGTTCCACAGCCGGGCGCCGTCCAGGTGCAGCGCGAGCCCGCGCTGGCGCGCGAGCGCGCACACGGCGAGCACGTCCGGCTGCGGGAACACGCGTCCGCCGGCGCGGTTGTGGGTATTTTCCACGCTGACCAGGCTGGTGCGCGGCAACCAGTAGGCGTCCGGCCGGATTGCCGCCTCGAGCGCTTCCGCGCCGTACAGACCCCCCGACCCTGCGATCGCGAACTGCACGCCGCTCCAGGCCGCGCCCGCTCCGGACTCGTAGTTGGCGCAGTGCGCGCCTTCGCCCACGACGACCTCGTCGCCGGGCCGCGTGTGCACGAGCAACGCGAGCTGGTTGGCCATCGTGCCGGACGGCACGTAGAGCGCGCGCTCCTTGCCGACCAGGGCGGCGACGCGCCGCTCGAGCTCGAGCACCGTCGGATCCTCGCCGTACACGTCGTCGCCGACCTCCGCGTCTGCCATGGCTTCGCGCATCGGGCGCGACGGTCGGGTCACGGTGTCGGAGCGGAGATCGATCAGCGTCATGTCCTCGTGCGCTTATACTCCTGCCGGCTCGCGAGCGCCGCGACGAACAGCTCGTAGGCCACGAGTTGCACGGCCTGCGCCAGGTTGATCGACGGCTGATCGGCGGCCATCGGGATGCGTACGCGCTCGTGGCAGAGCGCGAGCTCGGCCTGCGAGAGTCCGGTCTTCTCGTTGCCGAACACGAACGCGAGCTGCCGGCCGCGCGCGGCGTGCGCCGGCGCGGTCGCGGCCACGTCGCGCGGCGCGAGCACGCCCGACACGCCCCGGCGTGACGTGGTCGCGTACACCAGCTCCGCGTCGCCGAGCGCGTCGGCGAGGCTGTCGTGGAGCGTCGCGGACTCGAGCACGTCCCGCGACTTGACGGCCATCTTGATCGCCATCTCGTGCGTCGGCTGCGCGAGCCGTCCTGGCCGGACGATGGCAAGGCGCGCGAAGCCCATCGTCTTGATCGCGCGCGCGGCCGCCCCGACGTTCTCGGGATAGTGCGGCCGCGCCAGCACGAAGCGCGTCACGCCGTGGATCGGCAGCTCGAGTGGGCGCGTGGCCATCGGGGCAGGGGTTGCCTTCACGGCGCGGCCGGCGGCCGGGGCGTCGCCGATCGCGCGCAGCGGAAGCCGATCCACGGGCGCCGCGCACCCGGATCGACGGCGGCGCGCGCCGCACCCCGGAGCCACGCGACGCCGCTCTCGTAGCTGCCGCCACGCACCACTCGCTCGCCGGTGGTCCCGGCGGCGAGCGTGGGGCCGCGCGGATCGACGGCCTGGCCCGGCGGATAGGACGCCTGGTAGCGGTCCTCCACCCACTCCGCGACGTTGCCGGCGAGATCGAGGAAGCCGTCCGGGGTGCGTCCGGCGGGGAACGAGCCGACCGGCGCCAGCTCCGCGAAGCCGTCGCGCGCGTCCGTCGGCGACCAGCTCAGGCGCCCGTGGTTGGACGCATGCGAGTTGTAGAGCGTGCCCCACGGAAAGCGCCGGCGCGCGATGCCCCGCGCGGCGCGCTCCCACTCGGCTTCGGTGGGCAAGCGCGCGCCGCGGAAGTGGCAGTACGCCCGGGCGTCGTCCCAGCTCACGAGCGACACGGGGTAGTCCGGCTTGTCGAAGCGGCGGGCGCCGGCACGGTACGCGATTGGCCGGCACCGGCCCATCGCGGCGCAGCGCCGGTAGGCGCGCACCGTCACCTCCGTGCGGTCGAGCCAGTACGCCGACAGCCGCACGCGATGCTCCGGCATCTCGTCGGAGAACATCAGCTGGTTGCAGCGCAACGGATCGCCGAGCGGCTCGTGCGTGCAGTCGAGCACCGCCGACAACACGTCGATCGGCGTCGAGCCCATCACGAAGCTCGACGCCGGCACCAGGATCATCGTGGAGCGCGGCTCGCGCAGCTGGACGACGCCGCCCGTCAGCGCACGCTCCGCCGGCCCGCCCTCGTGACTCCACGGGTCGAAGCCGGCGCGCGGAGCATCCGCCGCGATCACCGAGCGCGGAAACGCGATCAGGAGAAATGCGGCGGTCGCGGTCGCGCACGCAACCGCCGCGTAGCTCGAGGACCTGTGTGACGAAGCGGCAGGCGTCGTCAGCTCGTTACTGGCACTGCGTGCCGCAGCTGTCCGTCTGGCACTGCCCCATGGCGTTGTACAGCGTGATGCCGTTGGCGCACTGGCCGCAGTTGTTGTTCGCGCAGTCCTGGAACGCTTGACCGGTCTGCGTGGAGCAGTTCGTGTTGATGCAATCGAGCAGGCCCGCGCAGTCATTGTCGTTCAGGCAGGCGTTGGTCTGGCTGCAGCAGGCCGACTGGAAGCAGCTGTCGCAGCTGGCATTGCCCGAGGTCAGCGCCGAGCAGTCGGTTCCGGCCGGGATCGAGTTGACGCACGAGCTGCCGGTTCCACCGGAACCGCCGAAGCCGGAGCCGCCGGTGCCCGCGGTGCCGCCGAAGCCGGAGCCGCCGGTGCCCGCGGTGCCGCCGAAGCCGGAGCCGCCGGTGCCCGCGGTGCCGCCGAAGCCGGAGCCACCTGTGCCGCCGGTGCCGGTGCCACACTGGGCGACGCACGTGTTCGCATCGGTGCCCGTGCAAAGGCATTGCTCGTAGCAGGTGGTGCACGAGCTGGTGCCGCAGCACGCAGGCGTGCCGCTGGTGCCACCGGCCCCGCTCGTGGCGCCCGTTCCGCCGGTGGTGTTGGCGCACAGAACGCTGCACTGGCTCGCATCGCCGCCGGCGCACACGCACTTGTCGGTGCAGGTGCCGCAGCCCGAGCAGTCCTTGCCGGTGGTGCAGGTCGTGCCGGTCCCGCTGCCGGTGGTGGTCGCGCATGCTCCGAGCATGGCGCCGAAGGAGGCGACGAACGCCGCCGATATCGCGAAACGGATGATGAAGCGTGAAGTCACGATGGTTTCTCCTCGAGCAGAAGCGATGACGGATGATAGCCCCGATGTGCGGCTTGGACCACGCCGCTTCCGGCGTCGATACAAACGCGGACGGGCGCCGGAGCCGCTCCGGCGCCCGTGCCGTGCCGTGCCCGGCTCCTCGCAGGGAGCCGGCTCGCGGTCAGTCGGTGCCGGCGTCGGAGGGGCCCGCACCGCACTCGGTGCCGCACTTGTCCGTCTGGCACTGCCCCATGGCGTTGTACAGCGTGATGCCGTTCGCGCACTGGGCGCAGCTGTTGTTGGCGCAATCCTGGAAGGCTTGGCCGGTCTGCGTGGAGCAGTTCGTGCTGATGCAATCGAGCAGACCGCCGCAGTCGTTGTCCGAGATGCAGGCGTTGGCCTCGTTGCAGCACTGCGCCTGGAAGCACGTGTCGCAGGCCGTGTTTCCCGACGAGAGCCCGGTGCACGTGGTCCCGGCCGGGATCGGATTGGTGCAAGCACCGCCGCCCGTGCCGCCGGTTGCGCCGGTGCCGCCCGTCGCGCCGGTGCCGCCCGTCGCGCCGGTGCCGCCGCTCGCGCCGGTGCCACCGCTCGCGGCAGCTCCACCCGAGCCGCCACTGGCGCCAGTGCCGCCTGTCGCGCCGGTGCCCGAGGCACCGCCGGTGCCGGAGCCGCTCGTCGAGCTGCAACCCGCAAGTCCAACCGTTGCGATGCCCAGCACCGCGAGAAGTGACACAAGCCTCATTGGATTCCTCCGTTGCCTGCGGCTCCGGTGGACGCTCGTCCTGCGGAAGGTGGAGCCGCCAAGACGGTTTCTCGTATCTGCAACCCCGTTGACGGTCAAGCGCACACAAGCGTCACGGTGACGGCGATCGGTCGC
Source organism: uncultured delta proteobacterium (assembly GCA_963775185.1). Classification (GTDB taxonomy): domain Bacteria; phylum Myxococcota_A; class Polyangia; order Polyangiales; family Polyangiaceae; genus JAPSGB01. The sequence continues at coordinate 338,085 of CAVZIE010000033.1, read as the reverse complement.
TTTGTTTTGTTTTCTTTCCGTGGTTTCCAGCGTCACGATTTGTCTCCGTCGTCGCTGGAAGATCCGGTCGGCCGACCGCGTCTCCGCCGTCATCGAACGTCGTTGTCGCGTTGCTGTCGAGCGACGCGTCGCTGCTCTCGCCTGCATCCGGCGCGTCGCTGTTCGCGCTCGCGTGCGGCGCTGCGACGCGATGCGTGCGGTGTGGTTGCGGTCGCTCGGCGAGGTACGCGATCGGCGTGCTCGCTTGCGGCGATGCGTTCGACGCGATGGGCGCGGGCGCGTCGAGCTTGCCCAGGCGTCCGACGATCTGGAAGCCCACGAACGCGAGCAACGCACCGACCGCGGCGCCGCCGATGGCGATGCGCATGCCGCGCGATTCGGCTCCATGTCGCAGCGCCGGCTCGTGACGTTGATCGGGCAACGTCGGCATCGCCGTGCGCGGTGCGACCTCGAGCGCTTCCGCGAGCGCGCGACCGAACTCCTCGCAGCTCGCGAAGCGCGCGCGCGGGTTCTTCGACAGCGCGCGCGAGAGCACCGTGTCGATGTGCGGGTCGAGGCCGCACACCGCAGCGATGCGCGGTGGCTCCTCGGTGGCGATGCGCGTGGCGACTGCGACGGCGTCTTCGCCGGGGAACGCGCGGCGTCCCGAGATCGCCTCCCACAGCGTCGCCGCCATCGAGAACTGATCGCTGAGCGGCGAGAAGTTCCCGCCGGAGATCGACTCGGGCGCGCTGTACGCCGGCGTGCCGAGCAGCCCGCCGTCGCGCGTGAGCGTCGAGTCGGGCACGCGCGCGATGCCGAAGTCGGCGATCTTCGCGCCCGTCTTCGACAGGATCACGTTCTCCGGCTTGATGTCCCGATGCAACACGCCGGCCGCGTGCGCCAACGTCAGCGCGCTGCCGATCTCGCGCGCCAGGCGAGCGCCGAGCTGCGGACCGACGTGACCGCGTCCCAGCCGCTCCTTCAGCGTCGCGCCCTCGACGTACTCGAACACCAGGTAGAGCCCGAGCCCGGCGTCTTCCCCCATGTCGTGAAGCGCGACGATGTTCGGATGGCTCACGCGAGCCGAGGCGCGCGCCTCCTGGCGCATGCGCTCGACCAGCGCCTGCTTCTGTTCCGGCGGGATCGCCAGATCGTCGCGCAACAGCTTCACCGCCACGTCGCGGTCGAGGACCGGATCGTGCGCCAGCAGCACGCGCCCCATCGCGCCCTGCCCGAGAAGGCGGACGATGCGGTACCTGCCGATCTGCTCGGGAAGCGAACGCTCCGTGGGATCCATCACACGCGCGGGGGGAGCCCACACTTATCGCCTTGGTCGGGCCCGTGCCAACGCGGCAGATCATCCCGGGCGCATTTTCTGGGAAATGCCGGTCCGGCGCGGAATCCCCCTCAGTGCTGGTCGGGGGCGGCGCCGGCGTCCGGCGGCTGGGCCGGCGTGGGCTTGGGCCTGGCCTTGGGCGGGTCGGGCTGCCTGGGCGGCGGCGCGCCGTACTCGTCCCGGAGCTTCTTCATCAGGCCGTCCCGCAGCACGACCTCGTGGTACTCGGGCATCTTCGGCAGCTGCACGAAGACCTTCACGTTGTCCCGGACCTTGATGATCTGGAACGAGCCGTCGGTGGCGCGCTTCTCGCCTGTGGGCACGTACTTGAACAGCAGGTAGCCGGCGTCGGCGTCCTTCTCGACCACCTCGTAGCCGAGATCGACGCGCACGTAGCGCAGCGCCGCGTTGAAGGTCTGGGCCTCCGTGTAGGGCGAATCGCCCTCGACCCGCGCCTCGGCGTCGGTTGCGCGCAGCACACCGGCCGCTCCGAACGCGAGCGCGCCAGCGAGCAGGACCACGGCGGACCGTCTCATGCGCCCGAAGGTGGCTCCGTGCTCCGCCGGCGGGCAAGTTTCCGGCGCGCAGTCAGCCCGCGTCGGCCTCGCCCGCGACCGGCTCGAGCTCGACCGGCGCCGCCGACAGGGCGTCGGCCATGCTCGTGCGTTCGACGACCATGGCCAGCGCCGCGGCGCCCAGCGTGATCACGAGCTGGGAGATGTAGACCAGGAACACGAACGCGGCGCCCGGCCCGGTCACCAGCCGAGGCTCGAAGTACATGGCGAATCCCGCGTAGATCGAGATCTGGAAGGCACCGAAGAACCCGGGCGCGTTCGGCAGCAGGATCCCGAGCGCCAGCACGCCGACGTTCACCGCCGCCTGCCAGAACGTGATCGACTCGAAGCCGCAGCCCCAGGCGAGCAGCCATGTGGAGGCGGCGTTGAGCAGCCAGTACGCCACGGTCACGGCCAGGAAAGGCAGCGCGTAGCGCAGACGCGGCAGGAAGCTCAGTCCGTCGGCGATCTGCTCGACCCGATCGGCGAGCCAGCTGGCGAGCGGCTTGGACACGATCCCGACGACGCGCTCGGACACGCGCCGCGCCCAGGCGCGTCGCCAGTAGAAGAGCCCCATCACCGAGAACGCGGCCGCGAACACGGCGAGCGCCGCGTACGCCGCGCCGGGGACCACCGAAACCGGCACCGGCAGATTGCCGATCCGGTCCGGCAGCGGGTCGAGCGGCTTGGCGAGCTGCAGCGCGACGAACAACAGGATGCTCAGGCAGAGCCCGTCGATCACGCGTTCGGCGCCGACCGTTCCCGTCGCGGCCCAGCCCGACAGGTGTCCCTTGCGACGGATCATCACCGGCCGCACCACTTCGCCGGCGCGGAACGGCAAGAGCACGATCGCGCCGAAGCCCATGAACGCCACGGCGATGACGCGGCGGAGCGGGACCGGGTGCACCGGCGCGATCAAGAGCGACCAGCGCGCGGCGCGCATCACGTGCACGCAGCTCCAGAGCGCGATGTACGCGGCGACCGTCCACCAGCGGACGTGCGCGAACGCCTGCGCGCCGGGCACGAGCGGCAAGGCGCCGGCGTGCAGCAACCACGCGAAGCCGCCCGCGACGGCCAGCGACGCCGCCACCTCGAAGCGTCGCCGTCGCAGCCAGCTGGTGTGGGTGCGCGGTTCGGCGCGCGCAATGACCGGCGGGCGGTCGCTCCCCGATCCTGTCCCGGAGGCCGGCGTCACCCGGGTACCCGTCCGGCGAGCAGCTCGCGTGGTCCTTCGCGGAACAGGAAGTCGATCTCGTCGGCGCCGTAACGACGCTCGATCCAGCGCATTCCGCCTGCGACCTTTTCCACGTCCGCCGGTCGGTGCGCGTCGCTGCACGCCGCGTGGTAGAGCCCGCGCTCGAGCAGCTCCTCGGCGGCGCGCTGCGGCCGGCGGCCGTATTTCCCGACCAGGGCCGCGGTGTCGAGCAGCGCGGCCGCGCCCTGGTCCACCAGCCGCTCGAGCGCGTCCGCGTCCCGCCAGATCTCGCGGTAGCGCTCGGGGTGGGCGATGACCGGGACGAGCCGGTGGCGGCGCAGGTCGAACAGTCGATGCTCGATCATCGCCGGGAACCCGATCTCGTAGAACTCCAGCAGCACGGCCCGCTCGCCCGGGTAGGGCAGGGCCTCGTCGGCGAGCAGTCGACTGAACACCACCTCGTCGAAGTAGTGCTCGCTGCTCAGCGCGACTTCCGGCACGTCGTCCGCGGTGGCGACCGCTGGCCGGGCGCGGTCGTACGCCGCCGTCAGGTCGGCCCGCGTGTTGTCGAACATGCCCGGTCGCATGTGCGGCGTCGCGACCACCAGATCGAATCCGAGCGACTTCAACGCGCGCAGCATGGCGAGCCCGTCCTCCATGGTCGGTGCGCCATCGTCGATCCCGGGGATCCAGTGGCAGTGCAGATCGACGAAGCCGCGCATCGGTGCAGCTATAGCGCGGGGTTCGCGTGGGGCCCAAGCGCCGCGTCAGCGTGGCGCGCCGGCGCGATCGCCCGGACGCGGCCGCGACAGGATCCGCTCGCAGCCCGAGCTGGCCGCCGCCAGCGCCGGTGCACGGTGCTCCGGGTCGCCCCGCCCGCAGACGAGCACCTCGATGCCGTCGATCGCCAGGCGCCGGACGTCGGTGCGCCGGGCGAGCACGTCCAGCCGCGTCGGCATCACGTCGTTGGCTGCATTTGCGCCAAGAACGGGCGCCCACGCCGCCAGCGCCTCGCACGCGCGCCACGCGCCGGCGCCGGCGACGAGGCAGCCCGTCGCGTCGGCGACCGCGATCGCCTCGAGCCCGCCCGACCGGCGCACCGAGTCGAGTAGCCGATGAAGCGACTCCAGCGCGCCCCGCCGGGTCTCGTGGCGGCGTTCGGACACGTCCGGGTCGCGCGGAGCCGTCATGCTGGCCTCGATCGCCCATCGCGGCGGAGTGGGCCAACTTTCCCGTCGCAGTCCGCGCTTCGGCGGGAGGATTTGCCTCGGGCCGTGTGCGGTGCCTGTGCTAGACGGCAGCGGTCCGGGAATCACTCGATGTCCGCTGCCTCGCTGCTTCCGCTCATCGAAAGCCGTCGCGTGATCCTGTGCGTGGGCAGCGGCGGCGTCGGCAAGACGACGGTGACGGCGGCGATCGGCCTGGCGGCGGCGCAGCGTGGCAGGAACGTGCTGTGCCTGACCATCGATCCGGCGCGGCGCCTGGCCAACAGCCTGGGGCTCAAGCGCATGACCGCCGATGCACAGCGCGTCGAGCCGGAGCGCCTGCGCAAGGCCGGGCTCGAGGTCAGCGGCAGCCTCACGGTCATGATGCTCGACACCAAGCGGACTTTCGACGACCTGGTGGTCCGCCACGCGTCCAGCCCCGAGGCCCGCGACCGCATCTTGAACAACCGCATGTACCAGTACGTGTCCACGAGCCTGGCGGGCACCCAGGAGTACATGGCGATGGAGAAGCTGCTCGCCGTGCGGCGCGACGCGGCCTACGATCTCATCGTCCTCGACACGCCGCCGACCAGCAACGCCCTCGATTTCCTCGACGCGCCGGAACGCTTGATCGAGGCGCTCGACAGCGCGGCCATGCGCTGGTTCATCCAGGCCTTCGAGTCCAGCCGCAAGTTCAGCCTGAATCTCGTGGCCAAGAGCGTGGCCGTGGTGCTCAAGGGGATCGGTCGCCTGACCGGCGGCGGCTTCCTCGAGCAGATGGCGGAGTTCATCACCGAGCTCAACGACCTGTTCGGCGGGTTCCGCGAGCGCGCGACCGAGGTCGCGGCGGCGTTCCGCGGCGCTGATTTCGCCTACGTGCTGGTGACGACGCCGGCGCCGCTCGCGATCCGCGAGGTGGTGTACTTCGCCGAGCGCTTGGCGCAGCAAGGCATGGGACGCGACGCGTTCGTCGTGAACCGCGTGCACCGCAAGCCGCGCTTCGTGCCGTCGCGGAGCGAGATCCAGGCGTCGCTCGACGCGCACCAGATCGCGCTCGGCGACGACGGCGCGGAGCGGCTCGAGCGCGCCGTCGCCGAGGAGAGTCGCATGGCCGAGACGGACGCGGAGCGGCTCGACGAGCTCGCGGCGGCGGTCGCCCGCGGTTCCGCGCCGGACGACGCCGCGAAGTCCCCGGCGAGGGAGCGCCCTGCTCCGATCCGCATCGACATCCCGGCGCTGCCCGGGGACGTCCACGATCTGGCGACGCTCGCCGGCATCGCCGCGTTGCTCGTCCGCGATTGACGCTTCGGGCTCGCGCTCACTCGTTGCGCCGGCGCTTGCGGTAGCGCACCAGTACCGGCACGCACTCGAAGCCGAACGCCTTGCGGATCTGGCCGGAGACGAAGCGCTTGTAGCTGTCCTTGATCGCTTCCGGCGCGTTGCTCATCGCGACGAACACGGGCGGCGAGGTCTGCGCCTGCGTCACGTAGTAGATGCGCGGCGCGCGGCCGCCGTGGGTCGGCGGGGGCCGCTCGGCGAGCACCTGCTCGAAGAAGCGGTTGAGCTCGCCGGTGGGAACGCGCCGCCGGTATTCCTCCGAGGCGCGCCACGCCGTCTGCATCAGATCGTCCACGCCCTCGCCGGTCTTGGCGCTCAGCCGCACGATCGGCGCCCAGCGCGCGAAGCGCAGGGCGTCCTTGGCGTCGTCCTCGGCCTTCTGCCGCTCCTTCCGCGTCGGCAGCAGGTCGACCTTGTTCAGGCCGACCACGATCCCCCGCCCGCGTTCGGCGCACAGCCCGAGCAGGCGCGCGTCCTGCTCGGCGACGCCCTCGGTGGCGTCGCACATCAGGATCACCATGTCCGCGCGACCGACGGCGCGCAGCGCGCGCATCACGCTCTCCGCTTCGACGCCGCGGTCGACGCGCGATTTCCGCCGGATCCCCGCGGTGTCCACGATCGTGAAGCGTGTGCCCGCCGTGCTCGATGCTCTGGTCGATGGCGTCGCGGGTGGTGCCGGGTCGATGATCCACGAGCGAGCGCTCGGTGCCGGACAGGCGGTTGAAGAGCGACGACTTGCCCGCGTTGGGGCGCCCGACGAGCGCGATCCGCGGTGGCGCGTCCTCGGCGGGCACCGGCTCCGGGGCGGCGTCGGGCAGCGCGGCGACGAGCGCGGCCTCGAGCTCGCCCGTGCCGCGGCCGTGAAGCGCGGAGACCGGGAACAGCCGATCCACGCCCAGGCTATACAGATCGTTCGACTCGAGCTCGACCCGCGGGTTGTCCGCCTTGTTGGCGACGTACAGCACGGGCTTGTCGCTGCGGCGGAGCAGCCCGACAGCCTCGCGATCCGCCGGCGCCGGCGACGACGTCGCGTCCAGCACGCAGACCACGGCGTCCGCTTCGGCGATCGCCAGCTCCACCTGCCGCGCGATGCCCTGCTGCATCGGATCGTCCGAGTCGGGATCGAAGCCGCCGGTGTCGACCAGCACCAGATCGCGGCCCTGCAAGTGCGCGTCCGCGTAGTGCCGATCGCGCGTCACGCCGGGCGCGTCGTGGACGATCGCGACGGCCTTGCCGGCGAGCCGGTTGAACAGCGTGCTCTTGCCCACGTTGGGGCGACCGACGATGGCGACGATGGGCGGCATGGCTCAGCTCTTCCGGTGCGCTCTGCGCGGTTCGTCGGGGAGCGCCGTGGCAAGCTCGGGCGACTCGGGTGGCTCGTAGCCGAGCTCGGCGAGCTGCCGCGGCACGTCGCGCCAGCGCGGGCTCACGCGCACGAACAGCTCCAGGTGCACCTGCTTGCCGACGAGCGTCTCGATGCGCTGGCGCGCCGCGATGCCGATGTCGCGGATGCGCTCGCCGCCGCGGCCGACGAGGATCACGCGCTGCCCGGTCTTGTCCACGTGGATGGTCGCCTTGACGATGAACGTCTTGGGCGTGTCGTCGATGCGATCGATGGAGATGGCCGCCGCGTGCGGCACTTCGCTGCCCGTCTGCTGCAGGATCTGCTCGCGCACGTACTCGCGCACGAAGAACGACGTGGGCCGGTCGGTGAGCGTGTCCTCGTCGTAGCCCGGCGGCGCTTCCGGCAGGTGCTCGGCGATCACGCCGAGCAGGCGCTCGACGTCTCCCGGCTTGCGCGCGGAGAGCGGCACGATCTCCACGAACTCGCGCGCGGCCGCGTAGGCCTCGAGCACGGGCAAGAGCTGCTTCTTGTCGCGCAGCAGATCGACCTTGTTCACCGCCAGGATGCACGGCGTCCTGGCGGGTACCAGCGCGAGCAGCGGCGTGTCGCCGGGGTGGACGAGGGAAGGGGAAGGGGATGCCGGCCCGGCGCGGAACCGCTTGGTCCGGACCACGCGCTCGGCGTCGGTCATGAACACGCACAGCTCCGTCGCCCGCGCGGCTTCGAGCGCCGCGGCGTTCATGCGGCGCCCGAGCTCGTTGCGCGGACGGTGCAGGCCCGGCGTGTCGATGAAGGCGATCTGCGCGCCCTCCCGGTGCACGACGCCGAGCAGCGCGTCGCGCGTGGTCTGCAGCCGCGGCGACACGATCGCCAGCGCCTCGCCGAGCGCGGCGTTCAGGAACGTCGACTTGCCGACGTTGGACCGGCCTACCAGAGCCACTGTGCCGAAGCGCATTCGGCCGGAGGCGTAGCGCAGACCGCGGCGCCGGGTCGCCTCTTTTACGTCCGGCCCGGCCTCGGCCTGGCGGGTGGGCGCCGGCCCGCGTGGTCCGGCCCGCGTGATTCCGCGCCGGACCGGCATCCACTGGAGGGGCCACGAAGCCGCTGACTTGCCTGGGCCATCTGCTAAGGTCCGCGCCGGAAACGCCCATGGCCGACGACACCAGGATGCCGGAAACCGATGCGGCCGAGGCCGAGCCGCCGCAAGCCGGCGCGATCGAGGACGAGCCCAAAGCGGAAGCGTCCGCCGCCGCGGACCCCAGCGCGGAGCCGTCCAGCGACAGCGACCCGGAGCCCCAGCCGGTGCCCCCCGCCGCGGACGACGAGCCGCCGCCGGAGACCGCCACCGACGCGGGACCCGCGTCGGGCGGGGCCCCGACCGACGCCAAGCGACCGTGGCTCGTCGGCTTCGCGGCGGTGGTGACGCTCGCCAGCTTCTTCGCGCCGATCTCGGCGAGTGGCATCTGGGACCCGCCGGAGCTTCACGTCGCGGAGCTGGCGCGGCGCATCGCGGTGAACCTGCTGGGCGCCAAGGGCCTGGTGCTCGCCGGCGCCGTCAACAGCGTGCCGACGCTCGGGGAGCTCGCGCGTGGCCAGCTCCCGTTCACGTCCATCGCCGTCGGCTTCAAGTTGTTCGGCCTGCACGACTGGGCGGGGCGCTTGCCGCTGGCGATCTGGGGCGTGCTCGGCGTGCTGGCGACCTACGCGCTGGTGTCGCGCCTCGCCGATCGCGCCGCCGGCGCGTTCTCGGCGCTCGCGCTCGCGACCATGCCGCTCTACTTCCTCCACGCCCGCACCATCCTCGGCGACATCGTCACGATGGCGTCGATCGCCATCGCCGTCGCCGGCCTGGGCATCGCGGCGTTCGATCATCGGGGCAGCTCCGGGACGCGCCAGCGCGTGCTGTGGCTGGTGCTGGGCCTGGTCGGGCTGGCGGCGGGCTTCGGCTCGCGCGGTGTCTTGATCGGCATCGCCATCCCGGCGCTCGGCGTGGGCGCGGCGTGGCTCGTGCTGATCGCCGGCAACGGCGCGCGGGAGCGGGATCCGCTGGGCAGCGTGGTCGGACTCTTGTCGCTCGCGATCGGCGGCGTCGCCCTCGGCATCGGCGTCAACGCGCTGGCGCACGCCGCCGACCACCCGGCAAACTACCTGATGGTGCTCGGCGTCGCGGTCGAGCCACCGCGGCAGCGTCCGACCTTCGACTTCGTGATCCACTACCTGGGCCACGGTCTGTACCCGTGGAGCGCGGTGCTGCCGTTCGCGCTCGGCCGCGTGCTGCGCGCGCCGGCGGGCGTCGAGGGCGCGGCGCGCGATCGCGAGGTCGCGCTGCGTATCACCTTGATCCTCGTGGCCGTCGCCGGCTTCGGCGTCTACGGGCTGCTCGCGCCGGCGACCGGACACCTGCCGTACGGTCCGGTGTTCGCCCTCGCCGGCATCGCGGCGCTCGCGCTGCGCGACTTCGAGCGCGGGGCGCCTGGCTCGCGGACCATGGCCATGGGCGTCGGCGCGCTCGCGGTGCTCTTCTACGAGGACTTCCGCGAGTATCCGATCAAGGGCCTGAGCGCGTTCGCGGCGGACAACGTCAATTTCCCCGAGAGCTTCCGCGAGCCCGGCACCGCCATCATCCGCTACGGCACGCTGCTGTTGCTGGTCGGCTTCTTCTTCTCGTTCATGGAACGCCAGAGCGAAGCAGAACGTCGCTTCGACAAGCAGGAGTACCTGCGCTGGCCGCGCCTCGTGCGGTCGCTCTGGAACGGCAACCTCGCGTTCGTGATGCTCGTCGGCGAAGCCGCCCTCGTCGCCCTCGGCGGGCTCGCGTACCTGTCGCACTCGCGCTTCCACTGGAAGCAGTTCGCCGGCGTCGGCGAGCAGGAGTACGTCCTCCTGTACGCCGCGTGGCTCGTGCTGCCCGCGCTGGTCTACCTCGCGCCGGCGGGCGTGATGTTCGCGCGCGACGTGTTCCGCTTCCTGTACGCGCACGTGCCGACCACGCGCGCCGTCGGCTCGACCACCGCCGTCGTCGCCTGCGGCGCGGCGCTCAGCCTCGGCTACTACCCGAAGCTCGCGCGCCAGATCTCGCCGAAAGAGGTCTTCGAGTCGTTCCAGACCCACGCCCGGAAGGGCGAGGCGCTCGCGCTGATGGGCGTCGGCACGGGCAGCGCGCGCTACTACACCGGCGGCGAGGTGCCGACGTTCTCCGACGTCAACAGCGCCTTCAACTGGCTCACGGCCACGCGCGATCGACGCTGGCTCGCGATCCGCGCCAACGACCTGCCGCAGATGAACTCCATGTATCGCGGTCACACGAGCCCGCCGCAGAACCTGCCGGTGCTCGACGCGCGCTCGAGCGAGATCCTGCTGGTCAGCAACGAGCTGCGTCCCGGCGAGAAGAACGACAACCCGTTCCGCGACGAGATCCTCGGCGAGCGACCGCATCCCCAGCATCCGCTCGACGGCAGCTTCAACAACCAGCTCGACGCGCTCGGCTGGGCGGTTACCGATCTCGACGGCAAGCCCGTCGACGCGATCGTCCCGCTCCGGACCTACCGCTTCAAGATCTACTACAAGGTCGCCGCGCCCATCGCCGGCAGCTGGGAGACGTTCATCCACATCGACGGCTTCCAGCGCCGCTACAACGGCGACCACAAGACGCTCGACGGCAAGTACGCGTTCAACCTGTGGCGGGTCGGCGACTACATCGTGGACACCCACGAGATCGCCCTCGAGCCGAACTTCACGCCCGGCGACTATCACGTCTTCTTCGGGCTCTTCATCGGCGACCGTCGCCTCGAGGTGAAGCGCGGCGCCCAGAACGAGAACCGCCTCGACGGCGGCATCATCCACGTTCGCTGAGCGGACCACGCGCCGGCCGATCGCCGCGCCCCGATGACCCCCTCCCGGATGCCGGTCCGGCGCGGTATCCCGCGATCCGCCCGCGCTGCGCGGTATCCCGCGATCCGCCCACCGAAGTCGCGCTGCGCGGTATCCCGAGGGTTCGCCATCGGAAGGCGCTGCGCGGTATCCCGAGGGTTCGCCATCGGAAGTCGCGCTGCGCGGTATCCGCGTGCTATCCGAGGGTTCGCCATCGGAAGTCGCGCTGCGCGTATCCCGAGGGTTCGCCATCGGAAGTCGCGCTGCGCGGTATCCCGAGGGTTCGCCATCGGAAGTCGCGCTACGCGGTATCCCGGTATCCCGAGGGTTCGCCATCGGAAGTCGCGCTGCGCGGTATCCCGAGGGTTCGCCATCGGAAGTCGCGCTACGCGGTATCCCGCGGTGCGCCCGCGGTGCGCCCGCGGACGCCGCTTGGCGCCTGTCGACGTCGAAACGCGCAGCGCGTAGTGGTGAGCCCGGACCTCGGGCGGGTGACGAGGTCCCGGCGGGTGACGAGGTACGAGGTCCCGGCGGGTGACGAGGTCCCGGCGGGTGACGAGGTCCCGGCGGGTGACGAGGTCCCGGCGGGTGACGAGGTCCCGGCGGGTGACGAGGTCCCGGCGGGTGACGAGGTCCCGGCGGGTGACGAGGTCCCGGCGGGTGACGAGGTCCCGGCGGGTGACGAGGTCCCGGCGGGTGACGAGGTCCCGGCGGGTGACGAGGTCCCGGCGGGTGACGAGGTCCACGTCCCTGCGGGGCGCCGCCGCGACCCGCAGGCGGCGGCGCGAGCGGAGCCCGAGCCCCTGATAGCAGCTGATGCTTCAAGCCTGCGGGGGCCGTCCGCCCCGCGCTCCCGCGCTCCCGCGCCCCCGCGCTCCGCTCCCGCGCCCCCGCGCTCCCGCGCCCCGCGCCCCGCGCTCCCGCACCCCGCGCTCCCGCACCCCGCGCTCCCGCACCCCGCGCTCCCGCACCCCGCGCTCCCGCACCCCGCGCTCCCGCGCTCCCGCGCTCCCGCGCACGTAGCGGGCACCCGATCCTCCCCCGATGGCGCCCCATCGCGGCGATTGTTTCCCGCTCGCGTGACAGGCGCGCGGATCGGCGTTAAGGCCGCGGGGTGAGCGACGATCCTCCCGACAGTCACCGCCGTCAGGGCAGTGATCGCCGCAGCGCCGATCGAATCGACGTGACGTGGTCCGTCGACTGCAACACGGAAGACACGTTCCTCTACGCGAGCATCACGAACATCTCCGCGCTCGGCATCTTCGTCCTCACTCGCGAGCCGCTCGCGGTGGGCACGCGCATCACGCTCCGCTTCGCCCCGCCAGGCGCGCAGGCGCCCTTCGTCGTCGCGGGCATCGTGCAGTGGCTCAACCCCGTACGCCCGCTCTCGGAGAACTTGAACCCGGGCATGGGCATCCGCTTCCTCGATCTCGGCCCCGACGATCGCGAACGCCTCGTCGAAGCGATCCACACCATCGCGTACGTGCGCGAAGTGGCGAACTGAGCGGCGCGCCACCCACCCCCGCCGCGTCGCACGATCGTGCGCGATCTTCGCCGACTTCGCGATCTTCGCCGCCTTCGCCCTCTTCGCCGCGAACCGCGAACCGCGAAACCGCCAACCGCAGTGAGCGCCACTTGCGGTCGGCGTCGCCGACACGAAACGCCCGTCACCGCAGTGAGCGCCACTTGCGGTCGGCGTCGCCGACACGAAACGCCCGTCACCGCAGTGAGCGCCACTTCCGGTCGGCGTCGCCGACACGAAACGACCCTCACCGCAGTGAGCGCCACTTCCGGTCGGCCTCGCCGACACGAAACGCCTCTCACCGCAGTCAGCGGCACTTGCGGTCCGCGTCGCCGACACGAAACGACCGCCGAACCGCGAGCCCGCGGACTCCGACCCGTCTTGTGACGCCGCGGACGGTTCAAGCTGTCGTCGCGTATCCGCGGCGATCCGCTCGCGCTTGTACGAACGGGGGGGCTCGACCGGCGTTGCGGGATCCACGCAGCGCCGCCCTTCACCGCGTTGGTCCCGCTCCGCACGGGGGTCGAGATGGCAGCGGACACGAGTGATTCCGCGCCGGTCCGGCATCAACCCCCAGCCTCGGTAGCCAGTGCGAAACTGCCTTCGCACTCTTGTTGGGGGACAAGTAAGCCTGCCTGTTTGCGATTCGTCTGGTAACGTGCGCGCCACGATGCTGCCGCGGAATGCTGCCGATTACCGGACGCTGCTCTGGACGTTCGTGCTGACGCCTGCCGTCGTCGCGATCCAGTACGCGCGTCCCGCGCTGGTCCCGTATCTGTGGTGGGTGAGCTGCTACTTCGCGCTCGCGTGTGGTGTGATCGCGCACAACCACAACCACTGTCCCACCTTCGCGAGCAAGCGGACCAACGAGCTGTTCGCCGCGTGGATCAGCATCTTCTACGGCTACCCCACGTTCGCGTGGATTCCGACCCACAACCTGAACCACCACAAGTTCCTGAACCGCGCTGGCGACGCCACCATCACGTGGCGCTACACGAACCGACACAACGCGCTGGTTGCCTTCACGTACTTCTTCGTGTCGAGCTACTACCAGTCGGATCCGATCAAGACGTTCATCCGCAAGGCCAAGACCAGCAACCGCAAGCTCTATCGCCGCGTGCTGACGCAGTACGCGGTTTGGATCGGCGCGGAGAGCGCGCTGCTCGCGTTGGCGATCGCCCTTCATGGACTGAAGACCGGCTTGTACGTGTGGACGCTGGTGACGTTCATCCCGGCGTTCTTCGCGCTGTGGACGATCATGCTGTTCAACTATGAGCAGCACGTGCACACCGACCCGTGGAGCGAGCACAATCACTCGCGCACCTTCGACGGCCGGCTTACGAACTTCCTGCTGTTCAACAACGGCTTGCACACGGTGCACCACGAGCACCCCGGCACGCACTGGAGCAGGTCCTTCGAGCTGCACAACGCCATTGCTCCGCAGATCGACAAGCGCCTGATCGAGCGCAGCATGTGGTGGTATTTCTTCCGCCAGTACGTGATCGCGATGTTGGTGCCGAGTCTCGGTACGACGCAGGTCGGGCGCGCGCCGTTCGACCCGCCCGACGGATCCAAGGCGATCATCGAGACCGCCGACGTCGAGCTGGGCGAAGCTGGCGCGAACGCCGCGATCGCGCGCTGATCGCTACTGCCCCGGCTCCGTGGGCGCGGGGGTGTCGGTCGTCGCATTCGGCGCCGGAGCGGATTTCGCGGCGGGCTTGGCGGGCGCTGCCGCCGCCGCCTTGGGGCGCGCTTCGGCGGCGCGTGCCGCGACCGCGCCGGCGCTGCGACCATCGAGCGCGTCGAGCGCGCGGTGCGCGCGATCCGCGTAGCTGGCGACGGCGAGCAGCAGCTGATAGTTGCGGCGCGCCCGGTCGATCTGCCCCATCGAGCGATAACAATCGGCGGCCTGCCACGTCGCGTCGTTCCCGATACTGCTGCCGCGATAGCGCGCGGCCACATCGTCGAAGCGCGCCGCCGCCGCACCGCAGCCGGAGCTGTTGCGCGTGGACCGCGCCGCGTAGAGCGCCGCCGACGCGGCCTTGGCGCCGCCGGCGGCGGCGATCGCGTCGAAGCGGCGTCCAGCCTCGGCGTAGCGTCCCGCGCGGTACGCCGCCATCGCCTGCTCGTAGTCGCCGGCGCTCGCGTCGCTCTCGTCGGCGAGCGTTCCGGCATCGGAGGCTGGCGCCGCCGCGGCCGGGGCAGCTTGCGCCAGACCATCGGCGGGTTCGTCGCGGGCGTCATCGCGCGGCGTCTTCGACTTCTCGCGGTGCGCGCTGGCCTTCTCCTCGCGCGGCGCTCCGTGCGCGAGCGCGGCTGCCGGAGCCTCCGCGCGCGCCGGCGCGGGGACGATCGCTACCGGGTCGCCCTCGCTCTCCGGGATGCCGCGCTCGGTGACCTGCACCGACTCGCGCGCGCCGGGCCGGGCGCGCAGCAAGAGAAGACTCGAGCCGATCATGAGCAGAAGCAGGGCGGCCATGGCGAGCTGCGGCCGCATCGCGTAGCTCGCCAGCAGCGAGATCCCCCGCCCGACGCGCTTTCGCAGCGGGAGGACGGCGTTCGCCTGGTGCTCGGCTTCGAGAATCCGCGTCTCCAGTCCCGGCGGCGCTTCCTCGAGCGGCAACACGCCGACCTCGCGTGTCGCTCTGAGACCCGCGGCAATGCCGCGGCACCGCGAGCAGTGTTCGACGTGGCGCTTGGCCGCGGCGCTCGTCAGCTCGTCAAGCTCCTCGTAGAGCAGGTCGAGTACGATCCGGTCGAACTTCTCGCAATCCACGTCAGGCTTCCTTGGTCAGCGCAGGGCGCGCGCGTACTCCTCGAACTCGGACAACGCATCCTGCAGGCGGTCGAGCGCGTATCGCATCCGGCTCTTGACGGTGTTCTCGCCCACCCCGGTGATGTTCGCGATGTCCTTGAACGGCAGGTTCGCGATCTCGCGTAGGAGGAACACCTCGCGCTGCTCGTCCGGTAGCGCCTCGACGGCGGCGACGATGCGGCCCGCGACTTGTGTCGCCGCGACGCTGCGTTCGACGCTGGCGCGCGGGTGCGTGTCGGCGACACTCTCCACGAGGGGCGGCGCGTCCCCGCTGTTGCGCCCGCCCGCCGGTGCGTCCAGCGACGGGTGGCGCCGATGGCTCAGCTTGCGGAGCTGATCGATGCACAGGTTCCTGGCAATCGTGTAGAGCCAGGTCGAGAAGCGTGCCTCGTGCTTGAACTCCGCCGCGTTCTGGACGACGCGCATGAAGACGTCCTGGGTGACGTCCTCGCTCAGTGCGGGTTGCCGGATCTGGCGCAGCACGAAGTTGTAGATCGGCGTCTTGTAGCGCCGAACGAGCGTCGCGAACGCTTCACGGTCGCCGCGTTGGTAGCGCACCATGAGCATCTCGTCCGTTGCTTCTCCCCGCTCGGCCGCCATCCCGGTCACCTCCCCCCGGCGGGGCGAGCGTGATGGTCTAGCGACGAAGGCGGAACCAGCCTGAGGCCCAGCAGCCCGGTAGCCGGTCCTGCCAAGGCGCTTTGTTCCAGACGTCCCTGCACGGGGTTCAATCTGCTCGTCCGCTGCTCCGCGCCACCGTAGCCCTCGCGCTGCGTTTCCGGCAAGCTACGACTCGGGTCCGCTCGCCGGCCTGGCGTTCGGCCCGGATGCATGATGACCCTCACGGTTGTCTCGCCCCGGTGGCGGGGGGCACGGCCCCCGTATCAAACTGCGATTCCCGCTTGCTAGCTGCTGTTGCAGTCTGCTCGAATCCCGAACATAAGGTGGGAGCAACCGCGGATCGGGCGTCTGTTGCTCGCGCGGGGCACTTATTCATCGGAGAGGGTCATCGATGCGACTTCCCAAGGCCTTGTGGTTCGTGTCCGCCGCCGTGATTTTCTATGCCTCGGCCGCGGCGGCTCAGGGGGCTACCGCGGACGCGGGCAAGACGGGGGCAGCAGCTGGTGCAAGCACCGCGGCTGACGCGAAGCCCGCCGACAAGCCCGCCGCCACCGGCAAGGCTGCCGACAAGGACAAGCCGGCGGACCCAGCCGCCGCGGCTCCCGCAGGGAGCGCCGCGCCGGCGGCCGCGGGCAGCGCCGCTCCGGCGGCTGCAGGCACGACCGCCGCGGGGGCTTCCGCGCCGGACCAGCAAATGGACGGCTCCACCTACGTGGTGCGCCTCCGTGATCTCGAGCAACGCGTGGACGAGCTCAAGGAGCAGATCCGCCGCAGCCACACCCGGCTCAGCTTGCTCAGCGACACGATCCTCTCGGGCGGTGTCGGTGGCGCGCGCGCGGAGATCAAGTTCACGAACGACATGAGCAGCGCGTTCCGCCTGACTCGTGCGCTGTTCGTGCTCGACGGAGCCGTCCAGTACAACAAGCAGGACGACACCGGCACGCTGGCGGCCCAGAAGGAGATTCCGATCTTCAGTGGCTCGATCCCGCCGGGGGATCACACGTTGCAGGTGCTCGTCCAGCTCAACGGCTACGGCTACGGCGTGTTCTCCTACCTGCGCGGCTACCACTTCGAGGTCAAGTCGAGCCACTCGTTCACCGTGACGGAGGGCAAGACCGTCCAGCTCGACGCGATCGCGTGGGAGAAGGGCGGCGTCACCACTCCGCTCGAGCAGCGACCTGCGGTCCGCTACGTGGAGAAGCTCCGCTCCGGCGTCGCCGCCGAGGGTGGCCAGGCTACGCCGAGCTCGTCCGGATCGGGCGTATCCGGCGGCATCTCGATCGGAACGGGAGGCAACTAATGCGCAGCCGGCGCGCCCCGGGGTGGGCGCTGTTCGTCGCGCTCGCGGCGTCCGCCGCACCGCGTGCGGCGTTCGCGCTCGGCACGACGGAGGCGAAGGGCCGCGCAGAGATCGCTGTCCACGACGTCGAGGCGAATGTCGGCAGCGTGCAGGCCGCGGCCGCCAAGGCGTCGCACCAGCGCACGACGCCCGAGGAGCGGATCGCTGCCGGCGAGATGCTGCTCCGGACCAAGGACTACGATCACGCCATCGACGTCCTGAACCAGGTCGTCGAGCTGCATCGCCAGGGCAAGGCGGGGGACGCCTCCAACGCGGACGCGAGCTTCTTGCTTGCAGAGGCCTATTTCGAGTCGAAGCAGTTCAACTCCGCGCGCCGCTACTACCGCGAGCTGCTCGACAAGGCGACCGCGCGCCCGTACGACGCCTACGCCGGAAGGGCCTTGAGCCGGCTTGTCGACGTCGCGCTGCGCACGAACAACCTCGACAGCCTGGACGACATCTTCGCGCGCATGAACCAGCTGCCCGCCTCGGACACGAGCGGCTCGCTGCAGTACGCGCGCGGCAAGGCGTACTTCGCCAAGCACGACTACGCGGCGGCGAAGGCCGCACTCGCCGGCATGTCGCCCAGCTCGTCCTACGCGCACCAGACGCAGTACCTGCTCGGCGCGGTGCTCGTGAAGGAGGCCGCACCGCCTCCGCCACCCGCCGCAGCCCCGGCGACGGCAGCGCCGGCGACATCCGGAGCGCCCGATGCGGGCGCGGCGCCAGCGCCCCCGACGCCGCCGCCTGCGGCGGCGCCGGTGACGAAGGCCCGCTACGCAGCGGCGATCGATCAATTCCGCACCGTCACCCGCCTGCCTGCCGACACCGACGAGCATCGCCACGTGATCGACCTGGCGTGGATGGCCATCGGGCGGCTCTTCTACGAGACGGACAATTTCCTCGACGCCGCCGACGCCTACAGTCACGTCGATCGCACGTCGCCCGAGTTCGGGACGATGCTCTACGAGCTCGCCTGGGTGTACGTCCGGCTGGGTGACTACCAGCGCGCCCAGCGTGCCCTCGAGGTGCTCAGCATCACCGACCCGGAGTCGCTGCAGCTCGCCGACGGATCGCTGCTGCGCGCCGACCTGATGCTGCGCTCCGGCCAGTTCGAGAAGGCGCTCGCGCTCTACCAGAGCGTGCGCAACCGCTTCGATCCGATCCGCGACCAGGTCGATCAGTTCCTCAAGACGACCAGCGATCCAGCGGTCTACTACGAGAAGCTGGTGGCCGACGAGTTCGAGGCCGCCGCGGATCAGGGCCCGAAGCTCTCGCCGATCGTGATCCAGTTCGCCAAGGATCAAGCGGAGGACGACCGCGCCTTCGCCGTCATCGACGACGTGAAGCGCTCCCGCGACCTGGTGAAGCGCTCGCGCCTGCTGGTCCGGAAGCTCAACTCGGTGCTCTCGTCGTCGACGCGCGCCAAGGCGTTTCCGGAGATCAAGGCGCAGCTCGAGGCGGCGCTCGGCTTGATCAACAAGCTCGCCGTCGCTCGGCGTACCCTCGCCGAGGGCATGGACGACGTCGCCGGCAACGCCGGCGGGGAGCTCGGACAGGTCCGGTCGCAGCGCCGCGCGCTGATGAAACGCATGAGCTTCCTTCCGGTGACGTCAGGTGATTTCGCCACCCGCGAGGCTTCCGGCGAACGCCAGTGGAACCAGGTGTCGCAGGGTCTGCAGCGGCTCAACCTCGAGGCCGACAAGCTCCAGGCAATCGTCAACGGCCTCAAGCGCGTGCTCAAGGACGCCGACAAATTCGGCGTCACCCGCGACCTCGCCAGCCGGCAGCGTTTCCAGGCGGAGATCGACGCCAACGAGCGCGACATCCAGGTGTACCGCACGAAGATCCGCGAATACCGGGAGGCGATCGACATGGGTCGCGTCCAGATCGGCTTCGGCGACCAGCGCTACGTGGAGGACGACGCGGTCCGCAAGCAGTTCCGCGAGCTGTTCGCGCGGGAGGTCCAGCTCGTCGCGAGCGGTCAGGACAACCCCGACGCCGCGGCGTACGCGAGCTCGATCCAGAGCCTGCTCGCGCGCATGGACACCGACGACACGCAGCTCCAGTCGGTGCGCGCCGGGCTGGAGCGCCAGGTGGCCGAGCAGGCGCAGAAGCTCGAGACGGACGTCGCCCAGGAGGCCGCCAACATCGAGAAGTACGCCGGCAACCTCGACGATCTCGATCAGCAGGCGCGGCTGCTCGTCGGCCAGGTCGCGATGCGGAACTTCGCCCTCGTGCGCGACCGCCTCAAGAGCGTCGTGCTCCGCTCCGACGTCGGCATCGTGCAGGAAGCGTGGGAGGTGCGCGAGGAACAGCGCATGAGGGTCGTGGAGCTGCAACGCGAACGCGCGCAGGAGGACCAGCAATTGAACGACGAGCTGCGCGAAGTGCTGGACGACACGGAGGAATCCCAATGACGACACGACGCGCTACCCGCGGTCTGGTCAGTCGCTTCGTCCTCGGCGCGCTCGGCGTGGCGTTCCTCGTGACGCCTGGAACCGCCTTGTCGCAGCCCGCCGCCGCTCCCCCCGCGAGCGCCGCCGCCTCCGCGTCGGCTAGTGCTCCGCCCGCGACGAGCGCCGCGCCGTCGGCGAGCGCCGGCATGCCGCCCGCGACGCCGCCCCCCGCGTCCACGACGCCGACCAGCACGCTCCACAAGGCGGCCCCACCGCCACCGCCGCCGACACCGGCGCAGCTCCACGCCCTCGAGATGCTGCAGCAGGAAGAGAAGCAGTACGAGAGCGATGCCAAGGACTTCCGGGACACGCTCACGCTGATCGTCCGGCACCACTACGAGGAGAAGCGTCGGCGTGTCCTCGGCCAGCTCGACCAGCAAATCAAGGAAGAGCAGAAGGCGCTCACCGACGCGCGCGACGAGGCGATCCGGCGTCTCGAGAAGTTCGTCGCGTTGTACAGCGGCGAGAACGCCGACCCCTCGGCGACGCCGGACGCGATGTTCCGGCTGGCAGCGCTGTACGAGGAGCGCGCGCGCGCGAATTTCGACGCCGACCTCGGCCCTGGCCTGAAGCCTGCTGTCGCTTTGTATCGTCGCATCATCCAGGAGTTCCCGAACTACGAGGAGATCGCGGCGGTCCACTACTACCTGGGCCACGCGCTGAACGACTCCGGGCGCCTCGACGAGGCGCAGCAGGCCTGGCGCGCGCTGGTGTGCTCGAACCTGTACCAGGTGAAGGCGGATCCGAACGACGCCGACAAGATCGTCATCCAGCCGCTGCCCCAGGACCACGACGAGAAGTTCTGGACCGAGTGGTACAACCAGCACCCGATCCCCCTCGACCAGGCCCACAAGGGCAAGCCCGCGCGGAACGCGAAGGCCGCCCCCAAGGACGAGGAGCTCACCTACCAGGACCCGTATCCGGCGGAGTGCAAGCCGATCCCGCAGAACACCGATCCCGGGCAGGACCCGCGCTATCTCGCCGAGGTGTGGTGGAAGATCGGCGACTTCCACTTCGATCAGCTCGATCCGAAGGGCGGCCCGTACAACCTGAACCGAGCGGTCAGCGCGTACGACCACTCGATGGAGTACAAGAAGCCGCCGCTGTACGGCGTGGCGATGTACAAGCTGGCGTGGAGCTACTACAAGCAGCAGCGCTATCACACCGGCGTCGACGAGTTCGTCAAGCTCCTGCACTACACCGACGAGCAGGAGGAGAAGACAGGCGATCCCGGCGCGGACTTCCGTTCGGAAGCGTACACGTACATCGCGGGCTCGCTGACGTACGTCGACTTCGAGGGTCCGCCCGAGAGCGACCCGTACATCCCGCGCAACGACGTGCTCGACACCGAGACCAATCCGCTCGTCGCCGAGCAGAAGATGGCCGTTGCGATCGACCGCGTCCAGGACCCTGCTCTAATCCCGCAGGACAAGAAGTGGACGGTCGAGATCTACAAGTCGCTCGCTCACGAGTTCATCGACATCACGCAGAACCGTAACGCGATCGCGACGCTCGAGCTCACGCTGAAGAAGTTCCCGCTCGATCGCGACGCGCCGGTCATGCAAAACAAGATCGCGGAGCTCTACGACCAGCTCGGCCGGCTTGCGCCCGACGGTTCCGCGGCGAAGGCCGAGTACACGCAGAAGGCGCTGGAAGCGCGCACCAAGCTCGCGAACTACGTCGGCGTCGGCAAGCCGTGGGTGGACGCGAACAAGGACGATGCCGAGGCCCTGAACCAGGCCGAGTTGCTGGTGAAGAACGGCCTCAAGCGCGCGGCCGCGGACCACACCAACGAGGCGAAGGCGCTCTACCAGAAGGCGCTGGCGCTGAGCGACGCGGGCGAGCAGAAGGCGCTGATCGAGAAAGCGATTGCCGAGTACCGGTTCGCCGAATCGGGTTGGCAGGCGTATTACGAGCAGGATCCAAACGCCACCGACGCCTACGAGAGCAAGTGGTGGATGGCCGACGCCCGCTACTGGGTCGTCGTGCTCCAGATCGCCACCGGCTCGACGCCGACTCCGGCCGAGGTCCAGGGCGCACGCCAGACGCTGGCCGAGGTCCGGGACTCGAACGAGGACGACAAGTATCTCCAGCCCGCCGCCTACGACATCGTGACGATCGCCGAGCGCTTGCTCGCCGACGAGTACCGCAGGTTCACTGACACCAACGGCTCGCAAGGGCTAGAGAAGCGCGAGGCGGTCCAGTTCACGGGCGAAGGCGACAACAAGAAGGTCGTCGTCGCTCCGGTGCCGCAGCCCGTGCTCGATACGATCAAGGCGCGCGACGACTACAACGCCCGGATTCCGTACGACCGTGACCCGGAGAAGAACGGGCTACTCTACGCCTTCCAGGCCGGCGACTACTACTTCGTGTACGGCCACTTCGACGAGGCGCGCAAGCGCTTCAAGCCGCTCTACGAGCAGAACTGCGGCAAGAACGAGTGGGGCTACAAGGCGTGGGAGAAGCTCGTCAGCATGAGCAACTTCGAGGGCAACGCCGAAGAGAGCCGCAAGCTCGCCGAGGGCAAGAACTGCGCGTACGACGAGGACACGCGGCAGGCCCACGACGCGTTGGTCAAGCCGGTGATCCAGGGCGCCGCGTACATGGATGCCCGGAAGCTCTACGAAGAAGCCGAGAAGATGACCGACGGCCCGGAGCGCACCAAGAAGTGGCGTCAGGCGGCGGCGGCCTACAAGGTCGCGTTGGACGCGGCGCCGGATCGGGACGAGGCTCCCGAAGCGGCGATGAACGGCGCGTACGCCTACAAGAAGGTGGGCGAGTACGACAAGGCGATCGCCATGTACGAGCTGTTCATCTCGAAGTACGGCGACGACAAGACGCTGGCGAAGCTCAAGAACGGCGATCCGAAGGCCAAGCCGCCGGTCGCGCCGAACCCGAAGAAGTACGAGGACCGCACCAAGTTCCTCAAGGGCGCCTACGACGCGCTAGCCGACGCGTACGTCCTGTTCTTCAATTACCCGAAAGCAGCCGAGACCTTCGACACCATCAGCCAGAAGGACGCTTTCCCGCAGGAACAGCGGCGGGACGCCGCGAAGAGGGCGCTCACGCTGTACGCGAGCATCGGCGACACCACCGGGATGACCCACGCGCGCGATCGGTTCGCCAGCCTGGGGGCGTCACCCAAGGAGCTCGCGGAGACCGACTTCATCGTCGCGAGCGCCCCGCTCAAGCAGTGGGACGAATACAGCCCTGACGAAGGGGCCAACGCCGCGGCGCGCCGCCGAGCCGAGGCTTCGATGCAGAGCTACTACGATTCGAACAAGAAGAAGGACTCGGCCGCGCAGTATGTCGTGCAGGCGGCCTACTCGGTGGCGAAGATGAAGCGCGCATCGAACGCCGGCGACGCGAACAAGTGGTGGCAGACCACCATCGACGCGTTCGAGAAGTGGAAGCGCCTGGCACCGTCCAAGGACGGCAAGAGCACGGCGCTCGGCTCGCGCGAGGCATCCATGGCCGCCGAAGGCGAGTTCCACATGCTCGACGAGCAGATCTCGCGCGACTTCGACTACGACACCGGGCACCACCACTACAAGGGCACCGTCGTCGACGTCTTCAAGAAGTACAAGGCCGACGCGGTCGACGCCAAGAAGTGGAACGACAAGCTCCAGCACATCATCGACGCCTACGTGTCGCCGGAGTGGACCACGGCCGCCGTGGCTCGTCAGGGTTCGCTCTACGATTCGCTCCGCACCGGCCTGTACAACACGCGGCCGCCGGATCTGCAGATGTTCGACAAGAAGACGGAGAAGCTGCTGGAGCAAGCCGAGAACAGCGACAACCCCGACTTGCAGGAGAAGGCCGACGCGGTGCGCGTGAAGGTGCAGACGGCGTGGCGCAACAAGCGCGACCAGGAGCTCGACAGCGCCGATCAGATCATGGTGAACCGCTACGCGACGGCGATCGTGCTTGGGCGTCGCTACACGATCACGAGCGCAGAGGTGACCCGCGCCATCCGGCGTCTGGCGTTCATGACGGACGTGATCGGCGAGGCCAAGATGGCCCAGTACGCGAGCGGCGTGAAAGACTTGAATTACACCCCCGGCATGTTCACGAAGATGCGGCCCGGTCTGGTCACCGCACCGAAGCCGGAGCCGATGCCCGCTCCCTTGCCGGTACTGGCGCAATGAGGTGCAGCATGTCTCGTGGAGTCTCGACGCGGTCCGCCCTTGGCTTGCTGGCGTTCGTCGTTTCCGCATCGGTCGCGGCGTGCGGCGGCGAGACGCCTGCGTCGCGAATGCCGCAAGGTACGACCGTACAGACGCCGCCGACGGGGGGACCCGGCGTCGCGGCGAACCCGCAGGGCCAGCAGTTCGCCATGACGGACCAGCCGACCAGCGGAGCGTCGGCGAGCAACCGTCCGAAGATGAACGCGTCGGCGCTCCAGGCGTACAACGCCGGGCTGGCGGCATTCCAGTCCGGCGACTTGCAAGGCGCCAAGGCGCAGTTCTCGACGGCGACGCAGGCGGACGGCAATGCGTATCAAGCGTTCTATTCGCTCGGTGTCGTCGAGCAGCGCCTTGCCGAGAATGGCTCCGCGCTGACGGCCTTCCGAAAAGCCGTGTCCGTTGTCTCCGACTACGAGCCGGCGATCGCTGCCTACGCGCTCCTGCTCGCATCCACGGGCAAGACCTCGGAGGCGGACAGCTACCTCAGCGACTACCAAGGCAAGATGCCGAAGAGCGCCGCGGTGACCGCCGCTCTCGCGGAAGTGAAGTCGATCGAAGGCAACTCCGCCGACGCGCAGCGCTTGGCCCAGGAAGCCCTGAAGAAGAACCCAGACTATCGCCCGGCGATGGTCACCCTGGCGCGCGATTTCTACCGCACCGGCAAGCTCGATCTGGCGCTGTACACTCTCAAGGGCATTCTCGACGGCTTCGGTGCGGAGAACCCGCCTCGCGACAAGGACAACGCGAGCGCCCACATGTTGCGCGGCCTGATCTACAAGAAGCAGGCGCAACGCAAGGCGGCCATCGACGAGTTCCACGAGGCGCTCAAGCTTCGACCTGATCTGGTCGAGGCGCGCGTCCAGCTTGCGACGTATCTCCTCGAGAGCGGCAACGCGACAGAGGCAGCGCCGCTGCTCGAGGGCGCGTTGCGCTACGACAAGGACAATCTTCTCGCACACCTGAACCTCGGCGACGCGTATCGGCTCCTCGGCAAGACCGCCGAAGCGATGAAGGAGCTGAATGGCGTCCTCGCCAAGGACTCGACGGTCGCCCAGGCCCACTACAATCTCGGGCTGCTCTACTTGTTCAGCGAGAGCGTGCCCGGCCTCACGCCGACGCAAGCCGCGGACAAGGCCATCGACGAGCTCACCACGTACCAGAAGATGAAGCCTCGCGCGACGGCAGGCGGCGCGCCGGATGACACGGACGAGCTCATCACCCGCGCGAAGACCAAGAAGGCCCTGATCGAGGCGAAGGCAGCCGAGAAGACGCAGCCACCCCCGCCACCGCCCGCGGCACCGGCGCCGGCGGGGAAGGGGACGCCGCCGGCCGCCGCGCCCGCGGGCGGCGACAAGGGCGGCTCCACTGGATCGCTGCCGCCGGCGACAGGAGGTAGCAAATGAAGAGCATTTCGACCGCGTTCATGGCGCTGATCGTGCTGACCTCGGGCAGCGCTTTCGCGCAGAAGAAGAGCCGCGTGGTCACCATCAGCGAGGTCACCATCGTCGGACGCGTGCAGAAGCCGATCGCTGCGGTCGACGTCGCCCGGATCCAGCCCAAGCTGACTCTGGCGGAGCTCAAGCAGCCGTTCCTCGAGCGGATCGAGAAGGCGCTCTATCGCGATCCGTTCTAGGCCGCGTGGCGTACGCGATCGTCGCCTGGCTGGTTGCCGCAGCTTGTGTGTTTGTCAGCGCGTCGCGGTATCGGCGCATCGCGACCCAAGATGGGGCAGCGGATCTAGTCGGCGCCCTGCGGCGCGCGGACCGTACCGCGGCCGTCGGGCTCGCCGGCACGGCGTCGCCCGGGCCGGCGGTCGCCGCGCTCGCCGAGGTTCTGGCGGCGCCCACGCGCGCGCACGCCGTCGCGGCGATCAACGAGCACCTCGGCGACATCTCTGCCGAGCTCGACGGGGCGGGCGAGGTCCCGCGCGCTGCGGCGCGCGATCGCCTTGGCCACGGGCACGGTCGTCGCGCTGATCCGGCTCGCGACCGGGCTCGGCAGCGACGGTCCCTGGCTCGTCTGGGCCTTCGCTGCGTTCGGCGGCGGATTGCTCGGCGCCGGCTGGGCAATGGGCCTGGCCCGGATGGCCGAGCGCCGCGCCCGGGCGCGGCGCGAGACGTGGACTCAGCTCGCTCGCCGGCTCACGGCCCTGTTGTCGCCCGAGCCGGAAACCCCCGGCGTTTCCCGACAATAGGGCATGCCCGGCGCTGGACCGCCGGCGCCGGTCCGGGTACTCTGCCGGAGCCCGGTGGGAACCTTGCCGGGCGCCTGTTGTCGAAGCCGGAGTGGCCGCATGTGTGCGGTCGCGGCCGGAACCAAGGATCGTCGATGATGCAGCCGCCCTATCAGCAGCAGAGCCCCGGGTCCGCACGTCCCGGCCAGATGACCGCCGTGATGCGCGCCGTCGCCGCCACCGGCCCGAAGGTCCTCCGGATCGGACTCGTGCAGGCCGGCCGCGTCGTCGAGGAGCGAATCATCAAGCAGCGCGGGCACGTTACCGTCGGTCCGAGCGAGAAGAGCATGTTCGTCGTGGCCAGCACGAACATGCCGCCGAACTTCCGCCTGTTCGAGCTCGTCGGCAACGAGTACTGCCTGAACTTCCTGGATGGCATGACGGGGCGCATCGCGCTGCCGACGGGCATCTCGGATCTCGCGATGCTGCGCGGGCAGGCGCGCAGGACGCCGCAAGGCGCCTACCAGATCCGGCTGACCGAGGACTCGCGCGGCAAGGTCGTCGTCGGCGACACGACGTTCCTGTTCCAGTTCGTCGCCCCGCCGCCGATCCAGCCGAAGCCGCAGCTGCCGGTTTCGGTGACGCGTGGCGCCACCAGCATCGACTGGGCGACGACGATGATCGCCGCGTTCTCGTTCCTGCTGCACTTCCTCGCCATCGGCGCGATCTACTCCGATTGGCTGGATCCGATCGTCGACGAGGAGGTCAGCATGGCCAGCCTCGTGGACTCGGTGAAGTCGCTGCCGCCGCCGCCGCCGATCGAGCAGAAGGCCGACAACGCGGATCAGAACGCGGACAAGGCGGACAAGGCGGAGAAGAAGGACACGCCGACCAAGGCCGCGCCGAAGGACAACGGCAAGGCCACCGGCGGCAAGATGACCCAGCAGCAGGCAGCGGCTCTCAACAACAAGCTCGATCAGCTCGAGATGGCGACGCTTGGTGCGCTGGCGAGCGACGGGCCCGCCACGGCCGGCGTGCTCCGCAACAGCGAGGTCGCGACCAGCGCTCTCGACCAGGCCGCTGCAAGCGGTGCCGGCGTCGGCGCCAGCACCGGCGATCTGCATCTCGGTGGCGGTGGCGGTGCGATCCGGCCTGGCATGGCGGGCGGCGGCCTGTCCGGCATCGGCACGACGGGCAAGACGTCCGGCACCGAGGGCACCGGCAAGGTGACGAAGGTCGCCGGTCCGCACGGCTCGGCGTCGGTTGGCGGCGCCGCCGTCAGCGGCGGCACGGTCAGCAACGCGAGCCGCGTCGTCGCCGGAATGCGCGCGGGCTTCCGCGCCTGCTACAACCGCGGACTCGCGCAGAACCCCGACTCCCAGGGCAGCATCCGCTTGACCATCCGCGTCGGTCCAGGCGGCGAGGTCCAGGGCGTGAGCGCGTCGTCCAGCGGTAGCCTGCCCGGTTCGGTGGTGGGCTGCGTCCGGTCGCGTGCGAGCGCGGCCCAGTTCGCTCCGCCGGAGGGTGGCAGCGCTGTCGTCGTGGTGCCGGTCACGTTCGTGAAGCAGTAGCTCTCACGTTGAACGCCCGGCGCCGCGAGCGCACCCGACCTGAGGCGGGCCCCGCCTCGGAGCCATGAAAACGACGCGACAGCGCGTAATGTATGGAAAATGCTTGCGTATTTCCAGAATTGATCGCACGTTGACAGCGTCGCCTGCACGTACCTATACTGCCTTTGTCCGACATCAGAGGGAGGCTTGAGTCGATGCGCTTGACGAAGAACACCTGGCCCGTGATCGCCGCGTCGATCGTGTTCGGGATGCTCGGTGTCGCCGCCGCGCAGACGCAGCCCGAGTCCGACTGCGCCGCCACCAGAGATCACGACGCAACGCGACGTGAAGCTCTCGCCTGCCGAGATGCAGGCGAAGGCGGATGTGTACCTGCCAGAAATGGATCAAGGCGCCGGCAATGTGCGCCGCCAGCTCCAGCAAGCGCGCACCGCGCGCGACGTGGTCAAGGTGCTCTGCTTGAACGACAAGCTGAACCAGATCGACGTCGCGATCCGGACCGCGCGCGATCGCGCGTCGAGTCTGAAGGGCGCCGTCGAGCACAGCGATGCGGACCGCGCGCGTCACGAGTTCACGATCCTCCAGGTGCTGCGCGATCGCGTGCGCACGCTCGTCGCCGAGGCCAACCAGTGCATCGGCGAGGAGACAGGTTTTGTTGGCGAGTCACGGGTCACCGTGAGCATCGACCCGAACATTCCCGACACCGATCCGTCCGAGTTCCCCGACAACCCGGTCATCAGCGAGCCCCCCGTTCTCAGTAGCCCCACCCTGTAGCGAACCGGTGTCGCCTCGGCGATGACCGACCTTCCTGCCCGGGTCGTCGGGCAGGTGTGACTCACCCATGAAGATCCGTGTCCTTATCGCCACGTCTCTGGCGCTGGCGACAGTCTCGCTGACGGCGTCCGCCCAACAGCAACCGTGGCTGGCGGATCGCCGCTATGGCGAGGGCATCGGCATCCGCGCCGGCGATCTCGAGCTTGCACCCGGGCGTCGCCGGCGAGGTCGGCTACGACTCGAACTACTTCCAGCGTGCGGGCGATGGGACGCCCGGAGAGAAGGTGATCCCGGTCTACCGCTTCCGGCTCACGCCGTCGTTCTCGGTGGCAACGCTGAGTAGACAGCGCCGGCTAGAGGAAGGCGGTGGGGCTCCGCCCAAGCTGAACTTCCGTGCTGGTGTCTCGGCGGGCTTCAACGCGCTGGTGGCGGCGAACTCGCAGGACAAGGATTCGGTATCGAACCAGAACCACATCGACGTCGGCGGTAATTTCAACCTCGACATCCTGCCGGAAGCCCCCTGGGGCGGCGACCTCTACGGCCAGTACCTGCGGATGATCGAGCCGTCGAACTCGGCGGACACCAACGCGGCGTGGGACCGCGATCTGGTCGTGCTCGGTGCCGGTGTCGTCTGGCGGCCGGGCGGCGGGCTGTTCGATTGGCGGCTCGGCTACGAGCTCCGGTACAACTACTTCGAGCGCGCGGTGTTCAAGAGCAACAACAACATCCAGCACTACATCAAGACGCGCGGGCGCTGGCGCTTCCTGCCGCGCACGGCGCTGCTCTACGACGCCTCGCTTGGGCTTCATCAACTACGCGAACCAGACGACCCAGGACGACAGCCAGCCGGTGCGTGCGCGCCTGGGCATCAACGGCCTGGTGACGAACCACTTCGCGCTGCTGGCCATGGCGGGCTGGGGCGCGAGCTTCTACCAGAACAGCACGCGCACGGTCAGCGACTTCGACAGCGTGATCGCCCAGGGCGAGCTCAAGTGGTTCATCCTGCCCCAGCCGACGCTGGCGCCGGACCAGGCCACGGTGGGGCTTTCGTCCATCGCCGTCGGCTACATCCGCGACTTCCACAACAGCTATCTGGGCGACTACTACTCCCAGGATCGAGGCTACGCGGCCTTCTCGTACTTCCTGGGCGGCCAGGTGCTGTTGTCGCTCCAGGCTGGGATCTCGCACAACACCTACCCCGCGAGCGTGTTCGCAGCAGGGGTCGCCGCGCTGCGGCCGGGGTTCTCGCAGAATCGCGTGGACTCCACCTTGTTCGCCGAGTACCGCCTCAGCGACACGTTCGGCATCAACACCACGCTCCGCTACAACGCCGCGCTCGGCGACCAGCGCATCAACATCGATCCGGCCGGGACGCAGCAGGACAACCTCAAGTTCTCCCGCTTCGAGGCCTACCTCGGCGCGCGTTGGTTCATGTGAGACGTTCGCGGCTCGCTTGAATGGCGCGTCGCTGGAACGCTACATAGACCGTTGTTCTGGCGAGCTTGAACGTGTGGTTTTGCGGCGTCATGCCCAGGTCCGTGACGCGGCGTGTCGGCCTCCTGGTCCTGGCGTTGGCCGTGGTCGTCGCGGGCTGCGGGCCGGCGGCGACGAACCAGCACGTGGAGTTGCCGGCGCCGGTCGAGAGCACGTCGCTCGGACCGGGCGACGTGTTCCAGATGCAGATCGTCGGCGAGAAGGACTTGCCTACGGACTACCAGGTCGCGTCCGACGGGAGCGTGGACTTCCCGTACATCCACCGGCAGACGGTGCTCGGGCTCGAGCCCCAGCAATTGCAGCAGCTGGTCACGAAGAAGCTGGTGGAGCTGAAGATCCTCACGAACCCCAGCGTGATGATCTCCGTCAAGGAGTACAACAGCAAGAAGGTCACGGTGCTGGGCCAGGTGTCGAAGCCCGGCGCGTTCCCGTTCACGTCGGGGATGACGTTGATCCAGGCGATTTCGCTCTCCGGTGGGCTCAACTCGATCGCGAACCACGATCGCGTCAATCTCACCCGCAAGCTGAAGAACGGCTCGAAGACCGTGATCGTGAGTATCGACGCGATCACGGAGGGGCGTTCGCCGGACATGCCGCTGCAGGCCGGCGACCAGATCTACGTGCACGAGCGGATCTTCTGATCCGTCACTCCGACGGGGCGCGCGGCGCGTAGCGGACGGCGAAGACGAAGCGGTACGTGGGCGAGCCGAGGCCGGCGAAGTGCTCGTCGCTCTCGGTGCCGTCGGGTGCCGCGCGATGCTCGCTGGATAGCGGGAGCGCGCTGCCGCCGCCGAGCTCGAGCACGACGTCGCCGCCCGGGGACGATCTCACCGCGGCGAGCCACTCCGACGGCGCGAGCACCGCGTTCGTGACTCGCGTGCCGTCGGGCAGCGTGTGATCCTGTGACACGAGCACAGGGAGTACCCAGGCTTCCACGCCGAGGGAGAGCAGGCCGCGGGGCAGGATGTCGACGCTCGTCCCGACCGCCGCGACCGCTTGGTTGCCCACGCGGCTACCGGCGATGGACGTCGCTTCGCGGAGGCGCGCGCCGAGCAGCGCGCCGCCGTGGAAGCGGCCCACTCCCGTTTCGAAGGCCATCGACGGCGCGCCGACCAGCGACGGCTCGCCGGCGAGGGCGCGGCGATCGCCGAGCGGAAGCGCGAGCTCGAGGCGTGCCTTCACCGCGACGCTGCGGCGTCCGCCGTCCCAACTGCGCTCGTGGAGCACCCAGCCGGCGCCCAGGCGTGGATCGCGCACGGCGTTGCGCGCGAGCGGCGCGGCGGATTGCGACGTGACGCCCTCCACGCCGGACCCGGATTGGTAGAGCGCGAGCGGCAGCGCGACCTGGAGGTCGAGCTGTCGGTTCGCGGCGTAGCGCTCGAGGATTGTCGCGTCGAGCAGCTTGTCGACGACGACGACGTCGCGTCCGCCGGGATCGGGCGACGCGGCGCGAAGCACGATCGGGTGCGAGAGGAAGGTCGCGGCGAAGCCGGATGTGAAGGTGCCCGGTGAGCCGCTCCGGGCGGACGGGACCGCGAAGAAGCGCGATGCGTCCGGCGCCATCCACAGCGCGTCGGCGTCGACACAGGGGGACACACCGCCGGCCGGCGCGCACTCGTCGGCGTGAGCGGGCGGCGCGCCGAGGAGCGGCGCCAGGCACGCGGCGGCGACGACGATACCGCGCCGGACCGGCAATCCTGCCAAGCTGGTCGAGCTGTTGCGAAGCACGCGCCGCGCACCCTAGCTCACGCGCGCGCCGGCGTCGTGGTAAGCGTCTTCCCCGATGCTCATCGGCGCGGGCTCTCCGCTGGTCCTCGGTTCGGGGTCGCCCCGGCGTCGCGAGATCCTCGAGACGCTGCGCCTGCCGGCGCGGGTGGTGGTGGCCGACATCGACGAGACGAGCGCGCCGGGCGAGGAGCCGGCGCGCTTTCTCGAGCGAATCGTGGAAGCGAAGCTCGCTGCGGTCGCGGCGAAGACCGGCGACGAGCACTGCGCGGGCGTCTTGGTCGCGGACACCATCGTCGTAGTGGACGGCGCGATCCTGGGGAAGCCGCGCGACGTGGCGGATGCGGCCGCCATGATCGAGCGCCTGGTCGGGCGCGCGCACGTGGTGCAGACGCGCTACGCGGTAAGCGTCGCGCCGGAGCTGGCGGCGGTGGCGACGGCGCGGACGGTGACGTCGCGCGTGGTGATGCGCGCTGCGTCGGCGCGCGAGATCCAGGGCTACGCGGCGAGCGGCGAGGGGCTGGACAAGGCGGGGGCGTACGCGGTGCAGGGGCTCGGGGCGTTCCTGGTGGAGCGCGTCGAGGGCTCGTACACGAACGTCGTCGGGCTGCCGGCGTGCGAGCTGGTCGTGGACCTGGGACGCGTCGGGCTCCTGGCGAGCTATCCGTGACGCCGGCGGCGTGGTGGAAGCGTGTTCGGGACGCGCGGCCGACGCGTGGCGACGCGATCGCCGCGTTCGCGCTCGGTCTGGCGGCGCGCGCGATCGCGGTGCTGTGGGCGGCGCCGCGCTTCCCGCCGGTCGCGGACGCGCACTTCTACGACGTGATCGCTCGGCGCATCGCGGGTGGGCACGGCTACACGTGGTTGTGGCCGGACGGCGCGGTCACCTACGCCGCGCACTATCCGGTGGGCTATCCGGCGTTCGTCGGGGCCCTGTACGCGATCGCCGGCGCCCATCCGGCGATCGCGATGGGCGCGAACGCGGTGATCGGCGCGCTGGCGGTGCCGGCCGTGCATCGCGTCGCGGCCACGGTCGCGGCGCGGCCCGGCGCGCTCCTCGCGGCGCTGCTGGTGGCGTTGCATCCAGGGCTCGTCATGTACACGCCCGCGCTGATGACGGAGGGCATCGTCGCTGCGCTGATCGCTATCGCCGCGTGGCTGGCGGTGCGGGCGGCGGAGAGCGCCGGCCGGAGCCGGATCGCGTGGCTCGCCGGGCTCGGGCTGCTGCTCGGTGTCGCGACGCTGGTGCGCCCGCAGACGCTGCTGCTTGCGCCGCTGTTCGGTGCATACGCCGCGAGGCGCCGGCTCCTCGGTGCGATCGCGGTCGGCGCGCTGGCGACGGCGGTGTGCCTGCCGTGGACCGTGCGCAACTGCGAGCGGATGGGCCGATGCGTGCTGGTCAGCGCGAACGGCGGGTGGAACCTGTTCATCGGCGCGGCGCCGGGGGCGACCGGGTCGTGGGTGGCGCTCGACCGGCTCGGCGTACCCGAGCGATGCCGCGACGTGTTCGGCGAGGCGGACAAGGATCTGTGCTTCGGACGCGCCGCGCTGTCGGCGATCGCGCGCGAGCCCGGGCGCTTCCTTGCGCTGGTCCCGGCCAAGCTCGGCGCGACCTTCGACTACTCCGGGGCCCCGGGCTGGTACCTGCACGCGTCGAACGCCGCCGCGTTCGACGACCGGGACAAGCTGATCCTCGGGGTCGTCGAGACGCTGTGGGAACGGCTGAGTGCGCTGCTCGCGCTCGTGGCCGCCGCGACTGCCGCCGGCCCGCGCCGTCGCCTGCGTGCCGGCGTGGCCGCTGCCACCGGCCTGTTCCTGCTGCTGCGCCCGGCGTGGGTCGGCTATCTCGGCGTCGTGCTCGTGGCCGCACTGCTGGGCCGCCGCCTGGTGCGGCACCCGCCGGCGCTCCTGGCCGGCGGGGCACTCGCGCTGACGGCGCTCACCCACGCCGTGTTCTTCGGTGCCGGACGCTATTCGCTGGTGTGCTTCGCCCTGCTGCCGGCGCTGGCCGGAGCGGCCGTGCGAGGTTTTGACACGGCGTGACGCGTCGGGCGATAATCCGGGCCATGCCGCTCATCGAGACCGAGGAGGCCGCCCGCCGTCTGGCCCGCGCGATCGCCAGCGATCTGTCCCTCTACAACGAGGAGAAGATCATCCGCGGCATCGAGAACGACACGCTGTTCAAGGAGCTCCGCGAGGAAGTCGAGGAGGGGCGCGCGTTGTACAAGAGTCGCGTCTCGCCCGACCTCTATCAGCGAAACTTCTACGATCGGGCCCTGGTCGACATCCTGGTGAAGTCGAAGGGCCACATCAAGAGCCGCATCTGGTAGCCGAGCCCGGCAGCCTGCGCTTCACCGTCGCGGCCGGCGCGAGAAGCGAACGTCTCGACAAGACGCTGGCCCGCCTCATGCCGGGTACGTCGCGCTCCACGATCCAGCGCTGGATCGAGCAGGGGCGTGTCCGCGTGGGTGGCGCGGCACGTCGGGCGAGCGAAAGCGTGGCGCCCGGCGAAGTGATCGAGGTCGAGCCCGGTCCTCCGCCGCCGAGTCGCGCGGAGCCCGATGCGTCCATCGAGCTCGTGGCGCTGTTTGAAGACGAGCACCTGGTCGTGGTCGACAAGCCCGCGGGGCTGGTGGTGCATCCGGCGCGCGGGCACGCACGCGGGACCTTGGTCAACGGCTTGCTCGCGCGACCCGGCTTCGCGCGCCCGCCGTCGGATCCGCGCGACCGCGAAGGGCCGATGCGGCCCGGCGTCGTGCATCGCCTGGACAAGGACACGAGCGGCGTGCTGGTCGTCGCGAAGGACGACGCGACGCGCGAGGGGTTGAAGGCGCAGCTCGCCGCACACAGCGTCGAGCGCGCGTATCGCGCCATCACCAGCGGCGTCCCCGCGCCGGGTGCGATCCGCACGCTGCACGCGCGTCACCCGCGCTCCCGCCTGCGCTTCACGTCGAAGACGCGAGAGGGGCGCGACGCGACCACCCACGTGGCCGTGATCGAGACGCTCGCCGGCGGCCGTGCCGCGCTGGTCGAGTGCCGGCTCGAGACGGGGCGTACGCACCAGATCCGCGTCCATCTCTCGGAGCAGACGAAGACGCCGATCCTCGCCGACGCGCTCTACGGCAGCGTGCCGCGCGACCCGGAGCTCGCCGCCGTCGCGGCGGAGCTCGGACGTCAGGCGCTCCACGCCGCGGTGCTTGGCTTCACGCACCCCGTCACCGGGCGCGTATTGCGCTTCGAGTCGCCGCTGCCTCCCGACATGCAGCGCGCGCTCGACCGCCTGCGCAGCCTCTGCTGATTGGGGCCGGTCCGGCTCGGAACCCCGGTTTGCGCCCGCTCGGCGACGCCGCGGGGTTCCGCGCCGGACCGGCATCCCCTGTCAGCTCTTGTTCGTCTCGATCACGACGGCCGGGGCGACCTCGCCACCGCGGAGCAGTCGTGGGTAGCGCACGCGCAAGGTCGCCAGCGCCGCGAAGCCGACGACGACCGCCCACCACAGTGTCGCGAAGCGGACCAGGATCATCGCGGAGGTCGCCGCGCCCTGGGCGATGTTCGCGAGGCGCACCAGCTGCTGCTGGATCATAGCTTCGGTGACGCCGAGGCCGCCGGGCACCGGGATGATCGCGCCGGCGAGGGTCGCAGTCGCGTAGAAGAAGATCGTGAGCGCGAACGGGGGCGGCGCGCCGAAGCCGCGCAGGAGCACGTACAGCGCCACGCCCTCGCAGCCCCAGCTGACGATCGCGAGCACGCTCGGCCAGAGCAGCGCGACCGGGCTCGCGAGCACGCGCAGGCTTTCGTACGCCTCGGTCAGTCGCGGCGCGAGCGCGGCGAGGCGCCTGGGGCCGCGGGCGAGGGCGCGGATCAACGCGCGCGCCGGCGGCTCCCACAGGATGAACAGCAAGCCGACGAGCACGCCGGCGGTGCCCGCGGCGGCCCACGGCAAGCCGCCGGAAAATCCCGCGCTGCCGAACACGATCAGGACGACCACGCCGATCACGTCGGTGAGACGGTCGGCGATGACGATGGGCGCGGTGCGCGCCACCGGGACGCCGTGCGTCTCGGCGAGCACCGCGCTCTTGAACACCTCGCCCACCTTGCCCGGCGTGACCGTGAGCACGAAGCCCGACAGGAAGATCAGCAGGCTGTCGAGCTTGCCGACGCCGCGTATCTCGAGGCGCGCCAGGTAGTACTCCCACTTGAGGAAGCGGAGCCCGTAGTTGAGCGTCGCGAGGAGCAGCGCCAGGGCGAACGCGCTCCAGTGGAACGTCGTGAGGCTGGCGCTGATCTTGTGATAGCCCGTGTACAGGACGGCCGCGCCGTAGAGCGCGATGCCCAGCAGCATCACGAGGATCACGCGGCGGATGAAGTTCTTCACCGGCGGCGGGATCGGCGCGAGAGGCGCCACACGAGCCATATCAGTCCGGCGAGGACCACCGCGCCGCCGAACAGGCCGATACCCCAGGCCGGCCACGCGTACTTGCCGCGGGCCAGACCGGGCGGCGGGCGCTCGACGATCACGCGTGGCGCCGTGGGGGCGGCGCTCTGCGCTGGCGTGGGCCCGTCGAGCATGGGCCGTCCGGATACACGCCCGCCGCGGGGCCGGCAACTCGGGGCGGGCCCGCGCCGTCCCGGGCCGCCGGGCCGGGCTTCCGGACGTCGGCTTTGTTGCCGCGATCTCCTGGGTGGTAAGCTGCCGCCCCTTGACCGCCGCCCTCACCGACACGCCGAACCGGGACGTCGACCTGCTCGAGCGCTGCGCCGTGGCCACGCGGCAGCTGAAGGAGCAGGTCGCGAAGGTCGTGGTCGGCCAGGACGAGGTGGTCGACGCCATGCTCGTCACACTGCTGGCCCGCGGTCACGCGCTCCTGGTGGGCGTGCCGGGGCTGGCCAAGACGCTGCTCGTGTCGAGCGTGGCGCGCGCGCTCGGTCTCACCTTCGGCCGCGTGCAGTTCACGCCGGACCTGTTGCCCGCGGACATCACTGGCACGGACGTGCTCAACGAGCTCGACGCCGGCGGCGCGGTGCGTCGCGAGATCCGCTTCATGCAGGGGCCGATCTTCAAGAACCTCGTCCTCGCCGACGAGATCAACCGCACGCCGCCGAAGACGCAGGCCGCGCTGCTGCAGGCGATGCAGGAGCGCCACGTCACCGTCGGCGGCTCCACGCACGCGCTGCCCAATCCGTTCCAGGTGTTCGCCACGCGCAACCCCATCGAGCAGGAGGGGACGTATCCGCTGCCCGAAGCGCAGCTCGATCGCTTCCTGCTCGAGATCCACGTCGAGTACCCGTCGGAGAGCGAGGAGCGCGAGATCGCGCGCCGCACCACCTCCGGCGTCGAGGCGCGCATCGAGCCGGTGCTGGGCGTCGAGGAGATCCGCGAGCTCGGCGGCCTCATCCCGCGCATCCCGGTGACGGACGAAGCGGTGGACCTGGCCGTGCGCCTGGCGCGCGCGTCACGCCCCGGCGCGCGCGACGCGCCGGAAGACGTGAACCGCTACGTGCGCTTCGGCGCCGGCCCGCGCGGGAGCCAGGCGCTGGTGCTCGCCGCCAAGGCGCGCGCGGCAGCCCGTGGCGAGGCAGCCGCGGACGTGGAGGACATCGGGGCGCTCGCCGTGCCGGCGCTCCGCCATCGTCTGGTCTTGAGCTACCGCGCCGAAGCCGACGGCGTCCGCGACGCCGACGTGGTAGCCGCGGTGCGCCGCGCCGTTGGCATCTGATTGCCGGTCCGGCGCGGAACCGCGCGCGTTCTCGGCCGCGATAGTTCACGAGGCCCCACTCGAGGGCGCGCTCGTACTCGACGTCGCGCGATGCGCAAATCGCAGGCCAGGGCGACCTCCAACCCGCCGCCGACGCAGTGCCCGTTCAGCGCGGCCATCGCAGAAACAATAACTGAAGACCGGGTCGGCCTTCTGGAGCATGTCGATGTCGGCGCCGCAGCAGAAGTACTTCTCGCCCGCACCGGTGGGCACGATGACGTGGACGCCGGTGTCGAAGCGCGCGGCGAGGATCGTCTCGTCGAGCTCCTTCATCATCTCGTGGGTGAAGCGTTGACCGGCGGGTCGTCGAGCCGGAGGACGGCGACGCCGCCCTCGGTCGCGCTGGAGACAAGCTTGCCCACGGTGCCTCCGTCGCGGCAGCGGCTCGCGGTCGCCCGCTGATCCAGGCCGCGACCCTGGCGTCCCCGCCGCCGCGGGGGGCCCGCCGCTGGCCCGGCGCCCGGATCCGCGGGCGGGCGACCCGGCCCCGCGCGGCAGGGTTGGGTTGTAGGCGGTCGGCGCGCTATGCTCCTGCAGGCGGTACGTATGGATCGAGACGCGTTGAAGCGCGAGATCAAGCAGCTCCTCATCGAGGAGCTAGACCTTCGGGACCACTCGGCGGCGGACATCGACGACGACGCGCCCCTGTTCGGCGAGGGCCTCGGCCTGGATTCGCTCGACGCGTTGCAGCTCGCGATGGCGATCGAGGAACGCTTCGGCGTCCGTATCCCGGAAGGCGAGGAGGCGAAGCAAATCTTCGCGTCCGTCGCCACCGTCGCCGAGCATATCGCGCGCCAAAATGCCGCCTGACCGGGTCGAGCGCATCGCGGTGACCGGCGTCGGCGTCGTGTCGGCGCTGGGTCCCGACGCGACGACGGCCTTCGCGCGGCTGGTGGCGGGCGAGCGCGGCTTCGGGCCGGTGACGCTGTTCGACGTGGCCGATCAGCGCAGCAAGATCGCTGCGGAGATCCGCGGGCTCCGCACCGAGGACGTCGCGCCGGCCGGCCAAGCCGACGCGTGGTCGCGCAGCGACGCGATGGCCGTCCTCGCGGCGCGCGAGGCGGTGGCGCGCGCTGGCATCGCAGGACAGTCGCTGTCGGTCGCCATCGGCGCAACGACCGGCGGCATGTTCGAAGCCGAGAGCGTGCTCGTCGCCATGCACGATGGCATGGCGACGGACGCGTCGGCACGACGCCTGCTGTCGTACCCGCTGTCGACGACCGCCGAGCGCATCGCCGAGGCGGTCGGGCCGGTGGAGCGCGCCGCCACGGTGTGCAGCGCCTGCTCGAGCGGCACCAACGCGATCGTCCAGGCCGCGGCGTGGATCTCGAGCGGACGCGCGGAGCGCGTGCTCGCCGGCGGCACCGACGGACTGTGCCGGCTCACGTTCACCGGCTTCGGAGCGCTCGGCGCGATCGATCCGCACCCGTGTCGTCCGTTCGACGTGACACGTGCCGGGCTCGGCCTGGGCGAGGGGGCGGCGTTCCTCGTGCTGGAGCCGGAGCGCGCGGCGCGCGCGCGCGATGCGACGATCCTGGCGTGGCTCTCGGGCTGGGCGATCGCCGCCGAAGCGCATCACGTCACCCATCCCGACCCATCGGGCGCCACGCCGGCGATCTTGATCCGCGCCGCGTTGGCTCGCGCCGGGCTCGCCCCGGCGGATCTGGACTACGTGAATGCGCACGGTACCGGCACGATCCAGAACGACGCGATGGAAGCCCGCGCGCTCGTCGCGGCGCTCGGCGACGAGATCGGCCGCGTGCGGGTGTCGTCGTCGAAGGGACAGATCGGTCACACGTTGGGCGCCGCCGGCGCGGTGGAGGCGGCGTTCACCGTGCTCGCGCTCGGTCAAGGCGTTGTCCCGCCGACCGCCGGCCTGCACACGCCGGATCCGGAGCTGCCGCTGCGTCACGTGATGGATCGCGGCGAACGCGCCGATCTGCGCGCGGCGCTGACGAGCTCGTTCGGGTTCGGAGGAACCGGATCCGTGCTCGCGTTCGAGCGCGCGGACATGCCCGACCGGCGCCCGGCGCGATCGCGTCCGGATGCGGTAGTCGTTACCGGTCTTTGCAGCCTCGGTCCCGCAGGTCTGCTTACCGGCGCGGACAATGCCTGCTACGACGCGGTCGCTGCCGGCGACGACGCGCCCGTGGAGCCGCTCGAGTTGCTCGAGCCGGCGCGCTCCCGGCGCTACGACCGCGCGGCGGCCATGGTGACGGCCGGTGCGGAGGCGGCGCTCGCCGACGCCGCTCTCGGCCCGCGCGGCGTCGGGCTGGTCGCCGGTACCGCCTACGGCAACGTGGAGCGCTCCGTGCAGTTCCTTCGCCGTATCGCCGAGCGCGGCGCGCGCATGGCGAGCCCGGCGGAGTTTCCCCACCTTGTCCCTTCGGCGCCGTCGGGCAACGCGTCCATCTACGTCGGTCTGACGGGCCCGGTGGTGAGCGCGAGCGACCTGGACACGAGCGCCGAGGCGTCGTTCGCCATCGCCGCCGATTGGCTCGAGCTCGGGCTCGCGCCGGCCATGCTCGCGGGCAGCGCCGAGCCGCGCGATCCGATCGTCGAGCGCGTGCTCGGGCCGCTGTGCGTCGGCGAGCGCACGGTGGCGCGCGGCGAGGGCGCGGCGTGGCTGGTGCTGGAGCCCGAGGCAAGCGCGAGCACGCGCGGCGCGCGTGTGCTCGCGCGCGTCGCCGAGCGCGTCGAGCTCTGGTGCGCGCCGGAACAGGCCTTGAGGCGCGTGCGCGCGCCGGCGCTCGCGGAGCGCGCGCAGGTGTTCCTTGCCGCCGGCGCGCCGGAGTTCGCGGCAGCGCTCGCGGCGTCGCCGTGGCGCGGCGTCGTGGCGCGCGACGTCCACAGGCGGGTGGGCGCGCACGAGGCGGCCGGCGGCTTCGCCCTGGCGATCGCCGTCGCGAAGCTCGCCCGCGGCGACATCGACGACGCGCTCGTGTGCAGCACCAGCCGGGGCCACACGCACGTCGCGCTGCTCGAGCGCATCGGTCCGCGCGGGATCCCATCCGGATGACGCCGGCGGAGGTGGTGGCCGCCGGCGCCGTGTCCGCGCTCGGCAGCGGGCCGGACGCCTGGTTCGCGGGCGAGCCCGGCGCGCGGGCGTCTACGCTCGTGGTGCGCGACGACGAGCTTGCTGCGGCGGGCCTGCAACGTCCCCGCGCCGCGCGCGTTCGCGGCCTGCCCGAGGGCGACGATCGCGCGGCGACGTTGCTGGAGTCGGCGGCGTGTCAGCTCGTGCGGCAGCTCGACGAGCGGTTGCCCGATTGGCGCGCGCGGCGTGTCGGCGTCGCGGTGGGCACGTCCGGTGGCGGGATGCCGACCCTGGTCCGCGCGTTCGAGCTGATCGAGCAAGGAAGCGCCCTGTCGCACAGCGTCGCTCGCGGTGCGTCGTACTTCGGGCCGCTCGCTGCCCTCGATGCGGCGCTCGGCGTGGACGCGGTGGAGCGCGTGCAGGTCCTGGCGGCATGCGCGTCGTCGACCGCGGCGATCGCGCTCGGGTGCCGCTGGCTCGATCTAGGGCTCGTCGACCTCGTCGTCGCCGGCGGCTACGACGCACTCTCCGTGTTCATCGCCGCGGGCTTCGAGGCGCTGGTCGCGACCACGGCTTCGGCGCCCGCGCCGTTCCGCGCGACGCGCGACGGCATGGCGCTCGGCGAGGGCGCCGCGCTGCTCGCGCTCGCGCGCGCCGGCGACGGCGCCGCCGAGGCGCTCGGCGCGATCCTGGGCGCGGGCCTATCATCGGACGCTGTCCACGTGACCGCGCCGGATCGGACCGGCAGCGGGCTCGCGACGGCCGCGCGCCGCGCACTCGCCGACGCGGGCATCGACCCTGCCGGCATCGATTCTGGTGAGCGCGCACGGTACCGCCACCAGCTTCAATGACGCCGCCGAGGCGCGTGCGCTCCAGGCTGTGCTCGGCCCGGAGCTCGGGCGCGTGGTCGTGCATCCGTTCAAGGCCGTCGTGGGCCACTGCCTCGGCGCGGGGGGTGCGCTCGAGTCGCTCGCGGCGCTCGACGCCATCGGCCGCGGCGTGTTGCCCGCGGCCGCGGGCGCGGGCGCCGTCGATCCCGGGCTCGGCGTCCGCCTGCTCGAGACGAGCGAGGCGGGGAGCGTGCGGACGTGCTTGAAATTGTCGGCGGCCTTCGGCGGCGCGAACGCGGCGCTCGTGCTCGGCGGCGCCTCGCCGTCGGCCACGGCGAGTGCGAGGCGCGACGTGGAGCTGGTCGCGGTCGGATTGGCCTGCACGGAGCTCGACGTCGAGCACGCGCTGTCGGTGGCGGGCGGCGATCGCGCGCGCATCGCGCGCCTCGACCGGACGTCGGCGCTGGTCGTGGGCGCGGCGGCGAGCGCGCTGGAACGGCTCGTGGGTCGACTGCCGCCGGGCAGCGGTGTCGTGCTGGGGACGTCCGCCGCGACGCTCGAGATCAACGCGGTGTACGACGCCCGGCGCCGGCGTCGCGGCGCTCGCTGGGTCGAGCCCCGGCGTTTTCCGCCACCTCGCCGAATCTCGCCGTCGGCCACTGCTCGATCGTGTTCGGCCTGCAGGGGCCGGCGTTGACCGTGGGTTCCGGGCCCGCCGCGGCGACGGAGGCGCTCCTGGTCGGCTACGACTTGATCGCGGCCGGCGACGCCGACGCGATGTTGATCGTCGCTGCGGACGACGTCGGCGACGTCGTGCGGGAGCTGTGGCTCGCCGCCGATCTTCCGCTGCCTGCGCGAGGCGCCGCGGCGGTTGTGCTCCGTGCCGGCGGCGGCCCGCGAGGCATCGCTCGCGGGCGGCTTGCCGCGTGGCACCGGGCGGCCGTCGCGGCTTCGGGGCGCGGCGAGGGTGTGCAGCCGGGCTGGCCGTGCCTGCTGGCCGCGGTCGGGGCAGGCGCCGATCCGGGGCTTGCTCCCTAGCGGCGGGTTCTGGCACTGTCCCGCCGCTGGAATGCGCCGGCAGGTCCGGGCGTTCGGCGTAGACGATCATGCGAGCCTTCGTGGTGCTGTTTCTGGGCGTGCTGTCCCTGGCGGGTCCCGTCGGGTGTGCCACGCACTACATCCCCAACACCGACGTCGACGACACCGACGAGAACCGCAAGGTCGTGCAGTTCTGCGAGGACTATCGCCACGCCGTCGAGCGCCGGAACATCGCGCTGCTGCTGCAGCTGGCCGACCCCCGCTACTACGAGGACGGCGGCAACATCGACACCAGCGACGACATCGACTACGCCGGCCTGAAGGCCTATCTCGAGACGAAATTCCGCGAGACCAAGGCCATCCGCTACGAGATCCGCTACCGGCGTGTCGGCAAGGGCCGGAACGACAGCATCTACGTCGACTTCACCTACAGCGCGAGCTTCAAGATCCCGACGGACGATGGCGACGTGTGGCGTCGCACGGTCGCCGATGACCGGATCGTGCTC
Source organism: uncultured delta proteobacterium (assembly GCA_963775185.1). Classification (GTDB taxonomy): domain Bacteria; phylum Myxococcota_A; class Polyangia; order Polyangiales; family Polyangiaceae; genus JAPSGB01. Next base: position 295,416 of record CAVZIE010000033.1, on the reverse strand, counting down.
GTGCCGTACAAGGACACCTTCCGCATCCTGTCCGGGATGTAGGACGCGTACCCACCTGCGGGTCGCGGTGCCGGGCCCCCGATCCGGGTGTCCCCGCGCGCAAGATACTTGTGTGTCGCGCGTGTGTCGGTCAGATTGTGCGACGGTGGCCGCATGCGAGGCCGCAGCAGATCGCGACAGGGCATGAGCGGGGGCCCCTGACGCGCGATCGACGAGACAACGAGGCCCCGATCATGCTCAAGCCCAAGGTGGCGTTTGTCGGAACAGGCGGTGCAGCCCGCGGTATCGCTCATCTGGGAGTCCTGAAGGCGTGCGAAGAGCTCGGGATATTCCCCGAGATCTTCGTCGGTGCGAGCGCCGGCGCGATCGTCGCGGCGACCTACGGCCAGGGCATCCCCCTGGACGTGCTGATGGACGGCTACCGCCTGCCGTGGAAGCGCCGCCACGACGGGCCGCGCATGCACATGAGCACGTTCTTCGGCGCGCCGCGGCTTCGCGATCTGATCGACCCCGGCTACCTGTTTTCCGGCGTGTTCTCGCTCGACAAACTCGAGCGCTACCTGCGCGCGCGCCTGCCGGTGAACGACTTCCGCAAGATCCACAAGCGGCTGGTCATCACCGCCGTCGATATCGATCGTGCCGACCGCGTGCTGTTCGGCAAGGGCTACGACGCCGAGACGCCGATCAGCCAGGCGGTGGCCGCGTCGTGCTGCGTTCCCGGGCTGTTCCGGCCGTACAAGGTCAACGGCCGCTATCACCTCGACGGCGAAGTGGTGCGGACGCTGTCCGCCGACGTGGCCGTGGACGCGGGCGCGGACGTCGTGATCATCTCGAACATCTACCGTCCCGCGAGCGTCAGCGGGGGCTCGCGCAGCATCGCCAGGCGTGGGCCGCTGCAGGTGATGAACCAGACGCTCAACATCGTGCTGACCGAGAAGGAACGCCGCGGCGTCGATCTGTACTCGCGGGAGTACCCGCGCACGACCTTCATCGACATCGCTCCCGACATCGGCATGTACGGCTACTTGAACCGCTTCACGGCGCGCTCGCTGGTGATGCGCGGGTATCGCTCGGCGCTGCGCGCGCTCGCCGAGGCCAAGGAGCAGGGCCGCTTCGATATCCCGCGTCTGTCCGCCGTCGGCCCGCCGAACTGAGCGTCCCACCGGTCTGCCGGCCCGGCGCGGAACCGCGCGGTTCGCCGGCGCGTCGCGGTTCCGCGCCGGACCGGCAGCATCCGGCGTCGGCTCGATTGGTTGTTCCAGGCGCTCAATGCGAGGCGACGATCGCGCAGTTTTGCGCGTCGATCGTGCGCGACAGCTTGGGCTTGCCGTCCACGCTCGTTTGCCAGACCGCGCGGTCGAGCTTGTCGCTCATCGAGTAGTGCATGTCCACGTGCGAGCTCGACGGCACGCCCGACGCGATCATCGTGCGCCACGCGCGATCGAATGGGCAGTTCGGTTCGGCGACGGATCGCGCCGGCTTGGTCGCTTTCGGCGTCGACGTCTTCGGACCCGACGCTGTCGACCGTGACGACGAAGCGCTCGGCGGAGACGCGCGCGCCCGGGAGCAAGCCACCGCCGGCGGGCCTGGCGTAGGCGACGACGACGCTTCCGCCGCTCTTCGCGTCCACCTTGCCGTCGATCACCGGCGAAGCGTCGAGGGAGACGAGCAACGCGTCGCGACTCCATCGATGCGCGTGCGCCAGCGTCTTGACCAGCACCGCCCCGGGGTCGACCGCGGACGAGATCCGCGGCGCCCATCGCCGGATCGACGCGCGCCGATGGCACGACGATCGGCGGCGGCGGGAGGGTCGCGGCGGGGTGCCGCGCCGGCGGCGGCGGCGGCGCGAAGCGCGGATAGAGCTTCCACGCCAAGAGGCCGAGGAACGCCAGCAGTGCGACGGCCCCGCCGACCTGCAGCAAGCGGGCGGCTCCGCCTCCGAGCGCCGGACTGGCCGGCGCGAGCGGGGCGGCCGGTCTCGCCGAGGCCTTGATTGGCGTCGTCGCTTCCGGTTGTGCTGTCCCGCACATCGGGCAGCGACCGCCGGCCACGGCGAGGATCTCGCCGCACGAGGCGCACACGTGGGGCGGGGCGTTCATCCGGCGTCAGGGGAGCTGGAAGTCCTCGGCCATCTCGGTGATCCGGTAGGCGCTGGCGTCGGGGTGCAACAGGAACACGATCTCGTCGCCGAACAGCCGGGTCTTGCCGCTGTGCGGGTTCGCGACGACCACGCGCACGAGCACGTCGTCGCCGGACGGGACGATCGGCAGCTGCCGCGCTGGGCGCAGCCGCGAGCCGTCGTTCGCGCGGTAGGTTTCCACTTCCGACGGACGGTACACCAGCTGACCGGCGAGCGCGCCGTAGTCCAGCCGCGACAGCCGGAGCCGCCAGAACGAGCGCGCGAGCTGTCGGCCTTGTGAGCCGGTCTGCACCCAGGCCCGGGCGTCGAGCAGGCTGTCGAGCGTGTCCGGATCCTCGTCGACGACCGCGCGGAAGAACTCCTGCACGGTGGCTCTGGCGCGGGCCACGTCCGGCGGGGTCTGGAGGACGACGACGCCCTGCTCGGGATTGCCCGACGCGCGCGCGGGCGGCAGCCCGGGCGCCGGGTCGATGGCGACGCCGGGAGCCCGTCGCGGAGCGTCGTCCGTGGCGGCGGCGGCGGGGAAGCTGAGCGGCCGCGTCCCGCTCCCGCACGCGCAAGCCAGCAGAGCTGTCAGGAGCAGCGGGCGAAGCACCCATCCGTTGGATGGAATCGCGGTGCTAGAGCGGCTCGGACACTGGATCATCGCTACGCGTGAGCGTGACGATGGCGCGTTCGTCCACCGGAGTCCAGCCCGGCGGCAGGCTTTCCAGCTCCGATGCGACGAGCGTGAAGCGCGTGCTGTCGACGCTCGGGATGCGCGTGCGCTTGAGGCCGTCCTCGCCCAGCAACTCCTCCACGTCGTGGCGCCCCTTGAGCACGCGATACGCCATCGCGCCCTGGCGGTGGACCGCCACCATCTGCTCGCCGTTCGTGACCAGGATGTCGCCCGTGTTCTCGGCGAAGCCCTCCTCCGCCGACAGCCGGTCGACCAGGGAGATCGACGAGCGCAGCGCGCTCCGGATGTGCTCGGGTTCCACGGGCCCATCGCCGAGATGACCCGCGTCGTGCAAGAACGAGAGGAACAGGTAGAAGAAGAGCTCGCTGTCGGTGTCGCCGCGGACGTTGCGACGCAGGAACTCCGGCTGGGACGCCAGCAGCCGCTCGCGCAGCCGATCGAAGCCGTCGATGGTTCCGGTGCTCGCGAACAGCCACATGCGATAGCGGAACGGATGCGTGTTCTCGGTGCGGAGCGCGCCGACGGTGGCGTGGCGCACGTGCCCGACCAGCACGTCGGTGCGCACGTTGCGCGTGGCCTCGGCCAGATCGATCTCGTCGCGCTCGTCGATGGGCCGACGCCTCAGCAGCACCTCTCCCGCCTGGTAGAAGCCGACGCCCCAGCCAAGGACCTCGTCCGGCTTCCGATGCACAGCGAGCACGCTCGAATTCAGCTCGATCACACGCGCCCCCAGGTCGGAACGGTTGCCGATGAAGCCGAACATGCGTGCCATCTACTGTCGTCTCCAGAGGTCGGGGCCGCACACGTGCGGGCCTGACTCAAGCATGGTCCTTTTGTATGACGTTGTCATATGCCACTCCCATGCACAGGCCACATCGACCGATGTCGACACATCGTCGCATGCCTCACGGCCTCAGCGGATGGTTCACTGAAGCCACGGGCGCACCCCGCTCCACACGCGGAGCGCCAGGGCCGTCGCTCACTCGCTAGTATAACCCGCGCGTCGCGACTCGCACGCCCTGGCAACGCCCTCGGCCTCATGGCCGAGCTTTTCCGCGTGGCCGGGCCGAAATTACCCAATCCGGCTCGGGCGATGCGACGATGGATCTCGTGGATCACGAAAGCTTTCGCGAAGCGCTGCTCGCAGTGATGGAGGAAAAGGATCACTGGGCGTGGCCGGCGTTCACGAGCGGGCTCGTCCCGCGCGAGCTGCTGCACGTGCACCTCGAGCAGGAGTACGCGACGTACGTTCGCGACTTCCCCGTGCTCGTGGCCCGCGCCTACGTCGCATGCCCGATCGCGGTGGTGCGTCGCGAGCTCATCGCCAACGTGTACGAAGAGGAGACCGGCGGGCTGCACGCCGGGCGGCCGCATCCGGAGCTGTTTCTCGAATACCCGCGCGGTCTCGGCATGGACGTGGCCCGCTTCGACGCCGTCGAGTTGTTGCCGGGGGCGGCGCGCTATCGCGAGCTGATCGACGACATCACCCTGCACGGCGGTTGGGAAGCTGGCGCCGCGGTGACCACGTTGTTCATCGAGGGCACACGCTTCGAGCGCGGCGAGGTCGATCCGAAGGCGCCCCGGCGTCCAGCCGGGGCGCTCTCCGAGCACCCCCTGGTCGTCCACTACGGGCTCCCGCTCGAGCGGCTCGCGCTGACGCGCGCGCATCGCGGCGTCGAGGGCGAGCATCGCGCCGCGGCGTGGCGCATCGTGCTCGAGCACGTGGCGCCGGCGGCGCGCCCAGCCGTCGTCGAAGCGATGCGCCGCGCGCTGGCCGGGTGGCTCGGATACCGCGACGACGTCGCGCGGGCGTGCGGCGTGGTCCGGGGTCCGGACGGCCTGCCGCGGGGCCGCTGAGCTGATGAGATGGGGTGCGCGCTCCGGGCTGCCGGAGCCGCATCCCTCGGCTCCGTCCGGTGTGGTAGCCTGCGCCCGATGATGAAACCGGTCTGTCGCCCCGGCGGAGCCTTCCGCTTGGCTTCCACCGCGTTGTTCGCGCTCGGCGTCGGCGCCCTCGCGGGCTGCGGCGCCGTCTATCCCGAGGTGGCCACGCCGATCCGCTCCGCGCCGTCGGGCAAGCAGCTCTCGCCGCCGCCGCCGCCGGACCTGCTGTTCGTCACGTTCAAGTCCGCCGAGATCCCGTCGAAGACGCGGGACGGCCGGCAGTGGGACGCGGTGGGCGGGAGCGCGCCCGATCCGTTCGCCGAGCTGTTCGTCAACGACACGGAGATCATCAAGACGCCAGTGCAGTCGAACACCCTGACGCCGACCTGGCCCGACCAGAAGAAGGCAAACTACGTGATCCCCCGTGGCGCGTCCGTGCGCATCGAGCTGTGGGACTCGAACGCGCTGACCGACCACCCGATCTGCGTGAAGACCGTGCCGGAGATCCACGCCGCGGCCGCCTCCGACGGCGAGATCGACCTGTTGTGCGACAGCGGCGCGCGCGTGAAGATGCAGGTGGAGTCGGCCCACGGCAAGGTCGGCCTCGGCCTCTACTACGAGCTGCGGACGGTCGACGTGTACGTCACGCGCGTGCTCGCGAACTCTCCCGCAGCGCGTGTCAAGCTCGGCGCCGGCGACCAGATCCAGCGGATCCAGGGCAAGGACGTGCACAAGCTCAAGCCGGACGAGGTGCGCAGCCAGATCAACGCGAACGCGTCCACCGGCCTCACACTGACGGTGAAGCACGCGGACGGACGCGTCGAGGATGTGACGCTGAAGGAAGCCGCGGTCTATCCGGTCGACGGCGAGGACGTGCCCGTCGAGTAGGCGCGGCTCTTGCGCGCCAGCCGCGGCGGTACCAGATCCTGGTCGGCATGAACACTCTCGTCGTCGAACGGCCCCGCCACGGCACGCTGGTCGTGGTCGGCCCGGACGCGCGCGCGTGGCTCAACGGGCTGTTGACATGCGACGTCGCGTCGCTCCGTCCGGGCCAGGGCGCGTGGGGTCTGGCCTTGACCAAGCAGGGCAAGATCATCGCGGAGACAGACGTCGTCGCGAGCCCCGAAGCGCTGTTCGTGTGCGTCTCGCCGGGGCGCGCCGCGATCCTCGCGGAGATCCTCGATCGTCACCTCGTGATGGAGGACGCGGAGCTCTCCGACCAGAGCGCGGCGCTCGGCTGGGTGACGCTGCACGGCCCGCGCGCGTCCGCGGTCGCGGCGGCCGTCGCCCCGGCTCACTCTGGACACGCGGCGGGCATCGACTGGACCGGCCTCGGCGGCGCGGCCGTGGTCGCGCCCCGCGCGGCGCTCGACGACCTGCTCGCCGCACTGGTCGCCAGCGGCGACGACGTCGTCCTCGCCGGCAGCGACGACTGGGAGCGCCTGCGCATCGAGCACGCGGTGCCCGAGTTCGGGCGTGACTTCAACGACGGCGACAAGCCGCACGAGGCGTCGCTCGACCACCGCGCCGTGTCCTGGACCAAGGGCTGCTATCTGGGCCAGGAGGTGGTGTGCATGCAGGACATGCGGGGCAAGGTGAAGCGCCGCGTGGTGGCGCTCGCCGTGGACGCGAGCACCCCGCCGGCCGTCGGGGCGAGCGTAGTCGGCGCCGAGGGCGAGCTCGGGCACGTCACCAGCAGCGCGTTCAGCGCCCGCGTCGGCAAGCCCGTGGTGCTGGCGATGGCGGCCGTCGACGTCGCGGACCCGGGCGCGGCGCTCGCCGTCGAGGGCGCGCCGGCGACGCTGCTCGCGTTGGACCGCACCGCTTCTCCGTGATGTAGTCGGGCCATGGGCGACGACGCGGAGCGTGCAACCAACAGCACGGTGCGGCACACGCGGGGCGGCTTGCGCGTGGCGGACGGCGCGCTGGGCCTCGTGGGCGCGACGCCACTGGTCCGGCTAGTGCGCGTGGCGCCGGTCGGCGCGGCCACGGTATGGGCGAAGTGCGAGTTCGTGAATCCCGCGGGCAGCGTCAAGGACCGCCCCGCGCTCGCGATGATCGAAGCCGCAGAGGCGGCGGGCGTAATCCGCGAAGGCGCGGTCATCGTCGAGGCCACGAGCGGCAACACCGGCATCAGCCTGGCGATGATCGCCGCCGTTCGCGGCTATCGTTGCGTGCTGGTGATGCCCGAGGACATGAGCCTCGAACGCCGCTACGTGCTGCGCGCGTACGGCGCCGAGATCGTCCTCACGCCGGCGACGGACGGCATGTCTGGCGCCGTGGCCAAGGCCCAGCAGCTGCTCGGCGAGAGCGACAACGCGTTCATGCCGAGCCAATTCGACAATCCGGCGAATCCCGCGAGCCACGAGCGCACCACAGGCGTCGAGATCATCGAGCAGACCGATGGCAGCGTCGCGGCTTTCGTCGCCGGCGTGGGCACCGGCGGGACGCTCACCGGCGTGGGTCGCGTGCTGCGCGCGCGCTTGACCGACAAGGTCCGCATCGTCGCCGTCGAACCCGCGAACAGCGCGGTCCTGAGCGGCAAGGCGCCGGGCATGCACGGCATCCAGGGGCTGGGGGCCGGCTTCGTGCCGGACATCCTCGACCGCTCGCTGATCGACGAGGTCGTCGCCGTCAGCGACGTCGCCGCCGAGCGCATGGCGCGGCGTCTGGCGCGCGAGGAGGGGCTCCTCGTCGGGCCGTCTTCCGGCGCCAACGTGCACGCCGCGTGCGAGATCGCCGCGCGTCTCGGCAGCGGCAACGTCGTCACCGTGCTCTGCGACTCCGGCGAGCGCTACCTGTTCTGACGCACGCTCGCGCTACTTGCCCTTGAAGTCGGGCTCGCGTCGCTGGGCCCACGCTGTCACGCCCTCGAGCATATCCTGCGACGCGAGCAGCTCGAGCTGTCCGGCCTTCTCGCGGTCGAGCGCCGCGTCGATGTCCGCGGTGGCGTTCTCGCGCACGACGCGCTTGATCCGCGCGAGCGCCAGCGGAGGGCCCTTGGCGAGCTCGCCGGCTAGATCCATCGCCGTCGCGCGCAGCACCTCGGGCGGCACGACGCGGTTGGCCAGCCCGAGCTCCGCGCACAGCGGCGCGTCCAGGCGCGTGCCGAGCATCAGGAACTCGTACGCGCGTCCGAGCCCGACCAGGCGCGGCATCCAGAACGTCCCGCCGCCGTCGGGCATCAGGCCGATCTTGACGAACTTCTCCTGCAGGTAGCCGCGCTCGGACAGCACGCGGAGATCGCAAGCCAGCGCGAGGTCCGCGCCGAAGCCCACCGCCGCGCCGTCGACCGCCGCGATGAACGGCTTTGGCGCGTGGACGATGGCGCGGATCATCGCGTGGTACTCGTCCATGCGCGCCGGCAGATCGGCCGCGTCGCCGCCGGTCATGGCGCTCTTGAGATCCGCGCCGGAGCAGAACGCGCCGCCGGCGCCGGTGAGCACGACCGCGCGCACGCTCTCGTCGGCCGCCGCGTCGCCGAGCGCGGCGCCGAGGGCCAGCACCAGCTCGCGGTCGAGCGCGTTCTTCATGTCGGGCCGGTTCATGACGAGCACGCGAACCGCGCCGTCGCGCTCCACGAGCAAGGGGGATTCGTCCATGGCCGTGCAGGCTAGTACGTCGATTCACTCGAATCGACGTACCAAGCGACGCGGCCCCGAAGCCGCCCACGTCGCCGCGCCCGGCATCACGACCCCGGGGTCGCGCGCCGGAAAGTCGTGAACCAAGTAGAGTGGACGCTGCAGGGACACGGCGCTGGCATCGGTGACGCCGATTGTCCCACGGCGAAGCGGCGGGCCGACAGCGGCGGCACGAGGTCGCGCGCGCCGGGGCGCGAAGCAGCGCCGGCGGCGACGCCGCTGCGCGCGAGCGTGCGAGCTCCGGGACACGGCGCGCGGTCGCCCGCGCCGGGGCCGCCTCCGGCTCATGTCGAAAAGTCTCGATATGATGCCGGTCCGGCGCAAAATCCCGGGATCCGGGCGCCGCCGCGCTGGCACCTGCCATATCGAAGCTCTTCGATGTGGGATCCGGCGCCGGGTCGCGCCGCGGGTGCCGGCCGTGTGGCACCGCGGGGCGCCGGGCGCGACGTCCGCGGGATACCGCGCCGTACCGGCATCCCCCATAAATGCTAGACGAGGGCCACCATGGGCCGGACCTTCGACATTCCCGAGCCGCTTCCGCTGGAAGAGCAGCGCGGGCAGACGTTTCCCAAGCTGGTCGAGCTGATGCAGCAGCTGCTGGCGCCGGGCGGTTGCCCGTGGGACCGCGAGCAGGACTACCGCTCGCTCCGGAAGTACGTGCTCGAGGAGGCGTGCGAGGTCATCGACGCCATCGACAACGACGATCGCGCGCACCTCGAGGAGGAGCTCGGCGATCTGGCGCTGCAGGTCGTGTTCCTGGGCGAGCTCGGGCGGGCGGAGGGGAAGTTCGGGCCGGACGACGTGGTGCGCGGCATCGTCGACAAGCTGGTCCGCCGCCATCCGCACGTGTTCGGCGACGTGGACGTCTCCGGTAGCGAGGAGGTCTTGCGGAACTGGGAGACGATCAAGGCGAACGAGAAGCGCGATCGCCCGCTGCTCGACGGCGTGCCGCGGTCGCTCCCGGCGCTCTACCGCGCGCAGCGCATGAGCGACAAGGTCAGCCGCGTGGGCTTCGACTGGCCGGACGGGCGCGGCTCGCGCGACAAGGTGACGGAGGAGCTCGGCGAGCTCGACGAGGCCATCGCCGGCGGCGACGCGGCGCGCATCGAGCACGAGCTCGGCGACATGCTGTTCGCGCTCGTGAACCTCGCGCGCCACCACGGCGTCGACGCGGAGATGGCGCTGCGGCGCACCGGCGATCGCTTCGCGGCGCGCTTCGGCCACGTGGAGCGCCGGGTGAAGGACAAGCACGGCGGCTGGCCCGTCGGCGAGGACGGCAAGCCCGGTCGCGGCGTCGGGCTCGAGGAGCTCGACGGCTACTGGGACGAGGCGAAGGGCCTGGAGCCATGACGAGCGAGGCACTGCATCCGGTCGCGCGCCTGCCGGACGAGTGGCGCGCCGTCATCGGCGAGCTCGGCGAGAAGCCGTATCGCGCCGCGCAGATCTTCGGCTGGATCCACCAGCGCGGCATCACCGATCCGATGCAGATGACGAACCTGCCGCTCGCCTTGCGCGAGCGCCTCGGCGAAGCGGGGCTCGGCGATCCGGCGACGGTCGTCCACGTGCACCGCGCTGCCGACGGCACGAAGAAGCTCGTGCTCGAGCTCGAGGGCGGGGCGCGCGTGGAGTGCGTGCTGATCCGCATGACGAAGCCGGGCGAGCCCGACGACGCCGACGCCGCGGCTGCGGACGAGGACGAGGACGAGCAGGGCGAGCCGGTTTCCCAACCGCGCGTGCGGGTGACCTTGTGCATCTCCACGCAGTTCGGCTGCGCGATGGGCTGCGTGTTCTGCGCCAGCGGGCAGGCGGGTCTGGTGCGCGGCTTGACGGCCGCGGAAATCGTCGCGCAGGTCTTGATCGCACGCCGCTATCTCGAGCCCGACGAGATCCTGCGGAACCTGGTGTTCATGGGCATGGGCGAGCCGCTGCACCACTACGACGAGACGGCACGCGCCCTGCGCTTGCTCACCCACCCGGAGGGCGGCGGGATGAGCCCGCGCCGGATCACCGTCAGCACCGTCGGGCTCGTGCCGGGCATCGCGCGGCTCGGGGCGGACTTCGCGGGCAAGATCGGGCTGGCCGTGTCGCTCCACGCGCCGGACGACGCCACGCGCGACCGCATCGTGCCGATCAACAAGCGCTACCCGGTCGCGGACCTGCTACGCGCGCTCAAGGCGTATCCGCTGCCGGCGCGCCGGCGCATCACCATCGAGTACACGCTCATCGACGGCGTGAACGACTCGCTGGAGCACGCGCGGCGTCTCGCCAGCGTGCTGTTCGGCCTGCGCGTGAAGGTGAACCTGATCCCCATGAACGGCATCGACGCCTCGGAGCTGCAGGCCGCCGCGGTGGCGCGCGTGGATGCGTTCCGCGACGAGCTGGTGCAGCGCGGGCTGTCGTGCTTCGTGCGCGCGCGCCGCGGCGACGACGTCTCGGCAGCGTGCGGCCAGCTGGCGCTCGCGGGCGACGCGCCGATCCGGCTTCGCGCCGGACCGACAGGCTCTTGACGCCAGATATTTCGTACGCGAATCATCTCCCGTGTTCAAGAAAGTCCTGGTCGCGAATCGTGGAGAGATTGCTTGCCGGGTGCTCCGCACCTGCGAGCGCATGGGGATCGCAACCGTCGCGGTGTTCTCCGATGCGGACGCCACGGCGCCGCACGTGTCGATGGCGGACGAGGCGTTCAACGTCGGTCCGCCGCCGGTCAAGGACAGCTACCTGTCCATCGAGTCGGTGATCGCCGCGGTCGAGCAGAGCGGCGCCGACGCGGTCCACCCTGGCTACGGGCTGCTCAGCGAGAAGCGCGAGTTCGCCGAGGCTGTCGCGAAGGCCGGCGCGACGTTCATCGGTCCGCCCCCGGAGGCGCTCGACGCGTTCGGCGACAAGATCAAGGCGCGCGCCGTGGCGCGCTCGGTCGGCGTGGAGCCGCCGCCCGGCAGCGACGGCCCGATCGATCCGGGCGACCTCGAGCGCCTCGCCGAGGAATCCGGGCGGATCGGTTTCCCGCTCTTGATCAAGGCGGCCGGCGGCGGCGGCGGCATCGGCATGCAGATCGTAAAGGAGCCGGGCGCGCTCGAGCGCGCGGCCCGGACCTGCTCCGACCGCGGCAAGGCGGCTTTCGGCGACGCGCGCGTGTACATCGAGCGCTATCTGCGCGAGCCACGCCACATCGAGGTGCAGATCTTCCGCGACGCCCACGGCAATTCGGTCGCGCTCGGCGAGCGCGAGTGCAGCGTGCAGCGCCGGCACCAGAAGATCATCGAAGAGTCGCCCTCGCCGGCGGCGTTCCTCGACGCGGTGGCGCGTCGGAAGCTGTGGGCCGATTCCGTGCGCGTGGTCGAGGCCGCGGGCTACGTCGGTGCGGGAACCGTTGAGTTCGTCGCCGACGCCGACGGCAACCTGTTCTTCCTCGAGGTCAACGCGCGGCTCCAGGTCGAGCACCCCGTGACCGAGTGCGTCACCGGCCTCGATCTCGTGGAGCTGCAGCTCCGCGTCGCCGCCGGCGAGGCCTTGCCCGAGGCGGCGCGCTCGCCCACGTTCACGGGCCACGCCGTCGAGGCGCGCGTCTACGCGGAAGATCCGTCGAAGATGTTCGTGCCCCAGCCCGGCCACATCGAGCAGCTGGTGTGGCCCGCCGATCTGCCCGGCATCCGCGTCGACACCGGCGTCGTCCAGGGCAACGACGTCACGCAGTTCTACGACCCGATGATCGCCAAGGTGATCGCTCACGGCGCGAACCGCGCCGAGGCGATCGCGCGGCTCGATGCCGCGCTGGCGCGCACCTCCCTCGTGCTGGTCGGGCCGAAGGGGCCGCGCACGACCAACCAGGAATTCCTCCGGCGCGTCCTCGGCGACGAGCAGTTCCTGTCGGGCGCGTACGACACGAGCCTGGCCGAGGCTCTGGCCAAGGTGAAGGTTCTGGCTGATCCGGCGCGGCCGGCGTCCTAGACCGGACGCCCGGCCTGTTACCCCGTCGCGCGCCCCGCCCGGGGTCGCGTATGCTGATCGGGAGATGAGCGAGGACGACACATTCGTGGAGGCGGCCCGCGCCTGGATCGCCGGCGATCCGGACCCGACGACGCGCGAGGAGCTGTCGAAGCTCGTCGAGGCAGGCGACACCGCCGAGCTCGGCGAGCGGATGCACGCGCCGCTCGAGTTCGGGACGGCCGGGCTGCGCGGCGTGGTCGGCGCGGGCCAGAACCGCATGAACCGCGCTGTAGTGATCCGGACCACGCGTGGGCTCGCGGACTACCTGATCGCCCACGAGCTCGACGCGAGGAGCCTGCCGGTGGTCGTCGGTTTCGACGGGCGCTTGTCGAGCCGACAGCTGGCCACGGACACAGTGGGCGTGCTGCTCGCCGCAGGGCTCACGGTGCGCTTCTTCGACGCCCCGGTGCCGACGCCGATCGTCGCCTACGCCGCGCGGCAGCTCGCGGCATGCGCCGCGATCGTGATCACCGCCAGCCACAACCCGCCGGAGTACAACGGCTACAAGGTGTACGCCGCCAACGGCGCGCAGATCATCCCGCCGACCGATGCACGCATCGCCGCCGCCATCGCCGAGGTCGGCCCCGCCAAGGACGTACCGCGGGTCGAGTCCGCGCTCGAGGGCGAGCACGAGCACTGCGAGCTCGTGCCGCACGCGCTGTTCGACCGCTACTTGATGGAGCTGGATGCGACGCGCCCGGACGTCGCGGCGGATCGCGATTTTTCCATCGTCTACACGCCCATGCACGGCGTCGGCTGGCGCTTCGCCGAGCAGGCGCTGCGTCACGCGGGCTACCAGCGCGTTCGCGTCGTGCCCGAGCAGGCCGAGCCGGACGGAAACTTCCCCACCGTGCGCTTCCCCAATCCGGAAGAGCCCGGTGCGCTCGATCTTGCCAAGGCGCTGGCGGACAAGGAAGAGGCGGATCTCGTGCTCGCCAACGACCCGGACGCGGACCGCCTGGCGGTGTGCGTCCCGACGGTGACGCGGCGCTGGCAGCAGCTGACCGGCAACCAGGTCGGGCTGCTGCTCGCTGATTTCGTCCTCGCGCGTGCCTCGCGCCTGCCCCAGCCGCTGGTGATCTCCAGCATCGTGTCGTCGCCGATGCTGGGCGTCATCGCCGAAGCGTACGGCGCGCGCTTCGACCAGACGCTGACGGGTTTCAAGTGGATCTGGAACGCCGCCCTCGATCTCGAGCACGCCGGCGGGGTGCGCTACGTGTTCGGCTACGAAGAAGCGCTCGGCTACTCGGTCGGCCACATCGTCCGGGACAAGGACGGGATCAGCGCCGCGGTGTTGTTCGCCGATCTGGCTGCGAACTGCCGGGCGAACGGACAGAGCGTGATCGAGCGTCTGGAAGCGCTGTACCGCAGCCACGGCTTGTGGGTCAGCGTGCAGAAGAGCGTGGTGCGCCCCGGAACCGAAGGTCAGGCGGAGATCGTCGCGGCGATGGATCGGCTGGGGCGCGACATTCCGACCGAACTCGCCAGCCACAAGGTCGAGGGCTCGATCGACTACCGCTCGGGGGGGGCGGCGCGACCGCGCTGGCTTCCGGACACGAGCCTCGTCGCGCTGATGCTCGAAGGAGGAAGCCGAGTGCTCGTGCGCCCCAGCGGGACCGAGCCGAAGCTCAAGATCTACGTCGATCTGCGCGTCGACGTCGGCAAGGACGAAACGGTTTCCGGTCGCGAGGCTAGTGCGAGAGCCGAGGCGCTCGCACTGGCCGACGCGGTCGTCGCTCATCTCGGGCTCGTGTGACAGCGGAGGAAAGTGAAATGCGGAATCTCGTCTCGGCAATGCTCGGCACGATCGTGATGCTCGCCAGCGGCTCGGCCATGGCCCAGGAGTTCAGCAGCAAGGGCGACGCCGTCTTCGGTGCCGACCGCCTGTTCTCCGTCCACTCGACCCACGTCTCCCACGAGGTGCGGGCTCCAGGCGGCACGCTCACCCAGGATACGACGTACACGGGATTCGGCTTTGGCTGGAACGGCCCGGCTGCGCCCGGTCCTTACGACGTTCCCCGCCTGGGCTTCGACTACTTCCTGTTCGATCACTTCAGCCTCGGCGGCGAGCTGGGCTTCGCGTCCGTGTCCTTCGACGATCCCGGTCGCAACAACCAGAGCCGCTCCGCCAACGCGTTCCTGCTTTCTCCGCGCGTCGGCTACGTGTGGATGTTCTCCGACGCGGTCGGCTTCTGGCTGCGCGGCGGGCTCACGTATCACAGCTACAGCTACACCAACTTCAACCAGGACGAGAGCGGGCTCGGGCTTACCGCCGAGGGCATGTTCGTCTTCATCCCCACCGAACACTTCGGGTTTGAAGTCGGGCCAACCTTCGACATCGACCTCTTCGGCTCCTACAAGGACAACGCGGGCAACCTCGACCAGAAATACCGGACCATCGGCCTGCAGTTTGGCCTGTTCGGCTGGAATCTGACGCCGCTTCCGCGCCGGACCGGCATCCCCTTCAATCGGCGTCGAAGGGCACGACCTCGGCGTAGTCGAGCTCTCCGACGGCGTCGCGCACCGCTTGCCCGATCTGTCTCTCGGTGCCGACCACGGCGATCAGCAGGTCCCGCTCGGAGATGCGCGTTTGCACGGCTTCGTTCGCTTGCTCGAGCGTCACCGCCTTCACGTGCTCCGTGTACTCCGAGTGGTAGCCGGCGGGCAGGTTGTAGATCTCCTCGTCCAGGGCGAGCGACACGCGCTTGGAGGCCGTGTCCACGGCGAACGCGTGGGAGCGCACCAGGTAGCGCTTCGCCCACGAGAGCTCCTTCTTCGTCACGCCGCGCTCGCGCCACTTGTGCAGCATCTCCAGCTCGAGCTTGATGCACGGGGCGGCGTCCTCCGCCTTCGGGAACGTCCACATGCTGAACGCCTGCCGGTGGCGATCGTACGGCAAGCTCGAGTACGCGCCGTACGACCAGCCGCGCTTGGCACGGACCTCCTGCGTCAGGCGTGCGGTGAAGGTGCCGCCGAAGATCGTGTTCGCGACGTGGAGTGCGATGTGGTCCGGATCGCGCGGATGCGTGCCGAGGCCGCCGATCAGGATCTGCGTCTGCGTGCGCTCCGGCTTGTCGACGAAGATCAAGTGCCGACCTTTCGGGCCGTTCGGCTCCGGTGCGGCGTCCGCGGGCACGTCGGTACGCCCCAGCGACGCCGACAGACGCGACGCGATGCGCTCGGCCTGCTCGCGATCGACGTCTCCGGCGAAAGCGAACACGAGCTGATTGTGTCCAAACAGCCGCCGGTAGTGGTCGCGGACGTCGGTGATGTCGACGGCCTCGAGCGACGGGATTGTCCCGGTCGCCGAGCGGCCGTATGGATGGCCGTCGAAGAGTCGACGGCGGAACCAACGGCGTGCGAGCGTCCGGTCGTTGTCGCGGGATTCCACGATGTCGCTCTGGGTCTCGCGCTTGAGCCGTCCGAGCTCCGCCTCCGCCAGACCCGGCTTGCACAGGACGTCGGAGAACAGATCCACGAATGGATCGAGAGAGCGCGCGATCACGGTGCCGTGGAAGGAGACCGTGCTGGTCGCGGAGTCGATGCCGAGCGCCCCGCCCAGGGAGTCGATGCGGACGTCGATCTGCTGCGGGGCGAGCCCGCCGGCGGTGCGCCGCATCAGGCGCGCGACCAATCGCGTCAAGCCGTCCTTGCCGGGCGGATCCAGCAGCGAGCCGGCGCGCGACGCCACGGTGATCGCGACCAGGGGCAGGGCACGACTGGTTTCGACCAGCACCGGTGCTTCGACGGAGGGCTGGATGGGTGCGGATGCCGTCACTGGGCCGCCTCCTCGTTGCGTGCGATCTGTGCGCGCACCACGACCACGCTGCGTTGTTCCGGTACCAGGTATCGCCGCGCCGCGCGTCTGAGGTCGCTCGCGTCCACACTCCGCATCGCGTCCAGACGCTCGAAGGCTGCGCCGGGGCGTCCGATCACCGTGTCGTAGAAGCCAATCGTCGATGCCTTGCCGTCCGCCGTCTCCAGGCTGGAGAGCAGCCCGAGTTCCATGCGCGCCTGCGCGCGCTGGATCTCCTCGTCCGCGATCGGTTCGTCGCGCACCCTTGACAGCTCCTCGTCGACGACAGTGAGCAGCTCTTCGGCGGTGTGGCCCTCGCGGGCAGAGACGAACAGCTCCGTCAGTCCCGGATCCCGGAACGGACCGACGAAGATCCGCGCATCACTGGCGATCTCCAGCTGCTGGATCAAGCGCTGGTGGAGGCGGCTGGCGCGTCCGCCGAGCAAGATCTCGCCGAGCAGCGACATCGCCGGGTAGTCGAAATCGCCCATCGCCGGGCTGTGGTAGCCGATCAAGAGCTTCTCGGTTGTCGTCGGCTTCTCGATCTCGATCCGACGCTCCCCTGTCTGCGGCGGCTCCGGCACGGCGTCTTCGATCGGCAGGCTCGACGCCTCGAGGCGGCCGTAGGCCTGCGAGATACGTCCGAGCAGCGTCGCCGCCGTCACGTCCCCGACCACGACGACCGTCGCGTTGTTGGGGGCGTAGTACGTCCGGTAGAACGCCTCGCAGTCCTCGGTGGTGAAGCCTTCGATGTCTTGCATCCACCCGATCGTCGGCCAGCGGTAGGCGTGGTGCTGGAACGCCGTGGCCCACAGCCGCTCGCTCGCCGCGCTCTCCACGTCGTCGTCCACCCGGTAGCGGCGCTCGTTCGCCACGACGTCCTTCTCGGCGCTGACCTGTGGCTGCTTCAGCACCAGGTGCGACATGCGCTCGGCCTCGAGCTCGATCACGAGACCGAGCTGCTGCTTGGGGATGGCGATGTTGTAGTGCGTCCAGTCGAGCCACGTTGCCGCGTTGCTCTCGGCGCCGGCCTCCTCCAGCTTGCGGTCGAACTCGCCCTCCGGAAGCCGCTCCGTTTCCCTGAACATGAGGTGCTCGAACAGATGTGCGAGCCCGGTCTTGCCCTCGTGTTCGTGGCGCGACCCGACGCGGTACCACGTGTGGTACGCGACCACCGGCGCCGAGTGATCCTCGCACAACAGGATCGAGAGGCCGTTCGCCAGACGAAAGTGTTCGATCCGCAGCGCTGCGCCGAACGGGACGGTCGCAACGTGCTCGATCGCTCCCCATTCGGGGGCGGCCGCGTTCAGCTTGGCCAGCTGCTCTGTACGCATGGCATCGGCATACCGGCTTCGGTGCCGGCTGCAAGCGGATTCGACCCTACTCGAGCTTCAGGATCGCGAGGAACGCATCCTGGGGCACGTCGACGCTGCCGACCTGCTTCATGCGTTTCTTGCCTTCCTTCTGCTTCTCCAGCAGCTTGCGCTTGCGGCTGATGTCGCCGCCGTAGCACTTCGCCGTCACGTCCTTGCGCATCGCGCGCACGGTCTCGCGCGCGATGACCTTGGAGCCGATCGCGGCCTGGATCGCCACCTCGTATTGTTGGCGCGGGACGAGCTCCTTGAGCTTTGCGGCCAGGGCCCGGCCGCGAGGGTAGGCGGTATCACGGTGCACGATCACGCTGAGCGCATCGAGCGCTTCGCCGTTGAGCAGGATGTCGAGCTTGACCAGCGTGTCCTGCCGGTACCCGATGAGCTCGTAGTCCATGCTGGCGTAGCCACGCGAGACGCTCTTCAACTTGTCGTGGAAATCCAGGATCACCTCGGCCAAGGGCAGCTCGTACGTGACGACGACGTGGGTCTTCGTGCCGAACTGGATGCCCAGCTGGATCCCGCGCCGCTCCTCGCACAACGGTACGACGGCGCCGACGTACTCCGTCGGGACGTGGATCGTGACCTTGATGATCGGCTCCTCGAGGTGCTCGATCTCGCCGACCGCCGGCATCTTCGAGGGATTGTCGACGAGCACCATCTCTCCGTCCCGGGTGTAGGCCCGGTACACGACGCTCGGCGCCGTCGTGATGAGCTCCAGGCTGTACTCGCGCTCGAGCCGCTCCTGGATGATCTCCATGTGCAACAGGCCCAGGAAGCCGCAGCGGAACCCGAAGCCCAGCGCCTCCGACGTATCGGGCTCGAACTGGAACGAGGAGTCGTTGAGATGTAGCTTGCTGAGCGCGTCCCTGAGGTCCTCGTACTGTGCCGAGTCGGTCGGGAACACGCCTGCGAACACCATCGGCTTCACTTCCTTGAAGCCCGGCAAGGGGGTCTGGGCGGGGCGGCTCGCGAGCGTGACGGTGTCGCCGATCTTCGTGTCCTCGACGCTCTTGATGTTCGCGGCGATGAACCCGACTTCGCCCGGCCCGAGCTCGGTCAACGCGACCGGATGCGGTCCGAAACAGCCCAGCGCCGTCACCTCGTACGCGCGGCCGGTCACCATGAACAGGATCTTGTCGCCCTTCTTGAGCGTCCCCTCCATGACCCGCACCATCACCACGGCGCCGCGGTAGCTGTCGTACCAGCTGTCGAAGATCAGGGCGCGGAGCGGCGCGTCCGGGGTGCCCTTGGGTGGCGGGACGCGCGTGACGATGGCCTCGAGGATGTCGCCGACGCCCTGGCCTGTCTTGGCGCTCGCCAGCACGGCGCCGCTGCAGTCGAGGCCGATGACCTCCTCGATCATCTCCGCCGTGCGGTCCACGTCCGCCGAGGGCAGGTCGACCTTGTTCAAGACCGGGATGATCTCGAGGTCGTTGTCCAGCGCGAGGTACACGTTCGCGACCGTCTGGGCCTGGACGCCTTGCGTCGCGTCGACAACGAGCAACGCGCCTTCGCACGCCGCCAGGCTGCGGCTCACTTCGTAGCTGAAGTCGACATGGCCGGGCGTGTCGATGAGCTGGAGCTGGTAGTCCTTGCCGTCGGCGGCCTTGTAGCGGACGCGTACCGTCTGCGCCTTGATGGTGATGCCGCGCTCGCGCTCCAGATCCATCTTGTCGAGGAACTGCGCGACCTTCTCGCGAGTCGTGATCGCGCCCGTGTGGTCGAGGATCCGGTCGGCGAGCGTGCTCTTGCCGTGGTCGACGTGGGCGATGATCGAGAAGTTGCGGATTGTGGTCGGGTCGGTGGGCATGGACGCGAGAACGGGACGGAGCGCCGGCAGCCGACAGGACGCCGCCAACCGAGCCGGGGCGCCCTCTCTAGCGCGCGGGGCGAGCAGCGACCAGCGATCGCGCGCCGGCTACGCCTTCTTGTTGCTTCGCTGCTGAGCGTCGGTCAGGCTCATCTGTCCTGGCAAAGCGTGCTCGTAGCGTTTCAACACCAGGTCGATGCCCTCGCGGATGTACACGGCAACCGGCACCTTCGTGCGGTTGTGCAGCAGATGAAGCCGCTCGTTCTGCTCCGGCGTGATGTAGACCGTGGTCGAGATCTTCTTTCGTGACATCGCATTCTCGTCCGGAGCTGACCTGCCAGCCGTTACAATAGATTCCCATACGTGTGGTGTCAATCGCGGACGAGCTGAAGCGAGATATTTTTCATGAGTAAATTCGGGCTGATAGCTCCGGCCAGCGGTTCGGGATCCGGCGCCGGCAGCGGCCGGAATCGGCGCGCTGGACCGGACCGCCCATGGCCTTGTCAAGGCCCCGGCGGCCCGCCTAGGATGGGCGCTGCCGCGCGGAGCGCGCGGCCGAGCGGAGGGGCCTCGACCGACGGGACCCCTGATGGCTTACTTCGCGGTGCTGAGAGGGACACAATGAAGAAACCCACCCTCCGCAGGTGCCCAGACCTGCTCGCTGGACTCGTCCTTGGACTTGTTGGGCTGTCGTTCCAGTCGGGGTGTAGTGCATCCGTGAGCACGGACGCCAAATCCGCCCAGGGACAGGTGACGAAGCGCGATACGCGCGTCACCCACGAGGAGTGCGACATCAAGTCTCCCTCCACCGAGAAGATTGACGCGAACGGCGACGGCAGGCCGGACATCTACATCGTCAAGAGCGGCGGCAAGGAAGTGTGCCGCGCCGTCGATCTCAACTTCGATGGCCAGATTGACACGTGGTCGTATCGCGACGCGGCCGGCCAGATCCGCAGGCGCGAGTCCGACTACGACCGCGACGGCCGCATCGACGAGATTTCGACGTACAAGGGCGGGGTGCTCGCGGAGAAGGACCGTGCCACCACGCTCGCGGGCCGGCTCGACACCTGGCAGTACTACCAGGGCGGCAAGCTCGCGCGCGCCGAGCGCGACGCGGACGGCGACGGCGTGATCGACCAGTGGTGGGAGTACCCACCGAGCAACAAGCCGGGCTGCCCGATGATCCACTCGGACATCGATGGCGACGGGCATCCCGATCCCGCCGGCACCGTCGACGTGTGCAAGGACACCGGCTACGTGCCGCCCGAGCGCAACGGACCGAAGGAGCCGACCAGTCCGGACTTCTCGCGGCCCGGCTCGCTGCCCACGGAGGTGTCGAACAAGCCGTCCGATTCGGGCGCCGCGGCTCCCGCCGCGGACGACAAGAAAGGCGACAAGTGATGCGCTCGCGTGATTGGGTCGTGTTCGGCGTGCTCCTGGCAGCGGCCAGCGTCGCCACCTACGCCTGTGGCGGAGACTCGAACCCCGGTCCGAAGGCCCCGACCCGCACCGGCAGCATCGTCGCGTCGGCGAACGCGAACGACAGCTCGCACTGCGACTACAAGGGGCGTGCGGACCGCGAGGTGCAGGAGACCACCGGCCCGGGCGCCATCACGCCGAACATCCGGCGCGTCTATGCCATCATTGGCACGGGCGAGGACCGCCGCCGCGTCATCGCCTGCCGCGAGGTCGACACCAACCTCGACGGTCAGAAGGACGTCGTGCGCACCTACGACGCGAAGGGCGAACCGGCGCACGAGCTCGCCGACGCGGACTTCGACGGCAAGATTGACACTTGGACGACGTTCTCGAACGGGCACATCTCGAAGGTCGAGATTGACACGAACCACGACGGGCGCCCGGACGAGATCCGTTTCATGGTGCACGGCAAGCTGAGCCGGGTCCAGCGCGACACCAACTTCGACGGCAAGCCCGACGTCTGGGAAATCTACGGCGACGACGGGCTCGAGCGCATGGGCATCGACCTCGACCACGACGGCCACGTCGACCGCTGGGATTGCGATCTCATCGCGATGCACGAGCAGGAGAAGAAAGAGGCCGCGGACGAGGAGAAGGCCGAGCGCGAGAAGGCGGCCGACGGCGGTGCCGCCGAACCCGCGTCGGCGGACGCGGCCGCGCCGAAGGCGAAGTAGCCGCCGAAGCGCCGACGGACTCCCGGATCACGCCTTGCTGGTGCCCTGGCGGCCGTAGTCGTCTTCGAGCCGCACCACGTCGTCGAGCTCGGGCGTCGACGCCTCGAAGACCCGCACGTCCTCGGCGGCGATCATCCGGTGGATTGTCCCGGGCACGACGTGGAACGTATCGCCCGGGCGCATGCGCAGCATCCGCCGCTCGTCGTCGGCCCCCACCTCGAGGTCCATTTCGCCGGCTTCCACGAACAGCGTCTCGTCCTTGACCTTGTGGTACTGACGGCTCAGCTTGTGGCCCTTCTTGATGAAGAGCACCTTGGCCACGTAGCGGTCGGTCTGGGCCCAGATCAGCTCGTGCCCCCACGGCTTGTCGACTCGGCGCATGTGGGATGAGGTAGCAGAAACGAACGCGCCGAACTGGATCGGACCCGCACGGGGCGCCCCGGGGGATACCGCGCCGGAACGACAAACCAGCACATGAGCCAAGAGCGTCTCCAGAAGATCCTCGCCCGCGCCGGCGTCGCTTCACGGCGTCACGCCGAGGAGCTGATCGCGGCCGGGCGGGTGAAGGTCGGCGGCCGGGTGGTCAGCGAGCCGGGTACCAAGGCGGACGCCCGGCTCGACCGCATCGAGGTCGACGGCAAGCGGATTGTCGCCGAGCCGCTGGTGTATCTCGTCCTGCACAAGCCGAAGAACGTGATGTGCACCATGCGCGACCCGGAGGGACGCCCGACGGTCGCGGACTACGTGCGCGGGCTCGGCGTGCGCGCGGTGCCGGTCGGGCGACTCGACTTCCACACCAGCGGCGTGCTGCTGCTCACCAACGACGGCGATTTCGCCGACGGGCTGATGCACCCGAAGCGCGCCGTGCCCAAGGTGTACGTGGTGAAGGTGCCCGGCGAGCTCGACGAGCAGGGTGTGGAGCGCTGGCGCCAGAGCATCGTGATCGACGGTCGGCCGACGCAGCCCGCGGCGGTGCGCAAGCTCCGTCACGAGGCCGGCAAGACCTGGCTCGAGATCACCATCAAGGAAGGCCGCAATCGCCAGGTGCGGCGCCTCGGCGAAGCGACGGGCAAGACGGTGATGCGTCTGGCGCGGCTCGCTTACGCCGGCATCACGGCGGAGGGGCTGCGTCCCGGCCAGTGGCGACACCTCTCGGCGGAGGAGCTGGTCGAGCTCAAGCGTGTGTTCGGCGTGCCGAAGCGCGTGCATGCGCCTGGGGCTGTTCCCGGTCCGGTGCGGCAGGCGACCGGGGCGGCGCCGCGGCGCGCCGGCGTCAAGGCGCGGCCGCCGCGTCCGGGTCGGCAACGTCCGCCGGGACAGACCAATCGTCGTTGAGGAAGCCGGCGGCGAGGACGCTCGCGTGGGCGCCGAGGACCTGCTGCGCCGCGGCACCCGCGAGCCGGTCGTCGTACACCACGAAGTCGGGCAAGAGCTCGGGCAACGACAGCGCGCGCCAGATCCCGCGCACGCCCGTCGCCTCGATGGCGATCACGTAGCGATCCGGGTGGCGCGGGTTCGGGAACACGGCGATCGCTCCCACGCCGTCGCCCGTGTACCGGTGCGTGCCGAGCGAGAGCGTCGTGGCGTCGGCATGCACCGGAAGATCGGGGTCGAGCGCGCGCAACACCAGGTTGTCGCGCGCGGTTCCCACGACGAACAGCGAATGCGTCGCGGCAAGCGACGGGTCGAGCTCGCGATCGGACACGACCGTGTAGTGGACGTCCATGCCCGGGCGACGGTGGGCGAACGCTTCGGCGACCTCCCGGTTCGCGCGCATCGTGCCCGGATCGAGCGTGCCATACACGAACGCGACGGGACCCAGGAAGGCGTCGCGGATCGGCCCTTCGACGCCGGCCCGCTTGCCGCCGGCCGGGTGGGGTGCGGTTCCCGGCTTCCACGTGTCGCCGTCGCGGTGGAGCTCGATAGCGGCGCCGCCGGCGAAACCGATCGTCGCGCCGTCGATCGCGACGTCGACCGGCGCGCTCGCGTCCAGGCCCGCCAGCGCGCGATCCACCGACACACCTTCCACGGACCCGGTCGCGAGTGTGAGCTTGCCGTCCTTGGCGATGACCGCGTCCACGCGCCCCATGTGCCCGGGGCGCGCCAGCGCCGTGATCGCGAGCCACGACTGGCGCGCGTAGCGCAGTTGATCGCTGGCCAGCGTCACGTGCCGCGGCGACGGATCGCGCCGGAAGCGCGTGAGCCACGGCCACATCTTCGCGTCCTTCCAGACGATGTCCCACACGTGGTGACCGATGTCGGGCCACTCGTCGGTGATGCGGTAGCCGAGCTGCTTGTAGCGCTCCACCAGGACCTTGCCGTTGGTCAGCGGCCAGTCCTTGGTGCCCTGCGCGAGGTAGAGCGGCAGGTTGCGGCCGTTGTCCGCCCAGCTCGTCGGCGACCAGTGCGCCATGCGGTCCTTCTCCCAGGGCCGGAGCGGGCGATTCGACGTGTCGCGGCGCGTGAAATAGCTCTGGTAGCCGCAGAGCGGCGCCGCCGCGGCGAACCTGTCGGCGTACAGGAACGCGAGCCCGGCGGCTCCGGTGCCGCCCATGGACACGCCCGTGATGGACACGCGCAGCGGGTCGATGGGGTAGGTGCGGAGCGCCCAGTCGAGGGCGCGCATGACCGCGTGTTCGCCGGGGCCCCGGTAGAACGCGTTGCCGTGGGCGTTTGGCGCGATCACGAAGCCGTCGACGCCGCTCCTCGGGCCCGTGGCGCGGGTGTCCAGGAACGCGTTCATCACGCCGGTGGGATCGCCGTTCAGGCCGTGCAAGGCGACGACCAGCGGGTAGCGTCGCTTGTCGCTGGCCTTGAAACCGGCGGGGACGTGCAGGCGCACGCGCTGCGGCTCGCCGTCGATGTCCGATCGTAGTGCCAGATCGAGCACGCCGGGCGAGGTCAGCGGATCCTCGCCGTGCTCCAGCTGTGTGAGCAGCGCTTCAAGTTGCTCGACGCCGCGAGCGAGCGCGCGCTCCGTCGGATGGCGCGTCGCGCCGAGGCGCTCGAGCCGCGCCACGCGCTGGGCGATGGTGGCGCGGATCGCATCGGGGTCGAGCCAGTGCCCGTCGGGCAGCGCGCGCCGCAGCCGCTCGGCGTGCTGGATCGCCGCCGGCGCGCGCGCGTCGAACACCAGCGTGCGCGTCGTCTTCGCGTCGCCCACGGCGATGTGCAGCGCGGCGCGGCCAGGTCGCGTCGATTCGTCGGGCTTGTCGAGCGGTAGCGGCGGCAGCTCGGCTTCGAGCCGGTGCGCGCCCCGCGCGCCGACCGGCACCGCGCCGAGCCGGAGCGCGATCGCACGGCGCCCGGGCAACGTCAGCTCGACGCCGACGTCGAGCGGCAGATCGAGCGGCGCGCCGCCGGGATAGGAGAGGGCGAGTCGCGGCGCGTAGCCGTCGGCGGTGAGCCCGGTTCGCAGCTGTACGTGGAGGAGCTCGCGCGCCAGGCGGTCGCGGTCGGCGTCGTCGGTGCCGGGCAGCGACATCGACACACCCGCCGGCGCCAGCAGGTCGCGCCGATCGACGACGCGCGCACGGACGGCCCAGTACCCGCCCCGGTGGTGCAGCGCGATCACGAGCTTGTGATCGCCGGCCGCGATCGCGAACGGGATCGCGTCCAACGAGCGTCCTCGCAGGCGCTCGATGTCCCGGCTCCAGATCGACTTGCCGTCCAGGTACACGGTCGCGCCGCCGTCCGCCGACAACAGGAGCCAACCGCGAACATCGCGGGTCGCACGCAGCACCGAGCCAAGCAGCGACCACGGGCCCGCATTCGACCCCGTGCCCAGCGTCTTCGCGAGATCGAGCGCGCCCTCGGCGTCGTCCACGACGCGCCAGTGCGGCGCCCACGCCTGATCCACGACGCGAGCGCCGTCGCGCGGGGCGAGCGTGGCCGGGTCGAGCTTCGCGACCGCGTCGCCGGTGATCGGGCCGGCGAGCAGCCACGCCGCCAGGCTTCCGTCGGCCGCCGGCGCGATGCGCGCCTCGCGCGCAGCGGCGGGCGCGCCCGCCAGCGCGAGCGCGAGCAGCGCCGGAACGACGGCGAGCGGCTTCAGCTCCCTTGCCCGTGGGCGAGGGTGCGCGAGCCGTCCCGGAACATCACGTCGACCTTGCCGTCCTCGAGCACGTCGACGATGTAGCCCTCGCCGAACTTCTTGTGCAGCAATAGCTGTCCGGGACTGAACGTCCGGTCCATCGAGTAGCGCACGAAGGCGTCCGCCGGTTTGCCGGCGATGTGCGACTCCCAGGTGCGGACGCGCTCCTGTTCGGCGAGCGCGCGCTGGGTCGGCTTGGGCGCGGCGCGCGAGCGCGCAGCCGCCTTCTTCGGCTTGTCAGCGGCGGCGCCGTTGCCCGACTTGGGAGCGAGATAGCGGTGTTCGCTGCCGCAGGTCATGCAAAGCACGCGTGCTGGACGCGGCCCCACCATGGCCACGATGCGATGGCCGAGGTCGAGACGGCACTTCGTGCACCACGCGTCGATCTCGCTACCGGCACCGATCGCTTTCACTTCTCGTCCTCCTGCTGCGGGGGCTCCTCGGGATCCGGGCGGGAGTCCCGATCCTTCTTGACGCGGACCTTCGCGCGCACGTCTGGACGCGGCACGCCGCCGCGCGCGTCGTTCGGAATGAAGCGGACCTCGGTCTTGATCTCGAACGACAAGGTGGTGAGCGCCTTGGAGACCTCGTCGGCGAGGTTCGTGTGGTCGAGGAAATCCCGGATCTCCTTGGCCACGACGCGATACAGCCCCGACTTGGTCTCGTCGATCTGTGTGAGGATCAGCGCGAGGACGTCCTTCGGCAGCTTCATCTCGCTGACGAAGTGCCGGACGTTCTCCGGTCCCTCCGTGATCTTGTCGTAGCCCACCTCGAGCACGCGCTTGATCAGCTCGGGCAGGATGCGTTCCAGACGTCGCCGCGCGTCGCGGTCCTCGCGCTCGCTTGGCGGTACCGAGTCGCTCGTCACGCCCCGGACGTACCCTGGCGCACCGCGTCAGTCAAACCCCCGCTCTTTACAAGCTGGCGCAGTTCGCGGCATGGGACCTTCCGTGGCTTCGCGGGTGAGGTTCCGGGCCGCTACGGCGTGCGTGATCGGCATGACGGCCGTCGCCTGCAAGCGCCCGGCGCCGGACGATGCGCCGGCGCCGCCGCCGACCGCGTCCGCACGGCCGACGGCGACGGTGCCACCCTCCGCGGTCGCCCCGGCGCCAGCCGCACCGCGCGCCGCCCGCGTGGTCGGGGACGCCACCAGCGACGTCTTCCGCGACGGCAACTGGGTGCGCTGCTACACGGGCTTCGAGCCACGGGGCACGCCCGCGCTCGACGTACTGCGCCTCGGCTTGATGTGCGGGCCGTCCAACGGCATGCGCCGCGTCGCCGGGGCGAGCTTCGGCGTCAAGCAGGGCGAGTGCTACCGTGTGTTCGTCGTCGGCGACGCAGGCGTGCAGGCGCTCGAGGTGTCGGTCGTCGATCACGCCGGCCGGCTCGTCGCGTCCAGCGCCGCCGATCGACGCTGGATCGTGCTCGAGCCCGGCGGCGCATTCTGCAGCCCGGAAGACGACGACTACCGCGTCGAGGCGCGCGTGACGCGGGGGCGCGGAAAAACCGCCCTCGAGGTCTGGCGCCTGCACTCGTGATGGGCCGCTGCGATGGCCCTTTGGTGGATGGCGCCACGTCGCGGTATCATGGGATCCGCATGGCAACCGATTATCAGGCACGCCGCAAGCGGGTGCTCGAGGCGATCCATCCCGGTGTGATGGTGCTTCCGGCGGCGCCGGTCGCGATCCGGAACAACGACGTCGAGCACGACTACCGGCAGGACTCGGATGTGTTCTACCTCACCGGCTTCGACGAGCCGGAGAGCGTGCTGGTCCTGAACAGCGTGCGCGAGCCGCATTTCACCTTGTTCGTGCGCCCGCGCGACCCCGAGCGCGAGGTCTGGGACGGCGCGCGCGCCGGCGTCGAGGGTGCGGTCGGCAGCTTCGGCGCGGACATCGCGCACCCCATCGCGGAGCTGGCCGAGAAGCTGCCGGTCTTGATCGAGAACGTGCCTGCGCTCCACTACCGGATCGGTCTCGATCGTCGCTTCGACGAGAAGGTGCTCGCTGCGCTCGATCGGGTTCGTGCCCGGGCCAAGCTCGGCGTGTCGTGGCCGACGCGGATCGTCGAGCCGGCGGGCGTGCTGCACGAGATGCGCCTCCACAAGTCACGCGACGAGCTCGACACGATGCGAAGCGCCCTCGCCATTACGGCCGAGGGCCACACGCAGGCGATGGCGGCGGCGAAGCCCGACATGTTCGAGTACGAGGTCGAAGCGGTCCTGCGCGAAGCGTTCGCTCAGCGTGGTGCGGAGCGCCATGCGTACTCGCCGATCGTCGGATCCGGCCCGAACGCGACGGTCCTCCACTACCGGCGCAACAACCGGCGCATGCAGGAAGGCGATTTGCTGCTGATCGATGCCGGGTGCGAGCTCGACTACTACGCGTCGGACATCACCCGCACGTTCCCGGTCGGCGGCACGTTCACCAAGGAGCAGCGCGAGATCTACGAGACGGTGCTGGAGGCGCAGCTCGCGAGCATCGCCGCGACACGTCCCGGCGCCACGCTCGACGAGATCCACACGAAGAGCGTCCACGCGATCGCCGCCGGGCTCGTGCGTCTCGGTGTGCTCGCCGGCCCCGTCGACAAGGTGATCGAGGAGCAGCTGTACAAGCCGTACTTCATGCACAAGACCAGCCATTACCTGGGCATGGACGTGCACGATGTCGGCACGTACTTCCTCGACGGCAAGCCGCGTCCGCTCGAGCCCGGCATGGTGATCACCGTGGAGCCCGGCATCTACATCAGCCAGACCGCCGACGTCCCCGAGCGGTACCGCGGCATCGGCGTCCGCATCGAGGACGACGTGCTGGTCGCCCCCGAGGGGCACAGCGTGCTCAGTGAAGCGATCCCCAAGCTCGTCGACGACGTCGAGCGCGCGTGCCGGAGCTGATCGCACGCACGACTCGCTCGTCGCGCGAGAACCCGGGGATGGTTGGGCAGAGCGCACCCGCGCGCAGGGCAGGGGAGAGCGCGTGCGACTTCTCCGACGCCGCCCGCCGCGCGGGGGTGCGCATCGGGACGTTGCTTCTTGGTTGGGTGCTGGTGTTTGTGCCGGCGCGGCCGGCGGCGGGGCAAGAGCGTCGCGGACCGCCCGTGGCCCGCGCCGGACCGGCAGACTCTCCCGCCGATCTCGAGGTCCACGAGCAGCCTCTCGTCGATCGCGGCGCCTACGCGCACTTCCTGGGCGCGCTCGCGTACGGGCGCGGCCTCCGCTTCAACAATCCGTATCGGCTGGCGACCGTGCTCGGATCGAACGCGGAGTCGCTGTCGCTGACCGCGCCCTACGCCGACGTGTCGGCGGCGGTGGCGTTCGGCGAGCCGGACGGGTTCCAGCAGGGCGCGGCGCTGCACGCGTCGATCGCGCTGTCGGGCGTGCCGCAGGAAGTGGTGACGCCGGCCTATCTGGCGCTGTACCGCTTCTCACCGCGCTGGCTCGGCTACGCCCGGGCCGGCATTCCGTTGGTGCTCGAGCCGGACTTCGGGCCTGGCGCGGAGCTGGGCGTCGGAGGCGGGTTCCTGGTGACGGCGGGGTTGGGCGTCACGGCGGAGCTCGTCGGCAGCCTGTTCTACGGCGCTGCGACCGAGGCTCGTTCGGTGACGACCATCCCGGTGGTATCGCTCCAGCTCGGCGTGCTCGTCGACTACGAGGTGCTGCCATGAGAGCGATCCGCCCGATCGGTACCGGCGCGCGCATCGCGCTCGCGCTGGCCGCGACGCTGTTCTGCATGGCGCCGGTCCCGGGCGACGTCGGCGGCTGTGGTCAGCAGGCGCAGGACCTCGATCCCGGCACGTTCTTCGCGACCAAGAAGCAGATCGACTGCGACCGCTGCAACGAGTGCGGGCTGGTCACCCAGGCGTGCAACCAGGCGTGCGACAAGTCGGTGGGCGTCCCGCTCGCGTTCCCCAAGTACTGCTACCCGCTCGTGCACGACGGCGAGGTGTGTCTGCGCGCGCTGCGTGTCGCGTCCTGCGGCGACTATGCCGCCTACGTCGACGACACGGCGCCGACGACACCGTCCGAGTGCAATTTCTGTCCACCGGAGCAGGCGCGATGAGGCGCGCGGCCGCGCTCGGCATCGCGCTCGTGGCGATCGGTTGTTCGGCGACCGCGCGCATGACGACGGACGTCGGGGACTACACGCGCTACCGCAGCATCCGTACCGCCACGACGCGCGAGCAGCGGCTGCGCGCGGCGTTCCGCTACATCGAGACGGAGCCGTCCGGCCGCTTCCGCGACGAGGTACGCGCGTGGTTCGTCGGCGCGGAGAACGACTACTACGAGCATGCGGGCGACAACCTGGGTCGGCTGCGTTTGTATCTCGACACGCTGCCGCGCGGCCCGCACGCGGCGGAGGTCAGGACGCGCATCGCGGAGATCGAGGCGACGCAGCGGATTCGCCGCCAGCACGAGCACGAGGTCGTTGGCGACGCGCTGGCCGTGGAGCAGAACCTGGCCGACGCCGAGAAGATGCGGAAGGAGCTGGTGCTGCAAGTCACGCAATGGGTGGGACAGCTGGCGGCGATCCGGAGCTTCGGGGAGCGGACGTCGGAGCTGAGCGGCGCCTTCCTCCACGACTTCCGCGAGGTGAAGCCGTTCGCCCGCTGCGTGCGCGAGCGCTGCGCCAAGACCGTGAGCTTGGTCTACGAGATCCCCGAGCCGGGTCGGCTCTCGTCGCGAGAGGCGATCTTCGACGTCGCGGTGCTGCTGAAGAACGGCAACGTCTCGGCGGCGATGCTCACCGGGCCGGAGTTGTTCAGCCGGATCGGCGAGGCCCTCGAGCTCCGTCCGGCCTCGGAGACGGATCCCGGCGCCCGGGCGGAGGCCATGGGGCGCGCCGCGGATCTCGTGCGCGCCGCTGCCGAGCCGGCGATGCCCGCGGCGCGCTGCGCGCACGAGGCGGTGGCCCCGGTCGTCGTGTCCCGGCAATGCGACGGCGTGCGGCTGTCGATGATCGCGGCGACCGGCTCGGGCGAGGAGGACCGCGTCGTCGTCGAGCCGGCGCCGTCGATCGGCGAGTGATCCGGGAATGCCGGGAGCTATTCGGCTGCTGGGGGATGAAATGCGGCGCCGGACGCGGTAGTCACCGGTGCGCGATCCCATGGCGTTCGAGCCGCTCATCCCCTACATCCAGATCCCCGAGCTGGTGTTGATCCCGCGCGACTGGTTCGGCGGCGGATTTCCGCCGGCGCCGTTCTCCATCAAGCCTTTCGGCACGCTCGTGGCGATCGGCGTGTATCTGGGCGCGTACCTGGCCGTGCGTCAGGGCAAGCGGGTCGGCCTCGACGAGCGAGCGCTCACGTCCTTCATCTTCTGGGCTGTGGGCGGCGGCTTCATCGGTGGGCACGTGCTGGACACGCTCTTCTACTACCCGGGCCGGGCGCTGCAGGATCCGCTTTCGCTGCTGCGGCTGTGGGATGGCCTGTCGAGCTTCGGCGGGTTCGTGGGTGCGTTGTGCGGTGTCCTGCTGTGGAAATGGCGCCACAAGGTCGCGATCCTCCCGTACTCGGACGTGGTCGCGAGCGCGTTCCCGTTGGCCTGGGTGTTCGGGCGCGCCGGCTGCGCCACCGCCCACGACCACCCCGGTATCCACAGCGCCGCCTGGTTCGCCGTGCAGTATCCGGACGGCGGGCGCCTGGATCTCGGCCTGTACGAGATGCTCTTGACGATCCCGCTCGCGATTGCGTTCCTGGTGCTGCGGCGCAAGCCCCGCCCGTGGGGGTTCTATCTAGCGATCATGTCCATCGCGTACGCACCAACGCGCTTCGCCCTCGACTTCCTGCGCGCCCGCGACGTGCAGATCCCGGACGAGCGCTACGCCGGGCTCACGCCCGCGCAGTGGGCGTGTTTCGGCCTGCTAGGCCTCGGCATCGCCCTGTTCTGGCGCACCATGCGCCGGGCGGGCACGCTGGAGTCCGTGGCGCCGCCGGATCCGCCGGCGCGTCTCGCCCCCGCCGCGCCCAGCGAGGGAAGCTGACCCGTACGTTCCCTACGCCCGGATGCGCAGCGCGCCGGGCGCGACGCGCGCGGTGAGCGGAAGCCGCCCCGGCGTCTCGCCATCCATGTCGATCAAGACCTCGCCCCCGGGCATCGCGGGCTCGGCCTCGACGAGCGAGCCGCGCGCGACGCGCACGCCCGGTGAACCCAGGTGCGAGCCTTGGTAGATCTTGTACGCGAGGCCGACGCCCTGCGCGCGCGTTAGATCGTAGAGCGCGATCACGTCGAACAAGCCGTCCGAGGGATCGGCGTCCGGAGCGATCTTCATGCCGCCGCCGAAATAGCGACCGTTCGCGATAGCAACGTTGAGGATCGGCCCCTCCAAACAGGGCTTGCCGTCGACACGGACGATGACCGGCGCGTTGCGATAGCTGACCATGGCGCGCAGCGTTCCGAGGAAGAACGCTGCCTTGCCGCCCATCCACTTTGGGCTCGCGTTCACGATACGGTCCGTCAGTCCGCCGATGCCGAAGCTCGTGATGTTCAGGAACGCCCGCGCGATCTTCTCGCCGGCGTCCGAAGTCAGCGACAGCACGCCGAGGTCGAGCGGGCGCGGCTCGCTCTCGACGATGCGCCTCACGGCCACGTCGACGTCGTCACCGAGCTCGAACGTCTTGCGGAAGTCGCCCCCCGTGCCGGCGGGGATCAGGGCGAGGTCCGGGCCCGGAGCCGGCTCGCCGTCGTCGCCGAGGTACGCCTGCCCGACCTCGTTGATGGTTCCATCGCCCCCGACCACGGCGATGCAGTCGACGCCGTCCAGCCGCGCTTCGCGCGCCAGGCGGGTCGCGTCGCCCGGAGCACGGGTTTCCACGATCCGGTGCCGGACGCCGGCGCGAGCGAAGGCGGCATCGATCTCCGGTATCTTGCGCGCCGCGGTGCCGCTGCCGGCCCGGGGATTGACCACGACTCGGACGTCCACGAGGGCGGAGCTTACACGGGTCGGGCCGGGACGAGGTCGGCTTATGGGCCAGCCCGGCCGGGCGCGCCATGGCGGCCGCCCTGCACAGGCGACTTGACGGCGCATCCCGTACAGTTATCGTGATTTTTGCCTCCCCGGTCGCCTCGCAGCACCTCCGTGCCCAGGGCGACCGCCAGAACAGCGTTCAAGAAGGTTAGCGGGTATGTCGACCGAGGATGCATGCAAGCTCTTCGTAGCGGGCTTGCCGGAGTCCATCACGGAAGATGTGTTGCGTCAGTTGTTCGAAGCAACTGGCGGAACCGTCACCAACGTCAGCTTGCCGCGCGATCGCGCGACCGGGCGACCGCGCGGTTTCGGGTTCGTCACGCTCGCGACGGCGGACGAGGCCGAGCGCGCTCGCGGATCGCTCGACGGATCGCTCCAGGCAGGTCGCCCGATCTCCGTGCGTCGTTTCCAGTCCGAAGCGCCGCGGCGCGGAGAATCGCGTCCCGACGGCGGACCGCCGGCTGCCGCAGCGGCGGGCGCGGATCGCACGCTGTACGTCGGCAATCTGCCGTACGACACGACCCAGGCGGACGTCGAGGCGCTGTTCAACGACAACGGCGCAGGTCCGGTCGTACGCGTGCATCTGCCGATCGGGCCCGACGGCAGGCCGCGGGGCTTTGGCTTCATCACACTCGGCAGCGCCGAGGCAGCCAACGGCGCGATTGCGGCGCTCGCGAACGTGGACATGCGCGGCCGTCGACTGATCATCAACGTCGCGCATCCTCGTGGCGAGCGCTCCGATCGTCCGGAGCGCAGTGATCGCTCCCGCGCGCCCCGTCGCGACGACGCCGGCGGCGGTGGCGGTGGCGGCGGGTTCGCTCCCGACAGCATGCCCATGCCCGACGAGCCGCGTCGGGACGAGGGGCGGCGCCGGGCGACGAAGCCCGAACGTCCCGACAACGACGCGCGCAAGAAGCGCGGCGTGCGGTCGGAGACCAAGGAACCCAAGCGTCGTGGACGGTCGGATTGGAAGAACTGGGACAAGGACGACTAGTGCCGTCGGGCATCGCCGGCGCCTTGTCCGCGATTTCGGCCGAACGCCCGCGCCCGCCGACGTCAGCTGGTAACCCCCGCGGATTTCAAGCACTTGTGCGACGCGCGCGAGTGCCGATCAGGCCCATTGGCCGGTCCGTCGGCGGCGGTCGATTGCGCGGCCGCTCGGGCGCGTGCTACGTAGGTCGCCCTTTCGCACCCGGCCGACACGGGGCCCGCCTGCCAATGCGCGTAGACGGGGTCCGTCCGGGTCTGTCTGCCCACTGGTCGCTCCGCTGAACGATCGATGATTTTCGACTGGCTCTACGGCCTGTTCTCGAACGACCTCGCCATCGACCTCGGGACGGCGACGACGCTCATCTATGTGAAGGGCAAGGGGATCGTCAGCTGCGAGCCGTCCGTCGTGGCGGTCCAGCGAGATGCCCGGGGCGACAAGAAAGTCCTGGCCGTCGGCCGCGAGGCCAAGGAGATGCTCGGGCGCACGCCGGGCAACATCCAGGCGATCCGGCCGCTCCGCGACGGCGTGATCGCGGACTTCGAGATCACCGAGGCGATGCTGCGGTACTTCATCGCCCGGGCGCACAACCGCCGCACCCTGGTCAAGCCGCGCATCATCATCTGCGTGCCGTTCGGCATCACCGAGGTCGAGAAGCGCGCGGTGAAGGAGAGCGCGGAGAGCGCCGGAGCCCGCGAGGTCTACCTGATCGAGGAGCCCATGGCGGCGGCCATCGGCGCAGGGCTTCCCATCACCGAGCCCAGCGGCAACATGGTCGTCGACATCGGCGGCGGTACGACCGAGGTCGCCGTCATCTCGCTGGCCGGCATCGTCTACTCGCAGAGCGTGCGCGTCGGCGGCGACAAGATGGACGACGCCATCGTCGCGTACATGAAGCGCAAGTACAACCTGGCGATCGGCGAGCAGACTGCCGAGCGGATCAAGATGACCGTCGGCAACGCCTATTCGCTCGAGCAACAGATGACGATGGAGGTCAAGGGTCGCGACATGGTCGCGGGCATCCCCAAGACCGTGGTTGTGAACTCGGACGAGATCCGCGAGGCGCTGGCCGAGCCGATCAACGCTATCGTGGAAGCGGTGCTGCTTGCTCTCGAACGGACGCCCCCGGAGCTCGCAGCCGACATCGTGGACAAGGGCGTGGTCCTGACCGGCGGCGGCGCGTTGCTGAAGAACATCGACGTGCTGCTGCGCGAAGAGACCGGTCTGCCGGTCATGGTCAGCGACGACCCGATCAGTGCCGTCGTGCTCGGCAGCGGCAAGACGCTCGACCACATCGAGCTGCTCAAGGAAGTGACCATCGGTTGACGACCCGCCGGGCCGTCGTCCCGTCCCACGGCGCCGGAGGCGGCTCCGGGGCCAGCGGGTGATCCAGAGGCCAATTTGGGTCCATTCCGACGCTACCGCGACATCGTCATCGTCGTGCTCCTGCTGGCGGTGCCGTTCTTCTTCCTGCGCGCCAGCATCCGGCGCCCCGAGGAGATGAGCGTCGTCGACCGCACCGTGATGCGCATCGCGGCGCCGTTCCAGTACGCCGCGGCGGCGTTGGCACGCGGCGTGTCGAGCATCGTCAGCGACTACGTGTATCTCGTCGACGTGAAGGCCGACAACGGCCGGCTCGCCTACGAGAACGCCCGGCTGCGCGCGAGGAACCGCGAGATCGTGGCCGAGGAGGCCGAGAACCGGCGGCTGAAGCGCTTGCTCGGACTGCGCGAGACGGTTCCCAACGAGACGGTGAGCGCCGTCGTGATCGGCAAGGACACGACCGAATACTTCCGCGTCGCGCACCTCGTTCTGGACAACCCCGGCGCCGCCGTGCGGCCCAACATGCCCGTGATTTCCCTGGACGGCACCGTCGGCACGGTTCTTCGCGTGGCCGGCGACACGATCGACGTCCAGCTGACGGTGGACAGCGGCTTCGGCGTCGACGTGGCGTCCGAGCGCACTGGGGCGCGGGGCTTCGTCCGTGGCACGGGCGACCGCATGCGCTACACCGTGCGGGTGGAGTACGTCCAGCGCACCGACGAGGTCGATGTCGGCGACCTGTTGCTCACCAGCGGCGTCGGCTGCCGCTTCCCCAAGGGGATTCCGGTGGCGCGCGTGACCAAGGTGCTGAAGCGCGACTTCGGCATCTACCAGGAGGTCGAGGCCGAGCCCACGGTCGACTTCTCGCGCCTCGAGGACGCGCTTATCGTCCTCACCGACACGAAGGACTGCGAGCCCAAGTCGGCTGCGCGCGGGCCGAGGGCGAAGCGGTGAAAGTGCCATGCGCAATGCTGCGTTCCTGGCCGTCGGCGTATTGTTGATCCTGGTACAGTCGAATCTGTACCGGCTGCTGGGTGCGCTGCACATCCACGGCGCGACGCCGAGCCTGATCCTCCCCGTCGTGATCTTCCTCGGCGTGCACGAGCCAAGCATGGCCCGCGGCGCCTCCCTGTGTTTCTTCCTGGGCTACGCGCTCGACCTGTTCGCGTCGGCACCGATCGGGCTCTTCACGTTCTTGTCGGTGGCGATCTGGTGGTTGTCGCGGATCGCCGGCGTGCGGTTGACGGCCCAGACAGTGCTCACGCGCATGTCGCTCGCGTTCGGCTTTGCGCTCGTCCAGAGCGCCATGGTCCTGATGTTGCTCGCGATCTTCGGCGCCGATAACCGGCGCCCGTTGGAGATCGGCACGGTGGTGCTGCCCCACGCCATCGCTACGGCGCTGGTGAGTCCGATCATCTTCCGCATCGCGCAGCGAGTTCACCAGAGCACCCTCGCTGTGCGACCGGCGGAGGGCCAGCGGTGACGTTTCTGGTCCAGCGCTCGGACGTTGGCGAGTTCCGGCGACGCTATCGCTGGCTGGTGCTGTTCGTCGTGTGCATGTTCTTCGTGCTCGCAGGTCGACTGGTGCAGCTGCAGCTGATCGAAAACGATCTCCACAGCGCACAGGCGCGCCGCAACATCGTCGGCGAGATCACGCTGGCGACGACGCGTGGCGTGATCCGCGATGCGTTCGGGAAGGTGCTGGCGGCGAACCGTCCCTCGTACAACGTGTACGTCGTTCCCGGCAACATCGACATGGAGAAGACCTGGCCCCGGGTGGCCAGGCTCATGGGTCTGGACGACGCGGAAAAGGCCGAGCTCGAAAGACGCATCACCGCCCAGCGCGCCGACGAGACGCGCAAGACGCAACAGATGCTGCTCAAGATGGACGTGGATCGCGACGTGGTCGCGGCGCTCAAGACCCACGAATCCGAGCTTCGCGGTGTGGACGTATCGCCGGTGCCGGTGCGGTACTATCCCTACGGGGAGCTCGCGGCCCACCTGCTGGGCTACATGCGCGAGATCGATCCTGACACGCTGGCGCGCTTGCAGGGCCGCGGCTACCGTTCCGGCGACCGTATCGGCGCCGTGGGCGTGGAACGACGCTGGGAGAGCTACCTGCGCGGGCAACGTGGCAAGCGCAAGGTACTGCGCGGGCAGACACGGCGCTCGCTCGACCGCGACGCGCTGGAAGCGAAGTATCTCGACGAGCCGCGACGCGTCCAGCCGATCCCCGGTCGCGACATCTCGCTGACGATCGACATCGAGCTGGAGCGCTCCATCGAGCGAGCGATGCGGGGCCAGCTCGCCGGAGCTGTCGTCGTCGTCGACGTTCGAACCGGGCGCGTGATCGCGGCGCTCTCGAAGCCCAGCTTCGATCCGAACGTGATCTCGGGAGGGAGCGGCAAGAAGGCGGTACGCGAAGCGTTCCGTCGCCTCTACTCCGACCCGCTCAAGCCGATGCTCGACAAGACGATATCGGCGGCGTACCCGCCCGGGTCGACGTTCAAGCCGTTCAGCGCCTTGGCTGCCCTCGACAATCACCTGATCGACCCGCGGGCGCGGGTCGACTGTCACGGCGGGTACGAATACGGCAAGCGCTACTTCCGGTGTACGGAGGTCCACCGCAGCGTCAATCTGCACCAAGCGATTGTCGAGTCGTGCAACACGTATTTCTACCACTTGGGCGAGACCGTCACGATCGACCCGCTCGCGAAGGTCGGTATGGACTTCGGGCTCGGCGCCAAGACCGGCATCGGCGTGAACCCGGAGTCGCGTGGGCGAATGCCGACGCGCAGTTGGTACACGCGCCGCTACAAGGGATTCTTTCGAGGCGGCTACAGCCTTCTGGCCGCCATCGGTCAGGGCGCCACGACGGTTACCGTGTTGCAGCTCGCGCTGGCATACGGAGCGCTCGCGAACGGCGGAACGCTGTACCAGCCGCAAGTGGTGCGCAGCATCGAGACCAGTGACGGGACGATCGTGCAGGAATTCCCGCCGCGCGTCCGACGCATGGTGCAGGTCGACCCCGACGCGCTGGCGCTGGTCAAGGACGCGATGGTCGGTGTCGTCACTGATCACAAGGGGACCGCGTTTCACGCGGCGCTTCCCGGCGTGGACGTCGCCGGGAAGACCGGTACCGCGCAGGTCAGTCACGTCACGCCGCGCGGCGTGGACAAGGCGCGTGTGTGGTACTTCAACCGCGATCACGCCTGGTTCGCCGGTTATGCGCCGTCGCGGTCGCCCGAGATCGCAATCATCGTGCTGGTCGAGCACGGCGGAGGTGGAGGCAAGAACGCCGCGCCGGTGGCGATGCAGGTTGTCCGCGATTGGCAGAAGTTGAAGGCGAAGCGTCTCGAGGCGCGCGCCTCGGTGCCCCGCCAGGGCAAGCAGCGGGGAACGCTGTGATCAGCCGCAGCGAGCGTGTCGCCTCGACCGGAGTCGCGCAGGTCGACATGCCGCTGCTCGTCGGCATCGCGGCGATCACGACGCTCGGCGTCGTCAATCTGTACAGCGCGACCAGCGTGTACATGGACTCCGGTCGCCACGCGGGCCTCGCGGACATCTACGCTTCGCAGATCTACTGGATCGCGATCGGCATCGTGTTCGGCTTCCTGGCGTCGGCGATCGACTATCGACACTTCGAACGGGCCGCGTACTTCTTCTACGCGGGGGGCATGGTTAGCCTCGGGCTGGTGTTCGTGCTCGGTGCCGACATCCGCGGCGCCGCGCGGTGGATCCAGCTTGGAAGCTTCTCGTTCCAGCCCTCGGAGTTCATGAAGATCCTGCTGATCCTCGTGATCGCCAAGTACCTTCACAACGACCCGAAGACGGAGCCGCGAACCTTGTTCGACCTGGCGCCGCCCGCGGCCCTGACGGTCCTGCCCGTGCTCGCGGTGATGGCGCAACCCGACCTTGGTACCAGCCTGATCTACATCTTGATCGCCGCTGCCATGGTCGCGATGACGAAGATTCGTCGCCGCAGCCTGCTGTGGCTCACACTGTTCGTCGTGATCGCGCTGCCGCTGCTGTGGAAGTACGGCATGCACGACTACCAGAAGCTGCGGATCACGAGCTTTCTCGATCCGGAAGCGGACAAGACCGGCACCGGCTGGCACGCCTTCCAGTCACGGACCGCGATCGGCAACGGCGGCCTGTTCGGCCAGGGCTTCATGCAGGGGACGCAGAACCAGTTCGGGTTCCTTCCGGACCAGCACTCGGACTTCCCGTTCGCCGTGTTCGCGGAGGACTGGGGCTTCGCCGGCAGCATGGTCCTGATCTCGCTGTATTGCTTCATCTCGATCTGGGCCATCCACATCGCTTCCCAGGCCAAGGACCGCTTCGGGGCGGCCGTGGCGGTGGGTGTAGGTGCGATGTTCTTCTGGCACACGATCTTCAACCTCGGCATGGCGCTCGGCCTGCTCCCGGTTGTCGGCATCACGCTGCCGCTGTTCTCCTACGGTGGCTCGAGCGTGATCACGATGTTGATCGCCTTGGGTCTGCTGATGAACGTTTCGATGCGGCGCTGACCGCCGTCGGAAGCGTGCAGCGGAAACGGAAAACAAGCGGCATTTCTGGAAATCCCGGAGCGCGGATCGCACGGCAGCCCGGAAATCCGAGTGTTTTCAGTTCGTCATCCGACGGCGTTCCGGTTACACTGGTGGACGTCGCAAGTGCCGCGTCGGGGCGGACACCGACCCGCAGTAACGACGCCGAGGAGGCCCTCCGTGAGCTCCAGACTTTCCCGCTCGCTTG
Source organism: uncultured delta proteobacterium (assembly GCA_963775185.1). Taxonomy (GTDB): domain Bacteria; phylum Myxococcota_A; class Polyangia; order Polyangiales; family Polyangiaceae; genus JAPSGB01. Next base: position 255,832 of record CAVZIE010000033.1, on the reverse strand, counting down.
GTTTCAGCTTTGCCACCGGCACAGCGCTCATGCTGGCCATCTCGTGCGCGTCGAGCTCCGGCGATGGGGTTTTCGACAACCCGACAGACGGCGGCAAAGACGTCGCGTTCGGCGGTTCTTCGGGCACTGGCGCCAGCGGAGGCGTGGGCGGTACCGGGGCAACCGGCGGCACCGGCGCGACCGGCGGCACCGGCGGCACCGCGGCCGGCGGCACCGGCGGCTCGGCCGGCGCGACCGGCGGCACCGGCGGCACCGCGGCCGGCGGGACGAGCGGCTTCGGCGGGACGGGCGCCGGCGGTTCCGGGGGCGGGACTTGCCAGGACGCTTTCTGCCCGAGCACCGGCGTCGGGACGCCCTGCTGCGTGACGGCCAACGGCCCGTGCGGCACGAACACCGGCATGGGCTGCCAGTCGACCCCCGCCGGCGACTTCTGAGAAGCGCCGGGGCAGCCGGACCGCCCGTGGTCCTCGGCGTGTCGCGACCTGCCAGGGGGCGGGCGCGCTGCGCGCCCGTCAGTCGACGCGGAACAGATCGTCCAGGTCGTCGCGCGTCAGGCGTTTGGCGCCGCCCGCGTCCTCGCTCAGGACCGAGGCTACCAGATCCTTCTTCTTCATCTTCAGCTGGAGGATCTTCTCCTCGATCGTTCCAGCGGCGACCAGGCGATAGACGGTGACGACCTTCGTCTGGCCGATGCGGTGGGCGCGGTCGGAAGCCTGATCCTCGACCGCGGGGTTCCACCAGGGGTCGAAGTGGATCACCGTATCGGCCGCGGTCAGGTTCAGCCCCGACCCGCCCGCCTTCAGGCTGATCAGGAACACGGGGATCGTCGGATCGCTCTGGAAGTGCTCGATCCGCTCGGGGCGGTCGAGCGTGCTGCCGTCCAGGTACTCGTACCGGATCTTGTCCTCGTCCAGGGCCGCGCGGATGAGCTTCAGCATTGAAACGAACTGGCTGAAGACGAGCACCTTGTGTCCGCCGGACTCGACTTCGTCGACCAGCTCGCGCAGGGCGCTCAGTTTGCCGCTGTCCTCGTGGCTGAACTCGCGCGGCAAGCCAAGGAGCCGGGCGTCGCACGCTGCCTGGCGCAGCTTGGTCAAGCCCGCGAGGATGTGGATTTGGCTCTTCGCGACGCCGACACGCTCCACCTCGCCCAGAACTTGCGCGCGCACCTCCCGCAGGACCTGCGTGTAGATAGCCCGCTGATCCGGCGCAAGATCGATGATCTTGTCGACCTCCAGCTTCGGCGGCAGGTCCTTGGCGACCTCGAGCTTGGTCCGTCGCAAGATGAATGGGTGGATGGCCGCGCGGAGCCGCGCCGCCTGCTTCGAATCGCCCTGATCGATTGGGCGAGCGAAGCGCTCCTCGAACTTCTGCAGCGGACCCAGCAGGCCCGGGCTGACGAACTCGAAGATCGACCAGATCTCGCTTAGCCGGTTCTCGATCGGCGTTCCCGTCAGCGCCAGGCGATGCGCCGCCGAGAGCTCCTTCGCGGCCTGCGCGGTGGCGCTGATCGGATTCTTGATCGCCTGCGCCTCGTCGAGAATCGCGTAGTCCAGCTTAAGCTTCTTCAGCAGGTCGATGTCCCTGCGCAGCAGCGCGTAGCTGGTGATGATGACGTTGACGTTCTCGAGTTCGCTCTGCTGCTCCCGGCGTCCGGCGCCGTGCCAGAGGGCGGTGGTCAGCGACGGTGCAAAGCGTTCAATCTCGCGAACCCAGTTCGTCACGACGCTGGTCGGGGCGACGATCAGCACGCTGAGCGGCTTCTGCTTCTTCTCGCCCTTCAAGAACAACAGCAGAGCGATGGTCTGGATCGTCTTGCCCAGGCCCATGTCGTCGGCCAGCACACCGCCGGAGCCGATCTCGTGGATGAAGTGCAACCACGAGAGCCCTTGCTCCTGGTACGGGCGAAGCGTGGCTTTCAGCCCCCTGGGCTTCTTGATCGTCTTGATCTCGTCGATGTTGGCCAGCTTCTGGAACAGCGCGCGCGCGCCTGCGCTGACCGTGGAATCGTTCGCCTGCTGCAGCAGCTCTTCGATGCGTCCGGCTTGGGATAGCGGCAGCTTCCCCGACTTGCCCGCGGCCGCGAGCAGCTCGACCTCGCGATCGATGATGGACTGCACGCGGTCCGCGTCCAGGCGGGCGTAGGTGTTGTCGCTGAGCCGTACGAACTTCTGGCCCTCGCGCAGACATCGCAGCAGCTCGTTGCGATCGACCCCGATCCCTTCGGCCTCGAACACGAGCTTCACGCTCAACCAATCGACGCCGCTGGACACGCGAGCGTGGGAGGTGACGGCCGCCGTGCGCACGTGTGTCCCCAGCAGGTGCTCGGGCACGTAGAGATCCCAATCCTCGGGCAGCGAACCGACGCCCTCGGACCAGAAGCCGATTGCCCGGTCGCCTTCCGCGACGAAGAACTCGCCGCTCTCGTCCGGCGAGAGCCCGAGCTCGAGGAGCGTTTGCGCGGCATCTTGTTGCGCGACGATGTCGCAGCGAATGCACTTGGCCCGCTTCTGCCCCTCTTCGGGCGGCAGGATCAAGATGGGCGGCGAGATCCCGTCGGCGCGCACCTCGACCTCGAGATCGCCGTACGCCGCGCGCAGCGCCACGTTGGCTTCGGTGATCGACCCCGAGGCGCGCATGCGAAACGTCGGCTCCAGATCGACGACGTCGGCGACTTGCGAAAGATCGGGCAGCTCTGCTCCGATTTCCAGCGCCACCTTCGGCAGCCCGTAGGTGATCATGTTGATCAACTCGGACGCGGGCTCGGCGATCGTCGCGCTCCTGAGCAGCCGTCCCAGGGCGGCTGGCGAAACACGGTGGTCGATCGGTCGCGCGATGCCTTCGTTGGTGTCGATGTGCCAACCCGGAGCGCCGGGGAACCACCCGCCGCTCGTGAGCTGGAAGCGCCGGCCGTCGCCTTGGCGCTCGAACGTCACCTTGGCCACGATCGTCTCCGCGCCGACCATTTCCAGATCGAACCGCGGCTTGATCGGTTCGTCCGCGAAGCGCAGCTGCATCAGGGCCGGCTCCAGAAGCACGCGACGATCGCGCAGCAGCGGCAGCAATTCCGCGGCGTCGTCGTCCCGGATGTCGACGGCGGGGTGGCGCGGGTTCCCGCTCTCGAACCTCGACAACACGCGCAGCGCTCCGCGGTCCGGGGTCGGCGCCAGCGCCTGCCACTTCAGCGCGACGCTCGGCAGGAGCGGCACGCGGGCGTCGGTGTCCAGGACCGTGACCGTGAGGCCGCTCTGCCGCACGTGGATCCGGAACTCCAGGTTGAGCCTGCGCAGATCGCCCTCGGGGGCCAACCACGCGCCGATCCCCGTCGGGCGCGCGCTCGCGTGCGGGGTCGGCGGCAGCGCGAGCCCGGGCGGCACGGCCGGCTGCTGGGACTGGGCGCGCCGCCGACGCTCGCGGCGGCGGCTCGACTTGCTGTCGCCGGCTGCTTGTTGTTGCTGCGCGTGTTGCTGAGGCGGCGGCGCTTGCGGTTCCCGGCGCGGGAGCTGCGCCCGGGCTTGATTGCGGACGGTGATCAGCAGCGCCGCTACGTGCTTGCAGTGCTGGCCGGTCTTCTGGAAGGCCGGGCACGTGCAGTGTGACGTAATTCCTTCGCCACCGAGGCGGATCGTCACGTCGTACGGCTCCGGGTCGGACCCCTTCACGCGACCGTGCGCGCTCGATTCGTTCACGCCGACGTCTTCGACGACCTTGCGTTTCTCGTAGTCGAGTCCGCGCAGGAAAGTTCGTGCGCCGAGAAGGCGGCGCAGGCCGCGATCCGACAGTGTGGAGAGAGCGTCTGCTAGCGACGACAAGCTGTTCCTCGACAAGTATAGGATTTCACGTCAGAAATGGCGCGATCGCGAGGCACGCGATCGCAGTGAGCTTGACCAGCAGGTTTGCCGCCGGACCCGCGGCGTTGCCGAGCAGATCGGCGATGGCGTCGCCGCTCACCGACGCGGCGAAACCCGACACGCTGCCGCGCGGGCGCGCTGCGCGCCGCGCTGCGCCCAGCGTGGCACGTGCTCCGTCGAACACCAGGGCCGCCATCAGCCCGGTCACCGACGCCACGGCCACGAACGAGGTGAGCGAGTCCGCGGCGAGGCCGCTGTTGTCCGTGTGGAATGCGAGCCGCAGACCGAACGCGAGCGCAGCCGGGAACAGGATCACCGTGGCGATAGGCGCCGTCAGCCCCTGGAGTGCGGAGCGCGTGGTGATGTCGATGCAGCTCCGGTAGCTCGGGGTGTAGTCCTTCGGCACCTTCGCCATGCCGCGCTCGCGCGGGAAGCCACGGAGCTGCCGCTCGACCTCGAGCGCCACGGCGCGTGCGCCGCGCATCGACGCCCGGACCGTGCTGCCCGCGTAGCCGAGCACGACGGCTGCGCCGAGCGCGCCGCTCCAGAGCGCGACGGGTTGACCGGACGCGACCCCGACCTTCTGTGCGACGATCGCCAGCGGCAAGGTGGCGGCGACCAGCAACGCGCTCGAGCATCCGACGATGATGAGGTAGGTCTGGGCCATGGCCGCTGAACCGAAGCCAGCATCGTCGAGCCGTCCGGTGCGTTTCTGCACGTCGTTCGACGTCTGTGCCTGGGTCATCGCGACGACGCCCCGCGCGTTGTCCGAGATCGGGCCGAACGCGCCGACCGCCAGGACGTAGGGCGCGCCGGCGAGCATCGCCATGAGTGCCGTGGCAGTGCCCACGAGCCCGCCGTGGGCGAGCCCGGAGCCTTCGCCGAGTTGCCACGCGGTGGCGGTGGCCGCGCCGACAACGAGCATCGGCAGCAGCGCCGCTTCCAGGCCAGCGCCGAGCCCGTGCCCGACGGCCGCCGGATCGCCGACGCGCAGAGAATCGAGCACGTCGCGCAGCGGGCTGAAGCCACGTACCGAGCGATAGCGGGCGGCGTACGCGACCGCGCCCGCGGCGATCAGGCCGAGCGCACCGGCCAGGAAGAAGCGCAACCAGTACCGTTCCCCGAGCAGCCAGAGCGCGGTGCCGGCAATCCCGCCGAGCGCGATCACGACGGTGGTCGCGTGCCCGCGGTGCAGCGCGGCTTCGGGACTCCCGGGCTCGTCCGAGCGCACGGCCATCACGCCGAATGCCGACGCCACGACGCCGAACGCGTGGATCACGAGCGGCACAGCGACGAGCGCCAACAGCCCCGCGGACGCCGCGCCGCTCGCGAGTATCCGCGCCGCCAGGAAGATCGCCACGACGTTTGCCACCGCTGAAGACGCGAACAGATCCGCGACGCGGACGGCGGCCAGGCCGACATGATCGCCGACGAGGTCGGCGACGATCGCTGGATTGCGCGCGTCGTCGTGCTCGAGGCCGGCATCGCGCTCGCCGGCAACGTCCGCGCCGACGTCGCTCGCCACGTGGAAGGTCGAGCCAGCGCGCTGGAGCACCAGCGCGGCCGCAGTCGCGCCCACGGCGAAGCCGGGCAGCAGCGAAGCCACGTACAGACCGAGCGGTGCCGCTTCGGCCGGCGCCAGCTTCAGTCCGCCCTTCATCGCGAACACGAGCGCGAACAACGCCAGCACGGCGAGGGTGCACAGGCTCTGTGCGATGAGCGCCGCTGCGCCGCCGGCGCGCACGGCGATGCTCAGCGCGCGATCGAGGCTCACCCGCGCCGCCGCGACCGTTCGCGGACTCGCGTCCAGCGCCTCGAGCGCGCCGACGTGGGCCACCAGGCAGCTGCAGCCTGCCCCCGCCGCGATCGCGACCGCCGTCCAGAACGCGGACTCGATGCTGCCCGGCGCGCGGCCCGCGTGGGCGAGGTAGCCGTGGACGGCGAACGCGAGCGCCGCGAGGCCGAGGGCGCCGGCCGCCACGACGCGGTATTCGCGCCACAACAGCATCTGGGCGGCTCGTCGGATGGCTCCGACGATCCGCCTCGATTCCGCCGACCCTGGATCCCTGGCCCGGACCCACCTGGCCAGCAAGAGCGCGTAGGCGAGCCCCGCTACGTTGATCCCGAGGATCAGCCCGATTTCGATCACGACGGCTTCTCGAGCCCGGCTACGCCTGCTGCCACCATGGCGCCTGCGAGGAGCAAGCCCCGGTGTCTTCGGTTGGAGGCGGCATCGTTGCCGCCAACAGATCGACCTCGGGGCTCGGCCGACCTGCCACAAGGGCCGGGGCCGGGACGCTCCGCTGCAGGAGCGACGAGCCTAGCGAGCGGGTGGTAGCACGCCGCACACAGGGGGCGCAAGCGAAGAAGACACGGCCCGACCTCCCAGTCGGGTCAGTCGGGAATGGCCTTCGTCTGCATGACCATCAGATGGTACTTGCCGAACTCGCTCTGCCCCAGGGTGTAGAGAACCTCGATCAGCAGGCGATAAGGCGTGGTCTGGTCGGCGATGACAATCGCCTCCGACGCCGTCGGGTCAAGGCCCTTGGCCTGGCGGATCAGCTTGTCGGTCCGGCGTGCCGACTGGAGCGCGTTGCCCAGCGGCACGATGAAGAGGTCGTTCGGGCCGCTGCGCTTGAAGCTCGCGCCGACGCCGGTCTGGACCAGCGATTCGCGACCGGGGAGCTGCAGCACCTGCTGATCGCCCACCATGACCTGCGACTTGGAGATCGTGACGACGACGCCCTCCTGCGAGGGCTGCGTCCGGATGATCGAGCCGGGCAGCTTCAGGTCGTCGCTTTGCGGGACGGACGCGCTCGACTCACCCAGGGCCTTCAGCAGGAACACCAGGATGATCGTCATGATGTCGAGCATCGCCGTGATGTTGAGGAAGTTTGCCTCCGGGTCCTCGGCGCGCTTGCGCGCCGTCTTCCTGAGCTCGGCCTTGAACTTCGCCGTCGACGCCTTCGGCGCACCACCCTGGCTCATTGCGCCACCTTGAAGTTCACGTCGTCGAACAAGACGTCGCCGCCGGGCGTGGTCCGCAAGGCATCCATGACGCTGATGATGGTCTGGTAGTCGGTGCCGTTGTTGGCGCTGATGTAGACCTGGTTCTCGTCCTTGAACGCGTCGTTGGCGTTCTTCAGCTTCGCAGCGCACTTGGTGAGCGCGGCGTAGTCGTAGCGCCCCGTCTGCTTCGGGATCGAGATACCGGCGCCGACGCCCTCGCAGCCCGGTGCGACGTTGCCGCCCGATGCCTTCAGCGAGAAGCCGTCGTTGACGATCAGGACGGTCAAGTTGAGGGCCTCGACCTTCACGTCCGGGCGGACGCCCGCGCCCTTGCTCGCCGGCGGCGTGGTGTCGATGGTCGCGGTGAAAGTCACCGCGATTGTCGCCAGGACGAAGATCAGGATGTTGGTGATGATGTCGAGGAAGGGGACGATGTTGAGCTCGCCGCCCTCCTCGTCGGGCGACAGCTCCTTCGGCTCGGTGAGCCGTCGGATCTTGGCCCTTTGGGCCGCACTGAGCTTTGCGCTCTCCATGAGCTGTCGAGGGGCTCCGGGGAAGTGACTACTGGCTGCGCTGCTGCAGCGTCAGCAGGTTGAAGGTCCGCTCCATCGTCGTCTCGAGGTCATGCTGGATGGCCTTGGCGCGCGTGTGCAGGATGATGTGCGTGATCATGCAGAACACGGCGATGCCCAGGCCGAAGGCCGTGTTGTACATGGCTTCGGCGATACCGTTGGACAGCATGCTCTGCTTGTCGGCCTGCGACAGGCCCGGTGCGGCGATGGCTCCGAACGTCCGGATCAGACCGCTCACCGTTCCGAGCAAGCCGATCAGGGTCGCGATGTTCGCCAGCGACCAGAGCGCGCCGACGCGCTTCTCGGCCTGCGGCTTGAGCTCCGACAGCTTCTCGCTGAGGGACGCATCGATCTCGTCCGGCCCCTTGTTGGCCTGGGTGAGTCCCGACTTCACCAGCTGCAGGATCGGGTAGTCGCTGGCTTCGCAGAGCTTGATCGCCCGGTCGATGTTGCCGGCGATCACCAGCTTCTTCACCTGCGCGAAGAACTCTTTCGAGTTCACCCGGTACCGCGTCAGCTGGAAAGCGAACCGCTCCACGACGATGGTCATCACCACCGCCGACGTGACCAGGTTCAAAACCAGGAAGGTGGGGTTCGTCTTGAACGCCTCGACGAGCTGGCTGGACCCACCAGACCCCTGGGCTGCAAGGAGGAGGAGCTGCATTCCGCTTATCCCTTTCTCAGGACCCTCTATACGGCATCATTGTTGCGCATGTGGCGCGACGCCTGGACTGAAGCGTCGCGACTATAGCCGCCGCGCGAGACGCAGTGCAAGCCGCCAGAACGGTTACCGGTTCCGACCGCGAACGGACCCCGCGTCCGTGCTGGATGGCGATCCGGTGGCGGGGATGCTCGCCCCATCCTCGACCCTCCGGCCGACCACCAACGGGTCGCGGACAGGGCGGGACGATGTGCTCGTCCGCCCGCTGCCGAGTGGAAGCCGCGACGCGCGGGCACGCGCACCACACGCAGCCGATGCGTCCCGAAGAAGACAGAACATGTTGGATTCGTGTAACTTTCTGCCAGGGCGCGAACTGCACCGCGACACCCAATCTCTCTTGACTGTGCGGGGTCTGCTTCAGCAAGATTGCCCGGTCCGACTTCGTGCGCGTGCGTGGAGAGGACAGTTTCGAAGAGAGACGATATCGGTGCAGGTCGGCTTCCAGTGGGGGGCGGATCGACGCCGAGCAACACAGGATCCGGAAGGTAAACGAGCAATGTCAAGTCTCTGGCACCACTACCAAGCGGGCGGATGGGCGATGTACATCATCCTTTTCTGGTTGATCTGCTCCATCGCAGTGATCGCCGAGCGCGCCGTGTACCTCTGGGGCGCGTCCATCAACAAGGACGTGTTCCTTGCCACGATGCAGAAGTGCATCCTGGCCGGCGATGTGGCCAAGGCCGTGAAGATGTGCTCCGCCGCGAACGCGCCGCTCGCGCGCATCGTCCAGGCTGGTCTGGTCAAGGTGAACCGCCCGGACGAAGAGGTCCAGGCCGCGATGGACGAGTCCGCACTGCGCGAGATGCCGCGCATCAACAAGCGCACGGGCTACCTCGCCCTGTTCGCGAACCTCGCGATGCTGTCCGGTCTGTTCGGTACCATCACGGGTCTGATCAAGGCGTTCGGCGCCGTCGGCGGCGAGTCGGTCGACCCGAGCCAGAAGGCACGCATCCTCGCAGAAGGTATTTCGGAAGCGATGAACTGCACCGCTTTCGGCCTGATCGCGGCCATCTGCGCCCTGGTCGGCTTCGCCGTCCTGAACGGCAAGACGCAGTCCCTCGAGGACGACATCAACGAGGCCTCCGTCCAGGTGTTGAACCTGGTCGTGGCGAACCGCCAGAAGGTCAACCTCCAGGGCCTCGAGCAGGCGGCCTGATCGCTGGTCCGGCGCGGGACCGCCGACAGCGGCGGTCCCGAGCCAATCCAACACCCCCAACAAGGGAACCATCATGGCAGGCATCGACGTAGGCGGTGGACACGGCGGCAAACGCGCGACCAACCACGAGATCCCGCTGATTCCGTTCATCGACTTCTTGCTGTGTCTGGTTGCGTTCCTGTTGGTGACGGCAGTCTGGTCGCAGATGGCGCGGATCAACGCCGATGCCCGCGTCCCCGGTCCGCCGAACCCGGACCCGCCGCAGGATCAGAAGAAGGAAAAGCAGCTCCACGTCGAGATGCGCGGCGAGCGGAAGTTCCAGTTGGTCTGGAAGGAAGGCAGCACCGTCGTGAACACCATCGACGTCGAGCGGAAGCCGGTGCCGGTGGGCAACGGCGGCGATGTCACCTACCCGGACCTCGCCAAGAAGGTCTCGGATGAGTGGACCTCGAACGGCAGCCACCGTGCGGCGTCCGACAAGAAGTTCGACCAGGCGGTCCTCCACACCGACAACACGACGCCGTTCTCGGACGTGATCGCGGTGATCGACGCGATCTACCAGCCGCAACGCGAGTTCAACCTGGGCGGCAAAGTCGAGAAGGTCCCCGCCTTCAACGTCACCTTCGCGGTGAACTGAGCGCACCATGTCCGATAAACCGCTCTCTCGTTTCGAGCAGCCGATCCAGGTTCCGGGGCGGCGTCTGCTCCACCACATTCATCTCGGATTCGTCCGGAAGAAGGTGGCGGGCGGAGGTCAGCGTTCGGTAAACCAGGAGATCCCGCTGATCCCGTTTATCGACTTCCTGCTCTGCATCGTGCTGTTCCTGCTCGCGAGCTTCTCCGCGACGGGCGCGCTGCCGGTCGACAAGAACGTCAAGCTCCCGAAGGCCGAGAACGTGCTCGACATGGTGGACGCGCCGATGGTCGCGATCACCGGCACGCAGATCCTCGTGGACGGCAACCAGGCCGGAAGCACGCGCGCCATCGAGGAAGCCAACCGGCTCCAGCGCGTCGACGAGCTGTTCAACGTCCTCAAGAACAAGCGCGAGCTCTGGAAGCAGATCAACCCGGGCAAGCCGTTCCCGGGCGTCGCGATCCTCCAGGTCGACCGTCGGGTCCCTGCGCTGGTCGTGAAGAGCGTGTTCCAGACGTCCGCCTTCGCCGGCTACCCGAACGTCAGCTTCATGGTCGGGCGCCTGGGCAAGCCCGGGCAGTGATGGGCGCCGTCCCGACCGGGTGCAGCGGAGCTACGGCGCCGCGAGGCTCCGGTCGGGCAGCATGAAGGCAGGGCGGCGCGTTTGGCACGAGGCAGGCCCGGTGACGAGCGCGAGCGCGGCCTTCCGTCGCTGAACCAGGCACGCGCCGAGCGTCGACGCGCGATCGTCGGCGGCAAGGTGCGCGTACCGGGGATCTCGCCGCATTTCTGGCTGTGGACGGCCGTTATCCTCGCCGGCTTCGCGGTCGTCTACTGGAAGATCCAACAGGGCAAGCTCGAGAGCCAGAAGGCCGCGGTGATGGCGAAGCAGCGCGCCATCGCCCAGACCCTGGGGCCGCGGATCCTGCCGTTCCGCGATCGCATCGAGGGTTGGGTGCAGCAGCTCGCCGGTCCGTGGAAGGGCGAGCGCGTGGACCCCGACGTTCCGCTGTCGACGATCCGTCGGAGCACCGGGGTGTACCTGCGGCTGCGTCTCGCCAGCGCGACCAGCCCGGCGAGCATCCGCACGGCGTCGCGGCGCTCGCTGCATGACGGTTTCACGTCGTGCTTCTTCATCAGCCAGCACGCCGTCGATCCGACGAAGGGGCCGAAGTGCCAGTCGCTCGCAGGACTGCGCGGCGGGGCTGTTGTGCAACGAGTACGAGGTGTGCGCGCCGCCGCCCGAGCCCTACAACATGCGTCTCGCCTATCGCGCGCTGAAGGTGCTCTCGACCGATTGGACGGACGAGCTGCACAGCGCCGACAGCGACCTGGCGGTGACGGTGTACGATCGCGAGCTGGACCGCGTGACTCACGACGACGTGCCGATCGCGATCGAGATCCTGTCGCACGCGCGCTACTTCACCGCGGTGCTCGACGAGGATCCGCCCGACGGTCTGCCGAAGTCGCTCGGAGACGGCGGGGATGAGCCCGACGAACAGCGCGTGCAACGGGTGGCGCATGCGGCGCGCATCGGCATCTGGGAGCTCGCCACCGGGCGCCAGCTGGTCCGGCTGCGCGGCGAGGCCGCCGGCCGATTCATGCCCGTCGGTGACGCGGTGGTCCACGGCGCCGAGATCGAGGCCGCCCAACAGCGTCAAGCGAATAGCTGCGCTCTGGCGCTCGAGGTGCGCGGCACGATCGATCAGGTGCAGGCGAAGCAGGCCGGCGATCGGCAGGCGACCGACGCCGGCGCGAGCGGCGACGCGAGCGCGGCGGGTGACGCCGGCGCGCCGGGGAATGCGGCGGCGCCCGGCGATGCCGCAGCGTCCGGCGACGGCGGGCTGCCTTCGAAGCCCTGATCGCTTCGCCGACGCGCCGTTGGATCGGCCGCCTGATGCCGGTCCGGCGCGGAACCCCGGTTCGCGGACGGCGCGGGCGTCACGCGCGCCCGAAGCCGCCGCCGCCGGGCGTCTCGATACGCAGCCGCGCGCCGGCGGCGACGTCGAACGAGGCTTTCGCGCCCACGTCCTGGCCGTCGAGCAGGTTCCTGCCGCGAGCGCCGGCCGCGCCGCCGGCGAGGCCGAAGGGCGCGCGCGTCCGCCGTTCGGAGAGGATCGAGACGTGCATCGGGCGCAGGAACTCGAGCTCGCGGACCACGCCGTCGCCCCCGGGATGCAGACCCGCGCCGCCCGATCCGCGGCGCACCGAGAACTCCAGCAGCCGGACCGGGTATCGCGACTCGAGCACCTCGGGATCGGTGATGCGCGTGTTGGTCATGTGCGTGTGCACCGCGGAAGCGCCGTCGAAGTCCGGGCCCGCGCCGGCGCCGCCGGCGATGGTCTCGTAGTAGCCGAAGCCGCCATCGCCGAACGTCAGGTTGTTCATCGTGCCCTGACTCGCAGCGGCGCGCCCCGCCGCGCCGAGCAGCACGTCCACGACCCGTTGCGACGTCTCGACGTTGCCGCCGGCGACCGCGCGATCCGCACCGGGACAGAGCACGCTGCCTTCCGGCAGGATGATCGTGACGGGCCGGAGACAGCCACTGTTCAGCGGAATCGGCGCGTCGACCAGCGTCCTCAGGAAGTAGATCACGGCGGCGATCGTGACGGCGCGTGGCGCGTTGAGATTGCCCGGAACCTCGGCTCCCGTGCCGGTGAAGTCGATGTCCATGTGATCGCCGCTCACGCGCAGGAGCACGCGGATCGGCGTGCCGTCGTCGAGCGCGTCGTCGAAGCGGTGCTCGCCGTCGGGCAGCCGGGCGATCTCCTCCGCGACGCGAGCCGCGGCGTTGTCCTGCACGTGGCGCATGTACGCGCGCACCACCGGCAACCCGTAGCGCGCCATCAGCTCGTGCAGCAGGCGCGCTCCGGTGCGGTTGGCCGCGATCTGTGCTTCCAGGTCGAGCAGGTTGTTCGCGGGGTCGCGCGCCGGGTGCGGGCCGCGGCCGAGCGCCGCGAGGATCCCGGCGCGATCGAGCCGTCCTCGGTGGACGATGGGCAGGCAGCGGAGCACTACGCCCTCGTCCTCCAGCCGCTCCGAGAACGCGGGCATCGAGCCCGGCGTGATGCCGCCGACGTCGGCGTGGTGGCCGCGGCTGGCGGTAAAGAACAGCAGCGTGTCGCCCACGTCGTGGACCGGCGTGACGACGGTGATGTCCGGTAGGTGCGAGCCGCCGGCAGCCGGGTCGTTGGTGACGAAGACGTCGCCGGGCGACGGCGAGGGATGCGCCGCCATCACGGCGCGCACGGACTCGCCCATGGCGCCGAGATGCACGGGGATGTGCGGCGCGTTCGCGACCAGGCCGCCCTCGTGGTCGAAGACGGCGCACGAGAAGTCGAGGCGCTCGCGGATGTTGGTGCTGACCGCGGTCCGCCGCAGCACCTGGCCCATCTGCTCGGCGATGGACATGTACAGGTTGGCCATGATCTCGAGCAGCACCGGGTCGGGTCGCTCGATGCTGCTGCCCGCGACGTCCGCCGTCGCGGCATCCGCCGCACCCGCGCCGTGGGCGATCAGCACGCCGTCGGCCACGGCCTCGAGCTCGAAGCCGGGATCGAGGGCGATCGTCCCGGTGGGCTCGATCACGAGCGCGGGCCCCACGAGGCGGTGGCCGGGCCGGATCGCCTCGCGCTCCACGACCGGCACGTCGTTGTGCCAGCGCCCGTCGACGAACAGGCGCGAGCGTCGCAGCACGGCCGGTGCGCCCGTGGATGGCGGCTCCGGCGCGGAGCCGCCGTCCGCGGCGGCGTGACGTCCGATCACCTCGACGCGCGCCTGGGCTACCTCGATCGGATGGCCGGCGCGCGTGTAGCCGAACAGGCGCTGGTGCGCTGCGGTGAAAGCGCTCGGCAGATCGCTGCTGTCAACGACGTCGAGCGTGATCGACGACTCCGTTCCGGCGTAGCGCAGGTCCACGCGCCGGACCGACACCACCCGCGCGGAGGGAAACCCCTGCTGGAACATGACGTCGCGTCCTGTTTGCTCGAGCGCTTCGAAGCGAGGCGCGAGTGCGGCCAGCGTCGCGGCGTCGAACGCCGCGCGGCCGGCGTCCGCTTCGCCGTGCCACGAGACGTCCGCGAGCCCCATGCCGTAGGCGGACAGCACACCGGCGAAGGGGTGGAACACGATCCGCTTGATGCCGAGGCGTCGCGCCACCGCGCATGCGTGCTGGCCGGCAGCGCCTCCGAAGGCCACCAGCGCGTCGCGGCGCACGTCGTGGCCGCGCGCGACGGACACCTGGCGGATCGCTTCGGCCATGTTGTTGTTGGCGATGCGGAAGAAGCCCTCGGCGACGTCTTCGGGAGTGCGGCCTTCGCCGACACGCGCCGCCAGCGCGGCGAGGGCGCGCGTCGATCGTTCCAGGTCGAGGGAAAACGGGAAGCGATCCGGTTGCAGGCGCCCGAGCACGACGTTGACGTCCGTGATGGCTGGCTCGCGGGCGGCCGCGTCGCCGTAGCAGAGCGGGCCGGGATGCGCACCCGCGCTCTCGGGACCGACGCGCAAGCGGTGACCGTCGAAGCGGCACAGCGATCCGCCACCGGCAGCCACCGTGTGGATGTTCATCATCGGCGCGCGGACGCGCACGCCGGCGATCTCGGCCTCGTACACGCGCTCGAACGCGTGCTCGAAGCGCGAGACGTCGGTCGACGTGCCGCCCATGTCGAAACCGATCGCGCTCTCGAGTCCACAGCGGCGGGCGATCTCCGCCACCGCTACGACGCCGCCGGCGGGGCCAGACAGGATCGCGTCCGGACCGCGGAAACGATGCGCGTCGGTGAGCCCGCCGCTCGACTGCATGACACGCAGCGTGCTTCCCGGTAGCTCCGCTTCGAGCTCGGCGATGTAGTCGCGAATCAGCGGGGTGAGGTACGCGTCGATGGTCGCGGTGTCACCGCGGCCGAGCATGCCGATCCCGGCGTCGACCTCGTGGGACAGGCACACGTGGGAGAAGCCGGCCTCGCGCGCGAGCCGACCGAGCTCGAGCTCGAGCTCGCCGCTGGCGTAGGCGTGCAGCACGACGATCGCGACGCTGTCGAGACCGCGCCGGGCGAGCTCGGCGAGGGCGGCGCGGGTGCTCGCCGGATCAGGGCGGACCACGACGTTGCCGCTGGCGTCGCCGCGTGCGTCGACCTCGAGCGTGGCGCTGTAGAGCCGCGCAGGCTTGTCGATCCGGAGATCGAAGATGTGCGGTCGCGCTTGCGTGCCGATCTCGAGCAGGTCGCCGAAGCCGCGGCTGATCACCAGCGCGCACGGGCGCCCCTTGCGCTCGAGCAAGGCGTTGGTCGCGATCGTCGTGCCCATCCGGATTTCGCACGGTGGGATCGGCGCGTCGGCGGCGAGGCCGAGGACGCGTCGGATGCCGTCGAGTGGTGCGCGATCGCTCGAGAGCACCTTGGCGATGCGGAGAGCGCCGGATTCTGGATCGCGCCCGACGCAGTCGGTGAAGGTGCCGCCGCGGTCGATCCAGAACTGCCAGCGTCCGTTTCGGGATGCCATGCCGGTTCAGCGGCGCGTCAGCAGCAAGGCGATCACGAGGAGCAGCAGCACGAGGAGCAGGGCGATCACGAGGATCAGGGGAAGCAAGCCGCTCTTGCGCGGCGCTGGACGGGCGGGCATCGCTGCCGGCACGAACGCTGCCGGCGCTTGCACCGGCGGGCGCACAGGGGCGGGCGTCGCGGTGGCGGCCGGCGGTGTCGGGGGCTGCGCGCGCGCCGGCGCCGGTGCCGGCGGCGAGTAGACGGCGGCTGTGGCCGGCAGCCCCGCAGCGGGTCTCGGCGCCGGTATTGGCGCCGCGTGCTCGCTGGGGGCGCGGGCGACGCGGGTCATCGCCTCGTCGTCCTCGTCGTAGGCGGCGCTCGCCGCGGCCGGCGCCGGCGGCGCCGCGGCACGCGGGGAAGAGACGGGCTTCGGCGGCGGCGCGGCGCGCGGCGAAGAGCGTGGCGCCGCAATCGGGCCGGGCGCCACCGGCGGCACCCGCACGGGCAACGGCGGCGTCGGGCCGCGCGACGGCGGCGTGGGCGGCTGGCGAAGGCCGGCGGCGGGGCGTGAGCCCACGCCGGCGGCGGGGCGTGGCGCCGGGCGCGCGCCGGGGCTGGTGTCGGCAGTCGGCGGCGGAGCGACGCGCGTGGCCGCGTCGTCGTCCTCCGAGTACGTGTCGAGCGCCATGCCGGGTTGCGTTCGCCCGGTCTGCTCGGAAAACCAGGGCGACTCGACGATGCGCGTCTCCACGCCGTCTTCTGGCAGCGCGTCCTGGAAGTCCTCGATCGCCTCCAACGGAAGCCAATCGTCGCTCCCCGCCTCGCAGACCTCGGCTTCCACCGGGACCTTGCCGGCGGCGATACCACGGATCAGCAGGTCGGCGTCGACCGGTCCGATGGCGTCTCCGCCCGGGTGTCTGACATACCAGTCCGCCATTGCCCCGCCGTGACCCGCGCGTCAGCGCGCCGGCCGCTTGCGCATCAGGACCTTGCGCGTGATCTCCACGACCTTCTCCGCCACCCTGCCGTCCTTCTTGGAGAACTCCGGCACGAACAGCCCGCCACCGGCGAGGAACAGCTCACTGCCGGGCTTGTTCTTCGTGCCCACCACGCGCAGCGTGACGACGCCAGCGTGCGGACCCGCGTCTTCCTTCGTCACCACCTGGGTCGACGCGTACAACGTGTCGCCGGCGACCACGCCGTTCGGGTGCGCGCCGGCATCCAGCCCGACGTCCCAGACGGCGTTGCCCGTGAGATCGCGGCTCGTGAGCGCCAACACCCATGACAGGACCAGCCCGCCGTAGACGACCCGCGTCTTCGCGAAGGAGTTTTCCTTGCAGTAGATCTCGTCGAAGTGAATCGGGTGCGAGTTCCGGCAGAGCTGCGTCATCTGCATGTGCTCGGACTCGCCCACGGTCTTGCCGACGCCGTGCAGGATCACGTCCCCGACGTCGAAGTCCTCGAAGAACCCGGGGAACCCGGCTGCGCGGACCGCGGGTTTGACGCCGCCGCGCAGCGCGGGCGGCAGGCTCGGCAGATCGTCGTCGGGTTGGGACGCGGCGCGGCCAGGGATCCGCCGGACGGCCGCTCACGGTGCCCGCGCGGACGAGCGCCTTGCGATCGAAGCGGCACACCACCTCGCCGCGCTCGTTCGTGAGCACGGTGCGCACCTCGACCACGCCGCGGTCGCCCTTCGACGACGGCTTGACGCCCAGCACCTTGCTGGTCGCCGTCACGGTGTCGCCGGGATAGCAGGGCGCCGGAAAACGCACGTCGATGTACGCCAGGTGCGCGATGGCCTGCTCGCTCACGTCGTGGACGCTGAAGCTGAGTCCGAGGTTCAAGAGCAGGAGCGGGTGCACGGGGCGATCGTTGAAGCCCAGCGCCTTGGCGTAGGTCTTGCTCGCGTACACGGGCGTCGCATCCTGGAACGACGCGGCGAACAGCGCGACCATGCCCGCGTCGACGGTCACGTCCCAGGGGTGCGCGTACACGTCGCCGGGCGTGAAGTCGTCCAGGCAGCGCCCGTAGCTCGGTTTCGTGACTCCGCTCATCGATTGCTCCTCATGCCTCGAGCAGCCGGCGCGCGATCACGTGCGCCTGGATCTCGTTCGCGCCCTCGAAGATGCTGAGCACGCGCGCGTCCACCAGCAGGCGCGATGCGACGTACTCCTCCGCGTAGCCGTTGCCGCCGTGGATCTGGACGCACGCGTCGGCGGCTTCCCATGCGGCGCGCGTGCCGAGGAGCTTGGCCATGCCGGCTTCCAGATCGCAGCGCTGGCCCTTGTCCTTGGCGCGTGCCGCGAACCAGGCGAGCTGCCGCGTGGCCATGACGCGGGCGATCATGCGGCCGATCTTGCGCTGTACGCGTGGGAAGCTGAAGATCGGCACGCCGAACTGGATGCGCTCGTTCGCGTACTGCATCGCGGTCTCGAGCGCGGCCTGGGCGATGCCGACGCCGCGCGCCGCGGTCTGGATGCGCGCGCTCTCGAACGTCACCATCAGCTGCTTGAAGCCCTGGCCTTCGGTGCCGCCGAGCAGCGCGCCGGCCGGAACCACGAAGCCGTCGAAGCCGATCTCGAACTCCTTCATGCCGCGATAGCCGAGCACCTTGATCTCGGTGCCGGTGATGCCTTCGTCCGGGAAGCCTTCGCTCTCCGGGCGCTGCTCGTTGCCGCGGTGCTTGGGAGCCAGGAACATGCTGAGGCCCGAGTAGCCGTCGTCGTCGGGGTTGGTGCGCGCGAGCAGCGTCATGAGGTCGGCGCGCGTGGCGTGGGTGATCCACGTCTTCGCGCCGCTGACACGCCACGAGCCGTCGGGTTGCTTCTCTGCGCGGGCCTTGATGTGCGCGAGGTCCGAGCCGTGGTTCGGCTCGGTGAAGACGGCCGTGGGCAGCACCTCGCCGCTGGCGAGCTTCGGAAGCCATTCCTGCTTCTGCTCGTCGGTGCCGCCGCCGAGGATGAGCTCCGCGGCGATCTCGGCGCGCGTGCCCAGCGAACCGACGCCGATGTAGCCGCGGCTGAGCTCCTCGGTCACGACGCACATGGCGACCTTGCCGAGTCCCTGGCCGCCGTACTCTTCCGGGATCGTCAGACCGAACACGCCGAGGGCGCTCATCTTCTCGATGAGGTCCATCGGGATGAGCACGTCCTTGCGGTGGACGTCCTGCGCGATCGGATCCACCTCGCGTTGTGCGAACTTCCGGAACTCGCTCTGGATCGCCTCGAGCGTGTCGTCGTCGTGGCCCGGCGTGCCGAAGCTGTTCTTCTCGTGCGCCAGCTGCGCCAGCCGGCACACGGCGTCACCGGACGCGTAGCGCGCGGCGATCGCCTGCACGGCCGGCGCGAGCAGCGTCGCCTCGATGTCGGCGGGCTCGAGCCACATCTCCGACAGCGGGATCGACTCGCACGCGCCGAGATTCACGCCGCCGGCGAGCTCCCGGCACAGCTCGCCGACGTAGGTGCCGACGATCGCCCGATCCACGTCGCCGGCCGCGCCGGCGACAACCAACCTCTCCAGCCAGGCCACGAGCTGGCGCGCGGCCTCCAGCTCCGTCGCGAGGTAGGCGAGGGCATGGGCGGCGAGCTGGTGCTGGTCGAGGAGCTTGCTCTTCACGCGCCCGCTCACGCTGACGTGCGCCTGCACCCGGTCGTGCGCGCGCCGGTACAGCTCCTCGATCGCGGCCAGGGCTGGCGCCAGGGTCTCGGGGCTGGCTTCTGTGCTCACCGGTCGTCTCCTCTATCAGGGCAAAGGCCCGGTTTTCTAGGCTTTTCTACGCGCCGCGTCAACCGGCGATGGCCTCGGACAAAGCGACCAGGCGCCGGGCTTCCTCGACGTGCAGGTTCTCCACGAGCTTGCCGTCGAGGACGACCACGCCCTTGCCTTCGCGGCTGGCGGCCTCGAAGGCTTCGATCACGCGACGCGCGTGATCCACGGCGGCCGGCGGCGGCGAGAACACGGCGTTGCACGGCTCGACCTGCTTCGGGTGGATCAGCGTCTTGCCATCGAAGCCGAGCTCCAGCCCCTGCTGGCACGACTCGCGGAAGCCGGCATCGTCGCCCAGATCGAGATACACGCCGTCGAGGATCGACAGCCGGTGCGCGCGCGCCGCGAGCAGGCACAGGCCGAGCGACGTTAGCATCGGCAAGCGCATCGGCGTATGCACGGCGTGGAGATCCTTCGTCAGATCGCTGGTGCCCATCACCAGGCACGCGATGCGGCGGCTCGCGCTGGCCAGCGCGTCCACCCGCAGCACGCCGAGCGGCGTCTCGATCATGCACCAGATCGTCGTCTTGTCCGGCGCGCCGGCGGCGATCAGTGCCTTCTCGACCTCGGCGATCGTCTCCGGACGCTCGACCTTGGGCAGCAGGATCGCGTCCGGGCCGGCCGCCGCGGCGGCGGCGAGGTCGGCGCCGCCCCAGGGCGTGTCCAGACCGTTGACGCGGATGATGATCTCGCGCTGGCCGTAGCCGCCGGAACGCGCGCTCGCGCACACGAGCTCCCGGGCGGCTTCCTTGGCGTCGGGCGCGGTCGCGTCCTCGAGGTCGAGGATCAAGCCGTCCGCCGGCAAGCTCTTGGCCTTTTCCTGGGCTCGGGCGTTGGAGCCAGGCATGTACAGCACGCTGCGTCGGGGGCGGATCACGTCGGACATCTCGTGCTACCTATACCTCCATGAAGAGCTATCGCGACTTCTTCAAACCGCTGGCCGTCGGCGCTCCGGTGCCGCTTCGCGAGATCCCGGTCAGGCCGAGCCGGTCGATCCACTTCTTCGACCCCGGCAACCCGAAGATGGCGGCGAAGGTGCCGGATCTGGTGCCCAAAACCGACGTGCTCCTGGGCAACCTGGAGGACGCGATCCCGAGCGACAAGAAGATCGTCGCACGCCAGGGCCTGGCGAAGCTCGGGGCGGAGGTCGACTTCGGCGACACCCAGCTGTGGACGCGGGTCAACGCGCTGAACAGCCCGTGGTTCCTCGACGACGTCACGGAGCTCGTCGCCGCTATCGGCAACAAGCTGGACGTGATCATGATCCCGAAGGTCGAAGGCCCGTGGGACATCCATTTCGTCGATCAGCTGCTCGCGCTGCTCGAGGCCAAGCACCAGATCAAGAAGCCGATCCTGCTGCACGCGTTGCTCGAGACGGCGGCCGGCGTAAACCACGTCGAGGAGATCGCCGGCGCGAGCCCGCGCATGCAGGGTCTGAGTCTGGGGCCGGCGGATCTCGCGGCGTCACGCCGCATGAAGACAACGCGCGTCGGCGGCGGGCACCCGGGCTACCTGGTGCGCGCGGATCCGGACAAGGACCATCCGGACGCGCCGCGCGCGACGGCGCAGCAGGACCTCTGGCACTACACCCTGGCGCGCATGGTCGACGCGTGCGCCGAGCACGGCATCCTGCCGTACTACGGACCGTTCGGCGACATCGCCGACACGGTCGCGTGCGAGGACCAGTTCCGCAACGCGTTCCTGATGGGTTGCGTCGGCACGTGGTCGCTCCACCCGAGCCAGATCGCCATCGCGAAGAAGGTCTTCAGTCCGCCTCCCGACGAGGTCGCGTGGGCGCGCCGCGTCGTCGACGCGATGGGCGACGGCAGCGGCGCCGTGATGATCGACGGGAAGATGCAGGACGACGCCACCTACAAGCAGTGCACGGTCATGCTCGAGATGGCGCGCTTGATCGCGTCGCGCGACCCGGAGATGAAGCAGGCCTACGGCTTCTGATCGAGCGCCGGGGGTTTGCCGCCCGTGTGTTTCCGCAGCGTTTCGCCGAGCCGGCGGCGCACGTCGGGGTGGCGCGGGCCACTGTCTTCCGCTAAGCGTCGCCCCGCGGGACCTGGGCGACACTGCGATGGCAGCATCTCCACCTCGATCCTCGCCGCGTTCCTCACCGGTAGCATCCGGCCCGGCGTTCCAGCGACTCGCCGCAGCGCTGCGTCGCAGCGCGACGCGCGGGCCGCTCCAGCTCGGACTGCTCGGGCGCACGCTGCTGCACGCCGCGCTGGTCGGTGCCGCCGCGGGCCTGGTCGGATCGCTGTTCTTCTGGGCACTGGAGCTGACCGAGCGCGTCGTGCTGGAGCACATCGCCGGGTATCGCCCGCTGCGCGCGGGCGGCGAGGCGATCCTGGCCGAGGGCGTCCACGCGCCGTTCCGCCCCTGGCTCTTGTGGGCGCTGCCGGCGGTCGGAGCACTGGTGGGCGGGATCCTGTCGGCGCGCTTCGCGCCCGAGACGCGTGGTGGCGGCGCCGACGCGATCATCGAGTCATTCCACCAGGAAAACGGCGTGGTGCGCCGGCGCGTCCCGACGATCAAGAGTCTCGCGTCCGTGTTCACGCTCGGGTTCGGCGGCTCCGGTGGCCGCGAGGGTCCGACGATGCAGATCGGCGGTGCGATCGGCTCGCTCGTCGGCCGCTACCTGCGCGTCAGCGATCGCGAACGCCGGATCCTGCTCGTCGCGGGCGTCGCCGCGGGCATGGCGGCGGTCTTCCGCACGCCGCTCGGCGCAGCGCTGCTCGCCGTCGAGATGTTGCACAAGAACGACTTCGAATCGGACGCGCTGGTGCCCAGCGTGCTCGCGAGCGTGATCGCCTATTCGGTGTTCATCTCGTTCTTCGGCGAGCAGACGCTGTTCACCCACTCGCCGCGCTACCCGTTCATTCCGGCACACCTGCCGCTCTACGGCGTGATGGCGGTGCTGGTCAGCCTGGCGGCGATCCTGTTCTTGTGGACGTTGCACGGCGTCGGCAACGCGATCCAGCGGTTGCGCGTGCCGGGCTGGGCCGTGCCGGCGGTCGGCGGTCTCCTGCTCGGATTGCTCGCCGTCGGGATTCTGGTCGTGGTGGCGCCCGCGGTCGGCGCGCGCGGTCAGGGGCTCGGCATCCTCGGCGGCGGGTACGGCGCGGCCCAGCTCGCGATCTCGGGCGCCTCGTGGTTCTCCAAGGGCTGGCACGGCGTGGAACTCCTGCTGCTGCTCGGCGTGGTGAAGATCCTGAGCACGTCGCTCACCATCGGGTCGGGCGGTTCGGCCGGCGACTTCGGTCCGTCGCTCGTCATCGGCGGGCTGTTCGGCGGTGCGTTCGGCCGTGCGGCTCAGCTCCTGCTTCATGATCCGCGCATCGATCCCGGCGCGTTCGCGCTGGTGGGCATGGGCACGTTCTACGGCGGGCTCGCCCACGTGCCGATCGCGTCGCTGGTGATGGTGTGCGAGCTCGCCGGCAGCTACGACCTGCTGGTCCCGCTGATGCTCGCCGAGGGCATCGCGTTCGTGCTGCTGCGTCACCGCGCGCTCTACCACGCGCAGGTCGATACCAAGCGCGATTCGCCGGCGCATCGCGACGACCTGATTCTCGACGTGCTCAAGGACGTGCGCATCGGCGACATCGTTGTCCAGGGGCGCGAGTTCCAGAGCTTCCACCGCCACACCAAGGCGACGGAGGTGGTGCAGAGGATGGCGGCCAGCGCCTGGCAGGATGCGTTCCCGGTGCACGACCAGGACGGCCGCCTGGTGGGCGTGATCAACGCCGAGATCCTGCGCACGCTCAGCGTCGAACCGGACATCAGCGGCATCATGCTGGCCGACGACATGATGACCGCGCCCGTGTCGGTCAACACCGAGGACGACCTGCACACCGCGCTCGAGCTGCTGCTCAACCACGGGGTTCGCGAGATCATCGTCACCGACGCGAGCGGCAAGATCATCGGCTTCCTCGACGAGGCCGAGATCACGAACGTGTATCACGACGCCACGATGCGGGGCGCGTAGGCGCGGTTCCGCGCCGGACCGGCAAACCCAACCCGGCCCTCGCATTTTGCTGCGGTGTGTCATAGACTCCGCGCCCGCGATGGCGAAGGAGATCTACGAGCTGGGCGAGGTGCCGGCGCTGGGCGAGGTGCCGGCGCGCATGTTCGCGCAGGTGATCCGCCAGGAGCGCTTCGGCGAGCCGAAGGACGCGTTCAAGCGCGAGCAGCTGCCGGTGCCGGAGCTCGGACCGCGCGACGTGCTGGTGTACGTGATGGCGGCGGGCGTGAACTACAACAACGTCTGGGCGGCGATCGGCGTGCCGATCGACGTGATCAAGGCGCGCCAGAAAGCCGGCGAGACGGAGGACGTTCCACATCGGTGGCTCGGACGCGAGCGGCGTCGTGTGGAAGGTCGGCAAGGACGTCACCAACGTGAAGGTCGGCGACGAGGTCGTCGTGCACTGCGGCTTGTGGGATCCGGACGATCCGCACGTGGTCGCCGGCAAGGATCCGATGCTCGCGCCGACCCAGAAGATCTGGGGCTACGAGACCAACTGGGGGAGCTTCGCGCAGTTCGCGAAGGTGCAGGATCACCAGTGCCTGCCCAAGCCGGCGCGGCTCTCGTGGGAGGAAGCGGCGGCGTACATGCTGGTCGGCGCGACCGCGTACCGCATGCTCCACGGCTGGGCGGCAACGAGGTGCAGGCCGGCGACGCCGTGCTCGTGTGGGGCGGCGCGGGCGGTCTGGGCTCGATGGCGATCCAGATCGCCGCGGCTGCCGGCGCGAAGCCGGTCGCGGTCGTCAGCAGCGAGGACAAGTTCGAGTACTGCAAGAAGCTCGGCGCGGTCGGCGTGATCAACCGCAAGGACTTCCACCACTGGGGCATGCTGCCGCACTGGACCGACGAGGTGGACTACGGCGAGTGGCTCAAGGGCGCGCGCGCGTTCGGCGCGCGTTCTGGGACGCGCTCGGCGAGCGGCAGAACCCGGCGATCGTGTTCGAGCACCCGGGCGAGTCGACGCTGCCGACCAGCGTGTTCGTGTGCGACACCGGCGGCATGGTCGTGATCTGCGCCGGCACCACCGGCTACAACGCGACGCTCGATCTGCGCTACCACTGGATGCGCCAGAAGCGCTTCCAGGGCTCGCATTTCGCCAACGACGTGCAGGCCAAGGGCATCAACGAGCTGGTCGCCGCCGGCAAGGTCGATCCGTGCCTGTCGCGCGTGTTCGACTTCGACAAGACGGGCGCCTGTCACCAGTTGATGCGCGACAACCAGCACCCCAGTGGCAACATGGCGATCCTGGTCAACGCGCGCCAGCGCGGCCAGAAGACGCTCGCTCGCTGAGCCGGAACCGTGAGCTGTTGCTCACGCTCCCGGTGTGCCGGATCGTCAACGCGCTGACGCCGACGCGTGCCGCGGCGGCGCGCTGTGCGACGGCACGACGAAGCCGATTCCCAGCATGAACAGCAGGCCGAGCCCAAAGCCGATCAGGCCGTTCCGCAGCACCTTCCTGGAGTCCACCGTGGTCATGCCGCGAGCCAAAGCAAGCGGCGTACCAAGCCGAGGGCGCATTTGCGGGCCGATCCAGCGCCACCCGGTGTGCCGGCGTGTGCCAGCATGGACCGTGCTGTCCCGCTCCGGGTCCGGGCGGTAGCATGGACGCCATGCGACGCCTTGCTTGCTGGATCGCGATTCTTGGCGCGGGCGCCCTCGGCGCCTGCGGTGGCTCGACAACCGGTGGTGGCTCGACCGACGGCGGCGCCGCGAGCGGCGGCACCGGCGGTGGCAGCGGTGGGCTGACCGGTGGCAGCGGCGGCAGCGGCGCGACCGGCAGCGGCGGCAGCGGCGCGACCGGCAGCGGCGGCAGCGGCGCGACCGGCGGCGGTGGTGTCGGCGGCAGCGGCGCCGCAAGTGGAGCCGGCGGCAGCGGCGGCAGCGGCGGCTGCGTCCCGGGCCCGGCCTGCGTCGCCGGCGCGGTGTGTTGCTCCGAGGGGCTCGGCTGCGCCAACACCGGCTCCAGTGGCAGCTGCGTGTGCAGCGGAGGGCACTGGCTGTGCGGAAGCGGCAGCGGCGGCGCTTCCGGCGCCGGGGGAGCGGGTGGTACCGGGGGCGGCGGCGGCGCGTGCACGAACCAGATCGATTGCGGCTTCGGGCTCGACTGCTGTGGTGGCCACTGCGTGAACCCGATGAACGACATCCAGCACTGCGGCACGTGCGCGACGACGTGCGGGGGCGCGCATCCCTACTGCGACAACGGCACGTGTGCCGCGCCGCCCTGCGACGTCCAACAAGCACCGCCGGCCGGGAGTTTCTGCTGCGGTACGCAGCTGTGCAGCGACGCCCAGCTCTGCTGCACGGTCCAGGGACCGGGGCCCGTGGGTGGTCCGACGTGCTTCACGCCCACCGCTTCCCAGAGCACCTGCCCGATCGGCTGCCCGCTCTGCGATTGATCAGGCCGGGACCGGCTGCTTGCGCTTGCTCGCCACGTCTTCGGGCTCGGGGTCGGCTGGCGTGATGTCGAAGGCGAGCTTGCCGTCGCGGAAGTCGATCGCGACGTGGCCGCCGTGCTCGAGCTTGCCGAACAAGAGCTCGTCGCCGAGCGGGCGCTTGACCTCGTCCTGGATCAGGCGGGCGAGGGGACGCGCGCCGTTGTCCTTGTCGTAGCCCTTGTCGGCCAGGTACAGGCGCGCCTTGGGCGTGATCGCCACCGTGACCTCGCGCTCGGCGAGCTGGCCCGAAAGCTCGAGCACGAACTTGTCGACCACGAGCTCCATGACTCCGGGCGTGAGCGGGTCGAAGGAGATGCGAGCGTCCATGCGGTTGCGGAACTCGGGGCTGAACGTGTTCTTGAACGCGACGTCGTCCTGACCCGCGGAGTCACGATCGCCGAAGCCGACGCGCCGGCGCGCGAGATCCGCCGCGCCGACGTTGCTGGTCATGATCACGACGACGTGGCGGAAATCGGCCTTCTTGCCGTTGTTGTCGGTGAGCGTGCCGTGATCCATGACCTGCAGCAGCACGTTGAACACGTCGGGGTGTGCCTTCTCGATCTCGTCGAGCAGGAGCACGCAGTGCGGCGTCTTGGCGATGGCTTCCGTCAGCAGGCCGCCGCGGTCGTAGCCGACGTAGCCCGGCGGCGCGCCGATCAGTCGCGAGACCGTGTGCCGCTCCATGTACTCGCTCATGTCGAAGCGGATGAGCTCGATGCCCATCGTCTTGGCCAGCTGGCGCGCGACCTCGGTCTTGCCGACGCCGGTCGGGCCGGTGAAGAGGTACGAGCCGATCGGCTTCTCGGGAGGCCGCAAGCCGGCGCGGGAGAGCTTGATCGCGGTCGCCAGCTCCTTGATGGCGCGGTCCTGGCCGAACACGACAAGCTTCAAGTCGTCTTCCAGCGTCTTGAGCGCGCTCTTGTCGTCGGAGCTGACCTGACGCGGCGGGATCTGGGCCATGCGCGCGACCACGGCCTCGATGCGGTCCACGCCGACCACGGCGCCTTCGCCGTCCTCGAGCTTCGCGTCGGCGCCGGACTCGTCGAGCAGATCGATGGCCTTGTCCGGTAGCTTGCGATCGTGGAGGTGGCGAATCGACAGCGTGGCGCACGCCTCGATGGCCTCGTCCGTGTACGTGACGCCGTGGAACTCCTCGTAGCGCGGCTTGAGGCCCTTCAGGATCAGGATCGTCTCTTCCTGGGTGGGCTCGAGTACCTCGATCTTCTGGAAGCGACGCGCCAGCGCGCGATCGCGCTCCAGGTGCGAACGGTACTCCTCGAACGTGGTCGCGCCGATGCAGCGGAGCTTGCCACTAGCGAGGGCGGGCTTGAGCAGGTTCGCGGCGTCGAGCGTGCCGCCGCTGGCGGCGCCGGCGCCGATCACCGTGTGCATCTCGTCTACGAACAGGATCGAACCGGGGCGCTTCTCCAGCTGCTTGAGTACGGCCTTGACGCGGTTCTCGAAATCTCCGCGGAACTTGGTGCCGGCCAGCAGCGAGCCCATGTCGAGGGCGTAGATGGTCGCGGCTTCGATCGGCTTCGGCACGTCCCCGGCGGCGATCTTCGCGGCCAGGCCCTCGACGATCGCGGTCTTGCCGACGCCGGCGTCGCCGACGAACAGCGGATTGTTCTTCTTGCGGCGGGAGAGCACCTGGATCGCCCGGCGCAGCTCCTTCTCGCGCCCGACCAGGGGCTCGATGTCGCCGGCCTCGGCGCGCTCGTTCAAGTTGGTCGCGAACTTCGCGAGGGCGTCCTTGAGCGGCGCGGCCTCGCCGTCCTCGTCCTCTTCGCCGTCGTCGGCGCCCTCGGCGACGCGCTCGATGTCGTCGTCCTCGCCGTCCTTGCTGACGCCGTGGGAGACGTAGTTCACCACGTCGTAGCGGGTCACGCCGACCTCGCCGAGCGCCGTCACGGCGTACGAATCCACCTCCGCGAAGATGGCGATCAGCACGTTCTCGCCCTTCAGCTCCTCCTTGCCGCTCGACTCGACGTGGATCGCGGCGCGCTGCAGTACGCGCTGGAAGCCGCGGGACGGGGTGGGGGAGACGAACTGCCCCTCCGGCACCGTCGGCATGTCTTCGTCGAAGATCTTCTCGAGCTTCTGCTTCAGGGCGTCGACGTCGCCGCCGCTCCTGGTGACGACGTGCGCCGTCGCCTCGTCATGGATCAGGGCGTAGAGCAGGTGCTCCACCGTCATCAGATCGTGACGGCGTCGCTCCGCCTCGCGTGCGGCCAGGGAAACGGCGATTTCGACTTCGGCGCTGACTTTCACGATTGTCGTCCGATCCTGGGGCTCGTGAGGGCTTTCGGCAAGGTGCGGCTCATTCGGATTGGTCGAAGCCCTCCGGCTCCGCCGTGCACCGGAGCGGGTGGCCGTGCTCTTTCGCGTAGTCCATGACCTGGGCGGCCTTGGATTCCGCCACGTCGCGGGCAAATAGCCCGACGATGCCGTAGCCCTTGTGGTGCACGTGGAGCATGATCTGCGTCGCTTCGGTCTCGCTCTTGTGGAAGAACTTGATCAGCACGTGCACGACGAACTCCATCGTCGTGTAGTCGTCGTTGTGCAAGACCGCGTGGTAGCGGCGGGGGCGCTTGACCTTGGGCTTTTCGACGACGGCGAGGTCCTCATCGTGCTCGGGGCTCTGGTTGGGTCGTTTCGTCGCCATCTCACTCCGGACACATCAACTTGCACACGATTGCGCGGGATATCAACGGAGCACGTCGTCGAGCAAGGACAGCAAGCCGAGCGCGGCGTCGACCACGGCGCTGTCCCGCTGGAAATAGCCGCGTCGATCGATCGGTTGGGAGAGCCGCCCGATGCTCTGCTCGATCTGCTGGACCTTTGCGCGGGCTGCGTCATCGTGGCGCCTTTGTTCCGCCAGCCTGCGCGCCTCGGCGAGCCCGCCGGTCTCCGACGAACTTCATCACGCGCGGCAGCTCGCCGGCGTCGAACCACGTGCCGTGAGCCGCGCACACGTCGACGATCACGCCGCTCGAGCGCCCGAAGTTCTGCCGGTTCATCTGCGTCTGGCACACCGGGCACTTGACGTACACGACCGGTCCCATGTCCGGCGTGAAGCGCCGCGGACGCCGCGGCGGCGCCTCCCCGTAGCGCTCGCGCCGCTCCAACAGATCCTTGAGCAAGGCGTGCTCCACGAACTGGCCGCCGCAGCGGCCGCAGTCGTAGAGCGAGCCCGGACCGCCGCGGAACGCCTGGAACGGGCGCATGCAACGCGTGCACATCTGGTAGGTGGGCTCCCCGGCGGGCTCGAGCCCCAGCGGCTCCCCGCAGGCTTCGCACAGCGCGTCGTCCGGCACGTTCATGTGGTAGCAACCGGCGCAGCGCACCGTCGCGATCGCCGTCTCGCACTCGGGACACGCGCGTGCCGATCGCGCGACCGACAGCCCGCAGCCCGGGCAGAAATAGTCGCCACTCGGCCGGGATTTCCGGGGCTGGTCGCGGTACGGGCCGGTCACCCCTCGAAGCTAGCATCCCGGGCAGGATGATGTCGGTCCGGCGCGCAATCCCCAGGCGCGCCGGCGCGGCGGAAGTCGTCGCTTGCGGTGGCAGCGGGTTGCCGCGATCATGAGCCGTGTCGCGCCTTCGCCTCGCGCTTGCCGGAGCCGCGCTTCTGCTCGTGGCTTGCGGCCCGACGTCGCCGGACGAGGGCCCGCTCGGCCAGACGGGGCAGCGCGTCACCGCGCCGACAAAGGCCTACTGCACCATCAAGGTGACCGGCAAGGGGACCCTCGACCTGGAGGGCGACTACCTGCCGCACGTGATCCAGTGCGAGAACGGAGGCGCGAACCTGCAAGCGCTGAAGGCCCAGGCCATCGCGGCGCGCTCCGTCGCCTACTACGCCATCGCGACCAGCGGATCGATCTGCGACGGTCAGGGCTGCCAGGTGTACTCGTGCGGTGCGACGCCCAACGCGAAGCAGAAGCAGGCCGTGGACGAGACGCGCGGCATCATCTTGTCGCACGCCGGTCTGCTCACGTACGGCTTCTTCGTTGCCGGCGACTCGAACACCAGCGCGCCGAGTTGCCACGGCGTGAGCGGCAGCACCGAGAAGTACGTCACCTACAACGAGGGCAAGAGCGGCACGTCCGTGACGCAGACCACCCTCGGTTACGTCGGGCCGCCCGGCTACGGCCAGAACCGCGGCTGCATGGGGCAGTGGGGCGCGCGCTGCCTCGAGAACAGCAAGAGCTACGACTACAAGGGCATCCTGCGCTTCTACTACGGCGACGACATCGGCATGCCGACGATGCAGGGCTCGTGCGTGCCGACCGGCAGCGGTGGCAGCACCGGCACCGGCGGAAGCGGTGGAAGCGGCGGCACCGGCGGCACCAGCGGTACTGGCGGCACGGGCGGCACGGGCGGCGCGGGCGGTACGGGCGGTACCGGTGGCACCGGCGGCAGCAGCGGCACCGGCGGCGGAAGCGCCGGCGTTGGTGGGTCCGCCGGCGCGGCCGGTGCGGCAGGCGGACTCGCAAGCGGCGGCTCCGCGGGCACGGGCTGGGTCGGTGCGGCCGGCGCGTCCGCGGGCGGCGCGCCGGACAGCGACGCCGGCATCGGGCAGCACGCGACGGTCGTCGGCGACCAGAGCGGCTGCGCGTGCCGCGCCGGTTCCGCGCCGGACCGGCAAACCCATCCCCTCGGGTTGATGCTGGTGCTGGTCGCGCTCGGCTTCGCGCGGCGCTCGCGGCGCGAGTAGGCGCAGGGCGCTCCTACAGCGATATCACGGGTACAGGCAGGTGCACTTCAGCGTGCCCGCGTCGGCGATGTCGCAACCGCCGCACTGGCACAGCGACGAGGCACACGGACATGCGAGCGCGCCGTTGCACGCCGCCGGCAGCGGCTGGCACGCGTAGGTCGTGGTCGTGTTGTCGCAGCACTGGCCCGGCGTGCCGGGCTTGCCGTCCGGGCACAGGCCCGCGTCATCGGGGGCTTGGCACGCGCCGCCTCCCGCGGTGGTGATGACGCACGCTTGGCCGCTCGGACACGGCGTGCCGTTGCACGAGATGGTTCCGGTCGTCGAATCGGTTGTCGCGTCCGTCGACGCGTCCGACCCGGACGGCGTCGAGCTGCCGCCGCACGCGGCCAAGGCGAGAGCGGCGACGAGCGCAGACAACCCTGGAAGCGAGGACATGCGCGGATCGTAGCGCATCCGGGCGCGCGCCGCGTCGCGCGCGAGCCGCGGGATTCCGCGCCGGACCGGCATCCTTGTCCCCCCGCTGACGCAGTGCAGCAAGTTGCGGTAGGCTTCGGGCGCGATGGCCGACAAGGACCGACCGTGGATCATGCGGACGTACTCGGGGCACAGCACCCCGAAGGCGTCGAACGAGCTGTATCGCGCGAACCTGGCGAGGGGGCAGACGGGGCTCAGCGTCGCTTTCGATCTGCCGACGCAGACCGGCTACGACTCGGACGCGCTGCTGGCCAAGGGCGAGGTCGGGCGCACGGGCGTGCCGATCTGCCACCTCGGCGACATGCGCGCGCTGTTCGACGGGCTCGAGCTCGAGCGCATGAACACGTCGATGACGATCAACGCGACGGCGGCGTGGCTGCTGGCGCTGTACGTGGCCACGGCGGAGGAGCAGGGCGCGGACGTCACGAAGCTCCGCGGCACGACGCAGAACGACATCATCAAGGAGTACTTGTCGCGCGGGACGTATGTCTTCCCACCCGGGCCGAGCCTGCGGCTGATCGCGGACACGATTCTCTACACCGTCGAGCACGTGCCGGATTGGAATCCGATCAACATCTGCAGCTACCACCTGCAGGAAGCGGGCGCGACGCCAGAGCAGGAGGTCGCCTACGCGCTGACGACGGCGATCGCCGTGCTCGACACGGTGAAGGAGCGCGGGATCCCGCAGGACAAGCTCGACAGCGTGTTCGGAAGGCTGTCGTTCTTCCTGAACTCGAGCATCCGTTTCGTGGACGAGGTGTGCAAGCAACGCGCGTTCGTCGAGCTGTGGGACAAGCTCGGCAGGGAGCGCTACGGCGTGAAGGACGCCAAGCTCCGGCGCTTCCGCTACGGCGTGCAGGTAAACTCCCTCGGCCTGACCGAGCAGCAGCCGGAGAACAACATCATCCGCATCGCCCTCGAGATGCTCGGCGTGACGCTGAGCAAGAGCGCGCGAGCGCGGGCGATCCAGTTGCCGGCGTGGAACGAGGCCCTCGGCCTGCCGCGGCCGTGGGACCAGCAGCTCAGCCTGCGCACGCAGCAGATCCTCGCGTTCGAGACCGATCTGCTCGAGTACGGCGACATCCTCGACGGCTCGCCGGTGATCGCGAAGCGCACGAAGGAGATCGCCGACGCGGCGTGGGCGGAGGTGGAAAACGTCCTCGAGCGCGGAGGCGCCATCGAGGCGGTCGAGAGCGGCGCCATCAAGGAGCGCCTGGTGGCGTCGAACGCGACGCGCATCGCCGCCATCGAGAGCGGCGAGCGCGTCGTGGTCGGCGTGAACCGGTTCGTCGAGAGCGCGCCGAGCCCGCTCGTCGAGGGCGGCGTCGGCGCGATCCTCGAGATCGATCCCGAGGCCGAGCGCGAGCAGATTGAGCGGCTGGAG
The DNA here is from genome assembly GCA_963775185.1 of uncultured delta proteobacterium. GTDB lineage: Bacteria > Myxococcota_A > Polyangia > Polyangiales > Polyangiaceae > JAPSGB01. Next base: position 223,604 of record CAVZIE010000033.1, on the reverse strand, counting down.
GCGTGGCGCGAGGAGCGCGACAGCGCCGCGGTCGAAGGCGCGCTCGCCGAGCTGCGGAAGGCCGCCAAGGGCGGCGACAACATCATGCCCGCGTCGATTGCCGCGGCGCGCGCCGGCGTGACGACCGGCGAGTGGTCCGGCGTGCTGCGCGAAGTGTTCGGCGAGTACCGCGCGCCGACCGGCGTCGGCGGCGCGCGCGCACCGGCAGCCGGCCAGGAGCAGCTCGCCGGGCTGCGCAAGCGCGTGGACGCGCTCACCAAGGCGCTCGGCCGCCGCCCGAAGCTGCTCGTCGGCAAGCCGGGGCTCGACGGCCACTCGAACGGCGCCGAGCAGATCGCCCTGCGCGCCCGCGACGCCGGCTTCGAGGTCGTGTACGAGGGCATCCGCGTCACGCCGCGGGAGCTCGCGCGCGCCGCCGCCGACGAGGGCGTACACCTGGTCGGCCTGTCGATCCTGAGCGGAGCGCACCTGCCGCTGGTGCGCGAGGTGCTCGCGGCCATGAAGGAGCAGGGCGTCGGCGACGTGCCGGTCGTGGTCGGCGGGATCATCCCGGACAGCGACGCGGCCGCCCTCGAGCAGGACGGCGTGGCCGCCGTGTACACGCCGAAGGACTACCAGATCGCCCGCATTCTGGCGGAGCTGGTCGACATCGTGGAGCGCGCGAACGCGTGAAGGCGATGGACACCGCCGAGCTCGTGCAACGCGTGATCGCCCGGGAACCGGGCGCCGTCGCTCGTGCCATCTCGTTGGTGGAAGATCGCCGGCCCGGTGCGGAGCCGCGCATCGTGGAGCTGCTCCGCGCGCTGCCGCGGCGCTCGAACGGCGAGCGCGTGGGACTCACCGGTCCGCCGGGGGTGGGCAAGAGCTCCATCGTCAGCGCGCTGGCGCGCCTCGCGCTCGAGCAAGGGCGCACGGTCGGCGTGCTAGCTGTCGATCCGTCGAGCCCACGCAGCGGCGGCGCCCTGCTGGGCGATCGCGCGCGCATCGAGATCAATCCCGACGACAAGGACCTGTACGTCCGCAGCATGGCGAGTGGGGGCGATCTGGGCGGGCTCTCGCGCGCCGCCGGCGCGGCCGTCGAGGTGCTCGGCGCGGCCTACGACCTGGTGCTGGTCGAGACCACCGGCGTCGGTCAGTCCGAGACGGACGTGGAGCACGTGGCCGACACGGTGGTGCTGGTGATCCAGCCCGCGTCCGGCGACATGCTGCAGTTCTTGAAGAGCGGCATCATCGAGATCCCGGACGTGTTCGTCGTGAACAAGGCGGACCTCGGCGCCGTCGCCGAGCGCGCCAAGGCGGAGCTGCGCGCCGCGCTCGACGCGATCCACGCCGGTAGCGCACCCTCGTGGCTGGCGCCGGTGGTGAGCACCAGCGCGCCGTCCAGCCGCGGCATGGAGGAGCTGCTCGAAGCCATCGACTCGCACCGCGCGCACCTCGACGCCGAGGGCGGCGTCGCCGGCAGGCGCCAGCGCGCCGCCGCGATCTGGGCGCTGGGTCTCTACACGCGCCGATACGGCGAGCACGGCGTGGAGCAAGCCGGCGGGCGCGACGCGCTGCGCGCGCGCTTCGAGCAGGAGATCGCCGGGGGCGCGACCGCCGTGGAAGTCGTGGCGAACGCGCGACCCGCGCCGTGACGTCGGTCCTGCTGCCGCAGCCTACCGTCGTAAACGCAACGATTGCGTTCGCCATGATCCACCGACCCGCCATGGGTCGATGTGACCAGCGATGCTACGTGGCCGTCTTCGGCGGAGCCTTGGGCTTGGCGGCCTCGGCGTTCTCTTCGGCGCGCCGGAGCTCCCACTCGAGGTTCTTCTTGGCGCGGCGCTTGCGCGTCCGACGACGGGCCCGGGGGTCTTGCGGCGTTCCCATGGGGCGCCGTGTCTAGCGCAAGTCCGGGCGCATGTCCCGGGATTTTGCATCGGGCGCCCGCGGCCTCCCCGCGCCGGACCGGCATCCTGGCCGGCTTCCTGCATGGGCGTCCGGTCATGGCACGTCATTCGATTCGGGGTTTGTTGGTCCGGCGCGGTATCCCTGCTGCTCGCGGCGGCGTGCAGCTCTACGCCGGCGGTCTCGAGCGTCCCGGCGGATTGTGCGGACGGGACGCGGGCCGGGTGCGTCGTCAAGTCGGACCAGCAGCGCGTCGAGAACCCGCAGGTCTCCGACCAGGACCTGCAGGAGCTGGTCCGGGGCAACACCGCGCTCGCCTTCGACCTGTATCGCGAGCTCGGCAAGAAGCCGGGCAACTTCTTCTACTCGCCGACGAGCATCTCCGTCGCGCTGGCGATGACGAGTGCGGGCGCGCGCGGGCAGACCGCCGAGGAGATGGCGAGCGCGCTGCACTTCAGCTTGCCGCAGGATCGGCTGCACCCGGCGATGGACAAGCTCGACCTGGCGCTGGCGAGCCGCGGCCAGGACGCCAAGGGCAAGGATGGCGAGCCGTTCCGTCTCGACGTCGCGAACGCGGTCTGGGGCCAGACGGGCTACGCGTACCAGCCGCCGTTCCTCGACACGCTCGCCGAGTACTACGGCGCGGGGCTCCGCGTCGTCGACTTCAGCGGCGCGCCCGACGAGGCGCGCGGGCTGATCAACAACTGGGTGTCGGACCAGACCGCCGGCAAGATCCCGGAGCTCCTGGGTCAGGGCACGATCACGCCGCTCACGCGCCTGGTGCTCACCAATACCGTCTACTTCAACGCGTCGTGGCGCGAGCCGTTCAAGCCGGAAAAGACCGCGGATGGCGATTTCCACATGGCAGACGGCGCGACGAAGAGCGTGCCGCTGATGCACGGCTGGGTCGAGATGCCCTACGCCGAGGGCGCCGACTACCAGGCCGCGGACATTCCCTACGACGGCGACGAGGTCGCGATGCTGGTGATCGTGCCGAAGGCGGGACAGCTCGCGAGCTTCGAGTCCACGCTCGACGCGGCGAAGCTCGGCGCGATCGTCGCCGCCGAGCAGGGACGCGGCGTGACGCTGACGCTGCCGAAGTTCAAGATCGACTCGTCCTTCGATCTCGCGGACGTGCTGGGGCGGCTCGGCATGCACCGCGCGTTCAGCGCTGGTGACGCCGACTTCAGCGGCATCACCACGGCGGAGCAGCTCTACATCAGCGACGTCGTTCACAAGGCGACCGTCAGCGTGGACGAGAACGGCACCGAGGCTGCGGCCGCGACGGGCGTCATCGCCGGCACGACCAGCGCGCCGGAACCCGCCGAGCTCGTCGTGGATCGACCGTTCATCTTCCTGATCCACGACGCTGCTACGGGTGCCGTGATCTTCACGGGTCGCGTTGTCGATCCCGGCTGACCCCTTGCGCCGCGGCGCGTCAAGTCGCAAACTCCAGGTGGAACCCGCATGATTCCGTGGCTCTTCCTGCTGGTCAGCCTGGTCGGCGCGGCCTTCACGCTGAACGCGTACTACCCGGCGCGGGGGCAGGGTGCGCTCTACATCCCGAGCTTCTTCGCGTCCTGGCTCACCATCGAGCTGTCGGGTCAGCACCTGCTGTGGCAGGCGGCCGCCACGGCCGCGTTCATCGCGGCGGGCGCGCTGCATGCGTGGCCGGGCTGGGTCGGCGTGTGGTTCACGGCGTTCAGCTGGGTCGGTTTGATCGGGCTCAGGCTGCAGGGGCACCGCAGCTGGCGCACGATGGCCGCGGCCCTCGGCGACCTGCTCCCCGGCGGCGCGCGCCCGCGCGTCTCGCTGTGGCAACGCGTCACGCCGTTCCCGTTCCGCCACGCGAACGTCGTGCGCAAGAACAACGTCGTGTTCGCGCGCGTCGCAGGGCAGAAGCTCAAGCTCGACGTGTACCTGCCGAAGAAGGCGGGCAAGCGCCGTCCTGCGGTGCTGCAGATCCACGGCGGCGCCTGGGTCATCGGCGACAAGAGCAACCAGGGCGTCCCGCTCATGACGCACCTCGCTGCCAACGGCTGGGTCGGCTTCAACGCGAACTACCGCCTCTCGCCGGCCGCGACGTTCCCCGATCACCTGGTCGACTTGAAGCGCGCGCTGGCGTGGATCCGCGAGCACGCCGACGAGTACGACGTGGATCCACGCTTCATCGCCGTCACCGGCGGCAGCGCCGGCGGCCACCTGACGGCGCTCATGGCCCTGACCGCCAACGAGCCGCGATACCAGCCCGGCTTCGAGCACGCCGACACGTCGGTGCAGGTCGCCGTGCCGTTCTACGGCATCTACGACTTCACGAACCGCCTTGGGACGCTGCCGAAGACCTTCTACAAGCGCCTGCTCGAGCCGTGGGTGATGAAGGCGTTCCTGAAGGACGAGCCCGGGCGCTACGCCGAGGCATCGCCGATCGAGCACGTGCGCCCCGACGCGCCGCCGTTCCTGGTGATCCACGGCGATCGCGACACGCTCGCGCCGCTGCCCGACGCGCGCTTGTTCGTGGAGAAGCTGCGCGAGACGTCGCGCGCGCCGGTGCTGTACGCCGAGCTCGCGGGCGGGCAGCACGCGTTCGACGTGTTCCCGTCGCCGCGCTCCGTGCCCGTCATCGAAGGGGTGGAGCGCTTCCTGTTCGCGACCCACGCCGCGTGGCAAGGCGCGCGCGTCGCCGAGCCGGTCGACGACGTCGCCGCCGCTGCGACGGCCTAGGCTGGAACGCCGCCCGCGCGCCGTCGCACCCCCGACCGTTACCAGCCTTCACGGCCGAATGTGTCGAACGCGAAGCGCCCCCCGACGAGCATCATGTAGTGCGTCGCTGCGGTGCCGAGCTCGCCCGGGCTCTTGCGATCGGCGGCGCCTACGTCGAGCTCGAGGAACGCGCCGAATCCGCTCTTGTGGAACGCGTACCAGTCGCCGCCGACCTGGGCGCGCAGCAGCTCGAAGCCTGTCCACGTCGTCTGCTCCTTGTCGACGCTCGTGCCGATCGACGTCGCGCGGTAGCCGAGGCCGATCGTCGCCCACGGATCGAAGCGTCCGCCCGGCTCGAGGTGGAACCCGACGAACGGTCCGGCGCCGAGCGTGCTGGCCGAGCATGCCGTGCAGGAGCTGCCCGCGCCGAGGTGCGCGTACTGGGCCCAGAGCCCGGCGGTGACGCGCGTCGCGAAACCAAAGCCGAGCTCGAACCCGAACGCCGGTCCCGGTCCGGTCACGTCCCGCATCGGGAGTCCCGCTTCGAGCTTCCCCGACGGCAGCAGCACGCCCGCGCTCCCCGCCAGGATCACGTGCCAGTCGAGCGACGGGGGCGGCGCGCGGTCACCCGCGTGTGCGGCGCCGACGAACGAGAGCAACGCGGCGGCAACCGGAATGGAAAGACCGAAGCGCATGGCCCGGGAGCATTGTGCTCACGGACCCGGCAGGTGTCACCTGGCGGACGTCCCCGGCGGAATTTGCAGGGAACCGACCCGGGCTACCGGCAGCTGCATGCGCCGCCGGGGCGCTCCCGGCCGATGCTCATCAGACGAACGCAGCCCTTGTCGCAGTCGACGTGCGTCGGATCGTCCAGAAGCGAACAGCGCTGCACGTCGTACCAGCGACCGGTCCCAGCGTCGCCGACGAACTCGCAGTCCGCCTGCTGTCCGTAGGGCGTGCACATGACGAGATGGCGCTCCGCCGTCGGCGTGTTGCCGGCGTGCGCGCGCATCCAGAGAAGCACGTGTACCGTCAACCCGACGAGCAACCCGAACGCCGCCCCGGCGTAGGCCCCGACCTCGGTGCCCGTCACGGCGCCCGCCAAGAGCCCCAGGATGAACCCGATCACGCTCGCACCCATGGCTTCGCCTCCTTGTGGGAACCAAACCAACCTAGCACCGCGCGCGTGCTCTCGACGGTGTTGACGGCGGTCAAGCTGCTACCCGTCAATTCCATGTGGAACATCGGGCGCGGCGACGCCTGCAGCCCAGCTCACCGATGAGGCGTGCCTGCCGCCGGCGCCATCCCCCCTCGAGTTGTCGGGGCGGGCAGATTCGAACTGCCGACCTCACGGACCCGAACCGTGCGCGCTACCAAACTGCGCTACGCCCCGAAACTCCCGGCGGTTTATTCCCCGACGGGCGCGGGAGAATGTCGCCCGCCGGGGGTCCTGTCGAGATCAGGCCTTGCTGGCCTTGTACTTCTTCAGCTCCTCGACCAGCTCCGGCACGGCCTGGAACAGGTCGGCGACCAGGCCGTAGTCGCTGATCTGGAAGATCGGGGCTTCCGGATCCTTGTTGATGGCGACGATGGTCTTGGAGCCCTTCATGCCGGCGATGTGCTGGATCGCGCCGCTGATGCCGATGGCGATGTACAGGCTCGGCGCGACGATCTTGCCGGTCTGGCCGACCTGGAAGTCGCCCGGGGCGTAGCCCGCGTCGCACGCGGCGCGGCTCGCTCCGATGGCGGCGCCCAGGGTGTCGGCGAGGGGCTCCATGATGTCGAAGAACTTCTCCTTGATGGCGCGCCCGCCGCTGACGACGATGCTCGCTTCCGTCAGCTCGGGCCGCTCGCTCTTCACCGCATCGAGCGAGACGAAGTCGACGCGCGCAGCGCCCGCCCCGGGGGCCACCTTGGCCACGTCTTCGACGGGCGACGCGCCGCCGCTCGGCTGCGCGGGATCGAACTCGCTCTGGCGAGCGGTCGCGACCTGGATCGCCGTCTCGAGCTGGCAGTAGCCGTAGGCGTTGCCGGCGAACATCGGCCGCTTGTACGTGATCTTGCCGCCGTCGGCGGAGACGTCGGCGCAGTCGCCGGCGTACGCCGCGTCGAGGCGAGCCGCGACGCGCGGCATGAGATCCTTGCCGTAGGTCGACGCCGTCGCGCACACCAGGCTGAAGCCCTTGCCGACCTCCGCCACCGTCGGCGCGTACTGCTCCGCGGTGTAGTGCTGGAGCGACGCATCGTCGCACACCAGCACCTTGGCCGCGCCGAAGCCGGTCAGCTCCGCGGCGGCCGCTTTCGCGCCGGCCCCGATAACCAGGATCGAGAACGATCCGCCGGCAGCGGGCGCCGCCTTCTGGGCCATGGTGATCGCCGAGTGGGTCGTCTTGCGGACCTTCCCGGTTTCCGTGAGCTCTGCAACTACAAGTACACCTGACATTTTCGTTGCTCCTCAGATGACCTTGGCTTCGGTGGCGAGCTTCTGGACCAGCTCGGGCACGTCCTTGACCTTCACGCCTGCCGAGCGCTGCGGCGGCGGCTCGAACTTGACGTACTTCGTCGTGAGCGCGGCGCCGCCGGCGACGTCGGCGAGGGCCTTCACGACGAGCGGCTTCTTCTTCGCCTGCATGATCGCGGGCAGCGCCGCGAAGCGCACGCCGTCGTTGTACTTGAACGCGGCGTCGGTGAGCTTCGAGTAGACGCTGGTCGGCGCGACGATGCGGAGATCCACGGTGACCACCGCCGGGAACTTGAGCCGCAGGGTGATCACGCCGCCGTCGACCTCCCGGCTGACGAGCACGCCGCCGTCCTCTTCCTTGATGGTCGCGGCGAAGGTGCCCATCGGGTAGTCGACGAGCTCGGCGAGCATCTGCCCGACCTGGTTCGTGTCGCCGTCGACGGCCTGCTTGCCCAGGATCACGAGATCCGGCTTCTCTTCCTCGACGATCGTCTTCAGGGCGTGCGCGACCAGCCGTCCGTCGAGCTGATCGTCGGTGGCGTCCACGCGGATCGCCCGGTCGGCACCGGTGGCCAGCGCCGAGCGCAGGGTGGTTTCCGTCTCCTTCGGACCGATCGTCACCACGACGACTTCGCCCTCGCGCTTCTTCGGCGTCTTGCCGTTCTCCGTCAGGCGCAGGGCGGCCTCGAGGGCGTACTCGTCGAACGGATTGATCTTCCATTCGAGGCCGGTGGTGTCGATCTTCTCGCCGGAGGCGGGGATCTTCACCTTGTTGGCGTTGTCGGGGTCGGCGACCCGCTTTAGCGCGACCAGGATCTTCACGGCAGACCTCCAGGGCAGGGTGCAGCGTACCGGCCGAATGGCCGGCACATGCAGGGGCGCCGGAACACGTACCCTCCAGGAAGCACCGCGTCAATCGGGTCTGGAGGGGATCATGATGTCGGTCCGGCGCGGTACCGGGCCCGAAGCGACCCCGACCCGGACTCGATGCGCTAAGAAGCGGTCGATGGCGCTCGTGACCGATTTCCTTGTGCTTGGCAGCGGGGTCGCCGGCTTGTCGTTCGCTCTGCGCGCGGCTCGCCACGGGGAAGTCACGGTCGTGACCAAGCGCGCCCCGGACGACGCCGCCACGGCGTGGGCGCAAGGCGGCGTCGCGGCCGTGCTCTCGCCCGACGATTCGTTCGAGCGACACATCGACGACACGATGCGCGCCGGCGCGGGGCTCTGCCACGACGTGGTCGTCGAGCTGTGCGTCCGCGAAGGTCCGGACGACGTGCGCCGGCTGATGGAGCTCGGCGCCGAGTTCACGCGCGACGAAAATGGCGAGCTCGACCTCGGGCGCGAGGGCGGCCACACCGCGCGGCGCGTCGTCCACGCCGGCGACATCTCCGGTCGCGAGATCGAGCGCGCGCTGCTCGCCGCCGTGAAGAACACGCCGAACATTCATGTGCTCGAGTGGCATATGGGCATCGATCTGATTGCTCTGAGCAAGTTCGGAGGCCCGGACCAGTGCGTCGGCGCCTATGTGCTCGACGAGAAGCGCGGCCGCGTGGAGACGGTGCTGGCGCGCGCGACGGTGCTGGCCACGGGCGGCGCGGGCAAGGTGTACCTCTACACCACGAACCCGGACGTGGCGTCGGGCGACGGCGTGGCGATGGCGTATCGCGCCGGCGCCGAGATCGCCAACATGGAATTCTACCAGTTCCACCCGACGGCGCTGTACCACCCGAAGGCCAAGAGCTTCCTCATCAGCGAGGCGCTGCGCGGCGAGGGCGCCACGCTGCGCACGCTCGACGGCGAGGCGTTCATGAAGCGCTATCACGAGATGGCCGACCTCGCGCCGCGCGACGTGGTGGCCCGCGCCATCGACTACGAGATGAAGAAGAGCGGCTCGGAGCACGTGCTGCTGGACATCTCGGACAAGCCCGCGGAGTTCGTCCGCGACCGCTTCCCGAACATCTACGCCGAGTGCCTGCGCTTTGGTATCGACATCACCGCCGAGCCGATGCCGGTCGTGCCCGCGGCGCACTTCATGTGCGGCGGCGTCACCTCCGATCTCCACGGCCGGACGACGCTGCCCGGCCTGTGGGTGGTCGGCGAGACGTCGTGCACCGGGCTCCACGGTGCCAACCGCTTGGCGTCGAACTCCCTGCTCGAGGGCCTGGTGTTCGGTCGCCGCGCGGCGGAGAAGCTCGCGACGCAGCTCGACGACCTGCGCGACGCGCCGCGCCCGGAGGTGCCCGACTGGGAGATCGGCTCGGCGGTCGCCAGCGACGAGGCCGTCGTGGTGACGCACAACTGGGACGAGATCCGCCGGCTGATGTGGAACTACGTCGGCATCGTGCGCAGCGACGCGCGGCTCCGGCGCGCCGCCCGGCGCATCGCCCTGCTCGAGGAGGAGATCCGCGAGTACTACTGGAAGCACCTCGTCACGCGCGATCTGCTCGAGCTGCGCAACATCGCCACCGTGGCGGAGCTGATCATCGCGTCGGCGGCCAGCCGTCGCGAGAGCCGCGGCCTGCACTACACCATCGATCATGCGGAGACGCGCGGCGACTGGGCCGTCGACACCGTGACCAAGCGCGGTGTGGCTCCGCACCTGCGGGGTCGATGATCGAGCCGCAGCAGCGTCCGCTCGGGCACGGCGTCGCGCTCGCCTGGGGCGTCGGCTCGAGCGTCGCGTTGTACGTCCTGCTCGGCGCGACGGTGACGCTGCGTCCGTCGGCGGCGACCGACATCGTCAACCTCGGCGCCGTGGAGGCGGCGGTGTTCCTGCTGGCGACGTTCGTCGTGCTGCGTATCCACGAACCGGCGCGGCCGGCGCGCGACGCCCTCGGCCTGCGCCGGACGCACCCGGCGCTCGGCGTGTTCGGGCTCGCCCTCGGTCTGGTCCTGCAGCTTCCCAGCGAGTCGATCCACCAGCTGGTCGAGCGGCGCTTCCCGACGCCCGAGACGGACCTCGTGCAGCAGTCGCTGCTCTACTCGGGCTCGACGCCGCTGCACGCCGCGCTGGTGCTGATCGTCGCGGCGTGCGTCGGGCCGCTGGTCGAGGAGCTGCTGTTCCGCGGCGCGATCTACGGCGCGCTGCGCCGCGTCGGCCCCGCGGGTCCCGCGGCGGTCACCACGGCGGTCGCGTTCGCGCTCGCCCACTGGATGAACGTGCGCGCCGTCCCATCGCTGCTCGTGGTGGCGGCGGTGCTGAGCTACGTGCGCGTCGCGGCCGGCTCGCTCTTGCCGTGCCTGGCGCTCCACGTCGGCTACAACGCGGCGTCGTTGATCGCGCTCTTTACCGGCGTCGCGACACCGACGCATCCGCTGACGGTCGGCGCGTCGGTCACCGCCGCCGGCTGGATCCTCACGGCGGCGCTGTTGTTCGGCGTACAGATGGTCGCCGGCCGGAGCCCGGAAGCCGAGCAGGCGCGCGCGGAGGACGCGCCGTGAGCCGCCCGCGCGTCGCGCTGTGCCTGCCGGGCGGTGGCGCCACCGGCGCGATGTACCAGATCGGTGCGCTGGCGGCGCTCGAGGACGCGGTCGAGGGCCTGGAGGTACACGATCTGGATCTGTACGTCGGTACGTCGAGCGGCGCGAGCGTCGCCGCGGCGCTCGCCGGCGGGCGCGCTGCCCAGCGCATCTACCGCGCCTTCATCGATCCGGCGGACGTGTACTTCCCGCTCGAGCGCAAGCACATCGTCCGCACGGACTTCGACGAGTGGCGGCGCACCATCGTCAGCGCGTGGGGCGCGCTCCGCCACGGCACGGCCAGCTTGTTCTCGCGCGGCCCCGCGCCCACGCCCGCCATGCTGTGGGAGGAGTTGGACCGCCTCAACGACTCGCTGCCCGCCGGCGTGTTCTCGCTCGACGCGTACGAGCGCTTCCTCGACGACTTCTTCCTGCGTCGCGGCATCCCGAACAATTTCCCGTCGATGCCGCGCCCGCTGCGGATCGTCGCGCACGACCTCGACTCGGGGGAGATGGTCGTGTTCGGCGGCCCTGGTCACGATCACGTTCCGGTGAGCCTGGCGTGCGCGGCGAGCATGGCCGTCCCGCCGTTCTTCTCGCCGGTCCGCATCGGCGACCGCCACTACATCGACGCCGGCGCCGCGCAAATCGGCCACCTCGACGTGGCCGCCGACGCGGAGATGGATGTGATCGTCGTCGTCAACCCGATGGTGCCGGTCAGCGTCGGCAGCGTGCCCACCGGACACGGTCAGCGCACGAGCGTGCGCGACAAGGGCCTGATGTGGGTGATGAACCAGTCGATCCGGATCGGCATGCACAAGCTCGTGGGCGAGGCGGTGACGCGCATCCGCGCCGGCGGGCGCACAGCGGTCGTGCTGCTCGAGCCCGAGCCCACCGACGGCATCCTGTTCATGCACAACCCGGCGAGCTTCGCCGCTCGCCGGAACATCCTCGAGTACGGGTACCGCTCGACGCGCGCCCGCATGAGCGCGTGGTTCGAAGCCGCCGATCCGGCGCTCGCGCGCGCGGGATGGCGCGCCCGCGGAGGAGAGCCCGGAGCGACGCCGTGATGGCGCGCCGGCTCGCGCTCCTCGTTTTCTTGTGCGCGCTGGCGCTGCCAGCGTGCAAGAAGCCGTACCGCGTCGGCGAGTACGTGTGGGTCGAGTGGGACAAGCGCGACTACCCCGCGTACATCATCGAGAAGAAGAGCGCGACGCGCTTTCGCGTGCACTACGACGGCTACGACGCGCGCTGGGACGACGACGTGAGCCTGGAGCGCGTCCATGGGCGCATCACCGGCGCCGTCACGCCGCCGCCGCCGCCGAGCTGGGTCGCGCGCGCGTCCGGCGTGCCGAAGGGCGCCGCGTCGTCCGAGCCGGTGAGCCCGTACAAGGTCGGCGACCGGGTGCGTGTGACCTGGCGCGGCGCGACGTACAACGCCACGATTATCGACGTCATCACGCCGACCCGCGTGCGCGTCCACTACGACGGTTACGAGACCGCTTGGGACGAGAAGATCGGCATCGATCGCATCCTGTCGCGCCGCTGAAGGCGATCCGGCTTGCCGGTCCGGCGCGGATCCACGCGGCGCGCCCCGAGCGGTTCCGCGCCGGACCGGCATCAGACACAAGCGGCGGCGCCCGTTCGGCGCGCGGCTGCGCGGGCGCCCAACGCATAACGGATTATCGAAGCGCCACGCGGAAGTTGGCCGGCTCGGGAGCGCCCTGGTATCGGCGAGGGACCAGCCCGCGAAACCGGCACGTCGCCGAGCGATGCGGGCTCCCGCCCAGGAGGCTTGCCCATGACGGAGCGTGCTCGCTCAAGGACTCTCGTGCGCGCTGCGCTGTTCGGTGCCGCCCTGGCCATCGCCTCGACCGCGGACGGCGCGGAGAAGCCCGTCGCACTCGGCGAGGTGACGACGCGCGTGACGCCGCACGGCGAGCGCATCGACGGCGTGTTCCGCAGCACGCTGGAGAGCGAGCTCGATCACCTCGAGCTGGGCAACGTGCGCGCGCGCGATCGGTTCATCTTGTCGGCGACGTTGCTACGCATGGACGTGGCGTCGCGCCGAGACGAGTCGTCGGCGACGTGCGTTGTGTCGGCGACGCTCCGGCGCGCGCGGGGCGGCGACCTGCACGCCATCATCCGCGGGCGGGCGAAGGCCGTGGACGGGCCGGCTCACGCGCGCGACGCGGAGCTGTCGGCGCTCAAGGGCGCGGTGCATAGCGCGCTCCGCCACGTGCCGGAAGCGATCCAGCGCTGACCACGCGCACCGTGTCTTCGCCGGGCATGTGACCCATGCTGCGCCACGCGGCCACGAGCCGGCCGCGCTCGGCGGTGTCGAGGACGCCAGGCTGGCGCTCGGACAGCGCCTTGGCGTAGCCGAGCCAGAAGTCCGCCGGGCGGGCGTCGCCCAGGGCCAGGTGCGTGAGCCCGCGGTAGAGCGCGTAGCGCGCGCGGCGCTGGGCTGGCCAGCCGCGGCTCGTTGGCTCCAGGCGCCGGAAATCCTGCACCGCCTCCGGATAGCGGGCGTCGCGGAAATCGCCCATCGCGTCGTCCAAGGGGCCGGCGCAGCCGGCGAGGGTGGCGGCCAGGAGCAGCGTCGCGAAAACACGCATGGCCGCCGGATCGGTCGGTCGCGGCGCCGGTTGCTTGTTATCGTACCGTCATGCTGGACCAGATGTCGTCCAACCTGGCGGCCAACCTGAAGCGCTTGCGCGAGGCCCGCGGGCTCACCCAGCAGAAGCTCGCGGAGCTCTCGGCGGTGCCCCGGCCGACCTTGGCGCACCTGGAGTCCGGCGCTGCCAATCCCACACTGGGCGTGATGCTCAAGGTGGCGCACGCGCTGCACGCCAGCGTCGAGGAGCTGATCGGCGAGTCCCGGTCGATCGCGACCCTCCACCGCGCGCGCAGCCTGCGCACGCGCGCCCGCGGACACGCGCGCTTCCGCGAGCTGGTTGTCGAGCCGATCCCGGGCTTCGCCATCGAGCGCGTCGAGCTCGCCGTCGGCGCCGAGGCCGACTCGACCCCGCGCGCGCCGGGCACGCGCCACTACGTCGCGTGCGAGTCCGGCGAGATCGAACTGTCCGCCGGGGACGAGGCCTGGCTTCTCGCGGCCGGCGACGTGCTGGTCGTGCGCGGCGCCGGCGACGCGGTGCTCGCAAACCGCGGCCGCCGCCCCGCAGTGGCGTATAGCGTCGTCGTGCCCGCGCCCGCAGGCGGCTGATCGGCGACAAAAGCGCGGTCGAGCTTGCGCGGCCCGGCCGGGCGGGCTAGCTCGGCGTGCTCCATGTCCACCGTTTCTCGCGAAAAGCTCCGCAACGTCGCCATCATCGCCCACGTCGATCACGGCAAGACCACGCTCGTGGACGCCATGTTGCGCCAGACCGGCGTGTTCCGCGCCAACGAGGCGGTGACCGAGCGCGTGCTCGATTCCGGCGATCTCGAGCGCGAGCGCGGCATCACGATCCTGGCCAAGCACTGTAGCGTTCGCTGGCGCGACTACCTGGTGAACATCATCGACACGCCCGGCCATGCCGACTTCGGCGGCGAGGTCGAGCGCACGCTGAAGATGGCGGACGGCGCGCTGCTGCTGGTGGACGCGGCGGAGGGCCCGCTGCCGCAGACGCGCTTCGTGCTGAAGAAGGCCATCGAGCTGGGGCTGCCGATCATCGTGGTAATCAACAAGATCGATCGCCAGGACGCGCGCCCGGACGACGTCTTGAGCGAAGTGTTCGATCTGTTCTGCGACCTCGAGGCAAGCGACGCGCAGACCGACTTCCCGGTGCTGTACGCCATCGGCAAGGAGGGCATCGCCAAGCGCGAGCTTTCCGACGACGGCAAGAACCTCGAGCCCCTGTTCGAGACGATCGCGGAGCGCGTGGCGGCGCCGCGCGCCGACGTGGACGGTCCGCTGCAGCTGCTTATCCACAACATCGAGCACGACGAGTACGTGGGTCGTCTGGGCATCGGGCGCGTCGCCCGCGGCCGTATCGCCATCGGGCAGCAAGTGCTGCTGTTGCACGAGGGCGGCCAGACGCAGCATCGCATCGCCACGCTGTTCGAGTTCGAGGGAACGCGGCGCGTGAAGTCGCAAGAGGCCGTCGCGGGCGACATCGTCGCCGTGGCCGGTATGGAGCACGTGCAGATCGGCGACACCGTCGCCGACGTCGAGCGCCCCGAGGCGCTGCCGCGCATCCACGTCGAGGAACCGACGATCATGGTGAGCTTCCTGGTGAATACCTCGCCGCTCGCCGGACGCGCGGGCAAGTGGGTCACCTCGCGCCACGTGCGCGAGCGCCTGGAGCGCGAGGCGAAGCGGAACCTGGCGCTGCGCTTCGAGCCGACCGACGAGCCCGACACGTTCACGGTGTACGGGCGCGGCGAGCTGATGCTGGCGATCCTGGCCGAGACCATGCGGCGCGAGGGCTACGAGTTCGCCCTCGGCATGCCCGAGGTGGTCACGCGCGAGATCGACGGCGAGCGCTGCGAGCCGGTGGAGCGCGTGGTGGTCGACGTGCCGGACGAGTACGTCGGCGCTGTCACCACGCGTCTCGGCGAGCGCAAGGGCCAGATGCTCAAGATGAGCAACCTGGGCTTCGGCCGCGCGCGCATGGAGTTTCGCGTACCGTCACGCGCGCTGATCGGCTTCCGTTCGCAGTTCCTCACCGAGACGCGTGGCACCGGGCTGCTCAATACCTTGTTCGACGGCTGGGAGCCGTACCGCGGCCCGATGCTCCGCCGCGGCAACGGCGCCATCGTCGCCGATCGCGCCGGCACGACCACGCCCTACGCGCTGTTCCACCTGCAGCCGCGCGGCGTGCTGTTCGTGAACCCCGGCATCGAGGTCTACGAGGGCATGATCGTCGGCGAGAACAACCGCGCCAACGACCTGGACGTGAATGTGGTACGCGAGAAGAAGCTGACCAATATCCGCGCGGCGAACCGCGACGAGAACGTGGTCCTGGCGCCGCCGCACGTGCTCACCATCGACACCGCGATGGAGTTCATCGATCGCGACGAGCTCGTGGAAGTGACGCCGGACGCGATGCGGCTGCGCAAGCGCATCCTCGACTGCAATCGCCGTCCGCGCCGCGACGACGACCGCGCGTGAGTGAGGTTCAACCACTGCGCTTCGCCGCTGGTTGAACCAATACATCGCGTGACGGCTGCACCCGGCGCGGCTACAGCCGACGCGCATGCCAGGAATGTCGATCATCGGTTCCGGTCGGTATCTGCCGGGGCGTCCGTATACGAATCACGATCTCGCGCGCGTGATGGACACCGACGACGAGTGGATCCGCCAGCGCACCGGCATCGAGCAGCGGCACTTCTGTCCCGAGGGACTCGGCGTGTCCGACCTCGCGCTACCCGCCTCGCAAGCGGCGCTGGCGTCCGCCGGGCGCGCGGCGGAGGACGTCGACTACATCCTGTTCAACACCATGACGCCGGATCACATGTTTCCGGGGTCCGGCGCGCTACTCGGCGCGAAGCTCGGCTGCGTCGGCGCGCCTGCGCTCGATCTGCGCGCCCAGTGTGCGGCCTACGTCTTCAGCTTCCAGGTCGCCGACGCACTGCTCGCGAGCGGGCAGGCGCGCACGATCCTGGTCGTCGGCGCCGAGGCGCACGCGGGCTTCATGCCGTGGCGCGACTGGGACATCCTGGAAGGCACGACCGATCGTCGCCCGAGCGACGCCGACTGGAAGCGCGCCACTGATCATCGATCGCTCGCGATCATCTTCGGCGACGGCGCCGGCGCGCTCGTGCTCGAGCGCTCGGAGCGCGCGGGCGTCGGGCTGCTTGGCATGGACGTGCACACCGACGGCCGTCACGCGGACAAGCTGCTCATCCCGGCGGGTTTCCGCACGCGCCCGCACATCTCCCAGCAGACCGTGGACGAGGACTCGATGATCCCGACCATGGAAGGCCGCGAGGTGTTCAAGCACGCCGTCACGAAGCTGCCGGGAAGCGTGCGCACGGCGTGCTCGCGCGCCGGCGTGCGTCTGGACCAGATCGACTGGTTCGTCGCTCACCAGGCCAATGATCGCATCAACCAGCTGGTGCGCGAGAAGCTCGGCGTGCCGGCGGAGAAGGTGCCGAGCAACATCGCGCGCTACGGCAACACCTCGGCGGCGACGATCCCGATCCTGATCGACGAGATGCGCGCCGACGGCCGACTGCGCGAAGGTCAGCTCGTGTGCTTCCTGGCGCTCGGCGCCGGACTGCACTGGGGCGCCGCGGTCGTTCGGCTCTGATCGCGCGCGGGGCTCCAGCCACGCCGGTCCGGCAGCGTCCGGACGGGCGGAGCAAGGGGATTCCAGTGCGGCGCGGTATCCCGCGGCACGCCGCGTGCTTGTCGATCGAGCATGACGTGGTGGGAGGTGGCGTCGAGCCTCGTCGCGGGCCTGGTCCTGCTGGTGGGCTGCCCAGGCCGGGAGCGGGTCGATCGTGGAGAGGCGCCGGCGAAGCGGCTCGCGGCGCGCGTTCCGGAACGACCAGGTCCGGTGCCGGCGGTCGCGTTTGGCGAGCGCGCTGAAGAGCGCGCGCAGATGGTGCGCGGCATCGATCAGGACGGCGTCGCCGACGAGCGCGTGCTCGCGGCGATGCGGAAAGTTCCGCGGCACGCGTTCGTGCTGCCCGGCTACCGCGATCTCGCCTACGCCGATCGGCCGCTGCCGATCGTCGGCGGGCAGACCATCAGCCAGCCGTACATCGTGGCGTTCATGACCGAGGCGGTGCGTCCGTCGGACAGCGACAAGTGCCTCGAGATCGGCACGGGGAGCGGCTACCAGGCGGCGGTGCTCGCGGAGCTGTGCAAGCAGACGTACAGCATCGAGTATCTGCCGGCCGTCGCGCGCTTCGGCGAGGAGAACCTGCGCGGGCTCGGCTACGCACCCGGGCGCGTGCACCTGCGCACCGGCGACGGCTACGTCGGGTGGCCGGAGGCGGCGCCGTTCAACGCGATCATCGTCACGGCGGCGCCGAGCAAGGTGCCGCGGCCCTTGCTCGACCAGCTCGCCGTCGGCGGACGCCTCGTGATCCCCGTGGGGCCCGCGTGGGACGTGCAGCGGCTGGAGCTGTGGACGCGCACGCGCACCGGCTTCACCACCAAGCAACTCGCGGCCGTCGCGTTCGTGCCTTTCCTCGGGGACGCTCAGGCGCCGTGAGCCCAGTACGCGTCGACGCGCGCCTGGATCGCCGACAGCGCGGGCTCGTCGCGCTCGGGCTCGAACAGGTGTGCAAAGCGGCCCTGGGGACGCAGATACGCTTCCACCGGTTTCCGCTCATGCGGTACTCGCGTGTGCACGACCCGTCCGTCGACGTACTCCTTGAGCGGCCAGACGCCGGTATCGACGGCCAGCTTGCCGATCTCGATGGATTGCCGCGGATCGAAGTCCCATCCGGTCGGGCACGTCGCGAGCGACAGGATCATGCGCGGTCCGCGCAGATCGCGCGCCTTCTGGAGCTTGCGCGCCAGATCGAGCGGCTCGGCGCCGCTGACGGTCGCGACGTAGGTCGGCCCGTTGGCGACCCAGAGCGCGAACAGGTCCTTCTTGAGCCGGCGTTGCCGTGCCCGCCGCGCGCGGTCGAGGTGCGGGCGGCGTGGGGCGTGGCGGCCGACGTCTGTTGGCCGGTGTTGCCGTAGCCCTCGTTGTCGTAGCAGACGTAGATGAAGTCGAGCCCGCGATCGATTGCCGCGCTGGTCGCCGACAGACCCATGCCGTGCTCGAGCCGTCGCCGGCGAGCACCACGACCTGGAGATCGTCGTCCGGCGGCAGGCGACCCTTGTCGATCAGGACGTCGAGCGCGTCGCGGATGCCCTGCGCGCCGGCCGGCGCGGACGCCATCGACGGTGTACAGCCACGAACCGGGGAACGGAGTGAACGGATAGACGGAGAGCAGCGTCATGCAGCCGGCGGCGTTGACGAATCACGGTGCGTTCGCCGAGCACGTCGTAGATGAGCCTGATGCTCTGCAAGCCGCCGCAGCCGGCGCACATCGCGGTTCCGGTCGCCAGCCGGGGGTCGGGTCGGTAGATCTTTCATGCGGTTGAACGCGACGTCGCTCATCGCTCGGGCCTCCCGGGCTCGCCGGCGTGCGCGACGGCCTGCAGCGCACGCACCTGGGCGAGCTCGCTTCGCGTGAACAAGCAGCCGCGGGTCCGGCGTCCGGCCGGAGTCCGCCGCGTCGCGGGCGATGCGCGCCGATCTCGTCGAACTCTCCGGACGCGATGTCGCGGCCGCCGAGCCCGCCGACGAAGCTGGCGACGAGCGGCGCGCCGGGTGGCCGTACAGCGCCGATGTGATCTCCGTGTGGAGCATGCCGCCGGATCCGAGGGAGAGGTTCTGGTCGCACGACGACGACCGCGCGCTTGCCGGCGAGCGCGCGGCGGATCGCGTCGGCGGGGAACGGGCGCAAGAGCCGCGGCCGCACCAGGCCGACGCGGATGCCGCGCGTCGCGGAGCTGGTCCACAGCGGCGCGCGCCTTGGTGGAGAACGAGCCGATCATCACGAACGCGACGTCGGCGTCGTCCGCACGGTACTCGTCGACGGCGGCGTAGCTGCGTCCGAAGGCGGCGGCGAACGCCGCGGCGACTTCGTCGTGCACCGCGAGCGCGGCCTGCGCCGCGAGGTGGATCTCGTAGCGGAAATACGAGTACGCGCTGCCGCCGAGCACCGCCACGCCCTGGCTGCCGGCGCGCCGGCGCTGAAGCGCGCGTGCGCGCGCGTCGTAGGGCGGCAGCGCGGCGCGCGCGACGTCCGGCGACGGGAATCTCGACGGGCTCGCGGGTGAACGACAGGTAGAAGCCGTCGATGTTGACCATCACCGGCAAGCGCACGCGCGGATGTCTCGGCGATGGCGATAGGCCATCAGCATCGTGTCGAGCACCTCCTGGCAGGTGGCAGCGTGGATTTGCAGGAAGCCGCTGTCGCGCGCGGCCAGCACGTCGTTGTGATCCGGCTCCAGCGTGATCGGCGCCGACAGGCCGCGCGACACGTTGACCAGCACGAACGGCGCGCGCCAGCCGGCAACCGTGTACAGCATCTCCATGGCGTACAGCAGTCCTTGGCTCGACGTGGCGGTGAAGACGCGCGCCCCGGTCGCCGCCGCCGCGCCCGCCGCGGTGATCATCGAGTGCTCGGACTCCAGCGTTACCATCCGCGCGTCGAGCTCGCCGCGGTCGATCCACGCGGCCAGCGTCTCGATGATCTCCGTCTGCGGCGTGATCGGGAAGGCCGGGACGTAGTCGATGTCCGCCAGACGCGCGGCCCATGCCGCCGCGGCGTTGCCGGTCAGGAGCTCGCGCGTCATGGACCTGCTCCCGCGTCCTCGCGCACGATGCCGATCGCGTGCCACGGGCACTGCTCGGCGCAGATCAGGCAGCCCTTGCAGTGCTCGCAGATCGATCACAGGGAGGCCGCCGTCGGCTGTAATCGCGCCGTCCGGGCACAGCGTGCTGCACAGCCAGGCGCAGTGGTGACACAGATACGGATCGATCTGCGGCCTGAGCGTGCGCCACAGCCCGGTGCGCGCGGCGAGGCTGGTCGCGCCGCCGTGGATCGACGGCGCTGCGAAGTGCGGGTCGTCGAGCGGCGGATCGATCCAGTCGGGAGGCGCGCCGCGATCGGCCGGGTGGTCCGGACCCGGTGTCACGCTGCCCTCCAGCTCGCCCATGGCGTCGAACGCGTCGAGCGCGACGCCGACGTCGCGTAGGACGACCGCGTCGCTCATGTCGTCGAGCTCGTGGCGGACCGCGTGCTCGAGGGTGGCGCGGCGGATCACGCCGCACAATCGCGCGGCAGCGCCCGCACACGCCGTGGCGACGAAGGGTGAGCCTACGTCGTTGTCCGCGACGGGCAACGTCACGACGTGGGCTGCGATCTCCGGTCGAGCGGTGCGACCCGCGACGAGCAGCGTCGCGTGCGGCTCGAGCCCGACCAGCACGCCGGCCTCCGGGAGCCCGACCAGGCTCGCGTCGGCCACGACGACCAGATCCGGCAGCGCGATGACGCCGCGCTCGTCGATGCGGTCGCGCGCCGCGCGTACCGTCGTGCTGACTCGGCGCGCCGCGCCGCTCGGCGCCGTAGCGTGGCGCGTCCTGCACCTCGAAGCCCTCGGCGAAGAACGCGCTGCCGAGGATGCGCCCCGCGGTCTTCGTCCCCTGACCGCCGCGACCGTGCAGGCGAATGCGGTACATGACACCCCCTTGCTCGTGCAGGTTCCGTGCCTCAGCGGCGGCGCGACCGGGCCGGCGCGCGCTTCGGCGGCGTGGCTTTCTTCGGCGGCGGCTTGCGGGGCGCCGCGCGCGGCGGCGCGGCGCGCGGCACGCTGTAGTACGGCGCCGGCGGAGCGCGCCGCGGGGTCGCCGGCGCGCGCGGCGCGGGCCGCGCGGCGGGCGCCGGCGTGCGCCGCGGCGGCGCGGGAGTGGCGGATCGCGCCGGAGTCCGCGATCGCGTCGCGGGCGTGGCGGCCCGTGCCGGAGTCCGCGATCGCGTCGCGGGAGTAGCGGGCCGCGCCGGCGCGTGCGACGCCGTCGCGCGCGGTCGCGACGCGGCGACGGCGCGGGGATCCGGGGCGGCCCGCGTGCGCGGCACGGCGCGGGCCGGGACGCGCGCCAGCTGCGGCGGCGGTCCGACGCGGGCGCTCGTCGTGGGGACGTGCCAGCGTCGCGTGTGGCCCGCCACGGCGCGGAGCCGCGCCTGCGGCACCAGGTGTCGATGCACGGACCAGCCGAACGCCCAGCGCGCCTCGCAGAACACGAACGGGTAGGGCGGATAGAAGCCGAGCACCACCGCGCTTCCGCCGACCCAGATGAACGCCGGCGGCAGAGGCGCCCACCCGACGTAGTCCCAGCCCGGCTCGCCGACGCGCCACACCACCCACGCGTTGGCGTAGCGGCGTCCCGGGATCCACGCCCAGCCGACGCCCGTGATCCACGCCCAGCGTCCGTAGTGGAACGCCACCCAGCCCCAGGGATAGTCGCTCACCCAGAGCCAATCGCCGGCGGCGTCCAACGCCCAGTGACCCGAGCTGACGTACGGCGCGAAGTCGGCACCGGCGGACGCGGGGTCGGGGATCCACACCAGGCCGTATGCGGGATCCTGCCGCCAGTACCCGTACGCATCGAGCGTCGCCCGGAAGTCGACCAGCGCCGACGGATCGCTGTCCGCGTACGTCTGGTCCGGCGCGGGTGCGGGCGCGGGCGCAGGCCGGGGTGCCGGTGCCGGTGCGGGCGCCGCGTCGCTGCCGGCGTCCGGCGCGCCGCCGTCCGTGGGCGGCAGCTGCTCCTGCGCGCCGGCGCTGATGGCGATTGTGAGCCCCGCGGCGGTCCACCAGGCCGCACGGGATCCGCGCCGGGTCCAGTCTGTCATCTCTCCGTCCGACGCTTCGACGTGCATCGCGCGTGCCGTTGAGAGCGGCCTCCGTGGCCCCGAACCGCGCAGAGCTGGCAGCCAGGTCCCGCGTGCGCGCAGGCGTTTCGGGTTGCCGGTCCGGCGCGGAACCGCGCGACGCCGGCGCCCCGCGCGGTTCCGCGCCGGACCGGCAACCCTGCCCGGATCAGACGAGCGCGACGCCCGCGAGCGGCGCCGGCAAGGGCGCGAGCTTGCCGCTGGCTTCCAGATGCGCGGCGATCTTGTTCAGCAGCGCGCGGGTCGTGTCCTTGCGCAGGGCGCAGCTGGTCACGGCGTCCGGCTCGTGCTCGAGGGCGAGACGCTCGCCGCTCGCGAGCAGATCGACCTTGTTGTAGACGACGAGCTTCGGAATCGTATCCAGGCGCAGATCCCGCAGCAGCTTGCCGGTAGTGGCCATGTGCTCCTCGTGCTCGGGATCGGAGGCGTCGACGACCTCGACGATCGAGATCCGCGTCCGCGGCCTCCTCGAACGTGGCGCGGAAGGCCGCGAACAGATCCTTGGGCATCTCGCGGATGAAGCCGACGGTGTCGGTCAGGACGACCTCGCGCGGACCGGGGAGCGAGAGCCGGCGCGCGCGCGTGTCGAGCGTGGCGAAGAGCTTGTCCTCGGCGAGCACGCCGGCGCCGGTGAGCGTGTTGAGCAGCGTGCTCTTGCCGGCGTTGGTGTAGCCGACGATAGCGACCACCGGCGCGTCGCCGGCCGCGCGCCGGCTGCGGCGCTGCGCGCGCTGGCGCTCGAGCGTCTTCAGCTCCTTCTCCAGGCGCGTCACGCGTTCGCGCGCGCGGCGGCGGCCGATCTCGATCTTCGTCTCGCCGGGACCGCGCCCGCCGATGCCGCCGGTGAGGCGACTGAGCGCGTCGTCGCGCTGGCCGAGACGCGGCAGCGTGTACTTGAGCTGGGCGAGCTCCACCTGCAACTTGCCGTCGCGGGTCTCGGCGCGCTGGGCGAAGATGTCGAGGATCAGCTGCGTGCGATCGACGACCTTGAGATCCGTGGTGGCGGCGATGCCGCTCACCTGCGCGGGCGTGAGATCGCAGTCGAAGATCAGCGTCTCCACGTCGAGCTCGACGGCGCGCATCACGACCTCTTCGAGCTTGCCCTTGCCGAGCACGAGCTTCGGATCGATGCGATCCCTGAGCTGGATGACGCGGTCGACGACGGCGACGCCGGCCGTCTCGGCCAGGCTCGTGAGCTCGGCCAGGCGCGCGCTGGCGCGCTGCATGCCGCCGGCGCGGCGCTTGTCGCCGACGTGGACGAGGATCGCGCGGCCGTCCTTCGCGCGGACCTCGTGCAGGCGCGCCTGGCGTGCGAACTCCGCTTCGAGCGAGCCGATGAGCTGCCCGAAGTCCGGCAGCTCGCGGCCCCACGGCACCGGGCCTACGACCTCGTACGGTTGCTGGCGGCCGTCGACGCTGGGCACGTTGTACGCCCAGGTGACGCTGCGCGGTTCCCCCTCGGGGGTGAGCAGCACCGCGCTCACGAGATCGAGGCGCAGGCGCGTGAGGTCCGTGAGGTCGTCGCGGGTGAGCGGCTCGCCGAAGAGGTGCGTGTGGATCAGGCGTAGCGCGCGGAAGCGGCCCTGCGCGGCGCGCAGGCGTCCGATGTCCGGCAGCATCAGCCCCGTGGCGTTGCCGACGACGACGTAGTCGATCTCGCCCGACCGATGCACGAGCGCGCCGACCTGGCGCTTGGTCTCGCGGGAGGCCTCGGCGAGCGACCGCACCAGCTCGGGGGTCGCGATGCGGTCGAGCGGGACGCGACGGCGGTAGACGCGTTCGAGAGCCTTCAGCGCGCTGGGAGCGAGCCCTGTGGTGTTTCCGTAGACTTCCGGCATGAAGGCGCTGGGGAGCACCGAACATAACACCGGGTATAGTCCTGCGCCATGGCCCTCCTGACCGCGATGTCACTGACGGAGGCGCGGCGCGTCGCGCGATCGTTCGGCCTGGACATTGCGCACGTGGAGGCGCTGTCCGCCGGCTCGGTGAACTCCAACTTCCGCCTCGCGGCCCGGGACGGCACGCATTGGTTCGCGCGCGTCTACGAGGAACAAGGGACGGAGGGCGCGGCGGCGGAGCTAGCGCTCGTGCGCGAGCTCGCCGCGCACGGCGTCCCGACGCCGGTGCCGCTAGCGGAGCTCGCCGAGCACGCGGGGCGCCCGCTGGCGATCTACCCCTGGGTCGACGGCGAGATCCTGTGCCAGGCGCGGGTCACGCCGGGCGCGTGCTCCAAGGTCGGTCAAGCGCTCGCGTCGGTGCACCTGTCCGGCGTCGAGTCGCCGGGCGAGGGGCGCTTCCGCGTCGCCGACATCGAGTCGCGCCTGCGCGCGATCGGGACGGACGTGCCGGAAGCGAGCGGCATGCTCGAGCGTTTGATCGAGTATGGCGGCAAGCGGGATGCGGCGCTGCCGCGCGGGCTGATCCACGGCGATCTCTTCCGGGACAACGTGCTGTGGCACGCCGGCGAGGTGGCGGCGCTGATCGATTTCGAGAGCGCGTCGCGCGGCGCCTTCGCCTACGACTTGATGGTGACGTTGCTCGCCTGGTGCTGCGGCGACCGGCTGGAGCCCGCTCTGATGCGCGCGCTCGTGGACGGCTACCGCTCGCGCCGCGAGCTCGAGCCGCGGGAGTGGGATGCGCTGCGCGTAGAAGGCGCGATCGCGTGCCTGCGATTCGCCACGACGCGCATCACCGATTTTGCGATGCGAGCGCCAGCCGGCGAGCCGCCAAAGCGCGACTACCGGCGTTTCCTCCAGCGTCTGGACGAGCTCGAGCGCGGCGCCCTGGACGCGTTGCGCGCCTGACCCGGTGGGGCTACGTTGCAGACGTGGCACGTGTAGCAGAGTTGGACTTCGAGGGGTTCGTCCGCGGGCGCGCCGAGTCGCGACCGGGGAAGGTGGAGGACGACGAGCACGCGTACGCGTACGTCTCCGATCGAACGACGCGCGCGACCTTCGAGCGCATGAAGCCGGTGGAGCTCGCGGTCGCGGCGGGCGTGCGCATGTTCCAGCACGTCGGGCGCGCCAAGCTACTCGGCAACGCGGTGCGCGTCGGCCCGAAACAGTTTCCGCGCGTGCACGCGGTGGCGGAGCGCTGCGCGAAGACGCTCGGTATCGCGACGCCGACGCTCTACGTGGTGAACGATCCGCACCTCAACGCCGGCACGTATGGGACGAACACCGAGTCGTTCATGCTGCTCAACTCCGCGCTCGTCGATCACTTCACGGACGAGGAGCTCACCAGCGTCATCGGTCACGAGTGCGGTCACATCCACAACAGCCACGTGGTCTACCTGACGGCGCTGTATTACCTGACGCGCGTGGCGGGCTTCGTGGTGCAGGCCGTGGCGTTCCCGGCGGTGCTGGCCCTGCAGGCCTGGTCGCGCCGCGCGGAGGTCACGTGCGACCGCGCCGCCGCGCTCTGCAGCGGCAACCTCGACGCGCCGGTGCGGGCGCTGGCCAAGCTCGCGCTCGGCTCGCAGAAGCTCTATGAAGAGCTCGATCTCGAGGCCTTCGTGCAGCAACACGAGGAGGCGCAGGAAAATGTCGGTCGCTTCGGAGAGGTGTTCGACACCCACCCGTGGTTGACCAAGCGCGTGCTGGCGCTGCGCACCTTCGGCGAGAGCGCGCTGTTCCGCAAGGCCGCGGGGCTCGGCGAAGGCGGACTCACCATGGCCGAGGTGGACGAGAAGGTCCACGACATCATCAAGGTCATGGGGTAGCGCGATGCTCGAGGCGTTCCACGAACGGAAGAACGAGGTCAAGGAGGCGCTCGCGGGGCTGCGCGACGTCGCGCGCGCCGTCGGCGCCAAGTCGCTGGCGGATCGCATCGACGCGGACGTGGTGGACAAGCTCGCCCAGGATCGCTTTCACCTGGTCGTGGTCGGGGAGTTCAACCACGGCAAGACGACGTTCGTGAACGCACTCCTTGGCAAGGAGGTGCTGCCGGTCGGCGTCACGCCCACCACGGCGGTGATCCATCACCTCGTGTACGCCGATGAGCCGACGTCCAGCATCGTGCTCGCCGACGGCACACGCCGCGATCTGCCGTTTGAAGAGGTCCGGAGCTTCGCCGCCGGCAGCGGCCGCCGCACCGCGGAGGTCTCGTACCTGGAGGTCGGCTATCCCGCCGAGCTGCTGCGCGAACGCATCGTTCTCGTGGACACCCCCGGCGTGAACGACCTGTCGCTCACCCGCGCCGAGATCACCTACGGCTACATCCCACGCTCGGACGCGGTGCTGTTCGTGCTCGACGCCGGACAGCCGGTGAAGGAGAGCGAACGGCAGTTCCTCGAGCACCAGCTGATCGGAAGGTCGCGCGACAAGATCGTGTTCGTCATCGCCAAGACCGACATCTGGACGGCGGCGGAGCGCGAGGAAGCGGTCGCCTACGTGAAGGAGCGGCTGTCGGCGGTCGTCGACGACCCGCCGGTGTTTCCGGTGAGCGCCCAGGCGGCGCTCGCCGGAAACGCGGGCGAAAGCGGGCTGCCGGAGCTGGTCGGTCATCTCACGCGCTTCCTGGCCGAGGAGCGCGGTCGCATCCTGCTCGGCAACGCGCTGGGGGAGGGGCTGGCCGCCAGCGGGATCCTGACGCGCGGCGTGGACGCGCGTCGGCGCGCGGCGCACATGAGCGCCGAACAGATCGACAAGCGCATCGAGCTACTGGAGCGCGATCTCGCCGGTCACGCCGGCACCATCGAGAAGCGCCGGCTCGAGATCCGGGAGCAGGCCGGCGCGGTGAAAGCGTGGGCGCGCCGCGATCTCGACCACTTCTGCGATGACGTCGTGCGGCAGCTGCCGGCGATCCTCGAGCATGCGTCGGGCGACCAGCTGAGGCAGCACCTCGGGGACTTCCTCGAGCACTCGTTCCGCGAGTGGGCCACCGCCGAGAGCGTCGAGATCGCGACCTCGCTGGAGCAGCTCGCCGAGCGCATGGTGGCGCTGCTGCGCGACGACGCGCACGACGTTGGCAAGCGCCTGGGCGACACCATGGGCGGCGAGCTGGAAGCGCCACGGATCGAGGTCGATACCTTCGCGACCGACGTGGGCGTGTTCGCAGTACTCGCGATGGGCCTGGGCGTCGTGCTCACGAACCTGCTGCTCGGCGGCATCCTGGTCGCCGCGGCGTCGTCGCTGGCTCTCTGGAGCCGCGGGCGGACCGACGCGGCGGTGCGCAAGCGCGCCCTCGAGCTCGCGCCCGGCGCGCTTCGCGATGCGGCGGCGAAGGTGGCGCCGAAGATCGACGAGATGGTCGATCGATTCGCCGAGCGCCTGGACGAGTGGGTCGTGACCGCCGGTCAGGAGCTACACCGCGAGATCATCGAGGTGCTCGAGGGCGTGCGCCGCGAGCGCGGCGAAGGCACGCTCGATACCGAGGCGGAGCTGGCGGCCTGCGAGCGCGACGCCGTGCGACTGTCCGAGGTGACCACGCGGCTCGTCGGACTGCAGCGGTCGCTGGGTGCTGGGGCAGCGTGGTCGGAGTCGGCTATAACGCCGTCATGAGCGTAGCGAGAGGCGGGCGCCTGCCCGACGGCGTGGACCAGGCGATGCAGGAGCTGGGCAGCTCCGTGGACGTCGACCAGGAGCTGTGGCGCGAGGACATCGCAGGTTCGATCGCCCACGCCCGCGGCCTCGCCGAGGCCGGCGTGATCGGCGAGAGCGAGGCGAGCGTGCTGGTCGACGGGCTCGAGCGCGTCGCCAAGGAGATCGAGGGCGGCACGTTCACGTGGGACCCGGTCAAGGAAGACGTCCACATGAACATCGAGGCGCGCCTGGTCGAGCTGTGCGGCCCGGTGGGCGGCAAGCTGCACACGGGCCGCTCGCGCAACGACCAGGTCGCGACCGATCTCCGGCTGTGGACGCGGCGCAAGCTCGCCGAGACGCAGACGGCGCTCGAGGTGTTGGCCCGCGCGATCATCGAGCGCGCCGAGAGCGAGCTCCAGACCTTGATGCCGGCGTACACCCATCTCCAGCGCGCGCAGCCGAGCCGGCTCTCGCATCATCTGCTGGCCTGGCAGGAGATGCTGTGGCGCGATCGCGGCCGGCTCGCCGATGCCGGGGCGCGCCTGGAGGAGTGCCCGCTCGGCGCCGGCGCCGTCGCGGGTAGCGGATTCCCGCTGGACCGCGACGCCGTGGCCGCTTCGCTCGGTTTCGTGCGCCCGATGCGCAACTCCATCGACGCCACGGCGAGCCGTGATTTCCTGATGGAGGTCGGGTCCGCGCTGGCGATCCTCGGCGTCCATCTGTCGCGCATCGGCGAGGAGGTCGTCATCTGGTCGAGCGCGGAGTTCGGCTTCATGACGCTGGACGACCGCTTCGCCACCAGCTCCAGCATGATGCCGCAGAAGAAGAACCCCGACGTGGCCGAGCTGGTGCGCGGCAAGGCGGCGCGCTTGATCGGCTCGGTGACGAGTCTGTACGTGCTGGAGAAGAGTCTGCCGTTCGGCTACGGCCGCGACCTGCAGGAGGACAAGCGGCCGATCATGGACGCTTTCGAGTGCGCGCTTCTCTCGCTGCGCGCGCTGGCCGGCGCGCTGACCACCGCCCGCTTCAACGCCGATCGCCTGCGGGCGGCGCTCGACGGCGGCCACGTGTGCGCGACCGATCTGGCAGACTTCCTGGTCCAGCAAGGCGTGCCGTTCCGCGACGCGCACCACGTCGTCGGCGGCCTGGTCCGCGAGGCGGAGGCCCGCGGCGTGCAGCTCGGCGGGCTTCCGCCGGACGTGCTTGCCGCCGCGCACCCGTCGCTCGTCGGCGAGGAGCTCGCCGCGGCGCTCGATCCGGCCGCGGCCGTCGAGCGCCGGAACCTGGTTGGCGGTCCGGCGCGCGTCCGCGTGGTCGAGGCCATTGCGGACGCGCGCGAGCGCTGGCGCGCTCAGGGGCCGTAGTAGCGGAAGCCGGTCCTCGGGGCCGCAGGGTGGTCGAACACGCCGCCTTGCCACATCACGAAGCTCGTGGCGGCCGTGACGCCGATGCCGGCCAAGAGGTACGTCGCCCAGCTCGGCCAGGTCGCGCGCTCGCGCGGCTGGGGCGGGCCCGTGTAGAACGCGCCGTCGTCGGCGTGCCACGTGAGCAGCGGACCGCAGCTCGCCTCGTGGCACGAGGCGAGCTCGATCGCGCCGTCACCGGCGGTCCGCGCGACGGCCCAGCGCGGGCAGCGCGCGCCGGCTGGGGCGACCGCCGCACCGTGAACGACGCGCGCGCCGCCGATGTCGTCGAGGCTGCACGCGGTCGGCGCGGGCACGGCCAGGTGCACTCGGGTCGCGCCGTTCGCGACGCCGATCCAGCTCGCCCACACGGCGCGGCCGCGCCGGATCACACGCGCGTGGTGCCGGCCCGCCGCGACCGCGACGCGTTCGCCGACGACGGCTCCGTCCCAGTACAACGTGTCGCCCGGCGTCAAGCCCTCCATATGGACGCGCGTCGTCGGTGTCGAGGCCGGCGCCGGGGCCGGCGCGGCGCCGTCGCTCCCGGGCGCGTAGGTCGGCGCGCGGACGCCCTCGATCGCCTGCGCCTGCTGCACCAGATCCCGAGCCCGTGCCGCGTCGCCCCGACGTTCCGCGACGGCCGCCGCGTCGTGCAGCCATTCCGCGAGCAGGAACGCGGCTTGAGGCAGCTCCGGGTGCGAGTCGAGCAGCTGCCGGGCGTCGCCGAGCCGTGCCAGCGCGCCTGCGTCGTCGAGGGCTCCGAGCGCGATCGTCGCAGCGTCCAGCTGATCTTCGACGCGCTGTGCGAGCGTCGCGTCGTAGCCCAGCGCCGGCGGTGCGTCGGGAGCCGGGCGCGTGATCGCGACCATGTGCGCGCGTGCCCAGCCCTGCAGCGACGCCTGGTGCGCCGCCAGCGACGCACCCGCGCCGAGCCAGACAAGCGCCACGCCGTAGCTCATGGGACGGAAAAGCCTACCAGCCCTCTCACGAAGAGGCGCGGGTGGTGTTCGAGCAGTGGCTTTGGTAGGCTCGGGCTTTCGTCAGGCGCGAAGGTAGGTCCAGTGCAGCTTGATTTTGCCGCGCGCGAGCTCACGATCAAGCTCGTCTACTACGGCCCGGCTCTCAGCGGAAAGACCACGAACCTACAGGCCCTCCACAAGGCAGCCGATCCCGGCTCCGCGGGGCGACTGATGACGCTCGAGACCCGCGACGACCGTACGCTGTTTTTCGATCTGCTGCCGTTGACGTTCAAGAGCGAGGGCGGGCTGGCGGTCCGGCTGAAGGTGTTCACCGTTCCGGGCCAGGTGATCCACGCTTCCACGCGACGCCTGGTGCTCCAGGGCGCCGACGGAGTGGCGTTTATCGCCGACTCGCGCATCAGCGAGACGGACCACAACGCCGAGTCGTTCATGGACCTCAAGGAGAACCTGAAGGCGAACGGCATCAGCCTCAAGCAGATGCCGCTCGTGATCCAGTTCAACAAGCGGGACGTCGACGGCATCCGCAGCGACGAGGAGATCGCGCGACTCGCCGCCCAGGGGCGCGAGCCGACCTACCTGGCGGTGGCCACGCGCGGGACCGGGGTGGTCGAGACGTTCGTAGGCCTGCTGCACCTGACCTGGAGCGCGCTCGACGCCGAGCACGATCTCGACCGCAAGTTCGGCTTCGACTCCCAGGCGTTTCTCGCCCAGGTCGCCCGCGGGATCGCCCGCGACCAGACGGTCGCCGAGCTGCTCGCGGCGTGCGTCGGCGGTGCACTGGAGGTGCTCCGCCCGGAGGCGATCCCGTGACCATGTCCAGCGAATCGCCCAAGTCGATCGACGAACTGACGCTCGGCAGCGTGCGCCTCGAGGAGCTCGTGGATCGCAGCGCGCTGGGCGAGATGATCCAGAGCTTCTTCGAGCTGTTCCACGTGCCGATTCGCGTGTTCGCCGCTGACGGAGCGCTGCTCGCCGACGCGTCGGGACAGTTCGCCGTGTACACCTACCTGAACGGCTTCAAGAACGCGCGCCGCGCGCTGCAGGATGTCGTGCAGGCCGTGAAGAACAGCGACCCGGGTGTCGACGGCGAGGTGACCGAGCAGTGCGTCACCGGCGCCGTCTACCGGATCGTGTCGATCAGCTATGACGCGCGACAGATCGGTCGCGCCATCCTGGGTCCGTTCATGCCACCGTCGGTGGAGCACGCGCCGGCGTCGTTGCTCGCGCTCGATCCGGAGATCGACGCGCGCCAGGTCGAGGAACTGTTGGCAGAGATCCCGCGCGCGCGCGAGGACACGGTCGCGCAGATCGCGCTGCACCTGCGCCGCACGCTCGACCTGATCCTGTTTTCCGGCCACAAGGCCCTGCTGACCAGCAACATGCACCTCGCTTCGGTGCGCGAGAGCTACCGCGAGCTGCAGACGAAGAACGTAAAGCTGCAGGAAGCTTTCGATCGGCTCAAGGAGCTGGATCGACTGAAGAGCAACTTCCTGGCGACCGTCTCGCATGAGCTCCGCACGCCGCTGACGTCCATCATCGGCTACAGCGAAATGCTGTACGAGGGCATCGCCGGCGATCTAACCGCGGAGCAGCGCGAGTTCGTCGGGACGATCCGCGAGAAGGGCGAGCAGCTGCTCGAGCTGATCAAGGGGCTGCTCGATCTCTCCAAGCTCGAGAGCGGGACGATGAGCCTGCGCAAGGCCAACATCGACGTCGGCCCGGTCGTGCGCGACGTCGCCCAGACGCTCACGCCGACAGCGCGGAAGAAGGGCGTCGAGATCGCGGTGGACGTGGATCGCGGGCTGCCCGTGCTGTGGGCCGACACCGAGCGCGTGCGTCAGGTCTTGCTGAATCTCACGGAGAACGCCATCAAGTTCACGCCCTCCGGCGGCGTCGTCGCGCTCTCGGCGCGTCCGACCACGATGGACGAGAGCAAGGCCGACGACGACGACGGCGGCGGCATGGTGCTGATGCGCAACCGTCGCCCGGCGGTCGAGATCCGCGTGGCCGATACCGGCATCGGAATCCCGGAGAACGAGCGACAGCGCGTCTTCGACGCGTTCTACCAGGTCGACTCCAGCTCGACCCGCGAAGCCGGTGGCACGGGGCTCGGCCTGTCGATCGTCAAGCGCCTCGTCGACGGGCACGACGGCAGCGTCGTCGTCACGGAGAACAAGCCGCGGGGCGCCGTGTTCGTCGTTACGATCCCGTGCCGTCGCGCGACGATGTCTTGATGTCGGTGCGGCGCGGTATCCCGCGGGGCGCGTCGCGGAGCTGGGGCGAGCTCGAAGCGATCGAGCTGCTGCAAGCCGCGCTCGCGCCGCGCGGGCGCGGTGCGGCGGGCGTCGAGCTCGGCATTGGCGACGACGCGGCCGTCATCGCGCCGACCCGCGGCCGCATGGTCTGGACGGTGGATGCGAGCGTCGAGGGCGTGCACTTCGACCGGCGCTGGCTCACGCTGGAGGACGTCGGTTACCGGTCGCTGAACGCCGCGGCCAGCGATCTGGCAGCGATGGGCGCGCGACCGATCGCGGCGCTGTCGGCGTTGGTGCTGCCCGCGGCGATCTCGCGTCGCGAGCTCGCCGCGCTCGGCGACGGTCAAGCCGAGGCGGCGCGCGATCTCGGCTGCCCGGTTGTCGGGGGAAACGTCGCGCGCGGCGGCGAGCTGTCGGTGACGACGACCGTGCTCGGCGCGTGCGCCAAGCCGCTCCTGAGGTCCGGCGCGCGCGTGGGCGACGAGCTGTGGCTGGTGGGCGACGTCGGGCTCGCCCGCGCCGGGTTCGAGCTGCTCCGGGCCGGGCGGCAGCGCCGTCCGGGCGCCGCCGCCCGGGCTTGTATCGCCGCGTGGCGCCGGCCGCGCGCGTTACTCGCGCGCGGCCGCGCCCTGGTCGGCCGCGCGCACGCCGCCATCGACGTCTCCGACGGGCTCGGCGGTGATGCGCGGCAGCTGGCCGCGTCGAGCGGCGTGCGCGTCGTGGTCGACGAGCGCGCGCTCCGCGCGGCGCTGCCGTTCGCCCTCGTCGAAGCGTGTGCGCGGCTCGACGCGGATCCGATCGCGCTCGCCCTGGCCGGTGGCGAGGACTACGCCCTGCTCGCCACCGGCGCGGCGCGACGACGCCCGCGCTGGGCGCGCGCGATCGGCCGGGTCGAGCGCGGGGCCGGCGCGCTGCTCGAGCCGGCCGTGGGCGGGCGCGCCCGCCCGCTCGAGCGCGGCTTCGACCACCTGGCCCGGTGAAGGCGCGAGCGCTGCGCGCTCAGCGACACGGAGCCGGCATGCCGGCTCCGTGGAGCGCAGCCTGGATCCGCGCCAGGACGCTGGCCTTGTCCTGGCCGGCGGCCACCGCGGCGCTGCACGCCGCCGCCGCTTGGGCCATGTAGGCGTTCATCGGGGGCGGCGCGCTCTTCGAGTTCTGGAGCAGGGCGGAGCAGCACGCGGCCAGGTTGGCCTTTGGCGCGACGGCTCCGCCGTGCTTGGGGCTCGCTTCCGCGGCAGCGTCCACGGCTGCGTCGGTCGCCGCGTCCTCTGGCGCGAGCTGGAGCGGCTGCTCCGACGCCGTCGCGCTCGGCGTGGGAAGGGGCGGCGGCGGCGTGCTCTTCCGGCAGCTGTCGCAGCCCGCCGCGCCGAGCAGCGGCGCGGCGAGCGCGAGCCAAGCCAGGCGTCGGCGCCGCGCCATTGCCCGCTAGCGGCAGGCGGCGGGCATGCCGGCGCCCTTGAGCGCGCCCTGGACTGCCGCGATGACGCTGGTCTTGTCCTTGCCCGCGGCAACCAGCGCGCTGCACACGCCGGCGGCCTGGAGCATGTAGCCCTTGGTCATCGGATCCGGTGCGCTGGCCGCGTTCTGCGACAAGGCGCCGCAGCACGCGGAGAGGCTGGCCGCGGGCTTGTACGGGCCGGTGGGCTTCTTGGCCGCGCCCTCGTCGGTGCCGGCGTCGACGATCGGCTCCTCCGGCGCGAGCTGTAGCGGCGCGCTGGGCGTGGAGGCCGGCGCTGCCGACGGCAGCGGCGGCGGCGGCTCGTCCTTCTTGCAACCGAGGTAGGTCGTTCCGAGGATCGGGATCATCAACCCGAGCGCGATCGGCGTGAGCAGCGACCACTTGGCGTGAGCTTTCTTCATCGGTCCTCCGGGAGCGGGACTTCGTCCCGCGTACTCATGTTCCAGACGTGCTCGAGTCGTTCAGGATCTGCGAAAGGTGCTTCAACATCCGCCGGGGACGGGGACTCCGGCGAGCTGGGCGTGGATCGTCGCCCGCGTTGCGGCGAACGTGGCCCCGCCCTTCTTGATCTGTGCGGCGATGCCCGAGCATACCGCAGCAGCAGCCGTGTAGCGGTTCTGGGACGGGCCAGGCTTCTTCGCGGCGGCCGCGATCGCGTTGCAGCACCGCTGCGCCATCGCGTAGTCGCTCGGCGGCGCGACCTTCGGCGTGGCGGTCTCGGTCGTCACGGGCGCCGCGCTCGCGCTCGCCGCTTCCGACGCGCTGGGCTCCGCTACCGCCGGCGCGACGGTCGCCGGCGGCGGCGCCGCCGAGGCCGCTGCCGACGCGGCGGCGGCGCTGTCGTCGTCGCTCTTGTGACACCCGATGGCCGCGAGCAGGCAGAGCCCGCCCGCGAGAACCAGCCCCGTTCGCCGAACGCTGCGTTGCATCGGCTCCTTTCTACTAGACACTCGCCCGAAATGCACAGTGCGAGCCTCGCTCCCGTGACAACGCGCCGGCCCCGCGGCGCCTTTCACCGGGCGGCGTATCTAGCGATTATCGCGGCGTTTTCCGCTTGCCCCAGGCCGTCCGGAGCGGTTCCCGACGGCCTGGGGTCCGGGCGTGGATTCCGGCTCGCCCGTCAGCTGCAACCCATGGAGTTGCCGCAGTTCAGACACTTGTAGCAGGCGCCGTTCCGCACCGTGATGTGCCCGCACGAGTCGCAGACCGGGGCGTCCCCCATCATCTCCTCGAGCTGTGCGTCGAGCGCGCCGTGGTGCACCTCGCCGGCGTCGGTCGCGCTGGCAGCGGCCAATGCCGGCGGCCGCAGCGACGGCGTCTCCTCGACGAGCAGGTCGCGGCCCGTGGGGTCCTCGATCGTGGGCGGCTCGGTATCCTCGGCGGGCTTCACCTGGGCGAAATCGTAGCGCTGCAGATACTCCACGCCGAGCACGCGGAAGATGTAGTCGACGATCGACGTGGAGAACTTGATGTTCGGGTGGCCTTCCACGACGCCATGCGGCTCGAAGCGCGTGAACGTGAACTGCTCGACGTACGTCTCGAGCGGCACGCCGTACTGCAGACCGACGGACAGCGCCATGGCGAAGCAGTTCATCAGCGAGCGGAAAGCTGCGCCTTCCTTGTGCATGTCGATGAAGATCTCGCCGAGCGTGCCGTCTTCGTACTCGCCGGTGCGGAGGAAGACCTTGTGGCCGCCGACACGCGCTTCCTGGGTGAAGCCGTGGCGCTTCTTCGGCAGCCGCACGCGCGTACCCTGCGGCCGCACCGCGGTGGTCGCGAGAGCAGTGGCGTGCGTGTCCTTCGTCGGGGCGCCGTCATCGCGTTCCTTGCTCGTCGTGGACAGCGGCTGCGACGCCTTGCAGCCGTCGCGGTAGAGCGCCACCGCCTTGAGGCCGAGCTTCCAGCCTTCCTCGTAGATATCCCGCACCTCGTCCACGGTGGACTCGTTCGGGAGGTTCACGGTCTTGCTGATCGCGCCCGAAAGGAACGCCTGCGCCGCCGCCATCATGCGGACGTGGGCCATCGGAGCGAGGAAGCGCTTGCCGGTGCGGCCGCAGCGGTTCGCGCAGTCGAACACCGCGTAGTGCTCGTCTCGCAGGTACGGCGCGCCTTCGATCGTCATGCGTCCGACGATGACGTCGTTGGCTTCCTCGATCTCCTTCTCGTTGAAGCCGAGGAACTTGAGCAGGTTGAAACCCGGCTGGCTGATCTTCTCGGCATCGACGCCGAGCCGCTCGTATGCGTCGCGCCCGATGACCCACGGCGCGAACGCCAGGTTCAGGTCGAACACGCCGGGGATCGCCTGCTCGATCTTGGCGAGCTCATCGTCGGTGAGGCCGCGATCCCTGAGCGACGCGCGATTGACGTGTGGCGCTCCGAGCAGCGTGTTCGTTCCCGACACGTACGCGACGATCTCGCGAATCTGTACCTCGGAGTAGCCGAGCCGCTTCAGCGCCTCGGGCACCGATTGGTTGACGATCTTGAAGTAGCCACCGCCTGCGAGCTTCTTGAACTTCACCAGGGCGAAGTCCGGCTCGATGCCCGTGGTGTCGCAATCCATCAGCAGCCCGATGGTGCCCGTCGGCGCGAGCACCGTGGCCTGGGCGTTGCGGTAGCCGTGCTGCTCGCCGATCGTCACCGCGTCGTCCCACGCCTGGCAGGCGGCGCGCCACAGCTGTTCCGGACACTCGTCGCGGTTGACGGCGTAGGCCGCTTCCTGGTGCATGCGCATCACGCGCAGCATCGGCTCGCGGTTCGCCGCGAAGCCGGGGAAGGGCCCCTTGGCCGCCGCCATCCGCGCGCTCGTCGCGTAGGCCTGGCCGCACATGATCGCGGTGAGAGCCGAAGCGACCGCGCGCCCCTTCTCGGAGTCGTACGGGATCCCGAGCAGCATCAGCAGCGTGCCGAGGTTCGCGTAGCCCAGGCCCAGGGGACGATAGTCGTGCGAGTTCTTCGCGATCGTCTGCGTCGGGTAGCTCGAGAAATCGACCAGGATCTCCTGGGCGATGAAGAACGTCTCCGTCGCGTGCAGGTAACCGTCGACGTCGAAGCTGTCGTCCTCGCGCAGGAACTTCGTCAGATTCAGCGAGGCGAGATTGCACGCCGTGTTGTCGAGGAACATGTACTCCGAGCACGGGTTGGACGCGTTGATCCGCCCCGAGTTCGGACAGGTGTGCCAGCGGTTGATCGTGGTGTCGTACTGCACGCCCGGATCGGCGCACGCCCACGCGGCCTCGGCGACCTGCGTCCACAGCCCGGTGGCGTCGTAGCTGTCGATCACCTCGCCGGTGGTGCGGGCGCGCGTCTGCCACTTGCCGCCCGACAGCGCGGCCTTCATGAACGCGTCGGTCACACGGATCGAGTTGTTCGAGTTCTGGCCGCTGACGGTGCGGTAGGCCTCGCCGTTGAAGTCGCTCTCGAAGCCGGCGGCGATGAGCGCCTTCGCCTTCTTCTCCTCGCGCACCTTCCAGTTGATGAAGTCGGCGATCTCGGGATGATCCATGTCGAGGCAGACCATCTTCGCGGCGCGGCGCGTGGTGCCACCGCTCTTGGTCGAGCCAGCCGCGCGGTCGAACACCTCGAGGAAGCTCATCAGGCCGCTGGAGGTGCCGCCGCCCGAGAGCTTCTCCTGCTTGCCGCGGATGTTGCTGAAGTTCGAGCCGGTGCCCGAGCCGTACTTGAAGAGGCGCGCCTCGCTCTTCATCAGGTCGTAGATGCTCATCAGGTCGTCGCTGACGCCCTGGATGAAGCAGGCCGAGCACTGCGGGCGCTCGTAGGCGTTGGGCGTCTCGTCGATGGTGTCCGTCGACGACGTCCAGGCCCAGTTGCCGCCCGAGCCTTCGATGCCGTACTCGTGGAAGAGGCCGCAGTTGAACCACACCGGCGAGTTGAACGCGCCATACTGGTTCACGAGCAGGAACGTGAGATCGTCCTCGAACGCGTCGGCGTCTTTCTTGCTCGCGAAGTAACCCCCGAAGCGCTCGCCGGCGTTGCGGATCGTATGCGCAACGCGATGAACGACCTGACGCACGCTCGTCTCGCCCACCGTCTTGTCGCCGTGGAGACCGGCCTTGCGGAAGTACTTGGAGACGACGATATCCGTCGCGAGCTGCGACCACTCCGCCGGGATCTCGGCGCCTTCCATCTTGAAGACGACCGACCCGTCCGGGTTCGTGATCACGCTCTGGCGGCGCTCCCACACCACGGAATCGAAAGGACTCGCGCCGGCACTGGTGAAGTGCCGCTCGATGGCGAGCCCCTTGCCCCCACGCCCGCGCTTGGCGGACTTGCGGGCCGGTCCCGCGTCCTGCTTCACAGGCTCGGTGCCGAGCTTCACGTTCTCTTCCTGGCCCACGATCGTCGATTGCGCCATCCCTCTGACTCCTTCGCGGGCCCACGCCCGCCCTTGCCCCACGGCCGCGAGGCCTGCCCGCCGCTGTGGTCCGAAACACGAACCGGCGGGCTCTCCCGCCTCTCTCGAACACCCTGAAATAAGAGAAACCGACAGCCTGGCCTTTCACGTCGTCGTGAAAAGCCCAACTGCCGGGCCGGAACCCCGGCAACCCCCGAAAGCCGAAAATGAGTGCTGCTACAATGTTCAGCGCGCGTTCAAAACGGAATCGCGCACTGCTTGTGTGCACAGGAGATGAATCTTCAGTGGAGGACCGATGTACCCCAAGGGCTTGGGGTCGGGCAACAAAAAACCACAAGGAATACGCAAGAGGGCGAAGCTCCTGAACTTTCGGAACCCTGAACACAAGAGCTCCAGAGGTTGTCCCACACGTACCCACAGGCTGAACACAGTCGGCCGTCGAAGCCGGGCCCAGCACGGCCGCGCGAAGCCGCTCGCGAGCTTCCGGCGACCTGCCCGCGAGCTGCCCGCGAGCCGCCCGCATAGCCGCATGCGACCTGCCCGCGAGCTGCGCGAGCTGCGCGAGCCGCCCGCGAACTGCCCGCCGGCTGCCGTCAGCGGGTCGCTGCCCGTCAGCCACTCGCCCGCTGCCCATCGGCTGTCCGCCAAGCGCCGACGGAGTGCCCGCGAGCCGACGGCCACTGCACGCCCCGGATGCCCACCACACGCCGGACCCGTTGGCCGTTTGGCTCGGCGGATCCTGGTGATGTCGGTCCGGCGCGGAACCGGGCGCGGGACGCCTGCTCGTCCCGCCGGCGCGGGACGCCCGGTGAGCCCGCCGCCATGACGCCGCCCGGAAAGTGATCCAGACGCCGCCCGGAAAGTGATCAGACGCCGCCCGGAAAGTGATCAGACGCCGCCCGGAAAGTGATCAGACGCCGCCCGGAAAGTGATCAGACGCCGCCCGGAAAGTGATCCGCCTGGCACTTCAACAAGTGGCGGTATTTGCCTCGCGCGACGGCGCCGGATCCCGGCGGAGGATGCTGCGGATGGATCGAAGATCGGGGTCACGGCGTACGACACCAGGTTTTCGTCGAGGGGCGCAGCGTGCGCGCGGTCGCTCGCGGGAATGGGCCCTTCTCGCAACACGGTGCGGAAGTATCTCGCGCGCTCGACGCCAGGGAATGGGGAATGCCGCCCGGATCTTCTCGTTCTCGCTCCTCGGCGCCAATTGGATCACCCCGTCGACGTGGTGGGCTGAGTTGCCCTTCGCGGTCGTCGTAGTCGCTGAGCCTCCCCGAGCGCCAATTGGATCACCCCGTCGACGTGGTGGGCTGAGTTGCCCTTCGCGGTCGTCGTAGTCGCTGAGCCTCCCCGAGCGCCAATTGGATCGCCTCATCGACGTGGTGGGCTGACTTGCCATTTGCCCTTCGTGGTCGTCGTAGTCGCTGATCCTTTCCTTGCCCGGTCCGCCTCGTCGGAGCGGATGCTGGTCCGCGTCATCTCGAGAGGTCGAGAGGTACGGAGTGGCAAGCCAGATGGGCGATCGCAGCGGTCGTCGTCGTCCGGCCCGGTTCCGCGCCGGGCCGGCAGCCCGTTGTCGAATGGCGCCGGGCGGAGTCATATTATCGGGCATGAGCGCGAGGTTGTGTTGCGAGCGGTGCGGAATGCCGATGCGCCGGGAAGGCGCCCATGACCGGTGCGACCACTGCGGCTGGCTGACGCACTGTTGCGAGGGGGACGTGTGCCAGCCGCCGCCCGTGCAGGTGGATCGCGCGCCAGACGCAGTGGACGACGCGGAGGCGCGCCGGCGGTGAACGACGCGCGCCGCGGGCGGCTGTTGGATGCCTTGATCGGTGGCTTCGCGATCGCGGCGATCGCGTTGCACGATCTGGCGCACGTCGAAGCCGGGCACTGGTACGACGCGTTCTGGCTGTGCAATGTGGCGGCGCTGTTGGTCGGGCCCGCGGTGCTCACGCGTTCGCGCGTGCTCTCGGCGGTGGCGCTGACGTGGCTCGTGCCGGGCACGGCGGTGTGGCTCGCGGATGCGGCGCTCGCGGGCTCGCATATCCTGCCGACGTCCTGGGCCGTGCACGTCGGCGGCAGCCTCGCGGCGTTGTACGCGGTGCGGCGTTCCGGCTACGCGCCGCGCGGCTGGCTGGCGGCGCTCGGCGTGCTCGCTGCCGCGGTGCTGGCGTCTCGCGTGTTCCTGCCGGCCGCTCCGAATGTCAACGCCGCGTTCCGCGTGCCGGTCGGCTGGAGCTTCCTCGGCGGTAGCTACGCGGGGTTCGCGATCGCGGCGCTCGGGATCGTCGCGTCGGTGTGTGCGCTCGGACAAGGGCTGTGCCGGTTCGTGGCGCGACCGGGTGCGCTCGCGCCGGGGGACGGCTGAGCGTTCAGCAGTCCGGGCAGTTGCAGTGCAGTGCGCCGTCGTTCACCTTGTCGTTGCAAGCGCTGTAGCCCCCGACGCACACCGTCGGGCCGAAGCACGCGCAGGTGCGATCCGTGCCGCAGTCCGGCGCGAGCGCTGCGCAGTGGTACGAGGCGCCGCCGAGATCCTCGTTCGCGACGCACGTCTGCTTGCTCGAGTCGCAGTCGGAGCAGCCGGATACGTCCGCGCACTCGGTGGCGGCCAGGCAGCCGCCCCAGCAGTTGTTGAAGACTGCGTGCAGCCGTCCGGCGGGGCAGGGGGATGGCATCGACTTGCACGTGACGTGGTTCTTGTTGCAGCTCGCTGACACCACGCAGCGCCCGGCCACGCACTGCGCCGTCACGTTGCCCGCGCCGAGCGCCGAGCACGCGGTCGCGAAGCATTCGCCGCCGCCGCAAGGTGGCGCGGCCTCGCCGGGCGCGATCGCGAGGCAGGAGCAGCAGTCGTCGATCAGCGTGCAGTCCGCGTCGCTCGCGCACCCGGGCTCGGTGGGCGCGCCGCCTGTGCCGGCGCTTCCGCTCGTGCCGCTTGTTCCGCCGGTCGCGCCGGACCCGCCGCTGCCCGCGCTCCCCGAGGCGCCCGCGCCGCCGTCGGCCGGCGCGGCGCCGCCGGTCGAGCCGCCGCACCCGAGCAGCACCGTCGCCGTGGCGACGGCGAATTCCCAGCTTCGCATGCCCCAGGGTAACACGCGGCTACTGCACGGCAATCGTGCGCAACGACGCGGAGGCCGGCAGCTTGATCCAGATCGAGCGCGCCGCGGCGTCGGCGAGCCAGCCGCTGTCGGCGCCGTCGAACGCGCCGCGGTCCGGCGCCTGGGTGATGCTCGCGCCGTCGACGCTGACGCCGGTAGCGGAATTGTCGGCGTGTACGCGCAGCACAACCGGCGTGGTGGCGCGCGAGAGCGTGATGGTCGCGCCCTCGCTCTCGACCGTCGTGGTCTTGCCGTCGTCGTCGTGGATCACGAACGTGTTCTTCGACGTGGCCGGGTAGACCAGAATCGTGAGCGCCCCGGCGCTCGCCGTCGTGCCGAGGCCGGTCAGGTCGCTCGAGACGCTCGCGACAATGATCGCGCCCTTGCGCACGAACAGCGGAATCCGCGTGCGGTCCGTGGTGTCGACGGCCGTCAGCGTCTGCCCGCCGGCGACGGCGTCGGCGTCCGGCTTCCACCAGTCGTACCAGTCGTCGCCCGCTGGGAGTGGGACGTCGCGCGCGCCGCTCTTGTCGAGCACCGGCGCGACCAGCAGTGCGTTGCCGACGACGAAGCGATAGTCGCCGGCCCAGCTCGTCGGGTCGCCCAGCGGGTGCAGGATCGTCGCGCCGCCGGCGTACGTCTCCTCGGCGAGGCTGTAGAAGAACGGGACGAGTTCGTGATGCAGCGTTGCCCAGTAGCGGTACAGCGTCACGGTCTCGTCGGGACGATCCGGCACCGTCCAGGGCGTGAGGTTCGCGCGCCCGTGGAGCTCCATGAACGGGGTCAGCGCGCCGATGGCGGTCCAACGCGCGAGTACCTCCTGGTCGAACGGGACCAGCTCGGTCAGGTTCTTGTCGTCGCGGTCCAGGTAGCCGCCGATGTCGGAGCCGACGACGGCGTAGCCCGCGTTCGCCGAGATGAAGATCTCGTCGAGCGCGTCCTCGAGCCCGATGAAGTCACGACGGTTGTCGCCCACCCAACCGACCGGCGCGTGCTCCTTGCTGGCGAAGAAGCGGCCCTTGAAGCCGTAGCTCTCGTCCCACGGGCGCACCATGGTGACGAAGTCATCGGGCCCGCGCGCGTGGACGCCGTAGGCGAAGAAGTCCTTGTAGTAGTCTTCCGAGTATTGCTGGTGCGGCACGGCACCGGCGGCGGTCGAGATCGGGTCGGTCGGGATGTACTCGTCGCCGAAGTCGCACTTGAAGCCGTCGACGCCTTGCTTGAACAGCGGGTCCTGCTGCTTGTGCCACCAGGCGACCGCCTCCGGGTTCTCGAAGTCGAGGCCGGCGCCCTGGCCTTTCCACCACTGGTAGGTGCGCGCGTCGTCCACCAGGAAGCCGCACTGCTCGGCCTCGTCCCAGTTGGGCGACGGGCTCTGGTAGGTATCCCCGCCGGTCTCGTAGTCGATGCTGCTGTAGTTCACCATCTGCGTGATCCACAAGACGACGCGCACGCTTCGATCGTGCATGTCCGTCACCAGCTTGGAAAAATCGTGGTAGCGCGTCGGGTTCGGGACGAAGGTGTTGTAGTTCGTCTCCCACGGGCTATCGAGCACGACCACGCCGACCGGGATGTTCCGGCTCTGGAAGCCGTCGACGAAGGCGTAGGTGTCGTCGGTGTCCGAGATGTCCTTGCTGATCCACGGCTCGAACGCCCAGCGCGGCGTGTGGATCGCCGGCACCGGGATGTCGACGACCGGCAGATGACACGGATCCGGCGGCGTCGCCGGAGTGTTGTCACTGGAGCCGCAGCCCGCGAGCGCGAGCGACAGCAGACCCAGGGATACCGCGCCGGACCGGCAGGCCCTCATGACCGGGTCCACTCCAGGCTGCGATCGGCGAGCTCCGCCATCAGCGCGTCGTCGCGGGCGGCGGGGCTGGGCATGCGCGGCGCGCAGTTGTCGTAGAAGCGGCCGCTCTCGTCGGCGACGTCGGGCGACGTCGCGCAGTAGAGCGACGTCGCCGCGCCCTCTTCGGTGGAGATCATGAAGAGCTTGATCAAGCCGCGGAGCGGCTGCGGCATGCGTCGCCACGCGTCGGAGGCGACGACGCCGGGGTGGAGCGAGTACGTCGTGACGCCGCTGCCGTCGAGGCGCTTCGCGAGCTCGCGGCCGTGGAGCACGTTGGCGAGCTTCGACACGGCGTACTCGGGCAGGCCGGTGAGGCTGGGCGTGCTCTGGCGCAGGGCGTCGAAGTCGATGCCCTTGGCCTGGTAGTGCGACTTGCTCGACACGATCACGATGCGTGCCGGCGCCGAGGCCTTGAGCCGCTCGAGCAGCAGCTCGGTCAGCAGGAAGTGACCCAGGTGGTTGACGCCGAACTCGAGCTCGAAGCCGTCGGCGGTGATGCCGCGCTGCCCGGCGACGCCGGCGTTGTTGATCAGCGCGTCGATGCGCTCGGCGCGCTCGAGGATGCGCTGGGCGCCCTCCCGCACCGACGCGAGCGAGCCCAGATCGAGCGCGACGACGTCCACGTTGTCGATCGGCGGCATGCGCTCCGGCGAGCGGCAGGCCACGACGACGTGGGCGCGAGCCGCGGCGAGGGAGCGCGTGGTCTCGAGCCCGATACCGGTGTTCGCGCCGGTGACGACGTAGGTTTTTCCGGACAGATCCGGCAGTGGGGTTCGCGGCATCGGGGCCCGATGGTATGGCATGGGTGCGCGATGAGCGAGCGCGTGGAAGCGTTTCTGGCCCGCCTGGGCCGACCGGTGGAGCGGCGCGGGCGAGGACTGTCGCGGCCGCGCTTCCGGCTGGAGGGCCTCGCGGCGCGGCCCTGGCACGCGGCGCGGGCGTTTCCCTGGACGCGCGCGCTCGAGCGCGCGATCCCGGCGATCCGCGACGAGCTCGCCGCGCTCGGACGGGGCGCGCTGCACCCCGAGCAGCAGCTGGTGGACACGGGCACGTGGCGGCGCTTCACGCTGGTCGAGCACGGCGTGCGCGACGCGCGCAACGCCGCGCGCTGTCCGGTGACGATGCAGCTGGTCAACGCGATCGAGGGCGCGGGCGAGCCGGGGTTCGTCGTATTTCTCGGTGCTCGAGCCGGGCACGCACGTCACCCCCCACTACGGGCCCACGAACCTGCGCGTGCGCTGTCACCTGCCGCTCGTCGTCTCCGGGGGCGCGGCGCTGCGCGTCGGGCGCACCACGCGCGCCTGGCGCGCGGGGCGCTGCTTGCTCTTCGACGATGCATTCGAGCACGAGGCGTGGAACCGCGGCGAGCACCCGCGCGTCGTCTTGATCGTGGACGTGTGGCATCCGGATCTCGCCCGCGCGGAGCGCGAGGCGCTGCACCGCGGGATGCGCGCGTGGCTGGTGGCGCGCGCGCCGGCGCCGGTGCACCTCGGCGCGGCGGCGGCGTTCGTCAGCGCGTCGCCAGTAGCGCCAGAAGCGCGTGGGCGGTGACGTCGGCGCGCAGCACGTCGATCACGAGCGAGGTCGGGAACGCGCCGTCCGCGAGCGCGGGATCGAGCGCCGGTGGCGCTCGATCCGCGCGGACTTGCACGCGTCGCAGGAATTCCGCGGCGCGCTGGGACGCGGCGCGCGCCCCGCGCGCGCGCGCCCCGGCGAGCGCCTCGACGACGACGGCGGTGAGCGCGACCTCGGGGACGCGCGTGACGTCGGTCGCGCCGGCGTGCGGGGCGCCGCGCCGGATCGAAGCGGCGAGCACCGCGTCGGCGCGCCGCGCGCTGCTCGCGTCGCCGCGTGCGCGCGCGGCGAGCGCGGTCCACGGCGCCCACGGTCGCCGGTCGAGGTCCAACACGCACGCGCGCCACAGCCGCTCCGGCGCCCGCGCGCCGAGCACCGCGACGACCTGCGCCGCGTGCCAGGCGTCCGCAGCGACTTCGGGTTCGGATGCGGCGTCGGCGAGCTCGGCGTCGAGATCGACGCCGGCGCGAACCGCCAGCGCCAGCGTGCCGGCGATGGCGGCAGGCGTCGCCGGCCAGCCCGCGACGGCGCGGCCC
Source organism: uncultured delta proteobacterium (assembly GCA_963775185.1). GTDB lineage: Bacteria > Myxococcota_A > Polyangia > Polyangiales > Polyangiaceae > JAPSGB01. Next base: position 178,633 of record CAVZIE010000033.1, on the reverse strand, counting down.
GCGATCGCGTCGCGCGCGTCCGACGCGAGCCAGCGCCGCGCACGCGCGACGTGCCGCGGATAGCCGCCGTGGGCGGCGAGCGCCTGGATCACCGTGGCCGCGCGACCGTGATGGAACACGCCGGACGGGAAGACGCTGCATGAGCGGGCGTCGACGGCGAAGGCCACGCGGCCGTCGCCGTCGACGCGCGCGGCGAGCCAGCGCGCGGCCGCGTCGCACGCGTCGGCGGCGACCGGCCGCGGGCGGCCGGCCCTGCCGCACCGTGACGTTCTCGACCTCGAACAGGAAGAGCGGCGCGCGCGCGAGCGCGGGGCGCTCGAGCCCCGCCTTGCGCGCGAGCGCGTCGAGCAGCGCCGGTAGATCCGCGCGTTCGTCGCCGGCCACGCGCGGCAGCAGGATCGTGGGATGCCGGTCCGGCGCGGCCACGGCGAGCCCGTGCGTCCCGATCTGGAAACGGCGCTCGAGCTCGGCGAGCTTCACGCGCGCCGGGCGGATCGGGTACGCCACTTCCGCGACCAGCGCGGCGCGCGCGGTCGCGGGCACGCCGCCGAAGCGCGGATCCTCCACCGCGCGCAGGAACGCGCGCGCCAGGCGCTCGCCCGGACCGCCCTCGGTCGATCCGAAGCAGCCGCGCAGCCGGCCGTGCGCGTACAGGCTGACGAACGGCGTCGCGTCCGGCGCGCGACGCAGCGCGCGACCAGCGCGAGAGCGTGCGCTGCCATGCGAGCAGCTCGCCGAGCGCGCGGGCGAGCGCCGTTCGCTCCGCGCCGGCGAGCGGACGCGAGAGCGCCGGCCACGGAAATGCGGGATTTCGCGCCGGACCGGCAGCCATTCCAGAAATCCGCATCGCCTCTGGCCAAGCGCTATCGGTCGCTAACCGAGTGCTGGGCGTGCGCGCCAGGCGTGGGACGCGCCGAGTCCGAGGGCGTCGAGGCCCGGCACCAGATCGTCCTGCATCACTCGTCGGATCACGGCGCGCTGCGCTCTCGAGTCGAGGACACCGAGCGCCGCGGCGGCGCGCTTGCTGCCCGCGGGCGCGTCGCGCCCGTTCCAGAACTGGCGCTCGATCTGCATCACGGTTTCGCCGGCGGCGTCGGCGACGCGTTGGCGCTCGGCGCGCGTCCATTGCGGCTCGCGCCACGCGAAATAGTACCAGCCGAGGCGCAGGTGGTGCACCTCGTCGCTGGTGATGGCGGCGAGCACGCCGCGCGCTACCGGATCCGTCGCGCGCTCGCGGCACGCGTCGATGAGCGCCGCCGCCAGCGTCTCGCTGATGGTCGGCAGCTGCAGCATCAGGATGTCGAGCGCTTCCAGGCTCGTAGTCCCGCCCCACGGCATGTCGAACGCGCCGGGCTGCATCTCGAACGCCGCGTCCTTGCCGGAGTAGAGCGACGCCAGGCGCAGCGCGTACTCGGCGTGACGGATCTCGTCGGCGGGGATGCGCGCGGCGGCGGCGACCAGATCGAAAGGCGCGCCGTTGCGCGCGAGACCCGACGCGACGCGCGCGAACGCGTCGACCGCGCCGTACTCGCCGACGGCCAGCGCCGTCATGGCCTCCGTTGCGATCGCGCGGGCCGGCTCGGGATAGCGCGCGGGATCGAAGCGATCCCACGCGATCACCGGGAGGCGCCGCGGGCGCTTGTGGAGCTGCTCGTGATGGCGCGAAAGCGGCGTGCCCGTGAGCACGCGACGGATCCGGACCGCGCCCGGCTTCATCCCGTGCCGCTGTCGGAAGCGTCGGAGCCCGCGTCCGGCGCGGCGTCCGTGGAAGCGTCGTTCATGCTGCCGCCGAAGCCCGCCGCGGCGACGCTGATCGCGCCGGCGAAGCCGCCCGCGCCAACGCCGACGAAGCCCGCCGCGCCGACTCCGGTGAAGCCGGCGGCCGCGACGCCGGGCATGCCCGAGAAGCCGCCGGCGGCGACGCCGGTGAAGCCGGCGGCCGCGACGCCGGTCACGCCGGAGAAGCCGCCTACGCCGACGCCGGTGAAGCCGGCGGCGGCGACCGAGAAGCCGCCCGCGCCGACGCCGACGTAGCCCGACGTGCCCCCGCCGCCGTCGCGCTGACCGAAGCCCGAGCCGGAGCCGCCGCAGCCGACGACGGCGCACATCGGCACCACGGCGACCGCGCACGCCGTCCCCAGCAGGGCCCTCGGAACGAACGCTCTTCGCTTCTTCGATCGCGCCATGTCGCCTCCTCTCGTGCGAGAGTGCCATAAGCGGCCCGCGAGCGCGACCGGCGGTGTACACTCGGCGCGTCATGTCATCGCGATCTGCGTGCTTCGCCACGCTGTTCGTCCTCGCTACAGGCTGTTCGAGCGCGACCGGCTCCGGTTCCGGCGTCTCCGGAGGCGCCGGTGGGAACGGCGGCTCCGGCGCCGGCGGCTCGGCGGCAAGCGGCGGTTTCGGCGCGGTGGGCAGCGGCGGCGGCGGCGCGCTCGACGCGGGTGGCGGCTCGGGCGGCGGCAGCTCCAACTGCGCGGCGGAGACGGAGTTCGTCTACGTCATCGACTCGAACAACGTGCTCTACAGGTTCGACCCGGCGATAGCGTCGCCTGCGGCGTTCACGACCGTCGGGACGATGGGCTGCAACGCCGGCGCGGGGCCGAACTCCATGTCGATCGGACGCGACGGCTCGGCCTACGTGCTGTACGGCACGGACAACGGCTTCGGCGGCTACAACTGCGCCGGCGTGTACCGCGTCGACATCACCACCGCGGCGTGTCAGGGCCCGACGCCGTTCCAGTGCGGCTCGTCGGGCTTCAAGAAGTTCGGCATGGGCTTCACCACCGACGTGCCGGGCGGCAACAGCGACTCGCTCTACATCGGCAACTCGCTCAATCCGGCATTGGGCAAGGTGGATCTCGCGAGCGGGCAGGTGACCGGCGTCGGCACGTTGCCCGGAGGCGCGGAGTTCACCGGCAACTCGAACGCCGAGCTATGGGGCTTCTTCCCTGATCAGAATGCGGTCATCCAGCTCGACAAGAACAGCGGCGGATCGCTCAAGAGCTACCCGCTGTCCGGCCTGCCGTCGACGCTCGGCAGCGGCTACGCCTACGCGTTCGCGTTCTGGGGCGGCGCATTCTACGTGTTCTACGAGGTCGACAGCGTCGACAACTCGACCAACGTGTACAAGCTGACGCCCGACGGGAACTTCGTGAAGTTCATCCCGAACACGGGGCTCCGGATCGTCGGCGCCGGCGTTTCGACGTGCGCGCCGCTGGTGGCGCCGAAATAGCACCGCACCGCACCTGACTGGCGTCCTGGACCGGCGCGATCGCCGGGTGGATACTTCGTGTATGGCGCATCGGGTGGCGTTCGCTCTGGTCGCGCTGATCGCGCTCGCTGGCGGCTGCGCGACCGACGCGATGGAGCGCGGCGCCGACGCCGGCCCGGACGCGGCGGACGCCGGCTTGTGCGGCGGCGCGACTTGCGCGGCCGGCCAACACTGCGTCCATCCGTGCTGCGGCGGCGCCGCGCCGGCGTGCGATCCGCTGCCCGACGGCGGCGCGTGTCCGCCCGGCACCACGCCCGTCGCGTCGTGTCCGACAAGCGGCGGGCCCGGCTGCCAGGCGGGGCCGTGCTCACCGCCGCCGGCCTACTGCTCGAAGGCGATCCCCGTCGGCTGCCAGCTCGATGCGAGTGGAGAGGTGGTGTGCCTGTGCGCGTGAGGCCCCGGATATTTCGGGTTGCCGCTGCGCGCGTGGTACGCGAAGTGCGGGGGCGCGATGTCATGATTCTCGATCGGTTCGTCCGGCACGCCGCGGTGGCGACGTTCATCGCCCTGGCGAGCGCGTGCGGCGGGGGCGAGCCGTTGCTGCGCGTTGCCAGCCCGAGCGAGCTGCCGCGCATCGCTCTGCCCGAGCGCGTGCAGGCTCCAGCGCCGGCGCCCGCGAAGTCGGCGACGGCGCCGCGTATCGTCGTGCTGGTCGCCATCGACGGTGTGCGCTGGCAGGAGCTGTTCGGTGGCGTTGATCCAGCGCTCGCGCGCCTGCACGGCGTGCCGCCGGCGGAGCGCACGGGCCCCGACGGGCTCGCGCCGAACCTGCAGGCACTGATGACCGCCGACGGCGCCGCGCTCGGCGCGCCGGATCACGGCGCGGGCTTCTACGCCAGCGACGCCATCGTCAAGTCGCTGCCGGGCTACATGGAGATGTTGAGCGGCCACGCGGAGACGCGCTGCCTCAGCAACTTCTGCGCGCCAATCGATCGCCCGACGCTGCTGGACGCCCTCGCCGATCGCGGCGCCGCGCCGGGCGAGGCCGCGGTCATCGCGTCGTGGCAGGGCATCGGCCGCGCCGCGGCGCTGCATCCCGGGCGCGTGCTGGTGTCCACTGGTCGGAGCGGCGGACACCACCGCGAGCTGCTGGCCTGGGACGACGCGAGCCGGCAGCGCTTCGGCGCCGGCGAGCGCGCGAGCCCGTTGCCCGGCTACATGGACTACCGCCCGGACCGCCGGACCGCGCCGATCGCCGTCGGCTACCTGAAGGAGAAGCGTCCGTCGTTCCTGTTCGTTGGGCTCGGCGACACCGACGAGCAGGCCCACGCTGATCAGTACCGGCAGTATCTCGCGGCGATCCGCGCCGCCGATCGCGCCGTCGGCGAAATCCGGCAGGTGCTGGCCGGCTTCGAGAAGAACGGCTACGAGACGGCGCTCCTCGTCACCACCGATCACGGCCGCGACGACGACTGCGTCGACCACGGCCCGTCGCGCACCGCCGCTCGCGGCTGGCTCGTCGCCGGCGGCTCGCTGGTCCGCGCGCGCGGCCTGGTGGCGTCACCGATCGAGCGCCACCTCGCCGATGTCGCGCCAACGATCCGCGTGCTGCTGGGCCTGCCCGCCGACGAGACGCCTGGCGTCGGGCAACCGCTGACGGAGCTTCAGCCCGTTCCCGCGGGATGAGCCGCCGTGAGGCGCGTGCGCCTCACGGACACAGGTAGTCGGTACGGATGGCGCGCAGCGCGTCCGCGACGGCGTTCGACGTGGCGGTCGTGATGTTGGTGGCAGTGCCGTGCCCCGACGCCGCGATCGAGGTCCAGGCCAGCGGATCGTTGGTCGTGTCCGAGGCGTTCACGCCGATCACGAACGTCTTCACGATCGGCGAGCCGGCGTAGGCGTCGGCCGCGGCAGCGGCCGCGGTTGTTCCCGTGTCCGTGCCGGCGGTGCATGCGTTGCCCATGCCGTCGTTGATCAGCACGACGGCGGCCGGGCGCGTCGCCGACTGCGACCACGCCGCGGCGATCGTCGCCGCGCCGACGAGCGGCGGCGTGACGACGCTGGCGCCGATCGTCACCTGGCTGTTCACGGCGGTCTGGATCGCCGTTGCGTTGCCAGGCAGCAGCGCGATCGGCACGGTGGGTGTCTCGTAGGACGTGCTCGTGCACGACGTGTTCTGGTCCGGGTAGAACAGGATGCCGACGCTCAGCCCGTTCGAGGCCGCGTCGCCGACGAACGCGTTCACGCCGCCCTGGACCGCGGTGAACGTGGTGCCGGTCAGCGACGCCGAGTCGTCGATCAGGATCAAGAGCCCGCCCGGCGCGCACGCCGGGCACTTGCCGCCGCTACACGTGCCGGCAACCACGCATTTGGTGCCGCACGCGCCGCAGTTGTTGCTGTCGGTGTTCTTGTCCACGCACGCCGCGTCGCAGATGTCCGGCGTGTTGGACGGACAGGAGCAGCTTCCGCCGCTGCACGACGCGCCGGTCGGGCACTTCGCGCCGCAGCTGTTGCAGTTGGCCGGATCCGACTTCGTGTCCACGCACGCCGCGCCGCACAGCTTCTGCGCTCCGGGGCAGGCGCACTTGCCCGCCGAACAGGTGGCGTTCGTCGGGCAGGCGTTCGAGCAGTCGCCGCAGTGCTTCGCGTCCGTCTGCTTGTCCACGCACTCGGCGCCGCACGTGTTCGCGGCCGGGCACTCGCAGGCGCCCGATTGGCACACCAGCAGGCCCGTGCAGGTCGCGCCGTTGTCGACCGTACCGTTGCAGTCGTTGTCCAGCCCGTCGCACAGCTCGGCGTGACCCTGGTACGTGTTTGCCGTCGAGTCGTCGCAGTCATCACCGCCGCAGACGATCGGCGCGTGGCCGTCCTTGTCCTTGTCGAGGACGTCGAACCGGCACGTGGCGCTCGCGCCGTCGCAGCGCGGGTTCGCCTTGCACGGGTCGCCCGCCCACAGCGCCTGGCACTGGCCGTTGTCGGCGCACGCAGGTGCCGTGAAGCAACCGGTGCTGATGTCGCAGAGCTGACCTGCCGGGCAGGTCCCGATGGCGTGCGTGCACGTGCCCTGTACGCAGGCGTCCGTGGTGCAGTCGACGCCGTCGTCGCAACCGCCGGGGCAGCCGCCGCCGCTACCCGCCGCGCCGGCGGCCCCCGCTGCGCCGCCGCTGCCCGACACGCCGCCGCTGCCCGACACGCCGCCGCTGCCCGACACGCCGCCGCTGCCCGACACACCGCCGCTGCCCGACACACCGCCGCTGCCCGACACGCCGCCGCTGCCGCCCGCGCCGCTGGTGCCGGCGGCGCCCGCGGCGGCGCCCGAGCCACCGCTCGCCGCGCTCCCTGCTGCACCCGCCGCGCCGGAGCCGCCGTCCGCGCCGTTGAAGAGCGTTCCCGGGTCTCCGCTGCAGGCCGTTCCCGCTGCAAGCGCACACAACACCCCGACAAACCGATAAGCAGCTCTCATTGCTCCCTCGTGTACCCCGACCAAGAAGCCCATCTCATAGCGCGAAGCCTCGCGGATGCACGCGGGAAAAGCTGCTGGCGCTCAGTATCGCGTGGTGCGCGGGGTGTCCGGCTTCTCGGTCGACCACTTGAAGTCGTCGACCAGCACCAGGGAGTCGAGCTCGTGATCGCCCATGTCCCAGATCGCGAAGCGCAGCGTGACCTCGCTGCCGGGCTGCACCGCCGAGAGCGTCTTCAGCCACCCCGACGCTGCGTGGCCTTCGAAGCCGGTTCCGGCGAGCATCGCGGTGCCTTGCGGGCACGTGAAGGTCTTGCCGCCGGCGGTCTGCGGGTCGCACACCTCCACGAACGCCGTGTTGACGCCGATCGGATCGTCCTGGTTGTCGAAGCAGATGTTGCCGGCGAGAGCGTTCTGCGGCACGGGCGACTGCAGCGTGACGAAGAAGTCGTTGTACTCCGAGCACACGAAGGTCGGAAACTCGTAGGTGTAGAACACGAACCCGAACGCGAAGCTCGTGGCGTTGGTCGGCGTCCGGATCCGGAGCTCCAGCGCCGCCGGGTCGTTGGCGGTGGTGTCGTTCGCGGTGCTGATGTTGCAGGCCGGCGAGTCCTTCGGGTAGCCAGGCGGCGTCGAGCACGACGTGCCTTGCGGGTAGCCCGATGGCGCGCTCCAGTCGGTGTCCGTCGGGCGACGCGCGGTGCCGCTCGACAACGCGAGCATGCTCGCGCCCTGCTGCGGCGTGACGCCCGTGCCGAAGTCGGGAAGGATGCCATGTCCGATGTCGGCCATGCCCGTCGTGCCGTCCGCCATCACGTACTTCGCGTCGAGCACGCCCCATCCCTTGTCGCTCGCGTCGGTGATGAAGTGGCACAGCCCGATCGCGCGCGCGCCGTCCCGCGGATCGCCGCTCGCGATGTCGATCGACGTGTCGCAGTCGCGCTGCCCGTCGTCCGCCGTTCCGCTGCAGTCCTCGTCCAGCGAGTTGCCCGGGAAATCCCAGGCGCCGGGGTTCACGTCGGGATCGCAGTCGTTGCAGTCGCCATCGGCGACGCTGAAGCCGTCGCCGTCGGCGTCGTTGCCGGGCACGCACGCGCTGCTCCCCGCGGCGCCTGCCGCGCCTGCCGCGCCTGCCGCGCCTGCCGCGCCTGCCGCGCCTGCCGCGCCTGCCGCGCCGCTCGTACCCGCCGCGCCGGCGGTCGAGCCGGCCGCACCGGCGTCGCCGCCGGTCGCCGCGGTGCCGCCGCCGCTGCCGCCGGAGGCCTGCGTCCCCCCGCTCGCCCCCGAGCCCTGGGCTCCGCCGTCCCTTCCGGAACCGATCGAGACGCGACACGCCGTCGCCGCCATCAGGGCAGCGCCCGCAAGAGCCGTTGAATACCGCATCGTTCCTCCCCAGCGCCCAGCAACGAGATCGTGCTACGCGTCTTCTACGCCAAGCACATTCCGATCCTCCCTCCGTGGCGGCGTGCGGGTCAAGGACCGGCAATGAGCACGAGCACCGACGCCCAGGGGGTGGCCGCCGCCGCCGGCACGGCGATCTGCTGGGCCATGACCGCGGTGTTCTTCAGCGCGGCGTCGCGCCGTATCGGGCAGCTCCACGTCAACAAGATCCGCCTGCTGCTCGCCCTGGTGCTGCTGGCGGCGGCGTGCGCGGTCTTCGGCGCGTACCAGGCCGTGCCGGCGCCGCAGCTCGTCTTGCTTTCGCTGTCCGGCGTGGTGGGGCTCGCGCTCGGCGACGCGGCGCTGTTCTCCGCGCTCAGGATCATCGGACCGCGCCGCGGCTCGTTGATCATGAGCTTGTCACCGGGGTTCGCCGCGGTGTTGATGCTGCCGCTCCTCGACGAGACACTGAGCTGGGCGGGCGTGGTCGGCATGCTGCTGACCGTAGGCGGCATCGCCTGGGTCGTGCTCGAGCGCGGTCAACCCGGCGAGATCGAGGGCAACGCCGCCGTCGGTGTCGCGCTCGGCGTGCTCGGCGCCGTCGGACAGTCGGTGGGCTTGATCCTGGCGAAGGCCGGTCTTGGCGCGGCGAGCGCGTCGTCCCGGCTCGGCGCGTTCGCCGCGGCGGGAGGCTCGGCGCCGCCCGTCCACCCGCTGCTCGGCACGCTGGTCCGGATGTTGGCCGCCACCGTGCTCTTGTTCGGCTACGGGCTCGTGACCGGATCGCTGCGCGACACGTTCCGCGCGCTCGCCGACCGCCGTGCGCTGCGCATGACGGCGGCCGGCGCGGTGTTCGGGCCGGTGATCGGCGTCACCTTGAGCCTCACCGCGATCAGCCTGACGAATACCGCCGTCGCCGCGACGATCATGGCGACCTCGCCGGTGATCGTGATCCCGCTGGTGTGGATCATCTACCGCCACCGCGTCTCGCCCCGGGCGATCCTGGGCGCGCTGGTCGCGATCGCCGGCGTCGCCGTCTTGACGTACCGTGAGCCGATCGCGCGGTGGCTGTCGTGAAACGGAGCCGCGGACGTGCGAAAGATAGCGGCGTGGTCGGAGATCGCGCCGGCGCGGTAGGCGATGCGCCCGGAAGGCCGAGCGCCTGGATGGCGTGGGCGCTGCGCTGGGTCGTGTCGCCGATCGTCTCGGTTGCGTTCCGGCCCTCGCTCACCGGCACGGAGCATCTGCCGCGCGATCGGCCGTTCATGCTCGTGGCGAACCACTCGGCGGGCGTGGGCCTTGCCGAAATCGCCAGCTTCGCCTGCTTGTACGTCGAGCAGGTCGGCCCGGCGCTCCCGCTCGCCGGATTCGCGCATCCCGTCGGCTTCCGCGTGTGGCCGCTCGCGCCGGTGCTGCGCGGGTTCGGCGCCGTGCCGTCGACCTACGAGGCCGCCGCACAGGTGCTCGACCGGGGCGTCGCACTGCTCGTGTTCCCCGGCGGAGACCACGAGACGCTGCGCCCGGTGTGGCAAGCGAAGCGCGTCGACTTCGGCGGGCGCAAGGGCTTCCTGCGCGCGGCCCGTCGTTCCGGCGTCGCGATCGTCCCGATGGGCATCACCGGCAGTCACTACACCGCGCCGATGCTGCTTCGCTCGCGGCTGCTCGCCCGCGTGCTCGTCCTGCCGCGTGCCCTCGGGCTCAAGCGCTGGGGCGTCAGCCTGTTCGGGCTCGCCGGTGCCGCCCTCCTCGTCGCGCTGCCGGTCGCGGCGTGGATCCGCGTCGTCGCGCTCTGGGCGTGGCTCACGTCGCCGTTGATCTTCATGCCGATCGTGCCCTGGACGATCCGCTTCCGCATCGGCGCGCCGCTGGAGCCCGACGCGCTGTTCGGCGCCGATCCCGCCGAGGGCGCCGAGGACGTCGAGCTAGACGGCGCGCTCGCGTCCGTCGTCGCGGCCGTCCAGGGGCTGGTGAGCCAGGACGGGTGATGCCGGTCCGGCGCGGAACCGCGCGTGACGCGCACGGTGGTTCCGCGCCGGACCGGCGTCATCCAGCCCGTGATGCCAGGGCTCTGACCGCGAAGCCGGCGGCGAACCCTCCCACGACCAGTACCAGCAGCAGCACGCCGAAGCTTGCGGCCGCGGCGTCGCTCCAGCCGTCGGCGGCGTTCGACACCACGGCGAAGGCGAGCGCGGCCAGCGCGCTCACGGTGAGGATCACGCGGTTGAGCGAGCGCTGGAGCTCGTTCTGCCTGGCTCGTCGCCCCTGCATGCCTGCCTCGTACGTCGCCCGGCGCGGATCCTTCCCCCGGCGATGCCGCGCGCCTCTGGCTCGATACTCGAGCACACGCCGAACTGAACGCGGGGCCCCGGCGCAAGTGTGGACGACGGGCGCGGCTCACTGTCCGTTGCGGCACACCATGTGGTTGGCCTTCTCGAGGCAGCGGTAGCCGGCCCGCGTGCAGTCCGCGTCCTGGGTGCACGAGTGGTAGCAGACGGCGGAGATGCCGGCGTCCGCCGGGACGCCGCTGGCGTCGTCGATGCACACCGATCCACCGGGACAGCTAGCGGGATCCGCGAGCGTGCACCCCTGCGAGCAGTACCCCGACGGGAAGTCCGCGGACTCCACACACAGACCGCTCGCACAATCGCTGCTGGTGGTGCAGCCGCCGCCCGTCGACGCTATTGGGCTGGAACCCGACCCGCACGCGACGGGAGCGAGAAACGAGACGAGAAAGAAGAGCAGGGCGCGATGGCGCGACAATCGACCTCCGTTGTCGACGAGATGAGTGTCCCGGGATCAGTACCCGCAACACGCACCAGGCAGGCAGCGAACGCGCGCTGTCGCCGGCTAGCGCGGGCGGTTCACGGGACTTTCCGGCGCTTCGCCGGCGAGCACGCGCGCGATGTCGCTCGCTACCGCGCGCGCCATGGCGGCGCGCGTGTCGTCGGTCGCGCTGCCGATGTGCGGCGCCAGCACGACGTTGTCGAGGGCGAGCAACCGCGGCTCGATCGTCGGCTCGTGCTCGAACACGTCGAGGCCGGCGGCGATACGCCCGCTGGCGAGCGCGTCGGCGAGGGCGGTCTCGTCCACGCAGATGCCGCGGCCGGTGTTCACCACGACGGCGCCGTCCTTCAGCGTCGCGATCGACGCGCGGTCGAGCCAGTGACGCGTGCTCGCGTCGCCCGGCAGATGCAGCGACACGAAGTCGCTGTCGCCGAGCAGCGTCGCCTTGTCCACGAACGTCGCACCGAGCGCCGCCTCGCGCCGGACCGGCAACCGCTCGCGCTGATGATACAGGATGCGCATACCGAAGCCCTGGGCGCGGCGCGCGACCGCGCTGCCGATGCGGCCCATGCCGACGACGCCCAGCGTCTTGCCGGCGACCGGACGACCGAGCAGCAGCTTCGGGCGCCAGCCGTGGAACGCGCCGCCGCGCACCAGCCGATCGCCCTCGACGACGCGTCGCGCGGCGGCGAGCAGGAGCGCGAAGGCGAAGTCCGCCGTGGCGTCCGTCAGCACGTCGGGCGTGTTCACGACCTGGACGCCACGCTCGGTGGCGGCGCCGACGTCGATGTTGTCGTAACCGACCGCGTGGTTGCCGATGACGCGGAGCCGCGGCGCGGCCTCGATCGTCGCGCGGGGCAGGGGATCGGTGAGCATGGCGAGCACCGCGTCGGCGTCGCGGAGCAGCGCGCGGAAATGCTCCGGCGTGTGGCTGCCGTCGCGGCTCGCGAGCACGACGTCGTGGCCGGCCAGGAGTTCGAGCGCGCCGCCGGCCAACTCCGAGCTGACGAGCACGCGCGCCACTACTTCACCTCGAGCGAGACAGTGGGATCCTCGGGCAGCGTGCGCTCGACGGTGAAGTCATGCTCCGGATCGATGACTTGTACCGGACCGAAGTGCGACAGCGGCTCGGCGATGCGCGCGGCGTCGCCGCTGACGACGACAAGCGCGTGATCCTTGTCGAAGTACTGGTGCGCGACGCGCTGCACGGCCGCGGCGTCCACGCGCGCTGCTTCCGACCGGTAGCTGTCGTACCAGTCGCCCGGCAAGCCCAGGATGCCGAGATGCGCGGTCAGCGCGGCGACGGCGTCCACTGTCTCGAGGTGCAGGGCGAAGCTGTCGGCGATGTAGTCGGTCGCCGTCTCGACTTCTTCCGGCCGGGGCGGCGCGGAACCGAGCGCGGCGAGGTTCTCGAGCAATGCGTCGACGGTCTCGCCGGTCTTGTCCGTGCGCGTGCCGGCGCTGACCACGATCGGCACCGGGCCGTGGGCGACCTGCGTCACCGTCGCGCCGGTGCTGTAGGCGAGCGAGCGCTTCTCGCGCACGTCGAGGAACAGGCGCCCGGCGACGCCGCCGCCGAGCACCTGCAAGGCGACGGCGAGGTCCGGCCACCCGGCGCTCTGGCGCTCGGGCCCGAGCGCCGCGACGACCACGGCGCTCTGCACGCTGCCGGGGCGATCGACCACGCGCACCTGCAGGCGCGACGGCGGCATCGGTGCGGTGAACGCCGCCGGCGTCGGTGCCGTGCCCTTCCAGCCCTTGAAGGCGCGCCCGGCCTCGCCCAGAATCGCGTCCGGATCGACGTCGCCGGCGACGACCAGGAAAGCGTTGCCGGGCGTGACGTTGTCGTGGACCCAGCGCTTGCAGTCATCGAGCGTCAGCCGGTCCAGGTCGTGCGCCGTGGCGTCGAAGCGCGCGTACGGGTGGGTGCCGGCGGGCAGCTGGTAGAGGTCGCGGTACAGCACCATGTCCGCCGCCCACTCGGGGCTCTCGCGGGCGAGGCTGCCGACGCGCTCGATCTCGCGCTGGCGGAGCTTGTCGAACTCGCCGCGATCGAAGCGCGGCCGGGTCACCATCGCCGCGAGAACGTCGAGGGCGGTCGACAGGTGATCGGTCGTCACCGAGATGGTGATGGTGGTCGCGTCGCGGTCGGTGAGCACCTCGAGATCGGCGCCCAGGCTCTCGACCGCGTCGAGTAGCGCGCGGCCGCTCCATTGGCCGGCGCCGCCTTGCTTCAGCAGCTCGCCGGCGATCACGGCCACGCCCGGCTTGTCGCGATCCGTCGCCTGACCGCTCCTCACGACCAGCGAAACGCTCGCGACGGGCAGGTGCCGGCGCGTGACGACGCGCAGCGCCAGGCCGTTGTCGAGGTCGCGTTCGGCGATAGCCGGAAACGGCGTCGCTGGCGAGAACCCGCGCGGCGGCGGCGTCGCCATCGGGTCGGATGCGGGCGGGCCGTCGAGATCGAGATCCGCCTCCGGGCGCGGCAGCGTCGGCAGCTGGTCGAAATGCAGCGGCACCTCGACGTAGCGCGGCGCGCACGCCACGGCGACGAGCGCCGCGCAAGCGATGCTGAAGCGTCTCACTTCGGATCGACCTCCACCACCGTGCGGCGGCTCTTGACGAGGTACTTCGCCACCGCGTCCTGCACGTCCTTCGCGGAAAGCGCGGCGTAGCTCGCGAGATCGCGCGTGAGCAGGCGCGCGTCGCCGCGGAAGAGCTCCGCCTCGCCCAGCTTGACGGCGCGCGCCAGGTTCGGCTCCAGCCCGAACAGGAACGCCGATCGGAGCCGACTCTTCGACTTGTCGAGCTCGGCGGCGCTCGGCCCGCGGCGCGCGAGCTCGGCGATCGCCGCGTCGAGCGCCTTCTGGACCGCGGCAACCCTCGCGTTCTTCGTCAGCACCACCTGGATCGTGAAGAGGTCGGGACCGCGGTGGTCCTCCGTCCACGCGCCGACCTCCTGCGCGATCGCGCGATCGTGTACCAGGCCGCGGTAGAGCACCGAGCTCTCGCCGTCGGCCAGGATCATCGACGCCAGCTCCAGCGCGCGATGCGCGTCCGTGTCGGACGGCGGGACGACCCAACCGTTGAACAAGCCCGGCGTCGTGACGTTCGCGTCCGTGCAAGGCGACCATGCGCTCGCTGGTCTGGCGCGGCTCAGGCGGCGGCGCGTAGCGGGGCGGATGCTTGCGTCGCCTGGCGCCGTCGAAGTAGCGATGCACGAGCTCCATCGCGGCATCGGCGTCGAAGTCCCCGGCGATCACCAGCGTGGCGTTGTCCGGCGCGTAGTAGGCGTCGTGGAACGCCTGCACCCACTCGAGCTTCGCGTGGTCGAGATCCGCCATCGTGCCGATGGCCGGGTGCTGCGTACGGGAAGTACCCCTGGAAGCGCCAGCTCGTCCCACGCGCAGCCGCCCGCTCGCGTACGGCGCGTTGGCGACGCGCATCCGGTACTCCTCCTCGACGACCTTGCGCTGGTTTTCGAAATTCGCCTGGTTCACGTCGAGCCAGCGCATGCGATCGGCCTCGAGCCACAGCCCGAGCGCGAGCTCGCTCGCCGGCAGACTCTCGAAGTACGCCGTGCGGTCCGCGCTGGTGGTGCCGTCGAGCGTGCCGCCGCGGGCCGTCACCAGCTTGAAGTGCCGGCCCTTCGCCACGTGCCGGCTGCCCTGGAACATCATGTGCTCGAACAGGTGCGCGAAGCCCGTGCGCCCGGGTTGCTCGTTGCGCGCCCCGACGTCGTACAGCACCGCGATCGCCAGCGTCGGCGAGCTGTGGTCCGGGTCGAGCACGACGCGCAGGCCGTTGTCGAGCGTGCGCTTCTGGATCGCCACGCGCAGCCGCTCCAGCGATAGCTGGGCGGCGCTGGCCTGCCCAGGGGCCGCCGGGCCGGGGGGTCGGGCCGGCGCGGAAACCGCCAGCGTCGACAGCGCCGCGAGCGCGACGGCAAACACGAGGCGCGACCGCATCGCGCGCTCGAATAGCACGGGCTCCATGCGAAGACGAAGCGCCGCGCGCGAGGCCAGCTTCGATGTATCCGACCCGGGCGACCGGGACAGGGTCGGTGGCTGTCGGGGCGGCATCGACCCTGCGTCGCTTGCTCGACGCCGTCCGCGCCGGCTACGGGGCGAAGCGTTCACGGGGCGGCCACGGCCCGTTCCAGGTTTCCTTCGGAAATTCCCAGGCAGATCGCCGGAGCGCGAGTGCCGGTCTCCGCATCTCCTTGCCTCGCAGGCTCGCTCGAATGCGTGGATTGTATTCGACAAAGTCGCTTTCGCCAGAACGGATTCGCATTCCCTCGCGTCCGCCGCAGCGCTCCGGCGCTTCTGCTATATATCGATTCAAGATGCGTGCATTGCTTGGGGGGGCGGCTGCGCGTGCGCTGGGCGGCCCACGGCTGCTGCTCGTGAAGGCGCGCATCGACGATCACCTCGGCGAGGCGTCCGCTCCGGCGCAAGGCACGATGATCCTGGGCGCGGTGGCGCGCGAGGCCGGGTGGGATGTGCGCTGCCTCGACACGTATCTGGTCTACGACGACGAGGCCGCGGTGCGTGAAGCGATCCGCGTGTTCGCACCGGACGTGATCGGGCTGAGCGCGCTGACTGCCGAGTCGCGCGCGCTGCACCGCCTGGCGCGCGCGGCGCGCGACGCGGCGCCGCAAGCCGTGCTGCTCGCCGGCGGGCCGCATCCCAGCGCCGAGCCGGAGAAGACGGCCGCCGATCCAGCGATCGACGCTGCCGTGATCGGCGAGGGCGAGCGCACGCTGCTCGACATCCTCGCGCGTGTCGCCAAGGGCGAGGCGTGGAAGCACGTTCCCGGGCTCGCGGTCCGGGGTGAATCGGGCGCGGTGCATCGCACCGAGCCGCGTCCGTACATCGAGGATCTCGACGAGCTGCCGATGCCGGCGTGGGACCTCACGGACATCGACGCCTACGCCGCGCGTCGCGGCATGTCACTCGCAGGCATGCGACGCTACATGGCGATCACCACGAGCCGCGGTTGCCCGTACCGCTGCACGTACTGCCATGACATCCAGGGCAAGCGCTTCCGCTGCCACAGCCCTGCCTACGTGCTGCGCATGATCGACGATCTGCGGCTGAATCACGCCGTGCACGACTTCGACATCACCGACGATATCTTCAACTTCGACGCCGATCGAATGATGGAGATCTGCGACGGGTTGATCGCCCGGGGGCCCGGTATCGGCTTCACTTGCCCCAACGGCGTGCGTGCGGATCGGATGACCGTCGCGCAAGCCGAGAAGATGGCGCATGCCGGCTGCGAGTACGTCGCGATCGCCATCGAGACCGCGACATCGCGCCTGCAGAAGCAGATCAAGAAGCACCTCCGCTTCGACAAGGTGCAGTCGATCATCTCCGCGTTCGCCGACAACAACGTGTTCGTTTCCGGCTTCTTCATGGTCGGCTTCCCGTCGGAGACCGAACCGGAGATGCAGGCGACCATCGACATGGCGCTGACGTCGCGGCTTCACGCCGCCTACTTCTTCGTGGTGACGCCGTTCGGCGGCACGGAAATGCACGGCCAGGTCGTCGAGACGATGACCGAGGCCGCGACCCGGCTGGTGGGCAGCGGGATGTATTTCCGCCCGGTGCACAACCTGAGCGAGATCCCCGACGCGCGCTTCTACCGGATGCGGCGTGACGCGTATCTCCGGTTCTATCTCGATCCACGCCGCATGGCCCGCATCTGGCGCGCGCACCCGCGGCCGCGCGATCTGGCGCAGTATGCCGCGACGATGTTCATGCGCGACGCGCTGCGCTTCGAGCCGGGCAAGCTGATCGAGCCGCTGATGCGGGCGTTCCGCGGTCCGGTGACCGCGGCGGTGCGGCCGGAGCCCGTCCAGACCACCGCCGGCGATCCCTCACCGGGCCTGCGCTTGCCGGTGATCCAGCACCCGGATCTCGCCGCGGCGGCGAACGACCGCGACGCGATCGCGAGCGCGCCCGGCGGCATCCGCCGCTTGTCGTCGAGCTGACGCGCGCCGCCCGCGCCAGCGGCTACTCGCGGTCGGCGCGCCAGCGCGGATCCGCGGCGACCTGCAGATGCGCCACGATCGGCAGGTGGTCCGAGTGCCCGGCCTGGATCACGGTGGCGTCGAGCGGCCGGAACGCGCGATCGAACAGGATGTGGTCCAGCGTCTCGTGCAGTTCCCACGCCAGGAGCGGGTGCCGCCACGTGTGCTCGCCGGGACGGAACAGCGGCAGCGCGTTGCGATAGCCGCGCGCCTCGAGAAAGCGGACGGCGGCGCCGTCCGCTTCCTCGTTGAAGTCGCCGATCACGAGCGTCGGTTCACCGGGTACCGACCAGCGCATGAACTGGCGGATCTCCTCGAGGTGATCCTTGCCCACGTTCAAGAGCGCGGACAGATCGCTGTCGCGCCCGCTGAGCTTCGCCCGCAGGTGGACCAGCAGGATCTGGATTGGACCGCTCGGGGTGTCGACCTGGACGTGCCACGCGGGGTGCCAGCCGTGCGGCCCGGGATGATGGCCGCGATCGATCACGGGAAAGCGCGAGAGCACGGCCAGACCTGTGGAGCCCATGTCCGGCGCGTTGTGGCGATAGAGCTGGTGCGGGTAGCGCGCGGCATAGCGCGGCCGGAGCGCGGCCTCGTATTGCGGCGTGGTCTCCTGCAGGCACACGATGTCGGCGTCGCCGGCGCCGACGGCCTCGATGATGGTCTTGTCCTCGTGCTTGCCGCACTCGACGTTGTAGCTCTCCACCGTGTACGACGCGGCGCCGGGCGCCGGCGAGCGCGGCGCCAGAGGGGCCGTCGCGCAGGCCGAGAGTGCCAGCGCGAGACCCAGCATGGCAGCGCGGGGCATCCGCTCGAGTCTTGCATCGGGGGACGGCCGGTCAAGCAAGCGGTAGCGCGCGCTGGACCTTCGCGCGTCGTCGGGCTAATCCACCAGGCCTTCCATGTCCGTTACCCACGGCGTCGTCGCCGCCGGCGATCCCCAGACCTCCGAAGCCGGCGCGCACGCGCTGCGCGCCGGGGGCAACGCCGTGGACGCGGCGATCGCCGCCGCCTTCGCGGCCTTCGTGTGCGAGCTTCCGCTTGCGAGTCCGATGGGCGGAGGCGTCATGGTCGCGGGCGACGGGAGCTCGAAGCTCGGCGCGCTCGACTTCTTCGCGCGCACGCCGGGTCTCGGCGTGGAGCGCGGCGATCTCGACTTCAAGCACGTCGAGGTCGACTTCGGCGCGACCACGCAAATCTTCCACATCGGTCGTGCGAGCGCCGCGGTGCCGGTCGCGCTGCCGGGGCTGATCGAGGCGCAGCGGCGCTGGGGCAAGTTGCCGTTGACGGCGGTCGTGGAGCCCGCCGTCACCCTGGCCCGCGAGGGCTACGAGCTCGGCCCGGGCGTCGCCTACGTATTCAAGCTGCTCGAGCCGATCGTCACGCTTACGCCCGCGGCGCGCGCGCTGCACGTGGACGGAAACGCGCTCGCGACCGCCGGCGCGCGGCTCCACAACCGCGACCTCGCCGACTCGCTGGAGCGCGTGGCGGCCGAGCCCGCGCGCATGCGCGAGCTGTACGCGGCGCTCGCCGACGAGCTCGGACCGCGCCACGGCGGCTTGATCACACCGACGGACGTCGAGCGCGCCCGCGTGGTCGAGGTCGAGCCCGTGGTGGTCGATCGCGACGGCTACCGTTTGACGGCGATGGGCGCGCCGTCGTCCGGGGGCGTGCTGGTCGCGCTCGGCTTTGCGTTGCTCGCGCTGCGCGGGACGCCGTTCCTGTCGGCGGAGCACGTGGTGGCGCTCGCGCGCTTGCAGGACACGCTGCTCGACGTGCGCGACGAGCAGTTCGACGAACACTGTCGCGATCCGCGCTTCGTCGCCGAGCTGCTCGCCCAGCGGGCCGGCACTGCCTCGCGCCGCCCCGGCAAACCTGGAACGCCACTCGGCTCGACCACCCACGTGAGCGCCCTCGACGAGGAGGGCGGCGTGGCCGCGCTGACGCTGACCAACGGCGAGGGATCGGGTCACGTGCTCGCAGGCACCGGCATGCACGTGAACAACCTGATGGGCGAAGAGGATCTGCACCCGCGCGGGTTCCACATGGACGCGCCGGGGACGCCGCTGGCGACGATGATGGCTCCGACGGTGCTCGAGGGCGGCGGGCGCACCGTGGCGCTGGGCAGCGGCGGATCGAACCGGCTGCGCAACGCGATCCTCTCGGTGTTGGCGCACCTGGTGGAGCACGATGCGGATCTGGACACGGCGGTGTGGGCGCCGCGCATCCATCTCGAGGCCGTGCGCGCCTTGGGTCGCGACGCGTCGGGACGCTTCCGGCGCCAGCTCGCGTTCGAGCGCGCGGGCCTGCCGGAGGACGCCGCGATCGCGCTGCGAGCCGCATATCCGGACGCTCCCGTGGAGTTCCCGCTCGCCAACATGTTCTTCGGCGGCGTACACGCTGCGTTGCGGCACGGTTTCGAATTGTCGGGTGCGGGCGATCCACGGCGTGGCGGAAGCGTCAGCAAGGTCTGAAATCGCGCGCTACGTACGTGCCGGCTACGGAGGCGCGGAGCTATACTGGATCGTGGATGCTCGTACTCCGACCTACAGTGTGGGATACACGACGCCTACCCTTGTAAGGCCCCGCATGCTCTGCCACCCTCCGCTCAGCCTTCCATCGCCATGAGAACGCTCGGGGAGATCCAGCCGGGGCAGACCGTCGGCAGGTACGAGTTCCTTGTACCGCTCGCACAGGGCGGCATGGCGGCGGTGTGGGCTGCACGTCTGAAGGGGACACGCGGGTTCAGCAAGACCGTCGCGGTCAAGACGATGCTGCCGTCGATCTCCGACGATCCGCAGTTCGAGCAGATGTTCCTGGACGAGGCGCAGATCTGCTCGCGCATCCGTCACCCGAACGTGGTGGAGATCCTCGACCTCGGCGAGCAGGACGACGTCCTGTACCTGGTGATGGAGTGGGTCGACGGCGAGGCGCTGTCGACGATCCGGCGCGCCGCGGCCAAGGCAGGCGGCATCCCGCGACCGATCGCCGTGAAGATCGTCGCCGACGCGTGCGCCGGCCTGCACGCCGCCCACGAGCTGAAGGACGAGGCCGGCGAGACGATCGGGCTCGTGCACCGCGACATCTCGCCGCAGAACATCCTGCTGACGTTCGACGGCGTGGTGAAGATCGTGGACTTCGGCGTGGCCAAGGCGGCCGGGCGCACGGCCGAGGAGACCAGCGCCGGACAGATCAAGGGCAAGCCGCCCTACATGTCGCCCGAGCAGGCCCTCGGCCGCTTCATCGACCGGCGCACGGACGTGTTCGCGCTGGGCATCATCCTGTACCAGCTCACCACCGGGAAGCACCCGTTCCGCGGCGAAAGCGACATCATCACGCTGCAGAACATCGTGTCGGATCGTCCGATCGTGCCGCCGCGCGCGTACGACAAGGAGTACCCGAAGACGCTCGAGAACGTAGTGATGAAGGCGCTCGACCGCGACGCCGACAAGCGCTACCAGAGCGCCGCGGAGCTCGAGGCCGCGCTCGACCGCGTGTTCCCGCCGACGCTCCCGCGCGTGCGCCGTGAGGACGTCGGCAAGTTCGTGAGCGGGCTGCTCGGCGCGCGCGGCGACGAGCGTCGGGCCGCGCTGCGCGACGCGATTCGCCTGGCCGACGAGCGCGTCGGTGGAGAGGACGCCGTCTCCGGCGATCGCCGCTCGCTCACCGACATCGCGCACTCGGTCGTCTCGCAGCCGTCGCTCAACTCGAGCATCTCCGAGATCAGTTCGCAGACCGCTGCGGTGCCGACCTCGGGGCGCTCGCCGGACAGCCTCACCGCGAACCTCCGCCCCACGCTGCCTTCGGAGAACGCGGGTCCCGTCAGCGGACCGCTCACGCCCTACGGCACGCAGACGCCCAGCACGCCGCCGGTTCCCGTCAAGTCACGGGGCGCCTTGTGGGCCGTGCTCGGCATCGTCGCGGCAGGGTTGATCGGGGGAGGGGTCTTGTTGCTGCGGCGCGGAAGCGCTTCGGCGGATGCGTCCGGCCCCGTGCCGGGCGCTGCCGCGCTCGCCGCGCCACAGGAGACGGCGAACGCGGAGCCCAAGCCCGGCAACCCCGCGCCGGCAACGGCGCACAGCGACGACGCCATCGATCCCACGCAGCTCGCGCTCGAGAAGGACAAGCCGGCCCACGCGGAGACCGCGCCAGCCCACGTGGTCGCGCCCGCGGATTCGGGCAAGCCGGCGCCGAAGGTGGCGGCCAAGGACGCGCCGGCGCCGAAGGATCCGAAGACGGATCCGACCAAGCCGACCAAGCCGACCAAGCCGTCCGGCGGCGGCTTCGTGCCGCCGCCCGTGACGGATCCCGGCTTCTAGATCGCCGGGGTTGGAAGACGCGCTGCGATTGCACGCGCTGGCGCTTCTGCAACGCCCACAAGGTCTGTCCAGGCACCCACCGCCGTTCGTCGCGGCGAGACCGCGCTGCGCGGAGCGGCTCCGGGCGGCCCAGCGCAACCGGCGCGTCGGCGGGCCGATGAGGCTCTGCTATCATGAGGTGCTCGCATGGCCCAGCCCCCGGAATATCCGCGGATTCCGCGCCCGCCGCCCAGCGCGGACGAGCTCGTCTACGACGACGGTGAGCCGATGGAGACGGCGCGCCACGTCCAGCAGATGATGATCCTGATCGGCTCGCTGGAGCACGCCTGGCGCGATTGCGACGACTTCTATGTGGGCGGGAACATGTTCCTGTACTTCAGCGAGACGCAGGCCCGGAAGAACGACTTCCGTGGGCCGGATGTGTTCGTCGTGCTCGACACCACGCGCCGCGAGCGACGCGCGTGGGTCGTGTGGGAAGAGGACGGCAAGACGCCGGACGTCATCATCGAGCTACTGAGCGAGTCGACCGCGAAGGTCGATCGCGGCGAGAAGATGCAGATCTATAGCCGCCTCTTGAAGGTCGGAGAGTACTTCTTGTTCGATCCGTTCACGGGCGTGCTCGAAGGCCATGTTCTCGATCCGCTTCACGGCGGCTACCGCCCCAAGCAGCCGGACGCGGCGGGCCGGCTGCGCTGCGAGCGCATGGGCCTCTACCTGGCGAAAGTGCGCAGCACGCTCCATGCGGTGGATACGGACTGGCTTCGCTGGGTGGATGCGGACGGCCACGTGCTGCCCGTGCCGAGCGAAGCCGCCGCGGTCGAGGTGCACCATGCGGAGTCCGAGGCGCGCCGTGCGGACGCCGAGACGCGCCGTGCGGACGCCGAGACGCGCCGTGCGGAGTCCGAGGCGCGCCGTGCGGACGCCGAAGGCGAGCGTGCGGACCGGCTCGCTGCGGAGCTCGAGGCGCTGAAGGCCTACAAGCCGCGCTGACTCAGTTCCAGCGAGACCAGGCGGCCAGGTAGTAGGCGACGAGCGCCTGGTTGTCGAGGCGGTTTTCCCGCGTCGGCGTCTCGGCGATGTCACGCGGGAGATCGAACAGCGCCGGCAGCGTGCGGGCGTCGAGGTAGCGGAGCGCCGCTGGCGGCAGCGCCGTCGGGACGGGGAAAGCGTGCTTCTCCGCGAGCACGTAGCCCCACTCGCCGAACGAGGGGACGAACACGTGGTATGGCCGCACCTGGAGCCCGACGCTCTGCAGCGTGTGTGCGATGCACCAGAACGAGTCGCGGGCGAGCTCCGGGCTGGTCGACTGCACGACCAGTGCGCCGTCTGGCGCGAGGCGATCTCGCGCCTCGGTGTAGAAGCGGCTCGAGTAGAGCTTGCCCAGGGAGTAGTTGGTCGGATCGGGAAATCGAGGATCACGACGTCGAACAGCTCGTCGTGGGTGCCGAACCACAGCATCGCGTCGGCGTTCTCCACGTGGACGCGCGGGTCCGACAGCGAGCCGCCGTTCTGCTTCTTCACGCGCGGGTCGCGGGTTCCGAGGTGCGTCATCGCTGGATCGAGATCGACCAGCGTGACCGACTCCACGTCGGGCCAGCGCAGGATCTCGCGTGCCGCGAGGCCGTCGCCGCCCCCGCCGACGAGCACGTGGCGGCGGTGCGCGGCGGCGGCCATCACGGGGTGGACGAGCGCCTCGTGATAGCGATGCTCATCCGCCGCGGAAAACTGCAGGTTGCCGTTGAGGAACAGCTCGAAGCCCGCGCCGCGGTCGGACAAGATGATGCGCTGGTAGTGCGACTGCTCGGCGAACAGCACGCGTCCCGGGTAGAGCTGGGCCTCGGCGACGGTGGCGAGGCGTCCCGACACCAGGAGCAGCACCAGCAACAGCAGCGTCACCACCACGGCGCGGGCACGCGGCGCGGCCATCGATCCGCGATCCTCCGGCGTGGCGAGGACCCACGTCGAAGCCAGTCCGACGCCCGCGTTCAGGAAGCCGCACACCACGGACGTGTGCACGAGCCCGAGGCGCGGCACGAGGAAGAGCGAGAACGCCAGCGAGCCGACCAGGGCGCCCGCGTAGTCGAAGGTCAGGGCTCGCGACACGAGCTCCTTGAACGCGAGCTCGCGTCGCAGGATCCGCATCAAGAGCGGAAGCTCGAGCCCGACCAGCACGCCTACGATCAGCACGATCGCGTACAGCACGAGCCGGAACGCGCTGGTGAAGCCGAACGCGAGCAGCAGCGCGGGTGCCGAGAGCCCGCCGACGATCGCCGCGCCCAGCTCCACGTCGACGAACACCTGGGCGATCCGCTGCTCGACGAACCTGGACAGCCACGCGCCGATGCCGAGCGCCGACAGGTAGACGCCGATGACCGTCGAGAACTGCGTGACCGAGTCGCCGAGCACGTAGCTCGCGACCGCGGCGATCACCAGCTCGTAGACCAGGCCAGCGGTGGCGATGACCAGGACCATCGCCAGCAGCAGCGACGCGCGACGCCGCCGCGCGGGGTCCGGCGCGGGCGCGGGCGCCCACGCCCCCGGGTCAGCCTCCGATGGCGGCGGCGATGATGATGCTGAGCCCAAGGATCACGGACCCGATGAGCACGGCCAAGGCCGTGTTCTGATCTTCCTCGATCTCCTTCCGGAGCGAGAACGGCGTGACCAGCTTGATGATCAGGAAACTCGCCGCGAACATCATGATGCCGATCATCGAGTAGACGATCGATGCGACCAGCGCTTTGACGAACGGTGCCCAGTTGATGTCCATCTTGGAGCCTCTCCCCGACGAGGTTGTCGACTGTCGTGTAACATGATCCGCCCGGGCTTTTCGACCACGCATCGCATCCGTCGCGCTCCGGGCAGCCGGAAATACGTCGGAGGTTCGCGGGGTTCCGTGCTCCAGCCGGGGAGCGCTTCCGCGCATTTCGCGGCCATTTGCGCCGCCTTCCGTTACACTCCGCGCTCGAGGGAACCGCGGTCATGCTTGTGTTGCTGGGCCCTCCCTTCGAGGGGAACGACGTCGATTACTCCCGGCTCGCACAGACGACCGGTCTGGTGGCCTACGATCTCCGCAACAAGCTCAAGCCCGGGCACTGGGGCGTGGTGCGCGCCATCGGCGACGCGCAGCAGGCGGGCGAACTTGCACAGGCGCTCGCGGCCTACGGCTACCGCGTGGCGATCGTCGATCCCGCGGTCGGCCACGACGCCGAGCGACGAATCGTGACGGTCAGCGCCGTCGAGCTCCAGCCCGGCCAGCTCGTGATCCAGCTGCGCGAGCGCGCGATCCCGGTGCCGTACGCCGGCGTGGTGACGATCGTCCGCGGCGAGGTGCAGATCGGCGGCGGGCCGCGGCCCTCGATCCGCTCGCCCGCCGCGTCGAGCAGCACGTTCCGCGCGGTCGTGCCGAGCGCTGCGGACATCCAGGTGTTCCGCGAGACGCTCGGCTCGGGCCACCAGCTGGACGCGTTCGCCGCGGCGGACATCCACTTCTTCACCGTGCCGTGGGTCGCGCGCATCGACGCCCGGAGCTTCGATTTCTCGATTCTCGACGGGCCGAGCGAGGGGGCGGCGCGCGATCTCGGATCGCGTGGTGGACCTCCTGGCGGAGCGCTGTGGCGCGCGGGTGGATCGCGGTAGCCGGGTGTCCAGCGTGCTGTCGTTCACCGGCTCGACGGGGTACGGCCGCCAGCCGACACCGCTCCCCGGCGCGCCGCGCTCGGTCCGCGATCCGGCCACCAACGACGACCGCTTCGACGCGTATTCGCGCATGATCGCCGAGGCCGAGCGCCAGACACGCGTCGCGGGGCAGCCGGCCTGAGAACCGCGAGCGAGATCGGCCCCGGATCGAGGGGTTCCGCGCCGGACCGACATCACCCGGAAACCCGGGCGATTGGCCTGCATGCCGGTCCGGCGCGGAATCGGGGCGGGGTCGCCGGAGCGGGGTCGCGATGGCGCCCGGGAAACGTCGACGTAGCCGAATCGTGACCGGTGAACTAGGATGTCGAAGCCGTGATTGGACAGCGAACCATGCGGGGAACGGCGCGCGCCGCGACCCTGGGACTGGTACTGGCGCTCGGCGGCGCGACCGTCGCCACGCCCGTGTATGCGCAGAGCGCCGCGGAGCTGTCGAAGGCGCGCACGCTCTTCAGGCAGGGCGTGAGCCTGGAAGCCGCCGGCGACTGGGCCGGCGCGCTCAGCAAGTTCGAAGGCGTGGCCAAGGTCAAGCTGAGCCCGCAGGTGCGCTTCCATCTGGGCCGCTGCAAGGAGAACCTCGGCCGGCTGAACGAGGCCCTCGGCGACTACCGCATGGCGGAGTACGAGGCGCAGCAGACGAAGGCGAAGGAGGCCGGCCAGATCAGCGAAGCCCGCGAGGCGCTCGAGAAGCGCATCCCGAAGCTGGTGATCAACCGGGGCGAAGGCGCGGAGACGGCGCGCATCGAGCTGGACAGCGTAGACGTCGGCGAGGCCAAGCTCGGCAAGGAGTTCGCGGTCGACCCGGGGCAGCACCACATCGTCGCGACGATCCCCGGCAAGGGACACTTCGATCAGGACGTCACCATCGCCGAGGGCGAGACCAAGACCGTTGATCTGGTGCCGCCGCCGGAGCTGCTCCACAAGACCACGGGGCCGGAGGAGTCGAACCCCGCGGAGACGCCGCCCGAGGAGCCGAAACCCACGCCGCCACCGGAGAAGCACTCCGTCGTGCCCTGGGTCATCGGCGGTGTCGGTGTCGCGAGCCTTGCGGCTTCCGGCGTGTTCTACATCCTGCGCAACGGCGCCAAGAGCGACCTCGACAGCGGCTGCCGCGGCAGCGTCTGCCCGGCCCGCCTGTCGGGCACTCAAGACAAGGGCAAGCTGTACTCGACGCTCACCGGCGTCACCCTCGGCGTGGGCGTGGTGGGCGTCGGCGTCGCGGCGGTGATGCTGCTCGGCGGCGGTTCGTCCGACAAGCCGCCGCCGGCGCAGCAAGACGAGGACACGGCGCGGAATCGCTTGCGCTTCGACGTGGTCACCACGCCTTCGCTTACGGGAGTCAACGTTGCGGGTACGTTCTGATTCGCTGCTTGTCCGCGTCGTAGCGGGGCTGGGCGGCGCGGCCGTCGTCGCACTCGCATATGCGGGCTGCGGCTTTCCCGATCACAGCTTCATCCCCGACGACCAGTTCGACGACGCCAGCGTCGGCACCGGTGGCACCAGCGGCAGCGGCACCGGCGGCACCAGCGGCACCGGCGGCGTCGGCGGAACGAGCGGCAGCGCGGGGATGAGCGGCACGGGCGGCACAGCCGGCGGTGGCACCGGCGGCGTGGGCGGAAGCGCCGGCGCGAGCGGCAGCGGCGGCACGGCGGGCGCCAGCGGCAGCGCCGGGCAGAGCGGTGCCGGCGGCAGCGGCGGCGGTACGGGCAACGAGAACTGCACCAACGGTATCGACGACGACGGCGACAAGCTGATCGACTGCGAGGATCCGGACTGCAAGGGTGCGGGGTATCTCTGCCAGACGATTCCGGCGGGTTGGAGCGGCCCGCTCGCGCTCTACACCGGGGACTATTCGAAGAGCCCACCGGCGTGCGACACGCTGTATCCGAACGCCTTTCTAACGGCGTACCTCGATCCGTCGGTGCCCGCGGGTTGCCAGTGCACGTGTGGCGGCGCGACCGGCGTGACCTGCGGGGGACCGCAAGCCACCTTGTACGCGGCGGCCAGCTGCGGCTCGGGCAACGCCGTCACCCTCGATTTCAGCACGTTCAACTCCGGCGACTGCGTGCACTTCACCCAGCCCGCCGACGCCGGGGCGTTCACCAGTACGAGCGCCAACGTGACGTCCGCGGTCACCGCGACCGGCGGCTCGTGCTCGCCGAACCCGGTGGTTGTGACCAAGCCGGATCCGTGGAAGTTGAAGGCGCGCGGGTGTACGCCGCCGACGCCGCCGACGCCCGGGGCGAGCGGTTGCACCGGCAGCTCGAGCTGCGTCGCGCCCGCGGCGTCGGCGTTCAACAAGGGCACGTGCATCTACAAGGACGGCGACGTGGCGTGCCCGTCGCCCAGCGTGTTCACGAACAAGACGGTCGTGTACGACAACACGCCGTCCAGCGACACGCGTGATTGCTCCGCCTGCCAGTGCGATGCGCCCAGCGGCAACTGTTCCGGCAAGGTCGAGCTGTGGGCGGCGAACGGCTGTGTGGGCACGCCGGACGCGACGGTCACCTACGGCGGGGCGTCCCCGCAGTGCGGCCCGTTCGCATCGACCAACGACGTCTTCTCCCACTTCCTCACCGACACGACGCAGACCACCGTCACGTGTCCGGCCTCGCCGAGCGGCGGCCAGCCAACGGGCTCCGTCACGCCGGCGAATCCGACGACGTTCTGCTGTCTGTGACGGCGTGTCGCTCTCGCGCCGCGAAGCCCTGACGCTGCTGCTCGGCGCGCCGCTGGCCGCCGAGGCGTGCAAGCGCCGGCGTGCGCGGGATATCCCCGGCGAGATCCGCGGCGCGGCCATGAGCGTCGGGCACCGGCTGCGCGACGCCACGGTCGAGCACGCGACGGGGCCGGCGGTGAAGGTCGGCGTCGCGATCGTCGGCTCGGGACCGAGCGGCCTCAGCGCGGCGTGGCGCCTGGAGCGCCTCGGCGAGCGCGACTACGTGGTGCTCGATCTCGAGCCGCGCCCCGGCGGCACCTCGACCTACGGCACCGATGGCGTGGTGCCTTATCCCTGGGGCGCGCACTACGTGCCGGCGCCCACCGCCGAGAACCGCGCGCTGGTCGCGCTGCTGCGCGAGATGGACGTGTTCGAGTCCGGCATCCAACCGAAAGAGACGCTGCTGGTGCGCGAGCCCGAGGAGCGCCTGTTCATCGACGGCGCGTGGCACCAGGGCCTGTACCCGTACGAGGGCGCGAGCGCGGCGGACAAGGCGGAGCTCGCCGCGTTCAACCGCGAGGTCGCGCGCTGGGTGGCGTTCAAGGACGCGCGCGGCCGGCGCGCCTTCACCATCCCGATGAGCCAGTGTTCGGACGACGCGGAGGTCACGGCGCTCGATCGCATGAGCGCCGCCGACTGGGTGGCCCGGCGCGGATACCGCTCGAAGCGCCTGCGCTGGTACCTGGAGTACGCGTGTCGCGACGACTACGCGCTCACGCTCGCGACGACCAGCGCCTGGGCGCTGATGTTCTACTTCTGCGCGCGCGTGGCCGCGCCGCACAAGGAGTCGGCGCCGTTCATCGCCTGGCCCGAGGGCAACGGGCACCTGGTGCGGCACCTGACCGGCGCCATCGGCGATCGTGTGAAGACGGGCTGGCTCGTCACCGACGTCGTGCCCGGCGCGGACAACGTGGAGCTCAGCGCCCTCGACGCCAAGACCGGGCGGCTGGTGCGCTACGTCGCCGAACACGTGATCATGGCGGTGCCGAAGTTCATCGCCGAGCGCATCCTGCGTCCCTGGCGCGAGCACCCGCCAGCGCACCTGGCCGACTTCAAGTACGGCGTGTGGATGGTCGCGAACCTGCACCTTTCGCGCCGGCCGCACAGCAAGGGCTTTCCGTTCGCGTGGGACAACGTGATCTACGACAGCCCGGCGCTCGGCTACGTGGTCGCGACGCACCAGACCCTCGCAGACTACGGGCCGACGGTGTGGACGTACTACCAGCCGTTCACCGACGCCGACCCGGCCGACGCGCGCCGCCGCCTCGCCGCCATCGACCACGCGGGCTTCTGCGACGGCATCGTCAGCGATCTCGGCCGCGCCCACGGCGATCTGCTCGACGCGCTCCAGCGCATCGACGTGTACCGCTGGGGCCACGCCATGGTGAGCCCGCGTCCCGGCTTCATCTGGGGCCCGGCACGCCGTCGCGCCGCCGCGCCGCTCGGGCGCGTGCACTTCGCTCACTCCGACCTGTCCGGCCTGGCGCTGTTCGAGGAGGCGCAGGATCGCGGCGTGCGCGCCGCCGAGGCGATCCTGCGCGAGCGCGGCCGGAGCTTCGAGTCGCTGGTCGGCGCGGCGGCCCAGGGCTAGCCTGCACGCGTGACCGTCGCCGCAGCCGCCGTGCGCGCCGAGCGCCTCTCCGCCGGGCCGTGGCTCTGGGGCGCGGGCACGGATCTCGCGCTCTTCGGCGGGACGGCGCTGGTCGCGTTCGCGATCGTCGTCGCCGGCCACGCGACGGGGCTCTCCGCCGGCGACCTGCCGGAGTGGGGCTGGCTCGCCTTCGTCCTGTGCGTGGACGTGGCGCACGTCTGGTCCACGATCTTCCGCACCTACCTCGACGGCAGCGAGCTTCGGAGCCATCCGGCGCGCTACGTCGGCGTTCCGCTTGCCGCCTACGCCGCCGGCGTCGCGCTGTACCTCGCCGGCGGGTCGCTCTGGTTCTGGCGCGTGCTGGCCTACGTCGCGGTGTTCCACTTCATCCGCCAGCAGGTCGGCTGGGTCGCGGTCTACCGCGCGCGCGCCGGCGAGCGCTCGCGCACCGACAAGCTCGTCGACGAGGCGGCGGTCTACATGGCGACGCTCTACCCGCTGGTGCACTGGCACGCGCATCTGGCGGGCACGCGCTTCGCGTGGTTCGTGCAGGGCGACTTCATCGACGCGTCGGCGCTGGCGGCATCCATCGAGCCGGTCGCGCGCGTGCTCTGGGTCGCGGCGCTGGCCGTGTTCGTGCTGCGCCAGATCGCCGTCGCGGCGCGCACGCGCGTGGTGCACACCGGCAAGATCGTCGTCGTCGCGACCACCGTCGCCATCTGGTACGTCGGCATCGTGGTCACCAACAGCGACTTCGATTTCACCGTCACGAACGTGCTCGTGCACGGCGTGCCGTATTTCGCGCTGCTCTGGGCCTACGCGCGCGAGCGGCGGAAGGACGCGCCGCGCGCGCTTGCGTCGCGGATCGCCGCCGGCGGCGTCGCGGCGTTCATGGGCGTGCTGCTCGTGCTGGCGTTCGTCGAGGAGATGGCGTGGGACAAGCTCGTCTGGCACGACCGCGGCTGGCTGTTCGGCGCGGCGCTCGCCCATCCCGGTGCGTTCGCGCTCGCGCTGATCGTGCCGCTGCTCGCGCTGCCGCAGTCGACGCACTACGTGCTCGACGGCATGCTGTGGCGCCGCGGCGACACGCGGGCGCTCGGGGCCCAGCGCCGCGCGCTCGGCTTCCCCGGCGCCGTGCGCGAGTAGAACGTGTTCCATCGGGATGCCGGTCCGGCGCGGAATCGCGCGCCGCGGGATTCCGCGCCGGACCGGCATGATCGCGGCGCGCGTTCAGCTCGACGGATCGGTAACGCGGCCCACGAACAGGATCGTGCCCGTTGTGTCGCGGATCATGAAGATGAACGGCCGATCGACGGTGAACGCCGAAAACTGGTTCGGTGCCGAGGCGTCCCGGAACGTGACTGCGGTCGCCGCGGCGGCTTCGGTGCCTGACTCGTCGACGCCGATCCTCGCCTTCTGCAACACGTTGTCGATGAATAGCCCGGGCTCGGGCACCATGCCGGTGAAGTCCGCGCCGGGCTGGAACGCCGCGCTCATGCCGAGATCCTCGAGCGCCTTCTTGAACGACACCGTGTCCGGCGCGAGCGTGAACTTCGGCAGGCTGACCGCCACGTCGCCCTGGTGGCTCGGCATGGCCTGGTCGACGCTTGCCATGAACGAGGCGGACAGCGCGCTCTCGATCCCGGCGAAGCGGCCGTCCGCGGGCAGCACGACCCTCAGCGAGAGCTTGGCGCCGTCGTACGGCAGGTCGACGACCTGGTAGCCGTCGCCTTCGGCGTACGCGAAGACTTGGGTAGCGTGCATCATGGGTACGGCGACGTCGCCCGCAGCGAGGGTGTGGAACATCGCCGTCGTGGTCTGCTCCGCGTCGAACGACCTCTCCCAGCTCGCGTGGAAGTAGAGCGCGTTGGTCAAGACGACCCGGGTGTCGCGGGTGATGTCGGCGGGCCCGAGCAGATCGGCGATGCGGCCTTGGGTCGCGTCGCTGGCCCAGCGGTTGATCGCGTCGCGCGAGCCGCCGGGATCGTGGCTGAAGTCCACGAGCTCGACGCCGGCGTCGTAGCTCGCGGAGAGCGTGTCGAGGTACGCGGGGACGAAGCCGACACCTTGTTGCGACCAGATCGCGTCGAGTATATCGAGGCGAACGCTCTTGTCGCCGCGCTCGGTGCTGTGGACGGCGACGTTGCGCGACGCGAGGTCGAGCATCAGCCGGTCGAAGGCCGGGTGCAGACGCTCGGCGGGGAGATCGAAGTGAAGCGCGTGGGCCATCCCGGTCGCCGTGTCGCCCTTGGCTCCCGCGTAGGCCATCGCGAGCGCGACGGACGCGCTCAGCGGAGACAGCACGAGGTTGTCGCCGTTGCCGGCGCCGAGGCGATCGTAGAGCGCGAACGCGAAATCGCTGTTGCTCGCGATCAACGACTGGTAGTCGGCGTCGCTCACCTGCGGATTGGCGTCGTAGGGCAGGCTGGACCGGGCTTCTTGCCACGTCGGCGGCGGGGACGCGCTGCTGCTGCAGGCGACGGCGAGCAGCGTCGCGACGCCGAGTGCCAGAGTGCCGATGGCCGCGGCTTCCACGCGAGTTGTCATGCTTCAGCAAGCTGCAAGTCGTGTGCCGCGCAAGGAACCGGCCTTTTACCGGGGCGTGCGCGACGTTGTGCCAGCGGTGTGCCACGACGCTGCTGAAGCGTGCAATTGTCACGGGTCGCGGTCGGCGTCGCCGACGGGAGGTCGAAGCATGCATAGGAAAATCACGCTCGTCGCGGCGCTGGCGCTGTGCGCGTGCAGCGCCAGCGAGGGCGATGCTCGTCAGTACTTGACCACCGAGGGCATCACGGTCACCAGCCTGAAGAAGACCGGCAATGCGTTCCAGTTCACGGGTAGGAAGGGTAACCAGATCTGCACCGGGACGGTGACCATCAAGAAGGGCCTGGGCTCGTCGAGTCGCTCGCACTTCGAACAATGCAAGCGCGACACCAGCGCCTGCAAGCCGGGCGCGGTGGTCGCCTGCAACAAGATCGCCGACGAGCTGTACTCGCAGGATGCGAAGCTCTTCCCGTCCGTCGCCGCGGAGCTGTATCGCGTCGCGTGCGCCGACAAGGACGGCCACGCATGTGATCGGGCGGGCGAGTTCGAGGCCATCGACAAGCACTGGGACAAGGTCCGACAATACGCCGGCAAGGGCTGCGACCTCGGCAACGGGGACGCCTGCGCCCGGCTCGGCTTCACCGAGCTCCAGGGCCAGGGCACGGACAAGAACGAGCCCCGGGCGCTCGAGCTGATGAAGCAGGCCTGCGACAAGGGCTCGATGCGAGGCTGCCGGGCGGCTGCCGGTCTGCTGCTGGATGGTAAGCCGTCGGACCCGGCAGCGGCGCTTCCGCTGGCGAACAAGGCCTGCATCGCGAAGTACCAGGATGGCTGCTTCGTGTACGCGATGGCCTTGTTCAAGGGCAAGAAGGACTACGCGCTCGCGTTGCCGCACCTCGACGCGGCCTGCAACGACGAAAAGCAGAAGAACCGCGGGATGGCGTGCAACATCGCCGGTGCGATCAACTTCGACGGGCTGGGCATGAAGAAGGATCGCACGCGCGGCATGGCGTACTTCGAAAAGTCGTGTGCGCAGGATTTCGCCGACGGGTGCTCGAACGCCGGCAGGTTCTACAAGAAGGGCGTCGGCGTGCCGCGCGACCCGGACAAGGCCGCCGAGCTGCTGGCCAAGGCTTGCAAGCTCGGCTCGAAGGATGACTGCGCGAAGTAGCAGGGCGTCATTGCAGCGTGCGGCGCACCGCCGCGGCGATGCGCGCGGCGTCGGGCAGCGCCGCTTGCTCGAGCTTCGCATTATAGGCTAGCGGGACGGCCAGGGCGCCGACCCGCCCGGGCGCCGCGCGCAGGGCGCGGTGCGCGACCTCGACGACGCGGGCGACGATCTCCGAGCCGAAGCCGTGACGGACCGGGCCCTCCTCGACGGTGACCAGGTGACCGGTATGCGCCACCGAGCGGACGATGGTGGCGAGATCGAGCGGGACCAGCGAGCGCACGTCCACCACCTCCACCGAGATGTGGTCGTTCTCCAGCTCGGCCGCGGCCTCGAGCGCGCGCGACAGCACCGCGCCGACACTCACCAGCGTCACGTCGTGGCCGCTGCGCTTCACGTCGGCCACGCCGATCGGAACCAGGTGGTCGCCCTCCGGTACCGGGCCGATCGCCGTGTAGAGCAGCTTGTTCTCGAAGAACAGCACGGGGTTGTTGGAGCGGATCGCGGCTTTCAGCAGGCCCTTGGCATCCGCGGCGGTCCCGGGCGCGAGCACGATCAGGCCGGGCACGCCGGTGAGCAGCGCCTCCAGGCTCTGCGAGTGCTGCGCGGCCATGCCCAGCCCGGCGCCGCCCGGCGTGCGCACGACCATCGGCAGCGAGTACTGTCCGCCGGACATGTAGCGGAGCTTCGCCGCCTGGTTGACCAGCGGGTCCATGCACGTCGTGATGAAGTCGGAGAACAGGATCTCGCACACCGGCCGCCGGCCGACCATCGCGGCGCCGACGGCCGAGCCGACGATGGCGTATTCGCTGATGGGCGTGTCCACGATGCGTTCGCGGCCGAAGCGATCGACGAGCCCGGCGGTGACGGCGAAGTAGCCGCCCGTCGTGACGTCCTCGCCCATCAGGTACACACGCTCGTCGCGCTCGAGCTCCTCGCTGAGCGCTTCGAACAGCGCGCGCGAGCAGGTGATGTCGCGCGTTGGCGCGGCGGGCGCGGAGGCGGCGGTGTAGAGTGCGCGCGGTTCGGGTGCGTAGACGTCGGTTGCCAGCGCCTCTGGACCGGGCTCGGGCGCGGCGCCGGCGCGCTCCCACGCGGTCGCGACGCGGCGCTCCGCTTGCACGCGGATCCCGGTGCGCGTCTCGTCATCGAGATCGAGGGCACGCTCCAGCGCGGCGATCGGGCAGCGCGCCTTCCACTGCTCGATCTCCTCGGCGCTGCGATACGCCACGGACTCGCCCTCCATGTGTCCGTGCCAGCGATACGTGCGGCACTCGAGCAGCGTCGGACCTTCGCCGTGACGCGCGCGCTCCACGGCGTCGCGGGTCGCGGCGTGGACGGCGCGCACGTCGTTGCCATCGACGTCGATGCCGGGCATGCCGTACGCCGACGCGCGATCGGCCAGGCGCCGGACGCGGGTGTGGCGCCCGACGGGCGTGAACTCGCCGTACAGGTTGTTCTCGACAACGAACACCACCGGCAGCCTGAGCACGGCGGCGAAGTTCAGCGCCTCGTGGAACATGCCCTGGTTCGTCGCGCCGTCGCCGAGGAACGCCACGGCCACGCGGTCGCCATGCGACAGCCGCTCGGCGTGCGCCGCGCCCGCGGCGATGAGCGGGCTCGCGCCGACGATGCCGTTGGCGCCGATGGCGCCCACGGCGGCGTCGGTGACGTGCATCGAGCCGCCCTTGCCGCCGCACAGGCCGGTGGCGCGACCGAGCATCTCCGCCATCATGCCGTCGAGATCCGCGCCCTTGGCCAGCATGTGACCGTGGCCGCGGTGGGTCGTCGCCACGTAGTCGTCGGAGCGGAGCGCGAAGCACACGCCGACGGCCGTCGCCTCCTGGCCGATCGACAGATGGATCGCCTCGGTCGGGACCTCGCCACGCGCCCAGGCGTCGGAGAGTTGCTGCTCGAAGGCGCGGATCAGCTGCATCCGACACAGCATTTCCCTGGCGAGGGCCGCCGGATCCTCCGGCAGCGCTTGGTCGCGCCGGGCGATCTTGCGCTCCTCCGGCGCCTCCTCGAGCGGGATCGAGTGCGACGCGAGCGCGTCGGGATCCACGGCGCTGCGGTGTGGAAGGTGCTCGCGCGCGCTGCGCGCGACGCGGCGCGCGCTGTCGCGCAGCCGATCGGCGAGTGCGCTCTGCGGCTTGTCTTCGATGATCAAGGCGCTCTCGCCGAGGTCGCGGAGCGTCTGCACGTACAGCGGGTACGCGGGCTCCAGTGCCGGCAAGAGCGCCATCGCCTTGGACACCGGGCCGCGTGCGACGACCTTGCGCGTAGCGATGGCGTTCGCGATGCCGAGGCGTCCCTGCCAGAAGCGGTTGGCGACGTCGGCCGACTGGATCATCTCGAGCAGCGGGTCGAGGTCACTCTCGCCGAGCTGCCAGGTGATGGACGCGCCCCGCAGATCGACGGTGGCCTGACCATCCGGATCGCGGTAGCGGAAGCGCAGCACCATGTTGCCTGCGAGCAGCGCCTTCGCGACGTCCGGCCGCGCGGCGATGCGCTGGAAGAAGGCGTCGAGGACGCGGTACAGGTGATCGGTGTCCTTGAAAGCGCCCATGCTCATCCTCCTCGCACGCCGAGTTGCTCGGCGTAGCCCTCGCCGCTGAAGCGGCGCGGCAGCGCGCCGGTCCCCTCGGCGTCGTAGTCGAAGCCTGTCAGGAATCCGTCGCCGAGCACGGCGCGCGGCGGCGTCGCGCGCCGCGCGCGATACTCGAGCGAGGCCGCCGGTGACACCAGCCGTCCGACCCACTCGGACGGTACCGCGCGCATCGCGCCGGCGTGGTTCGCGAAGCGCTCGCAGCGAGCGACCTCGTGCTCGAAGTCCGCAGCCACTTCGCGCACCACGCCGGCGCGCCGCAACACGACGCCGCCGGGCGCCTCGGTGACGAGCCCGATCGCGGCCGCGCCGTCGGGCAAGCGCAGCACCTCGTAGCGGAAGCGTCGGAGCAGCCTGCCGGCGGCCCGCGCGCGCCGCCCGAAGCCGTGATCGAGCAGCGCCGGCGAGTCGATGTCGCCGCGCTGGTCGCCCCAGCGCCACGTGCCGCGGCAGGTGCCGAAGCTGGTGTAGTGGCTGTAGATGCGCCCCGCGTGCGCCCAGTGCTGCAGCGGTCCGGCGGCGTCGAAGTCGAGCTCGAGCTCGAGCGCGTCGTTGGGCTGACGGAAGCGGATGAGGAAGTGCGGCCACGCGCCGTCGAAGTCGAACAGATCGCCGAGCGCGACGCGCGCCGCGCCGGGCGTGAAGCGCACGTCGCCCCGGATCGAGTGTGTGCGCTTGCACAGCGCGGCCCGCCCGCGCCCTTCGAGACACAGCTGCAGGTCGAACGCATCGCGTGCCTCGAGCCCGTCCGCGTGCTGGTCGAAGGGCAGCCCGGTGAGTCCGAGCGTCAGGTTCAGGTTCAGGAAGCGCAGCGGGGCGTCCGGCCCGAACACGACGATCAGCGTGCGGAGGTCCCAGGCCGCGCGCGGGAACTGCGTCGCGTCCCGGCGCGGCGGCCCGACGCCGGGACGCGCTCCGCCGTCGAGGCGAGCGAGAAGCGAGGCCAGCGCGCCCACGCCATCACCCGATGGCGATTCCGCCGCTCTTGAAGATCAGACCCGGGTCCTCCCACACGTGCGACATGTCGACCATCGTGGGCGACGAGCACGACGAGCAGCTTTCGGCGTTGCAGCGCAGCTCCTTGAAGCGCGCGCTCTCCATGATCTCGGCGAGCGGCGTGGTCTTGATGTCGCCGAGCGGGTCGTCGAGATCGAGGCAGTTTTCCACGAGGCCGCGCCCGTCCACGGTCATCGCGAGCTTCGGGAAGTGACAGCGATAGCCGCGCCGTCCGTCGATGAAGTACTGGAAGTACCGCTCCGAGTTCAGGATCGGCGCGCCCGCGCGCTTCCTCGCGAGCAGCTCGCCGCACACGCTCTGCAGCTCGGTCAGGGGCAGCCCCATGTCGGTCAAGGTGAAGTGCGACCCGTCCGCGCCGTTGCGGTGTGGCGTCACGACGTCGAACGAGATCGGCACCTGTAGCTTCTCGGCCAGCGCGATCAGCGCGTCGATCTCGCCCTCGCGCTCGATGCCGCGCTGCACGCAGGTGTTGAGCTGCACGGACAGCTCCGGGTAGCGCGCCTTGACCACGTCGATCGACGCGAGCAGCCGCTCGAACAACCCGGGCAGGCGCCGGATCGCGTCGTGCCGTCCGGGGATCGCCGAGTCCAGGCTCAGCATCAGCATATCGATGTGCGGCAGCACCTCGTCCATGCGCTGCGGCAAGTACCAGCCGGTGGTGAACACCAGCACCGCCATGTCGAGCTCGTGCTTGATGTGGCGCACGAGCTCGCCGAGGTCGCGCCGCATGAACGGCTCGCCGCCGCTGATGGCCGTGGCCACGAAGCCTTGCTCCTTCGCCTCGCCGTAAAAGCGCTTCAAGTCCTCGAGCGGCGTGTCCTGCCAGTCGTTGTGCTTCCACAGACAGCTCTGGCAGTCGCACATGCAGCGGTGCGTGGCGAACATCCCGACCACGAACGGCCGCCCGTCGCCGCGTTGCCGCGCTTCGATGGCGCGTCCCGCGAGCTTGGTCAGCACGGTCTGCATCTTCGGTTTCGTCCTGGTCATGCTTTTCTCCTCTTGCCGGTCCGGCGCGGTACCGGGCGCGAACCGCCGTCATCGAGCCGGGCGATCACCAGATCGACCATCTCCGTCAGGTGTTCCTTGCGCGCGGCGAGCGCGCGCCGGCTCAAGGGATCGGCGCCGGTCAGCCCCTGGACGACCGGCGCGTACAGCACCCAGCTCGCCGCCATGCCGTAGAAGCTCACCAGGAGCTGCGCCGCCGACAGCGGCCCCGAGCGCGCTCCGGGGTACGCGGCTTCGACGAGCGCGGCGCCGGTCTCGAACAACGGCGTCATGTGCGCGGTGATGCGATCGACGTGACGCCCGTCGGCGATCTCGCGCTGCACCATGCGCGCGAAGCTGCGGTTCTCCGCGAGGAAGTCCAGATAAGTCGCAGCGATCCCGACCAGCTTCGCCCGCGCGCCCTCGCCGCGCTCGAGCGCCGCCCGCAGCTCGCCGTCGAGACGCGCGTAGTAGCGGTCGAGCACGCTCGACCACAGCTCGCTCTTGTCCTTGAAGTGATAGTGGATGAGCGCCTTGTTGACGCCGGACAACTCGCCGATGCGGCGGGTGCTCGCGGCGTCGAACCCGACCTCGCCGAACAGTTCATCGGCGGCGTCGAGCAGGGCTTCTCTTGTGGGCGCGGTCATGTCCGGCTTCGTCACGATTTGGTCGGTCGCCCAACTCATTGCACTCGCGTTCTGGATGCGCAATCGCCAGCCTGCGCGCGCATGACAGCCGTCATCGGGGATCTTCGCCGGAACGACATCCAACCCGACCCACCCATGGCGAGAAACCGGCGCCCGCCCCAGGATCGATCAGGTGATCGAGCTCGAGCAATATCTCGGCGTACCGGGCGAACGCGTGCGCGCGGTCCAGCGCGGTGGCGACGCGCTGTCGCCGGCGCTGGCGCGGCTCGCGGAGATCGCGCCGTGGCTCGAGCTCGTGTTCGAGCCCGACGCGTCGTCCGTGCCGCACACGACGCTGCGTGGGACGCATCCGCACGGGAGCATCGAGCTGGTCGGGGCGATCGAGCGGCGCCAGCTCGGGCCCTTGGTCGAGACGTTGCGCGCGTTGGCGACCGGGCAGGTGGAGAGCGACACGCCGGCGACGGCGGCGGTGCTCGCGCGGATTGCGCGGCCGACGGAAGTGGTCGCGGTGGTCAGCCCCGGTTGCCCGTACTGCCCGGCCGTCGCCGCCGCGGTGCTGCGCTTCGCCTTGCTGGCGCCGCGCATCGGCGTGCGCGTCGTGCGCGCCGACGCTGTCGGGGCGCCCGGGGACATCCGCGCGGTGCCGACCGTGCTGGTCGACGGACGCGTGGTGGCCTCCGGATCGATGGGGGAGTACGCGCTCGCGGAGCGCGTCTGGGCATCCGTGCTGGCGCCGCCGCCTTGATCGATCGGCGCGCGCGCATCGAGGGGCGCTACGACACGACGTTCACCATGGCGACGTCCGGCGCTGCCGCGGACATCGTCGGCGGCATCCTCGCGTACGCGTCGCTCGAGTATCCGGCGGCGCCGCCGCGCGCGCCCGGGCTTGGCCGCTGACGCGCGATTCCGCGCCGGACCGGCATCATCCTGCCCACCTTGCCGGGCTTGCGGCCCACGCCGCGTCGGTGTTACGTCCAGGCCATGGACAAGGTCGTCAAGAGCGCCGCCGAGGCGGTCGCCGACATCGCCGACGGGGCGACGATCCTGGCGGGCGGCTTCGGGCTGTGCGGCATCCCGGAGCTGTGTATCGCGGCGCTCCGCGACAAGGGCGTCAAGGATTTGGTCGTCGTGTCGAACAACTGCGGCGTGGACGACTTCGGGCTCGGGCTGTTGCTCGGGCCGAAGCAGATCAAGAAGATGGTCTCGAGCTATGTGGGCGAGAACAAGGAGTTCGAGCGCCAGTTCTTGAACGGCGAGCTGGAGGTGGAGCTCTGTCCGCAGGGCACGCTCGCGGAGCGGTTGCGCGCCGGCGGCGCGGGCATCCCGGCGTTCTTCACGCCCGCGGGCTTCGGCACGAAGGTGGCGGAGGGCAAGGAGACGCGCGAGTTCGACGGCAAGATGTACGTGATGGAGCACGGCATCACCGGAGACTTCGCGATCGTGAAGGCGTGGAAGGCGGACCGCTACGGCAACCTGGTGTTCCGCCGCACGGCACGGAATTTCAACCCGCTGTGCGCCATGGCGGGCAAGGTGACGATCGCGGAGGTCGAGGAGCTGGTGGACGTGGGCCAGCTCGATCCCGACGAGATCCACCTGCCCGGCATCTTCGTGCAGCGGGTGCTGCTCGGCAAACACGAGAAGCGCATCGAGCGCCGCACCGTCCGGAAGGAGTCCTGAGATGCTGACTCGCGAGCAGATCGCCCAGCGCGCCGCCCAGGAGCTTCGGGACGGCTACTACGTCAACCTCGGCATCGGCATGCCCACGCTCGTCGCCAACTACATCCCGGACGGCGTGGAAGTCATGCTCCAGAGCGAGAACGGCTTGCTTGGCATCGGCCCGTACCCGGTGGCGGGCACGGAAGACGCCGACCTCATCAACGCCGGCAAGGAGACGGTCACGATGCTGCCGGGCTCGTCGATCTTCGACAGCGCCCTGAGCTTCGCGATGATCCGCGGCGGCCACATCGATCTGGCGATCCTCGGCGCGATGGAGGTCAGCAAGGACGGCGATCTCGCCAACTGGATGATCCCGGGCAAGATGGTCAAGGGCATGGGCGGCGCCATGGATCTGGTGCACGGCGCCAAGCGCGTGGTCGTGATCATGGAGCACGCGAACAAGAAGGGGCAGGCGAAGATCCTGAACCAGTGCGCGCTTCCGCTCACCGGCAAGGGCGTCGTGCATCGCGTCATCACCGACATGGCGACGCTCGACATCGAGGACGGCAAGCTGGTGCTGCGCGAGCTCGCGCCGGGCGTGTCGCTCGAGGACGTCAAGGCGAAGACCGAGCCGCCGCTGCTGGTGCCGGACGACGTCCGCGAAATGCGGATTCTGAGAGCCGCCGGCCCGGGCGTGTCACAATCGTCGGCGGTCGCGCGATTGCCCTGGCATGAAGCCGGCGACCGCGTTGCTCCTGGGGCTCGGCGTGTGTGGCGTCGCGGGATGCCCGCGTGGCGTCCCGCCCGAGGGTCAAGCGTCGGCGGCCCGCACGCCGGCGCTCGCTCGCGCGCGACCCGTCGACGCGGGGGCCGCCGCGCCGGCGCCGCCGGCGTCGTCACCCGCGCCGCTGCCGCCGCCGTTCTGGGCGGACGGTCCGCGCCGCGCCCACGGGACGGATGTCTGCGACCCGGCGCGCGACACGGTCGCCCAGGCCGAGCGCGAGATCCTGGCCGCTCCCCACGACGGACCGGCGTCGGTCGCCGCGCCGGCGCGCAAGCAGCCGCTGTACCTGGACCGCGTGGACGAGCGCTTCGCGCTCACGCCCGCCGACAAGCGGCTGCTGTCGGTGAACGGCTTCGTCGTGCCGGCGCGGCTCGAGACCGACGGCTACGCCGACGCGCTCCACGAAGTCTACCAGAGCCAGCTGCCGATCTACGTCTCGGCCGACGCGATCTTCCACGCCGTGTTCCGTAGCCACGAGGCCGTCGTGGGCGCGCTGGAGCTCGATCTCGCGACGCGCGAGCGTCACTTCCTCGATGCGTCGCACGCGGCCCTGGCGAAGGCCGGGTTGCCTGCGGCGGTCGCCTCGGATCTGGACGTGTATCTCACGGTGGCGCGCTCGCTGCTCGCGGACGCGACTGTGCCGAGCGTGCTCGGCACGGACGCCGAGGCCGCGCCCCTGATCGCCGCGGCGCGGGCCGGCACCGCGCCGCTCGCGGTCGTCACGCTGTTCGGCCGCGCGCGCGTCATCGACTTCTCGGCGTTCGCGCCGCGCGGTTACTACGCCACCGCGTTCCAGGGCGCTCTGAAGCCGTACTTCCGCGCGTCGATGTGGCTGTCTCGCCTCGAGTTCAACCTGGTGTCGCGCGGCGGGCGCAGCTCCCAGCCCGGCGCGCTGCCCGACCGCGACGAGACGCCGCGCGAGGCCGTGGACGCGCTTGGCCTGGCGCGCCTGGCCGAGCGCGCCGGCGTGCTCGACGACGTGGACGCGCTCGACCGCGCCTGGACGGCGATCGCCGGCAAGCGCGAGGACGTCGGGCTGCGCGATCTCGGCGCGCTCGCCAAGCGCTCCCGCATCGGTGCGCTGACCGTGCCGGCTTCCGCCGACGCCCTGCGCGCGGCGATCGGTGCCGGCTACGTGCGCACCGCGCGCGTGCACTACATGCCCCAGGGCTCGTGGCCGCTGCCGGTGATCGCGACCGTCCTCGGACCGCGGATCACGCCGGACACGCCGATCCTGACGCACCTGGTGCACGCCGACGTCGCCCGGCGCGACACGCCGCACCTGGCCGACCTGGCGTTCGTTCTCGGAAGCGATCGCGCCAAGCGCTACCTCGCCGCGGATCTCGCGGCGTTCCCCGCGCTCGCGCCGGCACTGGCGAAGGCGCGCGCGGATCTCGCGCCCGCGCCGGGGATGTTCGGCGCGTGGTTCGCCGCCATCGGGCATCTCGCCGACGAGCCGAAGGGGCAGGTGCCGACGTACATGCACCGGGACGCGTTCCGCGATCTGCGACTGTCGAGCATCGCCGCGGCGTACGGACAGCTGCGCCACGGTGCCGTGCTGATGGCCGGACAGGCGTACAGCGAAGGCGGCTGCGAAATCCCGGACGGCTTCGTCGATCCGGTGCCGGCGGTCTACGACGCCCTCGGGGAGTATGCGCGGCGCGGCCGGGCGCTCGCCGTGGCGCTGCACGAGGCCGCCGCGCAGACGCACTTCGACGACGTCGCGCGCGTCATGCGCGTGCTGTCGACGATCGCCCACGACGAGATCGCGGGCCGCGCCCTGTCGGGGGCCGAGAAGCGCTGGTTGTCGATGGTCGTCGAGATCGTGCCGCCGAGCTCCGACGGGCCCGGCAGCTACAACGGCTGGTACTTCGACCTGTTTCCGGACATCGGCAGCGCGTTCGAGGAGAGCGCGTTCGTCGCCGACTGGTTCACGGGTTCGAACACCGCCACTGCCATGCTGGTCGGCGCGACGCGACCCCGGCTGGGCTTGTTCCGGGTGGATGTTGGCGGTCCGGCGCGGATCATGGTGGGTCCGGTCGCGCGGGGCTTCGAGGCGACGACGCCGCTGGCGAAGCGCGCCGCCGACCTGGCGTCGCTCAGCCCGGCCGAGCCCTGGGCCCGGAGCTATACGGCGCCGGCGCCGCGCGAGCCTGCGCTCGCGGTGCTCTCGCTCGACCCCGCCGACGGCGACGGCAATCCCCGGAAGCAGCGCTTCGCGATCCGCAGCGCGGGGCGCCGCGCCGTGCGGATCGATCTGCTCGACCACCATCGCGTCGTGGTCGGCAGCAGCACGCGCGTCGTCGGGGCGGGCTGGACAGTCGTGACAGTGGCGGCGCGGGACTATCCGGAGCGCGTGCGCGTCGTGGCCGGCCCGTTCTCGAGCGAGCTGTCGACGTTCAACGGCCCGATCAACGCCGCGTTCGGCGGCCTCCACGCGGTGCAGGAGGATCGCGTGTATGCGCTGCGCGAGCGGCTCGGTTCCGCGCCGGGCCGGCATCAATAGAACATGCTCTATGCGAAGCCGCGCCAGGCGGCGGCGAACGCGAGCGCGTCGCGCAGCAGCGTCTCGCCCGCGGCGTCGCCCAGTGCGCGCGCGACCTCCTCGGCGGGCTCGCGATGCGGAATCGCGTAGTGGCGCCTGGCCTGCGTGCCCGCCGGCGTCTGGACCTCGCACCACAGGTGCTGCGCGTCGGTGTCGCGAGTGACGCGCGCGACCAGCCGCCCGTCGCTCACGTCCGCGTGGATCGCGACGGACTCGACGCAGCCCGGGATCACGTCGTCGCGACGCGCCACCGACAGCCGGACCTCGACGGGCTTGCCGTCGGCGTCGCGGATCCCGGCAAGCGAGGCTCGCCAACCCAGGCGCGACCCGAGCCATCCGAGCAAGAGGTCCGCTTCCGCGGTCGCCCCGGGATGGTCCTCGACTTCCACGTGGGCGATATCGAGTGCGCGGATCGAGCCGGCGCGTACCGCCGGATCGTCGAACAGTCGCGCGAGCATCTCGCGCCAGCGCCGCCCGCGCACGAACGCCAGATCGCCGAGCTCACCCAGGGTCAGCTCCGCGATGCGCGCGGTGCGCGCCACGCCCAGCCCGGCGCTGTCGACGACCACGCGCGCGCAGTCCGGCGCGAGCCCGTCGACGACGCTGGCTGACGCACCGTTACCGACCAGCATCACCGTGCGCAAGCGCGACTCGGCCAGCGCTTCGACGACCGAGTGTGCGCGCTTGGCCGCGACCGCGCCGAACGTGAGCTCGATGCGCTCGGCGCAGACCTCGCGCTCGCCGATCTGGCACACCGCCGACACGTCGCCCTCGAGCGCCCAGGGCTCGAGCCGGGGATCGACGCTGATGACGAAGGTGCGGGCGGACAGGCGCAAGGCGACGTCGTGGACCAGCGCGACGAAGCGTGGCTCGTGGCCGACGGCGATCAGGTTCACGGTGTAGGCGCGCGCCTTGGCCGTACCGGTCGCGTCCGGCTCCCAAAGCCTGGCGAGCGCGGCCTCGACGCGCTCGAGGCTCTCGCTCAGCCGGCCGCTGCGCGCCGGCGTCACGGCTTGCTCCACTTGAGCCCGGCGCGCTCGATCAGGGCGTGCGCCTCGGTTGGGCCCCAGCTTCCGGCTTCGTAGCGCCCGAGCGGCACCTTGTTCGATTGCCACGCGGCCAGGATCGGATCGACGAACGCCCACTGCGCCTCGACCTCGTCGTGACGCGTGAACAGCGTGGCGTCGCCGCGCATCGTGTCGAGCAGCAGCCGCTCGTACGCCTCCGGCGTCTCGTGACCGAACGCGGTGCCGTAGCGGAAGTCCATCGCGACGTCGCGCATCGCGATCGCCTGACCGGGGACCTTGGTGGCGAAGCGCAGCGCGATGCCCTCGTCGGGTTGGATGCGCAGGATCAGCGCGTTCGGCATGCTGAGCGCGCCGGGTGCATCCTGGAACAGCGGGTGGGGCAGGGCGCTGAAGTGGATCGCGATCTCGGTGACGCGCTTGGCCAAGCGCTTTCCGGCGCGAAGAAAGAACGGCACGCCCGCCCAGCGCCAGTTGTCCGCGGCGATCTCCAGGGCGACGAACGTCTCGACCGTGGAGTCCGGCGCCACGTCGGGCTCCTCCCGATAGCCGCTCACGGCGTCGCCGCGGACCGTGCCGGCGCCGTACTGACCCCGCACGCTGCGGCTCTGGACCGCCTCGGCGCCCGTGATCGGCCGGAGCGAGCGCAGCGCCTTGACCTTCTCGTCG
Organism: uncultured delta proteobacterium; assembly: GCA_963775185.1. Taxonomy (GTDB): domain Bacteria; phylum Myxococcota_A; class Polyangia; order Polyangiales; family Polyangiaceae; genus JAPSGB01. The sequence continues at coordinate 133,792 of CAVZIE010000033.1, read as the reverse complement.
CGCACCGCGTCCGCGTCCCACGCCACCGGCGGCTCCATCGCCACCAGGCAGAACAGCTGCATGGCGTGGTTCTGGACGATGTCGCGGAGCAGGCCCGTCTGCTCGTAGAACTTGCCGCGGCCCTCGATGCCGATGTGCTCGGCGACGGTGATCTCCACGTGGGAGACGTGGCTGCGGCTCCACAGCGGCTCGAAGATGGTGTTGCCGAAGCGCAGCACCAACAGGTTCTGCACAGTCTCCTTGCCCAGATAGTGATCGATCCGGAAGATCTGCCGCTCCTCCAGATGCGCGAGGAGATCCCGGTTCAGCGCGACGGCGGACGCGAGATCGACGCCGAACGGCTTCTCCACGACGACCCGCGCCGGCGCATCGACCAGGCCGGCTTGCTTGAGGTTCTCGATGATGGGGCGCACCGCCGCCGGCGGCACGGCGAGGTAGAACACGCGCCCGCCGGCGGTTCCACGCTCGGCGTCGAGCGCTTCCAGGCGCCGCTTGAGGTCCTGGTAGGCGCTCGCGTCGTCGAAGTTGCCTTGCACGTACGAGATGCCCTGGGCGAGGTCGTCCCACACCGCGCCGTCGATCGGCTTGTGGCGCGAGTGCTCCTCGACGTCCGCGCGAAGCTGCGCGCGGAACTGCGCGTCCGGGATCGGCCGCCGCGCGAACCCGACCAGCGCGAACGCCGACGGCAACAGACGATTGCGCGCGAGGTTGTAGATTCCGGGCACCAGCTTGCGACCGGTCAGGTCGCCGGTCGCGCCGAAGATCACCAGCACGCACGGATCCACGTGGAGCTCGCTGGTCATGCCGGCGCGGAGCGGATTGTCGGGAGGCGGGACGCTGTTCATCGCCTCCGCATGCTCGTCACGCTTCGGCCGGCTCGCAAGCGTCGCGAGCGTCGGGCCACCGGGCCAGCCTGCACAGCGCAACGCGGATTTCCGCGATTTCCTTGGTGTTTGATCGTTCCGCAGGGGACGGTCGACGTCCGAGGGCGAGCAGCGTAGCGTCTCGCGTCATGGAAAACCTCGCTATGGGAATGATCGGCCTCGGGGTGATGGGGAAGAACCTGTCGCTGAACCTCGAGGAAAAAGGATTCAGCGTCGCCGCGTGGGATGCGTGGCCCGAGCCCGTCCAGAGGTTCGCGAAAGAGGCCGAGGGTCTGCAGATCCACGCCTACGAGGATCTGAAGCCGTTCGTCGCGTCGCTGCGCAGGCCGCGGCGGATCATCATGCTCGTCAAGGCCGGCCAGATCGTCGACGACACGATCGCGAAGCTCGTGCCGTTGCTCGAGAAGGGCGACCTGCTTGTCGACGCCGGTAACGAGCACTTTCCGAACACGGAGCGCCGCGCGAAGGAGCTGGCGGCGAAGGGGCTGCGCTTCTTCGGCATGGGCGTGTCCGGCGGCGAGGAAGGCGCGCGTCACGGTCCCGAGCATGATGCCGGGCGGCGATCGCGAGGCGTACGGCGAGCTGGAGCCCGTGCTGCAGAAGATCGCTGCGCAGGTGCCCGACGGTCCGTGCGTCACCTACTGCGGACCGGGCGGCGCTGGGCACTACGTCAAGATGGTGCACAACGGCATCGAGTACGGCGACATGCAGCTCATCGCAGAGGCCTACTGGCTGCTGAAGAACCTCGGTGGCCTGGGCAACGCCGAGCTCGCCGATACCTTCGCCGAGTGGAACAAGGGCGACCTCGACTCGTTCTTGATCGAGATCACCGCCAAGATCTTCACCAAGAAGGATCCGCAGACGGGCAACGATCTGGTCGACATGATCCTCGACTGCGCCGCGCAGAAGGGGACCGGCCGCTGGACCGTGCAGGACGCCGTGGAGATCGCCTCGCCGATCCCGACGATCGCGTCGGCCGTCGATGCACGCGGTGTCTCGATGTTGAAGCAGCAGCGCGTCGCCGCGTCCAAGGTGCTCCCAGGTCCCAAGCCGGGCTCCGCGACGGGGATCGACAAGAAGCAGCTCATCGCCGACGTGCGTGCGGCGCTCTACGCCGCCAAGTGCGCGAGCTACGCCCAAGGCATGGCGCTGATCCGCGCCTCCAGCGATCTGCGCAACTGGGACATCCCGCTCGGCGAGATGGCGCGCATCTGGAAGGGCGGTTGCATCATCCGCGCCGCGTTCCTCGGTCGCATCCAGGAGGCGTTCAAGCGCGACCCGAAGCTCGACAACCTGCTGCTCGATCCGTCGTTCCGCGACGAGCTGGCATCGCGCCAGCAGGGCTGGCGCAACGTGGTGGCGCTCGCCGCCAAGCACGGCGTGCCCGCGCCCACGACCAGCATCTCCCTCGGCTGGTACGACAGCTATCGGAGCGAGCGCCTGAGCGCGAACCTGATCCAGGCCCAGCGCGACTTCTTCGGCGCCCACACCTACGTGCGCACGGATCGCGAAGGCTCCGTGCACACGGAGTGGATGGAGTAGCCGTCGGCCGCGCCGCGCGCCGGGATCCGCCGCTTCAGGATGCCGGCCCGGCGCGGTATCCCGCATCGCGCGCCGGCGCGCGGCGCCACAGCGCGACCGCGTGACCGGGAAACGAGGTTCCGCGGCGGACCGGCAAACCCTCTCAGGGAGTCCAGGCCTTGATCTTGTCGCAGTCGAGGATCGGCTTGGAGGCGGGGTTCGCGTACGGGGAGGCGCAGCTGCCGAGCAGCGCGCCGAGCAGCTTGAAGTCGATGCCGCTGCCCGACGGGGCGAACGGGTAGGTGCCGTCCGGGATCGAGGCGTCGGCGGTGTTGAAGGTGACGTCGTTCAAAGCGTCGACGAAGCTGTCGTGGGCCTCGCGGATGCGGTCGTCGAGGAAGCGGACCTCGTGCCAGGTGAGCGGGACACCGACGTTGACCGAGTGGATCATCAGGGACGCGAGAGCCTCGTTCGTCAGGAACGGCGGCGGCGTGCCGGCTTCGAGACCCGCGAGCCCCTCCTCGACGCGCCGGGCGAGGCCCTTGTCGAGGGCGAGGGCGAGACTGTCGTTGCCGGTGACCAGCGCGGTGCCCGCCGCCGCTTCGTGGAAGCTCCGCAGGATCTCGCCGTTGGAGTGGCTCGCCTTCATGATCGCCGGATCGAGTGCGCCGATGCCGTCGCCGCACGACAGCTCGCTGGATGGCGCGAAGCGGCCGAGCAGGCGGATCGCGAGCATCTCGGTGCACTCGGCGTTGCCGAGCAGCGTGAAGTTCGCGAGCTGGTCGGGGGGAAGCCAGAGCTTGCCGTTCTGGTCTCGCGTCGCGATCGTCCATGCGTCGTCCTCGACGCGGCGCGACCAGGCGATGTAGTTCTTGCGCATCGCGAGCAGGTCGTCCTCGGCGCCGGGCTCGGCGAGCTTGCCGTCGCACGCGTCGAGCTGGGCGATGGCGCGCAGCATGTGGCCGATGTCGTCCTTGCTGCGCTTGTTCTTGACGTAGACGTCGCCCCAGTACGGGTTGTTCGGGATGTGGACGTAGTCGGTGGCCGGGTTGTCGACGCCCGGGCGATCCAGGCTGTAGTCGACGCTGATCTGGCGATCGGTGTCGGTGAAGCTCGCGGGATAGGCGGCGCGTGTGAGCAGCACGCCGTCCGGATCGTTCGCTTGCTCCTGCATCGCCAGGATCCAGGAGTTGAAGCCGCGCATCAGGCGGCGCGCGAGATGCTCGATGCCCGCGTCGTGCCAGAGCAGCGATCCGAAGCACGCGCCCTCGAGCAGCTGCGCCGTACGGAGGCCGTTGTTGTCCGCGCCGACCGCGTTGTGGCGATAGGTGATGCTGCCGTTCGCCTTGACGACGTCCGCCCCGCTCCACCATGTGGCGTACCAGTAGCCGCCGGCGGGGTCCGACTCCGGCCAGCCGTGGACGCGCCGGTCGATGAAGTCGAAGTAGTGGGTGCGCGTCAGCAGATCGAGAAACACGTCCGTGACGTCGCTCACCTCCTGCGCGCCGAGCGGCGCGCCGTCCTCCGGACGTGTGTAGCTCCACGGCAGCGACGTCGCGTGTGGCGGCAGCGTGCCGTCGGGCGGCGGCAGCGCGGCGTCGTCGGCCGCGTCGCCGATGGCGGCGTCGGTGCCGCCGTCCGTCGCGGTCGCCGAGGGCGCGTCGCTAGCCGAGCAGGCCGTCGCCGCGAGGAAGACCGCTACCGTCCCGAGCACCGATCGTCGCATGCGTCGATCCTACGGCAAGCGGGGCATTTTCTCGACCGCTCAGGAAGGCTTCCGGCCCGCGGCCGGAGTCCCAGCGCAGCAGCGTGGCCACCGGCTTGTCGGCGGTGCGGCAGACGATCAGGTGCGTCTGCGACGGAGGGAGCGTCGACACCGCGCCTTCGGTTGGCTCCTCGCCGGCCCAGGCGCCGAGGTTCACGTAGGTCGCGTCGTTGTCGGGCGTGCGTTGGACCTCCGGGATGTGGGTGTGCCCCATGACGACGAACGCGGCCGGGAACAGTCGCGTGATGCGCGCCGCGTGCTCGCGGAGCGACTGCGTGGCGTCGATCGCGCCGCGTGCGCGGCGCCACAGCCACGCGCCCGGCGCGAGCAGCGCGACGCTGGCGGTGAGCTCGACGCCGAGCGCCGGTGTCCAGCGGGCGGCGAGCACCCACACCACGAACGCGACGGCGACCAGTGCCATCGCGACGCGGTCGAGCATCAGGCCGGCGATGATGCGGATCAGGCTGCGCGTCACCGGCGGGCGCTGCAGCTTTGCCAGCGCCCGCAGCCGGGTCAGGCTGATATGGGCGACCGCGGCGAGCAGCGCCATCTTGCGCTCGTGCTCCGCGCGCACCCACCCGGCCGCGACGCTGAAGTGCTCGCGCCGGACGGCGATCGACGTGGCGATGGCCACGATGAAGCGCTGGGCGAGCCGCAGCATGCCGCCGAAGCCGAGCCGCAACGCGAAGCGGAAGTAGTCCAGCGCTGTCGCCTTGTCGTGCCCGCTCTCGAGCATGCCGCGGGTGGGCCGCACCACGACGCGCAGCAGGATGTCCGAGAGCGACCGGTAGGAACGCTTCGGGTCCGACGGCTGCACCGGATTGAGCACGTGGTCGTGGGAGCAGTAGTCGTCGTACTGGTGTCCGTGCTCGACGAAGATCAGGCCTTCCTCGTAGTAGAACCAGTCGGAAAACTCGACGCTCCTGGCCGCGCGCGGGTCGTGGGAGGCGATGATGGCGCGGAACTCCGCCTGCACGGGCTCCCAGTGGAAGTCCACGTCGTGGTTGCCGCGCAGCACGACCAGCGAGTTGCCGGACGCGACGAAGCGCGCGAGCGCCGCGAACACGTCGCGGTGGTGCTCGGCGACGCGACGCAGCTTCCAAAGCGTGTGATCGACGGAGCTGCCCAGGCCATGCATCCGCTCCTCGTCGCTCAGCTCGAGCTCGAGGTGTCCGGGCGGCGCCGACACGCTCATGCCGACGAAGTCCACCAGATCTCCGGCGATCACCAGGCGCCACGGGCGGCCGTCCTGGGGCCTGTCGCGGTACCAGTCGAGGAGCGAGACGAGCTCGTGGTCCCGGTGCTCGGCGGCGACGCCGCGGGCCGGCGCGTCCGGTCTGGCGTGCTGGACGAGATCGCTGCCCAGATGGACGTCGGAAAGGATGAGCAGGTTGGGATCAGGCATCGCGAGAACGTTTGCGCAATCTCAACCTAATATGCGCACGCTGCAGCCGCCGTCATGCCTCGCACAGCGCATTGTCCGGAATCGGTCACGACGCGGCAGATCCCGCGGGATTCCGCGCCGGACCGACGGCTCCCTACAGTAGCAACGGCACGCGCGCTGCGCGCTTCGGTCCGGCCGGGGCGAGCTCCAGCGCGGCGCCGAGCACGACGACGCCGGCCGCCGCGGCTTCGCGGAGCGCCTTGCCGAACCTGGGATCGATGTCGTCCTCCGGCGCGATCGAGACCACGTCGCCGCGCTGCGCCAGGAGCACGATCGCCGTCGGGGTCCCGCCGCGAGCCAGCTCGGCGAGCTCGAGGCAGTGCCGCGCGCCCCGGGCCGTGACGGCATCGGGGAACAGCGCCGCGCTGCCGCGCGCGAACGTCACCGACTTCACCTCGACGAAGGTGCGGTCGATGCGGAAGTCGAAGCGCGAGCAGGCGCACGCCACCTCGGACGCGAGCTCGCCCTTCGGCAGCTCGGGGAACAGCCCGCGACGCCAGAGCTCCGGGAAGATGCGGTTCGCGAACGTGGTCACCGTGCCGACCCAGGCGCGTCGCTCGCGCGCCGCGACGAGCGTCCACGGCAGCTTGCGTGGAGGCGGGAAGGGGCCGTCCAGCAACACCCGGCGGCCCGGCGCCACGGTGCCGGTGAGACGCCCGGGGTTCGGCAGGTGCGCCTCGACCACGGACCCGTCCGCGAGCGCGACGCGCGCCATGAAGCGGTGCGGTCGATCGACGAACGCGCCCGCGAGCGGCGTGTCGCGAACGGTGACCAGCGGGATGCCCGACAGCTCCACCGCGCGCGGCCGGCGGCTCACTTCGGCTTGCCTGGCGGCGGCTCGAGCTCCACGACGCTGACCTCGGAGAGCTCGTCGCTTTCGCCGAGGGCGAACGGCGGCGGCGTCGGTTTGCGGACGAGCGCGTAGCGGCCGCTGGAGCCCGTCGGACGTTCCACTTCCACGACCGTGCTGTCGTCCGGCCCCTCGGGGTCGAAGACGACGCTGACGTGGATGTCGCTGTCGTCGTAGATGTCGACGCTCGGCGTGGACCCGGCCTCGGGAAAGCGGACGCCGCGCCGGGCGCTGGGGATCGCCTCGTGCTCGACCGCCTGGTAGGCGGCGCGGACGGCGTTCTGCATCTGCTGCGCGCTGGCGAAGCGGTCGTGCTTCTGGAACTTGAGCGAGCGGTCGACGAGCGCGGCCACCTCCGGAGCGACCTGGGGCGCAACGCTGGAAAGCGGCGGCGCATGCCGGGACATGGCGGCCATCAGGCGCTCGCTCGATGTCTCGCCGGCGTGGACGTACTGACCGGAAAGCGCCTTGAACAGCGTCGCGCCGACGGCCCAGAGATCGCTGCGCGCGTCCACCGCGTCGCGCTTTCCGCGCGCTTGCTCCGGCGGCATGTAGGAGGCCGTGCCGATCACCATGCCGGTGCGGGTCAAGGTTCCCTCGAAGGTGCGCTCGCGCACGCGCGCCAGTCCGAAGTCCAGCAACTTCACTTCGCCGGCGGTCGTCAGGAAGATGTTCGGCGGCTTGATGTCGCGGTGGATGATGCCCTTCTCGTGCGCGGCGACCAGTACGTCGAGCACCTGATCGGCGATCACCAGCGACTCGGCCTGGCTCAGCACCTTCTGCTCGCGGAGCCGCGTCTCCAGCGATTGGCCCGTGAGGAGCTCCATCACCAAGAACGCCGAGCCGTCCTCGAGCTCGTCGTCGTCCTGCACCGTGACGGCGCCGGGGTGGTTCACGTGGTTCGCGACGTAGCCTTCGCGCTGGAAGCGGTGACGGATCTCCGGCGAGGACGCGTATATGCGGTGCAGCACCTTGATGGCGACCTGGTTGCCGTTGCGGTGCGTGGCCGCGTAGACCGCGCCCACGCCGCCGACGTCGAGCAGCCGGTCGATCGTCCACTTGCCGCGCAGGACCTCGCCCACGCGCTTCCTCGCCTGGGTCTCCAGATCCCGGGGTGAAAGCACGGAACCACAATCCGGCGGGTGCCGCCGGGTTGTCAAGTGCGAGGCGCCGGATGGCTCAATCTTGCGCGAACATCACGAGCCTTGGGGGCTCGTGGAGCTCGTGCGAAGCGTCGCCGATCGGCGCGATGCCCGTACCGACCGCGACGTACTCGACGACATGGGACTCCCAGCCGTGGCTGCCCTCGCGGACCTGCACGCCGACCACGCCCGTCGCCCCGAAGCGGCGCGCCTCCTCTTGCATGCGCTCCATGGCGATCTCGCGCGCGTCGTAGAGCGCCTGCGTGTACTGCGGCTGCTCGACGTTCTGGCCGATCTGCTTGAACCACGCGCCGAGCCCCTGGTGCGCGACATGGTAGACGCATACGCCGTGGGCCAGGTGTACCGGGCGGAAGCCGCCGCGGACCAGGCCCCAGAAGTCTTCGCCGGACAGGTCGCAGGTGAAAGGCCGATTGCCCTGGCGCCACGCGGCGCCCTGGCCGTCCCGGCGCCGCACCGCCGTGCCGAGGGCGGTGAACTCGGCGTGGTGACCGTGTCGCACGATCTCGACGCGCACCGCCACGATGCCGTCGGCGTGGAACGCCGTGGCCTGCTCGACCATCCGCTCCACCGCGCGCCAGCGCGCGGCGAGCATCAGCTGGGAGATCTGGGCAAGCTCCATGTTCTGCCCCCACGCCGTCGGCTGCCAGCCGATGTGGAAGTAGCTGGTGCCCATGCAGAACTCGAGCGGCTCGAAGCCGACCTCTTCGACCAGGAGCAGCTCGTCGATAGACAGGTCGCTGGTGAAGCTCACGCGTGCCTCACGAGTCGACGCTCATCACGAGCTCGGGCGTGGGTGGCGGTTCGGCCATGTTGATCGGCAGCACCGCCGTGCCGATGGCGAAGAACTCGATCACGTGCGACCCCCAGCTGCCGTGCGTCCACTCCATGATGTCCGCGCCCACGACGCCCGCGGCGCGATCGACCTGCGCCTCGTACTGCATGCGCTCCATCGCGAGCTCGCGAGCGTCGTACAGGCCCTGGGTAAACTCCGTCATCTCGACGTTCTGCCCGATGCGCTTGAACCAGCCGCCCAGCGTCTGGTGGGCGATGTGATAGACGCAGTTGCCCATTACCAGCGACACGGGCCGGTAGCCGCTCTTGAGCAGCATCCAGAAGTCCTGGCCGCTGAGGTCGCTGGTGAACGGCATGCCGTTCGGCGCGTGCCAGTTCGAGCCGTCGCGCGCGTAGATCGCCGTTCCGAGCGCCACGAACTCCACGAGGTGCTCGCCCCAGCTGTGTCGGTTGACCTTGAGCCTTACGCCGATCACGCCGTCGGCGCCCAGGGCCTTGGCCTCCTCCTCCATGCGTGCCATGGCGAGCTCGCGCGCGGCGTACATCGCCTGGGTCAGTACGGTAAGCTCCTGGTTCTGGTTGTAGTTCGAGCTTTGCAGGCCCACGTGATAGATGCTCGACCCCATCACGAGCCCGGCGGCCTCGAATCCGCTCTCGCGCACGAGCAGGAACTCCTTCACCGTCAGGTCGCTGGTGAAGAAGCGCTGCCCTTGCGCGTTGCGCATGCTGCCGATGCGCTCGATCGCGTGCTGCGGCAGAGCCTGCGCTTGTTGCTGGGGGGTCTGGGTCATCGCGGAATCGTCCCTTTCTAGAAACCGTGTCCGCCGTGCTTGCGCGGGTGATCCGCCACGTCCACGACCAGGCGCGGGCGTGGTGGCGGACCGGCGTCACCGCGGCGTTTCACCGCGGTGCCCATCAGCATGACTTCCATATGGAACCGAATGTGGCCCGAGTGCTCGTGTTCGCTGCTGTGGCGGTGGACGCGCACGCCGACCACGCCGTCGGCCTCGAAGTGCTTGGCGAATGCGCGGAAGCGCTCCACCGCGAGATAGCGCGCCCGGAGGCTCGCCTGCGTGTGGGTCGGCAGCTCGCTCGAGAAATACGAGCCTTCGATGCTGCAGTCCGCGTGCGGCTCGTACCAGAAGCAGTTGCCCATGGCGACGGCGACGGGCCAGTAGCCCGCGTGGTGTAGCTTCGACAGCTCGTCGACCTTGAGCAGGGTGAGGGCGGGATCCTGGGGCGGCGGCACGCCGCGCAGTCGCACCGCGGTGCCGACCGCGGTGATCTCGACCATGTCCTCCATCCACGCGTAGCCGCGGCCCTCGAACTTGACGTCCACGACCACGTGCGCGCCGAGCATCTGCGCTTCGGTGCGCATCCGACCGAGCGCGCGCGAGCGCGCGTGCTCGTATGCCTGCGTAATGCCAGTCTGCTCGCCGCCGGTCCAGTTCATGGACATGTTGCCGAAGCCCACGTGATAGACGCTCGATCCCATCACCTGGCTGATCGGTTCGAGCCCGGCTTGCGACGCGACCACCGTCTCGGCCGGGCTCAGCGTGCTGGTGAACACCGGGCTGCCCTGGGCGCGCGTCTCCTGCAGCCGCCGCTGCGCGCGGAGCGGCAGCCCGCCGCCCTCCACATGCTGCCGGCTCAGGTTTTCGTCGACGGGTCGATCCGGCAGGAAGGGATGGGTCAACGCGTCCCTCCGAGCTGGCCCAGGACCCAGGCCGCACGCGCGTTCTCGTTGGCGTGCTCGGCGAGGGCGTCCGTCAGCATCTGCACCCACTGGTCCAGCGCCAGCGTCGAGGTCTTGAGCGCGATACCGCGAACCACACGCTTGTGCTGGGCGAGGACCTGGCGACCGTCGCGCTTGGCGATGAACACGTCGGGCGGCAGATCGATCTCGATCGTCATGACGACGCGGCCGTTGGCCTGGATGCGCGTGTGCTCGGAGAAGCCGGTGGAGAGCGTGTTGGCGAGCTGCGCCAGGAAGGTCTCCATGTTCGCCAGATCGAGCGCCATGCCCGCGGCGATCTGTTCGGCGCCGATCGCGACCTGCACCTGGGTGTTGCAGTACGGGCACGCGTACACCCTGCCGGTCCACCCCGGCGTCATCATCGCTCCACAGTTCGCACAACGCTGGGCGGCGCTCATTGCCCGCCAGCTTACGCGGGACCGGGCGCCGGAAAAAGCCCCCGCGGCTCGCTCCTGCAAACCGCAGCGGAATCGCGGCGCCGCTTGCTGGCTTCTCAGGGGGATGTCGGTCCGGCGCGGCCGGCGGCGCGGGTCGCGGCCCGGAGTCGCTTGCGGGCGGTCCGGCACGCGAGCGCGCTCGCGTCCACGCCGACGGCACGCCGACCGAGTCGCAGCGCGACGGCGACGGTCGTGCCCGAGCCGCACATCGGGTCGAGCACGCGGCTCTCTGCTTCGCTTGCCGCGCGCACGATGCGCTCCAGCAGCGCCTCGGGCTTCTGCGTCGGATAGCCCGTGGTCTCGGCGACCAGCGGCGTGTTCGCGCGCATCGCCGGCAGGTCCGTCCACACGCTGCCGAGACGCCGCCCCTGGTCGGCGTAGTAGCGGTAGGCCTTTCCCGCTATCACGCGCTCGCGATACCGGCGGCCCGCGTCGTCCACGTGCTTGAAGTGCATGCGCTGGCTGGTGTCGGCGTATGGCTCGCGCAACGCCGGGTCGCGGTCGTTCCAGACAAATTCGCGACCGCGGCTGTACACGAGGATCGTCTGGTGCGTGACACTGGGGCCGCTCCGGCGGCGCGCGCCGTTGCCGGGCACCCAGATCACCTCGCCCTGGAAACGATCGCGTCCGAACAGGCGATCCGCCAGCACCTTCGCGTCGTGGACGGCGCGATGATCGAGGTGAAGCCACAAGCTACCGCGGTCGCTCATCGCGTCGCGGACGACCGCGAGGCGCGGCTCGAGCATGGCCAGGAACGCGTCGATGCCGCCCCAGTTGTCCCGGTAGGCGAACGCCCCCCGCGCGCGCTCGCCCTTGCCGGCGCGCGCGCCGCGCTTGCCGCCGGCGTTGAACGGCGGGTCGACGTACACGAGGTCGAAGCCGGGCTCGAGGCGCGGCACGACGTCGAGGCAGTCGCCCTCGAGGATCGCGTCAGTGGCCGATGCTGCCGTCATAGGGGATCGCGCGCTCGGCGGCCTCCGCCATCGCGCGCATGGCGGACTTGTGCTGCTCCTCGTGGACGTGCCCGACGAGACCCGCGCAGCGCGCCAGGACGGCGAACCCGCGCATGATCTCCGCCGGCACACCGGCGTCCCCGAGACAAGCCGCGACCGCGCCCGTGGCGTTGATGGTGATGTGCCGGCCGTATACCTCGTCGACGGTGGTCGACAGCGCTCGAATCGCCGCGATGTGCTCGCCCGCGACGCCGTGGGCCTCCGCGACCGCGAACAATCGCGACGGCCGCGGGTCGTCCGGCTTGTGCACGGGATGCCCGAAGCCCGGCACGGGTCGCCGCGCGGCGCGGTGCTCCTCGGCGATGCGCCGCGCTTCCGCGATGGCCCCATCGCCGGCCGCCAGGATCCGCGCGATCAGCGCGGCGGCGCCCTCCACCGTGCCCACGAACAGGCTGCCGACGCCGAGCAGGCCGGCGGCGATCGACGCCTGCATCGCCTCCGGAGCGCTGGTGTAGACAAGCCGCGTCGCGATCGCGCTCGGCGTGAGACCGTGCTCCATCAGCGTGACCAGGCAAGCGTCGAGGATCGCGGTCTGGGCCGGCGTCGGCAGGCGCCCCAGCACCTGGAAGTAGGTCATCTCCGTGAACGTCAGCTTCCCGATCAGCTCGCCGCACAGGCTCTTGTCGCGCACGAAGATGTCGTCGGCCGTGGTGGTTGCGATGCTGGTCGTCATGGTTGCCTCTCCGGGAGCAGCTTCTCGAGCTCGTGGCGTTGTACCTTGCCGGACGCGCTGCGCGGGAACGTCTCGAACGGGATGAAGAGCAGGTCCTTGGGTTGCTTGTAGCCGGCGAGCCCGGCGCGACAGCGCGCCAGGAGCTCGTCGCGCGTGAGCGTGTCGTCGCGGCGAGCCACGAACGCGACCGGTACCTCGCCCCATCTGGCATCGAGCCGTTGCACCACGGCGACGTCGGCGACGCGTGGGTCCTCGCGGATCACGCGCTCGATCTCTGCCGGGTAGATGTTCTCGCCGCCGCTCTTGATCAAGTACTTCACGCGGTCGACGAAATCGAGCGAGCCGTCGGCGTTGCGCACGAAGACGTCGCCCATGTGGAACCATCCGCCGCGGAATTCCTCGGCGTTCACCGCCGGTGCTCGCCAGTAGCCGCTGAACAGCGTCGGGCCGCGCATGCATAGCTCGCCGGGCGCGCCGTCGGCGACGTCGCGGTCGTCGGGGCCCACCAGCCGCACCTCGCAGTGCGCGCTCTGTTGCTTCGACAGCCGCGTCGGCGCCTCGCCGACTGGCAGCAGGCTCGACGAGCACGGGGGGCAGCCCGTCTCCGTCGCGCCGAAGGTGTTGGCGTACGGCGCGTCGAGCAGCGCGGTGATGTCCGCGATCTCGTGCGGCGGCACCAGATCCGCCATTACGCCGCACACGCGCACGCCGCGGGCGTGGACGCCGCGTCGCCGCAGCTCCTCGGCGAACGCGCCGACCATGCCCGGCATGAGCAGGAGCCAGCCGAGCTCGCGCGTCGCGACCAGCTCGGCCAGGCGCGCGCGGTCGAAGCCGTCCACGACGATCACCGCGCCGCCGGACATGAGCGCGCCCAGGGCGGGGTCGGCGGCGCCCATGTGGTAGAGCGGCGACCAGGCGACGAAGGCATCGCTGGCGGCGATGCCGAACTCCGCGCGGACCACCAGGTTGCGCGCGATCTCCGCGCGGTGGCTGATCACGGCGCCCTTGGGCAGGCCCGTCGTGCCGCTGGTGTAGAGGATCAGCAGCGGGTCCTCGGGGTCGACGAGCTCGGCGGGCGCGTCGGGGACCGGCGCTTGCTCCAGCATCCGCTCGTAGTCGTCTCCGAGCACGATCTTGTCGCCCGCGACGCGCGCGGCGTGGCGCGGCGAGACGACGCTGCACGTCGGCTCGACCAGCGCGAGGCAGTGCGCGAGCGCGGGCGCGGCCAGGCGCCAGTTCTGGCACGCGACGATCGCCCCGAGCTCCGCGGCGGCGAGCAACAGCTCGAGGTACTCGGCGCGGTTCTCCGAGAGCACGGCCACGCGCGAGCCGCGCTCGACGCCGCGGGCGGCGAGCGCGCCGGCGAGCCGGTGCGCGCGCTCGTCGAGCTCGCGGTACGACAGCGCGCGCGCGGCGTCCTCGACCGCCACGCGCTCCGGATGCGCGAGCGCGTGCGCGGAAAACAGGCTCGCCACCGTGCTCGCCGCCGCGCGCCGCACGAGCGGCCCGCCGTCATGGGACGTCATGGCGCGAGTCTACCTCAGCAGGTGCTTCGCAATCCGCTCGGTCGCGGTGCGCGGCAAGGCGGCGCGGACGTGGATCGTCGCAGGCAGCTTGAAGTCGGCGAGCCGCGCTCGCGCGAACTCGGTCAAGGCGGCTGGATCGACCGTTGCCGGCGCCACGTAGGCGACCACCTCGTCCTCGCCCAGCTCGGACGGAACGCCGACGACCGCCGCCTCGAGCACGTCCGGGTGCGCGAGCAGCACGTTCTCGATCTCCGCCGCGGAGATGTTCTCGCCGCGCCGGCGGATCATCTCCTTCTTGCGCGCCACGAACGTGAAGAAGCCGTCCGCGTCGCGGCGCACCACGTCTCCGGTGTGGAGAAAGCCGCCGGCGAGGGCCGCTCCGGTCTCGGCGGGCGCGCCGACGTAGCCGCGCATGATCGCCGGGTTCGCCAGCCACAGCTCGCCGGTCTCGCCGGCCGCGGCGTCGCCGCCGTCGTCGCGGACCACGCGCGCGTGGTTGATCTCGCCCAGCCGCGGGTGCTGGCGCAGGCGTCCCATGCTGCCGTAGCGCGGCGGCTCGCCACGCGGCCAGACGGTGCCGAAGGTCGTCTCGGACATGCCGTAGCCGACGATCAGCGTGACGCCGAAGCGCCGCTCGAAGGCGCGGTGCCGGGCCTCGGGCAGCGCCAGCGCTGCGTACACCACGCGGATCCCGTGATCGCGGTCCGCCGGGCCCGGTGGCGCGTTCAACAGGATGTTCAGCATCGCGCCCACGACGTTCACCTCGGTCGCGCCGTGGCGTTTCGCGTCCTGCCAGAAGCGCGACGCCGAGAATCGCGGCAGGACAGCCAGGCCCGCGCCGGCGCCCAGCGACGCCATCGCGCCGTACGCCTGGGCGTTGATGTGGAACAGCGGCAGCGCGATCAAGAGCCGGTCCGTCGCGTCCAGGCCGAGCCACCACGGAAACGCCTCCGCCGTGAGCGCGTACGTCCGGTGCGTCTGGGCCACGGCCTTGGGCGCGCCGGTGGTGCCGCTGGTCGCCAGCAGCACGGCGACGTCGTCCGGCGCGACTTCCGTGCGGGGCGCGCCGCGGCCGGCCGCCGCGAGGTCGGCGGCCGCGGCGAGCCGCGGCGGATTGGACAGTGTCGCGCACGCGGCCTCGGCGAGGGCGCGGTGCTCGTCGGCGACGAGCACCCGCGGCCGCGTCAGGGCGAGCAGGCCGGCGAGCTCCGGCGGCTTGAACGCGGGGTTCAGGATCGTCGCGCTCGCGCCGATCGTGTTCGCGCCGAACCAACAAACCAGCGCTGAAGGCCGATTGCCCAGGAGCAACGCGACGCCGTCGCCGTGCGCGGCGCCGCGTTCGGCGAGGCCGACCGCGGCGCGGTCGACCTGGTCCGCGACGTCGCGCGTGCTCCACGTGTCCGACTCGTAGCGGAGCCACTCGCGGTCGGGCGCCTCGGCGGCGCGCCACGCGAGCAGATCCGGGATCGTGCCGGGGAACATCGCCTCAGGAGATGGTGACGAAGCTCTTGTCCTTGAGCGACGCGGCGAAGCCGTCGGCGACCTCGTTGACCTTCTTCCAGCTGGGAAGCGCGCGCATCGAGGCCATCCAGCGATCGACGTTGGGGAAGCGCTTGAACGACACACCGATCAGGTCGCCGGCGCCGAGCAGCTCCGCGCCGAAGTAGTCGGCGATGGTGATGTCGCTGCCGCACACGTACTTGCTTTCGCCGAGCACGTGCTTGTCGAGGAGCGAGAGCCACTGCTCGGACTTCTCGCGGCCCCACTCCAGCGTCGCGGCCTGGACCGGTTCCGGCTTGCGGACATGGTGCGGAAAGAGCTGCGGGTAGATCAGGTGGTAGCCCCACTCGCGGTAGTAGTTGGTGTTGAACCAGTCCATGCGCTCGTTGACGCGGGCGCGTGCCTTCAGGTCCTTCGGGTACGTCGCAGCGCCGTGCTTGTCCGCCAGATACTTGATGATGGCGGACGACTCGGTGAGTACGAAGCCGTCGTCTTCGAGCACCGGCACCTGCGCGTTCGGGTTGAACGTCAGGTACGGCTCGCGCGTGTGCTCCCCGGTCATGATGTCGACGATGACGGGCTCGTAGTCGATCTTCGCCTCGGCGCAGAACAACGTGACAGTTCGCGACGTCGTGGATGCGGGGTGGAAGTGGAGCTTCATGGTGCGGATCCTCCTTGCGTCTGGTGCGAATGAAAGGCGAATGCTAGGAGGGAGCACGACGCACCACAAGACGGAGGACCCAGAAGATGGAACAGGCGATTCTCGATGCAGCGCGGCACGACCCGTGTCGTGTTCGGCTCGGGCACTTCCGCGGGGATTGCCGACGCGGTCGCGCAGCTCGCGGTGCGACGCGTCATGGTCGTCAGTACGCCCGGCCGGCGAGCCGCGGCGAAGCGCGTTGCGGATCGCATGGGCGCCGCCGTCCTCGCGCATTGCGCGCCAGCACGTCCCGTCCGGAGATCGTCGAGGAGGCGCGGCGCGCCGTGACGGACGCTGGCGCCGACGCGGTGCTGGCCTACGGCGGCGGTTCGGCGATCGGGCTCGCCAAGGCGATCGCGCTCGACGTCGACGTGCGCGTGATCGCGATTCCCGACGACCTACTCCGGCTCGGAGATGACGCCGATCTACGGCATTACCGCGACGGCGAGAAGCAGACCGGGCGCGACGAGCGCGCGCGTCCCGCGCTCGTCGTCTACGATCCGGATCTGACCGCGGCGCTGCCGCGCGACGTCACGGTGACGAGTCTTTGGAACGCGATGGCGCACGCCGTGGAGGCGCTCTGGGACGAGCGACGTGGACCGCGCCACCCGGCTCTGCGCCGAGGAAGCGCTGCGGCTGCTCGCGCGCAGCGTGACGCGCCTGTCTGCGTCGGGCGGCGATCGCGACGCGCGGGAGGCCGCGCTCGAGGGCGCGTACCTCGCGGGCGCGGCGTTCGCCGACGCGGGTTCGGGGATTCACCACAAGCTGTGCCACCTGCTCGGCGGCCTGTTCGCGCTGCCGCACGCGGAGACGCACAGCGTGCTGCTCCCCCACGTCGTGCGCCTCCAGCGCGAAGCGGCGCCCGAGGCGATGGGCGCCATCGCGCGGGCCCTCGGCGTGATCGATCCGGTGCGAGGCATGGAGCGACTGGCGCGCGCCACCGGCGCGCCGCGGTCGCTCGAGAAGCTCGGCATGCCTCACGACGGCATCGTGCGGGTCGTGGACGCGGCGCTCGCGCTGCCGGCGTTCGCCGGCGTCGATCGCGGGAAGCTGACCGGGATGTTCGAGCGCGCCTGGTCCGGTCCCGCACAGGCGGCGGATCCGCCGCCGCTGCGCGCGCCTGCCGAGCTCCAGCACCTGGGCGGGCTCGGTTCGACGCACGAGTCGGAGGCGCTTCCCGGCGCGCTCCCGCGCCGGCAGAACATGCCGCGCCATACGCCGTATGGCACGCTCATCGAGTGCGTGAACGGCACGCCGTTCACGGTCAAGAGCGCGGAGAACTCGCGCGTCTGGATGTACCGCGTCCGCGCGTCGTTCTCCCACGAGGAGCTCGTGGCGCTGCCGCCGTCGCGCTTCGCCGCGGAGCTCGGCGCGGTGGATCCGAACCGCCGCCGCTGGCAGCCGCAGCCGATCCCGGAAGCAGCCGTCGGATTTCCTCGATGGCCTGGTGACGCTGGGCGGCTCCGGCGATCCGACGTCCGGACCGGGTTGGGCGGTTCACCTGTACGCCGCGAATCGCGACATGGCCGATCGCTGCTTCGCGGACGCCGACGGCGATCTGCTGATCGTGCCGCAGGAGGGCACGCTGCACTGCCGGACGGAGCTGGGCTGGCTGTCCGCGGAGCCGGGCACGGTGCTGCTCATCCCGCGGGCGCTCAAGTTCGCCATCGGGCTTCCCGACGGCAAGGCACGCGGCTTCGTGCTCGAGGTGTTCGGCCGCCGGATCCGGCTGCCCGAGCGCGGCCCGATCGGCTCCAACGGCTTGGCGGACGCCCGCCACTTCCTGGCGCCGGTGGCGTCCTTCGAGGACCGCCTGTGTCCGGCCGGCTTCCAGCTCGTGACAAAGGTCGGCGGCAAGGTGTTCGCCGGCGTGCAGGAGCACTCGCCCTTCGACGTGGTGGCGTGGCACGGCAACCACGCGCCTTTCACCTACGACCTGATGCTGTTCAACGCGATGGGCTCGGTGTCGTGGGACCACGCCGATCCGTCGATCCTCACCGCGCTCACCGCGCCGCTCGACGACCACGGTCGCGCGATCGCCGACTTCGTCGTGTTCGCGCCGCGCTGGCAGATCGCCGAGCACAGCTTTCGCCCGCCGTACATGCATCGCAACGCGGCGACCGAAGTCAACATGGTGATCCGGAACTACCCGGACGAGGACTACGAGCCCGGCCAGATCTTCGTGACGCCGCTGCTCACGGCGCACGGCATCTCGACCGCGTCGTACGAGAAGGAGCTGTCGGTGCCCGACGCGGAAGCGGACGTGCCCGTGCGTCGCGGCGACGACTCGCTGTGGGTGATGTTCGAGTCCGCGCTGCCGTTCCGGTCCACCGCGTGGGCGCGGAAGACGCCGCTGCTCGACGCCGGCTTCGATCAGTTGTTCGCAGGGATGCGCTCGCGCTTCCGCCCCGATCAGCCGTAGCCGCGACCGCTATGGCTCGCGCCAGAAGACGATCGCCGGACCGAGACCGGCGCTCGCGCCGCCATAGTAGAAGACCATCGAGATCTTGTCGTTCCCGGCGTATCTCGTGTGCACGTAGTCGCCGGCGAACTCCGACAGCCCGCTCGCGTCCGGACTTCCGCCGCTCCAGGTCACGTAGCCGGGTGCGTCCGCGTGGAAGAGCTTCGGACCTCCGGATGTAGCGCCGGACCCGGACGAGAAGTTGGCGGCGACGTGCGCGTTGCCGTGCGAGTCGAGCGCTAGCGACTGGAACACACTGGTGACGGCGAGCGGCGTCTCCCGCGGTATCGCCACCGGCGGGTTCCACGTCGCCCCGGTGTCGGGGGAGCTCGAGAACCAGACGTCGTGTGTTTGATCCACAGCCTGCATGAGATGATACGCGACCCGCGGCTTGGTCCCATCGAACGCCAGGCTCAAGCTCGGCGTATCGTTCTGGACGTTGTGCGTATCCGTCACCTTTACCGCGGCCTGACCGGGTCGCCAGAACGCCAGCGTCGTGTTGTACGAGGCGGCAGCGCCAAGAATCGGGTGGAGGAAGTAAGCCACGCCCGGCTCGCCGTTGCTGTCGACGGCCAGATCGTTGATCGGATACGCATCCTGGGTTTGGGCCAACACGGGACTGATCGATGACGTGAAGGCTGCGGATGCGCCGGGCCTGGTGAGATAGACGATGGCGTTGCTGTCGTTGCCGGAGTTGCAGTCGGCGAGTGGCGTGAAGTGCTTGATGCAGCCGTGGTAGTAGGTTAGATGCGTGACGCCGCCGACCAGTACCACGCGCGGATTCGAGATCGGCCCGGCGTAGCCGCCGTCGTCGACGTCGACGCGCTCCTTGGTCCAGCTCCCACCGCCGTCTCCCGACGTCGCAAGCCACGCCTCCGAGGGCCCTCTCTGGTAGGCGATGGCCAGCTGGTTGTTGCTGCGGTCGCGTGACAGCGAGACCTGTCGCGCTGGAGCGTCGCTGGCGATGTCCCCGAGATCGTCGATTTGGACTGGCGCGGCCCACTGGTAGTTCGTGCGGTCCCAACGCACGTCGTACAGCCGGTCCGTGTCGCCGCTGGCTAGCGTGTCGTACTCGCCGACGAACGCTACGATCGGGTCGTCGTTGTCGTCGAGCGCGAGCGACGTGTGGATCCCGAAGCGGGAGACGGTGCCTTGATCGGTGGGCAGGGTGGTGGCCGCTTGCAGCCTGGAGGGCGGCGGTCCGGCGGTGTCCTCGTTCGACGGCGCGGAGGCGCCGGCGGCGTTCACGGCCAGGACGCGGTACGTGTAGGCGACGTACTGGTCCACCGTGGTGTCCTCGAACGACGTCATGTCGGTCGCCAGATCCGTCGCCACCGGGGCGAACGTCGCGTCGCCGACGGGCGCGCGTTCGACGGTGTACGACGTGACATCGACGGATGAACTGGCGGTCCAGCTCATGCCGATCGACGCCTTGCTCGCAGCGGTGATTTCCAGGCCGGTCGGCGGCGCTGGTGGATCGACCACACCGGAATCGCTCGCGTGCCCTGCGGGGTCGTTGCTGGAACACGCGGTGATCGTCAACGCCGTTCCGAGCGCGAACAGCGACAAGCACGAGACGCGACGGTGGGGTTTGAGCATGGTTGTTGGATCCTTTTTCGGGAGCGTGACTGAACGGTAGCACCAACGCGAACTGCAATTGTGGGTGCCCACATCTTCTGCGACTTGACGTCGCGCAAGTTGCGAACGCGTTCTGGGCGGGGAGCGCGCGATCTGGGTGACGCAGCCGGCGGAACGAGACGTGCCTTTGCAGATGAGAGCGCGCTCTGGTGACGCGCGGTCCGGCACGCCGCGGGCGCGTCACCGACGTATTCGATCGCCTGATGGGTTTGCCGCTCCGGCGCGGAACCACCCCCGTGCCGCGCCGCGGTTGCGACGTACGCGACGTGCGCGCCACGCGGAATCGCCTTCCTCGAAACGCGGCGCGTTGCCATCACCGCGCGACCGGCGATGAACGAGGGTCAGAACGAGGTTGGATCCGGCGGCAACGGTGGCGCGATCTACAGCGACGGCAACTCGGTGAACGTCACGCTCTGCGGCGACAAGATCGTGAGCAACGCCGCCGGTACCGGCGCATTCCGTGGGGCGGACTGTTCTTCACCAGCAACAACTTGCAGGGCACGCTCTCGATCGTCGACACGACCACGATCGGGGACACGGGTGGCCACTGGACCAACGTGTCGACGGGGAGCGTCACCAGCGCGGGCACCGCGGTCGGCACCAACTGCAAGAGCATCACGCTGCAGAACTCCACGCTGCAGGGCGTTCCGTAGCGCCGCTGGACAGTCAAGCATCTGCTTGATCGATGGATCTCCGCGTCGGGCGCCCCGGGTGGATTCCGCGCCGGACCGGCAACCATCGGCCCGTGTGCGGCCGGAAAACGCGCGTGCGTGACGCTAGCGCTTCCTACATTGTGGGATAGTGTGCTACATGCGCGCCCATGATGCGCTTGAGCGGGTTTGTCGGGGTTTTCTCTGTGTTTGTCGGGGTCGTGGGGTGCGCCACACCCGAGAATGCGAACCTGGGCTCGGGCGCGGCCGCAGCCTCCGGTGCCGCGGGCACCGGTGCGGTGAGCGGCGGGACGGGTGGCGCCGACGCGGGCGCCTACGCGGCGCCGAACGGGGGGAGCGGCGGCACGGCCGGCAGCTTCGGCGGCAGCGGCGGTAGCAGCGGCGCGAGCTTCGGGGGCAGTGGCGGCAGCTTCGGGGGCAGTGGCGGCAGCTTCGGGGGCAGCGGCGGCAGCGCTTTTGGCGGAGCCGGCGGCGCGACCCAGGGCGGAGGTCCCGAGGACAGCTGCCCCGGTGTGGCGCTCACGCTCGCGGGCTCGGGCACGGACCCGCGCGCGGGCAGCACGAGCGGCAGCACCACCGGTCTGGCAGACGGAACCGACGGCTCGTGCACGTTCGACTACGGCGGCAGCGACGCGGTCTACAGCTTCACGTCCGATCTCGCGGGCATCGCGCACGTCAAGGCGACGGCGGACTTCGACGTCGCGCTCTACGTCCGCACGACGTGCGACATGTACGCCTCGGAGGTCGCGTGCGCCGATAGCTACGGCTTGTCGGACGAAGTAACCTTCTCCGTAGACGCGAGCACGACGTACTACGTCGTCGTCGACGGCTCGTCGACGTACGACTACGGCACGTTCCAGCTCGATGTCTCGGTGACGCAGCCCGGGCCGGACTCGAGCTGCCCAGGTCAAGCCGTGAGCTTCACGGGTTCGGGCACAGAGGACCGCACCGCCAGTGCCAGCGGCGATACCGGCGCGGACGCTGACAGCGCTTCGGCCACTTGCACCGGCTCCGGGCAGAACGACGCGGTGTACGCGTTCACGCCGGACATCGACGGCGCGATGACGGTGGCGCTCTCCGATCCGGGCTTCGACGGCGGGCTCTACGTGCGGACGACGTGCGACGACAGCGGCTCGCAGGTCGTGTGCTCGGACGCAAATGGCCTCGGCAAGAAGGAGAGCGTCACGTTCAAGGTGACCGCAGGCACGACGTACTACGTGTTCGTCGATGGCTACGACTCCCCGCTTGCGGGCAGTCAGAGCGGGCCCTTCACGCTGGACGCCAAGGTCGTTCCGGTGGCCGCGGACGACGCTTGCCCGGGCGAGAGCGCGGTCTGGAGCGGCTCGGCTCCCGAGACGTTCAGCGCGACCGGCGACACGTCGGCACGTTGGGACGACGCCACGGGGAGCTGCGTCTCCGGCGCCAGCGCGGACGTCGTGTACGCCGTCACGGCCGACCACGACGGCAAGCTCGATCTGACGCTCGCGCCTACGGGCTACGACGCGGCGATGTACGTCCGCACCACCTGCGACGGCGCGGGCAGCGAGCTTGCCTGCGTCGACGATCAGGGCGTGGGCAAGGCCGAGCACTACGAGCTGTGGGCGACCGCTGGCACGACCTACTACGTGTTCGCGGATGGCAGCAGCGCCGGCGAGACGGGCGCCTTCAAGCTCGACGCGGCGCTCGCTCCCATGACGGACGAGGAGAAGTGTCCGGGCGCGACGCTCACGCTGGCTGGCACGCCCGCCGCCGCGAGCGCCAGCGGCGATCTGGCGCAGCGCTGGGCGGACTACACGGGTAGCTGCGGCTCCAATACCCAGGCGCGCGACGCGGTCTATCACGTCGTCGCGCCCCAGACCGGGAAGCTGACCGTGTCCCTCGCCCCGACGGGCTTCGACGCCGTGCTGTACGTCCGCACGGACTGTCTGTCGTCCGGCGCCGAGCTGACGTGCCAGGACCAGGCGGGCTCGGGCGGCACCGAGACGGCGGTCATCGACGCCGTGGCAGGCACGGACTACTTCATCTTCGTCGACAGCCGGAACACCACGAACGGCAACTACTCGCTCACCGCCTCGTACTGATCGTCAGCGCGGGCTGCGCGGCGGCTTGGCGCAGGCGCCGGTCTTCGGGTTCTTCTCGTAGCCAGCGGCGCACAGGGTGCACTTTCCCGTGCTGTCGTGGGCGTAGCCGGCGGGGCAGGAGTCGAAGCATTTTCCGCCGACGAGATCCTTGCCGGGCGGGCAGGTGGGCGTCTGGACGCAGGCGCCGGTCTTCGGGTTCTTCTCGTAGCCGGCGGCGCACAGGGTGCATTTTCCTGTGCTGTCGTGGGCGTATCCTGCGGGGCAGGCGTCGAAGCACTTTCCGGCGACGAGATCCTTGCCGGGCGGACAGGTGGGCGTCTGGATGCAGGCGCCGGTCTTCGGGTTCTTCTCGTAGCCGGCGGCGCACAGGGTGCATTTTCCTGTGCTGTCGTGGGCGTATCCTGCGGGGCAGGCGTCGAAGCACTTTCCGGCGACGAGATCCTTGCCGGGCGGGCAGGTGGGCGTCTGGACGCAGGCGCCGGTCTTCGGGTCCTTGTCGTAGCCGGCGGCGCACAGCGTGCACTTGCCGACGCTGTCTCGAGCCCGCCCCTTCGGGCACTTCGGCTCGGCTTCCGCCATGAGTGCGACGAGGCAAAGCAGCGCGGCGATAGGGAGGAAGCGCGGACCGGGTTGGATCAAGACGGGGCTCCTGGTGGTTCGAATCGCATAGCTTGGCGTACCGATCCCGGCGCGCGCAAGGACGTCACGGTCCGGGGTCGGGACGCCCCGTACCTGGAACGTCGCTACAGCAAGGACTTCAGGTCGAGCATTTCCTCGACGTTCGGCATCAGGATCAGCTCGACGCGGCGGTTCTTGGCGCGGCCGGCGGGCGCGGCATTGCTCGCGATCGGATCCGTGTCTCCGTAACCCGACGCGCTCCAGTGCTTCGGGTCGAGCCCGCCGCCGCCTTCCTTGTCGTCCGGCGTCGCGATCAGGAAGACCAGCACCTGGCGAGCCCGCATCAGCGACAGCCCCCAGTTGTCGTGGAACGTCTCGGCCGCGCGCTTGAGGGGCTGGTTGTCGGTGTGTCCGGCGACCTGGTAGAGGCGGTCCTTGAGCGTCGCGTCGTCACGGATCACTTCGGCGACCTTGAGCAGGATCGCCTTGCCGTCCTTGCGCAACGTGTCCTTGCCCGACGCGAACAGCACGTCGCCGGGTAACGAGATGACCATGCGGTTGTTGCGGATCTCGACGTTCAGGCCGAGGTTGGTCAGCTTCTCCAGCTTCTTGCGCAGCGCCTCGAAGCGTTGCTTGATGCGCTCCAGGGTCTGGGCGCGCTGCCGGTACTCGTCGAGGGCGGCCTTCATCTGGTCCACGCTCTCGGACAGCTTCTGCTTCTCTGTCCCCTCCGCGCTGAGCTTCACGCCCATCTTCTCCAGCTCCCCGGAGAGCTGCTGCACCCGATCGCGCTCGGCGGCGAGCTGCGTCTGCAGATCCGCGTTCTGCTTGACCGCCGTGTTGTACTTCGCGAGCTGCGCCTGCCACTCGTCCTCGGAATGGCCGCAGCTCGCGACAAGCATCAACGGAACCAGCATCGCAGCGCGTTTCCACATCGGAGAGCCTCCTGCGCAAGACCATGCCACGGCCGCGCCTCGTCGCGCCAGAGCGCGAAGTCCCGCGCGCTGCCGGCGTTCACGCGGAACACGCCGGCGCCGGGCCGCTCATTTTCGCTTGTCGTCGTCGCGTGTTTCCAGGTCGTCGGGCATCTCCAGCACGGCCGGGGCCTTCTCCAGCGACGCCAGACTCTTCTTGCGCGGTGGAGGGGGCGGGCGCCTCGGCGGTGGCTTCGCCCCGGGCTTGCCGATCTGTCGAGCGAAATCGACCGAGAGCGCCGAGATGGAAGCCTTGCGACCTTGAGCGTACGCCTCGCGGGTGCCAACGAGCGTCAGGCCGCGCGGCGTCACCTCGAGCGGTCGAAGGGGCAGAAGCCGGGTCGCGTCGCGCTGGAACGCGTTCGTGAACTCCGCGAGCGGGACGTCGATGCGCAGCGGGCCGACGATGCGCTCGCGCGACGTGCCGTCGTCGACCAGCAGTTCGAGCACGGCAAGCTCCTGATCGCCGATCATCCTCACTACGAGATCCCCGTCGAGCCAGTCGCGCTTGGCCATCTGCGCGAACAGCATCAGCATGCGCGGCGCGCCGGATTCCGGCGCTGCGACGTCGACCATGCGCTTGAGGAGGGCGATGCACCGTTCGCGTGGGCTCGCCTCGCTGAGCGAGCGCGCGGCCGCAAGCGCACGTTGGATGTGCTCGTCCGTGACGTCCAGGCAGCTCTGGATTTGCGCGAGGTCGACCAATCGATGCATGCTACCAGGAGAACGACGAGAGCGCGTGGCGCGCCATCGCCGTCGCCGGTAACCGTCGTGCGTGCGCGTACTTGCCGTCGTTCGTCCAGACGGCGCGAGCCCGTCCCGGCCTGCGCAGCGAGGCGCCCGGGACGCCGTCCGCGGCTGTCAGGCGACGCGTCGGCCGGATGCCGACCGCGATGCAGCCGATAGTCCGCGGAATTTCCGCGCGAACGTGCGTTCGCTCGCGCGCCTGGTTCCGCCAGGCAATCGTGGTAGCCTCGCGACCCGCATGACCGGTCGTGAGCGTTGTTGGTTTCTCAGGTTGGCGACCGCGGTCGCGCTCGTGCTGATCGCCTCCGCGGCGGCAGCGCAGTCCGACGCGGATCTCGCGGGGGCCCGGGCGTCCGCAACGGCGGGCGCGCAAGCGTTCGCTCAAGCGGACTACAAGAAGGCGGTCGACATGTTCAAGCGAGCCGAAGCGCTCGTGCATGCGCCGCCGCACTTGCTGTACCTCGCGCGCAGCTACGAGAAGCTCGGCCGCTTGGTCGACGCCGCGGAGACGTATCGCAAGATCACGCGCGAGAAGCTGGCGAGCGACGCCCCCGACGCGTTCAAGGGCGCCCAGACCGACGCGCAGACCGAGCTCTCGGCGCTCGAGCCGCGCGTCCCGTCGCTGACCATCACGGTCAAGGGCGACGGCGCCAGCGCCGCGACGGTGACGATGGACGGCGCCGTCGTGCCGCCCGCGCTCGTCGGCGTGCCGCACCCCGTGGATCCCGGTGCGCACAAGTTGGTCGCCTCCGGTGACGGCGTGCAGAGTGACCCCGTCACGGTCACGTTGAAGGAGAGCCGCCAAGCAGAGCGTCGAGCTGGCGCTGCATCCGGCGCCGGGCGTGTCCGCGCAGGGCGGCGCCAACCTCGGCGGGACGACGCCGCCGGAGGGCGACACCGGTGCACCGTCGCACAACAAGGGCATGCGCATCGGCGCGTACGTGGCCCTCGGCGTCGGCGTGGTGGGCGTTGCAGCCGGCACCGTCTTCGCGCTGGGCGCCAAGAGCAAATTCGACGACGCCGCGACGCTGTGCGATCTGCCGGGGGGAGCCTGTCCGTCGAACCGCCAGAGCGAGATCGCGAGCCTCGACGACTCCGGCACGAGCAAGAAGACGCTCGCAACGGTCGGCTTCGTCGTGGGCGGCGTCGGCCTGGCGACCGGCGTGACGTTGTTCATCTTGAGTGGCAAGAAGAAGCACCCGGCGCATGCTGGGATCCAGCCCTGGGTCGGACTCGGTTCGGCGGGCGTCGCCGGGCGTTTCTGACAAACCGGATTGCATGACGGAGGAATCGATGGCTTGGACTACTTCCCGGGTGTGGCGTCGTGGGCTCGCATCGGCGCTCGTCTGCCTTCCGTTCGTCGCGTTCGCGTGTGGCAGTCCGAGCCAGCACACCTACGCCGACGCCTCGGTGGACGGCGGAGGCACGGGGGGCAGTGCCGGAGGCACGGGGGGCAGCGCCGGAGGCACGGCGGGTTCCGGCGGAACCGGCGCAGCCGGGAGCGCGGGGGCGAGCGGTTCGTCGGGCAGCGCGGGTACGTCCGGGACGGGCGGTCAGGCCGGCGCCGACGCGGGTCAGGCATGCACGGCCGACTCCGACTGCGATGACGGCAACCCATGCAGCGGGGTCGAGGCCTGCTCGGGCGGGTTCTGCAAGGCCGGCACCCCGCTGGCCGACAACGCGCCGTGCGTCGTGGGTGACGCGGGCGTCGGCGACGCCGGAACGCACACCGTGTGCCAGGCTGGAACGTGCGTGGCGACGTGCACCCAGGACAGCGACTGCGACGATGGCGACGTGTGCACCGGGGTCGAGACGTGCAGCCCGCAACACATCTGCCAGCAGGGCACGCCCATGATCTGCGACGACAGCGACACCTGCACCGACAACAAATGCGATCCGGCGAAGGGTTGCTACTACCCGTTGATCGACGCGGACAAGGACGGACACGCGCCGTCGTCTCTCGGTGCGTGCGGCGACGACTGCAACGACAACGACAAGACGATCTACACCGGCGCCGCGGAGCTGTGCGACGGGAAGGACAACAACTGCAACGGCTCGATCGACGAGCTCGCGCCGCGTTGGTACGTCGACTGCGACGGTGACGGCTTCGCAGCCGCGAACGCGGTGAGCGTCCAGCAGTGCTCCAAGCCGACGACCCCGGACGCGTCCTGTTCCGGCGCCTCCGGGGCAACCTGGACCAGCACGGCGCCCGGCCCCGGCGTCAGCGATTGCTGGGACAAGGACTCCAAGGCCCACCCATACACCGCCGCGACCAACGACACCGCGTGGCAGTCCACCGCCATCACGGGCGCCCCGACGACGGTCGACTTCGACTACAACTGCGACGGCACCGAGGAGCCGCGCTACACGAGCACCGGGGGCAACGCGGGGGGCACGTGTACAAAACTCATCTTCGGCAACGTGACCTCCTGCTTCGGGGGCAGCGGGTGGACGTCGAGCAGCGTGCCGGCATGCGGCGCCAAGGCGACGTACACCTACTGCAACGTCAAATGCGTGCGCACGAGCGAGACCCGAACGCAGCAGTGCCGCTGAGCGGCGAGCGGGGGATTCCGCGCCGGACCGACAATCCCCCGACCCTGCAGCGCGGCGCGATGTTACGCTTGCGCGGCTGCGTGCCATGCCCCGCTGCAAGCTCCTGATCGCGGTCGTCGCGCTTTCTGGCGCGTTTCTTCCGTTCGGGTGCGGCGTCGACACGGCCGGTCAAGGGTCGCTCGTGGTGGGCGGTGACGCCGCCGCGGGGACGGGCGGCGGCGGCGCGGGCGGTGCGTCGCAAGACGCGAGCGACGACCAGCCTTCCGAGGACGCGGGCGCCGCCGGGGCGCCGGCGGATGCGCCGGCGGATGCGCCGGTCGAGGCCCCGGTCGAGGCGTGCGCGCCGACGACCTGCAGCCAGCTCGCGTTCGCGTGCGGGGACGCCGCCGACGGCTGTGGAAAGTCGCTGCACTGCGGCGACTGCACGGCGCCGGATGCGTGCCACGGCGGGACGTGTGCGCAGGTGATCTTCGTCGATCAAGTCGCCACCGGTGCGGGCGACGGGAGCTCTTGGCAGGACGCGTTCACCAGCATCGCCCCAGCGCTCGCCGTCGCCAAGCCGTCGATGCAGATCTGGGTCGCCAAGGGCACGTACAAGCGGGCCTCGGCCGGCGCCCAGGCCGTGGTCGCGATGGTCACTGGCGTGGCGCTGTACGGGCACTTCAACGGAACCGAGGCGGGTCTCGTCGACCGGGACCCCGCGCCCAGTGCGGCGACCGTGCTCGACGGCGAGTCTGCCGTGCGCGTCGTCACGGGTGCGAACGACGCCGTGCTCGACGGCTTCGTGCTGCTGCATGGCAGCGCGGTCCAGGGCGGCGGGCTGTACGCGAACAACGTCCACGGGCTCACGGTGGCGAACTGCCGCTTCGACGGCGACCACAGCGTGGACTCGGGAGGCGCCGTGTACGCGGTTGGCTCGGATTTGACCCTGCAACGCAGCGTAGTCACCGCCAGCGACGCGGCTTCGACCGCGTTCGGCGGCGGGATCTACCTGCTGACGTCGACGGCGATCATCGACCACTGCGAGGTCTCGCACAACGTGGCCGGCACGGGCGGCGGCTTGTACGCCAACGTATCGAAGCTCACCGTGACGGGCACGCGGTTCGATTCGAACCAGGCGGTCTACAGCCAGAGCGGCGGCGGCGGCGCGTTCGTCCAGAATACCACCGGCCAGTTCACGAGCTCCGTGTTCACCGGCAACGCGGCGACGCTCGCCTACGGCGGAGGCCTGTACAACGAGACGGCGTCGCCCTCGGTCGTCAACTGCACGTTCTGGGGCAACACGGCCGCGCTCGACGCGCTCGACGTCTTCGACAACGTCGGCGCCAAGCCGCGGATCGTCAACAGCATCCTGTGGAGCCAGGGCAGCGCGCGCGTGCTGTACGACTACGTCGGATCGGGACCGGCGGACGTGAGCTACAGCGACGTTCGGGGTGGCTGGACGGGCGCCGGCAATCTCGACGTCGATCCGGCTTTCATGGACGCGCCGAGCGGCGATCTGCACCTGTCGAAAGCGTCCCCGTGCATCGACGCCGCCGACGGCGACGCCGCTCCCAGTACCGACGCCGACGACCAGCCGCGCAGTGACGACCCCGGCACGCCGAACACCGGCACGGGCGCCGTGCCGTACGCCGACATCGGCGCCTTCGAGTCGCAGTAGCGCCCGGGACGCGGACGCGGCCATCCGCCCTACTTTGGCGGAGGCGGAGGCGGCGCGATCGACTGCAGGTTCGAGCCGCCCGGGTACTGGTAGCTGGTGTACGAGCCGTAGCCCATCACCTGGATCCCCACGGGCTTGTCGGATATCAAGAGGTGCGCACCCTTGGCGCCCGCGCCGAGCTTCACGCGCGACACGCTGTAGCCCGAGCTGAGCGGCTTCGGCGCCGGGACGGCGGCGCCGTCCACCTTGACCGAGGCACCGTCGGGCAACACGACGTCGACGTAGCTGATGGGGTAGTCGTCCGGCGCGAGGAAGACGTACTTCGATCGGTATTGCTCGACCGCGGTGGACGAGCTCGCCGACGGGTCGCCGTTGCCGCCGAGCGGACCGATGATCGAGCCGCCGAGCATGAACGAGCCGACGGCGAACTCGTGGTCGCCCTGCACCTCGAACGGATTGGCCACCGTGCCGAGATCGACGACTTGACCGGCGTTGATCGTGGTGGGCGCGGCGGGTGGCTTGAAGCCGGGGTAGGTAAGCTTGGTGCCGTCGACGTTGCCGTAGAACCTCACCACGTGCCCCGGCGCGTTGCCGAGGGGCCCGGTGGGCGGCACCACGAAGTAGTGCTTGCCAAGCGTCTCGGCGGGGAACACCGACTCTTCGATGTGATCGCAGGCTTGCGTCCCGATCGGCGACTGGATGCACGGGACGCCGTGGATCACCTGGATCGGCTTGTCCGCCTGCACCAGCGAGCCGCTGAGATCGCCGGTGGTGCTGCCGAGCACTTCGACGACATCGCCGCGGTTCATCGTGAGCTTCGCCGTTCCGCCGGCCGGCGTGCTCGCGATGCCGCCACCCGCGATGATCTGTCCGGTCTTGGACACGGTGATGGTGACCGCCGTGCTGTCCTCCGTCGCGGTGATGGCGAAGTACGCGCCGATCTTCGCGGCGTCCCAACTCTTCTGGCCGGTGATGCGGTAGTTGCCGGTCAGGACCTGGGTCGGCAAGAGCAGCGAAGCGTCGTTCGAATACGAGAAGCAGCCGACCGGGCCCGGCGTGCCTGGGGGAGGAGGCGTGCACGTCTGGAGGCCCGGACACGCGCTCCAGTCCTTGCCGGGTTCGCCGCCGGCGGGTTGGTACTCCAGGGCGTTGAACTGGTACACCGTGACGGGCACCGTGCTCGTCAGGTGGTACGCCCCGCCCACGGAATCCACCGAGCCGGCGAGCGGCGTCGCGAGCCCGCACTCGTTGGTGTCGGGTCCTTTCAGGTCGGCAACCCAGGGGAGATAGAACTTCGTCAAGCCGTTTGGCGCCACGGTGCCCGTGAACGTCTGACCGGCGCGCTCGATGGTGACGTCGGCGTCGGTGTCGCCGGCGTTCGCCACGATCACGGCGTAGTCGAAGATCGACCAGACGTTGTTCGCGACGACCGTAGGCCAGAACTCGCAGCCGATGTACGACTTGGCGGCGACGGCCTCGGCGCAGGTCTTCGGGTTGATCTCGACGTAGGTGCCGCCGCCAGCGCCGGCAGCGCCGCCGCCGGCGTCGAAGCCGCCGCCGGTCCCGCCGGTGCCGCCCGTCCCGATCGCGCCGGCACCGCCGCCCGCGCCGGCGCTTGCGCCAGCGCCGCCGCCGGTGCCGCCGCCGCCGGTGCCGCCGCTGCCGCTCACGCCCGACCTGGCGCCGGTACCGGTGCCCGAGCACGCACCAAAACAAGCCGACGCGATGCCGGCGACGAGGAGAGCCGAGACGCGACGCGAGATCCTCATCGATGATCCTCCAGCTTCTGCCATGGACTATCCCGGGCCGCTCCCGTTGACAACCACCGCTGCGGCGCGGCCGTTTGCAGCCGCTTCAACCGCGCAGCGCGCGCATGAAGCTCTCGGGGTAGCGGGTGCCGGCGGCGGCGTCGCGCGGGAACACTGCGTCGATGGCGGCGAGATCCGCGGCGTCGAGCGAGACGTCGAGCGCGGCGAGGTTCTCGTCCAGATACTTGATGCGCTTGGTGCCGGGGATCGGCACCAGGTGTTCACCCCGGGCGAGCACCCACGCCAGCGCGAGCTGGGCCGGCGTGCAGCCCTTGTCCGCGGCCAGCTGCTCGACGTGGGCTACCAGCGCCAGGTTCTTCTCGAAGTTGTCGCCCTGGAAACGCGGACTGTGGCGACGATAGTCGTCGTCGTCGAAGTCGTCCGGGCTCTGGATCGCGCCGGTGAGGAAGCCGCGGCCGAGCGGGCTGTAGGGCACGAAGCCGACCCCGAGGCGCGTGCAGGTTTCGAGCACGTCGTCCTCCGGGTCGCGCGTCCACAGGGAGTACTCGCTCTGCACGGCGGTGATCGGATGCACGCGGTGAGCGCGCTCGATGGTCGCGGCCGACGCCTCCGACAGACCGAGATAGCGCACCTTGCCGGTCTTCACCAGCTCGGCCATCGCCCCGGCGGTCTCCTCGATCGGCACCGCCGGATCGACGCGGTGCTGGTAATAGAGATCGACGTGGTCGACGCCGAGCCGCTCGAGGCTCGCGTCGCAACACGCGCGCACATACTCCGGGCGGCCGTTGATGCCGCGCTTGGTGGGGTCCGCCGGATCGCGCAGGATGCCGAACTTCGTCGCGAGGAACACGTCGTCGCGGCGATCACGGATCGCGCGGCCGACAAGACGCTCGTTGGTGTGGGGCCCGTAGATGTCGGCGGTGTCGAGGAACGTGAGCCCGGCGTCGAGCGCGTGGTGGATCACGGCGATGGACGCTTCGTCGTCGTGCGCGCCGTAGAACTCGCTCATGCCCATGCAGCCGAGGCCGAGGGCCGAAACCTGCGGGCCACTCGGGCCCAGCCGTCGCATTTGCATGGGCACGGATCTAGTCCAGGACGCCCGCGCTCGCCAGCGCGGCGCTCCTGCTCGGCGCGTCGTCAGTCGGGGCCGGCGTTTCCCTTGTCGACTCGCGCCTTCAGCGCAGCGAGCTCGTCCTCGATGGACGCGTCCGGCTCCGGCTTCGCCTTCACCACGACCGGCACGTTGCGTGGCTCGACGTCGACCTGGACTTCCTCCCGGCGAACCGTCTCCGGCTTCTTGATCGAGGCGCGAGACGCGCGCCAGCGATAACGGCCGTACAAGCCCGCCACTCCGACGAGGCCCGCCAGCAAGAACCACTGCCAGTAGCTGAGCAGCAATCCGATCACGCCAAGCAGCAGCATCAAGGCGACCACGCCGAGGATGATCCACTTCGTGCGCTTGCGCTTCGCGAGCGCGGCTTGCTCTGCCTTTCGCTCGGCGCGCTCCTCGTCGGTCGACAAGGCGTCTTCGATCGCGCGCTGCGCGGCGTCCCTGGCGGCCACGAGCGCCGCCTTGCCCGACAGCTGGCCGGCGACTTTCTTCAGCTCATCCATGCGCGCTCCGCGCTCCGCATCGCAGGCCCCACGCGCGAAGCATAGCACCACCGCCGCCCTCGTGTGGGCTCGCCTCGCACGTGGCGGGATGATCCGCGCTTGCAGGCTCCGCGCTCAGATTCAGAGCTTGCGCAGATACACCTGCTCCACGCTGTGATCGCTGCCCTTGTCGAGGATAAGACGCGCGCGCTCGCGCGTCGGCTGGATGTTCTCGCGCAGGTTGGGCAGGTTGGTCGTGCGCCAGATGCGTGTGGCGGTTTCCACCGTCTCTTCGTCAGAGAGCGCCGCGTAGTGCTTGAAATAGGAGTCCGGGTCCCGAAACGCCGTCGCGCGCAGGCGCTCGAAGCGCTCGACATACCAGCGCTCGAGGTCCTCTTCGCGTGCGTCGATGTAGATCGAGAAGTCGATCAGGTCGGAGACGTACACGCGCGGTTGACGCTCGCCGCCCGGCGCCGCCGTTTGCAGCACGTTGAGCCCTTCCAGGATCAAGATGTCGGGCTTCTCGATGTGCTGCTCGTGATCCATGACGTCGTAGCGCAAGTGCGAGTAGAGCGGCGCGCTCAGCTTGCCCTGGCCGCTCTTTACGTCCATCAAGAACTGAATCAGGCGCCGTACGTCGTAGCTGTCCGGAAAGCCCTTGCGATCCAGGATGTCCCGCTCCGAAAGCTCACGATTGGGATACAAGAAGCCGTCGGTGGTTACCAGATCGACGCGCGGATGGTCCGGCCACTCCGCCAACAGCGCGCGCAAGATCCGAGCGGTTGTGCTCTTGCCCACGGCGACGCTACCCGCGATCGCGATCACGTACGGTACCTTCGCCGCGGGGATGCCCAGGAACGTGTCGCTCACGCGCGAGAGCTGCGCGGTGGCGGCCACGTACAGGTTGAGCAGGCGCGAGAGTGGCAGGTAGAGCTCCGCGACCTCGGTCAGCGATACGTACTCATCGGCGCTGCGCAGGCGGGCGAGATCCGCTTCGGAGAGCGTGAGCGGCGTTGCGCCGCGGAGCTTGGCCCAACTCTTCCGTTCGAAGCGCGAGTAGAGCGCGCGCGACGGCGATTCCACGACGGCGTGTCTAACGCGAAAGCGCTCGGGGCCGCAAGGGCGCTCGGCCTACGGCGCTTGCGCCGAGGTCGCGCTCTCGACGCCGAGCGGATCGTCGCTCGCGATCGCGTCCAGCGTCGCTTCATCAAGCTCGCCGAGCTCGGGCGCCTTGGGCAACCAGTCCCAGTGCGGGCCGCCGCCCTCGCAACCGTGGACGGCGTCGTCGGGCGAGCAGGTCAGGCGGAAGTGGAGATGGTCGTCGTGGGGCGCGCTGTCGCCGGGTTGGAGCAGCACCGTCTCGGCGTGCCACACGAGCTCGTCGTCCTCGCCGCGGGCGCGGGCGTAGTCGATCAGCTGGGACTCGATGCCGCGGCTGCAGAAGAGCCACTCGACGTCGTCGCTGTGGGTGACGAGCGTCTTCACGAGCAGCCACTCGCGCGGGATGTCGATGCGGACGAAGGATTTGTCCGTGACCCACGCCAGGCCGTCGGTGTCGAAGTGCACGAAGCCGGGGCTTCGCACCGGCGCGCCGGCGGGGGTGGTGACGTAGAAGAGCAGATCGCCGTCGCGGCCGTTCTCGTGGGACGCGTGCCCGGGGATGTCGCCGCCCGTACGCGCGGAGAGATCGCCGATGTAGAGCGGCGCGCCTCCGGGCAGCTCGGCGGCGACGACGGCGGCG
The DNA here is from genome assembly GCA_963775185.1 of uncultured delta proteobacterium. GTDB lineage: Bacteria > Myxococcota_A > Polyangia > Polyangiales > Polyangiaceae > JAPSGB01. Next base: position 99,262 of record CAVZIE010000033.1, on the reverse strand, counting down.
GCATGCTCGATCGCGGCGACCAGGCGCGGGTTGCCCCAGTACATGGGGCTGTTCGGGCGGTAGCGGCGGAACCCCGTGCCTTGCTTCGGTAGTTCGACGGCGCCGGTCTGCGTGCCGGTGTCCGGCGTGCCGATCGATCCGCGCAGGCCGGGGGCGAGTGGGGTGGGGGAGGCGAAGCAGGCGGTGACCGCGAGCGAGCCGGCCAGCAGAGCCGCGATCCTCACTCCTCGACCTCCTCGAAATACGCCGCGATGCGTCCCTCGATCGCTTGCACGGCGCGCGTCGTCGCGAAGCTCTCGGCGAGCTCGAGCTTGCCGTCGGAGCGCGACAGGTACCCTTGGCCCGCGAGGGAACGGTACGCGTTCTCGATCACCGGCTTGCTCACGGCCTCGCGGCGCTGGATCTCGCCGGCGAGGAACATGCGGTTGCCGGTGGCGAGGGCGCGCTTGACGAGATCCTTCTCGGTGAGCGGGCCCTTCACGAGCACGCCGAGCCCGCGCGCGGCGACGCGGTAGCCCTCGAGAAAGCTCCTGAGGATCGACGCGTAGGTCTCGAGCCAGTCCCGGCCGCTCCAGCCGTCGCTGCCGGGACCCGCGTCGAGGTGGCCGCCGACGCTGGACTCGATCTTGCCGGCTGCTTTCAGCGACGCGATCGTCTCGTCGAAGATCTCGTCGAACGGCGCGTCGGCGCGGAAGCGGAACTCGTGCTTGAACAAGCGCGAGAGCTTCTGCACGCGCTCGCGCACGACGCTCTCGGCGACCGGCGGACCCGGCGGCACGAGCATGGCGATCGCCACGAGCGCGCGCTCGACGAAGAAGTGCACGATGATATTCTTGGTCGTGTCCAGGCCGAGCCGCCGCTCGTCGGGCACGGTGTAGACGGTGCCGGGACCGGCGTGGACGCGACGCGGCTTGCGGCCTCGCGCCGTCTCGACATCCCCTGGAACATGCACTGCGAGCATCTCGGCCTCGACGAACATCTCCGCGGCTTCGCGGATCGAGTCGGGACGGAGCGCGCCGCTGGGGGTGACCAGCGTCGGCGAGACACGCGCATCCATGCTGCGCAGGACCCCGAGCAGCTTCGTGCAACGTTCGATCAGCTCTTCATGGGAGATGCCGCGCTTGTCGTGACTGAGCAGAGCCAGCGCCGTGAGCGCGCCGGGCGTGACCGACGCGACGCGGTTGATCTCGTCCATGACGCGGTTGCCGAGGCGCGTGACGATGGCGCGGCGCTGCGCCGGCGAGGGCTGCTTGTCGAGCGCGAGACCGAGATCTCCGCGGATCTCGTCGAGGCTGAGGACCTGGCCGATCTGCAGGTTGATGCGCCCGTAGCGGTGGCGCAGTACGTCCGTCGTCTTGAGCAGGCCCGCGGCGTCCTCCTTCGTCTTCTCGCCGCCGGAGAGCTCGCGCTCGTAGCTCTCCACGATGCGCTCGTAGCCGATGCTCACGGGCACGAAGCGCGCCTCGCGCTGCGTGACGGCGAGCGCGGCGTCCACCATCATGTTGAGCAGACCCAGCTTCGGCTCGAGCAGCTTGCCGGCGCGACTGCGGCCGCCCTCGAGGAACAGCTCGATGGGAAAGCCGTCGCGGATCAACCGGCGGATGTACGCGTCGACGACCGCGGCGTACAGCCGGTCGCCCTTGAACGAGCGGCGGATGAAGAACGCGCCGCCGCGGCGGAAGATCGCGCCGACCGGGAAGAAGTTCAGGTTGTCGCCGGCGGCGATCAGCGGGAGCTGCAGGTTCTCCTCGTTGAACACGTAGCTCAGGATCAGGTAGTCGATGTGGCTCTTGTGACTCGGCAGCAGCACGAGCGAGCCTTCCTTCGCCGCCTCGCGCACGCGTTCGATGTCGGCCTTGTCGTACTCGATGCCGGCGTAGATGCGGTGGAACACGCGGTCGAACAGCGCCTCGAGACCGCGGATCGTGTTCATGTCCGGCGTGGCCTGGAGCTGGCGGAGCATGTTCAGCGCGCGCCCGGTCATGACGTAGCGATCCGCCGGGCGCTCGCCGGCGAGATCCTCGATGATCTTGCGCAGCTTCGGCGTGCGCAGGATCTCCATGCGCACGCGGTCCGGCGCCTTCGCCGCAGGGCCCGTGACGGCGCGGCGCTCGCGCTCCAGGCGGCGCAGCACCGTGTACGTCATGCGCCGTACCAGCGCCGGGTCGGTCGCGCCGTTGCTGTCGCCGACGAACGCCTGGAGATCGAGCGGCTCGCCGAGCTTGAGCGCGACGTGCTTGTAGTTCGAGAGGAACTGCCCGACGGTGCGCGCCGGCGTCGGCCACTCCCGCGGACCGAGCAGGAAGTCGAGCCGGTTGGTGCCGCGCGTGTCTGGATCCTTGGTCCACACGAACACCTGCGGCACGAGCAGGATCGGCTGATCGCGCTCGCGCTGCACGTCGATCAGCGTGCGCAGGAGCTCGTCGCCCTCCTTGAGCCCGCGCCCGCCACTGGCGCCGCTGGCGAGATCGAGCACGCCGGGCGGTCGCTTGAGGAACAGCGCTGCCGAGCCGCCGTTCTCGATGGCGTCGCGCAGCTCGTCCGACGGCGTCACGCCGGGGCGCGGCAGGATCGCGTTCAGCCAGCCCTTGCCCATCGGGTTGAAGATCCACAGCCCGAGATCGTTGGCGAACCGCACCTGCGGCAGGCCGTAGCGCTTCGTCAGGTGGTCGAGCGCGAAGAAGTCGATGAAGTTCAGGCTGCGCAGGACGTAGACCACCGTGCCCTGGCTCGACAGCCTGCGCACCTCCTGCACCCACGCCTCGTCGACCTGGATCCGGTCGAAGAAGCGTTTGTAGAGCGCCCGCAGAGCCGGATTCGGCTCGTAGGGCTTGGTGAGCTCGCGCTTCGCCATCGGCGCCGGATGCTAGTCGCCGTTTCCGCGCCGGACCAGCCCCCCATCCCCATTCCCCGGGAGGCTGGCGGTCCGGCGCGGAACCTCGAGGCCGAAGCGACATCGGTGGAAGTGCGGCCGGCGTGGGCCTCGAGAACGCTCCAGAGCCGCACGCCCGGGTTCCTCGGATGGTGACGGTCCACGCGGACGGTTGACGCTCAGGCAGCGGCGCGAGGTGTCGTGGAATCACGATCGGTGGTCAGAACGTGCCCGCGACGCCGATCTGGTCGTTGCCGATGAACGGCACGACGCGCGACTCGGTCTTGCGCATGCGAATCGCGTCGCGCGCCGCCTTGCGCAACAGGACGCGATTGTATCGCCCAGCGTACAGTCGCGCGTCGTATTCGCTCAGGTCGTGGTCGGCCGGCGAGCCGTCGTAGCCGGAGAAGAAGACGACGGGGGTCATCACGAGAAACAGGTAGCTCGACACCACGCCCGTGGCGCACGCCGCGCTGCCCAGGAACGAGCCTCGGTTGGAGAAGGCCTGGTCGGTGAAGGCGTGCGCGAAGCCGCCGCATGCGAGGCCCGTGGGCACAGCGACAACGCCGGTCACGAGCGGGAACATCCAGAGATCGGCCCAGTTGCGCCGGCGCTCCACGTGATCGATCTCGGGCGAGCCGGTCGTGGACCGGTAGCGGCGAACGAACTCGTTCTCCGGGATCTCGCCCTTCGAGTCGTGAAACGCGTACGTCATGCGAGTGGCGTCGCTTTCGTCAGGCTTCCTGGAGACCACGTCCACTTTGGCATCGTGATACAGGTGGCTGACCTCGCTGCCGAGCCCCTCCTCGTTGACGCCGGCGATGGCCGCACCCGTGGGTGAGAGCTTGCTCGCGGTAGTCGGGTCGTCGAGCTTGACCATTGCCGCAACCCAGCCTTGCACGCGGCGTTTCTGCAGAAACTTGATGCCGACCGCGCCATCGGCGCTGGCGAAAGTCACGTCCACACCGCCCGACGCCGACGTCTCGGCGCCGCTCGCGTACTCGCCGCTACCGTGAACCAGCACGGAGACGTAGCCGATGCCGCAACGATTGCCGGCACAGCATTGCTTGTATTCGACGGTATCGTTTCTGGACAGCCGGCGGTCGGTGGAAAGGCGGTAGACGAAATGGGTCGCCGTCGCAAGGTCACCGTGGAATCCGAACGAGCCGAGCATGGCGCGAGCACTGCCGTTCACGGCGAGCTCCTCCGCGTCATCGAAGCTGTTGATCATGCTGCTCTGGCGCGCCGCTTCGAGGGATTCCAGACACGGGTTCGGCTCGGAGACGTCCTCCAGCGTCTGCCCGTGGTCGGGCAACTTGACCAGCACCCGTCCGAGCAGCGAGTCGTCCTCGCTCGGTGCCGGAATCAGCATGAAGGACTCGCCGAGCGGAGACGACGCCTCGGCCTTGGGAAGATTGGAAGGAGGGGGAAGCGACGCTCCACAGGCCATCGCGAGCCCTCCGAGCGCGAACAAGATACACCGCATCCTCCATCTTCGGCATGGCGCGCACCCCGTTCGCAACCGCATGGTCATGCTGTTGCATTTATGTTCAACCTGTGATCCCCCGCTGCGCAGATACGCACTTTGCGTGGTTCGGCGCATGCGAGCTTCGCCGAGGGTGAGCCAGCGTCCGGCCACGCATGGCCCACGCCGCCCCGCGCAGAGCAGCAAGCTCGCGCGTGGTCGCCGACAAGGCGCTCGCAGGACTCCGGATCGAGGTCGAGGTCCCGCCGATGCGGTTCCACACGGCGCATGGCTTGCGGACGGAGCACGACTTCGCGCACACGTTGCGATGCCGTCGCCCTGACAGATCCACGAGAAGACTGCTTGAACGCCGCGCAGTCCGCTCGAGTGAGGGAGCGCGCGAGATGCGCATGATGCGCCGGTCCAGTTGATGGTTCGCGAACCGCTCGGCACGCGCATTGCTACATCGTGCGGTACGAAGCGAAGGGAGCTCGCCATGAACCGCGCCGCGACTGGGACCGTCATCGTCTCCCTTGTCGCTGCGGCGCGCGGCTCCGGAAAGACGCCGAGCGGCGCCAGGCGGGGACCGCGCCACGCCGTATGGGGTCGGCGTGAAGCGAGCCGTCCTTCTCTTCCGCGCCGAACCGGCAGCAAGGATACCGAGTCTGATCGGGCTGCCTGTCCGGCGCGGAATCCACAGCTGCGGACTGCTCTTCGAATGGAGCGCCGGCGGGCATGAAAAGAAAGCGGAAGTCAACGCGAGGAGAGACGCGCTCGCTGCGGGTCGCCGGAATCGGAGCTTCGGCGGGCGGACTGCACGCGCTCCAGGAGTTCTTCGACGCGGTTCCGGCGAAGAGCGGGATAGCGTTCGTCGTCTTGCTTCACCAGCATGCCGGCGAGCCGACGGTGCTGGCGGAACTTCTGGCCAAGCATTCGAAGCTCGAGGTCGTGAAGATCGAAGACGGTATGCGCCTTCAGCCCGATCGCGTGCACGTGGCTCCGCCCGGATGCGAGCTCGGGCTCGACGGCGCCAAGCTGAGTGTCTCGGCCGGGCTGGAGCGACCGCCTCGGCCGATCGATCGCTTCTTCAGGTCGCTGGCGCGCTCGTCCGGCGAGAACGCGATCGCGGTCGTGCTCTCGGGCACAGGGACCGACGGGACGACGGGCGCGGCGGACATCAGGGCCGCGGGCGGGATCGTTGCGGTGCAAGAGCCAGCGAGCGCCGCGCACGCGGGAATGCCACGGAGCGTCCTGGCGGCGCACGCCGTCGATCTTGTGCTTCCACCGGGAGACCTCCCGCGGGCGCTGGCTCGAATCGCAGGACACCGGAGCGTCACAGCCCCGGAAGCAGTCGAGGCCGGCGCGTTGCAGGAGATCCTGGCGACACTCCGAACCCGTACCGGGCAGGACATGAGCGCCTACCGCCGCAGCATGCTCGACCGTCGCATCGAGCGGCGCATGACCGTGTGTGGCATCGACGAGATTGGCGCCTACGCCGAATTCGTGCGCGAGTCGCCGGTGGAGAGCGACGCTCTCTTCCGCGAGTTGCTCGTCAGCGTGACGACGTTCTTCAGGGACCCGGCGGCGTTCGATGCGTTGCGCACTGCGCTGCTCGAAATGGTGCTCAGACGTGGCGAGCCACTCGCGTTCAGGGCGTGGGTTCCCGGCTGCGCGACGGGCGAAGAGGCGTACTCGTTGGCGATGCTCGTGCGCGAGGTCATGGACGAGGCAGGGAAGTCGTCGCCCGTGCAGATCTTCGCAACCGACGTCGATCACCACGCGCTGACCTTGGCGCGTGTCGGGCGCTATCCGGCCGGCATCGCCGCGGACGTGAGCGCGGCGCGCCTCCAGCGCTTCTTCGACGAAGACGGAGCCGGCTATCGCGTCAAGAAGAGCCTGCGCGAGATGATTGTATTCGCGGCGCAGAACGTGATTCGCGATCCGCCGTTCAACAGGTTGGACCTGGTCTCGTGTCGCAACCTGCTGATCTATCTGGAGCCCGAAGCGAAGCGACGCGTGATTCGGCTGCTGGCATACGGGTTGCGTCCCGGCGGGCTGCTGCTGCTCGGTTCATCCGAGAGCGTCATGGGGCACGACGAGACGCTGCAGCGCATCGATGCGAAGAACCGGCTATTCCGGCGCAGCGATACCGCCGTCGTGTCGGCTGGTGATCTTGCCCGTCCGGCGCGACGGCGCGGCGCCGTTGCGCATCGCCAACACGGGGAGCAATCCGATCGCGCGCTACTCTCCCTGCTTGCGCCACCAGGCGTCGTTGCGACATCTAGCGGTCAGATTGCCTACGTGCGCGGCATCGCCGCCGGCGAGCTGGAGCCAGCACAGGGCCAGGCCGCGGTCAACGTGCTCGAGCTCGCGACGAACGAGCTCCGCAGGGAGCTGGCCGGCGCGATCCGCCGCGCCGGATCGCAGCACGAGCGCATCGTGTGCCATGGCGTGAAGGTGACGTCGAGCGCCGGTAGCGACAGCGCGACGCTGGCTGTGAAGCGTCTCGCCGTGCCGAAGCGAGCACGCGGAATGCTGCTGGTCAGCTTGGCGCTGCAGGATCCCGCTGTCGGCCGCGGGAGCGAGGCCCGCGCGGGAACCGCGACGGGATCGGACGATCACGTCGGCGAGTTCGAAGCGGAGTTGCGACGGACGCGAGACGAGCTGGGTCGCACCGTCGAGGCGTTGCACGCGTCGAACGACGAGATCGCGCAGGCGAACGAGCAGCTGCAAAGCGCGAACGAGGAGTTGAACACCGCCAACCAGCAACTCGAGATATCCCGGGAGGAGCTCCAGTCGCTGAACATGGAGCTCCAAACCGTGAACACGGAGCTGTTGGAACGCAACGGCGAGCTGGCGCGGTCCAACGACGATCTGCGGAACCTGCTCGACGTCACGGGCGTTGCCATTCTCTTCCTGGACGAGAACCTCGCCATCCGGCGGTTCAACGAGCCGGCGCGTGTGCTGTTGCACCTGATCGATGCCGACTTGGGGCGGCCATTGCGGGACATGGCCGCGAGTCTCCACTACGCGGGTCTGGTCGGAGACGTGCGAGCGGTGCTCGCGACGGGGAGCCCCATGGAAAGGGAGGTCCAGACTTCCGCTGGTGGGCGGAGCCGGCTGCGCGTGGTCGCCTATCGGACGGCGGCAGACGCCGTCTCGGGAGTCGTCGTCGCGCTCGCGGACGTCCATCCTGTGACGAGCCCGTCACGCGACGAATGAGTCGCGAAAATTCTGCGTGCACAAATGCGATTGATTTCGCGCAAGTCGGCGCTATTCATTGTTCCCCTGGGAGGATGTGGATGGAGATGCAGCTGCTTCGCGAGCGCGCCGAGACGGAGCTACAGACAAGCCCCAGGTCTCCGTCGCCGTTCGTCGAACGGGAAGAGATCGAGCACGAGCTGCACGTCCACGAGGTCGAGCTCGAAATGCAGAACGAGGAGCTGCGCAGCGCGCTGCAAGAGCTCGAAGCGTCGCGCGCGCGCTATCGCGATCTGTTCGAGCTTGCGCCTGTGGGCTACCTCGTCCAAGGCGTGAACGGGATCTCCGACGCCAACGACGCGTTCGCGGAGCTCCTGCGGACGACGAAGCGGAAGGTGGTCGGCAAGCGGCTATCCGCGTTCGTCGTGCCTGCGGACGTCGAGCTGCTGCGCGCTCACGAGCGCGCCGTACTCGGTTCCGGGCGGCGCGAGCGTGTCGAGCTCCGGCTGGTAGCGGAAGGCGGGCGCGCGGTCGTCGCGCGGCTGGAGAGCGTGCGGGTCAGCGATGCCGCGCGACAGTGGCGGACCGCGGTTACCGACGTTACCGAGGAGCGCCGACTCGAGCGCCAGCTGGTGGAAGCGGCTCGCGAGGACGCACGCGGCCCGATCGCACGAGGAATGGCCCACGACTTCGGGCACGTGCTGATGTCGATCGTCACCCAGGCGGACCGCGCCCTCGCGTGTCTGAAGGGCGGCCTGTCCGCCGAGCAGCCGCTCGATGAGCTCAAGCGCGCCGCGACCGAGGGGGCGGTCATGGTCACGCGGCTGCTGGACCAGGCGCGGAACGCCGACGCGGCGCCCCAGGCGTTGAGTCTCGACCTCGCCTTGCGCGAGCTGGAGCCGGCACTGCGGCGCGTGGTCGGGTCGGGCGTTCGTATGCAGTTGGATCTTCGCGCGCAGGACGCCTGCGTCGCGCTTCCAGAAGTAGAGCTCGAACAGGTGCTGGTAAATCTTGCCACGAACGCGCGTGACGCGATGCCCCGGGGCGGCGACCTGACCATCACGACCCGCGCCCTCGGGGACGACGGAAAGTCCGTGCAGCTACGAGTCGCCGATACTGGCGCGGGCATGGATTGGGAGACCCAGGCCCACGCGTTCGAGCCCTTCTTCACCCGCAAGCCGCGCGGCGTTGGAACCGGGCTCGGGCTTTCCACCGTCTACGGCGTCGTCAAGCGGGCCGGCGGATACATCGATCTTCGAAGCGAGCTCGACAAGGGCACGTCGATCAAGATCGTCTTGCCGCGGGTGCAAGCTCCCGCTCGGCAGCTTCCCGTCGGCGCGATCGGCGTGTTGCTTGTCGACGACGATGCCGTGGTGCGTCGAATGGCCCGCCATGCGCTCGAAGCAGCGAACTACCGCGTCGTCGAGGCCGACAGCGCGGAACAGGCGCTGGCCAAGCTGCGCTCGGATAGTCATGTGCAGCTTCTGGTAACGGATTTCAACTTGCCCGGCATGAACGGAAGCCGGCTGGTGGGCGTCGCGCAGACGATCGTGCCGGGGCTGCGCGCGCTGGTGATGTCGGGTTCCGCGCCGGAAGGGATCGCGCTGCCCGAAGGCGTCCCGTTCCTGGCGAAGCCGTTCGTGGCTCGAGACCTGCTCGAGCTGGCGCACGAGGTGTTGGTCGAGGATGCCGGAAGCGCTCCGACGGTTCTCTTCGTCGACGACGATCCCCGTGCGCTTGTTGCGTACAAGGAACTGCTTTGGGAGCAGGGGTTCCGCGCGCTTCCCGTCGCGTCGGCCGCCGAAGCGCTCGAGCTGTTTCGTCGGCGCCCGGAATCGATCGCCGTACTGGTGACCGATCTCAATCTGCCCGACGAGCGAGGTTCATGGCTTGCCCGCGAGGTGCGGCGCCTGCGCCCGGAGCTGCCGGTGATCTACTTGTCCGGCGAGCGGCCAGGCCCTGATTTGCTCCCGGAGCTGGAGGATGGCCGGACCAAGTTCGTCGCGAAGCCGGCCGAGATCTCCAAGCTCGCCACCGCGCTGCGCGCGCTCCTCGCGCAGCGGTCCTGAGCGCTGCCCGGCAGGCGGCCGCGCAGTGGCTGCTCCTGACGCGCCAGCCAGCGCGCGGGCCGGGCGTCATTCGACGCCGACGCTAGTCGCCGCTTCCGGTGCGTTCGCGCAACGCGCCGAGCACACGGACGTGCACGACGAGCCCGGCTATCAGCGCGACCGCGCAGAACACGAGCATGACGTCGTTGACCACGCGCGCCGCGCCGGACGGAAGCACCGCGAACGAGACGCCGGCGAGCGCGTAGAGTAGCACCGCCGCGAGCACCAGCCATTGCACGAGCGCGCCGCTCAGCGACAGGGACGGCCGCGCCGTGGGCTGGCCGACGCGCGCGTCTTGGAGCACCGTGGTGCGCGACCCGAGACGCGCGAGGAGCGCCGGCAGATCGGCGCGCGCGAGGCGGACGCGCGATACGCGCTCGGCTAGCGGGCGGCGCATGGCGCACGTGCCGTTCGCGCCGCGGATCGGCGCGCGCGTGGCGACGGCGTTTGCCAGGCGCGCGCGCCACGCGCCGCGCGGACGCGCCGCGAGCACGGCGTCGACGTCCGGCGAGGCGGCGAGCTTGTCCACCAGGAGCGGGACCAGCTCCGGCGGATCCTGTGCGTCGGCGAGCACGACGGCGATCGGCGCGCCGGCGCCGCCGAGCGCGGCCTTGAGCGCCGCGAAGCCGGCGGCAACCGGCACGATCTCGGCGTCCCGATCGCCGAGGGCCGCGCGGACGCGATCGACGATCTCGGGTCCGGGAACGATGATCGACAGCTCCGCCATGGTCCGGGGGACCCTAGCAGGTTGCGAGCCCGGCGGCGCGTCGCTAGAACCCGTCGATGGCGTACCGACCGGGTCTGCTGCTGGCCGTGGTCGCCGTGCTCGGCGCGGGCTGCAAGAAGCACGCACCAGCTGCGGAGCAGGCGCCGTCGGCGAGCGCGTCGGTCCCGCCGGCGAGAGCTGCACCGCGCTGCCGCGCCGCTGCGCCCGGTGCGTCGTTCACCATCGGCGATCCGGGATCGCGCACGCCCTCCGACGAGGACGGCGGTGACGACATCGCGCTGCCCTTCGCCGTCGATGTCGGTTCGGCGGTCGGCTACGACGGCGGCTTCGCCGTATCCGCGCTGCGCTCGCAGAAGGGCGCGACGAGCGCCGTCATCGCGCTGGTCGGTGCCGACGGCGGCAGCGGCCGCATCGTCGATCTCGGCAAGGTCTTCGGGGACGTCGATCCGCCCCGCCTGGTCGCACGCGACGGCCACGTGATCGTCGGCCTGCCGGGCAACGACGCCGGTGGCAGCACGCTTCGCCTGGTGTCCGTCGAGCCGTCGCCGGACAAGCCGGACGTGAAGTGGGGCGCGGAGTTCTCGCAAGGCCACGACGAGTCCCAGGTCTTCGGCATCGAGCTCGGCGCCAAGCGCGGCGTGATGGTGTGGGACGAGTGGGACAAGAGCGCGAAGCACAGCGTGATCCGCGCTACCAGCTTCGCGCCGGGCGACATCTCGAACGCCACGCACGCCAAGACCGTGTCGCCGAAGGACGACGACGCGGAGGCGCCGCGGGTCGTGGCCCGTCCCGGTGGCTTCTGGCTCGCGTGGATCAGCCACAGCGCCGCCGCCGGCAAGAGCGACGCGGGCGCGCCGGAGCCGGTCGTGGAGCTCGGCAACCGATCGCTCTCGCTCGTGCCGCTCGACGACAACGGCGTGGCCACGGCGAGCCCCACGGCGGTGACCGGCAAGGCGTCGCACGTGCTGGTCTTCGATCTCGCGCCGGCGCCCGACGGCGGGGCGCTGCTCGCCTGGCGCGACGACGAGGCGTCGCCGGGGGTGGAGGGCCGTATCGTGCGCATCGCCCACGTGAAACCCGGCGGCTCGGTGGACGCGTCGGTCATCGACGACGAGAAGGTCGGCGCCGGCGTGCCGTCGCTGATCGTGGATCGCGACGCGCCGAAGACGGCCGGGCAGGCGGCGTGGCTCGCGCTCGCCGGCGTCAGCGACGCGACGCGGCTCGCCGCCCTGGGTGCCGACGGCCGCGTGACCGATCGCCTGGCGACCGAGCCGTTGCTACGTCGCGCCGAGCCGCTCGCGATGCTGGCCGGCAAGATCCTGCTCGCCGAGCCGCGCGGCCTGGCGATGGATTTGTCGGTGGTGACGTGCAAGCCGGGAGAGCCGGAGGCGCCGGACTCCGGCACCGACACTGCCCCGTAGCACGCGCCGCTACTGCGGCGAGAGGACGCGCTCGCCGAGCACCTGCGTGTTGCCGTCCTTGTCGGTGGCGCTCACGCGCAGCAGGTGATCGCAGGCGTCGAGCCCGGCGGTGCTCACCGTGGCCTGGTAGCCGACGTCGGGGCACGACGGGTAGGCCGGATACACGGCGCACACGTCCGGACGGCTGCCCTGCACCGGAATCGTCGCGACGACCGCGTCGTCGATCTCCACGGTCACGCTGTCGAGCGCGTCGTTGTCGAGCGCCCAGCCGCGCACGGTGACGCTCTGGCCCGGCGTGTAGCCCAGCGGAGCGCCCGCCGCGGGCTCGTCGACCACGCCGAACGGCCCGCGGCGCTTCAGCGCGCCTTCGAGCTCGCTCTTGACCGTGGCGAACGAGCCGAGGGCGAGATACGCGATGCCGTGCACGGTGCTGCCCGCGTTGATGCCGAACGCGACCTGCGCGCGGACGTTGTGGAAGTACGGCGCGCTGGAGCCGTCGCCGCGCCAGCCCTGGAACGCGGTAGTGCCCTGGTCCATCGCGAGCCCGACGCCGTAGTCTTGATTCGAGTCCTGCCACGACACCCACGGACGCGTCGACGTGAAGTTGCCGTAGAAGAAGCCGTTGTTGCCGGGCTGGTCGAGGGTCACGGTCTGCCCGGCGGCGTCGAGCAGCAGCGGCAGAATCCGGCCCCGGAGAGCCGTGCGCGACGTACAGCGTGGGCCACTCCTGTCCGGTGACGGGATGATCGAACGTCTCCTGGCTGATCACCTCGGTGGCGACTTCGACCACGTGCTCGGTCAGGAAGCGGAACTGGAGCTTGTACTGGACGTTCACGGGGGCGCCGGACGCGCCGCAGCTCGTCTGCGAACAGTCCGGCTTGTCCCAGTCCGGGTTCCACTGCAGCGGCTGCACCACGACCTCGAGCGCGTCGCCCGCTTGGCCGTGGGAGAGCACCGGCGCGCCGTGGCCGCACTCGTCGCCGCCCTGCACCGGATCCCAACCCAGGTAGGTGATCGAGTTGCCGCACGACGCCGGCGCGCTGACGCACGATGCCGTCGCGGCGCACGGTTGGTGCGCGCGCGACGGATCGTAGAGCGCGACCTGCAGCTCGCGCCCGGTGTCGTTCGCGTCGATCACGTTCGAGCCCGCGTTGCCCGTGAGCCCGAAGAACACCACCGTCCCGCCCCAATCGAGCCGCGCACCGATGCGGATCAGGTCCGTCGGACTCGACAGGAAGACGTCGGTGTGCCCGCTCGACGTTGCCGTGTGGATCCCACCGAAGCCCGCCGCCGCCGGGCGCATCGACCACGGATCCGCGTCCGGCGCGGCGACCACGGGCGCACACGCGCCGTCGGCCGGCGGCGCGTCGGAGCCCGCGTCCGTCGTGCCCGACGCCCCACCGCTCCCGCTTGCACCGGAGCTGCCCGACGCCCCGCCGCTTGCGCTCGTGCCGCCGCTCGCGCTCGCCCCGCCGCTTCCGCTCGCCCCGCCGCTGGCTGCCGTTCCTGCCGTGCCGTCGCCGCCGCCGGCGTCGTGCGCGGCGCCGCCGCTGCCGCTGGCCGCGCTGCACGCGGCCAGCGCGCAAGCCAGCGCCAGCGTGGCCGGGTGACGACGGATCGCGTGTCGGCGCATTTCACCGGCGAGGATACGCCACGCCGCGCTGGCGCGAAACGCCGGGTTTCGCGCCGGAAGCGTCAGGTGCCGGGATCGGTGATGCGGCCGACGAACAGCACCACCCCGGAGCTCGCGTCGCGGATCAGGACCAGGAACGGATGATCGGCGCGGAACTCGACGTGCGGTGCGATGAGCGCGCTGGTGGCGCGCATCACCACGGCCGTCGCGGCGGCGGCTTCCGTGCCGTCCTCGTCGGTGGCGACGAACGCCTGGTGGAACACGTCGGAGATCTGGAGCGACGGCTCCGCGATTCCGCTGAAGTCCGCGGCGTCGCTGAACGCCGTGGTCATGCCCAGCTTCTCGAGCGCGGGCTTCAACGCGAACGCGAGCTTGGCGCGGAACCGCGGCAGCGAGAGCGTCACGTTCCGCGTCGCGAGCGCGCCGGTGAACGCGCCGAGCCCTTGCTTTGCCAGCGTGCGCTCGACCGCGGCAAGGCCGGTGCGCGTCGTCGGCAGGACGACCCGCATCGAGAGCCGCGCGCCCGTCTGGCTTGCCGTGTACGGCAGCTCGACGATCGCGGCGCCCGGGATCTCGGCATACTGGCCGGGGCCGCCCAGATGCATCATCGGAACCTTCCGGCCCTTGACGCCGCCGACGTAGAACGTCTCGTCCCTGGTCGCGGTGTGGGAGAAGGGGTTGGCCCAGCGCGCCTTCATGTAGATCGCGTTGGTCAGCACCAGCCGTGTGCTCGCGTCGATGCTGCCGGCGGACAGCAGCTGATCGATGCGCTGGTGCGTGCGATCGGAGACCCACTGGTTGATGGTCTGGCGCGCAGGCTCCGGCGCGCCACGGAAATCGAGCGGCGCGACGGCGGCGCCGTAGTCGTTCTGCGTGAGCGCCACGAAGGCGGGCGCGAGCTTGGCGCTGTTGTCGGCCCACAGCCGGTTCGCCACGGCGAGCTCCGGCGCGCCGTCCTTCGGCTTGGACTGGAGCCGGGCGAGCAGCTGCTTGTACGCCGCGTGCGCGTCAATCGCCTTCGGGTCCAGGTGCAGCACCTTCGCCATCTCGTCGGCGGTCTTTCCGCGCGCACCGGCGGACGCCATGGTGAGCGCGACGGAGATGCCGAGCGGCGAGCAGAACAGGTTGCCCTTCTGCGCGGCGAGCGTGCCGTAGAGATCGCCGGCAAAGCGGTTCACCGAGTCGGCAAGAATGGCGGGCAACAGCGGGCCCGGCGGATCGGGTAGGGGAGCCGGCGCGGTCGCGACGCCGGCGTCGGCCGCCGCGGGCGATGCGAGCGGGGGCGGCGGAGGCGGCGCCGCCGGCTCGGGCGGTGGCGGCGTCGCGGCGCGCGTCGGCGGCGCGACGCAGGCGCCCGACAGCGCCGCGCCGAGGGCGGCCAGCATGCAGAATCCACGCGTCATCGCGGCAGGATAGCGCGAAAGCGACGGCGGCACGCGCTCCCGGCCGTCAACGCGCGGGCGGCAGGGCGACGCCCTTGCGCACCGTCACTTCCGAGCCCTCGGCGATGAACGCGGAGCTGGGCGTTCCGGACAGGGCCGCGTCGAAGCCCGCGCCGTACAGCTCGACGGCGGACACGTCGAGCGCGGCGCCCGTGGCCGGCCAGACGCGCCACTGCGGGTGCTCGACGCGGTACTCCTTGGTCGAGCCGTCGCGCTGCGCGGCGTAGCCCCAGTAGTGCTCGGTGATGAACTCCGCTTCGTCCCCGGGTGCGGGCGTGACGGCGTCGCCCGCGGCGGAGGCGGTCATGCGATTCCAGCGGTCCCCGACCCGCCACTCGTAGGTCGCGTGGCCGCCGGGCATCTCCACGTCGTGGCGCATGGGCAGCGCTTGATAGCGCTCGTTGTACACGTTGCGCGCGACCCACGCGATGGCGAAGCGCGGCACCAGCTCCTTGACGAAGACCACGCCGCGGCGCGGGCCGTCGGGGTGATCGCGGCGCACGTAGAAGCGCAGGTTCACCTCGTCGAAGTCGCGGTGCAGCGGGATCGGCATGCCGAGCACGCGCGTCTTCAGGAACCGGAACCCCACCATGCTCACGACGGTCTTGCCACCCCAAGCGTCGAGCTCCGTGCCCGCGGGCACCAGCGGCGCGAGCAGCGCCGGATCCACCTCGTAGTTGAGCATCAAGAGCCAACGCCACTCGGCGGTCAGGAAGCGTCCGGGCAAGTCGGTCATGGCCCGACATCGCTAGCGCGTTCCCAGCCAGGTGGCTATCGTGGAGACATGTCCCGCGCGCTTGTGATCCTGGCTGCCGGTTTCGAGGAGATCGAGGCGGCGACGATCATCGACGTCTTGCGGCGCGCCGACGTGGATGTGCTGGTCGCCGGGCTCGAGAGCGGGCCCGTCCGCGGCGCGCACGCCATCACCATCGTGCCCGATCAACCGCTCGATCATCTGTCGCCGGACGACTTCGACGCCATCGTGCTGCCCGGTGGCATGCCCGGCGCGCAGCGCCTGCTGGACAGCTCGCGCGTGCTGGCGCTGGTCAAGAGCTTCGCTGCGAAAGGCAAGATCGTGGCCGCGATCTGCGCCGCGCCGATCGTGCTCGAGGCGGCCGGCGTGATCGCGGGGCGTCGGGCGACGAGCTTCCCCGGCTTCGAGCTGCCGAGCGCTGTGTACGTGGAAGAACGCGTGGTCGAGGACGGCACGCTGGTCACGAGCCGTGGCGCGGGAACCGCCATGGAGTTCGCGCTCGCGCTGGTGGCGCGCCTGGTGTCGTCCGACGCCGCGGCGCGGCTCGGCGAGCGCATGCTGGTTTAACGCTGCCGGCCGCTCCGGCATGGAGCGGCGATGGACGCCTTCCACCGCGCCCTTGGCCTGCTCGCAACGCTCGCGATTCCCGTCGCTTGCGCCGGATCGCCGGCGCGCCCGGCCACACCCCGGCCCGCGGCGGGGCGCGCGCCGGCGGTACCCGCGGTACCAGTACCAGCGGACGGCTATCCAGCGGTGACGGACCGCGCCGCCGCGGCGCACCTGCTCGATCGCTTCGCGTTCGGACCGCGCCCGGGCGATCGGGCACGCGTGCAGCAGATGGGCGCGCGCGCCTGGGTCGAGGGGCAGCTCGCGCCCTCCAGCGGTCCGGACCCCGCCGCCCAGGCCGCACTCGCGCCGTACCGCGACGCGCTCTCGCCGCCGCTCGAGCTGCTCGACATCTTCGCGAAGCGCGATCTCGACGACGACGCGTCGATGAAGGCGCGCTTCAAGAACGTGAGCGTCCGCAAGCTACTCGGCACGGAGATGATGGCCGAGATCAGCCGCCACGTCGCCAGCGACCGCCAGCTCGAGGAGGTGATGGTCGACGTCTGGACGAACCACTTCAACGTGTTCGCGCTCAAGGGGCCGGTGCGCGTGCTGGCCGCGGACTACGTGGAGCGCGCGATCCGTCCGCACGCCCTCGGGCGCTTCGAGGATCTGCTGGTCGCGAGCGCGCACCACCCGGCGATGCTCGTCTATCTCGACAACGTCCGCAGCACGTCGAAGCGCGGTCTGAACGAGAACTACGCCCGGGAGTTGCTCGAGCTCCACACGCTGGGCGCCGACGGTGGCTACACGCAAGCCGACGTGATCGCCGTGGCGCGGATCCTCACCGGCTGGAGCATCGTGCGCCCGGCGCAGGGCGCGCCGGCGTTCGTGTTCCGCCCGCGCCTCCACGACGTGGGCGAGAAGGTCGTGATGGGGCGCACGTTCCCGGCCGGGCACGGCGCGGACGAGGGCGACGCGTTGCTCCACATGCTCGCAGCGAGTCCCGCGACGGCGCGCCACGTCGCGCGGGCGCTGTGCGAGCGCTTCGTCGCCGACGACGCGCCGCCGGCGTGCGTCGACCGCGTGGCCGCGAGCTACGTCCGCACCGGCGGCGACGTGCGCGCCATGATCCGCACCATCGCCGCGTCGTCCGGGTTCTGGCAGCACCGGGACAACAAGCTGAAGTCGCCGCTCGAGCTCCTGGTGAGCGCGGTGCGCGCCGTCGGCGGCGCACCAGACGGCTCGCTCGGTCTCGCGCGGGCGAGCGCCGCACTCGGCGAGCCGCTGCTGCTCGACCCGGTGCCCACCGGCTATCCCGACCGCGCCGATGCATGGTCCGGCGCGAGCGCGCTGCTCGCGCGCATGAGCTTTGCCACCGCGCTCGCGAGTGGTCGACTGCCGGGCGTGCGGACCGATCTGTCCCGCGCCGTACCGGCATCCAGCAACCCGGATGCGTTGGTCAAGTCCGTCGACGACTCCTTGCTCGGAGGTCGCGGCAGCGATCGCACGCTCGCGGCGATCCGCGAACAGGTCGGCGGCGTGCGCGACGCCGGGCGCGCGCGGCAGCTCGCCGTTGCACTGGCCCTCGGCAGCCCGGAGTTCCAATGCCAGTGACTCGACGCGACTTCATCGCGCTGGGCGTGCTCGGCACGCTCGCGTTTGCCGGCGTCGCCCGCGCCGCGCCCGCGCGCCGGCGCCTGCTGGTCGTGGTGTTCCAGCGCGGCGCCGTCGACGGGTTGTCGATGGTGGTGCCCCACGGCGATCCGGACTACCGCGCCGCGCGACCGGGCATCGCCGTGGACAAGCCCGTCGATCTCGACGGACACTTCGCGCTGCATCCCGCGCTCGCGCCGCTGAAGCCGGCGTGGAACGCAGGTGAGCTCGGCGTCGTGCACGCCGCGGGGTCGCAGGCGGCGACGCGCTCGCACTTCCAGGCGCAGGACTACATGGAGACCGGTACGCCCGACGTCGCGACCACGCCCGACGGCTGGGCGAATCGCCTGATCGCCGCGGCCGCACCGGCGACGTTCGGCGGCGTGGCGCTTGTGGATCGCGTGCCGCGCGCGCTCGCCGGCAGGGCGCCGGCGCTCGCAGTGGGCGATCCGGCGCGCTTCCGCTTGCGTGGGCCGGCGCGCGTACAGGCCGGCTTCGCCGCGATGTATGGCGGGAGCGACGTCGATCCCGTGCGGCGCGCCGGCGGTCGCGCGCTCGAGGCGGTGTCGGTCGTGCGCGCGCTGCATCCCGAGCGATACCAGCCGGAGAATGGCGCACGCTACCCCGACGGCAAGCTCGGCCAGCAGCTGCGCGCCGCCGCCTTCCTCGCGAAGGCCGATCTCGGCATGCAGCTCGCGTGGGTGGACGTCGGCGGGTGGGACACGCACGTCGCCCAGACGCCGCGACTCGCGCGCGCGCTCGGCGAGCTGGGCAGCGGGCTCGCGGCGTTCCGCGCCGATCTCGGCGAGCGCATGCGGGACGTGGTCGTGCTCACGCTCACCGAGTTCGGGCGCACCGTCGCCGAGAACGGCAGCGGCGGCACCGACCACGGCCACGGCAGCGCCTACCTCGTGATGGGCGGCCCGGTCCGCGGTCGCATCGTGCACGGACGTTTCCCGGGCCTGGCGCCGTCCGCGCGCTACCAGGGCCGCGATCTCGCCGTGACCACGGACTTCCGCGACCTGTTGGCGGAGATCGCGACGCGGCATCTCGGGATCGCGCCGTCGTCCGGGTTGTTTCCGGGTCATGTTGCCGGTCCGGCGCGGTATCCCGGGGTGATCTCGTGATATCTTGTCGCGATGCGTCGGTTCGCGAAGCCTGTCCTGCTGGGTGCGATGGCGTGCGTCACGGCGTGCGCCGTCGGCACCCAGCCCGATCCGACGGGCTACACGCCCGCGTCCGGCGGTAGCGCCGGCGCCGGGCCCGCTGGCGCCGGCGGCAGCGGCGGCACGTCGGGCAGCGGCGGCACGTCGGGCAGCGGCGGCACGTCGGGCGCCGGCGGCACGTCGGGAAGCGGCGGCGCGTCGGGAAGCGCGGGCGCGTCGGGAAGCGCGGGCGCGTCGGGAAGTGCGGGCGCGTCGGGAAGCGCGGGCGCGTCGGGAAGCGGCGGTACGTCGGGCACCGGCGGCACGTCGGGCACCGGCGGCACGTCGGGCACCGGCGGCACGTCGGGCACCGGCGGCAGCACCGGCGGGCCATGCCTCAACGCGCAGTGCTCCCAGGCCAAGCAGGTGGGCACGGTGAGCGGCGATACACCGAGCGTGCCCATCACGGTCACCGGCTCCGATCCGGAGTGGGTGCAGGTGCGCGTCACCGAGGACGACTCGGGCTTGAGCGGCAAGAAGCAGAACCTGACGGCGTCGCTGGTGTCGCCGGCCGGCGAAAACTTCGATGTGTATCTCTACGTGAACGCGTCGTCCGACAAGATCGAGTGCAACACCGTCGCCGCATCCTCGACGAACACGACCGGGACCGACACCGCCGTCGCGACCTGGGGCGAGGGCGCGATCCCGAACGCCTCCAGCGACACGCGCTGGGTCTCCATCGAGGTGCGCGCAGCGGCGGGCACCACCTGCGATGCGGGAGCGACGTGGACCTTGTCGATCCACGGCGACTGATCAGTCGTCGTCCGCGCCGCGGGCCGGCAGCTGCCACTCGCCGCGGAGCCAGTCGAGCAGCTCCGCCTCGCGCTCCACGATCGACTCCTTGATCGCCATGTCGTAGAGCAGCTCGTAGAGCACTGCACGCGCCTCGGGACGCGTGATGTGCGTCGCGGCGGCCTTGATCGCGTCGTCGTCGAGCGCCGCGGCGTCCGCCGCCACGTCTTCGTAGGCATCCTCGCCGAGCTCGGCAATCACGCGCGTCAGCAGCGTGATCTCGTCGCGCGAGGCGCTGCCGTCGAGGCGCGCCATCAGCCCGAGAAGCGCCACCAGCGCGACCTTTTCCCCGTGGTCCAGCTCCTCGAGCGTCATGCGCCGAGGCTACTCCGCCCCGCGGCGGGCGTCGATAGTCAAGCGAACGCTACAGCATCGAGTCAATGGAAGGTCGCAGCGCGGGTGATCGACATGCTGCCGTGGCCGCTCGCGTCGAGCTTGCCCTTCTTGTGCTTGACCTTGCCCTTGGCCTTCACCTTGCCGGACAGCGTCAGCTGGGTGACCCAACCGGTGGCGAGATCCAGCGTAGCCGGCCCGGAGAGATCGAGGTTGAACGTCATGTCGCCGCTCACCAGCGGTCCCTTGGCCGTGACGGCGAGCTCGGCGTCGGGGCGACCGGCGCTGCGCGTGCGCTTGTACACGACCTGCACGTCCATCGCCTGCTCGTCGATCCCGGGCACGTCGCCGAGCAGCGCCTTGCGCGCCTCCACCGGCGGATGCAGCACGGCGCCGGGCTTGGCGCCGCGGAGCATCACGACCAGCGGGCTCGCCGCGCCGACCCAACCATATTCGTAGAGCACCGCGTCGCGCTCGGCGTCCGGAGCGGGCTTTCCCGCGCGCGTCACCGACGGCGTAGCGCCGCTCCCCTCGACCAGGAACGTCTTGTTCTCCGTCACGCTCGGCTGCTCGAGGCCGAGCAAGGGCGCCGCATCGCGACGGCCGAAGATGAGCTCCAGCTTGGTGATGGCGTCGCCGGAGACCGCCCGCGCGGCGAGCGTGCGCTCCTCGGAGATCGACCAGCTGCCGCTCTGCATCCCGGCGGGAGCGCCGTCGCGCATCAACTCCAGATCGAATTGCATCTTGAACGCGCGCTTCTCGAGCGCCTGCGCGGTCGTGGTCGGACGCGGGCCGGCGCTCGCCGCCGTGCCGCCGCCGCTGGCCGCGCCGGAGCTCGCCTCGCTGCCGCTGGAATCGCCGCCGCTGGGCGCCGCGGGCGAGCCGTCGTCCGGCGCGGCCGCGGCGCCGGACGTCGCGGGCGTGTGGGCAGCCGGCGCCGATCCGCATCCAACGGCGCACGACGAGACGACCAGGGCAATTACTGCTCGCACGAACATGAATTCCTCGCTTCCGCCCGCAGCGTACACCGGCGCGATGCCGGCCGGCGACGAGCCCGACGTTCGTCCCGGGAGGGATTGCCGGGCCGGCGCGGAACCCCGCTGTTTACAGGCATGCGCGGGCTCGGTTGTCTTGGGGGGGCGCTCGGAAGTCGGGCCGGAGGACGACCGGAAAGTGACGCGCGATCGATCACTTGGGTCGCCGGAAAGTCGACACGCGCTCGAAGAACGCGCTTGACACGATCTCCGGCAACGCCGCGTTTCGAAACACCGGTCGCGCTTGCGACGGCCCACGTGGGCGGCGTGTCGCGTTCGCAGCGGCGGAACGACTCGAACGCGGATGCGCGCCGCTTCGGGCGTCGAAAAGCCTCGTGGTGAGCGGAGGCGGAACATCTCCGACCGGCGGCGCGTGCATGCGGAGTTGCTGCGCGACGTTCGCCGAGTACGTCGCGCGGATTCCGAAGAAGATCGAGGATGGCGCGTCGAAAATGTTTGACGCGATCTGCGGCGCTGCCGGTCGCCGATCGCGCTCGCGATGGCCCACGTGGGCGGCTTGTCGCGCCGCGTGTCGCGTTCGCAGCGGCGGAGCGACGTAGGGCGGAAGCTCGAGGAGGGAAGACAGGAGTGGCAATATGAGGCGAGCTGTTCGTGGTCGGCGCTGCGCTTCGACTGGGGCCCGCGCGCCGAGCGGATCCCGGAAAATCGACGCTCGCGCGAAGAAAGTGTTTGACGCGATCTGCGGCGCCGCCGGCGTTCGATCGCCGATGGCGCTCGCGATGACCCGCGCGGGCGTCTGTCGCGCCGCGTGTCGCGTTTGCAGCGGCGGAGCGACTCGAAGCGTGATCGATGGCGCGATCGCGCGGCTGTGCGCGGCTCCGGGGCTCGAAAAACCTCGTGGTAGAGCGGAAGCAGGAGGGAGAGAAATATGAGTGGGAATATCTCCGACTGGCGGCGCGCGCACGCGGAGCTGCTGCGGATTGCCGAGCCGAGCGAGCGAAGCGAGTAGACGGCTGGCTCGATCGCGACGAGGGGCAGTGGTTGCTCGCAGCCCAGCGGGCCGGCGTGCACCGGCGGCTCGGTTTTGCGACCTTTGCCGAGTACGTCGAGCGCGTGCTCGGCTATGGGCCGCGTAATACCGACGACAAGCTGCGCGTCGCGGCGGCGCTCGAGGAGTTGCCGGAGCTGGCGGCGAGCGAGCTGTCGTGGTCGGCGCTGCGGGAGCTCACCCGGGTCGCGACGCCGGCGACCGAGCGCGAGTGGGTCGCGGCGGCGGAGGGGCGCACCGTGCGCGAGCTCGAGCGGCTGGTGAGCGGTCGCCGTCCTGGCGATCGCCCTTCGGACCCGGCGCGCGACGAAGCGCGGCGTCACGTGCTGCGCTTCGACGTCTCGGCCGACACCCTGGCGACCGTGCGGGAAGCGCTGATGATGCTGCGGCGCGACTCGGACGAGCCGCTCGACGACGACGCGGCGCTGTTGCTCATGGCGCGCGCCGTGCTCGGCGGGCCCGGCGACGCCGGCCGCGCGAGCTACCAGATCGCGATGACCGTGTGCGAGCGCTGCGAGCACGCCACCCAGCAGGGCAAGGGCGAGGCGATCGCCGTCGAGCCGGCGATCGCCGAGATGGCGGCGTGCGACGCGCAGCGCATCGACGCTGGTGGCCGGGCGACGCAGACCGTCCCGCCGGCGACGCGCCGCGAGGTGATGCGTCGCGATGGCGGCTGCTGCGCGGTGCCTGGCTGCAAGAACGCGGTGTTCGTCGATCTTCACCACGTCGATCCGCGCGCCGAGGGGGGCGCGCACGACCCGGCGCGGATGGTGACGCTGTGCTCGGCGCATCATCGGTTGCACCATCGCGGACGGCTCCTCGTCGAGGGCGACGCCCACGTGGGCTTCACCTTCCGGCACGCCGACGGATCGCCCTATGGGCGCGTCGGTTCGGTGCAGGTGGCCGACACCGCGGCGCGGGTGTTCATGGCGCTCCGCAAGCTTGGTTTCAAGGAGCGGGAGGCGCGGGGTGCGATCGAGCAGGCGCGTGCCCACGTGGGCGTCGGCGCCGGAGTCGAAGCGCTGCTGCGCGGCGCGCTCGGGGTGCTCTCGGCGGGGAGCCAGGCGGCGTGATGGGCGTGTGCGCCCCGCCACGGAATCCTCGAATGTACGACGCTGCCGGCGCGACAGATCGGGGGGCCACGACGCGCGTCGACGGCGGCACCTTTGCCCCCCGCAGCTTGCTTCGCAACTGCTCCCCCCGCCGCCTGCGGCGGGCTCGCTCCGCTCGGTCCTCGGGGGGCCTTTGCCCCCCGCAGCTTGCTTCGCAACTGCTCCCCCCGCCGCCTGCGGCGGGCTCCGCTTCGCTCGCTTCGCGGTGAGAGTTGCTCACGCTCTCGGGCCGGGGGGCCTTTGCCCCCCGCAGCTTGCTTCGCAACTGCTCCCCCCGCCGCCTGCGGCGGGCTCGCTCCGCTCGCTTCGCGCGTGAGCAATGTTTGCTCGCGCTCTTCAGTCCTTCTTCGTCACGATCTCGACGCGGAGCGGCTCGGGCGCGCCGGCGTCCGGGTGCCAAGCGTGGCCGAGCTGCGTCGCGACGCCGAGGGCGAGCTTCGCGCCGAGCAGGCGCGCGACCGCCGCGAGCGCGACGTCGATGCCGGCGGCGCTTCCGGCGGCTGTCAGCACGCGACCGCTCGAGGCCGTGCGCGCGTCGGGGAGCGCGCGCGCCGTGGGCGCGAGCTCCCCGAGGAGCGGGATCGCGTCGCGCGGCAGCGCGACGTCGGCGCCGTCGACCAGGCCGGCCTTGGCGAGCAGCAGCACGCCGCTGCCCACGCCGACCACGAGCTCCGCGCTCTGTCCCGCGCCGCGCAGCCAATCCACCACAAGCGCGTCGTCGAGCGCTCTTCGAGCGCCGTAACCGCCGGGGACGACCACGAGCTCCGGCGCGGGCAGCTCGTCGAGGGCGTGCGCGGCCTGGATGCACAGCTGACTGCGCGTTTCGATGTTGCCGGCGCGCGTCGCGAGCGTCCACACCTTGAACGGGCGCCAGTTCCACACGCGCCCGGCGACGCTCAGCACCTCGAGCGGTCCGGCGACGTCGAGCAGCTCGACCTCGTCGAAGAGCAGGACGGCGACGCTGCGCGAGCGGGTCTGCATCAGGGCAACAAGATGGTGGAGCCCGTGGTCTTGCGCGACTCCAGCGCGCGGTGCGCGTCGGCGACGTCGCCGAGCGCCCAGCGCTGGCCGATCTGGATCTTGACGGCGCCGCTGCGCACCACGTCGAACAGCGCCTGCGCGCTCGCCAGCAAGTCGTCGCGCGCCGCGGTGTACGTGAAGAGCGTCGGGCGCGTGAGGTAGAGCGAGCCCTTCTGCGCCAGGATGCCCATGTCGAAGGGATCCGGCTTGCCCGAAGCGTTGCCGAAGCCGACGTACATGCCGCGCGGCTGCAGGCAGTCGAGCGACTGCATGAACGTGGCGCGGCCCACCGAGTCGAACACGACCGGCACGCCTGTTCCGCCGGTGAGCTCGCGCACGCGCGCGACGAAGTCCTCGCGCGTGTAGACGATGCAGTGCGCGGCGCCGTGGGCGCGGGCGAGCTCCGCCTTGTCGTCGGAGCCGGCGGTGCCGATCATCGTCACGCCCAGGTGCGCGAGCCACTGGCAGGCGATCAGGCCCACGCCGCCCGCCGCCGCGTGCCACAGCACGGTCTGCCCCGCCTTCAGCGGGAAGGTGCGCCGGATCAGGTACTCCACCGTCATGCCCTTGAGCATCATCGCCGCGGCGCGCTCGTCGTCGATGTCGTCCGGAAGGGGGATCAGCCGCGCGGCGGCGATGTTGCGCGCCTCGGCGTACGCGCCGAGCCCGCCGGAGGCGTACGCGACGCGGTCGCCGGCCTTCACCTCGGTCACGCCGGCTCCGACGGCTTCGACGACGCCCGCGGCCTCGGTGCCGACGCCCGACGGCAGGCTCACGCCGTACACACCGCTGCGGTGATACACGTCGATGAAGTTCAGGCCGATGGCGGTGTGCCTGACCCGCGCCTCGCCCGGCGCGGGCGCGGGGAGGGTGACGTCCTCGAACCGGAGCACCTCGGGGCCGCCGGTCTGTTGGATGCGGATGGCTCGCGTCATGGGACTACGCGTCATGGAACTACCAGTAAGCTCCGCACGCGCCGTTGGAAAGCGCGTTCCCGGCGGATGATCGGCGAAAACCCGCTGCACGGCGCGGCGGCGCGCTCGGGGCAGGTCACGCACGGCGTGCGGTCCGGGCCGCGGCGACGGTACGCCGACACCAGCGCCAGCACGAGCACGGCCGCCGTCGCCGCGAGCACGAGCCCGCCGGTCGCCGCGAACGCGAGCGCCGCTGCCGGCGCGAAGCGCGATCGCCACTTGTTCCCGCGCCGCAGCGGCAGCAGCGCGACGCCGGCGAGCCCGGCCGCGATCGCCGGCAACAGCGCGGGCGCGAGCGCGAGCCCGAGCGCGCCGCCGGCGACCGCGCCCAGCGCGGCCAGCGTGCAGCCGCGGCACAGGCGCGTGCGCTTGCCGACGCGCACCACCTCGTCGCTGGTACGCGCCGCACAGCGGGTGATGCGCGAAGCGATGGAAACGATGCGCGGCGCGCGACAGCCGATCGATGCGACGCAGCACGCGTCGCGGCGGGCGGACGCTGCTCATACCGGCTTGAGTACGGCGGCCGTGCCGTAGGCGACGATCTCGTTCGTGTTCTGCATCAGCTCGCCGGAGTCGAAGCGCATCCCGAGCACGCAGTTGGCGCCCTGCCTGACGGCGTGCAGCTCGAGGCGGTGCATGGCCTCGTTGCGCGACTCGGTGGCGAGCTGCGTGAGCGCCGAGATCTCGCCGCCGAAGATCTGCTGGCAGCCGGCGCAGGCCGTGCCCACCACGCTGCGCGAGCGCACCGTCACGCCCCAGCACGGGCCGACGATGCGTTCGATCACCGTGCCCGGCGGCGCGTCGAAGGTGGTCAGGATCGGGATCGAGTGCGTGTGTTCCATGGCGCGGAGGGAATCGGCGCGCCGTCCGGGCGTCAATCCCCGCCTGCGTGGCACTACCCGAGGATCAAGCGTGACTTGACGAAGCGTGCGGTGATGCCGACAAGTCCCGGCTCATCGGCGATCGCGTCCAGCACGCTCAGGGCCTGTTCCAGCGACATCCGACCGCGCGGGAGCTTCAGCTTGGTCGCGGTGGTCCGGACCAGCTCCAGGGCCTTGACCCCGCCCAGGGCGGAGGCCAGGTGCGAAGCGAGCTCGCGCTCGCTGAACGTGGCGGGGCCGGGTGGGGTGGATTCGTGCATGTCGTGCATGTCGTGCGTGTCGCGTGCCGCCCCGCCCGGACGCCGCGATGAAGCCAGCTACCGAGGGACGGCGAGCACCACCGTGGTGGTGTTGTGGAACCCCGACATGTCGCCGGCCGCCAAGGCATCTCGCCGTAGTCTCGAAGCCGGCGAGCGGGACGCCGCCCAACTCCGCGCCGATGGCGTCGACCGCGTCGGCGAAGCGGTCGCCGAGGATCAGGTTCCGGCAGATGCAATCGAACACATCGCTCCCGCCAGCTCCGTGCCGGCGCGCTCGCGCGCTTGTCGAGCGCGTGCCGCGCGCTCTCATCTGGGCTCCGCGCAACATGTCGTGCGTCTCGCGCGCCGCCCCGCCCCGGGCCGCGATGAAGCCGGTTGCCCGGCGACGTGGAATCCCGATACAGCTGGGGCTCGGCGCCGCAGCGCGTGCAGCGGCACGCGCGGTGCCGAAGCCGCTCGAGCGCGCCCGGCATCCAGAGTCGGCGCCAGAGGTGAGTGGCGCTCGCCGCGACGGATTATGTGATCACGCCGCGCGCTTTTTCGCCGAACCGCATCCCGGTAGAGCTCGAGGTGCGCGGCGGCGCAGCGGTCCCACGAGAACGCGCGGGCGCGCTCGACGCCGCGCGCGGACAGATCGGCGCGCAGCGCGGCGTCGCGCACGACGCGCTCGAGGGCGCGGGACAGAGCCGGCACGCGCAGCGGCACGTGGACCGCCGCGCCGCCCAGCACCTCCACCAGCGGCGCGATGTCACTGGCGACGACCGGCGTGCCGCACGCGAGCGCCTCGAGCGCCGGCATGCCGAAGCCCTCGTAGCGCGAGAACTGGACCAGCGCGGTCGCGCCCTGCAGCACGCGAAGCAGCTCGCCGTGGGCCAGCCGCTCCGGGTAGACGACGCGCGGATCGGCGTGCTCGCGACGGTACAGGCGCTGCAGCATCACCAGGCGCACGCGCGGGTCGAGATCCGCCGCGACGAACGCCGCGCGGACCGCGTCGTGGTTCTTGCTCGGCGTGTTCTGTCCGACCACCAGCAGGTACGGGCCGTCGATGCCGAGCAGCGCGCGCGCGTCGTGGTCGGCCGCTTCGCGATCCGCCGGCGGAACGAAACAGCTCTCGATCCCATGCGGGATCACCTCGGTCTTGTCGCGTGCTTCCGGCGCGTAGCAGCCGATGGCGTCGGCCGTGGCGCGCGAGATCGCCACCAGTCGCGTGGCCTCGCGGAGCGCGCGCAGGATGCCGTCGCGGTAGAACGCCGCCTTCAGCGGCGTGAGCGCGGACGGGTTCTCGGCCAGCGCTGGCGCGTCGAGCCACATCAGATCGTGGACCGTGACCACGGTCGCGCACGGGACGCCGCGACCCAGGATGTTGAACGGCGCGTGGAGCACGTCGGTGCCGCCGAGGTCGGCGAGGCGCGCCGGCGCCGTGAGCGTGCGGAGGCCGTTTGGGGGCGCGCGGACCACGTGCTCGCGCACGTTGAGCGACGTGGACAGCGGGCGCCGCGCTCGCGGATCGACCCACAGATCGAAGCGATCGCGGCGCGCCAGCGACGGGACGCGATCCACGAGCGCCTGGACGTACGCGCCGATGCCGCTCGGACGCTCGCGCACGTAGCGGCAGTCGATGGCGACGCGCATCAGGCGATCACCGGCAGGCGTCGCGGCGGGGGCGGCGGCGGGCGCGCCGGGCTGTCCGGCAGCGAGAGCGGCGGCAGCATGTGATGGAAGCGGCCGCCCCACGCGATGTTCTCCTCGACCACGCGGGCGCACCAGCACTGGCCGCAGCCCTCGCGTGCCAGGTTCTCGAACGCCGCCCGCGCGCCGACCGCGACGACGTTGTGCGAGCGATCGCGCCGCGGCGTCTGGCCGCACGCGAACAGGTTGCCCTCCGGATCGAGGGTGGCGTTGATCCAGCCCGCGGCGCACGGCACCGGCGTCTCCTTCGGGAAGTTGCGGAAGTGGCGCAGGCTCGCCCAGCTATTCGCGACAGCGCCGCTGCCGTCGAACTTCTGCTGTTCGAGCCGCGCGAAGGCCGCGCGCACGCGGGCGGCGTCCGCCTGGAACGCCGGGCCGTCGTGGGCGTCCGCGACCAGGCTCGGGCGCGCGGGCTGGAACACGACGCGGAAGTCGTGCTTGTCCGCGAGCGCGACCAGCTCGTCGAGGGCGTCGACGTTGTGCCGCGCGACCACGCACGTGAGCTCGAGCGGGACGCCCGAGTGCCGCACCACGACCGCGCCGTTGACGGCCTTCTGCCACGAGCCCGCGCCGCGCATCGCGTCGTGCACCTCCGGCGGCCCGTCCAGGCTGATCTTCACCTTCGACATCAGGCGCACCACCGCGAGCTTGCGCGGGACCAGGATGCCGTTGGTGTTCATGTAGATGCGCACGCGCCGCTGCGCCAGGAACGCGGCGACCTCGTCGACGTGCTTGTGGGCGAGGGGCTCGCCGCCGTCGAGCGAGACGTGACGCATGCCCAGATCCGCGAGCCCGCCCAGCGCGGCCAGGATCTGGTCGCGGGTCATCTCCGCCGGCGCGGGCGTGTGCCGATCGCAGTAGCCGCAGTCGAGGTTGCAGTGGTGGGTGATCTCGAAGCCGACCGACAGCGGCGCGGGTCGGACGCCGAGCCGGGACAGCGTGCCACGCGCGAGGGTTGCGATGCCCATGCGCGGCGGAATGCAACCGTCGTGCCCCGGTCGAACCCCGGCGAACGGGGGCATTTCCGGGTGGATGCCGGTCCGGCGCGAGACCAAGCGTGGCGCGCGGACGACGCGTGTGAACCCGGGTCACAGGCGCGGGCGCGGGATTCCGCGCCGGACCGGCATCGGCCCGGCGGTCAGACGTACGGATGCCAGCACGCGACGCGGTGATGGCTGCCCTTCTCGAGCTCCTCCAGCGGCGGCGTCTCGACGTCGCACTTGCCCTTCTCGGCGCGCGGGCAGCGCGGGTGGAACGTGCAGCCCGCGGGCGGATCGATCGGGCTCGGGACGTCGCCCTCGAGCAGGATGCGCAGCCGGCGCTTGGCGGGATCGGGAACCGGGATCGCGCTGAGCAGCGCGCGCGTGTACGGATGATGACGGCGCGCGTAGAGCGACGCCGCGGGCGCCACCTCCACCAGCTTGCCGAGGTACATCACCGCGACCCGATGGCTGACGTACTCCACGACCTTCAGATCGTGGGAGACGAACAGGTAGCTTAGCTTGAGCTCGTCCTGCAGATCGAGCAGCAGGTTGACGATCTGCGCCTGGATCGACACGTCCAGCGCGCTGATCGGCTCGTCGCACACGATGAAGTCGGGCTCCACGGCGAGCGCGCGGGCGATGCCGATGCGCTGGCGCTGGCCGCCGGAGAACTCGTGCGGGTAGCGGTGCATCGCCTCCGCGCGGAGCCCGACGCGCGTCAGCAGCTGCTCGATGCGCGCCTCCTCCTCGGAGCGCGAGCTCGCGAGCTTGTGGATGCGCAGCGCCTCGGCGATGGTCGCGCGCACCGTCATGCGCGGGTTCAGCGACGAGTACGGATCCTGGAAGATCAGCTGCATGCGCCGGCGGAGCGGCCGCAGCTGGCGCTGCGACAACGGCGTGATGTCGCGGCCGTCGAACATGATGCGCCCGTACGTCGGCTCGATCAGCCGGAGCAGGGTGCGGCCGAGCGTGCTCTTGCCGCACCCGCTCTCGCCGACCAGGCCCAGCGTCTCGCCGGACTTCACGTACAGCGACACGCCGTCGACCGCGTGCACGAAGCGGGTGCGCGCCAACAGGCCCTGGCGCACCGGGAACAGCTTCGCGAGGCGCTCGACCTGCACCAGCGCGTGGCGCTTCTTGCCGGGCTTCGGCTCGGCAGGGCGCTCCGGCTCCGGCTCCGCGTCCGGCGCGGGCGCGGGCGGATCCCAGTAGTTCGCGCTGCCGTCGGGCTTGTCCTCGCTCATGCCGGCTCCCCGGCGTAGTAGCAGCGCGAGAGGCGGCCGTCGCCGACCGCGACGAGCTCCGGCTCCTCGTGACGCAGCGCTCGTGTCCCGGCGGCTTGCTCGCGTAGAGCGCGCAGCGATCGGCGAAGCGGCAGCCCGCGGGCAGGCTCGCGAGGTCCGGCACCATGCCCTCGATGGTCGGCAGGCGCCGCGGTCGCCGGCGCTCTGCGAGACGTCCATCGGCGGCACGCTCGCGAGCAGGCCGCGCGTGTAGGGATGGCGCGGATCGCTCGAACAGCTCCTCGACCGGCGCCGTCTCGACCACGCGCCCGGCGTACATCACCACCACGTGGCTCGCGAACTCGGCCACCACGCCGAGATCGTGCGTGATGAACACGATGCCCATGCCGAGCTCGCTCTGCAGCCGCCCCAGCAGATCGAGGATCTGCGCCTGGATCGTCACGTCGAGCGCGGTCGTCGGCTCGTCGGCGATCAGCAGCGCCGGCTCGCACGACAAGCGCCATGGCGATCATCACGCGCTGGCGCATCCCGCCCGACAGCTGGTGCGGATAGCTGTCCACGCGCTCCGCGGCCGACGGGATGCCCACGAGCTCGAGCATCTGCACCGCGCGCTCGCGGGCCGCGCGCCGGCTGGTCTTGCGATGGATGCGGATCGCCTCGACGATCTGCCCGCCGACGGTGAACACCGGGTTCAGCGACGTCATCGGCTCCTGGAAGATCATCGAGATCTGGTCGCCGCGCACCGCGCGCATCTCGCGCTCGCGAGCTCCAGCAGATCGCGTCCCCGGAACTCGATCCGCCCGCCCAGGATCTCGCCCGGCGGCGTCGGCACCAGCCGCATCACGCTCAGCGCGGTCACGCTCTTGCCGCAGCCGCTCTCGCCGACCACCGCCAGCGTCGCGCCCGCCGGCACCTCGAACGACACGTCGTCCACCGCCGCGCATCACACCGCGATCGGTGTCGAACGCCGTGACCAGGTTCTCGACGCGGAGCAGCGGCTCGGCCATGCGCGGGCCGGCACGTTAGCATATCCAGCACCGACCCGCCCGATCGCCCGCTCAGTCCGCTGGCAAGCCGGGTCCCAGCGAATCGAGCGCGACGCGCGCGATGTTGCCGACCTGCACCTCGGTCGGATCCGCTTGCTCGCCCCAGTACTCGGCGTAGACGTCGGTGCACGTGATGCCGATCGCCTTCTGCCACTCCCAGTGGTCGACGTTGTCCTGGAGGAGCCACTCGCGTCCGTCGGACAAGCGGACGATGACCAGCCCGCGTTGCGTCTGGCTCGCAGACGAGTAGTGGGCCGCGTAGCCACATCCCACCACGAACGGTGCAATTTGCCCGTAGTTCCAGTCCGACCGCAGCCGGCGTGGTTGCAGCTGCGCCGGGTCGGTCGTGAAGGGCGATGTCATGATCGACTTCGTCGCGTACACGCCCTCCGCGTCCGGGTGGTCGGTGCCGATCATCCAGACGAGATCCTTGCCGTCGGTGCCGATGTTGTAGGCACCTTGGTACCCGGTCGCCGTACCAGCGGACGAGGGCATGGGTGCCGCGCTGCTGGTCCCAGGCCATGATACCGACTTCGCGCAGGTTGCCAATGTCCGCGAAGATGCTGTCGCCCTTGATCACGGCGAGTGCCCGGCTGGAGGTGCTCCGGTATCCCTCGAGAGAAAGACGAAGAACAACGGAGAGCCATCGAGCGGGAATACTGTTTCTCTTCAGCGCCGGTGCCTCGCCCCGGACCGCGAAGTGCGGGCCGATCGTCCAGTTGTAGACGGAGTCGGTGACCTCCACCTGGAACAGGTCCGGCGGAGCGTCCCGACCTTGCCGACGAGCACGCCCTGCCGGTGCGACAGAACGTGTTCTCCGCCTTGCCTTCGCCGCCCTGCGCGAGCAGTGCGAACTCTCCGTCGGTCATGTCCGGAACTTCCAGCACCCCGTCGAGCGGGCGGTCGGGTTGCACGATGGCGCTGAGAACCGGACCGTCCACGTTTGCGACAAGCGACATCGCCCACGGCGACGGTCCCGCAAGCGTCATCGACGCTCGCATGAACAGGATCAGCGTCCGACCATCCGGCTCGACCTCCACCTTGGTGTGTAGCGAGGTCGGCCCGCGGTCGTGCGGCCACGTCAGCTTCATCGAGCGGCAGCCGGTGGCGATCCCGCTCGCCGCAACACAGGGCTCCCACTCGATGGGCGCTGGCAGGTGCGCGGCGTCGGGCGGCACGTAGAAGGGCGGGACGAAGCTGAAGTCGGTGTCCGGGACCCACCCGTCGGGCACCTGCGCGGGCGTTGTCGGCGGCTCGCACGGCGCCGCGCCCGCGGCGCCGGCAGCGCCAGCGCTGTTCGTGCCGCCGATGCCGCCGGCTCCCGACGCGCCAGCACCGCCGCTGCCACTGCTGCCGGCGTTATCCCCCTCGGCGTCGTCCGTGGGCTTCGCGACGACCTGCCGCTCCCGCACGACGCCGCCGCGAGGGCGGGCGCGCTCGCGAGCGCGACCGCGACGATCAGCGCCGCGTCATTTCACGCCCCTTCACACGCCCCACTCTCGTCACCGTACGCGCCGCAGCGCGTGCGTCAACTGACGATACCAACACCGTGTCGTTTCCCGATTGCATACCGAAGCTGGAACGCATGCAATGTTTGCGGAGCCTTGCGCCGGGTGCCGCGGGCCGCCGCCGCAGCGCGATGCGTGCGCGCTCGCGCGCCGGGGTTCGCGGGTCGGTGCAGCGGATTGCGCGGGGCGCGTGGACGTGCGTGGACGTGCGTGGACGTGCATGGAGGCCGCCGCGAGGCGTGGCGCGCAGCGCGTGACGGTTGGTCCGGGGCGCGAGCCTCGCTATAGTGTAGGGCCATGAGCGACGACACGGCGACGCGCTCGGATCTCGCTCCTGCTGGCCGGCTCGCGGCGCGCCTGCGCCGGCCCGCGGTGATCGCGGCGCTGCGGCTTCCCGGGCCGCTGCTCGCGCGCGTCGGCCGGTCGCGTCGCGAGCCGATCCGCGGCGCGCGCATCGACGCCCAGGTCGCGGCCATGCTCGCCTACGACGACGTGCTCCACGAGTCGGATCTGCGCGGGCTCGCACCGGGGCCGGCGCGGCGCAGCGTCGAGACGTCCGCGATCGCGGTGACGCTGCCGCGACGGCACGACGTGACCACGCGCGAGCTGGTGCTGGACGGTCCCGCGTGCGCGTTGCCGTGTCGCGCGTACGAACCGAGGGGATTCCGCGCCGGCTCGGCAGCCATTGTCTATTTCCACGGCGGCGGCTGGGTGACCGGCAGCATCGAGAGCCACGACGCGCTGTGCCGTCACCTCGCGGACGAGGCGCGCGTGCGCGTGCTGTCGGTCGCATACCGGCGCGCGCCGGAGTCGCGGTTCCCGGCGGCGGCGGACGACGCGCTCGCTGCGTTCCGCGCCGTCGCGCTCCGGGCGCGGGATCTCGAGGTCGATCCCGCCCGGCTGGCGGTGATGGGCGACAGCGCCGGCGGCAACCTGTCCGCGGTCGTCTCGCAGCGCACGCGGCAGGACGCGATCCGCCCGGCGCTGCAGGTGCTGCTGTATCCGGCGACGGATGCCACGCGCGGCCTCGCGTCACACGCGATCTACGCGGAGCGCTGGTTTCTCACGCGCGCGATGGTCGACTGGTACTACGACCACTACGCGCCGCTCGGCGTGGATCGGCGTGACCCGGACCTGTCGCCGCTGTTCGTTGAAGACGCGCGCGGTCTGCCGCGGACCCACGTCTACACTGCCGGCTTCGATCCGCTGGTCGACGAGGGCGAGGCGTACGCCGTCCGGCTCGCCGAGGCGGGCGTTGCCACGCGCTATCGCTGCTTCGAGACGCTGCCGCACGGCTTCGCGGTCATGGGCGGCGCGATCCGCGCGGCCCGCCGCGCCGTGGACGAGATCGCGGCGGACATCGCCAGCGTCTTCGAGACGTGACGCGCGCTACGGCTCGACGCCGAGATCCGCGAACGGGATTCGGCGCGCGCGCCCGCCGGTTCGCGCAGCCCGACCGGCGAACCCATCCCCCCGAGCTGACGCGGGTTCCTTTCGCAGCTGGGGCGTGGCGCGGCTACCGCGGGTCATCGCCGAGCAGCGTATCCACGGTCAGCTCCACTTCCGCGAACGGCTCCGCCCGGAGCGTCTCGCCGCGCTCGGCTGCGAGGGCGACCACGTAGCCGTCGAGGGACCAGCGGTGGACGGTCAGCGTTCCGGCGATGGGATCCATGACCCAGTAGTGCGGCACGGCGGCATGCTGGTAGATGCGGAGCTTGCGCACCGTGTCCTGGCTGGCGTTCGACGGGGACAGGATCTCGCACACCCAGTCGGGACGAACCCGGACCGGGAAGCCCGACGGACGCTCCAGAACCCGATCGCGGCGCCATCCTGCGATGTCCGGTCGTACCAGCTGATCCGCCGCGAGGACAATCTCGACCTCGGTAGCGAACCACCAGCCGCCGGGGCCGCCGCGGCCGGGGGGTCGATTGAAGGGCGGCATGAGCGACCCGACGACGCCCGACTGGGCGCCGCCGTGCTCGAAGCTCGGCGTGGCCTTGCGCACGAGCTCGCCGTCCAGGAGCTCGTGGAAGCGCTCGGCTTCCGGGATCGCGAGCAAGTCTTCCAAGGAGAGCTTGCGCTGGGCCGGATCCGCGGGGGACACACGCCGATCATGCGCGATGGATCGACGCGTGTCGAGGCTGTCGAGGCGCTCGGTGCGCTGCGGATAGCGCGGCATCGCCGCTCGGGAAGAAGCCGCGATCGTGCTCGAAGAACGCATGGGCGTCCGCTACGTCTTCGGGCGTCACGAACTTCCACACGTCCGTATCCCGCGCCTCGCGCGGTAGCTTGCCGAGCAGGCGCAGCCGTTCGTCCGCCCCGGCACGCCCAGCGAGTACTGCCCGCAGCTCGTCGATCGACACGTCTTCGTCCCACAGGAAGTGGGGGCGGAGACTGCCGCGGGTCATGTCGGTCGTCATGGGTCGCATCGGAACAAGATGAAGGTAGCGACGCGCCCGTGCCGGGACAAGACGAGGCCGCTCTGTGCCGCTTCCCACCTCGAGCCGCTGCGATTGCCAGTCCGGCGCGGTATCCCGGGATACGCGCTACACTCGAGCGCGTGGTACGCGATCTCCCCCGCTCCCTCGAGGAAACGCTTCGGCGCAGCCTGGCGAGAAGCCGGCCGGACGGGACCGGTTCCCGCCGTGCTGGTGGCGAGGCGCGAGGCCGGATCTCGCCGGAATCGACGTCCGCGCTGGCGCGCTTGCAGACGTTCCGGGCGCTGGCCGATTACGACGCGAGCGAGCGGCTCTCCGCGACGCGTGCGGACGAAGAAGTCACCTCCGCACGCCGTTTCATCGAAGAGGCGCGCGCAGTGCTCGCCGGGCTGCTCGCGGAAGCGTGACCACCGCGTCGCCGCGATCTTCGAGACGCGCGGCGCGCTACGGCTTGACGCCGATGCTGGAGAACGGGATCGGCTGGAAGCCCGGGATGGCGAGCGCCGGTGACGTCGACTTCAAGTCCAGGTCCAGTGTGCTCTCGTCGACGAACTGGGGATCGACGTCTTCGAGGTTCTGGCTGACGTCGGCGTAGGCGGCGAACGTCTCGGGCGAGCCCTTCGCCCAGGAGCCGTTGTCGAAGCCGACGTTGCGCGACAGCACGCTACCCTCGGGCTCGAGCCAGTGCGACGGCGGGGAGCTGATCGCGGTCCAGTCGTCGGGGATGGCCGCGCACTCGGGGAAGCGCGTGGACCAGGGCGGGCTCTGGTAGCTCATCTTCTCGAGCTTCTCCAGCAGGTTCCAGCTGTCGCCGGGCGTGTTGTTCGGCGTGCCGTTCGACAGCCACGTCGCGCAGCGGCGGTCCGCGCTCAGGCCCGCGCCCGAGTGCGCCACGATGTTGTTGACCATGATGTCGTCGCGGCCGCCGCCGTGCTCGATGCCGTAGCCGGAGATCTTGTAGAGCACGTTGCCCTCGACCCGCACGCCGCTCAGGCAGTCGTCCAGGTAGATGCCGTGGACGCCGTAGCCCTCGAACCACGTGCTCAGATCGTGGATGAAGTTGTGCTTGATGACGTTGCCCCGGGCGCCCCAGTCGCGCCCCGAGTAGATCGCGCCGGCGTCGCTCGAGAACTGGCACACGTGGTGGATCTCGTTCAGCTCGATGTCTTGGTCGTTGCCGCCGTAGAGGATCGCGGAGTGCGGCAAGTCGTGGATCAGGTTGTTCTTCGCGGTGTTGCCGTCGCCGTCGAGGCGCACCGCCGGGCGGTACGTCCACTCCCAGCGCGACAGATCGTGGAAGTTCGAGTTTTCCACGGCGTTGTTGCCGGCGACGAGCGTCGGCCGGTCGCCGCCGCTAACGGCGAAGCCGCCGTTGCCGGTGCCGTACACGTCGCACGACTGCACGAGCTGGTCGGTTCCGGAGATGCTGCCGGCGTCGGTGCCGGCGTTGCGCAGCACGAGCCCGACCAGCGAGTCGTGCGAGCCGCCCTCGACGGTTACCAGACGCGAGCGTCCCGCTTCCACGTCGAGATCGCGGATCGTGACCCAGCTCGCGTTCTTGAGCGTGACGATCGGTCCGTCGAGGGTGCTGACGAGGGGTTCCGCGCCGGAAAAACCAGCAGGCGGCCACAGGTAGAGCGTGCTGTCGGTGCGGTCGATCCAGTACTCGCCGGGCTCGGTGAGCTCTTCCGGAATGTTGTAGGCGTAGTACGGCTGCCCCGCCGTGACGCCGTAGCCCGGCGAGTCCGCGAGCGTGACGGTCCTGGTCGAGGTGTCGATGCTCGCCGCTTCCACGTGGCAGTCCGCCCAGGCGTACTTCCAGAAGCCGTGGAACCAGACGTTCGCCGGATCCTTCCAGCGCGACGGACGATCGCCGCTGTAGCGCCAGACCTGGCTCCCGACGGCCTCCGCGATGCTCGCGAAGCCGTGGTTGACGGCGTCGGGATTGGTCGTGGTCACGTCGCCGGTGCCGCCGGCGGAGGGCTGCATCGCGCCCAGGGTCGGGGAGTACAGGTACCACCAGGGGTTGGTGTCGCTCGGGTAGCCGGACGCGCCGGTGGTGAGGAACCACGCCGTGTTGCTCGAGCCCTGGTACGTCCACGTGTAGCGATACAGGTTGTACTGCAGGCCGCCGACCAGGCCGCTGCGCGCGAACGCGCTCACGCCGTCGGAGGTGCCGGTCTTCACGTAGTGACCGGTCACGTCCGGGCTCGCCGCCGGCGAGCCGAACAAATCCACGGCACTCGCCGTCTCCGGCGCCGACGGAACGTCGTTCTGCGATTTATCCGGCCAGCGCGCGAGCGTCATCGCCTGCCCGTCGACGAACAGCTCGAGCGGCGACTTCGACGCGGCGCCGCAGAACCCGCGGCGCACGAGCGCGCCGGTGTCCGTGACGCCGACCGACGCGAGCGCGACTTGAACCACCGCGGCCTGCGCGGGCGGATCGAGCCGCGTGTAGATCGACGAGCTCGCCGTGATCGGCTTGAACGCGCCTGGATCGATGCGCACACCGCCCACGATCCGCGCCGACTCGCCGGGGTAGCCGCGCCACACCACGGGCTTGCCGTCCGAGCCCGATTCCCCCGCGCCCAGCGTGAGCGTCGCCGACAGCGGGTACACGCCGTCGCGTAGCCATACGACCACGCCGCCCGCCGGCAAGCCGGCGCTGACGAGCTCCGCCACCTTCTGGCGCGCGCGCTCGAGCGTCTTGAACGGCGCGGCGAGCGTTCCAGCGGCGGTGTCGTCGCCGCTCGGGCTGACGGCGATCTCCGCGCCGTACGTGTCGCACTGGCACGCCGACCAGCCGCTGCCGTCGGGAGCGCAGCGCCGCGCCCCCAGCGTCGTGGGGCTGGCGCATGCGCAGGCCTCGGTGACGTCGGGCGTGCACGTCGACGGCCCGGCGTCGCTTCCCGCCGAGCCGCCGCTGCCGGCCGTGCCGCCGCCGCCGGCCGAGCCGCCACTGCCGGCCGCCGCGTCGCTCTCCCGCGGCGCCGCCGCTCCCCGACGAGCCCGCGCTGCCCGCCGATCCGTCGACCGAGCCGCCGCTTCCGCCGCCGCTCGAGTCCGACGAGCACGAGCTCGTGACGAACAGCGCCAGCGCGGCGAGGGTGGTGGCCAAGGTCGCGACAGTGGGCAAGCGCGTCATGTGGCGATTGTGCTCCCGCACGGCGGCGGGCTCAATCGCGACGCGTGCGGCGCGCCAAACCGCGCTACGGCCGCACGTACACCTCGAGCCGTGGCGCGCGCCCACCGGCGACGCCGGTGGCGAACGACGCGCCCGGCGGCATCGACGTGCGTCCACGCACGACCAGGCCGTGATCGCTCGCCGGGTGCCGGGCGAGGTAGCGGACCTGGGCGGTCACGTCGATGCGCAGCGTCTGCGGCGGCGCGGCGCGCGCGAGCCCGCGGCTCGCCGGCTGGGCCAGCCGTGGCTGCGCGAGCCAGCCGAGGCTCGCCGGTTGCCACGCGCTGTCGACGCGCCACACGTCCACGGGCACGTCCGCCGCGCCGAGCAGCGCGCCTGGCATCGGCTCGAGCAAGAGGAACGCGGCGTCGACGTGCGCGCCACGCCACAGCGCCGCGAAGCGGAGATACAGCGCCACGTCGCCGTCCACGCCGCCGAAGGTGACGGCGCTCGGCAGCGTCGCGTCGTGATGCGCCGAGCTGACCACGGCCATCGCCAGCGGCTCGGCGACGCGTCGCTCCGTGGTCGCGTCCACCGGCTCGCCGCCGGCGGGGACGCAGCGATTGGCCAGGCACTCGGTGCCCGCCGCGCACGACCCGGGACCGATGCACGGCTCGGGCGACGCCGTGCACGCCGCGGCGAGCAGGACGACCGGAAGGACGGACACGCCGCGCATGGCGCGCGAGCCTATCACGCCCCGTCACGGAACGGCGCAGGCCGCGGCCAGCTGGATCGTGACCGACGTGCCGTCGGCGCTCGCGACGACGACGCTGTCCGACCAGGCCGTATCGGCGAGCAGCGCGGCGTCGATGTGCCGGTCGGCGTTCGATCCGGCCGCCGCGCCGTGGAACACGAGCTCGGCGCCGTCCCGGGTCGCGAACACCTCCGCTTCGAGCGGCGGCGCGATGGCGTGGGTCTCGTCGACGGTGCTGCCGGGCAGCACCGGGAGCGTGGTGCACGCCGGCGCGAAGCCCGCGATCGGATCGCCGCTCGCGTCACTGGCTGCGACGATCCCGAGGTGGCGATAGGCGAGGCCGCTCGGCTTGCCGATGCAGCCGGCGACGGCGAGCGCCGCGAGGATCGGGAACACGCGGCGAGTCATGGGAACAGCACGAAGCGCGCGCCGAGGCTGATCCACCAGTGGACGGCGGGATCGGCGATGCTCCCGTCGTACGTTGTCTTGCCGTTCACGTCGGTGCGCGTGTGGGTGAAGCGGCCGATGTCCATCGCGGCGAACGGACCCAGGCCGATGGCCTTGCCCAGGCGGAAGTCGACGCCGCCGGCCAGCCGCGCCAGCTCGAGCCCGGACGAGGTCGTCTGCTCCGAGCGACCCACGACCGTGTCGTCGATGCTCTCGGTGCCGGTCTCGAAGCCGATGCCGTAGCCGATCCACGGATCGACCTTCGCTGCCGGCGCGAACGAGTACTGCGCGAGCACGCCCATGTGGAAGCCGAACGCGCCGCAGCGGATGTTGTTGTCCAGGTTGTTGTCCCGGTCGGTGCATTGGCGCTCGACCGTGGCGTCGCTGCCGTTGGTGCCGAAGCCGAAGTGGAGGTAGCCGCCGACGAAGACGCGCTCCGAGACCTTCGCGCCGAGATCGAAGATCAACGGGAACTGGCTGCTGTAGCGGCCGGCGAGGGTGTCGCCGCTCGCGCCCGACGCGCGACCGCTCGGGACGCTCCAGCCCAGGCGCAGGTCCATCTGGAAGCCGGTGCGCGCCGGCGGCTCGGCGGCGCGCGCGGGAAGCGCCAGCAGCGTGACCCATGCGGCGGCGGTGCACGCGAGCGACCGGCAGAGCCCCATGCGCCCAGCATGCGCGAGCCGCAGCGCCGACGTCAGCGTTGAATTCCGACGGGGGTGTCGGCGCTCACGGCTTCCGGCCGCGCCGCCGCGCGAGCAGGATCTCCGCGGCGCTCTTGTTCCGTACGGAAGCGGGAGGGGGTTGTTGGTCCGGCGCGGCCGGCGGCGCCACCGGCGCCGCGGCGCGGGTCCCGGGCGGCGCGAGCGGCGCGCTGGCGACCGGCGGGGGCCGGACCTGACCGAAGTGCGGCACGCTGGACGGCGGCGCGTCGTCGACCACGCGCGTCGCCGAGCGTTGCTTCGCGTCGAGCAGCGCGCCGAGCGCGTCCGTGCCCTGACGTCCGGCCTGCTCACGGGCGGCCTTCTTCTGCGCATGGCGCTCGGCGCGGCCACGCAGGCGCGCGCGCAGTCCGTGCGGGATGCCGGCGAGCGCCGGCGGCAGCGCCAGCCGGCGCGCGGCGACGCCGAGCAGCAGCGCCAGCGCGGCCAGCACGAGCAAGCTGTTGCCGATGCCGCGATACGCGAAGCGCCGCGCCTCGCGGTCGTTGAAGATGCCGGCCAGCGTGTCGCGCACCTTGCCGCCGGTGAGTCCGGCGATGCGCGCGAGCAGCGCGCGATCCGATCCGGTCGGCCGCAGCTCCTCGCCGGCGGTCAGCACCGCGCCGGTGGTGCCCAGCGGCTGGCCGCCGAGCTCGTCCACCGCTGTGACGATGTACGAGCCGGGACGTCCGAGGGGCAGCGTCGCCGCATACGAGCCCGCGCCGACCGCCTCCAGCGCGATCTCGTGGCTGAAGCCGTCGGGGCCGCCGACCCGCGCCTTCAAGCGCTTGAAGCTCTCCGTGCGACCGTCGTCGTCGACCACCGTCGCGCGCACGTGGAGCTCGCCGCCGGACGCGTCCGCCTCGAGGCGCACGTGCGGATCGTCGGCGACGCGCGCGATGTCTCGCGCCAGCTGCCCGAACAGGCGCGTCGCGCCGTCCCAGCTCGTCCAGTCGACGCCCCAGCGGTCCTTGAAGTCGCTGGTGAACGCCGCCGCGCGCCCGATGCCGATGGACCACGTCGCGAGGATCGGATCGGACTCCGGTCCGCGCAGCAGCACCTGCGCGCGCCCCTTGGGGATCGTGACGACGTAGCCCTTGAGCGCCGGCTCGGCGCCGAAGTCGACGCCGCGGGTGGGCGGAGCGCTGGCGGCAGGGTGCGGCTTGAACACGATCTCGTTGATGCTGCTGCGCGCGGCGAGGATGGTCTCCTGCGCGAACACCGAGGGCAGCCGCGACGCGTCCTCGATCAGGTAGAAGCGCCCGCCGCCGAGCTTGCTGATGTGCTCGAGGTCGCTGACGTCGCTGCCCTTGCCGAGCGCGACGACGCTGGTCGTGATGCCGCGCGCCTTGGCGCTGGCGGCCATCGCGAACGAGCCGCTGTGCTGCTCGGCGTCGCCACCGTCGGAGAACAACAGAACATGCTTCAGATTGACCTTCTCGTGGGAGAGCGCCTCGTACGCGGTCTTCAACGAGAGATCGACATAGATGCCGCCGCCGCCGGGCCCGACGGCGCGGATCGCCTTCTCGATCTTGTCCGTGTCCGTCACCGGGCCGATCGGCACGGTCCACTTGACCGACGTGTCCACGTGCATGACGCCCAGCCGGTCGCCGCCGCCGAGCAGCTTCGCCGAGCGCGCCGCGGCCTCGTTCGCCAGCTCGAGCTTGGTGTGGCCGCCGACGCTCATGCCCATCGAGCCCGAGTAATCGATGGCGATCACCTCGGCCAGGCTCGCGCGCCGGCGCTCCTGCTTGATGTCGAAGGACACCGGGCTGACGTCCTCGATCGGCGTCTTGCCGTAGCCGCCCGGCCCCATCGCGTGATCGCCGCCCATCAGCAGGAGCCCGCCGCCGAGATCGCGCACGTAGCTGGCGAGGGCGTCGATCTGCGTCGGCGCGAGCTCGGGCGCGGCGATGTCGCCGAGCACCACCACGTCGTACGCCGCGAAGCCCGCGATGTCCGCCGGCACGCCGCCCGGGCCGACCGCGTCGACGCTGAACGCGGCGGTCTGCAGCGCGCGCACCATCGCGGCGGCGAGCGCCGGATCGCGGTCCATCACCAGCGCCGTCGCCTGGCCGCGGACGCGCACGAAGGTCGCGCCGTCGTTGTCCTCGGCGGCCTGATCGGCGCTGGCGTCCTTGGCCGTCAGCTGCACCTCGTAGCGGTGCAGCCCGGGCTCGGGCGCCATCTCCCTGAGCGACAGCACGTCCTCGCCTTGCTGCACCTTGGCGTCGCCCTTGCGCAGCAGCTTGCCGTCGCGATAGACGCGCACCTCCACCGGCGTCGCGCGCGTCGATGACGTCACGATGCGCATCTCGAGCGTCTCGCCGCGGTTGGCGCGCGGTGGCATGCGCACCGCGACCAGCCGCACGTCGGGCACCTTGGCCTGGTCGAGCGGGACCACGTCGATGGGCACGCCGGCGGCGACGGCAGCGGCGGCGGCGTCCACCGGATCGCCGCGCGTGGACACGCCGTCGCTGAGCACGACGATGCGCGCCGCGGCGTCCGGTGGCACCTCCGCCAGCGAGCGGCGGATGGCCGCGGCGATGTCGGTGCCGTCGCGGCCGAGCTCCGCCTTCTGCGGCGCCGGGAGCTGGGTGCGGGGCCGCAGCGGATCCTCGACGGCCGCGTCGGCGGCGAACGCGACCGTGCCGACCAGATCCTCGTCGCGCATGCCGGTCTCGGCGACGGTGAGCTCGCTCTGGATGCGCGCGTCGGCGTCGGGGACGAGATCGATGCTGCGGCTGCGGTCGATGGCGATGATCACCGCCAGCCGATCGAGCGGCCGCCCGAGCTGGGTCCCGATCACCGCCAGCGCCGCGGCCAGCGCCGACACCGTGATGAAGATCTCGGTCAGGGCGCGGCGCCAAGCGTCCTGTCGCGGCGACAGCCGGAGCAGCCGGTGCGCGACGGCCACGAGCAGGATCGCGCATGGCAGCGCGAGCATCGGACGATCGAGGCGGATCCACGTCTCCGGCAAGAGACGCGTCCAGGTCGCGCCGACGTAGGCCAGCGGCAGGACGCCGAGCACGCTCAGCAAGAGCAGGATCGGGCGCCGCGCGAGCCCGGCGGATCGCACCGCCCAGAGTAGATACGCGACCCACGCGACAAGCCCGACGGCGAGCGCGATCTTCGGTAGCTGCGCGGCGATCGCCGGCGGGATCACGCGACCCTCCTGTCCGGCAAGCGCGGCTGGGCCGTCGCCGGGCCCGCGGCGCGGCGCGGGCGACGCGTGAGCCACCACGCGTCGGCGGCGAGCAGCAGCAGCGCGATCGCGGCGAGCAGCCAGGTCCAGTCGTTGCGGGCGTCGGCGACCTTGGTCGCGCTGGTGACCGCGACCTTCTGC
This sequence comes from uncultured delta proteobacterium, assembly GCA_963775185.1. Taxonomy (GTDB): domain Bacteria; phylum Myxococcota_A; class Polyangia; order Polyangiales; family Polyangiaceae; genus JAPSGB01. The sequence continues at coordinate 55,540 of CAVZIE010000033.1, read as the reverse complement.
TGGGCCGAACCGAGCTCGCGCGGCGACAGATCGCTCTCCGCGTCGCTGGTCAGGTTGGCGGCGACGAGCGTGCTGCCCGGGTGCGCGCCCTTCCAGCTCGCGAAGTAGAAACCCGCGCGCACGACCTCGGGCACGATCACCAGCCCGTTGCGCGCCGCCAGCTGGCTCTTCTTGCCGGCGGGATCCTCGACCTCCACCGCGCTCACGTCCGGCGGCACGCGGACGCGCAGCGGCTCGCCGGTGCGCGCCGGTCCGGTGATGCCGCTCTGGCGGTGCGCGCGCGACAGGTCGAGCACGTTGCGCGCGAACAGCACGAACGACGCCTTGAGCGGCCAGTTGCTGTCGCCCGGCGCGAACGCGAGCAGCGTCCCCGAGCGGCCGGGCGACGAGATGTCGCTGGCGACCGTCCCTTCGCGCGTCCGCACCAGCGAGTCTGCCGGGCCGTCGGTGTCGATCTTGTGGGCTGACGAGAGCTCCACGCCGTCCAGGGTGAGGAAGCGCAGCCGCGGGTCGGCCTCGGACCACGACGTGATCGACGGCTTGTCGAGCTTGTCGCCGACCACCGAGGTGCGGCAGCGCCCGGCGGGAGGATCGACGATCATGAAGTCCGCGCCGGGCACCACGTCCGGGCACGCGCCGCTCACGATCACCAGCGCGTCGGACGGGACGTCGGCGGACGCGAGCCCGGCGAGGCTCGCTCCCAGCAACTCCACGTCGGGGTCGGAGGCGAACGCCCGGGCGAGCCACGGGCTCGCGTCCTTCGGCGCCATCACCACCGGCAAGCGCCGTCCGGCGGGCACCCGGCCGTACGCGCGATCGTCCACCGCGAGCGCGTCGCCGGGCGACAGCTCCACGACCAGCCCGGTGCCCGCGTCGCCCGGCGCGGGCTCGAAGGTGAGCACCACCGGCGAGCGCTCGCCGGGCGCGAGCTGGATGCGCCGCGACGCGAGCGGCTCGACGACGTTGCGCTGCCGCAGCGTGACGAACAGGTCGCGCTTGGCCGTGCCGTGGTTCACCACCAGCGCGAACACCTGCGTCTGATCGCGCTTGGTCGCCGGATCGCGGCCGCTGCGCACGTCCACGCGCACGATCGCCGCATTGTCCACGGGCTCGCCCACCTTCACCACCTCGAGCGGCAGCGTGGCGGCCGACAGCGCGTCGGCGTGGGCGAGGGCGCCGTCGGTGATCACGATGATGCGCTTGTCGCCGGGCAGCTGGCGCAGGCGATCGCTGGCGATGGCCACGGCGCGCCCGAGGTTGCCCTCGACCTCGCGCGCGACCAGCTGATCGATGGCGGCGTCCAGCCGCCGCGCGTCGCGATCGAGCGGCGAGGCCGTGCGCGCCTCGCGTCCGGCGTCGATGATCAGCGCGTCCGAGCCGGGCGACAGCGCCGCCACGACGTCGTGGGCGGCCTTCCTCGCCGCGGCGATGCGCGTCGTACCGCCCGCGTCCTTCGCCGCCATGGACGCGCTCGTGTCCACGATGATCGCCAGGTGGTCGCCGATGATGGCGCCGCCGCGAGTGGCGGGGCGCGACAGCGCGAGCGCGAGCAGGATCAGCGCGAGCAGCTGCAAGATCAGCGGGACCTGCACGATCAGCTTGCGGAACGGGCTCTTGGCCAGCAAGTCGCGCTGCGCGGACGCCCACAGCCAGGTCGACGGTACGCGCAGGCGCTGTCGCCGGATCTTGAGGATGTAGAGCACGACGAGCGGCGCGATCAGGCCGAGCAGCCACAGACCGCTTGGACTCCCGAGCTCGACAGGCATCAGTCCGCGAAGCCTAGTCGATGCGGCACGGGCGCTCACGCACCACCGTCCCGGCGCCGGGGCCGACTGCCGGAGGATGCCGGTCCGGCGCGGAAAAGTCCTGGGAAAGCCCCGCCTCCAGCCGGCGACGACCCGCGTCGCGGCGCGGGATACCGCGCCGGACCGGCAGACAGCTCAGCCTGCCGGATAGCGGGCGGCGGTCTCGTCGCGGTCGCGCTGGATGTCGCGGATCACGCGCTCGAGCTCCTCGGTGCCCACGCGCTTCACGGTCTCCAGGTTGGTCTGCGCGATGCGATCGCGGACCGGTACCGCCGGATCGGCGGTGAACATCGCTGGGTCGAAGGTCTGCAGGTCGACGAAGGCGGTGCCGTGGGGCGTCCGCCCGCGGACGCGCTCGAGCACGCTGAAGCGCACGAGCTGGATCGTCGGGTACGGCGAACGGCGCAGGAACGGGATCAGGCGGTCCGGGCTGTCGGTGTGCGGGGGCGCGTCCGGGTGGAACGCCGCCATCGCGAACGGCGCCTCGCCGCGCGGATAGCGCTCGCCGTCGACTTCGCGGATGCGCGCGACGAGGTGCTCGAAGTCGACCCGGGCGCAGTCGAGGCGCGCGAAGATCACCAGACCGATCTCGATCTGCTCGTCTTGCTCGAGCGCGGTGATCACGTCCAGCGCCGGCGCGAGCTCATCGAGGTTCTGCTGCGCGAGCACGCGCTCGGTCACGTGACCCTCGCGCCGGGAGCGCTCCGCCCACGGACACAACCCGTACGCCTCCACGACCTCCACGAGGTAGCGCCGGTGCACGCGCAGCGCCTGTTCGACGAACCGATCGTCCGCAGCCGTCATCGGGGACCACGAACCTAGCAGCTCAATCGATGCCGCGCGCCACGAACCGCCGCACCACGCCCTCGAGCGGCTCGTCGGTCCGGGCGCGGACGTAGCTCGCGCCGTGGCGGCGCGCCCAGGCGCGGAGCTCCTCCACCAGGCCCGCGAAGCGGAGCACGTAGGCCTCGATCGCGCCGGCATCCATCGTCACGTCCACGCTGGCGCCGCTCTCGGCGTCGACCAGCGTGAAGTCGCCCTCGAAATCCGGCTCGATCTCGCCGGGCGTGACGACCTGGACGAGCGCCACGTCGTGACCGGCGGCGCGCGCACGGCCGAGGGCCGCGGTGACCGGTCCCGCGTCGAAGAAGTCGCTCAAAACGACCAGCATGCCGGGGCGCGCCGAGCGCATCACGAGCTGGTCGACGGCGCGCGCCAGGTCGACGGCGCCGGCCGTGGTGATCGCGTCCAGATCGCGCAGCAGGCCCGTCAAGCCACCGCGGCCACGGCGCGGCGAGCCCACTTGCGACAGCCCCGCCGGCTCGCTCTCCCGCTTGCCCGGTGACGGCCGGGCGACCAGCACCTGCGAGCGCTGCGAACCGGCCAGCGCCATGTAGCCGAACGCCGCGGCGAGCCGTCGTGCGACCTCGATCTTCGGCGGATCACCGTAGTCGAGGGACGCGCTGGCATCGACGAGCAGCCGCAGCACCACGTCCTCTTCGGCGCGGAACAGCTTGATCACCGGCTCGCCGGTGCGGGCGTAAGCGAGCCAATCCACGCGCCGCAGATCGTCGCCGGGCGCGTACGCTCGGTGCTCCTGGAACTCCGCCGAACCGCCGCGGCGCTTCGCCGCGTGCTCGCCCGACGCGCCCGAGCGCGCGCGGATCTCCAGCCGTCGGCGCAGCGCCTCGAGCTCGCGCACGAACTCCGGATCGAGCAGCGTCGGCAGGGCGGTCACGACGCGGCGGCCTCGGCTGCCGCGTCGGGCGCGGCTTCGGCTTGCTGCGCTTCGTCTTCCTCGCGCAGGCGCTGGTCGAGCTGGGCAACGGCCTCGGCGTGCTCGCGGACGACCCGGCGCGCGCGGCCGCGGGCGGACGCGAGCAGCGCGAAGCCGACCAGTGCCCAGCCGACGGCGCAGCCGGCGCCGGCGAGCAGCGGCAGGTCGTGGTCCACGCCGGTGTGGTCGAGCGCCTTCATCATCACGATCGCGTACGTGGGCGAGGGCGCCGCGACGATCATCGCGTTGTCGTTGCCGTTGGAGATCAGGCCGGCGATGGCCATCAGGATCCACGGCCCGACCATGGCCAGGAACAGCGCGGCCAGAAGCAGCAGGCGCGGCGCCGCGGCGGACCGTGCGCGCGCGCGCGACCACGCCGCGAAGCCCGCGACGAAGACCACGAAGCCCATGGCGTAGCCGCCGAAGCACAGCACGCGCTGGGCGTCGCGGATCGACGTCCCGCCGCCGGACGTCGCCTCGAGGACGAAGCCGGCGGCGGTCTGCAGCGCGAGCCCGGTCAGACCGAGCACGAGCAAGAGCGAGATGGCGCGCATCACGCCCGGACCCAGATAGCGCTGGAACGCGCCGGCGCCCGAGCGCTGCCAGTGCAGCTCCACGCGCCGCGACGGACCGATCGGCTCGCCGCAGAACACGAACGCGCTGAACGCGCACATGATGCTGGCGATGCCCAGGCCGATCACGGCGAAGCCGCCGGGGTCGCCGGTGGGAGCGAAGGCAGGCGCGATCGAGGCGATCACGACCAGCGGCATGCTCACCAGGAACCAGCGCCGGATCCCGGTCGAGCGATCATCGCTCAGGCCGGCCATGTTCGACACCGTCGCTTCGTACAGGAACCACGCCGGCAGCACCGCGAGCACGACTGGCGCGAGCACCAGGAAGACGACGTAGTCGATGCCGAAGTCGGCTCGCACGTACGCCGTCGGCAGCCACACCGGTGGACCCGATGGCACCGCCGGCCAGGCCTTGTGTGCGGCAAAGGACAGCCCGACCCCGAGGCCGAGGTAGGCGATGATCGACAACGGGACGGCGGCGAGCAGCGTGACGCCGATGGCGCCGGCGGTGTTCGAGAACTTCGAGCTGATACTCAAGCCGAACGCGACGCTGAGCACGGCGAACAGGCCGAGCAGCGCGAACGCCGCGAGCACTTCCGTGGCGGTGACGCCGCCGAACAGGAACGGCATCGCGCCGACCGGCGCGAGCATGACGATGTAGAGCCCGACGTAGGTCAGCGACGCGAGGAACTTGCCGCGGGCGATCGTCGGCGCGCCGAGGCCGGTGAGCAACAGCGCCTCCCACGTCCGGCCGCCGCGTTCGCTCGCGATCGTGCTGGCGGCCACCGTCGGACCGATCCACGTCACGACGAAGAAGGCGATGGAGAAGAATGTGTGGAACAGCGCCACGCCGACCTTCGCCGGCTCGGTCGAGACGCTGGCGACGCCGCCGACCGACGCCATCAGCAGCGTCATCATGCCGGTGAGGACGGCGAGGATCACCGGCGTGCGTCCGAGCCGCGCCGCTTGACGGAGCTCGCGCATCCATACCGGGTTGGGGTCGTTCCGGATGCGCTGGACCCGCGCACGCGCGAGATCGATGCGCCGCGACGACGGCGGCGGCGGCAGCGAGCGGCGTCCGGTCTGCGCGCTCATTGCAGCTCGCCTCGCGTGACTTCGAGGAAGATGCGCTCGAGCTCGTTGCGCTCGGGCTCGACGCTGACCACGCCGACGCCCTGGCTCACGAGGTGCCGCACCACCTCGGCGACGAAGCGATCGTCGCCGCTGTAGTAGATCGTGAGCTGGCCCGCGGCGCCGGCTTCCACGGAGTGGATGCCGCTGCCGCCAGCGATCAGCGGTACGACGGGGTGCGCCTCGCCGAGGACGCGCAGCTTGAGCCGCTTGCGTGTGGCGCCGGGAACCGGAACGCCGCCCGCGGTGGTTACGGGAAGGGGTTGGGCCGGCGCGGCGGGCGGCGCGCCGACGCCGGGCAGGCGCTCGGTCGTCGGGACCGGCTCGGCGGCGCCGCCCGGCGTCGCGATCGCGATCGGTGGCGCCGGCAGGCCGACGGCCTCGGCCACGCGCCGGCTCTCGATGCGCCGCGCTATCTCGCCGATCGGTCCCGCGACGACCAGACGACCCTTCTCCAGGATCCCGATCGACGTGCACACGTCGCTGAGCTCGGTGAGGATGTGGCTCGACAGGAAAATGGTCTTGCCGAGCTCGCGCAGCTCGAGCAGCAGATCGCGCATCTCGATGCGCGCGCGCGGATCGAGATCGCTGGCCGGCTCGTCGAGCACCAGCACCTTCGGGTCGTGGAGCAGGATGCGCGCGAGCTGCAGCCGCTGCTTCATGCCCTTGCTCAGCGCCGCGACCAGCCGGTGCTGCAGGTTGCCGAGCTCGGTCAGCTCGATCACGGCGTCGACCACGCTGGGCTCGGGCACGCTGAACGCGTCCGCGAAGAACTCCAGGTACTCGCGCACGGTGATGCGCTCGTACACGCCGGCGTGATCCGGCATGTAGCCGATCAGGCGCCGCACGCGGTCCGGATCGATGGCGACGTCGATGCCGTCGATCTCCACGCGGCCCGCCATCGGCTCGAGCAGCGTGGCCATGATGCGGATGGTCGTGGTCTTGCCGGCGCCGTTCGGCCCGATGAAGCCGAAGATCTCGCCGTGCCCGACCTCGAAGTCCACGTCGCGCAGCACATCCATGGCGCCGTAGCGGTGCCACAGGTGACGGACGCGGATGGCGGGCGACGGGGCGGTCACGGCACGCCTCCGAAGCCGACCACGCGGATCAGCACGCGATCGCGATCGACACGCAACCCGGAGTCGCTGGTCCGGCCGTCGCCGCCGTCGATCTGGGCGAGCAGCACCGGCACGTCCACGGGCCACCAGTCCGTGTCGGAGTCGGCCAGCTGCTCGAACGCGCCCCACGCCGCGCCCACGCCGGGCGCCGCGGGCTCGACGTACTCGGTGAAGAGCGCGGAATCGAGCCGGTGGGTTGCGGCGCCGCCGCTCACCGTGGCGCCGCCCACGACGCGCGAGACGCGCTTGCCCGCGCCGGAGAGCACGAGCGCGCCGTCGGCGACGCGCGGGAACGCGACCATCTCGCCCGAAGGCAAGCGCAGCAGCACGCCCACCAGATCGCGGGCGATGCGGTTCTTGACCGCGATCTGGCCGTCCGGACGCTCCACGAGGCTCACGCCACCGCCCAGGTTGGAGAAGCCGTCCTCGCGCACGACCAGTGTCTGCCACGGCTTGGCGCGCAGCTTGTCGATGCGCGCGCCGTCGCGGTCGACGACAATCTCGCGATCCGCGTCGTCGGTCTCGCCGGCGACGTCGAGCACGCTGTCGCGCTCCGTCGCGCGCACCGTGAGCTCGCTCGAGCTCGAGGTGTAGAAGCCGCGGAAGCGCGTGGCCGCGCCCCGCGGCATGCCCGCGCCGGCCTCGACCAGCACCAGGTGCCGCGCGCGCCCGCGGATGCCCTTGGCCAGCGCGCCGAGCAGGACCACGCCGGCCAGCGCGCCCGCGGCCCACAGCGGCAGGCGCCGGAGCGCGCGCAGCGGCGTGCCGTGCTTGGCCGCGAGGTGGAAGTTTATCGGGCCCGCGACGACGGCGTAGACGAGCAACAGCAGCGCGGCCACGGCGATCGCCCAGCGCGAGCCCTCGTTCGGGTCGAGCTGCTTGCGGATCTCGCTCGTGCCCGACGCATCCAGTGCGGTCTTGCCCAGCGGCAGCGCGACCGCGCTGTCGCGCTCCCACGCGTGCCGCACCAGATCCACCACTTCGCGCTGCACCCAGTCGTCGCTGACGAAGGGCTCGCGCGTCGCGTCGAAGCCGAGCAAGTGCACCTCGCCGAGGCCGTAGCTCGCCGAAGCGCCCCACGGGCTCGGTTGCAGGTTGCCGCCGGCGTAGCCGACCAATTTATCGGCGATGCCGGTGCCCGGCGAGGCGAGGCGTCGCTTCATTGACGGCGTTGGATAGCTGTACGACGGCGTCGCCGAGGAGTCCGGCGCGACGAGGAAATCGCGCTCGCGGATCAAGTCCGTCGGCGGCGGAGTCTCGTGGATGGCGCCGCCGGTCAGCGCCGTCAGCACCGGACCGCGGAGATCTTCCGGTCGCGTGACGACGACCGCGAGCGCGCCGCCGGCCATCACCCAGCCGCCCAGCGCGTCGAGCTCGGGCCCGGCGAGCTTGGCCAGCGCTTCGCTCCGGGCGAGCACCACCGTCACGCTGGCGTAGTCCGGCGCGCGCACCGGCAGCACCGGATCGCCGGTGGCCGGGTTCACCTGCGGCGTGGAGACCGTGAGCTGCGGCGTGCCGTAGGCGCCACGCGCCGTGGTGGCGCGCGCCACCGGCACGCCGACGTTGCGCAGCGCGGGCAGGATCCGGCTCGGCACGTCGAAATCGAAGAGCAGCGGCTCGGTGTTGCGTGGCTCGGCGAGGCCGGCGGTGGCGAGCACCGTCCCGTCGTCCGCGATGGCGCGCACCGTGAGCGACGGCACGGACGTGACGAAGCCGTGCACCGGCAGCGCGACCGTGACGCGGCCCTTGCCCGCCAGCGCGAACGGCGCGCGCGTCACCACGTGCGTCTTGTCGTGACTCCAGCTGACCTCGCTCGTCACCTCGAGCGTGCCGGCGACGCGCGCGTCGCCGGGGTTGGAGAGCCGCACGCTGACGCCGAACCAGCCGTCGGCGATGGGCGTGGCGCTACCGAGCGTGGGTGCGGCTTCCAGCGCCAGGCTGGGGGTTGTCGGTGCGGCGCGGGAACGCGGGGTCAGGAGCGCGATCGCGACGCCGAGCAGCAGCGCGAGCGCGGCGCGTCGCGCCGTGCTCGCGCCGGACCGGCATCCAGAAAACCCCGCGTCCATCTTTCAGGAAGCCCGGACCGCCTGCTCCACGGGCTCGGGGCGCGTCGGGGTCGCGTCGATCAGCGCCTCGACCACTTGATCGGTGGTCACGCCGTCCGCCTCGCCCTCGAAGCTGCGGATCAAGCGGTGCCGGAGCACGGGCAGGGCGACGCGCTCGATGTCCGCGAACGCGACGTGCGCCCGGCCCTCGAGCAACGCGACGGCCTTCGCCGCGAGCACCAGCGACTGACCGCCGCGCACGCCGGCGCCGTAGCGGATCGCGCGCTTGACGATCTCCGGCGCGCTGGCGCTGTCCGGCGCGCTCGCTCCGACCAGCCGCGACGCGTAGCGCAGCACCGGCTCGGCGACCGCGACGTCGCGGCACAGCGAGCGCAGGCCGAGAACTTCGTCCCGGTGCAGCACGCTGGTCGGCGGCTGGACCTCGTGTCCCGTCGTGCGCGCGATGATCGACGTGAGCTCGTCCTCGGACGGGTTCGGCACCAGCACCTTGAGCAGGAAGCGATCGAGCTGGGCCTCGGGCAGGGGATACGTGCCCTCCATCTCGATCGGGTTCTCCGTCGCGAGCACGAAGAACGGCTCCTCGAGCACGTGGCGCGTTCCGGCGATCGTCACGCCGTGCTCCTGCATCGCCTCGAGCAGCGCGCTCTGCGTCTTGGGCGTGGCGCGGTTGATCTCGTCGGCCAGCACGACCTGGCCGAAGATCGGGCCGCGGTGCAGCTCGAAGCGCCCGGTCGCGCCGCCGGTGGCGTCCATCACCAGCACGTTGTTGCCGGTCACGTCGCTGGGCATCAGGTCGGGCGTGAACTGGATGCGCGAGAAGCGCAGCTCCAGGCACGACGAGAGCGTGCGCACGAGCATCGTCTTGCCCAGCCCGGGCGCGCCCTCGAGCAGCACGTGCCCGCCGGCGACGAGGCCCCACAGCACCTGGTCGACGACCGCGTCCTGGCCGACGATCACCGTCGCGATCGCCTGCTTCAGGCGCTGGCTCGCCTCCCGCGCCTGGGCGAGTCGGTCCTCGAAACCATTCGTGTTCTGGGTCATGCGTGGAGCCCTGGGCAGAGGCTACAGCACGTCGCGCCGCGCCGGGCAATCGCGTTGGCCGGCCCCCGCGGAAATCGCACGCCGGACCTGTCGCGAGCGCCGGTCGCCGCGCCGGATCGCGCGCCTCCGCGCGGGAAATCCGGTCGCCGACACCGGCGCTACCCGTCGCGGGCGCCAGCGGACTGCCCGGGACGCGGCGCCGCCGTCCACGATGGTCAGGTGCTGGGGCGGGCACTACACTCGACGACGGGATGACCACTGCGGCGCACCTCCCGTTCACGCCTTTCGACGCATACCTCGCGTTGGAAGCGACGAGCGACGACAAGCACGAGTGGATCAACGGCTACGTCTACGCGATGTCGCCGGGCACGCCTGAACACGGTCGACTCACGGCCGCTATCGTCCGCGCGCTTCCCCAGACCGCGGATTGTCGCGTGTATTCCTCGGATACGCTGCTCTATATCGAGGCAGCGAAGCACTCGACCTACGCGGACGCGAGCATCGTGTGCGGCGCCATCATCACTCACGGTGCGAAGGACAAGAACGGCAAGAGCCTGGGCGAAGCCATCGAGAACCCGACTGTGGTCGTCGAAGTACTCTCGAGGTCGACGGAACGCCGGGATCGCAACGAGCGGTTCGTGCTGTTCCAGAAGCTCGATTCGCTCGAGGAGTACGTTCTCGTGTCGCAAGACGAGCGGCAGGTCGAGGTGCGACGGCGCGAAGGCCGAGGCTGGGAGTCGGAGATCCGGCGAGGCGGCGAGAAGATCCGGATCCACGGTCGCGAGATCGCGGTCGACTCGATCTACGCGTGATGCCACGTTCGGGCGAGATTCCGTGTACCGTGGAGCCGCACCCTCTTCGGGCAGGGGAGCAATCCCGACGGCGAAGTCTTTGCAGCAGTGGTGGAGCCGTGAGAGCGAGGGCATTCGTCGCGTGGTGGTTCTTGCTTGCCGCGCTGGTCGCGTGCGGCGGAAAGTCATCGACGCGCGGGGCCGGTGGCGCCGGGGTAGCAGGGGCCGGCGCCAGCGGCACAAGTGGGACCGGTAGCGGTGGAACATCCGGTGTGGCGGGAACGGCCGGGGCCGGCGGCTCGGCCGCGAGCGGCGGCGGCGGAGCAGGCGGCGGCGCGTGCAAGTCGGCGCCCGAATCTTGCACGAGCTCCTCCGAGTGCTGCACGCACTACTGCCGCAACAAGAAGTGCGACGATAGCTGCCACAGAATCGGCGAGGCGTGCGGTGCTTACGCGTCGCAATGCTGCAGCGGTGTCTGTGCCGGGAAGTTCACGTGCGGTTGTGTACCCGCGGGCGGTTTGGCGCTGGGAAGTGGCCCCGACGATGCTCCCGAGACGATCTGCTGCTCCGGCAAGATGGACTCCGGCTACCGGTGCCTGTGATGGTGGTGGCAAGACCGGTGCGACGCCCGGCGGGCGAGGCGACGCGGGCGGGGAGGATCGCGACGCGGCCGTACCCGATGTGGCGAGCTCGGCTGGCGGCGCGCCGGGCGCGGGCGGCGTGTCGGGCACAGCCGGCGTAGGCGGCGAGACCGGGACGGGCGGCACGGGCGGCGTGATCGGGACGGGCGGAGGGTCTGGCACGGCCGCTGCGTCGGGCGCGGACGCCGCGGCTGGAACCGGCGGCACCACGGGAACGGGAGGTTTTTCCGGCTCCGGCGGCGGATCGGGAACCGCAGGTGCCAGTGGCAGCGGCGACGCAGCAGCGGGAACGGGTGGAACGGCCGGTGCCAGTACAGGCGGCTCCGGCGGCGGCGGAGCGCAATGCGGATACGGGCTCTGCAGCTCGGACGCCGATTGCTGCAACGGTATCTGCGTGGGCGACACGTGCCAGACGTGTTCGACGTGGGGCGCGTGCGGTAGCGGATTCGAGTGCTGTTCCGGAGACTGCGGGTCGGACGGTCACTGCAAGTGCAGTGCGGCAGGTACGTCGTGTTTCTCCGACAAGCAGTGCTGCTCGATGAAGTGCGCGTCCAACCAGTGCACGTAGCCGCCTCGCGGTTCCGCGCCGGCCCGACAAACCTCAGGGCTGGAAGTAGCGACCGACCTGCTCGCGGTACTCTTCCGGAACCTGGTTGCGTTCCACGCCGTCGAGCTCGGTGGGGCCGACCGTGCCGAGGGCGCCGGTGCCGGCCTGGTTCGCGGTCTCGCCGGCGCGAGCGGGCGCGCGGCCGAGCGTGGCGCCGTGCATGGGCACGCCGGGGTTCATCGGCGCGTTCGCCTTCGAGCGCAGATCCTTCGACGCGACCTTGCCGGTCGAGCCCGCGTGGTCGCCCTTGCCGGTGTCGTGGTGGCTGCCGGGACCGCCGGGGTTGCCCTTGTCGCCCTTGCCGCCGTTCGACTTGCCGGCGCCGGGGTTGCCCGGGTCGTTTCCCTGGCCGTCCATCGGCATCGGCGCCATGCCGAGTCCGCGCTGCGCCTCGGCGCCGCCCTTGTCCGCGTCGCCCAGCCCCTTCTGGCGCTTGGAGCCGTCGGACGGGTTCTGCTTGGCCAGCTCCCTGAGCTGCTTCTCGAGCTCCTTCTGGCCTTCCGGCGACGCCAGGCGCTTGGCCATGTCGTCGATCTGCTGCTTCGTCATCGGCGAGGCGGAGCCGCCCTTCGAGCCGTCCATCTGCTTCTGCAGTTGCTCGGCGAGGCGCTTGCGCTCCTCGGGCGTCATGCCTTCGAGCGCCTTCTCGAGCGACTCCGCCAGGCGCTTCTGCGCCTCCGGGCTGCCCGTCTGCCCGAACTCTTCCAGATCCTTCTTCGCCTGCTCGGACAGGTGCCCCTGCAGGCCCTTGGCGAGCTCGCGCAGCGCTTCGGCCTTGGCCTCGCGCTTGTCGAACGCCTTGCGCTGCTCTTCCAGCGCCTTCGCGACGTCGCCGGCGCCCTTCTCGCGCGCGGCCTTCTCGGCTTCCTCGAGCGCCTTCTTGGCTTCCTCGCGATCCTGCTTCTCGACCTTGTTGGCGAGCTGCTGCATCTGCTTGTCGAACTCGACCAGATCGCCGTCGCCGAGCGCCTTGGCGGCGTCCTTCATCGCGCCGTTCTTCTGCAGCTGGCGCACCGCCGCTTCGAGCCCGGCGCGGTTCTTCTTGTCGCCGAGATCCTGTCGCTCGGCGGCGATCTCGTCGCGGAGCTTGGCGACGTCGGCCTGCGCCTCGCGCTTCTCCATGCCCTCGCGGAGCTGGCTGCGGAGCTTCTTCGCGTCCTCGGCGATCTTCTTCAGGCGCTCGCGCTCGGCCTCGCTCTTCGGCGTCAGCTTCTCGAGCGCGATGATCTTGTCGAGGCCCTTCAGGTCCTCCACCTTCACGCGCTCCGCGCCGGGCGGCGCGGGCGGGGCTGGCGGCGCGGGCGGCAGCGGGATCCAGCTCATGTACGCCAGCGCGGCGCCCGCCACCGGCGCCAGCCCGTGCCAGCGCCCGAGCACGCGCGGCCGCGCCTTCGACGGATCGGCGTCGGCCAGCGCGCTCGCGGCGCGCGACACGATCACCTCGCGTGCCGCGTCCGGGCGCTCGGCCTCGCTGCGCAGCTCGACGGCGGTGCTGATCGCTTCCTTCGCGTCCAGGCGCGCGTCCAGGTACAGCGCCACGTCGCCGTCGGACCAGCGGCGCCGGATCGCGATCCCGAGCGCGATCAGCGCCCCGGCCACGCCCAGCAACACCGTCCACGGACGCAGCGCGCCGTGGCGCAGGTACCAGGCGGCCGCCGCGGCCACGCCGCCGAGCGCCAGTCCCCACGCCAGCCCCGTCAGCGTCCGGCGGAGCGCCAGGCGGAAGCGCACCCGGCGCGCCCAGCGCTCGAAGCTGCGGTGGAAGAGCCCGGTGCCTGGTTGTGTCGCCACGATCCCTTCCGTTGAAGTTAGCCTTCCCTTGCAATACGTCCAGCGGGACGAAAAGGCTCCCGGGATCCGCGGGGTTTCGCGGCTTGTCCGGCCAGGAGCGCGTCGATACGCTCGCTTCGTGGAAGTCATGCGCGCGCTGATCGTGGCGGGTGTCACGCTGTGTCTCGGCTGTGGCGGAGCGGCCTCGCTGCAGCTGCCCGCGACCGCGCCGTCCGCGAGCTCGCCCGCCCGGTCGGAGCCGTCGTCCGCCGCCGCGCGGCCTGCGCCCGCGTCGCCGGTGCCCGGTGTCGCTGCCCCGCCGCCTCCGCCGGCGCAAGCGGCGGCACCGCGGAGCGACGCGGCCGCGCGTGCCGGCGACACGCCGGCGGCCGCGGTGATCGCCGCGCAGCGCGCCGCCGCGGCGTCCGCCGCGGCGCCCGCGCTGCGCCCCGGTGGCGCTCTGCCGGCGAGCGGCTGGCTGTACTCGCAAGTCCGCGCGTGGCGCCAATATCCTTGCGAGGCCAACGCCGACAAGTCGGACCTGGTGCGCGTGGACGTGACCGTCGGCCTGCGGACGATCGGCAAGCACGCGGCGCTCCACGTGGTAGTCCACCGCAAGGAAGGAGAAGACTCGCGCTGCAGCTTCAGCGGCGGCTCCTCGGGCATGCTGCGTGTCAGCTTCGAAGGGGAGTCGACGCTCCGTGGCGCGCGCCGCGTGTACCGCTTCAAGTCGTGGCATCGAGGCGAGCTGCCGCTTGGCCAGGACGAGTTCACGCGGGTCGAAAATGGCGCGTCCACGCTGGCGTTGGACTGCGGCGCCGCGACGGTGGCGGCCAGCGCGTACGAAGCCGACGACGACGACGAGAACTCCGCCGGGTTCAGCAGCGACTTGCTTCCCGGCGTCCCCGTCGTCGCGTGCAAGCTCACGGGATCGCCGCTCGAGCACGCGCTGTTCGAGCAGTGGCTCTACCGGGGCCAGCTGCTGCTCGCGCGGGCGCCGGGCATGGAGCTTCGCAGCACCGTCGTCGAAGGCATGGACGCGACGCTGGCGCTGCGCGTCGGGTCGACCGGCCCCGGCTACGCGATCCAGCGCCAGCGCGTCGGTGATTGGTGAGGGCGGTCCCCGCCGGCCGACGACTTCCACGCGAAACCCACGCGCCCTGAAGATCGGCAGTGCGCGCTCGCGCGCTCCAGGCTAGCCTTCAAGGGCAATGGCCCGCGTGCTCGTCGTCGAGGACTACCCGCCGCTGGCGACGGTGATCGCCATCGGGCTGCGCCGTCTCGGCCACGAGGTCGTCCGCGTCGGCAACGTCCAGCGCGCGCTTGCCACCGACGGACGCTTCGGTTGCGCGGTCGTCGACATCGATCTGCCCGACGGCAACGGCATCGATCTGGCGGATCGGCTCGTGGCCGAGGGCCGCGCCGGCGTCGTTGTGTTCTTCACCGCCACGCGCGACGCGGCCGCGCGCGAGCGCGCGCTCGCCCACGGCACGCTCGTGGACAAGACCCTGGGCGTCGAGGAGCTGGCGCGCGTGGTCACCGAGGAGCTGGCGCAGCGCGCCGAGCTCGCTCGCGCCGTCGGCGCGCCGGACGCCGGCTCCCGCGCGTCCCGCCGGCCGCTCCGGCACCCGCCGGAAGTTGCACTGAGAGGGACGGAGGGCCCGAACGGGGCCTCGCTTCGCTCGCTCGTCTGCTAGGCTCGCGGCCCCGCATGGCCGACAAGATCACGGTTCCGGCGATCCGCGCCCGCAAGCAGAGCGGACCGCGGATCGCCGTGCTCACCGCCTACGACTCGACGATCGCGCGCCTGCTCGACGAGGGCGGTGCGGACATCCTCCTGGTCGGCGACTCGCTGGGCATGGTGGTGCAGGGGCTGCCGACCACGCTGCCGGTGACGCTGGACGAGATCTGCTACCACGGCCGCGCCGTGGCCCGCGCCACGCGCCGGGCGCAGGTCGTCGGCGACATGCCGTTCATGAGCTTCCAGGTGTCGAGCGAGAAGGCGCTGGAGCACGCCGGCAAGATGATGAAGGAAGGCGGCTTCGAGGCCGTGAAGCTCGAGGGCGGCGAGCCCGTCGCCGAGCACGTGCATCGCATCGTCAGCGCGGGCATCCCGGTGATGGGCCACGTCGGCCTCACGCCGCAGTCGGTCCACGCCATGGGCGGCTTCCGCGTGCAGGGCAAGACGCGAGGACGCCGCCGCGCGCGTGCTTGTCCGACGCGAAGGCGCTCGAGCAGGCGGGCGCGTACGCGATCGTGCTCGAGGGCCTGCCCGCCGATCTCGGCCGCCGCATCACCGAGAGCATCGAGATCCCGACCATCGGCATCGGCGCCGGCCCGCACTGCGACGGCCAGGTGCTCGTCTGCTACGACTTTCTCGGCATGTTCCGCGAGTTCACGCCGAAGTTCGTCAAGCGCTTCGCGGAGCTCGGCGACGCCGTCGTGAGCGCGACCGAGGCCTACGTACGGGAGGTGCAGAGCGGCGCCTTCCCCGACGCCGCGCACAGCTTCGGCATGGGCAAGCCCAAGGCCGTCGGCGAGCCGAGCGGGCAGAAGCCGGTCTTGAGCGAGCCCCCTCCGGCGTACGGTCCGGCGGACGAGGAACCGACGTGAGTCTGGAGGTCTGCCGGTCCGTCGCGGAATTCCGCGAGGCGTGCGACGACGCGCGGCGGCGCGGCCATCATCTCGGCCTGGTGCCGACGATGGGCGCGCTGCACGCCGGGCACATGGCGCTGGTGCGCGCGGCGCGCGATCGCGCCAGCGTCGTCGCCGTGACCATCTTCGTCAACCCGACGCAGTTCGGCCCGAACGAGGACCTCGACAAGTACCCGCGGGACTTCGACGGCGATCTCGCCAAGTGTCGCGCGGAGGGCGCGGCGCTGGTGTTCGCGCCGGCGGCGAGCGAGATGTATCCCGAGGGCGAGCGCACCCGCGTGCGCGTCTCGCACCTGACCGATCACCTGTGCGGCGCGTCGCGGCCCGGACACTTCGAGGGCGTCGCCACCGTCGTGACCAAGCTGCTGGCCGTCGCCGGGCCATGCGTCGCGGTGTTCGGACGCAAGGACTACCAGCAGCTGAAGGTGATCGAGCGCATGACGCGCGATCTGCTGTTGCCCGTCGAGATCGTCGGCCATCCGATCGTGCGCGAGCCCGACGGCCTCGCGCTGTCGTCGCGCAACAGCTACCTGTCGCCGGCCGACCGCACGCGCGCGCTGGCGATCCCGCGGGCGTTGTCGGCGGCGGTACGCGCCTTCGACGGCGGCGAGCGCCGCGCCGGCGCGCTGCGCGCTGCCGTCGTCGAAGCGCTCGGCGATCTGCGCATCGACTACGCCGCGGTGGCCGACGCCGCGGAGTTCTCGCCGTTCGCCGACGACCGGCATGCTCGGCGCGCGTGCGCTGCTCGCCGTGGCCGTGCACGCCGGCGCGACGCGCCTGATCGACAACGTCGTGCTCGGCGAGGACCCGCCGCCGATCCCATGACGGCGCGCGGCCGCTTCATCGTCCTCGAGGGCATCGACGGCTGCGGCAGCACGACCCAGGCGCGCCGGCTCGCGGCCGCGCTCGGCGCGCAGCTGACGGCGGAGCCGACGAACGGTCCGGTGGGCGCGCTGATCCGCGAGATCCTCCGGGGGCGCGGCGAGCGGCCCTTCGCCGCGACGACGATGGCGCTGCTGTTCGCCGCCGATCGACTGGACCACGTCGATCGCGAGATCGAGCCGGCGTTGGCGGCGGGGACGAGCGTGGTGAGCGACCGCTACGATCTGTCGAGCCTCGCCTACCAGTCGGCGACCGCCGACGCCGGCGACGCCGCGCTGCCGTGGATCCGCGAGCTGAATCGTCACGCGCTCCGCCCGGACCTGACGCTGGTGATCGACGTCGAGGCGAGCGTGGCGGCGGCGCGGCGTCGCGCGCGCGGCGCCGCGGCGGAGCTGTACGAGGTAGACGAGCTGCAGCGACGGCTGGCGGGCGTGTATCGCGACGCGGCGCGCCTGGTTCCCGGCGATCGCGTGCTTTACATCGATGGCAGCCCGGACGCCGACGCGGTGTTCGAGCGCGTGCTCGAAGCGGCGCGCGCCTGACGCTTGTGGCGGCGCCCCGGGCTGTTATAGAACATGTTCTATAAGTGCCATGGAAGCTCGTGATGCCGACGCGGATGCTCTGCTCGACGCGCTCGGTGCGCCGGAGCGCGAGCGGCTGCAAGCGCTCTTGCAGGAGGCGCGCAAGCGCCAGCACGCCGAGGTGACCGCCGCCGTCGACCAGATCCTCCGGGTGGTGCCGCGCCTGTTCCGGGGCGCCGCGCGGCGCTTGCTCGGCGTAGACACGGATGGACGCGCTCGATCGCCACGCCGAGCTGGTCAAGCTGTCCCGGTTGCTCGGCTGCGACGCCGACGCGATCGATTTCCTCGGCGACGCCGACCCCGCCAAGCTGCGCCGTTTCCGCGCCGCCGTCACCAACACCATGTTCGACGACGGGCGCGAGACGTTCCGGCGCATGGCAGCACTCAGCAAGCGCTTGCCGCTTCCGGTGCTCGTCCACTTCGCCGGCATCCTGGTCGGGCCGGTGCTCGCCGGGCGCATCGCCGGCGAGATGGACCCGGAGCGCGCGGCGCGGCTGTCGACCGAGCTGCCCACGCCGTTCCTGGCGGACGTGTGCCGGCACATGGATCCCAAGCGCGCGCGCGCCGTGATCGCCGGTATCGCCCCGGAGCGCATCGTGGACATCGCGCTCGCGCTGGCGGAGGCGGACGACCCGATCACGATGGCGCGCTTCGTCGACGTGCTCGCGCCGCCGGTGCTCCAGCGCGTGATCGACGCGACGCCGGACTACGGCACGCTGCTCCGGATCGGCTTCTTCGTCGAGGACAAGGCGCAGTTGGACGTGGTGATCGGACTGTTCGACGACGAGCAGACCGAACGACTGGTGCGCGCCGCGCACGCCGGCGCGCTCTGGCCCGAGGCGATTGCCCTGATGGCTCACGTCGGCCCTGCCATGCGCCGGCGCCTCGGCGACGTCGCCGCGCGGCAACCCGAGGACGTGCTCGAGGAGCTCGTCCGCGCGGTGCACCGGCGCGGTCTGTGGAGCACGTTGCTCGAGGTGATCGCCGTGATGTCGCCGGACTCGCACCGGCGCATCGCCGCGCTGTCGTTGCTCGACGATCGCGAGGTGCTGGGCGCGGTCGTCGCGGCCACGCGGCGTACGCGCTGCTGGCACGTGGTGCTGCCGCTGCTCGCCGCGATGCCGGTCGCGCGCCGCGCCAGCGCGCTCGAGGTCGCGCTCGAAGCGGGCGTGCCAGTACTGATCGTCGCGGTGGAGACGGCGATGGAGCAAGACGCCTGGCACGTCGTGGCGGCGATCGCGGACGGGCTCGACGACGCGCTCGCGGCGCAGGATCGCCCGGGCCGGCACGCTGACGTCCGGGCAGCTGGGCCGGCTCCGCGAGGCGGCGGAGCGCTCCGCGCCGCTCGGGCGCCTGCTCGGCGCCGCCGGCGACTGAAGCGGGATTCCGCGCCGGACCGGCAGTCCTCGGCAAATTTGCCTGGTGCGGCGCGGCGGCCCCATATTGCCGGCGTGCGAAGAACCCTCGTTCTGGGCCTGTTGTTGACGGCGTGCGGCGGCGCGGCGGAGGCGCCGCCTCCGCGTGCCGCAAGCGACGAGGCGGTGGCGGCCAAGCCGCACAAGACCACCGAGCTGTCCCGCACCGCGGTCGTCGAGACGGTCGACGCCGGGCTCGGGCGCTTCCTCCAGCGCGTGGACGTCGAGCCGGCGCTGCTCGGCGGGCGCTTCGAGGGCTTCCGCATCGTCGCGCTGCGTCCCGCGGATTTCTGGGCGGGGGTGGACCTCGCGCCCGGCGACATCGTCACACAGGTGAACGGCATGCCGATCGAGCGTGAGACGCAGGCCTACGACGCGTTCGTGTCGCTCAAGACCGCCAAGACGCTCAGCGTGCGGTTCATCCGCGACGGGCGCCCGCGCGAGCTGACGTTGCCGATCGTAGGGAAGCCGCCCGCCAAGGCGAAGCCGGGATCCGCCGTGGCGAACGCCGCGCCGGTGATGGTCGCGGCGGGCAACGGCGCGCGGGCTATCCGTCGCTGAGCTCCAGCGGTCGCAGCCCGAGCCGTTCGAGCGCGCCGGGCAAGGTGTCGTCCAGATCAAGCTCGACGCCGAGCATGCCGAGGGCTGCCGCCGCGGCGGCGATGCCCATCCGCGCGAGCCGGTTCTTGACCGGCGGCTGGATCACCACGATGCGCTCGATGTCGCTACGGATCGACAGCCCCCACATCGTCAGGATGCGGCGCGCCTCGCCGTCGTAGCTGTCCATGGCGGTGAAGTCGTGCACGAAGATCATGCGCTCGCGGCGCGTGCCGCGGAGCTCCAGCAGCGCGGACCAGGCTACGCCGCTGATGAAACGGGCCATCTCCGGCGAGCCGTGCATCGGCTCCATGATCTGCGTGAGCATGCCCAGCGGTTCGGTGAACCACACGAACAGGGGACCGTCCGGCGAACGCAGGTGCGGCGGCGTTGCGAACGCCGGACGCTGCGGCTTGCAGGTGTCGATATCGAACAAAGGAGCCGCGCAGGCTATCACGCGCTCTAGCCCTGCGTCAGCAGGAACCGCGCGATCGCATCCATCAGCGACGCGAAGCGACGGCGGTCGAAGCGCGCGCCGCTCGTGACCCAGTCGACGTGCGCGACGTCCGAGGGCGAGGCGTCGTCGTCCTTGAAGTGGCCGATGACGTCGAGGTGGTCGCCTTCGCCGCACCACACGGGCTCGCCCCAGAGCATGCTCAGGGTCGGCACGACGCCGTCGTTCGACTTGTCGTCGATCAGCTCTTCCGTCACGTTGCCGCTGGCGAGGGCGCGCGCCTGATCCGGCGTCGGCTCGGCGTAGTCGTAGGGCTTCGGGCGCTGGCTGGTGAGGCGGTACAAGGTCGAGAACATGGCCGCGGTGACCGCCGCGTACGGTGAGCGGACGCGCTTCAGGAAACGCAGGGCGCGCGGCGCGGGCGCGGCGGTCGCGACGCAGCCGTAGCGAACGCGCGGGTTGTCCTCCGCCGCGGCGTTGAACAGGTCCATCGCCTCGGGCATCGTCTGGATGATCGCGCCCTGGTCGATGCGCACCTTCGACAGGAAATCGTTGATCTCGCCGCGGGCCTGGTCGTCGACGAAGCGCAGCAGGATGTCGCTGGCGCGGCTCACGAGCGC
Source organism: uncultured delta proteobacterium (assembly GCA_963775185.1). Lineage (GTDB taxonomy): Bacteria > Myxococcota_A > Polyangia > Polyangiales > Polyangiaceae > JAPSGB01. Next base: position 35,017 of record CAVZIE010000033.1, on the reverse strand, counting down.
GAGGTTGCCGCCGAGCAGCTCGTCTACGCCGCCCAGGCCGGAGAGCAACTTCGACAGCGCAGCGAGCGACGGCTCGCCGAGCGATAGCGACACGACCGTGAGCAAGGACAGCGCGTACAGCACGCGCGTTCCGGAGACGGTGGCGAAGTAACCCGCGAGCGGCGTCCCGTAGTGCGGCGTGTTGACCGACACCGCCGTCTGCACGCGCGACGTCCAGGCCAGCAGATCCGGATCGATGCGCAGGTTCGTGCTCGGCGACAGCACGAGCCGCAGGTCCAGGCCGCCCGTCGAGTGCCCGATCAGGTGGATCGGATCGCCTGCGGTCGCACTCCGGCTCACGGTCTTCGCCAACACCCGCGCCCGGAAGCGCAAGGACGAGGTGGGCGGTGTGGGCACCACCTCGGTCCGGAGCGGCACGCCCGCATCGGCGAAGCGTTGCGCGAGCTCGCGACGCACGTGCGAAAAGTAGTCGTAGCCGCCGAGACGTCCGAAACCGAACATGCCCGGCACGAGATAGATCTGGTGCGTTCGTTCTGTCATAGCGCCGCCAGAGCCGCGAGGTCGTCGTCGGCGGAGCTCGCGCGCGGCTCGAGCGCGAAGCGCAGCACGGGTTGTCCGCCCCGGATCGCGACGTGCGCCGGACACACGCAGCCGTGGACGCCGCCGGCACGGTGCAGCGCGCCGAGCGCGGCGCGGAGGAGCGCGCGCCCGGCGTCGTCGAGCGGCCCTTCGAGCGTCGCGCCGGCGGCGGCGTCGATCCACAGCGTCGCGACGTCCGCGTGGTGCGCGAGCACCGCGGCGAGCGCCGGATGATCCGCGCGGGCGAACGGCAGCACGCGCTCGAGCGTCGGCGGATCGGCCCCGAGCACCAGGATCTCGCGCTCCAGCAAGGTGTCGCGGTAGCGTGGTCCGTCGAGCGCCTCGAGCCGGGGCGAGCGCGGCGCGGGCGGTCGCTGGCTCGGCAGCTTCGCCGCGCGGGCCTCCGGCACCGTGAGCGGCCACGCGACGGACGCGAGCAGCGCCCGCGCGCTCCCGGCGTCTTCCGGGCGCTCCTCGACGCTGCCCACCAGCCGGCGCGCGACCGCGCGCGCGCTCTCGTCGAGCTCGGGCGACAGGAACGGCAGGTCCGCCCCGGGCGGCGCGCCGGTGAGGGCGTGCCAGAACAGCGCGCCCGCGCCGTAGACGTCGCTCTGGATCGTGGCTGCCTCTCCCGCGCGCTGCTCGGGTGCCATGTACGCGAGCGTTCCGATGATGCCCGTCGTGACCGTCGCCGCGAGATCGCTGACGTGGGCCGTGCCGAAATCGGCGAGGTGCGCGCCGCCGGCTTCGTCGAACAGCACGTTCGCGGGCTTGATGTCGCGATGCAAGATGCCGCGGCGGTGCGCCTCGCCGAGGGCGACGAGCACGGCGCCGGTGATCTCGGCCGCGCGCGCCGGCGCGATCGGACCGCGCGCGAGCAGCTCCGCCATCGAGCCGCCGGCCATCCACCCGAGCACCACCGCCGGTCCCTCCGGGATCCACGCCTCCAGCGGCACGATCGACGGATGGCGGAGCTGTCCCAGCGCCTGCGCCTCGCGCTCGAAGCGCAACAGCGCGTCGCGGCCGGCGTCGCGTAGGCCCGCCGCGGCGAACACCTTCACCGCGACGCGCCGCCCGCTCACCACGTCGACCGCCTCGTAGACGCGCGCCGTCGGCGTGACGGCGATCTGTCGCGCCACATCGTAGCGACCGAACAAGCGCTCGGTCGCCGCGGCGACTGCAGGGGAGGGCTGCCGGTCCGGCGCGGCCGGCGGCGCGGACGCCGGCGCGTCGAGCGGCAGGCCGTGGGTCGTCATCTCGCGCTCGATCTCGCCGACCGCGCCGTCGAGGCCGCGGCGCGTGAAGATGGCGCGGAGCAGCGCGAGCGCGCCGGGACGCTCGGGCGCGTCCGGCGCGATCTGCTGCAGGACGCGCGAGGCCGCGTCGTCGCGACCGCTGCCCGCCAGCAGCTTGCCGAGGGACAGTCGCGCGACGCCGGGCGAGACGCCTTGCGCGATGGCGCTCTCCAGACAGCGCGCCGCGCTGCGCACGTCGTCCGCGCGCTGGTAGGCGCGCGCGGCGTCGAGCCACGCCTGACCTTGTTCGAGATCGCGCGCGCCGCCGCCGGCGTCGCCGGCCGCGAGGCGGAGCTTGCCCGCCGCCACAGGGTGCCCCGCCGCCACGACGTCCTCGGCGGCCCGCGCGGCCGCGCCGGGGTCGGCCGCGAGCGGAACGATCGCGCGCTCGAGTAGCGCCGGGTCGCTGGCGCGCGCGGCGCACAACAGCGCCCGCGTCGCGTCGCCGGCCGCGAGGGCGGCGACGGCCGCGCGGTCGTAGCGGCACGCGCGCTCCCAGAGCGCGGCCGCGTCGCCGTGATCGCCGAGCTGTTCGGCGAGCGCGGCCGCGTCCTCGAGTCGATCGTCGGCGGCGAGCGCGGCGACTTCGGCGTTGCGCGGCGCGGTCATCCGCCGGCTCCCGTGTCGTCGTCGTCCGCCGCGTCGTCGTCGGGCGTCGGCGCGGGCGCCGACGCCCGACGCTTCGCCTCGCTGCCGTCCCAGAGCGCGTCCACGTCGCTCCGCGGCAGGACGGCCGCGCGCGGCGGCACGCGGCCGTCCTGCCGCGCCCGCGCGTCGGCGCGCCGCGCCTCGCTGCCGCGCACGGGCCGCGCGCGGTTCCGCTGTCCGGGCCCGCTGCCGTCGACCCAGAAGTAGCTGCGCGCGCGCACGTCCACGTGCACGAAGCCGCTCACCGTGTACACGCCCACGCCGGCGAAGCCGAGGCCGCGCAGGAACGCGGCGACCTGCTTGTCCGACGCGCCCGGGACGATCAGATCCACGGCGCGACCCTGACCGTGGCGCGAGCGGCTACCCGGGTGTGACGCGCGGTACGCCGACACGACGCGGATCGAGTGCGCGCTGAAGTGCGTCTGCAGTCGGTACAAGACGTCGAGCACGGCCGCATCGATCGGGAACGCATCGCCGCTCTGCTGGTCGCGCAGCGCGCGCGCCGCGCGCTCCAGCGCCAGGGCGCTGAAGCCGCCGTCCGGAGTCGCCGCTTCGAGCGCGACCTGCTCGCGCGTGTTCAGCACCTCGAGCACCAGCTCCGGCACGCCGCGCGCGTCGAACGTCGGCTTGCGATCCGGATCGCGACGGTGCCAGCGCCGGATCTGTGCGAAGTAGCCGCGCGGCACGTGGCGCCGTGGGTGCGCGACGCGATGATGCGCGTGCGACGCCTTGCGCGGATGGGCGGCGTGCGCGGGCAGCGTGCTGCACAGCACGGCGAGCGCGAGGATCGAGATGCAGGGACGTCGCGGCACGGGACCGCCCCGGGTTGGAATCAGTCGCCGAAGGCGATCGTCGCGGCGCGCTCGAAGTCGAAGCGCAGCTGGCCCTGATCGACGCCGGCTGTGGTGAAGTCGCGCGTGCGGACGCGGTGCACCGACAGCCGTCCGGGGCCGGCGCGATCGAACGCGCCCGCGGGCACGGTGCCCGCGCCGCTGTCGTCGCGGAAGGCGCACAGGGTGGAGTTGGTGCCGTCGGCGGCGACCAGCTCGACGTAGACGAGATCGCCGCTCGCGCCGACGTTCCACGTCACGTCCACCGGCGCGCTGGTGGAGACCTTGCGCACGTCCTGCAGCGGCAGGCCGCCGACCGTGACGCCGTCCAGCGCTGGCGGAGCGTCCGCCGCCACGCTGATCGGCGACACGCCGTCGCTGCCGGTGGTGCGGATCGCGTAGCGAACGCCGGCGGGCAACGGATCCGCCGAGCGGTCGCGGGTGGTGTACATCACGCCGGAGATGCGATCGGTGACGGTGGGGAACGCCCGCGGCGCGAGCGTGAGCGCGCCGTCGCCGGCGTCGACCGTGACGTCACCCGCGTCCATGAACTCCACGCGGCCGGTGGCGGCCATGGCGTTGTGCGAGCCGGTGCCGGGATCGAGGCGCGCGCTGCACTGTCCGGGCGCCGGCAGCTGCGGGCCCAGGCCGACCAGGCCGAGCACCGCGCGGGCGTCCGCGTCCGCGGGCATGCGCACGAAGCCGGCGATGGCGCCGGCGCGCGGCGTGCTGGTGCCGTCCGCGGCCACGCTGCGATCCACCGTGATGAGCGCGTGGGTGCTGCCCGTCTCGGCGTCGGCGGTGTAGTCCTCCATCTCCGCGGAGCAGGCGGTGGCGCCGAGCAGGGCTATGGCCAACAGGGCGGCAACGGACGGGGTGGGGCGCACCGGGTTATCCTAGGCTGCTGCGCCCGTCCGGGCAAGCCCCGCCCGAGGGAGAACGCCCCGGGCGCGCCCGCGATTCCGAGTGATTGCGCGGGCTTTTATGCAAGTGGTTCTAGAACTCGGCCAACAACGCCCCGGCCGGCGCGAGCGTCACGCCCGCGAGCCGCGTGTCGCCGGCTGGACCCACGGACAGGGAGCCCTGGACGGACTGGTAGGCGCCGTCGAGCTCCAGCGCGACCCAGATCGGGCTCACCCCGACGGCGAAACCGACCAGACCGCCGGCGTAGAGCCTGTGTCCGGCGAACGCGACCGCTTGCCGGAGCGACGGATTGGGATCGACGGCGACCGTCACGTTGCCGCCGGCGTGCTCGTAGCCGGCGCGCAGGCCGGCCCACACCTGGACCAGGCGCGCGTCGCTGCGCCAGCCCACGAGCAGTGGCACGTCCAGGCCCCAGCCGGACACGTCCGTCGCGTCCACCCCCGGGATCTCGCCGGGCGACCGCGAGGTGGGGCGCTGCACGATCGCGCTCGCGCCAGCGCCGGCGCTGAACGCCACGCTCTCGTCGCCGACGACGCCACGTGCGTCGGCGCGGACGCTGCGCCCGGTGTACGTCACGCCCGCGTCGCCCACGCCGAAGCCGGCGCGCCCGCCGACCCACGGCGCGAGCCCCGGCGCCGTCATTACCTCCGCCACCGCGCCGTCGGCGAAATCGCGCTGCGCGCGCGGGCTGCCGGCGGCCCCGGCGGCGACCGCCACGCGCGCTCGATCGATGGCCGAGCGCGCGTCGCCGAGGACGAAGTTGTCGCTCGTGCCCGCGCCCATCGTGACGGTGCCCGCGGGCAGCGCGTGCACGGGATGCAACAGGGGCGCGCCGCCTCCGCAGCCGCCGAGCAGCAGCGCGGCGACCGCGAGCGCGCCAGCGCGGGCCACGCCTACTTCCGGAACCGCGACGGGTAGTCGTTCGCTTCCGCGCGCTTCTTCAGCTCGTCGTCGTCCGGGTGTAGCTCGAGCGCGCGGGCGATCAGCGCCTCTTCGGTCTCGACGCGCGCCGGATCCGGCAGGCAGCACTCCACCGGGCACACCGCCTGGCACGCCTCGTGGTCGTAGAAGCCGACACACTCCGTGCACAGCTCCGGATCGATCACGTAGATCTCGTCGCCCTCGGAGATCGCCTCGTTCGGGCACTCCGGCTCGCAAGCGCCGCAGTTGATGCAGTCTTCGGTGATGTGTGTTGCCATGGGATCGCGTTCGGCTAGTTCTAGGAGCCGCCTTCTGGGGTGTCAACTGCCGGACCGGCGCGGAATCCCGAGGGGAAGCGCCGCGGCTGATCGCGATCACCGCGCTCCGCTGTGGGCGTGGTCGCGCGGCCCGGCGGCGTCACGCCGCACCCGCGCCGCACCCGCGCCGCACGACCGCGCGCCACGACCACTTCGCACCCGCGCCGCCCTTCGGCTCGTGCCGACGCGGCGTCGGGCGACCGCCGTCGAGCGACGTCCGATGAACGCCCCGCAGCGCTTCCGCGCCGGACCGGCAAACCAGAAAAGCAGGGGAAAGGCCACACGGAGCGGCGTTTGTCTTCGGGTGTGGCCCGACCCGGCGCGGTGATCTAGAGTCCCGCCGCCTCGCGATGCCCCGCAATCCCTGGATACCGCTCGCCGCCGCGTTCGTGCTCGCTCTGGGTGCGTTCGGGTGCAACCCGAAGATCGGCGACTCGTGCTCGGTGTCGACGGACTGCTCGGCGACGGGCGATCGGCTGTGCGACACGACCGAGCCCGGCGGCTACTGCACGATCTTCAACTGCGAGCCCGGCACCTGTCCGAGCGAGGCCGTGTGCGTCGCGTTCCACACCGACCCGTCGCCGGCCCAGGGCTGTCGCGATCCGCAGGGCACGTCGCGCTTCGAGCGGAGCTTCTGCATGTTCAACTGCAGCAGCGACAGCGACTGCCGCTCGGGCTACAGCTGCATCGACGTGAACAAGCCGGGCAATCCCTGGGGCGCCGTCGTGGTCGAGCGCGGGGACTTCAACGGCGCCGTGTGCATCGTCCCGGCGAGCGGCGCCGTGGTGCCGGGTGACGCCGCCGCCGGCGTGTGCACGGGCTACGACGGCGGATTCGACGCGCCGCCGTCGTCGAGCGACGCAGGCGACGCGGGCGACGCTTCCGACGCTTCCGACGCCAGCGACGAGGACGCGCTCATGAGCACCGATGCCGCGGACGAGGACGCGCTCATGAGCGTCGACGCCGAGGCCGGAAGCGACGCGACGACCGACGCTGCGGGGGACTGATGGCGGCGCGCGAGCGCCCGCGCTTGGCGGCGCTGGTCCGGGTCGTCGGCAGCGTCGCCGGGCGCACCGCGGGCGCGCTGGGCGTGCTGCTGGTGCTCGCGACGCTGGTGTTCCTCGCGCTCCGGCTGCTGCCGGGCGATCCCGCGGCGCTGATCCTCGGCGACCAGGCGCCGGAAGCGCAGCGCGCGTTGATCCGCGCGCGCCTGGGCCTCGACGCGCCGCTCGGCGTCCAGTACCTGCGCTTCGTCGGCGGGCTGTTCACGCTCGACATCGGCGACTCGCTGGCGCGGCCCGGCGTCGGAGCGTTCGCCGAAGTGCGGCGCGCACTGGGGCCGACCGCGGCGCTCTCCGGCGTCGCCGTCGGTCTCGGTTCGGTGCTCGGCATCGCGGCGGCGCTCGGCGCGGTCGCGCCGTGGTTCGGGCGCCGGAAGGAGTGGGTGCACCGCGGGATCCTGAGCGTGGCGGCCACGCCGCTGATCGCGTTCGCGCCGCTGGCGACGTTCGTGCTCGCGGTGCGCTGGCGCGTCGTCCCGCTGCCCGGCGATCCCGAGAGCGGTAGCGCGGGGCTCATGTTCGGGTCGTGCTTGCTCGCGCTGCCGCTCGCCGCGCAGGTCGCACGCATCGGTCGCGCCGCGCTGCTCGATCTGTCGCGGGCGAAGTTCCTCGACGTGGCCACGGCCAAGGGCGCATCGTCGCTGCGCGTGTGGGTCGTGCACGCGCTGCCGGCGGCGAGCGCGCCGATCGCCGTCGTGATCGCGACGCAGCTCGGCGCGCTGCTCGGCGGCGCGGTGGTGCTGGAGCGCCTGTTCGAGCGCCCCGGGCTCGGAACGCTGATGCTCGACGCGTACGCGGCGCGCGACATCCCGGTGCTGGAGGCGTCGGTGGTCGCCGCGGGCTTGCTGTTCGTGCTGGCGCAGGGCGCGGCGGCGCTGGTCCAGGCGCTGATCGACCCGCGAGGTCAAGGCACGTGACGGCGCGCGACCGCACGCGGCGCACCGCGGCCGTCATGGCGATGCTGCCGGCGCTGGCGCTGGCGCTGGCGGCGACGGCCGTCGTGCTGTTGTCGCACCACTCGCCGTCGCGGCTGTCGCTCGCGCTGGCCTGGCGCGGGCCGGAGCCGGGGCGCCCGCTCGGAAGCGGCGACGCCGGCGTCGATTTGCTGCCGCTGGTCGGTCACGCGACGTTGCGCGCGCTCGCTCTGGCCGCCGCCGTGTCCGTGTTCGGGTTCGTCGTGGGCACGCCTCTCGGCGGCGCCGCGGGGCTCGCGCGCGGTCGCTTCGAGCGCTGGACGCTGCGCGTCTGCGATCTGGTGCAGTCGTTCCCGACGTTCCTGCTTGCGCTCGCGGTGCTGTCCGCCGTCCAGGTGCCGTCGCGGCTCACGATCGGCGCCGTGTTCTGTGTCACGGTCTGGGCGCCCTTCGCGCGCATCTCCGCGGCGCAGGCGCGCACCCTCGGCGACTCGCAGTTCGTCGAGGCGGCGCGGGCGCTCGGCGCGCCGCGCTGGCGCATCGTCATGCTGCACGTCGTCCCGAACCTGCTCGGACCGGTCGCCGTGCAGATCGGCACGGCCGCGGCGGGCATCGTGCTCGGCGAGACGGCGCTCGGCTTCGTGGGCCTCGGCCCCGCCGACGGCGTCAGCCTAGGCGCGCTGCTCGAGCAGGGCACCCTCGGCATGCTGCGCGCGCCGCACGTGCTCGCCGTCGGCGCGGCCGCCGTCGCGCTGGCGAGCGGGTCACTGCAGCTCGCCAGCGAGGGCGTCCGGCGTTGGATCGACGTCGCCTGACCATGCGCCGCTGCCACGGACACGATGCCGGGGTAGCGCTCCGCTTCGCCGCGCACCCCGGGTCCGGGCACGAGCGAGCGCGAGCAGCGCAAGCAGCAGCGGCATTCTTGTTTGCCGGTCCGGCGCGGAAGCCGTGCGGCACGCGCACCCGCTCGAGTCGTGGCCCACCACGCGATCCTGCTGTCCGGCGCCGCTGTCGTTCCCGGCTGCGCCGCCGGTGTTCGTCGCGATCGATCCCCCGCCGCCGCCGGATCCGGCGGCGGAAGACCAACCTGCGTCGTTGTCCGCGCCGGCAGAGCCAGAAGCTCCCCCGGCTGTTGCGCCTGCAGCTCCGTCGCTGGCGCAGTCCACGACGTTGAACGTCAGGTACATCCCAGGACCGAACCACGCCCGTCCCTCGTCGACGACCTTCCAGTCCGTCTTGTACACGCCGGGCGTGGACGGCGCGACGGCGGGCGACGCCGGATCGGTGGAGAAGATCGTGCGGCGACACGCGGGCTGATCGTTGCAGTCACCGCCGTCGGGGTGCACGTCGTTGTTCGCGTTGGCGGCCACGCTCATGCGGCTCTTGCCGACGAACGGATCGTTGGTGTCGCCCGGAACGCCGAGCCGCACGGCCTGTCCGTTCTCTGCGCCGCCGCTGTCGGTCCACGACGCGGTGCCGGCGTTCTCGACCTCGAACCAGGACTTCACGGCTTGCCAGGTGCACACGCGATAGTATGCGCTGCCGTCCGTCTCCGGATCCGCGTCGCTCTCGAGACAGCGCGCGCCCCACTTGGCCGTGCAGCCGCGGTTCTGTCCGTATCCCGGGGGCCCGACGTAGCCGAGCGACGTCTGTGTGACGCTCGTGCCGCTCTTGCCCTCGTTGTACGTGACGAAGTGCTCGGTGCTGCCGCTCGATCCGTGACACGCCGGCGGCGCGGTGTTGGTGTCGCCCGCGACGAAGAAGCCATAGGTGAGCAGGCCAGCGTACGTGAGGACCATCCCGCGCGTCTCGTCGACGGCCTGGATCTGCGTCGCGTTCGGCGTCGCGCCGCACGAGTACACCTGGTACGCCTGTCCGTCGCAGATCGAACCCGACGTCGCGATGTTGTAGTACGCGACCGATCGCGCCGCGATGGCCTGCACCTCGAGGGCCTGGAGATTCGCGCCGCCGTTCTCGCACTGCACGACGTGCGGCAGGTAGTCGCCCTCGAGGTCGATCGTGCCGGTGCCGGTCACGGTGATCGAGCAGTACGCCTGCAGCGGCGCGGTGACGCGCCGTTGGACGGTGCCGGGCGCGCCGTCGCCGGGCGGCGCGGCAGGACCGCAACTTGCAAGGGGCAAGGGCGAGGATGGCGCAGACACGCTTCACGACCCGATCGTCACGGGCCGAAGGCTGGACTTCAAGTGGACGAGGTCCGTATTCTATGCAGGGTCCATGAACCTCGATAACGTCCGGCTGCTGATCCAGGTCGTGGACGAAGGTTCCGTCCAGCGCGCCGCTCGCAGCCTGGGCGTGTCGCGGACGACGCTGCGACGTCGCCTCGAGAACCTCGAGGCCGAGATCGGCAGCGGTCTGCTCGTCGCCGGAACATCCGGCGTCAAGCTGACCACCGCCGGGGCGGTGGTCGTCGAGCACGGGCGGCGGCTTCTCGAAGAGACCGCGCGCATGCTATCGCGCGTCAAGACATCGAAAAACAACACTTCGGGCACGCTCCGGCTGATCATCCCCGCCGGGATGCCGTGCGAGCCGCGGCTGACGCTGGCTACGTTGCACCACACGGCGAACCCCGGGCTGACAGTGGACGCGCGCGAGGTCGAGGATCCGCTGATGTATCTGCACGAGCCCTTCGAGCTGATGGTGTATTACGGCGACGCGATGGATCGCGGCGGCTGGTTCTCCCGCGTCTTGCGCCGCCTGCCGATCCAGCTCGCAGCGGCTCCGGAATACCTCGCACGCGCGGGCACACCCGCGCGTGCGGACGCCCTCGCTGATCACGAGCTGCTCGGTTGGCGAGTGCCCGGGCGCTCGCCGAACCGCTGGCCATTGCTCGCAGGCGGGGAGATCGAGGTTCGCCCCTGGCTGGTCTCCGCGGACATCCAGGTTCTGCATGACGTCGCGGAAGCAGGCGGCGGCATCTTCTTCGGGCCCCCGATCGACGAGCTGCCGGGGGCGCGTCAATCCAGGCTCGTACCGGTGCTTACCGACGTCGTCGGCACCACGACCGCGTTGCGAACCCTGTCGCCCTACCCGGCCAACGTGGAACCGCGGGTGCGCGCCGCGCTCCAGGTGATCCAGAGCTTCCTCGCGCAGCTCCCCAGCGGGTGAGGTCGCCTTCACGAAGTCGCGGCGGCTCGCGCCTTCACCGGTAGCTTCACGCTGAACGTCGTGCACCCCGGCACGCTGTCGAGCGTGATCGTGCCGCCATGCACATCGACGATGTCCTTGCAGATCGACAGGCCCAGGCCGGCGCCCTCACCGGACGGCTTGGTCGTGAAGAACGACTCGAAGATGTGGTCGCGCACATCGTGGGGAACGCCGGGACCGGTATCGCCGACGCTCACCGTCATGTGGTCGGCTCCGCTCGGCTGGATGCGCAGCGTCAGCGTACCGTGCGTCTCCATCGCTTGCAGCGCGTTGTGCACCAGGTTCGTCCACACCTGGTTCAAGCGATCGTGCATCGCCTCGATCACCGTGTCGTCGGCGAAGTCCCGAACGACCTCGAAGCCGGCCTTGAGCTGATGGCCGTACAGCGCAAGCACCGTATCGAGGTTCGCGGAGAGACTGCTCTCGACGAACGTATCCCGTCCACCCGGGTTGGCGTAGTTCTTCAGGGCGAACACGATGCGTGACATGCGGCGCGCGGACTCCTGGATGTTGCCGACCCCGGAACGCAGCGACGCGATGCCCGCTGCGGCACCGAGCAGCGCCTTGTGAGAGGGCGATGCGAGTACCGCCAGCTGGTCCGGCGCGAGCGCGGTGATGCCCATGTCGACGAGGACGTCTGCCGCGCCCGCCGAATCGTCGACGTGATGCCGCGCGAGGTCTTCCGCCAACGCGCGTCGCGCCGCTCGCCGATCACGCGACGACAGGAGCGGTGCCCGCGCCGCCAACACCAGGGAGGTCAAGCTCGCGCGCTCCTCCGCGGTCGACGATTTCACGACCTCGGAAAATAGCCCGATCGTGCCGTCCACGGACGCGGCAAGGTTGTCGGATGTCGCGCCGATCGACCCGAGCGGCGTGTTCAGCTCGTGTGCGACGCCAGCCACGAGCTGCCCGAGCACCGCGAGCCGATCGGACATGACCAGCGCCTGCTGTGATCTGACGAGCTGCCGGTGCTGCACGCGCGTCTGCTCCAGCGCTTGCTCGAGCGCCTGCGTGCGCTCCGCCACGCGCAGCTCGAGATTGTCGACGAGCGCGGCGTTCTCGATGGAGACGGCCGCCTGCGCCGCGAGCACCTGCACGGTCTTGAGCCGCGTCGCCGTGAAGCAACCCGTGACCAGGTGGTTCTCGAGGTAGATGATGCCGTGGCGTCGTCCCTTGTGGACCAGCGGCGTGCACAGGATCGCGCTGGGGCCGCTGCTTTGCAGGTACGGGTCGACGGAGAAACGCCGGTCGGACGTCGCATCCGCGAGGACCAGCTGCTCGGCGGTTCGATCGACGTACTCGACGACGGTGGTCGCGAGCTCCGGACAGCCCGTGAGGGCTGTACCCGCTGGGACCATCGCCTCGAACTCCACGTCGAGCGCCACTTCGATGACCAAGCGGTTGTCGCGCTCCACGATCAGGAACCCGCGTGTGGCGGTCGCGTACTTCATGCAGACCGTCGCGACCTTGTGCAGCAACAAATCGAGGCGCGTCTCCTCGGAGAGCACGAGGGAGGCGCGGATCAGCGCCTCGAGGTCGAGATCGGCGGCCCCGGCCGCGGCCGCTGTCGCGACGGTGTGGGGAGACTCCGTTCCGACGAGGATATCGGCGTGCAGCAGCTCGAGGTGCGCGACCTTCGCAGCGGCTCCCCCCTGTAGGTCTGCCGTGCCTCGAGCAGGTACGTGCGCGCGACGCGGCGGCTGCCGCGTTGCAGGTGGAACAACGCCGCGCGCTCGTTGAACAGGGCCTCGTCTCCCAGGAGCCCGTAGCGCGCCGCGTGCGCGATGGCGGCGTCGAAGCCGTCGAGCGCCGCGGCGACGTCCCCGCGCACCCGTGCAATCTCGGCGTCCACCATGATGCGCCAGTGTTCGAAATTCACCGGGTTGAAGCTGGCCCAGTGCGCGAGCGCGTCCCGGCTGGCTTCGGCCCGGACGAGATCGGGTTCGGGTCCAGCGAGCTGCGCGATGCTCTCGTAGAACTCGAGCGAGGCGACGTGCATCGTTGCTGCTGCTCCGTCGCGGAATTCCGCGTACCGCCGCGCGATCGTCGCCGCGGCGTCGTACTCCCGGAAGAACACGCGCGCGATCACCATGCACGTCGACAGCACGAACACCGCACCGCGGTAGTTCGAGTCCAGGTGGACCCGCATCGCCGCCTCCTCGTCGACGTGCCGACCCGCGAGGCGCGCCGGTTCGGCGCTGACGATGCGCAGGTTGTCGACGAGCTGGGCGAAGGGAACGGTGACAGCGAGCGGCGCGAGCTGCTTGTAGCGACGCATCGCCTGCATCATTCCCGCCATCTCCGCGTCCGTCCGGTCCAGCGACGTGTCTGCGTAGTAGAGGTGGTAGCAGTAGCAGTGCGCCGTCCACAGCGCGTACTCGATGTCTCCGGTGTCGATGCCGTCGGCGTAGTTTCTCAGCAGGTCCGGAAGCGTGTCGCGGATCGGGTCGACCCAGAACCGGACCATGTTGTTGAAGACGTGGGTCGGCCGCACGCGGATCGCGCGCTCGTCCCAGCGCGAGAGCAGCGTCATCGCGAGCTTGCCGTTCGCGTACGCGACGTCCACCAGCTTCACCGCCGCCTGCACCAGCGCGAGCAGCGCAAAGCCGTACGCGGAGTCGCGCGAGATGCCGTCGTCGAGCGTGCTGTGGACGATCTGGAACGCGAGCAGCGGCAACAACGCGGGAACGGTGAGATACGCTGCAGACGCCACGCCCGTCATCAGCTTGCGAGCCGCGTCCACCCGGGGATCATCGAGCTCCGGGAGCTTGGCGATGACGTCGGGGGGCATGGCTTGAAGTCGTTGCATCAGCGGTCCGAGTCCCGCCACGATGTCCGACTCCTGGGGCTCGCGCGGGAGCGCGAAGCCGAGCTCGTCGAGCAAGTCGAGCGCCTTGTGGACCGCAGCCAACAGATCGTTGCGAGCGATCAGCCCATAGACGAGGATCCCCTGCGCACGCAGCCGGTCGAGCTGGGTCCTGGCGTGCGTCGTCACCTCCGCCACGAGCCGGTCCATCTCGGCCTCGTCGGTCGCGAGGTACGCGGCTTGCGCGGCGGCGACGTGCAGGTCCAGCGTGGTCGCGTACGCGGTGGCCCACATCCCGGGGTCGAGCAGACCGACGCCGACCTGCAGGCAGCGGTGGGCGGTGGCGTACGCCGCGCTGGCGATGGCGCGTCGTCCGGCGTCGAGGTTCAGCTCGGCGATCCGCTGCCGCTCCTCGCGGTCGGTGATCAGCGCGACCCCCTGGTTCAGGTGCCCCAAGATGTCGAACAAGCGACGCGCGCGCTGGCGATCGTTCAACTCGTCCAACAAGCTTCGCCCGATCGCGAGGTGGGTGGCACGTTGCTGGTCCTCCGTCAGACCCTCGTAGGCAGCCTGCTGGACCCGGTCATGCGCGAACGCGAACTGGAAGTCCGGCACGGAGATGCCTTCGCCACCCACCCAGTAGCGATCGTCGAGCGGATGTACGAGGTCGCCGGTCAGCGCAGGCCCGAGGTCGCGCTGCACGTCGCGGTGGGGACGCGCGAGCAGAGCCGCGAGCGTGTGGAGGCCGAACGTCGTGCCGATGCACGCCGCGAGCTGCAGCGCGCGTAGCGTCTCGCCGGGCAGCGCGCGGAGCTGGCGCGACATGAACTCGACGACGTTCTCGGTGACGGATTGCCGTTCGATCGCGTCCGCGTCCCAGCGCCAGCCTCCGGCCTCGAACCTGAGCAGCCCGCCGGCGTACAGGTCGCCGAGGAAGCGGCGCAAATAGAACGGATTGCCTCCGGTCTTGACAGCACACATCCGCGCGAGGGCCGCGACCGCGTCTGCGTCGGAGTGCACCGTGTCGGCGACCAGCGCCTGGACGTCGGCGCCCGCGAGCGGCCCGAGGTGGAGCAGCTCCACGCGCATGCCTTCCTCGCGCACGGTCGCGATCATCCGTGAAACCGCATCGGCCGGTCCGACCTCGGTGTCGCGGTACGCGCCCACGACCAGCAGGTGCGTGACCTCGGCGTCCAGAACGAGCGCTTCGACCAGCCGCAGCGACGCCGAATCGGCCCACTGCAGGTCGTCCATGAACAGGACGAGCGGATGCTCCTTGGAGGCAAGCGCGCGCACGAAGCGGCGGAACACGAGGTCCAGCCGCCGTCGGGCGTCTTCCGGCGAGACGTGCTCGAGCGGCGGCTGCGGCCCGATCACGAGCTCCAGCTCGCCGATCAGCTCCGTGAGTGCGCGCCCGCCGTCGCCGACGGCCGCCTGCAGCCGCTCTCGCCACTCGCTCACGTCGTCGTGGCTGCCGGCAAGCACGTGGAGCAAGAGCTGACGGAATGCCTGCCCCAGCGACCTGTATGGAGCGTCGCGGTTGACCTGGTCGAACTTGCCAACGACGAAGTTCGCGTGGTTGCGCGTCGCGGGCTCGAGGAGCTCCCGCACCAACGCCGTCTTGCCGATCCCGGGGTGTCCGGTCACGAGCAAGAGCTCGCGGCTCCCGGCCGCGACGCGATCGCAAGCCGCGCGGAGAAGCCCGAGCTCCGCGCCGCGGCCGTAGAGTCGGTCGGCGATGCGGAACGAGCGCTCCACGTCGCGACGACGCGGCATGAACCCGACGTCGGTGCCGCCCTCGGCGAGCAGGCGGCACGCGCCGAGATCACCGACGATCCCTTCAGGACTCTGGTAGCGATCCTCGGCGCGCTTCGAGAGCAACGCGAGGACGAGCCGGGACAACGCCTCCGGCACCCCGGGCACACGGACGGACGGTGCGGCGGGCTCTCGCGCGATGTGCGCGTGCACGAGCTCGAACGCGTCGTCACCCAGGAACGGCGGTTCGCCGACGAGCAGCCAGTAGAGCACGCAGCCGAGCGCATAGTAGTCGCTGCGCTGATCGACCGGACGGTTCATACGACCGGTCTGCTCCGGCGCGATGTACCGCAAGTCGGCGTCGGTAGGCGCTCCGCCAAGCGGGGGCACGACTTCGCGAGGCACGCTGGATGCGGACCCGAGCTCCGTCAGCCGCGCTTCGCCGGTCTCCCGATGCCACAGAACACTCTCCGGCGAGAGGTTCTTGTGGAGCGTGCCATGCTCGTGCAACCGGGCGAGAGCACGAACGATCGCGAGAGCGATGTCGATGGCCTCGGTGACCGGCGGACGCTGCGTCGCGAACAAATCCGCGAGCCGGGCGCCGTCGAAGTGCTCGAGCACCAACCAGACACGGCCGTCCTGCACGGAGTGATCCAACGCGGCGAGCACACCAGGTCCGGCGACACTCTGCAGGATGTCGTATTCGCGACGCGACCACGCGACGTCGGCGGGCTCCGGGTACAGACCGCGGAGCTGCTTGATGAGCACGTGCTCGCCATCCGCTCGTCGGCCGCGGAACACGAGGGAGCGGCGTCCCTCGTACAGCAAGTCCTTCGACTCGTACGTGTGCGCGTCGGGGTTCGTCACCGGGGGCTCCAATCACTCCAGAGTGCGTGCCGCCGCGATCCTGGATTTTGCGCCGGGACCAGCAGGACGCCGCCAGCAGGATCGTCGCGCCGGGGTCGAACGGCCCATCCCAATTCCGGCCATGGGTGGCCGGAATTGGATCATGTGGCCATCGACAAGCCCCGGTACGCTTGGCGGATCCAGGATCCGGATGCGCGAGCTCCTAGCGAAGATCGCAACGATCGCCGACGAGCCCGACGAAGGCGAGGAGGCAAGGCTCCGCCATCACATGCTCGTCTACGCGGGCCTGCTGATGAGCGCCGGAGGCATGCTCTGGGGCACGATCGCTTGCGCAGTCGGCCTCTACTGGCAGTCCGCCGTCCCCTACGGATACGTCCTCGTCACCGCGGTCAACTATCTGGTCCTGTCGCGGTCGCGGAACTTCCCCGTCGCCCGCAGCGTCCAGATCAGCATCAGCCTGCTCCTGCCCTTCGCCTTCCAGTGGGTGCTGGGTGGGTTTGTCGGCAGCGGCGCGATCATGATCTGGTCGATGTTGGCGATTGTCGGCTCGTTTGCGCTCGAAGACCGTGGCGGGATCTGGAAGTGGTTGTGCGCCTTCACCGCGCTCACGGTCGGGTCGGGGCTCATCGAGCGTCACCTGGTGACGCCTGCCGCGATCGACTCGGCGTCCATACGCACGACCTTCTTCGCGCTCAATCTGGTCACCGTCCCGTCGGTCGCGTTCCTCCTGACGTTCTATGCGCGCGAGGACGCGCTGAACGTGATCGGCATCAAGAGCAAGCAGCTCGAGGCGTCGCAGCAAGCTCTGGTCCAGTCGGAGAAGCTCGCCGCCCTTGGCCAGCTCGTCGCCGGGGTTGCCCACGAGCTGAACACCCCGCTCGGCGCGATCCGTGCTTCGGTGGGAAACCTCGCGGGCACGCTCGACACCGTTCAGCTGCTGCCCGCGCTCACCGCCAGCACCACGCCGGAGGAGCTGACGAGCTTCATCGCGCTGCTCCGCTCGGCGGGGGCCGCGACGCCGCTCCCGACCTCGAAAGAAGAGCGCCAGGCGCGGCGTGCACTCCGCGCCCAGCTCGACGAGCTCGGCGTGGCGGGGTCCGCCGCCGTAGCCGACATCCTTGTCGATGTCGGCCTCGTGCGAGTGACGGACGACCACATGGCCGCGCTCAAGAGCAGCCGCCAGACGGAGCTCGTCAAACACGTGTTCAGCCTCACCGCGCTGCAGCGCAATGGCGCGAACATCCGTTTGGCGGCCGATCGTGCCGCGAAAATCGTGTTCGCCCTGAAGAGCTACGCGCACCCCGGCGCGGAAGACGTGCGCGCGCCGGCGTCGGTCGGGCAGAACATCGAGACCGTCTTGACGCTGTATCACAACTACATCAAGCGCGGCGTCGAGGTCGCGGGCGTATTCGACGAGGACACTGTCATCGATGGCATGCACGACCAGTTGAACCAGGTGTGGACCAACCTCATCCACAACGCGCTCCAGGCGATGGACTACCGCGGGAACATGGTGATCGAAGCCGAGCGGGTCGACGATGGCGTGCGCGTGCGCGTGATCGATTCGGGCAAGGGCATTCCGGACGACATCCAGCCGAAGATCTTCGAACCGTTCTTCACGACGAAGGGCGTGGGCGAAGGCACCGGGCTCGGCCTATCGATCTGCAAAGACATTGTCGCGCGCCACAACGGCACGATCGACGTCGAGAGCAAGCCGGGACGCACTTGTTTCTCGGTGTACTTGCCCGGGAAGCCAATGACCGCGGGGGAAAGCCATGTCTGAAGCCGCATTCGTGCTCGTCGACGACGAGAAGACCGTGCTCGACAGCCTGAAGAACGAGCTCCGCAGGGGCTTCGGCGACACGTACATGTACGAGACCGCGGAGAGCGCCCGCGAGGCGTGGGAGGTGATCGAAGAGCTGAACGACGACGGCGTCCGCGTCGTCGTGGTGGTGTCGGATTGGCTGATGCCGGGGATTCGCGGGGACGCTTTCCTGCTCGCCCTGAAGCAGCGCTTCCCTGCGGTCGTACGCATCATGCTCACGGGGCACGCGGCCGAGAGCGCCGTGCAGCGTGCCCACGAGCTCGCCGAGGTGCACGAAGTGATCGCCAAGCCGTGGGACAGCGACGAGCTGCGTCGCGTGATCGAGGCGGGTCTGGCGGGATGAGCGACCTCACGATCCTGTGCGTCGACGATGAGCGGATCATCCTCAACGGCCTGAAGGAGCAGCTCCGGCGCAACCTCGAGGGCGTCACGGTCGAGACGGCCGAGACCGCCGAGGAAGGGCTCGAAGTCTTCAAGGAGCTGCGCGCGGAAGGTACGCTCGTCCCTCTTGTGATCTCCGACCAGCTGATGCCGGGGATGCGCGGCGAGGAGCTGCTTGCGGCCATCCACGCCATCGATCCGGAGACGCTGAACGTGCTCTTGACCGGTCAGGCCACGGCTGACGCCGTCGGCGCCGCGGTCAATCGAGCGCGGCTGTACCGCTATATCGGCAAGCCTTGGGTCGAGTCCGATCTCGTCATGACCACGCGCGAGGCAATCAAGGCATGGACGCAAGCCCGCGCGATCAAGCAGAAGGAGCACGAGCTGCACGCCGCCCACGAGTCCAGCCTGCGCTTCGTTCCGCGCGAGTTCCTCGGTCTGCTCGGCCGCGAGCGCCTGGTGGACGTGAACTACGGTGACCACCTCGAACGCGAGATGAACGTGCTTTTCTCTGACTTGCGCGACTACACCGGGCTCGTCGAAGGTAAAACCACGACGGAGGCTTTTCGCCTCGTCAACGAGCACATCACGCTGGTCGACGCCATGGTGCGGGAGCACGGCGGTTTCGTCTGCAACATCGAGGGTGACGCGGTTCTGGCACTGTTCCCCGGCGACGCCGACGACGCGGTGTGTGCCGGCGTCGAAGCCCACCGGCGGCTCTTGGCTCTCAACAGGCAGCGAGCGGCCGCGGGCGAGAATGCGATCCGTATGGGCGTCGCCGCGAACACCGGCGTCCTCTTGCTTGGGACGATCGGCGGCGAGGAACGCCTGCAGATCGACGTCATCGGGGACGCGGTGAACGTGTGCGCGCGTCTCGAGAGCCTGACCAAGCTCTACAGCACCGCGATGCTCGTCTCCGGTATCACGCGCGAGCGCCTCACCGACCCGTTCACGCTCCGCGAGCTCGACACGGTGCGCGTCAAGGGGAAGCAGGCACCGGTGACCTTGTACGAGGTCCTCGACGCGCTCAGCGACGACGAGCGCCGCGCCAAGCAAGAGACGTCGACGGAGTTTGCGGCCGGCCTCCGGCATTTCCGCGCTGCAGAGTTCGATCGCGCCCTCGGCGCGTTCGAGCACGTGCTGGCGGAGAACCCGCGCGATGCGGCCGCACGTCTACACATCGACCGCTGCACGCGCATGGCGAACGACGGCGTGCCGGATCGTTTCGAGGGCATCACGAGCCTCCAGCACAAGTAGGGAAGACACATGCCAAGCACACGCGCCAGCTCGACCGACGATGACGACGCCGCGTCGGCCGGAGAGATTCTCGATCCGCGTCGACGTGGCGACGGTTATCGAGCGCGAATCCGGGACGAAGAAGAGCGCCGGTCGGGCAACCGAGCCCGCCACGGACGACAGCGAGCTGCCGACGATAGAGTTACCCGGTCGTTACACGGACGGCGGGATCATCGGGCGTGGTGGGATGGGCGCCGTCCGCAGCCTGCGCGACGCGGCCCTGAGACGATCCGTCGCGGCGAAGACGCTCGACCGCACGCTCGTGGGCCAGCCCGTGTACGTCCAGGGCTTCGTGGAGGAAGCGCAGATCACCGCGCAGCTTGATCATCCGAACATCGTTCCGGTCTACGAGCTCGGGAGCGACGTTTCGGGCACGTTCTACTTCACGATGAAGCACGTACGCGGCCGGACGCTGCACGCGCTCTTCCACGACCACGAGCTGCCGCCGGGCTCGTCGGAGCGGCTTTCGGTCGGGCTCGAGGTGTTCCTGAAAGCGTGCGACGCGGTGGCGTTTGCGCACAGCCGCGGCGTCCTGCACCGCGACATCAAGCCGGACAACATCATGGTCGGCGCGTACGGCGAGGTCTACCTGATGGACTGGGGACTCGCGAAGGTGATGCGCGACCGGGCGGTGACGGTCGACGTCCCGCGCGATCCAGACAGTCCGCTCGGGCGCACGCGCGAGGGCATGGTCGGAACGCCGGCGTTCATGGCGCCGGAGGTGGCAAACCGCGAGTTCGATCGTGTCGACGAACGGGTCGACATCTTCGGTCTCGGCGGCGTGCTGTACCAGCTCGTCACCGGCCGGCTGCCGTACAGCGGGAAGACCGTCGAGGCGGTGCTCGAGCGCACCCGGGCGTGCGACTCGATCCCGCCGGACGCGTACGACGATACGTTTGTGCCGCGGAAGCTCGCACGCGTGATCACGAAGGCGATGGCGCCGGATCCCGCCGATCGCTATGCGACGGTCGGCGAGCTCGCCGCGCAGGTACGCGAGTTCTTGCACCGCGGGCACCATCTGCCACGCGTGGTCCACGCGCCGGGAACGGTGATCGTCAGCGAGGGCGACCCCGGCGAGCATGCGTACATCGTCACGCGCGGACACTGCGAGGTGTACCGGACCATCGGCGGCGAGCGACAAGTACTGCGCCGGCTCGGGCCGGGCGCGGTGTTCGGCGAGACGGCGATCCTGGGATCGGCGCCGCGCATGGCAAGCGTCGTCGCGTTGACCGACGTGACCACGTTGGTGCTGACGCGCGAGCTACTCGAGGAGAAGCTCGCGCCCGACACCTGGGAAGGCCTGCTCGCGAAGACGATGATCGAGCGCTTCCGCGAGCTCGACGCCAAGCTCACGACGATCGAGCGCGAGCGACTACTGACGTAGCTGGAACCAGGGACCCGGGGCAGCGGGTCGCTGCAGCTCGCCAGCGAGGGCGTCCGGCGATGGATCGACGTCGCCCGACCAACCGTGCTAGGCCCAGGTTGTGGCAAAGCTCGACACCAGTGCGTGGACGAGGGTCGGAGGCACTGCGGCCGGCGGCTACTTCGAGGTCGAGCCGGACGTCCTCGTGGCCGCGCCCCACGAAGGATACGACCACCTGAGCGACAGCGCGCAGCGCTCGCTCGACGAGCTGTATCGCATCGTGCGCGAGCGCGGTCGCAAGCCTGCGCTGATCGTGCTCGTCGACGCGGTCAACTCGCAGGACGCGGACGCACGTCGCGTGTGGGCCGGCATCGATCCGGCGCTGTGCGCCGGCTACGCGCTGGTGTGCGGCACGATGCTGGCACAGGCCATCGGCTCGTTCTTCGTGGGGCTCAACCGTCCTCGGCTCGCGCTCGGGATGTTCGAGACGTTCGAGGAGGCGCTGGAGTGGGCGCGCCGGACCCGCGAGGCGCACGGTGGACCGATCGGAAGCTGAGAGCCTCGACGCCGTCCTCGGCGGTGTCCGCGCGGCGCTGCTGTCGCTTGCCGCCGGCGACTTTGCCGCGCGCGTTCCGCGCACCGGCTCGGGCGACGCGGTGGACGTGCTGGCGTTCCTGGTCAACGCCACGGTCGAGGAGGTCGAGCGCCTGGTGCAGGATCTCCAGGCCGAGCGCGAGGAGCTCAAGCGCGCCCAGGAGCAGCTCGTGCAGGCGACCAAGCTGGCGGCCCTCGGCCAGCTCGCCAGCGGCGTGGCGCACGAGCTGAACCAGCCGCTCACCGTCGTCCGCACGCTCGTCGATCTGATGCGCGAGCGGCCCGGCGATACGATCGGCCAGCACGCGCAGGATCTCGATCTCTTGTCGACGGCGGTCGTGCGCATGGCAAAGATCGTCGACGGCGTGCGCACCTTCGCGCGCCAGAGCGCCTTCAAGCGTCGCCCACTCGACGCGATTTTCCCGCTGGACGACGCGCTCGCGTTGCTCGGCGATCAGCTTCGTCACTCGGGGATCGAGCTCCGCCGCTTGGTCGAGGCGCCGCTGCCCGTGATCCATGCGGACGGCGATCGTCTCGCCCAGGTCTTCGTGAACCTGCTCGCCAACGCCCGCGACGCGATGCAGGACGGCGCCGACGGCGAGCGTCGCCTCACGCTGGAGGTCCGCGCGGCCGACGGCGTCGTCGAATACGTCGTCGAGGACACCGGCCCGGGCATCGGCGCCGACAAGGCGGCGCGCGTGTTCGACCCGTTCTACACCACCAAGCCTCCCGGCAAGGGCACCGGGCTCGGGTTGTCGGTGTCCCGCGGAATCGTCGAGGAGCACGGCGGCGAGCTCGTGCTCGATCCCGATCCCGCGGGCGGCGCGCGCTTCGTGGTGCGGATCCCGGTGGAGAGTCCAGCGCATGAGCGCTGAGCCGCGCCGCGTCCTCGTCGTCGACGATGACGACCTCGTGCGCGGCGTCGTGACGCGGATCGCCGCCGAGGTGTTCGCCGAGCCGGTGGCCGCGGCGTCCGGCTCGGAGGCGCTGGCGGCGCTCCGCGACGGCGCCTTCGACCTGGTGATCACCGATCTGCGCATGCCGGGCGTCGACGGGCTCGAGATCGTGCGCTGGCTGCGCGCGGAGCGCCCAGCGACGCCGATCGTCGTGATCACCGGGTTTGCCAGCGTCGGGGACGAGGAAGAGATCGGCACGCTCGGCGTCGAACTGCTGCGCAAGCCGTTCGGCGCCGCGGGTCTGCGCGAGGCTATCGCGCGGGCGTTGGCCGCTCGGGCGTGACCGCCGGCGCGCGGCCCAGGGCGCCCAGTCCGTCCGCCTCCGAGAGCAGCTGATGCAGGCGCCGGATGAAGCGACCGACGGCGGCCCCGTCGGTGACCGCGTGGTCGAACACGACGGTGAGTGCGAGCACATCGGCGGGCCCGTCCGGCGTGCTGCGCCGGGTGATCCCACCGACGCCGATCGCCAGCGGGTGAAGCGACAGGGGAATGCCCCACGCGATCACGCCCGGTGCGGCCATCCCCGCGGCGGTCACGACCACCGTCCCCATCGTCGTCTTGATCAGCGTGGGGCTCCCGACGAGGCGGCGCCAGAAGACGAGATCCCGCACCGGGCGCGGCAAGCGGAAGAACAGTGACTGGACCCACGGCGGCGGGCCGGCATCGATCGCCGCCGTGCCGCTCCCGGACGTCGACGCCTGGGCGCGGCGCAGCTCGTCCTTTATCGCGAGCGGACTCTTCGCGTGCGCGCTCCGGATCACGACCGGCATCGGCAGCGTCTCGCCGCGTCCAATCGGGCGCTCGACCAGCACCGCCACGTCCACCTCGTGGAACTCCACCAGCTGGCGCTTGCCCCGGCGCACCGCGTGCACGCGCCGGTGCTCGGAGGCGGCGCGCGCGACGCAGGCGACCACCCAGGCGGTGAAGCTCGCGCCGGCGCCCGTGCGTTCGCGGTAGTCGCGCATCGCGGCGCGCGCGGCGGTCACGTCGACTTCGAGCAGAACCGGCACCGTCAGGCGGCGCCGCGCCCAGCGCAGCGTGTCCAGCGTGGCGGTGCGTTCCCGGGGAAAGGGGACGACGTCATGGGGACCGGGACCGGGAGCGGGCGCGCGCTTCACGTCGCCCAACGTGGCGGCGCGGCCGGGACGGTCAACCGGCGGCGGTCATCCGCGCGGAGCCGGATCACGCCCGGCGCCGCGCGGGATTTCGCGCCGGGCCGGCATCCTCTCGAGATTCAACCCAAGGGTTGAATCTGTGCGCGGCGACGAGCGGCGCGCGTCGCGGGAATTTGCTAGCGTGCGCGCGCATGTTCGGCCTGCCGTCGTTGCCCAGGACCCTCGCCGCCGCGACGCGCGACGTCGGCGCGTCCCGGCGCGACGTGCGGCTGTCGGCGTTGCGCGATCTCGCGCGCCTGTCGGCGGGCGACGACCGGGCCGCGGCGCTCGCGGCGCTGGCCGCAGCGCTCTCCGACCGCGAGCCCGCGGTACGCGGCGAGGCCGCCGTCGCGCTCGCCGACGCGAAGGCACACGAGCAGGTGAGCGCGCTGGTCGGTGCGGCGCGCGACGACAACCTGCGCGTGCGGCAGATGGCGCTGATGGCGCTGGGCGAAGTCGCACCGCCGGGTCACGAGCGCGCGCGCGCGGTCATCGAGCGCGCGTTGGACGACGACAGTCCCGAGATCCGCTTCCAGGCGTTGGTCGCGCTGCACCACGTGACGCACGTCGAGCCCTCGCGGTTGGTGCGCAGCCTGTCGGATGACGACGCGCTGATCCGGCACATCACGCTGCGCATCGCCGAGGAGCGCTGGCTAGAAGCTGCAAGCCCGCTGCCCGACACGTTGCTCGACGGCGCGCGGCGCGCGCTCGATGACGCGTCGCCGGGCGTGAGCCTGGCCGCGGCGATCCTCCTCGCCAAGGCCGGCGACGACGCGGGGCACGCGCGCATCGCGGCGGTCGTCGGCGCGCCGAAGAGCGGCGTGGACGCCGAAGACGAGCAGACCGCGGTCGAGCTCGCCGGCGAGCTCCGCATCGAGGCCGCGCGTCTGGGGCTCGAGCGCCGGGCGTTCGGACCGCTCGCCAGTTACCGCGGGCGCTTCACGTGGCACGCCCGCGTCGCGCTCGCGAAGATGGGCGATGCGCGCGCGCGCGACGCGATCGTTCGTGGCCTCGGCGCATGGTCGCGCGACGCGCGCACCCTGGCCGTGGCCGCCGCCGGCCGCGCGCGCGTGGCGGAAGCGCTGCCGATCATCGAGGCCATGCGCGACGACGCGACCCGTGCCGATCCCGACGCCGTCGGCGCCGCGCTCGAAGAGCTTGCGCGCGGCGCGCGGTGATGCTGGATTGCGCCCCGCCATGAACCGCGACTGGAATGCCGTCCGCTTCGATCCGGGCAAGGATGCCGGCCACGTCGAGAGCTACTTCTTCAAGCTGAACGACGCCGTCGGCCGTCGCGCACTCTGGCTCAAGGCGACGATCCTCGCGCGTCCGGGCCGCCAGCCCGTCGCGGAGGCGTGGGCGATCGCCTTCGATCGCGAGCACCGGCACACCGCGGTCAAGCGCGTCGTGCCGCTGTCTGAAGCACGCTTCTCGCGCGAGCGCTTCGACGTCGCGGTCGCCGACGTGCGCTTCCGCGACGGCCGCGCCGAGGGCCGCATCGAGACGACCAGCCACGCCATCGAGTTCGGCCTGGACTTCGACACCGCCTCGCCGCCTCTCGTGCCGTTCCCGAGCCTGCGCATGTACGAGGGCAAGCTGCCGAGCTCGAAGCTCGTCTCGCCGCACCCCGACTCGCGCTTCTACGGCGAGTACCGCGTGGACGGCGGCGCGCCCGTGAAGGTCGAGGGCTGGCGCGGCATGCAGGGCCACAACTGGGGCACGCGCCACACCGAGCTGTACGCGTGGGCGCACGTGAACCAGTGGGAGCAGGACGAGCAGGTCGTGTTCGAGGGGCTCACCGGTCGCGTCAAGGTCGGGCCGGTGCTCGCGCCGCCGCTCACGATCGTGTGCATCTGGCACCGCGGCACGCGCTACGAGTTCAACGCGCCGCGCGTGATGCTCCGCTCCCACGGCGAGATCGGCACGCGGCGCTGGCGCTTCGAGGTCGAGAGTCCGCTCGCCCGCGCCAGCGGCGAGCTCTTCGCCGACACCAAGGACTTCGTTGGGCTGTTCTACGAGAACCCGGACGGTCAGATGACGTACTGTCTCAACTCGAAGATCGCGACGGCGAAGATCAGCCTCGAAGCGCGCGGCCGGCCGCCGCTCGTGCTCACGAGCCAGAGCGCCGCGCTCGAGATCGGCACCAAGGATCCCGACCACGGCGTGCAGATGCTCGCCTGATTGCCGGTCCGGCGCGGAACCCCGCGGGTCGTTTCGTGTCGGCGTGGCGGATCGGTAGGTGGCGCTGACGGCGGTGAGCGGCGTCTAGTGTCGGCGGGGCGCTGACCGCGGTGCGGCCCGCGGGATTCCGCGCCGGACCGGCAGCCCCTTCACGCGTTCATGCTGGCGCGACCATGTCGTCGGTGAGGAGCCACATGCACGAATCGACGGCCTGGGCGTTCCAGGGCCAGCGGCGCACGGCCTCTTCGAAGATCTGCATTGCCTCGTCACGGCGGCCTTGCCACTTCAGGCGCGTGCCCAGCTTCAGGTGTGCGTCGGCGCAGTCCGGCGCGTCCAGCAGGCAGCCGCGGAGGAGCTGCTCGCCGCGTGCGGGGTCGGCGGCTTGCATCAGCTGCGCGCCGAGGGCGGAGCGCAGGAACCAGTCACCGGGGTGGCGGGCGAGCAGGCGCTCGAGCTCTCCGGGGACGCGCGCGGGCTCGCTCTCTGCCAGCGTGGCGACCCGCATGTACTCCGGATCGTGGAGCATCGGCGCGGAGCGCCACGCCGCTTGCGGACCGCCGTCGACCAGGCGCTGCCAGCCGGCGGCGCAGCGGTCTTCCCAGTCCGGCGGCGGGGGATCCGGCGAGCCCAGGTGCTCGGCGCGCCACTGGAAGCGCGCCATCACACTACGCGCGACGGCGAAGTCGTTGCTCCGCAGCGCTTGGGTGAACAGCGTCGTCTCTTCTTCCGTGCGCGGCGGCTGGCCGAGCACGAGCAGCGTGCGTGCAGCGAGATTTCGCAGAAACACCAGCTGGCTATCGAGCAGCGCGCGCAGGTAGCCGACGCCGGCGTCGAGCGGGACGACGCGCTTCGCGAGGGTCTGATTGACGAGCGTCATCATGTTGTACTCCTGCCCGTCGTTCATCTCGTAGCCGTAGGGCGGGAACACGACCCACAGCGAGAGCTGGCGGAGCGCCGCGTCGTCCTTCGGCAAGCCGAGGTCGGCGTGTAGATCGTCGACCATCAGCTGCTTGGACGTGGCGAAGTCCTGCTCGAGACCGCCGACGCGCGGGCTCTGGGGCCAGTTGCCGCTGGCGCGCCCGGAGTCCAGCAGGAACAGGCCGAACGTGTACAGGTACTCGGGCGAGGGGTAGACGAGGGAGCTTACGATGAACCGCTTCGTGCGCATGAACGGGATCAGGCGCGGGACGTGGATCATCAGCTCGCGGACGTCCCGTAGCACGTCGACGGAGAGGTGCTCGCGCTGCCCATCGCGCGTGCGCGACGCTGCGAGCGTCATCTGCCGGCGCTCGGGTGGGCCGGCGAGATCGACCAGCTCGGCGACGGCGAGCCCGCGCCGCTGCCAGTTCGAGCGCGCCAGGCCTGCGAGGTAGGCCGCGGCTTGCTCGATGAAAGCATGTCCCGCGTCGGTGAGCCGCGCGCCCTTCATCGCGTCGAGCCGGATGCGCTGGATGGCGGTGCTGACGGCGTTCACCGAGAAGAACGTGCCGTTGGCTCGCGCGATCCGGCCCTGCCGGCCGCTGACCTTCTCCGTGAAGCCCTGGGCCAGGTCGTCCAGGTTGGCGATCGTCATGTGTCCCCCCCTCGCCCCCGCTGTCGATCGCGCAGCATACCGTGGAACCCGCTTCGCGCGCGTGATAAGCGTCGCGGGCCATGAGCTCCGCGCTGCCCCCGCCCGACCAGGACCAGGACCAGGATCCCACGCTCGGTCTCTTGCGCGTACTGCGCGACGACGGTCGCACGGATCCCGCGACGGATCCGTTCCTCGCTGCGGACGTGCTGCTCAAGATGTATCGCCAGCTGCGACACGTGCGCGTGCTCGAGACGCGCATGGTGGCGCTGCAGCGTCAGGGGCGGATCGGCTTCTACGGCAGCTGCACCGGGCAGGAAGCGACGCCGATCGGCACGGCGTTCGCGCTCGAGCAGACGGACTGGGTATTCCCGGCGCTGCGCGAGAGCGCGATCATGCTCGCGCGCGGCTTCCCGCTCGTGAAGTACCTGGCGCAGGTGTTCGGCAACGAAGTGGACGTACTGAAGGGCCGGCAGATGCCGAGCCACATGAGCGCGCGGGAGGTCGATCAAGTGTCGTGGTCGAGCTGCATCGGCCCGCAGATCCCCCAGGCCGTCGGCGCCGCCTGGGCGGCCAAGCGCCGCGGCGATCGCGTGGTGACAGTGGGCTTCCTCGGTGACGGCGCGACGAGCCAGCCCGACTTCCACAACGCCATGAACTTCGGCGCGGTGTTCAAGGTGCCGTGCGTGATCATCTGCCAGAACAACCACTGGTCGATCAGCGTTCCCACGTCGCGCCAGACGGCGTCGAAGACGATCGCCGTCAAGGCGAAGGCGTACGGCATGCGCGGCGTGCGCGTGGACGGCAACGACGTGCTGGCGGTGTACCGCGCCGTGGGCGACGCGGCGGCGACCGCGCGCGCCGGCAACGGCCCGACCTTCATCGAGAGCGTCACGTATCGCATCGGCGCCCACTCGACCAGCGACGACCCGACGCGCTACCGCTCGGAAGAGGAAGTGCGCGAGTGGGCGAAGAAGGACCCCATCGATCGCTTCCGCAAGCACCTGGTCTACCTGGGCGTGCTCGACGACGCGCTGGATCAGCACATCGAGGCCGAGCTGAACCAGGAGATCTCCGCGGCCATCGACGAGGTCGAGCGGCACGGCCCGCCGCCGCGGGAGAGCCTCTTCGACGACGTGTACGCCGAGCTGCCGTGGAACCTCCGCGAGGAGCGGGACGAGCTGCTCGCGGGTCCGCCGGCGCCGACGCACTGAGCATGCAGGATACGTGGCCTGGTCCCGACGGGAAGCCTCGCTGTCGATGGTGCAGCGCGGCGCCGGAGTTCCTCGCGTATCACGACGAGGAATGGGGCATGCCGGTCGACGACGATCGGCGCCTGTTCGAGAAGCTTTGCCTGGAGGGCTTCCAGGCGGGCTTGAGCTGGCGCACGATCCTTGCCAAGCGCGAGAACTTCCGCGCCGCGTTCCGCGATTTCGACTTCGACCAGGTCGCCCGCTTCGGCGTGCGGGACGTCGAGCGCTTGCTCCACGACGAAGGCATCGTCCGCCATCGGGGCAAGATCGAGGCGGTCGTCGAAAACGCGCGGCGGGCTCGCGAGCTGGTCGAGCGCGAAGGGTCGATCGCGGCCTTCATCTGGCGCTACGAGCCGGCTGCAAAGCGCGCCGGCAAGAGCCGCGTAGCGTCCACGTCGCTCGAATCCACGGCCCTGTCGAAGGATCTGAAGAAGCGCGGCTGGAAGTTCGTCGGCCCGACCACCGTGTACGCGTTCATGCAGGCGATGGGTTTGGTCAACGACCACGCCGAGGCGTGCGTGACGAGCGCCAAGGTCGAGCGCGCGCGCCGCAAGTTCCTGCGGCCGGCGTAGCGCCTGCGCGCCGCCACCGGCGGATTCCGCGCCGGACCGGCATCCTCCAGAAAAGGCGTTCCGGTCCGCTTCGCATTCCGCTACGACGGCGCCCATGGCGGATTGACAGTTCGACGCGATCGTTCTCGGCGGCGGGCCGGGCGGGTATCCGTGCGCCATCCGCCTCGGCCAGCTCGGCCTGAAGGTGGCGTGCGTGGAGGCAGAGGAATACGGCGGCGTGTGCCTCAACTGGGGCTGCATCCCGTCGAAGGCGCTGATCGCCAACGCGCACCTGTACGACAAGGCGCAGCACGCCGCTGACATCGGGCTGTCGTTCGGCAGCGCCGAGCTCGACGCCGACAAGATGCAGGACTGGAAGAACGGCATCGTGAAAAAGCTCACCGGCGGGGTGCGCACGCTGCTCAAGCAGAACGGCGCGACCATCGTCGAGGGCCGCGGTCGGCTCGTGGGCGCGCGGACGGTGGAGGTCACGGGCGCCGACGGCAAGCAGGAGCTGCTCGAGGCCAGCCGCGGCGTGGTCGTCGCGACCGGCTCGGCGACGATCCAGATCCCCGGCTTCGACTTCGACGGCGAGCGCGTGATCGGCGCGCGCGAGGCGGTCAGCCTGCGCAAGGTGCCCGGGCGCCTGGTCGTGATCGGTGGCGGCGTGATCGGGCTGGAGCTGGGCAGCGTCTACCAGACGTTCGGATCCAAGCTCACCGTGGTGGAGCTGACGCCCGGGCTGTTGCCGGGAACGGATCCGGAGTGCACGCGGGTGGTGCAACGGAAGCTCGAGAAGCGCGGCGCGGTGGTGCACACGAACACGCGCGCGCTCGGCTGCGAGAAGCGTCCCGACGGCACGCTCGTCGTGCGCATCTCGAAAGACGGAGCCGAGCAGCAAATCGAGTGCGATGTCGTGCTGGTGGCCGTCGGCATGCGACCGCGCTCGCGCGACATCGGGCTGGAGGCGCTCGGCGTGCAGATTGACGCGCGCGGCTTCGTCATGACGAACGACGTGTGCCAGACCAACGTGCAAGGCGTGTACGCCATCGGCGATGTCAGCGGCCCGCCGATGCTGGCGCACAAGGCCACCAAGGAGGGCGAGGTGTGCGCCGAGGTGATCGCGGGAGAGCGCGCGGGCAAGGACTGGGTCACGATCCCGGGCATCATCTTCACCGATCCCGAGATCGCGACCGCGGGCATCACCGAGGCAGCCGCCAAGGAGCAGGGCATCGACGTCAAGATCGGGAAGTTCCCGTTCGCGGCGCTCGGCCGCGCGATGAGCATCCGCGAGACCGACGGCTTCGTGAAGATCGTCACGGACAAGGCGAGCGGTCGCATCCTGGGCGTCCACATCGTGGGCCCGGCGGCGAGCGATCTGATCAGCGAGGCGGTGCTCGCGCTCGAGATGGGGGCCACGGCCGAGGACATGTCGCTGACGGTGCATCCGCATCCGACCCTCGGCGAGGCGCTGATGGAGGCCAGCGCCGCGGCCTTGGGTCACGCGATCCACATCGTCAATCGTTGAACGCCAGGCGCTGCGCGAGCTCCACCAGCTGCGCGCGGCTCCGGACCCCGAGCTTGCGCATGGCGCGGCCGATGTGGATTCGGAACGTCGAGGGTCCGACGCCGAGCGCGTAGGCGGCCAGGCGATCGGTGTGACCGGTGGCGGCGAGCAGCACGGCTTGCCGCTCGCGGCGGGTGAGCCGGCGATCCTCGGCCACGGCGGGCTCGTTCTCGTGCGCGACCAGGAAGCGCCGGCCGTCGGAGTCGAACACGTCGACCATGGAGAAGCGGCCGGCGAACAGCCCTTGCCACAGGTCGAGGGCGCGCGGCGCGTCGCGGCGGAACGGACGGCTGCGCGAGCGATCGACCGCCCGCGCCGCCTCGCGCAACTTGCCGAGCGTGGGCGTCGCCTTGCTCGTCGCGTGCAACACCCGGCGTCCGGCCGCGTCGAACACCGCGTCCGCAGACTCCAGCGCCGACTCGCCGGCGGCGCCGCCCAGCGCGCGGCGGAGCCGTACCGCTGCGGCGAGATGCACCGCCACGCGCGACCAGACGTGGCGCGTCGCCGGCGCGATGCGGGTGTGCCGCGCGCGCGCACACATGATGCATAGAGCATGACCCGACGGGTCGGCGCCCTGGATGTTCAACGTGTCGTGGACGCCCAACGGATGCAGCGCCGGTGCGTACAAGGCGTCGAGCGCCGCGAGCGGCTGACCCAGGCGCGGCAGGGCCTCCGAGGTCGTCTCGCAGATCGTGGTCCGGTGCAGGACCGTTGCCACCGCCGGGTTGGCGCCGGCGGCGGCATCGACGCCGCGCATCGCCTCGAGCAGCTCCGGCCGACTCCGGTCGAGGCGCACCGCGGCGTGGTGGAACGATCCGGGCTCGGGCGCGTATGCGACGACGATCACGCCGAGTCCGTCCTCGTCCAGCGGCCGGGCGGCGTCGAAGATGCCGTCGAGCCAAGCGTCCTGGTCGACACCGACGGCATAGGCGGCTTCGACGACCGAGAGCGCCGGCTCGGTGCGCATCGGCCTAGTCGCCCCTCGAGAGCGCCGCCGTGAGCTCGCGCCGGCTGGCGACACCGAGCTTGCGGTAGATGCTCGACAGCTGGTTTGCCACGGTGCGCTCGGCGGTCCGGCGCTGGGCGGCGATGCGGCGGTTCGACAGCCCGCGCGCGGCCAGCCCGGCGACCTCGCGCTCCGCCGGGCTCAGCCCCGCCGGCGCGTCGACGGGGAAGCTCGCGACGACGAAGCGCTCTCCCCAGACGACCAATTCGCTGAGGCGCGACCCGGACTCCACCACGATGGGGACTATATCGGCGATCGGGTCAACCGGGAACAGCCGTCGCGCGTCGCGGTCGCGGTCGCGCGGCGCTTGGCCGCGAGCCGCGTGAGCGCCGCCTGCATCGTGTCCCGCACTTCCGCGTCGCAGCGAGCGACGTAGGCGGCGTCGTTCGCTGCCTCGTCGCCGACCCGCGGAAAGCGGATCGGGGCTAGAAATTCCACAAGGATTCGCGAAGGGTACGCGATGTAGGGCCACAGCGGGCCGAGCGTGACGCCCCACGGCAGGCACAGCGTCAGCGGCCACACCTTCAAGCGCAGCCGGCGATCGGCGTGGAGCGCCCTGGCGAGCCAGCGCAGATCGTCGATCACCACGAACGTCTCGTGCGCGCCGGCGGCGACCACCGGCGCGATCGGCACGCCGGCGCGCAGCGCCAGGCGCACGTAGCCCGTGCGCCCGTCGAACACGATCCGGTCGCGGTCGCGCCACGGCCGCATCGCGTCCGCGTCGCCGCCGGGGTACACGAGCACGCGCCGCCCGCGTTCGAACAGACGCCGCGCGTTGTCGTGGCTGGCGGGCACCGCGCCGAGCGCCTTGAGGATCGCGCCGACGACCGGCAGCTCGAGCACGACCTCGTGCGCCAGCCCGTACGGCGTGCCGTCGATTCCGTCGGCGTGGAACAGCGCAGCGCCGAGCAGGTACATATCGGCGGACCACGCGCCGGCGTTGTGGTTGCCGACGACCAGCGTGGCGCCGCGCGGAACGTGCTCCACGCCGGAGACCTCCGCCCGGTGGTACGGCGGCTGACATGATTCCATGAGCGAACCCCCGGCTCTGCCGGAGCGACTCCACGAGGCTCTGCCGTTCCTGCGAGGTTTCTGGTGGAGGTGCGAGGCTTTTTCTGGGACGCGCGCCGGCGTAGTCGGATGCGCCAAGGCTGATAAGTCGCGAGGCTCCTTCCCGGGACCTGACCGTCCCAGAAAGGAGCCTCGCATGCGTGAATGGGAAACCCAGAGTCAAGTCAAGTGGTACTGCAGGTACCACGTCGTCATCGTACCGAAGTATCGGAAGAAGGTCATCTACGGCAGCTTGCGTCAGCGGATCGGAGGGATCCTGCGCAGGTTGTGCGAGCAGCAGAAGATCGACGTTGTCGAGGGGCACGCGATGCTCGATCACGTTCACCTGTGCTTGAGCATCCCGCCCAAGTACAGCGTGGCGCACACGGTGGGCTTCATCAAAGGCAAGTCGGCGATCAGGATCCACCGCGAGTTCCTCGGTCGCCAGCGCGCGACACCGGGGTTTCACTTCTGGTCACGCGGCTACTGCGTGAGCACTGTGGGCTTGGATGAGCAAACCGTGCGCGAGTACATCCGCCACCAGGAGGAGGAGGACGAGAAGCGAGAGGAGCAACTCACGCTGCAGCTGAAGTAGCGCCAGGCCCCAAGGGGGCCTTCTTCTCAACCGAAGGCCCCCTCTGGGGGCTTCATCAAACCACCCGCTCTGCGGGTGGTAGCTGATTATGCGATCCAGCTTGGCTCCTCCAAGTCGCGTGAGAACAGCCGGATGTCGCGCGCGATCTCGCGGAGCCGCACCGCCGCGTCGTGCGCGTCGGACAGCGCCTCGTGCTCGCCGGGGCTCGCCACGTCGCGCCGCGCCAGCTCGAGATTGCCCAGCAGCGACGCCAGCGAATGGTTGATCTCGTGGCCGACGCTCGCGGCGAGCAACCCTGCCGACGCGACTCGAGCGGACGACACGACCTGCGCCTGCACCCGTATATTTCGCTCATTTCCAGGTGGAACGCCGACGATGCCGACGACCGCCACTGCGGCACCGCGTCCCGACAGTGGCCTTGCGCTGCGTCGCCATCGAGGAGATACTTGAGAAAGCGAGGGGGCGCCAACCGTGCGACACACACACACACACAAGTACTCTCTCTCACCTGGGCGTCTCGCGGTGTCTGCGCTCTTCGCGGGGCTCTTTCCGTCTTTCTCCGCACCAGTGTCAGCGAAGCACCGAGCGAGGCCAGAGGTCGAGTCAGGGAGGCCGTCTCGGGAGGATTCGACGACGCCGGCCACACGTTCGTCGGCACCTTCCACACCAAGGAGGGCGGGAAGTGTTCGGCCATCTTGGTTACTCCACGGTGGGTAGTAACGGCTGCGCACTGTGTGTACTTCTACTCCGCGCCATCGAGTTGCGCTTTCATCGCGAACGGACCGCTTGGCGCATACGACTTGGACGACACGCTCACAATCAACTTTTCGACGCCTACCGAAACGGTGTCGGCGACGCACTCGGAATCGAAGAGCGGCCAGGTATTGATCAGACCCGACGTTGGACCGTATGTGGACCTGTGCGACGAGCTCGGGTCGGCCGGCGACATCGCACTGATCAAGTTGGATTCCCCGGTAGATATCACGAAAGTCGCTCCCAAACATCCGCCCATCAACGGTGTTCCGGGCTGCCTCTGACATCGTCGGTCCAACGTCGTTCCCCGGGCTAGAGTGCCTTCCTCGCAGCTTTGACGGCGTGCTTGTCGGCTTCGGCGGAGCCTCAGGGCGAAACTTTCGGACATCGGAAGGGTGGGAGGCGGCCGCGTACCTTTGCGACATTACCGGCAAGCCCGTGACACCGACCGATTTTGTCTACAAGAACAGTTGGGGGGTCACCTCGGAGTACTTGGGCCAGGAACCGGGGGATTCGGGCGGGGCGCTCATGACAACGTATGCGGATGTCGGGAAAGAAGTATTTCTGTGTGGGGTAACGAGCCGCAGATATCCCGTTATCAATCCCGCGAGCGAAGGGAACGACGAGGCGGCGCTTGACTCGGCCGCGAACGAGCAGTTCATGCTTGACGCCGGACTCGTCGGCCCGAAAGGTAACTTCTTTGGTGAATGCCCCGGTGTCAGCAACGGTGGCTGTCCGAACGCCTATTTGGACAGTGATGATGATGGCATTCCGGACTGCTGCGACAATTGCATCTCCATCGTGAGCAATACGATGGTTCGAAGAAGACGTACATAACAA
>CAVZIE010000032.1:0-1210562 GCA_963775185.1 uncultured delta proteobacterium | reverse complement strand
TGGGGTCACAGCGCGGCGGCGCGGCGCGGAAGCGTGTGGATCGCCGGTGCGGCGCTCGAGCGCGCGGGCGGCTCGCGGGATTCCGCGCCGGACCGGCAGTCCGGAAGCTATGCGGCGGCGGCGGGGGCAGCGCTAGGCGCGCAGGCGCGGGTCGGCGAGGTAGAGGCGGCCGATGCGTAGCAGCTCCGCGTCGGGCTTGCGCGCCAGGCGGCGGACCGCGTCCGGCGTGATGTCGAGGGCGCGCGCGCATCTCGGTCGCCATGCGCCAGCCCTGGTCGTGCGCGAGCAGGACCGCGAGCCGTCGCTGGGTGCGGGCGTTGCGTGTGGTGGCGAGCGCGGCGCGGATCACTTGGTCGAGTGGCAGTCTGGCGACGGGGCTTGCGGGCGCGGGGACGGGCGACGGTGTGCCCGAGACGTGAACGCACGGGTCGCTCGAGACGTACTTGTGGAACCAGCGTGGGAAATCGCTGCCGCGGATACTGGAGGCAACGCGCGAGGCGCGCCGGGGCGACCGATGGATCGGCAAGCGACGCGCCGATCGCGTCGCGGTGGGTGCTGTAGCGCCAGCACAGCGGATCAGCGACGAGCCCGGCGCGGCACGGGTTCAGGTGGATGTAGCGCACTTGGCGCATGAAGTGTTTCGCGTCGGCGATGGGCTGCACGTCCGGCACGTGGTCCCACACGCGCGTAGCCGATGCTGGCGCGCGAACGCGCCCAAGCGCTTCGCGAGGCCGAGCCGCACGGCGACGTGATCGCGCGCCGCGACGATCTGGTGCAGATGATCCGGCATCAGGCACGCCGCGACGGCATCCGGCGCGCCGCGACGCATTGACGCCCAGAGGTCTTCCGCGAACGCGGGATCGCTGAACACCGGCGTGCCCATCAACGTGCGAGCGACGACGTGGACGTACCTGCGTGCCCTGTCGGTCGAGGGCACGCCGGGTTGCGCGATGTTTTGCGCCGTCGGAGCTGTGCCCCACTTTCGGTCGGTCAGGCCGACCGAAAGTGGGGCACAGAGCGCGGTGCGGCGTGCCATTTCGGTCGGTGTGGCCGACCGAAAGTGGGCACAGCGCGGCGGCGCGGGGCGGAAGCGCGCGGGGTGGGCGGCGCGCGGGGCGGGGGCGCAGCGCGGGGGCGGCTCGCGGGATTCCGCGCCGGACCGGCATCCATCTGGTCGGCCCGAATGCTGTGCGGGCATTTCGTCGGTCAGGCCGACCGAAAGTGGGGCACAGAGCGCTGTGCGGGTGTTTCGGTCGGTGTGGCCGACCGAAATGGGGGACAGCGCGGCGGCGCGGGGCGGAAGCGGCGCGGGGCGGGGGCGCGCGGGGCGGGGGCGCGCGGGGCGGGGGCGCGCGGGCTGGGCGCGCGGGGCGGGGGCGCGCGGGGCGGGGGCGCGCGGGGCGGAAGCGGCGGGGCGGGGGCGCGGGGCGGAGCGCGCGCGGGGGGGGCGCGCGGGGCGGGGGCGCGCGGGGCGGGGGCGCGCGGGGTGCGGAGGGGCGGGGGTCAGGTGTGTTCGCGGATCAGGCGATCGGCGGCGATGCCGCTGGCTTCGAAGAAGTCCTGCGCGAGGCCGCTTTGTTGGGCGACGAGCTCGGCGGGGCTGCCTTGGCCGACGAGCTCGCCCTTGGCGAGGAGGAAGATGCGGTCGCCGATGCGCAGGGCGCCGGCCATGTCGTGGGAGATGACGACGCTGGTGACGCCGAAGCGGTCGCGCGTTTCGACGATCAGGTCGTCGACGAGGCGCGCGCTCAGCGGATCGAGGCCGCTGGTGGGCTCGTCGTACATGATGATTTCGGGCTCGAGCATGAGCGCGCGGGCGAGGGCGACGCGCTTGCGCATGCCGCCGGAGAGCTGGCTCGGGAATTTCTTGTCGGTGCCTTCGAGCTTGAGGACGTTGAGCTTGTCGTGGACCTTTTCGCGGATGGCGCGGGCGCGCAGGCGCGTGTGCTCGCGCAGCGGGAACGCGACGTTGTCGAAGACGTTCATGCTGTCGAGCAGCGCGGAGTACTGGAACACCATGCCGAACTTCCGGCGCACCTTGTTCATCTGGTTGTCGCCGAGCGGCGCGATGTCGGTGCCGTCGACCATGATCGCGCCTTCGGTCGGCTTGTCGAGGCCGATCAGGAGCTTCATCAGCGTGGTCTTGCCCGCGCCGGATCCGCCGATGATGACCGCGATGTGGCCGCGACCGATCGCTCATGTTGATGTCGCGGAGCGCGGTGAAGTCGCCGAAGCGCTTCGTGACGTGCTCGCAGACGATGTGGTCGTTGGAGGGCACGGGGTCTGTCAGCTCGCGGGCTCGGCGGCGGCGTCGTACAGGTCGCGGACGTCGAGTTGGGCGCCGATGGAGGCGAGGTCGACGGTGTCGCCGTTGCCGGATGCGGTGGCGGTCCATGTGTCGTCGGGCGCGCGCGTGCGCACTTCGACGGCGCGCTCCGGGCACGAGACGATCACGTATTGGCGGAGCGACGGGATCTGCTTGTAGTGCTCGAACTTGTCGCCGCGATCGTAGGCGGCAGTGCCGGGGCTGAGCACTTCGACGATCAACGTCGGGTTGGTGACGGCGTTGTCGTCCTCGGGATGCAGCTCGCGCGGGCCGCACACGACGGTGACGTCGGGATACGTCGCGAGCCCGGTGGCGTCGACGCGGACGCGCAGGTCGGAGTCGTGGACGCGACAGCGCCCGCCGCGGAGCTGCGGGAACAAGAGCGCGATCACCGCTGCGGCGATCGCGGCGTGATCCGGCGTGCCGCCGGCCATGCCGTAGATCTGGCCGGCCAGGTATTCGTGCTTGGTGGTGCCGGCGGCCTCGAGCGCGAGGTAGTCCGCGTAGCTGTAGTCCACGTTGTGTGCCGGCGTGGTCACGCGCGGAGCGTAGCACGCGCGCGCGGTGCGGATCGCTCCGCGGGATTCCGCGCCGGACCGGCATTCACTCGAAGGATCGAGTGGAAGCGCGTGGCTTCGGCTTGCGCTTGGCGGGGGTGCGCGCGGTGGCGGGGGTGGGGGAGTTGGCGTCGGGGGAGTCGTTGCCGGCGAGCTCGGTGAAGCCGCGCTCGAGCAGGGCGACGAGGTCGGCGTTGGTGAGGCGCGCGCCGGCGCTGGTGCCGTCGAGGACGCCGGCGGCGAGGGCGCGCTTGTCGCCGTGGAGATCGAGGACGAGCTCCTCGATGCTGCCGGCGGCGACCAGGCGGATGACGGTGACGGGCTGGCTTGGCCGATGCGGTGGGCGCGATCGGTGGCCTGGTCTTCGACGGCGGGGTTCCACCACGGGTCGAGGTGGATGACGTAGTCGGCGGCGGTGAGGTTGAGGCCCGTGCCGCCGGCCTTGAGCGAGATCGAGGAACACGTCGGCTTCGCCGCGCTGGAAGGCTTCGACGCGGCGGGCGCGCTCTTTCGCCGGGGTCGAGCCGTCGAGGTAGAGGGTGGAGATGCCGGCGCTGGCGATGGCGTCGCGGACGATCTCGAGGTAGCTGGTGAACTGGCTGAACACGAGCGCGCGGTGGCCCTCGGTGGCGAGCTCGCCGAGGATCTCGAGCAGGGCTTCGAGCTTGGAGGACTCGAGCGTGGTCTCGGGATCGTAGAGGCGCGGGTGGCAGACGAGGCGGCGCAGCCGCGTGAGCGCGGCGAGGATCTCGAAGCGCGCGTCGGTCGCGCCGCCGGCGATGCGGCCGAGCGCGGCGAGGCGCGCGGTCTCGTACAGCTCTTGCTCGCCGGTGGAGAGCGGGACGCGCTGGATGCGCTCGGTGCGCGGCGGCAGCTCCGGCAAGACCTCGCGCTTGGTGCGGCGCAGGACGAACGGACGGATCAGGCGCGAGAGCGCGTCGAGGCGGGCGCGATCGCCTTCGACTTCGATCGGGCGCGCGAAGCGACGCGAGAAGTCTTCCCAGCCGCCGAGCAAGCCCGGCTCGATCACGTCGAGCAGGGACCAGAGCTCGCCCAGGTGGTTCTCGAGCGGCGTGCCGGTGAGGGCGACGCGCCACTCGGCGCGCAGGGAGCGGATCGCCTTGGCGCGCTCGGTGAACGCGTTCTTCACGTTCTGGGCCTCGTCGAGCACGAGCGTCGCGAGCTCGAGCGCGGAGAGTTGCTCGGCGTCGCGCACGGCGATGTCGTAGCTGGTGACGAGCACGGTGCCGGGGCCGGCCTGCTCGAGCAAGCGCGCGCGATCCTTGCCGCGATACAGCTGGACGGACAAGCCGGGGGCGAAGCGCGCCGCTTCGTCGAGCCAGTTGTAGCCGAGGGAGGTGGGCGCGACGATCAGCGCGGGACCTTGCTTCGCGCGCTCGAGCAGCACGCCGAGGCACTGCACGGTCTTGCCGAGGCCCATGTCGTCGGCGAGGCACGCGCCGACGCCCCAGCGCGCCATGCGCGCGAGCCAGCGGTAGCCGTCGACCTGGTACGGGCGGAGCACGCCGCGCAGGACCTTCGGCACCTTTGGTTCGTAGTCGCGCGCGCCGCGGGCGCGACCGAGCGCGCTGTCGAAGGCGCGCGAGCCTGCCAGGTTGGCGCCGGCGAGCGCGGCGTCGAAGGCGAGCGCGAGGGCGGGCGGCAGCGCGAGGCCGCGCTCGCGCTTGTGGACGAGATCCGCGACGCTCTGCACGCTGTCGAGCAGCGCTTCCTCGAGCAGCACGAAGTCGCGCGCGCCGAGCTTGACCCAGCGACGGCCGGCGCGCGCCGCGTCGATCAGCATCGCGAGCTCGACGCGCTCGCCGTCGAGATCCGCGCCGCCCGCGACGCCCAGCCAGTCGCGGCGCGACGAGACCTCGACCTTGAGCGCGCTGCGGGCGAGGGTGCCCGCGAGCCGGAACGGTTCGCCGGACCACTCGACCACGAGCTCGCTTGCCTGGAGCAATGCGAGCAACTCGACGATGCGTGCGTCGCCGCTCACGCGGCGATCGGCGGGACCCAGCGGCTCGGCGTCGGCGAAGGCGGAGCTCGCGAGCAGACGCTCGAGCTGTGCGCGCTCGGCGCCGAGATCACGCAGCACGTGGACGCGGCGCCCGCCGCGCCGGCCCGTCAGGCGCGACAGGCCGTGACCGGGGACGAGGCGCGGGCCTTCGCCGAAGGGCGCCACGCGCAGCGTGACGTCGACCACGCCGGGCGCGGCTTCCGCGAGCGCGACGTGGATGCGCGGGTCGCTCTCGACGCGGCGACCGAGCAGGCTCTCGGGCAGCGCGACGTCGACCTGCTCCTGCAGCGCGGGCAGCCGGCGCAACAGCTCGTCGGACGCGTGGCGCGGTACGATCGCGCCGTGACGCGCGATGCTCCGGACCAGCGCCAACGCCGCCGGCTCGAGCTCGCCGATCAGGCAGCGATTCTGCTCCGGCAGCAGGTGGATGAAGTGCCCCGTGGCTTCGCTGTCGACCAGCGCCGCCGGAGCGACGCGCGCGTCGCCGAGCCAGGTCACGAGCTCGAAGCCTTCGCCGCTCTCTTCGATCTCGACGCGCAGCGTGGCATCTTCGATCTTCGCGGGCTCGTCGCCCTGGATGAAGAGCCGCGGGTGGGTGCGCAGCAAGCGCAGCGCGGCGACGACCGCGGAGCGATCGGGCGCGCCGTACGATCGCTGTCCGAGGAGATCGACGGCCTCGCGCTCGCGGGCGGTGAGGTTGCTGACGTGTGCTGGACGCGGCCAGGCGGTACATCTCGATGCGGCGCCCGCGCGTGAAGCCGCCCTTCTTGCGCGGCGATTGTAGCAGGGCGACGAGCTCGGGAGCGCCGTGACGCTGCTCGATGCGCCACGCGACGCGCTCTGTGGGGCCGCTCTCCGCCGCGCGCGTGCGGGCCGCGACCAGCTCGTCGATCGCGCCGACCAGGCGTTGCCAGCCCGGGACACTGACGCGATCGAAGAGCGCGCGGCCCGGCTGCACCAGCAGGTGGAGCGTCGTGGTGAGCGCGAGCGCCGCGTGGGGACACGGCTCTTCCGGGCACTGGCAACGCACGTCGATCTCGCCGAGCTCCCAGCGCGCGAGGTGCACGTCGATGGCGCACGGCGGATCCCAGCCGCGCGGGCCGTGGAGCCGCGTGATCAGCGACACGACGTTGGAGCTCGGGTCGAACGACGCGCGGTCGTCCGCGTGCAGCCCCGGCGGCGGCGCCGGCACTGGCTTTCGCGCGGAGCGACGCGCACAGCTGCGCGAAGCGCGCGGCGTGGGCCAGCTTCGGCGTGGTATCCGCGAGCAGCGTCGCGACCGACGCTTCGCTCGCGCGGTGGCCGCGCGTCAGCGCGACGCACGCGTCGAGCCGCACGCTCGTGCTGCTGCGCATCACGTTCTTGATCTCGTCCAGGCGCGGCGTTCGATAGAAATAGCGCTTGAACGCCTGCGCCCACTCGGCGAGCAGCTCCGCCGGCACGTCGCCGACGTGGAGATCCGCGACCGTGTAGTCGTCGCCGTGCACCTGGACGAACGCCTTGGTCGCGCCGTCCACGGGGTGGACGAGCAGGGCGTGCGCGCGATCGTGCAGCCGCTCGCCAATCCCCGCCGCGACGGCCCACGCCTCGAGCGCGTCGCGATCGGTGATCTGGGCCGCGCTGCGCACGACCTGCGCGGGGGCTCCGCGCCGGCGCTGGGATATGGCCGTAAGCTCGATCGCGAGGCGCCGCTGCTGCTGCGTCGACACCGACACGCGCAAGCCGTTGTCTTCGAGCGAGTCCCACAGCTCGCCGAGCGTGTGCACCTCGTGAACCGCCTCGAGCAGCGCGAGCAGGGCGCGGCTCCCCGGCTCCAGAGCTGGCAAGACGTCGCGAACGCGCTCGCCGAGCAGCGCCTCGTCGCAAGCGAACAAGTCTTCGAACGCGTTCTCCAACCAGTCGGTCACGGAGGTCAGGGCTTCCACGCGGCTGAACGGACGTCAAGGCCGCTCGCGGAAGATTACATGCGCAGGCGGCTGTCGCCGAGATAGAGCTGGCCGATCCGCACCAGCTGCGGGTCCGGCTTGCGCGCGATGCGGCGGGCGGCGTCGGGGGTGATGTCGAGCGCGCGGGCGATGTCGTGGAGGGCGACTGTCGCGACCGCGCTCGACGGCGCGCCAGTGGGGAACGGCGTGCCCGCGACGGACGTGTGCGGATCGCCGGATACGTATCCGTGGAACCACTCCGCGAAGTTGCGGCCGCGATACTGCAGGCAGCGCGCCATGCGCCAGCACAGCGGATCTTGCACAAGGCCGCCGCGGCACGGGTTCAAGTGCACGTAGCGCACTTGCCGGAGCAGGTGCTTCGCGTCGGGGATGAGTGGCGTCGGCGCCGCCTGGACGGTGCACATGTCCGGGTGCGCGCGACGAGATGCACGTACATGCGCTGCCGGTCGGTCCCGCACGCGGCAGGTTGCGACATCTTGTAGAGCCGCTTCGGTCGGCCAGGGCGACCGGAAGCGGGTTACAAGATCCGCAGGGGTGTCGGAGCGGCGCGGAATCCCGCGGGGCGGGCGGTCACGCGGGGACGGGCAGGCCGTGCTGGCGCATCGATTGTTCGCCGAGCTCGAGCAAGCGGACCACGCGGTCGCCGTCGTCGGCGTCGCTGCGGAGCGCGGCGCCGTCGAGCACGGCGCTGACGAAATGCCGCGCTTCGCATAGCAGGGGTTCGTCGCGGGGGACGTCCGGGACGTCGACGGCGTCGCCGAGCCAGGCGTGCGGTTCGGCGGCCACGTGCTCGAGCGACGCGTCCGGCGCGCGGTACAGCTTGAGCTTGTCGGCGGGTACGGTGTCGTCGAAGACCGCGGCGCGCTCGCTGCCGACGACGGTGAGGCGCCGGACCTTGGCGGGATTGCACGCGCCGACGATGATCATCGCGGTCGCGCCGCTGGGAAATTCGAGGCGCGCGACGACGAGCTCGTCGTTGGCGGCGCTCGCGGCGTTGGCGGCGTTGGCGGCGTTGGCGGCGTTGGCGTTCGCGGCGCCGGGCAGGGCGTGGCGTCGCGCGGAGACACGCGTCGGCTCTTCGCCCAGCAGGTAGCAGGCGAGGCTCAGGTCGTGCGGCGCGAGCGACCACCATGTGCCCTCGGCGCGTCGCGCGTTCTGCGGGCCGAGGCGCTGCGAGACGAGATAGCGCGGCGCGCCGATCTCGCCGGCGTCGATGCGACGCTTCAGCTCGACCACCGCGGGGTGATACTTCAGGAGATGGCCGACCATCACGCGGCGTCCGGCGCGCGCGGCCGCGTCGCGGATGCGCGCGGCGTCGGTCGTGCAGAGCGCCATCGGCTTCTCGACGAAGACATGCTTGCCGGCTTCGAGCGCGGCGACGGCGAGGGCGGCGTGGTCGTGCGAGGGCGTCGCGACGATGCAGGCGCCGAGCGCGTCGTCGGCGAGCACGGCGCGCGCGTCGGGGACGAGGCGCGCGCCGCGCGACAGCGCGCGCGACGCGTGCAGCGCCGCGGGATCGACGTCGCAGATGGTCGCGACGCGACAGCGCTCCGCGGCGTCGAACGCGCGGATCAAGTTCCGCCCCCACGGCCCCGCGCCGAGGACGCCGACCTCGAGCCGTGCGGACGTGGAAGTTGCGGCAGACAACGCCGGCGCTTCTAGCGCGCGCGGGCCGCGCGGATCAACGTCTCGCTGGATTCCGCGCCGGACCGGCAATCCCGACTTGACGCCGCGTCTGCACGGAACATGCTCCCAGCATGACCGAGGAGCACCTGGCAGCCTTGCTTGTTGCAGCGGAGGCGAAGAAGGACGACGAGGGCTGGTCGCGGCCGCCGGACGGGCGCCACATGACGCTGTACGTCGGCTGCAACGGCTCGACGCTGACGGTGAGCAAGATTGAGGCGCTGCGCCCCGACGGCGCGCTGCTCAGGGCGCGCACCGTGCGCGGCGAGACGTACGTGCTCGCGGCGGAGGACGTGTTCGCCGGGGCGGTCGAGGGCGCGGCCACCTCGAGCCGCAAAGCGGGCTTCCTCTGATCGACGCGCTGGGCGTGGTGCTCGCGTGGATCGCGGGCACCGTGCTCCGCATCCGACGCGCGCACGTGATCGCGTCGATGACGCGCGCGGGCGTGGCCCAGCCGGCGCGCGCGGCGGACGCGATGTATCGATCGCTCGGGCGCGGCCTCGTGGAGCTGCTCGCACTGGCGGTGGGCCGGCGCGCCCGCGCGGACATCGACACGTCGGTGCTCGACGCGCTGCGCGCCCGCGGCCGCGGCGTGGTGATCGCGACCGCGCACACCGGCAACTGGGATCTGGTGGCGTGCGCGCTGGCGGAGCGCGTGCCGCTCACGGTCGTGACCAAGCGGCTCAGCGTGGGCCTGATCGACCGCGTGTGGCAGGGACTGCGCGCCGCACGCGGGATCGCGTTGGTGGGGGTTGGCGGGGCGGCGCGGGC
This sequence comes from uncultured delta proteobacterium, assembly GCA_963775185.1. Taxonomy (GTDB): domain Bacteria; phylum Myxococcota_A; class Polyangia; order Polyangiales; family Polyangiaceae; genus JAPSGB01. The sequence goes on along the minus strand of CAVZIE010000032.1, from coordinate 1,201,256 downwards.
CACGGCCGGCGCGCTCGGCCGGAACGAGGCCGTGGCGATGCTCGTCGATCAAGCGCCGGATCGCGACCGGGCGGTGATCGCCGTGGCGTTTCTCGGTGCGACCGCCTGGGTCGATCTCGCGCCGGCGCTGGTCGCGATGCGCGCGCGCGCGCCGCTGCTGGTCGCGTTCGCCGAGCGTCGCGCCGACGGCAGCCACGCCGCCCACGTCGCCGGCGTGATCGATCCGCCCGCGCGCGCGTCCCGCGCGTGGGCCGAGAGCGCGATGCGCCAGGCCACGGCATGGCTCGAAGAGAGCGTGCGGGCGCACCCGGAACAGTGGCTCTGGATGCATCGACGTTGGAAGGCCGTGCCCGACGTCCGCGTCGCGCGCGTCGCGGGATCGCCGTTCGTCGCGGCGCGCCGCTAACCGCGTCGCGAGATCGCCCTTTGCCGAAGAGAGCGTCGATTCGCGACGTGATGGGCGGCACGAGATCGCCCTTTGCCGAAGAGAGCGTCGATTCGCGCCGCGGTGGGCGGCACGAGATCGCCCTTTGCCGAGGAGAGCGTCGATTCGCGACGTGATGGGCGGCACGAGATCGCCCTTTGCCGAGGAGAGCGTCGATTCGCGACGTGATGGGCGGCACGAGATCGCGCTTTGCCGAGGAGAGCGTCGATTCGCGACGCGGTGGGCGGCACGAGATCGCCCTTTGCCGAGGAGAGCGTCGATTCGCGACGCGATGGGCGGCACGAGATCGCCCTTTGCCGAGGAGAGCGGCGATTCGCGACGCGATGGGCGGGGCGGTGACGCGGCGCGGGGGCGCGCGGCGGGGGCCGGCCGCGGGATTCCGCGCCGGACCGGCAAGGGAAGCGTCGGCAACACGTCAGGCGGCGCGTCGGAATTGGGGCGTGGCGAGCAGTCGCTTGTCGCCGATGTAGAGCGTCATGGCGCGGAGCAGGGCTTCGTCCGGCGTGCGTGCGAGGCGGCCGACCGTGTCCACGCTCATTCCGCCGTGGGCGGCGACGATGTCCGCGTTGGTCCAGCCTTGATGACGGGCGGCGAGGACATAGGCGTGGCGCTCGATCGCGGCGCGACGGCGATCGGTGCCGAGCGCGGTGGCGGCGACGGCGGCGGCCGCGGCCGCGATGGTTTCGAATGGGGCGCGCGCGTTCGGTAGCGCGGCAGCGGGTGGCGGCGTTCCGCCGGGCGCGACGGACGGATCGCCGGATACGTAGCCGTGGAACCACTCCACGAAGCCTTCTACGCGGCGACCGAGAGCGGCAGCGAGATCCGCGACGTCGACCCACGGATCGAGGGTGGCGCCGATGACGTCGCGGTAGGTGGACCAGATCGCGCACGCCGGGTCGTGGAAGAAGTCGGCGCGCGTGCCGTTCAGTAGCGTGTAGCGGACCTGTCGCGAGAGCTTGCCGGGGTCCGCGATGACGACGGGGCTCGCGACGCGGATCCACATCGGGCCCGCGCCGCACGCCTTCGCGAAGCCGGCCAGCACGCGCGCGACTCGCCGCCGGAATTCTTCGGCGCTCTTCACAACGGCGACCAGGTGGATGTGGTTTGGCATCAGGTACGCCGCGAGCACCTTCTCGAGCGCGCGACGCAGGCCGCGCCACATGCGCCAACAGGCGTCGGTGGTGGAGAGGGGATACGTACCAGGGAGCGCGTGGGCGGCGAGATGGACGATCATGGCAGGAAGAGGTCGGCAGGCGGGCGACGCCAGTTGTCGGGATCTTGCCGGTCCGGCGCGGAATCCCAGGGCGCGCGCCGCGGTGGGCGGCACGAGATCGCCCTTTGCCGAGGAGAGCGTCGATTCGCGACGCGGTGGGCGGCACGAGATCGCCCTTTGCCGAGGAGAGCGTCGATTCGCGACGTGGTGGGCGGCACGAGATCGCCCTTTGCCGAGGAGAGCGTCGATTCGCGACGTGATGGGCGTCGCGAGATCGCCCTTTGCCGAGGAGAGCGTCGATTCGCGACGTGGTGGGCGGCACGAGATCGCCCTTTGCCGAGGAGAGCGTCGATTCGCGACGCGATGGGCGGCGCGAGATCGCCCTTTGCCGAGGAGAGCGTCGATTCGCGACGCGATGGGCGGCACGAGATCGCCCTTTGCCGAGGAGAGCGTCGATTCGCGACGCGGTGGGCGTCACGAGATCGCCCTTTGCCGAGGAGAGCGTCGATTCGCGACGCGGTGGGCGTCGCGAGATCGCCCTTTGCCGAGGAGAGCGTCGATTCGCGACGCGATGGGCGGCACGAGATCGCGCTTTGCCGAGGAGAGCGTCGATTCGCGCCGTGATGGGCGGCACGAGATCGCCCTTTGCCGGGGAGAGCGTCGATTCGCGACGCGATGGGCGTCGCGAGATCGCCCTTTGCCGAGGAGAGCGTCGATTCGCGACGCGGTGGGCGGCACGAGATCGCCCTTTGCCGAGGAGAGCGTCGATTCGCGACGTGATGGGCGGCGCGAGATCGCCCTTTGCCGAGGAGAGCGTCGATTCGCGACGTGATGGGCGGCACGAGATCGCCCTTTGCCGAGGAGAGCGTCGCTTCGCGACGCGATGGGCGTCGCGAGATCGCCCTTTGCCGAGGAGAGCGTCGATTCGCGACGCGATGGGCGGCACGAGATCGCCCTTTGCCGAGGAGAGCGTCGATTCGCGACGCGATGGGCGTCGCGAGATCGCCCTTTGCCGAGGAGAGCGTCGATTCGCGACGCGGTGGGCGTCGCGAGATCGCCCTTTGCCGAGGAGAGCGTCGATTCGCGACGCGATGGGCGGCACGAGATCGCCCTTTGCCGAGGAGAGCGTCGATTCGCGACGCGATGGGCGGGGCGGTGACGCGCGGTGGGGGCGATTCGCGACGTGATGGGCGGGGCGGTGACGCGCGAGTGGGGGCGATTCGCGGGGTTCCGCGCCGGACCGGCACCCATGGTAGGCTGGCGCCGAACGATGAGTGCGGCGGCGAGCACGGACGATCGCGCGGTGCGGGCGCGGTGTATCGCGGTGACCGTCGCGGGCACGCTGTACGGGCTGCGCGTCGAGGAGGTGCAGGAGGTGATCGGCATGCGGCCGCTCACGCACGTGTTCCACGCGCCGCTCGCGCTCGCGGGCGTGACGAGCTTGCGCGGCGAGGTGCTGCCGGTGCTCGACCTGGCCGCGCTGCTCGGTGCGCCGGCGGCGGCGCGCACGCAAGGCCACGAAGCGCGCATCGTCGTGGTGCGCGAGAGCGCCGGGGAACGGCGGCGCGCGGGGCTCCTGGTGGACGGGCTGGGCGGGCTGCGGGAGCTGCCGGAAGTGCTCGCGTCCGTGCCGGCGACGGCGGGGGAGGCGGCGCAGCGGCTGGTGATCGGCGTGATCCCGACGCCGCCGCCGTGCTCGGTGGTGTCGGTGCAGTCGGTGCTCGACGCGCCGGAGCTCGCGCCGCTGGCAGGGGCGGAGAGCGCCTAGCGCGATGGATCGGAGTCGCGCGCATGCCGCTGTGCTCGACCTGCTCGAGCGACGGCATGGTGTGGGCGCGCGGGCGGTGGCGTTGCCGGCGTGGATGGAGCTGCGGCTCGATCGGGCGCTCGACGCCCTCGCGGCGAGCCTCGGCGGGCTCGAGCGCGCGCTGGAGGTGCTCGCGAGCGAGCCGGCGCGGCTGGAGGAGATCGCGGAGCTGCTGCGCGTCGGCGAGACGTCGTTCTTCCGCGACCGGCCCCAGTGGGAGGCGATCCGCGACGTGGTGGTGCCGTCGCTCGGGCGGCGCGATCGCGTGCGCGCGCTGTCGGCGGGCTGCTCGACCGGCGAAGAGGCGTGGACGCTGGGCATGTTGCTCGACGCGGCGGGCGTCGGCTACCGCGTCGTCGGAATGGATCGCAGCGACGTCGCGCTGGCGACGGCTCGCGACGGCGTGTACCCGACGGCGTCGGCGGAGCGCGTGCCGCCGGAGCTCGCGTCGCGCTACCTGATCGCCGAGGGCGACGCGGTGCGCGTGGCGGACGGCCTCAGGCCGTACACGACGTTCGTGGCGCGCGACGTCATGATCGGCCCGCCGCCGGGCAGCTACGAGATCATCGTGTGCAAGAACGTGCTGATCTACTTCGGGGACGACGCGGGCGAGCGCGCGGTGCAGCTCTTGCTGCGGTCGCTGAGCGACGACGGCGTGTTGCTGGTTGCACGGAGCGAGGTGCCGCGCCTCAGGGCCATGGGCCACACCGCCGACGAGATCGGCCCCGGGATCACCGCGTTCCGGACCTGAGGCCGCTTTTCGCGTTGGCCGCCCGGCTTGGATTGGACTAGACCGCAGGTTCGCGTCGAGGGATTGAACGCGCGACGCGCTCCGGGAACCACAAGCACCGGACGCACCTGTATGGCTTCGAAAGTACGCACGATGCGACTGCGTTTGGCAGTCGGTGGAGGGCTCCTGGCGGTCGCGGCCGTCGGAGTCGCGGCGCGCTATCACGCCGGGGCCGACTCGGCCGCGCCGGCGCCCAGCGCCTCGGCGTACGCCGCCCTGAGCGCCGATCCGCTGGGATCCCTGGACCTTCCGGCGGATCCGGCGACGCCGGCCGACGTCAGCGCGGAGCTCAAGCGCACCACGCTGGCCGACGCCATCACGGCCGCCAAGCCGCACATGAGCGACACCCGCGACCAGCTCGACGAGGGCTCGGCCATGCTCGCGATGTGGGCCGCCAAGAACCTGACCTGGTCCGCCCTGGCCGCGCTGCCCGAGACGTCGCCGGCGCTGTTCCGCAAGGATCCCGGCTTCGAGCGCGGCCGGCGCCTGTGCGTCACCGGCCGGATCCTCGAGATCCGCGCGGAGAAGGACCTCGAGCGTCGCTTGACCCGCGATCATCCGCTGCCGCTCGTGTCCCCGGATCCGGCCACGACGTCCACGTCGATGGCGATGCCCGGCCCGCTGTCCGGGCCAGGCGCGACGGGCGACGGCGGCATGCCGGACCTCGGGCTCGGCGGCGGCGCGCCGGTCGCCCAGAGCTGGCGCGTCCCCGACGGTGGCAAGGTGTTCTTCGCCGTGCTCACCACCGCGCCGAAGAAGGTCGACGACCTGGCGCGCATGGAAGACAAGAACGCCGCGCCGCTGGTCGTGTCCGCGATCGCCGTGCGCAGCACCGGGACGCTGGTCGACGGCGACAGCGCGAGCGTGTGCGGCGTGCTCACCGGCGTGAACGAGATCGAGGCCGACACCGGCAAGACCTTGTCGCACCGCGTGGTCGGCATGTTCGATCTGCCCGAGAACCACGCCTCGCCGACGGCCGCGAACAAGTAGGCGCGCGCCGTGATCCACGCGAGCGCGATCGTCGATCCCGGCGCGATCGTCGGCGAGCGCACGCGCATCTGGCACTTTTCCCACGTCATGAGCGGCGCCGTGATCGGCGCCGATTGCGTAGTCGGACAAGGCTGCTTCGTCGCGAGCGGCGTGCGCATCGGCGATCGCGTCCGCGTGCAGAACAACGTGAGCCTGTACGACGGCGTGGAGCTCGCCGACGAGGTGTTCGTCGGACCGAGCGCGGTGTTCACCAACGTCGTGAACCCGCGCGCCGCCGTCTCGCGCAAGCACGCGTTCCGTCCCACGCGCGTCGCCCGCGGCGCGACCGTCGGCGCCAACGCGACGCTGGTGTGCGGCGTAAGCATCGGCGAGTACGCGTTCATCGCGGCCGGCGCGGTAGTGCGCCGCGACGTCGGTGCGTTCGAGCTTACGGCCGGCGTGCCCGCGCGGCGCGTCGGCTGGATGAGCCGCCACGGCGCGCGCCTCGAACCCGACGCCGAGGGCGTCGCCGTGTGCCCGGACACCGGCGAGCGCTACCGCCTGCAGGGCGGCGTGATGGAGCGTGTCGCGTGATCCCGATGTTCGATCCCGCGGGCACCGACGCCGCCCTCGCCGGCGAGATCCGCGCCGCCGTCGATCGCGTCGCGCGATCCGGGCAGTACGTGCTCGGCCCCGAAGTGGCGGCCTTCGAGCAGCAGCTGGCGCGCTTCATCGGCGTCGATCACGCCGTCGGCGTGTCGAGCGGCAGCGACGCCCTGGTGTGCGCGCTGCTCGCCGTCGGCGTCGGACCCGGTGACGAGGTGATCGTGCCGGCGCTCAGCTTCTTCGCCACGGCGGAAGCCGTCGTCCGCACCGGGGCGATACCGCGATTTACCGACATCAATCCCCGGACTTTCAACATGGAACCCGCGCTGGTCGAAGCGGCCGTCGGCGAGCGAACGCGGGCGATCCTGCCGGTGCACCTGTACGGTCAGCCCGCGCCGATGGACGCGATCCGCGCGATCGCCGCGCGTCACGGCGTGCCCGTGATCGAGGACGCCGCGCAGGCGATCGGCGCGGCCTGGCAAGGTCGGCGCGTCGGCGCGTGGGGCGCCCTCGGCTGCTTCAGCTTCTTCCCGTCGAAGCCGCTCGGCGGCTGGGGCGACGGCGGGATGGTCGTCACGAACGACGCCGAGCTGGCCGATCGCTGCCGGCGGATCCGCGCCCACGGTTCCACAGGGAAGCACGAGCACTCGATGGTCGGCGGCAACTTCCGGCTGGACGCGATCCAGGCCGCCGTGCTCGCCGCGAAGCTCCCTCATCTCGAGGGCTGGTTGTCGGTCCGGCGCGGTATCGCCGCGGCGTACACGGCGGAGCTCCGCGGCGTGGCGACGCCCGCCGTCGCCGACGGCGCCGCGCACGCGTGGGCGCTCTACACGATCCGCTCGCAGCGGCGCGACGCGCTGGCGCGCCACCTTCACGAGCGCGGCGTCGCGAGCGCGGTGCACTATCCGAAGCCGCTCTACGCGCAGCCCGCGCTGGCGTACCTGGGCGTGCCGGCGGGCGCGTGCCCCGAAGCCGAGCGCGCGACGCGCGAAGTGCTGTCGATCCCCTTGTATCCGGGCCTGTCCGACGAGGCGCGCCGCGCGGTCGTGGAGGCGATCACGCGGCCAGACGCCGGAAGCGCGGCGCGCTGATCAAGCGCGGGTCGGTGGCGTACGTGACGACCACGCCGGCGAGCCGCGCGTCGCGTTCGCGCGCGAGCCGGCGCACGCTGTCCGGCGCGAGATCGAGCGCCGCGCCGATCAGCGCCGCGTCGCGATAGCCGAGCTCGCACGCCGCAAGGACGAAACCCCGACGGCGCACCGCGGCGCGGCGCTTCGCGGTGCCGCGGAACGTCGCGGCCGCGGCGTCCGCGGCGCGGAGCACGCGATCGAGCGGGACATGCGCTTCGCGCGCGGGCGCCGGAGCGTCGTTCTCCACGTAGCCGCAAGACCACGGCACGAAGCCGTCGAGCGGGCGACCGAGCAACGCCGCGATGTCCGCCGTGCTCGACCACGGATGCACGGTCGCGCCGATGATGTCGCGGATCTCGCGCGCGATCTTGATCGGATCGCCGCCGACGGCCTCCGGCGCGGGAAGGCGCTCCCACATCGGGCCGCCGCCGGTGGTGCGGGCGAAGGCGGCGAGCACCTTCGCGACCAGGACAGCGGCCGCGAGCCGGCGAGCGAGTGAGCGACGAGGTGCACGAGCATGGTCTTCCCAGGTCGGCGGGCCGCGGGATTCCGCGCCGGGGCGGCATCCAACGGCAGGGGCGATCACGCGTGTGACGGCATGATCACGGACTTGTACCAGGCCCAGAAGCGCGACACGCCGTCTTGCACGGTGACGCTGGGGGCGTAGTCGAGGAGCTGCTTCGCCTTGTCGATGTTGGCGTAGGTGTAGGCGACGTCGGCGTCCATCATCGGGGCGGAGACGAGGTTGGCCTTCTTGCCGGCGAGCTTCTCGATCATCACGACGAAGTCGGAGAGCAGCACCGGTTCGCCGCGGCCCAGGTTGATGATCTCGTAGCCGTGGCGGCGATCGGCGGCGGCGGTGATGCCCGAGACGATGTCTTCGACGAAGGTCCAGTCGCGGTGCATCTTGCCGTCGTTGTAGAGCGGGACCTCGGTGCCGTTGAAGATGTTGTCGAGCACCTTGTACGCCATCATGTCCGGGCGACCGCGCGGGCCGTACACGGTGAAGAAGCGCAGCGCCGTGAAGTCGACGCCGTGGAGGTGGTGGTAGGCGTGGCCGAGCAGCTCGGCGGCGCGCTTGCTCGCGGGGTAGGGCGCGAGCGGGCGGTCGGAGGGGTCGGTCTCGATGAAGGGCACCTGCTCGGTGCGGCCGTAGGCGGACGACGTGGACGCGAAGACGAAATTCGGGTTGCCGATGCGGCGCGTGCTGTCGAGCAGGTTCAGCGTGCCGGTCAGGTTGACGTCGTAGTAGAGCCACGGATCTTCTACCGAGACGCGCACGCCGGCCATCGCCGCGAGGTGCACGACGGCGTCGAAGCGGTGCTCGGTGAACAGCCGGTCGAGCAGCGGGCGATCGCGGATGTCGCCCTCGACGAACGTGAAGCGCGACGCGTCGGGGCAGGTGCTCCGGACCTCCGCGACGTTCGCGCGCTTGCGCGCCGGCGAGTAGTAGTCGTTCAGGTTGTCGAGCCCGACGACGCGATCCCCGCGCGCGAGGAACGCCGCGGCGGTGTGGCTTCCGATGAACCCGGCTGCGCCCGTGACGAGGATGGTCTTCACGCCGTGGTGGTAGCGCAGGATGGTCGCGCGGCAAAGCGTGGGCTAGGCTGCACGGCCGCATGTCGCGTTTGTGCGCCGTATCCGTCGATCTCGACGAGATCCCGAACTACTACGCGATCCACGGACTGTCCCCGCCCGCCGGGCGCGGCGCGAGCGCCGTCTACGACGTGGCGCTCGGGCGGCTCGACGCGCTCTCGCGGGCGGAAGGCGTGCCGCTCACGTTGTTCGCGATCGGCGCGGACATGGCGCGCGAAGAAAGTGCGGCGGCGCTGCGTGGGATGGCGGAGCGCGGCCACGAGATCGGCAACCACACGCTCGATCACCTGTACGATCTGGTGCGCCGCGATCGCGCGGAGATCGAGCGCCAGGTGCAGGCGGGTATCACGGTGCTGGAGGGCGCGACTGGCGCGCGTCCGAGCGGCTTCCGCGCGCCGGGCTACACCGTCACCGACGAGCTGTTCGACGTGCTCGCCGAGAGCGGCGTGGCCTACGACTCGAGCGTGTTCCCGTGCCCGCCGTACTACGCGGCGAAGGCCGCGAAGCTCGCGGCGATCCGCGCGCGCGGGCGTCGCTCGCGCTCGGTGCTCGACACGCCGGCGGTGCTCGCCGCGCCGACCGGGCCGTATCGCGTTGGAAGGCCGTACTGGCGCCGCGGCGACGGGATGATCGAGCTACCGATCCAGGTGACGCGCATCGGCCGCTTGCCGTTCATCGGGACGACGCTGACTTTGGCCGGTCCGGCGCGAGCCCGCTGGTTGGCGCGCGCCGTGGTCGGCGCGGAGCTCGTGAACCTGGAGCTCCACGGCATCGACGTGCTCGACGCCGCCGACGATCTCGAGGCGCTTCGCCCGCATCAAGTCGACGTGCGCGTTCCCGCGACCCGGAAGCTCGAGGCGCTGTCCGCGGTGTTCGAGGTGCTCCGGCGCGCCGGCTACGCGTTCGTGCGCCTGGACGAGGCAGCGCGGCGCGTGGCCGTCGCGTGAGCACGAGAGCGTCGCTTCGCGCGCGGATGGGCGGCACGAGATCGCCCTTTGCCGGGAGAGCGTCGATTCGCGACGTGATGGGCGGCACGAGATCGCCCTTTGCCGGGAGAGCGTCGATTCGCGACGTGATGGGCGTCGAGATCGCCTTTGCCGGGGAGAGCGTCGATTCGCGACGTGATGGGCGGCACGAGATCGCCCTTTGCCGGGGAGAGCGTCGATTCGCGACGTGATGGGCGTCGCGAGATCGCCCTTTGCCGAGGAGAGCGACGATTCGCGACGTGATGGGCGGCACGAGATCGCCCTTTGCCGAGAGAGCGTCGATTCGCGACGTGGTGGGCGGCACGAGATCGTGCTTTGCCGAAGAGAGCGTCGCTTCGCGACGTGGACGGGGGCGGCGGTGCGGCGCGGCGGCCGGACCGGCAAACCCGAAACGCCTCCCATGAAAGACGGGCGGCGCGGCGCGTGGCGTAGCTTGCCGGCGACCCGCGCCGGCGGTATTGCGCGTGCCATGAGCGACGACGTCTTGAAGATCGGTTCGCACACGTTCAGCTCGCGGCTGTTCGTCGGCACGGGCAAGTACAAGGACGTCGCCGAGACGCGCGCGGCGCTCGAAGCGTCGGGGGCGGAGATCGTGACGGTGGCGCTGCGTCGCGTCGATCTGAAGGATCGCGGCGCGGGCTCGATGATGGAGCTGGTGACGAGCAAGCGCTGGACGATCTTGCCGAACACCGCCGGCTGCTTCACCGCCGACGACGCGGTGCGCACGCTGCGCCTGGCGCGCGAGCTCGGCATCGCCGAGATCGTGAAGCTCGAGGTGATCGGCGATCCGAAGAACCTGTATCCGGACAACGAGCAGACGCTGGAGGCGGCGAAGATCCTGGTCAAGGAGGGCTTCACCGTGTTGCCGTACTGCATCGATGATCCGATCGTGTGCCGCAAGCTCGAGGACATCGGCTGCGCGGCGGTGATGCCGCTGGCCGCGCCGATCGGCTCGGGGCTCGGCATCCGCAATCCGTACAACCTGCGCATCATCCTCGAGCAGGCGAAGGTGCCGGTGATCGTCGACGCCGGCGTCGGCACGGCCAGCGACGCGGCCATCGCGATGGAGCTCGGCTGCGACGGCGTGCTGATGAACACGGCCATCGCCGGCGCGACGCACCCCGTACTCATGGCCGAGGCGATGCGCGAGGCGGTGAGCGCCGGTCGCAAGGCGTTCCGCGCCGGGCGCATGCCGAAGAAGCTGTACGCCAGCGCGTCCAGCCCCGAGGCCGGGCTGATCTCGTAGCGCGCCGGACAACTCCGGATTTGGGATTTGCCGGTCCGGCGCGGAATCCCGCGCGGCGCCGCGCTGTGAGCCAGTTTCGGTCGGCCAGGCCGACCGAAAGGGCGGCACAGCGTGCTGTGAGCCAGTTTCGGTCGGTGTGGCCGACCGAAACGGCGGCACACCGGATTTCCGGCATTGGGGATTGCCGGCCGACCGAAACGGCGGCACAGGATTTCCGGATTGGGGATTGCCGGTCCGGCGCGGAATCCCGCGCGGCGCCGCGCTGTGAGCCAGTTTCGGTCGGCCAGGCCGACCGAAAGGGCGGCACAGCGTGCTGTGAGCCAGTTTCGGTCGGTGTGGCCGACCGAAACGGCGGCACAGGCGCGCGCACGTCGCCGTGCGTCGCGTTCGCGCGGCGCCATGGCTACGCGCACTTCTGGGAGCAAGCGGCTCGCGGCGCGCGGCTCGCGGCACGCGGCTCGCGGCACGCGGCTCGCGGCTCGCGGCTCGCGGCACGCGGCTCGCGGCTCGCGGCTCGCGGCTCGCGGCTCGCGGCTCGCGGCGCGCGGCTCGCGGCGCGCGGCTCGCGGCTCGCGGCTCGCGGCGCGCGGCTCGCGGCTCGCGGCTCGCGGCACGCGGCTCGCGGCACGCGGCTCACCGCCGCCGCCCGCACCGCGGGATTCCGCGCCGGACCGGCAAACTGCCGAGCGCGGGGAAGATGCTACGATCCGTCGGTTCCGGGGTAGGTACAGGTGTGCCCCCGCGTAGGACGTGAAGGTGAAACCAGTGCGACGCTTTGCTTTCGTGGGTCTTGGGCTTTCAATCACGGTCGCGGCTCTCGTGGGCTGCGGCGGTTCGAGCAACGACTTGAACGCCGCGGCGGGTGCCGCGGGCGCCACCGGCGGTTCGGGAGGTGCGGGCGGCACGGCCGGGGGCGGTACCGGCGGTAGCGGCGGCGCGGTCGCCTGCAAGAACTCCCTCGACTGTCCGGCGGATTCGGTGTGCGACCCCGGGCTCGCCCAGTGCGTGCAGTGCGTGAGCGACAACGACTGCCCGAATGGCGAGCGCTGCGGGTTCGGCGAGTGCCACACCTCGTGCGCGTCCGACAAGGAGTGCACGCCCCAGGGCAAGCTGTGCGACCCGACCTACCAGTGGTGCGCCACGCCCGGCAGTGGCGGCGCCGGCGGTAGCGGCGGTAGCGGCGGCGTCGGCGGAACGGGCGGCGTCGGTGGAACGGGCGGCGTCGGCGGCGTCGGGGGCAGCAGCGGCGTCGGGGCAGAGCGGCGTCGGGTGGCAGTAGCGGCGTCGGGGGCAGCAGCGGCGTCGGGGGAAGCGGCGGCGTCGGCGGAAGCGGCGGCAGCGGCGGCGGGACGTGCAGCGGACCGCTCGACATGCTGATCCTGCTCGATCACTCGGGGTCGATGGTCGACAACAACAAGTGGACGAGCGCGAGCATGGCGGTGAAGCAGTTCTCGTCCACCTCGAGCGGCGTGTCGGCGGGCTTGCAGTTCATGCCGAGCCCCGCGGCGAACCCGCCGCCGACGACGTGCACGGTCGACGCCGACTGCGGCGTGTACGGGCCGTGCGTGCCGGGCTTCAACATCTGCCAAGGCGGTCTCGCCGGCGCGACGGACTCGTGCATTCCGGCGGACTACGCCAAGCCGGCGGTCGGATTCGACGATCTCCCGGCCAACGCGGGCCGTTCGCGACCGCCGTCGACGCGCAGTCGCCCACCGGCGGCAGCACGCTGGTGCCGGCGCTCGACGGCGTGATCGCCTACACGCGGGACTACGTCGTCGCGCACCCGGGCCACAAGGGCGTGGTGGTGTTCATCACCGACGGCGCGCCCAACGGCTGCACCGGCAACGACCAGGCCGGGCTCGAGACCACCGCGGCGAACGGCCTCGCGGGCACGCCGTCCGTCAAGACGTGGATCGTCAACCTCGGTGACACGACGACGGACTTCGACAAGGTCGCCTACGCGGGCGGCACGGGCCAGGCGATCATGGTGACGCCGACCGCCTCGAACGCGCAGCAACTGATCGTCGGAGCGCTGCAACAGGCGCAGAGCGGGTCGTGCCCTTGAGTTGACACCGCGACTTCTGGCCGGGCAAAGTCGCGGCTGTGGCCGAGCGCTTCACGCCGTATCAGCGCCGGCTCTTCGTCTTCCTCAGCGTCGCGACCTTCTTCGACGGTTACGACTTCATCGCGCTGACGCAGATCCTGCCGAATCTGCGCGCGTCGATGGGGCTCGACAAGGCCGCGGCGGGCATGCTCGTCGCGTTCATCAACGTCGGCACCGTGATCGCTTATTTGTTGGTCCGGCGCGCGGACCGCTGGGGGCGCCGGCGCGTCATGACGACGACCATCGCCGGCTACACGCTGTTCACGTTCCTGAGTGGGCTCGCGCCGAACGTGTACGTGTTCGCGCTCTGCCAGATGCTCGGCCGCGTATTTTTGATCGCCGAGGGCGTGACGGCCATGGTCGTCGCCGCCGAGGAATATCCGTCGGCGCGGCGCGGGATGGTGATCGGCGTGATCAGCGCGTTCTCGAGCCTGGGATCGGTGACCTGCGCCGGCCTGGTGCCGCTGCTGCTCAAGCTGCCGTGGGGTTGGCGCAGCGTGTACTTCGTCGGCATCATCCCGCTGCTGTTGCTCGCGTTCGCGCGGCGCAGCCTGCGCGAGACGCAACGCTTCACCGAGCTGGTCACGACCCGCGAGCACCGTCCGCTCGGCTTCATCCTGCGCTCGCCGTACAAGAAGCGCGTGATCCAGCTCGGCATCATCTGGATGCTCACCTACGTGTGCACGCAGAACGGCGTCACCTTCTGGAAGGAGTTCGCGGTCGGCGAGCGCGGCATGTCCGACGCGGACGTGGGCGGCGCCATCACCATCGCCGCGGTCGCGGCCATGCCGCTGGTGTTCCTGTCGGGGCGGCTGCTGGACGTGATCGGGCGGCGGGCCGGCGCGGTGGTGATCTTCGGGCTCGGCGCCGCCGGCGTGTTCGTCTCTTACACGGCGCACGGCAAGCTGCTGCTGACCGTGGCGCTGGTGTTCGGGATCTTCGGGGCGAGCGCGGTCATGCCGGTCCTGAACGCGTTCAACGCCGAGCTCTTCCCGACCGAGCTGCGCGGCGACGCGTTCGCCTGGTCGAACAACCTGCTCGGGCGGATCACCTACGTGCTGTCGCCCCTGGCCGTGGGGTTCGCGGCCGGTTCGGTGGGGTGGGGGGCCGCGGTGCGGGTCACCGCGATCTTCCCGATTGTGGCGGTGGTGCTGATCTTGTGGTTGCTTCCAGAGACGCGAGCCCGCGAGCTCGAGGAGACCGCACGCATTTGACCAACGCACAGCCCTCCAGCCCGCGCCCCGCCGAGCCGCGCTCCGGCTTCTTCCTGCACGTGATGCCGGCGGCGCTGTACGTGGTCGCGGTGTTCATCGGCGGCGCGCTGCGGCACGGACCGCCGTTGCCGCCGACCGGGCCGCTGCCGCAGGACAAGGTGTTCCACTTCCTGGCCTTCGGCATGATGCTGTTCATCGTGCTGCGCGCGCTGCGCTTCGTGTTCGAGGAGCTGCCGCTGGTGCGCCAGATCGTGATCGGCGTCGCGGTCGTGTCCGCCCTCGGCGCGCTCCTCGAGCTGGTCCAGGCCGCGCTGCCCTACCGCGACGCGGAGGTGCTCGACTGGGTCGCCGACACGCTGGGCGCGCTGGCGGCCGCGGCGATCGCGTGGCGTGTGCTGCGCTTGCCAGCCCCGGGCAAATAAGCGAGCATCCGCCCGTGCGCGTGACGGCGATGGTGCTCTTCGCGGCGGCCTTGTCGCAGGCGCCGATGCAGTGCGCGAGCAAGCCCGATCCGGCGCTGCGCATCGAGGAGACGCCGGGCGAGGCGCTGTACGGTCTCGCCGGCCAGTTCAAGGCCAAGGGCGACGAGAAGGCGTGGCGCTCCACGCTCGAGTACCTGGTGGCGCACTACCCGAACAGTCGCTTCGCGGTCATGGCCCGCGACGATCTGTCGAAGAAATGAGCGCGTGCGTCCGCGCCTGATCGCCATCACCGACACGCGCGTCGCGGCCATCGGCGTGCTGGAGCCGCGACTCGAGGCGTTGTGCGCCGCCGCCGCGCCGGGCAGCGTGATGATCCAGCTCCGCGATCGCGAGCTGCCCGTGCGCGATCGCGTCGCCCTCGGCGAGCGCCTCGCGGGGGTTTCGCGCCGGACCGGCCAGCTCTTCTCGGTCAACGATCGCGCGGATCTGGCGCTGCTGCTCGGCGCCGACGCGCTGCATCTCGGCGAGCACAGCATCGACGCGCGCGACGCCCGGCGCGTGGTCGGCGACGCGCTGTGGATCTCGCGCGCGATCCACGAGCCCGGGCAGGCGGCGCCCGGCGCGGACGCGGTGCTGCTCTCGCCGATCGTGGCGCCGCGCAAGGGGCGGCCGGCGCTCGGCCTCGGCGCGCTCGGCCGGCGCGACGGCACGCTGCTGTATGCGCTCGGCGGCATCGACGCGGACAGCGCGCGGGCGTGCCTCGACGCCGGGGCGGACGGCGTGGCCGTGGTCGGCGCGGCCCTGGACGGCCGCGCGCCGGAGCCGCTGCTGGCCGCGCTGGGGATGCTACGCTCGGCGGGCTCATGAAGATCCTGGTTACCGGCGGCTCGGGATTCATCGGCTCGGCGGTGGTGCGCCACGCGATCGCCGACACCGAGGTGCACATCGTCAACGTCGACAAGCTGACGTATGCGGCCAGCCCGGAAGCGCTCGCCGGCGTGCAGCAGAGCCCGCGCTACCGCTTCGAGCACGTGGACGTGTGCGACGCCGCGGAGCTCCGGCGCGTGTTCGACGCGCACGCCCCGGACGCGGTCATGCACCTGGCCGCGGAGTCGCACGTCGACCGGTCGATCGACGCGCCGGCGGAGTTCATCCAGACGAACATCGTCGGCACGTACACGCTGCTGCAAGAGGCGCTCCGGTACTATCGCTCGCTCGCCGGAGCGCGGCAGGCGGCGTTCCGCTTCCACCACGTCTCGACGGACGAGGTGTTCGGATCGCTGCCGCTGGGCGACGCCCCGGGTTTCCACGAGGAGAGCCCGTACGCGCCGAGCTCGCCGTACTCCGCGAGCAAGGCAAGCGCCGATCACCTGGTGCGCGCGTGGCACCACACCTTCGGGCTGCCGGTAGTCGTCAGCAACTGCTCGAACAACTACGGGCCGTACCAGTTTCCGGAGAAGCTGATCCCGCTGATGATCATCAAGGCGCTCGCCGGCGAGCGTCTACCCGTCTACGGCAAGGGCGAGAACGTCCGCGATTGGCTCCACGTCGAGGACCACGCGCGCGCGCTGTTCGTCGTGCTCGGACGCGGCGCGGTCGGGCGACAGCTACAACATCGGCGGCCGCAGCGAGCTGCAGAACCTCGACGTCGTGCACAGGATCTGCGACGCCCTGGATCGCGTCGCGCCGGACGCGCGCATCGGCAAGCGCCGCGATCTGGTCAGCTACGTCACCGATCGCCCCGGCCACGATCTGCGCTACGCCATCGACTGCGCGCGCACCGAGCGCGAGCTCGCGTGGCGCCCCGACGAGACCTTCGACAGCGGCCTCGAAAAGACCGTGCAGCTGGTACCTCGATCACCGCGCGTGGTGGCAAGCGATCCTCGACGGCCGCTACCAGGGCCAGCGCCTCGGCGTCGCCTGAGGCTGGGTCGGTCCGGCGCGGAACCCCGCGCCGCGCCGCGCACGGCGTCGCGGTCACGCGGTCACGAGATCGGGATCGGACGAACCGATCGGCCTTTCGTGACCGCGCGACGGGATGGACGGATGGCGCGCCCGCGCGCGTCGCGCGGCGGGATGGCGGCGCGGCGGGACGTTGGTACGCTCCGGCCGTGGACCGCGCCGGACCGGCAAACAAGAAGAGGCTGCCCGTCGTGGACGGTTCGGCGTTGTGCGTGGAGTGCGGCCTGTGCTGCAGCGGCGTGCTGTTCAGCCATGCACCCTTGCGCGAGGAGGAGCTCGCGCTGGCGGAGGAGATCGGGCTCTCCGTCGCGGAGCCGCCGGGCGTCGGGGTTCGTGTTCCGGTTTCCGTGTCCGGCGCTCGACGGCACGCGCTGCGGCGTGTATCCGCGGCGGCCCGCGGTGTGCGGTGAGTTCGAGTGCGCGCTGCTGCAGCGCTACGCGCGGGGCGGGGTCACGCTCGAGATCGCGCTGGAGCGGGTGCGCGCCGTGCGGGCCATCGTCGCGGAGCGGGATCCGGCGGAGCTTGCCGCGATCCGGCGGGAGCAACGCCGGGCGCCGGATCCCGGGGCGTTTGCCCGGGAACACGCGGCGGAGCTGGCGCTGGGCGAGCGGCTTTCGGCGCTGCTCCGCGCGGATTTCTGAGCTATACGCGAGGTCGCTCATGACCGACCCGACGCCGTTCGAAGCCGTTCCCACCGATCTCGATTTCCCGAAGTACGAGCGGCGGATTCTCGAGCTGTGGAAAGAGCGGCGGATCTTCGAGAAATCCCTGGATCTGCGCGGGCCGGACGCCGAGCCGTTCGTGTTCTACGAGGGGCCGCCGACGGCCAACGGCGTGCCGCACAACGGCCACGTGCTGACGCGCGTCGTGAAGGATCTGTTTCCGCGCTACCAGGGGATGCTCGGCAAGCGCGTGCTGCGCAAGGGCGGCTGGGACACCCACGGCTTGCCCGTCGAGGTGGAGGTCGAGAAGGAGCTGCGCATCCACGGCAAGGCGGCGATCGAGGCGTACGGCGTGGAGCCGTTCGTCGCGCGCTGCATCGAGAGCGTGTTCCGCTACACCAACGAGTGGGAGCGGCTGACGGAGCGCATCGGCTTCTGGGTGAGCCTGGACGACGCGTACGTCACGTACCACAAGAGCTACGTCGAGAGCGTGTGGTGGGCGCTGTCGGAGCTGTTCAAGAAGGGGCTGCTCTACCAGGGCCACAAGGTCGTGTGGTGGTGGGCGCAGGGCGGCACGGCGCTGTCCGCCGCCGAGGTCGGCCTCGGCTACAAGACGGTGGACGACCCCAGCGTGTACGTCGCGTTCCCGCTGCTGGACGAGCCGGAGACGTCGCTGGTCGTCTGGACCACGACGCCGTGGACGCTGTCGAGCAACGGCTACGCCGCCGTGCGCGCGAGCGTCGACTACGATCGCGTGCGCTTCGGCGACAAGCAGCTGATCGTCGCGAGCGCGCTGCGCGAGACCCTGGAGAAGAAGCTCGGCGCGCCGCTCGAGGTGATCAGCACCGTGAAGGGCAGCGCGCTCGTCGGGCTGCGCTACAAGCCGTGCTTCGACACCTACTACGCGGGTCGCAAGGATCTCGTCGTGAAGCTGAAGGCCGGCGGCGAGACGCCGGCGTGGTGGCGGGTCATCGCCGAGGATTTCGTCACGCTCGACAGCGGCAGCGGCATCGTGCACATCGCGCCGGCCTTCGGCGAGGACGACAACAAGGCGCACAAGAAGCAGCTCGCGCGCTACGTCGATCCGGACAGTGTGGAGCTGCTGTGCGCGGTGGACCCCGACGGCACGTTCAAGGCCGAGATGGGGAAGTACGCGGGCCGCTGGGTCAAGGACTGCGACAAGGAGCTGACCCACGAGCTGTCCGAGCGCGGCGCGCTGCTGCACGCCGAGCAGTACCGACACGACTACCCGTTCTGCTGGCGCGCCGACGAGGATCCGCTGATACAGATGGCGCGTCCGGCGTGGTTCATCCGCACCACCGAGAAGCTCGACGGCGCGCTCGCGAACAACCAGGCGGTGAACTGGCTGCCGGAGCACATCAAGGACGGCCGCTTCGGCGACTTCCTGCACAACAACGTCGACTGGGCGCTCAGTCGCGAGCGCTTCTGGGGCACGCCGCTCAACGTGTGGGTGTGCTCGAAGGACGAGGAGCACAAGCACGCGCCGTCGAGCGTCGCGGAGATCGAGCAGCTGAACCCGCGCGCGTTCGACCACTGGCACGAAGCCAAGCAGAAGGATCCGTCCCTCAACGAGCACCTGATCGTCCACAAGCCGTGGATCGACCACGTGGTGTTCCCGTGTCCGACCTGCGGCTCGGAGATGCACCGCGTGCCCGAGGTGATCGACTGCTGGTTCGACTCGGGCTGCATGCCGTTCGCCCAGTGGGGCTACCCGCACGCGGCCGGATCGGCGGAGCGATTCAAGGGCGCGTTCCCCGCGGACTTCATCAGCGAGGCCATCGACCAGACGCGCGGCTGGTTCTACTCGCTGCTGATGATCTCCACGCTGGTCTTCGAGCAGCAGCCGTTCCCGCATCCGTACAAGACGTGCATCGTGCTCGGTCACGTCTCGGACAAGGAAGGCAAGAAGGAGAGCAAGAGCCGCGGGAACTACACGCCGCCCGAGATCATCCTGGATCGCGTGAAGATGGACTTCGGCGTGCTCGCCGAGGCCCACGGCGTCAGCGCCAAGCCCGGCGAAGCGCTGATCGCGCGCGAGGATCTCGAGGGCATGGACCTGGTCGACGGCGCGCGCGTGGTCGTCTACCGCGCGGACAAGCCGGCGGAGAAGCTCGCGCTCGTGCTCAAGGCGCACAAGAAGCTGCCGCGCCGCGTGGCGCTCCTGAGCGAGCAGGACCGCGTCGCGCTCGGCGTGCAGGTGATCTCCACCGGCGTCCACACCATGCCCGTGGAAGTGCCGCGCGCGCCGGTCGGCGAGCGCGTCGCGATCGAGGACGAGACCACGCCGGCGCCCGGCGCGGACGCGTTCCGCTGGTTCTTCTACGCGGCCAGCCCGCCGTGGAGCAACACGCGCCACAGCCTGAAGAACGTGCGCACGCTGCAGAAGGACTTCGCGGTCAAGCTGCGCAACGTGTATTCGTTCTTTACCATCTACGCCAACATCGATGGCTGGCGGCCCGGCGCGGAATCCCGCGCCGTCGGCGAGCGCTCGCTGCTCGATCGCTGGATGATGAGCGAGCTGAATCTGGCGATCCGCGACGTGAAGAAGGCGATGGACGCGTACCTCGTGTACGACGCCGCGCTGCGCCTGGTCGATCTGGTGGAGGGGCTCAGCAACTGGTACGTGCGCCGCAGCCGCGAGCGCTTCTGGGGTCCGGGCCTGCCGCCGGACAAGCTGGACGCGTACGCGACGCTGTACGCGGCGCTCCTGACCATCGCCAAGCTGGTCGCGCCGTTCATCCCGTTCTTCGCCGAGGAGATGTACCAGAACCTGGTGGTCCGGGCCGGCGTCGCCGGGGCGAAGGAGAGCGTGCACTTCGAGGACTATCCCGCCGTGGACACCGGCGCCATCGACGAACGCCTGGCGACGGAGATGGCGGCGGTCCGCGAGATCGTCAGCCTCGGGCTCTCGGTGCGCACCGCGAACAAGCTCAAGGTGCGCCAGCCGCTGTCCCGCGCCGACGTCGTGTTCAACGACGGCGCGCTGAGCCAGCGCCTCGGGTCGTACCAGGAGCTTGTCACCGACGAGCTCAACGTCCACGAGATCCGCTTCATGTACCCGGGTCACGAGCAGGGCGCGGTGGCGTTCAAGCTCAAGCCGAACTTCCGCGCGCTCGGTCCGCGGCTGGGCAAGAACGTCCAGGCGGTGAAGAAGGCGCTCGAAGGCGCAGACGGCAGCAAGCTGCACGCCGAGCTGTCGCAACGTGGCGCGCTCTCCCTCGACATCGGCGGCGAGACGATGGATTTCGGCCCGGACGAGATCGAAGTGACGTGTTCGGCTGCCGAGGGCTTCGCCGCGGGCACCGGCAAGGTCGGCGTGGTCGTGCTCCACACCACGCTCACCGACGCCCTGGTCGACGAGGGCCTGCTGCGCGAAATCGTCAGCCGCGTCCAGGCGACGCGCAAGGATCTGCAGCTCGCGTTCACCGACCGGGTGGCGCTCGTGATCGGCGGCAGCGAGCGGCTGGTGCGCGTCGCGCGCGAGGGCGTCGCGACCATCGAGCGCGAGTGCCTGGCGACCGCGGTGAGCTTCGAGAGCGCCCCGGCCGACGCCACCGAGGTCGCCCTCGGCGACGAGACGTTCCGGCTCGCCGCGACCCGCGCCTGACGTCGGGGCCTTCCCTGCGTCGGTTCCGGCGCTCCAGTCGTCGCGTCCGGAAGCGATCCGGTCGGCCGTCCCGTCGACTGGAAGACGATATCGCGCGGTCGCGCGAGCTGTGCTAGAGAAACTCCACTTCCGTTCGGTTCGCCGATTCCGTGGCCGGGGGATTTTCTACCGGGGGGCGTCGGAAAAGGGCTATCGAGCCGAGCTGGTTGGATTGCCCCCCTCTTGCAGGAAGGATCCCGATTGAAAGCCCGACCTAGCCTCGAAAAGCGCAAGAAGGAACGCGCCCGCCAGGACCGCAAGAAGGACAAGGCCGAGAAGCGCGAACAGCGCAAGGCCGAGAAGCAGCAGCGGTCCGACGATGGTACCCCCGAGGAAGATCCCGATATCGCTGGGATTATCCCGGGGCCGCAGCCGCTGCCGGAACAGTTCGCCGACCCGGAATGAGCGACGAACGGGAGGGACAACGGTCCCGCCCGGGACGCTTCGAGCCGGGTCGCGGCTGGGCCGCGCCGGACCGGCAGCCCGGATAGCCGGACTACGCGCGCTCGAGCTGGACGCTGCGGCCGAGCTTGGCGCCGATCACCCGGCCGAGCGTGGCCCAGAGCTCGTCGCCGGTCTTGGCGGCGATCCACGCGTTGCGATCGTCGAGCCAGTCGAAGTGCCAGGCGTTCCGATCCGCGGCCATCCAGATCTGGCGCGCGGCGCGGTGCGAGTTCACGACGAAGCGCGTGCCGTCGGCGAACTCCAACGTCAGGATGTCGCTGGCCAGCTCCGCCTCGAGGTCGTCCAGCCCGAGATTGTCGACGGCCTGGACGAGCGCGCGGAGCTCGGGGAAGGCGAGCTCCTCGTAGCGGACCTCGTCGAGCATTACTGCGCGGGGGCGCCCATCGCCGGCAGACACTGCGGCGACATGCACTGGTATCCGGGCTGGCAGTCGTTGTTCGTCTGGCAGGGCCAGGCGCACTTGCCGGCGGCGGTGTTGCACTTGTGGCCGAAGCAGGTCGCATCGCTCGTGCAGGGCAGCGCCATCGGCGCGGGCTGCGACATCGGCGCGGTTGCCGTCGCGGTGGCCGTGGGGGCGGGATAGCCCGGCTGCGCCGTGTAGCCGGGCTGGGCGGTGTAGCCGGGTTGCGCCGTGTAGCCGGGCTGCGCGCCATAGGGCTGCTGCTGCTGGCCGTAGGGCTGCTGGCCGTAGGGCTGCTGGCCGTACGGCGCGGGCTGCTGGGCGGCCGGCTGCTGATCGTCGCTCTTCTTGCACGCGCCCAGCACCAGGATCGGCAGAGCAGCGGAAACTACGAGGGCAAACACGGCTTTTCTCATCATTGTCTCCTGTCCTTCCCAGGCTAGTTGGACGTCCCAAGCCGGTCAACCAATGCGCGGGATCTGGCCGAGCGGCGTGGATTATCGAAGTGATGCGCTGGGAGCAGTGGTATCTTCATGTACTGGCCTGATGGCGAAGAGGGCGGCGCAGGGGGAGGTGGTAGACGAGAGCGTCGCGGCGCGGATCGAGGCCGACGTCGTGGCTGCGCTGCGCCGCAAGCCGGCCCAGGAGGCGAAGCTGGCGGGCGCACTGCGCGCGCTGGCGCCGGGGTCGCAAAGGTTGCGCGCCCTGCAGGCGACCACCGTCGAGACGCTGGTCAAGCGCGGCACGTTCGCGCGTCCGCTGTACGCGGCGGCGGTGCGCGGCCTGTGCGAGCAGACGGACAAGCGCGGCGTGGCGCACGTCAAGCGCGCGCTGCTGGCCGACGACGCGGGCGGCTTGCCCACGCTGTCCGGGTCGTGCTTCGTGCACGATTCCGGGCTCTCCGACGCCCTGGCGCGGGTCGCCGCGAGCCGTCACCCGCATCTTGCGTTCGCGTCCGAGGTCGCGCGCGTCGCGCGCCGGGAAGCCAACGGCGCCCACGTCGCGTCGGTCGCGCCCAAGATCAAGGAGAGCCACCGCATCGAGCTGTGCGTCGAGCTGTTCGTGCCGCTGCTCTGGGGCCCGCCGCTGCCGGTGGCGATCACGCCGGCGCTGGCCGTGCTGCGGGACGCCGAGCGCCACCTCGGCCGCTGGCTGGTGTTCGGCGAGATCGCCGTGCGCGCCGGCGACGCCAAGCCGCTCGAGCAGGCGCTGGAGCGCGCCGCGGAGGGGCCGTCGAGCGCACGCGCGGCGTGGGCCATGGTCGCCTGGGCGCTGGGCGGCGAGACCTCCGATGCGCCGTCGATCCGTCCGACCGTCGAGCTGGTGGCGCGGCTCTCGGATCGGCCCAGCGCCGATCGCGACATGACGTTCCTGTTCCGGCTGGCGTCGGCGCGCGTCGCCACGGCGCGCCCCATGCTCGAGAACCTGGCGAAAGGCCAGCCGCTCGCCGACGAGGCGGCGATCCGCTCCGCGCTGTACCTGGCCCGCGACCACGCGCGCGGCGACATGCGCCGCGCGCTGATCGAGACCAGCAAGAGCACGCGCCGCGAGGCGCTGCGCGGCCTCGCCGCCGCCGCCTTGTTCGATGCCGGAGAGCGCGACACCGCCGTCGAGATCGCCGGCGGCCTGCTCAAGAGCCGGCAGATCCCCACCGTCGCCTGGGCGGCGATGATCGGCGCGGCGCACACCACCGGCGCGACCGACGTGCTCGTCACCGAACCCGCGTTCCGGCGCATCCAGCTCGGATGGGTGGAGTAGCGCGCGCCGCCATCGCAGCGATCGCGCTGCTCGTCGCCGGCGCCGCGCACGCCGCGTCCCCGCCGCAGCGCGTGTTCGCCGATCTCGACGACGACGACGCGGACGGCGTCGCCGACGCGAGCGAGCCGGTCGTGGCCGCGTCGGCGACCGACGTCGTGGCCGTGGCGGACGCGCAGGGCGTGGACGGCGACGCGGCGCGCCTGGTGCGCGGCGGGCTCCAGGGGCTGCACGCCGGCACGGTCACGTTGAAGCTCGCCCACGGCAGCGCGCCGGTGGCGGTGGTCGAGCTCGTGCCGATCGACGCCCGCGGCGCGCGCGTCGACGCCGCGACGTCGCACGCCACGCCGGGCCGCGCGCTGCCGCCCGGGCTCGCGCCGGCGGGCGCGCCGCCGGATCCCGACGCGCTGGCGTGGCTCGCCGTGGGACCGCCGGGCGCGTTGCCCGCGGCGCTGTCGTTCCGCTCCACGCACCCCGACGGCCGCCCGCTCGATCGCCTCGACGGCGTGGAGCTCCGGCAGGTTGCGTGTCCGGCGCGGACCGCGGCGGGGCTCGCGTGCCGTCGGAGCGCGCCGATCCGCGCCGGGACGGATCCGATCGATCGACAGCACCCCGCGGCCGCGGCCCACACGCTGCTGGCGGAGGTGGGGGGGCGCATCCTGGTCGAGGTCGACGGAAAGAAGGCCACGTCGATCCGCGTGGGCGGGCCGCGCTCGACGCCGATCGGCTCGATCGGGCGGCTGCGCGCGCACGTGCGGATGCGCGTGCTGCGCATCGCACCCGGCGGCGCGCCGGCGATCGGCGGCGACGACAAGGGCGCGCTGGCGATGGCGCGCGACCAGATCGAGACCGCGAGCCAGATCTGGGGGCAGTGCGGGATCCACTTCGGGCTGCGCGACGAGCTCGACGTCCAGGTCGTCGATCCGCCGCCGGCGCACATGATCGCCGTCGGTTGCGACCTCGGGCTGCCCGCGAGCGGCGGCGCGATCGGCTTCCGCGCGGGCAAGCGCGTCGTGCGCGTCGCCACGCGCGCCGGCCAGACGCCGGACCAGGTCGCCGGCGAGCTCGCCGAGGCCACGCGCCGCGCCGGCCTGGAGGCGATCGTGTCGCCCAATCCGCGCATCGGCGCCGGCGCGCTGCCGACCGTGGACGTGCTGGTGCGGAGCGCCGGCGGCGCCATCGTGCCGCTGCAGACGATCGACGACGCGCCGTTGTCCAGCGATCCCACGCTGGATGCGTGTCTCGGCGAGGTCGATCTCGCCGACGGCCTCACGCACTTCACGGACTTCGACGCGGTCGCGGGCACGGTCGAGGAGCGCAGCCTGCTCAAGGCCTTCGACGACGGCGATCCGACGACCATCGACGTGTACGTGATCCCGGGCTTCGCGCGGACCGGGCGCATCGGCGAGTCGTTCCTGCTCACCGACGGCGCCAGCGCGTCCAACGCGATCATCGTCGATCGCGCGGCCGTGGCCGCCGGGGCGAAATCGCTACGCGTTCGCCCACGAGCTCGGCCACGTGCTGCTCGACATGCCCGGGCACCCGGACGACTACGGCGTCGATCAACCTGCCTCGCTGATGGACGCGGACGCCGCCGATTCGACCATCTTCGGCCCGCGCCGGCTGTCGGTCGACGAGTGCGTACGCGCGCTTCGCGAGAGCGGCCCGACGGCGCCGGTGCCGCTGCTCGAGCCGTGGCCGATGACGAAGCCGCGCTAGCACTACTGCGGCACGATCTCGGTGAGCTGGGTGCCGGCGGCGTAGCCGTAGCTCACGTAGGAGTCGAAGCCGTCGACGATCACACCGACCGGGGCGTTGGCCGTCACGCGGTGCACGCCGTCGTTCTGCTTGCCCGGCGACAGGTTGGCCGGCGCGGGCTGGGTGGGGTCGATGACCGGAAACGAGAGCTGGCAGGTGTGGACCACGAACGGCGGGTCGGCGCTGCCGCGCTCGGTGGTGGTGAGGCCGTCCGCGGGTAGCGTCGTGCAGCCGGGGACGTCCGCGAGCGGCTGGCCGTCGAACACGATCGTGGCGTCGAGCGGCGCGATGATGCGGATGAAATCGAAGCTGTACTTGTCGGGCGTGAGAAACACGTAGTCGGGCCGGTACTGCTCGATCGGCGGGATCACGATGAAGCTCGGATCGCCGCCCGGAAGGCCGCGTGGAACGCCGGCCGCGTCCTGGCTGGGCGTGACGTTGCCGAGCATCACCGGGTGATCGCTCGACAGCATGAAGTCGCGGCTGGTGGTGATGGTGGTAAACGAGCCCTTCTTGGCGAGATCGAACGCCGCCAGCTTGCCGCCGAGGGTGGTGGTCACGTGCGCGCCGCCGTCGGTGGTGGCGATGATGCGGAAGTACTCCGGCTGGTCGATCACGCCGATGTCGCCACCCGCCGCGGCGACGGCGCGCGTGCGGTTCGAGGACAGCGACGCGACGAAATGCTTGCCCGCCGTGCGCACCGGGTCGAGCTGTTCCTCCAGGTGATCGGCGCAGCACTGGCGCGTCGCGAGCGTGCTGAAGTACGGCGCGTCGCTCGCCTCGCTGCCGCTGAACACGACGACGGGCGCGTCGGCCGCGATCACCGAGCCGGTGAAGTCCGCGTTGAAATCGTCGGTCTCGAGGTTGAGCACGTCGAATGGCTGCAGCGTGACGTCGAGGGTGCCGGCGGGGCCGCTGGTCTTCACCGGACCGCCGGCGACGATCTTGGTCGAGCTGGTGACGCGGACGTGGGTGTCCGGGCGCGTGCCGACGATCGTGAGGAACGCCCGCAGATCGATCGGATCGCTGGGGTTGAAGTTGGTGTCGGCGTAGTCCGTGCTGGCGATGGTCTGCGGCCAGCCGATCGCCACGTAGGAGTCGACGAGCGAGCCCGGCGAGATGCTGAGCGCCTCCACCGGCTTGAGCAGCGAGGCGTCGTTCGAGAACACGTTCACGTTCTCGAGCGGGTTGAATTGGTAGGCGACCACCGGCACGCTGCTCTTGACGCGGTAGGCGTGGCGCGTGAGCGCGGTGTGGGTACCGGTGTTGTACTCACCGGGCGGTGATCCGTCGACCTCGCGCGGGCCGAGCTTGAACACGCGCAGGCTGAGCGGTGGAATCGTGGCCGTGGCGATCTCCAGCGGGGCATTGGGCTGGCCCGGCGCGGAATCATCCTGCTCGATCGTCACGTCCGCGGCGACGTCCGGCTGCGCGTTGCTCACCACCACCGCGAACTGTTGCGCCGCCGCGTTCAGCGAGTCGCTGATGTCGGCGTTGTCGAGATCCACGGCCCAGTACTCGCAGCCGACGTTGCTGCGCTGCTTGGCGGCGAGGCCGCACAGGTTCTGGCAGACGCCGCCGCGACACGCGACGCCGTCACCGCTGCACGTCTGCTCGGCGTGGCTCGCGTTGCCCGCGTCGTCGCAGCGCATGACCGTCTGGCCGTCGCAGGTGGTGGCCCCGGGCGCGCAGTTCCGGCACGCCAACAGGCCGGGCACGCACACCTGGGCCTGGCTCGCGCAGTCCGCCGTGACGACCCACGCGGCCACGCCCTTGTCGTCGAGCTGGCAGTGCTCCACGCCGCCGCCGTTGCAGCGCGCGCTGCCCTCGTCGCACGCCGGCGTGAGCGGCTGGGCCGCGGGCAGATCCCAGCGATCGGTCCGGTCGAAGCCGCAGCTGGCGGCGAGCCCGAGCGCGCCCAGGGCGAGCGACGCTCGAACGACGCGCGCGCGGCGGCTAGTAGTGCGCGTAGAAGACGTCTTCGGCATAGGCGTTCCATCCGCGCGTGCCGAGCTGGCGGTACTGCAGCGACCCGTAGACGAAGCCGTCGATGTGCGCCGCGGACACCTTGAGCTTGATCGGCCCGGGGACGAGGCCGAGATCCGCGCCGAGCTGCGCCAGATCCGGCAGGCGCACGCTGGTGACGCCGGCGGGTGCGGCGACGGTCCACGCGACCAGACCGGAGCCGCTGTCGATGTCGACTACGACCAGGTCGATGCTGGCGCCGCCGGGCGCGAAGCCGACGGCGAGATCCTGACCGTTCCACGCGCCGTTCGCGCCGGGGTTCGACAGCACCGGGATCTGCACGAAGCCGTCGAGGGCGACAACGTCGTTGGTGGTGGTGGTCACGTACTGGCCGACCACCGAGCGCGGATCGCTGGCGCCGATGCCGGTGACGGCGCTGGCCGTGACGACGTACGCGCCGCCGCTCACGCTGCCGGTCAGCGCGGGCACGCCCACGAACGACAGCGGCGAGGTGACGGGCATGAGCCGCGACTTCTGGCTCACGGGCAGGACGGCGTACAGCGCGTTCGCGATGCGGATCGCCGTCGACGCCTGGATCCGGTCGGGGCCGTGCGAGGTCGGCGTCGGTCCGGTCGCGGTCATCACCAGCGCGTGGTCCAGCGGCACGTCGACCGGGATGAACACGCTCCCGGTCGCCTTGCCGGGCTTGGCGGAGATCCCCTTCGTCACGCCCATCGCGTACGCGGTGAACAACGGCGGCGACACGGCGCGGTTCTCGATCCCGGCGAGCGCGTACAAGACCAGGTTGCCCGGCGAGGCGTTGACCGTGTACCCGAAGCCCGACGTGCCGACCGAGTCGGGCGTGACCGCCGCCGTGGCCGACGGCAGGTTGAACGCGCGCGTGGGATCGCTCGACGCGCTGAACACGTAGGCGACCCGCTGCTCGTCCGCCGACTTGGGCGCGGGGACGTTGGTCCAGCCCTCGTGCTTCAGCTCGTTCACCGACGTCCACAACAGCTCGCCCGAGACCGTGGATGCGTAGCCGGGCGAGCCGCCCACCGGCGGCGGGTCGCCCTGGCTCGCGCACGCGGGCGACAGCACCGGATCGAGGTACACCGTGACCGTGTCCACCGGGACGTCCACGAACGTCTGCGGCTGGTAGCACTTCTTGGCCACCGTCACGCTGCGCTTCGGGCCGAGCGTCGCGTCCTGGAACAGCGCGACGCCGCCGGAGTCGGACTTTCGCAGCGTGGCGAGATCGTCGTCGAGCACGACGCTGGCGCCGGGCACGGCGTTGCCCGTGTAGTTGTCGAGCACGAGCACGCGCAGCTGGTCCTTCAGCGCGTTGCCGGACAGACCGCCCTTGAAGCCGTTGTCGCTGTCGCCGTAGGTGAAAGCGTCGAGCACGTCCGTGCTCGTGCCGTCGGCGGTCGTCACGCGCACCGGCTTGGTGCCGGGCGTGCCCTTGGGCGTGGTGCACACGATCGCGGTCGGGTCGTTCACCTGCGAGACGGGGCAGGGCAGGAGATCGAACAGCACCGTCGTCTTGTCGTCCCAGCTCGTGTCCTGACCGTGCAGCGTGACCGTGGTGCCGCCGCTGACCGGGCCGCTCGCCGGGTCGACGTAGAACGCGTCGTAGCTGTAGCCGCCGGTGAGCGTGCGGCGCGTGCTCGCGTCGTCGCCGTTCTGCGTGGTGACGTCCGCGGGCCCGGCCTTGCCCGGCGGGACCACGACCTGCACCCGCTGCGGATCCACCGGCAACACGTCGGCGGCGGCGATCTCGCTGGCGCCGAACCACACCCGCACCTTGCTGGTGAAGCCGTTGCCGCGCACCATCACCAGCTGGCCGCCGTTGAACGGACCGTGCGGCGGATCGACGCCGAGCACGGCGTGGGGATCGGTCGGCGGGATCTCGCCGGCCGCGTCCGTCGAGCCGCCTTCCAGGTTGACCGGACCCGGGCCGCCGGCGTCGTCGTCGGTCTGGCGGTGGAGCTTCTCGTTGCTCGTGGCGATGCAGGCCGGTGCCGCGAGAGCGGCGCCGAGCACAAGGAACGCGACACGCCGGAGATTGCCCACCAAGACGCAAGGCTAGGGCGCGCGCTGCCCCTCCGCAACCAGCGCCGGGGCGGGCGTCGCCGCGCGCAGCTCGAGCGCCGTCAGGATCGCGAGCGCGACGCGCTTGCGCGCGCCGGCGTCTTCTTCCGGACCCACGCACGCCGGGCAGCCCGCCTTGCACGGACAGCCCTCGATCAGGCTGCGAGCGCGATCGAGCAGCTCCGGCGCGCGCTCGTACATGCGCTCGGCCAGGCCGACCCCGCCGGGCAGCGCGTCGAACAGGAACACCGTCGGATCGAAGCCGCCGGTGTGACCCGTGTGCGGATTGCGCCCCGCGGGGTGGCCGGCCCCGGGGCCCGCGTCCCCCGAGCCGTCGCCGAGCGTGCGGTTGATGTCGCGCGGATCGCACATCAGCGCCAGCGCGCTCACCGTCTCGAGCGCGGCGCCGAGACCGCGCAGGCCGTCGATCGACCGCGGCGCGCGGCCGGTCGATCGCCGCGACCACGCTCTCGGGCAGGGTGAGCCAGAAGCTCGTGGTGTGCATCTGCATCTCCGGCAGGTGCACGTCGCCGTAGCCGGCGTTCTCGTGGGTGAAGAACTTGATCTTCTTGTAGCCGGTGACCTTCTCCACCACCTTCACGTCGCCAAATCCGATGCCCGCGCGACCGAGCGCGTCGCTCCGCTGCTCGTCGATCACTTCCACGGTGCGATAGGTGAGCGCGGTGGTGAAGTAGTCCGGCTGCACCTTGCGCACGAACGCCTTGTGGTTGTCGTAGTCCAGGCGCTCCACCTGGTACTGCTCGGCGTCGTGCTGGTAGATCGCCTGCTCGTGCAGCATGGTGTGCGCCGCGCGCCAGTCGAGCTCCGCGATCGTGCTTCTCCGTCGCGACGTCGATGATGACGAAGTTGTCCCAGCCGATGTTGCGCAGGCTCACGTGGTTCGCCGGGAACGCCTCGCCGGCCCAGTGGTAGCGCCCGCCCGACTCGTGGATCAGCCCGTGGCCCGCCAGGTACTCGAGCGCGTCGCGGGTCGCGCCGGCGTCGAGCCCGAGGTAGCTCTCGCCCTCCGCCAGCTCCGGCGCCGAGACGCGCGCGCCGGGCGGCGACAGCTCGAACGGCGCCTCGAAGGTCGCGCACTTCAGGTGCTGGATCAGGATCTCCAGGTTCGACGGATCGATGCGCGCTTCCTCGGCGCCGCTCTCGAGCAGCCAGCGCGGCTCGCGCGCCAGGAACTGGTCGAGGGCGTTGCTCGAGCACACCAGCAGCGCGACGCTGGTGCTGCCGCGGCGGCCGGCGCGGCCGAAGCGCTGCCAGGTGCCGGCGACGCTGCCCGGGTAGCCCGTGCACACCACCGCATCCAGATCGCCGATGTCGATGCCGAGCTCGAGGGCGTTGGTGGCGACGACGCACAGGATCCGTCCGTCGCGCAGCCCCTGCTCGATGGCGCGGCGCGTCTCGGGCAGATAGCCGCCGCGATACGCCATGATCGCGTCCGCGCCGGCCACGTCCCCGCACTTCGCGCGCAGGTACTTGAGCATCGTCTCGACGCTGTTGCGCGACGGACCGAACACGATCGTCGGCACCCGCGCGCGCACCAGATCGGCCGCCAGGTTCACGCTCTGCTTGAGCGTGCTGGCGCGGATCCCGAGCTCCTCGTTGACGACCGGCGGGTTGTACATGAAGAAGCGCCGGCTCGAGCGCGGCGCGCCGGAGCGATCCACGAGCGTCACGTCTTCCGGCGCGGCGCCGATCAGCCGCGCGGCGTGCTCGCGCGGGTTGCCGATGGTGGCCGTGGCGCAGATGAACGCCGGGTCGCTGCCGTGGAAGCGCGCGATGCGCCGGAGCCGCGCCACCACGTGCGCCATGTGCGAGCCGAACACGCCGCGGTACGTGTGCAGCTCGTCGAGTACGACGTAGCGGAGACCCTGGAACAGCGCCGCCCACTTGGCGTGGTTCGGCATGATGCCGGCGTGCAGCATGTCCGGATTCGTGAGCAGCACGCGGCTCTTCTCGCGCGCCGCGCGCCGCGCGTCGCCGGGCGTGTCGCCGTCGTAGACCACCGCCGGCACGCCCAGCTCCGCTTCGCGCACAAGCTCGCGCAGGCTGTGCTCCTGGTCGCGGCTGAGCGCCTTGGTGGGATAGACGTAGAGCGCGCGGGCCGTCGCGTCCGCGGCCAGGGCGTCCAGCACCGGCAGGTGGAAGCACAGGCTCTTGCCGCTGGCCGTGGGCGTCGCGATCACCACGTGCCGGCCCTCGAGCGCCGCCTCCACCGCCTCGACCTGGTGCGTGTACAGGCGATCGATCCCGCGCCCGGCGAGGGCGCGCTTGAGCCCCGGCGCCAGCGCCGGCGGGATCGGCGCGTAGCTGGCGTCGCTCGCGCCGATGACGCGCTCGGCGGCCAGGCAGCGCCGCACCGTGCCCGACTCCAGCCACTGCTCGATGACGCTATCGACGCCGCGCGGGGCGCTCCAGGGAGGGGTCGGCATGGCCGCCGGGATACTAAACAGGTGTGCGGTACCTGGCAAGGCGGCGCGGCCCGGCCAGCGCGGACGGCTGGCCCGGACCGGCGCGATGTCGTAGGACACGCGGAAGCTTCGATGAGCGAGCCGATCGATCCCGCCCTGTCGGGCAACCTGTCGCCGAACCCTTCCGAGGCCGTCGCCGGTCCCCACGTGCTCGCGGGGGACGAGCCGGGGGGTTCCGCGCCGGCACCAACCCCAGCCCAGGACAGCGTCGGTCACAGGCCGAGCTACGTGTTCTTCGGCGTGGTCGCCGCGATCTCGCTGGCCGCGGACGTCGCGAGCAAGGCCTGGGCGGAGATCACGCTGGGCAAGCGCACCTTGCTCGATCCGGCGCTGGTGCTCGTGAAGGACCACCTGAGCCTGACGCTCGCCTACAACAAGGGCGGCGCGTGGGGGCTGTTGCAGACCGCGCCGGAGAGCGTGCGCCGGCCGTTCTTCCTGGTCGTGAGCGTGCTCGCGATCGCGTTCATCATCTCGCTCTACCGTCGCCTCGGCGCCGGGCCAGCGCGCGCTGATGTGGGGCTTGCCGCTGGTGCTCGGCGGCGCGCTCGGTAACCTGTCGGATCGCATCGTGCGCAGCAGCGTGGTCGACTTCGTCGACTACAAGGCCCACTGGGTCGACGCCATGAACAGCTTCATCGCGCACACCGTGCCCGGCTGGAGCATCACCGACCACTGGCCCACGTTCAACGTCGCGGACATCTCGATCTGCGTCGGCGTCGCCCTGATGGCCGTCGACATGTTCACCTCCCGGCGCCGCCCGAAGAGCGCGCCGGAGAGCGCTCCCGCGCAGTAACCGTCGCATGCGCGGGGAGCTGTTCACGTTCTTCGGGATCGGCTTCCCGAGCTACTTCATCCTGCTCTTGACCGGGTTCATCTTCGCGACCGCGATGGGCGCGGTCTGGGCCAAGCGCATCGGCCAGGATCCGGACGTGGTGGTCGATCTCGGGCTGGCGATGCTGCTCGCGGGCGTCGCCGGCGCGCGCATCCTGCACGTGATCGCCGACGGCTACTTCTGGGACTACGTCCACCTGTGCACGGGCGACCTCGGCAAGATCGACTGGACCATCACCCAGTCCGAGTGCCTGAGCTCGAACTATCACGGCGTCTGGGACGCCGCGAAGAACGTCTGCCACCCGACCGAGACCGACTGCTGGGCGTGGGCGAAGTTCTGGGCCGGCGGCCTGACGTACTACGGCGGCTTCATCGGCGCGACGGTGGCGGCGTGGTACCTGCTCAAGCGCGATCGCTTCCCGTTCTGGAAGGCGGCGGACATGGCCGGCCTGGTGGTGCCGGTGGGCCTCGGCTTCGGGCGCATGGGCTGCCTCCTGGCGGGCTGCTGCTTCGGCAAGGTGTGGCCGGGCGGCGCGCTCGCGCTGTCGTTCCCCGTCAACAGCCCGGCCAGCGAGATGCAATACAAGCAGCACCTGCTCGCCTCGCCGCTGGCGCGCTCGCTGCCGGTCTATCCCACGCAGATCATGGAGTCGGCGGGCTCCTTCGCCGATCGCCGCGCTGCTGGTGCTCTACCTGCACGGCCGCAAGCGCTACGACGGGCAGATGTTCCTGGCGTTCGTGGCGCTGTACGCGATCCTGCGCTTCATCCTCGAGTTCTGGCGCGACGACGCCCGCGGCGGTCTGCTCGGCCTGAGCACGTCGCAGCTGATCGGCGTGATCCTGGTCGCGTTCGTGGTGCTGGTGCACCAGCTGCGGGTCAAGCGGTTGGCCGCGCCGGCCGCGGCGACGTAGACTCCCTGTTCATGAAGGGGTTGGCCCGGCTCGGTATCCTGCTGTGCGGCGCCGCGGCGATCGCCGTCGCGTGCCAGAAGACCGAGGACCGCCCGGCGGCCGTCACGTCGTGCACCGGCGACGCGTGGACGCCGGGCTGCGGCACGCCGTCGCCGACCATCGGCGTTCCCGAAGGCGGCAGCGACGCGAGCGACGCCACCACGCGCGAGCGACGTGTCCGTCACCATGTCGGGCAAGGTGCTCGGCATCCAGAGCGACGATTTCAAGACTTTCGTCGCGTACGCCGGCACCGCCACGATCACCACCGAGCACTCCACCGGCGTGACCGACCAGACGACCTACGACGGCACGACGTACAGCTTCGCCGACGCGCCCTACACGGACACGCTGTGGGTGCTGACCGAGCCCGAGCAAGGCGGCCCCGGCGCGCCGTACATGCCGACGCTGAACGCCGTCGACACGACCGGGGGCGGCGCCGTCGATCTGGAGATCGTCGCCGGCGGCGTGATCGACCAGATCTACTCGGCTGCGGCGCTGTCGGTGCAGCGCCAGCTCGGCACCGCGCAGCTGGTGCTGCGCTTCGTGGACGCGACGGGCACGCCCGCGGCGGGCCGCGTCGTCACCACGGCCGCGTCGAGCACGATCGTCTACAGCGACCAGGGCGGCGTGGAACGCCAACGCCAACGCCACCGACGCCGCGGGCCTGGTGCTGATCCCGAACACGGCGCCGGGCAACGTGCCGGTGAGCATCGACAACACGCAGGGCTACAGCGTTCCCGCCCAGGCCGACACGGTCACGCTCGTGACCTTCCTCGTGCACTGAGCGATTCGCGATTCGCGGTTCCGCGCCGCACCGGCATTCCCAACGATTCTTGTACGAGACCAGCTTCCCGGTGTCGGCCTGGCCGACCGGAATGCCCGCACAGCCTCCGGATTGCCGGTCCGGCGCGGTATCCCGCGCATCGCCGGCCCGTCGCACGGTCACGAGATCGGGATCGGTTCGTCCGCATCGCTGCTCGTTTCGCTGCCAGGGACACGACCTTCCTCGTGCACCGAGCTGATCGCCGCGCACGCGGTCGAGCTCGCAACGTTGGCAACGCCGCCGCCGCCGCGATCGCGATCCGCGGTTCCGCGCCGGACCGGCAACCTTCACCATACCAACCGCGCGACGGTCACGCTCCGGGCGGAGGATGGATGCAGCGCGTCGGCGACGAGCGCCGCGGCGGCGATGAGTGCAGCCCCGTCGACCGCGGCGTGCCTCGCTGGACGGCGCCAGGTCGGCTCTGGTAATCGCCAGCGCGTGGCAACGCGGATCGACGGGAAGGTAATCGCGCAGCGCGTCCGGCAAGAGGTCGCGAAGGGCGTCGAGGAGTTCAAGCGCGAGTTCGGGCGTGCGCCCGGGCTGAACGTGGTGCTCGCCGGCGACGACCCGGCATCCGCCGTGTACGTGCGAAACAAGGAGAAAGCCGCGGCCGAGGTGGGCATCGCCGGCAAGATCGCACCGCTTGACCGCCGACGTCACCGAGGCCGAGCTGCTCGCCCTGGTCCGCAACCTGAACGCGACGACAAGCCGTCGACGGCATCCTGGTCCAGCTGCCCGTTCCCGCCGCGGTGCGCCCGTCCCAGGTCATCGCCACTATCGATCCGACCAAGGACGTGGACGGCTTCCATCCGGTCAGCGTCGGCGCGCTCTGGTCGGGCACGCCCGGGCTCGTCGCGTGCACGCCGCGCGGCTGCCTGCGCCTGATCGACGAGGCGGGCGCGAAGCTCGAAGGCGCGCGCGCCGTCGTGGTCGGCCGCAGCAACATCGTCGGCAAGCCGGTGGCCGCGCTGCTGCTGGCGCGCAACGCGACGGTCACCCTGGCGCACTCGCGCACGCGCGATCTGCCCGCCCTGTGCCGCGAGGCCGACGTGCTGGTCGCCGCCGTCGGTCGCGCGAAGATGATCAAGGGCGACTGGATCAAGCCCGGCGCGACCGTCATCGACGTCGGCATGAACCGCGACGAGAACGGCAAGCTGTGCGGCGACGTGGACTACGCGGACGCCGAGCCCGTCGCCGGCGCGATCACGCCGGTGCCCGGCGGCGTCGGCCCGATGACGATCGCGATGCTGCTCGAGAACACGCTGATCGCCGCGCGCGCCCGCGAGGCGGCGATCGCGACGAAGTCGCGCCCGTCCTGGCCGCCCGTCGTCCAGTAGCCCGTGTGGCGCGTTTCGTGTCCGCCGCTTGGAGCGACCGAACGGCGCGACTACGCCGCCCGACGGAACCGCTGGGGCGTGAGCAGTCGCTCGTCGCCCAGATAGAGCGCGGTAGCGCGGAGCAGTGCGTCGTCCGGCGTCAGCGCAAGCCGCCGGATTGTCCGGTCCGTGGTCCCGTGGAATTCGCCAAGCGCGTTCGCGTCGCGCCAACCCTGATGACGCGCCGCGAGCACGAATCCATGGCGCGCGATCGACGCCCGGCGCCGTTCGGTGCACAGAGCCGTCGCCGCGGC
The DNA here is from genome assembly GCA_963775185.1 of uncultured delta proteobacterium. Classification (GTDB taxonomy): domain Bacteria; phylum Myxococcota_A; class Polyangia; order Polyangiales; family Polyangiaceae; genus JAPSGB01. The sequence goes on along the minus strand of CAVZIE010000032.1, from coordinate 1,165,278 downwards.
GGCGCGAGCGGCCACGTCGACGAGCTCCAGCGGCGTGGCGCCGTCGAGCCGCGGTGGCGCGGCGATCGGCAGTGGCGTTCCTCCGGTCTGCACCGAGGGATCGCTCGAGACGTACGTCTGGAACCACTCCACAAAACCCGTTGACGAGCGTCCCAGTACGGCGGCCAGGTCGGCGACGTCGACCCACGGATCCAGTGTGGCGCCGATCACGTCGCGGTAGGTGGACCAGATCGCGCACGCGGGGTCGTCGTAGAAGCCGGCGCGGTTCGCGTTCAAGAGCGCGTAGCGGATCTGTCGTGCCAGCTTGCCCGGATCACCGATGATCACGGGCCGTGGGATCGGCGACCACATGCGACCGCGCCCCGCGCTCCTCGCGAATCCGGCGAGCACCTGGGCCACGCGCCACCGCAGCTCGTCCGGGCTGCGCGCGGCGGCGACAAGGTGAAGATGATTCGGCATCAAGCACGCGGCGAAGACGCGCTCGACGGCGAGACGGAGCATGCGCCACAGACGCCAGCAGGTGGCCGCGTCTGCAAGCGGATACGTGGCCGGGATGGTGTGGGCGACGAGATGGACGATGGGCATGGTCTCCCCGGGTCGGCAGAGCCACGGTCCGGTTGCGTGCGATGCGGGATTCGACGCCACACCGTGGATGGTTTGCCGGTCCGTCGCGGAATCCCGCGCGCCGCCCGACGCCGTTCCCCGCCGCGCGCGTCGGACGCGAGCTGGGCGATGCGTAAAGCAAGCGGCACTTGGCGTCCGCGCGGCGGACGCGAGCTGGGCGATGCGTAAAGCAAGCGGCACTTGGCGTCCGCCGCGCGCGTCGGACGCGAGCTGGGCGATGCGTGAAGCAAGCGGCACTTGGCGTCCGCGCGTCGGACGCGAGCTGGGCGATGCGTGAAGCAAGCGGCACTTGGCGTCCGCGCGGCGGACGCGAGCTGGGCGATGCGTAAAGCAAGCGGCACTCGTCCGCGCGGCGTCCGGCGGCGTCGCGGCGGACGCGAGCTGGGCGATGCGTAGAAGCAAGCGGCACTTGGCGTCCGCGCGGCGGACGCGAGCTGGGCGATGCGTAAAGCAAGCGGCACTTGGCGTCCGCGCGGCGGACGCGAGCTGGGCGATGCGTAGAGGAACCGGCACTTGGCGTCCGCGCGGCGGACGCGAACTGGGCGATGCGTAGAGGAACCGGCACTTGGCGTCCGCGCGTCGGACGCGAACCGGGCGATGCGTAGAGCGAAGCCGGCACTTGGCGTCCGCGCGTCGGACGCGAGCTGGGCGATGCGTAGAGCAACCGGCACTTGGCGTCCGCGCGGGCGCGCGGGGTTCCGCGCCGTACCGGCACCCTGGAAACGCCTTCAATCCGGGCGCGGATAGCGGCCCGGATCGACGCCCGCGCGCGCGCACACGGCGTCGAGCACGTCGTCGGCGCGGGCGCGCAGGGCGTCCGGCGTGCCGCTGTTGTCGATCACGAAGTCGGCGAGCTTCGTCTTGTCGGCGAGCGGCATCTGGGCGCGGATGCGCGCGCGCGCTTCGTCGGTGGTGGCGCCGTCGCGGGCGGTGGTGCGCGCGACTTGCGTCGCTTCGTCGACGCTGACGACGACCAGTGGGCGGAGCATGTCCGCCATCCCCGACTCGACCAGCAGCGGCACCTCGTAGCAGCACAGGGGCTCGCCGGCTGCGTCGAGCGCCTGCGTGCGCTCGATCATCAGGTCGCGGACGCGCGGGTGCGTGATGGCGTTGAGCTTGCGGCGCGCGGCGTCGTCGTTGAAGACGATGGCGGCGACGCGCTTGCGATCGAGCGTGCCGTCGGCCGAGAGCGCGCCGTCGCCGAACGCCGCGACGATCTCCGCCAGGCCGGGCGAGCCCGGGCACACCACCTCGCGCGCGAGCACGTCGGCGTCGATCACCGGCAGACCGCGCGCGCGGAAGCGTGCGGCAACGCTGCTCTTGCCCGAGCCGATACCGCCCGTGAGACCGAACACCTGGAGAGTCACGGAGAAGATGATAGATCGCCCTTGTGGATCTGAAGTCGAAGCTTGGTCGGCTGGCGCCTCCGCCGGACAAGCTCGACGATCTGCGGGCGAAGATGGCGGAGATCCTCGGCCGCGAGCGCCCCGCGGCGCGCCCGGCGGCCGATCCCGGCGAGACGGAGCTGCCCTTCGTGCGCCGGGACACCGGGGCCGGCCCGCTCTACCACCGGCTCGAGCAGCTCGCGCCGTCGCACCACGTCGGGCGCATGCCGACGGACGCCGCCGCCGACGCGGCGCCGGAGGTGTTGGCGCTGCTCGCCCTCGATCCCGCGCTGGCCGCCTGCGATCCGGCGCGCGCGCTCTACCTCGACACGGAGACCACCGGGCTCGGCGGCGGCGCGGGCACGCTCGCGTTCCTGATCGGCATGGCGTGGTTCGACGACGAGCGACGCCTGCACATGGAGCAGCTCTTGCTGAAGAGCCCGGCACAGGAGGCGCCGCTGCTCGCGCTGGTGGCGGAGCGCGTGGAGCGCGCGGGCCTGCTCGTGACGTACAACGGCAAGGCCTTCGACATGCCGCTGCTGGCGGGCCGCTACGTGATGAATCGCATGCCCGCGCTGCCGGCGCGGCCGCACCTCGATCTGCTCCATGTGGCGCGCCGGCTGCACAAGGCGCGGCTCGGCGCGTGTCGCTTGATCGGCCTGGAGCGCGATGTGCTCGGCTTCGAGCGCGGCGACGACATCGCCGGCGCGGACGTCGCGCCGCGCTACGCGCACTTCCTCCGCACCGGCGACGAGCGCGCGCTGTACGCCGTGGTCGAGCACAACGCGTGGGACGTCGTGAGCATGGCCGCGCTGGTCGGCTTGTACGGCGAGCCCGTGGGCGCGCTCCACGACCAGGATCTGGTCGGCCTCGCGCGCACGTTCAAGCGCGCCGGCGCCCTCGATGAGGCGCGCGCCGGCGCGGACGCCGCCGTGGCGCGCGGCGCCGGCCCAGCGGCGCTGCGCGTGCGCGGCGAGATCGCGAAAGCGCGCGGCGATCGCGCGCGCGCGCTGGAAGACTTCGAGGCCCTGAGCCGGGAGATCGACGATCCGTCGCTGCGGCTCGAGCTCGCCAAGCTGTACGAGCATCACGTCAAGCAGCCGCACAAGGCGCTCGAGCAGCTCGAGGCCGGCACCGGCGAGAGCGAGGAAGCTCTCGCCAAGCGCCGTGCCCGCCTCGAGCGCAAGGCCGCGAAGCGCTAGCGTCGCCGCTGCTGGAACGCGGCCTGGAGCTCCGCGAAGCTCAGCTTGCCGTCGCCGTCGCTATCGGCGCGCTGCATGCGCTTCCAGCGCTTGCCCGCTTCCTGCTCGGTGATGAAGCCGTCGTGGTTGGCGTCCGCGCGATCGAAGCGCTGCTTCGCCCGCGCCGCGGCCGCGGCCTTGATCTCGCTCTCGTCGATGACGCCGTCCTTGTTGGCGTCCGCGTCGCCGAAGCGATCCTGTGCGCGCGGCGGCAGCTCGGCGACCTGGAGCTTGCCGTCCTTGTTGGCGTCGAAGCGCTCGACCAGCTTGGCGTAGTCGAGGCGTCCACCGCGCTGGCCGCGCTGGCCGCGTTGGCCACGGCGCGCGTTGGGCCCGTCGCCAGGCGGACCGGGCTCCGGCAGCGGGGCGGCGGCCTGGGGCGCTGGCGCGGGCGCGGACGGCGGCGATGCCGGCGTGGGTTGGGGTTGGGAGTGGCTGCAAGCGGCGAGCGCGAGCGCGGCGAAGGGGAGGATGAACCGTTTCATGCCCGGTACATGCCGCCGCCATCGCCGGTGTGAATCTGTCGACGTCAGCGTCCGGAGAATTCGCTGCGCGGTGAGCCAGCGGCCCGCCAGTGCCGCACCCAGTCCGTCGCCATCTGTTGCTGTGCCTCGCCGAGCGAGAGCTCGCGCGCGCACACGCGGCGCCTGAGGAAGTTCTCGAATCCGTCCTTCTCGTAGCTGCCGGGATCCATCTCGTGGGCTTCGGGCCAGAGGTTCATGGCATCCGCGGGCGCGCCGCCCAGCTCGAGGGGGACCAGGTGGTCGAGCTCGAACGCGCCGGGATCGTCGCCTGCGCCGTAGGCCTGCATCAGCGCGCGCTTGAGCGGCGCCGTGTAGCTCTGGGGCGGGCGGATCGTCCGCGTCCAACCCATGGAGCAGATCGTCGCGTCGATGCTCGCCGGCGTGACAGCGGGGTTCAGCGCGCCGGGCGTGCACGACGAGTCCGGCAACGAACCGTCGGCGGAGCACGCGGACGGCGCCGCCGAACATCCGGCGCCGGTCTTCCACTCACAGTCGCTGACCGCGAGCGGCTCGATCGGGGAGGTGGGATAGCGGCAGCTCGAGCAAGCCGCGGCGATCGCCGCCGCGAGGCCGAGCGCACGGACGCTCCGGCTGATGGCAGTGGGCATGCTCGAGCGCATCGCACACCGCGTTCCATGCGCAACGCCGCGGGATCCCTCGACCGCGCCGTGGCGAAGCCGCGGTTCGCCGGCGGCGATCGCCGGCGACGCGCCGGTGCCCGTGCCCGGTGCCAGTGCCAGTGCCAGTTCTGGATTTGCCGGTCCGGCGCGGAATCCCGCGGACGCGCCGTCGCAACTGGCCCCGGGGCAAGTTGGTCCCGGCCGCGCGACGGCCACGAGACGGGATACAAACCCCGCTGTCGTCGGCCGCCGGGGATGGGGCCCCGGTGGCTGCCACGACGTCGGGGTCTTGGCGGAGACCCGGTCCGCGACGAACGGCCCGCGGGATTCCGCGCCGGACCGGCATCCCCATCATCCGGCGGGCGGATCTGCTAAACGAGCTTCGACCATGCCTTACGATCACCTGGCCATCGAGCCGCGCTGGCAGAAGTACTGGGCGGAGCACGAGACGTTCAAGGCGGTGCGCCACCCCGGGCGGCCGAAGTTCTACGCCCTCGACATGTTCCCGTATCCGTCCGGGTCCGGGCTCCACGTCGGGCATCCGGAGGGCTACACCGCGACCGACATCGTCGCGCGCTTCAAGCGCATGAACGGCTTCGACGTGCTGCACCCGATGGGCTGGGACGCGTTCGGGCTGCCGGCGGAGCAGCACGCGATCAACACCGGCACGCACCCCGCGGTGACCACGAACCAGAACATCGAGGTGTTCCGGCGCCAGCTGAAGATGCTGGGCTTCGCCTACGACTGGTCGCGCGAGGTGAACACGACCGATCCCGGGTATGTCAAGTGGACCCAGTGGATCTTCCTCCAGCTGTACAAGCGCGGCCTGGCGTTCCAGGCGGAGATCCCCGTCAACTGGTGCCCGGAGCTGGGCACCGTGCTGTCGAACGAGGAGGTCGTCGACGGGCGGAGCGAGCGCGGCAATTTCCCGGTGGTGCGCCAGCCGCTCCGGCAGTGGCAGCTGCGGATCACGGCCTACGCCGACCGGCTGGAGTCGGACCTCGACACGCTGGACTGGCCCGAGACGAAGCAGAAGCAGCGCGACTGGATCGGCCGCAGCGAGGGCGCGGAAGTGGATTTCCCGCTGGTCGGCCGCGACGACAAGCTGACCGTCTACACCACGCGCCCCGACACGCTGTTCGGCGCGACGTACATGGTGATCGCGCCGGACCACGCGCTCACCCTCGAGATCACCACGGACGAACATCGCGGCGACGTGGAGGCGTACGTCGAGGCGGCCAAGCGCAAGAGCGACATGGAGCGCACGGCGTTGAACAAGCAGAAGACCGGCGTCGTGACCGGCGCGTACGCGATAAACCCGCTCACGCTGCAGCCGATCCCGATCTACACCGCGGACTACGTGCTCGGCGCGTACGGCACCGGCGCGATCATGGCCGTGCCCGCCCACGACGAGCGCGACTTCGAGTTCGCGCAGCGCTTCGACCTTCCGATCGTCGAGGTCGTCAGCCGCGACGGCAAGCTGCGCGGCAACCTCGACCAGGCCTGGGTGGAGGACGGGATCGCCGTGCACTCGGGCCGGTTCGATGGCCAGAAAACCGCGGAAATGAAGCGGAATATCATCGATTTCCTGGAAGGGCAGGGGATCGGGCGGCGCAAGGTCAACTACAAGCTCCGCGACTGGGTGTTCTCGCGCCAGCGCTACTGGGGCGAGCCTATTCCGATCTACTTCCCGGTGGAAACGAGCGGCGATCCGCGCAAGGGCGACGCGTTCGAGATCGACTACGCGGCGCCGATCGCGTGCGAGGAGAGCGAGCTGCCGCTGCTGTTGCCGGAGCTCGAGGACTACAAGCCGGGCGATCCCCAGGGGCCGCTGGCGCGCGCGCTGGATTGGCGCTTCTTCCAGAAAGACGGCAAGTGGTTCGCGCGCGAGACGAACACCATGCCGCAGTGGGCCGGCTCGTGCTGGTACTACCTGCGCTACCTGGATCCAGGCAACGCCGAGCGCATCTTCAGCGAGCAAGCGTACGACGACTGGATGCCCGTCGATCTGTACGTCGGCGGCTCGGAGCACACCGTCCTGCACCTGCTCTACGCGCGCTTCTGGCACAAGGTGCTGTTCGACGTGGGCGTGGTGAAGCATCCGGAGCCGTTCCAGAAGCTGGTGCACCAGGGCATGATCCTGGGCATGGCGTACCGCTGGTACGCCGTGGAAGACGGCACCGTTCTCGACGGCGACGATCCGCGCGTCGTCCACGATCGCGAGAGCGGGACGTACAGCTTCGAGGGCAAGAACGTGGACGTGCGCTGGGCGCCGGGCCCGGAGGCGGAGAAGCAGCTCGGCGTCAAGCTCGCCCCCGTCGCGGAGAAGATGAGCAAGAGCCGCGGCAACGTCGTCAATCCCGATGACGTGGTGCGCGACTTCGGCGCGGACAGCCTGCGCGTGTACGAGATGTTCATGGGGCCGCTCGAGCAGGTCAAACCCTGGCAGACCAGCGGCATCCAGGGCGTGCGGCGCTTCCTCGATCGCGTGCACAAGATCGCCACCGGCGACGTGGCCGACGTGGCCATGGACGAGCAGACCGCGAAGCTTGTCCACCGTACGGTCAAGAAGGTCGGCGAGGACATCGAGGCGCTGCACTTCAACACCGCCATCAGCGCGATGATGATCCTGGCCAACCACCTGAACGGCCTCGACCCGGCGCCCCGCGAGGGCGTCGAGAAGCTGGTGCTGTGCCTGTCGCCGTTCGCGCCGCACCTGGCCGAGGAGCTGTGGGCCGCCCTGGGCCACGGCCCGAGCATCGCGGACGTCGCCTGGCCGTCCTTCGACCCGGCGCAGTGCGAGGACGACGTGGTCGAGGTCGGCGTGCAGGTCAACGGCAAGGTCCGGGGCCGCGTGCGCCTGGCCAAGGACGCCAGCGAGGAGGTCGCGCGGGAGGCCGCCGCGGCCGAGCCCAACGTCGCGAGATTCCTCGAGAACAAGACGCTGAAGAAGCTGGTCTACGTACCTGGACGGATCATCAACCTGATCGTCGGTTGAGCGCTGTACGCCCGTAAGGCTGTGGAAAGACTGTTGTTTCCCGTGAAACTGGGGGTGAGGGCTGGTTGGCTCGGCGCGGTATCCCTGGCCGCGGCCGGCTGCGGCTACCAGCCGATGTACGGCGGGGAGCGTCCGTCCGAGCGCTTGTCCGTGGTCGCCGCCCCGGCGAAGGTGTCCCGCGCGAACGCGGTCGAGGCGGCCCTGGCCGGCGCCCGCGGCGCCCTCGGCCGAGCCGGCGTGCTCGCGTCGGGTGACGCGTATCCGCGCATGGAGCTCGAGCTGGTGCGCATCGACGAGGTCGCGTCCGGGGTCGCCGTCACCGCGTCCCCCGACGGCGCGATCCCGCTCTCGCGGGGCTCCGGCGTGGGCGTGGTCGGGCGCGCGTGGGTGAGCGAGAGCGCCGGCGCCGGGCCGGCCCGGGAGACCGGCGACGTGCGTCGCGTTCGAGAGCTACGCCAACGACCCGGACGCGCGTGCGGAATCCGCGCGCTACGACGACGCGGTCGACGCCGCGGCGCGCGCCGTCGGCGAGGCGCTGGCGCGGCGGGTGCTCGGCGAGCCGGGTCCGGGCGCCGAACCGATGTAGCGCGGGTTGCACGACGCCTGCCGTGCGCTGACGGATTGGGTGACGAAACTCTGGCGAGCGGCACTAGTGGCTAACAAGGCAGGCCCGGGTTGCCTTCGTGTGTTACGGTTGCGCCGCGATGATCACGGTCGGATGTGCAGGCTTCGCGGTACCGGCAACCCGGTATTTCAAGGAGCATCTGTTCGTCGAGGTCCAGGAGACCCATCTGGCCGTCCCCGGGCCCGGGACAATCCGTCGCTGGCGGCGCGAGGCTCCCGAGGGCTTCCAGTTCGCGCTGCTCGGCCCGCGCGAGGTGGGCCAGGAGGGCTTCCGCGAAGGCAAGGTCATCGAGACCGCGCTCAAGACCCTGGGGGAGGTCGCGGTCGAGCTCGACGCGCACACGGCCGTGTTCGTGGCGCCGCCGGACTTCTCCGCATCGCGCCCCAACCGGGCGGCGCTCCGCGACTTCCTGAAGCACGTCAAGACGCAGTTCGAGCGCGTCGTGTTCGAGGTCGAGTCGCCGTGGAACCCCGACGACGCCGACGCGCTGGCCGCGGAGACGGGCACGCTGTCGTCCCGGGATCCGCTACGCCACGGACTGTCACAGCGCGAAGTGGCGTATTATCGGATGCCAGGCCCGGCCGGGCACAAGTCCCGCTACGAGGATCCGGCCATCGAGCGCCTCGCGGAGATCGCGAAGGAAGCGCCGGACCAGGACGCGATCTACGTGTTCACCAACGTGGACATGTTCGCCGACGCCAAGCGCTTCAAGAAGGCGATGGGCATCTAGGCCCAGGAACTCGCCTGAATCCCCCGCGTCCCTGGAAACCTTCCGCGCCTCCACATTTCCCGTAGGTCGCGCGCGCGAGCGTCATGCGGGGGGTCCGTGTCCATGCGCGGCGCGTCGTCGAGGGAGACGGACGAAAGCGAAACGGGCCGCTCTCCGTGCGGAGAGCAGCCCGTTCGTCCTCGCGCTATCGCTTGGACTACTGCTGCAGGCAGTCCGCGCGGCAGTTGACCGCCGCTTCTTCGTCGTTCATGCAGCCGAACAGCGTGTTGGTCGCGTCCGAGATGGTGCTGCCCTTCGCGCACTGACCGCCGCACGTGGCGATCGTCGCGTTGTCGGCCGTGCCGCCATCGGCCACGATTCCGTGGACGCAGTTGAGGATGCACACGGCCTCGCCGTCCGTCGCGGAGCCGCAAGCGCTGTCCGCGAGGCACGCCGTCCACTCCGCACAGCAGTTGGTCTGGATGCACGTGTCGCAGGCGGTGTTGGTCGGATCGCTCGGGTCGCAGGCGCTGGCGCGCCGGCGCTGCCGCCGCTGCCCGACATGCCCGCGCTGCCGCTGGTGCCGGCCGTGCCCGCCGTGCCGGCCGTGCCCGCCGTGCCGCCGGTGCCGCCGCCGCTGCCGCCGCTGCCGGCGCCGCCGTCCGTGCCGTTGTCACTGGTCACCGTGCAGCCGGCGACAATCAAGGACGCCGCGAACCCGGCCGCGGCGAAAATAGCCAAAGCATTCTTCTTCATGTTCCGATTCTCCCTTTTCGTGCCCCGTTCAGGCGACAAGCCCGCATTTGATGGGTGATCTGCCTGTCGCAAGCGAGCGGTCGGGTCGACCACTCCGTCGAGGCACCCTGGGTGCCCCCTGGAAGGCTGCTCCCCGGAGTGGGGAACCGCCACGCTATTTTTCATACGCTGGATCGTTCGTCAAATCCCCGGCCGTTGGATCCGCTCCAGCCGGAGCCTGGGACGCAGGATGGACGAGGGAGGTCGCCGGCGTATTCGAGGGCCCGGACCGGGCGGTTCCGCGCCGGACCGGCAGAATCTGCATCCTGGCCGGGCGGCACTAGGCGGTCGGCTTCGGGCGCCGGCGCACGAACGCCGCGGCCGCGATCGCCGCCGTGGCCAGCCACCACGGCGCGTCCCCCCACCACTCGTAGGGCGTGGAGGCGGTGAGCCAGGCGACCCGGTGGGCGAGGGCCTGCTCCTTGAACGGGTCGGTGTGCGCCACCACGCGACCGACGGGATCGACGAACGCGCTGATGCCGCTGTTGGTCGAGCGCACGAAGAAGCGCCGGTGCTCCACCGCCCGGAAGCCGGCGAGCGCCAGGTGGATCCAGGGCTCGGTGGTGTCGCCGAACCACGCGTCGTTGGTGATGTTGACGAGCAGCGACGGATTGCCGGCGTGGACGATCTTGTTCACGAACGACGGGCTGATGTCCTCGTAGCAGATGAAGACGCCGACCTCGTGGCCGTCGATGGGCAGCGGCTTGAAGGTCGTGCCCGGCGTGAAGCGCCCGGAGTTGGGCGACCAGTCGTAGAGCTTCGGGAACACGTCGCCGAACGGCAGGTACTCGCCGAACGCGAGCAGGAACTGCTTGTCGTAGCGCCCGACGATGCCGCCGCGGGCGTTGCTGGCCAGGGCGGAGTTGAACAGCACGTAGTGCCGCGCGTCGGGCACCTGGCGCACGATCACGCCGCCAAAGATCGCCGGGACGCCCAGTTGGCTGGTGAAGCTGAGCGGGTAGAGCAGCGGCACCTCGTCCTCGCGGACGGCGCTCATCACGCTGGTCTCGCTCCACACGACCAGGTCGAGCGGCCCTTCGTGCTCGAGCTGGCGCGTGAGCTGCATGTGCCGTCGCAAGCCCTCGGACTTCTCGTGGCGCTTGGCCAAGAGGCTCATGTTCGCCTGCACCACGCCGACGTTCGCCTTCGGCGCGCCGTCGACGACCTTGTCGATCATCGGGATGCGGATCGCGCCGTAGATCACGGCGAGCACCGGAACCGCGGCGAGCGCGCCGGCGACGCGCCAGCGCGCGCGGCGCTTCTCGAGGCGCGCGATCACCAGCTCCGCGAGCGCCAGGTTCGCGGCCACCAGCACCAGCGCGACCGCGATCGGGCCGCCGAGCTCCGCGACCTGGATCAGCGCCGGCACCTGGTGCACGGTCGCGCCGTAGTACCAGGGGAAGAGCAGCGGGTAGACCAGCTCGCTGGCGGCGAACGCCAGCGTGAACACCACGCCGGGCGGCCAGCCGCGCAGCTCGGCGCGCGCGTACAGCCAGCCGAGCAAGCCGATGCGACCTGCCTGGTAGCCGCACAGGATCGCCATGAACAGCAGGCACAGCGGCCAGGGGAAGCCGCTGAAGGTCTGCAGCATGCCCAGCAGCCAGTAGAAGCCGAGCATCGTCATCGCGAAGCCGGCGAGCCAGCCGAGGGCCGTGGCGCGGCGCGCGCGCTGGCCGCGCAAGGCGACGATCAACGGGACCAGCGCGACGAACGCCAGCGGCCACACGTCGATGCCGGGAAACGCCAGGAAGTACAGCACGCCGCTCAGCGCCGCGGCGGCGTACGCGGCGCGGCCGCCGAGCAACGGGTAGCCGTGCTCGCGGAACCGCTCGGGAGCCGTGTCCTCCGCCTCGACCTGCTCTTCGCTCACGTGCCGAGCGCCTTCTTCACCTTCGCCAGCACCTCGTCAAGCTTGAACGGCTTGGTGATGTAGGCGCGCGCGCCGAGCTGGATGCCCTTGACCATGTCCTGGGGCGCGTCCCGCGCGGTGATGAAGATGATCGGCACCCGCCCGAGCCGGGGGATCAAGCGCAGCCGCTTCGCCACCGTGAAGCCGTCGATGCCCGGCATCATCACGTCGAGCAGCACCAGATTCGGCGGCGCGTCGCCGGATGCCTTGGCGATCGCGCCGGCGCCGTCCTCCGCGACCACGACGTCGTAGTGCTCGCGGCGCAGCACGCGCGCGAGCATGGTCGCGATCGTCGGGTCGTCTTCCACGACGAGAATCCGCTTGCTCGGCCCTGTGGGCTCGGGTGTCGGTGACATGCTCCTCTCCTCGATATGGCGCGCCGGGGCCTGGATTCAAGCAGAGCTTGCCGGCGCCGGTCCGAACGGGAAGACTACCGCGGCGCTCCGGATGCCGCGTATCCTCCATATCGAAGACGATCCGGCCAACCGGCTGCTCGTCCGCAAGCTGCTCGCGCCGGCCGGTTTCGAGGTGGTGGACGCCGTCGACGGGCTGGAAGGCATCCGCAAGGCCTGCAGCGTGCGGCCGGATCTGGTGCTCGTGGACATCGCGATCCCGGGGCTCGACGGCTACGAGGTCACGCTCCGGCTGCGCGCGGAGGCCGATCTGCGCGGCGTTCCCATCGTCGCGATCACCGCCGAGGGCAACCGCGAGACCAGCTTGGCCGTCGGCTGCGACGGCTTCCTGCAGAAGCCGATCGACGCGCGCTCGTTCGCCAACACCGTGCGCGGCTACCTGCGCGGGCGCCGCGAACGCGTGTCGGCCGACGAGACCGGCGAGCACCTCAGGCTCCAGAGCCAGCGCATCGTCGCGCACCTGGAGGAGAAGATCGCCGAGCTCAGCGCGGCCAACGCGCGCTTGCTCGATCTGGATCAAGCGCGCAAGGAGTTCTACCGCAACATCTCCCACGAGCTGGCGACGCCGATGACGCCGATCGTCGGCTACGTGAAGCTGCTCCGCGATGGCGAGCTCGGCCCGCTCGCGCCGGCCCAGGTCAAGGCCCTGAAGGCGATGGACGAGTGCGTGCAGCGCCTGCGCGGCTTGATCGACAACCTGCTCGACGTCACCGGTCTCGAGACCGGGCGCATGCGCTTCGTGCATCGCGACTACGATCTGGTCGAGGTCGCGACGCGCGCTGTGGTGCGCAACGCGGATCTGTTCCAGGACCGCGGGATAAAGCTCGTGAGCGAGCTGCCGACGGGCGGCCTGCCGGGCTTCGGCGATCCGACGCGGCTCGGTCGCGCCGTCGATCAGATCCTCGACAACGCCGCCAAGTTCACGCCCGAGGGCGGCTCGGTCGGCGTGCGCGCGCGGGCGTTGGAGGGCGGCTCGTTCGAGCTGTGCGTCGCGGACACGGGCTCGGGCGTCGCGCCGGACAAGGTCGCGCGGCTCTTCGACCCGTTCTTCCAGGCGGACGGCTCGCCGACCCGGTCGTTCGGCGGCGCGGGCGTGGGGCTCGCGATCGTCCGCGGCGTCGCCCGTGGCCACGGGGGCGACGTCCGCGTGGTCTCGCCGGCGGACGAGGTCATCGACGGCGTGCGGCTGGCCGGCGCGGCGTTCTATCTCGTGATCGCGGCCCGCGCGTCGAATGCCGCCGACGGCCCACTGGCGTGATCGGCATCGGCACATACCTCGACTGGAACGCGACGACGCCGCCGCTGCCGGAGGTCGTCCAGGCGATGGCCGAGGCGCTCGCGTCGGACTGGGGCAACCCGTCGAGCGTGCACGCGGCCGGGCGCCGCGCGCGCGTGGTCGTGGAGGAGACGCGCGAGGCGCTCGCCGCGGCGGTCGGCGTGCACCCGCGTGATGTGTTGCTCGTCTCGGGCGGCACCGAGGCCAACAACCTCGCGCTCCACGACGCGCCGGGGCTGGCGCTGTCGCGCATCGAGCACCCGTCGGTGGTGCGCGTGGCCGAGGCCCTCGCCGATCAAGGGAGGCCGGTCGTCTGGCTGCCCGTCGCGGAATCGGGCGTGGTCGAGGTGGCGGCCATCGCCGGCGCGCTGGAGCGGCTGCCCGCCGGCGCGCGCGTCGCGCTGATGGCCGCGAACCACGAGACCGGCGTGATCCAGCCGGTGGCCGAGGCAGCGGCCCTGGCCCACGCGGCCGGCGCGCGCTTGCACGTGGACGCCGTCCAGGCGTTCGGCAAGCTGCCGGCGACGGCCTGGGAGGGGGCCGACAGCGTCGCCGTGACGGCGCACAAGCTCCGGGGCCCGAAGGGCATCGGCGCGCTGTGCTGGCGCGAGGGCGCGGCCCCGTCGCCGCTGCTGCTCGGGGGCGCGCAGCAACGCGGGCTCCGTCCCGGCACCATCGACGCGGTGGCGGCAGCGGGCTTGCTCGCCGTGCTGCGCCGGATCGCCGACGGCCCGCGCCGCTACGCCGCGGTCGCGCCGCTGCGCGACCGCCTGACCGAGGCCCTCGCCGACCACGCCCTGGTCAACGGCAGCGGACCGCGGCTGCCCCACGTGCTCGATGTGTCGTTCCCGGGCTGGCGCGGCGACGAGCTCGTCGCCGCCCTCGACCTGCTCGGCGTGTTCGTCTCCAGCGGCAGCGCGTGCAGCGCCGGCACTCCCGAGCCCTCGCCGGTGGTCACCGCCATGCTCGGCGTGGAGCGCGCGCGGAGCGCCGTTCGCGCGAGCCTCGGCGACGTGACCACGCATGAAGACATCGATCGCGCGATACACGCGTTCCATCGCGTACTTGCGCGCCGTCCTTCAAGCGCATGAGGCTGCACGTGAAGCGCGCGGGCGAAGCTGGACGCGATGGATGATCCCCGACGCGTAAGCTCGCGGAACCACGCGTGTCGCGGCGCGGGGTTCCGCGCCGGACCGGCATTCCATTCAATGGAGCGCGGAGCGCGGGACGCGTGACGGGTGTTCAGCGGCGCCGCCGGGGCTCGCCCAGTGCATGAGCAAGCGACGCCAAGCGCATGAGAGCCAACGGTTAACCGCTGGTAGCCAGCAGGCGTTGCCGGGCCGCCTCGTAGAGCGCGATGCCGGCGGCGACCGACGCGTTGAGCGACTGCACGCGGCCGGGCGGGACGAGGTGCGCCAGCGTGGTGCAGGCGCGGCGCACCGAGCGATGGAGGCCTTCATGCTCGCTGCCCACGACGAGGATCGCGCCGGCGCGCAGATCGACGTGGGCGAGGGCGGTCGGCGCCGCGGGGTCGAGACCCACGACGACGGCGCCGCGCTCGGTCGCCTCCTGCAGGGCGTGCGGTAGCGACCGCACCCGGCACAGCAGCGCGTGCTCGATCGCTCCCGCGGAGGCGCGGCCGGTCGCCGCACCCAGCGGCGCCGACGCGTGCTCGGCCCAGATCACCGGCGCGCCGGCCAGGGCGACGGCGCTGCGCACCACCGCGCCGAAGTTCTGCGGGTCCTGGATGCCGTCCAGGGCGAGCGCGAGCACCGGCTCGGCGGCGAGCACCTGCTCGAGCTCGACCAGCGCGAGCGGCGGGGCCCAGGCCAGCGCGCCCTGGTGTTCCACGCTGCCGGCGAGCCGATTGAGCTCGCGTCGCGGCAGCCGCTCGGGCTCGACCACGCCTTGATCGCGCGCGAAGCGCGCCAGCGCTTCGAGCCGCGGGGTGTCCCGGCCGTCGATGACGACGCGCGCGAGCCGGCGGCCGTGAGCGCGGATCGCCTCGCGCACCGGCTGCATGCCGGCGACCAGCCGCTCAGTCCTGGGCGACGCCACGCTGCGCTCCCGCGATCTCGTCGACGATCGCACGCGCGGCGGCCGCCGGGTCGGCGGCGTTGCGGATCGGTCGGCCGACGACCAGCAGGCTCGACCCGTCGCGGATCGCGCCGGCCGGTGTCCCGGTGCGCTTCTGGTCGTCCGCGCTGCCGCCAGCCGGGCGGATCCCGGGCGTGACGAGCACCGCGTCCGGGCCGAGCTCGCGCCGGAGCGCCCCGACCTCGGCCGTCGAGCACACCAGGCCCGGGATCCCGGCGTCCCGGGCGAGCCGCGCCAGGCGCAGCGCCTGGACGCCGGGCGGCGCGTCGACGCCGATCGCGGCCAGATCGGCCGCGTCGAGCGAGGTGAGGACGGTGACGGCGAGCAGCACCAGGCCCGTGCCCTCGGAGGCGGCGCGGCGAGCGGCGACCTCGAGCATGCGCGGGCCGCCGGCGCCGTGGACGGTCAGGTAGCGCACGCCCAGGGCGCAGGCCGAGGCGACGGCCCGCTCCACC
Source organism: uncultured delta proteobacterium (assembly GCA_963775185.1). Classification (GTDB taxonomy): domain Bacteria; phylum Myxococcota_A; class Polyangia; order Polyangiales; family Polyangiaceae; genus JAPSGB01. The sequence continues at coordinate 1,149,607 of CAVZIE010000032.1, read as the reverse complement.
GTCTCGGGAATGTCGTGCAGCTTCAGATCGAGGAACACGTCGCAGCCGACCTCGGCGCCGAGGGCGACGGCGGGCGGTCCCTCGCGCACGAACAGCTCGAGGCCGACCTTGAGCACGCCCACGTGCTCGCCGACGAGCACCGCTCCGGCGCGCGCTTCGGCGAGCGACGCGTAGTCGAGAGCGAACGCCAGACGCTTTCGCGCGCCCGACGCTACAGACAAGAGCAGAGGGGATCGCCGGGCGGGCAGTTGCACGGGGCCTTGCCGCCGCCGCCGGCGGGCTTGCCGCCGCCGCCGTGGACGGCGCCGATGGCCCGCGATGCCGCTTCCTTCTCTTTCTTGGCGGCGTCGAGGGCGGCCTCGATCTTGGCGCGCTCGGCTTCGTCCTTCGCGCTGTCGAGCTGCTTCTTGAGCTCCGTCTCGCGCTTCTGCTTGTCGTCGAAGTCCTTGCGCAGCTTGTTCAGCTGCTCCTCGGTGTCGCGGCGCTGGGCCTCGAGGGCCGCTTCGCGTCGGGCCGATTCCTCGCTCGATTTCTTGACCAGGACGCCGGTCGTGACGCCGCCGATGATCAGCACGCCGAGAATGATGCCGACGGTGATCTGCAGGCGCTTCTTGTGCTTGTCCTGGGTGACCTTGGCCAGCTCCTGCTCGTGCTGCTGCTGCGAGGCCATGGCCTCCATCCGCGCCCGGTGCTCGGACTCGGCCCTGGACTTCTCGAGCTCCGCATGGCGGATCGCCTCGAGGCGGGCTTCCTCTTCCCGGCGGCGCTGCTCCTCGGTGCGGCGCAGCTCCTCGGCATCGCGTAGGCGGCGCTCTTCCGCCTCGCGGGCCGTACGCTCGGCGGCGGCCTTGGCCTCCATCTCCGCGCGGGCGGTTGCCTCGCGCTCTTGCTCCTCTTCCTTGATGCGGTCCTCTTCGAGGTTCATCAGCTCCTTGAGCGAGAAGAGGACGGAGCTTTCTTTCTGTTCGGCCATGGGCTCCTCGGCTACGCGACGATCGTACCGGATGTGCCGGTCTTCTACCGGCTATCCGGCGCATATCAACCCGGAGACGAAGCCGTCAACGGGTAGGTTGGGGAAATGTAGTCCAAGTCTGCGCTTTGTCCCAGCGCAAGGTACACGGGATCCGACACGCCCCGCCCGCGTCCGCTTGGGTCGCGGCGGTCACCGGGCCGCCCAGGCGCGGCGGATCGCGCGGGGGTTGCGCCCGCCCATGCCCACCGGTGTAGAGTCCCGGCCATGCCGGTGGATGTCTGCGCGCACATCACGGGGACAGTCTGGAAGATCGAGGTCAAGGTAGGCGATCAGGTCGAAGAGGAGCAGACCGTCGCCATCCTGGAGTCGATGAAGATGGAGATGCCGGTCGAGGCGCCCGAGGCAGGGCGGGTCGCCAGCATCGCGGTGACGGAGGGCCAGGCCGTCGACGAGGGCGACGTGCTGCTGGTGCTCGAGTAGGAAGGTCGCGGCGCCGGCGCGATTTCGCGCTACAATCCGCGGGTCTGTGCGATGAAGACGACGCTTGGCTTGGCCGTTCGGGTGACGCTCGCGGGACTGGTGCTCGCAGGGGCGGCCGCGTCCGGCGTGTCGTGCGGCGGCCCGCAGCAGGCCGCCGGCATCGGCGCACAGTGCTTCCGCGCCGACGATTGCGCGGACGGCCTGGTGTGCATCGACAACCGCTGCGACAACGACATCTCGAAGATCCTGCCTGACGGGCCCGCAGGTCCGCCTCCCGACGGCGCGGCCGGCGCGGCCGGCGCGGACTCGGGGGCAGCCGGCGCGGCCGGCTCCGGCGGGAGCGCGGGCGCGAGCGGAAGCGCCGGTGCCAGCGGCACCGGGGGCACGAGCGGAACCGGCGGCACCAGCGGGACCGGCGGCACCAGCGGGACCGGCGGCACCGGCGGCACCAGCGGGACCGGCGGCACCAGCGGCACCGGCGGCACCGGCGGCACCGAGCGGCACCGGCGGCACGAGCGGCACCGGCGGCACGAGCGGCACCGGCGGCACGAGTGGAACCGGCGGCACCAGCGGGACCGGCGGCACCGGCGGCACCGGCGGCACCAGCGGCACCGGCGGCACCGGCGGTGCGGCGGGCTCGAGCACCGGCGGCAGCGCCGGCGCGATCAACGACGCCGGGACCGGCTGAGAGCGTGGGGGTCAAGACTCCCCCGAGACCATCCGCTACTCGCGCCAGAACAATTTCCAGGGGTTGTGCTTCAGATCGCGAAGCATCTCCTGGAGATCGTCGTAGACCGACTCGTCCATCAGCAGCGCGCCGACGGTGCCCTTGCCGCGCTTGATGTGCGCGACCATCGCCTGGGCGTCGGCCGTCGCGAGCTTGGCGCGGCCGGTGATGTCGCTCACGTCGCCGGTGATCTTGCGATAGCGCGCGAGCTGCTCGGCCGAGGCCAGCGTCCCGGTCATCTTCTTCGCGTCGCCCAGCACCGAGCGACTGTCCGCCATCAGCGGGCCCAGGTTCTGGTCGGCGGTGGACGTGAGATGATCCACGTTGTTGACGATGTGCGTGATCTTCGGGTTGTCCACGTAGCGCTCGCGGGCGTCCTTGATCGTATCGTTCGTGGTCACCGTGATCTCGTTCACGTGATCCACGATGTCGTCGAGCTTCTTGCCGTTGTTCTTGAAGAAGTCCCCGGTGCCCTTGAGCGTGTCGTGGAGACCGTCGAACGTCTCGCTGATCTTCTTGTCGTTCGCCGTGATGCCCTCGTACGCCCGGTGCAGGAGCTCGTAGCTCTCGCTGAGGAGTAGATCGAGGCGCGGCGGGCTGATGCCATGCACCGTGGACCCGTCGGGCAGCACCGGCTGGTCGTAGGAGCCGGGCTCGACGGCGAGGAACATCTCGCCGAGCACGCCCTGGCTGGTGACGTAGAAGCGCGCGTTCTTGTGGATCGCGCTCTGGTAGCGCTTCTCGATCTTCGCCACGACGCGGATTGGCGCCTCCGCCTCTTTCGTCTTCGGGTCGATCTGCCCGCCGCGGAACTGCATCTCCGCGACGCGGCCGACCTTGACCCCCGCGATGCGCACCGGCGCGCCCGACTGCAGCCCGCCCGGGTTGTCGAAATCGACGAACACGGAGTAGGTCGGCTCGAAGCTGAGCCCGCCCATCACGACGATGAACGCGCCGAGCAGCCCGAGCGCTACCAGGATCAGGATCCCGACCTTGACCTCGATGGAACGCTGGCTCATTGGCTGTCAGGCCTCCATCGGGCCTTCGGCGCGCCCGTTGATGAACTGCTGGATGATCCCGTCGTCGGACGCGCGGAACTCCGTCGGTAGGCCCAGGAGCTTCACGTACCCGTTGTACAGCATCACGATGCGGTCGGCGATCGTGAAGATCGAGGAAAGATCGTGGGAAACCACGATGCTGGTCACCCCGATCGAGTCCGAGAGCTCGCGGATCAGCCGGTCCACCCGCCGCGCGCTGACCGGATCCAGGCTGGTGGTCGGCTCGTCGAACAGCACGTAGCGTGGGTCCAGGGTCAGCGCCCGGGCGATCGCCACGCGCTTGCGCATGCCGTCGCCGAGCTCGGCCGGGAAGCGGCTCGCGAAGTCCTGCATGTGCACCTGGGCGAGCCGGCGCCGCGCCTCGGCCAGGGCATCGGCCTGGCTCATGCCCTTGTGCTTGCGCAGCGGCAGCGCGACGTTCTCGGCGCAGCTCATCGAGTCGAACAGCGTCGAGTGCTGGAACACCATCGCGCACTTCTTCCGCACGCCGTACATCTGCTTCTCGGTAAAGCGGCTGATCTCTTCGCCGTCGAGCCAGATCTCGCCGTCGTCCGGATACAGCAGCCCGACCAGGTGCTTGATCAGCACGCTCTTGCCCACGCCGGAGGCGCCGATGATGAAGAACACCTCGCCGTCCTGGACGTCGAAGCTGACGCCCTTGAGCACGTGCTTGCTCCCGAAGGATTTCTTCACGCCGCGGAACGAGATCATCGGAAGGGCTCGGCCGCAGCATGGCAGCCTTGGGCCGCGGTTTCGAGGGCTGTGGTTCGCCCGGCAGTGGGGCCGGTCCGGCGCGGAACCCCGCGGCCCGGGTGGGGCTCGGCCGCCCACGCACCGCCGCGCACCGGCTACCCCCGGCTGACCCCCGATTGGCTCAGCTTGCCCCCTACATCGGTCCCACGTGGGGGCGAACCGCCGCGGGGAAGCCGCTCAGGGACGAAGCTTGACCAGATACGACTCGGCTGGCGGCGATCCGGAATCCGGCATGGGACCATCGTGCTGTCCGTCGCCGAAATCCACGCTGGTGGTGAACCCACCCGCCAGGTACACGGCGCCGGACGCATCGCTGACGGTAGCGTCCACCGTGTCGGGGCCGGGCCCGCCGAAACGCCGCGATACCAGCGGCGTGCCATCAAACCCGTAGCTGGCTACAAAGATGTCGAAGTCCGAATCGCCGGTGCCGACGGCCTGCATCGCACCCGTGCCGAAATCCACGCTGCGCCAGAACTGTCCCGCGTAGATCACAGCGTTCGGCGCAACGACAGCGTAGGGGTTCGAATCATCTGTGTTGCCAGAATCGCTCTTCGGCTCGTCGATCGAGCGGCTGAACTGGTGCGAGAGGCCCGGCCCGAACAGCACGAACAGCTTCGAGGGGTCCGTGCCACCGTTGGTAGACGTCCGGACCCCGCCGCCGAGATCGATGGTGCCGCGACGAGTCGGTCTCGGCCAAGGTGACCCGACCAGCTCCTGCCCGAACGTGTAGACCGAGGAACCGAATGCCTTCGATGCGACGACTGCGCCCGAAGCGTCCAGCTCCGCCACGGCAAAGAGCCCCGACTGGTTTCCGGATGGTAGTGCCAGCTGGTCGTAGCTGCCGATCAGCACATGGCCGGAAGACAGAGTAACCGCAGCGTTGCCCCCGAAGTTGTCGACGATCAACCAACCGCGCCGGCGCGAGGAAGTCCCCGTCGGATTCTGCCCCCCACGTCGCGGCGCGCGGTTCCGCGCCGGACCGACAACCCCTAGAAGAGACGGACCTTGATGCGCTCGACGATGGCGTCGAGGGCCGGGTTGTACCCGTACTCCGGGTTGGCGCCGTCCTGGATCTTGGGACACACGCTGGCGACGATCCCGGCATCGCCAACGCCCTTGAGGACGGCGAGCTCGCGCAGACCGGGGTAGGCCTTGGCGAAGTACTGCGTGGGCGAGCTCTGACCGGTGGCCGGATCCTGGCACAGGGGCTTGTCGGCGGCGTTGCCCGATCCGCAGTCGCACACGCCGCCGGCCGAGCAGTCCTTCGGGGCTTCGAGCGGGAAGATGCACGCGTACTGCAGATCGTCGCGGTCCGTGATGGTCCACTCGTGGCCGTTGATCGGGTTTTGCGTCGGACCCGCGCTGGGCGGCGCGACAGGGTCGCCCGTGATCGGGTTCGAGCCGGTGCGCGGATCCACCGACTCCTGCATCAGCGGATCCGTGGGAGGCGTATAGCTCGCCGGGTCGCCGAGGATCGTGTCCCAGCGGCCCTGGCTCGCGAGCTCCGCCGACGTCATGTACGTGAGCGTGTCCGGGTTCGTCAGCGTGTCGGCCGTGGCGATGTCCTGCCACGGCACGCCGACGATGCCCGCGAGGAACACCTGGTCTTGCTTGCGCACGGCGCCGCCGTTGCCGGTGAGATCGCTGAAGATCGGATTTTGGACCGCCGTGTCGCCGGACGCACACGCGAGATCCAGATGGCTCGGGCAGATCGTCGTCTTCGTAAGCGCGTTCGCGTAGCGCTGCGTCGGGTACAGCAGGCCCGCCTCGGGATGGGTCTCGTCCGTCGCGATGCCAAAGCGCCGCTTCTGATCCCAGCAGCGCATGTTCAACGCGTCCTGGTAGGACGGCAGGGTCGCCTGGGAGTCGCAGAGCGGGTCGTGGGCGCACCCGGCAGGGTCGGATTGCGCGCAGGAGTGACAGCATTTGTCGTTCGGCTTGGTGGCGCAGATACTGGTCGCGCTGGGCATCAAGCTTTCGTACCCCACGAGCCAGCCGAACCCGGTGTCGGCGACCGAGCAGTCGTTCTCGTCGGTGATCATCACGACCGCGAGCAACGAGTCGGGCCGGAGGAAGTTCGCGCGCTCCGCGAGCAGCTCGTCGTCCGTGCCGCTGGTCACGCTGAGATCGTTGGCGTCCCTCTGGACGCTCAGCGGCGGATCCGGGTCCACCAGGAAGCGGTACCAGGCTTCGAGCTGCGCCTCGTAGCCGCAGCCGCTCTCGCCGGCGGCCGTGACCATGTTGGCGAAGTCCTGGCCGAACGCGGCGGCGTCGTTCTCGCCGGGGGGATTGTCCGTCCCGGCGGGATCCCACGCCAGGAAGCCTTCGTCGTTGTAGGAAGTGAGCCCGCTGCGTGTCAGGCCGACGAGGTGGGCGTGCTCGTCCTGCGCTGGATTCCACTGCTGCCAGGCCTGCGAGCAGATCGTCGCGCCGTGCCCGCCCAGGCTCGACGTGATCACGCCAACGTGGATGTCCGTCACCGGCTTGAACTCGCGCTGCGTGCCGCTCGGACACGGCGCGTCCGGACCGGACGGCGCGCCCGCGGAGGTGCCGTCCGGAGCGACGCACGCGGGGTTCACGAGGCGCGTGACCAACCCCACCGCCGAGCGCGAGAGCACGGCCTGCTTGTCGCCCATGGACGGGGAGTTGTCGATCATGAACAGCAAATCGATCTGGCTGCTCTTCTTCGGCGCGCCCCCCGAGCCGCCGCTGCCGCCGCACGCGACTGGTACCAAGCCCAAGACCACGAGCCCCACAGCGAACAACTTGCCCATGGCGCAAGCATACGCTGGCTTCGCGCCGGATGTGCCTGACGGCCGGGCGTTTCCAGATTCGTGCCCGAGCCTGGAACCGGCACTCCCTACAGCGGTCCTTCCGGCTCGCCGTGGACGAACTGCTTCACGTAGGGATCGCGCGACGCGCGCGCTTCCTCGGTCGTGCCGTCGAAGATGAGGCGTCCGCGGTACATCATGCCGACGCGGTCGGTCACGGTGAGCAGCCGGTCGAGATCGCTCGACACCATGACGACGGTCGCTTCGATCGCCTGCTGTTCCTCGCGCAAGAGGTCGAAGATCTTCTGGCTCGTGACCGGGTCGAGGCCGGCCGCGGGCTCGTCGTAGAGCACGATCGGCGCCTGCGCCACGGTGGCGCGCGCCACGCCGACGCGCTTCTTCTGGCCGCCGGAGAGGCCCGATGGCAACCGATCCTCGAAGCCTGCCATGCTCACGACGCGCAGGCGATCGGCGATGCGCTCGCGAATCTCGTCCTCCGGCAGATCGAACAGCCGCCGCAGCGGGAACGCGATGTTGTCGGCGACGTTCATGAAGTCGAACAGCGCGTTGTTCTGGAACAGCATGCCGATGCGCTTGCGGAACTCCTGCAGCTCGAGATCCGTCATCGCGAAGATGTCCTGGCCCTCGATCAGCACGCGTCCGGCGTCCGGGCGGATCAGGCCCGTGACGACCTTCAGCAGCACACTCTTGCCGGCGGCGCCGGGGCCGATCAGGCCGTACAGGCAGCCGCGCGGCACCTCGAGATCGATGCCGCGAAGCACCGGACGGCCGAACGACTTGGTGACGCCCTCGATGCGGATCAACGGCCGTCCTGCGGAGCGCCCGCGGCGGCCTGCAGTTCCTCTAGCGCGAGCTGCGAGCGCCGGAAGCGCGACCAGAGCCCGAGCACCAGCCCGATCAGAATCACGTTGAGCAGCGCCGCGGCACCGACGATCAGCCGCAGCGAGGTCATCGACGAGCGCGTCACCGTGATCGGACCGACCCGCGCGAGCTCGTGGCCCGCCGGGCGGGTAGCAGGCGGGATCGGCGTCATCACCACCGAGACGTGTTCGGCGTCGAGCCCAGCGACGGCGCCGGCGACCAGGCGCTGGACCTCGCTCGCGCCGATCGGCGGCGTGGCGCCGCGGTGGCGGATCAACACCGACGCGGTCGGAGGTGTCGGCTTGGTGTCGTCGGCGAACGCGTCCTTCATCGGGACGGCCAGGTGCACGCGCGCGCTCAGCACGCCGTCGATCGCCTGCAGCGAGCGCTCGAGCTCGCCGGACTTTCCCGCCACGAGCTTCGCGTGCTCCACGGCGCGGCTCGGCACGATCGAGCCCTGACCGAGCGCGTCGAGCACGCCGGGCGTGGCCGGCGGCGGCAGGTTCTCGCTGCTCAGCACCGAGATCGCGGCGGAGGCGTCGTCGCGCGCCACGGTCACGCGCCAACGTCCCTCGGTCTCCGGATCGGCCTCCTTCTGTGCGGCGACGCCGCCGTGCTCGAGCGCGACCATCACGCGGTTCGAGTCCGACTCGTCCAGGCCGTTCGCTACCGGTACGGAGCAACCGACCAGCAACGCCGCGGCCACGAGCCACGCGCTGGTTGTGCGCCCGATTCCGCCCCCCGCGCCCATGCCGCGTGCCCTCACTCCGCGGCGGCGAAAGACGTCCGCGTCACGTCGAGGTTGGGGCGGCTCGGGAAGCTGAGCCCGCGCACGGAGGAGGCCACGCAGGACGCGATGCCGCCGTTGCGCGGCTTGGTGGCGACGGAGACGCCGACGGCGCGACCGTTCTGCACCGCCGCGCAGATCGAGATGCTCATGCTGTCCGGCACGCCGCAGTGTGCGAAGTAGCGCCCGCTGTTCAGGATCGCGCCGTACTGGCCGGCGGTCAGATCGGCGGCGTGCTTCTGTCCGCTGCCGATGTCGATCTCGTCGCCCTTGTAGGCGGCGATCGCGCCTTCGCAGCTCATGCCGCCGGCGAGGATCGGGATGCCGCCGGAGTTGCCCACGACGCCACCGCCGCGGCCGCCGTGCTTGCGCGCGTTCTTCGGCAGCTTGAGACCGCCGTCGATGTCGATGTTGGTGTTCGTCTCCGCCTGCACGGCGATGCGGTCGCTGCGCGAACCGCGCCGCGCCACGAACCACACGACCGCGACCACGACCACCACGCCGACGGCGAGCACGCCGAACAGGGCCTTGCCGCGCGTGCTCTTGCGCTCTTCGACGACGACGCGCTCGATCGCCGCCTTCTCGGCCGTGATGTCGCGATTCAGGCGCGCGTGCTCGGCGAAGGGCGCGAACTCGTCCCAGTCGCGGATGACGCGGAAATCCTGGCTGAAGGTGTCGCGCAGGACGTCGTCCTCGACGAACGTGTGGCTGGCGATCTGCTGCAGCAGCTCGACCGCGCCGAACGGGCCGTGGTCCATGCCGTCCTTGACCACGACGTAGCGCGGGCGCGGATCGGACTCGAGACGCGCCTTGAGCGCGCTCAGCTCGCTGGTCGTGTCGGCGACCACGGGCTGGGCCGGCGCCTGCTCGCGGACCGCGACGTCGTACGGGCCGAGGGCCGACGGGGCCGCGGGCGGCAGCATGCTCATCGACACGTCGACGGCGAAATTGTCGTCGTGATCGAGGTGCGACTCGTCGGCTTCCGGCGGCGGGATGCTGCCGGAGGGGGCGAGGTGGTGCATCGCCTGCGCCAGCGCGTTCAGGTCGTCCGGGCGGTGCGCCGGGTCGGCGACCAGCGATTTTACCAGGATCGTCTCGAGCGCTGCCGGCAGCGTCGGGACGACCTCCGTCGGTCGGCGCATGCCGGGGCCGACCGACTGCCCCGTGACGAGCTCGTACAGGATCGCGCCGACGGCGTAGACGCTCGCCCGGGCGTTGCCCGACTGCCCGGAGCGTTCCTCGGGGGCGAGGCACGCCTTGTCGCGGGGCAGGGTGGGCACCTGGCCCGACAGGCCCGGGGCGATGCCGTAGTGCCCGAGGTCGTCGATGGCGATGCTGGAAGGATGCAGGAACAGCGTCTCGCCGCCGGCGTGCCGTTCAGCGGCTTCCACACACAGCGGCACGATGATGCCGACCGCCTGTTTGAGCGTGAACGGAGTGCCCGCGGCACGCAGCTCCTCCATCTTGGCGCGGAGCGTGCCGGGCATCACCACGGCACCCACTGGCAAGGGTGTACCCAGAGAGGACATTTCAGGGCGCGGATATTAGAACACCGGCCGCGGTTCGGCTACACCGACCCGCGTACGTGGCTCTACAGCGGCGTTTCGTCGTCGCGGCTGCCACCGCGCCACGGGTCGCGGCGCGTCGCGTAGGTGCCGCGGACGAACTTCCCCAGCACCGGCGCGATGTTCCGCGGGACGTCCGCGTCCCACTCGCCGCCGTGGACGTAGTCCACCGGCCGGTCGTCGGATCCCAGGATGGCGAAGCCCGGGTACTTGTCGAGGGGCACGTGCAGGTGCTGGAGCTCCAGCACGAAATCATGGGCGTCCACGCGCACCAGGCGCATGCGGTCGAGGGCGCGCTGCATGCTCGGGTCGGACAGCGAGATCGCCACGCCGTTGCACGGCTTGCAGCCCTGGACGCCGACCCACAACAGGACCTTCTTGCCGTCCTTCGAGGCTTCGGCGCGCTGCGCGTCCAGCGCGTCGCGGAGCGATGTCACCGCGGGCCCGATATCGACCAGCACCAGCTTGCCGACGTGGCTGACGACCACGCCGTCGTCGCGCGACGCGGCGCCCGGTCCGGGCACGCCTCCTGCCGCCGCCGTCCGGGGTGCGGTCGCGGGCGGGGCGGCCGTCGCCGTGGGGGCCGGCGCGTAGACCGGCGCAGCGACGCGCGCCGGCGTCGAGGGTCGCGCGATGTACGTGATCATCGCGGCGATCCCCGCGATGCACACCACCACGTTGAGCGCGCCGAGCGCGATGCCGGTGTTGGCCAGCCCCTTGCCGACCATCCGCCCCTCCGAGCGGTCGATCTCGCTGCGCGCCATCAGCCCGAGCGCCACGCCGAGCAGGCCGCCGAGCCCGGCCAGGCACACGAAGCCCAGGCTCGACAGCACGACCGACCAGATGGCCGAGCCGTTGGTTCGCGGTGGCGTCGCGAGGGGATCGAGGAGCGGGCCCGGCTCGTTCACCCGGTGAGTATACCGCTCGCGGTGCCGCGTGCTCGTCCGCGCGATCCAGCCTCAGAAGCCCACCCCGACCGTGGCGACCACCAGCATCCAGGGCGAGCTTTCGGTGGCGCCCGAGCCGCGGATTGCAGGCACCGCGCCGATCACGTCCAGGCCCGCGCGGGCGTCGGTGCCGCGCACCGGCAGTACGTACTGGAGCGTGCCGCGCAGCGTTCCGACGCCGACGGTGGACGCCGTGCGCGTGCCGGCGGCGTCGATCTGCTCGAGCCGGGACACGCCGGCACCGGCGGCGAGGATCGGATGCAGGCGCTTGCCGTCGCCGAAATCGAGCCATAGCTCGCCGCCGTACTGCTGCATGCCGTTGTCCGCGCCGACCCGCACCCAGGCGCCGGAGAAGCGCACGCCCGCCGCGCGCTCGCCGATGTCCAGCGCCGCGTACAGACCGCCGTCGGGATCGTGACGCGACACGCGCAGCGTCGGGCCGATGTGGACGCGCACCGTGGATCGCGGCTGATGGAAATCGTCGTAGCCGTCGTAGGCGATCGGCGGCTCGTCGCGGCGCTCGTCGTCCGGGCCGGGCCGGGCGATCAGCGGCTCGTCCGGCGGCTGGGCGAAGCCCTCGGCGCGGGCGGTTCCGGCGATGCAAGAAAGTCCGATCAAGGCCAGGGCGCATCCAGCGTGCTTCATGACGTCCTCCACTTCTCGGTGGGACAACGCGCCGCGCGCCTCACGCCTTACGCCCGCCCCCCGCAATCGCCGGCACGGGCCCCGACCCCCCCGCCAGCATGCCGGTCCGGCGCGGAATCCCGCGGCGGCGTGGGGCCCCCACTCGTCGAGCGGCGTGCGGCGCGATCACCGTCGGCGCCGCGCCGGCGCGCCGACAGCAAACGCCTCTCACCGCGGTCAGGCGCCGTTGCGATTGGTCGCGCCGACGACGTGAAATCTGTTCGCGCCGGGGGATACCGCGGCGAACCGACAGGCAGAGGCCCCGGCGGAAACCCGGGTCGGGCCTACTCCGCGGCGTTCTCGTCCGGACGGTACAGCGGCAACGGCGCGCCGAGCTCCGCCCAGTCGATCTCGCCGTCGTGGCCGAGGTTCTCGAGCTGCAGCACGCCGAGCTTGTCGTAGAGCGGGCGGACGGATTCCGTGATCAGCCCGACCTTCTTCAAGTTCGGCATGATGCGCGTGAACAGGAGATTGCGGAACTCGTCCATGATCTTCGCCTCGAGCACGACCTTCCGCGAGGCCTCCTCGGGCCAGCCGAAGTAGCTGAAGACGTCCGTGCCGATGATGCGCTCGCGCATGATCACGCACGCTTCGTACGCGAACTGCGCGCGATCCTCGATCTCCTGCTGCGGCAGCGACTTCACGAACTCCTCCATGTACGTGACGCCGAAGGCGACGTGACGCGACTCGTCGCGGATCACCAGATCGATGATGTCCCCGAGGAGCTTGTCGCGCGAGACCATCTTCTGCGTGTTGAACGCCGCGAGCGCCAGCGACTCCACGATCAGCTGCATGCCGATGAACTTCAGGTCCCAGCGCTCGTCCGTCAGGATCTTGTCGAGCAAGAGCTTCAGGTTGTGGTCGATCGGATACATGAATCCGACCTTGTCCAGCAGGTAGCGGCCGAACACCTCGACGTGCCGCGCCTCGTCGAAGGTCTGCGACGCCGCGTACAGCTTGGCGTCGTAGGTCGGTGCACACGACACGAGCTGGCTCGCCACCAGGAGCGCGCCCTGCTCCCCGTGCAAGAACTGCGACAGCGTCCAGCACTGCTGGTGCCAGGCGAACTTGATCCTCTCCTCGTCGGTCATCTTCTCGAACGGCTCGTACCCGACGAACGGGTTGAACATCTCGTGGACCGGCGCCTCCGACCTGGGAAACGTGATCGACCAGTCGACGTCCTTCTCCGCGTTCCAGCTCCGCTCCTTGCCCAGCCGGTAGAGCTTGCGGATCTTCTTGTCCGCCTCCTCGTAGTTCCACGCGTACGTGCCCACGAGCGGCGTGCGGAAGATCTCGGCGATCTGCTTCACGTCGGCAGGCGCGAGCAACGCCCCCGGGTCGTCCGCCGCTGGATTGAACCGGACCTCGCGGGGCGGACCCGCCACGTACTCGATGGGCATGCTGGTCTCCTTGGCGATTCCACCATTCGCCCGGGCCGGGCACGGGTCAAGCCGGCTTTCTCCGTCTGCTTGCCGGTCCGGCGCGGAATCCCCGGAGCTACCCCGGCTGATACGTGCACGTCCCCGGCCCGGCGACGCAGTTGAGCCCGACGCACGCGCCGCAGTCGCAGTCCGCGTCGCTCTGGCACTGGATCACGCTGCAGCCGTGGTCCGTCGCGCCGGGCTTGCAGCGCGTGTTCTCGGGGCAGGTGTAGCCCTGGTCGCACCGGATCGCTTCGCAACCGTGGGCGTCGCCATTGTTGATTGGCGTCGCGGGGCAGTGCCATCCAGCGGGGCACGTGTATCCGGCGGAGCACGGCGTCGCTTCGCACAGCCCGGTCGAGGTGTCGCAGCGCTGATCGGTTCCGCACGACGTCGCGGTACACGCCGCCTGGCACTTGCTCGCGAGCCCGCTGCAGGAGCACGAGATCTGGTAGTCGACGCATACGTCGCCGCTCGCGCAGTCCGTGCTCGACTCGCAGTCCCGTTGCGGGCTCTGGCACGCGCCGCACATCGAGATGCTCTGCCCCGGCGCGAGACAGAATCTGCCCGCCGGTGCAGTCGGACTCGTCGCGGCAGAGCTGTGCGCCCGCCGACGGCGGTGTGTAGTCCGGGCAAGCGCCGCCCGCGCCGCCGGTTCCGCTCGCGCCGCCGGTTCCGCTCGCGCCGCCGGTTCCGCTGCCCGCCGCGCCCGCCGACCCGGCGCCGCCGTCGGTTGCCGACACTCCCGAGCTGCTGCACGCCAGTGCGAGCCCGCAAACCGTGAACCATGCCCAATCTTGCACGAGCCGCATGCCGGCGCTTCTTGCACGACGCATGCCTGCGCTCGCGCCGCTAATCGCCGGCGATCGCGCGCCAGCGTGGCCCAGCTTGTGCCGTCGCCATGGCGCGCGTGTCGGCTCCGCACGATGCGCGCATGCGGCGCGGAGCGTCACGGCTTCGACGTCACGTACACCGCGCCCTTGCCGTTCGGGCCGGTGCCTTCGGAGCAGGTGTCCGGCGGGAAGAACTCGCCGGCGCTCTGGAGGCACGCGCAGGTGGGGTTGGCCTGGCACGCGGCGGGAACGGTGCTGCACCACGCGGTCGTGCCGCCGGGTCCGGCGAAGTAGTACTGGCAGTACTGCAGATCCTTCGTGCACGTGTTGTTCTTGCCGCCGGCGTTGCAGGCGAACGTGTCCGTGATCGGCTCGCAGTACGAATTCGTGTTGCAGAACTGGTTCGTCGGACAATCGCCGCAGCTCACGGCCTTGCCGCAGTTGTCGTAGAGCGTGCCGCAGCTATCGGCGTTGCACGGCGCGACCGGCTCGCAGCACGTGTGATCGCTCTCGCACCTGCCGGAGCTGCACTCTGCGCCGCCGGTGCACTCGACGCACTTGTGGGTCGCGGTGTCGCACGCGGCGAGCGGCGCGCTGCAGTCGGCGGAGCTGGCGCACGCCACGCACGTCCCGCTCGCGGTGTCGCACGCGGCGAGCGGCGCGCTGCAGTCGGCGGCGCTCTTGCACTGGGCGCAGGCGCCGGTGGCCGGGCTGCAAACGGGTGTGGGTGCGCTGCAATCCTGGTCGGAGACGCACAGCGCGCACGCCGGCTCCGACGGCGCCAGCGCATGCAGCGCGGGGATCGCGTTCTTGCACGCGTCCTCGCAGGCCTGCTTCGTCTGTGTCTTCCAGCACGCACCGTCCGGGCCGTACGCGGCGAGCGTCGCCGCGGTGGTATCCGGCTGCACCTTCGTCGAGCAAGCCACGAAGCGCGAGCACGCGTCGCCGCTCGCGGGTCCGGAGTCCGCGGCCGCGTCCGACGACGCTCCGCTGTCCACGCCACCGTCGGCGTTCGTCGACGCGTCGCCGGGCGTACCGCCGCTCGAGCCCTCGCCGCACCCGACGAGCGCCAGTGCCGCACCAAGCAAGACGATTGCAGCGCGCATCCAGGCGCTCGGGTAGCACGGGGTGCCGCGCCTCACCAGTCGCGAACGCTACCAGCTGACTTCGAACCACGCGAAGTCCGGCGTCGGATGATCGCCGACGACGTGCGGCGATTTGCCGTAGTGCATGACGGCGCCCTCGAGCTGACCGAGCGTGTATTCGCTGACGCCGTAGTGTTCGCGCCACTCCAGGCGTACGCCGCCGCTCGCGGTGCGCGTGGTCCGGACCGTGGAGCCGGTGAGCACGCGCGCGTAGGCGTCCGGAAACTTCATGAGAATGCCGCCGGGATCGCGCACCAACGAGAGCATGACGCCGCCGATGGTGGACTCGCCGAACGCGGTGATGTCGTCGCGCGCGAGGCGGCGCGCGGCCTCGCGTGCTCCCACGTCGGGATGGCGCGAGGCGGCTGCGGCCTGGGTGACGCGCACGTAGTCCAGCAGCGGATAGTCCGCGAACGGGATGTAGCGCCCGAGGCGCGGCGGCGCGACAAGCGAACCCTTGAGCGTCTCCCATTGTCCGCGTACCGCTTCAAGGTGACGCGAGAAGAACATGCCCTTGAGCAAGTGCGTGCGCGGCATGCGCGACAGCACCGCCTCGTAGTCCACGGACCCCTCGAGCGCTACTGCGGGCGTGTGATCGTACAGCGGCAAGCCAGAGCAAGATAGGCGAGCTTCGCGGCGCCGGCCAGTGACGTCGTCTGGCCCGCGCGGAACCGCGCCGCCAGCGCGAGCGCCGCCTGCGCGCGGCAGTACGTGCGCGTCCTCGCCCCGCACGCCTCGCCCGCGACCTTTCGTGCGTCGCGGAAACGCGGCGCCGCCAGGTACCGCGGGTCGGCGCGTTCTGGAGGATACAGCTGCAGCCGGACGATCCCCGGTGTGAGGATGGCGCCTGGAGCATCGCTGCGGGGCTCGGGTGGGGACTCGGCCGCCCACGCACCGCCGCGCTGCGGGCCATCCACCAACCGCGCGGCGCGAGGAAGTCCGCGTCGGATTCTGGCCCCCCGACTGGCTCTCGTCCGGGACTCGATCGCGAGTTGCCAGCCCATGCGAAGTAGCAGGAGCTCTTCGTAGCCGCGGCCAAGTGTGTGCCAGCCTGGCGGACCGTTGCTCTCGCCAAGCCGAGTTCAAGTGTTGACGACTCCCACGTGGGCCGGCGCTTCGCGTCCATTGCGATGAGGCTCGAATACCGCACTTGCCTCGAACGCCTTCTGGACGTGTTTCGCCATGACCAGCTTTGATCATGCTTGATCCGCTCACGCAAGATGTGACGGATTTGCAGCCCACGTCGGGGGCGAACGAAAGGCGTCACCCAACACCCCGAGGTCGAAGCAGCCGCCGGGGCGAGCGCCGCCTGCGCGCGTGGGTTCCTGTGGCAGCCGTCGCGGCGCTCGGGGTGGGGACCAGGCGCGCCCGCGCCGTCGGATTCCTGCCCTCACGTGGGGGCGATACTGGGCTGGATTCCTTCCACGGCATCGGCTCGCATCGCACGACGCTTCGACGCGAACGTGTCACCCATGTTGCCGGTCCGATTCGTCACCCATGTAGCCGGTCTGGACCGATTTCCGCGCTTGACACGTTTCGCGGCCGACGTGCCCCGTCGATCGCCGGTCGCCGCCAGAATGCGTCACGGCCAGCGCTGCCGGCCCGCACGCGCGCGCCGCGCGAAGCGGGCGACGCGAAACGCGTTCGGGCGTGCGTTCACGCGGTAGAGCGTCACTCGAGAGGCTTCGAAACAGCATGTTATGAAAGTCTATGGCCTGTTCCGACAACGACTGGAAGCGCGCCCACTCCGAGCTCGTGCGCATCGCGGGGGAGCGCGCGGCGCTGGACCATGACGAAGGGCGCTGGCTGTTGATCGCGCGACGAGAAGCTCCGCGTCGCCGAAGCGCTGCAGCGGCTGCCCGTGCTCGAGGCGGCGCTCGCCGCCGACGATCTCTCGTGGTCTGCCGTTCGCGAGCTGACACGCGTCGCCGTCGGCGAGACCGAGCGCGACTGGCTGGCCGCGGCGAGGTCGCGCACGGTGCGCGAAGTCGAGCGGCTGGTGAGCGGGCACAGACCCGGCGACACGCCGGCGGATCCGGTGCGCCCGGAAGCGCGCCGGCACACGCTGCGCTTCGACGTCACCGCGGAGACGTTCGCGACCGTCCGCGAAGCGATGGTGAAACTGCGTCGCGATAGCGCGGGACCGCTCGATGACACGAGAGCGCGAGCGGAGCTCGTGCTCGAGCGAGCGAAGCGAGTAGAGGGGGCGGAGGGACGGAGCCCCCGACCGTGACAGGTGGCGTTGCTGCTGATGGCGCGCGCGGTGCTGGGCGGCCCGACCGACGCCGGCCGCGCGAGCTACCAGATTGCGATGACCGTATGCGCGCGCTGCGGCGCCGGCACCCAGCAAGGCAAGGGCGAGGCGTTCGCTGTCGAGGCTGGGATTGTCGAGATGGCCGGGTGCGACGCCCAGCACATCCATGACGGCAAGCGGGCGACCCAGACGATTCCGCCGGCGACGCGTCGCGCGGTGATGCGCCGCGACGGCGGGCGCTGTCAGGTGCCGGGCTGCTGCAACGCGATCTTCGTCGACATCCACCACGTGCATCCGCGCGCCGATGGCGGCAGCCACGATCCGGAGTTTCTCTGCATCGCGGTCGTTTCACCATCGAGGGACGCGCGTGCACCGGCTTCATCTTCCGCCACGCCGACGGGTCGCCCTACGGGCAGGTCGCGTCGCGGTCGCCAACCGACAACGCCGCGCGTGCCTTGTCGGCGCTGCGCGGGCTCGGCTTCAAGCAGGGGGAAGCGGCGAGGGCGATCGCGAGCGCCCACGTGAGGGCCGGCAGCAGCGTCGAGCAGGTCTTGCGCGCGGCGTTTGCCGAGCTGCCGGCGCGCGTGCTTCACGTGAGGGACAGCGCACGGCCGAGCTACACAGTCGGCTCCGTGTACCGGCTCCGGACGGCGAGCATGGGGTCCACTACGGCGCCACGAAGTGCGCCCCCGACCCACTCCCGCCCGCGCTTCCGCCGGTGCTGCTCACCAGGTCACCATCGTGTAGGCTCGCCGGGTGACGAACTTCCGGGGCGTCGCGCGCACGGTCACCGTGGCGCTCTATCTGCCGGCCTGCGCGGGAGATATGGGCGACCCGCCGTGTCGATCGCTGGGCGGGGGCCGCGAGCTCTGCGGAGGCACGTCCACCGTGGTTCCAATCACCAGTGGCGACGGCTCCGCGCTGATTGACGCGCGCGTCGATGCGAAGGCCGTGCGTCTTCTGGTCGACACCGGCGCGGAGATGAGCGTTCTTTCGCCGTCGCTGGTGGGCGGCGCGGACCGGACTCTGGTCCAGGTGGACCTGTGCGTGGGCGAGCTGTGCTTGAAGAACGAGACGGTCTACCTGTGGGAGACGCCGTTCAGTTCCGCCACCGGCGACCATGCCCACGGCTTCATCGGGATGCGCACGCTCAAGGACTTCAGCGTCGACTTCGACCGCGGGGCCAGTGTTGGCTTCGCTCTCGGCTCGTCGCCGTGTAGCGGGCCCTCGGTCCCGATGATCTTCACCGAGTACGGGAGGCCTACAGTTGGCGTGAGCCTCGGCTCCCAGCCACCGACCGACGTCGCGGTGGACACTGGCTCGAGCTACACGTTGCTGGGCCAGGCCAGCTTCGACGCCCACAGTGCCGACATCTCGGGCTCCACACCGGCATCGGTCTGCACCGTGAACGGCTGCACCGACGGCGCGGCGTTCACCGCCGGGATCGCGAGCTACTGCGTGGGGCCCGTGTGCGAGAGCGCCGTGCCGATCAAGTACCCGGTGTTCGACGCCGTGGGCATGAGCTTCGTTTCCCGCAGGAACGCGCGCTTCGACTTCCCCGCCGCGACGCTCGCGTTCTGCGAATGAAGCTCGGCGGGCGCTTCGCGTAGGGCCGCCGGCGGCGCGCACGTCGGCGCGCAAGAATCGCGGCCAGTCGATCTTGCCTCCGAGGCCGCGAAGTGACGTGCATCTGCGACTGGAGTGGCGTTCATATCGACTACGCGCAAGAATTTCTGCGACGCTTCCTCGATCACGCGCTGCCGCCGGGCTTCGTCAAGATCCGCCACTACGGGCTCGTGTCGTCGAGCCACGCTACGACACGACTCGAGGTCGCGCGCTGTCGAATCGAGCACAGACCTGTGCCGTGCAACATCGTGGCCGACGGGCTCACGCACCAGGACGCGAGCCCGTCCGGAGCAGTCGATGTCGACGCTGACGCCGTCACCGCAGTAGCGGCGCCGGCGCCCTGTCCTCGCTGTGGCGCCACAAGCATCCTGCGTGTCGGAATCACAGCGCGGCGCGAACGCGCACCACCGGCCGCGGCGGGGGTCGCCGCATGAGCCCCTCGCGGGTTGCGCAAGACCTCGTCCCGCGGCACCGCACGAGCGGCGCGGCGTGGCCGACGTCCGCCCGTTGGTGGCGATCGGCCGGGCTGACACCCTCGTACACACGTGCACGCGCTGATCGCGCGCGCCGATCCCCGCAAGATGCGCTCCACCGTGCTCCGCGATCAGACCTCGCACGCTTCCGCGTCGGCGCAAGATCCCCATAGCCACTCGCGACGGGGCCGCCGCGGAACGGCTTCGTCCAAACCACGCTGGCGCAGCAGCGAGCTCGCTCGGCCGAAAGGCCTCGCTCTCGCGAGCAGCGCCAACGTGCTGACTCTTATGCGATCCCAGCTTGGCGGCGTGCTCGAGCGCCGTCGCGTCGCGATCGGCGAGCGTGACGCGCTCCATGCCCGGCTGGCGTGCAAGATCCCACGCCGCCGCCCGTCCCATCCGACCCGCACCGAGAACTACCGCGCGCATGCGCGGGTTCTATCATGGCGCGTGTGACGGCGCCGAGCGTGGAACGAGCTTCCGGCAAGATGATTGGAAGTTTGGTGGTCCCGCGTGGAATCTCAGTGGCTGACGGTCGTTGTTGCGAGCTCCGGCGTTCATCGGTACGGTCACACCATCGGCGAGGGGTTGGAATGGACTTCGCAGGCAGGCAGGCAGGCAGGCAGGCAGCATGGGGGCGGACGTTGATCCGCGTGCTGCTTGTCGACGACGAAGTGGGATATGCGCGCATGGCGCGGCGGGCGCTCGCCAGAGCGACCGGACCGTTCCCCGTCATCCTGGACGACTGTCGCAGCGCATCGGCCGCCCTCGGCCGATTGGCGCATCGGCGCTACGACGCTGTGTTGATCGACGGGGTGCTGGACGACCTGTCCGGCATCGAGCTTGGCCAGCGCATCCGCGCGCTCGGGCATTCGTCCGCACTCATCCTCGTGACGGGTCGACTTCTCGATCCGGAGCACGAGCGTGCCGCGTTCGCGGCGGGCTTCGACGACTTCGTGCGCAAGCCCTTCGATCCAACAGCGCTCCGCCTTCGTATCGCCGCGGTCGTCCGAAGGTGCGCTACGGCGTCGCGCCCGGCCACCGGCGGGTCGCGCGAGCAGCTCGCGTGGAACGCACTTCGCGACGCGGCGCTCGAAGTGCGCCTCGACGAGCCGCTCGCTATCGTCCAGTCACGACCTGTCGAGCTGACTCCGCTTGAATGGCGTCTGCTGCGGTGCCTGTACGCGCATCGCGGCACCACGGTCGAGCGCGAACGTCTGTTCGACCAGGGGTGGGGCGACGCGCCAACGGCCGACCCGGACAAGGCGCTCGACAAACACATGCGCGCGCTCCGCGTGAAGCTGGGCGACCCGGAGGGAGATCTGATTCAGACCATTCGCGCATGCGGATTCCGCTTGCACTTCGACCGGAACGCCATCGCCTCGGAATGACGCGCGTATCCTCGCCGCTTGGGAGGGATATCGGAGGGTGCGAGCATGCACCCCCGGACGGTACCCTCTGCCCGGTTCGGGTGGCGTCGGGACGGCGGGCAGGTGAAATCTTGGGCGCTGGAAGTCTAGGACAACTGGCTCCGGAACGAGCGATGCTCGGCCACGCATTCCCCCACCGTCGTTCGTCTGAATCTGAGTAGAAGGAGGACAAAATGAAGAGACCGATGCGTGCTTCAGCGTTGACTCTGCTTGCGCTGCTTGAGGTGATCGTCGTTGCGGGGTGCGGCGGTGCGGACACCACGTCAGACTCTGAATCGCCGCAAATTGGCAAGAAATCGGCGGCTTCGACCATGGCGCGCTTCGGGACGTACTGCCAGGAGAACTACCAGAGCGGCTGGCAGGTCTCGCTCAGTTACATGAACGAGCGCTGCAACTACTTCAACGACGAACTCGACGATACCGACTATGAAGCCTTCTACTTCAATCTGTCGGGCAAGAAGTACTACCTTGAACAGTACGGCGACCATCAAGCCGATCTCAAGGCCCCGGACGACGTGGATCTGCTCTACATGGGAACTCACGGTGGGGCGCAAACCTATTCGTCGATCTACGCCATGTACGATGTAAATCAGTTCGCATACACGTCCAACATGCGTCTCGGTGACAGTGCTTGGTGGGGCGGCGGACTCGCGATTCTAGCGACTTACTCGTGCCAGACGCTGAAGGTTAGCGATGGCGGTCTGGTAACGCGCTGGGGTTCGGTCTTACGCGGTGGTCTCAAGATGGCTGTAGGCAGCCACGATACCCTTTGGGATGGGCTGACCACGGACGAAACCGGCGAGGACTTTGCGGACGACCTGCAACACGGCTATTCGATCGAATATTCATGGTACGACGGAAATACTGACTGGTACTTCGACCAAGACACGGCGGTTGTCGCAACGGGCACAAACAGTACGAACTGCTCGAGCCGCAAGGACCAGATGACTTGGCAGAGCTATGGCAACTACCCCTTCCTTCGCGACGCGAATATCGGGTGGACCTGCTGGACCTACTGGAATGACACCTGAGCGCCCTTCACTACATTGGAGACATGTCAATATGAACACTCTCAAGTTTGCAGTTGTTGCGCTTACCGCCGGAGTGGCGCTCTCTGTTGCATCGGAATCTTTGGCCGAGAAATCGAGTGCACGCGCTCAGTTCGCCGCTGCGTCGGAGAGTCGGGGCTTTCGCCTCGGTTCGGTATCGCTCCACGTGCGGCGTGCAGGTGCCGTGCGTTCAGGCGACTCGATCGTTTCGCTGCTGAAAAACCGTGGCGCGCTAGTGGCTCCGGAAGAACCATACGTCACGAAATCTGATTCCCATGGGGCTACGTTGCTCGCTCCCCATTGGGCGCTCAACGTCAGGGACGGCGGTGACTGGATACGCTACCATGTCCTTGATAGCGCTGCGCCGGCAACGCACGTTCCGCAGCCAACCGAAACGCAAGTCGAAGCGATGGGGCGCAACTACATCGCGAATTACCTGTCCGATTTGGTTGTGGTCGGCTCCAACGAACGGCTCGTCTATCTCGGGTCCAGGTACAAGCACGAAGGCGGACAAGCGGCATCCTCGTCCGTCCCTGGGCCCGACATTGTCTCGGGTTGGGCGGCGATC
Organism: uncultured delta proteobacterium; assembly: GCA_963775185.1. Taxonomy (GTDB): domain Bacteria; phylum Myxococcota_A; class Polyangia; order Polyangiales; family Polyangiaceae; genus JAPSGB01. The sequence continues at coordinate 1,127,181 of CAVZIE010000032.1, read as the reverse complement.
TTCGGGCGTGAAGTCGACGGCGAAGTTGTGATCGGTGGCGGTTCGATCGTGGCCGTTGTCTATCAGGCGGATGCCAAGGTGGTAGGCTTTGATATCGACTGGCCGACCTATGATGATGCAGGCCTACGCACCGACGTTGTTTCACGGGCCGAGCTTGGTGCGCGCGTCAGCGAACTCAGGCCTACTGCGCTAGATGGTGAGACTCGAACTAGCCTCCCACTCGAGTGCGGGCTGTTCGACCCGGGTGGCGCGCACGCGGGTCGTCGGACGACACTCGTGCAGCCTGCCTGTGTCGATCGCTTTCGCGCGACACACGCCAGCCCGGCGGGACCGCTGACTTCGGCGACCATTACCATCGTTCCCGGCGCAAGGACGCCCATCAACCAGGCCAAAGTACCGTGGTTCAGTGCGTTCTGTGCGGCTGCAGCTGGCAGATGTACGGCCGCCGTGGCAAACCACTAGTAGGGCGATGAAGGCGCCGTGCTACAGAAGTTGGCTGGTTCGACTGCTACAGGGCGCCAGTGTTCTGTCAGCGGGGGGGTGCGCTGGGAGCGACCACGCGCAACCCCCCCCTGCAGACTTCATCTCGGAAGCTCGTCGCACGGCGTCAGGACAGGCTACATTCGCGTTCGGGTACGCGGCCCCTCCGCCTGAGGGACGGATTCTTCATGTTGCTGTCGCAACTGCGGAAAAGGCAACCTGTGATCTACTTACCTCGGGCGCCGGCGATCTCGACTTCACCGCGCTGAATGTAGTTATCAGCAATGCCGACCATGGCATCTATTCCATCGAGCCCGATCCAGTCTTCCCCGGGCAGAGTGTCGGGTACGTCGAGTGGGTTCGTGTCGAGAGAGGGCATCAGGTCGAAGCGGTCCGTGCCAGTGGGGGGACAGTGGAATACCGGGGTGGGCCCCAGGACGAGGCAACGTGGTCCGAAGAGGGAACCGCGCGCTTGGTAGTCGATGCGGACTTCGCGGTTGATCCGGTCGTCAAGTCCGAATGCGATGGGGGAATGGCTCCCGACGGGGCTGCTGAGGGCGCATGCTCCTGCTGGCGACGCAGCAGCTCGGTCTTCACCTGTACCCCCTCTGCTCCGTTCAAGAATTGCTGCAACGATTCGGAGGCCGGCAATGTCGAGCTCGTCCATTTCGAGATCAACGCCACCAGGTGTCACGCTGGCTGCGGTGGTACGACGGCGGAACTTCGTCTTTACTGCGATCAGCTTGTTCCTTAGTGTGCCTTGTTGCGCAGGCGCGGTGCAAGGGGGACGCGATCAAGATGGCGGCAATCGCGACGCGCAAGTACAGCCCGTTTGCCAAGCGGGGTGCGAGTCGAACATGTGGCCGAACCTCATTGTCGGGGTGAACGGGGATCCAGCGGGACTGGTGCTGTACTCGGACGGCACATCCGGTCGGTTTGAAGGTCATGAGGGCTGCCCGACCGAGTTCGACCTGTCGCGGTATGGGTGTGCTTTCAGCCTCTATCTTACGCCAGCGGATTACGTAACCACCCTCACGATGAGTCGCGGTGGCGCCGATCTCGGACAGGTGACGGTTCCGCTGAGTGCGTTCAATCGATGCGGGCACGACGTGGCATACCTGGAATTCGATGTCGCCACCAACGCTTGGAGCGACACGCAGTACTTGAATCCGTGCTCCACGTTTCACTAGGGTGATCCGTGATCCGCAGCAGGATCACGACGCCGCGGAGTCGAGGACGGCCGGGGACTCGAAGAGACGCTCAATCAACGCCAGCCCGACGCGTCACGGCGGTGAGCTGGCCGGACTCAGCCTGGACTGCGCCGCGCCATGATCGAACGTCGGCGCCGCCTTGTCCACGAGCTCGCCGCCGACGATCTCCGCCGCGCGATACCCGGAGAGAGCGAAAAGATCGCCGGACGGCGCCCTGCGCGACGATGGATCGTCGGACTGCGTTGCTGGATTCTACCATGCAGCGCCCGCCGCCCAGCGCAGGTGCCCGGTCTCGCTCGCGAACGGCGGAGGCGGCATCGGGCGTTGAACAGCTGTGCAGGCGGCGTGCGGAGGGAATTTCCGGGTTGGTTGGCGAAAATTGTGCGCCACTCGCCCACCTTCGTCGCGACACCGTTGCGCGTGCAGCGCCGAAGCGCGAGATTCCGCGCCATGGAAACCAAGCCCCAGGAAAACGGCCTTCCTGCGACGCTCGTCGCCCCCAACTCGATCGGTGGTGAAGAGCGCAAGCCCAAGGGCGAGACGTTCGAGCGGCGCAGCCCATCGAATCGCGATGACGTGGTGACGATCGCGGCGCTGACGACGGCGGCGGAGGTGCGTGCGTATTCTCCGGTGACGGCGAAGGACGGATCGAACTTGGCGTAGAAGCGCAGATACAACAGGTCGAGCTCGTTCTTCAGGATCTTCTGGACGCCGTTCGACAGCTCGGCCGTCTGCTGCGGCAAGCTGAACTCGAGCGACTGCTTGCCCGCGAACACGTCGCCACTCCCGGTCGCGATGCGGGTCCCCGACGCCTGGAAGAAGTTGTCCCATTTGGTGAGGAGGTCGCCCGCGGCGCCATAGCTCTCGAAGTCGTCGGCGAAGATCACGTCGGGATCGTTCGCGATGCCGACGTCCCCCGGGTACTTGCTCGCGATGCCGAGAGCCGCGCCCGCGCCGCCTGCGCCGCCTGCGCCGCCCGAGCCGCTCGCACCGCCGGGTCCACCCGACGCGCCTGCGCCGCCGCCGTTGCCGCCGGCGTTGCTACCGCTGGCGCCGCCCTGGGCACTCGATCCGGTGGAATCGCTCGAAGAGCAGCCGCTTGCGAACAGCAAGGCAGACGCGACGACCACGCCGACGGATCGGACTACGCCCATGTAGAACCTCCCTCGCTACGAGGCTACAGGCAGCCCGCTCGCTGCACCAGGCCACTATCGCGTAGGCTCGGCGGGTGAGGAACTCCCGGCGCGTCGCAAGCGCGGTTGCCGTGGCGCTCTACCTGCCGGCCTGCTCGGGCGACATGGGCGACCCGCCCTGTCGATCGCTCGGCGCGGGTCGCGAGCTCTGCGGCGGCACGTCCACCGTGGTTCCGATCACCACCAATGGCGACGGCTCCGCGCTGATCGACGCGCGGGTGGATGCAAAGGCTGTGCGCCTGCTGGTCGACACCGGCGCGGAGATGAGCGTTCTTTCGCCGTCGCTGGTGGGCGGCGCGGACCGGACTCTGGCCCAGGTGGACCTGTGCGTGGGCGAGCTGTGCTTGAAGAACGAGACGGTCTACCTGTGGGAGACGCCGTTCAGCTCCGCCACCGGCGACCATGCCCATGGCTTCATCGGGATGCGCACGCTCGAGGACTTCAGCGTCGACTTCGATCGCGGGGCCAGTGTCGGCTTCGCTCTCGGCTCGTCGCCGTGTAGCGGGCCCTCGGTCCCGATGATCTTCACCGAGTACGGGACGCCTACAGTTGGCGTGAGCCTCGGCTCCCAGCCGCCGACCGACGTCGCGGTGGACACTGGCTCGAGCTACACGTTGCTGGGCCAGGCCAGCTTCGACGCCCACAGCGCCGACATCTCGGGCTCCACACCGGCATCGGTCTGCACCGTGAACGGCTGCACCGACGGCGCGGCGTTCACCGCCGGGATCGCGAGCTACTGCGTGGGGCCCGTGTGCGAGAGCGCCGTGCCGATCAAGTACCCGGTGTTCGACGCCGTGGGCATGAGCTTCGTTTCCCGCAGGAACGCGCGCTTCGACTTCCCCGCCGCGACGCTCGCGTTCTGCGATTGAGAGCGCTGCGTCGTCGCTCCCGCTCGAGCCCGCGTCCGCGGCGCTTCCTGCGCCTCCACCCGCGCCCACCGTTCCCGCGCACGAGGACGACGAGGAGCGCTGCGGAGACTCACTCGCCACAGGCGCGAGCCTCTGGATTGGCATCGACAACGACGAGGAGCATCCGCATCCGGCTGCAGCGGTGGGCCTCGACGCGGAGCACCCGCGGCCCGCGCTGGATCGGCTGTGCGCGAAGCTCGAGAAGCTGCAGAAGGCTCCGGAGGAGTGGTTCAACTGCTACGCGCGACCAGGAGCCGAGGTGCGGCGTCTGGACGCTCCTCTTTTCGGTGCCCGATCCGGCGCAGCCCGGGGCGTACTGGCGTCCGGCCTACGCGTCGCCCTCGCATCCGATCGACTCGAACGCGACTCCAGCCGACGAGTACCAGGTCTGGACGTTGAAGGGCGGCCGCGTGGTCCCGCCGTGCCCCGGACGTCCCGATCTCCCGGTCGCCTTCGACGTCGATCCGGCGTGTTTCGGCGGCGTGGTGCACTGCGCGCGCCTGTGGGGCGTGGACACAAGCAGCATCACCGCCGCTCTCGAGCGCACGTGCGCGCCCCACGAGAACGATGCGACGATGTGCGAAGTCAGCATGTCGGCGTGGCTCCAGATCGCGAAGAGCCACCCGCCGTTCACGCTGAAGTAGCTCGTGCTACGGGGCTTCCGCGCTGCTCTCCAGGAAATCGATCGTCTTGTCGATGTCTTCGATACGGTCGCGGCTCCGTTGCATGGCGTCGCTCATCTCCGGGTTGTCCTTCGCGCGCTCGATGAACGCCTGGTAGAGCAGCTTGGCGCGCTTGAGCATGGCGATCTGCCGGTCGGTCGCGAAGCGCGCGTCGCGCGCGGCGATGCCCAGCTGCTGCTGCTCCAGCGAGCGGGCCTCGGCGAGATCCTTCGCCGGATCGCCGGAGCTTGCGACCGCCGGGGCAGCGCGATCCGGTGGCTTCTTGGCCGGCTCGGCTTGCGCGTGCCGCGGTGGCGCCGCCGGCGTCGACGAGGACGCGCAGCCGCACAGCGCGAGCCCCGCGCCGAAACAACAAACCCATACCCGGGCGAAAGCCATGTCGGTTACCTCCCGCGCTCCGACACGCGAAGGGCACCGGTCTTTGGGAGCGGATCAGTCCGGCTGGCACGTGCCCGAGCACGAGTAGCCGGCCTGGGCCCCGCACTCGCAGTGGGCGCCCGGGCCGCACGGATGGGGATCGTAGCCTGCCGGCGGCGGCGCGTCGCCGAGCGGGCCGCCGCTCCAGACCGAGCAGCCCTTGCCGGTCTGCGGCGCGGGCGCGGGTGCCGGCGCGGGCCGCGCGGAGGCCGGCGCGGGGGGGGCGGTGGGAGCCGCGGCCGGCGTCGCGGCGCACGCGCCGATCAGCACCATCGAGCCCACGATCGCCCACGAGCTTGTGCCAGCCATGACCGGTGAACGTGCCATCCGACCGCCAGCTTACGCGCGAAGCGGGAGCCGGCGGCAATGTCGAATAGCGTGACAATCAGGGCCGATGCCGGTCCGGCGCGGAATCCAGATCTCGCGGGGACATCCGGCGCCTGGCGTGCGCGCCGTGCGGCGACGGTTCGCTGGATCCCCTCGTCGATGTCCACGGCGGGCGCGGATCCGGGATAGCGACGCGCACGATCGATGGAGAAGTAGTGGTGCGTGCACATGTAGCGGATCGCGAAGCGCGTCAGGCCGATCCCGGGCCCTGCGGCGCACGATGCAGGCCGGCTCGGGCTCTACCGTGTGTGGCTCCAGGTCGTTGTCATCGCCGCGCTCGGCCCGTCGCGCTTCAAAGCGAAGTACAGCACCGTCGCAGGTCGAGCGCGCTATAGTGCCGGCCCTGCCGCGTCTCCGCATCTCCCCGCCCGTGCCGCGTCGGTGCCCCCCGAGGTGCGCGCGGATCGCGCTCGGCCTCGGGCTGGTGTTGTGCGTCGCGCGGGGCGCGGCGGCGGAGCCGCCCAGCGGCTCCGCGCCGCGTCCCGGCTCCGGCTCCGCGCCGCGCCCCGGTACCGCCGCCGCGGTGAAGCTCGCCGCGAAGCACTTCCGGGTCGCGCTCGCCGACTACCGGGACGGCGCGTACCGCGAGGCGATCACCGAGCTCGATCAGGCGATCGCGCTCGATCCGCACGGCAAGGACCTCGTCTACAACCGCGCGCTCGTCTACGAGAAGCTCGGCGATATCGATCGCGCCATCACCGAATACCAGCGCTACGCGCGCATGGAGACGGATCGCCACGAGATCGCCCGCGCGCGGGCGATCGTCCGGCGTCTCGAGGGCGCGCGTCGCGAGGTGGAGGGCGGCGCCACGCGCGCTTCCGCGCCGGACCGGCAAACCGATGCGGCGTCCCGTCACGGACGCATGGACGGCTGGGTGATCGGCGCCGGCGGCGTGGCGATCGTCGCGGCGGCGATCGGCAGCTTCTTCGGCATCCGCGCGCTGGCGACCGAGCCGTCCGCGGACGCGTCGACTGGCGGCGGGACCAGCTACGCCGACGTGCAGGCCGACGCGGAGCGCGCCCACGGGTTCGCCGTCGTGGCCGACATCTCGTTCGCGATCGCGCTCGCGTCGGGAGCGAGCGCCGGCGCGCTGTACATGTTGCGCGCGCCCGCGCCGCCGCAATCGGCGCAGGCGTGGCGCGGCGCGCCGGGCGTCGTGACGCTGGGAGTCCACTTCTGATGCGCGGGCGCGGGCGCGTGCGGGCGCTCGTCGTGCTGGTGTTGAGCGCGCCGGCGTGCAGCTTGGTCGTGCCGGCGCAAGCCGAGCGCGTGCACTGCAGCGCCGAGGGTGCCATCGGGCCGCCGGCGTGCGGCGCGGGACAGATCTGCGCGACCGGTGTGTGCACCGCGTGCATCAAGGTCGATGCCTGCGGCGACGGCGTCGACAACGACTGCAACGGCACGATCGACGACGGCTGCGGCGACGGCGGCGACGGCGCGCCATAGCGCCATGGCGCGATCCCGCGCGGCTCGTGCGCCCCGGGCGCGTCCGGATCCGCTACACTCGCCCGTGGTGCGCGCTGTTGAACAGATCCGGTCCGGGCCATGGCCGTGACCGGCGCGCGGCCCGACCCGGAGACGACGCTGCCGCCGGCGCGCGCGCTCGAGGGACGCATCTGTCCGTCGTGCTACCGCAAGCTCGACCCGGGCGACGCGACCGGGCCGACGTCGTCGCCGCGCCCCGGCATGCTGCCGCGCTGTCCGGAGCACGGGCTCGCCTTCATCGCCGCGCGGGACGTCGCGGCGGCGGCGGGCGACGCGCTGCTCGGCACGACGATCGCGGGTCGCTTCACCGTGCTCGCGCGTCTCGGATCGGGCTCGATGGGCTCGGTGTACCGCGCCCGTCAGGAAGCGGTCGGGCGCGACGTCGCGCTGAAGATCGTGCGCCGCGATCGCGCCTACGATCCCGAGACCCGCGCGCGCTTCGAGCGCGAGGCGCGCGCCACCAGCGCGCTGGTCAGCCCCCACACCGTGACCGTCTTCGATTTCGGCGAAGCCGACGACGGCGCGTGGTTCCTAGCCATGGAGCTGCTCGAGGGCGAGACGCTCGGGCAGCGCCTCAAGCGCGTGCAGCGTCTGCCCGCGGCCGACGCCGTGCGCGTCGCGCGCGAGGCGTTGAAGTCGCTGGCCGAGGCGCACCTGCTCGGCATCGTCCACCGCGATCTCAAGCCGGACAACCTGTTCCTGGTGCAGGTGCCCGACGAGGGCGGGGATCGCCGCGGCGAGATCTGCAAGGTGCTCGACTTCGGGATCGCGAAGCTGCTGCGCGACGAGGTGCGCGTCGATCAGCTGGAGACGCAGGCGGGCACGGTGTTCGGAACGCCGCGCTTCATGTCGCCGGAGCAAGCGCAGGGCATTGACCTCGACGCGCGCAGCGATCTGTATTCGCTCGGCGTCATCCTGTACCAGATGCTCGCCGGGCGGCCGCCGTTCGTCGACGACGACGCGGTGGTGGTGATGGCGCGCCACATCAAGGACGACCCGCCGCCGTTCTCGAGCGCGGCCCCCGACGCGCGCGTGCCGCCGGCGCTCGAGCGCGTCGTCCGGCGCACGCTCGCGAAGCGCCCGGAGGATCGCCCCGCGAGCGCGGAGGCGCTGATCGCCGAGCTCGGCGCCGCGCTCGCGCGCGACGCCGACGCGAGCACCGGGTCCCACGCGGCCACGTGGTCCGGGCCGGACAGCGGCGCGGTCTCCGCGCCGGGCGGCCGCCGGCGCGCGCTGGCCATCGCCGTGGCCGTCGTGGCCGTGGGCGCGCTCGCCGTGACGGCGGTCACGCGGGGCTTCCGCGCCGCACCGGCATCCCCCCAGGTCGGCTCGGCGGCGCTCCAGGCCGGCGCGCGCATGCCGTCGGCCTTGACAGCGAGTGCCGCCGCTGCCGCGCCCGTGGACGCACCGGCACCCTCCGCGTCGGTCGACGCGGACGCGGCAGCGCCGGGGAAAACGCCGATCCCGGGTCGAAACGCGGCGCCGCGGTCGCGCACGACGGGACCGGACGCGCTACCGCTCAAGCGCCAGGCCGGCGACCGCTACGGGCGCTTCGAGTAGGCGTCGCAAGCTCGCGTTCGCAGGGCATAGTGAGCGGAATTTTCCAGCGGATCCGACCTCGAATGAACCGCTAAACCCGCGTTGCGGCTCGGATATGGCGCGTGATAGCGTCGCCGGCGAGATGGATCCCCGCGAGATGGACGCGCTGGTTCAGCGTCTGGTCCACAATCCGCATGACCAGGAAGCGATCACGTACGCACACCATGCGGGGCAGAGCGACCCGCGGTCGTACGCGATGCTGCTCGAGAAGGTCGGGACCGCGACAAGCGATCCGGCGTTCGCAAGCCACTGGCTGACCGAGGCCGCGAACGTCTGGTCGACGACGCTCGGTGACGCGCATCGCGCCGCCCGGGCGTTGATGATCGCGATCGACCGCGACCCCACGCAACCCACGCCGGCCGAGCGCCTCGCCGAGCTGTACCGCGAGAAGGGCGACAGCAAGGCGCTGGCCGCGCTGCTCGAACGTCGCGCCAAGGCGCTGGCGCCGCTCGCGCAACAAGATCCGGAGATGCGCGCGCACGTCGCCGGCATCCACGAGGAGCTCGGTCGCTTGTGGGCCGACGCGCCGCTGTCGCAGACGAAGAAGGCGATCGACAACTATCGCCGCGCGGTCGAGTACGACCCCTCGAGCCAGTACGCGATCTACGCCGTTCGCGAGCTGTACAAGGGCGCCGGCCAATGGGCCGACGCGATCCCGTTCTTCGCCATGGAGCAAGCGCTCGTCGGCGATCCCGAGCGACAGATCGCGCTCTACCAGGACGAGGCCGAGGTGCGCCGCAACGCGCGCGATCTCGCCGGCGCCACCGAGGCGCTGCGCGCCGCGCGATCGATCGAGGGCGGTGCCGACGCCGGGCTCAAGCAGCTGCTCGCGAGCGCGGTGCTCGAGCGCGTGCAGAGCGGCGAGCAGGTGCACGAGAGCGAACGCGCCGAGGCCGCGCAGCTGTTCATCGAGCTCGCCGAGGAGTTCCAGGGCGAGCACGGCTACTCGTACTCGGTGTGCGCGCTCGATGTGGAGCCGGCCAACGACCGCGCCGTGCAGCTCGCCATGTACTACGGCGGCCAGCTCGGCCGCGACGCGGAGGTGGCGCCGCGCGCCGCCGCGTATCTGAAGGCCAATCCCCAAGGTGCGCTCGCCGCCGAGGCGCGCGAGCTCGTCGGTCAGGCGATGCAGGGCGAAGGCGCCGACGAGTCGATGCTCGAAGCGCTCGCGCCGGCCGCCGGCGCGCCGAACCCCGAGCGCGCCCGCGCGCTGCTCGACATGGCCGACGCGCTGGCGCGCAAGGGCAAGAAGACGGAGGCCGCGACCAAGTACCAGGAAGTGGTCGCGATCGATCCGGCGAACCACGAGGCCGTCGGTTTCCTCGAAGGCTACCTGCGCCAGACGCGCAAGTACGCCGAGCTGCGCGACATGCTGCTGAACGCCACGCGCGCGCCCGGCGTCGACAGCGACGCGCGCAAGGGTTGGCTGCGCGAGATCGCCGGCCTGTGCGAGACGCAGCTGCGCGATCTCGAGACGGCGATCGGCGCGTGGAAACAGCTCGTCGCGCTCGACCGCGGCGACGAGGGACCGCGCAACCAGCTGCGGCGGCTGCTGGAGCGCGCGGGGCAGTGGGACGATCTCGCGACGCTGCTCGAGCAGGAAGCCGAGCAGACGACGGACATCGAGGCGCGCATCGCGCTCGAGAAGAACCTCGCGAAGATCCACGAGCAGAAGCGCAAGGATCCGGTCGCGACGGGCGAGGCCTGGGCGCGCATCGCCGGGCTCGCGCCGGACGACGAGTCCGCGCTCACGACCGCCGTCCGCCACTTCGAGAAGGGGCAACGCCTCGATCTGGCCGCGCAGGTGATCGCCGACAACATCGCCGGCATCTCCGACGAGCGCGCGCGCGGGCAGCTGTACAAGAAGCTCGGCGAGATCCGCGAGGCGGCCGGCGAGATGCTCCCGGCCGGCGACGCGTTCGCCGAGGGCGCCGCGGTCACCAAGGACGCAGCCATGTGGGAGGCAGCCGAGCGCTGCTTCGTCCAGGCGGAAGCGTGGGACCAGGCGGCGACGGCGGTGGACGAGCGCGCGCAGCTCGGCACGCGCCCCAAGGACCAGGCTGTCCTGTACGCGACCGAGTCGACCTACCTGACGCGCGCAGGCGACGAGTCGAGCGCGGTCCTGCGCCTCGAGCAGGCGACCGATCTCGATCCGGTGAACGACGAGTACGCGGGCGCGCTCGAGGATCGCTACACCAGCTCCGGTCGCAACGAGGACATGGCGGCGTTCCTGATGCGTCGCGCGGACAAGCTCACGGACAAGGCGGTCCGCGTCGGGCTGCGCAAGCGCGCCGCGACGATCCAGCGCGAGACCATCGGCAACGCCGACGCCGCGCGGGAGTGCCTGCTCCAGATCCTGGCCGAGGGCGACGACGCCGACGCGCTCTCGCAGCTGGCCGCCGACGCCGAAGAGCGCGGCGAACCGGGCGAGGCGGTGGACTACCTGCATCGCCTGAGCAAGGCGACCAGCGATCGCGCGGCCAAGGCCGAGATCCTGATGCGCGAGGCGCGCCTCGTCTCCGAGGGCCTCGACGACGCGGAGGGCGCGATCGAGCGCTACGAGCAGGTCCTGAAAGAGCTCGATCCGAAGTCCGAGCAGGCGCTCTCCGCGATCGCCGATCTGCACGAGAAGCGCGGCGATCCGAAGGGCACCGCGGATGCGCTCGAGCGCCACCTGAAGGTCTCCGGGGACGCGGACGCGAAGCTCGACATCGCGCTGCGCCTGTCGGGCCTGTACGAGGGGCCGCTCGACGACAAGCGATCGGCGATCCGCATCCTCGACATCGTGCGCGAGCTCGACGAGGAGGACTTCGATGCGCTCCAGCGCTTGTGCGATCTCGCCCAGGCGGTGGAGGACTGGCCGCGCGTGGCGTCGCACATGGCGGCGCTGATCGAGGTCGAAGGCGACGACGCGGAGGTCGGCCGGATGACGCGCCGGCTCGCGGCGATCCTGAACGAGAAGGTCGGCAAGGGCGACGAGGCGCTGGCGGCGCTGATGGAGATCGCCGACGGCGGCGACGAGGATTGCCGCAAGGACTACGTCAAGCTCGGCGACGAGCTCGGCTGGAAGGGCATCGTCGCGACCAAGCTGGTCGAGTGGTACCTGGAGGCTGCTGTCGGTCCGGCGCGGCACGAGGCCTTGCGCGGCGCCTTCGATCGCTTCGTGGAGGTGGGGCGCGACGCGGACGCCGCCGGCGTCGCCAAGGAGCTCGCGCGCACCCGCGGGGCCGACGCCGAGCTCGCCGGGCGCCTCGAGGAGATCGCCGTCAAGCTCAAGGACATCGACGCGCTGGGCGTCGCGCACGATCTGCTGGTGCAGGATCTGAGCGGTCCGGCCCGCGCCGAAGAGCTGGTGCGCCAGGCGGAGGTGCTCGTCGAAGCGGGCGTCGAGCCCGAGGAGGCGATCCAGCACGGCGAGCAGGCGCTGACCAGCGTCGCGCCGGAGGACGTCGAGCCGCTGCTCGCGCGCGTCGCGAAGATCGCGAAGGCGCCCGGGCACATCATCGATCTGTACGAGCGGCAGGTGACGCGCTGCAAGGCACCGGCCGACCGCTTGAAGGCCCTGGCCCGGGCCGCGCAGATCGCCGCGGAGAACGACGCGCTCGATCGCACGCGCGCGTTCTTCGATCTCGCGCTCGGCGGCGGCGTGCAGGAAGACACGCTGACCGTCCTCGAGGACATCGCGCGCGAAGCCGACAGCGCTCGCGGAGAGACGAAGCTCCGCGCCACGCTCGCCGAGTCGCTCGCGGCTGGCGGACAGGGCTCGCGCGACGGCGGGCGCACGCGCAGCGCGCTGCTGCAGCGCGCCGCGCTGCTCGCGTTCCGTGATCTCGACGACACCGACAAGGCGTTCCGTTGGCTCGGCGACGCGCTGGTGACCCACGTCGACGACGAGGGGCTCGACGCGCTCGAGCGGCTCGCCGACGAGGTCGGCGATCCGCGGCGCGTGGAGACGGTGCTCGGGCGCGCCCTGGAAGAGGTGTTCGACGGGCCGCTCGTGCGCAAGCTGCTGGCGCGTCGCGCCACGCTCCGGCGCGACCGCCTGGACGACAAGCCGGGCGCCGCCGGCGATCTCAAGCGGCTCCACGATCTATCGCCGTCGGACACCGACGTCATGGATCAGCTGTCGGTGCTCTACACGGATCTCGCCGACTGGCGCGGGATGGTCCAGCTGTACGAAGACCAGATCCTTCGCGGCAAGGATCAGGGCGCTCGCGCCGAGCTCGCGCGCAAGGTCGCGCGGCTGTGGGAGGAACGACTCGGCGATCCGCGCGAGGCGGCGGACGCGTGGCGTCGCGTGCTGCGCATGAAGTCCGGCGATCCCGAGGCCACCGAGGGCCTCGACCGCGCGAAGTCCAACATGCTCAAGAAGCGGAGCGAGCCGCCGCCGCCGCCCGCTCCGGCGCGCTCGGCGCCGGCCGAGGCCGAAGCCGAGCGCGCCCGCGTCGGAGCCCGCTCCCGCGTCGGAGCCGACCAACGGCGCGGCGGACGCGGAGGATGAACCCGCGCCGGAACCCGCCGCGGCGGGCAACGGCGCGGGCGAAGCCGACGACGCAGACGACGAAGACATGCCCACGGTTCCGCCGGGCGTGCCGACGTCGGACGGCCCGGTCGAGGAGGCCCAGCGTCTGCTGGCCGATCTGAAGCCGGCGCGCCCCGACCTGTCGTTCCAGGCGGACGACGAGACGACCGTCTCGGCGCCGCCCGCGTATCCCAGCAGCGCGCCGCCGCCACCGCTCTCGGCGCCGCCGCCGCCCCCACCGCCGCCTCCGACGATGCGGTCGGTGCCGCCGCCGCCGCCGTCGTCGCGGCACGCCGCGCCGCCTCCGAGCGAGCCGCCGGCGTCCGGCGTGGAGGACGTCGACGAGGACGAGCTGATTGTCGACGAGGACGAGCTGATCGAGGAATAGCGCTACACGCCGACGACCAGCGTGCCGCGCGCTGGCGTCGAGCTCCGCCGTGAGCCCCAGGTGTAGCGGCTCGTTCCAGCGGTCGTGACCGAAGCGAAGGCCGGCCGCGACCGGCACGCCGAGCTCGACGAGGCGCGCGCGGACCGCTGCCTCCGCGCGGGACGCCGAAGGGACCGGCGGGGCAGCTCGTCAAGTCGCCGAGCACCACGCCGGCGATTCGATCCAGGTGGCCGGCGACCGCCAGCGCCGTCAGCATCCGGTCGAGGCGGTAGGAGCTCTCGGTCACATCCTCGATCGCGAGCACGCCGCCCGCGGGCAGGAACAGGCGACCCGCGGCGGCGCAGGTGTGGAGCATCGTCAGGTTGCCGCCGCACAGCGGGCCCGTCGCGCGGCCGGGGCTCCAGCAGGCGAGCCCCGTGTGCCGCCGTCGGCGCGGTGGGGTGCTCCAGCGCGTCGATCCAACGCTGCCGCGCCACGGCGTCGCCGCGGCCGAGCCCCGCCGCGTTGTGCGCGTGCAGTGACGCCACGCCCCAGCGGCTGGCTTCGACGTGCAGGACGGTCACGTCGGAGAAGCCGACGATCCAGCGCGGCTCGTCCCTGAGCCGCGTGAAGTCGATCTGGTGCGCGATGCGGGTCAGTCCGTAGCCGCCGCGCGCCGCGATCATGGCGCGCACGCCCGGGTCGTCGAGCGCGCGGCCCAGCTCGTCGCGCCGTCGCCGGTCCGGCCCCGCCAGGAACCCGTCGCGGCAGAACAGCCCCGGCTCGAGCTCCACGCGATAGCGGCGCGCGAGAAAGCCCACGCCCCGTAGGAGCAGCGCCCGGTCGAACGGCCCGGACGGCGCCACGACGCGGACGCGATCGCCGGGCCGTAGCGCTTCGGGGACGATCACCGCGGCATCGTCGGTTTCCGGGCCCGCTTTCGTCAAGGCCTGCCGAAACGACGGCAGGCTGTTACAGTCGGCCCGATGGACAGCCGCACGGCGCTGGCGCGCTTGACCGACGTCGCGGCAAACGACGTGATCCCGTTCGCGCAGCGGCTGTTCGCCGGTGCGCGCCGGACCGCCGACGACGCCGCGATCAGGCTGGTGGGGCCGGACTTCGACGACCGCGTGCGGCGGCTGCGGGAGCGCTACGCGGGCAGCGGGGGCGACCCGTTCGGCCTGGATCCGGACACCGCCAAGTACGCGATCCTGGTGTGCGCGTTCTTCCATCGCATGTGGTTCCGCACCGAGGTGCACGGGCTCGAGAACGTGCCCCAGGGGCGCGTGCTCTTGATCGCGAACCACTCCGGGCAGGTGCCCCTCGACGGCGCGATCATCGGCACGGCCATGTTCCTCGACGCCGAGCCGCCGCGGATGATCCGCGCCATGGTCGAGAAGTGGGCGCAGACGCTGCCGTTCGTGTCGACGTTCTTCAACCGCGTCGGCCAGGTGGTGGGCGTGCCGGAGAACGCGCGGCGCTTGCTCGAGAGCGGCGAGGTGCTGCTGGTATTCCCGGAGGGCACGCGCGGCATCAGCAAGCCGTTCAATCGCCGCTACCAGCTCGAGGAGTTCGGGCTCGGCTTCATGCGCCTGGCGATCGAGACGCGCGCGCCGATCGTGCCGGTGGCCGTGATCGGCGCCGAGGAGCAGTACATCAACGTCGGCAACCTGAGATGGGCGGCGCGCGCCCTGGGCATGCCCGTGTTCCCGGTGATGCCTCAGCTGTTCGTGCCCGGCGGTCAAATGCCGTTGCCGGCGAAGTATCGGCTCTATTTCGGCGAGCCCATGCGGTTCGAGGGCGATCCGGACGACGACGACGCGGTCGTCGAGGAGAAGGTGTGGGTCGTCAAGCAGACGATCCAGAGCATGCTGAACCGCGGGCTCAAGGAGCGGAAGGGGATCTTCTTCTGATGTCGTCGAGCTCGCTTCCACCCGCACGGCCTGAACGGCGCGAAGGGCCGACGCGCCGCCGGCGCGCGCGGCGCGTCGCCGGACGTGCTGCCCGAGGACGCCGCGAAGCCGCATCGCGACGGGCGCGGTCGTGGTCACCGGCATCGTCGGTCGGCTCGGCCGCCGCCTGGCGCGCCAGCTCCACCGCGAGCGCACGGTGATCGGCCTCGATCGTCGCGAGTTCGCTGATCGGCCGAAGGACATCGAGCATCTGCCGATCGACATCCGGCGCAAGAAGGCCCGGGACACCTTCCGGCGTCCCGACGTGGGCGCGCTCGTCCACCTCGGCGTGATGCACAACCCTCGCGGCAACAGCGAGGAGCACCACAGCTGGAACGTGGCAGGTTTCCAGAAGCTGCTGGAGTACGTGCGCGACTACGACGTCCCGAAGCTCGTGCTGGTGTCGAGCGCGAACGTGTACGGCCCGCGTCCGGACAATCCGCAGTTCTTGACCGAGGAGGCGCCGCTGCTCGGCGCCGGCGCCTTCAGCGACATGCGCGATCTGGTCACGCTGGACATGCTGGCGCAGTCGTTCTTCTGGAAGTACCCGCGGACGGAGACGGTGATCTTGCGGCCGACCCACATCCTGGGCACGGTGAAGAACGCGCCCAGCAACTACCTGCGGCTCCAGGTCGTGCCGACGTTGATGGGCTTCGACCCGATGATCCAGGCGGTGCACCAGGACGATCTGGTGGACGCGATCCGCCTCGCGCTCGCGCCCGGCGTGCGCGGCATCTTCAACATCGGCGGCCCGCCGCCCGTGCCGCTCTCGCAGGCGCTGCGGGTCCTGGGACGCGCGTCGCTGCCGCTGCCGTTCAGCATCGCCAAGCTCGGCGTCGAGCGCATGTGGCGCTGGCGCATGACGTCGTTCCCGGCGCCCGAGCTCGACTTCATCCGCTACGTCTGCATGGTCGACGACACGCGAGCGCGTCAGGTGCTCGGCTACGAGCCGCGCTTCGACATCGAGCAGACGCTCCGCGCCGTGGACGAGGAGCGCTGGGTCTGATGCGGATCGGCGTGGCGGCGATCGCGGCGCTGGTGCTCGGCGCCTGCTCGAGCGGGCACGTGGATCCGCCGCCGCCGGTGTCGAGCGCGGGCTTGCCCACGGCGCCGCCCAACGCCCTGGGCGCGCGCGCCGCGAGCCGCGTCATCACGACGCCGCGGTTCCACCGAGCCGCGCTCGCACGCTCCCGAGCCGGAGCCCGACTCTTCCGGGGGGACGCCCGCGCCGCCGGCCGCGCCGGGCCTGCAAGACAACGGCGGAGTCCCGCTGTGAGGCGGTCCCTCGCCGTGGCCGGCCGTGCTCGCGGCGGCGCTCGAGGCGTGTCCGGGCCACGCGGGGCGCCCGGTCGGCCCGCCGCCGGAGTACGAGCGTCCGGTCTTGCCGCCGTGGGAGGCGGCGGCCCCCGAGGCCGGAGCCAATCCACTGGCCGAGGAGCCGGCGGCCGACGAGTCCCCAGCGGACGTCGCGGCAGACGCCGGTGAAGCCGGGGATGGCGCGACCGCCCGCGACGCCGGGGCCGCCTCCGACGCCGGGCCGGCGCGGTAGCCGGGCGCGGCGCCCTGATCTACGCTATCCCGCGTTGGTGACTCCCGAGACGAGGCTTCGCGTTTGAGCGCGGTCCGCGGCCTGGCCGAAGACGGCAAGCGCGCGTCGCGCATCCTCGCCAAGCTCGGGAGTCGTCGGAAGGACGCCGCGCTCCGGGCGCTGGCGGCGAAGCTGCGCGCCAGCGTCGCCGCCATCGGCGACGCCAACGCCCGGGACGTCGCCCAGGCGAGGGAAGCCGGTCTGTCGTCGGCCATGATCGATCGCCTGGGCATGGGCCCCAAGGTGGTCGAGTCCACCGCGCGCGGCGTCGAGCACGTGATGACGCTGGTGGATCCCGTGGGTAGCCGGCGCGAGATGCACCGCTTGGAGAACGGGCTGCTGGTCGGGCGCGAGCGGCTGCCGCTCGGCCTGATCGCGATGATCTACGAGTCGCGGCCGAACGTCACGGTGGACGCGGCGGCGCTGTGCCTCAAGTCGGGCAACGCGGTCCTGCTCCGCGGCGGCAAGGAAGCGCAGCACACCAACGCCGCGCTGGGCGAGGTGATCCGCGCCGCGCTCTCCGAGGCCGGGCTGCCGCCCGACGCGGTGCAGATTGTGCCGGCGACCGATCGCGAGAGCACGCGCGAGCTGCTCGGGCTGACGGACCTCGTCGATCTGGCGATCCCGCGCGGCGGCGAGGGGCTGATCCGCTTCGTCGCCGAGAACGCGCGGGTGCCCGTGATCAAGCACTACAAGGGCGTGTGCCACTTGTTCCTCGACCAGGGCTGCGATCCGGCGATGGCCGTCGCGCTCGCGCTCAACGGCAAGGTGCAGCGCCCCGGCGTGTGCAACGCGCTCGAGTGCCTGCTCGTGCACGCCGCCGACGCGGCCGCGCTGCTGCCGCCGGTCGCCGAGGCGCTGTCCGCTGCCGGCGTGGAGCTCCGCGGCTGCCCACGCACCGTGGAGCTCGTGCCCACGGCGCGCCCGGCGCGCGACGACGACTTCGGCGCGGAGTTCCTCGACCTGATCATCGCCGTGCGCGTGGTCGACGATCTCGACGCCGCGCTCGCCCACGTGGAGCGCTACGGCTCGAATCATAGCGAAGCGATCTGCACGCCGAGCTACGCGCACGCCCAGCGCTGGCTGCGCGAGGTGGACGCGAGCTGCGTGCTCGTGAACGCGTCCACGCGCTTCAACGACGGCTCGGAGCTCGGCCTCGGCGCCGAGATCGGCATCTCCACGAGCAAGCTCCACGCCTACGGCCCGATGGGCCTCGAGAGTCTCACCACCGAGAAATGGATCGTTCTCGGCGATGGTCACACAAGAAGCTGAAGCCCAAGTGAAGCTGAAGAAACCCAAGCGCCCCACCGCACGTCCGCCACGCGCCGAAACCGGCGCCGGCCCCTCCCGCCCCGACACGACACGCGCCCAGGCGGTCGCCTTGCTCGCCGCCAAGGCCGGCCTCGACAAGAAGGCGACCGGCGTCGAGATCATCGACGTGACCGGCAAGGTCGACTACGCGGACTACCTGGTGCTCATGACCGGGCAGAGCGATCGTCACGTGGCTGCGATCGCCGACTCCGTCGACGACGTACTGGGCAAGGACGGCACCCACGCCATATCCGTGGAGGGGCTGCCCGCCGCGCAGTGGGTGTTGATCGACTTCGTCGACGTGGTCGTCCACGTGTTCGCCGAGGACACTCGCGGCGTGTACGATCTCGACGGCCTGTGGATGGACGCGCGTCGCATCCCGGTGCCTGACGACGCGCCCTGAGCGCGTGCGAAGAATTCCCACGTCGTGAAGCTCGTCGTCGTCGCCGTCGGTCGCATCAAGGAGCGCCCGCTCCGCGCCGTCGCCGACGACTACCTCGCGCGCATCGGGCGCTACGCGCGCTGCGAGGAGCTCGAAGTGAAAGACGACGTGGCGCTCGAGCGCGCCGTGCCCGCCGACGCGCTCGTCGTCGCGCTCGAGGTCGGCGGCAAGGCGCTGTCGAGCGAAGCGTTCGCGCGCGCCCTCGAGCGCTGGACCGCGCACGGCAAGGGCGTGGTCGCGTTCGTGATCGGCGGCGCGGAAGGCATCCCCGCGGGGGTCTCGCGCCGGGCCGACATGCAGCTCAGCCTGTCGAGCATGACGTTGCCGCACCGCCTGGCGCGCGTCGTGCTTTTCGAGCAGATCTATCGCGCCTTCACCATCCTGCGCGGCGAGCCGTACGCCCGGGAAGGGTGAGGCTGCCGGGGCGGCGCGGAATCCCGCGGCGCGGGCGCGTCGGACCGGCGTTCAGGGGCAGCTCTGCGGCAGGCCGGCGCACACATTGCCGAGGGCGGGTAGGGCACCGCCGCCTTCATGGACGCCTCGTTGTCGGCGACGGAGTGCGCGCCGTCGCACGAGAACTCGGTGAGCCAGATCGGTTTGCCGAACTGCACGAAGCCTTCGAGCGAGGCGTTGCCCTCGATGTACGCTTCCAGCGACGGCAGGTCGCAGTTGTACCAGTGCACCGCGACGGCATCGACCTCGCAGCCCGGACACGCCGCGAAGAAGTCCTTGAGCCACGTGTACGGATCGGTGATCGCCGGGTCGCTGCAGCGCGAGGGATCGGCCTGGCTGCCGCAGAAGTTCATCGCGGGCGAGGTGACGGGGATGCCGGCGGCTTTCGCCTTGGCCTCGAGCTGGGGCCAGACGCCGCGGCCTCGGACGGCGTGAGGTTCGACTGCGCCTTGAAGTCCGGTTCGTTGAAGCCGAGCACGAAATGCGCGCTCGCCGCCAGCGCATCGCCGATCGAGCCGTTGCCCCCACACCATCGGCACGAACTCGATGCCCGGCGCGTTGCCCCTGGTGGACCAGTTGTGCCACCACGCGATGCCCGCGGCGGCGGCGGGCACGGTGTTGGTGGCGATGCCGCGCTTGCACGGCGCGCCCGGCGCGCCCGCGCCGGCAGCCGGCCAGCGCGACGACCACCGCGGACAGCATCACGAGCTTCATATCGCTATGGATCGTGGTGGAGCTCACGCTCGCCGGCAAGGCCGTCGGCAACGCGGCGAGGGCGCCGGGCACGCCGTGCGGATGGATTCGAGCTGGACGGTGCGCCAGAGTTCGTCCAAGCCGTCGCCGCCGGGCTGGAGTCTGAGCCGGCATCGCGGAGCGGAGCGAGCTGGCCTCGGTCGTGCGCGCGCGGGCTCGCCGGCGGCATCGGGGACGGAGCCGACCGTGTAGCTCGGCCGTGCGCTGTCCCTCACGCGAAGCGCGCGCGCCGGCAGCTCGGCGAGCGACGCGCGCAGGACCTGCTCGACGCTGCTGCCGGCCCTCACGTGGGCGTTCGCGATCGCCCGCGCCGCTTCCCCCCGCTTGAAGCCAAGCCCGCGCAGCGCCGAGAGCGCCCGCGCCGCGTTGTCGGTCGGCGACCGCGACGCGACCTGCCCGTAGGGCGATCCGTCGGCGTGGCGGAAGACGAAGCCGGTCGACGCACGTCCTTCGATGGTGAAGCGACCGCGATGCAGCGCGCGATGGTGCGCACCACAGAGAACCAGGAGCAATTCCGGATCGTGGCTGCCGCCGTCGGCGCGCGGACGCACGTGGTGGATGTCGACGAAGACCGCGTTGCAGCAGCCGGGCACCTGACAGCGCCCGCCGTCGCGGCGCATCACCGCGCGACGCGTCGCCGGCGGAATCGTCTGTGTCGCTCGCTTGCCGTCGTGGAGGTGCTGGGCGTCGCACCCGGCCATCTCGACAATCCCGGCTTCGACGGCGATGGCTTCGCCCTTGCCCTGCTGGGTGCCAGCGTCACAGCGCTCGCACACGGTCATGGCGATCTGGTAGCTCGCGCGGCCGGCGTCGGTCGGGCCGCCAAGCACGGCGCGGGCCATCAGCAGCAACGCCGTGTCGTCATCCAGCGATCCGTCGCTATCACGACGCAGCTTCACCATCGCTTCGCGGAAGGTCGCGAACGTCTCCGCGGCGACGTCGAAGCGCAGCGTGTGCCGGCGCGCTTCCGGACGCACCGCATCCGCCGGCTTGTCACCGGGCCTGCGCCCGCTCACCAGCCGCTCGACCTCGCGCACGGTGCGCGACTTCGCCGCGGCCAGCCAGTCGCGCTCGGTCTCCCCGACGGCGACACGCGTCAGCTCGCGAACCGCCGACCACGAGAGATCGCCGGCGGCGAGCGCCGCCGCGAGCACGGGCAGTCGCTGCAGCGCCTCGGCGACGCGGAGCTTCTCCTCCGTCACCCGCGGCCCATAGCCGAGCACGCGCTCGACGTACTCGGCGAACGCCGCGAAGCCGAACCGCTCGTGCACGCGCGCGCCTCGCGCGATCAAGAGCCAGCGCCCCTCGTCGTGGTCCAGCACCGCGCGCTCCCCCGCGATGCGGACGAGCTCGTCGTGGGCGCGCTTCGCAGCCTCCCGAGTGACGTTCTGGCGCGCGAGCGCATGCCGGAACGCGTTTCGCGTCGCCCGCTTCGCGCGGCGCGCGCGTGTGGGTCGACAGCGTCGACTGCGACGCATTCTGGCGGCGACCGGCGTTCGACGGGCCACGGTGGCCGCCAAACGCGTCAAGCACGAAATCGAGGTTTGTCAGATCAGAGCAAAGTGAAAATGCCACCCCTGAGCTGCTCCGTGAAAGTGTCACCGCACGGTGTCGTTCCTCGATGTCTCCAGCCCGCGTTTCGTCATGCTGCCCTGCCGGAGGTTTGTCTTTCGTCGGTGACGACTTTCTTCCGCCCCCACGTGGGCTCGAGAGGGGACGCACGGCGGACCAATCGCCATCGTCCGGTTTCCCGCAAGCCCTTGAATCTGTGGCGGAGCTCGAGCGGGGCCGCCGGGCTCGCGACCTACCCGGATGTGACCGTTGTGCGCGGTCGGTCCGAGCGCGACCCCGACAGCTAGATCCGTCGCGCTGCACCATGCGATCGCCAGTGCCGCCGCAGCGCGTCGGGCGTATCCTGTCTCATGGAGTGGGGCGCGTGAGAGTTCGAATCGCGATAGGTGGCGCCGTGGCGGCGCTGGCCGCGATCGCGCTGGTCGCGTCGTGTGGCGGCAAGGTGTCCGGTGCCGGCGCTGCGTCGGGTAGCGGAGGTAGCGGCGCGCTCGGCGGATCGGTTGGCGTGGGCGGGACCGGCGCGTACGGCGGCACTGGCGCGACTGGCGGCAGCGGCGGGACCGGCGCATACGGCGGGACCGGTGCATACGGCGGGACCGGCGCGACCGGCGGCTACGGCGGCACGAGCGCGTCGGGAGGCAGCGGGGGGTCCGGCGGCGGGAGCTCGCGTCTCGGCCGCGCGTGCACGAGCGCGGCGGAATGCAACGGACTGACCTGTGTCGGCGCCACGTCGGGCTTGCTCGACGGCGAGGGCGCGGCGAAAGGCTACTGCACCGCGTCGTGCGCGTCGGACGCGGAGTGCACCTTGATCACGTCCGGCGCCATTTGCGACGTGGGCAGCACCGGCAAGGGGTTCTGCTACCAGGCGTGCACCTGGGGCGGCGCCTCGTCCGCGCTCGATCCGGCGAAGTGCTTCGGCCGTCTCGAGGTGGCCTGCGCCAGTCGCCCGGGTGCGGGCGGGACGGCTCCCGATACGCAGGTGTGCGTGCCGACGTGCAACGCGGACGCGGACTGCGGCGGGGGCCTCTCGTGCGATCTCCGGACCGGGCGCTGCGCGAGCACGCCGCGGAAGGGCTTGCCGATGGGCTCGGCGTGCAATCCCCAGGCGGCCAACGATCCCTGCGTCGGCCTGTGCGTGGACGTCGGCACCGGCGATCCGACCGTGGGCACGTGCTCCGGGCACTGCACCATCGGGTCGCTGGGGATCACCGGCGCGTGTGGATCGGATCCGACACCAGCCTCGCCACAGGCTGCCGCGTGCCTGTTCGTGGAGGACACGAGCGAGGGCGCGGGCGACGTCGGCTACTGCGCGACGTTCTGTGACTGCGATCCGGATTGCGGGCCCGGCTGGGTCTGCACGCCGTGGGGCAGCTCGACGAACGAGCAGCAGATCCAACAATTCGCGCAACACGCCGGTCTGTGCGTGCTCGCGGACAACGGCGACGCTGGCGTGAATCCGGGCATTCCGAAGTGCCCCTGACCGCGGGATACCGCGCCGGACCGGCACCCCCGATCAGGCCTTCGCGGGCTTCTTGCCGAAGATGTACGCGATGCCGATGGAGATGACGTAGAGCACGCACAGCGGCACGGCGAGCATGAACTGGCTCGTGATGTCCGGCGGCGTGAGGATCGCCGAGACGGTGAAGGCGATCACGATGAAGTAGCGCCCGAACTTGATCAGGTGCGTGTGGTTGACGATGCCGGCGACGGACAGGAAAAACACCACGATCGGCAGCTCGAACACCGATCCGAAGGCGAGCAGCATCTGCGTCACGAGCTCGATATAGTCGCCGATCATGACCGTGGGCATGACCTGGAAGTCCGCGCCGCCGACCGGGCCGCTGAAGCCGAGCAGGTAGCGGAACGCGATCGGGAAGGCGAAGCGCCAGCCGAAATAGCCGCCGGCGACAAACAGCGCGCAGCTCGAGATCACGAACGGAACGGCCAGGCGCTTCTCCTTGCTGTACAGGCCCGGCGCGATGAACGCCCACAGCTGGTACAGGATGACCGGGAGCGCGAACACGAAGCCGGCGAGCAGCGAGAGCTTGACGTAGGCGATGAACAGCGACGCCGGGGCGGGGAAGTGGAGCGCGGCCTTGCCGCCGACCGCCGCCTCCTTCCACGCCAGGATGAACGGCGTGGTGAGCCAGAGCAGCAGCTTCTCCTTGAACAACCACGACAGGCCCGCGCCCACGACGAACGCGATCACCATCTTGATGAGCCTCGAGCGGAGCTCGTCGAGGTGCTCCCAGAAGGTCATCGTCTGCTTCTCGGGATCGTCGCTCATGCGTCGGTTTCGCTGCTCGGGGCGTCGCTGACTTCGGCCATGGCTTCGTCGTCGACCAGATCGTCGGCGAGCGCGCCGGATGCGTCGGGGCCTTCCGGCGGGTACTCGCGGAAGCGATCGAGGTCGTAGACCTCGCGGTACGGGTCCTCGTGATCGGCGCTGCGGTGGCGGCGCTCCTGGCCGAGGGTGACGTCGCCGCGGATCATGCTGCGCAGCTCCGACAGCCCGCCGTCGAAGCCCTCCTGGCGCAGGATGTCGTCGATGCCGGTCTGGGCCCGCACCTGGCTGGTCAAGGTGCGCATCTTCCGGACGAAGCGGCCCAGCGTGAAGAGCATGGCGGGCAGCTTCTGGGGGCCCACCACGATCAGCAGGACCAGGGCGATCACTCGCGATCTCGGTGAACGAGATTCCGAACACGGCGGAACGCTAGCCCGAGGCCGGTTGGCGAGCAATCGCGTGCAATTGTCAGGGTTGTAGCCAGATCGGGTTGGTGAACGCGAACGGGTAGACGCCCGGCGAGAACACGTTCGGGAGCGCCCGTTTGCCGCGCGCGAGCACGACCACGAACGTCGGGCCGGGCACCTGGACGTCGATCGTCGTGTCCAGGCGCACCACCGATCGGGACGCCGGCACCCCGATGAAGCGGATGCGGCGCCCCTTGCCGCCGAGCAGGACCTCCACGCTGCTGACGTCGATCCACGGGGCGGCGCGCACGCGGATGTGCAGCGGCACGTGCTTGCCGCTCGCCTTGACGGTCTCGCCGGGTCCCTGGCCGTTCACGTCCACGTCGAGGACCGGGCCGCTGGTGACCACGACGCGTCCCTGGTGCAGGGCCCGGACGATGCTCGCCGGGTCGGCATGGATGTCGTCGGCGTCGCTCTCGGCGGTGCCGTAGTGGATCATGTTCCGCGGCACGCCCGGATCGAGGAAGAACAGCTTGTGCGAGTCGCTGTTGCCGGTGGCCGTGTAGCGGTGCCCCGCGCCGAGCAGGTGCAACCAGTCGTAGAGCACCTGACGGACCTTCGGCAGGCTCGTCTGGTCGGCGCCGTTGAAGACCTCGATCGCGTCGAAGTCCGGGTCGTACTCCGACGCGGACGAATACGGCACGCGCGCGGTCTTCGGATCGAGCTTGTAGTAGTGGAAATAGCCGATGTCCGCCCAGCGCGGGTGGTTCGCGGTGAGCAGGCCGTCGGGATCGGCGGCGCGCGCCTCGCCGAACATCCGCCGCGGCGTGGTGTTGGTGTAGCCGATGCTCGCGTCTGCCGGCAGCGGGAAGAAGCCGAAGTGTCCGAAGCGCTTGCCCACGGGGCTGAGCTCGGTGCCGCGGATCGCCAGCACGCCGCTCGCGAGCTTGCCCGACTGCTCGAGCGCCTTGACCACCGGGGCCAGATCCGTGACGACGTAGTGATCGGTCGCGACGGCGAGCTCCACGCCCTCGGCGGCTACGGCGATCACCCGCGCCGAGCAGGCGACGTCCGCGTCCACGCTCGCCGCCTGGTGCAAGTGCAGATCGCCGGAGATCCAGCCGGGCGTGTCGATCACGCGCGGCAGCTTGCCCGCGAGCGTCGTCGTCCCGCCGGGCTTGACGTCGACGGTCCAGCTCGCGGCGTCGCGCTCGATGCCTGCCGTGGCGAGCACGCTGTAGGAGCCGACCGGGAGCGCGCGCGTGAAGTGTCCCGTCCCGCTCCAGACGAACCGGCCCGCGCCGTCGAGATCGCCGTCGTTGCCGAAGTCGGGATCGCGCATGCCGTGCAAGCCGCGCAAGCTCAGCTTGGCGGCGAGGGCGTGGCCGGCCTCGTCGCGTACGCTGACGTCGATCGTGCCGGTGGGGACAGGCAACGGCGGCGCGTCCGCGATCGGCGTGTAGGCGAGTGAGCGGCGGACGACCATGGTCTCGCCCGGGCCGATGCTCTGCGTCGCGTACAGCGTGTCGATCTGCGGCGCCAGCCCGTGTTGCAGGGTCTTGAAATCGAGGCGCATGGGCGAGGCGTCGAGGGCCGTCAGCACCAGGTCGCCGCTCGCGCCCTTGCGCCCGACCCAGCGGGCGTGGCCGCTGAAGCGCTCGCCGGCGCGGCCCACGCCGTCCACGAAGTAGTCGACGTTGCCCCACTTGACCACGTCGCCGATCGACACGGCGGCGAGCCGCCCGCCGCCGGCGTGGCGCGCGCGCGTCGTGATCACGATCCGCGGCGCGGTGGGGTCGAGCTGGTAGCTCGTCACGACCTCCAGCCGCCCGGCGCCGAGATCCACCGTCGACACCGTCTCGACGGCGTCCGCGGTCGTGCGCACGGTCTCGGCCGTCAGCGCGTAGACGGCGCGCGCCGTCACCACCACCGGATGCATCAGCCACAGGCCGTCGATCGCCGTCAGCCCGGCCAGTTGGGGGGCGGTGGCGGCCACCGGCGTGGTGGGCCAGAAATCCACGAGCCAGCCGTCGCTCCGGCGCACCACGGCCACCGCTGCCGGGTTCTCGAGCGCCAGATCGCCCGGCTGCCCCGTGACGCGCATGCGCCCCGCGAGCAGCGCCCGATCGGCGGCGAACGGCCCGGGCGGGCGCGGGTCCCCGGCACCGGCCGGCACCGCGACGGCGCCGGCGGCCAGCGCGAGCAGCAGCCGCGCGGAAGGCCGACCCGGGAGCGGCATCACACACAGGTTTGCGCCCATGGACCCGCGTTCGCAAGTCCGGCTAGTCTCGGGTTTCGATGCGGGCAGGGAAGACGGCGGCGCTGGTGCTCGCGCTCGCGGCTTTGGCGCCGGACGCCGTCGCGTCGCCCGCCGATCTGTTCGGCTTCGGCCCGGCGAGCCAGGCCATGGGCGGGACCGGCGCGGCCGTCGGTCGCGGCTTCGGCACCACCTTCGGCAACCCGGCGCTCTTGTCACGCTCGCACCAGCGCGAGCTGAGCCTGGGTTACCAGACGGCGCGCTTCTCGCTTCACGCCGACGGCCCCAACGCGCCGGGTCGCGTCAGCGAGGAGGCGCTCTCCGCGACGTATATCGGCGCCGTCCTGCCCGTCCCGTTCGGCGGCTTCCTGAAGGACCGGCTCACGCTCGGCCTGGGCGTGCTCACGCCGCGCTCGCTGATCGTGCGCGCGCGGCTCCTGTACCCGGAGCGGCCGCAGTTCCCCGTGCTCGCCGACCGGGCGCAGTCGCTCGACTTCAACATGGGCCTCGGGCTCGACGTCGGGTACGGGATCCGCGTCGGCGTGGGCGCACGGGCGCTGGCCGAGCTGGTCGGGACGGTCGTGGTGCGCACCGACGCGTCCGGCAACGTCGGGACCAGCGTCGACGATCAGCTGATCGCGACCTACGCGCCGATCGTCGGCGTCGAGGCCGATCTCGGCAAGGGCTGGGAGGCGGGCCTGGCGTGGCGCGGCAAGCTCGCCGCCGAGTTCCAGGTGCTGGTGCAGGTCCACGACCTGGGCCTGCTCGTGATCCCGGATCTGAACATCGCCGGCGTCGCGCAGTACGACCCGAGCCAGCTCCAGGCCGAGGTCGGCAAGCGCCTCGGCCCGGTCACGCTCGCGGTCGGCGCGACGTACAAGCACTGGTCGCCGTTCCCGGGCTGGGCCCGTCCCACCGTCACCTGTCCCTCGAGCGAGCCGGACTGCGCCGCGCTGAAGCCGGTGCCCGTCGGCTTCCACGACACCGTCGTCCCGCGCCTCGGCGTCGACTGGACGCTGCCCATCGGCGGCAAGTCCGTCGCGCACGTGCGCGGCGGCTGGTTCTACGAGCCGAGCCCCGCGCCGGAACAGACCGGAGCCTCGAACTACTGGGACAACGACCGCCACGTGTTCAGTGTCGGCTACGGCGTCACGCTCGCCGATCCGCTGCCGCCGCTGAGCATCGACGTGTACTACCAGCAGCACCTGCTGGTCTCGCGCACGCATCACAAGGACGCCAGCGTGGACGCGTCCAACGTCGGCGCCCCGTCGGTAGAGACGGGCGGATCCGCGCAGGACATGGGTCTGATCCTGGGGGTGCAGTTCTGATGCGAGCCAGGTGCCGGTCCGGCGCGGTATCCCTGGTGGCGCTCGCGCTGTGCGTCGCCGCGCCGGCGCGTGCGAACCCGGTGGACACGTTCGGCCTCGGATCGCGTTCGACGGCGATGGCCGGCGCCGTGAGCGCCGACGTCACGGACTTCTCGGCGAACTACTACAACCCGTCGGGGCTCGCGCTGGCGCGCGGCACGGACCTGTCGATTGGCTACGAGTACGTGTCGCACCACCTCGAGATGAACGGCCAGGACAGCCTCGTCGATCCGGTGCGCGGGATCGTCGGCGGCGTGGTCGCGCCCGGCAAGATCGGCCCCTTGCCGTTCGCCTTCGGCATCGCGACGCACCTGTCCGACGAGCGCCTGTCGCGCGCGCGCACCATCCACATCGACGAGCCGCGCTGGGTGCTCTACGACAATCGCTCGCAGCTCCTGTATCTATCAGCGAACCTCGCGCTCAGGCCGTTCTCGTGGCTGTCGATCGGGGGCGGCATCACGTTCCTGGCGGCCACGCGCGGCTCGTTCAACATCACGGGCACCGCCGTGATCCCCGACAAGCTCGGCACGCGCTCGAAGTACGACTCGCAGCTCCGCCACGAGGTCGACGCGGATCTGACCGCCGTCCGCTATCCGGAGGCGGGTATCACGGTCAAGCCCAACGACTGGCTGAGCGCGGCGCTCGTCTACCGCGGTCACGCCCGGGTAAACCTCGAGATCGACGCGGAGCTCGACGGCGCCGTGAACTACGGCTTCATCGTGCCGGCGAAGTACACGCTCGTCAGCCGTACCGTCGACATCTACATCCCCGACCAGGTCGTGCTCGGCACCAGCATGCACCCGGTCCACGACCTGACGGTCGGGCTCGACCTGGACTGGGTGCACTGGTCCGCGTACGAGAGCCCGGTCAGCGAGACCACGACGGCGATCGACATTCCGCTGCCGAGCCTGTTGCCGCCGCCGACCAAGCCCACGCCGGCGATCGACCCCGGCTTCCACGACCGCATCGTGCCGCGCCTGGGGGTCGAGTACCGCTTCCAGCTCTCCAGGCACCTCGAGCTGCCGGCGCGCGCCGGCTACGCCTACGAGCGCTCACCGGTGCCGGACCAGACCGGGCGCACGAACTTCGTCGACACCGATCGCCACATCCTGTCCCTGGGCACCGGCTTCGTATGGAAGCACCCGGGCAAGGTGCTGGCCGGCGATCTGCGCTTCGACACCCACGCCCAGCTCTCGATCTTGCCGACGCGGGTCACGATCAAGGACAGTCCCGCCGATTTCATCGGCGACTACCGCGCGCGCGGCACCATGCTCGGTGTCGGCGCGACGCTCTCGGTGGGGTTCTGATGGCCGCGATGAAGCGCGCGCGCCTGGGTCTCGTTCTCGTCGCGGCGCTGGCCGCGCTGCGCTGCGCGACGATCGCGGCCGAGGCCGGCGACAACGGCGCGGTGCGTCCGAGCGCGCAGGCTGGGCCGTTCCGCGGGCTCCGGGCCGACGAGCTCTCCAGCACGGCGAAGCCGCAAGCGCCGTACCTGCTCGACGACGCCACGGCGAACTACCGGCAGGAGAGCGCACTGTCGCTCGACGACGCCGTCCTCGGCCAGACGGCGCTCTACGTCGTCGCCGATCGCAAGAACGACAGCGCGGCGATCTTCCGCTTCGTCGCGCCGGACGCGCGCAGCGTCGTGCTCGATCCCGCGACGCCGGTGCTGGTCGCGAGCCAGCCGTGGGAAGGCGCCGCGATTGGCGAGCCCGACGCGCACCGCGTCGACGGCGAGATCCGCGTCTACTACTCCGGCGCGGGCGGCATCGGGCTCGCGCACTCCACCGACGGCGTGGTCTTCACGCGCGAGCCCGCGCCGGTGCTGTCCAGCGACGGCGCGCCGGCCTGGGAGGGCGGCGCCGCGCCTTCCAGCCCCGCGCTGCTCGAGCTGGCGCCCGGGGACTTCCGGCTCTTCTACGTCGCGAACGCCCGCATCGGCGAGGCGCGCTCGAGCGACGGCGTGCATTTCGAGCGCATCGGCGCCGCGCCGCTGCTCGAGCCCGAGGGCGGCGGCGACAGCGACGACCCTCCGTTCGACAGCGACGCGGTGGGCGACCCGTGCCCGGTCGTGATGACGTCGCCCGAGGGCCGCCGCGTCACCCGCATCTACTACGCCGGGACGGGGCCGGGCGGCACGCGGGCCATCGGCATGGCCGCCCGCTTCGGCAGCGACGGCCCGCTGACCCGGGCGATTTCCCCGGTCTTCTCCGCGGGCCGGGACGCGCGCTCGCCGTCGCTGATCGTCTACAGCCATTTCACCCTGCTCTACGTCACCGAGAACGCCGGAACCGCCACCACCCAGCGCTACCCCGCGATCGCCGTGGGCATCGCGCCGGGCAACATCACGATCCCACTGCCCTGATGAGCCGGCCGTGCACGGATTCACTATGCCGATCTATGAGTGAGCCCCGCCCGCGACCGGAGTAGAGTCCCCGGTCGTGGCTCTTGGGCTGATCTTCGGGTTCCTGTTCATCGCTCCGCTCGTCTTCATCTACTTCCTGATCATCAAGGGAGTGGATCGCTACGAGCCGGAGCCGTTCTGGCTGCTCAGCGTCGCCTTCTTCTGGGGCTGCATGTTCGCGACGTTCTTCGCGATCATCGGCAACGGGATCGGCCAGGGGGCGATGGGCATCCTGATGGGCGGCGACGCCAAGCTCGTGGACGCGTCCACGGCGACCTTCGTCGCGCCGCTCGTGGAGGAGAGCTCGAAGGGCATGGGCTTGCTGCTGCTCTGGGGCTTGTCCGCGCTGTGGCTGAAGGAGATCGACGGCGCGCTCGACGGCGCCATCTACGGCGGCGTGATCGGTCTCGGCTTCACCCTGACCGAGGACATGCTCTACGTGTCGAGCTCCGCCGCCCAGGGCGGCGCCGCCGCGTTCGTCGTGGTGCTCATCATGCGGACCGTGATGGGCGGTCTCGGCCATGCGTCGTTCACCGCCATGACCGGCCTCGGCGTCGGGGTCGCCAACGAGACACGGAACCCACTGATCAAGATCATCGCGCCGATCGGCGGCTGGATGTGCGCCGTCGGTCTGCATTTCCTGCACAACGCCTTGCTCAGCTTCCTGGGCGGCGCGGGGCTGATCCTGAAGTTCATGGTCTTCTGGACCTTCGACATCCTGTTCTTCGTGATGCTCTACATCCTGGTCGCCCGCGATCGCTCGATCGTGCTCCGCGGCCTGGCCGACGAGGTCGGCAAGATGCTGCACCCGAAGGAGTACCAGCGCACCACCGACTGGAAGATGTTCATCCCGCTCTGGAACGTCTTCTCCTTGCAGAAGAGCCCGCAGGGCTACGGCTCCGCGCGGCGCAAGCAGCTCGACCTGGTGGAGCTCGCGTTCCTCAAGAACCGCCGCAGCCGCGGCGAGAGCGGGCAGTCCCTCGACGACCGCGAACAGAAGCTCCGCACGGCGATCGCCACGGCCAACCAGCAGGGCATCTTCGTCGGCGAGCACTGAGATCGATGCCGGTCCGGCGCGGAATCCAGCGTTCCCCGAGAGATCTCTTCACAGGAAGGACGGAAGAGCGGAAGGTTTCCAGGGACTCGGAGAATCCAGGCGTGAGCCGTAGCGAGCCAGCGGTGCACCTCGAGCAGCGCACCGGTCACTTCGTCCCATCCCCGATTCTTCCGCCCTTTCGCCCTTCCTGTGCCATCCCCATGGAGCGGCATCGCGCGCGAATCGATTGCCCGTCTTCTCCACGTGGAAATGAGGGGATTTCTTCGGGCCCGGCTCTCCCGCTCGCGCGCGACGTACTCCGCGTAGCTGAAGACGTGGTGCGGAGTGGCGGTGACCATGGTGCGCTCGCCACAGTACAGGCGAAAATCCTGCACCGGCACACGTCACCGTCGGCGCGACGCGGGATACCGCGCCGGACCGGCAGACCGGAGCTCCGGATCCCGACCCGGGCTTCGGGGGGGCTTGACGGCCTTGACCCCCCGCAGCTTGCTTCGCAACTGCTCCCCCCGCCGCCTTCGGCGGGCTCGCCAGTCCTCGGGGGGCCTTGACCCCCCGCAGCTTGCTTCGCAACTGCTCCCCCCGCCGCCTTCGGCGGGCTCGCCAGTCCTCGGGGGGCCTTGACCCCCCGCAGCTTGCTTCGCAACTGCTCCCCCCGCCGCCTTCGGCGGGCTCGCTCCGCTCGCTTCGCGCGTGAGCAAGATTGCTCACGCTCTCAGCGCGACAGGTTCCGCGCGATGACGACGCGCTGGATCTGGCTCGTGCCTTCGTAGATCTGCAGCACCTTCGCGTCGCGCATCAGCTTCTCGACGGGGTACTCCTTCACGTAGCCGTTGCCGCCGAAGACCTGCACCGCGTCGACCGCCGTCTGCATCGCGCTGTCGGCACCGAACGCCTTGGCGTAGGCGCTGACGATGGGATCGCGCACGCCGTTGTCGAGGTTCCACGCGGCCTTCTGGTAGAGCAGGCGCGTGGCCTCCGTCTTGATGGCCATCTCCGCGATCATCGCGGCGACCAGCTGGTGCTCGATGATCGGGACGCCGAACGCGACGCGCTCCTTGGCGTAGGCCAGGCTCTCGTCGAGGCAGCGCTGCATCAGCCCCGTGGCCATGGCGCCGATGTCGGGGCGGGTCTGGTTGAAGGTCTCCATGGCGAGCTTGAAGCCCTGGCCCTCGGGGGCGAGCACGTTCGCCTTCGGGACCTTCACCTCCTCGAAGTGCACGACCGCGGTGTCGCTGGCGCGCTGGCCGAGCTTGTCCTCGTGCTTGCCCACCTTCAGGCCGGGCGTGTCGCGGTCGACGATGAACGCGCCGATGCCCTTGTGCTTCTTGGCGGTGTCGGCGGTGGCGAACACGACGTAGAAGCTCGCCAGGCTGGCGTTGGTGATCCACGACTTTTCGCCGGTGATCACGTAGTCGTCGCCGTGCTGCTCGAAGCGCGTCTTCATCGCGGCGACGTCGCTGCCGCCGCCGGGCTCCGTCGTCGCGTAGCTCGCGAACAGCGGCTCGGCCGTGAGCATGCCCAGGTACTTCTTCTTCTGCTCCTCGCTGCCGGCGAGCTTGATTGGCGTCAGCGCCAGCGTGTTGGCCAGCATGCTGGTCTGGATGCCGGTGCAGCCGTAGGCGAGCTGCTCGGCGATGAGCGCGTTCTCGAGCTCGCCCATGCCCGCGCCGCCGTACTCGGGCGCCACCGTCGGGTTGATGAGCCCGATCTCGTGGGCGGCCTCGAACACGTCGCGGGGAAAGCGGCTCTCCCGGTCGCACTCCGCGGCCACCGGGATGATGCGCTCCCGCGCGAAGCGCCGGGCGGTCTCGATCAGGGCGTTTTGCTCTTCCGAGAGACTGAAGTCGAGCATGGCCTACTCCTTTGCGCGGTCCTTGATTCGCTTGAGCTCGCTGCGCACGGTGCGTGCGCCGAGCGCGTATCCGAGGGTGAGACCGATCAGCAGCACGCCGGGGATGAAGATGACGTGCTCGATGGTCATGACGCTTCGCGGGCCTGGTTGGCCTCGGCGCGGTCGAGCGCCTTCTCCAGATCGGAGACGCGCTGCGACAGCTTCTGCCCGCGGCGCCAGCCGAGCAGGATGAACAACAGCAGCAAGGCCCACATGATCAGGTATGCGGCGACCAGCAGACCCTGCGCGCTGACGGTGTCCGTGCCGCCCTGCACGGCGACGAATCCGGTCGAGCGATCGGAGGGGGCGGCGGAGCCGGCGGTGGTGGGAGCGTTCTGAAGATGGTTCATGTGATTCACAGCTCCTCCGCGATACCCGAGGCGGCGGCGCGCTCCTCCGCCCGGTTCAAGCGCGACGCGATCAAGGCGAGGCGCGCCCGCGACCAGAGCAACAGCACCGCGAGCAACGTCATCGCCAGGAAGCCGAGGCCGAGCGCGGTGTACATGCGCGGGTCGCCCAGGCCGCCGCCGCCCTTGGTGATCACGGTCGGGTGGTTGCCGCCCCACTTGCGCACCGAGTAGTGGATGATCGGCAGGTTCGCCGTACCCAGCACGCCCAGCGCGGCGGCGAACTTGCGCTCCGCGTCCCCGTCGCCGGCGAAGGCGCGCAGCACCACCACCGCGACGTACACCAGCACGCTGAGCAGCGAGGTGGTCAGGCGCGGATCCCAGGTCCAGTACACGCCCCACGCCTTGCGTGCCCACAGCGGGCCGCTCGCGAGCACCATCATGCCGAACACCACCGCGCACTCCGCGCCGGCCCGTGCCCAGGCGTTTCGGCCGTCGGTCGCGCCGACCAGATACGCGGCGCTGCCGATCAGGCACACGACGCCGGACAGGTACATCGCGTACGCCGCGGGCACGTGGAAGTAGAAGATCTTCTGCGCCAGTCCGCCCGCGGCCATCTGCGCCTGCGGGGTGACGTACATGATGTAGTAGATCAGGTAGCCGAACACCGCCGCGGCGGCGACCAGCACGATCTGGAATCCGAGCGAGGCCCGCGTCATGGCTGCCGGGAAGCTAGCCCCGGGGGCGCACCAAATCCACCCCCTCGCGTCAGCGCTCAGACGTCACATGTCGACAGCGCCAGCAGGGCGGCGATCCGGGCCCTCACGACCTCGAATTCCTTGATCGCCAGGTCGAGCTCGGCTTCCCTGAGGCGCTTCGCGGCGTCCACGAGGTCGAAGCTGGTCCCGACCCCGTTCATGAACGCGATGCGCGACAGGCGAGCGTTCTCCTTGGCGAGATCCCGCGACTGCGTGCTGACCGTGAGGTTCGCCTGCGCGACCTTCACGGCGCGCTCGGCCTGGATCACCTGGACCGTGGCTTGTCGGCGCGTCTCGCCGAGCTGCTCGCGGGCGAGGTGCAGCGAGCCCTGGGTCTGCTCCTTCTGCCCGTAGCGGATGCCGCCATCGTAGATCTGCCAGGTGAGCACGCCGCCGATCCACCAGGCGACGTGCTTGGAGTTCGGGTTCGCGCGCTCGTACGACTGGTAGGTCAGGTTCGAGACGAAATCGACGGTCGGCAGGTACTGCCAGTCGATGCTGTCGACGTTGCGCTCGGCGACGTCGACGTTCGCCTTCGCGGCCTTGACGTCGGGTCGGCTGTCGACGTCCTTCTCCGGGCGGCACACGCTGGCCGCGTCGCTCGCCAGCGTGTCCAGGTTGATCGCCGGGCTCACGCCGTAGGGATCGGACGAGCCGATCGCCAGGCCCAGGTTCTCGCGCGCCTGGCGCAGCGTCTCGTTCGAGCTCACGATCTGCGCGCGCGCGAGCGAGACCTCCTGTTCGGCGCGCAGGACGTCGACCGCCGTCGCGGTGCCCAGGCGCGCCCGGCCCTTGGTCAGGTCCAGCGTCGAGAGCGCCGAAGCCAGCGATACCCGGCTCACCTCCGCGAGGCGCTCGGACGTGACCACGGTGACGATCGATTGCGCGACGGCGGCGAGCACCTGGCGTTCGCTCTCCTTCTCGTCGAGCTCGGCGGCGCGCTCGCTGCGGCGCGCCGTGCCCGTGTCGTGCCAGGCCTGGGGCGCGAACACCGGCACCGTCAGTCCCAGGTTCGCGCTCCACGTCGTCAGCGGGTACGGGATCGTGCCCTCGGTGATGCCGTTCGGGCCGAAGTAGTAGCCCTGGCCCGTGAGCAGATCGCGTCGCACGTTCGCGGTTCCCGTCAGCCTCGGCAGCGCGCGGCCGAGCGCCTGCCGGGACAGCCCCTGGCTCTGTTCCAGGCGGGCTTGCGCGATCCGCAGCGACGATGCCCGCGCGCGGATGATCCCGAGCGCGTCGTGCCACGAGCGCAGCAGGTGCTGCGGCGGCGGGACCTCGGCGAGCATCGGATCTTCGATGTCCGGCAGGTTCGGTTCGGTGGGCTGCGCGGCGGCGGGCGGCGCGTCCGCCGGCGGCGTCGCGGGCTTTGCGGCGGGCGGAGGAGCGGGCTGCGCGAGCGCCTCGGTGGTGGCGAGCAGGAGCAGGGCGGGGAGGGCACGGAATCGAGTCATCACGTGACTCGATAGTTTCCCGGCGCTCGGCCGCAAAGGGGCAGCCGCAGGAAAAGCGACAAGACCGCCGTTCAGCGGCGGCCGGAGCAGAGCGGCTCGTCGTCCGCCAGGGGCGCGAGGGGCGCCGCCCAGAGTGCGATCCACGCACTCGCGCGCTCCTCGTCGCCGTCCAGTGCGGACAAGAGCAGTCGCCGTGCCTCGTCCACGCGCCCCACGCGCGCCAGCGCGCGGGCGTACGAGGCGGCGATCTCCGTCTCCCCGGGCAGGGCCTCGTGCGCGCGCGCCAGATACGCCAGCGCGGCCTGGGGCCGGTCGAACGCCACGTCCAGCAGGTGTCCCAGGTTGTGCGCGGTCGACGCGCAGTCCGGCGCCAGGGCGTGCGCCCGGCGCTGGGCGTCGAGCGCCATGCGGTAGTGCCCGAGCCGCGTGTACGACAGGCCAAGGATGCCCCACGCCCGGCCATCCTCCGGCGTACACGCGATCACCTGCCGCGCGAGCTGCGCGGCCCGCCACGGGTCGACGAACACCAGCGCTTCCGACAGGTGCCGCGTCGCCAGCAGCGCGGTCGCCGAGTCGGCGGCCGCGACCGAGAGCACCCGCTCCAGCATCGGAACCAGGTCGCGTGGACCGAGCCCGCGGAGTCGCGCCCACTCCACGTCCTGGAGGAGCCGGTCCACGTTCTCGGCGTATCGACGCTTCATCCGCTCTTCACTTCGTAGCGTTGTCGCCGGGCTTGCGCAAACGTTTTGCGCCGCGTCGCCAGCGCGATCGCGCGCGATCGCAAAGCTGCGGATCGAGGCATGGCGCGCGGTGATCGCGCCTGGTATGCTTGTCGGCCCGGCGCGGAACCGCGGGTGGCGGTCGCGATGCCGGCGGCGCTCAGGCGCGCGCGCGCGCTTCTTCGGCGAGCGCTTGCTTGCCGGCGATGGTCGCGCCGTTCAGCGCTTCGATCGCGAGCGGGAGCACGTCGCGGCGCACGCCGATGAACGAGTGACGGAAGCGCACGTTCACGTAGTCCGTGGCATCCGGCGTGACGCCGCGCTCCTCGAGCAGGGAGTGGAAGTCGTGCGCTTCCGCGCCGTCCTTGCGTCCGACGTTGACGAACACCTCGGCGTGGTCGCCGTCGAGCGCGGGCGGTGAAGCCGGCGAAGGCGGCGGCGCGCCGTCGGCATCGCTCATCACCACGGACGCCTCGAGCTCGGCGGCCGTCGCGTCGGGTCGCGGTTCGCCGCGCGAACGTCGCGAGCGACGCGGGCGCTCCGCGTCGCCGCCGGCGCCGTTCCGGCGCCGCCCGCGATCGTCACCCTCGCCACGCTCGGCGCGGGCGTCCATGCGCTCGGGAGCACGCTCGCGCTCGGGAGCACGCTCGCGCGCCGGGCCACGCTCGCGCGCCGGGCCGCGCTCGGCGCGGGCGTCCACTCGCTCCGGGCTCCGCGCGCGTTCCGCGCCGCGCGTGCGCTCGGGTGCGCGCTCGCGCTCTGGAGCAGGAGCCGGCGCCGGCGCCTTCGAGCGTCGCGCGGCGGTCGCTTCTTCCACCGCGTCCGGGCGCGCGCCCAGGTGATCGCGCAACAGACCGGCGACGATGGCCTCGGCCTGCTCGTGGGTGAGCAGGCGGCGTGCCAGCGCGAGATCGTCGGCGTGGATCGGCCGATTGGCGAACATGCCCGCGAACATCCCGACCAGATCCGCCTCGGCCCGCGTCTTCAGCTCGCGCGCGCTCGGGAGCTGCTTCTCGATCGGCGAGATCTTGTACGTCAGGCGGAGCAGGTACAGGTTGCCCAGATCCGATGGCGCCAGCATCGAGATCGCGGTGCCCGTTCGCCCCGCGCGGCCGGTCCGGCCGGTGCGGTGCACGTAGCTCTCCATCGACTCCGGGAAGTCGAAGTTGATCACGTGCGTCAGGAACGAGATGTCGATCCCGCGTGCCGCGACGTCGGTCGCGACCAGGAAGCGGACCTCGCCGTTGCGCGTGGCCGCCATCACCCGTTCGCGGTCGTTCTGCGCGAGGTCGGCGTTCAGCCAGTCGGCGGCGTAGCCCTGCTGCTGCAGCGCGGACGCGACCCGCTTGGTGTCGTCGCGCGTGTTGCAGAACACGATCGCGCTCTCCGGGTTCTCGATCTCGATCACCTGGAGGAAGTCCGCGATCTTGTCGCCCAGGCTCAGGTACACGAAGTGGTCGATCTCGAGCGCGCCGATCTGATCGCCGCTCAGCGTGATGAACTCCGGGTCCGTCAGCCGCGTCTCCGCCATGCGGACGATGTCCGCGGGCAGCGTGGCCGAGAACAGCAGCGTCTGCCGCGTCTCGGGCAAGAACGACATGATGTCGTTGATCTGCGGCAAAAAGCCCATGCTCAGCATCTCGTCGCTCTCGTCGAGGACGAACACCCGGATCGAGTCGGCGGCGAGGGTGCCGCGACGCAGGTGATCGAGCACCCGGCCAGGCGTGCCGACCACGACCTGTGCGCCGGCGTTGATCTGCTCGATCTGGCGTGGCATCGGGGCGCCGCCGTAGACCGCGGCGATCTTCACGCCGCGGTGGCGGCCCAGCGATTCGACCTCGCGCGTGACTTGCAGCGCCAGCTCCCGGGTAGGGCACAGGACCAGCGCCTGGACCGCGGCGGTGCCCTTCTTCACCAGCCCGTCGACGATGGGCATGCCGAAGGCGGCGGTCTTTCCCGTCCCGGTCCGGGCCTGCACGACCAGGTCGCGGCCCCGCTGCGCGGGCTCGAAGACCTCGCGCTGGACGGGGGTGGGGTGGGTATAGCCGAGGTCGTCGATGGCTTGCCGCAGCTCGGCGGAGAGCGGCAACGAGTCGAAGGTCGGCGGCGGAGGGGCGGCGTCGGGCTGTGATCCAGGCATCGAGCGGGCCGGAGCTTAGTGCGGTTGTCCGGATGTCGCCAGGCCGAGGATTCAGTCTCGACCGGGCGCCGGGTGGGATTTGCCGCGTTCGAGCTCGGCGAGCAGCGATTGCACGCGGCGGCGTCGCCGGGCAAGTCCGCCGGTCTCGTAGCGCACGGCGTGCTCCTCGGCGTATCGGAGCTCATCCACGTCGCGCAGCGCCCGCGTGGCCCAGGCGTCGTCCCGGCAGCGTGCGTCGAGCGCCGGGCGGATCGCCCATTGTGGCTCGAGTGCAGCGCGGAAACGCGCCAAAGCGGCCCGCTCATCGCCGGAGTTCTCGGCGGCGGCGTGACGGGCGCGGCCCACGGCGTGGATCAATCCCGCCACGCCGTCGCGACAGCCGAGCCCGGTCGGAATCACCGCGGGCGCCCACACCTGCCGCAGGATCTCCGTCGCGCAGACCACGGTGAATGTGGTCATGATGGCCGCGAATGCGACGATCCCCACGCGCCGCCCCCTCAGTCTGGTGCGCTCCACGGGGTCGCTGGCCGGCGCGGGCATGCCTGCCGCATACTGCCCGGGGGTCCGCCGCGTCAAACCCCGCGGCGGCCGGCAGGGCCTCTCCTGGGGCGTTGACCGCGTGCGGGCGTTCCCCCATAGTCCTTTCACAATAATTTGAAACTCCCGAAACCGGGGCCAGATGCCGCTGCCGCTTGAAGACTCCGTCCAGTCCCTGACCCGCTCCGCGGCGGTGCACCGGGTCGATCCGTTGCTGGAAGAGCGACTCGGCGCCGTCCAAGCGCTGCTCGGCGATGACCTGGCGTGGGTCGAGGACGCGTTGGCCGAGGCGGCCGGGGACGGGCCCGAGCCGGCCAACCACGCGGCCCGGCATCTGGTGTGCCTCGGCGGCAAGCGCGTTCGGCCGATGGCGTTGATGCTGAGCGCGGCGTGCTTCGGTTCGATCCCGCCGGCGGCCCGTCAGCTCGCGGTGGTGTGCGAGCTCGTGCACTCCGCGACGCTGCTGCACGACGACGTCATCGACGATGGCGACGAGCGACGCGGCGCGCCGACGGCGCGGCGGGTGTGGGGCAACGGGATCAGCGTGCTGAGCGGCGACCTGCTGCTGGTCCACGCCCTGTCGCGCACCCTCGAGCACGCGCCGCTGCTGATGCCGGATCTGGTGGAGACGCTGCGACGCCTGGTCGAGGGCGAGATCATCCAGTTGCGCGGGCGCACCGAGCTCGACGTGAGCGCCGAGACCTACGAGCGCGTGCTCAGAGGCAAGACAGCGTCGCTGTTCGGCTGGGCCACGCGCAGCGGCGCGCGCCTGGCCGGCGCGACTCCGGCCGTCGAGCGCCAGCTGCTCGAGTTCGGTGAGCAGCTCGGCATCGCCTTCCAGCTCGTCGACGACGTGATCGACTACTCGGGAACGGCCAGCGGCAAGACGCTGTTCGCGGACTTGAGCGAGGGCAAGCTGACGTTGCCGCTGGTGCTGGCCGTCGAGCGCTTGCCCGAGCTGGTTGCACCGATCTCGCTGATCCACGCCGGCGATCTCGAGCCGGTGGCGCACGTCAGCCGGATGGTGATCGAGAGCGGCGCTTGCGACGAGGTCCGCCGGCGGGCGAAGGAGCACACGCGAAGCGCCGTGGCCGCACTCGAGCGCGTGCCCGATTGCCCGGCGCGGTCGCTGCTCCAGGGTGTCGCGTTCGAGCTCGCGACGCGTGCCGCGTGACGCCTTGCGATCGTCGCGCTCGCGCGTATCGTGAGAGATCATGAGCCGGAACCCCGCGTCCAGGGTGCTGTGGCCGAGCGAGGTTCTCGTCACCGACCTGATCGGGCGCTTGATCGAGTTCTGGGGCTTCAAGCGCAACATGGGACGCGTGTGGGCGATCCTCTACCTGTCGCCGGCGCCGCTGTCGGCGCGCGACATCCGCGAGGCGCTCGCGCTCTCGACCGGCGCGGTGAGCATGACGCTCAGCGAGCTCGGCCGCTGGGGCGTGGTCAAGAAGCTGTGGGTGCCGGGACAGCGGCGCGACTACTTCACCGCCGAGGTCCAGCTGTGGAAGATGGTGTCGCGCGTCATGGCGGAGCGCGAAGGCGGCGAGATCGGCGCGGCCATCGAGACGTGCGAGGAAGCGCTGGCGTCGCTCGCGCCGTATCTATCGTCGGGCTCCGCTGTCGAGCAGCAGCGAGCGGAGCTGCAGCGTGCGCGCATCGCGGCGCTGCTGGAGCTGGCGCGTATGGGCAAGCGGCTGCTCGACATGCTGCTGTCGACCGCGAAGCTCGACGCGGGGCCGCTGTCGCGCATCGACCTGGACCGGTCGTGACGTCGAATCAGTTCAGCACGTGGTCGGGCGGGCGTACCGCCGACGGTTCGACGAACGTCGCCGTGATCTCGCGCTCGAGCGCCGCCTTGATCTCGGGCTCCACGAGCTCCAGCGATCCGGCGAGCCGCTCCACATTGCGCTGATACACGATGACGCGCGCCTTCAGCTCTTCCCCCGGCTCGCCGGCCACGCCGTCGAGCAAGAGCAGCGCGCGAGGGTCGACGCCGTCGACCACGACCTCGACCCCGGGTACGTCGGAGACGTAGACCTCGTCGTCGCGCAGGAACGCGCGGAAGTGCTCGTCGAGGGACGCGACCGCGCTCTTCGCGGTCATCTCGAAGGTGTCGCGCGTGAGCGTCCAGGACGGGGCCGGCAACGAGAGGTCGATGTCGCGGGCGCGCAGGAACGCGGCCGTGGCCGCGGCGGTGTCGCCCTGCTCATCGCGCACGAGACCGACGTAGTACGCGGCCTCGGGGTTGTGCGGGTTCTTGCGCGCGGCCTCCTCCACGAGCGGCGCCGCGCGTTCCACGTCGCCGACCTCGTAGAAGGCGCGACCGACGAGGAACAAGTGGTTCGGATTCTCGAACGGGCCTGCCGGAAACGACGCGGCGAGCAGCTTGGCCGCGTCGAGCTCGTTCTTGCCCAGCAACGCGTCGAACTTCAGCAGCAACGCGTCGACCAGCTCGTCGTCGTTTTCCACGAGCTCGAGAGCCTGGTCGCACATGTCGATCGCGTCGTCGAACTCACCGAGCGGGTGGATGTAGACCTCCGCCGCGTTGAGCATCGCCTCGAGGTAGGTGTCATCGAGGGCGATCGCCTGCCGATAGTGCTCGACCGCCTCGTCGAACTCGCCTTGCAGCGCGCACACGTAACCCAGGAGGTTATAGGCCTCGGGGGACTGGCTGTCGATCTCGAGCGCGCGGCGCGCGGACATCTCCGCCCCCGCGGAGTCGCCGCGCTGAACGAGATCCCAACCACGATCGAGGTGAGCGGAGAACTGATCCATCCCGGTAGGTCAGATGGCTCCGCGACGCGCGAGCGTCAAGCTTACTCGTGAACGACCACGCGTGATCCGGGTTGGTCCTTCGTGGCCCAGATGCCGTGCCAGCCTTGCGGCAGGTGCGGGTCGGTGAAGAAGAACAGCCACTTGGCGTCGAGCGGCGCGAGGTTCACGCAGCCGTGGCTCATCTCCACGCCGAAGTTGCGGTGCCAGAACGCGCCGTGCAACGCGTACGAATTGAAGAAATACTCGACGTAGGGCACGTCCTCGATGCTGTACGGCAGGTCGCCTGCGGCGGTGCCGTCGCCGTCCATCGTGGTGGTGATGTGCTTCTCGCGGATCCGCCACTGCCCGGTTGGCGTGCTGTGATCCTTGTCCTTGATCTTCGAGTGCCGGCCGCTCGAGATAAGCGTCGCGTATTTCGGCGTCGTGCCGTCGTATGCGACCAGCGTCTGCTCGGTCAGGTTCACGTCGACCCAGCGTTCGCCTGGTGCGAGATCCGACGGCGGCGGTCCGGGGCGGGTGATGCGCACGTGGATGTTCTTGACCCACGTGCCGGCCTTGGTCTCGCTGTACTTGATGCCGTGGATCTCCTGCTCGCGTCCCGTGAGCTGGATCGCGGTGAAGCGCTCGATCGCCTCGGCGGGCTTGAGATGCTGGTCGTCGTCGATGGTGTACGACGGCGCGGTCTTGCGGCCGCCGTAGACCCAGGCGATCGGCAGCTTGTAGTCGCTGCCGAGCTCCACGCCCTGGAACTTGAATCCGGCAGTCTGCCAGAAGCGATCCGCCGGCGTGACGAGCCCCTTCGTCGTCTTGTACCAGGTGCGTCCGTTCCACGTGAACGTCTTGTCCACGGCCACGTAGAAGCCTGCGACCATGCGCTTGGCCAGGACGTCGTCGGAGTCGGCGGCGAGATCCTGGAGCTTGAGCTCGTGGAGCTTGTCCTTGTCGTCCTGTTGCCACCACGGCTTGTCTGCCTCGGGGTCGCCGGCATCGTTGCTCGAGCCGAGAGCGACAGCCTGCGTCGGCGAGCGCCTGATCTACTCTTTGCCGGTCCGGCGCGCCGCCGTCGCGGGGCGATTTGTCGGAGGCGGCGACGGTCGGGTCGTCGCCGGACTCGGCGTCGCGCTGGCGCTCTCGTTCGCGCTCTCTTTGTTTGCGCTCCTTGCGCTCCTTGGCCTTCTTCGCGCTCGCCAGGTACGGCTCGTACTGGTTCATCTGTTCGCGCGACGGCACCGATTTGTACAGCGGCGTGCCGTTC
Organism: uncultured delta proteobacterium; assembly: GCA_963775185.1. Taxonomy (GTDB): domain Bacteria; phylum Myxococcota_A; class Polyangia; order Polyangiales; family Polyangiaceae; genus JAPSGB01. The sequence continues at coordinate 1,084,209 of CAVZIE010000032.1, read as the reverse complement.
TTCGCGTTGCGCGCGTACACGTACGGCAGCACGGCGGACAGGTCCGGCTGCTTGATCGCGAAGCGCACCTGCGGGTGGTTCATGTCCGTGGTGCCCTGGTTGCCGCACACGAAGCCGCCGCTCAGGATGCGGTACCAGCCCCCGCTGCAGTTGTTCGTCGAGACCGGCTTGCCCTGCACGGGGACGCGCCCACCGTTTCTGATGTAGCCGAGCTTCGCGCTCTTCTCGAACTTCGGTTCGGCGTAGACGGCCGCCGCGATGCTGGTCACGGCGAACATCGGGCCCTCGTAGGCGGCGTCGGGAGCGCCGGCGTCCTGCACCGCCGCGCCGGCGGAGGCCGCGGGGCGGGCGGCGAGCTCGGCGGGCAGCGTGGGGCTGCCGGCGGCGCCGCGCGCGTGGACCGTCGCGCTCGGCGGCGTCGCGACGTGCTGGCGGGCGCCGGGCGGCGCTTCGCGGTTGCAGGCGAGGCCGAGCAGCAGCAGCGCGGCGGCGCCGGCGGCGAGCGCCCGGACGCGGAGCCGGGGCTGGGGGGATGAATCGTTCTCGGTCATAGGAGGCAATCGCGCTGGTCTCGTACTATCGCTCCCGGGGAGGGGCGATCCACTTCTCGGCGGGTCCGGCCAGGCCCGGGAGTCGTGCCGCGCCGGGGCGCGGGGCAGTTGTGGCGTATCCTGGCGTTCGCGCCAGCGTTCTGCGAAGGACGTGCCAGCGCCGGCTCGGCGGACTTTGCCCCAAGAAGTCCCGTCGCCAACCTGCGCTAAGCTTGTCGTCGTGGGATTCAGGACGCAGTGGCGTGGCCAGCGAGACACCGGCTCGCGGCGACGCCTGTGGAAGCTCCTGGGGCTGTCGCTGGCCCTGCACGCGCCCCTGACCCCGCTCGGAGCGCTGCTCGGCCTGCTCGGCCTGCTCTCGAGGGCGCCAGCGGTGCCCGTCGGGCCCGTCGAGCAGCTGAAGACCATCCCCATCGATCTCGTCGAAGAGCCGGGGACGACGCCAGCCGGCGCCGCCGCGCCGCCCCGACCCCAACCCCCCCCTGCGCCGGTGGACGATCCGTTCAAGGATCTGGATTCGGAGCCCGACGAGCCCTCCGCGGAGATCGTGTCGCCGAGCCCGGAGAAGCCGGCGCCCCGGCACGAGCCGGCGGACGCCGGCGCCGCGGGCGCCGACGCCGGGCCCGCCGACGCGGGCAGCGGCAAGGGCATCGGCGACCCGGTCGCACTCAGCGGCGCGGCGGGTCGGATCGCCGACGAGAACGCGAACGTGCGCCTGATCGTGTTCACCGACCGCATTCGCGGCACCGTGCTCGGCGCGCGCGTCGGCGCGCTGCTGGCCGCGGCGAACCAGTGGCACGACTTCTTCGGTCCGAGCGGCCTCGATCCGGTCAAGGACTTCGATCGCATCCTGATCGCCGGCCCGCAGCTCCGCGACTCTTCCGCTGTCGTCGCGGTGCTTCGCTACAACACCACCGAAGCCAAGGTGCGCGGGGCGATCGGTGCGCTCGTCACCCGGGACAAGCGCGGGGCGTGGCTCGACGCCGGCGTGCCCGCGGCGCGAGCCAGCGCCGATCGCGCCGAGCGCGTGTTCGTGCTGCCCGCTCCGCATCTGGTCGTCGTGGCGCCGCCGAGCGCGGCCAAGGCGGCGCTGGCGCTGCCACGCTCGACGCGCTTCCCCGCGCCCAAGGGCGCGGAGGTGCTCACGGCGTACGTGCGCGCGCCGTGGCGCGCGTTCATCGGAATCCCGTTCGATATCCCGAAGTCGATCGCGTGGGTCCGGATCTCCATCGCACCGACGCCGGCCGGGGGCGCGGCCGCGACCGTCGAGGCCGAGGACGAGTCGCCCGAGGCCGCCAGCCGGGACGCCGCGGCGCTGACGAGCGCGATCAACGCGGTCACCCAGGTCAACGTGCTGTTCATCAAGCAGCGCTTCATCGAGCCCGTCGATCTCCACGCCGACGGCAAGCGCATCAAGGGCGTGATCACCGCGACACCGGCGCAGCTGCACGACTTGATCGGCATGGTCGCCGGCCTCGCCCAGGAGATCGCCGCGGAGAACGCGGAGCAGGCCGCCCGCGCCGCCCAGGCCGCCGATGCCGGGGCACCGCCGACGGCGCGTGTCGACGCTGCACCGACGGCGCGCGTCGACGCGGCACCGGTCGCGCCGGCGCCGACCCCCAGCGCGACGCGACCCCCAGCGCGAGCGCGACGCCCAGCGCGAGCGCGGCGCCCTCCGCGAGCGCGGCGCCCTCCGCGCCTCCCGCCGGCGTCGCGCCCGGCGCTGGCGCTCGCTGACTACGGCTGCGGTGCGGGCGCCGCTGCGGGCTCGTGCACCAGGCGCGCGAGCATCGCGTCGGCGCGCGCCGGATCGAGTCCGCCGATGCACAGCGCGCGCCCCTTGCGCGGCACGATCACCAGCCGGCAGCGACCGCGCGCCGTATCCGCCAGGTTCGACAGACCGAAGTCGACGATCAAGCCCACGGCGATCACCGCGACGGCCAGGCCGAGCAGCGGTGCGGATCCGACGCGGACGCCATCCACCAGCAGCCCCATGCCGAGATAGCTGCCGATCACCAGCGCCAGCAGGCCGGCATACAGCCCGAGTCGGGCGAAGCGCACCTCGCGGGTCACGCGCGCGATGTTCGCAATCGGGACCAGGACGTCGCGGTCGCGCAGCACGCGGCCGAGCAGCTCGGTGCGATGCGACAGCTGCAGCCCGCGCGAGTCCACCGTGACGCGTGCCGGACGCCGGTACGCCAGGGCCAGGCGGCCAACCAGCCGCGCCAGGTGCAGGACGAGCAGGATGCCGGTGCAGGCCAGCAGCAGCGTCAGCGCCGGATTGCGCGGGGCAGGGGAGAGCTCGCCGCCCATGGCGTCTCCCGCCGCGGCTCGCGACGGCGCGAGCACGCTGTGCACGAGCGCGCTCGACGTGCGCTCCGCAGCGTCTGATGCCGCCGCCTTCGCCGCGGCCGAGGGGCTCGCGGCCAGCGCGGCGGCGGCGACGACCGCCTCCGACGCGTCGAAGTCCGGCGCGACCGCCGCGGGATCGATCGCGATGCGCGCGAGCTCGCGCCAGACCGACTCCGCGCGCTCGCCCAGCGCCGCGTCGATCGCCTCGAGCGCGTCGATGCGCGTGTGCGCGGCGAGCCACACGAGGCGCGCGCTCGCCTCGCCCGCTCGCCCGTCACGCACGTCGCGCCCGACCCCGAGCGCGAGCAGCGCGGCGAGCAACGCCTCGTCGTCGGCGCTCTGGGCGCCGCGCTCGAGGATCGCGAGCGCGTTGCCGTGTCCGGTCTCGGCCTGCTCCGCGGTCAGCGCGTCGTCCGGCGCCGCGCCCTCGGACCATCCCGGCGACGCGAAGCCGCGATCGCGCGCACCGGCGGCCTGCAGCGCGCTCGTCCGGACGCGCTCCGAGAGCCGGTCGATGGCCGGGAGCGCGACGAGGCTACCCACGAGGGCGCTGGCGGAAGGAGCCGTCATGTGGACTGGCACGCCTTATCCGAACGCCGCGCCGTCCGCCACCCATTCGCGAAATCGCCTGATTCGATGCGGTCGAGGCTGCTGCCGGTCCGGCGCGGAATCGATCAGGACGGCAGCACCACCGAGTGCAGGACCGGCCCGGGCTGCTCTTCGCTCGCGTCTTCGAGCGGGCGGTTGGCGGCGTCCACGCGCACCACCTTGGGCTTGTGGGTGCGGGCCTCGTCCGGTGTCATGTCGGCGAAGGTGGCCAGGATCACCAGATCGCCGGGCTTGTTCAGATGCGCCGCGGCGCCGTTGATGCACACCACCCCCGAGCCGCGCGGGCCCTCGAGGGCGTAGGTGACGAGACGCGTGCCGCTGGTCACGTTCCAGATGTGCACGGCCTCGTACGGGAGCATCTCGGCCGCGTCCATCAGGTCGCGGTCGATGGTGACGCTTCCCTCGTAGTGGAGATCGGCGTGCGTCACGCTGGCGCGGTGGATCTTCGACTTGAAGACGTTGAGCTTCATCGTGCACCTGATGCGTCGCGTCATGGCGGCCCACGACGCGCGGGTCCACCTGCCGGACTGGCCGAAATCTAATCCGGCGGAGCCGCCGCCCGCAAGCCGCGCCTGCGAGCGGTGTTGGTCGACAACTTGGCCCAGCCGCGCCCAGCCGGATAGCCACGAGCATGCGCGCCCTGGAGCGCGCCACCGGAAAAGCCAAGGGACACAAGCCAGATGTCGACCAAGACCTCGAACGCCGAGATGCTCGAAAACCTGCGCGTGATGCTTCGCGACGTGTTCCGTTTGCGCAACGAGGGCGTCGTCTACGCCCGGCTCGCCCGCGCGCATGGTTACGTCGACGGCTACATGCGGGTGCTGCTCGAGACGGGCATCTCCGACAAGCAGCAGCTGCTCGCGATCGTCGCCGAGGAGCGCGCCGCCGTGGACGGGCCGGCGACCGGAATGGTCGCGGCCGACGCGACCGTGGCTGCCTGAAGCGCGGCCCGCGTGGCGCGCCAGGCGCCGCGCGGGAATGCGTGCTCGCGGCCGCCTACGGAGCGACGAACGTGACGTCGCCCACGGTCTGGGGCTTGCCCTGGCGCCACCAGGTGCTGACCTGCGTCGCGCCGTTCACCTGCACGATGTGGCTGAACGCGCCGGCGAAGCCGTCGACCTTGAGCGTCTGTTGCGTCCAGGTGTGCGAGCCGCCGGTCGCCGCCGGGGCGCCGACCGCGTAGCGGAGCAGCCCGCTGGTCGCGTCCTGGTAGGCGACATGCACTTCGCCCGAAGCCGTGACGACGATCGACGAGTCGTCGCCCACGACGGCCTGGCCGTCCGCCGTCTCGCCGGAGTCGACGATCTCCGGGTTCGTGGGCGTCGTGCCGCCGACGACGCGCATGTACATGAGCGCTTCGCTGAAGCCGTCGGCGTAGGTGACGTGCCAGTCACCCGCCGGATCCACGAACAGGCTCGCGCCGATGCCCTTGTCGCCGGTGTCGATCGCTTGCCCGCTCCCGTCGGTCGCCTGGCCGTCGAGGATGGCCGGGGTGCCCCACGTGCCGCCCTGCTGCTGCACCGCCATGAGATTGCCGTGCAAGCGGTCGTAGTAGACGATGCCAAGCCCCGAGCTGGTCTGCGCCAGCGAGATGTACAGCCCGGACGCGTCCGGGTAGTCGTCGAGGTACGACGCGGCGAGCGCGGTCACGCAGGCCGGCGTGCCGGTGCCGTCGTCGAAGCATTTCGAACCGCTGGCGCAGCTCGGGTCGCAGCCGGTGATCGGCTTCTCGCACTTGAACGTGTCGCCGCGGCACGACTCGCCGCTGCTGCACAGGTACGCGCGGCACGGCGTCGCCGGGTCGCTCGTCGCGTCGGCGAAGCTCCAGTCGCTGGACGCGGCCGGCGTCGCGGACGACGCGCTCGCGACGCGCACGCCGCTCTGGATGCCGCCCTTTCCATCCGCCGTGATCGACAGGTAGGCGATCACGGGCTTGCCGCCGACGATCAGCAGCTTGGCGTAGCGGCCGATGTCCGCGTGGTCCTTCGTCTCGACGGTGTGGATCGCCCAGCTCGCGCCGTCGTACGACGCGAACTTGAGCGCGCGGTGCGTCGCGTCGTAGTACGCGATCATCGGGTTGCCCGACGCATCCAGCTGCATGCTCGTCCAGCGGCCGACGTCGTCACCCGGATCGGTGAGGCCCCCGCGATAGCCGTTCACGTCGTAGTAGGTCGGGTCCGGCGGCCCACCGGTGGTCCCGGGATCGAGCGTGGGATCGACGTCCGGCAGGCCGTCGATCGGGGCCCAGTCGACCTTCGTGCCATCCCACTTGCCGACGACCAGGTCGCCAAACAGGCTCGCCTGCGGGTCCTCGCCCTGGGCCTGCGTCGAGCCGATGTCGTCGTAGCCGGCGACCCACACCGTGCCGTCCTGCGTGACGGCGACCGACGTATAGGAGCCGATGAGTCCGGGCGAGATCGTCTCGCACGTGTCGAGGCCCGGGCACTGGCCCGGGGTGCCGGCATCCGCGTGGCCGGCGACGGTGTCGCTTCCGCACGAGCAGCCGGACCAGGACGCGGCGAGCGCCATCAAGGACAGCGTCGCGACCACGCGCAGCGTGGCGACGCCGCGCACGTTGCCGCTCACGCGAAAGGGCGGGTTCTTGCGTCCCCCACGGCGCCGCATCCGGAACAGCAAGCCGAGGCCCAGGATCGCCGGAAGCCCGAACGCGAGGCCACCGCCGCGCGAGTCGCCGCCCGGGACGCGACAGCCGCACGCGCTCGCGGTGGCGAGCGACTTGTCGGCGCGACCGCGGACCAGCGCCTGGCTCGACGTGGCGATGTTGCCTTCCTCGTCGCTGGCCTGCACCGTGACCTGCGAGGCCTGACCGACGTCGATCTTCGAGAGCGTGCTGGCCGGAACCCAGTCGCTGAAGCCCTGGCCGTCGAGCGACCAGCGCACCTTGGTCGCGCTGATCGGCGAGACGGCGTCGAACGCGGAGACCGTCACCTGGCCGGCCTTCACGATGTGCGAGACGCGGAGCTCCGGGATCGACTTGTCGATGATGACGTCCACCAACGCGGGGGTGTGATCCATCGTCTCCGGCATGCCGACGACGCGCGAGCGCACCTGCACCTTGTGGTGCGCCTGGATCGAGAGGATCGGCGAGCGCACGTTGATGTAGCGACTGGTCGTCCACGGGTGCCAGAACCCACCGTCGAGGCGGTACTGGTACTCGATCTTGCGCGCGCCGTTGTCCAGCTGGCTGCCGACCCGGAGCTGCACCGTCGGCACGTTTTCCTTGGTGATCGTCGGCAGGACGAGGCCCGCCGCATCGACGGTCTTGCCGCTGACCTCGGCCTGCGTCTGGCTCACCCAGAGCGGCTGCGCGCCGGAGACGCCGAGGGTGGCGAAGATGCCGAGGAAGCCGTCGCTGCCCTTGTCGAGCCGTCGCAGGCCCGGGCTACCCTGGCCGTCAACCGTGGGCGGGATGGTGAGCGTCAGACCGAGCGACGCCAGCGACGAGTTCAGGTCGATCGGGCTGATCGCGCCGCCCAGCGCCGAGCCCACGGTGCCGGAGACGATGCCGGCGAGGGCGTCGGCCGCGCTCTTCTCGTCCTCGCGCAACAACGGATCGTTGAACACGCTCGGGTTGTTCACCTCGATCTTGTCGATCACCGGCGCCAGCCCCTGATCGGTCACGTCCAGGTTCACCGGCACGACCAGATCGAAGCTCGCGGAGAACGCGCGGATGTAGCGGTCGCTGCTGAACACGTAGAAGTCGATGAAGAACTTGTTCAGCGCGATCTTGAGCAGCGGATCGGTCGCGAGATCCGTGCCGTTGCCGACCACGATCGACGGCGCTTCCTGCGGCCGGATCACGAGCGCGAGCGGCTGCGGCTGCTGTTGGACGCCCAGATCCTTCAGCGACGGGATCAACAGGCTCACCGTGTTCGAGCTGAGCAAGCTGCCGAGCGTGCTCGAGCCGATGCCGAGACACAGCGCGCCGCTGTTGTAGGCGCCGGCGACGGCATAGTTCATGTAGCGCTCGCTGACGGCGATCCCGAGGTCGGGTCCGTTGCCCGTCCAGTTCGGGACCGTGTTCGCGGTAAGCTCGTCGGGGATCGGGATGCCTGCCGGCAGGTCGAGCGTCGCCAGCGGCACGCAGGTCGTGATCGGGTCGGGCTCCGCGCCGCCGATCATGCCGATCGTCATGCCGTTGTTGATCGGGTTCAGATCTCCCCAGAGCATGCCGGAGCTATCGTCGCGCTGACCTTCGCCGCCGAGCGCGCCCAGGAAGTCGAGGCCGCCCTTGGTGCCCGGCGACAGGCTCGCCAGCATCTGGCCGAGATCGATCTTGCCGTCGGTGCCGAGCGCCATGCCGACGCAGGTGTTGTCCGCCCACATGCAGACGTTGCTGGCATCGGGAGTGCTGCCCTGCGGGCATGTCACGCCTGTCGCCGGATCCGCCTTCGTGCACAGCTGGTCCTGGACCGTGCTGGTGAGCGAGCCGGTCAGGCCGCCGATCAGCTGCCCGATCAGCAGGCCCTTCAGCGCGTCGACCACCTGCGCGCCGACGCTGCCGCAGAACTTCAGCGAGCTCTCGAGCGTGGGCTGATCGATGTCGAGCTTCTTGATGACGACCTTCGTGTAGCCCTTGCGTCCCGCGTGCGTGGGGTCCGTGTCGGTCTCGAGCGACACGTCCACCGTCACCGGGACGTTCGCGTAGTCGTAGGGTCCGCACTTGCCGCCGTTGTCGAGCGCAACATACGAACCACCCCCGAGGATCCCGCCGAGCCCGGAGCCGCTCATCGGGAGGTTCTGCAGCCGGACGGGCAGCGTGCCGGTCACGGTGATCTCGTGCGGCGCCGCGGTGGCAACGGTCAGGCTGGACGTTCCGAGGTTCGCTTCGACGACGCACTCGGGCGGATTGGCCGTGGGCTTCGGGCCGCTGGGGCAGATGGTGACCGTGCCCAGCGTGATGCCCGCGAGCTTGATCGGCGTCGCGCTGGTCGGAACGTTGAACGTGATCGTCCCGCCGTTCGCCGATCCGGATCCGATGAGCTGGCCCGCGAGCGTCCCCAGGTTGTCGCTGATGAACTTGAGCCCGCTCTGCGTCACGCGGACGCTGGACGAGTTCTCGACGCGCTTGTCGAGCGGGAAGCCGTTCGGGATCGGCGTGATGCCGCATCCGGCGCAGCTCGAGCAGCTGCCCGCGCAGCCCCCGAACACGACGAGCAAGGACAAGAAGAGGAAGTGCTTGAGCCAGCGCGGCATGCTTTTCTCCCGATCAAGTACACGGCTATCCGGCCGCTCGCGGCGCGCCCCAGCGCGGGTCGGTCCAATGCTTACGGCCACAAAGCCAGATTACCGCAAAGGATACTCCATCGGCCGCGGGCTCGGGGCCGGAAACCCGGCGGCGATGATCGATCCCGCTCGCGGTGAGCGTACGTAGGCGTATGTCGCACAAGGTACGCGCGCAACGTAGCCACCCCGCACCCGCGCGCTTCCGCGCCGGACCGGCAACCACTCGGTCCTGGTCGGGCCCTCCGTCCCTCCGGGCCCTCTACTCGCTTCGCGCGCTTCGAGGCCGAGCAATTCTTGCTCGGGCTGTCAGGCGGTGATCAGCCGCCGCACTTGTTGGTGGTGGTGTCGAAGTTGCCCTTGATCGGGATCGCGCTGGCCGCGAACTTCGTCTCCAAATGGAAAGCGTCGTTGCAGCCGCCCTCGGAGTTCGACGTCGAGCACCAGTCGCCCACCGGTAGCGCGCCCGTGTCCGTGTAGCCCTTCGAGCCCTTGCACACCGCGCAGGTCACGGACTTGCCGGTCGCAGCGTCCACGCCGCAGTCGACATTGTCGCCCTTCCACTTCGCGACGTCGCCGCTGAGCAAGACGCACAGCGAGTAGCCGAGGCTCTGGATCATGACCGTGTCCGACTCCGTGACGGTGACGTACGCGTTGAACGCGCCGCCGTTGGTCCACGCGAAATCGCCCTGCTTGGGATTGCACGAGTCGGCGACGCTGAGCTCGTTGCCGCGGTACGCGCCGACGCAGTTGTGGTCGTCCGACAGCGTGGCCGTCACGTCTACCTCGTGCAGCGGCAAGAGGACGTACTGGTCGAGCTTGTCGTCGAGATAGATCGGGATCACGAGATCGGGCTGCGGCGGGGTCATCTTGCTGCCCGCGTCGAAGATCGCGTGCACGTCGTTGCCGGTCATGGTGAACGCGGTTTCTTGCGGCCCGATCTGGATCTTCGACTGCGCGTCGGTGAAGCTCGCGAAGCAGGTGCCGTCGGCGGGCGGCCCGATCAGCGCCTGCGGCACGCCGCCGCCGGCTTTCACCGTCATCGCCTTGGTGTCGAACTCGAACAACGTGTTGAACTGGCCGAGGCCGTTCTGGAAGCAGTTCGCCTGGTTGAACGTGGTCTTCTTCGTGATGATCGCGTCCTGCATGAAGGGGCCGGCGAGCGCGGTGGGCGCCGCGACCTCGAGCTGGCTGAAGCGCAGCTGGATCGTGTCCGCGCCGGTGTTGTCGGCCTTGGCGAGGCACTCGGAGCCGGGACCGCCCGGGCCGCCCGGGCCGTAGCACTCGGCCGCCGTCGGCACGCAGCTGGTGATGGCGCCACCCGAGCCGCCGGTGCCGCCGTCGCTTCCGCTGCTGCTGCACCCGGACTGGACGAAGGCGAACGCGGCAGCCGCAGCCAAGGGCAGAGCACAAGCACGGTAGGAAAGCTTCATCGGGAACTCCTGGGTCGGGCCCGCGACGCGGGGCCAAGGATCCTTACTTGATCGCGGGCGATGCGCCAACCGCCTCGCCCGCGTCCGCCCTGCGTGGATGAGGGGATTGCCGGTCCGGCGCGGAATCCTCCGGGTCGGGGCCGGCGTTCGCGCGGCCCTTGCCGCGCTCAGGACCCGAAGTGCACCAAGGTCCGCAGCTCTTCCAGGCGGCTGGCGATCTCGTCGCGGCCGAGCGCGCCGATGCGCCGGGTTCCCACGTCCTCGACGCAGAAGGACGCAACGGTTGCGGCCATCATCAAGCCGCGCCGCAGCGTCGAGCGGTCGAGCGTGCCCTCGTTCGCCAGGAAGCCCATCAGCGCTCCGGCGAAGGTGTCGCCGGCCCCGGTGGGATCGACCTCCGCGTCCAGCGGGTAGGCCGGCGCGAAGAAGACGCCGTGCTCGTCGAACAGCATGGCGCCGTACTCGCCGCGCTTGACGATCAGTCGCTTCGGTCCGAGGCGCAAGACGGCGGCGGCGGCGCGACGCACGTTGTAGTCGCCCGCGAGCTGGCGCAGCTCCTCGTCGTTGATCATCAACGTGTCGATCCGCGCGAGCATGCGCCCGAGCGCGGCGCGCTCGCCGTCGATCCAGAAGTTCATGGTGTCCGCGGCGACGAAGCGGGGGCGTTCGATCTGGTCGAGCACGTCGAGCTGCAGCGCGGGGTGGATGTTGCCGAGCAGCACGTATTCGCTGTCGCGGAACGAGGCCGGCAGCACCGGCTTGAAGTCGCCGAAGCAGTTGAGCTGGGTGTCGAGCGTGGTGCGGCTCGCGAGGTTGTCGGCGTAGCGCCCGGCCCAGCGGAACGTGCGGCCCTCGGCCCGCTCCACGCCCGTCACGTCGATGCCGCGCGTCGAGAGATCGTCGAGCGTCCCCGCTGGGAAGTCCTTGCCAACGACCGCCACGATCCGCGCGGGAGCAAACAAGCTGGTCGAGATCGAGGCGTAGGTGGCGGAGCCGCCGACGACGTCCTTGTGCGCGCCCGAGGGCAGCTCGGAATCATCGAAGGCCATGGATCCGACGATCAGGACCGCCGGCGCGTTTCCCGTGTGCTTGGTCATGCGTCTTTCTGTTCAAAGCGGCGCCCGACGAGCCACGCGAGGCGCTCGCGTGCATCCTCGGATATCGCGCTGGGCGGCGTGATGATCGCGCCCTCGAGCGCGGTGCTGGCCGGGCTCCGCGAGGGATCCGGCAGATCGCCTGCGAGCTGGGCGACGATGTGCTTGGCGAGCTCGGCGTTCTTGCGGAGTACCGCCACGACGGCGTCCACTGTGACCGCTTCCTCGGTCTCGTGCCAGCAGTCGTAGTCCGTCGCGAGGGCAATCGTCGCGTACGCCAGCTCCGCCTCCCGCGCGAGCTTGGCCTCGGGCATGGCCGTCATGCCGATCACGGACACGCCCCAGCTGCGGTACAGTCGGCTCTCGGCGCGCGTGGAGAACTGCGGTCCTTCCATGCACACGTAGGTGCCGCCCTCGTGCGCGGTCGCGCCGGCGCGCCGCGCCGCGGAAAGCACGGCGCGCGCGAGCTCCGGGCACACCGGGTCGGAAAAGCCGACGTGCGCCGCGATGCCCTCGTCGAAGAACGTCGAGACGCGCCGCTTCGTGAGATCGATGTATTGATCGACGATCACCACGTCGCCCGGTGCGATGCTCTCGAGCATCGAACCCACGGCCGACAGGCTGACGATCTGCTCGGCGCCGAGCTTCTTCAGGGCGCAGATGTTCGCGCGGTAGTTGATGGCGTGCGGTGGGACGCGATGGCCGCGGCCGTGGCGCGGCAAGAACAGCAGCGTCGTGTCGCCCAGGCGACCGCGGACGACGGCGTCGCTGGGCGGCCCGAACGGCGTGTCCACCGCGATCTCCTCGACCTCCGACAGCCCGGGGATGTCGTAGATCCCGCTGCCACCGATGACTCCGAGCACGCGCTTCATGCGACGGCTCGCGTACCACGCGGGGGGCGCCTCGATCAACTCGCGACGCGCGTGCTCTTGCCCACGGCGAGCAGACGCTCGGCGGCACGCGCCATGCGCATGCGGCGGCACTCTTCCGCCCGGAAGATCGACACCAGCTGCGTCGTGGCCTGGTCCAGATCGTCGTTCACGAGCACGTAATCGAACAGGCCATAGTGGGCGATCTCGGCGCGGGCCATCCGGAACCGGCGCTGTACCGTCTGCTCGTCGTCGCTGGCCCTGCCGCGCAGACGCTTCTCCAGGATTTCCATGCTGGGCGGCAGGATGAAGACGGTGATCGCGTGCGGGGCCACGCTCTTGATCTGGCGCGCGCCCTGGTGGTCGATGTCGAAGATGATGCCGCGCACGGCGCCGGCGCGCTCGATCTCCGCGCGGCTCGTGCCGTACAGGTTGCCGTGCACTTCCGCCCACTCGAGAAAGCCGTCGTCGCCGATCAGCTGCTCGAAGCTGCCCGGATCGACGAAGTGGTACTCGCGCCCATCCAGCTCTCCGGCACGGGGAGTGCGGGTCGTGTGCGACACGCTGAACCGGAGCTCCGGGATCTCGGCGCGCAGACGGTTCGTGAGCGTGGTCTTGCCCGCACCCGATGGCGACGACACGATGAAGAGTAGCGGCGTACTACTCGACATTTTGAACCTGCTCGCGCATGCGTTCGATCTCGGCCTTCATCTCTACCACCAGATGGGCGAGCGGTGCGTCCTGGCTCTTGGCGCCGATCGTGTTGACCTCCCTGGACACCTCCTGCAGCAGGAAGTCCACGCGGCGCCCGACCGCTTCTCCGGACCGGAGCAGCTCGGCGAGCTGCTGGAAATGGCTCTCCAGGCGCACCAGCTCCTCGGTGATGTCGCTCTTGTCGGCCAACACCCCGAGCTCGATCTCGAGGCGCCCGCTGTCGATCCGGACGTGCGTGTCGGACAGCAGCCGCTCCAGCCGCTCGCGCAGGCGGGCGCGGTACGCCGGCACGAGCTCGCCCGAACGCTCGGCCACGCTGGCCCGGAGACTCCGGAGCGTCGCCAGCCGTTCCGCGAGCTCGCGCTCGAGCGCCGTGCCCTCCGCCTGGCGCATCGCGTCCAGGCGCTCGAGCGCGGCGTCGAGCGCCTGGACGAGCGCGGCAGCGGCTTGATCGGGGTCCACGCTCGTGCGCGACCGGAACAGCTCCGGTAGCGAGGCGAGGATGCCCAGCGGGAGCTCGGTCCCCGGCGCGAGCTCGTCCCGTAGCCCGAGCAGCGCGCGGTACGCCGATCGCGCCCGCTCGACGTCGAGCTCCGCGCTGGCCAGCGCCGGCCCTTCGAGTCGAACGCCGATGTCGAAGCGTCCGCGCGCCAGACGCTCGCGCGCGAGCTGTTCGAGCAGGAAGCATTGGTCCGACAGCTCGGTCGGCGTGCGCACGCGCACGTCCAGATAGCGATGATTGAGCGAACGTACCTCGCACAGCACGCGCCCGCCGCCCAGCGGCGCGGCCCCGACGCCGAACCCGGTCATGCTCCTCACGACAGTCTCCGCGCGTCCTGCCTCGCTGCGAGTCGGCGCAGGAAGTCGGCGGTCGGCGCCAGGCCGGCTTCCCACATCACCCGTGGCTCGTAGCCGATGACGTCGCGCGCGAGCGAGATGTCCGCCGACGAATGGCGGATATCACCGGCCCGGGGCTCGGCGTGCACGACGGTCGGCTCGCGACCGAGGAGCGTGCCGATGGCACGGACCAGATCGCTCAGCACGACCGTGCGGCCCGCGGCGATGTTGACGATCTCGCCTGAAAAGCGCCGTTCCGGTGCCGCCGCGAGCATGTTCGCGTGCACGACGTTCTCGACGAAGCAGAAATCCCGCGTCTGCCCGCCGTCGCCGAAGATGGTGAGCGGCTCGTCGGCGAGCGCCGCCCAGAGGAACCGCGGGATCGCGGCCGCGTAGGCGCCGTCCGGACGCTGGCCGGGGCCGAAGATGTTGAAGTAGCGGAGGCCGATCGTCTCGATGCCGTACAGGTCGGAGAACACCTTCAGATAGTGCTCGGCGGCCAGCTTTTCCACCGCGTACGGCGACAGCGGGACCGGACGCATGCTCTCGCGCTTCGGCTGCTCCGGCGCGTCGCCGTAGACCGCGGACGACGCGGCGAACACCACGCGGCGCACGCCGGCGTGGCGTGCAGCATCGAGCACCGTGACGGTGCCGCCGGTGTTCACACTGTCGGCGCGCAGCGGATCCTCGACGCTGAGCTGCACGGAAGCAATCGCGGCGTGGTGGAACACGACCTCCACGCCGGCGCAGGCTCTCGCCATCGCCTCGCGGTCGCGGACGTCGGCGACGACCAGCTCGATCCTCTCGGCACCTTCGGCGTCGGTCAGGTTCTCTCGATGCCCGAACGACAGGTCATCGACCACACGCACGCGTTCGCCGGTGCGCGCCAGCGAGAGCGCGAGGTTGGAGCCGATGAATCCCGCGCCGCCGGTAACCAGGTAGCGGGCCATCGCCTCTGCTCGCTCAGAGTCCCTTGCGGCGCTTGATGTCGTCCATCATGCGTCGGTACTCGACTTCCCACATGCTCGTGCCTTCCTGCACGTGCTTGAGGCGGCTGCGGACCTCGGCCTGGAGCTCGTCCTCGACGGCGGCCTGCTTGCGGAGCGGATCACGCATCTTGCGCCGGAGATCCACGTCCTCGGCGAAGACCTCGTCGACGTTGTTCGAGTGCATCAGCATCTCGACGAGCTGGTCGAGCAGGTAGTCGATCGCCTCGTCCTCGATCTTGACGCCGCGCTCCTTGGCGATGAGGCGCTTCATCTTGCCAAGCTCCCCGGGGGGGAGGCTGCGAGCCGCGAGCATCTCGCGAGCCTTGTCGGATATCTCCTGCTCGTCGCGGACGTACTGCGCGAGCACGGCTTCGATGTCGAGTTGGACCTCTCTCGGGGAGAGGCACTCGACGTCCTTGTCGACGGTGATGGCCTTGAGCATCTCCGCGGCGATCTGGGGAACCTTGGCGCTATGCAGGCGCATCGTGGGGCGATCCGTAGCGTTTCGCGGGCCGAGCCGCATTCTTTTTCAACCGGCTGCGGCTAAATCCTGCCCGGTGCAGCGGCGAAAAAGCTGCGTTGCGGGCTCACGCTGGCGGGCCGGGCGGCCTGCCCCGCCGGTCCCGCCGCGCGTGGAGGGGGCGAATCTCAGCGCGAGTGCTTCGGGTCCCGCTGCCGACGGGCACCGAGGCGAAGGCGCCGGAACACCGCCTCGCGCTGCCGGCGCTTGTACGCCTCGTGGCTCGCGTCGCCGGACTCGTTCTGCGCGTCGCTCTCGGCGTCGAGCAGCTGGAACTCGCACAGCATGTAGACGATCGGCCCCAGGGTTTCCGAGCCCGGTGGCGCAAGCTCCATGAGGTGCGCCGGCACGCGCACCGGCACGTCGGTGACGAAGTGGATCACGCGGTAGTTCGCCGCGCTGAAGCGGTTGTCGCCCGGCGTCAGCGTGTCGTCGATGTCGCCCTGGAAGCGATCCACCATCTTGCGCAGATGCGCCTGGCTCTCGCAGTAGCTGCGGAAGTGGAAGATCGTGTTCGTGCTCTCGTCCGGCACCACGTAGTTGAAAGGGAACAGCCGCTCGGTCAGGTACGCCAGCACCGGCATGATGTGATCGCGCGTGCGCGTCACGATGCGGAACCGGAGCTTGTCGTAGATCGCCGCGGCGGTCGCTTCCGGCTTCGAGAGCAGCTTCGTGTACGTGGAATCCAGGTTCTTGCGACCGCCGATGAACTCCGTGATCGGGAAGCCTTCGCTCAGCATCGTCCCGACGACGCGATAGACCTTCTCCTCCACGAGATGGAATCAGATCGCGATCACTGATCGGCAAGCGGAACAGCAGCTCACGCCCGGCCATGTGGTTGATGATCTGGAGCGCCTTCAGGATCGTGCAGGCGCACAGCTGCCGGTGCCCCTTGCCGGACGCCATCAGCAGCAGGTCCTCGAGCGGCGCGCGCTCCACCGGCTTCGGGATCGCGAACGCGAAGTTGCGGCGCAGGTAGCTGATGGCCTCGCCCTTCACGTGATCCATGAAGGCGCGGTCCACCGCGCTCTCAGGGTCGATCTCGTGGTTCTCGATGAAGCGCCGTGCTTCCGCGCGCGAGGCGAAGTTGAGCCGGTGCCAGTCGATGACCGACCCGCCGCGCAGCACGAGCCGGAGCGCCTCCACGTCGTGGAGCGTCAACTCGTCGATGGACTTGAGCCGCGGCGCACCGGCGTGCGCTGCCGGCCGCTCGGTTGAGCGAGGGGCGTCGCTGTCCGCGGACGTCAGTGACCTGGATTCGTGGTGGAGGCGTCGCCCGGCGCGGGTTTGCCGAGCGAGAGCGTGCCGAAGAAGATGCCTAGCGTCAGGCCGAGGACCGCGAGCTGTGCGCCGAGAGCACCGCTGGCGGCGAGGAGGGCGAGGGGGATGAGGGAGGCCAGGTACCAGACATTGAGCTTCATCAGCTTCTCCACGCTACAGGATCTCGGATCCCACGGACCGGAACCCCCCGGTTCCGGCCCGTCGCGACGCCGCCGGAGCGCGACGCCTACATCGTAGGGCAAGGTAGGTTTATGTAGGCGATACTGCCACAGACCGTGCTTCGAGGGCCAACAGTTAGCGGTCCTTGCCCCAGTCTTCAAGAGGGACATCACCGGGACGGTTATTTATGTGGGTATGTGTCGCGCGCGCGCTCACAACCGGCATCTGGCGTCCGTCAAGCTCGTGTGTTCGCGACGACTTTGTTAGCGTGCGAGCCGTGAAGCGCGGGCCGGTCTGGGCTTTTCGGGTGCTGCTCACCTGCGTCGCGGCGTCCATGTCGGGCGGTTGCGGCGACAACGGCCTGCTGCCGTCGACTGTCGACCCAGGCCAGGACTTCTCCATCGCCGACGTCGTCTACGACGAAGACTACTTCTACTGTCGCGTCGAGCCCGCGATCTTCGCGCTCAAGTGCGGCTCCGGCGACCCGGGCAAGGGCGACCCCGCGGGCGGCTGTCATTTCAACGTGACCAGCTATCGGCTCACCGACTACTCGCCGCTCCTCGCCGACTCGTGCGACGGCGACCACCCGACGCTGGGAGCGGGTCCCGAAGCGCAGAAGAACTACCAGACGTCGCAGGCCAAGATGTCGCGCGATCCGTCGAGCGCGCCGCTGCTGATCCGGCCCAGCGGGCGCGCCGCGCATCCCCGCGTCGTGGTCGACCCCGCGTCGAGCGACGCGCAGACGGCGCAGCTCTCCAAGCAATTCGTCGACGCCGTTACCCAGTGGGCGAACAAGAGCCAATGAGGCACGTCGTCGTTCTGCTGTGTGTCCTGGCGCTGGTCGGCGTCACGCGCCTGGCGCATGCCGAGGATCCGGACACGGACGCGTTCGCTCGCGTCGTCGTTTCCGAAACGGAAATGCGATCCGGGCCCAGCGTCTCGCAGCGGGTCATCTATCGCGCCAAGCGCGGCGAGACGTTTCTCATCGACGGACGCGAGGGCGCGGGCTTCTGGCTGCGTGTCGTGCTTTCCGACGGTCGCGTCGCGTACGTGCTCGGCGACACGGTCGAGACCGTGGAGGCCGGCCCCGACGCTCCCGAGGGCGCGGTCAAGCCCGGCGTGTTCGCGCCCCCGGCCCTGCAGGAGGCACACGCCGGGTTCACGCTGGCCGGCGGGATCTTCGACCGCGACGGGTTCGTCGAGCTCGACCCGGCGTACGTCCTGGCTCCGGCGATCAGTCTGGAGCCGTACGTCGGGCTCGCGCTGCAACAGGACGGGCGCCGCCTGCTCTACGGCCTCGGCGCGACGCTGAACCTGGCTCCGGACTGGGCGATCGCGCCGTTCGTGCACCTGGGCGCCGGCGGCTTGCACGACATGCCGAACGCCGAGTTCTTCCCGACGTCGCGCGACTTCTTCCACGCGCGCGCCGGCGGCGGTCTGCTCGTGTCGCTCAGGTGGCGCATCCTGTTCCGCCTGCAGGCGACGAACACCGTCATCTTCACCGAGGACTCGTACCGCAACGCGCAGAGCTACACGGCGGGCATCGGGACGTATTTCTGAGAGGCGACCATGACGATCACTTTGCGAGCACTCCTGGTCCTGGCGGTCGTCGCCGCGCCGTTGGTCTCCGGTTGCGCCACCGTGCGCCCCGAGCAGCGCGCCATCCTCGCCGACCCGATCATGCAGTTCGCGGGCGATCCTGGCGAGGACGAGGCGCTGCAACACGTGCTCGAGAACCGTGAAGGTTCCTACGGCGGCGGATCGGTCAAGGGAGGGGGCTGCGGCTGCAACTGATGCTCACGCCCGCTCGCATGACCGGAGCGCGGGGACCGCGCGTCGCGTGCCTCCTGGGCGCCGTGCTGCTGGCGATCCTGTCGCCGGCGCCCGCGCGCGCGCAGGTCGCGGACGTCCAGCTGCGCGGCACGGTCTTCCACGAGCCGTCGCCGACGAGCAAGATGACCGTGCTCTCGCCGGCGGCGGACCTCAGCGTCTCGCCGTGGAAGTTCCTCTCGGTCAACGCCGGCTACGAGGCGGACATCGTCTCCGGCGCGAGCGAGTCGCTCAAGGCCGGTCCCATCACCCGCGTCGACGTGGTGTCGTCGGCGACGCACCTGTCGGATTTCCGCCACGTCTTCCACGGCGGCTTCACCATCACCCGCGCCAACACGCACCTGTCGGCGTCGTACTCCTACGGCACGGAGCACGACTATCGCTCGAACGCGATCACGGTCACGGCGGGCACAGACTTCCTCAAGAAGAACACCCAGCTCGAGCTGTCCTACGGTCACGGCTTCGACAAGGTGTGCAACATCGCCTACGCCCCGACGCTCTCACCGACCCTGCGTCCGCGCCTCGACAGCTCTGCCGGCTGCTTCACGAGCGCAGCGAACCGCCAGAGTATGCCGGTGGATCTGGACAACACCCAGGCCGCCTGGACGCAGAGCTGGACGCCGGTGTTCGAGTCGCAGCTCGTGATCACCGGCGCGCTGCAGCACGGCTTCCTGAGCAACCCCTACCGCGCCGTGGTGATCACGCCGACCGGGCAAGCGGCGCAGGAGCACCATCCGGACAACCGCGCGCGTGGCGCGCTCTCGCTCCGGCTCCGCTACTACGCCAGGCCGCTCGCCACCGCGTTCACGGTGAGCGCGCGCGGCTACCGCGACACCTGGGACATCCTCGGGCAGACCTACGAGGTCGACGTCGAGCGCTACATGTTGCCGTGGCTCAGGCTGCTCGTGCGCGGCCGCTACTACACGCAGACCGGCGCGATGTTCTGGAGCGACGACTACACCGGCGGCGAGCCCAAGTACGGTCCCCGCGGCCAGTACTGGACCGGCGATCGCGAGCTGTCGCCGCTGTCGAGCTTCCTCGTCGGAGGACGCGTGCTCATGAGCTGGCGCGGGCGCCCCGGTCAACGCCTGGGGGGCATGCTGCTCGGGCTGACCACCAGCGCGAACGTCGACCTCATCAAGACCAAGCTCGACGAGTTCACGTGGGCAGGCCAGGCGCCCGACGACACCTTCGCCCTGGTCGGCGGCCTGTCCGTCGGCGGCCAGTTCTGAGCGCTCTCCCGGCCTGACCGCGCCCCGCCGACGGACGCCGCGCGGTCCAGTGCCCAGCACGCCGCGCCGACGGCCGACCGCTGGCGGTCACGGCCCACAGCAGGCGCGCCGACCCCACTGACAGGTGGATTGCCGGTCCGGCGCGGAACCGCGTGCGGCACCCGACAGAACTACCCGGCGAGGCCGGAACGGGGTGCCGCAGATCTTCCGGAACCATCAGCGAACGAGGCCTTCACTTCGAGCGACAACGACCGCAGCCGGGTGTGCACCTTGATTTTCGGATATCGCCTCGACCTCGGTTCGTCCGATCCCGATTTCGTGACCGCCGCACGGTCACGAGATGCCGATCGGTTCGTCCGATCCCGATCTGGTGACCGCCGCACGGTCACGAGATGCCGATCGGTTCGTCCGATCCCGATCCGGTGACCGTCGGACGGTCACGAGATGCCGATCGGTTCGTCCGATCCCGGGGGGAGGGCGAAGTCCCTGGAAACCTTCCGCTCTTCCGCCCTTCCTGTGAAAGTCGAATGAGGGCGTGGCCACGCGAACGCCGCGGGCGCGCGAACGCGAGGGTGGCTACTCGTTGGTGCGATCGCCGCGCAGGCCGTGCTTGCGCGCGAGATCGTACAGGTGCTTGCGATCCATCTTCGCCTCGCGCGCGGCGGCGCTGATGTTGCCGCGGTGGCGCTCGAGCAGCCACGAGACGTAGCGGCGCTCGAAGTCGGCTTCGAAGCCCGCGCGCGTCTCGCGGTAGCTCCTGCCGGGCTCGAACACCAGATCGCCGGAGCTCGAGGCCGAGGGAGACACGGGCAGATCGACGAGCCGCACCTCGGACTCGCCGCTGGCGGTCGCCATGTAGATGGCGCGATCGAGCACGTTGCGCAGCTCGCGGACGTTGCCCGGCCAATCGTGGGCCGCCAGCGCGGCGACCGTCTCGCGGCTCAGGGTGATGCCGGCGGCGGCGGGGTCGCGCTTGCGGGCGATACCCAGGAAGTGCTCCACCAGCGCCGGGATGTCTTCGCGGCGCGAGCGCAGCGGCGGCACGACGATCGGTACGACCGCGAGGCGGAAGTAGAGATCCTCGCGGAACTTCCCGCGCTCGACCTCGTCGCGTAGGTTGCGCTTGGTCGCGGCGACGATGCGAGCCTCGGCCTTGAGCGTGCGGTTGCCGCCGACGCGCCGGAACTCCCCGGACTCGAGCACGCGGAGCAGCTTCGGCTGCACGTCGAGGGGCAGCTCGCCGACCTCGTCGAGGAACACGGTGCCGCGGCCCGCGGTCTCGAAGGCGCCTTGACGCGAGGCGACCGCGCCGGTGAACGCGCCGCGCTCGTGTCCAAACAGCTCGCTCTCGATCAGGTTGTAGCTGACCGCGCCGCAATCGACGACGACGAACGGTTCGCTCGCGCGCGGGCTCTCGCGATGGATCGAGCGCGCGACGACGTCCTTGCCCGTGCCGGTCTCGCCTTCGAGCAGCACTGCCGCGTCCGTCGGGGCGATGCGCTCGAGCACGCCGAAGATGCTGCGCATGGCCAGGCTAGGACCGAGCGCTTCGCCGAAGCGCGTGGCCTCGCTCGGCAGGATGCGCGCGCGATCGAGCTCGCTGCGCAGGATCAGCTCGACGTCGCCCACGAGCAGCGTCGCTCCGGGCTCGATCGTGGCCTCGCGGATCGCGGTGCGCCCGACGCGCGTGTGATTGGTCGAATCCAGATCGCGGACCCGGACGCCGTCGCTCCTGCGCTCGAGCTCGCAGTGGTGCCGGGACACCGTGTCGTCCGGCAGCACGAGATCGTTGTCCGGCGCCTTGCCGATCCGTACGCGCTCTTTCAGCTTCAAGCGCTGGCCACGGGCTTGCCCGCTGACGACGACCAGCACCAGCTCCTCGGGCGGTGCGGCCTCGGCGCGGGCGGCGCGGGTAGCGATGTCGGGAACGCGAGGCTGCATGGCGAGCGAAGCTCTTCCTTCAAGTGCGCTAGCGGTGGCTCTCCAGAGCGACCGTGGTCTCCCCGCCGTGCAGACGAACTCGGCGGACGTAGTGCGCCGTAGCGGCGCCCGGGAGCGTACCCTGGCCGGCCCGGCTTGTCTCGACATGCTCGACGTCGATGGCGAGCACGTAGTCGCCGTCGGGAACGGACAGGTCGTGGTGGACGCTGCGGGGCGCGGGCGGCGTGAAACGCAACGTGACGCCGCCGAGCGGCTCGCGCTCGCCGGCGCGGGTCCAGGTGGCGTCGATGCGACGCACATCGTCGTGATCGTCGCCGAGCCGGAAGACGATCTGTTGGGCGTGGGGAAGCGACGGCAGCACGACGATCGCGACGACCACCAGGCCGGCGAGCATCAGCGCTCGCGAGATGCGGCGTTTCCAGGCGCGGCTTCCTTCCGCGCCGGTCATCGCGACTTCCCGCGGTGCGCGGGTGCGGCGCCTCGCGGTGCGGCGCTGCCTGGCGGTGCGGCGCTCGCGGGTGCGTCCGCGCTGGTGGCGGGCGCGGCGCCACGTGCGAACGGCGGCGGCGCGTCCGCGTTCATCATGCGGACGACCTTCACGAGGCCGGCGATGGTCGAATCGGGAAGCGCGAACGCGGGCATGCGTCCCTTGCCGTTCTTGATCGAAGCGGCGATCTGCTGGTCGTCGGTGGCCTTCTGCCACGCCGGGTCCGACAGGTTGCGCGCTCCGGACATCGCGCCCTCCGGACCGTCGCCACGTCCGAGCGTGCCGTGGCAGCGCGCGCAGCTTTGTCGCCACGTGACGAGCACGACTTGATCGACGCCGAGCATCTTCGCGGCGCCAGCGATTCCGCCGGGCGCGGTCGCACCGGGCGCGGCTTGTCCCGGACCGGGCTCGTCCGCTTGATCGTGATCCGCCGCGCGCCACTCGCGCAGGTCCGAAGGCGTGCTCGTGCACGCCGCGAGCAGGCTGCCGACGAGGGTGAGCGATATCCAGATACGCACGGCGCCGATCCATAGCGCAGTCTCGCGCCGGCCACCAAAGCGCATCGCGCCATCGACATGACCCCCGGAAACACGCGAGCCGGCGCGGGTCACGTGGTGACCCGGCCGGCTCCCGATGCTGAGCACCGCGGTGCGGTCTACTTGAAGACCTGGCCACCCCCGGTGGGGTTCATGCCCATGTACTTCTTGCCGTTCAGCGCGGCGATGTGGAACTCCGTGCGGCGATTCTGGGCACGGCCTTCCTCCGCCGCGTTGTTGGCGATCGGCTTCGTCTCGCCGAAGCCGACGGCGAGCAGGCGGTCCTGCTTGATGCCATGGGTGATGAGCCAGTTCTTGATCGTCAGCGCGCGCTGACCCGACAGCGTCATGTTCGCTGCCGGCTGACCGACGTTGTCGGTGTGGCCCTCGATACGCAGCTTGGTGATCTGCGCGTTCTCGTCGAGGAACTGCTTGAGCTGGCCCAGCACAACGTCGCTGCCGGACCCTTCCTTCAGCGTGGCCTTGCCCGTGTCGAACACGATGTTGCCCGGCAGCTTGATGCTGTCGCCTTCGCGCGTGACGCCACTCGCGCTCGGCAGCTTGGCGGGCTCCGGCGCGGGCGCCGGCGTCGGGGCCGGGGTCGGCGCGGGGGCCGGAGCCGGCGGGGGAGGCGGCGGCGGGGTTGCCGGCTCGCTTCCCGTGCTGGCCTCGCCTCCGGCGTGGACGGTACAGCCGGCCATGGCCGGGAGGGCCAGAGCCGTGCCTAGAAGACACACAAACAAAGCAGACTTTCGAACCATTTTCCGCATCCTCCTACTCGGCAGCCGGGGCGGGGCGTGAAGCATTGCGTGGCCCACAGCCCGCAAGCGGTAATCCAGATCGCCCGCTCAGCGCAAGGGCCAGACGTCCCATTCCCGTCGCTGCACCGTACATGGACGAACGCCCCCGCTTCCATGTTCACCCGATTGAGCCGGGTGGGGAGACGGGGGCGCAGCCCCCGGACCGGCACGGGCCGGTCCGGGCGTGGCGGGCGGCTCAGCCCGCGTCGGCGCAGGGATCCGCCTTCGGAGGCGCCGGATCGGCCACCGTGCCGAGGGTGACGCCCGCGGCGTCGAAGCCCAGACCGATGCTGATGCCGTCGCAGGTCTTGGTCGGATCGCCGTTGGTGCCGTCCGACATGATGTCGCTGCCCTGGCGGATCTGCTGGGCGATGCTGTCGAAGGTCGACCCGCTGCAGAGCGAGGTGTCGAACGAGCCGGCCACCTTGGCGAGCTCGTTGATCAGCTCCTCGGTGTTGATCACGCCGGCGATGGTGCCGTTCGTGGCCTTGGCGGCGGTGCCCATGCCGGTCACGTCCATGGTGATGACGGCGCCGATGATCTTCAGCGTCAGGCTGTAGCCCGAGACGGACAGCGAGAGGCTGAGGTCGCCCTTGCTACCCGACACCCAGGTGCCGCCGGCGAGGAAGCTGTCCGGGAACTTCACCTTGGAGCTGGTGATGTCCGTCGGGTCGTTCAGGAGCTCCGGCAGGACGGGCCATACGTCGGTGCCGTCGAACAGCGCCGGCGATTTCTTGTCCGCGCCGCCGTACAGTTCGGCGGTAATCCCCGTCTGGTCGGCATTGGCCGCGGGATCGCCGAGGTTGTCCATGTTGATCATGATCGTGAACGAGCCCGAGCTGATCGAGTCGTTCACCGACGTGGCCGCGTCCGACGCGAGGCTGGTGATCAGCGGCAACAGGTTCGAGCCGAACGAGTTGTCGATGCCGTTGTCGCCGTCCTGCTTGACGTTCGTCGGGTTCGCACCCGCGACGAGCTTGCAGTGGTTCGCGCCGGTCTTGGTGGAGATCAGGCCGTCCAGGTTGTAGCCGTATTTCTTCCACGCCGTCGGGCTGGCGTTGCCCTGGCGATCGGTGTCGCCGAGGTAGAGCTTGCTGACCGCGAGCGTCGTGGCCGCGGTGCCCGTCGCCGGGTTGTCGGCGGGCTTCGGCGGGGGCGTGATGCACGCTGTCGGATCAGGGTCGCACGTCTTGTCCTGTACCGCCGGTTCCCGCGCCGCCGTCGCCCTTCGGGCTGTCGCTGCTGCTGCTACTGCACGCGGCGGCCGCGAATGCGACGCCGAAGCCAAGGCCGATGGCCAAGATCCCAAGATTCCTTCGAAGCATAACGTGCCTCCTGGCAGGTTCGATCCCCGGTGAAGAGCCTGGGCCCCGGGGGAGCATGAGTGGGTCCACCCCGGCGCCGATTGGTGAGCCGGCTCGGGACAGGGGCATGGTAGCCGGAACGCTGTTTTTGGCAAGCGCGATCCGACCGGCCGTGCGGCTTCTGATGATCGTCTAGTGGCGTCATCGACACGTGACGCCGGCCGCGCCGGACCGACATCAAGCATAATCTGCTAAGCAGGGCGACGCGCGCAGCGCCCGCGACCTCTCCGATGTCTGCCGAGTTCGTTCACCTCCATACCCACACGCAGTTCTCGTTTCTCGCGAGCACGGTGAAGGTCGCGGACCTCGCGCCGCGCGCGAACGAGCTCGGCATGCGCGCCGTGGCGATCACCGATCACGCCAACATGTTCGGTGCGATCCGCCACTGGAAGGCGTGCGAGAAGCAGGGCATCCAGGCCATCCTCGGCTGCGAGCTGAACGTCGCACGCGACGACGGGCGAGGGGAGGTGGACCACCTGGTGGTGCTGGCCGCGAGCAACGAGGGTTACAAGAACCTGATCGGACTGGTGAGCCAGGCCTACACGGCGCCGGCGAGCGACGCGGCGCCGAGCGTGCGGCTCGCGGACGTCGCGGGCCGCAGTCGCGGGCTGGTCGCGCTCACGGGCTGCCTGGGCGGCGTGGTGGCGCAGCGCGTTCTCGAGCACGGCCCGGACGCCGGCGAGCCGCGCCTCGCCGAGCTGCGCGACTTGTTCGAGCCCGGTCACCTGTTCGTCGAGCTGCAGGACCACGGTCTGCCGGAGCAGCCGGTCGTGAACGACATCCTGGTCAAGGCCGCGGCGCGGCTCGCGCTGCCGATCGTGGCCAGCAACGACGTGCACTTCATGCGTCGCGAGAACGGCGAGGCGCAGCTGTACCTGGAGTGCATCCGTCTGGGTCGCACCCACGCCGAAGCCGAGGCCGCGCATCACGGCAGCTTCGAGATGTACGTGAAGAGCGCGGAGGAAATGGCGCAAGCGTTCCGCGCGCTGCCCGAGGCGCTCTCGAACACGTTGCGCGTCGCCGAGATGTGCCAGGGCGTGAAGCTCGACCTCGGCAAGCCGATGCTGCCGCACTTCCCGGTGCCGGCGGGCTACGACACCGACGGGTACTTCCGGCACGTCGCGCAGGAAGGACTCGAGCGCCGCTTCGGCGAGCTCCACGCCCTCGGCAAGAGCTTCGACGAGGCGCGCTATCGCGAGCGGCTCGCGCGCGAGCTCGACGTGATCGTCGGCATGAAGTACCCGGGCTACTTCCTGATCGTCTGGGATTTCATCCGCGAGGCGAAGAGCCGCGGCATCCCTGTCGGTCCCGGCCGCGGCTCGGGCGCGGGCTCGATCGTCGCGTGGTCGATGGGCATCACGGAGCTCGATCCGATCCCGTATAACCTGCTGTTCGAGCGCTTCCTGAATCCGGAACGCGTCAGCATGCCGGACTTCGACGTCGACTTCTGCATGTGGCGTCGCGACGAGGTGATCCAGTACGTCGCGGAGAAGTACGGCAAGGAGAGCGTCGGGCAGATCGCGACCTACCAGAACCTGAAAGCCCGCAGCGTGATCAAGGACGTCGGGCGCACCATGGGGCTGCCCGCGCAGGAGGCGCAGCGCATCGCCAGCCTGGTGCCGGATCTCGGCCAGGGCAAGACGGCCACCATCGAGCAAGCGCTCGAGACCGAGCCGAAGCTGCGCGCGCTGGCCGACGGCGACGAGCGCGTGCGCGAGCTGCTCGCGCAGGGCAAGCACCTCGAGGGGCTCACGCGGCACGCCGGCATGCACGCCGCCGGTGTGGTGATCAGCGAGGGGCCGCTGTGGGATCACGTGCCGTGCTTCACCAACGACGCCATCATCGTCACCCAGTACGACAAGGACGACGTCGAGGCCGCGGGGCTCGTCAAGTTCGACTTCCTGGGCCTGAAGACGCTCACTGTCATCAACATCGCCGAGCGCCTGGTCAACGCGCGCCCGGAGCGCGAACAGAGCCCCATCGATCTGTCGAAGGTGCCGCTCGAGGACCGCGAGACCTTCACGCTCATCTCGAGCGGCGACACCACCGGCGTGTTCCAGCTCGAGTCGAGCGGCATGCAGCAGCTCCTGCGCGGTCTCAAGCCCGACTGCTTCGAGGACGTCGTCGCCGCGGTCGCGCTCTACCGCCCCGGGCCACTCGGCACGGGCATGATCGACGACTTCATCGGCGGCAAGCACGGGCGCAAGGCGATCCGCAAGCTGCACCCGCTGGTCGACGACGTGCTCAGGCCGACCTACGGCGTGCCCGTCTACCAGGAGCAGGTGATGCAGATCGCCCAGCACCTGGCCGGCTACTCCCTCGGCGGCGCCGATCTGCTGCGCCGCGCCATGGGCAAGAAGAAGGCCGAGGAGATGGCCAAGCAGCAGGCCAAGTTCGTCGAGGGCGCGCTCGCGAACGGCGTGAGCGAGGAGCAGGCCGTCGCGATCTTCCGCGAGGTGGAGGGCTTCGCGGCCTACGGCTTCAACAAGAGCCACTCCGCGGCGTACGCGCTCGTCACCTACCAGACGGCGTACCTCAAGGCGCACTACCCGACGGAGTTTTTCGCCGCGCTGATGACCGCGGACAAGGACAAGATCGAGAAGGTGGTGCGCATCATCGCCGAGGCGCGCGCGTGGGGCGTGAGCGTCTTGCCGCCGGACATCAACATGAGCGATCTCGACTTCACGGTCGTGTACGCGCACCCGGACGGCAAGGGTCCGGTGCGCGGTCCGGGTCGTCTCCGCGATCGCCACGGTCCGCAGATCCGCTTCGGGCTCGGCGCCGTGCGCGGCGTGGGCGCGAGCGCGCTCGAGACCGTGTTCGAGGCGCGGACCGAGGGCGGCCCCTTCCGCGATCTGTTCGACTTCGCGTCGCGGGTGGACGCGCGGCGCCTGAACAAGGGCGTGCTCGAGTCGCTGGTGCAGTGCGGCGCCTTCGACTCGACGCTGCAACCCATCGGCATCAGCCGCGCGCGCGCCTTCGCCGCCGTCGATCGCGTGCTCGAGCGCTCGCGCAGCGCGAGCCGCGACCGCGAGCGCGGTCAGACGACGCTGTTCGGCATGTTCGAGGCCGCCCGGGAGACGAGCGCCCCGAGCGCGCAGCTCGACGAATATCCGCCGGCGCCGTCGTGGGACCGCCTGGAGCGGCTGCGGCGCGAGAAGGCGGCGCTCGGCTGCTACGTCTCCGGCCACCCGCTGCTGCGCTACGGCGGCAAGCTCGCGCGCCTCGGCGCCGTGCCCAGCGACAAGGTCGGCGAGGAGCAGGCGTGGTCTGCCGTGTCCGTGGCGGGCATGGTCGAGAACTACCAGGAGCGGGTGTTCCGCAGCGGCGGCGGCAAGGCGGCGTTCCTCGAGATCGAGGACATGAGCGGGCGCGTCAAGGCGAAGCTCCGCGGCGATCGTATCGAGACGTACGCGCACCTGCTCACCGGCGGCGAGGCCGTGCTGGTGAGCGGCAAGGTCAGCTTCCCGATGACCGACGAGCCGAGCGACGAGAAGGAGCCGACGCTGCTCGTCGACAGCGTCGAGCCTCTGGCCGACGCCGTGCTCAAGGCGACGCGCTCGGTCTCGATCCGGCTCCAGGCCAACGACACCGAGCGCAAGGACCTCGAGGCCCTGCGCGAGCTGCTCGCCCAGTCGCCAGGCTCGTGTCCGGTGGAGCTCGTGCTGATGCTGCCGGACGGCGCGGAGGCCGTGCTCGCGCTCGAAGGCACGCGCGTGACGCCGAACGACAGCATGCTCGCCGGCCTCGAGCGCATGTTCGGCGAAACCGTCGCCGAGCTACGCTGACGCTGCCGGGCCTGCTGACGCTGCCGGGCCTGATGTCGGCCCGGCGCGGAACCGCTCGGCGCGGGGCTTCCGCGCCGGACCGGCATCCCGGCGCTGCGGAATTGCACGCGGATCCACGGGCTCTGCGCTATCGTTGCAGAGGATGACCGACACGCGCTCGGAGCTCGTACGCATCGACGCGCATGGGCAGGCCCACCCGATCGGAACGGTGGCGAGCCAGCGCATGCGCGCGCGCCCGGGCGAATACCGGATCCTGCCGGCGCCGCAGCACGTCGTCTTGATGCGCTACACCGGCGCCGACGGACGACGCGACAGCAGCGACGGCGCCGTTGTGCGCCTCGCCGGCGAGATCACCGCGCCGGGCACGATGTGCGACGTGCTGGCGCTGATCGGCCAGACGGGTTGGCGCGGAGAGATGGTCGTGCTCGACGGCGAGCACACGCGATCGGTGTTCTTCGACCAGGGCAACGTGGTCGGCGCGACCTCCAACGTGGAGGATGAGCGCCTGGGCGCGGTGCTGTATCGCTACGGCGTACTGGACGCGGCCCAGCTCGAGCAGATCGCCGCCGAGGTGCGCGCCGGCAAGCGCTTCGGCGAAGCGGGCATGCAGCTCGGCTTGCTCGCGCAGGAGCGCATCTACGAGTACATCGGCAAGCAGGTGCAGGAGATCGTGTTCGCGACGCTGACCGTCGGCGACGGGACGTTCTTCTTCCTCGATGGCTTCGACGACAGCCGGCTGGTCTCGCGCCACACCACGAGCGCCAACGTGCTGCTGATGGACGGCGTGACCCGGCTCGACGAGATGCGCTACTTCCGCGAGAAGATCCCGTCGAACGACCACATCCCCGCCCGCGTGGACGGTCGGCCCGCTCCCGCCGAGGAGTTCCTCCAGACCTGGGAAGCCATCGACGGCAAGCGCACCGTCGAGGACATCGGGCGCGTGACCGGCGACGGCGAGTTCGACACCGCCAAGAACGTGTACGCCCTGATCCAGTCCAAGCACGCGACGTTGCACCCCCCGCGCATGAGCGGCGGGCCCGCCGGCATCGTCGCGGTCGCGAACACCGTGCTGCGCACCGTGCACCGCATGGCGGACGAGGCCGGCAAGGGCGCGGACGTGCGCGAGAGCCTGGCGTCGTTCGCCGTCGGCGCCGGCGTGTACGACATCCTGTTCCGCAGCGCCGGCCCGGACGCCGCGGGCGCGCTGGACGCGGAGGTCGTCGCCCGCAACCTCGTCATGGTCGCAGGCGGCTCGGACCCGGAGAACGAGCTCAAGCAGATGCTGCACGAGTACGCGAGCTTCGCCCTGTTCAGCTGCGGGGCGGTGGTCGGTCCCGACAAGGAGGCCGAGCTCAAGCGCGAGGTATCCGCCGTGATGTCGAAGCTGCGTCCCCAGGGCTGAGTCGCGCCATGTGCCTGCCGCGCACATGAACGGAGGGGCACGCCGCGCGCTGTTGCGGCGCTTTCGTGCGACGAAGTAGCGCGGCACCGCGCTTGCACCACGCCGGCGCATGTGTGTCCGCATCCGCCATGGGGCTGTCCTGATTCTCGTCGCTTGGGCGCTGGCCGCGTGTTCCACCCGACAGGCGCGTGTCGCGAGCCCGGAGCCTGCCGACGACTACGTCGATCAAGAAGCCTGGGCCAGCGTCCAGGCCGACGGCCCGGGCAGCACGACCTCGTCCGGGTTCTACGGCGTCGGTCCGTCGCCGTCGCCGGACGTGCACGAGCCGGCCTCGGCTCGCCCCGGCGGCCATCAGCCGTATTGACGCGCTGCGACGCTGGATCACGGCCCAAAACGGTGGTGCCTCGTCGTCTTTCGAGGTACACACGCCCCCGGCCGCGCCGGTGCGGCCGGTTTCAAGCGGTGTTCTCCGCGGTCGCGGGTCGATAGCTCAGTCGGTTAGAGCAGCGGATTTTTAATCCGACGGTCCAGGGTTCGAATCCCTGTCGACCCACCGCAAGGGCACGGATTGCATGAACAGGGACGGGTCGTCCGTCCATCGAGAACGGCCTTGCGCGGTCGGCACGTGGAAGTAAGGCTTGGTAGGCAGCGCGGGCCGTGGTAAGCGGGGCGCCGCCAGGAGGCTTGGGAACATGAAGAGAGTATTGCCTTGGATTGGGTTGGGGATGCTTGCTGCCGCAGTCGGCAGCGTGACGTTCGCGTGCAGCAGCGATAGCGGCGGCGGCTCGGGCGGCACCGGTGGCGGTGTCATCGAGGGCGGCTCGGGTACCGGCGGCTCGAGCGGCTCGAGCGGCTCCAGCGGCACGGGCGGCAGCGCCGGCGGGACGAACTCGTCGCGCCTCGGTCGCGCCTGCACCAACGACTCCGAGTGCGGCGCCGGCCTCACTTGCATCAACGCGACCGCGACCAGCCTCGACGGCGAAGGCGCCGCGAAGGGCTACTGCACCGCGTCCTGCACGACCAACGCGGACTGCGACGCGCTGTCGACGGGCGCCGGCTGCGTCCAGAACCAGGACGGCACGGCGTTCTGCTACCAGTCGTGCCAGTGGGGCCAAGCGCCGGCCGGTACGGGCTTCAGCCAGAACACCTGCTTCGGTCGCCAGGAAGTCGCCTGCGCCGGCTACATCTCGAACCCCGAGGCCAGCTCGACCGCGGACACTTTCCTGTGCTCGCCGACGTGCAACCTCGACTCGGACTGCGGTTCGGGCCTGTTCTGCAACTACGGCACCGGTCACTGTTCGACGACGGCGCCCACGGGCCAGGGCATCGGCTCGGCGTGTGACCCGACGGCGACGACCGACCCCTGCGCGGGCTTCTGCCTTCGCTACGGCGACCCGGATCCCAAGAAGGGCATCTGCGGCGCGGTGTGCACTATCGGTACGCTCGGCCTCACCGGCGCGTGCGGTTCCGACCCGACGCCGGGCTCCCCGCAGTCGGCCGGCTGCCTCTTCGTCGAGAGCCAGACCGAGAGCGCTGGTGACCTGGGCTTCTGCGGCAACTTCTGCGACTGCGACTCGCAGTGTGCCCCGGGCTTCGTGTGCAACCCCTGGGGGTCCACGACGAACGAGCAGCAGATCATGCAGTTCGCCCAGCACGCCGGTCTGTGCATCACCGCCGACAACGGCGAGGGTGGCGTCAACCCCGGCATCGCGACCTGCCCCAGCACCAACGACGGTGGTGCGGGCGCGGCGGGCGCATCCGGCAGCGCCGGGGCATCCGGCAGCGCCGGGGCATCCGGCAGCGCCGGGGCATCCGGCAGCGCCGGGGCATCCGGCAGCGCCGGGGCATCCGGTAGCGCCGGGGCATCCGGTAGCGCCGGGGCGCCGACGGACGCGGGCACGGACTGAGCCCGCTCCCGTAGCAAAGACGCGAGGACGCCCGTCCGGCTCGAGCCGGGCGGGCGTTCTTGTATTTCGTTCAGCGGCTGTCTTCGGCGTCCTCGCCGGTCGTCTCGACGACCGGGCGCGCCCCGTGCGCTGCGGGCGGGGCGTCGGGTCCCACGACGTGGATCTGTCCCGCTGTGATGCGCGCGTCGACATGGCGCCGCACGCGTGCGGCGACGCGCCGCCGCACCGGCGGAACAAGCAGCAGGAGCCCGGCCAGGTCCGTGATCACGCCGGGCGTGATCAGCAGCACGCCGCCCACCAGGACCAACAGCGCTTCGATGACGCCGTACGCCGGGGGCCGCAGCTCGTCCATGGCGGCCCGCCACTCACGCCAAACCTTGAGTCCCTCGCGCTTGGCGAGCGTCGAGCCGACGGCGCCGGTCAGCACGGCGATCCCGAGCGTCGGCCAGAATCCGATCAGTGTCGCGAGCCACAGGAGCAGATACAGCTCCAGCAGCGGGACGCCGATGAATACGACAAGCAGCCAGCCCACGACGAGAGCCTAGTGCCGTGTCCCGAAAGCCGCGAGCGGCTTCCGGGCAGCGGCTTCGCCGCTGGCGCCGCTTCGCGTCGCCGCCACTACCGTTTTCGCAGGGGCGCCTCGCGCCCCTCTCGGCCTGCGGCCGATTCACCCCGAGGCAATCGGCTTCGCCGATTGCCAGCGCCGCGTCCCTTCACCGTCCACTCGTCGTGGCTTGTTGCCTCCGGGACGCGACGCTGGTGCCGTGTCCCGAAGGCCGCGAGCGGCTTCCGGGCAGCGGCTTCGCCGCTGGCGCCGCTTCGCGTCGCCGCCACTACCGTTTTCGCA
The DNA here is from genome assembly GCA_963775185.1 of uncultured delta proteobacterium. Classification (GTDB taxonomy): domain Bacteria; phylum Myxococcota_A; class Polyangia; order Polyangiales; family Polyangiaceae; genus JAPSGB01. The sequence goes on along the minus strand of CAVZIE010000032.1, from coordinate 1,051,423 downwards.
GGGGCGCCTCGCGCCCCTCTCGGCCTGCGGCCGATTCACCCCGAGGCAATCGGCTTCGCCGATTGCCAGCGCCGCGTCCCTTCACCGTCCACTCGTCGTGGCTTGTTGCCTCCGGGACGCGACGCTGGTGCCGTGTCCCGAAGGCCGCGAGCGGCTTCCGGGCAGCGGCTTCGCCGCTGGCGCCGCTTCGCGTCGCCGCCGTACTTCGCAGGGGCGCCTCGCGCCCCTCTCGGCCTGCGGCCGATTCACCCCGAGGCAATCGGCTTCGCCGATTGCCAGCGCGGTCGACGTCGCGCAGCGCGGCGCGCGGGGCGGGAGATTGCCTCCCGGCCCGCGCGTCGTGGGTGCGCGCGACTTACTTCTTCGCGGCAGCGGGGAGCGAGGGCTTCTTGTTCGCCTTCGCCGCAGGCTTGGCCGTCGGCGTGGTCGCCGTCGGCGCCGCCTTGGGCGCGGGGAGGGGCTTCGGCTTGATGCCCGCCTTCGTCGCCGCTTCGCAGCCGCGGGTAACGCCGGTGTCCTTGCCGTCGCGCTGGAGGATCTTGAACTCCACGCGACGGTTCTTCTCCATCTCGTCCTCGCTCTTGCCGGTGTCGAGCAAGCAGTAGAAGCCGTAGCCTTGCGGCAGCATTCTGCTCTTGTCGACGCCGCGGTCGGTTAGCGCCTTCACCACCGACTCCACGCGCTTCTGCGTGAGGTTGCGGTTGTAGTTCGCGTCGCCTTCCTGCGACGCGTGGCCACCAACCTCGATGAGCTGCAGCTCGGGGTGCTTCTTGAGCGTGTCCGCGACCGCGTCGAGCACGTCCTTGGACTCGGCCTCGATCTTCGCCGAAGCCTTGGCGAATTGGATCTTCTGGTTGATCTTCACTTCCTGCCCGACGATCTGCACCAGCGGCTTCTTGTCGGGGCAGCCGTCCTCGTCCTCGAAACCGTTCTTGGTTTCCGGCTCGTTCGGACACTTGTCCTGCGGGATGAGGATGCCGTCGTTGTCGGCGTCCAGATTCGGGCAGCCGTCCTTCGGATTCGGGCGGGAGCCCGTCTTCCTTCACATCCGGGCACTTGTCCCGGAAGTCGGGGATACCGTCGCCGTCCTTGTCCGACGGTGCGGGAGGGGGCGGGGCTTCGACCCGGCCTCCGATCTTGGCCTCCGCGCTGCAGCCGACGGCTGCAAATCCGGAGAGTCCGCAAACCACGAGGGCCGCCGTCCACTTCAGTTGTCGCGTGAGTCGCATCGTTCCGAAACCCTCCATCAAATCCGAGACAAGCCGCCTGCGTCGCCACCGGCGTCCTGCCGGCGTACGGCGCAAGCGGGCGCGACCTTCCCACAAGCGTCGCCGAGGGCCAAGCCCACCCTGCCGGTCCGGGGCCGCACGGATGACGAATTCCGGCGGGCGCGGTGCCGGAAAACGGCCGTTCGGCCGACGGGCTACTGCGGGGAAGCTACGGAATTTCCCGTGGTTGCGTCGCGACTCGGGAGATCCCCCAGGCGCACGGCGAAGACGAACGTCAGCGCGCCCGCCTTGGCAGCCGGAAATCCGATCTGCTTCGCCGCTCGCACGATGCACGCGGAGACATCGCGATCCGGGAAGTGGCTCTCGGTTTCCCGCACGCGGCGGGTGCGCCCCGTCTCGTCGAGATCGATCTGCAGTTGGACGCGGCCCCACAGCGCAGCGTCACGTTCGAGCCCGGTCGCGTAGCACGCCGTGATCGCGCCGCGCGCGTCCAGCGCGGCGCGTTCGATAGCCGTCCCGTCGAGCTCGCCGGGATTGTCGGGCGCGTCGGGCGGGGGATCTTTCGACGGCACGGGCGCGTCGCCCGGCCACAGCTCGATCGACAGTCCGAAGCGGATCGCGCGCGGCGGCCCCACGCTGAAAGCGAGCTCGCCCACGCGCTCGAGGAGACACTTCCGCACATCGTCGTCTGGAAGCTTCTGCTTGGTGATCCGCGCTCCAATGACGTGCCCGCTCGTCGCGATGCGCGCATTGAAGAAGACCTTGCCGTGGACGTGTTGATCCCGTCGCAAACCGTCCTCGAAGCACATCCGGAACGGCCAGTAGCCACGCGCGCGCGCCTGGGCGAGCACAGCGGTCTCGCTCAGGACCTTGCGATAGCGTCCCTTGCGCCGATCGTAGGGCGCGTGCTTCGGCAAGCGGTGCGGAGGGATATCCACGCGCACGATCACGCGCGCGCCCGGATGGTAGTGCGCGCGATTGGAGATGAATGCCGGATCGCCGTTGCCCCCGACGTTCCAGCGCGCGAGGAGCTCGTCCTGGCCCGCGGCGTAGACCTCTCCCTTCGCGCGCGGTCGCTCGTAGAGCTTGTACGGATGTTCGAAGGCAACATGCGGCGCGCGCGCGGGAGCGGTTGTCGTTGGCGTTCCGGCATCCGTCTCGTCCGCCGCAGCGCCGGCATCCGCCGCGTCGGCCGGGGCCGCACCGGCGTCGGTGGGCGCCGGCGGTGCGGGCGGCGGCACGCGCGTCTGGCGGGAGACGCGTCCCGCCGTCACAACCGGCTTCGCGGGCGCGGGCGTCGGCGTGGCGGGGCTGCACCCGATGCCGACAATGCAGGCGAGCAACGCGCGCAGCGCGCGCCGCAGCTTGCTTCGCAACTGCTCCCCCCGCCGCCTGCGGCGGGCTCGCTCCGCTCGCTTCGCGCGTGAGCAATACTTGCTCACGCTCTCAGTAGATGTGCCCGGACGCGCACTCGACGACGACCTCGATCGAGCCGCCGGCCTTGACGTCGTCGCACGCCTGACCGCAAAGCAGGATCTTGGACTTGTCGGCGTTGTACTGCCAGCCGCTCGCGTTGGGGTCGCACGTCCCCGAGCCGCCGGTGGACTTCACCGCGCTACCGCCGACGTTCACGCTGACCTTGTTGAGGTCGACGGCGCCGCCGGCCTGGGCCTTGGGCGTGTCGATCTCGCAGCTCAACACCGTGCCGCTGATCTTGGCGAGCGCGTCGGACAGCGCCTGGGCGAAGTCGACGTTCGGGTCCGTCATGTCGTAGTGGCAGTCGCCCACGTCGGAGCCCGCGGTCGGCGATTGCGGGGGATTCGTCATGTGCGAGCAGTTCGGATCCCGCGGCGTGCCGCCGACAGAAGCCATCTCGGACAGCACGGCCCGGCCGTCCTCGCTTCCGGGCACGCCGATGACGAACGTCCGGATCCCGACCTGGGCTGCATGCAACACCGGGCAGGCGGCGGACGACGCGGCGCACGCGGTGGGATCCGAGTCGACGAAGCCCTGCACCTGGGTGGGCGCGCAGGTCTCGAAGCCGTCGGTGAGCACCACCAGGAACTTGTTCCCGTTGAACGAGTTGGAGTGCATGTAGTTGTAGCCGTAGATGGTGGCACCCACGAGCGGCGTCTGTCCGCCGGGCTGCACCGTTTCCAGGAACGCGTTGACGCTGGCGGCCCAGGTGGCGTCGAGCGGCTTCACCGTCACGTTCGGCGTGGCGGGCGGCGTGCAGTTGCTGCCTTCGTTCGGGAACATCGACACGCCGACGCTGACGTTGCCACCTTGGGCGAGCGTGGTCATCGCCGTCTCGAGCGCGGGCTTGGTCAGCTCCCACTTCGACGGCTTGGAAGCATCCTTCTTGGCGGGATGCGTGTCGCAGTCGGCCGTGGTCTGGCCGTCCGCCGGCAGGTTGCAGTTCATGCTGCCGCTGCGGTCGACGACGAACAAGACGTTGGCCGGTACCAGCTGACGGTTCAGCGTGACCTTGGCGCAGCCCGCGTCGCCGGCGACGCCGCCAGTGCCACCATTGCCGCCGCCGTCGCCAACCTGGAAGCCTCCGGTGCCGCCTCCGCCGTCGGCGGCACCACCGCCGCTGCCGTTGGCCGAGGAGCCGCCGCTGCCGTTGGCGGATGATCCGCCGCTGCCGCTGCCCGAGAATCCGCCGGTGCCAGCGACGCTGTTGTCGCTTCCGCCGCAGGCGGCGAACAAACCGAAACATACGCCCGTGAGGGCAAGAAAGGTCTTGCGGGGGGTGAAGCTCACCGTCGGACTCCTTGGTCGAGGGGACCAGCGGACACGTGCCGAGCCAGGAAAGCACGACACCCCGCGAGCCTATCACGGTTTTCGCCGCGAGGCTCTGCCATGCGGAGGCGCGCGTGCGGATTGCCGCAGTTGAATGCGCCGCGCTGGCGCGCATAGAGTCGGGGGGTCCGGGTGGCCACGCATGCCCGGGCGGAAGGTGGGAGCATGAGCGACACAGCAGACGCGGGCGTGTTCGAGCACGGGGCAGGGTTCTCTCCCGGCGAGATCTCCGGTGGGTTGGGCTTCGGCCCGCTCGAAATGCAGTACGAGGAGCTGTTCGCCGAGGCGCTCGATGACGGTGTCATCACCGCCGAGGAGCGCGCCCGGCTGGAGAAGGCGGCCGACAATCTCGGGCTGGATCGCCAGCGGCTGTTGCGCCTCGAGCAGGCAATGGTCGCGGCCTACCAGACGCGCCACAAGGTGCAGATCATCGAGCACTACGAGGAGCCGGCCGCGTCGCTGTCTCCGATCCGTGTGGAGGCGGCGGGCGACGCCGGGCGCACCTTGCTGCTGAAGCGCATCGAACAGCTGGAGGCGCGGGTGCGCGAGCTGGAGGACGAGCTGCGCCGCGCGCAGGCCGCGATCAACGTGGAGGTCGACCTGAGCGGGCTCGAGGCGTCCGCTGAAGACGCGTCGGAAGACGCCGACGAGTGGTGGCGTCGCATCCGCCGCGATCCGCTGCGTGCCGACGGCTTCCGTGCGCTCTACCGGATCTACGGCGCGCGCGGCGAGGGCGACAGCCAGTGGTGCGCGGCCCAGGCGCTCGTGGCGTTGGGTGCGGCGAAGCCGGAAGAGCAGGCGCTGTACGAGAAGTTCCGCTCGCACAGCTTGATCGCGCCGCGCACCGGCGTGTCGCAGGCCGCTTGGTACGACAACCTGTTCCACCCGGAGGAGGAGCCGCTCACCGGCCAGATCCTGGGCGTGATCGCGCCCGCGGTGTTGCTGGGGCGCGTCACGGCGCTGCGTCGCGACGGCAAGCTACACCAGCCCGATCCGGCGAAACGCCAGGACCCGGCTACGGCGACGGTCACCGCCGTACGCGCGCTCGGCTGGGGCGCCGCGATCCTCGGGCTCGCGCCACCGCCGATCTACATCGACAAGGATCGCGACGTCGCCTACGAGCACATCCCGGCGGTGCCGCCGCTCACGTTGATCGGCAAGGCCGCGCTCTCCGGCCGCTCCCAGCTCGAGTACGCGTTCCTCGCAGGACGGCACCTGAGTTGGTATCGGCAAGAGCACTACGTCAAGACGCTGTTCAACGCCGTTCCCGATCTGGAGGATCTGTTCCTGGCAGCGCTCACCCTGGGAAACCCGGGCCTGCCCATCGCGGAGGACATGAAGCGACGCGTGGCCCCGATCGCCCGGGCCTTCGAGCCCGTGCTCGAACCGCAACAGATCGACGCGTTGCGCGGCCACTTCCTGCGCTTCGTCGAGGAAGGCGGGCGAACGAACCTGCAGCGCTGGAGCTCCGCGGTGGAGAAGACGGCGTGCCGCGTCGGTTTGCTACTCGGAAACGATCTGGCGACGGCCGTCGGCATCCTGAAGGCCGAGGAAGGCGAGAACGGCGAGCTGGCGAAGGATCTGCTCGCGTTCGTGGTCAGCGATCGCTACTTCCAGCTTCGTCGCCAGCTGGGGATCGCCGTGGATCAAAGCTGAGGGCGCCGCGATCCAGAGCCGGCAGCACGCTCCGGTCCTCGTCCAGCAGCCGCCAGACGAGGCGCGTCGCGGCGGCGACCGCGACCGGCAACAACAACACGTTGAAGCAAGGCACCAGGAACAACAGCGAGAACGCCGCGCCGAACCCGAGCGTCGCGCCGGGGTGGCGATGGACGAGCGCGAAGCGGTCGCGCATGCGCACGTCGCGGAGTGTCAGCGGGTAGTCGAACAGGTTCCACGCCAGCGACAGCGCGGTGACGAGATACGCGAGCGGCGTCGTGACTACCGCGAGCGGCGGCGCCACCACGCTCGCGATCCACAGCAGCGCGAGCGATGGAAGCGCGAACATCGCGCTGAACACCTGGGCTCGCGCGCCGCACCAGACCTCGGCCAGCCAGCTCGCCGCCTTCCGCGCCGGGACGCCGAGCGCCGCTTCCTGGCGCGTCACGATCCGCTCGAGCGCCGGGCCGCTCAGCGGCGGCGTGAGCGCGACGGCCGCCAACAACCCGAGCACGCCGAACGCCAGCGCGGCGAGCCAGGCGACCAGACCGGCGCCCAGCTGGCCGTACCAGCTGGCAGCGTGGGGCATCCAGCCGAGCACCGCCGGACGGAGCGCCGCGATGGCGAGCCACACGAGCGCCGACGCGAGTAGCACGAGGAGGAGCCCCGGCACCGCCGCGAAAGGCCACGTCGCGGGCGTCACGGCGATGAAGCGCGCGCCGGAGAACAGCGAGCCGAAGCCGGCCATGAAGCCGGCCGGTCGTTGCAGCGTGCGCCCGCCCGTCATGCCTTCCTAGCGGAAAATACCATACGTCTTCCGGTGTTGCCCGCCCAGCGCCGAACGCGGCGCGCAGCTTTTACGCCCCGCCGGCTTGACTGGGTGGTGGAGCGACAATCTGGTACGCTGCGGTGCGCGAGTGGGAGTCCGCGCAAGGGCGAGATGGCGGAGGACGTCTTCGGGATCATAGGAAGCGTCATCGCCGGCACGTACCAGGTCGAGACGGTCGTTGCCGAGGGCGGTTTCGGAGTCGTCTATCGTGCGCACCACGTCGGGTTCCGTGCTGCCGTCGCGCTCAAGTGCCTGAAGATCCCGCAGCAGCTCGGGACCGAGTACCAGGTCGAGTTCCTCGAGCAGTTCCGCGCGGAGGCGGAGCTGTTGTTCCGGTTGTCCGCGAGCATCCCGACGGTGGTGCGCCCACTGCACGTGGACGCCGTCACGACCGCCGACGGGACGTTCGTGCCGTTCATGGCGCTGGAGTGGCTTGAAGGCGAGACGCTCGACGCCATCGTCGCCCGGCGCAAGAAGGAGGGGCGGGCGCCGCTGTCGCTCAAGAAGCTCGTGCGCCTCTTGACGCCCGTCGCGCGGGCCCTGGAACGCGCGCACAATTTCTCGGGGCCCGAGGGTCCGATCTCAATCGTCCACCGCGACCTGAAGCCAGAGAACATCTTCGTCGCGAAGGTCGCGGGCGAAGAGCTCGTGAAGATTCTCGATTTCGGCATCGGGAAGGCCAAGAGCGTCGCCAGCCAGGTCGCGGGCCGGGCCAGCCAGACCCAGAGTCGCATGGCGTCGTTCACGCCCGCCTACGGCGCACCCGAGCAATGGGTTCCGAAACGCTACGGACAGACGGGGCCATGGACGGACGTCTGGGGTCTCGCCCTCACTTTGGTCGAGATGATGGCGGCGCGGCCTATCATCGACGGCGATCAAGCGGGGATGATGGGCACCGCCCTCGATCCCACGCGCCGTCCGACGCCGCGCAACGAGGGGCTGGAGGTGGACGACGCGGTGGAGGCGGTGTTTGCCCGGGCGTTGGCCGTGGATCCGCGCGATCGGCCCGGTGACGCCGGCTTGTTCTGGAACGACCTGCTGGCCGCGCTCGGCATGGAGCAGGAGGTGGGCGGTACGACGCGACGCGGCCGGATGCGCGACCTGCGCTCGGACGGTGGCGTCGTGCCCCGCGTCGAGACGATCGAAGCGGCGATGGACGAGCGACCGTCGCGCATCTCGGGAACCCAGTCGATCTCGCCGGATCCAGTCCGTGAAGCTCCGACGTTGGATGCGGTGGCCGCGTCGGGTACGGGCTCGTCGGGCGCCGCCTGGCCGGCCATCGGGATGTTCCGGCGCTCGGCGGCATCGGGCGAGCTGCCTGCGGTGCGACCGGTCGGAATGGCGCCGGCGGTCGCGGAGCCTCCGGCGCTCGAAATCGGCCCGCCCCCACCGGCGCTCCCGACCCGACCGGTGGCGGCGGAGCCGGCCGCACCTGAGCGCGGGGTGGACGACACGGGGCTCATCGAATTCGACGGCCCGACCGCAGGGCAGGTGGAGCTCTCGCTCGAATCTGGATCAGGGCGAGCCGCTCCCCCCACGGCGCGCGTCGAGCGGGTCGTTTGCGGCGGTGCGGGGCACGCCGCCCCAATCGCCGAGCTCGCGGAGCAGCGGTGGCTGGGCGGCCGTGGCGCCGCCTCGCAGTTCGGCCGAGGAGGCGATCGCGCCGGCCGAGGCGGCGGCGTCGCGCACCCCGCTTCCGGCGGGGCGCGTGTCGGTTCCGCCCATGTCGGTACGGCACGTCCCCCTGCCGCAGGTGAAGGAAAAGACCGTCATCCAAAGGCTGCGCCCTGGAATCGCGCTGATCGTGGCGAGCGTGCTGGTCACGCTGGTGGACCAGGCGTACGCGGCTTCGACCGGCGAGGTCTTCTCGATCGGGCCGCTGCGGGCGGGTTGGATCGCGGGCCCTCTGATTCTGGGCGGGGTCGTGATGGTGGTGCTGCAGCTCCTGCCGCGGGACCGGTGATCCGCGCGCCGACGTGCGCATGGCGGTCGACGAACGAAACGGCTAACCTTGGCTCCGGAGGGGTGTGGTCGTGCAGGGAATCGATCTTGTCCGGGGAGAAGATCCGCTCGCCACGGCGGCGCGGTTCGTCTGCGAGTCGCTGGACTTCGCACCGATTGGCTTCGCGATCGTGCGGCTCGACGGCACCTGCGTGACCGTCAACCGGACGCTCGCGGGTTGGGTTCGGCCCGCGCTGTCGAACGACGCGCTTGAAGGCCGCTCGTTGATCCAGAACGACAGCGACGCACTGGTCGGTGCATTGCGACGGGCGCGACTCGGTGAGGCCGTGGTGGTCGATGTCGATCGGGCGCCGCTGTTGCCGCACCGGCCCGGGCCATGGCGCCTGCACGTGATGCCGTTCCGGGCGGGACCGGGCGTGCGCGCAGCGAGCGTCTCGTTCGAGGACCGTTCGGAGCAGCAGCGCACGGCCGAGGCGTTCGAGGCGTCGGAGCGTCGCTTTCGTCTGATCGTCGACGCGGCGACCGACGGCATCGCGGTGGAACGAAACGGCATCGTTCTGTACGCCAACGCCGCGGCCGCGCGCATCCTCGGTTACGACTCGGCCGATCCACTGGTCGGACGCCCGATGCTGGAGTTCGTCCACGCCGACTGCGTTGCTGCCGTACGCCACGGGCTCGCGCGGGTCACCGACCGGATCACCGCGGCGCTCGACGAGCAGGTCTTCGTGCGCCGCGACGGATCGGCCGTGACAGTCGACGTCACGGCTTCCCGCGCGCCGCTCGACGACCCGTCGGTGCGCTTCGTGTTCTTCCGTGATCTGAGCGAGCGCAAGCATCTGCAGGCCGAGCTCGAGCGATCGAACCGCATGGAATCGCTCGGCCGGCTCGCCGGCAGTGTCGCCCACGACTTCAACAACCTGCTCGGTGGCATCCGCAGCGGCATCGGGCTCGCCAAGCTGCGCGCTGCCGGCAACGCCGGGCTTCTCGAGGCGCTGGTGGCGGCGGACGCGGCCACGCGCCGCGCCTCGGACGTCACGCGACAGCTCTTGACGTTCTCGCGTGGCGGCGAAGCCGCGGCCGCCGAGGTGGACGTGGGGCGTATCGTACGCGAGGCGGTGCAGCTGCTCGGCGGCATGAACGGCAAGCGTATCAGCGTCGATCTCGACCTCGCCCCGGGCGCCGATACCGCGTGGGTCGGCTCGTCGCAGCTCTACCAGATCATCTTGAACCTGCTGCTGAACGCCCGGGACGCCGTCGGCGTGGACGGCCGGATCCGCGTCTGGACCCGCGCCGAGACGCGGTGGCTCGTGCTCGGCGTCGACGACGACGGCATCGGCATGGACGCGGCGACCCGCGCCCGCGCCTTCGAGCCGTTCTTCAGCACCAAGGCCCCCGGCGACGGGACCGGGCTCGGCTTGTCCACGGTGTACGGCCTGGTCATGCAAGCCGGCGGATCGATCGTGGTCGACACGCAGCCGGGGCAGGGGGCGCGCTTCCGCGTGCAGCTCCCGCGCCACAAGGCGCAGGCGCTCGCTTTTCCCGCCGCCGGCGGCGCCGCGACGGCGTTGGAGGGCTCATGGGGCGTGCTGGTGTGCGAGGACGACGCGCGGCTGGCGATGCTCACCACGACGTTGCTCGGCCAGATGGGCTACGACGCCGCGACGGCCAGCAACGTGGAGGGCGCGCTCGCGGCGCTCGAGGACGAGCCCGGCCGCTTCCACGTCGTGCTGCTCGACGTGAACTTGCCGCCGGGCTCCGCTCGCGACGTGCTCGACCGCATGAAATCCGGAGGGTTCTCCGTGCCGGTCATCCTGACCAGCGGCTACGCGGAAGAAGATGTCTCCGCCGACTTGATCGACGATCCGCAGGTGACGACGTACCTGCCCAAGCCGTGTCCGGTGGAACGGCTCGCCGAAACCATCGAGCGCTTGCTCGCCAGCGCGCCGCTCCGCTGAAGCGCCGCTCAACATCGCCGTACTGCACGGCGCGGAGCTGAACTACGCTCGCTGGCATGGCAGTGCGGAAGAAGCGAAGCCGTAAGAGGGATGTCGGTCCGGCGCGGCCGGCGGCGCGCGGCGGGCGCGCGCGGTCGACGGGCGCAGCGTCGCTGTCGACGGGCGCGCGGCCGGCGCTGGACGATCGGGCGGCCGATGCGCTGGTGCGGAACCTGGAGGAACAGGGCGTCACCCGGGCGAAGATCGGCGGCTTCGACGTCGACGGAGTCCTGCGCGGCAAGTACGTCTCGCTCGAAAAGTTGCGTTCCGCGCTCGCGTCGGGGTTCGGCTTCTGCGACGTGATTTTCGGCTGGGACGTCACGGACGCTCTCTACGACAACGCGAAGGTGACCGGTTGGCATACGGGCTATCCCGACGCGCACGCCGTGCTCGACCCGTCGACGCTCCGGATCGTGCCCTGGGAGCCCGGCGTCGCCGCCATGCTGTGCGATTTCCGCGATGCCGATGGCGGACCACATCCGGCGTGCCCGCGCTCGCTGCTGACGACGGTGATCTCTCGCGCCGCGGCGATGGGGCTCTCGGCGAAGCTGTCCGTCGAGTACGAGTTCTTCTTCTTCCGCGAGACGCCCGCGTCGCTGCGCGACAAGCACTTCCATGACCTCGAGCCGCTCGACCGCGGCATGTTCGGCTACAGCTGGGTGCGCACTGGGCAACAGCCGGAGCTGATGCGCTCGATCATGGAGGAGCTCGGCGCCTTCGACATCGAGATCGAGGGCCTGCACACCGAGACCGGGCCGGGTGTGTACGAGGCGGCGATCCGCTACGACGACGCGCTCCGCGCCGCGGACAAGGCCGCGCTGTTCAAGAGCGCACTCAAACAGATCGCCCACCGCCACGGGTTGTCCGTCACGTTCATGGCGAAGTGGAACGCGTCGCTGCCGGGCTGCAGCGGTCACATCCACCAGAGCCTGTGGCGCGCGGGCAAGAACGCGTTTCTCGATCCGCGCGGGCCGGGCGGCATGTCGCGCGCGATGCGGAGCTACATCGGCGGGCAGATGGCGCTGATGCGGGAGCTGACGGCGCTCTACTCGCCCACGATAAATAGCTACAAACGCTACGTTCCAGGCCTGTGGGCCCCGCTCGTCGCGTCGTGGGGCGTGGAGAACCGCACCTGTGCCATCCGCGTGATCGGCGGCGGTACCCCCGCCTTCCGCGTCGAGTACCGGCAGACGGCTGCCGACATCAACCCCTACATCGCCATGGCGGCCTCGCTCGGCGCGGGCCTGTGGGGAATCGAAAACGGGATCGAGTTGCCGCCGGAGAGCCGCGGCGATCCGGGATCGGAGGGACCGGATCGGTTGCCGACCAACCTGCGCGCGGCGACGGAGCTGCTCGCCACGAGCAAGCGCGCACGCGCGGTCCTCGGCGACGACTTCGTCGACCACTACGTCCGCACCCGGCTGTGGGAAGTGCGGAGCTACGAGACCGCGGTGACGGACTGGGAGCTGGCGCGCTACTTCGAAGCGATCTGACCGCGGCCGGGGCATCGCGTGCGGGATGCCGCCGGCCGTGCCGGTGCAGGGCGGCTGGGCGCCCGGGCGGACCGGTCGCCGGCCGCGCCGGACCGACCCCCCTTCCGTCCGTAGGGTCGCCCGGTCCCGCACCCGGCGGCAGCAACCGGCGGCGGGTCGCGAGCCCCGGCGCGGAGCCCGGCCCCGGCGCTGTCGAGCCTCCCCGCATCGGTGCTATAGGAGCGCGGACATGACCGCAATCTGGAGCTTTCCGACGCGCATCGTCTTCGGAGCCGGAGAGGTCGCGCGCACGGGCGAGGAAGCCGGGCTTGCCGGGATCCGGCGCGCGCTGATCGTCACGGACAAGGGCGTGGCGGCGGCAGGACTGTGTGATGGCGCGCGCGCTTCGCTCGAACGCGCCGGGATCGCGTGCGCGCTGTTCGACGGCGTCGAGGGCAACCCCACCGAGCCCAACATCGAAGCCGGCGCGCGCGCGTTCGCGGAGCATGCCGCGGACGGCATCGTGTGCATCGGAGGCGGCTCGCCGATCGATGCCGGCAAGCTGATCGGCGTGCGGGCGCGGACGTCGCGCCCCTTCGAGGAACTGGACGATGCCGTGGACGGGGGCGTGCACGTGCCCCGGGATGTCCCTCCGCTGATCGCGCTTCCCACGACGGCGGGTACGGGCAGCGAGGTGGGGCGTGCCGGCGTGGTGACGCTGCGTTCGACGCACCGCAAGACCGTGATCTTCGCGCCGCAGCTGATTCCGCGGGTCGCCGTCCTCGATCCCGAGCTCACGCGATCGATGCCGGCGCGCGTGACGGCAGCCACGGGGTTCGACGCGCTGACGCACTGCCTGGAAGCATATCTGTCGACGGGCGATCATCCGATGGCGGACGCGATCGCGCTTGCCGGCATCGATCTGGTCGCCAAGAACCTGCCGCGTGCCGTCAGCGACGGCGGCGACCTCGAAGCGCGCGGGGCAATGATGAAGGCGGCGATGATGGGCGCCGTCGCGTTCCAGAAGGGGCTCGGCGCGTGTCATTCCCTGGCGCACCCGCTGTCGAGCGAGTTGGGACTCCACCACGGGCTGGCGAACGCGTTGTGCTTGCCCGCGGTCGTCGCCTTCAACGAGCAGGTCGTGCTCGACCGGACGTTGCACGTCTCGCTGCTGCTCGGCGGGAAGGCGGAGCGCGGCGGCTGCGAAGCGGCCGTGCGGGCGCTGCGCCGCCAGCTCGGGTTGCCGGACGGGCTCGCCGCGGCGGGCGTCGACGCAGTGCGTCTAGACGCGCTGGCCGACAAGGCCATCGAGGACGCTTGCCACCGCAGCAATCCGCGGCCGTGCAGCCGGGACGATCTGTTGGGGCTGTACCAGGCGTCGATGTGACGCCCGCAACAGCGACACGCTGATCGTGGGGTGACGCGTCGCGGCCGGAGCCGACGGGCGCGCGTCCGCGCGCATGTCGCCGGAATTCCACATGACCGGGATCGCGTGCGAGGTTGGCACGACGGTCGCATGTTGATCGACGTGAGCGTTGCAGGAAACTTTGCCGTGTTCCTGCCGTTCTTCGAAACCAGGACAGCACGTCGACCGAGCAGCCAACATGAGACGCCATCACCGCAACCGGGCCCACCCTTCGCCGCTCGCGGAAACCCGCGAGGAGGCGCTGGTGCGCCGCGCGCGACGTCTCCGGCGGCGCGGTGAGGGGCGCGGGGCGATGCTGCGGCTGCGCGAGGCCTGTCAGCTCGACGACAAGAACGCACGGCTGTGGACGCTGTACGCGGCGCGCTGCCTCGAGCTCCGGCGCCGCGACGACGCGCTGCACGCGCTTCGCCACGCCGCGTGGCTCCGCGAGCGTTGTCGCGACGTCGATCGCGCCCGCGTGACGCGCGCGTTGCTCGAGCAGATCGAACGCGGCGGCGACCTGACGCACGTCGTGCTGCGCGCGGCCTGAGCCGCTCAGGTCGCCACGGGCAGCGCCAGCACGAACGCGGCGCCGCCGCCGGCCGTGCTGGTGGCCTCGAGCGAGCCTCCGAGCTCATCGGCGATGGTGCGCGAGATGGCCAGCCCCAGGCCCGTGCCCACGCCGGGCTTGGTGGTGAAGAACGGGTCGAAGATGCGCGCCAGGTTCTCCTCGGAGATGCCCTCGCCGTTGTCCGTTACGATCAGCCGGGCGAATCCGTCCGCAACGTGGAGCTCGATCCCGAGCACGTTCTCGTCGCGCGGCCGCGTGGAGAGCGCCTGGATCGCGTTCACCACCAGGTTGAGGACGACCTGTCCGAGCTGCGTGCTCGACCCGCGCACCCGCGGCGAGTCGCGCACGTCGAGCTGGAGGCCGGTGGAGTTCTGGATCTCGCTGTGCAAGAGCCGCAACGTCAAGCGCAGGACCTCGCCGAGATCGATCACTTCTTCGGAAGTGCGTCGCGTCGGCAACTCCATCCCGCGCACCAGGTCGACGATGCGATTCACGCCGAGCGTCGCGTCCTCGAGGCTCTCCTCGAGCTCCTTGATCCGGGTGCGCAGCGACACCGGGTTGTCGCCGCCGGACAAGGCGCTGCCGATCGATCGGAGCTCCTCCAGCGCCTGCGTGAGGTTGCCCGAAACCCAGGACACCGGGTTGCGTAGCTCGTGGGCGATGCCGGCGACGACGACGCCCAGGGAATACACGCGTTCCGTCTCGCGCAAGCGTCGCTCCAGCGCCGACACGCGGCGGCTCATCTCGTAGACGTCGAGCGCGTCCTGTATCTCGCGCCGTAGCTCGTCCGGCTCCCAGGGCTTGCGCAGGTAGCGGCGGACGTGCCCGCGGTTGATCGCGTCGACGGCGGCTTTCAGATCCGAGTAGGCGGTGATGAGGATCCGCACCGTCTCGGGATACTTGGCGTGCACCTGCTCAAGCAGCTCGACGCCGGTCGTGCCGGGCATGCGCTGATCGGCTACGACGACCGCGACGTCGTGCTCCGCCATGAGCGCCAGCGCTGCATCGGCGCTCTGGGCCGTGAGCACATTGAATTCGTCGGAAATCGCGGCCTCGCACACCACGAGGTTCGCGTCGTCGTCGTCGACGAAGAGCACGGCCGGCGTCACGCCGCGGCCTCCAGCGTGTGTAGCTCGACGGCGAACGCGGCGCCGCCGCCGTCGCGGGGCTCGTAGACGAGCGTGCCGCCGCAGTCGTCGATGATGCGCCGGCACAGGTACAGGCCGAGGCCCGTGCCTTCCCCGACCGGCCGCGTCGTGTAGAACGGCTGGAACAAGAGGCCGGCGGTTTCCGCGGGCACACCGGGGCCGTCGTCGGCAACCACCACGCGTACGCCGTCCGGGATGTCCTCGACCCGGACCCAGACGTTTCCGGTCGCGGCGCGCGCGGCGTTGTCGAGCAGGTTCAGGAACACCTGGTTCAGCTCGCGGGCGGGAGCCAGCACCTGCCTCGCCGTCGAGAAGTCCTTGTGTATCGTCAGGTTGTCCATCTTGTGCTCAAGCAGACGCAGCGACGACTCGATGCCGGCCCGGACGTTGCACGCGGTGACGCCGGCCCCGTCCGCCGGCCTTACGTGATCCTCCAATGCCGAGACGATGTCCACAATCCGTTGTGTGGCCTGCTCGATGATCGTCAGCAACTTTTCCGGCGGAACCTTGCCCTTGCCGGTCTTGAGCACACGCGTGGCGTTCAGCGCGGCGTTCAGCGGGTTCTTTACCTCGTGCGCGATGCCTGCGGCGAGCACGCCGGCGGTGGCGAGCTGGGCCTGGTCGGCGAGTTGCAAGCCGAGCGCCCTGATCCGGAGCTGCGCCCGGACGCGGGCGATCAGCACACGCGTATGGAACGGCTTGACGACGAAGTCGTCGGCTCCGGCCCGGTAGCCCTCGAGCACGGCCTCGGCGCCCGTGCGCGCCGTGAGCATGATCACGGGCAGCGCCCGGAGTCGCGGGTCGTGCTTGATGGTGCGGCACAGGTCCGTACCGCTGACCTCCGGCATCATCACGTCCGTGACGACCAGGTCGGGCGCCTTCGAGCGCACCAACTCGAGCGCCTCTGCTCCGTCGCGCGCGGTGATGACGTCGAAATCGCGGGCCAGCGTTTCGCGGATGAACTCGCGCAGGTCCTCCTCGTCTTCGGCGACAAGGATGCGCGGACGCCGCCCGCGCTCGAGGCGGATCGGCTCATCGGGCGCGCCGTCCTCGACCGACGCGGGCGCGAGCTCCGGCAAGAGCGACGGCGTGGAAGCGTCTTCCTGGCGGCGGTTGGGATGTTCGTCGATGCGTACCCGCCTGCGCTCCACCACCGACGGCCGGAAGTGGTCGCGGCCGTACGGCAGCCACAAGCGGAACACCGAGCCCTTGCCGACCTCGCTCTCGACGCCGAGCGTGCCATCGTGAAGCGTGCACAGCTCGCGCGCGAGCGCGAGGCCGATGCCGGCCCCGCCGTGGCGGCGCCGCGCCGATCCTTCAACCTGGTAGAAGCGGTCGAAGATGTGCGCCAGTGCCGACTTCGGGATACCGGGCCCGGTGTCCGCCACGGTCACGGTCGCGCCGGTGGCTTCGCTCTGGACGCGGACGCGGATGCGGCCGCCGTCCGGAGTGAACTTGACGGCGTTGCTGACCAGGTTCGTGAGCACGATCTCGAGCCGGTGTGCGTCGCCGAACAGGCCGTCGATCTTCCGGGGGGCGTCGAGGTCGAGGTCGATCGAGCGGGCGGTCGCGGCGGCGCGCGCCGATTCCACGACCCTGCCCGCGATCGCGGGCAAGTCGACGTCGGACACGACCAGTCGCAGACCCCCGGCGTCCAGACGGGCGAGGTCGAGCAGGTCGTCGATCAAGCGCAATAGCCGCTGCGCGTTGCGGTGGATGGTGGAGACAGCCGTGGTGTGCGGCCCGGCGCCGCGCGAGAGGACGTCCTCGGCGGGCGCCAGGATCAGCGTGAGCGGTGTGCGCAGCTCGTGGGAGATGTTGGCGAAGAACTCGTTCTTGACGCGATCCAGCTCCTGCAGTCGCGTCAGCGTCGCTGCCAGCTCCCGCGACGTGCTGGCCAGACCGGTGCGTGCCGCGAACTCGCGCTGCGCCGCGTGGTAGCGTGTGACCGTCGATGCGACGGCGATCAAGCTGGTCAGCGTCACGAAGTACAGGTTGTTGAACAACGGGCGGAACGGCACGCTGCCGTTCAGCATCGCGGGGACCGCCGGCATCAGCCACATCCCCACGATCACGCCGGTTACCGCCAGCGCGTGCCGCCAGTGCCAGGTGTACAGCACGCCGACCGCGAGGATGCACAGGTTCAGGCCCGCGTAATACGGGGAGACCACGCCATCCAGCCGCAGGATCATCGCCTCGATCCCCCCGGCACAGATCAACGGCGGGCCCGCACCGAGCAGCACCGGGTGGCGTTCCGCCCACGACAGGAACGAGATGCCCAGCAGCACGAGCGCGAACACGCTGGCGATCCCGCGGATCCACAGGAACGCGCTCAGCTTGTCCGGGACGATGACCCAGTCCAACGCGAAGCCGGCGGGCATCAGCACCGCCGACAAGAGGTAGCCGAGGCGGGCGCCCGACAGATTGACCTCGGCGAGATGGGCCTCGAAGGCCGCACCGGCGGGCGCCCGTTCGGTCATCGCCACACGCGCAAGAACAGGTTGACGCCGAGCGGCTCCGCGTCGACCTCGATCCGCGACGGCGTCGGTGACAGGTCCCGCGCGAACGCGACAAGATCCGCGGGCGACCGGTGGATCAGGTACCAGTCGAGGCAGTACTCCATGAACCAGCGCGTCGGGTTGTGGGCCGCGACGTTGCCGATCGCGAGCTGACCCTCCGGGGCGAGCGCCTCGAAGAGCGACGCGATCAGCGCGGCGAAGCTGCGCTGGTTCAGGTAGTCGAACAGCCCGGCGCTGTAGATGAAGTCGCGCTCGCCGAGCGTGGCCGACAGCTTCCGGGTCGTCAGCAGGCGGCGGACGGACTCGCGGATGAACTGCACGCGCGCGCCGGTGCTCGCTGCGAGCGGGCCCAGTGTGCGTTCGCAGTACGTTACGACGCGCTCCTCCTGATCGATCAGCGCGACGTCGAGCCGCGATCCGAGCTCGGGCGACTGCTCGAGCAGGAGCGACAGCTCACGCGCCGGCCCGCAGCCGATGCTGGCGATCCGGAGGCGCTCGCCGGGATGCTGCGCGAGCAGGCCACGCACCTTCTCGCCCAGGTAGTCGAGGCGGTTGATGTTCGCGACGGCGGCCGGCTCCTGCGCGGCGTAGACGTTCATCGCCCGCGCGAACAGCGTGTTGCCCTCCGCGTGGTCGCGATAGAGCATGTTCATCATCTCGTAATCGCCGGCGTAGCCGAGCGGTTTGTCGTACGCGCGCTTCAGCAGCGGCGACTCGGAGATCAACGGCAGGATGTGGCTGCGGTAGTACGCGCGGTGCGCCGGGTGCTGGTCGTCGGGCAGATCCTTGACCAGCTCGCGCAGCTCGTCCGAAGCGGCGTTCATGCGCTCGGTGATTTGCGGCGCGACCTCCGCAAGGTAGCTGCCGAGCGCCTGCTGACGGCTGAACAGATCCAGGCTGTCGAGCGAGCGCTCCTCGCCGTCGAGAAAGGTCCTGGTGTGCTCGAGCCACGCCCGGAGGTCGGCTGTCCAGGCCTTGAACTCTTGCGAGATGTGCTCGTTGTGCGCCGTCGTGACGACGGCGTGCAGCCGCTCCGCGAAGCTGTGACGGGTGCCGAGCCGGTACAGCTCGCCGAGGTCGATGCCGCGCGACTCGAGCTCGATGCCCAGCACGAGATCGCCGTCACGCTCGGACACGCGACGGACGTTGGCGCTTCCCTGGTAGACGGAGCCGTCGTCGCATTCGACGTGCATCCGATCGAGCCGGTCACCGGAGAGGACAAGGCCTGCCGAGGCGGCGGCACCCGGTACGACCAGGGCCATGCCGGAGAGCGAAAGATCCTCGACCGCCCCTTGAACGTTTCCCAGGACCGTGTGCTGCGCGGTCGCGCTGACGCGGCCGAGCTTCAGCTCGTCCACGCGCAGGCGTCGGGCCCGGAGACGTCGCGTACGGGTGCTGGATGTGGGGGTCGTTTCCGGATATCCAGCGATGGCGGTGTTCGTCATGTGCGTGTCACCTCTCTACTTGTGTCGATCCCGAGGGCATCGAGCAGCTCCGCCGGACGGAGAGGTTTCGAAAAGCACGCGGCGGCCCCGGCTTCGCGAAACGCCGTTTCGAGCTCGCGCGTTCGACGTCCGGTGACTGCCACGACGATGATGTGGGCCGTATCGGCCGAGCTCCGCACGTGACGGCACAGCTCCAGCGCGTCCATGCCAGGCATGGTCGCGTCGAGCAGCACCGCATCCGGGCGAAACAGGCCGATGCGGATCAGCCCATCCATCGCGTTGTCCGCCTTCTCGAGCGTCAGCGGCGGCGCGCGGCGTCCGGCGGCACGTTTGATCTTGCCGGGGAGCGTCGTGTCCGTGTCGATGACAAGCAGGCGGCGGACCGTGGTCAGCCCCTTGGGCACCGGCATCCCGTGCTTCTCCAGGAAGCGCGCGAGGGCGGCCGGTGCCACGCGCCGATGCCCACCGGGAGTCCGGTGTGCTGGCAGCAGGCCCCTGTCGATCCACGCGAGGATCGTCGAGGGGCTGACGCTGACCAGCCTGGCCACAGCGTGGGACGTGAGGTACGCGGGTCTCACAGCTTTCGCGGTTACGGAAGCCTGACGAGAAAATGTAGTCTGGCGCTGACGATTCTTGCATTTTCGACCGCGGAAGGCCCCGGCAGAGGCAACAGCCGGCCCCCGTTGCCGGTCCGGCGCGGAATCGGCCGGGTGCGAGCGACCCGAGGCGGTTCGGGAGCGGCGCGCGACGCTTGACGGCCGGGGTACGTCCCCCGCGCACCGGGCCGCACCGGCCGGGCGTCAGGTCGAGACGCGGGCGGTTCCGTCGCGCCGTCAGGCGTGATGCATCACGCGCCCGGGACGCTGGACGCCGCCTCGGGCGGGTCGCCGTCGCGATAGGCGAGGCCGCCACGATCGAAGCTACGCAGGGTGTTCCGGTTGCAGAACGGGCACAACCAGCCGACCTCGAACACCTCTTCACTGGCGTCGATGCTGTGCGCTGGCGCGGGCAGCTCGCGCTTGCGCAGGCGATCGCGCGCCCAGCCCCGGAGCACGAAGCGGTTCTCGTCCAGCTCCGCGCCCAGCCGGGCCTGACACTCACAAGCAGATGTGATCGTTGCCTTTTTCATGTCAGCACCCTTCGCGCTGGGCGGGCGAGCCCGGCGAGCCCGGTCATTTACCGGCGGCGGGGCCACCCGGTCAAGCGGGCCGACGCGCGGGCGGCGCCCACGGCGGTTCCGCGCCGGACCGACAGACCCTCGATCGAGGCCGTGCGAGACGGGGGCAGGCCCTGCGGGTCCGTGATACAAGAGCGCGTCGGTGCGGGACTAGCTCAGTTGGTAGAGCACAAGCTTCCCAAGCTTGGGGTCGCGAGTTCGAATCTCGTGTCCCGCTCCAGAAACGCCACGGCTCGATGAAGCAACTCGACGTCGAGGTGTCGGTGGACGGCGCGGCGCTCCAGGCAAGCCTGGCGCTGCCCGACACCGACGGCCCCCACGCGGGCGTGCTGGTGCTCCACGAGATCTTCGGACTCAACGACGACATCCGCCGCATCGCAGCGCGCTTCGCGGCGGAGGGGTACGTGGCGCTCGCGCCGGACCTGTACTCGCGCTCGCGGCCGCGGGCGCTCTGCGTCGCCCGTACGGTGCTGGCGATGCTGCGCGGGCACGGCGCGGCGCTCGGCGATCTGGACGCCGCTGTCGGCTATCTGCGCGCGCGCCCGGAGGTCCGCGCCGACCGGATCGGCGTCGCGGGCTTCTGCATGGGCGGCGGGTTCGCGCTGCTGGTCGCGCTCTCGTCCAAGCTGCAAGTGGCCGCGCCGTACTACGGCGAGGTGCCGGGTGACGCGAACGCGCTCGCCGGGATCTGTCCGGTGGTCGGCGGCTTCGGCGCCGAAGACCGGATCTTCGCGCCGCAGGGCCGGCGGCTCGAGCGGCACCTCGACGTGCTGGGCGTCCCCCACGACGTGCGCGTGTATCCGGGCGCGGGGCACAGCTACATGAGCCAGCACGAGCCGCACTGGTACGACGGGCTGGCGAAACACGGGCCGATGCGCGTGGGCTACAACCAGGCCGCGGCCGACGACAGCTGGCGGCGCATGCTGGCGTTCTTCAGCGCGCACCTCGAAGCAGCGTGAGCACGCGCTCCATGTCGTCGGGCAGCGGCGCGGCGAAGCGCAGCGTGCGTGCGTCGGTCGGATGCACGAAGCCAAGCTCGGCGGCGTGCAGCATCAGCCGCGGCGCCTCGACGCGCGGGCCGTCGTAGCCACGGGCGTAGACGCGCTCACCGGCGAGCGGGTGTCCGGCCTCGGACAGGTGGATGCGGATCTGGTGGGTGCGCCCGGTCTCCAGCCGACACTCCACGAACGTCGCGTCGGCGAGCTCTTCGAGCACGCGCACGTGGGTCACGGACTCGCGGCCGAGGCGCGGGTTGTCGGTGGAACCGCGCAGGCCGTCGCCGCGATTCGCGACCAGGCGGGTGCGGAACGTCCCGCCCTGGAGGCGTCCGTCGACGATGGCAAGGTAGCGGCGATGCACGCTGTGCACGCGGAACTGCTGCTCGAGGTCGCGCTTCGCGGCGTGCGTGCGAGTGAACACGACCAGCCCGCTGGTCTCCTTGTCGATGCGGTGCACCACGCCAAGCGCGCCACGGCGCCGGCGCTCGCGACGTTCGAGCGCTCGCTGTACGCGCTGCACCAGCGTGTCCTTCTCGTCGTCGTCGTAGGGGACCGTGCTGATGCCGGCGGGCTTGTGCGCGACGACCAGCTGCGCGTCCGCGTATTCGATGGCGGGCTCCGGCGCGTCGCCGGCGCGCGAGCGGGGGGCGGTCATCGCGATCACCAGCGTCGACCCGCCGGCGATCGGCGTTCGTGGATCGCGCTGTGGCGCGCCGTTCACCGTGACCTTGCCAGTCTCTGCGAGTCGCCGCACCGCGTTCCAGCTCGCGTCGGGGTAGAGCTCCCGGAGCACGCGATCGAGCGGCCGCGGTGCGCCTGGCGGAAGCACGTGCTCGGCGTCGGTGAAGTGGAGCGCGGCCAAGGGACGCCGCCGGTATACGACAGCTTCAGGTTCCGTTCGAGGTCCGGACGTCGAGGCGCACGCCGTCGGCGACCGCGTCGCCCGGGTAGATCACGACACGGTCGCCCGGGGACAGCCCCTTTTCGACCAGCGCGTCGCTGGAGCTCCGGCGCGCGATGTCGACGAAGCGCCGTCGCGCGCGGTCGCCGTCCACCCGATATACGCACCAGCGATCGCCGTCGCGGAACAGCGCTGCCGTCGGCACCTTGACCGCGCGGTCGGCACGGAACAGCGCGATTCGCGCCTCCACGCGAAACCCGTCGCCGAGGGTCTTCCACTGGTCCTGTGGCGACAGGATGTCGACCACCACGTCGACGCGCTGCTCCTCGACGCCGAGCGCGGAGATGTGCGTGACGGCGGCGGGCTCGATCAAGCGCACCCGCCCTTCCAGCGACCGCGTGCCGCCCCAGTGGTCGATCTCCACGCTGGCGCCCGCGGGGATCTGCACCGCGTCCGTGGTCAGGACGTCGACGACGACCTCGAGCGCGGACGGATCGGCGATCTCGACGAGCGGCGTGCCCGGGGCGACCACGCCGGCGCTCTGCTGGTAGACGCGCAGGATGCGGCCGCTGCCCGGCGCGCGGACCGACAGCTCGGTGCCCTTCAGCGCGCCCTGTCCGGCGGCGAGTGCCGCTCGTGCGGCCTCGACCTCGTGCTTCGCCACGCGTGCGCCGTATTCGGCGGCCTGGAGCTCCTTCGCCTTCGCCTTGTGCTCGAGCTCGACGCGCTCGAGCTCGCTCGGCGCCAATGCGCCGCTGGCGACCAGCGTCCGGGTTCGCCCGAGCTCGCGCGCGGCGTACTCGGTTGCGACGCGGGCGGCGTCGACCGCCGTCCCTGCGCGCAGGCGCCCGGCCTGCGCGACGCCCAGCCGGGCGTTCAGCTCGCGGCGCGAACGCGCGTCGAGGAGTGGCGGCTCGGCGGGCACGATGTTGGCGATCACGGTACCTTCCTCGACGGCGTCGCCGGGTTGGAGCCGGATCCGGTCGAGCATGCCTGCGAGCGGCGCGGAGACGACGTAGCGTTGTTTCACGCGCGTCTTGCCGTCCTCGCGGACCGTCTGGACGAAGCGTCCTTCGGTCACGCGCGCGGTGTCGACCAGGACCGGTCGCGGCCTGAACGCCACCGCGAGGGCCGCGACGCCGCCGAGGACGACGAGCAAGATGATCGCGCGCTTGAGCCATTTCATCGGGGTTACTCGCGGGTCTTGAGCACGGCAACGAGATCCAGTCGGTCGAGCTTGCGGCGAACGAGCAGCGCGCTCGCGACGCCGCACGCGAGCACGACGAGTGCGGCGAAGGCGTAGGTGCTGGCGTGGATGATGGTCGGCAGCCGCATGAAGTGCGGGTCGATGGTGCTGAGCGCTGCCGCCGTGAGCAGGTAGCCCAGCACCAGCCCGATCGGCAGACCGACGAGCAGCTCGATGCCAAGCTCACCGAGCAGCAAGACCGAGATCTCGCGGCGGGTGAAGCCGAGCACGCGCAGCGTCGCCAGCTCGTGTGCGCGCTCCGAGAGCGCGATGCGCGCGCCGTTGTAGACGATGCCGACGGCGATGATCGACGCGAAGGCGACCAGGATCAGGTTGAACACGGTAGAGAAGCGCGCCGTCGTTTCCCGCATCGTGTCGAGCGCCGCCGTCTTGAGCGTCACGCCGCCCACGGCGGGGAGTCGCTTCAGCTCCGCGTAGACCGCGCGCTCGTGGCCCGGGGCGATGCGCAGCAGCGCCAGCGACACACGCTCCTGCTCGCCGAGCAAGCGGTCGAGCGTCGCGGCGTCCATCGTCGCGTTGAGCCCGATCAGGTCGTCGACCAGTGCGCGCACGGCGACATGGACTTGCTTGTGCTGGCCGTCGAGGGTCGTGACGGCGAGACTGTCGCCGGGCCGGACGCCGAGGTCGTCGCCCAGCGGCCGGCTGAGCGCGATCCCTTCGGCCGGGATCGGCGTAGTGCGGAAGCGCACGTCCAGCAGACGATGCAATCGCGAACCGGCGCGCACGCCGACGATCGCGGCGCGCGCGGTGCGCTGCTCGAAGGCGAGCTGGACCGGCACGACGCGCATGCCCTCGGCGTAGTCGACGCCGGGGACGTGCTCGAGCTCCCGGATCGCGCGGGCGTCCTTCGACGTGTTGAACGTCACGGTCGCATCCTCGCGCTGGGCCAGGCGAAACTGTGCGTCCATCAGAAAGTCGAGCGCGTCCTGGGAGAAGGATCCGGTTACCAGGATTGCTACCGCGAACGCCACGCCGATCGCCGACAGCAGAGCGCGCAGCGGCCGACGCTCGAGGCTGCGGACGACGAGGCGGGCTTTCTGGCCGAGCAGGCGCGTGACGTGGAGTCGATCGAGCAGCGTGGGCTTGAACAGCGCCGGCGTCAGCGGCCGCATGGCCTCGGCCGGGGCCAGGCGCACGGCGCCGCGGACCGAGCCGAGCACGCCCACGGCGGCCGCGCCGAGCGCGATGCCGCCGGACAGGAACGGCAGCCACGCCGGGAACCGGAAATCCAGTACCGGGAAGCGGAAGAAGTCCGTGTACAGGCGCGTCATGGCGTAGCCCATCCACGCGCCGACCCCGGCGCCGACGAGCGATCCGGCCACGACGATGACCGCGGCGAGCTTGACGTAGTGCGCGCCGACCGCGAAGTTGGAGTACCCGAGCGCCTTGAGCGCGGCGATCTGCCCGCGCTGCGTGCCCACGAGGCGTCCGAGCACGACATTCAGGAGGAAGGCCGCGACGCCGAGGA
Organism: uncultured delta proteobacterium; assembly: GCA_963775185.1. Taxonomy (GTDB): domain Bacteria; phylum Myxococcota_A; class Polyangia; order Polyangiales; family Polyangiaceae; genus JAPSGB01. Next base: position 1,026,577 of record CAVZIE010000032.1, on the reverse strand, counting down.
AGATCGCCGGCACGGTGGTCGCGTTCGCTTCGAGCTGGCCGATTTCCTGCGACAACAGCTTGTTCGACACTTGATCCGCGCGCTCGTACGCGCCGAGCCCACCCCAGGGCGCGAGGAGCCCGTCCAGGTGTTCGATGATCGGCTCATGCTTCGCGCCCGGTGCGACGGCGACGAGCACGTCGTTGAAGGAGCCTTTCATGTCCAGCGCTGCCGCCAACGCGTCGCGCGGGATCCAGATCGCGCCGTAGTGGCGGTCGTCGTTGTACACGCCGCCCGGCGGAACCAGGAACACCAGCTCGGGAGACAAGCCGATGCCGACGACGTGGAGCGTCTGTTGCCGCCCGTTGATCAGCGCGGACAGGGCGTCGCCGGGGCGCAGCCGGTTGGCCAGCGCGAACGCCTCGCTCACCACGACCTCGTCCAGACGATCCGGCGCCGGGCGCCGCCCGCGTCGGAGTTGCATGCGATCGAGCGCTTCCGTGCCGACCATCGGCAGCGAGATCATCTGCGCCGAGGCCGGCTCCGCGAGCCCGGGCACGTCGAGCGACACGTGGGCGACGATCCGCGTCTCGACCTGGGACACGCCAGGCAGGGCGGCGATGCGCGGCTCGAGCCCGGCCGGTGCGCGCTCCAGGCTGGCGAACAGGTCGGCGAAGTGCGACTCCGCGTAGTACGTGCGCTGGGTCTGAAGCAACGACACGTACGTGCTCGCCGCCGCGACGAACACCGCGACGCCGCAGGCGACCACGAGCGCGATCGTCACCACCTGTCCGCGCAGGTGCACGAGGTCGCGCAGCAGTTTGCGGTCGAGAGCCTTGATCACGGTCGCACCTGGTCACCACGCGAGCTCCGCCGGCGACAGCTTGTCGTCGACGTGCTCGACGCTCGCGATACGGCCGTCCATGAGCCGTATCACCCGATCCGCCATCTGACCGATGCCGGCGTTGTGTGTGATGAGCGCTGTCGTCGTCCCTAGCTCGCGATTAACGCGCTCGATCACTTCGAGGACGATCTTGCCGGTGCCGATGTCGAGGGCGCCGGTGGGTTCGTCGCAGAGCAGCAGGTCCGGGCGTTTGGCGACCGCGCGCGCGATCGCCACACGCTGCTGCTCTCCGCCGGACATCTGTGCGGGAAAGTGGTCCAGGCGGTGGCCGAGGCCGACCATCTCCAGCGCCTCGGCGGGTCGCATCGGGTGCTCGGCGATCTCGGTGACGAGCGCCACGTTCTCGCGTGCGGTCAGGCTCGGCACCAGGTTGTAGAACTGGAACACGAAGCCGACGTGCTCGCGGCGGTAGCGCGTGAGCTCGCGCTCGTCCGCCCGACCCAGGTCGTGGTCGCGGTAGGTGATGGTGCCCGCGCTGGCGACGTCGAGGCCGCCCAGGATGTTGAGCAGCGTGGATTTTCCGCTACCGGACGGTCCTAGAAGCACGACCAGCTCGCCCTCGAACAGCTCCAGATCCACGCCGCGGAGCGCGTGGACCTCGACTTCGCCCATGCGGTAGCTCTTGGCCAACCCACGTGCCTGGAGAACGACCCGGCGCGGCGCGGTCCCGGCGAGCGCGACGACCATGGTCGTCGCGCGCTGCACGTCGTGTGCCGCGCGCGGCCCCGTGAAAAATCCGCGGCGGCGTGGTTTGGCCGCAATCCTTGCTGGATCCCGTGCGCGGTCGTGCAATCCTTTCCGTTCTGTGTCGGTCTGGATCTTCGGCTACGGGTCGCTCGTGTGGCGGCCGGCATTTCCATATGCAGAACGCCACGGCGGCGCCGTCACCGGCTGGGTCCGGCGTTTCTGGCAGGGCTCCACCGATCATCGCGGAGTGCCCGGCGCCCCAGGTCGGGTGGTGACGCTGGCACCGTCGCCTGGCGCGCGGTGCTGGGGCGTCGCGTATCGCGTCGCGGCCAGCGACAGTGGCGATGTGCTGGCGGCGCTCGATCACCGCGAGAAGGGCGGCTACGCCCGCCACGAGGTGCGCGTCCACTTCGCGGCCGCGGCGCGCGAGGTGGACGCGCTGGTCTACGTCGCCACGCGCGACAACCCCAACTACCTCGGTCCGGCGCCGTCCGGGCAGATCGCCGAGCAGATCGTGGCGTCGCGTGGACCGAGCGGGTCGAACATCGAGTACGTGCTGCGGCTGGCCGCCGCGCTTCGCGAGCTCGGCGCCGATGACGACCACGTCTACGAGCTCGAGCGCCTCGTCATCCGAGCAGCAGCGTCGCCAGGTGGCGGCGGTGATGCGCCGCGTCCCCGAGGGTAGCCCGGCTCCACAGCGCGCGCTTGAAGTAGAGGTGGACGTTGCAGTCCCAGGTGAAGCCGAAGCCACCGTGGAGCTGCACGCCCTTCTTCACCGCGAAGGACAAGGCGTCTCCGGCGTAGGCCTTCGCCATGCGCGCCGCGCGCTCGGCCGACGCGGGATCGTGATCGATGGCGGCGGCCGCGGCCAGAGACAGGCTGCGCGCGAGCTCGACGCCGCACATCATGTCGACGATCGGGTGCTTGACCGCCTGGAAGGAGCCGATGGCGCGGCCGAACTGCTGGCGCTCCGCGGCGTAGTCGCGGGTCATGACGAGCACCGCTTCGGCGGCGCCGACCATCTCGGCCGCGAGCATGGCCGCGCCGCGCGCGAGCACCGTGGCGAGCGCCGCCTGGCCGCCGCGGGCCAGACGCGCGGCGGCCGGCACGCGCGCGCCGTCGAACGACAGCCGCGCCGTCGGCCGCGTGGCGTCGACGCACACCTCGCGCTCGACGCGCACGCCCGGGTGCGGCAGCTCCACGACGAACAGCTCGATCGGACCGGCGCTGCTTCGCGCCGGAACGACGACCAGATCTGCGCTGGCACCGGCGAGCACGTGGCTCTTGTCGCCGTGCAGGGCAAAGCCTGCTTCTGCCGGCACGGCGCGGGTCAAGATCTGGCCGGGCTCGGAGTAGCCACCCGGCTCGGAGCTGGCGAAGCTCGCGATACGCTCGCCGGCGATGATGTCTGGACACCAGCGGAGCTGCTGGTCCTCGCTGCCGGCGACGGCGAGCGCCTCGAGCGCGAGCTGGCACGCGACGAAGGGTGAGGGGAGGAGCGCGCGGCCCATCTCCTCGAGCAGCAGCGCCAGGTGCAGGCGGTCGAGCGCGGCGCCGCCCCATGCCTCGGGCCAGCCGAGGCCGACCCAGCCGAGCCCGGCGATGTCTCTCCACAGCGCGGGATCGTGGTCGGCGCGGGCGTCGACCACGCGCCGCACGCTGCCGAGCGGGCAGCGCTCCGCGAGGAACCGTCGCGCCTCTTTCGCGGCCAGCTCGTGATCACCGGTGAAGCCGAAGTCGGCGGGGATCGCCACGAGCTCGGCGGCGGGGCGGTCCACGGTCTGCATCGAGGTCATGGGGGCTCCTACTTGCTCTTCGGTAGGCCGAGCACGCGCTCGCCGAGGATGTTGCGGAGGATCTCGCTGGTGCCGCCGCCGATGGTCATGCCGAAGGAGTTCATGAACGCGCGCGGCCACTCGGCGCCCCACGGCGCGTGGTCGTCGTCGAGCCACAGCGTGGCGTCCTCGCCGAGCATCTCGCAGGCGAGATCGGTCAGCCGCTGGTTCCACTCGGAAGAGACGAGCTTGCTCATCAGCGGCAGCGCCATCGGTCGATCGGCGACGAGCGCCGGGACGCCGCTGCGCGCCGCCCCGTGGGCCATCGCGTGGGCTTCGATGAACAGCTGGGCGACGCGGTCGCGGAACACCGGATCGTCGGCGACCGCGCGGCCGTCGCGGCGCGTGGTCTCGGCGACGGCGACCAGGCGCTTGAGCTGCTCGATGAAGCCGGTCGCCCGCTCGCGCGCCGAGCTCGCGCCGGCGCCGCGCTCGAACATCAGCGTGGCCATGGCGACTTGCCAGCCCTGGCCCTCCTCGCCCAGTGCCGCGTCGCCCGGCATGGGCGCGGCGTCGAACAGCACCTGGTTGAAGCCGCCCTCGCCGGTCATTTTCACCAGCGGCTGCACGGTGACGCCGGTCACGTCCATGGGCATCAAGAAGAAGGTAAGCCCGGCGTATTTGTTGGCCGCGGGATCGGTGCGCGCGAGCAGGATCATCCATTTGGCGACGTGCGCCAGCGTGGTCCACACCTTGTGGCCCGTGACCTCCCAGCCGCGCTGCGTCTTGACCGCGCGCGTGGACAGGCTTGCGAGATCCGATCCCGAGCCCGGCTCGCTGAAGCCCTGGCACCAGATCTCGTCGGCGCGGAGCAGCGGCGGCAGCATGCGCTTTTTCTGCGCCTCGGTGCCGAACGCCAGGATCACCGGGCCCGCCCAGTTCAGGCCGATGAAGTTCACGAAGAACGGCGCGCGCGCCCGCGTCAGCTCCTGCATCGCGATCCGATGGCGCTCGCGGTCGACGCCGCGCCCGCCGTACTCGAGCGGCACGTCGAAGCCCAGGTAGCCCGCGTCGTAGACCTTGGCCTGCCACGCCCGCAGGTACTCGAACTGCTGCTCGGACTCGACCTCGAGAAAGCTCTGCGGCAGCTTGAACGCCGGCCTGGCCGGCTTGTTCGCCGCGATCCACTCGCGCACCTCGCTGCGGAAGCGTGCGAGCTCCCCCCGCTCCGTGTCCTCGTCGCTCATGAACGGGGACGATAGCCGATCCCGGGCGTGCTACGCGTCCCGGCGTGACCGCGCCCGCGTATCGTCCCGATCCAGCACTCCGCGCCCTCGGTGCGGGGTTCTACGACGCGGTCGAGCCGGCGCGCTTTCCCCGGCTCGAGCCTCGCTTCAGGAACCAGCGCTGGGCCGAGCAGGTCGGGCTCGGCGATCTGGACGACGCGGCGTGGCGGCGCCACTTCGGCGAGCTCCAGCCGCTGCCGGACAACCTGGAGCAGGCGCTGGCGCAGCGCTATCACGGGCACCAGTTCGACGTGTACAACCCGGCGCTCGGCGACGGCCGCGGCTTCGTGCTGGCGCAGCTTCGCGATGGCGCGGGACGTCTGCTGGACCTCGGCACCAAGGGCAGTGGCCAGACGCCGTATTCCCGCGGCGGCGATGGCCGGCTCACGCTCAAGGGCGGCGTGCGCGAGGTGCTGGCGACGGAGATGCTGGAAGCGCTGGGCGTCTCCACGTCGAAGAGCTTCAGCCTGTTCGAGACCGGCGAGGCGCTGTCCAGAGGCGACGAGCCGTCGCCCACGCGCTCCAGCGTGCTGGTGCGACTCGGGCACTCGCACGTGCGCTTCGGGAGCTTCCAGCGCTTGCACTACGAAGGCGACGCGGAGCGCGTGGCGCGCCTGCTCGACTACTGCTGCGAACAGCTGCTCCCGCTCGGCGCGGTCGACAAGGCGGAGCGCGCCGCCCGGTTTCTCGCCGAGGTGACGCGCCGGAGCGCTAGCCTGTGCGCGAGCTGGATGGTCGCCGGGTTCGTCCACGGCGTGCTCAACAGCGACAACATGGTCGTGACCGGCGAGAGCTTCGACTACGGCCCGTATCGCTTCCTGCCGCACTACGACCCGGACTTCGTCGCCGCCTACTTCGACCACACCGGTCTGTACGCGTTCAGCCGCCAGCCGCGCGCGGTGTATCGCAACCTCGAACGCCTCGCCAGCTCGCTCGCGAGCCAGGCGCCGCTGGAAGCGCGGCGTGGCGCCATCGGCGGCTTCATGCAGGAGTTGTCGCAGGCGCGCGCGCGCGCGGCGCTCGCCCGGCTCGGGCTCCAGCCGCTCGATCCCGATGCCGACCAGATGTTCGCGTCGGCGGTGTGGGATTTTCTCGCCGAGAGCCGCGTTGGCTACGACCAGTTCTTCTTCGACTGGTACGGCGGCGTGGCCAGCGTGCTGCGCGCGTCGCGAAGTCCGGCGGCGGCGCACTACCGCACGCGCGCCTTCGAGCCGGTGGCGCAAGGCTTCGAGGCGCACGCGAGCGCCGACCCTATACAGCTCGACCACCCGGCGTTCCGGCGCGAGCGTCCGCCGACGCTGGTCATCGACGAGATCGAGTCCGTCTGGCAACGCATCGCCGAGCACGACGACTGGTCCGGCTTCGAGCAGAAGATCGCCGACCTGCGCGAGCTCGGCGACGCGCTCTCCTCGAGCTGCTAAGCTCGCCGCCCCGCGCAGGAGAACATCGCATGATTGAATGGAGCGAGCAGCATCTGGCCATCCGCGACATGGTTCGCAAGTTCATCGCCGCGGAGGTGAAGCCGCACATCGAAGCCATCGAACACGGCGGCGAGCCGCCCTACGAGGTGCTGCGCAAGCTGGTGGAGACGTTCGGCCTGCGCGACATGGCGAAGATGCAGTTCGACGCGCAGATCGCCCGGGACAAGCAGCGCGAGGAAGCGATCGCCCGGGGCGAGACGCCGCCGGCGCGCAAGAAGAAGGAAGGACCGGATCCCGCCGCCGGCGAGGCCATGGCGATGCGCATGATCCCGGTGATCGAGCTGTCGCGGCACAGCCCGGGCATGATCACCGCCATGGGCGTGAGCGTCGGGCTCACGGCGAACACGGTCATGGGCCGCGGCACCGTGCGCCAGAAGGAGCGCTGGGCGCTCGACCTGCTCACCCTCGACAAGATCGGCGCCTGGGCCATCACCGAGCCGTCGAGCGGCTCGGACGCGTTCGGCAGCATGAAGGCCACGGCGCGCCGCACCGATGGCGGCTACATCCTGAACGGCAACAAGACGTTCATCACCAACGGCCCCTACGCCGACACGCTCGTCTTCATCTGCAAGCTCGACGAAGGCAACGACCCGCGCGATCGAAAGGTGCTCTCCTTCGTCCTCGACAAGGGCACGAAGGGCCTCGTCCAGTCGAAGCCGCTGCGCAAGATGGGCCTGCACGGCTCGCCCACCGGCGAGCTGTTCCTCGAGGACGTGTTCGCCGAGAAGGACCGTCTACTCGGCGAGACGGAGGAAGTGAGCTACCGCACGGGCGTCAAGGACACCTTCACCGCGGAGCGCACCGGCGTCGCGGCGATGGCCCTCGGCATCGTGAGCGAGTGCCTGGACCTGTCACTGGAGTACGCCAAGACGCGCGTTCAGTTCGGCAAGCGCATCGGCGACTTCCAGCTGATCCAGCTGAAGCTGGCCAAGATGGAGGTCGCGCGCACCAACATCCAGAACATCATCTTCCGCCAGATCGACATGGCCGGCGCCGGCAAGAGCATGAACCTGGCCGAGGCCAGCGCGTGCAAGCTCTACTGCGCGCAGAGCGCCATGGAAGTCGCGCTCGAAGCCGTGCAGCTCTTCGGCGGCAACGGCTACATGGCCGAGTACAAGGTGGAGCAGCTCTGCCGCGACGCCAAGGTGCTGCAGATCTACGGCGGCACCGACGAGATCCAGATCTCCCAGATCGCGCGCAACCTGCTCTCGAGCTGAGTCTGACAGGGTTTGCCGGTCCGGCGCGGAACCCCGGGTGGCGCTTTCACGCGTGCCGGCGTGCGCCCCGTTGGGGCTTTCACAGGAAGCGCGGAAGAGCGGAAGGGTCATGCCCGGATCCTTTGCGCGTAACGCAGCGGGATGATGGAAATGAAGACGGGTTACTCCGCGTTCGGTGTGGATCAGCTTCCGACCGGCGCCACCATCTCTCCGCTTGCACCTTCACCTCGATCAGCGCACCGATCACTTCGTCCGTCCCTTCCGCCGTTCCACCCTTCCACCTTTCCTGTGCCATCCCCATGGAGCGGCATCGCGCCCGACTCGGTTGCCCGTCTTCCCCAATAGGCCTGCCCCCACGTGTGGGCGAAAGAATGTCGTCACCGACGATTTCGCGCTTGACGCGTTTGGCGGCGAACGTGGCCCGTCGATCGTCGGTCGCCCCCAGAGTGCGTCACTGCCGTCGCTGTCGGCGCGCACGTGTGCGCCGCGCGAAGCGCGCTCCGGATCGCCCTATGGGCAGATCGCGTCGCGGTCGGCGACCGACAACGCCGCGCGTGCGCTGTCGGCGCTGCGCGGGCTCGGCTTCAAGCATGGGGAAGCGGCGCGGGCGATCGCGAGCGCCCACGTGAGGGCCGGCAGCAGCGTCGAGCAGGTCGTGCGCGCGGCGTTCGCCGAGCTGGCGGCGCGCGCGCAACGCGTGAGGGACAGCGCACGGCCGAGCTACACGGTCGGCTCCGTGCCCGACTCGTCCGGCGAGCCCGCGCGCGCGTCGAGCGAGGGCGGCTCGCGCAACTCCGCGAAAATCGGATCGGACACAGGCCGGCGGCGACGGACCTACGCGTCTCGCCGTCGACGCCACGTCGCCCCGGGGCGTGCTTCGCACGCCTGGAGTCGAGCCACGGGTCGGTATTGTCGACGCAGGACGGCAATCCCTGGTCCGCGGCGTTGCTTCGAGCGCCAGCGCTCGAGACCGGGAGCGATGGCGAGGCGGACGTCCGCCTGCATGTGGTGTGAGTCAGCGCGCCGGTATCCTGGTGCGAGGCGATTCCGCGCCGGAGGCGTCGGATTTCGCGCAACCGCGTGCCTCGCTGCGCCGAGATACGGCGCACGGAGTGGAGGTGCGGCCATGAACAAGTGGATCTTCCTGGTTTTCGCGGTGTGTGTGGGCTGTTCGGGCGCGGGTCCCGACGCTGGGACGGGAGCGGGCACGCGCGACGGCTGCGGCGCGCCTTCCGGCGCGGCCGGTGCCCCCGGGGCGCCCGGTGCCCCCGGCGCGGTGCAGACCGATGCTCCGGCGCACCCGACGGAGCTTGTCGGAAACTGGCGCACACACGACGTGCGTATCGACGAGCAGCTCCGCTTCTCGATCTTCGCGGACGGCAGCTGCGCCCACATACAGAACGACCCGGGCTCCCCACCAGATGCGGGAAGCTGGTCCGTGACCGGTCCCGCCGAGCCGGGCTTCGACGCACCCTGGATCCTCCAGATGCACTTCCAGAACATCGACTGGGCGTTGACGTACTTCGTCGTCGCGACCGCGCCGGATCAGTTCACGGTGCTCGCCGACGACCAGGGCACGAACGTGCCCCAGGTATTCCAGCGCGAACCGTGATACCGCGCCGGCCCGGCAGACCCGTCAGCACTCGTTCGCCGCGACGTCGGCGAACACGGCCAGGCGGGCGTCCAGGGCGACGTGGCCGGCGGCGTCGAGATCGACGACGCGCAGCGCTTGCGGATCGAACCAGCCCACGAGCACGGCGAGCGTCCTGTGCTCGAGCTCGACCGCGCCGGCGAGATCGAAGTCGGCGTGGCTCTGGGCGGGTTGGCCCAGCTCGTCGAGCACCACGAGGTCGTGCAGGGCTTCGTTGCAGGGCGCGCCCGCGCGCTCCGTGACGCGCTCGACCAGGCGCGCGGGCGAGTCGGAAAACGAGTAGCTTTCCAGGTGCACCGCGCGTTCGCCGAGCTCGCGATCTGGAGGCAGCGCGCGAACGGCACCGGCGACCGGCACAAGCCAGCGCGCCTGGTGCGCGCCGTCTACGGCGACGAGCAGGCCGGTGGCGCGCCCGGCGAGATCCGCGCAGCCGTCGAGCTCGCGCACGGCGAACGCCGCGTTCGGCGACCACAGTGTCGCGCGGCGCGTCGTCGTCGCCACGCACGTGCCGTCGTAGCCTACGAGCGTCACCGCCGCCGGGGCGATGCGTGCGCCGGCAGCGATCCGCAGCGTGGCCGGACCCGAACCAATCGCCTCGCCGCTGGCGGGCGCGGTGGCCGGACCGTCGACCGCGAACACGCGCTGCCCCGCCACCAGGACGGGAGAGAAGGTTTGCCGATCCGGCGTCAGGGACCTGGCAGCGTCGCCCGCCGCGGTAGCCCGCGTGGCGGCTGGCGTCGTGGCCATCGTGGCGGGCCACGCGCGCGGCGCTGCGGCGATGGCGGTCGTACCGCCCACCGGCGCGCAGCCGGCGAGCAGCAGCACGACGACCACCATGCCGGCGTGAAGGAGCGCGACCAGCAGCGCCTGCAGCGGCTTCAATTCCGGGACCTCGAACAACGGTGCGAGCAGCGGCTGTGACATTGGCCTCGACCAACACCAAAGCAAGCCGCGTGCCGTGGGCGCTCCGCCCGGAAAACGCAGCGGCCGCGAGCAAGGCGCGTGTCAGTGCGGAGCGCCGCGCGTGGGCGACTTGCCACGCGGGCCAGTTGGCGGCGCGGGGATCTTCGCGCTTCGACGCGCGGCGTCGAGCTGCTGCTCGGCGTCGGAGAGTCCAGGGGGCGCCGCGCCGCCGTGCGCCGCCTCTCGATAGGCTGCGACGAGCGCCTCGAGCGTCGCGACGCGTCCGCTGGCGTCGCCGAGCTGCTGCTGGATTTTCGCCTTCGTGCCGAGATAGCGCAGCTTGCGCGGTCCGTAGGCCTTGGGCAGTGCGCGATCGATGGCCACGAGCGCTTCCTTCCAGCGCTTGAGGGCGACCAGCACGTCGGCCAGACGCGCCGGGGGCTCGAACGAGTCGGGCAGCTCCGTTTCGCGCTTCTCCAGCAGCTTCACGGCGTCGTCGGCGCGGCCCAGGGCGACATAGGCGAGCGCGCGGCCGTAGTCGAAGGTCGCCGCGGCTTCCGGCGAGGGCGCGCTGGCGGCGGCTTGCTCCAGGATCGCGAGCCGCGCGCTGTTCGCGGCCAGCGCGCCCTGCTTGTCGCCGAGCTCGACCAGCGCGTCGGCGAGGATGCCGTAGGCGTCGGCGCGATCGTCGGCGCTGCGGTCCGCGGCGGTGTCGGCGGCCACCTGGCGCATGCGCGCGACGAGCTTGTCGCGGATCGCGGCGCGCTCCGGCGGGCGCAGCGCCCGCGTGCAGGCGAACGCGTAGTAGAGGAAGTCCGCGGGCATGGACGCGCCCCGGACCTCGTTCATGTGCTGCGTCCCCACGGTCGCGCACTGGCTGAAACGATGCGCGTGGGAGAGCGACTGCACCCAGCCACGCAGCGCCTCGCTGCGGCGCGGCCAGTCCGCGGGCGCGACCTCGATCGCGGCGGCGTAGTGATCGGCAGCTGCCTTGTAGTCGTGCGCGGCCTGGGCGGCCTTGGCTGCGAGCAGGCGCGCGAGCGGCGAGTCCGCGGGCAGCTTGTCGGCGGCGAGGGCGTCGCGTGCGTCGAGCGACTCGGTGAGGAAGCGCGTCATCTCCTGCACGGAGGCCGAGCCGGGCCAGTAGCCGAGGATCTTGCCGCTGTCCGGGTCGATGGCGAAGAAGGTCGGCCAGGCGTCGATGGCGTAGCGCTCGACGAACGCGGCGTTCTCCGGCCGATCGGTGTCTACCGCCGCGAACACCACGCGCTCGGCGAAGGGCCGCAGGGCGGGATCGCCGAGCACGTAGCTGCGCATGCTGAGGCAGGTGTGACACCACTGTGCCCACGCATCCACGAACAGCAGCTTGTGGTCGGCCTTCGCCTGGGCGCTCGCGCGCGCGACGTCGTCGTCGATGAACGCGAGCGCGGGAGCGGGCGCCGGCGTCGCGGTTGCCGCGCTTGGCGCGGCGACCGGCGCCGCCGGCGCGGATACGACGGGAGCGGGCGGCGGCGCGGGAGGCGTCGCCGCCGGCGGCGTCGCGTGGCCACAAGCCACGGCGAGCGACGCGAACACCGTCAGCCGCACTGCGTGGCTTGGCACGTTCCCTTCTCGCAGTGACCGCTGGTGCAGATGTCGTCGCTCGAGCAGCTCGCGCCGTCGTTCGCGCGGTCGACGCACTTGCCCGTTGCCGTATCGCAGCGCGTGTACGGCGCGCACGGCGTGGCGGAGAACGCGCCGCTGCCACAGGCGCTGCCCGACGCGGGCAGCTTCGTGCACGTGCCCGCGTAGGTGCCGGCGGGGATCTCGCAGTACTCGCCGCCCGGGCACTCGTCTGGGCCCGCCGCCTTGCACGCCGCGCCGCTGGCGACGGGCTTCACGCAGGTCTCCGTCGGGGGCTGCGTGGCGAGGTCCACCACCTCGCATGCCAGGCCGGCCTGGCACAGCTTGCCCGTGGCGAAGTCGCACGATTCGCCCTGCTTGCCCTGGAACACGTTGTCGTAGGCCTTGCAGGTGCCCGCCGTGCCCGTCGTCGCGTCCGCGCCGATACAGAGCGTGCCCACCGCGCAACCGGGCTGGTCCGCGCCGCACGCGTCGCCGACGCCCGGGATCTTCTCGCAGGTGTACGCCGTGCTGTTGCACTCGAGCCCGTCCTGGCAGTCGTCGTTGCTGTCGCACTTGCCGCCGATCGCCGAGGGCACCGCGCATTTGCCCGGGCAGGCCGCGTCGAAAATGCACACCGAGTTGCCGGTGCACTCCTCGTTCAGCGTGCAGTCCTGGCCGTCGGCGACGCTGCCCGTGAAGACGTCGTCGCACGCGTGGGGCAGGCGATTGCCGAAGATCGAGCAGCCGACGCCGTTGAGCGCGGCGAGGCAGCCGTCGACCTTGTCGCCGTGATAGCTCACCCGCTTGGCGTCGATGGCGGCTTGCAATAGCGAGAACGAGCCCTGCTCGATCGCCGCCCGGTTCGACTTCACGCAGTCTTCGCCGTTCGACGACGTAGCGTACAGAGCGCCGAGGCACAGCTGCAGGTCGTCGCAGACCGCTTGCGCCAGCAGCGCCGGGACGTCGCCCATGGGGACCGTCCTACCGCCTGACGAGTCGCTGCTGCTACAAGCCGTCGCGGCGACCGCGGCACCGAGCACTGCTGCAAGAACGTACCGCGTCGGCTTCATCGCCACCTCGCCGGCAGCGTAACGCGGCCCCTCGAGCCCGGCCAGTGGTGTTCCGCGCCGCAGCGGCATTCCCTTCATGCTGGCTGGGCGCGAAAGCATGGTAGTTTCCTTGGCGCATGGGCGAAGACAGCCGGGAGCACCCGCGGGTCCAGGCCGATTTCGTGGTGCGGTCGAGCGCGCTCGCCAGCACCCGGCTGCCCGGCATCGATCTCTCGCGTGGCGGCCTGTTCGTCAGCACCGACAAGTACCTTCCGCTGAACTCCGTGCTCCGGCTGGCGATCCAGCTCGACGGCGCCGAGGGCGAGATCCCGGCCACCTGCCGGGTGGTGTACGTGCGCGACCGGGCCGCAGCCAAGGCCACGGGCAAGCCCGTGGGCATGGGGCTCGAGCTGCTGGACATCGCGGCCGAACACCGTCAGACGCTCGACGATCTGCTCGCGCAGAAGTCCGTACCCCGGCCGCCGGCGGTGCGTCCCCCACCGCGGGGCGGTGCGCTCAGCATCGTGGTGGTGGACGACGACGATCACTACCGGGAGTTCGCCGCCGAGCCGTTCAAGAAGCGCGGCGACCGCGTGCGCACGACGTCGGACGGTCTGGAAGCGTTGGCAATGTGCCTGAAAAACGCGCCGGACGTGATCCTGTCCGACGTGCAGATGCCGCGCATGGACGGCTGGCAGCTGCTGCGCTTGATCCGCGCGCGGCCGACGCTGGCGGCGGTGCCGGTGATCTTCCTGACCAGCTTGTCGGGCGACGACGAGCGCTTGCTCGGCTACCAGCTCGGCGTGGACGGCTACATCGCCAAGCCCTACGCCCAGGAGGAGCTCCTGGTCCGCACGCACCAGATCGTGCGCCGCGCGCGCAACGCGCGCACCGCGCCCGCCGCGCGCACGACCCTGCGCGGCGAGCTCGACCACGTCACGCCCGCTTCGCTGCTCGCGTTCCTCGAGCTCGACCGCAAGACCGGCGTGCTGCTGGTCATCGGCTTCGCCGTGGCACGCGCGTTCTTTCTCGAAGGGCGCCTGGTCCGCGTCGAGATCGAGGGGACGGCGCTGTCGGGGCGCGACGCGCTCACGGAGATGCTCGGCTGGACCAGCGGGCAATTCGAGTTCTCGCCGCAGGATGTGGTGTGCGACGACGAGTTCGGCGCGCCGGTCACAGCGCTGCTCATCGATCACGCGCGGCGCACGGACGAAGGCAAACGCTAGCGCAGCTTCGCGTCCTGCATCTGCACGGCGGGTCGCCACGGCGTGACGCCGATGGTGCGCGGGCACACGGCTTCGCACGCGTGACGGCGGCACTCGGTGACCGGCGTATCGCACGCGACCTGCGCGGGCGATTGGAGCGCGCAGTCCGCGGGTTCGTCGCAGTACGAGGCCGCGCGGTGCAGCGTGGCGACCGGCAGGATGCGCCCCTCCGGTCCCTTGTACAGCGTCAGCACGTCGTTCTGGACGCTGAAGCCCTGGAACAGGAGCCCCGTGTCCGGCCAGTGGAAGCGCACCAGCTCCGGCCGATGGAAGTAGTCCCCGTCGAGACGCGTGCCGTCGGCGAGGTCGCCGGTGAAGCAGTAGCCGCTGTCGCTGCACAGCTGGTCCGAGAGCACGAGCGCCGCGAACGGACCGGTGTCGCCGATCCAGGCGCCGGTGGCGAACGGCGCGTTCTCGCACGCGTACGGCTCGGTCTGGCACGCCGGCACGCTGGCGGCGCGGGTGGTGCCCAGGTCGCCCTCCGGCGCGGCCGAGCAGGCCATCGCCATGGCCGCGACCAGACCCATCGTGACGCATCCGGATATTGTGGTCATTTCGAGTTCCTCGTGCCCCAGCGACCTGGAGTAGCAATCGCCGTGCCCACCGGATTTCGCGTTGGCGACGGGGGATCCGCGTCGGTTACGCGCCGATCCTGCCGGGTGCCGCAACAACTGCGGCGCTGGCGTCCCCGGGCGCGTGCGGCTATCGCTCCGGACCATGAGCGCGAACGAGAACGACGAACGCGACATCGCCGTGGTCGAGGACTTCCTCGCTGCGTTCCAGGCGCTGGACATCGAGCGGGCGCTCGCGCTGATGGCCGACGACGTCGTCTACCAGAACGTGCCCTTTCCGGCCGACCGCGGCAAAGCCGCCGTCACACGCACGCTCGAGCGCTTCGGCCGCTTCATGACCGGGTTCGAGGTTCGCATGAAGCACATCGCGGCGCGCGACGGCGTGGTGCTGACGGAGCGCGTCGACGTGCTGAAGGGGCCGCTCTTGTACCTCGACATCTGGGTCTGCGGGACGTTCCAGGTGCGCGACGGGAAGATCGTGTTGTGGCGGGACTATTTCGACCTGGCGTCGGTGATGGCGAAGCTCGTGACGAGCCCGCTGCGCGTGCTGCTGGGCAAGCGGCGCTGAGCGCTACGGCCCGCCCGACAACGTCACGTACAGGATCGGCACGGCCGCGCCGATCAGCGCGATGATCGCGCCACGGCCGAGCAGGCCTTTCCGGCCGGGGATCATGAACAGGCCGCCGAGGGCCAGGAACAAGAGCAGGCACGCGTAGCCGTCGGCGAAGTACGTCCACGCCTTCTTGCCGCGGTTCAGATGCAGCCAGTTCGCGGCGCGCAGCATGAAGCGCGGCTTCTGGCCCTCCTCGAACACCTTGCCGGTGCTGGTGTCGACGTGGAATGTGCGGTGCTTCAGCACGATGTCGAGCTCGCCACTGTCGTCGCGGTACACGTCGTCGGGCTTGTCCGTCACGTGGAATGCGGCGAGCACCTTGGCGCTCGCCGCCGCGTCGTCGGCGGGGAAGGGGCCGGCGAGGTGGTGGGTCGCGTTGATCTGCTTGAAGTTCGGATCCCAGTCCTTCAAGTGGTTCACGGCGATGCCGCTAAGGGCGTAGACCACCGTCAGGCCCACGACGAGATAGCCGACGTCGCGATGCAGCGCGCGCAGCCAGGGCCGCCACTTGATCCGCTTGCCGCGCTTCCGCGCCGGACCGACATCCTGATCTTCCTCCGCGACCACGTCCGGGAGCCGCATCTACGAGTTCCGCTCTTCCTTCCACGGGTCGGCGCTGTTGCTGTAGCCGCGCGTCTCCCAGTACCCGGGCTCGTCGCGTTCGACGAAGCGGATGCCCTCGAGCCACTTGGCGCTCTTCCAGAAGTAACGATCCGGCACCACCGCGCGCACCGGCGCGCCGTGGCTGCGCGGCAGGGCGTTGCCGTCGAGGCGATAGGCAACCATCACGTTGGGCTTGAGCGCTTCGCGGATCGGGATGTTCGAGGTGTAGCCGTGGGCGGCCTCGAAGATCACGTGGCGCGCGGTCTTCTTGACGCCGGCGCGCTTGGCCAGCTCGCTCACGCGCACGCCCTTCCAACGCGCGCCGAGCACGGTCCAGCGCGTCACGCAGTGCACGTCGGCGGCTTGCTCCACCTGCGGCATGGCGAGCAGCTCGTTGAACGAGATCTCGAACGGGTGGTCGACGTGCCCGTGGACCTTGAGCCGGAAGTGACCCGGGTCGGGGTCGCCGACGTCGCCGCCCATGGGCTTGAGGCGAACGATCACGTGCTGGCCCGGCGGCAGGCGCGGCTTGCCGTCGGAGCGGGTCTGGGCGCGCGCCTCGCGGGTGAGGTCGTCGCTGACGACCCAGAGCGCGCCGCCGAAGGCGACGATGCCCGCCATCGCGCCGAGCTCGCGCACGAAGCCGCGGCGGGAAACGTCCGGGGGAACCGACGGAAGTGGTCTCATGGCTTTTCTTATGTTGCCGGTCCGGCGCGGTTACCGCCGCGTTCCAGCATACGACCTCGCGGCGGCCCTGGATCGATGGCATGCTGGACGCGGATTTCCAGAATATGTGCCGCCTTTTCGGCTTCAGAAGCGTCATCCCCAGCCAGGTGCACCGTTCGCTGCTCGCGGCGGAGAACGCACTGGGCGTCCAGAGCAACGACCACCCGGACGGCTGGGGCGTCGCGTTCTACGTGGACGGCGCGCCGCACGTGACGCGGAGCCCCAAGACGGCCCTGGGCGATCAGCTGTTCCACCGGCTCTCCGGCGTGGTCTCCAGCGAGACGGTGCTCGCCCACGTGCGCAAGGCGACCCAGGGTTCGCTGTCGGTGATGAACTGCCACCCGTTCCAGTACGGGCGCTGGGTGTTCGCCCACAACGGCGACATCCCGGATTTCCCGCAGCATCGCCAGGCCTTGCTCTCGCTGGTGGCGCCGCGGCTGCGGCGCTTCGTGCTGGGCGACACCGACAGCGAGACGATCTTCTTCATCTTCCTGACGGAGCTGTCCGCGCACGGTCCGCTGGCGCGGCGCCACGCCGTCGAGGACGTGATCAACGCCTGGCGCGCGACCGCGGCGCGGGTGCGCTCCATCTGCGACGCCGACGCAGCCAAGCCGGCGCTACTCACCGTGATCGTCACCGACGGCGACACGCTGGTGGCGAGCCAGGGCGGCAAGGAGCTCTACTGGTCGACCTACAAGACGCACTGCTCGGATCGCGACAGCTGCCCCAGCCTCTCGCCGGAGTGCGAGGCGCCGACCCGGACCGGCTTCGTGAACCACCTGATCCTGTCGAGCGAGCCGCTCGGCGGCGAGAACGTGTGGGAGCCGCTCGAGCCCGGGGACGTGGTGGGCGTCGACTGGCGGATGCACGTCGAGAAGACGCGCCTGGATCGTCGCAAGCTGCCGTTGGCCGACGCGGGCTGAATGCCATGCCGCGCACCGCGCGCCAGGCGATCGCCGCGTTGCTCCGGCAGAGCGCGATGACGGCGCGCGAGATCAGCGCCGAGGCGCACGTCTCCGAGCGCGATGTCGCGGGGCACCTGGAGCACCTGGCGCGCTCGCTGTCCGCGGCGGGCGAGCGGCTGGTGGTCGAGCCCGCGGCCTGCGCGAAATGCGGCTTCGTGTTCGAGGCGCGCGACCGCACACGTCGCCCCAGTCGCTGCCCACGCTGCCGGAGCGAGCGCATCCACTCGCCGCGGTTCCGGGTGACGAATCAGTCGTAGCTGCGCGCCTCGAGCACGTTGCCGTCGGGATCGTGGAAGTAGAAGGCGCGGGCCACGCCGCGGGCGCCGAACGAGCGTTCGATCTCGCCGGCGATGGTCACGCCCGCGCGCTCGAGACGCGCGCGCAGCGCGGCCATGTCCTCCCACGTCACGGCGAGGCACAGGTGGTTCACCGGGTGACCCGCCGAGCCCTCGCGGCCCGAAAGCGCGTCGACCACCGGCGCGGCGACCCGCGCCATCAGATCGAGGATCGACTCCGGGCCGACGCGCACGCTCGGGAACGGCGCCGTCCCTGCGCGGAACTCGTCGACGCGAACCGCTTCGAGGCCGACGACGTCGACGAAGAACGCGACGGCCTTCAGCGGATCATCGACCCACAGCACAACGTGATCCAGGCTCGCACGCATCACTGTGACCTCTCCTTCTGGATTTGCTCGAACAACGCGCGCGTACGCGCCGGGTCCGCGAAGCCGACGATCAGGAAGCTCCGGCGCGTGCGCACCAGCACGTAAGGCGGCACGTCGCGGTTCGCGAACACCATGCCGTCACCATAGCCGGGGAGGCGGAAATGGCCGCGCAGGGTGGCGCCGACGGCGAATCCGTTGGTGCGCACGCCGCCCGGCGGCGGCGCGGTGAGGAGCGTGACCGCGGTGATGTCGCTCGACGGCACGCTGTCCGAATAGAGCGTGCTGGCGACCGAGAGTCCGTGGCGGTCGACCCGAGCCGTCGGCTCGCGTAGCTCGAGCGCGAACAAGACGGCCAGCACCGCGGGGACGAGCAGCAGTACAGCCACGACGAGCTTCGCGCCTGGCCCCGCGCGGGCGGTTCCGGGCTGCTCGAGCGACGGCGGCAATTGCGACGCGCCGGCGACCTGTGCGATGGCGTCCAGCAGCGCCGTGGGCTCGTCGGTCCCGATGCGCACGCGCCGCCCGTCGGCGAGCACGAGCTCTACCGCCTCGAGCCCGGACACGTTGTACAGCACGCCTCCCGGGAACAGACGGATCCCCCAGCCGAGGAGCCAGCTGTTGTGCACGGCGCGGGTGCTGCGGATCGCGCCGATCTCGACGCGCTTGCGGATCACGCCGATGCCGAAGCGAGCCTCGATCTTTCGGGCGTCGACGCGCACCGTGAGCGAAGAGAAGAGCAAGAGCAGCGTCGCGGTCACGAGCGTCGCCGCGAGAGCGCCCGCGCGCGCGCCGCTCCCGAGCAGCGCGGCGTCGGTCAGCGCGAGCGCCGCGGTCGCAGTCGCGAGGATCGTCCAGCCCACTTGCCGGTGTTGGTAGTGGACCGGCGCGCCGTCCATGCCGCCAGCATAGCCGGCAAACTAGTACATGCCGGCGTTCCCGCCGCCGTTGTACGCGGCGTAGATGGCGATGAACCCGAGGACCAGCGCCGCCACCATGGTCGCGACGACGATCGCGAGCATCGCCGCGCGCCGCTTCCGCAGTTGGGCGATGGCGTCCTCGGGTTCGAGGTCCAAGCCGACGTGATGAGTATGCTGGGCCATGGGTCTTGCTCCTGGCCCGGGGTGAAGCACGATCTGCGCCAATCACCTACATCGGAGCAGGTAGACCTACCGTGCACGTTTACCGTGCACAATCGGCAGTCTCGCCGCTTCCAGCGCCGCCTTTGCGCGAAAGGCGGCGCGCTCAGGCGTGCTTGCGCCGCAGGCCGAGCGCGACGAGCAACCCGGCGAGCAACGCGAGCGGTGCGTGTCGCGTGGGGCCGCCGGTCGTGCGACAGCCGCAGCCGCTGTCCGGGTTCTTCTTGCTCGCGGCGCCGCTGTCCGCGCCGGCGTCGAGCCCGCCGCTGGCGCCCATGCCCGCGGCGCCGCTGACGCCGCCGGTGCCGCTGACGCCGCCGGTCGCGCCAGCGCCGCCAGTGCCGCCGCTGGCCGCGCCGCCGGCCGCGCCGCCCAGACCCCCCATTCCAGAAGAGCCAGACGCGCCGGCCATGCCCGCCGCGCCTGCCGTGGCGTCCACGCCGCCGTCGCCCGGCGCGCCCGCCATGCCGCCGTCGTCGCAGGCGCCGCCGTCGGAGACCACGTCGGCGACGCACGCCGACGTTCCGGTGCCGTTCGCGTTGCAGAGCTGGCTGCCCGCGGCGCACGCGCCGCCGAGGCCCGTGTCGCAGCTCTGGGTGGAGAACGGCACGCAGATCTGGAAGCAGTTGTACTGGGCGTCGGGGTTGTTCCCGCTGAGCGTGCCGGGCGCGTCCAGGGTGTCGCCGGTGGGCGAGTAGCAGTAGAAGCCGCCGCCTTCCGTGGAGGCGATGTTGTTCGTCGCGTTGCCGGTGAAATGGAGCGTCCCGCCGCTCAGCGACGCGCCGCCGCCGTACTGGGTCGAGGTGTTGTCGGAGATCGATCCCGACAGCGTGAGCGTCGAGCTCGACAAGGAGATGCCGCCACCGGTCGCCGTGTACAGGCCGGTTCCGCCGCCCTGCGCCTTGTTGTTCGTGAACGTGCCGTTCGTGATGTCGAGGGTGACGTTGAAGGCGTGCAGGCCGCCGCCGGCCGCGAGCCCGTCGGTCGTCATCACCGTGTTCTGATCGAACGTCACGTTTGAGAACGTGATGTCGCCGACGGTCGCGAGCCCCCCGCCGTAGGCGGCGCCGAGACTGGCGTTGGACGCGGTGTTGCCGACGAATTGTACGTCCGTGATGGTCAGGCCGCCGCCCCCGGAGAAGTACAGCCCGCCGCCTTCCTTGGCGTCGTTGTTCTTGATGACGGTGTTCGAGATCGTGCTCGGCGAGGTCGTGCCGCCGCCGATCGAGATGCCGCCGCCCTGGCGACCGGGCGCCGAGTTTCCGATCACGACGCAGTTGTCGATCGTGGTGTCCCCGGCGGCCATGATGCCGCCCCCGTTGTACGGCGCAGCCGTGGTGCCGCCGGTGATGGTAAACCCCTTGATCGAGCTGGGCCCGATGTTCAACTGCACCACGGCGCGGGCGTTGCCGTCCGGCGCGTTCACCCCGTTGCCGTCGATGATGGTGTTGGTCGGATCGCCGCTCAGGCTCTCCAGCACGATGTGCGAGTGCGTGAAGCTGATGCGCTCGTTGTAAGTGCCCGGGCTTACCGTGACCGTCGCGCCGCCGGAGGACGGCGTCGCGTCGAGGGCGGCCTGGATCGTCGTGTAGTCGCAGCCCGATGCGCACACGGTGGATGCCGACGCCAGGCGGGGCAGAAGTAGCGTGCCCAGTCCCAGCCCGACGGCGATGAAGTAACGTCCATGATCGACAAGCATGATCACCTCCTGCGACCCCGGAGGCCGCGCCAACCCACCTTTCCTGGTAGCGGGTCGAGCGCGCTCCGGGAACCCGTCGCCGGGATCGAGGTTGTCGGTCCGGCGCGATTCCGCAGGGTTCGGGCTGAAATTCGGCTATCTGGCCGGCGCGCCTCAGACTTGCAGCGACTTGATCTCGAGGAACTCCTCGAGGCCGTACTTGCCGTACTCGCGGCCGTGACCGGACTGCTTGTAGCCGCCGAACGGCGCGCCCGGGTTGAAGCCCGCGCCGTTGATGTCGACCTGCCCGGTACGCAGCCGGCGCGCGACGCGCTTCGCGCGCTCCGGGTTTTTCGACCACACGCCGCCGGCGAGGCCGTACGCCGAGTCGTTGGCGATGCGGACCGCGTCGTCCTCGTCGTCGTACGGGATGATGCACAGCACCGGGCCGAAGATCTCTTCCTGCGCGATCGTCATGTCGTTCTTCACGTTGGCGAACACCGTCGGGCGGACGAAGTAGCCCTTGTCGAGCCCCTCCGGCGCCTCGGCGCCGCCGGTGACCAGCGTGGCGCCTTCGGCGACGCCCTTGTCGATGTACTTGCGCACGCGATCGCGCTGCGTGGCGCTGACCAGCGGTCCGAGCCGCGTGCCGTCGTCGAGCGCGCGGCCGGGCGCGAGCTTCTCCGCCGTGGCCTTCGCGATGGCCGCCGCCTCGTCGTGGCGCGCGCGCGGCACGAGCATGCGCGTCCACGCGCTGCACGTCTGTCCGGAGTTCAGGTAGCAGTTGTTCACGCCCGCCTTCACGGCCTTCTCGAGATCCGCGTCGTCCAGGATCACGTTCGCGCTCTTGCCGCCGAGCTCGAGCGCGACGCGCTTGACCGTGTGCGCGGCGAGCTCCGATACGCGCTTGCCGGCGCGCGTGGAGCCGGTGAAGCTCACCATGTCGACCTTCGGGTGCGACGCGATGGCCTCGCCGACCGTCGGGCCGTCGCCGCTGACCAGGTTGAACACGCCGGGCGGTAGCTTCGCCTCGTGGATGATTTCCGCCAGGATGAACGCGCTCAGCGGCGCGACCTCGCTCGGCTTGAGCACCACGGTGCAGCCGACGGCCAGCGCCGGGGCGATCTTGGCGATGATCTGGTGGAGCGGGTAGTTCCAGGGCGTGATGCAGCCGACCACGCCCACCGGCTCCTTCACGATGATCGAGCTGCCCGCGTCTTCCTCGAACGCGTAGCCGCGCGCCAGGCTCGCGAACGCGCCGACGTTCATCGTCGGCAGCCCGGCCTGGATCATGGTCGCGAGCTTGATCGGCATGCCGACCTCGCGGGCGACGGTCTCGGCGATCTCCGCGCTGCGCGCCATCATGCCCTGCTGGATCGTGTCGAGGTACGCGGCGCGCTCCTCGACGCTGGTCTGCGACCACGGGCCGAACGCCTGGGCCGCGCGCGTGACGGCGCGGTCGACGTCGGCGGCGGTGCCCGCCGGGATTTGCCCCATCACCTCCTCGGTGGAAGCGTCGATCACGTCGAAGCTGCCGGTGCTGGAGGCCGGCACCCACTCACCGCCGATGTAGAGCTTGTCGTAGACCTTCATGCGCGGAAAGCTCCGCGGGAAAGCTGGCGAAGTCAAGGGCGGCGGGGCATGATGCGCGGCCATGCGCGGGTGGACAGCGGTCGTGTGCGCGGCTCTCGCGGCGGTCGCCGTCGCGTGCAGTCACGACGACGCCGCGCCCGCGCAGCCCGCGCGCGGCGCGACGCCCCACGTCGCCTCCGCGCCGCGCGCTGCCAGCGCTCCGCCCGCGCCGCCGGCGCCGCCCGCCCACGGCGCACCAGCGGCCGCGCCGGTCGCGTCGGCGTCGGCCAGTGCGGCCGCGAGCGCCGGCGCGGCGCCGTCCGCCCACCAGCGCGTCACCACGGCCGTCGGGCACGGCAAGGGCCCGGCCGTCGCGCTGATCGACGCCGGGGCGGAGCCGCGGCGCCAGCTCGTCTACGTGTTCAAGAAGGGCCGGCGCGACCGCGTGCGCGTGACCAGCTCCACCGCGCTCACCCTCGCCGTCGGCGGCAAGACGCTGCCCACGCCCAGCATGCCCGACGTGCGTATGCTGGGCGACGTGCGCGTGCTGTCGGTCGGCGCCGCCGGCGACGCGTGGCGCAAGCTCTTGATCGACGCGGTCGAGCTCTTGCCACCGCCGGGCTCGCCGCCATTGCCCGCCGCGCTCACCGACAGCCTGGGCTCGATCCGCGGTCTCGGCGGTCATGACCGCGTGCAGCCGAACGGGCTCGTCAGCTCGATGGAGCTCGACACGCGCCACGTGCAGGATCCGCAACTGCAACAGCTGCTCGCGTCGCTGCAGGCCGCCCTCGGCCAGATGAGCGCGCCGTTCCCGGACGAGGCGGTCGGCGTCGGCGGGCGCTGGAAGGTGTCGACGCGCGTGACCGAGCAAGGCATGCCGTTCCGTCAGGAAGCGACCTACCGGCTCGAGTCGCTCGACGGCGATCGCGGCAAGGCGCACATCGACATCGTCCAGCACGCGGACAAGGGCCACGTCGCGCTGCCGGGCGTGCCGCCGGGCGTCGACACGACGCTGCTCGGGATGTCGAGCACGGGCAACGGCGAGGTCGAGTTCGATCTGGGGCACAGCGTGCAGCGCGGGCACATCGCCGTAGAGACCACGGTCGACGTGCGCATCGCCGCCGAGGGGCAGACGCACGACGCGCACATGGTGATGAAGCTCGCGACGCGCTTCGAGCCGGCGGCCGCGAAGTCAGCGAAGAAATAGGCACACGTCCGCGACGTTGGTGCCGGTCCTGCCGGTGATGAGCTGTGTCTTGACGGCGCGGAACAGCGCGTCCGAGTCGTTGTCGGCGAGCGAGGCCCGCGCGTCGAGCCCCTCGGCGGCGAGCGTCGCGGCCACGGCCGGGTCCACCAGCGCGCCGGCGGCGTCGCTCGCACCGTCCACGCCGTCGGTGCCCAGCGCGGCGAACAGGCCGATCGTCCCCGCGACCAGCGTCGCGAGCGCGAGCTCCTGGTTGCGCCCGCCGCGCCCGTGACCGCGCACTGTGACCACCGTCTCGCCGCCGTGCACGCGCCCATCCAGATCCGCGAGCGCCGCCGACTCGCGGAGCCAGCGCGGCCCGACGTCGCGCGCCTCGCCGCGCAGGAACCCCGGCGTGTCGTCGATGCGCAGGCCGCGCGCCCGCGCCAGCTCGACCATCGCGCGGCGCGCGGTGGTGTTGTCCGCCGCCACGAAGTCGTGCGTCCCCGGCGCGAGCGTGGGACCCGACGCGACCACGTCGAGCGCGCCGCCCGGCACGTCCGACAGCACGACGTTCACGATCGTCGCGCCGTTCATGGCGCGCGCGAGCCCGCCGCCCTTCAGCTGCGACAGCGCGGCGCGCGCCCGGTTCAGCTCCTCGATGGGCGCGCCACCGGCGTTCAAGCGCGCCGTGACGGCGGCGATCTCCGCCATCGTCACGCCCGGGCGTGGCAGTTCGAGCATCGCCGACCCGCCGCCGCCCACGAGACACAGCGCCACGTCGCCGGGACCAAGCGATCGCGCCAGCGCGAGCACCTCCGCGCCGACCCGCGGCGCGTCCCGCGCGGGCAGGGGATGCGCGCCGCGCCGCAGCGCCAGCGGCCCGAGCGCGCCCTCCTCGAACCCGACGACGATGCCGCGCCGCACGCGGCACGCCGCGAGCGCGCCCTCCGCCATGGCCCGCGCCGCCTTGCCGAACGCGAACAGCGTGCAGCCGTCGAGCGCGAGCCCCACGGCGCGCGCTCGCTCGATCGCCGCGACGGTCACGCGCCGCGGCTCCACGGCGTCGAGCGCCGCGTCGAGCAGATCGAGCGCGAGCGCGCGCCGCGCGCGGAGCGCGGGCGGCGCGCCCGCGATCAGGGCGTCGCGATTTTCGATGTGGGCCGGCACAGGGCGACGCTAAATCACGGGTCGCGATTCTGGAACAGGTGCCATCGGCACCGCCCACTATTCCTGTCGATGCGACGTGGCGACGTCGGAGTGCGATCCGGAAATCTTCACAGGAAGATCGGAAGATCGGAAGGTCGGGACGAGAATTCAAGAATTCCGATTCCTTCCGATCTTTCGCCCTTCCTGTGAGTTCTATCCCTACCAATCTGTTCCGGAATCGAGCTTGGTGTTTTAGCGCGCCGAGCGTCACTTCGCGACGCAGATGGGCACGAGCTCTTGGGGGCCGAGCACGCAGATGCCCGAGCAGCAGTACGAGTCGTTCAGGCAGACGTGGCCGAGCGGCTGGCACGCGCAGATCCCCTTGTTGCTGCACGGACCGCCGCAACAGTTTCCGGGCACGCAGGTTTCGCCGCCGAGGCGGCACAACCGGCATTTGCCTTGGTCGCAGATCTGCGAGCAGCAATCCGGTCAGTCGGTGCAGGGCGTGTCGGCCGCGCCGCAGGTCATGCGTGTCGTCGGCCCAACCCGCCGCGCCGGCCATTCCGGCGTCTTCCGCGTGACCGGCTGCGCCGGCCGCGCCGCTATCGACTTGGTGCCCCGCCGCGCCGGCCATGCCGCTGTCTGTCACGGCTCCGCCGGCCCCTTGACCACCGCTCCCGCCCGACGCGCCTCCGCTGCCCGACGCCGCGCTCGCGCCGCCAGCGCCGGCCGCTCCATTCTCGAGTGTCGACTTGCCGCCGCACGCGGCGAGCGCGGCGCCCGCGGTCAGCGTGATGGCAGCGAGCATGCGTCTCATTGGCATATGTTGTTGACGCACTTCTTGCTGCAGCAAGTCCACTCGGCGTCAGAGGGATGGCATCCGCCGCCAGGTCCGAGGCACACGCACTTGCTCTGGCAGTTTCCCGAGCAACACTCCCCCGGGTAGTTGCAGGGCTCGCCCTGGCGGCCGCAATTGGAGCAAACTCCGCCGACGCAGGCGGCGGGCGCGCAGCACGTCTCGCCGTGGTTGCAGAGCGCGAATTCCGGCTGACATTTCCCGGCCGCGCCGGCGGAGCCGGCCTGGCCCGCGGCACCGGACACCCCACCCGAACCACTTCCCGCCGAGCCGGAGTGGCCGCCGCCTCCAGATGCCCCGCTCGAGCCCGCGCCACTGTCGCTGTCGGAGGTGTGCGAGGTCTTGCCCGCGCATCCGACTACAAGGACGGCGCACACCAGCGACAATCGAGCTACTGCCGTTGCGCGTGTCATCATCGCGTTCTGGTCAGAGTGTCTGTTTCACGGCGCTCGTGCAAGGCACGCCGCTGGCCCGCCGCTGGCCGCGGGATTCCGCGCCGGACCGGCAAACCCTCATGCAGTATCCTGGGCGGCCAAGGCGAGGGGGCGGCGATGGGTCGAAGCGGCATGGCGTGGCGGGGCTTGTTCGGAATCGGAACGATGATGATCGCCGCGTGCGGCGGCGCGGCGTCGACGCCAGCGCACGCAGCGCCGCCCGCGCGTCCGATCGACGTGCCCGCGCCCGCGGCGTCCGCGCCGCCGGCTGCGGCTGCGGCTCCGGCTCCCGCGCCGCCGCCCGCGCGCGAGGCGCCGCCATCCGCGCCGGCTGCGAGCGAGGGCCCGCGCTTCAACGGCGTGCCCGGTACGAGCATCCGCTTCACGGGTGGCGACGGCTCGAGCGTGGAGCACGCGATCGCGATCGAGGGCGCGAAGGGCGAGACGGACGGCGTTCAGGCGGAGTACTGGTACGCGGATCAGGTGTTCGGGCGGCGGGGCGCCGACTGGCAGTTCGGCGGCCAGGCGCTGCTGGAGCACGAGGGCCACCACTTCGACAAGCTCGACCTGAAGCTGAAGAGCGGCGAGGCGCGCGTGCTGGTGTTCGATATCACGGACTACTTCGGGAAGTTCTGACGCGCGCGTAGCGCTCGAACGCCTCGCGGGACGTGTAGCGCGGCGTGTAGCCGAACTCCTGCTTCAGTCTGCGGTTGGAGAGCACCGGGCGGTAGCGCAGGAAGTCGAGCTGCTCGGCGCCGCGCGCGGTCACGCCGGCGCGCTGCAGCGCGCCCAGCACGAAGCCGAGCGCGCGCGGCGGCAGCGGCAGGTACGGCTTCTTCAGGATGGCGGCGATCTCGCGCGGACTCAGCGCGCCGTCGCCGGCCAGGTTGTAGATGCCGGTCTGCGTGCCGAGCGCGCCCTGCACCAGGCACGCCACCACGTCCTGGTCGTCGATGAACACGAACGGCGAGTCAGAGCCGCGCACGCCGATCATCACCGGCTTCTCGAACAAGTCGGTGACCGGACTGTGCACGGTCGGTCCGATCACGGTGCCGGGCCGGAACACGAGCTGGGCGAGCCCGGGATGACGCGCGCGCGCGTCGGCCAGCATCTCCTCGACCAGGCGCTTGTTGCGCGCGTAGGCGAAGCCGTCGTTGCCGCGCACCGGATCGTCCTCGGTGATCCACGGCGGGTTGTCGGCGTAGTAGCCGTAGGCGGCGCCGCTGCTCGTCACGATCAGGCGCTTCACGCCGTGGGCGAGGCACGCGTCGAGCACGTTCTGCGTGCCGAGCACGTCCACCTTGTACGCGAGCTCCTCGCCGCCGTGCTTCGGCGGGCGCACCACGGACGCCAGGTGCACGACGGTGTCGATGCGGTGCTCGACGAACACGTCGTCGAGCGGATCGGTGACGCTCTGCGTGACGTAGCCGACGCCCGCGACGCGCTCGCGCGGCGGCACCACGTCGAGCGCGACGGGCGCGTGCTCGGCCAGCGCAGCGACCGTGAGCGCGCCGATGTAGCCCGCCGCGCCGGTCACCAGGATCGTCATCCCGCGGGCTCCTGGTGCATGTCCTTGAACGTCTGCAGGCCCGGCGCCCACAGGTGCAGCATCGGATCGACGTCCACGTGGACGACGGCAGGGCCGCCGCACTCGAGCGCGCGCTTCAGCGTCGCCTCGAGCTCGCCCGGGCTCGCGACGCGCTCGCCGTGGGCGCCCATGGCGCGCGCCACGTCGTCGAAGCGGATCTCGCCCAGATCGGCGTTGATGCTCTTGCCGATGCCGATCTGCTGCGTGAGCTTGACCATGCCCCACTGCTTGTCGCAGAGCACGACGAACGTCACCGGCAGCTTCTCGCGCACCGCGGTCTCGATCTCCTGGATGTGGAAGCCCATGGCGCCGTCGCCGAGCACGCACACCACGCGCCGGCCCGGCAGCGCGACCTGCGCGCCGATCGCCTGGCCGAGCCCGGCGCCGAGCATGCCGAGCTTGAACGTGGACAGCAGCGCGCCGGGCGTGCGCTGCTCGAAGAAGAACTGCGTCCACACGGCGGTGTTGCCGCCGTCCACGACCAGCACGGCGTCGTCCGGCAGCAGCCGCCGCAGGGTGTGGGGCACGTGCGCCGGCGCCATCGGCGTCGCGTCGCTCTCGAGCGCCGCCGACAGCTCCACGCGCGCCTTGTCCTTCAGCTCCTTCAACCGCGCCACGTGCGCACCGGTCTGGCGCTGCGCGAGCTTGCCCGCGAGCGCGCGCAGGAACGCGCCGGCGTCGGCCAGCACAGCCAGCTGCGTCGGGCGGTTCAGTCCGAGGATCTCGTCGTCGTTGTCCACCTGGATCACGCGCTGATCGCCGGGCCGTCCCCAGTACGGCGCCTTGCCCCAGAAGTCCGTCTCGCCCAGGCGCGAGCCCACCACCAGCACCAGATCGGCGGTCGTGCGCGCCTCGTTCAGCGCGTCGAGGGCGCTCGTGGGCAAGGCGAGGGGATGCGTCTCCGGTAGCGCGCCGCGCGCGCCCCAGCTCGTGCTCACCGGCGCCTGCAGCAGCTCCGCCACGCGCCTCAGCTCGTCGAAGGCGCGCGCGTGGACCACGCCGCTGCCGGCGTGGATGATCGGCCGCGCGGCGTGCACGAGCAGGTCCGCCGCCCGCGTGACGGCCTGCGGCGGCGGCTCGATCGGCGCCGTGCGCCGGTACTCGTGCGGCTCGCGCAGCCAGCCGTCGGCGATCTCGAACGCGCCGTTCATCACGTTCTCCGGCACGTCCACGTGGACCACGCCGGGCCGCCCGCGATGCGAGATGCGCAGCGCGCGTCGCATCACCTCGGGAATGCGCTCGAACCCGCTCGCCGCGCCGCTCCACTTCGTCATCGCGCGGGTGACGCCGGTCTGGTCGAAGTACTGGTACGCGCCGCCGCGATCCGGGTACGCGATGCCCTGGCGGCGGCAGCTCGTGATGGCGAGCACGCGGTTGCCCTCGCTGTTCTCGACGGCGATGCCGGGCAAGAGGTTCGCGACGCCGGGCCCGTTGCTCGCCATGCACACGCCGAGCTTGCCCGTCAGCCGCGCGTACGCGCCGGCCATGTGCGCCGCGCTGGTCTCGTGTCGCGGCGACACCAGCCGGATGCCGTACTTCTCGAAGCTCGCGTACAGGCCCATGTAGGTGCCGTCCACGATGCCGAACACGACGCTCACGCCTTCCTTGGCGAGCATCGCCGCAATCACCTCGCCGCCTTTGACCTGCACCATGTACGCGCCCTCCGTTCCCGGGATTTGACCGAGCGGTCAAACCAATACACCCATGGATTCCGCGCCGCAACAACAAACATTGACCGAGCGGTCCACTTCTGCTGGAATCCCGGCGCATGGCCGCCGAGCGGATCCTGGACGCCGCGGACGCGCTGTTCGCCGAGCGCGGCTTCGCGGCCGTCAGCGTGCGCGACATCGCCGAGCGCGCGGGCGTCAAGAAGGCGTCGGTCTTCTACTATTTCGGCAACAAGGCCGACCTCTTCGAGCGCGTGCTCGGGCGCTACTACGACGCCCACGCCCGCGCGCTCGCCGGCGTCGGGGCGGGCGACGGCGACGTGCGCGAGCGCATGCACCGGCTGCTGGACGCGTACCTGGATTTCATGGGCGACCACGAGCGCTACGTACGCCTGGTCCAGACCGAGATCGCGGCCGGCTCCGACTACCTCCCGCAGATCGAGAAGGGCCTGCGCTTGCTCTACGATCGCGTCGCGGACGTCCTCTCCGCCCTCGTCCCCGACGCCGGCCCGCTCGCGGCGCGTCAGTTCTTCGTGAGCTTCGCCGGCATCGTCAACACCTACCCGCTGTACGCGCCGGCCATGGCCGGCATCTTCGCCGGCGATCCGCTCTCCACCGCCGCACGCCGCGAGCGCCGCGAGCACATCCACTGGGTCGCCGACGCCCTGATCGCCCAGCTGCTGGAGCGCGCAGGATTGGATGTCGGTCCGGCGCGGAACCGCGCGTAGCGTCAGCAGCGGTCCGACGCGAGATCGGGTTGGGCCGAAGCGACGGCGGTTTCGCGTCGGTGCGGCCGACATGAATCGGCCCTGGGCCGAGGCCAGAGCGGTTTCGCGTCGGTGCGGCCGACATGAATCGGCCCTGGGCCGAGGCCAGAGCGGTTTCGCGTCGGTGCGGCCGACATGAATCGGCCCTGGGACGAGGCGAGGGCGGTTTCGCGTCGGTGCGGCCGACATGAATCGGCCCTGGGCCGAGGCGAGACCCGTTTCGCGTCGGCGGTGCGGACCGCGGGGTTCCGCGCCGGACCGGCGGCATCGACGCAGCCGCCGACCGGTGGGTGCGACACGGCGCGCCGGAACAGCGCGAGCGTGCAGCGCTTCATCGCGTCGTCACCGAGCTCGTCCTCTACGCGCGCGCTCCGGATTCGGAGCGCAGGGCCGCGCCGGAACAGCTCATCCCGCCCTTCGGCGTCGAGCGAGCCGGAGCAGCGTCCCGTCGGAGCCGGTCCCTGGCACACCGGCGCGGGCGACCTCGCTGCGACCATTGCCGGAGCGGGTGCGAGTGTCGGCGCCGGCGCGGGAGCGCGCGGAGGTACTACGGCCGCCGGCGGTGCAGCAGTGCGCGCGCAGGCAGCGATGAGCCGCGTCACGCCCGCACGATACCGCGCCGCCGTCAGACTTCGCGGCGGAACCGCTGCGGCGCCAGCAGTCGCGCGTCGCCCAGGTACAGGGCGGTCGCGGCGAGCAGGGCATCGTCCGGCGTGCGGGCGAGTCGGCGCACCGTGTCCGTCGCGACTCCGGTGTGGGCGGCGATTTCCGCCGCGCTGTTCCAGCCCTGATGTCGCGCCGCGAGCACGTAGGCGTGTCGCTCGAGCCCTGCGCGGCGGCGATCGGTGCCGAGCGCGGTGGCGGCGACGGCGGCCGCGGCCGCCGCGACGACGTCGAGGGGCGTCGCGCAGTGCGCGCGCTGTGGCGCGGGCACCGGGCGCGGTGTTCCGCCGACCTGGACCGACGGATCGCCCGATACGTATCCGTGGAACCACTCGACGAAGCCGTCCAGGCGGCGACCGAGCGCGGCGGCGAGCTCGGCGACGTCGACCCACGGATCGAGCGTCGCGCCGATGGTGTCGCGATACGTGGACCAGGTGCTGCACGCCGGGTCGTCGTAGTAACCGGCGCGCGTGCCGTTGAGGAGCGCGTAGCGGACTTGCCGCGCGAGCTTGCCGGGGTCGGAAATGACGACAGGCTCGGGGACGCGGATCCACATCGTGCGGGCTCCTGCCGCGCGCGCGAAGCCGGACAGCACGTGGGTGACGCGACGGCGTAGCTCGTCCGCGTCCAGGACCGTCACGATCAAGTGGAGATGGTTGGGCATCAGATACGCGGCGAGCACCTTCGGGACGGCGCGACGCAGTGCTCGCCAGAGGCGCCAGCACGCGTCGGGCGTGGACAGCGGGTACGTGCCGGGGATTGCGTGGGCGACCAGGTGGACCGTCTTCATCGAGGGACGAAGTCGGTCAGCCGCCCGCGCGAGTTGCGGGAGATATTGCCGGTCCGGCGCGGAACCGCGCTCCTGCGGGCCGCTTGAGCCGAATTACGCAGGAAATCCGATGCCCCCGTGCGTCCGACGCGAGATCGGTGATGGCCGGGTCATGTGTCGATTCGGGTCGGCGCGTCCGACGCGAGATCGGTGATGGCCGGGTCATGTGTCGATTCGGGTCGGCGCGTCCGACGCGAGATCGGTGATGGCCGGGTCATGTGTCGATTCGGGTCGGCGCGTCCGACGCGAGATCGGTGATGGCCGGGTCATGTGTCGATTCGGGTCGGCGCGTCCGACGCGAGATCGGTGATGGCCGGGTCATGTGTCGATTCGGGTCGGCGCGTCCGACGCGAGATCGGTGATGGCCGGGTCATGTGTCGATTCGGGTCGGCGCGTCCGACGCGAGATCGGTGATGGCCGGGTCATGTGTCGATTCGGGTCGGCGCGTCCGACGCGAGATCGGTGATGGCCGGGTCATGTGTCGATTCGGGTCGGCGCGTCCGACGCGAGATCGGTGATGGCCGGGTCATGTGTCGATTCACGT
Source organism: uncultured delta proteobacterium (assembly GCA_963775185.1). GTDB lineage: Bacteria > Myxococcota_A > Polyangia > Polyangiales > Polyangiaceae > JAPSGB01. Next base: position 994,566 of record CAVZIE010000032.1, on the reverse strand, counting down.
CGGCGTGGCCGACGCGAGATCGTCGGCGGGGGCGAAAAGGGGCGGAGCGCCCCGCGGGATACCGCGCCGGGCCGGCAAGCTGTCCGGGCGCGATCAGCCGAGCATGACGCCGGCGATGGTCGCGGTCATGAACGCGGCGAGGGAGCCGCCGATCATCGCGCGCAGGCCGAGGCTTGCGAGATCGCCCATGCGGCGCGGGGCGATGCCGCCGATGCCGCCGAGCTGGATGCCGATCGAGGCGAAGTTCGCGAAGCCGCACAGGGCGTAGCTGGCGATGATCGCCGAGCGTTGGCTGAGCACCGCCGTCGGGCCCTGGATCAGCTCGCCGAGGTGCACGTAGGCGATGAACTCCGTGAGCACGAGCTTCTCGCCGAGCAGGCGGCCCACGACGCCGCATTCGTGCCAGGGGACGCCCATGGTGAAGGCGACGGGGGAAAACAGCCAACCGAGGATGCGCGAGAGGCTGAGCGGCGCGCCGGCGAGGGGGACCAGACCGAGGAAGAAGTCGGCCATGGCGATCAGGGCGACGAAGGCGATCAGCATCGCGCCGACGTTGATCGCGAGCTTCGCGCCGTCGGCGGCGCCGCCCGCGGCGGCTTCCAGCACGTTGGAGTGCGGGCGCTCCGTCGTGAGCTCGAGCGAGCCGAGGGTGACCGGCGTTTCGACCTCCGGAACCATCACCTTGGCGATCGCGAGGGACGCGGGGGCGGAGAGGATCGACGCGGTGACGAGGTGTCCGGCGATGCCGGGGATGCCTTGCAGGAAGCCGACGTAGGCCGCCATCACGCCGCCGGCGACGGTGGCGAAGCCGCCGACCATGACGGCGTTGAGCTCCGAGCGCGTCATCTTGTCGACGTAGGGTTTGACGAGCAACGGCGCTTCGGTCTGGCCGAGGAAGATGTTGGCAGCGGCAGAGAGCGACTCCGCGCCGCTGGTGCCGAGCGTGCGCTGCATCACCCACGCGATGCCGTACACGACCTTCTGCATCACGCCTACGTGATAGAGGATGCTCATCAAGCTCGAGAAGAAGATGATCGACGGCAGGATCCAGAACGCGAACGTTTTCAGTGGCGGCGAGATGCGTCCGGTGATGGGCACGGCGTGCCCTTGCATGTCGAGGATCTGGTGCGGCTCGACGCTCTGGAACACGAACGTCGCGCCCGCTTGCGAGAAGCCGAGCAGGCGCGCCACGCCGCGGTCGATCACGTTGAAGAAGACGGCTTGCAGCGTCGGGTTCAGGATCAACAGCCCGAGCACGAGCTGCAGGGCGATGCCCCAGAACACGGGACGCCAGCGCACGCGTCGGCGGTTGTCCGACAGCGCCCACGCCAGCGCGACCATCACGAGAAGCCCGGTGAGCGACAGCACGCGCAGGCCGAAGCTGGTGTGATCGGGCAGGAAATTGCCCGCGGAAGCCGGCATTCAGTCCCCCGCGTCCAGCACGGCCGCGTACTGGTAGCCTTCGAGATCCGGCGTGTCGTCCTCGCCGGCGATGTAGGGCCTGACGGACACGACGCGGGCGTCCGTCCGGCTCTGGATGCGCGCCGGGATTGCCGGCTTCCGGCAGTGCTCGGCGCCGGCGATGATCACCAACTGGCGGGCCGGCGCGCCGCCCGACAGCCAGCGCGCGGCGGTGCGGGCCATGGTCTCGTCGCGCAGGACCTGCGCCAGGTACATGTTGTCGAAGTCGCCGACGTGCGGGTGGCCGTGCATCGCCTGGTCGAAGCGGCGGCGGTGACGCTTGTTCTGCAGATCGAGCTGCGGCAGCTCGCGGCGCTCGTTGTCGTCGAGCGCGTCCAGGCCGCCGTGGGCGACCTTGGACACGAGATCCATCGGCGCGTTGAGCGCGATGATCGGCGCGCGGTGCGCGCGCGCGGCGCCCAGGAGCGGGCTGTAGAGCGCGAAGTCGAAGCCCCAGCTGTGCTCCCAGTCGAGCTGCTTCGCGAGCTCGCGGCGATCGATCTCGCGCGAGTTGAAGCGATCGAGCACCGACTGCTCTGGGCGCTCGACCATCTCGAGTCCGAGCGCGACCGATCTGCCGGACATGCGCGCGCGCTCGAGCAAGCGCAGTAGCAGCTGCAGCTCGGCCCAGTGCTCGTGGGGATTGTCGTGATCCTCGCCGATGCAGATGGCGTCGGCCGCGGCGAGCGCGGCGGCGAGCCGGTCCGGCTCGATCTCGACGTCGTCGGCGAGCGCGACGCCGTGCATCGACAGCGCGGAGCGCGCGACGATGTCGTCCGGGAGCGGCGGTCGCTTCTTGGGCCGCGCCGCCTCCTCGGCGGCCGCGTCGTTGTCGCGTTGGGCGTTCTCCGCGCTGACGGTGCTGGCGCTGACCGCGCCCGGGCCCGGGCCGGCCCCGGCCGTGCAGCCGACCAGTGTCGAAGCGAGCAGCGGCAGGACGAACGCGCGCATGGGGCTTGGTGCTCCGGTCGCGGGACGCGGTCAATAGCCGCGCTGGAGGAGGTCTTCCGGAAGCAGCGCGCTGGGCTTGTTGGTGGCCATGACCCAGAGCTGATGCGCGGCCCGGGTGGCGCCGATGTGCAGCAGATGCCGCGCCTCGTCGTCCTCCGGGTAGGCGGACGCGCCGACCTCGACCAGGACCACGTAGTCGAACTCCAGACCCTTGACCTGACGCACGTCGGTGACGTCCACGCCGGGCTTGAACGGGAAATCCTGCTCCGCGATGCGGCGCACGCCGGGGACCTCCGCCTTGAACAGCGCGTCGTAGTAGAGATCCGCCTGCTCCGGGTAGCGCGCGATCACCGCGATCGAGCTGCGCGGCTCCGCCGAGTACAGCTCACGCAGCGCTTCGGCCAGGAAGCCGCCGGCGTCTCCGCTGTGCGCGAACGTGAACAGCTCCACCGGCGCGCCCCGCCGCGTGGCGTTTCCTTCCTCCTCGTTCGCCAGCGGGCCGAGGGCGGCCTTCGCGAAGTCGATGATCTCCTGCGTCGATCGATAGCTGATGCGCAGCGGCTCGACTTCCACGTGGGACAGCCCGAGCTCGCCGAGGACGCCTTTCCAGCTCGTGAAGCCGTTGTCCATGTACAGCCGCTGCGAGACGTCGCCGGCCAGCGTGACGCTCTCGGAGCGGCTCACCGTGCCGAGCACGACGCACAGCTCCACCGGGCTCAGGTCCTGGGCCTCGTCGACCAGGATGTGCTCGTAGACCAGCGCTTCCTTGCCCTTCGTGCCGCGCATGAGCGGACCGCGCAGCTTCTGGATCAAGCGCAAGAGCAGCGTGTCGTCCTCGCGGTCGAGGGTCGGGCCGACCTCGATCTCCGCGCCGTCCACGCCGCGGTTGCGCGCCTCGTCTTCGGCGTCGCTCTCGGCGTCCGCCTGCGAGCGCTTCTTGTCGCCGCGTTCGTGGCGCGTCTCGAGTTCGCTCATCATGTCGGCGGCGCGTCCCGAGCACCAGGCGTGGGCGCGGTCGAGGTCGCCCTCGCTGAACTCGCCGGGGGCGTGCTTGGCGAAGATGCGTCCGATCGCCTGGCGGTCCGTCACCAGCTCGGCGAAGTGCGTGACCACGTCGTTCGTCTGGCGCAGCCCGAGCCGTACGATCCGCTCGAGCGTGACGCGGGCGTCGGTGGACAGCGCGCGCCCGTCCGCGCCCTCGAGCCAGCGCGCGAGCGCGTGCAGCCGGTGCGCCACCGGGCGACCGTGGCTCTTGCGCCACGTCGCGAGGCTCCCGGGAACGCGCCCCAGATCCGCCTCGAGGCGCGCCTCGAACGCCGCCACGTGCGCGTCGATGGCGTGCAGCATCGCCGCGTGCTTCTTCAGCCGCGTGACCTCGCCGGGCGTGTCCTCGCTGTAGCGGCGCGGCAGGTTCTGGACGTGGGAAGCGCGCAGCCGGTGCGCCCAGTCCTCGTAGGTGCGGATCGGCACGCCTTCGACGCCGAGCGCGGGCAGCACCTGCGAGATGTAGCGTGCGAGGGCGTCGTTGAAGACGACCACCAGCATGCGATCGGGCCGGAAGCGGCGCGCGTCCTGGAACGCGAGGTAGGCCATGCGGTGCAGCCCGATGGTCGTCTTTCCGCTTCCGGCGCCGCCCTGGATCACCACCAGGCCCGAGTCGGGGCTGGTGATCAGCTCGAACTGCCGCTTGTCGATGAGCGCGGTGATTTCCTTGAGGTGCGTGTCTTCCCGGCCGTCCTCGCTGCCGGTGCCGAGCTTGCCCGGGCGGCGCTGCTGCTCGGCCCGCGCGGCCGAGCCTTGGCCGCCGGACAGCCGCATCGCGTTGTCGCCGAGGGTCCGCCAGCCGCTGGCCGAGCGCACGTAGGTGCCCTGCGGCGAGATGATGCGGCGCAGCTCGCCGTCCACGATGGTGACGCTGCGGCGGGTGACCACCTCGCCGGTCACCTCGCGATCGCCGAACACCTCGTCGTAGTCTTCGCCTTCCTCGCAACGGTAGTAGATGCGGCTGACTGGCGCGTCGCGCCAGTCCACGATGCGGATCGCGGACTTCGTGTCGAGGTAGGTGCTGCGACCGATCAGCACCTCGCGCTTGCGGTCGCCCTCGTGCAGCACGAGGTGGCCGAAATACGGCGAGCGCGCGTCCACGAAGCCCTCGGTTACCTCGCGCCTCAGCGCGGCCATGCGCGTCAGCCGCTCCATCTGTTCGACCAGCGGGGGCACGTCCTCGAGCCGCGCCGTGGCGATCTGGTCGCGGAGCGAGATCAGCTCCGCGTCGTAGTCGAAGGTCGGTCGCTCGCGCGGGCGGCCCTCGCGTTCGCGAAGGTGCCCGAGAACGCGGGCGAGGCAGCGTTCCTCCTCCGCGACGATGCGGTCGCGGGTCGGGTCGTCGCTGGTCGGCGGCACGGCGGGCTCGGGTTCGGGTGCGGTCACGGCGGTGCAGGCTCTCGGATCGATTGCGGAAAAGGACCCGGCGCCGGCCGGGCAGCAGAGGCAACTAGCATGTGCCGCCGCGCAAGGCACGAGCGTCTCGCAGCGCCGGCGCGTCGGGCCGCAGGATCCGCCGCAAGTTGCAGCGGCCGATCGCCGCGCCTGTGCTGGATGTGCGCGGTCGGAGACGGTACTCTCGATCGCGAGAGGAGGAGGACGTCCGTTGGCGGACACGATGCGAGCCATGGTGCTCGATCAGCCGAACCAGCCGCTGGTCGAACGCGAGTTGCCGATCCCCGAACCCGGGCCCGGCGAGCTCCTGGTGCGCGTCCGTTGCTGCGGCGTGTGTCGCACCGATCTGCACGTGTGCGACGGTGAGCTCACGAATCCCCGGTTGCCGCTGATCCTGGGTCACCAGATCGTGGCGACGGTGGTGGCCGCCGGCGACGGCGTGGACGACTTCTCGAGCGGGCAGCGCATCGGCGTGCCGTGGCTCGGCCGGACCTGCGGCCACTGTCGCTACTGCAAGAGCAACCGCGAGAACTTGTGCGACGACGCCGAGTTCACCGGCTACCAGCTCGACGGCGGCTACGCGGAGTACGCGCGCGTCGACCATCGATTCGCGCTGCCGCTGCCCGGCTCCTATCCCGATCTGCAGATGGCGCCGCTGCTGTGCGCGGGGCTGATCGGCTACCGCGCGCTCGTCATGTGCGACGACGCGCGCAGCGTCGGGCTCTACGGCTTCGGGTCGTCGGCGCACATCGTCGCGCAGGTCGCGCGCCACCAGGGCCGGCGCGTGTTCGCGTTCACGCGCCCCGGCGACACGAAGACGCAAGCGTTCGCGCGCGAGCTCGGCGCCGAGTGGGCCGGTGGTTCCGACGAGATGCCGCCCGAGCAGCTCGACGCCGCGATCATCTTCGCGCCGGCGGGGCCGCTCGTGCCGCGCGCGCTCGCTGCCGTGGCGAAGGGCGGCAGCGTGGTGTGCGCCGGCATCCACATGAGCGACATCCCGTCCTTTCCGTACGAGCTCCTGTGGGGCGAGCGCATCCTGCGCTCGGTCGCCAACCTGACGCGGCTCGACGGCGAGGAGTTCCTGGAGCTGGCGCCGCGCATCCCGATCCAGTCCCAGGTGCAAGCGTACTCGCTGCGCGAGGCCAACCGGGCCATCGACGACCTGCGTGAAGGTCGCTTCAGCGGCTCGGCTGTGCTGGTAATCTAGCGGAATTCCGCTACATCTCCGAACAGGTCGGCCGACCGTTCCAATTCTGGCCGCGATCGGATAGCTTCGCGTCAGGAGGGTTCATCGCCATGGCCGGATCCGGCTCTCGCTCCACGCTCGCGTTCGCCGTCGTCCTCGCGCTCGCTGTCGGCGCTCCCGCGTGCAGCGCTTCGGGCGGGAGCGGCTCGGGCAGCCCCGGCGCGGGCGGCTCGAGCGGAGCCAACGGCGGCACGTCGGGCAGCGGAGCTGCGGGCGGCGCGGCTGGAGCCGCCGGAAGCGCCGGTGCGGGCGGCGCGGCGGGCGGCGGTGCGGGCGGTGCGGCCGGCGCCGCCGCGAGTGGCGGCGCGGCGGGTGCGCCGGGCAGCGGTGGCTCTAGCGGCGCGGGTGCCGCCGGTGGCGTGGGCGGCAGCGGTGGCACCGGCGGCGCGGGCGGCAGCGGTGGCGCCACGGGGCTGCAGAGCCTGGGCACGCTGGTGGTGCTCGGCGACTCGATCAGTGACGGCGGCGGCAACCCGCCGTTCTACTACAACCTGCTGAAGCAGGATCTCGCCACCCGCTACGGCGCCGTCGCGTATCACAACAACGCCCAGAGCGGCTCCGAGACGAGCGCGCTCGTCGGACAGATCAATGGCTTGCCGTCCACGCTGCCCGGGCCGGTCGCGGTGTGCATCACCAGCGGCGGCAACGACATGAAGGCGAACCTCGCCCAGGTCATCCTCGGTGCCGACGGGCCCGCGCGCACCGCCATGGGCAACAACGTCAAGGCCGCCCTCGACGCCCTCACGGCGCCGAACCACTTCGGCGCGGGCGTCGAGGTCCACGTCTACGAAGGCAACATCTACGACGCCAGCGACGGCCAGGGGAACTTCAGCGCGAACAACTGCGCGTTCGGCAAAGGCGTGCCCGCGATCCCCACGGACAGCTACTTCAACAACTGGAACACCGTGATCCAGACGCAGGTCACCGGGCATGGGCAGCAGTACATGGACATGCACGCGTACTTCCAGAACCACGGCTTCAACCACCCGCCGGACTGGTACGCGAGCGACTGCACCCACCCGAGCCAGCTCGGCCACGATCAGCTGCGGCGCTTCTTCTACCAGCGCATTACCGGCGAGACGCTGCCGTGAGGGTTTGTCGGCGCGGCGCGGAATCCACCTGACCTCCGCCTCACCGCAACGCGGGTCGCGGGCTGAGAAACTCCCCTCATCTGGACTTTCACAGGAAGGACGCAAGAGCGGAAGGTTTCCATGAACCGGGGCATGGGCCGAGATGGCGGTCCGCCTCGATCAGCGCACCGATCGCTCCGCCGCGCGATCACGACACGCCCTTCTCTCGAGAGAAGCCGGTCTCGTGTCCGCCGCCCCTCATTTGGTTTCACAGGAAGGACGGAAGAGCGGAAGGTCTCCGGGGACTTGGGGTATTGAGGCGTGAGCCGTCGCACCCGCATCGGTGGACTTGTCGAAGTTGCGGGAAGGGTACGGCACGCTCGATTTCGCGGCGGCGCGGGGTTCCGTGCCGGACCGGCACACACCAACAATGCTAGAAGGCTCGCGTGGCTGGCGTGTTGATCGTCGCGGAGCGGGCGCTGCCGGCGCGGGGCGGTCTCGCCGTGGCGACGAGCCGGATCGCGGCGCAGGCGGCAGCGCGCGGCGAGAGTGTGCACCTGGTCACGCTCTCGCGCGACGTCCTGCCGGGCGCGCGCGGGCGCGTGCTGCGGGGCGACGTCGTGACCCACCCGGTGGGCGCGCTGCCGCGCGAGGACGACTCGCTCGCGATGCTCACCGAGCACGCGCGCGGGATCGCGGCGGAGCACGCCGTCGATCTGGTGCACGGCATCTACGCCACGCGTGCGGGCTACGTCGCGACGCTGGTGGCGCGGCAGCTCGGCATCGCCTCGGTGACGAGCCTGCGGGGCAACGACTTCGACCGCGGCTTGTTCCGCGCCCAGGACCTGCCGTTCCTCGAGCAAGCGGTGACCCACGCCACGCGGGTGACGGCCGTGAGTCGTGCCCTGGCCGAGGGCGCCGAGCGCGTGTTCGGGCGCCCGGTAGAGCACGTGACGAACTCGGTGGACACAGAGCAGTTCCGTCCGGAGCGGCGCGACGGATCGCTGGCGGCGGCGCTCGGCGTCGGCGACGGCGCGGTGCTTGGCTTCGTCGGCGAGCTTCGGGAGAAGAAGGGGATGCGCTTCCTGCTGCCGGCGTACGCTGACGTGCTGCGCCGGCGACCGGTACACCTGCTGCTGATCGGCGGCGTGCGCGAGGAGGCGGCGACGGCGCTGGAGGCGTTCGAGCGCAGCGCGCCGGAGGCGTTCGAGCGCCTGCACGTGGTGGACTACGAGCGCGCGCCGGCGCGCCTCTCGCGGCTGCTGGGGCTGTGCGATCTGATGGTGTTCCCGTCGCTGTTCGACGGCACGCCGAACGCGGTGCTCGAGGCGATGGCCGCCGCGCGGCCGGTGCTCGCGACCGCGGTCGGCGGGCATCTGGACTTGATCGAGCACGGCGAGAGCGGCGCGCTGCTGCCGCTGGCCGCGCTCGATCGCCTGCCGCAAGCGATCGAGGAGCTGCTCGATCTGCCGGCGCAGGAGCGGGACGCCCTGGGCCACGCGGCGCGCGAGCGCGTCGCCAGCCGTCACCGCCCCGAAGACGAGAGCGCGGCCTACGCCGCGGTGTACGCCGAGGCGAGGAGCCGCTCGCGATAGAACGCGACCAGCGCCGCGGTGCGGTGCTCCCAGGTCGCGCTCTCCGCGAGCTCGCGCCTGGCGCGCGCGCCGAGCCGCGCTCGCAGGCCCGGATCCGCCGCCAGCTCGCCGAGGCGCACCGCGAGATCGTGGGTGTGCGAGGCGCGGGCCAGTACGCCGGTGGCGCCGTCGCGGACGATCTCCTGCAAGCAGGGGAGGTTCGTCGCGAGCACGGCGCGACCCGCGGCCATGTACTCGAACAGCTTGATCGGGCTGCAGCCCTGCACGCGGTTGCGCCGGTCGCGGCGCAGCGGCGCGGCGCAGATATCGCTCGCCGCGATCAGCCCGGCGAGCTCGGAGCGTGGCACCGCGCCGTGGAAGGTGACGCGCTCGCCGACCTTGAGGCGCCGCGCGCGGCGCTCGAGCAGGCGCCGCCAGCGCTTCTGCCCCCAGCCCACGACGTCGAGCTGCAGATCGTCGGCCCGCGCCGCCCGGCGCAACGCTACGAGCAGATCCGGCAGGCCCTGCCAGGGCGCCAGCGTGCCCACGTAGAGCAGGCGCGTCGGCCCGGTGCCGCTCTGCCGCGCGCAGGTTTCGAGCGGCAGCGGGTCGGCGCCGTTCGGAATCACCGCCGATCGGCCGCCGGGCATGCCGCGCAGCGACAGGAAGCGCTCGGTGGCGCGCGATTGGGTGATCACCGCGTCGGCGGCGGCGAGCAGGCGCTGCTCGCTGTCGCGGAGCTTCGCCTCGAAGCGCGTCGCGGTCGCCACCGCGGGGTAGTGGTAGCGGAGCTCCACGCTGGGCAGCCCGTTGACCTCGAACAGCGAGCGGACCGCGCGCCCGCGCACGAACGCCAGCGCCGCTTGACCCTCGAACGGCCCGCGGAACTGCACCACGTCCGGGCGCAGCGCGACCAGCTCGCGGGCGATCGCGGCGCGGAAGGCGAGGGCGCGGCACAGGTAGTTGTCCTCGGCGATGCGCAGCGGTCGCAGCTCGACGCCGGTTGGGAGCTCGACGCGGCACGTGCCGGGCAGCGACAATACCGTCACCGACGCGCCCGCCTCCGCCAGCGCGCCGGCGAGCCGCGCGATGCGCGTCCCGGAGCCCTTCAGGTTCGGAAACGGGTCGAACGCCGCGTAGGCCACGCGCAGGCCGGCAAGGGGCGCCATCCGCTCGGGACGCTAGCGGTGACCGGCACGTCGCGTCTACTCTGGCTGGCGTCATGCTCGGAACGGACCGGCAGATCAAACCCAGCATCGAGCCCCCGGACGCGGTGGTCACGCTGTCGCAGTCGGCGACCATCGCCGCGCTGCTTCCGGCGGTGACGCGCCTCGACTCCGCCGACGTCGCGGCGGAGCGACGCGCCTCGCGCTACGGCTGGGCCGGCGCGCTCGGCGTGTTGTGGATCATCGGCGCGTTCCTGATGCTGATCGCCTTGGCGGACGCGGACGCGCTCACCGACGCCATCTCGAGCGCGCTCGAGATGCTGCCGGGCGTGGACGGCTTCGATCTCGTCGCCGCGGCGCAGGGACTGAAGATGGCGCTGTTGATCGGCGGCATGCTCGTCGCCGTCTTGTTCACCATCCTCATGTTCGTGATGCGCGCGCGCGCCAAGCGCTTCGATCTGGACGACCGCAAGCTGGCCGCCGTGGAGCACCTGCTCGGTGTACTCTCCGCCGACATCAAGCCGAACGCCGTGGTGGGCCTCAGCCTGGATTTTCGCGGCTACTTCCGTCCGGACGCCCGCGCCGCCAACGGCGGCTTCGCCCGCAAGTGGCTCGCGGTCCGGCTGCCGTTCGCCGACGGCTCGAGCGCCGAGCTCTCGGTCGCCACGCACTGCAAGCGCAAGACTCGCCGCAAGAACAAGTACACCAAGATCAAGGACCGCGTCTTCGAGGAGCTCGTGATCGAGCTCAGGCCGCCCCGCGGCGCGGCGCTGGCGCCGGACGCCGCCGCACGCGCGCAGCCGCGCGTGCACCCGATGCGCTGCAGCGCCGGACCCAAGAGCTTGCGCGTGGTGCTCCGCACGCCGCCGGCGCTGCGCCTGTACACCGGCAGCTGGAACGCGCAGGGGCTGGAGCGCCTGGTCGACGGCCCGGCCGCGGTCGGCGCGCTTATCCGCGCACACCGCGCCATGCGCAGCGCGCTCGTCGCCGCGCCGCAGGCGCCCCCCGCGCAGCCGCCCGGCTACGCCTACGGTTACGGCCAACGTCCCTGAGCCATGTACGACGTCGAGGCGATCGCTCGCGAGCCGCTATTGCTCGATCCGCTGCGCCGGAGCGTGGAGCACGGCGACGTCCCGCGCTTCCTGCGCTCGGCCAAGATCAAGCTGACGGCGCGCTGCAATCTCAAGTGCGTGATGTGCCGCTTCGGCCGCGGCCTGTCGCTTCCGGAGCTCGACGAGGCGGCGTTCTCGCGCGTGCTCGACGAGCTCGCCGCGGCCGGGTGTCGCAAGGTGCATTTCTCCGGCGGCGAGGTGCTGGCGCGCACCGACACCGAGCGCCTCGTGGCGCGCGCCACCGGTCTGGGCATGAAGGTGACGCTCACCAGCAACTTGACGCTGCTCACGCCCGAGCGCGCCAAGGCGCTGATGCGCGGTCGGCCGTCGTCGATCTCCACCTCCCTGGACGGCGCCACCCAGAAGACGCACGACGCCGTGCGCGGCATCGCCGGCTCGTTCAAGCGCACGCTGCGGGCGATGGAGCGCCTGGCCGTGCTGCGCGAGCGGCGCGGCCTGCGCACGCGGATCCGCGTGAACTTCACGATGTTGCGGGCAAACTACCGCGACTACCCGGCGCTGGTCGCGGTCGCCGCCGCCGCCGGGGCGACGGAGGTGCATCCGATGCCCGTCGACGACAGCAGGGACCGCACCGGCTTCCGGCTCTCGCGCCGGCTGATCGACGAGTACAACCAGCGCATCGCGCCGCTGGTGCTGGAAGCGCGCCGCGCCGCCGGCTTCTGCACGGACGCGTCGTACGTGTATCCGTTCGGACGCGGTCGCGCGCTCGAGAAGGAGAGCGCCGCCGGCAACTACGCCGGCGGCTACTACCAAGCGCATCTCTGCTACGCGCCGTACACGCACCTGTTCGTGGCCTGGGACGGCAAGGTGTACCTGTGCTGCATGACCAACGAGAAGATCGAGCCGCTGGGCGATCTCTCGCTGGAGAGCGTCGGCGACGTGTTCCGCGGCGAGCGCTTCCAGGCCATGCGCCGGCAGATGGAGCGCGAGCGGCTCCCGGCGTGCCACCGCTGCGACATGTTCCTGGGCGAAAACCGCGTCCTCGACGCGGCGCTCAAGCGCCTGCCGCTGGCGTCGGGGCAGTGACGCGCTCGGCGAGCGCGTCGTGCGATTGCACGACCACGCCGCGGCGCGCGGAACGGCGCGCCGTCGAGCAGCTCGCGGGCGCGCCGTTCGAGCGCTTCCGGCGAGCCGGGCACCTCGCACAGCGCGCGGGCGCGTTGGTATTGGTTGTCGAAGCGGCGCGGGAGCGGCACGGCCAGGTGCGCGATGCCCGCCGCGTGCGCCTCGTAGACCAGATTGTAGCCCGCGGCGCCGACGATCACGCGCGGCGCGTCGGCGGCGAGGAGCAGCGGGAAGCGCGCCGCGGGCGGCGCGTCGGTCGGGCCGACACCGCCGGCGAGCGCGAGCTCCACGCGGCGTCCGCCGCGCTGCAGGCGGCGCGCGAGACGGAGCAGCAGCGGCGCCAACAGCGGGTCGCTGGCGACCAGCAGCGCGCCCGCCGGCGCGCACCCGGTCGCGCTCGCGTTCGGCGAGCCGCGCGACCGGCCCGAACGCGTCGGCGTCGAGCCCGCTCGGCAACCAGTCGAGGTGCGGCTCGAGGTCGATGCGCGCGTGGTAGCGGCGCGCGGCGTCGCAGGAACGCGGGCTCGCCCGCGCCGCGATGCAGGCGCAAGAGCAGCACGCGTCGCGCCACCGGCGGCGGCACGGCGAGCTCGCCGAGCAGTCCCGCCGGGAAGCTGTCGACGACCAGCAGCGTGCACGCGCTCGCCCCGATCGCCGCGTCCACGTCGCGGCGCAGCGCGGCCGCGTCGCGGGTCGGCGCGACGCCCAGGGCGCGGGCGCCGAGCGCCTCGGCGAGCGCCACGCGGTCGTCGGGGACCAGCACGCGCGCCGGCGTGCCCGCGCCGCGCGAGCGCCGCCGCCAGCGACGCGCCGCGGACGACGTGACCGAAGCCGCCGCCGAGCGCGTACACCAGCGCGCTCGCGCGGTCGGCGCTCAGCTACCCTCCCAGGCCTGCTCGCTGCCGCCCATGTCGTAGCCGCCGGTGTCCGGGCCGCCGTCGAACAGCGCGTAGTCGTACGAGTCGTAGGCATCGTCCCAGTCGCTGCCGTCGTAGTACCAGTAGAAGTGCGGATCGTTGCGCAGCCACGCGTGGGCGCCGCGCTGCTGGCGGTCCTTCAGCAGGTTGCGCACGCAGCCGATGCACGTGGGCCAGCCGTTCATGGCGCGCGCGTGGGTGGCGCAGACGGGCTTGTGACACGACGCGCACTGCGCGGTCGCCTCGTTCTTGCACGCGTGGTTGAAGAGGACCCCCGCGTTCTCCCGGCAGCGCGCCATGCCGGCCCAGCGTCTCCCGGAAGCGATCCGGGCGCAAGCGGTTCAGCGCGACGCGACGTCGCGGCTCTGGAGGCTCATCGCCGACAGGTAGCGAACGATCAGCGCGCGCGTCGTGTTCGTCGAGATGGACGCCCTTGCTGCTCGCGCATCTCCCGACCTCGACTTCTCCCAGCGCTCCGGGGTGTGCGACGCGGGATCGCGCAGCGTGTGACAGCCGGCGCACGTCGCCGCGTACAGGCTGCCGCCCTTGCTGCAGCTCCGCGAGGGTCGTGCCCGGCCAGTGCGCCGGGCGACGCGTGCGTCGGCCGCGGTCGGCTGGCGCAGCGTCGACGCGCAGCCGCCACGCAGCGGCGACGGCCAGGATGCATGCGAAGGCGAGCGAGCGGTTCATCGAGGGCTCACAGGTGGAAACCGAAGATCGACGCGGGCCTGCACCCGCTCCTGGTGATCGATGTCGAGGCGGCTGCCTGCGCTCGCCCCCTTGAAGGCGGCCACCTGCGGCGTGACGCTCAACGTGGTCCACCAGCCGTCGCTGGCGAATCCTACGCGACGGGCCCGCGTACACCACCGACGTCTCGAGCTCGTCGGCGTCCTCGAGCTCGTTGACGCTGCGCGCTTCGATGCCGGCGATGAACGCCGGCGTGAAGAAGTAGCCGACGCCCGTGTCGAGCTCGAAGCCGGCCTCGCGCTTCGCGGCGCCCGGCTGCTCCCAGCTCCACTCGTGGTCGCCGACCAGGTTCGCCGCGACGAGCAGCGAGCCGAAGCGCTTGTCGACGATCAGCTTGGCCTCGACTTCCGCGTTGTCCGTGCCCGGCCGTGCCCTCCAGGTACAGGGCGGAACCCAGCGCGTCGGCCACCGGATCGCTCAGCTTGAGCTTCCACTCCGACGAGACGCTGTCGAGGCGCGTGGTGGTGGTGCGCCCGGCCGCGTCGTCCGTCGTGATCGACGACAAGTTCCAGTACAGCGACGTCTGCAGGTTGGGCACGACGCCCGACCTCGTACTCGAGCCGGAGATCGTAGGCGGAGAAGAACTGCGCGCGGCCGCCGCGGTACATCGTCGACGGCTCGAGCTCGGCGGAGCCCGGGTTGAGCACGCCCGACTCGTAGGTCTGGTTGAAATGGCGGTCCGTCGCCTGCGCTGGAGCGGCGACCAACAGCGCAGGCGCTGCCACGGCGGCGGCAAGAGCGAAGGGCGGCAGGCGCGGCATGTGGTCCCCTATGTGGCGTTCTTGATATTGAAAGTCAATATCAATTTCAGTGCACCCGGTACGTTCCCCGGGAAACCCGGCATTTCCCCGGCGACGCCGAGGTGACGTCCGTCATGGCTCGCCGGCGTCGCGCCCACTGGCTACGATCCCGGCGCGATGCCGCCCGCCGCCGAGCTCGGACGCCTCCTGGGACGAGCCCGGCGCATCCTGGTGTTCACCGGCGCCGGCATCTCCACGAGCAGCGGGATCCCGGATTTCCGCGGCCCGGACGGCGTCTGGACGCGCCGCCAGCCGGTCACCTTCCAGGACTTCGTCGCGAGCGACGCCGCGCGGCGCGAGTACTGGGAGTTCAAGCTCGAGAGCTGGCCGGTGTTCCGCGACGCCAAGCCGGGGGCCGCGCATCGCGCCATCGTGGCGCTCGAGCAGCGCGGGGTGGTCGGTCTGGTCGCGACGCAGAACGTGGATGGGCTGCATCAGGTTGCCGGTACGGCGCGGGAAAGGCTCGTGGAGCTCCACGGCACGAACGCCGAGGTCGTGTGCATCGACTGCGCGCACCGCGAGGCGCCGGAGCGCTGCATGCAGGAGTTCGAGGCCACGCGCGTGCCGCCGCGCTGCGAGCACTGTGGCGGGCTGATGAAGCCCGCCGTGGTGATGTTCGGCGAAGTGCTCGACATGAAGCTGCTCGCGCGCGCGTTCGCCGAAGCCGGCGCCGCGGATCTGGTGCTCGCGCTCGGCTCGTCGCTGGTCGTCACGCCGGCGGCGGACGTGCCGCTGCGTGCGGCGGCGCGCGGCACGCCTTACGTGATCATCAATCGCGGTGAGACGCCCCACGACGCGCTGGCCACGCTGCGCATCGACGCGGAAGTGGGCGAAGTGCTCGCGGAGGCCGTCGAGCGCGTGCTGTAGGCCCCGGCCCGCGGCACCGGCGGCGTGCCGCGGCGGCCAAGCGGGCTCCGTTCGGTTCCGCGCCGGACCGGCAAACCAGGAAATCCGCGGAAAGCGGGGCTTGCGCGGCGTGCTTGGCCCTGGGATGCTCGGGACACCATGGATCTCGACGGCCTCGTGAAGAACCTGCTCGGCGAGCTGAACAAGATCTCGAAGAGCGAAGCCGTGGTCGGCCAGGTGCGCGACGCCGGCAAGGCCAAGGTGATGCCGCTCAGCAAGATCAGCATCGGCTTCGGCGCCGCGTCGGCCGGTGCCGGCGGCAAGGGCAAGGGCGACAACAAGAGCGACGCTGGCGTGGAAGGCGGCGGCGTCGGTGGCGCCGTCATGGTCGAGCCGAAGGCGTTCGTCGTCGTGGGCGAGGACGGCATCCCGCATATGCTCGCACTGCGCAAGGGCAAGGGCGCGGTCGCACGTCGCGGCCTCGAGATCATGCCGCAGGTGAACGGCGCGCCGCAGCTCGCGGGCACGCCGGCCAAGCTGCTCGAAGGCAAGGGCGACAAGCCGAAGAAGTCCGGGCCCTGAGCTCCGCGGGGCCGGACGGGGGAGCCCCAACTGGATCACACGCTCTGGATCGTCGCCGGCGTCGCGCTCGTCGCGTTCGTCGCCGCGTTGCTCGTGCCGGTACGCCTGCACCTCAGCGTGCAGGGCCGCGGCGATCCCGACGGCGCGTGGGTGCTTGCCGGCGGCAGCCAGATCGGTCCGCTCGCGCTCAGTGGCGCGGCCGCGCGCGGCGTGCCCGGCGCGTTGCAGCTGCACGTCTTCGGTCGCCGCGTCTGGCAGCGCTCGTTCGCCGCGTTGCTCGAGCGAAAGGACGAGGGCGACGCCAAGGAAGCGCAGGAGCGGCCCACGCCGTCGCACCAGCGGGCCATCGCGGGCTACCGTCGCTTCGAGCGCTGGTTCGATCCCGTCGATTTCGCGCTGTTCATCCTGTCGGAGCGGCGGCGGATCCGCGTCGAGCAGCTCGATTTCGACCTGGACTACTCGTTTGTCGACATCGTGACGACGGGCAAGCTGCTGGGCGCGCTCTACGCCCTCGGCGGTGCTCTGCCGCCGCCGATCGCGATCCGGCCGCGGCCGAGCTGGGACTCGGTCGACCAGGCCGAGCTCGCCGTGATCGCGTGCGTCCGCCTGAGGCCGGGCCTTCTGGCGCTCGACAGCTTGCGCTACGTGCTAAGGCACGTGAAGATTCTGAAGCGGCGACCCGCCGCGAGGGGAGCGACCGAGGCGTCATGACGGACACCAAGATCAACGAAATCGTCAAGAACCTGCTCGACGGCATCCATGGCGTCTCCAAGAGCGAGACCATCATCGGCGAGGCGCAGCAGGCCGGCGAGGCGACGGTGATCCCCGTCCACCGGCTGAAGATCGCGTTCGGCGCGGGCAGCGCCAACGCCGGCGCCCACGGCGCGAAGGTCGGCGGCGACACCGGCGCCCAGGGCGTCGGCGGCGCGGTGGAGCTCGATCCGGTCGCGGCCATCGCGGTCGGCAAGGACGGTCACGCGCACCTGCTCACGGTGGACGCGGACGCCGGCAGCGCGTGGGCGAACCTGCTCTCGGAAGTGCCGGACCTGCTCGCGCGCGTCGCACACAGTCTGGGCGAGCGCGTGAACCTCGAGCTTCGCACCCGCGGCGTCCGCGGCGAGCTCGAAGACGGTGACGGCTCGCCCGAGGCGCAACAGATCGCCGAGAAGGCCTCGAAGAGCGACGACTGACACCGGCACGACCGCGCCGTCTCCGGATGGACGCCGGTCCGCTATTCGCAGCCGACTCCGACATCGGGGCTGCACGCGGTAAAGCCCAGGGTCGTGCAGTCGATGCTGCGCAGCTTGCCCGCGTCGCAGAAGACGACGTTCGTGCCGTTGCACGTCTTTGCATGGGTTTCTGGATCGCACTCGCTCGCCGCGCCGCAGAAGGTCGCGCCCTCCGCTGACTGGCACGAAAAGCCCGGTCCAAGGCAGCTGCAATCGACCTTCGCGCGGTACCCGAGGGCGCCCCCAACGCATGCGTCCACGACGTCTCCATCGCAGCTCGTCCCGACGATCCGCACATCGAAGTACGACTTGTCGTCGCCAATGCATTCCGCGCCGATGCCCTTGCACATGGTGACCAACGTGTCGTCGCACTTGAGCCCGTAGTCGGCGCAGCTCGGGCCGACTTGCACGCGCCGTCCTTGGCAATGCAGCGGCTGCCCCTGGGCGCTGCAGTGGTCACTGAACGGCGGATTGGTGCAGCTCTGCCCGCCCGGCGGCAGACACCAGCCCGCGTCACAGCTCACGCCAAGCTTGTCGCAGTCCCACAGATACTTGGCGCTGCCGTTGCAGACGACGGCTGTGTTTCCCATGCACGTGCCGCAGGCCCCGGTGGTGTAGGTCGCATAGCCGTAGCAGTCCAACACCCCGGCGCAGCCGTTGGTCACTGTCGCGAGGCAATCGATCAGCGTGGCTGTGCCCGGATACGTGAACCCGGCGAATGTCGAGCGGAGCTCTGCCTGCGTCCTGTAGAAGCCGTCGTCCGAAAGACACGAGTCGAGGGCCACCGTGGCGACGGCGAGCTTGTCCTCGTCGATGAACGTCGTGGCGGGGCAAGCCGGCGGATCCGGAAGGCCGCCGTCTCCGGCGGTTCCGCTCGCGCCGGCGGTTCCGCTCGCGCCGGCGGTTCCGCTCGCGCCGGCGGTTCCGCTCGCGCCGGCGGTTCCGCTCGCGCCGGCGGTTCCGCTCGCGCCGGCGGTTCCGCTCGCGCCGGCGGTTCCGCTCGCGCCGGCGGTTCCGCTCGTGCCGGCGCTACCGGCCGACGCGTCGTTGCCGGTGCCGGCCGTGCCACCGCTGCCGTTCGACTCCGTCGAGCCGCAGCCTGCGAGCAGTGCTGCGACGACGATTCCCCCAGTCCACACGCGCATGCAACCCTCCCAGCTCGAATCCCTATCATGAATGGAGGTAGAACCCACGCGAAACGCGCGCGCAGTCGAGGCACGGTCGACGCATGCTGGCAGTCAGGGTCGCGCTGCGTCGCGCGTTCGATTGTAGCGCGGGCGGGGTGAACCGCGCGGTTCCGCGCCGGACCGGCAAACCCTCTTTCCGGAATCAGCCGATGACCTCGCCGATGGCCTTGCCGAGGCGCTCCACGCCTTCGCTGATGGCATCGGCGGAGACGGTGAGGGTGGGGCGGAAGCGGACGGAGCGCGAGCCGCACTTCAGCACGATCATGCCGTCGTCGAAGCAGCGGCGGACGACCTTGTCGCGCGTCTCGGTGGTGGGCAGATCGATGGCGCACATCAGGCCGCGGCCGCGCGGGTTCGACACGACGTCGTAGCGGCTCGCGATCTGTTGCAAGCCCTTCAATAGCTCGCCGCCGCGCAAGGCGGCGTTGTCGACCAGGTTCTCGTTCACGATGATCTCGAGGATGTGGGTGCAGCGCACCATGTCCACCAGCGACGCGCCCCAGGTGCTGTTGATGCGGCTGGGCACCTTGAACACGTTCTTGTCGACCTCGTCCACGCGCGGGCCGACGAAGATGCCGCC
The DNA here is from genome assembly GCA_963775185.1 of uncultured delta proteobacterium. Classification (GTDB taxonomy): domain Bacteria; phylum Myxococcota_A; class Polyangia; order Polyangiales; family Polyangiaceae; genus JAPSGB01. The sequence goes on along the minus strand of CAVZIE010000032.1, from coordinate 975,573 downwards.
GACCTGCATCTTCTTGGCGAAGCACAGGATGTCCGGCACGACGCCGAGCTGCTCGAACGCCCACCACGTGCCGGTGAGACCGACGCCGGTCTGGACCTCGTCGAAGATCAGCATCGCCTCGCGCTCGTCGGCGAGGCGCCGGAGCTCCTGCAGGAACTCGGGGCGGAAGTGGTTGTCGCCGCCTTCGCCCTGGATCGGCTCGACGAGGATCGCCGCGATGTCGTCGGCGCGCTCGTCGAAGAAGCGCTCGGCCTGGGCGATCGCTACGCGCTCGGCGGCGATCACGCGTTCGAGGCTCTCGCCGTCGAGCGGGAAGGTGATCGCGGGGCTGCTGATCCGCGGCCAGTCGAACTGCGGGAACCAGCGCGTCTTGACCGGATCGGTGTTGGTGACGCTGAGCGTGTAGCCGCTGCGGCCGTGGAACGCGTCTTCGAGGTGCAGGATCTGTTGACCCTTCTCGCCCTTTCCGGCGGCGAGGTTCTTCTGCACCTTCCAGTCGAAGGCGACCTTCATCGCGTTTTCGACGGCGAGGGCGCCGCCGTCCACGAAGAAGTAGTGCGTCATGTGTTCCGGCGCGGCGGTGCGTGACAGCGTGTCGACGAACTCCGCCATGTACGCGGTGTAGTAGTCGGAGTTCGAGACCTTCGTGACGCTGACGCGCCCGAGGCGCTCGAGCACGTCCGGGTCCTTCACGCTCGGGTGGTTGAAGCCGATGGGGTTCGAGGCGAAGAAGCTGAAGAAGTCGAGGTAATCGCGGCCGGTCACCAGATCGCGCACCCACGAGCGCTGGCTCTTCTCCATGTCGACGACGATGGGGTAGCCGTCGACCAGCATGTGCTGGCGGAGGGCGGCGTGGACGTCTGCGGGCGGGACTTCGGAGCGGCGGAACATGGGAAGATGGCCTCGGGAGCGCGGGTCCGGCCCGCGCGGCTGGGGAATTGCCGCAGCGCGGCGTGCGATTGACGGTAGGAGACGCTCATTTCGCTCCCACTTGGCGTTGATGGTGTGGCTTATACTCCCGCGGCCATGCCCGACAAGAAGGCGATCGCAGAAGCGGTGGGGGGATACCTCAAGCAGCATCCCGAGGAAGCGCTCAGGGTCGTGAAGAACGCCCTGTTCTTTCGCTTCGGACTGCCGTTGTCGGCGTTGCGCTGGCTCGCGGGCCAGGCCCGCGGCAAGAAGGCGCCGAAAGATGTGCAGATCGAGGCCGTACCGCCGGGGATCCGCATCGGCGCGTCGGTCGACGCCATGGGCACGCCGGTGCGGGCGTCCGCGGCGATCTTCATCGAGCGGGTGCGCCTGAACGCCGAGGAACTGCGCTTCGAGGTGCGCCTTGCGGACGTGTCGCTGAAGGTGCTCGACGACAAGGCGGAGTCGCCCATCGCGGCGCTGCTCAAGAGCGGCGCGCTCGACCTTTCCAAGCCCGGCAATCTGGCGGCCTACATGCCGAAGCGCCCGCCGGTCCTGGTCGAGGCCGCCGACGATCGCATCGTCATCGACCTGATGAAGGATCCGAAGCTCGCGCGAAATCCCAAGGTGGCGCGCATCATCGCCCTGGTCACGCCGCTTGTCGGCATCCGCGCCATCGAGACGGACTGGGAGCACCTGGACGTCGCGCTGTCGCCGTTCCCAGGCGGGGATCGCCGACGCCGTCGAGGCGATTCGCGCCGTGCTCTAGAGCGACCTGACCACGCCGTACCAGGTGAACGCGACGCCCGCGCTGTAGTCGACCTGCGACAGGCCGGGCACGTCGCCGCGCACGAACGCGCCGGCGCCCAGATGCGGTAGCACCAGCACGTCCACGCCGAGCGACACGCCCGGCGCGGACACGCCCTGGTCGATCACCTGGTGCGTGTGGGTGGCGCCGCTCGCATAGTCGAACGTCGCGCGGTCGCGCCCGGTGCGGAGGTAGAGCCCAGGTTGGAACACGATGCGCTCGCTGCCGAGCAGGAAGTACGCGGCGAGCGTCGCGGTGGTGGTGGTCATCGACACCGCGGTCGCGCCGCTCGCGCGCTGGAACGACGCGCCCAGCTCCAGCGCCGGCTCGAACCAACGGGTCAGGCCGTAGCCCGCGCGCAGAGCGAACGCCGGCCCGCGCGCGGTCCAGCTGTCGCGCTCGCCGCAGCACAGCGGTGGGGCGCCACCGCCCTGCGCGAACGAGTCGAGCGCCGCGGTCGCGCCGAGGCTCAAGCCAGCGCGCGCCGGCGGATCGGCGCGCGCCGGTGCGGGGGCGGTCAGGACGGCGGCCGCGAGCGCCCCCGCACTGGCGCGCGCCTTCACTTCGCGGGCGCGGGCTTGGTCGCGGCGGGCGGCGCGGGCTTTGGCTCGGGCTGGTTGTTCCACCACGCCTTCAGCCTATCCAAGCTGAACGGGCGCGAGTACGTGAACAGCACCATCAGACCGAAGGCGTAGAACAGCCACGACATCGCCGTGAACTTGTCGTCGACCCAGTAGTACCGGAGGTAGACGATCTGGCTCGCCGCGCTGACCAGCAGGGCGATGGGCCCTATAGGTTTTCTCGCTTTCATCAGTGGGATCACCACCAAGAAGAACGAGAAATAGTAGCAAGTCAGGTTCAGCACGGACTGTAGCAGCGGCACGCCCATGCCGATGGCGACCCACAAGGACTTGGTGCGGCGCAGCGCCCACACCGTCCACAGCAACACCAGCAACCTGATGCCGTTGTAGAGGAAGCGGTGTTCGTGGATGCGCTCGGTGCGGCCGGCCTTCCAGACCTGGAACGGATCTTCGAGGTTGTCGTCGCGCGTGAAGCGCATCCGACCGTCCCAGTTGTGCACGATCATCGTTTCCAGACCCATCGTGTTGGTGAGCGGCGTGCTCTTGTGGGTCATGATGTGCTTGTAGAAGTGATAGTAGGACGAAGGCCCTGCGATCACGACGCTCGCCGGAATCAACAGCCCACCCGCGACGATCGCGCCGCCGATGAAGCGCTTGTACTCGGGGCGGACCATGCGGCGCTTGACCAGGTCGATCAGCGACCAGGATCGCGGGCCCGACGAACAGGATGACCGGGAACACGCGCAACCCCGTGGACCACGTGAGCGCGGCACCGGCGAGGCCGTAGCGGCGCTTGCGCGCGAAGCACGCGCTCGCAACCAGCAAGAACAGCCAGTCCTGTCTAAGGAACGCGCCGCCCGTCCAGTAGAAGTTGGCGGGCGCGTTGCAGCCCCAGAAGACGGTCATTACCGCGCCGACGCGCCAGCCGAACGCCCAGAACACGAGCAGCACCATCCCCAGGTGCAGCATGATGTCGAGGGACGCGAGCTCCTTGAAGAACGTGTCGCCGGCGTGACCCAGGTCGCTGAACAGCTTGCCGGTCATGGTCCACACGGGCGGTGGGTTGTACCCGTGGTCCTTCTGCATGTTCAGCCAGTAGTCGCCTGGCGACGAGTGATAGAACCAGTCGACGTCTTTCTTGAACTGCTCCCAGCGCGCGGGCGTGAAATGCGACTTGCACTGCGCGGGATCGCTGAAGACGTACGTGTCGGTCGTCTTCTTGATCAGGTTGACGGTCAGGTCGCGCAGATCGCGGCTGCGGACCTGGGCGCCGCGCCCGAGCTCGACCTCCGCGATCGCCGTGCACTCGTACAGCCGGATGTACTCGAGCTCGTGGTTGTATTTCGAGCCCAGGTAGTAATGGAAGAACTCGTGCCGGTGGTAGTAGCGGTCGTAGCGGACGTTCGGGTTGAAGAAGTCGAAATACGCGCCGAAAGCCAGCACCGTCATGCCGATGGCGACGCGCTTCTTCGTGCGCTCGGAGATGCGCTCGCCCAGCTTCTGGGCCCGCACCTCGTAGATCAGCATCAGCGCGCCCGCTGTCGTCAGCAGGATGCGCAGACCGTTCATCGCGTTGGTCCAGCTCTGGTGCGAGAAGACCGGGTTGTCCCAGAAAAACGCGGGAAGCGTCCCGAGGAACGCGTGGAAGAAACCAAGCTGGAAAAGGCCGTGCATGGTCGAAGCTCTCGCGCGACGGAGGCTAGTCGCTGGGGCGCGCGTCCGCGGACAAAAAGAACGGTCCGGGCGGTATTCCTACCACCCGGACCGCGGTAGCAGCCCCGTCCCGGGGTGCGCGGTCCGCTTGCGCGGTCCGCGTCGGCGCTTCAGCGCCGCCTGCGTGGGGCCAACGCACCCCGCACGAACGTGCGGAGCGCAGGCTCTACGACCTACCGGTCACCCTCCGGGATGGGGGAAAAGCTACTCTGCATGTCTCGACCACCTCCTCCGGCTGGATGCCGGACACCCCGAATGTGCCCACGAGAGCGGGGCTCCATCACGGGCTCTTGGACCGATGGGGTGTTTCCACGAAACGAGACCGCGTTCACGGCCTCGGCCTGATCCAGGTGCGGGGGTTGAACCCCCGCCGGACCTGCCCGGGAGCGGTGGCTCCAGCCTGGACGTTGGTTCAGAGCTATCACGGCTCGCGCGACGGGGCCAACCGCGCGCGCGAAAACATGCTCAAGCGGCCGTAATTACGGCCACTTCCAAGTCCCACCGGGCGCCTGCCGGTGCGGCGCGGCCGGCGTTACTTCGCGGCTGCGGTGCGCGTCGCGCCGATGATGTAGCTCATGTCGCAGGGCAACATGGAGAGGCCGCCCTCGACACCTAGTAGATCGGTGCAGTCCGAGCTCGGGTCGGCGGTGTATCCGAAGCGCATGCGTCCGTCGAACGACGGAACGTCGCTGCCGTTGCCGCCGAGCTCGCCGCTCGCCGAGTCGTGGCGGACGATGGTGCAGCCGGTCTTGCCCTTGCCGGCCTGCTCGACGGGCACGACCATGCGGGCGTCGAACGCGAACGTCACGCCGTCCGCGGCGATCCGACCCGGGATGACGTCCTGGCCGTTGAGCCAGTACAAATCCGTGCCGTCGCGCGACAGCTTGACGTCGAACTCCCAGACGTCGGTGGAGCCAAGCGCGCCAGGGCCGCAGGTCGACGAATCGAGCTTGCCGGTGACGTGATACGTCCCGAGCTCGTTACCGGGGATCTTGGCGTTCTTGCCGAGATCGCCGCAGCCGAGTGCCAGCACGCCGGCGATCAGGAACGGGATGCGTCGCATGCTTCCGGGTAGCAACGTGCCCGCGATCCGGACAACTATCCGGCGACGTGACCCCGTACGATCGCACGCTCTTCCGCCGGGCGCTGGCGTTCGCCGCCGTAGCGGCGCTGCTGTGCCTCGGCGTCATCGCGACCACCGACGAGGCCGCGAGCACGGCGGCCGCGCGGCTCGCGCGCCTGGCGGCGCTGGCGCCCGCGCTCGCGGCGTTCGGCTCGACGCTCGCTCTCGCCCAGGCGCGCGCCCGCGGGGAGTACATCGCGCTCGGCGCGCTCGGCGTCGGCCCGCTGCGCGTCGCGCTCGGCGCCGTGCTGGCCGGTTGGGTCGCCGGCGCGCTCGCCGTGACGGTTGCCGCGCTTCCGTGGAGCGATCCGGCCGCGCTGTTCCCGGCGGTGACGACCCCGGCGGCGTGGCGCATCACCGGCGCCGCGCTCTTCAATCCGGCGAGCGGCGTGGTCGTGCGTTCCGACGGCGCGATCGCGCTCGGGCACGCGTTGCCGTTGGCGCCGGACGTCTTCCGGCTGCAGCGGCTCTCCGCGGTGCTGGCCATCGCTCCGCTGGCGGTCGTGACGCCGGTCTGGGTCGGTGTGCCGGCTCGCGGCTGGCTGCGGGTGGCGGCGGTGGCGGCGGCGGCCGCCGCCACGATCGTGCTGCTGCACGCTGTGGCGGCGGCGCGGCTGGGCGCGCCGTGGCTGGTCGCGGGCACCGCGCCGCTGCTGTTCCAGACGCTGTCCGGCCTGCGCGGTGCGCGCCGTGCCGGGCTGCGGGTATAACCGCCGCGTGCCGATCACCGCATTCGAGACGATGGGGGGCGAGGCGGCCGGCGTGATCGTCCACGGCGGCGCAGGTGACGTGCCGGCGGAGCGCCGCGCGGCGCATGCCGAGGGCTGCCGCGTCGCGGCGGCGGCGGCGATGCAGGTGCTGGCCGGCGGCGGGCGCGCGCTCGACGCGGTCCAGCGCGCGGTCGAGATCCTCGAGGACGATCCGCGCTTCAACGCCGGCACCGGCGCGTGCTTGACGCTCGCGGGCCACGTCGAGCTCGACGCGTCGATCATGGACGGTCGCGATCTGCGCTTCGGCGGCGTGTGTGCGCTGCCGCCGTTCAAGAACCCGATCGCGATCGCGCGCGCCGTGCTCGAGGACGGCGCCCACGTGCTCTACGCTGGCGAAGGCGCAGCGGAGCTGGCGCGTCGCGCCGGCTTCTCGCCGGTGGACGAGTCGGAGCTCGTCACCGAGGCGGCGCGGAAGAAGCTGGAGGCCGCGATCGCCGCCGGGCGCGCGGCGAACTGGGCGGGCGGCACAGTCGGCGCGGTGGCCCGCGATCGCGCCGGCAGCGTCGCAGCCGCGACGAGCACGGGCGGCACGGCGGGCAAGCGGCGCGGTCGCGTCGGCGACACGCCGATCCCGGGCGGCGGTACCTGGGCCGACGATCTCGCCGGCGCGGTCTCGGCTACCGGTCACGGCGAGGGGATCCTGCGCGTCGCGTTGGCTTCGGCGGTCGCCGCCGATCTCGCCGGCGGCGCGCTGGCCGGGCAGGCGGCGTCCGACGGCATCCTCATGCTCGAGCGACGCGTGGGCTCGCCGGCGGGCGTGATCGTCGTCGATCGCCAGGGGCGCCTGGGCTTCGCTCGATCGACGAGCACGATGAGCTGGGCTGCCGCGTGGGAAGGCTGCGGCGAGACGCGCTACGGCAGCTGAAGCGTCCCGATCGCGCTTCGCTTGGCTCAGGCCTGCTCGGGGGCTGCCTGCTCGCTCTCGCCGTCCTTGGCGCGCTTGCGCGCGAGGGCGTCCTCGAGGCCGATGCGCTCGCGCTTGCGCTTGCTGAGGTGCTTGCCCTTGAGCGGCGTGGTCAGCCACTCGTGGCGCTTGCGGACGTTCCAGATCGCTCGGTTCGACATCGGGGCCGGGTTTCTAGCGGACGCACGGCCGTCGCGCAAGGGCGGGCATTCCAGGGGCCGCGCCCCCGCGGGATCCGCGGCAGCGGCCGGGTTTTCCCGGCGGTCGCGTACAGCGTCGCCCCGGCCGCCGGCCGCGCCGGTACAATCAAACCGGAAAGCAGTGACAACGCACCCTGGCGCCGACGGCTCGATCCAATTTCCCATCACCGGGGGCGTGGTGTATTCGCCCCGCGGCGCCCGCTACCTGCTCGGAGACGTGCTCGGCGAGGGCGGCTTCGGCGCCGTGTTCGACTGCGTCGGTCCGTTCGACCAGTCGTTCGCGGTGAAGGTGTTCCGGGCCGGCAATCGTCCGTACGAGCAGGTGCGCGCCGACTGGGTTCGCGAGACGGGCCGGCTCTGGCACCTGAGGCATCCGAACATCGTCTACGTGTTCGACTACTTCGAGGCGGACGCGCTGTTCTATCTCGTGCTCGAGCGCTGCGATCACAGCCTGGAGGAGATGCTCGGCATCCCGTTCACGGATCGGCTGCTGGTCGAGGTCACGCGCCAGCTCTTGTTCGCGATCCAGTACCTGTCCGACAACGAGATCGTCCACAACGACCTGCACGCCGGCAACATCCTCGTCGTCCAGGGCGACAAGCTGGTGTGCAAGCTCAGCGATCTCAGGCATCGCGCAGGAGCTGTACGGTCAGGCCGCGGTGCGTCCGTCGATCGTCCACCACCGCATCATGGCGCCCGAGGTCGCCGGCGGCGGCTACACGACCAAGCAAAGCGACCTCTACCAGCTCGGCCTGTTGATGTACGCCATGCACGCGGGCGACTACCCGATCGACTTCAGCCTCGGCTACGACGAGATCGTCCGCCAGATCCGCGAGGGCGTCCCGAGAGCGAAGGCCGAAGCGCTGGGCACGGAGATCGGCAAGATCATCAGCGTCTTGCTGCGCAGACACGAACAATACCGATACACGTCGCCTGCCCAGGTCTGGGAAGACCTCCGACGCCTGGACGTCTGGGCGCGCTGACGCTCAGAGCACCAAACGCTTCACGCGCTGGCGCCGACCTTGCGCCGCTTCGCCTTGCGCTCGGTGCATGCGTCGCACAGCGAGTAGCCCTTCGCGGCGGCACCGCACGCGGTGCAGCGGCCGCGTGCGCGCCGCTCGTAGTAGCGCTTCTTCATCTGCGCCGCAGCACGCTCGGCGCAGCCGTCGCAGAGCTGATAGCTCGGCGAAGGAGCGCCGCAGTCGATGCACAGACCCTCGGCGCGCCGTGCCTTGCGGTACTTGCGGAAATACGCCAGGTGGTGCCGGCATTGCTTGCGGCCCGGCGCGGCGGGTCGCCAGCATTTGCTGCATTGGACGGTACTGGATGCTCTCTTCATGTGCGCTGACTCCTGGGAGTGGACAGCGAGAAACTGCCAACGTGCACGGTATACGACCGAGCAAGGAGAGCAAGGGTCGAAGGCACGCGAAATGATTTCCGCCAGGCAGCGCGAGCGCGCATGACGGTTTCTTGCGCGTCTTGCGCGCTTGACCGCGAGAAAAGCCGCGTTTTCGATTTCCAAGTGCGGCGCTTTCGCGGCACACTGAAGGGTTGGGCTGCTCGCGCGCGCGGCATGCAGCGGGTCGGGGTGGAGGGATTTGAACCCCCAACAGCCGGCACCCAAAGCCGGCCCTCTACCAGGTTGAGGTACACCCCGCGTCGAGCGGATAGGCTCTTGTGCGCTGTCCTCGTAGTCGCGAAAGCGCCCGCCGGCAAGGACCGCCCGCGCCGCTACTCGGGGACGGGCACCAGGCGCACGTCGAGCTTGATTGGCTGGCGATCGGAGACCACCAGGTGGTCCCAGGGGAAGTAGCCGTCTTTCTGGACGGTGATGCGGTGCTCGCCCACGGGCAGCCGGACGCCGCGGACGGCCACGTAGCCCAGCGGCCCGACGTACTCCTCGTCGATGTACACGCTCGCGTCGGCGACGCCGTTCTGGGCGCTGTCCAGCGTCATGCTCACCGCCGCACGCCCCGCGCCGTGATTGCACGCCGGCAGCCAGACGCCGGCGAGCAGCACGACGGTCGCGGCCCGGCGCTTCATTCCCATTCGATCGTCGCCGGCGGCTTCGAGCTGATGTCGTACACGACGCGGTTGATGCCCTTGACCTCGTTGATGATGCGCGAGCTGATCACCGCCAGTAGCTCGTGGGGCAGCCGCGCCCAGTCGCTGGTCATGCCGTCGCTCGAGTGCACGGCGCGGATCGCGCACGTCTCGTCGTAGGTCCGGTCATCGCCCATCACGCCGACGCTCCTGACGGGCAAGAGCACCGCGAACGCCTGCCACAGCGACTCGTAGAGTCCGGCCGCGCGGATCTCCTCCTGCACGATCGCGTCGGCCTGGCGCAGCACCGAGAGTCGCGCCTCGGTGACCTCGCCCAGGCAGCGGATCGCGAGCCCCGGTCCGGGGAAAGGATGACGCCAGAGCACGTCGTGGGGCATGCCCATGGCCTCGCCGGCCTGGCGCACCTCGTCCTTGAACAGCTCGCGCAGCGGCTCGATGAGCTTCAGCTTCATGTGCTCGGGCAGCCCGCCCACGTTGTGGTGGCTCTTGATGACGGCGCTCGGGCCCTTGACGCTGACGCTCTCGATCACGTCCGGGTACAGCGTGCCCTGCACCAGCCACTTCGCGTTCTCCACGTGAACCGCGTGCTCGTCGAACACCTCGATGAACACGCGGCCGATGATCTTGCGCTTCTGCTCCGGGTCGGTGACGCCGGCGAGCGCCGAGAGGAACTTCTCGCGCGCGTCGGCCACGATCAGGTTCAAGTGGAAGCTCTCGCGCATGGTGTGCTCGACGGCGTCGCGTTCGCCTTCGCGCAGCACGCCGTTGTCGACGAAGATGCACACCAGCCGGTCGCCGAGCGCGCGGTGGCAGAGCACGGCCGCGACGCTCGAGTCCACGCCGCCCGACAGCCCGCAGATCACGCGTTCGTCCGCCGCCACGCGATCGCGGATCGCGGTGATGGCCTCCTCGACGAACGAGCCCGGCGTCCAGCTCGGCTCGAGCCCCGCGACGTCGAACAGGAACGCGCGCAAGAGCTCCGCGCCGCGCGGCGTGTGGGCGACCTCCGGGTGGAACTGGATGCCGTACAGCTTCTTGTCCGGGTCGGCGATGGCCGCGAGTGGCGCGTTCGAGCTCGAACCGATGGCGCGGAAGCCCGGCGGCATGCACGTGAGGCGATCGCCGTGGCTCATCCACACCGACAGCTGCTCGCCCGCGCCGAACGGCGCGAGGATCCCCGTCGACTCCCCGACGGCGAGCTTTGCCGGCCCGTACTCCCGATGCTCGCTCGGCTCGACCTTGCCGCCGAGCTGCAGCGCCATCAGCTGCTGCGCCGTAGCAGATCCCGAGCACCGGCAATCCGAGCTCGAGCAGCGCCGGATCGCTGCGCGGCGCGTCGTCGCCGTACACGCTCTGCGGTCCGCCGCTCATGATCACCGCCTGCGGCGCGATCGCGCGGATCTTGTCCATCGTGATCGTGCACGGATGGATCTCGCAGTAGACGTGGCTCTCGCGCACGCGCCGCGCGATCAGCTGCGTGTACTGCGACCCGTAGTCGAGGATGAGGACGGTCTGGCGGCTCGACATGGCGCTCTTCGCTAGCACGAGCCCGCGCTGCGGAAAACGCGCCCGCGCCCAGCCCGGCAAAAGCTCGCATCGGGCTCTCGCGTCGGGCCAGGGGATGGCCGGTCCGGCGCGGAATCCCCCGCTGCGTCCGCCCCGGGGCGCCACGGTGCGGCGGACGGCGTCGCGGGGTTCCGCGCCGGACCGGTATCCAGGCCTGGAGCGTCTATCGGCGGCGCTTGACGTACACGACGACGGGCGCGTCGGCGCGGAACGCTTGCTGGTGGAATCGGCGGAGCGCCGCCAGATCCGGCGCGGCGGCGTCGGCGCTCCCGCGCCAGAGATCGACGATGCGGCGGCGCGGGTCGAGCTCGGCCGCGGTGTCGATGCGGGCGGCGCGCTCGGCGGCGTAGCGCAGATCGCCGGCGGTGGCGGCACCGCGCGCGAGATGATCGAGCAGACCGCGGACCTGTGCGACGGCGTCGTGGGCCGCGTCGGGATTGGCGGTGATCTCGATGACCAGCGCGCGCGCGTGGCTGCCGCCGAGCAGCGTCGCGTGGGCGGACGACGCGAGCCCCGGCTTGCGCAGCGCCTGATCGAGCCAACCGCCGTCGCGGTCGAGCAGCAGCGTGGTCCAGCGCGCCGCGCGCTCCGTGCCGGCTGGCAGCGGGACGGCGACGTAGGCGGACGCGCCGTGATCGGGCGCGGCGCTCGTCTCGAGATCGAGCTCGCCGTGCTTCGGCGCCGGCGCGCTCACCGAGGGGCACGCCTCGGGCTCGCGACGCACCGGCCTGAGCCAGCGCTCGAGCGCCTGCGCCGTGGTCTCCGCCTGGGCGGCGTCCCAGCTCGCCAGCACGGCGACGCGCAGCGGCTCGGAGAGCAGCCGTCGGCGCCGCGTGGCCACGTCCTGCCGCGCGGCCTCGGTGATCGACTGCCACGTGCCGCGCGGCTCGAGCCACGACGGATGATCGGGCGCCAACGACTCGAGCGCGAGCCAGTAGCCGGGACGCGGCCCTGGGCCGAGCCCGGCGAGCAGCGCTTCGCGCGCGTCGGCCACGTCGGCGCCGTGCAGGCGCGTGGCGACGAGGGCGCGTCCGAGCGCCGAGCCCACGCGCCGCGCGTGCTGCTCCGGCGTCTCGTCGGGACCGCGACGAGGCGCGTGCGCAAGCAGACCGATGCCGTCCGCCGTGATCCACGGCTCGATCGCCACGTCGTCGCCGGCGCCGGCGCCGGCGAGGGCGCGCACGACGAGCGCCGTCAACCCTGCGTCGGCGCTCGACTCGCTCGACGTCCCGCACGGGCTTGCGAGCAGCGCCCACAGCTCGCCCTGGCCGGCTTCCACGCGCGTGCGGCGCTCGACGACCGGCTGCGCCCAGGTGGCGCGCACCTCCGCGAGCGCTTGCGTCAGCGCGCGGTCCGCGGTCGCGCCGGCCTCGCTCGCGTGCGTCTCGTAGCTCGCGAGCTCGCGCACGGGACCGGGCTGGAGACGACCGCCGAGGGCACGCCACGCGGCGACCGCTGCGGCTTGGCGCGGATCGGCGGGACGCAGCACGCTATCCTCGAGCGTCCACGCGCTCTCGGCGGCGCGGCCGAGCGACAGCTTCGCTTCCTGCTCGATCACCGCGAGCACGCGCGCCACGCGCCGCGCCGCGGGCGGATCCGCGTCGGGCGCCCGCGCGTCGATGCGCAGGCACGCGCCGCGCGGGCGGGTGGTGCCGACGACGCGTTCGACCTGCCAGCCCGGATCGAAGGCGCCCAGGCGTGCCGCCAGCGCGCCGCGCGCGGCGCCGAGGCGGCGCGCGGCCTCGATCGCGACGCCCGCCTCCGGGATGCGGAACGCCACCGACAGTCGGCGCTCGCTGTCCGTCGCGCCGTCGACGCCCACGACGTCGGCGGGTGGCCAGGCGTCGTCCGGCGGCGGACCGGACGGCCACGCCGCACCGCGGGCGAGCGACGCGGTCGTCGCGTCGAGGAACGACGTCGGGCCCAGCGCGCCGAACGCTACCGACGCCGCGTTGGCGACGCGCTGGCGCCAGGCCTCGAGCTGGGCGGCGCCCGCGGCGGTCGTCGGATCGAACGGCTTGTAGCCCGGCGCGACGCCAAGCTCGCCGGAGCACGCGTCGACCGCCGCCGAAGCGTGACCGGCGACGGCGCGCGCCGCCAGACGGCGGAGCGCGTCCCGCACGGCGAGCAGCGACGGCTCGCCGGCGTTCACCGGCGAGCGCAGAGCGCTGTCGGCGGCGGTGATGAACCGCGACGCAGCCTCCGGCGTTGCGACCAGCGCGCTCACCGACAGCCCGATCTGGTGCGGCGCGCCCGACGCCTCCGTCACGCCGAAGCGCTGCATGCGCGCGGTGATCAGCGCTGCCAGCGCCGTCGACGCCTCGGCGCCCAGATCGTGGGCGACCGCGAGCGCGATCGCCGGTGACGGATCCCCGAGACGTGCGACCAGGTTGATCGACGGACGATCCGCGACGCGGCGCAGCTCGACCCGGGCCGGGACGGACTGCGCCGGCGCGGACAGCGCCGTTGTCGACGCGGCGGACGGCGCGAGCGCGTGACAGCCGGATTGCCAGAGCGCCGCTATCAGCAGAGCCGCGCCGCGCCTCACGGAACCAGATCCGCGGCGGACCGCGGTGCGATGCTGAAGTTCTGGAAGTACTGGACGACGCCGGTGATGGACGTGAAATGCGTCCCGGCGGCGAGCGTCACACCGCTCTGGTCGAGGGCAAACAGCGCGTTGGTGACGGTGGGCAACTGCGGCGCGGCCACGCCGGCGCCGACGTCGAGATGGACCGAATAGCGTCCCGTGCTGCCGGCCGTCGGCGCGTCGAAGAGGCGTACGTCATCGATGCGCACCAGCATGCCGAGCCACTTGCGGCCCGTGTCGTACGCCTTGAGATCCGCGAGGTCGATCTTGACCGGCGCCAGCGGCGCGTACTCGAAGCGCAGCGACACGGTGGCGCCGACCAGCTCGGGAAGCGTCTCGCCGGCGGGGAACAGGAACGTCGACGGACCGGGGAACTCCTGGTACTGGCCGCGCGCGTCCACGACGTCGCCTGGCGCGACACGCAGCGCCGGCGGGTTGAAGCTCGCGCCGAACAGCTCGATGCCGGAGTACGCGCACGCGACGCCCTGGGTGGCGCAGCTCTCGACCGCGCCGGCGTCGTCGGCGTGGCCGAGGTCCTCGACGTAGATGGCGCCGGCGCTCTTGCCGTCGTGGGTCTCGTCGAAATCGTCGACGGCCACGACCGACACGCCAGTGATGATCTGGATCGCCGTGTCCGCCGGGCGCGGATTCGCCGGATCGTTGAGCGACGCCAGACTCTCGCCGGAGCCCGTGACGGCAGGTTCGCGCTGGGGTGTCTGGTCGCCGCCGCCGCCGCTGCTGCAGGCGCCAAGGGCGAGAAACACGAGCAGGAGACTGCTTGCCGGGGCACGCACACCGCATCCTGTACCACAGCCGTCGCGAGGGCGGCGCGGCAGGCGCCAGTCGACATGAAAACCGCCGCTATGACGCGAGCTTGCGCTCCACCAGCAGGGCTTCCAGGCGGGTGCGGATCTTGTGCTTCTTGGAGTAGACCGTCTTCACGCTGATGCCCATCTGCTCGGCGATGTCTTCCGGGGGCAGGCCCTCGCCGTAGTAGAGCGTGATGAACTCGCGGTCCTTGTCGCTGAACCCGGCGAGCAGCGACTCGACGATGCCGGCGCGCTGGCGCAGCGTGCACACCTCGTGCGGGTCGGGCAGGTCGCTGGACAGGCCCTCGGCCTCGGTGAGCGATCCGCGCTTCGGCTCGCGCTTGAGACCGCGCAGGAAGTCGTAGGCGGTGTGGATGGCGAGCATGCCGATCCAGCTGCCGAGCTTGTTGCCGCGGCCCGGTTCGAAGCTGCGCAGCTTGCGCTTGTCGTTGGCGAGCAGCCCGACGCACAGCATGGCGTAGATCTCGCGAACGTCGTCCGGACCGAGCACCGAGCTGAAGCGCGCCGTCACCCGCGTGATGCAGCGGAAGATCAGCCGCGAGTAGCGCGTGTTGAACTCGCGCCACGCGCGCTCGTCGTCGGCGAGCAGGCCGGCGAGCAGCACGCGTTCGTCGTCCACCGAAGCAAGGGGATGCGGTTCCGGCTCCACGGTGTCGTGAGCGGCGGCGGGGACTGGGTTCGGTGCGAACATGATGAAAAGACCTCCTCGGGGCGCCTTCGCGCCGTTCGGAAGCTCCTTCCAGCACGCCGCGTGCCAGCATTTGCGTAAGTAATTACAGGTACTTGCGCGCCGTAACACGGCGTCACACCGTAACCCGCCGGTGTCACGCGTGACGCCTTCCCATCCCCTGTCGTTCCTACGCCGGCTGCCCGTTCCACATTCCCTTCCATTCCAATCGCGGCCCGCCGGGGTAGGCTGCGCCGCGTGTCCGGACGGATGAAGGCCTTCTATCTGCTCGCGCTCGCGCTGGTCAGGACGCTCGTGCGCGCGCTGTTCGGCGGCGGGCGCGGCGGGATCGCGGCGTTCCGCGCCAACTACGACGCGGACGGCCTGCCGCCGGTCACCGAGGAGGAGCGCGCCGCCATCGGCGGCTTCGGGCGCTGCATCGCCTGCGGGCTGTGCGATCGCGGCGAGGCGGCGCGCATCGCGGCTTCAGGCGGCGAGTACCGCGGCGTGATGTCGCTGGTGCTCGCCGCGTCCCGCAGCATGCCCGACTACCGCGTCGTGGCGCGTTCGTTCGACCACGTCCCCGGCGCGGTCCTCGCCGACAAGGAGCGCATCTGCCCGACGCGGGTTCCGATGCGACGCATCGCCCGCTTCGTGCGGGACAAGAGCGAAATGCCGCGCCCTGGCGCCGCGCTCGTGTAGTACACAAGCCACGGAACCACGATGACCGACACATCTTCGATCCCGCTTCCCGCGCTCGATGGCTGGGCGCTCGTCCTCGGCGCGTCGAGTGGCTTCGGCGAAGCCGCGAGCCTGGCGTTGGCCCGCGCGGGCGTGAACATCATCGGCGTGCACCTCGACCGTCGCGCCACCATGCCCAACGTCGAGCGCATCACCGGCGCCATCAAGGCGCTCGGCCGCGAGGCGTGGTTCTTCAACATCAACGCCGCCGACGACGATCGCCGGCGCGAAGTGCTCGACGAGGTCGGCAAGCGCTTCGCCGAGCGCGGCAAGCGCGACCCGCGCGACCAGGTGCGCGTGCTCATGCACTCGCTCGCCTTCGGCACGCTGCGCGAGTTCGTGTCGGCGGCGCCCAGCGAGGCGGTCAACCGCAAGCAGATGGAGATGACGGTGGACGTGATGGCGCACAGCCTCGTCTACTGGGCGCAGGATCTGGTCGCGCGCGACTTGCTGTCGAACCAGGGCCGCATCTACGCCATGACCAGCACCGGCTCGAACCAGGTGTGGAAGGGCTACGGCGCCGTCAGCGCGGCGAAGAGCGCTCTCGAGTCGCACATCCGCCAGCTCGCCTTCGAGCTCGGGCCGCGCGGCATCACCGCCAACGCGATCTGCGCCGGTGTGACCGACACACCCGCCGTCCGCAAGATCCCCGATCACGAGACGATGATCGACGTCGCGCTGCGCAAGAACCCCTCGCACCGCCTGACCCGCGTCGAGGACGTCGCGAACGCGATCGTCGCCCTGGCGCAGCCGTGCACCTACTGGCTGAACGGGGACGTGCTCCACATCGACGGCGGCGAAGCGCACTCGGGCTGATCCCGTCCACGCAGGAAGAGGGACTGGCGGTCCGGCGCGGTATCCCGCGCCGCGAGGAACCCGGTCCACGCAAAATGAGACGGCGGACCTGGCCAGATCGCGGCCGGAATCGGGGTCACATTGTAGTGTGGGGGCGGAACTGTCCGCGAAGTGGCGAGAAAGCGGGTCACATTCTTCCGCGCGCGCGCGGCGCCGTGCCGGCGCGTCGCGGGATACCGCGCCGGACCGGCATCCCCGGCGCGGGGCGGAAGGATCAGCCCTTGACGAGCTGCAGGCGGGCGCCGGCGCCGAAGGCCGCGAGGTGTCCGCTCTCTTCGGCGAGGTAGACGTCGCAACGCTCGTCGACGCGGAGCAGATCGGGGATGAGATCGCTCGGCACGGTGCCGATGATTTCGCCGTCGCGGGGGCGGACCACGTGCACGTGGTGTTGTGGCACGAACAGCGCGCCGCTGCGCAGCACGGGCTCCAGGCGGCGCGGTTGGTCGGCGTCGATGTGGCGCGGGAAGACGTGGTTGTAGCGCAGCGTGCCGGTCTTCGCTTCGATGCAGATGAGCGTGCCGGCGGCGCTGTTGGCGATCAGCGCGTCGTCGATGGCGATCCACGCCGTGGTCGGGCCGACCAGGCCGGGCGCGTGCTCCCACAGCGGGCGGCCGGCGGCGCGGGACAGCGCGATGGCGCCCACGCCGCGGCGATCGCGGACGGGGACGACTACGACGTCGGGCGTCACCAGCGGCGGTTGGCCGGACACCGGGCGCTCGTCGAGATCCGCGCTCCAGCGCAGCTGGCCCGAGAAGGGATCGAGGTGGTGCAGGCGCGACGGGCCGCGCGGCGCGCTGGCGACCGCGAACACGCCGTCGTGAGCCACGGTGATGTCGCCGGAGAAGGGCAGGCGATCGCGCACGCGCCACACCACCTCGCCGCTGGCGACGTCGAGGGCGACGAGCGCGGTGTCGCCGCCGGCGACGAGCAGCAGCTTGCCGGCGCGGCGCACGCGGTAGGGTGCCGGACGGCGCAGGGTGTGACGCCAGCGCACCTCGCCGCTGACCAGATCGATGGCGCTGATGCGGCGATCGCCCTCGGCCAGCACGAGCAGCTTGGGCAAGCCTGGCGCCTGGACGACAGCGCCGCTCGCGCCGCCGCTCGCGCGCGGCGTGATGCGCGTCGAGAAGCGCACCTCGCCGGTGTCGAGATCGTGCAGCATCACGCGGCCATCCGGGTGGATGCGCGCCAGGCCGGACGGCGTGACGACGCACGCCGCGCGGGCGGTGGGCGCGCGCCACGCGACGGCGCCCGAGGCGCGGTGGATGCTCGCGGTCTCCCGCGCCGAACCGACCACGAGCATGTCGCCGCACAGGAAGGTCGCGCGCAGATCGATACCCGGCACGGTGGCGACCCAGCGCGGCATGAAGCGCATCTTGCCGCCGTGCTCCCACGGGCCCATCGCCTCGACGCCCCGGCGCGGCAGCCCGAAGGAGCGGTAGCTCTCCGGATCCGGGTTTTCGCACGAGTCGTCGGACTCGACGTCCTCGGCGCGGGAGCCGAGCTGATCGGCGCAGGCGAGCAACGCGTCGAGTCGCAGGTTCTGCGCCTGGGAAGGATTGTTTTCGATGAACGCCGCCGCCAGCGCGCGCGCGAACCGCACCACGGCCTGGGCCAGCGCCGCCGGCGCGATCTCCGGGAAGGTGACGGACTCGCCACGGTCGCGCAGCGCGGCGCCGCCGATGGTCAACGTCAGCGGGCCTTCGCCGACCCCGTGGCGCACGCCGATGCGCGCGTCGCCGACCTCGAGACGCCGGAACAGCGGACGCGCGCCCTGCCACGCGTCCAGCGCCTCGTCCGCGAGCACCAGCAACTTCTCCGCGACCAGGAAGAGCTGGGTGCGGCCGAGGCTCACGGCGCGACCGCGCGCCGCAACCGACAGCGTGCCTTCCACGAGCAGGCCGTGGAGATCGGCGCGCTCGAGCGCGGGACCGGACGCCGGCGCGCGGGACTCCGGCGCGGTGACGCGGAAGGTGGCCTCCGCGGCGAAGCCGAAGCCGCGGCTGGGGCGCGGCGCGAGCCGGCTCGCGGCGAGCGCGCGCCGCGGCCGGGGATCGCACGGCGGGACGTCGAGTGCGCGCCGCGCCGCCGACAGGGCGCGCTGCACGTTGCGCGGCGCATGCTCGCCGGGATCGTCGTCGAGAGCGCCGATGACCGCGTCGCGCAGCGCCGCCAGCGTCACGCGCCGCTCGAACACCGCGACCTCGGGCGAGGGGCCCGAGCGGTACACGGTGACGAGCACGTCGTCGGCGTCCGCTTCCAGGCCGATCTCCCACGCCTCGTCGCCAGCGTAGAGCTGCAGCGACGCTCGCGTGCGCCGTCCAGAGGCGAGCGCGCCCACGGCGTGGGCGAGATCGCCGAGCAGGGTGAGGGCCTGGCCCTCGCCGATGCGGGCGGTGACGTTGACGCCGTCCACCACCACGTCGAAGAGCCCGTAGAGCGGGATCAGGGCGGGGGAGGGCGCGCTCGAGGGACGCGGGCGTACGACCACGTGAATCGCTGACATCCGTTGCGAATCCTAGGGTTCGCGGCGTCCGGGACCTCAATTTTCCGGCGCGATCGCCGAGGAGTGGACACGCGTCGTCCGAACCGGCTAGGCGCCGCGGCGGGGCGGCGCGACGCTCCCGCGCGTGGACGCCCAGGTCAGCCAGCGCTGGATCCGCACCGCGGCGATCGTCGCGCTGCTGGCCGCGTCGGTGCCGGTGATCGGGCTCTCGGGCTACACCGTCGACGACGCGCTGATCACGGCCCGCGTCGCCCATCACATCGCCACCGGCGTCGGCTATCGCTTCAACGCCGGCGGTCCGGTTGTCGATGCGGTGACGCCGCTCGGCTACGCGTACGTGATCGCGCCGCTGGCGCGCGCTTCCGTGCCCGGCGCGCTCGCGGGCGCGCGCACTCTCGGCGCGCTCGCATGGCTCGCCGCGGCCGCGTGGCTGGGCGCGGCCATCGGGCGGTCGGGTACGCGGCCGATCCGGCTCTCGCCGCTGCTGCCGTTGGCCTTGGCGTCGCCGCTCGGCGCCTGGGCCGTGAGCGGCATGGAGACGGGCATGGTCACGGCGCTGGCGACGCTCGCTCTCGCGCCGACGGGCTGGGGCGCGCTGTGCGCGGGGCTCGCGGCGGCGTGGCGCCCGGAGCTGATCCCGTGGGCGCTGGTGATCGCGCCGGGGATGCGGCTGGCCGCGCGCGAGTCGCGGCGTCGGGTGGCGACCGCCGCGCTGCTCGCGGTCGCGCCGGCCCTCGGCGTCGCGATCACCCGCGCCGCCGTGTTTGGCCATCCCGCGCCGCTCGCCGTGTTCGCCAAACCGTCGGATCTCGAGCACGGGCTGCGCTACGCCCTGGGCGCGCTCGCGTTTACCGGTCCGGCGTGGCTACTCGTCGCGCCCCGCGCGCTCGGGCGCATCGCTCCGAGGCTGCGCGTGATCGCGCTCGCGACCGCCGTGCACAGCGTCGCGCTGATGCTCGCCGGCGGCGACTGGATGG
Organism: uncultured delta proteobacterium; assembly: GCA_963775185.1. Taxonomy (GTDB): domain Bacteria; phylum Myxococcota_A; class Polyangia; order Polyangiales; family Polyangiaceae; genus JAPSGB01. The sequence continues at coordinate 955,772 of CAVZIE010000032.1, read as the reverse complement.
CGCTGTGGCGGCTCGAGGTGCCGGTCCTGCCCGGCGTGATCCTGGTCGGCGCCGCGCTCGCCGGCGAAGCCTCGCTCTGGAGCACGTGGCTCCGCACCGGCGTCGCCTGCGCGGTGGAGCTTGTCGTGCTGGTCCAGATCGGTCCCGCCGCGGCGCACGTGGCGCGCCACCGCGCGGCGTTGATCGCCGCCGCCCGCCCCGTCCTCCGCGGCGCGACCCGCGTCGCCGCGGTGGACGTGGGCTGGGTCGGCGCCGCCACCGACGCGGACGTCGTCGATCTGTCGGGCGTCACCGATCGCGAGGTGGCCCTGCTGCCCGGCGGCCACACCTCCAAGCGCATCCCCGAGGGCTTCCTCGACACGCACCGGGTCGACGCGATGGTGCTGCTGCTCGCGCCCGGCGAGGCGCCGCGCGCGCCGTGGTGGACGAGTCGCTTCGCGCCGTACGCGGTCGACGCGCGGGTCGCCGCGCTGGCCCGTGGCGCGGGGTTCCGCGCCGTCACGACCCTCCCTCTCGGCGGCACCCGCCAGCGTTACCTGATCGTGCGCCGCGATCGACCTTGAATCGACTTCAGGTGTTGCCTATAAATCGCGGAATTCAATCAAGAAGCTGCGTTTCTTATGTCCGGTGGCTCGAGCTTGGCCAGCGCCTTGCGGAAGGAGCGTGCACCCGGGTAGCGCTGGCGCGGCGCGCGGGACAGCGCGCGCTCGATCACGTTGCGCCAGGCGTCGGGGATCGCCTGGAGCGCGCGCTGCACGCCGCTCGTGCTCTCGCCCACCACCGGCGCCGGCTGCCACAGCTCGTCCGAGCGCACCGGCGGCGGCTGCCCGCTCAAACACTCGTAGAGTACGCCGCCGAGCGCGAACAGATCGGCGCGGCCGTCGATCTCGAGCCCTTGCTCCTGCTCGGGCGCCATGTAGCCGGGCGTGCCCACCGACGCGCCCATGTTCGTGAGCCGCGTCTCGGCCCACTCCACCCGTGCGATACCGAAGTCGAGCAGCTTGACCACCGGCTCCTGGACCGGGTCGCCGTGCGCGGGACGGGCAAGGTAGATGTTGCTGGGCTTCAGATCGCGGTGCACGACGCCCGCCGCGTGCACCGCTCCGAGGGCATCGCACACCTGGAGCGCGATCGGCAGCAGCTCCGCCGGCGAGAGCGCGCCGGCGCGGTGCAGGCGCGTCGCCAGCGACTCGCCGTACAGGCGCTCCATCACCAGGTAGCTGGTGCCGTCGGGCAGGTGGCCGTCGTCGTAGACCTCGACCACGTTCTGGTGCCAGGACAGGCCCAGGGCGGCGGCTTCGCGGCGCAGCCGGTCGGCGGCGATGGTGTCGTGCGCGACGGCGGTGCGCAGCAGCTTGATCGCCACGACCTCGCCGTCGGCCAGACGGACCGCCTCCCAGATGGTGCCGCTCGCGCCGACGCCCAGCTTGTCGCCGAGGCGATACTGGCCGGCGATCACCACGCCGACCCGGAAGCCCGCGGCGCCGCGCTCCCGCGTCTCGCGCAGCGCGGCCGAGCGCTCGAGGACGTGGATGCGCATCAACTGGGCGCGCGACTGGGCGCGGCGCCGGCGCTCCAGCGCGATCGCGCCGCCGGTCGCGGCGCCGAGCACGCCGGCGATCGCCGCCGCGGCCAGCCCCGGCAGCACGCTGGCGTGGAGCCCGCCGTCGATCGCGCCGCTGGCGGCGAGCCCGACCGCGCCGCCGATCGCCGGCGCGGTCAGCCAGCCGCGACCGCGCCAGCGCGCGACGTACTCCTGCACCGCGCCGCCGGATCGGTCCGGCTCGCCCTGGCTCGTCTCGACCGCAGCGGGCGGCAGACCGAACAGCAGCGGCACGGCCGCGAGCTCCGCGCGCCGGGCAAGCTGGCACAATCCGTCGCGCTCGTGCGCCGGGTCGTCGCGCAGCGCGATGCGTCCACGCCACTCGCCGGGCTCGGCGCGGAGCGTGTGCCAGCGATCGGTGAGCGCGTCCTCGCCGCCGTGGTTGTCGAGCTGCCGGTACGCCGTCATCGGGTCGCCGGAACCGCGCAGCACCCGCGTCCACACGCCCAGGTTCTCCGAGTGGACGAAGCCCTCCACCGTGTCGAGGATGGCGTCGCGGCCGAAGCGCGACGCGAACGCGACCAGCGCGCCGTGCCACAGCTCGATCGGCAGCGGGCGGGTCTCGTCGTCCAGGTAGTCCCGATCGAGGCGGGTCTGGAGCAGGAAAGCGTCCGCCTCGGCGCGGCCGTGACGTGCCTGCACGTGGAGCAGCAGCGCCTTGACCCGCGACGCCGTGGTGTTTCCCGTGGGGCCCCGCCGCTGCACGACCGGAGCGTACCATCCCCTGCTACCGTGGCGACCCGTGGCGCGCCTTCCCGACCAACTCGGCGACTGGCTGGCCCGCGTGGAGATCCTCGCGCGCGGCGCCGAGCGACGGCGCGCCGCCGCCGCCGGCGCGCTCGCCGAGGGACGTCCCTGGCAGGCGCGCTCCGAGGCCCTGGCGATCCTCGACGAGCTGCCGCGTTCCCGGGTCGCCCTGTTGCTCTGGGCCGACGCCGCCCAGGCGATGATGCTCGACGGCGAGGTGGCCGAAGCGCTCGAGCGGCTCGCCCGCGAGCTGCCCTTCCGGGCCGACGTCTGGCTCCGGCTGGCCGAAGCACGCGCCCGCGCCGGGACGGATCCGGCGTCGGCCCTGCTGCGTGCCGCGGAGGCCGGCGAGCCCGGCGACGCGGCGGATCGCGCGCGGCTGTGGCTGGCGGATCTCGACCTCTTGCGCGGCGATCCCGAGCGCGCCGAGCGCTGGCTCGAGCAGCTCGGGCTGACGGCGCGCGCTTCCGCCGAAGCGACGTTGCGGCGCGTGGAGGCGTGGCTCGACGAGGGCGAGCGCGACCGCGCGCGGCGCGCGGCGGCGGCGCTGCCCGCGCCGGCGCCGCTCGACGCGCGCGGCTGGCTCGTCGAGGGCCGGCTGCGTGCGGCGGCGGGCGATCCCGCCGCGGTGGCGGCGTTCGAGCGCGCGCTCTTGCTCGAAGCCCCGCGTTCCGGCCGCGTCGTCGCGGATTTCGTCGCGGGCTGTCGCGACGCCGACTCCCTGGCGCGGCTCTCGCGCATGGTGGCGGAGCTCGGCTACGCCGAACATCCGTCGTGGCGCGCCGCCTTCGCCGTCGCGGACGGACGCAGCGCCGACGCGGTCGCGGCGCTCGCCGACGGCGCGCGCCGCGACCTGGAGCCGGATCTGCTCGAGCGCTACGTCGCGGCGGCGCTCGGCGCGCGCGACGCGGCGGCGCTCGCCGACGCGGTCGCGCTCGCCCGCGCGCGCGGCGCGCCGCTCGACCCCGGCGTCGCCGCGCTGGCGCGCGCCCTCGTCGCGGACGGCGCCCTGGCGGCGCTCGCCGAGTTGGACGGCGCGAGCGGCGAGTGGGCCGCCGAACTCCGGCGCGCGACCTGTGCGCGGCTCGTACCGGTCGACGCGTCGGCGGCGTGGCGCGAGCTGCTGGACGAGCTGTCGTCGCTGGCACGCGGCCTGTCGGCGATCGACGTGCTGGCGGACATCGAGTCGATCGCCGTCGATCTCGAGCGGCCGCTGCGCGTGGCGATCGTCGGCGAGTTCAACGCCGGCAAATCGAGCTTCATCAACGCGCTGCTCGGCGAAGCCGTGGCGCCGGTCGGCGTGCTGCCGACCACGGCGTCGGTGAACCATCTGGTGTGGGCGCCGGATCGCTTCGCTCGCGTGCAGCGCGCGTCCGGCGGCGACCGCGTCGTCGCGCACGCGGCGCTCAGGGACACGTTGCGCGAGCTCGATCCGGCGAGCGTCGAGCGCGTGACGATCTACGCGCCGCTGGAGCTGCTGCGGCGCGTGGAGCTGATTGATACGCCCGGCTTCAACGCGCCCGATCCGCGCCACGCCGGGACCGCGCGTTCGGCCTTCGCCGACGCCCACGTCGTGCTCTGGCTGCTGGACGCGAACCAGCCGCTCAAGCAGAGCGAGCGCCACGTGATGGAGGAGATCCGCGACCTGGATCTGCCGCTGCTGGTGCTGGTAAACAAGATCGATCGCTTGCCCGACGTCGCCGCGGTCGACGCCGCGCTCGCGCACGTCGCGGCCGGCCTCGCCGACGCCGGGCTGCCCGTCGAAGTGCCGCCGCTCGCCTTCTCGGCGCGGCTGGCCCTCGACGACCCGGCCGCCGGCGAGCGCTCGCGCTGGCGCGCGGTCGAGCGGCTCGTCGAGGACGTGCTGTTCGCACAGAGCGCGCGGCTGCGCGAGCGGGCGCTGCGGCGTCGCGCCGGGCGCGTCGCGAGCAAGCTCGCCGACGCCGTGCGCGCGCGGACGACGGTCCGCGAGCGCGACGCGGAGGCGCGCGCGGCGCAGCGCGCGCGCCTCCGCGCCGTCGCGACCGACGCGCGCGCCCGCGCCGAGGAGCTCGAGCAGTCGCTGGTCGCGGTGGTCGAGGCGGAGCTCGACGCGCTGGCCGCGGATCTTCGCCCGGTCAGCGGTGGCGACGTCGAGGACGACGCGCTGGTGGATTTCGTCGTGGCGCGGCTGCGCGGACCGGTGGGCGGCGCCTCGACGCGATCGGCGCTCGAGCTCGTCGCCGAAGAGGATCGGCCCGCCGTCGGCGCGCAGCTCGAACCGCGTGTGGAGGCCATGGCCGCCGCGCTCGCGCCGTGGCTCCACGCCGGCGGTGCGTCGCGCGCGGTGGCCGCGCGGCGCCTGGCGCGCCAGGTCGTTCGCGAGCTCGCGCGGGTCGCCCTCGCGCTCGCCGGCGCGCCGTCGCCCGCCGCCGCGGATCCCGCGGAGGCCCGCGCGGTCGCGTTGGCGGCCGCGCTGCACGGAGAAGATCCGTCAGCCCCGGGGTGAATCCGGCTTGCGCGCCGGTCGTCTGAATGAATGCTAGGATCAAGCGTGCGTTCGATGCGTCGCCACCTCGTCCAGAGCCTGATTGGCGCTGCCGCCATCGCGGCGGCGGCACTGTTCGTACCGGGCGGCGCGGCGCAGGCCGACCCGCTCGGCGTGATCGGCGGCGAGACGCTCGACGTGACCGCGCAGAAGCTCGACGTCGACGTCGACAAGGGCAAGGCGATCCTCGAGGGCGACGTCCACGCCACGCTCGGCGATCTGCGGGTGGAGTGCCCGAAGGTGGAGATCCGCTACGACAAGGCGCCGCGGGTGCGCTGGGCACGGGGAACCGGCGGCGTCACCGCGCGGCTCAAGGGCATCGAGGCCAAGGCCGCGGTGGTCGAGGTCGACGTCGCGGGACGTCGCGTCAAGCTCTCCGGCGGCGTGCGCTTGGCGCGGGGCCGCGGCTGGCTGAAGGCGGGCAGCGCGACCATCGACCTCAACACCCGCAAGGTCTCGCTCGAGGACGTCACCGGCTCGATCCCGGTCGAGACGCCCGCGCGCTGATCCCGCGATCTTCCCGCCATCCTCCTGCCGTTCCGTAGCGGGCTGGCGTTCCGGTCGCGGCGGGGCTTCACTGCCGCGCGTGGACGCGCTGCTTCGCGCCGAGGGACTGCACGCGTCGCTGGGCGGCGCCGAGATCCTGCGCGGCGTGGATCTCGAGCTTCGCGCCGGCGAGATCGTCGGTCTGCTCGGACCGAGCGGGGCGGGGAAGACGACGCTGTTCCGCGTGCTGGTCGGCGAGCTTCCGCCGCGCGCCGGGCGCGTGTGGCTCGGCGATCGCGACGTGACGCGCGCGCCGCTGTGGGCGCGGGCGCGCGCCGGGCTCGGCTACGTGCCGCAGACGCCGAGCGTGCTCGTGGAACTGGACGTGGCGGACAACCTGCGCACCTTCGAGCGCGCGGCCCGCGTGGCCCGCCGCCCGCCGGCGGAGCGGGCCGCCGCGCTCGGCCTGGAGGGGCGCCTGGACGTCCCGGCGGGCGAGCTGAGCGGCGGCGAGCGCCGCCGTCTGGAGATCCTGCGCGCGCTCGTCGGCGAGCCGCGCGTGCTCGTCCTCGACGAGCCGCTCACCGGCGTCGATCCCGCGGCGGCGGCCCAGGTCGGGGAGCTGCTGCGCGCCCGCGCCCGGGCCGGCTCGGCAATCGTGCTGGCCGATCACCGGATCCGCGAGGCCCTGGCGATGTGCGACCGCGCCCTGCTGCTCGCCGACGGCGCCGTCGAGCTCGACGCGCCGGCAACGCGTTTCGCCGACGACCCGGCGGTCCAGCGCCGGTACCTTGGCTGAACGGCCGGCAGGCCCTTTTCCGCGCCGGACCGGCAATAATCACTCGTCGGCACCCTTCTTGCTCAGCGGTGTTACACTGCTCGGGACGGGCACGTGATCCGGAGGGGATCGCCAAGCTTCGGTGCCCGGAGTCCGACCCATGGAAATCAAGCAGCAGCTCCGCCTGTCCCAGCAGCTCGTAATGACGCCGCAGCTGCAGCAGGCGATACGGCTCCTGCAGCTGTCGCGGCTCGAGCTGATCGACGAGGTCCGCAAGGAGCTCGACAACAACCCGGTGCTCTCCGACGAGGAGCCCGACGCCGCCACCAAGCGTCGCGAGCCCGGCGTCGCCACCGAGCAAGGCGCTCCGCCGCCCGACGACCCGCGGTTCGAGCGCAACGAACGCAACGAACGCAGCGATGACGCGCGCGAGGGCGAGAAGGCCGCGCGCGAGGTCGACTGGGAGAAGTTCCTCGAGAACCGCTCGCTGCAGCAGCCCGTGCCGGGCACTCGCGGCGGTTTCGACGAGCTGCCGCCGATCGAGCAGAACCTCACGAAGCCAAGCAACCTGCGCGATCACCTGCTCTGGCAGCTGCAGATGAGCGACTTCACCGACGTCGAGCGGCGCTTCGCCGAGCTCGTCATCGGCAACCTGGACGACAAGGGCTACCTGGATCTCGCCGGGATCGAGCGACCGGACGGCACGCGCACCGCCGATCTGACCGTGTTCGACCTGGCCGAGGAGTCCGGGATGCATCCGGACGACGTGCCGCTGGTGCTGGAGATGCTCCAGAACTTCGATCCGCTGGGCGTCGCCGCGCGCGACCTGCGGGAATGCCTCCTGATCCAGGCCAAGGCGTTCGGCTACGACGAGATGGAGGTGGAGATCATCGAGAACCACCTGCACCACCTCGAGAAGCACAACTACCAGGCGATCGCCCGGGAGATGAAGATCCCCCTGGAGGAGGTCTACGAGGCCGCCAAGGAGATCCAGAAGCTCGAGAGCCGCCCGGCGCGCAACTACACCGACACCGACGATCGCACGATCGGCATCACGCCCGACGTCTACGTGATCAAGGACGGCGAGGAGTTCGTGGTTCTGGACAACGACCGCGGCGTCCAGCGGCTGTTCATCAACGAGGCCCTGACCAAGCGCATGCTGGCGGACCCGGCCGCCAAGGAGTTCATCGGCGAGAAGCTCCGCAACGCGCAGTGGCTGATCCGCGCCATCGAGCAGCGGCGCAAGACGATCATCCGCGTCGCCGAGTGCATCGTCGAGAAGCAGCGCGAGTTCTTCGAGCGAGGCGTGGCCTTCCTCAAGCCGATGATCCTGCGCGACGTGGCGGAGGCCGTCGGCATGCACGAGTCGACGATCTCGCGCGTGACCACGAACAAGTACATGCACACGCCCCAGGGCCTGTTCGAGCTGAAGTACTTCTTCAACTCCAGCATCCGCCGCGTCGCCAACGAGGACATCGCCAGCGAGAGCGTGAAGCAGGCGATCAAGAAGATCATCGAGGACGAGGACAAGTCGAACCCGCTCAGCGATCAGGCCATCGTCGAGCTGCTCGAGAAGAGCCGAGGGCATCAAGATCGCGCGCCGCACCGTGGCGAAGTACCGCGAGATGCTCGGCATCCTGGCTTCGTCCAAGCGCAAGCGCCTGTTCTAGACCGTCCGCCGTGCCTGCAAATCCCGAAAGTCGGTCTATTTGATGCCGGTCCGGCGCGGAAACGCCCGGTCCCGCGCGCAGGCGCTCCGCGCTTGTCGCGTTGCGGGCAGGAATTGAGCTAGGGTAGTGCCAGTGGGTCTTTCGGCCTCGGGAAACGGTCCGTACAAGCGTCTCTCTCGCGAGAGAGCTGCGAACGCGCACCGCCCAGGTTACGGCCGAGCCCGCGGAGCCCCGTGCCAGGAGGTCCAATGAACATCAGCATCACCTTCCGTCACATGGAAACCAGCGACGCCATCAAGAGCTACGCGCGCGACAAGGTCGCCAAGTTGCAGAAGCATCTGCGCGAACCGATGACCGCGAAGGTCACGCTTTCGCTGGACAAGCTGGAGCACATGGCGGAAACCCGCATCTCGAGCGGGGGGGCTCACGTCGAAGCCAAGGAAAAGAGCGACGATATGTATGCATCGATCGACAAGGTCGTCGACAAGCTCGAGCGGCAGATTCGTGCTAGCAAGGGAGCTGCCCGATCGAAGACGCGCCGCAGCGGCGAGACGTTGCGGGGCGCGGGCACGCCGCAAGCCGCCGCTCCCCGGTCCAATGGTGCAACTGTAGGGGGTCGGCCAGGGTCCAAGCCTCGCTGATGGCCATGGGCAATTTGACCGGGGGTCGGAGCGACCTTGCCATGCAACTTTGCGACATCCTTTCCGTCGAGCGGATCCTGGTAGACGTCGACGGGGGTCGGATCCACGACAAGAAGGACGCGCTTCACCTGCTCGCGTCGATGCTCGGCCCCGCCATCGGCGTCGCCGAGGAGACGGTCGAGCGGTTGTTGCTCGACCGCGAGCGACTGCAGAGCACCGGGATCGGCGACGGCGTCGCGATCCCGCACACCGCCGTGGACTCGGCGCCGGGCCAGGCCGGCGCGCTGCTGCTGTGTCCGCACGGCGTCCCGTTCGAGTCGATCGACGGCTCGAACGTCAACATCGTGTTCGGGGTGGTCGGCCCGAAGCGCGCGACCGGCGAGCACCTGCGGACGCTGGCGCGCATCTCGCGGCTGCTCCGCGACCAGTCCACCCGCGATCGGTTGGTCGGCGCGCCAAGCCCGGCGGACGCCTACGAGCTCATCCGTTCACAGGACGCCGGCGCGCGATAGAACCCAGGAGCGCATCGCATGACGGTCTACGACCCTCCTCAAAGCGGTGCCCTCAAGATCAGCGTCCGCGCCCTGCTCGACGATCCGGCGCTGGAGCTGAACGTGCGGCTGGTCGCCGGCGCGTCGGGACTCGAGCGCGACATCATGCACCCGCGCATCCAGAAGTCCGGGTTGGCCATGGTCGGGCATCTGCACGGCATCGTGCCGACGCGAATCCAGATCCTGGGCGAGACGGAGATGAGCTACGCCGAGCATCTGCCCGTCGAGGAGCAGGCGCGAGCGGCCGAGAACCTGTTCTCGCTCGGGCTCGCGTGCGTGATCGTGACCCGCGGCGTGGATCCGCCGCGACCGTTCTCCGAGGAGGCCGAGCGTGCGGGCACGCCGCTGGTCGTATGCGCCGAGCGGTCGAGCTCGGCGATCACGGCGCTGCACACCGTGCTCGACGAGCGGCTCGCGCCCCGCTCGCGCATCCACGGCGTGCTCGTCGACGTCTACGAGGTCGGCGTGCTGCTGCTCGGCAAGAGCGGGATCGGCAAGAGCGAGTGCGCGCTCGACCTCGTCATGCGCGGCCACCGGCTGGTCGCCGACGACGTGATCGAGTGCGACTACCGGCCTCCGGGCATGGTGTTCGGGCAGCCAGCGCCGCTGCTCCGCTACCACATCGAGGTGCGGGGGCTGGGCATCCTGAACATCAAGGATCTGTACGGCGTCACCGCGATCCGCGAGCGCAAGCGTATCGACCTGGTCGTGCAGCTCGATCTCTGGCAGGGCGACGGCGCGTTCGACCGGATCGGCATGGACGATCGTCATCGCGAGATCCTGGGCGTGCCGATCCGCGAGGTGTGCCTGCCGGTGCGTCCCGGACGCAACATGAGCTCGATTATCGAGATCGCCGCACGCAATGACCTGCTCCGGCAGGCCGGCCGCAACCCCGCCCGCGAGTTCGTGCAACGCATCGAGGCCGGGCTCATGCCGAGCGACGCCCCGGTGGCGCCGCGGCGGTCGCCGAGCGGAGCGTTCCGCCGCCCGTCTGGCGAACGAGAGCTCGGCACCACCGCCGGTGGGGCCCGAGAAGCGACGATGACCGAGGGGCGTACCCTGGTCGTGGTCGTGACCGGCCTGAGCGGGGCCGGCAAATCGACGGCGCTGCACGCGCTCGAGGACCTCGGCTTCTTCTGCGTCGACAACCTGCCGACGTCCGTCGTCCTGCCCACGCTGGCCGCGTGCGAGAGCGGCGGCGTCGCCCGCGTCGCGCTCGGCATCGACGTCCGGGTCCGCTCGTTCCTCGACCACGCGACCGAGGTCATGGACGCGGTGTCGGCCGGCCCCGGGCGCGAGCTCGCGGTGCTCTTCCTCGACGCGGCCGACGAGGCGCTGCTGCGGCGTTTCAGCAGCACGCGTCGCCCTCATCCGCTGTCCACTTCGTTCGAGCCCGGCAGCGAGGGCGCGGCGAACGCCGTGCTCGACGGCATCGGCATCGAGCGCGAGCGGCTCGCGTCGCTGCGCGCGAGGGCTACGCTCGTCATCGACACGACCGGCCTCGACGTCCACGCCTTGCGTCGGCGCATCGTCGGGGAGTTCGGACCGGGCGCCGGCGAGCTGCCGCGCATGCGCACGCGCTTCGTCTCGTTCGGCTTCAAGTACGGCACGCCGGTGGATGCCGACGTCGTGCTCGACGTTCGCTTCTTGAAGAATCCCCACTTCGTCCCGTCGCTGCGCGAGTTCCCGGGAACCGCGCCGGCGGTGCGCGAGTACGTGCTCGGCGACGCGGACACGCTGGCGTTCCTCGCGCGCGCCGGCGAGCTGCTCGAGTTCTGTCTGCCGCGCTACGAGCGCGAGGGAAAGAGCTACCTGACCGTCGGCATCGGCTGCACCGGCGGGCGACACCGCTCGGTGGTGGTGGCCGAGCACCTCGCGGATCAACTCGGCGAGAAGCTGGGGTTGGAGGTCGACGTGGTGCATCGCGATATCGAGCGCGTTACGCTGGAAGGGAGACAGACCGAGCCCGACTTCATCGGTGGCGGGCCTCGGGGGGGAGGGGGTACGCTTTGAGTGTCGCGCGAGGCACATTCGTGGTCTGCAACAAGCTCGGGCTGCACGCCCGCGCCGCGAGCAAGTTGGTGCAGCTCGCGTCGAGCTTCCCGTGCGAGATCGTCGTGAGCCGGGAGGGCCAGGCGGCCAACGCGAAGAGCGTGATGGGCGTGCTCTTGCTGTGCGGTTCGATGGGTACGGAGCTCGAGGTCGAGGCGCGGGGAGCCGACGCGGAGCTGGCCGTGACGCGCATCGGCGAGCTGATCAAGGATCGCTTCGGCGAAGGAGAGTGATCGCGTGGCCGAGAGCGACGACGCGAACCGATCCCTGCCGCCGACCTCGTCGGAGCGGCAGCCCGCCGTCGTGCTCGAAGGCATCGCCGGCTCCGCCGGCGTGATCATCGGCCGCGCCGCCGTCGTCGACACGCGACAGGCGGGCGTGATGCGCCGCCGCATCCCCAAGCACAAGTGCGACGAGGAGATGGAGCGCTTCGGGCGCGCCGTCGGAATCGCGGCGCAAGGCCTCCGGCACGTGGCCGAGCGCATCCGCACGAGCGCCACGCGCGCGGAATCGTCGATCCTCGAGGCGTACATCATGATGCTCGAGGACGAGACGCTGCGCGAGGACGTCGAGCGTCGCGTGCGCATCGATCGCCAGTGCGCGGAGTGGGCGGTGGACAGCGCGGTGCACGCCATGGCCGAGCAGCTCCGTTCCGCGCGCGATCCGTATCTCGCCGAGCGCAGCCACGACTTCGAGTTCGTCGGCGATCGCATCGTGCGTGCGCTCTCGGGCCGCCAGCACACGCTGTCGCTGCCGGACTTCGAAGAGCCCGGAATCATCGTCGCCCACGACATGTCGCCGGCCGAGACCGGCGGGCCTGAACCGCGCCAAGGTCCTCGCGATGGTGATGGAGGTCGGCACCCGCACCAGCCACACGGCGATCCTCGCGCGCGCCCTGGAAATTCCCGCGGTGGTGGGCGTTCGCGACCTGCTCGCCAAGGTCGCGACCGGCGACAAGCTGATCGTCGACGCCATCCGCGGCCGGGTGACGATCAACCCGACCGACGAGCAGATCGCCCGGGCCACGGCGCGCGCCGAGCGCTACAAGGCTGTCGCGCTCAAGCTGCGGGAGGTTCGCGACCGCCCGGCGGCGACGCGCTGCGGCGTGCCGGTGCAGCTCCGCGCCAATATCGAGCTGCCGACGGAGGCCGGCATCGCCATCGAGCTCGGCGCCCAGGGCATCGGCCTCTACCGCACGGAGTTCCTGTACGTCGACCGCGCCGAGCCGCCCGACGAGGACGAGCAGTTCGAGACCTACAAGCGCGTGATGCAGACCATGTCGCCGATGCAAGTCACGCTGCGCACCTTCGACATTGGCGGTGACAAGTTCGTGTCGGCGTTCCAGGTGCCGGCGGAGATGAACCCCGCCCTGGGGCTCAGGGCGGTGCGCCTCGGGCTCTCGCGGCCGGAGCTGTTCCTGACGCAGCTCCGCGCCATGGTGCGCGCCTCGGCGTTCGGGAACCTGCGCATCATGGTGCCGATGATCTCGAGCGTGCGGGAGCTCAGGGCGGTGCGCGATTTGCTCGACCAGGCGTGCCGGGACGTGGACGCCGCCGGTCAGGCGCGCGCGTCCGAGATCGTCCTCGGCGTCATGATCGAGGTCCCTTCCGCGGCGATCATGGCCGACGAGATCGCGCGCGAGGCGGCGTTCATGAGCATCGGCACGAACGACCTGGTGCAGTACGCCCTGGCCGTGGACCGGACGAGCCGCGAGCTGGCGTATCTCGCCTCGCCGTTCGATCCGGCGATTCTCAGGCTGATTCGCGGCGTGGTGGAGGCCGGGCGGCGTCGCGGGCGCGACGTGTCGGTGTGCGGGGCGATGGCCAGCGACCCGCTCGCCGCCGTGCTGCTGGTCGGCATGGGGCTCCGGGAGCTCAGCATGGAGGCCTCGGCGATCCCCGGCGTGAAGGAGGCGATCGGGCGCGTGTCCCTGGCCGACGCCGAGGCCGCCGCGGCGGAGGTCTTCGACGCGGTCTCCTCCGAGGAGGTCCAGCTGCGCGTGGCCGAGCATTTCGCGCCCCTGCTGTCGGACCTGCTCGACATCGACGCACCGGTCGCGTGACCCGCTGGACGTGGCGGCCATTCGGCCGGCCATCACCTGCGGCTCCCGCATGCGTCATGCGACTGCCACGTGCAGGGCAGGTCGAGTGCGGTCCGCCCTTTCCGCGCGTGCCGTCTCGCGCTAGACGCGTCGGTCAATGTTCCGGCGAGTCATGGCGCTGCTCGCGCCCGCCGCAGCGATCGCAGTGTCGCTGGCCAGCCTTCCGGGCTGCCCTGGCCAACCTCCGTCCGATCCGCGGCTCAAGGGGCAGACCAAGCTCACGCTGCTGCACACCGCGGACATCCACTCGCGGCTGTTCCCGTACCAGCTGTTGATCTCGCAGTCGGACGCCGCCCTCGGCCTCGGCGCGGCGGGCTCCGTCGCCACCGTCGGCGGCGCCGCGCGGGTCGCGTACATCCTGGATCGCGAACGCGCGCAGGCCGACCGCGTGCTGCACCTCGACGGCGGCGACTGCTTCCAGGGCGCGCCGATCTTCAACTTCTTCAGCGGCGAGGCCGAGACCCGCACCCTCAGCATGATGGGGACGGACGCGCAGGTCATCGCGAACCACGAGTTCGATCGCGGCGCGCTCAACGTGCGCACGCAGGACCAGAAGTGGGCGACGTTCCCGGTCCTGGCCGCGAACTACAAGCTCGAGGACATGGCAGTGCTCGGCCAGCCCGAGCTCGACAACATCCTCAAGCCGTTCACCGATCATCAACGTCCGTGGGCTCAAGGTCGGCGTCATCGGCATGGGCAACCTGTCGAGCTTGAGCTCGCTGTACGAGCGCCCGAGCCGCCTCGGCGTCACTCCGCTCGAGACGATCGACACGGCGCAGGCGTACGCGGACCTGATTCGTCCGATGTGCGATCTCGTCGTGGTCGTGAGCCACCTCGGCCTGAACGCCGACGAGGCGATGATCCGCGGCACCACCGGCATCGACGTCGTGCTCGGCGGTCACAACCACATCGTGCTCCAGCCCCCGAAGGTCGTCGACGACTGCGACAGCGTCGACGAGCCAGGGCCGTCACTACATCTCGCTCCGCGACTCGGACGGCAACGCCAGGCGCGCGCCGATACTGCAGCCCGCGCACGGTGATCCTCGCGCACTCCGGCGCGTTCGCGAAGTACGTCGGCCGCCTGGATCTGATCGCCAGCAACGATCCGGCGGACCTGCCCCGCCGTGCACCGCCGACAGCAAGGAGCGCTGCTACGACCCGGTCAACGGATTCGAGGTGATCAGCCACCAGTACAAGCTGATCCCGGTCACCGCCGACGTGCCGGAGGATCGCGCCGTCAGCGAGCTGCTCGAGCCCTACAAGAACTCGATGGACCTGCTGGTCGACCTCGATCTGCTGGTCGGCTACGCGCCGGACGGCTCGAGGCGCTTCGGGACCGCCGGCGGCGATTCGCCGCTCGGCAACATGATCGCGACCGCGATGCAGCGCCGCCTCGGCGTGCAGACGGACTTCTCGCTGACGAACACCACCGGCATCCGCACGGACATGGTGCCGGGCCCGGTGACGATCGAGGAGATGTTCAACATCTTCCCGTTCGACAACGCGATCACCAAGATGCAGCTGTCGGGCGTCGAGGTGCAGGAGATGTTCGACTTCGTCGCGCGCCGCTCCGCTGGCCGCGGCTGCGTCAGCCAGGCCCAGATCTCCGGCGCGCGCGTGGTGCTGAACTGCGCGACCTGCACCCGGCCCGACGCGTCGCCGGCGTGCACCTCGGGCTCGCAGTGCCTGTCGGGCGAGTGCAGCGGCGGGAAATGCGTTCCGCAGCCTTGCGCCGAGCACATCTACGTCGGTTCGTCCGACGACGCCCTGCGGCTCCGACGCCGACTGCGGCGACCAGGAGAACGCGTGCGATCTCGGTCACCTCGACGCCGACGGCAAGGGCCGCTGCCTGCTCGAGATCGATCCCACGGCTTCCTACGAGCTCGCCACGAGCGACTACCTGGCCGGCGGCGGCAGCGGCTTCACCGTTCTCAAGAAGCAACACCACGCAGTTCGACACCCAGATCCAGCAGCGTGATGCGCTGGTCGACTGGGTTCGCGGCGGCAAGCCGTGCGGCTGGTCCGCCGACAACAAGACCTCCGACGGTCTGGCGGCGTGCAGCACCGACGCGGACTGCTCGGCGACCGGCAGCGGCTACGTCTGCGCGTGCCCGCAGGACTCGAAGCAGGCGGCCGACGGCACCTGCAGCTCGAGCGGCAAATGCGCCGGCGACGGCCGCTGCGTTCTCGCCAGCTGTCGTCAGGACGTCGCGGACTACCACCGCAACCGCTGCGCCGACCCGCGCAGCGCGAAGAACCTGGCCGCCTGCACCACCAAGGCGACGGCCTGCGAGTTGGCCGGCGAGCAGTGCAAGTTCCTGGCGTGCGTCGACCGCGAACATCGGCAACTTCTCCGATGATCGCTTGTTCATGGTGGGCCAATGAGGCGCGGTATCCCGATCGGCGTCGGCGGCGGTGATGGCCGCGCTGCTCCCGCGCATGTACGGCCGACGTCAAGCTGCCTGCGCGCACCGAGCGCATGAAGGTGACGGTGCAGCTCGCCGACGGCACGCCGACGCCCGGCGCGACCGACCCGCCGCTGCCGATCCCGACCGACGGTCGCGTGGAAGTGGTCGCGGACATCGAGGCCGCGCAAGGCCGACGGCGCCGTCGACACGACGTTCCAGGGCTTCGTGCGCGTCTCGTGCCGAGCCCGGGCGCGTGGTGAGCGTCACCGGTCCGGGAGCCACGGGCCGCAACGCGCTTGCATGAAGGACGGCGTCGCGAAGGGCGTCCACGTGGTGCTCGACCAGGTGCGCGGCCCGACTGCGGCTCTGGGTCGAAGATATCGGCTACGTCCCGCCGGATCCGTTCAAGCCGCCGGCCTGCTCCGACGGCAAGGACAACGACGGCGACGGGCTCGTCGACTACCCGGTGGACCCGGGCTGCGCGTTCGCCAACGACGACACGGAGACGTCCGGCAACTTCGCCGCGGGCGTCTCGCCTCCCGTCAACTTCGCGCTTCCGCGCCTCTCCGACATCCAGGGACACGGCGCGACCACGCCGTATCCGGAGGAAGGCGTCCAGGCGATGACCGCCGATCCCGCCGAGGTCATCGTGACGCGCATCGCTTCCGACGGCTTCTATGCGACCGACGTCACGGACAGACCGATCCAGACGGCTACAACCACGTGTTCGCGTTCACGTTCAGCACGCCCGGCGGCGTACGCGTGTGCGATCGCGTGACGCAGCTCTCGGGCACCGCCGCCGACTTCTTCGGCTTCACGGAGCTGTCGTTCCCGTCCTACGAGGTGCATCCGTGGGTGTTCCCCGACAAGAACGGCCAGAACGACGGACCCTGCCTGGTGCCGGATGCCGTGGATCATCGACACCACCAACATCAACGTCCCGGCGAAGCTCGAGGGGCACGAGGCGGCGCTCGTGCGCGTCGAGGACGTGACCGTCGGACAATTCTTCGGCCCCGATCTCGCGACCAACAACAGCTTCGGTCCGACGCGGTCGAACTGCGACTTCGACGGCTCGGGCACGATCGACTTCACGACGGGAAGCGCCGAGGGCTCGTGCGCGAATGCCTGCAGCGCCGAATTCCGAGTGCGCCGAGTGGTCGCAGTACGTGGCGCGCGGCAATTTCCTCGTACGGTTGTCGACCGGCGAGCCGATCCAGCTCAATACGGGCACGATTCCGGAGTTCGATCCGCCGACGCATGCGCGGCAAGAAGCTCGCGTTCGTGACCGGCACGCTGCGCAACTTCAGCGGCGGCAGCCTCAACTGGACGATCGAGACCCGCTGCCCCGACGATCTTGTCTGCGACGACAGCTCGCAGGCCGCTTGCCAGAACGGTCCGAAAGCTCCCGTGGGCTCCGACACCGCCTGCGTCTCCCCAAGGACGATCAATGATCCGAACGAAGCGACGAACTGAAGGCCGCCTTCTGGGGCTGCTCGCCGTGGCGGCGCTGGCGCTGGCCGCCGCGCCGGCCGGTGCCCAGCCCGCCGGCGACGCGCCGCCGGCTCCCGGCGCCCGCGCCGGCTCCGGCGCCCGCGCCCGCGCCGAACCGGCTCCGGCGCCCGCCGCAGAGCCGGCGCCCGCGCCCGCCGAGCCACCCGTCGCGGCCGCCGCCCCGGCGACGCCGGTAGCCACAGCGCCCGCGGCGGCTGCCGCGCCGGCGGCCGACGAGGCTCTGCCGCCCGCGCCCTCGACCGCGCTCAGCGCCGCCCAGGGTCCGGAGGCGCAGTCGCACGCGGCGGCGCACAGCGACTTCATGGACACGCGCCTGACGTGGACGTTCGGCGACGACGATTTCAAGCATCAGACCGGCGACGCGCTGCCGCTTTCGCCGAACGCCAACGTCGGCGATCGCCCGCAGTACCGGCTGTTCTTCGACAGCTTGAACTCGCGCTTCAGCGGTCGCGAGAACCTCACGCAGCTGGTGCTGTATAACCACATGCCGGGCTACTGGCCGCGCCTCGACACCGAGGCGGCGCTGGTGCTGCGCGTCGATCTGTCGCAGCTCGCCAGCCAGTCGAACAACGTGAACGCGGCGTTCGAGGACGCGGGCACGTACATCCGGCTGTTCTACCGGATGGCGGGGACGAAGAAGGCGCCCGAAGGCCTGGGCATGACCTTCTATCCCATCGACACCGATCGCTTCCGGCTGGGCTACCTGTACGATATCTCCTGGGGCGGCACGAACGCCCGCATCAACCAGTCGATCTTCCCGCGCCTGCAGGGCAGCTCGCCGGGCCTCAAGGCCCAGTACGACGGCAAGGGCTGGTATCTGTTCGCCGGCTTCAAGACGGCGAGCATCGTCGAGGTCCAGCAGCGCATCGTCGACAACACCTCCGGCGAAGGCTCGTCCACCGACACCGTGCGCGTCGCCGAGACCAACTACGGCTTCCTCGGCGGCGGCGGCGTGGACATCATGGACCACCTGCGCGTCGACGCCGGTACCGGCTACTTCCAGCAGGGCCGGTTCGAGGACGCCGACGTGATCGGCAAGCGCATCTACACCTACGGCTATTCCGGCCGCATCGTCGTTCACGACGGCATGCCGGTGCCGCGGTCGGTCGACTTCGCGCTCTACCGCAACGACCCGAACGCGCCGATGAAGCAGTTCGCCGCCGAGGAGTACACCCCCGGCAAGGTGACCTGGGCCGTCTCGCTCGAGGGCACGCAGCTCCTGCAGAACCTGAAGGACTTCGACGCTGCGGGCAAGACCGCGATCCAGCCGGCGCGCGCCGCGGCGGCGCAGGCCAACGTCAAGATCGGCTACCTGAGCGCGACGCTGAGCGCCATCTATCGCGATCTTCCGTTCGTGCTCCGCAACCAGCCGAGCTTCATCCCGTTCCAGACGCTGCCGAAGGACGCCAAGACCCAGGACGAGATGTTCTTCGCGTTGGCGGCCGACTACTACATCGAGTCGCTGCGGCTCACGCCCGGCATCGGCGGCGGCTTGCAGCTGCCGGCGACGTTCCGTAGCGAGTCGGTGGACGCGTTCGGCAACGACACGTCGCGCACCATCGTGGTGCGCCAGCAGGGCGATCTCGCGTTCTTGCCCGCGGGCGACGCGCGCGTGCCGATCATCCAGGCGCGGGCCAGCCTGAAATGGGATCTGTCCCGCATGCTCTCCACCGTGGCGTGGTTGCAGTACCGGCGCGACAACAACGCCACGCGCCTCGAGCTCGATCCGACCGGCACGGTGTTGCAGCGCCGCTTCCTGAGCCCGGACTTCATCGGTGCGGGCATCTCGGTACAGGCCCGCTTCTGAGCTTCGCCGGGGGGAGGGGATGTCGGTCCGGCGCGGAACCGCGCTGCTCGTTGCAGCAGCCTTGACGAGCGCCTGCGGTGGCACGCTCGGGCCGCTCGTCACCGATGTGCACTACGGCCGGCGCGGGCAGCTGATCGTCACGCGATGCATGCTGGACATCTCGAGCGGCGGCAACATGACGACGTACGAGCTGCACGATTGCCGGAAGACCGTGTCGGTGCGGCCATCGCGGACGCGACGCCACGCTCCGACGCGGAGCGCCGTCGCCCCGGACCCGCTCGGCTCGGGCGCCACGACCATGCCGTGACTGCGGGCGACGTCGCCCGGGGGGCGCGCGTGGCGCCCCGGGCTGGGCCGCGCGGCTCGCGACGAAACAGCAGGTTGTCGGCTGGAAATGCTGGCGCGGCGCCGAGGCGGGCCGGGGAATTCCGCGCCGGACCAACCCACATGACCCGATCCATGCCGGTCGACGCGACCGCGGTGAGCGGCCCGTGGTTGACCGGGGGAGCGCCCTGCGTATACTCCGCGGGCTTTTCAGGGACAGAAACCAAGATGCCGCTACTCACCGAGGCGAAACAGCAGGTTATCGCGACCTACAAGCTCCACGACTCCGACACGGGGTCACCGGAGGTGCAGATCGCGCTGCTCTCGAGCCGAATCGAATACCTCACGGGTCACTTCAAGACCCACAAGAAGGACCACCACTCCCGCCGCGGGCTGCTCAAGCTCGTCGGTCGGCGGAGGCGGCTCCTCGACTACCTCAAGCGCTCGGACGTCGAGCGCTACCGCAAGGTCGTTTCCGCACTGAATCTGCGGAAGTAAGCGGCCGGGCATCTCCTCCATCCGGCCCGGGGACCTCGTCGCTTCAACTTCGATTCGTGGACGCGACGCGCTCGCGTCCGCGAACCGAGGCTGAAGCGAGGTTTCTCGACACCGGCGTCAGCCGCACGCAGCGGCACAGTGCGCCAAGGGGGCGCTTCAGCAATGTTCGTACGTGAATCCGTCATGGTGGGCGGTCGTCCGCTCACCTTCGAGACCGGTCGTCTGGCCAAGCAAGCGCACGGCGCTGTCCTCGTCACCTACGGCGAGAGCGTCGTTCTCGTCACCGCCACTTCCACAGAGGAGCGGCCTGGCCTCGACTTCTTCCCGCTCACTTGCGAGTACCAGGAGAAGACCTACGCCGCGGGCAAGATCCCCGGTGGCTTCTTCAAGCGCGAGGGGCGCCTGCGCGACACCGAGATCCTGACCTGCCGCATCATGGACAGGCCGCTGCGCCCGCTCTTCCCGGAGGGCTACCGCAAGGACACGCAGATCATCGCGACCGTGATGAGCGCGGACAAGGTCAATCCCACCGACATGCTGGCGCTGACCGGCGCGAGCGCGGCGCTGGCCATCTCCGACATTCCGTGGGACGGGCCGATCTGCGGCATCCGCGTGGCGCGCGTGGACGGCGAGCTGGTCGCGTACCCGACCTTCGAGCAGAGCGAGAAGGCGGACATCGACCTGGTCGTCGCTGTCAGCAAGACCGCCATCGTGATGGTCGAGGGCGGCGCCGCCGAGGCGAGCGAGGCCGAGATCATCGACGCCCTGATGTTCGCGCACAAGAGCGGTCAGCCCGTCATCGAGCTGATCGAGAAGATGCGCGCCGCGGTCGGCAAGCCGAAGCGCGAGTTCTCGGTGACGAAGATCGACCCGGCGATCGCCAAGCGCGTCGCCGAGCTCGCCGACGGCAAGCTCAAGGTCGCCTGCGTCGTCAAGGACAAGAAGCAGCGCTACGACGGCTACAGCGCGCTGAAGAAGGAGATCGCCGCGACCCTCTCCGCCGAGCTCGGTGCGGAGAAATGGGCCAGCGTCGAGAAGCTCGTCAAGAACGAGTTCGAGGAGCGCAAGTACCACGTCGTTCGCGACATGGTCCTGAACGAGCGCAAGCGCATCGACGGCCGCGACGAGAAGACGATCCGTCCGATCGCGTGCGAGGTCGGCGTGCTGCCGCGCACCCACGGCTCGGCGCTGTTCCAGCGCGGCGAGACGCAGGCCATCGTGACGACCACCCTCGGCACGGCCAGCGACGAGCAGAAGATCGACGCGCTGATCGGCGAGAGCTGGCGGCGCTTCATGCTGCACTACAACTTCCCGCCCTTCTCCACCGGCGAGACCAAGCCGCTGCGCGGCCCGGGCCGTCGCGAGATCGGCCACGGAGCGCTGGCAGAGCGCGCGCTCGTGCGCCTGCTGCCCGACCACGACAAGTTCCCGTACACCATGCGCATCGTCAGCGAGGTCCTCGAGTCGAACGGCTCGAGCTCGATGGCGAGCGTGTGCGGCGGGACGCTGAGCCTCATGGACTGCGGCGTGCCGCTCAAGCGACCGGTCGCGGGTATCGCCATGGGCCTGATCGCCGAGGGCGACAAGGTCGCGATCCTGAGCGACATCCTCGGCGACGAGGATCACCTCGGCGACATGGACTTCAAGGTGTGCGGCACCGACAAGGGCATCACCGCCATCCAGATGGACATCAAGATCGCCGGCCTCGACCGCGCGATCCTCGAGCGCGCGCTCGATCAGGCGCGCGAGGGCCGCCTGCACATCCTCGGCAAGATGCTGGAGACGCTTCGCGAGCCGCGCGAGGAGATCAACCGCTGGGCGCCGCGCATCACCACGGTCAAGGTCAAGCCGGACCAGATCCGCATCATCATCGGGCCCGGTGGCAAGACCATCAAGGGCATCGTCGAGCAGACGGGCTGCAGCGTGGATGTCGAGGACGACGGCACGGTCGCCATCGCGAGCTCGGACTCGGATGCCGTGCAGCGCGCTCTCGCCATCATCGAGGGCCTGGTCGCCGAGCCCGAGGTCGGCAAGACCTACAAGGGCACAGTCAAGCGCATCGTCGACTTCGGCGCGTTCGTCGAGATCCTGCCGGGCAACGAGGCGCTCTTGCACGTCTCCGAGATCGCCCACGAGCGCGTGGAGAGCGTCGGGGACGTCCTGAGCGAGGGCGACGAGGTCGAGGTGAAGGTGATCAGCGTCGACCGCGAGGGCAAGACGCGCCTCACGCGTCGGGAGCTGTTGCCGTTCCCCGAGGGCGTCGAAGGCGAGATGGCGCGCGAGCGCATCGCCAAGGCGCGCGAAGCGGGACCGCCCCAGCGCAGCGGCGGTCGCGGTCGCGACGGTGGCGGCCGCGGTGGTCGCGACGGCGGTCGTGGCGGCGGTCGCGATCGCGGCCCGCGCGGTCGCTGAGCCAAGCAGCGAGCTTCCGCGCCGTTCCGGCATCCTGCTTTGGATGTCGGTCCGGCGCGGAAACGCGTCTGCCGGGACGACCTCGACCGATCAGTTGATCGGCTTCGTCGGGCAACCGAACAGGATGTCGATCTTGGCGTTCGGATCCTGTTTGACGACGTCGCAGATGCCCTGACACAAGAGGATCTGCTTCTTGTCCGTCGAGTATTGCCAGCCCTGACCGCTGGCGCTCTGGCAACCGTCGTCGAAGAGCACGTCGGCGCTCGACCCGGCGCCGTTCGTGTACTTCACGTTCACCTTGTTCTCGTCGAAGGCCCCGCCGTCCTGGCTCGGGATGTCGAACTGGCACGGCAAGCTGGTCTGACCGAGGATCGAACCGAGCGCGGTCTGCAGCTCCGTCTGGAAGTTGCTCGCGGTGCTGAGGTCGTAGTGACAGGTGTTGCCCTGGCTGCCGTCGCAGGTCGGGGTGCGCGGCGTCTGCCCGGCCTTCGCGATGTCGCTGAGCAACTGGCGCGCGCCGTCGCTGCCCGGGCTGCCGATGACGAAGGTCTTGATCGACGGCGTGGCGCTCGTGGCGTCGCCGGCGAGCTTCACCGTGGAGCTGGCGGAGGCGCCGCAGTTCTCGTCGCCGTCCGTGATCAGCAGCGCGTAGTCGTTACCGTCGAGCCCGCTGTTGGTCAGGATGTCGTAGGCACCCTGGAGCGCGTCGTGGGTCGGCGTGTTGTTGTTGTTGCTCGGCGATGTGCCGTTCATCCAGTTCGTGATGAACGTCTTCTGGGCGGTGTCGAGCGGCTGGATCGGGATGTCCGGTCCGCCATTGCTGGAGTCGCGCGTGCAGCAGCCGTTGTCGCTCGCGGTGCAGCCCGGCGTGCCCGTCGGGTGTCCGAAGTACACCAGCCCCATGCGCAGTCCCGCGGGTAGTCCGGGCAGCACCTGCAGGAACGCGTTGCGCGTCAGCTGCCAGCGCGAGCCAAGCGGGAAGGGGATCACGTTGCTCATGCTGCCCGACAGATCGAGGACGATCAGCACGTTGGCTGCGGCGGGCTTGGCCGCGGCGGTGACGGCGTTGCACGCGCCACCGTCCGGGATGCCGCCGCTGCCGCCGCTGCCACTGATCGCGCCGAAGCCGCCGGTGGCGCCGCTGCCCGCGCTGCCCGCGGTACCCCCGACGCCTGCGGTGCCGCCCGACCCGGAAGCGCCGCCGCTCGATCCGCCGCTGCCCACGCCCGAGCCGCCACCCCCGGTTCCGGAGCACGCCGCCACCAGCGCGAACACGCTGGCGGTCCCGAAGCTCCACCCGAACACCGAGCGCATCGCACGCTTCATGAGAACCCTCCGCGACCAGGCTACCGGTCAAGCATTGGCCGGTCAATCGGCCGCGGATCTGGGGCGTAACGCGCGCCGACGAGCGCGGCGGTCACACCACGCGCAGCGCGCGGCCCACGAGCACCTCGTTGTGCGAGCCCGTGCGGTAGCCGGCGAGATCGAGCGTGACGTAGGTGAAGCCGTGCTGCTTGCCGGCCGCGACCACGCGCTCGCGCATGCCGGGTTCGAGCATGCGCTCGAGCTCCGCGAGATCGAGCTCCACGCGCGCGATCCGATCGTGCCAGCGCACGCGCAGCTGGCGGAAGCCGAGCGCCTTCAAGTCCGCCTCGAAGCCGCCGATCTGGGCCAGGCGCTCGCGCGTGACGCTGGTTCCGTAGGGAATGCGACTCGACAGGCACGCGGCGGCGGGCTTGTCCCATACGTCCATGCCGATCTGTTGGGCGGCGGCGCGTACGTCGGCCTTGGAGAAACCGGCTTCGAGCAACGGGCTCCGGACGTGCGCCTGCTTCGCTGCTTCGAGACCCGGACGGTAGTCGCCGAGATCGTCGGTGTTGGTGCCGTTGGCGACGAAAGCGATCTGCCACTCGGCGCGCTTCGCCTCGGCGATGTCGTACAGCTCGCTCTTGCAGTGAAAGCAGCGGTCGGCGTCGTTCGCCACGTAGCCCGGGCGCTCGATCTCGTTCGACGCGACGAAGCGGTGCACGGCGCCGAGGCCGTGGGCGATGCGTTCGGCGTCGGCCTTCTCGCTCTCCGGCAAGCTCGGGCTCACGGCGGTCATGCCCACGGCGCGCTCGCCGAGCTCCTCCGTCGCGACGGCCAGCACGAACGCGCTGTCGATGCCGCCGGAGTAGCAGACGAGCACCGAGCCCATCTCGCCGAGCAGCGCGCGGAGCCTGTCGAGCTTCTGTTCCAACGACGCGGTCACTTCGCCAGTTTGCCTTGATTGCCCCACACCTGCACGGCGTAGCGCCCGGAACCCGAGAACACGCTCACCTCCAGCATGTAGAGCCCGGGTTGGTCGATGCACAGGGGCGCTTCCGGCGGGACGATCGGCCACGTGTCGTGCGTGATGTCGCCGCCGAGCACCTGGCCCGCGCTGTCGCGCACGAGCAGATCCAGATCGTGGATGTTGCGATCGCCGGTGGCGTACACGCGGTAGCAGGTGCCCGCCTTGGGCACGTAGAACGTGTAGCGGTCGACGGGTTGCTTCTCGGCCTGCTCCGCCGTCGTGACCGGCGTGAGCGGCTGCATCCCGCTCGGTTGCCCGCAGAGCGTGGTCAGACGTGCGAGATCCGACTGCGGGTTGCCCGTGGGCTTGAAGTCCGCGTAGCAGGCCGACCACGGGTTGGCGGCGGTCTTGGCGCCCTGATCGGGCGCCGCAGCGCTGATCGGCGCCGGGCCCGCGGCGCTGCTCGCCTGGCCGGGGGGCGCCGCGCCGCACCCCGCACTGGTGACCGCAAGCAGCACGGCCGCCGCGGCGACAGCGCCGGTGCATGCGAGGCAGGGCCGGGAATCCATGGGCTGGAGCCTATCGGAAATCGCCGGTCGGATCTTTCCTGTCCGGGCCCTGACGGTGCCCCCTGGCGCCCGGTCCAGTAGCTGTTATTATGTTCAGTATCCGCGATGGCTCTACCGGCTCATCTCCTGGCCCAGCTCCCGCCGGGCGTCGTTCATGGCCTGGGTGCCGCGAATGCGCCCGCCCAGGTGGGTGCCCTGTCGCTCGAGCCGGTGCTCGACGCCGTGCTGCCCGACGGGGGCCTGCCCCGCGGCGCGGTGGTGGAGCTGGCGGTTGCCGGCGGGGCGGCGCTCGGCACGCGTATCGCGCTCGGCGCGTGTCGCGCGGCCCAGGCAGAGGGACGTCTGCACGGGGATCCCCCGTGGTGTGCCTTCGTCGATCCCGCGGCGAGCCTGTACGCGCCGGGCGTCGTGCAAGCGGGCCTCGAGCTCGAGCGCCTGCTCGTGGTGCGGCCACCGCTCGAGGCGCTCGCGCGCGTCACGGCGCGGGTGGTGGAGTCGCAGGCCTTCGCCGTGGTGGTGATCGACACCGTGGGCGTCCCTGGCGCCAGCGTGGACGTCGCGCTCGGCAGCTGGGCACGCGTCGTGCGCCGGCTGTCGCTCGCCGTGGAGGGCACGTCGGGCCTGGTATTGCTCGTCACGGATCGCGACGCGCGCCGTCCGCTGCCGCTGCCCGTCGCGATGCGCGTCGAGCTCGCGCGGCTCGCGCCCGATCGCCTGGCCCTGCGCGTCGCCAAGCACCGCCACGGTCGCGTCGCCGCCGTACGTCACGTCGCGTGGCCCGCCAAGCCGCGCGCCACGCGACCGGAAAGCGAGCCCCATGTCCGTCGCATCGCGTGATGTCGCGCCGGGCAGAGGGCCGGGCACAGCGCCGGGCAGCGGGAGGGATTGCCGCTCCGGCGCGGAACCGCTCTCCATCCCCGACGTCCCCGACGTCGCTCCAGTCGATCACACCGACCCATCGAGGGGCAGGGATTGACCATGCAACGCCGCATCGCCGCGGTGACGCTCCCCGCGCTCTTGTGCGAGCTCGCGCTGCCGGCCGTGCGCGTGCCGGTGTTGACGGCAAAGCGTTCGCGCAAGCGCGCGGCGCGAGATCCCGGAGTCGAAGCGCCGCCGTTCGCCGTGGTGTTGGTTGAAGGGGGATCTTGCGCTTTACCATCCATGGATCCCACCCAGCCCCATCGTCGAGCGCAGCCCGGCGCGAGTAGCGCGAGCGCTTCCAGTGCGGGACCCACGAATAGAGAGGAAGACGACGACCACACTCTCAAGCCCACGGCCCGGCTCGCCGCGGTGAGCGACGGTGCGCGGCGTTTCGGCGTGTGCGAGGGGCAGAGCATCGCGGAGGCGCGGGCGCTGGTCGCGAACCTGGCGGTGCGCGCCGTGTCGCGGGCGGAGGTGCTGCAAGCGCTCGGGCGCGTGGCGGAGGTGGCGCTCGGGTTCGGCGCGACGGTCGCGATCGAGGCGCCGGACACGGTGTGGGTCGACGTCGCGGGGAGCGCACACCTGGCCGGTGGTGAGCCGGCGCTCGCGATTGAGCTCGCGTCGCGGGTGCGCGCGCTCGGGCATCGCGTGCGCGTCGCCATCTCCGGCGGGCCGCGGCTCGCGCAGGCGTTCGCGCGCTGGGGAACACGCGACGCCACGCCGCTGGTCGTGCCGCCGGCGCGCACGGCGGCGCTCCTGGCCCGGTTGCCCGTCGTCGCGCTGCCCGTCGACAGCGAGCGCGCGTCGTGGTTGGTGCGTCTCGGCGTGACCACGGTGGGGGAGCTCCGCGCCATCCCGCGCGCGAGCGCGGCGTCGCGCCTCGGCGACGGCGCTGGCACGGTGCTCGATCTGTGCGAGGGCAGGGACGACGAGCCGCTCGCCCCGCATACACCGCCGGCCGTGCTCGTGGAGGAGGCGAGCTGGGACGAACCCCTCGACGGTCGGGAGCCGCTCTTGTTCGTATTGCGCGGGCTCGCGTCGCGGCTGTCGGCGCGGCTTGCCGGGCGCGGAGAGGCGGCGCAGGAGCTGGATCTCGTGATCCAGTGCGATCGATCGATCGCGGAGCTCCGCGGCGCGCCGGATACGCTGCGCCTGCACTTCGACCTGGCGACGCCACTGTGGCGCGAGGAAGAGATCCGGCGCGTGGTCGCGTCGCGCCTCGATCGCACCAAGCTCGCCGCGCCGAGTCTCGGGCTCCGGCTGGAGGCGCCGTCGATCACCAGCGCCGTCGCGCGCCAGCTCGAGCTCTCGCGCGTGTCTGGCGGCGTGCTCGCGGGATCGAAGGGGCTCGAAGGGCTACCGGTGCTGCTGGCGGAGCTCGCCTCCGACATCGGCAAGGAGCGGGTCGGCAAGCTCGCGGTGGTGGACTCGCATCGTCCGGAGCTGTGCAGCGTGCTTGTGCCGGCTCTCGAGACGAAGCGTGCGCCGCGCAAGGCCTCCGGTATGACAATCGCGCCGCGCGCGCCGCTGCGCATCCTGCCGTCGCCGGTTCCCGTCGACGCGCCGCTGTGCGAAGGCGCGATGCTCGGTATCGATCGGCGTCTCTACTCGATCAAGCGCGTCGCTTTCGAGCGACGCCTGGACAACGTGGAGTGGTGGACGCACCCGGTCGCCCGCGACTATCTCCGGCTCTGGCTCGAGAGCGCGGAGGGCGGGCTTGAAGTGCTGGCGTACGTCGATCGACACAGCGGCAAGCGGTTCGTCCACGCGATCGCCGACTGAGCCGGAGTTGTTCCCGTGTTCGCGGAACTTCTTGGCCGCTCCAATTTCTCCTTTCTCCGCGGTGCGTCGCGGCCGGAGGAGATGGTCCTCCGCGCCAGGGAGCTCGGGCTCGATGCGCTCGCGCTGTGCGATCGCGACGGGCTCTATGGTTCGGTGCGCGCGTGGATGCAGGCGAAGGAGAGCGGAGAGCGCGTGATCGTCGGCGCGGAGCTGAGTCTGGATCTGGGCACAAGGAAACGGAAGAAGAGCGACAAGCCCCCCGAGCTGCCCGTGGTCGCGCTGCTCGTCGAGAACCACGCGGGCTACACCAACCTGTGCCGGCTGCTCACGCTCTCCCACGCCGGGCGTCCGAAAGGCGAGAGCGCGCTCGCCCTCGAGCACCTGGCGGTGCACAACGCGGGCCTGTATGCCGTCGCACCGGCGCCGGACGCACCGGACGCGCTGCTCTCGACACTGAAAGACGCGATGCCAGACCGCGCGGCCATCGCGACGCACCGGCACAAGGATGGCTTCGATCGCGAGCGACATGCCTGGGTTCTCGACACGGCGCGTCGCTTCGCGCTGCCCGTCGTCGCGAGCGCACGCCCGCTCTACCACCACCCGTCGCGCAAGGCGCTCGCGGACGTCGTGCACTGCATCCGGGAGGGCACCACGCTCGACCGCGCCGGTACCGCGCTCGGCGCGAACGCCGAGGCGTGCCTGCGCTCGCCGCAGGAGATGGCGCGACTGTTCTCCGATCACCCGGACTGGGTCGCGCGCACCGCGGAGATCGCCAGCGGGCTCCGCTTCGACCTGGGCGAGCTCCGCTATCGCTTTCCCTGCGAGCTCTCGCCGGGCGAGACGGCGGACGGCAAGCTCCGGCGCCTGACGCTGGCGGGCGCGGCGCGGCGCTATCCCGGCGGCACGCCGCCCGCCGTGGCGGCGCAGATCGGCAAGGAGCTGTCGCTCATCGCCAAGATCGGCGTCGCGCCGTATTTCCTGTCCACGTGGGAGATCGTGGAGATCGCCCGCGCGCGCCGCATCCTGTGCCAGGGCCGCGGCAGCGCGGCCAACAGCGCCGTCTGCTACGTGCTCGGCATCACGGCGGTGGATCCCGCGCGTTCGAATCTCTTGTTCGAGCGCTTCATGAGCGCGGAGCGCAGCGAGCCCCCGGATATCGACATCGACTTCGAGCACGAGCGGCGCGAAGAGGTGATCCAGGAGCTGTACGCGCGCTATGGCCGTGATCGCGCGGCCATGGTCAGCGAGATCATCAGCTATCGCGGCAAGAGCGCGCTGCGCGAGGTCGGCAAGGTGTTCGGCTTGTCGCTGGAGCAGGTGGATCGCCTGAGCGGCACCATCACGCACTGGCACTCGAGCGAGATGAGCGACAAGCGTCTTTCCGAGGTCGGCTTCGACACCAGCGACGCGCGCGTGCGACAGGTGGTGATGCTGGCCCGCGCGCTCGAGGGCTTCCCGCGTCATCTGTCGATCCATGTCGGCGGCTTCGTGCTCAGCGCCGATCCGCTCTACGAGGTCGCGCCGGTCGAGCCCGCGCGCATGGAGGGTCGCACGGTCGTGCCCTGGGACAAGGACGACCTCGACGCCCTGGGCTTCTTCAAGGTGGACGTGCTCGCGCTCGGCATGCTGACGGCGATCCGCAAGTGCCTCGGGCTCTTGTATCCCGGCGTCGATCCGCTGGAAGCGATCACGCGCATCCCGCCGGAGGATCCACGTGTGTACGCCATGATCTCCCGCGCCGACACCGTGGGCGTGTTCCAGATCGAGAGCCGCGCGCAGATGAGCATGCTGCCGCGCCTGCGCCCGCGTTGTTTCTACGATCTGGTCGTGGAAGTGGCGATCGTACGCCCCGGTCCGATCCAGGGCGGCATGGTGCATCCCTATCTCCGCCGCCGGAACGGCGAGGAACCGGTGACGTTGCCGCACCCCGATCTCGGGCCGATCCTCGAGCGTACCCTCGGCGTGCCGCTCTTCCAGGAGCAGGTCATGCAGATCGCCATCGAGGGCGCGGGCTACAGCGGCGGTGAAGCCGATCAGCTGCGCCGTGACATGGCCGCATGGAAGAAGACCGGCAAGCTGATGCGTCATCGCCAGCGCCTGCTCGACGGCTTCGCCGACAAGGGCATCAGCCAGGAGTTCGGCGAAGCGCTGTTCGAGCAGATCAAGGGCTTCGGCGAGTACGGCTTTCCCGAGTCGCACGCCGCGTCCTTCGCGCTGCTCGTGTACGCGTCGGCCTGGCAGAAGGCGCACTACCCGGCCGCGTTCGCGTGCTCGCTCCTGAACGCGCAGCCCATGGGCTTCTACTCGCCGTCGAGCCTGATCCAGGACGCCCAGCGCCACGGCGTCGAGGTCCGCGACGTGAGCATCGCGGACAGCTTCCGGGATTCTACGCTCGAGGACGGTGCATTGCGGCTGGGTTTCCGGCTGATCAAGGGCTTCGGCGAAGCGGCGGCGCGGCGCATCGAGGCCGCGCGCGCCGAGCAAGCGTTTTCCAGCATCGACGATCTATTGCGGCGCGCTCGCCTCAGGAAGGACGAGATCGAGGCGCTCGCGGAAGCCGGCGCGCTCGAGCCGCTGGTTCGCGGACGGCGCTACGCGCTCTGGAAGGCGCGCGCGCCCCGTACCGGCGGCTTGTTCGACAAGCTCGACGTGCGCGAGCCGCAGGTGACGTTGCCCGGGCTGCGGCCGGCCGAGCAGCTCCTGCTCGACTACGGGCGCAAGGGGCTCAGCGTGGACGATCACCCGATGCGTCACCTGCGCGCGCGCCTCGACAAGCAGCGCGTCCTCACCGCCGAACAGTTGATGCAGGCGAAGAAGGGCGAGCGCGTGACCGTAGCCGGGCTCGTCACGTGCCGCCAGCAGCCGGGCACGGCCAGCGGCGTGGTGTTCATCACGCTCGAGGACGAGACGGGAAATGCGAACTTGATCGTCTATCAACGCGTGTTCGAGCAGTTCCACCTGATCGCGCGCCACGCCGTACTGCTGCTCGCGCATGGTGAAGTGGAGCGGCAGGTTGCACCTGGAGTTCCAACGAGAGCAGAACCGGCCGATCAGTCAGAGTCGGATATCCCGGTGGTTCATTTGATCGTGCGTGATCTGCAGCGTCTGGATGGGTCTCGCTTGGCGAATGCGTCGCGCGATTTCCACTGAGAGGTGCTATTCCAAGGCAAGGGGTGTCGTGGTCCTACGGCGTCGTCACCCATTGATCTTCAAGCCCGGCACGTACGCGTGTCGCCCATCGCGAGGCAATGACGATGACTAGAACGAACCTTTGGCGATCCTTGATTCTGGTGGCTCCGGCCATCGCGCTTGGCGCAGCTGCCGGCTGCTCCACGAGCAGCCCGAAGCCCGAGGGCGTGGGCACGACCGGCGCAGCCGTGGAAGTCGCGAGCAACAGCGCGTGCCACGTCGAATGGACGAAGTTCGACTACGACCAGCACCTGGCCGACAAGGGCGAGCTCATCGAGCTCAAGGTCACAGGTTTCAGCGCCGGCGACACGCTGGGAGACTGCGGGCTGAAAGAGATCCAGATGTGGAACGGCGCGTGCGGCGCGACCAATCCCTATCTCACGATCGATCTCGCAACCGTAGCGATCCCGACGGACGGCTACGTGGACATCTGCGACGCCAGCACGAGCGGGTTCACCTGCGATGTAAGCGAGACCTCGGGGTCCAGCGGCTGGATCCAGAACGGTCCCGACGGACTCGCCTTCGTCAATCCGAGCGACACCGTGACGCTCGAAGCGGCCTACGAGGGCACGGTGAGCTGCTTCCCGAGCGGCCCGACGCCGATCACAGTCCCGAGCGAGGTCGACGCCGATCCGAACATGATGAGCGTCTGGTGCACGGATCACTTCGAGCTCGTGGACGCCACGACCCAGACGCTGCGCGCCGACAACGTCTGCCCCACGCCGGACGGCGGTGCGGCGGGCGCCGCAGGTGCGGCTGGAGCCGCCGGTAGCGCCGGCATGGCTGGCAGCGCGGGCGCGTCTGGCAGCGCGGGCGCGGCTGGTAGCGCGGGCGCGGCTGGCAGCGCGGGCGCGGCTGGCAGCGCGGGCGCGGCTGGTAGCGCGGGCGCGGCTGGTAGCGCGGGCGCGGCTGGTAGCGCGGGCGCGGCTGGCAGCGCGGGTGCGTCTGGCAGCGCGGGCGCGGCTGGTAGCGCGGGCGCGGCCGGCAGCGCGGGCACGGGCGGCACGGGCGGCACCGGCGGCACCGGCGGCACCGGCGGCACCGGCGGCACCGGCGGCACCGGCGGCACCGGCGGCACCGGCGCAACCGGCGGCACCGGCGCAACCGGTGGAACCGGCGGAGCGGCGGGCGGAACCAACAAGCCACCGGCTGGCGCGGCCGACGACAGCGGCTGCAGTTGCAGCATGCCGGGTCAGCAGCGCGGTTCCAGCGATGGGTCGCTGGCGCTGGTGGGCTTGCTCGGCGCGGCTGTCGTCCTCGGACGGCGTCGCCGGCGCTAGCCGGACCCGCAGTGTCCCCGCGTGGAGCGTGCTCCGCGCGGGGAGCTCACATCCCCACGGCGCTTGCCCGAACGGTCAAGCGCCGTGTAGTTTTCCATGCGCCGGCGACGTAGCTCGGCCCTACGCGACGGACCGATCGGTCACTCCGCGTGACCTACGCGACCTGCGTGCTGTGCTCCGGCTCGTGCGCGTGCTCGCCCAGCGCCTGGCTGCGCGCGTCGCTGCGCGCGATCGCGTTCTCGTTCACCTTCACGCTGACGAGGCGCGACACGCCCGGCTCGCCCATGGTGACGCCGTAGAGCACGTCCACCGTCTGCATCGTCTTCTTGATGTGCGTGATCAGGATGAACTGCGAGCGATCGGTCATCCCGCGGATGGCCTCGTTGTAACGAGTCACGTTCGCCTCATCGAGCGGGGCGTCGACCTCGTCGAGCACGCAGAAAGGCGAGGGGCGGTGCTGGAAGATCGCGAAGATCAGCGACACCGCGGTGAGCGCCTTCTCGCCGCCGCTCATCAGCTCGATGTTGCCGAGCTTCTTGCCAGGCGGCTGCGCGATGATCTCCACGCCGCTGCCGAGCAGGTCGTCGGGGTTCGTGAGCATCAGCTCGGCGCGACCGCCGCGGAACAGCTTGCTGAACGTCTTCTTGAACAGCTCGTTGACGGCCTCGAACGTCTCCTTGAAGCGACGCCGGGACTCGCGGTCCATGTGCTTGATCGCCTTCTCCAGGTCGTCCAGCGCCTTCTCGATGTCGACCTTCTGGTCGTTCAGCTCGTGGAAGCGGCGCTCGGCGTCGGTGAACTCCGCGCCGGCGTCCAGGTTCACCGGACCCATGCGGTCGATCAGTTGCGTCAGTTCCTCGATGCGCCGGCGATGCTCCGCATCGGGGGCGGGGCGCGCATGGTACGTGCCGACGACGCTCGGCAGGTGCAGGCCGCGGAACTTCTCGCGAACGTTCGCCAGCAGGTGCTCGCGCTCGAGCTCGATGCGCTGGAGCGCCATCTCGTGCTTGCGCGTGCGCTCGTCGAGCACGGTCAGCTCGTCGCGGACCAACTTGAGCCCCGCCTCCTGCTCGCCGAGCGAGTGACGGACCTGCTCGAGCTCGGCGCGCGCGACCTCGAGCTTGTGGTGCGCCTCGGAGGCCGTGGCGGCGGCGACGCCGCGGGCCTCGCGGGCAAGCACGATGCGCGCCGCGGTATCGCCGTAGGCCTGCGCGGCCTCGAGCATCTCCGCGGCGAGCCGCGTGGCGCGGGTGTCGAGCTCGGCGATCGACTGCGCGACGCGCTCGTGGGACGCGCGCGCGGACTCGATCTGCTCGCGCACCTGGGCCAGACGCACCTTGCGCTCGGTCACGAGTGCGGCCTGGGCCTCGACGCGTTCCTTCCATTCGGCCGCGCGCTCCTCGGCGCGGGCGAGCTCGTGCTGGACGTGCTCGAGCTGCGCCGACAGCGCGTCCACCTCCTCGCGCGACGACTGCTCGTCGCTGGCGGCCGTCTGGAGGCTCTGCTCGATTTCCGCGAGCTCGACGTCGAGCGTGCGCATGCGCTGCCCGGCGCGCTCGAGCTCGCTCTGGGTCCGCGCCAGATCCTTCTCCGCGGTCATGTGCGCGAGCTCGCCCTCGTGGGCGCCTTCGCGCGCGCGGTCGAGGGCGGTTCCGACCTCCGCCAAGCGTGCGCGCAGGGCGTTGTGCGCGGCGACCAGCCGGCTCTCCTCGGCGGACAGGCGCTCGACCTCTTCCGCCAGCGTGCGCATCTCGCGCTTCTGTTCGACCATGGCCGCCGCGACGTCGTCGCCGCTGCCGCCGCTCACGACGCCGTTGTCGCGCGCGACGGTGCCGTCGAGCGCCACCGCCGTGGTGTCGGCATAGCGCGTGACCAGCGCGAGCGCGTCCTCGGCGTTCCGCACCAGGATGGCGTCGCCGACCAGAGCGCGCACGAGCGCCTCGTCCTCCGCCGCGTATTGCAGGCGCTCGGACAAGAGACCCAGCGCCGCCGGATCGGCGAGCGCCGCCTGGCGCGCGCCGCCGGCGACGTAGCGCGGGCGCGACGGCACGATGTGCGCGCGACCGCGCGCCGAGTTGCGAAGATCCGAGAGCAGCTCGAGGCCGCGCGTCGCGTCGGAGACGACGACGTACTGCAAGCGCTCGCCGAGCAGACCGACGAACGCCGCGGTGAGCTCCTCCGGCGACTCGATGCGATCGGCGACCATGCCGATCACCGCCGGATCGCCGCGCGAGAGCAGGGCGCGCACGCCCGCGCCGACGCCCTCCAGGCGCCGGTGCAGATCTTCCAGCGCGCGCAGGCGGTTCCGCTTCAGTCCGAGCTCGTTCTTGGCGGCGTCCACGGCGCGCTCGCTATCGAGCTGGCGCCCGCGCAGACCGTGCAACTCGGTGTCGAGGGCCTCGCGCTCGGCGGCCGTCAGACGCTTGCCTTCGGCGAGCTCGGCGACGCTGCGCTCCAGGGCGTGGCGCCGGGCGCTGAGGGTGGACTCCTCGCCGAGCAGCCCGTCGCGTTCCGCGGTCAGCCGCTCGCGCCGCGCGCGCAGCTCGTCGATGCGCTGGCGCAGGCCGTCGATACGGGCGGCCGCGGTCGCGGCGCGTGTGGTGGTCTCCGCGGCGGTCGAGCGCAGGCCGAGCAGCTCCTCGTTGGCCCGCGTGGAGCCGTCTCGAAGGCCGGCGAGGGCCTCGTCCTCGCTCTCCGCGTCGGCCACGCGCGCCTGCTCGTCCGAGTCGAGCTCCGCGATGCGCGACTCGAGATCGGCGCGCTCGCCGTCGAGCTGCTCGATGCGCGCCACGATGTCGTCGTGCTCCGTCTGATCGCTGCCCAGGCGCTCCGCCAGGTGCCCGAGGCGATCCCGCGAGCGCTCGATCTCGGCCTGCAGCGAGCTGACCTCGTTGTCGGCCTCGAACGCCTCGCGCGACGCCTGATCGGCGCGCGCCTCGATGACGCCTGCGGCCTGGCGCGCCCCGTCGAGGGCCGTCTCGGCGTCGCCGAGACGCGCGCGGAACTGCTCGGCATCGGTTCCCGAGCTGGCGTGCCCCTCGCGCTCCACGCGCTCGACGACGATCAGCTCGAGCAGGCGATGCGACGCCTCGTGGAGCGCCAGATCCTCGAGCTCGCCCCGGTACTGGATGAAGCGCTCGGCCTTGGCGACCTGGCGCTTGAGCGAATTCCGCGTGCGGTCGATCTCCGTGACGATGTCGGTCACGCGCAGCAGGTTCTGCCGCGTGAGATCCATCTTGCGCTCGGCCTGCTTGCGCCGCGTCTTGTACTTGGTGATGCCCGCCGCTTCCTCGATGAACAGGCGGCGATCTTCCGGACGCGAGCTGACGATCTGGCCGATGCGGCCTTGCTCCACGATCGAGTAGGCCTTGGTGCCGACGCCCGTGCCGAGGAACAACTCCGTCACGTCGCGCAGGCGCACCTGCGTCTTGTTGATCAGGTACTCGCTGGTGCCGTCGCGGAACAGCCGGCGCGTCACCGCGATCTCCGGGTAGTCGCGGTACTCCGGCGGCAGCGAGGCCGCGTACTCGGCGTCGCTGTTGTCGAAGGTGATCGTCGCCTCCGCCAGGCCGTGCGGTCCGCGGCTCTCCGAGCCGTTGAAGATCACGTCCTCCATCGCGCGGCCGCGCAGGTGCTTCGCGCTCTGCTCGCCCATGCACCAGCGGATCGCGTCGACGATGTTGGACTTCCCGCAGCCGTTCGGGCCGACGATGCCGACCACGTCGTGGTCGAAGTGGATCACCGTGCGGTCCACGAAGGACTTGAAGCCGGCGATCTCGATCTTCTTGATGTGCATCTACCCTGTCCTCGACACCCGGATGCGCAGCCGATCTCTAGCGCTCGCGCCGCGCGAACGCAGCGCGAGCAGCAGAAAAAGACCCGCAACGGGCAAGCGTCACCACACGTGATGTATGGTCACGTCCTATCACTAGACACTCGTACACCGCTGAACGGAAGCTTACAAGAGGATCCGCGGTCCCCACCGCTGTTTCCGCGTCCCGCGCGGGCCCCGCGCCCCCGCACCGCCCCGCGCCCCCCGGGCGTGGGCCGCCCGGCTTCGTGAACGAACGGGGAACACACCGGAGCCGGCAGGCTGGGCCCGGCGCGCTGCGGCGGCGACCCGCGGGATACCGCGCCGCATCGACATGAAGACCGGAAGATGCCGGTCCGGCGCGGTATCCCCGGGTGCGGCAGCGCGGAGTAGAGCGGCTCCGGCTCCGCGCCGGATGATGGCGGCCCGGCGCCGACGCGGCTCGGCCGAGCTGCGTCGCCGCGCGTCCCGGCAGGCGCGACGGCGCAACGCCGCGACATTTTCGCGAGCCATTGCGCGAGCGCGGGCGCTTGGCCCGGTTCTTGTTGACAGCGGGCCGCCCTCGACCCATTAGCAAAAGGTGCGGAGTTTCCAGCGATGACCTACGAGTACGTGTGTTCGTCCTGTGATCACGAGTGGGAGGCCGAGCAGCCGATCAGCGCGGCCCCCCTCAAGAAGTGCCCGAAATGCGGGAAGAATACCGCGAAGCGCCAGATCTCGGGCGGCGCGGGATTCATCCTGAAGGGCGGCGGCTGGTACGCCGACGGCTACGCTTCCAGCCGCGGCGGCAAGAGCCCGGACAAGCCCAGCGGCAGCGGTAGCAGCGGCAGCGGGAACGGTGGTAGCAGCAGCGGCGCCGGCGAGGCGAGCGGCGGCAGCTCCGGCACGGGCGAGGCGAAGGACAAGTCCGCCAAGCCAAAGAAGAAGGACAAGCAAGCCGCTGCCTGAGTCGTAGGCTCGCGTCCCGCTGCGGGCCGCGAGCGATCGCCTGCGCTTGCTCTCTGCCGGTGGCAGGCGTGTCCTGTGCCGACCCGGACAGGACAGAGAGGACTTCGGAATGTCGGACCGCAAGCGTGACGCGCTCGAGCTTCGCGAGAAGATCGACGTCGTCGATCGCGAGATCGTGCAAAGCCTGGACGCGCGCGCGCGGCTGTCGCGCGAGATCCAGGCGCGCCTCGAAGGCGAGTCGCACTCGATCGACACCGACGAGGGCGAGTGGCTGTCGCGGCTGGTCGGTACGTCGAGTGGGGACATGCCCGCCGACAGCCTGCGTCGCGTGCTGTCGGTGGTGCGGGCCGAGGCGCGCGCCCTCGAGCAGCCGGTCCGCGTCGCGTATCTGGGGCCCGAGGCCGGCTTCACGCATCAGATGGCGCGGGACTATTTCGGCGCGGCGGCGATCTTCGTGGAGTGCCCGACCGCAGCCGAAGCGCTCGACGAGGTCGTGCGCGGGCGGGCGGTCTACGCCGTGTTCCCGTTCGAGTCGTCGGTGGACGGGCTGGTCCAGCCGTCGATCACCGCGCTCGCCCAGACGGAGCTCGTGCTGGTGGCCGAGCGCGCGCTCCCGGCGACCTACGATTTAATGAGCCGTACGGCGAACATGGCCGACATCGACAAGCTGTACGCGACGGCCGCGGCCCACGCGTCGTGCGAGCGCTTCCTCGATCGCGAGCTGCCGCGCGTGAGCGTGATCGACGTGCGCTCGCCGGCGGTCGCGGCGCAGCTCGTCAGCGAGGACCACGGCGCGGCGGCGATCGTGCCCGAAGCGTGCGGCAGGGCCGCCGGGCTCGAGGTGGTGCGCCAGAACGTCGGGGATGCGGCGGACCTCAGGTATCGCTACGGCATCGCCAGCGCTCGCCCGGCGATCCGCTCCAGCCAGGATACGACGTGCCTGCTGTTCAGCGTGGACGACACGCCGGGCTCGCTGTTCGACGTGCTCCGGCACTTTGCCGAGCGCGGCATCAACTTGAAGAAGCTCCAGAGCCGGCCCGTCAGCGGGGAGAGCTGGGACTACGTCTTCTACGTCGAGGTCAGCGGGCACGTGACGGATCGGCCGGTCGTCACGGCTCTGGAAGCCGTGAAGCGCTCGACGAAGTACCTCAAGGTGCTGGGATCGTTCCAGACGCAGAGCTGACGCGCTAGGCTTGCCGGGTCATGCCCCTGGTCACGCCCGGTATCGAGTCGCTGCGCCCGTACGAGGCGGGCAAGCCCGTGGAGGAGCTCGCGCGCGAGCTCGGAGTCACGGACGCCGTCAAGCTCGCGTCGAACGAGAACCCGCTCGGGCCGAGCCCACGCGCGGTGGAAGCGGCGCGCGCCGCGCTCGCCGACGCGAACCGCTACCCCGACGCCGCCGCGTATCGCCTGCGCGAGAAGCTCGCCGCCCACCACGGCGTCGACATGGGCGAGCTGATCCAGGGCAACGGCTCGAACGAGCTGATCGAGCTGCTCGTCCGCACGTTCACCACGCCGGCCGACCACATCGTGTTCGCCGAGCCGGCGTTCGTCGTCTACCGGCTCGCCTCGCTCGCCCACGGCACGCCGTTCACCGCGGTTCCGCTCCGCGACTACACCCACGACCTCGAGGCGATGGCCGCGGCGGTGACGGACCGCACGCGGCTCTTGTTCGTCGCCAACCCGAACAACCCCACCGGCACCCACGTCGGTCGCCGGGCGCTGGAGCGGCTGCTCCGCGATCTGCCGCCGCAGGTGATCGTGGTGATGGACGAGGCGTACATCGAGTACGCCGACGCCGAGGACTACCCGGACAGCCTGGAGCTGCGCGGTCTCCGCGAGCGCCTGGTGACGCTGCGCACGTTCTCGAAGATCTACGGTCTGGCGGCGATGCGCGTCGGCTACGCCGTGGGTCCGGCGGAGCTGGTCGGCTACATGAACCGCGTTCGCGCGCCGTTCAACGTCAACGCGCCGGCGCAGGCGGCGGCGATCGCGGCGATCGACGACGTGGAGCACGTGGAACGCAGCCGCAGCGAGAACAAGGCGCAGCGCGCGCGCCTGCTTGTCGCGCTCGCCGACCTGCCGGGCGTCAAGGTCGTGCCGAGCCAGGCGAATTTCGTGTTCGTGGACGTCGGCAGAAGCGCGCGCGACGTCTACGACAAGCTGCTGCGAAAGGGCGTCATCGTGCGGACTCTCGGACCGCTTGCGACCAGCTTGCGCATCACCGTCGGTCGGCCCGCGGAGAACGACCGGCTGCTCGCCGCCTTGCAGGAGGTCCTGGCTTGATGCCGGCCCGGCGCGGAAGCGCGTGGCTCACCGGTCCCGACCGGGCCCTCCGTCCCTCCGGGCCCTCTACTCGCTTCGCTCGCTCGCTCGCGCTGCTCGCTCGTGCTCTGTGCGCGCTGTCGATCGTCGCGTGCCACGGCCAGAGCGAGGTCGTGACGCCGACCGGCGCGGGCAAGGAGCTAGCCGCGGCCGACATCGACAAGGACCCGCTGGCGCTGCTGCCCGGCGGCGAGTTCGGGCTGGCCGTGGTGGACATGCAGCAGGTGTACGCCTCGCAGTTCGGCCAGAAGCTCCTGGGCGTGCTGCAGAGCCACACGCCGCTGCCGCCGTCCGCGGGCTTCGATCCGCAGCGCGATCTGTCGCACCTGGCAGTCGGCGTGTACTCCATGACGGGCGCGAACGTGGTCGTGGTCGCCACCGGCAACTTCAATCCGCAGGCGATCGAGCAGGCCGCCGGCACCACGCAGAACACGCCGCTCGGCGTGCCGGTGGTCGCCAGCAGCTACGCCGGGCGTACCTTGTACACGGCGCGCAACATCGGCTTCTCGGTGCTCACGGCGCACACGGTCTTGCTCGGCGACGAAACCGGGATCCGGCGCGCGCTCGACCGCATCAAGGAAGGCCGCGTCACGCGTAGCATCCCCGATTGGATGGAGGATCTGCTGAAGACGCCGAACGTGCCGATCGTGCTCGGCTTCGATCTCCGCGCGCAGCCGATCACCGACTCGGCGCGGCAGCAGCTGCCGTTCCTGCAAGGGCTGCAGACAGCGCGCATGCTCTGCAACTTCCAGCCGCCGGGCATGAACGTCGCGGGCACCCTCAGCTACGACACCGAGGCGTCGGCGCAGGCGGGCGCGGCCAGCGTCGTGCAGTTCCGCGAGACGCTCAAGAGCTATGCGTTCC
Source organism: uncultured delta proteobacterium (assembly GCA_963775185.1). GTDB lineage: Bacteria > Myxococcota_A > Polyangia > Polyangiales > Polyangiaceae > JAPSGB01. The sequence goes on along the minus strand of CAVZIE010000032.1, from coordinate 915,691 downwards.
TGATGAGCCTGATCGGCGTCACGCAGCCGTTCCAGAAGCTCGAGGCCAAGCCCCAGGGCACGAGCGCGCAGTTCGTCGCGGAGCTCGATGCACAGGCGCTCGACACGCTCATCGACAAGGGCGCGGCATACCTGGGCGTGCCTTCGCAACCCCACGTGATCGACGCCACGACCACGCCGGGCGTCGGGCAGTAGCGGCCATGGCGCGGCTTGTCGTGCGCCCCGCGACGCGCCCGCTCAGCGGCAGCGTGCCCGTTCCCAGCGACAAGAGCATCAGCCACCGCGCGTTGATCCTCGCCGCGCTGTCGGCGGGGACGTGCGAGCTCCGGCGCTTCTCCTACGGCGAGGACAACGTCTCGACGCTGGAGGCGTTCAAGAAGCTGGGCGTCCAGATCGAGGACGACGGACAGGGCGTGGTGCGTGTCCACGGCGTCGGGCTCGACGGGCTCGCCGAGCCCGTCGGCGATCTCGACTGCGGCAACTCCGGCACGACCATGCGCCTGATGTGCGGCGTGCTCGCGGCGCAGCCGTTCCGCTCGCGCCTGATCGGCGACGCGTCGCTGTCGCGCCGCCCGATGGGACGCGTCGTCAGGCCGCTGCGCGCCCGCGGCGCGGTCATCGCCGGCACGCCGCACCCGTCGCGAGCCGACGACGTCACGGCGCCGCTCGAGATCGGGCCGCTCCCCGCCGGCACGCGGCTCGCGGGGTTCGAGTACGACATGCCCATCGCCAGCGCGCAGGTGAAGAGCGCGTTGCTCTTGTCCGGCCTGTTCGCCGGCGGTCCCACCTTGATCCGCGAGCCGATCCTCAGCCGCGACCACACCGAGCGCATGCTCGACGCGCTGGGTATGCCGATCGAAGCCGTCGGTCCGATGCTGAGCTTGCACCCACCGGCGAGCCCGCGCGCGATCCGCGCCTTCGACGTCGATCTGCCCGGCGATTTGTCGGCCGCGGCGTTCTTGCTGGTGGCGGCGACGCTGGTGGAGGGGAGTGTCGTCACGGCGCGGAATACCGGGTTGAACCCCACCCGCGCCGGCATCATCGACGCGATCCGCGCCCTCGGCGGCCACGTCGGCATCACGCCCATGGGCGAGAGCCTGGGCGAGCCGTTCGGCGAGGTCACGGCCGAAGCCGGCGCGCTCCGCGGCGGCGCCATCAGCGGCGAGCTCGCCGTGCGCGCCATCGACGAGATCCCCATCGCGTGCGCGCTGGCGGCGCGCGCTCGCGGCACCACCGAGTTCCACGACGTCGCGGAGCTGCGCGTCAAGGAGAGCGACCGGATCGCGCTCATGGTCGCGCTGCTCCGCGCCTTCGGCGTCGAGGCGGACGAGCTCGAGGACGGCCTGGTGGTGAGCGGCCGCCCCGAGGGCGCGCTCCGCGCCGCCCACGTGACGAGCGGGGGCGATCACCGCGTCGCCATGACCGCCGCCGTGCTCGGCCTGGTCGCCGACGGCGAGACCGTCGTCGACGACGTGGACTGCATCGCCACCAGCTTCCCGCGCTTCGCCGGCACGCTGCGCGCGCTCGGGGCGGACGTGGAGGTGCGGTCGTGAGCCGCACGCGGCCGGCGGTCGCCATCGACGGCCCCGCGGGAGCCGGCAAGACCACCGTCACGCGGCTCGTGGCGCAGCGCCTCGGCTACGTGCTGGTCGGGACGGGGGCGCTGTATCGATCGGTCGCGCTGGCGGCACAGCGTCGTGGCGTGTCCTGGGACGAGGACGCCGCGGTGAGCGCGCTGGCGCACGAGCTCGCCGAGCGCGACGCCATCGGCTTCGAGTCCACGCCGGACGGCGCGCAGCACGTGCTGCTCGAAGGCGAGGACGTGAGCCAGGCGATCCGCGCCGAGGACATCTCCCAGGGCGCGAGCAAGGTGAGCGCGATCCCCGCCGTGCGCGCGGCGCTCCTCGACATGCAGCGCGCCGCCGGCGCCGACGGCGGCGTCGTGCTCGAGGGGCGCGACATCGGCACGGTCGTGTTGCCCGACGCGGAGGCGAAGTTCTTCCTGACGGCGAGCCCGGACGTGCGCGCCAGGCGCCGCTACGAAGAGCTGGTCGCGCGCGGCGAGGCCGCGGATCTCGAGCAGGTGCAGGCCGAGGTGATCGAGCGCGACCATCGCGACACCATGCGCCCGGTGGCGCCGCTCAAGCAGGCGGGCGACGCGGTGCTCGTGGACAGCTCGGCGCTCGGCATCGACGAGGTGGTCGATCGCATCGTCGAGCACGTGCGTGACGTCGAGCGGCGCATGGCCGGCAAGTGATGCGGTGCTCGAGCGCGATCGCGCTGTTGTGCGCCGCGCTCGCGGCGTGCAGCGCACCACGCATCCCGCCGCCGGCCGCGCCGGCACCAACCATCACCAATCCCCAGGACGCGTTGCCCGGCGATCTCGACGTGGTGGTGCGGGTCGATCTCGCCCGCATGCGCGACGCGCTCGGCAAATCGGCGCTGGACGCGCTGGCCAAGCGGGCGCCGGGCGCGGGAGGGGGTGGGGGTCGGCTGTTCAACGCGGCCCTCGCTCACGCCGACACGATCTGGATCGCGTTCCGGCCGGCGAAGAGCGTCGCGGCGATGGACAACGTGATCGTGCTGTCCGGTCACTTCGCGTCGATCGATCCGCGCGCGCTCGGCCCGTGGGGGCCGCCTGCGGATCTGGGTGCGGGCTATCGCGTGTACGATCGCCCGCCGCCGGCCACGCCGTCGCGATCGGCGCCGCTGCGCGTGTACGCTCGCGGCGACGAGCTGATCGTGCTGGCGTCGACGGCGGAGCTCGACGCGGTGGAGCGCAGCGTGGAGCAGGGCGCCGGGGACGCGCACCCGGATCCGCCGGCGAAGGGCGCGATCAGCGTGGCCGCGCGCCTGCCGCCGCTGGCCGCGCTGGTGTCGCGGAGCTCCGTCAAGGCGGCGCGGCTGCTGCGCCAGGGACGCACGCTGACCGCGAGCGCGGACATCGCCGCGACCGGCTTGACGGCGGAGATCGATCTCGCGTTCGACGACGCGGACACGGCGAAGCGCACGGCGGACGCCGCGGGCTTGATCGCCCACGCGCTGTCCGATCAAGGTGGCGTCGCTGGTGGCGTCGCCGCGCGGCTGCACATCGAGGCGGTGGGCGAGAGCGTCGTGGTGCGACTGGCGCTCGATCCGCAGCAGCTCGAAGCGCTGCAGCGCGGCCAGGGTGATTGATGGATGGATGGCCGCGGTCCGTATCGCGAGCCCGGGCTGATCGAGCCGTCGGCCCCCGACGGCGTGACCGTCGTCGAGCGTCGTGGAACCCTGGACATCGAGATCCGACCGAGCACGGCACGGATGGTGGTGCGATGGGGCGCGATCTCCGCTTCGACGCTGCTCGCAAGCGTGGCGCTTGCGTTCACCACCGAAGTTGGCTTCATGGTGACATTCGCCTTGTATCCGTTCGCGCTCTTCCTTGACTCGCTGCGCGTGATCAAACAGCGCTTCCACGTCACCCTCGACGAGCGGGGCCGCGTGATCGGTGAGGGCGTGACCTACTCCGCGCGCTCGTTCAGCGTCGAACGCACGGCGCGCTGGCCGCCTCGAGCCTGGGTACGCGCGATCCTCGACGAGGGGGGAAGCGCGCTCGTCACCGGGCAGATCCGGCCCGACCAAGCGCGCTACGTCGCGGACCTGCTCTGCGCCGCGGCGGCCGCGCGCGCCGCGCCGTGATGGGCGCCCGTGGGCGGCGCGAGCCGCCGCGCCGCGCCCGACGCACCGCTGCTCGACTTGATGCGCGCGTCGGCGTGATCCGGGGTACGGTCCCGCCTCGATGCCGCCGCGCACCCGGACTCCCGTTCCCTGGCGCTTCGTCGCGACCGGCCTGATCGCGACGACAGTGCTGCTCGTGATCGTCGTCGTCTACGGCTACGTGCGCTTCATCCGCTACGAGCGCGTGGCGATGGCGCACCTGCCGCCGGACACGACGGCGGCGATCGTGGTGCAGGTCGAGCACGTCAAGCTGTTCGACCCGCTGCGCAAGCACCTGATCCCGCTGATCGACGAGATCGGACAGAAGCCCGGCCCCGGACGCCTCGATCGGATGCGCGAGCAGGGACTGAACCTGGGATTCGATCTGCGGGAGGTCGCCGCGGCGCGGGGACGCACCTGGCAAGACTGGGTCGTGGTGCTTGCCGGCAAGTTCCCGCAGCAAGGCGCGGTCGGCGTCGTCGGGGACGTGCTCCGCGACGACGGCGTGGGCTGGAAGCTTTCCGACGATCGCGGCACGCTCGTCGCACCGTCCGGCGAGGCGCTGGGCCAGGCGGACGACGGCTCGCTCGTGTTGGCGTCGAGCGCCGCCGAGCTGGCGGCGGCGCTGCCCGACGGCGGCACCTGGCGGCGCCTCGGACTCGCCAAGGACAGCGCCGCGAGCTTCTACGTGGACGGTGGCCTCGCCCGCAGCGTGGCCCAGGCGGGGGGCGCGCCGGACCCCGGCCCGCTCGGCGCCCTGGTCGGGCGGGTCGAGCTCGGACGCGACGCGATCGAGGGGACGGTCCACGTCGGGCTGCCGTCCGGCGCGGACCCGGGCAAGGTGCAGGCCGCGATGCGGACGGTCATCGCCGCGCTGGCGAAGAGCGCCGTGGCCGGCTCCGCCGGCCAGAGCGCCGCGCTGGACAAGGCGACCGTGGCCGCGGCGGGCAGGGACGTGGAGATCCACGCCGCCTGGCAGCCGGCCGACCTGATGATGGCCGCCGGCGTGGTCGAGAGCGCGATCCGCGGCTGGACCGGGACGCCCCCGGCCCGCGCCGCCGGCCGCGCCGGACCGGCAAAGCCCTGACCTCCCGCCTCTGACTCCGGCGCGTTCCCCGGGGTTTTGCGTTTGACGGGAGGTGGTCCGTGCGCTACCTGACGCGCTCCCGAGGCGTGGCGCAAGCGTCGAAGTCCGTCCGGAGGCAGCCCCGCTGTCGCGCCCGCGCTCTCGATCCTTTCACGGAGGCACCGAATCGATCCATGTCCGACACTCAGACCACTCCCAACCCCACCACCAACCAGGGCGGCTTCGCTGCCTTGTTCGAAGCGAGCGAAGCCGGTACCGGCGGGCTCGAGCTCGGAGGGGAGGGGCAGATTGTCACGGGCGTCGTGGTGCAGATCAGCCACGACATGGCGATCATCGATATCGGGGGCAAGAGCGAGGGCGTGATTCCGCTGTCGGAGTTCACGGACGCGCACGGTCAGGTGGGTGTGAAGGCCGGCGACAAGGTCGACGTCTTCATCGAGAGCCGCGAGAGCGACGACGGTCTGATCTCCGTTTCGAAGGAGAAGGCCGACCGCATGAAGGTGTGGGACGAGATCTCCAGCGCATGCGAGCGCGACGAGATCATCGAAGGCACCATCAGCCAGCGTGTGAAGGGCGGCCTCTCGGTCACGATCAAGGGCGGCGTCAAGGCGTTCCTGCCCGGCTCCCAGGTGGACCTGCGGCCGATCCGCAACCTGGAGAAGCTGATCGGCCAGACGTACGAGTTCAAGGTCATCAAATTCAACAAGAAGCGCGGCAACATCGTGCTGTCGCGTCGCGTGCTCCTCGAAAAGGAGCGCGACGAGATGAAGCAGAAGACCTTGAAGACGCTGGAAGAGGGTCAGGTCCTCACCGGCACGATCAAGAACCTCACCGAGTACGGCGCGTTCGTCGATCTTGGTGGCATCGACGGCCTGCTCCACATCACGGACATGTCGTGGGGCCGCGTGAACCACCCGAGCGAGGTGTTCAAGGTCGGCGACGAGGTCACCGTCAAGGTGCTCAAGTACAACGCCGAGACGGAGCGCGTCAGCCTGGGTCTGAAGCAGACGCAGGAAGACCCGTGGAACCACGCCGAGGAGGCGTATCCGCTCGGCAAGCGCGTCCGCGGCAAGGTGATGAGCCTCACCGATTACGGCGCCTTCGTGGAGCTGGAGCCGGGCGTCGAGGGCCTGATCCACGTCAGCGAGATGAGCTGGACGAAGAAGGTCAAGCATCCGTCGAAGCTGCTCGAGGTGGGTCAGGACATCGAGTGCCAGGTGCTCGAGGTCGACTCCCAGGCCAAGCGCATCAGCCTCGGTCTCAAGCAGCTCGAGCCCGATCCCTGGTCGCTGTTCACGGACAAGTACAAGCCGGGCGACAAGATCGGCGGCAAGGTCCGCTCGATCACCGACTACGGCGTGTTCGTCGGCATCGAGGAAGGCGTCGACGGCATGGTCCACAAGACGGACCTGTCCTGGACGGTCAAGGTCAACAACCCCGCCGACCTGTACAACAAGGGCGACGACGTCGAGGCCATCATCCTCTCGATCAACCACGACGAGAAGAAGGTCAGTCTGGGCGTGAAGCAGCTCTGGGACGACCCCTGGGGCATCGTGCTCGAGAAGTACAAGCCCGGCACGGTCGTGAGCGAGGTCACCGTGCTCAGCGCCACCGACTACGGTGCCTTCGTCCGCATCGAGGAAGGCATCGACGCGCTGATCCCCGCCGGCGAGATCCCGGCGAACACGACGCTCAAGGCCGGCGACGTCGCCAAGGCCGAGATCGCCAACGTCGACACGATGGATCGCCGCATCACGATGACGATGCGCAACCCGGGCGAGAGCCCGCAGGCCGATCAGTTGAACGCGCTCAAGCGCGAGGCCCACGGCAAGACCGCCACCCTCGGCGATCTGCTCAAGGAGAAGCTCGGCGACAAGCTCCAGAGCATGGCCGGTGGCGCCGCGGAACCGGCGCCGGCGGAAGCGGCGCCGGCGGAAGCGCCGGCGAGCGAAGAAGCTGCCAGCGAGGAAGCCGCTAGCGACGAGCCCGCGAGCGACGCTTCGTCCGAAGACGAGTGAAGCAAGCAACGGACCGCGCCGGACGGAGGATGTCTGTCCGGCGCGGAATCCGCGCGGGCCGGGGATCAAGATGACGCATCGTGTGTGGGCTCCGTGGCGCATGGAGTTCATCCGGCGCCCGGTGGAGGAGCGGAGGGGCTGCGTGCTGTGCGGCTACGTCGGCGCGGAGCGCGCGCGCACCACGCGACTGCTCGCGCGCCAGCCGCACGCCTACGTGGTGCTGAACAAGTACCCCTACACCGGCGGGCACCTGCTGGTTGTCCCGACGCGGCACGAGAGCGATCTCGCCGCGCTGGATCCGGGCGAGTACGACGCGCTGTTCAGGCTGGTGCGGGCGGCGCTGACGAGCCTGCGCGCCGCGACGGACTGCGCGGGCGTCAACCTCGGCGTGAATCTCGGCGCCGCCGCCGGCGCGGGCATCGCGGAGCACGTGCACGTGCATCTCGTTCCGCGCTGGAACGGCGACAACAACTTCATGCCCGTCATCGGTGACGTGCGCGTGATGCACGAGTACCTGGAAGCGACCTGGGACCACCTGGCGCCGCACTTCGAGGCGCTGCACACGGAGCCGGCCGCTTGAAGGAGCCGCTGATCATCGACGACTCGCCGCAGAGCGGCGTGGGATGGACGCGCCAGCGCGTGATCTTCCTCGGCGTCAGCGCGCTGGTCGTCGTCGCCATCGGCTGGTTCGCGAGCGCGGTGCTGCTGCCGTTCATCCTGGCAGCGGTCCTGGCCTACGTGCTGACGCCGGCGGTCGCACTGGTGGAGCGGCTCCGGGTTCCGCGGAGCCTGTCGATCATCATCGTGTACGTGCTCACGATCTCGAGCATCTATCTCGGCGTGGCGGCGATCGCGCCGCGGATCTACGACGAGACGGCGCGCTTCGCCAAGGACGCGCCCACGCTCGCGCGCGATCTGGCCGGCAAGTGGGGGCCGCGCGTCGACAACTGGGTCCAGGGCCTCACGCAGCAGCGCGGCGCGGAACGGAAAGTGGCGAAGCACGAGCCGTCGCCGGCGTTCGAGATCAAGCAGCAGAAGGACGGCTCCTACGGCGTGGAGCTCGGGTCGGGCGTGGACGTCGTGCAGGAGAGTCCCAAGCGCTGGCGCATCGTGCCGTATCGGCCCACGCCGGAGGCCAAGTTCAGCATCGGCAATCTCGTCTCCGAGTGGACCGACAGCACGATCCTCTACGTGAAGCGCAACGCGCTCGACGTGATCAAGCTGGGCCAGGTCATCGTCAGCCGGATCGCGCGCGGGGTCTTCCTGCTCGTCACGATGCTGATGGTGGCGGCCTACCTGATGCTCACTCGCGAGCAGATCGTCCTGTTCCTGCGCTCGCTCGCGCCGGGGCGATCGCGTCCCAGCTTCGACCGGCTGCTTCACCGGATCGATCGCGGGCTCGCCGGTGTGGTGCGTGGACAGCTGTTGATCTGCGTGGTCAACGGCGTGTTGTCCGCCGTCGGCTTCTGGCTGTTCGGGCTGAAGTACTGGCCGGTGATGGCGATCATCGCCGGCATCATGAGTCTGGTTCCGATCTTCGGATCGATCCTGAGCTCGGTTCCGGTGGTGCTGATCGGACTGACCCAGAACTTCTGGACCGCGCTCTGGGTGCTGCTGTGGGTGATCGGCATCCACCAGATCGAGGCGAACCTGCTGAACCCGAAGATCATCGGCGCCGCGGCGAAGATCCACCCGGTGCTGGTCGTGTTCGCGTTGATCGTCGGCGAGCACCGCTTCGGGCTATGGGGTGCGCTGCTGGCCGTCCCGGCGCTCAGCATCGTGCAGAGCCTGTTCCAGCATTTCCGCTTCCAGTCACTCCCCGACACCGGACCGGACTCGCTCCGGCCCCCGCCGGCCGCCGCGCGCTGAGAGCGGCGCCCGATTCCGTGCTATAGCGCCGCCGTGGCCAAGGAAGCCCGCAAGCTGAAGCGCGCCGCGGCGCGGCAGGAGTCGGCCCAGGACGCCAAGGACAAGCGCAAGGCGCTGAAGCAGCCGGTGGTCGCCAAGCCTTCGGAGGTGCCCGACCCGCTGGGGCGCGCGCAGCTCAAGAGTCTGGGGCTGCGGCTGGGCATTCCGGTGGCCGCGGTGTGGCTGCTCGGGGCGCTGATCGCCGGCGTCTCGCAGAGCTCGACCACGAAGGCGATCTCGCTCTCGGTGCCGGCCGTGATCACGTTGGCTGCCGCGGGTCTCGTGTTCTGGGCGGTGCGCCAGGCGAACCGCGCGCGCGGCGTCGCCAACCTCCTGAGCAAGGTCGAGACGGCGGAGGACCGCAAGGCGGCGCTGGCGGAGCTCGATTCGAAGAAGAAGAAGGACACGGCGGCGATCTTCGCGAAGGCGCAGCTGGAGATGCAGGACGATCCGCGAAAGGCCCTCGCGACGCTCGAGACGATCGATCTCGAACGCGTGATGGCGCCGGTCGCCGACGAGGCCCGGGCACAGCGCGCGATGATCCACTTGATGCTCGGGGAGGTGAGTCTGGCACGTCAGCTCGCCGACAACATCGAGCTCAAGCGGCACCAGGACGCCAAGACGCGCGCGATGCTCGCCTCCGTGGTGAGCGAGGCGTGGGCGCGTAGCGGCCAGTCGAAGAAGGCGATCGACACGCTCGAGCTCTTCGATCCCGAGGACGGCGAGTACGAGCAGCTCAAGGCGCAGCTCTACCGCGCGCGGGCGTACGCCGGCGCGCACGCGAGCAACAACCAGATGATGCGCCGCGCGCTGCGCAAGCTGCTCGAGCAGGACGTGCGCCTGCTCGGCGGGTTCATGATGAAGAAGACGCACCCGCTGCTGCAGAAGGAAGCGAAGAAGCTTCTGGAGCAGAGCGGTCAGGTGCCGCGCAAGATGGTCGTGCAGCGGCGGGCATAGCCCGCGTCCACGCCGGATTGGTCGCCAATGGTTGACGGCGTGCGCTTCGCGACTTATATGACTGACCAGTCAGTCATGGTCAGGATCAGCGACGAAGCGAGGGCCGACACCCGGCGGCGGCTGCTCGAAGCGGCGGCGCGCCACCTCGCCGGGCACGGGCTGGCCGGGGCCAACGTGGACGCCATCGCGACGGCGGCCGGGGTCGCGAAGGGCACGTTCTACAACTACTTCGACACCAAGGAGCACGTCTTCTTCGAGGTCATCGCCGAGGCGGCGCGGCGCGCGGCGGAGCGCTACGCGCAGGTGGTCGACACGGGCTCGACACGCGAGCGACTCGTCGCACTCGCCGCTGCGGACGTGTCCGTGCTGCGCGAGGAAGAGGACTTCACGAAGGTCGTCGTGCGCGAGGCCATGAGCTTTCGTCAGGAGACGTATCCCGCAATCATCCGGCACCTCGCGCCCTGGATCGGGCGGGTCGAGGCGGTGATCGCCGAGGGCGTCGCGGCCGGCGACATCCGCGGCGATCGACCCACGATCCAGCTCGCGCTGATGTTCGTGGGCATGCTGACGCTGCTGTACGTGCAGCACTGGGGCAGCGACGGCGCGTGGCCGACGTTGGACGAGATCCCCGAGCTCGCGACGAGCTCGTTCCTGGAAGGAGCGCAGGCAAGATGAGCAGCTTCGTCTGGATGAAGGTGCTGGAGTCGACGCCGGAACGCTACGACCGCGGCATCCGCCTGCTGTCGCGCGGTCGCATCGACGACGTCTACGAGCGGATCGCGGAGCTTGCCGCAGCGCCGGGCAAGCGGCTGCTCGACATCGGCTGCGGCACGGGCGGCGTGTCGCTCGCGTGCGCTGCCCGCGGCGCGCGCGTCACCGGCATCGACATCGACGCCGGCATGCTGGAGGTCGCCCGGGGCAAGCCGGGTGGCGCGAGCGTCGAGTGGCTCGAGCTCGGCGTCGCCGAGATCGGCGATCGCTTCGCGCCCGGTAGCCTCGACGCGGTGGTGTCGTGCCTGGCGTTCAGCGAGCTGTCGCCGGACGAGCAGCGCTACGCGCTATCGATGGCGTGGTCGCGCCTCGTGCCCGGCGGCGTACTCGCCATCGGCGACGAGATCGCGACGCGAGCCTGGCATCGCGTGGCGCGCTGGCCGCTGGCGCTGGCGACCTACGTCATGACCCAGACCACGACGCGTCCGGTCGCGGACCTGCCCGAGCGCGTGCGCGCCGCCGGCTTCGAGCGCGTGGAGCAAGAGCAGCTCTGGTCCGGGTCGTTCGCCATCGTCCACGCAGGCAAGCCGTGAGCTACGTGCGCGACACCGCGCTTCGCATGCTGCCGCACCGGGCGCCCACGGGGCTCTTGCGGATCGGCAACCCCGGACGGAGCTCGCCAGTGTTGCTCACTGGCAACTTCACGCTCACGGTGCAGCGCATGCAGGACGTGCTCACGGGGCGCGACGCGTGGCTCTTGTGCGCCAACAGCAAGGGCATCAACGTGTGGTGCGCCGCCGGCGGCGGACACCTGACGCACCACGACGTGATCGGCGTGCTGCGCACGTCCGGCATCGACGAGCGGGTCGACCATCGCGAGCTGGTCTTGCCGCAGCTCTGCGCCACCGGCGTCGAGCGGCGCGCGATCACGGAGGCGACGGGCTGGTCGACGCGCTGGGGACCGGCGCGGCTGGAGGACCTGCCCGCGTTCCTCGAGCGCGGCAGCCGCGTGCACAAGCGCGAGCGCTTCATGCGCTTTCCGCTGTGGGAGCGCCTGGAAATGGCCGCGATGTGGGGCGTGCCGATGACGGCAGTCGCCGCCGTCGTGACCGGGTTGATCGGTGGCGTGCCGGCAGCGGCGGCGGCGAGCGGGATCGTCGCGGCGAGCGTCGGCGGGATCTTCGCCTTGCTCCCGTGGCTGCCGATCCAGGGGCGGGTGCGCTACGCGGTGTTCGCGCTCTTCGCCGCCCTCGGCTTCGGCGCGGGCGTCGGCGTGCTCGCCTTGTGGTCCGCAGTGGCGCCCGGGATGCTCGCGATGACCGGCGTCGTAGCGCTGGTGTGCATGGCCGTGCTGTCCGTCGATCTCGCCGGCACGACGCCCTGGTACGGCAGCACCATCAATACCTTCAGGAACGCCGCGCACGTCGAGCTGGTCGAAGAGCGCTGCACGGGCGCCGCCGACTGTGTGCAGGTATGTCCGCGCGACGTGCTGGCGATGAACGGCCGGCGGCGCAAGGTCGAGATCCGGCGGCCGGAACAGTGCATCCAGTGCGGCGCGTGTATCGTCCAGTGCCCGGAGGACGCGCTGCGCTTCCGCTACGACGACGGGCGCGTGGCGGAAGCGTCGACGATCCGCCGGACTCGCATGAACATGCTCGGCCGCCGCACTGTAGAGATCCGCGAATAGCGCCTACAGGCCGGCGAGCGTCGCCCGCGCGGCGGGCTTGATACCGAGCTCGGGCAAGAGCTCGGCATAGCTGACGACGCGCAGCGACGGGAAATCGGTCTCGAGCAGCTTCTTGACGAAGCGGCGCACGTCGGGCTGCGTGAGCACGATCGGCTGCGTCGGATCGGGCAGGTCCGACGACGCGAGGGCGCGCCGGACCGCGGTCACGATGTCGCGCGCGGCCGCGGGTGCGAGGGTGAGGAAGGAGCCGGCACCGGTCCGCGCGATCGCGCCGCGCACCGCTTCCTCGATCTGCGGATCGAGCAGGCACACGACGAGCTCCTGACCGCCGTGAGTCAGCTCGTGGGTGATGGTGCGACGCAGCTGCGAGCGGACGTACTCCGCGAGGTTCAACGGATCCTTGTCGGCGTTCGCGACCTGGGCGAGCGCTTCGAGGATGCCCTTGAGATCGCGCACGCTCACGTTCTCCTCTACGAGCCGGCGCAGGATGTCGGCGAGCAGCGTCAGGCTCACCGGCTTGGGCACCACCTGGCGCACCGTGGCCGGCGCGATCTGTTCGAGCTGATCGAGCAGCACCTGGGTCTCGGCGATGCCCATGAAGTCGGCGGCGCGGGTCCTGAGCATGCCCAGCGCTTCGCCCAGCACGTGCTCGGCCAGCGCCGCGGGCTCGACCTCCGCCGGGATCTCGAAGATGGCTGCCGGCACCTCGTGGATCGAGAGCGCGACGAGCCGATCCGGCAGCTCATCGGACACCTCCACGCGGCACGCCGGCAAGGGCACGCCGAGCTCGCGGAAGAGCAGCTCCTGCGCCGCCGCGCCGGCGGAGCGGATGCCGGCGCGACGGAGCTCGTCGCCGCGCATGTCGTCCTCGATGAGCGACGCCAGATCGGCCGACACGTCGAGCGACCACGGGACCACGACCGGTACGAAGCGCGGGCCACCGCCGCCCTCTCGGCGCTGGACGGGCTCGGCCGCGCCCGGCGCTTCGGCGGCGCGAAGGTGCTGGGCGCGGGCGCGGGACGCGACGAACAAGAGCGCGCCGATCACGACGAAGGGCAGGGCAGGCAGGCCCGGGATGGCCGCCAGGATGAACACGAACACGCTCGCCACGCGCAGCGCGCGCGGCGCGCCGAGCAGCTGCGCGCCGAGCTCCTCGCCGAGCGACGTGTCCGGCTCCTCGGTGGCGACGCGGGTCACCAGGATGCCGGCGGCCGTCGCCAGCAAGAGCGCCGGGATCTGCGTCACCAGGCCGTCGCCGATGGTGAGCAGGCCGTAGCGCTTGAGCGCGCTGACGACCTCCATATGCTTCTGCCCGACGCCGATGGCGAGGCCGGCCAGGATGTTGATCGTCGTGATCAAGAACGACGCGATCACGTCGCCCTTCACGAACTTCATCGCGCCGTCCATCGCGCCGTAGAACTGGCTCTCGCGGGCGAGCTGTCGGCGCCGGCGCTTGGCCTCGTTGCCGTCGATGCCGCCGGATCGGAGCTCGGCGTCGATGGCCATCTGCTTGCCGGGCATGGCGTCGAGCGTGAAGCGCGCGCCAACCTCGGCCACGCGCTCTGCGCCCTTGGCGATCACGATGAACTGGATGATCGCCAGGATCAGGAAAATCACCGCGCCCACGACGTAGTTGCCGCGAACCACGAAGGTGCCGAAGGCCTTGATCACCTCGCCGGCGTTCGCCTGCAACAGGATGAGCCGCGTGCTCGACACGTTCAGCGACAGGCGGACCAGCGTCGTGATCAGGAGCAGCGTAGGGAAGGCGGAAATGCCGAGCGCGTCGGGGACGTAGAGCGTGACCAGCAGGATCGCCACGGACGACGCGATGTTCGACGCGATCAGGATGTCGAGCAGCCAGGTCGGCAGCGGCACGACCATCATCGCGACGACGGCGATCACGAGCGCGGCGAGCGCCGCGTCGGCGGTGCCGAGGCTGCGCCGACGGGTTCCGATCTGCAGGGCCTTGGGCGTTGCCATCGTCGACCTCAGCTCGGCGCGGTGAACAGCACGACCACGCCGGTGTACAGGTGCATCGACGGCCTGCCGGCGTGCGGCGCGATCTCGAACGCGGACTGCATGCCGGCGAGCGGGATATCGCCGAAGCTCCCCTTGATGAGTCGCGTATCGACGTCGTCGGCGCCGTACAGGTTGGCACCCCGCCCGGCGCAGTTGATGTAGATCCCGAAGCGCGGCGCCGCTCCAGCGATCTCGCGACGCATCTGACGCGCGACCGACGTCAGATCGGCGCGGGCCGCCGAAGCGTCTCGCACGGCGAACGACAGGCGCATGCCTTCGCGCACTTCTCCGGAGATCATCAGGCCGCGCCGGACGGGATCGACGCCCTGCACGCCGCGCACGAGCAGTGGCGGGCGCCCCGGCGGGTCGTCCGGGCCCGCTTCCTCGGCGAGCACCGCGAACAGCAGGGGCTGGTCCTCGAGGCGCTCGCCCACGGCGGTCAGCAAATCGAGCGCGGCCTCGTCGCCGACGCGCACGACCATCGATCCGCGCGTCTCCGTGATCGGTCGGAACGGCGCCAGCAGTCTGCACGCCGGCGACGTGCGGATCAGGGGCGGGGGGACGCCGCGCAGCACGAGGCCGACGCCGCCGCCGGTCGAGACGCGCCCGGTGCGGTCGACGGCGAACAGACCGGGCTCGCCGACGACGCCGGCGCCGATGACGTGTTCGGTCCCGCGGGTCTGGCGCAGCGGCTCGAGCACCGCCGGGTCGAAGCCCTCGGGCTTCACGAACACCAGTACCGCGGGGGCACGCCGCCCGACCCGATCGCCGATCTGCCGCGCCAGGGCCTCGCCGAGGTCGTCCGGCGTGGAAGCGTCGGACGTCAGCGCCTCCGCCTCGCCGCCCGCCCAGACGATCCCGGTCGCTGCGCCGTGTCCCTCGATTTCGCCGCGCTCGCTGAGCACGCCGGCGCCGCTGACCACGAGCAGCGGGGTGCCCGCCGCCACGCGCGCCGCCGCCGTCGCGATCTCGTCGAGCTTGCCGGCTAGCGGCCCGCTCGCGAACACCAGCGCGCCGGCGGGCTTGCCGACCTGGGCCAACGCCCCGGAAAGCGCACGGGCGACCTGATCGGCCGGATTCTGGCCGTGGGCCCGGACTTCGAAGCTCATTGCCGGTGCCGGCATGGGCAGCACGGTATTTGGCGCCCGGGGCTGGCGCAAGCGTGGCGAACCGGGCGCTGGCCGTCCAGAGCGCGGTTCGTGACGACGCTACGGATTTTTGCCGGCCGAGCGGCTATTGTCGGCGACGATGGCAGTCTCGGGCGACCCGCTACGCATCGTCTCCTACGGCGGTTCCGACGTCGGAAAGCGGCGCAAGGTCAACGAGGACGCCTACCTGTGCGACGACGAGCTCGGGTTGTGGGTCGTCGCGGACGGAATGGGTGGCCACGCCGCCGGCGAGGTCGCGAGCCAGGAAGCCATCGACACCATCTACGGCATGGTCAAGCGCGGCCAGCGCACCCTCGATCTAGGCGGCGACTTCTCCGAGGAAAAGGCGCGCGCCGCTTCGCGCATGCTCGAGGGCGCGGTGCAAGCGGCGACGTACATGGTGTTCGCCATGGCCGAGCTCGATCAAGGCAAGGCCGGCATGGGCACGACCATCAGCGCCATGATCAGCTGCGGCGACTACGGCGTGCTCGCCCAGGTGGGCGAC
The DNA here is from genome assembly GCA_963775185.1 of uncultured delta proteobacterium. Taxonomy (GTDB): domain Bacteria; phylum Myxococcota_A; class Polyangia; order Polyangiales; family Polyangiaceae; genus JAPSGB01. Next base: position 899,959 of record CAVZIE010000032.1, on the reverse strand, counting down.
AGCCGCATCTACCGCGTGCGCTCCACCGACGTCACGCAGCTCACCGAAGATCACACGCTGATCGCGTGGCAGCTGAAGCAGGGCCTGATCAACGAGGAAGAGGCCAAGCGCAGCAAGCATCGCAACGTGATCACGCGCGCCGTCGGCAACCGCGACTACGTGCAGGTCGACACCAGCATCCTCGATCTGGAGCTCGGCGACGTGTACCTCCTGTGCAGCGACGGTCTCCACGGTTATCTGCGCATGGACGAGATCGCCGAGCTCGTCGCGCCGGGCGGCCATGCGGCGGTGCAGCGCCTGATCGATCTCGCCAACAGTCGCGGCGGCCGCGACAACATCACCGCGATCATCGTCGAAGTCTGCTGACGCCTGCCGGTCCGGCGCGGAACCCCGCGCCGCGCCCGAAGTCGTAGAATCGTACTGCGCCGCGCCGGCGCCCTTCACGTCGCGGAGCCAGGGGCGTCTCGCGAGCGCGCGATGGCGGTGGGTCGCGATGGCGGGATTCCGCGCCGGACCGGCATCAATAGAACGTGTTTCAAGGGTTGGGAAAAAGTGGACGCTTGTCGGTAACTTGTCCGTTTCGTGCCGGTTTGGCTAACGCTCGGGGACTAGCCAGGAGCTGGGCATGAGAGGCAAGCGCATCGGGATTCTGATGGGTGGAACGTCCGCGGAGCGGGAGATATCCCTGCGATCCGGCGGAGCGGTGGCTCGCGCGTTGGAGGACGCCGGACGCGACGTGGTGCGGCTCGAGCTTTCCTCCGACGCGGACGCGTACCAGCTGGTACGCGACGCGCGCATCGACGTCGCGTTCCTGGCGCTGCACGGCCGGCTCGGCGAGGACGGGTGCATCCAGGGCATGCTCGAGATGCTGGGCGTGCCCTACACGGGGTCGAGCGTGCTCGCGAGCGCGCTCGCCATGGACAAGCTCAAGAGCAAGGAGCTGTTCCGGCTGCACAACGTGCCGACGCCGCCGTACTACGTGTTCGGCGCGGGTCACACGCCGGCGGATCTGGAGGACGTCCACGGGTCGTTCGGCTTCCCGGTCGTGGTCAAGCCGCGTCGCGAGGGCTCCAGCATTGGCGTCGCGCGGGCCTCGAACATGAGCGAGCTCGCTCGCGCCGTCGAGGGCGCGCTGGAGTTCGACGACTCCGTGCTGATCGAGCGCTTCATCACCGGGCGCGAGGTCGCGGTCGGGATCCTCGACGGCCGCGTTCTGGGCGCCATCGAGATCGCGCCGAAGAGCGGCATGTACGACTACGAGGCGAAGTACACGCCGGGCATGACCGAGTACTTCATGCCGGCGCGACTGCCGGCGACGCGCTATCGCGGCGTGTTGAACCTGGCCGAGCGCGCGGCGCAGGCGCTGGACACGAGCGGTGCGGCGCGCGTCGATCTGCTCGTGACCGAGGGCCAGAACGAGTACGTGCTCGAGGTCAACACGCTGCCGGGGATGACGCCGACCAGCTTGCTGCCGAAGATCGCCCAGTCTGCCGGCTTCGGCTTCACCGAGCTGTGCGAGGCGATCGCCGAGCGCGCGCGCTGTCACACGGCCCAGCCGGCGCGCCGCGCGCCGAGCGCGCGGCGTCCCGCGGCGACGGCAGCCGAGCCGGCGACGACGGCCGAGCCCACCGCGCTCGAAATCGCCGTCTGACGCTACTCCGGCGACGCCGGCTCGGGCTTGCCCGCCGAGCAGGTGTTGCGCACCTTCTCGTTGTGCTCGTCGACGAGGTGCGTCACGTCGTCGCGCGAGTCGTCGGGTGGCAGGAACGTGTAGCGCGCGGAGTCGCCGCGCGCGCGGTCCGCCTGGCTCGGGCTGGCGACGATGCCGCCGATGCCGAGCCCGAAGCCTACGCCGATGAGCACGCCGCCGAGGGCGGCGCGACCGCCGGCGAGGTTGTGTTGCTCCTGCAACGCGCCGGCGGAGTTGCGCGTGGTCGTGGTCTCGAACGCGTTGATGAACACGATCGTGCCGATAGCGATCGCGGCGACGCCGGCGCCGCCGAGGATGGCGGCGGTGAGGCGCTGGCGGTCGTAGTCGTGGACGGCGGTGGTGTGGCGCTCGACCATCGGCGACGGCGGCAGCTCCGTCGCGAGGGCGGGGATCGACTCCGGGAACGGGGCACCGACCCGGTACAGCCCGAGGGCGTCGTCGCGCTTGCTCGTGGTCTTCGTGCCGCGCTCGGCGAACTCGGTGCGCGTCGGCGCGACGACCAGCCAGGTGCGCGTCTCGCACGGGGTCCGGGCCGGACCTGCGGCCGTCTTCACCTCGCCGTCGAGGCGTTGCACGGAGGTCGCGCAGCCGGCGAGCAGCAACGCGAATGCCAAGACAACGCCCCGCATGAGCCAGCGAATAACATGGCTGTGCTCCCGAGTCACCGGGTTCGAAGCGGCGCGCCGCTCAGGGGATCAAGAGCGCGTCGATGGCGTCCGGGTCGCGGTACTGCTTCAGTTCGCCGACCAGCTGTTCGCGGTGCGACCACGGCAGCACGTTGCCCCGCGGGGTCGCGTACTCGAGATACAGGTTGTCGTCCGTGGAGACCAGGCTCGACACCGGCACGTGGGCCAGCTCGGCGGTGTGGTCGAGGAAGCGATCGAGCCCGTCGTCGAGCACGAGGATGTCGTCGAGCAGCGTCGGCAACGGGCGGCCGCGGGGGATCGTCGCCTGGATATCCGGCCGACGCCTGCAGCGCCTCCAGGTGGGCGGCGGAGGCGCGCAGCGGCAGATCCGAGGCCACCAGGATGCCCTGTCCGCCGCCGTAGAAGAGCGCCACGTGGTCGAACTCCAGGCGGAGCGTGCGCAGGATAGTGGCGAAGTCGCGGCGGTAGACGTGGTGGAGCTGCACCCACTGCTGGAAGATGCCGCCGGGCTTCAGGTGCTGGTGCACCAGCGCGTAGTACTCGCGGCTGTAGAGGCTGGAGGCGCCGGCGAACCAGATGCTCGACAGCTCCATGCTGATCATGTCGTAGCGCTCGCTGTCGACCAGGAGGTAGTTGCGGCCGTCGGCGTGGTGGATGTGCACGCGCGGGTCGGCGAGCGCGTTGCGGTTCGGCTCGGTGAAGTAGCGGCCCGCCGCCTCGACGATCGCCGGCGAGATCTCCGCGACGTCCATCTGCTTCCACGGGTACGCCTCCAGTGTGCCGAGCGTCGTGCCGGTGCCCATGCCGATCACCAGCACGTGATTGAAGTCGTGGACGAACAGCGACGGGTAGTGGGCGAAGAAGCGCTGGGCGCGCATCTCCCAGCCGGTGTTGCCCTGGAACTTGCCGTTGGTGAGCAGTGTCTTGACGCCGTCGTGCTCCATCACCGTGGTGACGCCGCCGTGTACGTCCTCGCGGATCATGACGACCTTGCCCGTGGCCTGGCCGCCGTCGAAGTACACGTTCGTGCCGCGGTTCAGCTGCGACAGATCCCAACGCGGCACCAGGATCGCGGTGACCGCGCCGGCGACGGCGACCCAGCGCGTGACGCGCGCGGCCCGCGCCGGCGCCCGCCGCACGGCGGGCAAGGCGGCGCCGACGAAGACCAGCGCGATCAGGATCAGCGATCGCTGCGAGCCGAGCAGCGGCAGGATCGCGTAGCCCGTGAGCAGCGAGCCCACCACGGCACCCACGGTGTTGATCGCCGTGAGCCGGCCGACGAGCTGTCCGACCGCGGCGAAGCGCGCCACGCGCTGCAGCAGCAGCGGGAAGGTGAGGCCCATCAGCGTCGTGGGCACGCACAGCACCAGGAAAGCGACGCCGCCGCGCAGCGCTTCGCGGCCGGCGAACGTCTCCACGTGCTCGCCGGTGTTGGCGAGCAGCGCCGGCATCTTGTCCCAGAGCGGCAGGGCGAGCAGCAGCGCGAGCCCGGTGGCCGCCAGCCCCAGGGGCAGCGCCGCTTCGCCCAGCCGCGCCTGGGCGCGCGGCGCGAGCGACGCGCCGACGAACAGGCACGTGAGGAACACGGCCAGGATCAGTCCGAACGCGTACGCGCTGTTGCCGATGACGAGCGCGAGCAGGTGGGTGAACACGACCTCTGCCGCGAACACCAGCCAACCCGACGCGAAGGCGAGCAGCGACAGCAGCACGAGCTCGCGATCGTCGGGCTCGTTCGGCGAGGAACGCGGGCTTGTCGTGGGCCGCGTCGCGCTCGGCCCGTCCGTGGGATTCCGCGCCGGACCGACCCACAACCCCATCGCTCGCGAGCCTGGGCATGCGCGCCCCGCGCAATCCGAAGGCGATGGCGATCAGTCCGATCACGGCGCTCGCGCCGGCGGCGGCGTGCAGCGTGCCGGAGAGGCCGAGCGCCGGCACGATCCAGTAGGCCGCGCCGAGCGCGCCGGCGGCACCGCCGAGCGTATTGACGGCGTAGAGCGAGCCCAGACGGCGCTCGCGGCGATCGGCGTCGGCCTTGTCGGTCGCGCCGCCCCCGGCGCCGATGAACCGGGACAGCAGCGGCAGCGTCGCGCCCATCGCCGTCGTCGGCAAGACGACGAGCAGCATCGCCAGCAGCCAGCGCGCCACCGAGAGCACCGCCAGCGAGTCCGGTGCGCTCTTGGCGAGCGCGACGTAGAGCGGGGTGAGCAGGCCGCTGAGCAGCGGGTAGATCGCCACCGCGGCGGCGACGACGAGCTCGAACAGGCCGTAGGCGAGCAGCGGTCGCTCGATGCGCGACGACAGCTTGCCGCCGTAGTGCGCGCCGATCGCCAGCCCGGTCATGAACGCGGCGAGCACGGCGCTCACGGCGTACGCCGTCGCGCCGACGATGTACGTCAGGTACTTCGAGAAGCAGAGCTGATCGACGAGCCCGGTCGCGCCGGACACGACGAACAGCAGCAGCACGATCGCGAACGGCGCGGCGTCGCGCGGACGGGAGGAGGTCGCCAAGGCGCGGGACCATAGCGCCAGGACAGCGTGACGCGATGCGTCAAATGGGCCGCGGCTTCCGCCTGGGCGGGCGCAGTGCTTCAACACCGGCATGCAGCTCGAGTCGCAAGGCGCCACCCCGGCGATCGGACGCGCTCGCGCGCGCCATCGCGCGGCACCACAAGGCGCCGCTCGCGCTGTCGCTCGAGCGGCGCGGGCTCGGACCGTATCGCGGCTACGCCGAGATGCTGCTCGCCGTGCGCGCGCTGTGCGATCGCGGTGCGGTGCTCGAGCGCATCGGCGACAGCGTGGCGGGCGAGCCGCTCTGGGCCGTGATCATCGGCAACCGCGAAGCCGGGCGCACCACCGCGCTCCTGAGCGGCCTGCACCCGACGGAGTGGATCGGCATCGAGACGCACCTCGCGCTGCTCGACCGGCTGGTCGACAGTCCGCCCCGGGACCGCTCGATCGTGTCGATCGTGGTGGCGAACCCCGACGGCGTGCTGCGCGTCGAGGACAACCTGCGCAGCGGCCGGCGCCGCTTCGTGCGCCACAACGCCCGCGGCGTCGATCTGAACCGCAACTTCCCGAGCTTCTGGGACCGCTTCAGCGTCGCGCGGCTGTTGCCCGGGCGAGCTCTTCTCCGGCGGCGAGAGCCCGGCGAGCGAGCCCGAGGTGCGATCGATCACCGCGTTCTTCACGGGCGCCATGATCGATCGCGCGCTGTCGTTCCACAGCTTCGGGGGCATGGTGCTCTACCCCTACGGTGCGTTCCTCGGAGCGCCGGTGGATGTCGCCGAGCACAAGCGCTGGGCGCGCTACGTCGCCGAGCACGCGGATCGCGCGCGGCCGTACCGCGCGTGCCAGTCGTCCCACTGGGTGCCGGGCGTGACGGCGCCGGGCATGGAGCTCGACTGGTTCCACGACCAGCATGGCGCGCTCAGCCTGCTCGTCGAGTGCTCCCACGGCGGCGTCCGCGCGCGCCGCCCGCGCCTGCGCCAGCTGGTCGAGCCGTTCGCCTGGTTCAACCCGCGGCGACCGGACGCGTGCGCACCGGCGATCGCCGCGGCCGTCGAGCCGTTCGCCCGCGGACTGGTCCGGCCCGCCGTCTGAGAGCGTGAGCAGATATTGCTCACGCGCGAAGCGAGCAGAGCGAGCCCGCCGCAGGCGGCGGGGGGAGCAGTTGCGAAGCAAGCTGCGGGGGGTCAAGACCCCCCGAGGACCGAGGCCGCTAGTCGGCGCCGGCGTCGGCCACGGCGGCGTCGATGTCGATGCCCGTGCCCGCGTCGGCCGCGGGATCCGGCGGCAGCACCACCGTGCACCGGTTCGAGGTCGTAGCGATGGCGCTGAACGTGTTCGCCGCGGGATACCCGTAGCCGAACATCATGCACATCTCGTTCTTGCCGATGCCTTCGACGATGGTCTCGTTGTAGACGTTCTGCCACGTGCACGAGAAGTGCACGCCGTCGGCGCCGGACAGGTCCACCGGCGGATCGAAATCGCGGATCGCGCCGTCGGGGTCGTAGCCCTTCTCGTCCAGGAACACCTTGCCGTCGTCGCTGCCGCCGAACACGTTCGCTCCGAAGTGCGTGCCGAGCTGGTGCATGTGCGGCATCGCCTCGACGATCTTCAGCGGCTTGTAGAAGCTGCAGTCGGCGGCCTCGGTGTGCTGGCTCTTCGGCGGGATCGAAAATCCGGTGATGTCCCAGAAGATCGGGCCGAGCTCGTCGGTGACCTCGTCCTCGGGGATCGTGTACCACTCGTAGCTCGGCGCGACGGTGACGGGCTTTGCGCTGGCGTTCAGGTAGTGCATGCGCGCGACGATCTCGTAGCCGTCCTTCACGCGGTACGCGCGGTTGTTGGAGAAGTGCCGCCACTCCTCGCCGACCACCTGCGTGCTCGATCCGAACAGCACGCTGCCGCCCTTGACGACATCGATCGCCTCGCTGCCGCCGAGGCCGCTCTGGTTGTCGCAGGGGCGGATGCCTTCGCCGGTCTTGGGGCGCGTCGTGATGTTGCCGTGGTGCAATCCCACGCCCGTGCGCAGCACCGCCGCGTTGACGAAGTGCGAGGGCCCCTGGAGATCGAGCGGGAAGATCCAGCACGGCGTCTGCTCTTCGCCCGGCGCGAGCGTCAGGTCGGGCAGCTGGATCGAGAACCCGCCGACGGCGTCCGCCGGCGGCCCGGACGCCGGCTTCTTGCCGTGGATCTCGCCGTCGCCCGCGGACCCGTCCCCGCCGCTGCTGCCGCACCCCGCGGTGCCCAGCGCGAACGCGGTGACGAGCAGTGCCAGCCAGCCTCGAGCCATCGATCCTCCGTGCCCTGACCCGGCATCAAGCTAGCCGGATCCGGCCGGCCCAACAACCAGTCGGACCTCGACGTTGTCCGGGCCGCCGGTATTGGCTATGTTCCGCCCCCTTCCGGGTCCCCATCGTCTAGCCCGGCCCAGGACACGGCCCTTTCAAGGCTGTAACACGGGTTCGAATCCCGTTGGGGACGCCAGCTAAACCGGCATCATTCCCGCTAGTTCGTCGCTTTCGCCGCCATCCGTGATCGCTTCCGCGATCACTTCCACCGCCAGCTCCAGCGGCACGGTGCGGAACGGCTCGCTCACGACACGTCGTAGGCGTCAGGTCCGCAGCATCGCGAGCCACGCGATCTTCGACAGTCGGCTCCTTGCGTGGTCCAGGACGTTATGTTATCTAATGTTATGTGGTGACCACGGCAACAGCAGGAGCACCGCCATGGCCGGTCGTCATCACGGAGTGGGCTCTCGACTCGTACCTGAACCTGAAACACGGGAACGTCTTCACCACGCAGGACTACCGATTCGACCATCCGCCCCGACGTTGAGCTTTTGAAGCGGGGGCTTCCGTCACCCGACCCGAAGTTCCAGAACCCGAAGTTCTCGGGGTCCGGCGAAGCAGGGCAACGTCCCGCTCCGCCACGGCTTCAAGATGAAGTGGCACAACCTGGGGCCCGGCCAGGTGCAACTGCGATTGCCGGTCATGTCCCACAGTCGATCCGCGTTTCTTTGCGAAGCCTACGTGAAGGACAACACCGCGACCGAAGCGCGGAAGCTGGCCCGGTTCAAGACCCACATGAACCTCATCGCCCAAGGCCGATACGTCTACCGAGGTGCCCTATGATCCCCTTCAAAACGACATCCGAGCAGGTGATGGCCCTCGCGTCGATCATGGTCGAGATGGAGCAGCGGGGCTCGACCGGGACTTCGTTGTCGCGGCCTCCGAGCTGGCCCGGACAGACCAAGGCGTGTTCGACCTGATGGCGCTCTGGAATGGTGCTGACCCCCAGGAGAGGGACGAGATCGTCGCAGACATTCAGGAGTCGCTGGACGACTACCAGGACGCTCCGCAGAGCCCAATGCAGAAGCCCTACATCGACTTCGACAAGCTGGGTGATGTGGCGCAGGAGGTGTTGGCCAAGAAGGCGAAGCTCCGCGACATCATCGACCGGAATGGTGGGGTGTCGGCTGTCGCGAAGAGGGCCGGGATCGCTCAACCCTCGCTGAGTCGGATGCTGAACTCGCCGTCCATGCCACGCCGGTCCACCCTGTACCGGATCGCGAACGCCGCTGGACCTGCCGGAGACCGGAGATCGTCGCGGAGTGGACCCGGTAGGTCGGCCTCTCAGGCCACGACGAGCGGGCGGAAGAACCAGAGGATTTTCGTCGCGTCCAAAGTGTCCGGACCGTCGGGACGCCAGCTTCTGAACGACTCCGTCGTCGCTGCCGGTGTCATCGCTTGCGGTGAAGCGTGCGAAGCGTGCGCAGCCGTCGAGATCGTCGAGGGCGTGCGCGCGGACGTCGCGCCTTTTCCTCGCTCAATTGGGGCAGGTCAGCGCGAAGAACGCGCCCTCGACGTCGGGCGCGTGCGGGAAACGCCGAGAGCGCTCACACCGCTCAGCTTGCCGGTGATGCACTGCGCGTTGACCGCATAGACATCGAGGCGCGGGCCGGGCGTCACGGGAGCGTCTCCGACGCCTTCGACGGCGTAACTGCAACTCTCTACGGAACAGCCGCCGCCGCTCGCTGGACCCGCGGTGCCCGATAGGTAGCCGAAGTGAGCGCCGACGGCCGCGAGATCGTACGACCCGGGCGCGAGCGCGGCTGCCGGCAGAATCAAGTTGAACGTCCACTTGTTCTCGCAGCGGTCGGAGCTTACGTCGCTGGGCCAGTCGTCACAGCCGACGGCGAGGTTGGAAAAGCGCAGGGTCACCGACTGATCCCCGAGCAAAGCTTGACCGCTCCCGAGCTCGGCGATGAGCGGCTCACCCGGCGGGATCCCCTCGCACGCAGCGGGCAGCGTCGCGGCTTGCCCCGCGTCCGGCCCCGCGCCGATCAAGAACGGCAGAGAGCCCAACAGTGCCAGTCCTATCACCACACCCGAACGCACTTCATCAAAGTCTAACGCATCCGATGCGCCGGAGCACCCGGGACAGGTCGGTCCGGGTCATGAGGCGGGCTCCCCGGCCACCGTGCGCCGTCTCGATCGACACAACGTCCGCGCGTGCGGTGCCGGACTGTGCGGCGCGGCGGGCCTCCAGCTCGCTCGCGAGCTGCTGCACGACGTCCCACCGCAGCGCCTCCGCGGCGAGCACGAGCGCCCGCGCCAAGGCGGTCCGACCACGCCCCCCAGTGCCAGGTCGCGCGCGCCTGCCAGAGCGTCAGCAGGGCGCTCAGGCGCGTCGCCACGGGCGCTCGGCGAACGCGCATCGGCGGCGTTCCCGTTCGGTGTCCGGATCGTCCCGAATCGTCCAGCCTCACCAGGGTTCGCGGGTTTAGGGGTGGTTTCGGTGGCCCGCGCCACTCCCTCCGGATCGCCGATACCGCTTGATTCCCGCCCGATCGCGATCGACGCTTCGCCTTCGAATCCCGTTGGGGACGCCAGCTCTTCTTGCCCGATCGTCGCTCCGGCCGAGCGAACGCCAGGTCTCGCGAGCCCAGATGAGAAGTAATGCAGTCGCTTCCGTGGCGCTCGTCCTGGTTGGATGCGCCTCCCTGGGGCACCTGGTGGAGCAAAGGCGTTGGCCCGAGGCGTGCGAAAAGGCCTGGGGCGACGCGGCGGACGAGGCAGCCGTGGCGCGCGCCATGGCGCACCAGTCTCGAGCCAGCTATCGGCTCCACGTCTTCGACTCGAGCGAGCTCGACACGATGTTGCCGTACGTGCCGGCGAAGCTCGCGAGCGGCGAGGTGGTGCTCGTCGAGAGCAGCCTGCACGCGGACGGCTTGGCCAGTTGTTCATCTCGGCAGCACCGGAGCTCCGCTCGGCGCGGGGCTCGTGGCGCCGGCTGGGCTGCTGCGACACCGAGGCTTGGCTCACGCTCGACGGCCGGGAAGAGGAGTGGCGACGAATCCAGAAAGCCGAGCGCGCCGCGAAGATCGCCAAGAAGAAGCGGCGCGAGCGCGACGGGCGGAAGTTCGCGCAGCTCCGACTGCTGTGGGACATGGTCGGGGGAACGGCGGTCGGCATGGGCAGAGATCTCTTCTGGCTGGGCACCGCCGGCGCGGTCGACCTGGACGTGAGCGGCGTGCGCGGCGTCGATTTCTCGCCGGGCGGGTTCGTGCGCGCGGTGCGGAAGAATGTCGAGCGGGCGATGAAGCGAAAGCCCGAGCTCACCGCAGACGCGACGACCCTGCCGATGCGCAGGATGGCATCCGCGCTGATCCTGGACGAGTTGGTCCGTGGAGGGACGGGGTGCGAGGTCCGCGGGTCCGGTGACTGTGCGAGCTACAGCTTGGTCGAAGCCAAGGGCCCACTGTCGAGCGCGTCGGTGAGGACCAGCTTCGGGGTGTGCGAGCCGGGCGCGCCGCCCGGCTGCTTCGCCACGAAGGAGACCGAGCTGTCGCTGCCTGCCTCCGGGTCGACGGAGTCCCGCGTCAACGCGGCGTTCTCGCGACCGCGCGCGCTCGACCAGCTGCTGCGATGACATCCAGCGGGCGTCGCGGGCAGCGCGTCGGCGCGCTACGCCAAGGCCTGCGAACCGGACGACTTCGGCGGAGCGTCAGGCTTCAAGGGCATCCAGCCACGCGTTCACTGCGGCAAGGTGGACGTCCATCTTGAGCCAGGGATCTTCCGGCATGGCGAGCTGTCGCTCGCGGCAGTACTGCTGCACCGCGGCATCCACATCGAGCAGGCTCACCACGCTGCCGGTCTCCTCGCCCTCCTGCTCTGCCAGCGCTCCGTGGGTGGCGAGCAGACCCATCACGCGGGTGAGCAGACGGTGATAGCGCCGCGCGGCCAGCATCAGCGGGGCCGCTCCCTGGAGCTCGAAATACTGCTCGACGCTGCCGTCGGTTCCGTACTCGCCCGCGCTCTCCGGGTGAGGCCGGAGTTGGACGATGTCCTCGCTGTCATCGGCCTGGACCACCCGCCCCAGGGGATACAGGCGGCACACGAGGGGTCGGTCGGGGTGCACGCTGCAGCCCTGCGCGGTGAGAAAAACACACGCGCCGTCGGGAAAGGCCAGGGCGCTGCCGTTGGTCGTGAAGCGCGCGATGGTTTCCGTGGTCGAAAGTCCGAGATTTGCGGCGATGCGCGCGATCTCGTACGGGTTGACGGGGATCAGCTTGTCCCTGCAGCACCGGTTGCAGGCTTGGCAGCGATAGGAAAACGGAGCCTGCCGACCGTCGAGCATCTTCACGATGCCCGCTTGAAGGACGGTGACCATGCGCAGGCCTCAGCGCGCGATGTGGGTGTCGATCTTGTGCTGGAGCGCCGCCGGCAGCTTGAACCCGCCGAGGGCAGTCGAGCCTTTCACGCCACCCCCCACCGCACGCACCGTAAGCGCCGCGGCGCCCCGCTGCCTGAGGACCTCGAGTGCCGCATCCGGCAGCTCGTAGGTCGCGATCGGCGCCTGGATGCCGTCCGCATAGAACTCCCACTTGATCGAAACTTGCGGACTCGCTGCCGAGGCCTCTTCGCCGGACAGTCCGATGCCGAGAACCCGCCCCGAGCGCGACAGCGCTGGACGCGAGTTGCAGGCTCTGCCTTCGTGTCAGCTTGGGTTGCGACATGCCCGGCACCTTGCATATTTCGTGCACGGCGCGCGGGCCTGGAAGATCGCTAATTCCGCAGCAGAATTCCGCGCAGTTCCTGCGGTCATCGCGAAGCGCCGCGCACCACGCACGTTCGCGCGGCGACCGTCATGCTCGCCGACGGTCTCCCTGGCGCACGGTCGGGCGCCGCCTGTGCCACTTCCGGCGTCGAACCGTCGCGGAGTGGACCCGAGCAAGCCGGAAATCCAACGGATGTCGATCCCCGTTGGCGCCGCCAATCTTCGTCACGGTGCGCAGTCGACCGGCGTGCCGCACTCGCTCTGGAGCGCGGCGACCTGCGCCTGGCAGGCACCGCAGCGCACGACCGGCAAGCCGGAGGAGTCGCAGGCCAGCGCGGCCGGGCCCGTGGCGGCGACGCAGCGGTACGCATCCGTGAGCCGTGCGACGCACGTCGCGCCAAGCGGCTTCACGTTCACGTCGCAGCCGCACGGCGCCGTTGCGCCGCACTGGACGTTGGAGGCGACGATGCACGCGCGCGCGCAACACGTGGCGAAGTCACCGCAGCTGCCGCCGCCTTCGCCGCCCCCGCCGCCCGCTCCGCCCGCGCCGCCGCTTCCTTCGACCTTGCCGCCGCACGCGACGGCGATCGCCGCGAACGCGAGCATCCCCAGCAACCGGCTTCGCATGGCCGCGAGCGTACCAACCATTCCCGCGGGGCGTTGCCGTCGATGTGCCTGTTCCCCGGCGCGACTGCCAAGTCCGGCAAGCCGCCGGGGATCGGCGTATCCTCGCTGGCCATGCGCGTATCGGGTTGGGCCTTCGCGTTGCTCGTCGCCGTCTCGGCCTGCAGCAGCGGCAGCTCGAACGGCGCAGCCGGTTCGAGCGGTTCGAGCGGTTCAAGCGGCTCCGGCGGCTCCGGCGGCTCCGGCGGTTCGAGCGCGTCGTGCGAGCCCGATCCACTGAAGACCGGGCTGGTCGCGCAGCAGACGGGCGTGAGCGTGGACGCGTTCGACTGCGAGATCCTGACGTGGACCGCGCACTACGCCGAGCCGGACGCGATGATCTTCAAGGCGATCATCTACGTGGAGTCGCGCTTCGACCAGACCTCGGTGGCGTGTCCGAACAACCCCTGCGGGACGCCGAGCGGCTGGACGTCGGCGGAGACCGGCTGCTTCGGCTTGATGCAGGTGGTGCCCGCGTGCGGCGGCACGCCGGACAACGCCGGGCTGCTCGCGAACGGTCATCCCAACCTCGAGACGAAGGCGTCCGCGAGCGGCTGGGCCGGCTCGATCTTCAACCCCGACAACAACATCCACGTGGGCATCGCCGGCGTCGCCGACAACCGCAAACAGGAGAAGGCGAAGTTCTCCGGCTGCACCGAGGACCAGTACACGCTGATGGCGATCGGCGACTACAACAGCTACGGCAGCACCAAGAGCTGCACCGTCTACAACACGGCGTACGACAAGACGGTGCTCGACGCGTACCAGCAGTACGCCGCCGCCGCGGGCTACGCCGCGCACGCCTACTGATCGCAGGTCTGCCGGTCCGGCGCGGAACCCCGCGCCCCGCGCCGGGACCGCCGCGCGGGGTTCCGCGCCGGACCGGCAGGGAGCCGCCCGGGCATTCGCGATCGCCTTGTCCGCGATCAAGTCCGTTGCCGCGGCAGTGAGCGCTGCTGTACCCTGGCCGGCTGTGAAGCGGGTACTCAAGCGCGTCGGGCTCGGACTGCTGGTCGTGATTGCCGTCGTCGGCGTGTCGGTGGCCGTGTACGCGCACATGCTCGGGTCGGCGTTCGACGAGAGCATGCAGAAGGTCTATGACGTGCCGCTGCCGAAGATCGCGCGCACCACGGATCCGGTGGTCGTGGCCCGGGGCAAGCATGTGGTCGACGCGATCGCGGCGTGCTCGTCGCGCGATTGCCACGGCGGCGATCTGGGCGGTGGCAACGTGCTCGACATGGGGCCGCTCGCGAGCCTCGCTGCGCCGAACATCACGCCCGCCGGGCTTGGTGCGGCGTACTCGGACGCGGAGCTGGCGCGGCTGATCCACCACGGCATCAAGAAGGACGGGCGCTCGGTGCGCTTCATGCCCGTGCAGGAGTTCTCGTGGTTGCCGGACGCGGACGTGGCGGCGGCAGTGAGCTACCTGCGCACGGTGCCGCCGGTGACGAAGCCGAACCAGCCCATGGTGATCAAGACCCTGGGCAAGGTGCTCGACCGGCGCGGGGCGGTGGTGCTCGACGTCGCGCGCCACATCGATCACGCGCACGTGGGGGAAGCGCCGGAGCCGTCGCCGACGGCGGACTACGGCAAGTACCTGTCGCGGCTGTGCACTGGCTGCCACGGCGAGAACCTGAGCGGCGGTCCGATCCCGGGCGCGCCGCCATCGATCCCCACGCCGCTGAACCTCACGCCGGACAAGAGTGGGCTCGCGGGCTGGAGCTTCGACGACTTCAACAAGCTGCTGACCGCGGGCGTGCGCAAGAATGGCAAGAAGCTGGACCCGTTCATGCCGGTGTCGGCGTTCGGCAAGATGGACGACACCGAGAAGAAGGCGCTGTGGGCGTACCTCGACGAGCCTTCCCTCGCGCCCGTTCGGAGGACGATGAGCGACCCGATCCCGCGCCGGCGTTTCTTGACCGTGCTGGCCGCGATGGCGGGTGGCGCGGCAGTGTCGTGCAGCAAGGCGCGCGGCGCGTCGCCGGCGGTGTGCACGGACACGCGCGGTCTGGCGACAGCCGACGCCGAGGCGCGCGTCGGGCTGAGCTACGTCGATCACGAACCGGAGCCGGGCAAGTCGTGCTCGCGGTGCCAGCAGTTCGAGCCGTCGGACCAGGACGGACAGTGCGGCAAGTGCAAGGTGCTGCGCGGGCCGATCAGCCCGGACGGCTACTGCAACGCGTTCACGCCCAGAGTGTGAGCGCTCGCATCCAGGTTGACATCCCCAGTCGCATCCTCATAGTGGGGATCGATCGGGATGGCACTGGAACGCATCAACCTCAACGTCCCCGGTGACGCCCGCCGGCGCCTGCAGGCAATCGCGAAGAAGCTCGACAAGACGGAATCCGAGCTGGCCCGGGAGCTGTTGCTCGACGCGCTCGATCGCGCCGAGCGCGAGCAGTTCTACCGTCGCGTCGCCGACGAGACCACGCCAGCGCTGCGCGAGCGGATGCTGTTCGTCGCGGAAGCGCTGGAGAAGCTTGATGGCCGAACGCGGTGACGTGCTCGTGCTCGAGCGCCGGCTCGGCTTCGGAGGCGACAACAAGGACGGCGAGCGTGTCGTCGTCGTCCAGGCCGACACCCTTGTGCGCCGCCCTGCCCACGCTCGTCGTGGTGCCGCTGGCCCCGGACGCCGTCTTCGCCAAGAGCTCGCTGTCGGTGCGCGTCCCGGCCGCGGAGTGCGGCGGGGGCGGGGGCGGGGAACAGTACGCACTCACCAGCGAGCTGCGCGCACTGATCGCCGATCGACTGGCGCCGGGGCGGGTCGGGCGGCTGCGTCCGCGCACACTGGCGGAGCTCGATCGCAAGCTCCGGCTGGTGCTCGACCTGTAGCGCGACGCGACTTGCGTCGGCGCTCGGCTGATGGGATGCGTGGGCGATGAGCACGGGACCTTCGAAACCGGGCCATCGCGCGTCGGCGGCCGGGCCGGGTGCGGTGCTGTCGTCGCTGCGCTACGCGGTCGAGCGCGACGGCATCGGGCGCGCCGCGCACGTCCTGGCGCGCCTGAACCAGCGCGGCGGCTTCGACTGTCCGGGCTGCGCCTGGCCCGATCCGGCGGACCGCTCGGTGGCGGAGTTCTGCGAGAACGGCGCGCGGGCGGCGGCGCACGAGGCGGACTTCCGCCGCGTCGACGCGGCGTTCTTCGCCCAGCACTCGATCGCCGAGCTGTCGGCGCTCGGCGGCTACGAGCTCGAGCGCTTCGGGCGGCTGGTGGAGCCGGTGGTCAAGCGCGCGGGGAGCGACCACTACGAGGCGATCGCGTGGGACGACGCGTTCCGGCTGGTCGCCGACGAGCTCCACGCGTGCGCGCCGGACCAGGCCGTGTTCTACACTTCCGGGCGCACCAGCAACGAAGCGGCGTTCCTGTACCAGCTGCTGGCGCGCGCCTACGGCACCAACAACCTGCCCGACTGCTCGAACATGTGCCACGAGTCGAGCGGCAAGGGCCTCGGCTCGACGATCGGCATCGGCAAGGGCACGGTGCAGCTCGACGATTTCGCCAAGGCCGACCTCGTCTTCGTCATCGGGCAGAACCCGGGCACGAACCACCCGCGTATGCTGACGACGCTGTCGGCGGCGCGCGACCGCGGCGCGCGCATCATCGCCATCAACCCGCTGCGCGAGCTCGGGCTCGAGAGCTTCGCGCACCCGCAGCAGCCGCTGGGCCTGCTCGGCGTGGGCAAGCCGATCGCGTCGCAGTTCATCCAGGTGCGCGTGGGCGGCGACGTGGCGCTGCTCAAGGGCATCATGAAGCGCGTGGTCGAGGAAGATCGCCGGCGCGGCGGCGGCGTGCTCGACCGCGCGTTCATCGCCGAGCACACCGCCGGCTTCGAGGAGTTCCTGGCGGCCCTCGACGCCGCGAGCTGGGACGAGATCGTCGAGCAGAGCGGCGCGGCGCGTCCGTCGATCGAAGCCGCGGCCCAGGCCTACATCGACGCCGAGCGCACCATCGTCTGCTGGGCGATGGGCATCACGCAGCACAAGAACGGCGTGGGCAACGTGCGCGAGATCGTCAACCTGCTCTTGCTCAAGGGCAACCTCGGTCGCGAGGGCGCCGGCGCGTGTCCCGTGCGCGGACACAGCAACGTCCAGGGCGATCGCACCATGGGCATCCACGAGGCGCCGGCCGAGGCATGGCTCGCGCGCCTGGACGCGGCGACGGGCATCGTCGCGCCGCGCGAGCACGGCTTCGACACCGTCGGCGCCATCGCGGCGATGGAGGCTGGCAAGGTGCGCGTGTTCTTCGGCATGGGCGGCAACTTCGCCGAAGCGACGCCGGACACGGCGCGCACCGCGCAGGCGCTGGGCAACTGCCGGCTCACCGTGCAGGTGTCGACGAAGCTGAACCGGAGCCACCTCGACACCGGCGAGGTCGCGCTGATCCTGCCGTGTCTCGCGCGCACCGAGCGCGATCTCCAGGCCGGCGCGCCGCAGTTCGTCAGCGTGGAAGACTCCATGGGCGTCGTGCACACCAGCGAGGGCAAGCTCGAGCCCGCCGGCCCGGCGCTCGCGAGCGAGCCGGCCATCGTCGCCGGCGTCGCGCGTGCCACGCTCGGCGATCGGCGTCCCGTCGACTGGGCGTGGCTGCTCGCCGATTACGATCGCATCCGCGATCTGATCGAGGCGTCGATCGCCGGCTTCGCCGACTACAACGCGCGCGTACGCGAGTCGGACGGCTTCGTGCTGGCCAACAGCGCGCGCGAGCGTTCGTGGCGCACGAAGAGCGGCAAGGCGACCTTCACCGTGCAGCCGATCCCGCGCCTCGAACTGGAGGGCGACCAGCTGCTCTTGACGACGATCCGCTCCCACGACCAGTTCAACACCACCATCTACGGTCTCGACGATCGCTACCGCGGCGTGCGCGGCGACCGTCGCGTGGTGTTCGTGCACCCGGATGATCTCGCCGCGCGCGGTCTGTCCGACGGCGACCGGGTGGACATCCAGAGCCATTTCCGCGGCAAGACGCGGCAGGTCGAGGGCTTCCGCCTGGTCGGCTTCGACATCCCGCGCGGCTGCGCGGCGGCCTATTTCCCCGAGACGAATCCGCTCGTCCCGCTCGAGAGCTTCGCCGACGAGAGCCACACGCCGACCAGCAAGGCGATCCCGATCACGCTGCGCCGGGCACGCGCCGACGCGTGACGCGCGCGCCGCGCCGCTTCGATGTGCGCGCCTTCGCCGCGTGACACTCTGGCGCGCCGCTGCCCGCTGCCCGGACACGCTGGCGCGCGCGCCCCAGTCGCCCGGCGGTTTCCAGCTACTTTCCCACCTGGCACGCCGCTCGCTATGACGGTGCCCGTGTTCCCGTTCCTGCCGCGCCGTGTCCTCGCGATCGCCCAGACCGCCGTGCTGTCGCTCGTCGCGTGGTTTGGCGCGCGCGCCCTGTGCGAGCTCGCCGTGCCGCAGGCCGCCGCGCGCGCGGCGATGGCGGCCCGCGCGCCGGCAGCGCACGCCCGGTCCGGGCCGATTCCGCGCCGGACCGACATCCTCCCGCTCCCGCCTGGGCCCGCCGCGTCGCGGTCGCTGCCGCTGTGTCGCGACGTCGAGCTGCGCGTCGCGAGCGTGTCCGGCGACCCGCGCCGGTCGCTTGCCACGCTGCGCGTCGCGGGCCAGCCCGCAGCGGCGCCGCACCGGATCGGCGATCGCGTCGGGCAGCGCACGCTCGTCGGCATCGGCTACGACGGACGCCACGCGACACCGGTGGCGGTGCTGGCAGGGCAGGGCAGGGCGTGTCGGGTGGGCCTGGGTGCCGGTCCGGCGCGGCCGGCGGCGGGGACGGCGGCGCGCACGGTCATCCCGTCGGGGACGCCGGGCGTGCGGGCGCTGCTGCACGGTCTGCACTTCGTGGCGGATCACCAGGGCGGGGTGCGGCTGTTCGGCGTGGGGTCGGGCAGCGTGCTGAGCATGATCGGCATCGACAACGGCGACCGTATCGAGTCGGTGAACGGGCTGTCGCTGGTCGATCCCGTGCAGGCGCTGCAGCTGTACTGCGCGCCTGCCGCGCGAGCGCGAGCTGCAGGATCCGGCTCCAGCGCGCGGGGACGCCCCTGACCCTCGTGATCCACATCGTCTGACGGGCGTGCGCGCGCGATCCGGGCGCGCAGCGCCGGCGGAAATCGCGGCGTCGGCGCGATCGCGACCGCCAGGGACTTCGATTCCGCCGGATCGATGTACTAGGCTCCCGCACCCCATGACGGACCCCACCGACGGCGACGATCTGGACACGGGCTGGGACGACGCGCCCGCCGCGCCGCGAGCCCATGCCTCGATGCCGCCGCCCACCGAAGAGGTGGACGCGGCCTGGGACTCGCCGGCCCCGGCGCCGGTCGCGATCCCCAAGGCGCCCCGCGCGCCCGCGGTCGCGCCGGTGAGCGCCAAGCCCGCCGCGCCGGCGAGCGCAGCGCCGGCCGCCGTGCCCGCGAGCGCCAAGCCCGCGCCGGTCGCCGCCAAGCCCGTCGCCGACGTCGCCAAGCCCTCGAGCGACGTCGCCGCCGCGCGGCCCGTCGCGAGAGTGGCCACTTCCGTTGCCGGCACGGCGGCGCCGACCGTCGCGAAGCCGCGAGGCGCGGAAGCAGTCGACTCGCGAAGCCAGCAGCGACGATCGCGAAGCCAGCAGCGACGATCGCGAAGCCAGCAGCGACGATCGCGAAGCCAGCAGCGACGATCGCGAAGCCAGCAGCGACGATCGCGAAGCCAGCAGCGACGATCGCGAAGCCAGCAGCGACGATCGCGAAGCCAGCCACGCGACGATCGCGAAGGCCGCGGAGTCGACCGCGAAGCCGCGGATCGCCGCGAAGCGCAGCCGATCGCGAAGCCTGCCGTGGCGAAGCCAGCCGCGGCGATCACCGCGCGGCCGACGTCGTCGGCTGGCGCGCAGCCCGTCGCGGCGCCGAAGAGCGAGCCGGCGCGGTCCATGTCGTCCAAGAAGGCCAAGCGCGAGCTGGCCAGGTTGGCCCGCGACAATCGCCGAAAACGCCCGGGCAAGCGCGAGCGCAAGCAGCAGCGCGCGGCCGAGCGCAAGGCCGCGCAGGCCGCGCGCGGCGCAGCCGCGCCCCAGCCGGTGAAGCGCGAGCCGCCGCGCGAGCGCGCGGTGCGTGAGGAGACGTCGAAGCCGAAGCCGAAGGCGAAGCCCGTCGCGACGAAACCGCCCGCGGCCGCGAAGAAGAAGCAGCGGTCCCCGCGCGGCGGTGGAGCCCGAGGTACCGGCGAGCGCGCCGATCCGCGAGAAGTCGGCGAAGGCGGCGGGGAAGGCGGGGCGCAGCGCGGGCGGCCCCTCCGCGCCGGTCGTCGCCGCCGTCGCGATCGCGGCGTTCGCGATCGCGGCGTTCCTGATCTGGACGACGACCCACCGCTGAGGCGGTTCAAGCCGCGAGCGCGACGGGATACGCGCGGCGTCGCGCCGGGCGGGTGGCGACGGCGATCGCGAGCCCCGTCAGGGTGAGTCGCGTGCCGCTCACGAGCCCCGCGCGCTCGAGCGCATCGAGGGTGACGGTGATCTCGCGAGGCGCGACGCCCAGGCGGCGTGCGGCAGCCTTGGCGGTGACGCGACGGCAGGCCGCCGCGGAACGGAACATGTGCTGGAGGAGAGCGATCTGGAGGCGAGTCATGGATCGGGTACTAGCGCGGGTACTGAAACTGTGTCCAGTTTCCGGCATTCAGTGTACCCGGGAAATGTCATTGCAGCAGCCGGTCGCCGCATGGGACGCGAGCATAGATGCCGCAGCCGCGACTGGTTTCCGTGGATCCCGCCCGCTACCAGCGCGTCTCCGGGCTGCACGTGCTGCGCGTGGCCGGCGACGACTACGAGATGGGGTTCCAGCACGGCGCGCTGTTGCGCGACGCGATCGACCGCGGTCCGGTGCCGTACTTCGAGCGCTACATCGAGCGCATGCTGGCTGCGGCCGCAGGGCCGGTGGCCGGGCGGCTGCTCGCCGGACTGCTCGGGCACACCGTCGGGCGGCGCATCGGCGCGGGCTTTCCCCGCCACGCGCTCGACGCGCTCCACGGGCTGGCCGACGGCGCGGGGCTCGCGCGCGCTCCGCTGGTGCGCGCCGTCACCATGCCCGAGAGCTATCTCTGGCTGCTCCGCCGCGTGATGGATCTGCACCCTCTGGGCGCGGCGCCGCGGCACGGCGTGCCGCTGATGGGCTGCACCAGCGCGGTGGCGTGGGGCGACGCGGCGCTGGGCGGCGCGCATGCTGCACGGTCGCAACTTCGACTACCAGGGTGTGGGCGCGTGGGATCGCGAGCAGGCCGTCGTATTCCACCGTCCGTCCAACGGGCAGCGGTACGTCTCCGTCTCGGCAGCGGGCATCTTGTTCGGGGGCATCACCGCGATGAACGCCGCGGGGCTCACGCTGGTGGTGCACCAGCACATGGCGTCGCTCGACATGCGCCTCGGCGGCGTGCCGATCGGCATCGCGGGCGACGCGGTGATGCGCCACGCGCGAAACCTCGACGATGCCCAACGGATCCTCGACGCGCACCGCCCCAACGGCTGCTGGACGTACGTCCTTTCGTCGGCGCCCGATCAGGCGGTGCTCTGCTACGAGGTCACGCCGGCCGGGCGCGCGAGCTTCCGCGCCGAAGACGGCGTGTTTGGCTACAGCAACATCTTTCTCGATCCCGCGCTGGCACGCAGCGAGCTGCACCTGTACCCGTCGCAGTGGCGCAACAACACCGCGCGCTATCACCGCGTGCGCGCGCGCCTCGACGCCGCGCGCGGCCGCGTCGACGCCGACGCCATCGCGGCGATCCTCGGCGACCGCGGCGACGGGTGTCGGCTCTCCGGCGCGATCGCCATGCCGATGACGGTCGCCTCGGTGGTGTTCCGGCCGGATCTCCGCGTCGTGTACGTCGCGACCGGGCGTGCGCCGACGTCGAATCGACCGTTCGTCGCATTCGACCTGGAGCGCGAGGCGGCTGCGCGAGGATCTGCCTCTGCTTCGCGGCGGCGTGCCCGACGACGCGGGCGGGCTGGCGGCGTTCGACGCCTACCGCGACGCGTACGAGGCGTACTTCAACGCGGGCGACGTCGCGCTCGCGCGCGCGTGCATGGCGGGCGCCGTGGAGGGCGAGCCATTGCAGCCGCTGTACTGGTTCGTCGCGGCACTCTTGGCGCTGCTCGACGGCGACGCGACGTCGGCGGAGTCGGCTGCTCGACCGCGCGATCGAGCGCGGGCACGAGCACCCCGAGCGCGTCGCGGCGTTCCACCTCTGGCGCGCGCGCGCCCGCGACGTGCGCGGCCGTCGCGGCGACGCCCTGGGCGACTACCGCGCGACGTCGGGCGGCGACGCCGCGGTGCGCCGCGCCGCGCGCCGCGGCCTCATGGCGCCGTGGAAGCCGCGACGTTTCGCCGTCGAGTTCGCGCTCGGCGACGTGCCGACGCCGTAGGCGTCACAGGTCGTAGCAACAGCGGAAGCCGACCTCGATCGAGTGCAGATCGCGGCGACCGGTGGGGTTCGAGTCGCAGCGAACGGATTCGCCGCCGCTCGGCGTGTAGGTGTCGTTGAAGCTACCACCGCGGAACAGGCACTGGCCGTTCGCCGCGCCGGCGGTGCACGAGTCTTCCCACTCGTTGACGTTGCCGCTGAGGTCGTAGATGCCCGGGTAGCCGCCCAGGCACGATGACTGGGACGACGTGGGATAGATGAACGACGACGACAGATCCGCGCACAGCCCGGAGCCGTACAGGTCGCCGTAGGGGAAGTTGGTGCCCGTGCCCTGCGAGCACGCGCGGTACCACTGGCTGGTGCTCGTGTTCGCGTATTGATCCGGCAGGATCGCCCCGGCGCCGATCTGGCCGCACAGGCGCTTTTTGGCCCACGCGCAATACGCGTAGGCGTCGCACCAGTCGACGCACGCGACGGCGTTGTTGTTCTGGGCGTACTTCACCGTGGGGCAGGTGGCCGCGGCCTGCTCCGGCGCGAAGTTGGTGTTCCAGGTGCAGTCGAAGATCTGCGAGCCCGTGGACGGGCTCGAGTCGAGGAACACCTTGTATTGGTTGTTCGTGACCTCGGTCGAGTCGATACAGTAGTCGTTGCTGCTTGGTCCCGGCACCTTGGCCATCGTCGGGCCGTGCAGGCCCGTCGGGCAGTTCGTCGCTCCACCGGTGCCCGACGTCCCGCCGGTCCCCGACGTCCCGCCCGTGCCGCCGGTCCCCGACGTCCCGCCCGTGCCGCCGGTCCCCGACGTCCCGCCCGTGCCGCCGGTCCCCGACGTCCCGCCCGTGCCGCCGGTCCCCGACGTCCCGCCCGTGCCGCCGGTCCCCGACGTCCCGCCCGTGCCCGACGTGCCCGCGCTGCCGCGACGCGCCGCCGGTCCCCGACGTCCCCGACGTCCCGCCCGTGCCCGACGTGCCCGCGCTGCCGGACGCGCCGCCGGTCCCCGACGTCCCCGCGCTGCCGGACGCGCCGCCGGTCCCCGACGTGCCCGCGCTGCCGGACGCGCCGCGCGGCCCCCGACGTGCCCGCGCTGCCCGACGTGCCCCCGCTGCCCGACGCGCCCGCGCTGCCCGACGCGCCCCCGCTGCCCGACGCGCCCGCCGCTGCCCGACGTGCCGCTGCCGGCGCTGCCGCTGGTGCCCGCGGACGCGTCCACGCCGCCGGATCCGGCCGAGGCGTCCGGAGCGAGCTCGTAGCCGTCGAACGACACCGCGCACGCCGACAGCGCCCCGGTGGCGAGCAGCGGGATGATCAGGCGGCCGAGACGCGGGGCAAGCATTCGGGAAGCACTGCCAGGGTAGACCGGAGAGCACGGTTCTGGAAGCGGCGTCCGTCGGGCGCCGCCGCATCAGGCCGCGCGCGCCCGCTCGAGCTGATCGAGACCGGGCCCGCGCTGCCTGCTATCCGGGCTTCCGGCGCCGCGTCAGTGATGGTCGTGGTGGCGCTTGTCCTTCGGCGCCGCGGGGGCCGCCGGCGGCGGCTGATCCGCGAACGCAGCGGCGGCGGTGATCTGCTTCTCCGCCTGCTCGATCAGCTTGACCGCCCGCCCGCGATGACCGCCAAACGGAATCTTCGGGTGCTTCGCGTTCGGGTTCGTCGAGGCCTTGAGCAACGCGACCGCCTTGACGAGGTGCGCGTTCGCGTCGTCGAGCTGGCTGTCGTGGGCGTAGGCGACGCCCGCGTAGAACGAGCCGGCGAGGCCGACGGCGGCGGCAACGGTGAGTGCAGTGCGCTTCAGGGGCTTGTCGAAATTCATGGGTCGTCTCTCCTCGTGGCTGTTCCAGCCGACGGACGATGTTACGCGAACCCGGGCGCGGGTCTTCCCCGGCTGTTCCACGTCAGGCGTCGAATTGGCGCCCGACATGTGGGGAAAAGTGGTCGGAAGTCGCGAAACGACTGACAATTCCGGCTGTTGTGGAGAAAGAGGCCGCGTCAGCCGAGCGTAGAATGCTGGCGTAAGGGAGCGGTCAGGTTCGTCGTTCCCCGTTGCGTGTAACCTTGGTTCCGAGACGATGGCTCTGCGAGACAGCGTGACCGATCGTGCCCACTCGCGGGTGGGCACGGTGCTCAAGGGCAAGTGGTGCCTCGATCGCGTGCTGGGCGCGGGCGGCATGGCCACGGTCTTCGCGGCGACGCATCGCAACCAGAATCGCGTCGCCATCAAGATGCTCCATCCGGAGGTGTCGCTCGACGCCGACGTCACCGCGCGCTTCCTGCGCGAGGGCTATGTCGCCAACAGCGTCAACCATCCCGGCACGGTGAAGATCCTCGACGACGACGTGAGCGAGGACGGCGCGCCGTTCCTGGTGATGGAGTTGCTCGAGGGCGAGACGCTCGAGGCACGCTGGTTGCGCAAGGACGAGTCGCTGCCGGTCAGCGAGGTACTGCCG
The DNA here is from genome assembly GCA_963775185.1 of uncultured delta proteobacterium. Taxonomy (GTDB): domain Bacteria; phylum Myxococcota_A; class Polyangia; order Polyangiales; family Polyangiaceae; genus JAPSGB01. The sequence continues at coordinate 875,542 of CAVZIE010000032.1, read as the reverse complement.
ATCGCCGATCAGCTCCTCGACGTGTTGGCCGTGGCGCACGACGCCGGCATCGTGCACAGGGACATCAAGCCCGAGAACCTGTTTCTCACGACGGACGGCCGGCTCAAGGTGCTCGACTTCGGCATCGCGCGGCTTCGCGAGATGTCGGGCAACAGCGCTGCCACCACGCGCGCGGGATCGCTGCTCGGTACGCCCGCGTTCATGGCGCCCGAGCAAGCGCGCGGGCGCTGGGACGACGTGGATCACCGCACCGACATCTGGGGCGTGGGTGCCACGTTGTTCACGCTACTGACCGGCGGCTTCGTCCACGATGCCGAGACCGTGAACGAGCAGCTGATCCTGTCGGCGACGACGCCGGCGCCGAGCGTCGCGCGCATCATGCCCGGCCTGCCGGACGCGGTCGTCGCGCTCGTCGATCGCGCGCTCGCTTTCGACAAGGACGCGCGCTTCGACGACGCCCACGCGATGCAGGACGCCGTCCGCGCCGCGATGAACGCGATGTCGTTCGACGCACCGCTTCGCGTACCGCGCGCGTCGGTGGTGATCAACGCGGCGACCGACACGCTGATCGCGCCGCCCGAGGTCACGTCCGCGATCACGAGCCGCGGTCGCGCCGACACGCTCTCCACCGACCGCGTGATGCTGCGCAGTGCCAGCGGGGGCAGGGTGCCGGTCCGGCGCGGAATGGCCAGCTGGGCGATCGCGGCCGGGGTCGGCGCGCTCGCGCTGGTCGCCGTGGTCCTGCTGCTGCTGCGCGGAGGTGACGACGCCACCGTCGGCACCGGCGCGGCGGCCCCCGACACCGCCGAGCTGCACACCGCGGCGACGGTGAAGCCCGCGCGCGTCGACGATGTTGCTCCGGTCGACAGCGCGCCGTCGGTGCGAGACGTTCCGGCGCCCCCGGCGAGCGCGCCGCCCGCCGGCACCGCCGCGTCGCCGGCGAAACCGCCGGCGACGCACGCCGTGGTCGCCCAGCACGTCTCGCCGCCTGTCCGCGGCGTGCCCACGCCGGCGCACTCGGCGACCGCGGCGCCGCACACCACGCCGGCCACCAAGCCGCCGCCCACGGCGCCGAACCCGTTCGACCGCCGGCACTGATGCGTCCGCTTCGCGCCGCCTCCGATCCGGCTGGTGTGGGCAGCGGCGCCGACGCGCGGTTCCGCGACCCGGCGCCAGGCGGCTGGCTCGAAGCGCGCGCCGCCGGGCAACGCGAGCGCTGCACTCGACCGGGCGGCAGAGCCTTCGCGAAGGCCGGTGTAGTCGGATCGCGTCCGGTGACCTAGACTCGGGGAGCATGCGCGTTCGACCTCCTTTCTGGTGTCTGCTCGCGGTCGCCCTGGCGTGGGCGCCGTCGGCGATCGGGCAGGCGCGCGATCCGGCCGCGGCCGATGCGCTGTTCAAGCAAGGTCGCGCCGCGATGGACGCCGGTGACTTCAAGGCCGCGTGCGTGAAGTTCTACGAGAGCAATCGTCTCGACCCGGCGATCGGCACGGTCTTCAACATCGCGGACTGCGAGGAGCAACAGGGCCACGTCGCGACGGCGTGGACGCGCTTCCAGGAAGTGGCGCAGGAGCTTCCGCCGAGCGACGAGCGGCGTCCGATCGCGCTCAAGCGCGTGGCGGCGCTGGACAAGCGCCTGCCGAAGCTGAGCGTGCACCTGGCCGACGCGCCGCCCGGCGCCGTCGTACACCGCGACGAGGTGGAGCTCGGGCGCGCGAGCCTGGACACGTTGCTGCCGGTCGATCCCGGCGATCACGTCGTGCGCGTGACGGTGCCGGGTCATCGCGACGGCGAGTTCCGCGTCACGCTGGGCGAGGGCGAGCACCGGACGTTGCAGGTGAGCGCCGGCGTCGCCGTGGCGTCGACCGCGCCCGGTTCCGCGCCGGGCCAGGCCCCAGGATCCGATCACGGAGTGGGGGGCGGCTCGGGCAAGCGCACAGCGGGCTACGTCGTGGGCGGTATCGGCATCGCCGGTGTCGCGGTGGGCGCGGTCACGGGCCTGATGGTGCTCGGCAAGAAGAGCGTCGTGGACAACAACTGCGACGCCGACAAGCGCTGCAACCAGACCGGCGTGGACGCGGCCAGCTCGGGCAAGACGCTCGGCGTCGTCAGCACCACCGGCTTCATCGTCGGCGCCGTCGGCATCGGCATCGGCACCTGGCTTGTCCTGAGTAGCGACGACCAGGGCGAGGCGAACTCCGCGCTCGTCGCGAGCCCCACACTGGGCGGCGCGAACCTGACCTGGCTCAGACGCTTCTGACGCGCCTCAGGCGATCTTGCCGAGGAGCGCGCCGGTGTCCTTGACCATCTCCAGGCTCTCGGTCAAGCCCTTCACAATCAGCTTGATGTGCAACACGAGCTTCGGGTTCAGGATCTGGCTCGGCGCGCTCGATACCAGCGCGACGCCGGTGGACACGGTGTTGGCGGTCTTCGAGGCGAGCTGTGCGCCGAGCGTGACGACCGAACCGTAGAGCGCCGTCAACTGCTGGGCCTTGTCCTGTATGTCCTTGTTTTCGGTGCCCTGTAGCTCCTTCAGCGCGCTCTCGACCTCGTCCTTGGGCAGCTTCTTCCGACCCGCGTCCACCTCGCTCGGCGGATCTTCGCCGGCGGCGGCGCTCTTGGCGAGCACGATGTGGCGTCCGGTCTCCATCAGCTGGTAGGCCGTCGCGTACATCTCGGCCGACGCCTTGAAGAAGTTGTCGTACTCGGGCATGCCGATCTGGACGTACGTGAAGTCGTAGGCCGGGTTCGGCTGCATCGTCGCGACCTTCAGGTAGTCGTACTTGATGTTGCCCTCGAATGTCTGCAGCGACGGATCGAGCTGGCCGAGGCGCACCTTGCCCGGCGGCGGCACGTCCACCAGCTTCTTGACCAGCTCCGCGGTGACGGCGCCGACGTCCTTCGCGAACGACGAGAAATCCGTCCCGACCTCGCCCATCGCGTCCTCGAACTCGTCCCAGTTCTTGAAGTCGCGCTCCTTCACGGTCGTGTGACCGTCCTTGGTCATGGTCGTGACGACCTTGCCCTTGATGCCGAGCGCCTCGCACGCGGCGGCGAAGGTGGAGAGCAGAGCGAGACCGAGCACACGTCGTCGTGACAGCATGGGCGGGAGCCATAGTCGCGATCGCCGCGGCCGCAAATGCGCGCCGACGCGATCGCGTCGGAAGCGGAAAACGCCCGGATCAGAGCGGGGCGTCGTAAGCGTCGCGGATCCGCGCCGCGCGCGCGTCCACGCTGGCGCGTGCCGCGGCGAAGCGTGGATGCTTGCGCAGCGGCTCCAGCACCGGGCAATAGTCGAACCACGAGACGTCCTGCAGGCCCGCGTCCACCGCTTGCTCGAGCAGCGTGAGGGCGTCGTCGATCTCCATCGTGAAGGCGAGCATCTCGGTGGAGAGCTGGAGAAGCAGCGTCCGGAAGCGCAGGGCGCGGCCCGGCTCGGACATCAGCCGGCGCAGGCCGTCGACGTAGGTCGTCGGGATCTCTCCGGTGCGGATCGCGTCGACCACCGCGTGGGCGTAGGTGACGGGCGTATCGGGCCCGGTGTCGGCGACGTCGGGAACGCTGGCGAGCGCACGCTCGGGATCCTTGCTCCACAAGGCGAGGCGCGCACAGATGGCGACGGTGGAGATGCGCGCTGCCGGATCGTCGGTGTCGCTTCCGATGATCTGCCAGGCGCGCGCGAAGTCGCCGAGCAAGCCGTAGGCGCGCGCCAGCTCGACGCGCGGCAGCCGCAGGCCGGGGTCGAGCGCGAGCGCTGTCTCGAGCTCGGAGACGCCTTGCTCGAGGCGTCCCGCTTCGAGCAGCAGCTGGCCGAGGAGCTCGTGCGGATCGGCGAGGCCGGGCGCCTTGCTGCTGGCGACGCGCGCCAGCCGGATCGCCTCCGGCGCATTGCCCTCGCTCGAGCGGACGCCGGCCAGCGCCAGCCAGGCCTCGCCGTTGTCGGGGGCGACGGCGACGGCACGCTCGGCCACCGAGCGCGCCAGCGCGCCGATCTCAGACGTGGCGTCGTTGCTGAAGAACCACAAGCGGGAGCAGGCGCGCGCATAGCCCGCGAGCACGGTGCCGTCCTCGGGCGCGCGCGCGGCGGCTTCGCGGAACAGCTCGACGGCGCGCGCGACGGGCTCGCGCCACAGCTTGCGCAGCTCGGCGCGTGCTTGCAGGTACAGCTCGATCGCCACCGGATCAGTCGGCGCCTTGCGCTTGTGTCCGGCCGCGTGCACCGTCAGCGCCTCCGCGATGGCGTCCGCCGCCTCGTCGCTGACCACGAGCAGATCGGCCGACGTGCGGTCGAAGCGGCGCGCCCACAGCTGGAAGCCGTCCGCGACGCTGAGCAGGCGCGCCGTGATGCGCGCGCGGTCGCCGACGCGGCGCACCGAGCCCTCGACCACGACCTGTACGTCGAGCTCGCGGCCCACCTCGCGCGGATCGACGTCGCGACCCTTGTGGCGCATCACCACCGCGCGCGGCCGGACCTTGAGGCCGCGCGCCATGCTGAGGGTGTCGATCAGGTCCTCGGTCAGGCCGTCGGCGATGTACTCGTCCTCGGGCGGGCCGCCGTTGCGGAACGGCAACACGGCGACGCTCTTGGCCGCGGGCGCCTGGGGCGCGACCGCCGGCGGCGGCTGGCTCAACACCAGCGACATCGGACGGCCGCCGGTCGGCGCGAAGCCGGCCAGGGCCTGCGCCACCTCGGTGGCCGACGCGAAGCGGCCGTCCGGTGTGGGCGCCATGCAGCGGCGGATCGTCTCCGCCACGCCGGGCGCGATCTCCGGTCGCAGGCTGCGCGGGTCCGGCGCTTGGGCGTCGAGTCGGGCCATCGCGACCATGAACGCCGACGCGCCGTTCCACGGTAGCTCGCCGGTCAGCATCTCGAACAGCATCACGCCCAGCGCGTAGATGTCGGCGCGTGCGTCGATGTCCTGCGCGCCGCGCACTTGCTCGGGTGCCATGTACGCCGGCGTGCCCACGGACACGCCCATGGTCGCCGCCGGGTCGGTGCCCTCGATGCTGCCGCGCGCGACGCCGAAGTCCGTGATCACGACCCGCCCGTCGCTCGACAAGAGCACGTTGTCCGGCTTCAGATCGCGATGGATCACGCCGGCGTCGTGGGCGGCGGCGAGGCCCGCGCAGATCTCGCTGGCCAGATCGACGACACGGCCGAGCGGCAGTCGGCGCTCGCGCGCGAGCAGCGCCGACAGCGGCTCGCCCTCCACGAGCTCCATGGTCAGGAACTTCTCGCCCTCGTGCTCGCCGATGTCGTACGTGCGCGCCACGTTGGGGTGCGTCACCCGCCGGGCGAGCTTCACCTCGCGGCGGAAGCGCTCGATGACGCCGGGCTTGTCCACGAGATCGCGACGCAGCATCTTGAGCGCCACCGTCTCGTCGAGCTCGACGTCGCGGGCCCGGTACACGCTGCCCATGCCGCCCTCGCCGAGCAACGCGAGGACGCGGTAGCGCCCGCCGGCGAGCGCCGCGCCGACGCTGTTCGGGCCGGTGCTGTTCGGGCCGAGACTGTTCGGACCGACGCCGCTGGCCGTCTCGAGGTCCGCAACGAGCGTCTCCTGCTCGCCGATGCCGTCGCGTCGTTTCGGGTCCACCAGAGCGGCAGTGTAGTCCATCGCCGCGGCGTGTGCGCGCCGCGCTTTCTACTGGAGAAACACGTCCTGGATCCAGCCGCACGTGCCGCCGTTCTTGCACGGCGCGCACGCGCCGGGGTTGGTGGACGAGCAGGGCGAGGCGGCGCCGGAGCCGTCGCTCGGCGGGGTAAGGATCGGTGCGCCGCTGGCGGTGACCTCCACGAAATCCCACAGCACCGACTGGGCGTCGCGGGTGTGGAAGTAGGCCTGGACCGTGTCGCCGGTGTGGAGCCACGCCTTGGTCGTGCTGTTCTGGGCCCAGTACAGGTAGGCGCCGAACGGGTACACGTAGAAGAAGTCCTTGGCGCCGCCGTTCGGCAGGCACTTCACCGCCGGGTTCGGCGGTGTCTTCGTGGTGCAGCTCACCGCAGCCGCTGGCGCCCTCACGTGCATCACGTGCGCGCTCGGCGTCAGCGCGCCGCCGGACTGGGCGCCGCACGCCGTCCGACCGCAGTCGTCCTGGCCCTCGTTGCAGGGGTTGGCGGCGCCGCACGAGATGTTGCCGCCGGCGCACGCCGTCGGCTGGCCGCACGCGCTGGCCACCTCGAAGTCGACGCCCGCCGGACCGCGCGCGCAGGGATGCGCCGGGTCGAAGCCGGCGAACTCCAGGCTCGCCGGATCGAACGGGATCCAGCCTTGCATGTGGCTTCCGCCCTGGTAGGCGTAGCCCCACGCGAAGCCGGCCAGCGTCGGCCGCATCGGCGGGCTGCTGTCCGCGCAGGCGTCGAGCGAGGGATCGCCGCAGCTGCCGCCGGGCGTGCAGTCCTGCGATGGGTTGTACCAGGGCCCGTTCGACGACAGTCCCACGTAGGCTCCGGCGGGGATCATCTGGAGGATCACGCCCTTCGCTGCGCCGCCCGCGGTGAACGTCTGCGACGGATCGCCGGAGAAGTCGCCGGAGTACTGCGCTGTGGGCGCGAGCGTGCGGAACGCGTAGTAGCCGACGTTGATTCCGCGCGCTGTCCACGCCTGCGCCAGATCCGCGCAACGTCCGCCGCCGTTGCTGGTCGCGCTCTGGGTCGGCGAGCAACTGAAGCTCGCGCCGCCGCTGCCACCCGCGCCGCTCGCGCCGCCGCTTCCGCTTGTGCCGCCACTGCCGCTCGCGCCGCCGCCGCTCGCTCCGGCGCTGGACGTTCCGGCGCTGCCGCTCGCGCCGGCGCTGCCACCGGTTCCGGCGCCGCCGCTCGACGTGCCCGCGCTGCCGGCGCTCGCCTCCGGCCAGCCGCCGCTGCCGCCGCTCGCGCTGCTGTCGGCCGCGCCGCCGTCGTGGCTCGAGCTCGGCGCTGCCGTCGCCGCCGCCGCAGGCCGTCGGGATCACGAGCAGCGCCACCAGCCAGCGTTTCATAACGCCAAGGCTGCCCGCGCCGGTCGCAGGTGTCGACACTTGCAACATGTTCTATTTGCCGGTGCGGCGCGGAATCCCGATACCGCGCCGCACCAGCATCCCCTCATCTGGGTGTGGTTCTGTTCCTGCGCACCGCAACGCCTCGCGCCTCCGGCTATCGGAAGCAAGGCGGCGCCCGGCCTCGCCGGGTAGCACACCCGCTCAACCCGGCGCGGGCTCGGGCGGCCGCGCGCGATCGACGGCGATCTTGAACAGCACCGGGCCGACGAGCTGGTTCAAGGCCAAGGTCGCGATCACCAGCGAGCGGAAGCCGGCGCCGAACGAGGGGAACGTGCGCTCGACCATCGCCGCGAGCCCGAGCGAGAGTCCGGCCTGGGCGATCATGCTGGTCCAGCCCCAGCGCCGGACCTCGATCGGATCGCCGGCGAACCGAGCTGCCGAGGCGATGCGCGCCCCAGGTCACCACGCCGCGCGCGGCGGCGAGCCCGAGGGCGACCGGCCACAGCGCGCGGAGCAGTGGCACGTCGAGATCGGTGCCCGCGGTGGCGAAGAACACGACGTACACGACGCTGCCGGTGCGCTCGATCGAGTGCAGCAGCTTGTCGCCCTGCGACGACATGTTCTGCACGACGAAGCCCGCGATCAGGAACGTGAGCAGTGGGTCGAAGCGCAGATAGCTCAGGCCCTCGGTGAGCCCGAAGCCGATCGCGATCAAGACCAGCAGCAGCTGTCCCCCCACCAGCCGCAGGTACGCCGCGAGCAACAAGCCCAGCGTGATGCCGAGGGACGCGCTCCCGATGACCTCGTGGCCGAGCGCGCCGAGCTCGTCGAACGACAGCGGCGTGCCGTCGATCAGCGGTCGGGCGAACAACAGCACGACCGCCAATAGCAGGATCACCACCACGTCGCTCAGCATGATGAACGCCAGCGAGAACGACGCGAGCGCTCCCGTCGCGCGCGTCTGCGACAGGATTGCGAGCGTCGCCGACGGGCTGCGGCTGGTGCCGAGCACGGCCCACAACAGGCCGACGCCGCACAGCGCGGCGAAGCCGAGGCCGTGGGCGAAGGGGATGAAGCGCGCCGCGACGACGAACGACGCGGTGAGCGCGAGCATGCCGGCGACGTTCTGCACGAGCGTCGCGGTGATCAGGCTGCGCAGCGCGCGCGCGAGCTCGCTGCCGCGCAGCTCCGCGCCGCCGGCGAGGGCGATCAGCGCGAGCGCCAGCGTATTCACGTGCGAGAGGTGCGAGACCGCCTCGCGATCGACCAACTTACCGAGGTGCGGTCCGGCGATCACGCCCGCGACGAGATAGCCGGTCAGGTGCGGCAGACCGAACGGCTCGAGCAGCTCCGCGAGCAGCGTGCCGGCCAGGAGCAGGAAACCCACCGCGGCGATCGTGGCGATCGAGCCGTGGGAGCCGGTGACGAGATAGGTCGCCGCCGCCTGCACGCCGACCACCGCGACCAGCGCGACGAGCCTGAGCAGACGCGCGCCCAGGCTCACGTGGCGTCTCCCGCTTGCCGCGTCGCGGCGTCGTCCGCCGCGGAACGCCGATCTCGCCGGCTCGCGCGAGCTCGCGCCGGAGCCACGCCGGGCCGATCAGCTCGCCGAGGATCGTCGTCGCGGTCGCGACGAGCAGCACCAGGTTGCCGACCGCTCCGGGGAAGCGCAGCGCGAACGCCAGCCCCACGCACAGCGTCACCGCGCCCGACGGCAGCATGCCCAGGCCGAGCAGCGGTCCGGCTTGTCGCGCCGACGGCGCGGCGCTCCGCAACAAGAGCCCGCTGCCAAGCTTCACCACCAAGCGCGTCGCGATGGCCACGGCCGCCACCGCGAGCAGCGCCCGCGAGACGTGCGGATCGACGTTCGCGCCGGCGAGCAGCAGCATCGGCAACAGCACCGGGCGCTCGGTCTGCTCGAACATCTTGCGCAGCGTGGCGCCGTGGGGTGACAGGGCGCTCAGCGTGACGCCCATGACGAAGGCCGCACTCAGCGCCGACATCCCGAAGCGCGCCGTGGTGCCGATGGTGAGCAGCCCGGTGCCGAGCAGCACGCCCCACGCGTCGCCGGTGGACAGCTCGCGTCCGATGAGGAGCGCCGCGACCGCGCCGAGCGCCGCGCCGATGGCGATCGGCGCGACGACGGCCGGCCACGCGCCGAGGCCGAGGGCGGCGATCGGCGTCCCGCCCAGGACGAACGCGCCGGCGAGGGCGAGCAGCGGCACGGCGTCGTCTGAATCGGACAGATCCGCGAGCGCGTTCGCGAGCGGGCCCTCGGCGCCGTGGCGCTGCACGACCCAGCGCACGCCGTGGCGCGTGGTCTCGCACGTCACCGCGCCGGAGCCCAGGGCGACCAGCCAGAGCTCGGTGCCGCGCAGCGCCGTCAGCCTGAGCGCCGTCGCGTACACGACCGCGGCGCCGGCGGCGCCGGCGATCAGCGCGAGCACGACGCCCAGCGCGATCCCGCGGGCGCGCACCCGGCGCGCGCCGACGTAGCCGTAGTCCACGCCCACCACCAGCGCGAGCCACGCCAGCCCCACCACGGCGATCGGCTCGAACACGCGCGTCGTCGAGCGCTCGATCACGCCGAGCACGTCCGGGCCGAGGACGAAGCCGAGCAGCACGTATTCCGCGCCCGACGGCAGGCCGTAGCCGCGGATCGCGCGGCCGCCGACCAGGATGCTGCCGATGTACGCCAGCGCCAGCAGGCCCACGAGCAGCGCGACGGCGCTCACGACGTAGCGCGTCCGATGGCGATGCCGGCGCCGCCGAGCGCCGAGATGCCGGCCAGGGCCAGGCGATCGCGGGCGCCCGGCTCGGCGCTGGTGGCGCTCACGCGCAGCCGCACGCCGAGCGCGTCGACGGTCTCGATCGCGACGCGCGGATCGTCACCGACGCCCGCCGCGGCGGCGAGCAGCGCGTCGCGCGCCGCCGTTGCCGCCGCCGCATCCGCGACGACCAGCGTCACGCTCACCGACGGCCGCTTGCCGATCAAGCGCGTCGGGTGCCAGAGCGACATCAGGTGCGGCACGCGAACGTTGCAGCCGTCCGCGTCGACCAGGCACACGTCGAGCAGCCCGATGCGCTCCACGCGCCCGAAGCGGCCGCCGACCTCGGCGAACTCGTCGACGTGCAGGCGCCGGAGATACAGCACCGTCGCGCCGACCACGGCGCTCGCGAGCAGCGGCGTGCTGGCGAGTCCGAGCGCGACCAGCACGACGGCGCCGGCGCGCGTGAACGCGCCATCGCCGTCGCCGGTGACGACCGGCGCGGCGAACACCAACGCCGCGAGCACCAGCGCGCCGCGCACGATCACGCTGGTCGCCGGAGCGAGATCCGGGGCGAGCCACGCGAGGTGCGTCTCGCCGCGCGCGACGCTGGCGAAGAACAGCCCGACGAAGCGCACCAGCACGAGCAGCGCGATGCCGGCGATGCCGGCGACGATCACCAGCGGCAACGCCCCGGCGACGCGGCCCGCGAGCCCCGACAGCGGCGCGACCACGAAGCCGGTGAGCTTGCTCGTGTAGCCGCGTGTCGAGTCGAACAGCGACAGCGCCAGCACCAGGCACACGTACAGGACACCGATCTGCGCGACCCACTTGCCCAGTCCGATAGCGATCTGGACGCCGCTCCGGAGCGCCCGCGGCCCGACCACCTCCAGCGACTTGAGGCGGATCGCCGGCACACGCCCTGGGTTGTCCTCGAGCCACGAGTGGGCGCGGTGGGCGAGCTCGCCGAATTTCCGCAGCGCGAACAGCGCCAGTAGCGCCAGCACCACGACGAAGGAAATCGACAGCACCGTCTTGGCGATGGCGCTGCGCTGCTGCTCGTGCCGGATCGCCTCGCGCACGCTCGCCGCGACCGCCGCGCCGTGGACCTCGAGCGAGCTGTCGCCGGCGAGCGTCGCGTCCTCGGGGTAGAGCTGCACGATCGGCGTCTTGCCCGCGTACACGACGGCGACGCCCGGCTGCTGCTCGACGCGCACGTCGTCGGGGGCGGCGGTCGAGGCCGCCTCCTTCAGCGCTTCGCTGGCGGCGCGGGCGCGCTCGGCGGCGCTCTGGCCGCCGTGCGCGGCGCGCACCGCGAACACCGCGACGTCGTGGAGCCGCACCGGCTCGCCCGCCGTGGGCGCGCCCGGCGCGGGCGCCGCCTTCGGGTCGGCGACGGCCGACGCCGCGGCGACCGCCGACGGCGCGGCGCTCGCCGACGGCGCGGCGCTCGCCGCGGCCAGCGCCGGCTCTACGTCCTGGCGGCCGGACCATGCGCCGGTGACCGCGTCGGGTCCGGCCGTCGGCGCCGCGGCTGCCGGGCCGGCCCACAAGATCAGCGCCGCGATTGCCGCGAGCGCGCATGTCTTGCCGGGTGCCAGACCAGCGCGCAGCTCACCTGACCGGCCCAGCACGTCGGGAGCTTGTGGCCGGATCGGCCGTCGAGGCAAGGGCCATCGGAAAGCTGGCGGACTCCGCGGACTCGCCGGCTGGAACGGCGATTGCTTCAACTCTGGCCATGACCGCAGCCGCCCGCGTCGCCACCGCGCTGTCCAGCGCCCTGCTGCCGGTCGAGGACCGGGACCGGATCGCGCGGCTCGAGTTCAACGACGCGGGGCACGGCTACGACGCGCTGGGCTTCCACCCCCCGACGTTCGCGGCGGCGGCGGGCCTGATGCGCGTGTTCTACGAACACTATTTCCGCGTGAAGACGTACGGCGCCGAGCACATCCCGAAGCGCGGCGCGGCGATCCTGGCCGCGAACCACAGCGGCATGTTGCCGGTGGACGGGAGCATGATCGTCGGCGACGTGGTGCGTCACACCGATCCAATGCGCGTCCCGCGCACCGTCGGTGACGTGTTCATCCCGCTGTTGCCGTGGCTCGGCACGCTCTTCTCGCGCCTGGGCGTGGTCGGTGGCAGCCGCGACACCTGTCGCTACCTGCTCGAGAGCGGCGAGCTGCTCCTGGTATTTCCCGAAGGCACGCCGGGCATCGGCAAGGGCTTCGCCCACCGCTACGAGCTCGCGCACTTTCGCGTCGGTCACGCCGAGCTCGCGATCGAGGCCGGCGTGCCGGTGATCCCCGTCGCCGTGATCGGCGCCGAGGAGTCGTGGCCGCAGATCGCGCGGCTCGATCGCTTCCATCCGTTCGGCGCGCCGTGGTTGCCGGTGCCGCTCGTGCCGTTCCCATTGCCGGCGCGCTTCCACATCCACTACGGCGAGCCGATCGCGCTCCAGGAGCGCTACGCGCCGTCCGAAGCCGACGTGCCGGAAGTTGCCGAGGCCGCGGCCGCGGAGATCGAGGCGGCGGTCGCGGCGTTGATCGCCCGCGGTCTGGCGATGCGCGACGGGGTGTTCACGTGAGCGGCGTGCTGATCACCGGCGGCACGACGCCGCTCGGGCGAGCGCTGGTTCAGGCGCTGCTCGACGACGGCGAGCGCACACTGGTCGTCGCCGCCGCCGAGCCGCGCCCCCCGGACCTGCCCTCGCGCGTCGTCTACGAGCGCGTCGACCTCACGCGCTCGCGCGACCTCCGCAACCTGCTCTTCGGCACGGTGCGTCGTCTCGGCCTCGACACCGTCGTGCACGCCGCGCACCACCGTAGCGCGCGCCACCGCGGGGCGAAGGCGCGCGCCCTCGACGTCGAGTCCACGCGCGAGTTGTTGCGGCTGGCGGAGCGCCATCCCACGCTCCGCCGCTTCGTGTTCCGCAGCTCCGGCGACGTGTACCACGTCGACCCGGGCCGCTCCGCGTTGATGACCGAGCAGCAGCCGCTCGATCTATCCGCCGGCGCGCCGGAGCGCGTGCGTGATCGCGTCGAGGCCGACCTCACCGTGTGCACGCGCATGGGCTTGTCGCCGCTCGGGATCGTGGTGCTGCGCTGCGCGGAGATCTTCGCACCGGACGTCGGCAGCCAACTCTACGATTACCTGTCGTCGCCCGTTTGCCTGCGGCCCCTGGGCTTCAACCCGATGGTCGATCTGCTGACGATCGAGGACGCCGTGCGCGCGCTGGTCCTGGCCGTCGATTCCTCCGTCCAGGGCGTCCTGAACATTCCCGGCGCCGACCTCCTGCCGCTCTCCGAGGTGATCGCCCTGTCGGGTCGCGCCGGCGTCGCGCTGCCGGGACTGCTGTTGCGCCCGCTGTATCGCCTGCGCGCCTCGGCCCAGGGCTGGGAGTTCCGCTACGACATGAACTACCGCCGCTTCCACTTCAGCGCGGTGCTCGACGGCCGTCGCGCACGCGCCGTGCTCGGCTACGCGCCGGCCCACGCCATCGACTGGCCGTCGGATCCACGCTCCGCGCGTGCGAACGCGAACGGGAAGGGTGGGGGGAATGGGATGCCGGTCCGGCGCGGAACCGCGCGCGACGAGCCCGACGGCGCGGCGCGACACGTCGAGATCCACTGAACCGTCGGCGCGCCGCCGGCGCCGGACGACACCGCGCTGGCCTTGGAAATCCCCTTCATCTGGACATTCACAGGAAGGGCGGAAGAGCGGAAGGTTTCCACGGACTCGGGGTATCCAGGCGTGAGCCGTCGCATGCCATTTCGCAGGGCGGTGACGTTCCTTCAGCTCCAGGAGGATGCGATGTCCAACGACGAGGTCGAGGCGATATCCGAAAACCAATGTGCACACCCTTGTAGTCGTCCCATCCCCAGATCTTCCGCGCTTCAGCCCTTCCCGTGCCATCCCCATGGAGCGGCATCGCACCCGAATCGGTTGCCGGTATTCTCCGCCTGAAATCAGGGATCTCCTGGAGCGAAGGCTCGACGAGCTTGCCGGCATCGATCCGGCACGAGCGCGGGCGTCGTGGTAGATCCGGCGCCGATGGAACGTCGCCTGGAGCTTCTGCCCGATCCGCTCGCCACGCTGCGCACCTGGTACGAGGAGGCCGTCGAGGTCGGCACGCCGTTCGCGGACGCGGTGGCGCTCGCCACCGCGTCACTCGCCGGGCGCCCGTCGGCGCGGATGGTGCTGCACAAGGGCTTCGATGATCGCGGCGTGCGCTTCTACACCAACTACGAGAGCCGCAAGGGTCAGGAGCTCGACGACAACCCGCACGCCGCGCTGGTGTTCTTCTGGGCGCCGCTGCACTGCCAGGTGCGCGTCGAGGGCGCGGTCGAGCGCTTGTCGGCGGAGGAGTCGGACGCGTACTTCGCGACGCGCGCGCGAGAGAGCCAGATCGGAGCGTGGGCGTCGCCCCAGAGCCAACCGATCGCGGCGCGCGAGGCGCTCGACCACCGCTTCGCCGAGCTCGGCGAGCGCTACGCCGGACGCGACGTGCCGCGCCCGCCGCACTGGGGCGGCTATCGCGTGGTGGCGGAGCGGGTCGAGTTCTGGATCGGCCAGGACCACCGCATGCACGATCGCTTCCTGTACACGCGCCATGGCGACGGCTGGCAGCGCGAGCGGCTCGCGCCGTAGGCGCGCTAGGCGCCGTCGCTGCTGTCCGCGTCGTCGACCGGGATGTCGAAGTGCAGGACGTCCTCGCGGACGCCGAGCTTTGTGTAGAGCGCTATCGCCGGGTCGTCGCCGTGGTCGGCTTGGACGAAGACGACGTACGCGCCGCGATCCCGAGCGATCCGCTTCAGCTCGCCGATCAGCGCGGTCGCGACGCCGCGCCGGCGTTGGGCCTCGGCGACGGCCAGGTCGTAGAGGTAGATCTCGCTTCGCTCCTGCTCGAACTTGACAAGCTCGTACGCTGCGAGGGCGCCCACCACGTCGTCGCCTCGGCAGGCGACCAACGCGATGAACGACTCGCGGCCGAGTAGCCGCTCGCGATACGCCGGGCTGGGGCGTTTTGCCCCGTATGTGGCGACGTTGTCGAACGCTGCCCCGAACAGCGTCAGCATCGCGTCGAACAGCGCGGTGTCGTGTGGAGCGAGCCGGCGAATGACGAGGCTGGCGCGGAAGCGCTCGTAGCGGACGGTGCCGGGGTCGGTGCTCGCTCCCGCCCGGATGAAGCCGCTCTTCTCCAGCACCTTGATGGACGCGACGTTGGCATCGACGGTGTGCGCGAACACGCACGCCACCTCCGGAAGCGCGAACGCGCGCGCGACCAGCGCTTGTACGATTTCCGTCGCGTAGCCGCGGCGTTGCTCGGCAGCGAGCACCGAGTAGCCGATCTCCACGCGGCCGTCGCGCGGTGGCCCGACGTAGCCGGCCGTGCCCACGAGCGCTTCGCGTCCACCTTCCGCGCCGCGGCGCATGGCGTACCACGTGTACCAGCCGGCGGCCGCGTCGCCGCCCGCGGCGAGCTGTGCGTGGAAGAACTCGACCGCCGCGCGGTCATACTCGTCCGGCGGCCACTCGTCGGGCAGCGGCACGCCGAGCAGCGTCCCGAGGCCGTTCGGCTCCGCCAGCTCGGCGGCAGCGTGCTCCGCGGAGCACGCCACGAGCTCGAGGCGGGGGGTGAGCAGGCGCGTCACTTTGCCGTGATGGTGAGGGTCGCGGGATCGCCACCCGGCGCCTTCGTGATCGTCAGCTCGCCGGGGCTCTGCGTGCTCTCGCAGCCGTCGCACGTCACGCTGTAGCCGGACGGATACGCGTGCGCCGGAACGCTCAGCAGCGTGGGCGCCCCGACATGCGGGTCGGGGTGCCAGCTGAACGCGAATGTGCGCGTGGTCGCGTCGAAGCTCCACTGGATCGGATCGCCGGCGACCAGCTCCGGAACCGGCCGCGCGAGCGCGTCGAGCAGCACGGCTTTCTCGCTGCCGTCGTCCTCCAGCATGCCGTAGCCGCCGCTGTTCTCGTCGTAGGCCCAGTAGGTGTTCGCCGCGGCCACCGCACCCGCGCCGTCGTAGTTCGCGGCCATGTACTCGCTGATGCCCGATGACGTCGTGGTGCCGCCGTACTCGCCGATCCAGAGCGCGGCGCCGAGCGCGCTGGCCTCGTCGGCGAGCGACGCGATCTTCGAGACGATGGCGCCGCGGCCCGCCGCGCTGAATCCCATTCCCTGCTCCGCGGCGGCGTCGTAGCAATGCGGCGAGTACACCACGTCCGGGAACGGGAACGGGACGAGCCCGGTGGGGATGCCGAGGTTGCGATTGGCGCCCGGCTCGAGGAACGCGAGCCAGTCCGGCGCGATCTCGCGCACCGCCGGCACGACCTTCTCGTACAGCGCTTGCAAGTGATCGGCCTCGAAGTTGCCAGGCGTGTCCGAGCCCCACTGCGGCTCGTTGATCACGTCGAAGCCGACGACCGCGTCGTTGTCCTTCAGGCGCTCGGCCACGCGCCGCCACGCTTCCACGTAGTGCGACTGCAAATCGTCGTTGCTGAAGAACTGGTCGACGCACGCCTGCACGTTCGGGTCGAGATAGTTCTGGAACCACTGCGTGTGCGGCTTGAACGCCGCGTAGCGCGACTCGTCGCAGGTCCAGCGCGGCGCGCCGTCGCCGCCGAAGCCCTCGCCGTACACGTCCTGGTGCATGTCGAGCACGACGTGAAGCCCGGCGTCCCGCGCCCAGCCGATGCGCTCGGCGAGCTGATCGAGATAAGCGTCGTCGTACTCGCCCTTCGCGGGCTCGATGCCGGCCCAGATGACCAGGAAGCGGATGCTGTTCATTCCCCAGTCGTCGCGTAGCTTCTGGTAGTCCGCCGGCTGGTGGAAGCCGAAGTACGGCTTGCTCTTGTTGGCGCCCGCCAGGTTGGCCCCGCGCAGGATCGCGGCGCGCCCGTCCGGCGCCCGCACGAAGCCGCCCGAGACGTGCCAGGCGGGCTCGGGAGTCGCCGCGTCCGGCGTGCTCCCGCAGCCGATCACCAGGAAGCCGAGCAGGCAGACGCGCCGGAGCATGACCGATCGTTTCCACGCCGGACCGCCCGCGGCAATCATGATACGTCTGGGTCGTGTTTCCCGGCGAGGCACCCGCACCCGCGCCTGCACCGCGGCCGCGCACCACCGGCGTGACGGCGATGGGCGCGGTCATGATCGGCTTCGGCGGGCTCGGGCTGCTGAGCGCACCGCTCACACTGGTCAGCAAGCTGATCGCGTCCAGCGGCCGGCCCGACCGCGTCCAGACGTTGATGTGGACCGGCCCGTTCGGCACCTGGATGATGGTGTCGCTGGTGATCGCCACCGCCGTCGCGGCGCTGCTGGTCGTGAGCGGCGTCGGCGTGCTCAAGCGCCGCGCGTGGGCGCGGCGATCGGCCATCGTGTACGGCGTGACGACGATCGCGGTCGGCGTAATGGGGCAGATCGTGAACATCCTGTACCTGTATCCGGCGCTCGTCGGGTTCATCGACGCCGGCACCACGAAGGAGCGCGCCGGCGCGGTCGGCGGACTGCTCGGCGGCACCGCGGGCGCGCTCCTCGGCATGGCGCTGCCCATCACCGTGCTCGTGGTCATGACGCGTTCGTCGGTGAAGGCGGAGCTCTGCGAGTAGAAAGCCCGGTTGCTGGTTGCCGGCCCGGCGCGGAACCGGGCAGGAGCGCGAGGACGTCTCGCGCTCGGGGAAGCAGCGCGTCCACCCGGACGATCACGTAGGGAAACGCGGCGGGCGAGGCCGCCTCGCTGCCGACGACGCGCCGGACGCGCGTGAAGCGAGCGCCGTCGGGCGCGGCGTGGATTTCGATGGCGCGCGCCGCTACGTCGACGATCCAGTATTCGTCCACGCAGGACGCAGCTTGCAGCGGCGGCTTCGTCTCGCGGTCGTATTCGAGTGACCTCTCCGCCACCTCCACGACCAGGTACGCCGAGTCGGGGCGATGGTCCGCGTAGCTGTCCTCTCGGACGATCGAGACATCCGGCTCGGGTCCGGACTCGCGCACGATCGCCGAGCCCGCGCAGGAACGGGCGGGTGAGCCGATCGACGATGTCGGCGTGGGGCGGACCGATGGGCGACATCTCCACGACCCTGCCGTGGACGAGCTCGACCCTCTCGCCCCGGAAGAAGCCGAGCTGCCCCATGCGTTCGTATCCGGCCCGGCCGAGCCGGCGCGGCGTGGCGTGCGCCTGCATGGCGAAAGTCCAGCACCGGAGCGGCGCGCTGCGGGATACCGCGCCGGGCCGACATCCCCCTGGCATCGCGGCCGCGACGTGATTACTGGGACCGTGTCATGAGCGACACGACCGAATACCGCTTCCAGGCCGAGGTGAGCCAGGTGCTCCGGCTGGTCATCAACTCCCTGTACAGCCACAAGGAGATCTTCCTGCGCGAGCTGGTGTCGAACGCGTCGGACGCCCTCGACAAGCTGCGCTTCCGCGCCATCTCCGAGCCGGAGCTGCTCGCGGAGGGGGAGGAGCTGCGCATCCGCATCCGGACCGACAAGGAGGCCGGCACGCTCGTCATCGAAGACAACGGCGTGGGCATGACGGCGGAGGAGCTCGCGAAGAACCTGGGTACCATCGCGTGGAGCGGCTCGCGGGAGTTTCTCGAGAAGCTCGAGCAGGCGCAGAGCGACGCGGCGCAGGCGCCGGAGCTGATCGGCCAGTTCGGCGTTGGCTTCTACAGCGCGTATCTGGTCGCGGACCGCGTGACGGTGACGAGCCGCGCGGCGGGCAGCCTCGACGCGCACCGCTGGGAGAGCGACGCGCGCGACACCTTCTCGATCGAGCCGGCGGATCGCGACGAGCACGGCACGACGGTCACGCTCCACCTCAAGCCGGACCAGCGGCACCTGACGGACCCGGCGGAGCTCGGCGAGCTGGTCCGCCGCTACAGCGACTTCATCGGCCATCCAATCGAGCTCGCCGACAAGGGCGAGTTTTCGCGGGTGAATCACGCCGCGGCGCTGTGGCAGCGCTCGCCGAACGACGTCACCGACGAGCAGTACCAGGAGCTGTACAAGCACCTGGGCCACGCCTTCGAGCCGGCGCTGGCGTGGAAGCACTTCCGCATCGAGGGCACGCAGATGTTCTCGGGCATCGTGTATCTCCCGCGCTCGAGCCCCTTCGATGTGTTCGAGGCCGAGCCGCGCCACGGCATGCGGCTGCACGTCCGGCGCGTGTTCGTCATGGACGACTGCGAGGATCTGGTGCCGCGCTGGCTGCGCTTCGTGCGCGGCGTGGTCGACTCGGAGGATCTGCCGCTGAACGTCTCGCGCGAGCTCTTGCAGGATCTGCGGCCGGTGCAGATCATCAGGAAGCAGATCACGATCCAGACCCTGGATCTGCTCGACGAGCTCGCCCTGGACCGCCCGGAGGACTTCGCGACGTTCCAGCGCGAGTTCGGCGCGGTGCTGAAGGAAGGCCTGCACTTCGAGCCCGACCTGCGTGACCGGGTGGTCAAGCTGGTGCGTTTCCAGAGCACCGCCGGTGACGAGCTCGTGTCGCTCGATCAGTACGTCGAGCGCATGAAGGACGGCCAGGAGGCGGTCTACTTCGCGACCGGCACGAGCCGCGCGACGCTCGCGGCGAGCCCGCACATCGAGGCCCTGCGCGAGCGCGGCTTCGAGGTGCTGCTCCTGACCGACGCGGTGGACCCGTTCGCGGTCGCCGATCTCGGCGAGCACGCCGGCAAGAAGCTGGTCGACGTGATGGATGCCGGGCTCGAGCTCGGCGACGGACCGGGCGTGCCGAGCGAGGTCGCGAAGGTGACCGCCGCGCCGTTGTTGGACAAGATGAAGGAGCTCCTGGGCGACAAGGTCGGGGAGGTGCGCGCGTCGTCGCGCCTCGTCACGTCGCCGGCGTGTCTCGTGCTCGCGCCCGGCGCGCTGGCGCCGCACCTGGAGCGCGCGCTCCGCGCGCGCGGCATGGACGTCCCGCCGCGCAAGCGCGTGCTCGAGGTCAACGTCGAGCATCCGCTGGTGAAGGGCCTGGTCGCGCACAAGGACTCGCCGCGGCTCGCGGACTGGGTCGCGTTGCTCCACGATCAAGCGCTGCTCGCCGAGGGCAGCCCGGTGGAGGATCCCGAGCGCTTCGCGCGCCAGCTTGCGGAACTGCTTACCGAAGCCGTGGGCTAGCGGACACGGCGCTGCGGGCGCGGTTCCGCGCCGGACCGGCATCCAACCAGCAAATCGCGGGAAATTGGGCTGGCCCGGAGCTTGCTCGTAGGGTCGCCCATGATGAGCTCCGAACGCACCACCCGCTTTACCGCCACCGGCGCGCTGTGCGCCGCCGTTCTCTCTCTCGGCCTGTCTGCGTGGACAGTCGGTTGTCGCGATCGCGAGCCTCCGCCGCAACGTGCGAGCGTCGCGACCGTGGTGGCGACCGCGCCCACGACCGCGCCGGTGATCACGCAGGACAGGCCCGTCGCCGTGGCGAAGAGCGCACCGGCGGTCGTTCCGGTGGCGGACTCCCAGCCCGTCGTCGAGCGCGCCGCCGTCAAGGCGCGGGCGAGCGCGCCGTCGAGCACGCACGCCGCCAGCGGCGACTTCGCCGTCAAGCGGTTGGTCGTCACCCGCGGCATCGACAAGCGCGAGCCGCTCGTGACCGACGCGCTGCACACCGGCGACGGGCCGCTGTACGCGTTCGTCGAGCTCGCCAACCCGACGGACGACCCCCGCGCCGTCGAGGTGACGTTCAGCGAGGACGGCTCGGGCCGCGAGGTCGGACACATCAAGCTCGAGGTGCCCGCGCACAAGTCGCGCTGGCGCACCTGGGGCCGCACCGCGCTCGTGGACAAGGCGGGCTCGTGGAGCGCGATCGTGCGCGACGCGAACGGCACCGAGCTCGCGCGCGCGCCGTTCCGGATCGAGTAGCGCGCCGGGCGCTCACAGGCCGATCGAGATCGCGGCGACCAGGAACATCCACACGACCGCGAGGAAGTGCCAGTACTGGACGCACAGCTTCACGCCCTCGTGCCGCGAGCTCGTGTACTCCTTGCGGCGTGCGTGGCGGATGACCAGCACGAGCGGAACGAAGCCGCCGAGCACGTGCAAGGCGTGCAGCCCGGTGAGGAGGAAGAACGTCACCAGGAACACCGCGCGCTGATCCGTCTCCATGTGCGCGCGTAGGAGGTCGGTCCAGTTGAAGCTCTGGGCCGCCAGGAACGCGACGGCGAACGCGGCGGCGATGTAGAGCGACTTGTCGAGGCTGGTGAGGCGGTTCGCGCGCACGTTCTTCATCGCGGCGTGCAGCGACACGCTCGTGCCGATGATCATCGCCGTGCTGGCGGCCAGGCCGTAGGGCAGGCCGGGCAGCGAAGGCCGGACCCAGTGTGGGTTGTCGAAGCGCGCGAGCAGGAACACCAGCACCGTCGCGGCGAACAGCACGCCCAGGCTGATCAGCAGGACGATCAGGCCCAGCTGGCCGATCGAGGCGCGGATCGATGGCTGGCGGCGTTCGCCGATCTCTCCGACGCTCATGCTGGTCGTGATCTCAGATCAGGCCCAGGTGATCGACAAGCCGGGCGGCGAGCTCGGCGGGTTTGTGGCGCTGCATCATGTGACCGGCGCCGTCGATCACGACGCGCCGCGCGTCCCGCAGGCACGCGACGCGCTCGTCCAGCCCGGCGAGGTGCCGGAACGGCGACTCGCTGCCCTCGACGACCAGCGTCGGGCAGGCGATGCGCCGCCAGAACGCCTCGGCGGCGTCGAGCCGGAACGGGTAGGGGCCGCGCGTGAGGTGCAGCGGGTCGTGCTTGAAGCGCAGCAGGCCGTCGGTGTCGCGCCGCGTCCCGCGCTCGGCGATCCGGAGCGCCAGCGCCGGATCGAGCGCCGCGTCGTGTTGCTGCAGGCGCTTCGCCGCCTCGTCGAGGCTCGCGTAGCCGCGCGCTTGGCGCGTCCGCGCTCGCCGCCAGTCGGCGATCCAGTGCGCGACGCGCTCGGGCTCCGGCGTGTCGTCGGCCGGCGGTCCCAGGCCCTCGAGCAGGGCCAGCCGGTGCACGCGATCCGGCCACGCTCCCGCCAGATAGCCCACGATCCCGCCGCCCATCGAGTGGCCCACGAGCGAGACGCGCTCGCGCCCCAGCTGATCGACCACGCTCGCGAGATCCGCGACGTAGTCCGTGAAGTAGTAGTAGCCGCCCGCGCCGACGCGATCGCTGTCGCCGTGTCCGCGCATGTCCGGCGCGATCACGTGGGCGCGCCCCGAGAGCCCCGCGCGCACCGTGTCTTCCCAGCCCCACGCGAGATCGAGGAAGCCGTGCACGAGCACGACCGTGTGCGACAGCGTCGGCTGATCCGCTCCCCACTCGAGCAGATGGTACGAAAGGCCCGTGGAAAGCTCGATCCGTCGCGAGATCGGGCCACTCGTATCCGTCATCGGCCCGCATGGTACCATGCGATCAAATGAAGGTCGGTCGGTTGGGTAGGGTTGGTCTGGGCGGCGCGCTGGCCGCGTTGGTCGTCGCGTTCGCGTCGCCGGCGCTGGGAGCGACGGGCGTCTGCGACATCGACGCGACGCACTCGCAGGCGTGCATCGACGCGATCCAGGCGGCGGGCGGCGTGGTCAACGACATCTTCAAGGACGCGCAGGGGCTGACCGGCCCGCAGCTGCCCGTGTTCGCGAAGCTGTTCGACAACTATCCGGGCTGCCCGACGAGCTTCGCGGGCTGCGCCGGCTCGGACACGGCGCCCTACGATTGCCCGGGTCAGTACGCCTGCGCGGCGCCGACCAACGACTTT
The DNA here is from genome assembly GCA_963775185.1 of uncultured delta proteobacterium. GTDB lineage: Bacteria > Myxococcota_A > Polyangia > Polyangiales > Polyangiaceae > JAPSGB01. The sequence goes on along the minus strand of CAVZIE010000032.1, from coordinate 853,066 downwards.
GCCACGGCGAGCCAGTTCCTGAACGCGCTCGATCACACCTGGTGGCATCCGTGCCGCGCCGCCAACCACACCCTCGACGCCAACGGCTGTCCCGATCGCACGTGCATCGCCGACGGCGTAGGCGGTGGCTACAACCCGTGGGAAGGGGCCGTCTTCGATCTCGGCGGGCCGTCCAACCAGGTGGCGATCTTCGCGACCAACGATCACGGCCCGCAGCCCTGCGAGTCGACCGAATACACCGTGTTCCTGTCGGACAACCCCACGTCGCAAGACGTCCTCCTGCACCCGACCACGGACGGCGCCGACCCGCAGAAGTGGAATCGCGCCGTCCTGAAGAAGATCTTCACCGAGGGCTGGTACCAGACGCGGCAGCCGGATCCTGCTGGACACGGCACGGCATGCGGCGACACCAGCACCTACGCCGTGGAGCAGGACTCGTTCGTCACCGTGTACGGCCTGCCGTGCGGCATCACGTTCCGCTACGCCGCGATCGTCGCCGGAAACGACGGGCTCGATTTTCCAGAGTGCGCCTTCGACTCGCAGCGAGGCGGAGCTCGACGCGGTGGCGGGCCTGACGGAAGAGGGCAAGGGCGTGTGCCCCGACGCCGACAAGGACGGCTTCGTGGACTGCAGCTGCACGGGCGCGCCCGCGGTCTGCGACTGCAACGACGGCGACGCGACGGTGCATCCCGGCGCGCCCGAGGCGTGCGACAGCCCGGACCTGGACTGCGACGGCTTGCCCGGCGCGTGCAGCGCGGGGCTGTTCTGCGTCAACAGCATCTGCGTGCCGCCTTGCGGCAGCGGCGAGCTGAAGTGTCCGAACGGCGCGACGTGCCAGCCCACGGACAACGGATCGGTCTGCGTCCCGAACGACTGCACCACCGGCAGCTGTCCGCCCGGGAGCGTGTGCGACGCGAAGACCAAGACGTGCAAGCCGGCATGCGACGGCGTGACGTGCCCGTACGGGCAGCAGTGCCAGGACGGCCAGTGCAAGGACCTGTGCGCGGGCGTGGTGTGTCCGAACCAGCAACAGTGCGTCCTCGGCGCGTGCAAGCCGCGCTGCGACTGCTTCAACGGCGACGTCGGCTGCGCCGACTCGCCCGGCCTGTCGTGCGATCGCGGCGGCACGAACCAGTGCGTCCCTGCGGCCTGTCTCGGCCAGACCTGCGCGGCGGGCCAGCACTGCGACGACACCGGCACGTGCGTCGGCCTGTGCGACGGCGTGACGTGCCCCGATGGCCAGAAATGTGTCGCTGCCTCGGGCGGCTGCGTGGGCAACTGCGACGGCGTGACCTGCACCGGCAAGGACACGTGCGATCCGGCGACCGGCACTTGCAAGGACACCTCCTGCGACAAGGTGACGTGCATTCCGCCCGCGGTGTGCTCTGCCGGCGCGTGCGTCAATCCCGACGGCGGCGGCGGAAGTGGCGCCACCGACGGCGGCATCGACGGCAGCTCGAGCGGTGGCGCGGCCGGGAGCGGCGCCGCCGGCGGAGGTCCCGCGCGCGGCTCCACGCAGGCGGGCGACAGCGGCGGCTGCGGTTGCCGCGCCGCCGGGGAGCCGGCCCGGGGTGCGCTCGGACTGGGCGCGTTGCTGGGCCTGCTGGGGCTCGCGCTACGCCGCCGCCGGCGCGACTGACCGGCGATTTCCGTTGCTCCGGTCGGTCCGTCGCGCCCCGGTCCGTCGCCCGGCTGGCAAGTGCGCGGATTGTGCGTTTCCTGTGTGCAGAAGGGGTGCGCGTTGCGCGTCCAGGTGTTACACGGGAGACACGCGCGCTGAACGGGGACGAAACAGCGCGTGGATAGACTGGTGTTCTGGAGGGTCCGGCTGGCGGACCCGTCCGGGGCTGCGGTGGCACGAATGCTGCTCGTGGGACCGCCGGATGGTGCAAGAGGGCGAAGTAGCGATGAGCGAGCGAGGACGGCAGCGAGTCTGCGTCGTGGTGATGGAGGCAGGCGGCGAGTGGCCGTCATTCGTCGAGCGGGAGGGGTCGGCCAACTGGGCCGTCATCCCCCAGCAACCCAGCGAGACGCCCGCCGAGCTCGCGCTTCGCTCCAGCCGCCGCCTCTCGGCGCTGGCGGAGCACGGCGCCCCCATCGACATGGTCATCATCGCCGCTGGCGCGCAATGCAACGACCAAGTGTTCGCCGCCCGCTGCGCGGTCGCGCGTTCGCTGATCCAGGCGATGGGCGATCGTGACGGTCAGCTGGTGTTCTCGGCGCCGTCGAAGTTGCCGGAACCATCCAGGCACGAGCTCATCGCGCTCGCCGGCACGCTCGCGAACCAGGTGCGCGGCACGCCGCTCGGCGTCAGCGTCCGGTTCCCCGAGGCAAAGCAGGCGGCACCAAGACAAGCCATCTCGACCAGCGCCAACGCGGAAAGACGACGCGAAGCCCGTCGCGGTGTGACCTGCGGATTGCAGCGACCGGGCGCCGGCGTGACAACGCGGGGGGCCTTGACTATGCTCCGGTCCCCATCCGGACCCGGGCGTCGCGTTGGGCAGAAGACAAATCCTCGAAAGACTGCCGAGCATCGTGCCGGCGGTCCTCGTGGCGGCATGGTGCTTCGTCGCGACGGACGCATGGCGCAGGGGAGCGCCGCGCGACTGGCTGCTGACACGGCACTTCCTGGCCGCGCTCGCGCTGTACTCCGTCGTCGGCGGTGGACTCGGGCTGCTCGCGTGGGCTGTCGCGGGCGTGCAGGGCTTCGTGTCGTCGCGGGTGGCTGCGCGTTGGCCCAGGCTCGGGCGCTGGAGCAGGCCGGGTTGCTACGCGTTGCTCGCAGCGCTGGCGATCTTCAAGACGGCCGTGTGGACCTTCCACGGACCGCGCGCGCGGGCGTACGCGCACGTCGGGCCGGTCGTCGTCGTGGCGCTTGCTGCTCTGGCGGCGGCTGCTCTGGCGGCGGCGGTCGTGGCCAGCGACCTGGCGCTCCAGCAGCGACGGTGGCTCAAGCCCGCGCTGGTCGGGGGCGTCGCGACGCTCCTGGCCGCGGCGCTGATCTACGGCGATCTCCACGTCTTCGTGGCGCTGTACCTGCCGCTGCACACGGTGCTCGAGGTCTCCGCCGGCATCCTCATCGCGGCGATCGCGGCGCTGGTGTTTGGTCGCCTGGCGGCGAACCGCCGCGTGGCCGCGGTGCTGCGGGTGCTCAGCGCCGCCGCTCTGGCGTGGGTGGCGGTGTGGTTCGCGGCGCGTCCGGTGCGGGCCGCCGTCCAGCGCCAGCTCGCCGAGGCATGGCTCGAACCGATCTACGTGGGGCGCATGATGCGGCGGCTCGACATCGCCCAGGCGATGGTCGCGCATCCGGCCGGCTGGCGGAGACCAGAACTCCCCGGCGGCCCAGCTGCGACAGCGCTTCCGCATCACGACGACGTCGCGCGATCCCGTGTGGAACAAGCCGCTGGCCGAGTCGCCCGAGGTACAGCAGGCGCTGGCGGCGCTGCGCGGCCCGCACCGCGACTACAACATCTTGATCTACTACGTCGACACGCTTCGCTACGACGTGGCCCGCGATCCCCGCACGATGCCGGCGGCGGTGGCGTTCGCCCGCCAATCGCTCGATTTCCGCCGCGTCTACTCGTCGGGGTCCGACACGCTGCGGGCGCTGCCGGGCATCACCGGCGGCGGCTACGACATCGACACGCCTCGTCCCTCCGACCTGATCAAGGTCGCGCGCCGGGCCGGCATGAAGACCACGCTGGCGATCCCCCGATCTGCCCGCGAGTTCCTCGAGAAGCTCCGTCCGGGCTTCCGATTCGACGAGACGCTGTCCGTCCAGGACTACCCGGCGGAACGCGCCGACGTCTGGGGCTACGGCGCCGATCAGTCGACGGCGCGTCCTCTCGTGGACCAGACCCTCGGGTGGATGCGCGAGCACAAGAACGAGCGCTTCCTGTTCTGGGTCTTCAACTTCGACCAGCACAACTGGCGTGAGCTGAACACGGAGTACGTCCACGGGGTGGCGAACCGGCTCAAGGTTCCGGACGCAGGCGAGCAGAACTGGCGCTACCGGGTGGTGGCGGCAGGCGTCGACAGCCAGTTCAAGCGGCTGTTGCACGGGCTCGGCAAGCTCGGGCTGGCTAGACAAGACGATCGTCGTGTTCGTGGCGGACCATGGCGAGGCGCTCGGGCGGGAAGGGTTCTGGGTCCACTCGGTCTTCCTCTGGGAGAACCTGGTGCGCGTGCCGCTCGCGATCCGGATCCCGGGGATGAAACCCGTCCGGGTGAGCACGCCGGTTTCCCTCGTCGACGTCGCACCAACCCTCGTGCGATACATCCAGGACCAGCCAGATATGCATGGATATCAAGGGGAAGATCTGCTCATGAATCTGCTTCCTCGGCGACCGCCGCGGCGCCTGCCGCTGCTCATGTCGGGCTTCTCCCAGGATCAGCTGGTGCGGGTCGGTCTGATCGAGCCCGACGAGCCGTGGAAGCTGGTGCTGTCGCTGGAGACAGGCACGCCCGAGCTGTACGACCTCCAGGCGCCCGACCCGGATGCCCGGAGCGTCGCCGACGAGCACCAGCCGGTTACCATGGGGATGCTCCGGACGCTGGTGCGCTCGCCGGTGTTCCCGCGGACGGGCCCCGGCGGGCACGGCGCCGTAGCGGCCCGCGTGAAACTCTGTCGCGAACGCGAAGCCGCCTCTGCTAAGCTCGCGGACGAGCATGCTACGCCAGCGTTACCTCTCCGCGTTGCTCGTTGCCGTAGGTCTCGCGGTTGCCGCGACGGCGATGGGCGACGAAGTCCAGATCACCGAACAAGCCCGCCAGCACTTCCGCGCCGGTGTCAGCTTCATCCAGGATCCGGACGGAGCTCGCTACGAGGAAGCGTACCGCGAGTTCAAGGCCGCCTACGCGGAGTCGCCCTCGTGGAAGATCCTGGGCAACCTCGGGCTGAGCGCGATGAAGCTCGAGCGTGACGGCGAGGCCATCGACGCCTACACGAAGTACCTCGCTGAAGGCGGGGACAAGCTCGATCCGGCCGAGCGCGCGCAGGTTGCACGGGACCTCCAGACGCTCAAGGCGAGCGTGGTCACGCTGACGCTGCAGTCCGAGCCGCCCGGCGCGACGATCGTCGACGAGCGAGTTCCGGTCCGCGGCGAGCCGGTCGCGAACCGCTACGGCCAGACGAACGGCAATCTCGTGATCGGCATCCGTCCCGGCCACCATCGAATCACCGCCCGGCTCGCCGGCTACACCGACGCGAAGTGGGAGTTCGATGCGCGTCCGAGCGATTCGGAGACGCACGACTTCAAGCTCGAGAAGCCGGCCGTTGCGCCCGTGCCCACCGCGGCTCCGACCGCGACCAGCGGCCAGAGCGGGCCGCCGGTGCCACCGCGGACGGATCGACCGGTGCCCATGACCGTGTGGATTGGCGCGGCGGCCACGGGGGCGCTCGTCGTCGGCGGCGCGGTCGTCGGCGTGATGGCGAGCTCGAAGAAGAGCGACTTCAACAACAAGAACGACGGCACGGACCCGGCGGGCGCCAAGAGCCTGCGCGACAGCGGCACGACGCTGAATCTTGTCGCGGACATCTGCTTCGGTGGCGCTGTCGTGGCTGGTGCGGTCACCACCGTGCTGTTCCTGAACCGTCCCGAGGTCTCCGCCGAGCACGATTCGGCCCGGCTCCACGTGACCCCCACGGCAGGTCGGAACGGTGCCGGCGTGTTCCTGTCCGGGCAATTCTGAAGGCTCGGGTCTGGGGAAGGCGGAGGGGAGCGGGGGGGAGCGCCCCCCTCGACCCCCGAAACTAACGTCGAGCGGTGGCTGGGCATGATCGGCGTCAACATGCTAGCGTGAGTCGCCAGGTTGCGCGCGGACGGACGATGTCACTCACCACCGGCGAGATAATCGACGACAAGTACCGCATCATTCGCCTCATCGGCGAAGGCGGTATGGGTGCCGTCTACGAAGGCGAGAACGTCCGGATCCATCGTCGCGTCGCAATCAAGGTGCTGCACGCCGGCGTCGCGGAGAACCAGGACGCCGTGCAACGCTTCGAGCGCGAGGCGCAAGCGGCCGGACGTATCGGTTCCGAGCACATCGTGGAGGTGCTCGATCTCGGCAACCTCGCGAACGGTGACCGCTACATGGTCATGGAGTTCCTCGAGGGCGAGAGCCTGAACGACCGCATCCATGGCAAGGGTCGTCTCACGCCGGCCGAGCTCTATCCGCCCGCCTACCAGATTCTGGAAGGCCTGGCGGCAGCGCACGGCGCCGGCATCATCCATCGCGATCTGAAGCCCGACAACGTCTACTTGCTCAAGAGCCGGTCGGGCCAGGCGGACTTCGTCAAGCTTCTCGATTTCGGCATCTCGAAGTTCAGCGCGCTCAGCGGCGAGAGCGGCTTCAGCATGACGCGCACGGGCGCCGTCATGGGCACGCCCTACTACATGTCGCCGGAGCAGGCGAAGGGCGCGAAGAGTATGGATCACCGCGCCGACCTGTATGCGGTCGGCGTCATCCTGTACGAGGCGGTGACCGGACAGGTTCCGTTCAACGCGGACACCTTCAACGAGCTGCTGTTCAAGATCGTGCTCGAGCAGCCCGCCCCGGTGCGGCAGCTCGTTCCCGACGTCGACCCGAACTTCGCGGCGATCATCACGAAGGGCATGTCCCGCGAACCCGCGCTCCGCTACCAATCGGCCCAGGAGTTCCAGCAAGCGCTGGAGCAATGGGCTGCCGGTGCTGGACCAGAGGTCGCAGCGGCCGCGGCCCCACCGGTCCGCGGGCAGATGCCGAGCATCGTCGGCGGCACGCCGCTGACCACCGGCACACCCGGCGTGTGGTCGTCGTCGAGCGCGTCGCTGGGCGACTCGCGCCCGGCGCCGGAGCAGAAGAGCTCGAGCGGCGGAAAGATCGCCGCGATCGTCTTGGCGGCGATCGTCGTGCTCGGCGTTGGTGGTTTCGCGGTTTCGCGTATGGGCAGCCATCCGGCCGCAGCTGCGACGCCCGCCGTCGACCCGGCCGAGGACGCCAAGCTGAAGGCGGACGAAGCCGCCAAGGCCAAGGCCGATGAAGAGGCCAAGGCCAAGGCGGAAGCCGCGGCCAAGGCCGACGAAGAAGCCAAGGCCAAGGCCGACGCGGAAGCCAAGGCCAAGGCCGCGGCGGAAGCGAAGACGGAAGACACCGCCAAGCCGGTCGCGACGGCGAGACCGGTGGCGCATCCGGTGACCCACGCGCGCCCCCCGGCGACGCACGCGACGGCGGCCGCACCGCCGACGGCGGCGCCCGCGCACACCGGCCGCGTGATTCGCGAAAATCTCTGAGCGCGCGCTCAGCCCTGCCACGCCGCGTGCGCGTCGATGCCGAACGCCGCGAAGCGCGGCGTGTAGTCGCGTTCGAGGACGTGCTCGAGCACCTTGGCGTAACGCGCGCCGGGGATCAGGCCCCAGCTCCGGTCGGCGACGTCGAGCGAGCGCTCGGCGCTGGCGCGCTCGGGTGCGTACGCGCGCCGCAGGCGTCCGAACATGTCCGGTAGCTGGCGTCGCGCAAGCTCACGCAGCGCATCGCCGCCGCTCGTCTCCTGCACCAGCCACTCGAACAGGGCCCAGCCGAAGTCGCGGTGCCGGACTTCGTCGCGCAGGATGCGGTCGAGCGCGCGCCTCGCCGGCGCGACGGTGGCCCCGCTGCGCATCTCGCGGAACAAGCGCACCGCGACGGTCTCGCCCAGACAGAACACCTCGACCGCCACGCGTAGCACGTCGTGCTCGAGCGGCTCGCCGCCGCGGCGAGGCAGCGTTAGCGTTTCGCGCACGATGCGCGGCGCGTCCGAGCCGCCGCCCGAGGTGTACACCTTGTGGCTGAGCTCGGCGTGCGTCAGCTCGTCCCGTACGATGCGCAACCCGTCCCGGATCAAGTCCGGCGAGCCGCCGATCTGGATCAGCCAGAGCACCAGATGCTGGGTAAATGCCGCGGATCGGTACTCCGCTTCGACCCTGCGCAGCCACTCGTCGCGGGCGCGCTCGCTCGCGGCGGGTCGTCGCGTGCGGCGGGCCGGCGCGCGGGTCGTCATCGGCTGCCAGCATATCACCACCGCGCGGGATCCCGGCGCGACCGGGCGTGAGCACTTGATCACGCGGCGACGCTGCGCGAGGCTCGGCGCATAACCGACACGGAGGGACGCGAGATGGGTGACATGATCGAGTTTTCGCGGCCGGACGGCAAGAGCTGCCCAGGGTATCTGGCGATCCCGGCGACCGGCAAGGACGCGCCCGGCGTCGTCGTCGTGCAGGAGTGGTGGGGCCTCAACCCGCAGATCAAGAAGACCGCCGATCGCCTGGCCGAAGCAGGCTATCGCGCGCTCGTGCCGGATCTGTTCCGTGGAAAGATCGCGAGCGACGCGGACGAGGCAAGCCACATGATGGGCTCGCTCGACTTCGTGGATGCCGGCTCGCAGGACATCCGCGGCGCGGTCCAGCATCTCAAGCAACACGCGCCGCGCAAGGTCGCCGTCGTCGGGTTCTGCATGGGCGGTGCGCTGACGATCGTGGCGTGCGTGAAGGTGGCCGAGGTCGACGCGGGCGTGTGCTTCTACGGGATCCCGCCACACGCCGTCGCCGACCCGGCAGAGATCAAGGTGCCGTTCCTCGCGCACTTCGCCAACCAGGACGACTGGTGCAATCCGGACGCGATCGACGAGCTCGAGAGCAAGCTCAAGCTGGGCGACGTGGACTACGCGATCCACCGCTACGACGCGCAGCACGCGTTCATGAACGAGGCGCGCCCCGAGGTCTACAGCGCAGCGAACGCCAAGACGGCGTGGGATCGCACGCAGGCGTTCCTGAAGCAACGCCTGGCGTAGGCCGAGCGCGTCAGCGCTTGTTGTCGCCCTTGGGGCGATCGTTCGCGCCCACGACGGCGGCGACGACCAGGAACGCCGCGGCGATGAGTCCGAGCGTGACCGGGCGCAGGAAGTGATGGTGCGTCGCGGCGGGTGCCCCGCCCGGTGGGTCCGCGGCGGCGCCCGCGGCCGTCAGCGCCAGCGCGGCCGAGATCAGGAGCGCAGGGACGAGCCGCATGCGCCGAGCCTATGCGGGGTCGCGCGCCGCTTCAAGGCGTCGCAGCCAGCGCTAGCGCGATCTCGTCGAGCGCCCCGGGATCCGTCTCGGCGGCGCGGGCGGCCACGAGCGCGGCGTGCGCCGCCTCGCCGCCGAGCCGCCCCAGCGCCCACGCCGCGTGACCGCGGACCAGCGCGCTGCGGTGCGCGCCGAGCGCGCGGGCGAGGGGAGCGACGGCGCGCGCGTCGCCGGTGTTGCCGAGCGCGACCGCGGCGTTGCGCGCCAGCGTGTCGCGCGTCGAGCGCCGGAGCGCCGTGCGGCGCACCAGGCGACGATACGCCGCCGCGCCGAGCTCGAGCAGCGCGACCAGGTCCGGCGTCTCCAGCGCCGGGCGCGCCGCGAGCTCCGGCGCGCGGGCGGGCGCGCCGGAGCTCGCGTTGAACGGGCACACGTCCTGGCACGCGTCGCAGCCGAAGACGCGCGTGCCGATCAGCGGCCGGAGCTCGCGCGGGATTGCGCCGGTGATGCTCGATCGTGAGGTACGAGATGCAGCGGCGCGCGTCGAGCACGTGCGCGCCGACGAACGCGCCGGTCGGGCACGCGTCGAGGCACGCGCGGCAGGTGCCGCAGCCCGGCGCGATCGGCTCGTCCGGCGCGATGCTCGAGATCGACCAGGAGCTCGCCGAGCAGGACGTGCTGCCGGCGCCGGGCGCGATGAGCATCGTGTTCTTCGCGATGAAGCCCACGCCGGCGCGCGCGGCGGCCTCGCGCTCGAGCAGCGGCGCGGTGTCGACGCACGCGCGCGAGAGCACCGGGCGACCGGCGATGGCGCTGCACGCGTCCGCCAGCGCCTGCAGCTTCGCCTTGAGCACCAGGTGGTAGTCCTCGCCGCGGGCGTAGCCGGCGACGGAACCGACGAGCGCGGGCCCGGAGATTCCGCGCCGGACCGGCACCAAATCCCGCGTGCCGCAGGGCAGGGCCACGACCACCAGGCTGCGCGCCCCGGGCAGCAGCGCGCGCGGGTCGGCGCGATCGCCGGCATCGGCCATGTAGCCCATCTGGCCGTGGTGGCCCGCCGCGAGCCAGGCGACGAGGGCCGCCCCGCCGCGCTCGAGGCGCTCGGCCGGGGCGAAGCCGACGCGCGCGAAGCCGAGCTCGAGGCCCGCCTCGCGGATTCGCTCCGCGAGGTCGCGAGGTGGCGGATCTCCGGGGAAATGCCGGTTCCGGCGCTCATCGCCGGGCAGGGTAGCGCGAGCGGGCTTGCGACGAGAGGCGACCTTGGGGAATAACCGGCGCCCGTCCTTGGTCCCTGGCGCGGGCACCGCCCCGGGGTCCCACCCGCCGGACAGGCCGGCACGAGTTCCGTCGTGATCGAGATCAGTGAGCTCTACAAGTACTACGGCGACCGCCGCGCCATCGGGCCGGTGTCGGCGACCATCGAGAAGGGCGAGATTGTCGGCCTGCTGGGCCTGAACGGCGCGGGCAAGACCACGACCCTGCGCGTGCTCGCCTGCGATCTCCTGCCGACCAGCGGCACCGTCCGGGTCGACGGCCTCGACGTGGTCGAGCACCCGGACGCGGTCAAGCAGCGCACCGGCTATCTCCCGGACGTCCCGCCGCTCTACGGCGAGATGACCGTGGACGAGTATCTGCGCTTCGTCGCGCGCCTGCGCGCGATGTCCCGCGCCGACATCGACAAGCGCGTGCCCGAGGTCGAGGAGCTCACCGGCGTGGCCGGCGTGGCCGGCGATCCGATCTCGTCGCTCTCCCACGGCTTCCGCCAGCGCGTCGGGATCGCCCAGGCGATCGTCCACAAGCCGGCGCTGGTCGTGCTCGACGAGCCGATCAGCGGCCTCGACCCGGTGCAGATCGTCGAGATGCGCGATCTCGTGCGCAGCCTCGGCGGCGAGCACACCGTGGTCGTTTCGAGCCACATCCTGTCGGAGATCAGCGAGACCTGCGACCGCATCCTGGTGATCCGCGACGGCCAGATCGTCGCGTCGGGCACCGAGGCCGAGCTCAGCGAAAAGCTCCTGCACGGCATGCTGCTCGACGTCACCGTGCGCCTCGGCGACGGCCTGGATGCGTCCGACGTGGAGGCGACGCTGGCTTCGCTCGGCGGTGTCGCCGACGTGGAGGAGATCGAGCCCACCGAGCCGGGCAAGAACATCGCCAGCTTCCGCGTGCAGTCATCGCGCGAGATCCGCGACGCGCTGTGCCGCGCGCTGGTGGCCGCGCAGATGCCGATCCTCCACCTCGCTCGCAGCGAGCGCGAGCTGGAGAGCGTGTTCCTCGAGCTGTCGCGCCCGGACGGCGGTGCCGACGCCACGCGTCGCAAGCGCAGCAAGAAGCGCAAGGCCAAGGTCGCAGCCGCAACGACCACGCCGGAGCCGGAAGCTGGTGGGGATGCCGGTCCGGCGCGGACCACGAGCGAGGAGGAGGCGTCGTGAGCCGCGTGCTGCTGGTCGCGCGCCGGGAAATGCTGGCGTACGTGCGCTCGCCGCTGGGCGCGGTCGTGGTTGCCGGCGCGCTGCTCGGTGAGGGGCTGTATTTCTACTGGCAAGGGCTGACCGAGAAGCTGCTCAGCGCGCAGGTGCTGTTCCAGTTCTTCTACGGCGCCAGCGGCGCGACCATGATCGCGGCGATCGCGCTGTCGATGCGGCTGATCGCCGAGGAACGCCAGACCGGCACCCTGACGCTATTGAACACCGCGCCGATCAAGGACTGGGAGATCGTGCTCGGCAAGTTCCTGTCGGCGTTCGGCGTGATCGTCGTGATGGCGCTGATGTCCGTGTACATGCCGTTGCTGATCCTGGTGAACGGCAAGGTCAGCGTCGGCCATATCCTGGTCGGCTACACCGGTATCGTGCTGCTCGGCGCGGCCACGACGTCGATCGGCTTGTTCGCTTCCACGCTCGCGCGCTCGCAGGTGGTCGCCGTGATCCTGGGCATCGTGATCATGGTGCCGCTGCTGCTGTTGTGGGCCGTGGCGCGCGCCGTCGATCCGCCACTGAACACCTTCCTGGCGGCGCTCGCGCTGCACCACCAGAACCAGATGCCGTTCATGCAGGGCATCCTGCAGCTGCAGAGCGTTGTCTACTACTTCGCGGTCACGTGGTTCTTCCTGCTCGCGGCCACGAAGACGCTGGAGGCGCGCCGATGGCGGTGAGCGGCGACGAGAAGGAGCCGGCGAGCAAGCCGGCGGATCCCGGGCCTGCGCCCGCTCCGGCGAGTCCGCCGGCGGCGCCGGCGACGCGGCCCGCGCCGGTGTGGATCGTGCCGCTGTACGTCGGCGGGCTGCTGCTCGTGTTTCTCGGCGAGCGCGTGATCGGCGAGATCCCGACCTGGCACACGGCGGTGAGCGGCGCTGGCGTCGCGGCGGTCGTGGTGGCCACCGCGCTGCGCTTCGCGCCACGCTTCCGCGTGGGCGGCGAACGCCGCCACATCGAGCAGCTGCTCGCCGTCCTGTCCGTCACCGGCTTGGCGGCGCTCGCGCTCTATTTCGCCACCACCGACTGGGGCACGGCGCTCGTCCACATCGACGCGTTGAAGCCGGTCACGCGCGAGCGCGCCCTGGGCACCCTGAACGTCGTCTGGGTCGCGCTGGTCGGCCTGTCGGTGCTGCCGATGCTGTTCGCCGAGGGCGCGATGTTGCCGATGCGCCACGCGGAGCGCCCGGAGAGCCGGCGCGTGCGCGCCGCGGCGGCCAGCGGCGTCGCCCTCGCGCTTGCGGCGGTGTACGGCGCGCTGTTCGTGTACGCGGCCTCGGGCACCGATCTGCGTGTCGACTACTCGTACTTCAAGACGTCCCGCCCCAGCGACTCCACGCGCAAGATCGCCGAGAGCTTGAACGCCCCGGTGAAGATCATCGCGTTCTTCCCCGACGTGAACGACGTGAAGAACGAGGTCCAGCGCTATCTGCGCGACCTGGCCAAGGGGATCCCCAACGTCCAGGTCGAGATCCACGACCGCCTGCTCGTCCCCAAGCTCGCGCGCGACCTGAAGGCGACGCAAGACGGGGAGATCGTGCTGGAGAAGGGCGACGTCCACGAGACGCTGAGCATCGGCACCGACATGGACGCCGCGCGGCCCAAGCTCAAGACGCTGGATCGCGACTTCCAGGAGCACCTGCTCAAGCTCGTGCGCTCGCGGCGCACCGCGTACCTCACGACCGGTCACGGCGAGCTCGCCGATACCGCGAGCCGCACCGGGGAAACCGGCCACTCGTCGAGCATCGTGCGGCTGCTGCTCGAGAAGCAGAACTACCTGGTCAAGAACCTCGGTATCGGGCAGGGACTCGCGACCGACGTGCCGGACGACGCCGACATGGTGATCGTGCTCGGTCCGGGTCAGCCGTTCGCGCCGGAGGAGATCGCGTCGCTCAAGCGCTACGCCGAGCGCGGCGGTCACCTGCTGCTGGCGCTCGATCCCGACGCCATCCCCGCCGGCGAGCTGGCGCTCGCCGCCGCGCCCGCGGCGTCCGGTTCGGCTGCGCCAGCGGCGTCGGGCGCTCACGCGCCGAAGCCGACGCCGTCCGCGGAGCCGGCGGGGGCCGGTCCGGAGCCGGCGCTCGCCAAGTCGCTCGACGCGCTGGCCGGCGTGGTCGGGCTGTCGTTCTCGCCCACCGAGCTCGCGACGGACGACCCGCGCTACCACGTCCGCCGCCGCGCCAACGAGTCGGACCGCACGCAGCTGGTGACGAACCGCTTCTCGTCGCACGCCTCCGTCTCCACGCTCAGCCGCAACGCCTCACGTGGCGCGGCGATCCTGGTGTTCGGTTCGGGCAGCCTCGAGCGCGCCAGCGGCTCGACGGACAAGGTGGACTTCACCGTGCGCTCGATGCCCGGCACGTTCGCGGACGAGAACCGCGACTACAAGCAGGAGCCCAACGAGAAGCGCAGCATGTACAACATCGCCGCCGCGGTCAGCGCGCCGGCGATGAACGCCCCGGCGCCTCCGAAAGACGCCGCCAAGGACAAGCAGGGCGACAAGGACAAGAAGAAGACGACGCCGCCGGAGATGCGCGCCTTCGTCATCGCCGACGCGGACTCGCTGTCCGATCTCGTGCTGTCGCAGGTGATGACGAACCAGCTGCTGTTCGTCGACGTGGTGCGCTGGCTCGGCGGCGAAGAGAGCTTCGCCGGCCAGGTGAACACCGAAGAGGATCGGCCGATCGAGCACACCAAGCAGAAGGACCTGGTGTGGTTCTACTCGACCATCTTCGGCGCCCCCGCGCTGGTTCTCGCGCTGGGGCTCGTCTTCAGCCGGCGATCGCGCCGGCGCAAGGGAGGCAAGGCGTGAACCTGCTGCGTGGTCTCGCTCTGCACCTCGGCCTGCTGGTCGTCGCCGCCGTGCTCGCGGTGATGGTCTGGACCAAGGCCGAGACGCCCGCGGCCGTGGAGCGCGCCGCCGTCGAGGTGTGGCCCGGCGCTGCCGCGTCGCTCTCGAGCATCGAGTTCGACGGCGACAAGCGCAAGGTCCGCATCGAGGCGCACGAGGACAAGGGTGGGCGCTATTTCGTGGTCGACGTCGACAAGACGATCGAGCGCCACCGGACGGAGCCGCTCATGGACGCCGGCGCCGGCGACGCCGGCGCCAAGCCGGAGCCGGCGGTGGAGACGCGCCACGAGAATCAGCGCTTCATCTCGATCGAGAGCGGACAGAAGCTGGCGGAGAGCCTGGCGCCGCTGCGCGCGCTGCGCGCACTCGGCAAGATCGCGCCCGCGCAGGCGTCGGACTTCGGTCTCGACAAGACCGACGGCACGGTGCGCGTGACGATCGGCGGCAAGCAGCACACCCTGGTCCTCGGCGGCAGTACGCCGGGCGGCGGCGATCGTTACGCCCGCGTCGAGGAGACCGGCGAGGTCTATGCCATCCCAGGCGACGTCGCGCGTAGCCTTCAGTACGCCGAGTCGCGGCTGATGGATCGATCGCTCCACGAGTGGAAGGAAGGCGAGGTCGATCGCGTCCGGCTCACCAAGGGCCAGAGCGTGCGCGAGCTCGTGCCCGTCCCCGGTAAGCACGATCAGTGGGCCGACAGCGCGGCGCCCACCAAGCAGGACGAGACCGCGGGCAACTGGATCAGCAAGCTCGATCGCTTGCGCCCCACGGCGTACCTGGAGAGCCCGGTCCCGCCGCCAGGACCGGCGAGCCTCGTGGTGCGCGTGACCTACAGCACTGGCTCGCGCCAGCTCGGCTATCTGGAGCTGTACAAGCTGCCCGGCGATCCGTCGAAGGCCGACCAGGACGCGGTCTCGGCGAGCCCCGCCAAGCCGCCGGTGCGCTACCTCGCCAAGACCGAGTACACGCGGTGGTACGTCGAGGTGCCGCGCACCAACGCCGAGCAGGTCGAGCAGGATCTGGCGAGCGTGCTCAAGTAGCGCGAGCTCCGGGACACGACGCTAGCGCACGCAGCGCACGCGCGTGTTGGTGTAGGTCTGGGGCTGGCTGAAGCCGGACGCGAAGCTCACCGCCCAGTACGCGATCGGCGACACGGCGGCTTGCGGCGTCGACGTCCAGTACCATGTGCCGACCGTGGTGAACGCGGCGGGCAGCGCCGGGCCGACCAGCGACGGATCGATCAGTGTCGCGAGCTCGCGCTCGGTCGGCAGCCGCCAGTCGTTTCTACCGGCCAGCACCAGAGCGGCGCAGTACTTGTCGGCGTCGAGCTGATCGACGGTCTGGTCCGCCGGCGCCGCCTCCCATTGTAGACCAGTCTCCACGTCGCGCACGGCTCCCGCGGTGCTGGTGTCGAAGCGGCTGGACGGCGGCGCGCCGGCGCCGCGAACGCAGCGGACGTACGACGCAGTGGTCTTCACCTTGAAGCTGACTTGTCCAACGCCGCCGGCCTTGACGAACCACGCCTTCGTGCCGTCGCTCGCCACCTCCGTCGACGTCCAGTAGTCGCCGCCGGCGGGCGCGCTGAAGACGCTGGGCAGGGTGGGAAGCAGCGTCGAATAGTCGAGGATGCTGATCAGCTCCGCGCGCGTGGGCAGCCGCCAGTCGGTGTGACCGCCGGTCCCGAGGTTCGCGCACACGCCGGCCGCCGCGTCCCAGTCGTGGGTCCCCGAGTTGGTGGCCTCCTGCCACATCAGGCACGTCGCGTGGTCGAGCACCGTGCCCGCATCGACGCTGAACTCGGACGCGTCGCGCTGATCCGGCGGAAGCGGCCAGCGCGGGTACGCGACCGTGCCGTCACCGCCGCCGAGGCCACCGGGGCACGCGCCGGAAGCGTCCGCTCCGGCCGCCCCCGCGGTGCCGGCGGAGCCGCTCGCGCCGGCGTCCATTCCGGCGGCGCCGCCCGCGCCGCCCGCACTCGCGTCCGCGCCGGCGGTGCCGCCCGCGCCCGCGCTCCCGCCGGCGCCCGCGGGGCCCGCGTCCGCGCCGCCGGCCGCGCTCGCGCCGTCGGGCCCGGCGTCCCCGGCGTCCCCCCGACGCCGCCGGTCGCATTCGTGCCGGCGCTCCCGCTCGCACCGCCGGTTCCACCCGCAGCGCCGGTTCCTCCCGTCCCGGCGGTGCCTCCCGCGCCGCCGGTTCCACCCGCGCCGCCGGTTCCACCCGCGCCGCCGGTTCCACCCGCAGCGCCGGTTCCACCCGCAGCGCCGGTTCCACCCGCAGCGCCGGTTCCTCCCGCGGCGTCGCTGGTGGCGGCGTCCGCGCCGGCCGCGCCAGCTTGGCTCGCGCCCTCATGAATCGTCGTGCTCGAACAAGCGGGCGCCAGCAGCGCCGCTGCGGCGACCATCGCGAGAACTCTCCCCATGCTCTACCGCTACACGTCGCGCGCTTGGCGTGTCCACTGCGCGCCGCGCGCCGCGCCCATGATGGTCGCTCGATTGACCACGCGCGGTTGCGCGCCGGACCGGCAACCCCTACCAGCGATGGTAGGCCGGGTGGCCTTCCTTGACCGCGACGAACACGCCCCGGCACGTCGCGGTCGTCTTTCCGCCGGCCTCGATGCGGGCGTCGACCACGACCTTGTCGCCCTCGACGCTGACCGGCTTCGCGACCAGGCGGAGCGGCTGGTCCATCGGCGTCGGCGCGCGGAGCTTGACGTTGAACTCGGCGGTCACGGTGCTGGGCGCGTGATCGAGGCCGCGCGCCTGCATCAACGCCCAGATCGCCGACCAGTTGCTGTGGCAGTCGAGGAGCGCGCCGCAGATGCCGCCGTTCAGCACGCCGGCGAACGCCTGGTGGTGCGGCTCGGGCATCCAGTCGCAGACGACCTGGTCGCCTTCCACGCGGCTCTTGATGCGCAGGCCCTTGTCGTTGGCCGGCCCGCAGCCGAAGCAGCGGTTCGTGGGTGCATAGCGATCCTGCAGGCTGTCGGTCATGAGCCTGAGTCTAGCAGTCAGAAGCGCAATGTGTCGCCGCGCGCGGGGATCTGGACGTCGGGAAAGCCCTCGGCGGCGAGCTTGTCGCGCAGCACCTTCTGCGCCTTGATCTCGCCGTGGACCAGCGCGACGTGGCGGAGCGGACCGCGCTCGCGGACGGCCAGCGCGAAGTCGAGGAGATCGCGCTGATCGGCGTGGGCGGAGAAGCCGTTCAGCACGACGACCTCCGCGCGCACGTCGCGTTCCACGCCGAACACGCGCACGCGATCGCGGTGCTCCACCAGCCGGCGCCCGAGCGTGTGCTCCGCCTGGAAACCGACGATGACGACCGTGTTGGCCGGGTTCTCCAGCGTCGCCTTCAGGTGGTGGAGAATGCGGCCGCCCTCGCACATGCCGCTGGCAGAAATCACGATCGCGCTCTCGTCCGCCGCGTCGATGGCCTTCGAGTCTTCCACGTCCGAGACGTAGCGGAGCTCGGGGAACTCGAACGGGCTGTCCCCGCTGGCAAGCAGCTGGCGCGCGTCGTGGTCGTAGCACTCGGGGTGCATGCGGAACACGTCGGTGATCTTCACCGTCAGCGGCGAGTCGACGTAGACCGGCATGCGCGGCAGGCGACCCGCGCCCCGTAGCCGCTTGAGCGCGTAGACGATCTCCTGAGCGCGCTCGAGGGCGAACGAAGGGATGACGATCTTGCCGCGCCGCTTGTGCGTACGCTCGATGACGTGCGCCAGCGCGTCGTCCATCTGCTCGACGGGATCGTGGAGGCGGTCGCCGTACGTACTCTCCGTCAAGAGCACATGAGCGCCGTCCGGCACCTCCGGATCGCGCAGGATCGGCACGCGGCGCCGTCCGAGATCGCCCGTGAACACCAGGCGTTGGTTCTGGCCCTCGTCGTCGATGTCGAGCACGACGATAGCGCTACCGAGCACGTGGCCCGCGTCGAAGAAGGTGAGCTCGAACCCGGGCGCGACCTGGTGACGGCGGTGGTACGGCAGGGCCACCATGCGGCCGAGCGTCTCCGCCACGTCGTCGACTTCGTAGAGCGGCTCCACGGGGTCCATGTGCGCGTGGTCACGCTCGATCGCGCGGTTGATGTAGCGCGCGTCCGCCGCCTGGATCATCGCCGAGTCCTCCAGCATGGCGGCGCACAGGTCGTGCGTGGCGGGCGTGCAGAAGATCGGGCCCGCATAGCCATGCTTCACCAGCAAGGGCAGGGCGCCCGAGTGATCGATGTGTGCGTGCGAGAGCACCACCGCGTCGGCGTCGGTCGCTATCGCCGGCAGGTTGCGGTTGCGCTCGAACGACTCGTTGCGGCGGCCCTGGAACAGCCCACAGTCGAGCAGGACCGAGGCGCGCGACGTGCGCACTAGATGCATCGACCCGGTGACGCTCTGCGCCGCACCGAGGAACTGGATGTCCATCTTGTCACTCCATGGGGCCGTTCGCGGTGCTGCCGTCGATGAGCTTGTTGCCGCCGTACGGCTTGACGGTGTGCACCGCGGACCAGAGCTCCTTGTAGCGCTTCTTCATCGCTTCGAGCTTGTCCGGATCCTTCTTCGCGAGGTCGTGCTGCTCGCCGGCGTCGTCCTTCAGATTATACAGCTCGAAACGGTAGTCGTGCCCGTAGACGATCAGCTTGAAGTCGCCGTCGATCATCGCGCGCCGCTCGGGGTTGTTGCTGTCGGCGGGCAGGTCGATGAGGACCGGCCGCGGCTCGGCCTCGCCGCCATACAGCTCGGGCACCAGCGTCTTGCCGGCGAACACCGGATCGCCCTTGACGCCCATCAAGTCCAGTACGGTCGGCGCGAGATCGATGTCGCTGCGCGGCACGTCGATGTGACGCGGCTCGGCGCCGGGAAGGTGCAGGAACAGCGGAACGTGGGTCAGCATGTTCCAGACCGCGAAAGCGTGCCGCCACATCTTGTGCTCGCCGAACGCCTCGCCGTGGTCGGCGCTGACGATCACCGCGGTCTTGCTCCACCACGGCTGCTGCTTGCAGTAGTCGAGCAGCTTGCCGAGCCACATGTCGGTGAAGAACACCTCGCCGTCGTACTTGTCCCGCGACGAGTTGCCAAAGTCCGGCGACTCCTTGTGCCGCACGTAGACGTCGTGGGGATCCATGTAGTGCATGTACATGAAGAACGGCTTGTCCTTGGGCGCCGCCTCGAGCTGCTTGATCCCCAAGGCCGTCATCTTGTCGCTGGTGACGAAGTCGTCCTTCGAGTTGTCGAATTTGATGCCCGACACGACCTGCCAGTCGTCGAAGCCCTGGTCCATGCCGTTCTTGCCCGGCGCCATGTACATGTGGCCGTGGGTCGCCATGGTGTGCACGCCGGCCTTCTGCAGCAGCTCGGGGAAGAACGAGATCGGCGGGTGGGTAGTGGGTGAAGAAGAAGCCGTTGCGCTTCAAGGACGACGGGTACTGTCCGGACAGCACGGCGGCGACGCTCTTGGCGGTGTAGCTCGACACCGAATAGGCACGTGTGTAGCTGACGCTCTCCTTCTCGAGCTTCGTCAGGTTGGGCGCGATGTCTCGCGGGTAGCCGGCCCAGGGCATGTCCGCGCGCATGCTGTCCACGAGGATCAGCAGCACGTTCAACGGGCGCTGGGGGCCCTTCGGCTTCTCCGGCGCGGCCGGCGTCGCGGCCGCGGCGCTCGTGGCCGATGGCGCTGCCGGGGCAGGCGGCGGGCCGGCGACGGGTGGGGGCGGCGGCGTCGGCTCGGCGGCGGGCGGCGGGGCAGGCTGGGAGCAGGCGCCGCACAGCACCAGGAGCGCGGCGAACCTTCCGGGGCGCAGGGATGTCATGGCTTGTCCGTCTTGTCGGATTTCGGCGGACCCATCGGCCCGTTTGCGTTCTTGCCGCTGGTGAGCTTCATGCCCCCGTACGGCTCGATCTGCGGGATGTGGCTCCACGTCTCGTCGAACAGCTTCTTCATCTGCTCGAGGCGCTCGGGCTCCTTCTTCGCCAGATCGGTCTTCTCGCCGGGATCGTCCTTCAGGTTGAACAGCAGGTACTTCCAGCCGTTGCCGTAGACGATGAGCTTCATGCCGTCCTTGATCACCGCGCGCCTCTGCTCGTTGTTCGAGTCGGCGGGGAGATCGAGGACGATCGTCTCGTCGGGGCCGACGGGCTGCTCGCCGTACAGCTCGGGTACGAGCGAGTGTCCGACGAAGCCCGCGTCCGGCTTCACGCCCATCAGGTCGCAGATGGTCGGCGCCAGATCGATGTCCGAGCGCGCCTTGTCCACCGTGCGCGCCGCGACGCCGGGCAGCAGGAACATCAGCGGCACGTGGGTCAGCTCCTGCCACAGCTCGAACGCGTGGCGGTACATGCCGTGCTCGCCGAACGCCTCGCCGTGGTCGGCGGTGATGATCAGCGCCGTGTCCTTCCACCACGGCTGCGTCTTCGCCCAGTCGAGCAACTTTCCGACCCAGATGTCGGTGAAGAAGACTTCGCAGTCGTACTTGTCCCGCGCCTTGCTTCCCCAGTCCTTCGGGCACTCCGGGTGCGGGTTGTAGACGTCGTGCGGGTCCAGGTAGTGCATCCACGCGAAGAACGGCTTGCCGGTGTTCTCCGGCTTGCCGAGCAGGTCCATCGCCAGCTTGGTCATCTTGTCGCTGGTGATCTCGTTGTCCTTCTGGGCGTCGAAGTGGATGCCGGGAACCAGCTCCCAGACGTCGAAGCCCTGGTCGAGCCCCTTGCCGCGTCCGAAGTACAAGTGGGCCTGCATCCCGATCGTGCGAATTCCATTTTTCTGAAGAAGTTCGCTAAAGAACAGATCACTTTGAGAGTAGTTGGTGAAGAAGTACCCGGAGCGATACAGCGACGACGGGTAGCGCCCGGCGAGCAGGCCGGGGAGGCTCTTCGCGGTGTAGCTGGAGATCGAGTACGCGTTCTCGTAGCGCACGGTCTGCTTCGCGAGCTTCGTGAGGTACGGCGCAATCGGCCGCTCGTAGCCCGCCCACGGCATGTCGTGGCGCAAGCTGTCGATGCTCAGCAGGATCACGTTGCGCGGTCGGGACGGCGGTGCCGGCGCCGCGGGCTTCGCGGAAGCCGGAGTCGCGGCCGCAGCCGACCCCGACGGGGAAGGGGGAGAGGATGCCGGTCCGGCGCGGCCGGCGGGCGGGTCGTGACGACTACAACCCGGCAGTGTGACGACGGCGGCCAGGCAGGCGATCAGGGCGGTACCACGCACCTGGGGCACGTATCGCAAAAACCTGCGGCTGGCCAAGCGGGGGTCGCTACTGCCCGATTTCCTTTTCGAGCTTGTCGAGCTCGTCGTCCAGGTTCTGGGCGGTGACTTTCTGATCGGCCTCGTCCTCGAAGTCCGCTTCCGTGGGGATCTCCTCGGAATCGGCGGCGATCGCCGACGGGGCGCCGGCGCTCGTGGGCGCGCTGTTGTCGCTGGGGGCGGTTCCGGCGTTGTCCTTGTGGCAGCCGGCCACGAGAGCCACCAGCACCGCGGCGGCGAGTGCGAGGCGCTTCATTCCTCGCCTCCCTTGCTCTGCAGCGTCGCCATGCGCTTGTCGTGACGCGCCTGCTCCTTGGCGATCAACGCGTCGACGCGCGCGACGACGTCCGGCTTTCCCGCGTCTGCTCCGGTCGCGAGCTGCCGGATGCGGTGCAGCCGCGCCAGGCGCCACGCGTGCACCTTGAGCTCGGCGCGAACAGCCGGGTGCCGTAACAAGGCGTCGCCCCACTTGGCGCGTAGCTCGGCGCGGCGTTTCTGGCGTCGGGCGCGTCGGGTCTTGCGCACGTCGACGCGCGCGACGCCGGCGTCGCCGCGCGCGTCCCGCGCGGCTTCGTGGGCGTCCTTGCGCGCCTCCTTCGCGTCCGTGCGGGCCGCCTTGGCGGCTTCCTGGGCCTTCTTGGCTTCTTCGCTGTCACCGCTCTTGCGTGCCGCTGCGGCGTGCTCGCGCGCGTCCTGGGCCTTGTGTCTGGCGTCGGCCGCCTTCTGTCGCGCTTCCGCGGCTTTCTGCCGCGCGTCCGCGGGGTCGGCGTGGACGGCGACGGAGCTCAGGGCGAGCGCCGCCAGCACCGCGATGCTGGGGAGTCGAAGGGTCATCGAGAGTCTCCGTGGGCGAGAGGCGCGCCCATTATGGGCCACGGGTGCCCGGTGGCCCGACCCTGGTCGAGAAAATCAGCGGCCGGCGGGCCGACCCTGCTCGCCTCTTGGCTGGCATCCGGGCGCCATGCCAAGCTCTACGCATGAACCATCGCTTCTTGATGATCTGGGGTCCCATTGTCGCGCTGGCTGTGCCGGTGACGTTCGCGTGCTCGAGCAGCGATTCGAGCACGTCCACGAAGGACGGCGGCGGCGCTACCGGCGGCTCGAGTGGATCGGGCGGTTCTGGTGGTTCGAGCGGCTCTGCAGGCGCGGCGGGCACCGGCGGATCCGCCGGCGCGCCCGCGGGCAAGTGCTCGTCGCAGAGCGACATGACCGCGCTCGACGCCTGCTACAACGACGGCGGCGTCGACACGCCCCAGGACATCGCCAAGCAGTGCGGCATCGACTGTATCGTCGATGCAGATCCGGCGACGTGCACGCTCACTTGCCTCCAGAACGAGACCAATCACGCCATCACCGACGCGTGTTCGAGCTGCATCGTCGCGTCGGTCGACTGCGGGAAGACGAACTGCCTGACCGATTGCCTGGGCTCGGACGCGGCGAAGTGCAACGCGTGTCTGTGTGGCGGCAATACGGCCAAGGTCGACTGCATCGACCAGTACGTGAAGTGCTCCGGTCGTCCGAACACGACCTGCACGACCGGTCCGACGACCTGTCCACACTGATCCACGAAAGCTCGTCGCGCCGTTGCCCTCCGCGGAGCGGGCGTGCCACGATGTCGGCATGCGACCGATAGCTGGGGCGCTCGTCGCGCGGGCGGGCGTGCGCGACTAGGGGGCGGGAGCCGGGATGGACGGTGCTGCGCGCCGGCTTGCGTGGTTTTCGCTCTTCGCGACGCTGATCGCGGTCGTCCTGCTCGGGGTGGCGGCGCCGGACGGCGACTCGGCGTCGATCGCGCGCTACGTCTGGGTCGGCGCGCAGGCGGCGTTCGCGGACGGAGCGTGGCACTGGCTGGTCGGCGCCTGTGCCGTCGCGGTCGCGCTGGCCGTGGTGGCCAGCGCTGCCGAGCTGGCCGTCGCGGCGCGCCCGAGCGCGCACAAGGCGGAGCTCGGGTCGATCGAGGGCGGGAGCCTGCGCGACGCGCTGAAGGAGATCGAGCGGCGTATCCAGGACTGCGCCGGTGGGGCCCGTCCGGACGTCGTGCGCGCGTTCGACCAGCTGCTTCGCGGCGCGATCTCGCTCAGCGCGAGCGATATCCACGTCTCGCCGACGCCGCAAGGGCTCAAGCTTACCTACCGCGTGCACGGCACCCTGCGCGACGTCGCGTCGCTGCCGCTCGAGGTGGGTCAGCCGTTCGCGACCCGCATCAAGGTGCTCGCGCGTCTGGACACCTACGTCCATGGCTCGCCGCAGGACGGGCGCCTGGTCGCGGACGTGGACGGCGGCAGCGTGGAGGCGCGAGTCTCGACCCTGCCGACCGAGATCGGCGAGCGCATCGTGCTCAGGCTGGTGCGGGGCAGCCGCACGGTGCCCGACCTGGACGCGCTCGGGTTCGGCGACGAGGTGGTCGAACGGCTTCGCGACGTGTTGGCGCGGCCGCAGGGGCTGCTGTTCGTGACGGGGCCGGTCGGCAGCGGCAAGACGACGACGCTCTACTCGTCGCTCAAGCACATCGCACGGACGCGCGGCAGCACCACCAGTCTGGTCTCGCTCGAGGACCCGATCGAGCTCGAGCTGCCGTTCGCCACGCAGACGCAGATGCATCCGCGCGCGGGCATGACGTTCGCGAGCGTGCTCCGGAGCGTCCTCCGCCAGGATCCGAACGTGCTCATGGTCGGCGAGATCCGTGATCGCGAGACCGCCGACATCGCCATGCAGGCGGGCCTCACCGGGCACCTGATCCTGACGACCGTGCACGGCGAGAGCGCGGCCGGGCCGTTCGCGCGGCTCATCGACATGGGCGTGGAGCCGTTCGTCCTGGCGAGCGCGACGATCGGATGTCTGTCCCAACGGCTGGTGCGCACGCTGTGCACGGCGTGCCGGCGCGAGGCCAAGCCGGAGCCGCTGATCATCGAGCGCTTCGCGCGACAAGGCGTGGTGCTTCCGCCGGCGACGTACTACGAGCAGGTTGGCTGCGACTTCTGCGAGGGCCAGGGGTTCACCGGGCGCTTGCCCATCGGCGAGCTGCTCCTCGTCAGCGCCGAGCTGCGCCATCTGGTCAACGAGCGCCACGCGACGCGCGAACTCTACGACTTCGCCGTCGCCGAGGGCATGACGCCGATCCTGCGCGACGGGCTGGCGCGCGCGGCGCGCGGCGAGACGTCTCTGGCCGAGGTCGTGAGGGTGGTGGGATGAAGACCGCGACTCGCGCGAGCATCGTGCGGACGTCCGTCGCCGTCCGCTTCGGCGCGGCCGTCCTGGTGGCGATGGCGGCGACGCGTCTGGCGGTCGTGGTGGCCCTCGGTGCCGTCCACGATCGTGCGCCCGCGCTGCCGGCGCCGACGCCGCGTCCCGCGCCCGTGGCGAGCGTGAGCGCGAGCGCGGCGCCGGCCGCCAGCAGCGGGCGCGCGGCGGTCGCCCAGGCGGCGGCCGCTGCCGGCGCGCCCGGCAAGGCGGTGCGCATGAATCTGGTGGTGACCGTGGCCGGTCGCTCGGAGATCTACGTGAACGATTTCCTGGTCGGCAACTCACCGTACATCGGCGACGTCGCGTGCAAGGTCGGCAAGCCGGTCACGATCGAGGTCGTGCCGCCCAAGGGCAAGTCGCGCCTCTACAGGCGCTCGTGCATGGAGAACGGCACGCTCCGCGTCGGCGACTGAGAGCGTGAACGACCGGGACCGGACTACGGCGCGATCTGCTCTGCGCAGCGCACGGCGTCGTCGCCCGCACAGGCGAACGCCACCGGGCCGTCGTCGAGCTCGAGCAGCACGTGGCGTCGTAGCGTCGGGTCCGGGCCGACGGCCCAGGCGTGGCGGATGCGCTCGAACGGGATCTCGAGGCCGCCGAGGCGCACGCCGAGCGCGCGACGCTGGACGCGCAGGCTGCCGTTGCCCGCGATGGTCGTGCAATCCGTGAGCACGACGGCGCCCAGGAGCATGACCAGGAACACGCTGAGCGCCGGGAGCACCACGCTGAGCGCCGACAGGCTCTCGCCGCGCTCGATGCGCGCGGTCATCATGATGGCCATCGCGATCAGCGTGCACAGCGCGCCGCCGATCGTGGTCGCGCCGGCCAGTCGCTGGTACGGAGACGTCGGTGCCCGCGCCTCGAGCTGGCGGCGCGCAGGCGCCGGGGTCGCGGACGCCGAGCCGGAGGAGGCCGGGGGGCGCCACGGCGTCGCCTGCTCGGGCAAGCCCCAGCCGACCTCCACTGGCAGCTCGAGGTGCTGGAGCACGATCGACAGAATCCCGCAGCAGGCGCGCGGGGTCCGCGTTCTCGAGCAGGCGCTCGCGGCGGCCGCCCGGCAAGCACAGCTCGGCGCGGTAGAGGGCGGCGGGATGTTGGTCCGCGATGCCGCTCCCGCCGAGCGCGATGGCGCGCGCGCCGTCGATCGGACACGTCGACCGCGGCCCGACCAGCCGGCGCTTCACCAGATCCAGGTGCAGCCGCTCCACCCTGGCGCGCGTCGCCCGCACCAGCAAGAAGCCGGCGATTCCCAGGGCGGCGCTCCCCAGCAGCCTGAAGCCGTCGATCGCCCCGGGGGCGATCAGCGGCAGGAAGGCGAGCGCCATGAACGCGACGCCGACGAGAACCGGCGAACGCACCGCGATCTTGCGGTGGAAATCCAGGCGATCGGGAGTCGCGCGGTCGAGGACCATGCTCGG
Source organism: uncultured delta proteobacterium (assembly GCA_963775185.1). Classification (GTDB taxonomy): domain Bacteria; phylum Myxococcota_A; class Polyangia; order Polyangiales; family Polyangiaceae; genus JAPSGB01. The sequence continues at coordinate 826,840 of CAVZIE010000032.1, read as the reverse complement.
ACGGCGGGAAGCTAACACACGCGCTGCCGTCGTCGGCCACTTGTCGGGCCCGCGAGGCATTGCTGATTCGCGATTCCGGATTGCACATCTGGAACGAGGTGGGCCTCGAGGAATGCGTAACGTGTTGAAACATCGTTGATACACGGTGGCATGGGGCGTGCTTTCCCGGTACACGCCGGCAGCGGCCTGCGGCGTACCCCCCCTCCGCCCGGGCCGCTGCCTTTTTTTGTGCGCCGTGGCGTTGCGGCTTTCTAGCGGCCTTGCCTGCGGCTGTGCCATTAGGTCGGGCCGGGCATGACGGTTCGATGGATGCTGCCGTGCGCGCTCGCGATCGTCGCGTGCTCGCACCCCGACGCGCCGGCGGCGAGCAAGCTCAACGCCGCGGCGAGCGCGGGTCAGGCGCCGGACGCACCGGCGTCCCCGGGCGCCGCGGCCAGCGCGCCGGCGGCGCCGCCACCGCGCCGCTATCCGCCGGTCGTGGATCTCGCGGGTCGCTCGCACCCGCTGTCGATCGCGCTGGTCGAGCCGGGCAAGCCGCGCGTGTACAGCAAGGCGCTACGCACCTGGATCCACGCGCGCCCGACGCGCCACTCGGAGCGCCTGGGCTACCTGCGCGCCGGCGCGTCCTCGCCAACGAGCGCGAAGCCCGCGGCCGTCGGCGATTGCAAGGGCGGCTGGTATCCGGTCGAGCCTCGCGGCTACGTCTGCGTCGGGCATCGAGCGACCCTCGACGCGAACGACCCGGTGGTCCGGGCCACGCGCGAGCTCCAGCCGGATCCGACGCGCAAGCTCCCGTACATCTACGGAACCGTGCGCCGTCCCGGGCCGATCTACACGCGCTTGCCGACGCACGACGAGCTGCGCCAGGCGGAGCCGGACATCGACGAACGCATGCCGAAATGGCTCGCCGCCGACGGCGAGATCGGTGCGAGCTACGCCCAGGACGTGTGGCTCGGCGGCCACGGCACGCCGCCCGATCCGTCCGAGGCGTGGAAGACCGGACAGAGCGACCCGTTGCCGTGGTTCCTGCAGAACGGTGGCAGCACGCCGAACATCTTCAAGAAGGCGCGGCCCGAGGGGCTGGTGGTCGAGCGCATGCGCCCGAAGGTCGGCTACTCGTTCCTCGAGACGTTCCTGTGGCAGGGACGCCGCTACGGACTCGGCACCGACTTGAAGTTGATCCCGACCGATCGTCTGCGACCGATCCAGGGCTCGGACTTCCACGGCTATCGCATTCCCGACGAGATCGACTTCCCGTTCGCGATCGTGCGCCAACCGGACGCGCACTTCTGGCTGTACAAGGCGGCGGCGAACAAGTTGATCGACGCCGGCACGGCGGCGTATCGCTCCGCGATCAAGCTGACCGGCAAGCAGAAGTTCTTCCACCATGTGCTGCACTACGAGACCACCGATGGCAAGTACCTGAGCGATCGCGACGCGTCGCGTCTCGATCCGCCGCGCCGCATGCCGGGTTGGGGCAAGAACGGCGAGAAGTGGATCGACGTCAACATCACCAAGCAGACGCTGGTGTTGTACGAGGGCACGAAGGCCGTCTACGCGACCCTCGTTTCCACCGGCGAAGCCGGGCTCGACGATCCGAAGAGCTCCACGGCGACCAAGCGCGGGATCTTCCGTATCCACACCAAGCACCTCACGACGACCATGAGCTCGAAAGAGACCGGCGAGGAGTTCGAGCTCCGCGACGTGCCGTACGTGCAGTACTTCGACAAGGAAGGCTACGCCCTCCACGGCGCGTACTGGCACGATCGCTTCGGCGTCCCGAAGAGCCACGGCTGCATCAACCTCGCCCCCGAAGACGCGCGCCGGATCTTCTACTGGACCGAGCCGCAGCTGCCGACGGGCTGGCACGGCGTGTTGCTCCCGCTCAAGGGCACCGTGCTCTTCGTGCACCCGTAGCGCCGCAACCCGGCGTCGCCGCCCGCGTCCGTGCGCCGTCGAGAGGTCGGTGCGCCCGAGCGTCGCCGCGTGCGCGCGCCCGAGCGTCGTCGCGTCTGCGCTGTCGTCGGCCGCGGGGGATGGGGTCCCGGCGGCTGCCACGACCTCCGGGTCTTGGCGGACAAGGATCACGATCCGCCAACAAGACCCGGCAAGACTACCCGGCGAGGCCGGGCGCCGGCTTGCGTCCGGTAGCGTGAGGCGCGAGGCGGTCCGGTGCGCAGGCACAGAACCACACCCGGGGGGATGCCGCTCCGGTGCGGTATCCACCGATGCGCCGGAGCGCGCGGGCACGCGATTGGGTCGAACGGGCGTTGCCGCGCGCGGGGCCTGGGAAATCCCCTGATTTGGACTTTCACAGGAAGGGCGGAAGAGCGGAAGATTTCCAGGGACTCGGGGTATTCGGGCCTTCAGCTCGAGGAGAATGCGATGTCCAACGACGAGGTCGAAGCGATATCCGAAAATCCGGCTGCACACCCTTGTTGTTGATCGGCAGCGGTCGTTGTCGCTCGAATTGAAGGCCTCGTTCGGCCAACTCGGCGCACACACAGGCCTCGTAGGCAGATTCCATCAACCCTGGGCCGAGATGGCGGTGCACCTCGATCAGCGCACCGATCACTTCGTTCGTCCCATTCCCGGATCTTCCGCCCTTCCGCCGTTCCTTCCTGTGCCATCCCCATGGACCGGCATCGCACCCGAATCGGTTGCCCGTCTTCTCCGCCTGGAAATGAGGGGATTTCTTGGGCGCGGAGCGCGGGATACCGCGCCGGACCGGCATCCAGAAGATGGACTCGAATCAGCCGGCGGGGCTGTCGAGCGCCGCGTCGGTGGCGGCGTCGCCGGCGTCACCCGTGGTGGCGTCGGAAGCCGCGTCTCCAGCGTCGCCTGTCGCGTCGGTGGCGGCGTCGCCGGCGTCACCCGTGGTGGCGTCGGAAGCCGCGTCGGTGGCGGCGTCGCTGGCGTCGCCCGCGTCGGCGTCGCTCGTCGCGTCCGTGGCGGCGTCGCTCGTCGCGTCGGCGTCGCTCGTCGCGTCGGTGGCGGCGTCGCTGGCGTCGGTGGCGGCGTCGCCGGAGTCGATGCCGGCGTCGAAGGGCTTGCCGCCGCAGGCGCCCGGAGCGGTCACCTCGATGCTGATCTCGTCTTCGAGCGGCTGCTTCGTGTCGGGGTCGACGAACGTCGTGCCGTCGTCCTTGGTGAGCGCGACGTGGAACACGTGCGTGCCGCTGGGCGAGGCGAGCGACGTCATCTCCACCGGCACGAAGTCCGCTGCCGCGCGTACCACGAACGGCGCGCTGGAGGTCGGGTCCACGGTGAGGGTGATCGTGCCGCACTGCGGGGTCGCGCCGCACGCGCCTGGCGGGCGGAACGTCCAGTTGTCGGCGGTGACCTCGACCCCGACGGTCTGCACGGCGTCGCGGCCGAGCTCCACGCAGGCGTCGCCGCGCGCGGCCTTCGGGCCGCCGCTTGGTTGCAGGCCGTCGATGTGGAGCGAGGCCGGCCCGGCGGGGGCCGCGGGCGTCGCGGTGTCGGTGCTGCTGCACGCCGTGGCGAGCAGCAGTGCGCACGCGAGCCCCCCGCGCGCGAGCTGTGTCGGCTCACGAGGAGCCCTCGGGGAGCGCCTTGATCTCGGCCTCGTCGAGGGCGGCGCGGTCCGGATCGATGCGGAAGCCGCGCACGCTGAGCTGGAGCTCCTCGGCGAGCTTCTGCAGCTGGTCGCCTTGCGTCACGGCGTTCTCGCTCGAGCCGAGCACCTCGTTGGCGATGCGCTGCACGGCGTCCATGTTGCGCGCGATCTCGTCGGAGGCGATGGCCTGCTCCTGGACGGCGGACGCGGTGTCGTCGATGACGCCGACCAGCGTCTTCAGATCGGCCAGCGTGCTCTCGACCAGGCCCGTGCCTTCTTCCACTTCCGTCGACCCTTCTTCCATGGTGCGCACGGCCTCGCCGGTCTGGTCACGAATGGTCGCGATCAAATCCTCGATGTCGCGCGCGCTCTGACCGGTGCGCTTGGCCAGCGAGCTTACCTCGTCGGCGACGACCGCGAAGCCGCGCCCGTGCTCGCCGGCGTGTGCGGCTTCGATCGCGGCGTTCAACGCGAGCATCGTCGTCTGCTCGCTGATCTGGCGGATGACCTCGACGATGTTGCCGATGCGCTTGCCGCTCTCGCCGAGCGTGGCGATGCGGGAGGCCGCGTCCTCCACCGTGCGCCGGATCTGCGAGAGCCGCTGGATCGCGCGCGTCACGGCCTCGCCGCTGGCCTTCGCGCGGCGGCTCGCCTCGGCCGCGTTCTCCGCCACCTGCTGGATCGACGAGGACAGCTCGGTGACCGCGGCGGTGGAGTTCGAGATCTTGCCCGCTTGTTGCTTGGCTCCGTCGAGCATCTGCTTGCTGACGGTGGAGATCTCGCCGCTGGACGCGTTCACCTGGAACGCGGAGCGCTGCACGTTGGCGGCGAGGCTGTGGATGCGCGCGAAGACGCGGTTCAGATTGTGTGCGAGCACGCCGAGCTCGTCCTTGGTCTGGACGTCCAGTCGCTGCCCGAGATCGCCCTGACCGCGTGCCAGATCCTCGGTGGCGCGGATGTAGCGCTTGAGCGGCCGCGTGATCTGTACCGCGAGCAGGTATCCCACGCCGAGCGCGAGCAGCAACGCCAGCGCGTAGGTGACGGCGATCCGCGAGTAGGCGGCGTGCAGGTCTTTCGTCACGTGCTCGCGCGTCCGCACCATGTAGAACGTGCCGAGCTGGTGCGTGTCGGGATCCGCGTTGCGCTCGTAGCCGTGGACCGGCTCGCTCCAGAAGTCGTAGGTCGTGCTCTTGTCCACCTGGAGCACGGGGACCGTCTCGTCGCCTTCCTTGGCGGTGCCGGGATGCTTGGTCGCGGCGACCAGCCCCTTCCACTCGCTCTTGGCCATGGCGCTGGCCAGCACCTTGTCGTCCGACACCAGCGAGACGCGCTGCTGCTTCTTGGGATTCTCCGAGCCGGAGTTCGCGGCGAACTCGGTGAGGAAGCGGTCCAGGCGCACGGCGAGCATCACGGCGCCGACCACGCGATTGCCGCTCACGACCGCGGCGCCAGCGACGCGGTACGCGCTGCCCCCGATCTGCGCGAGCCTGTCGCGCACGGGTTTGCCTTCGCGGATGTCCTGGAACAGTCGCATCGAGCGCCACTGTTCCGAGGACAGCGTCGTCAGGCCGACCCCGCCGATGGTCGTCCCCGCGGCGTCGCTGATCACGAGCAAGTCGGGAGCGACGGTTCCCTGCAGCGACGCGGCGAGACGCTTGCCGGCGTCGACGATCGCCGTCGGGTCGGTGCCGCCGAGCGCGGCGGCGAGGGACGGATCGCCGGCGACCAGACGCGCGGCCGCGTAGTCGCCGGTGCCCGCGTCGTCGAGCGTCGCCTTGAAGCGGAGGAAGTGCTTCTCGAGGTAGCGGCCGCGCGACTCCGCGTCGCGTACCGCGTCGAACGCGGAGTAGGCGCCGAGCGCCAGCACCACCGTGGCGACCGCCAGGATGGTCGCCATGATCTTCCCGCGGACGCTTACCCTCGGCCAGGCCATGCCGGCGGCAGGCTAACCCTGCCGTGGTCGGGTTGACAAATGACGCTCGACGCGGCCCGTCCCGGCCGCCCAGCCGCGGTTCTGCGCCCAGCTGGCCGCGGCGAGGACCACCGCGGCGGCCATGCCGAGCGCGCCGACCCACGCCGGGGGCGCGCCGGTGGCGGCCAGGGCGACGCCAGCGCACAGCGACGCGAGCGGCACGGTGACGCCAATCGCCAGGGTCCGCGCCCAGGACCGGCGGGCGGGGGGCATGGCGTCGTACAGCAGGTTCGCGACCGGCGTCCGGACGGCGTTGCGCAGCTCGCCTTCGACCAGCCGGGCCCCCAGCGCCACGCCGACCGACGCCGGCCCTAGCGCCAGCAGCGTCTGCGCGGCGGCGTAGAGCAACGACCACCCGAGGTTGAGGACCGGCAGCGCGCCGCGGTCGAGCAAGCGGCCGACCACGCCGAGCTGGAGCGCCACGGCGATCAGGCCGGCCGCGCTGAAGTACAGCCCGAGCACGCGGGCGAGCTCGGCTTCCGTGAACGCCGCCTCGAGCACGGCGCCGCTCTGGGTCCTGAGCGCGACCCGGCCGAACGCGAGCGCCGCGGCGCCCACGACAATCGCCGGCAGCAGCGACCGCACCTCGCGAACCGGACCCCGCGCCGGGAGCGAGGGCGGGCCGTCCTGCAGCGGCGGGGCCTTGCCCGGCGCTGGCCGCGCCCGGCGCGGCCAGGCGAGCTGCAGCGCCGCGCTGCACCCATACGCCAGGGCGCCGCCTGCCAGCAGCCACCCGGGTGCGACGTGCCCGCTCCCGATGGCGAGGATCGGGCCGGCGGTGACGCCGCCGAGCCGCGCTCCGGCGTACACCACGGGCAGCGAGCGTGGCGCGCCGCTCTCGAGCTCCGACAACGCCAGCACGCCGAAGTGGATCACGGTCAGCCGCGCGATCACCGACGCGAGGACGTACGCCACGTACAAGCCGGCGCGGGAGTCGAGCACCGGCGCACACGCGGCGAACCCGAGCGCCGCGGTCACCGCGATGGCGACCAGCGCGCGGCGCGGTGGCGTCCGCGCCGCGCGACGCCCGTAAGCCAGCGACGCGAGCACCTCGGCGACGGCCCGCGCGGCGAGGGCGGCAGGCAGCGACGCCGCGCCGACGCGCGCGAGGAACGCGCTGGTGACCACTCCCTCGATCAAGGTCTCGGCCAGGCCGTTCACGCCGAGCACCGAACCGAGCCGCCAAGCGGGGCGCGCGTCGCCCGGCTCGAGTCCCAACACGCGCTCCAGGCTCACGGCGGCGTGGCCTCGTCGAGTCGGCAGACGCGCGCCGAGAAGCGCCCGGCGGCGCTCATCGCCGGGCGGTCGGCGTCGCCCGGGAACGTGAACGCCAGTACGCCGTCGACGCGGCCGTGGGGCGTGAGAATCGACGTGCGTCAGGGTGATCGACCCACCCGGCGGAAACACGTAGCTGTGGCGACCGATGCGCGCCGCGGGAACGGCGTAGGCGCGCAGCGGCCTGGACGGGCTGCCCCCGTGTGCCTCGTGGCCCGCCCACGCGTAGCTGCGCGCATCCGGAGCGCTGCCGGGAGGCGTGGCGATCGTGACCGTGAGCGACGCCAGCCCCGGATCCGGCGGAACGAAGCGGTCGCACGACGCCTCGTAGCCCGCCAGCGTGATGCGGAGCTCGTCGTGCTGGTCCGGCAGCTCGAGGTACTCGGCGAACGCGGAGCGTGGCGTGAACGACGCGTGGTCGGCGTCGGTCGGGCCCACGGCCAGCTCGATCTCGCCAGCCGATTTCGAACGACACCCGGGCCCGAGCGTCGCGAGGACCACGCATAGTCCCCAGAGTCGTTCGCGCGCGGTGGCCAAGCGCCGCTACGCCGTCACCGGGATGCCGGGTGTGACCACGTAGGGCCAGGCCGCGTGTGCCAGGCGCTCCCCCAACGGCGCGAGCGCGGCGCGGACCGCGCTCACGTCGGGGCGCGCCCGCGGGTCGCGGCGCAGGCACGCCGCCAGCACCACGGCGAGATCGCGGAACTCCGAAAAACCTCCAAATTCAACCAGCTTGGGTGGCCATCCATCGTGCGACACCTGAAGCGACAGCAGGCTCATCTCGTCCTCGGCCTCGAACAACGGCTCGCTGGTCACGATCTCGAACGCCATGCACGCGAACGCGTACACGTCGGCGGCGAGGGGCGACGGCAGGTGTCCGTCCGGGACCACGCCGAGCACCTCCGGCGCGCAGTACTCGAGCGTCCCGCAGCCGGGTCGCAGCTGACGTCCGCTCAGGCCGAAGTCCACGAGCACCGCCGTCTCGCCGTCGCGCAGGATCACGTTGGACGGCTTGACGTCCAGGTGCCCGACGCCGCAATCGTGCATCGCCTGCAAGCCGGCGAGCACGCCGTCGAGGTACTGGAACGCGCGCAGCGAGTCGAGCGAGCGGCTGCGGATCAAGCGGTCCAGCGACGCGCCCCGGATAAGCTCCATCACCAGGATCGGCTTCGGCCGCGCGGCCATGTCGAACGTCACGAAGCGCGCCAGGTGCGGGTGCGGGGGCAGGGCGAGCAGCGCGCTCGCCTCGTCCCGGAACATCTGCAGGAACTCCTGTTCGGACAAGCTCCGGGCCGTGGTCGGGTCGTACTGGGGGACCTTGAGCGCGAAGGCCTCCGCGCGCGCGTCGTGCCGCTCCTCGATCCGGCGCGCCATGAACACGGAGCTCGCCCCGCCGCTGCCGAGCGGGCGCACGACGTAGAACGCGCCGATGGTCCGCCGCGGCAGGAGCCAGTCGGGCAGCGCGGCGCGGCGCTTCTCCAGCGGGATCGCGAACACGTCGCTCGCCGCCGCGATCGGCAGCGAGTCGATCCGGGCGGCCACCTGCGACACGGCGTCGGCGATCGCCTGCGGCAGATCGGCGACCAGCTCTCCCGCGGCCATGGCGAGCTGCTGGGCGTTCGCCGGCACGCCGGATCCGACCGTGCGTGCTACGAGCGCCGACAGCGGCGCGACGTCGGCGACCACGCTGAACGCGGGCTCCTCGTTCAGGACGCGCCGGCCCGCGCCTGCCGTCAGCTTGCGGAACGCATCCGCGCTCTGCTCGAGCTCGCCCAGGGGATCCGTCCCCGCGCCGGTGCTGTCCACCAGCTCCGTGAGCCCGCGCGCGGCGGCCACGACCTCGAGCGCGCGGCCCATCCGCAGAACCACCTGCCTGAGCGCCTCGCCGCGATACGAGCCGCCCGCGCCGAGGCCGCGGCTCAGGCGCACGATGCGCCGGGCGAGGTCGCTCTCGTCTTCGGCGATGACGGAAACCGGCTCCTCGACGTCGGCAATCGACTCCATGCCGTCGCGACGCGACCGGTCGAGGAAGCGGCTCCAGCTGCCGAACGCCGCCGCCAGGTCGGGGTTCGTCGAGGCCTCGTGGATCGCGCTGACGCTCGCGCGGTCGGTGAGGTGCTCGGCCACCACCAGCAGGAGATCGCTCGGCTCCGCGACGCCTTCGCGCACCGCGGCGTCGAAGCTGCGCGCGAGCGTCGCGGCGAGGATGCGATGGACCGCGCCGTCGGGGCCCGACGCCAGGCGCTGGGACAGCACGCGGATTGCCCCGCGTACGCGCGCACGCACGCCCTCGTCGGTGTCCGTGCGCGCCGTCTCGAGATCGACCAGGTGCAGCAGCGCGCGCAGCCGTCGCTGATCGGCGAGGGACGACTCGCGCGTCCAGTCGCGCTCGAGCACGGCGTGGGTCTCGTCGAGTAGCCACGTGCCCAGGCGCTGGTGCAGGCGATCGAGCTCCGGCACGCTGGCGTCGGTCTCGCCGGGGCGGCGCGCGAGCAGCAACAAATCGTGGAGCCGCGAGCGCTCGAGCACGTTCACGTCGAGGTCGCCGAGCAGCGCGAAGCCCTCGTCGGCGGACGTCTCCGGATCGAGCAACCGGTCGGTCGCGCCGGCCGCGGCAGCCGCGGCTGCCAGGGCCAGCTCGTGCGCTGGCCGCGCGCCGATGCCTTCGTACGCCGCCAGCGCGTCGCGCAGCGTCGTGCGGATGCTCGACGGATCGCTGTGATCGCGGTCGAGCTGCGCGAGCGCGTGGCGCAGCGCCGGACCGCCGTCGTCGCGGCCCGCCATCACGGCGCGCAGCGTGGCCGCCGCCCGGAGCCCGAACGTCGGATGCTGGACGTCGGCAAGCAACGCCGCAGCCGCCTCGGCGACGTCCGCGCGGCGCGTGGTGCTGAGGCGGTCGAGCAGCTCCTCGGCGACGTCCGGCTCGGCCTCGATCACCGGCGGCAAGCCCCACACCAGCGTGGCGGCGATGCCCGGGTCGGCGCGCGCGATGTCCGAGTCGAGCAGGGCGCGACAGCTCTTGCGTCCGGTCGTCGGCTCGACGGCGAGCGACGCCACCAGTGACACCGCGGCGCGCCGCCACTCGGTCGGCGTCAGCGCCGGGTCGAGCGCCAACTCGATCTCCTCGGCGATCAAGTGGTCGACGCCCGAGAGCACCCCGCGCGCGACCGCGACGTGGCGCCACACCAGCGGCTCGCGGTCGGCGAGCAGCCGCTGGAACGCCGGGCGCACGCCCTCGTCCTTGAGCAGCTCCCGCGCGTGGTGGTCGCCCTGCTGCGCGAGCACGACGGCCTCCCGCGAAGCGCGCTCCAGCAGCATCGCCGCCAGCCGCCGCGCCGGCAGGGGCCCGAGCGACGGCCGGTCGACCCAGCGCTCGAACAGCTCGCGGCGCGAGACCAGCGCGAGCGCCAGGGGATCCGGATTCACGCTGGCGCCGATCGGAAGATCGAACACCAGGCCGATGCGCGCCTTCAACGTCGCGGTCTCGAGCGGGCGGCCGGACCCCAGCGCCATGCGCGCGGCGACCGCGGCGAAGGTCGCGGCGGTGCCCTCGTACAGCCGCGCGAACACCCGCCGCCCGATCTCGCGCCGCTCGCGGCCCGCGGGCAGCGCCGCGCTCAGCTCGTAGAGCGCGACCGCTGCCGCCGCGGGGCCGATGAAGTCCACGTCGTCGACCAGCCCGGACTCGAGCGCGACCTGCGCCGCCTGCGCCAGGTCGGCCGGGTCCGTGCCGTCGAGCGGCGGGGGGCCCGTGACCCGGACGTGCTGGCCCAGCGCCGTCACCGCCTGCCGCCACGCGCTGCGTCGCTCCGTTGCGTCGGAGTGCCTGGGCAGCATGACGAGGGCTTCGACCGGATCGAGACGCGTTCGCATGCGGGCGCCCAGCATAGTTTACGTGGGCCAAACGGGAAAACCCGGACGAGAACCTGCGGTCACATCCCCGCCCACCGGCGTCCACACCCGGCGCCGGCGGGTGGCCGTTTCTCCCTGTTCCGGCGTTGGCCCGCCGCTTGAAAGGGGGAGCGGGCATGAAACGATCAAGCTGGGCGTGGATCGCGACGACACTGGCGCTGACGGCGGCTCCGGGCTGCGTGCTGAAACCGCAGGACGACGGTTCGCGCTTCCGCGACGCGGTCCCGCAGGCGAGCGAGGTGGAGATCAAGGGACCGGACAGCGGGGGCGCCGCCACCAGCGGCACCAACGCCTTCCAACCCCCGAGCGGCGTCGAGACCAGCGACCCGTGGGCGAGCGGCCCGTGGGCGAAGTACTACGGGTTTACCCGCGAGGTGCGCAAGGGTGTCAACTCGCTGACCGGCGTGCTCCTCGGCGGCATCTGGATCGTCGTCAACACGCAGCCGACCAGCGTCGACGCGCACCAGGCGATCTGGGGACCGTATACCGACTCGCTCGAGCCGGTGACCTGGCGCTTCCGCGTGGAAGAGGTGGCGGACGGCGAGTACGACTACGCGCTCGAAGGTCGTCCCAAGACCTCGACGAGCGACGCGGACTTCCGCACCGTGCTCGGCGGCAAGGGCTACGGCCGCGGCGATCCGCGCCACGGCGACGGACACTTCACCCTCGACCTCGACGCTGCGCGCGAGCTCGACCCGTTCGACCATCAGGACGAATCCGGCACGATCACGGTGAACCACGATCTGCCGCCCGACATCACCAAGCGTCTCTCGCGCGAGCATGTCGTCACTGCCCAGGTGCGCCCGAGCGACACCGCGGCCTGGTACGACGTGACCTCTGTCGACAACCAGGACGGCACCGGCGTGCTGATCGTCAACGCCCACGACGACGTGGACGACAGCCACACCACCGCGATGGAAGACGTGGGTATCATGAGCCAGTGGCGCGCCGACGGCGCGGGCCGCGCCGACATCACGATCGCCGGCGGCGACGTCCCGGCCAGCGTCGGCAAGGTCACGGCCGTCGAATGCTGGGCCAGCGATTTCACGCGCAGCTACTACAACGACTCGATCAGCATGGAACCGAGCGAGGGCGACGCCGCCCAGTGCGCCTACGACGCCCCGCCCGCGCTCTGATGAGAGCGTGGGCAAGTATCGCCCACGCGCGAAGAGCGGAGCGAGCACGCCGCTGGCGGCGGGGGGAGCAGTTGCGAAGCAAGCTGCGGGGGGTCAAGACCCCCCGAGGACCGACCGTTCCCGGAAGCTTGCCGGTCCGGCGCGGAACCCCGCGGCCCGGACCGGCGTCGCGCGTCGCGGTCCGCTCGCTCGCCGCACGCGTTGCGAGCACGCGGAAAGCCGGGGACGGCGCGTCCAACGCGGAAAGCCGGGCGAGGGCGCTGCGGACCGCCGGCCGCGACGCGAGAAGGCGGACGGCTGGGAAGGGGCGTCTGGTGGTGCTGACCCTTGTCGTTGCTCGGCAGCGGTCGTTGTCGCTCGAAGTGAAGGCCTCGTTCGGTCGAGTCGGCGCACAGACAGGCCTCGTAGGCAGAGTCCATCAACCCTGGGCCGAGATGGCGGTGCACCTCGATCCGCGCATCGATCAATTCGTCCGTCCCATCCCCAAATCTTCCGCGCTTCCGCCCTGCTTGTGCCATCCCGATGGAGCGGCATCGCACCCGAATCGGTCGTCCCTCTTCTCCACCTGGAACGAGGGTGTCTGGCGCAGCGGGCGCGAGGCGAGCGCGGGCAAGATCGGGGAGGGGCGTCTGGCGTCGGCGGGCGCGACGCGAGAATGCAGACCGCCGGGAAGAGGTGTCTGGCGTCGGCGAGCGCGACGCGAGATGCGGCCTTCCGGCGAGGGCGAGGCGTCGGCGGGCGCGCCGTGGCGGCCGTTGTCGGCGACCGGGATACCGCGCCGGACCGGCAGGAAGGCCAGGAAACGGGCAGCTTGTTCTGGTACCGGGGCGGTGGGGCGGCTGGCATGTGACGGAGCGTCATATTACGGTGCGCGTCCATGGAGAGTCCGGACAAGGCCCTCGAGCGCGCGCGGGAGCACTGTTTCCTGGCGGGCGTCGGCGACGTCGGGGAGGCGCTGTGCGCGGCGAACATGCCGTACGGGATCGCCAAGATCCAGCACGTCCAGGCACAGCTGGGGATCACGCCGGACGCGAGCTTCATCGGCGCGCCGGACGCCACGGTCACGCGCAACACGCGGCGCTGGAACCAGGGCTTCGGTTACGGCGGGCGGATCCAGTGGAGCGGCGATTTCGCCGTGCTCGACATCAAGTCGAACGCCTGCGGCATGATCGTGACCGAGCTGCACGACGTGCCGTCGAACGAGGAGATCACGGCGCGCGCCGAGCGCCTGATCCGCGAGCCGCTGATGGTCGAGGGCGTGCCGGTGGAGTTCGATCTGGCCGAGAGCAACCACTTCCTCGATCTGTGCGAGGTCGAGGAGACGTACGGGGACGCGCCGTCGGCGCGAACGTACGCGATCATCCACTCGAGCGGGCACGAGCACCGCGAGCACACGCCCGCTGGGCCCGGCATCTACTACGACGCCAGCGACGAGCTCCGGCGCATGGCCGAGGTGCGCGAGACGCCCTGGGGCCCGCTGCACGTGCTGACCGGCGAGCGCGCCGCCGAGTGGTACGGCGTGTACACGTGGGCGCAGGACTTCAGCCTGGCGCGGCGCGAGGCGCTGGCGCGGGCGCTGCTCGGGCCGCTCGACGTGGTGTGCAACCGCACCCACCAGGGGCTGGCTTCGATCAACGACGCGATCCTCGGCTGCTACACCTTCGACGACGCGGATCTCGCCAGCGGGCAGCTGTTCCCGCTCACGCTGGGGCCGGAGCTGCCGGCCTACCTCGTGCGCCCGACGCCGAATCTGGACGACCGGACGCTCGACGAGACCGGCTTCGGCGAGCGCGCGGCGCGCCACGGCCTGACCGACCGGCTCAAGCACGCGAACCTGCTGCCCCACGGCGGCGGCTACAGCTACGCGCAGTTCGCCGGCGTCCACGGCGTGGTGGAGCAGGGCGGGCTGCGCGGCTTCGAGGTGAGCCGGGCCGACGGCGGGCGCGAAGTGCTGCAGGACGTGCGCGGCGCCGCCTGGGGCTACCGTGGCGACGAGGTCCGGCAGCGCATGCTGGCCATGCGCCTGGGAGAGCCGGTCGTCCGCACGGCGATCCGATGGATCTTGCGGGTCTAGGCCGGAAAAAACCACCAGAGACGCGGCGGGGCGTCGCAACCGCCGGGCATACTGGTCTGGAGAGGGCTGGCCACGTCGCGACCACCGCGCCCCTGGTGGAAAGGTTGATCCTCCCCTGAGTGGCAGCGGCCTCCCGCCGTTATGAAGGGCGCCCTTGAACTACGCTCGCGCCGGGTGCATGCCCGGAGGCATGCCCGACGTTCCCAGCCCCGTGAACGAGCCGGTCCTCTCGTACGCGCCCGGCTCGCCCGAGCGCGCCGCCCTGGAGCAGGAGCTTTTCCGGCAGAGCAGCGGCGCCGTCGAGATCCCGCTGCGGATCGGCGGCGAGGCGGTGGCCACGGCGGAGTCCAGGCGCTTTTCCGCGCCGCACCGCCATTCCCAGGAGCTCGGCAGGCACGCCGTCGCCGGCGAGCGCGAGGTGGCGCGCGCCATCGACGCCGCCGGCGAAGCGCGCCGGAGCTGGGGCGGGATGCCGCTCCAGGCGCGCGCGGCCGTGATGCTGCGAGCGGCGGATCTGCTTGCCGGTCCGTGGCGCCAGCGCCTGAACGCCGCCACCGTGCTGAACCAGAGCAAGACCGCGTACCAGGCGGAGATCGACGCGGCCTGCGAGCTGGCGGACTTCTTCCGCTTCAACGCCCGCTTCGCCGCCGAGCTCGAGGAGGCGCCGTTGACGAGCTCGCGCGGCATGTGGAACCGCATCGAGCTGCGGCCCCTGGACGGCTTCGTGTACGCCGTCACGCCGTTCAACTTCACGAGCATCGCCGGCAACCTGCCGACGGCGCCGGCGCTCATGGGCAACACGGTGGTGTGGAAGCCGTCGCCGCTGGCGATGCTGTCGGCGCACCACTTGATGGAGCTGTTTCGCGAGGCGGGCCTGCCCGACGGCGTGATCAACCTGGTGCAGGGCGACGCCGCCGACATCACGCGCCAGGTGCTCGCGCATCGCGACTTCGCGGGGCTGCACTTCACCGGATCGACGGCCGTGCTGCGCGGGCTGTTCGCCCGGATCGGCGAGAACCTGGCGGCGTACCGGACGTACCCGCGCGTCGTCGGCGAGAGCGGCGGCAAGGACTTCATCCTCGCGCACCCGAGCGCGGACGAGGCGGCCCTCGCCGTCGCGATCCTGCGCGGCGGCTTCGAGTTCCAGGGGCAGAAGTGCTCGGCGGCGTCGCGGGTGTACGTGCCGCGCTCGCTGTGGGCTGGGCTCGAGAAGCGGCTGGTGGAGATGATCGGCGCGATCCGCGTGGGCGATCCGGCGCGCGATCTGTCGGTCTTCATGGGCGCCGTGATCGGTCGCGCCGCCTTCGACAAGATCACCGGCTACCAGAAGCTCGCCTGGGACGACGGCGCGTGTCGCGTGGTGGCGGGCGGCGGAGCGAGCGACGCGGAGGGCTTCTTCGTCGAGCCCACGCTGGTGGAGACGACCGATCCGCGCCACCGGCTGATGACGGAGGAGATCTTCGGACCGGTCGTGACGCTGTTCGTGTACGAGGACGACCGCTTCGAGCAGGCGCTCGATCTGGTGGACGACAACGCGTACGGCCTGACCGGCGCGGTGTTCGCGCGGGATCGCGGCGTGATCGAGCACGCGAGCCGGCGCCTGCGCTACGCCGCGGGAAACTTCTACGTCAACGACAAGCCGACCGGCGCCGTGGTCGGCCAACAGCCGTTCGGCGGCTCGCGCGCCAGCGGCACCAACGACAAGGCGGGCTCCGCGTGGAACCTGATGCGCTGGGCGTCGCCGCGGACCATCAAGGAGACGTTCGCGCCGCCCCACGACTGGCGCTACCCGTACATGGGCAAGTAGCACATGCGCGCCGTCTTCCCTTGCTTGCTCGCCAGCGCCGTCCTCGCCGCGCCGGCCGCGCGCGCCGACGACGTGCAGTCGTTCCCGCTCGACAGCGGCAAGGTGGTGCGCGGCCGCGTGGTCGAGATGAAGCCCGGTCAGTACGTCGTGGTGGAGACCGCCGACGGCCTGCAGGTGAAGATCCCGTGGAGTCGCATCCAGAGCGGCGCGCCCGCGGCGCCCGCGACGCCACAGCCCCGACCCGCGCCTGCCGCCGCGCCGCCAAAGCCCGAGCCGCCCCGCGGGACGCCCGAGCCCTGGCGCACCGGCTTCCGGTTCGGCGGCAGCGTCGGCGCCGCATTTCCGTATGGAAGTGCGCGCAGCGGCAGCAAGCTGTCCGACGGCTTCGCGGCGTTGTTCCCGTTCGCGCTCGACGCGGGCTGGCAGTTCGATCGCCGCTTCTACGTCGGCCTCTACCTGGCGTACGCGCGCGGCGTCGCCGGTGGCGCGACCGGCGACGCGTGCGCGCAACTCACGTGCTCGCTGTACGGTGCCGCCGCGGGCGTCGCCTTCGAGGCGCGCTTCCCGCTCTCGCCGTCGATCGCGCCCTGGGGCGGCTATCGCGCCGGCTGGAGCGCCCAGGAGACCGACATCACCGAGACCTACGGCACGCAGCAGACGGCGTTCGGCGGCGTCGATCTCGCGAACCTCTCGGGCGGCGTGGACTTCCGTCTCGCGCGTCACTTCGCGCTCGGGCCGTACCTGGGCGCCGGCCTGTCGATGTACCTGTACCAGGTCGACGCGCTCGACGGCGGCGGAACCAAGCAATCGATCGCGAGCCCCACCTTCCACGGCTGGGCCACGCTGGGCGCCCGCGTGACGTTCACCCTGTGAGGTGCCGATGAGAGTCCGTTCGATGGGGGTCGCACTGTTGCTTGTCGGCTGCGGCGTGATGCTGGGTACCAGCTCCGGGCCGGGCCAGGCGTGCGGCGTCGGGGCGTGCTCGACCGGGGACGATTGCGCGCCCATCGCCTGCGCGTGTCGCGACGGCGAGACGCGCGGATCCGCCGCGTGCGTCACCAGCCGCGGCTGCTGCGCGACCGGGAGCGACACCTGCAGCGCCGAGTGCAAGCCGTACGGCGGCTGGATCGGGGGCGGCGGCAGCGGGGGCAGCGGCGGCGCGGGCGACGGCGGCGCCGTGCCGGACGCCGGCGACCCGTGCACGCAGATCGGGTTGGTGTGCGGGTGCGACCCGGACGGCGGCTGCGACACCGTGCTCGCGTGCAGCGAGGGCGTCTACACGCCGTCGCTCGCGTGCACGGACGGCGGTTGCGTCACCCACGACGACAACGCCGCCTGCGGCACCGCGACGTTCTTCACGCCCTACGCCATCGGCGGCAGCGCGTGCACCGGCAAGCAGCAGAACGCGTGCACCACCGACGGCCACTACCTGCTCCAGTGCGTGAACGGCACCTGGGAACAATCCGTGGACTGCACGTCGGCGGCGGTCAAGTGCGGCGCGATCGAGCCGGGCGACGCCGGTTGCCCAGGTCCGGGCTTCTGCGTCGGCTGCATCTGATCGCGGCTCGCGTCCGCGCGCCGGACCGGCAAACCGGAGGAACGTCAGACGGTCGTGTAGCCGCCGTCGACGGCCAGGCACTGCCCGGTGACGAAGGACGCGGCGTCGCTGGCGAGGAACAGCGCGGCGCCGGCGAGCTCGTCGGGGGTGCCGACGCGACGCAGTGCGGTGTGGTCGTTGAAGCGCTCGACCAGCGCGTCGCTGCTGGTGATGGCCGCGGCGAGGCGCGTCTCGATCAAGCCGGGCGCGATGGCGTTGACGCGGATGTTGCTCGGGCCAAGCTCGACGGCCAGCGTCTGCGTCATGCTGATCATGGCGGCCTTGGTCATGCCGTAGACGCCCTGCATCGGCGCGGCGCGGATGCCCGCGACGCTCGCGATGTTCACGATCGCGCCGGGGCGCTTGGTGTCGATCAGGTGCTGGGCGAAGGCGCGCGACGCCTCGACGGCGCCGCGCAGGTTCACCTCGAAGGTCTTGAGGTACGCGCCCTCTTCGATGGCGAGCATCGGGCCGAAATACGGATTCGTGCCGGCGCAGTTCACCAGCACGTCGACGTGCCCGAAGCGCTCGATGGTCTTGTCGACGAGCGCGTGACACTCGGCGGGGCGGCCGACGTGGGCCGCCAGGGCGAGCGCCTCGCCGCCGCGATCCTCGATCTGCTTCGCGACCGCGGCCACGCCCTCGAGCTTGCGGCTCGACACCACGAGCTTCGCGCCGGCGTCGGCGAAGGCGAGGGCGATGGCCTCGCCGATGCCGCGGCTGGCTCCGCTGACGATTGCGACCTTTCCGTCCAGATTGATGAGCGCCATGGGCCGGGAGCCTGGCGGCGCCCGCCGTCGGCTGCAAGCCTGGGGTTTGTGGTCGCTCCGGCGCGGGCTACGCTGAGGGCGGATGTCCGACGCCGTCCTGCTCGTGGCCCACGGCACCGTCGAGAACCTCGACGACTTGCCGGCGTTCCTGCTGCGCATCCGCCACGGGCGGCCCGCGGCGCCGGAGCTGCTCGCGGAGATGCGCCGTCGCTACGAGGCCATCCACGGATCGCCCTTGCTCGAGATCACGCGCGCGCAGGCCGCGGCGCTCGAGCATCGGCTGGGGCTACCGGTGGTCGTCGGCATGCGGCTGTGGCACCCGACGGTGGAGGAGGCGCTGATCGCCGCCGCGGCGCGCGGCGTCGAGCGGCTGTGCGTGCTGCCGCTCGCGCCGTACAGCGTGCACGTCTACTGCGACGCCGCCGAGCGCTCGCTAGAGAGCGTGCGGGGGGAGCTGGCAGGCGCGCCGATGGAGCTCGTGCGTGCCGAGCCGTGGGGAACCGAGCCGGCCTTCGTCGAGGCCCACGTCGCGCGCATCCGCCACGCCCTCGGCGACCACACCGACGCGACGATCGTGATGACCGCGCACAGCTTGCCCACGCGTGCGATCCAGAGTGGCGATCCCTACGAGGCGCAGGTGCGCGCGTCGGCGGCCGCGATCGGCGACAGTCTCGGGCGCCCGTTCCGGCTCGCGTTCCAGAGCCAGGGTGCGGACGGCGGCGAGTGGCTGGGACCGGATCTGCGCGGCGTGCTCGCCGAGGTCGCAGCCGCCGGTGCGCATCGCGTCCTGGTCGCGCCCATCGGCTTCCTGGCCGACCACGTGGAGACGCTCTACGACCTCGACATCGAGGCGGCGGCGTGGGCGGCCGGGCTCGGCATCGAGCTGACGCGCGTTCCCGCGCTGAACCTGGACATGCGCCTCGCCGGGGCGATGGCCGCGGTCGCGCGACGCGCGCTGGCCTGAGTCCTGGTAGAATCGCCCGCATGGGCGCGAGCTGGCGAAACGGGATCTGGGGCGTACTGGCGTTGACGGTGGCCTGGTCGTGCGGCACCGGCGACTCGGGGGGCGTCGCCGGCAACGGCGGGCACAACAGCGGCGGCAGCTCGGGCACCGGCCCCGACGGCTCGGCGGCGAGCTCGGGCACCTCGGGGAGCTCGGGCACCGGCGGCTCCGCCGCCGACGGCGGCATCGATCTGGACGCGTCGCTGAACATCGCGTCGCTGGCCATCGATCCGCCGAGCGCGGTCATCGACGTGACCAACGGCACGAGCTCGCCAGTGCAGTTCAACGCGATCGCGACGTACAAGAGCGGCGGCACCGGCACGGTGACGGCGACCTGGTCGTTCGACAAGGCCGACATCGCCGCGATCTCGGCCGCCGGTTCGCTCAAGGCGCAGGACGTCAAGGGCGGCAAGGGCACCGTCACCGCGACCGTCGGCGCGCTCACCGCGACGGCGGACGCCGAGGTGCACCTGCACTTCACCCTCGACTCGTCCGGGCTCTCGCAGGCCGACAAGGACAAGTTCAAGACGCCGGACGCCAGTCCGAGCGGCACCTTCCTGTATCCGTACGACCAGACCGTGTTCGCGCGGGGGCTGTTGCCGCCGGAGCTGATGTGGAACGGCGGCGCGGCCGGCGACAGCTACTTGATCACGGCCACCGACGCGTACGTGGACATGACCGCGTACCTGCAAGCCGACCCGCCGAGCCGCGTCGCGATCCCGAAGGACTGGTGGGCGGCGCTCACCGAGAGCAACGACGGCTCGCCCGTGAGCGTGAAGATCTCGCGCCTCGACGGCGCCGGCGCGCACCAGGCGATGAGCGAGACGTGGCACGTCGCGCCCGGCAGCCTGCGCGGGACGATCTACTACTGGGCGGTCAACCAGGGGCAGATCGTCAAGATCAACCCCGGCGCCGACGCGCCGGTGCCGGCGTTCGACCCGGGTCTTTACACGGACCTCGGCACGCCCGCGCCGAGCAGCGGCTACACCAGCCAGAGCCCGCCGTGGGACAGCAACTCCAGCGGCAAGCGCTGCGTGGCCTGCCACACCGTGAGCAAGGACGGCTCGACGCTGGTCGCTCTGTTCAGCGCGTGCGGCACCTCGGGTGCCGGCACCTGCGGGCGACCCTGGGGCGCCATCGACACCAGCTCGGAGCAGATCACGAGCATGGGCGCCTACTTGCCCGGCGACTCGATCTACAGCGCGCTGTCGCCGGACGGGAAGAAGCTCGTGCACGACACGGTCTCCTTCCACATGGAGCTCGACGATCCGACGACGACGCAGAAGATCCCGTCGGCGCTCGACGGGCTCACCAAGGTCGCGAGCCCGCAGTTCTCGCCGGACGGCAAGCTGCTCGCGTTCGTCGACAACGCCGTCGGAAACTATCCGATCGAGTTCTCGCAGTCGGATCTCGTGGTGATGGACGTCGACTTCGCCACGCCGCCGTATTTCGCGAACCAGCGCCTGGTGGCGCCGGGCGGCGGCACCGCGATCTCGTTCCCGAGCTTCACGGCGGACTCGAAGTGGATCGTCTACCAGCGCGGCGACTACAGCCGCGCGTCGTACCAGGCGGTCGCGAGCGGGCCGCTGCTGACCGGTCACAACGATCTGTACCTCGCCGACGTCGCGGCGCAGGCCGGCGAGATCCGCCTCGCCGCCGCCGACGGCGACGGCGTGCTCGGCGCCAAGGACGCGACACGCAACTACAACCCGCGCGTGAACCCGATCGCCGTGGGTGGCTACTTCTGGGTCGTGTTCGTGAGTCCGCGCGACTACGGCAACCGCATGCAGTCGACGACGGACTCCACGACCGAGAACCACAAGCAACTCTGGGTCACCGCCGTCGACGCCAACCCGACGCCGGGCAAGGATCCCAGCCACCCCGCCTTCTGGCTGCCCGGGCAGGACCAGGCCAGCATCAACATGGACGCCTACTGGGCGCTCGAGCCGTGCAAGCAGCAAGGCAACTCCTGCAACGAAGGCTTCGAGTGCTGCTCCGGTTTCTGCCGCGACCAGGGCAACGGCAGCTTCGCGTGCGTCCCCCCGCCGACGAACCAGTGCGCCCAGATCGGCGAGGCGTGCACGACCGCCGCCGACTGCTGCAAGTCCACCGGTGCGGTGGACTGCATCGGCGGATTCTGCGCGCTCAAGGGCCCGGCGTGACACGCCTGCATGATCCGCGCTTGCTGCGCCGTCCAACCCGGTGACAGGCTTGCGCCTGGATCCCGCATGACCCATCCCCGCTCGTGGCTTCCCGCTATTCCGCCGCTGCGCCTGCGCGTGCTCGGTTTGCTCCTGGTCGCGCTGGTCGGGGTCGGTTGTCCGTGCGTCAACAGCTACGTCAACGCCAGCCCCAGCCTGCGCTGGTGGCTGTTCTCGAACTTCGGCGCCCAGCGCATGTGTCCGGAGATGCTCAAGCGCGGCGCGCCGCTGAAGCTCAGCCCGAACGGCAACACCATCGGGCGCTTCTTCCCGGAGCAGTGCCACTACGACGTCAACGACCAGGCCCAGACCATCGCCATCCACTTCAGCGGCACGGGCTACGCGTGGACGCCGGTCGCCGGGCGCATGGGCTTCTCCGCCGCCGTGAGCGTGGAGTACCGGCCGGACTTCTACATGGCCGACGACGCTGTGTACGTGTACGCGAAGTTCAGTCGCCTGATCTACGGCCCGGATTTCAAGATCGGCTCGGTCGAGAACAAGGTCGTCAACTGGGCGACGACGCAGACGCCCGTCGGTTATCTCGCCAATACGTTCGGCAACCAGGTCGTCCAGAGCCAGCTGAACAGCGGCTTCACCGTCGTCCACAGCGACGAGGGCGACGACTTCTCGCTCGGCATCCTGCAGCCGCCCGCCCGCCCGAAGCATCCCTTCAACACCTCGGGCAGCGATCACTACGTGTTCGCCAACGAGACCACCGAGGTCCACTACGGCCAGGTGGACTTCCTGGGGCCGTTCGAGGTGGCCGACACCGACCAGGCGCTGTTCCTGCGTTTCAGCGTCCAGGGGCCACAGGTGGAGGCGCTGGTCGTCACGCGCAGCGTCGGGGACACGTGGCGCAACGGGCTCCAGCTGGGCGCCGCCCTCGGGCCGCCGCCGCAGCCGCCCGTTGCCGGCTTCCCGCTGCCGCCTGGCAACGAGGTCCAGCAGAAGCTCAAGCTCCCTCCCGGGCAATACTACGTCGTGGTCGACAACTCCGCTGCGGTCGGCCAGGTCGCGCCGGCGTGGAACCCGCTGGCCGTCGTCGGCGGCGCGACCACGAACGTGTCGTACAGCGCCGAGCTCGGTGCCGCGGACAGCACGTTCTGAGATCCGGCCGATGTTGCCGGTCCGGCGCGGAACCGGCGCGCCCGTCCGGCACTTGAGCGTCGACAGCTTCGTCGAGCGCGGCGGACCAACACGTGACCGCGCCGTGACGCGGCGGGGTGCACACTCGGACCATGACACCAACCGCTGTCACGAAACCGCGCCTGCGCGGCGTGTCCCACGAGGTCGCGTTCTTCATGTCGCTCGTCGCCGGAGCGTTGCTGGTGGGCTTCGCGGGCACGCGCGAGGCGAGGATCGCCGCAGCGGTGTACGCGCTGAGCCTGGCAGCGATGTTCGGGGCGAGCGCGCTCTACCATCGACCGGCGTGGGGCCCGACGGGGTTCCGGCGCATGCGTCGGCTCGATCACGGCGCCATCTTCGTGTTCATCGCCGGCACCTGCACGCCGCTCTTGCTGCTCGGCATCCCGGGACGCGGCGGACATGTCGTCCTCGCCGTCATCTGGATCGCCGCCGGCGTCGGCTTCGGGGTGGAGGTGCTGTGGAGCGGCGCGCCGCGCGCGCTCCGGGCGGCGATCCATGTGGCCGTCGGGTGGACGTCGCTCTGGGTCCTGCCGGCGCTGTACGCCGCGCTTGGCGTCGGGGCGCTGGCGTTGGTGATCGCCGGCGGCCTGCTCTACACCGGTGGCGCCGTCGTGTACGCGGTGCGGCGCCCGGATCCGCTGCCGCGCGCGTTCGGCTACCACGAGGTCTTCCACGCCCTCGTCGTCGCGGCGAGCGTGTGTCATCTCGTGGTCGTAAGCCGGCTGGTCCTCGCGGGCTGAGCGGCGCCGGCGCGGGAGATCGGTTCCGCGCCGGACCGGCAACCCAGCCCTCTTCCTGCCCAGGCGGGCGACGGCGTGCCGGGGCTTGCGGATCCGCGGCGGGTTCGCCTAGCTTCGCAGGCCATGGGGAGCTTTCGTTGGGTGGCGCTGGCGGCCGTGGCGGCTCTTGCTTGCAGCACTACGAGTTCCGGCGGCAGCGGCGGCAGTTGCCAGCAGCTGGGCGGGACGTACCAGGGACAGACGACGTGTTCCGACGGCACGTCGACGAACGACAACCTCGTCGTCACGCAGTCCGGGTGCACGGCGACGGCGACCGATTCCGTCGACGGGTCGCAGCGCACGTACACCGTCAACGGCAACGTGGCCTCGCGACAGGTCACCGACAACGGGTGCTCGGGCACCGAGCGGGTCACGATCACGGGCAACGGCTACAGCGTGAGCGCGAGCGGGACGTGCTCCGGGCAGAGCTACACCTGCACGGGCAGCGGCACGTACACGCCTTCCAGCGGCGGCAGCGGCGGCAGCGGCGGCAGCGGCGGCAGCGGCGGCGGGGGCTGCGGCGCGATCTGGACCACCACGACGAGCTGCGAGTCGTGCATGGAGGGCAGCTGCTGCAGCCAGCTCCAGGCCTGCGCCGCCGGCACGCCGTGTGGCGCCCTGGTCGACTGCATCAACCAGAACTGCGCTAGCGGCGATACCGCGTGTATCCAGAGCAGCTGCAGCGCGGAGCTGAGCTCGGGCAGCGCGGCCGCGCAGGCGCTCTCGTCGTGCAACCAGAGCGCCTGCACCAGCTGCCAGTAGCCCCGGCTCGCGAAACCGATCGCTAGGGACGGGCCTCGGGCGGCAGATCCTCGTCGGCGGCCACGTCCATGGCGGCGATGCGCCAGCTACCGTCCTGGTCGACGAAGCGGAACACGGCCTGGCGACGGTCGCGGTGGGCGCCGGCGGAGTCGGTGGAGGTGACGACCGCGTCGGCCTGCGCGCGCGCGGTGTGGTGCGCGGCGTCGACGCTGACCACGACGTGCTCGAAGTCGAGTTGCGCGGTCTCGAGCGGCACCGGCGGCTTCGTCGCGAGCGCGACCAGGCCGTCGCGGCCCTGGCTCGAGCCGGGCAGATCGGCGGCGCGCACCACCACGTCGGGCACGAACAGATCGGCGAACGCGCGCTGGATGCGCGCGCCGCGGAGCAGCAGGTTGTCGTCGGCGTCGAAGTGCACGACCTGGGCCAGCGTGTCGAGGCGCGCCTTGACGCGATCTTCGTCGCTGGTGCGGTGCATCAGCGCGAACAGGACGAGCGCCGCGCCGGCGACGATCGCGGCGATGGCGATCTTGCGGTTCATCCTGGGTGATCGACGCCGGGCCGCCGGCGGGTATTCCCCTCAGGAGTCCCGCGCGAGGCGCACGCGCCAGTCCACCGGCAAGTCGAGGAAGCCCTCCAGACACAGGAAGTCGTAGAGCGCGTCGCAGATCACCTCGCCGGTCTCGCTGAAGATGTGCGGATCGGTGAAGAATCGCACCGTCTCCTCGCGGAACTGCTCGTCGTCGCCGGTGAGCCGCGCCATCAGCTCGTCGCCGCAGAAGTGCACCATCAGCTGCATCAGCAGCCGCTCCCACTCGACGCGGAAATCCGGGAAGCAGTCCGCCTGCACCTTGTAGCCGACGGCGTTCGCGCCGCGCGCGGTGTGCGCGGCGCGGATCGTGTTGCGCGCCATCGCCTCGGCGCGCGGCGGCAGGTGCTGCTGCAGGAACTCGAGCAGCACGCCGGTGAAGATCGTCATCACCCGGTTCAGCTCGGGCGAACGCCGCGAGAGGAACGCGACCTGCAGATCGCGCTCGGTCTTCGCCAGCAGGTCGAGCGTCGCGCGCTTCACCTCGTCGCTCCCGTAGGCGAAGCCCTCGAGCTCGGCGCGCAGGCGGTTCTTGTAGCGGCTGAGCACGTAGTACACGCCTTGCTCGGCGTGATAGATGGTCGGCTCCTTGCTGCCCTTGGTCTTCTCGTGCAGCTCGCTCTCGAAGAACAGCTTGGCGATGCGCTTGCCGACGGTCTTGACGATGGGCGTGCTGAACGGCGAGCCCGGGTCGGAAAAGGCTCGCGTGAGCAGCCGCGTCATGGTCGCGACCTGCTGCGTCTCGAGTTGATCCGGGTCATGCGCCGTCGGCGCCTCCTGGGCGGCCACGGCCTGCATCTGCTTGAGCTGCGCCACGACCTGCGCCGTGATCGCGTCGAGCTCCTGGTTGGTCTCCGAGATCGCCCTTGTAGTGGACGATCCGTGCCTGGACCTGCTCGTTGAGCAGGCCAAGCGCCTGGAGGGTGATCTGCTGCTTCTCGCCCTCGCTCATGCTCGGGGGCGGCGGGCGGCGGGGAGGAGGGGGCGGGGGCCGATGCGGGGGCGGGGGAGGATCGTGAGGCACGGTTCCGGCAGGATAGCCGACGACGGGCCGTGTGTGTGGCCGGCGCGCCGCGACTGGTCTAGAAGCGCGGACGATGCACTCCCTGAAGCTTCTCGCCGCCGCCGCCGGCCTCGTCGGCCTGGCCGGCTGCGCCCGCGGGCCCAACATCACGACCGACCAGCTCGAGCTGCGGCGGGTGGTCGTCTACCGGAACGGGGTCGGCTATTTCGAACGCTCCGGCCACGTCGACGCCGACGAGGTCACGTTCAAGATGCGTCAGCGCATGGTCGGCGACTTCCTGGCGACGCTGGCCATCGTCGAGCACGGCGGAAGCTCCGTGCGCTCGGCGTCGTTCCCGCTCGAGGTCGAGGACGACAAGCCCCCGAGCCCGCCAAGCGACCCGCGCATCCAGAGCATGCTCAAGCCGTTTCCGCTGCCGCCGCCGGACAACACTCCCGACCCCGAGAAGCTGCGCAACGTGGTGCTCAGGCTCGACGGCGGCGAGCACGATCTGGCCGTGGGCTACATCTCCGAGACGCCGGTGTGGCGGCCGTCGTACCGGCTGGTGGTGCAGGACGGCGGCGCCGATCTTCAGGCGTGGGGCATCGTGCAGAACCTGTCCGGCGAGGACTGGAAGGACGTGAAGCTCTCGCTCGTCGCCGGCGCGCCGCTGGCGTTCGAGTCGACGCTCGGCGAGCCGGTGATCCCGGAGCGGCCGATCGTCACCGACTCGGGCGAGGTGATCGCCGCGGTGCCCGGCAGCGAGACGTCACTGGCGCAGAAGGGCAGCGGCGAGGTCGATCGCTACGGCGCAGACGAGGACGAGGAAGCCCCGGCCCCCGCCGACGAGCCCGCGATGGAGGGTTCCCTCGGCGGTGCTCCAGGTACCGGCAAAGGCGCCGGTCGCGGCGACATGCCGATGGCGAAGAAAGCCACGTCGCGCTCCGCGCGCGGGCCGATGGCGCCGCCGGCTCCGCCCCGCGGATCGGCGGCGCTCGCGGACAAGAAGGACGCAGAGAAGAGCAGGCAGGCGATGCGTCGCGCGGCTCTCGACGAGGCGCGCCGCCATGGCCTGAGCGCGCCGCGGAACCTCAGCGCCCTGGCCGCCGTCGCGGTCGAGGGCGGCAACACGCGCTACGAGATCCCGACGCCGATCACCGTGCCGGACAAGAGCGCCACGATGGTGCTCTTGCTGTCGAAGCGCGTGCCCGGGCAGGCGGTGTTCCTGTTCGCGCCGGACGGCGGCGTGCCCGACTCGGCGTCGCACCCGTTCCGCGTCGCGCGCTTCACCAACTCAACCAACGGCTTGCTCGAGCGCGGCCCCATCGCCGTGTTCGAGAAGGGTTCGTTCCTCGGTCAGGGCATGGTCGACCCGCTGCCGCCCGGCGCCACGGCGACCGTGCCGTTCGCGCTCGAGCGCAGCCTCGCCGTCGACACCGAGCGCAAGTTCGAGCAGCAGGGCGCACGTCTGCACCAGATCGAGGCGGGACAGCTGTTCATCGAGCGCGATCAGGTCACGAAGACCATCTACAAGATCAAGAACGGCAGCGACACGCTGGCCAAGCTCCTGATCAAGCACCCGCGCATCGGCGGCGCGCGGCTGTTCAAGCCGCCGACGGGCACCGAAGACAACACCGGCACGGGCAGCGCGCTCGTGCCCGTCGACGTGCGGCCCAACGCCCGCGCCGAGCTGACCGTCGACGAGCGCCAGTCGAGCGTGCAATCGGTGGACTGGCTGAGCCCGCTCGCCGACGACGCCGTGCGCGCCTATCTGGCCGATTCGCGCGCCAACGCCAGCATCGCGCGGCAGCTGGCGGACGCATGGAAGTACCGGGAGGTGCTGAAGAAGTCGACCGACGAGATGAACAAGCTCGTCGCCGAGCAGGGCGAGCTCGAGTCGGACTCCAACGAGACGCGGCGGAACCTGCGCGCGATCGAGAAGAACACGCAAGCCGCCGATCTCCGCGCCAAGCTCACCAAGCGTCTGGCGGACGTGTCGTCCCGGCTCGACCAGATCACCAAGCGGCTGATCGAGCTGCGCATGGCGATCAACGAGCAGCAGGTGCGTTTCCGCGACGCGATCCACGGCATCAAGCTCGTGAGCCCCCCGCCGCCCAAGGACTGAGAGCGTAAGCAAATATTGCTCACGCGCGGAGCGAGCGGAGCGAGCCCGCCGCAGGCGGCGGGGGGAGCAGTTGCGAAGCAAGCTGCGGGGGTCAAGGCCCCCCAAGGACTGAGCCGGGGGGCCGGGCCGGGGAGGGGGATGCCGGTCCGGCGCGGAACCGGGCCCGGTCCGCCACCCCGGATTGACAGGAAGGTGACGCTGCGTCATCTATCCGTCGCGATGATGGATCAGGCCGACGTGAAGAGCCTTCTAGCCAAGGCGTTTCCCGACGCGGACATCGAGCTCGTCGATCTGACGGGCACGAAGGACCACTACCAGGCGCGCATCGTCTCGAGCGCCTTCGCCGGCAAGTCGCCGGTGGAGCAGCACCAGCTGGTGTACGCCGCCCTCGGGCCCGCCATGAATGGCCCGATCCACGCGCTGGCTCTCAAGACGTACACGCCCGAGTCATGGGCGAAAGCCCGGAACTAGAGGAGGCGCCCGATGGACGACACAACCCGCGACAAGATCAAGAGCACGGTCGAGCAGAACAAGGTCGTGCTGTTCATGAAGGGCACGCGGAACTTCCCGCAGTGCGGCTTCTCGGCCCAGGTCGTCGGCATCCTCAAGGAGGTCGGCGTCGAGTTCAAGGACGTCAACGTCCTCACCGATCCGGAGATCCGCCAGGGCATCAAGGAGTTTGCCAACTGGCCGACGATCCCGCAGCTCTACGTCGGCGGGAAGTTCGTCGGCGGCTGCGACATCGTGACGGATCTGTACGAGAGCGGCGAGCTCTCGAAGCTCGTCGCGAGCTGACTCAAGGCGCGCGAACCAGCCCCAGCGTCTCCGCCAATCCGAGGCTCGCGCGCGCGGCGCGGTTCGAGTCGCGGAACGGGAACGTGACGTAGCTCGGGCCGTCGGCGCGGCCGGCGATCATCCCGCCGTACGTGCCGAGCAGCGTGGCGACGCGCTCGCGGCGGAGGTCCTGGGTCGCGTCGGCGATCTTGCCGAGCGCGGCGGCGCGCGCGGCGGTCGGGCCCGCGTCGGTGTCCAGCAGCGCGTTCAAGCGCTGCGACGTGTCGGCGAACAGCCCCATGAAGTACATCATCGCGGTGGTCGCGCCGCCGGGCCCCGGGCCTTCGAACCACGAGCCGACGTGGTGCGTCGCGCCGCCGTCGCAGCGGGCGTAGAGCCCGGCGTAGGTCGCGCCCAGCCGCTCGGCGAGGGTGGAAGCGATGCGCACGAAGTCCGGGCGCTGGTCGTCGTGGAAGTAGCGCGCGGCGTAGCGGCCCCTGAACGTCAGCGTGACGCCGCGCCAGGCGGGCTGATCTGCCGGCACGCTCGCGTCGTCGATCTCGACCTCGGTGTCGGGGCCGGACAGGGCGCCGAGCGCGGGCGCACCGTTCCAGGCGAAGCGTCCCGTGCGCTTGCCGGGCGCGCGCTCGACGAAGCTCGACAGCCCGGGATCGAACACCAGATCCGGCGTGTTGCCGGGGCGCAGCAGCCCGATCTCGACGACCCAGCCCTCGACGTCCGTGGGGCCGAGCGTCGAGCCGCGCACGGCGCGCGAGCGCGCCTCGTTGCAGACGCGCTCGGCACGCTCGGTGCGCAGGTGCTCGGCGCGTGCGGCGCTCGATACCGGCGCGGCCGGCGCCTGCGACGCGGGTGCCGCGCCCGGCGGTCCCGGCGCGAGCAGGTGCCACACGCCGTACACGGCTGCGATCGCCGTCAGGGTGATGGCGGCCGGCGCGAGCCAGCCCGGACCGAGCCCGCGCTGCTGCCGGGGCGGCGGTGCCGAGGAGGCGCGGCGCTCGCCCACCAGGCGACGGGCGATGTCGTTGCAGCGCCGCAGCCGGATCTCCGGCGCGAGCGCCCCCCACTCGCCGGGCGAGCTCCCGAGCGGAACGACCACCGTCGGCCCGTAGCCCTCGAGCACTACGTCGTCGCCGTCCACGCGCACGTCGCCGGCGACGCCGAAGCGGGCGACCGCCTCCGCGACGCGCGTGACGATCTCGCGCTCGAGCTCCTCCCTCGCGACGTCCACCGGCGGTGAGCCTACCCCGTGCGAGCGCTCGCGCCCAAGTCGGCGACGTCATGTCGTTTCGCGCGATTTCCGCGCCGGACCGGCCCCAGGCGGTGGTACGAGAATCCGGCCATGACTCGACC
Organism: uncultured delta proteobacterium; assembly: GCA_963775185.1. Taxonomy (GTDB): domain Bacteria; phylum Myxococcota_A; class Polyangia; order Polyangiales; family Polyangiaceae; genus JAPSGB01. The sequence continues at coordinate 796,967 of CAVZIE010000032.1, read as the reverse complement.
GCTTGTCCTGCTCTCCAACGACGACGGCTATCGCTCCGCCGGCATCGAGGCGCTGCGCGCGGCCCTGTCGGCGAGCATGCACGTGGTGATCTGCGCACCCGAGTCGGAGCAGAGCGCGGCCAGCCACTCGCTCAGCCTGCACCGACCGCTCCGGCTCGCGCGGCGCTCCGAGGGCGTGTTCGCCGTGGACGGTACGCCGGCAGATTGCGTGTACGTCGCCCTGCACGCTGCCGGGCGTGTGCTGCCGCGGCGCCCGGACCTGGTGGTGTCGGGGCTGAACCACGGCGTGAACCTCGGCGATGACGTGTTCTACAGCGGCACCGTCGCGGCGGCGCGCGAGGGCGCGCTGCGCGGCGTGCCGTCGATCGCCGCGTCGGCTGCGCAGGCGTCGGACCAGCGCGCGGCGGCCCTCCAGACCGCGCGGATCGCCCGCGCCGTGCTCGACGAAAGGCCATCGGCGCCGCTCCTGCTGAATGTCAATTTTCCGCCGGGGGCCGCCTGGGAGTGCCGGGCGACGCGGCTCGGCGCGCGCGTATACCAGGACATGGTCGACTTCCGGCGCGATCCGCGCGGGCGCGAGTACCTGTGGATCGGCGGCGAAGGGGTCGAGCACCGCCCGATCGCCGGCTCGGACACCGAGGCCTACGACGACGGTGTCGTCGGCGTGACGCCGCTGGTGCTCGATCTGTGGGATCGCCGCCGTCAGGCCGCGGCCGAGCAGGTCGTGTCGCTTCTCGCCGCTGCCACCTGATGCTAAAGGCACGAGTCGTATGGCTGCCCGCAAGCGACCCGTTGCCAAGACGAAGAAGCCGGTTCCCGCCCGCCGCTCGCCCACGCCGCGTGGCGTGGACCGGGACGTCGCGGCCAAGCCCGCCGCGCGCAAGCGCACCTTGCTCTACCCGGCGGCGGAGCTCGACACGATGGCGCACGTCAGGCGCTACATCCGGGAGATCCGCGACTTTCCGCAGCCCGGCATCCTGTTCCGCGACATCACGCCGCTGCTCGCGAACCCCAAGGCGTTCCACATCGTGCTCGATCACATCGCCGAGCGCTTCGTCGGAGAGCACGTGGACGCGGTGGTGGGGATCGAGTCGCGCGGCTTCATCTTCGGCGGCGCCTTGGCGGCGCGCTTGAACGCGAGCTTCGTGCCGGTGCGCAAGCCCGGCAAGCTGCCGTACCGGACCGACCGCGTCTCCTACTCGCTCGAGTACGGCGAGGCGGAGCTCGAGATGCACCGCGACTCGCTGGCCGAGGGCGCGAGCGTCGTAGTCGTCGACGACCTGCTCGCTACCGGCGGAACCGCTGCCGCGGCCGCCGAGCTGGTCCATCGTCAGGGCGCGTACGTGGCCGCCTTCGCCTTCGTGATCGAGCTGGATTCGCTCGACGGTCGGAGCCGGCTGCTGCCGACCCCGGTGATCAGCATTCTCCACTACGAATAGCCTGCGTTTGTCTGCGGGGCGCGGGGCGGGTACTCTGATGGGAGGCTCGCGGGGGCCTTCATTCGTGCGAGGGATGCTTATGAACCGTGTATTGGCGAAGGTTTGCGTGGTCGCAGCGTTGGGGATGCCGGCGCTCTGGGCGTGCTCGAACGGGCCGGTGGACAACGGCGAGGCCGCGACCGGCGGCACCGGCGGCGCGCCGCCCGGCGCCGGGGTGGGCGAGCAATGCGCCTCGGACAGCTCGTGCCGTATCGGGCTCGCGTGCCAGGGCGGCGTGTGCGAGCTCGGGCACAGCATCGCCTCGGGCAGCCCGTGCACGCTGAGCGGCGAGTGCCAGGACGGCCTGCAGTGTCTGACCGGCAAGTGCCAGACGGCCGGTACGGGCGATCAAGGGGCGAGCTGCTCCGGCGACGTCGACTGCAAGCAGGGCCTGCGCTGCGCCCTCGTGGGCTTCTCGGCGCAGTGCCAGCCCGAGGGTACGACCGACATCGGCAAGGACTGCGTCACCAGCAGCGAGTGCTACGCGGGTCTCGCGTGCGTGGCCTCGAAGTGCGCCACCGCGCCGCCCGGCGCGCCGTCGTTCGGGCTCCCGTCGTGGCAGGGTGTGAGCTGCGATCCGCCCAGCACCGACGGCGTGCGGGCGTACTTCGAGGTGCCTGGCGCCAACCCGCCCGGCCAGGACGGCGACTTCTTCCGCCTGCCGTTCCCGAACGACGTGCGCATCCACGGTGGCAAGCTCGATCTCGACGGCTTCCCGACTCCGGGCAACGAGCTGCTCGGCTTCGATCCGGTCCAGCGCTACGTCGACTCGCTGGTCGCCGACGATCACGCGTGGGGCGCGTACCCGACGGTGATCTTCCGCTTCAGCGGCGCCATCGACTACACGTCGTTCCAGGGACAGAACGGCAAGAGTCCGGTCAACTGGATCGATGTCAGCGCCGGCACGCCCGAGTACGGCCACAACGAGGGCCTGAGCTGGTACGCGTCCGGCGGCCGCAGCAACTACGTGTGCGACAACTGGTTCGGCGTGCGCCGCCCGCAGGGCAGGCCGCTGGTGCCGGGCCACACGTACGCGGTGTGGCTCACCACGGCCGGCGTCGACGACAAGGGCAACGCCATCGAGCGCTCCGAGCACATGACGGCGATGCTCGCCGCGTCGGCGCCCGCCGACGCGACGCTCGCCGCTGCCTACGCCGCGTTCAAGCCCTTCCGCGACTACCTGAAGGACAAGGCCATCGACCCGACCACGGTGCTGGACGCCAGCGTGATCACCGCGAGCCCGGTGCGCGACACGATGGCGAGCCTCGCCGCCGCCGTCGAAGCGGCGCCGGTTCCTACGGCGAAGAGCTGGGTCAAGTGCGCGGCCGGCGTGACCTCGCCGTGCCCGCAGCACGACGGCGATCGCGACTGCGGCACGGGCGATCCCGCCTACGACGAGTACGAGGCGCTGATCTCGCTGCCCATCTTCCAGCAGGGCACCGAGCCCTACACCGACGCGCCGGACGGCCGCATCGCCGACGCGCCCGTGCGCAACGAGGACGTGTGCATGGCGCTGACCGTGCCCAAGGGCACGATGCCGGCGGCGGGCTGGCCCCTGGTCGTGTTCGCGCACGGCACCGGCGGCTCGTTCCGCGACCACATCCGGCCGGAGGTGGCCGGCGCGCTCTCGAACGTCACCTTGCCCGACGCGAGCAGCATGCAGTTCGCCGTGCTCGGCATCGATCAGGTCGAGCACGGGCCGCGTCGCGGCGCCTCCGACGCATCGCCGAACAACCTGTTCTTCAACTTCGCGAACCCCGACGCCGCGCGCGGCAATCCGCTGCAGGGCGCCGCCGACCAGATCTCGCTCGCGCGCTTCGGCGCGTCCCTCGACGTCTCCGCGGCCGACACCGGCGGCGACGCGATCAAGATCGATCCGGACCAGATCGTGTTCTTCGGCCACTCCCAGGGTTCGACGGAGGGCAGCCTGATGCTGCCGTACGCCGACGAGTACAAGGGCGCCGTGTTGAGCGGCAACGGCGCGAGCCTGATGGACGCGCTCCTCACCAAGAAGCAGCCGGTGAACATCTCGGCCGCGGTGCCGTTCGTGCTGGCCGACTACGACAGCACCGGCGGCCTCAACGGCGGGAGCATGCACCCGGTGCTCAGCTTGCTGCAGCAGTGGGTCGACCCGGCCGATCCCCTGAACTTCGCCGACCCTGCCGGGAACGCGCCCATCACCGGACACAACGCGAAGCACGTGTTCCAGACCTACGGTCTGGGCGACAACTACGCGCCGCCCGCCACGCTCGCCACGTACGCCCTGGCCGCCGGTCTGGAGCGCGCCGCGGACGACGCGAGCGTCACCACGCCGGACAAGATCGGCACGCTCACGCCGAAGCCGGTTCCGCTCAGCGGAAACGTCATGGTCGCCGGCAATCCCGTCACGCTCGCCGTGCGCGAGTACGCTCCGCCCAGCGGTCGGGACGGCCACTTCGTCGTGTTCGACGTGCCCAGCGCCGACCAGGACGCGGTGCGCTTCCTCGGCATGGCCGCCGCCGGTCAGGTGCCGCAGGTCGGCAAGTAGCGCTGTCCTGGCTTGCCGGTCCGGCGCGGAACCGCCCGCGCCGGCGCCCCGGTTGGCGATCGCTGCGGCGTGGCCCACACTGAACGGGTAGCGCTTGGCTATTCTTGTGACGAGGGCAGGGGTGGCGCGCGCCGTCGCGCTCGCAACTGTGCTGGCATGCGTCGGCGTGGCCCGGTGCGCGCACGCGGATCCACGGTCGCGCTCGTACGCCACGCCGCTCACGCTCTCGTACGCGATCCCCATCGGCATCGACGCGGCGGCGTGGGCCTTGGTCGCGACGAGCGATACGGAAAATCCCGCGCCCTACGCCGAGGTCGCGGCGGAGGTCGGCTACTACGGCGTGCCGGTGACATGGCTCGCTCCCGGCGTGGTGCACGCCGCCAGCGGCGAGCCGCTGCGCGGCGTGGGCTCGGTGGGCGGCAGCGCCGCCGGTTTCGCCGCCGGGCTCGTGCTCGGCTTTCCGATCTTCCTCGTCGCCGCGTCCGCGACCTCCAGCGATGCGCACCCGTGGGGCACGGCGCCCGCGTGGGCGCTGTGGCCGACGCTGGGGCTGGTCGGCGAGAGCGTCTGGGCGGTCCACGACGTGAACGACAACGCGACCCACGAGTCGGACGACGCAGCCGCTGCCGTGCCGGGGTTGCGTCTGGTCGGCGTCGGGGTGCGTCCGCTGCGCGGCGGCGGGGGTGCGGCGTCGGCAGCGTTCGCGTTCTGATCCCCGGGACGAACGCCGCTGATCGTGATTTGGACTTTCACAGGAAGGGCGGAAGAGCGGAAGAGCGGAAGGTCTCCAGGGACGCGGGGTATCCAGGCGTGACCCTGGGGCCGGGATGGCGGTGGACCTCGACTCGCGCTCCGATCACTCCGTCCGTCCCATCCCGACGCTTCCGCCCTTCCGCCCTACGTGTGCCATCCTCTCCCGGCGCCGGACCGGCAATCCCAGCCGTCAGATCCGCGACGCGGGGAACGCCTGCACGTCGGCGATGCGGGTCGCACCGCAGGCGAGCATGAGCAGCCGATCGAAGCCCAGGGCGTTGCCGCCGCTGGGCGGCATGCCCTCGGTCAGGGCCGCGATCAGCTTGTCGTCGATCGGGTAGGCGGGGCGCTTCAGCCGGCGGCGGTCGGCGCGATCGCGCTTGAAGCGGCGGCGCTGCTCGACCGGATCGACCAGCTCGCCGAAGCCGTTGCAGAGCTCGACGCCCGCGGCGTAGAGCTCGAAGCGCTCGGCGACGCGCGCGTCGCCGGGCACGGGGCGGGCGAGGGACGCCTGCGCGATCGGGTACTCGCACAGGAAGATCGGCTTTTCGTTCAGAGCCAAGCCAGGCTCGACGCGGTCCACGAGTAGCTCGAAGAAGCGCGCTTCGGCGAGCGTCGTGGCGTCGCGGACGCCGGCGTGGCGGCGGAAGGCTTCGCGCACGGTGATGCGCTCGAAGGGCGGGCGCGCGTCGATGCGTCGATCGCCGAGACGCAGCTCGGCGCGGCCGGCGACGGCGCGCGCGACGCGTGCGACGATCTGTTCGGTGTCGCGCATCACGGCGTCCTGGCCGCTGAAGGCGCGGTACCACTCGAGCAGCGTGAACTCCGGCTCGTGCAGCGCGCCGCTCTCGTCGGCGCGGCTCGCGCGGGCGAGCTGGTAGATGCGCGGCATGCCGCCCGTCAACAGCCGCTTCATGTGGTGCTCGGGGCTGGTCACGAGGAAGCCGCCGCGCGCCGGGATCGCGTCGACGTGCAGATCGAGGCCGGGCGCGGGCACGCGCACGGGCGTCTCGACCTCGACGAAGCCCTCGGCGTCGAGCCACGCGCGCACGGCCGCGAGCGCCTTCGCACGCAGCGCGAGGCGCGGGCCCACGCCGTTCCACGCCAGCCGTGCGTGCTCGCCGTCGCCGCGCGTGGGCGCCGCGGGGTGGCGTTCGATTACGCGCGCGTCAGCGACGGTGCCGCGCGCGAAGCGTCCCTCGATCACGACCAGATCGCCGGGCTCGATGTCTGCCGGTGCGGCGCGGAAGCGGGCGCGGACCGCCGTCAACGCGTCGGCGAGCGTGACGCTGTCGCCGCGCACGTCGGCGACGCGGCCGCCGACGCGCACGCGCGCGCTCGCGGCGCGTGGGAGATCCGACGGGGCGAGCGTGACGCGGCGGCGGCTCATCCGCCCGAGAACACGCGGGCGGCGAAGGCCGCGATCTGCGCGCCCATCCACGGGCCCGCGATCGCCAGCGCGACCGCGACCACGACCAGCCGCGGCAGGTGCGCGATGGTCATGTCCTGCACCTGGGTCGCGGCCTGGAAGATCGCGACCAGCAGCCCCGCGAGCGCCGCCACGCCCACGACGGGCAGCGACACGGCGATGGCGAGCAGGAGCGCCTCTTGCGCCAGCGACGCGAGGTGACCCACGGGCATCAGTCGGATCCGGCGTCCTGCGCGCCCGCGTCGCTGCCGGCCGCGCCGCTCGCGCCCGCGGCGCCGGCTGCGCCCGCCATGCCGGCCGCGCCGCTCGCGCCCGCGGCGCCCGCGTTGCCGGCTGCGCCAGCGCTGCCGCTGGCGCCAGCGCTGCCGCTGGCGCCAGCGCTGCCGCCGCTACCGCCGGCGCCGAACGAGCCGTCCACCGACGGATCGGGGTTCCAGTCCTTGGAGGACGACGCGCACGCCGACGTCGACGACTTCTGCATCGCCGGCGGGCAGCACACGTCGTGTCCCGCCGCGACGTCGAGCCCCGACACGCACACCAGGCCGGTCTCGCAGTCGGCGCTGCCGTTGCCGCGATCGCACGACTCGCCCTCGGCGGCGCTGGAGCTGCACGCGAACGGCGCCAGGCACATCACCGCCGCGACGACGAGAGCCGGGAGCCGTGTACGTCGCATGCTGCCCCGTGCGCCTCAGTCCGTGCTCGCGTCGCTGGCACCCGCGCCGGCGGCGCCCGAGCTGCCCGCCGTGCCGGTCCCGGCCGCGCCTGCCGCGCCTGCCGTCCCGGCGCTGCCCGACGTCCCGGCGCTGCCCGACGTCCCGGCGCTGCCCGACGTCCCGGCGCTGCCCGACGTCCCGGCGCTGCCCGACGTCCCGGCGCTGCCCGACGTCCCGGCCGCGCCCGCGCCGCCGCCCGTGCCACCCGCGCCGATGCCGGTCGAGCGCTGGCAGCGGCTGTCGCTGATCGCCTGTCCCGCCGCCGGACAGCAGCGCGGTGTGGAGTGGTCACGCAGCTCCTTGGCGTCCACGCAGACGAGCGAGCCGGAGCAGTCGGCGTCGCCGCTGCCCAGCTTGTCGCACCGCTCGCCCTCGCCCTGGAGGGCGCAGCTGGTGACGATCCATAGACCGAGCAGGGGCGCCGTGAGCGCGAGACGCAGACCCTTCCTGGCGAACCGGTGCATTTCCGCGGAAGTGTTAGCAGGGCCGGGCCGCGCGTGTCCACCCGGGCGCGCAGCGCCGGCCGCCAGGGGCGATTCCGCGCCGTTCCGGCATCCCCAGGCCCTGCCGGCGGGGCGACGGCCGCGTCCGCGTCCCGGTCAGGAGGTCTTGCCCCGGCGATCCTTGGCTTCGACCGCTTCGGCGAACAAGCCGACGTACTGGAACGCGCTGGTGATGGAGAACACCAGCGAGACGTAGACCAGCCAGCGGCCGACGTAGACGAGGTCGACCATGCCCAGATCGATGATGCCGATGTCCAGGTGGTACGGGTAGCCGAGGATCAGGCACAGGATGCCGATCATCTGCAGCGCCGTCTTGTTCTTGCCGCCTCCGCCCGCGGCGATCACCACGCCTTCGCTGCTGGCGATCGAGCGCAGCGCCGTCACGGAGATCTCGCGGGCGAGCAGCAGGACCACGGTCCACTGCGGGATGCGTCCCATCGGCACCATCCACACCAGCGCGGCCATGACCAGCAGCTTGTCGGCGAGCGGGTCGAGGAACTTGCCGAGCACGCTGACGACGTTCATCCGGCGCGCCAGATAGCCGTCGAGCAGATCGGTGATCGCCGCCAGCGAGTAGACGATCGCCGCCAGCGTGCAGTCCTTGGGCGTGCCGTTCGACAGCAGCCACAAGACCAGCGGGATGATCGCGACCCGGCCCATGGTCAGCAGGTTCGGCAGGTTCAGCGCGTCCTGCTTGAGCGAGTGACGGCGCTGGCGCTTGAGCGCGGGATCGACGCGCTCGCGCTTGCGACGGCGCAGGCGCCAGCGCGGTGGATGGGAGTGCCGTTCGACCACGGGCGGATGCTAGCGCCGCGCTCAGCCGTCGATCAACAGCACGCCGTCGCCGTTGAACGTGACGAAGCCGTGGGCGCCGCCGGGGGCGTCCCGGGACGCGATCGGTTGCGGCAAGAGCCGCCCGATCCAGCCGATCACGTCCTGCGCGCGTGCCAGCACCGGGCGCCCGGTCGCGACGTCGAGCGAGCCCACGCTGCGCGACTCGAAGACGACCAGGCCCGCGCCGCCGATCTGGACGATCGCCGTCGGATCGCCGTCGGCCGCCGGCAGGCGACCGTTCTCGAAGCGCAGCGCGCCGTCGAAGCCGATCAACCGGTCCTCGCGCACGTACAAGAGTTCCTCGGCGAGTCGCACGGCGGTCATGCTGCGATCGGCGCTGGACGAGCCCAGCACGACCACGCCCGTGCCCTCGAGGCGCACGATCGGCGAGCCGGCGCCGCCGAGGGGCTCGTCGATGTCCCGGCCGCGCGCGTGGCGCTGGACGGCGACGCTGACGAAGCCGTCTTGCTCCGGCGCGAGCGCGCGCACGGCGCCGGCGCGGGCGAACCACGCGCGCTCGACGCGCACGACGAGCGTCGCCGGCTCGTGCGCCGCCGCGCCGCCTGTCCCGGCGTCGAGCCGTACGTCCCGCGCCAGCGCCGACGGCGTGCGGACCGTCGCCGGGCGCGGCAGCGCCGTGGGCAGCGTGGCCGGCGCGCTCATCGAGAGCACCGGCACGCGCGGCGGTCGCGACGCCGGCATGCGCTCCTCGCCGGGCTCGATCGCGCGCCAGCGGCCGGAGCGCGACGGCGCCGGCTCCGCGTCGTCGCCGCCCGCCGAGAAGCCGGCCTGCGCGCCCTCCAGCCCTTCCATCGCGTCCGCCGCGGCGCGCCGCACCTCGGCGTGCTCCGTCGGAATCCGACGGCGGCGGCACGGCGTCGGCGTCGAGCAGCTGCTGCATGCGTCGCGCCATCTGCTCCTGGCCGGCGCGCTCGAACGACGCCAGCGCCTTGGCGTGATCGCCGAGCCGCTCGAACACCAGCCCCAGATAGCCCCAGGCGCGCTTGTGATCCGGCACCAACCGGACCAGGCCCTCGAGCATCGCGCGCGACTGCGCGAGCTGACCGGTCTTCAGGTAGCAGAGCGCCAGGTTGACCTTCGGCGTGATCTCGTCGGGACAGGCGCGGACCAGCTCCTCGTAGATCTGGATCGCCCGCGGATACAGCCCGAGCCGGAAGTACACCACCCCGAGCAGGCCTTGACCTTCGACGTCGCGCGGCTGCATCGACAGCGCGCGCTCGAGCTCTTCCTTGGCCTCGGAGACGCAGTTGTCCTGCAGCAGCTCGCTGCCGCGATACAGATGGAAGAGGAAGTCTTCGCCGTCGAAGGTGTTCGACGGCGGCAGCTCCGACGGGAGATCGTCCCGGTCGTCGGTCGGCGGCGTGTCCAGCTCGGCCATGCCCCGCGAGCCTACCGCGCGCCGGCGGCCGCGAGGGCTTCTTCCAGCGTGAAGCGTCCCTGGTGCAGCGCGCGGCCGACGATCGCCGCGGCGATCCCGCTCTCGGCCGCCAGGGCCCGCAGATGATCGAGGGTGCCGACGCCGCCGCTGGCGATCACCGGCACTCCGGTGTCGCGGGCGAGCTCGGCGGTCTCGGCGACGTTGGGGCCGCTCTCCATACCGTCGCGATCGATGTCCGTGTACAGCACCGCGGCGATCGGCGCGTCGGACAGCCCGCGCACGACGTCCGACGCGCGTCGCGACGACTGCTGCTGCCAGCCGTTGGTGGCGACCAGGCCGCCGCGCGCGTCCACCGCGATCACGACCTGTCCCGGGAACTCGCGCGCCGCGGCGCGCACGAGCCCGGGGTCGCGAACCGCCGCGGTCCCGAGCACGACCCGCGCGATGCCCGCGTCGAGCCAGCGCCGCGCGTTGTCCAGCGTGCGGACGCCGCCGCCGACCTGTACCGCGCCGCCGAAGGCGCGCGCCACGCGCTGTACCAGCGCGCGCTGCGCTGCATCGCCGTCGCGCGCGCCTTCCAGATCCACCACGTGGAGCAGGCGCGCGCGCCCCGCCCAGCTCGCGGCGAGCGCCACCGCGTCCTCGTGATACACCGTCACGTCGTCGTAGCGGCCTTGCCGGAGCCGGACGACCCGGCCGTCCAGCAAGTCGATCGAGGGGATCAGGTCCATGATGGGTTTGCCGGTCCGGCGCGGAACCTACGCCGTCCGCAAGAACGACGCGAGCAGCCCGAGGCCGGCGTGCTGGCTCTTCTCGGGGTGGAACTGCGTGGCGAACACATTGTCGCGCGCGACGGCCGCCGTCACGCGGTTCTCGCCGTAGCGCGCGACGGCCTTGACCACGCTCGGGTCCGCCGGCACCGCGTGGTACGAGTGCACGAAGTACACCCACTCGCCTTCGCCGCCGGCGGCGTCGAGGTGCGGGTGGCCGCCGTGCTCGAGCTCGATCTGGTTCCAGCCCATGTGCGGGATCTTGACCGCCGGCCCGCCTACGAGCTTCTCGACCCGGCCCGGAAAGATCCCGAGCCCGCGCTCGCCCGGGGCCTCGCTGCTGCCCTCGAACAGCACCTGCAGCCCCAGACAGATCCCGAGGTACGGCGTGCCGCGCGCGATGATCTCGCGCAGCGCCTCGGCGATCGGGCCGGAGACGGCGCGGGCGCAGTCGCGGAAGCCGCCCTGGCCCGGGACGATGACGCGATCCGCGGCGCGGATCGCGTCGGGGTCGGCGCTGCGCACGACCTCGACGTCGATCTCGTGCTCGAGCGCGGCGGCCTCGAGCGCGCGCTGGACCGAGCGCAGGTTGCCGAGCCCGACGTCGAGGACCAGGGCTCTCATGCGCACCCTCCGCAAGGCGCGGGACGGCGGGCGGGATACCGCGCCGGACCGGCAACCCTCCCTCGCGACAGCTCGTGCGCCCGGGACATCGTTCCGCGCTTCAGGTCAGCGTGCCCTTGGTCGACGGGATGCCCGGCGCGCGGGGATCGAGCTCCACGGCCTGGCGCAGGGCGCGGGCGAAGGCCTTGAAACAGATCTCGACGATGTGGTGCAGGTTCTCGCCTTCGTGCAGGCGGACGTGGAGGTTCGCCTGGGCGGTGCGCGCGAACGCCTCGAAGAACACCTCGGCGAGCTCGACGTCCCAGTCACCGAGCTTGGCCTTGGGCAGCGCGACGCGCCACACGAAGAACGGTCGCCCCGAGAGATCGATGGCGGCCGTGGCGAGGGCCTCGTCCATCGGCAGCGTGGCCGCGCCGTAGCGGCGGATCCCGGCGCGATCACCGAGGGCGTCGAGCACGGCCTTGCCGAGTACGATGCCGATGTCCTCGGTGGTGTGGTGACCGTCGATCTCGACGTCGCCCGCGGCCTGGATCGACAGATCGATCAGGCCGTGCCGCGCGATCTGCTCGAGCATGTGCGACAGGAAGGGCAGGGGCGTCTCGATCGAAGCCTTGCCCGTGCCGTCCAGGTCGAGCTCGACGCGGATCCGCGTCTCGCGCGTCTTGCGCTCGACCGTGGCCGTGCGCGTGCTCACCGGAACTCCTCGATCTTCCACGCGCCGTGCTCGTGCACGAGCTCCACCGTGCCGCCGGCGCCGTAGGCCATGGTCGCGCGCTCGCCCATGTGCTCCACGCGGGCCGTGGGCAGCGCCGCTTCGAGGGCCTGGACGAGCTTGTCCATCTCGTCCTTTTGTTCGCCCTGCCAGGCCTTCTGCAACTTCTGCGCGTCGAGCCCTTCGAGCTTCGCGTCGGGCACGAAGCGCATCAAGACGTCCCAGCGGTTGTTCTTGTAGGCGCGCACGAAGGCGCGCACCGCCTGCTCGGGGGTCGCCTGGCTGTACAGGTCGATCGCCGACCCGTCCACGCGCCAGCGCCCGCCCTCGTAGACGAGCAAGAGCGTCTGCCCGTCCGGCGCGGTTACCGTGGCCGTCACCACTGGCGTGCCGCTCGGCCGGGTCAGCGACTGCGCGATCTCCTTCACCTCGCCGGGGTTCTCGCGGACCATGCGCTGGAACGCCTCGAACGGGATCGTCTTCTTCGCGTCGTCGCTGAGCAGGACGTAGGCGTCCTGGACGCGCCCCTGGTCGAGGGCTTGCGCGTACTCGTCGAGGACGTCCTTCGGACCCTTGGCGGGGGGCGCGGAGCTGCAGCCCGACCCCGCGAGAGCGGCGACCAGCAGGCCGGCAAGCAGCGGTCGGGGACGGAACGACGGCACTGACGCGGATTACCACAGGGCGCCCAGGGGAGCGACTTCGCCGTGCCGTGGTGCCGGGAAGCTGGACGTCGCTCCCAGCCGTACTAGTGTCGAGGCATGACTACCGGGAAGGCCGCCGGGGCACCCGAGCGCATCGCGATCCTGCCGCTGCGCAACTCGGTCCTGTTCCCCATGTCGGTGGTCCCCATCAATGTGGGGCGACCGCGCAGCGTGCGCCTGGTGGAGGACCTGGCTGGGCGCGAGGGCGCGCTCGTCGGCGTGGTGGCGCAACGAAACGCCGAGACGGTCGAGCCGACCTTCAGCGACCTGTACGCCGTCGGCACCATCGCCCGCGTGGTGCGGGTGATCCGGCTGGGGCCGTCGAACTACTCGGTGGTGCTCAACGGGCTGGGTCGCTTCCGCATCACCGACGCGCTCGGGCTCGAGCCGTACATGCGCGCCGAGGTCCAGCGCGCACCCGACGCGTCCGTCGCCGAGCCGGCCTTGGCCGACCTCGGTCGCCGGCTCCGCGAAGGCACGCGCAAGGTGCTCGGGCTGATGCCGAACCTACCCAAGGAGACGTCCGGCATCCTCGACAACGTGCGCGAGCCGGGTGCGCTCGCGGATCTCATCGCTTCGAACTTCCCCGAAGAACAGGCGAGCATCGCCGTGCGCCAGCAGGTGCTCGAGGCGTTCGACGTCAAGAAGCGCGTCGAGCTGGTGCTCGGCATGGTCGAGCGCCAGCTCGAGGTGCTGCGCGTCAAGGGCGAGATCTCGAGCATGGTCGCCGACGAGATGAGCCGCTCGCAGCGCGACTACGTGCTGCGCCAGCAGATGCGCAGCATCCGCGAGGAGCTCGGGGAGAGCGCCGACGACGACGAGATCGAGCAGCTGCGCGATCGCATCGCCCGCGCGGAGCTGCCGCTCGAGGCGGAGAAGGCGGCTCGCAAGCAGCTCGGTCGGCTCTCGGGCATGCAGCCGCAGTCCGCGGAGTACCAGGTGACCCGCACGTACGTGGAGTGGCTCGCGGATCTGCCGTGGGCGCGCACCACGCCGGATCTGTTCGACGTGCGCGAGGTGCGCCGCTGCCTCGACGAGGACCACTACGGCCTCGAGCGCGTCAAGAAGCGCATCGTGGAGTACAGCGCGATCCGCCAGCTGCGCCGCGACAAGAAGGGCCCGATCCTGCTTTTCGTCGGGCCGCCCGGCGTCGGCAAGACCAGCCTCGGGCGCTCGATCGCCCGGGCGATGGGCCGTCGCTACGCGCGCATCGCCCTCGGCGGCGTGCGCGACGAGGCGGAGATCCGCGGCCACCGCCGGACCTACGTCGGCGCGCTGCCCGGCCGCATCATCCAGGCGCTGAAGAAGGTCGGCACGCGCAATCCGGTGCTGGTGCTCGACGAGGTCGACAAGATGGGCGCCGACGTGCGCGGCGATCCCGCCGCGGCGCTGCTGGAGGTGCTCGATCCCGAGCAGAACAGCACCTTCGCCGACCACTACATCGATCTGCCGTTCGACCTGTCGGAGGTGACGTTCCTCGCCACGGCCAACTATCGCGGCAACATCCCCGAAGCGCTCCGCGATCGCATGGAGCTGATCGAGGTGCCCGGCTACACGCGCACCGAGAAGCTCGAGATCGCGCGGCAGTTCCTCGTGCCCAAGCAGCTCAAGGAGCACGCGCTGACCACCGATCGGCTCGCCTTCGCTCGCGACGGCCTGGAGACGATCGTCGACTTCTACACGCGGGAGGCCGGCGTCCGGAACCTGGAGCGCGAGATCGCCGCGACCTGCCGCGACGCCACCGTGCGCATCGCCGACGGCCAGAAGGTCGAGGGGCTGGTGGTGGATCGCGCGCACGTCGAGCAGGTGCTTGGCATCCACCGCAACGAGCCGGAGGTCGCGGAGCTGGAGCTCGCGCCGGGCGTCGCGACCGGGCTCGCCGTCACCGCCGCCGGCGGCGATCTGCTGCTGGTCGAGGCCACACGCATGCCCGGCAAGGGCGAGATCCAGGTCACGGGCAACCTGCGAAACGTGATGAAGGAGTCGGCCGCGACCACGCTCTCGTTCGTGCGCTCCCACGCCGACAGCCTGGGGCTCGATCCCGAGTGGCTCCGGTCCATCGATCTGCACCTGCACATCCCGCGCGCCGGCGTCGCCCGCGACGCGGCGAGCGCGGGGCTCGCGATGTTCGTGAGCGTGGTCACGCTGCTGCTCGGCGTCTCTGCCCGTGCGGACGTCGCGGTCACCGGCGAGGTCACGCTGCGCGGCGCCATCCTCCCGGTGAGCGGCGTGAAGGACAAGATCCTCGCCGCGCACCGCGCGGGCATCAAGGAAGTGGTGCTGCCGGCGCGCAACGAGCGCGATCTCGACGAGGTGCCCGACGAGGTGAAGAACGATCTTCGCGTGCACTTCGTCTCGCGCATGGAAGAAGTGCTGCCGCTGGTTCTCGCCCCAATCGGCGAGCCGGACTCGGCGAAGGCCGGCCGCTCCGGCGCGCCCGCCGGCGAAGCGCACCCGTGACGCCCGCCCGTGCTGCCTGAGCTGGTTCGATCGCGGGCACAGCGCGTCGCGGCGCTGATCGTCGGCGTGCTGCTCGGAGGGGTGGGGTTCTTGCCGCTGTTCGGCGGACCAGGCTACGAAGCGGCGCTCGCCGCCGGTCTGGTGCTGCCCGCGACCGCCGCCATCGCGACGGCCCTCGAAATCGCCGCGCGCCGCGTCGATCCGGTCGCTGCGGTCGAGCGCGGCGCGGCAAGCGGCGCGCTGCTCGCACTGATCGGTCTGGCGGTGACGCTGCTGCACGGCGCGCGCGCCGGCTTCTGCGATCCCGTCGAAGGCCTCGAGCTGTTCGTCCTCGGCCCGGGCGCGGGCTCCGTGCTCGGCGGCGTGTGCGGCGCCTTCGCCGGCCTGCTCGCCGAGCGCGTCGAGCGGCGCCGCCGGCGCGTCGTCGTCGCGGTGCTGCTGGCGCTCGCCGCGCCCGCCGGCGGCGTGGTCGTCAGCCTGCTGCGCTTCTGGTCGAGCCCGATGGTGTTCGCGTTCGATCCGTTCTTCGGCTACTTCGCCGGCGCGCTCTACGACACCGTGATCGACGCGACCTGGAACCTGCTGACGTATCGCGTCGGCACGCTCTGCACGCTGATCGCCCTGTGGGCACTCGCCGCGCATCTGTCCCGCGCCGGCGATAGCAACAGCCTGGTCCTCCGGATGCCGGTCCGGCGCGGTATCACGCTGGTCGGCTTGGTCGCGTTGGGCGCAAGCATCGCCCATTGCGCGGAAGGCCCCGCGCTCGGGCATTGGAGCACGCCGGCGTCGATCCAGAAGGCGCTCGGGCGCGAGCTCGCGACCAAGCGCTGCGACGTCGTCTACGACAAGTCGATCCTCGGGCGCGACGCCGCGCTGCTCGGTCGCGAGTGCGACGCGCACGTGGCGCAGATCGAGCGCTGGCTGGGCACACGCGGGCCGGCGCGGATCCGCGTGTTCCTGTTCGCGTCGTCGGGCGAGAAGAAGCGGCTGATGGGGGCCAGCGACACGTATATCGCCAAGCCCTGGCGCAAGGAGATCTATATCCAGGTGGCGCTGTATCCGCACCCGGTGCTCGCTCACGAGCTCGCGCACGTGATCGCCGGCAGTTTCGGTGCGGGGCCGTTCCGGGTGTCTGGACCGCTCGACGGCATCGTGCCGGATCCGGGCCGCATCGAGGGCGTCGCGACGGCGGCGGCGCCGCCCGAGGACTCGGACCTGACGCTCGGAGAGTGGGCGCGCACGATGCAGAAGCTCGATCTGCTGCCGCCCCTCGATCGCGTGTTCCGCCTGGGCTTCCTCGGCGAAAACTCGTCCACGGCGTACACCGTCGCGGGCGCGTTCGTGCGCTGGTTCCACGACGCGTACGGCGCGAACGCGCTCCGTGCCTGGTACGGCGCGGGCACTCTCCCGAAGCCGCTGCCGGCGCTCGAGACGGAGTGGCACGTGGCGCTCTCGAAGATCAGCGTGAGCGATCAGGCGCTGGTCGCCGCCAAGGCGCGCTTCGAGCGCCCAGCGATCTTCGGGCGGCGCTGTCCGCATGTCGTCGATCGCCTGGCGGGCGAGGCGGGATCCGCTCTCGGCGATCACGACGTGAAGGGCGCCCAGGACGACTATCGCGAGCTGCTCGAGCTCGACCCGCACGACTTCGGCGCGCGGCTGGGCCTGGCGACGTGCGCGCTGCGCGGCGGGGACGCGGCCGACGCGCGCCGTCGCTACGACGCGCTCGTCCGGGATCCGGATCTGACGCGGCTGCTACGCGCGGTCGCCGAGGAAGCGCTCGGCGATCTCGATCTCCAGCAAGGCAAGACCGCGCGCGCCGACGCGCACTATCGCGAAATCGCGAAGTCGGTGCTCGACGAGGACCGCCTGCGCACGCTGGACGTGAAGCGCGCGTCCAGCAGTGACCTCGCGCGGGGCGCCATCGTCGCGCTGCTGGTCGGCACCCCGCGACTCGGGCCGGACTGGGCCGAGGCCGCGGCGCGGCTGCAGGCCTGGTCCGACGCGGATCCCGACGACGGCACGGCGGATTATCTGCTGGGACGAAATTTCTACAACCACGGTCGATGGGACGAGGCCCGCGTCCACCTCGACGCGGCGCTGCGCCGGCGGCTCGCGCTGCCGCGCGTCGAACGCGAGGCGTTACGCACGCGCCTCGTGCTTGCCTGCGCGATGAACGACGTCGAGACGGCGACCGCCGTGTACGCGCGCTGGCGCGCGTCACCAGACATCGACGCAGCGCGGCGCGCCGGCGTCGCGAGTCTCGCCGAGCGCTGCGGCATCACGCCGTAGATCCGCGCGCACCTTGTAGGAGGAAGTACGATTCGGTTATCGAGCTGCATCTACTGATTGGCTGTCACGTCGAGCGAATCGCGGTAGCCTTCGCGCATGGCGGGCTTGACACTTCGACTTGGGCGACTCGCGGGGCTGGGGAGTGCGATCGCGCTGTTCGGCGCGGCATGCAGCGGCACCGGCGGCGGCGGCAGTCCGGTCGGTGGCGGTGCGAGCACCGGCGCTGGAGGCAGTGGCGCTTCCGCGACCGGCGGAAGCGGAGGGTTCGCCGGCAACGGCGGCGGTACCGGCGCGGGCACCGGAACCGGCGGCTTCGGCGCGTTGGGCGGTGGCGGCAACGGCGGCGGAAGCGGCGGCCTCGGCGGCGACGCGTGCGCCGCGACGACGTACGACGGCAAGCAGCTCCCGCTCGACATGTACATCATGCTCGACAAGTCCGGTTCGATGCAGGGCACGAGCTGGAACGCCGTGACCGGCGCGATCACGTCGTTCGTCAGCGCGAGCCCGGAGACCGACGGCATCGGCGTCGGCTTGCAGTTCTTCCCGCTGGGCGCCGGTGGCGCGAACTGCTCCTTCCCGCCATGCCCGCCCGGCTGCGTCCCGTTCGGGCCGCTGTGCGTGCCGGCAAGCGGCGGCTCCGCGTGCAACGCGAACGACTACCTGCCGCCCGCCGTTGCGATCCAGACGCTGCCCGGCGTGAAATCGCAGATCATCAGCGCCATGGGCGCGAACAGCCCGGGCGGCAACACGCCGACCATGCCGGCGCTGCAGAGCGCCGTGCAAGCGTCCACGGGCTACGCCGCGCAGCACCCCGATCACAAGGTGATCGTCGTGCTCGCCACCGACGGCGAGCCGACCGACTGCGACACGAGCATCGCCAACATCGCGAACGTCGCCGCCACGGGGCACAACGCGACGCCCGCGGTGGACACATGGGTTATCGGTATCGGCAACGTCGCCAACCTGGACACGATCGCGGCTGCGGGCGGAACCAACAAGGCGATCATCGTCGACACATCGGCGGGCAGCCAGGCGTTCCTCGACGCCATGAAGTCGATCAAGGGCCAGGCGCTCGGCTGCGAGTTCCTGGTGCCCGCGCCGTCCGGCGGTGGCGCGGTCGATCCGAACAAGGTCAACGTCACCTTCAACGGCAACACGATCCCGCAGGTGCCGGACGCGAGCCAGTGCAAGGGCCTGGACGGCTGGTACTACGACTCGACGAAGACCAAGGTCGAGCTGTGCCAGACCTCGTGCGACGCCGTGACCGGCGCGACCGGCCAGGCTACGGTCGGCATCGCGCTCGGCTGCGAGACGCAGGTCGCACCGCCGCGTTGAGCGCGCGCCATGGCCGTCGGTTCACGTAGCGCGCTCGCGCTGGTGCTCGCGGGCGTCGCGCTCGCGGCGGCCTGCGGCTCGAGCAGCTCGTCCGGCGGACCCACGGACGGCGGCGCCGGCACCGACGCGAGCGCCGGGACCGGCGGTACGGGCGGCGGCGGTCCGTGCAAGAGCGACGGCGACTGCGGCGGGCCCACACCGCTGTGCGACGCGCTCGCTGGCCAGTGCGTGGGCTGTCGGCTCGACACGGATTGCCCGACGGGCACGCTGTGTCACGGATCGACATGCGCGAGCGCGACGCCCTGCGCCAACAGCCTGGATTGCGTGGGCGCCGGCGATCTCGCCATCTGCGATCACGGCGAGTGCGTCGCGTGCGCGACCGCCGCGGACTGTCCGGGCAGCGCTGATTGCGTCGCGCACGCGTGCGTGCCCTACGTCGCGTGCCAGAACTCGCTGGCGTGCCCGCCGGGGCAGGTGTGCAGCGCCGGTCGCTGCGCCGACTGCGCGTCCGACAGCGACTGCAAGGTCGGCGAGGCGTGCACGCACGGAGCGTGCGCGTCGCAGATCCCGTGCACCTCCGATCTCCAGTGCACGCCGAGCGGTATGCTCTGTGACAAGACCCGCGGCGTCTGCGTGCGATGCGTCACCGACAGCGACTGCCCAGCGGCGACGCACTGCGACGCCGCCGCGTGCGTCGCGGACGTGTGCGGGCCGGGGCAGACGTCGTGCGACGGCAACGACGTCGTCACGTGCAACGCCAGCGGCCGCGGCTACGGCGATCCACGGACGCCCTGCGCCACGTGCGTCGTCTCCGGCGCCAGCGCGAGCTGCGGCTCGGGCGGCAGCGGTGGAACCGGCGGAACCGGCGGAACCGGCGGAACCGGCGGCGTGGGTGGGGCCAGCGGCAGCGGCGGCTTTGGAGCGCTGGGCGGCAGCGGGGGCTCGGGTGGCTTCGACGGCGGTGGATGCGCCACCACCATGGCCAGCGGAAAGCGCGTGCCACTCGACATGTACATCATGCTCGACAAATCCGGCTCGATGCAGGGAACGAGCTGGACGTCGGTGACGACCGCCATCACGGACTTCGTCAGCGCCAGCCCGGCGACGGACGGCATCGGCGTCGGCCTGCAGTTCTTCCCGCTCGACAGCCTGGTTTGTCCCAGCGCTCCGCCGTGCCCCAGCGGGTGCTCGTTGTTCTTGAACACGTGCATCGCGAGCGCGACCGCCGGCTGCGACGCCAACGACTACCTGCCGCCGGCCGTGTCGATCCAGCCGCTGCCCGGCGTCAAGCAGCAGATCATCGCTGCCGTGTCCGCCACCGCGCCGAACGGCAATACGCCGACCATGCCGGCGTTGCAGAGCGCCGTGCAGGCGACCACCAGCTACGCCGCGGCGCATCCCGATCACAAGGTCGTCGTCGTGCTGGCGACGGACGGCGAGCCGACGGAATGCGACACGAGCATCGCGAACATCGCCGCGGTCGCTGCGCAGGGCCACGCCGCGTCGCCGCCGGTCGACACCTGGGTGATCGGCATCGGCAACGTGGCGAACCTGGACACCCTCGCCGTTGCCGGCGGCACGCTGAAGGCGATCGTCGTGGACACGGCCGCCGGTAGCCAGCAGTTCCTCGACGCGATGATGGCCATTCGCGCCCAGGCCGCTGGCTGCGAGTACCTGTTGCCGACGCCGAGCGGGGGCGGCACGCTCGATCCGTCGAGGGTCAACGTCCAGATCACCGCTGCGGGTGGCGCAACGGAGGTCGTCCCGCAGGTGTCGGCCTCGAGCCAGTGCGCCGGTCAGCCCGGCTGGTACTACGACGCGGCGCCGCCGAACGAGACGCGCGTCGAGCTGTGCCCGGCGTCGTGCGACGCCGTGACCGCCGGCGCCGGCGCGACCCAGGTTGACATCTTGCTCGGCTGCCAGACCATCGTGCGCTGACGCGCGCGCGGGCGGCCCGCGGGATACCGCGCCGGACCGGCATCCCATCCCTGCGGCAGTCGGCGATCCGTCACCGGGACTTGTCGGCGCGGATCGACTGTGCAACATGCACGGGAGAGCCATGACCGACGCCCTGATCGAGCTCCGCCCGCTGGCCCATCCGATGAGCGCCGATCAGCGCGCCGAACGCATGAAAGATCTCGGATTCGGCCGGATCTTCACCGAGCACATGGTGGTCGCGGCGTACCGCGACGGCGCCTGGGGCAAGGGCGTGCTGCAAGCCTACGCGCCGATCACCCTCGACCCGGCGGCGAGCGTGCTGCACTACGGCCAGGCCATCTTCGAGGGCTACAAGGCCTATCACCAGCAGGACGGCGGCGTGGCCACGTTCCGGGCCGAGCAGAACGCGCGTCGCTTCGCCAACTCCGCCAAGCGCCTGGCGATGCCGCCGGTGCCGGAGGAGCTGTTCCTGGCTGCCGGCGGGGCGCTGATCCGCCAGGAGCGCGCGTGGGTGCCGACGCAGATGGAGCAGAGCCTGTACATGCGTCCGCTGATGATCTCGACGGAGCCGGCGCTCGGGGTCCGGCCGGCGAAGAGCTACAGCTTCATCCTGTTCGGATCGCCGTCCGGCGCGTACTTCGCCAAGGGCCTCCGGCCCGTCACCGTGTGGATCAGCGAGGACTACTCGCGCGCCGCGCCGGGCGGCACGGGCTTCGCGAAGTGCGCGGGCAACTACGCGGCGAGCCTCGCCGCGCAGGCGCAAGCCATCGAGAAGGGCTGCGACCAGGTCGTGTGGACCGACGCGTGCGAGCACAAGTACGTGGAAGAGATGGGCGGCATGAACATCATGTTCGTGATGAAGGACGGCGATCGCACCCGCCTCGTCACGCCCAAGCTCACCGGCACGCTCTTGCCCGGCGTCACGCGCGAGAGCCTCCTCGTGATCGCGAAGGATCTCGGTTTCGAAACCGAGGAGCGCCTGTTCACCGTGGAGGAGTGGGGCCAGGCGCTCGAGAGCGGCGCCATGCTCGAAGCCTTCGCGTGCGGCACCGCGGCGGTGATCACGCCCATCGGTCTGGTCAAGAGCCGCCACGGCGAGTGGAAGATCCACGGCGGCGAGCCCGGCCCCATCGCGATGCAGCTGCGCAAGGCGCTGCTCGACGTCCAGCACGGCGTCGCGCCCGACACGCACGGCTGGATGAAGAAGATCTGCTGATTGCCGGTCCGGCGCGGAACCTCCAGGTTCGTGCACGAACCTGGACACCCTTCCGCGTGCTCCACTCGTGTGCTCGAATGCGTGCGGCTCGGAGGTGGCAATGGCGCGGATCGTGGGTATTGCGAGCGGTTCCCTGGCTCTGGTCCTGACGTGGACGTCACTGTGCGCGGCGCAACCGGCCGCGGGTAGCGCGCTGCCGAAGCCGGCCGAAGCGCCCGCAGCCGCGACTGCGAAGGCAGCCGCACGCGCCTGCGCCTGCCGCGGCGCCCGACGTCGTGCTGCTGAACAACGGCGCCATGTACCGCGGCACGATCAGCGAGCTCGTACCGGGCGACCATGTCGTGATCCTGGTCGTCGGCGGCGACAAGAAGACGTTCCCGATCGGCGACGTGAAGTACGCGGGTCCCGCGAGCAACATGCCGACCGTCGAGTCGGCGCCTCCCCCAGAGCCTGCGCCGGCGCCGGACACGGCGCAGCCCGTCGGACCGCCTCCGACACAGGATGGGAAGGCGAAGCCGATGGTGACCGTGCACGCGCGTGAAGCGCGCCTGCAGCTCGTGTCCACGCCGCCGGGTATCACGTTCCAGCGGCGGACCGGTTCGGCGATCGCCGTCGGCGGCAACGGCTCCGCCATCGCGACGGGCTACGACGATCTCTGTACGGCGCCGTGCGACGTGTCGATCCCGGCGGGGACGTACACGATCGCGCTCGCCAAGACCGGCGGGTCGTCCGTGGAAGCGGAGCCGGTCGTGATCCCGGCCGGTGAATCGACGGTCCGCGGGGAGTACGTGTCGAAGTCCGGCACGCGCACGGCGGGACTTGTGGTCATGGTCATTGGCGAAGCCGCGGGTCTGGGAATCATCGCCGCCGGCGACGTGCACTCGGACTCCACGTTCATCCTCGGTCTCGGGGTCATGGGAGTCGGGCTCGGGGTTGGTCTCGCGCTGATGTACCAGAGCGACAAGGCCGTGATCACCGTCGTCCCCGGCGCGTCCGCCGCGCTCCACCCGCGCCTCGTCGCGGGCGCGGATCTCGACCGCCTGTCGGCGCCGGGTGCGGGTGCGCTCCCCGGCTTGAGCGTCGCAGCGCGCTTCTGACCGTCTTCGCAGCGCCGGTCCGGCGCGGAATCCAGCTGACGCCCATGGCTTGTCGCGACGCGGGATTCGTGGCTGATTGAGAGCGCGATGACGCGGCTCGCAGGCGCTCTCCTGGCTCTGGCCGTCGGCTGGTGCGGTTGGTGCGGCGCGGCTGCTGCCGAACCCGCGCCTGCAGCCCGGCTCTCCCTCGCGTCCAGCCCGCCCGGCGTCGTGTTCCAGCGCCGCAGCGTGGCGGCCGAGACGGGCTACGGCGGCCAGGTGCTCGCGTACAAGGACCTGTGCGCGGCGCCGTGCGAGGTCTCGGTGCCCGCGGGCACGCAGCAGCTCGCGCTGCGCGAGCCCGGCGGCAGCAGCGTCGACGGCGGCGCCGGTCGAGCTGCCCGCGGGGCGCTCGTCGCTCGCCGGCGAGTACCACTCGCGGAGCACGCTGCGGGTCGTCGGCTGGAGCGTCGCCGGCGCGGGCGCGGTGGGCGGCCTGGCGCTGGTGCTGACCGACCGCGGCGACGTCGGAGCGGGGACCTACGCGGGGCTTGGCGTCCTCGTCGGCGGGTTGGTGCTCGGCGGGGCGCTCGCGTCGTGGCCAGACTCGGCGACGATCCGCGTCGTGCCGGCGGCCTCGGCCGGCCTGCAGCCCGGCCGAGGGGCCGATGTCCGGCGCGATGCGTTCAGCGGTCGGCTGCCGGGTTCGCTCCCGGGCCTGACTGTAATTGGGTATTTCTAGATACGTCGGTATTAAACACAGTGTTTATGATACTGTGTTTAATATATAATACTGTATTATAGAACTCTAGATACTATATTTCGAAAACGGATCGCTTGCCGTCGGCTTGGCGATCCGTGTGCCGATCGCCCTTCCGTCCTTCCCGTGATATTCCCACGGAGCGGCATCGCACGCTCGTGTCGTCGCGTGAACACGACACGCCCTCCACTCGAGAGAAACTCATTTGGAGTTTCACAGGAAGGGCGGAAGATCGGAAGGTTTCCAGATGGGGTGTGGGCCGAGATGGCGGTCCGGTGTTCAGCGCACCGACCACTTGGTGGAGCCCATCCGCGATCTTCCGCCCTCCCGTCCTCGCTGTGCCATCCCCTTGGAGCAGCATCGCGCTCGTGTCCACCGTCCCTGATTCGGGTTGCGGGGGCATGGGCCGAGCGGCATCGCACCCGGATCGGTTGCGTGAGGCGACGCTCTCACCCCGGGCACGGCGCCAGCCTCGCCAGGCACATGCCCGCGCCCATCGACGCGCCCGGCGATCGCGGCTACCACGGAGGTCATGGATATCGCCGTGGTCATGCCTGTCGTCGGCATCCTGATTGCCGTGGTCGTGTTCGGCTCGATGGCGTTCGTCATGCTGCGTCTGTTCCGTGGCCTTTCGAAGGCCACCGCCCAGAACCAGGAGCTCTTGACGACCGGCGTGCCGGCGGCCGCGCGCGTGCTGGACGTGCAGATGGGCGGCATGACCGTCACCACGGGCGTGCAGCGACACCTGCAGCTCGTGCTCTCGCTGGAGGTCCACCCACAGGGCGCGGCGCCGTACCCGGCGCAGATGACGAGCATGGTCTCCGAGCTCCAGGTCCCGCAGCTCCAACCCGGGAGCTGGGTCCAGGTGCGATTCGATCGCATGAATCCGACGCGCCTGGCGCTCGAAGCCATGGGCATCGCGCCGCCGGGCCAGGCCGCTGCGCCGTACGGTGCGCCGCGAGGCTACCCGCCGGCGGCGCCGGGCTACGGACCCGCGCCGGGCTACGGACCCGCGCCCGGCTACGGGCCCGCGCCCGGCTACGGTGCGGGCCCCTACGGCGGCGGCGTACCGGTCGCTGCGGCGCAGATGCGCGTGCCCGGAGGCGCGCGCATCGGACTTATCATCGGACTCGCGGGCGGCGGCCTTGGTCTGGTCGTCGCGATCGTGGTGGTCGCGGTGAACGTGCTCGGTGTGGGGACGGACGGCGCCGACGACGACAGCGTGTGCGGACGCGCCGCGGCGTGTTGCAAGGTGGTCAGCGGCGATTCCGCGCCGACGTGCAACAACCTCAAGAAGATCGGTGTGCCGTCGGAGGCCTGCCAGTCGTCCCTCGACGGCTTCAAGCAGAGCGCGAAGGCGCTGGGCAAGAGCTGCGACTAGAGCTCGTCGGCGCGGGATTCCGCGCTCACGGGCGCGTGGGCCGACGCCCGCGCGTACGGGCGCGCGGCGCCGCCGGGCGCGCTGCCCGGACTGATTGAGTATTTAGACAACGTAGTTGGTTATGGGTGTCGTATCTATACTCAGTGGGCTTGCGGCGGTTGTGTCCGGCGCCGGGATCGGACAGCATCCGGAGCATGCGGGGACCGTGGATTGCGCTGCTTGCCGCGCTCGTCGTGGCCGGGTGCGGGAAGAGCAAGCTGTCCGACGGCACGGAGTGCCCGGACGGCACGAGAGCCGACTCGTCGAAGACCGAGCACGGTCGATCGGAGTTCTGCGCCCGGTCAGGCGGCGTGAAGGACGGCCCGTACCGCTCCTTCTACGACTTCGGCGGCCGGTTCCGCTCCGGAACGTGTCGCGAAGGCGTCGCCGACGGCGCGTGGCGCGAGTACTCCGCGCAGGGCGGCGCCGTGCGGCAGCTCCAGACGTTCTCCCGCGGCACGCCGGACGGCCCGGTCCAGATCGGACCCGTCACGGGCACGTGTCGCGACGGACAACCCGACGGCGTGTGGACGGGCCCGCCCGGCAGCGGCACCTACACCGCGGGCCGGCTCGTGGCGGGCGCCGACATCGCCGACGGACACTGCAAGCCGATCTTCGCGCCCTGCAACTCGAAGTAGCGCGGCGTCGGAGTGGGATTCCGCGCCGGACCGGCATCCCCCATCCCCGCTCATCCCGCGCGCGAGACGACGGCGCGGAGCAGGTGCTTCTGGGCGACGGCGAACACGGCCAGGGCGGGTAGGCTGAGCAGCACGTTGCCGGCCATCACGATGTGCCAGCGCACGCCCGTGCCCTGCTCGCGCAGCAGGGCGATGCCGAGCGGAAGCGTGCGGACCTTCTCGTCGGTGGTCATCACCAGCGGCCAGAAGTAGTCGTTCCAGTGGAAGACGAAGCTGAACAGGAACAGCGACGCCAGCGTGGGGACGAGCATCGGGGCGATCAGGCCGTAGATGATGCGAAACTCGCTCGCGCCGTCCATGCGCGCGGCTTCGATCAGCGAGTCGGGCACGGCGAGCAGCGCCTGGCGCACCAGGAAGACGCCGAACGCGCTCACGCCGAACGGCAGCACGAGCGCGGCCATGGTGTTGATCGAGGCCCGCGCTCGCGAGCAGCGAGAACACCGGCACGAAGCGCACCTGCGCCGGGATCAGCAGCGTCGCGACGACCAGGCCGAAGGCGAGGCCGCGACCCTTGAAGCGGAGCTTCGCCAGGGCATAGCCGGCGGGCAGGGCCGTGGCGATCTGGAGCAGCGCGATCAAGAGCGCCATCACCGTGGTGTTCCAGAAGTAGTGCGCGAGCGGCATGGCGCGGAGCACGTCGCGGTATGCGTCCAGGTGCAGGGCGGAGGGCAGGGGAGCCGTCGGCGCGCGCACGATTTCCGGCAGCGTCTTCAAGCTGGTCAAAACCATCCACGCGTACGGGAAGAGCCAGATCAGCGCGACCAGCGCCAGCACCGCCGGGAGCACGCGCTTCATGCTTCGCCCTTCGGGCCTCAGTGCGTTCCGCTCATGCGACAAGGCCGGTTTCCGCTCACCTTCCACAGAATGGCAATCCTGCTCGCCACCAGCGTTCTGCCGACGGCTACGCCGGCTCGGTCGCTGCGCGGCCTCGCTACCGATCTACGGGAACCGGGGCTTTGGGCACTGATTCATCGGCATGCAGCCGCCTTGACGACAGCAGACGTCAGGTGCGTCACACCCCCCGGCCTTGCCATTGCACCCGCACGGTCTATCAAGACTGCGACCGCACAACCCATTGCACAACGCCCCATTGCAGCATGCAGCAATCATGTCAACGCCGTACGGCGGCTTCGGCCCACCACACTTGTCGGCAGGCTCGGTCGCCACGGGATTGACGACGCCGCTTTGCGCTGGGCCGGGAGCGAACAATGGCCCCGGGCTGAGATGCACGGTGCTGGAAACGTGCGCCGGAGGTCGAAGCTTCGGCGGCGTTGCACCAGATCCGGCCGCGGCCGCCGGCGACGTCGGGGCTGCTGGTGATGCGGCGGGGGGGGGCGCGCTGGAACGTTCATCATTCCCCGCGGTTTTTCCGGCGCAAGCGCCAAGGACCAACAACGCAAATGATATGCTACGGAACCGCATTGGTAATAACTCCAGGCTGAGTACAGTTCGCGTCCACGGGCGCTGGCCCTGGCGCGCAGTTCAACACTTGCTTCGTCGGATGGAAAGCACTGGCGGCACCCGTCGAAGACGATTGCAGTGTGGAAATAATTCGACGGTGGGGATGGATATGGACCCAGTCAGATTCAGAGGCCATGGGCACTTGCGGAGTGCCGAGGTGCGCGCCAGCACCGCCGGGAGCACGCGCTTCATGCTTCGCCCTTCCGGCTCCACGCCCACAGCTGCAGCGCGGTAAGACCGAGCAACAGCACGAAGAACACGACCACCTCGGCGCTGGCGCGGCCCACGCGCAGGTTCATGAACACCTGCTCGTAGATCGCGTACACGAACACGGTCGTGGAGCGGACCGGGCCGCCCTGGGTCATGACGCGCACCACGTCGAAGACCTGGAACGAGAGGATCAAGCTGGTGGTACCGACGAACGCGGCGGTCGGGCGCAAGAGCGGCCAGGTGACGTGACGGAAGCGCGCCCAGGCGCTCGCGCCGTCGAGGGACGCCGCTTCGTAGAGCGACGCGGGGATGTCCTGCAGGCCGGCGATGAACAGCACCATGGCGTAGCCGGCGATCTTCCAGATCGTGACGCCGGCCAGCGTGTACAGGGCGATCGACGGATCGCCGAGCCAGTTCGGCGCATGCAGGCCGAGCGGCGCGGATCAGCCGCGTCAGGATGCCGGCGTCGGCGTCGAGCACCCACAGGAACAAGAGCGCCACGCTGACCCAGCTGATCACGTACGCGCTGAAGATCGACGCGCGCACGAACGCGAAGAAGCGCCCTGGGCGGTTCAGCGCGACGGCGAGCGCAAGGCCGATCGCCATCGAGCCCAGCACGACCACCACGCGAGAACGCCAGCGTGCGCGCGAACGTGTGGGTGATCTCGCCGCTGGCGAACAGCACCCGGTAGTTCGAAAGGCCCACGAAGCGCGGCGGCGTGAGCAGATCCCACGCGAACAGGCTGCGCCACGCGGCGACGACCAGCGGCCAGAAGAAGAACAGCACCAGCAGGACCGCCGTCGGCGCGAGCATCCAGACCGGATCGAGCGCGCGCCGCGGTCGCATCACACGCCCTCCTTGGCGGCACGGCGCGCCTCGGCGAGGAGCTCGCGGGCGTTGCCGTCGGACAGCACCGCGCGCTCGAGCCGCGGCTGCACCACCTCGCGCTGGATCCGGAACAGGTCCGGCGACCACGGCCAGGGCAGGGCGAACTCCAGCTGGTCGAGGGCGACGCGGTCGTTCGGGTGGCGGTCGTAGTAGCCGCTGCGCTCGAGCTCGTCGACGGCGCCGCTGGTGACCGGCATGTAGCCGGTGCGCGTGGACCAGGCGATCACCTGCGCCGGCTCGTGCATGAAGCGCAGGAACGCCCACGCGGCCTGCTTGTCCCGCGCCGGAGCGGCCTTCATCATCACCCAGTGCGTGCCGCCGGTGGGCACGGCGCGGCGCTTGTCGGCGGGCAGGGGCGCGGCGACAACCGGGAAGCTCGCGTTGTCCTCGAGGTATTTCAGGAACGCGGTGCTCGTCCAGATGATCGCCGTGCGGCCGGCGAGATAGTCCTGGTTGGTCGCTTCCCAGGCGTTGTAGTCGCGGCCGGGCGGCGGCTTCATGCTGCGATCGCGCTTGACCAGCGTCTGCCACAGCTCGAGCGCCTCCACGCCGGCCTCGCCGCCGAGCGACACCGTGCCGTCGGCCTCCACGACGTTGCCGCCGGCCTGGCCGACCAGCGCGACCCAGAACCACCAGTCGATCGGGCAGCCGAAGCCGTAGCGACCAGCTTTCGTCAGCGCCTTCGCGGTCTGCCGGAGCTCCTGCCAGGTGCCGGGCGCGTCGCGCACCAGCTTGCCGTTCAGGTACGCGATCGGCGTCGAGCGGTTGAACGGCAGCGCCACCAGCGGGTGCGTGTCGCCGCCCACCCACGATCCGGCTTGGCCGAGCGCCGGTACGATGCCGAGCGTGTGCGCGCCCGGGTAGGCGTCGAGCGTCTCGAGCACGCCGGCGCTCGGCGAGATACGGCACGACCTCGCCCACCACGTGGCTCAGCGTCGGTCCCGCGCCGGCGGCGATCGCCGTGCGCAGCTTGGCCAGGCCCTCGAAGTAGTCGCCCTGGTAGACGGCGTGGATCCAGTACGCCGTCTGCGCGGCGTTGAAGCGCGCCACCAGCGCTTCGAGCACCGTGCGGTTGCGGCCGCCGTAGGAAAACCACAGCGAGGCCGCCGTGCGTCCCGGCGGCGTGGCGCCCTCGTTGCAGCCGACGGCGAGCGCGCCGAGCCCAGCGAGGAACGCCCGGCGTCTCAAAGCGCTTTCCCCGTCTCCCCGTCGAACCAGCGGATGCGCGCGTCGTCGAGGGTGAGCGTGACGTCGGCGCCGATGCGCGGCGCGTCGAAGCCGCCGAGGCGCGTGCGCAGGCTCTGTCCCGCCGCCTCGAGCTCCACGTGGGTCTCGGCGCCGAGCGGCTCGACGGCGGTCACGCGCGCGTGGGGGATGGCGCGTGCGACGCCGGCGTGGCCGCCGGACAGGCCGTACGGCTCGTGGCCGGCCAGGTGCAGGTGCTCCGGGCGGATCCCGAGCACCATCTTGTCGCGGCCCCGCGCCGGCGCCGGGATCGCGATGTCGCCGGCGCGCGCCATCTCGCCGTCGCGCTCGAGCTCGATCAGGTTCATCGGCGGCGTGCCGAAGAACGACGCGACGAAGGTCGTCGCCGGCGTCTCGTAGATGCGGCGCGGCGTCTCGCACTGCTCGAGCTTGCCCGCGCGCATCACCGCGATGCGATCGCCGAGCGTCATCGCCTCGACCTGGTCGTGGGTGACGTAGAGCGCCGTCGCTTCGAGCCGCCCGAGCAGCTTGCCGAGCTCCACGCGCAACTCGGCGCGCAGCGCCGCGTCCAGGTTCGACAGCGGCTCGTCGAACAGGAACGCCTGCGGGCGCCGCACGATCGCGCGGCCCATGGCCACGCGCTGCTGCTCGCCGCCCGAGAGCTGCCCGGGGCGGCGCTCGAGCAAGCGCGTGATGCCGAGCATCTCCGCGGTCTCGCCCACCGCCTTGTCGCGCTCCGCCGGCGCGACCTTGCGCATCTTGAGCGGGAACTCGAGGATCTGCCGGACGCGCATGTGCGGATACAGCGCGAAGCCCTGGAACACCATGGCGACGTCGCGCTCCTGCGGCGGCACGCCGGTCATGTCCTTGTCGCCGATGCGGATCCGCCCCGCGTCGGGCTCGTCGAGCCCCGCGACCATGCGCAGCGTGGTGCTCTTGCCGCAGCCGCTGGGGCCGACCAGACACACGATCTCGCCCTGCTTCACGTCCAGATCGAGCCGATCCACCGCCGCGCGATCGCTACCGGGGTAGCGCCGCGTCAGGCCTTCAATCCGCACGCCCGACGTCATGATCCCGCGAACGACCTTGCCACGCGCGCATCGTAGTCGTAAGCGGCAGTGCTTTTCGAGTCGTGATGACGCGCCGCCGCCTCGCTCCGTTCCTGCCGCTGGTTTGTTGGTCCGGCGCGGTATCTCTCGTGGCGGCCAGCGCGTGTCACGACCACGACGCGCCGGCGCCCGCCGCCGCAGCGCGCAGCGCGCGCGCCGGCTGCGCGCAGCGCGGCGCCAGCAGCTCCCGTCGCGGGCCCTTCGGCCAGCGCTTCCGCAGAGCCTGTCGCGCGGCCCGCGCCCGCGACGTGTCCCGCCGGCATGCAGACGATCCCCGGCGGCAAGTTCTGGGTCGGCACCCAGGCCGGCGTCGGCGCGAACGAGGAGAGCCCGCGCTTCCAGACCACGGTCGCGCCGTTCTGCCTCGACACCGAGGAGGTCGGCGTCGACGACTACAAGCAGTGCGTGGATGCCGGCAAATGCGCGCCTGCGCGCGACACGCGGCGCTTCTGCAACATGCGCTACCCCGATCGCGGCGATCACCCGATCAACTGCGTGGACTGGCACCAGGCGCACGACTACTGCGCGTACAAGCACGCGCGCCTGCCGACCGAGGTCGAGTGGGAGTACGCCGCGCGCGGCGGCGACGAGTACCGGACCTACTCGTGGGGCAACGAGTCGCCGGACGGACGCACGTGCTGGAAGCACCCCGGCGGGTCGTGCAAGCGCAAGTCCTACGCCGCCGGCGCGTTCGGCCTGTACGACATGACGGGCGACGTCTGGGAGTGGACCAGCACCTGGTACGGCGCCTATCCGTGGCCGCCGGTGCACGCGCTCACGAAGGTGTACCGCGGCGGCAGCTGGAGCCGTCGCTTCGACAAGTGGATGAACACCAAGCTCCGCAACCGCTACCGCCCGGACGAGTGGGGATCGCACCTGGGCATGCGCTGCGCGCTCACGCTGCCCGCGACGAAGTGCCCGTTCGGGCGCACCAAGGACGGCACGCGCTGCGAGCTCGCCGTGACGGCGATGGACTGCGCGCCGCTCGAGAAGTGGAACGGCGTGCGTTGCGCGCGGGAAGGCGCCAGCGAGTGCGTCCAGGGCCAGCACAAGGAGCCGGGACACGGCTGCGTGCTCGACGAGGACGTGAGCGGCAAGCTGCCGCCGACGGATCTCGCCGGCGTGACGAGCGCCCGCTCGCCCGGCTTCGACCCGGACTGCCAGAAGTACTACCCGGGCCGCCCGCACGCGTACCGCTACAGCGGCGGCTCGCACGCCGCGCGCAACATCGTAAGCAGCGGCGTCGGGTGCAAGAACCGCGACGTCGGCGTGGGATGGAACTCGACGTGCTGCCCGTGACTCCGCCGCCACGCGCCAATGGCGCGCCGTCCCTGCCGCGTTCGCCGTCCGCCATCGCCGCACCGCGCAGGCGCGAGCGCGAGCGCGGGAGCGCGTCGCCACGGTCGCCGTCCGCCGTCGTCGTACCGCCGCGCTCGCCGTCCGCCGTCGTCGCACCGCTGCGCCACCACGAGCGCGCAAGCGCGGGTGCGGACATCGACAGGGGGGATAACCGGTTATGCCCCCCTTTGCTGTCCGCTTCAGGGCTCCTTGCCGCCGTCGCGAGCCGCGCGGCGACGAGAGATCACGGGGTTACGGGCGAGCGATGCCGCACAGGGCGCCGCGCGCGGACATCGCAGGGGGATAACCGGTTATGCCCCCCCATTTCCGCCCGCCGGCGCGCGCGTGCGGCGGTGTGCGCCGCGCGCGCCTGCTGCGCATGCGTGGGTGTGCGTCACGTTGCACCTCGTGCGGGGGCCGCGTGGAAAGCCGACACATCGACGGGCATAACCGGCTATGTACCGGTCTGGTGTCGGCCGCCGGCGGGGCGACGAGCTCCTGCCCTTGCACGCCCCCTGATTGGACGCCTGGATGACGGTCATGCGTAGCTTCTCGAGAATGCCGGTCCGACGCGGAATCCACCGGTGCGCGGGTGCGGCGAGGGGGTCGTGGCTTGTCGCTGTGGGCGTTGTCGCGGGGTGCGCCGGCGCGCCGCCGAGCACGCCCGCGTCGGCCCGGGCAACGTCGCCCGCGGAACCGCCGCCGCAGGGACGCCCGGCGCGGCAACGCCGGGCTCGGCGACGCCGTCCGCGGACGCCGGGCGCGGCGACGCCGCTCCGCAGGACGCCGGGCTCGGCAACGCCGTCCACGGGGACGCCGGAGGCGGCGAGCGGGCGGGCCGCGGACGCTCCGCCGATCGCGGACGCCGCGCCGGCGAGTGGCGCCGGTTCCGCGCCGGACCGGCAAACCCATCCAGGCCCCGGCGCGGCGCCTGAGGCCGCCGCCGACCGCCGACGGCGCGGTGCCGCCGATGCCCGCCGGCACCACGGTGCTGCACATCGGCGACTCGATGGCGGGAGCGCTCGGGATCGAGCTCGACAAGCAGCTCAAGGCGCGGGGCGTGCACGCGCTGCTGCACTACAAGACGGCGAGCTTCATTCCGCAGTGGGCGTGGGGCGGCGAGATCCAGCTGCTCATGGCGCAGAAGCATCCGGATCTGGTGATCGTGTCGCTTGGCGCCAACGAGCTCATGGTGCCCGATCCGACGCAGCGCGCCGGCGTAGTCCAGCGCATCGTCAAGGAGATCGGCGACAGGCCGTGCGTGTGGATCGGCGTCCCGCTCTGGAAGGGCGCGAAGGGCGACCTGTTGAAGGTGATCCACGACAACGTCGGGCCGTGCCGCTTCATGGACACGACGCGCATCGTCGGCGACATGCCGCGCGTGTCGGATCACATCCATCCGACGATGAATGCACGCTTGAAGTGGGCGAAGATCGTCGCGGATTGGCTGGCGCGGCAGCGCGATCCCCACGGTGCGAAGCCGTGGTCGCTCGTGCCGGAGCCGAAAGACGCGCCGCCGGTGCTGCTGGCGCTGCCCGCGGCGAAGTAGCGGCTACTCTTTCCCGAGCGCGCGCGCGCCGAGCAGCCCCAGCATCATCCCGATGCCGCCGCCGGCGAGCACGGCGATGACGAGCCCGCCGAGCACGGCGCCGAACGGATCGCCGGGATCGAAATGCGCCGGCATGTACACCGCCAGGGCGATGGCGATACCGGTCCAGGCGGCGAAGTGCGAGCGCAGTCCGCGCGTCATCCCCACGGCTTCGACGCCGATCGCCACGATGCCGAGCAGCAGCAGCGCGATGTCGAGCGGGACCGCGAAGCCGAACGCGGGTCCGATGCTGACGCGCAGCGTGTGCGCCACGGCGCCGGACAGCGTGGTCAGGTGCGCGTGTACGGCGCCCGACCCGGGCAGGCTGAGCGCCTGGCGATCCACGTCGTCGGCGTGGGCTTCCGTCGCTTGCGGCGCGCGACGCGAGCCCTTGCGCGCGGAACCGCCGCCACCGGAGCGCGAGAAGTCGCCCTGGACCATCTGCTTGTTGCCGTCGCGCTCGAGCTCGAGCGCGTAGTGGCCCTCGGCCGTGCCGCGCACGTGACCCATGGTCGCGCGCGAGTCGATCTCGACCTTGTGCGTGTTGCCCGGCACGACGAGGGTCGCGTCGGGCTCCTTCTCGCTCAGCGTGACCGCGTCGAAGGGCGCCGGCGGGAAGAACGCGCGTCCGATGCAGATCTCCGAGCCGACGATCACCAGCGCGGCGACGCCGAACGCCCAGCGGCGCAGGGTCGGCGAGCTGTCCCGCAGCGGCAACGCTCCGGCCAGGACCGTGATCAGCGGCAGCGCGATGGCGATCACCGTCGCCTCGAGCGGTCGCGTCTCCTCGAAGCGCGTGCCCGCGACGAGCAACACCGCCACCGCCGCCAGCAGCGGGATGCGCCAGTTCTCCACGAAGGTGTTCAGACCGGGGCGCACGGGCTCGGGCAGGGGGGCCGCGACGACGCGCGCGCGGCGGCGCGCCCGACGCTTCGGGCGGCCCGGTTCTGCCGCGTCGTCGTCGCGCGCCGGCGCGCTCCCGGGCTCGGTTTCCGGCTCGGGCTCGGGCTCGGGGGAGGGGGACGCCTCGGTCACGGGTGGCCAGGCCTTAGCGCGGTTTCCGGAGGCGGCCAAGCCGACGTACCCTGGTCGCCATGAAGCGCATCCTCGCCGCGCCCTTCGTCGTCACGCTCTCCGTCGGCGGCTGCGCCCGCAACGACGGCGGCGAGAAGCCCCCGCCCGCGCCGGCTCCCGCGCCGGCTCCCACGCCGACGATCGCCCAGGCGCCGACGACCCGGGGCCCGGTGCCCGCGCCCGCACCGGCGCCGGGCGGTTCGGCGAGCGCGCTCGTCTACGACGGCTTCGCCTCCTGCTACCGCGAGCTGGACGGCAAGAAGCAATACGTCGACTGCCCGGATGCACTGCTGCCGGCAGCCGCGCCCGACCGGCTCGTCTTCAAGTACGGCGGCCAGTGCAAGACGGCCCCGGACGGCAAGCGCGTGCGCTGCCCCGACGCCGGCCCCACCGCGACGCTCCCCGACAAGACCTCCCTCGACAAGGGCGGCGCGTGGACGTCGCTCCAGATCGGTTCGCTGCACTGCCTGCAGGGCGTCAAGATGAAGTGCCCGCCGCGTGCCTTCT
Organism: uncultured delta proteobacterium; assembly: GCA_963775185.1. GTDB lineage: Bacteria > Myxococcota_A > Polyangia > Polyangiales > Polyangiaceae > JAPSGB01. The sequence goes on along the minus strand of CAVZIE010000032.1, from coordinate 761,950 downwards.
GCAACCCGCCGCCACCGCGCACCGTGCCCTGCCCACCCGAGCTGCTTCCGAAGCTCCGCGCCGGCGTGGCGCCCACGCGGCGCGACGGCGCGCACTGCTTCTACGGTGACGTGGAGGTCGCTTGCTCCGCGAAGTGACGCGCTTCGTGACCCCACCGGGACTCGAACCCGGGTTACCGGCGTGAGAGGCCGATGTCCTAACCGCTAGACGATGGGGCCGGTGCCGCCCCGTTCTGGCTCGGGGCGGCGGATTTGCTGGGGGACCAGGATTCGAACCTAGATAACAAGAACCAGAATCTTGCGTCCTGCCGTTAGACGATCCCCCAAGGGGAGTTGCCGAGCCCGGAGGCCCGACGGGGCCCGGGTAACTATCTTCAAAACGGGTCCGACGCAAGCGCCGCTTCGGAATTCGGTACGGCAAGGGGTTGATCTGACCGCGCGATCGCTTAAGTTCCGGCGCGCCGGGCGTGCGAGTCCGAGGAGGAGCCGAAAATGAGCAGCAAGGAGATCGTCTACAAGCGCAACGCGCGCAAGCGCATCCAGCGGGGCGTCGACGCCCTGGCGGACGTCGTCAAGGTCACCCTGGGGCCTGGCGGGCGCAACGTGGCGATCGAGAAGAGCTGGGGCGCTCCTCTCGTGACGAAGGACGGCGTGACCGTCGCCAAGGAGATCGAGCTTGGCTCGAAGATCGAGAACATGGGCGCGCAGATGGTCCGCGAGGTCGCCTCGCGCACCGCGGACGACACAGGCGACGGCACCACGACCGCCACCGTGCTCGCGCAGGCGATCTACGGCGGTGGGCTGAAGCTGGTCGAAGCCGGCGTGCCGGTGATGGACCTGAAGCGCGGCATCGACGCCGCGGTCGAGGTCATGGTCGCGGAGCTGAAGAAGCTGGCGAAGAAGGCCAAGGACAGCAACGACATCCGCCGCATCGCCACGGTCAGCGCCAACGGCGACACGGCCATCGGCGACATGATCGCCGACGCCATGGACAAGGTGACGCGCGACGGCGTGATCACGGTGGAGGAGGCCAAGGGCACCAGCACCGAGGTCGACATCGTAGAGGGCATGCAGTTCGATCGCGGCTTCTTGTCGCCGTACTTCGTCACCGACCAGAAGAAGATGAAGGCCGAGTTCGAGGACGCGTACGTGCTCGTCACGGACAAGAAGATTTCGGCGATGGCCGACCTCATCAACGTGCTCGAAGCCACGAACAAGAAGGGCGCCCCGCTCGTCGTGATCGCCGAGGACGTCGACGGGGAGGCGCTCGCGACGCTGGTCGTGAACAAGCTCCGCGGCGTGCTCAAGGTCGCGGCGGTCAAGGCTCCGGGCTACGGCGATCGCCGCAAGGAGATGCTCAAGGACATCGCGACGCTCACCGGCGCGACGCCGTTCATGGAGGATCTGGGCCGCAATCTCGAGTCCGTGACGCTCAAGGAGCTCGGACGCGCCGCCCACATCAGCATGGACAAGGACAACACCACGATCGTCGGCGGCAAGGGCGACAAGACCGCGATCAAGGGTCGCGTCGAGCAGATCCGGCGCCAGATCGAGGAGACCACCAGCGACTACGATCGCGAGAAGCTCGAGGAGCGGCTGGCGAAGCTCGCCGGCGGCGTCGCGGTGCTGCGCGTCGGTGCGCCCACGGAGCTCGAGATGAAGGAGCGCAAGGCGCGCGTCGAGGACGCGCTGGCCGCGACCCGTGCCGCCGTTGCGGAGGGCTACGTTCCCGGTGGTGGCGTGGCGCTGCTGCGCGCGGCCGCGGCCGTCGCGTCGCTCACTGGCCTGAACGACGACCAGATGGCCGGCGCAAGGCTGCTGGCGAGCGCGGCGGAAGCGCCGATGCTCCAGATCGCGAAGAACGCCGGCAACGAGCCGCGCGTCGTCGTCGAGAAGGTCCGCGAAGGCAAGGGCTCGTACGGCTTCGACGCTGCCGAGCACAAGTTCGGCGACGTGGTCAGCGCCGGCGTCATCGATCCGGTCAAGGTCGTCCGCGTCGCGCTGCAGAACGCCGCGAGCATCGCCGGTCTCATGCTCACGACGGAGTGCATCGTCGCCGATCTGCCGCAGCCCGAGGCCCCGATGGCCGGAGGCGGCGACATGGGCGGCATGGGCGGCATGGGCGGCATGGGCGGCATGGGCGGCATGGGCGGCATGGGCGGCATGGGCGGCATGGGCGGCTTTCCCATGGACTGAGAGCCCGGAAGGACTCTCGGCCTGCCGCCCAGAATGGCAAACCCCGGCCGCGGAACCCGCGTCGCTTTGACCGTATCCTCGCGGCCGGGATAGACTGCGACGCAGATGGTCGTGGCAGCGCCTCGAGCACGTTCATGGAACTGAGGGTCATCGGCTGTCACGGCGGCGAGACGCCGCGCCATCGCACCAGCGCGTTCGTCGTGGACGAGCGCCTGGCGATCGACGCGGGATCGCTGACCAGCGGCATGGACCTGAAGTCCCAGTTCCGCCTGCAGGCTTGCGTCGTCAGCCACGCGCACCTCGACCACGTGCGCGATCTCGCGACCATCGCCGACAATCGTTGCCAGGCCGACTGCGATCCGCTGTTGGTCGCCGCCAGCCGGTTCACGATCAACGCGTTGAAGAAGCACTTCTTCAACAACCTGATCTGGCCCGACTTCTCCGTGATCCCGAACAAGACGCGGCCGACGATCCGCTTCGTGGAGCTCAAGCCGGAGCGCGCCACCCAACTCGGCGACTACAGCGTCGAGAGCATCCTCGTCAGTCACACCATCGAGAGCGCGGGCTTCATCATCCGCGGCGCCGACGCGACCATCGCGTACAGCGGCGACACCGGTCCCACCGATCGGCTGTGGGAGCTCCTTCGCGAGGAAGAGAACTTGAAGGCGTTGCTCATGGAGGTCAGCTTCCCGAATCGCGAACAGAAGCTCGCGACCGTGAGCGGACACCACACGCCGCGTACGCTGATCAAGGACTTGAAGAAGTTCGGCAAGCCGCAGGACTTGCCGACGCTGCTCTACCACATCAAGCCGGTCTTCCAGAGCGAGGTGGAGCAGGAGTGTGCGCGCCTCAAGGGCGTGAATCTGACCGTGATGGGGCTCGGCGATCAGTTCGTCCTGTGACGCGTTGTGCCCGCGTGAGGGCAGGGCGATACTCGCCCGATGAAGCGGGCTTGGACTGTGTTGGGCGTAGCGGGCGCGCTTTCGGCGCTGATCGTTCCGGCGTGCGGCGGCGACGGCGGCACGGCGTCGAACGTCAGCCACGGAGGTAGCTCCGGCAGCGGCGCGAGCAGCGGCAGCGGCGGCGGCGCGGGCGACGGCAGCGCGGGAGACGCCGCGCTGTTCGATCAGACGTCGAGCTGTACCGAGGGCCAGCCGTGCGACGACGGCGGCGGCGTGTGCGTCGCGGGTGCGTGCTGCGCCGTCGCGAGCGCTTGCGGGCCAGCGTGCTGCGGCGCGGGCCAGCTGTGCTCGTTCGAGAAGTGCGTCACACCGGGCGGCACGTGCACCGACTCGAGCGAGTGCGCCGCGGACGAGTACTGCGAGTACGCGCTGGGCAACGCGCCGGACGGCGGTGGAGCAGGGGACGGCGGCACGTGCGTCGGCGGCGCGGCGACGCGCACCGGCAAGTGCCTGCCCAAGCCGCCGATCTGCACGACGTCGGGCGACGCGGGGACGGGGGCGGGCGACGCCGGCGCGGGCGTCACGTGCCTCGAAAAGTGCGAGTACCACCCGCCGGCCACGGCCTTCGATCCGGAGCTGAAGTACTCGTGGGGTGGCGATACCAGCAGCGCGTACACCACGGACGTGATGATGACGCCGATCGTGGTCGAGCTCGACGACGACAACTGCGACGGCAAGGTCAACGCCGACGACATTCCGGAGATCGCGTTCGTGACGTTCAGTGGCGGAGCGTACCAGAGCTCGGGTACGCTCCATGTGACGTCGATCGTCGGCGGAAAGTTCGTGGACAAGTGGTCGAAGCCGGACGCCGTGGGCGGCAGCAGCGGGCTGGCGGCCGGCGATCTGGACGGCGACGGCGTTGCCGAGATCGTGGCCTGTCTGCCGCCGCCCAGCACCACCGACCACAACACCGGCGTCATCGCCTACAAGGCGGACGGCAGCGTGCTGTGGACGCAGACGGACACCACGAAGGTGCACTGCGGCTACGAATATCCGGCGATCGCCGACCCGGACCACACGGGCAGTCCCGAGGTGCTGGTCGGGCTTACGTTGCTGGACGGCAAGACGGGCGCGGTGCTGAAGGAGCTCGATCCGGCCACCGGTGCGGGCACGCGGCTGACGGGTTTCTCGGACATCGACGGCGACGGCAAGCTCGACGTGGTGGAGGGCCGGCGTGTGTTCCGCACCGACGGCAGCGTGATTGGGATCTTTCCACGGGGCCCGACGCGATCCCGAACGGTTATCACGCGGTCGGCGACCTGGACCGGGACGGCAAGCCGGAGGTCGTGGTCGTCAGCTCCGGCGGGCCGCACAAGGCGTACGTGCTCAGCTACGACGCGAGCAGCGCGTCGCACGTGAAGGTCGTCCGGCGCGACGTCGATCTGAACAACGGCACGACCACGGCCAGCTACTGCAGCACCACCAAGGAGTACGGCGGCGGGCCGCCGACCATTGCAGACTTCGACGGCGACGGCTTCCCGGACGTCGGCGCCGCCGGCGCGGTCGGCTACATCGTGCTCAGCGGCAAGAAGCTGATGGATCCGTCGGTGCCGGTCGACCAGACCACGCTCTGGTTCAAGACCACCCACGACTGCTCGAGCGCCGTCACGGGCAGCTCCGTGTTCGACTTCAACGGCGACGGCAAGGCGGAGGTCGTCTACAGCGACGAATACCACCTGTGGATGTACGACGGGCAGACCGGGACCAACCTGATCCCGGACACCTGCAACACCACCGGCACGCTGTGGGAGTATCCCGTGGTCGCCGACGTGGACAACGACGGCCAGGCGGACATCGTCGTCGCATCCAACGCCTACGCGGAGCTCTGCAACGGCACCAAGCAGGCGGGCATCCGCGTCTTTTCCAGCCAGAGCAAGAGCTGGGTGCGCACGCGGCGGGTGTGGAACGAGCACACGTACCACGTGACCAACGTGAACGAGGACGGCACCATCCCGAAGACCGAGGCCACCAACTGGACGACCGCGGGCCTCGATAACTACCGCCAGAACAAGCAGCCCGGCGGCGAGTTCGACGCCACCGACGCCGTGGTGGACGTGGCCCCGCGCTGCGGCACCGACTACGGCCTGGTCGCCACCGTCCGCAACCTCGGCCAGGCCGTGCTCCCGCCGGGCGTCGGCGTGACGTTCTACGCGGGCACGCCGCCCAGCGGTACGCAGCTCGGCACCGGCGCCACCACGGCTGCGCTGTACCCGGCGCAATCCGAGGCCGTGTTCCTGCCGCTCGCCAGCGTGCCCACGACCACCGTCTACGCCACCGTGGACGTCCCGCCGCCGACGCACGAGTGCCGTACCGACAACAACACGTCGGCCGCCGTCTCCGCCGCGTGCAACGGACCGAAGTAGCCAACGGACGCTCCCAAGCGGGTGCAGGGGATGCCGGTCCGGCGCGGAATCCCGCGGCCCGGTTCCGCCGGCGTTGCCCTGAGCCCCTCCGCAGGAGCTTCCTCGAAAGTTAACATAATGTATCTTATGCGATCTAATTACGGGGGGCCGGGTCCGGGGGGCCGGGGTGACGCGCCAGCGATCGTCGCCGGTGTCTACGCCGTCGATCAGACCGCCGTCGAGCGGCGACACCAGGAACAGGCCGAGGCGTGCGGTCCCGGTGTTTCCGCGCCGGACCGGCAAACCCAAGAACGGTCAGTCGCGGGGCGCGATCGGCGGATTGACGTACAGGCCGAGGAAGTTGCCGCCGTTGGTCACGACGAAGGCGCGGCGTCCGTGGGTTGCGGGCGTCATGCTGATGCCGTCGCCGGTGTCGACGCCGTCGATCAGACCGCCGTCGAGCGGCGACACCAGGAACAGGCCGAGGCGCGAGTTGCTCACCATCAGCGCGCCCTGGATCGGCACCGGCGCGCTCACGCCGCCGGCGGGCAGCTCCTTGCGCCAGACCTCGCGGCCGGTCTCGGGATCGAGCGCCCACAGGCCCGTCGTGCCGGTGGCGGCCATCAGCAAGTGGCGCGCCGGGATCGCCGGGCCCTGGCCGTGGCGCGGCGCGTGCGCGGGTTGCTCCCACAGCACCAGGTCGGAGACGCCCGCGACCGCGGGGTTCGCCCACACCTGGGTGCCGGTGTCGGCGTCCAGGGCGAACACGCCGCCGGCGTAGCTGCCGACGAACACCACCGGGCCGGCCTCTAGTGTGTCGGCGACGGGCGTGGTGTCGCTGTCGAGGTACTGCGGCACCTCGCCCAGCGTCTGCTCGGCCTCGGCGGAGAGATCGACGGGCTGCCACACCTCGTCGCCGCTCTTGGCGTCGAAGGCGGTGACGGTGCCGTCGCTGAACGCGGCGTAGACGCGGCCGCGCCACACCAGCGGTCCCGCGTACCCGGCGACCTCCATGCCCATCGCCGGCGTGCGGTGCTGGCTCCACAGGAGCTTGCCGTCGCTCGGCTGGATGGCGAGCACGGTGTCGTTGGCGTTGACGGCGTAGAGCTTGCCGCCATCGAGCACCGGGCGGCGCGACACCTCCGCGTTGCTCATGAAGCGCCAGAGCAGCCGCCCGTCTTTCGCCGCGACCTTGTACAGCGCGCCGTCGTTGCTACCGAAGTACACGACGTCCTCGCGCGGGTCGTAGAGCGGCGCGCACTGCACGAAGCCAACCGTCTCGAAGCGCCAGATCTCCGAGCCGTCCTGGGCCGACAGGGCGTACAGCCCGTGATCGCTCGATCCGACGAAGACGCGGCGCCCGGCGACGTCGATCTCGGGCTGTCCCCGCTCGTACGGCTCGCCCTCGGCGCGGCTCGGCGCCACGATGTGCTTCGAGTAGATCACGCGCATCGACCAGCTCGGCCGGTGCGTCCAGTTCGGCACCTCCGGGTTTGCGCCGGAGCGGATCGACTCGCAACCGCCGGACGCTGCCGACAGCGCCGCGAGCACGACGAGCGCGCGGGCGCGGTGCCTCATGGCGCCGAGCCCGCGGGCGCCGGGGCTTCGGGGAGCGCGGGCGGCTCCGGCAAGTCGCCGGGCGTGCCGCCCTTGCCGAGCTTGCGGAGCAGCTCCTGGAGCTTCTTCGGATCCTTCATGATCTGCGCCTTGAGCTTGGACAGATCCTCGGCCGTGTAGTCGCTCTTGGGCGGCGTAACGGCGGTGGGATCGATCTGGCGCATGAGCTGGGCCGTCATCTGATCCAGATAGCCCGTCGGCTGGTACGGCGAGCTCGACGACGACAATTTGGTCTGCGCCTTCTTGAGCAGCGCCTTGGCCTTGTCCTTGTCGCCGCGGGCGTTCGCGAGGCGCGCCTCGTGATACAGCCCAAGCGCGGAGAAGCCCGTCGCGTCGGCGTTCTCGAGCTCGTGATAGGTCTTGTCGGCGGCGTCGGTCTGGCCCTTCGCTTCGAGGCTCATGCCGATGCCCTCGACGGCGCGATAGCGGACGTCGGCGTCGTGCTGACCGAGCTCGCTGGTCTTGACGGCCTCGTACTCCTTGCGCGCTTCGTCGTACTTGCCCTGATCGTAGAGCACGCCGGCCAGGCCGAGCCGCGCCATGATCGACGTGCCGGATCCGGGGCGGATGGCCGCCGCGGCGCGGTACGATTTCGCGGCCGCGTCGAGCCGGGCGGCGTCGGTCTTGAACTCCTTGCGCGGGTCGTACTCCTCCTCGCCGGGCACGGCCGCCTCGCCGGCGATGCGGCCCTGCTCGTCGACCACGGCGCTGACCAGGTCGTCCGACGCCTTCTCGAGCGCCTTGCTCGTCCGGTAGTCGTAGATCTTCCAGCCGACCACGCCGACCAGCGCGGCAACGACCAGCCACTGCACGATGTTGAAGTGGTCCTTGACCCAATCGCCGAGCGCCTTCGTGCTGCGCGAGAGCGCGTCGTCCACCATCTCGCTGGCGTCCAGGCCCCGCGCGCCGGCGCTGCCCTCGCGCTTCTCGCGACGGCGCTCGGCCGCGCGGGCGCGGACGCGACGGTTGCGGTCGCGGATGCTGTCCGGATCGACGGCGTCGGCGTCGGTCCGCTTTTTCTTCTTCTTCTTCTTCCGGGCCGGCGCGGAAGCGGCCGGGGCGGCCTCCGCTTCGTCGTCGCCTTCCGGCTCGTCGCCAGCGTCGGCGCTCGAGGCCTCCGCGGCGTCGTCGTTCGTCGGTTGTCGGCGGCGTCGGCGGAGCCGGCGGCTTCCGCCGTCTGCTCCGTTGTCTCCTCGCCGCCCGGCGCCTCGCCCTGTTCCCGGCGCCGGGCGCGTCGCGAACGGCGTGTCTCCTTGTCGTCGTCCTCTGTCACCGGCGCCTCTATACCACCGGTCGCGCGTTTGGCGGCCAAGTGCTAGCGCCCTCCAGATGGCTTCCACGGCTTCGGTGCCGGGGGCGGCATCTCGTCGCTCAGCGGGACGAGCGCGACGGCGTCGAGCTCGACCGCGTGGTCCGCGTACACCACGACCCGGATCGCGTGCCCGGCCTTGGCGCCCAGCGAGGCCGGCAGCGTCGCGTGGACCTCGACCAGATCCTTCGACTGCGGGAGCGCGATATCAAGTACACGGCTTGCGTCGATTCTTGGTAGATCTCGCGATTTTATCAGCTCACCCTTGGAGTCGTACCTGAGCAGGTTCCCGGGCGCGCCGATGTGGATCTGGCCGGCGCCGATCGGTGCCCGGGCCCGGACCAGCGCCCGCACCCCCTGCCCGTTCCCTCCCCGCGGCACGATCAGCGTCACCGCGACGCCGGCGCCGCTCTGCTTGCGGAGCCGCGCCAGATCGCCCTTGTCCGGCCCGCCGATGTTCTCGAGGATGCCGGCCTGCTCGGCGTAGCCCAGGCCGCCGGGCAGCGGATCCGGCACGCCGAGCCAGCGCACCAGCGGCTCGGCCAGCTCCTGCTCGGCGCCCAGATCGACCAGGGCGCGGGTGATGGCGATGCGGGCGCTCTGGTAGCGCTCGCGCGCCAGCGCCTTGGCCAGGGGCACGCGCGCCACGTCCTCGCCGATGGCCGCCAGGGTCGCCGCGATGAACGGCCTGAGGCGCACGTCGTCCAGCGACTGCACGAGCGGCCACACCGCGTCCTTGGCGCGGATCGCGGCGAACGCGTCGAGCAGCTCGCGGGAGCGCTGGTAGTCGCGACTCGCGTGATCCTTCCACCACGCGATCAGCGTGCCCTCGCCTCGCCCGTCGCCGCCCTCCGCCAGCGCGAGTGCGGCGAGCCGCCGCCATTTCGGGTCGTCGGATTTCGCGAGCTCGTAGGCGAGCGGCGCGCCTTCCCCCAGGCGCGTCAGGGCCAGCGCGCACCAGCGCCGGACCTGCTCGTCCTCGTCCCGGCCCAGGGCGAGGCGCAGCGCCGGGGCCGTCTCCTTGCGTCTCAGCTGGAACAGCACCTCCGCGGCCTTGCGCCGGATCGCCACGTCGGCGTCGTCGAGCAGCCCGGCGATCTCGTCGGCGGCGTCCCCGTCGCCGGCGACGCCGCGCAGGATCGCCGGCGGCCAGCCCTTGCCCTCGGCGTGCAGCCCGCGCACCTCGAAGCGGCCGTGCGACGCCGCCAGCTCGCGCAGCTCGCGGCGCATGGCCTCGAAGCGCTCGCTGTCGTCGTGGGCGACGTCGCGGTTCTCGTGGGGATCGGTGCGGAGATCGAACAGCTTGCACGCGCCCACCTGGCGCTGGCACACGAGCCGGAACGGGCCCTTGGCGAGCAGCTCCTGCTCGTCGGTCTCGGCGAGCGCGAGCCCGTCGCCGGGCTTGCGCTCGCCGGCGAGCAGATCGCCGAGATCGCGGCCGCGGATGCGCGGCGGTCGCGGGATGTCCAGCGCGCCGAGCACGGTCGGCAGGAGATCGATGGTCTGGACCACCTCGCCGATGCGCGTGCCGGCGGCGATCGCGCCCGGCGCGCTGATCACCAGCGGCACGCGCACCTGCTCCTCGTAGACGGAGCTGCCGTGATAGTGGCCGCCGTGGTCGCCGAACTCCTCGCCGTGATCGGCGGTGACGATCACGACGGCTCCCGGGCGCTGCTTGCGGAACAGGGCGACCAGCTTGCCCACGGTGCTGTCGGCGAAGGCGATCTCCGAGTCGTAGCGATCGACGTCGCGGTCGCCGAAGGCGTGGCCGGGGTGCGCCTCGTACGGCTCGTGGGGCGAAAACAGGTGGACCCACGCGAACACGCGCCGGTCCGTCCCCTCGCCTCGCATGTAGCTCTCGACCTGGCCGACCCGCGCGTCGCCTTCGGCGAACTCCACCTTGCGGTACTCGAAGCCCAGGAAGCTCTGCTTGAAGGTCTGGAAGCGGTCCGGATCGATGAAGAAGACCGCCGGCGGATAGAACGCCGCGGTGCGGAAGCCGTAGGTGCGAAGCAGCGACGCCCAGGTGTCCGAGTCCTGGCCCGCGCCCTGGAGCAGCAGCGGACGCATGTACTTGCCGGTCATCATCGACGTGACCGAGTACGAGGTGTGCGGCGTGGGGCAGTAGGCGTCGTCGAACAGCGCGCCCTGCTTGGCCAGGGCGTCGATGTGCGGCGTGGTCGGCCGGCCGTAGCCGTAGGCGCCGACGTGGTCGGCGCGAAGCGCGTCGATGCTGATCAGCAACAGATCGCGCCCGCGCAGGTCGAGGGCGTGGCTCGCGCTGGTGGTCGGCGCGTCGTCGCAGCCCGCGCCGCTGCACGCGTCGTCGGCGATCGGCGGGGGCGGCGCGAGCCGCGCCGCCACGCGCACCGCCTGACCCAGCAGCGGCGCCCGCTCCACGAGCAGCAGCCGGAAGTTGTCGAACCACGCCAGGCGCGCGGCGGCGGGGCGCGCGCCCAGTGCGAGCAAGGCGACGGCGGCGGCGAGCCCGCCGGCGACGATGCCGGGCCGTCGCGGGAGCGGCGCGGCCAGGCCGATCGCCGGCGCGAGCGCCAGCGCGAGCGCGGCCAGGGCGAGGTGGAATCCCGGGTACAGCCGCACCAGCAGCAGCCGGTTCGCGAGCTCGAGGCCGACGACCAGCGCCGCGGCGACGGCCGCGACGGCACGCGGCCGCGCTTCCACGGCCCGCGCCAGGCGCGGCGCGAGCAGCCACACGGCGATGCCGCCGAGCGCGCCGACGCCGAGCGCGAAGCCGCCGCGCGTCGCCACCGTGGCCAGGTGGCGTCCGCCGCCGACGCCCCACGCCGCCGCGGCGCCACCGGCGGCGACGGCCGCGCCGAGCGCGGCGCGGGCGCCGCGCTCGGCCGCGGCGCGGAGCAGCGCGAGCAGCGTGGCGCCCAGCGCGCCGCCCAGGGCGGCGCCGGCGAGCGCCACCGGCGCGAGCCACAGCGTGCCGAACTGCAGCTCCCACACGCTGGCGATGCGCGCGCGGTTCGCCAGCGCGACCACGACCAGCTCCGCCGCCACGACGACCCACGCCGAGAGCACGCCGCGGGCGATCGCGCCGGCGGCCCGCGCGCTGCCTCGCGCCGGACCGGCAATCCCTACCAGCCGCTTCGCACGGGGCACGGGGCTTCCCGGCGCGTCAGTGGAACTCGACGCTGGAGATCTCGTAGCGGCGCGTGCCGGCCGGGAGCTTGATTGTGACCTCGTCACCGATCTCCTTGCCGATCAGCGCGCGCGCGAGGGGCGCCGAGACGGAGATCGTGCCCTGGTCGATGTTGGCCTCGTCGGCGCCGACGATCTGGTAGGTGACCTCGTCGTCGGTATCGAGGTTGAGCAGGCCGACCGTCGCGCCGAAGCGGATGCGGCTGCCCGAGAGCTTCGCGGGATCGATGACCTCGGAGCGCGAGAGCTTGTCCTCGATGTCCTTGATGCGCGCCTCGACCATGCCCTGGCGCTCCTTGGCGGCGTGGTACTCGGCGTTCTCCTTGAGGTCCCCGTGCTCGCGCGCGACGCCGATTTCGCGGGAGATCTTCGGCCGCTCCTCCTTCAGGCGCACCAGCTCCTCGCGGAGGCCGGCGGCCCCGCGGGGCGTCATGGGAACGGGTTCGGCCATCGGTCCTCCCCTTTTACTCCAGGCTCCGGCCCGATCAAGCTCCGCTTGCCGGGATCCGGGATTCCGGCTAACCCCTTGCCCGACCATGCGCCGCTGGCTTCTCGCAGTCTCCCTGGGCGTGACGCTCGCGGCGCCGCTCGGCTGCGCCCACAAGCAGCCGCCCCAGAATCCGCTCCAGTACACCGAGAACGCCAAGCGCGCCTACGACGAGGCCCTCGACGCGTTCTTCGACCGCGACTGGGAGACCGCCACGACGCTGATGCAGGACGTCAAGCGCAAGTACGGCTACAGCCGCTACGCGCGGCTGGCCGATCTGCGCATGGCCGACATCGACTACCACCAGGAAAAGTACGCCGAGGCGATCACCGGCTACAAGGGCTTCGTCCACGACTACCCGAACGACCCGGAGGTGCCCTACGCGCGCTTCCGCGCCGCCAAGGCCCTGTACGAGCAGACCAGCCAGTCGCTCTTGCTGCCGCCCCTGGAGGAGCGCGATCTGGCGACGGTGCACGAGGCCTACTCGTCGATCCAGGCGTTCCTCGGCGACTACCCCGGCTACAAGAAGACCGAGGAGCTCCGCTACATGCTCGAGGTCGTGACGGGCGTGCTCGCGCGCCACGAGCTCTACGTCGCGCGCTTCTACCTGAACGAGGACAACTTCAACGCCGCGGTCGCCCGCTGCCAGTACGCGCTCCGCAACTACGACGGCTCCGGTCTCGAGCCGGAGGCGATGGTGCTGCTCGGCGAGACGTACATGAAGATGAAAGAGCGGGCGAAGGCGCGCACGCTCTTCCACACCGTGCTCGCCAAGTACCCGGACAGCGCGTTCGTCGTGCCCGCGAAGCGCTTCCTGCGCCGTCTCGACAGCGAAGCGACGAACTGAGCCGAGAGGCCCACCAGAGCTCGCGGCTGACTCGAACTCTAGCGCTTGAATCGGACTTTCGATGCGGTCGCGCCTTGACGTCCGTCGCCGGGCGGAGGAAGTCTGCCCCATGAGGGAACGGCTGGGGGCCTGCGCGCTGGCGCTGATCGCGGCGTCGTGCACGAGCGTGTCGAACGGAAGCGGCGCTAGCAGCAGCAGCGTGGACGGGACGTGGGACTTCGTCGCGTCCACGCCGCTCGTCAAGTATCACCAGGGCACGGCCATCGTGAACGGCGGCTCGGCAACGCTGGATTTCGACTACACCATCGATGATCCGGGCTACTGCACGTATCACCGCGTGCTGGCCGTCGCGGTAAAAAAGCTCGGGCCCTCGAGCGCGAACGCGACGTCGAGCATCGCCGATGACGACACGGGACCGTATTGCAATCCGTTCAACGGGCCCCGCGCGGGCTTCACGGCGACGCGGACCTCGACGGCGGATGGGTTCGGCGACTGGGGCGGGACGTGGCAGATCTCGAGCCCGGAGTTCAAGAACGGCGCGATCTGCATCGTGCAGCTGTCGGGGCAGCACGCGACCGGCACGTGTCCGGTGGGCACGGGGATCTGGGAGGGCTCGTTCGACGTGACGCTCGGCAACGGTGCGCTGAGCGGGACGACCACCGGTATCTACAACGTCGTTACGCAGATTGCCGCGTCCCGGCGCTGAGCGCGCGTTTGCCGTCGCGCTCGCCGCGCTCGTGATCGCCGTGTCGGGCTGCCATCGGGACCGCCCGACGCCCTCCGCGCCGAGGTTCAGGCTGGCGGTGATCACCGGCCCGGCGCCGGCCGTGTCCGCCGCGGCGCGACAGCTCGGGCTCGGCGCCCCGGCGGCGCGCGTGCGCGCGTGCCGCCTCGCGCTGCTGGCGCGGGCGCTCGACGCCGCGTCCATCGCCAAGCTGTCCGACGCCTTGGACCAGCTGCACGAGGAAGCGCAGCCGCTCGCGCTCGATCTGGACGAAGCGTCGGCCGCACACGCGCTGGCCGCGTGGCAGCACGATCACGTCGATGCGTGGAGCGCCGTCGCGTTCCTGTCCGAGCCGAGCTGGGGGTCGCCGGACGGCACGTTTCGCGCGGCGGCGGTCGATGCGTGCCCGGCCGCGCCGGCCGCCGCCGCGGAGTTCCGCTGTGCTGCGCCGGCGTCCCCGGATCCGCGGGTGCGCCACGCGGCGCTGCTGGCTTGGCCGCTGGTCGACGCGGTGCTCGTCGAGTGTGCGGCGCCCCGGTGCCCGTCCGCGGTGACGGCGCTGCGCCAGCGGGCACGAGAGCCCGGCGCGGTCGTGGGAACCGTACTGTCGCCGGTGGCCGCCGATGTGTCGCGACTGCGACGTTCCGTGGCGGCGCTCGCGCCGCTGGCCCGCCGCGGACGCACGCCGCTCGCGACGCTCGTCGACGGGCTCGACGCCGAGCCCGATCCGTCCGCGTGCAGCGGCGTGGTGCGTGACACGGCGCAGGCGATCCTGGTAGCGCCCAAGCTGTCCATGCTGGTCCACGCGATGCGCATGCGCGCCGAGGTCGACGCGGCGCTCGCCGGCACGGGTGCGCGGGTGTCGCCTCGGGGGCTCTGACGGACGCGGAATCGCGGCGACCGCGTTGACGTCTCGCCGTTGCCGCGTAATATCATCGTATGACCGTGGCGCGGCTGGCCATCTCCCTGGACGAAGAGCTCGAGCGCCAGGTGCGCCGCGCGGCCGGCAAGCAGCCGCTCTCGACGTGGATGGCCGACGCGGCGCGCAAGAAGCTCCGCTCGGAAGGCCTGTTGCGCATCGTCGGCGAGTGGGAAGCCGAGCACGGCGAGCTCGACGCAGGCGAGCTCGAAGAGGCTGCGCGGCGGCTCCGCAAGCGCCGAAGATGAGCGCGATCGTTCTCGACGCCGGTGCGCTGATCGCGCTCGAACGCAACGATCGCGGCATCTGGGCGACGTTGAAGCTGGCCGGCGTGTCGAGCATCGATGTGCTGGTGCCCAGCACCGTGCTCGCCCAGACCTGGCGCGGGACGCCGTCCCAGGCCCGGCTTGGTGCGGCGCTGCGGCATTGCGTGATCGCCGCATTCGATCCCGTGGCTCGCGACGTCGGCGAGCTGTGCGGTCGCGCCCGGACGCGCGACATCTGCGACGCGCACGTGGCGCTCGTCACGGCTCGACAGGGCGACGCGGTGTACACGAGCGATCCGGGCGACATTCGCCGGCTCATCGCCTCGTGTGGACGGCGTCGTCCGACCGTCGTCACGTGCTGAACGGGCTCTGCCGGGGTTCCGCGCCGGACCGGCAAACCCCGGCCGATCGCGCGCCCCTTCCGTCTGCGCGGGGCGCGTCGTAGGCTGCCGGCCATGTCCCAGCCCGATCAGGAGCCGGCCGAGCTGGCCACCGTGTCGCCGACGGTGCTCGTCGTCGACGACGAGAAGAACATCCGTCGCACGCTGGAGATGGTCCTCAGTGGTGAGGGGTACCGGGTGCTGGAAGCCGGCTCCGCCGAGGACGCGCTTTCCACGCTGTCGAACCCGGACCAGCCGGTGGACCTCGCGATCTTCGACCTCAAGCTGCCGGGCATGAGTGGGCTCGAGGCGCTCGAGAAGCTGCGCGCCGACGAGACCCACGGCGATCTGCCGGTCGTGGTCATCAGCGGGCACGCCACGGTGCATGACGCCGTGAACGCGATCAAGCTCGGCGCCGCGGACTTCTTCGAGAAGCCGCTGAACCGCGAGCGGATCCTGGTCAGCGTGCGGAACTCGATCCGCACCGCGCGCCTGTCGCGCACCGTCGAGCAGATGCGCGCCGAGCTCGAGGCGCGCTACGAGATGATCGGCACCAGCGCGCCGATCCAGCGCCTGTTCCAGGACATCGACAAGGTCGCACCGACCAAGGCGAGCGTGCTCATCACCGGCGAGAGCGGCACCGGCAAGGAGCTGGTCAGCCGCGCCATCCACCGGCTGAGCCCGCGCAAGGACGCGCCGTTCATCAAGGTCAACTGCGCCGCCATCCCGCGCGAGCTGATCGAGAGCGAGCTGTTCGGCCACGAGAAGGGCTCGTTCACCGGCGCGATGGCGAAGAAGCGCGGTTTCTTCGAGCAGGCGCACGGAGGCACGCTGTTCCTCGACGAGATCGGCGACATGGACCTCGCGGCACAGGCCAAGGTGCTGCGCGCGCTGCAGAACGGCGAGATCGTGCGCGTCGGCTCGGAGCACATCATCCACGTCGACGTGCGCGTGCTCGCCGCGACCAACAAGGAGCTTTCGAAAGAGGTCGCCGCCGGCAACTTCCGCGAGGACCTGTTCTTCCGCCTGGACGTGTTCCCGATCAAGGCGCCCGCGCTACGCGAGCGCAAGGACGACATCGCGCTGCTCGCTGGCTCGTTTGTGCACGCCTTCTGCAACGAGAACGGGCTCAAGCCGAAGAAGATCGATCCGGCGGTGTACGAGGCGCTCTCGCGCCGCAAGTGGCCGGGCAACGTGCGCGAGCTGAAGAACGTGGTCGAGCGCGCGGCGATCCTGTCGAGCGACGTGATCACGATCGCCGACCTGCCCGAGGACCCGCACCAGAGCCCGTTCGAGGACGACGACGCCGACGAGGCCCTCGATCGCGGCACCCCGCCGCCGCCGATGGCCTCGGCCAGCGGCGAGCGCATGACGCTCCGCGCGTACCGCGAGACGGCCGAGCGTAGCTACATCATCGACACGCTCAAGGCGTTCGAGTGGAACATCTCGAAGGCCAGCGTGGCGCTCGGCGTCGAGCGCACGAACCTGCACAAGAAGATCCGCGCCTACGGCATCAAGCGCGGCGAGGGCTGACATCAAGATCGCTCATCCGGCGTCGCTCCGGCGACATACGGATCATGGACAAGTGGCTGACGGGCGCGCTCGCGCTCGGGGTGATGGTGTGTGCGATTGGCTGCCAGTCGGGTGGCGTGGGCGATCCGTGCGTTCCGGAGGACGAATACGACCAGACCACCAGCGGGCGTGGCATCGACGAGGTCGGGCTCGAGACGCGCTCGCTGCAGTGCGAGACGCGCCTGTGCCTGATCAACCACTTCCAGGGTCGCGTGAGCTGTCCGTACGGGCAGACCGACGCGGATCTCGCCAAACCGGATACGGATCCGGCGCGCTGCCGCGTGCCGGACAGCACGGATGCGGTCACGGTGCCGGTTTCAGCGTGGAACACGTCGCGACCCGCCGCCCGGGCCGTGTATTGCTCGTGCCGTTGCGACGGCCCGGATCCCGGCGCGCGCTACTGCGAGTGTCCGTCGGGCTTCAGCTGCACCTCGCTGGTGCCGGATTTCGGCTTCGGTGCGACGGAGCTGCCGGGCTCGTACTGCGTTCAGGACGGCACCGCCTACCGCCGCGCCGACGATGCCGCGCCCGACTGTCGCGCCCGTCCCGACGATCCCGCCTGTCCGGGCAAGCCGCTGGTCAATCCGTGAACGCGCCGACGTTGCCGCTGCCCCCGCCTGCGCCGCACTCAGCGAGCGGCGTTGCAGCGGCGCGTTGCCGCCAGCGCGTGGGCCACGATGCGCGGATCCACACCGGGCGTGTGCGCCACCGCGAGCGCGATCCGCAACGCGCGCGTGCACTGCCCGTCGGCCGCGAGCAACTGCGCCAGCCCGACTCGCGCCTTGGCGCGCGTCGCGGTGTCCTTGGCGCCGCGCGCGATGGTCGAGAGCGCTCGCGCGGCGCGCGGCGTGTCGTCAGCCGCCAGCGCGTCCTCGACCTCGGCCCAGGACGCGGCGGCGAGCCGCGGCGCCGGATCCCGCGGCGCATCAGCCGCGGCAGTGGCGGGGATGTCGTCCCGGCGCGGAACCGCCGTGGGCGCCGCGCTTCCCGTCGCGTTGCCGGCACGGGGGGCGCGGGCGGCGCTCGCCGGGGCACGCGCGGCCGACGCATGCGCGCTCCGGCGCGCCAGCGTCGCGCCACCGCGGGGGGGCCGCGCGCCCGTAGCGACGGCGTCTGCCGCACCGTGCGCGTTGGCCACGGCGTCCGCCGCGCCGTGCGCGTTGGCCACGGCGTCCGCCGCGCCGTGCGCGTTGGCCACGGCGTCCGCCGCGCCGTGCGCGTTGGCCACGGCGTCCGCCGGCGCGGGACGCGCGAGCCACGCCGCCAGTACGCCGTGCCCGCCGGTTGCGGCGTAGGCGAGCGCCGCGAGTAGCAGCACGCCCACGGTGACCAGCGCGCCGCCGCGCCAGCGCTCGTGGCGGCGCCGCCGCGCGCGACCGGCGCGCGCGATGCGCCGCACCGCGGCTCGCACCTCCGTCTCGTCGGGCCGCGCGCTCTGCCAGGCCTCGCGCGCGCGCTCCAGCCGTGCCACGGCGTCCGCCGACAGCCCCGGCTCGACGAGAGCGCGGCGATCGCTCATCGCGACGCCTCCGGATCGAACGCGGGATCCGCCAGCAGCAGCTTCGCCAGCTTGTGCCGCGCGTCGCGGAGCCGCGACCGCACCGTGCGCTCGTTGGCCCCGACCACGAGCGCGACCTCGGACAGGGTGAGGCCCTCGAGATCATGCAGCGTCACGACGGCGCGCTTGGCCGCGGGCAACGCCGCGAGCGCGACGTGGAGTTGCCGCGCGCGGTTCACCTCGATGCTCAATCGCTCGCCGTCCGCGTGCGTGGCGCGCTCCGGCAGCGCGCCGCCGTCCACGAGCTGGAAGCGGCGCCGCCAGCGCCGGTACCAGCGATCGTGGTCGAGCAGCGTGCGGTACGCCACGCCGTAGGTCCAGGTCGATAGCGCCGAGCGTCCCTCGAAGCGCGGCAAGGCGCGGAGCGCGCGCTCGGCGGCGGCTTGCACCAGGTCGTCGAGCTCCTGGCGCGGCCCGGCGAGGGCGCGCATCTGGCGGTACAATAGCGCCAGGATCTCGTCCGTCGCCGCGCCGCTTCCGGCGCGCACCCGTTCAGATGCGGGCAGGAGCCCGGCCGGCTCCATCAGCGGAGCGGGCATCTGCATCGCGGTGCGCACGTCGTCCAGAGTCTACTCTCCGATCGTGTGAGTCGCCGCTCGCGTCGCCCGGGATCGGTTCTCCGGGTTTGTGATGGAAATTCGGCATTTCGGCGCGAAAGCCCCCTTCCCTGCTCCTGCCTCCATCGGCCATCCTCTCGCGGTGCCGCGGCCGCGCCTCGTCCTGTTCGCCATCGTGCTGGCGTCGAGTCGCGCCGCGGCGACGCAGGTCGACGCGCGTTGCTCGCGTATCGCGCCGGAGGACCGTCCGGAGCTCGTGGCCCGCGCGCGGCTCACGCTGCGCGCCGTCCAGTCGCCCCCCGCCGAAGTGCGCGTCGAGTGCGACGCCGCACACGCCGTCGTGGTGTGGGTCGGACCGCCGGAGGAGCGACTCGCCGTCGACGAGCGCGACGGGCTGGTCGAGGGCGTGCTGGCCGCCCTCGAGCGGCGCGCCGCCGCGCCCCCGCGCGCCGCGTCGTCGCGCGACGACGGCGAGCCAGTCTCCGATCCGGTCTCCGCGGTCGTGACTCCCACCGGAGGCTCCGGCGCGCCGGACGTGCTGGCGCCGCTGTCGCCGGGCGGGCTCGGGCTCGCGGCGATGGCGGCGTCGTGGTCCCGTCGCGCGGGAGTCGGAACCGGCGGACGACTCGACGTCGGCGTGGGGCTCGGTCACGTCGTGCCGACGGCGAGCGAGCAGCTCCAGGCCGGCGTGGGCGGCGACGTCGCACCGGTGTGCTTCACCACCGCGATCGGCGTCGGCGCGGGCGCGCCCTGGTACGCCGATCGCCACTTCGGTGCGAGCGCGCTGGTCGGCGTCGAGTGGCTCTCGAACGCGGGAACGCGCCAGATCGCGGCCAGCGCGGTGCTCGATCTGGGGCTGCGTGCCGCCAGCGCGCGGGGTCCCTTCGCCTACTGGGTCGGTGCCGACGCGCGCTTGCGCGCCGCACCGGAAGCCTTCGGCGATCCGGTGAACATCCAGCTGCCCAGGCTGTCCTTGCTCGTGTCCGTCGGCGCTGTGTTGCTCGTCGATCCGCGACGAGCGCGCCCTTCCGCTCACCGCCGTGATGGTGTAGCGCTCCCGCCATGACGCGCGGCGATCTCGTCGGACCCGGTCCCGTGCACGCGATCGCCGTCCCGGGCGCTGCGCCGCCGGTGCTCGCCCTCCACGGCTTCGGCGGCACGCCGCTCGAGATCCAGCTGGTCGTCGACGTCGCGTGCGAGCTGGGCCTGCGCGTCGAGGCGCCGCTGCTCCCCGGCCACGGCACCCACGCCGACGATCTCGCGCGCTCCACCTGGGACGACTGGCTCGCCGCCGCGCGCGCCGCCTTCGATCGCCTCGCCACGGACGGCCCGGTGATCGTCGCGGGCTTGTCGCTCGGATCGCTGCTCGCCGCGCACCTCGCCGCTACCGAGCCCGCGCGCGCGCGCGGTCTGGCCCTGCTCGCGAACGCCGCCTGGCTCGCGTCGCCCTTCCCGAGCTGGCCGCTGCACCTGTTGCGTGCGCTCCACGCGCCGGACTTCGCGATCCCCAAGGCCGGCGCCGACATCGCCGATCCGGAGGCGCGCGCGAGCCACGTCACGTACAACACACAGCCCGTCCACGCCGCGTTCCAGGTCTTGCGCGCCGGCGAGATCGTCCGCCCCGAGCTCGAGCGCGTGCGCTGTCCGACGCTGGTGGTCCACGGCGCGCGCGATCGCGTGTGCCCCGTCCGCAACGCCCGCCGCGTGATGGCCCTGCTCGGCGCGTCCGATCGGCGCATGGTCATCATGCCGCGCTCGCGCCACATCGTGACCCGCGACTACGACCGCGACGCCGTGCGCGCCGAACTTCACGCGTTCTTCCAGAAATTGATCTGAGTTCCGGTCCGGCGCGGAACCCCGGGGCGCGTCGCGGGCGGGAAGCTGGCCCAGGAAATTCCCTGATTTCCAGGCGGAGAAAACCACCAACCGATTCGGGTGCGATGCCGTTCCATCGGGAGGGCACAGGAAGGGCGGAAGACTTGGGGATCGGGCGGAGGAAGTGATCGGTGCGCTGATAGAGGTGCACCGCTGGCTTGCGACAGCTCACGCCTGAATACCCCAAAGTCCCCTGAGGAATCCCCTCATTTGGGTTTTCACAGGAAGATCGGAAGAGCGGAAGGTTTTCAAGGATTCGGGGTGTTCGGGTGTGAGCCGTCGCAAGCCGTTCCGCAGGGCGGTGACGTCGAAGTCGACGAGCAGACCAACTGGTAGGCGGGAAAGACGTAGGCAGGTGATGACCTGCGCCTCGTGAATCGGGCGCTCCGATCACCTCGTCCGTTCCATCCCCAAATCTTCCGACCTTCCGATCTTCCTGTGCCATTCCCATGGGTCGGGACCGCAGCGGAATCAGTGCTTTGGTCGTTGCCTGAAATGAGGGGATTTCCCAGCAAAGTCCCTGGAAACCTTCCGCTCTTCCGCTCTTCCTGTGAGAGTCCAGATCCGGGGATTTCCCAGCCTGGACATCCCAGCCAGCCGTGCCTCCTGGCCGGCGCGCGGGATTCCGCGCCGGACCGGCATTTCTCCCAGGAAATTCTCGCGGGTCGGGAGGCGCTCGACCGCTCGGTCAGAGGCCGGTGGAGCCGTAGCCGCCGCTGCCCCGGGCGGTTTCGTCGAGATTGTCGACGAGCTCGAGCTCCGCGCGCACCACCGGGGCGATCACGAGCTGGGCGATGCGCGCGAGCGGCTCGACCACGAACGGCTCGGCGCCGTGGTTGATCAGAACGATGCCGAGCTCGCCGCGGAAGTCGGCGTCGATCGTGCCCGGCGCGTTGACGATGCTGATGCCGGCGCGCAGCGCGAGGCCCGACCGCGGCCGCACCTGGCCCTCGAACCCCGGCGGGATCGCGAGCGCCAGGCCCGTCGGGATCAAGCGGCGAGCGCCGGGCGCGAGCGTGATCGCGTCGCTGACGGCGGCGCACAGATCGAGGCCGGCGGCGTGCGCGGTCTGGTACGCCGGTAGCGGGACCTCGACGTCCCCGACGCGCTTCACCCGGACCTTCATAGCTGCGAGAAGCGCCCGCTCTTGAGCGAGGCGTCGAGGAGCTGGGCCACGCGTTGCTCGAGCGCGCGCGCCTTCGGGTCCTGAAGCTGGCTGAGCGCGGTCTTGATCTCGCCCAGCGCCTTGAGCTGGCTGAACAGCTGGATGTCGCTCGGCGGCGCGGCGCCGGTCAGGATCTGGCGGATGCGGTCGATCTCGGCGCCGAGCGCCTCCACGCCGATGCCGAGCGCGCCGACGCGCCGGCGATCGGGGTGATCGCGGTAGAAGGCCTCGAGCACGGGTTGGACGATGCCTTCGAGGATCGGCGCTTGATCCTCGCTGTTCCAGGTGTGCTTGAGCACGAACAGATCGCTCGTGTCGGCCTGGGTCCGGCCGTCGAGATAGGCGCTGGCGGCGAACAGCTTGAGCATCTTGACCACGCGCCGGTCGCTCACGCTGATGCCCTCGGCGCGGATCTGGAAGATCAGACCCTTGTAGGTGGTCAGAAAGTCGTTCGAGAACTCGAGCCGGCGCGCGAGCTCCTCGGTCATGGCGTGGATCTCCTGCGCGCTGACGATGGGCTGTGGGCGCTCGCGGCGGAGCTTCTTGACCTCGTGCTGCACGCCGAGCTGGAGCAGCTCGTTGAAGTGGTACGCATCCAGGTTGTCCGAGCGGATACGCAGCAGGAAGCGGTCGTAGAGCGCCGACAGGCTCTCGTCGCTGGGTACCTCGTTGGACGCGCCGAAGGCGCTGATCAGCGGGCACTCGATCACCTGCCCGCCGGAGGTGTAGCGGCGCTCGTTCAGCAAGCTGAGCAACGCGTTCAGGATCGCGCTGTTGCTCTTGAACACCTCGTCGAGGAACACGACCTCGGCCTCGGGCAGCATGCCCTCGATGCGGCGCCGGTAGGTGCCGTCGCGGAACGCGCCGATGTCCACCGGGCCGAAGATCTCGTTCGGCTCGGTGAAGCGCGTGAGCAGATACTCGAAGTAGCGCGCGTCGATCAGCTGGGCCAGCGTGCGGAGCAGCGCGCTCTTGGCGGTGCCGGGCGGACCCACGAGCACCGCGTGCTCGCGCGCCACGATGGCAATGAGCAGAAGCCGGATGACCTCGCTCTTGCCGAGGAACTGCGAGTCGAGAGTCTCGGCGACGTTCTTGAGGCGGGCGTGGAGCGGTGCGGCCATCGGTTGGGATCAGTGCAGGGATTTCGCGAACTCGGCGATGTAAGTCCGACGCTCCGGCGCTGTCCACTCGATGTTGACCTGGCGGTCGGTGATCTCCCAGAACGCGCGTTTCTCCAGGGCGACCAGCTCGTCGGCGGCCTGCTGCACCACGCCCTGGGGAACGTCCGACAGGGCACTTCGCATGCGCTCGACCTCCGGCTCCTTGTCGCGCGACGCGAGGTACGCCGCGACCACCAGCTTGGCCTTGACGCGCAGCGCGTCGGGCTTGCCGGCGACCAGGTTGGGCTGTGCCAGCAGGTCGTCGTAGATCTCGCTCGCGCGTGGGTTCTTCGCCTCGTAGGCGGTCTCGATCACGTGCGCCAGATCGAACGCCGCGAGCTGCGGCACGAACGCGATGCCCGTCTGCTCGGCGATGCCCGCGTAGTGCATGATGAAGCCGGCGATTTCGCGCACGGTGTCGTGCTCGCCGGAGATGTCGTCGGCGAGCTCGCGGTACTGGTAGAAGACGTCGTAGACCGCGTGCGTGTCCTTGCGCTTGATCGCCTCGCGCAAGAAGCTGTTCATGAAGCGGACGCACAGCGACACCACGTGCTCGTCGCCGCGCTTCGCGGCGTCGCGGGCGACCACGCGATTGACGTTGCCGATGGCGCTGATGGCGTCCGGCGCCTTGGCCAGCGCCTGCTGGTAGGCCAGGAAGAGCTGCGTCAGCACCTGCATCTCGAGCCAGGTGTGCTTGTCCGTGATCATCTCGCGCGCGCCGCTGGAGAGCCCGACGAAGTCGCGACGGTCGACCTTGAACCACGCCTCGCTCATCTTCGGCTTGAGCTCGCCGTAGCGGGCGATGATGCGCTTGAGCGACCAGATGGCGTCGCGGCTGACCTCGCGGTCGGCGCGATCGATCGATTTGATGATGATCGTGCCGATCTGGTACATCCGCTCCTGGATCTCGTCCTGCGCCTTCTCCGGGTCGGCGACCTTGCGGCTGGCACGGTCGATCTGCTCCAGCGCCTCGTGCATCAAGCGCTCCACGATCGTGGACGGGTCGAGAAACTTCACGACGTAGAAGAAATACGGAATCACCACGACCCAGCCGACCAGGACGCCGTAGACCGCCGTGCGATACGCCCACATCGGGGCGAACGCCGGGCCGACCAGGTACATCACCCACAGCACGTTCGCGGCGCCGAACGCCATCACCGCGAGCACGACGCGGTTGATGCGGTCGCGCAGGAAGAGATCGATGAGCTTCGGCGTGTGCATGTTCGCCGTGAGCGGGATGGCCAGGCCGACCGTCGCGATCAGCATCGCCAGGATGTTGTTGTAGGCGCGGGCGATGGGGCTGAGCGAGTCGACGAGCTTGGTGTTGTTCACGCCCGCCCACGAAACGGCGCTCAGGCCGGGCTTGCCGAGGCGCAGCCATTCCCCCAGGAATTCGAGTGTGAAGAATGCGATGCAGACGCCGCCCGTCAAGACGATGCCGCGCACGAACCTCCGCCGTAGATGGTAGGCCGACCCGTCTTCCATCGGCCGAGTCTCGGGCAGGTCCGTGCCGGGAGCAACAGGCCGCGTTGACCGACGTCAGTTGGCGCCGGCCAACGACTGGCGGTGCCGCTCGAAGATGTCGTCGGCCATCTCGCCCAGCTTCACGGCCTCGCGCTGGATGTCGGCGTTGCCGACGTAGTGCTCCGAGCCGGTGACGTAGGTGGAGAACGCGCGATAGCTCTTGGCGACCTCGAGCTCGTTGCCGATCTCCTTGCAGATGGCGATGCTGCGCATGAAGTAGTCGACGGCCTTGCCCTCGTGGCCCTTGCCCCAGGCGCCTGCGCCGGTGATCTCGCCGAGCGTGCGCAGCGCGATCGCCAGGTGGGCGCGGCTGCGCACCTGCCCGAACAGGTCGACCGCCTCCTTGATGCTCTCGCGGGCTTTCCGCAGGTCGTTCTGCATCAGGTACGCCTTGGCGAGCCCGCGCTTGGCCTCGGCCAGGTGCAGGCGATCGCCGAGCTCGTCGCACAGCTCCTCGGCTTCCTTGAGGATGCGAATCGCCTCGCTGCTGTCGCCCAGGCGGTAGTAGGTGCCGCCGATGTTCGTGAGCACCACGGCGATGCGGTTGCGCTCCCCGATCTCCTTGGCCACGTCGTAGCTCTCGCGGAACAGCGCCAGCGCGCGGGTGTTGTCGTCCTGGTCTTGCGCCAGGCCGCCGAGGTTGTTCAGGCTCTGCACGACGCCGAGTGGATCGCCGATCTCGCGCCGGATCGTCAGCGCGGCCTCGAACGCCTCGCGCGCCTTGGCGGCGCGGCCGTGATCCGCCCACACCAGGCCGATGTTGTTCAGGCTGAGCGCGATGGAGCGCCGGTCGCCGATCACCTTGCGCATCTCGAGCGCGGTCTTCATCGCCTCGAGCGCACGGTCGTACTCGCCCTTCGTCCACAGGAGCTTGCCCATGTCGTCGTGGCACGACGCCACGCCGCGATCGTCGCCGACGGCCTCGAATAGCTCGAGCGCCGTCGCGAAGTGCTTCTCGGCGTCGCCCAGGATGCCGGTCTCGCGGTACAGGCGGCCGATGCGGTTGTGGGCCGCGCCGCCCTTGGCCAGCAGCGCCAGGCGCCAGGCGATGCCGAGCATCTCGCGGAAGGCGGCCAGCGCCTCGTCGGTCTTGCCCAGGAGCAGCTGCACGTCGCCGTGGTTGTGCAGGGCGTCGATGCGGCGACGCGCGTCGCCCTCGCCCAGCATCTCCAGCCCCTTCGCGTAGTATTCGTTCGCCTTCTTCGCGGCGTAGCCGTTGCGCGCGATGTCGCCGGCGTCGAGGTACGTGAGCCCGGCGCGGGTCATGGCGCCGGCCTTCTCGAGGTGCTGCGCGAGCATGGCGCAGTACTCCTCCTGCGACTGCACGCCCTCCTTCTGCGACAGCCAGTCGGCGATGGTCTGGTGGTAGCGGCGAGCGGACGCGGCGCTGGTCAGCGTCGCGATCTTCTCGCGCTCCAGGTTGTGCTTGAAGACGTACTCCGTCTCGTCCGGCAACGTGGAGTCGGGCAGCTTGAGCACGTAGTCGCGCTGCACCAGCCCTTCGAGGATCTCCGAGATGTCCGTGCCGTCGCGCGTGTCGCGCCGCGACCAGAGCTCCGGCGGGTCGTGATCCATGCGCGCGAGGGCGACCAGGCCGCCGAGCCAGAAGACGCTGCCCATGGCCGCGGCGTGCTCCAGCACGCGGCGGTCGGCCGTGGACAGCGAGCCGATGCGGGCGGCCACCGCGTCGTCCACGGTCATCGGCAGGCGCACGCTCACCAGCTTGTCGAGATCGACCTTCCAGCTCGGCTCGCGCGCGAGCGCGTCGGTCTCCTCGAGCACGCCGGAGTCGTGGAAGATGCGCACCATCTGCTCGAGCAAGCCCGGATTGCCGCCGGCCATGCCGACGCCGGCCTCGACCAGCGCGTCCGGCGGCCCGCCCTGGCACGGCGCGAGCAGCGCCCGCATGATGTCGTTCGACTGCTCCTCGGTGACCGGCCCGATCTCGAGCACGCGGTGCCGGTCGCGTCCGAAATCGAACCAGTCCTCGTGCGCCGACAGCAGCTCCGGGCGCGTGCTGACGAGCAGCAGGATCGGCCCGCCGAGGTTCTGCATCAGGTAGCGCAGCAGCTCCACCGAGTCGTCGTCGGCGAGGTGCAGGTCCTCGAACACCAGGCACACCGGTCCGTGGGCGGCGTCGCTCTCGATGAAGCTCTTGACGATGGCGCGCCGCAGCAAGCGCGCCTGCAGGGCGTCGTCCGCGACGGCCCGCGTGAGCGGGCTGTCCTGGAACGACAGGTCCATCAGCTGGCCGAGGAAGTAGCAGACGTCGCCGACCTTGCGGTCGTCCAGCACCTTGGAGACCTGGGCGCGCACCTGCGCCTTCGCCGCCTCCTGGTCCATGCCTTCGACCAGGCCGAAGCGCGAGCGGAGCAACCGCGCGAACACGCCGTAGCTGAGCTGCAGCGCGCGCGCGCTGCCGCGGTAGACCCGGGGCATGCGCCCGCCGGCGCTGCGGAGCTCCGTCAGGAACTCGTGGATGACGCGGCTCTTGCCGACGCCGCCCCCGCCCACGAGCGTGACGATCCGCGTCTCCTTCTCCGATTTCGCGGAGTCTGCGGCCTTCTTGAGCGCCGCCATCTCGGCGTCGCGGCCGATCAGCGGCGCGTGCAGCTCGTTTATCCCGAACAGCGTCTGTGCCGAGCCCTCCGTCATGACCTGGAAGTCTCGCCCTCTTCGCAATCCGGGACAAGCTCAATGGCGGCGGCGGACCCGCGGCGCCGGGCGCTTTTTCGCCTGGGCAGCGCGCGCCGGCGCTTTCGACCGCGCCGGCTCCGGGACGCACACATCGCGCTGCCCGCTCGGGCACGCGATGCGGACGTGGAAGTGGTCGTCGTGCGGCAACGCGTGGCTCGGCTGCTTCATGGCGATGGCCGCGCGCTGGAGCACCGGCAGATACGTCCCGTGCTCGCGCGCGAACACCAGCAGCCGCGTCCTCAGGGGCGCCGCGACGAAGATGTGCTGCACGCGGGCGTGCGGATCGGTCACCCACGCCTTGACCAGCTCCCAGTTGCGGGCGTCGTCGAAGTGCAGCGCCCGCGCGTCGGCGGCGCGTCCGTCCCAGCCCACGTGGTGGAAGCGGGTCGTCTCGACCGGCCGCCCCGCACTGTCCGCGTAGTAGAAGCCCACGTCCGCATCGCGCCCGCTCTCGTGGGAGCGATGACCGCCGAGATCACCGCCGCTCGAGCGCGACAGGTCGCCCACCAGCATCACCGAGCCCTGGAAGCGCGCGTCGACCTTGCGGGCGCCGCGCTCGAGCAGCGCGATCAGGCGCGGCAACCCCCAGTGCGGTCCGTCGGTGTGCTTCAGCCGGACGCCGGGCCGCTCGCGCAAGGCGACGCCGCCCTGGAGCCGGCCGTCGGTCGGCGAGCCGACGCTGACGGCCGGCTTGGCCGCGACCGGCCGGGCCGCGCGCGCATGCGGAGCCGCGGACGGACGCGGCACCCGGTGAGGATGGGACGGATCGGACCGATGGGAGGTCTTGCCGGTCCGGCGCGGAACCGCGCCCGGCTCCCTGCCCTTCGCCGAGCCGTGCCGGGCCGGCGTGGCCGCGCGGTTCCGCGCCGGGCCGACAGCCCCTCCCGGCCGCTTGCCCGCCCCTGCCGGGCGCCCGGCGGCCACCGGCGCCGCGAGGAGCACCACCATCGCGGCCAGGCCCGTGAGTCGGCGACGCATGCCCACCCGCTAGCCGTAGCCGCCCCGAGCGGATCCGGCCAAATTCACCTCCCCGTTGCGTGCCGGCCCGGCTTGTTACAGGCTCGCGCGGGAGCAGGCCCGCCGCGGCCACGCGTCTCCGGACGAAAGCGCCCGGAGACAATCGTGTCCGGACCGGACGGAAACTGCGAAAGCTCTGCTAGATTGACGGTTTACCCCGTGACGTTGCCCGCGAAGACCCCGGCCCAGGCCCACGCCAGCGAAAAGCGTTCGCTCGGCAAGGGAGTGTTCCGCAAGTGCTCGGGCTGCGGCGGCGTGCACACGGCCGAGCGTCTCGCCGAGTGCTGGGAAGTGTGTCCCGACTGCGGCTATCACCACGTGCTGTCGGCGGACGGGTGGCGACAACTGTTGCTCGACGATGCGTCCCTCGAGCTGTGGGACGAGCACATCCGCCCGGCCGATCCACTCTCGTTCTTCGACGGCAAGAGCTACAAGGACCGGCTCGAGCGCGCGCGACGCAACACGTCGCGCTCGGAGGCGATCGAGGTCGGTCGCGGTCGACTCGACGGCAGGCCGATCGCGTACGGCTGCTTCGTGTTCGCGTTCATGGGCGGCAGCATGGGCTCGGTCGTCGGCGAGCGCATCACGCGCATGTTCGAGCGGGCCACGAGCGAGCGACTTGCCCGTTGTACTGCTCCAGTCTTCCGGCGGAGCGCGCATGCAGGAGGGCATCCTGAGCTTGATGCAGATGGCGAAGACCGTGGCCGCGCTGTCGCGCTTCCGCGCGGTGCGGCAACCGTTCGTGAGCGTGTGCCTCCATCCGACGACCGGCGGCGTCGCCGCCAGCTCGGCGCTGCTCGGGGACGTGAACGTCGCCGAACCGAACGCGCTGATCGGCTTCGCCGGGCCCCGCGTGATCGAGAGCACGCTGCGCACCACGCTGCCGGAAGGCTTCCAGCGCTCGGAGTTCCTGCTCGAGCACGGCATGATCGACGCCATCGTCCCGCGCACGCAGATGAAGGCCGACGCTCGGCCAGCTTCTCGGTCACCTGTCGGGGCCCAAGCGGTGAGCGAGCTCAGGCCGGTTCTGGAGCGCCTGTACGCGCTCGCGTCGCGCGGGCGCGTGCTCGGTCTGGAGCGCATGCAGGCGGCGTGCGACGTCCTCGGCAACCCGGAGCGGTCGTTCGAGACGGTGCACGTCGGCGGCACGAACGGCAAGGGCACGGTCTCGGCGTTCGTCGCGTCGATGGCCCACGCCTCCGGCAAGCGCGTCGGGTTGTACACCTCGCCGCATCTGGTGCGCTTCGCCGAGCGGATCCAGATCGGCGGCGTGCCGATCGACGACGCGCGCCTGGTGCGCTTGCTCACGCAGGCGATGGACGTCGGTCCGGATCTCACGTTCTTCGAGGTCGCCACGCTCACCGCGCTGCTCGCGTTCCGCGAAGCGCAGGTCGACCTGGCGGTGTTGGAGGTCGGCCTCGGCGGTCGCTTCGACGCCACCAACGTGATTCCTCCGCCGCGCGTGGCGGCGATCACGCGCATCTCGTTCGATCACGTCGCGGAGCTCGGCGACACGCTCGCCAAGATCGCCTACGAGAAGGCCGGCATCATCAAGGCGGGCTCGGCGGTGATCGTCGGCAAGCTGCATCCGGACGCCGTCGCCGTGGTCGAGAAACGGGTGGAGGAGGTCGGCGCGCGGCTGGTCCCGCTGGGCAGCCCCGAGCCGATCGCGGGCGCGCCCCTCGCCTACCCGCGGATCGCGATGATCGGCTCGAACCTCGCCGTCGCCGTCAGCATCGGACGCGAGCTCGGGTCTGGCGCCGGAGGCGATGGCGCGCGGCGTGGAGTCCACGAGCTGGCCTGGACGGAACGAGCTGCTGCACCGCAGCGGTCAGGAGCTCACCCTGCTCGACTGCGCGCACAACCCCGACGGCGCCGTCGCGCTCTCGCACGTGCTCGATCCGAGCGTGGTCAGCGAGATCGAGTCGCGGCGCGACGTGGTGCTCGTGTTCGGCGCGATCAACGGGAAAGAACTGGAAGTCCATGCTCAAGCGGCTGGAGTCGGTGGCGGGCCATCGCGTGTTCGTCGCGCCGCCCATCAGCAAGGCCGTCGACCCGGCGGAGATGGCCGCGGAGTTCGAAGGCGAAGTCGCGACGGACATCGCCGACGCGTTGACCCGCGCGCGCACCGTCATCGGCTCGCGCGGGCTGGTCGTGGTGACCGGCTCGACGTTCCTGGTCGGCGCGGCGCGCGCTCTGCTGCTCGGGCTCGAGACCGATCCACCGATCGACCTGTAGACCACGGAGCGCGCATGCCTTCCTTCGACGTCGTATCCACGGTGAGCTGGGCGGAGGTCGCGAACGCCCTCGACCAGGCCCAGCGCGAGGTGGGCCAGCGCTTCGACTTCAAGGGCACCGAGACGTCCCTCGAGAAGACCGATGACGGCATCGTGATCCGCTCCAACGCCGAGGAGCGCGCACGCGCGGCCTACGACGTCCTGCAGCAGAAGCTCGTGCGTCGCAAGGTCAGCCTCAAGCACCTCGACGAACAGAAGCCCGAGCCGGGCCCGAAGGGCTCGACGCGCCTGTTGATCAAGGTGAAAGAGGGCATCGAGACAGACAAGGCGCGCGAGATCGTCAAGCTTGTCAAGGACTCGAAGCTCAAGGTGCAGGCGTCGATCCAGGGCGACGCGGTGCGCGTGACCGGCAAGAAGCGCGACGACCTGCAGCAGGCGATCCAGCTGCTGCGCGGCGCCGAAGCGCTGGAGCTGGACCTGGCGTTCGAGAACTTCCGCGATTGAGGAAACCGTGACAGAGCGAAATCTCTTCGGCACCGACGGCATCCGCGGCCGTGCCAACGTTCCCCCGATGACGCCCGAGCTGGCGCTCAGGCTCGGTCGCGCCGTGGCGCTGGTGGCGCGGCGCGGCAAGACCCACGCCCCGCGCATCGTCATCGGGAAGGACACGCGGCTCTCGGGCTACATGCTGGAGACGGCGCTCGCCGCCGGCATCTGCGCCATGGGCGGTCGCGTGCTCTTGAGCGGACCCATCCCCACGCCGGCCGTCGCCAACCTGACGCAGAGCATGCGGGCGGACGCGGGCGTGGTGATCAGCGCCAGCCACAACCCGTTCGCCGACAACGGCATCAAGATCTTCGGGCCCGATGGCTTCAAGCTCCCCGACGCGGAGGAAGCCGAGATCGAGGCGCTGCTCGATGACCCGCGGCTCGAGTCGCAGAGCGCCACCGGGTCCAGCGTCGGGCGCGCCGAGCGCCTGGACGACGCGACCGGCCGCTACATCGTGTACGCGAAGAGCACCTTCCCCCGCGAGCTCACGCTCAAGGGCCTGCGCGTGGTGGTCGACGCGGCGCACGGCGCCGCCTACCGCGTCGCGCCGGCGGTGTTCGCCGAGCTCGGCGCGGAGGTGATCCCGATTGGCGTCCGCCCGAACGGCGTGAACATCAACAAGAGCTGCGGCGCGCTCTTCCCCGAGCACATGATCAAGGAGGTCAAGAAGCGCCACGCGCACATCGGCGTGGCGCTGGACGGCGACGCCGACCGCGTGATCATCGCGGACGAGCACGGCAACATCGTCGACGGCGACACCTTGATGGCCATGTGCGGGATGCGCTTGATCAAGCAGAAGCGCCTCGCCAAGCGCACCGTCGTGGCCACGGTCATGAGCAACATGGGGCTCGAGCGCGCGCTCAACGCCTCCGGCGGCAAGCTCGTCCGGACGGCGGTCGGTGACCGCTACGTGGTCGAGGAGATGCGGCGCCGGGGCTACAATTTCGGCGGCGAGCAGTCCGGCCATCTGATCTTCCTCGACCACGCCACCACCGGGGACGGCGTGGTCGCCGCCTTGCAGACGCTGGCCATCATGGCGTCGGAGGAGCGGCCTCTGGGCGAGCTCTCGCGGGTCATGGAGCGCGTGCCGCAGCTGCTGTCCAGCTTGCGACTCCCCGCTCGCCGGCCGATCGAGGAGATGCGCGAGCTCAGCCGGCGCATCCTGCAGGTGGAGAAGAAGCTCGGCAAGGCGGGTCGCGTGCTGGTGCGCTGGAGCGGCACCGAGCCCAAGCTGCGTTTCATGGTGGAAGGCCCCGACGCGAAGCTGCTCGAGGTGATCGTCCGCGACATGGCCGACGCGGCACGCCGGGATCTGGGCGTCGTGGCGTGAGCGTCGAGCCGGTAATCTCGGCCAAGGACGCGACCCGGGTCTTCGGCGCCGGAGCGGCGGCGCGCAAGGCCGTGGATGGCGTCTCGCTGGAGGTCGCGCCGGGCGAGGTCGTGCTCGTGCTCGGGCCGAGCGGCTCCGGCAAGAGCACGCTGCTGGCGCTGATGGGCGGGCTGGATCGTGATTTTTCCGGAAGCGTGAGCCTGTTCGGTCGCGACATCGCTTCGATGAGCGACCGCGAGCTGTCGCGCCTGCGCGGCCGCCGCATCGGCTTCGTGTTCCAGTCCTTCCACCTGCTGCCGCACCTCGACGTGATCGACAACGTGACCGCGCCGAACCTGTTCGCCGATGAGCCGTTCGACGCCGCGGAGGCCGTCAGGCGCGGCAGCGAGATGCTGGAGCGCGTCGGGCTCGCCGACCGCGCCTCGGCCATGCCAGGCGAGCTGTCCGGCGGTCAGCGTCAGCGCGTCGCCATCGCGCGGGCGCTTCTGCGCGGGCCCGAGCTCTTGCTGTGCGACGAGCCCACGGGCAACCTGGACCGCGCCACTGGCGAGCAGATCATCGATCTGTTCGCGTCGCTCCACGCCGATCTCGGCGCGACGCTCGTCGTCGTGACCCACGAGGAGCGCCTGGAGCGCATCGCCGACCGCAGCTTCGAGATGATCGACGGCCGCCTCGGCGCGCCGGGGGAGCGCGCGTGAAGACCGGCCAGCTCGCGCGCATGGTCCGGCGCGATCTCGGGCGCACGCGCGGCCCGCTCGCGACCGCCGGGTTCGGCATCGCCGTGGGCATCGCCGCGCTGGTGTTCTTCCTCGCGCTTGGGCTCGGCGCGCGCCGGGTGCTGCTCGGCGACGTCTTCCCCATCGATCAGGTCGAGCTCGAGCCGGTCCAGAGCCCGGCCGGGCTGCTGTCGCTACTGGGCGGTGCGCAGGAGCCCGACCGGGATCGACCAGGCGACCATCGCCGAGCTGTCGAAGCTGCCCGGCGTCGCGGAGGTGTATCCCAAGCTCCGCTTCCGTTTTCCGTCCACCGCGCACGGCGGTCAGGAGCTGCTCGGACGCGAGGTCGGCACGCACGAGATGATCGGCGACGGCATCTCGCCGAAGCTGGTGCGCCCCGAGCTGCGTGACAGATTCCGCGATCCGCTCGAGCATCCCGGCCCCGCATGCCACGCGGACGCCGACTGCAAGGCCAGCCAGTACTGCGAGAAGCCGAGCGGCGAAGCCGCGGGCCAGTGCAGCGATCCCGTGCCCGCGCTCGTCAGCCACTACCTGGTCGAGCTGTTCGATCACGCGATCGCGCCGTCCCACGGCCTGCCGCCGGTGGCCGGCGCGCTGATCAAGCGCGCCAGCGGCGTCACCTTCACGATGGGTCTCGGCAACTCGTTGCTCGGCGTGGCCCGCCAGGGCGAGCAGCGCTCCGTCAAGGTGCGCGTCGTCGGCATCTCGCCCAAGGCGATCGATCTGGGCGCCACCTTGCCGCTCGCGGTCGTGCGCCGCTGGAACAGGGAGTACGCCGGCGAGACGGCGGCGTCGCATTTCTCCAGCGTGGTCGTGCGGGTCGGCAGCGCCGGCGATGCCAGCGGCGTGATCGCGGCGGCGGGCCGCTACGGTCTCGTGCCGCACGACACGCGCGCCCGTGACGTCAGCGTGCTGATCACCGGCGTGCTCGCGTTGCTGGTGCTGGTGGCGGCGGTGATCCTGCTGGTCGCCGCGCTCAACATCGCCCACACGCTGCGCGTGCTCGTGACCGAGCGCGAGCGCGAGATCGGCCTCTACCGCGCACTCGGCGCGAGCGCCGCGGACATGCGCGCGTGGATGCTCGCGCTGGCGCTCGCGATCGGCGCGCTCTCGGGCGCTGTCGGCGCGGTGATCGCCCGCGGCCTCGCGCTCGTCGCCGACTGGCGCGCCGCCACCGATCTGCCGGACTTCCCGTTCAAGCCCGACAGCTTCTTCGTCTTCCCGGCGTGGCTGTGGGCGCTGGCCGTGGGCTTCGCCGCCGTCTTCGCCCTGATCGGCGCGCTGGGTCCGGCGCGCCGCGCCGCACGCACGGACCCGGCCCAGGCGCTCGCCCGCCAAGCCTGAGCCGCCAGGCCTGATCGCGTTCAAGGAGGCTGCCGGTCCGGCGCGGTATCCCGCGCAGGCGGTCGCTTTGACCGATCGGTCAACTCGCCCCGGTCCATGGGATTCCGCGCCGGGCCGGCAAACCAGGCGATCGTCGTCCGCGGCGGTGTGGTGGTCAGGGGGCGGTTTTGGTTCGCGGCGCGTCGGGGCTATCGTCGCCGCGATGGGCATCGAGCTCGAGCTTGCGCAGCTGTGTGGGCAGCTGCTGGTCGTCGGGTTCCCGGGCACGGAGCTGCCGGCCCCGCTGGCGGCGGCTCTGGCCGCCGGCACCCGCGGGGGCGTGATCCTGTTCAAGCGCAACCTGCCGAGCGTGGAGGTGGCGCACGAGCTGTGCAGCGCGACGCTCGACGCGTCGCCGGACGACCTGCCGCCGTTCATCGGCGTCGATCAGGAGGGCGGCCGGGTGGCGCGGTTGCCGGCGCCGGCGCTCAAGCTGCCGCCGATGCGCGTGCTCGGCGAGATCGGCGATCCGGCGCTGGTCAAGCGCGCGGCCACGGCGGTCGCGCGCGAGCTCGCGGCGATCGGCTTCAACATCGATTTCGCGCCCGTGCTCGACGTGGACAGCAACCCGAAGAACCCGATCATCGGCGATCGGGCGTTCGGCAGCGACGCCGACACGGTGGCGCGGCTGGGGCGCGCGTTCATCGCCGGCTTGCAGGAGAGCGGCGTGCTCGCGTGCGGCAAGCACTTCCCGGGGCACGGCGACACGAACAAGGACAGCCACCTGGAGCTGCCGGTCGTCGCGCGCACGAAGGAGCGCCTGGACGAGACGGAGCTCCCGCCCTTCCGCGCCGCCAGCCACGGCGGCGTCGCCGCGCTGATGAGCGCGCACGTCGTGTACAGCGATCTCGACCCCGGCGTGCCGGCGACGCTGAGCCGCGCCATCTGCACCACGCTGCTCCGCACCGAGCTCGGCTTCCGCGGTGTGCTGTTCAGCGACGATCTCGAGATGAAGGCGCTGTCGAAGCTCGAACCGGGCTCGGCCGCCGTCGCCGCGGTGCGCGCGGGCTGCGACGCACTGCTCGTGTGCAGCGACGCGGATCTGGCCGAGCGCGTGCACGCCGCGCTGGTCGCCAAGGCGGAGAGCGACGAAGCGTTCCGCCGCCGCTGCGCGGAAGCCGCGGCGCGCTGCCTGGCGGCGCGGCGTCAGACCCCGCCGCGCCCCGTGCCCGGGGCCGAAGAGCTGAGCGCCGTGTTCGGCAGCGTCGAGAGCAAGGCGCTGCTGGCCGAGATCGACGCGCGCCGCGCGTAACGCCGCTCCCACCGCCACAAAACACTTCGGGCGCGGGCTCCGTGAGGAGCGCCGCGCCCGAGGTGCGTTCTATCGCGCGTGTCTAGCTCAGCCGGCCTTGCCGCTGCCGCTGCCGCTCGCCGAGGCGCTCGCCTTGACGTCGACCGACACGTTCACGTTGGCCTTGACGCTGGCAGCCGCGTCGAAGGCACCCTTGAAGGGAGCCGCCACGCAAGCCGTCAGAGCCGCAGCCACCGCCGGACCGCCCGAGACGGCGCCCTAGACGGTGCCCTGGAGGCCGTCAACGACGCCCTTCACGCTCGCCGCCACGCCCTCGAGCTTGTCCTTCA
Organism: uncultured delta proteobacterium; assembly: GCA_963775185.1. Classification (GTDB taxonomy): domain Bacteria; phylum Myxococcota_A; class Polyangia; order Polyangiales; family Polyangiaceae; genus JAPSGB01. Next base: position 725,792 of record CAVZIE010000032.1, on the reverse strand, counting down.
TGCCGATCGCGACCTTGAGGATCGCCGGCAGGTTGGCCTCGACGGCCGACTTGAACTTCGCCTGCGCCGCGGCGTCCGCGGAGCCGGTGATGTTCAGCGACACGCGCGCCGGGGTGCAGGTCGCGCTCGCGTTGAGCTTGGCGTCGCAATGCGCCTTGCACTCCGCGCTGACCTTCGGAGGCTCCACGGTGCCGGAGCACTTCGGGGCCTTCATCTCGACCGAGCACTTGCCCGAGCAGGAGCCCTTGCACTCCGCGCCGGCCTTGAGCTTGCAGTCGCCCTTGCAGGAGCCGGTGCAGGTGCCGCCACCGCTGACGTCGCACTTGCCGTCGCACTTGCCCTTGCAGGCGCCCTTGCTGTCCTTGCCGTCGCACTTGCCGTCGCAGGTGCCGTTGCAGGTGCCGCTGAAGCCCGCGTCACAGGCGCCGTTGCAGGTGCCTTCGCACTTGGCGCCGGCCTCGACGTTGCAGGAGCCTTCGCACTTGGCGCCGCACTCACCCGAGATCTCGCCGCCTTCGCACTTGACCTCGGCCTTGCCGCCCGTCGCGCTGGCGTCGCAGCTGCCGGCGCAATCCGCCGCAGCGTCCATCGACGCCGAGCAGACCGGAGGCTGGATGGCCAGGCTGATCTTCGCCGAAGCGCCCATCTTGGCCTTGACCGCGCCCATGGCGTCGATCGCTGCCTTGCACGCCGTCGGCCCGTCCGCGCCTTCCTTGCCGCCGAGATCACCGGACAGCTTGTTGCAGGCGGTCTTCAGCTCGCCGTCGATCTGAGCCGCCAGGCCCTTGAGCTCGATGGCCGCCTGGAGGCCGCCCTTGAGCTTGCCCGACACCTCTGCGTCGAGCTTGAATTCCTTCTGCCAGTCGAAGTTCGCGACCGCGCTCGCGTCCGCCATGTCGGGGCAGTTCCCCGGCATGCCCGGAACGTTCGGGACGCCCGGAACCTTCGGCAAGCCACCGCAATCGACCAACATCGGCACCGCTGCCAGCGCAACTACGCCAAGAACGGGACCTGACACCTTCCGCCAACGATTCGCGACCATCTCCGATAACCTCCTCAAGCCCAATCCGGGGCGCAACGGCGGTGCACGCTACACCCGGCTCGCCGGCTTGAGAACCCCGCAAGGGGTCACCCGTCGACGAACCGATACGCCCTCTTAAACGGTATCCGTATCTTTAGTTCCGCGTGATCCGTGCGCCCTGCCGGTCGGTTTCCACGGACCGGCTCGCGCGCCGCTTCTCGCTCTATTTCCAGGCGCTGTAAAGGATTTTTCGGGCGCTGGATGACGCCCATGGCGATAATGCCCGGAGAGTCGCGCGATTACGCGCGTTTTCTCAGCTTCCGCTTCCGCCGCGCTGCCGGCCGGCGCGGCCCGCGCTCCGCCGCGCCGGAGCGGCCTGGCGCTGGAACGGAAGCTCGATCTGCTCGGGGCCCCGGGGGCGCGCCGGGCCACGCTGACTGGCGCGCTTCAGCATGTCCTGTTCGCGGGCGATGTCCGCCTCGATCACCTCGGGATTGTCGAACGCGAACGCGAGCGCGTCGAACACCGCGGCGGGGGGCAGTTGCGGGAAGCGCTTGAGCAACTTCTCCGCCGAGGTGCCGGTCCGGTAGAAGCCCCACAAGCGACGCACCGGCACGCGCGAGTCGGCGACGTGCGGGCTACCGCCGAGCACGTTCAGATCGACGCGCACGTGAGGGTGCGGAACCAGGACCATCGGCAGCGGCATCGCGACAATGTGATTGTCTCCCCGCGGCGCCGATCGCGCAAAGGATTTACAGCGCGGCCAGGATGCGCTCGGCGACCTTGTCGGCGGTGAGGCCGAACTCCTCGGCGATGCGCTCGGCGGGCGCGGACGCGCCGAAGCGGTCGATGCCGATGCAGATGCCGTCGAGCCCTGCGACGCCGCGCCACGCCGTGCTGCGACCGGCCTCGAACGTCGCGCGCCGGACGCCCGTGCCGAGCACGGCGTCCTGGTCGGCCTGCGGCAAGCGCGCGAACGCTTCCCAGCACCAGGCGCTCACGACGCGCACGCGCTTGCCCTTCGCGGCCAGCAACTTCTGCGCCGCGACGGCGACGTGCGTCTCGCTGCCGGTCGCGATCAGGACGAGCTCGGGATCGGCAACGTCGGCGACGATGTACGCACCCTTCTGCATCTGCTCGGGCTTGAAGCCGGCGCCGCGCGCGATCGGCGGCAGCTTCTGGCGCGACAGCGCGAACGCCGTGGGGCCGTCGCGGCGCGCGAGCGCGTGGGCCCACGCCGCGGCGCACTCCAGCGAGTCCGCCGGCCGTACCACGTCGAGGTTCGGGATCAGCCGGAGCGAGCCGAGCTGCTCGATCGACTGGTGCGTCGGGCCGTCCTCGCCGAGGAAAACCGAATCGTGCGTGTACACGAACAGCACCTGCTGCCCCATCAGCGCCGCCAGGCGCACGCTGGGGCGCATGTAGTCGCTGAAGATCAGGAACGTGGAGCCGAACGGGATGAAGAACCCGGACAGCGACATGCCGTTCAGGATCGCGCCCATGCCGTGCTCGCGGATGCCGAAGTGCAGGTTCCGCCCGGCGTACTCGCCGCGCTGCACGTCTCCCCCGCCCTTCACCGTCGTCTTCGTGCTCTCGGCCAGGTCGGCAGCGCCGCCCACCAGCGACGGAACGAGGGCGGCGACCTTCTGCTCGATGGCGGCGGCGAGCGAGCGCGTCGCGTCCGTCTTGCCGGGATCGGCGGCGGCGACCAGCTGCTCGAACAGGTCCGCGGGCACCGCGCGGGACGTCAGCTGGTCGTACGTCCGCTTGCGGTCGCCCTCGAGCGCGGCCGCCCGCTTCTGCCACGCCTCGTACACGGGAAGGTTCTGCCGACGGCGCTCGTCGAACAGCGCGCGCGCCTCCGCGGGCACGTAGAACGGCTCGAGCGGCCAGTCCGCCGCCTGCTTCGTGAGGTCGATCTCTTCCTGACCGAGGGGCGAGCCGTGCGCGCCCGACGTGTCCTGCTTGTGCGGCGAGCCGATGGCGATGTGCGTGCGCGCGACGATCAAGCTCGGCCGTTCGCTCTCCGCCACCGCCTTGTCGAGCGCCGCCCGCACTTGTGCCGGCTCGTGGCCGTCCACGTGCTGGACGAACCAGCCGTAGGCCTCGTAGCGCTTGCCGACGTCCTCGGTGAACGAGATCGCGGTGTTGCCGTCGATCGTGATGTGGTTGTCGTCGTACACCATCACCAGGTTGTCGAGGCCCAGGTGTCCCGCGATGCTCGACGCCTCGGCGCTGACGCCTTCCATCAGGTCGCCATCCGAGCACAGCGCGAACACGCGGTAGTCGATCAGCTCGTCGCCCAGGCGCGCGGCCGCCATCTTGCCGGCGAGCGCCAGGCCGATGGCGTTGCCCACGCCTTGTCCGAGCGGTCCGGTCGTGGTCTCCACGCCCGGGGTGTGGTGCACCTCGGGATGCCCCGGCGTCTTCGAGCCCCACTGCCGGAACTGCTTCAGCTGCTCGAGCGACAGGTCGTAGCCGGCCAGGTGCAGCGTCGAGTAGAGCAGCATCGACGCGTGCCCGCACGACAGCACGAAGCGGTCGCGGTTCGGCCACGCTGGATCGGCGGGGTTATACCGGAGATAGCGCGTGAAGAGGTCGACGGTGATGCCCGCGAGCGCCATCGGCGTTCCTGGGTGACCGCTGTTCGCCTTCTGGACCGCGTCTACCGACAGGAACCGGACCGTCTTCATCGCTGCGTCGTAGGCATCCATGCCGGCGGCATACCGCCGGACGTGCGCGACGGGAAGGTGTCTCGTCCCTGCCGACAGCGCGCAACGATTTCTGGTTGTTGCCGGTCCGGCGCGGAACCAAGGCGTCGCTACGCCGTCCGCGCGGCGGCGTAGCTACTTGTTGGAGCGCGCGCCGTCGATCGCGGCCTGGTGCTCCTCCAGGGTGCGGCTGAAGGTGTGGCGTCCGCCGCCCGTCGCGACGAAGAAGAGGTAGTCGGTGTGCGCCGGCGCGAGCACGGCCTCGATCGCGGCCGCGCCGGGGTTGGCGATGGGACCGGGCGGGAGGCCCGGGTGGCGGTACGTGTTGTAGCGGTTGGCCGCGTCGCGCAGCATCGCCGGCGTGATGTGGCCGGTGTAGCCCGCGCAGCTCGGCGCGGCGGCGGGCTCGACGGCGCAGCCGTAGCCCGCGGTGGGATCGGCCTGGAGCGTGCGCGCGGGGCGGAACGTCGGGTCGTCGAGCCGGTTCAGGTACACGCTGGCGATGGTCGGACCCTCGTCGTGATGCCCGGCTTCCTTCTCGACGATGGACGCGAGCGTGAGCACGGCGTGCTCGCCCCAGCCGCGCTCGGCGACGTAGCGTGCGAGGGCGCCACCGTGTTGCTTGTCCAGGCGCAGCAGCCTGCGGCGCGCCTGCCGCGCCATCGTGGTCACGACGCTCGCCGGCGTGCTGTCGCGGCGCAGCGCGTAGGTCGCCGGAAACAGGTAGCCCTCGGCGCTCTCGCCGCGGATCGACAGGCGCGCGAGCAGCGCCGGATCGGTGGCGGCGCGCTGGAACGCGCGGGCGCTGCACACGCCCGACTGCTCCAGACGCTCGCCGATCTGCAGCCGGTTCCAGCCTTCCGGAATCGTCACGCGCTCGACCGGGCGCTGCAGGCGCGCGAGGTAGCGCACCAGATCGCGCGGTGAGAGCGAATCTTCGAGCAGGTGCGGGCCCGGCTCGAGCGCGAGCGATGGCCGCAGTAGCGCGAGATACGCCGACAGCAGACGCGGGCTCGCGACCAGACCGGCCGCGGTGAGCTGATCGGCGATCTGCCGGCGATCCTGCCCCGCCGCGAGCTCGAGGGCGACGCGCCGGCCGCTGCCCGGCCCAGGCAGCACCGCCCAGACGAGTAGCGAGCCGATCGCGAGCACGAACGGGGCGATCACCGCGGCGGCGATGGCGAGCGCTCGCCGGCGCCCGGGGCGCGCGCGGCGGGGCGTGGCCCGGGTGGGCGCGGCGCGCGCGGTCGCGGCGCGGCGCTTGGCCGGAGGGCGACGGGGCGTGGAGGCGCGCTTCTTCCGGGTCACGATGGCGGCGGTTTCCGTGCGTCGAGCCAGCTCTGCAGCAGCAGCGCCGCGGCGGCGCTGTCCACGCGCTGGCGGGCCTTGCGCGCGTCGAGCCCCTGCGCGCGCAGCCGCGCGTGCGCCTCGCGCGTCGTGAGCCGCTCGTCGACGAGCTCCACCTGGGCGCCCGTCCGCGTCGCCAGCCGCTGGGCGAAGCGCCGGGCGCGGCGCGCGGGCGGCCCCTCGGTCCCGGCCAGCGTGCGCGGCAGCCCGACGACGAACACGTCGATCTGCTCGTCGCTGGCCAGGCGCGCGAGCGCTTCGACCACGCGGCCGGGATCCCGGCCGTCGAGGAACGGCCGCGGGTGCGCGAGCAGCCCGAGCTCGTCGGCCACCGCCAGGCCCACGCGCACCTTTCCCAGGTCGATTCCCGCAGCGCGCATGCTTTTCCCGCATCTACCACGAAGCCCGGCTTCGCGCGGCCCCGGCGTGGTATCCGAGCTTGACCCGACCTCGTGCTCCGAGCATAAGCCGGTCGGCGCGTCTTGAGCCGCGTGCCGCCTCGGGAAAACGACATGCAGTTTCGCCGCGTCAAGGGGATGAACGACATCCTCCCCGAGGAGGTCGGGCGCTGGCACCGCCTGGAGGCCGCCTTCCGTCGCACCGCGGAGCTGCACGGTTACGCGGAAGTGCGGACGCCGCTGATCGAGCAGACGGAGCTGTTCGTGCGCTCGATCGGCGATACCACCGACGTGGTCGAGAAGGAGATGTTCACCTTCCAGCGCCACGACGAGTCGCTGACGCTCCGGCCCGAAGGCACGGCCGGCGCGGCGCGCGCTTATGTGGAAAACAAGGTCCAGGCGCGGGAGCCCGTCAGCCGGTGGTACTACCTGGGGCCGATGTTCCGCGCGGAGCGACCCCAGCGCGGACGCTATCGCCAGTTCTTCCAGGCCGGCTGCGAGATCTTCGGCGACCCCGGGCCGGTGTGCGACGCCGAGCTGATCGAGATGCTGTGCGGCCTGTTCCGCGAGCTCGGGATCCCGGAGCTTGAAGTGTGCGTCGGTTCCATCGGCGGGCCGGCGTCGCGCGAGCGCTACCGCGCCGCGCTGACGGAGTTCCTCCGGCCGCGCGCCGACCGGCTCAGCGATCACGCGCGCGCGCGCCTCGACGTGAACCCGCTGCGCATCCTCGACTCGAAGGATCCGCGCGACCGTGAAGCGGTCCAGGGCGCCCCCGCCGTGCTGGACGCGCTGGATGACGCGGATCGCCAGCACTGGGACGCGCTGCTGGCCGCCCTCGACGCCCTCGGTACGCCGTACAAGGTCGATCCGTCGCTGGTGCGCGGGCTCGACTACTACACGCGCACGCTGTTCGAGATAAAGACGACCTCGGGCGAGCTCGGCGCGCAGAACACCATCGCCGGCGGCGGGCGCTACGACAACATGATCGCCGAGCTCGGTGGTCCGTCGGTGCCGGCCATCGGCTTCGCCATGGGCCTGGAGCGCATCCTGCTCGCGATGGGCGATCAGCCAGCGGAGGCGGCGCCGTTCGCGTACCTCGCGCCGATCGGCGCGCGCGCGGCGCGCGAGTCGCTGGTGCTGGCGCGGGAACTCCGCGTGCTCGGCGTACGCGCGGAGCTCGACGGTCGCGGCAACTCGGTCAAGAGCATGCTGCGCCGCGCCGACGCCATGGGCGCGCGGCTCGCGCTGCTGATCGGCGACGCCGAGCTCGACCGCGGCCAGGTGCAGATCAAGGATCTCGCGCAGCACTCCCAGGAGGATCTGCCCCGCGACCAGGCCGCGCAGGCCGTGCGCGACCGTCTGATGGCCGAGAGCGGGGGCCACGCTTGAGCCACCCGAAGCGCGCTCTCGGCGCCGGCGCCGTGGTGCTGGTGTCGCTGCTCGTCGCAGCGAACGCGTGGGCGCAGGACCCGTTCGGGCCCGGCATGCAGCCGATGCAGCAAGCGCCGCCCACCAAGAGCGGTTCCGCGCCGGCCAAACCCCCACCCGGAGCGCCGGAGCTACACGCCGCATCGGGCGCCGGCGACACGCTGGTGCCGCCCGGGAGCGAGCCGTCGCTGCCCGCGGATCCGACCCACATCAAGAAGAAGGTCAAGAAGCGCATCGGCACCGACGTCCAGCTCGACGAGGAGGAGCAGGGGCGCGCGCCGACGACGGTGCGGAAGTTCTACGGCCCGTACTACGAGGAAGAGAGCGGCGGCTATCGCCTGCGCATCGCGTTCCCGGTGTGGGCGGAGCGCAAGATGCCCGCGCTCACCGACCCGACGAAGACCGATCGCGCGTCGCTGTTCGGCGGCCTCTACTACAACCGCCGCAGCCCGACCCACGCCGACGACGTCCTGTTCCCGCTGTTCTGGAACCTGCGCAATCCGGCCGAGGGATCGCGCACGACGATCCTGGGACCGTTCGTCAACCGCGTCGCGCCGGGCGAGCGCGACAACTGGCTCGCGCCGCTCTACTTCACCGGCAAGCGCAAGCACGGCGGCTACACGCTGATCCCGCCGCTGCTCACGTACACGCACACCGACGCGAAGGGCGGCTTCAACCTCGTCGGTCCGATGTTCTGCTCGTGGAAGGGCGGCGAGCACTGCGACGCGCGCACCGCCGACGACATCGATTTCGGCATCGCGCCGCTGTACTTCTACGGGCAAAACGAGCAGACGAAGTACGAGGTCATCCCGCCGCTCCTGCACTACTACCGGTACGACGACAAGGACCTCTCCTGGACGAACATCTGGGGGCCGTACTACCGCGAGCACACGCAGAAGCGGGACATGTTCCACCTTCTGCCGCTGTACTGGAGCATCTGGGGCAAGAACGAGCGTCACACCACCGTGCTGCCGTTCTTCCACTACGGCTGGCACGACAAGGCGTGGCTGTTCGTCAACCCGCTGTTCCTGCTCGGTCACGGCCAGCACGGCGAGAGCACGTTCGTGACCTGGGGCTACGCGCGCTACCGCGGGCGCACGCAGCTCGACATGATCACGCCCTTCTACTGGCACTACCGCGATCCGGACATCGGGCTCGACGAGCAGCTGTTGTTTCCGTTCCTCTACTCGCGCACCAGCCCGCGCGAGTCGAACCAGGCGTTCTTCCCGTTCTGGGGCCACTTCGAGCGCTACGGCATCAGCGAGACGACGTGGATCACGCCGTTCTTCCGCCACTCGCACGATCTTCGCGGCTGGGAGACGGACATCAACCCGATTCGTCTTCCTCGGTCGCAACGGCAACAGCTCGCACACCGTCATCGCGCCGTTCTTCTGGGACTTCGTCGGCCGCGAGTCGCGCTCCACGGTGGGCTTCCCCGTGTACTGGCGCTTCAGCGATCGCCACGAGGTCAGCCAGCTCGTCGGCAACGTCTACTACCACTCGAAGCAGCTGAAAGACGGCCTCGACTGGGAGATCCACATCTTCCCCGTGTTCTCCTACGGCGAGACGCCCGACGGCCACTGGTGGAACGTGCTCTACGGTCTGGCCGGCTATACGCGCCGCGGCGACCTCGTGAAGATGCGAACGCTCTGGATCCCGATCAAGCTCTCCGGCCACGACAACTGACGCGTGATCCGCGTGGCGGGTATGCCGGACCGGCGCGGAATCCCGCAGCACGCCGGTGCGGTCTCGCGACATCGCTGCCCGGCGGGACGCCTCTCGACGTCGGGACAACGCCTCTTCGCGCCGTGGCGTGCGGCACGAGATCGGGCTCTGCACAGGACAAGGCCGTCTCGTGCCGTGGCGGGCGGCACGAGATCGGGCTTTGCATAGGAGAAGGGCGTCTCGTGCCGTGGCGGGCGGCACGAGATCGGGCTTTGCATAGGAGAAGGGCGTCTCGTGGCGTGGTGCCGTTGCGGCGAGGAAACGCGCGGCGTTCCGCGGGATTCCGCGCCGGACCGGCAATCCCTCGCTCCCGGCGGCAGGCATTTGCACCCCCTGACGCAGGTTGTATGACGGAGCCGTGAAACGCTTTACGGCTGCCATCATCGGCGGATCCGGGTTCGCGGGGGCGGAGCTGATCCGGCGTCTGTTGATCCATCCCGACGTGGAGCTGGTGCGCGTGTGCGCGGTGGACCACGTGGGCGAGCCGCTGGCTTCGGCGCACCCGCACCTTGAAGGGCGGACGGACCTCGTGTTCGAGAACCTGCCGCCGGAGCGAGCCGCGTCGGGCGTGGACGTCGTGCTCATGGGGCTGCCGCACCAGGCCAGCGTGGAGCTCGTGCAGGCGGTGCTCGACCAGGAAACCCGCATCATCGACATGAGCGGCGCGTTCCGCTTGAAGCGCTCCAGCGCGTACGAGCGCTTCTACGGCGGCAAGCACCCTCGCCCGGACCTGCTCGATCGCTTCGTGTACGGCTTGCCCGAGCTGAACCGGGAGCGCATCAGCGGCGCGCGCTACGTCGCGTCGCCGGGCTGCTTCGCCACGACCATCGAGCTCGGGCTGTTGCCGCTGGCGCGCGTCGGGCTGCTCTGCGGGCCGGTCGAGACCGTGGGCATCACCGGCTCGAGCGGCGCCGGCGTGACGCCGACCGCGACCACGCATCATCCCACGCGCGCGAACAACCTCCGGACCTATCGTCCGCTCGCCCACCCGCACGCGCCGGAGATCGAAGACACGCTGAACGCCGCCGGCGCCCGCGAGCTCGCGCTGTCGTTCGTGCCGGTGAGCGCGCCGCTGACCCGCGGCATCTTCGCCACGTCCTTCGCCCGCGTTCCGGCGGACACGACCGAAGAGGAGATCGCCGGCGCGTTCGAGGAGTTCGCGCGGCGCGAGCCGTTCGTGCGCGTGCCGCGCAAGCGGTTGCCGGAGGTCGTCGCCGTGCACGGCTCGAACTACGCGGAGATCGGCGTCGTGACCGGCCCGATCGACGACGCGACGCGCCTCGTCACGTGCTTCTCGGCGCTGGACAATCTGCTCAAGGGCGGCGCCGGGCAAGCCATCCAGAACATGAACCTGATGCTGGGGCTCGACGAGACAGCGAGCCTGACCGATCCCGGTCAGTATCCCTGATAGCCCATAGCTGTTAGCCCAGCATTTCGCAGTTCACACACCAACGACGCCCGTGGTTCTCCAGGCGGCCCAGCCTCGGATTGGCGCTTCTCGGGGCTAATGGCTAATCGCTAACTGCTAAACGGGCCTGGCTTCAACCCGGGTTGCCGGGATCGGAGCAGCAACGGAAGCCGGTCTCGGTGCCGTTGTAGTAGCGGTCGTGCGCCGTCTGCGCGGCCCTGCAGAAATTGCGGCTCGGCTGCCAATAGGCGCCCTTCATTGCGGGGCGGATCGGCGTGGTCCCATCGATGCTGACGAACTCCTCGAGGTTGCCCGAGAGGTCCATGACGCCGAAGGGACTCGCGCAACGCGGGTACTCGCCGGGCGCCGCGCGCATGTCCTTGAGCTTGCCGTGATCGTCGACGACGTCGATGTGGTCGGCGTTGCAGGCGGTGGTGTCGCGCTTCCAGCCGTACGGATACGGGCGCATATCTTCGCCCTCGCAGGCGAAGTTGTACTCGCTCTCCCAGCACGTGCGCTTGCCTTGGCCGCGACAGGTCTTGTCCGCCATGGTCCAGCTCTGGTGGTTTTCCGGCAGCGTGTCGCCGGGCGCCACGTACTCGTACTTGTCGATGCAGAAGCGCATCGGCACGCGCTCCTTCGACAGGCAGGTGCTGGGCGCGTACTCGGCGCAGCGGAAGTCCTCGTAGCGGCCCGGCGGGTCCATGTAGTGCCGGCAGTGCAGGCGCACGTCCGGGCAGTAGTTGCCCTCCACGAGCACCATGCCGTCGGGGCAGGCCTGCGTTTCCTCGGGCTTCGGCTGGTCGAGCGACGTGGGCGCGAGGTTTGCCAGCGCCGGCGGCGACTTCACTTCGTCCACCATGGCCTGCTCGTCCGGTGCCGGGAGCGGTGGCGGGGAGACGGTCGCCCGGTCGCAGGCGGCGAGTACAAGGGTACCCACTGCCGCGAAGGCGGCTGCACGGACGGCGCGCACGACGCGACTTTTGGGTGAGCGCGCTCCGGAAGCAAGGAGAAACGAGCGCGGCGCGAACTTTGCGAGCCCGGTGGGGGCGCCGCGCTGGCCGCGCAAGAACGAATTTACTGATTATATACGTATGTTTGCTAACTGGATCTCGCGCGTTGCACGAGCACAGGTCTTGCGCGGCTTCAGCCCGAGGCGCCGGACGCCGCGCCGGGCAGATCCCCACAGCAGCGCACGCCCACCTGGATGTCCGAGTAGTAGTCGTCGTGCGCGGTCGTCGCCGGGCGGCAGCGGTTGCGACCGCTCATCCACCACCCGCCCTTGAGCCCGTTGCGGAACGGGGTGGCGTAGCGGGCTTCCTCGCGCAGCACCGGCTCGTCCATGTTGCCGGCCATGTCGTAGACGCCGAACGGGCTCTTGCACTCCGGGTTGGATCCGGAAGCCTGGCGCAGATCCTTTAGCACGCGGCGGCGCGGGTTCGACTCGTACAGATCGGGCTGGTCCTGGTTGCACTTCGGCTCGCGCGACCAGCCGTAGGGATAGGGACGCATTTCCTCGCCTTCGCAGGCGAAATTCCATTCGCTCTCCGTGCACACGCGCTTGCCGAGCTGCTTGCATGTCTTGCTCGAGGTCATGAAGCTCGAGTAGTTCATCGGCAGGCTCTCGCCGGGTCGCGTGTACTCGTACTTGTCGATGCAGTAGCGCATGTGCACGCGCTTGCCGACGCAGCGTGCGGGCTTGTCGTATTCGCCGCAGCGCGCGAACGGCAGCTTCGGATCGTCGAGCCAGTGCTTGCAGCTGTGCCGGACCTCCGTGCAGTAGTCGCCGTCGACCAGCACCATGTCCTTCGGGCAGGTCGGGCCGGTAGCGGGGACCGCGCCACTGGGCGGCTCGGCGGGAAGCGTTCCCGTGACGGCGGTGTCGTACTCCTGCTCCGGCGTCGGCACGAAGCGCTCGATGGGCGGATCCGTAACAGTGTTCCGATCGGCGCCGGCCGCCGTCACCGCCGGCGATTCCGGGCCCGACCGGACGGGGATCGCGTCCGGGCCTTCGGCGGACACGTCGAGCGCGCCCGCCGATGCGGCGAGAACCACGAGGCTGCCCAGGAACGCGGCGAGCAGCGTGCGCGTCATCCCACGTTTCCCCACATGAGGTCCATGCTGCGACGTCGGGCTCGACGTGCGCAAGTTCCTCGCGTCCGGGGGGACCATGGGCTTCAACGATGCACCTTCCGTACCGGCCTCCATGCCGGTCCATACGGCGTAGGGCCCGCGCGCGTAACGCGCAACCGCTCAGGGCGTCAGCGGGTCGCCGCGCAGCACGTGCTCGAAGCGCGGATCGCCCGCCAGCTCCGCGAGGTCCGGATCGCGGAGCGCGCGATCCGGCCGCGCTTCGCCGGCGCCGACGGCGCGCGCCAGGGCCTCGATTGCCGCGCCGCGCTGGCCAGCCCGGGCCAGCGCGCGCGCGGCGTCCCACGCGTCGCGCGGCTCCTGCTCGCGATCGAACAGCGCCAACCAGAGCTGGGCGGCCGGCGCCGCGGCGCCGCCCTGGAGCGCCTGCGTGGCGACCTCGCGCAGCTCATCGTCCGGCACCTTGCCGGCAAGATCGGCGGCGACATGAGCGGCCTGCTCGAAACGTGCGCGGCCGAGCAGCGCCTTCACCAGCAACGCGGCCAGCTCCGGTCGAGTGTCGCCGTGCTCACGCGCGTCCGCCAGCACCGCGGACGCGCGCTCGAGATCACCGTCGGCCTCCGAGACCGCGCCCTGGACCAGCGGGTCGACCGGCGGCGGCGCGTCGCGCAGCGCGGCGCGCGCCGCCGCGACGTCGCCGAGTCCGAGCGCGGCCCACGCCACGAGCTCCGCCGCCTGTCGCGCGAGCACGGCGTCGCTGGCCGCCGCGTGGACGGCGCGCGCCATCGCCGCCGCCTGCTCGTGCTGGCCTGCCGCGAGCGCCGCGCGCGCTTGTACCAGCACCTGCTCGAGCACCTGCGGCGGCGGCGGCGCGGGTGCGCCGCGCTGCATCGCGAAGTAACTCGAGACGGCGCCGAACGCGAAGATCAGCGCGCCGAACACCGAGCCGTAGCGCGACCACAGGAAGTACGCGAGTCCCAGACCGAACACCAGCGACAGCGACGCGGCGAGCTTGCGTCGCTCGGGACCGAGCGCCGCGGCCATCACCTGCCCGCCGTCGAACGGCAGCACCGGCGCCAGGTTCAACGCGCTCCAGAACAGGTTCGCGAGCAGCAGCCAGTGGAGCGCGAACAAGCCCAGACCGGTCGTGTGATCCGCGCGCGTGGCGAGCAGCGTGCCGGCCCAGGCTGCGGCGCCCAGGAGGAACCCGGCGCCCGGTCCGGCCAGCGTGACCACGATGCGCCGCCAGCGTCCGATCTCGCGGGTGGGCGTCCACGCGGTGACGCCGCCCATCATGTACAGCGCGATGCGCGGCGACTGTCCGAAGCTCCGCGCCAGCGTCGCGTGGCCGAGCTCGTGGACGAGGAAGCTCGTGAGCACCACGGCGACCCACGCCGCGAACTGCGCGGGCGTCTTCGCGATGTCCATCCCCAGGAACGCCGCGAGCAACCAGAACCCCGGTTGGATCTCGACGGGAAAGCCGAGCACGCGGAAGCGCAGGACGCCCATCCAGTCGTTCTAGCACGCCTAGCGTGCGCCGCCGCGCGGCTTGCGCCCGCGCACGGTGCGAGCGCGCCGGCCCTCCCAGGCGCGTGCCATGCGCGCGAGTTGATCGAGCAATGCGATGTTCGACTCGACCCAGTATCCAGCACGCGCGTTGCGCGCACCGACCCAGCATGTGATCGCGCGCGGTCGCCACGCCAGCGGGATCGCTTCCATCATGTCCTCGTCGGTGCGGTCGTCCCCGGCGCAGAACAACAGGTCGTGGTCGGGGTGGCGTTGCAGCAGGTCCAGCAGCGCCGCGCCTTTCGTGACGCTGTTGTGCCGTACCTCGATGACGCGCGCGCCGCGCATCGCGTTGTACGGCCGGCGCCGGAGGGTATCGGAGAGCAGCGCGAACAGCTCGTTGGCCTGGAACGCGCCAAACTCTGGATCCGCCGCACGGTAGTGCCAGGCCACGGCGGCTTCCTTGTACTCGATGGTGCTGCCCGGGGTCCGCTGCATGAAGTCCTCGAACAGCGGGCCCACCAGCCGTCGGATCGCTGCACCACTCACGTTCAGGCGCCGCTCCCAGTCGCCGCCGGGCTCGCGGATCGCGAGCCCGTGCTCGCTGACCAGGCCGATGTCCAGCTCGCCGAGCCACGCCTCCAGCACGTCGGCGCTGCGCCCGCTGATGACGTACACGGCCGCGACCTCCGCCAGCGCCGACAGCACGGACAGGATGCGTTCGTCGGGGTGCGCCTCGCGAGGATCGACGACGTAGGAGCGCAACGTTCCGTCATAGTCCAGCAGAACGAGCGGCTTGTCGGCATCGCGGACGCGCGCCTCCAGCGGCGGCTCCGAGACGCGCAGGAACGTCGACTGCAGCAGCGGCTCGCTGTCGATCGCCTCGAGCCGGTCGAGGAAGTTGTTGGCCCACTGCATCGACGTGTTGTGCTGGACGAAGTCGAGCATGTGCTGGAACGTCTCGCGATCCGGTTGACTGCGCTCGAGCCCCTCGCGCAGCGCTGTGGCGACCTGCGTGAGGTTGTAGGGGTTCACGAGCCGGGCGCCCGGCAGGCAGTGAGCGGCGCCGGCGAACTCGCTCAGGATCAGCGTTCCCGCCCGCTGCGCGCGCGCCGCCACGTACTCGAGCGCGACCAGATTCATGCCGTCGCGTACCGGCGTGACCAACGCCACGTCCGCCGCCTCGTACAGGCCGACCAGCCGCGCCCGGGGCATGCTCTGGTTCACGTACATGACGGGCATCGAGCTGGGCGTGCCGAAGCGCCCGTTGATGCGTCCAACCAGCTCGTCCACCTCGCGCTTGAGCTTCCGGTACTCTTCCACGTCGGTACGCGACGGAGCCGCGATCTGGATCAACACGGCGCGGTGCCGCCAGCGGGGGTGCGCGCGCAGCAGCTCCTCGAACGCGCGCAGCTTCTCCGGGATACCCTTGGTGTAGTCGAGCCGATCCACGCCGACGATGATCTTCTTGCCGGCGTACGTGCCCTGCAGGCTCGCGAGCTCCTGGCGCGCCTCGGGGCTCGCGGCCATCTGCTCGAGCTCCTGTGGGTCGATACCGATGGGCAGCGCGGCCAGCTGGACCCGGCGCGAGCCGATGCGCACCTCTTCCGGCTCCGACTCCAGGCCGAGCACCCGGAGGCACGCGTTGCGGAAGTGGCTGACGTACTCGTAGACGTGGAAGCCGACGAGATCGGCGCCGAGGATGCCGCGCAGGATCTGCTCGCGCACGGGTAGCCGGCGGTACGTCTCGGCGGACGGAAACGGGACGTGGAGGAAGAAGCCTATTGGACAGCCCAGGCCGCGCCGCCGCACCAGCTCCGGCACCAGCGCGAGCTGGTAGTCGTGGATCCAGATGACGTCGCCGGGACGGGCCTGCTGGCAGATCGCTTCGGCGAACATCTCGTTCACCTTCTCGTACGCGCGCCAGCCGGACAGATCGAAGTCCGAGCGATCCGTCAGCGCGTGCAGCAGCGGCCACAGCTCCAGGTTGGAGAAGCCGAGGTAGAAGCCGTCGGCGTCGGACTTTCCGACGTACACCGGCACGCTGCCGTGCCGCGCGAGCTCGCGCGTGACCTCCGCGCGATCGGCGTCCGGCACGCTGGTGCCCGGCCAGCCGAGCCACGTGAAGCTGCGCCGGCCGGCTACCGCCGACAGCGCCGTCACGAGTCCCCCGGTGCTCGGGGTTACTTCCCAACCCTCGTGGCGCCGCGACACGGTCACGGGCAGTCGGGCGGATGCCACGATCAGCCGCGGCTTGCTCATGCATCTACTCCGCTTGCAGACCTGCAGCCGGGTTAGCACACGCCGCGCGACCACTGCAACCGCGTGACCGGTAGTGTAGGGTGGCTACGATGAGATTCGCCCTCGTCGGCAACTGCTCGTATCAGGCACTCATCGACGATCACGCGCGCGTGGTCTGGTTGTGCTGGCCCCGCGCGGACTCGAGCTTCGTGTTCGGGTCGCTGCTCGACGCCGATCGCGGCGGCAACTTCGCGGTGGAGCCCGACGGCGGAAACTACGTGACGGAGCAGGCCTACATGCCGAACACGAACGTGCTGCGGACGGTGTTCACGGCCGGATCCGGCTCGTTCGAGGTGGTGGACTTCGCGCCGCGCTTCCGTCAGTACGAGCGCTTCTACAAGCCGACGATGCTGGTGCGGCGCATCCGTCGCCTGTCCGGCGACCCGCTCGTGCGCATCCGCTGCGAGCCGGTCTACGACTACGGTCGCGTCCGCCCCAGCGCGTACCTCGCGAGCAACCACATCCAGTGGGCGATCCCCGGCGCGCAGCTGCGGCTGACGACCAACGTCCCCCTCACCTACCTCCACGAGGCGCGCTCGTTCCTGCTCGAACGCGACGCCTACGTCGTCATGACCTGGGGGGCGCCGCTCGAGGCGCCGCTCGAGGAGACGTGCGAGAGCTTCCTCGATCGCACGCGGCGCTACTGGGAGGCGTGGGTCAAGCACACGGCGTTGCCCGGACGCTTCCAGCAGGAGGTGCTGCGTTCGGCGCTCGCGCTCAAGCTCCACCAGTACGAGGACACCGGCGCGATCGCCGCGGCGACCACCACCAGCATCCCCGAATATCCCGGTTCCGGTCGGAACTGGGACTACAGGTACTGCTGGCTCCGCGACTCGTATTTCACGCTACGCGCGATGCGCCGCATCGGTCACTTCGACGAGATGGAAGCGTTCGTCGCCTTCCTCAAGAACCTGGCGGAAGCATCGCCGGAGCATCTCCAGCCCGTGTACGCCATCAGCGGCGAGCGCGAGCTGCACGAGACGGTGCTCGAGCACCTCGCCGGCTACCGCGGCGAGCAGCCCGTGCGCGCGGGCAACGACGCCTGGCGCCAGAAGCAGCACGACGTCTACGGCGAGATGATCGCCGCGATCGCGCCGATCTTCCTCGATATCCGCTTCGGCGAGCACCTGTCCGGCGGCACCGAGCGGCTCGTCCAGCGTCTGCTCGATCGGCTCGAGGGCACGCTCGAGCAGCCCGACGCCGGCGTCTGGGAGATCCGCGGTGACGAGCGCGTGCACACGTTCTCGCTGCTCATGCACTGGGTCGGCGCGGTGGTCGCGGCGCGCATCGGCGAGCGGCTGGATCAGGCCGATCTGCAGGCGCAGGCTCGTGGCCTGGCGTCGCGCGCCCGCGGCTTGATCGAGCAGCGCTGCTGGCGGCCGGAGCTCGGCTTCTACGGCGACAGCGTCGACACCGACAACGCGGACGCGTCGTTGCTGATGATGGTCAACCTGGGCTATCTGCGGCGCGGCCAGCCGAACGCCGAGTCCCACGTTCGCAACATCGCCCGGCAGCTTGCCGCGGGTGGCCACCTCCTGCATCGCTACAAGCATCACGACGGCATCGGTCTCACCCACGGCACGTTCACGGTGTGCGGCTTCTGGTACGCCGAGGCCCTGGCGCGGCTGGGCTTCCGCACAGAGGCCGAGATAGTGACCGAGCAGCTGCTGGCTCACGCCAACCACGTCGGTCTGCTCAGCGAGGATCTCGGATCCGTCCACCGGCGAGCAGTGGGGCAATTTCCCGCAGACCTACTCCCACGTCGGGCTGATCAACGCCGCGTTCGCCATCAGCCCGCTCGCGAGCGAGGTCGGCGACCCCTGAGGAGGATGCCGGTCCGGCGCGGAATCCCGCGCTCCGGCCGGGCGTTGTCGTCGGCGGATGGCGCGCGGGATCTCCCTGTTCCTCGGCGGCGTGCTCGCGCTCGCGACGCTGGCGGCGCGCCACCGACCCGCGCTCGACCTCGCGGTGTGGTGCGTCGACGTGCGCCCGCTGCCGCGCGCGCTACGCCTGCCGGTGATCGCCGTCGCGGCGGCGCTGCTCGTCGCGTTCGCGCTCCGACCCGCCGCCGCGCGCTGGCGCCGTCGCGCCACGCTCGTCGTGCTCGCCCTGCTCGGCGCGCTTGCGCTCCACGACAGCGCGACCTTCTACGCGCTGTGGCACGCGGGACGCTTTCATCCCGGCGCGCCGCTGCCGCTGTCACTGATCGTCGCCGGCGCGCTCGCCGTCGTCGCGTGGCGCGTGGCGCGGCGTGCACCCCGCCCCCACCCCGACGCCTGCCCGCGCGCCGACGCGTTCCGCCACCACCGCGCCCCGACGAGGACCGGCGCGGGCCGGCGCGTCGCGATCGCGGCGATCGCGTGCGCCCTCACCTTCCCGATCGCCCAGATGCTCTGCTTCGGCCGCAGCGACTACCGGCGGCCCGCGGACGCGGCGTTGGTCTTCGGTGCGCGCGCCTACGCCGACGGCCGGCCGTCGCAAGCGCTCGAAGACCGCGTGCGGACCGCCTGCGCCCTGTATCGCCAAGGCCTCGTGCACACGCTGATCCTGTCGGGCGGCGCTGGCGACGGCGCCGTGAGCGAGCCCGAGGCGATGCGCGGCGTCGCGCTCGCCGAGGGCGTCCCCGATGCCGCGCTGCGGCTCGACGGCGCCGGCACGAGCACCGAGGCCAGCGTCGACGACGCGCGCGCCATCGCCGTTCGCGAGGGCATCGGCCGCGTGATCGCCGTGAGCCATGCCTACCATCTGCCGCGCATCAAGCTCGAGCTCCAGCGCGCGCACCTCGATGCCGTGACCGTCCCGGCGCGCGAGCGCCACGTGCTCGCCGGCATGCCGTGGTTCGTCGCGCGCGAGGTCGTCGCGTGGTGGCTCCACGCGCTCGACCTGTCCGTGTGAGCGGGCGCGGGTCCCCCGCGATCGGTCGCAGGCCGCTACCCGCCCCGCCTGGTCGCGTGACGAGGGGCACGGATCCGGCGCTTCGCCGGGTGCGTCACGGCGTCGCGCGTCAGCGTGTCATGCCGCGCAGACGGATGAGCGCATTGCGGAAGCCCACCGACGCGAGGAAGCGCTTGCGCACCCGGGCGTGGCGCGCGGCGTCGTCGAACTCGACGCTGAACTCCACCTTTGCCGCGACCACGGCGTTCTGCACCACCTGGCGGATCTGCGCGCCGGAAAGCTTCGGGTATTGCTTGGCCAGGCGCTCGAGCAGCGACGGCTTGCCGTCCTTGGCGGCGAAGCGCGGGTCCGCGTCGAGGTGGTCGCACAGCCCGGGTCGCGGATCGGTGGCGGTGGCGAGCACGGCCTTCGCCTCCGCGTCGTCGAGGCGCCCGTCGCCGTTGGCGTCGCCGAACACGAGCTCGTCGTTCTTGTCCCCGTCGCCGTCGAGATCGAAGTCGGCGAAGCGCTCCGAGAGCTGGTAGACGAACAGCGGCAAGGGCTTGGCCTTGTCGTCGGGAAGCGCGTGCACGAACACGCCGGTCGCGGCGTCGCGCGCCGTGGTCGTCTCGCTCGCCTTGTCGCCGTCGAGCTTGGCGCCGTAGGCGACGCGCCGCAGCGTGTACAGGCCGTCGGCGCCGCGGTCGCTGGCGTCGACCGCGCCGTC
Source organism: uncultured delta proteobacterium (assembly GCA_963775185.1). GTDB lineage: Bacteria > Myxococcota_A > Polyangia > Polyangiales > Polyangiaceae > JAPSGB01. The sequence goes on along the minus strand of CAVZIE010000032.1, from coordinate 706,255 downwards.
GTCGTTGCTGTCGAGCGTATACAGCACGACCTCCGCCGCCCGGCTCTGGTCGAGCGACAGCGCGCTCGCCTTGTCGCCGAGCGCGAGCAGGCGCTCGAAATACTCAGCGGGCGTCCTGGTCGTGACCGGCTTCAGCTTGCCGGAGCGGTCGAAGTGCACGTGGTAGGCGTCTGGAAACGCCAGCGCCGCGCTCCCGTAGTGGAAGCCGGTCGATCCCGGCAGCGGCGCGTACAGCGGCCCGCCGTCGCCGTAGAACGCGAGCGAGAACGGCGCCGCCAGCATCACCAGGCGGTAGCTGTCCGGGCGATCCGCCTTCGGCTTCGGCTCGAGGCGGACCCCGGCGCTGTCGGCTTCGCGGCGGATCGCGCCGATGGCGTCGTGCGCCAGCGCTCCGGCGTTCCTGGGTGTGGGCTGGGCCGGCGCGGAAGCGCCCGCGTCGGCGTCGGCGCTCGCCGGCTCGTCGCCGACGGCGGGCGCGGCGACCGACAGCGCGAGTGTCGCGAGCAGCGTCGCGATCGCGGTTGCGCGTCCGGGCTTCCGGGGGGTCGAGGGCTTCACGATCGCGCGAGGGTAGCCCCGTCTGTCACCGAGGTCGATAGCGCGCCGCGGCGACACGGCCTCGATACGCTTCTCGTCGGGGCGCGCCCGCGCGCCCTGGCAGCGCCGCGGGCAGGCTCGACGGCAAGGCCGGCGCTCCACGGAGAGGGATTCCGCGCCGGACCAACCCAAGCGATCGACCAAGCCTTGCCTGGTCCGATCCCACCCCGCCCGACTAGCGGGCGAAGCCGCGTGCCGCCGAGCGGGACATCCGTCACTCGTGGATGATGACGGTGGTCCCCTCGCCCATGTCGGGACCGATGTTCACGCCGTGCCAGCCTTCGGGCACCGGCGGATCGGTCCAGAAGAACACGACGCGCGCGTCGATCGGCGCGAGGTTCACGCATCCGTGGCTGCGCGGAATGCCGAACACGTCGTGCCAGTAGGCGCCGTGCAGCGCGTAGCCCGAAGCGAAGTACTGGATCCACGGCACGTCCCGCAGCTCGAAGTTGCGCGACCCGCGGCGCTGCGTGACGCCGTACTCCGGCGGCCTGCCCTTCTTGATGTTGGCCAGGCGGCGCTGGTCGTCCTCCCCGAGCTTCTCGCCGTCCTTCTCGGCCTTGAGCAGCCGCTCGGTGGTCGCGCGGTCGTCGGCGGTGAGGCCGTGATGGGTGTTGGTGCGCGTGCCGCCGGCGACGGCCGAGTTCTCGTCCGAGTCCATCACCGCGGCGATGTGCTTGCTCTTCAGGCGGAACGTGCCCTGGGGCGTTGCCAGCTGCGTCTTCGGATCGCCGAGGCGATCGCGCCCGGTGGAGACGAGCGTCGCGTACCAGGGCTTCATGCCCTCGTACAGCACCAGCGTCTGCTGGCGCAGCGAGATGTCGATCCACTTCTCGCCCTTCGCCGCGACGTCGGGGAACGTCTGGGGGCGCGTGACGATGCTGATGTCGTCGGCGCGGAGCCAGCGCGTCTTGTCCTTGAGCGTCTGGTAGAAGCGCTTGCCGGCCTTGATGCGCGCGTTGCCCGACAGCGGCACGATCGCGCGGCGCGGGATCGCCTCGGCGGGCTCGGCCTCGTCCCGGCCCCGGATCAGCTTCCACGTGGTCATGTCGCGCTTGATCACCCAGCAGAACGGCATGGGGATCGCCGGCGACAGCTCGATGCCGTGGAACGGCGACGCGGTGTCGGGCTTGACCTTGGTCGTCGGGATGAGCCGCATGTCCACGGTCACGGCGAAGCGACGCTCGAGGCCGTCGTCCTTGGTGTCGAACGCGCCGACGAACGACAGCCCCGTCTTGCGCCGCACGCGATCGGCGAACACGGCGTACTCCGGCACGTCGAAGCCGCTCACGTTGGGGATCTTGCGGCCGCCTTTCAACCACCACGGGATCGGGTCGTCGGCGGTGCGGCCGCCGAACAGCTCGTTCTGGCTGAGCTGCGTGCTGAGCTTGAAGCCCGCCGGATGCGTGAGGCCCGGCCGCGCGATGCCGCGGGCGTCGAGCGGGACGTCGTCGGCGCCGAGATCGACGCGCTGCACCTCGTCCCGGTGCTCGTTGTACCAGGCGATGTGCTCCTCGAGCTTGAACTCGCTGCGCTCCTGCTCGGACTTGGTCGGCACGCGCAGGTACTGCGGCGCCGTCGCGCGCACGAAGCCGTACTTGTACGGCATCGGCTTGGAGACGTCGGGGCGCACGTTCGCGGCGCGCACGATCGGCTCGTCCATGTCGATCGTCGCCTCGTCCGTACACATGAAGCCCATCGGGTACACGTGGTAGAAGACGCCCTTGCAGCCCTTGCCTTTGACCGGCTCCTTGTCGCGTCGCACCTTGCCGCCCAGGCGCACGTAGCCGAGCTTGCGCGCGTCGGTGTTGGGCAGTTTGTAGATCGTGGCGGCGACGATCTTGGCGGCGATCATCGGCGAATCGGAGGGGGCGCGGGTGTCGAGCTCGCCGTGATCGACGCGCAGGCTCGAGACCGGCGCGGCCGCGCTGGCCGGCGCGCTCGAGCCGGAGGCCGCGGGCGCGCCGGCGGCCTTGGCCTTCGACTTGCAGCCGGGCAGCGCGAGCACGAGGCCCACGCCGGCCGCGAGGATGAAGCGCGCGAACGTCACGGGCCCCGTGTCTACCGCGATATCGCGACGGATCAACCGCCTTGTACGTCGTCGGTGGCGTCCACGGCCGCCGTCACCGGTCCGCCCACCGGCTTGCCGTCGAGCTTCGACGCGCTCGGCGCCGTCGGGCATGTCCGGCAGCGCGAAGGGGTCGTAGCCCGGCCCGACCCAGAACACCTCGGGCACCGGGAAGTACTTGCTGCGGTACGTGTACGTCTTCTCGGTCCCGTCGGCGAGCTCGTAGCGGACGACGCTGAACACGTCGTAGCCCTTGTGTCCGCGCTGGCGCTTGAGGATCTTCGCGCCGAGCCACGGCTTGGTCGTCACCCGCCGGTAGAAGTCGTGGGTCTTCGCGACGCCGTAGGTGTACTTGACCTCGCCGATCGAGTCGCGGCCGAGCAGCTCCACGCGCAGGATCTGCTTCTTCGGAATGAACGCGTGGACGATCAGCGGCGAGTCGTACGGGTTCTTCACCTTCAGATCGACCTGCGGGTAGACCACCGTCGCGTCCAGGCCGAGCGGGACGTAGCCGCTCGGGCGGCTGTGGCTGCGGCGCACCACGATCTCGAGGCCGCCGTAGACCGCCGCCGCGTACGTCGTCGACGCGACCTGGCACGTGCCGCCGCCGACGCCGCTCTCGAGCTCGTCGTCCACGATCACGGGCGCCCAGGTAAACCCGCGGTCGAGGCGCCGCGGGCCGACCACCTGGTTGAAGCTCATGGTCTGCCCCGGCGCGAGCACGGTGCCGTCGAGATAGTGCGCGGCCACGGCGATGTTCTTGTCGCGGCCGGGGCTGTGGTGGGAGAAATCGCTCTCGTAGCTCGCGAGCACCTTGGACACGTCGATGCGCGCGATCATCGCCGAGGTCACCTGCGCGGCGACCGGGCGCGTCGCCACCGCGATCACCGCCGTGTCCTCGCGGCTCGCGTGCTCGATGTTGGCCAGCGTCGCCGCGACGTCGAGCTCGCGTCCCGGCACGTCGTGGATGCGCTCGTGGGCGTCGAGATCGAGGCGCGCGTCCACCGGCTCGCGCCACACGCGGGGTGCGAGCTGCTCCAGCGTCGCGCGCGCGCGCGTCGTGTCCACGCTCCACGCGGCTTGCACCGTGGTGCGTCCGTGGCGGGCGTTCCACGAGCGATACAGCCGATTGCCCAGCGAGCCGCGCTGGGCCTGGTCGAGGGCGCGCTTCATGCTGGCCGCGACGTCGAGCTCGACGCCGAGATCGCCGAAGTGCACGCGGATGTTCGTGCCGTCGCCGAGCACCAGGTACGCCTCGCGCCCGAGCAGTTGCTGGCGCCGGGTCTCGAGGAAGTCGCCGAGCCCGACGCCGTCGGGCTGCACGTGCCCGGCGATGGATGTGCCGGGCAGCGACCGCCCGGAGGGCAGCAGGCTGTGGAACTCCCACGTCGCCGTGCCGGTGACGGCGGCGACACCAATCGAGAGGCCGGTTGCCAGGATCCAGTCGCGTCGCACGGGGTGATCGTACGGGGCGCCGCCAAGGACGGCAAAACCCGCTCCAGTTCTTCCGCCTGTACGCCTGGCGGCGCCGTCGCCTTCCGCGACTCCCTGCGTGACCAGGGCGGCATGCCGGTCCGGCGCGGTATCCCGCGGCTCGCCTCCCCGGCGCGCGGCCCGCGGGGTTCCGCGCCGGACCAACATCAGGGAAAGACTGCAGAAAGTGAAAACTGGACGCAGAGGATGTTATCGCCGCCGGCTCGCTGTCGCCGCGCGACGCCCACGAGCTGCTGCGCGCCATCGGCTACGCGTGAGCCGATCTCAGCCGCCGCCCACGAAGTGGACGATCTCGAGCACGTCGCCCGGCGCGAGCGCCGCGGACGCGTGGTCCGCGCGCGGCACGACCTCGCGGTTGCGCTCCACCGCGACCGGCCCGTCGCCGAGCCCGAGCGCCTCGACCAGGCCGCGCACGGTCGTGCCTTCGGGCACCTCGTGCGGCTCGCCGTTGACCGTGAGTTGCATGACGCGCCGGAGCGTAGCACGCGTCACGGCTCCGGGGCCCGTCGCTCCTCGACCACCACCGCGTCGCCGACCGCGAGCGTCCCCTCCCCGTCGTGGACCAGGTTCATGCCGAACCAGACCTTGCCGCCTCGCTTGCGGTAGCTCGCGAGCGTGTGCAGCGGCTCCTTGCCGCTCTCGCCCGTGTCCGGATCGACGCTGGTGATGCTGCAGCGATCGCAGCGCTTGACGCCGCGCAGGCTCACGTCGCCGACGCGCACGCGTGCCCACTCGTCCTCGTCGTAGGGCGGGCTGCCCGTGACCACCAGGTTCGGACGGAAGCGCGCCATCGCGAGCGGCACGCCGGCGCGCGTGGCGAGATCGACGCGCGACGCCTCGCCGATCACGAGCAGCGGATAGGCGTCGTTGAACGCCGTGATGCCGCCGCCACGCGTGACCTTGCGCTCGACGGCGTCGGGCATGAACACGAGATCGCCGCGCATGCCGAGGGCGCGCTCGACCCAGGGCCGGGCCGGCGCGTACGCCAGCGCCTCGACGCGGTCGTCCCAGATCTCGACCTCGCGCCGCGCGCCGTCGGCGAGCGCGCGCGGGATCCGCAGCACGCCGGCACCCGGCGCGTCGAGCACGATCGCGTCGCCGTCCCAGCCCGTGCCGACGAGCGCCATCCGCGGCAAGTCGCGCTGCGTCACGAAGCGTCCGGCGTCGTCCACCAGCATCCAGCGTCGATCGCCGTCGAGCCCGCGCGCGACCAGCGCCGCGCGCTCCACGGCGATGCCGCGCAGCGATTTGACGGGATAGACGTGAAGCGACGCAATCTGCACGGCGGCGATGCTAGCGCGCATTTCGGCCTCCCGGCCCGCGCTATCGAGGGGTATTGTCGTCCTTCACCCAACGAGAGGGGCGATGGCCAAGAGCAACTCCGACACGCCGGATCCGCAGTCGAGCCTGGACGCCGGGCGCGACCGCTTCCTGGGCCGCGTGCTCGACGACACCTTCGACTCCGGCTTCCGCACCGCCGAAGAGTTCCTCGCCTGGTTCCCACCGAGCGCGCTGCTGTCGTCGCTGTCGTCGCAGGTCGGCCTGCGCGTGAAGCTCCTGGTACAGGCGGGCAAGGTCCACCACCGGATCGCCGCGAGGAAATCGCTGCGCGCCGCGTGCGAGGATCTCGAGCTCGCGCTCGACGAGGGCGTCGCGACGGCGCAGGACGTGCTGTCGATGCTGCCGATCCCGGTGCTGGTGCGGCACCTCGACGCGAGCCAGCTGTGGAGCTTCGCCGTCGACGGTGACTGGCTCGAGCGTGGCGGACGCGATCACGCGGCGCGCGCGGCGGCGCGCGTGAAGCTGGTGGTCGACACCGCGCTCGAAGAGGGCTTGATCACGGCGGGCGACCTCGCCCAGGGCATGCAGCCGTCGCAGCTCGCGTCGCGCCTGCAGCCGGACCGGTTGCGCAAGGTGTTCGTGTATGCGCTGGAAACCGCGCGCGACGGCGGCGACCTCGACGAGGCCAAGCTGCTGTCACTCGCCGGCCTCGACGCGATCGCCGACATGGAGCCGATCGATCAGCTGTGGACCAACGTGGTGATCGGCCAAATCGCCGGGCGTGCGGGCCTGTCCACCGTGTCCAGGCCGTCGCATCCCGCGCCGTCGGTGCGCCCCCCGCCGCGGGCTCCGTCGAGCCCCCCGCCGCCCGTCCCCCCGCCGGTCGTGCCGCCTGGTGGCGTCGCCGGTCGTGCCGCCGGTGGCGTCGCCGCGCGTGTCGCCGCCGACCGCGCATCCCCCGTCGAGCTCGCCCGCGCCGCGTCCGGCGCCCGTCGCGGCCAAGCCGCCGCGTCCAGTCGCGAGCGCGCCCGTGCCCGCGCCGCCGATCACGCCGCGTCCGGTGCCGGCCCCCGTGATCCGGCACACGCCGGCAGCCGCCGCGCCGCCACCCGACGATCTGGTCGAGGTCGACTCCGACGATCTGCTCGAGGACGACGAGCTCACGCACCCCGGGCCGCTCGCGTCCGAGGAGGTACCGCTCGAGCTCGGGCGTCGCTCCAGCCACTCGATCGTGGAGTCGCGCGCCACCCAGCGCCGTCAAGCCGTCGCCGATCGGCTGATGCAGATCGGCCGGCTGCCGCCGCGCAGCGAGTACCTGTCGCTCGCCATCCTGCGGTCGATCGCCCTGATGTACGAGCAGATGAAGACGCGCCGCACGAAGGCGCAGCGCGCCCAGTGCGTCCGTCAGGCTTTCGACAACGACAGCCACCTGCGCACGGCCATGAGCGGCCTGATCGAGATGCTCGATCCGTCCTCCGATCCGGCCGACCTCGAGCCGCTCTCGACCGACTCGCTGATCGAGCGGTTGCTGCAGGAGGAACGCGCGATCTGGCAGCGCTCGAAGCGCACCGCGCAGAGCAGCCCCGACAGCCTGCCCGCGCGCCGCGCCGTGCACGTCAAGCCGCAGGCTCCCCCGCCCTCGCGCCGCTGAGGCATCTCGAGGGGATGCCGGTCCGGCGCGGAATCGCCGTGCGCGGGCCGCGTCGCGGCGCTCGCGCCGCAGCGTCAGTGGCCGGCGGTCGCCGGCGCAGAGGCCAGCGCGCGCGCGGGCATCCGCCTCGTGTGCCGATCGGTCCAGGTGGCGACGCGATCCCGCCGGCGATCCCGATCGCGATCGCGACCGCGATCCTGCCGCTCGCGCAGGCGGCGCCGCCGCGCTCGCGATCGGGCGGCGCCGCCGCGTCGACGCTCAGCGGGCCCAGCTCCGCCCGGCGCACGCGCGCGCTGGCCAGCAGGCGCTCGAGCGTCGTCGGCTCGCGTTGCATCGACGCGGGTTCGCGATACGGACGGCCCCCCACGCGGCGAGCGTAGCACGCGCTCAGGCGCTCCAGCCCGCGGCCAGCGCGCGTGCCTCGACGATGTTGTCCTCGATCGAGCAGTAGGTCCAGCCGCCGTAGCGTCCGATGCTGTGGACGCCGTGCTCGCGCAGCGCGGCGGCCCAGCGCGCGTGCTCGCGCAGCGACGCCTGCGTGATGTGCACGTACGCCGGATCCATGACGACGGAGTGCCACGAGACGAGCCGGTGATCGCCGGTCACGCCGGCGCGCGCGAGATCCGCGAGCACGCGATTCCGCGCCGTCTCGACATCCACCTGCCCATCCGGCGGGGAGGCCGATCTCCACGTACACGCTCAGGCGGTCGCCCTCGAAGATGTTGTCGTAGAAGCCCACGCGGTAGAACGACAGCTCGCGGTCCGGGTAGTAGATCCAGTGAACGCCCTCGGGGCCCTTCTTGTCGAAGCCCAGGTTGAAGACGAGCACCTTGTTCCACGAGAACACGCTCGCGTCGTGCGCCACGCCGGCGAGCTCGAGCAAGCGGTTGAACGGCACGCTGGACACCAGGCGCGAGAACGCGATCTCGCGCTTCGGTGTGCGCGCGAGCTTGCGATCCAGATCGACGGAGACGAGCGGCTCGCCCAGGGCGATGGCGTCGGGGCGGACGGCGCTGGCGAGCGCCTTGACGTACTCGAACGCGCCGCCCTCGGGATAGCTGAAGGTCGCGTTGTAGCTGGCGTTGTCCGGCTCGCGCATGTTGCGGACGATCGCCGTCAGATCGGCGTGCGGGAAGAAGCGGCCCATGGCGTCCTTGTCGAGCGTCCCGAGGTCGCACGCGTACAGCTTCTCGTTGTACGGGAACAGGAAGCGCTCGCAGATGCCGCGCCCGAAGCGCGCCAGCAGCATGTCCTTGAAATTGTGCTCCGCCGGGCGCTCGCTGGCCGTACACGCCATGTACACGTCGTGCAGGCAATCGATGAAATCGTCCTGCGGCAGCTGATGAATGTTCTTCTGGAACGGGAAATCGATCAGCCGCTGGTTGAAGCGGATGAACGAGCGCTTCTCCACCCGCCGGATGCGCTGGCCGGGCATGCGATCGCGAAGCCACTGCTCGATCTCCGGATGCTTGAAGTGGAAGAAGTGTCCGGAGTAGTCCCAGGTGAAGCCGTCCTGCCGGATCGTCTTGCAGTAGCCGCCGATGCTCGTGTCCGCCTCGATCACGAGGTAGTCGCGGTCGCCCAGCGCGGCGGCGGTGGCGAGCCCGCTGACGCCGGCGCCGACAATCAGCGTTTCGACGGAATCCATCCGGAGAACCTTAGCCCGCCGGCTAGCGCGCGCGCCACGTGAAGCGATCGACGAGCACCGGCCGTGCGTCCTTGCCGAGCGGATCGACCAGGCCGATGCACCAGCCGTCGATGGCGCTGCCGTCGGCGTGCACGCGCAGGCGCACGAACTCCTTGTAGCCGGGGTGATCGAGCGCGGTGAACGCCTGCTGGTTCTCGAGCCCGAAGGCCGTCAGCGCGGCCAGGTACGCGCCGAACACGAAGGTCCCGGCGAGCACCGCGACGGACAGGCCCAGGACGGCGACGCCCCACGGCGCCATCGCCCACCCGATCGCCTGCAGCGCGACGGTGAGCGCCGCCGACACGGCGAGCGGCACCGTGGCGATGGTCGCGGCGGCGAGGAAGGCCAAGACCAGGACCGGGATGCGGCCGTGGCGGATGCCGCCGATCAACGCCAAGAGCACCGTGGTGAGCACCGTCACGGCGACGGGCGCGGTGACGAGCACGCCGGTCCGCTCGTACATGCGCATGCCGATGCCGAGCGTGGGCAGGAACAACAGCAACAGGGCCAGGTGCGGCAGGATGCCGGATCGCCCGAACATGACCTTGAACGGGATCGACCAGAGCAGCGCGCGGCTCTGGCGCGGTCCCGGGAACTCGACGACCGCCGGACGCATCCGCCCGCGCGCGATTGGCGCCGGGTGCAGGAACGCGCCGCCGCCGCCCGACGTCACGTGCAGCGTCGGGCCCTGCTCCTCGCGCCGGTAGTGGTGGATGTCGCCCGAGACGACGAAGTGCGGGCGCGCGTCCAGGTTCAGACCGAGGGCGTCGATCATGCCGGGCCCGGTCGGGCTCGGTTCGCCGAACGCACACACCGGATCGGGCAGCGCGATCCACGGTGCCGCGGCCACGTTGGCGTTCAACCACGAGAGGAAGTAGTGCTGCTGGCGCGAGTCGATGTCCTTGAGCTGGCGATCGACGGCGAGCAGGCCGAGCGCGGGCGCGACGGGCAGCGCGAAGTAGCTCGCGCTCTGCACCGCGGTGTAGCCGAGCAGGTCGAGGGTCCGCGGCTTGACGATGCGTCCGCCCACGAGAAACTCCCTGGCGAACGCCGTGGCCCGGGTCAGCATGGTCTTCTTGGGGCCGGTCCGGCGCGGATCGGTGCCCTGTCCGATGTGACGGCGGAACATGCGGCCGAAGCCGTCGAGGCCGTCGTACCAGTCGTGGTTGCCCGGGATGCCGAGCAGCACCCGCGACACGCCGTCCGCGCGCTCGGCGAGCACCTGGTTGTACGGCACGATCACCCGGTGCTCGATCTCGTCTGCGGTGGCGACGGGGTACGCGGTGTCGCCGCCAAACAGCAGGATGTCGCCGCGCGGGGCGTGGAGAGTGGCGTCGGGCCGTGCCGGATCCGGCAGCGCGTACTCGGCGAAGATCAGCGCCGCCACCGCGCGACTCACCGACACGTCGTCGCCCGTGTCGGCGACGTAGTCGACCCACACGTCGCGTCCCAGGCTGGCAGCGAGGGTGTCGCCGCGCGCCGGGGCGCGCAGCACGGCCGCGATGCGGGCCACGAGCGCCGCCGGATCGTCGGCGCTCATCCAGTCGCGCGAGTCGACGTCTTCGGTGGCGATGGCACTGGCGATGAAGTGACGCAGGTGACCCCAGAACGAGCGCACGCCGAACCACACGACGCCGCGCGGCTGTCGTCGTCCGCGGGTGAAGCGCCGGCGCACGACGCGCGGATCCCAGGGCTCGGGGCGGTCCATGACGGCGCGAGCCTACGGTAGGCGGCCGCTTCCGTCAGCCCCGCGCGCGGCGTAGGCTGCCGATCGTGTCGCCAGCGCTGATGCTCTGGGAGCTGCCGCAGAATCTGCTGGGCCTGGCCGTGCTCGGTGCGGAGCTTTCCCTGGGCACTGTGCGCGGCGTCGCGCGCGAGCGCGGGCGGGTGTTCGTGGAGTCGAGCAAGAATGCCGTCTCCCTCGGCGCGTTCGTGTTCTGGTCCAGGGGCGCGAGCCGCTATTTCGTCCTCGACGACAGCACGCGCGAGCACGAGTACGGCCACACCTTCCAGTCGCGGCTGCTGGGGCCGCTGTACCTGCCGCTGGTGGGCGTGCCGTCGGTGCTCCGGGTGGTGTACGCGGTCGCGTACCGGGAGCTCACCGGCGAGCGCTGGGGCGGCTACTTCGACGGCTACCCCGAGCGCTGGGCCGACCAGCTCGGCGGTGTGACGCGCGACTACCGCGCCGTGCTCCGGAGCGCGGCATGAGCGCGCGTTTCCCGGACGGCTTCACCTGGGGCGCCGCGACCTCGGCCTACCAGATCGAAGGCGCGTGGGACGAGGACGGCAAGGGCGAGTCGATCTGGGACCGCTTCTGCCGCGAGCCCGGCAAGATCGCCGGCGGCGATCGCGGCGACCGCGCGTGCGACCACTATCACCGTAGCCGCGAAGACGTCGCGCTGATGCGGCAGATCGGCCTCGGTGCGTACCGCTTCAGCGTCTCGTGGCCCCGTGTGCAGCCGCTGGGCCGCGGCGCGGTCGCCGCGGCGGGACTCGACTTCTACTCGCGGCTCGTCGACACGCTGCTCGAAGCCGGCGTCGAGCCCTGGCCCACGCTCTTCCACTGGGATCTGCCGCAAGCCCTGCAGGACGGTGGCGGGTTCGCCGATCGCGCGACCGTCGACCGCTTCGCCGACTACGCGGGCCTGGTGGCGGAGCGCCTGGGTGACCGGGTCCGGAACTGGACCGTGTTCAACGAGCCGCAGATCTTCGCCCTGCTCGGGCACCTGCGCGGCGAGCACGCGCCGGGGCTCGCCGATCCGTTCGTGTACGCCCGGGTCGCGCACCACGTGAACCTGGCGCAGGGTCGCGCGCTCGCCGCGATCCGCGCCGCGCGCGTCGATGCGAACATCGGCACGGCGTTGCAGATCCCGCCGATCCATCCCGCCACGGCTAGCGACGCCGATCGCGACGCCGCGCTGCGCTTCGACGGCCTGATGAACCGCTGGTACCTCGACCCGCTGCTCCGCGGTCGTTACCCGGAGGATACGCTCGCGAAGCTCGAGCTGCTCGGCGTGCCGATCGAGCCCGGCGATCTGGAGGTGTGCCACGCCGGCTTCGACTTCATCGGCGTGAACTACTACTTCCGCGTGTTCGTGCGCCACGACCCGCAGGTGCCGCTCTTCGAGCTATCGCCGACCGGGCATCCGCCCGCGGGCGCCGAGCGCACCGCGATGGGCTGGGAGGTGTACCCCGCCGGGCTCGGCGAGGTCCTCGCGCGGCTGCGCACCGAGTACGACAACCCCGTCGTGGTCGTGACCGAGAGCGGCTGCGCCGTCGACGAGCCGCTGCACGACGCGCGACGCATCGGGTACCTCCGCCGACACCTGTCCGCGCTGCATCGCGCCATCGAGCAAGGCTCGCGGGTGACGGGCTACTTTGTCTGGAGCCTGCTCGACAACTTCGAGTGGGCGTTCGGCTACGACAAGCGCTTCGGGTTGGTGCACGTGGACTACGACACGCTGGCGCGCACGCCGAAGGACAGCGCGGCCTGGTACGCGCGCGTCATCGCGGACAACGGCCCCGGGCCGTGACTACTGCGGACAGGTGTTGTCCTTGAACCAGGCCACGTCGCTCGTGATCAGCTCGCACTCGCTCTTGCACTCGCCGCCGCACTCGCGCGTGTTGGGGCCGATGGCGGTGCCGCCGCCGCAGCTCGCCGGCATCCCCCAGCAGGTGCCGCCGATGTCGCTGATGGCGCAGTTGTTGACCTCTTCGTTGCAGTGCTGACCGGCTTGGCACTGTATCGAGGCAATGCCGCCACACGCGTGGCCAGGCGTGCACGGTCCGGTCGACTTTACCGACACGCCGCGGTGCGCGGCGACGAACTGGTTCCAGTACGTCACGCCGTCGCAGCCGCACACGGGACCACGCGCGCTGGTCTCGCTCGGGCGCTTCTCGCAGTGCCCGGCGCCGCAGCCCACGCCGTTGCAGAATTCCGTCGGGCCGCAGTCGTTGGCGCCCGGAGCGCACGGCGTGCCGGTGCCGCCCGAGGCCCCCGCGCTACTCGTCCCCGCGCCGCCGCCCGCGGCGCCGCCGCCCGCGACGCCACCGCTACCGGCCGCGCCACCGCTGCCGGCCGCGCCACCGCTGCCGGCAGCGCCGCCCGCGCCCGAGCCGGCGCTTCCGCCGGCCGATCCGCCGCTGCCCGAGGCACCGCCGTGTCCGCCTCCAGCGTCGTCGGGCGTGCCCGAGCTGAAGGTGCTGCTCGAGCAAGCCTGGGTCGCGATCAGAAGTCCCAGCGCGACGGCGGCTCTCACGGACATCCGTGAAATGTACCCGACCCGGCGCGTTCGTCCAAGCCGGCACGGCGGATCTCGCCGCCGCGCCGGGGGATACCGCGCCGGACCGCCAGCCCCTGGAGTGGGGTGCGGCCGCGATGCGCGCTACGACGCTGCGACGAGCACGCCGAGCACAGCGACCAGGATCACCACGACGATGCCGAGCAGCATCGCCACGACGAAGCCGGCGATCTGGACGATGGTCGCGGTGTTCAGCTTGTTCAGGGCGTCCATCAAGTGGCCGATGTCATTGCCCTGCGTGGTCTTGATCTTCTTGAACGACGAGCCGGCGAGAAACAGCATGATGCCGATGATGATCAGTGCGAGCGAGATCGGCGCGTTGTAGAGCCACTGGCCCAGGCCGAAGATCCAGCTGGTCGCGCCCTGGCCGAGTCCCCAGACGATCTGCAGGATGCCGGAGACCGTGAGCATCGTGCCGAGCTTGGCGATCTTCTGGTCCTGATCCGGCGTGAACTCGTAGGCGCCGCCGCCCCCCACTTGTCCCCCCGACGGAGGCCCGTACGCCGGAGCAGCCCCTGGCTGCTGACCCCACCCTGGCTGCCCGTATCCACCTTGCATCTGAGCTCCTCCTGCAGTTGCGCCGGAGCGTAACAGCAAGCCGTGCGCGTCGGGCGGGGAAATCGCGAGCCGTGGACGCCCGCGCCGGCTCAGTCGCGGTGCTTGCGCGCGAGCTCGAGGTAGTGAACGGCGCCGTCGATGCCGAGGCGCGCCTCCTCGGGCGTGAGCGCGCGGACGACCCGTCCCGGCTGACCGCGGACAAGCACCCGTGGCGGCACTTTCATCCGCGGGGGCACCACCGTGCCTGCGGCAATCAGGCTCTCTTCGCCGATCTCCGCGTTGTCGAGGATCACCGCGCCCATGCCGACGAGCGCCCGATCGCCGATGATGCCGCCATGGATGATCGCGCCGTGTCCGATGGTCACGTCCTCGCCGACGATGGTGTTCGAGACGTCCGTCGTCGTGTGGATGCAGGCGAGATCCTGCACGTTGGATCGCGCGCCGATCCGGATGAACCCGACGTCGCCGCGCAGCACGGCGCCGTACCAGATGCTCACGCCGTCGCCGAGCTTGACGTCGCCGATGACGAACGCGCCGTCGGCGATGAAGACGCCGTCGCCGAGGTGGGGCTTGGTACCGTCGAAGGACTTGATCGATCCGGCCATGGCCGCAGCAGTCTAGCGGATTGCCCCGGGGGCGATCGCCCCCGATGTGACGTCGATTAACGCGCGGCCTGGATGCGGCATGGTCCGGGCGTGACACGCATGCTGTGGGCCGCCGTGGTGGCATCGGGACTGGTTGGCGGTGTGGTGGGCGGACTCGTCGCGCATCACGTCGAGGACAAGCCGCCGAAGACGAGCGCGAAGCCCGAGCCCGCGAAGGTCGACAACGAAGCGGACGATGGCGATCTCGCCGACCGCGTCGACACGATCGAGCGCGAGGTGGCTGCGCTGAGTCGCGCCCAGCGCGCGCGCGGCGCGGTCGCTGGCTATGGCGCGGTGCTCGGTGCCGGCGCGCAGGACGGCGGCGCGCGAGCCACGGCCGATCGTCCCGCGCTCGAGTCCGCCGTGCGGAGCGTGATGGACGACATCGATTCCGAGCGGCAGGCCGATCGCGAGGCGCGCCGCGAGCAGCGCCGCAGCGCGATGGCGCAGCGCTGGGGCGACACGCTCGCACAGAAGCTCTCGCTCACCGACGAGCAGAAGCAGAAGATCGTCGAGATCCTGCAGCAGGCGATGACTCGTCCGCCGGACAGCCAGGCCGACGGCGGCTTCACCGACTTTCGCGAGCAACGCCGCAAGGCGCAAGCGGATGCGGAGAAGAAGCTCGCCGGCGTGCTCGACGCGAAGCAGCTGGACCAGTACCACGCGCTGCGCGACAGCGGCGAGATCGGCTTCGGCGGCGGTCGCCGCGGCGGTCGCAGCGGAGACTAGCGAGCCCAGTGGGCTTCGAACAGCGCGGCCAGCTCCGCGCGGCTCCCGATACACAGCCGTCGGTACACCGCGTCGCGGTGGTCGCGCACCGTCTCGACGTGCAGCCCGAGATCGGCGGCGATGCGCCCCACGGAGACTCCACGGGCCAGGGCCCGCGCGACCTCGCGCTGCCGGGGCGTCAGCAGCTCCTCCACTGGAGCGAGTACCGACGTGCCAGGGACGGCGACGGGCGTCTCGATCTTCTGGAACACGACCAGCGCCTCGTCCTCCGACGTGGACACGACGGTGGCGCGCACGCCGCCGGGGAGGGTGCACTCGGGAGGGCCGACGGCGTCCAGGCAGCGCAGCGCCGCGCGGTGGACCATGCGTCCGACGCGCTCGAGCTCCGCGCGCGTGGTCACGGCCAAGCGGCGGCGCCACATCTCGCGCGCTGTCGCCGACCACGTCACGCTTCCGTCGCGGAGCGAGACCATGGCGGTCCCGTCCGCGCCGTCGAGCACGTCATGCAGCGCGCCCCCCGGACCCATGCGCAACGCCCGACGCGCGGTCGCGCCGCCCAGCCCCCGATGGAAATGGGGCGAGAGCAGCTCGAGCAGCGCGATCTCGTCGTCGCTGAACGCGCGCGCGGCGCGTTCGCGATACACGACCACGGCGATCTTCTCGTCCAGGGCTCCGGAGACGCGGGTGACCGCGACTTCCTTGAACTGATCGACGAACGCCGCCTCCATTTGACTACCGAAGTAGCTCGTGGGTGAATCGCGGCTGCCCACGTACCACGTGCCGAGCGGCGCCGTCGTGAGCTTGGCGAGCGCCGGGTCGCACTCCATGAACCGCTCGCGGTCATACAGCTCGCGCCAGTCAGCCGGCACGTCCAGATGGCAGCGGCCGTCCTCGAAGCCCCAACCGGTGTCCGCGACGATGGCGTCCGCGCGGACCGCCACGCGCAGCAGATGCATGAACTCGTCGACGTCACCCCGCGTGACGAGCCCACGCCGCAGCAGCGCGACCAGCGGACGCAACTGTCCCACCGAGCCCATGCCCCATCCTCTCACAGGTCGGCCCGGGTCGCCGCGGATATCCCGCGTTCGCGGGATGGTGGCCGCTGGACGTCCGCCGCAGCCTCGAACCCCGGAGGAGCGTATGGGGCATCGTTGCTGGTGGTGGGTCGCGGTCTCGGTGGGGTGCGCTGCGTGGGGATGCGGCGAGGACACGAAGTCGCCGGGTCGGATGCCCGATTCCGGCAGCACCTACGACGGCGGTGCCGGCGCGGGCGCGACCGGGGGATCCGCGGGTGCCGACGCCAGCACCGGCGGGACCGGGGGGACGGCCGGGGCCGGGGGGACGGCGGGGACCGGGGGGACCGGAGGGACGGCGGGGGCGGCCGGTGGCGCCGGCGCGGCGGGGGCGGCCGGCGCCGCCGGCGCGGATGCCGGCGGCCCTCCCGCCGTCGGGCCGCTCTATCCGTCCAACGGCCGCGACTGGCTGGAGTGGGTGAAGAACGACGGCACCGACCACTACACCGCGACCGACACCGCGTGCGACACCACGGTCTTCAACACCGGTCCGGAGCTCTGCCTGCACGCCGGCGAGCTGCGCATGGCGTCCCTCGGCGCGTTTTCGAGCTGCGCGGGCGTGACCGTCTCGGATGCACTGGGCGCCTTCGATTGGATCTGCGACGACTCGCAGGGCACGCCTCGCGCCATCTCGACCCGGCTGAAGGACGGCATGGGCCTGCGCGACTTGATCGACTTCGCGAGCGCGAGCTGGAAGGACAACACCCTCACCGCCACCGACGGCACGACGACGGTGACGACCGCTCCGGATGTGTGGTGGACGAACCCTCTCGTCGTGGACAACGACGGCGGCAACCTCGACGTCACCACCACGATCTACCTCGTCACCCAGAGCACCGCGGCGAAGTACAAGATCACCACCGACGCGGTCGGGCTGGTCGTGGCCGCGGGCGCGACCGTGTCGGGCCCGTCCGGCGTGACCAACGCACGCATCGTGGAGACCAGCTACAAGACCCGCCTCTGGTTCGAGGGCGACGTCGACGCCACCAACCAGGACACGGGCGTCTTCTTCAGCTGCGACTACTGCGAGATCCGCCACGTGGCGGTGCACAACGCCGTGGGGTCCTACGGCTTGTATCTGTATGGATCGCAGGACATCGCCTATGACCTGCTCTCCGACGACAACGCGCACGTCGGGATCCGCCTGGTCGGAAACTACGATACCCTGCGCAAGCTCTCGGCCTCCAACAACCCGGAACACGGCTTCTTGCTTCCGAAGGGCGGCGCGAAGAAGGTCGGGCTGCGTATCTCCGACGTGAGCTTGAACGGAAATCCGATGCTGATCGGGACCACGGACTACTCCGTATTCAAGGGGATCTCGATCGACGGCGCGTACCTCGACCTGGAGGACTCGATGGTCAATCTGCTCGAGGACGTCCTGGTACAGAACGTTCCGCAGATCAGCTTCGGCAGCTCGCAGGGAACGGGGATCACGACGGGCGGCGCCTCGGCGCGGGCGAACGTGTTCTACCGGACGATCGTGCGCAACACGTACGGCACCGGCGCCGGGATCGGCGACGACTCGGTCGTGGTGCACTTGTCGCAGGAGTCCGGCGACCACGGCCTCGACCTGAGTCCGACGGGCAACGGCGGCGGCGTGCTGCTGGCCGGTACGATCTCGAGCAACGGGTACGGCGGCATCCATTCCAACGGCACGCTGATGGGCGTGCTGACGCGCGTCACCGGGTCCATTGCCGACGGGGTCGAGCTCACGGAAGGCATTCACCCTCCGAAAACGCACAACCTGGCAATCACCGGCTCGGGCTTCACGGACCTCTTCATCCGCGCCAACGCGGTCCTGTCCGGCCTGCTCCGGGTCGACGAGGTCGTCACCGACTGCAACACCGGTGGGTGGGGTCCGGTCGCGTCCGGGGGCAACGGCTACTCGCCAACCATCGACGACAACTGCACCATCAGGATCGGCGGCACCGGGTTGAACATCCTGTACGGCGTCAGCGACACGAACGTGCTCGCGGGGCCGGACTTCGCGCTGAAGACGACGGACACGTTGCTGCGCGACGTCGCGCCGCTTCCCACCGGCAACGACGTGATCAAGCACTACTGGACCTGGACGAGCAAGCTCGCGTGCGACTACTCGCATGGCACGTTCGACGCCACGAGCGGCGACTGCACGTCGACCTTCCTCAAGAACGCCTACGAACAATTCGACGACGGCATCGGCAACGAGAACGGGCTGTGCGAGTCGGACGAGACCTGCATCTACATGCCGAACATCGGCACCTACCAGGGCGAGGGCGCGCTGATCGCCGCGGGAACGATCGGCACCGGTGGCACGCTCCAGAACATCACGCTCTTGCGCTACGAAACCAACGGGCGCTGAGCGTGGCTACACGACGGGCAGCGCGCGGCGCGCACGTGGTGCGCGCACCAGCGGCGCGCGCCGGGCTTCGTCCGCGAGCTCGCCTTCGAGCGAGTGCTTGAACGCGCTGCGGATGCAAACTTCCACGATCTCCCCCGTGGGATCGCCTAGCGCGCCGAAATGCACGATCTCGTTCTGCTCGGTGCGGCCGGTGAAGCCGCCGTCCTTGCCCGGGCCCTCGACCAGCACGCGCTGCACGCCGCCGACGCGCGACCCCAGGTGGACGCGCCGGATGCGCTCGCTGGCGGCAAACAGCTCCGCGAGGCGCGCGCTCTTCTCGGCGTCCGGCACGTCGTCGGCGAGCTTCAGCGCGGGCGTATGCGGCCGGACCGAGTACATGAAGCCGAACAGGCTCGCGAAGTCGACGCGCTCCACCAACGCGAGCGTGGCCTCGAAGTCGGCGCGCGTCTCGCCCGGGAAGCCGACGATCACGTCGGTGGACAGCGTCACGCCGGGCACGGCCTCGCGCAGCGCGTCCACGCGCTCGAGATACTCGGCGACGCGATAGCGGCGGAGCATGCGCTTGAGCACGGCGTCGCTCCCGCTTTGCACCGGCAAGTGCACGTGCCGGGCGAGCACCGGCAGATCCTGGTGGGCGCGGATCAGGCTCACCGTCAGGTGGCGCGGGTGAGGGCTGGTGTAGCGCAAGCGCGACAGCGCCGGCACGCGCTCCGCGATGGCGCGGAGCAGCGCGGCGAATTCGCTCTCGTCCTCCTTCGCGCGCGCGCCGCCGGTGTGCTTCCAGCGGCTGTCCCCTGCCCCGGGCGCCGGCGCGAGCTTTCCCTGCGGGTCGCGGTAGCTGTTCACCGTCTGGCCGAGCAGCGTGACCTCGCGCGTGCCGGCGCCAGCGAGTCGCGCGACCTCGTCGACGATCTCCTGCGCCGGGCGGTAGCGCTCCGGTCCGCGCGTGTGCGGCACGATGCAGAAGGAACAACGCTCGTTGCAGCCCTTCATCACCGTGACGAACGCCGTGGGATTGTGTCGGCCCGGCGCGGGCACGGCGCGGAGGAAATGCGGCGCGTCCACGTCGAATACCGTGCGCACCTGCGGCGGCGCGCCGAGGTCGAGCTCCGCGAGCAGCGCGGGCAAGTCCGGGATGTTGTCCGGCCCGACCACGAGATCGATCTGTGGCATGCGCTTGACCAGCTGTTCGCCCTCTTGCTGGGCGACGCAGCCGGCGACGCCGATCAGCAGGTCCGGCCGCTCGCGCTTCAGCCGACCGAGTCGGCCCACCTCGCTCCGGAGCTTCTGCTCCGCCTTCTCGCGCACGCTGCACGTGTTCAGCAGGACGAGGTCGGCCTGCCCGGGCTCGGCGACCTCGGTATAGCCCGCGCCGCGCAGCACCTCTCCGATGCGGTCGGAGTCGTGCTGGTTCATCTGGCAGCCGAAGGTGACCAGGGCGTAGCGCGGCATGGGCGAAGGCCGGGTGTAGCACGCGACGGCGCTGCTTGTCGGGGGTCACGCGGAGGCCTCTGGAGGCGGCGACGAGGCGCGCGTTGCCGTCTCCAGCGCTGCGACCAGCGCCGCCATCGCGAACGGCTTCGGCAGGTGCCCGTCGGCGCCCACGCCGAGGAGCCGGTATCGCTGCTCTTCGCCGACGTGCGCGGTGGTGGCGATGATGGGCAAGTGCCGTCCGCCGTCCGTGCGCTCTTGCTCGCGGATCCGCCGAATCAGCTCGAAGCCGTCGATGCCGGGCATCTCGACGTCGGTGAGCAGCACGTCGAAGCGCTCGGTCGCGAGTATCTGCAGCGCTCGTTCGCCGTCTGCGGCGAGCACGACGTCGTGACCGAAGCGCCCGAGCATGGCCCGCATGGCCTTGCGATTGATCGGATCGTCTTCGCATACGAGCACGCGAAGCGCGTGCGCGCTCGCCGTCGCGGCGGGCGGCCCGGCGGCGTGCGCAGCGACCAGCAGATCCTCCGGGCCAGGACATGGCGCGTCCGGATGCTCGCGGGGGAGACGCAGCTCGACGACGAGCTGTGCGCCACCCCCGGGGCGGTTTTCGGCGCTCACGCTGCCGTCCATGCGCCGCGAAAGCTCGCGCACGATCGCGAGCCCGAGGCCCGCTCCGCCGAGCCGCGCGTCGCTCGCGTCCGCTTGCACGAACGGCTCGAAGATCTTCTCGACCTTGTCCGGCGCGATGCCGCGGCCCGTGTCGGAGACGGTGATGGTGACGCGATCGGGATCGTCGGCGGCGCTAGAGAGGCGCAGCTCGATGCGCCCGCTGTCGGTGAACTTCAGGGCGTTGCTCACCAGGTTGAGGACGATTTGCGCGACGCGGACGCTGTCGCCGATGCGGCGCTCGTCGAGCCCCGGGTCCGCGCGCGCGACCGTGGCAATGCCCTTGTCGCGCGCCTCGGCCGCGAGCGGAGTCAACGCGTCGCGGAGCGTGGCATGGAGCGAGAACGGTCGCGGATCGAGCTCGAGCGCACCGGCATCGGCGCGGGTCACGTCGAGCACGTTGTTGAGCAGAGCCAGCAGCGCGCGTGCCGAGTGCTGCGCGGTCTCGATCTGGTCGCGCACGGCGTCCGAAGCGTCGCCCGCCTTGGCGACGTCCGTCATGGCGATCACGCCATGCAGCGGCGTCCTGAGCTCATGGCTCATGTGCGCCAGGAACCGCCCGCGCACCCGATTCGCTTGCTCCAGCGACGACAGCGCCTGCGACAACGCTTGCGCCCGCTGCTCCGCTACGCGCCGGAACGCCGCGGTGATCCCCAGCAGCAGCAGCACGTAGAACAGCCCGGCCATCGCGGTCTCGGCGCGCGGTTCGCCGATTGCGTTCGGCACGACGACCCAGTGCTCGACCAGGGCGGTGAGCGGAACCAGCACGACCGTGACGACGCTCCACACGATCGCCTCGCGCCGCCGACCCATGAGCAGGACCGAGAAGCCGACCAGCGACAGCCACCACTTGGAAGAGGACATGCCGTAGACCGCCGGGATCACCAGCGCGACGGTCGCGACCAGCGCGGTGCTGTGCACGGCGACCGTGGAACGACGCTGCTTGTCGCGCCGGAACCAGAGGTAGAGCAACGCGATCGCGCCGGCGCCGACCGCGTTGCCCCACCACGGCGTGGCCCGACCCGTCGAGAGGTGGACGCCGTAGCGCAGGACAGCGAACACGACGCAGGCGATCGCTACGGCGCCCATTCCGATGGTGACCAGGAGCGTTCGGTCTCCCACCAGATCCTGGTCGCTTCGAGCAGGCGCATCGGTCACGGCGGCAGTATCCGCCTGGTCGCGCCCCTCGCATATGCGCACCCGCAATCATCAGCGTCGATAGCGCGCGGGGTGGACACCTCCGCCCGCTCCGCCGCGGTGCGGCGCGCGTCCGTGTGGGGCCCGGGCGCTCGCTGGAGCGCGCGCGGGGCCCCCGCGCCTGACCGGCATCAGGCGGCGATTGACCTGGCGCGACATTGTCCCTATGTTTCCGCGCCGTTCGGCGCCGGGCGGGGCGCGGACAGGAACGCTGGAGGAGCGATGTCGGACACGTTCTCGAACCTGGTCGAGCTGTGCGAGCGCAGCTGCAAGAAGTACGCGGACCGCGAGCTGTTCGGCACCAAGCAGGGCAGCCAGTGGAAATGGATGACGTACGGCGAGTTCAAGAAGCTCGTCGACGCGTTCCGTGGGGCCCTGGCCGCCCTGGGCGTCAAGGAAGGCGACAAGGTCGGCATCATCGCGAACAACCGCGTCGAGTGGGCGGTCGCCTGCTACGCGACGTACGGCCTGAAGGCCGCGTTCGTGCCCATGTACGAGGCGCAGCTGCCCAAGGAATGGAAGTTCATCCTCGACGACTGCGGGGCCAAGGTCGCGATTGGCGCGACGCCGGTCATCTACGACAAGCTGAAGGAGCTGAAGAGCGAGCTGCCCGCGCTCGAGCACATCGTCGGCCTCGATCTAGAGTCGGACAACCCGGACTCGTACGCCGCGCTGATCGAGCGCGGCGCGAAGAACGCGGTCGCCGCCGAGGAGCCCGCGGGCGAGCACACGGCGGGCTTCATCTACACCTCCGGCACGACGGGCAATCCGAAGGGCGTGATCCTGAGCCACGGCAACATCACGTCGAACATCAACGCCGTGCACGACATCTTCGCGTTCGAGTCGAACGACCGCTCGTTGTCGTTCCTGCCCTGGGCGCACTCGTTCGGGCAGACGTGCGAGCTGCACGCGTTGCTCAGCATGGGTTGCTCCATGGCGATCAACGATGACGTGTCGAACCTGGTCGCGAACCTGGCGGAGGTGCGTCCGACGGTGCTTTTCGCCGTGCCGCGCATCTTCAACCGCATCTACGACGGCGTGAACAAGCAGATGACGGACAAGCCCGGGTTCATCCAGGGTCTGTTCAAGAACGGCATCAAGAACGCCACCCGGAAGAACGCGGGCAAGGACGTGGGCGTGCTCGCCGGCGTCGGCCTGTCCTTGGCCGACAAGCTGATCTTCACGAAGATCCGCGACAAGTTCGGCGGCCGCCTGCGCTACGCCATCAGCGGCAGCGCGGCGCTCAGCAAGGAGGTCGCCGAGTTCATCGACGCGCTCGGCATCGAGGTCTACGAGGGCTACGGCCTGACCGAGACCAGTCCGATCGCCACGGCGAACTACCCGGGGCACCGCAAGATCGGCAGCGTAGGCAAGGCCATTCCCGGCGTGACGATCAAGATCGACAAGGACGTCACCGACGATCCGAAGAACGGCGAGATCGTCATCTACGGCCCGAACATCATGCAGGGCTACCACAACCGCAAGGACGAGAACGACAAGGTGCTGCTTCCCGACGGCGGCTTCCGCAGCGGCGACATGGGCTTCGTCGACGACGACGGCTACCTGTACATCACCGGCCGCATCAAGGAGCAGTACAAGCTCGAGAACGGCAAGTACGTCGTTCCGGCGCCGCTCGAGGAAGAGCTGAAGCTCTCGCCGTACATCGCCAATGTGATGATCCACGGCGCGAACAAGCCGTACAACGTGGCGCTCGTCGTGATCGACGTGGAGTCCGTGAAGAAGTGGGCGGCGGACAACAACGTCAACGTCGGGACGAACCCGGCGGAGAGCGACAAGGTCCGCGACCTGGTGAAGAAGGAGATGGAGGACCGCAGTCGCGAGTTCAAGGGCTTCGAGCGGCCCCAGAAGTTCGTGCTGGTCAGCGAGGACTTCACCACGGAAAACGGCATGCTGACGCCGACCTTGAAGCTGAAGCGCCGGAACGTGTTGGCGAAGTACGAGGCCGCCCTCGACGCGTTGTACTGAGCGCCCCGGGCGCCGCGGGCGGCCTCCAGCTTGACGCGCGCCGGGAGCTGGATCATCCTCACCGGCGTCACGGAGAACCGTTCATGTACCGCCTCGCCATCAGCAGCACGTCCCGCATGTGCCCGGTCCACACGGACCCGGGCAGCGTGCAGTGCGTGTCCGCGGCGGGCGGTCGGTTCGCGATGACGAGCTGACATAGCGGAAAGAAGCCAGATCGCCTGCCGCGGCACCCACCCGGGTCCCGCGGCCTTTCTCGTTTTGTTCAACCCCATGGAGAATCGTCATGAATCGCAAACGACAAGAACAAGGGCTGCTCTGGAAGCGCAGACTCTTCCCCGAGCTGGTGCGGCTGGCGTGGCCGATCGCGGTCTCGATGCTCTCGTTCAGCATCATGACCCTGACCGACACGCTGTTCGTCGGCCGGCTCGGGGCGTCCGCGCTCGCAGGCGTCGGTCTCGGCGGCATCGCGGGCTTCTCGGTCCTGTGCTTCGGTCTCGGGCTGCTTCGCAGCGTGAAGGTCGTGGTGTCTCAAGCCGTCGGCGCGGGGCGCGACGGCGAGCTACCGGCGTGGCTCGGAGCGGGTGTCCTGGTGGCGATCGCCTTCGGCGCGATCGCGATCTCGCTGGGTGCGCTGGTCGCGCGCGCGCTGCCCGGGCTCGCGGTCGACGCGGACGCGGGGCACCAGGCGGCGAGCTACCTCGGCGTCCGTATCCTGGGAGCGCCGCTCGCGCTGGTCGCGGTCTCGTTGCGCGAAGCTCGCTACGGCCGCGGCGAGGCGCGCTGGCCGATGATCTCCGCGGTCGTCGCCAACCTCGCCAACATCCCGCTCGACGCGCTGCTGGTCGTCGGGCTCGGCTGGGGCGTGGCCGGCGCGGCGTGGGCGACGGTGGCATGCAACCTCGTCGAGGCGTCGCTGCTCGTCGCCGTGCAGCGGCGCGAGGGCTTCGGTTTCGCGCGCGTGCGCCGGTCGCACGTGGCGGCGCTGGTGCGCCTCGGCGCGCCGCTCGGCGTGCAGATGCTGCTCGAGGTCGGCTCGTTCGCCGTGCTCGTCGCGATCCTCGCGCGCATCGGCGAGGTCGATCTCGCGGCGCACCAGATCGCGCTCCAGATCACCCACTTCTCGTTCCTGCCGGCGTTCGCCCTGGGCGAGGCCGCGTCGATCCTGGCCGGTCAGGCCGTCGGCGCGGACGAGGACGGACAGGTGCGTCGCGTGGCCCGCGCCGCGCTGGCGGCGGCGGTCGCGTACACCGGCGCGTGCGCCGTCGTCATGGCGACGTGCGCGCCGGGACTCGCCGCGGTCTTCACCACCGACCGGGCCGTGCAGGCGCTCGCGGTGCGGCTGCTCCACGTGGCCGCGGTGTTCCAGATCTTCGACGGCGCGAACGTCGTCGGACGCTCCGCCTTGCGCGGCACCGGTGACGTGCGCGTTCCCGCCGTGATCGGCGTGGCCTGCGCGTGGCTGCTGGTGCCGCCGCTCACCGCGATCCTCGGCATCGGCTTCGGGCTGGGCGCGTTCGGCGGCTGGCTGGGGCTGTGCGCGGAGATCGTCGCCGGCTCGCTGCTGCTGTGGTGGCGATTGGAGCGCCGGCGCTGGCTGCCGGCGGCGGCGCGATCGCGCGCGCGCCTGGCGGCGGCCCCCGAGGAGCACCGGGCGGTCGTCCCGGCGCTTGGTTGATATCCCTCGGCGGGGGACTGCGCAGCAGCGGCCGGCGCGGCTAAGGTCGGGGCATGACCCACGCCAGCAAGATCCTCGACGCGCCGGCACGGCGCTTGCTACCGGGCAGACCGATGATCGCGCGTTGGACGCTGCTCGCGACGGTGCTGTTCTCGACGGCGTGTGCCGGCAACCTCGAGCAGAGCACTCGTCACGATCTCGACGCCGCCGACGCGCGCATGGCGCCGGACGCGGCGCCGGAAGGCAAGCGGCAGGCTGCGCGCTTCGACGGCAGCCTCGCCGGTTACGATCGCTACGCGCTCGCGCACAGCCCGGCGGTGCGCGCCAGCTACGACGACTGGCGGGCTGCGACCGAGCGCATCTCGCTGGCGCGGCGGCTACCCGAGCCGACCTTCACCTACGCGTACTTCGTCCAGAGCGTGGAGACGCGGGTGGGTCCGCAGCGCCATCGCTTCAGTATCCAGCAGGCTTTTCCCTGGCCCACCAAGCTGTCGGCGGGCGCCGACGCGGCGAGCTACGCGGCGCGCAGCGCGGAGCGCCGCGCCGACGCGACGGCGCTGGTCGTCACGCGCCGGGTCGCGGACGCCTACTGGAAGGTCTGGCTGGTCCAGCGCACCCGGACGGTGGTGAAGAAACAGCAGAGCATTCTCCAACAGCTCGCCGGCGCCGTCCGCGCGCGGGTCGTGGTTGGCGGGGCCACCGTGGCCGATCTGGCGCAGGTCCAGCTCGGCATCTCGCGGGTCGCCGACTCGCTGGCCGGCCTCGACGAGATCGAGCGATCGGCGAGCGCGGATCTGGTGGCCGCCACGGGCGCGCCGGCGGGCACCGCGACACCGGTGGCGGACGCGGACCCACCGCTCCAGCTCCCCGTCGAAGACGAAAAGTCGCTGCGCTCTGCCGCGCTCGCGCATCCGCGCGTCCGCGCCATCGATCTGATGGCGAAGGCCGACGACGAGCGGGCGCGAAGCGCCGGCGCGGACCGCTATCCCGGCTTCGTGCTCGGCGCCGACTACATCGAGACCGGACCGGCGCGCATGGCGGGCCAGGCCGATAGCGGCAAGGACGCGGTGATCGTCATGCTGGGCCTGAAGCTGCCGCTCTGGGGCGGCACCTACGGCGCCGAAGAGGCCGAGGCGGAGGCGGACGCCGCGGCCTCGCGCGCACGAGAGAGCGCAGCCCGCGACGACGCGGTCGCCGAGCTCGAGAAGGCGCTGTCGGACGTGCGCGACGCCGCGCGCCGGATCAAGCTCTACCGCGAGGCGCTCGTCCCGCAGGCCCAGACCGTATACGCGTCGCTCGCAACGAACTACCAGACCGACCACGGCAACCTCGCCAGCGTGCTGATCGGCGAGCGCGATCTCCTTGATCTGGAGCTCTCGCTCTTGCGGGCCCGCGCCACGCACGCCCGGGCCTGGGCGCGCCTCGAGGAAATCGTCGGGCGGCCGGTGCACGGCCGCTCGCCGCACTGAAGCGTGGGCGGTTCCGCGCCGGACGGCTCAGTGCAGCGTCAGGACGCTCTTGCTGAGCGAGAGCGCCTGGATGGCGTGGATGCTGGCCGACAGCGCGCTCTCGCGGACGTAGAGCATGCCGCCCGGCAGGTCCGAGACGGCGTTGAAGAAGCCGACGACGCTGCCGGTCGGGTTGCCGTTCGCATCCAGCGTCTGGACCTCGCGCTCCTCGCCGTACTGCGGGTACATGAAGTAGCGCGTGCCGCTGAAGTGCATGCTGCCGTCCGGTTCGATGATCGCGACGCGGAACGTGCCCGGCGCGCGCGCTGGATCGGGACTGGGGATGACGTAGCCGTGCGCGTTCACGTAGGCGATCCGGGTCTCGATGTTGCGGTACGTGTAGTCGCTGATCCAGGTCGGCGAGCAGTAACCCATCACGTCGGTGAACTGGCTCGGGCTCTTGGTCTGCTTGCCGATCAGGTCCCAGCCCCACACGCCGATCGACGCCCCCTGGTACGGGTAGGCGCCGTCCACGCCGGTGAGCTGCGAGCCTTGCGGCGCGCACGGCGAGTGGTTGCGGCCCAGCGCGTGCCCGAGCTCGTGCACCACCGTCGTCGCTGCGCTGCCCGTGGAGTACTGGCTCGGGCCTCCCGAGCCGTCCGGGAAGTAGCCGAGGCCGATCGCGGCGCGACCGTACGGGTCGTTGGCTTGCGGCACGCTGCCGAGCCCTGCCACGCAGCCCTGGCCGCAGTAGCTCTGCATCGAGTTGCTGGGCGCCGCCATGCCGTAGATATACGTCCTGGAGTCCACGCCCAGGCTGTTGCGGAAGTTCGAGACGGTGTCGAGCGCATTGCTCCAGCCGCTACCGTTGTAGCTGACGGCCGTACAGTTCTTCGGTGCGCTCACCGTGACCTGCACGTCCGTGGTCGGGTACATGCCCATCAGCGCGTCGTGCAGCGTCTGGATGTGGGCATTGCTCGCGTCCGCCGTGATCCCGTTCATGACGAGGGGGACGAGCACGACCTTGAACGGGCCGGCGTTCACGGCGCCCATGTCTGACGAGCCGCTCTGCGGCCAGCGCGCGCCGTCGGTGGCGCCGTTGCTGCTGGCGCCGCTCGCCTCTTCCACCTGGACGTCGAACTGCGTGCTGCCGGTCATCTGCTCGGCGGGGATGTCGAAGTTGAACGCGCTCTGGAAGTCGCCGTCGCTCGAGGCTCCCGTGACGTTCTTGGTGATCGTCTGGTCAGCCTGCCCGTTGACCGTCAGGCGCGCCACGACGTCGCGCGCCTGGTAGCCGGGATCCGGCGTCACGAACACGCGCATCAGCGCCGCGCGACCCTGCACGACCGGCGCGTTGCGGTTCGATACCGGCGAGCCGTTCTGCATGATCGGGATCTTCACCGCCTGGTTGATCGAGATCTCCGTGATGCGCAGGCCGCCGGCGAGATTGCCGACCGGCGTCGCGCCGCCGGTGCCGCCTGCACCGCCGACGCCACTTCCGCCCGCTCCACTTCCGCCCGCGCCGCTCCCGCCGCTTCCGCCTGCGCCGCTTCCGCCCGCGCCGCCGGTGCCGCCCGCGCCGGTGGGATTCAAGCCGCACGCGCTCACGCACTGGTCCTTGGCGCCGGTCGAGCAGACGCACTGCGAGTAGCAGCCGTCGCACGCGCCGCAGTCGGGTGTCGCGGTGCAGCCTTGCGCTCCGATGTTGCCGCCGTAGCCGGCGTTGCCGCCGAAGTTCGAGCTTCCGGCCGAGCTACACCCGAGGAGGAATCCGCCCAAGGCGAAGTAAGCGAACCAACGACGCATCGATCTCAACCTTTCTTCCGCGTGACCCGTTGCGCGACAGTGCCTTCATCGATGCTGGAGGCAGTTCCTATTGTTGTCGGATTCCGCAGCGCCACAAGCAAACGGACCAGAAAATCGCCTGTGATCCAGCGCGCCGGCAATTTTCTCTGGCGAGTGCTTCGATGCGGTCACGTGCGGCGCGTTAGCGCACCTTGTACGACATTGGTCATGCTCGCGAGCGCGTTCATGCGTCGCCAGTACGCGGCGTACACAGAGCCGCGTCGCGCGCGAGGAAGCTTCGTCGCCGCGTCGCGCTCGAGCGCTTCGACGTCGGCGAACGCGCGCGCTGTCAGCTCGCGGCGCGCCTCGACCGGTGCGGACGCGAGCTCGAGCGCCTCTTCCACGAGCCGCGTCTCGAGCGCGTCACGCGGCGGCGCGAAGCGCTCGAGGAACGCACCGAGATCCGCGAGCGCGGCGCGGTGCAAGCGCTCGTGCCGCCACCACAGCGCGGCGGGATCGAACGCGTCGCCAGGCGTGACTCCGGTCGGCGGCAGGCCGGCGTCGATCCAGATCGGCTTGAACGTGCTCGTGCAGGGCGCGGCGGTGCCCGTCGCGAAGTGCGTCGAGCCGCCCGCTGCGAGCTGGCTCACCAGCGACGCCGTGGTCTGGCCGGCGCGGCGCGTGGGCCACCACGACGCGTGCGCGCACACCGTCATCAGCGGGCGCGAGAGGGCGCGCTCCACGCGGTCGTCCGGCCCGTGCCGGCGCAGCGCGCGCATCGCGACGAGCGGCGAGATGTGTCCGGCGCGCGCGCGCAGGTAGCGCTCGTTGCAGTCGCGGCGACGCGTCGCCGCCGCGGCGATCGTGATCGCACGATCCGAGAAAGTGCGCGCGAAGTCGATCGGCCCCTTGCCGCGCCGCAGCCCGAGATCGCGGGCGTACGCCTCCAGATGACGCGATCCGCGGTCCCAGC
This sequence comes from uncultured delta proteobacterium, assembly GCA_963775185.1. Lineage (GTDB taxonomy): Bacteria > Myxococcota_A > Polyangia > Polyangiales > Polyangiaceae > JAPSGB01. Next base: position 676,667 of record CAVZIE010000032.1, on the reverse strand, counting down.
GCTCGCCGAGCGTGAGCCCGTTGCTGATCGCGCGGACACCGCGCACGCGGGCGGCGACCCAGGCGCGGCCAGCCGTCTCGAGCACCCAAGCGTCTTCCGGATCGGCGAGCAAGAAGCTGTTGTCGTAGTGCATGCGCCGGTCACGGAAGCCTGCGCGCCCGCCCTGCCCGTGCTCTTCGAGCAACGCGCCGATGATCTCGACGCCGTTCTCCGCGCTCCCGGCGCGCTCCAGGGCGAGGCGAAGCAGGTCCATGCCGAGCAAGCCGCTCTTCGCCGGCGGCACGCGCGTGAACACCGCTTCGTTGCCGATGACGAGCCCGTGCTCGTTCGCGCCCATCTCCGCGCCCCACATCCACTGCGGTCGCGAGAGCAGCGCGCGGTGCGTGCGGCGGACCTGCGGGATCGAGACATGGGTGCATGCGACGCGAGCGCCCTCGGGGTGGTCCGCGGCGGGCACGATCTCGAGCGCCTGCGCTTCGTTCGGCTCGCGGTCGCTGTTCTTCGCGAAGACGACCGCGCCGTCGGCGGTCATCCCCGCCGTCGCGACGAAAGTGTCGCACATGGCCTGATTCTACCTGACCCGGCGTAGCGCGGCGGGTGGTTCTTGACAAATCCGATGCGAGAACGCATATGCCGGCTCGTGAAGCTCTCCAACAAGGGGCGCTACGCCGTGCGCGCGCTGTTCGACATCGCCTTCTACAACGAGGGCAAGCCGACGCAGGTGAAGGACATCGCCGAGCGCCAGGGCATCCCGCCGCGGTTCCTGGAGCAGATCTTCCAGGATCTGAAGCGCGCCGGGATCGTCGGGTCGAAGCGCGGGCCGCAGGGCGGCTACAACCTGGCGCGCCGCCCCGAGGACGTGCGCGTCGGCGACATCGTGCGCGCCGTCGAAGGACCGATCTTCCTGGGCGAGCGCCCCGAGCGCGGCGAAGCCGGCGGAAAGCGCGCCCGCCCGGCCGGCGAGTCCCGGCGCGTCACCGACGCCGTGTTCCGCGATCTGTCGGTGAAGGTGGAGGCGTGCTTCGACGCCGTGAGCGTCGGGGACATCGTCAATCGCGCCCAGCAGCTCGGGCTCAAGCGCCCGGGCGTCCAGCGGTACGTGTATGTCATCTAGGCCCGCCCTTCCCGATCATCCGGGCGTGTACTCGAGCGTGCTCGATCTGATCGCGGACACACCGCTGGTGGAGATCCGCCGGCTGGATGCCGGTCCGGCGCGGGGCAGGGTCTTCGGCAAGCTCGAGATGGCGAACCCGGGCGGCTCGGTCAAGGATCGCATCTGCCTGGCGATGATCGAGCGCGCGGAGCGCGACGGCCGGCTGGGCGCCGGTGGCGTGGTGGTCGAGCCCACCAGTGGGAACACCGGCATCGGGCTCGCGCTGGTGTGCGCGCGTCGCGGCTACCGGTGCATCCTGACGATGCCGGAGAGCATGAGCCTGGAGCGCCGGCAGCTGCTCCAGTCGTTTGGCGCGGAGCTGGTGCTGACGCCCGCCGACGCCCAGATGGAAGGCGCGATCGCCCGCGCTCGAGAGATTGCCGCCAGCACGCCGGGCGCGTTCACGCCGCAGCAGTTCGACAACCCGGCCAACCCCGACGCCCACGCGCGCACCACGGTGGTGGAGATCCTGCACGCCATGGGCGCCGATCGCGTCGACGCGTTCGTCGCCGCAGTAGGCACGGGCGGCACGGTGAGCGGCGTGGGACGCGTGCTGCGCGAGCGCAATCCCGGTTGCCGGATCGTCGCCGTCGAGCCCGAGACCTGCGCGACGATCTCGCGTGGCGAGCGCGGTCCGTCGAAGATCCAGGGCATCGCCGCGGGCTTCGTGCCGGCGAACTACGCCGCCGAGGTCCCGCACGAGGTCCGCACCGTGGCCGACGATCGCGCGTGGCGGACCAAGCGCGATCTGGCGCGGAACGAGGGCCTCCTGGTCGGCATCAGCGCCGGCGCGAACGTGGCGATCGCCCTCGACCTGGCGCGCGAGCTCGGCCCGGACAAGAACGTCGTCACGATCCTGTGCGACACAGGCGAACGCTATTTCAGCCTCGATGAGTACTTCTCCGACGCAAGCTGAGCGGCTCGCGCAGGCGAGCGTGCTCGTGGTGGGCGTGGGCGGCCTCGGCTGCCCGGCGGCGCTCGCGCTGGCGCGCGCCGGCGTCGGCCGACTGCTGCTCGCCGACGACGACCAGGTCGACGAGACCAACCTGCACCGGCAGATCCTGTTTTCCGACCAGGACGTCGGAGCCGACAAGCTCGACGCCGCGCGGCGCGCGCTCGAGCCTGTGCTGTCCGACGGCCAGCGCGTGGAACTGGTGCGCTCGCGGCTGTTGCCAGACAACGCGCGCGAGCTGGTGCGCGGCGTGGACATCGTGGTGGAAGGCGCCGACAACTTCGCCACCAAGTTCCTGGCGGCGGACGCGTGCAAGCTCGAAGCACGCCCGCTCGTGCACGGCGCCGGCGTGCGCTGGCTCGCCACGGCCTGGTGCGTCGGCCCCGGGGGGCGACCGTGTTATCGCTGCCTGTTCGAGGACGTGCCTGGCGGCCGCGCCGCGCCGAACTGCGCCGAGGCCGGCGTGATGGGGCCGGTGGTCGGCTTCGCCGGCGCGCTGATGGCGGATCTCGCGCTGCGCTGGCTCGCGACGGACGAGCCGCCCACCGGGCGCATCTTCACCTACGACGGCTGGCGCGACCGCCTGCGCGAGGTCGCGGTGTCGCCTCGTGCCACCTGCGCCTTGTGCGGGCCGGACCGCTCCATCTTCGACACGGACGAATCACGCTACCTGGCACCGAGCTGTGCCGCCTGAAAGGAGACCCCCCATGGACGTCACAGTACGCATCCCGACCCCCCTCCGAACGCTCACCGGCGGCGAGGACCAGGTCAAGACCTCGGGCGAGACGGTCAAGGCCGTGATCGAGAACCTGGAGAAGGCGCATCCGGGCATGCGCGAGCGCCTGCTCGACGACAAGGGCGTGCGTCGCTTCGTCAACATCTACGTCGGCGACGAGGACATCCGCTTCCTCGAAGGCCTCGATACCGCATTGAAGGGCGGCGAGGAGATCAGCATCGTGCCGGCGATCGCCGGCGGCTGAGTGGGCATGGACTCGCGCTACTCGCGGCAGATCCGCCTGACGGAAGTCGGCGAGGCCGGCCAGGCGCGCATCGCCTCCGCCCGCTTCCAGGCGGCAGGCGTGGACGAGGCGCTGTACCTGCATCGCGCCGGCGCCCAGCGCGTCGCGATCGCTGCCGGCGCGGCACCCGAGCCCGCGGTCGGCGACGCGTTCCGCTTCGCCGCGGCTCGACGGCTAGGCGTCGACGCGTGGCGTGCGCTGGCGTCGCTGCGCGCGGAGCTCCGTAGGTGAGGAGGCTCGTCCGTTCGCGTCGCCTCGCGTCGGTGGTCGAGGCCATCGGCAAGACGCCGCTGCTGCGTCTCGACAAGGTCGCCGCGAACGCTCCCTCTGTCGAGGTCTACGTCAAGCTCGAGTTCGCGAACCCCGGTGGGTCGGTCAAGGATCGCCCGGCGCTGCGCATGATCGAGGACGCCCTCGCCGACGGCCGCCTCACGCCGGACAAGATCTTGATCGACGCCACCAGCGGCAACACCGGCGTGGCCTATTCGCTGATCGGCGCCGCCATGGGCTTCCGGGTGCAGTTGGTGATGCCGAAGAACGTCACCAAGGCGCGCAAGGACATCACCCAGGCGTTCGGCACCGGGATCATCTACTCGAGCGACATGGAAGGCTCGGACGGCGCGATCCGGCTCGCGCAGCAGCTGGTCGCCGAGAGCCCCGACAAGTACTTCTACTGCGACCAGTACTCGAACCCGTCGAATCCCCTCGCCCACTACCACGGCACCGGTGCGGAGATCCTCGACGCGCTCGGCGATCGCGTCACGCACTTCGTTGCCGGGCTCGGCACCAGCGGCACCGTCATGGGCACGACGCGCCGGCTGCACGAGCACGCGCGCAGGATCCACTGCGTCGCGGTCGAGCCGGCCGAGGCGCTGCACGGGCTCGAGGGGCTCAAGCACATGGAATCGAGCATCGTGCCGGCGATTTTCGATCCGTCGGTCCCCGACGAGATCATGAAGGTCGGCACCGAGGACGGCTGGGACATGGCCGACAGGGTCGCCAGCGAGGAAGGCCTCCACGTCGGTCACTCGACCGGCGCCAACATCTTCGCCGCGGTGAAGATCGCAGAGCGCCTGCACCGCGAGCAAGGCGGCGGCTGCGTCGTCACCGTGGCGTGCGATCGAGGCGACCGCTATTTCGCGCCGATGAAGTGGGAAAAGCGCTACGTTTGGTGACGGGATGGAAAAGCCCGCCTGGACCCGCGGCAACTTGAGGATCCCCCGCTCCGCGCTCGCGGAGATCGAGCGGGCGGGCCGCGAGGCCTACGCTCGCGACGAGGAAGCGTGCGGCTACCTCGAGGGCCCCGTCGCCGATCCGCTCCTCGTCGATCGCGCGGTCGAGCTCGAGAACCTGGCGAACAAGTACCATCGCGTCGATCCGGAGGGCCACCCGCGGACGGGGCGCGAGTACTTCAAGATCAACGCGCTGAAGTTCGAGCGCGCTATCGAGGCGGCGCACGGCAGCGGACGACCGGTGAAGGTCTTCTTCCACTCGCACCTCGACTGCGGCGCGTACTTCAGCGCCGAAGACGCCGCGAGCATGACGCTCGGCGGCACGGGCGAGCCGAGCTACGACCTGGCCTATCTGGTAACCGCCGTCGACGCTGGCGAGATCGGCGCGCACAAGCTGTTCGTCTGGAACGGGTCCAGCAAGAGCTTCGTGGAGGCGCCGCTCCGCGTCGTCGAGGGCTGACGTGGGACGCGCGCGCGCCTGGCTCGCCGCGTTGGTTGTCGGGGTCTGCCTGTCCGGCGCGGAATCCGCCCGCGCCGAACTCGCGGACGACGTGGCGCTGCTGTCGCATGCGTGGCAATCGAGCGGAAGCGTGCGCGTGCTGCCCGCGCGCGTCATGCACCGTGGCGAGCTCCGCCCGGTGCTGCTCGTCGGGCCGGAGACCGACGGCGGGAGCAACGACTGCGTCGACGTCGCCGTGCTCGGCGCCCCCTCGGCGACCTTCGTCGTGCGCTTCACCGGCGGCGCAGCGTTCGGGATCGATCCTCGCGACCAAGTCCGCCCGAGCGTGGCCGGCAGCGTGGAACTGGTGCTGTGCGGGACGCGGAAGGCGCTGCTGGCGAGCCTCCAGATCGACATGCGTTCGCCGCGCGCGGTCGTCCGGGTCGTGATCGCGCGCGGCCCGGTGCCGCCGCGGCCCCTGCGCACCGTTCTCGTGCGGCGCGACCCGGGTCCGCCGTCTCCGCCCGCGAGCCCCGGCCCGGTGCCGCCGTCGGCGCCGCTCGCCGTGCGCACCGGGGCGGTCGAGCGCGGCGAGCGCCGGCAAGCAGCCCAGGAGCTGTCGCGGCGCTTGCTCCACGCCGACGACAGCGGCGCGGGCGACGTCTTGCTCGGTCTCGTGCAGGGGTGCCACCGTCTGGATCTGTTCGGCGCCGACGGCGCGCGTGCGGTCGACATCGACGCGCAGGTCTCGCAGCCCGCCACGGGCGACGTCCTGTCCAGCGACCGTAGCGACTCGGCGGACGCGACCGCGTCGTTCTGTCTCGGTACGTCGACGACGGTGCGCCTCCGCTACGTGGGCGCCCCGCCACGGGGCAGCGTGCTCGTGCTGCAGGCGCGCTGGGCTCTGCCTCGCGGCTTGCCGGCAACCTGGAGCCCGGAAGCACGCGCCCGGATGGCGCAGGCACTTCGCGAGCATCGCGTGAAGGATCCCGCGACCTCGCCGGTCTACACGTCGCTCGGCGTCTCCGGCGTGACGGCGCTGCCCGTCGAGACCGAGCCGGGGGCCTGCTATCTGGTCGCGGCGACGGTGATCCGCGGCGATGCGTCCTCGATCGCCGTGGCGGCCACGCCGCTCTCCGGTAGCAGCCAGAACCGCAGCGCGGAGGACGCTGACGGCACAGCCGTCGCGTTCTGCGCCGGCGGGTCGATCCAGGCGACGGTCGAGGTCGAGGCGCAGGGGCCCGGTGTCGCGTGGCTGCTCGCCATGTGGCAGACCGGTCGCGTCCCGATCGACGAGGAAATTCGATGACGCGCCGCTCGCTGGCCTGGACGGTGCCGGCGCTGCTGTGCGCGCTCGGGTGCGGGCACGTGCCGCCGGCGCGCGCCGCCCGGGCGAAGCCGCCGGTGCCGTTCGGCGCCGTGGCGCGGGAGCCGGATCCACACCGCTGGCTCGACCACGATACCGCCAGAGCGCGTTCGGCCGGCGCCGGGGACGCGCGCGTCGTCAAAGTCGGCATGGGCGCCACCGGCGACCGCATCGAGGGCATGCTGAGCGTGCCGCCGGACGTGTGCACGCTGCTGGTCGCCCGCGGCGCCAAGTCGGTCGAAGACGTCGACCTGTTCGCCTACGCGGACGACGGCACCGTGCTCGGCTCGGACGAGGCACCGGACGCCGTACCGAGCCTGCTCGTGTGTCCGCCCCATCCCCGCTATATCTACGTCGCTGCGCGGGTCGCAGCCGGGCACGGCCTGGTCGCGATCGGCGCGCAGCGGGTGAGCAAGGCCGACGCCGCTCGCGTCGGCGCGCTGCTCGGCGCCCACGGTCGGCCGAACGAGGCGCGGGGCCGCATCGACGCCTGGCCGGGGCTCGACGAGCGCATCGCCGAGCATCGGCGGCTGATCGGTGCAACGTGGCAGGACGTGCGCAAGGTCGCGGTGCCGGTCGATCCACGCATCGCGACCCACGTGTCCGCGATGGTCGACCAGGATCGGTGCCTGGACGTGCTGGTCGTGCCCTCGGACGAGGTATCCCACGTCGAGCTGTCGGTGCTCGCGGCCGATGGCCACACTGTGGGTCGTGCGGTGGCCACCGGACGCGACCGCTCGCTCGTCGTGTGCTCGCCCACTTCGGAGCCGATCACGGTTGAGCTCCGGCCCCACGTCGGCCGCGGTCTGGTCGCGGTCGTGCTGTCGCGGACCGAGCCGCACGTGCGCCCGGACGCGCGCGCGGACGTGCTCGGCTTCGACCTGTCGCCGGTCGGCGATCTCGCGGACACCCGAGCCAAGAACGACACCCGGCTCGAGGCGAGCGGCTACCCGCAGGCGAAGGTTGTCGGCCGCGGACAGCTGGTCGTGGGCCGGCGCGTGAGCGTCGACCTCGAGATCCCGGAAGGGTGTTCGCGGCTGGACGTGCTGTCCGGGCGCCCGGTGCGCGGCATCGACGCCCTGCTCTGGAAGCACGACGGCTCGCTCGTCGCCCACGCCGAGAGCAGCGGTCAGGCGACGTTGTTCGCGTGCGGGCACGGCGACAAGGCGCGCCTCGACGTGGAAGCCACCTCGCTGCCCGGACCGTACGCGGTCGAGCTCAGGCGGGACCGCGACGCCGCCGCGGCCCTGACCGACCACCCGTTGGCGGCCGGCCGCCTGCTCGCGCGCATGACGTCGCGCGGCGTCGTGCGCGCTGCCCGGCAGGTGCCTGCTCCGAAGCCGATCGCGCTCACGTCCACCACGCTGCAGCGAGCCGAGCTGCTGGTGCCCGTCGGGCGCTGCGTGGACGCGACGCTGGCCCTCGGCGCCGGCGCGACCGGCGCCGAGCTGCGGCTGGTCGACGCCGCTGACGGCAAGGAGATCGCCTTGGCCCGCGGCGCGTGGGTGGCGAGCGCGCGCGCATGCGCCATCGACGCCGCGACGACGCTCCACGCGCGGGCGGAGATGCGCGTGAGCGCCGGCACGACCACGGGGCTGTACGCGACGCGCATGCTCGCTCCGCGACCGTGAGGCAGCGCGGTCAGGGGTGCAGCGGCACCAACTCGCGTGGGCCGACCGTGCGCCGCGTGCCGTCGATGTCGACGACGTCGTAAGCGCCGTCCGCCACCGCCACGACGCGCCACGGCTGCCACGCCGCGACCAGGCTCGGCGGGCGGACCAGCACGAAGTCGCCGCTGCGCGACGTGGCGTCGTAGGGCGGCTCGGGCGCCACTCCGGATGCCGGAAGCTCGCTCTCGCGCCCGTCCGAGCGCCACGTCACGTGCAGCGTGTCGTGGTCTATCTCGCGGACTTCGGCAGAGTACCAGCTGTCGCCACGCAACGCGAGGACGCGCTCGTGCGGCGCGGCGTGCCACCCGGATGGCGCCACGGGCCGTCCGGCGCGGTGCACCGACGCGATGAACGCGGCGCGCTCGCGCTCGCGCTTGAATCGGCGGGTCAGGTTCATGAGCGTCACCGGCGTCGGCGCGATCAACGCGCTGGCCGGGACGTGCAGGCTCGCGCCGTCCGGGTCGACCGCGTCGACGCCGGCGCCCGTCGCGCGCACCACGCGACATCCCACCCATCGCTTCGCGTCGCCGCGACAGATCGCGAGGTCGCCGGCGTGGAACGTGTGCGGCGCCGGTGGCAGCAGATACGCGTCGTCGACGGAGACGTGACGCGTGTCGCCGCTGCGCGTGGCCTGCACGCGCAACGTGTCGTGCTCCGACGACAGCACCCGTGCTTCGAAGAACTCCGCGGACGTCTGCTCGACGACGACGAGGGCACCACGTCCGGGGGGCCCTCCGGCGGATGCGGCCGGCGTCGCGTCGGCGGACGCGTGCCGCCGGCAAGCGCCGGTATTGGTGACGACCATCAGCGCGGCCGCGATGGTCCAGCTCCGTTCGAGCGACAATCTCAAGGCATTCCCATATGTTGTACGCCGTACCGTGACACGTCCGAGCGGAGTGGCGCTTGCGCGACGTTTCGGTTTACCCTCCCGGCGCCCGTTCCAGGCTGGACGCTGCGGGCGCTATTGCTGCAGGGAACCGAGCGGGACAGGAGAATCGCGCACGATGTTGAACCAGGCTCCGGAAAACGGGATTTTCGCGCAAGGTGGAGGCTATGGACCGCCTCCCGGAGGCTTCGGTGGCCCGCCGGGAGGGCCGCCGCAGGGCGGTGGGTACGGTGGCGGGGCACCGGGGGGCTACGGCCCGCCGCCTGGCGCGCCGATGGCGCCGCCGGGTGGGATGCCGATGGCGCCGCCAGGTGGCGGCGCGATGCCCGGGATGCCCGGGATGGGCGGCTCCGGCGACGACATCGCGAAGCAGGCCGGCACGTGGCTGATTCTCGGAATCGTGTCCGCGCTGTGCTGCTGTCTGCCCGCCGGCATCGTCGGCGCCGTGTTCGCCAACCAGGCCAAGACCTTCGCCGCCCAGGGCGACATGGCGAACGCGCAGCAGAAGCTCAAGACCGCCAAGATGGTGACGATTATCGGCGCCGCGATCGGCGTCGTGCTGATCATCGCCTCGGTGATCTTCCAGGTCGTCATGGGCGGTCTGGCGAACGCGTTCTAGCGCGCCGCCGCCGCTCACTCGTACGGATTCTGTTCCAGGCCGGGCGGCGGGTGATCGCTGCCGGTGGCGTGCGTCGTGGCGCCACCGGCGGGCGGACGCGAAGCGGTTCCGGTGGTGTGGGGCTTGCCGCCGCCGTGGGCGGCGGCGGTCGTGCGCACGCGGATCGCCGTGTTCTCCCTCGGCACCACGCTCTCGACCACTTCGGAGCCGTCGGTGAAGCGGATGTGCACGTCGACCTTGTCCGCGGAGACGGGCAGCTCGAAGGAAGCGCCGTCCGGCGTGAAGGCGAAATCCTTGATCCCCGCGGCGCGGACCTCCGCGATGTCACTGTCCGAGCCGAGCTGGATCCGCACGAGAGCGGCCGACGCCGCCGGTGCGGCGCCGGTCGCTCCCGGCGCGGAAGCGACGGCCGGCGGTGCCACAGACGTCGCTGCGGCAGTTCCGGGCTGCGCCCGCCGCAGCAACGCGAACGCCGCCCCCAGCACCACGACCGCCCCTGCGAGTGCGCCGGCTAGCGCGACGCGTCGCCGTACGCGGCGCTTGCGCAGTTGCTCGCTGGTAACCGCGGGAACGATCTTGACGCTGTCCACGGTAAGCGGCGCCGCCGCGGTGGAACCCGTGCCGACGCGGCCCATGGGTCGACCGCCGCTGATCAACGGGGGCCGACGTCCCGCGACGATGTCGGCGAGCATGGCGCGGCGCTCGCCAATCTCCTGACCGCAGAACTCGTCGACGAGGCGCGCGACGTCCGACGGCGAAGCCAGCTCGCCCGTGCTCTGGGCCCAGTCGGTCAGCGCTTCGGCGAAGGCCTTGGCGGTGGGCCAGCGCCCATCCGGGTCGACCGCGAGCGCCCGCATGACGATCTCGTCGAGCGGCGCGGGCACGCTCGCTTCGACCTTGCCGGGACGCGAATAGTCGCCCGCGCTGATCGACAGCAGGACCTCGGCGTCGCTCTCGCCGGCGAACATACGCTCGCCGGTCAAGAGCTCCCAACACACGATGCCCATGGCGAAGATATCCACGCGGCGGTCGAGCGCGCCGCCCCGCGCCTGCTCCGGCGCCATGTAGCGGAACTTGCCCTTGGCGAGGCCGGTCGCCGTGTGGACAGAGCGCTCCGCCGCCTTGGCGATGCCGAAATCCGTGAGGCGCGCCGTGCCGTCGTTGCCGATCAGGATGTTGTGGGGCGTCGCGTCGCGGTGGACGACGCCGAGCGGGTTGCCCTCGAGGTTCGTCTGCTCGTGGGCGGCGTGCAGCCCGTACAACGCGTCCACGACGATCCGCAGCGCCGCCGGGCGAGGCACCCGCGTCTCGCGCTTGCGAGCCGCTCGCATCACGTTCGCGAGGCTCGCGCCATCGACGAAATCCATCACCAACAGCGGCTCGCCGTCGGCGTCGTGGACGTCGTGGACGTTGACGACGTTGGGATGGCGGATCAGCGACGCGATCCGCGCCTCGTCCATGAACGACGCCGCAAGCTCGGGCACGGCGCTGACGTGAGGATGCATGCGCTTGATGGCGACCAGTCGCTGGAAGCCCCCGGCGCCGCGCTGGCGACCGATGTAGACAGTGGCCATGCCGCCCGAGGCGAGCTCGAGCAAGAGCTCGTAGCGACCAATCTGCGTCGCTGCCGCTGGAGACGCGTCGGCGATGGCGCGCGTTGGTTCCTCGTCGTCGAACACCGTCAGAACCTTCCGGTGACGACGACGGAGCCGGGGGCGACCCCGACGTCGAATCCGCGCCGGACCGCATGCGCCTCCGGGCTGGGTTTCCAGTCCGTCGCGAACAGCCCCACGACGGCGGTGGCGACGCCGACCACGGCCGTCGCCCCGAGCAGGATGTTCGTGCGGTGTTCCTTGGCCAGGCCGTCGTCGAGGCCCTGCTGGGTGGGGTGCTGGTCGTAGTCGCTGCGCGCGCTGTTCGTGTCGAGCCCGCTCCACACCGAGATGCCGCCGAGCACGACCGTCGCCGCGGCGCCGGCGAAGAAGAAGCCCGGCGCCAGTCCGTGGGCGTGCCGGGTGCCCGCGTCCTGCTCCACGTCGCTGTCCGCGGGCGGCGCGGTGGCGGGTTCGACCGGCGCGGCGGGCTTGTCGGCGGGGGGCGCGAGCAGCACGCGCTCCAGGCTGCCGGCGACGACGCTGACGTGCCGCTCCACCGGCTTGTCGCCGAAGGTCGCGGCAATCACGTGGTCGCCCGGGTTCACGTACGTCACGTCGAGCTCGACCGGCGTCGCGTCGATCTGCACGTCGTCGCCGCCGCCCGGGTCGATCTGGATGCGCCCGAGCTTCGGCACGAGGTCGGCCAGGAGCTTGTTCGCCTTCGGCCTGCGCGAGTCGTGCTTCGACGCCTTGTCGAGGTACTTCGCGCACAGGTTCGCCGCGCGCGCGAGCTCGCCGGCCTTCTCGTACGCCTGCGCGGCGTTGAAGAGCGCGGCGGGATGCGGCGCGATCCGGTACGCCTCGTCGAAAGCGTCCGCGGCGGCCGCGTAGTCGTGGCGGCGGAAAGCGCGCTCGCCGGCGCGGAACCGCTCCGCGGCGCGGGCGCGCGTCTTCTTGTCGAGCGCGGGCTCGTCCCCGGCGGCGTGCGCCGTACCGGACACGACCGGACCGAACAGCATCGCGCCGAGCACGATCGCTGGAAGTGCAGGAAAGCGCATGCTCCGCGTCATCGTAACGCTGGGCCGGCGCCTGGGCCACAGCATCGACGGGTATCTCTCGAAGGGCGCTCGCGCGGCGGCTTGCCGCACGCACGACGAACCAAGCCGAGCTGCCACGGGCCCGCGCGATCGGAGATCGCGCCCACCGGCCGTGCCGGGCAACCCGGCTCGATGTCACCAGGAGCGCAGATGGTGAGCCCGCGCTCCTGGTGGCGACGTCGAGAAGTGTGATCGCTCAGAGCGCGGCGGGCGCCTCGGGCGCCGGCGCCGGAGCAGCGGCCTTCTTCGCGCGGCGGGCCTTCTTGCGGCGCGCCTTCTTCTTGGGGGCGGCTGCCGGAGCGGCCTTCTTCGCCTTGCGGGCCTTCTTTCGACCAGCCTTCTTGGCGACCTTCTTCCGACCAGCCTTCTTGGCGGCCTTCTTTCGACCAGCCTTCTTGGCGGCCTTCTTCTTGCCGGCCTTCTTCTTGCCAGCCTTGCGTGCGCCCTTCTTCGCGACCTTCTTCGCGGTCTTGCGCTTCGCAGCCTTCTTCTTGCCGGCCTTCTTCGCCGTCTTCCTCTTCTTAGCGGCCATGGGATCCTCCTGGGATGCCTCGTGTTGGCGGGGTACACCCCCGCCACCTCGTGTCAATGCAACGCATATATTGCCATCTAGTGTGGTGTGTCAACCATGCATATGGGGTGAGGTCTTTTTTCTTGCGTTCGCGGCCACGCCGGAGGCGAGCCACCCGACGCGATCGGCGTCGCGTCGCCGCGTGCGGGACGCGCCGCCGATCGATCGGTACGACGAGCGATGATCGGCGCGACGCGCCGGCGCCGTGCGTCGTGCGTCGTGTGGCGACGGGCGACGCGCGCACACGCCGCGTGTCGTGTCCACGCTTCGTTCGGTTGCGATCGGCACAGCGTGCGACGGGTTCCGCGCTTCCCCTCGAGCGGTGTCACCGGGCTCGATCGCGCGGCGACGAATTCGATCCACTACCAGATCGATCGCGCACTCGTCCAGGCAATCGTCACGCCGCACGCGCGCGCTTGCGTGCGGCGCGGCGCGGCGTGATGGTGAAACGTCACGTCACACGCGATCCAGGAACGCGGCGAGCGCGGCGTTGAACGCGCGTGGCGCTGCCAGGTTCACGACGTGACCCGCGTGATCGATCACCACCAGCTCCGCCTGCGGAAGCGCTTGTGCGAGGGCGCGCGACGGCACCAGGGAGTGTGCATCGTCGCCGCCGACCACGACCAACACCGGGATATCGAGCCGCCGAAGCGCCGCCTGCATGTCCGCGACGGCGGGCTGGACCGCCAGCAGACGCCGCAGCGTATGGGCCAGCGAGCGCGGGCGATGCTCGAGGAAGCCTTGCTGGATCAGCGCGGCGCCCTTGGGGTCGAAGCGCGAGCGCTCGCCCCACGCGAAGCGCGCTCCCGCCGCCTCGAGCCCGTCCTGCTCGATGGCGTCGGCGAACGCGAGCGACCACTCTCGACTCCCGTCCTCGTCCGCGCCTCGCGGGAACGCGGCGAGCACCAGACCGCGCAGCCGCTCCGGGTGCGCCAGCGCGTAGCGCAGCGCGATCCCGGCCCCCATGCTCAGCCCGCCGACGACGGCGCGGGGCTCGTTTGTCTCGTCGACGAGTCGCGCGAGATCCGCCACGAAACATGTCGGATCGTACGCGTCGGGATCGGACGGCGCGTCGCTGCGCGCGTGACCGCGGGCGTCGAACAGCACGAAGCGGCCGCGCTCGCCGAGCGCGCGCGCCTGCGGTCGGAAGTTGCGCGCGCTGCCTCCGAAACCGTGCCCCAGAACGACGGGGCGTCCCTCCCCCACCCGCTCGACGTGCAGCGAGACGGGGCCGGAGCTCACCGCGTCGCCTCGTAGATGGTCGTGACGTCGGCCGGCTCCGGCATGCGCGGGGTGGCGGCCATGAGCGGATCGGCGAACGCGTCTTCGACCAGCGTCGACACCAGCGAGGCGTCGATGCCGAGCTCGGTGCCCGTGCGATCGGTGTTCACCCGCGCCCGCATCGCCTCGATGGCCGCGATCGCCCGGTCGGCGTTGGCCGCGTCGTCGAGCGCCGGGTCGGCGGCGCCCATGGCGATGGCCACCTGGGCATAGCGGTCGGCGCAGGTGCTCTTGTTGAAGCGCATCACCAGCGGCAACAACGTGGCCAGCGCCTGTCCGTGGGCGGCGCCGAGGCGCGCGCTCAGCGGGTGACCCATGGCGTGGCACATGCCGAGGCCCGAGTTGGTGAACGCGATCCCGGCGAGGTGCGCGGCCAGCAGCATCTGGGCCCGCGCCTCCAGGTCAGCGCCGTTGTCGAAGGCCGCGGGCAGATGAGTCGCGGCCATCGAGATCGCCCGGAGCGCCAGGCTGTCCGAGTACGGGTTGGCGCGGTTGCACGTGAGCGCTTCGATGGCGTGGGTCAACACGTCGATGCCGCAGGTCGCAGTCACGCCGGGCGGCGCGCCGACCGTGAGCAGCGGGTCGAGGATCACCGCCACTGGCGTGAGCCCGGGGTGCCCGACCAGCACCTTCCGCCCGAGCGACGGCTCGGTGACGACCCCGAACATGTTCGTCTCCGAACCGGTGCCCGCCGTCGTCGGCACGGCGACCACGGCGTGCGGCGCCTTGGCGGGCCTGCATCCGAACGGGTAGTCGGTGATCTTGCCGCCGTTGGGGCCGAGGATGGCGATGGCCTTGGCCGCGTCCATGGCCGAGCCACCGCCCACGGCGATGACCACGTCGTCCGGGCGCTCGTGCAGGAGCGCGCCGCCGGCCGTGACCGCGTCCGCCGACGGGTTCGCCGCGATGCCGTCGAACACCGCGCTGCCGATCCCCGCCGCCTCCAGCGACGCGACCACCTGCGCCACGACGCCGTGCTTCACCAGCCCGGGATCGGTGACGATGAACGCACTCGAGCGCCCCATCGACTTGATGCGCTTGCCCAGCTTGCCGACGGCGCCGCGCCCGAACGTCGTGCGCGTGCCCGGCGCCATCTCGAAGCTCGTCTCGCTCAACATCGTGGCTCTGCTCGTGCTCGCCATCTCCCGCGCATAGCGCCTGCGCTCCCGCGCTACCAGCCCGGCGGCCAGCCCGGCCGCAAATGACGGCACCCCGCCGGGAGGTCTGGTTTGCCGGTCCGGCGCGGAACCGCCCTGCCCCCACGCGCGACGGGCGAGCGCGCGTCCGCGCTCGGTGTGGCCGTCGGCGCCTCTGGCGCGCCGGCAACCGGCGCGGACGATCGGCGAAGCGCGGAGCGATCCGGGCGACAGCCCGGCGCCGGGCGAGCGCGGCGTGGGCGTCGCTTGCCGTGCCGGTGGCCCGTCGTCGTCGGCGCGGCCCCGGGCGAGCGCGGCGCGGGGCATCGCTTGCCGTGCCGGCGGCCCGTTGTCGTCACGGGACGCGCGCGCCAACCGCCGTGGTGCGCGCGTCGTCGCGCGCGCACCCCTGGCGCGGTGGGATTCCGCGCCGGACCGGCAAACCGGAGATCGATCAGGCGAGGTCCCAGCCCGGGGCGAGCGCGGCGCGGGCGTCGCTGCCGTGCCAGCGGCCCTTGTCGTCGCGGGTCAGGCGCGCGACGGCCGTCGTGGGGTCGTGGGTGAAGAAGAGCCAGCCGTGGCCGTCGTCGAGCTCGTCGTACAGGGCGGCCTTCTCGTCGATCAGGCGCTCGGGGAAGCGGTCGTAGCCCATGGTGATCGGCAGGTGCACCCAGGGCATGCCGGGGACCAGATCGGCGCAGAAGAACACGCGCTCGCGCTCGCCGAGGATGGTGGTGTGGAGCATGCCGGGCGTGTGGCCGTTGCTCTCCTGCAGGCGATAGCCGTCGCCGAGGACGGCGCTGGCGCGGTCCTTGTCTTCGACCACGACCAGGCGGCCGCTCTGCTCGAGCAGCGCGGGCAGCTCGGCGATGAACGACGCGCGGTCGCGGGGGTGCGGGGCCTTCGCGCGCTCGAAGGCGGTGCGGCCGACCACGAAGCGGGCGCGCGGGAAGAGCAGCCGCGGCGCTTCGCCGTCGCGATGCGCCGCGAGCAGGCCGCCGGCGTGGTCGAAGTGCAGGTGGCTCAAGACGACCACGTCGATGCTCGCGTCGTCGAGGCCGAGAGCCGCGAGCGAGTCGAGGAGCACGTGCCGCTCTTCCACTATGCCGAAGCGCTGCCGGAGCTTCGGCTCGAAGAAGGCGCCGATGCCGGTCTCGAACAGCAGCTTGCGATCGCCCTCGTCGACGAGCATCGCCCGGCATGCCAGGTCGATCCGGCCCTCGTCGTCGGGAGGGCACCAGCGGCTCCACAGCGCGCGTGGCACGTTGCCGAACATCGCCCCACCATCGAGACGTTGCGTGTTGCCCTTCAAGTCATGGATCCGCGGCACGACGGAGGTCGAGCACGACTTCGCGCGCGGCGCAAGCCTTGACCTGGCGCGTCGGGCTCCGTATTGCGTCGCGCTCGCATGGCTACCGGTCTGAACCCGCCGCAACGCGCCGCCGTGCGCACGCGCTCGGGACCGCTCCTGGTGCTCGCCGGCGCCGGCACGGGCAAGACGCGCGTCATCACGTATCGCATCGCGGAGCTGATCAAGCACGGCGTGAAGCCGGACCGGATCCTCGCCGTCACCTTCACGAACAAGGCGGCGCGCGAGATGCGCGAGCGCGCGACGGCGCTGCTCGGCCGCCGGCGCAAGGGCGCGAAGAAGCCCGAGATCTCGACCTTCCACTCGCTGTGCGTGCGCATCCTGCGGCGCCACATCGAGCACCTCGGCTACCCGCGCCAGTTCGCCATCTACGACCGCGGCGATCAGGAGAGCGTGGCGCGGGCGGCGCTGCGCGACATCCGCGTCGGTCACGAGAAGCTCCGTCCAGGGGACCTGCTCTACTTCATCGGCAACTGGAAGACGCACTCCGTGCGCCCGCCCGAGGCGCTGGAAATCGCGGACACGGACAAGGCGCAGCTCGCGGCGCTGGCGTACGAGAAGTACCAGGCGTCGCTCAAGGCGTCGGGCGCCGTCGACTTCGACGACCTCCTGCTCTGCACCGAGGACCTGTTCGAGCGCTTTCCGGAGGTGCGCTTCGCCGAGGCGACGCGCTTCGATCACCTGCTGATCGACGAGTACCAGGACACCAACGGCCTGCAGTACCGGATCGTGCGCGCGCTCGCCGAGCGGCACCGGAACATCTGCGTCGTGGGCGACGACGACCAGTCGATCTACGGCTGGCGCGGCGCGGAGGTGACGCACATCCTCGGCTTCGCCAAGGACTGGCCCGAGGCGAAGGTCGTCAAGCTGGAGGACAACTACCGCTCCTGCGAGCCGATCCTCCAGCTGGCCAATACGCTGATCCGCCACAACTCGACCCGCCACGACAAGACCTTGCGCGCCGCGCGCGGGCCCGGCGCGATGCCGCGCTTCCTGCGCTTCGAGGACGAGGCGGCCGAGGCGCAGGGCGTGGTGCGGGAGCTGCGCGATCGGCTGCAGCCGGACGCCGGCGGGCCGCGCGTCGTGGCCAGCGACTTCGCCATCCTGTTCCGCACCAACGAGCAGCCGCGCGCCTTCGAGATGGAGCTGCGCAAGGCGAAGATCCCGTACGTGCTGGTCGGCGGCATGTCGTTCTACGACCGCAAGGAGATCCGCGACGTCTTGTCGTACCTGCGCGTGCTCGCGAACCCGGCCGACGAGGTGTCGCTGCTCAGGATCATCAACACCCCGGCGCGCGGCATCGGCACGGGTACGGTCGAGACGCTGCTCGAGGAAGCGGTGAGCCAGGGCGTGCCGCTGTGGAACGTGTTGCCCGGCGCGATCGCCGACGGCCGCGTGCCGCACGCGGTGGGCCAGCGCGTGGAGCACTTCCGCCAGATGGTCGACGCGTTCCGCGCCCGGCTCGGCAGCGAGCCGCTGCGCGACGTGGTGGCGTCGCTGATCTCCACCGTCGACTACAAGTCCGAGCTCGAGCGCGCCTACAAGAACCCGGCGGACGTCGAGGCGCGCTGGGCATCGGTGGAGGAGATGGTCAACGCCGTCGCGCAGTACGAGAGCAGCGGCGATCAGCCGTCGCTCGTCGGCTTCCTCGAGGAGACGGCGCTCGCCGGTCGCGACGACACGCGTGACGACAAGAAGGACAAGCGCCAGGAGCACTCCGTCACGCTGATGACGCTCCACAGCGCCAAGGGTCTGGAGTTCCCGCACGTGTATCTGGTCGGCATGGAAGAGGGCCTGATGCCGCACCAGCGCTCGGTCGCCGACGGCGGCAAGAACATCGCCGAGGAGCGGCGCCTCTGCTACGTCGGCGTGACGCGCGCCAAGGACACGCTCACGCTGACCTTGTGCAAGGGGCGCATGAAGTGGGGCAAGCTGCGAGCCGTCGATCCCGAGCCGCTTTCTCATGGAGATGCGCGGCGAGACGGAGCGCGCCCAGCGCCTGGCGGAGGCCTCCGAGGAGCTGTTCGGCGGGGCCGTCGCGGGCGACGATCCGCCCGAGGACAAGCCCGCGCCCGCCAAGAAGAAGCGGCGCACGGTTGCGGCGCGGCGCAAGCAGAAGCAGGAATAGCTCATGACGACCGCGTTGGTGACGGGAGCGAACCGCGGAATTGGCCTCTCGCTGTGCCGGGAGCTTTTGAAACGCGGGGACGTGGTGGCCGTGTGCCGCAGCTCTTCGCCGGAGCTCGACGCGCTCGGCGTGCGCGTGGAGAGCGGCGTGGACGTGACGGACGACGCCTCCGTGGCGGCGCTCGCCGCGCGCCTCGCGGGCACGAAGCTCGATCTCCTGATCAACAACGCCGGCATCCTGGAGCACGACGATCTCGAGCACCTGGATCTCGCGTCGGTGACGCGCCAGCTGGAGGTCAACGCCATCGGCCCGCTGCGCGTGGTGCACGCGCTGCTCCCGGCCCTCGCCCCTTCCGCCAAGGTCGCGATCGTCAGCAGCCGCATGGGCTCGATCGGCGACAATGGCTCGGGCGGCATGTACGGCTATCGCATGAGCAAGGCCGCGGTGAACGCTGCCGGCGTCTCGCTCGCGCGCGATCTCGCGCCGCGCGGCGTGGCCGTTGTGGTCCTGCACCCCGGCATGGTCAAGACGGAGATGACCCGTGGCCATGGCAGCGTGGAGCCGGCGGACGCCGCCAAGGGGCTGATCGCGCGCATCGAGGAGACGACGCTGGACAACACCGGGCGCTTCGTCCACGCCAGCGGCGAAGCCCTGCCGTGGTGACCGCCGGCGCGGCGCTGCGGCGCGTCGCCGTCGCCGCAGCGTGGCCCCTGATCTACCTCGCCCTCGCGCGCTACGGCGTCGATCTGCTGCCGCTGTCGTTCGCACACCTGCTCGATCTCGAGACGTATCTCGCGCTCGTGCAGATCGTCACGGCCGCCCTCGGCATCGGGCTGTGCTTCGCCCTGTGCCGCGACGCACGCGACGTCCTCGCGCTGCGCGCTCCGGCGCCGCGCCACGTGCTGGTCGTCGCCTTGCTCGCGCCCGCGGTCTACGTCGGCGCGAGCCTGGTCGCGATCCAGATCGCGCTCCCCACGCTGCTCGACGAGCTGCAGCGCGGCGGCACCCAGCTGGCGCAGAAGAGCACCGGCGAGTTCGGGCGCGCCCTGGTGGTCGCCCCGGCCGCGCTCGTGCTCCTGTGGGGCGCCGTGGTCTCGCCCATCGCCGAAGAGCTGATGTTCCGCGGCGCGATCTGGTCCGCCGTGCAGGGGCTGGTGGATTTGTCGGGCCGGCGCGGAACCGTGAGCGCGCCGCCCTCGCTCCCGCCGGAGCTGATCAGCGAGGGCGCGGCGGTGCGCGCGCTCGGCGCCGTGGGACGCTTCATCCGCGACGGCGGCATCGCGACGCTGGTCGCCGCGGCGATCTTCGCGTGGATGCACGCGGACAAGCCCGGTGGCCTGGGCATCGTGCGCGTCGCCAGCGCGGCGGGGCTCGGCCTCGCGTGCGGCCTGGCGCGCCAGTGGGGACGCAGTCTGGCGGCACCCATCGCGCTACACATGCTGTTCAATCTCCTGTCCGTCGCCACCACGCGGCGCTGGGTCGTCACGGCGTCGTTCCCGGTGAAGGGCGGCGTGCCCACGCTGCTCGAGTGGGTCGCCGCGATCACGCTCGTGATCGCCGTCGCGGCGGCGTTCGCGCTGCGTCCCCGCGCGGCGCGCGCCGGTGCGTGACGGCCCTGCTGGCTGTCGGTCCGGCGCAAGATCCCGCATCATCGGCCGCGATGCGCGAAATCGTCCGATCGCTCGCCCGCGACGACGACGCCGGTATCGAGCTGGTGGCGGAGCGCATGCGCCTCACGCTGATCGACGTCCTGGGACGCGACGCCGGGGCCAGCATGTACTCCCTCGATTGGCTGCGCGAGCGGGTCCGCTTCCACCTCGATCCCGGGCGCTGCACGGGCGAGGTGTTCGTGGTCGAAGCAGCGCAGGCCGTCGTGGGTCACACCATCGTGCGCGTCGACGCGGGCGACAACGGCGCGCCGCTGGGTCTGTTCTCGACGATCTACGTCGAGCCCGGATCGCGCCGGCGCGGACTGGCGGCGGCGTTGCTCGCCTATGGGGAAGCGTGGCTCCGCGCGCGTGGCATGACGACGCTCGCGACGAACACCGGCGCCCGCAACACGCCGCTGATCGCGTTGTTCGAGAATCACGGCTACGCGATCACGCTGTCGTCGACAGACGGCGCGATGGTCCAGCTGAGCAAGTCCGTCGGCGACGACCCGCCCGGTCGCGTGCGCCGCGACGAGCCGTGACGGTGCTGTTCGAGCCGGACCTCGCCGCGCCGACGTGGTCGAGCGCGAAGCACGTAGCCGCGCGGTTCCGCGCCGGACCGGCAAGCTGGAACATGTTCTATGGCCGTCGGCTGAACGGCAGCTGGGTCCACTCGCCGCGATCGGCGGGACCGCGGCACGCGTGGATCTGGCGTTGCTCCGGCAGGCACACGATGCAGGCGTTGGTGGTGGTGCCCTGGGCGTCTTCCGGGTAGCGGCAGATGCTGTCCACGCCGTCGGCGCGATCGGAAAAAATGCGGCGGACGCTGTCGGCGTCCTGGCCCCGCGCGGAAAGCAGCGTCTCGAGCCGGCGCAGCCGCGCGAAGGTGGAGTTGTTCGGCTGTTCGCCCTGCGCCGATCGGTGCGGCTCGGAGAGACAATGGTTGGTGCGGGCGAGCGCGCGCTCGCCGAGGCGGCGCTCGACGCTGTCGCCGGCGCTGCACTCGAGCTCCGCGCCGCCTTGGGCGTCGGCGACCCAGTAGGTGTGGGCGGCAGCGCGCGGCGCGTTGCGGATGACGTCGAGCGCGGCGGTCGCGCTCGGCTCGCGGATCGCGCGGTGCAGGATCGACAAGTAGCCGACGCCGATGCGCGCGCCCTTGACCTTGATGTTCGTGGTGCCGAGCGAGACGCCGTGCTCGTTCATACCGATCAGGGACAGGCAGCCGGCGCAGGTGATCGACCACGTCTCCGGGCCGTCGTCGGGTAGCCGATGCACGGCGACCACGTAGTCGATGTCCGTGGGGTTCAGATCCCAGGTCTGCGCGGCGATCACGCCGCCCTCGCGGGCGAGCGGCGGCGGGACCATCAGCGCCGAGCAGCCTTCGCGCTCCGCGGCCGGCGCAGGCATGAGGACGATGTCGCGGACGTCGGTCATGTTGGTCGTGGCGTACAGCTCGGCGAGGTCCACGCCGGCGGCTTCGGCGATGCCCGCGTGCTCCGCCGTGCCCTCGGGGTCCCACGCCCGCGCGCGCTCGAGACAGCGCCGGCCCGCGTCGAGGAAGCCGGCGACGTCGCCGCTGCCGCGCTCGGCCAGGTAGACGTGGAGGTTGTCCAGCCGCTGCGCGACGAAGCGCAGGATCAGCGGACGCAGCGCCTCGCCGTGGGCGCGGCCCAGCTCGAGCGGCGTGCCGGCGCACTCGATGCGCGGCAGCTCGATCACAGGAGCCCCGCCTTGTGCACGGCCACGTCGACCACGATGCCGAGCACGTACAGCATGCCGAAGCGGCGCATGTGCAGGAACGCGAACGCGACGAACCACAGCGGCCAGACGTTGGGCGGCAGCTCCTTGGGCGGCTGTTTCGGCCGCGGGTGCGCGTAGGCGCGCATGGCGAGCCACAGGGTGGGCGCCGCGATCAGGACGAGCAGCAGGATCGGCGAGAAATAGCGGGTGATGACCAGGTAGCCCACGAGCGCGTACTGCGTCAGGAGCATCCCGATCGTCACCCAGCGCGACACGCGCTCGCCGAGCAGGACGGGCAGCGTGCGGATCTTCTTGCCCGAGTCGGCGTCGAGCTTGTCGATGTGCTTGCCGAACAGGACGGCCGTCGAGCCCAGGGCGAACGGCAGGCTCGCCACGACGACCTGCCAGTCGAAGCGCCCGCTCACCACGTAGTAGCCACCGCCGACCATCAGCGGCCCCCACACGAGCAGCACCGCCGGTTCGCCCATGCCGATGTATTTCAGTGGCCAGGTGTAGAACAGCACGAAGAACGCGCCGATCCCGAGCAGGAGCAGCGTGATCTGGCCGCGCACCGCCACCAGGTACGCGCCGGCGGCGAGCGCCACCGCGCCGCTGAACACGGCGTAGCGGATGAGCTGCGCCGGGGTCATCAGGCCGTGCTCGAGCGGCTGCGGGCCGTACTGCGTCCGGAAGTAGTTGTCCTTGTCGACGCCCCTCTTGTGGTCCGTGAGGTCGTTCAGCAGGTTGTTGGTCGCGTGGGCGAAGGACAGGCCGACCGTGACCATCACCCACAAGAGCGGGTGGAACAGGCGGTCCCGGAACGCCAGCAGCCCAGCGATCGAGCTCGAGATCACGGTCATCACGATCACGGCGGAACGCGTGGCGATGAGCCAGCGGCTCACGAGGTCCAGCTCGTTCCATTCGTCCTTGCTGATCCGCGGGATGACGCTCAGCGCCCGTGCCCACATCGCGACGTTCATGGCTGGTTCCTATACCGCAACATCCACTTCCGCCGACGCGCGGAATCATGCGAGCATGAAACGGTGAATCCGAAGCCCCCCGCCGCCCTCACCTTGCCCCAAGGCTCGCTGCCCATCGACGAGGCCGACGACGATAGTCTGCGCCTGTGCGAGATGCCGTCGCTGCAGGGCCACGCGCTCGCCGCCCGGGCACAGCAGAGCCTGCCCGAGTGGGCGGTCCGCGCGCGCCAGTTGGCGGAGAGCCTGGAGTGGGTCGCGGCCCAGCACGCCGCGCCGCCGCCCCACGTCCTGGCCGGGCTCGACCGGGCGTGGGAAGCGTGGAACGCCGGCGGCTTCACCGCCAAGGACATCGCGCGCGTCGCGCGCTTGATCGAGCGAGCGCACATCGCGATCCGGGCGACGCCACCCCACGAGGCGCAGTCGGCGTACGTGCTGTGTGCGGAGGTGGTGCACCGCGGGCTGCCGCGCAAGGTCCGGGCGCGCTGCAGCATTTCGACGCTGGTGCTGATCGTCCAGGCGCTGCACCGCGAGAGTATCGACAGCGTCGCGCGGCGACAGGGCACGATGCGCGTGCTCGGCTGGCAGGACAGCGCCGAGCGTTGGTCGGACCGCATCATCACGCTGTCGCTCGACGCCGTCGGTCCCGCCTGAGCGCGGCGGCGCGGATCCGCTGCATTCTGCTACGTTTTCCATCAGGTGCGGCGCGGGGCCGGACGTGGCAAGCTCCGCGTGAGATGAAAAGCGTCCGGCTCCTGTTCGCCCTGCTCGTCGCCGCGTGCGTCGCGGCGACGGCCACGTCCGCACTGGCCGCTCCTGGCGCTTCCGCGCCGGACCCGCAGGCCCAGCAAGGCGGCGACGAGTACGTTCCCGGCGCCGACGCGCTCGAGGGCAAGATCATCTCGCCGTGCTGCTGGACCCAGACGATCGACATCCACGACTCGGAGATCGCGCGTCAGCTTCGCCACGAGGTCCGGGCGCGGCTCAAGGGCGGCGAGAGCCAGGACGCGATCCTGCAGAGCATGGTCGCGCGCTACGGCACACGCATCCTGGCCGTTCCACCGGGCAATCCCCTGAAGACGACCGCTGTCATCCTGGCGGTGGTCTTCGGCGTGGCCGGCGCGGGAGCGGGAAGCATGCTGATGCGCTGGCGGCGCCAGTCGCGGGCCGCTGGCGGCGGCGATCCCGAGGCCGGGCCGGCCGAGCGGGACGAGCTCGACGACCGCATCGACGACGAGCTCGACAAGCTCTAGCCGAGCGCCGGGCGGATCCGTCATGGCGGCCCTTGCTGCCGTCCTTTGACGGGTGCTAGAAACGGTTCCAAACGCGTGGGCCGGAACCCCCGCCGCGCTCGCGCTACCCCAGGAGATCCGCGTGCAAGAATGGGGCGCAGCCCTGGCGTTTCTCGTCCTGTCCGCCGTCGTCGGCGCGAGCATGCTCGTTGCGGCTCGGGTCTTGCGCGTGAAGTCCAGGTCCAATTCGCCGCTCAAGACGCTCACCTACGAGTGCGGCGAGGAGCCGGAAGGTCCCGCGTGGATCAAGTTCCATCCGCGCTACTACGTGGTCGCGCTGGTGTTCGTGTTGTTCGACGTGGAAGCCGTGTTCCTGTTTCCGTGGGCGCTCAACGTGCGGGCGCTCGGCCCGCTCGCCCTGGTGGACATGCTGATCTTCGTCGTGGTGCTGCTGCTGGGTTGGGCGTATGCGCTCAGGAAGGGTGCGCTCCAGTGGCAGTAGACGAGAAAGACCGCTCCTTTTCCCATCCCCTGTACGACTTCATGCTCCGCGTGCCGGGGCTGGACGTCGCCACGACCAGCGTGGATCAGCTCTTGACGTGGGGGATGAACAACTCGCTGTGGATCTTCCCCATGGCGACCAGCTGTTGCGGCATCGAGTTCATGGCGGCGGCTGCCAGCCGGGTGGATCTCGACCGCATGGGCACCATCGTCCGGGCCACGCCGCGGCAGGCCGACGTGATGGTCGTGGCAGGCACGATCACGGTGAAGATGGCGCCCCGCGTGAAGAAGCTCTGGGATCAGATGCCGGAGCCCAAGTGGTGCGTCGCCATGGGTTCCTGCGCGATTTCCGGTGATTTCTACCGGGACATCTACTCCGTCGTGCCGGGCATCGACACCTTCCTGCCGGTCGACGTCTACGTGCCCGGCTGCCCGCCGAACCCCGAGGCGCTGATGCACGGCATGATGCGCCTGCAGGAGAAGGTGCGCGCGGTGCGCGCCGGGACGTGGCGCGAGCGCGAGACGCGCCCCGAGACTTCCGGGTACCAGCGCATGCCGAGCATCCCGCGCATGAACGACCCCGAGCGTCCGCCCGGCATCAGCGCGATGCAGGAGCTGTCGGCCGGGTCCCTGGGCGCGCACGGCGAGCTGAATCTGATCCAGGTGCGACGCAGCCGGGCGGGCGAGGAGATCGACGACAAGTGAAAGGCGTCGTTCTCGACGAAGCCGTGGTGAAGCTGCTCGGCGACCGGTTCGAAGTCGCGGAGTTCCCCGACGATGTGCCCCCGCTCGTCGATCGCAGCCACCACCTCGCGCTGGCCAAGGCGCTCCAGGGCGAGCTGGGCTATCGCATCTATGGTTTTTGCGTCGCGAGTCATTGGCTGGAGACCACGCCGAAGAAAGGCGGCGAGCCCGATCCCGAGCACTACGAGGTGGCCACCGGCCTGCGCAGGCCCGGGCCGGACTCGAAGCTCGCGGTGTGGCGCGTCCGGCTGGCGATGGACGAGAAGATCGAGTCGCTGGCGCATCTGTATGCGGGCGCCGACTGGCAGGAGCGCGAGCAATACGATCTGGTCGGCGTCCTGTTCGAAAACCACCCCGACCTGCGGCGCTTGATGATGCCCGAGGACTGGGAAGGGCATCCGCTTCGCAAGGACTACGCCATCGAGACGGCGTGTTCTCCCTGGAGGTGAGCGTGGTCCTCGCTGTTGCCATGCCGGAGCGGGTGGACCCGTACCTCGACATCGAGGACTACGAGCCCGAGGCCGACCTGATGGTGCTGAACCTCGGGCCGCAGCATCCGTCCACCCACGGCGTCTTCCACGTGAAGCTGTTCCTGGACGGCGAGATCATCATCAAGGCCGTGCCCTACGCGGGCTATCTGCATCGCGGCGTGGAGAAGCTCTGCGAGAAGCTGATGTTCACGCAGATAACCCCGATCGTCGACAAGAACGACTACGTATCGCCGATGATGAACGAGCAGGCCATCAACATGGCGTTCGAGGCGCTGCTCGGCGTGGAGGTGCCTCGCCGCGCACGCTACCTGCGTACGCTGGAGGCGGAGCTGCAGCGCGTCGCCTCCCACCTGCTCTGGCTCGGGACGTTCGCCATGGATCTCGGCGGCGCGCTCGGCGGTGGCGCGACGATCTTCATGCACTGCTTTCGCGAGCGCGAGTCGATCCTCGATCTGTTCGAAGACATCACCGGCTGTCGCTTCCACTACAACACCCACACCGTCGGCGGGAATCGCCACGACATCACGCCGGGCTGGGCGGAGAAGGTCAAGGCGACGATCGCCGTCATCGACAAGCGCGTGCCCGAGTACGAGTCGTTGATGAACGAGAACCGCATCTTCGTCGAGCGCACGCGCGGCGTCGGGGCGATCAGCGGCGAGCTGTGTATGGAGCTCGGCATCACCGGGCCGATCCTGCGCGCCGCGGGCGTGGACCACGATCTCCGCCGGGACGCGCCGTACCACGCCTACGACGAGATCGAGGTCAACGTGTTCACGGAGAAGGCCGGCGACTGCCAGGCGCGCACGCTGGTCCGCATCCGGGAGATCCGCGAGAGCATCCGCATCGTGCGCGCGCTCATCGACAACGTGCCCGAAGGGCCGATCAGCGGGCACAAGCCCATCAAGATCGCGACGCAGGAGCGCGCGCAGTCCGGCCAGGCGTACGCTTGCCTGGAGTCGCCGCGGGGCGAGCTCGGCACCTACGTCATCGGCGGCGGAGCGAACAAGGGGTCGAGCCCGTACCGCTTGAAGATCCGCCCGCCGAGCCTGCACGCCGTCGCCTGCTTGCCGTACGTGTTGCCCGGCCACAACGTCAGCGACGCGGTGGCGATCCTCGGCTCGGTCGATCCGATCATGGGCGAGGTCGACCGATGAGCGGCATCGTCCACGGCGCCGTATACGGCGTCTTGATCGTCACGGTGCTGATGACGGTGACCGCGTGGTCGATCTGGTTCGAGCGCAAGTTCGCCGGTCGCATGCAGAGCCGCCTGGGGCCGACCATGGTCGGCCCCGTGGGGCTCCTGCAGCCGCTCGCCGACGCGCTGAAGCTGCTCCAGAAGGAGAGCATCGTCCCGGCCAGCGCGGACAAGCTCTTGTTCCGCCTCGCGCCGCCGCTCACGGTGCTGTTCGCCCTTGGAACGGCCGCCGTGATCCCGTTCTCGCCCGACGTGATCGCGTCCGATCTGGACATCGGCGTGCTGTTCATCATCGCGCTCGGCGGCCTGTTGCTGTTCCCGGTGTGGATCGCGGGCTGGGCCAGCAACAACAAGTACTCGCTGCTCGGCGGGATGCGGGCCGTGGCGCAGGGCATCTCCTACGAGATCCCGCTGGTGCTCGCCGCGCTGGTCCCGGTGGTGCTCTCGGGCTCGATGCGCCTCTCGGACATCGTGCGCTACCAGATCGCCCACGGCTGGTTCATCGTCTGGCCGCCCGGGCCGGGGTTCTTCGCGTTCGTGCTGTTCTTCCTCGCCTCCCTGGCCGAGGCGAACCGCATCCCGTTCGATATCCCGGAGGCCGAGAGCGAGTTGGTGGCCGGCGTCACCACTGAATACACCGGCATGCAGTTCGGGCTCTTCTACCTGAGCGAGTACCTGCACACGTTGATCATCTCGGCGACGGCGTCGGCGCTGTTCCTTGGCGGCTGGGACGGGCCGTTCATGCCGGGCCTGCACTGGATGGTGCTGAAGACGCTCGTGCTGTTCGCCGGCATCTTCTGGATCCGCTGGACGCTGCTTCGCTTCCGCTCCGATCAGCTGATGGCGCTGTGCTGGAAGTACCTGGTGCCGGGCGGGCTGCTGCTGGTGATGGCGGCCGGCGTGTGGACCGGGCTCGGATACGGAGGCCGCTGATGGGGTACTTCACCGACGGCATGCGCGCGCTCGGCATGACGATGAAGAACGCCTTCCGGAAGCCCACCACGGTGGAGTTCCCGAAGGTGCAGCGCGAGCGCTCGGAGCGCTACCGCACCAGCTTCGCGCTGCTGCACGACGCCGAGGGCGACGAGGCGTGCGTCGGCTGCCTGCAGTGCGAGCGCATCTGCCCGTCGCAGATCATCACCGTCATCGCGGAGAAGAAGGACTCGCCGATCACGGGCAAGCGCCGCGGCTACGCCAAGGACTTCGTGCTCGACCTCAACGCGTGCATCTATTGCGAGCTGTGCGTGCAGGTCTGTCCCACCGACGCGATCGTGATGACGCGCGTTCCCGAGCAGCCCGCCTACTCGCGCGAGGGGCTGTGTCTCACGATGGACAAGCTGTACGCGAACGAGCACGGAAATCCGGCGACCTGGGCCACCGCGACGTTGCTGATGGAAATGCAGGATCCGAAGCGCGGCGAGCCGAAGCCGGCGCCGAAGCCCAAGGCCGAAGCGAAGCCGAAGGCCGAAGCTGCCGAAGCGAAGCCGAAGGCCGAGGCCGTCGAAGCGAAGCCGAAGGCCGAGGAGCCGCCCGCGACGCCGGCCGCGCCGGACCGGCAGGAGACCGGAGAGTGACCGACCAGATCGCCTTCGGCGTGATCGCGGCCTGCCTGCTGCTATCGGCGCTCTTCGTGGTCGGTTCAAAGAACCTCGTCCACGCGGTGCTGTGGCTGGCGGTCACGCTGAGCATGACCGCGGTGCTATTCGTCACGATGCAGGCGCCGTTCGTCGCCGGCATCCAGATCCTGCTCTACGCCGGCGGCGTGATCACGCTGATGTTGTTCGGCGTGATGATGACCCGACGACACGACAGCATCGCCGTCGAAGCCGAACGCTCGCCGCACCGTCAGGGGCCGGCGTTCGCCGCTGCCGCCGCCTTGTTCGGCGTGCTGTCGGCGGCGTTGTGGAAGACGCCCGGGCTTGGGCAGATGACCGGCAGTCCCGTCGATACCGCGGAAATCGGCCGCTCGTTCCTCACCGACAACGTGTTGGCGTTCGAGATCCTGTCGGTGTTGCTGCTCGCGGCCATGGTCGGCGCGATCGTCATCGCGCGCCGCCGCGACCACACTTTGGACAAGGTGCGCATTCCCGGCAAGGAGCCCAGCTGAATGCCGATCTCGCCCTACCTGCTCCTGTCGATGGCGCTGTTCTGTACCGGTGTCTACGGCGTGCTGTCGCGGCGCAACGCGATCGCGATGCTGATCTCCGTGGAGCTCATGGCGAACGCGGTGAACATCAATCTGGTCGCGTTCTCGCGCGTGCAAGGCACGGCGCTGGGTCAGGTGTTCGCGCTGTTCTCGATCGCCATCACCGTCGCGGAGGTGGTGGTCGGCCTCTCGCTGGTGATTCTCCTGTATCGGAGCCGGCACGACGTACTCGTGGATGAAGCGAACGAGCTCAAGGGCTGACCGATGATCACCTCTCCGCTCTTCCTGGCGCTTGTCGCGCTACTGGTCCCGCTCGGCGCGGCGCTCGTGATCGCGGTCGTGGCGCCGCTGCGCCGCCGCGGGACGCCCGCTGCAATGCTGTCCGTCGCGGCCGTGCTGGTCACGCTCGGCATCGCGATCAAGCTGTTCGCGGATCAGCTCGCGGCGCCGCACCAGGTGGTGCTGCGCACGATCCCGTGGCTGCCGAACGGCGCGGGCACGCTGGCCGAGGTCGGCATCCGGCTGGACGGCATCTCGATCCCGATGCTCGTCGTGCTGGCCACGGTCGCCGCGTGCGTCCAGATCTTCTCCCTCGGCTACATGGCGGACGAGCCGGCGCCGGCGCGCGGGCGCTACTTCGGTCTCCACTCGCTGTTCGTGTTCGCGATGGGCCTGCTGGTGCTCGCGCCGAACTTGCTGGAGCTGTTTCTGGGTTGGGAGCTGGTCGGCGTGACGAGCTACCTCTTGATCGGCTTCTACTACCAGAAGCCCAGCGCGGCGCGCGCGGCGGTCAAGGCGTTCTGGGTCACCAAGTTCGCGGACATGGGGCTCGTGCTGGGACTGATCGCGCTGTTCGTGACCACCGGTACGTTCAGCTGGAACGCCACGCCGCCGGCGGCGTGGCTGACGCCGATCACGCTCCTGATGTTCCTGGGCGTGATGGGCAAGAGCGCCCAGTTCCCGCTCCACGTGTGGCTGCCCAACGCGATGGAGGGTCCGACGCCGGTGTCCGCGCTGCTGCACGCGGCCACCATGGTCGCCGCCGGCGTGTACCTGATCGTGCGCGCCAGCCCGCTGTTCATGCAGGCCGAGACGACGCTTACGGTGATGGTCTGGATCGGCGGCTTCACGGCGCTGTTCGCCGCGGTGCTGGCCGTGGTGCAGACCGACATCAAGCGCGTGCTGGCCTACTCCACCTGCTCGCAGCTCGGCTACATGATCTGCGCCCTGGGGTCCGGCTCCGTGATGGGCGGCTTCTTCCACCTGACCACGCACGCGTTCTTCAAGGCGCTGCTCTTCCTGGCCGCCGGCAGCGTGATCCACGCCGTGCACAGCAACGAGCTGGAGCACATGGGCGGCTTGTTCAAGCGCATGAAGCTCACCAGCAGCGTGTTCCTGGTGGGCGCGCTGGCCCTCGCCGGCATCCCGGGACTGGCGGGCTTCTTCAGCAAGGACTTGATCCTGGAGGCGGTGGCTGAAAAGGGCCTCTGGATCCCGTTCGGCGCGCTGATGGCCGCGGCGTTCCTCACCGCGTTCTACATGGCACGGGTCATCTTCCTCGCGTTCCTCGGCAAGCCCAACGAGCACGCGAAGCACGCCCACGAAGGTGGCCCGGCGATGGCCATCCCGCTGGTCGTGCTCGGCACGCTCAGCGTCGCCACGGGCTACTTCGGACGCTCGCTCGCCACGATGTACGGGGTGGAATACGACTTCCGCGCAGGTCCGGTGGGCATGGGCGCGAGCGCGCTGGGCCTCGCCGGTATCGCCGTCGGCTGGTTCGTCTACGGGCGTCGAGGCGTCAGCACGAGCGCCTTCGAGTTCCTCGAGCCCGTGGCGCGGCTCGCCCGATCCAGCGCGCTCGACAACATGTACGAGCTGTTGTACCGCCGCGCGTTGCTGATGTTCGCCGGCGCCATCGGCTGGTTCGACCGCTACGTCGTCGACGGCATCATGAACCTGCTGGCGTGGTCGACGATCATGGCCGGCAGGCGGCTCAGGCGGCTGCAGACCGGCAACGTGCAGGACTACGTGTACGCCGTGGTCGCGGGCGCGGTGGTCCTCGCCGCGTGGGGGATCTTCCGATGATGGCCCACCTGCTGGCGATCATCGTGGCGGCGCCGTTCGTCGCGGGCGTGCTCTTGCTCGCGATCCCGAACAGCGCGCGGCTGCTGGTGCGGCTGGTGGCGCTCGCCGGCGCCGCCGTCTCGCTCGGCGGCAGCGTCGTGGTCGCCACGCACTACGACATGAGCGCCGGCGGCCTGCAGATGGCGGCGAGCTACCCGCTGGTCCCGCATCTGGGCATCGCGATCTCGCTGGCCGCGGACGGCTGGAGCGTCTCGCTGCTGCTGCTCACCGGCATCATCATCTTCGCGGGCGTGCTCGCGAGCTGGACGCTGAAGGACCGCACGAAGGAGTTCTACGTCCTGCTCCTGGTGCTGGTCGCCGGCGTGTTCGGCGTGTTCGTGTCGCAGGATCTGTTCGTCTTCTTCCTGTTCTACGAGATCGCCGTGCTGCCGATGTACCTGCTTGATCGGCATCTGGGGCTCGAGCCACGCCGTCACCGAAGCCGGGCCGTTCAAATTCGTCTGGAAGCTGTTCGACATCGGCGGCCGCGAGTACGCGGCGATGAAGCTCACGTTGATGCTGCTGGTCGGCTCGGCCTTCATCCTGGTCGTGATCTTCGCGATGTACTCGGCGGCCGGCCAGAACACCTTCGACATGCAGGTGCTGGGCTCGACCGCCTATCCGCGGCAGATGCAGCTCTGGGGCTTCCCGCTGCTGTGGCTCGGCTTCGGCTCGCTCGGCGGCGTGTTCCCGTTCCATACGTGGTCGCCCGACGGCCACGCATCGGCGCCGACGGCCGTGTCCATGCTCCACGCCGGCGTGCTGATGAAGCTCGGCGCGTTCGGCGTGATGCGCGTGGGCATGGTGATGATGCCGGAGGGCGCGCGCGTGTGGGCGCCCGTGGTCGGCGCGGTCGCGGTCGTCAACATCGTGTACGGCGCGCTCTCGGCCATGAGCCAGAAGGACCTCAAGTACATCGTCGCCTACTCGTCGGTCAGCCACATGGGCGTGGTCATGCTGGGCGCCGCGACGCTCACGCCCAACGGCTGGAACGGCGCGGTCTTCCAGATGTTCGCCCACGGCATCATGACCGGCCTGTTCTTCGCGCTCGTCGGCCTGGTGTACGAGCGCGCGCACACCCGCGCCGTGCCGAGCATGGGCGGCTTCGCCAAGGTGATGCCGGCGGTGGCGGTGTTCTTCACGCTGGCCGGCCTGTCGTCGCTGGGGCTGCCCGGAACCGCCGGCTTCGTCGCCGAGCTGCTGGTCTTCATCGGCGCCTTCCAGAGCGCGCACCCGTGGTGGGCGATCCCCGGGATCATCGGCGCGTTCTTCACCGCGGTGTACGTGCTGCGCGCGGTGCGGATGATCTTCTGGGGCCCGGGCCCCGCCGAGAGTTTCCACGAGCTCGCCGACGCGCGCCGCACGGAGTGGGGCGCGCTCGTCATCCTGGGCACGGCGCTGGTGGTGTTCGGCGTGTACCCGTCGATCATCCTCGACTTCATCAACCGCGCGACGCCCCACTATCTCGGCGCCGTGCTCGGCCTGGCGGGTGCGCCGTGACGTTCTCTGCCGCGGACTTCGCGCCGCTCTCCCTCGATCTCGCGCTGGTCGCGGGCATCGTGCTGATCCTGGTCGTCGACATCGTGCGCGTCCCCGGCGCCGGGCGCCTCGCCGGCACCCTGGCGGCGATCAGCCTGGCCGCGATCCTGGTCGCGTCGTTCCTGGTCCCGACGGACGGCCCGGCCTTCGCCGGCGCGTACGTGGGCGGCGCGTGGCCGCTGTTCTTCAAGCGCGTGTTCCTGTTCACCGGGCTGGTCTCCGTGCTCGGCGGCATCGATCACGTCGCCACGCGCCACGGTCATCGCCAGGGCGAGTACTACATGCTCCTCTTGTCGACCCTGCTCGGGATGACGCTCCTGCCCGGCGTGCGCGACTTGATCCTGCTGATCGTGTGCTTCGAGCTGATGGGCATCCCGCTGTTCGTGCTCGCCGCCTGGGCCAAGACCGAGGAGACGAAGGGCGCCGAGAAGAACGCGCCCGAGGCGGCGCTCAAGCTCTACCTGGTAGGCGTCGTCAGCACGGCCATCACGCTGTTCGGACTTTCGTTGGTGTTCGGCCTGGCCGGCACCACGAACATCGCGCGGCTCGGCTCCACCGCGCCCTCGCCGCTGCTCGCGGCGGGCCTGATGCTGGTGGTCGCGGGCATGGGCTTCAAGATCGGCACGGTGCCGTTCCACTCCTGGGTGCCCGACACGTACCAGGGCGCGGGCACGCCGTTCGTCGCGTTCCTGTCGGTCGCGCCGAAGCTCGCCGGCTTCTCGGCGCTCTTCGCCGTGCTCGTCTTCGGCTTCGGGGTGGAGCCCCAGGCGTGGCGCCCGGTGGTGATCGTGCTGTCGCTCGCCAGCATGCTCGTCGGCAACCTGCTCGCGCTGGCGCAGACCAACGTCAAGCGCATGCTCGCCTACTCGGGCATCGGCCACATCGGCTACATGCTGATGGCGCTCGCCACGACGGGCCCGGCCGGTACCGGCATGCTGCTGTTCTACGCCGCCGCCTACGCCTTCACGAACGTGGGCGCGTTCCTGGTCGTGCAGGCCGTGGGCGCCGACGGCGGCGACGACTCGATCCATAGCTTCGCCGGGCTCTCGCGCCGCTCCCCCACCCTCGCCCTGGCGATGCTCCTGTTCCTGCTGTCGCTCGCGGGCATCCCCTTCGCCGTCGGCTTCTGGGCGAAGCTCTACGTGTTCGTCGTCGCGTGGCAGGCCGGGCTGCAGTCGATGGTCTTCGTCGGCGCCGTGCTCGCGGTGGTCGGGCTCTTCTACTATCTGCAGGTCGCCCGCGCGATGTACATGCGCAAGGCCGACAAGGACGCGCCCGTGCGCACGACACCGGCGCTGCGCCTGGCGCTCCTCTTGTGCGTGATCGGCGTCGTCGGCGCCGGCGCGTGGCCCGCGCCGCTGCTCGATCAAGCCACGCAAGCCGCCCAGGTCGTCGCACCGATCGGCCTCGGCAGCACCACCGTCGCACGCGCTCCCTGATCTTGTTGCCGATCCGGCGCGGAATCCCGCGGCTGCGCCTACGGCGTGGGGTTGCCCAGCGACGCTACCGGCACGCGCGCGATGCTATGCACGACGCCGAAGCCGCCATCGCGCGGGACGTGCACGGTCGCCCAGATCTCGCCGTCCACGACGCCCCAGGGATCGATCCAGCCGTAGCCGGGCGGCGCCGGCACGTCCACGTGGGCGCCGTCGGAGATCCGGATCACGCGCAGCGTGCCGTCGTCGAAGTAGAACGGATACCAACCGCCGCCCGAGTAGCCGCCCCGCACGAACAGCGAGCCCGGCAGATCCGCCACCTTGCGCGGCTTGAACGACGCCTTGTGGCTCGCCCACGGGCTCGTCCACAGCTCCAGCTTGCCGCCGCCCCCGTCGTATTGCGTCAGCTCCTGCCACACCACGTCCACGCCGTCGCTCGCCAGCCACGATACCCACACGCCCGGCTTCTGGTACAGCATCTCCACGCTGCCGTCCGCGTGCTGGATCGCGATCCCGGCTACCGACAGATCGCCGTCCCGCTCGAACAACACCTCGTCGCCGCGCAGCGTCAGGTGCAGATCCTCGTTGATTCCCGTAGGCTTCGGAATCGCGATGGGCTTCGGCCCCACCATGTCCCACACGT
The DNA here is from genome assembly GCA_963775185.1 of uncultured delta proteobacterium. Taxonomy (GTDB): domain Bacteria; phylum Myxococcota_A; class Polyangia; order Polyangiales; family Polyangiaceae; genus JAPSGB01. The sequence goes on along the minus strand of CAVZIE010000032.1, from coordinate 641,737 downwards.
ACACCGTGCTGTACGGGATCACCTCCAGCGCCATGCGGGTCGAGCCGAGCTGGCCGCGGATGGTGCCGCGAAGGCCGACGCCCGTGACGCTCTTGTCGATCTTCACGCTCGGCGCGGTATCCGCGACGATCTGATCGACCGGGCCATAGTGGAGCAGTTCTTCGCCCTCGGTGTCCGAGAGATCGTGATTCGTTGATTGGATCACGCCTGCGGATCCGAGGTACGCGCGGCCGATCCAACAGTTGTCCTTGTTGTTTGCACGCCAAGCAGCGATGGCGCCCTTTCCCAACTGGTAGAGCGCCTCCACCTTGTCGTACTTGTCGAAGTTGATGCCTACGGTGAACAGCGTGCGTGTGGGGTAGTGGTAGACGCCGGCGAGGGGGCCCAACTTCGCGTTTGGATCGTACGTCCCATCGCCTGGAAGCATGGACGTGTCCATCAACACGCAACCGCTCACGCCGTTCTCGCAGGGGAGCCACGCCAGCGGCGGCAGCGCCTTCTCCGGATCCACCGCGCGCAGCACGTTGCATCCCGGCGGGTTCCAGGACGGGTTCGCCCACGCCGCCGGATCCGTCGTCCACGCGTCGCCGGCCGCGTCGGCCGGCGCGCCGCCGGAGCCCCCGGTACCGCCGGACGCTCCGCTACCGCTTGTTCCACCGGAACCGCCGCCGCTGCCGCCGGAGCTCGCCGGTGGCGCCCGCGCCGCTCGCTCCGCCCGTGCCATCGGCCGAGGCGTCCGGCGCTCCCGCCGTGCTCGTGCTGCAGCCCGCGCAGCCAGCGAAGAGCGGCGCCGCGAGGGCGATGAGCGCGACGGGCAAGGCGCGACGCATGGCTACTTGAAGACCCACTCGAACGGGCAGTGCTTCGGGTGCTCGATGGTCGCGGGATCGAGCGCGTTGAAGACGGGCTTGCCGGGCACAGCGCCTTGCAAAGCGAGGTAGAGACCGCGCTCGTCCAACATGGGCGCCGCCGCCAACGCGCCAGGTGCGGTGTACCGCGCGATCACCCGGGCCTTCCTGCCGTGCACGTCCAGGATCATGACACGGAAGCGGCGCCCCCGCCTGTGGTTGGTGGCGATCACGAGCTCGCCGTCCTGGCCCACTGCCAGGTACGGATGGGCGCCCCACGGCGCGGCGACGCGCCGCACCACGCGTACCTGACCGTCCAGACGGATGCGCAGGATGCGCACGGGGCCGAATCGCCGCTTGCGATCCATGGCGTACAGCGATCGATCGATGGCGTTGTAGACGACGGCCAGCGGCTGACCGAAGGTGTCGGCGTTGGAGGGCGCCGGGACGATGCGCGCGCAGCTCGCGGTGGCGGTGTCATAGCGGAGCACGGCGCCTGGAACCGACGGACCTCCCACGAACAGGAACAGCGCGCTCCGCGTCGCGGAGAGCGTCGCGATCACGCTTGCGGGCATGGTATCCCCGCCCAAGGCGCCTGCACAGGACGAGGCGATGGGAACGGCTTGCGCCGCGACGCCGCGCGGCTCGATGGAGCGATAGCGTGTGAGCGCGCCCCCGGCACCCTGCTGCACCAGCCCCTCCACGACCAGGCTGGACGTGTCGATCACGCCCATCACCGGCAGCCCCTCGCCCTGGGTCGCGATGTAGGCGCCATTCTCGGCGGCCGGGACCAACTCCAGGCCCGGCGTTGTCGCGCCCGCGAGGAGCACGCTCGCCACATACGGGTCGGCACGCGACGTCACGTCGATGATGCGCCCGGGCAGGCCGGCGAATACGCGATCGCTGAAGTCCACCGGATCCGGGCCGAGCAGGAACGGCTTCGTGAAGGCCCACTGGCAGCCGGGATCTGCGGTGCACGGGCCGACCCACTGCCCGGGTACGATCACCGACGAGCTATCGTTGCTGAAGCCCTCCTGGACGCGGATCTCCATGGGCGTCCAGAAGCTGGAGAGGTCGGCGTCGTGGACCGAGAGCACCGGGAACTCCCGGACGTTCGACCACATCAAGCCGTCGAGCGCGATCGAGCCCGCGTTCGCGCCGGCGATGGGGAAGCTGACGCTGGTGCTCTTGATGGCGTTGTAGTCCTGCCAGAACGCCCAGTCGAACTTCTTCACGAGGGCCTTGGGTGCGGCCGTGAACACGTCGCCCTCGGTGCCAGTTTCGCCGGTCGTGCCGAGGCCTTGGAACGCGGGATCCACCTGGCTCAACGTGTGCAAGTGAGGCCACAAGGCTGCAGAGTTGAATTCGCTGCCGCTGGTCGGGCATACCTGGGTGCCTCCGCGCAAACAGCGCTGACGATCGTTCCGCGTCAAGAACGGCCCATCGCACTGGCAGAACCGGTACCCGGTTCCCCCCGTCTGCGCGCCGAACGCCGCCCACACGCGGCCGTCGCGGTCGATGCGGTTCGTGCTCGTGTATTGGCATTGCTTGTTGCGGAGCGCGGCTTGCAGCACGCAGGCCGGATCCGCCACCACCACGGACGAGCCCAGCGGAACCGGCGATTGCTCCGGCGCCATACCCATGCACGCGACGGGATCGCAGGTGTCGCCGCGGTATCGCTGCCGGTTCTGCACCAGCGCCGGCGCCGTATCGATGGGCCATGGGTTGAGCGGATTCCCGACGATGGCGTCCTCCCGGAGCGCGGGACGATCACCCCACTTCAACACCTCGGCATCCTCGTTGCAGTCGGGATCGTCGGGCGGACCCGGATCGCGGAAGCAGCGATCGCACGCGTCGCCCGGATCGGCGCGGTTGTCCGGATCGTACGCGCTCCCCGGATCGTCCGTGTTGTACTGATCGGGGTTCCAGTCATCCGGACAGTTGTCGTGGTCGTCCGTGACGAAGTCGCAGTCGCCGTCGTTCACGGCGTCGCAGCCGGGATCGCACGCGGGGTTGGCCTGCACGTCGCACCCCGGCGTTCCGGGCGCCGTGCGGGGGTAGTCCGTCTCGCCTTCCCACCGCCCGTCCCCGTCGGGATCCACGTAGCTCAGGATCCACGCCTTCATGGTCGGCGCGGTGATGTCCGCCCAGACGTCGATGTTGGAGAGGCCATTGCAGCCGAAAGCGTCACAGATTGCGGCTAGCGGCCCCGAGAAGTCACTCTCGACCTTGAACGTGGAGAAGATGCCGATCTCGTCCTTCGTGCCGGGATCCGTGGCGTCGGGCATGACGAACAACGGACCGCCGGAATCGCGGCTGGTCGTCGCGGGAGCGTGGTTCTCCTGCGGAGCGACGCGCACCCACACCCCGAGCCCACCGCCTTCGTCCACGTGCATCGCCTGGAAGTCCGGCGCCGTCGCGATCTGCCGGAACTCGGGGAAGAACGGCGTGATGCCGGCGTCGGTGCGGACGAGCGTCGAAAAGCCATACCCCGCGACGCCACCCGGAAATACTCCGAGGACTCCCGACGTCCCCGGCGGTGGGCCTTCGCAGGCACCGAAGGGGGGACCCGGAGGGGCGTTGCTCACGTCGAACGGCGGCGTCAGCGACGGCTTTCGTGAAGATGCCGCCATCGTCACCGGCGGCCAGACGCGGAACAGCGCGACGTCCTTCGCGGATGTCGCCCAACAAGTTCCCTTTCTTGGGATGCTGGACGCAGGGATGTAGGACTTCACCCACGTGATCCGCGTCCGGGCAAGCCCGCTGCCGGGAGTGCCACCGCTCCACGAGGCGTCGTCGCGCCCGATGCTGATGATCTGGTTCACGCTGGCGCCGCAGTGAGCAGCCGCAATGCCCAATGTCGATGTGAGCATGTATCCGGTGCACGTCGAGCCGGCGCCACCCAGGAGCGAAACGACGGCGTTGCGCTGCGGCGTCTCGAGATCGTCCTGGCCCCAGACTATTGCGCTCGAGTTGTGCGCAGCCTGCTCATCCGGGGGGGGGACGCGCAGGCCGCGAAGAGCGACGTTGCCATCGCGGCCAGAACCAATTGTTCGAGAAGCTTCTCCACCTTCATTTCAGGCCTCCCCTCCGGGCGGACTCGAGCGAAATCCTCGCACGGCTTCCACCACCACAGACTTTCCGCAAGGTACGCGCGATGCGCCGGAGCGTCAAGCACGGATGCGGATTCCTTGAATGAGATATTGGACTATGATTCTGCGTGAAGTCGTCGCGGCACTTTGCGGCATCACCCACCCGTCGCTTCGTCGCTTGCTGCCCGCTCGTGAGTTGCAGGAGATACCGAACCGGACCGGCATCGCTGAAACCCAGACCGGTTCGAAACGGAGCCGGGACGGCCGGCGCGATGGCGGAGCGCGATCACGCGCCGCAGCGCCGGTGCGGCCCCGATGATCGTGCGTTCCAGCAGGAACTCTACCGAGGAGTCGATGGGCGGCAGGCCGTGGGCGCCGAGCGATTGCAGGAACAAGAGCATCGCCAGGGTGGAGGGCGTGGGAGCCGTAGCCGGGCGGTGCCGGCACGTCCACGTGGGCGCCGTCGGAGATCCGGATCACGCGCAGCGTGCCGTCGTCGAAGTAGAACGGATACCAACCGCCGCCCGAGTAGCCGCCCCGCACGAAGAGCGAGCCCGCCAAAGGTAGACCGCCGGACCAGGATCTGGACCGCGCCCGGGAGCATCGCGCTTGCCGGCTGCGGCCTGACGGAGGCCCCGCTATCGGACGACGACCACGCGCGCCCGCGTCGCAGGCACCGTCGCGAGCGCGGCGTCGACCGTCAACAGCTCGGCGCCGAGAGCTTCGGCGAGAGCCAGATACGCGGCGTCGTACGCGCTCGCGTTCGCGCGCAGTTCCCAGATCCGTGGCATCAGCACATCGTGCGGATATCGACTCACGTCGAGTGCCGCCAGGTCGTCGAGTGCCGCACGAGCCCGCGCCGTCGGTAGCTTCTTGGCTTGCTCCCAGCGCCGAAGCACTTGCGCCACCTCGAGGTCGAGCAGGTACGGCGCGTGCAGCCCGACATCCGCTGCGGCGATACGGGCGCGCACCTTGTCACCGATCGGAGTCGCGAGAAGAAACTCGATGGCCGCAGAAGCGTCCAGTACGATCACCGCGAATGCCGCTCGCGGCGCACGGCGCGCGCGGAACTCTCCGGTGTGCGCGCGGCGCCACGCGAGGCGATGCGCTCGATGAGCTCTTGCCGCGTCGGGCGCTCGAGCGAGCGCCTGAGCTCCGCGACCAGATACTCCGACAGCGACGTTCCACTGAGCGCCGCGCGCGCCTTGAGCTGCCGGTGCATGTCGTCGGACACATTGCGGATCTGGATCATGGGCATGTGGAGAACATGAAAGCATGTGTGCGCGATGTCAAACGCCTGGCGCCGGCGCGAGCCCGTTCCGCGCCGCCCCGACAAACCCCCAACCCACCGTGCCTTGCAGGGCGAGGTACACGCCGCGATCTCCAACATGGGCGCCCGCCAACGAGCCGCGTCGTGCGGTGTACCGCGCGATCACCCCGGCCTGCCTGCCGTGCACGTCCATGATCGCCCCGCGCCCGCCGCGCGCCGTGGAGCCGCGCCGCCGACGGCATCATCGTGGCGCCCGCTGCAACGCCCCACGCGCCGGCAAGCTGGCCCCCATCGGCCCTGCGGGGGACGATTCGTGCATGGCGCGGCGGCTGACGGCGCTGGATGCGATCCCGCTAACGTGGGGCGCGCTCGATCTGATCCAGATCGCGCACCTCTGGACCCCGTTCTCCGTGTGGCTGCGAGCGTCGGGGACGATCGTGGCCGGCCGCGGCGGGCCTGGCACGGTCATCCCGGTGACCATCGTGCTGTCGGCGGTGACGTACCTGACGCTGCCCGTGTCGGCGGTGATGCTGTTGTCGCGCTGGCGCTACGCGGCGGTGCTGTGCCTGGCGCAGGCGCCGCTGCGCGTCGCGTTCATGATGCCGTCGGTGCCGGGGGTCACGTGGCTGGCGCAGCTGTTCCCCGCGCTGTCGTTCGCACCGGCCGGCATCGCGGTATTGTCGTTGGTGGAGCTGTTCAAGCTCGCGACGCTGGCACTGTGGTTCGCGCGCTCGTTTGAAGCGCGGGCCCGCCGCGCGTGATCAGCGCGCTTCCTTGCCGTGTCGCGCGACTTCCCGGAGCTTGTTTGTCGGCGCGGCGCGGAATCCTCCTGTTCGCCCGGCCTGCGCGCGGCAGCGGGTGCGCGCGATCGCCCCCTTCCCCATTGGATCGAGTCCGGACAGGACAGGCCACGCGGCCCGCCGCCTGCCTGCACGAGATCCTGTCGTGGACGGTGCCGGCCAACTCGCCTGCCATCAGCCGCGCGCGCGCCGGGAGCCGCGCGCCCGGCGGCGGCGCAGCGCCACGAGGCCGAGCAGCATCAGGCCCGCGCCGAGCGGCGCCTCGCGCGTCCCCGTGCCGGCGGCGCGGCAGCCGCACCCGCCGGTGTCGCTCGCGCCGCCGCCGTCCGAGGTCGCCACGCACACGCCGTCACCGCAGAGGTAGCCGGTGACGCAGTCTGTCGTGTTGGTGCAGCTGGTCATGCAGTTGCCGCTGGCCTCGCACAAGTACGGCGTGCAGTCCGTTGTCGTCCCGTCTGCGCCCGTCACGATGTGGTCGTCGCAGGTCGCGCCGGAGACGCACTTGCCGTTCTCGCAGCGCGTCCCCCCGACGCAGTCGGCGTCGGCGGTGCAGGTCGCCAGGCAGGCGGCCGCGCCGCACGTGAACGGCTCGCAGGTGTGCGTCTTTTCCGGCGGACACTCGCCGGTGCCGTCGCACGTGGCCTCGGAGATTTCCGTCCCCCCGGAGCAAGATTGTTCACGGCACTTCACGTCCACGCCAACGTAGCCGGCACACGTGGTCGTGCTCGTCGAGCCGTCGCACGTGCGCGCCGTGCACGGGTCGCCGTTCGTGGCGCCCGGGCAGGCGTCGCGTGCGCCGTGCGGAGCGCCGGAGACGGGCGAGCACGTGCCGAGGGCGGTTGCGACGTCGCAGGCCTCGCATTGCCCGCTGCACGCCTTGTCGCAGCACACGCCGTCCACGCACAGGCCGCTCGCACAGGTTCGGGTCTCGGTGCAGCTCGTCCCATTGGTGTCTTTGGCGACGCACGCGCCGCTGGTGCCGCAGTACGCGGTGTCCGAACAGTCGCTGTCGGCCGCGCAGCTCGCGGCGCAGGCCGCCGGCGTGCCGCCGCAGCGGTAGAGATCGCAGTCGGTGCTGCCGTTGGCCGCGCAGGTCCCCTGGCCGTCGCAGATGTAGCCGGTGACGGCGTTGTTCACGCAGCTGGTCTGACCGCACGGGTCACCCGCTGCATAGATGGCACAGGCGCCGGCGCCGTCGCAGGACCCGTTGCGATCGCAGCTGGGCGCGCCATCGTCCGGGCAGTCGTTGTGCGGGTCGTTGCCGGCCGCGGCGGCGTCGCACGTGCCGTCGCCGGTGCCCGATTGCTTGGTCGATGCCGAGCACGCCTGACACAAGCCGTTGCACGCCGTGTCGCAGCACACGCCGTCTACGCAGAAGTTGCTCGCGCACTCCTGTACGTTGCTGCACGCCTCACCCAGCACCTTCTTCTGCACGCAGGTTCCGCCGGCGCAGTAGTGGGTCGAAACGCAGTCCGTGTCCGTCGCGCAGGTCGTGCCGCAGGCGCCGCTCGAGCACTTGTAAGGGGTGCACCCCGTGCTCGTGCCGTCAACGCACAGGCCGAATCCATCGCAGAGGTGGCCGGTGGATGTCACGGAATCGGAGCACGTGGTAGCGCCGCAGACGGTGGTGGTGCCGTACTTCTTGCACGCGCCGGCGCCGTCGCAGTTGCCGTCCTGTCCGCAGCTCGCGGGAGCCTCCGCGCTGCAGTCGTTGTCGGGGTCGGCGCCTGTCACGACAGGACCGCAGGTACCGTCGGTGCCCTGGCCCTTCTTGGCGGCGCTGCACGCCTGGCAGACGCCGTCGCAGGCCTGGTCGCAGCACACGCCGTCGGTGCAGTTGCCCGAAACGCACTGGCTCGCGCTGGTGCAGCCCTTGCCGTTGGTCTGGTCCGTCGCGCACTTGCCGCTACTGTTGCAGTACGCGCCGATGACGCAGTCGCCGTCGGTGCTGCAGGCGGTGCCGCAGCTGATCCCGCTGCACAGGTAGTTCCCGCACGCGGTGGTCTGCGCGGCCACGCACGTGCCGCTGCCGTCGCAGGCGTAGCCCGTCTGGGTGCCGTTGCTGCACGTGGTCGAGCCGCACGCGGTGCCGTTCGTGTACAGCTGGCACGCGCCGAGCCCGGAGCACTCGCCGGTGCGGCCGCAGGTGTCAGCGCTCTGCGCCGCGCAGTCGTTGTGCGGGTCGGTTCCGCCCGAGGCCGGTGCGCAGCTGCCGTTCGCGCCGCCGGTGAGGGCGGCGGTGCAGGCTTGGCACGTGCCGCCGCACGCCTGATCGCAGCACACGCCGTCCGCGCAATGACCCGAGGTGCATTGGCTGGCGCCGGTGCAGCTCTGGCCGTTGGCCTGGTCGAGCTTGCAGGTGTGGTTCGACGCGCAGTAGGCGCCGCCCACGCAGTCGTTGTCGCTGGCGCAGCCCGTGCCGCACGCGGTGCCGGCGCACTTGTACGGGGTGCACGCGGACGAGCTGGACGCGGTGCAGGTACCGAAGCCGTCGCACGTGTAGCCGTTCTGCGTCCCGCCCGAGCACGTCGTGGAGCCGCAGGCCGTACCCTGGGCATACAGCTGGCAGGCGCCGGCACCGTCGCAGGCGCCGTCTCGATCGCACGAGCTGGCCCCGTCGTCCGGGCAGTTGCCATCGGGATCCATGCCTACGAGCACCGGCGCGCAGGCCCCGTCGCTGCCCCCCGTCGCCGCCGCGACGCAGGATTGGCAGAGCCCACCACAGGCCTGGTCACAGCAGACGCCGTCGATGCAGTGCCCCGAGATACACTCGCCGCTGCCGCCGCACGACGTGCCGTTGCCCTTGTCGGCGACGCACTTGTGCGTGCCCGTGTCGCACCAGTCCGAAGCGATGCAATCGGAGTTGCTGTTGCAGCTGTTGCCGCACGCGCTGGCGGTCGCGCACACGTAGGGCGAGCACGGCGTCGTGCTCGAGGCGCAAGTGCCCAGGCCGTTGCATGCGTAGCCCGTCTGGGTTCCGCTCGTGCAGCTGGATGAGCCACACACCGTACCGCTGCCGTAGAGCTGGCAGGCCCCCGCGCCGTCACACGCGCCGTTGCGATCGCAGCTCGCCACGCCGTCGTCCGGGCAATCGCCTTGCGGATCGATGCCGGCTTTCACGGGCTCGCAGGCGCCGTCGGCGCCGTAGCCCTTCTCGGCGGCGGAGCACGCCTGGCACAATCCGGTGCACGCCTGGTCGCAGCACAGCCCGGCCACGCAGTGTCCGCTGGCGCACTGGGCGGTGACCGTGCACGCCTTGCCGTCGGGGCGGTATGCATACAGCTCGGCGTCGCTGAGCGGCGTGACGTCGTAGCCGCCGGCGGCGAGCGCGTCGCCGTTGGGCAGGGCTGTCAGCGTGAAAGCGTAGCGCTTCGCGTTCATCGGCAGACCGCCGGACCACGACGTCGAGCCCAGGAAGATCTCGGCCGTCCCGATCGTCGTGGTGCCGTTGCGGCCTCCGGCCTGGAGCACCGTGCCGTCGAACAGCAGCGCGGCGGCGTGGCGATAGCGCCCCGTGGCCAGGGTGCCCGCAGCAGCGAAGGCGTTGGTCGATGGATTGTACAGATATGCGACGGTCGTGTCGGTGCTTCCGGTGTTGCCGCCGGCGACCAGCACCTTGCCGTCCTGCATGAGGGTGGCGGTGTGGCCCGCCCCGACGTAGATGCTGCCCGGCACGCTCGACCAGCTGTTGGTGCTGACGCGGTACAGCTCGGCGGAGGTAAGCGACGCTCCGCCCGTCGTCCCGCCGACGACAAGCACCGAGGTTCCGCCGCCGACGGGCGTGGCGGAATGCTCCGAGCGCTCCGCCGCCATGTTCGGCCCGAGGCTCCAGGCGTTCGTCGAGACGTTGTAGATCTCGGTACTCTTCCAGTACGTGGTCCCGTTGTAGTCGTTGTTCCCACCGGTCACGAGCACGTTGCCGGTCGATAGCAAGGCCGCGCGGTGCAGGTTGCGCTTCACGTTCATCGTCCGGCTGGTGCCCCACGTCCCGGTGCCGGCGTTGTAGATCTCGGAGTTGTTCAAGGAGGCGCTGCCGCTCCCCACGGTGCTCCCGCCCGCCACCAGAACGTTGCTCCCGATCTTGGTCGCCGTATGGAAGAAGCGCGCGTTGGTCATGGCGCCCGTCGCGCCGAAGGTTCCGCTCGACGGATCGTAGAGCTCGCAGGTCTTGTCGGCGAAGCCGGTCGCCGAGAAGTCGAGCCCGCCGGCGATCAGCACCTTGCCGTTGTCGAGGAGCGTGGCGGTGTGATAGGCGCGCGTCGTCGAGAGGCTGCCGGTTGTCTGCCACACGGGATCGACCACCGCTGGATACGTCAGGTCTCCCCAACTCACGCGAACGCGGCAGTTCTTCGCGCCCGGGTCCACGGTGGGGCGGCCCCACGGTGGCGCGGGATCCGTATCGGTCTTGCAGCCTTCCACGGCGAGCGCCGCCTCGTGCGGTGTGCCCAGGGCATCGACCACGTAGGGCGGCGCCACACGCAGCCGCGGCGTTCCGTCGCCATCCAGGAACTCGAGCACGCGGCCGATCAGGCGCAGACCCGCGACGTCGTCGCCGAGCGCCACGTCGTACTCGAGGCTGGCTCGCGCCGGCGCCTCCTTCAAGAACACGAAGTCCTCCGTCCCGGTCGGGGTCGGGCGATGGAGCACATCCGCGCCGGCGCGGTATGCGCCGCGGTACACGACATAGCCGTCCGCCGCCTCGCCCTCGACCGGGGCGACGTCGATCATGCTCACCGCGAGGCCCACGTGGGACGTCTCGTCGCGAAGCTCGAAGGGCTGGGATGCGCTCTGCGGCAGGCGAATCCGCGCCGCGCGGCGCGCGGCACCTTCGGGCGCGTCGGGGAAGCGCGGCAGGATCCACCCGTCCGCGGCGTCCAGTCGGATCGCCGCCCCGGACGGCAGCGTCTGCGCGAAACGCGCGCGGACCTGCGTCAGGCTGGCGACAGCCAGCTTCGAGGTCGCCAGCGGCCTCGCTTGCGACTCGAGCCCCGCGTCCTCGCCCGGACCGGCCGACGACCCCGGCGACTCGCCGCCACACGCGCCCAACGCCGCGATGCCGAGCAGCACCAGCGTTCGCCCCGTCAATTTCCCCATCTCTGTCCTCCAAGGTGCACGCTACGCGCCTTCCGTCCGCCCTGGAAGCCTCCAGGCTGACGGATGCCGGTCTCCCGCGACGTCCTCACCCGCGGGCGCCGCGCTTCGTCTTCGGGTCGTCGTGGCGGCGCGGCACGGGCGGCGGGGCGCACGCGATCGCCGGCCGCGGCCAGCGTCGGCTCGAGGGGGTCGTGCCATCCGCCAGCTCGGCCAGGCGCGCGGTCGCGCGCTCGGCGCGCTGCCACGCCGCGGCGTGGCAGCGCGCCCCGGGCTCGTGCTCCCACGTGCAGCGCACACCCGATCTTCCCAACGGAACTCCCGAAAGCGTTGTTGTCGATCATGTCGGTCCGGCGCGGAATATCGCGTCCCGGCGCTCTACCGGACGGTCGTGCTACGCTGGGCGCATGGTGCGCGCGGTCGCCCTGGGCGCGCTGTCGCTCGCGCTCTCGCTGTCCGGCTGCGGTGGCAGCGCGGATTCTCCGGATGGCGGAAGCCTGGGCGTCTGCGTGGACGACCCCCGGGCTTCCGCGGGCTGCCAGACCAGATGGGAGCTGCTCGATCCGTGCAATCTGGCCGGCGCCGTCACGACGCTGGAAGCCGCCGTGTTCGCCGATCAATGTCCGACGGACGCCACGCTGTCCGCCGGCGACACATCGAAGGCGCTCCGGCACCAGAGCGTGGTGCCGGGCGCGGCGCTCGCGCCCATCGGCAATCTGGCGCTCGATGGGTACGGCTTCGCATTCGTGCTCCGCGACGACAGTTGCCGGGTGATCGCGTGGGGCTGCGCCGACGCGAACCTGTCCGTCATCACGCACGTTAAGACCGCCGTCCGCAACTGGGGTGCGCTGGACGACTGCGCCGCGGCGAACACCGGCGGCTGCGTCGCGCCCGCAACGTGCTCGGCCGGCGTCTGCAAGTGATTTCGAGTCGCCACTTGCCCGCAGGTCGACGTTTCCGACCCGCTTTTTCGAACAACGCGAACCCGCCACGAGCGACAGCCCACGAGGCCGACCTGCGCGGTTGGAAGCCGCATTCGCGTGCAGTAGCGTCGCGCAGCATGAGGCGAGGGTCGAGCCGCGCTACCGCCATCGCCGCCATCGCGCTCGCGGGCTGCGCGTCGATTACGGAGTCGCGCACGGTGCACGTGGTGTCGTCCCAGCGCGTCGTGGGACCCGTGGAGCGCCAGCCGGCGCGCGACAACATCGACGTCACGGCGAAGCTCGCCGACGGCGCCGTGGAGATCTCCGTCAAGGCGCGACCCGTGTGCACGGCCAGCGTGGCCGACCAGCAGCTCGTGGATCTGACGACCCATCGCAAGCGCAGCGCGGTGTTCGGCGTGGAAGCGGCGGCGTTCGTGACCGGCGCCGCGCTGACGACCGTCGGCTTGCTCACGAACACGAACTCGTGCGCGCCGGACACCGATTGCACGGACTATCCGCCCGGCTTCTTCCTGTTGCTCGTCGGCGTGCCGCTCGCGGCGGGCGGCGGCACCGCGACAGCGATAGATTTCGGACGCGGCGTCGATTCCACGCGGCGCGTGCGCGCGCTCGAGGTGCGGGCGCCCGAGGTGCGCGCGTGCCCCGCGCCGGTCGCGCCGCTTCGGCGCATCTTGACGCTCGAGTTCGCGGATGGCTCGCATCTGGGCGCCAGCGTGGTCGACGGCGGCACGGTGCGGCTCCCGTTGGGCGACGCGGTGTGGCGCGGTGGCGACACGATCTCGCCGTGGGTGAGCGTGGACGGACCACGCATCCGGCAGCTGTTGCTGCGGCGACAAGCGCCGCCCGTTCCCGGGGATACCGCGCCGGAGCGGCATCCCTGAAACCCGGTCGTGTTCGAAACGCAGTGGCGGACGGCCGGCGCGATGGCGGAGCGCGGCACGCGCGCGGCTTCTGTATCAGGACTCAACGCATCTGGCGGATGTCGTACGTACTCGGCTTCAGGCCGAGCGCTTTCCAGACGTCCGTGCGGACCGCCACGAAGTAGTCGATGCTTCCCAGGCGTCGCGGTACCAGCGGCTTGTCGATCTCACCGAGGCTGCCGCTCTGGGTGTACGCGATCGTGTAGCCCCAGTGCCGGAGCTTGGCCAAGACCGTGGCGTTCCGGCCGTCGCTGAACACGATGTCCGGCTCCGGAACGTGGCAGCGCCGCTCGATGTCGCCGGCGTGCGCGAAGAACCAGTCGAGGGAGATCCGGGCGCCGAGCTCGTCGTGTTGCGCGGGCGGCGCGCACGCGTCGAGCAGCCCCCCGGTGAGCGACCACATGTCGATGAAGCGCGCGCGGCCTCCGGCGGTCTGGAAGGCGTAGTACGGCACCATGCCAGCTTGGCCGGATAGCAGATACAGGGGCCCTTTCCGCGTGGCCAGGATGCGCTCGATGATCGGCGTGAGCGCTTCGAGCACAAGCGCGTCGCGGATGTGGCCCGAGCCGAGCTCCATGAAGGAGAAGCGCTGCGGATCGACGTGGGCGCGGAACCGCCGGTACTGACCCCACGCAAGTGGCAGCGACAGCCCGTTGCCGGCGCCTTCGAGAAACGCCGTCGCGGCGATCACGTTGCCCGCTACGAGCGGGACGGCGAGCAGGCCGGCGCCGCGGACGACCGCAGGGTCGAGCATGCTGGCGAGGCCCATGGCGACTACGGCACACAACGGCAGCAGAGGCACAACGAAGCGACCAGCAGGCATCCAGTCGCCGCCCGAGGCGACCACGAACGACAGGCCGGCGAACACCAGCGTCGCCGCGAGAGCAAACGCCGCGTCGAGACGTCCCGTCACGGCTCGCCACGCGGCCACGGCGACACCGGAAAGCGCCGCCCCGATCAAGGCCGGGTTGGCGGCCCGCACGCTGTGCGCGAAATAGCGAGCGCCGTCTTCCCACCGCAGCGGTCCAGACGACTTGGCCCAGACCGGACGCGGAACGAGCGCCCCGAAATACGCCCAGCGGAAGCCGACCACGGCGCCGATGACGGCCGCGGCGAGCGCCAGCACCACCAGGCTCCGGATCAGCACCGGTCGCGCCGCGGCGCGACCGCGCGGCCATGCGAACGAGACCGCCGCGGCGCCAGAGAAGGCGACCAGCGCGCACAGGAGCACGATCGGCGTCTCCGGCCGTACAGTGACGAAGAGCAGCAACGCCGCGACCAGAACGGCGCCTCGCTTCGCGCGGGGCGCCGCCACGAAGCGCAAGACCGCGATCGGGAGGAGCAGATACGCCAGACCGGCCAGCGACGTCTCCATGCCCGAGCTCGCCCAATGGATGAGGCTGGCGCACGTGGCGACGATTGGCGCCACGAAGCGCGCCGCGCGCGGCGCGATCTCCCGCGCGAGCCGCGGCGCGACGATGACCGAAGCAACGCCGGCGGCGAGCGACACGAGCCAGCCCAGCGTCGGCGTGGACACGAAGCGGAGCACGAAGCCAAGCGAGCCGAGGATCAGCACCATCGCGAGCGACGAGCTCTGCTCGACGTGGGCTCCGTTGTAGTTGACGATGGCGCCGTGACGGGCGAACGCGCGCGCCGCCCAGAACGTGATGTGGGTGTCGTCGATGCCCGCGACGACGGAGAGCGACAACGTCATCGCGACGTACGTCACGCACGACGCGATGATCCATCCGCGCTCGCCGGCAAACACCCGCTTCAACCAGGTCGCCACGGGCGGGACTCTATCTCAGCGGTTGATCGTCTGCATACCGGCTTCGCGGGTTCAACGGTCGCGGGCGCGGCGGGCACGCACGAGGCGCAGCGCCAGTCGCGAGAACGCATCCAGTGGCGCCGGCTCCTCGTCGCGCCCGGGAACGGCGGCGATCAACTGCAACGCGCGATCGCGCCCGTCGTTCCTTCCGGCGAACGCGCGCGACGCACGCGCCATCGCGTCGGCCGCGCGCGTCGCGTCGCCCAGGTCGGCCCACACCAGCGCGAGACCGACCAGCACGTAGCTGTGGACGAGAGGATCCACGCCGGCCACCGTCATCTCGGCTTCCATGAGCAGGCGCTCCGCGTCCGCGAGCTCCCCACGCTCGAAGGCGAGCACGGCCAGCGCGCCGAGCGAGAACCCGACAAGGCGTCGGTTTCCGCCCCGGCGGTGGACCGACAGGGCGAGTCGCTGCCGGCTTCGCGCTTGCTCCAGATCGCCTTCAAGGTGCTCCACCACGGCCAGATTGCTGGCGGCGAGCGCCTCGCGCGCTTCGGCGCCCGCCGCGCGATCGATGCGCATCGCGCGCTCGTACGCGCGCGCCGCGTCGCGAAGCAGCCCCGACTCGAGCAGCGTCGTGCCAAGCTCGATGCAGAGTCCACTCTCGGCGAACGGATCGCCCAGGCGCTCGGCCAGGAGTAGACCGGACTGCAGGCGCTCGCGCGCGTCGTTGTGCTGCCCGCGCTCGCGCGCGAGCGCGCCCAGGATCTGCAGCGCGGCCATCACCAGGGCAGGCTCGTCGCCGCGCGTCGCCAGATCGCGCGCGGTGTCGGCCGCCGACCGGGCAACGTCGGGAGCGCGGTGACGGTTGGCGCGGGCGCGCGCCAGCTCCACGCGTGCCCGCTCCGCGTCCGCGCGCGCCAGCTTCCCGGCCTGCGCGACGTGCTCGAGCGCGGCGTCCAGCTCTCCCCGCACGGTCGTCGCGCTGGCCAGCACCAGCCGTCGGCGCAGCTCGAGCCCGCGATCGAGCGTGGCGGACGCCAGCGCGTCGACCAACGCCAGGCACGCATCCGCGCCCAGCTCGTGCTCGTACTCCTCGGCGGCCAGCAGCGCCGCCTCCGCCGCGAGCGGCGAGTCGCCCGCCGCCACCTGGAGCAACTCGTGCACGTGCTCGTGCGGCCCGGCAACGACCACCCGCCGTGCGTGGCGCAGCGTCGCCCGCTCGATCTCCTCCGGCTTTCCCAGCTTGGTCGCGAGCTCCCGCACCACCCAGGACACGTGGAAGCGCCGCGACTCGCCGTGATCGCGCCGCTCGATAAGGCTGCACTCGACGAGTCGCTCCAACAGCTCGATCGCGTCGTCGCGCGCGATCACGGCGCGCGCGTCGTCCAGGGTGAAGTCCCCGCAGAAGCGAGACACCGCCACCAGCGCCGCCCGCGCCGGAGCGCCGATCTCGTTCCAGGACCACAAGAGGGCTCGCTCCATGCTCGCGTGGCGCCCCGTCGCGTCGCGCCCGCGCGTACGCAGCAACTCGAGCGGCCGCGCGAGGGCGGAGACGACGCCGTCGAGCCCGAGCGCCGGAAGCCGGCCCGCCGCGAGCTCGATGGCGAGAGGCCGCCCCTCGAGCAGATCGCAGACGCGCGCGAGCGCGGGGCTCGCCGCGTCCACGGCGACGCCGACCGCGCCCGCGCGCTCGACGAACAGGCTGCGCGCTTCCGGCGGCGCCAGCGGGCCCACGTCCAGGCGCTCCTCGATCGCGAGGCGCAGCGGCTCGCGCGACGTGACCAACCAGCGCACCGACGCCGCCACGGCGAGCACGCGCTCGAGCTCCGGCGCCAGGTCGGGCAAGAGATGCTCGGCGTTGTCGAGCACGAGCAGCATGTCCGCGCCGGCGAGCAGCGCGTCGGGCAGATCTCCGGGCGACGCCCCGAGCGAGCGCGCCAGCGCGCCGACGACGTCGGCCGCCGTGCGACAGACGCACAGATCGACGTACGCCGTGCGCGTCCCCTCGTCCGCCAGCCGCCGCGCGACCTCGACGGCGAGGCGGGTCTTGCCGACGCCGGCTCCACCGACGAGCGTCAGCAGCATCGCACCGCGATCGAAGGCGCTGCGGATGGCGTCGAGCTCGCGCGCGCGTCCAACCAGCGCTCGCGGAACGCGGGGCAGCGACGTCCTGGGTGCCGGCACGAAGCGGTAGCCGACGCCATGCGCCGTGATCACGTGGCGCGGATCCGCGGGATCGATCTCGATCTTCTTCCGCAGCCGCGCCACCAGGTGATCGAGGGCCCGCGTCACCACCCGCGGAGAGACCCCCAGCACCTCGCGCAGCAGCAGCTCGCGCGGGACGTCCGACCGCGGCGACGCGGCGAGCCGGCGCAGCACCTCCGCCTCGCTGCGACTGAGGCGCGCCTCCTGCCCTCCGCGAATCACCCGCCGGGCGTCGAGATCGACGTGCCCGTCGACCAGGTCGAGCGTTTCGACCGCGCCCATGCCAGGACGCTACGTCGCATGGCCGCGTGCTGGAAGAGCCGGTTCAGTGCGTCCGGTACTGGTAGCTGACCCGGAGATAGCTGCCGCGCTGGGTGCCGTCGATGACAAGCTCCACGCTGCCCTTGGTCAGCGTGGCGTGCAGCCCCCCGGCCTCGCCGCGAGTGAAGCCCTGCTTCTCCAGGTGGTCGAGGATGTTCGCCCAGCGGTCGTCGCTCGCCGCGTAGTCGAGCCCCGCCAGCCGGTCCGTCATCAGACACATGTTGCCGCCCGGCGCCACAAGCCCGGGGTGCGCGGTCCAGTCCGGGTTGCCGGGCAGCACGCCGCCTGGCGTGCAGGGCTTGGACGGCGTGGCCTTGGAACAACCAAGCAACGCAACAGCCGCCAGCACCACGACCGCGGCTCGACTTCCGTAGATCATGCGCCGAGCATAGCGAGCCATCGGCGACGCGATTGTCGCAGCTTGTCGCAACTGGTGGGTGCCGGTCCGGCGCGGAATCCCGCGGCGCGAGGTTCCGCGCCGGACCGGCAAGAGTCCCCGGCCCGCGCGGCGACGCCCATCTCGATGCCGCGCCGGCCGGTGTGCGCGACTTCCGGCGGGGTGCGGGGCGGTTGCACGCGGACGAAGGTTCCAGCGGTTGCGCGGGGCTTCAACCCCCTGTCATGCTCGGCAGATGCGGACGCCCACGCTCGCGGGCGCGCTGGTCGTCGCGGCGTGCGGCGGCACGGCGACGAACGGCGGTGGCACGCCCGCATGCGCGGCGCCCGCGGTCGCGCCGCCGCTGATGCGGGTCGCGTCGCGGCTCGATCTCGGGTGACGCGGGCTGGCAGAGCCTGGGACGCGACATCGACGGGCTCGAGTCCACGCCCGGCGACGCTGCGCACTGCGCGCCGTTTCCAGGCGCAAGCGCGAAGCTCGTCGAGCAGGACGGCGACGCCGGTATCGACAACGCGTTCGGGCAGGGTCTGCTGCCGCTGATCACGTCGCTCGACGCGCAGGCGGCCGCGCGGGTGGATCAGGCGATCCACGACGGCACGTCGAGCTTCGCCATCGCCGTCGACACGCCGGCGGACAGTCGCTGGTTCGAGCTGGGCGGGACGTCCGCGCCGCCGGCGTGGGACGGAGGCGACACCTGGCCGGTGGTGCGCGTGGAGGGCGTCGCGCCGGCGCACGCCGGCGGCGGGTCGCTGTGCGGCGACGCGTTCGAGTCCGGCGATCTGGGCGCCGTCACGCTGTCGATCGCGCTGGTCGACTACGGCTTCTTGCGTCTCGTCATCCATCACGCGCGCGTTTCGATGCAGGTCGAGCCGGCGGCGGCCCGCGGCGGCGTGATCTCCGGCATCCTCGATCCGGCGGAGCTCCAGGCGGAGCTGCACCGCGTGGCGTACGCGGTCGATCCGTCGCTCTGTTATCCCGAAGTTCCGTTCGATCCGCGCACCGCCGCCGACATCATGCTCGACGGCTCGAACGGCGATCCGTCGAAGACCTGCGACGGCATCTCCATCGGCCTCGGCTTCGACGCCGTCGCGGCGACGCTCGGCGCCCAGAGCTTCGTTCCCGGCATCGCCGATCCCTGCCCGTGAGCCACGTCATCGGCGTCCGGTCCGCCGACCTCGACCGCGACCTCGCGTCGCTCGAGCTCCGCGCGTACTGCCTGCAGGAGATCCGACGCGGCGAGCTGTGCTTCTTCAGCTGCCGGGAGACGCAATCTCCCGCTGGATCCGCACGGGCCAGGCGCTCCGTGAGCACGCGCCCAGCTCGGCTCGACCGCCGCGACGCGCAAGTGGCGCGGTTGAAGTACACTGGTTCGGTGGCCGTATCTCGTCGCGTCGACGCCGAGCGGGCCTCTCGCGGGCGGATCGACGATCGCTACACGATCGAGGCCCGGCTCGGCAGGGGCGGGATGGGGGCGGTCTACAAGGTTCGCGACAAGGGCGACAACCGGACGCTCGCGCTCAAGCAGCTCCTGACAAGCCCGGATGCGAGCGTGCGGGACCTGCGCGCCGTGGAGCTGAGGTTTCGCCGCGAGTTCCACACGATGGCGTCGCTCGTCCATCCCCACATCGTCGGTGTCTTCGACTACGGCGTCGATCGGCGACGGACCGTACTACACGATGGAGCTGCTCGACGGCCAGGACCTCGCGGACCTCGATCTGGTCCCCGCGCAACAGGCCTGCGCGCTGCTGCGGGACGTCGCGAGCGCACTGGCGTTCCTGCACGCGCGACGCCTCCTGCACCGCGACCTTGCGGCGCGCAATGTCCGTTGCACGTCCACCGGCGTAGCCAAGCTGATCGACTTCGGCGTGCTCGCGACAACCGGCATGTGCGGCGACATCGCAGGCACGCCGCCGTACGTCGCTCCTGAAGCGCTGCATGGCCGGCCGCTCGATCATCGCTATGACCTCTATGGCCTGGGTGCGCTCGCGTACCGCATCTTGACCAAGCGCCACGCGTATCCGGCGCGAACGCTGGCATCGCTCGAGGAGTGTTGGCACACGCAACCTGTCGCGCCATCCGCTCTCGCGTCCGACATCCCGCGCGCGCTCGACGAGCTCGTGATGGCGTTGCTCTCGCACGACCCGCTGGCGAGGCCCACGAGCGCGGCGGAGGTTATCGATCGGCTGACCGCGATCGGCGGGCTCGATCCGCTCCCCGACGTCGAGACGTCGCGCGGCTGGATCGCGAGCGCAGCGCTCATCGGGCGCCAGCACGAAGTGAAACGTATCCGCAAGGCGGCCGCGCGAGCAGCCAAGGGCAGAGGTCGCGCCCTCATGATCGAGGCGCCGTCGGGAGCGGGCAAGTCGCGCATGCTGCGCGAGGTCGGGCTCGAGGCGCAGCTCGCCGGGATCAGGGTCGTCCGCGCCGACAGCGACGTAGCGAACCGCGGCCCGTATGGCATCGTGCACGAGCTCGCGCGGGGCGTGTTTGCGGTCGTGCCGGATGCCGCGCAAGCCGCCGCGCGGAAGCGAGCGCCGCTCCTGGCCCGCGTGATCACGTCGCTGCGCGCCGACGTGAAGCCGGCGAAACCGCTCGGCGATCCGGCGGAGGATCGCATGCAGCTCCAGAACGAGCTAGCCGCGTTCTTCCTGGACGTCAGCGCGAGCCACGCGATCGCACTCGTTGTCGACGACGCCCAGCGTTGCGACGAAGCGAGCGCGGCCGTGCTCGCGACCTTGGCGCACAATTGTGGCGACAAACGCCTGCTGATTGCCGCGGCACTGCGCAGCGATGAAGCGGTGCGTGCACGCGCACCGATCGCGGCGTTCGCCGACGCCGCACGGCGCTTGCGCCTGCGCGGTCTCGACGTCGGGGAAGTCACCGAGCTGTGCCGGTCCGTGTTCGGCGATGTCGAGCACATTCCACGGCTCGCCCACTGGATGCACAAGACGGCCGGTGGCAGCCCACTCTACACGACCGAGCTCGCGCGCCATCTCGTCGAGCGGGGCGTGCTCCACTACGAGCATGGCCTGTGGACGATCCCGGAGGATCTGCGGCAGGAGGATCTGCCGAGCGGCCTGGGCGACGCGATGGACGCGCGGGTCCGCGCGCTGCCGGCGAATGCCCGCGCACTCGGCGAGACGCTGTCGATTCACGGCGGCGATCTGACGCTCGAGCTCGTCATCCTGCTCGCCGACACCCGCGACGAGAATGCCGTGTTTGCCGCCCTCGATCGGCTCGCATACGAGGAAGTGCTGATCTTCAACGGGGAGACCTGGCGGTTCCGGCACGACGGCCTTCGCGAAGCCCTGCTGCGCGGCCTGGATGACGATCGCCGGCGCGCGCTCCACCGCAAGGTCGGCGAAGCCCTGCTTGCGGTGCCGAATCACAGGGCCGAACGAGACGCCGAAATTGGCTGGCACCTGCTCTCCGGCGGGGACCGCGAACGCGGCGCACGCTTGCTCGAGGCGGCAGGCCGGGCGCTCTACGACGCGCAGTCGTTCTCGGACTGCATCCCGCCGCTCGAAGCGGCGCTCGAAGTCCTCGACGAACGCGAGCACGCGGCGCGGCAGCGACTCGACCTGCTGGCGATGCTCGTCACCAGCGGCACGCTGACCGACCGGACCGTCGCCATGCGTCACGCTGACCCCTGTCTGGAGGGGTTCCGGTATTGGGCCGGGATCGACGTGATGATCAAGCTCCGCAGGTTCATCGGCCGCTACCTCGCGGTCGCCGTCGGGCTGGCCTGGGCGTTCGTGCGCTGGAGCTTCGCGCTGGGGCGCGGGCCGAACCCGTACGAGGCGTTCCGAACCTACTTCGTGACCGTTTGCTACCTGGCGAGCGTCTACTCGTTGATGTTCGACACGGCGAACGTCGAGAAGATGCTCCGCGCCGTCGATCCGATCGCGATCTTCCAGAGGCGCGTTCCCTACGCCGTCTATCTGTTGACGCGGAACCTGCTCGACTACCCACGTGGGGAGGTCGCCGCGGTGCGGCGCCAAGCGCGGCGGATCATCGCGATTCTGGAGAGCGACCGGCTCACGCCGATTCGCGACATCGATCGTCGCGCGTTCTCAGGCGCTGCTCGCTACATGCTGGCGCTCGCCGCCGTCAGCGAGGTGGAGCCGACCTGGGAGCACGAGCTCGAGGAGCTCGCGCGCGTGCAAATGCGCTTCTACGACATCGGCGCCGCGAACGCGCGCGCGCTCTTCCATCGCATGCGCGGCGAAGAAGACGAGGCGGTGGAGATCGAAGCGGATATCGAGCAGTTGTCGGTTCAGCTCGGGTCGGTCTGGCAGATGGAAGCGTTCATGCCAATCGTCGCGAGCCTGGCGTATGCGTTCTCGCGCGATACGCTCGGGCTGCGGCGCACCATCGATCGGTTGTCGCGTCAGATCGAACGAGGCTTTCACTTCGGTCCCTACCTCGACCTGGCACGTGGCGAGTATCTGCGCGAACACGGCGACCTCGAAGAAGCGCGCGCCGCGATCGAGTCGAGCCTGGCGGCGCGCGAGCTCGGCCTGCTGCGGGTCGCCGCGCTGCCAGCCCTTGCCGAGACGTTGATTCTGCTCGGGGAGCTCGAGCGCGCGCGCGACGTCGCACGCGAAGGCGTAGAGCTGGGGGGGTCGGCAGAGCACGGCAACATCCACGGCAAGCTACGCAGCGTACGTGCGCTGGCGCTCGCCGAAGCGGCGCGTGGCGACACCGGTTCCGCCACGCGCCGGCTCGACGCCGCGATCGCGGAAGCCAAGCCCCGCGGCTCGCCGCTGCTGTCCGGAACGCTTCACGAAGCACGTGCGCGCGTCGCGTTGGCCGACGATGACTGGGCGGTGTACCGCCTCCACCTGTTGGAAGTGGAGACGTACTATCGCGCGACCGGAAACCCGGTGTTGATCGCCCACGGTGAGCGGCTCGGTCAAGCAGCGACGCGACGCGGGGCGCAAGTTCCGGTCGCCACCGGCGACGTGCAAACGAGCGCCCAGCGAAGAGGCGAGCTCGCATCGGCGGGCGGGAGCGATCGAGGCGAGGACTGTACGCCGCAGGGCGAAACCACGTCGACAACGCCTCGATCTCGTTCCACGTGAACCGGGCAGCTCACGGCTCGGCCCGCCGCGCTTTTCCGGCCCGGCGCGAAGCCCCGCGCGACGCTTCCCGCGTCGTCTCCGCGCGCGCCCGGCTCGCCCAGCTCCGGGAGAATCCGACTTCGCCGCTAATCGCGCTTCAACTCGCAACCATCGGTCTTGGCGTCGGACGACTTGTAGATGGTGTTGTCGATGTCGAACCAGATGCTCCGGTAGCCCGCATCTTGAATTCTCTTGCAGTCGGTCTTGAGCTTCTCGAACAGTTCGTCGCGCGTCGAATCGGTGGCCGCCTTCAAGATCAACTCGTTGCAGGTGATGTGAAGCTCGTCGCCGAAAGAACGTGTGACTGAGCAAGCATTGGACGGAGTACTGGCCTGCAGTTCCTCCGCATAGGCCTGCTCCTTGCTGGACTTGCTCTTGCACGCCAAGAGAGCCAGCACCATCACGACCGCCACCCGCAAAGCGCTTCTGGAACGAACTTTCATGGCCCACCTTCGCCGGATTTCATGCGCCGACTCGGCGAAAATTGGCAGTACCGGCAACGGCGGTCATGAGCAGTTTCGTGACCATGACGGTTGTGCCATTCGAAGGCGATCGCCCCTTTCCGCGGCTGCTCCACGCGGGCACGCCGCCTTCGCGTCCCGCCGGGAAGTCGCTCCAGCGCTGAACGGCGCCGCTACTCTTCGGGATCCGCGTCCGGCGGTGGCGGACGCGTGGTCTTGAGCACGTGCATCATCTCGTCGACGCGCGTGAACTTCTCGCGCACCTTGCCGAGGGAGTGACCGGCAGCGCGCTCGAGATCGTCGAGGACCTGCCAGTCGATGAAGCTTGCGACGTGGACGCCGCGCGCGGCGAGCAGCTCGTCGACGGCCCGGGCGTTGCGCGGCGGCTGCCCGGCGAGGTCGCCCACGTCCGCCAGCATGCTCTCGACCGTGGCGTGGGCGTCGCTCTTGTTGGTGCCGATGACGCCGGTGGCGCCGCGCTTGATCCAGCCCGCGACGTAGGCGCGCGGGATCACGGCGCCGCCGCGACCGTCGGTGATGCGGCCGTCCGCGTTCGGGATCACGCCGACGCGCGCGTCGAACGGCAGCCCCGGCACCGGCACGCCGACGTAGCCGATCGAGCGGAACACCAGGCCCGTCTCGATCTCGAACGTCTCCGCCGTGCCCTCGGCGCGCGTGCCGCCGTGGCCGTCGTCGACGAGTTGGTTGCGCTGCACGCGCACGCCGCGCACGCGCTCTTCGCCGAGGATCTCGACCGGCGAGGCCAGGAACTGCAGCGTCACCGTCCGCGGCGCGTGGCTCTCCGGCGCGGCGGCGAGCTCCGCCAGATAGGCGAGCTTGTCCCGGGTGACACGGTCCAGATCGGCGCCCGCGTCTGGGAACGTCGCGTCGGCGATCCGGACCTGGACGCCGGGCAGCTCCGCCAAGGCGCGGATCTCGCGCTCGTCGCAAGCGGCCTCGGCGGTTCCGCGCCGCGCCAACAACACCACCTCCCTCACCTGGCTCGCCCGCAGCGCCTCGAGCGCGTAGCCGGCGATGTCCGTGCTCGCGAGCTCGTCGGGATCGCGCACGAGGATGCGCGTCACGTCGATGGCGACGTTGCCGATGCCGACGATCACCGCGCGCGGCGTCGACAGATCGAAGCGCTCGTCGACGAAGTCGGGGTTCGCGTTGTACCAGCCCACGAAGCTGGTGGCCGCGTGGCTGCCTTCGAGATCCTCGCCCGGGACGCCGAGACGGCGATCCGTGGAGCTGCCGGTGCAGATCAGGACCTGATCGTAGAGCTCGAACAGCTCGGGCATGCTCACCGCAGAGCCGATGTCGACGTTGCCGAGGAAGCGGAAGCGAGGATCGCTCGCGGTGCGTTCGAACGCCGCGCTCGCGCGCTTGATGCGTTGGTGGTCTGGCGCGACGCCGGCGCGCAGCAACCCGAACGGCACCGGTAGCCGCTCGAGCAGATCGATCTCGACCTCCACGGCCTTCTGCCGGAACAGGGCCTCGGCGGCGTAGAACCCAGCGGGCCCCGCCCCGACGATGGCCACGCGCAGCGGACGGCCCTGGCTCCCCGGCGTCTCCGAGCTCATCACGCACTGCGTTAGCACGATTTCCCCGAGGCTTCGCCGGCCTCGCGCCCGCTCGACCCTTGACGGGGATCGCGCGGGCGCCTAAACGTTCAATAGTTTTTGAATGTTCGAGGGGCTGGTGGCCCCAAGGCGAAGGACGGCCCGACGTCCGACGCGGATCCGATCGACGCGGCCGAGCTGGACGCCGCGGATGCGATCGGGCGGCTGATGCAGTTCTGGGGCTTCAAGCGCCCGATGGGCCGCATGTGGACGCTGCTGTACCTGTCGCCGGACGCGCTTGGCGCCGCCGAGCTCGCCGCCAGGCTGCTGATGAGCGCCGGTGCGGTCAGCATGACCCTCGGCGAGCTGCTCAAGTGGGGCGCCGTGAAGAAGACCTGGCGGCCGGGCGAGCGGCGCGACTTCTTCGAGGCGGAGACCGACATCTGGAAGCTGGTGCGACGCGTGCTGCGCGAGCGCGAGCTGTCGCTCGTGCGCGAGGTCGGCGACGCGATGGAGAAAGCGAAGGCCGCGCTCGACGCGAAGCCGGTCGACGTCGAGGCGCGACGCCGCATCGCGTTCAAGCGCGAGCGCATCGATCGCGTGCGGCAGCTGGCGCGCATCGGCGAGGCGCTGATCGACGCGTTCGTCTCCGGCCAGTCGGTGGACACGGCGCCGATCGTCGCGATCGCCGGGAACAAGTAGGCGGACCATGATCGTCACGCTCGAACCCGATGCCGACGCCCCGAGCGTGCAGCGCGAGCTGGTCGCGCACGGGCTGTGGGTGACGCGCTTCGACGGCCCCGGGCGCGCGCAGTTCCTGGTCGAGCCGCACTCGGCGACGCTGCCCGACGCCGCGCTGCTCGCGATCGCCGGCGTGGCAGCCGTGGCGCGGCCCGCTCCGGCGCATCCGCGCGTGGACGCGCACACGGAGCGCGTGCGCGTCGGGGACGTCGAGATCGGGCGCGGGGCGCCGGCGGCGGTGATCGCCGGACCGTGCAGCGTCGAGTCGGAGGCGGGCATCCACGCCATCGCCGCGCGCCTGGGCGCGCTCGGCGTGCGCCTGCTCCGCGGCGGCGCGTTCAAGCCGCGGACCTCGCCGTACGCGTTCCAGGGCCACGGCGAGCTGGCGCTGGGCTGGCTGCGCGACGCCGCCGACGCGCACGGCATGGCGGTCGTGACCGAGGTGCTGAGCGCGGAGCACGCGCCGGTGGTCGCGCGCCACGCGGATCTGTTGCAGATCGGCTCGCGCAACATGCAGAGCTTCGCGCTGCTCCGCGCCGTGGCCGCCGAGGGCAAGCCCGTCCTGCTCAAGCGCGGCATGGCGGCGACCGTCGAGGAGTGGCTGCTCGCGGCCGAGCACTGCCTGGTGAGCGGCGCGCCGGCGGTGATCCTGTGCGAGCGCGGGATCCGCGGCTTCGACGCGAGCACGCGCAACCTGCTCGATCTGGGCGCCGTGGCGCTGCTCGGCGGCGTGTACGGGCTGCCGGTGATCGTCGATCCGTCGCACGCGGTCGGGCGGCGCGATCTGGTGCCGGCGCTGTCCCGCGCCGCGCTGGCAGCCGGCGCGGCCGGCGTGATGATCGAGACCCACGACGATCCGGGCTGCGCGCTCAGCGACGGTCCCCAGGCGCTGCCGCCGGCAGAGTTCGCGACGCTGGTCGAGTCGCTCGGGAGAATGCCATGACCCACGCCGAGCCCCGTGCCGGATCGGGCGCGATGTTCGATCACATCGCGCACCGCTACGACCTTCTGAACCGCTTGATGTCGATGGGCATCGACAAGAGCTGGCGGCGTCGCACGGTGCGCGCGCTCGAGCTCGCGGCGGGCGCGCGCGTGCTCGATCTCGCGACCGGCACCGGCGATCTCGCCGTCGAGATCGCCGGCAGCGAGCCGACGGCGCACGTCGTCGGGCTCGATCCGTCCGAGCGCATGCTCGCCGTCGGCCGCGAGAAGGTCGCGCGTGCGGGGCTCGCCGATCGCGTCGAGCTGGTCACGGGCGACGCCGAGCAGCTCGCCTACGACGACGACAGCTTCGACGGCGTGAGCATCGCGTTCGGGATCCGCAACGTGCCCGACCGGGGCAAGGCGTTGCGCGAGATGGCGCGCGTCACCCGCCCCGGCGGCCGCGTCGCGATCCTCGAGCTCAGCGAGCCGCAGGGCGGCGTACTTGGTCCGATGGCGCGCTTCCACGTGCACACGGTCGTGCCGTGGGTCGGCGCGCTGCTCAGCGGCCGGCGCGAGTACCGCTACCTGCAACAATCGATCGCCGCCTTCCCGCCCGCCGAGCAGTTCGCGGCGCTGATGGGCGACGCGGGCCTGCACGTGCTCGCCGTCGATCGCCTGACCTTCGGCGCCTGCCACCTCTACGTCGCCACGCCGGAGCGCCCCGCGTGACCTCCGTCGCCGAGCGCCCTCTGGCCACCGGCGACTCCGCGCTCGCGCTCCTCGCCCGTCTGTTCGTCGAGCACGCCGGCCGCCCCGGGCTCGCGGTGTTCGAGCTGCCCGCGCCGGTCGTGCCCGCGACGCGGCTGTTCGCGACCGATCCGGAGCGAGCGCTGCTGTGGGCCGCTGCGGACGAGGAGACCGCCGCGGTCGGCGAGCTCGCCGTGCTGGAGGCCGCCGGCGACGCGCGCTTCGCCGCGATTCGCGACCAGGCGAGCGCGCTGTTCGGATCGCTGGCGTGGGTGGGCCGGTCCGGCGCGGAATCCCGTGGCCGCGAGCGCGTGTTCGCCCCGCGGCTGTTCGGTGGGTTCGCGTTCCAGCCCGGCGGCGCGGACCGCGAACCGTGGAGCGGGTTCGGCGACGCGCGCTTCGTGTTGCCGCGCTTCCGCTATACCCGCGCCGGCGGCGAGGCGCGGCTCACGCTGGCCGTGCGCGGCGGCGAGATTGCGTCGGGGTCCGCGCGCGACGCGTGGCTCGACGCCGTCGCGGTGCGGCTCGACGCCCTCGAGCGTCCGCTGCCGCCGCCGGGGCCGGTCGCGGCGCCGCGGCTCGCCGACAACGACGCGGCCGCCGCCGCGCGCTGGCGCGCGCGCATCGAGGACATCCTCGCCGGCATCGCGGCGGGGCGCTTCGAGAAGGTCGTGGCCGCGCGCCGCGTGGTGGCGGAGCTCGGCGGCGCGCTCGCGCCGCACCACGTGACCGACGCGCTGTCCCGGGATTATCCCGCGTGCACGCGCTTCGCGTTCCGGCGTGGGCCGCGCGTGTTCGTCGGCGCGACGCCCGAGCGCCTGATCGAGAAGCACGGGCTCGCGCTCCGCACCGAGGCGCTGGCCGGATCGATCGGGCGCGATCGGGCGCTCCGGGCCTCGGCGCCTCCGGAGCTCCACGCCCGCGAGCGCGCCGATCGCGGTCTGGAGCTCTTGGCCAGCGCCAAGAATCGCGGCGAGCACGCGTTCGTCGTGCGCCAGGTGGTCGACGCGCTGGCGCCGCTGTGTGCGGCGCTGGATTTCCCGGCCGAGCCGGAGATCCGCGGCCTCAGCAACGTGATGCACCTGCGGACGCCGATCACCGGCACGCTGGGCGCGCCGCGGCACCTGCTCGATCTCGCCGAGCGGCTGCACCCGACGCCCGCGGTCGGCGGAACCCCGACCGCCGCGGCCCTCGACTGGATCGCGACGCGCGAGCCGGATCCGCGCGGCTGGTACGCGGGCCCGGTCGGCTGGTTCGACACCGGAGGCGACGGCGAGCTCGTGGTCGCGCTGCGCTCCGGGCTGCTCGACGGCGCGCGCGCGCACCTGTACGCCGGCGCGGGCATCGTCCGCGACTCGGATCCCGACGCGGAGCACGCCGAGACCCGGCTCAAGCTCGCCGCGCTGCTGTCGGCGCTCGAGGCGCGATGACACCGGCGAACCTGCTGACCGCGTGGGCGCGGCTGCTGATCGAGAGTCTGGTCCAGGCGGGCGTCCGCGACGCGGTGCTGAGTCCCGGCTCGCGCTCGACGCCGTTCACCTGGGCCGCGCTCCAGTGCGCGGGCCTGCGCTGCCACGTGGTCGTGGACGAGCGCAGCGCGGCGTTTTTCGCCCTCGGCCAGGCGAAGGCGAGCGGCCGCCCGGCGCTGCTCGTGTGCACCTCCGGCAGCGCCGCGGCGAACTACCTGCCGGCGCTGGTCGAGGCCACGCTGGCGCGCGCGCCGCTGATCGTGCTGAGCGCCGATCGCCCGCTATCGCTGCAGCGCTGCGGCGCGCCGCAGACGATCGACCAGACGCGGATCTACGGCGAGCACGCCAAGCGCTTCGTCGAGCTGGGTCTGCCCGACGCCGCGCCAGCGGCGCTCGCCGCGCTCCAGCGCGTGGCCGCCCAGGCCGTCGCCGACAGCCTCGCCGCGCCCGCCGGTCCGGTGCACCTGAACGCCCGCGCGGACAAGCCGCTCGAGCCCGCGCTCGCCGCGGACGACGCGGGACGCGCCCTCGACGCCGCCGTCGACGCGCTGATCGCGCGCGGGCCGACGCGGATCGCGCGGCCCGTGGCGACGCCGGATCCCGCCACGCTCGCCCGCGTCGCCGAAGCGTGTGCGCAGGCGCCGCGCGGGCTCGTGGTGTGCGGCCCGATCGGGCTCGATCGCGCGCCTTCGAGCGACGCCGTCGCCGCGCTCGTCGCAGCCACCGGCTATCCGCTGCTCGCCGAGGCGACCAGCCAGCTCAGGTTCGGCGCCAGCGCGCGCTGGCTCTGCGACGGCTTCGATGCGTTGCTGTCGTCGGCGCGGTTCCGCGCCGGACCGGCACCCGGGGTCATCATCCAGATTGGCGCGGCCCCGACCTCGCGCGCGTTCGACGCTTGCGTGGGCGCGTGGTACGGCGCGCGGCGCTTCGTGCTGGCGGATGGCGGCTGGCCGGATCCGTGGAGCGGCGCCACGGAGATCGTGTTGGGCGATCTGGATCTCGCCGTCCGCGGCCTGGCCAACGCGGTCGCCGCGCGGGAGCCCGCGCACGACGCCGCGTGGCAGCGGCGCTTCAGCGACGGCAGCGCGCTCGCGTGGAGCGCGGTCGAGGCGGAGATCGGCGGCAGCGACGCGGCGCTCGGCGAGGGCGGCGCGGTGCGCCTCGCCGTCGACGCGATCCCCGACGGCGGCCTGCTCGCGCTGGGCAACAGCCTGCCGGTGCGGCTCGTGGACGCGACGTGTCCGGCGCGCGCGCGGGCGCGGCGCATCGGCGTGTGGTCGCAGCGCGGCGCGAACGGTATCGACGGCGTGACGTCCGGCGCCGTCGGCGCGGCGCTCGCCAGCGGTCGCCCGACCACGCTGATCATCGGCGACGTCGGCTTCCTGCACGACGTGGGCGGTCTATGGGCGGCGCGGCTGGTGACCACGCCGATGGTGATCCTGGTGCTCGACAACGACGGCGGACGGATCTTCGAGCAGCTGCCGATCGCCGCGCTGCCGGGCGCGGATCTGGCGCCGTGGATAACGCCGCCGGGGTTGGATCTGTCGCACGCCGCGGCGCTCTACGGGCTGCCGTTCCGGCGCGCGACCACGGCGCGCGAGCTGTCGGCGGCGCTCGCCGCGGCC
Source organism: uncultured delta proteobacterium (assembly GCA_963775185.1). Lineage (GTDB taxonomy): Bacteria > Myxococcota_A > Polyangia > Polyangiales > Polyangiaceae > JAPSGB01. Next base: position 611,429 of record CAVZIE010000032.1, on the reverse strand, counting down.
GGCGCCCACGCCGGCGCGAGCGTGATCCAGGCCGTGGTGCCGCCGAGCGGCGCGGCGGCGGCCCTCGCGGCGATCCGCGCGCGCGTGGACGAGGCGCTGGGCGCATGACGCCGCTCGTCCTGCTCCACGGCTTCACCGGCGCGCCGCGCTCGTGGCACGCGGTGGTCGAGCGCCTGCCGCCCGCGGTCGTGTTCATGCCGACCCTGCTCGGCCACGACGGCACTCCGGCCGCGCGCGGCCCGCGCACGTTCGACGAGGAGGTCGACCGGATCGCCGCCGAGATCGCCGCGGCGCGGCTCGGGCCGGCGCGCGTGGTGGGCTACTCGCTCGGCGCTCGCGTCGCGCTCGGGCTGTTGGCGCGGCATCGCGAGCGGTTCCTGGACGCCACGCTGATCGGCGTGCACCCGGGCCTCGAGTCGGCGGCCGAGCGCGCCGTCCGCGCCGACAGCGACGCGCGCTGGCGCGAGCTGCTCGAGCACGGCGGCATCGCGGCGTTCGTCGACGCGTGGGAGGCGCAGCCGCTGTTCGCCTCGCAGCGGGCGCTGCCGCCGCGGCTGCAGACCGATCAGCGCCGCGCGCGGCTGAAGCACCACCCGCGCGGGCTCGCGCGCTCGCTCGAGGTGCTCGGGCTCGGCGCCATGCCGCCACAGCGCGAAGCCCTGCGCGACTGCGATCTGCCGCTGCGCTTCGTCGCCGGCGCGCGCGACGAGAAGTTCGCCGGGCTCGCCCAGGAGCTGTCGCGCGTGGCGCCGTGCGCGACCGCGACGCTGATCGACGGCGCGGGCCACAACGTCGTGCTCGAGCGACCCGATCGCCTCGCCGATCTGCTGGCCGTCGGAGAGGACGCATGAGCCGCGCCCGCGCCTGGGTGCTCGCCTGCCGGCCCGCGACGCTGGCCGCCGCGTTCGTGCCCGTCGCCGTGGGCACCGCCGTGGCGGTCGCCGCCGGGGGATTCCGCGCCGGACCGGCAAGCGCGGCCCTGGTCGGCGCGATGCTGCTGCAGATCGGCGCGAACCTCGCCAACGACGTGTTCGACTACGAGAAGGGCGCGGACACGGCAGAGCGTCTGGGCCCGGTGCGCGTCGTGCAAGCCGGGCTGTTGCCGGCGTCGAGCGTGCGCGCGGGCATGCTCGTGGTGTTCGCGCTCGCGCTCGGCGTGGGCGCGTACCTGACGGCGATCGCCGGCCCGGCGATCGTCGTGATCGGACTCGCGAGCATCGCCTGCGCCGTCGCCTACACCGGCGGGCCGTTTCCGCTTGGCTACAACGGCCTCGGCGACGTGTTCGTGATGCTGTTCTTCGGCTTCGTCGCCGTGTGCGGCACGGCCTTCGTACAGGCCGGCGGGGTGCCGGCGCTGGCGTGGTGGTGCGCGGTGCCGGTGGGCGCGCTGGCCACGGCGATCCTCGTGGTCAACAACGTGCGCGACGCCGAGACCGACGCCCGCGCCGGCAAGCGCACGCTCGCGGTGCGCTTCGGCCGCGGCTTCGGCGTCGCCGAGTACGCGCTGCTGGTCGCCGCGGCCTACGGCGTGCCGGTCCTGCTGGTCGCCACGGGCCGGCTCGCGCCGCTGGCGCTACTGCCGCTGGTCACGCTGCCGCTGGCGCTGCCGCTCTTGAAGAGCGTCGCGCGCGATCACGGCGCGACGCTGAACCGGACCCTGGTCGGCACCGCGCGGCTGCTGCTGCTGCACGGCGTGGCGTTCGCCGCGGGCATCGTGCTCGGAGCAGGCTGATGCGCGCCCACCTGCTGCGCGTGGACACGCAGCTCGCGCGTCCGGCGGCGAACGCGCGGCGCGTATGGACGCAGCGAGCGGCGCTGATCGTGCGGCTGGAGGACGAGGCCGGGCGCGCCGGCCTGGGCGAGCTCGCGCCGCTGCCCGGCTACTCGCCGGACGAGCTGGACGCGGGCCGCGCCGCCATCGAGGCCGCGCCGCTCGCCCGCGTCTCCGCGCTCGGCGACAACGACGCGCTCGGCTGGATCGCCGCCGTCGGCGCGCTCGTGCCCGCGTCGCTGCCCGCCGCGCGCCACGCCCTCGAGACCGCGGCGCTCGATCTCGCGGCGCGCGCGCGCGGCGTGCCAGCGTGGCGCCTGCTCCGCGACGCCGTGCGCCGCACCGGCGCGCGCCCCGACGCCATCCCGCTCGCCGCGCTGCTCGACGCCGAGCGCGTGCTGCCCGACGCCGAGGCCGCGTTCGCCCGCGGCATCCGCACGTTCAAGCTCAAGCTCGGTCGCGACTTCGAGCGCGAGCTCGCGAGCGTCGCCGCGCTGCGCGAGCGCTTCGGCGCCGGCGTCGCGCTGCGCCTCGACGCCAACCAGGCGTGGTCGCCCGCCGAGGCCGGCGCACACCTCGCCGCGCTGGCGCGCTTCGAGCCCGAGCTGGTCGAGGAACCCACGAATGATCTCGACGCGCTCGGCGGCTCGCCGGTTCCGCTCGCCCGCGACGAGTCGCTGCAGCCGCCCGGCGCCCGCGTCGACGGCCCGGGCGTCGCCGCCGTGGTGATCAAGCCGATGTGCGTCGGCGGCATCACGCGCAGCCTGGAGCTCGCCGCGGCGGCCCGCGCGCTGGGCCTGGGCGTCGTACTCTCGCACCTGTTCGATGGTCCGATCGCCCTCGCCGCGGCGGCCGCCCTCGCTCTCGCCGTGGCGTCGCCGGTGCGCGCCCAGGGCCTCGATCGCTTCGCCGACGGCCGCGCCCACCTGCTCGCGTCCGCAGGCCTGGGTCTGGACGTCGCGGAACCGGGCGCGGACGTCGCGCGATGACGCTGTCGGTGATCGACGCCGCCCGCGAGGCGCCGGCGCGGCCGGCGCTGATCATCGACGGCGCGGTCGTCGACTACGCGTCGCTCGCCCTGGGCGCGCGCCGCGCCGCGCGCTGGCTGCTCGATCGCGGCGCCACGCCGGACCGGCCGGTGGCGTTCGTCGCCGAGAGCGATTGCCCGCAGCTCGAGCTGCTGCACGCGCTGATCGCGCTGGGGATCCCCGCCCTGCTCGTCCACCCGCGCCTGACCCCCGCCGAGCGCGTGCGCCTGCTGGTGCGCGAAGAGGCGCTGATGCTGGACGTCGGCCCGCACCAGCGCGTGGAGCCGCTGGACACCGCCGCGTTCGCGCCGCGCCTGGACGCGCGCCCGCTGGCGATCCTCCACACCTCCGGCACCAGCGGCCAGCCGAAGCGCGTCGTGCTGTCGCGGCGCGCGTTCCTCGCCGCTGCCCGCGCCAGCGCGCGAAACCTCGGCTGGCAGGACGACGATCGCTGGCTGTTGTGCCTGCCGTTCGCCCACGTGGGCGGCCTGTCGGTGGTGACGCGCTGCCTGATTGCGCGCCGCACCGTGGTCGTCGCCCAGGACGCCGCGCCGGCCACGCTCGCTGGGCACGTGACGCGCGATCGGGTGACGATCCTGTCGGTCGTGCCCACGCTGCTCGCGCGCCTGCTCGACACGGGCTGGGCCCCGCCCGCGCACGTCCGCGCGATCCTGCTCGGCGGCGCGGCGGCGTCTCCCGCGCTGCTCGCGCGCGCCGCCGATCGCGGCTGGCCGGTGCTCACCACGTACGGGCTGACCGAGGCGTGCTCGCAGGTGACGACGCAGCGCACCGGCACGACGAACCGCGGCGAGCAAGGCGCGGGACATCCGCTCGCCGGCGTGGACGTGAAGATCGTCGACGGCGCGATCCACGTACGCGGCCCGACGCTGTGCGACGCCGTCGCGCCCGGCGCGTGGCTCGCGACCGGCGACGCGGGCTTCCTCGACGCCGACGGCCGGCTCCACGTCCAGGGTCGGCAGAGCGATTCGATCATCACCGGCGGCGAGAACGTGCACCCGCTCGAAGTCGAAGCCGCGCTCGAGCGCTGCCCGGGTATCGCCGCCGCCTGCGTGTTCGGCGAAGACGATGCGGAGTGGGGCCAGCGCGTCGCCGCCGCCCTGGTCGCCGGCCGCGACGGACCGCCATCCCCCGAAGCCCTGCAAGCGCATCTGGAGCGCGAGCTCGCGAGCTTCAAGCGCCCGCGTCGCATCACGTGGCTCGACGCCCTCCCCGTGAACGGCAGCGGCAAGCTCGATCGCGAAGCGACCGCGGCGGGCTGTCGCGCCTGATGCGCCCGGCCTGCGCGGGGCAGCGGGTGCGCGTGCTCGGCCCCTTCCCCTCGCCCCGCTCCATCCGCGCGCCGCGGAAGCGCGCCGCCTCCAGGTACCGCTGCGAGGCGCGTTGTGGAGGATTCATCTGCAGCGTGACGATCCCACTCCGAGCGGACGGCGGCTGTCACGACGCTGCGTGGCTCGGCGGGGCCTGCGCCGCTCACCCGCCACCCCGCTCCGGCCTCCTGCTGCTCGTATCGCGCTCGCGCGGGAACCCGTGAGATGTACACGGAGCATCACATCCCGATCGGTTCATCCCCGCGCGCGCGTGGACCACGACGCGCTTCTTGCCGTCATTCCTGGAGTGCCGCGCACAGTGAGCGGAAGCTAGACGAGGTGTTCCGGGCCGGGTCCATGTGGCGAGCGATCATCCGCGCGGCCTCGATCTTCCGGAGGCCGGTCGCGAAATAACCCTTCTTCTGCAGCAACCGCTCCAGAACTTCCCACGTACCACCCTTGATCGCGTCGGGATCGCGGAAAGCCGCTTTGGCCATCTGGTTGGCATCGAGCCGCGGATACGCGGCTCGAACGGCAGTCCAGTCTCCGAAGTACCATGCCTCCAGCTCTTCGATCGCGATGCGGTTCAAGACCTGGAATGCGCGTCCCGTGGAGCGCGTGGCGAGACCGACATCCGCCGCCATCTGGTCGAGGCGCCGCTTCAGTTCGCGACAGTCGTCGTCGTCGCGATCGACGATCACCAGCACGCAGGAAGTCTCTGGCAACCACGCCTTGTAGCCGGCCAGTCGATTGGGAAGGCGCGCCAGGAGCTGATCCTTGCTCTGGTGTTGGTAGATCGCGAAAGACGTATTCCCGACGATAGCCGGAAGGAGCTCTCGAAGCGCCGCTTCCATCGACGGTTCCTCGACCAGTACCTCGATATGCTCGACCGTCATCGGCGCGCCGCTCTCCCAGCCGGCCCGCCGGCGTTGACGAGAGGATCGCCCAAGCCCAGCCGTCCCTCGGACCAGAGCTGTCCCATGGTCGCCCCGGCTTGGATGAACTCCACGATGCCCCGTACGTCGCTAGCGCGTTCGGCGTGGGTATAGCCCTGCTCGTCGCGGTAGAGGATGCGCACTTCGTTCGGGTGAAGCATGTCGAGGAAGAAGGGCGAATGCGTCGTGACGAGCAGCTGCGAACGGCTCGTCGCGGCACGGCACTCTTCGGCCAGCTCCGGCAGCAGCCGTGGGTGGAGGAAGTTCTCCGGTTCCTCGATTCCGATGAACTGTGGAGGGGAAGGGTCGTGCAGCACCGTCAGGTACGCGAGCAACTTGAGCGTCCCGTCCGAAGCGAAGCGTGACAGAACCGGGCGATCGAACGGAGCATCCTTGACCTGCAACAGCAGCCGACCGTCCGGCATCGGCTCGGCGATGACCTTCTCCAGCCGGGGAACGCGCTGCCGCAAGATCTCGAAGATGCGATCGAGCTGCCGCGGGTGCTGCTCCTTGAGGTACTGGACAACGTTCGCGAGGTTGTCTCCAGTCTTGCTGAGGCGGTCCTGCGGGCCCGCCTCAGGTTGGCCGCGCGTGTCGTTTACCGACAGGTACGACACGTACCAATCCGTGATGAATTCGCGCAGTGCCGCGACGCGCGGATGTTCAGCGAACTGCCCCAACGTGTTGACGGCGATAAGGTCCGGCGAGCGCAGCGGGATTTCCTTGCGCTTGTCCTGCTCGTCGGGCATCTCGCCACTCGCGGCGCGGCCCTGACCTTGTTTGTAGTCGAGGAAGCGAAACGGCTTGCCGTAGGCGCCTCGCCGCCACTGCAGCCACTCTTCCGCGACGACGGGCCCCTTCGGCCCCTCGTCGATGGCCAGGTGATAGGTGATCAGCGGGTGCCCGTGCTCGCGGTACTTGATCTCGATGACGATCGGCCCGTCCTGGCACCGGGTCTTGAGCTCTGCAGCGCGTCCCCGGCGATCCCACGCGTGGCGAAGGCTCGTTTGGAAGCACTCGGACAGGAAGTTGAACACATCGAACACGGTCGACTTGCCGCTGCCGTTCGGACCGACCAGTACGGTGAGCGGCGTGACGTCCTTCAGCTCCACCCTGCGCAGCGCCCGGTAGTTCTCCACGCGCAGGTACTCGATGCGCGGCGGGACACGCGGCGTCTTCGGCGCCGGTTGCTTGTTCTTCATGCCTGGAGCTCCTGGCGAGCGATACTACACGGCTCTCCGCAGCCGGGCTCCTTGCCGCTGGTCGAGCAGCGAAGCCCGGCCATCGACGACGCGCGTGCTCGGCGGGGACCGCCCCCCCCGGCCTCTGAAGCGCCCGGCCTGCGCTCTCGCGACGCCTGGCCCGCGCGGGGCAGCAGGTGCGCGTGCTCGGCCCCTTCCCCTCGCCCCGCTCCATCCGCGCGTCGCGGAAGCGCGCCGCCTCCAGGCTGCCGCCAGCCTCTAGCCGCCCGCCTCGCCGCTGCCCACGAGGTACGCGATGCCCATCACGATGAAGATCGCGCCGGCGGCGCGGCGGATCCAGAGCGGCGAGACGTAGCGGCCGACGACGTCGCCGGCCAGGACGGCGATGGCGGACGCGGCGACCAGGCCGAGCGAGGCGGCGGCGAATACCATCCAGCGGGCCTTGCTGCTGGACGCGATCGACAGCGTCGCGATCTGCGTCTTGTCGCCCATCTCGGCGAGGAACACGGCGAACGCGGTGGTGGCGAAGAGACGGTAATCCATGCGACGCGAATGCTAGCACGCAGCCGATGCCGGGCTCCCGCCGCCCCGTTCGCGCGCCGCACAGTGGGCGCGGGGCGAGGCCGAGGGGGCGACGTCGCACACGTGCCGCCGTGCGGAGGCGCCGTGCGGAGGCGCCGTGCGCAGGCCGCGGGGCGAATGCTAGCATGCGGCCGATGCCGGGTTATCCAGAGCTGCGTTCGATGCTCGCCGGCGAGCGGCTGCCCGCGGCGTTCGTCGATCTCGATGCCCTCGACCGGAACCTCGCCGTCGTGCTGGACACGATCCGCGGGCGTGGGACGCCGCTCAGGATCGCGAGCAAGTCGGTTCGCGTCGTGGCGATCCTGAAGCGCCTGTTCGAGCGCGGCGAGGGCATGCTGCGCGGCCTGATGTGCTTCTCGTGCGAGGAGGCCGAGCACCTCGCGGGTCACGGCTTCGACGATCTGCTGGTGGCGTATCCCCCCTTCCAGCTGTGCGATCTGGAGCGCATCGCCAAGCTCGTCGGCGCGGGCAAGCTCGTCAGCGTCGCCGCCGACTCCCACGACGGCATCGATCGCATCAGCGCCGTCGGCGCCGCCCACGGCGTGCGCATCCCGGTGGTGCTGTGCGTGGACATGAGCCTCGAGCTGCTCGGCGGCCGCGTGCACCTCGGCGTCCGCCGATCGCCGCTGCGCGATCGCAGCGAGGTGCTCGATCTCGCCGTGTACCTCTCGCATCGCGACGGCGCGCGCTTCCACGGCATCCTGGGCTACGAAGCGCAGGTCGCCGGCCTCGGCGACGCGAGCCCGTTCGAGCCGCGCATGAACCTGGTCAAGCGCGCGGTCAAGCGCGCGTCCGTCGCCGAGCTCTCGCGGCGCCGTACCAGCATCGTCGACGCGCTCGTCGCGCACGGTCTACAGCCGTCGATCGTCAACGGCGGCGGCAGCGGCTCGCTCGACACGACCACGCCCGGGAGCGGCGTCACCGAGGTCACCGCGGGTTCGGCCTTCTTCAAGCCGCACTTGTTCGACTACTACAAGGCGCCGCACATGCAGCGCCTCGAGCCCGCGGCGTTCTTCGCGCTCGAGGTCACGCGCTTGCCCGCGCCGGACTACGCGACGTGCCTCGGCGGCGGCTACGTCGCCAGCGGCGCGCCCGGCGCGGACAAGGTGCCGCGGCCCTGGCTCCCGCGCGGCGTCGAGCTGCTGCCCGCGGAGATGGCCGGTGAAGTGCAGACGCCGCTGCGCGTTCCGCCCGGCGTGGCGCTGCGCCTCGGTGATCCCGTGGTGTTCCGCCATGCCAAGGGCGGCGAGCTGTGCGAGCGCTTCAACCAGGTGCTGCTGGTGCAAGGCGGCCGCATCGTCGACCGCGTGCCCACGTATCGCGGCGAGGGAAAGTGCTTCTTCTGATGCCGAGCGCGCGCGCCCCGGGATACCGCGCCGGCCCGGCAGACAGGCCTACTTGAAGTCCTGCACCGCCCAGATGCTGCCGCTCGACGCGGAGAAGCCGCAGGTGACCATCGTGTACTTCGTGCTCGACATGTTGATGTAGTGGCCGTGGGCCTGGAAGTCCGAGCCAGGACCTTCCGCCCACATCATGTCGAGACAGCTGCCGGTCGCGGCGCTGATCTGGTCGATGGGCCAACCCGGGCATTCGTTCTGGGCGTGCTCGCCGCACTGGCCGAACGCCCCGTGCGCCTTCTGGGTCTGGCTGTCGCTCTTCGCCTGCCCGTCGGCGCACGCGCCCTCGCCGGCCCACAGCGTGTAGTGCGGCAGGCCGAGCGTGTCGCGGTACTGGTTGATCTTGTCCAGGCACTGCTGACGCTGCGACGCGAGGGCGTCCGAGCCGGAGCCGCTCCCGCTGCCGTCTCCGCTGCCGCAACCCGCTGCCAGGACCGCCGCCAGTGCCAAGAGCCAGGAGAGGCGCTTCATCACTGGCAAGTCTACACGCCGCGCTATACTCCGCGCCATGCCTGCTGGGACGTGGGTCCGCCTCGCGGCGGTGGTGGTGACGATGTGCGGCTGTCGGTCCGGCGACGAGCGCCCGGCCGGGCCCGGGCCGGACCCAGCACCCGCCGCCGCGGCGTCGTCGACCAAGCGTTACGGCGACCGTATCGCCGCCGGTCCCCAGACGCAGCTGGCGAGCGTGCTGACGAAGCCGGCCGACTACAACGGACACGCGGTCACGGTCGAGGGCGAGGTGCGGCGCGCGTGCACCAAGCGCGGCTGCTGGATGGAGCTCGCGACGGGCATGGACGAGGCGAAGCCGGGCTGCCGGGTGCGCTTCAAGGACTACGGCTTCTTCATCCCTCTCGACTCGGCGGGCGCGCACGCACGGGTGCAGGGCGTGGTGCAGGTGCGGCAGATCGCCGCACCCATCGTCAGCCACCTGGAGAGCGAAGGCGCCCATTTCGCGGACAAGCACGCCGACGGCACGGCCGACGAGGTGCAGATGGTGGCCAGCGCCGTCGAGCTCACCAAGTAGCCCCCGTGGGCACCCCTCAACCCCACGGGATCCAAGCGAAATAGTTGCGGTCCGCGCTGCGCCATGCGCGCATGTTGCGTCGCGGCCAAGCCTGATCGCGCGCAAAATCGCGTGGCAGAGCCCTTGCATCTCGCGCTGTTATGCGAATCCCCCTCCAGATCACGTTTCGCGACATGGATCACTCGGACGCCCTCGATCAGCTGGTACGCGAGCACGCCGAGAAGCTGGAAGCGCTCTCCGATCGCATCATCGGCTGCCGCGTCGCGCTGGAAACGCCGCACCGCCACCACCACCAGGGCGGCGGGCACTTCCACGTGCGGATCGACCTGACGGTGCCCGGCGAAGAGCTGGTCTTGAGCCATACGTCGCGGCAGGACATGTACGCGGCGGTGAACGAGGCCTTCGCGGACGCCCACCGGAGGCTCAGGAATCACTTCGAACGCAAGCGCACCCAGGAGCGGCATCCCTAGGTTTTTGGCGGCTTCCACCGGTCGCCGGCGGGTCATCCAGCGCCTCCGGCCCGGGGCGCCTTCGAGCCGGCGATCGACCGGGGTTTTCCCCATCCGCCGCGCCTGTGCTACCGCTTGGGGCCATGCGACGGGCGAGCGCAGCCGTGGGCGCGACGAGGACGATTGCCATCCTGCTGACAACGCTCGCCTTGTGCCTGGCGACGTCGACCGCGGTCGCGGGTGAGCAGAAGACGCACGTCGTGGCCAAGGGCCAGACGCTCGGCATGATCGCCAAGCGCTATCACGTCGGTATCCAGGCGCTGTGCAAGGCCAACGACATCAAGCGCCGCGAGGCGATCAAGCCCGGCCAGAAGCTCGTCATTCCCGATCCCGACGACAAGGACGGCAGCGAGGCCGCCAAGTCTCGCGATGATCGCGACGACAAGGCGGATGACGACAAGGCGGACGACGACAAGGCGGCCAAGCACGAGAGCGCGTCGCACGCAGGGCTCCAGACGCTCGACGTGCCGAACGCCCCGCCGGCGTACTACTACGAACCGGTCGGGCGCGGCCGGCTCGGCCTCAGGCCCGTCATCATGTACCTGCACGGCCGCGGCGGGCATCCGGCCAACGACTGCAAGCGCTGGGCGCGGCTCGCGCGCCGCCTCGGCTGGGTGGTGTGCCCGAGCGGTCAGGAAGATCGCGGCGGCGGCGCGCGCGGCTGGGACAACAACTGGCCTGTGGCCGAGCGCGTCGTGATGAGCACGCTCGAAGCGTTGCGCAAGAAGTACGGCCACCGCGTGCAGCTGTATGGCAACACGCTGATCGGCTTCAGCGAGGGCGCGTACGTGGCGATGAACGTCGGCGTGCGCGAGCCGCGCACGTTCAACCGCTGGCTGATCCTCGCCGCCGACAACGACTACTGGGGCGGCTCCGGCCTGGAGGCGCTCCAGAAGGGCCGCCACACGGTGCGTCGTGTGTACCTCATCACCGGCGAGCAGGACGGCGTCATCGAGGGCACGGCGCAGGTGCGCAAGTGGCTCGAGACCGCGGGCGTGCCGGTCCACGCCTCGACGCCGGACGACATGGGGCACGAGCTGCAGCTCGAGAAGAAGGCGGGCATGTACCGCGCCGCGCTGGTGTGGCTCGACCGCGGCACCGGGCGCCACAAGAAGACCGTCGCCGAGCACAAGCGCTCGAAGAACAAGGGCCGCAAGCGCTGAGGTTCTTCTGGGTTTGTCTGCTCGGCGCGGCCGGCGTCGGGTTCGCCTTCGCGGCCTGCCGGCGCCCCTCCCCGCCGGTCCGCACACTCGGTGCGGGATCGGAGACACGCGCCGCTCCGGTGCGCGAGAGCGCGGACCCCGACGCGGTCACGCCGTCCCCCGACGTCGCGCCCGCGTCCCCCGACGTCGCGCCCGCGTCCCCCGACGTCGCGCCCGCGACGCTCCCGGCCGGCATCGCCGTCGGCGAGCCGGCGTTCGTCCGCGTGCCGCAGGACAAACCGGTACGCGTTATCGAAGGCGCGGCCGGAACGCGCCGCGCGATCGTGTATCTGCACGGCGTGTGCGGCGACATCACCGCCATCGACGGCTGGGCCGAAGCGGCGAGCCGCGTCGGCACCGTGGTCGCCCTGCTCGGCGACGAGCGTTGCGGCATCACCGATCGCTACAAGTGGGGGCACGACGTCGTGGCGATCGAGCGCCGCATCGGTCGCGCGCTCGACGCCGTCGCGAAGCGGCGCGGCGGCCAACTCGACGTCGCAGATCGCGTCCTGTTCGGCTATTCGCAGGGCGTCGTGCGCGCGCTCTCACTCGCCAAGCGCTACCCGGAGCGCTACCCGCTGGTCGTGCTGGGCGGCCCGCCAATCCCCGCGTCGCCCGCGTCGCTTCCCGGTGCCCGCGCGGTCGCGATCCTGCGCGGCGAGTGGGAAGGCCGCGACAACGCCCGCGACGGCGTTGCCGCGCTCGCCGCCGCGCACAAGCCCGTCGAGCTGTTCGTCCTGCCGCGCGCGAGCCACGGACACTTCGGACCGGAGGGCGATCGCGTGATCGGTGACATGTTCCACTGGCTACTCGCGCACTGACACCGCCGGGGGACGTGGCGGCGCGACGCGACGATTCCGCGCCGGACCGGCAGACCTTCCCCTGGGTCGGGGAACCGGGAGGCGTTGCTCAGTGCCAGGCGCCGGCGACCTTCACCGGTTGTCCGGTGCGGTCGTGGGCCGCGACGAGCATCTGCGACTGCACCACGCACGGGACGCAGGTCGGGAACTGCGAGCCGTGATCGCAGACGATGAACGTCGCGCTCGCCGGCGCGCTGTCGAACTCGGCGGGATCGAGGTGCCGACCGCAGGCGATGCAGTGGATGTGCTGCTGCTGGGGCTGGGCGGCCGCTGCCGCCGCGCGCCGCGGATCCTGGGCCTTGCGTTCGCGTTTGGTCAGTCGCTTCGTGCGCTTCATCCGGAAGCGGGTCTTAGCCCAGTTGTTCCATCAAAGCCAGTGCTTGCGCATGCCCGGGGTTCTCGACCAGGGTCTTGCCGAGCAGGACCTTGGCCTTGCGCGGATCGCCCTGTTTCATCGCGACGCGGGCGAGCTGGAAGTGGGCCTCGGCCTTGTACTCGTCGGTCGCGCCCTCGCCCGTGGCCTCGTCGTACGGCTTCATCATGCTGACGGCGCGGAAGGCCCGCGATGCCGCCTCGTCCTCGTCCATGTCGAGGGCGAGCTGGCCCAGGGAGAGCGCGAGCACGCAGTTTTTCATGTCCATGTCGAAGGCGCGCGAGAGCGACTCGAGCGCGTCGGTGAGAAAGCCCTCTTCCAGCTGGATGCGTGACATCTCCTGGTAGACCGCCGCCAGCGCCTTCACGCGGCGGCCGCGGTGCAGTTGGGCCATCTCCGTGAGCAGGGTCATGCCCTCGTCGCCTCGGCCGGCCGCGGCGTACGCGCGGGCCAGCAGGACGACGCCGTCGACGCTCTCCGGGCTGAGCGTGCGGGCCTCCTCGAGGACGGCGATCGCCTGCAGGGCGTCCCCGTCCGGCGACAGCAACAGGCCTCCCGCGCCGAGCAGCGCTTCAAGGCGGTCGGCGACCTCGGTCGCGGCCGCGGCTTCTTCGAGCAACATGCGCGCGAGCTCGCGGTTCTCCCCCGTGATCTCGTACAAGCGCCGGAGCCACAGACGCACTTCGACGTTGTCGGGCACGGCCTTCAACGCCCGCTCGAGCCCGCTGCGCGCGTCTGCGAAGCGCTCCGCCCTGGCGCAGGCGTCGGCCAGCTCGATCGCGACGCGCACCAGCTGCTCGCCGTCCACCAGCGCGATCAGGCGCCGCAGCGTGCTTCCCGCCGCGTTGAAGTCGCCGATCCCGAGCTCGAGATCAGCGAGCCGCCGGAGCGCATCGCTGTCCTTCCCGTTCTCGCGGACGAGCTCGGTGAGACGGGCACGCGCGCCGTCGATGTCGCCGCTCTGCTGCAGGATCTCCACCAGCCGGAACCCGAGTACGCGGTCGTCCGGCGGCTGGGCCCGGGCGCTGGCGCGCTCCAACATCTCCACCAGCTCGCTCGCGTAATCGCCCCCAGCGACGTACGCCTGCTCGAGCGTCGCGAGGGCCTCTTCCTCGCGCCCGAGCTCGCCGAGCAGCTGTGCCCGCTCGTGGAGCAGCGCCGGATCGCCGTCGTCCTGCGCCAGGCTGTCGAGCAGCTCCAGGGCGAGATCGTGCTCGCCGGCTTGCCGGTGCGCCTCGACCAGGCGTTCCACAAGACCGCGATCGGTCGGCGTCGCGGCGACCGCGACGCGCAGTACGCGCGCCACGCCGCTCCAGTCGCCGTTCTCCGCGTAGCGGTTCACGAGCTGATCGCGGAGCTCCGCGTCGGTGGGCGCGGCCTGGTAGCCGAGCTCGAGCGCGCGGGCCGCTCCCTCGATGTCGTTCTGTTCGGCGCGTAGCGCCGACAGGCGCGCGGCCAGCGCCGGCGCTTCCTCGGCGTCGGCGCTCCGCAGCACGTTCTCGATCGCGTCGGCGAGCACGAACGCATCGTCGCGCCCTTCCGCCAGGCGCAGCAGCGCGCGCGCGCCGTCGCGGTGCGCCTTGTCCCAGTCGAGCAACGCCTGGTAGATGTCGAACGCATCGTTTTTCCGGTCCTGCTGCTCGAGCAGTGCGCCGAGGCGCATCGACAGCGATCCGATCGATGCGACGTCCTGGCGGTCCTTCGCGGCGTCGAGCTGGGTCACGAGCAGGGCGGTCAGCTCCTCCTGGCGCCCGCTCCGTTCGAGGATGCCGGCGAGTTGCATCGCGGCCTCGACGTGCCCCGGATCCTCGAGCAGCACGTCCTCGAGCACCTGCGTCGCTTCGTCCGTGCGCCCCTGCTCGACCAGCATGTTGGCTTGCAAGGCGCGGAGCCCGGCGCGGTCCGTCGCCACCTCGACCAGCGGAACGGTCTGCTCGATCAGCTCGAACAGTCGATCCTGGTTGCCGGAGCGCGCGAGCAGGTCGAGCAGCGGCTGCCACACCTCGCGATCGGCCGGCTCGCGCTCGAGCAACGACTCGTACACCGCGATCGCGCGAGCGTCGTCTTCCAGCCGTCCGGTGGCGTCGCGCGCCACCGACAGCAGCAGCTCCCGCGCCTCGCCCACCGGCAGATCCCGGGCGGCGCGTTCCCGCAGCGCGAGCGCGCCGGCGACGTCGCCGCGCTCGTCGAGCAGCTTGGCCAGCTCGAGGCGCGTCCAGGCCGCGTCCGCATCGGAGAGTCCGGCGGCGTCGTCCTCCAGCGCGTTCGACAGGATGCTCTCGACCAGCTCCGGCTCGCCGAGCGAGCGCGCGAGCTCGACGCCTTCGCGCGTGGCGGGGCTCCGGGCGGACGGGATGCGCACGAGCAACGACAGGGCGCGTGCCAGGATGCGTTCGCGGCCGGGCGCGCGCCCCACCCGCTCGAGCAAGCGGATCAAGCGCTCGCTGTCCGGGTTCTCGTCGACGGCATCGACGACCAGGCGCTCGGCGCGCTCCGGATCGGCGTGCAGATCCAGGGCACGCTCGAGCAACTCCGCGCCCTGCTCGCGCGTCGCCGGATCGCCCATCTTGACCGCCGCCAGGCGGTAGAGCGCGTCCGGATCCGGCGTCGCCGTGTCGTCGAGGGTCCAGCCTGCGACGCGGCGCTCGAGCACCCGCGCCTCGGCGTCGGCGTCGCCCAACCAGTCGTAGACCCTGCCGAGGGCGGCCCACGCCGCGTCGTCCGGCTCAGCCTGACTCTCCAGGTCGGCTTCGACCTGTCGCACGCGACGCTGCAGGTCGTGCTGGACGTCGGCGACGCTCTCGCCGCGCTCCGCGTGGATCATGGCGAGATCGGCGAGCACGCGCGCGGCCTCGCGCGGCGGCACGTCGCCGGACAGGCGGGCCTGCAGCGCCCGCGCCAGGAGCTCGTGCCGGCCGCGCTGCTTGAGCGCCAGCTCCAACGCGAGCGCCTCCTTGGGGTTCTCGAGCGCCGACTCGAACGCCGACTCGATGAACTCCGAGGCACGCACCGCGTCGTCCTGGCGCGCGGCGATTTCGCTCAGATCGAGCAATGCGTCGGCGCGGCTGGGTGCGTCGGCGTTCGTCACGCGGCCGAGCACCAGCAGCAGCGCGCGGTACATGCGCTCCGCGCGCTCGAGCTGTCCTTCCTCGAAGGCGAGGCGCGCGAGCGCCTGGAGGATGCCAGGATGCGCGGGATCGATGCGCGACGCGACGTCGAGCTCGGCGAGGGCCTCGGCGCGACGTCCCGCGGCGAGCGACACCCGGGCGAGAGCGAAGTGGACCACCGCGCGGTCCTTCGGCTTGCGCGCGCCGTAGCGCTCGATCTGCTGCCGCAGGATGGCGCTGGCCTCGTCGAAGCGTCCCGCCCGACCGAGCGCACCGGACAACGCCAGTCGCAGCTCCGGCGCGTCCTGGTCCAGCTCGACGGCCTGCTCGAGAAGCGGGACCGCGGACGTCGGGTCGTCGCGCTTGTCGAGGTGCAGCCCCGCCGCCTCGCTGAGCAGCGCGAGGCGCGCCTTGGCGTCGGGCGCGCGCGCCGCCTCGGCGGCGAGCAGGCCGGCCAGCGCCGTCCAGTCCTCCATCTCGCGGTACAGATCCGCCAGGCGCCGCCGCAGCGGCGTCGCGTCCAACGCGACGCCGGCGTACTGCTCGAGTCGGGCGCGCGCCCGCTTGCGCATGCCGGCTGCGATGTACGCCTCGGCGAGGCGTAGCGCGCGCTCGGCGAGCGCGTCGCGCGACGACTGCGCGCACAGCCACTCCAGCACCTCGGCCGCGGCGCGACTCTCGCCCCGTGCGGTGTGGATGCGGGCGAGCGCTTCGAGCGATGCCTCGCCGCCCAGGCCCGCGCCGTGGCGATGATCCGCGAGCGCCCGCTCGACGTCGTCCAGGCGCTCCTCGACGAGCTCCGCGGCCCGCGCCCACAGCGCCGCCGCTGCGGCGCGATCGCCTCCAGCCTCGCGACACGCCGCCTGCTGTTCCCACAGTGACGCGATCTCGCCGTCGAGGCCCGCCTCTTCGAGCAACAGGGCCAGGCGCGTGACAGACGCCGCGGCGATCTCGTCGCCGGGATCCTCCGCGAACAGCTCGCGGAAGATCGAGATGGCGCGCGCCGCGTCCTCCAGCCGGTCGGAGCACAGGCACGCGGCGTCGCGGGCGAGCTCGCGGCGCCGGCGAAGACTGAACGGCAGCCCCGCGCCGCGGAGCGAGAGCTCCACGACGTCGGCGTGACGCCCCTCCTCGAGCAGCCGCGCCGTCAGCTCCGTGAGCGCCCAGTCCGCGGTCTGGGCCGCGTTCGCCGGCAAGCCGGTTGCAGCCTCCGGCTCCTCGTTCGTGTCTTTCCAGTGCTCGACGGCGAGATCGAGCAGGCTGGACACGGCTTGTTTCGCGAGCTCCTTGTCGGGCACGCGTCCGGCGACGTCGGCGGCGCTCGCCCAGTCGTCCGCCGACACGAACGCGGCGATCGCCGCCATCACGTCCCCGCGACGATCGCGGTGCACCTCGCCGAGGCGCTTCTGCAACGCCGTCCGCCGCGCGGCGTCGGACTCGGCGGCCGCCTCGTCCGACAGCAGCGCGGCGAGATCGGTCCAGCCCTCGGTACGGCCCAGCAGCAGAACCAGCGCCTCGAAGCTCTCCTCGTCCTTGCCGAACTGTTCGCGGATGGCGTGCCAGGTCTCGATGGCCGCGGTGGGGTCGCCGAGCTGATCGGCCTGGATGGTCGCCACGCGCACGCGATCGGCGCGCGCGCGCTCGGCGTCGTCGCGCTTCGCCGCCCGGGTGCCGAGCGCTTCGACGAGGTCTTCCCATCGCTGTCCGGCCTGCAGCGAGGCGCACAGGCCGTCGAGCGCGCCGGCGTCGTCGGGGTCGTCGGCGAGGCACAGACGCCACGCGCGTGTGGCGCGGCCGAGATCGCCGAGCTCCTCCGCCGCGACGCGCGCCGCCTCCGCGAGCGCGGCGCGGCGGCCAGATGGCTCGTCTTCCAGATCGGCGCGCCGCTCGAGCACGGTGCAGCGCTCCGCAGCGCGCGACGAAGCTTCGAGCAGGGCGTCCAGGGCACGCGCCGACGCGAGCGCGAGCGCCCGGTCGTCCGCGGCCAGCTCCAACACCTCCGCGTGGAGCTCCGCGGCCGAACTGGGGTCGCCCAGCGCGTGCTCGTAGACCGTCGCTGCTTCGGCGAGCAACGTGCGGCGCAGTGCGACGTCCTCGGCGGCGCGAGCGACCAGCACCAGGAGCTGGGCGCGCCGACCCTGATCGCCGGTGCGCCCCGCGAGATCCGCGAAACGAGAGCGCACGCTGTCGTCGTGCGGGGCGAGGCGGACCAGCGCCGCGAGATTTTCGAACGCGCCAGCCTCGTCGCCCAGCGACTCGAGCCTGAGCTTGACCAAGGACTCGAGGCGCTGGATGCGCTCCTTGTCGGTGTGCGCGACCTCGAGCTCGATCTCCAGCATCCGCGCCATGTCGGCGGTACGACCGGTCCCGTCGTAGTGCTCGCGTAGGCGGGACGCTGCGCGATCGCGGATCGAATAGTTGCGCTTGCGTCGCTTCGCGCCGGAGGTCGGAGCCATCGAGTCGCGTGAAGCGGGCAGCGCCACGAGGCGTTCGAGCAGATCGACGGTCGCGGGCGATGCACCCTGGGCCGCGACGATGGCGTCGATCAGCTCGAAGGCGGGTAACGCCTCGCCCAGGTCGATCCAGAGCGACGCGATGCGAGCGCGAAGCTCGCCCTGCGCGTCGGCATTCGTGCCGTCGAGCCGCCGGGACAGCAGGTCGATCAGGGGACGCAGCCTGCCGTCACGTTCGTAGAGGCGTTCGAGCGAGGTATCGATGCGCGCGTCGCCCGGGCTCGCCGCGTCGAGGCGCTCGAGATAGTCGATGGCGCGATCGGTGTCGCTCGCGAAGTCCTTGGCCGCCATCGCGGCCTCGCGCAGGATGTCGAGCCGCACCGGGTCGTCTTCGGCGGCGCGCTCGATCGCGCGATCATAGAGCTCGAACAACTCCGTCCAGCGGCCCGCGGCGTTGAACGCGAGCTTCAGACGCTCGAACGCCCAATCGGCGCCGGGGCTCAGCTCGACGATCCGACCCAGCAGTTCGACGACGCGTGCCGGCTCGTCGAACCACTCTTCCTGGAAGTCGATCATGCGCCGGCCGAGCTCTTCGGCACTTCCCGGCTCGAGCGAACCTCCCAGCGCCTGCGCGTAAGCGTCGGCCACCGGACGCGGGCGATCGAGCTGGCGCGCCAGGCGTTCCGCGGCGTCCCACATCTCGTCGTCCGCCGGCGCTTCCAGCGCACCCTGGAGGGCGATCGCCAAGGCGCCTTCCGGATCGTCGGAGCGGCTCTCGAGCAACTGCTTGATCCAGCGCAGGCGCGCCTCGCCGAGCTCCGGTGTATCGGCGGAAACCTCGAGCAGCGTCTCGATCACGCGGGTGCGTGCCGCCGGGTCGTCCACCGCTTGGGCCGCGCGTTCGAGCACGGACGCGGCGCGCGCCCGGGACGTGGGGTGGCCGAGCGCGTCGTGGACCAGACGCAGCACCGCGCCGTCGCCCGGTGCCGCGTCGACGAGTGGCTCGAGGACGTCGAGGGCATCGAGGGGCCGGCCGAGCTCGCCCAGCAAGAGCCCGGCAATCGCGAGCTCGGCGCTCGCCCGCGCGTCTCCCTCGCTGCGATCGCGCAGCGCCGAGAGGCTCGCCAGCGCGCCGTCGGCATCGCCGGCGGCGGCCTGCAGGCGCGCCATCTCCGCGATCACGTCGGCGCGATCGGCGTCGAGCTCGAGCGCACGGGCGTACAGCGCCAGCGCCGACGCGGCGTCGCCGAACTGGGTCTCCTCCGCCTGCGCCCAGGCGACCAGCGCGCCCACGCGATCGGTGGCGTGGGCGGCACGCCATTCGTACAGCCAGCGGCGGTCATCGATGCGTTCCGGCGCCGCGTCGAGGAAAGCCGTGAACGCCTCCAGCGCCGCGCCGGCGTCGCCGTCCGACTGCTCGATCAAGCGCCGATAAGTCGCCGCGACGTCATCCTGCATCGCGGGGTCAGCGGACAAGGCCCGCGCACGCGCGAGCAGCAGATGGCGCGCGCGCACCGCGTCCGTCGCGTCGTGCGACAGCAATGCGTCGATCATCTGCACCAGCACCGCGCCGGCGCCGGCGGCCACGGCCTGCTCTTCGAACCCGGCGACCAGGGCCGTCAACTCGCGTACGTCGAGCAAGCGGAGCACCGCCGTGAACGCCGCCGGCATCCGCGACCACTGGGCGGTCCGGGCGTACAGCTCGAGCAGTGGCTCGGCGGCGTCGCGCGTGTCGGGCGCCGCTGCGACGACGCGCTCGTAGAGCCGCTGACCGCGCTCGTCGTCGCCGACGCCGGTAGCGATGCGCGCACCTTCGAGCCACGCCCGTGCGGCTGCCTCGCCCGGACCTTCAAGGCTGGCCAGCACGTCGCCGAGTTGCTCGAGCAACCCGGCACGCGTCGCGGGAACATCGGTGCGCGCGAGGCGGCGCTCGAGCACCGTCCGCATCGTGGTGCCGTCGCCCTGCGTGCGCGCCAGCTCGTCGACGCGCGCCAGCGTGGCGTCGTCGAGCTCGGTACGCTCGAGCAACGAGCGGTAGCGGGCGAGCGCTTCGTCCACCGCGCCGGCCTCGGCCAGCGCTTCGGCCAAGCGCACCAGCACGGCGTCGCGCCGTTCGCCCTCGGCGAGCTCGAGCGCGCGCTCGAGCTCGGCGTGGAGCGCGGCGCTCTGGCCGGATTCGGCCAGGGCCTGCGCCAGCGCCTGGTGCGCGGCCCAATCGCGCGGGTCCTCGGCGAGAGCGGCGCGCCAGGTCTCGATGGCCGCGGTCAGGTCACCCATCTCGCGGCGCTGCAGCGCTGCGATCGCGTGCAGCAACTCGCGCCGCCGCGCGGGTTCGGCGGCCTGATCGAGGGCGGACTGGTAGAGCGCGAGGCGATCGCCGGGGCTGCCGCCCTGGGCGAGCAGCTCGTCGATGCGCTGCAGCAGCTCCGTGGACACGGGATCGAAGGCGAGCGCCGCGCGGTACGCCTCGACAGCGCGTGCGACGTCCCCCGCCAGCGCCAGCGCCTCGCCGGCGGCGCGCGCCAGATCGAGCATGCCCGGCGAGTCCACTGCGTGCCCTTCGAAGGCATCGGCGAGCGCCGCGGCGCGCAGCGCCGGATCGGCGACGATGGCGGCGATGTGCTGTACGCGCTCCAGCCACGCCGGCACGGTGCCCTGCGCCGACGTCACCGCTTCGCGGAGCCCCTGCCCTGCCAGCGCGAGTGCCCGCGCCGCGTCGTTCAGGCCCGACAGTGCCGTTTCCACTGCCTCGCCGAGCGCGGCGAGACGCTCGTCCGGAGTCGGCGCGAGCTCGCCGCGCGTCTCGAGCACGCGCAGCAGCGCTGTCCCGGGCTCCTCGGCGCGATACACCGGCTCGAGGATCTCGGCAGCCGCGAGCCGCGCGTCGCCGGACGCCAGCAGCTTCTCGACCGCGGCGCGACACGAGCGCTCGGTGGGATCGATGGCGAGCGCCATGCGGAACGCCTCGAGCGCGCCGGAAGGATCCTCGAGGTGACTTGACCGGAGCTGTCCGAGGCGCGCCAGGAGCGGCGCGCGCTCGGCCGGCTCGGCCAACTCGACGTCGCGCTCGAGCACCCACGCCAGCTCCTTCCACGCCTGTTCCTGTTCGAGCAGCGGGATCATGCGCGCGTGGGCGTCGCGCGCCGGACCGAACGTCGCGATCAGCGCGCGCCAGGCTCCGAGCGCCGCCGCGCGATCGCGCGGTCGAGCCGTGCGGAGCTCGGCGGCCTTGAACGCCAGCGCGCGCGACGTGTCGCGGTCCTTGGCGCGGCGGCCGCGCCGCTCGATCACGTCGATCGCTCCGTCGGCGTCGCCGGCGGCTTCGTAGATCGCCTCGAGCTTGCCCAGTGCTTCGTCGGCCCAGGGCGAATCCGCGAGCGCCCGCCACGCGACGACCGCCCGCGCCGGATCGACACCCTCGCTCTCGCACAGGCGCGCCATCCTGCGCGCGGCGCCGTTGCGCGTGTCCGCGTCGGGCTCGAGCTTCACCACGAGCTCGAGCGCGCCGAGCAAGGCCTTGGTATCGCCGGCCTGCCCGTGGAGCTCGGCGAGCTGCCTGGCGGCGGCGAGCACGGCCGCGTCGTCGTGCCCTTCCTCCACCACCTGTTGCAGCGCCGCTTCTGCGCGGCGCACGTCGCCGGCCTTCAGGAACACCCGCCCGATGTCGGCACCGACCCGGGCGCGAACCGCAGGGTCCTTGCAAGTCTGCAGCGCGCGGGCGAGCAGGCGCGCGGCTTGCTGGGGTTGGTCGAGATCGAACGCCAAGCGAACGTAGCGGCCACGCAGGTCGTCGTCCCCCGGCTCGGCGGCGACGACGGGACCGAGGAGCTCCAGCGCGCCGCTCGGATCGCCGAGCACGTCCTGTCGCAGGATCGCGAGCCGCCGCTGGACGTCCATCCGCCGCGGTCCGCGGACGATCTTGAGCTCGCGTGTCAGCATCGCGGCGGCCTCGGCGAGCCGGCCCATCTTCTCGTAGGCGTCGGACAGCGCCGCCGCGGCTCGCGCGGCCACCGTCTTGTGCTCGAGCAGCGCCTCGGCCGTCGCCAAGGCGCGCGCATGGTCCGGCTGATGCGTCAGCAGCGCTTCCACGTGGGGCGTCGCCCGCTGCATCTCGCCCAGGTCCGAGGTGTAGAGGTCGAGCAGCTTGGCGTGGATCGCCAGCGCCTCCTCCGGGCCCGGCTCCGGCTGTCGCAGGAGCGCCGTCTCGAGCAACTTCGCGGCGTCGCGTGGACGCCCGGCGGCGCGGTAGCGCGCTTCGAGCGCGTCGCGGGCGTGCGTCGCCTCCGGGTCGACGCGCAACACGCGTTGGTACACGTCGATCGCCAGATCGTGGGCATCGGCGGCGGCCTCGACGATTGTCGCCGCGCTACCAAGCAGGGAAAGCTGTCGGTCGCGATCGCGCTCGCTGGTCGCGCCGTCGACGTACAAGCGCACGAGACGCACGCGATCTCCCGCCTCGCCGAGGATGCGCTCGAGCAGCGCGAAGGCGTCGGCGTGGCCCGGCGCGATCGAGAGCACGCGTTCCGCGTGCCCTGCGGCGCCGTCCGGATCGCCGAAGAATTCGTTGAAGAACGTCGCCGCATGCAGGAACAGCTCCGCCTGCAGCGGTGCGTGCAGCAGCTTCACTCGCTTGTCGGACGCGACGTGCTCGTACGCGAAGGCTACGTCCGCGAGCTTGTCCTCGCGAAGAGCCGCTTCGTGCAGCGCCTGGAACAGCTCCGGGTGCGATTGCCCCTTGGCCATCCCGTTGACCAGCAGGTCGAGGACGGCGCCAGGCGCATCGAGCCCCTGGGCGAGAGTGTCGGTCAGATCCTCCAGCCGGAGCGCGCGGGCTCCGGAGGGGCGCTTGGTCGCAGGTTTCGGAACGTCCGTGGACACGAGACCCCAATCCACCGGCCGCCGCTGGCCGGGCGAATACGCTATCAGAATCCGTACCTTTCTGGTGCCCAGGCTTGTGTTCGCCGCAGCGCGTCACGCTTTTCCGCCGGGATCCCCGCGGGGTGACGTCCGAGGTGGCGGCCGGCGCGCGATCGGGCGATTGTGCAGACATGTTCGAGACCGCCGAGCTCGGAAGGAAGATGGACAAGGACGAGTGGGCCGAGGCCGTGCCCGAGGTGCGCACGAGCCTGCTGCGCGTGCAGAAGGCGCTCGCCGGCGCAAACTTCCCGGTCATCTTGCTGGTCAACGGCGTCGATGGCGCCGGCAAGGGCGACTGCGTCAACACGCTCCACGAGTGGATGGACGCCCGTTACGTCGACACCCAGGCCTACGCCGCGCCGACGGAGGAGCAACGCCAACGTCCCGCGTTCTGGCGCTACTGGATGTGGCTGCCGTGGCGCGGGCGCATCGGGATGTTCTTCGGCTCCTGGTACACGCGCCCGATCCTCGACCGCGCCTACGGCGAGACCAACGACGCCGAGCTGGACGCGGCGCTGCAGCGCGTGAACGCGTTCGAGAAGACGCTGGTCGCCGACGGCGCGCTCGTCATCAAGCTCTGGTTCCACGTGAGCAAGGCCGAGCAGCGGCGCCGCTTCAAGAAGCTCGAGAAGTCGAAGGAGACGCGCTGGCGCGTGACCAAGCAGGACTGGGCGCACCACGAGCTCTACGACGAGTTTCGCAGCATCTGCAGCCGCACGCTCCGCGAGACGAGCACCGGGGAGGCCCCCTGGACGATTATCGAGGGTACCGACGCTCGCTACCGTGACGTCACCGTCGCCCGGCACATCGTCGAGCGAATCGAGCAGCGGCTCGCTGCGCCGCCGGCCCCGCGCCCCGTCGCGCCGAACCCCGACGTTCCGAACCCCGAGACCATCCTCGACACCCTCGATCTCTCGCTCAAGCTTGCCAAGGACGAGTACGAGGCCGAGCTCGCGCACTTGCAGGCTCGCCTGAACCGGCTGTCGCGCAAGGTCGCGAAGAAGCCCGCCGGCGTGATCCTAGCGCTCGAGGGGTGGGACGCCGCGGGCAAGGGCGGCGCGATCCGGCGCGTCACCCACGCGCTCGACGCGCGCATGTACCGCGTGATCCCCATTGCCGCCCCCACCGACGAGGAGCGCGCGCACCACTACCTGTGGCGTTTCTGGCGCCACCTCCCGCGCCTCGGACGCGTCACCATCTACGATCGCACGTGGTACGGCCGCGTGCTGGTCGAGCGCGCCGAAGGCTTCGCTACCCAGGCGGAGTGGATGCGCGCCTACAAGGAGATCAACGACTTCGAGGAGCAGCTCGTCGATCACGGCATCGTGCTGGTCAAGTTCTGGCTCCACATCAGCGCGGACGAGCAACTCGCGCGCTTCAAGGAGCGCGAGGCGGCGCCCTGGAAGCAGTACAAGATCACGCCCGAGGACTACCGCAACCGCGCCAAGATGAACCTCTACGAGCAGGCCGCGAGCGACATGGTCGCCCGCACCAGCACGGAATTTTCGCCGTGGACGCTCGTCGAGGCGAACGACAAGCGCTACGCGCGGATCAAGGTCCTGCGCACGCTCTGCGACCGGCTCGATCAGGCGCTGTAGTCCGGCGCGGCGAAACGTAGGCGAATCCTTCGCTTGGTGCCGGTCCGGCGCGGAACCCGGTCTCCAGCGTCGCGTGCCACATTTCCAGAAGCATTTCGCCGGACTGGGCGGGCTCTGGAAGCCGCGGTCCGGGCTTCCGCCAGGTTTCCGAAATCCGCCCGACCGATTGACGCAACCTGCCCGAAACACTCCGCCGGCTACGCCCGTGGACGATGAATACCGGTGACACCGCGTGGCTGCTGGTCTCGTCCGCGCTGGTCCTGCTCATGACCCCGGCGCTGGCGCTCTTCTACGGCGGCATGGTGCGGCGCAAGAACGTGCTGTCGACGATCATGCACTCGCTGAGTGCGATTCCGCTGATCAGCGTGCTGTGGGCGGTGGTCGGCTATTCCCTCGCGTTCGGGACGTCCCACGGGGGCATCATCGGCGGCTTCGACTACGTCGGGCTGGCCGGGCTGAGCGACAAGCTCCACGGCAGCGTGCCGGCGCTGGCGTTCGTGGCGTTCCAGATGATGTTCGCGGTGATCACGCCGGCGCTTATCTCCGGTGCATTCGCCGAGCGCATGAAGTTCTCCGCGTACATCGTGTTCATCAGCCTGTGGTCGCTGCTGGTCTACGTGCCGGTCGCGCACTGGGTGTGGGGCGACGGCGGGTGGCTGCTGAAGCTCGGCGCTCTCGACTTCGCCGGCGGTACCGTGGTGCATCTCACGGCCGGGGTGTCGGCGCTGGTGTGTGCGTTGCTCGTTGGCAAGCGCAACAAGTACCCGCAGGAGCGTGCCATCCCCCACAACCTCACGATGACCGTCACCGGCGCCGGCCTGCTCTGGTTCGGTTGGTTCGGCTTCAACGCGGGCAGCGCGCTCGCGTCCGGCCAGCTCGCAGCGCTCGCATTCATGACGACGCATCTCGGAGCGGCGGGCGGCGCGCTCGGCTGGGTGCTCGTGGAGTGGGCACACCGCAAGAAGCCGACCGCGCTGGGGATCGCGTCGGGGCTGGTCGCCGGACTGGTGGCGATTACACCCGCCGCCGGCTACGTCGCGCCCTGGGCGGCGATCGTGATCGGCGCGGTCGCGGCCATGGTCTGCTACCTGATGGTCGTCGCGAAGGACCGGCTCGGCTACGACGACTCGCTGGACGCGTTCGGCGTACACGGCGTCGGCGGCTTCGTCGGCGCCATCCTGACCGGCGTGTTCGCCCAGAAGGCGCTGAACGACGCCGGCGCCGACGGACTGCTCGCCGGCAACCCGCACCAGCTGGTGGTCCAGCTCCTGGCCGTCGCGGCCACCGGCATCTACGCCGGCGTCGTCACGGTGATCATCCTGCTGGGGATCAAGGCGACGCTCGGCCTGCGCGTGACCCCGGCGGAGGAGACCGAAGGGCTCGATGCCACGCAGCACGGCGAGGAGGGCTACGCGATCTGACAGCGGCGCCCGGTAGTCGGGCCGGGCGAAGTCGGGAAAGCGACGCGTGGCCGACCGCTTGGGTTGGTCCGGCGCGGTATCCCCCTTCGAGGACTTCGGGGGCCGGCGCGGGGGGCGCGCACTCGCGTCCGTGCTGGCGCCGGCTCCGGAGCGGGGACCAGGACCCGGGCGGCGTTGGTGACGCGGCGGCGGTGGCTGGGAAAAGGACGGCGCGGGCCGCGTGGTAGCCGGCGCAGGCACGGCCCCTTTCCCTGTAGCCCCGGTCGGATGCAGCAGCTCGCCCCGTCGGCAATCGAGCAAAGCCGCGCGAACCGACGCGCCGCACGCGGCCGCCGGCGGCTTCTGGTATCGTCGCCGCATGGGGCCTGGGACGCGACTCTTCGAGGACGTCACGCGGCGGCTCGCGGCGCGCGGTGTGCGGGGTCCGGTCGACCACCTGCTCGGTCAGATCCGCGAGCGTGCGGCCCAGGCCGCTCTCGAACGCCACGCCGCCACGGCCGCGGCGCTTGCGCCCGCGCTCGAGCGTGGCGACGCGGAGGCGCGCTCCGCCCTCGCGCGCGTCGCGGAGCGCGCGCTCTCGGAGATGCGTGGGGAGGTCGAACGCGAGGCGGCGCGATCCGGAAATCGCAGCGCGTGGGCGGTGCTCGTGGACTCGTGGTGGCGCGACACCGACGCCAGCGAGTACCTCGACGATCCCGATCTCGATCGCGACATGCGGGTCCGCATCCTCGCGCATCTGGACGCCGTCAACGATCTGCTGGATTCGTATCGCGCGTTCTTCGAATCGCTGGAGCCGATCCTGCGACGCGACGGCCCGACCCGCGTCCTCGATCTCGCCGCCGGTCACGGCGGCTTCGTGCTCGCGGCAGCCCGGACCGCCAGCGAGCGGAACCTCGATCTCGAGCTCGTCGCCAGCGACATCAAGCGCGAGTACCTCGATCTTGGCGAAGAGCGCGCGCTCGGTCAGGGATTCGACGTCGGCTTCGTCCTCCAGGACGCGCTCGATCTATCCAACCTCCGGCCCGGCGAGTACGACGTGCTCACCTGCACGCAGTCGCTGCACCACTTCTCGGCCGGCCAGGTCGCCGTGATGTTCGCCGAGGCGGCGCGCGTCGCCGCCCGCGGTGTGCTGTTCGTGGACGGCGCGCGCAGCGGCCTGGCCGCGGTGGGGCTCGCCGCCATCGGCCTGCTGCGGTATCGCGACCCCGCGTTCGTCCACGACGCGGTCGTGTCGTTCCGCCGCTTCTTCGTTCCGGAGGAGCTCGGCCTGCTCGCGCGTATCGGACCGTGGGGCACCACGGCGCAAGCGACCTGGGTCAAACCCGGACACTGCTTGCTGTCGTTGGTGCGCGACGCCGCGGCGTGAGCGCGCAGCGGCGAACCGGCGCGAGACGACTCAGGTGCCGACGACGAAGCTGACGCTCGTGGTCCCGCTTCCCCCGATGTTCAGCGTGGCGACGTTCCGGGCGCCGGGAACCTGGTAGTCGCCGGCGCTGCCGGTGACCTGCTTCCAGGCGTCGAGCAACTGCCGCACGCCGGTCGCGCCCACGGGATGTCCCGCGCCGATCAAACCCCCACTCGGATTGATCGGATGCTTGCCGCCAATCTCGAGCCAGCCCTCCTCGACGGCCTTCCAGCTCTCGCCGGGCGCGGTGATCCCGAAATGATCGATGGCCATGTACTCGGAGGTGGTGAAGCAGTCGTGGGTCTCGATCGCGTCGACCCCGCTCACATCGATGATTGACGCGCGCCGGAATGCGTCGAGGATGGTGGCCCGGACGTGCGGCAACACATAGCGATCGCCGGCGCTCTCGGCGACCTTGTCGGCGAACGCCAGGCGCGCGGTGTGGTGACCCCAGCCCTTGAGCCGAGGGATGGTATCGAGGCCGCGACCGAGGCGGCGCGCGTGACGCTCCGCGACCTCGCTGTTTGCCAGGAACACGACGGCGGCGCCGTCGGTGACCTGCGAGCAGTCCGAGATGCGGATGCGCCCGCCCACGGCGGCGTTGTCTTCGGTGCGGCACAAAGCGTGCGCCTCGTTCATGTACCAGTTTCGCGTCTGCGCGTTCGGGTTCCTGCGCGCGTTCGCGTAGTTCAAGGCGCTGATCCCGGCGAGATGCTCGTCCTTCAGCCCGTAGCGCTTGTCGTATTCGTCGCCGAGCTTGCCGAACAGCTTGGGGAACGGGAACTCGATGCCCTTGGCTTCGCGTTCGTAGAACGCGGCCGTGCCGAGGTAGTCGCCGCCGCGTGCGGCGTCGACCGTCTTCATCTGCTCGATGCCGACGACGGCGGCGAGTCCGTAACGGCCGGCCTCGAGCTCCGCGGACGCCGCGAGCAGTGCGATGCTGCCCGACGCGCACGCCGCTTCGTGGCGCGCCGTGGGCAACCCGCTGAACACCGGATCGACCTCCACGAAAAACGCGCCGAGGTGACCTTGCATGCAATACAGCTCGGCCGCGAAGTTGCCGACATGGGCCACGTCGATCTCTTTCGGGTCGATGTCCGTCGCGGCGATGCCGCCCAGCACCGCTTCGCGCATCATCGCGAGAAAGTGCTTGTTCTCCTTGGTCCAGTTCCTCGAAAAGTCGGTCTGGAAACCGCCGAGCACGTAGATGTCGCTGTGTGTCATCACCACCTCATCGCGCGGCTAGGCCGCGACGAAGAATTTCCCGATCCCGACGCCGGGCTCGTTGAAGAACCGCCGACGCTCGTCCGCGGCGGCCGCGCGCTCGAGCGCTTCCGGAACCGGCACGCCCGCCTGCTTGAGCATCGCGACCGTGCTTGTGACCCCGATCGTGTCGACGAGCACGCCTGGGGGCGCCCAGTTGAAGCCGAAGCCCATGATCAAGTCGATGCCGCGGATCGAGTCCGTCACCTCGCCCACGCGGTGGAACGCGTAGCTGATGTAGGCCGCGACGACCTTGCGCGCGAGCGCGGCCTCGGGCCCGGGTGCGGCGACCAGCTTCGCCATCGCCTGCCGGTAGTCGCCGTAGCGGTGCAGCGCCGCGATCTCGTCGATGAATGCCAGGTCGGGCAGCTTCACGCTCGACTCGGGCACGTAGTCGCCGCTCTTCGGGTCGAGCACCAGCTTCTGCTTGTCCTTGCCGCGCTTGAAGAAGCCGCCGCCGGTCTTGCGCCCGAGCACCCCATTGGCGATCAGCTCGTCCATGTAGCCGGGCATCTTCAGCGTGGCGTGCGCTTCGTCGTTCGTGAGGGCGAAGATGTTGTCGACAATCGCCTTGTGGATGTCCCACCCCACCAGATCGACCGTCGCGAGGGGGGGAGCGCACGGCCTGTGTAGGGCCCCACCAGACGGTCGACGAGCAGCGGGCCGTGCTCCTCGGCTAGCTGCGCCGCCTCGTTCAGCACCTTGAAGCCGACGCGGTTGCCGGCGAACCCGGGCGTGTCCGCCGTGCGCACGATCACGCGCCCGAGCGCCAGCGTCGCGAACGCCTCGACGTAGTCCACCAGCGCGGGATCGGTGTCGGCGCAAGCGACGAGCTCCGTGCCCACGATCACGTTCGGCGGATTGAAGAAGTGAAGCCCCATGAAGTGCCGTCGGAACGCTTCGCTGCGCCCCTCGGCGAGGCGATTGATCGACAGGCCTGACGTAACCGTGGCCACGATCGCGTCCGGCCGGCGCGCGGCGTCGACGCGCTCGAAGAACGACTGCTTGAGCGGCAGTTGCTCCGTCACGGCCTCGAACACCAGATCCGCCGACGCCACCGCGCGCTCGAGATCGGCGTCGTACGAACCGAGCTCGACCCGATCGGCCACGGTCGGCGAGCGGACTTGCTTGATCGCCGCGGCGAGTCCTTGCTCCGCCTTCTCGCGCGTCCTGGCAAGGAACGTGACCTTCGGCACCGCGGCCGTGAACAGCGCGCCGGAGCCGTAGCCCATGGTTCCGTTCGCACCGAGCACGACCACGTGGTCGATGCGGCGCGTGGCGAGGATCTCCTTCAGTCTCCCCCGCTGAATCGGTCCAGACATGCTGCCTCCTCGAGCCAAGCGCCGTTTACATCTTTACAATCGACGCACTGCGCAATCTAGATCGCGTGTCCCTGCCGAGCAACCTCCACTCGGAAAAAATAGAGCGATTGTCGTTTACAGCCCGCGTTGACAAGTAAACGCGGGAGCGAGCCTAGGCGGTCTTCTTCTGGATCAGCTCGATCTTGTAGCCGTCGGGATCGGTCACGAACGCGATCACGGTCGTGCCGTGCTTCATGGGCCCCGCTTCCCGAACCACCGTGCCGCCGCGCCGCTTGATCTCCGCACACGCTGCATATGCGTCGTCGACCTCGATGGCGACGTGGCCGAAGCCGTTGCCGAGCTCGTAGGACGTCGTGTCCCAGTTGTGCGTCAGCTCGATCACGGCCTGCTCCTGCTCCGGGCCGAAGCCGACGAAGGCAAGCGTGAAGCGGCCGTCCGGATAGTCCTTCCTGCGCAGAAGGCGCATGCCGAGCACCTCGGTGTAGAAGGCCAGCGCGCGGTCCAGGTCGCCGACGCGGATCATGGTGTGCAAGACCCTCATGCTGCGGAAGTCCTCCCTCCCCTCAACGTAGCAGCTCCTTGAGTCGCGCGTCGATCAGCTCCGGCAGTGGCGGCCCCGTGCGTTGGGCGAACTGGTAGCGCACCCGGACTACCGGAACCCCGACGTCCAGCAGGCGGTCGATGCGCGCCGGGCTCGCGTCCACCACGACCTCGGCGCCGCTGGCCCGGATCGTGCGCTCCAACTCGGCGCGCTGCTCGGCGGAGTAGCCCATCGCCGGCAGGACCGCCCCGAGATGCGGATACGCCGCGAACGTCGCGGCGATGCTGCCTACGGCGCCCGGACGCGGATCGACGAGCTCGCTCGCGCCAGCGTCGCGCGCAGCCAGCGTCCCGGCGCCGTAGCGCATGCCCCCGTGCGTGAGGGTCGGACCGTCCTCGACGACCAGGGCGCGGCGCCCGCGGATCCGCTCGGGCTTGTCGACGAAGATCTCCAGATCGCTCCGCACGACGACGGCGTGGGGGTTGGTCCGCGCGACGTTCTGCTGCACCCGCTCCGCGTCTCCCGGAGCCGCGCCGCCGACCTTGTTGATGACGACGACGTCGGCCATTCGCAGGTTCGTCTCGCCGGGGTAGTACGCGAGCTCGTCGCCGGCGCGCAGCGCGTCGGCGACGACGATGGACAGGTCCGGGCGGATGAACGAAGCGTCGTTGTTTCCGCCGTCCCAGAGCACCACGTCGGCCTCCGCCTCGGCGGCCCCCAGGATGCGGGCGTAGTCCACGCCGGCGAACACCACCAAGCCCTGCTCGATGTACGGCTCGTACTCCTCGCGTTCCTCGATCGTGCAGTCGTGGCGGTCGAGATCCGCTTCAGTGGCGAATCGCTCGACGATCTGCTGGTCCAGGCGGCCGTACGGCATCGGGTGGCGCAGCACCGCAACGCGCCGCCCGGCCGCCACCAGATGGCGCGCGATGTACTGGCTCAGCGGGCTCTTGCCGGCACCGGTTCGCACCGCCGTCACCGCGATCACGGGCAGCTTCGCCGCGAGCTCGGTCTGCCGCGGTCCGAGGAGCACGAAGCTCGCACCCGCGGCCTGGACGATGCTGGCCTTGTGCATCACCTCGACGTGCGGCACGTCGCTGTAGGCGAAGAACACGAGGTCCGCGCCGAGGCGGCGGATCAGCTCGGGTAGCTGCTGCTCGGGAAAGATCGGGATGTCCGCGTCGTAGCCGGCGCCCGCGAGCGACCGCGGGTAGGAGCGATCGCTGATGAACGGGATCTGGGTTGCGGTGAACGCGACGACGACAAGATCCGGGCGGCTCCGGAAGAACGTGTTGAAGTCGTGGAAATCCCGCCCCGCCGCACCCATGATGATGCAGCGGAAAGCGCTCATCGCGCCCGCCCTTCCCCGGCGACGACCGCTAGCCTGGCCGGCGCGCGCGCCCGGCAAGCCTGTAGACGTCCTGCACCAGCGGCTTGTCCTGCGGCCGGCGCCGGCGTGCCAGCAGCAACACGACGAACGAAAGTTCGAATGCGACCAGCAGGACCACCGACCAAGCAACGTCGCTCGACATCTTGTCCCCTCTCCGACAGTGACCGATGCTGGATCACGGCTAGCGGACGAGCAGGAATCGGGCCAACTTTTGCGCGGCTTTTTCGAACCTCCTCCCGCAACGCTTGCGTGGGACGGAGCGCAACGCGCCGAAGCGTGCGCGTAGGACTCCCAGTCCTCGGGGGGCCTTGACCCCCCGCAGCTTGCTTCGCAACTGCTCCCCCCGCCGCCTGCGGCGGGCTCGCTCCGCTCGCTGAGAGCGTGAGCAAATTTGCTCACGCTCTCAGGCGGCGCGGCGCGCGCGTCGTCGCCGGCGCCGCGCGATCACCACCGCGACGACGAGCGACAACAGCGGCAGCGCCGGCGTCCGCCCCCGGCCGCCCGGCGTCCGGCAGCCGCAGCTTCCGGTGTCGACCGCATTGGCTAGCGGATTGCCGCCGTCGCCGGCGTCGATGCCGCCGTCGGTGCCGCCCCCGGTCCCCGAGTCGGGCGCGGCGCCGGCAGCACCGCCCGCGGCGGCGCCGGCGCTGCCGGCCGACGAGTCCGCGTCCGTCGATGCGTCCGCCAACGTTCCCGCGCCGCCCGCGGTGCCGGCCGCGCCGGCCGCGCCCGCGGTGCCCGCCGCGCCGGCGGCGCCGGCCGCGCCCGCGGCCGCGTCGCCCGCATCCGGCCCGGCATCGGATTGCGTCGCGACGCAAGCGCCGCCGACGCAATCGAACCCGGTCGCGCAGTCCGCGGCCGCGGTGCACGACGTGAGGCACGCGGTGCCGCTGCAGGCGTACGGCGCGCAAGGCGCTGTTGCCGGTGAGAGGCACGTCCCCGCCGCGTTGCACACGGCGGCTGCCGACGCGACGCCGTTGTTACACGACGCGGCGGTGCACGCCGTCGTGCCGCCGGGGAAGACGCATGCCGTGGAGCTGGTCCCGTCGCAGATCGCGCCGCAGGGGCCGCTGCCAGCGCACGCAGCTCGACCGCCGTGCGGCTGCGCGCCGCTGAGCGTGGTGCAGGTACCCTCGGCGCCGGGCATGTCGCAGGCTTCGCATTGCCCGCCGCACGCGCTGTCGCAGCACACGCCGTCCGTGCAATGGGCGCTCGCGCACTGCGCGTCGCTCGCGCAGCCGTCGCCGTTCGCGAACGCGGCCGTGCAGATCCCGCCGAAGCAGAACTGGCCGGCCGTCGTGCAGTCCGCGTCGGTGGTGCAATTTCCCGCACACTGCGTGGCGCCGCAGGTAAACGGCGTGCACGGCTGGTACTGGGCCGGCGGGCACACGCCGGAGCCCTGGCAGACGGACTCGATCGTCGCGAGATCGTTCGCGCACGACGCGGCGCGGCAGACGGTGGTCGAGCCCGGATAGGCGCAACCGGTCGGCGTGGTGCCGTCGCACGAGCCGGCGCAGGCCGAGCCGTCGGAGTTGCACGTCGCGCGCGTCCCGTGCGGTGCCCCGGTCACGGTCGAGCACTGGCCTTCCGCGCCCGCGACGTCGCAGGCCTCGCATTGGCCCGTGCACGCCTGGTTGCAGCAGTAGCCGTCTACGCACAGCGACGACGCGCACTGGTTCGAGCCGGCGCAGGCCGAGCCGTTGCCGAGCTTGGAGACGCACACGCCGGCGGAGCAGAACTCCGACACCGAGCAGTCGCCGTCGACCTGGCAGTCACCCGCGCAGCCGGTGCCGGAGCACTGGTTCGGCGCGCAGGCTTGCTTCTGCTCCGGCGGGCACAGGCCGGTCCCGCTGCAGGACGCTGCCAGCGTGGCGATGTCGTTGCTGCACGACGCAGCGCGACACTCCACGCCGGCGCCGGGGTAGTCGCAGGCGGTGCGGTCGCCGCCGTTGCAGCTGCCGGCGCACAGGCTGCCGTCGCTGGCGCACTGCGGGCGGCCGCCGTGCGGCGCGCCGCTGACGGCGATGCACGTGCCTGCCTGGCCGGAAACGTCGCAGGCCTCGCACTGGCCGTTGCACGCGCTGCCGCAGCAGACGCCGTCGGCACAGTGGCCGCTCGTGCACTCTCCGTCGCTGGCGCAGCTGCCGCCGTTGGTCTTCTTGTCCAGACACACGCCGGCGGCGCAGTACTTGCCGGCGGTGCACTGGGCGTCGACGGTGCAGTCGCCCAGGCACTGGGTCGCGCCGCAGGTGAACGGACTGCAGTCCACGGTCTGGACGGCCGGGCACGAGCCGCTGCCCTGGCAGGATGCCCCGACCGTGGCGATTCCGCTGGTGCAGGTCGGCGCGCGACACGCCGTGGTCGCCCCCGGGTAGTTGCACGCGGTGCGGCTGCTGCCGTTGCAGCTTCCGGCGCACGTCGTCCCGTCGGTCGCGCAGGCCGATCTCGTGCCGTGCGGATCGCCCGACACCGGCGAGCAAGTTCCGGCCAGGCCGCTGACATCGCAAGCCTCGCACTGGCCGCCGCACGCGCTGTTGCAGCAGTAGCCGTCGACGCACTGGCCGGACTGGCACGAGTTGCCGGCGCCGCAGGGCGTGCCGTTCGCGACCGTCGGGACGCAGTTGCCGTTGTTGCAGTAGTTGCCGACCGCGCAGTCGGTGTCGGCGGTGCAGCCGCTGCCGCAGAGGCTGCTCACGCACACGTACGGCGCGCATTGTTCGGTCTGGACCGCGGGGCACGACGGCCCGGAGCCGGTGCAGTTCGCGGCGAGCGTGTGCGTGCCCGAGCTGCAGGCATCGCCACGGCACGCGGCGCTCGACGGCTTGTACGCGTCGGTCGGACAGGCGGCGTTGGTTCCGTTGCAGGTCTCGGCGACGTCGCACACGCCGTTGGCCGCGCGGCACACCGTGCCGCTCGCGGTCTTGGTGTCGCTCGGGCAGGTGTCGGCCACGCCGTTGCAGGTCTCGGCGACGTCGCACGCGCCCGCGGTCGCGCGGCACACGGTTCCCGACGCCAGCTTGGCATCCGTCGGGCAGGCGTTGCCGCCGGAGTTGCAGGTCTCGGCCGTGTCGCACGGACCGGCGCTGGTACGGCAGACCGTGCTCGTCGGCAGCTTGGTGTCCGCCGGGCAGGCGGCGCTGGTGCCGTCGCAGCTCTCGGCGGCGTCGCACACGCCGCCTGGCGCCCGGCAGACGGTGCCGGAAGAAAGCCGCGTGTCCACCGGGCAGTCGTCGGCGGCGCCGTCGCAGTGCTCGGCCACGTCGCAGCCGCCGGCCGACGCACGGCACACGACGATCACGGGCTGCTTCGTGTCCGCCGGGCACGCGTCGTTGGTGCCGTCACAATTCTCGGCGGCGTCACACGCCCCGACCGACGCGCGACAGACGCTCGTCGTGGGTCGCTTGGCATCGGCGGGACAGGCGTCCGTGGTGCCCGTGCAGAGCTCGTCGGCATCGCATACGTCGACTCCGCCGCGGCACACCGTCGTACTGGGCTTCTTCGCGTCGGCCGGGCAGATCGCGCTCGAGCCCGTGCAGTTCTCCGCGGCGTCGCACACGTCGGCCGCGCCACGGCAGACGGTGGTGCTGGGTAGCGGCGTGCACGTGCCCTTCGAGGCCGCCTGGTTGCAGGACTGGCAATCGTTGGCGCCACCGGCGCACGCTGTGTTGCAACACACGAGGTCCACGCAGTTGCCGCTCTGGCAAGCGTTGGCTCCGGAGCAGACCGTGCCGTTGATCTCCTTGGGCTTGCACACGCCCCCGGAACAGTAGTCGGTGGCGTTGCATTCGGCGTCGCTGGCGCAGCCGCCGCATTGCGTGCCGTTGCAAGTGCTGGGTGCGCAGCTCTGCGTCTGCGTCGCCGGACATGCGGCCGCCGAGCCTGTGCAGAACGCCTGCAAGGTCGCGACCGAAGGCGGCGGCGCGTCCGAGCAGCTGGCCGCGCGGCACTCGACGGTCGAGAGCTTGAACTGATCGGTCGGGCAGCTGTCCGACGATCCGGTGCAGTTCTCGGCGACGTCGCATGTACGCGGCGGCGGCGCGGCAGACGGTCGTGTTCGGCTTCTTCAGGTCGGCCGGGCAGTCGTTGCCCGAGCCGTCGCAGGACTCGGCGGCGTCGCACACGCCGGCGGCGCCGCGGCACACGCTCGTGAGCTTGGCGTCGGCCGGACACGCGTCCAAGCTGCCCGTGCATTTCTCGACCGCGTCGCACACGCCGCCGGCGGCGCGGCAGACGGTGGTGTTCGGCTTCTTCGCGTCGGCCGGGCAGTCGTTGCCCGCGCCGTCGCAGGTCTCGGCGGCGTCGCACACGTCGACGGCGCCGCGGCACTGGGTCGTGAGCTTGGCGTCGGCCGGACACGCGTCCAAGTTGCCCGTGCACTTCTCGGCGACGTCGCACACGCCGCCGGCGGCGCGGCAGACGGTCGTGTTCGGCTTCTTCAAGTCGGCCGGGCAGTCGTTGCCCGCGCCGTCGCAGGATTCGGCGGCGTCGCACACGTCGGCGGCGCCGCGGCACACGCTCGTGAGCTTGGCATCGACAGGACAGGCGTTCGAGCTTCCGTCGCACTTCTCGGCCGCGTCGCACACGCCGCCGGCGGCGCGGCAGACGGTGGTGTTCGGCATCTTGGCGTCCGCCGGACAGGTCGGGCTGGAGCCGTCGCAGGTCTCCTGCGCGTCGCACACGTCGGCGGCGCCCCGGCACACCGTGCCGCTCGGCACCTTCGCGTCGGCGCCGCATGTGTTGGTCGTCCCGTCGCACTTGTCGTCGACGTCGCAGGTTCCGGCAGCCGTCCGGCACACGGTCGTCGCCGGCATCTTGGCGTCGGCGGGGCAATCGACACCGACGCCGTCGCAGGTCTCGGCCTTGTCGCACGAGGTCGCGGCCGCGCGGCACGTGTTTCCGGACAGCTTGGTGTCCGTGGGGCACGTATACGAGCCGCCGGTGCATGTCTCCTGCGTGTCGCACACGCCGCCCGACGCGCGGCACACTGTGGAGCTGACCGCGAAATAGCAGGTTCCGACGTGGCCGGCGCGATTGCACTGGTAGCAGTCGTCGGTCGCGCCGCCGCCGCACGCGGTGTCGCAGCACACGCCGTCCACGCAGTTGCCGCTCTCGCACTGGCCCGGGGAGCAGGCCGCGCCGTTCGCCTTGAGCGTGTACGTCACGGACAGGTGCGGGTGGTGGGTGAGGGTGCCGTCCTCGAGCGTCGAGAACTGCTTCAAGCGCTTCGCCGTGGCGCTCGCGTTGACCACCGCCCAGCCATGGTTCGCCGTGCCGCTCACCCAGGCCTGGACGTCGGCGATGAGCTGCGCGCTGCTCCAGTCGAACGCCCCCACGGTTCCGTCGACGCTCGTGGTCGTGTGCCCGGCAATGTAGCTCAAGCTGCCGCTGGTCGTCGTGAGCCCCGTGCACACGCCACCCGCGGGTGTGGACCCGCCTTCGGTCCAGGCCGAGGTCACCCGGTGCAGCTCGATGCTGTCGGTATTGCCGCACACGTTGCAGCTGTTGTTGTAGAGCGTGACGGTGGCTGCGGTGATCGTCGCGTAGGGGGGGATGCTCGAGACGTCGAACTGGATCAGCCCGTAGCGCGTGGCCGGCGCCGGCACGTTGCCGCCGACGATGCCGGTGCAGAATCGGGACGACGTGCCCCCCATCTGCAGGTGGCTTCCGTCGGCCATGTCGTCGGCGCTCGCGTAGCCGTCGAGCGAAACGGCCATCTGCTGGACGCTGCCCACCGGCTCGTCGGGCGGCCCCGGCGCCTGGGTCCGATCGGAGCAGCCGAGCGCGACGACTGCACACACGAGCACCGTGTACTTGATAAGGGGCATGCCTACTCCAAGCGCGCCGGAACGACACCGCCAGCCTCGCCATCGTCACGGGAGCCTTGACGAAACGCAAGATGCTCCAATTAGGCTAGTCGCTATCGGCACTTACGCAGATCGATCCAGCCGGCTGAAGGCGCGCACAGTGCCTTTCCAAGGCTCTTTTGCCGGTCCGGCGCGGAACCCCGCGAGGCGACACGCCCGATTCCGCGCCGGACCGGCAGAACGGGGTGTTCCTGCGCACCGCAACGCCTCGCGATCGTGTCCGTCAAGACCCCGAGGTCGTGGCAGCCGCCGGGCCCCATCGCCGGCGGGCACACCACAGCAGGGTTTGCGCCTCGGCGAAGGAACCACACCCGGCGGGAAGCCGCAGGCCACGCAGGCGCGGCGGTCAACCGGGCGTGCGACCGACCAGGATCACGAATGCTTGCGCGGGGGCAAACGTCACGCCTCGCCAGTCGGGGTCGGCGCGGCGCCGGTCCTCGCTCCAGGCGCGGTAGCCCGTGCCGACCGTGTAGTGCAGCGCGGCGGCGTCGAGCGCGCCGGTGACCGCCCGCGTCGCGGGCGACTCGTCCT
Source organism: uncultured delta proteobacterium (assembly GCA_963775185.1). Taxonomy (GTDB): domain Bacteria; phylum Myxococcota_A; class Polyangia; order Polyangiales; family Polyangiaceae; genus JAPSGB01. The sequence continues at coordinate 573,406 of CAVZIE010000032.1, read as the reverse complement.
CGGCGACGAACACGAACAAGCCCGGCTTCACCGGAAACGCAGCGGTGCGAAGCTCTTCGACCGTCCAGTGCGCGGCCTTGAACGCGTCGGCCAGCGCCTCGCCCAGCTCCCGCGCACCCGGCTCGCGGCCGTCGTATTCGATCCACGTCGAGGCCGCGGGGGCGCGCGCCAGCGCGGCGACCAAGCCCGCGCGCGCCGCGCCGGACAGCGGACTGGCGGACAGCGGACCGGCGGGCCCGGGCGGCGCGGGCGTGCCGCTGGCGGCGAGCGCGGCGCGGATCGCATTGCGCAGCGCCAGCGCCTCGGGGTCGGTCGGCGCGACGGCGAGCATGCGCTCCACCTCCGGCAGCGCCGCCTGATCGCGTCCATGCTCGTGGAGGTAGCGCGCCCAGTAGACGAAGCGACGGATCGTGTTCGGGTTGGCGGCGGCCGCGCGGCGCTCGTACCCGGCGGCGTCGGCTTGCTTGCCCAGCGCGCGCGCCACCCGCGCCGCGTCCTCGAACGCCGCCTTGAAGTCCGGATGGATGCGCGTCGCTTCGATCAGATGCTCGAGCGCTTGCTCCGGGTGACCTTGTTTCTCCAGCACCAGCCCCCACTCGCGCTGGCTCATCTCGTGCGCGGGATCGAGCTCGAGGGCGCGTGACAGCTCGGCAATGGCACCGTCGAGGTCGCCCTGGCGCTCGTGCGCGACGGCGAGGAAGTAGTGGCTGGTCTGCGGCTTGTCGTCGCGTGGCAGCTCCTCGGTGAAGAAGCGGATCATGGCATCCGGCGACGCGTGCGCGGCCATCGTCTCGCCGAGGGTGTAGTGCAGCCCCTCGTCGTACGGCCCCCGGCGCACCGCGTCCTCGAGCACGCGGATGGCGTCCTCGTAGCGCCCGGCACGCGACAGCGCTCGCGCCTCGCGCAGCGCCGCAGCCGGCGACGCTCCGGCCGGCGACGCGTCCAGGGCACGCGCGCGCTCGCGCAGCGCGGCATCGTCCTTGTAGCGCGGATCGGCGAGCATCTGCTGGTACAGGGTCTGGAGCGCGCGCTTCGCGGACGGGCTGTTCGGCTTCAGCTCGAGCACCCGCCGCATCGACGCCTCGGCGCGGGTGAAATCGCCGCGATCGCGGTACAGCCTGCCGAGCACGCGCAGCGACGCCGGGACGGCCGCGTCGTCGATCTCGACGGCGTGCTGGTAGGCGCGCAGCGCGTCGTCCTGCTTTCCCGCGTCGAGCAAGCTGGAGCCGAGGTTGTTCCAGGCGACCGCCAGCGAGCTCCGGCGCGCCTCGGCCATCCAGGGCGGGCGGTAGTACGTGACGAGCAGTAGCGGCGCCGCGATCGCCGCGGCCACGAGCAGATCGCGGCGCCGCTTGGCGAGCACGGCTTGCCCCAGCGCGACCAGCGCGCCGCCAGCGAGCACGCACAAGAGCGGCACCATCTGGATCCGGAGCCGCGCCATCACGAAGAATGGCAACAGCCCGAGCAGGTACACGCCCGCCGTCGCCGCGACGATCAAGACGCCGCGCCGTCGCCGTCCAAGCGCGAGCCCGAGCGCGCCGAGCGGCAGCAGCTGGCCGACCCAGAACAGCGGCGAACGCAGCACCGGCGACCAGTCGGCGACCAGCGTCACGTCCTCGTTGTCCGGCGCCTCGTCGTTGTGCAGCGCGAGCTCGAGCTTGTCGACGGCGCGCCCCAAGGCCATGCCCGGCGCGGCCGCGATCTCCTGCCACGCCTGTCCGCGCCAGTACGCGGACAGATCGGCGTCGGCGAGCGCGCGGCCGGTGCGGCGCTCGGCTTCCGCGCGGAAATCCGGCACCTCGGCGCCGGTGTCCGGATGCAGGAACGGCGGCGGCGTGTAGTAGCCGTGGGCGTTGCCGGCGTGGTTTCCCAGGTACAGGTTGATGCCGAGGTTCGTCGTCGTCGGCACGAAGCGTCCCGCGGCCAGGGCGTTGTGCGCCGTGGCCAGCGCGATCACCGGCACCACGCCGCAAAGGAACAGCGCGGCGCGCCGGAGTCGCTCCTGCCGCTCCGGCGCCGCGTCGTGCCAGCCGAACGCGAGGCACGCGAGGGCGAACGGCACGAGCAGCAGGGCGTTGCCGCGCGCGAGCGCTGCGAAGCCGGTCACGATGCCCGACGCGAGCGCCGCGCGCGCCGTGAAGCGCAGGAACAGCTCCACCGCCCAGACCACGAGCAGGATCGTGAACGCCGTCTTCTCGACCTGCCCCTCGAAATAGTACCCCGGCACGAACGCGAGCCACGCCAGCGCCGCGATCAACGCCGCCGCCCGCGACTGCCACACCCGCTCGGCGATGCGCGCCACCAGGTAGCCCGTCGCGACGCCGCACGCGATGTTGAACAGCCGCGGCAGGAGCAGGTTGTGTCCGCCGAAGCGGTACAGGATGCCGAGCACATACGCGTACAGCGGATCGACCCAGAACGCCGAGTGGCCGATCCACTCGCCGCCGGCGATACGCTGCGCCCACGCGTCGTAGTAGCCCGCGTCGAGGACGAGCGACTTGAAGAAGGGCGAGCCGTAGAGCGCGATCAGGTGCGCGACGCGCAGCGCGAGCCCGATCGCCAGCACCGCCGGCAACGCCCAGCGTGCGTGGGCGATCCGCTCGACGCGGGCGCTGGCGCCGCTCCAGAGCAGCGGCGAGCCTGGGCCGGCGTCGACGCGCGGCGTCGGCTCCCCGGGGGGCGCGGGAGCCGGACGGGCCTTGCGCGAGCGCTTGCGTTTCCGCTTCGCCAACGGGCGGCAGTGTTCCCGCCTGTCGCCTTCGCGTCAACGCGCCGGCGACCGCGTCAGGTCCGACGTCGCGCCACGCGCTTCCGCGCCGGACCGGCAGATCCCCCTTCACGGTCCCGCCCTGCCGGCACCAGGCAACCCGGGCCGTGCCCGATCAGATCCCGGCGCTTGGCCTTGATCAGCGCCTCCCGGGCGAGCGGCCAGTGCTGGTCGTCCCAGTAGAACACCAGCGCCTTCATCATGCGCTTCTCGCGCAGATCGCGCGCGCTGTAGACGGGCTCGCCGCTGAACGGATCGAGGCCCGTGTAGTACATGGTCGTCGCCATCGCCATCGGCGTGGGGATGAAGTCCTGCACCTGCCGCGGCCGCAGCTTGTTGCGCTTGAGGTAGAGCGCGAGCTCCACGGTGTCGGCGAGCGTGGAGCCCGGATGCCCGGTGATGAAGTACGGGACGAGGTACTGCTCCTTGCCGGCGCGCTCGCTCGCCTGGCAGAACGCCTGCGCGAAGCGCTCGTAGTGCTCGATGCCCGGCTTCTTCATCTTGTCGAGGACGCGCGGGTTGTTGTGCTCCGGCGCGACCGACAGCTGGCCGCCGGTGTGGTGCTGGGCGAGCTCGCGCACGAACTCAGGGCTGCGCGCGGCCAGGTCGTAGCGCACGCCCGACGCGATCATCACGCGCTTGACGCCCGGCTCGCTGCGCACCTTGCGCATGAGCTGCACCAGCGGGCCGTGATCGGTGCCGAGGTTCTCGCACACGCCGGGGTGGACGCACGACATCCGCCGGCAGGCGCTCTCGGTGCGCTCGTCCTTGCACGCGAGCTTGTACATGTTCGCTGTGGGGCCGCCGAGATCGCTCACCGTGCCGGAGAAGCCCTGCATGCGGGTGAGCGCCCTCACCTCGCGCAGCACGCTCTCCGCCGAGCGGCTCTGGATGATCCGCCCCTCGTGCTCGGTGATGCTGCAGAACGTGCAGCCGCCGAAGCAGCCGCGCATCGTGACGATCGACTCCTTGATCGTCTCGAACGCGGGGATGCGCTCGCGGCCGTACGACGGATGTGGCAGGCGCGTGAACGGCAGATCGTAGAGCGCGTCCATCTCCGACTCGGCGAGCGGCAGCGCCGGCGGATTGAAGTACACGGCCTGGTCGCCGTGGGGCTGGATCAGCGGCCGCGCGTTGTGCGCGTTGGTCTCGTACTGGAAGGCGCGACTCATGCGCGCGAACGCCGCCTTGTCCTCGCGAACCTCGTCGTAAGACGGTAGCAGCACCGGCTTCTTGTCGGTGACGAAGCGGCTGAGCTCGATCGGCTCCCACTCGCGGCGGTTGTTCAGGACGTGCGCCGTGCCGCGCACGTCGCGGATCGACTGCCCGCGGTCGAGGCGTTCGGCGACCTCCCACGCGGCGCGCTCGCCCATGCCGAACACGAGCAGATCCGCCTTCGCGTCGAGCAGGATGCTGCGCCGCACGCTGTCGCTCCAGTAGTCGTAGTGCGCGATCCGCCGCAGCGACGCCTCGATGCCGCCGAGCACGACGGGAAGCCCGGGAAACGCCTGCCGGCAGAGGTTCGCGTACACGATGCTGGCGCGGTTCGGGCGCGCGTTCGGGCGACCGCCCGGCGAGTACTGGTCCTCGGACCGCACCTTCTTCTGTGCGGTCAGCTTGTTCAGCATGCTGTCCAGGTTGCCCGCCGCTACGCCGACGTAGAGCCGCGGCCGCCCCATGCGCGCGATGTCGTCGGGCGCGTCCCAGCGCGGCTGCGCCACGACGCCGACCTTGTAGCCGCGCCCCTCGAGGAAGCGCGCGATCAGGATCGGCCCGAACGCAGGGTGATCGACGTACGCATCGCCGGTGACGATCAACACGTCGAGCTCGTCCCAGCCACGCGCGCGCATCTCTGCACGCGTCGTCGGCAGGAACGGCTGGGCGCTCGACATGGGCCGGCAGTGTGCCGCGACCCGCCCCGCGATGCCAATCGGTCGGGGTCTGCCGGACCGCCCGGCGCTGCCGGAACCTGCTACCCTGCGCCACCGATGGTTCGCCGGGGCATCGCGCTGATCTGGGTCGTCTCGACGCTGCTCGTCGCGCTGGCGGGGTGCCACCACGACGCCGCGGCCACGCGCGACACGCCGCAGGCCGGCGGCCCGCTGCTCGTGGTGGCGGCGCTGCCGCTGAAGGCGTCGCTCGCGGCCAGCACGGCGAAGGCCCGGCTCGAGGTCGCGCGCACGCCCGGCATCGCGCACAAGCTGGACACCGGCCACCCCGACGTCGTGGTCGCCGACTCGGTGACGATCGATCGGCTGATCGCCGCCGGGAAGCTCGATGCGGCGACGCGTCGCGCGCTGGTCGTGGACCGGCTGGTGGTCATCGCCCAGCCCGGCTCGCCGGTGCCGCTGACCAAGCCGGCGGATCTGGCGCGCATCGGCGCGGGCGTACCGCCGTGGCGCGGACGGCTCGCGGTGCTCGATCCCGACAGCTGGCCGGAGGGCGCGCTGACGCGCTCGACGCTCCAGGCGATGCGCGTCGACGATCACCCGGTGTGGGAGACGATCGGGGCGCGCGTACAGCCGGTGGCCGGCGTCGACGAGCTGGTGCGCGCGGTCGAGGAGCACAAGCGCATGCTCGGCGTGCTCGGGCACGCGGCCGCGGTCCCCCTGGGCGATCGCGTCCATGCATTGGTCGACCTCGGTCCAGCGGTCGCCTACCAGGCCGCTGTCGCGACGGCGGCGCCGCACCGCGACGCCGCCGTCCGCTTCATCGGCGAGCTCGCCTCCGATGCCGGCCTGCGCGCATTCGAGCAACGTGGGTTCCAGCGTGGGAAATAGCTCGCGCTTCGACGAGCAGGCGGGCACGTTCGACGAGCGGACCGGCGTGCCGCTGGAGGCGCGCGCGCGCGTCGCCGACGCGGTCGTCGGCTTCGCCGCCGACGCGCCCCGCGCCACGCTGCTGGAGATCGGCGCGGGCACAGGCGAGATCGGCGCCGAGCTCGCGACGCGCGTCGGACGCTACGTCGCGCTGGACGCGTCGCCGGCCATGCTCGAGCGGTTCCACGCCCGCGCGCCGGACGCCGAGCTGGTCGTGGGTGACGCCGACGACCGCTGGCCCGTCGACGAGGTCGATCTGGTGTTCGGTTCGAGGAGCTTGCACCTGCTGGCGCTCGAGCACGTCGTCACCGAGCTCGAGCGCGTCGCGCGGCCCGGCGCGTGCCTGCTCGTCGGGCGCGTCGCACGCGACCCGCACGGCCCCCAGGCGCGGCTGCGGGAAGAGCTCCAGCGCCGGCTCGCCGAGCGCGATCTGGGTGGCCGACGCGGCGAGGAGCGGACCGCGCGACTGGTCGCGGCGTGCGTGGCGCGCGGCTGGGAGCCGATCCCGGTGCGCGAGGTCGCCAGCTGGACGCGGCGCTGGCGGGCGTCCGACTCCCTGGCCAGCTGGGCCGGCAAGCGCGGGCTCGCCGGCGCCGAGCCGGAAGACGCGGACAAGCGCACCGTGCTGGCCGAGGTGCGGGCGTGGGCGGCGGCCCAGCTCGGCGATCTCGACGCCGCACACGACTCCGTGCAAGCGTACACGCTCCAAGGTGCAAGATGGACAAGAGTGAGCTCCTGACCAGCCTCGGCGAAGCCCTCGTCACGGGCTCCCTTACCGACGAGGATCTGCTGGCGCACACGGGCAACGTGCCGCCCGTCACGATCCTGCCGGACGCGAACGTGCTCAAGATCGGCGGGCAGAGCATCATCGATCGCGGGCGTTCGGCGGTCTTTCCGTTGCTCGACGAGCTGGTGGAGAACCTCCCGCGCCACAAGATGATCATCGGCACCGGCGCCGGCACGCGCGCGCGCCACGCCTACAGCGTGGGCATCGATCTCGGCGCGCCGACGGGCGTGCTCAGCGTGCTCGGCACCTTCGTGAGCATGCAGAACGCGCGCATGCTGCACTACTTGCTGGCCAAGCACGGCATCCCGTTCATCGAGCCCGCGCAGTTCCCGCAGCTGCCGCTGTACCTGGCCGAACGGCGCGCCTGCATCTTCTTCGGCATGCCGCCGTACACGTTCTGGCAGCGGAACCCCGCCGTCGGTCGCGTGCCCCCGCACCGCACCGACACCGGCGCTTTCCTGGTGGCGGAGGTCTTCGGCGCGCGGTCGATGATCTACGTGAAGGACGAGAAGGGCCTGTATACGGCGGATCCGAAGAAGGACAAGCACGCGACGTTCATCCCGGAGATCACCGTCGGCGAGCTCAGAGAGCGCGATTTCGCCGACGTGGTCGTGGAGCGTCCGGTGCTCGAGTTCATGCAGCACGCGGAGCACTGCAAACAGATCCAGATCATCAACGGTCTCGAACGCGGCAACCTGACGCGCGCGCTCGCCGGCGAACACGTCGGCACGATCATCCGGGTGGACGCATGAGCGACGACCAACGTCACCATCTACGCTCGCTCTTGATGCGCGAGAGCCTGCTCGACAAGGCGCTGATGAGCTCTACGGAGGCGCCGGTGCGGCGCATGCTCCCGGACGTCCACGTCGTGAAGATCGGCGCCGGGTCGATCATCGACGCCGGCCGCAGGCTCGTCGATCCGCTAGTCGAGGAGATCGCGCGCGCGCTCGACAAGTACAAGCTCATCCTCGGAACCGGCGGCGGCGCGCGCAGCCGCCACCTGCTGGCCATCGGCATCGATCTCGGGCTGCCCACCGGCGTGCTCGCACAGCTCACTGCCGCCGACGCCCTCGGCAACGCGCACCTGCTCGGCGCGCTGCTCGCGCCCTACGGCGTCGTCGCCATCCCGCCCGAGATCCTCGGCCACCTGCTGCCGCTGTTCATCCAGGCGGCGCCCGGCGTCGTGTTCCACGGCGTGCCGCCCTACTCGCTGTGGGAGCACCCGCCGGCGCGCGGGCGCGTCCCGCCGCACCGCACCGATGCCGGCTGCTTCATGCTCGCCGAGACGTTCGGCTGCCGCTCGCTCACGCTGGTCAAGGACGTGGACGGCCTGTACGACCGCGACCCGAAGCGCGACGCGTCCGCGAGCCTGATCCGCGAGATCGGCTCGAAAGAGCTGCGCTCGTTGGAGCTCGCCACGCTGCCGTTCGACCGCGTGATCCTCGATCTGCTCGACGAGGCGCGGCTGCTCGACAAGTTCCAGATCGTCAACGGCGCGAAGCCCGAGCTGCTCGGGGCCGCGCTGGCCGGCGAACACGTCGGGACGGTCGTCCACGCGGGTTGAGCATGACGGCGGTAGCCCGCGTCGCGGATCTCGCGAAGACCCATCCGGGCGGCGTCGTGGCACTCGAGGGCGTGAGTCTGGAGCTCGAGCGCGGGTCGATCACCGCGTTGGTCGGCCCGAACGGTGCGGGCAAGACCACGTTCGCCCGCATCCTGACCGGCGAAGTCGCGCCCAGCGCCGGCAGCGCGCGCGTGTTCGGGGAAGATCCGCTCGGTGCGCCGCGGGCGCTGCGCATGCGCCTCGCCTACCTCGCCCAGGACGTGGAGCTCGATCCCGAGCTGACCGGGCGCGAGACGCTCGCGTTGTTCGGTGCCCTGCACGGGCTGTCGCGGCGGCGCACGCGCGAGCGGCTCGCCGCGCTCTCGACCGAGTTCGGGCTCGACGCCCACCTCGACAAGCGCGTGGAGGCGTATTCCGGCGGACTGAAGCGCCGCCTCCACGTCGGCCTGGCGTTCTTGCACGAGCCCGAGCTGTCGATTCTGGACGAACCCACGGCCGGCCTCGATCGCGACGGGCGCGAGCTGCTCTGGACGCGGGTCGCCGGTGCCGCGCGCGGCGGCGGCACCGCGCTCGTGCTCACCCACGATCTCGCGGACGTGGAGCGGCACTGCCAGCGTCTGGTGGTCATGGCGCACGGCCGCGTGGTCGCCGACGACACGCCCGAAGCGCTGGTGCGCGAGCACGCTCGGCGGCGCGTCGACGTCGCGCTCGGCCGCGGCGTCGATCCCGCGCCGGTCGTCACCGCGCTACGCGGGATCGACGGCGCGGGCGCCGTGACCGCGTCCGGCGTGGTCGTCGGCGTCGAGCTCGCCGGCGCGTCGATCGATCGCGTGCTTTTCGCCGTCGAGCAGAGCGGCGTCCAGGTCCGCGAGATCAAGCTCCGCGAGCCGGATCTGGACACCGCGTACGCGTCGCTCGTCGGTGTCGTCGAACCGGTCGAGCGTGGCGCGCGCCGGCGGCGGGGTCGCGCATGAATGGCTTGGCGGTCGCGCTGGCAGTCGGCTGGCGCAGTTGGCTCAAGGCCGTGCGGCGCCCGGTGGCGCTCACCTTCTCGTTCGCGCAGCCGGTGATCTGGATGCTGCTGTTCGGGTTCCTGTTCGCGAGCTACCGCATCGCGCGCATCGGCTTCGTGGGCAACTACCTGGACTACCTCGTGCCCGGCGTGTGCACGATGACGGTGCTGTTCGGTGCGTCCCAGTGCGGCGTGGAGCTGATCCGCGACATGCAGACCGGCTTCTTGATGCGCATGTTGCGGGCCCCTTCGGCGCGACCGTGGATCCTGGCGGGCAAGCTCGGCGCGGACGTGCTCAGGCTGCTCGTGCAGGCGCTCGGCGTGCTGCTGGTGGGCGTGCTCCTCGGCGCGCACCTCGCGCCGTCGCCGGGCAGTGTGCCGCTGGCCGTGCTCGGGCTCGCCTTGTTCGGGGCGGCGCTCGGCAGCCTGTCCTGTGCCATCGCCCTGACGGCGCGCCGGCCGGAGAGCATGGCCGTGTTCGTTCATCTCGTGAACATGCCGCTCTTGTTCTCGAGTACCGCGCTCGTGCCCGCCGCGCACATGCCGCCGGCGCTGGCCGCCGTGGCCCGCGTGAATCCGCTGTCGCTCGCGGTGGACGGCCTGCGCGGCGCGCTCTCGTCCGGCGCGCCGCCTGCACTGGCAACGCAGACGCTGCCGCTGTTCGCCATCGCGATCGTGCTCTTCGTCGTTGCGCTGGGCGCGCTCCGGCGCCTGGTAGCGCCGCGCCGTTAACGCTGGCTCTTCGGCGGGCCGGCGCGCATGCGCTCGAGCTGCTTCTGCTTTTCCGGCGAGTCCCAGTCGGCGTCGGAAAACGCGTCGAGCGCGTAGCTGCGGGTCCGGTACGTTCCCGTGGCCGGGAGCATCATCTGGCGCTCCGGGCCCGGGCCGTCCACCGCGAGCCGCCACCCGTCGATGCGCTCGATCACGAGCGGCGTCCTGGCGTTCGTATCGCGCAGGAGCTTCCCGAACGCCAACAGCTCGACCTGTTGCTTACCCGCTTCGAGCGTCGCGGACTTCGTCATCCGGGCCACGGGCTTGCCGGTGGCGTCGTTGGCCACGGCCACGAAGGAATACGGGCCGGGCTGCTCGACGTCGACGTCGACGTAGAGCGCCAGCGAGCCGCCCGCTTGCTTGTCGATGATCTTGCCGGTGAAGCGCGCCGGCGGCTTGCCCGTCGCCGTGAAACCGAAATCGACCGGCAGTTGGTCCTGTCCGACGTGGACGGTGACGTTCAGCATGACCCGGCCAGTGGTGTCGCCCAGCTTGTCCGCGGGGAACGCGACGGCGGCCGTGTACGTGTCGTCGTTGGCCGCGACGTCGGGCGCCACGCCGTCGTCCTTGAACACCGCCTTGCCGACGGTTCCGTCCTTGGTCGTGATGATCGCCGACGACGAGTCGACCGCGTGCGGCTGCCCGTCGACGAGGACCGTGAACGTGGCCGTTGCGACCATGCCGCCGGTCACGAACATCTGGTCCTGGCTCTGCCTGACGACCGGCTTGCCCGCGCCGTACGAGCGCTCCGCTTCGGGCGCGACGTTGCTGAAGACGTGCGGCGGCGACTCGGAGGCCGGACGCGACTCCGGGGGATAGTGCGTTCGCGCCAGGAATGCGTCGATCGCCTTGCTCGTGGCCGCCTTCATCGCGGACGGATCCGAGGGCGGCGTAGGCGCGCCCGGCGGGACCATGCTGGGCGGCGGCGGCGGCGCGGGCGGCCGCTGGCCGGGCTCGTCGCCGCCCCGCGCTACCGAGCGCGCGCTGGCGTCTGGCGGCGTCGGCGCGCGGGGTGCCGAGCGCGCGCGCAGGCCCAGGTAGGTGGCGGCCGCCAGCGCGGCGACGCCCGCCGCCGCGATCACGTTCCGCTGCGTCTTCGTCATGCTGCGCGCGCGTCGCGGCGACGCCGACGGCGGCGCGATGCGATCGCGACCGCGCCGAGCAGGCCGAACAGGGCGACCCCTCCGCCGCCGGGACTGCCGCGTCCCGGCGCGCGGCAGCCGCAGCTGCCGTCGTCGGCGGCGCCGCCGGTCTTGCCGGCGTCCGGTCCGGCATCGACACCCGTGCCGCCGGTGCCGCCGGTGCCGCCTGTCGTAGCGCCGGTTCCGCCGGTGCCGCCGCTACCCGAGGTTCCGCCGGTGCCGCCCGTTCCGGAGCTCCCGGAGCTGCCACTCGCTCCGGCGCTGGCGTCGAGCGTGCTGCCGGCGCTGCCGTCCAGGCCCGCGTCGGCAGCGCCCGCCGCACCGGCAGCGCCCGCCGCGCCGGCAGCGCCCGCCGCCCCCGCGTCCGTCGTCGTGGCCGGAACGCACGCTCCGCCCACGCAGTCGTAGCCGAGCGCGCAGTCGCTGGCCGCCGTGCAGGACGACAGGCAGCTGGTGCCCGAGCAAGCGTACGGCGCGCAGTTCGTGAACGCGGGCGGCAGGCAGACGCCCGCGCCGTTGCACGCCGCCGCCGACACCACGACGCCGCCGGTGCAGGCGGCGGCGCCGCACGTCACCGTCGAGTCGGGCAGCGTGCACGCCGTGGCGCTGGTGCCGTCGCAGGTTCCAACGCAGAGCCCGGTGCCCGAGCACGCGGGACGCCCGCCGTGCGGCTGACCGCTCTTCAGCGTCGTGCACGTGCCGAGCGACGGCGGCACGTCACACGCCTGGCACTGGCCGCTGCACGCGACGTCGCAGCAGAAATTGTCCACGCAGTGACCGCTCTGGCACTGGGAGTCCTGGTCGCACTGATCGCCTTGCGCGCTCTTCGTGATGCACACGCCGGCCGCGCAGAACTTGCCCGTCGCGCAGTCGGTGTCCGCGGAACACCCGCCGCCGCACTTCGTTCCGGAGCACGTCTTCGGCGTGCAGGAGACGCCCAGCGCCGGCGGACACGAGCCCGTGCCGTTGCAGCTTGCCCCGAGGACCGCCACGTTGCTGCTACAGGCCGCGGCGCGGCAGGCCGTCGCCGCCCCCGGGTAGGTGCAACCGGTGCGGGCGATGCCGTCGCAGCTTCCGCCGCACGCGCTTCCGTCGCTGTTGCACGGCGCCCGGACGCCCTCTGGATTGCCGACCACCGCCGAGCACGTGCCCAGCTTGCCGGGGACGTCGCACGCCTCGCACTGGCCGGTGCACGCTTCGTTGCAGCACGAGCCGTCGACGCACAGGCTGCTCTTGCACTGCACGTCGCCGTCGCAGGCCTGGCCGTTGTCCAGCCGCTGCTTGCACAGACCGCCCGAACAGAACTCGTCGAACCCGCAGTCGCCGTCGACCTGGCACTCGCCGGCGCACATCGTCGTGCCGCACGTGAACGGTGCGCACGCCTGCTGCTGCAACGGCGGGCACACGCCCGTCCCGTTGCAGAAGGCGATCAGCGTCGCCGTCCCGGTGGTGCAGCTCGCTTGTCGGCACACCTTGCCGGCGCCGGGATAGGCGCACGACGACGTGTTGCTGCCGTCGCACACGCCGTCGCACGTCGAACCATCGCCGATGCACGCCGGACGTGGGCCGTGCGGCGCGCCGTTGACCGCCGTACACGTGCCCGCGCTCCCCGAGACGTCGCACGCCTCGCACTGGCCCTTGCAGCTGGTGTTGCAGCACACGCCATCCACGCAGTACTGGCTGTTGCACTCGTGGTCGGCCGCGCACGCCTGGCCGGCGTCGATACGCGGCTTGCACACACCGCCGGCGCAGTAGTCGCCGGCGATGCAGTCCACGTCACCCGCACAGTTGCCGAGACACGCCGTCGCGCCGCACACGAACGGGTCGCAGGTCACCGTCTGCTTCGCGGGGCACGTGCCCGCTCCCTGGCAGCTCGCCGCTACGGTCGCCACGCCGCTGGTGCAGCTGGCGGCGCGGCACGAGGTCGAGCTGCCCGGATAGGTACAGGCCGTGGTCAGGCTGCCGTTGCACGCGCCCGAGCACACGCTGCCGTCGGAGGCACACGCGGCGCGCGTCCCGTGCGGGTCGCCGTTCACGGCGGTGCACGTGCCGGTGCTGCCCTGGACGTCGCAGGCCTGGCATTGGCCGCTGCACGCCTGGTTGCAGCACACGCCGTCGACGCAGTGAGCGGACTGGCACGAGTTCGAGGCGCCACAGGCGACGCCGTTGCTGTACTTGGCAACGCAAGTCCCGGCGTCGCACCAGTTGCCGGTGGAGCAATCGCCGTCGCCGGAGCAGGACGTCTTGCACGCCGTAGCGCCGCACACGTAGGGCGCACAGTTCTTCGTGACGATCGCGGGGCACTGGGCGCCGTTGCCGGGGCAGCTGGCCGGGTTCGTCTGGACGCCCGCCGTGCAGGTCGCGGCGCGGCAACTCGTGCTCGAGTTCTTGAAGCTGTCCCCGGGGCAGTTGTTGGAGCTGCCGTCACACGTCTCCACGATGTCGCAGCTCCCGGCGGACGCGCGACACGTCGACCCTGCCGCTTGCTTGACGTCGGTGCATGCGCTGCTCGACCCGTTGCAGTAGTCGTTCGCGTCGCAGCCGCCGGAAGCAGCCGCGCGGCACAGGGTGTTCGCCGGGATCGGCGAGCACGTGCCATGCTTGCCTGCGACGTTGCACGCCTGGCAATCGCTGCCGCCACCGGCGCACGCCGTGTTGCAGCAGTAGTTGTCGACGCAGTTCCCGCTGCTGCAGTAGTTGGACCCGCCGCAGACGACGCCGTTGGCGTATTTGGCCGTGCACGCGCCGCCGAGGCAGAAGTACCCACTCAGGCAATCCGTATCCACGCCGCAGCCGCCCGCACACACGTTGCCGCTGCACAACGCGCCGCCGCAGCTCACCTGCGACGCCGCCGGGCAGCTCGTGGAGCTGCCGTTGCAGGTAGACGCGAGGGTCGCCGTGCAACCGCCGCCGCCGCACGCGCAGCTGGGGCCGCTGCACTGGGCGCCGGCGTTGCCCGCCGGGTGGGTGCAAGCGCCGGAGCCGTTGCACTGGTCGAGCGTGCACGGGTTCGAGTCCGCCGTGCAGCCCGTCCCGAGCGGGGCCGGCGGATTCGAGCAGGTGCCGCCGCTGCACGTGCCGGCCACGTGGCACTGATCGCTTGCGGTGCAGACGATCGGCGTCCCGGCGCAGACGCCGGCAGCGCACTTGTCGGTCAGCGTGCAGGCGTCGCCGTCGTTGCACACGGCGCCGTTGTTGCCCGCCGGGTGGGTGCAAGCGCCGGAGCCGTTGCACTGGTCGAGCGTGCACGGGTCGCTGTCGGCCGTACACGCGGTGCCGGAACCCTTGTTCGGGTGCTGGCATGCCGTGCTCACGCCGTTGCACGTGTCGCTGGTGCACTCGTTGCCGTCGTCGGGGCACGCGGCGCCGCTGTTGCCGGCGGGGTGGGTGCAGGCGCCGGAGCCGTTGCATTGGTCGACCGTGCAGTTGTTGCCGTCGCTGGAGCACGCCACGCCGTTGCTCTTCGGCGGGTTGGAACAGGTGCCCGAACCGACCTGGCAGGTGCCGGCGGTGTAGCACTCGCCAGCAGCGGAACACGCGTTGACGTTGCAGCAGGCGCCGTTGGTGCAATATCCCGTCGAGCACTGGCTCCCCGCCGCGCACGAATGCCCTTGCGGGTACTTGTAGGTGATCGTCAGCGTCGGGGGCGTCCCGCCGGTGCGCGAGTCGTACTTGCGGGCCGTCTTGTTCGCGCTCTCGTCGACGATCAGCCAGCCGTAGTTCGCGTACGTGCCATTGACGAAGTGCGAGATGTCCGTGGCGTTGATGTAGAACGTCTTCACGCCGAGCGTGCCGTTGATATAGCCGTAGCCGGCGTAACCCCAGGCCGATCCGGTGGCGGTGTTCGAGCCGCCGGCGGTGCTCCAGCCCGTGGAAGAATAATAGCGGTAGCTCCACGTCGCGTCGTTCGTCGCCGGCGCGGCACCGGTGCCGGTGGCGGCGTTCGACGAGCTCTCGCCCCAGGGCTGCGTGACCCGGTACATGTACGCGTAGGCGGTGATCGGCGCGGTGTCGGGCACCTTCGTCACGTTCATCGTCATCGACGCGCCGGTGATCGTGGATCCGGCGGGGATCGTCGAGAGATCGAAGCGGATCAAGATCCGGCGGATGGCGCCGCCGTTCGACTTGCCCATGAACAGCGACGTACCGGCGCCGTCCGAGTTCTGGTTCTCGCTCCAGATCGATGTATCCGCGACCGGGTGCAACACCGCGGTGTTGTCGGCGCGCGCCTTCGCCGCGAGGCAAAGCGCGAAGAGCGCGGACAATAGTACGACGACTCTACGCATGGGGGCCCTCGGCAGCAACGGGACGCAGTCTCGGCGCTCCCGGGCCCCGCGTCAACGGGCCCGGACCGCCGTTGCATTTCCCTATGGTCCCGCCGCGATCCACATCCAGGCCGCTGGTTTGCCGGTCCGGCGCGGAACCTCGGGATCCCGGCGTCGCTATTGATAGGTGCAACCGCTCTGGATCGAGAGATCCACGCTGTCGTACGTCTCGAGCACGCCGCCACCGGCGCCGCAGCTCAAGCTCCGGTCCTTCTCGCCGTCCTTGGCGTAGATGTGGTCGACGCCGTCGCCGCCGTAGACGGTGTCCGCGCCGATGCCTGCGTAGATCGTGTCGTTGCCCGTGTCGCCCCAGAGCTCGTCGTTGCCGTCGAGCCCCCAGATCTTGTCGTCGCCGTCGCGTCCCCAGATGATGTTGCGGTCGTTGTTGCCCCAGAGCTCGTCGTTGCCCGCCGCGCCCTCGAGCACCTCGAGATCGCCGGCGGGGTCGAAGGTCGTCCACGACGCCTGGCCGCAGTCGTTCGTCCCGGTGCTCGAGTTGTAGCTGAGCGCGTGGCCGTCGTAGGCGGCCTGATTGCTCGCGGCGCCCGCGAGCTGCGCGCG
This sequence comes from uncultured delta proteobacterium, assembly GCA_963775185.1. GTDB lineage: Bacteria > Myxococcota_A > Polyangia > Polyangiales > Polyangiaceae > JAPSGB01. The sequence goes on along the minus strand of CAVZIE010000032.1, from coordinate 557,658 downwards.
GATCGGCAGGTTGCCGGCGCGGGCGAAGCCTGCGATGTCGATGCCCGGTCCGCCGCTGTAGTAGTGGCCGCCGCACGGGTAGTCCGTCACGAGCTGGTCGTTGCCGCCCTCGCCGTACAGCTTGTCGCCGTCGGTGTTGCCGTTCACGGCCTCGCTGATCAGCGCGTCGTCCCCGTCGCCGCCGTGCAGCTCGTCGTGGCCGGTCTCGCCGGCGAGCATCACGTCCTCGCCCCGGCTGCCGACGAGCACGTCGTCACCCGGACCGCCGTCGAGCGTGGCGGTCATGACGTTTGGCCACCCGGTCGTGCCCATGGTGATGCGGTCGTTGCCATCGTCACCCCACGCCAGCACGTAGCTCAAGGTCGCGGGGATCGCGCACGTGACCACGTTCGGCTGCGTGGACGCGCAGTTCGGGCCCGCCGCGAGCGTCGCGCCGTTGTTGGCGGTCACTACCACGCTGCCGTTCGCTGCGGAGAGCGTCAGATCGTCGTCGCCCTTGCTGCCGAGCACGACCAGCCCGACGTCGGTGATGGCCGACGCCGCGGCCTTGCGGGCGTCCACGAAGACGTAGGGCAACGTCAGCGGCGAGCACACGCTGTCGCCGTAGCCGCTCGCGAACGTACCCGGCCCGGTGAAGCTGTCGGAGAACGGCGAGCCCACGACCTCCTCGATCCCGACCAGCGGTTCCGGTGTGCCGTCGCCCTGGGCCCGGCCGGCCTTCACGTTGGTCTGGTTGAGCGCCTTGATCTCGGCGTAGTCGTAGATCGCGTTGGTGTCGACGGCGACGCCGTCCACGCCCCCGCCCTGCCCTGGCGGCGTCGCGGTCGCGAAGCTCGCCGTGTCTTGCCCCGCGCCGCCGACGAACTCGTCGCGCCCCGTGTCGCCACGCAGCCAATCGTTGCCGGCGCCGCCATGCATGTGGTCGCTGCCGTGCCCGCCGATGATCAGGTCGTCGCCATCGTCGCCGTACAGCGTGTCGTCGAGGATGCCGCCGTAGATCCGGTCGTTGCCGCCCTCGCCGTGGATGGTGTCGCTGCCGGCGCGGCCGAAGATCACGTCGTCGCCGCCGCCGGTCAGGTTGCCGTCGTCGCCGAAGATCACGTCGTTGTGCGCCCCGCCGTCGATAAAGTCGTTGCCGGCGCCGCCGTAGATCGTGTCCTCGCCGTTGCCGCCGCACACGATGTCGTCGCCGCCGAGCGCGTGGATCGTGTCGTCGCCGTCGCCGCCGATGATGAAGTCGTTGCCCGCGGTACCGGTCAAGTTGTCCGGGCCGCTCGTACCCTGGATGACGTTGTAACCAGCCGGCGGCGGCGCGGAGCACGGATCCCAGCTCCAGTCTGCCGGCGGGCCACCGACGGCGCCGGTCGCGCCGCCCGGATCGCACGCGCTCGTGCCGGCGCTGCCGCTCGTGCCGGCGCCGCCGCTCGTGCCGGCGCCGCCGCTCGTGCCGGCGCTGCCGCTCGTACCGGCGCTGCCGCCTGCACCGCCGGAACCCGGCCAACCGGCGGCGCCGCCGCCGTCTCCGGCCGCCGCCCCGGCTGCCGCCGCGCCACTCGTTCCCCCGGCGCCCGCCGTGCTTTCACCGTCGCCGCCGCAGCCGGCGGTGGTCGCCGCGATCACCAGCGCCCCCCCGAGCACGATTCGCCAACGCATTCGCGATCCGTATCACGGACCGCCCGGTTCCGCGCCGGACCGGCATCCAGTCGGGCGAGCGGATCAGTCCTTTCCCGCGTCGGCCGCGTCGACGCACGCGCTCACGGCCTGCTGCTCGGTCTCGCAGCCCGTCAGAAGCGGTTCGCCTTTCGCCGGATCGCAGTGGAACCGCGGCGCTGCGCCGCCGCAGTCGATCATCGGCTGCACCGACGGGCAGTCGGTCAGCGTCAGGAGCAGCGTGCACAGCTTGCCGCACTCGTCGAAGCTCGGGCCCATCGGGCACTGTGGCTGGATCAACGCCTGGCAAAACAGCGGGCAGTCGAGCGATCGGTGCCCGCCGTCGCTGCCGCCCGCGCCGCCGCTGCCGGCCCCGCCGCCGCCGGACGAATCCCCGGAGCTGCACGCGCCCGCGGCGAGCAGCGGGAGTGCGGCGATCCACAGCCGCGTCCATCTCGATATCATGCTTGCCTCCGCCGCTTGCGGCGCGCGAGCGCGAACGCCGCGATCGAGAGCCACGCGAGCGCGCCGCCGGCGGGCTTCGAGCGCCCGGTGACGCGGCACCCGCAGCCGCCGTCGTCGGCAGCGCCTTGCGCGCCGACGACCGTGCACACGCCGTCGCCCTGCTGCACGTCGCAGATGGATCCGGCGACGCAATCGTCGCTGCTCGAGCACTGCACGCGACACTGATGCGCCGCCGAGTCGCAGATGTACGGATCGCACTTCGTCTCCTGCCCGGTCGCGCCGTCCACGAGCGTGTTGCCGACGCAGCCCGGAAGCGAGTCGCTACAGATGCAGGTTCGATCGGCCGAGCACACCAGCGGACCCTTGCACTGGTCCGCGCCGCTGGCGTTCTTGCAGTCTCCGCCCGGGTCGGTGCCGTACTTCACGGCCGCGCAGCGTCCCTCGACAGCGCCGGTCAGCTGATTGTGGCACGACTCGCACTGGCCGTCGCAGGCGCCATCGCAGCAGATGCCGTCGATGCAGTGCCCGCTCTGGCAATCCGCGTCTGCGCTGCAGCCCCCGATGTCGCAGCTGCCGTCGCTCTTCTTCGCGTACTTGCGGCACGCGCTCTGCCCGTCGCAATAGCCGTCGTCGTCGCAGCCTGCGCCGCTGTCCGAGCACTCGCCGTGCGGATCCATGCCATCCGGCACCGGCGAGCACGTGCCGGTGGTGCCGGGCAGATCGCACGCCTGGCACGAGCCGGTGCAGGTCGTGTCGCAACACACGCCGTCGGCACAGTGACCCGAGACGCACATCTCGTCGCGCGTGCACGGGTTGCCGGCCGGCTGGTCCGGCGTGCAATGGAAGTTGGTCGGGCTGTCGCAGTACGCGCTCGCGTCGCAGTCGCCGTCACCGTTGCACTGCTGCAGACACAGCCCGTTCTGGCAGCTGCCGGGGCTGCAGGCGACGGTCGCCGTGGCGGCTGCGCAGGCGCCGGCGCCGTCGCACGCGTCCGGTGCGTACGCCGTGGTCGCGTCCTTGCACGCCTGTTGCCCGCACGCGCTGCCTGCGTCCTTGTAGCGGCACGTGCCCTGCGCTGTGCACTGGCCGTCGAAGCCGCAGAAGCCGTTGCCCGCGTTCGCGCACAGCGAGTCGAACTCGGCGGCCTGCAGCGGCGAGCACGTGCCGGGGGGACCGGTGGACGAGCCCGTGCTGGCGCTGCACGCCATGCACGCGCCGTCGCAGAGCGTGTCGCAGCACACGTCGTCGACGCAGAAGCCGCTCGCGCAGTCGCCCGCGTTCAAGCACGGCTGGCCGTTGGCGAGCGGGCCGTACAGCTCCGCGCCGGCGACAGCGTTGTTCCCGTCGAAACCGCCGACTTTCAGCACCGTCCCGTCCGGCAGCTTCGTGGTGGTAAACCAGCGCGAGCCGGTGACGCCGCTCGACGCCTTGGTGAACGTCTTCCAGGTGCCCTGGGTCGGGTCGAGGATCGCGGTGTCCGCGACCAGCAGCGTGCCGTCGTCTAGCAACGCGAGGTTCGGGTACCAGTAGCCCACGTCGATCGCCAGCGTCGGTACGATGCTGACCTGGACCGACGAGATGGTGGCGAGCTCCGCCAGCCCCAGCGGGCCGTCCGCCGTCGTGTCGCTGCCGAACACGACGATGCGGCCGTCGGCGAGCGTCTGCGTCGCAGCCCGCGTGTGCTTGAAGTTCAAGCTCGGCCCCGCCGCCCACGAGTCCGCGGTCGGGTCGTAGATCTCCGTGCTCGAGAAGCGCTGCGAGCCGTCTTCTCCGCCGACCAGCCACGCGCGCCCGTCGTACAGCAGCGCGCTGGCCGGGTGGTTGCGCGCGGTGGCTGCGGGCGCGACCGTGCTCCAGGTCCCGTTGGCGCCGCCCGCCGGGTCGAAGATCTCGACCTTGGACTCGGTGTTGTCGCCCGCGACCAGCACCCGGCCGTCGGCGAGCCGCAGCGCCGTGTGGCCCGCATGTCGGCCGGAGAGCGGACCCGTGAGCGTCCAGCTGCCGGTCGTGGCGTCGTACGTCTCGGCGCTCATGCGCTCGGAGACCAGCCCGCCGCCCACGGCGAGCACGCGACCATCCACGAGCAGCGTCGCCGTGTGGTTGTTGCGAGCGCCGGACATGGAGCCGGTCGCCGCGAAGCTGCCGGTCGGCGGATCGTACAGCTCGGCGCTCGACAGCGCGGTCAGCGCGGACCCGCCCGCGACCAGCACCTTGCCGTTTCCGAGCAGCGTCGCCGTGTGGTTGTAGCGCACGACCGCCATGCTGCCGGTCGTGCCCCAGGCCGGATCGAGCAGCGCCGGGTAGCGCACGCCACGCCCCGACCAATCGACGCGCAGCGTGCAGGTCGCGCCGCCGGGAGCTGTCACGGGTCGATGCCACGGCGCGCGCGGATCGCGGGACACGGCGCAGCCATCCACGGCCACGTCCGCGGGCGTCGCGACGCCGTGCTCGTCGAGCAACACCGGACGGCGCATCCGCAGCCGCGGCGTGCCCTCGGCGTCGAGCAGCTCGAGCGAGCCGGCCACCAGCCGCAGCCCGGCCACGCCGTGCTCGAGCTCCAGGCGGTAGCGCACGCGTTCGAGCGCCGGGGCGCGCTCGAACGCCACGAGATCCTCCGCGCCGTCGGCGCCCGCGCGCGACAGCACATCGCTCCCGGCGAGCGCGGCGCGATGGATCAGGACGTCGCCGACCGGCTCGCCGGCGACCGGCGTCGTGCCGAGCAGCACGATGCGCGCGCGCATGCCGCTCCGGATGTCCGCGACGGCGAAATCCGCGGGCCGATCCGCCGCCACGGTGACGCGCGCGGTCGCCCCGGCAGCGAGCGTCGCGCGGAGCACGCCGAAGCGCGCCCGCAGCTCGCTCACCCGAGCGACGCGCTCGGACAACGGCGGAACGCCTCCGTCCGCCGGCGCGATCGAGCGCTCGCCCCCACAGCCGCACACGACTGCCAGTGCAGCCGCAGCGAGACCTGCAACGCACGTTCGCCCCATGCTTTGCTCCCAGCTCCCCGGAGGCTACCAGAACTCGTCGTGGCGCGGCCTGCGCGGCGTCAGCTTCAATCGATGAGCGGATCGAGGGCCCGGGTTCCGCTCGACGCGGCTCCGACCCGGGCCCATGCTTCCGGTATGCATCCCGACGTCGAGCGCGTCGGCGTCGACGGGCGCCAAGCCACGGGCGCGCCCGGACCGCGCCCGCAGGCGCCGTACCCGATCGCCGGGCACACCCGGCGTGGCGAAGCGGCGCCCGAGGCTTGACCCACCGCGCCGCGCCCGTCGCCGCGCTGCTCGTCGCGGCATGCGCCGCCGCAGCCCCGTCGGCGACGCCGCGCATCGAAGTGCCGGCGCCGCGGCCCGCGCCGCCGGCCGCGCCGGCGAAGCCACCCGAGCCGGCGATCGCGCGCGTCGTGCTCGAGCCGGAGCCCGTGGACGTGGCGACGCTCGCCGCGCCGACGGAGCTGTGGAGCGTGCCGGCGTCCGCGCGGGTCGAGGCGGTGCGCGCGCCGTCCGGGCGCGCGGCGATCGCGGCACTGCCGGACGAGCGCGGCGTCGAGCTGGTGGACGCGGACACGGGCAAGCGGCGTTGGACGCGTCGCGCCGCGAACGGCGAGCGCTGGCGCGCGCTGGCCGCCGGTACGCAGGACGGCGCGGGCTTCCTCGCCGTGCAGGGTACGGACGCGCGCGATCGGCGCGTGCTGGTCCGGCTCGATCCGGCGACGGGCAAGCTGCTCGAGCACCGCACGATCGCCGCTTCCGTGGATCTCGAGCGCGGCGAGCACGGCGGCCTCGAGCTCGTCGATCGCGATCGCTGCGAGGTCTCGATCCTCGACGCGCTCACCGGCAAGCGGCTCGGCGCGCCCGTCGCTGGCTCGCTCACGGCGACGCGCGACTTCAGGGGACGCCCTGGCGGCGTGTGCCGCAACACGGTGGCGCTGCACGAGCTATCGAGCGGCGTCGCCACGGCGAGCTTCTTGAAGGACGGCACGGCGCAGCTGATCGGCTTGTCGGCGACGGGCACGCTGTGGCGACACCCGGTGACCGGCCAGGTGGTGGATCTTCTCGACGCCGACGCGGACGGATCGCTGTTCGCGAGCCTGGCGGTGACGCCCGCCGCGACCAGCAGCCTGGTGCGCATCGAGCGCGCGACGGGGCGCGTGGTCTTCGAGCGGGCGATCACCGGCGCCGCGGCGTGCGGCGACGCCGCGCGCGTCCGCTCCGTCCCCGGGCCGCCGGGACACGAACGCGCCGCGCTGGTGCAGTCGTGCGCCGACGTGACGCTCGTGGACGCCCGCTCCGGCGCCGCGCTGTGGACGGCGCGGGCGCGCGGGCTGGCGCTGATCGAAAACGAGCCGACGCGGGCGATCGCGCCGGGTGCGGTCGGCACGGTGGAGTGGTTCAGCACCACGGGCACGTCGATCGGGCGCTTCGCGCTGCCGGAGGGAACGAGCCGGATCCGGCCGCTCGCGGCCGGGCTGTTGGTGGAGAACGCCGGCCGCGACGTGATCGCGTTGATCGCCGAAGACGCCAGCGTGCGCTTCCAGTATCGGCTGCCCTGGAGCCGGCTCTCGGTGCAAGGCGACCGCGTGGTGCTCGTCTCCGGCGCGCGGCGGGTGTGGATCGAGCCGCGCGACGGCAGCCTGCTCGCCGCCGCCGCGCCGGCGCCCTGGAGCGTGGGACATGCTGCCACCGATGTGTCGGTATGGATCGACCAAGGCGCGGCGCCCGACGTGATCCGCGCACTCCGGCTGCCGTCTTCGCCGTGAGCGGTGTGCTAGCTTGCCGCGCCTTGGAACTCGACCACATCCTCGTCAAGGGCGCGCGCGAGCACAACCTCAAGGGCGTCGACGTCAAGGTCCCGAAGAAGCGTCTCGTGGTGTTCACCGGCGTGTCCGGCTCCGGCAAGTCGTCGCTCGCCTTCGACACCATCTACGCCGAGGGGCAGCGCCGCTACGTGGAGAGCCTGTCGGCCTACGCGCGCCAGTTCCTCGGGCGGATGGACAAGCCGCGCTACGACACGATCCGCGGGCTCTCGCCGACCATCAGCATCGAGCAGAAGACGACCGGCACGAACCCGCGCAGCACCGTCGGCACCATCACGGAGATCGCCGACTATCTGCGCCTGCTCTACGCGCGCGTCGGCGCGCAGCACTGCCACCGCTGCGGGCGACCGGTCGCGGGCCAGACCGCGCAGCAGATCGCCAAGGAGATCCTCGCCGCACCGGAGGGCACGAAGCTTGTGGTCTTCGCGCCGCTGCTCGTCAACCGCAAGGGCGAGCACCGGGAGCTGCTCGAGCAGGCGCGCCGCGACGGCTTCGTGCGTCTGCGCGTCGACGGGCACGTGGTCGAGAGCGCGGGGCTCGAGGCGCTCGACAAGAAGAAGAAGCACCACGTCGACGCAGTCGTCGATCGGATCGTGGTGAAGAAGGGCCTGGTCGCTCGCGTCACCGGCTCGGTGGAGACGGCCCTCGCCAAGGGCGGCGGCCAGCTGATCGTCACCCGCGACGGCGCGCCGGACCGGACCTTCTCCGAGAACCTCGCCTGCCCCGACTGCGGCATCTCGTATCCCGAGCTGACGCCCCAGGCGTTCAGCTTCAACGCGCCCCAGGGCATGTGTCCGGCCTGCAACGGCCTCGGCATGCGCGTCGAGATCGATCCCGATCGGGTCGTGCCCGACAGCTCGCTCAGCCTGGATCGAAGGCGCGATCGCGTCGTGGGGCGTGGATGTATCGAAGAAGACCGGCTGGGCCCACGGCTTCCGCGGCCAGATCGTCAAGCACCTGGGCATCGACCCGCGTGTGCCCTTCGCGAAGCTCCCCGCGAAGCAGCGCCAGACGCTGCTCCACGGCCTGCCCGGCAAGCCGTTCAAGGTCCGCTGGAAGGGCGGCAGCGGCAAGGGCGAGTTCGAGATCGAGTGGGAAGGCGTGCTGCCGCGTCTGATGCGTCGGTTCTCGCAGACGCGATCCGACGGAGCGAAGCGCTGGTACGCGCGCTTCATGGGCGATCGTCCGTGCTCGGCCTGCAGCGGCACGCGCCTGCGCCCGGAGAGCGCCGCGGTCCGCGTTGGCGACCGCACCATCGTCGACGTGCTGGGGCTCACCGTCACCGACGCGCTGGTGTTCTTCCGCGAGCTGCGTCTCGAGGGCGAGGCGCGCGAGATCGCCCGCGAGGTGCTCAAGGAGATCACCAGCCGTCTCGACTTCCTCGCCGCCGTCGGGCTCGGCTACCTGTCGCTGGACCGCGCAGGACCGACGCTGTCCGGCGGCGAGTCGCAGCGCATCCGCCTGGCGAGCCAGGTCGGCTCGGATCTGACCGGCGTGATCTACATCCTCGACGAGCCCAGCATCGGGCTCCACCAGCGCGACAACCGACGCCTGCTGTCGACGCTCGCGCGCATGCGCGACATCGGCAACACCGTGATCGTCGTCGAGCACGACGAGGAGACGATCCGCGAGGCCGACCACGTGATCGATTTCGGCCCCGGCGCGGGCGTGCGCGGCGGCCGCATCGTCCACGCGGGCACGCCAGCGTCGCTGGAGTCGAACAAGCGCTCGCTCACCGGCGCGTATCTCGCCGGCCGCGAGCGCGTCGAGCCGCCCTCGCGGCGGCGGCAGCCCACCGGCGCCATCACCGTCGAGGGCGCCGCGGAGAACAACCTGAAGGACATCGACGTCGAGTTCCCGCTGGGCGTGCTGGTCGCCGTCACCGGCGTGTCCGGCGCGGGCAAGTCGACGCTCGTCAACGACATCCTGTACCCCGCCCTCGCCCAGCGCCTGCACGACTCCGAGCAGCGCGTCGGCCGACACCGCGCGCTCACCGGCGTCGGTCAAATCGACAAGGTCATCGACATCGACCAGCGTCCGATCGGCCGCACGCCGCGCAGCAACCCGGCGACCTACATCAAGGTCTTCGACGCGATCCGGCAGGTGTTCGCCCAGCTGCCCGAGGCGCGCATGCACGGCTTCAACGCCGGGCGCTTCTCGTTCAACGTCAAGGGCGGGCGCTGCGAGGCGTGCGAGGGCGACGGCGTGCGCACCGTCGAGATGCATTTCCTGCCGGACGTCTACGTGCGCTGCGAGCAGTGCCAGGGCCGCCGCTTCAACGAGGCCACGCTCGCCGTCACGTACCGGCAGAAGAGCATCGCCGACGTGCTCGACCTCACCGTCGCCGAGGCCCTGGATCTGTTCTCCGCCCACCCCAAGGTCGCCGCTCCGCTGCGCGTGCTGGCCGAGGTCGGCGTGGACTACCTGCACCTCGGCCAGCCGTCGCCGACGCTCAGCGGCGGCGAGGCGCAGCGCATCAAGCTCGCGCGCGAGCTCTCGCGCCGCGCCACCGGCCGCACGCTCTACATCCTCGACGAGCCCACGACGGGCCTGCACTTCGACGACGTGAAGAAGTTGCTCGGCGTGCTGCAGCGACTGGTCGACGCCGGTAACAGCGTGGTCGTCATCGAGCACAACCTGGACGTCATCAAGTGCGCCGACTGGGTGATCGATCTCGGCCCCGAGGGCGGCCCCGACGGCGGCCTGGTGGTCGCGACGGGCACGCCCGAAGTTGTCGCCGTCGACAAGCGCTCCTTCACCGGCCGCTACCTCGGGCCCTTGCTGGTCCGACGCGGAACCCCGCCGGGCGGGCGCCCGCGACGCCGGCCGGCGCGCGCGCAGCCCTCGAGCCCGGACTGAAAGAGCGTGAGCATTGCTCACGCTCGAAGCGAGCGGAGCGAGCCCGCCGCAGGCGGCGGGGGGAGCAGTTGCGAAGCAAGCTGCGGGGGGTCAAGACCCCCCGAGGACTGAGCCCGGCGTCTTCCCTACACCGCCTCACCAAATGCGCGGCCCGCTCTTGCAGGCGGCGCGCCGGGCCGTTACGCAAACGCCATGCGCATCGCTTCCTGGTTCGCTCTTGGCTCCCTGTGCGTCGTCCCCACCCTGCTGGCCGCGTGCGGCGGCAGCGACGACACCGGCAGTCCCGCCGCGGGAGGTAGCGGGGGCGGCGCCGGTGCGGCGGGAACCGGCGGCAGCGCGGGCAGCGCTGCGGGCGCGGCCGGAAGCGCCGGCGCGGCTGGAAGCGCCGGCGCGAGCGGCGCGGCCGGAAGCGCCGGCTCGCCCGCGACGGGGCAGCCGATCAGCGCCGCCGACAACGCCTGGACCTGGGTGCCGTTCGCGGGCGCGCACTGTCGCGACGGATCCACCACCGGCATCGGCGTGAACCTGAACAGCGCCTCGACCAAGGTCGCCATCTATCTCGAGGGCGGCGGCGCGTGCTTCAACTCCGTGACGTGCGGCGTCAACCCGTCGACGTTCGGCGAGAGCGACTTCAACTCGCGCAAGGGGTCGCTCGCCGGCATCTTCGATCGCAGCCAGGCCCAGAACCCGCTCAAGGACTGGAACTACGTCTACGTCCCCTATTGCACGGGCGACGTGCACGCCGGCGACAACGCGGCCGGCAGCGTCCCCAGCGTCGCCGGCACGCAGCAGTTCGTCGGCTATTCGAACATGACGCAGTATCTGGACCGGATCGTGCCGACGTTCCCCGCGGCGACGCAGGTGCTGCTGACGGGCGCGAGCGCCGGCGGCTTCGGCTCGGCGGCGAACTACCTGCAGACCCAGGAGTACTTCGCGTCTGTACCCGTCGACTTGCTCGACGACTCCGGACCGCCGATGGGCACGACCTACATCCCGCCGTGTCTGCAGGACCAGATCCGCACGCTGTGGGGCATGGACGACACGATCCTCAAGGCCTGCGGCAGCCACTGCCAGGACAAGTCGAACTACCTGTCCGACCTGCTGGCGTACGCGGCCACGAAGTATCCCCAGCGCAAGCTGGCGCTCGTCTCGAGCGTCGCGGACGGGACGATCCGGACGTTCCTGGCGTTCGGCCAGAACAACTGCAGCTTCGGCCAGTTGAGCGCCCAGCAGTACCAGCAGGGGCTGCTCGATCTCCGGGACCAGATGAAGGCCTACACGAATTTCGGCAGCTACTACATCGCCCAGTGCGCGGACACGCCGTGCTCGCACCACACCTGGATCGGCGACAACGCATCGTTCTACGGGACGACCGTGAGCGGCACGACGCTGCCGGACTTCGTCGGCGCGCTGGTGTCCGGCAGCACGAGCAACGTCGGCCCGTAGCGCGCGGACGCCGCGCCCCGCCCCGCCAGGACGTTGGCAGCGCGTGGCTTCAACGCCGGTCCGCGATGGAAATCACCCGATTTTCGGGCGAAGAAAGCCGGCCACCGATTCGGGCGCGGGCGCGATGCCGCTCCATCTGCCTGTTCGCTCGTCAACGTCAACGTCAACGTCAACGTCACCGCCCTGCGAAATGGCGTGCGACAGCTCACGCCTGAATACCCCGCGTCCCTGGAACCTTCCGCTCTTGCGCCCTTGCTGTGCAAATCAAATCAGGGGACTTCTCAGGGCCGCGACCGCTTCTGGGCGATCGGTCGCAAGCGGGTGTCAGCGGATCCGGAAGATGCCGTAGCCGCCCGGCGGCACCACGAGCGCGGGCGGACTGCCACGAAGCGTCGCCGCGCCGATCAGGCGCTCGGGCGTCGCCGCGGGCTTCACGCCGGCGAGGGTCGCGCGGTGCTCGCCTTCCTCGTCGAAGCTGACGGCGACGAGATACGTCTCGTCGGCGTCGGCGCGCGTGTAGACGAGCAGCGACGGATCCCCGGCGTCGACGACGTCGAACGAGCCGGAGCCGAACGCCGCTCTTCCGCGCCGGACCGACATCAGGCCCTTGTAGAAGGCGTACATGCTGGTGTCGTCGGCTTGCTCCACCTCCAGGTTGGTCTGGTCTGCGTCGGCACCGAAGCCGATCCAGGGCTTGCCGGTCGTGAAACCGTAGCCGGCGCCGCTCGACCAGAGCATCGGCGTGCGCGCGAAGTCGCGGCTGTCGACCACGCTCTGGGTGCCGGGCTCGAGCCCGAGCTCCTCGCCGTTGTAGACGAACGGCGTGCCCGGCATGGTGTGCTGGATCACGGCGCTGCGCTCCATGCGCGAGCGGATGCCCTTGGCGGCGGTGTAGGCCCGGGAGATATCGTGGGAGCCGATGGTGAGCGCCATCTGCGCGCCGGCGGGCAAATCGGTCTTGGCCTTGGTGAAGATCGTCTTCACGCTGTCGGCGGTGGTGCCGGAGAAATACAGGCCCCAGAACGACGCGTAGGCGAAGTTGAAGGTCATGTGGAACATGTCGTGGCCGTTGCCGTAGTAGCCCGCGGTGCTGTCGATGTCGGTCGGCTCGGCCACCATCGCGCGATTGGGATACTCGTCGAGCAAGGCGCGTAGCTGGCGGATGTAGTCTTTCGTCCCGGGCAAGAGATCGCAGCCGTTCGCGCTCTCGAAGAGGTAGGCGATGACGTCGCAGCGGAAGCCGTCGACGCCGCGCTCGAGCCAGAAGCGAACCGCGTCCAGCGTCGCCTTCACGACCTGGGGCTCGCGGTAGTTCAGATCCGGCTGTCCGGCATAGAAGCGGTGGAAGTAGTACTGCTGGCGCGTGTCGTCGAAGGTCCAGGCCGAATCGCCGAAGGGGCCCGGCGACGGACCGCAGGTGTTGTCGGGCGTGCCCTGGGTGTCGGACCACACGTACCAGTTGGCCTTCGGGTTGGTCTTGCTCGAGCGCGACTCCACAAACCACGGATGCTGATCCGAGGTGTGGTTGAGCACGAGATCGAGGATGACCCGGATATTGCGTGAGTGGGCCTCGCTGACGAGCTTGTCGAAGTCGTCGAGGGTGCCGTAGTCCGGGTTGATGGCGTCGTAGTCCGCGACGTCGTAGCCCGAGTCCACGAACGGCGTCGGGTAGATCGGCATCATCCAGATGCCGTCGACGCCGGTCTGCTTCAGGTAATCCAGGCGCTGGATCACGCCCGGCAGATCGCCGATGCCGTCGCCGTCCGAGTCGGAAAACGAGCGCACGTTGAGCTCGTACAGCTCCGCGTGGCGGTACCAGTCCGGGCCGGACAGCAGCTCGGTCGCAGTCGCGTCGCGGTCCTTGTGGGGAAAGCCGCTGGCGACCGGCTCCGCGCTGGAGCATCCGGCGAGCGTCACAGCGGCGACACCGAGCATCGGGATCAGGCGCATGGGCGAAGCATACGTCCTTTGCTATCCTCCGCGCCGGGAAACACTCATGGCCTTCTTGCGTTCATTGCTGGTCGCACTGCCGCTGGCGGCGCTGGTGGTCGCCTGTGGCTCAGGTGACGGTTCGGGAGGCGGGCCCGACGGCGGGGCCGGCGCGAGCGGCAGCGGCGGCGGGGCCGGCGCGAGCGGCGGCGGGGGTACGTCCGGCGACGCCGGAGCGACCTGCCAGAACAGCCTCGACTGCGCTAGCGACAAGGTGTGCGACGACGCGAGCCACCGTTGCGTCGACTGCATCACGTCCGCGGACTGTCCGGCCAACAACGACTGCACCGCGAACGCCTGCGTGCCGTTCACGCCCTGCACCAACAGCCTCGACTGTCCCGCCGATCAGGTGTGCGACGGCAGCGTCGGTCGCTGCGTACAGTGCCTCGGCGACGCCGACTGCAACCCCGGCGACAAGTGCGTGGCCCAGCTCTGCCGCATGGGTTGCCAGTCCGACGTGCAGTGCACGCCACACGGCCAGCTGTGCGACCAGCCGGCGGGCTATTGCGTCGACTGCATCGCCGACACCGACTGCAAGACGGGCCAGTACTGCTCGCTCGGCAAGTGCTTCGACGACGTGTGCACGCCGGGCACGTCCGTTTGCCAGAACAACGCCGTCGTCGCGTGCAACGTGACCGGCAGCAGCACGTTGCCGCCACAGGCGTGCGGCGGCAACGTGTGCATCGAGAGCGCCGGCAACGCGAGCTGCGAGAGCCCGATCTGCTCGCCGTCGGTGATCTCGTGCTCGAGCTTCGGCGAGCAGGTGCGGAAGTGCTCGTCCGACGGCTTGAGCCAGTCCGTCATCGAGGACTGCGCGCAAAGCTCCCAGGTGTGCGTGGCCGGCGCCTGCTCGGCGGTCGTGTGCAACGCCGGGCAGACCTTCTGCCAGGGCACGGACGAGGTCCGCCTGTGCAGCCCGAAGGGCGACTCGTCCACGCACTACTCGACGTGCACCTCGAGCCAGTACTGCGACGCCACCAGCGGGTCGTGCCAGGCGCGCATCTGCACGCCAGCGCAGCCGGCGTGCAACGGCAGCGTCGCCACGACCTGCAACGCCGACGGCTCGGACTACGCGTCCGGCGGCGTCGACTGCACGAGCTCGGGACAGGTCTGCTCGGCGGGTCAGTGCCAGACCCAGATCTGCACGCCGAACACCACATACTGCGACGCGGGCGTGGTCAAGCTGTGCGCGAACGACGGACTGACCGCCAGCACCTACCAGACCTGCACCAGCACGCAGTATTGCGACAGCGCGAGCGCGACCTGCAAGGCGCAGCTGTGTACGCCGTCGCAGCCCGCGTGCAACGGCAACACCGCGACGACGTGCAACGCCGACGGCTCGGGCTACGCCAGCGGCGGGACGAACTGCACCACGAGCAGCAAGGTCTGCTCGGCGGGCACCTGCGTCACCCAGCTCTGCGCGCCGAACAGCTACTACTGCGCGGCCAACGTCGTGAAGCACTGCGCGAGCGACGGCCTGAGCTCGACCACCTACCAGACCTGTACCAGCACCCAGTACTGCGACGCCGCGTCCAGTTCGTGCAAGGCGCAAGTATGCACGCCGAACCAGCCGGCCTGCGACGGCAACAAGACCGCGACCTGCAACGCCGCGGGCTCGGGCTACACTGGCGCCGAGACAGACTGCACGACGACGAGCGAGTACTGCGTGCAGGGCGCGTGCGCGAGCGCGCTGTTCATCGAGGACTTCGAGGACGGCGACTACGCCGGATGGACGGCGGGCACCGGGACGTACACCCGCAGCGTGACGACCAGTACCGCGGCGAACGGCACCGCCCACAGCTTCACGCAGGCGAAGACCGGCAGCGCCGGCTACTACGACGGCGTGTCGCACGCGTTCGCGCAGCTCAAGCCCACGACCATCAGCTGGTGGGAGCGAGCCGGCCAGTCCAGCGGCACGCTGGGTACCACGGTGTTCTACTCGGACTACTCGTCCAGCGACTACCTCGTGTGGTTCACATTCACTGGCGCCCAGCTGTACCTCTACCAGCCGTCGGGCACGGCCGTGACCCAGGCGTACACCGTCAACACCTGGTACCACCTCGAGCTTCGCAACATCGACTGGACGACGCGGACGTACGATTTCTACATCGACGGCGTCCTGAAGAAGAGCGGCTGCACGATGTACGGAACCGGCTCGAACCTCAGCAACCTCCAGTTCTTCAACTACGACACCTCGACCACCGCGTGGTGGGACGAGATCGTGTTCAACTGAGCCCGGGTCGCCTCAACCCACGCCGACCGCGTCACGCACGCGCTGCATGGTCGCCGCGGCGATCGGGCGCACCCGGTCCGCGCTCCGCGCGAGCAGACCGTCGAGCGTCGCCGGATCGTCGGCGATCTCGTGGTAGCGCTTCTGCAGCGGCTCGAGCGCCGCCATCACGGCGTCCAGCACGTCCTGCTTGAGATAGCCGTAGCCGCGGCCTTCGAAGCGTGTCGCGATCGACTCGCGCGACTCGCCGGACAGCGCCTCGAGCACCGTGATCAAGTTGCGGACGCCGGCTGACGCCTGATCGAAACGGAACTCGCAGCCCGAGTCCGTGACCGCGCTCATGATCGTCTTCTTGATCGCCTTCGGCGGGTCGAGCAGGGCGACGGCGTGACGCGGGTTCGTCTCCGCGACGCTCTTGCTCATCTTGCGCTCCGGGTCGTCGAAACCCATCACGCGCGCGCCGACCTTCGGCATCATCACGCCGGGGATGGTGAACACGCCGCCGAACAGTCCGTTGAAGCGCTGCGCCAGATCGCGGCAGAACTCCACGTGCTGCTTCTGGTCTTCACCGACCGGGACGAGCTCGGCGTCGTAGAGCAGGATGTCCGACGCCATCAGCACCGGGTAGTCGAGCAACCCGGTGCCGACGGTCTCGCGCTGCTCGCTCTTGCTCTTGAACTGCGTCATGCGCTCGAGCCAGCCGAGCGGCGCGACGCAGTTGAGGATCCAGGTCAGCTCCGTGTGCTCCCGCACGTGCGACTGCACGAAGATCGCGGAGCGCTCCGGATCGATGCCGCTCGCCACGTACAGCGCGGCGACCTGGCGCGCGTGACGCTTGAGCTCCTCGGGGTCGACCGTCTCCGGCACGGTGAGGGCGTGGAGATCCACGACGCAGAAGATGCACTCGTAGCTGTCCTGCAGGCCGACCCACTGGGTCAGGGCCCCGAGGTAGTTTCCAAGGTGGAGCTTGCCGGTGGGCTGGACGCCCGAGAAAACGCGCTTCCTGGTCATCGAACGGGGGATCTCCTGGCTTTCGCGGCGCGGTTATACCGCGGCGCGGCGGGCTCGCGCCACGCGACGGCACGCGCTAGGCTTGGCGCATCGGCTCGTGAGGATCTGGCCGCTGATCTGTGTCGTCGTCCCGGCGCTTGCCGCCGGACCCCTCGCCTGCGGCGTGGGGACGCGCGCTGGCGCGGCCGGTGCGGTCGCTTCCGCGCCGACCCCACCCAAGAACCCGGCCCCTCCCCCGCCTCCGCAGCAGTCGCCGGCGGACATCGCCGCGCACTCGACGCCGGCGGTGGTCACTGTCCGGACGCCCGAGGGGCTCGGCAGCGGCTTCGTGGTGCGGGAGGACGGCTGGATCGCGACCAACTTCCACGTCATCAACGGCGCGCGCCGCATCGTGGTCGTGTTCGCCAACAAGCACGAGCTGCCGGTGATCGAGATCATGAACGCGAGCCGCTCGCACGATCTCGCGATCCTTCGCGTAGACGCCCGGCACCTGCCGGTGCTCGCCCTCGGCAACAGCGACAAGGTCCGGCCGGGCGACACCGTGGTCGCCATCGGTCACCCGCTCGGGCTCGAGGACACGGTGTCGAACGGCCTGGTCAGCGCCGTCCGTCACGTCGACGACGGTCTGGAGGTGCTGCAGATCTCCGCGCCGATCGCGCCCGGCTCATCCGGTGGTCCGCTGTTCAACGATCGCGGCGAGGTGATCGGCGTGGCCACGGCGATCCTGCGCGGCGGACAGAACCTGAATTTCGCGCTGCCGGTGAAGTACGTTCAGGAGCTCATCGACCACCCGCAGCCGGTGTCGATGATGCTGTTCGCCGCGGCGATGGCGGCGCTCGAGCCCGCGCGCGCCCCGATCACCCGACATGTGCCGCATCACCCCGTGGAGATCCTCGACGGCTGTAGCCCCGAGGCGGTCGCGCTCATCGTCCACAGCATCGGCGACGCGATCAAGATTGGCGCGCCGCTCTACAACCACGGCAACGTGGAGGCGTGCTACCACATCTACGCTGGCGCCGCGGAGGACCTCGAGTCCAAGCTCCCGCGCGCGTGCAGCGGTCCGAAAAAGGCGCTGACCGCGGGCCGGAAGCACGCGCAGAAGCTCTCCGACGTGGACGCGCAGGCGTGGGCGATGCGGGACGCATTCGACGGCGTTCTGGAGGTCATCCTGCGTCGTGCGCGCGGACAATGAAATCCGCGGCGCCGGTGCTAGGCTCCGCGCCGCGATGAAGTCTCGTGTCCCGGTCTCGCTGTTCGTCGCGTTGCTCGCGGCGCTGATCGTCGCGCCGTTCGCGGCGCCGGCCCAGGCCGCCCCCGTAAAGGACAGCCAGATCGGCGATCGCACGGAACGCGGGCCCCAGCAGCTCCACGGCGTCGCCGTTACCGAGCACCTCGGCAGCGCGCTGCCGCTGGATCTGCCGTTCAAGGACAACACCGGGCGCGCGGTCAAGCTGCGCGACTATTTCGACGGCAAACACCCGGTCATCATCACGCTCAACTACTCGAACTGTCCGATGCTGTGCAGCCTCGAGCTCACCGGGCTCGCCAAGGGCATGAAGCAGCTCGAGTGGCGCGCCGGCGATCAGTTCCGCGTGCTGACGGTCAGCCTCGACCCGACCGAGTCGAACGAGCTTTCCACGCGCACCCGCGCCCGCTACCTGCGCCTGTACGGCCGCCCTGGTGCGGACGCCGGCTGGCAGTTCCTGCGCGGCACCGACGCCGACGTACACAAGCTCGCGAAGGCGATCGGCTTCTCGTACAACTACGACCCGGAGAAGAAGCAGTACTACCACCCCGCCGTCATCGCGATGGCGACGCCCAAGGGCGTCATCGCGCGCTACATGTACGGCATCCAGTTCAACCCGCAGACGCTACGCCTCGGGCTGGTCGAGTCGTCCCAGGGCAAGATCGGTACGACCATCGACAAGATCCTGCTCTTCTGCTGCGCCTACGACCCCAAGGAGGGCAACTACTCCCTGGTCGCCAGCAAGGTCATGAGTCTCGGCGGCGCGCTGACCGTGATTGTGCTCGGCGGCTTCCTGGGATCACTGTGGCTGTTCGAGCGGCGGCGCCGCAAGCGACACGAAGAGGCCACCGAGGGCTCGAGCTGATGGGCACCGTGCGGGATTTCACCGCGCCGTACACGGCGTTGGAATCCTGGGTGTACGACCGCGTGATCGCGCCGGCCGTGGTCGGCATGAAGGACGCGGTGGTCGAGCCGTTCCTCGCCCGCGTCCCGGCCGGCGGCGAGGCGCTGGAGGTGGGCTGCGGCGGAGGGCAGCTCGCCGTCGATCTCGCCACCCGGCGCACCGATCTCCGCTACGTCGGCCTCGATCTGTCGCACGAGCAGATCGGTCGCGCGCGCCGGCGCGCCGCGCCGCTGTCGCCGCGCGTGACGTTCATCCAGGGCTCGGCCCTCGATCTGCCGTTCCCGGACGCGCGCTTCGACGTCGTGATCAGCGTCGCCTCGATCAAGCACTGGCCGGATCCCGCGCGTGGCCTGTCGGAGTGCACGCGGGTGCTCGCCCCCGGCGGCCTGCTGGTCGTGGTTGAAGCCGATCGCGGCTGCACCTTCGAGGACGCGAAGCGCTTCGTCTCGCGCTGGCGGGTCGCACCGATCGCGCGCCCGCTGCTGCTCGGCTTGTTCCGGACACTGGTGGCGGGCCGTTCCCTGGATCTGGACGACGCCCGGGCGCTGGTCGGCGGACTGCCCGTCGCGAGCGCCGACGTGCGGCGCATCCCCGGCACGCCGGCGCTGATCATCGAAGCCACGCGCGAGTGACCATCCTGCGACGTCTCGTGTATGCTCGGCGGCATGGCAGCAGCACGCATCTGGTCGTTCGCGGCGGTGGCCCTTCTGCTCGCGGCGTGCAGCAGCAGTAGCTCGGGCGGCGGGGGCCAGTCGTGCGCCGACATCTGCCCCGGTGTGGTCGCTGCACACTGCCAAGGCGGGCCGGTGAGCGAGGCCGACTGCGAGCAAGGTTGTAGCGCGGTTCGCACCAGCGCCTGCGCAACCCAGTACAACGGGCTCTTGACCTGCGCTGGCTCGAGCCCGAGCTGGACGTGCGACATCTCGGGCAACGCCACGGTCGCCGGCTGCGAAGCGCAGGGCCAGTCGCTGTATGCCTGCGTCGGTGGCAGCGGCGGTGCGGGCGGCAGCGGCGGGTCCGGCGGGTCCGGCGGCTCCGGCGGGTCCGGAGGCTACGACTGCGTGAGCGTGTGTCCCCAGGTCGTCGCCGTCGGCTGCACCAACGGCCCGAAGACCGAGGCCGACTGCGAGACGGGTTGCAACTCTATCACCACCAGCGCCTGCGCCGCCCAGTACAACGCGGTCATCGCCTGTGCGACCGCGCTCGGTTCGCCGTACCCGCTGGCGTGCAACGCCGGCGGCCAGGTGATCGTGACCGGCTGCGAGGCGCAGTACACCGCGCTCTACGCCTGCCTCGGCGCCTGAGCTCGCGGCACGGCGTCACCCCGCGGCGTGGCGCTTCACCGTCGCGCGATCGACGCCGAGCGCGCGCGCGGTGGCGGCCATGTTGCCGTCGTGCGCCTCGAGCGCGCGCCGCACGTACCAGGCCGTGGTCTCGCCCAGCGTCGCCGTGCCCGCGGCCACCCGCGGATCGACGTCCTCTGGCTGGGAATGCCGGTTCGGCGCGGAACCCCGCGTCGCGTCCGCGATGCCCGGCTCGAGCCCGAGCATCAGGTTGCGGAGCGCGTTGTCGAGCTCGCGCACGTTGCCCGGCCACGCGTAGCGGCGCGCGGCGTCGCTGGCGAGGAAGCGGGCGATATGGCGATGATCACCCGGCACCTGTCCGGCGACGAACGCCATCCCGATGGCGGCGATGTCCTCCGGCCGGTCGCGGAGCGGCGGGATCGCGATCACGACCCCGGCCAGGCGTTGCTGCAGATCGCGGCGGAACGCGCCGGCCTCGACCATCGCGTCGAGATCGCGGTGCGTCGCGGCAACGTAGCGAACATCCGCGTCACTCTCGCGATCCGATCCGACCGGGCTCACGCGGTTCGTCTCCATCACGCGCAAGAGCTTGGCCTGCGCCGTCGGCGGCAGATCGCCCACCTCGTCGAGGAAGAAGCAGCCGCCGGCCGCCGAGCGCAGGCGCCCTGGGCGATCGCTGGTGGCGCCGGTGAACGCGCCGCGCACGTGCCCGAACAGCTCGCTCTCGACCAGCGGCTCCGGTATCGCCGCGGCGTTGAGCGCTGCGCTCGGTGCGGGCGAGCCCGTGGCGTCCCCCGGCGTGCCCGACTGGATGGCGGTCGCCACGGCTTCCTTGCCGGTGCCCGTCTCGCCCGTGATCAGCACGTCGTGATCGCGGATCACGCGCTCGAGCTCGATCGCGCGCAGCAGCGACTGGCCGAAGCACGCGCTCCATGTCCGGCGCCGGACGTCTTGCATCGCCGGCGAGTCGCCGTGCAGCGACGCCAGCGCCGTCCAGCAACGGCCGGCGGCCAGCGCCATCCGCAGGTACGCCGGGACCGGGCGTGGCAGCCGCTCGGCGACGGTGCGCGGAACGCGCGAGGCGATTCGGTGCGCCGCCTCCGGGTCGCGCCGCGAGGCGACGTGGAGCACGCCGAGCAGCACGATCTCCGCGTCGGCCGGCGTGCGCGCCAGCGCCGACAGCTCCGCGCGCGCGTCGACCGCGCCGAGCCGGCGCGCAGCTGCGTGCCAACCGCGTCCGAACGGGTTCTCGATCACGCGCGCCGCGAGGGGTAGCAGTCGAAGGCGGCTCATATGCTCTTGAATACAGCACGCTGCTGTATTTCGCATAGGCTAGATACCGCTCCTGACCAGCAACCCTCCCCTCCACTGCGGGTTTGTCGTGGTTTTCCAGCCGGCACGCGCCTCGCACCAGGGGCGCGTGGAGTCCCTGGTCATGGCTGGTTTCCTCGAGTGGCAGAGCCTGGTGTTCGTGATCCCGACGGCGCTCGGCGCCGTGCTCGTCGTGGGCAACGCGATGGGCCTCGCCGGGCTCGACGCCGACGCGGATCTCGACGCCGACGCGGATCTCGACGCCGACGCGGATCTCGACGCCGACGCGGATCTCGACGCCGACGCGGATCTCGACGCCGATGCGGATCTCGACGCCGACGCGGACGCCGACACGGACGTGGCGGCCACCCTGCTCGGGCTGATCGGCTTCGGACGCGTGCCGCTGTCGATCCTGGTGATGGTCGCGCTCTTGCTGTTCGGTGGCGCCGGGCTGTGTCTGAACACCCTGATCGACGCCGGCCTGGTGAACGTCGCGCTCGCCCTGGCGATCACGCTGGTCGGCACAGGGCTCGTGGCGCGGGGCGTCGCGCGGGTGCTACCCACCACGGAGACGTACGCCAGCCGGCGCGAGGATCTGATCGGCCAGCTCGGCCGCGCCGAGCTCGACATCGACGCGGGCTTCGGCCTGGCGAACGTCACCGATCCCGGCGGCTCGCTGATGAAGATCCGCTGCCGCAGCGACGCGCGCATCGCCAAGGGCGAGTCGCTGCTGGTCGTCGACTACGACAACGACCGCGACGAGTACACCGTCGAGAAGTTTCTTTGTCCGTAACCCCGTGACCGAACCGATGAAAGAAGGTGTGTGATGACGATCCTGCTCTTGTGTGCACTGGCGGCGTTGCTCGTTGCGGCTCCCGTCGTGGCCGGCGTTGCCGGTCACGCGTTGTCCGCGGGATCGAGCATCCTGATGACCGCGTCCGGCATCGCGTTGTTCGTCCTGGTCGGCATCCTGCTGGTGGTGACGCGCCTGTACCACCGCACCAAGGCCTCCGAGGCGTTCGTGCGGACCGGCGCCGGCGGTGTCAAGGTCATCCGCGACGGCGGCGCCGTCGTGGTGCCGTTCATCCACGAGCTGATGAAGGTCTCGCTCGAGACCATCAAGATGGAAGTGGAGCGAGCCGCGACCGATGCGCTGATCACCCACGACAAGCTACGCGCGGACATCTGCGCGGAGTTCTTCGTGCGCGTGCAACCCGAGCGCGAATCCATCCTGCAGGCGTCGCGTTCACTCGGCGAGCGCATGAGCAGCGCGAGCGCCGTCAAGGAGCTGATCGAGGACAAATTGGTGAGCGCGCTGCGTACCGCGGCCGCGAGCAAGACCCTCGAGCAGTTGAACAGCGAGCGCGACGACTTCCTCGCGGAGGTCACGCGCCTGGTCACGGAGGATCTGCGCTCGAACGGTCTCATTCTCGAGACCGCCACCATCAGCAAGCTCGACCAGACGGACGAGCAGTTCCTGAAAGCGGAGAACATCTTCGATGCCCAGGGCCGGCGGAAGATCGCCGAGATCACCCAGCTGAACCTCACCGAGAGGAACCGCTTGGTGCGTGCCGGCGAGCAGGCCCGGAAGGAGCAGGATGTGATGACGCGACAAGAGCTGCTCGAGTACGAGCGCGCGCAGCGCGAAGCCGAGGCGCGCCAGGCGGCGCTGATCGCGACGGCGGAAGCGGACGCGACCCGCGAGGCCCAGGAGCGGCGCCTGGTCGCCGAACGTCAGGTGGAGCTGGCCAACGTCGAGAAGCACAAGGCCATCGAGCTGGCCGCGCGCATGCAGCAGCAAGCCGTCGAGGTCGCCGAGCGCGAGAAGCAGGAGCAGATCGCGCGCGCCGAGAAGAAGCGGGCCGCTGCCGAGCGCGAGCTGCACGAGGCCGAAGCCGAGCGCGAGAAGGCGCTGCAGGCCATTGCAACGGTGCGCGTCACCGAGGAGGCACAGAGGGCGAAGCAGAAGCAGGTCATCGACGCCGAGGCGCTGGCCGAACAGCGCTTCGTCGGCGAGCAGCGCAAGGCCGACGCCGAGGCCTACGCGCTTCGCACGCAAGCGGAGGCGCGCAAGCTCTCGGCGGACGCCGAAGCCGTGGCCGTTCGCACGAAGGCCCAGGCTGAAGCGGAAGCCGCGCGCCAGCACGCCGACGGCGCCAAGGCGAACGCCATGGTTCCGGTGGAGGTCCAGAAGGCCCAGGTCGCGCTCGATCGCGAGCGGCTCGAGACGGTCGTCAAGCCCGAGCTCGAAGCGCGCGAGGAGCACGGCCGGGTCGCCCAGGACTTCGAGATCGCCCAGCTGCGCATCGCCGCGGAAAAGGAGGTCCGCGTCGCCATCGCCAACGCGAGCGCGACGCTCTTCAGCCGCGTCGAGGCGAACCTGTTCGGCACGCCCGCCGACGTCGCCAAGATGAACGAGTCGTTCCTCAAGGGCCAGAGCGTGGCCCGCGGCCTCGGCGGCTTCATGGCGGCGCTCGACGAGAGCACCGTCACCGCGGCGAGCGAGCTGAAGGACAACCTGGAGAAGGTCGCCGCGAGCGTCGCCGAGAAGCTCGCGCCGAAGCGCGACGACTCCGCGCTCGTCGTCGAGGACGAGGAGGTGCTGGAAGAAGCGAGCTGAATCCGTCGCCAGAGTGGCCAAGGCCGGCCGTCGCGAGCAAGCGGCGCGCCGGCCTTGGTGCCTGCCGGTCCGGCGCGGAATCCCGCGCAAGGAATATCAATAACTTATGTGCCGCGAACTGGCCCCGGGGCAAGTTGGTTCCAGTGCCGGCGGACTGCCCGCGCGGTTCCGCGCCGGACCGGCAACCCTCCCCTACTTCGCTTGTCCCAGCTTGCCTTCGAGCTCGCGCACCCCGTGCTTCGACGGCGCGGCGCTCGGCGCGCTCGGCTTCCGCGGGCGTGAGCCAGATGTGCTCGACGGCCTCGTCGTCGCCGAGCGCGATTGCACCGGCGGGTGCGAGTGGCGTCCCGACTGCTACGGGCAACCCACGCGATGCAGCGAAGCCGGGCCGATCAACTGCGAGTCGCTCTCCGGCTACCGCCTGGAGTAGCGCCGGCTGGTTGCCGGTTCGGCACGGAAGCGCGTGCTACGATCGCACTGTGCGGGGTGGGATGGCGGTGTTGCTCGTTGCGTTCGTGTTCGCGGCGGACGTAGCGGCGTACGGCAGCAACAGCGCGAGCGACTGCGCCGCCGGCGAGACGCGGGCTCCTGCGGCGAGCTCGGCTGCGAGTACCAAGGCTGCGGCGAGTGCTGGCGATTGGCGATTGCCATCGAGGGCACACGCTCGTGCACGAGCTCCGGCATGTGGGGACGCTGCAGCTGCGAGGACATTCCCATCGCGCCCGAGTGCGCGAGCGTGCCCTACGACTGGCAGCCGACCTGCACCGGCACGCTCGATAGCGTGCTCGCGGTGCGGGCGCCCGCGAGCGACGAGGCGGCGTGCCGGACGGCGTTCGCCGATTGGGTCAAGTGTGTCGCTGCCGTCGGCGAACCGGCTCCCTCGCCGCCGTGCCCGACCGAGGCCGAGAAGCTGGACGCCGCGTGCCTCGGCGAGACGCACGTGTGTTCGGCGCCCTAGGCGTTTCAATGGGTTCTGCGCCGCGAACTGGCCCCGGGGCGAGTCCCGGAGCCGGCGCGGTATGCTGGCCTGCGATGCGGATCTGGATCGCGGTGTCTCTGGGGGTCGTCGCATGCGGCGCACGTAGCGAGTTGCTGCCTGCACCGTCACCGGAGGTCCACGACGCTGGTCACGACGCGCCGGCGGATGTGGTCGAGGACGCGCCGGCGGACTCGACCGACGCCGCAGCGCCGTGCCCGGTGCAGGCGTGGCCTGTCGACCTGGGCAACGTGCAGCCGATTGCAGCCGACCTGCTGGGTTGCCCCGTCCCAACCCTCGAGCCGCCGTGCCCGGGCCTGTGCGGCAACGGCTCCCTCGACGCCTGTGCCGGCGGTGCCGAGGACTGCGAGGACACTGCCGGTAGCGAGACGTGCCAGAGCCTCGGCTATGCCGACGGAACACTCTCGTGCACCGATTGTCGCTTCGATCGCAGCGAGTGCGACGACTGTGCGCCGGGCGGCGTTGTGCAGGCATGTCGCCACTTCGGCGGCGTGAGCGTCGCGGGCTTCGCCATTGCCGCGCGACCCGATCGGATCGTCGTCGCGAGCTATCTGCAAGGCGCCGGCGGCTCGGGGGTCGGCGCCCATGTCTTCTGGTTCGATGGTTGGTCGTCCAAGCTCGTCACGATCCCTCCGGGGTGCTTGCGAGCAAGCGGGATCCACGGCGTCGAGCTGGGTCGAACGCCGTCGGGGTTCCTGATTGCCATCGACAACACCGACGGCATCGATTTGTTCGATGTAGGCGGCAACTTGAACGGATATCGCCTCGCCGGCGCCCACAACCCGCGCTTCGCGTCGCGCCCCGGCGCCGGCCCGCTGCTCGGCTTCGAGATTGGCGAGGCGCAGTGGGCCGCGCTCCTCGACGTCGACGGTAGCGTGCTGTGGACCACCAAGGTGTTCGACGACACATACACATCTACGCCGTACGACGCTGTGTTCGTCGGCGACGCGTTCCTGCTCGCCAAGCGGCTCGTCGGTCCCGGTGCCAGCGGCGGCGTGCGCGTAGCGCGCATCGAGATCGACGGCCGGCTGACGTGCGTGACGCAGCCGGGCAGTGCCGCGACGGAGTATCCGCAGCTCGCCTGGGACGGCACGCGCGGACGGGTCACGTGGGCGGACTTCACGAACGCGGCAGTCGTCAAGCACGCGTTCATCGATGCCCACGCCGCAGCGAGCGACGTGACCACGCTCTCCCTGACCGACTACAACCCGGCGCCGGTGCTCGCGAGCGGGACCGGCAGCCTGGTGTTGCTCGGCAGCGGCACCGGCGGCGTGTACCTCGCGAACGGTCTCACCGCCGAGCGCCTCGACGCGAGCGGCGGCGTGCAATCGTCCGATCCGTTCGTCGACAATCCCGGCAATGTGACGGGCTATCGCCTCGCCCCCATCGACGCCCACACGGCGGTCGCCGGCTGGATGCGCACCTCCGGGGGCTGGGGCGAGGGCGACGGCATCGGGCTCGCGCTCGTGAAGCGGTGAGAGGGATGCCGGTGCGGCGCGGTATCGGGTCTTGGCGGACAGCCCGAGGCGGAGGCGTTGCCGTGCGCACGAACAGAACCACAGCGACGGTTCCGCGCCGGACCGACAAAACCTATAGTCGGCCCATGATCGATTTCGAGATCCGCGGACACGTCGCCGTTCTGACCATCAACCGCCCGGACGCGCGCAACGCGGTGAACGCCGCGGTCGCCCAGGGCATGGAGGCGGCGCTCGACCGCCTCGACGCCGATCCGGAGCTGTGGCTCGGCGTGATCGCCGGCAACGGTCCGGTGTTCTGCGCTGGTGCGGATCTGAAAGCCGTGGCCGCCGGAGAGGGCGCGGCGTTGACCACGGAGCGCGGGGGCTTCGGCGGCATCGTGCAACGCTTGCTCGACAAGCCGTTGATCGCCGCCGTGGACGGTCCGGCGCTGGCCGGCGGCTGCGAGATCGCCCTCGCCTGCGACCTGATCGTGGCGTCGCGCGCGGCGCGCTTCGGGCTGCCGGAGGTGAAGCGATCACTGATCGCCGCCGCGGGGGGGCTGCATCGGTTGCCACGGATGATCCCGCGCAACGTCGCGATGGAGCTCGCCTTGACCGGCGATGCGCTCGACGCCGGGCGCGCTCACGCGCTCGGGCTGGTCAACGTGCTGGTCGACGCCGGGCAAGCCCTGGACGCCGCCATCGCGTTGGCGGAGCGCGTCGCGGCGAACGCGCCGCTCGCCGTGCGCGAGACGGCGCACATTGTCCGCCGCGC
This sequence comes from uncultured delta proteobacterium, assembly GCA_963775185.1. Classification (GTDB taxonomy): domain Bacteria; phylum Myxococcota_A; class Polyangia; order Polyangiales; family Polyangiaceae; genus JAPSGB01. The sequence continues at coordinate 530,578 of CAVZIE010000032.1, read as the reverse complement.
CTGGACCGACACCGACGAGACGCTCTGGCAGGAGACGTTCGGCGCGTTCATGCGCCTCGCCCAGACGGAGGACTTCCGCGAAGGTCCGCTGGCGTTCATCGAGAAGCGGGCGCCGGTCTGGAAGGGGCGCTGACCCGTGCGCCAGGCTCTGTTACGCTAGCGCCGTGAGCATCGAGAAGCGCGATTTCCGCCGCGTGATGGGCTCGTTCGCGGCAAGCGTGACGGTCGTCACCACGCTTGATCCGGACGGCTCGCCCCACGCGCTCACGGCCACGGCCTTCACCAGCGTCTCCATCGATCCGCCGCTGTGCCTGGTGTGCGTGGACAAGGCGTCCCGCGCGCACAGGCCGATGGCGCTCGGTCGCAAGTTCGCCGTCAACATCCTGAGCGTCGAACAGCAGCACTGGTCGGCGCATTTCTCGAGCACGCTCGACGACAAGTTCACGGGCGTCAAATGGGAGCCCGGCCCGGACACGGGCTGTCCGCTCCTGCCCGGCACCCTCGCCTGGGCGGAGTGCGAGGTACTCGATATCTTCCGCGGCGGCGATCACGATATCTTCATCGGACGCGTGCTTGCCGCCGAGGCGCTGGAGGGCGAGCCGCTCGTCTACTGGCGCAGCCGTTATGCCCGTCTCGCGCCGCTCGACGGCGACCGGTAGCGGTTTCGCCGGACTCGACCCTGGCGTAGCATGTCCTGGTGGGCTCGCCTTCCCCGCCGCCACCGAGGCCGGGGCCGGATGTCGTATGTACTCCGGCCGCCGAAGGCGCGGCCGCCCCCGCGGACTGGCTCGAGTCGTCGCCGCTGCCCACCGCGACCATCCGCGACGGCCGCTACGTCTATGTCAACAAGGCGTTCGTCGAGTTCCTGGGCTGGTCGCGCGAAGCGCTGATTGGCATGAGCTTCTTCGAGCCCGTGGCACCGGAAGATCGCGAGCGCATCCGCGAGCGTCACGTCAAGCGGCTGCGCGGCGAGCCGGTTCCGGACGCGTACGAGCTGAACATCATCCGCGCCGACGGCGCGCGCCGCATCGCCGGGATCTTCGTGGCCCAGATGGGCGCGGACACGGTGCTGCAATTGCACGACCTCACCGACCGCGCCGCACGGCAAGACAACCTGGCGAAGCTTGCCAGGCTCGGTGCTTCCGTGCAGAGCGAGCGCAGCGACGCCGCCGTCTTCCGCGCGGTCGTCGATGGCCTCGCCGAGATCGGCTTGTCGGTGCTGCGCTTCTCGCTCGAGGGCGAGCGCGTGAGAGTGCGCGAGCTGCGGTTTCCCGGCACGCTGGCCCACGAGTTCGAGGCGAGCACAGGCCTGGACGTGGTGGGCATGATCGGACCGCGCGGCCAAGCCGGCAATGCAGCCTTGCGCGACGGAGCGGCCTACGTCGATGACGCGCTCCCAGGCGTCGCGCGGTTCCTGGGCGAGGTGCACGCGGACGTCGCACAGGCGCTCCAGGTTCGCGAGCAGCTCCGGCGCGCGATCGTGCTGCGGGTCGACGTGGCCTCGAACCCGTTCCAGATCCTGATGCTTCTCGGTAACTGGTTCCAACCCGCCGATCTCCCCGCTTTCCGCCTGTTCGGCGCCCAGGTTCTCGGCGGCGCTCGACGCGGCCCGCGCGATCCGCGATCTGTCGCGCCGCAACGACGAGCTCGCGGCCCTGAATCGCTTCGCCGTCGCGGCCGGCACGTCGGCCAATCTTCAGGAGCTGCTGGCGCGGGCGACGCGCGAGAGCGCCGAGGCAATCGGTTGCGATGCGGTCGCCATCTACCTCGTCGACCCGGGAGTTCGCGAGGCGCAGCTGATGCATCTGCACGGCGGCCCTGCGGACGTCTCGCCGGATCTAGCGCGCGTGCCGTTGGAAGGGACGCACCTTGGCAAGGTAATCGCGTCCGGCACCGCACGCGTGCTGCGCGCCGCCGACGACCCGCCGGACCGCGCCGCGCTGCTCGAGCGGATGGGGCAGGCCGTCGTCGCGTCGGTGCCGCTGATGGTCCGGTCCACCGTCATCGGCGTGCTGAACGCCGCCTACCGCGTGGACCGTTCGTTCTCGCCGCGAGAGATCGAGGTCGTCGGCGCCGTGGGCGCGCACTTCGCTGCGGCGATCGAGAACGCGCGCCTGTTCGAGAGCTTGAGGCGCCGTGTTGCCGACCTCGAGGCGGTGAGCGCGCTGTCGTCGCGCGTGCTCGGGACCGCACAGGGCGACCCCGAGGCGCTCTTGACCGCCGCCTGCGAGGAGCTCGCCCACGCGTTCGCCGCGCCGTCGGTCTCGGCGTATCTGCTCGAAGACTCGAACCACCACGTCCGCGGCGTGGCCGCCCACGGACCCGGCGCCCGCCGCGTGAAATCGCGGCAGTTCGCCGTGGATGAGCAGGACATCCTGGGGCGCACCATCCACGGGCGGAAGCCCGTCACGTCGCTGGACGTGACCCGGGAGCCGGGCTGGAAGCTCGCCGACGCGCCGAGCGCGGAACCGAGCGCCGTGCTGCTGGTTCCCCTCGAGTCCCGCACCGCGGTGCTCGGCGTGGTCGTGATCGCCGACCGCGCGGGCCGCGCGTTCGGCGACGACGAGGCGCTGCTCGCGCTCACGTTGGCGAGGCACGTCGCGATGGCGCTGGAGAACGCGCAGCTCTACGCCGAGGCCCGCCGCCGCATCGAGGAGATATCCATCGTCCACGACGTGGGGCGATCGCTGGTGGCGACGCTCGAGCTCGAGGACGTGCTCGACGCGGGCGTGGAGAACCTGGCGCGCATCGTGAGCGCGCCGCAGGCGCACCTGTTGTTGCTCGACCAAGCCGGCGACAACCTGGTGATCCGTGCCGCGGCCGCGGATCGCGACGCGGTGGGAACAGTGCTGCCGCTCGCGCCGGCGACCTCGTCGCTGGCCGCGCGGACATTCCATGCCCGCGAGCCGATCACCGTCGAAGATGCGCTGGGCAACCCGCTGGTCAACCCGGATCTGCGCTCGAGGTTCCAGGGTCGCGGCTACCTGGCGGTGCCGCTGGTCGTGCGCGAGCGAGCCATCGGCGTCGCGGTGATCGTCGAGCCGCTGTCGCCGCGGCGTTTCTCGCCCAGCGAGGTAGCGCGCGTCGCGGCGATCGCCAACCAGCTCGCGATCGCCGTCGAGAACGCCCGGCTCTACGAGGACTTGCAGCACAGCTACGAGAAGTTGGCGCGCGCCCAGGCGCGGCTGGTCCAGCGCGAACGTCTGGCCGCGCTGGGCGAGCTGGCGGCGGTCGTCGCCCACGAGGTCCGCAACCCGCTCGGCGTGATCTTCAACTCGCTCGGGTCGCTGCGCAGGCTGCTGCGTCTCGAAGGCGACGCCAAGATGCTGGTCGACATCATGGGCGAGGAGTCGGAGCGGCTGAACCGGATCGTGAGCGACCTTCTCAGCTTTGCACGCCCCACCGTTCCGGAGATCCGCCCCGAGCTGCTCGACAGGCTGCTGGACGACGTCGCCGCCTCCGCCCTCGCCGACGTCGCGGATCGGATCGCGCTCGATCGCGAGATCGATCGAGCGCTGCCCCCGGTGCCCGTCGACGTCGGACTCCTGCGTCAGGCCATCCTCAACATGACGATCAACGCCGTGCAGTCGATGCCCGGCAAGGGCACGCTGACGCTGCGTGCGACGCGCGAGCGCTTCACGGCGCGCATCGATGTCGGCGACACGGGATGCGGCATCAGCGACGAGAACCTCGCGCGGATCTTCGAGCCGTTCTTCACGACCAAGGCCACGGGAACCGGTCTCGGGCTCGCTGTGGTCAAACGCATCGTCGACGAGCACCGGGGCGAGCTGTCGGTGGAGAGCACGCCGGGGCGCGGCACGACGTTCACCATCCGGCTCCCGCTCGAGCCCGGGACCGGTCCGCTCCGCCTCGGGCGCTGACCCGCGCTACTCGCGCGAGATCGGCGCGGTTGGCGCGGTCACACGCTTGCCGGTGGTCGTCATCGTACTGCCGATGAGCACGCCGCCGGCGAAGTACGCGCCGGTGTCCGAGTTGGGCAGGATGTCGTACGTCGCGTCGTGCTTGTACGGCTCTGGGCGGACGTCGGTGATGCGCACGCCGTCGAGCAGTTGCCCGCGCGCAAGCTCACCGAACATACGGCCGTCGGTGGTCGGGTGCTCGGCGCTGATCTCGAGCACCGCGCCGGTCTCGAGCTCGACGCGCATCACGAAGTGGTTGTGGGTCGGCACCGAGCGCGTGGCGATCAGCGGCACGGCAACCACGCGACCGCGGTCGACGCTGTAGACGAGATCGCCCTCGTGCAGCGACGCCATCGGGCGATCACCCGACGGGGTCGCGATCGGCGTGTCCGGGGACGCGCACACGCAGCCGACGCAACCAACCGGACAGGTACCGCCCGCGGTGGGCGTGACGCAGGTCGTGATGGTGAAGTTTTGCGTATACGTGCAGCAGATGTCGCCGACGTCGCAGCAGGTGTCGCCGCAGCACAGGTTGTTCGAGCACGTCTTGCCGTTGCACGGCGCGGTGCCGCAGTGCCCGTTGTTGCAGTAGGGAAACGCGCCTGTGCACTTCGTTCCGCAGCCGCCGCAGTTGTAGATGTCGTTGTCCGTGTTGACGCACTTGTCGTTGCAGCACGTGAACGGGCACGTGGTCGAGTTACAGCCGCCGCCGGCGCCGGCGGCGCCCGCCGTTCCGCCGGTTCCGCCGCTGCCCGCCGCTCCGCCGCTGCCCGCCGTTCCGCCGGTTCCGCCGCTGCCCGCCGTTCCGCCGCTGCCCGCCGTTCCACCGGTTCCGCCGCTGCCGCCGCTGCCCGACGCTCCGCCGCTGCCCGACGTTCCGCCGCTGCCCGACGTTCCACCGGTTCCGCCACTGCCCGCCGTTCCGCCGCTGCCCGACGTTCCGCCGGTTCCGCCACTGCCCGCCGTTCCGCCGCTGCCCGACGTTCCGCCGGTTCCGCCACTGCCCGACGTTCCGCCGCTGCCCGACGTTCCGCCGCTGCCACCGGTCGCGGCGGTGCCGCCCGAGCCCCCAGCGCCCGAGCTGCCGCCGCTCGCGCCGGTCCCCGAGCTGCCGCCCGTGCCGCTGGCGCCGCCGCCACTACCGCCGCTGCCCGAGCTCGCCGCGCTCCCGTCCTTGCCGCCGTCGGGATTGGACGCGTCGAAGCTCGTTCCGCCGCACCCGACCGCCACCCCGAGAGCTGCGATACCCAGAAGAAAGCCCCGCTTCATCCGCTGAATCTACCACGCGGCCGAGCCGGCGCCCGCTGCCGCCAATCATGCCGCAGCGCGTCGCGACGCTACGGGACATTCCTGGTGGCTCTGCCCGCAAGGTGCGGGATAGTCGGGGTCGTGCGCATCCTGTCCCTGCGAGTCAACGGCGATCCCCTCGAGGTCGCCGCCCCGGATCACTTCACGTTGCTCGAGGTGCTTCGCTACAAGCTCGGCCTGACCGGCTCGAAGCAAGGCTGCGACAAGGGCGACTGCGGTGCGTGCACCGTGCTGCTCGACGGCGAGCCGGTGATGAGCTGTCTGACCCTCGCCGCGCTCGCCGAGGGCCACGAGGTGACCACCATCGAGGGTTTGATGCCGGCGCATCGCGGTATCGGGGGGTCCGGTGCCGACCCGATCCAGGACGCGTTCGAACGCACCGGCGCGCTCCAGTGCGGCTTCTGCCAGCCCGGCATGATGCTGAGCACGAAGGCGCTGCTCCGGAAACACCCCTCCCCGACGCGTGACCAGATCAAGGAAGCGCTCGCCGGCAACCTCTGTCGCTGCACGGGCTACACGCAGATCATCGAAGCGGTCGAGTTGGTCGCGCAGCTGTGCCACCCGGAAGTATCGACGACCGCGAGCAAAGCGAGCCCGACGCAGGCGGCGGGGGGAGCAGTTGCGAAGCAAGCTGCGGGGGGCCAAGGCCCCCCATCAGGGAGGATCTGATGGCAGCGCGTGACCAGCACGGGCCCGGCGCGCCCTGGGGCAAGGACTTCACGGTCGTTGGCAAGGCGCAGCGCAAGGTCGACGGCCTCGGCAAGGCGACCGGCACGGCGATCTACACCGACGACATCCAGCTGCCGGGCATGCTGCACTCGAAGCTGCTGCGCAGCCCGCATCCGCACGCGATCATCAAGTCCATCGACACCAGCCGCGCCCGCGCGCTGCCCGGGGTGCTCGCGATCATCGTCGGCACCGATCTGCCGATAAAATTCGGCATCCTGCCCTGGACCGAGGACGAGACGGCGCTCGCCGTGGACAAGGTGCGCTACGTCGGCGAGCCCGTCGCCGCGATCGCGGCCCTCGACGAGGACACGGCCATCGACGCGCTGGAGCTGATCCAGGTCGAATACGCGATCCTCGAGGCCCATCTCGACCCGGACGAGGCCTTGTCCCGCGCCGAACCGGCAATCCCCGAGAACGGCAAGCACGGTAACATCTCGAAGCACGTGCACCTGGAGTTCGGCGAGGTCGACGCCGCGATCGACGGCGCCGACGTCGTGGTGGAGGGCGAGTACTCGTTCCACGGCACGACCCACGCGGCGATGGAGCCTCACTGCGCCGTCGCGCAGTACGGCGCGGACGGCGTGCTCACGGTGTGGTCCTCGACGCAGATCACGCACTACGTGCACCGCGCGCTCGCCCGCGTGCTGGAGCTGCCGGAGTCGCGCGTGCGCGTGATCCAGCCCACGCTCGGCGGCGCGTTCGGCGGAAAATCCGATCCGTTCGCGCTCGAGTTCTGCGTCGCGAAGCTCGCGATGCTGACGGGGCGCCCGGTGAAGATGCTGTGGACGCGCGAGGAGATCTTCTACGCGCACCGCGGCCGGCACCCGATGAAGATGCGCTACAAGAGCGGCGCGACCCGGGACGGGCGGCTGACGGGCGTGGACGCGCGCATCGTCATCGACGGCGGCGCGTACAGCTCCTACGGCCTGGTGACGACCTACTACGCCGGCCAGCTGCTCACGGGACCCTACGACTTTCCGACCTACCGCTTCGACTCGACGCGGGTCTTCACGAACAAGCCGCCGTGCGGGCCGAAGCGCGGTCACGGATCGGTACAGCCGCGCTTCGCCTTCGAGATCCAGCTCGACCAGATCGCCGAGAAGCTCGGCATGGATCCCATCGAGATCCGCCGCAAGAACTACCAGGGCGCGTACACCCGCACGGTCAACGACCAGCGCATCACCTCGAGTGGCTTCATGGAGTGTCTGGAAGCGGTCGAGCGCTCGAGCGACTGGAAGAAGCGCCACGGCAAGCTGCCGTTCGGTCGCGGCATCGGCGTCGCGGGCTCGATGTACATCTCCGGCACGAACTACCCGATCTACCCGAACAAGATGCCGCAAGCCGGCATCCAGCTGAAGGTCGACCGGTCCGGCCTGGTGACGGCGTTCACCGGCGGCAACGACATCGGCCAGGGGTCGAGCACGGTCGTGCGCGTGATCGTGGCGGAGGAGCTGGGCATGCTGCCCGAGGACGTGCGCGTCGTCGCAGCGGACACGGACTTGTGCCCGGTCGATTCTCGGGGCGTACTCGAGCCGCGTCACGTTCATGGTCGGCAACGCCACCATCGACGCCGCGCGCAAGCTGCGCCGCATCGTCGTCAAGGCCGTCGCCGAGGCGTGGGATGTGCCGGAGGACAAGGTCGTGCTCCACGGGGGCGAAGCCATCGAGATCGGCGGCGAGCGTCGCATGATCACCCGCGACGCGTTCCGGATCGCCGAGGAGCGCTTCGACACGCTGGGCTCGACCGGCGCGTACAACACGCCGGCTCTCGGCCAAGGCTACCGCGGCGGCGCCATCGGCGCGTCGCCGGCTTATTCGTTCACCGCCCACATCGCGGAGGTCGAGGTCGACGCGGAGACCGGCGTCATCGACATCAAGCACGTCTGGGTCGCCCACGACTGCGGCCGCGCGATCAACCCGGTGCTGGTACACGGCCAGATCCAGGGCAGCGTCTACATGGGCGCCGGCGAGATCGTGCTGGAAGAGCACGCCGTCGACAAACGCGGCCTCCACATCGGCCCGTCGCTCCTGGACTACCGCTTGCCGACCACGCTCGACACCCCCGAGATCCACTCGGAGATCGTCGAGAGCATCGATCCCGAGGGCCCGTACGGTGCGAAGGAGGCCGGCGAAGGCCCGCTGCATCCGGTCTTGCCGGCGGTGAGCAACGCGATCTTCGACGCGGTCGGTATTCGACTCACCGAGCTGCCGTTCACGGCGGGCAAGGTGCTGCGCGCGCTGCGCGCCGTGCGCGCGAAGAAGGAAGTCGCCGCGGAGTAGCTGACCCGCTTCAGCGTCTCAGTCGCGCTCGAGCCAGGCCGTGACATGCGGGAAGACGTCCACCGCGGCGCTTCCCGCCAGCACCAGATCGAGGTGATCGTAGTCGTCCCGTGCGCCGCTCGAGGGGCCGATCACCAGGTGCTGCTTCTCCGCGGCCCCGAGCGCCTCGAAGCCGACCGCGACGGATGCCGGCTGCGCGAGCCGGTCCCGGCTGCCGGCGATCACCAGCGTGGGCGTGGTCACCCGCGCGAGGTCCGGCAATCGCTTCAATGCGCCGTCGCGATCGCTCACCTCGCCGCGTGCGAAGATCCAGCGCGCGAACTGGGCGATCACGCCTGACGGCGCATCCGCCATGGCCGTCACCAGCGCGCGCCGCAGCCGCCCTGGCGCGTAGTTCCGCGCCAGCAGGCCCGGCGTCAGCGCGCCGGGCAGGAACGGCGGCATCAGCGGCGCCATCATCGCGAGCAGGAGCCCGGTGGGCACGCGCTTGAGCAGCAGCGTGGACGGCGCACCGAGCGCCGCGATCAGCTGGAACGCCGGCACGGGCCTCAGCTGCATCGGCGAGCCGATCGTGACCAGGCGCCGGATGTGACCGGTGCCCGCCCCCGACGCCGAGTACGCATACGCGAGCATCCCGCCCATGCTGAAGCCGACCCAGTCGACCTGGGACGCGCCGGTCGCCGCCATCACGTGCGCTAGCGCCGCCGGCACGTCGTGCTCCAGGTAGGTGTCGAAATCCGAGCGGCGGTGGTGCCGCGCGAACGCGGCGCTGCCCGCGCCCCGGAGCTCCACGCACCAGACGTCGCGCCCGCTGCGCGCGAGCGCTCCGGCGAGGCTGGTCTCGAGGTCGAAGGCCATCGCGTGGCGGTTCATCGCGAGGCCATGGACGAGCACGATCGGCGGAAGGCGGGCCGGCGCCCCGATCGGCAGCACGCGCGCGACGATGACGGTCGCGCCATCACCGGTCGACAGCTCGTGGACCGCGTCGAACGCGTGTGGCGTTGACAGCCGGCGGCGCCAGAACATCCCCCAGGCGACCAGCACGGCCGCGATCGCCGCCAGGACGGTCAGGATCTCGATGGCGAGTCGCGCATGCTGGGACACCGTGCCGCGAGTGTAGCAGCGGACACCAGGACCCGGTGAGCGTGGCTCCAACTGCGACCGCTGAACACGCCGCGATTCGCGCCCGGATGCGCTAGACTCCGCCGGCAACATGCTGCGCCTCCCCCGCTTCGATCTCCACCGCCCGAGCAGCGTCGACGAGGCCGTCGCCCTGCTCGCCGATCCGGACACCCTGCCCCTCGCGGGCGGCACGGATCTGATCCCGAACATGAAGCACCGCATCGAGACGCCGAAGGCGCTCGTCGCCCTGGCCGGAGTCGCGGAGCTCCACGGCATCCGCGTCGACAGCGACGGCGCGCTGGTGATCGGCGCCATGACGCCGCTCGACGAGGTCGCAGCGAGCGACGTGGTGCGCGTGCACGCCCCTGCTCTCGCCCAGGCCGCCGGCGTCGTGTCCGGACCGCAGCTCCGCCACATGGGCACCCTGGGCGGCAACGTGATGCTCGACACGCGCTGCCGCTACATCAACCAGACCCACTTCTGGCGGCAGAGCCTCGGCTTCTGCCTGAAGAAGGACGGCACCAAGTGCCACGTGGTCGAGAGCGGTCGCAAGTGCGTCGCCGCCCTCGACACGGACACCGCGCCCGTCCTGTGTACGCTCGGGGGCAGCTTGCTGTTGGTCCGGCGCGGAAGCTCGCGCAGCGTGCCCGTGGACGCCTTCTACAAGGCCGACGGCATCGCGCATCGCGGCGTGGAGCCGGGCGAGCTGCTGACGGAGATTCGCGTCCCACGGCAGGCGCCGGGACATCGCGGCGCCTACGGCAAGCTGCGCGACCGCGGCTCGATCGACTTTCCGCTGCTCGGCGTCGCCGTGCGCGTCGACGTGGAAGACGGCAAGATTGCCGACGCGGACGTGGTGATCGGCGCGCTCCAGGCGCGGCCCGTCCGCATCAAGGGCGTGGCCGACGCGCTCGGCGGCGTCGCGGCGGACGGCGCGCGGAGCGCCATCGAGCGCGTGGCCGCGCAGGCCTACAAGCAGTGCCACCCGATGCCGAACATCCCGGGCGATCCCGACTACAGGCGCGAGATGGTGCCGGTGTTCGTGAAGCGGACGATCGCGGCGGCGCTGGCGTAGCGGCGCGCTGGCGTAGCGGCGGCGCTGGCGCAGCGGCGGCCTGGCCGCGCCGGCTAGACCGCGCGACGCCGGATTGGGTTGGCGGCGGTGGAGATGCGCTCGTGCGGCCGCACGGCGCGCTCGGCGGAGCGGGCGGTCGCCTTCTTGGCCTGTGCGGCGGCTTCCGGGTTCGCCTCGGCGTCGGCGTCGGCCGCGGCCTTGTCCGCGACCGCCTTGGCCTGGAGCGCCGCGAGCTCGGCCGACTCCTTGGCGTCGTCGCTGGCCTGGTGGCACTTCTTGTACTTCTTGCCCGAGCCGCAGGGGCACGGGTCGTTGCGTCCGGGTTTCATGGTGCTCCGGAAGGTAATCCTTCCCGGCGTTCGTCGCACCCATCGCGACCAGGACAGCCATTTTCGCGGCCCGCCCGAGCCGCCCGCCGTCAGGCGCCGGGCGGCTCGGCGCCGATGGCGGCGATCGCGCCGGGCGTGTCCAGCCGATCGACGACGCCCGGGTCGTCCACGTCCACATCGATCGCCGCCACGCCCGAAAGCACGTCCCGGGCGCTCTGCACGGGCGGCGCATCCTGCAACGCCGCGAACAGCGCGCGCCGGACCAGGAACGGATGGCCGTGCTGGCCGTCGAAGCGCGGACGCACCAGCGGCGCGCCGCCCGTGGCCAGCAGGGCGCGCACCGTCTCGACGCCGACGCGCGGCTGGTCGACCAGCGCGACCAGCGCGGCGTCCACGTCGCCCAGCGCCGCGAGCCCGACCGCGATCGACGAGCGCATGCCCCGCGAAGGGTCGGGATTCGTCGCGCAGCGCACGTCGCCCAGCGCCGCGCGGATCGCCGCCTCGTGGGGCGGCCCGACCACGACCACCACGTCGCTCGCCCCGCCCTCGGCCAGCGTGCGCGCGATGCGCACGACGAACGCCTCGCCCGCCAGACGCGCCAGCGCCTTGGGGAAGCCGGCCCGCGTCGACGCGCCCGCGGCGAGCACCACGGCGCCGACGCGCTCAGGCACGGTGCGTGTCGGCGTCCGCGTCGGCCTCGCGCCGCTCGCGCGCGGTCTGTCGCGCCAGGCTCGACGCGGAGCCCCCGCGCCGGACGCTCACCAGCTCGCCGGCTATGGCGAGACCGATCTCCTCCGGCGTGCGGCCGCCGAGATCGAGGCCGATCGGCGCACGCACCGCGTCCAGGCGCGCTTCCGGCTCGCGGGCGAGGATGCGCTGGAAGATGCGCGCGATCTTGCGCTTCGATCCGATCATGCCGAGGTAGCGGTGCGGCACGCCGAGACATGCCTCCAGCGCCTGCTCGTCGAGCAGGTGATCGTGCGTCGCGATCACGATGTACGTGCCCGGCGTGAACGGCAGCTTGGCCCGCCGCACGGCCTCCCGTGCTTCCAGCAACACATGCGAAGCGCCGGGGAAGTGCTCTTCATCATTGAGCTCTTCGCGGTCATCCACGACCGTGATGTCGAACCCGACGCCGGCCGCCAGGCGCGCCGTCGCCTGCCCCACGTGGCCCGCGCCGAACAGCACCAGCCGCGGTCGCTCCTCGATCGGCTCCACGAACACCTCCATCGCGCCGCCGCAGCACATACCCAGATCGTGGACCAGATGCCGCTGCACGGTCTCGGCGCGACCGCTCTGGATCACGCGCGCCGCCGTCTCGAGCACGAGCTCCTCGATGCGCCCGCCGCCGACCGTGCCGACGAACGTGCCGTCGCTGCGGAGCAAGAGCCGCGCGCCGGCTACCTGCGGCGCCGAGCCCTGGGTGCGCACCACCGTGGCGAGCGCCGCGGGCCGCCCCGCGTCGAGCTCGGCCAGAAGTGCTTCGATAACCGTGCGCACGTTGCCGATCCTAGCATGGGTGCCGGTCCGGCGCGGAACCGCGTGCTTGCGGCGGAGCGCCGTGGGCGCGACGCTGATCGCGTGAGAAGGGGCCTGGCAGCGGCGGTTCTCGCGTCCATCGCGCTCGCGGCGCGCCTGTCCGCCGCGGCGTGTCCCGACGGGGGCTCGACGGAGATCTGCAACGGCCTCGACGACGACTGCGACGGGCTGGTGGACAATGCGCCCGACGGGGGATCGCTGTGTGCGCAAGGCAAGCGGTGCGTCGTGCCGGACAACGGCGATCCGGTGCAGTGCGCGGCGCCGTGCAACAACACCGGCTTCCCGTGCACCAGCGGGCTCCATTGCGAGACCGTGGCGCTCTCGCCCGAGGGCGGCGTTGCTGGAAAATACTGCGTCGCCGACGTCTGTGGCGGCTGCCGGGACGGCGGCTTCGAGGGCGACGCGCGGATCTGCGGCCCCGGCACGCCGGGCTACGACGCCGACTCGCCGCGCTGCGCGTGCCAGGGCGAGGCGGGCTGCAAGGATCCGTGCTGGCGCGTGGACTGCGACGGCGGCTGGACGTGCCGCGAGATCGGCGTCGCTGCCGGCCAGTGCCAGCCGAACGACAACTGCTACCTGCGCGGTTGCCCGGCGGGCATGATCTGCAGAATCCGGAGCCTGCTTCGACGATCCGTGCGATCCGGATCCGTGCGCGCCCGACGAGGTGTGTCGACCCGAAGGCACGCCCGGACACACGTGCGAGACGTCGTGCGTCGACGCGCCGCTCGATTGCGGTGTGTATCCTTGCCGCAGCGGCGAGTGCTTCCACACGCACTGCTGGACGGGCTGCCCGGCGGGCGAGTACTGCGCGGCCGACTATTCCGCGGGCGACGGCTGCGCGCCGATCCCGTGCCTCGCGACGCCGTGCGCCGGCGGCACCCACTGCGACGTCGTCACGGGCCGGTGCGGCGACGATCCGTGCGAAGGCGTGGTGTGCCCCGCCGGCCAGCAGTGCCGCGACGGCGACTGTCGTGCGTCGCCCGACGCCGCGAGCGACGCGAGCACCGCGCCCGACGCGAGCCTGGACGCGCCGCCCGACGCCGCGCCCGCGCCGGCGACGACGCGCGGCGGCTGCGCCTGCTCGTCCGCGCCGGGGTCGAGCGCCGGCGCGCCGTGGCTGCTGGTGCTGGCGTTGTTCTGGATTTCGCGCCGGACCGGCAAGAAATCCAGCAATTTTCCTGCTTGAAACATGTTCTATTCCGGGCCAGGATCGGAGTCGTGGCGAGCCCGGCACCGGCAGCGCTGATCGACACGGCGGCGTTCAAGGCCGTGATGGCGTCGTTCGCCGCCAGCGTGACGGTGGTGACCACGGTCGACCCCGACGGCGCGCCGCACGCGCTGACGGCGACGGCGTTCAGCTCGCTGTCGCAGGATCCGCCGCTGTGCCTGGTGTGCGTGAAGCGCGGCTCGCGGGCGCACGGCCCGATGCGCGTCGGACGGCGCTTCGCGGTGAACATCCTCGCCGCGGGCCAGGAGCACGTCTCCGCGCACTTCGCCCGGCCCCAAGCCGACAAGTTCGACGGCGTCGATTGGCGCGCCGGGCCGGCCACCGGCTGCCCGCTCCTGCCCGACGCGCTGGCGTGGGTGGAGTGCGAGGTCGCCGACATCTTCGCCGGCGGCGATCACGACATCTTCGTCGGCCGGCTGATCACGACCGACGTGCGCGACGGCACGCCGCTCGTTTACTTCCGCGGCCGCTACGCGACGATCGCATGACGTCGCCGTTCGCGCCGGGGCGCATCGCGGGCCTCGAGCTTCGCAATCGCTTCATCAAGACCGCGACCTTCGAGGGCATGTGTCCCGGTGGCGTGCCCTCGCCCGCGCTCGTGGCGCACCACCGCGGGATCGCCGCCGGCGGCGCGGCCATGACCACCGTCGCGTACTGCTCGGTGTCGCCGGACGGTCGCAGCTACGACACCCAGATGTGGATGCGCCCGGAGATCCTGCCGGCGCTCCGCGAGCTGACGGACGCCGTCCACGCCGAGGGCGCCGCGGCGTCGATCCAGCTCGGGCACTGCGGCTACTTCGCCGACAGCTCTGTCATCGGCCACCGACCGCTCGGGCCCTCGCGCCTGTTCAACACCTACGGCCTCGACTTCTGCCGCGCGATGAGCCCCGCGGACATCGATCGGGTCACGCTTGGCTTTTGTCGGGGCGGCGCGGCAGGCCCGCGAGGCGGGCTTCGACGCCGTCGAGATCCACGCCGGGCACGGCTACCTCTTGAGCCAGTTCCTGTCGCCGTTCACCAACCGGCGGCGCGACGGCTGGGGCGGCGCGCTCGAGAGCCGGCTGCGCTTCCCGGCCGACGTCGTGCGCCGGGTGCGCGACGCCCTGGGCCCGGACTTCGCCGTGCTGGTCAAGACGAACCTCTCGGACGGCTTCAAGGGTGGGCTCGAGCTCGACGACGCGGTCGAGGTCGCGCGCGCCTTCGAGCAGGCCGGCGCCAGCGCGATCGTCCCGAGCGGCGGGTTCGTGAGCAAGACACCGCTGTACATGCTGCGGGGCGACGTGCCGTTGAAGGACATGGTCAGCGTGCAGGAGAGCCTGATCCGCAAGGTCGGGCTGTACGCGTTCGGGCGGCTCCTGGTCGAGCGCTTCCCCTACGAGCCGCTGTTCTTCCTCGAGCCGGCGCTGCGGATCCGCGAGGCCGTCCGCATCCCGGTCGTGCTGGTGGGCGGGATCACGGCGCTCGAGCACGTGACGCGGGCGCTCGACGCGGGGTTCGATTTCGTGGCCATGGGGCGCGCGCTGATCCGCGAGCCGGATCTCGTGCGGCGCTACCAGCAAGGCGACGTGACGACGGCGCGATGCGTTCCGTGCAACAAGTGCATCGCGGAGATGGACCGGGGCGGCGTGCGCTGCGCGTTGGAGCCGTGACGTCTGTGCTACGTTGCTAGCGTGACGGATAGGTCGCGCCATGGGGAGGCGAGAATGCTGCCCGCGCTCGATCCAATCCTTGGCGATCCGAAGCTGCTGCCCGGTGTCCTGCGCCACGAGATCAAGGGCAGCGTGCTCGCCGCGCGCGCCCGCTACGTCGCCGAGGCCCACGGCGAGACTGCCCTGGCGGAGCTGGTCGCCCGCGTGCCGGAGCCCGCGCGTCGCCACTTGCTGGAGCGACCGCTGCCGTTCTCCTGGTACCCGTTCGCGGAGATGATCGAGATCGATCGCCAGATCGTGCTCGGCCCGATGCAGGGCGACGTCACCCGGATGCGCGACTTCGGCATCGACATCGCCCGCTACGATCTGTCGACGCTGTACAAGCTCCTGTACAAGGTCGGCTCGCCGTCGTTCATCCTGAAGCGCGTCGGCGCGGCCTACGGCAAGTATTTCCGCGGGGGCTCCGCGCGCGCCGAGCAGCTGGCCGATCGCCGTGTCCGCCTCGCAGCTGGATGACGCCGTCCACCCGCTGTACCTGTGCGCCCACGGCATCAGCGGCTGGCTCGTCGCCTCGGTCGAGATGTCCGGCGGGCAGCGGGTCTTGGTCGAACACGACCAGTGCCTGCACGCCGGCGACGCCGCCTGCACCTGGATGGTGAGCTGGTCGTGAAGCTCGTCCCGGGCACCACGGCGGTCGTGACCGGCGCCGCCAGCGGCATCGGCCGCGCGCTCGCGCTGGCGCTCGCCCGGCGCGGTCTGTCACTCGCCCTGGTGGATCGCGACGCGGCCGGGCTCGGGCGCATGGCCGCGATCGCCGGCGCGACGACGCACGCGGTCGACGTCGCCGATCGCGGCGCGATGCAGGCGCTCGCCGCCGACGTCGCGGCCCGGCACGCGCACGTGCGCTTGCTCGTGAACAACGCCGGCATGAGCATCGGCGGGACCTTCGACGAGCACACCGCCGAGGAGTTCGATCGGCTGATGGCGGTCAACTTCGGCGGCGTCGTCGGCGGCACGCGCGCGTTCCTCCCGCTGCTCCGACGCGAGCCCGGGGCCCACATCGTGAACCTGTCGAGCATGCTCGGGTTCGTCGCGCTGCCGGGCCAGACGGCCTACAGCGCCAGCAAGTTCGCGATCCGCGGCTTCTCCGAGGCGCTGCGCGCGGAGCTCGCGCCGGAACACATCGGCGTGACCACGGTGCACCCGGGCGCGATCGACACGAACATCATCAGGAACGCGCGCATCGCGGACGCCGCCATGAAGCCGCGCATGGAGCGTCTGTCGGCGCGCTTCGGCATGGCGCCGGACAAGGCCGCGCGCCGCATCCTGGCGGCGGTCGAGAAGAACCAGGCCCGGCTCGTCATCGGCGCGGACGCCCGGACCTTGGAGCTGCTGTCGCGCGCGGCCCCGGCCCTCGCGCGCTGGGCGATCGCGACGGGCTACCGCGCCCTCAGCCGATCGCGAAGCTGACCAGGTAGTCGAGCAGGAAGATGCCCGCGGCGCTGGCCACGACCGTCGCGTTCACGGCGCGCCCGACGCCCGGCGCGCCGCCCTCGGTGGCAATCCCGAAGTGACAGCTCGACAGCGCGATCACCAGTCCGAACACGACGCTCTTGATCAGGCCGTGCAGCACGTCGCCGAAGTTGAGCACGCCCATGGTCAGGCCGTTGTAGAAGGTCATGGGCGCGACGCCGAGGATCGGTTGACCGGCGTAGGCCGCGCCGAAGAGCGCCAGCGCGTCGGAGAACAGCGTCGCGACGAACAGCGTGGTGACGACGCAGATGAAGCGCGGCGTGATCAGGAAGCTGATCGGGTCGATGGCGAGAGCGCGCAGCGCGTCGATCTGCTCGGTGACGACCATCGTCCCGAGCTCGGCGGTGTTGTTCGCGCCGATCCGGCCGGAGAGCATCAGCGCCGTGAGCAACGGCCCCACCTCGCGCAGCGTGGTGAAGCCCGCGGCCCAACCCAAGAGCGCCTCGGCGCCGTAGCGCTTCACGATCGGCGCGGCCTGGATCACCATGATGCCGCCGGTGAAGAGCGCCGTGATCACGACGATGGGCAGGGATTTCACGCCCATCTTGTACATGTTGCGCAAGAGCTCGCTGCGGTCGAAGTCGAGGCGCACGAGGCGCAGGACCACGCGGCCGAGCAGCACGCCCATGCCGCCGGCGATCGCGGCGGCGTACAGGAAGCGCGCCCCGAGACCGGCGAGCGGGAACGTCACCTTCTGGAGCAGCGTGCGCCGGCGCGAGCGCGAGATGACGACCCTGGACGCCGGCGAGTCCACCCCGCTACGTCTCCAGACCGAGCACTTGAATCGCGTTTTCTCTCAGGAACTTCGGCCACACGTCGTCCTTGAACGGAACGCCCGGAAGCTCCTTGAAGATGCGCTCGAGCGACAGCCCCATGGGGAAGTAGCCGGCGTACATCAGCTTGTGGGCGCCGCGCGTGTTCGCGTAGTCGACGATCGCCTTCGGGTAGTACTTCGGAGAAAACGCGCTCGTGGAGTAGTAGAGGTTCGGGTACTTGAGCATCAGCTTGACGGCGAGCTCGGTCCACGGCTCGGCGCCGTGGCGCATGATGATCTTGAGCTCGGGGAAGAACCAGCACACCTCGTCGAGCAGCTCGACCTTCTGCGGCGCCATCGGCAAGCGCGGGCCCGGCACGCCCACGCAGATCGCGATCGGCAGGTCGAGCTCGACGCACTTCGCGTAGATCGGATACCAGCGCTTGTCGTCGATGGGCACCTGCGGACACAGGCCCGACGGGAACGCTGTGACGCACTTGATGCCGCGCTCGCGATGCAGGCGCTCGATCTTGCGCACCTCGTCCATCGCGTTGTTCGGATTGGCGTGATAGCTGCCGAAGAAGCGCGTCGGGAAGCGCCCGATGGCGTCGCGCGTCACCGCGTTCTCGTCGTCGACGCCGAGCATGGCGCGCTCGATGCCGTGCTTGTCCATCTCCGCGACCGTGTACGCGACGTGGTCCGCGCGCTGTTCGGTCTTCGGGATGTCCTTGAACATGTACTCGGCGGGCATCTCGAACTGGTGCCGGCTCTCCTGGTCGAGGAAGAGCGGCTTCATGAACGTGTACCAGCCGCTCTGATCCTCGCCGGGGATGTTCAGCATCAGATCGATGGCCCGGACGTCGCGCGGCATCGGCATGTTCAGCTCATCGCTCCGCCGTCCACGCGCACCTCGGCACCGTTCATGTACTTCGCGTCGTCCGACGCCAGGAACGCCACGGCCGACGCGCAGTACTCCGGCCCGACGTAGCTCACGAACGGGATCGCGCCCTTGAGGAGCTCCACGTCCGCGCCCTCGGGCAAGCTGAACTGTCCGTGGAGCGGCGTGGCGATCCCGCCGGGAATGACGGCGTTCACGCGCAACCCCTGCTTGACGTACTCCACGCTGAGCGAGCGCGTGAGGCTCAGGATGCCGCCCTTGCTCGCCGCGTACGCCGCCATCCACGGGTGGCTGCCGAGCGCCGCGGTGCTCGACATGTTCACGATGTTGCCGCGTGTGGCGAGCAGGTGCGGCAGGCACGCCTGGCACATCAGGAACGTCCCGGTGAGGTTTACCGCGATGATCCGGTTCCAGTCCTCGAGCTTGATCTCGTGGCTGTGCTCCGATCGCAGGATGCCGGCGATGTTGCACAATACGTGGAGCTTGCCGAAGCGCTCGATGGTCGCCGCCACCGTCGCCTTCACCTGCGCGGGATCGCTGATGTCGCACACCAGCGCGATGCCGCCGACCTTCGCGGCCGTCTCCTCGACGCCCTCGCGGTTCACGTCCGCGCACGCCACGCTCGCGCCTTCTTCGGCGAGCCGCTCCGCCGTCGCCCGGCCGATGCCCGACGCCGCACCCGTCACCAACGCGACCTTGCCCTCGAATCTACGCATGCCTTGCTCCCCGGGTGTGGTTCTGTTGCTGCGCACCGCAACGCCTCGCGCCTATCCCGGCGGGCCGACGACAGCAGGGTTTGTAGCTCGGCACTGCAACCACACCCTGCTCCCCGACCTTTTCGCGACTTGCCGTCGCGCCAGGCGCCGTGTAGAACATGTTCTATTCCTGATGTACCACGCGTCCGGTCGCCCCCGCACCCTCTCATTTGATCGCGGTCAAATCCGCTCGAAGGTGGGGAAATTGCCGGTCCGGCGCGGAATCCACGCGGGAGGCGCGATGTGAGCACGACGACGGACGGGTACCAGGGCTACCCACGCGGCTGGTTCGTGGTGGGCTTCAGCGAGGAGCTGGCCGCGGGAGCGGCGACGCGGCTGCACTACTTCGGCCAGGAGCTGGCGATGTTCCGCGGGCAGGACGGCGCGGTGCGGATCCTCGACGCCTACTGCCCGCACCTCGGCGCGCACCTCGGTGTCGGCGGCACGGTGGTGGATAGCACGCTGCGCTGTCCGTTCCACGCCTGGCGCTTCGACGGCAGCGGCAAGTGCGTCGAGGTCCCGTACGCGAAGAAGATCCCGCCGCGCGCCTGCGTGGGCTCGCACCGCGTGACCGAGCGGAACGGGATGATCTTCCTGTGGCACGCCCGCCAGGGCGAGGAGCCCGACTACGAGATCCCGGTGATCCAGGAGTATGGCACCGACGAGTGGACGGGCTGGACGCACAACATCCTGGAGATCAAGACGCACCCCCGCGAGATCGTCGAGAACGTCGCGGACAAGGCGCACTTTCCCGAGGTGCACGGCACGCACATCGACAAGTTCGAGAACGAGTTCGACCGGCACATGGCGATCCAGCGCGCCGAGGGCATCGCGTACCCGCGCGGCGGTGGCAAGGACCGCTTCAAGATCGTCGCGACGTACTACGGCCCCGCGTACCAGATCAGCGAGATGGAGTCGTTCCTCGAAAATCGCCTGGTCAATTGCCACACGCCCATCGACGAGCACACGCTCCACCTGCGCTTCGGCGTGATGTTGAAGAAGACGAAGAGCGCCGACCGCACCGAGCAGTTCGCCCAGGGCTACGTCCAGAACCTGCAAGTCGGCTTCGCCGAGGACGTGGCGATCTGGGAGAACAAGGCGTACCGCGCGCAGCCCGTGCTGTGCGACGGCGACGGCGCCATCGGCAAGCTGCGGCGCTGGTACCAGCAGTTCTACCGCGACGAAGCCCCCGCCCACGCGTAGCCGGCGAGCGGGGTTCCGCGCCGGGCCGGCAGTATTCCCCCCGGAATGGCCGGCGTTGGTCCGCGATGCGATGCGTCACGTCCCGGCGCGGCATCGGCCGCTGGACCGGACGGCCGTGTCGCGGCTATCCTGACGGTGCTGTCCTGTGCGCTGCGGGCGGGCTCGAGCGCTCGAGGAGAAGGTCCGCTCATGACCCGACGCCTGGTATTTCTTGGTTTCCTGCTGACCGCGCTGTCGGCCGGCTGTGCGGCTGGATCGTCCGGAACCGGCGGCAACAGCGGCGGCGCGGCCGCGTCCGGCAGCGGCGGCAGCGCCGGCGGCGGCGCGGGGAGCGGCGCGACCGGCGGCACGTCGGGAAGCGGCGGCACGTCGGGAAACGCCGGCGCGTCGGGAAACGCCGGCGATGCGAGCGCGGGCAGCGCCGGTAGCGCGGGCGCGATCGACGCCGGCACGGACGGCGACGCCGGCGCGAACGCTTGCGCGGGGGTGACCTGCAACACGCCGCCGTCCAACACGTGCGCTGACGGCACGACGCTCCACGTGTTCGCGTCCAACGGCGTGTGCGACGCGGGCCAGTGCCAGTACGCGGCGTCCGACACGCCGTGTCCGTTCGCCTGCCAGGGCGGCGCGTGCAGCGGCGACGCGTGCATCGGCGTGACGTGCAACTCGCCCCAGGCGAGCGTGTGCGCGGACTCGACGCATCTGACCGTGTACGACTCGCCGGGCTCGTGCTCGAGCGGCGTGTGCGCGTACGGCAGCCACCTGGCCTACTGCCAGTACGGCTGCGCCAGCGGGGTCTGCAACGGCGATCCGTGCGTGGGCAAGACCTGCAACACGCCGCCGGCGAACTACTGTGCGGACGCGGACAACCTGACCGTGTTCGAGTCGCCGGGCACGTGCGGCACCGGCGCGAAGTGCAGCTACGCGACCCACAACGAGTTCTGCAATTTCGGCTGCAACGGCGGCGCGTGCCAGAACGACCCGTGCGCCGGCGTGACGTGCGCGTCGCCGCCGGCAAGCTACTGCAAGGACGCCAGCACGCTGCGCTCCTACAACGCGAGCGGGACGTGCAGCGGAGGCACGTGCGCCTACTCGGCGTCGGACGTGGCGTGCTCCTACGGCTGCGTCTCGGGCGTCTGCCAGAACTGCGCCAACAACACCGACTGCGGCGCGAGCAAGTGGTGCAACGCCGGCACTTGCGTCGGCTGCAACAGCGACCAGCACTGCGGGTCGGCGTGCACGGACTGCTCGGCGAGCTCGAAGGTCTGCCAGGGCGGCACGACGTGCGTCCAGTGCACGGTCGGCAGCCAGTGCGGCGCGGGCAACTGGTGCAACGGCGGCACCTGCGCCGCGTGCAGCGACGCCACCCACTGCGGCGCGAGCTGCGTGGCGTGCTCCGGACAGACGCCGTCGTGCAACGGCAGCGCGTGCGTGTGCACAGCGGGCTCTTGCGGCTCGAACCAGCAGTGCAACGGCGGCACGTGCAGCGTGTGCAGCAGCGACAGCGCCTGCGGATCGGCGTGTACCGCGTGCGGCGGCGGCACGCCGCACTGCCTCGATCAGGGCGCCACGTCGCAGTGCGTCCAGTGCCGGACCAACGCCGACTGCGGCTCGAACCAGACGTGCAACGGCTCGCACCAGTGCGTGACGGCGAGCTGCGGGCCCAGCAACTGCTCGACGTGCTGCGACGGGACGACCTGCAACCCCTACGGCAAGACCAACGACCAGCACTGCGGCACCGGCGGCGGCGCGTGCAAGAACTGCTCGAACAACGGGCAGGCGTGCAACAACGGCTACTGCTTCTGACGCAATCGCACGTCGATCGGCATGCCGTTCTTCGGGTTCAGCGACAGGCGCGGGTTGAGCACCGGCTCGTAGCCCGGCGCGAGCACCGGGCGCACGCGACCGAGCAGCGTGGCCAGGATCAGCCGCGCCTCCATCATCGCGAAGGCCTTGCCCAGGCACACCCGCGGCCCCATCGAGAACGGCAGGTACGCGCCGCTCGGAATCGTCTTCTCCGCGTCCTTCTCGAAGCGCTCCGGGCGGAACTCGAGCGGCTGCGGGAACCAGCGCGCGTCGCGGTGCAGCAGGTACGGGCTGATGAAGACGATGCTGCCCTTGGGTAGCGTGTAGCCGCCGTATTCCACGTCCTCGGTCGGCGTGCGCATGAACACCCAGACGCTGGGCAGCACGCGCATCGACTCCTTGACGACCATCTCCAGGTACGGGAGGCGCGCGAGATCCGCGACCGTCGCGGCGCGGCCGCCGAGCTCGCGCTGGATCTCGGCGACGGCGCGCGCCTCGACGTCCGGGTGCTTCGCGAGCAGGTACCACATCCAGGTGAGCGCGTGCGCGGTGGTCTCGTGGCCGGCGAAGAACAGCGTCATCGACTCGTCGCGCAGCTCCTTGTCGTTGAAGCGTCCGCCGTGCTCGTCCTCCGTCATGAGCAGCATGCTCAGGAGATCGCCGTGATCGCGCCCGGATCGCCGTCGCTCGTCGATGACCCGCGCCACGATCGCGTCGATGTCGCCGATGGCCGCGTTCTTGCGCTGGTTCTTCGCCGTCGGCCACCAGCGCGGGACCGGGATCGGCAACGTAACGTGCTCGACCAGGACCTCGTTGATCACCTTCATGGCGCGTCCCACCGTGCGCGCGTCGCGCTTCACGTCGGCGTCGAACAGCGTCTTGGCGACAATGGCGAGCGTCAGATCCGTCATCGCGTCGTTGAAGTCCACGCGCGCGCCGTCGCTCCACTCGGCGAGCAACTCCTCGGTGTAGCGCACCATGATGTCGCCGTAGGCGTCGACGCGCTTCTTGTGGAAGCCCGGCAGGACCAGCTTGTGGTGGCGCTTCCAGGTTTCGCCGTCGATGCTGAGCAAGCCGTCGCCCAGAAACAACTCGAAGATCCGCTTGTTGATCGCCGGCTTGTGGAACAGCGCCGCGCGCGTCACGAGCACGTCGTACACGTGCTCCGGGTTGGTGAGCTGGATCCAGTTCGTGAACGCGACGCTGAAGCGCGCCACGTCGCCGTGCTCGCGCTTCAGCGCCTCGATGAAGCCGAGCTGGTCCTTCGGGAAGTCCAGCGTGCTGCCGAGGAGCGGCAGCCCCTTCGGCCCGGGCGGTCGCATCACGCGGTTCCGAGCGCGACGCTCTTGGCCCAGGCGTAGTCGGGCTTGCCGCTCGGCTGGCGCTCGACCTTGGTCACGAGGGCGAGCTGGCGGGGCACCTTGTAGCCCGCGACGTGCTTGCGGCAGTGGGCCGACAGCTCCTCCAGGGTCGGCTGCTTGCCGGCCCTCGGCTCGACCACGGCGGCCACGCGCTGCATCCAGCGCTCGTCCGGGACGCCGACCACGAGCGCATCGAACACGTCGGGGTGGCTCTTCAGCGCCTCCTCGACCTCCTCCGGGAACACCTTCTCGCCGCCGGTGTTGATGCACACGGCGCCGCGGCCGAAGATGGTGATGCGGCCGTCTTCCTCGACCGTGGCAAAGTCCCCGGGGATCGACCAGCGCACGCCGTCGAGGGTGACGAAGCGCTCGGCCGTCTTCTCCGGATCGTTGTAGTAGCCGAGCGGGATCCGCCCCTTGCGCGCGATCCGGCCCATCTTGCCGGAGCCGGGCTCGAGCGGCTTGTTGTCGTCGTCGAGCACGACGTTGCTCTCGTCCATGAAGAAGCTCGGGCGGCCGTCCACGCCGGTGTCTTCGCCGATGATCGCGCTGCCCTGGTGGCCGGTCTCCGTCGCGCCGAAGTTGTTCAGCACCATGGCGTCCGGCATGAGCTCCTGCAGGCGATCGCGGATGCTCGGCGACAGCACCGCGCCGCTGGAGGCCACGGCGATCACGCTGGACATGTCGTAGCTGCCCGCCTCCAGCGCCTCGACGATCGGCCGCGCCATGGCGTCGCCGACCAGCAGCAGCGTCGTGACCTGCTCCTCGGCGCACAGCTCGCACACGCGCTGGGCACTGAAGCTCTTGCCCGGCTGGAGCACCAACTTGCCGCCGGTGAACAGCCCGATCCACGCCGCCCACTGCGCCGCGCCGTGGATGAACGGCGCGGTCGGCAGCATCGTCAGGCCGTTGTCCGGATCCTGCGCGTTCTCCGCGATCTGTTCCGGGCGCTCGATCGGTTCGCCGCCCGGCGCGCCGCCCTGCAAGCCCGCGAAGAACACGTCCTCGTGGCGCCACATCACGCCGCGCGGCATGCCGGTCGTGCCGCCGGTGTAGATGATGTAGATGTCGTCGCTGGAGCGCGGCTCGAAATCGCGCTCCGGCGAGCCGCTGGCGAGCGCCTGCTCGTAGTCGACGGCGTCGAGCCCGGCGCCGTCACGCCGCTGCCGTCCTCGACCAGCAGCGTGATCGGCAGGGTCGTCGCGCCCGCCACGACCGGCGAGAGCTCGCGTTGCGACACGATCGCGACCAGATCGGCGTTGTCGCACAGGTACTTCAGCTCCGCGGCGACGTAGCGGTAGTTCAGGTTGATCGGCACCGCGCGCAGCTTGTACGCCGCGAGCATGCTCTCGACGAACTCGGCGCCGTTGTAGAGGTGCAGCCCGATGTGCTGCCCCGGCTCGACGCCGCGCGCCTTCAGGAAGTTCGCGAGGCGGTTCGCGCGCCGGTCGAGCTCCCCGAACGTGAGCCGCGTCTTGCCGCTGACCAGCGCCGGACGATCCGGGATCGCGTCGGCCAGCGATTCGAACATGTCCGCCAGGTTGAACTGCATGGCTACTTCGCCGGCGGGAGGAAGTTGTTCATCTTGCGCGCCAGCGCGATGCTGCCGCTCACCTTGAGTTTCCGTGTCATCACGGCCTTGGCGCCGCCGAGATCGCCGTTCGCGAGCTTGACGTAGTCCTCGGCCTTCATCTTGTAGGTGACGCTCGGGCCCGCCGTCGCTTCGGCGGCGACGGACACGGCGCCGTCCTTCACGCTCACCGTCCACGTCCCGCCGCCCTCGCCGTCGAGCTCGTAGAGGTACGTCGCCTCCACGCCCTTGGCGGCGTCCGCGATGAAGCGATCCTGGATGGTGTCGAAGTATTCCTGACAGCTCGAGACGCGCGCGACCATTCAGCCCTCTCCCTCGCAATGAAACATGTTCTAGTCGCGAGTCAAGCGCGCCCGGCGGGCCGCCGTCAAGCGGATCGGTTGGGAGGGGGATGGCGGTTCCGCGCCGGACCGCGATCCCGGGCCTGCGCTCCCGCCGCGGCGGCGCCGGGGTGGGCCGAACGCGAACGGCGGCTACGGCCAGAGCGTGTGCATCAGCGTGCGCGTCAGGCCGCACGCCACCAGCGCGCCGACGATGACCGCCGCGAGCGCCACCAGGCTCCACCCGAGCTCGCGCCGCTCGAGGCCCACCTCGCTGGGCGGCGGCTCCGTCGGACGGGGAGGCCTGGCCGCGTCGCGGTCGATCCGCTTCGTGCGCCTTGGTGCCGGGTGAGAGCTCCCGTGCGGAGGCCACGTCTGGGTCGTCACGATCCTTTCGTGCAGCACGCGCGCACGCTCGACAATGTTCTCGCGACGCGCCGCTGACGTCCGTCACCCGCTTGCGCGCGATCAAGAGCGGTTGTGCGCCGGACCGG
Organism: uncultured delta proteobacterium; assembly: GCA_963775185.1. Classification (GTDB taxonomy): domain Bacteria; phylum Myxococcota_A; class Polyangia; order Polyangiales; family Polyangiaceae; genus JAPSGB01. The sequence goes on along the minus strand of CAVZIE010000032.1, from coordinate 504,684 downwards.
CCTCCAGCGGCGGAATAGAACATGTTTCATTCGGGCCCGGATCGCGCTATGAGCGTGATCAAGATGGAGCTCGGTTTCTGGAAGGTCGCAGCGGAAAAGCCGGCCCACGTCGCGGTGATCGAGCCCGACGGCCACGCGGTGACGGCGGGGGATCTGCTCGCGAGCGCGAACCAATTGGTGCACGCGCTGCGTGCGCGCGGCCTCGCGCGCACCGACGCGGTGGCGATCGCGCTGCCGAACTCCGCGGCGGTGTTCGAGGTGTTCATGGCGGCGGCCCAGGCCGGCTGGTACGTGGTGCCCATCAACTGGCACCTGACCGCTCCGGAGATCGCCTACATCCTGAAGGACTCCGGCGCCAAGGCGCTGATCGCCAGCGAGCGCTTCGCCGCGACCTGCCGCGAGGCGGCGAGCGGGCTCGACATCGCGTGCTTCTTCGACGCGGCGGCCTACGCGGCGCTGAAGGCGGGCCAGCCCACGACGCTGCCCGAGGACCGCAGCGCCGGCGGGCCGATGACGTACACCTCGGGCACCACCGGCAATCCGAAGGGCGTGCGTCGCGCCATGCCGCGGGTCGCGCCGGAACTCGTGAGCACCCAGCAGGCGCTGTTCCTGTCGCTATTCGGCATGTTCCCCGGCAGCGAGGGCGTGCACCTGGTCGGCGCGCCGCTCTACCACACGGCGGTCTTGAACTTCGCGACCAACCACCTGCACCTCGGCCACCAGCTGGTCCTGATGGACAAGTGGACGCCCGAAGCCACGCTCGAGCTGATCCAGAAGCATCGCGTCACCAACAGCCACATGGTGCCGACGCAATTCAACCGACTGCTCAAGCTGCCGGACGACGTCAGGCAGCGCTACGACGTCTCGTCGCTGTCGCACGTGATCCACAGCGCCGCGCCCTGCCCGGTGGACACGAAGCAGAAGATGCTCGACTGGTGGGGTCCGGTGATCTTCGAGTACTACGCCGCCAGCGAAGGCGGCGGCACGCTGGCCACGCCACAGGACTGGCTGAAGAAGCCGGGCACCGTCGGCAAGCCCTGGCCGATCTCCGAGATCCGCATCCTCGACGACGAGCGCCAGCCGCTGCCCGCCGGCAAGATCGGCACCGTCTGGATCCGCATGGGGGATCACAAGTTCGAGTACCACAAGGACGCGAAGAAGACGGAGAACGCCTGGCTCGAAGGCTTCTTCACCGTCGGCGACGCCGGCTACCTGGACGAGGACGGCTTCCTGTTCCTGTGCGATCGCAAGGCCGACATGATCATCAGCGGCGGCGTGAACATCTACCCGGCCGAGGTCGAGGCGGTGCTCGTCACCCACCCCAAGGTCGCCGACGTCGCCGTGTTCGGCATCCCCGACGACGACTGGGGCGAGCAAGTGAAGGCCGTCGTGCAACCGGCCAGTGGCGTCGCGCCCTCCCCCGCCCTGGCCGCCGAGCTCAGCGAGTTCGCGAGCACGCGCGTCGCCAAGTACAAGATGCCGAAGAGCATCGACTTCATCGAAGAGATGCCGCGCGATCCAAACGGCAAGCTCTACAAGCGCAAGCTCCGCGACCCGTACTGGGCCGGCAAGGACAAGAGCATCTGATGGATTGCCGGTCCGGCGCGGAACCCCGCGGCGCGTCCCGCACGTCGCCCGGCGCAGGCGCGTCGTGGACGGCGGTCGCGACGGCTTCTGATGCACAGGAAGGCCGGAAGGCCGGAAGGGTGTTTGGGCCTGTGTGCGGACCGGGCAGCAAGCACGCGCCGCGTCGCGACGCATCGCACCGCGACGAGCTCCACGCTTCCATCTCCGTCACGCTCCGGCCTCGCCCCCCATTCTTCCGCCCTTCTGCCCTTCCTGTTCCTCTCGATCGCACAGCGACGTCCCCTGCACGCTTGTCGGACGCGTCGTGGACGGCGGTCGCGACGGCTTCTGATGCACAGGAAGGGCGGAAGGCCGGAAGGGTTGTCGGGCTTTCGCGTCGCGAGCACTTCCGCCCTTCCGCCCTTCCTGTTCATCCGGATCGGAGCAAGGTGACGTCGATGTGGGGGCGGGGAGCAAACCGCGGTTCCGCGCCGGACCGGCAAGACCTCATGAGCTGAAAGGGAACGACGAGTGCACACGCGACTCTGCGACATGCTCGGGATGCAGGTTCCGATCTTCGGGTTCACGCCTTCGCCGGAGGTGGCCGCGGCGATCTGTCGCGCCGGTGGCTTCGGCGTGCTTGGCGCGATCCGCTATACCAAGGTCGAGGAGCTCGCCGCAGCGCTCGACTGGATGGACGCGCACGTGGACGGCAAGCCGTACGGGCTCGACTTCGTGATGCCGATGGCGAAGATCGAGGGCGATCAGCTCTCCGAGCTCGAGAGCTTGATCGACGATCGGCACAAGGCGTTCGTCGAGGACGTCCTGAAGCGCTTTGGCGTGCCAGAGCTGCCGCCGGACGTGCCGAAGCCGAGCGCGATCACCGGCTGGATCGAGAGCTTCGCGCGGGCGCAGATCGAGGTCGCGCTGAAGCACAAGGGCATCAAGTTGTTCGCCAACGCGCTCGGCCCGCCGCCGGTGGACATCATCGAAGAGGCGCACCGGCACGACATCCTGGTGGCGGCCCTCGCGGGCAAGGCGAAGCACGCGCTGAAGCACATCCAGAACGGCGTCGACATCATCGTCGCGCAAGGTCACGAAGCCGGCGGACACTGCGGCGAGATTACGACCATGGTACTGGTGCCGGAGGTGGTGGAGGCCGCGGGAGACACGCCCGTGCTCGCCGCCGGCGGGATCGGCACCGGGCAGCAGATCGCCGCGTCGATCGCCCTCGGCGCGGAGGGCGCGTGGATGGGCTCGCTGTGGCTCGCGACGGAGGAGTACAAGCTCGAACCCAAGCAGCCGAGCGGCTACAGCGTCGTGACCGAGAAGCTGCTCGCCGCGACGTCGTCGGACACGGTTCGCTCCAAGGTGATCAGCGGCAAGCCCGCGCGCATGCTCAAGACGGCCTGGACCGAGGCGTGGGTGGCGGAAGAGTCACCGGGAACGCTGCAGATGCCGCTCCAGGGCATGCTCGTGGCCGAGGCCGAAGCGCGCATCCGGAGCTCCCAGAACAAGGACCTGATGGGCGTCCCGGTCGGGCAGATCGTCGGGCGCATGAACAAGGTCGAGTCGGTGAGCGCGGTGATGAAGCGCCTGCTGACCGAGTTCGATCAGGCTTGCGAGCGGGTCGTCAGCGTCCGAGGATAGGCGCATGGAGCGCCTCTCGGGGCTGGACGCGTCGTTCCTGTATCTGGAGACGCCACAGGTCCCGCTCCACGTAGCGATGGTCGCCGTGCTCGATCCGGCGGAGATGCCAGCCGGCGACCCGTTCGAGATCATCCGCCGGTCGATCATCGAGCGCTTGCCGCTGATCCCGCCGTTCCGCCGGCGGCTGATGCGCGTGCCGTTCGATCTGCACCACCCGGTGTGGGTGGAGGATCCGGACTTCGACATCGATCGCCACGTGCACTGCACGCGCGTGCGTCCGCCCGGCGGCGCTCGCGAGCTCGCCGACGTGGTCGGCCATCTGGCGAGCCTGCCGCTCGATCGCTCGCTGCCGCTGTGGGACGTGTGGGTGATCGAGGGGCTCGAGCACGGCCACATCGCGCTGCTCACGAAGGTGCACCACTGCGCCATCGACGGCGCGACCGGCGCGGATCTGCTGGTCCACCTGTTCGATCTCGAGCGCGCGCCGCCCGGGCGCGCGCCCGCTCCGCGGCGCGCCGCGGGTCCCCTGCCCGAGCCGCGCGCGCTGGTGCGCGCAGGCGCTCAAGTCGCGGCTCGAGAACCAGGCGGATTTGTTCAAGCTCGCGCGCCGTACCGTCCGCGGGGTGCGCGCGGTCGTCCAGGGCCGCCGCAGCGGCGCCTTCGCCGGCGGTACGCCGCTGACCGCGCCGCGCAGCGTGTTCAACGGCACCGTGGGCGCGGGGCGCAAGGTGGCGTTTTCGCGCGCGGCGCTCGAGCCGGTCAAGCGCATCAAGAACGCCCAGGGCACGACGGTCAACGACGTGGTCCTGGCGATCTGCGCCGGCGCGCTGCGGCGTTACCTGCTCGCGCGCGAGGCGCTGCCGGCGGCTCCGCTGATCGCCGTCTGCCCGATCTCGGTGCGCAACGAGTCGCCGGCGCACGGCGCGAACAAGGTCTCGGCGATGTTCACCTCGCTCGCCACCGACATCGCCGACCCGCTCGCCCGGTTGCACGCGATCCGCGAGACGACCCGCGCCGCCAAGTCGGAGCACAACGCCATTGGCGCCGCGACGCTGCAGAACTGGGCCGAGTACGCCGCGCCGACGACGTTCAACCTCGCCGCGCGCTTCTACACCCGCGTGCGCCTCGCCGACCGGCACCGCCCGATCTACAACGTGCTGGTCTCCAACGTGCCGGGTCCGCCGTTTCCCATCTACCTCGCGGGCTCCCGGCTGGTCGCCGCCTATCCGCTCGGCCCGGTGATGGAGGGCATGGGCCTGAACATCACGGTGATGAGCTACATGGGATCGGTCGACTTCGGCTTCATGGCGAGCCGCGATCTGGTGCCGGACGTGCAAGCGCTCGCCGACGAGGTGGCGCCCGCGCTGGAGGAGCTGCTATCCGCCGCGCTCACACAATCAGCCTGACGCCGCCGAGATCGGCGATCTGGTGCGGGAAGCGATCACCCGGGGCGCGGCAAGCCGTGGCTCGCGTTCCTACATCGAGACTTGCGAGCCAATCTCCACCACGCGCTGTCCGGGAATGTTGAAGAACGTGGTCGGACGAACCGCGTTCCGCGCAAGGTATGAAAACAGGTGCGTGCGCCAGCGGGCCATGCCCGCGTGTCCCTCGGGGAGCACGACCTCGTTGCCGAGGAAGAACGTCGTGTACTCGATGGGCGGCGTGGGAGTGTCTTCTCTCGCGAGCAAGGCGACGACGTCGGGATTTTCCATGAAGCCGTAGCGCGCGACGATGCGCGTGAAGCCGTTCTTCGACGTGCGCCACGTGGACCCGGTCGCGATCGTCGATGCGGGACGCTTCCTCGATAATGACCGTGATCAGCAGGACCTGCTCGTGCACCGTGTGGTTGTGCAGGAAGTTGTTCATGAGCGCGGGCGGGGTTCCCGTCGGATTGCTCGTCATGAACACCGCCGTTCCCGGGACACGCGTCGTTGGCTCGACGCCGAGCAGATCCATGAAGTCGTCGAGCGGCACGATGTTTTCCTGGACTTGCTTCGCCAGCAGCGTCCTGCCGCGATACCAGGTGGTCATGATGGTGAACACCAACGCCCCAACGGCCAGCGGGAACCAGCCGCCGGCGAACAGCTTGACGATCATGGATCCGAAGAAAGCGATGTCGGCTGTCAGGAACACCGCGGTCACCGCAATCGATTGCCACAGCTTCCAGCCCCAGAGACGGCGCGTCACCACAGACGCCAGCACGGTCGTGATCAACATCGTAGCGGTCAAGGCGACGCCGTACGCAGACGCCACGTTGCTCGAGTTCTGGAACCCCACCACGACCGCGATGGTCGCGATCATCAGCAGCCAGTTCACCAACGGAACGTAGATCTGGCCAATCTCGCGAGCCGACGTGTGGCGGACGAGGAGGCGCGGGAAATAGCCGAGCTGAACGGCCTGACGCGTGAGCGAGAACGATCCGGAGATGATGGCCTGCGACGCGATGATCGCGGCCATCGTCGCCAGGATCAGCAGCGGATAGCGGGCCCAGGAGGGCGCCAAGAGGTAGAACGGGTTGTCCACCGTCTCCGGTCTGGCGAGGACGAGCGCCCCTTGACCGAAGTAGTTCAGCAACAGCGAGGGGCCGACGACACAGAACCAGTCCAGTTGGATGGCCCGCTCGTGGAAGTGGCCGAGATCCGCGTACAGGGCCTCGCCGCCTGTCGCGACCAGGAAGACCGCGCCCAGAACGAGAAAACCCGCGAGCCGATTGACGATGAAGAACCGGACCGCATGCACTGGATTCACGGCCGCCAGCACGCCCGGGTTCATCGCGATGCCGTGTATCCCCATGACGGTGAGCGTGGCGAACCACACGAGAATGACGGGGCCGAACACGGCGCCGACGCCGGCTGTGCCGCGCCTCTGGAACAGGAACAGCCCGACCAGGACCACCACGCTGAGCGGGACGACGTACGCACGGAAGCTGGGATGGCCGACCTCGAGGCCCTCCATCGCGCCGAGGACGGAGATCGCGGGTGTGAGGACTCCGTCGGCGTACAGCAAGGCTGCTCCGAACAAACCGAGCAGGAGCACGACCCGACGCGGTCGCCCCGTGACCTTGCGGTGCACGAGGGCCATCAGCGCCAGGATCCCGCCTTCGCCGCGGTTGTCGGCCTTGAGCACATAGACGTGGTACTTCAGCGTGACGACGATGACGACGGTCCAGAAGATGAGCGACAGCACGCCGAGAACGTTGCCGGCGGATACGGGCACGCCGTGCTCTCCGTGGAAGCATTCCCTGACTGCGTAGAGCGGGCTGGTCCCGATGTCGCCGTACACGACGCCAATCGCGGCGAGGCTCAGCGCGACAAGGTAGCGGCCCCGCGGCGTCTCCTTCGCGTGTGTATGCTGTGTGGTCACGTCCGGCGCGCTGAGCGACGCCGAGCGCTCTCCGTCGCCGTGCCGGCGGATTGAGTCTTCTTCCATGGGCCTCGACTTCCTGCCGGGGTGCAGCGCGTGACGCGCGTGCCGGGGTGTCGGAAGCGGAGCGAGGTTGCCCCGGGGATGGCGGTCTGCCGTCCCTTTTCCCCGAGCCAGCGCGGCGGCCGTGCTGGCACCCGGACCCGGTTCCCGCGATAGCCGCGGGATTCGGCTGCCCCTTTCGGGGCGCCCAGACTCTGCGCTCCTGGCGCGTCAGGATCTCATCTGTTTCCACACCATCGGTGTAAGGATTTCGTTAACAACGGCTGCGGGCGGCGCAGGGCACCCGCGGCGTGCACCCCGGGTGTCGGCCATCCCGCCCGCTGCTTCGTGGCCTGGAGCGCCGCGCGGCATCTTGACGAAATCTTGATTGTGGTGCCGTGCACCCTTGCGCGGCCCTGACGCCGTGACGGCTAGCGTCCCGCGCGTGAGGCCGATGCAGCGGATTCACGACGGCCGCATCGTATCCGTCGACATCGTCGACGAGTGGAAGGCCTGCGCTCGCGCGAACGTCGCGGCAAGCTTCGAGGCGCGACCGCGGATCCGGCTGCGCGCAACCAAGCCGTTCATCGTCGTGGCCGCGCTGATCGGCGCGCCCGGTGGACCGGCAAGCGCCATCGCGATGGTCGGCCTGCTGGCGTCCTTGCTCCTGGTGCACGAGCTGCCGCGCGCGGTGTTTGCCCGCGCGCGCGGGCGCGGGGCGTGCGTGGTGCTATCCGCGCGCGGCGGCGACACCGCGGTGATCGGACCCCCGATGCGCGGAGCGGATGCGGTCGTATTCCAGATGATCGGCTCTGCGACGAATGCGGCGGTCGCCTTGGCCGCCTTCGCCGGCATCCGCGCCGGCCTGGGCGGTGCGGCGGCGCTCGGCGAGATCGCCCTCGCGCACGCGGTCTGGGGGGGCGTCCAGGCGCTTCCGTTGTTGCCCTTCCGTGTCGGGCGCGCGATCGCGGCCCGTACGCCCCCGGGGCTCCGCCTCGCTCATGCCGCGTTGTCGCTCGCGGTCGAGCTTTTCATGGCCATCGGCAGCCTGGTCGTCGGCACGACGTTGCCGTGGGTGCTGGCGACCGTGGCAGCTGTCGCGTCCGTGGCCGGCGTCGTCGAAGCCAGCGGCGCCTGGAAGGATGATCGCGCACGCGTGCCGGCCATCACCGGCGCGATCGAATCGCTGTTGTCCCACGGCGACGCACGCGGCGCTTCTGTCAGGGTCAAGCAAGCCCTCGCGGCAGCGCGGTCGCCCGCCGCCCGGAGCCGCCTCTTGACGCTGGCCGCCTGGGCGGCCATCGGTCGTCAGGATCCCTACCTCGCCCACCAGGCCGTCGGGCGACTCTCGCCCAAGCAGCTCGACATCCACCTGGTCGCCGCCTATCTCGCGTGCTGCAATCGCACAGGCGAGGCGATCGCGCTGCTTGAAGAAGGCCGGCGCATGGGGCAGCGCTCGCGCGAGACGACGAAGCTCCTCGTCGATCTCCGGTTCCGCGGTGGGGATCGCCAGGGAGCGCTGTCGCTCGCGCGCCAGGATCGCCATCTCCTCTCGCCCGGGGAGTGGGACGCGCTCGAGCGCGCGCTCTGCTAATCCGTCGTCACGACGACTCCGAGCGTTGTCGTCAACTGGTGGCTCGCCGAGTCGCGGATGCCTTTGTCGAAGACGTGCGTGGTCCCCGTCGCGTCGAGCGCGAGGTCCGCGCGATTATCGAGCCTGAGAATCAGGTTCGGTGAGGGCTTGGCCTCCAGCGTCAAGGTCGCGGTTGTGAGCGCGAGCCCGTCGACGCCGCTCGTCAGACCGTTGTTGTCCTTGTAGTACTCGCCGCGAACCGCGACCGCCCACACCGGGTCGAGCTGGTAGCGTCCGGCGAGCATCGCGCCGTACCAGCTCTGGTTGGTCGTCGTGTAGCCTGTGCCGCTCGAGGTGCGCGTCCCCTGCGTCCCGTAGTCGGCGTTGAACAGCAGCGAGAGACTGTCCGTCGCGTTGACGCTCACGACGATATCCACGAGGTGTCGCCACGCCTTGAAGTCATCGGCGCCGCCCGCGTCCAGCGGGTTGGCGCTCGGTGCGGCGCCGGGGGAAGCCACGCAACCGCCCGTGCCGGCATCGAACGCCGTGTCCGCGGCGCACGGCAGCGTGGTCGTGTCGCTCTGCTCCGGGCCGCCGAGCCACCCGACGTACGCCGACGCGAGCTTGCCCGTGTACGCCAGCTGCAGGCCGTAGCTCTTGCCGGCGTTGTTGTCGACGGAGTTGTTCCAGCCGTTGACGACCATCGCCTTGAGCGCCAGCTCGTCACGGAACGCGACCGTGGCCCGGAGCCCGGTGTGGAACAGCGGCTGGCCCAGCCAATACAAGGCGCCGCGGGTGTAGTTGAAGTTGCCCTGGCTGTCCGCGACCTCGGCGCCGTACAGCGTGTCGAACTTGCCGAAGTCGAAGGTCAGGCTGGAGGCCGGCTTCCACGACGCGAAGGCCTGCTTCACGTTCTCGAGCCCCGCGTCCGCGTCGCCCCCTGCGTAGATGGCCGCCTGCGGGCCGAAGCGCAGCGCGAGGGTGCCGCCGACCGGGTCCGGATCGTAGCTCGCGTCCAGGCCGACCCAGGCGAGCGCGAAGCCGTTGCTCACGTCGTAGGCGCGGAACGTGTTGCGGCCGGACTGGGGCTTCGGGAAGTTGTAGTTCACCGCGGCGTAGCCGTCGGCGAACGCCTTGAAGCTGATGGCGTCGTACCAGGTTTGCTGGCGCGGCGCGGAATCGGCGTGGGCCGGGGACGAGCGGAAGAGCAGCGTCAACGCGAGCAACGCCGCCGCTGATGTTCGGATGGGGGTCATGGTCATGGTCTCTCCTCGTCGCGGAGCCTACGGCTCCGCATGTCAGGAACGCGTCAAGGCGTCATCGGGTCGCATCAGGATCCCGTGGCCGCGCGCGATCGCATTCCTGCGCGACAGGAGCGCGCCGGCGCACGTTCTGCGCGCTTCTCGCTCACGCGTGCGTCCGCTGCGCAGGCACGGCGGTTGCAGCGCTTTGCGCATATGGCGCAAGCGACGATGCAGCCGCCACATCCAGCAGCGCGCGCGCCCCGCATGTCGCGGAAGTGGGCAGCCGTTTCGGGTGGGCTCGTCGTGCTCGCGATTTGGGGCGTCGTCCTTGTGTGGAATCGCTCCGCGACCGCGCCGGACGTGGGTGCGCTGCCTGAAGCGCAGCGGCGGGCGCTCTACGTGCGCACCCTCGAGGATCTGGAGCTCTGCACGGAAAGCGGCGCCACGCTCGCCGATCACTGCCGGCACCAGGCGGCGCTCGTCGTGTTGTTTCCCGAGTGTGATGCACGTTGCCGCGGCCTGGCGGCGCCGTGGCACGCTGTCCCCTCGCGATAGTGTCGCCTCGCGTGTCAGCGGTCCTCGGGCGGCGTGAGCGCGAAAACCAGCAGGGCTGCGACGCTAGGCGACTCGTCGGTCGCGGGCGGGCTCGCGCTCGGCGGCGCGCGGCACGTACAGCTCGACAGTCCCCGGTACGAGGACGACCGCGCGGGGCCGACCGCCGCTCTCGAACATCGCGAAGTGGAGGGCTTCGCCGCGGCTCGCGAAGAGCCCACCGCGCAGTCCGGCGCGGTCGCGCGCCACCCACTGGCCGCGGGTGTTCCTGCCGACCCTACGGCAACCGCAGTGAGCGTGCCGTCAAGACGCGAGCGCTCGTCGTCAGGATTGCGTTCGGGCTGTCGCCGCGGGACGCGCGCAGCGCTCGATGATTGCCTTGCGCGGCACGATGCCGATGAAGACGTCCCGATCGTCGAGCACGGGCACGAAGTTCTGGTCGGAAGCGCGTGCGATGAGCGCTTCCACCTCCGCGTCGATGTGCACGGGTAGGTTCCGCGCACGCTTCGCAACTTCGAAGACCGGCGTCCGGCGCGCGGTCACGCTCCAGCCTTCGCCGGCGTCGAGCAGATGCCAGAGCACGTCGCCCTCGCTCAGCGTTCCGACATACCGCCCGGCGTCGTCGAGCACCGGCACCGCGGCGTAGCCGCTCCGGCGCAGGCGCTCGATCGCTTCATCCAGCGTCCCCTCGGCGCGCACCCACACGACCTCGCTCTTCGGGGTCAGGAAGAAGGCGACGTTCATCGCGAGGGGCGCTCACTTCACGCCGAGGGCCGTGAGCAGGAGATCGATGAGCTTGATCGCGGGGAACGGGACGACGAGCCCACCAAGGCCGTAGATCAAGAGGTTCCTGCGCAGGACCTTGTCCGCACCGACCGCCACGTACTTCACGCCGCGCAGCGCGAGCGGGATCAGCGCGATGATGATCAGGGCGTTGAAGATGACGGCGGCGAGGATGGCGCTCGTTGGTGACCCGAGACGCATGATATTCAGCTTGCCGAGCTCCGGATAGGTGGACATGAACGCCGCCGGGATGATCGCGAAGTACTTCGCCACGTCGTTGGCGATGCTGAACGTCGTCAGCGATCCGCGCGTCATGAGCAGCTGCTTGCCGATCTCGACGATCTCGATGAGCTTGGTCGGGTTCGAGTCGAGATCGACCATGTTGCCGGCTTCCTTGGCGGCCTGGGTGCCGGTGTTCATCGCCACCGCCACGTCGGACTGCGCCAGGGCCGGCGCGTCGTTCGTGCCGTCGCCGGTCATGGCTACCAGCCGCCCCCCGGCTTGGTATTCGCGGATCAGCTTCAGCTTGGCCTCCGGCGTCGCCTCCGCCAGGAAGTCATCGACGCCGGCTTCCGACGCGATCGACGCGGCGGTGAGCTGGTTGTCGCCGGTGATCATCACCGTCCGGATGCCCATCTGGCGCAGCTCCTGGAAGCGCTCCTTGATGCCGCCCTTGACCACGTCCTTGAGGTGGATCACGCCGAGGGCGCGCGCGGAGCCGTGGACGGGGTCGCCGTCTCGAGCGGCCTGGGCTTCTGCGACCACGAGCGGCGTGCCGCCCGCCTTGGCGATGTCCTCGGCCATGGCCCGGATTTCCCCGGGGACCGTGCCGCCGGATTCTTCGACGAACCTCGTGATGCTGTCCACGGCGCCCTTGCGGATCAAGCGCCCGTCGATGTCGACGCCGCTCATGCGCGTCTGGGCGCTGAACGGGACGAACGTCGCGCCGAGCTCTTCCATGTCGCGCCCGCGGATTCCGTACTTCTCCTTGGCGAGAATGACGATGCTGCGCCCCTCCGGCGTCTCGTCGGCGAGCGACGAGAGCTGCGCCGCGTCGGCCAGCAGCTTGTCGGCGACACCGTGGGCCGGCAAGAGCGCGGTGGCCTGGCGGTTGCCGAGGGTGATCGTGCCGGTCTTGTCGAGCAGGAGCACGTCGATGTCACCCGCGGCTTCCACGGCCCGTCCGGACATGGCGATCACGTTCGCCTGGATCATGCGGTCCATGCCGGCGATGCCAATGGCCGAGAGCAGCCCGCCGATGGTGGTCGGGATCAGACAGACCAGGAGCGCCACCAGCACGGTGATCGTGATCGGGCTGCCGTGACCCGCGGCGTGCACGCTGTAGAGCGAGTACGGCAGCAGCGTGACGCACACGAGCAGGAAGATGATGGTGAGCGCCGCGAGCAGGATGTCGAGCGCGATCTCGTTCGGCGTCTTCTGACGCTTGGCGCCCTCGACCATGGCGATCATCCGGTCCAGGAACGCTTCACCGGGGTTCGCGCTGATGCGCACGATCAGCCAGTCGGACAAGACGCGGGTTCCGCCGGTCACGGCGCTCCGATCTCCTCCGCTCTCGCGTATCACGGGCGCGCTCTCGCCGGTGATCGCGCTCTCGTCCACGGACGCGACGCCTTCGATGACCTCGCCGTCGCCGGGGATGAAGCTGCCGGCCTCGACCAGCACGACGTCGTCCTTGCGCAGCGCCGACGCCTGCACCTCTTTTCGCGGCGCGTCGTGGCGGGGAGAATCGAGCTTGAGCGCCTGGATGTCCTTGCGACTCTTGCGCAGCGTGTCGGCTTGCGCCTTGCCGCGGCCTTCGGCCATGGCTTCGGCGAAGTTCGCGAACAGTACGGTGAACCAGAGCCACGCCGCCACCGCGCCGATGAAGCCCGCCGACGCCTCGCCGTGGCCCCCCAGGGCGTGGAAGAACAAGAGCGTCGTCAAGAGGCTCCCGACCTCGACGACGAACATGACGGGGTTCTTGATCTGGTGACGCGGATCGAGCTTCGCGAAGCTGGCGGTGAGCGCCTTCTTCACGATCTCCGGGTCGAAGAGCGGCCGCGGGCCGCCGCGGCCCGCCTCGAGCGTGGCGCGCTCGCCGGGGCGCGTCGGCGCGCGCTCGACATCCTGGGTCCGCTGGCTCTGTCGGTTCTTGCTTGCCATCTTCTTGTTCGTCCGTCAGTGCGCGGGGATCTCGCGATCGAGCGCGAGGTTCAGCTCGAGGACATTGACCAGTCGATCCGGTGTGAGCGGACCGCCCGGCGCGTACGTGTGCTTGGCGATGAGCGCCTCGACCTGCGCGACGGGCACGCCGCGCGCCTTCGCCACGCGCGGCGCCTGGTAGCGCGCTCCGCTCTTCGTGATGTCGGGGTCGAGCCCGCTGCCGGAGGCCGCCGCCAGGTCCGCCGGGAGCGGGCTTCCGGCCGTCGCGCCGTACCGCGCGACGGTCTTCGTCGCGCGCTCGGTGAGGTCCGGGCTTGTCGGCGACTTGTTGCTGCCGGCGGCGCCCGACGCGTTGTAGTCGGCGGCGGACGGCCGAGGCCAGAAGTATCCGGGCTTCTCGAAGTTCTGCGCGACCAGGCGGCTGCCCACGACCTTGCCGCCGGCAAGCGTCACGAGCGACGCCTCCGCCGTGGCGGGCGTGGCCGCTTGCGCCACGCCGTAGATGGCGAGCGCATAGCCCGCGACGCAGACGAGCAGCGTCGCAATCGCGATCCGCAGACTTGCAATGAGTGTTTGCATGGCTTCCTCTTCAACCGCTACAGCATGAACTTGAGATGCTCGGCGATGGGGCCGAGGGCGGCGGCGGGGAAGAACGTGAGCGCCCCGACGACGATGATCGTCGCCGTCAGCATGACGCCGAAGGTGGCATCCTGGACGCCGAGCGTTCCGGCGGACTGCGCTGTCGCCTTCTTGGACGCGAGCGAGCCCGCGATCGCCAGCGGCAGGATGATGGGAATGAACCGCGCCAGCAGCATCATGATGCCGGTCGCGACGTTCCAGGGCACGGTGTTGTCGCCGAGGCCCTCGAACCCGGAACCGTTGTTGGCGCTCGCCGAGCTGAACTCGTAGAGCATCTCGCTGAAGCCGTGCGGGTCCGGCGTTGTTGAGCGTGGCCGATCCCCCAGTGCGACACGGCGAAGATGGCGGTCCCCACGAGGATGAAGAACGCGTGCGCCAGCAGCGCGACCATCGCCGAGCTTGACCTCGCGAGCCTCCACCCGGCGGTTCAGGTACTCCGGAGTGCGACCCACCATCATCCCCGAGATGAACACCGCGAGGATGATGTAGATGAACATGTTGATCATCCCGACGCCGACGCCGCCGAAGGTCGCGTTGAGCCACATGCCGATCATCGGGAAGACGCCGGTCATGGGGTTCAGGCTGTCGTGCATCGCCCCGACCGAACCATTGCTGGTCGCCGTGGTGATGACCGCCCAGAGCGGTCCGGTGGTCGCGCCAAGCCGGAGCTCCTTGCCCTCCAGGTTCGCGGTGAGGTGATCGATGGGAAGATGGGCGAAGGCCTGCGTCGGCGCCTGTTCGAACCACACCGCGCCGCCGATCTTGACGAGCAGCAGGAGCATCATGACCGCGAAGATCACGGTCGCGTGCTTCATGCGCCCGACGATCCGCCCGAACATCCACACGCACGCCATCGGAATCAGGATGATCGAGATCATCGCGACCGCGTTGGTCCAGAACGAGGGGTTCTCGAGGGGATGCGTGCAGTTCGGTCCGAAGAAGCCGCCACCGTTCGTGCCGAGCTGCTTGATCGCGACGAATGCCGCGACTGGACCCCGCGCGATGATCTGCTGGGCTCCCTCCAGGGTCGTCGCATGGGCGGCGCCGTGGAATGTCATCGGCATGCCGCCGGCGACGAACAGGAGCGCGACCACGACCGCGACGGGCAGGAACACGAGGAAGCTCGCGCGCTGGACGTCCACGAAGAAGTTGCCGAGCTCCTTCTTGCCCGAGAGCCCGCGCGCGAGCGCGGCGAGCGCGGCCACACCGGTGGCCGCCGAGACGAACTGGAGCCACATCAAGCCGCCGAGCTGCGACAGGTAGCTCATCGAGGCTTCGCCCGAATAGTGCTGGAGATTGGTGTTCGAGGTGAACGAAGCCGCCGTGTTGAAGATCAGGTCGCCGGTGAGCGCCTTCATGCCGTCGGGGTTCAGCGGCAGGTGCTGCTGGAACGCCATGAAGCTGAACGTCACGACGAACATCACGACGTTGAAGGCCAGCATCGCGACGACGTACTTCTTCCAGCCCTGCTGCTCGCGGCCGAGCTTGCCGGCGATCGCCTCGAACAGGCGGTCGAGCTTCTGCCGGCCCGTGCCGGCGCCTTCGCCGGGATCCATCGCCCACTTCATGTAGCGGCCCAGGGGCCACGACAGCAGCGCGGTGGCGCCCACGATGAGCACGACGAACAGGATGGCGGTCATGGCAGCACGTTACTCCTTGGTTTCCGTGCGAGCGGTCGCTTCGGTCAGCGCGAGCAGCAGCCCGAAGCAGGCCAGTCCGAGGACCAGGTAGAGGAGATCACTCATTGCATCGACTCCGGCTTCAACATCGCGAACATCAGGTAGGACAGCAGCAGGATCGCCACGATGAGACCTATCCAGTAGAGCGTCGTCACGGTTTCAATTCTCCTTGGTGCTCGTGTGGCTCGATATTGCTCAACGTGCCGGCCGCGCCGGCGGAATCGGGCCCGCCTGACAGGCGGCGTAGGCACCGCCTGCGGCGGCGACCGCCAGCACGACAGCGATCAAGGCGCGCAAGGCCCGTCCCATGGCGGCCCGCTCGGCCGCGTCGGGCTCCGACGCCCAGCGCGTCCCGAGCCATCCGAGCGCGAGGCACGTGCCCAGCGCGATGACGGCAACGACGGCGACCAGCATGGCGATGCGCAACTTGACCCATCCCGCGTCAGGGCTCTGCAACTTCGATGCCGGTCCGCGTATCGATCTCGTAAGGATCCGAGCCATCCCCGGACAATCGCGAAGGGGATCAGGATCGCCACAGCGAGCGCGAGCGTCGCGTCCGGGCCGAACGTCTCCCGGCGTGCGAACGCCGCCGCCGCGCGCGCGAGCGCCGCGAGCCACAGCACGATCGCCACCGGGACCAGGTCCGCATCCGCGGCGCTGGGTGGCGTTCTCGCTTCCAGCGCGGCCCGCGCAGGGCTTCGATAGGCTGACCACAGCGACGTCATGCGCGCAGTCTGGTGAACCCGACGTCGGGATTCCGCTCGGATTGCCCGCGCGCCCGTCAAGAACGCGTCAAGGCGACCTCGCGCTGGTCCGTCGATGCGACCCCGCACGCGAAGTCCAGGTCGAGCCGACCGCGACGCGGTCGCGGGGAGGCGCCACGAACCCGAGCGCACGCCGCCGCGCGCGCCACACGGTGCGGGTTCCGCGCGCGCTCTGGAGCCGTGCCGACCAGAGGACCGATTGCCGAACCCATCGCGAGCGGCACGGCCACGACCCACAACGCTGCGCGCCGCGCAAGGAGTGCGCGGCACACACGACGGGTACGTCGGGTCTGCGGCGTGACGCATCGACATCACCGACGCCAGACCCGCCGCACAGCCGTCGGCGCATGCTTTCCGTATGGATTGCCGGTCCGGCGCGGAATCTCCGCTACTCGTCCTTCAGGCGGTAGCCAACGCCCGGTTCGTTGATCAGGAACCGGGGCCGCGCCGGGTCGGGCTCGAGCTTGTGGCGCAGTTGTCCCATGAAGACGCGGAGGTAGCCCGTGTGCTCGACGTACGCCGCGCCCCACACCTCCTTGAGCAGCTGGCGATGCGTGACGA
Source organism: uncultured delta proteobacterium (assembly GCA_963775185.1). Lineage (GTDB taxonomy): Bacteria > Myxococcota_A > Polyangia > Polyangiales > Polyangiaceae > JAPSGB01. The sequence goes on along the minus strand of CAVZIE010000032.1, from coordinate 488,105 downwards.
CCTTGCCGGCGTGGCGGACGAGCACCGTGAGCAGCTTGTACTCGGTCGGCGTCAGATGGACCTCCTTGTCGCCGGCGTACACCTGGCGGCGCGCGAGGTCGACACGGAGGCCGCTGATCTCGAAGACGGCGTCGGCGCGATCGGTTGCGCGGTCGGCGACGTGACGGAGCGCGACGCGGATCCGCGCCAGCAGCTCGCCGGCGCTGAACGGTTTGGTCAGGTAGTCGTCGGCGCCTTCGTCGAGGGCGCGGATCTTGTCCTCGTCGCGCCCGCGTGCGCTGATGACGATGATGGGCGTGCGCGTCCACTCGCGCAGCCGCGTCGTCACCTCGAGGCCGTCGATGTCCGGCAGACCGAGGTCCAGAAGGATCACGTCGGGGTTGCGCGTCGCTGCCGCCGCAAGGCCCTCCTTGCCGCTCGTCGTCTCGCACAGGCGGTAGTCGTGGGCTTCCAGTGTCGCGCGCAGGAACCGGAGAACCTGCAGCTCGTCCTCGATAATCAGCACCAGCGGACCTTGCGTCATGCTTCAGCCTCAACGAGCTCGGGCAGACCGCCTGCCGGCGGCAGCCCCTCCACCGGAATCGTAAACCGGAACGAGCTTCCACCGCCGGGGCGTGTGGATGCCTGGATGCGACCGCTGTGGGCCGCCGCGATTGCTCGGCAGATCGCCAGTCCGAGGCCGACCCCCGGGCCGCGCGCGCCGTGTGGGCCGCCGCGGTAGAACTTGTCGAATACGCGCTCCTCGTCGCCGGGCGCGAGCCCAGGGCCCGTGTCGGAAACCTCGATTTCGACCTCGCCTCCGACCCTACGGGCAGCGATCTCGATCGCCGCGCTCGGCGGCGTGTGCTTGACGGCATTCTCCAGCAAGTTGACGAGAAGCTGCTCGATCAGCACGGCGTCGTATGGCGCGAGGAGGTCACCGGGGACGTGCGTCTTGACGTCGCGACTCCCGAGCAAAGCCTCGACGCGATTGAGCGCCGCACCGACTACTTCTTCGACCGCCTGCCACTCTTTCTTGATCACGACCTTGCCCGATTCCAGGCGTGTCATGTCGAGCACATTGGAGATCAAGCGCTCCAGACGATTGGTTTCCTCGATCAGCGTCTCGATCAGCTCACGACGCGTCGCTGGCGCAAGCCTCCCTTCGTCGTCAGCGAGCGTGGTCGCCGCGCCCTTCATGACAGCGAGCGGCGTCCTGAGATCGTGCGACACGGAGCTCAATAACGTGCTGCGCAGGCGCTCCGTTTCGACCACAACGCGGGCGTGCTCCGTCTCGCTCGCCAATGTCGAGCGTTCGATGGCCATCGCCAGCTGCGCGGCGAACGCCTCCGCGAGGCGGCACTGCTCCGGATCGCTGAAACGCTCGGGATCGTCGGCGGTGAAGCCGAGCACGCCGATCGGTTCCCCGTCGCCGCCCGACCCGATCAACGGCAGGTAGTAGCCGCTGTCCGCGGGCACCGTGCTCGTCCCGTGCCCTGCCTCGCGCCGGTTCGACCAGACCCAACCAGCCAACCCGAGCTCGCGCGACCCGGCGGGAGGCAGACCCTGGGTCGAGTAGGTGACGGCAAGGGCGCCCTGCGCGTCGCGCTGGAACAGAGCAACCTTGCACTCCAGCGCGGCTTCGATGTGGCTCGTCGCGGCCTCCAGCAACGCGCGGCCGCCCTGCGTCCGGGCGAGCTCGCGGCTCATGGCATACAGCGTCGCGGTGCGGCGCTCGGTGCGGTGCGAGATCACGGCCTGATCGCGCACACGCTGCGTCAGCCCCGTGATGACCAGCGCGACGACAAGCATCACCCCGAAGGTAACCACGTAGCGGAGGTCCGCGACGGTGAACGTATAGAAGGGAGGAACGAAGAAGAAATCGAACGTGAGCACGCCCAGCGTGGCCGCGACGACGGCGGCGCGGAAGCCGGATCGCATCGACACGACGACGACGCTCAGCAGATACACCATCACCACGTCCGGCAGATCGTTCCGGCCGAAGAGGAACCCGACCCCGGTCGCGGCGACGATCGCCGCCGCTGCCGTCGCGTATCCTCCCGCCTGCTGCGGACGGGCAGCCCTTGCGCGGGGCGCCGCGGCGGCCTGGCCCTCCGACTCGCCGGACGTCACGTACACGTCGATCTCGCTGCCGCTGCCGAGGATGAGCTCGTCCACGAACGGAGTCGTGACTCGATCGCGAAAGCTGCGCGAGCGGGGCTTTCCCACGATGATCTTCGTCACGTCGTGCTCGCGCGCGAAGCCGAGGATCTCGTCCGCGGCGCGCTCGCCGGTCAGTGTCACGGTCTCCGCTCCGAGCTGTTCGGCGAGCCGCAGGTTCGCGGAGACGCGCGCGCGGTCCTCCGCCGGCAAGCGCAACGTCGCCGGCGTCTCGACCATCACGGCGTACCATCGCGCGCGCAGCCCGGAAGCCGTGCGACGCCCGGTGCGCAGTAGATCCGCGGAGTACGGGCTCGGGCTGATGCACACCAGCAGGTGGTCGCCGGCCCCCCACGCGTGTTCGATGCCGTGGGCGCGGCGGTACTCGTCCATCTCGGCGTCGACGCGCTCGGCGGTGCGGCGCAACGCGAGCTCGCGCAATGCGATCAGGTTGCCCTTGCGGAAGAAGTTCTCGAGCGCGCGTTCCGCCTGCTCCGGAATGTAGACCTTGCCGTCGCGCAGCCGCTCGAGGAGCTTCTCGGGTGGCAGGTCGATGAGCTTGATGTCGTCCGCCTCGTCGAGGATCGAGTCGGGGACCGTTTCCCGTACGCGGACACCGGTGATCTGGGCGACGACGTCGTTCAAGCTCTCGACGTGCTGTACGTTCAGCGTCGTGAACACGTCGATCCCCGCGTCGAGCAACTCCTCGACGTCCTGCCAGCGCTTGGGATGGCGCGAGCCTTCGGCGTTCGTGTGCGCGAGCTCGTCGACCAGCAGGAGCCCGGGATGCCGCGCAAGCGCGGCGTCGAGATCGAACTCTTCGACCGTCCGGCCGCGGTACTCGATCTGCTTGCTTGGAAGACGCTCGAAGCCAGCCAGCAGCGTCGTCGTCTCGAAACGGCCGTGCGTCTCGACGACCCCCGCAACCACGTCCAGGCGGTCGACGTCGCGCTTGTAGCCCGCCTCGTCGAGCATCGCGAACGTCTTCCCGACTCCCGGCGCGGAGCCAAAGTAGATCGTGAGCTTGCCGCGCACCTGCTTGCGCTGCTCCGCTTGGACGCGTTGGAGCAGAGCGTCGGGATCGGGTCGAGCGGACGTCATGCGAGATGGCCATGCCACACGTAGTGCAAGGAAGTTGCAAGGATGCGCCTGCGGCGGCCATTACGGCGAGAAGTCCGGCGCGGAACCGCGCGAGGCGCCCCGGACTTTTCCGCGCCGGACCGGCAACAAATGCCAGCGCTTGCGTCCCCGAATAGAACATGTTTCATTCTGGTTTCAATGGTCGCGGCATCCCGGGTCGGCAGGGCGGACGGCGTGATCCACGACGCCGTCGATCATCCGCACCCGGTGTGGTGGATCGCCGTCATCGGGGGCCTGACGCTGCTCGCGTTCCAGGGCTTCGATCCGGCGTTCTACGCCTGGTACACGCACACGCTCCACCCGCTGCCGCCGCGGGCGTTCATGATGTGGCTGTTCATCGCGTGTGTGCCGATCCACTTGTTCGAGGCGGTGTATGCGTACCGCGTGGCCAAGCGGGTCGGGATGCAGCGCTCGGCGCTGGGCTGGGCGCTGCAGTGCTTCTTCCTCGGCTACCCGTCGACGCACCTCCTGCGCAAGCGCGTGGGCGCGCCCCGCTGAACGCGATGTATCTCGACTACACCTCCGAACAGAAGGCTTTGCGCGCCGAGCTGCGAGCGTACTTCGACAAGCTGATCGACGCGCCGCTGCTCGACGAGATCGCCCGCGAAGAGAGCGGCGGGCCGCTGTACAACCGCGCGCTCCAGCAGATGGGCGAAGACGGCTGGCTCGGGATCGGCTGGCCGAAGCAGTACGGCGGCCGCGAGCGGCCCGCGATCGAGCAGTTCATTTTCTTCGACGAGGTGCAGCGCGCGGGCTTCCCGATCCCGCTGCTCACCCTGAACACCGTCGGCCCGACGCTGATGAAGTACGGCACGGACGCGCAGAAGCAGCGCCTTCTGCCGGCGATCCTCGCGGGCAAGATGCACTTCGCCATCGGCTACACCGAGCCCGGCGCCGGCACCGATCTCGGCGTCGCTCGAGACGCGCGCGGTGCGTGACGGCGACGCGTACGTCGTGAACGGCCAGAAGGTGTTCACCAGCCTGGCGCACCACGCCGACTACGTCTGGCTGGCGGTACGCACCGACCCTGACGCGCCCAAGCACAAGGGGATCTCGATTCTGATGGTCGGCACGGACCTGCCGGGCGTGGAGATCCGGCCGACGCGCACGCTGGGCGACAACCGCGTGTTCAGCACCTTCTACGAGAACGTCCGCGTGCCCCTCGAGATGCTGGTGGGTCCGGAGAACGGCGGCTGGCGGCTGATCACGAACCAGCTGAACCACGAGCGCGTCTCGCTGTTCAGCGCCGGCATCGTCGAGCGCGCGCTCGACGAGACCACGGCGTGGGCGCGGAGCACGCGCACCGCCGACGGACGGCGCGTGATCGATCTGCCATGGGTCCAGACGAATCTGGCGCGCGTGCACGCGGGCACCGACGTGCTCCGGCTGTTCAACTGGCGCCAGGCCTGGAACATCGAGCAAGGCGGTCTGCCGCCGCAGGAAGCGTCGGCCGTGAAGATCTACGGCAGCGAGTTCTACGTGTCGGCGTTCCGCGCTCTGCTCGAGGTGCTCGGGGAGGCCGGCACGCTCGCGCACGGCTCGCCCGGCGCGCTGCTCTCGGGCCGGCTCGAGCGCTACTACCGGGCGACGCTCGTGCTCACCTTCGGGGGCGGCACGAACGAGGTACAAAGGGATATCATCGCGATGGCGGGCCTGGGCCTGCCCCGCGCGGATCGTTGAGCATGGATTTCGCGCTTACCGAGGAACAGAAGAGCGTCCAGGCGCTGGCCAAGCGGATCTTCCGCGAGACCGCCACCGAGGACCTGCTGCGCCAGGTGGAAGCCGACGGCACGGGCTACGCGCCGTCGGTGTGGCGGACGCTGGCCGGTTCCGGGCTGCTCGGTGTGGGCGCCGAGGGGCTCGGCCTGTTCGATCTGTGCCTGGTGATCGAGCAGCAGGGCGCCGCGGCCGCGCCGGTGCCGCTGTGGTCTTGCTTGGCGGTGGCCGCGCTCGCCGTGGAGCACTTCGGCACGCCGGCGCAGCATGAAGCGCTGCTCGCGCCGCTCGCGCGCGGCGAGCTGGTGCTGACCGCGGCGCTGGTCGAGGGCGGCGATTCCCGGGTGGTGGCAGACGCGGACCGGCTGACCGGGTCCGTCGACTGCGTGCCGGCGCTGCCCGTCGCCGGCCGCGTGCTCGTGCCCGCGGGCGACTCGGTGTTCATCGTCGACACGGCGGCCGAAGGGGTCGCCGTGGACGCGCAGGTCCCGACGAACCACGAGAGCATGGGACGCCTGCGCCTGGACCGCGTGCGCGCCGAGCGGTTGGGCGACGCGGGGCAGCAGCGGCGCGATCGTCCGCTACATGACGGCCCGGGGCCGGCTCGCGCTGTGCGCGCTGTCGCTCGGGGCGGCGGGCCGCGCGCTCCGGCTCACGGCGAAGTACGTGGCCGAGCGCAAGCAGTTCGGCCGCGCCATCGGCTCGTTCCAGGCCGTCGGGCAGCGCGCCGCCGACGCTTACGTCGACGTCGAGATCATGCGTCTGTCGCTGTGGCGCGCGGTGTGGCTCGTCGCCGAGGGCCGCGACGCCGAGCGCGAGATTGCCGTCGCGAAGTACCTCGCCGCGGAGGCGGGTCATCGCGTCGTGTGCGCCGCCCAGCACCTGCACGGCGGCATGGGCTTCGATCGGGACTACCCGCTCTACCGGCTGTTCTTGCAGGAGAAGCAGAGCGAGCTCACGCTGGGCTCGGCCAGCGCGGAGCTCTCCCGCCTGGGTGCGCTGCTCGCACAGGAGTAATCGATTCGTGGGGGCTCGCTGTCATCTCGCCGCGCTCTTGGCTCTCGCCCTGGCGGGCTGCGCGCACGACACGATCCTGGCGGTGGACGCCGTGTGCGGCGACGGCCAGGTCGGCGGCAAGGAGACGTGCGACAACGACAGCCCCGGCTGCATCGAGTGCCAGGTCGCGACCGGGCTGGAGCTGCGACGCCGAGACCTGCACCACGGTCTGCGGCGACAAGCTGGTCGTCGGCGACGAACAGTGCGACCCCCCCGACGGCGTCACGTGCGACAGCGCGTGCCAGGCGGCGACCAAGTCCGACGCCTGCGACATGACCGGCTGGTGGATCTCGCGGGAGACCGACTTCTCGATCGACGAGATCCTGAGCCAGACCCAGACGTCGTCGAATTGGTACCTCTACCACCTGTCCCAGAGCGGCGATGCGTTCCACGTCGTGCAGTCGATGAACTGCGGCATCCACGTGAGCGGCACCGTCACCGTCGACCTGACCGACGGCGGCCGGCGCGGGCTGTCGTGGGCCAACGACATGGGCGAGGGCTCGGCGCACGGGCCGCGCATGGGCACGTTCAAGGCGCAGGGAAGCGGCTGCGACTTCAGCATGGACCGCTGGTACAACGCGCGTGGCGTGGACGAGAGCCTGCTGCCGGCGGACTTCACCACCAAGCCGGAGCTGTCGGCGCTCACCCCCCTGCCCTACGAGGACAACCCGCAGTACCTGCCGGGCACGCCGCACGGGCAGCACCTGGACGGCGCGGTCGACACCGACGGCAACGGCTTCCCCGGCGTGCTCTGGCAGATCAGCGGCAACGCGCACGGCGAGCGCGACACCGCGCAGCGCGACTGGAACGAGTACTTCCCCGACCCGGACTACCCTGTCCCGACCCACGCCATCGAGTTCACCACGCGCTGCAACTTCTCGAACGAGGAGAACATCCTGCACGTGAGCCAGTGTCCAGCTCTGGGCTGCGGCCTGTTGCTCGCGGGATCGCACCCGGGCAACAAACTGCACCGCGTCACGTTCCGCTACCTCGGCGCGGACCTGTCCGATCCGCGCGTGGCCGCGATCGTGGTCGCGCCGATCCGGCAGAACATGGATGACGACCAGAAGACGTGCGCGAACCTGCGCGCCTCCCTGCCCCACGATCCGGCGAAGGAGTAAGCGATGCGGAAGTGGATCGCCGGCGTCGCCTTCGCCATGTTGCTGCTACCCCGCGCGGCTCAGGCGTCGCCGCTGTTCGAGCTGGTCGGCGACGTCTCCGACCAGGGCGGCTTCAACGCGCGCTCCACCGGCGCCGGCTCGGCGTCCACCTACTTCAATCCCGCGCTGCTGCCGTACGCGAAGCAGTCGTTTTCGTTCGGCTTGATGGTGCTGAGCGACCAGATCTCGCTGACCCTGGACGGACGCTCGCGGGGCAACGTGCCGCTGGTCGTGGGCGATCGCCAGATCAACGGCGCCGACGGCCAGCCGATCTCGAACGCGACCGTGCCGACGGATTGGCTGCAGCACGGCTGCGCCGAGAGCCAGTGCGGCCAGCCGCTGTTCAGGGCGCGGCCGCGCCAGGCCGCCGGCTCGAGCGGCAACACGCAGACCTACTACGTCCTCGGCCTGGTCAGCCATCTGGTCGACAACAAGGCCGTGCTGGGCTTCCACGCCATCATCCCGAAGAGCGAATTTACCGCGGCGAGCTCGTTCTACAACGACGAGCGCGAGCAGTTCTTCACCAACAGCCTGCACCCCGAGCTCTACTCCGATCGCCTGACCGCGCTCTCGCTCGCGTTCGGCGGCGGCAGCGAGATCGTCAAGAACCTGTCGCTCGGCGTGAGCTTCACGATGAATCTCGTGAACAACGCCGACGCCGGCACCTACGTGCGCGATCCCAGCGACTACAACCAGCTCTACCTCGACACCGACGTCGGCGTGCATGCGTCCGTGTCCCCGCATTTCGGCGTCGTGTACACGCCGTCGGAGATCGCCGATCTGTCCGCGACCCTGCACACGCAGCAGGCGCTGAAGATCAACACGTCGTTCAGCGCCGCGCTGCCCGGCGGCAACGAGTCGCGGACCACGCGCACCAACGTCCACTCGTTCGTTCCGTGGACGCTGTCGCTCGGCGGCGCCCTGCACCTGACTCCGCACTCGCCGAACAAGTTCTCGCTGGTTGGCACCGCGCTCTACGCGCGCTGGAGCGACTACCTCGATCGTCACGGCGAGAGCCCCGGCGTCGACGGCCCCGCGTTCGCCTGGAGCGACACGCTCTCCGGAAGCCTCGGCGGTCGCTTCGATCGCGGACCGGTGCGAACGCACCTGGATTTCACCTACGTCCCGTCACCGGTGCCGCTGCAGGTCGGACGCAAGAACTACGTCGACAACGATCGCATCGGCGCGAGCGCCGGTGGCGACTACGCGTTCTCGCTCCTGGGGCTCGATTTCCGCGCCGGGCTGATGTTCCAGGCGCACCGGCTCTTGCACCGCTACCAGAAGAAGATGGACTCGCTGATCGTCGACGAGCTTCCGGACGGTTCGGTCAGCGCCGTGGACGGCACGCCGATCGCCGGCGCCGCCGGCCTTCAGACGAACAACCCGGGCTGGCCCGGCTTCGCCAGCGAGGGCTGGATCCTCGCCGGCTCCGCGTCCCTGTCGCTGCTTTACTGAAGCCTGCCGGCCCGGCGCGGAGCCCCGCGGCGGCGGCGGAAGCGGCGCAGCCACTCGCCGAAGCCGAGACCGATGAACGGCGCGAAGCCGCTGCGGCGACCGCTGCGCTCGGTGGTGCCGGAGCAGCCGTATTGCGGATCGCTCGCCGTGGAGAGCTTCTCGTTCGCGGGGCTGTTCGGATCCGTGCCGGCGCGCAGCTCGGCCGTGTCCGGCACCCCGTCCCCGTCGCTGTCGGTCTTGTCCTTGTCGAGTTGGGCGACGGCGTTCCACACCGAGCTGTCGTCGCCGCTCTTCAATCCCTGCGCCTTCATGCTGATCGCGAACGGGGTGCGCACGGTTCCCACGCCAATGTTCGCGCGCAGGTGGCAGACGCTGCACGGCGGCTCGTACGAGAGCTGGAGCTGTCCCTGGATGTCGTACGGATAGCTGCCGAGGGCGGCGGCGGGTGCGGCCCACGCCAGGGCGCCGGCCGCGACGGCCAGACCCACCAGAAGCCGGTCAGAGGTAGACATGCAGCTGCCCCATCACCGCGGTGACGCCGATCGTCGTCGGGCCCACGGCCATCTTCCGGTACATGACGTCGCCGCGGACATCGACGTGGGACGCCAAGAACCAGTTTACGCCGAACCAACCGCCGTAGGACGTCTTCGCGCCGGGGCTGCCGTCGTTGTAGCTCTCGCCGGTGGTGATCAGGTGCACGCCCTGGATCGGCTCGAGGTCGGCTTGCGCCATGTTCGCGATGCCGGTCATGCGCGGCAGGCCCGACGGCGCCAGCATCACCAGATCGCTCTCGAGCATGAGCACCAGCGGGCGCCACGGCGCGAGCCGCGCGAACAGGCCGTCGGCCTGGCGCGTGTCGGCGGTGCGCAGGTACAGGTCCTCGGCGGTGTGTGTCCACAGGCTACTCGCACCGAACGCGATGCGCGGCCACGGCGAGATCTCGACGAAGCCGCTGTAGCCGCGCTCGCGGAACGCGTCGGGCCGGACCTGGTAGTTGCCGGCGATCGCCATCACCTCCCCGCGCACGAGATCGCCGCTGTAGGCGAAGGCGACGCCGTGCTGCTGGGTGTCGTTGAGATCGACGCGGGTCGCCTGGCGCACGTACAGTGTGTGGTCGATCGAGCGGATCCCGAACGGCAGATCGATGCGGCCGGCGCGTACCAGGAACTGCTGGTCCTGGCCGAATGCGTAACCGAGCCAGTGCTCGCGCGACACCGCGCTGCCCGCCACCGCCGCGGCCGAGCCGCCGCTGCTCACGCCGCCGAAGCTCGCGTAGGCGCGGAACCCGCCCGCTTGTACGCCGGCCCGGAGATCCGCCTGCATCAAGATGAACTGCGGCTGGAACGACGCGCCGTCGGTCTTCATCTCCATGCTGAGCGTGCGCAGGCTTCCGCTCGGTAGCAGCCACTGCGGCGGATCCCACAGCCCCCACAGGAAGCCCGCGGACGGCCCCGGCTCGTCCTGCTCGCCGCTCTTGTACTTGGTGCGGAGCAGCAGGATGCCCTGCGCGCGTCCGTACTCCGTCAGCACGCCGCCACCGGACGGATCGAGGTGGCACATGCCGCACCCCGTGTAGTCGTGGCGGATCATCCAGGGATACGCCCTCGCGCTCCTCGCCGGGAGGAGGACGGCGAGGAGCACGAGGGCAGAGAGCGCGAGCCGCAGTACCTGCTTGCGGAGAGACGCTTCAAGCATCGAGGTCGCGAGGGTCAGTGGTCGCGCGCGTTGAAGCGCACGTTGACGGCGACTCCCGGTTTCACCGTGACGCCGAGGTAGCTCGGCACCTCGACGCCGTAGTCGCGCATGTCGACGTGGACACGGCCCGAGACGCTGTAGCTGGCGCCGGTGCGATGCGCGCTGTAGTGGAACGTCACGTCCTTGGTGTGGCCGTGCAGTGTGAACTTGCCGCTCGCGTCCGCGTCGAGCGTCGCGCCGTCCGCGGGCAGGCGCAGCGCGCTGCGCTGGACGGTCAACTTCGCGTCCGGATACTTGTCGACCTGCAGATACTTGTCGCGCATGTGGCGATCGCGGAGCCCAATCCCCGTCTGCAAGTGCGACAGCGGCACGTCGACGGTGATCGCCTTGCCGCTGTCGACGACCTTGAGATCGGACGTCTTGCCTTCGATCTTCATGCCGACCGGTCCGACCGCGACGAAGCGGACCTCCGGCGTTCCCGCCGCGGACAACTGGGCTTGGGCGACGACCGCCGTGGCTCCGACAAGCAGGGCGCCCGAGAGGGCAAGCGTGTGGGTAAAGGAAAGCATCGAGCCTACCTCCGAGGTCATGGGTTGCCGGCCCGGCACGGAATCGGCTCGCCGAGGCGGCCGCGCCAGGCTGGATTCGAGTTGTATTCACCGCTGTCCCCTGGACCTTCAAACGTCGCTGCGCGCAGGATCCGCACTCCAGGCTTGAAGGCCGGTGGCCTTCCAGGTGAAACACAAAGGGACCCGCCGTTGCTCTACTCCGCATCTCGTCCGATCTCGCCCGGCATCGCCGCTGGCGCCACGCTGGCGGCGCTCTCGCTGGCAGGCCGGGCTGCCTTGGCCGCGCCCTGCGAAGTCCGCCTCGCTGGGGACGTGGAAGAACGCTGGCAGCGCGCCGTGCACGATCTGCGCGCCGGCCTCGAAGACACCCGCGCCGGCGACTGCGCCAACATCGTCGTCACGATCGAGGCTGGCCAGGCGCGCCTCGTCTACACCACCCGGGACGGCCGGACGGCGGAGCGCAAGCTGGCCCGCCCCGCGGAGCTCCAGCCCACCGTCGAAGCGCTGCTCGTGACGGGGCGCACAGCGACCGGCCCGGAGCCCCCGCCGGCCGCGCCGCCGCCGCGCATCGCGGAGCCGTCGCGCCCCGCGCCGGTCGTGGTCGTCTCTCCCGGCCCGGCGCGTCCGACCACGCCGAAGCCGATCGTCGGCATCGGGCTCGGTACCCGCATCGGCGACCACAAGCTGGCCACGCCGATCGCGGAATTGTCGGCGACGCTGTCGCTCACCGACTGGGAGCTCGCCGTGCTCGGGCGCTGGGAGTCCGGTTACCACGCGCTGGACGACAACCCCGAGGGCCGCCGGGCGTCGGGCCTGTCCGCCGGCGTGGCGATCGGGCGCCGGGATCCGGTCGGGGGGATCGCCGTGGTGTGGGGGACAGACGTCATTCTTGCGTCCCTCGACGACGAGAGCTCGGAGCGCGTCCAACAGGGCCAAGGTCATGTCGGGCATGCCGAGGCGCGGATCGGGGGCTATGTTGGAGCCGTGGTGCCCCGGGGCACGTCGCCCCGGTTCCGCGCCACGCTTGGTGCCGACGTCCTGCCGACGCAGCTCGGGCAACCCGAGAAAGACCCGGCCGGGCAACCCCTGACCCCATGGCTAGCAGCGACCCTGGTTCTCGGGATGGAGATCGGAAGCCCATGACCGCCGCGCTACGCTTGCGTCAGAAGGAAACGTCCGACCGCGATCTCGTGGGCAGCATCGCCCGGGGCGATCTGGACGCGCTGGGCTCGCTCTTCGACCGTCACTCGGCGGACATTCGCCGCTACTTGTCACGCGTCGTCTCCAGCTCGGCGGACATCGACGACCTCGTCCAGACCACTTTCCTCGAGGTGGTCAGGGCCGCGCCCAGCTACGACCCACAATACCCGGTGCGTCCCTGGCTGTTCGGCATCGCGACGATGATCGGCCGGCGGCACCGCCGCTCGGTCGCGCGGCGCGTGGCCCAGCTCGCGGCCTGGGCGGGCATGCCGCGCGGCGACGGCCCGAACACGCCCGCCGACCAGTACGAGAACGACGAGGCAGCGCGTCGCCTGCAGCGCGGCTTCGAGCAGCTGTCGCCGAAGAAGCGCGAGGCCTTCGCGTTGGTCGTGATCGAGGGCCTGTCTGGCGAGGAAGCCGCCGCCGCGCTCGGTGTCCCGGTCAACACGATCTGGACGCGCTTGCACCACGCGCGGCGCGAGCTGCGCGAAGCTGTCTCGGGGAGGGGCTCACGATGACGCGGCAGGACTGTCCGAGGCTCTGGGAAGCGGAAGCGATCGACGACGGGCGGCTGGCTGGCAAGGAGCGCGCGTCGTTCGAGCGCCACGCCTCCACGTGCCAGGGCTGCGCGCACGCATTGGACACGGTCGCCTGCCTGCGCGCGATGGCCACCAAGCTTCCCGAGCCGGCGCCCGTCAGCGAGCTGGAGCACCGCCGGCAGCGCGCCGCGCTGCTGCGGCGTGCAAACGACGTCACGGTGACGACGCCACGGCGTGCCGGACCACGCGTCGTCGTGCTGGCCGCGGCGCTGTGCGCGGCCGCCGCGCTCGCCGCCACCGGCGGCATCGTGCTCCGGCACGCACCGCCCGCGCCGGCAGAAGCCGCGGCGACCACGCCGGTGTACGCGGTTTCGCCCCTGCCCGGCTCGAGCTGGCGGACGCTGCGCGCCGACGCGGACGTCCAGCTGGCGTTGGACGCCGGCACGCTCGCGGTCCACGTGGCCAAGCTCGGTCCGCACCAGCACTTCGTGATCGCCCTGCCCGACGGCGTGCTCGAGGTGCGCGGCACGCGTTTCACCGTCACCGTCGCGGGCGGTCGCACCCGGCACGTCGCGGTGACGGAAGGTCGGGTCGCGCTGCAGCTGCGCGGCGACGCGCTGCGCCTCGTCTCCGCGGGCGAGAGCTGGGGCGCCGCACCGGATGCCGCCGCGCCGGTGGCCCGGGCGAACGTGCCGTCGCAGGGCGACACGCCGTCGCAGGGCGACACGCCGTCGCAGGGCGACACGCCGTCGGCGACCGCTACCTCGCACGCAGCGTCAATCACGCGAGCGCGCGCGCTCGCTGCGCCGGCCGCGCGCGGCGCAGCGTCGGCGAGCGCGCGCCCCGCTGCAGCCGCCGCGCCCGCGCAGGACGAGACCGCCGCGGCCGAGCTCGGCGCCGCCATGGCCGCGTTCAACTCCGGCAACTTCGGGCGCGCCGAACAGCTCCTGGCCGCGTTCCAGCTGCACCACCCGGGTGACGCGCGCTGCGAGGACGCGGCGTACCTGCGCTCCGTCGCCCGAGCGCGCGCCGGCGACGCCCAGGGCGCCGCCGGTCTGGCGCGCGCGTACCTGGACCGCTACCCGGGTGGGCTGCGCCGGAACGAGGCCGAGCAGCTCGCCAAGTAGGACGCCGCCTCGGCGCTGTCAGGGCTTGTCGCTGCCGACGATCCACGTGGCGAAGAACTGCGAGCCCCCACCGTAGGCGTGTCCCATCGCCCGCCGCGCGCCGTCGACCTGGTGCTCGCCGGCCTGGCCACGGACCTGCATCGCGGCCTCGGCGAAGCGCAGCATGCCGCTGGCGCCGATCGGGTTCGAGCACATCACGCCGCCTGATGCGTTGATCGGCAGGTCGCCGTCCAGGGCCGTCACGCCCTGCTCGGTCAGCTTCCAGCCCTCGCCGTCGGCGCAGAAGCCCAGGTTCTCGAGCCACATCGGCTCGAACCACGAGAACGGCACGTACAGCTCGGCGACGTCGATCTGCTTGCGCGGATCGGTGATGCCGGCCTGGGCGTAGAGCGCCTTCGCGCACTCCTGGCCGGCGCGCGGATTGACCTGGTCGCGCCCGGCGAAGAGCACGGGCTCGCTGCGCATCGCCGTCGCGTGCACCCACGCCGGCTTGTGCGGGGACTTGGCCGCGAGGTCCTCGCTGGAGAGCACCATGGCGCACGCGCCGTCGCTCGACGGGCAGGTGTCCAGATAGCGGATCGGATCCCAGAGCATGGGCGACGCCTGGACCATCTCCAGGCTGATGTTCTCGAGCCGCAGGTGGGCGTACGGGTTCTTGAGCCCGTTCAGCCGGTCCTTCACGCTGACCAGATTGCCGATGTGATCGGGCGCGCCGCTGCGCTTCATGTAGGCGCGGATCAGCGGTGCGAAGTAGCCGCCGGCGCCGGCCACCAGCTGCGGCTGGAACGGAATGCGCGGCGACAGCGCCCACATCGCGTCGCTCTCGCTCTGCTTCTCGAACGCGACGGTGAGCACGCGCTTCTGCACGCCGCTGGTGATCAGATGGGAGGCGACGACGGCCGTCGAGCCGCCGACGCTGCCGGCGGTGTGGACGCGTAGAATCGGCTTTCCCGCGGCGCCGAGGGCGTCGGCCAGGAACAGCTCCGGCATCATGACGCCCTCGAACATGTCCGGCGCCTTGCCGATCACGACGGCGTCGATGTCGCGGAAGCCGAGGCCCGCGTCCTCGAGCGCGCGCAGCGCGGCTTCGCGGCACAGCCCCGGAATCGAGACGTCCGTACGCTTGGCCTTGTGACGAGTCTGGCCAATACCGACGATGGCGCAACGTTCCATCAGCCGGCCTCCAGCACGCACACGAGGTTCTGCTGCAGACACGCGCCGCTGGTGGCGTGCGCCACGGCGCGGCGGCCCTCGCCCGCCATCAGCCGCGACGCGGCTTCGCCGATCCGCGTCAGGCCCGCCACCATGACGGGGTTGGCCGAGAGCGCGCCGCCCGACGGATTGATGCGCACCTCGTCGCCGAGCCCGAGCGCGTCGCGCACGATGATCTCCTGGTGGGAGAACGGCGCGTGGAGCTCTGCGAGATCGACCGGCGCCGACCCCACGCCCGCCCGCTCGCCGGCGATCCGCGTCGAAGGCGAGCGCGTGATGTCGCGGGCGCCGAGCGCGTGCGGTTCGACGCGATGGTCGATGCCGCGGATGAAGGCGGGCCGCTTCGCGAGCTTCCGCGCCGTATCGGCAGCAGCCAGCACCACCGCGCAAGCACCGTCGCTGATGGGCGGGCAGTCGTGCCGGCGCAGCGGCGACACCAGGTACTCGCTCCGCAGCAGCTCGTCGACGGCGAAGTCGCCCTTGAGCTGCGCGAATGGGTTGTCCTTCGCCTGGGCCCGGTTGCGCGCGGCGATCTCCGCTAGATCGCGCTCGCCGCAGCGCCCACTGTCGATCAGCGCGCGCGCCTGCAGCGCCGCCAGGCTCACCGAGTCGGGCCAGAGCGGCGCGAGGTAGTACGGATCGAGCTGCTGCACGAGGATGTCGCGCAGATCGCCTTGGCTGGACTTGCCGTAGGCGTAGACCAGCGCCGTATCGATGTCGCCGTGCTGCAGCCGCACCCACGCCTCGTACAGCGCCCAGGCGCCGTCCATCTCCACGTGCGATTCCTCGATCGGCGGCCACGGGCCAACCGCGTCCAGGGCGGTCACGAACGAGAACGGTCGCCCGAGCAGGTAGTCGCAGCTTCCCGACACGGTGAAGCCGACCTCGCCTTTGCGGACCCCGGCCTGCGCCAGCGCCTCGGTCACGACCGGCTGCACCAGCTCCGCTTCCTCGCGATCCGTGTCGCGACGCACGCTGGGCAACTGCGCGAACGCGATCACCGCGACGTCGCGCATCACAGGTGCTCCGCGTAGCTCGCGTAGTCCGCGTCGGGCTCGCCGCTGGGCTCGAACCACTTGATGTTCTCGAGCGTCGGGCCAAGCTCCGCGTCGGGGACCCAGACGGCGCGCACGCGCTGGCCCATGCGCACCTCTGCGGCGTCGATGCCGCCGACCAGGTGGAAGATCGGGATGTCCGCGCCGTCGAGCAGCACGGCCGCCGCGACGTATGGGGGATCGAAGGGCGAGTTGCCGAACGGGATGTTCACGACGCAAAACGTCGTCACGGTCCCGTGGTCCGCGACCTGCACCTCGTCGCCGGTCGGCACGCCGCAGGTCGGGCACGATCCGCGGGGCGGCACGTACACCTTGGTGCACTCCGGGCAGCGCGCCCCGATCAAGCGCTTGTCGGCCAGCGCTGACAGGTAGCGCGTCAGGTACCGGCCGGCCGTCACCGTGTAGTCCAGGCGGATCGGCGTCTCGAGGATCACGTCTCCTCCGGCACGAAGCACGCGATGTCGGCGATCGATCCCGTGCGCTCGTCGCGCCAGCGCACCGCGACGCGCATGCCCGTCCGCATGCGGTCCGCGCTGCCGGCGTCCACCACGTGCGCCATCGCGGTGTCGGCGCCGTCGAGCTTGACGAGCGCCCACGCGAACGGCCGATCGAGCGGCTGGAAGCGGCGCGGCTGCTCGATCCACGCCCACGTGGTGACCACGCCGGCTTGCCCGACCTCGACGAAATCCCCGACCGCGTCGCCGGTCTCCGGATCGTACTCCGTGGGCGGTACGAGCACCTTGCCGGACGTCGTACGGACGCCCTCGATGCGGCCCTCGCGCAGCCCCACCAGGAAGCGCTCGATGATCGGCCCGGTGCTGCGCGTGTACGTGTACTCGAGCACGTAGGGCGCGGAAAACAGCTCGTTTGCAGCGGTCACCGCCAGAATAGAACATGTTTCACCGAGGCTGACAAGGCTTCCACGCGCGCTCACCACTAGCGGTGTCCCGGGCTTGCAGGTACAGCTTCGGACACGTGGACCGCCGGGCCTGGATCGAAGCGCTGGTGGCAACGGCGATCACGGGCGCGCTGCTGTCGCTGCAGGCGACGACGCCGCCGATCTCCGCCGACACGGCGCGCGATCTCCTGCTGGCGCGCGACTGCGCCGGAGGGCTCGGCTGTCACGGGCCGATCACCTCGTTCGACGGTCTGGTGCAGGGCGCCGGTTGGATCCGCTTGCTGGCGCTGCTGCGCGGCCTCGGACCGGTGGCGATCCATCGCCTGCTGATCGTCGCCGACGCGGCCAGCGTCGGCGCGATGCTGCTGCTCGCGCGCCGGACGCTGACGGCGCGCGCGGCGCGGATCGCGGCGATCGCCTTCGGCGTCGCGATCGGTCCCGTCATCGGCTACCCGCTGCTGTGGAACCCGGCGATCGCGCCGCTTCCGGTCGTCGCGTTCGCCGCCGCCCTGTATGCCTACGCCGCTCGGCGCGGCGCCGCGCCGCTGCTCGGCGCGGTCATCGCGCTGGCGTGCTTGATCGAGAGCCACATCGGCTACGTCGCGTACGCGCCGCTGTTGCTGGTCGCAGTGCTCGCCCTCGCGGACCGACCCTGGGCCACGCTCGCGGCGACCGTCGCGGCGATCGCGGGGATCGAGCTGCTCGTGTCACGCGAAGCGATGGCGGTCGCGGTCCGGGTGTTGTCGCACGCCGCCGCGGCCGTGCCGGTAGTGATCTTGTGCGCCGTCGCTTGCGTCGTGGTGGTGCGCCGTCGACCGTGGGTCGCGGCGTTGGCGCCCGAGCGGCGCGCGGCGCTGCTGACGCTGGCGGCGGTCCCGTACGCGTTCGCGACCGCGCTGCCGCTCGCCCTGGTCGGGCACGAGGTCGCCTCGCGCTACTTCGCGCCCGCGCTGGCGCCCGGGGCGATCTGGATCGGCGCGCGCGTCGCCCGCGCGCCGCGTTGGGTCGTCCGCGTGCTGGCCGCCGTCGCCGCGCTCGCCGCCGTAGCGCCCACGTTGGTGATCCGGGCCGCGCATCGCATCATCGAGACGCCGGTGAGCCCCGCCTACGACATGGGCGACGCGCAGCGGATCGCCGCGACGCTCGGCCGCGACGGGTTCGCGTACGCCGATCTGCGCCGGGGTCTGCGCGGTCCCGCGGCCTTCGATCTGCTCGGCGCCCTGGCGGCGGTGTGGCCGGACCCGTTCGCGCCACCCGCCCGCAGCGACGACGTGCGCGTGCTCTGGGTACGCGGGACCGGCGCGCCGCCGGATTTTTCCGCGCTGCCGTCGGGCGACGGCGACTCGATCCTGATCGGCCCGATCGCGAGCTGGCTCCAACCCGAGCGCATGCAGGCGTGCGTCGGCGATCGCTGCATCGCGTTGCCACGAGCGGCGTTCGACGCGGTTCGACCGGCGCGATCGCTGTGCTACCCGCGGCTCGACGCCATCGACGCGCTGGCCCGTGGCCAGCGCGGGCCGCTGCACCTGGTCCAGCGGATCCCGGTGGCGATCTCCGGCACCGATCCCGCGCGCGTGCTGCAGACCTTCGGCGATCCGGCGGATCACCTGCCGGCGTGGCGCATCACGCGCGTCGACGGTGTCGAGCACCGCGGCGCGCTGCCCGGCAGCTGCGTGACGCTGATCGCCGGCAGCAGCCGGACCGGAAGCGTCGAGCTCGTGCTCGACCTGGACCGCGCGTCGGACCGCGTGTTCCTGGTCGCGAGCTACCTCGAGACGCGGCCGGACGAGCAGTCGACCCGCGACGCCCTCGCGCCGTCGCCGCGGTGCGCGCCGTGAGCTACTCCTCGACCAGCGAAATCGCCCGCTTCGGGCAGTGCGATGCGGCCTTTTCCGCCTTCTCGCGCAGCGCCTCCGGCGGGCGCTCGTCCAGGATCTCCAGGAAGTCCTGATCGTCCAGGCGAAACAGCTCGGGCGCCAGCTTCACGCACACGCCGTTCGATTCACACTGGTCGAAGTCCACGACGATCTTGAGTCGGCTCACGACATCATCCTCCCGATACGAGTGCCCCAGACGTAGTGCATGATCTTCTGGAGCAGGGCGCCCTTGTCCGCGGTGTAAGGGTACCAGACGGCTTCTTCCTTGGCATTGAAGCGATCGAGGATGATCGGCTGGGCGAAGCAGTAGCCCTTGAGCCCGGCTTCACCGTTTACCTGGCCCACGCCGCTGGATTTCCTGCCGCCGAACGGCGCCTCCACCGCGCCGTAGGTCACGCTGCTGTCGTTCACGCACACCGAGCCCGAGTCGATCTGCTTGGCGATACGCACGGCCTTGACCGCGTCGCGCGTCCACACGTTGCTCGACAGGCCGTACACCGAGTCGTTCGCCATCCGCAGCGCCTCGGCCTCGTCCTTGACCCGCATGATGGGCAGCACCGGCCCGAACGTCTCTTCCTTCATGATCAGCATGTCGTTCGTGACGTCCGTGAGCACCGTCGGCTCGTAGAACAGACCGCCGCGCGCGCTCCGCTTGCCGCCCACCAGGATCTTCGCGCCCTTGGCCCGCGCGTCCTCCACGTGCCGCTCGATCACCGCGATCTGCTTTTCGAAGATCATCGGGCCGATGTCGAAGTCGCCGTCGCTGCCCACTCGCAGCGCCATCACGTGGGTGACGACCTTGTCGATGAACGCCTCGGCCACCGCGTCCACCACGTACACGCGCTCGGTCGAACAGCAGAACTGGCCGGCGTTCATGAAGCCGCCGAACACCGCGCCCTTGCTGGCGCGATCGAGATCCGCGTCGCCGCACACGATCATCGGGTCCTTGCCGCCGAGCTCGAGCGTGCACGGGATCAGGTTCCGGCCGCACGCCTCGCCGATCTTGCGTCCGGTGGCGACGCTGCCGGTGAACGAGATCTTGTCCACGCCGCCCTCGACCAGCGCCGCGCCGGTGGCGCCGTCACCCGCCACCACCGTGAGCACGTCCTTCGGCAAGCCCGCTTCCTGGAACAGCTCGGCCACCAGACGCCCGGACATCGGCGTGACCTCGCTCGGCTTGATCACCACGGTGTTGCCGGCCATCAGCGCCTGCACGCTCGGGTTCAGCGACAGGATGAACGGACCGTTCCACGGCGTGATGATGCCGATCACCCCCAGCGGCTTGTAGGTGATGACGAGCTTCTTGGTGCGAAGCAGGTGCAGGCCCGGCTTCTTGTCCGCCAGTAGCTTCTTCGCGCGCTTGGCGTAGTAGGCCAGGCTGTCGCACGCCGGAAACATCTCCATCATGATCGTCTCCACGCGCGAGCGTCCGGTCTCGCGCATGATGACGTCCATGAAGCGGTCCTGGTTTTCGAGCAGGATGTCGAGGGCGCGGTACATGACCTTCGCGCGGCCGTCGAAGCCGAGCGCGTGCCACGCAGGCTGCGCCGCCCGCGCCCGCGCCACGACGTCCCTCACCTCCGCCGGCGTCGCGACGTCGACCTCGCCGATGGACGCTCCCGTCGCGGGGTTCGACAGCTTGAGCCGGCGCCGGCCGCTGCCGCTCTCGATGGTCTCTACGATGGCCATGGTTCACGCGAGCCTAACCGAAGGGTGCCGCCAGAGTGAAACATGTTCTAGTGGGACGTCGGTCCGGCGCGAAATCCCGCGGACCGCGCGCTACCGCGCCGGACCGGCACCCACCCGGAGCTACTGCAGGAGCGCGGACACGTCGATGTCCTGCATGCAGTATGTCTTCTTGTAGTCGGGGTTCACGACGTCGAGGAACTGGTGCAGCGGGACGATGCACTTGTAGCCCTCGCCGGTGCGACAGTCGGCGTCGCTCGAGCACGGGTGAAAGCACATGCCCAGCGTGGCGAACGCGGTGACGTCGAACGGCAGGTTGGTCTGGGCCAGGGCGTTGATCGTGTCGGCGCTCACGCCCTCGAAGGCGATGAAGCAGCCGCCGTCGGCGCCGCACTCGGCGTCGCTGGCGCACGAGTCGGTCAGCGACGTGCCGCAGTATCCGCCGGGGAACGGCACGGTGAAATCGCGGTACTTCGTCGTCGAGGGATCGGTGCCGGTGTAGTACGGCTCGATCGGCTTGAGCGAGGTGTTGCACGTGGGCTTGTCGTAGCCGGTGCACTGCGCGTCCGCGGTGCAGGCGGCGCCCACGCCGCCTCCCTTGGTGGCGCCACCATCGCTCGAGCTCGAGCTGCAGCCCGCCGCGACGAACAGCCCACCGAGCAAGACCCCTGCTGCGAGATACCGCGACTTCATGCCGTATGCCCCTTTCGTTGACTCAGGCGGACAGCGCCTCGGGCTGGGGGCCCGAGTAGAACTGCCGCGCCCACTTGCGGAACACGCCGATCGGCCCGTCACCGTCCACGAGCAGCGGCGGGTTCACGTAGATCTTGTTCTCCCAGATCGGGATGTCCTGCTCGAGCTGGCGCTTCACTTCGCGCATGAACGCCTTGCCGACGGTGCTGGTGACGTCCTTGTCCACCATCTTCTTCACGCTGAAGGCGAAGCGGAGCTCGACGTAGTCCTCGTCGATGGTCGTGGCGGAGCTGACCAGCAGCGTCTCGACGATGCCCTTGAAGCGCGTGGTGGTGAACCCGAAGCCATAGGCGTGCACGTCCACGGAGCCCGGCGTCTGGCCACGCGGCGTACCCATGAGCGTAGTCGAGAACGAGTGCAGCACGTGCCCATGCACCTCGGCCTTGCTGGTCGGCATCTCCTGCGTACCGTGCAGATACAGGAAGTGCGCCGAGTCGACGGAGTTTTCCGCCATCTCCTGGTTGGCCGTGCGGATCTTCCAGCTGAGCGTCTCGTAGTCCGTCCACTCGGGATCGCCGTACTCCGGCAGATCCGGGACTTCCCACGTCGGCGGACTTCCCGCCGCGTGGTGCCACACCATGATCAGACCGTTCTTCTCGACGGCGCGCCAGCTGGCGACCTTGGCCTTGGGCGGGATCTTCTTGGCGTACGGCACCTCGACGCAGTCGCCGGCACCGTCGAACTTCCAGGCGTGGAACGGGCACTTGATGCAGCCGCCCTCGACCTTGCCGCCGTGACCGAGGTGCGCGCCCATGTGCGGACAGAACGCGTCCAGGACCGTCGCGCGCCCTTCAGCGTCGCGGAACAGCACCAGATCGCGCCCGAAGTACTTGAGCGGCATGACGCCGTCGGCGGCGAGCTCGGCGCTGTACGCCACCTGGAACCAACCATCGGGATATCGCGGAAACGGGAATCGGCTCATGGGATCGCCTCATGAACCACCGAGGCCATGGCTCCAAACTCACGAGCTTCGTGCGCATCACGCTTCATCGCTGGGCCTCGAATCCGCGGAGCAACAGCGTCGCTGCGTTGCGCACTTGCTCGACTATTTCGCCCTGACCGAAGAGCCCCGCGGACCAACCGACGAGCGTGGAAAACCAGATTTGCTGCAGCAGCAGCGCGAGCTGCGTCTCGCGCTGCGTGGGAGGGTTGCGCTTCATCTCCTCCTCCGGCAGCGCGCCGACGCCGCGCAGCGTGGAGATGACCAGGCGGTTCATCCGACCCTGGTACTGCGCCACGTTGCTCGCGACCTCCGGCTCGCCGGACGCCATGGCGCGGATCACGGCGCGCGCGTACTTGGGCTTCTTGCACAGCCCGCGCGTCACGCTGCCGAAGAAGTTGGCGATGCGATCCTGCTCCGTGTCGCCCTTGACCGGCTTGCTCTCGAGCTTCTGCTCGAGCACCTCGGTCTCGCGATCGAGCGCCGCCGACAGGATGTCTTCCTTGCTGCGGAAGCTCTTGTACAAGGTGCCGAGGGCGACCCCGGCCTTCTCGGCCACGTCGCGCTGGCGGACGTTCTCGTAGCCTCCCGCCTCGGCGAGATCGATGGCCACGTCGAGAATCCTGTCCCTGCGGTCTTTCATGGCGTCCAGCCTCATTTGAAACATGTTCTAGTAGGCCGGTCAAGGACGGCGGTCAGGCGCGGCTCCGCGGGGTGCGCCCGTCGCACGCGCCGCGGCCATGCGCTCGGGGCGCGGTTCCGCGTCGGACCAGTATTCCCTACCCGATATGCTCGAACAGCCGTCGCAGATCCCGGCGCGACGCGATGCGCTCGAAACGCAGATCGGTGCGCGTCCGCATCAGCGCGCGGTACGTGGCGCGGTAGTGCGCGTGTCGCGCAACGGACCAGGCCACGATAGAGCGCTCGGGGTCGAAGCTGCACAGGTTCGTCCAGCGCTCGCGGTTGCCGTTCCACAGCTCCGTGCGCAGGACCAGGCGCTTCAGCGTGCGCCGCACGACGCGTGCCACCACCACGGGCCGCGGCAGGTCGAGCCAGATCACCGTGTCGGCGCGGGACCAGACGAGGTCGCGCACCAGCGGGTAGTTGCCGTCCACGACCCAGCGCGCGCCGCGGGTGCGCTCGTCCACGGCGCGGAGGAAGTCGGCGTCGGGCAGCTCCACCCAGCCGGCCTGGTGGTAGATCGCGTCGAGCTCGATGTGCGGCGCACCGAGGCGACGCGCGAGCCGCATCGCGAGCGTGGACTTGCCGGACCCGCAGTTGCCGACGACGGCGACGCGTTGCACGCGCTCATTCCTCGTCGACGAGCGGGCTCCCGGCGTCGCCCGTCAGCACGAACTTCATGACCTTGCCGCTGGCGTTGCGTGGCAGCGGCGCGTCGCGAAGCTGCCAGTGGCGCGGCACCTTGTAGTAGGCGAGCGTCTCGCCGACGAAGCGCTCGATCGCGGCGAAGTCGACGTGCACGCCGGCGCGCGGCACGACGATCGCCTTCACTTCCTGGCCGTACTCGGCGGACGCGACGCCCACGACGGCGGCCTCGGCGACGGCGGGGTGCGCTTCGAGGCGTTGCTCGACCTCGGCGGGATAGACGTTCTCGGCGCCGCGCAGGATGAGATCGCGCTTGCGCGACGCGAGATACAGTCGGCCGTCCTGCATGCGACCGATGTCGCCGGTCCGGAGCCAGCGCCCGGGCCCGATGGCTTGCGCCGTGGCTTCGGGGTTCTGCCAATAGCCGAGCATGACGAGCGGCCCGCGGATGAAGATCTCGTCGCCGTCCCGGATCTCGACCTCGACGGTCGGCAGCGGCTTGCCGACCGACGTGGGGTGGCGCGCGAGCTCTTCGCCGTAGTTGATCGTCGCGAGCGCCGTCGCCTCGGTCAGGCCGTAGCCCACGGCCATGCCCAGGCGCGCGTTCGGGAACGCGTCGCGGAGCGCGGCCTGGAGCTCCGGCGTCACCGGCGCGCCGCCGGATCCGAGCATGTCGACGCTAGAGACGTCGTAGCGATCGCGTCCGGGGTGGTTCAGCACGCGCCACGCCATCGACCCATGGGGCGCCCAGCCGGTCACGCGCTCGCGCTCGATCAGCTCGAGCACCTGCGCCGGATCGAAGCGTCCGGTGGTCCACACGCTCTTCACGCCGGCGGCGAGGTGCGGGATCACGCCCGAATACAGCCCCGAGACGTGGAACAGCGGCGTCGACGACAGGCGCACCGGCGGCGCCTTCGGCGGATTGTCCATGAACAGGCGCGCGCCGTGGAACGATTGGATGCCGAGCAACGCCAGGATGTTGCGGTGCGAGCTGGTCGCGCCCTTGGGCCGCCCGGTGGTACCGCTGGTGTACAGGATGACCGCCGGATCGTCCTCGGCGATGGCCACGTCGGGCAACGCGGCGTCGCTGCGGGTGAGCGCCGCGAAGTCCGTCTCCATCTCGACGACGGGGCAGGCGATCTTCGCGCTCCGGATGCGATCGAGCCGCTTGCTGTCGCCGACCAGCAGCTTCGGCGTCGAGTCCGCGAGCGCGTAGCCGATCTCGTCGGCCGTCCACCAGCCGTTCATGCCCACGGCGATCGCGCCCAGGCTCACCGTGGCGAAGAACGTCACGATCCACTCGACGGAGTTCGCACCCAGGATCGCCACGCGGTCGCCCTTCCCCACGCCGCGCTCGCGGAGCGCGCTCGCCACCGACGCGACCTGACGTCCGTGCTCGGCGAACGTCAGCCGTCGATCGCCGAACACCAGGAACTCGCGATCGCCGAACGCGTCGCTTGCAGCGACCAGATCGCGAAGCGAGCGGCGGCGTCGCTTGAACACGTGCATGCGCTCGCCGAGCACGGTCTCGATCGCCAACTCGAAGGGCGCGCCCGGAGCGAAGAGTGCTTGTACGTTGCTCATGGTCTATAGTGCGGCCCGTGGCGGGTGCGGGCTCCACGGTCACGGTGGTCGACTTCGACTTCGAGGCCAAGACCGATCGCGAGATCGGCCTCGAAGACGTGGCGGCCGCCATGGAAGCGGGCCGTTTCGTCTGGATCGACGTGAAGTGGTCGGACCCGGTCGCGACGCGGTCGCTGCTCGCCTCCCTCGGCAGCCTCGACGACGAGATCATCGAGGACATGCTGACGGGCGAGGCCGCCACGCAGTACGCCCGCTACGAGGCGTACCTGCACCTGATCCTGTCGGGCTGCCGGCTCCAGGGTCGGAGCTTCGATCTCGAGCGCGTGGACGTGGTCATCGCAGGCACGTTCCTGCTCACGGTGCACCAGGGCACGCCCCAGTTCCTGGCGGCGGTGCAGAAGGAGTACCACACCGATTTCGTCGCCTTCGCCAGGAGTCCGAGCTTCCTCGTGTACGAGCTGTGGGACCATCTGCTCGAGAACTACGTCGCGGTGCAGAACCGCTTCGAGCTCCGGGTCGAGGAGCTGCAGCAGCAGTTGATCGGCGACGTCGACGACGCGATCTTCTCGGTCGTCAGCGAGGTCGGCGCGGACCTGCTGCATTTCCGCAAGGTGCTGCTGCCCGCGCGCACCGTGCTGACGGATCTGTCCACGCGCCGCACCATCTTCATCAGCGAAGCCACGCAGCCGTTCCTGGCCAACATGGTGGGCACCGTCGAGCACGTGTTGCAGGAGCTGCTGGTCGATCGCGACATCCTGAGCGAGTCGGTCAACCTGTACATGTCGATGGTCGGCCACCGGACGAACGAGGTGATGAAGCGGCTGACCGTGGTGAGCGTGGTGTTCTTGCCGCTGACCTTCCTGGTCGGCGTCTACGGCATGAATTTCGAGGTTTTTCCCGAGCTGCATTGGCACTACGGCTACGCCTACTTCTGGTTGATCGTGATCGGCATCCTGAGCGCGATGGCCGTCGCCCTGCGCCGGCTCAAGATGCTCTGACACGATCGCGCAGCACGAAGCGCGTCACCTTGCCCGTCGCGTTCGTGGGCAGCGCGTCGACCAGCTCCACGCGCCGCGGCACCTTGTAGTTGGCCATGTTGTCCCGGCACCACGCGATGATCGTGTCCTGGGTGGGATGCCGGTCCGGCGCGGAAACGACGAAGGCGACCCCCACCTCCCCGAGCCGATCATCGGGCGCGCCGACCACGGCGACCTGTCCGACATCCGGGCAACCCAGCATGAGATTCTCGATCTCCGCCGGATAGCAGTTGAAGCCGCCGCTGATGAACATGTCCTTCTTGCGGTCGGTGATGCGCACGTAGCCGCGCGCGTCTATCACACCGACGTCGCCGGTGCGGAGCCAGCCCCGCTCATCGATGGTCTC
Organism: uncultured delta proteobacterium; assembly: GCA_963775185.1. Classification (GTDB taxonomy): domain Bacteria; phylum Myxococcota_A; class Polyangia; order Polyangiales; family Polyangiaceae; genus JAPSGB01. The sequence goes on along the minus strand of CAVZIE010000032.1, from coordinate 461,595 downwards.
GCGCGTGGCGGCGTCGTCCTCGAAGTAGCCGCGCATGACGTTGTAGCCGCGCACCAGCACCTCGCCCGGCGTGCCACGCGGCACTTCGGCGCCGGCGTCGTCGGCGCAGATCATCTCGACGTCCGGGATCGCGCGCCCGCTGGTGGTGGCGATGGTCTCCGGGTCGTCGTCGAAGCGGCACATGGCGACGATGCCGCAAGTCTCCGTGAGCCCGTAGCCGGTGATCACGGTCTCGAAGCCGAGATCGCTCTTCATCCGGCGGACCAGCTCGACCGGGATGACCGCGGCGCCGGTGACCGCCAGGCGCAGGCTCGACAGATCCGACCCCGGCCGCTCCGGGTGCGCCATCAGCGACTGGTAGAGCGTCGGCGGCCCGGGCAGCATGCTCACGCGATCGCGCGGAATCCGCGCGAGCACCGCCGGCACGTCGAAGGTCAGCTGCGGCAGGATGGTCGCGCCGCGCATCAGCGCCGCCATGAAGCCCGCCTTGTAGCCGAAGGAGTGGAAGAACGGATTGACGATCAGGTAGCGGTCGGTGTCGCGCAGGCCGACCACCTCGCTCCAGGCCATGAACGCCGTCACGTTCTGGCCGTGCGCGGTCATCACGCCCTTCGGCTTGCCCGTCGTGCCGCTGGTGAACAGGATGTCCGACAGGTCGTCGGGACCGACGTCGGGAAGCGCGACGTCGCGCGCCGTCGCGAGGAAGTCCGGCAAGGGCGTCGTGTCCGGCGCCGCGCCACGCAGCATCACGATGCGCTCGAGCGACGGCAGATCGTGGCCGCGCAGCATGTCGACGTAGCGATTGCCGACCAGCTCCTCGACCGTGAACAGGACGCGCGCGCGGCTCTTGTCGAGCACGTACGCCGCTTCCGCGCCCTTGAAGCGGGTGTTGAGCGGCACCAGCACGCCGCCGGCGGCGTGGATGCCGGCCGCGGCCACGATCCACTCGTGGATGTTCGGCGCCCAGATCGCGACGCGATCGCCCTTCCCCACGCCGGCGCCGATCAGCGCCCGCGCGGCGCGCCGTGCTTCGTGCTGCAGCTGCGTGAACGACAGGCGCGCGTCGCCATCCTCGATCGCGACGCGATCGCCGAAGCGATCCGCCGCCTCCGTGACGACGTCGACCAGCGTGGCAGCCATCGCGCCCAGCGTAGCGCCGGACTGAAACATGTTCTAGCGGGATTCCGCGCCGGACCGGCATTACCCTGGCCCGCATGCCGAGCATCGTTCCGACCTCCGAACAGATCCAGGCGTTCATGACGGCTCCCCTCGATGGACCGATCCTGATGGTCAATCTGCTGCGCTTCAACGCCGACGGTGGGCGCGAGTCGTACCTGCGCTACGCCGAGCTGGTGGGGCCGCACCTCGAGCGCGTGGGCGCCCGCGTCGTGTTCCACGGCTCGGGCAAGACGACGCTGATCGGCGATGACGCCTGGGACGAGATCGCGATCGTCGAGTATCCGTCGCGCGAGGCGTTCCTGGCGATGGTCGGCGCGGCGGACTACCAGGACGCCGCCCAGTACCGCACGCGCGGCCTGGCCGATTCGCGCCTGTACTGCACGCAACCGGGCACGCTGTCAGCGGGTTAGCGACCACACGCCGCTCGCGCCGGCGGCCCAGATCTGCTTGGCGCGCCCGCGCACGAGCGACAGCGGTCCGCTGGGACCTGCGACGCGCGACCACGTGGAGCCGTCGTAGTGCGCGAGGCCCTGCTTGCCGGCGAGCCAGAGGTCGGTGGGCGCGCTGGCGAAGAGCCCTCGCGGCGCGCCCACGACGCTTGCGCTGCTGTCCCACTTTCCGTCGTGAAAATGGTGGATGCGGTCCGCGTCCGGCTCGCTCACCCACACGTCGTCGCCGCGGGCCCAGATCCCGCCGGGGTGCTTGAACGGCGCCGGCGCGCCCACGGTCGTCCAGCGCTTGTCGTCTTCGAGGCGCGCGACGGCGTCGGGATACAGCGCCCAGGGCACGCCGTCGACCAGCTCGACGCGCGGACTGCCCGGCCCCGCGGGCATCGTCTTCCAACCCGTGCGGCGCTTGACGATGCACTCGTCGCCGACCTTGCACACGACCTCCGGATCCGCGTGGCCGAGCACGCCGAACAGTCCCTGCGGCGGTCCCGCCGCCGAGCTTGGCGATCTCGGCGCGCTCGCGCTGCCACGTACCGCCGCGGAAGCGCAGGTACAGCTGCTCGGGCCCGCTCGCGCGCGTGCCCATCATGCGCGGCCGGTCGTCGCGCCCGAAGTAGATGCGCGCGAAGTCGCCGTCGGCGAGCGCGAGCTTGTCCGGGATGGCGATCTGCTTCCACTTGCCGTCCTCGTACAGCCACGGCTGCTTGCCCAGGACGGCGACGCGAGGCTCGCCCAGCGCGATCGACGTGACGGGCTCGGACAACGTGTGATCGAACGTGCCGAGATCGACTTCTGGAATGGGTTGCCGGTCCGGCGCGGAATCGGCCGGGGGCGGCGGCGGCGCGGGCGCGGCGGGCGCCTGGCTCGCCGCCGCGACGGGCGGCGGGGGCGGCGCGGGCGGTGGCGGCGCGGGGGGCGGCGGCGCGGCGCACGCGGTGACGATCAAGGCGATGACGGGCAGCGACTTCACGGCGCGGGAGATTCGGCGATCGCGGAGGGCCTGACAACCCGCGTGAAACATGTTCTATTCGGGCCGCGCGGTTCCGCGCCGGACCGACATCATGGACCTCGCATTCTCGGCTGAAGAGGAGCGCTTCCGCGCGGAAGTGCGCGACTGGCTCGAGGCGCGGCTCGCCGGCGAGTACGCCGGGGTGCGCGGGCGCGGCGGGCCCGGCGACGAGCACGCGCTGTTCGACGAGCGGCTCGCGTGGGAGCGGGAGCTCGGGCGCGCGGGGTGGATCGGCCTGGGCTGGCCGGTGGATCACGGCGGGCGCGGCGCTTCGCTGGCGATGCAGGTGATCTTCAACGAGGAGTACGCGCGGGCGCGGGCGCCGGGACGGCTGAGCCACATCGGCGAGACGCTGCTCGCGCCGACGATCATCGCGTACGGCACGGCGGCGCAGAAGCGGCGCTTCCTGCCCGCTATCGCGCGGGCGGAGGAGCTGTGGTGCCAGGGGTACTCGGAGCCGGGAGCGGGATCGGATCTCGCGAACGTCCAGACCCGGGCGACGCGCGAGGGCGACGAGTGGGTGGTGACGGGGCAGAAGATCTGGACGTCGCTGGCGCAGAGCGCCCACTGGTGCTTCGTCGTGTGCCGCACCGAGCCCGGATCGCAACGGCACAAGGGGCTGTCGTACCTGCTTTTGCCGATGCGCCAGCCGGGCGTGGAGATCCGGCCGATCCAGCAGCTCACGGGCACGAGCGAGTTCAACGAGGTGTTCTTCGACGGCGCGCGCACGGCCGCCGACAACATCGTCGGCGCGCCCGGCGAGGGCTGGCGTGTGGCGATGGCGACGCTGGGGTTCGAGCGCGGGGCGTCGACGCTGGGACAGCAGCTGTCGTTCGAGAACGAGCTGGCGGAGGTCACGCGCATCGCGAAGGAGAACGGCAAGGCCGCGGATCCGCTGATCCGGCAACGTCTGGCGCGGGCGTGGATGGAGCTCCGGGTGATGCGCTTGAACGCGCTGCGCATGCTCGCCGGATCGGCACGCGCAGGCGCGGTGAACAAGCTGTACTGGGCCAACTGGCACCAGCGCCTGGGCGAGCTGGCGATGGACGTGCTCGGGCCGGAGGGCGACGTGCTGGCCGGTGCGCCGTACGAGCTGTCACCGCTGCAGCGGCTGTTCCTGTTCAGCCGAGCCGACACGATCTACGCCGGCTCGAACGAGATCCAGCGCAACATCATCGGCGAGCGGGTGCTGGGACTGCCGCGGGAACCGCGCTGAACTCGCCCCGGGGCCAGTTCTCAAGTGTCGGAAATCGCTCGAGGGGCGATCCACCGCCGGTAGAAGCGCGGCGGGAAGAACCCCAGGCCGATGCCCACGGCCGACACCGAGGCGAGCAGGCTGACGAGGCCGAACGCCCACGGATCCACGGCTAGCCCCGTCTGCAGCACCGCGCGGTGCGCGACGGTAACGGTGTACGCGGCCACGGTGGCGGTCATCGCCACGCCGTACAGCGCGAAGCGATTCACGACCAGGGGCTCCGCCAGGCCGAGCCGCGCGCGGCGCCGCAGCATCCCGAAATAGCGCCATGACTCGAACGCCATCCAAGTCGGAGCGAGACCGCGCGAGGCGAGTCCCAGGGGGATCCACGGTCCCACGCTCGGCAGCGCGTCGCCGTAGCGGATGTACTGGCCGCTCAGCAGCTCGCCGGCCAGACCCGCGACCATGAGCGCCACCAGCGCCGTCGCGAGCGCCTTCGCCCAGCGGGCGTCGGGGTGGAACACCTTCCAGGCGAACACGACCAGCGCGATACAACCCGAGGCCTCGACCGCGGGGCCGCCGATCGGCAGCCACAGCCGGAGCGGGCTTCCCGGCGCGCCGAACAGCTTGCCGATCATGCTCATGGCGAACGACAAGAAGCCGGTGCAGAGCAGGCCCGTCGCGAGCAGCAGCTCGGGAAGCTGTCGGGTGCGCCGCCACAGCGCGATCAGCCGGACGCCGACGGCGAGCGACGTGACCATGAACCAGACGAGCCCGCACAGGGCGGCGATCTTCACGATTCGTCCTCGTCTCTGCCGAGGCGGCGGAACACGTCGTAGGCGGACTCGCCCGACGCGGGCTGGTCCGCCGTCGCGTCGTGCACTTCCCTGGCGAGATCGGCGCACAGCGTGGCGGCGTCCTCCACGTGGCGCGAGGCCAACGCCTTCGGCATCAAGCGCACGAGCACGACCTGCATCTGGGTCGCGGTCACCGTCGCCGGCTCGAGCCCGGCTTGCTTGAGCACGAGTCGCACGGTGCCGCGCGCCTCGATCAGCCGCATGGCGGTGCGGTGCTCTAGCTGCTGGCTGACCCAGTCGAAGACGGAGGAACCGGCCATGGCGCGAGGCCCGGCAAGCCTAGCAAGTCCGCCCCCTTCCGTCCGTTCGTGAAACATGTTCTATTCGGGCGCCCATGACGCCACCGCCCGCGTGTCCCCCGCCCCACGATTTGCTCCGGGGCAAGAAGGTGCTCATCACCGCTGCCGCTGGGACCGGGATCGGCTTCGCGACGGCCGAGCGCTGCGTCGCCGAGGGCGCGACGGTCGTGATCAGCGACGTGCACGAGCGGAGGCTCGGCGAAGCGGCGGAGAAGCTGGGCGTCCAGTCGGTATTGTGCAACGTCACGGTCGAGGACGACGTACAGCGGCTGTTCGACGCCGCGGGCGAGATCGACGTGCTCGTGAACAACGCCGGGCTCGGCGGCACGGCGAAGCTGGTCGACATGACCGACGATCAGTGGCGCCGCGTCATGGACGTCACGCTCGACGGCACGTTCCGCTGCACCCGCGCGGCGCTTCGCCGCATGCTTCCGCGCCGGACCGGCATCATCATCAACAACGCCTCGGTGCTGGGCTGGCGGGCCCAGGCCGGCCAGGCGCACTACGCGGCGGCCAAGGCCGGCGTGATGGCGCTGACGCGCTGCGCGGCCATCGAGGCTGCGCCCCACGGGATCCGCGTGAACGCGGTGGCGCCGAGCATCGCCATGCATCCGTTCCTGGCCAAGGTCACGACGCCGGAGCTGCTCGAGGAACTGAGCGCGCGCGAGGCGTTCGGGCGGCCCGCCGAGACGTGGGAGGTGGCCAACGTGATCGTGTTCCTGGCGAGCGAGTACTCGACGTACATGACCGGCGAGATCGTCTCGGTCAGCAACCAGCATCCGTGATGGTGGATCGCGCGGCACTGGGCGCGGAGGGCGCGCCGTTCACGATGCGGATCGAGCTGGGCAAGGTGCGCGAGTACATCCGCGCCACGCAGGGCACGGTGCCGGAGGGGGAGGACGTCGCGGTCCCGCCGACGTTCCTGGCGACGCAGTTCTTCTGGGAGCAGGACGTGCCCGGCGCGAACCCCTGGGACCAGGTGAAGATGAGCCAGGAGCGCGGGATGCACGCCGAGCAGGAGTACGTGTTCCACGGCCCGCCGCCGCGCGTGGGCGACGTGCTCACGTGCCAGTCGAAGATCACGGACATCTTCGACAAGAAAGGCGGCGCGCTGGTGTTCGTGGTGATGGTTACCGGGTTCCGGGATGCTTCGGGTCGGCTCGTCGCGGAATCCCGCCTGACGGGAGTCGAGCGCCAGTGAAGCCCTTTACCATCGGCCCCATCACCCGCACCGACGTGGTGCGCTACCAGGGCGCGAGCGGCGACATGAACCCGATCCACCACGACGAGCCGTTCGCGCGCGGCGCCGGCTACGACGCACCGCTGGTCGTGGGGATGTTCCACGCGGGCGCGATGGCGACGCGTGTGGCCCAGGAGATCGGCTACGAGAACGTGCGGGGCACGCGCATCCGCTGGAAAGCGCAGGTGTGGCCCGGCGACGTGCTGACGTGCACACCGACGGAGCGCGACGGCGAGATCGAGGTGGAAGCGACGAAGCGGGACGGGACGGTGGTCGCGACGGTGTGGGTGACGGTCGTCAACGCGTGACACAGGGGTCGATCCGCGCGACGAACGCGACGGACGGATCGGCGGTTCCGCCTATGAAGATCGAACCGTCCCGCGCGACGCTGACGCCGCCGGGCTTGGCCGGATGCTCGCCCAGCGGGTAGACGTGCCACTGCTCGTGACCCGACATGTCGAGCGCCGCGACGTAGGCGGAGCCGTCGCGCGTTGCACCGGCAACGACCACACCTATCGGCGCGACCGCGATGGCGTGGATCTCTCCTCCCCGATCGGGCCTCCACGCCCACTGCAGCGAGCCGGACGGGGCGAGCGCGCACAGCACCGACGACTCGCCGCCGTCAACGGCGGGAATCGCATGCCCGGCGACGTTGCTGCCGGCGCCGACAGCGATGAACACGCGCGACCGGGCATCGACAGCCAGTGCCGTCGAGGGGGACAACCCGGACTCGACCGGTACGGAACGCTGCTCTCGACCGTCGCTACCGAGCCAGACAACGCGGCGGTCGGTGCGCACGACAACCCCGTCCGGGCGTGCCGCGATGCGCCTCGGCGTTTCGCCTGTGTGCGCCGACCAGGACGCGAGCTGCCCACCGCTCGCGCCGTAAGCCCGCACATCCCGCAGGTAGAACGCGACCCAGACGGGTGCCGCGCCGGCCCACGTCGCAACGTCCGTCACGCCGGACTCGGCGGCCATCCTGGATGGCGTGCGGCCGTCGGCGTCGAAGGCGAACACCTGCTCGTGCGCGCCGACGACGACACCGCCGGCCCAGAGCGCGATCACTGGTCCGGCGGACGACCGGTTCTCCAACCCGACGCCCCAATGCGTGATGGCTTCGCGATCGAGAGCGATCAGGAACGCCTGACCTTCGTCGACCACGGTGGTGCCGACGTGGAGAAAGCCTCGATAGCTCCCGGCTACGTACACCGTGTCGTCGAGATCCGACGTCACCGCGTCGACTCCCGCATCGGGGCCCTCGAAATAGTGGACCATCGCTGCTCGCGGCGCGGGCGGGCACACCGTCGGTCCGTCCGTGGAACCGCCGCAGGCAACGAGCGGCACGGCAACTGCTAGCAACGTCCAGCGCGACACCGGCAGCGGCGAAGCAGAAAACGTGCCGGGATGCTCGGCGCGGATTATCCGCGCGGCGTCAATTCGATGACGGGGGTTCCGCGCCGAACCGACATCATCCTGCCCCTCTGGCCGCGGCGAGGAACGCGGGCCGCTCGCCGCCGCCGTGGACCAGCAGGTTCGCGCCGCTGACGTAGCGTGCGAGGGGCGACGCCAGGTACAGGCACGCGTCGGCGACGTCGCTGGGGTCGCCCAGGCGGCCAAGCGGGACCGTCGCGGCGACGCGCGCGATGCCGGCTTCGTCGCCGTAGTGCAGCGCGGACTGTTCGGTCTTGATCAGGCCGGCGGTGACGGCGTTGACGCGGACCTTCGGGGCCCACTCGACGGCGAGGGATCCGGTCAGGTTGAGCAGGCCCGCCTTGGCGGCGCCGTAGGCGGCGGTGCCGGGCGACGGGCGCGTGCCGCTGACGCTGGCGATGTTGATGATCACGCCGCCCTCGGGCTGCTGTTGCATGACGGTGTTGGCGCGCTGGGCGAAGACGAGCGGGGCGAGCAGGTTCAGCTCGATGATCGCCTTCGAGAAGCGGGGCGACGCGGTGGCGGCGTCGGCGAAGGGCGAACCGCCGGCGTTGTTGATCAGGATATCCAGGCGGCCGTGATGCTGCGAGGGTGTGGTCGACGACACGCTGCACCTGGTCCGGGTCGCGCACGTCGGCGGCGACTCCCCCTTCCTGCACGTTGCGCGCGCAGACCACGACGTGCGCGCCGGCTTCGCGGAAGCGCTGGGCGATGCCAAGCCCGATCCCCTTCGTGCCACCGGTGACGATGGCGACCTTGCCGGTCATGTCCATGTTATGGGTCATTACGATGGCAACGACGTACGAGGTCAAGGACGGTGTCGCCGAGGTCGTGATGGAGCATCCGCCGGTGAACGCGCTGACGGTGGCGGCGTGGTTCGACCTGGCGAGCCTGCTGATCCGGCTCGGCAACGAGCCGGACGTGCGCGTGGTGATCCTGGCGGCCGAGGGACGCGGCTTCAATGCGGGCGTCGACATCAAGGAGATGCAGAAGACCGAGGGCTTCGAGGCGCTGCTCGGGGCGAACCGCGGCTGCGCGGCGGCGTTCGCGGCAGTGTACGACTGCGCGGTGCCGGTGATCTGCGCGGTGCACGGCTATTGCCTGGGCGGCGGGATCGGACTGGTCGGCAACGCGGACGTGATTGTCGCGTCGACCGATGCGACGTTCGGGTTGCCGGAGGTGGATCGCGGGGCGCTCGGCGCGGCCACGCACCTGGCGCGGCTGGTGCCGCAGCATCGCATGCGCGCCATGGTCTACACGTGCGAGCGGGCCACCGCCGACGAGCTCGCGCGCTACGGTTCGGTGCACGCCGTCGTGGACAAGAGCGAGCTGCGCGCCAAGGCGCGGGAGATCGCCGCGGCGATCGCGGCCAAGAGCCCTACGGTGATCCGCGCCGCCAAGCAGGCGCTCAACGGCATCGACCTGATGGACGTGAAGCGGAGCTACCGCTACGAGCAGGGGTTCACCTTCGAGCTGAACCTGTCGGGCGTGGCCGACGAGGCGCGGGACGCGTTCGTTGAAAAACGGGCACTTGAGCCCAAGAAGTAGCCCCGGGGCCAGTGGGCCATGCCAAGAGGTGTGACAAGATAGGTCCGTGTTACGCCCTTGCGCGGCGGCGCGGCGGCGCCAGGTTGCGCGAGCCATGGATCCGCGTGCATTTGACCGACCAGGCGCTGCTCGACCGGACGGCCGAGCTGGCCCGTACCGAGCAGACCCTGACGGCGCAGGTCGTCGCCCACATCGCCGAAGTCGACCGCCGCCGGCTGTATCGCGAGCTCGCCTGCCCGTCGCTGTTCGTCTACTGCCACGAGATCCTCGGCTACAGCGAGGACGCGGCGTACAAGCGCATGCGCGTGGCCCGCGCGGCGTGGAAGTACCCGGCCGTGCAGGAAGCGCTCGTGTCCGGCAAGGTGCACCTCGCCGGCTTGTGTCTGCTCGCGCCGCGGCTGACCGAGGCGAATCACCAGGAGCTCATCGCCGAAGCGAGCGGCAAGTCCAAGCGCGACGTCGAGCGGCTGATCGCCGCGCGCTTTCCGCAGCCGGACACGCCGGCACGCGTGACGCCGACCGGCGACGGGCGCTACCGCGTGGAGTTCACCGCGACGGAGCGCTTGATGGAGAAGGTCCAGCGCGCCCGCGATCTCACGAGCCACGCGATCCCCGACGGCGATCTCGCCACGCTGTTCGAGCGCGCCATCGACGAGTTGATCGCCCGCGAGCAGAAGCGCGCCGTCGGCACCGGCAAGCGCCCGCACATCCCGCAAGCGCTGGTGCGCGCCGTGCGCGAGCGTGACGGCGATCAGTGCTCGTTCCTCGACCAGGACGGCCATCGCTGCCCGGCGCGCACGTTCCTGCACGTGGAGCACAAGCAGCCGTATGCCCGCGGCGGCCCCGCTACGCTCGACAACCTGTGCTTGCTCTGCGCCGCGCACAACCAGCTCGCTGCCGAGAAGGCCTACGGCAAGAACGAGATGGCGAAGTACCTGACCGTGCGGGACGCCGCGACTCGCCCCGGGGCCAGTTGGCTGGGATTGCCGGTCCGGCGCGGTATCCCGCGCGCTCTTGCGCCACCCGAGTGAAACATGTTCTATTCCGGCCCGCATGGCGGACAAACGCACCACTCTCGACGCCATCGTCACCGATCTCCGCGACGGCATGACGATCGGGATCGGCGGCTGGGGATCGCGGCGCAAGCCAATGGCGCTGGTGCGCGCGATCCTGCGATCGCCCTTGAAGGATCTGACGATCGTCTCGTACGGCGGGCCCGACGTGGGGCTGCTGTGCAAGGCCGGCAAGATCAAGAAGCTGGTCTACGGCTTCGTGTCGCTCGACTCGATCCCGCTCGAGCCGTACTTCCGCGCCGCGCGGCAAGCCGGCGAAATCGAAGCCGTGGAGCTCGACGAGGGCATGCTCCAGTGGGGCCTGTACGCCGCGTCGCTGCGCCTGCCCTTCCTGCCGACGCGCGCCGGGCGTGGTTCCGACGTGATGCGCGTGAACCCGCAGCTGCGCATGGTGAAGTCGCCGTACGACGACGGCGAGGAACTGGTCGCGGTGCCGGCGATCCCGCTCGACGTGGCGATGATCCACGTCAACCGCGCGGACGCCGCCGGCAATGGCCAGATCCTGGGGCCGGACCCGTACTTCGACGACCTGTTCTGCATGGCCGCCAAGCGCCGCATCATGACCACCGAAAGGATCGTCCCCACGAGCGAGCTCGCCCCGGGGCCAGTCCAGACGTTGCACATCAACCGCATGATGACCGACGCCGTGATCGAGACGCCGAACGGCGCCCACTTCACCGAGTGCCCGCCGGACTACGGGCGGGACGAGGCCTTCCAGCGCGAGTACGCCACCGGCGACTGGGAAGCGTTCAAGGCGCGCTACCTCGACGTGGACGAAGCGACGTACCAGAGCGAGGTGAGCCGTGGCTGAGCGACACGAGGTGTGCGCGGTCGCCCTCGGCGACCTGTTCCGCGACGACGGCGAGATCCTGGCGAGCCCGATCGGCGTCTTGCCCGGCATCGGCGCGCGCCTGGCTCGCCTCACCCACTCGCCGGACCTGCTCATGACCGACGGCGTGGCCAGCCTGATCAACGTCGACGGCACCGTGGAGGGCTGGATGCCGTACCGGCGCGTGTTCGACGTGGTCTGGTCGGGCCGCCGCCACGTGATCATGGGCGCGTCCCAGATCGACCGCTTCGGCAACCAGAACATCGCCTGCATCGGGCCGTTCGAGAAACCCAAGGCGCAGCTGCTGGGCATGCGCGGCGCGCCGGGCAACACCGTGAACCACCCGACCAGCTACTGGGTCCCGAAACACTCCAAGCGCGTCTTCGTCGAGAAGGTCGACGTGGTGAGCGGCGTCGGCTGGGACCGCGGCTGCAAGGAGATCCGCCGCGTGGTCACGAACCTCGCCGTGCTCGACTTCGCCACGCCGGACCACCGCATGCGCCTCGCGTCGGTGCATCCGGGCGTGACCGTCGAAGAGGTCGTCGCGAACACCGGCTTCGAGCTCGTCGTGCCGGACGACGTGCCCGACCACACGCGAACCCACCGCTGAAGAGCTGCGCCTGCTCCGCGAGGTCATCGACCCCGACGCCCGCGGCAAGCGCGAGATCCCGTCATGAGCGCGCTCCACACCCGCCTCTGCGAAGCCCTCGGCATCCAGTATCCGATCATCCAGACCGGCATGGGCTGGGTCAGCGGCGCGCGCTTGACCGCCGCGACCAGCGCCGCCGGCGGCCTCGGCATCCTGGCGTCGGCGACCATGACCTTCCCGGAGCTCGAAGAAGCCGTCGCCAAGGTCAAGAGCCGCACCGACAAGCCCTTCGGCGTGAACCTGCGTGCCGATCAGCCCGACGTGAACGACCGGGTGGACCTGATGATCCGCGAAGGCGTACGCGTCGCGAGCTTCGCCCAGGCGCCCGGCAAGGATCTGATCAAGAAGCTGAAAGACAACGGCGTGTTCACGATGCCCACCATCGGCGCCAAGCGCCACGCCGAGAAGGTCGCCGGCTGGGGCGTGGACGCGGTCATCGCCCAGGGTCACGAAGGCGGCGGCCACACCGGCGACGTCGCGACCACGCTGCTCCTGCCCCAGGTCTGCGACACCGTGAGCATCCCCGTCGTCGGCGCCGGCGGCTTCCACGACGGCCGCGGCCTGGTCGCAGCGCTCGCCTACGGCGCGAGCGGGATCGCCATGGGCACGCGCTTCCTGCTCACGCAGGAGAGCCACGTCCCCGACGAAGTGAAACAGATCTACCTGGAGACGCAGGCCAACGGCACGGTCGTCACGCGCAGCATCGACGGCTATCCGCAGCGCGTGATCAAGACCAAGCTCATCCAGGGTCTCGAGAAGGCCAGCGCCCTCACCCGCTTCCCGATGGCCGCGTACAACGCGCTGTCGTTCCTCAAGCTCACCGGCACGCCGGTCACGGACTTGCTCCGCGAAGGCCTGGCCATGAAGAAGAACCAGGATCTCAGCTGGGCCCAGGTCGCCCTCGCCGCCAACGCACCCATGCTGACCAAGGCCAGCATGGTGGACGGTCGCCCCGAGGTCGGGATCCTGCCCACCGGCCAGGTCACCGGCGTGATCGACGAGCTTCCCACCGTGGCCGAGCTGATCGCGCGTATCATGCGCGAAGCGGAAGCCACCCTGGCCCGCCTTTCGCAATGACCGACGAAGTCCTCTACGAACAGCGCGACGCGACCGCGATCGTGACGCTGAACCGCCCGCGCTACCGCAACGCCCAGAACGCGAAGCTGACCGGCGCGCTCGACGCCGCGTTCGTGCGCGCCACGAACGACGACAGCGTCGCGGTCATCGTCCTCGCCGGCGCCGGCGATCACTTCAGCGCCGGCCACGACATCGGCACGCCGGAGCGCGACATCGACAAGCCTTTCCCGCGCGTTGCCACGACCTGGTACGAGCACGCCGACAAACCCGGCGCCGAGAACATCTTCGTGCGCGAGCAGGAGCTGTATCTCGGCATGTGCCGGCGCTGGCGCGAGATCCCCAAACCGCTGATCGCCAGCGTCCAGGGCGCATGCGTGGCCGGCGCGCTCATGCTCGCCTGGGTGTGCGACCTGATCATCGCCGCCGACGACGCGTTCTTCGCCGATCCAGTCTTGAAGATGGGCATCCCCGGCGTGGAGTACTTCGCGCACCCGTTCGTGATGTCGCCGCGGCTCGCGAAAGAGTTCCTGTTCCTGGGCGAGCGCATGCCCGCCCAGCGCGCCTATGAGGTCGGCATGGTCAACCGCGTCGTGCCGCGCGCCGATCTCGAAGCCGCGACCCTGGATGTCGCGACGCGCATCGCCAAGATGCCGCGCTTTGGACTGGCCCTCGCCAAGAAGGCCATCAACCAGGCCGAGGATCGCATGGGCCTGCGCGACGTGATGGACGCCACCTTCGCGCTGCATCACCTGGCCCACGCGCACAACTCGCTCACCAGCGACGATCACCTGGCCGGCCAGGACGCCAAGAGCATGGCCGAATCGCTGAAGTAGCTCCGGGAATGGATGCCGGTCCGGCGCGGAACCGCGCGAAGCGTGACAGACCGGGTCCGTGAGGTGGGCGAACGTGGCAGCCCTCGCGCCGTGCGCGTGCACACCGCGGCCCGCGGTCGTCGTGCAGCCCGCTGCGCGACCCGCGCCGGCGCCCAGCGCGCGCTCCGCGCCCCCTCGGAGCTCGCCGGCACGCCCGAGCACGTCGCCCTGCTCACGTCGCGGAACGACATTCTCGACTATCGCCGCGATTCGTGGACGTCGCTTGCACGTGGCGTGTGAGCTCTCGAGTATCGACCACGTCGCCGTCACCGGGTCCGGCGTGCTCGCGCTCGGCACGTCGACGTGGTCGCCATGGCGAGCGCGTCGCTCGCACCGGCGTCGCGCAGCGCGGCGTGGTGCAGCCGGGAGCGACGCGGTGGAGATTGTGCTGGCGGGTGCGCTGAGTGCTTGTCGCCGGATCCCTGCGCGGCCTTCGCGCGGGATTCGCCGCCGATTTGACCTGGCTCGGGTGCGACTGATCCCGCGCGCGGCTGCGCGATCCGCGTCTTCGGCCGCGACAAGCCGATCGCCACGCTCGGGCCGCCGCCGGAGGCCCGGATAATGTCTTTCGATCTTCCGCGGATGCATGCGGTCGTCGACCACGCGTCACGTCTGATGATCTGGAAGCGCGACGCATGGCGGCGCGTCGATATCGGACCGTTCCGCTCCATCCAGGCGATGGCCGGCGATCCCGGCGACGCCTGGGCCGTCGACACGGACACGCTTGTGCACTTCTCGACAACGTCGGGACGCAGGTCCCGCGTTCCGCTTCCCTGACCCTGATCGCTGGTCGGGCTACTGACCAGATGGCGATCGCACCCCTCCGACGCAGCGCCGTCTGGCTCTTCGATGCGACGAGTCGCGTCGTCCGCGTCTGCAACGACCACGTCCGGACGATCCAGACGCCGTGCCGGCGGGCCCGGCTGACGTGGGTGGGCGACGAGCTGTGGATCGCCGGTACCGTCGACCAGCCGATCTTCGATCAAGCGTGCCTGTTCAAGGCGACCGGCGTCGCGCCGCCTCCCTGAGCGACTCGAGCGCGCCGGCCCAGCGCGCCAGCTCGTCGAGCATCGCCTTGCCGGCCTTGGTCTGCACCTCGCCGCCGTCGAAGACGCCGTCCTTCATCAGCTTGCTCACGAACGGGATCGTCACGCTCTCGGGTACGGGCATCATGCGCAGCGCCACGACGATCTGCTTGGCCATCTGCGCGCCGCGCGTTCCCCCCGACACGCCGCCGTAGCTGACGAATCCCACGGGCTTGTACGCCCACTCGCGCGACAGGTAGTCGAGCGCATTCACCAGCGGCGCGGCCACGGCGAAGTTGTACTCCGGCGTGACGAACACGAACGCGTCCGCCTCGTCCACGAGTCGCGCTCCAGGCCTTGGTGTGATCGTGCTGGTAGCGCTGGAAGCGCGGATGCTCCGGCTCGTCGAGCAGCGGCAAGGCGACGTCCGAGAGCTCGATCAGTCGCGCCTCGAACGCGCCGTGCGCTTGCGCGACATCGAGAAACCACCGGCCGACGGGCGATCCGACGCGCCCCGGCCGCGTGCTGGCGACAACCACGTGAAGCTTGTGCATGGCGCCGAGCCTGGCGCTTCCGCGCCGGACCGGCAATCCCTTGATGACCTGTTTGAAACATGTTCTATTCCAGCGCGTCAGCATGGACCTCGAGCTCTCTCCCGCCGAACGCGCGTTCCAGAGCGAGTGCCGGGCGTGGCTGGAAGCGAACGTCCCGCGCGAGCCGCTCCCGAGCGGCGACACGCGCGAAGGCTTCGCCCAGCACGTGGAGTGGGAGAAGCAGCTCCACGCCGCGCGCTGGAGCGTCGTGAGCTGGCCGGCGGAGTACGGCGGACGCGGCGCGAGCATGACCGAGTGGCTGATCTTCGAGGAGGAGTACTACCGCGCCGGCGCGCCGAGCCGCGTCACCCAGAACGGCATCTTCCTGCTCGCGCCCACGCTGTTCGAGTTCGGCACCCAGGAGCAGAAGGATCGCATCCTGCCGAAGATGGCCGCGGCCGAGGAGCTGTGGGCCCAGGGCTGGTCGGAGCCGAACGCCGGCAGCGATCTCGCGAGCCTGAAGAGCCGCGCGCTACGCGTCGATGGCGGCTGGCGGCTCACCGGACAGAAGACGTGGTGCACGCGCGGCGCGTTCTGCGACTTCATGTTCGGCTTGTTCCGCACCAACATGGAAGGCAAGCCGCACAAGGGCATGACGTACTTCCTGGTGCCGCTGCGGGCGCCGGGCGTGACCGTGCGCGGGGTGCAGCGCCTCGACGGCGACGAGGGCTTCGCGGAGGTATTCCTGGACGACGTGTTCGTCCCCGATCAGGACGTGCTCGGCGAGGTCGACCGCGGCTGGTACGTCGCGATGGCGACGACCAGCTCGGAGCGCGGGCTGTCGCTGCGCAGCCCGGGGCGCTTCATCGCGACCGGCGATCGCTTGCGGGCGCTGTACGCCGAGCACCCCGATCCGACCCACGCCGCGGCCGTGGTGCAGGCGGCGATCGACGCCGAGGCGTACCGCCTGTACACGCTGCAGACCGTGACGCGCATGCAGGACGGTCACAACATCGGGGCCGAGTCGAGCTTGAACAAGCTGTTCTGGTCGGAGCTCGACGTGCGCCTCCACGAGACCGCGCTCGCGCTGCTGGGCTCGCGCGCGGAGCTCGCGGAAAACGGCTGGATGAAGGGCTTCCAGTTCGCCCTCGCCGGGCCGATCTATGCGGGCACCAACGAGATCCAGCGCAACATCGTCGCCGAGCGCGTGCTGGGTCTTCCGAAGGGTTGACCGGTCGTGCGATGCTGTCGCCTCACACGAGGAGGACGGCATGGATCTGAAGCAAGTACTGATGGTCGCGGCGGTGGGCGGAATCGTCGCGGGAGCGAGCGGTTGCTCGAAGAAGGACGCGTCGAGCACCTCCTCGGCAGCTTCCGCCGCTGCACCCGCGACGAGCGCGATGCCCGCCAGTGCGGGCGCGGCCAAGCACGCCTGCAAGGGACAGAACGACTGCAAGGGTCAGGGCGGCTGCACGTCGAGCAAGAACGGCTGCAAGGGCAAGAACGACTGCAAGGGTCAGGGCGGCTGCAAGGTCAGCTGAGCGAGACGCCATGATCATCCAGCAAGAGACGACCGAGCTCGGCACGCCCACGGGCCCGATGCGCACGTACGTGTACCGCCCGGTCGCGGGCGGACGCTATCCGGGGCTCGTGATGTTCAGCGAGATCTTCCAACGCACCGGGCCAATCGAGCGCACCGCCGCGCTGATGGCCGGGCACGGCTTCGTCGTCGCCGTGCCGGAGATCTACCACGAGCTCGAGCCCGCCGGCACGGTGCTGGAGTACGACAGCGCCGGCGCCGAGCGGGGCAACGCGCACAAGATCGGCAAGCCCACGAGCGCCTACGACGGCGACGCGCGCGCCGTCCTCGACTTCCTGTCGACGAACGACGCCTGCACCGGCGCGCTCGGGTCCATGGGCATCTGTATCGGCGGTCACCTGGCGTTCCGCGCGGGGATGAACCCCGACGTGCTCGCGACCGCGACGTTCTACGGCACCGACATCCACAAGGGCAGCCTGGGCAAGGGT
The DNA here is from genome assembly GCA_963775185.1 of uncultured delta proteobacterium. Taxonomy (GTDB): domain Bacteria; phylum Myxococcota_A; class Polyangia; order Polyangiales; family Polyangiaceae; genus JAPSGB01. Next base: position 444,302 of record CAVZIE010000032.1, on the reverse strand, counting down.
GGCGACGACTCGCTCGCGCGCGCCGGCGACATCCGCGGCGAGCTCTTGATGATCTGGGGCCGCCAGGATCCGCACGTCCCCGGCGAAGGGCGCGCGCGCATCAAGGCGCGGCTCGACGAGGCGGGCGTGCACTACACGTGGCACGAGTTCAACGGCCAGCACGCGTTCATGCGCGACGAGGGCCCGCGCTACGACCCGGAGCTCGCCCTGGCCGGCTACCGGCTCGTCATCGACCTGTTCCGGCGCAAGCTCGGCGAAGGCGATCGCCGCGGCGAGACGGCCCTCAGCGGGCCCGCCGAGACGCGCCACTAGCCGCCTTGCCGGCCCGAATGAAACATGTTCTATTCGGGCCGCGATGCGCTTCGCGTTCACCGACGATCAGCGGCTGTTCGCCAAGGCGCTACGCGACCTGCTCGCGCGCGCGTGCGGCGCCGCGCAGGTGCGCGACGCGTGGTCGCGGGAGGACGGGCGCGTGCCCGGTCTCTGGGATCAGCTGCACGAAATCGGCGTGACCGGCGCGACGCTGCCCGAGGCCCATGGGGGGCTCGGCTTCAACGAGCTCGATCTCGTCCTGTTGATGGAGGAAGCCGGTCGCGCGGCGTGTCCGGAGCCCTTGCTCGAGACCACCGCCGTCGCCGTCCCGCTCTTGCGGGAGCTCGGCCAGGATGAATGGTTGGGTCGGATCGGCGCGGGAAAGGCCGTGGCCGTCGTCGCGTTCGAGTCGGAGCCGCTCGTCGCGCACGCCAAGGGCGCGGACGTGATCTTCGCCGAGCGTGGCGGCGCGCTGCTGCGGATCGAGGACGCGACCTGCGAGCTTCAGCCGTCCGTCGACGGATCACGACGCCTGTACGCGATCCGCTGGGATCGCGGCGAGCCGGTCGCCTGCCCGCGCGGCGCGATCGCCAGCGCCTTCGATCGCGCCGCGCTCGCCGCCGCGGCCGAGCTGTGCGGCGTGGCCGGCCATCTGCTCGACAGCGCGGTCGAATACGCCAAGACCCGCCAGCAGTTTGGAAAGCCCATCGGCAGCTTCCAGGCAGTGAAGCACCAGCTGGCGAACGCGCTGCTCAGACTGGAGTTCGCCAAGCCCCTGGTGTACCGCGCCGCGTATTCGATGGCCCGGGGCGACGCGGATCGCTCGCTGCACGTGTCGATGGCGAAGGCGCAGGCGTCCGACGCGGCGGCGTTCGTCGCGAAAGCGGCGCTGCAGATCCACGGCGCCATCGGCTACTCGTACGAGCTCGACCTGCACCTGTGGCTCAAGCGCGCGTGGGCGCTCGCCGCGGAGCACGGCGACGCGACGTGGCACCGGGCGCGCGTCGGGCGCACGCTCGGCGTCTATCCAGAGGAGGCACATCCGTGACCGAAGCATTCATCGTCGACGCCGTCCGCACACCGGTCGGCAAGCGCAAGGGCGGCTTGTCCCAGGCGCACCCCGCCGATCTCGGCGCCCACGTGATCCAGGCGCTGGTCGATCGCACCCGGATCGACCCGCTCGCCGTCGACGACGTGATCTTCGGCTGCGTCGACACCATCGGACCGCAAGCCGGCGACATCGCGCGCACCTGCTGGCTCGCCGCGGGTCTGCCCGACGCGGTCCCCGGCACGACCGTCGATCGCCAGTGCGGCTCGTCCCAGCAAGCCGTGCATTTCGCCGCGCAGGCGGTGATGAGCGGCACGCAGGACGTCGTCGTCGCCGGCGGCGTGCAGAACATGAGCATGATCCCGATCGCGTCGGCGATGATCGTCGGAGCCCAGTTCGGCATCACCGACCCGTTCAGCGGCTCGCGCGGCTGGGTGAAGCGCTACGGCACCGAGCTCGTGTCGCAGTTCCGATCGGCGGAGATGATCGCCGGGAAGTGGGACATCACCCGCGACGACATGGAGCGCTTCGCCCTCGAGAGCCACCAGCGCGCGCTCCGCGCCATCGACGAGGGGCGCTTCGATCGGGAGATCGTCGCCTACGGCGACGTGAAGCACGACGAGGGCCCGCGCCGTGACACGACGCTCGAGAAGATGGCGACACTCCGGACCCTCGAAGAGGGCGGCCGGCTCACCGCCGGCGTGTCGAGCCAGATCTCCGACGCCGCCGCGGCGCTGCTCGATCGTCAGCGAGCGTGCCCTGAAAGAGCACAACCTGAAGCCGCGCGCGCGCATCCACCACCTGTCGGTGCGCGGCGATGATCCGGTCTGGATGCTGACCGCGCCGATCCCCGCCACCGCCCACGCCCTGAAGAAGACCGGCATGAAGCTCTCGGATATCGATCTCGTCGAGATCAACGAGGCGTTCGCGTCGGTGGTGCTCGCCTGGCAGAAGGAGACCGGCGCCGATCTCGCCAAGGTCAACGTCAACGGCGGCGCGATCGCCCTGGGTCATCCCCTGGGTGCTACCGGCGCGCGGCTCATGACCACGCTCTTGTGCGAGCTCGAGCGCACCGGCGGCCGCTACGGCCTGCAGACCATGTGCGAGGGCGGCGGCCAGGCGAACGTGACGATCATCGAGAGACTGTGAGGAACCCATGACCGAAGCCTTCATCGTCGCCGCCACGCGCAGCCCCATCGGGCGCGCCTTCAAGGGGTCGCTCGTCGACTGCCGTCCGGACGACCTGTCCGCGACCATCCTGCGCGCCGTGCTCGCGCAGGTGCCGAAGCTGGATCCCGACGAGGTCGAGGACGTGCTCATGGGCTGCGCGCAGCCTTCGGGCGAGAGCGGCTACAACATCGGCCGCGTGGCGGGGCTGCTGGCGGGCTTGCACAACGTGCCGGGCGCGACCGTGAACCGCTACTGCTCGTCGTCGCTGCAGACGATCCGGATGGCGGCGCACGCGATCAAGGCCGGCGAAGGCGACGTGTTCATCGCCGCCGGCGTCGAGACCGTGAGCCGCTTCGGCAAGGGGCGCGCCGACGGCCTGCCCGACACGCACAACCCGCTGTTCGCCGACGCCGAGGCGCGCACCGCCGAACGCGCCCAGGGCGGCAAGCCGCCGTGGACGCCGCGCGACGGCTTGCCGGACATCTACGTCGCCATGGGCCAGACCGCCGAGAACGTCGCCGAGAAGGAGAACGTGAGCCGCGAACGCATGGACGAGTTCGCCGCGCTGAGCCAGAACCGCGCGTGCGAGGCGCGGGACAACGGGTTCTTCGATCGCGAGATCACGCCGATCACGCTGTCCGACGGCAAGCTCGTCGCCAAGGACGACGGTCCGCGCCCGGGCACCACGGTCGAGAAGCTCGCCACGCTCCAGCCCGTGTTCCGCCCGGACGGTCGCATCACCGCCGGCAACGCCTGCCCGCTCAACGACGGCGCCGCAGCGGTCATCGTCATGAGCGACACGCGCGCGAAGCAGCTCGGCATCGAGCCGCTGGCGCGCGTCGTCGCGAGCGGCGTCACCGCGCTCGATCCGGAGATCATGGGGCTCGGCCCCGTGGAGGCGTGCCGCCAGACGCTGAAGCGCGCCGGCATGAGCATCGACCAGATCGATCTGGTCGAGATCAACGAGGCCTTCGCCGCCCAGGTGATCCCGTCCGCCGACGCCCTGGGCATCCCCTGGGACAAGCTCAACGTCCACGGCGGCGCTATCGCCCTCGGCCATCCCTTCGGCATGACCGGCGCGCGCATCATGACCACGCTGATCAACGGTCTCCGCACCAAGCAGGCGCGCTACGGCCTGGAGTCGATGTGCGTCGGCGGCGGCCAGGGCATGGCCATGATCATCGAACGGCTCTAGCGCTCCCGGCTGGGCTTGCCGGTCCGGCGCGGTATCCCGGTTCGCGCCCGCCTTCGCCGGAGCCAACGGGCCCCGGGGCGCGTCGCATCCGCCGTCGGCACGGCGCGCGGGCCCCGGGGTTCCGCGCCGGACCGGCACCATCCCGGGAAAATTCCCGGGATTGCCGGGCTTGCGGCGTCCGACTGAAACATGTTCTATTCTGGGACCGTGGCGCTGTTCGGCAAGAAGAAGAAATCCTGGGATCTCGAGGTGGACGTGCTGGTCGTCGGCACGGGCGGCGCGGGGATGACCGCGGCGATCGCCGCGCACGACGCCGGCGCGAAGGTCGCCGTGATCGAGAAGACCGGCAAGGTCGGCGGCACCACCGCGGTGAGCGGCGGCGTGCTGTGGATCCCGCAGAACCATCACATGGCGGAGGTGGGCGTCGCCGACTCGCGCGCGGAGGCGATGCAGTACACGCTGCGCCTCGCCGACGGCCGGAGCAGCGAGGCGCTGATCGCGCGCTTCATCGACACGGCGCCGGAGATGGTGAAGTACCTGGAAGAGAAGACACCGCTCCGCTTCTCGTCGATCCAGCGCTACCCCGACTATCACCCGGAGTTCGCCGGCGGAAAGCCCGGCGGCCGTTCGCTCGACCCGGGGCTGTTCGACACGAACACGCTCGGTGCGTGGAAGGACAAGCTGCGCCGGAGCCCGGTGTTCGGCATGACCGCCATGAGCGTCACCGAAGCCACGGACTGGGGCGTGTTCTCGAACCCGAAGGCGCTGCCCTACAAGCTGCTCGCCGAGCGCTTCACCAAGGGCATGGTCTGCTACGGCGGCGCGCTCGCCGGCGGATTGCTCAAGGCGCTGCTCGATCGCGGTATCGAGCCCAGGCTCGAGGCGCCGGCGAGCGAACTGGTCGTGGAGGACGATCGCGTGATCGGCCTGCGCGCCGGCGACGTGTCGATCAAGGCGCGGCAGGGCGTCGTGCTCGCCAGCGGCGGCTTCGAGTGGAACGCCGAGCTGTGCGCGCACTTCCTGGGCGGCACGCTGACGCACCCGAACAGCCCACCGGCGAACACCGGCGACGGCCTGAAGATGGCGATGAGCGTCGGCGCGGATCTCGGCAACATGAGCGAGGCCTGGTGGTGCCCGTCGGTGGTGATCCCCGGTGAGGAGTACGACGGCATCCAGCTCAACCGCGGCGATTTTGCCATCCGTTCCCTGCCCCACTCGATCATCGTGAACCGGGCGGGCAAGCGCTTCGTCAACGAAGCGCACAACTACAACGACATGATGAAGCCGTTCTTCAGCTTCGATCCGGTGACGTACGAGCGGTCGAACCTGCCGTGCTGGCTGGTGCTGGACCAGAGCTTCCGCGACAAGTACGCGCTCTTGACCGTGATCCCGGGCATGGATACGCCGAAGTGGATCCCCGTCGCCGACAGCCTGGAAGAGCTGGCGCAGAAGCTCGGGATCGATCCGGCGGGGCTGGTCGCGACGGTGAAGCGCTTCAACCAGATGGCCGTCGAGGGTGTGGATCCGGACTTCCGGCGCGGCGAGAGCACCTACGATCACTTCTACGGTGACCTCGAGCACAAGCCCAACCCGAACCTGGGCGTGATCGACAAGCCGCCGTTCTACGCGCTCGAGCTGCACCCGGGCAGCATCGGCACCAAGGGCGGCCCGCGCGTCGACGAGAGCGCGCAGGTGCTCCGGGTCGACGGCACACCGGTGCCGGGGCTGTACGCCGCCGGCAACGTGATGGCGGGCGTGACCGGGCCGGGATATCCAGGGGCGGGCAGCACGATCGGGACGGGAATGACGTTCGGATTCATCGCGGGCCGCCATGCAGCAGCGCAGAAGCGCGTTTGAAGCCGTCCGATCGTCGCTCCGGGCCGTGTCGCGCGACACGGCGCCGACGCCGTATCTCGACGACCGGATCCGCCTCGCGGACGGCCGCCGGTTGGCGTTCGCGGCCTACGGCGATCCGCGCGGCAAGCCGCTGCTCTGGTTCCACGGGACGCCGGGCGCCCGCTTGCAGATCCCGCCGGACGCCCCGGACGAGGCGCGCCAGCGCGGGTTCCGGATCATCGCCGTCGACCGGCCCGGCATCGGCGGATCGTCGCACCACGCCGATCGCACGCTGCTCACCTGGACGCGCGACATCGGCGAGCTCGCCGACGCGCTCGGCTTCGATCGCTTCGGCTTGATCGGCCTGTCCGGCGGCGGGCCGTACGTGCTCGCCTGCGCCCACGAGATGCCCGACCGCGTCGCCGTCGGGGTGTCGCTGGGCGGCGTGGGACCGACCGTCGGCGAACCCGGCGCGCCCGGCTACAGCGAGCGCCTGCATCGCCTGATGCGCGGCGTGGCGCGCTTCCGCGAGCCGATCGCCGAGCTCGTCAGCGTGATCGTGCAGCCGCTCCGGCCGCTGGTCTCGCCGGGCTTCGATCTGTACGTGCGCTACGGCCCACAAGAGGACCGTCCGGTGTTCGAGCGCACCGAGATGAAGGCGATGTTCTCCGAGGACATCGTGATGGCGACCCGCTACGGCTTGCGCGGCCCGGTGTGGGACATCGCGCTGTTCGCCGGGCCATGGGGCTTCTCCCCGCGGAATATCCGCGTGCCGATCCGGCTGTTCCACGGCGATCTGGACACCATCGTGCCGCTGTCGCACTCGGTGCACCTCGCGGAAATCATTCCGGACGCCGAGCTGGTGGTGATGCGCGACCTCGGACACTTCGCCGGGTTCGTCAGCATGCCCGAGGTGCTCGCGGCGATTGAACGGATCTGGGCGTAGACTACGCCTGTTGACCGGCGACAGCGCGTTCCACGTCAAGGGAGTGCTCTACCTCGGCACGATCTCGTTCTTCGACAAGACCGTGCGCGGCGGGATCCAGGCGCTCTACGACGAGATCCACGACGCCGCCCTGCTCGCCTTCATCCAGCAGCGATTCTTGCCGGCGAGCTGGTACGACGTGCTGCCGGCGCCACGCCTCGTGGCCTGCGAGGCGCGCGCCATGCGCCTGGACGTGCCTGGATATCTCCTGCACCGGACCAAGTACCAAGCGAACACCGACCTCGGCGGCATCTACCGCTTCGTGCTCAAGTTGGCGAGCCCCGAGCTGGTGATCAAGCGACTGCCGCGGATCGCGACGCAGATGTTCGACTTCGCGACGCCCTCCTCGACGCTCGACGAGAAGAACCGCGCGACGGTGCGGATCGCGGGCATCCCGGCGGTGTGCGGCGATTGGCTGGAGACGTCCTTCGGCGTCTACACCGAGACCGCGCTGCGCCTGGCCGGCGCCCAGGGCATCATCATCGACGCGCGACGGAACGACGAGGGACGCCAGCACGGCGAGCCCGTCATCGCGCTCGAGCTCGACGTCCGTTGGCGTTGACCTCGACGCACTTGGCGAGGCGCTCGGTGAGGAAATCGCGCAGTAGCTCCACCCGGTGCGGCATGTAGCGGCTGCCGGCGTGCACCAGATAGAACGCGGCGCCGGCGAAGCTCCACGCCGGAAGCACGCGCTCGAGCCGCTGGTCCTCGACGAGCGGCCGGCAGCGGATCTCCGGCAACAGGCCGATGCCCCCGCCGGCGAGCACCGCGTCCAGCACGAACGCCATGTCGTCGGCGCTCAGCAACCCGGTCACGTCGACCCGCGCGCTGGTGCTCGCGCTCTCCAACTCCCACGTGGCGCGGCCGTGCACCGCACGGAACAGCACACAGTCGTGCTTCGCCAGATCGGACGGCTTCCGCGGCCTACCCCGACGCTCGAGGTAGGCCGGCGTGCTGTAGAGCGCCATGTCCGTCGACAGCAGCTTGCGGGCGACCAGGGACGAGTCTTCGAGCTGGCCGGCGCGGAGCGCGAGATCGACGCCGTCGTCGATCAGGTCCAGGCGCCGTGACGTCAACAGCAGCTCGACGTGCACGTGCGGATAGCGCTCGGCGAAGGAGACCAGTACCGGCGCCAGCACCGGGCCCATGTCCGGCGGCGCGGTCAGTCGCACCAGGCCGGTCGGCTCGCGCTCGCCGCGCGATACCAGCGCGCTCGCCTCCTCCAGCTCGCAGAGCGCGTGACGGGCGCGCTCGTACCACTGCTTGCCCGCGTCGGTCAGCGCGAGCTTGCGCGTCGTGCGCCGCAGCAAGGTCACGCCCAGATCGTGCTCGAGCTGCGCCACGCTGCGACTGACCGACGACTTCGGCAGCCCGAGCGTCGCCGCGGCGGCGGTGAAGCTGCCGCGCTCGACGACCTCCACGGCGACGGCGACGCGGTTCAGATCCATTGTTGTCTCCTAGGCAACGGTTGGTTGCGATTTCTAGCACTACCGGATCCCGCAGCAACAATCCAGATTGAACGGGTTCCCTGAAGGAGGTCTTCCCAATGTCGCGTATCCCCGTCGCAGCCCGCGTTTTCCTGGGTCTGCTGTTCTTCGTGTTCGGCCTGAACGGCTTCCTGCATTTCCTGCCACAGCCCGCCGAACCGCCGGCCGCGCTCGCGTTCCTGGGCGGCCTGGCCGGCTCCGGCTACTTCTTCCCGCTGCTCAAGGCGACCGAGACCATCGCCGGCGCCGCGCTGCTGCTGAACCGGTTCGTCCCGCTCGCGCTGACGGTGCTCGCGCCGGTGATCGTCAACATCGTGGCGTTCCACACCTTCCTGGCGCCGGGCGGCCTGCCCGTCGCGCTGGTCGCGCTGGCGCTCGAGCTGACCCTGGCGTGGTCTTGCCGCGACGCGTTCCGCGGCGTGCTCGCGAGCCGCGCCGACCCCGCCCGAGCCGTGGCCGCTCACGCGGTCGCGGACCCCGCCGAGTAGCTTCAGTAGAGCACGCGGGTACGAATCGTGCCGGCGATACCCTCGAGTCCACGCTTGAGCTCGAGGGTATCGCCGCGCTCGCCCTTCACGTCGAGATCGACCACCACGTAGCCGATGCGTGCCGTCGTTCGTAGATACTGCGCGGCGACGTTCACGCTCGCGCGCGAGAACACGTCGTTCACTTGCGAGAGCATGCCGGGGCGATTCTCGTGGATGTGCAGCAGGCGATCCCTTCCGGTGTGCGGCGGCAGCGCCACCTCCGGAAAATTCACGGCCGTGAGCGTCGAGCCGTCGTTGCTGTACAAGAGGAGCTTCTCCGCCACTTCCCGCCCGATGGCCTCTTGCGCTTCGAGCGTGCTGCCGCCGATGTGCGGCGTCAGGATCACGTTGTCGAAGCGTCGCAACGGCGACTCGAGCGCTTCGTCCCGGGATCCGGGCTCGCGCGGGTAGACGTCGATGGCCGCTCCGGCCAGATGCTTCGACTCCAGCGCGGCCGCCAGCGCGTCGATGTCGACGACCGTGCCGCGCGACGCGTTCAGCAGCATCGCGCCGGGGCGCATGCGAGCGATCTGCGCGACGCCGATCATGCCGCGCGTCTCGGGCGTCTCGGGCACGTGCAGCGTCACCACGTCGGCTCGCTCGAGCAGAGCGTCGAGCGAGCCCTCCGGCCGCGCATTGCCGAGGGCGAGCTTGGCGACCACGTCGTGGAAGATCACGTGCATGCCGAGCGCCTCGGCGAGCAATCCGACCTGGGTCCCGATGCGGCCGTAGCCCACGATGCCCACGGTCTTGCCGCGGACCTCGTGCGAGCCGCTGGCGCTCTTCAACCACCCGCCGCGATGCGCCGCCGCGTTCCGCGCCGGGATCCCCCGGAGCAGCATCACGATCTCCGCGAGGATCAGCTCGGCGACGGATCGCGTGTTCGAGAACGGCGCGTTGAACACCGGGATGCCGCGCGACTCCGCCGCGTCCACGTCGACCTGGTTCGTCCCGATGCAGAAGCAGCCGACGGCTACCAGGTTGCGCGCCTGGGCGATCACGCCCTCCGTCAGCCGCGTGCCCGAACGGATGCCGACCATGTGCGCGTCGCGGATCGTCTCCACCAGCCGGTCCTCGCCGAGCGCCCCGGCGTGGCACTCGACGTGCGTGTAGCCGTCGACGTGGAACGCCTCGACCGCGCTCTCGTGGATGCCCTCGAGCAGCACGACCTTGATCGAATCCTTCTTGCGTGAGAGCTCTGCCACGTCGCAAGTCTAGTGCGGCGCGCGGCGCGCGCGACCCGGCGCCAGTGACGCCCGTCATGTCCCCGGGCTAGAGCCCGATCGCCCGTGCATAGCGCTCGCGCTGCAGCGTCGCGTCGCCGAGCAGGGTCATGCTCGAGCGTGCCCGCTTGAAGTAGCGGTGCGCGGCGTGCTCCCAGGTGAAGCCGATCCCGCCGTGGATCTGGATGTTGTCCGCCGCGCACTCGAACAGCGCTTCCGAGCACGTCGCCTTCGCCACGGCGGCCGCCTCGGCCAGCGCGGCCGGCTCGCGGTCGGCGACCCACGCCGCCCAGTACGCCGCCGACCGCGCCGACTCGACGCGGACCAGCATGTCGGAGAGCTTGTGCTTGATCGCCTGGAAGCTGCCGATGGCGCGCCCGAACTGGACGCGCGTCCCGGCGTACTCCACCGCCATCTCGAGACAGCGCTCCGCCGCGCCGAGCTGCTCGGCGGCGAGCGCGACCGTCGCGCGCGCGAGCGCGCGCGCGAGCGCCGGCGCGGCCGGGCCGATGCGCGTCGCCTCGACGTCGTCCAGCACGAGGTCGGCGAGGGCGCGCGTGGCATCGAGCGTCGGCAGCGCGGTCCGCGTCACGCCGGGGCGATCCGCCTGGACCACGAACAGCGACGCGCCGTCGTCGTCGTCGCGCGCGGCCACGACCAGCAGCTCGGCCGTCGCGCCGTCCACGACGTGACGATACCGCCCCGACACGCGCTGTGCGGTTCCGCGCCGGACCGACAGCCCCTCGATCCGATCGGCGTCGAGGCTGCACAGCGTCGCGGTGAGCTCGCCTCCGGCAATGCGCTCTAGCCACGGCGCGGCGCCGCCCGCTTCCAGCAGCGCGGGCGTCGCCAGCGCCGTCGTGGCGAAGAACGGCAGCGGCGAGAGCGTGCGGCCGAGCGCCTCCATCACGATCGACAGCTCGACCGCGCCGAGCGCGGCGCCGCCGTGCGCTTCCGGGACGATCAGCGCCGGCCAGCCCAGCCCGGCGACGGACGCCCAGCCGGGATCGCCGGCGAGCACCGCCCGCGCGCTCGCGGACAGCGCCTGCTGCTCCTCGGAAAATGCGAAATCCATGTGATGGCCGCGGGATCCTGGCACACAAGGCCGGAAGTTGAAACATGTTCTAATCCCCCCGGGGCGCGCGCGACAGTGGCAGACTGGAGCCATGACGCCTCGCTCCGGCTGGGTGCTCGCGCTCGTGGCGCTCGGCGCGTGCGGACCGTACGGGATGCAGGCGCGGACCGTCGCCGCGTCGGTGCAGCGGCCTGCGAACGTCGCCGCGTACCTCGAGGTCACCGACGACGGCGCGCCGGTGACAGGCCTCGCGGCGACGGCGTTCAGCGTCTACGAGGACGGACAGCTGCTCGACCCGCAGCAGATCGGGCTGGCGCTGCTGCCCGGCGAGCAGGTCGCGTCGCGGCGCACGCTCCTGCTCGTGGACGTCACGGGCGACCAGGCCGCGCGCCCGGCGCTCGCCAAGGCCGTGCTCGCGTTCGTCCAGGGCGCGGGGCAGCCGGTAGGCGTGTACGCGTTCGACGGCTCCGCCGCGCTCCGGCGCGTCGAGCCCGGCCAGCTCGCCAGCCTGGCGCCCACCGATCCGTCTCGCGATCTGCGCGGCGCCGTCACGCGCGGGCTCGCGCGCCTGGACGACGCGCTCGCCGGCGACGGCAAGCCGGTGCGCGTGGGCACGCTGGTCGTGTTCACGTCCGGCCCCGACGCGGCCGGGCGGGTCACACGCCACGATCTCGACGCCGCGCTCGATCGATCGCCCCACCAGGTCGTGGCGATCGGCGTGGGCAAGAGCGCGAGCGCGGACCTCGACGACCTCGGCCGCTCCGGTACGTTCGAGGCGCCCTCGCCGGCCGCGCTCGACGACGCGTTCCACCAGGCCGCCGAGCGCGTCGCCGCGCTCGCCGCCGGCCAGTACGTGGTGGCGTATTGCTCGCCGGCGCGCGGCGGCGTCCACGACGTGCGCGTCGCCGTCGGCGTCGCCGGCGGCCACACCACGCGCACGGCCGAGGCGACGCTGCGCTTCTCGGCAGCGGGCTTCAGCGCCGGCTGCGCCAGCCACACCACGCCGCGCTTCGTCGTCACGCTGGTGGGCGCCGGTGACACGCTCGCCGCCGGCGTGACCCCCGAGGGCGCCGTCGCCGCGGCCCCACCCGCGGCCCACGCCCGGCATCCGGGGCCCCCGCGCGCTACCCCTGCCCCCGCGGCGGCGCCCGCAAAGCCCAAGCCGAAGAGCTCCGAGGACTTCGAGCCCTGATCCTCATGCCGGTCCGGCGCGGCCGGCGGCCGGGACGGCCGCGAGCCCCGGTGCGGCCAATAGATCCGCCGGGCTCGTCGATGTCGAGGGCGAGGCCCACGGCGCGGACGATCGCCGCGTCCGGGGCCAGCGCCTGGTGCCGGCTCGCGCTGTCCGGCGTGCCGAAGCACGTGGGCCACGGCGCGGGAACCGGGATCAACAGCGCGTTGGTGCCGTCGCCGTGCCGGTCCGGCGCGATCACCACCGCGGCGCGCTGATCGAGCATGAGCCGGACCTCCGCGTCGGCGAGCAGAGGCAGATCGCTCATCACGATCAGCGCGTGCTTCGCCGCCACGCCGGCGAGCGCGTCGTCGATCACGCGACCCAGCGCGCCTTCCACCGCGTCGCGCACGCCGCGGGCGCCGCGCGCGGTGGCGCGCGCGAGCACCGCGTCCGAGTCGCTGACCACGAGCACGCCGTCGAGGCCGGGCGCGCGCAGCAGCACGCCGAGCACGTGATCGAACAGCTGCTCGGCCAACGCCTGGCGCCCCGCGCGCCCGAGCGCGGGATCGAGGCGCGATTTCGCGCGCTCGAACGCCTTCACCGGCAGGACGGCCCAGGTGCTCACGACAGCCTCGCCGCGAAGTCGAGCAGCTCCCGCGCGACGCGCAAGCTGTCGCCACGGGACTTCATGATCGTCGAGGTCTCGAGCACCGCCACGCCGGACACGCTGGCGCCGTCACCGCGCTCGACGACCATGCCCGCGATCAGATCGCCGTAGTGACGCGCGATGGCGCCGGCGCTGGCCGGACCCGCGCCGAGCGCCGGCATCATCTCGGCGAGCGGGCCCTTGACAGCCTGGCCGCCGACGATCGGGCTCATCGCGACCACGCGCTTGCCGGCGAAGGCCGCGCGCACGCCGTCGAGCGTCAGGATCGGATCCACCGAGACGTACGGATTGGACGGCCCGATCACGATCAGCTCCGCCGCGCGCAGGGCGTCGATCACGCCGGGAGCGGGCGGCGGCGCGCCGTCGAACCACACGCGGCGCACGCCGGGCGCGGTGCGCTCGCGCACGAACCAGTCCTGGAACGACAGCGTGCGCCCGTCCGGCGTGTCGATCATCGTGCGGCGCGGCGCGTCGCACATCGGCAGCACGCGCGCCGTGACGCCGAGCGCGACGCACAGCCGCGCGGTGATCGCCGACAGCGGCTCGCCGCGGCGCAGCGCCGCCGTACGCAACACGTGCGTCGCCAGATCGCGATCGCCCAGCGCGAACCAGTCCTCGCCGCCGTAGCGCCGCACCATCTCGAGCGCCGCGAAGCTCTCTTCCGCGAGACCCCAGCCGCGCTCCACGTGGGCGAGATCCGCGAGCGTGTACATCACCGTGTCGAGATCCGGCGAGATGTGCAGGCCCCAGTGCTCGAAGTCGTCGCCGGTGTTGACGATCACGGTCAGCGCGTCACCCGCCAGCGCGCGCGACAGGCCGTGCACCAGCCGCGCGCCGCCGACGCCGCCGGACAGGGCGACCACGCGCGTCACGGCGCGCCTCGCGCGTACAGATCGTGGGCGGGATCGCGACACAGCTCCGCGGCGCTCGAGCGCACGACCTGGAACGACAGCCCGCGCACGTGCACGACCGCGCGCCCCTCTGCCGCCTGGCCGGCGACCAGATCCGCCGCCGCCGCGATCTGGTCGGCGAGCGCCGTGACCGTGTGCTCGAGCTCGCGCCCGAACAAGTCCGCGCTGCCGCGCTGGTCGAACAGCGCGGGCACGCCCGCGACGCCGATCGCCGCGCCCACCGTGCCGAGCCGGAACGGACGCCCGAGCGAGTCCGTGATCACGACGCCCACGGCGGCGCCGCTCCACGCCGCCAGCGCCGCGCGCAGCCGCTCCGCGCTGGCGTCGGGATCCGCCGGCAAGAGCAGCGCCCAGGGCCCGCTGCCCGGCGCCGCCGAGCGCGGCACGGCGTTGCTCGCGTCGATGCCCGCGTTGGCCGAGATCACGCCGTTCGAGTGGCGCACCACCAGCGCGCCGGGCGCCGCGCGGCTCACCTCCGAGCTCTCGCCGAGCACCAGCTCCACCTCCCGCGGATCCTTGCCGATGCGCGCGGCGAGCTCCAGCGCGCGCGGCGACGGCGTGACCTGCGAGACGTCCACGAAGCGGCCCTCCGCGCGCGAGACGATCTTCGACGCCACGGCGATCACGTCACCGTCCGCGAGCGTGATGTCACCGCGCCCGAGCGCGTCGCGGATCAGCGCGAACAGATCGTCGCCGGGCTCCACGACCGGGATCCCGTCGAGCGCGCGCAGCTCCAGGCGAGGACCGCACGAGGCATGCATGGGCGGGTCGTATCTTGGACCGGACAGGCCGTCCAGCAAGCCCCTCGAAAAGCCTTGCCACGCAGCGCGGCCCGCGCCATGGAGCGCGCATGCGCATCGCGGTCATCGGCGGCACGGGCAAGGAAGGGCGCGGCCTCGCGCTGCGCTGGGCGAAAGCGGGACACGATGTCATCGTGGGCTCGCGCGACGCGGCGCGCGCGCAAGCTGCCGCCGCGGAGATGAGCTCGGTCGCCGGCCGGACGGTCACCGGCGCCGACAACGCCGCCGCCGCGGAGCAGGCGGAGGTCGTGCTGCTCAGCGTGCCCTACGCCGGCCACGCGGACACGCTGCGCGCGCTCGCGCCGGCGCTCTCGGGCCGCGTCGTGATCGACATCACCGTGCCGCTCGTCCCGCCCAAGGTGCGCCAGGTGCACTTGCCCGCGGGCCAGTCCGCCGCACTCGAGGCGCAGCAGGTCCTCGGCGCGGACACCAAGGTCGTCGCGGCGCTGCATCACGTGTCGTCGGTGCACCTCGCCGATCCGGACCACGCTATCGAGTGCGACGTGCTCGCGTGCTCGAACGACCAGGCCGCGCTCGACACCGTGATCGCGCTGATCGGCGATCTGGGCCTCACGGGCATCGACGCCGGACCGCTCGCCAACGCCGTCGCGCTCGAGTCGCTGACGCCCGTCTTGCTGCACCTGAACAAGCGCTACAAGAGCGCCGGGGACGGGCATCCGCTTCACGGGCCTGCCGCCGGCCTGATGCCGGTCCGGCGCGGAACCGAGCGGTTCGCTGGATAGCGCCGCTGTTGATGGGCGTGGATAGCCAGAACCTCGTCGAGCGTCAGGAACGAGACGGCCAAAACGTGCCGGTGGGGACAGTCCACCCAGTCGCCGTCGTGGGATCCGGGTGCGTCCAGCGCATCGTCGCTGGAAGGCGCCGTGCTCGGCGCCGGCACGCCGACAAGGGCCGTTCGCTGCCGCGCCTCCCCCTGGCTGGATTCCGAAGACCCGCACGCCGTCGCCACGAGCACCGCGCCGATTGCCCAACGCGCCCAGAACCCCTCTTTTCCGTCCATGACCGCACCCCTTCCGAGTCTGGTCACGCTCCCCCCCCGTGAAGTCCGCGCAATCCTGAACGGGCGCTTCTCACCCCGCGGGGTGAGAAGCGCCCCAGGGTTCGTACCGGCAGAGAGCGCGACAATCGCGGCGCGATCTCATTTCGCACACTTGCATGGATCCGGGCGGTCAACCTGCGTGGGATCCGTTTCCGGCGTGGCGCGCCCGTGCGCGCACGGAGCGGGCGGAAATTGTGACAGCACTTCGGTCGGCATTTCCGACCGGAGAGCGCGCTTTCGCGTCGGGTCGCGCGTCACGAGATCGCGCTTTGGCGTAGAGAAGGCGCTTTCGCGTCGGGTCGCGCGTCACGAGATCGCGCTTTGGCGTAGAGAAGGCGATTTCGCGTCGGGTCGCGCGTCACGAGATCGCGCTTTGGCGTAGAGAAGGCGCTTTCGCGTCGGGTCGCGCGTCACGAGATCGCGCTTTGGCGTAGAGAAGGCGATCTCGCGTCGGGTTCGGCGTCACGAGATCGCGCTTTGGCGAGCAGAGCGCGCTTTCGCGTCGGGTTCGGCGTCACGAGATCGCGCTTTGGCGAGCAGAGCGCGCTTTCGCGTCGGGTCGCGCGTCACGAGATCGCGCTTTGGCGTAGAGAAGGCGATTTCGCGTCGGGTTCGGCGTCACGAGATCGCGCTTTGGCGTAGAGAAGGCGATCTCGCGTCGGGTTCGGCGTCACGAGATCGCGCTTTGGCGTAGAGAAGGCGATCTCGCGTCGGGTCGCGCGTTCCGCGCTGGGCCGGGAACGAACTCTGGCGTCACGCGCGGTTCCGCGCCGGACCGACACCCCCACACCTGGCGCGGCTCAGGAATTCAATTCCGCCATCAGCCGCAGCGCCTCGCGCTGCGCGGTGCCGACCATCATCGTGCCGACCTTGGACGCCTTCCACGCCTGGAACCGCTCCTTGATCCGCTCCGGCGGGCCCACCAGGTTGAACGTGTCCACCAGCGCGTCGGGCACGGCGGCGATGGCCTCGTTCTTCTTGCCGGCGAGGTAGAGGTCCTGGATCTTGTGCGCCGCTTCCTCGAAGCCGATGCGCTGCACGTACTCGTTGTAGAAGTTCTTGCTCTTGGCGCCCATGCCGCCGATGTAGAGCGCCAGGCTCATCTTCAGCGGCAGCCGGCACGCCTCCAGATCATCGCCGACAATCACCGCCACCGCCGGCGCGATGTCGAAGTTGTCCAGGCTCTTCTTGCCGCCGGTCTTCGCGAAGCCCTCGTCCAGGTTCTTCTCGATCACGTCGAAGCGCTCCGGGCTCATGCACGTGAGCAACAGGCCGTCGACCATCTCCGCGGCCATCGCCTGGCTCTTCGGCGCCATGCTGCCGGTGTAGATCGGGATGTCCTTGCGGCCGTGGATGATGCTCTTCAGCGGCTTGCCGAGCCCCGCCGATCCCGGTCCGTGATACGGGATCTGGTAGCGCTCCCCGTCGTGCTCCAGCGGCGCCTCGCGCGCGAAGATCTTGCGGACGATCTCGATGTACTCGCGCAGCCAGCTGAGCGGCTTGCTGAACGGCACGCCGTGCCAGCCCTCGACGACCTGCGGCCCGCTCGTGCCCAGCCCCAGGATGAAGCGCCCGCCCGACAGCTGATCGAGCGTCATGGCGGTCATCGCCGTGTTCGCCGGCGAGCGCCCGGGCAGCTGCATGATCGCCGTGCCCAGCTTGATCTTCGTGGTCTGCGCGCCGATCCACGCCAGCGGCGACACGGCGTCGGAGCCGTAGGCCTCCGCCGTCCACACCGAGTCGAAGCCCAGGCTCTCGGCCTCCTTGATCAGGTCGATGTCCAGGTTGATGTGCGAGCCCGAGTAGCCGGTGATGAGTCCGAGGCGCATGCGCTGTCTCCTTGGGGATTGGATGCCGGTCCGGCGCGGAACCGCGCGGGGAAGCTACCACAGCGCCGGCTTGGAGCGACGCGCCACACCGGCTACGCTTGCTCCGTGCTGCTCGAGTGCCAGAACTGCGGCGCGTCGCTGGACGTGCGATCGCAGGTGCCCATCGTCCGCTGCAACTACTGCGGCATGCCGAACCAGGTCGGCAGCGCCCGCACCGTGGCCCCGCAGACGCCGCCCGGCTGGCGCCCGCCCCCGGTGTGGACGCCGCCCCAGCACTTCCCGGCGCTGTCGCAGCCGATCCGCTACTCGCGAACGACGACCCGCGCTCCGCTGGTGCTGGCCGCCGTGGGCAGCATGATCGCGCTCGCGATGGCGGGCGGCGTGTTCTTCATGCTGAGCGGCGACGGCGCGTCGCCCGCTCGCCGTCCCGGCGCGCCGTTCGCGGGCAAGCTCGTGGGCAAGGCGGCGGCGTGGGACGGAAAATCCACGCTCGACTGCGGCTTGGGCGAAACTCTCGTGATCGAGAATCGCACCGTCACGCTCGATCACGGCCCCGTGGTGCACGCGTCCATGAGCTGCAAGCTGACGATCCGCGGCTGCACGTTCAGGGCGCCGAAGATCGTCGAGGCGGACCAGAGCGCGCACATCGTGATCGAGAACAGCAGGCTCGTCGGCGCCCAGTCCGTTGTGACCGGCTCCCAGGTGGTCGAGGTTCGCGTCGAGAAGAACAGCACGCTCGAGTCCAACGAGACGGCCATCGACGTCAGCCAGAGCTCGCAGGTCTACCTGGTCGACAGCAGCGTCGAGTCCAAGGCGGTCGCCATCAACGCCGGGCAGCTCTCGCGCATCGACGCCTCGAACTCGAAGATCATCGGCGAGACGTCGATCAAGACCGGTCAGCTTGCCAAGCTTGTCCTGCGCAAGACCCACGTCACCGGCAAGCGCGAGCTCGGCTCGGACACGGACGTGGACGAGCGCTGATCACGCTCAGAAGCGCGCGCCGATGCCGAGGCCCAGGCGAAACTCCCAGGTGCTCTGCGCGTCCACCGTGTAGTCCGTCGCCGAGTTGAACGCCACGCGGTCGCTCCAGTTGCTGCCCTGGCTCAGGTTGCGCAGCACACGCATCTCGAGCGGGATCTCGACGACGTCGCCCGCGTGCACCACCACGCCGGTTCCGAACGCGAGCAGCACCGACTTCTTCTCGTTTGCCTTGATCGCGTTCTCGACCGAGACGGTGTCGGTGATGTGCTGCGAGTTGTCCGTGATCTCGTTGGACGCGTCGACGCTGGACGAGAGCACGAACTCCGGCCCGAGCCCGACCCAGAAGCGACCGCCGTCGAACGGCGCGATGCCCTTCGCCAGCAGGTCCAGGCGGAACGTGGACATGACCAGCGTCTCGCGCACCTGGCCGATCTTCGTGCCGGCGGGCTTGACCACCGTGTACGTCACGTCGCGACGCAGCTCCGAGCGGTCGTAGATCAGTCCCAGCTCGAGTCCGAAATGCTGGGCGAAGCGCGCCTCGCCGTAGCCGCCGACGCCGAAGCCGAAGCCGCCGCCGTTGCCGGAGAAGCCGAGCCCGTCGTAGCCGGAGGGCGTCACGCCGTCCGGCGTGGTGTACAGCTCACCACCGCCGAACACGCGCAAGCCAGCGGAGCCCTCGACGCTGCGCGGCTGCGCGGGCGGCGGCGGCTCTCCGGATTGGGTCGGCGGCTGCGGCGCAGCGTAGGCCGGCTGCGGCGCGCCATACGGCTGTTGCGGCGCGCCATACGGCTGCGCGCCGTACTGCGGCGCCCCGTAGGGCTGGCCCGCGTAGGGCTGCTGCGGCGCGGGATACGCCGGCTGCGGCGCGGGGTACGCCGGCTGCGGCGCGCCGTAGCCGTACCCGCGGGGCGGCGGCTGCTGCGCGCTGGCGGCGCCGGCAACGAACAGGATCGCGACTCCGACCGCTCCGGCGACTCTCATGGTCGGCGAAGGTAGTCCAGCAAGGCGTCCGGAGTCCATCGACGGCGCGTGGCCGCGCCCTAGACCACCCGCGCCTTGCGCCCCGGTTCCTTCACGAGCCGGAAGCGCGAGTCGCTCGAGCGCGTGAGCGCGGCGTAGCTGCCGAAGCGCGCCTCGGCGTCCTCCACGCTGTCGAGGGGATCCTCGCCGTCCTGCGCCGGGTCGTCGAAGCGACGCAAGAGCTCGTAGCGCGTGTTGCGCTGCGCCGGAACGCGGCCCGCGTCGCGGATCGTTCGCCGGAGCTCCTTCGGCGCGACGAGCTGGCCGTGGCTGGCGCCGGCAGAGGTCGAGATGCTCTCGTTGATCAGCGTGCCGCCGAGATCGTTCGCGCCGCACGAGAGCAGCCACTGCGCCTGGCGCAGCCCCTCCTTCACCCACGACACCTGCACGTTCTTGAACGTCGCGCCGAGCATCAGCCTGGAAATCGCGTACAGCCGGATCACGTCGTTGCCGGTCGGCCCGGGCGGCACGTCGCCCACGACGGCCTCGGCGAACATCGGCGCCTCCGCGTGCACGAAGCTGAGCGGCACGAACTCCGTGAACCCGCCGCTCTGCTTCTGGATCGAGCGGAGCAGATCCAGGTGCCGCATGCGCTCCGCGTCGGTCTCGACGTGACCGAACATGAGCGTGCTCGTGGTCGGGATGCCCAGGGCATGAGCGGTCGTGACCACGTCGATCCACTCGCGCGTGGTGATGCGTCCCGGCGCGATGCGATCGCGGATCGCGTCGTCGAGCACCTCCGCGCTGGTGCCCGGGAGCGAGCCCAGACCGACGTCCTTCAGCTCCGCGAGGAAATCGCGGATCGAGCGGCCGGCGAGGCGCGCGCCGTACTTCACCTCTTCCGGGCTGAACGTGTGCAGGTGGAGATCCGGCGCGGCCTGCTTCACCGCGCGGCACAGATCGACGTAGTAGTGCTCGCCGATGCCGGGCGCGAGCCCGGCTTGCATGCACACCTCGGTCGCGCCCATCTCGCGCGCCTCGAGCGCCCGCTCGACCACCTGCTCGATGCCCAGGAAGTAGCCCTCTTCCGATCGGTGATCCCGGGAGAACGCGCAGAAGTGACACGACTTCGCGCACACGTTCGTGAAGTTGATGTTCCGGTTGACGACGTACGTCACCACGTCGCCGGCTTGGCGCTGGCGGAGCTCGTCCGCCGTGCGACACAGCGCATGCAAGTCCGGGCCGGTCACGTGGCACAGCGCCACGGCGTCCTGCCACGTGATCTCGCCACCCGCGAGGGCCGCGCCGAGAATCGCAGAGACACCTGGATCGACTTCGTCGAGCAACGTCATGCGCCGCGAAGCCTAGACCAAAGCGCCCGTCGCCGCATGCCATACCCCGACGCTCCCGGGCGGGCCGTGAGGGCGCGATCGAGCGTGCTACACTCCTCGCGATGGCGCAGCCGTCGGATCCACGGGAAGCGTTGTACGAGGCGTATCAGGCCGTGCCCCCGCACGAGCGCGCCGAGATCGTCGGCGGCACGCTGTACGTGGCGCCGCGCCCCGGGCCACTGCACACGAACGTCTCGTCGGTGCTGGGCGGCGAGCTGAGTGGCCCGTTCCAACGCGGTCGCGGCGGTCCCGGCGGATGGTGGATTCTCGACGAGCCGGAGCTGCAGCTCGTGGAGTTCGAGCCGATGGTGCCGGATCTCGCCGGCTGGCGCGTGGAACGCATGCCCACCCTGCCGGCGTCGGCGTACTTCACGCTCGCGCCGGACTGGGTGTGCGAGGTGCTCTCGCGGTCGACCGAGGATGTCGATCGGAACAAGAAGCTCCCCGTCTACGCGGAGCGCGGCGTGAGCCACGTGTGGCTGATCGATCCTGTCGCCCGCACGCTCGAGGTGCATGCGCTCGGCTCCGGGCGCCGCTGGCGCGAGGTCCGGATCCATCACGGCGACGAACACGTACGCGCAGCGCCGTTCGACGCCGTCGAGATCGATCTCCGTTGCCTCTGGGATCCGCCGGCGCCTCGGGGATAGCGAGGTCACGCGCTCTGCCTGGCGTCGCCGCGCGCGGCGAGCCTCGAGATTCCGCGCCGGACCGGCAGCACCAGGCCCTCGTCCAGCCAGCCCGGCGTCTCGACGTAGCGATCGTAGATCGGCAGCCGGGGTGCGAGCTCGAAGCCGTAGCCGGCGCAGGCCTCGGCGAGGGCGTCGAGGTGCGGCCAGGGATGACGCGGGTTGATGTAGTCCGGCGTCACCGGCGAGATGCCGCCCCAGTCGTTGATGCCGGCGCGGAGCAAGGCGCGCGTGCGGCCGGCGTTCAGGTTCGGTGGCGCCTGGACGCTGATCTCCGGGTCGAGGATCAGCCGCGCCAGCGCGACGGCGTGGAGCATCTCCGGATCCGGCGCCTCGGCGACGCTGGCCATGGCGATCTCCGGGCGCGGCGTGAAGTTCTGGACGATCACCTCCTGGATGTGACCGTGCGCGCGGTGCAAGCGCTGGATCTCGAGCAAGCTCTCGACGCGCTCCCGGCGCGTCTCGCCGATGCCGATCAGGATGCCGGTCGTGAACGGGATGCGCAGCCGCCCGGCTTCTTCGATCATCGCGATGCGCCGCGCGGGACGCTTGTCCGGCGCGCGATGGTGCGGCATGCCCTTTTCGCACAGGCGCTCGCTGACGTTCTCGAGCATCAGCCCGAGGCTCGGGTTCGACGGGCGCAGCCGCTGCATGTCTTGCCGCGTCAGCACGCCGGCGTTGGTGTGCGGCAGGAGCCCGCGCTCGAGCGCGCGCTCGCTGGCCCAGGCGATGTAGTCGACGGTGCTCGCCTGGCCAAAGCCCGCGAGCGTGTCGCGGTACTCGCTGAAGCCGGACTCGGGCTTGTCGCCGAGACACAAGAGCGCCTCGATCGCGCCCTGATCGCGACCGCGGTCGAGCCACTCGTCCACCTGCCCGGGCGTCATCGTCCACTCCCCCGCCTCGCCCGGCGATCGCCGGAACGAACAGTAGTCGCAGCGGTTGCGACACAGGTTCGTCAGCGGCAGAAACACCTTCGGCGAGAACGTCACGCGCCGGCCCCAGTGACGATCGCGCAGCGCGGCGGCGCGCGCGAGCAACGCGTCGTCCGCCGGCGCGTCGGAGAGTGCGAGCGCCTCGTCGGCGGTCAGCGGCGTCATGGGGGAAGCCTTGTCGATGCCGGCCCGCGCGTCCAGCCGGCTACGGCACGAGCACGATCCGCCCGCGCAGCCCGCCGGCCAGCACGGCGCGCTGCGCCTCGTCGGCCCGCGCCAGCGGCAGTATGCGCTCGATCACGCTCTCGAACGGCCCGAGGGCGAACAGCTTGGCCATGTCGGTGCGGGTGGCGCCGCTGCCGCCGATGATCGTGATGCCGTTGGTGATCACGTAGCCCAGGTTCAGCGACGCGCGCTCCGGCTGGATGTTGCCCACCACGACCAGCCGCCCGCCGACGCGCAGCGACCGCAGCGACGCGTTGAACGTGGCGGCGCCCACCGTGTCGAGGGCGACGTCCAGCTTGTCCGCGCCCACGGCGCCGTGGAACGTCGAGCCCGCGTCCACCAGCACCTCGGCAGCGCCCAGGGCGCGCAGCGCGTCGCCGTGGCGCGCGTCGCGCACGACGGCGATCACGTGGGCGCCGACGCGCGCCGCGATCTGCACCGCGGCCGAGCCGACGCCGCCGTTGGCGCCGGTGACCAGCACGCGCTCGCCGGCGGCGAGCCGGCCCAGCGTCACCAGATCGCGGTACGCCGTCCCGAAGGTGCAGTGCTGGATCGCGGCCTGGGGCGCCGGCAGCGACGCCGGCATCGCGAACAGCGCGCTCTCCGGCGCGAGCAGGCTGCTGGCGTAGCCGCCGTCGGCCATGATCCCGAACACCCACATCGCGCTCCGGCACAGCGATGTCTCGCCGGCGCGGCAGCGCTCGCATTCGAGGCATGCGTCGCGATGCATGGTGCCGACCCGATCGCCCGGCTTGAAGTCGTGGGCGTCCGGCCCGACCGCGACCACGCGACCGGCGACCTCGTGGCCCGGCGTGACCGGCAGGCGCAGGAACGGGAAGCGCCCGCCGCGGTCGATCAGATCGCGGTAGCACACGCCGCAGGCCTCGACCGCGATCGAGACCTGCGTTCCGGTGGGTGCCGGGAGCGCGTCCGCGTTGGCTTCGTAGACCAGGTCCTGATCGAACCCGGTCGCCGTCAGACGGACGCGCGCGACCATCTCGCGAGCGTGCGCGCTACTTGCCGAACGCGCACGTGTCGAACGCGGGCGTGCAGTTGGTGTCGGTGCACGTCTTGCAGCCGGCGCTGTTCGGATTGAAGCACTGCGTGGCGCAGTGGGCGATGCCGCAATCGACGACCTGGCCCCAGCACGTCGCGCAGGCAGCGGTGAAGCCGTCCTTCTTCGTCATGCAGTCGGCCACGCACTGGATCCGCTGCGTGCCGGCCTGCTTCGGGAAGCAGCCGGTCAGACCGCCGCAGGACGACGCGTCGTCGGCCGTCTTCTGCGTCTGCATCATCGGCGCGTCGGTGGCGTTGTTGCACGCGCCGCCGGCGCCCGCGCCCGCGCTGCCGCCCGTGCCCGCACCCGCGCTGCCGCCCGTGCCACCGGTACCGCCGGTGCCCGCGCCCGCGCTGCCGCCGGTGCCCGCGCCCGCGCTGCCGCCGGTGCCCGCGCCCGCGCTGCCGCCGGTGCCCGCGCCCGCGCTGCCGCCGGTGCCCGCACCCGCGCTACCGCCGGTGCCCGCACCCGCGCCGCCGCCCGTGGCGCCGGTGCCCGCGCTGCCGCCGGTGCCGCCGCCGCCGGTGCCGCCGCCGTCGACGCCCGACGTCCCGCCGCTACCACTGCTCGAGTCGCTGGAGCCACACGCGGGCACCAGCCCGAGCGTGACCGCGGCCAGCACGACCGCTCCCGCGAACACTCCGCCTCGCAAGCTACTGAAGGATCGATCGTTTGCCATATGCCGGGCCTCCTCGGGCGTGTGGCCGCCCTTGACGACGATCAATAGAACATGTTTCATTTAGCGTGTACAGCGGAAACCCAGCCGCAATATGCCGGAAGTCACCTACTCGACGACGATGAGCCTCCCGCGCGAGCGGGTGTGGGAGTTCGTCAAGGACATGAACAACTGGGCGCCGTTCCTGACCGGCTACCAGAAGCACGAGATCCTCGACGAGACCGACTCGGTGTGGACGCTCAAGGGCGACGTCGGGATCCTGTCGCGCATGGTCGAGCTCAAGGCGCACGTCACCGAGTGGAACGGGCCCGAGCGCGTCAGCTTCACGTTGACCGGCCTCAACGAGCAGGTCGAGGGCGGCGGCACGCTGGTGATGACGACGCACGTCGGCGCGCCGCCACCGCCGCAGAAGCTCGGGCTTGTGGCGCGGCTGTTCCGCTGGTTGATGCATCTCGTCAACGGCAAGGGCGTGGAGCGCAAGCAGCTCGCCGGAGCGGTCGCCGGCGCCGAGGGGTCGATGCTCACGTTCACGCTCCGGATGGACGCCGGCGGCGCCACGGGACCGCTCGTCAACGCCATGCTGGGCCCTGCCCTGCTGCCCGCCGCCGAAGATCTCGCCAACAAGATCGCGGCACACCTGGAAGCCGGCTGATGGGCGACTTCCGTGCGGAAGCGCGCGCGTGGCTCGAGCAGCACGCGCCCATGACGCTCCGCGGCACGCGCCGCGGCCGCTTCGACGGCTGGTGGGGCGGGCGCAAGGCCGGCGCGCCGCCGGCGGACGTGAAGCGCTGGCTCGACGTCATGCTCGAGCGCGGCTGGACCGCGCCGACGTGGCCGCGCGAGGTCGGCGGCGGCGGCCTGTCCAAGGCCGACGGCGAGATCCTCGACGAGGAGCTGCGCCGCCTCGCCCTGCCGCCGCCCGTGGTCGGATTCGGGCTGACCATGATCGGACCGACGCTGCTCGACTTCGGCACCGACGAGCAAAAGCGCGAGCACCTGCCGGCGATCTGCCGCGGGGAGATCCGATGGTGCCAGGGCTACAGCGAGCCGGGTGCGGGCTCGGACCTCGCGTCGCTGTCCACGCGCGCGGTGCGCGACGGCGACAGCTTCGTGGTGGACGGCCAGAAGATCTGGACCTCCCACGCCGACCAATCCGACTGGATCTTCTGCCTGGTCCGCACCGATCCCGCCGCGAAGAAGCAACGCGGCATCACGTTCCTGTTGATCGACATGCTGGTGCCCGGCGTCACGACGCGGAAGATCCAGCTGATCAGCGGCGCCTCGCCGTTCTGCGAGGTGTTCCTCGAGGGCGTGCGCGTTCCGGCGACGAACGTCGTCGGCCAGGTCGACGACGGCTGGACCGTGGCCAAGGCGCTGCTCGGCTACGAGCGCAGCATGGTGGCCGAGGCCATGGGCGGCCAGCTCACGACGATCGAGGCCGAGCTCGTCGAGCTCGCGCGCCGCCACGGCGCCCTCGGCGACGCGAGCATCCGGCACGCGATCGCCCAGCTCGCCATGGACGAGCAGTGCTTCGGCCTGACGCTGCAGCGCATCCGCGAGCAGCTCCAGAGCGGACGCGCGCCCGGACCCGAGAGCTCGATCCTGAAGATCGCCGGCAGCGAGCTGAAGCAGCGGCGCTGGGAGCTCGCGACGCGGATCGCCGGGCCGCAAGCGATCGGCTGGGACGCGCCCGGCTTCGACGACGCCGATCTCGCCGCCACGCGCGAGTGGCTGCGCTCGCGCGCCAACAGCATCGAAGGCGGCAGCTCGGAGATCCAGCTGAACATCATCGCCAAGCGCGTGCTCGGCCTGCCCGATGGAGCCGCCCGGTGAGCCTCGCCCTGGGCGAGGAGCAGGAGCTGGTCGCGCGTTCGGCGCGCGAGCTCGCCGAGCAGCGATCGCCGGCTGCGCGCGTGCGCCAGCTGCGTGACGCGCGCGATCCAATCGGCTTCTCATGGGAGCTATGGCGCGAGCTCGCGGCCCTGGGCTTCGTGGGCGCGGAGATCGCCTCGGCGGATCTCGCCGTCGTGATGGAGAGCCTCGGCCGCGAGCTCGTTCCCGAGCCGATGCTCGCCAGCACGCTCGGCACCGCCGCGCTCGCGGCCGGAAGCAACGACGCGCTGCGCGAGCGCTGGCTGCCGCGCATCGCCAGCGGCGAGGCGCTGGTCACCGTCGCCCACCAGGAGCCGGGCGCGCGCTACGATCTCTCCCACGTGGAGACCACGATCGCGGACGCCGGCGAGATCCGCGGTGACAAGACCGGGGTCCTCGACGGGCACGTCGCGCATGGGTTTGTCGTTCCGGCGCGGAACCCCGCGAACCGGATCGAGCTCTGGTTCGTCGAAGCCGGCGCGCCCGGGCTGACCGTCACGCGCCAGATCCGCATCGACGGCCGCGGTGCGGCGATGCTGCACCTGGACGGCGTGCGCGTCTCCGCCGCCGCGCGCGTCGGCGATCTGTCGACCCTCGAGCAAGCCGTCGATCGCGCGACCGTCGCCTTGAGCGCCGAGATGATCGGCCTCGCGACGCGCGCCTTCGAGATGACGCTCGACTACTTGAAGACGCGCGTGCAGTTCGGCGCGCCGATCGGCTCGTTCCAGGCGCTGCAACACCGCGCGGCGCGCCTGTTCATCGAGCTCGAGCTCGCGCGGAGCGCCGTGCGCGCCGCTGCCGCCACGGCCGATACCGCGCCGGACCAACCCACCCTCGCCCGTCTGGCGTCGCTTTCGAAGGCGAAGTGCTCGGACGTCGCCGTGCACGTCGCGAACGAAGCCATCCAGATGCACGGCGGCATCGGCATGACCGACGAACACGACATCGGCCTGTACCTGAAGCGGGCGCGCGCCGCGGAGCTCACCTTCGGCGACGCCGCGTGGCACCGCGAGCGCTGGGCGCGGCTGAGCGGATACTGAAGCAGCGCGAGGCCGCGTCCGCCGCGGCGGCGCACAGCCATCGAACCGACGTTCACAAGCTCGATCGCGACGTTCACAAGCGCGGTTCTTCGAGCAACTGGCTCGGGCAGCTCCGAACAAGCAATGCGCCGGCGCGAGCACGTCGCTCCCGGCGGGCCTCGCCCCGGATGGGACGGTCGAACAATGCCCGCAACCAAGGGAGCCTGTCTGGACCGCCTTGTCAGGCCGTGGGATCGCCCGGAAGGGACAGGGCGTATTGGCGGCGTGGCAGGGTGTGTTTTCGAAGCGACCGGCGTCACGCTTTGTCTTCACGCCAGGGTGGGAAGTGCAGGGCAGGAGCTCCCGCCGTTTCGCGTATCATTGTTTGCGTAATGCCCTTCAATCTTCGTGTCTTCGCCGTATCCGTGTGCGTGGGTGTGGGCATCACGATCCCCGCAGGAGCGGCACCGGTCGTGGGCGCGGAAGTCGGCGTCGGGGCGACGGTGCCGGCGCCGGCACTCGGCTCGCAGGCTGGCGTGCGCATCGCGTCCGACGGAAATGGCTATCTTGCTGTGTGGCCGGACGAGCGCGCCGGCGAGGAGATTGACGACCCGTTCGGCACGCGGCCCCTGCGCGACATCTTTGGAGCGCGCTTCGATGCCGCGGGGCAGCTCGTGGATCCGCTCGGGTTCCCGGTGACCGCCGCCCCCGGGCCGCAGGAGGAGCCTGATGTCGCGTTCGATGGCACCGACTACCTGGTCGTGTGGAAGGACGGCCGCTCCACGTCTTACACGAGCACCGCGTTCGGCGCGGACCTGTACGCCGTGCACGTCACCAGTGCCGGCGCGGTCGTGGAGCCAGGCGGGGTGGCGATCGGGTACGGTGAGGCGCCGTCGGTGGCGTGCGATCCGGGCGGTCATTGCCTGGTCGTGTGGGCGGACATGACCACCATCTACGGAGAGCGGCTCGACCCGGCCCTGCAGTCGCTGGACGCGACACCGCTCACGATCGGGTCCGGCGCCGCGCAGCGCGGATCACCCAGCGTGGCCTGGAGCGGCGACCGATGGATCGTCGCGTGGGCGGATTGGCGCAGCGGCTCCCCGGAGATCTACGGCGCGCGCGTCGCCGCCGACGGGACGCCCGCGGACGGCGGCGGCGTGGCGATCGGAAGCGGCCTGGGCACGCGCTTGTCGCCGCGGATCGCATTCGACGGCACCCACGCCCTCGTCACCTGGGATCCCGCCTCCACCGGACCACTCGTCGTTGGCACCCGGGTGGATCCGGCGTCGTTTGCCATCCTCGATCCAGGTGGCGTCCCCGCGCCGGTTGGATTCGACCCAGGCGGCAGCGTGGCCGCCGCGTTCAACGGGGGCGCCTTCATTCTAGGTGCCATCTCCGCGGGCTCGCCCGTCGCGCTGTGCGAAGCGCGTGTGCAAGGCGCGGGTACGCCGCTCGCGGGGACTTGCGCGTCGCCGCCGCCGGCCTACGGAAGTAGCGGTGCCGCGGCGATCGCATCCACTGGAGGGACGAGCGTCGTGCTTGGCAGCTTCAGTCCCACGTACCACGCCCACGTATACGGCGCGCGCTTCGATGCGGCCGCGACCACGCTCGATTCGAGCCTGCAGCTCGTGACCGGCGCCGGCAACGGCCAGCAGCGTGCGGCGGCGGCCTTCGACGGCAGCGAGTATCTGCTCGTATGGGAGGAAGAGCGCGCCGGCAACGACACGGATATCTACGGCGCGCGCGTCGCCGCCGACGGGACGCTCCTCGATCCCGAGGGGTTCGCGATCGCGTCGGCGCCCGGCACGCAACGCTATCCCTCCGTCGCGGCGATCCCGGGCACCTTCCTCGTGACCTGGGAGGACCTACGGCCGGGTGTGCCGTTCGCGGAGTCCGCGGTCTACGTGGCCCGCGTCACCGGAGCGGGCGCGGTCCTCGACCCGGCCGGCATCCCGATTGCCAGCGCCAGCTCTTCCACGTTCCGGATGCCCGCGGTCGCCGCCGACGGCGCGGCTTTCCTTGTTGCGTGGCACCCCGCCCCGCTCGAGCATCATTCCGCGGCCGCCGTGCGGTTCACCGCGAGTGGCACCGTGCTCGACCCAGCGCCGATCACCGTCGGCACCCACACGGGCATCAACCCGAAGCTCGGCATCGCGTACGGCGGCGGGGAGTACCTCATGGTGTGGGCGGACTCGCAGTCCGGCTCGTCCGACTTGTACGGGGCGCGCTTCACCTCCGCAGGCGTGATGCTGGATGCGTCGCCATTCGCCATCTCCACCAACCAGTACGACGAGGCCGATCCGGTCGTCACGTGGGCGGGGTCCGCGTTCGTCGTGGCGTGGCAGGATTCCCGCGAGTTCTTCAACGGTCAGGACGTGTACGCGACGCGCGTCTCGCCAGGCGGCGGCGTACTCGACCCCGACGGAATCGCGGTCGCGTCGGGGAAGGGCTGGAAAGGCTCGCCGAAGATCGCGTTCGACGGTCTGAATACGATCGTCACGTGGCAGGACGATCGCTCCGGCAGCGGCTGGGACGCTTACGGCGCGCGCATCGACGCGTCAGGCGCCGTGCTCGACCCAGGTGGCTTCGCCATCGCCGCGGACGCGTACTCCGAACTGGACCCCGCGATCGCGTCGGACGGGACCGGTCGCGCGATTGCCGCGTATCATCGCTACGATCCCGGGTCACAGCACCACGCGGCCCGCGTCTTCCTCGAGACGCTCACCGCCGACGACGTGCCCGACGCAGGCCCCGACGCGACAGCCGACGCGCCCGATTCCGCCGACGTTCCCGATGCCGAGGACGCGTCCGACGCGACGACACAGGCCGACGCCGGCCCCGACGCGACGAACGACGCCGCGGACGAGCGGGGCAATCTGCCGCCGGCATCCGCTGTGGACACGAAGGGCTGTGGTTGCCGGGCCGCAGGCGGACACGCGCCGGACGGCACCGCCGCCGCGGCGTGGCTTCTCGTCGCGCTCATCGTTGGCCGCAGGCGAGCGTCCAGCGGCCGTTGACCCCGCCCGGTTGTCGCCTGGTTCCCGACCTGGTGGCGATGCGATCGGCAGTGTGGTCCCGGAGAGCCAGCGGAGATTTTCGCTACTTCGCAGCCATTCGCGTACCGCGCCAGATGCAGCGCGCCTCTCCACTCAGGGAAAGTACGCGGCGAGGCCCGCGGTCAGACCGAAGCTCGTGAGCTTCACGTCGCTGGAGCCGGTGCTCGTCACGGCGCCCGCACCGCCACCGGTTCCCACCCGGTAGTCCTGGCTGCCGGTCACGCCCACGTCGAGCATCGGGCCAACCAGGAATACCACGTGCTTGATCGGCGAGATGCCGAGCATGGCGTCCACGGTGACGTCGCCGCGCGAGGCGGAGTAGCTGCCGACGCTGGCGTGAGCGTACTGGAAGCCCGCCCGTGGCCAGATCGCGAACGTGTCGTCGAGGACGAGCGCGTAGCCGATGCGCGGCTGGATCAGGAACTCGTGAGTGGTGGGATCGGACGTCGTCTGCCCGTTGATCTCGTGGCTGGGCGCGTTGCTCCAGTACATCAGGCCCGCGCCGAGGCTGAGTCCGTTCGTCACGAAGTAGTCGACGGCGACGCGCGGAGTCGAGCTCGGCGTGGGCGCGTTCACCGCGAGCAGCCCGATGGTCGTGTACTTGTCGGTGCTGCCGTGCGACGGAATGTCCGTGCCATTCCCCGGAGTGTGCGTCGATTCACTCTGGAAGACCGCGCCGGCGACGCGCTCCACGCCCACCACCAGCTGGCCCCCGGCGCCGATGTTGTCGATGGGCGCCTGCGCCCAGGCGGCCGGGCTCGCGAGCACGCAAGCGAACGCGACCATGATCGTCGATGTTCTTTCCACGCTGACCTCCCAAAGCAAGTACACCGGTATATACGCCACGACCATCGGCGGCGCCGCAACCACGCAGCCCCGGAACGCGCCCCAGGCCGCCCATGGTGAGCATGGCGCCCGCAACGAGACCGATGGTCGACGCCAGCGCCAGCCGTGTCGCTCGCGCGCTATGACATTATTTGTCACAGCACGTTTAGGCGTCTTAACGTGGCGACGGTTCGGTCAACAATTCAGACGACTTACCCACGTCGGGCACGGTATCCGGGGTGCGCCGGGACCGCAAGCACCGAGCGCAAGAGCCCGCGCGCGCTGTCGACGTCCTGGGACCCACCGCGTCGCGCCGCAGCGAGGACAGGGCGTCGGCAGCGCCGCTGCGGTGACCGCGCCGTGCAATCGAACCAGGTCGAGCTGATCGCGAAGCATCATCCAGTGGTGGTCGGCGATGGTGCAGGCGGTAGCCGAAGACGCGAAGCACGCGAAGACGCGAAGACGCGAAGACGCGAAGACGCGAAGAAACGAAGACGCACTGGCAGCCCGCGCGTCCACGCGCCAACGCGAGCGTAACCAACGCCGAATTTGATGGAAGGAAGTGCGCCTCATCCATTATAGTTGGAGGTTGACTGGGTTGCGCGCCCGCTGTCTCGCCGTACGGCTCGACATCGGGTGTCGGCCCGAACGCACCGCACCGCGTGCCAAGCTTCGACAAGGCGCGCGCAGAGAGCTCAGCCATGCCGACACGCCGCCCGTTATCGAAGAATCTGGTTTCACTTCTTCTGGCGGGCGGGCTCGCGCTGACGGTCGCCACGGGATGCAAGAAGAGCAACTCCATCGACGTCGACAACGGTGACCTGCCGGCGGGGTCGAAATGCACGTCGGGGCCGAACGACCCGTGCGCGGGGACGTGTTTCCAGGGGATTTGCCGACTTGCCTGCGGTCCGAATCGCGAGTGTCCCAGCGGACAGACCTGCTTCGGCGACGGCGCGGGCGCCGTGTGCGCACCAGCCGGCAGCCTGGGCTTCGATCTCTTGACGGACTGCACCGACGGCTGCAAGGTCGATTTGTTGCCGTTCGCGCGAGAAGGGTACTTTCGCACCTGTTCGTCGGACGGGATTGGCCCCACGACGCTGTATCCCGCGGACGCCACCAGTCCGGGCCTGGATCCCCAGAAGCTTTGCCCCGGCACCATCGATGCCCAGCTCGCCGTAAAGGACGAGGTCCTCTACAACTTCGGTTTCCAGGCTTCGCCGCCGATTTGTACCAACGATAACAGGCCTATCGGCGTAGTGGGCGACAGTCTCGTCGCCCACACCTGCACGCAGGACAGCACTGGAGAGTACGTCTCGAACGCCAAGATGGGTCGCCTGATTGACGCGGGAGGCAAGACCTACCTCGTCATGGCGTGGTCGGACTATGGTGACCTGCCCGAGTATGCCGACTCGTCCACCGAGTACGGACTCTACGAGTTCAGTCCGGAAGCGGTGAGTCTGCCGTGTCCGGCGGCGCCCCCGCCGCTTTGCGACAAGCCCACGTTCCCGCCGGTGGGGGGCGCCGTGTCTGGCTTCGACGGCCTCTGGGCCGAGTGCGACTGGAACGCGCCGGGCGCGACCGGCTGCTTCGCGCCCACTCCGGAGAACGCCGAGGCCGCGCTCCCGACCTGTCCCACCGACTACGCCACCTGGGACCAGGGCGGGTATCTGCAGTCCCTCTACGTGCGTCCGGACGGATATGGCGCGGAAGGTGTCGGCCCCGACGGCGCCAGCTGCTTCTTCGCCTTTCGCGAGAGCAACAACGGGCGGTTGCTCGAGTTGGCGCGAGCGCACGCGCCCGTCGGAATGCTCGTTCCGCGCTACGTGGAGTGGAAGCTCGTCACGGCTACAAGTGGAGAGACGATGCTGTGGCGGCGAGACCCGCAAGACGACAACCCCGCCACCAACCTCTGCCACAGCGCGGGCATAGGCACCTTCTTCAAGAAGGTGGACCCGCCTGCCGGGTTCAAGGACCCGTGCGACTCGAGCCTCCCCGACTTCACGTTCTGATCGGATCAACGGACTTCAGGACAGGGCAATGCCGGTATCGAGAAACTTGGCCGTGGTCGCGCTCGTGGTGGCGTTGGCGGGGCTTGGTTGCACCAAGAACAACTCCGTCAGCAACAGCGGCGCTGGCGGCAGCACCCAGTGCGCCGGACAGGCCTGCGATGGGGCGTGTGTCGACGGAGCTTGCCGCGCCTATTGCACTCCGGCCTACACCTGCTCTGGAGACGACGTCTGCACGGCCGTCGGGGACCAACCCGTGTGCCTGCCGCCGGACGCGCAGGTGTACCCACCCTACGCACCGTTCGACATGCTCAAGGAGTGCGCGGGCGCGACGGGCTGCGAGATCCCGCTCGACCAGCCGCCGTTCCAGGGAGTGCTCAGGCAATGCGACGCGCTGGGACAACTGACGCCGGCGGATTCGCAGGACCCGAACTTCGACTACGCCGCTGCCTGCGCCAACACGACTACCTCTCCCTATTTCGCCGTGCAGGGCAGGCGCCTCTACTCTGTTGGCGGCGTGAATGGCTGCACGTTCGAGAATGTGGGAACAGGCCCGAGTGACTCGCTGATCTCCTATCACTGCGGCTACGACCAGCAAGATCTGTCGCTCGCCACGTTCAGCACAAGCGCCAGCTTCTGGCGCGTCGTCGAGACCGGAGGAACGACGTACGTGTGGAGGGGTCCGGACGCGCAACTCTACGAACTTTCGAAGGACGAGCCGTGGACGGCGCCGTCCGGGTGCCATTTCTACACCGGCGACTTCCGGACGCCTGCCCTCCCCGAGGACTGCGCGCTTCCCACCTACCCCAGCGTCGGCGACGCCGTCGGCGCTGATTTCGCCGGGCTCTGGGTAAGCTGCGACACGCCCAATGCCACGGCGCCCCAAGACTGCGACGTCGACTTCACCGGGCCGGCACCAGGCGGCGTTCCACGGACCGTGCTCTACATCGACGCTCACGGCTTCGGGCAGCGCTTCTGGTCGTTCGACGGCGTCGACAAGGCCCAGCCCACCGCGTGCGACGCGGCGTTTCGCCTCGTCACACGGCATTTCGAGCCGTCCGGAATGCCAGCCTTCGACCAGCTGACGGGGATCTTTGTCGAGAGCCAGATCCCCTTCGGCGATGTCGCGATGTTCCCGGGTCCTTTCGAGCAAATCGTCACGGTGACGTCTGGCACTGGGACCGCCCCCGGAACGTATCTGGTCATCAACAACGGCTCGAACTACGCGTACAAGCAGGTGCCGTTGCCGAGCAATTTCGTCGATCCGTGCCAAGGCACCGAGCCGACGTTCACCTGGTGACCCGCCCCGCGCGATACCGCGCCGCACCGGCACCCTCATCCAGCGGTACCGAGCGCGGATGCCTTGCGTGCTAGAGGACGTCGTCGTTGACGACCAGCGCCAGGTCGACCTGCTTCGGACCCGGAGTGAACACCACCGCGCGTGCGGCCCGGCCAAGGCAAGTCGTCAGCGCTTTGGACTGGACCACGCCCGTCAGCGTGCTGCGGACGACCTTTCCTCGGCCGTTCACGGTCAAATGCAGCCTGGCACTGGCACCGTCCCCACGTCCCCAGCTGAAGTGATTCGAGCACGCTTCGAAGAGCGCGCGCTGTCGCTCCAGATCGGCGAGCAGCCCGTCGTCCGCCTGCTCGCCGGCGTCGCGGAAGGCGCGCACCGAGAGCACCGTGGAGAACCCGGAGCAGCACGGATCCCCCTCGGGGGCCTGGACACGGAACAGCGCGAGGCTTCGTGCTTCGGGCTTGCTTCGAGGCCGGGGCGCGATAACCGCCGCTGGGGGCGGCGGCTCGGGAGCGGACGCAAGAGGTGGCGCCGGGGACGGTGGCGCTGGCGGGGAAGGCGCTGCGACTGCCGGCGCGGACGTGGCCGGGCGCGGTCGCTCGGGGTCGCCAGGCGCGGCGGCACACGCGACGAGAGTTGCTGCAACGCAGAGCGGGAGAAATCGGGCGAGCGAGCGCACGGCGGCGAGCACCTTCTTGAACCTCGCTTCGTTTGCGTCACGCGGACCAGCTACGGCACTCACGAGCATACGTGCTTGATACAGGGTATCGACCGCGCGCGCGCGTCAATACAGTACGCCTCCGCTCAGTGCGCGCAGCGGAAGCCGACGTTGTACTGGTGGTCGTCCGGCAGGTCGGGCAAGCGCGCGGCGGCGCGCATGAAATCTCCTCCGGTGAGCCACGAGCCATGCTGCCGAACACCATCCACGCGCCGGCGCCCAGCAACGACACGCCCGAGAACAGCAAGAACCGGAGCCATGCGGCGCCGAGCGCGGGCCCCACGGCGCCGAGCGCCACGCAGGCCAGGCCCGCGACGGCGAGGTTTCTCACGACCGGCGGCGCGTCGATCCCGTAGTTGGCTGGTGGCATCGACGTCCAGTCTATGCCGACCTGGCGCCGTCGCGGCAGGGTGGCGTACGCCCGGGGTATGCTGGGCGCGGGGAAAAGCAGCGGCGTCCTCTGGAAAACGCATCCGGGTGTCCAATCCGGGGACGCCCACACGTCATAGGATGTCGGCCGGGTGGACGACGGAAATCAAGGAGGAGAGGCCATGCCCAGGTATTTGTGCTTGCAGCGAAGTTTGCCGGGGGAGACGCGGGAAAGCAGGCGAAGCCATCGCCTGCCGAGATGCAGGAGATGTACTCCCGGTTCGGCGCCTGGCAGGAGAAGTTCAAGAAGAACCTGGCGGACATGGGCGGGAAGCTCGGCTCGGGAAAGCTCGTGGCCACCGAGGGCGCGTCGGACGGTCCTTTCGTCGAGGTCAAGGAGCTCGTCGGCGGCATCATGATTGTTTCCGCCGACAGTCTGGAGGAAGCGATCGCGGTCGCGCGCGAATGTCCGGGCCTGGTGCGCCCTGGCTCGGGCGTCGAGGTCATCGAGATACACGGCCCTTGAGCGCGTCGCAGCTGGTCGACAACTTCTTCCGGCACGAATACGGCCGGATGGTCGCGGCGCTCGCTCGCCGGGTGGGCGTGCATCACCTCGAAGCGATCGAGGACGCCGCTCAGTCTGCCCTGATGACGGCCCTCGAAACGTGGACGCACGCCGGCGTTCCCGACAACCCGTCGGCGTGGCTCTTCCGCGTGGCGCACAACAACGTCCTGGGAGAGCTGCGCCAGCGATCGCGGCGCGAGCAGCTCCTCGAGCAGCACGGCGAAGGCGAGATCACGGCCACTTGGAACAGCCCGGATCCGTGTCTGACCGGCGAGCTGCAGGACGACCTCCTGCGCATGCTCTTCGTCTGCTGCGACGAAGCGCTCCCCGTGGAGTCACAGCTCGCACTGGCTCTGAAGACGCTCTGCGGCTTCGACGTTCGCGAGATTGCCCATCGCACCTTCACTACCGAAGCCAATGTGTACAAGCGCATCGAGCGCGCACGCAATCGGCTGCGGCAGTCGACACCGGGCGTCATCGAGCTCTCCCCCGCCCAGGTCGCTGCGCGCCTGGGCACGGTGCACAAGGTTCTGTATCTCATGTTCACGGAGGGGCACCTTTCATCCCACGCCGAGCTGCCCCTCCGCCGCGAGCTCTGCGATGAGGCCATCCGCCTGACGACCATCGCAGCCGAGCACCCGCTCGGGCGATCGCCGACGACGTGCGCGCTGCTGGCTCTCATGCACCTGCACGCGGCGCGCATGACCGCGCGGGAGGACGCTTCCGGTGGCCTGCTGTTGTTGGAAGAGCAAGATCGAGGTCTGTGGGACCGGGAACAGATCCACGTCGGACTCTCGTGGCTCGCGGAGTCCGCACAGGGGGACACCTACTCGAGGTATCACGCCGAGGCTGCGATCGCGGCCGAGCACTGTCTTGCGCCGTCGTTCGACGAAACGCGCTGGGACAAGGTGGTCGAGTGCTACGAGCTGCTCGAACGGGTTTCGCCTTCCCCGCTTCACCGCCTGAATCGCGCCGTCGCGGTCGCGGAGTGGCGGGGACCTGCGGCGGGCCTGGCCTTGATCGAGGGTGCGGAGCCGCCGACATGGCTCGCCGGTTCGTACCTGTGGGCGGCCGTCCTGGCGGACTTGCACAGGCGTTGCGACAACCAGCCGGTGGCAGAGCGCCACCGGGAGACCGCCATCGCCTTGGCGCCGACACCTGCGGTGCGCGCCCTGTTGCGGCGGCGGCTCGGGCACAGCGCCACGACGAGGACCCGCGGGTCGCTGAAGGCCCGGTCATGAAAGGGCGGTGCCTCCGCGTGGGCGGCGAGCGGGGTTGCCGGTCCGGCGCGGAACCTCGCGGCGACCGCTTCCGCGCCGGACCGGCACCTGGCCCGCCACTTGCACCGAATATCGTGCATGGCGAAGGGGCGCAGTTCCGCCGGAAATACGGCGCGCTGTTGGCACAAGTGGCACGTCACCGTGATCGCGGCGGCGCTGTGTGTCGCGTGCGGAGGCTCGGCGACCAGTAGCGGCGCGTCTGGAGGCGGCACTGGCGGCAGCGCTGGCGCACCCGGGGGCGGGACCGGCGGCGAAGCCGGGCAGCCGGGCTCCTGCGCGCGCACCCACGATGGCGCCACCTGTCTCGGAGTCGATGCCTTCAGCGGCGAGAGCTACGGCTGCTCGATCAACACGTCCACTGGCGGAGGTGCGGTCTCGTGGGCCGCGACAGGCATCGTCACGAAGACCACCGCCGACAGCTTCACCGTGGACAGCTGCGCTCCCGACGCCAACTGCGCGCCGAAGCTGTCGACCTATTCGGTGGCCGCGCCCGGCTTGACGCTCGACATGCGCGTCGGCGCGATCGCGCTGGTCTCGTACCAGGGCCTCGACGCGGCGGGGCCGGCCGGTCCCTCGCCGGGGCAGATCCTGGCCGTGAGCGTCGGCGACTGGGGCGGCGCGCACAACCCCGACGGCGACGGCAGGCTCTACCTCGCCGTCTCCGACGGACCGGAACCATCGGCGTACGATTCCTGCTCGCCCAGCGCCGCCTCGTTCGGCGTCGCGCTCGAGAAGCTCGCGTGCAGCAGCTACGGACCGAGCGAGCTCCCCGACCCCTCGACCGGCGACTACGCCCTCCGCTTCTGCACCCAAGACAGCCCCGACGTCATCGTGCAGATGGGTGCGACGAAACCCATCACCATCGCCGGCCAGCCGATGCACGTGCGCAACCTGCGCTCCTTCCTCGGCGGCGACCTCGACGCCAACTTCGACTGGGCATACTGGGTCTCGAAGTAGGGACGGTGCGGACGCGGCTTCGCGTCGGGCGGCAAGTCAGTGGTTGCAGGACAACAGCGCCCATCCACCCGTTGGCGCATTCGCCGACAGCTGGAGCGTGCTCAGCCACACGATCGCCACGTGGTCGCGCGCGGCCGCCAGGGCGACGCGGGTGCCGTCGAAGCTCGCGAGCGACTCGCTTGCCAGGCTGCCGGTGAACGCGACCTTGGCCGCGTTTGCACCGCTGACGGCGCTCGACGTGGTCGCTCCGTCGATGCGGTAGAGCACCAGGCTCCCGCTGGCGCCGCCCAGGACGATCAGGTGGTCGTGCAGGAAGGCGATGTCCCCACCTTTGAACGCTTCGCCGGTGATCTGGCTCCGCCCGAGGTCGGTGCCGGCGGCGTTCGCGACCTGGAGCACGAGGCCGGCGCCCGTGCCGGGAGCGATGGCAGCGACGCGATCCGCGTCCGCGGCGAGCGCCGCCCACTGCGGCGAGTCGGGAAGCTCGAACTCGCCGCTGCCGGTAATGCCGCCGTCCGCCGGGAGCGATATGCAGCAGCCGATCACCTTCAGCACGTCCGCGGCGCGCGCCGGCACGCGCCCGAGCAGACCCTGGACCTGGTCGGTAGTGGCCACCATGCCGTAGTCGGCGGGATCCGCGAACACGACCTGCGGCGTATTGTTGAACGTGTCGTTCGCGATGATGCCGGTCTGCACCGACGGCGAGCCGGCCTGGATCGCGCGGTAGATGAAATCGAACGCCGGTATGCTCTTGCCACCGGCGACGACGTCCAACCGGGCGCTCACGCTGTGCCCCGGCGCCAGCGTCAGCTCGCTGAAGGCGGGATTGCGGAGTACTTCCGCGGTGCCCGGCGTACCGGACGGCGCCACCGGGATGAACGCCGCGCCAGCGCCACTGCCGGCGCAATCCTGCAAGCCGACCGCCAGGAGACCGGTGCTCCCCGAGAACGCGAGGCCGAGGCCATCCGCCGGTGCGTTGCTCGCGCAGCCCGGCAAGTCGACGCCCCCGGCGCTCCCAGGCGCTCCCGCGTCGGACAGGGGAAGCGTAACGACCTTCAATGCGCCGCTATTGGGGTCCTGCTGGCGATAGGCGATCACGAACCCGTGCTCGGTGCCGGCGACGGCGGGTCCCGTGACTTGTGCGGTGCCGGGGAGCGCTGCCGGCAACGCTCCCGACGCCACCACCGCAAGATCGCAGTCGCTGCCGCCAGCGCCGGCGGAGCCGCTCGTGCCGGCGGAGCCGCTCGTGCCGGCGCTGCCGCTCGCGCCGGCGCTGCCGCTCGTGCCGGCGTTGCCACTCGCGCCGGCGTTGCCGCTCGCGCCGGCGTTGCCGCTCGTCGCCGCGACTTGCCCGCCGCACGCGACGATGACGACAAGCACGACAGGTGTCGGCCACGCGACCTTGTGCCAGCCGTCGACCATCGGCGCGCGTTGCCTCATGTGCCCTCGGGAAAGTCTAGCGCCGTCCAAGCGTGCTGAGCAAGCCGCGTGGTTCCGCGCCGGACCGACAAGACCGGGCTCCAGCGTGCGCATTGGGCACCATCCTTCCATGAACCCAGGACGGCTCGAGCCGGCGCGGGGCGCGTGGGGACGAACGCGCTGGCAGACTCGTTCACGGCACAGCTCCCCCCAGGCAATACCGTGTCGTGCACGGGCGACGTGTCGTCCGCGTGCACTTGCTCGGAGAAGGCGCCCTTCCCGTACGCGATGAGCGGCAGCTACGGCGTCGCGTCCAACTCCGTGTCGCTGAACTACACTATCGGCGGCGCCGAAACCTTCGCGTATTGCGTCCGCGGCGACACCCCGCTCCAGGCCAGGTGTCGTACGGGACGCAGACGGTCATCGCGGCGACCCGCGCGCGATGCTGCACGGCCGTCGAAGGACGTCCGCGGGCGCGTTGCCTCGTCCATGTCGGCCCCCTTCTGAACTTGCTGGCGTCTGCCGTCGCCCTCGGAGCGGTCCGGCACGAGCTGCGGGATGACGCGCCTCTCACACCGTGGGCGCGCACCTCCGGCAGCGCTTGAACAAGCTCGGCGTCGCTCCCGGGCGAAGCCCAGCGCAGCACCGGAACAGCCCAACTCCGGTTTGGTGCAAAACTACGAGTCTACTCGACGCGCTGCTTGACGAGCTCCTCGACCTCGCCGCGGTCGATGGCGTCGAGCCCTTCCAGCGTGTCGTCCGGCAGCGCTTCGCCGCCCGCCAGGTGCGCCGCTACGGATACGAACGGCGGCGACGCGGGCCCGATGCGCTCCGCCGCTTCCACGCGCACGCGCTCGTGCGGGCTGGAGAGCAGCGCGTACGCCGCGGCGGCGCGCGCCTCCGCGGGCGCGTCGACGTTGTCGAGCGTCTCCACCAACTGGGACTCATCCAGCGTGTGGTTGCGGTAGGCGGGTCCGTCGCGTAGCGACGCGCGGCGCACGGCTTCCAGCCACGCGCCCAGCGGGCGCGCGCCGCGGCGCAACTCCGGCGGGACGTCATCGCCGGCGTGCTTCGCTCGCTCGATGCCGGCGTCGATCTCGCGCTGCAGCTCTTCCGCGCGTTGCTCCGCCGCAGCGCCGAGCAGCGGCAGGTCCGCCACGCGCCTGAAGCTGCGGTCGCGCAAGATCAAGCGCTTGACGCCGCGTCGCTTCACGATGTGCGTGTCGCCCAGCAGCGCGAACGGCCAGTAGTTCGACGTGTGCGACAGCAGCATGCGCACGCCGGCCTCGTCGACGCCGAAGGCGAGCGCCTTGACCCGCCTCAGTGGCTGCACGACCAGCACGAACAGCGCCAGCGCAGCGAATGCCAGATAAATCACCGGCATGTAGTAGAGGAAGCTCCAGTCCCTCAGGGACGACATCTGCAATACTGCCGCGAGCAAGCTGGCGAGCAGCATCAGGACCAGGACGGCAGCCGGTTTGTCGGTCTGGTCGCCCCAGCGGCGACGCTTCTTCACCGTCTCGGGATCGTCGGAGACGCCACTGTTCATCCCGATGAGCACGGGCCCCGCCAGCCAGATCGCGATCATCGTCAGATCGCCCTGCAGCAGCCCGGGCAGCGAGATGCCCAACGCGACGCTCACCACCAGCGCGTACAGGAGCGCGCGAACGACGAGCGCGCGCGGGATGGCCCACAGGTCGCGCAGCCACCGCACCTCTTGCTTCGCCCGGCGTGTCACCGCCACAGAACGGTAACATCGATACGCCGCTCAGTGCGGCGGCGCGGGAACAGGATCGACCCGGGCATCGGCCGCGCGCACAAGCGCGGAGCACCTCGACCAGGCGCCCTGGACGGAGCTCGTCGTCGAGGCTCGAGCGCAGGGTCTGGATCAGGCCCAGGCCCGCGATCGCAGCGGCGCCGTAAGCCTCGGCGTTGTTGCCGGTGCTGCGCCCGCGCAATCCACCAGCTTGAACTCGCCGACCCGGCGCGCGACCAGCCCCGACGCCGGAGCTTGCGGTTCCGGTGCGAGCCGGATACCCTGCTGGAGATCGGCAAGTCACTTGAATCGTTGACCGAACCGCCACCACGTCGCCACGTAAAGACGTCTTGACATGCTATGACAAAGAATGTCATAGCTGACGGTCCCGGGAGCGTGCGTGCTGCCGTCTCCGCCGGCGCCGATCGCCGCGCGCGACGCGCTCCGCGCGTCCGGCGCTCCTCGGGATACCGCGCCGGACCGGCAAGCCCGCCTGCTCGACATGGCCACGCAGTGGAATCCCACGTCGTGCGACTTCGCCCGTGTCGCGCCGCCGAGCCGGGGTCGCGAGCACGCAAGCGATTGCGACCCGTATTGTCGATTCCAGAATCTATATCAAAACTGGAAGTTCAGCCTGTCGAGGAACCAGGCGATCCCCATCACCACGGGGAACACCAGGACAAGGCCGAAGACGAGCCCCCACAGGCGCTCCCGGGCAACCCGCGACGCCTCGCGGAAGGCCTCGAGCGC
This sequence comes from uncultured delta proteobacterium, assembly GCA_963775185.1. GTDB lineage: Bacteria > Myxococcota_A > Polyangia > Polyangiales > Polyangiaceae > JAPSGB01. The sequence goes on along the minus strand of CAVZIE010000032.1, from coordinate 402,206 downwards.
GGCGTCGATGCGCAGGAAGTGGTGGAACTCCGAGGCCTGGATCCGCGCCACCCACTGGTGCGGGAGCGCGACCAGGTTGTCGGCCTTGCAGTATGGACATGGGACGCCTCGCGCCCCCGCGGGAACGTCGAGCGCCGCGCCGCAGTTGCGGCAGCGGCTCGGGCCGCCCGGTCGCTCCGGTAGTGCCGCTGCCAGACTGGCGTGGATGTCACGGCGCACCGCGGCGAGTGCCCGCTCCTTGCCGAAGATCACCGACGGGACGGCGACGAGCAACGTCACCGCCAGCGTGGTCACCGCGAGCACCAGGAAGGGAGAGAGCGGGCCCTGCAGCCAGCCTCCGGCAAGCCACCCGATGGCGCGCATGAGCGCCGCCACCGGGTAGCCGAGCGCGTAGGCCGCCGCCGAGAGCATGGGAAGCCCGACGATTGGGTTCTCGAAGGTCAGGACGACCAGCCCGCCCACGATGAAGACGCCGAGGTCGGCCGAGCCTTCCGCGCCGCGGCCCCACTTGCGGAGGAACCACCCCGGCGGGTTGCCGACGTCGCCGTAGAGTTGCTGCGCGAGGTTCCGGTCGGCTGCGAAGCTCTGGGTCGCGCGCTGGAGCGCGGCGTAGGCGTCCGGGATCGGCGTGTCGGCGCCGCAGTACGCGCAATGCGCGCTCTTGCCCTGTCCCAGCGCCAGCACCGCCCCGCAGCGGATGCATTGGAGCGGGCGCAGGGGAGCGGTTTCGCGCGCGGGAGTCACTTCTGTTTGCGGGGCGGCGTCGATCTTCGCAGAACCGCAAGTGTCGTTCAAGCGGATCCCCGCTGCCCAGCGCGTTGACCCGTTGGTGCAGCGGTGCGATCTTCGATCGGGGATCACGCGTGAAGCTACCGTTGCTTGTCGTCGGGATGGCGTTGGCGCTGCGCGCCGGCGTCGCCGTGGCGGCGCCCACGGTCGTGCTCGACGATCCGCTCACCGCGCCGGGCGGCAGCGGACAGACGGTGAACGACGGCACGTTCTCGCCTGCCGGGTGGACGCGCGACAGCTTCGACGCGCAGATCGTCTACGACCTGGGCGCGCCGATCACGGCGGGCCGCGTGGTGTTCGAGATGGACGGCGTGAACGGCGTGGATCACGGCGTCGGCGGGTTCCCGGATTGCCGCGCGATCTTCGCCGCCGTCGACAACAACGGCAGCGGCAACATCGACGACCCGGGCAACGAGAGCGTGCAGTTCCTGTGGGCGTGGGCGATGGAGGAGACGGACTACTGCAACGGTGGACCAGGCGGCTTGGAGCGCACCGACAAGATGAAGCTGCTGGTGCACACCACGGGCGCTTCCGAGCCGGGCGAGCCGATGAGCGATCCGCTCGCGTGGGACATCACCCAGTTCTACACCTACGAGATTGGCTGGGACGAAGACCACGCCTGGCTGCACCGCGACGGCTCCGTCGTCCTCGACATCGCCTATCCGTCGGCGCCGATCATCATGAACGAGCGCTATCTCTTCCTCGGGACGGTCAACCGCTACAAGTCCGGCGTGAAGAACGCGACCTACCGCAACCTGATCGTGTACGACGACGGCGGACCGACCTTGCCCGACGCGGGCGTGGACTCGGGCGTGGACGCCGGCGGCTCGTGCCTCGGCGCCGGCCCGCTCTCGCCGCCAAACGGATCGGGGACGTCGGCGTCGCTCGTCGTGCCGTACTCGAGCTGCGAAGGCGCGACGGCGTGGCGCATCGTCCAGATTTGGGTCGGCGACCAGGTCGCTGCTGGACAGCCTGCGGTCTCCGCGAGCCTGGAGGCGGGCCTCTTGCACCTCGACGGCAGCAGCGATTCCTGCGCGCCCGGCGACAGCAAGATCCTGTCCGGGACGTACGGAGCGCTCGACTGCGCCGCGACGACGGTCGTCGACGCCGGCGACAAGCGCACGGTGACCTGGGCGCTGTCCTTCGACGCGGCGGGCTTCGGCGGCACGCACCAGGTGTTCGCGGACGCCAAGGGCGGCAGCGGAACGCCCGAGCCGCGCCTCGGCTGGACCGCGCTCGGCACGTTCAACGTCGTCTCGGGCGACGGCGGCGCCGATGCGGGCGCGGCAGGCAGCGGCGCCGGCTGGAGCGGGGGCCCCGCCGGATTCCGGAGCCGTCGCAGCGAGCGGCGGCGGTCCGAGCCGCGGCTCGACCGCCGCCGGCGACTCCGGGTGCGGCTGCCGGCTTCCGGGCGCGCCGCGCGGACCGGGCGCGCCGCTGTCGGCGCTCGGCGTGCTCGCGCTCGCAGCGGAACGGCGCCGGCGCCGGCGCCGGCAAAGGCGCTAGCCGTGGGCGGCGCTTATCGTGCCGGTCCGGAACCGCCCTCGACGCCGCAGGCGCAGGTCGCCTGGCGCGTGCGCGTCGCGCGCGGTTGGACGCTCGTGCCGACGTGCCTCGCGGTCGGAGCCGTCCTGGTCGGGGTCGCATCGGGGACCACGGCGCGAGTGTTGGGAAGCGAGATGCAGGCGCGAGCGGTGACGCTGGCACCCACGCAGCTCGCCCTGGTGTGGGTCACGTGGTTGCTCACGGCGCCTCCGCCGCGCGCGCGCGGCGCGCCGATCCGGGCGTGGGCACTGCGCTTGGCGGTCCTCGCCGACGCGGTCGCGACGGTGCTGGCCGCCGCCGGACGCGACGTCCCTTTGCTGCTGGCGTTTTCCGCGCTCGCCGTCGAGGTCGCCGGTCTGGTGTACGCGGGCCATGCGTTCCGCGTGGCGGCGCGCTCGAAGAAGAGCCGGCATGCGCTCGCCTGCGCGACGCTCGTCGGCGTCACGCACGCCGCGCGTTTGGTCGCCACAGGCGGCGCCGGGCGCGACGTGACGGACGTGGCCCTGTTCGTGGGCTTCGCGTGGGCGTTCATCTTGCTCGTACAGCTGCGCAAGACCGTGGCGATCACGACGCGCTCCCTCTGGTTCTACGACGGCGGCATGGCCAACGCCCCGTGGGCGTCGCTCCTGTTGCTGCGCGACGGGCGCGCGGAGCTGGTCGCCGCGCAGGGGCGCCTCGGCTACTTCGCGTCGCGCGACCAGGCGCTCCAGTGGCTCGGCGCGAACGGATTCGTCGAGTCGGACGTGGCGGTCGCCCGGGGGCTGGTCGATTGCGTGCCGCCGCAAAACGCGCGGCTTTCCGCCGTCCCGGAGCGCGCGGGCGCGGGACCGGCTACGCTCCGGCGATGAATCATCGTCGCTTGCTCGTTCCCGTCGCGCTCGTGGCCTTCCTCGCTGGCAACGCCTGCGCCAGCGACGACACCAAGAAGAAGAACCCGGACAAGGACGCCTCGACCGCCGACGGCTCGAGCGGCAGTGGTGGGAGCGGCGGCAGCGCGGGCGCCAGCGGCACCGGCGGCAGCGCGGGCGCCGACGCGGCGGCGGGCTCCGGCGGCAGCGCCGGCGTGTCGGGCAGCGCGGGTTCCGACGCCGGGCTCGACGCGACCGCCGACGCCGACGCATCGAGCGGGTGCGCGACGGGAACGGTCCGCAACCTGCAGACGAGCGCGTGCCTCGCCTGCCCTGCCGACGCGGGCACCGCCGGCGCGGCGGGCGCCGCCGGCGGCGACGCCGGCGGGGATCCGTACCTGGCAACGCTGACCTGCCAGGCGTTCGCGTCGTCCGCGACCAGCTTCGACCCCACGACGGGGCTGCTCGTGATCCATCTCGACTACGCGCTACAGGTCGACAGCCTGGACTACGCCCTGTCGCTCCAGGGGACCGACGGAGACGGCGGATACCTGCAGGCGAACCCGACGGGCACGGTTCCGGTCGTCGCCAACACGGTCACCCTGGATCTGGGCGCGATGCTGGGCACTGGCGCCACGGTCGACTCGATGAACATCATCAGCGTCGCGTATACCGACGCCTGCGGACGCGTCGCCTCGTTCGACAACCAGGCGTGCGACATCGACTATCTCCAGCTCGATCAGGTGGACGGCGGCACGTGGGTGTCGAGCTGCTCGCCCTGCTGATCCGGCGCGGAACCGCGCTTTCCAGGCCGCTGGCCCTGGTCGATAGAACATGTTTCAATCGACACGATGAGCCGCAAGTTCACCGTCGCGCTGGCCATGAGTCCCCCCGACCAGCTGCTCGCGCTCGCGCGCGCCGCGGAGGAGGCCGGCTGGGACTCGATCGCGATGCCGGACTCGGTCTTCCATCCGGAGAAGGTGTCGGCGCCGTATCCGTACACGCGCGATGGCGACCGCTTCTGGGCACCGGACACGCCGTGGGTCGATCCGTGGGTGGCGATCCCGGCGATGGCGGCGGTCACGTCGCGGATCCGCTTCTACACGCACGTGCTCAAGCTCGCGATCCGCGCGCCGCTGCTGGTCGCCAAGACGGTCGCGTCCGCGGCGGCGCTCAGCGACAACCGCGTCGGGCTCGGCGTCGGGCTCGGCTGGATCCCGGAGGAGTTCCGCTGGTGCGGCACGGAGTACGAGACGCGCGGGCCGCGCGCCAACGAGGCGATCGAGATCCTGCGCCTCGTCATGGCCGGCGGCTGGGTCGAGTACCACGGCAAGCACTACGACTTCGGTCGGCTGCAGGTGAGCCCGGTGCCGTCGGAGCCCGTACCCATCTACGTCGGCGGACACAGCGAGCCCGGCCTGAAGCGCGCCGCGCGCCTGGCCGACGGCTGGACCAGCGCGATGGCGACCGAAGTGCAGACACGCGCTTTCATCAAGCGGCTCGGCGAGCTGCGCTCGGAGTACGGGCGCACGGAGCGGCCGTTCGAGATCCAGATCGCACCGATCGACGTGTTCGATGCCGACGGCTACCGGCGCCTGTTCGACGCGGGCGTCACCGACATCATCACCCAGCCGTGGCTGCTGTACGGGGCCGGCGTGATCGCGACCACCGAGGAGAAGGCGAACGGCATCCGCCGCTTCGCCGAAGACGTGTTCCCGAAGGTGCGGGGGTGAAGCGGATCTACGTCTTGTGGCGCCCGCCGGATCTCGAGAAGCCGGCGTTCGCACGCCTGCTTCAGGAGCGCATGGCGAAGCTGCTCGCGCTCGGGCCCGGGCGCCTGGTGACGAACGTCGCGGACGTGCCGGGCGCGTCCCACGCGATCCCGCGCCCGGACGGCGCGCGCGTCGCGGGGCTCGTGAGCGCGCACTTCGCCGACGACGCGGCGGCGCTCGACGCCGCGCGCGTGCTGTCGACCGGCGGCGTCAGCGTCGGCGGTTACAACGTGACCGAGGCGATCCCGCTGGACTACGACTCGCGCGACTGGCTCGACGGCGAACCGACGCCGGGGGTAAAGCAGGTCACACTGCTCAAGCGCCGCCCGGATCTATCCTACGAGGAGTTCATCCATCGCTGGCACGACATCCACACCGCCCTCGCCATGCGCATCCACCCGCTGTGGGCGTACAACCGCAACGTGGTCGACGGCGCCTTCACGCCCGACGCGCCGCGCTTCGACGGCATCGTGGAGCTGATGTTCCGCCAGCGCGAGGAGTTGCTCGATCCGGCACGCTTCTTCAGCGGCACCGACAACATCCAGGTGATCCTGGACGACGTGAAGAGCTGGCTCGATTTCCCGGCGGTCGAGTACTACGGCATGAGCGAGACGATCGTGAAGAGCGGCTGACGCCCACGCGCCCCATCACTCCTTGACGCCCAGCCCGCGCCACGCCGCCATGTCGCCGGCCGCGCGCGCCAGCGGGTTGCCCGACGGCTTGCGCATCCAGACCGGATCGAGCGCGAGCGTCTGCTCGAGGATCTCTCCGGCGCGCGTCGCGACGTAGAAGTGATCCTCGTTGGCGCTGCGCGCGCACGCCGTCACCGGCGCGCGCGCCGACCACAGCGGGATGGCGGCGCGCGTCTGCGTGTCGACCAGCCACACGCCGCCGGCGCGGGTCCCGGCCACCAGACCGCGCGAGCCGCGCGCCCACACCATGCACGTCACCGGCGACGGCGCGCGCCACACGAGCCTGGCGACCCCGCCGACGGCGATCGCCACGCGGCCGTCGGCGCTCGCAGCGGCGAGGTTGTCGCCTTCGGGCGCTGCGGCGATGACCCGGACCGGCGAGCCGGGCGTCAACGCCATCGGCGCGGCGAGCTGGCTCGTGGCGATCTCGCCCGCGCGCACTTCGCCCGCGCGCGTCCCGACCAGGAAGCGCGCCTCGTCGTTGCCCGGCGCGAGCGCCGTGGCGCCAAGCAGCGCGATGCTGCGCGGCGCGACGGTAGCGGCCTGCGAGACGACGACGCGGTCGGTACCGAGCGCGACGTACGCGCCGTTCGCGCCCATCACGACGTCCGACGCCTCCAGCGCGGTCCGGCTCCAGTGGGACCCCTGCGCTTGCACCAGCTGACCGGCGAGCCACGCGACGTCGCCACCGCCGTGACCGACCACGAGGCCCTGGCGCTTTCCGTCGTCGGCGCGCATCGCCGTCGGGATCGCTGTGGCGCGCGGCGGCGCGTCCGGAGGGGCCGACACCGAGAGCGTCTCGCCGTCGATGCACGCCGCCGCCGATCCGTCCGTGGCCAGCGCGCAGGCCGTGTCGTGGGACGACGCAGCGCGATCCACGCGGGCGACGCTGCTGGCGAGCGGCCACGCGCGCACGGCGCCGTCCGCCGCGCTCGCGACCAGCCACTGCGACGCCGGGTCGACGGCCAGGTGCAGCGCGTCGTGCTCGCCGAGCGCCACGCGGCCCAGCGCGACGCCCGAGTCGACGGAGATCGCGCGCACATCGTGGGAACGTCCGGTGACGAGCAGCACGCGCGCCGGCGCGTCCCAGGTCACCTCCGCGCCGGCGGTCCGGACGGTCGCGATGCGTTCAAGCGTCGGGCTCCAGAGCGTGCTGCGTCCGGCGCTGTCGACGGTGAGCCAGCGTTGTCCGTCGGGCGACGCCTCGATCCGCTGCACCGCGGCCCCGGGCGTGTCCACCCAGCGCGGCTTGCCGGCGCGCTCGAGCAACGCCAGCCGTCCCGCCGGATCGCCGAGCAGCACCCGCGAGCCGTCGGGGGCGATGCCGACGGCGCTCGCACCGGGGACGCTCGCCGTCAGCGTCTGCTTGCGGGTCGCCACGTCGATCACGTGGAGCTTCGCGTCGCGGCCGATCGCCGCGACGTGGCTGCCGTCGCGAGACAACGTCGACGCCACCGCGTCGTCGACGAGCGGCGCGCCGTCACCCACCGCGACGCTCCTGCCGCGTCCGACGACGATGCCCGTCGCGGTCCAGGCGAGCGCGCGCACCGCGCCCTTGCCACTCGCGACGGCACTCGGCGCCGTGCCGCCGGAGAGATCCACCGCGACGACGCTACCTGCCGCGTCGCCCACGGCCACCCGCTTGCCGTCCGGCGAGAGCGCGAGCGCCGTCAGCGCGCCGCGCCCGGGCAACGGCACGGCGAGCGCGTCCGCCTCGCGTACCGCGTACACGCGCAAGCCGTTCTTGCGACTGGCGGTGAGCAGGCGCGCGCCATCGGGCGTGAACGCCAGCAGCGCCGCGCCGTCGCTGTGGAACGGCACGACGAACGGCAGCCCGGCCAGCGACGCGCGCCACGCGACCACGTCGAGAGCCGGATCCTCGCCGAGCTCGCGGCTCTTCTGCGCCGCCTCGAGCGCCTCGCCCGGCGCGTCGTCCGCTTCGAGCTCCGCCACGCGCCGGAGCAGCGTACGCAGCTCCTTGCCCGTCGTCGTGCGCGCGGACGCCAGATCGGCGTTGGCCTTGTCGAGCTCGAGCGACATCCGCCGGACGCGCGCCTGCGTGACGAACGCCAGCACGACGGCGGCGAGCACGACGGCGGCGAGCAGCGAGCGCAGCGCGAAGCGCCGGCGGCGCGCGCGCCGTCGTACCGCCTCCACGAACGCGAGCTCGACCTGACCGAAGGCGGCCTCGGTGGTCGAGAACCACGCCTCCAGCCGCGCCGCCTGGGCGTCGGCCCAGAGCATGCCGTCGGGCCGCCCCTGGGCGTCCCAGTCCCGCGCCGCCGCGGCGACGCGCTCGCGGAACACGCGGTCCGTGCCGGACTCGACGAGCAGGGCGCGCAGGCTCGGCCAGCTGTCGACCAGGGCGTCGTGGAGCAACTCGACGCCGCCGCCGACCTCGAGCACCACGCGCTCCGCGAGCAGCCGATCGAGCGCGCGCTCGCCCGCGCTTCCGCTCAGCGCCGGATCGCCCAGCGTCGAGCGCGGCACGTGCGCGCGGCCCCCGTAGGCGGACGCCAACCGTGGCAGGATGCGCTCGGCCGCACCGCGTTCTTCCGGCGCCAGCGATGCGAGCACGCTGTCCGCGTGGCGCACCAGCGCACCGCCCACGCCGCCCATCTCCTGCCATGCCGCCGTGGTCAGGAGCTTGCGGCGCTCGTCCTTCACCTGCCACCACGCGCGCATCGCGAACGACACCAGGAGCAGCGCCGCCGGCGTGCCGGCAAGCTCCGCGGCCAACGCGTCCGGCGCCGCCGGATCCTCGAAGCTGTAGCCGGCCGCGTGCGCCGGCCCCTCGATCGCGCGGCGCAGATCGGCGGCGGAGAGCGGCCGCACGGGATGGAAGCCGCGCCCAAGCAACGCGCGCAGCGGCTCGATGGCGAACAGCCGGTCCATCTGCTCGGCGCGCAGCGTCGCCACGACCCGCACCTGCTGACCCGCGCTCTCGACCAGCTTGGCGAGCGCGGTCGCGAAAGCGAGCGCGGCGCCGGCGTCGCCGCTCGCCAGCTGCTCGAGCTGATCGACCACCAGCACGAGCCCGCCGCTCGCCGCGAGTCCCCGCAGCGCCTCCACCCGCGGCTCGATGCGCGCCGCGGTGAACGCGACGTCGCCGCCGAGGCCACCGTCGAGGATCGCCGGCACCACGCCGGCCAGCGCGAGCGAGCTCTTGCCGCAGGCCGCGGGCCCCACCAGCACCAGCGCCGGCTCGCGTCGCAGCCGCTCCAGGATCTCCAGCGTCTCGCGCTCGCGGCCGAAGAACACGTCGCGCTCCGCCGCCGAGAACGGCTCGAAGCCGCGATACGGGCCGCTCGACGGCACCGCCCGCGCCCGGGCGTCGGCGGCGCTCGCGACCAGCGCCGCCACCAGCTCGTCGGCGCTCGCGTAGCGGCGCTCGGAGCGCTTCTGCAACAGCCGATCGACGATCGCGGCCAGCGCCGGCGGCACGTCCGGGCGCACGTCGCGAATCGACGCGAACGGCGCCGGGTCGAGCAGCTCCGTGCGGATCGCCGCGAGCGTCTCGCCCTTGACCGCCGTCTTGCCGACCAGCGCGACCCAGAACGTGAGCCCCAGGGCGTACAGATCGCTCGCGGCGCTGGCCTCGCGCCCGAGCCACAGCTCCGGCGCCATGTACAGCGGCGTGCCGCCGGCGGTGCCGCTCACGAGCGACGGATCGGCGACCATCGACGGCCGCCCGCGCTCCGCGGTGGCGAGCCCGAAGTCGATCAGCTTCAAGCCGCCGGCGCGCCCCTTCCCCGACGCCGTGACGAACAGGTTGTCCGGCTTCAGATCGCGGTGCAGCAGCCCGACCTCGTGCGACGCGGCGAGCCCGCGCGCCGCCTCGAGCATGAGCTCGCGCGCCCGCGCTACCGGCAGGCGCCCGCCCTGCGCCGCGATGTACGCCGAGAGCGGCTGCCCCTCGAGGAACTCCATCGCCAGACACGTGCGCCCCTCGACCTCCCAGGTCGCGAACACCTGCACCACGTTCGGGTGCGACAGCTGCGCGAGCACGCGCCCCTCGCGCTTGAACTGCCGGACGATCTCCTTGTCGTTCGCCAGCTCCTCGCGCAGGAACTTGATCAGCTCCCAGCGCCCGAACCCGTCGTTGTAGCCGCGCGCGACCAGCCCGATGCTGCCCTGCTCGGCCAGCACCTCGATCTTCGAGTACGGCCCGAACGGCGGCGGCGCGCTGCGGTCGACCCGCCCTGCCGACGGCCCCGCGTGGCTCGCCGCGATGGTCGCGTCCAGCGCGGGATCGACCAGCGACTTCATCGTGGAAGAGGCATGCCGGCCCGGCGCGGAACCGGGCGCGGTCCGCTCGGACGTGGACGGCGCGGACGGCGCGGACGGCGCCATGGCCGTCTCGGCGAGGGCGAGCGGCTCCTCGAGCGTCGCCGGCGCGTCGCCCTCTGCCGTCTCGTCGCGCCCGCCGTCGCTCATGCTTCGCCACCGAGCGTACACGATGGCGCCGCCGGACGAAGCGCAGGCGCACGCACGCGGCACTTGGCGGCCCGCGGGATTCCGCGCCGGACCGGCAAACCCGCGATGATCCGCTACGATATGGTGCGCGCCTTCACCATGTCGAGCGCCACGTCCTCGATCATGTCTTCCTGTCCGCCGACGGTCTTGCGTCGGCCGAGCTCGACCAGGATGTCGCGGGACGACAGGCCGTACTTCTTGCCGGCGCGCTGGGCGAACAAGCAGGAACGACGAGTACACGCCGGCATAGCCCAGGATCAGCGCGTCGCGATCGATGCGCACCGGCGTGTCCATCATCGGGACGATCAGGTCCTCGGCGACGTCCATGATCTTGTACAGATCCACGCCGTGCTCGGCGCCCATGCGGTCGAGCACGGCGACGAACACCTCCATCGGCGTGTTGCCGGCGCCCGCGCCGAGGCCCGCGACCGAGCCGTCGATGCGGTTCGCGCCGGCGTCGATGGCGGCGAGCGAATTCGCGATGCCCATGCCCATGTTGTGGTGTCCGTGGAAGCCGAGCTCCGTCTCGGGGCGGAGCTCGCTCCGGAGCAGCGCGATGCGCGCCGTGACGTCGTCCGGCAGCATGTAGCCGGCGCTGTCGGTGCAGTAGATGCAGTTCGCGCCGTAGCTCTCCATCAGCTTGGCCTGCTTCAGGATCTCCTCCGGGCGGAATCATGTGGGCCATCATCAGGAAGCCCACCGTGTCCGCCCCCAGCTCGCGCGAGAGGCCGATGTGCTGCCCGCTCACGTCGGCCTCGGTGCAGTGCGTCGCGACGCGGATGGTGGTCACCCCGCAGTCGAGCGCCATGCGCAGGTGGTCCACCGTGCCGATGCCCGGCAGGAGCAGCGCGGAGATCTTGCTGCGCTTCATCTTCGGCACCACGGCGCGCAGGTACTCCTCGTCGCTGTGCGCCGGGAAGCCGTAGTTGATCGACGCGCCGCCGAGCCCGTCGCCGTGGGTCACCTCGATCAGCGGCATGCCCGCATCGTCCAGGGCCGTCGCCACGGCGACCATCTGCTCGAGCGAGATCTGGTGGCGCTTCGGGTGCATCCCGTCGCGCAAGCTCATGTCGTGGAGCGTGATCTTCTTGCCGGTGATGTTCATGCGACCCTCGGCTCGAGCTTCAGGGTGCCCGCCTCGATCTCCTCGGCGAACATCTCCGCCGTGCGCAGCGCCGCCGCGGTCATGATGTCCAGGTTGCCGGCGTACTTCGGCAGGTAGTCGCCGAGCCCCTCGACCTCCATGTACACGCTCACGCGCCGGTCCTCGAATACCGGGCCCGTTCTTCAGCTTGTAGCCCGGCACGTAGCGCTGCACCTCGCGCGACCATGGCGTGGATCGACTCGGTGATCTTCTGCTGGTCCGGCGCGGACTCCGTCAGGCAGTGGATGGTGTCGCGCATGATCAGCGGCGGCTCCGCCGGATTGATCACGATGATCGCCTTGCCGCGCTTGGCGCCGCCGACCTTCTCCACGCCGCCGGCCGTCGTGCGCGTGAACTCGTCGATGTTCTGGCGCGTGCCGGGGCCGACGGAGCGCGACGCCACCGTCGCGACGATCTCGGCGTACTCCACCGGCTGCACGCGGCTCACGGCGGCGACCATGGGGATCGTCGCCTGGCCGCCGCAGGTGACCATGTTCACGTTCATCTCGCGCGTGTCGATGTGCGCCTGCAGGTTCACCGGCGGCACGCAGTACGGCCCGATCGCCGCGGGCGTCGAGGTCGATCATGAGCGCGCCCTGGGCGACGACCTTCCGCGAGTTGTCCGCGTGCGCGTAGGCGCTGGTGGCGTCGAACACGATGCGCACGTCGTCCTCGAGCATGTGCGGCACCAGCCCGTCGACGCCTTCCGCCGTGGTCTTGACGCCCAGCTCGCGCGCGCGCCGTAGGCCGTCGGACTGCGGGGTCGATGCCGACCATCCAGACGGGCTCGGACGCTGCGCGCTGCGCAGCGCCTTCATGAGCAGGTCGGTGCCGATGTTGTCCGGAACCGATGATCGCCGCGTGGATCATACGAATCTTCACCGAAGCCTTTCCGAGCCCGCCGACCTGGAGCTCCATCACGTCTCCCGGCACGACCGGCTCGAGCGGCACCAGCGAGCCGCTCAGAGGATCACCTCGCCGGCCTTCAGCGGGATGCCGAAGCTGCCCAGCGTGTTGGCGAGCCACGCGACGCACACCAGCGGCGAGCCCAGCGCCGCGGCGCCGGCGCCGGTGCTGATGATCTCGCCGTTCTTCCACACGACCATGCCGCAGCGTCACGAAGTCGAACTTGTCGGCGGCGATCTTGTCGTCGCCGGTGACGAACAGGCCGCTCGAGGCGTTGTCGCTGATGGTGTCCTGGATCCGGATCTTCCAGTCGCGGATGCGCGAGTCCACGACCTCGAAGCACGGCATCACGTACTCGGTGGCGGCGACCACGTCGGCTTCGGTCACGCCCGGCCCCACCAGATCGCGCTTCAGCTGGAAGGCGATCTCGCCCTCGGCGCGCGGCTGGATCAGCTCGCGGCCAATCGGCATCTCGGCGCCGTCGGCGAAGCGCATCTTGTCCGTCAGGTAGCCGAAGTCCGGCTGGTGCACGTCGAGCATGTTCTGCACGGCCTTGCTCGTCACGCCGATCTTCTTGCCGATCAGCGTCTCGCCGTCGGCCAGGCGCCGCTCCAGCAGCCGGCGCGAGACGTGATAGGCGTCGTCGATGCGTGATGTCCGGGCTCGCGATTCGTGAGCGGCTCGACCACGCGCCGCGCGCGCAGCGCCGCGAACAGCTCGTCGCCGTAGCGCTGGGCGTCCATCAGTTGCCTTCGTTCAGGAAGTCGACGCACAGGCGGTTGAACAGGTCCGGGTGCTCGACCATGACCCAGTGCCCGCAGCGCGACAGCAGCAGCACGCGCGAGTTCGCGCACTTCGTGGCGATGGTCATGGCGCCGCTCACCGGGCAGAACTGGTCGTCCACGCCCCACAGCCCGAACACCGGGCACGTGATCTTGTCGAGCTCCGGCGACAGATACGGCACATACAGGCTGGACAGCACGCGCTTCGGCTGGCCTTCGGCGATCTGCATGCGCTCGTCGATGATCTCTTCGGTGACCTGGTCCGGGTTGTACAGCTGCAGGCCGAAGACCTTCTTCATGCCCTCGCGGGTGATGCCGTCCGGCCCCAGGAACACCTTCATCATGGTCCTGATGCCGCGCATCTTCATGTACGCCTCGCGCTCTTCGAGCCCGCCGGGCGCCATCAGCACGAGCTTCTCCACCAGCTCCGGGTGCGTCAGCGCGAGCTGGATCGAGAGCGCGCCGCCGTGGGAGTTGCCCACCACCGCGCAGCGCTCGACGCCGATCGCCGCGAGGCACTCGGCGAGCGACGCGGCGAGCCAGTCGAGCTTGTAGTCCACGTCGTCGGGCTTGCTCGAGTAGCCGAAGCCGAGCGTGTCCGGCACGATGCACCGGAAGCCGCGCTCGGCGAAGTACGGGTAGTTGCCCTTGAAGTTCGAGTAGCCGCTGGCGCCCGGACCGCTGCCGTGCAGGAACACCACGACGCGGCTCCCCTGCCCGGCTTCCTGGTAGTGGATGCGCAGGCCGCCAGCGATGTCCTGGTACTTTCCTTCGGGGATCGGCGTCATGGCTTGCCCTTCGGCTTCGGGGCGAGGAACTCCGGCGGGTGGTGTCCCCACTCGCTGATGTGGTCGTACGTCGTCGGCTCCCAGGTCGCGTCGTCCACCTCGCGCCCGCCCCAGCCGAGCTCGAACTGGAAGCCCGACGGCGTCTTCGCGTAGAAGCTGAACATCTGGTCGTTCGGGTGCTTGCCCAGCGTCTGCATGATGCGCACGCCGCTCTTCAGCGCCCGATCGAACGCGAGCCCGACGTCGTCCATCGAGCGCACCTCCAGCATGAAGTGATGCAGGCGCTTCTTCTGCTGGTCGCCGAACGCGAGCGAGTGGTGGCGCTTGTTGGCGTGGAAGAACGCGATGTCCACCTTGAAGCCGTGGATCGTGCAGCGGATATAGTCGCTGAGCTTGAAGCCGAGTAGCTCCGTATAGAACGCCTGGCTCTCGGCCTGGGCGTTCGCGCTGATCACCAGGTGGCCCATCCCCTGCTCGCCGGTCACGAACCCCGAGCGCACCCGCTCCGACTCGAACCGGGTCGTGGCCCGCGCCGGACCGACAAACAATTCCAGGGGGATCCCCGCGGGATCCTCGAGCTTCTCCAGGCGCGCGACACCGCGGGCCCGGGCTTGTTCCGGGGATGCTGTCGTGACGGCGCGGCCGGCGGCGCGGAGAGCCTCGATCTTGTCGTCGAGCACGGCGTCCGAGTCCGCCTCCCAGCCGATCGCCTCGAGATCATCGTTGCCCGGCGCGATGAAGAAGCGCTGCGCGTAGTCGTCCATGCGCAGGCGCAGCTCGTCGCCTTCGCGCCGCGCTTCCAGGCCGAGCACCTCCGTCGCGAACTGCTGCCACGCCTCCAGATCGCGGACGCCGAATGCGAGGTAGCCGAGCTTGAGACCGGTCATGGAACGTTATCGATGCGGCACCGCCAGCGACGCCCGCCTTCAGATGAAGAAATCGCTGTTCTTCAGCCCGAGCTGGATGCTGCCGAAGTTGCGACCGGGCTTGTCCGGGTTGTTCGCGTAGTGGGCGCGCGCCGCGTGGACGTCGAGAAAATAGCGCAGGATGGGGCTGTTCAGGAAGATCGCGCGGCCGCCGCTGGCGGTGAACAGGGCGTCGATCACGCCGGCGCACTTCACGACCGCCATCGACGACTCGTAACGGAACTTGACGCGTCGGTCGACGGGGATCGGCTGTCCGTCCGCGACCAGCTGCGTCATCTCGGCGAAGTTGCGCTGGAGCACGAGCTTGACCTCGTCGATGGTCGCCTCGGCCTGGGCGCACACGACCTGCGTCGACGGATCGACGGCGACCTTGGATGCGTCGCTGGCGGCGATGCGCTTGGCGGCGATCTCGCGGAACGCCTCCAGCGCGCCCTCGGCCATGCCGATGGCGCTGGTCGACACGCTGCGCACGAACACCTGGCCGAAGGGCAGCTTGTAGAGCGGCGCGGTGTTCTCGCGGTTGCCCGGGCTCGAGCACTTGAAGCCGTCGATGATCTTGTGCGTCCGATGCTCCGGCACGAACGCGCCGTCGACCACGATGTCGTTGCTGCCCGTGGCCTTGAGGCCCGCGACGTGCCACGTGTCCTCGATCGTGTAGTCCTTGCGCGGCAAGAGGAAGGTGCGCATGTCCGGCACCTTCGAGTCCGGCTCGACCGGCGCGAAGCCGCCCAGGAACACCCAGCGGCAGTGGTCCGAGCCGCTGGAGAAGCTCCAGCGCCCGCTCACGCGGAAGCCGCCCTCCACGCGCTCGATCTTGCCCGTGGGCGCGTACGACGACGAGATCAAGGTCTGCGGATCCTCGCCCCACACGTCCTTCTGGGCGCGCTCGTCGAACAGCGCGAGCTGCCAGTTGTGGACGCCGACGACGCCGAGCACCCACGCGCTCGACGGGCACGCCTTGGCGATCGCCGTCTGCACGTCGAAGAAGCTGCGCGGATCGAGCTCGAGGCCGCCGTAGCGCTTCGGCTGGAGCATGCGGAAGAAGCCCGCCGCCTGGAAGTCGGCGATCGTCTCGTCCGGCAGACGCCGGAGCTCGTCGCCCTGCTTGCGGCGACCGACGAGTGCCGGACCGAGCTCCCGGGCGCGCTCCAGCAGGTCGGTCACGTTACGCGCCCTCCGGCGTGAACTTCACGGGCATGTCCTTGATGCCGTTGATGAAGTTCGAACGCAGCCGGCGGATCGGTCCGTTCAGCTCGATGTCCGGCAGGCGCCTCAGCAGCTCCTCGAACATGATGCGGATCTCGAGCCGCGCCAGGCTCGCGCCCAGGCAGAAGTGCTCGCCTACGCCGAACGCCAGGTGGTCGTTCGGATCGCGCCCCACGTCGAACTTCTGGGGATCGGTGAACACCTCCTCGTCGCGGTTCGCCGAGTGGTAGTACATCGCGACCTTCTCGCCGGCCTTGATCTGCTGCCCGCGGATCGTCACGTCCTCGGTGACGGTGCGCCGGAAGTACATCACCGGCGTCACCCAGCGCAGCAGCTCTTCCACCGCCGTGGGGATCAGCGCCGGATCGTCCAGCAAGCGCTGGCGCTGATCGGGGTGCTCGATCAGCGCGAGCATGCCGCCGGCGATCAGGTTCCGCGTCGTCTCGTTGCCGGCGACGGACAGCATCAGGAAGAACGCATCGAACTCCATCTCGCTGAGCTTCTCGCCGTCGACCTCGGCGTTGATCAGCACGCTCACCAGATCCTCCGC
Source organism: uncultured delta proteobacterium (assembly GCA_963775185.1). GTDB lineage: Bacteria > Myxococcota_A > Polyangia > Polyangiales > Polyangiaceae > JAPSGB01. Next base: position 385,782 of record CAVZIE010000032.1, on the reverse strand, counting down.
CGTCGGGTCGGTGCGCTTCGCGGCCAGGCCGTTGGCGTACATCCACATCTCCGCGGCGGCCATCCGCGCGTCCTCCACGGACGTCTGGAACTCCGGATCGTCGAAGCCGATCAAGCGGTTCGACCAGTCGAACACCAGGTGCCGCTCTTCGTGAGGGATGCCCATCATGTCGGCGATCACCTGCAGCGGCAGCTCCGCCGCCACGTCGCGCACGAAGTTGCACTCGCCCTTCTTCGCCACGCCGTCCACGATGCGCTTCGCGGTCTCGCGGATCGCCGGCTCGAGGCGGTTGACCATGCGCGGCGTGAAGCCGGTCCGCACGATCTTGCGGAACTTCACGTGCTGCGGCGGGTCCATGTTCACCATGAGCAGACGGATCTGCATCATGTCCTGCTCCTCGTAGTCCTCGATGTTCGTCCCGCCGCGGTTCGACGAGTAGCGCATCGGGTCCTTCGAGATCGCGACCACGTCGGCGTGCTTGGTGATCGCCCAGTAGCCGGTGCCCTTCGGCTCCTTCTGGAACCACACCGGCGCTTCATTGCGAAGCACGCGGAACGCGTCGTGCGGCACGCCGCGCTCGACGTACACATCGGGATCGTACAACTCGACTTCCTGGAGCTTCACGGGCTCACTAGAACATGTTTCACTGACCCCGGCAAGGCCCCTTGCCGGGGTCATTTGAAACATGTTCTAAGTGCGCGTTGGAGGCCGGAAAAGTGTCGGAACCGCATCTGCTGGTGGAGCGCGACGGGCACGTCGTCACGCTCGTCATGAACCGCCCGGACGCGCGCAACGCGTTCGGTCTCGAGATGCTCGCGCGCCTCGCCGACGCGTGGGCGATGATCGACGCCGAGCCCGACGTGCGCGTCGCGATCCTGACGGGCGCCGCTGGCCATTTCTGCGCCGGCAGCGATCTCAAGATGATGGCCAACGGCCCCGCCGACGACCAGTGGAGCGCGCGCTTCAAGGCCGAGCCCGATCTGCACTGGAAGGCGCTGCTGCGGAGTCAACGCCCGGCCAAGCCGGTGATCGCCGCGGTCGAGGGCATCGCCGTCGCCGGCGGCACGGAGATCCTCCAGGGCACCGACGTCCGGGTCGCCGCCGAGAGCGCGCGCTTCGGCATCACCGAGGCGCGCCTGGGTCTGTTCCCCCTCGGCGGATCGACGGTGCGCCTGCGCCGCCAGATCCCCCACACCATCGCCATGGAGATGCTGCTCACCGGCAAGACCATCACCGCCGCCGAGGCGCTGTCCTACGGCCTGATCGGCCGCGTCGTCCCCGACGGCGAGGCGCTCGCCACGGCGCGAGAGATCGCCGCGCAGATCGCGCAGAACGGTCCCCTCGCCGTGCAGGCGATCAAGCGCTCCGCCTACGCCGGCGACGGTCTGCCCGAAGCCGACGCGCTCGCCAAGGAGCTCGAGATCGGCTGGCCGATCCTGAAGACGGAAGACGCGAAAGAGGGCCCGCGCGCCTTCGTCGAGAAGCGCAAGCCCGTCTTCAAGGGCCGCTGAGCGGCGTTCCAGGGGTCAAGAGCGGGCTTCGGTCGTGCGCGCGAGGAAGCCGGCGCCCGTGCCGGGCTCGCCTGCGGAATCGGGCACGGAGCCGACCGTGTAGCTCGGTCGTGCGCCCGCACAGCGCCGACAACGCACGCGCCGCGTGGTCGGGCGACACCATCTGCCCGTAGGGCGATCCGCGCGCCTCGCTCGTGCCCACCGGCGCAGACCAACCCGACGGCGAGATCAGACGCGCTGGCGCCAGCGGATCAGCAGATCGGCGTCGCACAGCGACATCACGCGCACCTTGACCTCGCCGTCCACGCCCAGGGCGTCGAGGGCGCCCTCGTGGACGCCGACGTTGTAAGACTCGGGCCAGCCCCACACGCCGCGCAGCTCGAGGATCGCTTCCCCGTCGCCGGTGTCCAGCACGCGCGCGGCGCCGGTGTTGCCGACCAGGCGGTACGCCTTGGGTGCGGCGTGCAGCGCGGCGCGCGGATCCTCGCCGGCGATGCTCATCACGACGCGGCCCACGGTGGAGCTCGCGAACGTGGGGTACGCCATGCGGCCCAGACGCCGCATGCCCTCGCGCACCGGCCGGCCCGGATACGCGAGCTCGGCGGCCTTCGGCAAGAGCTCGATCATCTCGCGCAGCGGGTAGTTCGCGAAGGCGACGTAGCGCTTGCGCCCCGGACGCTGGCCGGCGCGCTCCTCGACCAGATCGGAGATGCTCGACAGGAACATGCCCTTGACCGTGGCGTTCGCGGGCAGCGCCGCGATGCGTGCCTCGAGCTCGAGCGGAGCGAGCGTGTTGGGTTCGTTGAAGCCGTCCCCCATGCCAGCGAGCACGTTAGCCGATCACGTGCTAATCGGCGATGGGGGAGCGCGATGTCGCTGAAGTATGCGGTGGAGAAGGCGGGGGACAACCACTACGTGCTGCCGCGCGTGGGCTCGATGCGCGTCCCCGCGCACGCTTTCCTGTCGGAAGCGCTGTACGCGCTGAGCGAGGAGAGCCTCTGGCACCAGATCATGAACGCCGCCTCCTACGAGGGCGTGATCGGCGCGTACCTGATGCCCGACGCGCACTCGGGCTTCGGCGTCCCCGTGGGTTCGGTCGTCGTGACCGACACCACGCTGATCCAGGCCGGCTCGGGCTACGACATCTCGTGCGGCGTCCTGTACATGAAGGCGGCGGGGCTCCACGCCGCGGACGTGGCGGACTGGAAGCGGCGCGAGCACTGGGTCGCGGAGGTCGAGCAGCGCATCGCGACCGGCGTGGGCTCGCACCGGCCAAGGCTCGCCGCGAAGCACTCGCGCAAGCTGGTCGACGAGATCCTGCGCCACGGCGCGAAGGCGCTCGGCGTGCGCGCGGAGCTGTGCGAGCGCCAGTACATCCCGGTTCCGGACGACATCGATCTGCACCGCGTCGCGCGCGCCTACGACAAGGCATTGCCGCAGCTGGGCTCGGTGGGCGGCGGCAACCACTTCATCGAGATGCAGGTCGACCGCGACACGGGCGAGGTGTGGGTCATGGTCCACTCTGGCTCGCGCGGCTACGGCTGGCAGACCGCGAACCACTTCTTCTACGAAGGCGCTGCGCTCCGCGGCTTGCCGAAGAACCGCCGCGAAGACAGCTGGCTCCACGCCGACGAGCCGCTCGGCCGCGAGTACTGGGCGTACCACAACAGCGCCGCCAACTTCGCCGTCGCCAACCGTCACCTGATCGTGCAGGGCATCCAGCAAGCGCTGGAAGAGACCTTCGGCGCCACCGCGGAGGTCTACTACGAGATCAGCCACAACCTGGTGCAACAAGAGACGCTCGTCTTGCCCGACGGCACGACGAAGCGCGGCTTCGTGCACCGCAAGGGCGCGACGCGCGCCTTCCCCGCCGGCCACCCGGATCTCGTCGGCACACCCTGGGCAAGCACCGGTCATCCGTGCCTGATCCCGGGCTCGATGTTCCACGGCGCGGCGATCCTGTTCCCGCTCCCCGGCGCGTACCAGAGCGCGTGCTCCGTCAACCACGGCTCGGGCCGCCACATGGCGCGCGGCCGCGCCAAGCGCGAGCTCGAAGCCGTCCACGACGAGATCGACGCCGAGATGCGCGACGTCGAGCGCACGCTCGGCGGCGTCCCGAATCGGCGGCATCGTCGGCAACACCACGCGCACGCCGCTCGACGAGTGCGGCCGCGTCTACAAGGACCTCGACGCCGTGCTGGGCGTGCTTGAAGCCGGGAACATCGCCCGCGTCGCCCATCGCCTGTTCCCCGTCGCGAACCTCAAGGGCACCGACTGAGATCGCTGGACAGGTCTGCCGGTCCGGCGCGGAACCCCGCGCCCGCGTTCCGCGACGCAGCACGACGACCGGCGCCGCGCACTTGCGCGAGTCCTCGCCGCCGCACGCGCGAACGCGCCGCCGCGTGCCGTCGCGCACACGTCGAGCGGACACATGGTCCCCCCATAACCGGTTATGTACCCCTCGCATGTCCGGCGACGTGCCGCGACGACCGGCAACGCGCCGCGATGACCGGCAACGTGGCGCGATGACCCGCACCAAGCGCGCGCGGCGTCACAGTACGAAGGGCACGATAGCGCGGCGCTCGGCGGGATAGTCGGGAAAGCGTTGCTTGTACCAGCGGTGCGTCGTCAGGGCGCGGGGGACGAGGTTCGCGGCGGTGTAGACGGCGAAGCCGAGCCCGGCGAGCGACCACGTCGCGATCGCCCAGCCCGTCCACTCGACGATCTCCGTGAGGTAGTTCGGGCTCGAGACGTAGCGATACAGTCCGCCTCGCGGGATCTTGTAGCCGGTCTCGCCGGGCTTGCGCAGGCGCAGCAGCGTCGCGTCGGCGTGGTGGTTCGCCGCCCAGCCCGCGGCGAACACGAGCGCGCCGACGAGGAAGCGCGGATCGACGAACCACGACGGCGGGTAGGCGCCGAGCGCGGAGACCCAGCGCGCGTTCAAGGTCGCGTTCAACGTGTTGAAGAGCACGGCGATCAGCGCGATGACGAGCGGCATGCGCTTGCCGGTGTCGCGGATGCGGAACGGGAAGACGAACGTCCGGTACACATAGTGCAGCTCCCACATCGCGAGCAGCGCGATCGGCACAGGGTCGGCGCGGTGCGCGCCGGCGAGGTACACACCGGCGAAGACCAGCGACGCGGGCGCCTCCATGATGATCCAGCCGACGCGGTTCGGCACCGTCGGACCCCAGCCGGCGCGCACGTGGCGGCCGTAGGGCGCGGAGATGATCAAGAGCACGACGAACGTGACGGCGGCGAAGCCGAAGAGCGCCCAGAGCAGGACCACGTACACGTCGCTGCGCAGTATACCGCGCCGGACCGGCATCAAATAGAACATGTTTCATTTGCGACCCGGGCTTCGTGGTATGACCCGGCTCGATGCACGGCGAGCGCGTCGTTCTTGCTTCCCACGACGGGCTGCAGCTGGTCGGCGACGCGTACGGCGATCCGACGGCGCGGCCCGTGCTGCTGCTGCACGGCGGCGGGCAGACGCGCAACGCCTGGGGCGGGACGGCCGCGGCGCTGGCCGCTGCGGGGCTCCACGCCGTCGCGCTCGACATGCGCGGCCACGGCGAGAGCGACTGGGCGTCCGACGGCAACTACCGGCTGGTGGCGTACGCCGCGGATCTGGCGGCGATCGTCGGGCGCTTCGAGCGACCGGTGGCCGTGGTGGGTGCGTCGCTGGGCGGCCTGGCGGCGTTGCTGGCCGAGGGCGAGGCGGAGGGGCCGCTGCTGGCGGCGCTGGTGCTGGTGGACATCGCGCCGCGCCTGGAGATGAAGGGCGTGAGTCGCATCATCGGCTTCATGACGGCGCACCCCGACGGCTTCGCCTCCCTCGACGAGGCGGCGGACGCGGTGGCGGGGTTCCTGCATCATCGACCGCGCCCGGGCGACACGGCGGGGCTCGCGAAGAACCTGCGGCAAGGTGCCGACGGGCGCTATCGCTGGCACTGGGATCCGCGCTTCATCCGTGGCGACTACGGCATCGACGCGAACACGTTCCAGCGGCGGCTGTCGGCGTGCGCGCAGCACCTCGACGTGCCGACGCTGCTCGTGCGCGGCCGCCAGAGCGACGTCCTCAGCGAGGAAGCGGCGAAGGAGTTCCTCGAGCTCGCGCCCCACGCGGAGTACGTGGACGTCGCGCACGCGGCCCACATGGTCGCCGGCGATCGAAACGACGCGTTCACCGATGCGGTGGTCGGCTTTCTCGGCCGCGTCGGCGACGGCGGATAGCCCGCAATCGTTGCGCCCGCACGCTGGCGCCGCAGCGGCCGCGCGCCGCACCGGCGCGCAGCGGATGCGCCGGCCGCGCAAGCCGCGAATCGTGCCGCTGCCCACTTGCGGCGCGCGCACGCGCTACCCAAGCTCGCCATGATGGGAGGAGTAGCCGAGCCCCTGGGGGATGGCGCCGGGGCGGACAGCACGCGCGTTCGCTTCCTTGCCGATGCATTGCCGCTGCTCGTGGCGTTCATCGACCGCGAGCAGCGCTACCAGTTCGTCAACTCGGCCTACGAGCACTGGTACGGGTTGCGAAGGTCGTCGATCGAGGGGCGGACCATCGCGTCCGTCGCCGGCGAGCTCGCGTTCGAGGCGATCCGGAGGCACGTCGACGCCGCGCTCGCTGGCGAGACGGTCGTCTACGAGGACTACGCCGACTACGCCAGCGTCGGTCGCCGCCACGTGATCGTGAGCTACGTGCCGCAACGGAACGTCGCCGGCACAGTCCTCGGCTTCTACTCGCTGGTGCAGGATGTCACGGAGAAGAAGCGGCTCGAGGACAGCGTGCACCACCACGCGCGCCTCGTGGAGTGCGCCTCGGACGCCATCCTGTCGACGGATCTGTCGCTGATCATCCGCAGCTGGAACAAGGCGGCCGAGCGCCTGTACGGCTGGAGCGCGGCGGAGGTCATCGGCAAGTACACGCCCCAGGAGCTGCTCAGGACCGAATACCGGGGCAGCCTGCAGCTGGCGCTGAGCACCCTCGCCGAGCACGGCGAGTGGCAAGACGACATCGTCCAGACGGTACGCGACGGCACCAAGGTCCACGTGCACGCGTCGGTGAGCTGGCTGCTGGACGACCTCGGGCGACGCGTCGGCACCGTCGCCGTCAACCGCGACATCACCGAGGTGGAACGGCTCGAGGCGGAGCTGCAGCACGCCCAGAAGATGGAGGCGATCGGCCAGCTCGCCAGCGGCGTCGCCCACGACTTCAGCAACCTGCTCATGGGCATCATCGGCTTCGCGGACGTCGCGTTGACGCGCATCGGCGCACAGAACGAGGGGCGCCCGTATCTGCTCGAGCTCAAGCGCGCCGCCCTCGGCGGCACGGCGCTCGTGGGGCAGCTCCTGGCCTACGCCCGACGCGAGCCAGCCGAGTCGGCCGTCGTGGACACGCACGCGGTGGTATCCGGCATGGAGCCCATGCTCCGGCAACTGCTCGGCGCCGACATCATCGTCAAGCTGGATCTGGCCGCGGCGTCGCCCCTGGTCCGGTGCGACGCTGGGCAGCTCGAACAGATCCTGATGAACCTGGTGATCAACGCGCGTCGTGCGATGCCCCGCGGCGGGACGCTCCGGATCTCGACCGCGAACACCCAGGACCGGCTCGTGCTCACGGTGCGCGACACCGGCTCCGGAATGGACGACGCCACGTTGTCGCGGATCTTCGATCCGTTCTTCACCACGCGCGCCGCGGGAGAGGGGACAGGCCTCGGGCTGTCGATGGTCAAGGAGCTCGTCCGGCGCATGGACGGAAGCGTCGGCGTCGAGAGCGCGATCGGCGCCGGCACGTCGTTCACGATCGAGCTGCCAATCTTCGCCGGCACCGCGCCGGCGCCCTCCACCTCGCCGGTCGGCATCGCGCCCGGTGGCCAGGGCACCGTGCTGGTCGTCGAGGACGACGCGCTGGTCCGCGCGACGCTCCGGCACTACCTCGAGTGCGGTGGATATCGCGTCCTTGAAGCCGGTGACCCGCGCGAGGCGCGCGAGCACTGCCGACAGAGCGGCGACATCGACTTGCTGCTCCTGGACATGGTCTTGCCTGGCGCTTCCGGCGACCGCGTCGGCGCGGAGCTTGCCGCGCTGCAGCCCCGAGCGGCGAGCCTGTTCATCTCCGCGCATCCGCGGCAGTTGCTCGCGGAGCGTGGCCTGATGCCCGCGGGCGCACGCGCCTTGCAGAAGCCGTTCGACGCCGATGCGCTGCTGGTCGCCGTCCACGACGCGCTCGAGCGCCGCGGCGCGACACCCGCGCCCGACACCACGACCGTGCTGCTGGTCGAGGACCAGGAGATGTCGCGGGTGGCCACGTGCGAGCTGCTCGAAGACATGGGCTACGCGGTCGTCGCCGTCGCCGACGCCGCCGCCGCGCTCGAGATCGCCGGCCGGCGCGATCAAGCGATCGATATCGTGATCACCGACGTGAACCTGCCGGACATGCGCGGAACCGACCTGCTCGCGCACATCCGGGCGACGCGAAGCACGATCCGCGCGCTGCTGGTCTCGGGCTCGGATCCGTCGGAACCCGATCTGCAGCGGGCGCTGGCCGAGCCGCTCACGGACTTCGCGCGCAAGCCCGTCGAGATCGACAGGCTGGAGCAACAGATGCGCGCCCTGTTGAGCGAGCCCGCGGGAAAGTGAGATGACACGCCGCCGCAAGCTCGGACGCTTCGTGCCGGAGCGGGTCGCAGAAGTGATCGACGCCGGGGCCGTCATCGCCCTCGACGAGCTCGTCGCCCTGATCCGCAGCACCAACCCGACCCGCCGCGAGCTCGCCGCGCCCGAGCGAGCGCGGCGCTACGCGCTCAAGGCGCGACTCCAGAGCGCGGTGCTCCGCCACCACGCCGATCGCGTCGAGGTCGCACCCACCGCGCAATCCGGTGTGGTCGCGATCCGGCTCCTGGGCCGCCGCGGCGACGCCGGCCACGCCGTGATCGACGCCCTCGACCCGGACGTGCGGCCGAATCGCGGTTCGCGCTAAACTGTACGCCGCTCTCGCCCGTAGATCCCGACGTGCCCCGTTCCAGTTACGCATGCCCGCAAAGCGGGCTCTATCTGAGCACCTGCGAGTGCCGGGTGCCGTGCGTCCTGAACCAGGGCGAGCGCTTCCCGCGCTGTCCGCACTGCGACAGCCGCGTGAACTGGGTGCTGATGCGGCGCTTCACGCCGCCGCGCGCCGTTCGTGACTGGACGCTGAACTAGCGCGGCCTACGCTTCCGGCATGGCGGCCACCGTCACCGCCCTGCTCGGTCCGACCAACACCGGCAAGACGCATCGCGCCGTCGAGCGCATGCTCGAGCACGAGAGCGGCATGATCGGGCTGCCGCTGCGCCTGCTCGCGCGCGAGGTCTACGACCGCATCACGCGCCGCATCGGTGAGGACGCGGTGGCGCTGGTCACCGGCGAAGAGAAGCGCATCGGCAACCGGGCGCGATACTACGTGTGCACGACCGAGGCGATGCCGACCGATCGCGGCGTGGACTTCGTCGCGATCGACGAGATCCAGCTGTGCGCGCATCCGGAGCGCGGGCACGTCTTCACCGAACGCCTGCTCGCGCTGCGCGGGCGGCTCGAGACGATGTTCATGGGCGCGGACACCATGCGCTCGATGCTCGCCGCGCTTGTCCCCGACGCGCGCGTGGAGCGCCATCCCCGTCTGTCGGCGCTGGTGCACGCCGGCTCCCACACGCTGGCCAGCTTGCCGCCACGCAGCGCCGTCGTCGCGTTCTCGATGGCCCACGTCTACGAGCTCGCCGAGCGCATCCGGCGCAAGCGCGGCGGCGCGTCGGTGGTGCTCGGGGCCCTGTCGCCGCGCGCACGCAACGCGCAGGTCGCGCAGTACCAGGCCGGCGAGGTCGACTACCTGGTCGCCACCGACGCCATCGGCATGGGCCTGAACCTCGAAGTCAGCCACGTCGCCTTCGCCGATCTCCACAAGTTCGACGGCAAGGAGGTGCGACCGCTCGACACGGCAGAGCTCGCACAGATCGCCGGCCGCGCCGGGCGCCACTTGTCGAACGGCAGCTTCGGCACGCTCGCGCCGATGACGCCCCTGCCCCCGCCCGTCGCCTCCGCCCTCGAGAAGCACCGCTTTCCCGAAGTGCGCCAGCTGTTCTGGCGCAACGCGGATCTCGACATGTCCAGCGTCGACGCGCTGATCGCCTCGCTCGAGCACCGCCCCGAGCGCGCACAGCTCCGCGTCGCGGGCCGCGCGGATGATCACGCCGCCCTCGCGGTGCTCGCCGCGCGCCCGGGCGTGCGCGAGCTCGCGCAGGGTCCCGAGGCCGTGGCGCTGCTCTGGGACGTGTGCCGGATCCCGGATTTCCGCAAGCTCACGCTCGACTACCACGTCGGCCTGCTCGCGGAGCTGTTCGAGCAGCTCGCCGCGCGGCGGCGCATCGATCCGGAGTTCATGCGCCGCCGCATCGAACGCATCGACGACGTCGAAGGCGACATCGAGACGCTGCTGGCGCGCATGGCGTTCATCCGCACGTGGACGTACATCGCGTGGCACCCGCGCTGGGTCGATGGCGCCGCCGCGTGGCAGGAGCACACCCGCGAGATCGAGGATCGCTTGAGCGACGCCCTGCACGCGCGCCTGGTCGAGCGCTTCGTCGAGCGCCGCGCTCGCATGGCCATCCCGGCCCGCGTCGCCGCGGCGAACAAGAGCAGTCCCTTCGCCGCCCTCGCCGCGCTGCGCGACGCCATGCTCGGGGAAGATGGCCGGTCCGGCGCGGAATCCTCCTGGGTCGACACGCTGGTGGACGCGCCCTTCGAGCACTTCGACGTGGAACCGGGCGGCCGCATCATGAGCGGCGATCGCGTCGTGGGCCGCATGACGCGCGGGCCGGATCTGCTCCGCCCCGAAGTCGCCCTCGCCCTGGACCAGACGGTCGGCGCCGGCGAGCGCTCGCGCATCCAGCGGCGGCTCGTCGCGTGGACGCGCGATCTCGTCGCCCACACGCTCGCGCCGCTCAGGCGTCACGACGCAGCGCTCTCGCCGTCGGGGCGCGGCCTGGTCTACCAGCTCGAGCACGCGCTCGGCACGGTGCGCGCGAAAGACGCCTCGGCGCAGCTCGCGGCACTAACGGCCGGCGATCGCGACGCGCTCGCGCGCATCGGCGTCGAGCTCGGCCGCCGCGTCGTGTATCTGCCGGCGCTGCTCGAACCCGCAGCGGTGCGGCGGCGCGCCGCGCTGTGCTCGGCGTTCGCCGGTCACGCCGAGCCCGTCGTCCCCGGCGCGGACACGCGCTCGTTGCCGCGCCAGCGCCACGTCCTGGCCGCCACGTACCTGGCCCTCGGCTTTCCCGTGTTCGGCCCGCGCGCGGTGCGCGCCGACGTGGTCGAGCGCGTCGGCACGCGGCTGCACCGCGCCGCGCGCCGCGGCCCGTTCAAGCCGCCCGGCGATCTCGCCGGCCAGCTCGGCTGCGAGGACGGCGACGTGGCGCGGGTCGTCGAGGCGTTCGGTTTCCGGCGCGTGTCCGGCGGCCGCTTCGCGCGCCGCGGCCGACCGCGGCGCCGCGTGTTATAGACGCCCGATGTCCGTGGAAACGCTGCTCCGCCGCCTCGACCTCGAGACGCTCGATCGCGATCTGTTCCGCGGCTTCAGCCCCGACGACGGGCGCCCGCGCGTGTTCGGCGGGCAGGTCGCCGCGCAAGCGCTGGTGGCGGCGGTCCGCACCGTGGAGGGCCGCACCGCGCACTCGCTCCACGGCTACTTCCTGCGCCCCGGCGACCCGAAGATCCCGATCATCTACGAGGTCGACCGGATCCGCGACGGGCGCTCGTTCACCACGCGGCGCGTGGTGGCGATCCAGCGCGGCGAAGCCATCTTCAGCATGGCGGCGTCGTTCCACGTGGAGGAGGCGGGGCTCGACCACCAGATCGACATGCCCGCCGCGGCCGACCCGCTCAGCGTGCCGAGCAACACGGAGCGGCTGGAGCAAGCCGTCAAGGTGACGGAGCATCCGATCCTCGGGTTTCTGCTGCGGCTCGAGCGCCCCATCGAGCAACGCGATCTGGATCCGATGAACCTGCTCGACCCGAAGCCGCAGCGTATTCCGCACCGCGTATGGTTCCGGGCCCAGGGCACGCTGCCCGACGATCCGCTGCTGCACCAGTGCGTGCTGACGTACGCGTCCGATCTGTCGCTGCTCGACGCGAGCATCTTCGCCCACGGCATCAGCTGGTTCGACCCGCGCCTGATCGCCGCCAGCCTCGACCACGCGGTATGGTTTCATCGCCCGTTCCGCGCCGACGAGTGGCTCTTGTACGTCACCGAGAGCCCGACCACGCACGGCGCGCGCGGCATGAACCACGGCCGGATCTTCGCGGCGGACGGCGCGCTCGTCGCCTCCGTCGCACAAGAAGGCCTGATCCGCCTGGCCGACCGCGGTCGGAAGGCGGCGCGCGCATGAGGCTCGCGGAGACCATCGGCAACACGCCGCTCGTCGAGCTCGAGCGCCTCGGCGCGAAATCCGGCGTGCGCCTGCTCGCCAAGCTCGAAGGCAACAACCCCGCCGGCAGCGTCAAGGATCGCCCGGCGTACTGGATGATCAAGAACGCGCTCGCCCGCGGCGATCTCGCGCGCGGCGTGACGCTGGTCGAGCCGACCAGCGGCAACACCGGCATCGCGCTGGCGATGATCGCCACCATGATGGGCTACCCGATCGAGCTGGTCATGCCCGACAACTCGACGGCCGAGCGCGTCCAGACGATGCGCGCGTACGGCGCGAAGGTGATCCTCACGCCGGCCGCGGGCGGCATGGAGGCGGCCATCGATCACGCGCGCGAGAAGGTCGCCGGCGGCGGCTACCTGATGCTCGACCAGTTCTCGAACGACGACAACTGGCGCGCCCACTACGAGAGCACCGGCCCGGAGATCTGGCGCGACACCGCCGGCGCGATCACGCACTTCGTGTCGGCGATGGGCACGACGGGCACGATCATGGGCACGTCGCGCTTCCTCAAGCAGCAGAACCCCGACGTGCAGATCGTCGGCGTACACCCGGCCGACGGCGCGCGCATTCCCGGCATCCGTCGCTGGCCCGAGGCCTACCTGCCGCGCATCTTCGATCCGGCGCGCGTGGACCGCGTGCTCGAGGTGTCGCAGGCCGACGCGGAGAGCGCCGCGCGCGCCCTCGCGCAGCGCGAGGGCGTCCTCGCCGGCGTCAGCAGCGGCGGCGCGCTCCACGCCGCCCTGCGCGTCGCCCAGGAGATCGACCAGGGCGTCGTCGTGTTCATCGCCTGCGACCGCGGCGACCGCTACCTGTCGTCGGGCGTGTTCGGAGCGCCGGCGTGAAGGTCACGCTCACCCGCCGCCAAGGCGCGCTCTTCGACGTCGAGAGCGAACAGGGCGCGCACCTCGCGATGGAGGGGTCCAGCGAGAATCGGCGGCGGCACCGGCGCGGCGCTGCGTCCAATGGAAACCGTGCTCGCCGCGCTCGCCGGCTGCAGCGCCGTCGACGTCGTGCTGATCCTGCAGAAGCTCCGCCAGCCGCTCGAGGATCTCGGCGATCCGCGTCGAGGGCACGCGCGCCGACGCCGTGCCCGCGGTCTTCACCCAGATCGCCGTCCACTTCGAGGCGAGCGGCGCCGTCGAGCGCAAGCACTTCGACCGCGCGGTCAAGCTCTCGATGGAGAAGTACTGCTCGGTCGCCCAGATGCTGCAGAAGGCCGCGACCATCACCTGGACCGCGACGCTGCGCTGAGCTCCCGGCGCCTGCCCGCCGGTCTGACCGATCGGTCAACCTCAGCCGCGCAGGTGTGTCTTGTCCTTGCGCGGCTTCGCCGGCGCGTCCTGCGCCAGCGCCATCGAGACGACCGCGGCGCCGACCACCGGCACCAGCCAGATCAGCTGCGACTGGGCGATCTTGTGCCGGCGCTCGAAGCCGTCGCTCCGCCACAGTCGCACCGTCACCAGCGCTTGCCACACGAACAGGGCCACGAGGCCGACCACGATCACGATGTCCGAAGTGCTCATTGTCGCCGCGGAATCTGGGGCTTGCCGGGAAAAGCGCAAGGGGGCTGGATGCCGGTCCGGCGCGAGGCAGCGGCGGCCGCGCCGGCGCGGCGCGACGCCGGCCGCGCCGGACCGGCAAGATCCCCGGGCGCGGTGATACCCTCGCGTCGGAATGGGGACCCGACGACGCGCGCGCTTCACGCTCGTCCAGCTGTTCGTCGCGGCCACGGTAGCCCTGGCGCTGATCGCGGGGATCGCGCTGGTCGCTTTGCTGGGCGCGTCGCGGCGGTCGATCGTCGCCCACTCCGAGACGCTGCGCGACACCGAGGCGCGGCGGATCGGCGAGCGTGTGTCGGCGGAGCTCGGCGTCGCCGGCGACGCGCTCGCGGACCTCGAGCGTTCGCTGCGATCCGGGGCAGTGCCCGTCGCCGACGACGCGGCGCTCGAGGCCGCGCTGTTCGCCGAGCTCGCGAACCACCCGACGCTCTCCGACGTCGCGTTCACCCACGCGGTCCAGCTCGGCTACGACGCGTCGGGCGACGCGCGGCTCGCGCCGGACGATCGCTGGCAATTCTCGGTCTACCGGGTGCGCCCGGACGCCGGCAGCGCGATCCTCACGCGACGCACCCGCGAGGACGGCGGGCAGTTCGTCGCGGACGTGCGCGATCGCGCGCCGGGCGCGGCCTTCGACGCCGTGCCGTTCCGGCGCGGGAGCGACGCCGTCGATCCCACGCTCCACGCGACCTTCGAGGTCACGGCGTCGAAACCGTTCCACGGCAAGGCGATCTGGAGCGACCTGCACAACTCCGAGCTCGACGCCGCGCGACCGCTCGCCGAGCGCCGCGTCGTCGTCACGGTGCAGAAGGCGGTCGAGGACGCCGCGGGGCGCTTCGCCGGCGTGCTGCGGGTGGGTCTGCTCACCCGCACCATCGACGACCTGCCGCGCTCGATCCAGCGCGACCTGGTCGGCGAAGCGGGAGCGTCGGCGCTGGTGTTCCTGTGCGACGCCCAGGGACGCCTGGTCGCGCGGCCCGACCCGGGCGACGCGCTCGCTGTGTCCAACGATCGATTTGCGGGTGGTGCCGCGCAAGTTGCCCGCGACCCTCGCGCGAGCGCTCGAGAGCCCGCGCTTGCGCGAGGTGACGGTCGGCGCGCCGCGGTCCGACGCGCTGGTCGTCGCCGGCGAGCGGCTGCTCGTCACGTACCGGGCGCTCGCGCACACCCAGGGCTGGGTGGTCGGCGTCGTCGTGCCGGAGGCGTACTACACCCGCGATCTGTCGGCGCTGCAGCGGCGCTTCCTGCTGGTGTACGCCGGCATGACGCTGCTGGTGCTCGTGGTGGGCGGTCTCGCGCTCCGGCAGCTCCGCGGCAGTCTCGGCGCGATCGTGCGCTCCACGTCGCGCATGCGCGCCCTCGACTTCGCGCCAGGCACGACGACGTCTCCGTTCCGCGACGTGGGCGACGTGATTGACGAGCTCGAGCGCGCCAAGACCAGCATGCGCGCCCTCGGCAAGTACGCCCCCATGGATCTGGTTCGCGATCTGTACCGCGACAATCGCGAACCGGCGCTCGGCGGCGAGCTCCGGGAGATCTCGCTGATGTTCAGCGACATCGAGGGCTTCACCACACTGTCCGAGCGGCTCGATCCGGGCGCGCTCGCCGAGGCTTTGGGGCGCTATCTGGAGGCGATGACCGACGGCGTGCGCTCGACCGGCGGCACCGTGGACAAGTTCATCGGCGACGCCGTGATGGCGTTCTGGAACGCACCGCACCCGGCGACCGGACCACCCGGAGCGGGCCTGTCGCGCCGTGCTCGCGTGCATGGACGCGAACCGCGAGCTGTTCGCCTCGCCGGCGTGGCAAGGATCTGCCGCCGCTGTTCACGCGCTTCGGGCTGCACACCGCGACCGTCATGGTGGGGCACTTCGGCGCCCGCGATCGCCTGGCCTACACCGCCCTCGGCGACGGCGTGAACCTCGCGGCGCGCCTGGAGGCGCTGTGCAAGCAGTACGGCGTGGCCGCCCTCGCGAGCGAAGAGGTCGTGCGTCGGGTCGGCGACCAGTTCGAATTCCGCCTCGTCGACCAGGTCGCCGTCAAGGGCAAGACCCAAGCCGTGCGGGTGTACGAGCTGCTCGGCTCCGACGCGGATCGCGTCGCCGCCCGCGAGTACGAGCGCGCCTTCGACGCGTACCTCGCTCGCGACTTCGAGCGTGCCCTCGAACTGCTCGAGCCCCTCGACGACGCGCCGGCGCGCGTGCTCGCGACGCGCTGTCGCGAGATGATCGCCAATCCGCCGCCCAGCGAATGGAACGGCGTGTTCGTCGCCAAGTCGAAGTAGGATGCTACTTCGGCTTTTGCAGGAATCGCTTGGCGAGCGGATGATCCAGCGACACCAGCCCTGGGCCGATCACGGCGACCATGACGAGCACGCACAGGTAGGTGAATTCGTCGGTGCCGATCAGATCGAAGAGCCCGTGGATGTCCTTGAGCTTCGCCGTCAAGATCGCCACGATCATGCTGACGATCAGCGGGATCGTCGCGAGCCGCGTCAAGAGCCCCACGATCAGCAGCGCGCCGCAGACGAGCTCGCTGTAGCCGACCACCACCGCGTTCAGGCCTGGCGCGGGGATGCCCAGCGTGTGGAAGAAGCCCGTCACCTTGTCGATGTTGTGGACCTTCCCCCACCCTGTGGAGAGGAACAGCAGCCCGACGGACAATCGCCCGAGCGAGCGGCGCCAGCCACGAGACGCGGTCGATGGCGCCGGTGATCTTCTCCACGGTCTGCTGCATTCCCATCAGGCTTCCCTCTCGCTCGGAAGAGTCTCTTTTCCGTATGCCGCTCGCAAGGCGGCGTTACACGCGGCGTGGCTGGTCGTGCTGGTCGCGGGCTGCGGCACGGCGCCGCGGGATCCGCCGCGGCCTCCCGCGCCTCGCGTCGCCTGGCGCTACCACGCGACCGAGCACTCGATCGATCGGCTGGAGATCGACGCGATCTTCGAGTCGGCGGCGGCCATCGCCGTGGACGAGCCGGCGATGCCGTTCGTGCGCGACGTCGCGGTCGAACGCGGCTCGAGCTGGACGCCCGTCGCGCGCCGCGGTGCCTCGTTTCCGGTCGCCTGTCCGGGGCCGTGCCGGGTGCGCTACGTGTTCGATCTGCTGCAAGCCGCCCGATCGATCGACGCCGCCGACACCGCGATCGCGTCCGGACACGTCGTGTTCGCGCCGCCGTCGACCTGGCTCCTTCACCCCGGACAAGCCACGGCCGGCGCGCGCTTCGAGCTGCAGATCACGCCGGCGCCGGGCTCGCGGTTCCTGACCGGCGTGCACGCCGCTCCCGGTGCGCCGGCCGGCACGTTCGCCGCCGACGTCGCCGACATGGAGGACACGAGCTTCGCGGCCTTCGGGCCCTTCCACGCCGCGAGCGTGCGCGCCGGCGACGCGACGATCCAGGTCGGCATCGCGCCGCACGACCTCGCGCTCGCCGACGCCGACGTGCTCGCGTGGGTGCGCGCCTCGGCCGGCGCGGTGGCAAGCTACTACCAAGGCCACCCTCCGGCGAAGCGCGCCGCCGTGCTGGTAATGCGCGGTTCAGGCGGACCGACGCGCGGCCTGACGCTGGGCGGCGGCGGGCCGGCCACGCTGATCCGCGTCGGCGACGGCGTGACGGCCGCGACCACGCGCGACGACTGGGTCGTCACCCACGAGCTGTTGCACGTGAACTTCCCGGATCTCGGCTGGCAGCACGCCTGGCTCACCGAAGGCCTCGCGACCTACGTCGAGCCCGTCGCCCGGGCCCGCGTCGGGCTCGTCGATCCGCCGAAGGTGTGGCGCGACCTGATCGACGGGCTGCCCCAGGGCCTGCCCCAGCCCGGCGATCAGGGACTCGAGAAGACCCGGACCTGGGGCCGCACGTACTGGGGCGGCGCGCTCTTCTGCCTGCTCGCGGACGTGACGCTGCGCGAGCGCACCGGCGGCACGCGCTCCCTCGACACGGTCCTGCGCGCGATCGGCAATACGGGCGCAACCGACGAGATCTACTGGGATATCTCGCGGGTCATCGCGGTGGGCGACCAGGCCACCGGGACGCATGTGCTGCAGCGATCTGTACGCGCGGCTGGCGCTCGCGCCGGGCAGCGTCGACCTGCCGGCGTTGTTCGCGCGGCTGGGCGTGCGTTCCGCAGGCAATTCGGTGGCGTTCGACGACGCGGCGCCGCTGGCATCGATCCGGAAGGCCATCACGGCTCGTAGTGGCGATTGACGGCGGATCAAGTTGCAGAGAGCCTCGCTTCGCGACGAAGCGCGGCGCCCATGTAACGGCTCTGCCCGAAGCGCGTATCCACGAAAGCACGCGCACTGCGTGCTTCCACACATCTCGACGAGGGAATTATCGATGAACTTCACGAACACTCTGGTTGCTGCGGCGGTTGGCGGGATCCTGGCGGGCGCGACGGGCTGCGGCGGCGCGACGCCGGCGCCCTCTGCGCCTTCGGCGAGCGACGCCACCCCGGCGGCGGCTCCGGCGGCTGCGCCGGCCAAGCACGCCTGCAAGGGCCAGAACGACTGCAAGGGCCAGGGCGGCTGCAAGACCGACAAGAACGCCTGCAAGGGCCAGAACGACTGCAAGGGCCAGGGCGGCTGCCACGGCTGATCGCATCGGACCGGCCGCATCGGAGGCAACTCCGGTGCGGCCCGGACCGGGCTCCCGCCGATGAGCAAGCGATTCGACCTGCCGGATCTCGGCGTCGGGCTCGGGCTCCGGACCGTGCACTACTCGCACATCGTCGCGGAACGCCCGGCCGTCGCGTGGTTCGAGATCCTGAGCGAGAACTACATGCAGACGTCCGGCCGCCCGCTGGACTACCTGGACGCCATCGCCGGGCACTACCCGATCGCGATGCACGGCGTCTCGATGTCCATCGGCTCGACCGATCCGCTCGACCTCGACTACCTGGCCGAGCTGAAAGCGCTGCGCGACCGCGTCGGCGCGCTGTGGGTCTCGGACCACCTGTGCTGGACGGGCGTCGCCGGCAAGAACACCCACGACCTCTTGCCGGTGCCCTACACGGAAGAGGCGCTCGCCCACGTGACGGCGCGCGTGCGCGCAGGTGCAGGACTTCCTCGGCGCGCCGCTCGCGCTCGAGAACCCGTCGACGTACA
Organism: uncultured delta proteobacterium; assembly: GCA_963775185.1. Taxonomy (GTDB): domain Bacteria; phylum Myxococcota_A; class Polyangia; order Polyangiales; family Polyangiaceae; genus JAPSGB01. The sequence goes on along the minus strand of CAVZIE010000032.1, from coordinate 367,155 downwards.
CGGAGTTCGCCGGCGCCGCGATGCGCGAGTGGGAGTTCCTCGGGCGCCTCGCCGAGGACGCCGACTGCGCGCTCTTGCTCGACGTGAACAATATCTACGTATCCTCCCGGAATCACGGCTTCGATCCGATGACGTACCTCGACCACGTGCCGTGGGAGCGGGTGGTGCAGTTCCACGTGGCCGGGCACACCGATCACGGCACGCACATCGTCGACACGCACATCGGTCCGGTGATCGATCCGGTGTGGGAGCTGCTCGGCGTCGCCCACCGGCGCGCCGGCGGCGCGTCCGTGCTTGCTCGAGTGGGACGCCGAGATCCCGGACTTCGACACCACCCACGCGGAGGCGCTGCGCGCCCACGACGTTCATCGGAGGCGCGGCCGCATGAAGCGCGAGGCCACCGCCGACGCCATCGGCACCCACGAGCGCGCCAGCGCCACGCCGGCGCACTTCGATATGTCCGCGCACGCGCCGCCACGGCGTCGCGCCGGCCTGGCTCCCGGCGACGCTCGATCTGCGCGCCCAGCAGCAGTGGTTCGCCGCCATCGTCACCACGCCGGAGAGCGACGCCGCGCCGGTCGACGAGCGCTCGGCCGCCGACGCTGGTCACGCCGAGCGATCGCCTGACCGCCCTCGAGCGCCTGGAGATCTACCGCCGCGGCTACCACGCGCGACTCGTCGAGTGCCTCGCCGACGACTATCCCGTGCTCCAGCACCACCTCGGCGAAGCGGCGTTCGACGCGCTGTGCCGCAGCTACATCGCGCGCTTTCCCTCCACCGGCCCGAACCTGAACGCCTACGGGCGGCGCATGGCCGAGCTGCTGCGGTCCCGGCTTCGCCGCCGATCTCGCGACGCTCGAGTGGGCGATTGTCAGGGTGATCCACGCCCCCACGTCGAGCGTCATCAGCGCCGACGATCTCGCGCGCATCCCGCCGGAGGGTTGGCCGGACGTGCGCCTCGCGGCGAACCCGTCGCTCGTGCTGCTCCACCTCGACTACCCGGCGAACGCGTTCTTCCACGCCGTCCGGCACGACGAGTCGCCGGACGTTCCCGGGCCGGCCGCGACGCACGTCGCGGTCTACCGCACCGGCACGACGCATCTGGCGCCTCGAGCTCGACGAGCCGCGATGGCGACGCTGTTCGAGGCGCTCGCCGCCGGCGCCACGCTCTCGGCGGCGATCGAACGCGTCGCGCCGCAGCTATCGGAGATGAGCGAAGCCGACGCCGCCGCCTCGGTGATGAGCGGCTTCCGGAGCGGGGTGTCCAGCGGCCTGTTCCGCGACGTCTTGATCGACTGACGCGCGCTCAGCGCCCGCCGATGCAGCCTTCGAGGATGCCGCCGTCGGCGCTCATCGCGACCACGATGCCGGCGCCGGCCGACAGGCTCACGATTGGGACCGCCCAACCGGGCTCGGACCAGATCAGCGTCCAGTCCTGCGGTCGATCCTTGCTCTGCAGCCACAGCTTGCCGGTGCTCGCCGCCCAGCACCGCCCGAACGGGTCGAGAGCGACGGCGGACAGGTGCGGCTCGCCGGGCACGACGGAGGGCGTCATCGCTTCGCCGTCGAAGCGCAGGGTGCAGCCGCCGCTGCCCGCAACCACGCCCACGCCGGACTCCGCGTGGGCATCGGCCGCGATGTACGCGCGCGCGGCCAGCGCCTCCACTTTCGAGACGTCCCACATCAGCGGCCGGTAGCGCGCGACGAAGCCCGCGTCGTCGGGCGTGCGCCCGCCGACGAGCCAGGTCTCGTCACGCAGGCGTGCGAGCGACGACACCGACGCCGCACGGCTGAGCGACGCCGGCCTGAGCCACCGGCGGCCGCACACGGAATACAGCAGCGGCGGCGCTCCCGGCCGCGTGCCGACCAGCACGCCCAGATCCAGCATGTCGCCACTCGCGGCCTCGAAGGTCACGTCCCCGTCCGGCGGCGCGAGCACCTCCTGCACGCCGTTCTGGCCGTACACCGCGAGATAGCCGCCGGCGCCGCCTACCAGCCACTGACCCGCCGACAGCTTGTGGGCGAAGCGGATGTGGTCAGGTGACGGCACGCCGCTCTGCGACGTGTCTTGCCACACGGTCCCGTTCCAGAACCGGAGCCCGCGATCGGTCGCGGCGAGACAGCGCCCGTCGCCATCCCACGACACGCGCCGGACCACGACGTCGTCGCCCGGATTGTGCCGCGTGGTCCAGCGCCATCCGCTCATCAGCGTCGGGCGGCTGCCGGCGAGGCTCGGATAGTGCCGCTCCGACGGTCGCATCCGGCTCGGCGGACGCAGCGCCGCGACCACCAGGCGCGCGAGCGCCGTCGCGTTCTGCGGCCGCTGCAGCGGATCGAGCGCCGTGGCGTGGGCCAGCTCCGCGTCCACCGCCGCACACGCCGACGGGCGCGCGCGCAGCTCGGCGCACAACGCTCGCGCGTCGGTCAGCCGCCGCCGCGCCGGACGCACTTACCGTCACCACGCCCTCCGCCGGCGTGTTCACGCGGAAGTAGGGCTCCCCGGTCAGCAGGTAGTAGATCACGCACGCGAAGCTGAACACGTCGCTCGCCGCGACGATCGACGCCGGATCCGCGCCGAACTGCTCGGGCGGGGCGTAGCCCGGCGTGCCGAGCGCCACGCCGCCGAAGGTCGCCAGCCATGCCGCTCGGCCGCGCGATGCCGAAATCGGCGATCTTGAAGATCTCGTCCTCGCCGGCGCCGCAGCACAGCACGTTGCCCGGCGTGAGATCGCGATGGATCACTCCCACCTCGTGGATCGCCGCCAGGCCGGCGCCGAGCGCCTCCACCGCCGCGACCGCGCGCTCCGGATCGAACGCCGCCTGCGAGTAGCGCACGCTGAACTTCACGCGCTCCTCGAGCGTCGTCCCTTCCGGCCCGCCGTGCACGTACTCGACCGCCAGCCACGGCAACGTGACCGGTTGTCCGCCGACCAGCGTGTCCACCGTGCCCGTGTCGATCAACCGCACCACGAACGGCGTGGCCGGCACGCGCTCGTTCAGCCGCCCCAGCGCCACCGCCTCCTTGCTCACGAGCAGCGTCGCGGCTTGCCCCGACGCGCGCACGACGCTCGGCTTCACCAGCTTCATCACCACCGACGACTCGCCGTCCGGCGCGACGCGCATGGCGAAGAACGCCACGCCCATGCCGCCCACGCCGAGCACCCGCTCCAGCCGATACGCGACGCCCGCGTCGAACTGCGACGCGACCGTGGCGCCTTCCATCGCGCCAAGGGCGTCGTCGTCGACGTCCAGCGAGATCATGGGCGCCGTCTGGCGGAGCCCCGACCGCCGCTGTCGGCTGGGGGATGGGGATGCCGGTCCGGCGCGGAACCGCGCTGCCGTCACCCAAGCGCCGGACCGTCCGATCACGGCGCGCCGCATCAGAACGTCCGCACCAGCGATACCCCTGCCCCGCCCGGCGCCATGCTCGTGGTCAGCGCCGTCCGCGGCGCTTTGTTGCCGCCGCTGGAGACGATGAAGATCGCCCCCGCGCCGACGCCGACCGCACCGACGATGAAGCCAACTGTGCTCACCGTCGACAGCGTCCGGGCCGAATCGGCGGCGTCCAGGCCCGCCTGGCTGCACGCCTTGTTCGCGTCGCACTCGCTGTCGATGGTGCTCTTCTTGCCGAGCACCATCGCGCCCGTCACGGCGCCCACGGCCACGCCCACGACGCCGACACCGACCATGACGTATCCGAGCGTCTTCGTGCTCGAGCCCGCGCTTGTCCCGCAATCCGCCGGCGGCGGCGCGGTGACCGGCGGCGGCGCGGGCGCGCGCGGCGGCGCGGTGACCGGAGGCGGCGCGGGCGCAGGCGCCGGCGCTTCGACGGCCGCGCCCAGCGCAACCGCGAGCGTCTTCTGTTCCGCGGCGGCGATCGTCACGTCGTAGCTCCGCGGCTCGTGCCCGGTCGCGCTCACGACGATGGCGTGGGCGCCGGGATCGATGGGCGCCGCTGCGCCCCACGCCGGGCGGCCCATGACCTCCCCGTCGAGACGCACCTCGAGGCCCGGCGTGTCGCCGGCGCTCACCTGGATCGTCAGGCGCGCGAGCCGCGCCTCCAGCGCCGCCGCGCGATCGCGCGCGACGCTCTCGCGAGCGTCGCCGCGCTTGGCCGCGATCTCCGTCGCGTCCTTGAACGCCGCCCACGCGCTCGCGGTCTTGCCGGCCTTCTCGTAACAATCGGCCAGGTGCAGCTGCGTGCCGAGCTGCGGATCGAGGCGCTGGCTCTCGTGGAACTTGCCGCACGCGGCGGCGTAGCTCTTCTCGCCCATCAGCTTCTGCCCGTCGTCGAACAGCTGGGTGGCCATCGCCTTGTCAGCCGGCGCCGGCTCCGCGCGCGCGAGCGACGGGCAGACGACGGCGAGACCGAGCGCGCCAACGGCGACAAGCATGCGCGCGCGGTTCCGCGCCGGACCGACATCAGGAGCCTTCTTCATCGCGCCGAGCCTTTCGATGCGGAAATCCGGGCACGCCACCGCCCTGACTTCGCTATCCGCCAGGATAACCCGGATAAGGCGGCGCCGGACTCGAAATCCGGGCGCGGCAAGCAGGCGCCGGGGGTGCGTGATGCAGCCCGGGCCTCGAGCGGCGCCGCGCGATCGCCCTCATCCTGCGAGCGTCGCGGCGGCCACGGCGAGCTGTCCTAGCGCGAGGCCGCCGTCGTTCGACGGAATCCGGCGGTGCGTGAACACGCGAAACCCGCGGTCGCGGAGCGCCTCGGCGGCGAGCTGGGCGAGCACGGCGTTCATGAACACGCCGCCCGTGAGCGCGACCTGGCTGGTCGCGTGCTCGTCGCGCAGGCGCACGCACACGTCGGCGACGATGCGCGCCAGCGTGACGTGGAAGCGTGCGGCGACGCGCTCCGCCGGGGCCGGGTCCTGCTGCACGGCGACGGCGAGCTGACGGCAATCGATCGCTCCGTCGTCGTCGATGACGAACGGATAGGGATAGCAAGCGTCCCCGCGCCGCAAGCGCGGTCGCGGCCAGCGCCTCGAGGCGCATCGCGGCCTGGCCTTCGTAGCTCGAGCGATCCGCGACGCCGGCGAGCGCGGCGACCGCGTCGAACAGGCGTCCGGCGCTCGACGTGAGCGGCGCGTTGATGCCTTTGACGATCATCTGCTCGATCACGCGAACGGCGTCGGGGCTGGCACCCTCGACGACGAGCGGCGCGCCGGCCGCGTGCAGGTACGAGACGGCCATGCGCCAGCCCTCGCGCGCCGCGCGATCGCCGCCGGGCAGCGCGACCTCGCGCAGATGCGCGGCACGGACGAACGCGCGGGCGTCGCCGACCAGCCACTCGCCGCCCCACAACCCGCCGTCGCTGCCGTAGCCCATGCCGTCGAACACCACGCCGATGGTCGGGCCGGTCAGCTCGTTGTCGATCATGCACGCAGCCAGATGCGCGTGATGATGTTGCACCGCCAGCGTCTCGAGCCCGCGCTGCAGGGCGTAGCGCGTGGAGGCATAATCCGGGTGCAGATCGTGAACGACGAGCCCGGGCGCGATCTCGAGCAGCCGCTCATAGTGCGCGATGCCGGCGACGTACGCCTCGTACGCCGAGTGCTCGTCGAGATCGCCGGCATGCCCAGACAGCGTCGCGCGGTCGCCGCGCCCCAGCGCGAACACGTTCTTGAGCTGCCCGCCGACGGCGAGCGCCGGCCGCGCCAGCGGCGTCGCGAGCCGGATCGTGCCCGGCGCGAAGCCGCGTGATCGCCGCAGCGGAACGCCTCCGTGCACCACCGAGTCGTCGCAGCGGATATGGATCGCGCGGTCGTGGACCAGGAAGACGTCCGCGATGTCCGCGAGCCGCGCGAGCGCGTCCTCGTCGCGAAACGCGATCGGCTCGTCGGAGCGGTTGCCGCTCGTCATCACCAGCGGCGCGCCTTCGGCCGCGGCGAGCAGCAGGTGGTGCAGCGGCGTGTACGGCAGCATCACGCCCACCCGCGAAAGCCCCGGCGCGACGCCCGTAGCGCAGATCGCCCCCCGCGCCCCGCTCCATCAGCGTGATCGGCCGTTCACGTGACGCGAGCCACAGGGCGTCTTCCGGCGTCGCGTCGCACAAGCGCGCCGCCGCCGCCACGTCCGCGACCATCACCGCGAACGGCTTCTCGTCGCGATGCTTGCGTCGCCGGAGCTCCGCCACCGCCACCTCGCTGCGCGCGTCGCACGCGAGGTGATAGCCGCCGAGGCCCTTGATCGCGGCGATGCCGCCGCCCAGGAGCCGCCGCGCCGTCTCGGCGATCGGATCCTCGCAGGCGATCTCCTCGCCGGATCGGTCGCGCAACGCGAGTCGCGGTCCGCACGCCGGACACGCGACCGGCTGCGCGTGGAAGCGCCGATCGCGCGGATCGTCGTACTCGGCGCGGCAGCGATCGCACATCACGAACGACGCCATGGTCGTGCGCTCGCGATCGTACGGCGCGCCGGTGATGATCGTCAGTCGCGGCCCGCAGTTCGTGCAGTTCGTGAACGCGTACCGGTAGCGCCGGTCGGACGGATCGCGGATCTCGCGCAGACAGTCGTCGCACGTCGCCACATCCGGCGACAGCGCCACGTCCCGCCCGCTCGCACCACGACTTGCCACGATCCGGAAGCCGCGCTCGCCGGCGAGCGCGATCGCCGCCACCGTCACCGACTCCACGCGCGCCAGCGGCGGCGCCGCCGTGCGCAGCGCCACCACCAACGCGTCGAGCTCCGCCGGCGGGCCCTCGACCTCGATCACGACGTCGCTCGCCTCGTTCCACACCGAGCCGGCGAGCCCCGCGCGCGTCGCCAGCCCGTACACGAACGGACGGAACCCGACGCCCTGCACCACGCCGGTCACGCGGATCGAGAGCCGTCGCGCGTCGTCCACCGATCTTCGACACCACGCCGCTTCCCCCCGGTCAAGGCTGGGCCTGACGCCCGATGCCGGTCCGGCGCGGTATCGGTGGCGCGCTGCGCGTGGCAACGCACTGTTCAAGGCCTTGCGGACGACCTAGGCTGCGTCGATGGAGACTTCCTCGTGAGACAACACTTCGGGATCTTGTCAGTGATGGGCGGGCTTGCGGTGCTGCTGATTGCATGCGGGGGAGGCGACGGCTCCGGCGCGGGCGGAAGCGGCGGCCAGGCCGGCGCGAGCAGCGGCGGAACGAGCAGCGGTGGCGCAGGGGGCACCAACGCTGGCGGCTCGGCGGGCGCATCGACCGGGGGCTCCGCTGGCACATCGACGGGCGGATCGAGCGGAGCCGCCGGAGCATCGACTGGCGGAGCCGCCGGAGCATCGACTGGCGGAGCCGGCGGCGCGGGCGGAGCCGGCGGCGCTGCGGGGCCGTCGGCCGCCTGCACCGCCACCATCGCTGGCTTCAAGGCTTGCGGAGGCACTATCCCGACCGGAACCTGGAAGGCAACCTCGATGTGTTCGCCGGCAGTGACCGCTGCGAAGAGCCCGGGGTGTGGCACCCCTTCCACTGGTTCGACGACTTCCTGGTACGAAGGGAAGGTGGGGCTCGGTCAAATCATCGTGACCGGCACGATGGAGTTTTCGGGCGTCGTCCCCTCGGAGCATTTCGTGAGCGACGGGCCAAAGAGCTGTCTCACGCTCAACAGTTGCAACTATGCTCAAATTTCGTTGTACGGGTCGGGAGCAATGGGAACTTGCACCGACCAAGGCAGTGACTGCCACTGCGAGTGGACCGCCCAAGCTGCCACGACCGGTTCCGGGTCGGGGCCCTTCACGACGAGCGGGACCAGTTTCACTTGGCAGGGCATCAACTTCCCCTACTGTGTGACCGGCAACACGCTCGAGATCGACTTGTCGGCGGCACTTGCCGACGCCGGCGTGCCGCTCGTCGCCACGTTCACCCAGTAGAGAGCGAGGCGGAGCTTCCGCAAGTCTGCGAGGACCCGCACGTACTGCCGCGCGCAGGCGGGCGTGCAGGGCGGAGGGGCGGAATCAATCCTCGATCAGCGCTTCAAGCTTCGCAGCCACGCCGTCGAGGGTCGCGCGTACCTGCGCCACCACCGCCGGTGTCAGCTGTCCGCGGCGCGCGGCGCGCCGGAACGCATGCAGCACGCGGCGCACGCGGTGCATCACCTCGCGCAGATCGGCGTCGTGCCCGCCCGACGCGTCCTCGCACCGATCGTAGAACAGCTTCACCTCTTCACGGTGCGCCTCCAGCTCCGCCTTGCCGGCGGCGGTGATGGCGTAGACCTTCTTGGCGTCGCGATCGATCGCCCGCAGCATGCCGAGCTCGTCGAGCAACTGCAGCGTGGGGTAGATCACCCCGGGACTCGGCCGGTACGCGCCGCGGCTCCGGGTCTCGATCTCCTGCATGATCTCGTAGCCGTGACGCTCCGCATCCGCGAGCGCGTCGAGCACCAGGAAGCGACTGGTGCCGCGATCGAGTCGCTGCGGCCGGTCGCCGAACATGCGCGGCCAGTCGCCGCCACCATCGCCCGGGCCGCGACCGCCATGATGGCGGCGATGGCGGCCGCCACGCCCGCGCCCTACCGCCGCGAACCGGCGCAGGGCGTCTTCTTCTTCGTAGAACATCTCGTTCATTTCTCCATTGAATCGACCCATCTTGTCGATGCGTCGTACAGATATATCTATAGTCATATCTAGAATCTGTCAAGCGCCCGCCCCGGCGGCGCGATCTTCACGCTGCGCAGCGGGCGTCGCAGGGCGCCGCTCGCCACGGCAGCCACCGCCGCGGATCGGCCGGTCGGCGCGCGCTTCCGCGCCGGACCGGCATCCCTTCCCTTGGAGCTCAGGCCACGGCGGTGTCGCGGGCGCGGTTCGCGAGCTGCTCGGCGGCGCGCCACACCACGGTCATGATCGAGTGCTGCGGGTTCACGCCGAGGTTCGTCGGGAACACGCTGGCGTCCATGACGAACAAGCCGGGCAGCGAGTGGCACTCGAGGTCCGGGCCGACGACGCTGGTGCGCGGGTCGGCACCGGCGCAGGCCGTGCCGAACAGGTGCGAGGCCATCATGTGCACGTCGGCGCGGCGCATCGACGCGTTCTCGATGATCGCGACCTCGGACGGATCGTGGAGCACCTCCGGCAAGCGCGCGATGCCCGGATACACCTCGGTCGCCCCCGCCGCGAACATCATCTTGCAGATCAGGGCCAGGGCGCGCTGGATCGTCGCGAGATCCTCGGCGAGCGGCTCGTAGCGCACGACGGGCTTGCCGCCCCAGCCGACGCTCACGCGGCCGTGGGCGCGCATGCGCACCTGCACCACCCACTGCGCGAAGTGATCGAGCTCGGCCAGGCGCTCCTGCCACTCGGCGCCGGCGCCGGGCAAGCGCGTCGCCAGCATCTCCGGCGGCAGCGACAGGCTCTCGATCTTGAAGCGCTGGGCGCGCATCGGAACCTCGTAGCCCTGCGTCGCGCCGAAGCCCATGTCGATGACATCGGCGAAACGTCCGACCACCGCGGACCCCGGGTGCGCCTGGAAGCGCTCGCCCACCGGCCCCGCGACGCCGGCGTGCTTCAGCAGCACCGGCGTGTGGATTGCACCGGCGGCGATGATGACGCCGCGGCGCGCGCGCACCTCGAAGTGGCCGGTGACCCGCCGTTCGCGATCGAGCTGCTCGCCGCTGACGCCGACTGCGCGCCCGTCCTCGATGATCACCTTCTGCGCCCGGCACTGCGCGTGCAGCCGCGCACCGGCGCGAACCGCGCGCGGGATGTAGCTCACGTCCATGCTCTGGCGCGCTTCCTCGGGGCACCCTTGCAGGCAGCGCGCGCGGCCCTTGCAGCGCCGGGCGTTGCGCGTGATCGGCTTGCCGGGCAGACCGAGAATGCGGCACGCCTCTTCCATCTTGTGGCTGTTGCCGCCGCGCACCTCGCGCGCGGTCTCGGCGACCTCGAGCTCGGCGTCGAGCATGCCGTAGATGCGCTCTTGCTCGGCAGCGTCCACCAGCTCGCCGAGGCCGAAGCGCTCGGTCCAGTCCTCGCGCACGTCGTCGGGCATGCGCCAGATGATGCCGGAGTTGATCGCCGTGCTGCCGCCGACGATGCGTCCCTGCAGGAGCGGCATCGGAGTCGCGCCGATGGTCGTCTGCGTGCCCATGTCGCGCACCGCTGCGCTCATCGCGTCGAGCAACGCCGTCGGCCGCTCCTCCGGGAAGCAGGTGCGGCCCTTCTTCGAGCAGCACCACCGAGTAGCCCGCGGCCGTCAGCACGCGCGCGGCGGTCGCGCCGCCCGCGCCGGTGCCCACGATGACGAAGTCCGCGTCGTCGACCAGCGTCGTCTTCATGGCCTGTCCCCCAGCATCGGCAGACGCTTCGGGCTCTCGTAGCGCGAGCGTTCGCGCAGCGAACCGACGCGGAACAGGGCGAAGCAAGCGCTCATCTTCAGCACCAGCACCATCTCGCGCACGATGTAGAAGCGGTGATTGAGCAGCCGCTGCAGGATCTCCGTGCGCCGCTCGCGCGCGATGCCGCGGAACGTCTGCACCTTGCCCAGCAGCCACAACGGCGCCAGCGCCGTGATCCACAGCGCGAGGCGCAGGCCGAGAGCGGCGGTGCGCGTCGAAGCGCGCATCATCCCGCGCAGCGCGCCGAGGTAGTCCACTTCGCCCTCACGCGGCGAAAACCCCGGTCCGCCCGCGGGCGCGAACTCGGCGAGCACGGCGACGGCCCAACGTTCTTCAAAGGCAAGCATTGGTCTGGTTCCTTTCCGATCAGGTCATGAGCTGGGCGATACGCGCGAGCGTCGCGCGATCGAGGTGCTGGAGGATGCGTCGCGCGACGCGCGCGATGCGCCGCGGCTCGCGCGTGCGCACGAGCTCGAGCAGTCGCTGGTAGACCGCGAGCGTCTGCGTCACGTTCGACGAGAACGCGAGCTGCATGCCCGGCTGCGAGGCGATCAGCCGGACCACGGTGTTGTAGAGCAGCTCGAGCGCCAGGTTGTGGCCGGCACGTACGACCTTCCGCGCGAACTGCAGGTCCGCTTCCATGAAGCGCTCCGGCTCGCCGGCGAGCGTGCGCTGCCAGGCCAGGTGATCGGCGAGCTCGTCGAGCTCCGCGTCCGTGGCGCGCGTCGCGACCAGCGCGAGCAGCTCGACCGCGACCATGCGACGGAGCTCCATCAGGTCTCCGAGCAGATCGAGGGGCACCGTGCCGCCTTCCATCGACTGCGTCGCGAGGTAGCCGAGCAGATCGACGCCCCCCGTCTCGCGGTAGTCGAGCACGCGCGTGCCGGAGCCGTGCACCGAGTGTACGAGCCCTTCCGTCTCGAGCCGCGCGATCGCCGAACGCAGCGTGAGCCGGCTCACACCGAGCCGCTCCGCGAGGCCGCGCTCGCCGGGCAGGTCGCTGCCGGCGCTGAGCTCGCCGGCCAGGATGCCGGCGCGCAGCCGATCCGCCGTCGTCTCCACCGCCCGCTTTCTGGAACCGCTTGCCGCCATGCGTCAATCCACTGGTATTTCCACTTGCCGATACTGGTAATACCAGCGGAAGCCATGTGCAAATCATTTTTCGCACCTGGCACATAATAAGCTGTTATTACTATATTTTATTGTCTCCGCGGCGCGGGAACCGCGTTTCGCGCCAACGCCAGATCGCGGAAGATTCCGCGCCTGCGCGCCCACCCCGGCCCCGCCCAGCGCCCAGCAAGCACGACGAGCGCGCCGGTGCGCCACCGCGACGTAGACTGCGCGCCATGCGTGCGCTGTCTCTTCTGGTTGTCGCCGCGATCGCCGGTTGCGGTCCTGCGACGGCCAAACCCACCAACACCCCGGCTGCGCCGGCCGCGCCCGACTCGCCCGGCGCGAAGTGCGTCGCCCAGGCGAGCGCAGCGCGACACCCGAAGCCCGGCGCGCCGGAGAGCATCGAAGTCGCGCACATCCTGGTGCGGGACAAGGACTCGCCGCACGCCGACGCGTCGATCACGCGCACGCGCGAGCAGGCGTGTCTGCGCGCGCTCGACGCGCTCCACGCGCTGCAAGGCGGCGCGGAGTGGGACGCCACGGTGGAGAAATACAGCGACGCGCCGGGCGCCACGCACGGCGGGCTCGGTGACGTGAAGCGCGGCGATCTCGATCCGGCCTTCGCCGACGCCGCGTTCGCCCTCGACGTCAACGAGCTGTCGTACGTGGTCGAGACGAAGGCCGGCTTCCACGTGATCGTGCGCACGCGCTGAGCGCGGTCACTCGTTCAGCAGCACGAGCACGTTCTTGCCGTCGATGACCACGTGCTCGAACGGCGCCTGACCCGCACCGATGCGGACGCTCTGAACCTTCGTCGTCCACGCCGGATCGGACAACGGCAACGCCGCGCCGCTCTTGTCGCGCGCCGCGACGCTGAGCGGGTTGCACTGGGCGGAGATGCGCGCGAGCGCAGTACGCTCGGCTGCGGAAGTCTTCGCGAGCGAGAGCTCGCCGCCGTCGCAGACGTGGCCGCGCGAGCAGGCGACCGCGCACAGAGCCGCTGCCAGGTACGTCGCGCGGCGCATCGGCTGAAGGTACCACGCCGCGCCGCGCGTCAGCCCGCGAGGTGGAAGAGGTCCGGCGACCCCGCCGGCGGCCCGGCTCGCTCGGCGGAGTGCACCTGACCGCTGTTCGCGCCGGTCCACCCGAGCAGCACCGGGACCACGTCGCTCTTGAAGAGCGAATACGGCACGAAGCGCCACGCGTTCCACACGCGCTGGACGACCCGACCGGGCAGCATTGTATTGTCGAAGGTACCGCCGAAGCACGTGATGGCGTTGTCGAGAACCAGGACGTCGCCGAGCGGATCCCAGAGCGACGACCTCACGACGATGCGTCCCTTGCCGCGACGCAGATCCGCTCGCGGCTTGAACTCCGTCACCTGGCGCACCAGACGCGGCAGGTAGTCGAAGCCCTTGCCGTCGGGCGACGGCGGGGACTTGAACAACAGCGAGACGACGTCGAAGCGCGGGCGTCCGTGATCGTCGCGCTGCTCGTTTCCGAACGCGGCGAGATCGCCGGGCCGGACCTCGGTGTCCAGATCTGCCTCGATGTGCAGCAGCTCGGTTCCCTTGCGGACCACGCTGCCGGTCCAGTGCGCGCCGGCGACCTCGAGCGAGATGCGCTCGGCCATCTTCTTCGGGAAGCCGAAGCGCTCGCGGCCGCCGACCATCGCCATGTCGTCGTCCACGGGCATCGCCAGGCAGTACAGGCCGCGCTCGCGGCCGCGCTTGGCTTGGATGAACAGCGCGCCCTCGTTGTACGCCGGGCCGAAGTTCGTCTGCGGGTAGCGCGCGACGAACGCTACCGCACGCGGCTCGCGCGGAGCGGCGAGTGGGCGCGGCAGGATGCGCGCGACCACGTCGGGATCGGTGCGGTAGCTGGCGATGAGCATCTCAGCGCCAGTGAACGTCGGGTTGAACGACGACCCGATCTTGCGCAGGCGCCGGAGATCGCGACGACGGAGGTGGTAGAGCATGGCCTGTCTTTCGCTGCGCTGGGAGGAGCAAGAACCGTGCGCGCGCGGCAGACGCATCCACCGCCACGACAGCGAAATCCTTGCGGCGCAGCGCCGGCGCCGCGCAGCGGTTGCCTCGCGGGGTTCCGCGCCCGACCGGCAAACCAGAGATCAGGCGGCTTCGTCGGCGGGCGCGGGGCGCGTGATCTCGAGCTCGGGCGCGGCGTCGGTGAGGAAGTCGTCCGGCGACGTCTCGTCCTTGCCACGCGCGACGCCGAGCGCCGAGAGCAGGCCGGTGACGAGCGCGGCGACGACGAGGTTCACGAGCACCGACCACAGGGCGGCGTAGCCGGGCACGGTCAGCGAGCCCAGGTGCACGGCGAAGATCGTGGACTTGAAGGCCTTGGTCGACGCCATCCACGTGCCGAGCGTCATGCCTGCGGCCCAGCCCGCGAGCAGCCCGTAGCGGTGCAGCTTGCCGGTGTAGAGGCCGATCACGAGCGCGGGAAACGTCTGCAGGATCCACACGCCGCCGAGGAGCTGGAGCGTGATCGCGTACTTTTGCGGCAGGAAGATAATGAAACCGAGCGCGCCGACCTTGACCACCAGGCTGACCAGCTTGGCCATACCGGCTTCCTGCTTGTCGGTGCACCCGGGGCGCAGGTACTCCTTGTAGATGTTGCGCGTGAACAGGTTCGCGGCGGCAATGCTCATGATCGCAGCCGGCACCAGTGCGCCGATGGCAACGGCGGCGAACGCGAAGCCGGCGAACCACGCGGGGAACGTGTCGAGGAACAGCGCGGGCACCGCGTAGTTCGCGCCGTACTGCTTGAAGCCGGCGGCGTAGGCGGGCGCCTTGTCGACGCCCGACGCGATCGCCATGTAGCCGAGCAGGGCGATCAGCCCGAGCAGCAGCGAGTACGCGGGAAGCAGCGCGGTGTTGCGCTTGATCACGTTGCGCGAGCTGGAGCTCAGCACGCCGGTGACCGAGTGCGGATACAGGAACAGTGCCATCGCCGAGCCGAACGCGAGGGTCGCGAACGCGCTGTACATGCCGAGGTTGCCGTCTTTCGGCGGCGGCAAGATCAGCTTCTGCGCCGGCACGGCCGCGAACACGTGGGCGTAGCCGCCGAGCTTGGCCGGAATCGCGATCACGGCCGCCAGCACCGTGATGTAGATGATCAGATCCTTGACGACGGCGATCATCGCCGGCGCGCGCAGGCCGCTCTTGTAGGTGTAGGCCGCGAGGATCACGAACGCGACGATCAGCGGCATGTCGGCCATGATCCCCTGCCCCTCGACGCCCATGGCGGCGACCACGACCTGGATACCGACGAGCTGGAGCGCGATATACGGCATCGTCGCCAGGATGCCCGTCAGCGCGACCACCAGCGCGAGCGTCGGGCTGCCGAAGCGCCCGCGCACGAAATCCGACGCGGTGATGTAGCCGTGCTTCTTCGACACGCTCCACAGCCGCGGCATCACCATGAACACGAACGGGTACGCGATGATGGTGTACGGCATGGCGAAGAAGCCGAGCGCGCCCGCGCCGTACACCAGCGCCGGCACCGCGATGAACGTGTACGCGGTGTACAGATCGCCGCCGAGCAGGAACCACGTAACCAGCGTGCCGAAGCGCCGCCCGCCCAGCCCCCACTCGTGGAGCTGATCGAGATCGCCGCGGCGCCAGCCCGCCGCGACGAAGCCGAGCACGGTGACGAGCCCGAACAGCAGGATGAAGACGACGAGCGCCGGCCAGTTGATCATCGGCTAGCCCGGATCCCTCGTCGCAAGGTACACGACCGCGGTGATCACCGCGCCGATACCGATCCACAGGAACAGGTACCAGTAGAAGAACGGAAAGCCGGCGAACGACGGCTCGAGCCGGTTGTAGAACGGCACCCACAGCGTCGCGACGAACGGTACGACCAAGAGCAGGTACCAGCCCCACGTCGCGTTCTTCGGCTTCGAGTCCAAGGCCCGCGTCCTCCGGGCCGGGACGATATCATTTGATGCCGGTCCGGCGCGGAAACGCAGGGCACCTTGCCGGCGCGGCCGATCGTCGTTAGCTCCCTGGCGATGGCCGAGAAGAACGCCGACGCCGCCCTCCGCGAACTGTTCTCCGCGCTCCAGGCGGTGCTGAAGACGCCCGATGTCGCGCACACGCTGGCGGCCCGGGGCGTGAACACGAGCCTGGCGCTGGTCGCGCTCGACGGCGTCCAGGCCTACATCGACGGCAACAAGCTCCGCGCCATCGACGACCTGGAGACGGTGGTCGAGGAGATCCGGGCCCGCCACGAGGCGTCGGAACAGCGCGGCCGCGAGCGCTCGTAGCGCGGCGCGGCGTGGGGATTCCGCGCCGGACCGGCATCACAATCCCGAGCGCGTGGTCGCATCTTCATGCGACACTGCAGGCGGTCATGACTCCGGTGGCGCGGTGGGGGCGAGCGGTCGGCGCCGTGGCGCTGCTGCTGGTGCCGGCGCCCGCCGCCGCGGGTACCATCGGCGACGCCGTCCGCAAGCACGCCGAAGAGCACACGCAGCCGCACAAGCGCAGCGCGCCGCCTCCGCACCATCCGGCGCCGCCGCCGCCGATCCAGCACTGGCAGCCCGCCCCCGCGCCGCCACCGGGCCCGGCGCCGGAGAAGGAGAAGGTACACACGCCGTCCCTGCCGCTGCGCGTGATCGGCAAGGATCTACAGCTCGATCCGCAGATCGGCGCCGGCTACCACGGCTGGTATCCACAGCAGTATCCGACGGTGTCCGTGGCCACGCGCGGCTACTTCACGTGGTCGATCGGGATGCGCGCGAAGTTCTTCAACCTGCTCACGCTCGAGCGTGGCTTCTACGAGTCCACGGCGCTGTCGGCGCCGCGTACGGACAGCGCCGCGGTCGCCGCACAGGCCGGCAGCTACATCCCGAAGGCGGCGTGGCTGCTGGGCGCCGTGGGCTTCCCGATCAAGTTCGTGATCGAGCCCTACGTGCGCTACGAAGCCCGCGCCTTCGACACCACCGCGACCCCGGGCTCGCCGGTGCGGATCATCCCGCGCTCGGCCAGCCAGAACGATCCGGAGACGAACTTCCCGCTCACGCAGGCGCCGCTCCACATGACGAGCTCGTACGAGAGCTTCGTCATCGCCGGCAAGTACAACCCGCAGAACGCCGGCCTGATCGGCGCGCCGAGCACCAACGTCCCGCCGTTCTACGTGGGCCTCGGCGTCGTGCAGTTCGTCAAGCCGTACCAGTTCAACGTCGGCGACGCGGTGCTCGACAAGTACATCTTCGACGCACGCTTCCGCGGCGCCGGCATCGCCATCGGCCTCACCACGCCGGAGGATCCCGACAAGTTCTTCGTGGACTTCTCCGCCATCGGCGGCCTGGGCGAGGTCCGCCTGCTCAGCGACCTGACGCTGAACCAGGCCGTCGCCGACAACACGTACATCGGCTTCGTCCAGGGCAACGTCACCGTCGGCTACCTGCTGCCGCTGCTGCGCACGCGCCCGACGCTCCTGCTCGGCATGAGCGTCAGCGGCGGCGGCGCGACGTTCTTCTTCTTCAAGACCAAGTACCAGCAGAACGAGCAGATCGACACGCCGCCCGTGAACTGGGACATCCTGTGGGCCGCGCAGACGTATCTGGTACTGCCTCTGTAGCGATCGGATACGGACCGGCATCATTGATCTTGACGTGCGCCGTCCCTTTCGCGCTCTACTTGTCGCGCGGTGGGCGAACGAACGGCAGTCGCGGCGCTGATAGCCGGTGCGCTTCTCGGCGCGGCGCCGGCCGCGCACGGCGCCGGGCTGTTCCTGACGGATCGCGGCGTCAGGCCGATGGGGCGCGGCGGCGCGTTCGTGGCCGGGGCCGACGACCCAGGGGCGGTGTTCTACAATCCGGCGGGCATCGCGTTCTCGGGCAAGCAGCTCTTGTTCGACGCGACGTGGATCGACTTCACGGGCTCGTACACGCGCAAGCTCCGCACGCGGCAGCTCGATCCGAACACGGGCGCGCCCACCGGCGCGCAGTTCGACCAGACGTTCCCGACGGTACACGCGTCGGCGCCGGCGCTCGCCATCCCGACGCTCGCGTTCGCGACGCCGGTAGGCGACCATTTCGCGATCGCGCTGGGCGTCGGCGCGCCGTACGCGGCCACCGGCGCGTGGCCGCGCTCCGCGGACGGCGGGCCCGCGCCGCAGCGCTACTCGCTCCTGAACACGTCCGGGTCGTTGCTGCTGACGCCCGGGCTGTGGGCAGCGTGGAAGCCGAGCCGGCACTTCGCCCTGGGCGCGGGCTTCGAGGCGCTGGTCGGGTCGCTCGCGACCGACGTGATGTTCTCGTCGTGCCCGCAGGATCGGCTGCTGTGCGCGCAGGAGCAGTCGGACTACGACACCGAGGCGAAGCTGACGGCCGGCCCGATCTTCGCGCCCAGCGGCAACCTCGGCGCGATCTGGGCGCCGTCGGACAAGGTGCGCGTGGGCGGCGCTCTGCAGCTTCCGTACTACGTCCACGCGCACGGCAAGCTCGATCTCGCGCTGCCGACGGCGCCCACGTTCTACGACGCTCGGCAGTCGGGCAACGACGCCGACGTCGATCTGCGCTTGCCATGGAACGTGCGTTTCGGCGTCGAATACCGGGGTATCAAGCGCACACGCGTCGAGCTCGCGTGGGTGCTCGAGCACTGGAGCATGCACGATCGCATCGACGTCACGCCGAAGGACATCCGTCTGGTCGGCGTGCAGAACTTCCCCGACTCGTTCGCGCTCCAGCCGATCGCCCTCCAGCGTCACTTCCGCGACTCGCTCTCGGTGCGCGTGGGCGGCGAGCACCTCGCGCGCATCGGCGCGCAGGCCAACCTCGCCCTGCGCGCCGGCGCCATGTACGAGCGCTCGGCGGTGCCGCCGGAGTACCTGAACGTGTCCGCGTTCGACGTGGACAAGGTCGTGCTGTCCGTCGGCGCGGGCCTGCACACCGGCCACTGGCGCTTCGATCTGCTGCTCGCCGAGCTGGTCGCCCCGACGGTCGAGGTCGCCACCACCGACGCGGCGATCGTGCCGACGAACCCGGTGAAGGCGAATCCGCCGGACTTTCCCTATCGTGTCAACGCCGGCACCTACCGCGCCAGCGCCACGCTGATCGGCCTCGGCGTGGCGTACGCGTTCGACCGCCCGCGCGTCACGGAGTCCAGCGGTTGGTAGCGGATTTCCACCGCGGGCCGGCTGCCCGTTCAACTTGGCGCCCTTTTCTGGTAACCTGATCGTCGTCAATCAGGAGGGCGCTCGATGATCGATCCGGGACGATACTTGTGGGTTCCAGTCGCGGCCGGCTTCGCGCTTGCGGCGTGTGGTGGCGGCTCGAGCGACGGCAGCGGCGGCTCGAGCGGGAGCGGCGCGACGGGCGGCACCGGCGCGACGGGCGGATCCGGCGGCACCGCGGGCACTGCCGGCTCGGGCACCGGCGGCGGCGCGGGCATGGCGACCGGCGGCGGCGCGGGCATGGCGACCGGCGGCAGCGCGGGCGCGGGCAGCGGCGGCACGTCGGGCAGCGGCGGCACGTCGGGCAGCGGCGGCACGTCGGGCAGCGGCGGCTCCGCCGGCGCCGGCGCGGGCTGCGACCTCACCGGCACCTGGGCCACCTACATCGAGATCGATGTGCAGTGGAAGAGCGCGACCATCGCGCAGGGCTCCGGCAAGCTGAAGCAGTGGCTGATCAGCAAGCGGGTGATGGACCTCGCGAACTTCAAGGCGGCCGACACCGGCACCAGCTGCATGACCGTGCTTCCGCCGTTCAAGACCATCCTGAACGCGTGGACCGGCGTCGACTTCCCGACCGCGGTGTTCGACAACGGCGGTCTGCCGTCGGCGACGATGATCTCGACCATCACGCCGGCGAGCCCGCCGGGCATCCACCCGGGCGACACGTTCACGATCGCGCCGGTGGGGCTCACCATGGGCATCAAGAACCTGCCCGACAGCACGGCCTGGCCGGACTTGGCCGGTATCCAGCAGTACCTGGACGACCAGGACGGCGACGGCAAGCCCGGCATCACCGTGATCCCGCGCACCGGACCAGTCGCAGGCCAGAGCGCGAACTACTCGAATCCGCAGCTCAACGTGATCGCGACGCAGCACGCGGACAAGCTCGCCGTCGTCTCGCGCGTTGTCACCGGCCTTTCCGGCGTGGGCACGAGCTGCGATCGACTCGACGGCAAGGTCAACACGGCGGGCCTCAAGATCGAATCGCACAACGTCTGGTGCCACGTACAGGGCGGCGCCGACTGCAACGACACCCAGACCACCTTTCTCGACAACAACCTGCCCGTCTTCCAGCCCGTGGGCACGAGCAAGCTCGTGAGCATCCGCGTGCCGGACACCACGACCTGCGCCGACGTCCGCGGCATGACGTTCTGACGGACCGCGGGATACCGCGCCGGCGCGGTATCCCGCGTGGCGGCATGCTACATTTCCAGCGAGCATGACGACTCGCCACGCCATCGACGTCGATCCCGACGACCCGCGCGCGCCTTCGGAAGAGGTGTGGGCGGAGCTCAGCGAGGACGAGCGCCGGCAGTGGGTGGACGCGCTGCCGTCGGAGATCGAGTCGGCGCTGCCTCCGGAGGGCGATCGGCACCGCAAGGCCAAGGACGGGCCGCTCGGCGCGCTCGACGCGTTCTTCAAGCGCGTCGGGCGACGCGTGTACCTGTCGTCGAACCTGCCCGTCTACTACCCGGGCGAGCGCCTGTTCGCGCCGGACCTGTTCGCTGTGCTCGACGTCGAGGCGCACGAGCGAGACAGGTGGGTCACCAGCGTCGAAGGCAAGGGGCTCGACCTCGCGATCGAGGTGCTCTATCGCGGCGATGACCGCAAGGACATGGAGCGGAACGTCGAGCTCTACGCGCGTCTCGGCATCCTCGAGTACTTCATCTACGACCGCCGCAACAATCATCTCGTCGGCTACACGCTGCCTTCGTCGGACGCCCGCGTGTACGACCGCATCGTTCCACAAGGCGGACGCTGGCCGTCCCGCGTGCTCGGACTGGATCTGGCGCTGGAGGGCGAGCGTCTCCGGCTGTATATGGGAACGGCGGTCGTACCGGAGCTCGAAGAGCTGGCCGCGCGGGCGGAGTCGCTGTTGGCCGGTGCGCTGGACCGGGTGGCGGAAGCCGAGCGCCGTGCGGAAGAGGAAGCGCGCCGTGCGGAAGAGGAAGCGCGCCGTGCGGAAGAGGAAGCGCGCCGTGCGGAAGAGGAAGCGCGCCGTGCGGACGCGGCCGAACGACGCGTGGCCGAGCTGGAAACGGAGCTCGAGCGGCTGCGCCGCACGTGATCAGCGGTACTCGTACGCGCCGACGTCGATGACGTTCGTCGGGCGCGGGCTGCCGTCGATGTCGTCGGGCAGATCGAGAATCCGCGTCGCTCGCGCCGGCGCGCGTGCCGAACGAGATCGCCGGCGACCAGCCGATCAGGTGCCGGTCCGTCGCGCTCGCGAACAGCGGATCGGCGGCGAGGTTCGTCGGCGGCAGCTTGAACGTCTCCCGGTCGTTGCCGGTCCAGACGACGTTGTGCTCGAGCCCGAGCGCGCTGCAGCTGTTGCACGCGACGGCGTCCGTACCGCCGTGGAGGATGTTGTTCGAGATCAGTGAGCCCTTGCCGCCCTCGGCGCCGAAGCCCATGAGCAGCAGTGCGTTGCCCGGATCGAGATCGAAGGTGTTCCCCGCGACCGCATAGCTGATCCACGCGGAGTCGGTGGCCAGCGTGATGTTCGCGCCGCCGGTGAACAGACTGTTCTTGACCACGACCCGCGCACTCGATCCATCGCCCGGATCCGACTCGTCGAACGCGAGCGTGCCCGCGCGGACGTCGTTCTTCTCGAGCAGGAACGTCGGCGCGCCGGGCTGTCCGAAGTTCGAGACGTCGAGCCCGACGCCGCAGCTGTTGTCGAACACGACGTGACGGATCTCGATGCGTCCATCCGGCGCGCTGAAGCGCAGGTTCTCCGTCGCGCAGCCGAGCGTGAAGCCTTCGATCACCAGCGTCTTGCCCGCGCCCGGCGCCTTCGTCGCGACGACCTGCCCGCCCCACTTCGCCCCCGCTTCGCCGCGCAGCGTCAAACTGCGCCCCGCGCCGAGGAAGATCGCGTCGTCGTAGTCCCCGGCGGCGACGCAGATCACGTCGCCGTCCTGCGCGGCGTCCACCGCCGCCTTGATCGTCGGCTGATCGGCGGGGACGTTCAGCGTGCAGGCAGGCGCGCTCGCGTCGGCGCCCGCGTCCACGTCCGGCAACGGCGCGACCGGCGCGTCCCAGCCCGCATCGAGGAACGGCGTGCCACCGTCGCCCCCGGACGCTTGCACGAAGCCCGCGGCGCCGGAGCCGCAGCCCGCGACGAGCAGCGCCAGGGCGAAGACGGTGTGGCTACTTCTGGAGCTCATGGAGAATCGTGTACAGCTGCTCCAGACCGGTGGTCTTGTCGGTCAGGAAGTGGTGGATGCCGTTCGACGCGACGGGCACGTCGCCGGGCGCGAGCACGGACGCCTGGGACGAGTCGTAGCGCTGGATGTCGCCGACCGCGTCGGCGAACACCTGCACCGGCGCGGGCTCGCCCGGCCCCATCGGCGTGTACAGGTTGGCGAGCACCTGGTTCATCACGCGATCGGGATCGATTTGGTCGGAGGTCGTGCGCGTGAGCAGGCGCAGCAGCGCATCGTAGGCGGCGGGTTGATCCGGCGTGCCGGGCTCGAGCGCCGGCGCGAGCGCGCGCATCAGCGGCTGCCCCACGGCGTCGTCGTTCAGCGCCATCGGCGCGTCCACGAGCGTGGACACGAGCGCCGCGAACGCGTCCGGGTTCGAGCCGTCGAGCAGGTAGGCCGTGAACTTCTCGAGCTCGACCCGCGCGTCCGCGTCGGCAGTGAACGCGTCCACCAAATCGACCAGGGAAGCCACGAGCGGACCGCCCAGGGCGTCCTTCACGTCCGCCATCAGCTGCGTGTCGACCCAGGCGCACTTCGCGTTCGTGTCCACCGGTTGCTGCCAGTACGCCGGGCAGTGCGCCGCGATCTGCTCGCCCAGCAGCTGCGCGAGCTTGATCGACGAGATCGACGTCCCCGGGTACTTCCAGTGGGCGTTCGCGCCGCTGCCCTCGGTGGCGAAGAGCTGATCGACCAGCGCTTTCCGGCCGCGGTCCCACAGCGCCTTCTTGTCGGGCTGCGCCGCGAAGCGCGCGTCGAACTGATCGAGCGCGTCGAACACCAGGCGCACCGGCGTGGTCTGCGCCACCGGCGTGCCGTCACCGCGCGTCGCTCCGGCGTGGCCCACGGCGTCCGTCACGCCGCGCGCCTTCGCGGCGGCGGGATCGAGCGCGCCGGCGAGCAGCTCGCCGACGACACGAGGGCCGTCCACCGGTCCGCCGTCGACGTGCGACGCGATCGTCAGCCCGTCGGCGGCGACCGACAGATTGCGGAGCGCCGGCAACAGGTCGGTCGCGAACACGTCGGCCAGGAACGGCTCGTAGCGGACCAGGCCGGCCTTCGAGCAAAAGTCCGCGTCGCCCTGCTTCGCGCCGGGCGGGCACTCGTCGGCGTCGGCCTCGTCGCCGGGCCAGTGCCGGCGCAGCGTGTCGAACAGCTTGGCCAGCAAGTCCGGCCGGCCGTGACGCGCGAACGCCCGCGCCAGCGGTCGCCCGGCGCGGAAGAAGTCGAAGTGATCGAGCGCCATGGCGGTGGTGCCCCAGCGCCCCCAGAACGTGTCCGCGCGCTTCGCGCAGGTGCGCGTCGGCACCATCGTACCGTCGAAGGGGTCCTTGACGGGCGTCAGCGGGCAGCGCGTGGTCGCCGGCACGTCGAGCAGATCCTTCAAGTACGACAGCGTCGGCTCCGGCGGCGGCGGAAACGACGGCGACGTCGGGTCGCCGAAGTCCACGAACTCCACGCTGTTGAAGCGCACCAGCGCGCCCGCCGTCGGGTGCAACGTCATGCCCGTGACCCCGGTGGACACCTCCTGCACGTGATCGCTGGCGGCGTTGGCCAGCGCCGGATCGCGGATCTCGATCTCCGCCATGCCCGCGGTGGCGGCGACGAACAACGCGCCGGCGTCATCGATGCGCGTGACCTGGCACGCGTGCAGCGGGCCAATCACGTTGATGCCATCGGGATAGTCCGTGTCCCCCGCCCCGGGCACGTCCTTCGCGTGCACCACGGCGCTTTCCTTGTTGCAGAGGGTCACGCCCATGGTCTCGTGGGTCATGAACATCATCCGGTGCAGGATGCTGCGGTTTTCCCCGACCTCGGCCTTGCTGCGATCCACCGGCGTCTGGGGATCGGCGTGGGTCGGCTTGCCCTGGGCGTCGAGCACCGTCAGGTTCAAGGGCGGGCCGTTCACATCCGCCGGGTCGTAGGTGAACGCGTCCTTGAACGTCAGGAACTTCGGGTACACCTCGGTGGCCAGATCGGAGTCCGGGTCGAGCTGGCTGCGGATCAGATCCTCCATCAAGCCGGGCTCGTGCGCGATCTCGCCGAACAGCTCCTGCATGTCGTCCCAGAACGTGGCGCCGTCGGGCAGGTGCAGGTCCGGATACTTGTTCGCCTTCAGATCCGCGACCTCGTTCGCCGCGGCGACCACGCGCGCCAGCGCGTCCGGCGCCTTCCCGCCGAGCTTCACCGAGTATTGAAGTAGATCGAGCACGCGCGGATCGCGCAGCAGCATCGCCAGCGCGTTCACCAACTCGAAGACCGGGCTCGTGCTCGTGTCGAAGCCCTTGAACGACACCGTGGCGCCGTCATCGTAGTGCTTGCTCGCGTCCACCCGATCGCCGAGCAACGGCTCCGCTCCCAGCACGAGCGCGAGCAAGTCCGACGGATTGGACGCGTCGCCCGGCGCGGCCAACGCACCCACGCGGCGCAGCGTATCGGCGCCGAGCGTGCGATCGGCGTCGATGTACTGCCAGATGTCGACGCGCCCGAGCGCGTCGCGCTTGCCGTCGGGCATGGACAGGGCCGGGAACGGCGACGGCAGGTCCGGAAAGCCGGTCACCGCCGCGTCCGCGTAGCCGTCATGATCCGCGTCCACGATCGTCGTGGGCAGCGCCAACCCGCGTTCATCGCGCCGGACCAACAAGATCGGCGGTCCCCCGGAAGCGAGCGCCGGATCCTCCGTGCTCTGCAGCGCGTACAAGAGCTCGCTGGTGGAGCGCGGGCGCTCGATGACGCCCGGCGCGATCTCGATCACCGCCGGACCGAGCGGCGTGGCGTGGTGCGACGCCAGCGTGTGCCCCGCCGCCTCGAGCAGCTTGGCGAGCGCGGCGTGGGCCGGACCCGGCGCCGAAGTGGTGTCCGCCGGATCGGAGTACGGCGCGACCAGCGCCAGGGCCTTCTGCGTCAGATCCACCGATCGCGGGTACGCCGAGAACGCGCGCGGCAAGCCCGTGGCGCTCGCGTACGGCGAGTAGCCCTTCTCCGCCAGTAGCCGCGCCGTGCCCGGCGGCGCGTCGGGATCGTCCCCGAGCCGCGCGAGGATCGCCGCCAGCGCGCGCGTCGCATCTGGCACCGTGCCGTCCGTGTAGAGCGGGATCATACGCTTCGTCAGCGCCTGGAACGGGTCGCGCATCGCGTCGGGCAGCGTCTTCTCCACCGCCGCGATGATCGCGTCGCGATGCCGCGCCATCGCCTCCACCTTGGCGACGGCGATCTCGCGCACCAGCGCCGCCTGCCCGCTCACCGGCGGCAGCTTCGAGCGGTCCACCGTGTCGCCGTAGTGCCCGCTCGCATCCGGATGACACACCGGCCGGAACGAGAGCCCCTCCGCGTCCTCCGCCAGCGACTGCGCCCCGACGCGATCGCACAGCGCCTGGAACACCGCCTCGCCCAGCGGCGCGCGATGGATCGCGGCGCGCTCGACGCCCGTGTCCGCACAACCCGCCACCACGGCGAGCGCGAGCACGCCTGCCACGCTGCCCTTCCGCACGGACCGAGTGTAACCCGATCCGCCCCGTTTCCGGTGCCCAGGTTTGATGCCTGATTTGCCGGTCCGGCGCGGAATCCCGCGGCCGGCCCCCGTCCGCGTCGCGAATCGACGCGCGGCGTCAGCGTGGGGCGAAGATGCGGCCGGCCTCGTTCACACTCATGCGCTGCCACTTGGCGTAGGCCTCGACGGCGCGGGCGCGGATCGCGTGTTCCGTGTCGTTGTCGCCGAGGCCGCGCAGCACGGCGTCGAGGACGTAGCCCTCCGGCGCCATCAGCGCGCGTGTCATCACGATCGGACGCGATCCGGCGGCGCCGAGCGACGGCGTGAACCAGCTCTCCGAGTAGCACGCGAGCACGAACGACGGGATCGCGTGCGGCGCGTTCGTCACGCCTGCCGGCAGCCGCGTGCCGTCCATTAGACGGTTGTGCCCGTCGTAGCCGACGACGTGGACGCCGACCGTGCGCTCGCGGGTGCCGTCGCGGAAACGCACGCTCGCGCCGCTCGTCGCGGTGGACCAGAATCCCGCCACCGCGTCGTCGATGCGCGCGCCGTGCACGGCGTCGAGTACGGCCAGCTCCTCCACGCGCTTGCCCTTCGCCAGCCCCCAACGCGCGCCGGCCGCCCAGCGGCGGAACACGACGCGCTCGAGCACGTCGCCCTGGGCGCCCTCGACGTCCACGCGCTCCCAACCGCTGTGCTTGCGCTCGAGGAAGCGCCGCGAGCCGAAGATCGCGCCCCAGTACAGGTTCGTCTTCAGGTTGCCCGGCGCGCCGGCCGCCCGGCTTCCGCAGTCGATCTGCCGGTTGTCGCACAGGGCCACCACGACGCGCACGACCAGCGGCTTGCCGGCCCGCACGTCCTCGGCCGCGCGCGGCGCCGCGGCGCTCCACGGCGCGGCCGCCACGGGTGCCGCCACCGCGAGCACCGCCGCGGCCAGCAGCCAGAATCCGATGTCGCATGCCCGTCCATCGCTGCGACGCCGGGGATCGTGACAGGGCGGCCGGAAGGAGATGCCGGTCCGGCGCGGAATCCCGCTCGCCCGCCGGGGTCGCACTTCGCGTAGGATAGGACGATGAGGCGACGCTTTACCCCGGTCGAGTTGCGGTTCTGGCTCCTGGCTTCGCTCGGCGCGCTACCGCTCGCGTGCGGCGGCGAGACCGCGACAGGCGGCGCGGGCGGAACCGGCGGCGTGCTCCCGGACGGCAGCGCGGGGACGTCCGGCAGCGCGGGAACGTCCGGCAGCGCGGGGACGTCCGGCAGCGCGGGAACGTCCGGCAGCGCGGGAACGTCCGGCAGCGCGGGAACGGCGGGCAGCGCGGGAACGGCGGGCAGCGCGGGAACGGCGGGCAGCGCGGGAACGGCGGGACCGGACTGCGCGAACCCGACGCCGCTCGTCCCCGGCTCCGGCTACGTGAAGTGCGCGGGCGGGCGCAAGCACCGCAACCTGGCGGTCGGGTGTCCGTCCACGTTGCCGCGCGCGGGCTACACGTGTGCCAGCCCGGTCGACGGCGGCGCTCCGTGCACGACCGACAGCGACTGCACCGCGTCGCCGAACGGCTACTGCGAGCTGTTCGGCGGCATGGCCACGTGCAGCTGCTACTACGGCTGCATCCTCGACTCCGATTGCAGCACTGGCCAGATCTGCGAGTGCGGTGATCCCGTAGGCAAGTGCGTGAGCGCCACATGCACGACCGACGCCGACTGCGGCACCGATCAACTCTGTGCGGACTACGACGCGTCCCAGGGCTGCCAGCAGACGACGTACACCTGCACCACGCCGGCCGATCTATGCTTCGAGGACGCGGATTGCGGCGCCGGGATGATGTGCATCGTCGGCAGCTCGGGCCATCGCGAGTGCGCGCAGACGATGTGCGCGGTCGGCCGTCCCTTCCTCGTCGAAGGCAGCGCACGCGTCGCCGCCGTCGCGCCGCGCGACGACTGGAGCGACGCCGCGCCGGCGCCGTCCCTGGATCTCGATCCCGCGCTGCGGCGCGAGCTCGCGGCATGGTGGACCCGCGCCGGTCAGCTCGAGCACGCGAGCGTCGCGGCGTTCGCGCGCTTCACGATCGAGCTGCTGGCGCTCGGCGCGCCGCCGGAGCTCGTGGTCGCTTCGCAGCAGGCGAGCCTCGACGAGATCCGCCACGCCGGCGTGTGCTTCGCCATGGCCAGCGCGTACGCCGGCGAGCCCGTCGGTCCCGGCCGCCTCGACGTCGCGAACGCGCTCGGCGCCGTGGAGCCGGTCGCCCTCGCCCGCGTGCTCTTCCACGAAGGCTGCGTGGGCGAGACCGTCGCCGCGCTTGAAGCCGCGGAAGCCGCTGCGGACGCCGTCGATCCGGTGGTGCGCCGGGCGCTCGATCGCATCGCCCTCGACGAGCGCGAGCACGCGCTGCTCGCCTGGCGAAGCGTGCGCTGGCTCGCCGGGCTGGACGCCGGCGTGCTGCCGGCGCTGCGCGACGAGCTCGCGCGCGCGCTCGTCGCCGTGCCCGCGGTCGCCGCTTCGCGCGTCGATCGACGCGCCCACGGCGTGATCGACGCCGCGCGGTCGGCGGCGATCCGCAACGAGACGCTGCGCGAGGTCGTCGCGCCGGCGCTCGACGCCTGCGCCGGACAACTCGAGCGCGTCGCGTGAGCCGCCAATGATCCAGTGGTGCGCCTACTGCCAGCGCTTCATCGGCGAGAAGGCGCCGTACGACAGCTACGAGATCTCCCACGGTGCCTGCGCGAGCTGTACGGCCAAGGGTCTGGAGCTGTCCGACACCGACGTTGGCCGCGTGCGCCAGATCGCCGGCTTGCACGCGCGCCTCGTCGAACAAGGACGCACCGGAGATGCGCGCACCGCTTCGGCGATGATCGACAGCGCGATCGGCTCGGGGGTTCAGCCGGTGGACATCCTGGTCGGGCTGCTGTCACCGGCGCTGCACCAGCTGGGAGAAGCGTGGGCGAGAGGCGAAGTCAGCGTCGCGGACGAGCACCGCTTCACGGCCTTCGCCGAGAGCCTGGTCGAGCTGGTCGCCGCACGGACCGCGCCGGGCGCCGCCGCGCCGGGCGCGCCTTACCCGGTGGTGCTCGTGAACGCCGAGGGCAACGCGCACACGCTCGGCGTCCGGATCGCAAGCCTGTGGCTCCGGAGCCGCGGCGTCGGCACGCTGGCGATCTACCCGGGCACCCCGGCGCCGGACCTCGTCGCCCTGATCCAGGTGCTGAAGCCGGTGACACTCGGCATCTCGATCTCCATGCCGGATCAAGCGAACGCCGCCGCGCGCCTGGTCGAACAGCTCCAGGCCTCGCCGCCGCTCGCCGCCACGCGGATCGTCTTCGGCGGCAACGCGGTCAAGCGTGGCCTCGTGTCCGCACTATCCGGCGTGACGCTCGCGACGGATCTCGCCGCGCTCCAGGACGGGCTTTCGCCGTTGCTCGACGCGGACGCCAGCGCCGATTGAGCCCCCCGGACCCGGCGCGCCGCCCGCGCTGTTGCCGTGCGAGCGCGACCTGCAACGCGCCGGTACCGAGCGCGCCGACGTCGAGCGCAAGCGTGACGGTCCCACCGACCTGCGTCTTTCATGCCTGCCGGACCCCGTTTCGTGGCCGCCGCCCGGCCACCAAATGCCACCCGCTACGACCGGAACCCGTTTCGTGGCCGCCGCGATGCTAGCCGCTACACACGGACCCCATCTCGTGGCCCTGTCACCGCCCTGCGAAATGGCTCGCGACGGCTCACGCCTGCATACCCAGGTCTTTGGAAACCCTCCGCTCTTCCGCGCTTCCTGTGAAATTTCTCCAGGTCGCAATTCTGGAGAGGAATCCCGCCACTTCGGCGATCGGATTTGACCGATCGGTCAGATCCGTGGGGGCGCCCGGCGGGATTCCGCGCCGGGCCGGCATCCCCTTCCCTTCCCGGACCTGGACCGCCGTCGCCTGGCGCGGCGCGGCATCGTAGAGTCCCGGGCTCCTCATGGCAGACGACAAACCCAGCGACTTCATCCGCGAGATCGTCGAAGCGGATCTGGCAAGCGGCAAGCACGGCGGGCGCGTGGTCACGCGCTTTCCGCCGGAGCCGAACGGCTACCTGCACATCGGGCACGCCAAGAGCATCTGCCTGAATTTCGGGCTCGCGCAGCAGTACGGCGGGCAGTGCCACCTGCGCTTCGACGACTCGAACCCGACCACCGAGGACATGGAGTACGTCGAGTCGATCCAGAACGACGTGCGCTGGCTGGGCTTCGACTGGGGCGAGCACCTGTACTTCGCCTCCGACTACTTCGAGAAGCTGTACGGCTACGCCGTGGAGCTGATCGAGAAGGAGCTCGCGTACGTGGACAGCTCGAGCGAAGCGGAGATCCGCGAGCTGCGCGGGACGATCAGCGAGGCGGGGCGGCCGAGCCCGTACCGCTCGCGGAGCGTGGCCGAGAACCTGGACCTGTTCGCGCGCATGCGCGCCGGCGAGTTCCCGGACGGCGCGCACGTGCTGCGCGCGCGCATCGACATGGCGACGCCGAACATGAAGATGCGCGACCCGCTGCTCTACCGCATCCGCCACGAGCACCACTACCGGACGGGCGACGCGTGGTGCATCTACCCGTTCTACGACTTCACGCACTGCCTCTCCGACAGCATCGAGGGCATCACGCACTCGATCTGCACGCTGGAGTTCGAGAACAACCGCGAGCTCTACGACTGGATCCTGGATCACGTGGACGTGCCGCGGCCGCAGCCGCGCCAGTACGAGTTCGCGCGCCTGAACCTGAACTACACGGTGATGAGCAAGCGCCGCTTCATCGAGCTGGTGGAGGGCGGCTACGTGAAAGGCTGGGACGACCCGCGCATGCCCACCCTGGCCGGCATCCGCCGCCGCGGCGTCACGCCGGAGTCGCTGCGCGCCTTCGCCACGCGCGTCGGCGTCAGCAAGCGCAACAGCGTCGTGGACCTCGGCCTGCTCGAGCACACCGTGCGCGACGATCTGGACGCCGCGAAGCCCGCGCGTGATGGCCGTGCTCCGGCCGCTCGAGCTCGTGATCGACAACTGGCCCGAGGGCAAGGTCGAGCAGATCGACGCGCCGTACTGGCCCGAAGGCATGGCCGGAACGGGTTCGCGAAGCGTGCCCTTCTCCGGGCGGCTGTACATCGAGCAGGACGACTTCGCCGAGCATCCGCCGAAGGGCTGGCACCGGCTCGCGCCCGGCGCGGAGGTGCGGCTGCGCCACGCCCATATCGTCAAGTGCACGAGCGTGGACAAGGACGGCGACGGCAACGTGGTGCGCCTGCACGCGGAGATCGCCGACACCACGAAGAAGGTCAAGGGCACGCTGCACTGGGTGAGCGCCGATCACGCTGTCGACGCGGAGGTGCGCCTGTACGATCGCCTGTTCACGAGCGAGGCGCCGGGCAGCGACGGCCGCGACTACAAGGACGACCTGAACCCCGACTCGCTGGTCGTGCTGACGCGCCAAGGTCGAGCCGAGCCTCGCCGCCGCCAAGCCCGGCGATCGCTTCCAGCTCGAGCGCCAGGGCTACTTCTACGTCGATCCCCTGGACTCGAAGGCACGGCGCGCCGGTCTTCAACCGCACGGTGCAGCTTCGCGACACGTGGGCGAAGATCGCGGCGCGCTCGGCGCCAGCGAAGCCGTCGGCGGCAGTCGCCGAACCGGACGAAGCAGATCCACGTGGACGCCGAGCCTGCCGCCGGAAGCGCAGGCGCTCAAGGACGCTCATGGCTTGTCTGCAGGTGAGGCGCGAGTCCTCGCGGCGAGCCCCGCGCTGGGCCGGATCTTCGCCGGCGCGATCGCGGCGGGCACGGACGCGCGGGCCGCGGCGAGCTGGCTCGTCAGCGAGCTGCCCGCGGCCCTCGGCGACCGGGACGCGGCGGCGGTGCGCTTCGACGGCGCCGCGCTCGCCGAGCTGATCCGGCTCCTCGACGCCGGCACGATCTCGCGGCCCATCGCCAAGGAAGTGTTCGCCGAGATGACGAACCGGGGCGGCTCGCCGCGCGCGATCGTCGAGCAGCGCGGGGTGCAGCAGATCGACGCCGGCGCGCTCGGCGCGATCGTCGATCGCGTGATCGCGGATCAGGCGTCGCTCGTCGAGCGCTACAAGGCCGGCAACGCCAACCTGCTCGGCGCGCTCGTCGGTCAGGTCATGAAGGCGAGCGGCGGCAAGGCGAACCCGAAGCTCGCCGGCGAGCTCTTGCGCGGCAAGCTCGGCTAGCGCCAACGATCCATTGCGCCACCGACGCGGACGCGGCGCGGGGTTCCGCGCCGGACCGGCAGACCGATGAAGACGTTCAACATCCGGCTCCAGGTGGAAGACCCCCTCGGCGCGCCGCTCGCGGGCGCGCGCGTGCGGTTGGTGCGCACGAGCCGGGACGGCGGCTATTGCGCGTTCCCGCGCTTCAACGCGGCGCGCGGCGAGCCGGTGACAGACGCCAACGGGCGGCTCGAGTGGCGCGAGGTCGAGGCGGAGATCGCGAGCGGCGAGCGCTACGTGCTCAGCGTGCGGCATCCGCGCTTCGCGGAGGCGCTGGTGCAGCGACCGGGCGCCGAGGTGCGCGTGCGGCTCGAGCGCGGCGCGGAGCTGGCGGCGTGCGCGGGGGACGCGAGCGGAGCGCCGATCGCGGGCGCGCGCGTGACGACGTACTGGCTCGACGGCGGCGGCGACGTGCCGGTGTGCCACGCCGTCCTGCGGGAGGCGACGACGGACGCCGGTGGGCGCGCCACGCTGGTCGGGCTGCGACGCGGCCGCCACCGCGTGGTGGTGGAGCACGCGGCGTACGTCGCGGCGGACCTGGAGGCCGACGCGGGCGGACGCTTGGACGTCGTGCTCGCGTCGGGACGCTCGCTGCGCGGCACGGCGCCGGCGGGGGCGGCTATTTCGGTGACGTGGGACGCCGGGGACGCGCACGGCGAGAAGACGGCGACGTGCGACGCGGAGGGGACGTTCGACCTTCCCGGGCTGCCCGCGGACGTGGCGCTGACGTGCGATGCGCGCGACGCGGACGGCGCGTGGATCGATCGCACGATCGTCGCGACGGACGACGACGCGCCGGTCGTGCTCGATGGCCGCCGGCTCGCGCGCGTGCGCGGCACGGCGGCGGGCGCGGAGGTGGTCTTCGCCTGGGCCGGGCGCGAGTGCCTCGGGTCGGCGGAAGTGGAGGCGGGCGGCGCGTTCGCGATCGCGCTGCCGCCGGGGCGCGCGTTGCTCTACGCCGGCACGGCGGAGCAGCGGTGCGAGGGCGTGCTGGCGCTCGATCTCGCGCCGGGCGAGCGGCGCGACGCCGTGGCGCTGCCGGTGCGCGCGCTCGACGAAGCGACGGTGCGCGTGATGGACGCGATGGACGGACGGCCCGTGCCGCGCGCGACGGTGAGCCTGGAGCAGTGGGTCGACGGCGCGCTCGTCGAGCTGCGGCTGCGCGACTGCGCCGAAGCGGGCTCGACGCCGATGCCGCTTCCGACCCTCGGACGCCTGCGCCTCGAGGCCTACGCCGACGGCTACCAGAAGGCGACGCGGGTGCTCGAGCCGGCAGAGCTCGAAGAGGAGGACGCGCGACGGCTGCGGCTGGTCAGGGCTGGGCCCGGCGCGTGACTCAACGCGCCAGCGCCTCGCCGGGCAGGCGATGCGTGTGGATGCAGCGATACGCGAAGCGCCCGTCGGGAAGATCGATCTTCCACACCCACTTGTTCGTCGCCGGATCGACCTCGCGCAGCCGCGCGTAGCTGACCTGGAACGTGTTCGGGAGCAGCGTGATCATGCTGTCGAGCACCTGGATGTCGCCGTTCTCCAAGCGATCGACGTCGCCGGCGATGGGCGCGTAGTACTTCTGGTTGTTTTCCTGCCAGACGATGTCCGCCGTCTTCTTCTGCAGATCGATCTTGATCCGGAGCGGACGCGCGCGCTGATCCTTCGGCGGCAGGTGCGGGTTGCCCGCCCCGTTGTCGAAGACGAGCAAGCTTCCGTCGGGCTCGAGCTCCGGCGCGTGCTGGTGATAGAACCACTTCTGCCCGGCGGCGAGCTTGAAGTCGCCGTCCTCGCCGAGCTTCCACACCACGTCGCCGCTCTTGCGGTCGATCTTGATGATCCAGTCCTGGTGGCGGATGCTGAGCAGCACGCTGTCGTCCGCGGGCAGATACAGGATGGCGTTGGAGTGCGTCCAGTCGTTGCTCTTCTCGTGCGTCGCCGGATCGATCAGCGGCAGCACCGGGTCGAAGCCGTCACGCACGCGCATCGGATCCAGGTGGTCGAATGTCTTCCAGGTCCACACCACCTTGCCGGAGGGTGTGAACTCCACGAGCGCGTCGCCGGCGACATGGTGCCTCTTGTGGTCGAACGCGTAGGTGTAGTCCGCGAAGATCGAGCCGATCGTCAGGTAGTTACCGCTCGGCAGCTGCAGGATGTCGTGGTGCAGCGTCGCCACGCCGAGCTGCTTCGCGTGGATGTCCATCAGCACGGTCCCGAGCTCGTCGACCCTGAAGGCGCGGTCGTCCTGCACGAACAGCAGTGTCCCGTCGTCCAGCAGCTTGATGCCCGTGGGGACCGCCTCCGTGAACGTCTCCTTGGAGATGCGCGGCAGGTAGAAGCGCGTCGTGCCCTGGGCGTCGATGGTGTAGATCGCGCCGTGCGACATCGCCGGGCTCTTCGACAGGTCGAAGGTGCGCAGGTCGTCCGACGGCTTGCCGTTCACCGTCGGCTTGAAGCGCGGGATGAAGCCGCGCAGCGCCGCCAGCGTCTTGAACGGCACGTCGAGCGTCTGCTTTCCGCCGGCGGCGTCGCTCACCGCCAGCCGTGCGACGTAGTCTGTGTCCGGCGCCAGACCGCGGAGCCGCACCGTCAGCGACGTGCCCGCACCGACGACGCGGCCCACGTGCACGCCGGGGTCCGCCGGAACCTCCACGCGCAGCGTGGCGGGGTGCACGAGCTTCACCGCGAGATCGACCACCATCGGCTGCGTCGGGTGGAAAGAGACGGCCGGCTTGTCCGCCACCAGCGCGGGTGGCGCAGCGCGCGCGGCGCCGCGGTGGCATCCGCCGAGCGCGACGACCAGCGCCAAGGCCAACGCGACGAGACTTCGCACAGGCAAGTCCCGTGCACTATGCCGCCTTCCGCGCCGGACCGGCAAGCCTGCTCGGCGGTCAAGCGTGTGCGGCGAGAAAATAGATCGTAAGCCCGAAGATCGCGACCATCGTCGCGGTCTCGAGCCAGTTGACCTTGCCGTCGTCCTGGATCGCCTTCCACAGGATCAGCATCGACGGGAAGCCGAGCAACAGCACGCTGGTCGTGTCCAGATCGATGGGCAGGATGCCGCCGCTGGGCGTGCGCGGGATAACGCCGGTCTGGCCGAACGCGGCGAGCAGGATCAGCGCGGCGGGCATCACGACGAACGGCACCTGGTTGACCTGGCCCGACGCGTTGGCGAGCGCCACGTCGTACATGCCCTTGACGTGCGCCGAGCCGATCATGACGAATGCACCCGACGACGCGAACAGGCTGAGGATCAGCGCGCCGACCATCCGCGGGTAGCCCGCGCGGGACAGGGCGCCGACCAGCACGTCCGCGAAGTCGCCGACGGCGTGGCCGCCGAGCACGCTCGCGCCGATACCGAGCAGACCGTACAGCGCGATGCTCGCGACGGACGGCAGCGACGCCGCGTCGGCCGGCTCGCCCTTGCCCTCCGCCGCAGAGGTGCTCTGCTCGCCGGAGCCGCTGAAGCGCTTGACCAGGCGCACCACCGCGACGACCTCCACCAGCAAGAGCGCGCCGGCCAGCACGTACAGGTCGCCGGCGCCGAGGGCGTTGCCCTGGTGCGCGCCGGCGTCGAACACGCTCATCAGCAGCATGATCGCGCCGGTAGTGAAGAACGCGCCGCCCGCGCACGCGTACAGATCGGTGCTCAGCTCGACCAGCGGCTTCGGCATCTGCGCCGCGCCGCGCTCGTCGCGCGGCAGGAGCGCGCTGTAGATGCCGAAGGCCGCCGCGCCCACGTGGAGCGTCAGCGCCATCACGATGAAGCCGACGCGCGGCGTGGCGGCGAGCACGAAGCCGAGCATGACCAGCTCCGGCACGTTGCTCGCGAGCCCCGCCACGGTGCCGGCCACGAACTCGTTCATGCGCTTGCGGCGTGCGAAGCCGTCCACCGCCTTGATCATCGACTCGCACGCGCCGAACACGACCAGCAGCCCGCCCACGCCGAGCAGCCCGGCGTGGACGACCACCGGCAGGCTGCCGTGCAGCCCCATCGCCGCGCCGATCATCACGCCGCCCAGGACGAGCGCACCGATCCACGTCTTGCCTTCGCCGCCACCGCCCGACATGCGGGTCAATGTACATGAAGCCGCGACGTCAGAAGTAGCGCATCCGCACGCTCATCTCCGATGCGCCCCCCTTGTACGAGAAGCGCGCGTCCTTGAAGGACGGCGGTCCGAAGTGCGCTCTCGCGTCGCGCGACGCGCAGAAGCCCTCCGTCGGGATGCCGATGAGGTTCGTGTCGAGCTTGCCGTTGGCGTTCTCGTCGTGGAACGCCGACACGGCATAGACGCCCGGCTTCACATCCTCGAACACGCACACCGCCACGCGGCCCTTCAGCCTGGCCCGCGCGGACTTGACCGGCTGCTTCAGCCAGCCGTCCTTCGTGAACAGGCCGCACAGGACCACGCCGTCGCTGTTGCGCGCCACGGTCCGGAAGCGGATCTGCGACGGACCGTCGTCGCCCGCCGAGGCGACGGGCGCCCCCAGCGCCACCGCCAGGGCCACGGCCAGAGGGCTCTTCCACATGCTGCGTCCTTTCTTCAGGATGCCGATCCGGCGCGGAACCGCCAGGCTCGGGCTTGACACTGTCTAATTAAAACTTAGACATAAGTTGGTCAATGGCTCGACTCCAGAAAAATCCACGGTTCGACCGGCTGCTCGTCGGCGGAGGCCTCGCGAGCGCCCTGATCGCCCTGGCGGTGCTCGATCGAGACCCGCAGGCCCGGATCGCGGTGGTCGAGCGCGGGGCGACGTTCGGCGGGAACCACACCTGGTGCTTCCACGACGCGGACGTGCCGGCTCGACGCGGTCCGGCTTCGTCCGCCCGCTGGTCGTCCGCGCCTGGCCGGCTCACGACGTGGCGTTTCCCGGCCTCGATCGCACGCTGGCCACCGGCTACCAGGCCATCTCCAGCGAGCGGCTGCACCAGGTGCTCGCCGCGCGCCTCGCAGCGGCCCCACGGGCCGTTGCCCTGACAGGCCGCGCGGCCCGCCACGTCGCGGCCGATCACGTGATCCTGGACGACGGCACGCGCCTCGACGCCGGGCTGGTCGTGGACGCGCGCGGCCCGTCCGCCTTCGACGTGCCCGCGAGCGCCGCCTACCAGAAGTTCGTCGGGCTCGAGCTCGCGCTGTCGCGCCCGACGTCGCTCGCGGTGCCGATCCTGATGGACGCGCGGGTGCCGCAGCTCGACGGCTTCCGCTTCGTCTACACCCTGCCCCTCGCGGCGGACCGCGTGCTCGTCGAGGACACGGTCTATTCGACCTCGCCCGACCTCGACGTGCCGGCGCTCGAGTCGCGCGTGCTCGCGTACGCCACCGGGCGACTCGGGCTCGCGGTCGAGCGCGTCGTGCGGCGCGAGCAGGGCGTGCTGCCCTTGCCGATGCACGCGACAACGATGCAGGGCGAGCCCGGGCCGCTGCGCGCCGGCTACCAGGGCGGCTGGTTCCATCCGACTACCGGCTACTCGCTGCCGATGGCGCTGCGCCTGGCGCAGCACATCGCCGGCACCGCGCCGGGCGACGCCCGCGGCGCCGCACTCCAGCGCTTGGCTGCCGCGCACGAGCGGCAAGCCCGCTTCTGCACGCTCTTGAATCGTCTTCTCTTCGGCGCCGTCGGCGCGGACCAACGCTGGAACGTGCTGGCGCGTTTCTACCGTCTGCCCGCGCCGACCATCCAGAGGTTCTACGCCATGACCACCACGGCTGGCGACCGCGCGCGGATTGTCTGCGGGCGGCCACCAGAGGGGCTCTCGCTGCGCGCGGCCATCGCGCAAGGAATCGCATCATGACCAACGCTGCCGTCTCTCTCGAAAACGTCCACCCGCTGCTCGATCTGGTCGAGCGTCACTTCAAGCCCGCAGCCCTCGACGCATCGCTCGAGCTGGGTGGCGCGGCCGTGCCGTGGAAGCTGTGGGAGAGCTCGCTCTACGAGCCGCTCCGCGATCTGCTCGCACGGCCCGGCAAGGAGCTTCGCGCGCATCTCGTCGAGGCGGGCTGGGAGCTCGGCGGCGGGCATCGGACCGGCGCCCGTCGAGCTCGGCTGGCTGGTGGAGCTGCTGCACGCCGGTTCGCTCGTCATCGACGACATCGAAGACGGCTCGGCGTACCGGCGCGGCAAGCCCGCGCTGCACGTCACCCACGGCGTGCCGATCGCGCTCAATGCTGGCAACCTGCTCTACTTCCTGCCGCTCGAGCTGATCGCGCGGCTGGAGCTCGCTCCCGAGCGGGCCCTGGCGCTCCACCAGCGCTACACGACGGCGGTCGTGCGCTGCCACCACGGCCAGGCGCTGGATCTGTGCGGGCGGCTCGGCGATCTCGCGCAGCACGACGTGCACGACGCGGTGCTCGCGGCGACCACGCTGAAGACCGGCAGCCTGACGGAGCTCGCCGTGTCGCTCGGCGCCGTCACGGCGGGGGCGGACCCGGCGCGCCTGCAGACGCTCGTCGAAGTTCGGCCGCGAGCTCGGCGTGGGGCTGCAGATGCTCGACGATCCTCGGCGGCATCACCAGCCAGCGTCGCCGCGCCAAGGGGCACGAGGACCTGGTCGGCGGGCGGCTCACCTGGCCCTGGGCCTGGCTCGCCGCGTCGCTTGCCGCCGGGCGCTGGCGCGAGCTGCGCGTGCTCGCCACCTCCGTAGAGCGCTTCGGCACGCACCCGGAGACACTGGCAGAGGCGATGCGCCCGCTGCTGGGCGATCTGCCACGGAGCGCGATCCGCGCCCGGCTGCGCGACGCCCACACACGACTCCAGACCGAGGTTGGTCCGGGGCGGACCCTGCACGCCCTCGCGGGCGAGATCGAGATGCTGGAGGCGAGCTATGAGTGACGGGAACACGACGCCGCGCGCGGCGATCATCGGGAGTGGGTTCGGAGGACTGGCGTCGGCGATCCGGCTGCAGGCCGCGGGCGTGTCCACGGTGCTGTTCGAGGCCCGCGACAAGCCCGGCGGACGCGCCTACGTCTACGAGCAGGACGGCTTCACGTTCGACGCCGGGCCGACGGTGATCACCGCGCCGGGCTGTATCGAGGAGCTGTTCGAGGTCGCCGGTCGCCGCATGAGCGACTACGTCGAGATGCTGCCCGTCACGCCGTTCTACCGGCTGATCTGGTCCGACGGCGATCGCATGGACTACACGGGCGACGGCGAGCAGATGCTCGAGCAGATCCGCGCGCGCAACCCGGACGACGCCGAGGGCTACCTGCGCTTCGTGGACTACTCGCGCCGGGTGTTCGACACGGGCTACGACAAGCTCGCCGCGACGCCGTTCCTGCGCTTCGCGCGACATGGTGCGCGTCGCGCCGAAGCTGGCGGGGCTGCGCGCCGACCGCTCGGTCTACCAGGCCGTCGCGCGCCACGTGAAGGACGAGCACGTGCGCGAAGCGCTCAGCTTCCACTCGCTCCTGGTGGGCGGCAATCCGTTCGACACCAGCTCGATCTACACGCTCATCCACTACCTGGAGCGCAAGTGGGGCGTGTTCTTCCCGCGCGGCGGCACCGGCGCGCTGGTGCGGGCGCTGGTCCGCCTGTACGAAGAGCTCGGCGGCGAGCTCCGGCTCGACAGCAAGGTCAGCGGCATCGCCCTCGACGAAAGCGCGCGCCACGTCGTCACGTCCCCCGGACACGACGCGGAGGTGTTCGATCTGGTCGTCTCCAACGCCGACCTGCACCACACCTACGCGACGCTCTACGCCGGCAACCGCTCGGCGGACAAGCGCCGCAAGAAGCTCGAGAAGCTCGACTGGTCGATGTCCTTGTTCGTGCTCTACTTCGGCACCGACCGCGAGTATCGGGACGTCGCCCACCACACCGTGCTGTTCGGCCCACGCTATCGCGAGCTGCTCGACGAGATCTTCGAAGGCCCGTCGCTGCCGGACGACTTCAGCCTCTACCTGCATGCGCCCACGGTGACCGATCCGTCGCTCGCGCCGCCGGGCTGCTCGACGTTCTACGTGCTGTCGCCCGTTCCCCACCTGGGCAACGCCGCCATCGACTGGGCGGCGATCGCGCCGGGCTACGCGGATCGCATCCTCGCGTCGCTCGAGCAGCACCTGCCCGGCCTGCGCGAGCACGTCGTGACCCGGCGCTGGTTCACGCCGGAGGATTTCCGGACCGAGCTCGGCGCGTTCCACGGCTCGGCGTTCTCCGTCGCGCCCAAGCTCACCCAGAGCGCGTGGTTTCGCCCGCACAACCGGGATCCGGAGATCCCGGGGCTGTACATCGCGGGTGCGGGCACGCACCCGGGCGCCGGGCTGCCCGGCGTGATCAACTCGGCGAAGGCCACCACCAGTCTGGTGCTGCGCGATCTCGCGCTGGCGGAGCGGGCAGCATGAGCCGCTCGCCCGACGTCGAACGCTGCCTCGCGTCCCTCGCGCAGCACTCGAAGAGCTTCGCCCTGGCGGCTCGCGCGCTGCCGCCGGGCCGTCGCGCCGAAGTCGCGGCAACGTACGCCTGGTGCCGTCGCGTGGACGACGCCATCGACCTCGACCCCTCCGGCGACGCCGCAGCGGTGCTCGAGCAACTGCGGGCGGAGCTCCGGTCGATCTACGCCGGCGAGCCCCAGGACGACCCGGTGCTGCGCGCGTTCCAGCACGTGGTGATCGAGTGCGGCGTTCCCGAGGACTATCCGCGCGAGCTGCTCGCCGGCATGGAGATGGACGTCGCCGGCACGCGCTACCGCACCCTGAACGATCTCTTGCTCTACTGCTACCGCGTCGCGGGCACCGTCGGGCTCATGATGTGTCACGTGATGGGCGTGCGGAGCGCCGCGGCGCTGCGCCACGCCGCGCATCTGGGCATGGCGATGCAACTCACCAACATCTGCCGCGACGTACGCGAGGACTGGGAGCGCGGGCGCGTGTACGTGCCGGCCGCGCTGCTACCCGCCGACGCCGGCTGGGTACCGCCGCGCCCCGGCGCGCCGCTCCCCGACCGCGCGGCCATCGCGCTGTCGCTCGCCACCGGGCGACTGCTAGCGCTCGCCGACGAGTACTACCGCTCGGGCGACCGCGGCATGCGCGCGTTGTCGTTCCGCGCGGCCATCGCCGTGCGCGCGGCCCGCGCCGTCTACGCCGCCATCGGCCGCGAGCTCTACAAACGCCGCTGGAACGTGCTCGCCCCGCGCGCCGTCGTGCCCCGGATCGTCAAGCTCTGGCTGGTCGCGTGCGCCGCCGCCGTCACCCTGGCCGAGATCCCCATCCGCGCCCTGTGGCGCTTCCGTCCCGCGGCGCTGCCCGGCGTCGTCAGGTATCCCCATGACGTCCTTCCCATCTGAGTTCCGCCTGTACGTGGGCCGCGCCCGCGAGTTCAAACGCAACGACTGGGCCGTGTACGTCGGCTGGGTCGGCTTGATGTTGGGTCTCGTGCTGTCCACCGGCGGCTTCCTGTTGTTCGGTCGCCTGCACGGCGTCCGTTTCCCCGTCGAAGCGTACTGGGTCCCGGGCGGCGCGCTGATCTTCGCCGGCGCCATCTCCCTCGATACGATCGGACACCGGACGGTGTACAAGAGCGTGGTCGAGAAGGCCGAGGGACTCGTGCACGGCATCACCATCTTCTGCGGCATCGCCAGCTGTGTGCTGCTCAGCGCCGCCTACGCGCACGGAGACGTGTTCTGGATCCCGGCCGCGGTCTTCACGGTGTTCTCTTTCTTCTATAGCGTGGTGGACGAAGCCCTGCACTGGAAGCGCTACGCCGCCGGTGCGTCGGACCGCGTCGAGATGTGGAGCCACGTCTTCATCTTCCTCGGCCACACGACCATGATGACGGCCTGGTGGTACTGGTACTTGAATGGCTACATCGGCGTCCGCGAAACCCTCGCCCACTTCGGTGCCTGAGCGCACCGTAACGGGCTACCGGATCGGCGCTGCCTCGCGCCTGACCGGCATCCCCGCCCACTCTCTCCGGATGTGGGAGCGGCGCTACGGCACGCTCGCCACCGGCCGCTCGCAGGGCAACAACCGGCTGTTCAGCGAGCAGGACGTCGCGCGACTGCGGCTGGTGCGCCGCGTGCTCGAACGCGGGCACAGCATCGGTCAGATCGCGCAGCTTGCGCCCGCCGCCTTGGAACGCCTGCTGGCGGACCAGGCGCCGACGACGCACGCCGCGCGCGATCGCTTCCTTTCGTCGATCGCCGCGATGGACCTGCCCGCCGCGGAAGCGGAGCTGGCGCGGGCACTCGCCGCGTCCAGCACGCGCGAGTTCGCGCTGGAGCTGGTGCCGGACCTGCTGACGGAGGTCGGCAAGCGCTGGGCGGACGGCAAGCTGTGCGTCGCCCACGAGCATGCGGCCAGCGCGCTGGTACGCAGCCAGCTCGGCGCGCTGCTCCACACCTATGCCGCGCCAGCGGACGCGCCGCTGCTCGTCGCGGCCACGCTGGAGGGCGAGCTCCACGAGCTTGGCGCGCTGCTGGTGGCGCTGGTGGCGGCCACGAACGGCTGGCACGCGAGCTACCTCGGTCCGTCGCTTCCGGTGGCGGAGTGCGTGCGCGCCGCGTCGCAATCCGGCGCGCAAGCGCTGGCGGTTTCCGCTGTCGCGGCCGAACCGAAGGCGCTGCGGGCGCAGCTGGGGCAGCTGGCGCGCGCGCTGCCCGCACGTGTGGAGCTTCTGGTTGGCGGCGCGGCAGCCGGCGCAATCACCCGCCTGCCGCCGCGCATCCACATGTTCAAGGAGCTGGGCGAGCTCGATCGCTACCTGCGCGGCTGAGCTCCGCGTCGCGCGCCTGCATCCGCGCCAGCACCGCGTCGCGCGCAGCGGGCGGTGCCGTCTCCGGGCTACCGGCGGAGAGCGGCGGCGCCGGGTCGTACTCGAGTCCGAGCTGGATCGCCTCGGCGATCTCGCGCCCCGCCAGCTCCACGGCGAGGGTCAGCGCCAGATCGATGCCCGCCGACACGCCCGCCGCGGTCGCGACCTTCCCGTCGCGCACCACGCGCTCCGCCGTGGGGATCGCGCCGTACCCGGCCAGCCGCTCGCGCACGGCCCAGTGCGTGTTCGCGCGGCGCCCGCGCAAGAGCCCCGCCGCCGCCAGCACCAGCGCGCCCGTGCACACGGATACGGTCAGCCGCGTGGTCGCGTCCACGGCGCGCACCCAGTCGAGCACGCGCGTGTCGCGCTCGAGCAGCCGCGTGCCGAAGCCACCGGGGACCAGCAGCAGATCGGCGCGCGCCACGTCCGCGATCGCCGCAGTCGGCGATCAGGCCGAGCGCGCCGTTGTCGGTGCGGACCGCGCCGCGCTTCCGGGGCCACGAAGCGCACGTTCGCACCCGGCAGCCGCGACAGCACCTCGTACGGCCCCACCGCGTCGAGCGCGGTGATGTGGTTGAACAGCAGAATCACGATGTCCATGGCTATCCTCCGAAGCGAGCGCGGTATTCGCGCGGTGACAGGCCCACGCGTCGCGCGAACGTGCGGCGCAAGCTCTCCGGCGTGCCGAAGCCGGCGCTCTCCGCCACGCGCTCCACGGGCAGCGCGGTGGTCTCGAGCAGGCGGCGCGCGGTCTCCACGCGCACGCCTTCGACGTAGGCGGCCGGCGCGACGCCCGTCTCGGAGCGAAACGTGCGCGCGAAGTGGCGCACGCTCATGCCGGCGCGCTTGGCCATCGCCGGCACGTCCAGGGTCGCGTCCGGGTGATCGACGATCCACGCCTGCAGCTCGCGCAGCGGCTCACGCTCGGCGCTCTGCACCGCCAGCTGCGCGCTGAACTGCGACTGGCCGCCGCTGCGGCGCACGAACACCACGAACCAGCGCGCGAGTGTGAGCGCGATCTCGCGGCCGAGATCTTCCTCGACCAGCGCCAGCGCGAGATCGATGCCCGCCGTCACGCCCGCGCTCGTCCACACGTCGCCGTCGCGGACGTAGATTGGCTCTCGCTCCACGCTGACGTCGGGGTACGCGCGCGCGAGCGCGTCGCAGTACGCCCAGTGCGTGGTCGCGCGCCGGCCGTCGAGGAGCCCCGCCGCCGCCAGCACGAACGCACCTGTGCACACGCTGGCCACGCGCCGGGCGCGACGCGCCGCGCGGCGCACGCTCGCCACGACGTCCGGATCCTCCGCCGCGGCGCGCGCGCCCGCGCCGCCGGAGACGATCAGCGTGTCGAGGCGCCGGACGTCACCCAGTGCGCGGGTCGCGACGAGCCCGAGCCCGCTGTCCTGCCGCAACGTGCCGCGGCGGCGCGCGACGATCTCCACGCTGTACTCGCGGGCCGCGACCAGGATCTCGTGCGGCCCCACGACGTCGAGGGCCTGGGAGCCTTCGAAGGCGACGATGGCGACGCGCCGCGAGCTCGGCATGCCGGCATCCTGGCCGCCCGCCGGACATGGCACAAGGACAACGATCGGACGTTTACGGCCATCGCGCGAGGGCCGCCAGCAGCCGCTCTACGTCCGCGTCCGTGTTGTACAGGTGCGGCGTCACGCGCACGGAGTCGCCGCGCACGCTCACGTACACCCGCTCGGC
This sequence comes from uncultured delta proteobacterium, assembly GCA_963775185.1. Classification (GTDB taxonomy): domain Bacteria; phylum Myxococcota_A; class Polyangia; order Polyangiales; family Polyangiaceae; genus JAPSGB01. The sequence goes on along the minus strand of CAVZIE010000032.1, from coordinate 323,148 downwards.
GGCCAGCCGCTCCGCCAGCCCCGCCGGCACGCCGGACGGAAAGCGCAAGCCGAGGTAGTGACCGGCGCGCTCTCCCGCCGGCAAGCACGTCAGCCCGAGCTCCGCGGCGCGCGCGGCGATGTGCGCGGTGCGCGCCGCCAGGCTCTCCGCGATCGCATCGACGCCCCACGCCAGGATCTGCTCGAGCGCCGCGATCGCCATCGGCACGAGCACGAAGTTCGAGCGCTCGCCCACGTCGTAGCGCCGCGCCCCGGGCTGGAGCTCGTCGCGATAGCGCACCAGGCCCGCGAAGTCTTCCGAGCCGGCCCGCGTGATCCAGCCCTGCTCCAGGGCTTCGCCGTCCTGCCGATGCGGCGCGGAATACAGGAACCCGAACGAGTACGGCCCGAGCAGCCACTTGTAGCTCGCGGCAACCAGGAAGTCGGGACGCACGCGCGCCACGTCCAGCGGCAGCGCCCCTAGCGACTGGGTCACGTCGAGCACCAGCGCCGCGCCGACCTCGCGACAGCGCGCGCCGATGCGCTCCAGATCGAGCAGCGCGCCGTCGGTCCAGCGGCAGTGCGGAAGGGCTGCCACCGCGGTGCGATCGTCGATGGCCGCCATCACGACGTCCGTGAAGCTGCCCTGTTCCGGGCGCTCCACGCCGACCAACTCGGCGAGACCGCGCCACGCGTACACGTGGGACGGAAACTGCTCGGCCAGCACGACGACGCGCTGTCCCTCTCCGATCGTCACGTTCTTGGCGGCGATCGCCACGCCGTAGCTCACGCTGGGTACGAGCGCGACGTCGTCGGGCGTCGCGCCGACGACCTGGGCGAACAGCGCGCGCGCCCGCTCCGAGTCGTCGAAGAAGTCGCGCGTGGCGATCGTCCAGGGCCTCGCCTTCTTCTCCACGCCGGCGCGCCCGGCCTCGACCACGCTGCGGAGCAGCGGCGCCATGTACGCGCAGTTCAGGTACGCGACGTCGTCGGGGATGTCGAACAGGTGACGCTGGCTCGCGATCATGCGGCGCGCCGCCGCCGCCGCACGAGGCCAAGCCCGAGCGCGAGCAGCAGCAGCGCCGGCGCGCCGCCGGACCCGCCGCCCGCGGTACGACAGCCGCAGCCGCTGTCGCTGCCGGAGCCGGCCGTCGAAGCGCCGCTCGCCCCCGCCGCTCCCGCGCCACCGCCGCCGCTCGTCCCACCGCCGCCGCTCGTCCCACCGCCGCCGCTCGTCCCACCGCCGCTGCCGCCGGTGCCCGATCCCGCGGCCCCACTGCTGCCGCCCGCGCCCGCGCTGCCCGCCGCGCCCGCCGCGCCGCCGCTGCCGCCGCTACCGGTGCCCTGGCCGTCCAGCGTCACCACGCCGTATCCCGGCACCGTTACGCTCAGCGTGCCGGAGCTGCCGTCGGCCGTCGACGTCTGCCACAGCTTGCCGTCGCTCGACGTCACCACGTCGAAGCTCGCCAGCCCGGCGGGCGTCGCGGGAACGGCCACGCTGGCCGTCACGTCTTGCGCCGACGCGTTGATCAACTCGACCACCAGCGTGCCGTCCGCGTCGTGGACGTACGCGCTGGCGGCGATCGCGCTGCTCCCGCTCACGGTCGTATTCACGCGCACCGCTCCAGGCCGGATGAAGCGGAAGAAGTGCTTGGCCGCGACGTACTTGGGCGCGTCGGCCTTCAGCGTGCTGTCGGTCAGCGTCTCGGCAGCCACGGGCTTGCCGTCCGTCATCTGCCAGTACGCCCACGCGCTCTCGCGCCCCGCCGTCAGCGCTTGCTGGATCTTGAGCGCGATGCTGAACGCGCCGCTGCCCGGGAAGCCGCTCGCCGGCGCGATCCAGTCGGGCTGCTCGCCGCTGGTCTCGGTCATCCAGCTCTTCTTGTTGTAGCTGGAAAAGCCCTTCACCGTCGCCGGCAGGCCGGCGCCGGGGCTCGACGTCCAGCCGTTCGCCCACCAGTCCCACTGCTGGGGCGTCGCACCGGCGGCGTTCACGCCGTCGGCGGCGTAGCCGTGGATACAGAAGAAGTCGATCGCCTTGTCCGCGTCGGCGTCGGCGGCGATGTTCGAGAGGTACTGCAGGTTCTTGTGCGTGACGTTGTTGCCGCCGCCGTACTGCCACATGCCGTAGCCGTCGCCGCCGAGTAGATCCTCGGGCCCCATGATGCGGATCGGCGCGAGGTCCGGATACTTGTCGAGCTCGGCGCGCGCCGCCTTCAGCGCCTTGATGTAGCCGGCTGCCAGCGGATACGTGCACGAGTTGTAGAAGGTCTCGAAGTTGAGCTCGTTCTGGATGCTGACGGCGTAGAGCTTCACGCCGTACTTCTGCTGGAAGCCGCGCAGGTACGCGGCCAGCCCACGGGCGAACTGCGTCAGCGCGCTGGTCGGCCCGGTGCCGTCGTCGAGCTCGGCGCGCGGCGTTCCCGAAGTGTCGAGCATGCCGCCGGAGAAGTTGCCGCCCCAGATGAACGGCCACGCCGTGCCGTTCTTCGGCAAGGGATCGTTCTGGCCGCTGATGCTGCCGCCGCTCGAGACCTTGAGCCACGGCGCCGGCGACCACATGCTGGCGAACAGCTTGAAGTCGCCGAGCCCGGCCTTCTTGCCGTCGCCGATCTGCGCCAGCAGCCCAGCCGTCTTCGGCACATCGTCGTCGTAGTTGAACAGCTGGACGTTCTGGTCGATGTCCGGCCCCATCACGGCGATCTGCGCGCTCTGGCCGCCGAAGCTCTTCGTGTAGTCGCTCGCGCTCGTGTACGTGCGCACGTTGTTGCCGTCGGGGCCCGGCAGATCCATCGGCGCCGCTTGCCCGAACCATGGCGAGTTGTAGTGCAGGTCCGAATACGGCGTCTTGAAGCGCGGCACGATGTCGAAGCGCAACATCGAGCACTGCATGTCGTCGAAATAGAGCTGTTGGAACCACGGCTGCTGAGCTTCCGTGCCGCTCAGGCACGTGCCAAAGCCGTCGATCGTCTGCTCACGCCCCGCCTGCGAGCTGTCGATCGTGACGCTCTGCGCCAGCGCGGGCGCCGCCGTCGAGAGCGCACACGCCGCGGCCAGCGCTCCCCATGCCCTTCGTCGTGCCATGCACGGCATGGAAGCGGTTCCGAAGTCCGCCGTAAAGCCGCGCGCGCTCCGCGGGATTCCGCGCCGGACCGGCATCCCTGCAAGCCCGCTGCATTTGGGGTCGGTGCGGCGCGGTATCCCGCGCTAGGATGCGCCCATGGGCGGAAAGGCGGGGCTCTTCATCGGCGTTTGTGCGGCGTTCATCGCGGGCTGCGGCGCGCCCGCGCCCGCGGAGGACACGGCGCGCGTGGCGCAGCCGATCGTCGGCGGCAGCGCGAGCAGCGCGGCGGACGACGCGGTGGTGCTGCTCAAGGTCACCCTGCCGAGCGGCACCTTCGGCTGCACGGGGACGCTGATCGCGCCGAACCTCGTGCTCACGGCGCTGCACTGCGTCGCCGACTACGGCGGCGGCGACCAGGGCTGCGCGCTCACGGGTACGCCCGGCGCGGGCAGCCAGATCACCGTGCAAGCGCAGCCGGGCAACATCGAGGTGTTCACGCACGAGCCACCGGTGTCGAGCGGGCGCGGCGGTCAGCTGATCATCCCGCCCGAGAAGGAGACGTGCCTGCACGATATCGCGTTGTTGGTGCTGCAGCAGCCCATCGCCGGCGCCACCGTCGCGCCGATCCGCATCGACGGACCGCCGGTGGTGGGCGAGCCGGTGAGCGTCGTCGGCTACGGCAAGAGCGAAGTGAGCGCGAGCACGCCGGCGCCGCGGCGCCGGCGCGACGGGCTGTCGATCCTGGATCTCGGCCCGGGCACGCTGCCACTCCAGATCCCGGAGGCGATCCCCGACAACCACACCGCCATCGGCGAGGGCGTGTGCTTCGGCGACAGCGGCGGCCCGCTGCTCGCGGCGTCGGGCGCGGTGCTGGGTGTGTCGGCGAAGCTGCGCAGCGACGCCATCGCCGCCACCGGCTCGACCGCCGAGGCGAACTGCGTGCAGACGGCGCAAAATCAGGTGTTCGCGCTGCACACGCGCGTCGACCGGTTCCGCGATCTGTTCGTGCAAGGGTTCGTCGCCGCGGGCGCGCGCCCGTGGCAGGAGGGCGAGAGCGGCCCGCCGACGGATCCGCCGGGCCCTGCCGGCGCCACGTGCGGCGACGCGTGGGACTGCGCGTCCGCGCTGTGCGATCCGGGATCGGCCCAGTGCGTGGATCCGTGCGCCGCCGACGGCACGTGCCCGGCGGGCACGACGTGTGGGCCGCTCGGCGCACAAACGGCGTGCCTCCCTCCATCGACGGCGAACAGCAGCGGCGGCGCCGGTGACGGCGGTCCCGGCACGAGCCCGGCCGGTGACAGCGGCGGTTGCGCGCTCTCGCCGACCCCGGCGCGCGGCGGCGTCGCGTGGCTCGGCCTGCTGCTCGCAGCGGCGCTACTCGGCCGGCGCTCGGCGCGCCGTATCGACGACAATCTCGGCTAGGCGCGCGCCGGACACCTCCTGCAGGAAGTGCCCACCGCGCACGCTGAAGTGCTCCGAGCGCGCGGCGCCCGGGATGCGATCGCGCAGCACGCGGTCGAGGCAGCGAGTGATCGGGTCGCGCCGGCGATCCAGGAAGCGCTCCGGCGGCGTCTCCAGCCACTCCATGGCGCGCTACTTCCGCAGCCGCAACACGCTAAGCAGCACGTTGCGGTCCTGGGGATCGGCGGGCGGCGCGTCGGCGCCGGCGCCGAACACCGGGATGCCCGCGCCGAACGCCACCAGGCGCGCCGCCGGGACGCCGGCGGCGACCATCATGTCCTTCACGGCGCGCGCGCGCGGATCGGCGAGTGGCAGCGACTCGCCGCGAGTGATGTGCCCCGTGACCGACACGCACACGAGCTCGGGATGCGCCGCGATCATCTGCGCCGCGGCCTTGATCTGCGCCGCGACGTCCGCCGACGGCGTGGCCGAGTCCTGGTCGAACAGGTAGCGCTCCTGGAACGACGCCGCGCCGAGCGTGGACGGCTTGATCGGGTTCGACGTCTCCCCCGCCGCGCCGGCGTTCTCCATCTCCGCGCAGCCGCCGGACGCCGGCTGATCGGGCTGCGGCGCCGTGGCCGGCGGCGTGAACTGCGGCACCGCGACCACCAGCTTGCTCGGCTCGCACACGCCGGCCGGCGGCGCGATCAGCTGGCATTGCACGGGCGCGCTCTGCTGCAGGTGGTTCTTGAGCGCCAGCTCCTGGTCGGCGACGACGCGGTACTCCTGGCGCAGGTCCGGCGGCGTGAAGGTCGGGTTCGCCGGATTCTGCTGCGGCGACCACACCGCCTCGAGCGTGACGAACGACACCGGGAACTGCTCGGTGACGCGGATCGTGTTCACCGCCTTCAGCATGCACATGCCCGACCAGCGCTCGACGGAGCAGCCCTCTTGCGGACCGCCGCAGGACGCGGTGACGAGCAGCGCGCCCGTGCCCAGCGCCAGCGCCAACGATAAAACCAGCCGATGCTTCTTCATGGCTCAGCTCCGCGTTCCGTCGAAGGAATAGTCCATGGTGCCGCTCGTCTGCATGCCCGGCGCGGCGATCGTCAGGTCCATACCCAGCACGAATACCAGCCGCGGGCCGGTGAAGGTCGCGCTGCCAGTGCGGATGGTCGCCTGCATCGGCCCCCCGCTGGTGTCGAAGCAGTGCTGACCGGCGGTGATCGTCGTGGCATTGCCGGTCGGCTTCGCCGCCGTCAGCGTGCAGATGGTGCTGCCGTCGTTGCTCGCGATGAGCTTGAACGCCAGGCTCCCATCGTCCTTCGCCACGACGGTGATACGCGCCTTCGGATCCTCTTGCTTGCCCGACGGCATGTTCTGCACGTGGAGCTCTGTCACGTCCTTGCCGTGATAGTCACCGGCGAACGGCCCGCTCGCCGAGGCGTCCTCGGAGGCGACCACCGTCGCCCCGTCCGCCGCGTCCGCGCCGGCGTCCTTGCTCGTCGGCTTCTTCGTCGTGGCGACGCTCGCGTCCTTCGCGCCGGCGTCGCTGGCGCCGGCCACCTCGAACTTCTCGTCGGGCTTGTGGCGCTTGGCCTCGATCACCCGCGGCGCGTCCTCGCTCGCCGGGGCCGCGAGCGGGCCGCGTCCGAGGGGCACCGTGCTCGGCAACGCCGCGTGGCAGCTCGCGATCAGCGCGACGACCGGAAGCGACAGGGACCAACGCATCGACGGGAAGCTAGCGCATCGGGGGATCGCGGTCACGAGCGCGGTCAGCCGGCGAATCGTTGCCGGTCCGGCGCGGAATCGCGCTTCCGCGCCGGACCGGCAACCCCCGCAGGCGCTATCCGCGGATCCGGCGGCGCGCTGGGCGCCAGCGGCGTCCCGGCGCGAGCCGATGGATCGTGCCGAGCATCCAGACGAGCCCGCGGGTGAAGAGCGCGGCGCCCGGCACGTGGACCGACGGCTGCGCCTCGAGCGCGCGGATGTACTCCCCAGGGAGTCCGTGCTCGCGCGCGCCGTCGCACAGGATCCGCAAGTAGCGGCGCGACGGGAGGTAGCCCTGGACGGGCCGGGTGGACTGGAACGCGATCGCCGTCACCGCGCCGCTCTTCCGGCCGGCCACGTCGATCTCGAGCAGCGCGTAGGCCGGACCCTCCGTGGCGTCGATGCGATCGAAGTCGGCGCGCTCGAGCCGCATCAGCACGCCGTGGACGGTCTCGCCGGCAGCGCGGGTGATGCTCGCGAAGGCCGGCTCGATGACCGGCAAGCCGCGCTCCTCGAACACCAGGCGATAGCCCGGCAGGGACGCCGCCTCGCTGGAGAGCGGCGTCACGCGGCGCGCCGCCAGCACCCGCGACGCCATGTTCGCGCCGAACGCGAAGTACCAGACGGGATCGGCTTTCACGCGGGAAATACCCTGTGCCGGCCTCGCGCCGATGTGCGTGCACGTCGCACACCGGAGTCCCGGGACGCCACGGGTTCGCGCGCCGGCACCGAACCGGAATAGTATACGCGGCGTGGTCGGATTCCACGCCAGCATCGAGACGTGCTTCGAGGTCGACGCGGAGCTGATCGACCGCACGTTGGCCCCGGCGGCCAGCGCGCTGGCCGTCTCGCCGCGGGATCGCGTGCTCGCGCTGCTGGAGCGGATGACGGACGTGGCCCGGCCACGCCAGGGGGCGGCGCGCATGCTGCTCGTCCTCGCGCGCCTCGCGGAGTGCGACTGGGTGAAGGGCGGCCTGGTGATCGAGCTCGCAGCGCGCGGCGAGCGCACGCGGCTCACCGCGTCGCTGGAGGACGCGAACGCGACGAAGCCGATGCACGCGCCGTTCGACGTGGACGCGCCGATCGAGGAGTTCGTCCGCGTGCTGGAGCGAGGCGGCACGGATCTCGCGGCGCTCGAGGTCGCGCACGCCAATCCGCAGGGCAACGTCGTCGAGCTCCGCAGTCCCGGCAGCGCGGCCGCGCACTCGCGCGAGACCGTGCGCGCGCCCGGCGAACCAAGCGCCAAGCGCGGTCCGCCGCCGATCCCGGCGCGCGGTCCGCGCAGCACACGCGCCGATTTCCACGCGAAGCCGACCGTGCGCATCCCGCAGGTGCACCTCCCGCCGGAGGCGTTCCGCGACGACCAGGAACGCCCGCCGGAGTCGAGCGTCCACAATCTGCACGCGCCGGATGAACCGGCCAAACGCCCAGAGTCGGCGCCGCCCCCCACCGTTCGATCCACCGCCGGCGCCGCCACGCCGATGGACGACATCGACGAGGGCTGGGACTAGGCGCCAGCCGCATGTCCGAACGGACCGTCGTCTCGCGCATCGTCCACGGCGGCGCGTACCACCCGCCGCTGCTCGTCGGCACCGGGCCGTGGTGGGAGCGGCTGCCGGAAGACTTTCCACGCCGCCCCGAGCACTTCGATCTGCGCGCGCGCGATCGCGCCCAGGTCACCGCATCGGCAGCAGGCGACGTCGTGCTGCGCACCGTCGGCGCGTGTCTCGTCGGCTCGCTGGCGCTGCCGCTCGGCTACCATCCGGGCCAGATCAAGCGCGCGCTGGCCGACCGCGACTTCTACGGCGCCCTCGCCGACAGCGGCGATCCCACGCGCTTCTTCCACGCCCCCCCTGGCGGCGTGCGCGTCGAAGCGCGTCACGCCGGCCTCACGCGCTTCCGCCCCAAGGACGGGCGCTGCCTCGATCTGCGCTTCACGAGCCCGTTCGAGCCGGTCAACCCGCGCGAGCGCCGGGCATATCTGCGCCACAAGAAGAACCGCACGGCGCACCTGCGCTACTGGAGCCACCGCGACGGACCGCGCCCGACGATCCTCGCGATCCACGGCTTCAGCGCCGACCTGTATCTGCTCAACGAGTGGTTCTTCGCGCTGCCGTGGCTGTACAGCATCGGCTACGACGTCGCGCTCTTCACCCTGCCCTTCCACGGCGCGCGCCAGACGCGCTACAGCGCCTTCTCGGGTCACGGCTTCTTCGCCGGCGGCGTGGCGCGGATCAACGAGGCGTTCGGCCAGGCCGTGCTCGACTTCCGCATCTTCGTCGACCACCTGATGCGCGAGCGCGGCGTACCGCGCGTCGGCGTCACGGGCGTGAGCCTCGGCGGATTCACCTCCGCCCTGCTCGCCGCCACCGAGCCGCGATTGAGCTTCGCGATCCCCAACGTGCCGCTCGTGAGCGTCCCCGATCTGGTGCTCGAGTGGCAGCCCATCGGCCTGGCGCTGCGCGGCGCGCTCAAGGCGCTCGGCCAGTCCGTCGCCGACGCGCGCCGCATGCTCGCCGTCACCAGCCCCTTGACGTACAAGCCGCTGCTGCCGCGCGAGCGCCTGATGGTGATCGGCGGCGTGGGCGATCGCCTCGCACCGCCCAAGCACTCGCGCCTGCTCGCCGAGCACTGGGGCCACTGTGGCCTCTACTGGTTTCCGGGCAGCCACCTGGTTCACTTCGATCGAGGCGAATACCTCCGCCACACCGCACGCTTCCTGCGCGACATCGGCTTTTCCCACGACACGCCGTGACCACCGAGGCCTTGCCGGCCCGGCGCGGAACCCCGCGCGTGCGCTCCGCGTGCCGTTACCGCGCATCACCTCGCGCCGCGCGCCGCGCGCGCCGTCCCACCACTTCCGCGCCGTCACGCGCCGTCCCACCACTTCCGCGCCGTCACGCGCCGTCCCACCGCTTCCGCGCCGTCACGCGCCGTACCGCCGCGTCACGCGCCGTCCACCACTTCCGCGCCGTCACGCGCCGTCCCACCGCGTCCGCGCCGTCACGCGCCGTCCCACCACTTCCGCGCCGTCACGCGCCGTCCCACCGCGTCCGCGCCGTCACGCGCCGTCCCACCGCGTCCGCGCCGTCACGCGCGTGCTGGGAAAATGTGACCCACATTTTGGCACTCACAGCGCCAAAAAACCCTCCACATTGTAATGTGACGCCGATTTTGGCGCTGTGAGTGCCAAAATCGACGCCACATTTCCGTCGCGGTTCGCGCCGCGGGGTTCCGCGCCGGACCGGCAGATCTGGCAACCCGGTTGGCGATGCAGCAACTCCTCTGACGATGGATGCGTGCCACTTGGTGGCACAAGCCTGGCAATCGCGTCAGGGACGACACGCACCCACCCCGCGAAGCGCGCGGAACGCGCGGCGCGCGACGCGGCATGGAACGTGCGTACGAGGGGGGGCCATGCGTGCGCTCGCTGTCTCGTCGATCTCGACCGCGTGCCTCGTCGCGTGCCGGCTCGCGTCGGCGCAGACGGCGGCGGCCTTCCCGGACGTGGGCTCGTCGTCGCCCCCGTCCTCCCGGCCCGCGGCCGCGCCGCAGCCGGTGGCACCGACGTGGAGTCCGGCGAGCGCAACGCCGCCCGCCGTGCCGGAGGTCGCGAGCTTGCCGACCTTCGCGGCGCAGCCGTGGTCGCCGCAGGGCGGCGGCTACGCGCTCGGCGGCACGAGCGCGCCGTCGCAGGACCGCGTGCCCGCTGGCTACGTGCGCGAGGATCGTCCGCGCACGCTCACGCTCGCGGTCGGCGGCATCATGCTCGGTCTGCCGTGGGCCACCGGGCTCGGCATTGCCGGCGCCAGCAGCTTCCCGAACGGGAGCGGCTGGCTGATCGCGCCGGTGATCGGTCCGTGGGCGGCGCTGTCCAAGCGATCGAACCCGTGCGAGGGGCTGGACCACGCCAAGAGCTTCAACTCGAGCGTGAGCCAGTGCGTCGCCGAGCCCGTCACGCGCGCGATGTTGGTCGTCGACGGCGTGCTGCAAGCGACCGGCGCGGTGCTGCTGATCGTCGGCAGCAGCAGCGACAGCGTGCTGGTGCCGCGCGGAACGCCGCAGGGCCCGACGCTCGCCGCGACCGCTTCCACGATGGGCGGGCACGGCTACGGCATGCGGATGATCGGCAGCTTCTAGCCTACGCCGGACGCGTGCCCACGATCACCATCTCGTTGCCATCGGCGAAGAGGTGCTGCTCGACGCGCATCCCGAGCTTCTCGAGCTCCGCGCCGACCTCGTCGGGGCGCAGGAAGTGGTTGCCCTGCACATGCTCCGACAGGTTCTGGAACGCCATGCCCCGGCGCGGCGGATCACGCAGGGCGGCGCGCGCGTCGGGCCAGCGCGGCTCCCAGAACACGACGCTGCCGCCGGGTGCGAGGTGCTCGTCGAGGACGCGCAGCGCGCTGTGTCGCGCCTCCCACACGTGGTGCAGCGCGCGGTTCATGGCGATCACGCGGACTGGCTCGTCCACGCTGAAGTGATGGATGTCGCCGGCCCGGAAGTCGATCCGCGCGGCGAGCCCGTCGAGCGCGGCGAGCGCGCGTGCCTGCACGATGTTTTCCTCGAAGCCGTCGAGACCGATGGCGCGAAGCCGCGGATAGCGCGCCAACAGGCGGCGCAGATACCAGCCGTTGCCGCAGCCGAGATCGACGACCAGGCCGCCCTGCGCGTCGGCCTCGGCGAACACGGCGAGCGCCGGAGCGATCTGCGTCTCGAACAGCGGCGCGAAGCTCGCCTCGAGCATCGGGCCGAACCACGGCAGGACGTCCGCGCGCTCGGTGAGTACCCGCTCGCCGGGACGTTCGCCGGTGCGGATCAGCTCCGTGACGCGGCCGGCCATGTGCGCCGACAGCGCCGCCTGCACGGCGAACGGCATGAGCGTCGCCGGATCTTCCGGGCGGAAGCGCCGACCCAGCGCGGTGAGCCGAAACGCGCCGTCGGTGCCGTCGAGCAAGCCGAAGGCGAACGCGGCGTCGCACCAGCGCTCGACGTAGCCGGCGTCGAGCTCCGCAGCGGTCGCGAGCGCCGCCGACGTGGCGGCCTCGAGCTCGCCGAGCTTCGACAGCAAGCCGCTCGTGACGCCGATATGCGCCACCTGGAGTGCGAGCGCACCCTGCGCCTGGGCCATCACCTGCTTCTTCAGTTCGTCGTTCATCTTGCGTCTTTCAGCAACAGCCGATACATCACGCGCGCGTCGCCGTTGGAGAAGCCCTGCACGCGCTCGGCAACCACGTGCTCGCCGAGCAGCTCCAGCCCGCGCCTGAAGTAGCCGACCAGGGAGTATTCGAAATAGAGGTGCCGGAGCGGCGCGGGAACGCCCTCGATCCACAGGTCGACGCGGTCTTCGTGGTACTCCGAGCGCGCGCTGCCCTCGTCGAAGAAGTTCGCGTACATGACCTTCGCGAGGCTCGCGAAGCGACGCGTGTCGCGCGTCTCGAGCAGGTTCTTGTACGGCCCCTCCGTCAGCGTCCACTCCGCGCTGGCCTCGCCGATCCGCCACAGCGACAGCGCGTCGCCGTGATACGACGTCGTCCACGATTGCGTCGATCAGCGCGAGGAACTCGTCGGCGGGGATCCAGGTCGTGGGCAGGACGTTGCGCGGAAAGCGCGGGTGGCGGTCGCAGAAGGACGCGATGTATTCGGCGATCTTGCTGTCGCTCCACTTCGTCCGGAGCAGGTTCAGCCGCGCGTGGTACGCGGTTCCCTTGACGCGCATGGGCGACGAGTATGCTCTCCCGCCATGAGCGACGCCATGCCCGAACCTGGAACCGTCTCTCCGGCGGACGGACGCACTCTTGAACCCGTGGCGACCTCGTCATCGGAAGACGTGAAGCGCGTCGCGGAGGCCGCGCGCACGGCGCAACGGAAATGGGCGGCAACGCCGTTCGAAGAGCGCGCGGCGCTGCTGCGCGCGGCGGCGCGGCGCATCCTCGACGCCCAGGACGAGATCTGCCGCATCCTCGAGGACGAGACCGGACGTTCTCCTGTGGAGTCGCGCATGACGGAGATCGCGACCACCGCGGACTACGTCAAGGGCGTGCTACGCGCGGGCAGGAAGGCGCTCGCGCCGGAGCGCATCAAGCTGTCCGCCCTCGACTTTCCGGGCAAGAAGGTCACGGTCGAGCTGTTGCCGCGCGGCGTGATTGGCGTGATCGCGCCGTGGAACTACCCGGTCGCGAACTTCTACAAGTCGGTGTGGCCGGCGCTGCTCGCCGGCAACGCCGTGATCGATGAAGCCGTCGGAGCACACGCCGCGCTCGGGCGCGTGGCTCGCCGATCAGCTGTCGGCGGTGCTGCCGCAGGGGTTGGTCGGACTGGCGCAAGGCGCCGGCGCGGTCGGCGCGGCGGTGCTCGCGAACGTGGACGCGGTGGTCTTCACCGGTTCGGTCCCCACCGGGCGCCGGGTCGCCATCGCCGCCGCCGAGCGGCTGATCCCCGCGTCGCTCGAGCTGGGCGGCAAGGACGCCGCGATCGTGCTCGCCGACTGCGACTTCGATCGCACCGTCGCGGGCATCCTGCAGTGGGCGATGCACAACGCCGGACAGAACTGCGCGGGCATCGAGCGCGTATACGTCGAGGAGAGCATCGCCGATCGCTTCGTGGAGCGGCTGGGCAAGGTGGCCGGCAAGCTCAAGGTCGCGCCGCAGGACGGCCCGAGCGATCTCGGTCCGCTCCAGAACGCGCGCCAACTCGAGATCGTCGAGGCCCACGTCGCCGACGCGCTCGACAAGGGCGCCACGCTGGTGTGCGGCGGCAAGCCGACCGGCAAGGGCTACGGCTACGCGCCGACCGTGCTCGACGGGTGCACGGACGCGATGCAGGTGGTCGCCGAGGAGACCTTCGGCCCGGTGCTCGCCGTGGTCCGCGTCAAGGACGCCGACGAGGCGGTGCGACGCGCGAACGCGTCGGCGTACGGCCTGAACGGCTCGGTGTGGACCCGGGACATCGCCCGCGGCGAAGCCATCGCGCAGCGCCTCGAGGTCGGCGTCGCCCTGGTGAACAACCACTCCTTCACGGGCATCCTGCCCGAGACGCCGTGGACCGGCGTCAAGGACACCGGAACGGGCATCGCCGCGAGCCGCCACGCCTATCACACCTACACGCGCCCGCGGACGCTGCTCGTCGATCGCTCGACCAAGCCCGATCCGTTCTGGTTCCCGGCGGACGCGGCCCTGGAGCAGATGAGCCTGGCGCTGGTCGAGCGCAACAAGGGCTCCCTCGGCGCGCTGTTCAAGCTCGCGGGATTGCTGGGCAAGCGCGTGAAGGCGATCCGCGAGCGCGTAGCCGGCGCGTGACGGCAGTCAGGCGCGGAAAACGCCGCGCCCCGAGGGCAGATCGCAGCGGCGCTTCTCGTATATATTCGCGGATGCCCGGGGAAGGGTAATCAGAGCCTTTTGAAAGGGGAGCTCCGATGCGTCAAGTGGTGCTGGGTTTGATCGTCGTCGCCGGCGCGTTGCTGGCCTGCAAGAAGGAAGAGGCTCCGCAGCCCGACCCGGTCCCCGCCGCGGTCGCCCCCGCCGCGCCGGCCGCCGAAGAGCCCGCCGCAGCGAGCGCGGCCGCCGACACGCCGACGCCCAACACCGCCGCCCAGCCCGCGACCAATACCGGCAGCCAGCCGGTCCCGACGGGCACCAGCGTCGGCGGCATCTTCGCACCGATTGGCAACGGCACGGCCGTCCCGGCCGCCACCGCCACGCCGCCCACGGGGACGAACACCGGCAGCACGGCCGCGCTCTCCGGTACGGCGACGCCGAAGCCCACGGCCACCGCGGCCGCCACCGCCACGCCGAAGCCCACGGCCACCGCAGCCGCGACCGCGACGCCGAAGCCCACGGCCACCGCCGTCGCGGTCGCGACGCCGACGTCCACGGCGAAGCCGCCCAAGAAGCCGTCGCCGTTCGCGGCCGGGTTCAACCCGGCCGCCGGCAAGGCAGTCCCCGACGACAAGGGCACGACCGGCGACGCGGCGAAACGCAACCGCACGACCCACGCGCCCACCCGACCCGGAGCCCACCCGAAATGACGCGCACCCACGTCGCGTTCCTGACCGCCACGCTGGTCGCGATCGCGCCGGCGTGCACCATCCAGCAGAAGGCCGACCAGAGCGACGGCGGCGCTGCCACCGGCGGCAACGGCGGCAGCGCCGGGATCGGCGGGAGCGCCGGCGCCGCGGGCAGCGCCGGCGCCGACGGCGGCGTGTGCGCCGGCGGTGTGACGTCGGAAGGCACGTGCAACGGCACTGTGGTCACGTTCTGCGACGACGCCGGCGCGGTCCAGACCGTGGACTGCGCGCAGATCAGCGACACCTGCGAGGTGACGAACGGCCGCGCCGACTGCGTCGCGCCGACCCGCGCCTCGAGCTGCGGTAGCCTCGACGCCCTCGGCACCTGCGACGGCGCGGTGCTGAAGTACTGCGACGCCACCGGGCTGTCGTCGGTGCCGCGCGAGATTGACTGCGCCGCGTACGGCCAGCTGTGCGACCCCACCGGCGCCAGCGACGGCGGCGCGATCTGCGTGCCGCAGGGTCCGTGCCCGTCGGGCCTCGACCAGAACGGCACCTGCAACGGCAACTCGCTGAGCTTCTGCGAGGGCGGCGACGAATTCACGTTCGACTGCGGCGTCGATCAGTGCCAGTCGGTCGGCGGCTTCGCCGACTGCTTCGTGGTCGGCGCGAGCAACGGCTGCGGCACCGAGACCGCCGCCGGTCGTTGCGACGCGAGCGGCAAGCGCGTCAGCTGCCAGGGCAACGTCGTGGCGACGGAGGACTGCAAGTTCCTCGGCATGGAGTGCCGGGCGGACGGCCAGGGCGGCAACCGCTGCATGCCGCCCACCAGCTGCTCCGTCGCGTGCCCGAGCGGCATGGCGTGCCAGAGCGGGCGCTGCACCGCGACCCAGACGCCGAGCGCGGACTGGACGTTCCTGGTGTACGTGGTCGGCGACAACAGCCTGACCGCGGATGCCTGGGACGACCTGAACGAGATGGAGACCGTGGGCTCCACGTCCGCCGTGAACGTGGTCAGCGAGGTCGAGTTCTCCACCGACTACAACTACGGACCGGAACAGCCGTACTTGAACGCGGTCTGGCGCATGAAGATGCAGAAGGACTCGGACACCTCGTCGGTGACCAGCTTGAAGACCGCCGAGAAGGCCGGCACGTTCAAGATGAGCGATCCGACGCGCGTCTCCGAGTTCATCCGCTGGGGCGTCGAGCAGTACCCGGCCAAGCACTACGCGCTGGTGATGTGGAACCACGGCGCCGGCTACAAGGAGGCGTTCATCGACAACGCCGGCGCGCTGTCGCTCAAGGATCTCGTCAGCGGCATCCACGGCTCCGGCGTGCACCTCGATCTGGTCGGCTACGACGCGTGCTTCATGGGCATGCACGAGGTCGCCTACTCGATGCGCGGCCTGGCCGACGTCATGGTCGGCTCGGAACAGACCGAGCCCGGAGGCGGCTATCCGTACGATCTGGTGCTCGGCCACCTGACGGCGCAGCCGACCATGACCGCCGCCCAGCTCGGCACCCACATCGTCGACGACTACGCGCAGTCGTACAGCAGCGGCGGCAAGGTCTCGAGCGTGACGAACTCGGCCGTCGATCTGACCAAGGTCGAGGCACTGCACGAGAAGATCGGCGACTTCGTCGGAGGCCTGGCGCAGGATCTTCCCGGCAACCGCTCCACGGCGCTGTCCTATGCCGACTCGTCGGACGTGCTGCGCTTCAGCCAGAGCGAGGACGCGGATCTCGGCACCGTGGTCAGCAAGTTCCACGACCTCGGTCCGAACGCCGGCACGGCAGCGACCGACTTGTCCGGCACGCTGTCATCGTCGGGCGTCATCATCGACTCCAAGGCGACCGGCAGCCTCACCGCGGCCACGGGCCTGGCGATCTTCCTGGCCCAGCCGAGCGGCGGCTACTACGGCGGCAGCGGGGCGCTCGACGGCTACATGAGCCGCGTCGACTTCCTGCCGATGCAGCCGTGGGAGAGCTTCTCGCAAGCGCTCACCGACGACTCGTCGGCGGCGCCCCAGCCCGGCACCGGCGCCGTCGACACGTTCCGCGTCGTGCTCACCTGGGGCGACTCGGAGACCAGCACCTCGTCGAACTCGGACCTGGATCTCTACGTGTTCGAGCCCAACGGCGACTTCGGCACGCCAGCCAACGGCTCCACCACCGAGAACGGCCGGCTCTCCGGCGACTCCTACGACACCGACATTCCACAGGAGTCCTACGAGCTGAACCCGAGCCACGAGACCGGCACGTACGTCGTGCTCGTGAACTTCTACGGCGGCCCGACCGGCGAGGTCGCCTACCCGACGCTCCAGGTGTTCCGTCCCGACCTGCCCGGCGGCAGCCGCACGCTGCTGCGCGCCAAGGTGCAAAACCACCAGCTGGTGCAGATCCCGATGGACAACTCGACGCCGCTGAACCAGCCCATCGACGCCTCGAACTTCCAGGGCGTCCTCGACATGGACTATTCGAACCTCTGGTACGTCACGACGATCGACGTCAAATGAGAGCGCTGGCCCTGCTGATCACGTTGCCCCTGCCCTGGCTCGCGCTGGCGTGCCAGGGGTCGAGCTCCGCCGGCGCGCCGCCCCCGGCGTCCGCCGGCGTGCCGGCGCCGATGCCGATGCCCGGGCCCACTCCGGGTCCGCCGCCCTCCGCCGCATCCGCGCCCACCAGCGGTCCCGCGGGCACGGTCAGCGTGCAGCAGATGCAGGGCATGATGCCGGGCTCGCACGCGGTGGTGCGCGGTGTGTTCTTCGGCTGGCGCGGGCCGTGTCGCGGTCGTCCGCCCACTCGCTCCGCGTGGCAGATCGCCGACGGCGATCAGCCCGGCGCGCCGTGCCTGTACGTCGACGGCCCGATGCCGCCCGGCGCGAACGCCGCCGCCCAACCTCCCCCCGACGTCTGGGTGCGCGTCGACGGAACACTGCAAGCCTCCGGGCCTGATCGCTTTGTCGCCGCCCAGCACGTGGAGCGCGAGCCGTGAGGCGCGGCGCCGCCGTCACCGCCGTCGCGCTGCTCGCAGTGGGGGCCTGGGTTTGTCTTCACGGCGCGGAATCGTCCCGGGCCGCGACGCGCTCGGCGGCGTCCACGCCGAACGCCGCGCGCGCTTCCGCGCCGGACCGGCAGGATCCCACCCAGGATCCACAAGCCGCACGATCGCCACGATCGCCGCGATCGCCCGGAGCCGCCGCGCTCCCCGCGGCGATCGCCGGCAAGCCGATGACCGCCGCGCGCAGCGCCCTGGCGGCGTCGCATCCACCGATCGTCGCGTCGCGGTCCATCGACCAGCTCGGCTCGCCGCGCGAGCGCCTGGTCGCCATGCGCCGCGCGCCGGACGCGACGCGCGCCGCCCAGCGTGACGCGCTCGGCGGCCGCACGCGCGCGCACATCGACGCGTTGAAGGCGCAGCTCGCGACCGCACAAGGCGCCGATCGCGCGCGCCTCGAAGACGAGCTCGCGCGCTTCGAGAAGAACGACCGCTATCGCAGCCGCATGATCCCGAGCACCGTGCGCGCGAGCACACGCCCCGGCGCGACGCGCTGAGCGACGCACGCGCGATTACGGCACCCGACGCGACGCGCTGAGCGACGCGTTCCGCGCACTTGCACGACGACAAGCCCCGCGCCCCGCCCTGCGACGCCCCGTTCGGGACATTTCCACCCCACATGACCAAGTATCCCCCTCCAAATGTCTCCGCGCGCGTGCACCGCACGCGGATCCCGCGGTCCGTCGTGGTCGAGCGCCCACGCATCTTCGTCGCGCACCGCGCAGGCCGCGCCGCCCGGACGAACGACGCCATCGTGCTGCCCTCCGCGTGCCAGCGCGACGCCGGGGTCGTATCCCGCTCTGCGGGATTCCGCGCCGGACCGGCAATACGACCGTGAAATCGCCCCTTGCCCCGCATTCTTGCGGGGCGGCGTCCGACATCTGCCGGACGCGCGCATCGTGGTACAAGGCAGCGCGTTGGCTTCCCGCGGCTTCTTCCAGAATCGTCTCGAGGACGGCATCGTCGCGCTCAGCGAGGCGACGTTTCCGGTGAACGACATCGGCGCGCCGGACTGGAAGAGCACGGAGATGGTGCGGCGCACGCGGGAGTATCTGGACGACTTGCCGCCGGGCAATCGCCGGCTGGTGTCGTTCTTGTACGTGTTCGTGGAGCTCGGCGCGGTGCTGCTGGTCGCCGGCTTCCGTCGCTTCTCGAAGATCCCGGCCGCGCGCCGGACCGACATCATCCGGCGCTGGCGGAAATCGCACTTCGCGCTGCTGCGCATGCTCGGCGACTCGATCAAGGCCGTGACCACCATGATGTACATGTCGCATCCCACGGTCTTGAAGTACGTGGAGGAGTACCGCGCGTGCCCGCGGCCGCTCGATCCGCTGGAGATCGCCACGCGCCTGGACACGTTCGACAAGCCGGAGCACGTCACGTGAGGTACGGCCTCGACGACGTGCGAGCGGGCTTCGACGTCGAGTGCGACGCCGTGGTCGTGGGCTCGGGGCCGGGCGGCGCCGTGGCGGCGACGAACCTGGCGGAAGCCGGCATGCGCGTGGTCGTGCTGGAGGCGGGTCCGGAGGTGAAGCCAGAAGACATGACGCGCGACGCGCCGCGCTTCCTGGCGCGCTACTTCTGGGAAGGCGGCCTGCGGCTGATCGGCGGCACCACGCAGAGCCCGTCGCTCCAGGCGCGCTGTCTCGGCGGCAGCTCGGTCGTCAACTCCGCCATCATGCTGGAGCTGCCGGACTGGGTCCGGAAAATCTGGAAAGCGGAGAGCGGCGTCGCGCACTTCGACTCGCCGGAGCTCGACGCGGCGTACGCGCGGATCATGAAGCGCACCGGCACGGGCCCGACGCCGATGACGGTGATGGGGCGCCGCAACCTGATCGCCCGCGACGCCCTCGACAAGGTCGGCATCCACGGCTATCCCCTGCCCCGCGCGGTCGTGGACTGCGAAGGCTGCTCGGACTGTCTCACGGGCTGTGCGGGCGGCAAGAAGCAGAGCGTCGATCGCTCGTACCTGCCCGCAGCGGAGGAGCACGGCGCGGAGATCTACACCTGCGCGCACGTGGAGCGCGTGCTGGTGGACGGCAAGCGCGCCATCGGCGTGGAGGGCGCGGTGGTCGATCCGCACGGCCGCGTGCGCGTCGGCCGCTTCCGCGTGCGCGCGAAGCACGTCGTGCTCGCCGCGGGCACCATGCACACGCCGGTCATCCTGCAGCAGAGCCGCATCAACCCGCGCGGCCGCGTGGGCGCGACCATGTTCTGCCACATCGGCGGCGGCCTGGTCGGCATCATGGACGAAGTGGTCGACCCCTGGGTCGGCGCGACGCAGGGCTGGGGCGCGATCTCGAGCGAGATCCAGGGCATGAAGTACGAGGGGCTGTGGGCCAGCCCGAGCGTCTTGATGGTGCGCTGGGGCGACGTCGGGCTGCCGTTCGTGGAGCGCCTCGGCGAGGTGAAGCACGCCGCCGTCATCGCCGTCGTGTACCGCGGCGAAGTGCACGGCACGGTCAAGGCCGGCTGGGGCGGCAACCCGCGCATGCGCCTGTGGATCCCGGAGAAGAACGTGGAGCCGGTGATGCGCGGCATGAAGATCGCCGCCGACGCGCTGCTCGCCGTCGGCGCGCGCTACGTGCACACCGGCATCGCCGGCGCCGTGGACGAGATGAAGACGCCGGAAGACACATCGAGCCTCTTGTCTTCGCGCATCACCGCCAAGCACCTGGCCATGACCCTGAACCACACCTTCGGATCGTGCCGCATGACCGCCGACGACAGCGGCCCGGTGGATCCCGACGGCAAGGTGCGCGGCGTGGAAGGCTTGTACGTGTGCGACGCCAGCGTGTTCCCGAGCCCCAGCGCCGTGAACCCGCAAGCGACGATCATGGCGCTCAGCGACGTCACCAGCCGCAAGCTCGGCGAGCTGCGCGACTAGAGACTCCCGATCCCGACGATGCGCGGGCCCTGCACGAACGGGTGCCCCTCCGCCACCAGGATCGAGATCGGCGCGGGCATACCGGGCTGGCCCTGTGCCTTCGCGATCCAGATCTTGTACTCGGTGCCGCGGATCGCGCTCGGGCCGTAGCCGTCGGCCTGGTTCGGCCGCACGTCCACGCGCGTGATCTGCGCGGGCTGCGCGTAGAAGCGCACGTTCTGGAAATCCTTCTTCAGCGAGAAGTCCGTCACGCCTTGACGCAAGCTGCGGCCGTCCTCGCTCACCAGCCCGCCGCCGGCGATGGCCGTGAAGCGCTGGGCGCACTCCTCGAGGCTGCGGCTCGTCGCCAGCGTCTGCACGTACTGGTCGAGCGCGCCGCGCACGGCGGCGGGCAGGCGGCCGTCGTCCGCGGGCGCGCCCGGCGCCTGCGCCTGCGATGGTGACTGCGCCTGCGCCTGCGACTGCGACTGGGCCGCGCACCCGACGGCACACAGCGCCACGATCACGAACGCCCCTCGGATCTTCATGCCGCCCAGCGTACTTCACTCCCGGCGCGCCGGGAACGCCTCTCGCCGATCAGGTCACGGGATTGACCATGACCGGCTGGATGCCGGTCCGGCGCGGTATCCCGCGGGCCGCTACTTGCACGGGCAGCCGCCACACGGCGGCGGGCCGAGCACGACGCTGCCGGTCACGGCGTCCATCACGCGCAGCGGCCCGGAGTCCGCGTACACGAAGCGCGAGCGTGGGTCGAAGTCGATGCCCAGCATCAAGTCCGTCATCGGAAAGCGCGCGCGCACGCTCGCGTCGCGCGTCGAGACGATCAGCACGTCGTCGCCGGACGCGACCGCCACCAGCTCACCGTCGGGACTCGTGCCGCCAGGCTGCGCTTGATCCGCATCGGACGGCGCCAGCAGCGGCACGACGCTCGTGCCGTTCGTCACCGACGCGACAGGCCAGCCGTTCTCGCCGACGAGCGCGACGGAGCCGTCGGGGCGGATCGCGCTCGCGCGCACCGTGTCCACGTCGTCGATCGGCACCGGGCGGCCGCTGTCGACGTTCCACAGCGTCGGCACGCCGACGACGCTCGCGACGAGCAGCCCGTCGTCCTTCGGCGTCCACGCCACGGGTCGCGTGAAGCCTTCGTCCTCCGGCGGCACGGGCATCGGGGCGAAGCGCGGATAGCGCCGGTCGAGACGGCCGGTGCCGGTCCGGTACACACACGTGGCCTTGCGGCTGCCGCCGACCGCGATCCGCGACTCGTCGTGGCTGAACACCGGCCGCGCGCCGACGCCGCCGCACGCGCGATCCGCGAGCACGCGCTGGTCGCCGCTCCGGACGTCGACCAGCACGGTGCCCTTGTCGACCTCGGCAGCAAAATAGCGACCGCTCGACGAGAACGCAGCGCCGTTCTGGAAATTGCCGCTCAGCGCGACGATCGGCTGCCCCGACGGCGCGCGCACCACCGAGACCCCGTCGTCCCACTCGATGGCGAGGGCCGTCCCGTCACTGCTCGCGATCAGGCGCCACACCACGCTCGCCGCGCTCGCGCCGCGTGCGGGCGGCGGCGACGGCACCGCCGTCGGCGAGCCCGGCGCGTCGAGCGACTGGACGCCGACGTCGATCGCCGGCGCTGGCGCGGCACCCGCCGCCGGCGCGGGCGCGGCACCGGGCGCCTCGCGGCGCGGCCACGCGACCCAGCTGCCGTCCGGCGAGAACGCGAGCGCATCCGGCGTCATCTCCGCCGAGGCCTGCGCATGCAACGACGCGACGCGCTTGCCGCTCGCGGCGTCGTAGAATCTCCAGCGTATCGACTGGCGCACCGTCCGCGCTCGCGTCGGCAGCGAGCCAGCGGCTGTCCGGCGAGAACGCGAGCCAGCGTACCGTCACCCCGTCGACCGGCAGCGTCGCGCGCGCCGCCCAGCGCTTCACGTCGAAGAGCACGATGCCGGCGCTGTCCGCGCTCGCGAGCGTCGCGCCGTCCGGCGAGAACGCGCGCGCGCCGGCGCGCCACGGTCCCGGCGGCGCGGGCGTGCACGACGGCGAGGACGGCGGCGCGGCGACGGCTGCCGCGGGCGGCGGCGGGCGCCGCGCCGACAACGTGCTCGCGGCGGGCGCCGCGCATCCCGACGCCAACACGACGAGCCATGCGGTGCGCACGCCGGAAAGGTATCACGCGCGGCTGTGGCCGCGCAGGAAGGCGCTCGTTCCGCGAAGACTTCGGCCCATCCGCGATAGACCTCGTCGACCGCGATCGTCGGGTTGACCGAGGCCAGGTGCACGTGGCCACCGGGACCGGATGCAGCGGCGGGTAGCGAGAAGTCCTCCCGCGCCGCCGTGCGGACGCGCTCGATTGATCGTGCTTGATACGCACGCCTGGGTCTGGTGGGTTTCCCAGCGGTGCTTGCCGTCGAGAGCGGCGTCGCGCTCACCGCCGCGACCATCGGTTCGGCGCTCCACTACGATCCGGCAGACCGCATCATCGTTGCGACCGCACTCGAGCAGAGCGCGCCCTTGGTCACCAAGGACGCGCGGATTGCGGATGCCGGCATCGTCCGTTGCATCTGGTGACGTCGCTGCCCCACGTCTGCGCGCCGCGCGTTTCCGCGCCGGACCGGCAGCCCCCGGAGGCCGCGACCACCGCTACCACGCGCGGCTGTGGCCACGCAGGGAAAGCGTTCACTCCGCCGCCGCTCCCGCACTGCGCCGATCTGTGCGAGGCTCGCGCCGTCATGCGCACCGCCTTCATCGCCGCCCTGCTCCTCGCCGCTTGCTCGAAGAACGGCGACTCCACGCCGCCGCCGGCTCCGACCGCGCCGCCACCGAGTGTCGCGCTCGCGCCCGCGCCCAGCGCCGCGCCGTCGGCCAGCGCGGCTTCCGCGCCGGCCCGACCCAAGACCCCAGCGGAGCATGCGGACGAGCTGGCACACCGTTTCATCATCGTGGACGGCCACATCGACGTGCCGGAGCGGCTCGACGAGGGCCGCGACAAGGACGGCAAGATCACCGAGGACGTCACCGCCGCCACAGGGAAGGGCAACTTCGACTACCCGCGCGCGCTGAAGGGCGGGCTCGACGCGCCGTTCTTCAGCATCTACGTGCCGGCGCGCTACATGGGCCACGGCGCGAAGAAGTACGCCGAGTCGCTGATCGACATCGTCGAGGGCATCCTCCAGCGCGCGCCGGACAAGTTCGCGCGCGCGGGTTCGCCCGATGAGGTGCGGAAGAACTTCGCCGCGCACAAGATCACGCTGCTCATGGGCATGGAGAACGGCTCCCCCATCGAGGACAAGCTCGCGAACGTGAAGCTCTTCTACGATCGCGGTGTCCGCTACATCACCCTCGCCCACTCCAAGGACAACCACATCGCCGACTCGTCCTACGACACCCGCAACACCAACAAGGGTCTCAGCAAGTTCGGCGTGAAGGTGGTCCAGGAGATGAACAAGGTCGGCATCCTGGTCGACGTGTCGCACATCTCCGACAAGGCGTTCTGGGGCGTGATGGAAGCGAGTCAGGTGCCGGTGATCGCGTCGCACTCGTCGTGCCGACACTTCACGCCCGGCTTCGAGCGCAACATGGCCGACGACATGATCAAGGCGCTAGCCGCCCACGACGGCGTGATCATGATAAATTTCGGCTCCGGCTTCGTCGACGGCAAGATCCAGAAGAGCGACGACAAGCTGTTCAAGGAGCTGCGCGCGTTCCTCGCCAAGAAAGGCGTCTCCTTCGGCGACAAGCGCGCCAAGGCGCTGCGCGAGGAGTTCGACAAGGAACATCCCCACGAGCACGCCAGCGTCGAGGAAGTCGCCGACAACATCGAGCACGTGATCCAGCTCGTCGGCGTAGACCATGTCGGGATCGGGTCCGATTTCGACGGGCTCGGCGACACGCTGCCCAAGGGGCTCGAGGACGTGTCGATGTACCCGAACCTGATCCGCGTGCTCATCGAGCGCGGCCACAGCGACCAGGAGATCGAGAAGATCTGCTCGGGCAACCTGCTCCGGGTATGGCAACAGACGGTCGACTACGCCAAGCAGCAGAAGGACAAGCCATGACGCTCAGCTGGATCCGCGAGAACCCACCGCACTGGGACGACACCAAGGCCAAGATCGTCGGCGGCACGCCGCCCGGCATCTTCAAGCTGCCCGACTGGCCCAAGGGCGCGCTCTTGCCCGGCGACTGGTTCCGCGTCGAGGACGACGGACAGATCGCCGGCTATGGCTGGATGGAACGCGGTGTGGGGCGACGCGGAAGTGCTGCTGGCGGTCGATCCCGCGCGGCAGGGCCACGGCGTCGGCACGTTCATCATGGATCACCTGGAGGACGAAGCCCGCGCCCGCGGCCTGAACCAGCTGTACAACGCCGTACTGCCGACGCACCCGGATCGGGAAGAGCTGACGCGCTGGCTCGAGAAGCGCGCCTTCAAGCCGAGCGAGGACGGCGCGGTGCTACGCCGCGTGGTCGCGCAGAAGCACGGCTGACACCGCCGCCACGACGCGCGCGCGCACGTCGGCACGAACGGCGAGATCCTGCCGCACCTCCAGCTCGAGGGCGCGGCGGCCGTGGGCGCGCGCGTGGCGCTCGGCGGAGTAGATCAACCCGCCGCGGCCCGAGTACGGCTCGTTCATGCGCACGATCAAGCCGGCCGCGGCGATCGCCGCGCCGACGCGTTCAGCGAGCTCCTCTTCCGCGTCGAACAGCACGCCGACCTCGAGCGCGCGCACCGTGCCCTCGTACACCGGCGTGAACGTGTGCATGCTGAGCACGATCGGCGCGGAGCCGGCGCGGATGCGCTCGCCGAGCGCGTCGTGGTACGCGCGCCAGTGCGCGAGCCGGCGCTCGCGCTCGGCGGCGTCGATGGCGCGGTTCAAGTGCACGTCCCTGCCCTCGGCGCGGGCGCGAAAAAGCTCGCCGTCGTGCTCCTCGCGGTTTGGATCCGCAAGCAAGCGGCTGAAGCGCGACAGCACCGCCGCCGCGCCCAGCGCCGCGGCGACCTCCCGCGCGAGCTCGGCCGCGCCGGGATCGTACGCCCAGTGCGTCCCGCGCAGCCACGCGTCCTGCTCGGGCCAGCGCCACGCCGCCGGCAGGCGCTCCGACGCATGCTCGCAGCTCACCACCGCCGGCGCGGCGCCGCTGCCCTCGACGATCTCCACCGAATCCTCGCGCAAGTGCTCCATCACTCTCCCTTGAGCCCCCGCCAGGCCGTGTCCGCCAATCCGCGCACGGTCGCGACCGCGGTGCGCGCTTGTGCCGTGAACGACGCCGCGCCGGTGCGCCGACCCGCGGCGATCACGTCGCGCACGCGTCCGAGTGCGCCGAGATCGCGCGACAGGTCGCCGTCCACGATCAGCACGTCCGCGCGCATCCGCTCGGCAATCCGCCCGCGGTCCGTCAGCCCGAGCAGCTCGGCGGCCGCGCTGGTCGCGGCGCGCACGCACGCGGTGACGTCCATGCCCGCGCGGTTCATCGCCGAGATCTCGTCCAGCGGGCGGCCGTGGGCGCAATAGCCGTACGCGGCGTCCGTCCCGAACGCGACCGGCACGCCCGCGTCGCGCAGCAGCCGCAGATTCGCCGCCGCGACGCGCGCGCCTTCGATCGCGCGCGTCTTGGCGAGTCCACCGGCGATGCCCGGCGGCACCACGTCGCCGCTCTCGGCCCAGGCCTCGGCGAAGCGGCGCCACGAACGGACAATGCGCGGCGCGACGCCGTGAGTCCGCACCGCATCGCGATCCCAGCGCTCCTCCACGCCGAGGCACACCGATTCGAAGACCCACAGCGTCGGGCAGACGACCACGCCGGCGTCGCGCACCATCGCCACCGTGTCGGCGTCGAGCGGGATGAACGACGAGTGCATCAGCGCGTCCACGCCGGCCGCCAGCGCCACGCGGTAGTCGGCGACGGAGTGCGCGTGCGCGAACGCGCGCAGCCCGTGCCGATGCGCTTCCTCGACCGCCGCGCGGGCGACGGGTTCGCGAAGCGCCGGCAGCGGCGCCTCGGCGTAGCTCTGGTGCATCACCGCGAGCTTGACGTGGTCCATGCCGGCACGCGCGATGCGTTCCACCGCGCGGCCCGCGTCGCGCTCGGTGTCGCACGGCAACGCCACGCCCAGCTTCGCGAACAGCGGCGGCATCCAGTCGAGCGGATAGCCGCGCGGCGCCGTCACCAGCGGCCCCGCCATGCGCATCGACGGCCCGGCGCCGGGGTCGTCGCGGGTGCGCTCGCGCAGCGCCGCGGCAAGGCCGGCGGCGCAGCCCATGTCGCCGAGAGTCGTCACGCCCGAGCCCAGGGTGTCGGCGAGATTGCGGATGACCTGCCCGATCGAGATCGGCTCCTCGGGCTCGAACATGCCGCCGCGTGCGATGTGCACGTGCGTGTTGACAAGGCCGGGCAGCACGCTCGCGCCCCGGGCGTCGATCGCGGACTCTGCAACGGGACCGTCGTGGCGCGCGACCCGGGCGATGCGCCCGCCGTCGATCTCGACCCGCCAGGTGCCGTCGCGGAACGCCTCGCCGTCGAACAACCGGTCGGTGACGACGTCCAGGCTCATCCCGAGATGCGCCGTTCGACTTCCGCGACCCACGCGTCCAGCGCGCCGTCGGGGAACCACCGGGCCACCGTCTCGACGATCGCCGCGAGGCGCGCGCCGTGATCGGGATCGATGGGGATCCCGCGACGGCCGGTCGTGTCCAGCAGGCGATCGACCGAGCTCCGGATCATGCCTGCGAGCTCGGCCGGGTTCTCCGCCACCGCGGCGCCCGTCAGCAGCGTCTCGAGCACGTCGATCGACGAGAACACCGGCTCCGTGCTCGCCTGGGGCGAGCTCGACGGACGCGGCTGCTGCTCGATCAGCTCGATGCCCGGGCCGATATTGACGGGTCCGGTGTGCGTGGCGCCGACCTCGATCTTCGCCCCGCCCAGCCTGATCTTGTCGCCCGGCGCGAGACGTCGCGTCCCGGTGACCGGCTTGCCGTTCACGAACGTCCCGTTGCTGCTGCCCAGATCGATGATCTCGATACAGTCGCCGGACCGGCGGATCGTGGCGTGCTCCCGGGACACCGACGGCTCGTCGACGAGCAGGGTCGTGCGCCCGCTCCGACCAAGGATCGTCTCGCCCTCGTGGATCCGCGAACGCACCCCCAGGTACGACAGCCAGAAGATCAACGGTTCGAAGCGTAGCCCGTCGGTTCCGGCGTGAACAGACGTACGAGCAACTTCGGCCTCGCCTCGGCGATCAGGCCCAGAGCCATGACGATGGAGACGGCCATGACGGTGGCGTGGCGGCGGGGCGTCCACTGCGAAATCCAGGCGGAAAACCGCTCGGCGGCACGGCCCGGCGCGGGCCGCAGCCGGAGCAGCAGCTCCCGGGCCTCGGCGCTCGCCCGGGCCCAGGCCCGCCCACGAGCCGGCACCGTCCACTCGCCGGCGTCGTCGCTCGCCCAGCCCCAGGGCCGGGCGTACACCGGCGCGGGCTCGAAGCGGCGGCCCTGCGCCTGTCGCCGCACGCGGTCGTAGGCGGCGCGCTTCACCGGGTCGAGCAGGATGCCTGCGGCGACGTTGATCTCGGCCATTTGTCGCGAGCGCGCCCGCGCGCGCGCGGCCGCAGCCGGTTCGTCGCGGTCCAGATCCGGGTGGGTGCGCAGCACCAGCCGCCGGTAGGCGCGCCGGAGGTGGTCCGCGCTCGCCGACGGCGGCACGCCGAGTACGTCGTACAGGTCCGTCTGCAGCACCTCCCTACCGAACCGCATGTTCGTACCGACAGCGGCCGTTGCCAAGAGTTCCCGGTATTTCTGTCTGCCGGCGGGGAATCCACCGGCCCGCATGCCGAGAACTGACCACGAGCTGACAGAACCGTGACAGGAGATCTCGTATAGATTTCAACATGCTGCAGGCAGAGAAGTACCAGCGCGCCCCGGACGAGAAGGTCGACTTCGTAAAGTCGATCCCGTTCATCCTCGTCCACGTGGCCCCCTTCGGCCTGCTCTGGACCGGCGTCCACCTGCGCGACATCGTGCTCTGCTTCGCCCTGTACTACGCGCGGATGTTCTTCATCACCGCGGGCTTCCACCGCTACTTCTCCCACCGCGCCTACAAGCTCGGCCGCGTGATGCAGTTCATCATGGCCTTCGGCGGCACGACCTCGGTGCAGAAGGGCGTGCTCTGGTGGGCCGGCCATCACCGCCACCACCACAAGTTCTCCGACATGCCCGAGGACATCCACTCGCCGAAGCGCGGCTTCTGGTGGAGCCACATGAACTGGATCCTCTGCACCAAGTACGAGGAGACGCCGTTCCACCAGATCAAGGACTTCGCGAAGTACCCCGAGCTCCGCTTCTTGAACAGCTACCCGCTCCTGCCGCCGCTCGTGCTCGGCATCGCGGTGTACGCGTACGGTGGCTGGAGCGCGCTGTGGTGCGGGTTCTTCTTGTCGACCGTGCTGCTCTACCACGGCACCTTCACGATCAACTCGCTGTCCCACGTGTTCGGTCGCGTCCGCTACCGCACCACGGACACCAGCAGGAACTCGCTCTTGCTCGCGCTGATCACCCTCGGCGAGGGCTGGCACAACAACCACCACTACTACCAGTCGACGGCGAACCAGGGCTTCTTCTGGTGGGAGATCGACGGCAGCTACTACGTGCTCAAGCTGCTGTCGTGGGTCGGCCTCGCGCGCGACCTGCGCACGCCGCCCAAGCACATCCTCGAGCGCAACCGCGTCGACCAGCCCGCCGGAGCGCCCACGCCCGCCGACGCGCCCCTGCCAGCCGCCGTCGCCACCGCCGCCACCGTCGCGCTGCTGGCCGCGCCCATCGACCGCGTCTGAGCCGATCCGCGCAGCCCTCCCCCAAAGCGAGGATTGCCGGTCCGGCGCGGAATCCCGCGCGACGCCATCCGCGCGCGTGCACTGGGCGACGCCATCCGTGCGCGACGCCAACTGCGCGCGTGTCGCTGCGCGACGCCATCCGCGCGCGTGCACTGGGCGACGCCATCCGCGCGCGACGCCAACTGCGCGCGTGTCGCTGCGCGACGCCATCCGCGCGCGGATCTCGTCGCGCGCGTGTCGCTGGGCGACGCCATCCGCGCGCGTGTCGCGTCGAGCGCGAAAATGTGACCTGCTTTTTGGCACGCTCAGCGCCAAAATCCCCTCCTCATTCCAATATGACCTGCTTTTTGGCACGCTCAGCGCCAAAATCCCCTCCTCATTTCCGGCGCCCCCACCGCGCCGCACCCGCACGGCCGCGCGCGCTACGACGACCAAGCCGCGCGACGGCCGCGCGCGGTGCGACGACCAAGCCGCGCGCCGCGCGACGGCCACGCGCGATACGACGACCGCGCTCGGTGCGACCGCCTGACCGCTCGGTGCGACGCCCTGCCCGCGCGGTGCGAGCCGCACGTGCCGGCCGAGCCGCCGGTCCGACGCGGCGCGGCGCCGCGCGGCGCGATGTGATCTGGCGCAAGACAGGCGGCGGAGCCGGTGGATTCCGCGCCGATCCGACAAACCGTATCGAAACTTTTCGATGCCGCACACGTCGCGCTTCACAGCTTGCGCGCTTCGCGGCAGCATGCGCCCATGGCCGAACACGACAAGCATGACCACGACGCGGGACACCACGGAACGGGCACAGAGAGCGATCTGGGCCTGTCGTTCGGCGTGGTGGTCGTCATCGCGCTCGCGCTCGCGTGGTTCACGGCAGGTCGCAGCAACGAGGCGGCGCCAAAGTTCAGCGGTACGCCGACCGCCGCCGCCGCGGACGAGGCGCCGCAGGCGGACAACCTGCCGCCCGTGACCGCCCACGACGTCGCGCGTGGCGCGCCGGCCGCGCTGCCCGACGATCCGCCGCCCGCAGCGGCGCCCGCGGCGCCGGCGTCCGCGGACCGCGGCTCGGACGAGGTCCCCTCGGCCGAGCCCGTCGCGTCGGCCGAACCGGCGGCGTCGGCCGAACCGGCGGCGTCGACCGAGCCCGCGGCGAACGCCGAGCCCGCTCCGGCGGCGTCCGCCGAGCCCGCCGCCGCGGCGCCGGTTGGCGGCGGGGGCGAGTTCGATCGCCTGGCCGCCATGAAGGCGCTCGCCGCCAAGGGCGCCGAGGCCGGCCGCTGCCGCCAGGGCGGCGCGCCGCCGGGATCGATCGCGGTCGTCGTGACGTTCGCGCCGGACGGCTCCGTGAAGGCCTCGCGCGTCAACAGCGCGGCCTACGTCGGGACACCGACCGGCAAGTGCGTCCGCGCCAAGATCGAGCAGACGACGATTCCGCCGTTCAGCGGCGATCCGCGCTCGCTCGTCACGCGCGTCCGCGTGTACTGACGGCGGCATTCCGCCCTCGCCTAGCGCGACGCGGTGCGCGTCTCGCCGCGCAGCAGCAGCGCGGCGCTGACGCGCGCGAGCGCGGCGGCGGTCGCGTCGCGCATGCGCTTGCCGAGCTTGTCCGTCAGGTGGTCGCGCACGTCCGAGCGCAGCCGCGGCACGAGCGACGCGCCCGTCGCGTCGCCCAGGATGGTGATGCGCGAGCGGCACAGTGCCGCGCCGCTCTTCGCGTCGTGGATCACGAACAGCGCGTCGAGCCGTCCCGCGTTCCACTCCGCGTGGCGCTTGTTCGGCCGGTGGAAGCGCCGCGGCATGCCGAAGTCGAGCACGTGGTAGACGCCGACGTAGCGGCGCGCCTCGAGCCAGGCCGCGTCGTCCATCGCCGCCGCCTTCGGACGCGAGTGGTCGATACCCGCGAGCACCATCTGCAACAGACTCGGATCGGGCTCGAGCAGGTAGCGCTTGATACGGAGCGGCAACACGCTGCGCCCGTCGGCGCGCGAGTCGACGACGGCGAGGGCGATCTCGCGATCGGCCGGCGCGGTCGCCGCGCGGATCGCGTCGTCGTCGCAGCGTTGCTCGCCGAGCTCGCGCGGCATCGGATAGCTCCGGCCGATCTGCGCGCGCAGACGCTCGGCGACGGCGCGAACGTGCGCGGCGTCCGCGCTGGCGGTGCTAGCCGCACTGGCCGTGCTCGCCGGCGGCGACGGATCGACCCGCGTGCCCGGCGCCGCTTCCTGTCCACACGCCGCGACGCCGAACGCCACGCACACCGCCGCCATCACGACACGCATCGCCCCGAGACAACGCCACCCACGCGCGGCGGGCCAAGTAAACGCCGGAACGCTGTGATAGCGTCGCAGCGTGCGCTCCCACGCCGCGCTGTTCGCGCTCGCCCTGCTCGCCGTCGCGTGCGGCTCCAATGCGGACGCCCCCGGCGGCGGCGCCGACGCCGGCAGCCTCGACGCCGACAGCGACGCGCCGGACTTCTCCGCCCTCGATCCGTCGAAGTGCGCCGCCACGGGCGCGGAGGACTTCCGCGGCTTCGACCCCACGGCCGCGCTCGCCCACAGCGGCTCGGTCGAGGAGGACAAGGCGTTCTACGTCCTGACGCTGTTCGACACCCTGCCCGGCGCCCGCGCGGCGGTCGTCGCGGATCCGGCATTGTCGGCGCTAGCGGCCCAGCGCGCGCAAGCGCTGGCGGCCGCCGACCAGAGCTGCAACGGCGATCCCGCATGCCTCGGTGCGGCCGCCAAGTGGTCCGACGCCGATATCGCCTCGAGCAGCGCCGCGCTCGCCACGCTGCCGGCGCTCGTGTCGCTTTCGGCGGAGCTCCGCCGCAGCGGCACCGCGATCTTGCACGCCGACGCCACGGACGCCGAGCTGCTCGCCGCCGCGTGGCAGGATGCCGCGCATCACCTCGACGCCGGCTGGGACGACTATTTCGCGTCGCTCGCCGACGCCGACCGCAGCGCCGCGCTCCAGCCGGCCCTCGCCGCGCCGACGGGCACGCCGTTCTACAAGCCACTGCTCGACGTGGTGCTGGCAAGCCTCGTCGCGAGCGGTCGCGACGAGGCCGTCCGCTACGAGCCGCTCGCCGAAGGCGAGAACCAGGCCGCCCTCGCCCGCATTCCGTCCATCGATTTCTCCAAGTACGCGTTCAGCGTGATCGTCGTACCGGGGCTCGGCCCGACCGATCTCGATCACCCGCTCTCCCCCGGCGGCCAGGTGCGCGCCGATCAAGCAGCGGCGCGCCTCACCGCCGGCCTCGCGCCACTGATCGTGCTCTCCGGTGGCCACGTGCACCCCGATCGCACGCCGTACTCCGAAGCGATCGAGATGAAGAAGTACCTGATGGAAACCTACTCCATCCCGGAGAACGCCATCCTCGTCGATCCGCACGCGCGCCACACCACGACCAACCTGCGCAACGTCGCACGCGAGCTCTACCGCTACGGCATCCCCGTCGATCAGCCCGCGCTCGTCACCAGCGATCTGGGCCAGACGATCTACATCGCCGCCGCGTCCGACACGGCCATCTTCGGAAAGCGCTGCCTCGACACGTTCGGCTACAAGCCCTGGCGCAGCGTCGTGCAGCTAGACGAGTTGGACAACTGCTGGCTGCCCGCCGTGCTGAGCCTGCACCAGGACGCGAGCGATCTGCTGGACCCGTAACAAGAGATTCCGCGCCGAACCGACATCCTTCTTCCGTGGAGGGTGGGAATCGGGATGCCGGTCCGGCGCGGAACCGCCGAGGGCGAGCGGCGCTACCTGGCGCTGGTCGCGACGCGCTGCGACGGCGCCTGCGAGCCGAAGCACATCAGCCGTACGCCGCGATGCTCCTCGAGCTCCCGGTACTGACCGTCCACGCACGGCGGAGCGATGACGCTCGGGGCGGGCGCCGGCGGCGCGATCGCGTGGACCACGGCCGCCCTCACCTGGCGGCGCGGCAGCGTCCCGTACACCGTCACCTCGCCGATGCGGACGACCCCGGACGCGAGCGCGTCGTCGGCCACGGCGCTGATCGGCGCCAGCGGACGCGCCGGCATCGCCGCGGCGAGCGGGGCGCTGGAGAGATCCACCCGGCTCGTCAGCAGCGTCGGATCAGACTGCAGCACGACCAGCGCGGCGGCAGCGCCGGCACCGAGACCGAGCGACAGGATAGCGATGAAGGGCTTGACCATGATGACACCTCCGAAGCGCCTCCGTGTTGGCCGGCCGACGCGGTTGTCGCCCAAGGTACGAAGCATCACACGTGCCACTACCCGCACGCCTTGCCTGCGACACGAAACCCCGGCGACCCGGCCGAACCGCCGGTGCGCGCCCGCGCCGACCCTGCGCCGCGGTGCAACAGCTGCGCGCCACGGCGGCCCGCGGCAGCGATTTCCCGTTCAGGGACCACGCATTCCGCCGCGGATCGAGGCTCGCAGCCGGGCTCGATTTTCTGTTGTTGAGGGGCCGGGGCCTTGTGCTAGAAACCGCCTCCACCGCTTCGGGGCGGTAGTTAAGTTGGTTATAACGCCGGCCTGTCACGCCGGAGGCCGCGGGTTCGAGTCCCGTCCGCCCCGCTGGAATCCAGCTGCCGAGAGTCGACGCCGTCGAACTTGGTGCCCTGGGACGCTTCGATAAGCGCGCGCTTCGTCACTTGACGCAGCGCAGGTGCGGGCGCGGCAAGACCGCTTGTCGAGAACCGCGTCGGGTGCTTTGCTCTGCGCGTGCACGGACGCGCGAGGCCACGCCCGACGCGCCGCTTCGACACCCTGATCGCGGCGGTCGCGCTGGTGCTCGCCTTCGGGCAGGTCGTCCCCGCCCTGCACCTGGTGCTCGTCCCGCACCGCGTTTGCGTGCTCCACGGGTTGGAGGACGTCCGCGCCGACGGCGCGGAGGCGACCGACGCGTTCGTCCCGCCGCAGCGCTCCGACCAGACGCGGTTCCGCGCCGCACCGGCATACGAAGCCTCCCACCACGCCTGCTTCCTCGCGTACGTGGTGCGCGAGCGCGCGGTCGCGCTGCGCGACCGCGGCGCGGAGGCGCTGGCCTTCGAGGGCCGCGCGAGCAGCGTGGGCGCGATCTCCGATGGCACGCCGCGCCCAGCGCGGCGCCTCCTGTCGCTCGCTCCGAAGCAAGGGCCTCCGGTCTGACGCGCGCGGCGCTTCCAGCGCCGTGCGTCGGCCCGATGCCTGTATCGCGCGTCTCCAGCATCTCGCCGGAGGCCCTCGCGCCGCATCTCCATGCGGAATCGTCTTCGAGCGACAAGGAGTCCTCCCGTCATGTCTTTCCGTCTCATGTCGTGCCTGCTGGGCGCGATCCTGGCGTGGTCCGGCGCCGCCTCGGCCGCGCCACGCATCAAGCAGCTCTCGGCGCCGGTGGCGATCCGTCTGGCGCTGGCCAACAACCCGGACGCGCGCTCCGTCGATCAGGACGTCGTGTCGGCGCAAGGCGCCGTCCAGCAAGCGCGCGTCCTGCCCAACCCGGCGATCTTCGTGTCGGCGCTCGGGACCGAGATCCGGCCGGCGACCGCGCCGATCCCGAACCAGTTCGGCGTCACCTGGACGATTCCGATCGGCGGCAAGCGCTCCGCTGCGATCGCCAGTGCACGCGCCGACGTCACCGCCGCCCGGGCCGGTCGCATCGCCGCGCGCCGCCAGCTCGCCTACTCGGTGGAGAGCGCGTTCGTCGCGATCCTGCTCGACCGGTCGTTGCTCGGCTTCGCCCGGGAAGACCAGCAGACCTTCCGCCAGTCGGTCGCGATCAACGAGTACCGCTACAAGGACGGCAAGATCGCCTATGGCGAGGTGCTCAAGCTGCG
The DNA here is from genome assembly GCA_963775185.1 of uncultured delta proteobacterium. Classification (GTDB taxonomy): domain Bacteria; phylum Myxococcota_A; class Polyangia; order Polyangiales; family Polyangiaceae; genus JAPSGB01. Next base: position 288,373 of record CAVZIE010000032.1, on the reverse strand, counting down.
CATCCAGGCGCGCGAGGTGGACGACACCGTTCGCCAGTCCGAACAGGCCCTTGCGAGCGATCGGCTCGAGCTGCAGCGCCTGGTCGGCAGCGCGGATCTGTCGCCCGACTACGAGGTCGTCGGCTCGCTGAATCCGCCGCCGCTGCCCCGGGACCTGTCCGCCGAGACGCTCGTGCGCCGCGCGCTCCGCAACCGCTCCGACTACCGCGCGCTGTTCTCGCAGCTCGAGAGCACGCGATCCGCGCTGACGCTGGCGCGCCGGCAGCCGATTCCCGATCTAGACGTGCTCGCCGACTACAACACCGAGCCCGGCGGCGCGGGCAACTACGACCTGCAGCTGGGCATGGCAATCCCGCTCTTCGATCGCAACCAGGGCGGCATCACCCAGGCCCGCGCCGCCTACGAGAAGGCGCGCCTGGCCATCGCCAGCACGCGCGCGCAGATCCGCGCCGACGCGGCGCGCGCGGTGCAGGAATGGCGCGTCAGCCAGCAACGACTCGGCGCCTACAGCGGCGACTTCGTGAAGACCGCGAAAGAGTCGCTCGACATCAGTCGCCACTCCTACGAGGAGGGCCGGGGTTCCTTGCTGGACTATCTCGACGCGGAATCCAGCTACCGCGACGTGCAGCGCGCCTATCTGTCGGCGCAAGCCGAGGCCGTGCTCGCCGCCGCGGCGATCCGCTTCGTCACCGGGGAGGCGATGCCATGAGCCGCACCCGCATCCGCATCCGTCGGCTCGCCACGCTGCTGCTGGCCGCGCTCGCCGTGGGCTGCAGCCACCGCGACCCCGCGCCGGACAGCAACACCGCGAAAGCTTCGCTGTTCGTCGTGCCGGCGGCGCAACGCGCCCACCTGCGCATCGTCTCCGCCGCGAAGCAGCCGGTGACGCTGCCGGTCTCGGTGCCGGCGCGCGTCGAATTCGACGAGCTCAAGACGAGTCGCGTCGTCCCGCTCGTCGGCGGCAAGGTCGCCCGCGTCCTCGTGCACGAGGGCGACCACGTGAAGAAGCACCAGACGCTGCTCACCATCGCCAGCCCCGACTCCTCGGATCTCGCCGCCAACGTCGCGCGAGACCGCTCGGCGTTGCAGTCGAAGAAGGTGATCCTCGCCCGCGACAAGGATCTGTACGAGCACAAGGCGATCTCGCTCGAGGAGCTGCAGCAGGCGGAGCTCGACGTGACCGCCGCGAAGGCGACCCTCGCCGACGATCTCGCGCACGCGTCCATCACCGGCGGCAGCAGCAGCCAGGCCGCGCTGCGCTCGCCCATCGACGGCACGGTCGTCGCGCGCAACATCGCCGTCGGCGAGGCGGTGGAGGCCGGCAGCACCGCGTGCTTCACCATCACCGACCCGGCCGCGATGTGGGTCGTCGCCCAGCTGTACCAGGAGGATCTGCGCCTCGTGCACCTGGGCGACAGCGCGCTGATCCGCTCCCCGGTGCTGGACAAGCCGATCGACGGCAAGGTGACGTACATCGGCTCGTCGATCGACGCCGACACGCTGACGATCCCGGTGCGCATCGCCGCGAGCAACGACCAGGGTCGACTCAAGCAAGGCATGTACGTCGACGCCGAGATCATCCCGAACAAGCCGACGGACACCATGCTGCTGCCGGCGGCAGCCGTGCTGCGCGACGAGGACAACTTGCCGTTCGTGTACGTCCAGGCCGCACCCGGACAATTCGCACGCCGCCACGTCGAGCTCGGCACCCAGGTCGACGACAAGTTCGCCATCGCGAGCGGGCTCACGCCCGGCGACAAGGTGCTGGCCGACGGCGCCGTGTTCGTCCAGTTCGCCGACAGCCTGGAGCACTAGATGATCCACAAGCTGATCGACACCGCGCTGCGCCAGCGCTTCGTCGTCATCGCCGCCGCGCTCGCCACGCTGCTCGCCGGCGCCTGGGCATTCCGCCAGCTTCCCGTCGACGCCTATCCCGACCTGGCACCGCCCAAGGTCGAGGTCGTGTCGCAGTGGCCGGGTCACGCCGCCGAGGAAGTGGAGCGGCTGATCACCATCCCGCAGGAGATCGCGTACAACGGCGCGCCGGGTCTGAAGGTCCAGCGCTCGATCTCGCTGTACGGGCTCTCGGACGTGGTCCTGATCTTCAACTACGACTCGAACCCGTACTTCAATCGCGAGCAGATCTTCCAGCGCATGAGCGACGCGGAGTTGCCCGACGGCGTGAGCCCGGGCATGTCGCCGTTGTTCTCGCCGTCGGGCCTGATCTACCGCTACGTCCTCGACAGCCCGGACCGCACCGCGCAGGAGCTCAAGGTCATCCAGGACTGGACGATCTACCGGCGCTACAAGGCGATCCCCGGCGTCGCGGACGACTCCGCCCTGGGCGGCACCACACGCCAGTACCAGGTGGTGCTCGACCCGAACGCCCTCAACACCTATCGCACGAGCGTCGGCGACGTGACCGGCGCCCTGGGTAACAACAACCAGAACGGCGGCGGCGGCTTCTACCAGCAGGGCGGACAGTTCTTCTATGTCCGCGGGCTCGGACGTCTGACGGACCTGGACGACATCCGCGGCGTGGTAGTGGCCACCCACGACGGCGTTCCGATCCGGGTCGGCGACGTGGGAAAGGTGCAGATCGGCCACGCGCCCAGGCTCGGGCAGTTCGGCTACATGGACCGCGACGACGCCGTGGAGGGCGTGATCTTCCTGCGCACCGGCGATCCGGCCCAGACCGTGCTCAAGCGCGTTCAGGAGCAGACCGACTACCTGAACAAGCACGTGCTGCCGCCCGACGTGAAGATCCACCCGTTCTACGACCGCACGGACCTGATCAAGCTGACAACGGCGACCGTGGAGCACAACCTGCTGCTCGGCGTGCTGCTGGTGACGCTGATCCTGGTGCTGTTCCTGCGCAGCTTCCGTACAGGACTCATCGTCGCTGCCACCATCCCGCTCGCGCTGGCGACGGCGTTCCTGTTGCTCAAGCTGCGGCACGTGCCGGTCAACCTGCTCTCCCTCGGCGCCGTGGACTTCGGGATCCTGGTCGACGCCGGCGTGATCATGGTGGAGAACATCTTTCGCGTGCTGGGCGAGCACCGCACCGGCGACACGACCGCGCCGCTGCACGAGGCCGCCAACGACGTGGGCCGCCCGATCTTCTATTCGACGGCCGTGATCATCGCGGCGTACCTGCCGATCTACGCGCTCACCGGCCCCGAAGCGCGGTTGTTCTCGCCGATGGCGGACACCGTCGTATTCGCGCTGCTCGGAACCCTGCTCTTCACGCTCACGCTGCTGCCGGTGCTCTGCGGCCTGTTCCTGCGCAAGGGCGTGGAGGACCGCGACGGCCGCCTGTTCGGCGCGTTCAAGCGCTGGTACGCACGCGCGCTCGATCGCTCCCTCGCCCGCCCGCGTCTGACGCTGGTCGCGTGTTTGGTCGCGTTCGGCGTGTCGGCGCTCACCCTCGTCGCGATCGGGTCGGAGTTCATGCCGAAGCTCGACGAGGGCGCGCTGTGGGTCCGCGCGACGATGCCGTACACGATAAGCTTCGACGAGGCGAGCAAGATTCCGCCCCAGGTGCGGAAAATCCTGATGAGCTTTCCCGAGGTCACGACCGTTGCAGACGAGCACGGCCGACCCGACGACGGCACGGATCCCACCGGCTTCTTCAACGCCGAGTTCTACGTCGGGCTCAAGCCGTACAGTGAATGGAAGGGCTCGATCCACGACAAGAAGCAGCTGATCGCCGCGATCGGAGAAAAGCTGAAGGCCTTTCCCGGCATCATCTTCAACTACACGCAGCCGGCGGAGGATGCCGTCGACGAGGCCTCCACGGGCCTGAAGAGCTCGCTGGCCGTGAAGGTCTTCGGCTCGGACCTGAAGAAGCTCGAGAGTCTGGCGGTCGCGATCAAGAAGACGATCTCGAAGGTGCCGGGAATCGAACACGTCACAGTCGTGCGCGAGCTCGGGCAGCCAAGCCTGGACGTGAAGATCAATCGCAAGAAGCTTGCGCGCTACGGCGTCGACGTCGCGACCATCAACAACTTGATCGAGTCCGCGGTCGGTGGCGTCCCGGCGACCCAGGTCATCCAGGGCGAACGCGAGTTCGATCTCGTGGTCCGCATGGGCAAGCGCTACCGCGACAACCCCGACGCGATCGGCCGCCTGCTCGTCACAACGCCGGGCGGACAGCGCCTGCCGCTGTCCACGTTCGCCGATCTCCGCGTTGGACAGGGCGCGTCGTTCATCTACCGGGAATCGGGCTCGCGCTACATCGGCGTGCAGTACTCGGTCGAGGGACGCGACCTCGGCTCGGCCGTGGAGGCCGCGCAGCGCGCCGTCAACGCCGCGGTACCTGTCCCCACGGGCTACGAGCTGCAGTGGGGCGGCGAGTACAGCGACTTCCTCCACGCGAAGAAGGAGATGTTGATCATCGTCCCGCTGACGCTGGTGTTGATCTTCTTCATCTTGTTCGGGCTGTACGGCAACTTGAAATATCCGTTGATGCTGGCGCTCAGCGTCGTGCTCACGATGCCAGAAGGCGGGCTGCTGGCGCTGTGGGCGCTGCGCACGAACCTGAGCGTCAGCTCGGGGCTCGGCTTCCTCGCGCTGTTCGGCATTTCGGTGCAGACAGGCGTGATCTTCATCAGCCACGCGAACAAGCTCCGTCGCTCCGGCATGGACATCGAACAGGCCACGCGCGAGAGCGCCGTGGTCCGGCTCAGGCCGATCCTCATGACCGCCCTGGTCGCGTGCGTGGGGCTCTTGCCGGCGGCGTTCTCACACGCCATCGGCAGCGACAGTCAGCGCCCGTTCGCGCAGGTCGTCGTCGGCGGGCTGCTGTCACGCATCGCGCTGTCGATCTTCCTGTTGCCGGTGCTGTATCGCTGGGTATCGAAGGCCGGCGATCGGCTGGAAGTGTGACCTTTCAGTTCAGTTCACGACGACGCTGTCCACGTCCCACTCCCAGATCCGCCACGCGCTCGAGCCCTTGGCCTGGAAACGGAAGCGCGCGTTCGCGGTGCGGCACCCCGCCGGCAGCGTGATGGTCTGTGACGTCCAGCCGAAGCTCCGGTCCGTCCCTTCGCCGCCGTCGCAATAGCTCGTCGAGCACGCGGACTGGTTTGCCGGCCAGGGATTGGGCGTCAGGTTGGTCCAGTTCGCGCCGCCGTCACCCGAGCATTGGACGTACAGCCGCTCCGACTTGTCCGCGTCGGGCGAGTAGCTTGAATCGTCGACCAGCTTGACCAGGAAGCCTAGCGTCGCGGAGCCGCAGGTCGAGAGATCGACGGAGCTTCCGGATGTGAGGTTCTGCGTATACGAGCTGCTGTACGACGTGGACGAGCCGCCCTTCATGTAGCCCGCCGACTGTCGCTTCCACAGGCCGTCGAGCGTCCAGCCCTGGTTGTCGCTGTCCCAGGCGCCGATCGACAGTCCGGTCGGACACGGTGGTCCGCAGTCGGCGGCGCAGCTGCCTGTGGTCTCGCCGCAGTCGCACTCGCCGTCCCCACACGCGGCCCCGCTGCACGTGGTGCACGCGCCGGCGCTGCACCACTGGTTGCTTCCGCATTGCGCATAGGTCGTGCAGCCGTTGCACGTCGTCCCGACGCATCCGCCAGGACATGCTTGGTCCGAGTAGGCGTAGGTGCACGTCCCTCCGCCGCATGTTCCGGGCAGCGAGTACGTGCGCAAGGTGCTGCCGTTCACGCACGCCGCGGCGGGCGGCGCGCTGCACGTTACGCCCTGGCACGGGTCGCTGTCGCAGCTGCCGTTGGTGCAGCCGAACGTGCAGGGGGAGTCCGAGTAGCCGTAGCTGCACGTGCCACCGCTGCATGTCCCGGGCGAGGTGTAGACCCGCCGATCCGATCCGTTGCAGGTCGCCGCCGGCGGCGAATTGCACGTCACGCCGCTGCACGGGTCGGTCACGCAGCTCCCGTTCGAACACCCGAGCGGACAGTTCGTCTCGGTGTACGTATAGCTGCAGCTGCCGCCGCTGCACGTTCCCGGGGTATCGTAGACGCGCCGGTTGGAACCGTTGCAGGTCGCGGCGGGCGGCGAGGTGCACGTCACCCCAGCGCAGGGATCGCCGCTGCAAGAGCCGCCGACGCAGCCGAACTGGCACGTGGTGTCGGTGTGGTCGTACGTGCAGTTGCCGCCCGCGCAGCTGCCCGGATTGGTAAAGGATCGCCGGGTCGCCGCGTCGGTGCAGTACGCCGCCGGTGGCGAGGCGCACGTCACCCCCGCGCAGGGGTCGTTGTTGCAGGTGCCGCCGCTGCACCCGAACTGGCACGTCGTGTCCGTCGGCGCGTAGCTGCAGCTTCCCAGGTTGCACGCGCCGCCGCCGAAGCTCCGGCGCGTGAACCCGTCGCTGCAGTACGCCGCCGGCGGGTTGTTGCACGTGACCCCGGCGCACGGGTCGTTCGTGCACGCGTCGCTCGCGCAGCCAAATGCGCAGGTCTGCTCGTGGGAAGCGTACGTGCACGTGGCGTTGGTGCAGGTCCCCTGCGCGTCGTACACCTCGAGCGCCGTCGCGCTCGCGCAGGTGTTCGGCGGCGGGCTGTTGCATGTGACCCCGATGCAAGGATCGTTGACGCACGCGTCGGCGCTGCAGCCACTCGGGCACTCGACGCGCTGGTGCGAATAGCTGCAGGCGCCCGCATCGCAGGTCCCCTGCGCGACGTACACCGTCAGCCCGGTGGCGTCCTCGCAAGTGTTCGGCGGTGGCGAGTCGCACGCGACGTTGTCGCAAGGGTTGGTTCCGCCGTCGCTGCCGGCGGCGCCGCTCGCGCCCGCCACGCCGGATGCGCCGGCAGTCGAGCCCGCGCTGCCGCCGATCCCGGCACTGCCCGAAGTGCCCGCGCCGCCGGCGCTGCCGCCGCTGCCCGCGCTGCCGCCGCTACCCGCGCTGCCGTCACGACCGGCGCTTGCGCTCGCGCCAGCTGCCGCCGCCGAGCCACCGCCGGAGCCCGACGTCCCGCCCGAGCTGGTGTCGGCCCCCGCGTCGCGACCGTAGAACGCGTCATCGGGAACGAAGCTGCGATCGGCCGTTGTACAGCCGCCGGCGAACGCGACGAACATCGCCGCCAAGACCCACGCGCGGCGACCGGATCGGCTCGTCATCGGCTCGGATGCTACGCGATCCGGCGCCGTCACGGAAACAGGCCGGCCTGTCGGTCACCACGGAAGAATGGAGAATGTATGCGCTTATCCCACCACTTTCTCCCGGCCGGCTCGTCGGCTTGGGTGTGGCGTCGGGCGCGCTCCCGGTGCACTCTCGCGGCGTGCCGTTCCGTTCGACATCGCGAACCGGCGCCGCCCTCGCCGGGCTGGCGCTGATCCTCGCCGTCGCGCGTCCGGGCGCCGCGCAGACGACCACGGACCTCTCCGAAGCTCGACAGCTGTTCCGCGAGGCGCTCGCGCAGGAGGTGGCCGGCGACTGGGCCGGCGCCCTCGCGAAGCTCGAGAAGGTCGCGCGGGTGAAGCTCACGCCGCAGGTGCGCTACCACGTCGCGCGCTGCAAGGAGCACCTCGGCCGCTATACGGAGGCGCTCGGCGACTACCGCCTCGCGGAATACGGGGCGCAACAGGTTTCGGCGCCGGAGCTGCCCGAGATCGCGCGCGCTCGAAAGGATCTCGAGACGCGCGTCCCGCGACTGCACGTCGTGTTGCCGGATGCCGCCGCGGGCGCGAGCGTACGTCTGGACGACGTGGAGCTAGGCGCGACGCAGATCGGCGTCGAGATCCCGGTCAACCCCGGACCTCACCGGATCGTCGCGACGCTCGGAAAGCAGCACTGGGCGAAGACGTTCACGGCCAAGGAGCGCGGCTCGTCGCGCATCGACGTCGCGCTCGCCGCGCCGCACCAGGCCGACGGCGACGAGCCGTCCACGGTCGCCGGCACCGAGCCGGTTGCGACGCGCGACAAGGGCGCCGGCGCGCTTCCCTGGGTCGCCGCTGGCGTGGGCGTCGCGGGCGTCATCGGCGCGGGGGCGTTCTACGCGCTCCACGCCGGCGCCGAGAGCGATCTGGACTCGACCTGCCACGACTCGCTGTGCCCGGAGTCGATGCGCGCCACGCACGACAAGAGCAAGCTCTACGGCACGCTGACCGGCGTCTCCGCCGCGGTCGGCGTCGTCGGACTCGGCACCGCCGCCGTGCTCTGGATCTCGCACAGCGACAGTCCGCCGGTGAAGGACTCGGCGCGAGCCGGCGTCGTCGTGGATGCCGCGATCGCACCGGGCTGGCGCGGCGTCGCCGTGCGCGGCTCCTTCTGACACCCACGGCGCGCGCCTGGCACGCTCTGGCACAGCCGCGTGGCAGAAATACCGCGTGAATCGTCCAGGCCACACCTGCACCCATGGCACGGAGGTTGCTCAACCCCCTGGCACACGCCGCCACGCTGCGGCCCCCACGGAGATGCTACCGATGACACGAACGAGGACGACGGGTTGGGCGATGGCGACGCTGGCGCTGCTGCTGTCGACGGGCTGCGGCTCGTCCAGCGACAACGCGGGCACGGGCGGTGCGAGCGGCGCCGTGCCAGAGGCGCGCTCGAGCCTCGCCCACGACGACAACCCCGCCGTCGATGCGGCGGACTACCAGCAAGCCATCGACGGCAACAGCGCCTTCGCCTTCGCTCTCCTGGCGCAGCTCACCGCGAGCGACGACGGCAACCTGGTGATGTCGCCCCTCAGCGTGTCGACGGCGCTCGCCATGACGTACGCCGGTGCGCGCGGCGACACCGCGACGCAGATGGCCGGTGCGCTTCACTTCGACTTGTCCGCCGACAAGCTGCACCCGGCGCTCAACAAGCTGTCGATGCAAATCGCCGACGAGAACGTCCCCGAGCACCACACCGAGGAAGGCGACAAGAGCGTGCGCCTCGCGCTGGTCAACGCGACGTGGGCGCAGAAGGACTACCAGTTCGTCCCCGCGTACCTCGACACGCTCGCCGTCAACTACGGCGCCGGCGTGCGACTCATGAACTTCGAGCAGGATCCGTCCGGCTGCCGCGACGTGATAAACCAGTGGGTCGCCGACCAGACCCAGAACAAGATCCAGAACCTGCTCACGCCCGACGCGATCGACGCCTCGACGCGGCTGGTGCTCACCAACGCGCTGTATTTCTACGGCAGCTGGGCCCTGCCCTTCGACCGCCAGAACACCGCCGACGGCACGTTCCACACCCTCGCCGCCGGCGACGTGACCGCGTCGTTCATGCACCGCACGGACTACTACAAGTACGCCGAGGGCGACGGCTACCAGGTCGTCGATCTGCCGTACGACGGTAACCAGCTGGCGATGCGCGTGGTGCTGCCCGCCGCAGGGCGCTTCGCGCAGGTCCGCTCCACACTCTCGACCAGCTGGCTCGCCGGCGTCGACGCCGCGATGGCCTCGTTCAGCGGCGAGGTCTCGGTCGCCCTGCCCAAGTTCAAGTTCGACTACGGCTCGAAGTCGCTCAAGCCCGCGCTGCAGGCGCTCCACATGACGGACGCGTTCGCGCTGCCGCCGGCGGACTTCTCCGGCATGGACGCGAGCAAGCAGTTGTACGTCAGCGACGTGCTGCACAAGGCCTTCATCGGCGTCGACGAGGACGGCACCGAGGCCGCCGCAGCCACCGCCGTCATCATGAACTTCGGCGGCATCCCCGATCAGCCCAAGGACTTCAGCGTCGACCGCCCGTTCCTGTTCATGATCCGCGACACCTCCGGCACGCTGCTGTTCGTCGGCCAGGTGACCAACCCCGGCGCCTGACCTCGCGCGAGCGCTCTTGCTTGTTTGCCGGTCCGGCGCGAAGCCGCGCGGTGCGAACCGCAGGCCTTCCGCGCCGGACCGGCATCCTGCAGAAGCATGCAACCACTCGCGGTGTGCCTGCCCACGGCGGCGAGCGGGTACAATCAGCGCATCATGGCTTTGTACCGGCGCGTCGCGCTCCTCACCGTTCTTGCCTCGGCCCTGGCCGCGGCCTGTTCGTCCACGACCGGCACCCCGGGGGGTACGGGGAGCGGCGGCTCGGCCGCCACCGACGGAGGCGGCGCCGGCGCGGGCAGCGGCGGCACGGCCGGCAGCGGCGGCACGGCCGGCAGCGGCGGCACGGCCGGCAGCGGCGGCACGGGCTTCGACGGCGGAGGCGGCACGGGCGGCAGCCAGAGCGGCCCGCCGATCGTCTACGCGAGCACCGACACCACGCTCTACACGCTCGACCCGCAGTCGCTCGCCCTGACACAGATCGGCGACTTCGACTGCATCGGAGCCAGCGGTCAGGACAACGCGATGACGGACATCGCGGTCGACAAGAGTGTCGCGCTCTGGGGGATCAGCGCGAACGCGGTACATCCGCTGACGGTGCAGGGCTCGAGCGTGCACTGCGGCACGGCGATCACGTTGACCAATCCCAAGGGCGTTCGCTTCTACGGCCTCACGTTCGCGCCGGTTGGCGTGCTCGACCCGTCCAAGGAAGTGCTCGTCGCGGGTAACACCGACGGAGAGCTCTGGAGCATCGACGACCAGGGCACCCTCAAGCTGCTCGGCAACTTCGGCAACGTGCCGCCGAACGACGGCAACGGCCACAACTACCAGAACGCTGGCAAGCCCTGGGAGCTCAGCGGCGACATCGTGTTCCTGGCAAACCAGGGCAGCCCGATCGGCTTCGCCACGGTGCGCGATTGCCCGAACCCGCCGAGCACCAGCAACTGCAACACGGTCAACACGCTGATCGAGATCGACGTGAACGCGCTCGCCGGCAGCGGACCGATCACCAAGAGCGTGCGCGGCGAGATCATCCGCGCCGCGAGCTGCAACGACTCCACCAACGGCGACTACGGCAACATGTACGGAATCGCCGCCTGGAACACCAAGGTGTTCGGCTTCGCGCGTACCGGCAACTTGGTAGATATCAACACGAGCGACGGAAGCGCGTGCCTGGTGCACGCCTACGCGTCGAACAAGTGGGCCGGCGCCGGCGTCACCACGTTGGCACCGGTGCAAGCACCGCCTCCGAAGTGATCGCGATCAAGCTTCGGTATCGGCGCGCGTCCAACGTGTCGCGGGTCAATATGCAAGAAGTACGCTGACGAAATCCGATTTCGCGAAACGATTGCGCTCTAATGGGGCATGTTCCGCGCGCTCTGCGGGTTCTTGCGCCGCTGCGTCGCATTCCGCGCATCGCTTCCGCGAATTTTCGCGCGGCAGATTCCTTGCATACGGCGTGCTCTCGGCTGGAGGAGCCGGGGACGACAGATGGCGCAATCGGATCCCGCAGACGACATACTCGAGCGGATACCCGCCCAGCAGCTGTTCGTCGACGCCGAGACGATCCCCACCCTCGTCGGCGATTCGGCGGCGATCCGCGACGTGCGCGAGCTCGTCCCGAAGCTCGCCGAGAGCCCGTCGTCGACCGTACTGGTGGTCGGCGAGACGGGCACTGGAAAGAGCCTCGTCGCGGCGACGATCCATGCGCTCGGCCCGCGCGCCGCGCATCCGTTGATCGCCGTCAACTGCTCGGCGTTCCGGCCCGGCTTCCCCGACGAGGTCCGTCTCGAGCCGCGCGGACGCACGCAGCTCATCCGCCAAGCCGACGGCGGCACGCTGGTGTTCGAGCAGCTCGATCGGGCACCGGATGTGCTCCAGCTCCGGATCCTGCGCTTCCTCGAGGACCGGCGCCTGCAATCGGACAGGCCAAGCCTGGACGTACGCGTCATCGCGTCGATGGAGCAAAGCCCGCTCGAGGCCGTCGGGCGCGGCCGGCTCCGCGAGGACCTCTACTACGGCATCGCCGTGGCGTTGATCGCGCTCCCACCCCTCCGGCAGCGCAAGGGCGACATCGTCCTGTTGGCAAACTACTTGATCGCGCAGCTCGACCACGAGCTCCGGAAGAATGTGACGGGCCTCGATCCCGCCGCGCTCGGCAAGCTGATCGAGCACCCTTGGCCCGGCAACATCCGCGAGCTGCGGGCGACGCTCGAGCGTTCGATGCTCACGGCGGAGGGACGCCTGCTGCACGCCAGCGATCTCCGGCTGCTCGCCTCGCCGAGCCAGCCGGCGCGCTCCTTCGAGCTGCCACCCGGCGGCGTCGATCTCGAGCAGCTCGAGCGGAACCTCGTCGTGCAGGCGCTCGAGCTCGCGCGCGGGAACCGCACCCGCGCCGGCGCTCTGCTCGGGCTGAACCGCGACCAGATCCGCTACCGCATCGTCAAGTTCTCGCTCGAGCGCCACTGAGAGCGTGAGCAAATGGTGCTCAAGCGCCGAGCGAGCGGAGCGAGCCCGCCGCAGGCGGCGGGGGGAGCAGTTGCGAAGCAAGCTGCGGGGGGTCAAGGCCGTCAAGGCCCCCCGAGGACTGAGGCGTTCGCACGCCGTCACGGCTCGAACGCGTGGAAGTCGAGTCCGAAGGTCGCCGCGACCGCGCGGTTCGTCACCTTGCCGCGGTGCACGTTCACGGCGCTGCCGAGGCGCCGATCGTGATTGGCAGCGCCGGCGATGCCCCTGGCGGCGATGTCGAGCGCGAACGGCAGCGTCACGTTGCACAGCGCGTACGTGCTCGTACGCCCGACGGCGCCCGGCATGTTCGCCACACAGTAGTGCAGCACGTCGTCGACGATGAACGTCGGATCGCCGTGGGTCGTCGGGTGCGTCGTCTCCACGCACCCACCCTGGTCCACCGCGACGTCGACGATCACGCTGCCGGGCTTCATCGTCCGGAGATCCGCACGCGCGATCAGCCGCGGCGCCCGCGCGCCCTCGATGAGCACCGCGCCCACCACCAGATCGGCCAGGGCGATCTGCGCGCGGATGGTGTGCCGGTCCGAGAACAGCGTGGTGACGTTCTTCGGCATGATGTCGTCGAGGTAACGGAGCCGATCGACGTTCACGTCCAGGATCACCACGCTGGCGCCGAACCCCGCGGCGACCTTCGCCGCGTTCGTCCCCACCACGCCACCGCCGAGCACGGCGATGTGCGCTGGCTGCACGCCCGGCACACCGCCGAGCAGGATCCCCCTGCCCTCCTGTGGCCGCTCCAGGTACTTCGCCCCCTCCTGGATGCTCATGCGCCCCGCGACCTCGCTCATGGGCGTGAGCAGTGGCAGGTGTCCGAGCTCGTCGCGCAGCGTCTCGTACGCCACCGCCGTCGCGCCCGAGTCGATCACGCCGCGGGTCAGGTTCTCGTCGGCCGCGAAGTGGAAGTACGTGAACAGCGTCTGCCCGACGCGGATGAGCTTGATCTCGTCGGCCTGCGGCTCCTTGACCTTCACGATCAGGTCCGCCTTCGCCCAGATCTCGTCGCGATTGTCCACGATGGTCGCGCCGTGCTTGGCGTACTCCGCGTCGAGCAGGCCGCTTCCGGTTCCCGCGTTCTTCTGGATCAGCACGGTGTGGCCGGCACGCGTCATCTCCTCCACGCCCACCGGGAGCATCGCGATCCGGTACTCGTGCGCCTTGATCTCCTTGGGAACGCCTACAATCATGCTCTCGGCTTAACCACGCCGCGCCGCGCATGCACGCCGGGACATGACGCCGGTAGTCGCGACTCCTTCGCTACGTCATTCGCAGATTGGAACGTCGATGGATCCGCTGGCGCGAAAGTCGAAGCGCTCTCCCTTCGTGATGGTGCCGAAGTACATCGAACCCATGCTGTGGAGCTCGCCACGTAACCGGCCGGCGGCGCCACGCCGGATCACGAAGGTCGTCTGCTGCTCGACCGGCGCGCCGCCCATCGGGTGTCGCCACCTCGGCGGCCCTTCCTTGTTCGACTCGCCCTCCACGCTCGCCTCCACCGACGTGTCCGGCGCCCGGTCGAGCAGGTCCTCGGGCAGGTGCACGACCAGGTCTTCGGGCCCGGACGGCCGGCACGCAACGACCGGTCGGGAAAACAGCGCGATCGTCATGCCGCGGTCGGAGGTGAATGCGTACCCGTGTGTCAGCGTCATCCGGTTGGGCTTGGTGTCGCGGGTGCGAGATCGAATCTCGACCGAGCTGCCGCCCGTGGGCGCGGGTGGACCCGACGCACGACGCTTGGCTGCGAGCCACCCCCACGCCGCCGCCGCTGCGGCGACCGCGCATACGACCGCAGCCGCCAGGACAATCTTGCGGCTCCCGGACATCCAGGTGGGCGGGACAGGGCTTGAACCTGCGACATCCGGCTTGTAAGGCCAGCGCTCTACCAACTGAGCTACCCGCCCGGGGGGCCCTTCTATAGCGTTTCCGCGCCGGACCGGCATCCCTTTCCAGCCGGGCGATCCTCGCTTGTCGACGGCGCCCGGGGCTCGCATCATGTTGTGCATGCGCGCCTTGGCTTTCCCTGGGTCTTCATGGCGGTCCGGCGCGGCCGGCGTCGCGGCCAGCCTGCTCCTGGCGGCACCGGCGGCGCGGGCCTTGAGCCAGCCCGACGGCACCGTCATTCCACAGACCAACCACCTGGTCAGCGTCCTGAACACGGAGGGCGAGACCATCGACCCGCTGACGGACGCGGCCACGACGCCGGAGACGTTCACGCCGCAGTGCGGGCTGACCTTCACGCTGATCGTACGCGGCGCGCCGGGCGACCCGAGCGGGCTGCACACGTCGTTCGGCTGGTACAACGTGACTGGGACCAAGCCGCAGCTCTCCGAGCTGCACGAGTTCATCAACTGCAGCGACCCGCCGGGAACGGCGAAGACGCTCGACATCAAGAACGACCCCGCGTACCTCGGCGGCGACATCGGGTTCTTCGAAGCGACGCCCGAAGGCCACGACCCGCCGAACTGCGTCGACTTCAACAACACCGCCGGAACGCTCGGCTACGTGTACTACAGCGAGCCGAAGTACAACGACGACAACACCGGACCGAACAGCTGGATCCACTTGCTCATCATGGACAGCAAGAAGATCCCGAGCTCCTTCTATTTCGGCTGGGAAGACTTGTTCAAGGGCGGGGACAACGACTTCGAGGACATTCTCGTCCGCGTCGACGGCATCCACTGCTCGGGCGGCGGCGATCCGTGCGACACCGGGCAGCTGGGTGCGTGCGCGGCGGGCACCCAGCAGTGCAAGAACGGAACGCTCACCTGCGTGCAGTCCGTGCAGCCCTCCACCGAGAAGTGCAACGCCGTCGACGACGACTGCAACGGGCAGGTCGACGAGGGCGATCTCTGCGCCGCCAACGAGATCTGCGACAAGGGCAAATGCGTGCCCAAGTGCGGGGGCGCGGAGTTCAAGTGCTCGGCGGGCAAGGTCTGCGACACGAACGGCTACTGCGTCGACGCCGATTGCCAGAGCGTGAGCTGCAACGCCGGCCAGATCTGCGTCGGGGGAAAGTGCGTCGGCGCGTGCGACGGCGTCACCTGCCCGTACGGCCAGCACTGCCAGGCCGGCGCGTGCGTCGACCCGTGTGCCGCCATCACCTGTGACCAGGGCTACATCTGCGACCAGGGCGTGTGCACGCTGGACTGCACCTGCAACGGCTGCAGCGGCGCCAAGGTGTGCGACCCGGCGACCAAGGCGTGCGTCGACTCCGCGTGCAGCGGCAAGAGCTGCGGCGCAGGCACCCACTGCGAGGCCGGCACGTGCGTCGACGACTGCGCCGGCGCGACGTGCCCGGCCGGACAAGCCTGCGTCGCGGGCAGCTGCACCGGCGACGCGGACGCCGGCGCGACCGGCGGCAGCGGCGGCGGGTTCGACGGCGGGCTTGGCGCGTTCGGCGGCACAGGCGGCGCGACCGGCGGCTCCGGCGGTTCCGGCGCGTCGAGCACCGGCGGCACGTCCGACGGCGGCCAGACCCGTCCCTTCGGCAACACCAGCAGCGACAGCGGCGGCTGCGGCTGTCGCGTCGCGGGCGACGCCGGGCGCGACACGTCGCTCGTCGCGCTGGCGGGACTGCTCGCGGCGCTCGGGCTCGCGCGCCGGCGGCGGCGCTAGCGACTCAGGCGCCCGGCTGCTCGCCGGGCGGTGCGTCCGGCGCGGTGGGCGGCACCGGCGCGTGCTCGCCGACCTCGCCGTCCTCCCCGTGCCAGAACTGGCCGTTGCGGTACTCCATGAAGAGCCGCCGCTCGCCGAACAGCCGCGTCGGGTCGTCGAGCACGAGCGCCTCGCGCAGCACGTCGTCCATGTGGTCGACGAGCACGACACGTAGCGCGCGCAGCACGCGGCGCGGGATCTCCCGCAGGTCCTTGCGGTTGTCCTTCGGGATCAGCACCGTCTTGATGCCGTTGCGGTGCGCCGCGATGAGCTTCTCTTTCAAGCCGCCGATGGGCATCACCCGCCCGCGCAGGGTGATCTCGCCGGTCATGGCCAGATCGGAACGCACCGGCGTGCGCGTCAGCGCGCTGGCGATGCTGGTCGCCATGGTCACGCCGGCGCTCGGACCATCCTTGCGGATGAAGTCCGGGAAGTGCACGTGCACGTCGATCTTCGAATAGAACTCCCGGTCCAGGGCGAGCACGCCGCCGCGCGAGCGGATGTAGCTCATCGCCGCCTGCGCGCTCTCCTCCATGCCCTTCTCGAGCAGGCCGGTGATCACCAGCTTGCCCTTGCCCGCCACCACGCTCACCTCGCAGTCGAGGATGTCGCCGCCGTACTCGGACACGGACAGCCCGTGGGTCAGGCCGATCTCGTCGTGCTCTTCCTTCTTGCCGAGGCGGAACTTCGGCACGCCCAGGTACTTCGGCACGTCGCCGCCGCGGATTTCGAGCTTGTCCTCCGCGCCGTCCTTGACGACGCGGAGCGCAACCTTGCGGCACAGGCTCGCGACCTCGCGCTCGAGCGAGCGCACGCCGGCTTCCTTGGTGTAGTGGTGGATGACCGTGCGGATCGCGTTCTCGGTGATCTCGAGCGGGACCTCGTCGAGCCCGCACTCGTGCTTCTGGCGCGGGATCAAGTACTTGAGCGCGATGTTCAGCTTCTCGAACTCCGTGTAGCTCGACAGCTGGATGATCTCCATGCGGTCCTGCAGCGGCACCGGGATGCCGCCCAGGGTGTTCGCCGTGGTGATGAACATCACGTCCGACAGGTCGTAGTCGAGATCGAGGTAGTGGTCGTTGAAGGTGTTGTTCTGCTCCGGATCGAGCACCTCGAGCAGCGCCGCAGCCGGGTCGCCGCGGAAATCGGTGCTCATCTTGTCGATCTCGTCGAGCAGGAACACGGGGTTCTGCGTCCCGACCTTCTTCAGGTTCTGGATGATCTTGCCCGGTAGCGCGCCGATGTACGTGCGGCGGTGACCGCGGATCTCCGCTTCGTCGCGCACGCCGCCCAGCGACAGCCGCACGAACTTGCGCCCCGTCGCCCGCGCGATGCTCTTGGCGATGCTCGTCTTGCCCACGCCGGGCGGACCGACGAAGCACAGGATCGGGCCCTTGAGGCTCTTGGTGAGCGCCTGCACCGCGAGGTACTCGACGATGCGCTCCTTGCACTTTTTCAGACCGTAGTGATCCTCGTCGAGGATCTTCTCCGCTTCCTTGATGTCGAAGCGCTCGTCGGTCTTCTCGTCCCACGGCAGGCTCAGGATCCAGTCGACGTAGTTGCGCACGACGGTCGCTTCGGCGCTCGTCGGGTGCATCATCTTGAGCTTCTTCAGCTCCTTCTTGACCTTGCCCTGCGCTTCCTCGCTGAGACGCTTCTGCTTGAGCTTGTCCTCGATCTCCTGGATCTCGGTCTTGAACTCGTCGCGCTCGCCGCCACCCAGCTCCTTCTGGATGGCCTGCATCTGCTCGTTCAGGTAGTACTCCTTCTGCGTCTTCTCCATCTGCTTCTTGACGCGGGAGCGGATCTTCTTTTCTACCTGCAGGATCTCGATCTCGGCCTGCATCAGCTCGTACAGCCGCTCAAGGCGGGTCTTCGCCTCGGCGGTCTCGAGCAGGCCCTGACGATCGGCGAGCTTGATGGTCGGGAGGTTCGCCGCGATGGTGTCGCTGAGCTTCGACGGGTCGTCGATGCTCTGCACGCTCATCAGCACCTCGGGTTGCACCTTCTTGTTGAGCTTGACGTAGACCTCGAACGTGCTCTGCACGCTCCGGATCAGGGCTTCGACCTCCACGCCGTTGTCGGCGACCTCGGCGATCTCCTCGACCTCGACCAGGAAGAACTCCCGGCCTTCGCCGAACTGCTTGATGCGCGCGCGCCGCCGGCCCTCGACCAGCACCTTCACCGTGCCGTCGGCCAGGCGCAGCAGCTGCACGACCGTGCCGATGGTGCCGACGTCGTAGATATCCTCGGCGGTCGGGTCGTTGGTCTTCGCGCTCTTCTGCGCGGCGAGGAAGATTTCCTTGTCCCGCGCCATCGCGGCGTCGAGCGCGGCGATGCTCTTCTCGCGGCCGACGAACAGCTGCGACACCATGTGCGGGAACACGATGATGTCCCGCAGGGGAAGCGCGGGCAGCGCGCGACGGGGACTCGACGGAGATTTATCGTTGTCGTTCTTGAAGAACATGCGCTCGCTCTGGGGACCCGGCGTCAGCCGACGCCCGCTTCCTTCTGGTAGACGATAAGCGGCGCGTCTCCCTTCGCGATCACGTCCTCGTTGACCACGACCTCCTTGATCCCGGTCTTGGAGGGCACGTCGTACATGATGTCGAGCATCGCCTCTTCCATGATGGCGCGCAGGCCGCGGGCTCCGCTCTCGCGCTCCAGGGCCTTCTTGGCGATGGACTGGAGCGCACCCTTCGTGAACTTCAGCTTTACGCCGTCCATCTCGAAGAGCTTCTGGAACTGCTTGACCAGGCTGTTCTTCGGCTTGGTCAAGATGTCGATCAGCGCGTCCTCGGTCAGCTCGTGGAGCGTCGCGATGACGGGCAGACGACCGATGAACTCCGGGATCAACCCGAATTTGAGCAGGTCCTCCGGCTGCACGCTGCTCAAGAGCTCGCCGAGCTTGAGCTCGCTCTTGCTCTTGATGTCCGCGCCGAAGCCGAGGCGGCTCTGGCCGAGGCGGCGCTGGATGATGCCGTCGAGACCCACGAACGCGCCGCCGCAGATGAACAGGATATTGCTCGTGTCCACCTGCAGGAAGTCCTGCTGCGGGTGCTTGCGACCGCCCTTCGGCGGCACGTTGGCGATCGTGCCCTCGATGATCTTGAGCAGCGCCTGCTGCACGCCCTCGCCCGACACGTCGCGCGTGATGGAGGGGTTGTCGCTCTTGCGGCTGATCTTGTCGATCTCGTCGATGTAGACGATGCCGCGCTGGGCGCGCTCCACGTCGTGATCGGCGTTCTGCAGCAGCTGGACGATGATGTTCTCGACGTCCTCGCCGACGTAGCCGGCTTCGGTAAGCGTGGTCGCGTCCGCGATGGCGAACGGCACCTTCAAGATCTTCGCCAGCGTCTGCGCGAGCAGCGTCTTGCCGCTGCCGGTGGGACCGAGCAGCAGGATGTTGCTCTTGCCGAGCTCCACGTCCTCCTGGGCCACCTTCGAGTCGATGCGCTTGTAGTGGTTGTGGACCGCGACCGAGAGGATCTTCTTCGCGCGCTCCTGACCGACCACGTACTCGTCGAGGATGGTCTTGATCTCCGCCGGCTTGGGCATCGGGTCCGAGCCGCCCGCGGGCTCGTCCTTCTCGACCTCCTCGGCGATGATGTCGTTACACAGCGCGATGCACTCGTCGCAGATGTAGACCGTCGGCCCGGCTATGAGCTTCTTCACTTCCTTCTGCGATTTCCCGCAGAAAGAGCAGCACAGGTTGCCGTTCGAATCGTCTCGCCGTCGCTCCACTGATCAACCCTCTATCCGCGCGAAATTCAGCTTGGATTTCCGACGAAGTCTAAGCCGCGTGGCCACCTGTCGCAAGCTCGTGACATGACCGGGACGGCGCCGGGACCGCCGGCAGCGCACCCGACCCGCCGCGCCCCCGCACCGGCCGGGGGCCCCGACGGGGGGGCCGCGGTCAGTCCTTCTTCTTGTGCTCGAAGATCTCGTCGATCAGGCCGTATTCCTTGGCCTGAGCCGGACCCATGTAGAAGTCGCGCTCGATGTCCTTGATGATGTCGTCGCGGTTCTTGCCGGTGGACTTGACCAGGATGTCGGTCACGACGTCCTTCATGTAGCGGATTTCGCGGGCCTGGATCTCGATGTCCGTCGCCTGGCCGCGGGCGCCGCCGAGCGGCTGGTGGATCATGATGCGCGAGTGCGGCAGGGCGTAGCGCCGGCCCTTGTTGCCTGCGCCGAGGAGCAGCGCCCCCATGCTGGCGGCCTGCCCGATGCAAATCGTGCTGACCGGGCAGCGCACATATTGCATCGTGTCGTAGATCGCGAGCCCCGCCGTGACCACGCCGCCGGGCGAGTTGACGTAGAGCTGGATGTCCTTGTCCGGGTCCTCGCTCTCGAGGAACAGGAACTGGGCGATGATGATGTTGGCGACATCGTCGTCCACCTGGCTGCCCAGGAACACGATGCGGTCCTTGAGCAGCCGGCTGAAGATGTCCCACGTGCGCTCGCCGCGGTGGGTCGTCTCGACGACGTGCGGGTAGATGATGTTGGCCTGTGCTGCCTCGAGCACGTCGAGGGCCTGACCACGCGTCTCCGGTCGTTTCGCCATGGGGGTGGTGTAGCGCCGGCGGGCGGGTCCGTAAAGCTCTCAGGCGTCGCCGATCTTCGCCTTCGCCTCGATCAGGTCGAGAACCTTGTTCTCGAGGATCATGCCGATCAGCATCTCGCGCTTCTTCGCGTCGCGGTACTCGACGCGAAGCTTCGCGATGTTCTTTCCGCTCTGTTCGGCGAGCTCCTTCAAGCCTTCCTCGAGATCCGGGTCGCCGATCTGGATCCCCTCGCGCTTGGCGATCTCCGCCATCAGCAGGCCGGCCCGCACCTTGACCTCGCTGTCGGCCTGGATGCGCGCGCGCAGCTCGTCGCCGATCTGGGCCCCGGTCTGACCCTGGCGGCGCGCCTGGCCCATCACCTCCTGCTCGGTGATCTGCATCTGGCGGCGCACCAGCGAGGGCGGCAGCGGGATCGGATTCGCCTTCACGAGCTCGGCCACGAGCTGCTCGGCCAAGGCGTTGTCCGACTGCTCTTTCTGCTGCTTGGCGAGGCGTTCCTTCAAGTCTTTCTTCAAGTCCTCGAGCGTGTCGTACTCGCCCAGATCCTTGGCGAACTCGTCGTCCGCGTCGGGCAGGACCCGCTCCTTGATCTCTTTCAGCGTGATGTGGAATGTCGCCTTCTTGCCGGCGAGCGCCGGGTGCGGGTGCTGCTCGGGCATCTCCACGTCCGCGTCGGCCTTCGCCCCGACGTCCTTGCCGACGAGGGCCTCGTCGATGGCGGCGATCAGCTGGCCGCCGCCAAGCTCGACCTGGAAATCCTGCGCCCCGGCGTCCGGCACGTCGGCCCCGTCGGACTCCACCGCGAAATCGATGGTCACCGTGTCGCCCGCCTTCGCCGGCCGCGCCTCCTTCGGCGCCTCCAGCGTCGAGTTCGCGCGACGGAGCTTGTCCAGCTCCTCGGTCATCATCTCGTCGCTGACGTCCGCCTTCGGGCGCTTGGCCTCCAGCTCCGTCCACTTGAGATCGGCGATCTCCGGCACCACCTCGAAGCGCGCCTTGTAGGCGAAGGGCTTCGTCTCCACCACCTTCTGCGGCTCGATGTCCGGCGAGCTCACCGGCTGCAGCTTCTGCTCGTCCACGGCCTGGGGAAACGTCTCGTCGACGAGGCGTTGCGCCACGTCCGCCGCGATGCGCGATCCGAACATCTGCGCCAGCACCTTGCGCGGCGCCTTGCCGGGTCGGAAGCCGCGGACGCGAGCGGTGCGGGCGACGGCGGTGTACGCCTTGTCGAGCTCGCTCTTGACGCGACCGACGTCGATCTCGACGTCGAATTCCACGAGGACGGGACTCAGCTTCTGGACGTTGACCTGCATGGGGGGGCGCTCCCCGTGCCATGCTGGGCGCAAAGGGTCAAGCCTGCTCGCGCGCCGCGCTTCCTTCCGTGGATTGCCGGGCGATTGCCAGGGGATGCCGGTCCGGCGCGGAATCCCGCGGCACGCCGGCGCGCCGTCTGGACGGGCCGCGGGGTTCCGCGCCGGACCGGCACAAAAAGAAAGGGCCCCCGCGGGAGGCAATTCCGCGGAGGCCAGGTCCCGGGAGGGGGACCACCGGCGCGGCGGAGGGAGGGCGAGAGCCGCGCCGGTACAAGTCGTGTCAGTCGTCGTCCTCGTCGCGCTCCTCCTGCTCGGCGGCCCAGAGCGCCGCCTCGAACGGATCGGCGTCGAAGTCGAGCTCGGTTTCCGGCGCCTCGAACTCGTCCACCGACCAACCGATGCGCATGTCGGGGCGGATCTCCTCGCGCGTGAAGTCGGCGAAGCTGCGATAACCTCTGAGGGTTGCCATGCGGGGTGTTCTCCTGGCTGCTGCTGCTACTGGGTCCGTGGTTTCTTCGAGGGCGTTGGGGTGACCGGCGCGGCGCCGCGGGGGCCGGAGGCGCGCAGGTCTCGAATCGGGGAAGACGCGGAGCGGGGGGCGTGAGGCAGCCAGAAACCTTCGCGGAGGATCCGCGCCTTCGCCGTGCTCTCCACCGCGTCGTTCGCGGTGCCCTCCCCCAGAGCCTTGGCCAGGCCGAGCTTGTGTTTCCGCAGCCCGAGTTTGTGTCCAGCACTCACCTTTGACCACCCATACCTACATCTGCACACACAGTACGACATGCAGGGGGGCCGACCAAGAAATCGAGAAGTGCGGCCGCGATTTCGATAAGAGCCTATGCGGGTTGCGCGCGGCAGCGCGCCGGCGCACACGAGGCCCGCACCCGACTCCGCTCCAGCCCATGACACGACCGGACATCATCGCGATCGCGAACCAGAAGGGCGGCGTCGGCAAGACGACGACAGCGGTGAACCTCGCGGCGAGCCTGGCCGCGGCCGAGCGCCGCACGCTGCTCGTCGATCTCGATCCGCAGGCGAACGCGTCGAGCGGCGTCGGCATCGCGCCGCGCAGCGTGGAGCGCACGATCTACGACGCGCTGGTCGGGACCCTGCCGCTGGCCGACGTGATCCAGCCCACGCCGATCCCGACGTTGTTCATCGCGCCGGCGAGCCAGGACCTGACCGCGGTGGAGTACGAGCTGTTCGAGGAAGAGCGCGGCACGCACCTGCGCAAGCTGCTCGATGACCCAGCCCTCGACGAGTACGACTACGTGATCATCGACTCGCCGCCGTCGCTGGGCGTGTTGACGCTCAATGTGCTGGTCGCCGCGAACCGCGTGATCGTACCGCTGCAGCCCGAGTACTACGCGCTCGAAGGCATCACGTACCTGATGGCGACCATCGACCGCATCAAGGCCACGCTCAACCCGGCGCTCGAGGTCGAGGGCATCGTGATGACGATGTGGGATCCGCGCAATCGCCTGGCGCACCAGGTCGCCGAGCAAGTGCGACAACACTTCCACGTGTTCGACTCGCTGATCCCGCGCAACGTGCGCCTGAGCGAGGCACCGTCCCACGGCCTGCCGGCGCTGCTCTACGACGTGCAGAGCAAGGGCGCGCAGGGATACCTGAGCCTCGCGCGCGAGGTGATCGAGGCGCGCACCCGATGAGCGATCCGAAGAAGCCCGCGCGCGGTCTCGGCCGCGGACTCGACGTGCTGTTGCCGACCAAGTCGCCGCCCGTGCCGGTGCGCTCCGGCGGCAGCTACGGCGAGGGCAACGTGTTCTCGTGCGCGCTGGACAAGATCCGCCCGCAGCCGGGCCAGCCGCGCCAGCACATCGACACCGCGAAGATCGACGAGCTCGCACAGTCGATCAAGGAGCACGGCCTGATCGAGCCGATCGTCGTGCGCCGCCGCGCCGGCCACGACGATTTCGAGATCATCGCCGGCGAGCGCCGCTGGCGCGCCTGCCAGCGCGCGGGGCTCCGCGAGGCGCTGGTCGTGGTGCGCGACGTGTCGGCCAAGGAAGCGTTCGAGCTTGCCCTGATCGAGAACGTCCAGCGCGAGGATCTCGACGCCATCGAGTTCGCCGAAGCGCTCGATCGGCTGATGAAGGAATACAGCTACACGCAGGAGTCGCTCGCGACGCGCATCGGCAAGGATCGCTCCACCGTCGCCAACGCGCTCCGGCTGCTCAAGCTCCCGCGCGACGTGCGCGCGCGCGTCATCGGCGGCGAGCTGAGTGAAGGGCACGCCCGCGCGCTGCTCGGCGCGCCCGAGGAAGCGACGATGGTCGAGCTCGCGCAGAAGGTCGTGAAGGGACGCCTCAGCGTGCGCCAGACCGAAGCGCTGGTGCGCGCGGCGAAGGCCGGCGCCAGCGGCGCCGGCAAGGGCGGCAAGGGCGCCGCCAAGAGCGCGAGCGTGCGCGATCTCGAGACGCGCCTCGAGCGCAAGCTCGGCGCCCGCTGCGAGGTCCGTGACAAGGACGGCAAGGGCGAGCTGGTCGTGAAGTACGCGTCCTGGGACGACCTCGATCGGATCCTCGACGTCATTCTCTGACCCAGCGCGGCCCCGCCGGAAAATCGCACAATCGCCCGCAACCGGTCCGCGGGCCGTGCCGACCCTCGCCAGCAGCTTGGCCACGCGCGCGTGGGTGCACTACCCAGCGTGCTTGACGGGCGGTTCGGGCCGGGGCCAGGTTTTCCGGGCCAAGCGTCCGGGCGCGGATGCGAGGTCGGCCTTTGGAGATGGGTAACAGCGCTCAATCCGGTGATCCCCCCGGCGACGGTCCGGTCGTGCCGACGCCGGCTACGGTCGACATCCACGAGCGCCCGTCCGCCGCGCGCAGCGAAGGACAGCTGTACGCGCCGCCGAAGACCGTCCCCCCCACGACCAACCACAAGACGATCGAGATCGAGACCGTCAAGGTTCCGGGTCAAGTCGATCCGCGCAAGGCCGAGACGCTGCGCCGGATGCGTCCCGTCGCGCCCGTCGCGCCTGAAGCGCCCATCGCCCCCGCGGCGGTCGCGCCCATCGCCCCCGCGCCTGCCGTGCCCATCGCCCCCGCGGCGGTCGCGCCGGCGCCCCCCCGCGCCGCGCGGACGCCGTGGGCGATCGCGCTGGTCGTCGTGGCGGTCGCGGTGATCGCCATCGTCGCCGCGCTTCGATCGCGGTCGACGCCCGCCGCCACCGCGCCAGAGCCGGGATCGTCTGGAGGGATTGCCGGTCCGGCGCGGCAGGCGGCGCGTGCCGCCGGCGCGTCGCCCGCGCCGGCCGTCCCCGACCCCGCCGCGCTCCCCGACCCTGCCGCGCTTCCCGTCGCGGCCGCGCCGACGCCCGTCGCGCCGGCTTCCGCGGTTGCGCCCGCGCCGCCGAACGCCAGCGCCGCGCCCGCGGCGAAGAGCGGTTCCGCGCCGGACCGGCAAGACCATCCTGCAACCACCGGCACGGGCTCGAAGCCGGCCGCGCCCGACAACCAACCGCTGTTCTGATCATGCGCCGACTCGACAAGCCCCGCCGCGCCATCGCCGGCGCCGCCGCGATCATCGTCGGCCTCGCGTCGCTGCCCGCGCTTGCGGCGCCGCCCGACGACGCCACCGCGCGCGCCGAGCAACTGTTCAAGCAAGGCCGTCAAGCGTACATGCACGGCGACTACCAGCGCGCGGTCGATGCGCAGCACCAGGCCTGGCAGATCACGCAGAGCTTCGACATCGCGGCGAACCTGGGACAAGCAGAGCTCAAGATCGAGCACTACCGCGACGCGGCCACGCACCTGGCGTACGCGCTCGATCACTTTCCGCCATCCGCGAAGGCCGACGCGCGCGCGAGATTGAAGCAGACCTTCGAGCAGGCGCGCGCGAAGGTGAGCGCGCTATCGCTCACGGTGCAGCCGGAGCGCGCGGACGTGCGCATCGACGGCAAGCCCGCGCCCACGCCCCTGCCCGACCCGCTGTTTCTCGATCCCGGTCCGCACAAGATCACGGCGTCCCTCCCCGGCTACGTCGCGGACGCACGCGACGTGACCAGCGTCGCGGGCGACACGCAGCAGATCGCCATCACCCTGAAGGCACAATCGGCGGCTGCACCGTCGCCGGCTCCAGCACCGATCACGACGGCGCCTGCCGCGTCGCCGACGAGCGCGCCTCCGACGAGCGCGCCTCCGGCGGACTCCGGCGGGCCGTCGGCCAAGACGATCGTAGTGGTAACGGGCGCGGGCCTCACCGTGATCGCGCTGGGCGCAGGCCTCGTCTACAAGCTCAAGGCGAGCGCGTCGGACAACGACGCAAGCAACACGCGCGCCGGACTCGAGCATCAATACGGCGCGCAGGCATGCGTCTCGCCGATCACCGCCGGCGCGCGCGCCGGATGCGCCGCGCTCGGCCAGTTGCTCGACGATCGCGACTCGGCGAACCAGACCGCCACCATCGCGTTCGTCGCGGGCGGCGTGCTCGCGGCGACGACGATCGGCGCGCTGGTGCTGTGGCCGAAGCCGTCGGCGCGCACCGCCGGCTTCATGCTGATACCGGACGTCGGGCCGCACGGCGGTGCGCTACACTTGTCCGGGAGCTTCTGAGGAGGAGGACACTTCATGCGACTCGCTTCATTCGGACTCGTCGGTATCGTCGCGCTTCTCGCAGCGTGCGGGTCGACCGATAGCAACAACTGCGCGGACAACCTGAGCTGCGGAACCGGCGGCGCCGCGGGCAACGACGGCGGCGGCAGCGGCGGCAGCGCGGGCACCTCCGGCACGCGGCGGCACCAGTGGCAGCGCGGGCACGGGCGGCAGCGGCGGCAGCGCGGGCACCGACGGCGGCGCGGGATCGAGCGGCAGCGCCGGCGCGGCCGGAAGCGACGCGGCCACGTGCGATCCGACCAAGGCGCCGAGCGAGGACGCGTGCGTCGTCGCCGATCAGTACGGCGTGTTCGTGTCGCCCACCGGCGACGACGTCAGCGGCGACGGCAGCATGACCGCACCCTACGCGACGCTCGCCAAGGCGCTCACCGAGGCCAAGAGCGCCGGCAAGCGCGTCTACGCCTGCGCCGACGGCGGCGACTTCACCGAGAGCGTCGCCATCGACGCGTCCCTCGACGGCCTCGAGGTGTTCGGGGGACTGCGCTGCAGCGACTGGGCGTACTCCAGCGCGCTCAAGACGAAGGACGCCGCCCCCGACGCCACCGCATGGACCGTCACGGGCCTCTCCGCGGGTCTCCGCGTCGAGGACTTCGAGATCGACGCCGCCGACGCCGCCGCCAGCGGAGAGTCGAGCATCGCCATGAGCGTCGCGAGCTCCACCGGCGTGACGCTCGCGCGCGTCGCGCTCCACGCCGGGAAAGGCGCGGACGGCGACGATGGCGCGCCGGGGACCGCGGGTGCGGACGGGGCGCAGACGAATACGCATGTGGGGGTGGATGCGGATTGCAGCGAGTACGACGGACGACAGCCTGGGCGGCAGTCGTGGAGCGCGCGAGCGCGTGCGGGTCTCGCAGGGTGGCAGCGGCGGGACCGCGTACAAGAGCGCCGACGGCGGACCTGGCAAGCCCGGCACACCCGACACCGACGTCGCTCAGCCGGCTACCGGAACGGGAGGCCCCGGCGGCCACCGGGAGCGGCAACGGCGGGCCTGGCGGCCCCGGCTCCAACGGCAACGCCGGCACCGTCGGCCCGGCCGCAGCCGCAGCCGGCACCTTCGCGGCCACCGGCTTCACCGCCGCGAACGGCCACGACGGCAAGAACGGAAATCCGGGTCAAGGCGGCGGCGGCGGCGGCGCGAGTGCCGGCACCACGACGTGCGTCGGCGCGAGCGGCGGCGCGGGCGGCATGGGCGGCTGCGGCGGCACGCTCGGCGGCGGCGGCAAGGGCGGCGGCGCCAGCGTCGCGCTCGTGAGCTGGCAGAGCGCCGTCGTGCTCGCGGACTGCGAGCTCGTCGCTGCCGATGGTGGGAAGGGCGGAAAGGGTGGCGACGCGGGCGACGGCGGCAGCGGCGGGCCCGGCGCGACGGGCGGCGCCGGCGATACGGCGACCATCGGCAGCGGCGGCAACGGCGGCCAGGGTGGCAACGGTGGTGCGGCCGGTTCCGGCGCCGGCGGCACCGGCGGGCCCAGCTACGCCATCGTGTACAACGGAACTGCGCCGAGCCAGACCGGCTCGACCAGCCTCGCCCATGGCGCGGGCGGCGCGAAGGGTATGGGCGGCTCCGTGGGTGGAACGAGCTTCACGCCCGCCCCCGACGGCACCGACGGCGCATCCGGCGATACGTTCGAGCAGCCTTGATGAGGGATGACGATCGCGCCTGACAATCTCGCCCAACGCCTTCGCGCCGCGGGATTCCGCGCCGGACCGGCAGCCCTGCTCGCCCTCGCCGGTGTGCTGTCGCTCGCCGCGTGCTCGGGCGGCGACTCGAACGATTGTAGCGCGAGCCGGACCTGCGCGACCGGCGGCGCCGCGGGCAACGACGGCGGCGGCAGCGGCGGCAGCGCGGGCACGTCCGGCACGGGCGGCACCAGTGGCAGCGCGGGCACGGGCGGCAGCGGCGGCAGCGCGGGCACCGACGGCGGCGCGGGATCGAGCGGCAGCGCCGGCGCGGCCGGAAGCGACGCGGCCACGTGCGATCCGACCAAGGCGCCGAGCGAGGACGCGTGCGTCGTCGCCGATCAGTACGGCGTGTTCGTGTCGCCCACCGGCGACGACGTCAGCGGCGACGGCAGCATGACCGCACCCTACGCGACGCTCGCCAAGGCGCTCACCGAGGCCAAGAGCGCCGGCAAGCGCGTCTACGCCTGCGCCGACGGCGGCGACTTCACCGAGAGCGTCGCCATCGACGCGTCCCTCGACGGCCTCGAGGTGTTCGGGGGACTGCGCTGCAGCGACTGGGCGTACTCCAGCGCGCTCAAGACGAAGGACGCCGCCCCCGACGCCACCGCATGGACCGTCACGGGCCTCTCCGCGGGCCTGCGCGTCGAGGACTTCGAGATCGACGCCGCCGACGCCGCCGCCAGCGGAGAGTCGAGCATCGCGATGAGCGTCGCGAGCTCCACCGGCGTGACGCTCGCGCGCGTCGCGCTCCACGCCGGGAAAGGCGCGGACGGCGACGATGGCGCGCCGGGGACCGCGGGTGCGGACGGGGCGCAGACGAATACGCATGTGGGGGTGGATGCGGATTGCGCTAGTACGACAGCGCTCGGACAGCCGTCGGCGGCATCTGGAGTGCGCTGAGCGCGTGCGGGTCTCGGAGGGTGGCAATGGCGGGACCGCGTACGAGGTAGCGGCGACCCTGGCGAAAGCGGCGATCCGGCACGCCCGACACCGATGTCGCTCAGCCGGCTACCGGAACGGGAGGCCCCGGCGGCCACCGGGAGCGGCAACGGCGGCCCTGGCGGCCCCGGCTCCAACGGCAACGCCGGCACCGTCGGCCCGGCCGCAGCCGCAGCCGGCACCTTCGCGGCCACCGGCTTCACCGCCGCGAACGGCCACGACGGCAAGAACGGAAATCCGGGTCAAGGCGGCGGCGGCGGCGGCGCGAGTGCCGGCACCACGACGTGCGTCGGCGCGAGCGGCGGCGCGGGCGGCATGGGCGGCTGCGGCGGCACGCTCGGCGGCGGCGGCAAGGGCGGCGGCGCCAGCGTCGCGCTCATCAGCTGGCAGAGCGCCGTCGTGCTCGCGGACTGCGAGCTCGTCGCTGCCGATGGTGGGAAGGGCGGCAAGGGTGGGAAGGCCGGCGCCGGTGGGGTCAGCGGGCCTGGCGCAGCGGGCGGTCAGCGGCGATACCGTGACAACATCGGCAAGGGCGGACGGGGCGGCGACGGCGGCGTCGGCGGCAATGGCGGCTCCGGCGCCGGCGGCACCGGCGGCCCGAGCTACGCGATCGTCTACAACGGCACGGCCCCGAGCCAGACCGGCTCCACGACACTCTCCCACGCCGCTGGCGGCGCAAAGGGTGCGGGCGGCGCGCTCGGCCCCACTGCGGCCCCCGACGGCACCGACGGCACATCCGGCGATACGTTCGAGCAGCCTTGATCAGCCGCCGGCGATCGTCGTCGAACAAGATGTAGCAACTCGATTCCGAGTCTGGTCGATGTCGTCCCTACCCGGCCATTTCGTCTGTCAGCGTCGTTCTTCGCGGAATGGCCGGTCGAGGCCGCGCTTGACGTAGGTGGACCGACGGGAAATAACCGTTCTGCGACTTGATTTGGGCATGAGCACACGGACTTGAGATGACCATCGCGAGGGGATCGAGACACGTGCGAAACAAGCTTGTCGCCTCGTGCGCCGCGGGCGCGGTCGCTCGGCGCGCTCGCGCTACCGGCGCTGCTCGCGGGCTGCGGCTCGGGCTCGAGCTCATGCAGCGATACGCGCACATGCGCCTCCGACGCGGACGGCGCGGCGGGAGGCGGCGGAACCGCGGGCACGAGTGCGGGCAGCGGCGGCTCGTCCGGTAGCGGAGGCAGCAGCGGCACGCCGCCCGGCGCCGCACTGCGGGCAGCGGCGGGAGCGCCGGATCCTCGGGAGCGTCTGGCTCTGGCGGCTCGGCCGGGGCGCGGGCAGTTCCGGCGCCGGTGGAACGGCCGGCGGCGCGGGCCTCGACGGCGGAAGCGACGCCGCGGACGCCGGGCCCGGGTGCACGACCAGCGCGGACTGCGACGATGGCCTGGCGTGCAACGGCGCGGAGAGCTGCGTCGAAGGCAGCTGCGTCGCGGGGACGCCCTTCGCGTGCACGAATCCGGACGCGGCTCACTGCGCCGTGGGCACGTGCGTCGAGACGTCATCCGGCGCCGACTGCCCGGTCACGCCATTGGACAAGGACGGCGACGGTCACGCGAGTGCGCAATGCGCCGCCAACCCCGGCGACGACTGCAACGACGCCAACAAGAACGTGCACCCCGGCGCCACGGAGATCTGCAACGGCATCGACGACGACTGCAACGGCAAGACGGACATCGACGACGGCCTGGCGTTGTCGGGGACGAACGCCGCGCTCGTCGCGGGCAACTTCGACACGAATACGTTCGATGTCGCGTGGTCCCCGACGTCGAAGGTATTCGGCATCGTGTGGGACGACGATCGCAGCGGCACGAACCAGGTGTACTACCAAGCGATGTCCCCTGCGGGCGTCGCTTATGGGAGTCCTGCTGCGCTCTACACGGCGTCTCCCACGCCAAAGTCACAGGGTGATGCGCGAATCGCGTGGGGTTCGACGAAATTCGGAATGGTGTGGAACGACTCCGGCAAGAACGCGATCGTGTTCGAGAGCATCGCCAGTGACGGGTTCAGCAAGAGCTCCGTCGTCGTGGTGGGCGCAAGCGGCTACAGCCCGGACCTGGCTTGGGACGACACGTCCCAGCAGTTCATCGTCGTATGGCTCACGGGCAACGGCACCCTGTATGGGCACGCGGTGAAGCAGGACGGCACGCTGAGCGGGAACCAACTGACGATACAAGGCACGCAACACGCGGGCACTCCCGCAATCGACGCAACCGGGGGCATCCTCGGCGCGGTCTGGGAGCAATCGGCGGACAACACGGTCAAGAGCGGCTGGGCACGGCTTGCAACGCTGACAGGGTCGCCGACGCTCCAGGGGGCGGTGAACGTCACGAACAATGCGCCACCGGACGGCACGTACGCCAGCTACCCGAAGGTCGCTGGCCTTGCCAGCGGCTTCGCCCTGACGTGGCATCCGCAACACGTCCTCGCTCGACACGGGCAACGCGTACGAGGAGTTCAAGACCGATCGCTCCGTGGCGTGCGGCCCGGTGACTCTCGATGGCGAATACATCTTGCCCTCGATCACCGCGTCCCCAGGTGGCGCCGTTGTCGTCGCTCCGGTCCTGACCGCGTCGACCTTCGATCTGGTGCTCGACCGCATCGCGACCGGATGCAAGAAGGTCGGAACGCACGTCCCCATCGCGAGCGGGGTCACGCTGGTCACCGCTGTCGCCTTCGGCGACGCCAATGGCTTCGCGGTGCTCTGGCAGCAGCAGAACCCGTCGAACAACCACTACGAAATCTGGCGCCGCACTTTCGGCCCGCTCTTCTGCAATTGAGACGATGCGTATCCGTTCAACAACCGCTCTGCTTGCTCTCGCGCTGTTCGCGCCGGCCGTGGCCCGCGCCGAACCGACATCAGCGGAGATCGCGGTCGCCCGGAAGATGTTCCGCGAGGCGAGCGCGCTCGAGAAGCAGAAGGACTACGCGCACGCGGCGGACAAGTTGAAGCAGGCGCTGGCGATCAAGGAGACGCCGGGGCTCCGCTACCACCTGGCGTTCTGCGAGGAGCAGCAGGGGCAGCTGGTGGCGGCGCTGGTGGACTACGACCGCGCCGACGAGATGATCGCGGACGGCACGAAGGCGCCGGACGTGCAGGCGCTGCTCGCTCCGGCGAGGGACGCGCTGCGCAAGCGTGTGCCGACGTTGACGGTGGCCGTGGCCGGCGGCGTGGATGGCGCGGCGCTGAGCATCGACGGCAAGGCGATGGCCGCGGCGATGTTCGGTCAGCCCACGCCGCTGAACCCGGGCAAGCACCACGTGCAGGTGACGGCGCCGGGCTACAAGCCATTCGACAAGGACGTCACTCTCGCGGAGGGCGATCGCGCGAACGAGACCGCGGCGCTCGTCGCGGTACCCGCGGCAGCGGCGCCCACGGCGCCCGCCCCTGCCGCGACGCCGGATCGCGCGCCGCCCGCGGACGCCGGCAAGGGACTGTCGACGCGGACGATCGTGATCGGCGCGGAGGCGGTGGTCACGCTGGCGGCGCTCGGCGTCGGGATCGGCTACACGGTCGCGAAGGGCTCGGCGCAATCACGCGCGGACGACGCGCAGGCAGCGATCAACCGCGTGTCCACGACCAACGACGCCTGCGCCAACCCGACGACCGAGCTCGCGTCGCCGTGCTCGGATCTCGTGACGGCACTCGACGACAAGCAGAGCGCGGGCAACCTCGCGACAGTGGGGTTCATCGGGGCGGGAGTGGGCGCCGCCGCGACGGTGGCGACGTTCCTGCTCTGGAAGCCCGCCAAGTCGACGACCACGGTCAGCGTGGCGCCGCTGCCGGGCGGCGGCTTCTCGGGCAGCGTCGCCGGGACGTTCTGAGCGGCCCGGGCTACTTCTTGCCCTTGATCTCGTCGAGGGCCTTCTGCGCGGCCTTGCCCAGGCCGCTGCCGCCCGCGGCGGCGACGGCCTTCTCGAGCTCCGCGATCGCCTGCTTCTTGTTCTTCGCGACGCGGTAGTAGAGCCCCAGGTAGTAATGGGCCGGCGCGAAGTCGGGCTTGAGCTTGAGCGCCGCCTCGTAGTCGGCCTTCTCGCCCTTGGCGTCTTTCAGGTCGTGCTTGCAGACGCCGCGCCGCACCAGCAGATCCGGCGACGGCTTGTCGGCGATCGGCTTGTCCAGAACCGCCAAACACGCGCTCGGCTCGCCGAGCTTGCCGAACATGTTCGCGATCGCGCCGACCAGCTCGGGCTTGTCGGTCTTGACCTGCTTCAGCTGCTCGACCGCCTTGTCTTTCTGGCCCGTGCCGGCCAGGATCTGCGCGTACGCGATGCGCAGCTCGGCATCGTCCGGGCTCGCGTCCACGGCGTCGCCGTAGGCCTTGGCCGCGGCCTCCTTGTCGCCCTTCATCTCCAGGCAGAGCGCGCGGTTGAGCAGCAGGTCGGGCTGCTTTGGCTGGATCGCGAGGCCCTTCGCGGCCGCATCGGCGCAGCCCGCGGCGTCCCCGGTGTCGTGGAGCAGCGCGGCGAGGTACACGGCCGCGTCGATGAGCTTCGGATTGAGCGTCATCGCTTCGCGGTAGAGCCCCGCGGCCGTCGCCGCGTCGCCGAGCTTCTCGTTGGCGACGCCGAGGAGCAGCGCCGCCTCCGCGTCCTTCGGGTTCTTGGCGCGCACGTCGGTCAGCAGCTGCTTGGCCTTCGCGAAGTCGCCGGCCTGGATCGCGTCGAAGGCCTGCTGGACCGCCGGGCTCGAGGTCGCCGGCGTCGCGCTCGCGGTGGGCGCGGCCCCGTTTCCGTCGTCGAGCGGCGGGGGCGGCTCGGGGTGGTCCGCCGGCGGCGTACCGCCGCCACACCCGGCAAGGAGTCCGAAAGCAAGCGCAAGCGCGATGGTTCTGGTGCTCGTCATGATGTGCTCCCCGCTTGGAGTGTCGCGATGGTCGAAAGGATGCGTGCCCGGATGTCTTCGATGCGCGCGGGATCGTCGACCTTGGCTCCCTGGGCGTCGGTAACGTAGAAAACGTCGGCGACGCGCGTGCCTTCGGTGTTGATCTTCGCGAGCGAGATCGTGAGCCCCGCCTGCTGCAGCGCATTGGCGAGCCAGAACAGCAGCGCCGGCCGATCGCGCGTCGTCACCTCGAGAACGGTGTGGTCGCTCGACGCGCGGTCGTCGAAGGACACCTTGGTCGCCACGCCGGGCGTCGGGCGCTCCGACAGGCGCGCGCTGCCGCGGTGGCCCTCCACGAGCGCCGACGGCGTCAGCTCGCCGCCCAGGACGCGTCCCAGATCGCGCTCGAGGCGCGGCACCGCGTCGCGGACGGCGTTCACGTCGGTCCCGCTGCGGACCCAGAACAGATCGAGCGCACGCCCGCGCCCCTGCTCGTCGACGAACGAGTAGATCTGGGCGCCGAGGATGCGCAGGCGCGACGCCGCGAGCGTCGCCGTGATGCACGCCAGCAGACCGGCGCGGTCGTCCGCGACCACGGCCAGCTCGACGTACGGCGGATCGACCGCCATGGTCGTGACAGCGGAGCGCGACGCGCCCGCGCCTTGTACGAACTGCACGTGCCGCACGATCTCCGCCGGGTCGTTCGCGAGCAGGTAGCGCTCCGGGATCGCGTCGACGAAGCGGTCGAGGAAGGCGCGATTGTCGCCCTGCCACAGCTCGCGCACGCGCGCCGCGACGTCGGCGCGACGGTCCTGCGCGGTACCCTCGCCGGACAGCGCGCGCTCCGCGGCGACGTATAGCTCGTCCAGCATGCGCGCCTTCCAGCTCGTCATCGCCGTCGGGCTGGTGGTCGACACGTCCGCCACCGTGAGCAGGTACAGCTCGCGCAGCCCTTCGTGACCGTGCACTTCGTTCGAGAACTCCGCGAGGGTTTGCGGGTCGTCGATGTCGCGGCGAGTGGCCACGTGGTACATGCGCAGGTGCTTGAGCACGAGGTGCTGCACCTCGCGGATGTCCGGCTCGGGCACGTGCAAGCGCCGCAGGATGCTGTCGGCCATGTCGTGGCCGCGCTCGGAGTGGTTCCGGCCGCCGATGTCCTTGCCGACGTCGTGCAGCAGCGTCGCGAAGAACAGCACGCGAGGCCGCGAGATCTCCGCGGCCAGACGCGACGCGAGCGGGTAGTCGGCCGCCAGCTCGCCACGCGCCAGCGCCTTGAGCCGATCGACCGCGGCGACCGAGTGCGCGTCCACGGTAAGCACGTGGTACACGTCGTGATGCACGCGGCCGACGACCGGCGAAAACTCCGGGATCATCGCGACGAGCAGGCCGACGTCGTGCAACTCCCGCAGGATCGAGCCGCTCTTGAAGCGCGGTTTCTGCGCGTCGGCGACGAGCCGCGCGAACAGCCGCGCCGCCTCTTCGCTGGCGCGGAGCTTCTCGCAGAACGTCGGTAGGCTCGCCATCCGCGCGACCGCTTCGCGCGCGAACGGATACACCGGCAGGTTGCGACGCACGGCTTCCTCGTACAGGCGCAGCGCCAGTGCTGGCTCGGTGGGCAGCGCCGCCGGATCGGCGAGCGTGACCGTGTCGTTGATCAGCTTCAGCCCGCCGCCGATGCTCACCTCGTGCGGACGACGCTTCGGCGGCGGCATCGCGCGACCGACGATCATCTCCCGGGTGCGCGACAGGATGCGCGCGTTCCGGTAGTACTCGCTCATGAAGCGCTCGACGCCGGCGCTGCCGGTGCCGTAACCGAGAGCGTCGGCGATCTGCTCCTGCCGGTCGAAGCTCAGGCGATCGGATCGCCGGCCCGCGTACACGTGGAGCAGGTTGCGCACGCGCCACAGCAGGTTGTTCGCCTGGTCGATCTGCTGCCACTCCCGCGGCACCAGGATGCCGACCCGAACCAGATCGCCGAGCTCCGCGACGCGCCAGCGCGCGCGCGCCGCCCAGTGCGCGATGTCGAGGTCGCGCAGCCCGCCGGGGCCGTTCTTCACGTCGGGCTCGAGCAGATACACCGACCCGCCGTAGCGCTCGTAGCGCTCGCCCGCGCGCTCCGACAGGCGCTCGAGGAACGAGCGGATGTTGCCCGCACCGAACACGCCCTCGAAGGCCCGCGTGAGCATCGTGGACGCGACGGTGATGTCGCCGCTGACGGTGCGCCAATCGAGCAGCGTGGTCGCCGTGGGCAGATCGTGGCGCGCGAGCTCGATCATGTCGTCCGGCGCGACCACCTGGTGACCGATGGTGAGGCCCGCGTCCCAGAGCGGGTAGAGCAGCGCCTCGGCGATGGCGCCGGCGGTGTCGATGTCGTGCGGGACCAGCAACCTGACGTCCAGATCGCTGGAGAACGCGACGGCGCGACGACCGTAGCTGCCGACCGCCGCGAGCGACACCGCGCGCCACGTGCCGTCCGAGAGCAGCACCGCCTGCACGGCCTGGAACAGCGATCCGAGCAGACCGTCGAACGCCTTGGCGTGGCGCCGCGCCGCCGGCAGGCCGCCCTCCTGGCCGCCGGTGCGGATCATCGCCTCGACGTCGGCGCGGTGGCGCGCGACGTAGTCCTTGAGCTCGGGCAGCAGCGACGGCGACAGCCGCTCGAGCAACGGGATGGGAGCGTCCACCGGGGCGGTAGAGGGCATCGCGGGTGCGCCCGGCTGGCTGCAGGGCCGACCGGGCGTCTGGTTATAGCCCAGACCGCCGGGCGGATCGCGGCGCGATTTCCGCGGCCTCGCCCACGCGCCGCCGGCCGCGCCGCACCGGCAACCAGCCCCGGGATGCCCAGCAGGGAGGGCGCACGACGGGGGCAGGACGGGGGGCAGGACGGGGGGCGGGGGACAGGGTGCCGGTCCGGCGCGGAATCGTCGCGATGTGCTAGCCTCTCCGCGATGCTCGAGCGGCGCAGGGCCGTGTTCATGCTCGCGGCCGGGCTGCTCGCCCTGTGTCTCGCTCCAGTCGCGGCGGCGACGGTGGCGCGTGCCGTCCGGCTCGCGGAGCTCGCGCAGCACAGCCAGCTGGTGGCCACGTGCACGCCGCTCGAGGCGCACAGCCGCTGGGAGGTCTTCGGCGGCCGGCGGCGCATCGTCACCTACACGCGGCTGCGGGTGGACAGCCGGATTGCCGGCGCCGATGCCGGCTCCGAGGTGCTGGTGCGCACCCTCGGCGGACAGGTCGGCGACATCGGACAGGTGGTCGATGGCGAGGCGCTGCTGATCCTCGGCCAGCCGGCGTTGCTCTTCCTCGCGCCGCGCTACGACGGCGTGCTCGGCGTCGCGGCCATGGCCCAGGGCGAGTTCCCGCTCCGCGCCGACGCCCACGGCGTGGTGCGACTCGCGTCGAGCCCACGCCTGCCGGCGATCGTGCAGGGCGGCGCGTCGGCGCAGCAGCAGCTCGTCGGTCGCACGCCCAGCGAGGCGCGCGCGCTGATCGAGAAGGCCCTGCATGCGAAGTAGGCTCGCCGGCCTCGCGATCGGCGTGGCCGCGCTCTCGGCGAGCGCGTCCGCCGGCGCGTATTGCCGCACGACGACCTGCAACTCGAGCGATCCGGCCAACCCGTGCAGCTCCGACGCCGACGGCTGCCTGGTCGGCGGGAAGCCGCTGTACTGGCCCGGCGCATGCGTGTCGTTCAGCGTGCAGAAGGACGGCTCGCCGCTGCGACACATCACCGCGCAGGACGCGGAGAAGACCATCGCCACCGGGTTCGCGCAGTGGGTCGGCGCCGAGTGCGCCGATGGCTCGCACCCGTCGATCAAGATCAGCGATCGCGGCTTGGTGAGCTGCGACAAGCAGGAATACAGCTCGACCGACGGCAACGCGAACATCTGGATGTTCCGCGACGACGCTTGGCCGTACGACGACGGCGCGGGCGACACGCTCGCGCTCACGACCGTCACGTACAACAAGCTGACGGGCGAGATCTTCGACGCGGACGTGGAGTTCAACTCGGTGCAGAACGAACTGGTGAATCGCGACACGCCGCCCTACGGCTGCGATCTGCTGTCGATCGCCACGCACGAGGCAGGGCACTTCGTCGGCTTGGCGCACAACGTGCAGCTCGCGTCGGCGACGATGAACCCGGGCTACACCTGCGGGACGATCGGCCTTCGCACGCTCGACCCCGACGACGTGGCGGGCGTCTGCGCGATCTACCCCACGGGTCGCGCTGCCGCGGCCTGCAACGATACGCCACGGCACGGTTACTCGACCGTGTGCGCGAGCCCGGACACGAAGGGCTGCAGCTGCGGCGCGGTTCCGCGTCCCGGGCACCTCGGCTGGGTCGCGCTGGGTCTGGGCGCGCTGGCCACGGCTCTAGCCCGGCGACGCCGGCCGGCGCCACACTAGAAGCCGCGCCGCTCCTGGGGTACACCCAGGCGTCTGCCCCGGTCGCGGGGAGACAAGGAGGTCAGCCGTGGATCGTCCGCTTGGTATCTTGGGGTTGCTTGTCGTCGGTGCGCTCGCCGCGAGCGCGTACGCTTGCTCGAGCAACAGCGACAACCCGGGCGGCGCGGGCAGCGCCGGCACGGCTGGCACGAGCGGCACGGGGGGCACCGGTGGCGGCGCGTGTGGGCCGG
This sequence comes from uncultured delta proteobacterium, assembly GCA_963775185.1. Taxonomy (GTDB): domain Bacteria; phylum Myxococcota_A; class Polyangia; order Polyangiales; family Polyangiaceae; genus JAPSGB01. Next base: position 249,889 of record CAVZIE010000032.1, on the reverse strand, counting down.
TCAGCACGGATTTCCCCGCCAAGTGCACCTCCGGCGCCGACCAGGCGTGCTGCGAAGCCACACTGCCGGTGATGACCGTGCGCAAGGGCGGCAAGGACGTCGCCCCCGACTGGTCGTGCATCATGGGCGGCGCGGCCGGTGCGGCGGGCACGGGCGGTGCGGCGGGCGCAGCCGGCGCCGCCGGAGCGGCGGGCGCAGCCGGAGCGGCGGGCGCAGCCGGCGCAGCGGGCACGGGCGGCGCGGCGGGTGCCGCGGGCGCGCCCCAGAACCTGTTCGTCGTGAAGGACTTCCTGACGGGCAACGCCGTCGGCGACCTGGACGTGGACTTGTACGAGGGCAGCACCGTGTACGGCGCGACCGCGTTCTTCTCGGCGACCACCAAGGGCGCCAGCGGGCCCGCCGATCTCAACCAGGGCGAGTTCCGCTTCCCGCACCCTTCAACGCCGGTCATCGCGTACCACGTGCACGCGAAGGCGGACGTGGCCAAGGAGTTCTACGGCTTCGGCGACATCGTGCCGGCGGCACCCGGCCGCGTGGAGGGCACGACGATCCGCCCGTCGGACTTCAACACGCTGGCGTCCGCGGTCGCGAACGCCTACCCCGGCACGACGCCCGGTTGGACGCCACCGGCGGGCTACGGAATCGTCGCGGCGACGCTCCGCGACTGCAACGACGACGACGTGCGCGGCGCGCGCTTCCGGCTGATCGACGAGGCGACCGGCAAGGATCTGCCGGCCGGCACCTGCGACACCGACGCGCGCTACGTGTACTCGGACGCGAACGTCCCGCAAGCCGCCTGCACCTTCACGCATCCGGAGCAGGCGCTCGGCGTCGTGGTCAACGTTCCGCCCAACACGACCGACGCGACCAAGGACCACAAGTACAAACTCCAGTACTGGGGTCGCATCAAGGACACCGACACCGACGCGGTAATGTTCACCGAGCAGGAGATTGAGATCTTCGCCGACGCGGTGAACGTGTACCAGCTGTTGCCGAACGTGAAGCAGTAGCGCCTTCGATGGCGCGGGAGCTGTTCGTCGTCGCCGGAGAAGCCTCGGGCGACGCGATGGCGGCGCGGGTCGCGCGCCGGCTCGGCGTTCCATGCTTCGGCCTGGGCGGACCCGAGCTCGACGCGGCTGGCGTCGAGCTCGTGGCCCACACCTCCACGACCGCGGCCATGGGCGTCACCGGCGTCGCGCCGCGCTTGCCGGCGATCCTCGCCGTCGCAGGGCGGCTTGCGGGCGCCGCGCGGGCGCGGCGCCCGCGAGCCGCCCTGCTCGCCGGCTATACGGAGCTCAACGCCTGGCTCGGGCCGCGGCTCAGACGGCAGGGCACGCGCGTGCTCTGGTACGGCGCGCCGCAGATCTGGGCGTGGCGCGGCGGACGCGCGCCGCGCATCCGCCGCGCCTGCGATCGTCTGGCGACGGTGCTGCCTTTCGAGGAAGCGCTGTGGCGCGGTCACGGCGTGGACGCGCGCTACGTCGGGCACCCGGCGCTCGAGAACGCCGTGCCGGCGCGCGCCGACGTCCGCGCGCGACTCGGGCTCGATCCGCGCGCGCAGATTATCGCGCTGCTGCCGGGCAGCCGCGCGCACGAGGTGCGCGAGCACCTCGACGTGATGCTCGGCGCGGCGCGGCTCTCGGGTCGCGACGCGCGCGTCGTGCTCGCGCCGGCGCTGGATCGCCGCACCGCTTCGCGCGTGCGCGTGCGCACGCGCGAAGCGGGCTTCGACGTCGTGGAGTCGTCCGCGCCGCCGGTGCTGCCGGCCTTCGACGTCGCGATCGCGGCGAGCGGCACCGCGACGCTGGAGTGCGCCCTCGCCGGCGTGCCGCCGCTGGTCGTCTACCAGGCGGACGCGCTGACCGCGTGGGTCGCGCGGCGCTTCGTCACCACGCCGCACATCGGGCTGCCGAACATCGTGCTCGGCGAGCGCGCGTTCCCGGAGATCGCCGGGCGGCGCCTCGACGCCGCCGTGCTCGCCACCGCGGTGCGCACCATGCTCGAGCGCGGTGACCCGTGGGCGCGCCGCACCGGCGAAGTGCGTGCGCGCCTCGCCGCCGGCCGCGCCGGAGCGGAATCCCCCTCGGAAGTCGTCGCGGAGATGATGGCGGCATGGCTGACGTAGACGACGACGCGGCCGCGCTGCTGGGTGCGCTGCGGGTCGCCGTCGTGGCGTCGTCCGCGCTCTTGCTGCTACGGCTGCAGATCGCCACCGGCACGGGCTTCGGCGACGCCGAGGCGCTGTACGCGACGTACGCCCTGCATCCGCAGCCGGCGTATCTGGATCACCCGGGTTTGATCGGGCTCGTCGCCCGCTTGATCGGCGGCGGCGGCGCGCCGTCGCCGCGCGCGGCGCACGTGGTGACCAGCATCGCCGCGACGCTGCTGCCCTGGGTCGGCGGCTTCGCGGCGCGCGCCGCCGGCGCGCCGTGGCGGCGCGCCCTGCTGGTCGTGATCGCGCTCGCCCTGGCGCCGGAGATCGCCATCGGCCTGTACGCGCTGACGCCGGATCTGCCGCTCGCGTTCGCGTGGCTCGGCGCGATCGGCCTGTATGCCGCAGCGCTGCGTGCGGAGCCGCGGAGCTTCCGCGCCCTCGCCAGCACGCTGGGCGTGGGCGCGCTGGTCGGCGTGGCGTGCCTCTCCCAGGCGACCGGCGTGTTGCTCGGCGTCGCGATCCTGGGCGCGTCGCTCACGCGCGGTGCGCGGGCGCGCTGGCGCACGCCGGCACCGTGGCTCGCCGCGGCGCTCGCGTGTTTGCTGGTGGCGCCGCTGGTCGTGTACGAGCAACGGCTCGGCTGGCCGATGTTGCGGCACCGCCTGGTGGCGACCCAGACCCACGCGGGGATCTCGCTCCGGAACCTCGGCGCGCTACTCGGCGGACAGCTCGCCTACGTCACGCCGCCGTTCCTGTTCGCCGCGGGTCTGCTCGCCGTCGATCTCTGGCGCAAGCGACGGGACGACGACGTCTCGCGGCTGCTCTGGCTCGCGACCCTGGTGCCCGCGCTGGTGCTCGTCCCGCTGTGCCTGTGGTCGCGCGTCGCGGAGCCCCACTGGCTCGCGCCGATGTACCTCGCGCTCGCGGTCCACCTTGCCCGCAGCGACGCGGTCGGCAAGCGCCTCGCCAAGGCGTCGGCGATCACGGGCGCGGTGGTGGTGGCGCTCACCTGGGCGATGGTGAAGACGCCGCTGATGGTGCGCGCGCTCGGCAGTCACTACCACCCGCGCTACGATCTGGTGAACGACCTGTACGCCTGGAAGCCCGGCAAGGCGCTGCTCGAAGACGCCGTGCGCGGCGTAATGACCGACACGCACCGCCTTCCGGTCGTGATCGGCCCCCACTGGACGGTGTGCGCGCAGGCCGCCGCCGCGCTCGACGGCCGCGCGCCAGTGGGCTGCAACGGCCCGATCCGCGACGACTTCGACGGCTGGCTGCCGCGCGCGAAATGGATCGACGCGCCGGAGATCCTGTACGTCACCGACGATCGCTTCCCGGCGATCGACCCGGCGAAGGAGCTGCCCGGACGCAGCGTCGGCGCGGCCCTGAAGATCGAGGTGCGGCGCGGTGGTCGCGTGGTGCGCACGATCCGCATCCTGCGCCTGGACAAGACCACCGGCGTCGGGCTCGCGCGCTGATCAGGTCGGCGGACAGCCGCTCTGCGACAGCGCGTAGATCGGCGTCGATTTGTTGATCGGGCAGGTCGAACCGTCGAGCGGCGTCGTTGGCTGCTGGCTCGAGCACTTGAGCGTGCCCGACACGTGGCCCGCGCCGCACGCGTTGCCTTCCTGGAAGTACACCTGCGCGCTGCCCGGCGAGTTCGCCACGCACCCGCGCGGATCGTTGCCCGACATGACGATGTTGCAGCCGATGGGATACGGCGCTTGCGGCGGGCAGTACGCCGACACGCAGTCGCCGTTGATGTTGACGTCCACGTCGAGGGTGCAGCCTTCATCTTGCTGGCCGTCGCAGTTGTCGTCGATCCCGTTGTCGCAGATCTCCGGACCGGTCGCGACGATGCCGTCGCAGTCCGACCACTTGCCGTTCTCGCACAGCTGCGTGCCCTGGGTGCACACGCCGACGTTCGCGCCGCAGGGGCGCGTGTCGCCCGGACAGCAGTCGCAGTACTCGTCGATCTGCCCGTCGCAGTTGTTGTCGATGCCGTCGCCGCAGATCTCGTTCGTCGGCAGCACGTCTCCCGAGCACTTGCTCCAACCGGGGAATTCCGAGTTGCCCTGGCACGTCTGCGTGCCCTTGACGCACGCGCCGATGCCGGCCTTCCCCGGCGGCCCCGAGTAGCACGCCTGCGTGGCGCCCAGACCGCAGCCGCAGCCCTCGTCGATGAAGCCGTTGAGGTTGTCGTCCAGGCCGTTGCCGCACACGTCGCTGCCGCCGGGATTGCCACCGCTGCCGCCGCTGCCGACGGGGCCGCCGCCGTCGATGTTGCAGCCGCCGCCGGTGCCGGGCTGCCCCGCCGCCGCGCCGGAACCGCCCTGCCCCGCCGCTGCGCCGGTGCCGCCGGTGCCGACGTTGATCCCGCCGGTCCCGCCGCCGCCGGCCGCGCCGCCCGTACCGCCGCCGCTGCTGCCGCCCGCGCTGCTGCCGCCGCTGCCCGCGCTGCTGCCGCCGCTGCCCGTGCTTGCGCCGTTCGCGACAGAGCTGTTGCCGTCACCGGCGGCGCTGCACGCGCCGGCCAGCGCCAGCGTCAGCATCGAACCCACCCAGATCAAGCGTCGGGCCACACCCACCTCCGACGCCGACCGTAACACGAACCGCGCGCTTCCGCGCCGGACCGGCAAACCTCAGGAAGCCGGCGACGCGGTCAGGCCCGCGGCGGTGATCAAGCTCTCGTCCTCGTCGGGACCGGGATTCGGCGTGGTGAGCAGCTTGTCGCCGTAGAAGATGCTGTTCGCGCCGGCGTACATGCACAGGAGCTGCGCCTCGCGCGGGAGCTCGGTGCGGCCCGCACTCAGGCGCACCTTGGAGCGCGGCATCATCACCCGCGCCAGCGCGATCATGCGCACCAGCTCCAGCGGATCGATCGGCGGCAGCGCGGCGAGTGGCGTGCCTTCCACGCGCACCAGCGCGTTCACCGGCACGCTCTCCGGATGGGGCTCGAGCTTCGCCAGCTCGAGCAACATGCCGCAGCGATCGTCCACGCTCTCGCCCATGCCGATGATGCCGCCGGAGCACACCGTGATGCCCGCGTCGCGCACGTTGCGGAGCGTCGCGAGTCGCTCGTCGAAGTTGCGCGTGGAAATGATCGACTTGTAGTAGTCGCGCGACGTATCCAGGTTGTGGTTGTACGCGGTGAGCCCCGCGTCGGCGAGGCGCTTGGCCTGACCGGCGTCGAGCATGCCGAGCGTGACGCACGCCTCCATGCCGAGCTCGCGCACGCCGCGCACCATGTCGAGCACGCGCTCGAACGCGGGGCCGTCCTTCACCTCGCGCCACGCCGCGCCCATGCAGAAGCGAGACGCGCCATGATCCTTCGCGCGACGCGCGGCGGCGAGCACGTCGTCCACCTTCAGCATCGCCTCGCCCTTGACGCTCGTCTCGTGGTGCGACGACTGCGGACAGTACGCGCAGTCTTCCGGGCAACCGCCGGTCTTGACGCTGAGCAAGGTGCAGAGCTGCACCTCGCTGGGCGCGTGGTAGCGCGTGTGCACCGCGCGCGAGCGGTCGATCAGCTCGAACAGCGGAAGGTCATGGATTTCCCGCGCTTGAGCGAGGGTCCAGTCGTGTCGGACGTCGGCCATCGGCCGTGTGTATAGCAGAACTACGCCGCGCGCAGGCGCCGGAAGCGCGGCGGCGTGCGCAGGCGTGGATCGCCGAGACAGAGCAAGCCGGCGCGAAGCCGATCGGGCGCCGCGTGCAGCGCCAAGCGCGAGACGGTCCGCGACGAGATGCCGAGGTGCGCGGCGATCGCGCCGCTTTCGTACCCCAGCTGCTTCGCCACGAGCACGAACACGTGGCGCTGGACGCCGATCGGCGCGGCGCGCGGCGGCGCAACAAGCCGCTTCCTCGATCTCGTCCAGTGTGCCCGCGCGGGCGAGCCCGGGCAGCGGCGTGCCGCTCACCGCGACCGTCGGATCCGACGACACGTAGCGGTGGAACCAAGTCGTGAAGTCCGGGTCCGGCCGTCCCAACGCCGCCGCGAGCTTGTCCGCACCGACCCACGGATCGACGCGCGCGCCGATCACGTCGCGGTGGGTCGACCAGAGCCAGCTCATCGGATCCGTCACCAGGCCCGCTCGATCCGGATTCAAGTGGATGTAGCGGATCTGCCGCTCCACCTTGTCGTCGCCGAGCACGCGCGTCGGCTGCGGCACCGGCTGCCACTGCGGCCCCGCCGACCGCTCGCGCGAGAATGCGCCAAGCTGGCGGCCGAGCCGGCGCCGCGCTTCGTCCCGCGCCAACGACTGCAGCAGCATGTGCAGGTGGTCCGGCATCAAGCACGCCGCGAGCACATCGGGGAACTCGCGCCGCAAGCGCCGCCAGAGCGCCCAGCACGCGTCGGGATCCGACAGCGGGCGCTGCGCCGCCCGCGCGTGAGCAACCGTATGGATGACCATGCGACCGTGCCGGTCACGCGCGCCGCGAGTTGCGTATCGTGCCGCGCCCGTCGTCTCGCCGCCATCCACCCGCGCGGACATTTCACCGACATGACCGGTTATGCCCCCTTCCGTGTCCTGGATCAGGCCGCGCGACGCTTCACGGGCGCCGATCCACGCCACCGCGACATTTCACCCGACATAACCGGTTATGCCCCCCTCGCGTGTCCGATCGCCGCCGCCAACGAGACACGCGACCCGTACATAACCGGTTATGCCCCCCTTCCATGTCCTGGATCAGGCCGTCACGGCGCTCCACGGCGCCGATCCGCGCCAAGCGCGGACATTTCACCCGACATAACCGGTTATGCCCCCCTTTGATGTCCTCCAGAGCAGGATTGCCGGTCCGGCGCGGAACCACGCGCCGCGAGCGAACGACGCGCGGGGGGCGTGCGGTCAGAAGCCCATGGCGGATCGCGCGATCTCGCGATCCACGATGCCGTCACGGACGAGCTGTTTCACGGCGATCTCGAACGTCTGCATGCCGTAGGGGTGCGCGCCGCCCTCCATCAGCTCTTTCAGGGCCGGATTGCCGATGGGCCGCTTGATCGACTCGCGCACGGATCCGGTCGCGACCAGAACCTCCGCGGCGAGGGCCATGCCCTTGCCGTCGGCGCGCGGGAGCAGACGCTGGGCAACGATGCCCTGGAACGTGTCGCCGAGGCGCTCGCGCATGTCGTCGGAGTCGCCTTCGCTGAGGGCGATGATGCGGTTCATCGTGCGCGCGACGTCGGGAGTATGGAGCGTCGAGAGCACGAGGTGCCCCGTCTCGGCGGCCTTGAGCGCGATATTCATGGTCTCGCCGTCGCGGATCTCGCCGACCTGGATCACGTCGGGATCCTGGCGCAGGGCGGCGCGCAGCGCGTCGGCGAAGCTCTTCGTGTCCTGGCCGATCTCGCGCTGGCTGATCGATGATCGATCATCGGTGTGCAGATACTCGATCGGATCTTCGATCGTGACGACGTGGCGCGCCATCGTGTGGTTCATGTGGTCGATCATCGCGGCGAGCGTGCTGCTCTTGCCGTTCCCGGCCGCACCGACGCACAGCACGAGCCCACGGTCCTTCTCGGCCAGATCGCGGCAGGCGTGCGGCGTGCCGAGCTGCTCGAACGTCGGCACGTTGAACGGGATGATGCGCATCACGATCGCCAGCGTGCCGCGCTGCTTGTAGATGTTGACGCGGAAGCGTCCGACGCCGACCACGGCATACGACGTGTCGTATTCGGTGATCAGGTGGAGCTTCTCGCGGATCGCGGCGTCGGTGACGATGTGGCGCGCCACCATCTCGGTGTCCTGCGGGCGGATCTTGTCGACGCGGAAGTACACCAGGTCGTCGCGCACGCGCGCGCCGGGCGGCTGCCCCACTTTCAGGTGGACGTCGCGCGCACCGGCCGCGATGGCCTTCGCGAGCAGCTGCTGCAGGTACTGCTCGGACGCGTAAGGATTCGCGTTTCCCGCGGGCGAGAGGCTGACCACGCGGCGAGTCTAGCGTGTTTCGGGGCGAATCAGGGCGCCGACAGCCGCTCGTCCAGCATGGCGCGCGCGCTCGCGGCCAGATCGCGCTGGTGCGGCGGCAGCGCGTCGGTCTTCGCGAGGCCGTCGAGCACCGGCCGACAGCTCGCCGCGCCCTCGGGATCGATCCGCTCCGTGGGCCCGGGCACCGACGCGGCGATCGCCTGCACGGCGACCAGCACCGGGCCGAGCGTCGAGGGCTTGCCGTGCGCGAGCACGACGCACAGCCGCCCGAGCGCGAGCGGCGCGTCGTCGGCGTCGGGCAGCGCCGCCAGGGCGGTCAGCGCCAGCGTGCCGCCGGCGTCGAAGCCGTCGAGCAGGCCGCTCGCGCCCTCGCGGTTGGCGAGGCGCTCGAGATCGATGGGCGCGCCGGCCGCCGCGAGCGTCCACAGCGGATCCGACGACAGGTTCGTCGCCCGGTCCGGCGGGCCGGGCTCGAGGGACGGGATCGGCGTCGCGTCGCCGCCTGCGGGCGTGGCCCGGGCCATCGCCGGCTCGCGCGTCGCCACGGTGCCCGGAGCCGCCGCGCCCCGCCCGCTTCCGCACGCGCCGATCCAGGCGATCGCCAGCCCGACGGCGGCGCCGAGCAGGCCCGCGCGCCAGCCGGGTCGTCTCCATCGCGCGGCGGCCATGGGCCGCATGCTTATCGGGCCGCGCCGGATCGCGCAAACTCGTGACGATCCGCGCCACGCCGGTCCGCGACGATTCCGCGCCGGACCAGCAAACTCCCGGGGATCGGGCTGGAGGGGCTGGTTGTCTGGCCGGCGCGGAACCGAGGCGGTAGCCTCGTGCGGGATGGAGACGCGCGTCACGTACTGCCGGATCTGCGAGGCCGCGTGCGGGATGCTCGCGGACGTGGAGGGCGATCGCGTCGTCAAGCTGCGGCCCGACCCGGATCACGTCGTGTCGAAGGGCTTCGTGTGCGCCAAGGGCACGCGCTTCGGCGAGCTGCACGCGAGCGCGGACCGCGTGGACGCACCGCTGGTGCGGCGCGACGGGCGGCTCGAGCAGACGAGCTGGAGCGCCGCCATCGCCGACATCGGCGATCGCATCCGGCGCCTGCAGCAGGAGCACGGACCGCACTCGGTGGCCGTGTACATGGGCAATCCGCCGGCGTTCGGCTACGCGCTCGCGCTGATGGGCATCGCGTTCGTGCGCGGGCTCGGCACGCGCAACTTCTTCAGCGCCGGATCGCTCGACTGCAACAACAAGTTCGTCGTCGCGCGCGAGATGCTCGGCTCGCCGGCGACGCATCCGGTGCCGGATCTGGACCGCGCGCGCTTCGCGCTGCTGCTCGGCACCAATCCGTCGGTGAGCCAGAGCTCGTTCGTGAACGCGCCCCGCATGGTCGAGCGGCTCAAGGCCATCGAAGCGCGCGGCGGCAGCGTGGTGATCGTCGATCCCCGGCGCACCGAGACGGCGCGCAGCGTGGGTCGCCATATCCCGATCGTGCCCGACACCGACGCCGCGCTCCTGCTCGCGCTGCTCCACGTCGTGTTCGAGGAGGGGCTCGACGCGCGCCACGATCTGTCACGCTACGCCCGCGGCGTGGACGAGCTGCGGGCCGCCGTGGCGCGCTTCAGCCCCGAGCGCGTCGCGCCCGTCACGCGCATCCCGGCCGACACGATCCGCGATCTGGCGCGGCACTTCGCCCTCGCCGACGGCGCCTTCTGCCACCTGTCCACCGGCGTGAACCAGGGCAGCTTCGGCGCCCTCGCCTACGCCGCGAAGATCGCCCTCGAGCTGGCGACGGGCAACCTCGACCGCCCAGGCGGCGCCTTGATCCAACGCGGCGCGCTCGACACCGCGCGGCTCGCGCGCCTGTTCGGCGTCGATCGCGAGCCGAAATGGCGCAGCCGCATCGGCGGGCTACCGCCCGTGATGGGCGCGCTGCCGACGTCGATCCTCGCCGACGAGATCCTGACCCCCGGCGCCGGCCAGGTGCGCGCCCTGATCGTGATCGCCGGCAACCCGCTGCTCAGCGCACCGGACAGCGCTCGCATGGAGCAGGCGCTGGGCCAGCTCGAGCTGTGCGTCTCGATCGACATGTTCGTCAACGACACGGGCGCGTTCGCGAGCCACGTGCTGCCGTGCACCGATTTTCTGGAGCGCGAGGATCTGCCGCTCGCGCAGTTCCAGCTCCAGCCCACGCCGTACGTGCAGTGGACGGATCCCGTCGTCCCACCCCGCGGCGAACGCCGGCACGACTGGCGCATCCTGTTCGACCTCGCGAAGGCCGCCGGCGCGCCGCTCGGCGGCTCGCGCGCGCTGGATCTCGCGCTGCGCGGCGTCGTCGCCGCCGGCGGCACGCGCGCCCTCGTCTTGCCGGCGCTGGTGCCCGCGCTCGGGCCGCGCCCGCTGGCGAAGCTCCGCGCCCATCCCCACGGCTTGCTCGTGGACCGCGAGCGGCCGGGACGCTTCCTGAAGCGCTCGCGCCGCATCCAGCTCTACCCGCGCTCGGTATACGGCCGCCTGGACGAGCTCGAAGCGACGCTCAACGCCCCGGAGCTCGCCGGCAACGGCGTCGTCCTGCGCCTGTTCACCAAGCGCGAGCGGCTCGGCCACAACTCCTGGATGCACAGCAACGGCGCGCTCGAGCTCAAGCCGCAGAGCGCGTTCCTCAACCCCGACGACGCGCGGCGCCTCGGCGTGAAGCGCGGCGAGCGCGTGCGCCTCTCCACCGACGCCGGTGCGATCGAGCTGCCCGTGGAGATCACCAGCGACGTCGCGGCGGGCGCCGTCGCGGTGCCCCACGGCTACGGACACCACGCCGGCAGCAGCTGGCGCGCGGCGCAGGCCCGGGGCGGCCAGAACGTGAACCTGCTCGCCGCCTCCGGCCCGGGCGCGGTCGACCCGCTCACGGGCATGTGCCGCTTCATCGGCGTCCCGGTCCGCGCCGAGCGCGTCGCCAGCCTGACGACGCAAGCCCCCGCCACAGCCGGATAGGCTTGCCGGTCCGGCGCGGAACCCCGGATTTCCGGGGCGCCTGCGCGGGCTTGCACGCCCGGGGCCGGATGAGCTAATACCCATCGCCCCGACCCGCCCAGGTAGCTCAGTTGGTAGAGCAGCGGATTGAAAATCCGCGTGTCGCTGGTTCGATTCCGGCCCTGGGCACCAACTGTAGAGACTATTCGGGGACTGTAGTGCCCACGGCTCGAGGCCCGAAGATTGACACTGCAGCGCTCCGCGGAGCGCACCTGCTACGTCGACACCGCCGACGATGCCACAGTCAATTTGAATTACGATCAACACCCCGGCGTGTTGCGCGGGTCGCGACACACTTTCGGCCCCGGGGTGCACACGGAGCCTCCGCCGTTGAACAGCCCGAACGCGCTGCACGTCTCGCCGGGCTGACAACAGTCCGCGTCGCTCGAGCACAGCCTGTAGCACTGCAAGTCGCCCATCTGCCAACAGCCGAATCCATCGCTACCGCACGCAGGATCGGTGGCGCCGCAGATGTCGCAGTGCTCGTCATCGTATCGCCACCACCCCGAGCCGCACGAGGTCGAAGCGGGCGCGCAAGCGTCTTGTCCTGCGTCGCCGCGGGTCGCGACGCCGGCGTCGCCTTGTCGTCCCGGTTCGACGGCGCTGCCAACGCATCGCAGGGCAGCCAGCGCGAGAAGTATTGTCGTCCAACGCGCCAACACGCCCGCGACACGCACGAACCATGCCGCCCCGCCTCGCCGCGAACTGGCGGGAACGGCTGCAGAGTGGCGCAGACTGGGCCACGCCCCGCACGATACTCGTGCCGGACGGCTGAGTGCGATGCTCAGATCAGGTCGAAGCCGAGTCGTGCGTCCAGCGTCGGCAGTATGCAGTAGCGGCCGATGGCGTCGTCGAGCTGGGCGCTCGCGGCGTCCACCGGGCCCTGCGGAAGCACGGCGCCCGACGTGGCGGTGACGGTCGTCCGCGACGAGAAGGCGCCGGTGGCGCCGACGCCGACGGCGAACACGATCCGATCCGCGATCATCGCCTGGTAGCCGAGCTCGACGGTCCACATGCGGATCGTCGTCGACAAGGCGTAGTCGCCGCCGCCCACCGGCGCGCCGGCGAGATCGCTCGCCGCGATCGAGCCCGAGAGGCGCAGCTCGGCGTAGCCCGCGTCGAGGTAGACGCCGGTGTTGTGGAACGGACGGATGCCGGCAACCAGATGCCAGGTCCGGCCCTGTTGGTAGCCGCGATCGATCAACGCACCCGCGCCGGAGTCGGTGTTCGTCGCCGCCGCGGCGATACCGGTGACGAAGCCGAGGTAGCTCGACGGGACCCAGCCGTAGCCGCCGCCCAGGCGCAGCCCCGCGGGGATCTCGAGCCGCGCCTGGATTGAGACGTCGACGGGCGCGCGCGTCGCGCCCTCGAGCGACAGCATCCAGTCGTCGGTGGCGTCGTGGCGCGCCGACTCGCCGGGCGTCGCGCCTTCGTCGCGCGGCGCGTCCGCGGGCGACACGGTAACGACCGGCGCCGGCGTGCGCGCGCGCCAGGCGGGCGCCGGCGTGGGCGCCCACTGCGGAGCGAACGTCGGCGTGAACGTCGGCGTCGGCGGCGCGGGTGGCGTGCTGGCAAGAACATTGCGCGCCGGGGGCGGATCGTCGGCAGGGAGCTTCGGAAATGCGCGCGCCGCCGCGGCCGACGGATGGATGTCGAGGGTGCTGGGCCCGCCCGTGTCCTCGACAATCGCGAAGCTGGCGCGACCGGTCGGCGCGTCGTCGGCCGCGTGGGCGTGCTGTGCCCACAGTGCCGCGCCGAGCGACGCGAGAACGGCGAGACGAAGCGGGGCGGCCATCGGGGTGTACCCCCATCAACGGCCCGCCGCGGGCGGCGATAAGCGCCGGGGCAGGTGTCAGAGCCCGAAGCGTCCGCCCACGCGGAGCGTCACGCCGTCGAGCTCGCGCGTCGGAGCTACGCCTACACGTAGATCGAGCGACGACGACGTGGCCGCGGCGCCGCGGACGACGGGTATCTACGCCAAAGCCTGATCTCGCGATGCGACGCGCGGCGCCAATCGACGCTCTCCTCGCCAAAGGCGATCTCGTGACGCCCAGCGCGGCGCCAATCGACGCTCTCCTCGCCAAAGGCCGATCTCGTGACGCGACGCGCGGCGCGAATCGCCCGAGTGACGCGCTCGCGCGCTACCTCGCGGGCTCTATGCGACTTCGCTCGTGGCGCGCGACTTCGATCGCGGCGCCGGGCCCGGGGATACCGCGCCGGACCGACATGATCTCGACCCGATCGGCGGCGAGGGCCTGGCGCAGGACCGCGTCGGCGCGCTCCGGCACGCAGTCGCCGCAGGTGTAGAAGTCCACGGCGGCGTAGCCGTACTCCGGCCAGGTGTGCACGCTGAAGTGCGACTCCTCGATCACGACGACGCCCGTCACGCCTTGCGGCGCGAACGGCTGGAACACCTCCGCGACCACCGTGGCGCCGGCAGCCGCGGCGGCCTCGCGCATGATCCGGCGCAGCGCCTCGAGATCGTCGAGGAGCGCGCGATCGCAGCCGAAGTACTCGGCGAGCAGGTGGGTGCCGGTGGTGTCCAAGCGGGCACCATTTCTAGCACATCGGCCCTACATGCAGGCGCCGAGGGTGCCCAGACCCGCAGCGTCGATCGCCTGGCACGTCATGCCCTGGGCGCAGTCGCTGTCCGCGCAACACCAGTGCACGCAGGTGCCGGTGCCCGCGTCGCCGGTGCCCGCGTCGCCGGTGCCCGCGTCGCCGGCGCTGCTTCCAGCGCAGTGCAACGTGCCGGCACAGAACGGGCCGCTCGCTGCATTGCTGCAGGTGTCGCCCAGCTTCTGCGTGTTCGGCGCGGGAAAGCAGCTGAAGGCCTGGGCCTTGGTCTGCGGGTCCGAACCGAGGTCGCAGGCCTCGCCGGCCTGGGTGTCGCACGGCTCGTTGGTCACCGGGTTGCACTCCACGCCGACCGTGGTGTCGATCATGCAGCCGGCGGGGAGCGTGACGCCCGGCGCGCCGGCGGTGCCGGCGCTACCCGACGTGCCACCGCTACCCGACGTGCCGGCGCTACCCGACGTGCCGCCGGTCGCGCCGTCGTGACCCCCGTCGACGACGCCGCCGCCGGTGCCGGCGCTGCCCCCGCCGCCGCTCGAGCTGCTGCACGCGACCGCGCCGCCGCTCGCACCCGTTGCCGCCACCAGACCGACCCACAGCCACAAATGTTTCAAGCCTCGACTCGCTTCCTGTCGTGCGTGACGGCGGGACGAGAGCACGCCTGGGGGCTGCTCCGCAAGCCGGACGCCCTCAGCGCGCGGACAGCGCGTCGAGCTTCTTCGCGATGGCGCGCGCGCTCATGGATTTCTTGTAGGAATACAGCGAACCCGGCGCCGCGTCGTCGAGCACGTCCTCGCTGACGCGCAGGTGGCTCGACACGGCGAACAGGATGCGGTCCTCGAGCCCGGCCTCCACCAGCTCGACGCGCCGCCAGACGGCGTCGCGGCTCCAGTAGCCCATCACTTCGAGGTGGATCTGCTCGCCGGTGTCGCCGTGCGTGAACACGAGATCCGGCACGCACAGGCCGACGCCGGGCAGCTCGAGGATCGCCGTGGACGGCTCGGGCCGCCACGGCGTGTCGAGCTCGCGGAACGCGTCGACGAGTGCGCGCACGTCGTCGGGCATCGACGGCGCGGCGCCGTGGCTCGCGCCGCGATACTCGTAGGCGAAGCGCAGGGGCTCGCGCTGCTTGCCCCAGCGCACCTGGGCGACCAGCGCCAGGTGATCGCACTCCTGCAATGCCGGCAGCACCAGCGCGAGCGCGAGACCGTACTTGGTGACCGACTCGAACAGGCTGAACGGACCGTCGATGACGATGCGGTAGCCCTCGTCGCGGCGCTCGATGCTGTGCAGCAAGCGCCGGAACTTGAGCTTGTGGAAGAGCGCACGGTAGGCCGCGGGCGAGCTGCAGCGCACGTCGGCGACGACCTTCACGGCGCGCAGCAACACCGCCTGCACCTGCGCGCGCTCCCACTGGGCCACCAGCGCCTCCGGGTGGATCGTCGGCGCGCGCACCAGCTCCTCGGCGCCGCGCAGATCGGCGTACAGCGTGCGCTCGAGCGCCGGCGCGTCCGTGCCGCGCGCCGCCGCGGCCTCGGCGAGCAGCGCGTCGCGATCGAAGCGCCCCTCGATGCGCGCGCGGCTCGCGGCAAGAAACAGCTGACTGCGGAGCTCCGCCGGATCGACGTCACCGGGCGCGGTGAACTCGCACGCGTCCTCGACCAGCTTCCGCAGCCCGTCGGCGAGCTTGCGATCCTTGGCCTCGAGCTCGAGCGCCGACCAGGCCTCGCCGAGGCGCTCGCGCGCCGCACCGACATGCTCCCGGGCGATCGCCAGCAGCGTCGCGGCGATGCCGACGGCGCGCTCGCGGTCGGCGGGCTTGAGCTGGATCAGCTGCAGCTCGCCGGAGCGACGCCGCGCGCGCACGTGGTCAGCGGTAAGCATTGTGTTCGCGACGTCGCTCGCTGGTGTAGCGCTCGGCCGTGCCCGCGCTGACCAGCTCGTAGAGCACGGCGCGCTTGTCGGCCTGCTGGCGCAGGATGCGGCCGAGGCGCTGCACGTGCTCGCGCACGCTGCCGCTGCCGCTGATCACGATGGCGACGCTGGCCTCCGGCACGTCCACGCCCTCGTTGAGCACCTTGCTGGTGACGACCGCGTCGTACTCGCCGCGGGAGAAGCGTTGCAGGATCAGGCTGCGCTCCTTGACCTTGGTCTGGTGCGTGATCGCCGGGATCAAGAAGCGCCGCGACACCTTGTACGCCGTGGCGTTGTCCTGGGTGAAGATCAGCGCGCGCTCGCCGCGGTGCTCGCTGAGCAACTCGCCGACGTAGTCGAGCTTGGCCGGCGCGGAGAACGCGAGCTCGCGCTGGCGGCGGTAGCCGTCCAGGGCGCGCCGGCCTTCGGTCGTGCGCGACGCGCGCATGATGAAGTCGTTCCAGCCCCGTGGCGTGCCCATGCGGATGCCCTGGCCGCGGACGAAGTCCAGATAGATGGCGCGCTCGGCCTCGTACTCCGCGCGCTCTTCCGGCGAGAGCTCCACCTCGACGCGCTCGGTGTCGTACTCCGCCAGGTAGCTGCCGCTGAGCTCGAGGATGTCTTTCCGGTACACCACCGGACCGATCAGCACGTCGAGCACGGCCTCGCGACCGTCGGTACGCTCGGGCGTCGCCGACAGCCCCAGCCGGTAGGGCGCGAGGCAGAGGCGCGCGGAGAGCGCGTAGGTCTCGCCCGGCAGGTGGTGGCACTCGTCGAATACGACCAGGCCGAAGCGCGCGCCGATGTGCTCCATGTGCAGGTACGCCGAGTCGTACGTCGTGACGGTGAGCGGCAACAGCTCGTGCTCGCCGCCGCCGATCACGCCCACCGGCACGCCGAAGCTCGCGCGCAGGAGATCGTACCACTGGCGCACCAGATCGAGGGTCGGCGCGACGACCAGCGCGCTGCGGCGCTTGTCGTCGATGGCCATCAGCGCGACGTGGCTCTTGCCCGCGCCGGTGGGCAGCACCACGACGCCCCTGCCCTTCGCGGCGCGCCACGCCTGCACGGCTTCGCTCTGGAACGGCCGCGGCTCGCGTCGCACGCGCAGCCCGTGCTCGAGCTCGGTGTAGGCGCGGGCCTGGTCGTCCACCTCGATGCCGGCACGCACCAGCGCGCGCAGCAGATCCGCGTACGCGCTCGCCGGTGCGCGGAAACAGCGCGTGCGCTTGTCCCACTCGAGCACGTCCGGCACCTCCGCCTCGCGCGGCAGATCGCTCAGCTCGAGCGTGCCGGAGACGAACGCGAGGCGCGGCATCCCCGATGGTCTAGCAGGTTGCCGGTCCGGCGCGGAATCCCGACCAGCGGGACAGGATTCCCGCGTGGATCCCGGGTCCGCCCTTGTTAGGCTGCTCTCATGTTGGCATGAGCGTCGGGCTTCTCGACCAGATGGCGATCCCCGACGGGGCGGCGCGCGACTATCTCCTCGACGGGCTCGCCAAGCTGGTCGCCCAGCGCGGCTACGCGCCGTTCGTGCGCGCGCCGATCCTGCTACCAGACCCTCGCTTCTTCCCGGATGCGTGGCAACGCGATCCGCGCGGCGTCCGTACCCTGCTCCGGCGCTTGATGCGCTACGCCGGCCTCGAGCAGTACGGCGTGATGCTGCACATGTACGCACGCCCGTCGACACGCGTGGGCGAGGTCACGAACCTGACGCTGAAGGGCCGCGATCGCGCTCACGCCGCGGCGTGGTACGCCGGCTTCGAGGACGGCATCGCGCACTTCGGCGTGGACGCCGCCCAGCTCCGCAACGTCGAGGCGCTCGTCGGCGCGCTCGGTCACGAGGTTTCGCACCTGTACCGCGACCACCACGGCCTGGTTGTCGTCGATCGGCAGACCGAGGAGGCGCTGACCGATCTGACGGCCATCTACCTCGGGTTCGGCTTGTTCACCTTCGAGGCGGCGTACAGCTTCCGCACCGGCGGCTACAGCGCGGATGGGCAAAAGCTCCTGTTCGAGCGGCAGAGCACCGGCTATCTCACCCTCGGCGCCGTCGCGCTCTACTTCGCCGCGCAGCTGGTGAGCCGCGGCCTGTCGGCGCGCGCGGTCAAGCGCCTCTCGCGCGAGCTCTCCGCGAACCAGTCCGCCGCGTTGCTCGAAGCGCATGCGTCGCTCGCCGATGATGCCGAAGCCTTGCGCGCCCGCCTCGGGATCGAGCCACCCGGGGCATGGCCCGGACCGCCGGATCTCGACGCCCTGTGCGCGCTCCTCGACGACGAAGACGACGATGCGTTCATCCAGGCCGGGACCGGGCGCGGCATCGCGCGCGATGACGAAGACGACGAAGACGACGAAGACGACGAAGACGACGACGAAGACACACGCGCTCGGCCCGAGCTGGCACCCGTCGGTCTGCTGCCCGCGATCGTGCTCGGCTCGACGGGCTTCGCCTGTGGCGGGTACTTCGGCGTGATCGTGGGCTGCGCGCTCGCCGGCGTGGGCGTGCTGGCGGGGCTCTGGTTCGCGCGCGCGGGACGCGGCTACCGTTGTCCGCGCTGCAAGGCCGCGCTGCATACAGGGGTGGATTGGTGCCCGGACTGCGAGGCCTCGATCCGCTGGTGACGCGGGCTCGCCGCTCCGGCTTCACCGATCGGCCGTCGAAGGGCATAATCCGCGGCGCGCCGGACCCGGCGTCGCGGAGGCATCGTGGGACTGTTCGACTTTCTCGGCGGCAAGAAGAAGCAGAGCGCCCCGCCGGCCCAGGCTCCGGCGCTGCCGCTGTCCGCGTGGCAGCAGGCGTTGCAGCAAGCAGAAGCGACCCGCGGTTTCGCCTGGCGTGACGACAACGAGCCGGCCCGAGCGTTCGTGCGCTCGCTCCTGACGCAAGCCGCGCCCCTGTTCGGAGGCGGCGCGGTCGTCGACGGCGTTCCTCCGAAGCCTGGCGCGTCGACTGCGAACGTCATCATCAGCCGCTTCGGCAGCGAGCCCATGAGCCGCAGTGACAGGGGCGTCGAACTGCACGGCGCGCACGACGGCGTCCCCGTCCGCATTCCGATCTCGGTTTCCGGCAAGAGGATCTGGTCGATCGAGCTGCGCTTCGACGACATCGCGCGCTACTTCACCATCCTGCGCGATCACACCCGGATCCCCACATCGCCCGATCCGAACGACCCCTGGGCGAAGGGCCAGAAGCGCTGCGTCTTCCTGGGGAAAGGGATATTCCTCGATGATGCGGTGGATTTCCTGCAGCAGAATTTCGTCGAGAACTGGGCGACGGTTCCGGCGGCGGCGCAGGAGCTCGTGCTGACGGAGATGGAGCGGCTGGACTTGCGATACGTCGCGCTCTCGAACACCGACGAAGCGCTGATCGCGATCGGCAACCCGGCGCTAGACCAGCTCGAGGATCCGATCGCGTGGATGCAGTCGTGCACGGCGTTCCTGGCGCGCTTCGCCAAGCTCTACATCGCGTCGCGGGGAGCGGACCCGCTGTTCACCGCCGCCGTCGCATCCCAGCCCGTGACGTGCGCGTACTGCACTTCGCGCTTCATCCTCGCAGCGGGCAAGAACACCTGCCCGAACTGCGGCGCGCCGGCGACCTGATCTTGTCGCGCCCGTTCTCTTGCCGTCGTCAGGGCGCCGGTTCGTAGCTGCCGTGGAGCGCCGAGCAGTTCGTCGCCGGGTCGCTCTGGCTCGAGAGATCGTAGCCGTTGTAGTAGCGGATCGTCTTCTCCGCGGCGGTGCCCGCGTACAGCGTGCAGCTCGCCTCGAGGTCCGTCGGGTCGCACGCGTTCGGCGAGTACGTCCCTCCGGCGACGGTGCAGTCCTGCTGCACCTGCGCGGCCGTGAAGATGCCGGCGTAGTCCGCGCAGCAGAACTCCGTTCCGGGCTTGCAGCTGTTGACGCCGGCCTTGCAGCTTCCCGGGCTCTGCCCGCCGCCGCCGGATCCTCCCGTTCCACCGGATCCTCCCGTTGCTCCAGCACCTCCGGATCCTCCGGATCCTCCCGAGCAAGCTCCCGCGGACGCGACGAGCAGCAACAGCGACAGGCACGCGATAAAGCGATTCATGCGCCGCAGCGTACCCTGAACCGCGTCGCGCCGCGCGGGCGCGAGAATTTCCTCGAGGAACCCGCGACATGCGCGCTCGCCTACAGATGGAACCGCTCGAAGAACTTCGCGGCCTCTTCGCTCGCGTCGAGCGTCGTCGTCGCCGCACCGTACTTGCAGCTCGCTTGCCCGGGCCAGCAATGACCTTCGCCCTGGAACGAGCACAGCTCCACCTCCGCGCCCCCGTTGCAGCCGGTCCAGGTCTCGCACGTGGCGTCGTCTTTCGAGAACGTCTCGGTAGGCGTGGGCGAGCAGCCATCTCGATCCGCCCACGCCTGGAGCGTGTCGGGAACCGAGTCCGCCTGCGTCAGCCCGCCGCCGTCGTACGGCACGTTCTTGTCGGCCGTACCGTGGAAGTGGAGGACGGGGACCGGACGGGACGGGTTGCAGGTGCTCGGGCTCAGCGTGCCCGCCACAGGCGCGACGGCGGCGAACACTTCGGCGTGCTCGCACGCGAGCCGGTGCGACATGTAGCCGCCGTTCGAGAAGCCCGTCGAGTAGACGCGACGGGCATCGATGCACGCTTGCGTCTCCATCTTGGCAACCAGCGCGACGGCGAAGCCGACGTCGTCGCGATTCGGATCGAGGATGTGGCAGCAGGTGCCGGCATTCCACGACGTGTCCGGGCTGTTCGGGTAGACGACGATGAACCCGTGAGCGTCGGCGACGGGATCCATCTGCGAGAAGTCGCGCTGCCGCTGGGCATTGGAGGTGAGCCCGTGCCAGTTCAGCACCAGCGGCGTCCGCACGGTCGGGTCGTAGCCGGGCGGGATGTGCACGATGTAGTCGTAGTCGACGCCGTCGTGAGTGAGCGAGAGGGTGTGGTCGCCCGGCCCGAGGCCACCGCCGGGACACGGCTCCTCCGCGGGCTCGCCCGCCGCACCGGCGGTGCCGGCCACGCCGGCGCTGCCGGCCACGCCGGCGCTGCCGCCCACGCCGGAGCCGCCGCCCACGCCGGAGCCGCCGCCCACGCCGGCAGCCGCCGCCCGCGCCAGCAGCTCCGCTCGCGCCGGCTCCGCCACCGGTCGAACCTGCGCGGCCACCACTTGGCGCTTCGCCACTCCCGCAGCCCAGTTGGAACAGCGCCGCGGCCGCCACCAACAGTCCGATCGATCCGGCTCGTGTCGCGCGATCGTAGACGTGCATCCCGGTCGTCCTCCTGCAGCAAGGTATACTGCCTGTATACCTTGGTCAAGGAGGCCTCGGGTGCGAGTGCGAGCCCGGCGGTTCCGCGCCGGAACGGCAATCCCTCCTAGCGGAACAAGGAGCCTGCGCCCTCGCCGGACTCGCCGCCCATCAGCTCGATCGGCACGTGCCACGCGACCTCGCCCATGAACACGCCGCGGCGCTCACGCAGGCGCACGTGGGTGACGGTGCAGTTGCCCATGCGCACGATGCACACCCGCGGCACCGGCTCGCAGATCAGCGACTTCAGGAGCTGGAAGTTGATGCCGCCGTGCGCGACCAGCAAGAGCGTGTCGCCGGCCTCGCGGTGCTTCGCCTCGAGGCGCGCGCGCAATCGCCCGACGCGCGCCTGGACGTCGTCGTAGCTCTCGCCGCCGAACTCGGCGAACTCGGCGAGCTGCATGATGCCGCGCTCGAGGAACGCCGGGTTCTGGCGGAACATGTCCTCGCGCGTGAGGCCCTCGAGGGCGCCGGCGTGGATCTCCTTCAAGTCGTCGTCCACCGCCGCGACCGGCTTTCCCGTCACCTCCGCGATGATGTCCGCGGTCTGGTGGGCGCGCTTGAGCGGCGAGCAGTACGCGGCGTCCCAGCGCACGTTCTGCACCTCCAGCCACGCTCCGAGCCGGCGCGCCTGGGCGATACCGAGCTCGCTCAGCGGGTAGTCCCGGTGGCCTTGCATGCGGCCCTGCCGGTTGCCCTCGCTCTCGCCGTGACGGACGAGCAGAATGTCCATGGCAAGCGCCTATAGCGGAGGAGACGACCTTGGTCGACATCGACGTGAGCTACAGCGGAAACCTGCACTGCGACGCCACGCACCGGCCATCGTCGGCCGTGCTAGCGACGGACGCGCCGGTGGACAACCACGGCAAGGGCGAGAGCTTCTCGCCGACCGATCTCGTGGCGACCGCACTCGCGACGTGCATGGTAACGACGATGGGCATCGCCGCCCTGGATACCGACTGGAAGCTGGACGGCACGCGGGTCCATGTGAAAAAGCACATGACGGCCAAGCCGCCGCGACGCATCGCGCGCCTCGAAGTGGAGGTCACGGTGCCTCCGGACGCGTGCGCGACGCTCGACGGCGCCGAGCGCGATCGCTTGATCGAGATCGCCGAGACGTGCCCGGTGCGGCTGAGCCTGCTCGACGCCATCAAGGTGCCGATCGTCTTCGCCTGGAAGGACGCGCGATGACGCTGCCGCTCTGGTGCCTGCTCGGCTTCGCGGGCTGGACGCTGCTGCTGGTAGTGGTCGGGATCGGCGCACCGCGGGTGACGCAGGTGCTCGCCGGCAAGGCCAAGCCCGACGCCTTCCCTGCCGACCAGCCGCACGGCAGCCCGCGCTATCGCCGCACCATGCGCGCGCACATGAACTGCGTGGAGAACCTGCCGATCTTCGCCAGCGTGGTGATCGTGGGCGTGCTCGCCGGCGTCAGCGAGCCGGCCTTCGGCATGCTCGCCGCGGTGGTGCTCGCGGCGCGCGTGGTCCAGAGCACGATCCACATCGCCAGCGGCTCGAACGCCGCGATCAACGCGCGCTTCACGTTCTTTCTCGCCCAGATCGCCTGCGTGGTCGCGATGGCCGTGGTGATCGCGCGCCACGGCTGACGGCGCGCCTACCAGGACGCGGGGTCGAGCCCTTCGGGCGCGCGCAGGTACGTCGCCGGCGTGCCCGAGCACGTCCAGCCCTCCAGGTGCGTCACGCAGCGCGTGGCCACGACGTCCGTCGCGCCGAAGCGCCCCGCCGCGACGCGCAGCCCGGCGCGCGCGCCGGCTTCCGTGCAGCCTTCGTCGCAGTGCGTGACCAGGCTGCCGAGCTTCACGTGGCTCGGCGGCATGCGCGGGATCTCCCGCACCAGATCGGCGCGTCGCGCGCCGCGCTCGGGAGCGCCGGCGGCCGGCGTGAAGTCCACGAGCACACGCCAGGTCCCGGAGGCTGGTTGGTCCGGCGCGGAACCCATGCCGCCCGCCTGCAACGGCCGGCGCGCCAGCGTCTCGTCGCTGGGCCGCGCGACGTCGGCGCTGCAGCGCACGGCCAGCGACGAGCCGACGCCCTGCACGGTACAGCGGCGCTGCGCGAGCAGCTCGCCGCCGGCGGCGGCGGCCTGCTCGCGCAGCGCCGTCACCAGCAGCTCCTCCGAGCAGTCCACGTCGCTGAGCTTCGCGTCGTGGAGCGCGCCGCGGCCCGGGGCGGACTCGCAGCCCGCCACTACCGTGCCGATGGCGTCGTAGCCGCGCGGCACGGCTTCCACCTCGCGGACGCGCGCGGCGCCGACCAGGGCCGGCGCCGCGCTGCCCTCGAAATGGGCCGGCGTCCCGAAGCCACACGCCGGCAGGGCCAGTGCCGCGAGCCAGAGCGTCTTCCGCATCCGCGAGACTCAGCCACACGGATCGCGGGGAGGCAAGCGATCAGTCCGTGCCCGCGTCCACAGCGGGGCACGCGTAGGGCGCGGGCGCGCCGCCGTCGCCGAGCGGCTCGATGCTGTTGAGCTCCACAGCGTGCGGCAGGGTGTACTGCTGCGCGATCGTGATCTTGTTCGCGTCGGGCAGCTTGGGCACGCCGGCGTCGTCGACCTCGACGCTCTGGATCGATCCGGGGCGCGGATCCTTGCCGATGTTGTAGTCGTCGAGCTGCGCGCTGATCCAGCGGTCGCCCGTGCCGATCACGAAGCCCTCGACGATCGTCCCCGCGCCGGTGACGTCGGCGCACCGCCGCTTGCCGATCCCGAAGATCGCCGGCGTGTTCACGTCCGGCGTCTGGGTGTCCCACACCACGAACTCGGCCGGGCCCTGGCCGTCGTCGAGGGGCGTCGTGCCGCTCGCCAGCGTCATGGCGACACGCAGGCGCCGCAGCGCGGTCAGGTGCTCGGTGATGCTCGTGCCCTGCCCTGCCACGAGCTGCACCGTGTCGAGCGGCAAGGTCTGCTTGAGCCCGCCGGAGAGGTCGATGCCGCCGATCCACGCGCCCCACGTGAGGTTGTTGTCGGTGAGGATCGCGAGATTGTCGACGAAGATGCTCCGCACGTAGACCGTCGACGGAAGGCCGTCGATGCGCTGCACGGGAAGCGTGCTGATGGACGCGAGAGCCGGCGCGCCGGCGTCCGGCTGATCCGGGTAGAACAGCGTCGCGAGCGGCTGGGTCTTGGTGCCGCCGTCGGTGCCGTCGTCCGGCGTCGGCGTGTCGAAGACCTCGACGACCAGGATCCCCTGTCCGTCGAGCCCCGCCTCGCCCACGTTGAAGTTCACGTTGTCGTGCGTGTACGAGATGCACACGGCGGCCTTCGACAGGTCGGAAGGTGCGGCGCAAGAGCCGGCGTCGGCCGTCGTGCCCGCGCTGCCGCCCATGCCGGCGCTGCCCGACGCGCCGGCGCTGCCCGACGATCCGCCGCTGCCCGACACGCCGGCGCTGCCCGAGCTGCCCGATGATCCGCCGCTGCCGGACGTGCCCGCGTTGCCGGCGCTGCCGGCCGAGCCGTCGTTGCCCGCGGCGCCGCTGCTGCCTCCGCTGCCGCCCGTGTCACTCGATCCACCACAAGCCACTGCCAGCGCCAACGCCGAAACCACGGCGCCAGCCAGCACTCCCGCGTGCGTGCGAAGCATGAGATCCTCCTGTGTGCTCCCTGCGCGGCCCCCCGGGGCGGCGCGGTGCCGTCCGTAAGCAAGACACGCACCAGGCAACACAGTAGCTGGATCCGCGGCGAAAGCGTAGCGACGCGGACGCGCGGTGACACCCGGGTATCGTCCGCGGTTCACGTCGGTCCGCGCACCGGGGCTTGCGCGCCGCCAGCCGGCCCAGCACGCTGGCTGGCGTGCCCGACCCGGACCTTCCCGCCTACCTGGCGCTCGGCACGGCGGAGATCCGGCGTCGCGCCGCTCGCTCCGTCGAGGCGCTGGCGTGCTGCCAGGTGTGCCCGCGGAACTGCCGGGTGGATCGCCTCGAGGGCGTCGCGCGCGTGTGCGCCACCGGGCGTCGGGCTCGCGTCTCCAGCTGGTTCCCTCATTTCGGTGAAGAAGACTGCCTGCGCGGGACGAACGGCTCGGGCACGATCTTCTTCTCGTTCTGCAACCTGAAGTGCGTGTTCTGCCAGAACCACGACACGTCCCAGCGAGGCACCGGCGGCGAGCTCGCCCCCGCCGAGCTCGCCGCCGCCATGCTCGAGCTCCAGCAGCGCGGCTGCCACAACATCAACCTGGTGACGCCCGAGCACGTGGTGCCGCAGATCCTCGAGGCGCTCCCGCTCGCCATGGAAGGCGGGCTGCGGCTGCCCATCGTGTACAACACGAGCGCCTACGACTCGCTCGAATCGCTCGAGCTTATGCGTGGGATCGTCGACATCTACATGCCGGACTTCAAGGTCTGGACGAAGCAGAGCGCGATGCGCTACCTGAAGGCGAAGGACTACCCGGAGGTGGCGCGCCGCGTCGTGCTCGAGATGCACCGCCAGGTCGGACCGCTGCGCGTCGACGAGAGCGGGCTCGCTCGACGCGGCGTCCTGGTCCGCCATCTGGTGATGCCCGGACTGGTCGACGAGGCGCGGGCGATCTTCCGCTTCCTGGCAGACGAGATCTCGCCGGACACGTACGTGAACGTGATGGGCCAGTATCGGCCCGAGTACCGCAGCGCGGACTACGCGGAGATCGATCGGCGCCCGAGCGCCGAGGAGCTGGCCCAGGCTCGCGCCGCGTGCGGCGAGGTGGGCCTCACGCGCCTCGACCAGCGCGCCCCCGGACGGCTGCTGGTCTACCTCTGAAAGAGAATCGGCGGCGCCAAGGTAACTCGCCCCCTCTCCCGGACCAGCCGGAAGAGTGGGTAGGTCGCCTCGGCGCCGCCGGGTACGGCCGCGGACTATCAGTCCGTGCCGGCGTCGGTCGCACCAGCGGAGCCGGCCATGCCCGCACCGCCGTCGGTGTTGGCGCCAGCCGAGCCCGCCATGCCGGCGCTGCCGGCCATGCCGGCGCTGCCGGCCATGCCGGCGCTGCCCGCCATGCCGGCGGACCCGCCGGTGCCAGCGGCGCCTGCGGTGCCTCCGGTGCCTGCGGTGCCTGCCGGTGCCAGCCGTACCACCGGAGCCAGCCGTCCCGGCGGTTCCGCCAGAGCCAGCCGATCCCGACGAGCCACCGCTACCCGAGGTGCCCGAGCTTCCGCCCGAACCGCTGCTCGTGTCGTCGCTTCCGCAACCCACAGCAGCGACGCTGGCCGTCAGTGCGAACACTGCGACCAAACCCGTCAGCTTGCTCATTTCCAAGTTTCCTCCAGAAGTTACCAAGGCGAGAGTGCCTCGGGTCTACTGAAAGCACGAGCCGTACCAGGCGCCAAGTTACCGACGGATGACGTCACCGTGACGCTGAAAAACGCCAAGGCCAGCCGATCGGGAAACGGGGTAGAAACACGATTTGCCGCCAATTCCCCGCTCTGATCATGATCGCATTGTCGCGGTCGACAGCGACTTTCGCAGGCACACTTGTCACCGGATCGCGGGGCCCCGCCCCCAATCGGCTCAGGTGCGGCGGTCGTTGCGCCGGGCGCTGCCCGCGTCGTTGCCGACCTGCCGGAGCAGATCAGCGAGCCTGCGCGCTTCCGCGCCTTCGCTGGCGGGCGGGCGCGGAGCGCCGCGCGGCGCCCCCGGTCGACGCGGCGGGCCGCGCCGGCGGAGCCGCTCGACCAGCGCCGGCAGCAACCGCCACGCGAGCGCACCATCGAGCGGAGGGATGGGCAGCAGATTGAGGCCCATGATCCACAGGTTGGTGGTGGTGAGCACGGACGCCAGCTCGGCGGTCGCGACCGTTCGCGGCGGACCGGCCAGCGCCAGCACGGCCAGCGTCGCCACCAGCAGCACGCCCTGAGCGAGCACGCCGCCCCACGCGATCACCGATCGCTGCATCGCCGTGGTCGCGCCGGACCAGCGCGTGAGCCCGCCAAAGCCCGTGATGTCGATGGACAGCACGTGCTGGCGATACATCCGCACCAGCGCCGCGTGCCCCGCCTCGTGCACCAGCACCACCAGGACGAACCCGAGCCAGAACGCCGGCTCGATGCGGAACCCGCTGAACAACAGCGCGCCCAGCACGAGCGACCAGTGCACGCGCAACGGGATCCCGCGGAAGCGAGCGATTTGCCAGTAGCCGGACGCGAACATGCCGGGCAAACCTAACCAGCCGAGCGGGTGCCGGCAATCCAGGGGGATGCCGGTCCGGCGCGGAACCGGGCGGGGACGCGCGACGTCGCGGCTTGCGTGGCGCGGAGAAATCCACCAGACGAGACGCCATGACGCTGCAGCATGTCGGTGACGACAGCGCGCGCTGCGTGCATTGCGGCGCCGTGGCCGTCGGGCCGTGCGCGCGCTGTCGCGCGCCGGTGTGCGGCGATTGCTGCGTCCTGACCGAGGGCGGCGCGGGCACCTGGGCGATCTGCCTGGCCTGCGATCGTCGCGGCGGGCGCTCGCTGACGCGCGGCTGGGTCACGGTCATCGGCTGGATCGCGCTGCCGATCGCGCTGCTGCTCGCGCTGGTCGTGCTGCTCGGCTGGCTCGCGGCGCGCTGAAGCTGTTCCCGTCGGGCCTACTCGCCGCGCTTCTTCTGCATGCTCGGGGTGAGCTTGTCCGGATCGGTGACGGCGCGCGAGATCGCGCCGCGGCCGAAGCGCGCCTGGATCGCGTCGAGGGTCGGCCCGAGGCGATCGCGCTCGGCCGGCTCGGCGAACAGCTCGAGCTGCTCGCTCGAACGATGCTCGAGCCCCGACAGCGACACGCCGAGCAGGCGCACCGGCTCGCCGACGGCGGCGTGGTCCCACAGCTCGACGGCCACGCCGCGAATGACCGCGCCGTCGTCGGTGGGGCGATCGAGGGTGCGCGAGCGCGTGAGCAGCGGGTAGCGCGGCTCGTCGCCCTCGCCGGCGAGGCGCCCGGTGCGCTGCCCGCGGCGCGTGCCGAGCTTGATCTTGAGCGTCACCGTGCGGCCGCGATAGCCGTCGTGGCGCAAGCGGCGCGCCACGGCCTCGGCGTGGGCGGTCAGCGCGGCGGTCACGACGTCGCGCTCGACGACGTCGCGCTCGAAGGTGTTCTCTTCGCCGTAGGATCGCGGCACGCGATCGCTCTCGACCGGGCGCGGATCGTCGCCGCGCGCGAGTCGGCGGAGCGCGTGCGCCCGATCGCCGATGGCGCGCTCGAGCGCTGCCGCGTCGTACTCCGCCAGATCGCGGATGGTGCGGATCCCGAAGCGCTCGAGCGACGCGCCAAGCACGGGCCCGACGCCCCAGATGCGCCGAACGGGCAGCGGGTCGAGCAGCCAGCGCACCGCCTCCGGCGGGACCAGGAGCAGGCCGTCGGGCTTGCCCAGCGTGCACGCGATCTTGGCGACCAGCTTGCTCGGCGCGAGGCCCACCGAGATCGCCAGGCGCGTCTCGTCGCGCACGCGCGCCTTGAGCCGGCGCGCGATCGCCAGCGGCGATCCGAACAGGCCGACAGATCCGGTGATGTCGAGGAACGCCTCGTCGAGGGCGATCGGCTCGATGTCCGGCGTGAACTCCGCGAACACGTCGTGCACCTGGCGCGAGACGGCGGCGTAGCGCGCCATGTCGGACGGGAGATAGACGCCGTCCGGACACAGCTCGCGGGCGCGGAAGCCCGGCATCGCGCTGCGCACGCCGAACACCCGCGCCTCGTACGACGCGGCGGCGACCACGCCGCGGGGCGACGTGGCGCCCGACGATCACGGGCTTGCCCCGGAGCTCCGGGTGGTCGCGTTGCTCGATGGACGCGTAGAACGCGTCCATGTCGGCGTGCAGGATCCAGCTGCCGCTCAGGGCGCGCGCTCCTCGAACGTGGCCGCGCCGGCGATGAAGCGCAGCGGCACGATGCCGGTCGGCCCCAGGCTGTTCTTGTCGACGACCAGTTCGATGTTCCGCGCCCCGAGCGCGAGCGCGCGCTCCGGCATGGGCGCCGCCGAGCCCTCGATGACCCGCACCTCGCCGGCGAGCGTCGCCGCCGACGACACCAGCTCGCGAACGCGACTCTGGGAGGTGACGACCACAGCGCAGCCGGCTTCCGCCAGGAGCCGGAGCTCGTAGGCCACCTGGGAGACGCGGCCGGCGAAGCTGGCGTTGACGATCGCGCTCTGGGCGGCGTCGCCGCCGGCGGCGGCGCGGAACGCCTCGACGCCGTCCACCACGAGCAATACGCGCTCGTGGCGGTCCCACAAGTGCCCGACCAGCGCGCCCAGCTCGGACGTGGACGCGAACGGCCGCGCCTTGTGCAGGTGCAGGTGCGTCCCGACCTTCTTGACGACGGTCTCGACCGCGGCGCCCACGGGCCGCCGCGTCGCCTCGTCCTGCCACGCCTGGCCGGACCAGATCGCGCCGTAGGGCGTGCGGGAGTCGGGGTACTCCCGATGCAGCGCGCGGGCGGCGAGGCGCGCCATGACTTCCGTCTCGTCCAGCGACACGCTGGCGAATACGACTGCCGCCTTCGCGCGCGCCGCCATGTAGGCGAGTAGCAACGCGAAGGCCGTCTTGCCCACGCCGGGCGCGCCGCTGATGCCCATGAGCGTGCCGGCGCGCAGCCCGCCAGCGAGCATTCGATCCAGGATCGGCAGGCCGGTGGGCGTCGCGGGCGTCAGATCGCCCATGCGCGTGGTGACGTCCACCTGGACCCCGGCGAGCGACACAGGCGCGCCTCCGGAAGCGTTGTCGTGTGAAGCCACGGCCGGACTCTAGCCGCTCCGCCATCCCGGATCGAGACGCGCTTGCAGGCGCTGATGTAGCAAATCGGGACGAGCCCGCGCGGAAGGCCGCGGAAATCCCGCGGGAGGTGCATGGCACGGCAGTCGCAACGCACCCGGGCAATGTCCCGATTCCACCCAGCCGCCTTCGCCCTGACAAGTGACGGAACCCTGCTCGTGAACCTCGCCGTGGCCGGCGACGCCGCCCACGTGACGGAGCTGCTCGCCGCCGCGGGCGACGCGCCGGTCTTCGTCGGCGTGCCCGTGCCGCCGGCCGCCGAACGCCAGGTGCGGGCGCGCCTCGACGACGCCTCGCACGAGGCGGCGGCGAAGATCGCCGGCGCCCTCCGTCGGCCGAAGCGCCGTGCTCGCTAGTGCGCGTCGCCGTACAGCACGTCGAGCGCGTCCGCGCGCGACACGATGCCGACCACCCGACCGTCGCGCAGCGCCGGCAAGCGCCCGACGTCGTGCCGCTCCATCGCAGCGAGCGCCTCGGACAACGGCGCGTCCGATCCGATCGTGACCACGTCCCGCGACATGCAGCTCGACACGGGCAGCGACAGGCGCCCGTCACGCGCCGCGCGCTCCACGTCCCGGTGCGACACGATCCCGACCAGGCGTCCGCCCTCGAGCACGGGCACGCCGGTGTGCCGCCACACGGCCAGGCTCGCCCGGAGCACGCCGAGCGGGACGTCCGGCGACACGCTCCGCACCGGACTCGACATCACGTCGGCGACGACCCGCGGGCTCGGCAGCGCCCGCTCCAGCAGCGACAGGATGCGCGCGCGAACCGCGACGGCGTCGCCGTCGCGGATCACGGCCGCACCGGCGGCGGCGTGCCCGCCGCCGCCGAGCACGCCGAGCACGCCCCCGACGTCGCACGCCGGCGAGCGCGCGCGCGCCACGACCTGCGTGCGCTTGCCGGCGATCGGGAAGATCGCGAACAGCGCGGCCACGCCCTCGAGCTCCGCGGCCTCGGTTGCAACCCGGTCGAAGCCGCTGAAAGCGCGCTCGAGCGGCACGATCGCGAAGCCGACGACCAGCCCCGCGACGCGCACCCGCTCCACGCTGCCGAGTACGCTTGCCAGCAGCGCGCGCTGCTCCGGCGTAAAGCCCGCGCGGAGATAGCGGCTCTGCACCGACAGCTTGACCCCGCGGTCGAGCAGCCACGCGAGCGCCGCTGCGTCGCGAGACGTCGTCTGGGCGTACGAGAGCGAGCCGGTGTCGGCGTGGATGCCGATCGACATCAGTGTCGCCTCCACCGCGTCGACGCCGATCCCGCGCGCGTCGAGCGCCTCGACGAGCAGCGTCGTCGCCGAGCCCACCGGCTCGACCACCTCCAACGCGCCGACCACGTCGTCGGGCGCGGCGCCGTGGTGGTCGTAGACATGCACCTCCACGTCTCCGCCGCGCGCGCGATCGAGCAGCGTCTGGAACGCCGCGAGGCGACTCGCGCGCCGCACGTCCACGAGCACCAGCCGCGTGACCGCGTGCTGATCCAGATCCTCCAGGTGAACGGTGGGAAACCGGTCCTTGTGCAGCGTCAGGAACTCGCCGAGCCCGCTGCCGAGCTGGCGCCCGCGCACGATGACCGCGCCCGGGTACAGCTTCTGCGCCGCGACCGCCGCGGCGAACGCGTCGAAGTCCGCGAGCTCGTGGGTGACGATGACGTCCATCACGGCACGATCAAGCGCAGCGCGCGCGGCAGCACGTCGATGCGCACGTGCGGGGTCGCCGGCAGCTCCTCGCCGTCGATCTGCGCGGCGAGCGCCGCGTGGCCCTCGGGCAGCGTGAAATCGATCTCGATGTGACCGCCGCGGAACGGCTTCGAGTGCTCGACGCCGATGGCGTTCAGCCGCTCCTCGGTGAGCGGGTTGCCGTCGAGATCGACGATCGCCTTGCTCGTCCAATCGCGCTTGCCGCAAAACGGGATGATCTCGAACAGCCCGTCGTCGTGGCGCGACGCGCGATCGAAGACCCACGCGCCGCCGTACACGCGCGTGCCCTTGACCACGAGATCCGTCAGCCCGTCCAGCGCGTGGCGCTGGCCGTCGGCGACTATCAGCGCCGAGAACTTGTCGCTCGTCACGTACGACTCCAGGAACACGCGAAGCAGCGCCCCGGCGTACACCAGCTGATCGCGGTACAGCTCCTTCAGCGGGCCGAGGCCGGCCAGCTTCTCGCGATCGGCGTTGCGCGCCGAGAGCACGCGCGCCGAGAGTCCCCAGCCCGCGGAGTCGAAGAACAGCTCCTGGCGATCGCCGGCGGTGATGCGTCCCGCGTCGAGGCGCGTCTCGTTGCCCGCGACGACCACCGCGACATTGCGCGGAAGGTCCGCCTCGCCGGCGCCGAGCCCGAAGCTCCGGCCCTGATCGTTCGCGGTGCCCGTCGGCAGCATGCCGAGCGCGACGTCGGCGGCGCGCGCCGACCCGAGCAGTCCCGCCGCGACCTCGCGGAAGGTGCCGTCGCCACCCATGCTGATCGCGCAGACGTACGGCGCGGCGTCGAGCGCCGCGCTCACCACCGGCACGGTGCGGCCACCGGGCTCGGTCGGCAGGAAATCGCACGCCACGCCGGCTTCGGCGAGCAGCGCGCGCGCTTGCTCGATGCGCGCGGCGTTCTTGCCGCTCTGGGCCGTCGGATTGCCGACCAGGAGATGCGTCGCTGACACGCCAGGAGCGTAGCAGTAACCTGCGCCGGCATGACGCCGCTGTTGCCCGCCGGCGCGACGCTCACCGCGGTGGCCCTTGGCGCGCTGCTGGTCGCCGAACGCCGCCGCCTGCGCTGGGCGATCTGGCTCGCCAAGCCCGTGGCGTCGCTCGGCTTCGTGATGGCGGCGCTCGGCGCCGGCGCGGTGTCCTCCGCCTACGGGCGGCTCGTGCTCGCCGGCCTCGCCCTGTGCTGGCTGGGCGACGTGCTGTTGATCCCCGCCGCCAAGGGCGCGTTCCTCGCCGGACTCGCGAGCTTCCTCGCCGGACACGTGGCGTTCGCGCTGGCGTTCGTGCTTCGCGGCATCGCTCCGCTGGCCGCCGTCGTGACCCTGGCCGCGCTGTTGCTGCCGGCGCTCGGCGTGTGGCGCTGGCTTGGTCCGCACGTGCCGGCACCGATGCGCGTCCCGGTGGTGGCCTACGTCGTCGTGATCGTGCTGATGGTGACCTGCGCCGTGGGGACGCTCGCTCCCCTGCCCATCGCCGGCGCCCTCGCGTTCTTCGTGTCCGATCTCTCGGTCGCGCGCGACCGCTTCGTTTCACCGGGCTTCGCCAACCGCGCATGGGGCCTGCCGCTCTACTACGCCGCGGTGACGCTGCTCGCGATCAGCACGGCGTGAGCCTCTGGCACGCGCGTCCCTGGCGGAATCCGCGCGACGCGGTAGGACTCGAGCCATGCGAAGCGGGTGGGCGCTGGCGGCGATGCTGCTGGTCGTGGGTTGCAGCGGGAAGACGGACAACACCGGATCGGCGGGCAGCGCCGGGTCGGCGGGCAGCGCCGGCAGCGGTGGTTCGTCCGGCAGCGGCGGCTCCTCCGGCAGCGGCGGCTCCTCCGGCAGCGGCGGCTCCTCCGGCAGCGGCGGCAGCGGCGGCTTCAGCTGTCCGGCGTCGCCGCCCGCGGATGGCGCGGCGTGCACGCCGCCGCCCGCGTCCTCGGGGCTGTTCGGCAGCAGCGCGGACTGCAGCTGGGGCGACGACCCGCGCCCCGCGTGCCGCACCACGGCGCTGTGCGACGGCACGTGGAGCGTGACCAAGCCCGACGCGAACGCATGCGCCGGCGCTCCGCTGCCGGCGGCGTGCCCGTCGCCGCCGCCGACCGCCGGCAGCGCGTGCGCCGACGCGACGCTGTCGTGCTGGTATGGCGACGGCGCGCGCTGCTGGTGCAGCGGGTGCAAGGGCGGTTCGGAATATCCGATCTGCCAGCCGATCGATCCGCCCGAGTGGGCGTGCGTCGCACCACCCAGCGGGTGCCCGACGACGATGCCGCAGGCCGGCTCGGCGTGCACGCAGGCGGGGCTCGAGTGCGGCCCCGACTGCAACCTGTCGATCGTATGCGAGGACGCGATCTGGAAGTGGAAGAAGGGCGCGTGCCCGGTGTGCGCCGCGCCGGACACGCCGATCGCGACGCCTGGCGGCGATCGCGCGATCGCCGAGCTGCGCGTCGGCGATCTGGTGTACAGCGTGGACCACGGCGCGATCACCGCGGTGCCGATCGCGCGCACCGGCAGCACGCCGGTGTTCAAACACCACGTAGTGCGCGTCGTGCTCGACAGCGGCGCGACGCTCGAGCTGAGCCCCGGTCACCCCACCGCCGACGGCCGCCATTTCGCCGATCTGCGCGCCGGCGGCGTGCTCGACGCCGGGCATCGCGTGCTCGCCGTCGCGCTCGTGCCTTACGCGTACGACCGGACGTACGACATCCTGCCCGCGTCGGACACCGGCACGTACTTCGCCGCCGGCGCCGCGATCGGCAGCACCCTGTTCAGAAGCTCCGCGACACGCTGACGCCGCCCGGCACGACCGACACCTCGGTCTGCGGGCCGTCCTTCGAGCCGAGCACCAGCGCCACGCCGGTCACGCCGACCACACCCGTCGCGACCCAGCCGACCGTCGCCCAGGTCTGCGCGCGCAACACCTTCTCGCGCTCGGACGCGTCGGTGCGCGCCGACGTGTTGAAGTCCTGCCGCAGCGTGTTGGCGCGGATCTCCAGCACGCTCGACGCGACACCGAGCACGCCCGCGGCGATCACCGCTCCCCAGCCGACGGAGCGCGCCACGTTCGGCGCGCTCTCGTCCTCTTTCGCGGCGTCCGCCTCGATGGCGACGTGGGCGGTTCCGCCCGCGCGCGCGTGGATGCGCCGGACGCGACGCGAACCGTCGGCGAGCACGACCACGATGTCGTGCACGCCGGGCTCCAGATACAGCAACGCCGGCGCGTCGCGCCGCTCGTCGCCCACCAGCACCTTCGCGCCGTCGGGCGCCTTCACGCGCACGCGCCCGAGCTCTTGCTGGAGCTCGTCGAGCCGCTGCTCGGCCTGCTCGCGAGCCTTGCGCTCGAGCCCGCGGTCGAGCGCCATCTGGAACGCCTCCGCGGCGCGGGCGTGCTCGCCGGCCGCGTCCCACGACTGCGCCGCGTTGAACGCGGTGTTGCCGTGCGGCACGAGCTTGAACGCGTGCATGAAGCGATCGGCCGCGCGCGCGTATTCGCCTTTCTGGAACAGCGCGGTCGCGGACTCGAACAGCTGCTGCGCCTCGTCCTCCCGGTCCGCACGCGCCGGTCCGGCCGCGCCCATCACCGCCACCGCCACCAGCACCGCGATCCAGAACGACGTCCGCCTCACTCGTTCTCCTTGTACGGGCTTCCCAGCAACTGCGGGGTTTTTTCTTGGGGTCGGGGCGGCGCGGTATCGAGCGTGACCGCCGGCGGCGCAGCCGCGGCGTGCGACGGCCGGGCCGGACGCGCCGCGTGCGGTACGCGCGCCGGGGACGGCTTTTCCTTGCCGGACAGCAGCGGCAGCTCGTCGGGAGAGAACGGCAGATCGCCGACCTCCATCACCGGCGCGGCGGACCCGCTCGCCGGCGGCTCCGCGGACGCGAGCGCCGGCGCGCTCGCCGACGGCGGCGGCGCCACGGCGGCGGACGCGCTCGAGGCCGTCGCGCCGCGATACGCGGAGGTCGCGACGATGCCGCCGATCCCCACGACCAGCGCGCCGCCGACGATGTAGGACGCGACGCGCCGACGCGCGTGGGGCGGGCGCGCCTTGAGCGAGGTCACGCTCGCGGTCTCGGTGCGCGTCGGCTCGACCGCGGCGTCGCGCGCCGAAGATGGCGGCGGGGGGAACGACGGCCGCTGGCCGTCGACCCGCGTCTGCTGATCGGGCCCCGCGCCCATGCCGGTGAAGTCGCTGAAGGTGTAGCCCGAGGGCGCGCTGGGCGTCGCCGAGGGGCTCGATCCGAGCGCGACGCGCCCGAGATCGCCGAGCCGCCCCCGGAGGTCGATGACCTCGTCGATCTTCGCGCGCCGGCTCGCCAGTCGCTCGGAGACGAGCGAACCGACCCACGCCGCGACGTCGCGCCGCGTCGCGCGGCCGTAGGTGCGGAGCGCGGCGGTCTCGAGCTCGGCGGCCAGCGCCTCGGCGCTGCGCGGCCGGTCGTAGCGGTTCATCTGGAGCGCGTGGGCGATCAGCTGGTCGATCTCGAAGCGCAGGTCCGGTCGCAGCGCGCTCGCGCGCGGCGGCGGGTCGCTCACGACGCGCAGCAACGTGGCCGCGTCGCTGGTTCCCGCGTGCAGCCTGAGGCCGGTCATGAGCTCCCACAGAATCACGCCCACCGCCCAGAGATCGCACGCCGCGTCCAGCGGCTTGCCCAGCGCCTGCTCCGGCGCCATGTACGCGACCTTGCCCTTGATCCGGCCCGTCGCCGTGAGCCCGATCCGCGCGGTCGCCTTGGCGATGCCGAAGTCTGTGAGACGGGCGATGCCGTCGACGCCGACCAGCACGTTGTGCGGCGTGACGTCGCGGTGGACGAGCCCGAGCGGCGTGCCGTCGGTGTCGCGGAGCACGTGCGCGGCCTGCAACCCGTCGAGCACGTCGCTGACGATCCGGAGCGCGATTGGCTCCGGCACACGCTGCCCGGCGGCCTCCGCCAGCTTCGCGAGACCGGAGAGCGTCTCGCCCTCGACGTACTCCATCACCAGGTACACGCCGAACGGGTCCTCGTCGACGTCGAGCACGGGCACCACGTTCGGGTGACGGATGCGCCCGGCGATCGTCGCCTCCTGGATCAGCGCGTGGGCGAACGCCGGATCTTCCCGCAGCTGCGCGTGCGTGAGCTTGAGCGCGACCTCACGCTCGAAGCCCGCCAGCCCGACGCTGCGCGCGAGGTACACCGTGGCCGAGCCCCCGGACGCGATCGGCAAGAGCAGCTCGTAGCGACCGATCCGCTCGGGGAACGGCGGCACTTCCCGACTCCACTCGGGCGCGGATCTCATCGCGAGCGACCCCGGAACGACCCGGGATCGAGCCGGAGCCGCTTGACCGTCTCGTAGAGCACGGAGCGCGCCATGCCGATCTTGCGCGCGGCCTGCGTCATGTTGCCGCGCGTCGCGGCGAGCGCCTCGACGACGCGCGAGCGCACGTCGTCGCCCGCGCCAGCGCCGGCCCCGTGCAGCGGCAGATCCTCCGGGTGGACGAGCGGGCGGCCATCGTGCGCCGCGGTCGTGGCGGCGGCGTGGAGCACGTTCCGGAGCTCGCGCAGGTTGCCCGGCCAGGGGTGGGTCCACAGGCGCTCGACCGCCGCCGCGCTGATCGTCGCCTCGCGCTCCGAGAGGAAGTATGCGGCGAGCAGCGGTAGATCCTCGCGGCGCTCGCGCAACGGCGGCAGGAACATCCGCACGGCCGCGATCCGGTGCAGTAGATCGCCGCGGAACGTGCCCTCGGCGACGCACTGGTCCAGGCTGCGGTTGGTGGCGCCGATCACGCGCACGTCGACGGCCACTTCGCGGTCGTCGCCCACCGCGCGGACCACGCCGGTCTCCACGACCCGGAGCAGCTTGGCCTGGAGCGACAGCGGCATCTCACCGATCTCGTCGAGCAGCAGCGTGCCCTGATCCGCCGAGCGGAACAGGCCGCCGCGCGCGGTGGTGGCGCCGGAGAACGCGCCCTTCGCGTGACCGAACAGCTCCGACTCCACGAGCTCCGGCGCGATCGCCGCGCAGTTGAGCCCGACGAGCCGCCCGCGACGACCGCTGGTCGCGTGGATCACCTGCGCCACGACCTCCTTGCCAGTGCCCGTCTCGCCCTCGAGCAGCACCGGGTCGGCCGTCGCGGCGACCATCGCGACGCGCACCCGCACCGCGTCGAGGGCCGGGCCGCCGACGAAGCCCGGCTGCGCGCGCGCCTCGTCGTACTCGAAGGCGAGCACGTCGTCGCTCGCGACGAGCAGCGAGCCGCCCATGCGGATCAGCGCACCGAACGGCGCGAGCGTGCGTGGCGCCGCGACCCGCACGCCGTCCACGAACGAGCCGTTGCGGCTGCCGTTGTCCGTGACCAGGATCCCGTCCGGGTGGGGCTCGAGCACGGCGTGCTCCCAGGACACGGCCTTGTCGTCGAGCACGACCTGGGCGGTCGCCGCGCGCCCGGCGGTCACCGGACCTGACACCTCCACCGGCACCGGCCACTGGGGCTCTCGCGAGAACAGCACGGCCACACCGGCCCGGCGCGGCCGCTGGAACGCCTGGATTCCCAGGGGCATATCGGTGACGGTCGTCTCGCGCATCGTGCGGCGGCGCCGCGCTAGCCCGGCCGCGCCGACGCTCCGGAGCCTACCGCCGCAGCCGGAACCCATCAAGAAAGGCAGGCGTGATATCCTTCCGGCGTGGACGGACCACGCGGCGTACCCCGGCGGGCGCGACTCGTACGGGTGCTGCGGGCCGCGATCCCGTGCGTCGCGGCGGCGCTCGTCGCGGCGTGCTCGGCCGCCGACACGCCGGGCGAATCCGTGGCCCACGTCAGCGAACCGACCATCGGCGGCTGCACCTGCGTGGCGAGCGGCACCTGCGACCAGCTGACCTACTCCGACATCCCGAGCGACGGCGTCTACTATGTGACGACCTTCGGCGGCGGCACCGACACCGGCACCATGTCGTGCGGCGGGACGGCGGACGCGACCTGGGCGTACGTCGCCGATCGCGCCCGCTACAGCTGCGGCACCAAGCTGCTGGTCGAAGCGGCCGGCAAGCAGTGCGTCGCCCAGGTCGCCGACTGCGGTCCGAACCGCTGCGTCGAGGAGGCGGCCTCGAACACCGCGTGCGCGAGCCACTACCCGGTGCTGGACGCGAGCCCCTTCATCACCCAGTACCTGCTCGGCGTGTCCGCGGCGGGCTGGAGCGAGCACCGCACCGTCACGGTGACGACGCTCGACGCGACCTCGACCGTCGGCTGCCCGGGCACCGCGGTCGGCGGCGGCGGCAGCGGCGGCAGTGGCGGCGCGGGCGGTAGTGGCGGCGTGGGCGGTAGTGGCGGCGTGGGCGGTAGTGGCGGCGTGGGCGGTAGTGGCGGCGTGGGCGGCAGCGGCGGCGTGGGCGGCAGCGGCGGCGTGGGCGGCAGCGGCGGCGTGGGCGGCAGCGGCGGCGTGGGCGGCAGCGGAGCGACCGGCGGCGTCGGGGGCAGCGGCGCCACCAGCGGCGCGGGCGGAAGCGGAGGCAGCTCCACCAGCGGCTGCGACGTCGCACCGAAGTGCGACAACTGCGTCGGCTGCGTGCCGAAGTGCTTGTGCAACCTAGCCGACGCCAACGCGTGCGCCGTGGTGTGCAACGTCGGCGGCGCCGCCGGCGCGAGCGGCAGCGGCGGGAGCTCGGGCGCGACGAGCTGCGGCCAACCCACCTGCTACGCGTGCCCCGACTGCTACACGCGCTGCATGTGCTTCGCGAACGACGACGTGGTGTGCACGGGCGTCTGCAACCAGCCCGCCGACGCCGGCACGGGCAGCGGCACCGGCGGCGCCAGCGTCGGCACGCCCGGCTGCGACGGCACCGACTGCGGCTCCTGCGCGTCGTGCGCCAATCACTGCACGTGCGTCACACACGACGCGACCGCGTGCGCCGCCGTGTGCGGCAACGGCGGGAGCGGCGGCACCGCGTCCGGCAACCCGACGCCGCAGCACCTCGATCAGGTCGCGCGCTGCGACTGCTCCACGCCCGGCACGGGGCGCGACGGGAGCCGCAACTACGCCGCGCTCGCCCTGGCGATGATCGGCTTGATGTCGGTCCGGCGCGGAACCGCCGGCAAGCGTCGCCGGCGCTGAAGCCCCCGCCGCCGCGCGCGAGCGTCACGCGGGCCTGGGTCCTCGGGGGCCTGACCCCCCGCAGCTTGCTTCGCAACTGCTCCCCCGCCGCCTGCGGCGGGCTCGCTCCGCTCCTCGGTCCTCGGGGGGCCTTGACCCGCAGCTTGCTTCGCAACTGCTCCCCCCGCCGCCTGCTCCGCGCGTGAGCAATATTTGCTCACGCTCTCGGTCCTGGTCGGGCCCTCCGTCCCTCCGGGCCCTCTACTCGCTTCGCTCGCTTCGAGGCCGAGCAATTCTTGCTCAGCCTCTCGGTCCTGGTCGGGCCCTCCGTCCCTCCGGGCCCTCTACTCGCTTCGCTCGCTTCGAGGCCGAGCAATTCTTGCTCAGCCTCTCGGTCCTGGTCGGGCCCTCCGTCCCTCCGGGCCCTCTACTCGCTTCGCTCGCTTCGAGGCCGAGCAATTCTTGCTCAGCCTCTCAGTAACCGGTGCGGCGGATCGCGTGGTACGCGCTCGACGCGGTGCGCATGCCGGCGACGCACCCGTACGAGCAGCCCTTGCACTCGTACACGTACATCGAGCCCCAGCCGTCGCCCGACTCGTACAGGAAGATGTGCCCGGAGCTGCCGCTGCGGTAGACGAACGCGTCGGCAGCCTTCACGCTGCCGCGCGAGACGGTCTTCCACTGGCTCGTGTCCGAGTAGAAGTCGAGCGTGCTGTACGGGTGCGAGTCCGCGCTGAAGTCGCTGTTGCTCGACGGCACCTGCCAAATCTTCGCGATGTAGCCCGAGCAGTCGCCGCCGTAGCTGCCGCCGTGCGAGCAGCTCGGACAGCTGCCGCTGCAGGTGCCCGCGTTGCTGCTGCTCGGCCCTTGCATCAGGAAGCGTCCGTGACCCCACCAGTACGAGAAGCCGACGCCGGCCTTGGCGCGATCGATCGCGCCCTGCACGATCGGCGTGTACTGCGTGCTCGTGCCGCCGCTGCCCGCGGTGCCACCGGTGCCGGCGGTGCCGCCCGTGCCGCCCGTGCCGCCCGTTCCCGCGGTGCCGCCGCTGCCCGCGGTGCCGCCGCTGCCCGCGGTGCCGCCGCTGCCCGACGCACCGCCGCTGCCGCCCGCGCCGCCGCTGCCGTCCGGCGTCAGACCGATCGACGCCCAGGTGTCGGAGCCGCTGTCCACGTGGACGGTCTCGGTGGCCGTCTGGTAGCCCGGAGCGGACGCGGTGAGCGTGTAGTCGCCCGGCGCGAGATCGAGCGACCAGAACGCGTCGCCGGCGCGCGCGGTCGTGGTCGCGCCGCCCTGTACGGCGAGCGTCGCGCCGGCGATCGCGCAGGTTGCCGCTCGTCGACGGCGACGCCGTCTTCGACAGATCCCACACCACGCCGAGGGCGCGCCCCGCGGGCTCGGACGGTCCGGGCGGCGGCGTCGGCGCGCTGCCTGCCGCCATCGCGATCAGAATCCGGGATGCGCGCCTCCAGGCCGTCGCCGGGGCACTCGGTGCTCGCGCCGGGGTGATCGCGGTGGCCCTTCATGTCCGCCGACGTCGGCGAGATGCCGAACTTCTTCGCGAGCGCGTTCATCACGTGCCCGGCGCCCTCGATCGCCGCGTCGGTCGGCACGTTCGAGCTCGAGATGCCGTCGCACGCGCCCTTCTGGAAGCAGCCGACCCACGAGATGCCGATGTTGCCCGTGTTGTTGCCGCTCACGTGCGCGCCCATCGTGTCGACCGGGCGGCCCTCCCACACGCGACCGTCCTCGGTGACCAGGAAGTGGTAGCCGATGTCGCACCAGCCGCGCGTGTCCTGGTGGTACGCCTGGATCGAGCGGATGCGCGCCTCGTAGCCGCCCGACGACGACGGCGGCGTGAAGGTGTGATGGATCGCCATGCGATACTTGTTCGAGTCCTTGCTCGAGCACTTCGCGGCCCGCGCGCCCCATGCCGAGCGCGGCTGCACCAACCCGACCAGATCGCTGGTCAGACCTTGACTCGTCGAGCCGATCCCGCTCGACGGCTGCTGGTCGCCGGCGTTGATCTCCGCGGGCGTGACCGCGTCGTAGATCATGTTCTGGACCAGCTGCACCTCGGCAGCCGGGATCCGGATCTGGGTCGCCAGCACCGCCTCGCCGAGATCGGCGCGCGCCACCAGGTGCGGCGCCTCGCGCCACGTCACCTCGGCGGCCTTCCAGTCCGTGACCGTGCCGTCGGCGCGCACGCCGCGCACTTCCACGTTCATGTCCGCGCTGCCGACGTCCGCCCACAGATCGAACAGGAAGCCACCGCGCGTCGCGGGCCCGTCGGCCTTGATCACCTTCGACACGGCGTAGCCGTCCCGCTGCTCGAACTGCGACAGATCCGCCGCGCCGAACACGGTGTCGTCCCCTGCGCCCGTCGCGTCGCCGGGCGCCGGCCCGTGGCGCTCGCCGACGGCCGGCGAGCACGAGACGGCGAGAAGGACCAAGCCCAGGACGACCCAACGCAGGAAGCGGCTCATGGGCGGGCCTACAGCAGGCATCGTGCCAGCCGTCCCGGACGCGGGATTTCCTTGGTTCTATTGCCGGTCCGGCGCGGAATCGTCCGGCACCGCCGGACACCATCCGGACGCTGCCGGACGCTGCCGGACGGTTGTCGGGCACCCGCGCCACGGATTGCCTAGCCTCCCCCGCATGAAGCTCCACGTCGTCTCTGGATTCGGGCTCGCCGCGCTCTGGCTCGCGGGTTGTGCCCACGGCGCGCGCGTCAACTCCGTGAACGTCGCGGAGGCAGGCACCCATGTCGTCTCCACCCCGGGCGCGCTCACGATCGTCCAGCAAGGCGCGAGCGCGGCGCGCAGCTGCACGCTGCGGGTCGAAGGCCACGCCAAGGGCAACCACGACGCCCACCCGCCGCCGGGCAAGCCGGCCCGCCCGGGTCAGCCCGGCATGGGCGGCATCGGCGGCATGCGCGGCATGGGCGGCATGCGCGGCGGCATGCCGGGTGGGCACGCGGGTCCACCAGGCGGCGGCCCCGGCGCGATGCTGGACGTGCTCTTGTTCCGGCTGTGCGAGGCGCGTGCCAACAACGACCTCAGCGCCGATCAATACGCGGCCAGCGTGCAGACGATCCTGAAGACGATGTCGGAGATGGCCGAGCACCGACCGCCGCCGCCCCCGCCCGGCATGCGCGGCGCCGGACCGGGCGGCCGCGACTGGGATCGCGGCGATCGCGATCGCCGCGATCGCCGCGACCGCGACCGCGACGACGACCGGGACGAGCGCGGTGGGCGTCGGCACGACGGCCCGCGCGCACCCGACGGTCCTCCCGGCGGTCCGCCCGCCAAGGACGACAAGCCCAAGGGACGCTGAATCGAGCCCGGGCGGCTACGATCAGCCCGACGACGGGGAATTGCTGCAGCAGGTCGCCGATGGCTTGGGAGCGCCCGTCTATTTGCCGTGAAGATCGGGACTTGAAGTCCGGATTTTCACACTTCTGGCCGAGACACGGGCGGACGGGCGATCACTCCCGCGCGCTTCAGCCACCCGCGCGTGCCCGGCGAGAAGCCGGCTTCGAGCAGGAACGGCGCGAGCCCGCAGTGCGTCGGATCCACGCCATCGACGCGCGTGAGCAAGAGCGCGCGGCGCTTCCCGGAATCGACCAGCGCGCCG
The DNA here is from genome assembly GCA_963775185.1 of uncultured delta proteobacterium. Lineage (GTDB taxonomy): Bacteria > Myxococcota_A > Polyangia > Polyangiales > Polyangiaceae > JAPSGB01. Next base: position 206,889 of record CAVZIE010000032.1, on the reverse strand, counting down.
AGCGCGGCGGCGAGCGCGCGCGCCGCCGCGCCGCGCTGCGGTTCGTCCTCCGGCAAGAACGTGATCAGCGTCTGCTCGCCGCGCGCGAGCCAGCCGACGAGCGTGCCGTCGTAGAGCACCACGTGCGCGCCGGCGGCGCGCTGCGCGCGCTCCGCGCTCTCCGGCCACGGCACGATCGCGCCGTAGGGGTTCGCGGGATCGGTCGACGCGAGCATGAGCGTCTTCGGCGTGTCCGATGCATCGCGAAGCGCGCGCAGCCGGTCGTCCGCGCCGGGCCGCGCGAACTGCGTCGCGCCGAGCCCCGCCACGAACCAGCCGCGCCGGACGCGCCCGGCGTCCTCCATCGCCTTCAAGACCGGGTACACCGCCGAGAAGCCGCCCGCGACGTTCTCCGCGTGCGCCGCCTCGCGCACCAGCACGCCGTAGCGGTCGAGCAGCACGTTGGCCAGCGCCGCGCGGCGCTCGGTGTCGGTCGGCTCCGCCCGGCGACGCAGCAGCGACCAGCGGCCCTCCGTGCCGGGCGGCATCGCGCGCCGCGTGCGCCGGCGCGGGCCGCGGCGATCGTGCTTCGCGCCGCCGACGAGCAGCGATCTCGAGCGGCGCGAGCGTGTCGTTCGTGACCTCGCCGGCCCACATCAGCTCGTGCAGCGCCTTGGCGACATCGGCGGCGAACGCGCCGGTCTCCGCCACCAGATCGTGGAAGAACGACGCGCCGTGCGTGGCCAGCACGTCGCGCATGCGACTGGCCAGCTCGCTCCCGGCGGGCGTCGCCGGCGGCCCGAGCAGCGCGAGCCGATCCGGGAAGTGGAGCGCGACGCGCCCGTCGTTCGGGCCGAGGGATTCCGCGCCGCGCCAGCAGACCTCTCCGGTTGCCAACAGCAGATCCAGGTCCGACGGGCGATAGTCGCGGACGCGCGCGGGCAGGATGTCGCTCTCGAGATCCGAGAGCACGAGCGGCGCGCCTTCGAGCTGCTCGAGGGCGGCGAGCAATGCGTCGGGGCCGGCGAGCGGGCGCGTCACGTTGGACCATTCGAGCAGGAAGCGCGCGTACGCCGCGGGCTCGACCGGCTCGATCTGTCGACGGAGCGCGGCGAGCGAGCGGCGCTTGAGCGCGCGCAGCACCTCCACGTCGCACCACTCGTCGGCGTCGTACTGCGTCACACGATCGCGATCCCGCAGCTGCTCCAGCGCCGTCCGCACCGGCGCGACCCCGATGCCGAAGCGCGCGGCGACGTCTTCCGCGCGGAACGGTCCGTGGGTGCGCGCGTAGCGCGACACCAGATCGCCGAGGGCGTCGGCGACCGGCTCGAGGAACGCCGCGGGCAGCCCGCGCGGCAACGCGATGCCCAGCGCGTCGCGATAGCGCGCCGCGTCCTCGCTCGCGATGAAGCGCTCCTCGCCCGCGATGCGCACCTCCAGCGCGCGACGCGGCTCTGAGCAGTCGGTCAATCCATCCCTGTAGCGGGCCGGAGCGCAGCGACCTCGACGCCGAGCGCAGCGAGGCGTCGGGGGGGACCGGGGGTACTCCCCCGGCGGAGGATTCCGGTGGGGGTGGGTGGGCGGGAAGTGAACTGGCCGGTCCGGCGCGGAATCCCGCTTCCTCGAGCGTCAGATCGCCGAGCGCGAGCAGGAGATCATGCAGGCCGTCCTCCGACTTGACCGGTCGGTCGAAGTGCTGGAGCGATCGCGACAGGCTCTCGACGGCCGCCGGGTCGATGAGCTCGCGCAGCTCGACCGAGCCGAGCAGCTCGCGCAGCTGCGCGTGATCGAGGCCGAGCGCCTGGGCGCGGCGCTCGGCGAGCGGCGCGTCGCCGTCGTAGATGAAGTTGGCGACGTAGCTGAAGAGCAGCGTGCCGGCGAAGGGCGACGGCGCGCGCGTGTCGACCGTGACGACCCGGATTTCGCGTGACTCGATCTGGCGCAGCAGGTCCACCAGGGCCGGCACGTCGAACACGTCTCGCAGGCACTCGCGGTAGGTCTCGAGCAGGATCGGGAACGAGCCGTAGCGCGCGGCCACGGCCAGCAAGTCGCCGGCGCGCTTGCGCTGCGCCCACAGCGCGCTCCGCTTGCCCGGCATGCGCCGCGGGAGCAAGAGCGCCCGGGCGGCGTTCTCGCGGAAGCGCGCGGCGAACAGCGCGGTGCCGCCGAGGGCGCGCACCACCTGGTCCTCCACGGCGTCGGGCGACGGCACGAACAGCGACGGATCGGGCGCGCCGTCCGCTTCGGGCAAGCGGTAGACCATGCCGTCGTCGCTCCAGATCACCTCCACGTCGAGACCGGTGCGCTCGCGGATCTGGCTCGTGACGGCGGTGGCCCAGGGCGCGTGGACGCGCGCGCCGAAGGGCGACAGCACGCACACGCGCCAGTCGCCCATCTCGTCGATGAAGCGCTCGATCACGATGCAGCGATCGCTCGGCACCTCGCCGGTGGCGGCGCGCTGGTCGGCGACGTAGGCGATCAAGTTCTGCGCCGCGAGGGCGTCGAGCTTGCTCTCCGTGTGCAAGCGCTCGCTCGCCGCGTCCGGATCGTCGGCGATGTCGCGGGCGAGCTTGCCGACGGCGGCGCCGAGCTCCGCCGGGCGGCCCGGCCGATCGCCGTGCCAGAACGGGAGCTTGCCGGGCTGGCCGGGCGCGGGCGTGACCAGCACGCGGTCGTGGGTGATCTCCTCGATGCGCCAGGCGCTCGCGCCGAGCAGGAACACCTCGTTCTCGCGCGACTCGAACACCATCTCCTCGTCGAGCTCGCCGACGCGCACCGGCTTGCCTTCTTCCGCGCCGGCGAGGAACACGCCGTACAGGCCGCGATCCGGGATGGTCCCGCCGTTGATGACCGCGATGCTGCGCGCGCCCTGGCGTGCCCGCGCCGTGCCGGCCACCCGATCCCACACAATCCGGGCGCGCAGGCCGGCGAACTCGTCGGAGGGGTAGCGGCCGCTCAGCATGTCGAGCACGCCGTCGAACGCCCCCCTGGGAAGATCGGACCACGGCGCCGCGCGGCGAACCAGCGTGAACAAGTCGTCGACGGCCCACTCGTCCATGGCGAGCGCGGCGACGAGCTGCTGCGCCAGCACGTCGAGGGGATTTTCCGGATACAGCGTCTCCTCGACCTGCCCGGCGAGCATGCGCGGCGTCGCGGCGGCGGCGGCGAGCAGATCGCCGCGAAACTTCGGGAACACGACGCCCTTCGGCGTCTGGCCGACGCTGTGGCCCGCGCGGCCCACGCGCTGCATGCCCGACGCCACGCTGGGCGGCGCCTCGATCTGGATCACCAGATCGACCGCGCCCATGTCGATGCCGAGCTCCAGCGACGAGGTGGCGACAATGGCTGGCAGCGTGCCTCGCTTCAGCCGATCCTCGATCGCCAGGCGCTGTTCCTTGGCGACCGAGCCGTGATGCGCGAGCGCGATCTCCTCGCCGGCGAGCTCGTTCATGGCCGCCGCCAGCCGCTCGGCGAGGCGGCGGCTGTTGGCGAAGATCATCGTGGAGCGATGCTGACGCACCAGCTCCACCAGGCGCGGGTGGATGCTAGGCCAGATCGACCGGCGTTGCTCTGCCGCCGCGGCAGGTCCGCTCGCCAGCTCCGCCGCTTGCCCGAGCGCCGCCATGTCCTCGACCGGCACCTCGACCCGGAGATCCACCGCGCGCCGCGATCCCGCGTCGATGATCTCGACCGGCCGCTGCGTCCACGTGTCGCCGTCGAGCTCGCCGCCGGCGAGCAGCCGCGCGATCCCGGCCAGCGGGCGCTGCGTCGCGCTGAGGCCGATACGCTGGAGCGGGCGATCGCAAAGCGCCTGCAGCCGCTCCAGCGACAGGAACAGGTGCGCGCCGCGCTTGGTCGGCACCATCGAGTGGATCTCGTCCACGATCACCGTCTCGACCGACCGCAGCACCTCGCGCGCGTTGCTCGTGAGCAGCAGGTACAGCGACTCCGGCGTCGTGATCAGGATGTCCGCGGGATCGCGGCTGAACCTCGCGCGCTCCTTCGGCGGCGTATCGCCGGAGCGCACGGCGATGCGCGGCACGCGATACGTGTCGCCGCGACGCTCCGCCGTCTGCGCGATGCCCGCCAGCGGCGCGCGCAGGTTCTTCTCCACGTCCACGCCCAGCGCCTTGAGCGGCGAGACGTACAGCACCTTGAGCCGCTGGGTCTTCTCCGGCGACCGCGCGAACATCAGCCGCTCGATCGCCGCCAGGAACGCCGCGAGCGTCTTGCCGCTGCCGGTCGGCGCGAGCAACAGCGTGCTCTTGCCGCCGAGGATCGCCGGCCACGCGCGAGCTTGCGCGGCCGTCGGCGCGTCGAAGGACGCGTCGAACCACTCGCGCACCGCCGCATGGAACATCGGGTCAATATAGCCGCCGCGCGCCGGGCGTCGATGGCGTCGGCATCGCTGCTGACACGCATGGGCGGGACGCCGCGCCGGCAATGCGGAGCGCGCGATCGGGGCTCCTGACAGGGAATGCCGGTCCGGCGCGGAACCACGCACCGGCACGGGGATCCGTGCGATACTCCTTGCATGACGCTCGCTTCGGGGGCCGCGCTGCGACTCGTCGTCGCCGGCGCGCTCGCGCTCTCGGCCGCGGACGTGATGCCCCACTGCGGCGGGCCGCAGGTGGTCGTGAGCGATCCCGGACAAGACTGCGGTGACCACGGCCCGCGCTGGCACGGCGACTGTCGCGCGCCCGCTGCTTGCTACCGGCTGGATCGCGGCGGCGCGCTGTGTACGCTTCCGTGCGAAAAGGACGCCGACTGCGCCGCGCTCGGCGCCGGTGCGACCTGCTCGGCGCACGGTGGGCCGTACGAGCAGCCGGACCAGCCGGCGACGCGACGGCTGTGCGCGGCGAAGCACGAGTGAGCACGGGAACCACGCGCACGCGCCACGTCACGACGGCGGGCGACGTGCTACGACGACGTGCTTGTCCCCTGCCCGCCAGCGCGTCGTCCGGATCGCCGCCGTAGTCGCGGTGCTTTCGCTGCTCGCCGTCGCACACCGGCTGGGCGTGCTCGATCGCTTCGCCGAGCCGGCGCGGCTCAAGCAGACGCTGGTCGAGCTTGGCGCGTGGGGCTTCCTCGTGTTCGTGGTGGCGTACACGCTGCTGCAGCCGTTCGGCGTACCGGGCACGGTGTTCATCTGGGCAGCGCCGTTGATCTGGCCGTGGCCGGTGGCTTTCGCGCTATCGATGACCGGCACCATGACCGCGAGCGTCCTCGGCTTCGCGTTCGCGCGCTTCGTCGCGCGGGACTGGGCCGAGGAGAAGATCCCGGCGCGCTTCCGCAAATACGACGAGGCGCTCGCGCGCCACGGCTTCAAGACCGTGTTCGTGCTGCGCTTCGTGTTCTGGATGCCGCCGTGGCTGCACGCCTTCTTCGGCGTGTCGAAGGTCGGCTTCGGCACGCACTTCTGGGCCTCGTTTGCGGGCTACGTCCTGCCGCTCCTGCTCGTCAGCTACTACGGCGAGCAGCTGTTCGAATGGCTACGCGCCGTGCCGGCGAGCACGTGGATCGGCGTTGGCGCCGCGTTTGCCGCATTCGCGCTCGGCGCGTGGCTGTTGCGGCGGCGTCGGGCCGTGCCGGGCGCATGAGCACCGCGAGCGTTGCGTCGCGCCGCGAGCGCGTGGCACGGTCCTGTCGCGTGGAACCGTTGCGACCCGAGCTCGAATCCGGCGCGCTATCCGCGCGCCGCCGCCATGCTGGGCGTCCTGCCGCAGGGGCTTCGCTCCCACCCTGGCTGTCGCGTGAAGGGCGCGGTCGTCCGGTCGTGGCTGCTCCAACAACCCGTCGCCTTCGAACCCGGTAGCGTCCCCGACGAGATCCGCGACCTGGTCGAGAACCCGCCGCTGCCGAGCGCCTGGGTCCCGAGCGCGGTCGCGCGAACGACCTGGCTCGCCACCGCCGACATGCTGTTTCCCGGCGACGACCGCGGCGCGCTCGAGTGGACCAACCGCGGCGTCGCGCGCGTCATCGGGTCGGGCCTCTACCGCGCGCTGATCGCGCTGGCGTCGCCGCGATTGCTGATCCGCGCGCTCGAGGTCAACCTGCGCGCCGTCAACAAGGGCACGACCATGGCCTCCACGATCGAAGGCAGCAGCGCGTCGGTCACCTGGCGCTACCCCGTGGGCATCGTCCCTCGGTTGATGGCGGACGTCACCGCGAACGCGCTGGAGCTGCTGCTGAGCGCGGCGCGCGCCGAGCACCCGCGCGTCGGGGTCGCTTCGCTCTCGCCGACGATGTGCCGCTTCAGCGCCAGCTGGGAACCCGCCTGGCGAGCAAGGAAGGCATGACGTTGAGATTTGCCGCTGTCTTCCTCGCGCTCGTGCCGCCGCTCGCGGCCTGCGCGTCGTCGAACCCGAACAGCCAGGACGTCGCCACGCAGTGCGGCGCGGTGCTGCACTCCGCGTGCACCCGCGCCATCGTCGATTGCAAGCTCTCGAGCCCGTGGGAAGCGACCGTCGATCAGTGCGTCTCCGACAACATGACGGCGTGCTGCAACGGCGCCTGCGACCGCCAGGCTTCGAGCAGCGAGGAGAGCATCCAGGCGTGCCAGCGCGCGCTGCAAGCCGCTTCCTGCGACTCGCTCGTGACGGTACAGCTGCCGGCCGAGTGCCAGCACGTCGTGTACTGACGCGCGGACCGCCGCGATCCGCGTATGCTCCGCGACGTGGAAGGCGATCCGGCCCGCACGCACGTGACGGTGAACATCGCGCTGATGTTCGCGATGGCGTTCCTGCATCTGGCCACGCTCGGGTCCGTCGCGCTGAATCTGCTGGGCATGGCGGTCAAGCTGCCGTGGCTGCCGCCGGCGCACGACGCCGCCGAGCTGACCGGACAGCTCATCGCGTTCGCGGTCATGGGCTTGTCCGGCGCGGCCGGCCTGGTGTGGGCGCCGGTGAACGCCTTCGGGCTGATCCGCGACAAGCCGTGGGCGCGAAAGTCGACCGTCGCCTACTGGGCGTTCGCCGGCGTGTTCTGTTGTTGCCTGCCCGGCGCGGCGTACGGCCTGTGGAGCCTGACGCGGGATGACGTCAAGGCACGCCTCGGAACGTGAGATTCCGCGCCGGACCGGCACCCGGCCCCGCGTGCCTGGCGGGTGATACACTCGATGCATGGGTGACGCCGGAGCGCACGCGCGATGCTCGTTCTGCGGCGAGCCGGACCACGCGCTCGCCGAGGGCGGCGGTGATGACGTCGGGCTGCCGGTGGTCGGGATCTGCGCGGACTGCGCGCGGGGCGCGGTCGCGGCGCTGCACACCGAGGAGCGCCTGGACGAAGCGCAGGCGTCGATGCCGCCGCCGGCGCCCGCCGCTGCGCCCGGCACGCTGGGCACGCTGATCGAATGGACGCCCTTCACGATGGACGGCGCGACCTTCGAGTGGTCCGCCCGGCGCGAGGTCGTCGTCGTCGAGGACGCGGAGCAGATCCTGTCCCTGCGCGGACCGCCGATTGGCGACGGCGCGCTCGCCATCCACGTGCCCGACGACACCGAGCCCGACGCGGAGCTGGTCCGGCACGTGGTACGCGGCCTGATCCGCGCCAAGCCCGCCGCCACCACGGGTGCGCTGCGCGAGTGGACCGCGCTCGACGTCGACGGCCGGGCGCTCGAGTGGCGCGTGGTGCGCGAGCCGACCACGCGGGCGCGGACGATCGTGCGGGTGTCGGTCCGCGATCCAGCCACGGGTCGGTCGGTGAGCATGGAGCGCTCCGGGGCGATCGAGCCGACGGTAGAGGACGCCGTGATGGCGGCCACGGCCTGGAACGCCGAGCCCGACACGTGACGGCTTGCGCCTCGCGCCGTGCGGACGTACGCGGGCCGCATGCGCGTCGAGGCCTTCTTCCACTCCGAGCGACTGCGGGACTACGCCGAAGCGGCGGCGCGCGCTGAAGCGGCGGGCTTCGACGCCCTCGCGATCCCGGAGATCAACGTCGATCCATTCATCGCGCTCGGCGCGGCGGCGCTCGCGACCAATCGCATCGGCCTGCGCACGGCCATCGCCGTCGCCTTCCCGCGCAGCCCGACGGTCGTGGCGACCAGCGCCTCGACGCTCCAGGCGGCGAGCGACGGACGCTTCAGCCTCGGCCTCGGCACGCAGGTCAAGGCGCACATCGAGCGGCGCTTCGGCATGACCTGGGACAAACCGGCGGCGCGCATGCGGGAGTACGTCGGGGCGCTCCGCGCGATCTGGGATACGTGGGAGCACGGCGACAAGCTCGCCTACAAGAGCGAGCACTACCAGCTCTCGCTGATGACGCCGGAGTTCTCGCCGTCGAAGGGCGGCTTGCCGCGCGTACCGGTCCAGGTCGCCGCGGTGCGGCCGCACATGATCGAGGAGGTCGCGAGCTACGCCGACGGCATCCGCCTGCACGGCTTCTGCACGGGCCGCTACCTGCGCGAGGTCGTGATGCCGGCGATCGCGCGCGGCCTCGAGCGCACCGGGCGCGATCGCGCCGACTTCGAGGTGTGTGGCGGCGGCTTCGTCGCGACTGGCCCGAACGACGACGCCATCGCGAGCATGCGCGAGGTGATCCGCTACCGCGTGGCCTTCTACGCCTCGACACCGACGTACCGTCCGGTGCTCGACTTGTCCGGCTGGAGCGCCCTCGGCGACGAGCTGCACGCGATGTCGCGGAGCGGCCGCTGGAGCGACATGGCCGCCACGGTGCCGGACGACGTGCTCGACGAGTTCTGCGTCTCGGCGCCGTACGCGAAGCTCGCGCCAGCCTTCGAGGCGCGCTTCGGCGGACTCACGGACACGACGGAGCTGCTGCTTCCACCGGAAATCGCCGGCGACCTCCAGCGGGCCGTCGGCGATCTGACGGGCGCTGCGGTCGCCGCGCGCCAGCTAGAGCTCCACGCCGGCCATCGCCCAGACGCGGCTGCCGGTGATGGTCTCGGAGAACGAGACGTGCTCCGCGCCGGCGGACGCGTCGAGCGACTGGATCTTCATGCTGTAGGCCTGGCTCTGCAGGTCGATGCGCATGCGCACGTCGCTGAAGCCGATCACCATGCCCACGCCGACGCCGCCGGTGGGGCCGATGAACGGGCCCAGCCCCACGTGACAGTTCGCCGCGCTCCCGTCGCAAGAGTGCTGGGCGTCGTCGATCGCCTGCTGGTGGTCGGCGCCGGGGAACAGCAGCATCGCGCCGAACGAGCCGCGCAGCGTCAAGGCGAAGTTCGGCGAGGTCGGGAAGTAGCCCTCGAGGACGCCCATGAACGACGACTCGGTACCGGAGCGGAAGGTGCTGCCGTCGGGGAGCTTGTACGCCGGCGCCGTCACCAGCAGGCCGCCCAGCCCGAAGCGGAACTTGCGCGACGCCTGGTAGAGGCCGTCGGCAGCCAGGGCGAAGTCGGCCTTGTCGTCGTAGTCGGCGCTGACGGTACCGCCGCAGCTACCGTCGGTCGCCGAGCACTCGTCGCGCATCGTGCCCTTGCCGGCGAGCAACATGCCGGCGCGCAGCACCGGCACGACCGTGCCGGGCCGCGGGTGCGAGCCCGGCACCGCCGCCGTGCCGGGCGCGACCGCGTCGGCCTGCGGCGCGGGAAGCGCGGCGGGCTGGGCCGGGCCGACGGGCTGCGGCGGCAGCACGCCCGCCGTCTGCGCGACGGCGGGCGCGGCGCCGGCGAGCGACGCGAAGGCGAGGAGGATCGAGCACGTGGAGAAGCGGTTCAGCGTAGTCATGCGCCCTGTTCGGCAGGCGCGGCGACCAGTTTCCGGATTTCTGCTGCCGGCCTGCGGGATTCCGCGCCGGACCGGCATTCGGGCGCTGTCAGGCGGGTGACGCCCTCACCCGCCGGTCGAGCAGCTCCTTGAACGGGCCGACCAGATCCATCGGCAGCGGGAACACCACCGTGGTCGAGTTCTCCACGCCGATTTCCACCAGCGTCTGCAGATAGCGCAGCTGGAGCGCCGACGGACTCTTGGCCAGGACCTCGGCGGCCTCCATCAGCTTCTGCGCCGACTGGAACTCGCCGTCGGCGGCGATCACCTTGGCGCGACGCTCGCGCTCGGCCTCCGCCTGACGCGCCATCGCCCGGCGCATGACCTCGGGCAGCTCGATGTCCTTGATCTCCACGGCGCTGACCTTCACGCCCCACGCGTCCGTGGCCTCGTCGATGATGCGCTGGAGCGCCCGCCCGATCTTCTCGCGCTCGGCCAGGATCTCGTCCATCTCGTGCTGGCCGAGGATGTTGCGGAGCGTCGTCTGCGCGTACAGCGACGTCGCCACGAAGTGGTTCGCGATCTTGATCACGGCGTCCACCGGGTTCATCACGTTGAAGTACACAACAGCGTTGACCTTCATGGTCACGTTGTCCTTGGTGATGACCTCCTGCGGCGGCACGTCCAGCGTCACCGTCCGGAGATCGACCTTCAACATCTTGTCCATGAACGGCACCAGCAGCCGGAGCCCGGGGCCCTTGAGGTTGCCCGGATCGACGCGCCCGAGGCGGAAGACGACACCGCGTTCGTACTCGTTGACCACCCTGATGGACTTCACCAACACGATGAAGACCATGGCCACGATGGTGGCAAACCCGATCAAGACAACATCCGCATCCATTACGTCGTTCCTTTCTGGCTACGCTTTACTTCGAGGCGCGTCGGCTCGGTGAGCACAGACACGACCTCCACACTGTCCCCGTCATCGATGGCTTCGTCGGCGACGGCCCGCCAGCGCGCACCGTCGACGAATACGCTGCCGGCATAGCGGTCGCCGTCGGGCTCGAAGCCGGACTTCGCGCTGCCGTGGCGCCCGCCCAGGGCCTCGACGCCGGTCTGGAATCGCCCGCGCCGCGCGCGCATCGCCAGCGTCGCGAGCAGCACGAACGCGCCCGTCGTCAGGATCATGAACGGCGCGAACACACGCCAGTCGATGAGCTGCACGGCGCCGAAATAGCGCGCCTTGTCCACGAGCAACAGCGCCCCGAGCAGGATCGAGACCGCGCCGCCGACGGCGAGCGCGCCGTGACTCTGGATCTTGATCTCCACGCCGATCGCGACGAAGCCCGCGATCAGCAGCAGCACGCCGCCGAGCTCGAGCGGCAGCACGCTCATCGCCGCGAGCCCGGTGAGCAGGCTGACCACGCCGACGATGCCCGCCGCGCCGATCCCCGGCGACGCGAGCTCGTACAGAATGCCGAGCGTGCCGAGCGAGATCAGCATCGACGCGATGGTCGGATCGGCGAGGTGGTCGATCAGCCTCTCGGGCATCGACATCGGCAGCTCGATGGCCTTGGCGCCGCGCGCGGAAACCTTCACGTTGCGGCCGTGGATCTCGATGCTGCGACCGTCGAGCTTCTTCATCAGGTCGGCGCGGTTGTCGGCCAGGATCTCGATCGCGCCGAGATCCTTCGCCTCCTCGGCGGTGTAGCTCGCCGCGTCGCGCACGATGGAGTCGGCGAAGCTCTCCGGTCGCCCGCGCCGCTGCGCGAGTGACCGCGCCAGCGACACCAGGCTGTTGGTCGCCTTCTCGTTCATCACCTTGCCGAGGTCCTTGCCCTCGCTGCCCACGGGGTGCGCGGCGCCGACGCGCGTGTGCGGCTCCATCGCCGCGATGTCGGTCGAGAGCAGGATGAACGCTCCGGCGCTGGTCGCCTGCGCGCTGGTCGGCTCGACGAAGCCCACGACCGGCAGATCGGCGTTGGCGAACGCGCTCGTGATCTCCTCCATCGAGCTCACGAGCCCGCCGGGGGTGTCGATCGACACCAGGACGAAGCCCGCCTGCTCTCGCTTGGCCAGGGCCAGGGCCTCCTCGACGTAGCGGACCTTGACCGGGTTGATCACGCCGGCGATACGGATATGGACGTAGCTCGAGCCGGCGGCGCGCGCGGGCCACGCGAGCAGCAGCAACGCCAGCGCGAACACGACGGCGGCAAGTCCCCGACTCCACTTCATCTTGCTGAAAGGGACCGCCGGGACCCGGCGCCGTCAAGCGGGGGCCTGATTTCCGGTAGGATGCCGATCCTGCGCGGAATCGTCGCGGTCCGGGGCGCGCTCCATGCGCGCAGGGCAGGCAGGCCGGCAGTGAGCCGTCGGCGGGCGGCCATACGAGCCCCGTTGGCTCCATCGTGAAGTCGTAGGGTCCCTCGGCACCAACGCCTCCGCGCCGGAGCAACGTCGCGCTGCGCGGCGGACGAGATCGCCGCGCAGCGCGATGTTGGACGCCGTCGCCGGCCCGCCGCGCGCGAGCTCGCGGACCAGATGAGCGGGCGACGCTTGGGCCGAGAACGTAACCCCATGAACGTGGGGTGTTTCCCGCAGTGGCCAGCGTGCACTGTGCAGGGTGGGCCTGGACGATTGCTGGGTCCGCACGCGAGAGGGAGTGCTCCATGACGCTTCGGAACCTCACATCCATCCTGCTGGGGATGACCCCCGTCCTGCTGCTGTCGGCCTCGGCCGCCGCCGAAACGTGGACGGAGGTGAGCACTGACCAGGAAGCCTGCGCTGGGATGCAGTTTCTCGACGAGAGCGTCGGGTTCATCAGCAACGGCACGATCCGCAAGACGGTCGATGCCGGTGTGACGTGGACGGACATTCCTCTCGCGAATTTCCAGACGGCAACGGCGTTCCACTTCTTCGACGAGCAGACGGGGTTCGTCATCATCGGCAACCCCGTGTCCTCCCAGAGCACACAAACGGTGCTGCACACCGTCAACGGCGGCGCGACCTGGACGCCCGGGCAATCCCTGCCCTTTGGCGCGTCGCTGGGCACCTCCGTGCGCTTCTACTCCGCCACGGCCGGCTACCTGATCGGTCGCTCCCTCGATACCGTGGATCACCTGTACGAGACCGTCGATGCGGGGCAGACCTGGACGGAGACCGACGTGTCGGGATACCCGAACAAGGCGTCCGTCTTCTTGCTCGACAGCAACATTCGATTTTCGGACGGCAGCGGAGGCATCCACCGCAGTGACAACGGCGGAACCAGTTGGACTCCTCAATTCAATCCCACGATCGGCATTGCCAACAGCGTGGCGTTCTTCGACACCAATTTCGGTCTGGCGCAAAACGCGCAGCTCTTCCAAGTCTTCCAGACCACCAACGGCGGGACGAGCTGGAACACGACGATGTTTGGCACCGGCAAGCGCAGCTCCCGGGGTTGGGCGTTCCACAGTGCCACCGAGGCGATTTCCTTGGTGAAGACCAACACGCAGCAGAACGAGATCTGGCGCACCGCGGATGGCGGCGCGACCTGGAACCAAGACACCCTACCCGCGGGCTATGAAAGCGGCACGTCCGCGAGCTGCGTGGCGTGGGTATCCGCGAGCGTGCAGTACGCGGGCTTCCAGGCCAGCAAGAAGATACTGCGAATCGGGTCGCCGTCCGGCACTAGCGATGCCGGAGCCGCAGGTGCGGGCGGTGGCGCGGGCGCGGACGGCGGGGCGGGCACTGGCGGCGGGGCGGGCACTGGCGGCGGGGCGGGCACTGGCGGTGGCGCGGGCTCGGGCGGCGGTGCGGGCGCGGGCGGCGCCGGCGGTTCTGGGGGCAACGCGGGGGCCGGCGGCAACACGGGGGGCAGCACAAGCACCGGCGGTGCAGCCGGCAGCGGCGGAAAGAGCTCCGGCTCGTCGAGCGACGACGGCGGCTGCGGGTGCAGCCTCCCCGGCCAGCACCGCGGCGCCGCGAGTTGGCTGCTGCTCACGGGCGCGCTGCTCGGGATGTCACGCAGGCGTCGGCGGGGCTAGCAGCCGGACACCGTGTGCACCGGCGCGTCGTAGCGGCGCCGACGCTACGACGGTACGCTCCGGCGATGCGTTGGGCGGCGTTGGGGGGCGTGGCGCTGCTGTGCGCCGCTTGTGGCGCATCTTCGACGCCGGCCGTGTCGCAGAGCGCGCCGCGAGAGGCCGTGCCCCCGCCTCCCCGGGCGCCCGCGACCGCCGCGCCGGTTCCCGTTCTCGCGGCACCGCCGATACCTCCCGTCGCTCCACCTCCCCCTCCGGCGGCGAAGCCCGACCCGCATCCGCTGATCGCCGCGTACTTCAAGGCGCTCGACGGCTGGGTCACCGACGCGGAGCGTCCACGCGTCGCTACCGACCTCGGGCGCACCGCGGACGCCGACGGCACGCGACTCGCCCAGCTGGTGCAGGACCGTGTGGGGCGGGAGCTCGCGCCGCGCGCGCTGCGCGCGGCGTCCAAGGTGCTCGCCGGCGAGGCGCGGCAGAACGTTCTCGATTTCGCCCACGAGCTCGGGCGCATGCCGTACGGGCACGTCGGGAACGTGGTGACGCACAACCTGGACGCGGCGGTCTCCGCTGGCGCGTGCGGCGGCTGCGCCGAGGCGCACGACGAGGCGGCCTGCATGCGCCGCTGCGAGCGCGGCCTGGCCGGTGTCGCGGTCGCGCAGTTCGCGTCCGCGCCGCCGGATCCGGACACGCTGATCAAGGCGGGACGCAAGAGCATGGGTGACGGCGCGACCGCGGCCGTTCCGGAGACACCGATAGGTGCCGTGCTGGGCGACGCTACGAACGCCGGCGTCGCCCGCGCCGACGTTCTCGCGTTCGCGATCCGCCTCGGGGACGCCTTGCTCGATCGCGCCCGGGCGCCGCGCTCCTTGGCGCGGGAAGATGGCGACGCCACCGTGCGCGGCGTCGCACAGGGCTTGCTCCGCTGGTTGCCCGCCGCCCAGCGCGACGCGATGGCGCGAGAGCTCGCGGCGGCGCTCGCCACGTCCACGAAGGAGCAGCGACCGGGACTCGAACGGGCGATCGTCACCGGCGTGCTCCCGCTGGCTCTCGCCGCCGCGCCGTCGGCGAGTGTGCGCAAGGTCGGGTCGGCGCTGCGCAAGCTTGGAAGCGACGAGGCAACCTGGCTGCCGCAGCACGCGACAAATCTCGACATCGCGTTCGAGCCCGACGGAACGGCCCCTGGGCAGGCGTGCCGTCGCGACTCCGGCGGAGAGGGGTCGCAGCGCCGCTGCTTGTCCGCGGTCGCCGCCGTGCAGTTCGCGAACGCAGCCATCGACGCCGCCGGCAAGGGCGACGGCGACGCCGTCGCGATCGCGGTCGAGGACATGCTGATCACGGCTCGCGACGCCGGCGCGTCGGAGAGCGCGCTGGCGAAGCTGCTCTCCGGCGCGCTACGCGCCGCCCCGGCGCGGTGAGGGATTCCGCGCCGGGCCGACATCAAGCGGCAGACGGGCTGCGCGTGCCCAGCCGCACCACGATCACCGCGGCGCCGACTTCATGATGCAACGCTGGATGCATGTGCCTTGGGGCTCGATGCACTTCGACGGGCACGTGGAGTATTCCGTGGCGCAACGGAGGGAGCAGGACTCGTTTTCATTGGACCTCTACCGGCACGGGACGTTCAGTGCGAAGGAGAGGACTTGAGCCGGCGGCGAATACTCCCGCCCCGGTCGTGCCTCTCGATCCATGGACGCCTCACGCCGCTCATGAGGCCGAAGTCCGGCAGACCGGGAGAGCCCGCGGTTGGACCTCTACCGGCACGGGACGTTCAGTGCGAAGGAGAGGACTTGAACCTCCACGGGTGTTACCCCACCAGAACCTGAATCTGGCGCGTCTGCCAGTTCCGCCACCTTCGCGAGGGTGCTTTGGCGGGCTGTCCCGCCGGGCAGGCCGGGGGGTGTACCTCAGCGGACCGGGGCGGCGCAAGTCGGATGCGCGGGATCAGCGACCGATCGCGTCGCGGCAGGACGCGGGCGCGCTGGGCGGCGCGACGCCCCGGGCGGTCGCGACGATGCCGTGCCAGGCGTAGCTGGCGATGCTGCGGGCGGCGGCGGCGCGGCACGTCAGCAGGCTCGGGAGCCGGGGCGCCCGCGCCGGCGTTGCGGGGGCTCCGAGCGGGCCGGGCTCCTCGAGCTGCCGGCCGGCGGCGTCGGCGCACCGGGTCGCGGCGTCGCACACGCTCTGGATCGACGGCAGCCGCTGCACCACCGCCTCGAGCTCCCGCGTGCGTGCCGGGGGAAGGCGCTCGAGCGTTCCCGGGTGCCCCCAGGACCGGCTGAGCTCGCCCCAGCCGTACTCGACGTCGAGCTCCTGGAACCAGACCGTGTCCGGCTCGCCACGCGGCTCGAGCTTCAGCTCACGCAGGTTGCCGACGTGCCCCGCCCAGGCGCCGCGCAGCCCCTGGAGCGTCCAGCTCACGTCGAACGCGTCCCAGCCGCCTCGCGGCAGCCACACGAAGGTGCGCGTGTTCTCGAAGCAGAACAGGGCGGGCTCGTCGGGCTGGCGCAGGGCGCGGCGCCAGC
This sequence comes from uncultured delta proteobacterium, assembly GCA_963775185.1. Lineage (GTDB taxonomy): Bacteria > Myxococcota_A > Polyangia > Polyangiales > Polyangiaceae > JAPSGB01. Next base: position 190,692 of record CAVZIE010000032.1, on the reverse strand, counting down.
ACCCCGTGAACCAGCGGCGCCCGAGCCGACCGGTCCAGGCCGGAGGCGCGCCGCTGCTGGTGGCGGTTGCAGCGGGCAGCGCGCGCGCGACGTCGCACGCGCGCAGGTCGGGAGGGTCGGCGTTGCAGCGCGCGAGCTCCGCCTCGTACAGCGCGTCGCACCCCTCGATGGAACCCGCGTCGCACGAGCGCCCGAGCAGGTGCACGCGATCGTCGTCGGAGGTGCCGCTCACCGGGGCTTCCGCGAGGAAATAGCAGCCGCAGGCCGGGCCGGAGCCGCACGCGCGCACCAGCGTCTGGCGCGCGCGCTCCGCGTCGCCGGACGAGATCTCGAGAATCGCCCGCGCGATCCACGACGCTGACGCACGCTTCGAGGTTGCCCGCGTCGCACGCCCGGCCGCAGGCGGCCGCGTCGCGGCACGCCGGCTCGGCCCGGACGCAGCGCACCGTCGCCGCGGCCCGGCGCGTGTCCGGGCCGACCGCGGCTCGGCCGCCGACGCAGCCGGACAGTGTGATCGCCGCAAGCGCGGCTCGCACGAGCGCGCGACGCCGCGGCGCGGGAGAGGGCGGAAGAGACACGGGGCGGAGCATACGTCGCGGAGGGCCGGGGTGTCGCGGGGCTGGCACAGCATGTGCCGCCATTGGGGTTCCGCGACTGACCGGCAACATCCATTCGACGGCGCGGTCTGCAGGGGTGCGTGGCACACGGCTTGCTCGCGGAAGTTGCGCGCGCGTCCCGCGCTCCGCGAAAATGCTCGTCTTGCCCACACCCCGAACCCGGCGCGTCCGTCGCGCCCTGGCGTCGGCCGCGGCGCTGCTGGCGCTCTCGGCGGGCTGCAGCCACGACGACAAGCTCGCCAAGTCGGCGACGGATCCGCACGGTGTGAAGCCGGTGTGTGGCGTGGACGAGGCCCGCGAGTTCTTCTGCGACGAGCTCCTGCCGCGCGAGTCGAGCAAGCCGGCGGCCGCGCCCTATTCGGATTGCCCGGACGCGGTCGACGACCACGCCGGCGAGATCGATCCGGAGCCGGGCGTGGCCGGGTTCGACGCCGACTACACGCGTCACATCCGGCTGCGCGCGCCGCCGGGCAACGCGTGCTGCTACAGCCGCTGCTCGAAGCTCGCGGTCGTGCCGCCGACGGAGATCCCGGAGAACAACGGCTGCAACGACGTGCTCGCCTTCCGTGAGCACTGGTGCACGTACACGCTCGAGAGCGGCACCAGCGAGCCGGCGAGCGCGCCGTTCGAGCGCTGCCCCCTCGCGCTGAGGCCGCCGGCGACGGCCGTGTTCGCGTCGCCGAAGGGCGCACCGTTCGATGCGCAGTACACCTGGCAGAAGCGGCAACAGGGCTTCAACGAGTGCTGCTACACCTGGTGCTCGCACCGTCCGGCGGGCATCACCATCCAGTAGCCGGTCCGGCGCGGTATCCCGCGGAGCGACATCCCTGCGCAGCGCGAGCCGGACGTCAGAGGCACAGCGAGCCGGGGCACGCCGCCTGCGAGCGGTAGAGCGCCTTGCAATCCGCGCCTCGGCACGCGCACCCGATGATGGGTTGGCACGGCTGCATCCAGGACACGGCCCAGCCGAAGAAGATGTTGCAGCTACCCACGCCCTCGGCGTCCTGACCGCATGAAACATCGCACGCGCTGGCGTCGGACCCGGACGCCACGCAGCACCCGCCGAAGCAACGCTGGCCGGCGCCGCACACCGTGTTGCCGCAGCGTGCGGCGCACGGGGGCCCGATCGCCGGACACGACGTCCCCGCTGGTGCGCACAGGTTCGCGGCGCAGAAGTGCTCGTCCGGGCCGCACTGCACGGGCGCGCAACGGGGTCCGGCGCCGCCGTCCAAGCCGGATGTGCCGGTGCCGCACGCCAGCACGACGACCGCGCCGCCGAGCGCGAGCGCTGCGCGCCGTGTGCCGCGCCGGACCGGCATCCCCTTCCCCCTTCCCCGTTCCCTCGTGTCGATCGTGTGTGCGTCAGCCGCCGAAGATCAGGTAGCCGGCGCCGCTGATGAAGAAGTTCAAGATGATGACGGCGAGCGACGAGTTGACGACGGCGCGCGTGGTGGCCCAGCCGACGCCTTCCGAACCGCCGAACGTCGACAGGCCGCAGTAACCGCTGACGACGGGGATGGCCGCGCCGTAGGCGATGCACTTGGTGACGCCGATGATGAGGTCGCCTTTGCTCACCAGGCTCAGGTTCACGAAGATGGTCGGCGTGATACCGAAGAACGTGTAACCGGTCCACATGCCGGTGAGGAACGCGACGCACGCCGCGATCACGACCAGCATCAATGTCATGATCAAGCTGGCGATGAAGCGCGGCTTGATCAGGTAGTCCACCGGGTCGGCGGCGCACATGCGCAGCGCATCGACCTGCTCGGTGACGACCATCGATCCGATCTCCGCGGCAATGCCCGCGCCGACACGCGTGGCGAGCATCAGCGCGCTGATGCTGGCGGCCAGATCGCGGACGAGCAGCGACAGGAAGGTGGCGCCCAGCAGCGACAGATCCGGCACGACACGCTTGGTCTGCAGGCCCGCCTGGTAGACGAGGATCATGCCGATGAAACCCATGACGACGCACAGGAAGATCAGCGACTTGTTGCCGATCTCGTAGCACTGGCGCGCGATGGCTCCGGGCTGCCGCACGCCGCGAAACGTGTAGTAGAGCGTCTTGACGAAGACGAGGTAGAGCTGCTTGCCCGCGGCGACGAGGTCGAGCGCCGCGCCCCCGATGGCGGCGAGACCGCGACGTTCCGGCGGCGGAAGCTCGTCCTCCTCGATGTGTCCGACGCTGCTGCTGGAGGAGGCCACCATGGATCAGCCGATCGCGAACGACACGAGATAGTCGAGGAGGAAGATGCCCGCGGCGCTGACGACCACTGTGGCGTTGACGGAGCGTCCAACGCCCGGCGCGCCGCCGCTCGTGGACATGCCGAACTGGCAGCTGGCGAGCGCGATCACCACGCCGAACACGACGCTCTTGATCAATCCGTGGAACACGTCCCCCAGACCGAGCAGGCCGCTGGTCAGCCCGTTGTAGAACACCTGCGGCTCCACGCCGAGGATGCCGAGCCCGGCGTAGGCGGCGCCGAACAGCGCCAGCACGTCGGCGAAGATCGTGGACAGGAACAGCGTGACCACGATGCCGATGAAACGCGGCGTGATCAGGAAGCTTATCGGGTCGATGGCCAGGGTGCGCAGCGCGTCGATCTGCTCGGTGACGACCATCGTGCCGAGCTCGGCGGTGTTGTTCGCGCCGACGCGGCCGCTGATCATGAGGGCCGTCAAGAGCGGGCCGATCTCCCGCAAGGTGCCGAAGCCCGCGCCCCAGCCGAGCAGCCCCTGGGCGCCGTAGCGCTCGACGATCGGCGCGGCCTGGATGACCATGATGCCGCCGGTGAAGAGCGCGGTCACGACCACGATGGGCAGCGATTTGACGCCCATCTTGTACATGTTGCGGAGCAGCTCGCTGCGGTCGAAGCGGAGCAGCCCGAGCCGCAGACCGATCCGCCCCAGCATGACCCCCATGCCGCCCACGAGCAGCGCCGCGTTGGTGGCGAACGCGCCGAACGCCGCGAATGGCGTCAGCAAGCGGTAGGACAAGGTGTTCGTCATCTGTCGGTCGCCTGGCCGGCGCGGGGAGTATACCCGCGTTGTCGACGGCCCTGTATGCCGGGGCTAGGGTAGCCTGCCTTTTCTCATGGCGTACGAAACCGGCGTCGTCCTCGACAAGCGCTACAGGATCCTCCGCGAGATCGGCAAGGGCGCGCACGGCCTGGTCTACCGGGCGCGCGACCTGGAGACGCGCGACGAGGTGGCGCTGAAGTGCCTCGGTGACGGCCGCGCCCTCGACCCGGACTACAGCCGCCGCCTGGAGCGCGAGGCGATCACCATGGCCCGGCTTCGCGGGACCAGCGCGGTGTACGTGCACGGCTTGCGCAGCGCGGAAGACGGCATGCTCTTCCTCGTGATGGAGATGCTCCACGGCCAGGATCTGGAGCACTATCTGCGCGCCGCGGAGAAGCGCGGCGGGCGCATCAAGGCGGGTCGGCTTCTTTCGCTGCTCAGGCCGATCGTCGACACGCTGGAGAAGGCCCACGTGAAGGGCATCGTTCATCGCGACCTCAAGCCGAGCAACGTGTTCGTCATCGACGTGGAGCATGGCGGCGGCGTACGCCTGCTCGACTTCGGGCTGGCCAAGCTGCTGGACGCTTCGACCCTGACCGGCGACGGCGTGGTTGCCGGCACGCCGAGCTACATCGCCCCCGAGGCCTGGCGCGGCGATCCGAAGGCGATCGACCACCGCATCGACGTCTACTCGCTCGCCGTGATTGTGTTCCGCGCGCTCGGCGGCGAGGTGCCGCACCGCGCGCAGAACATGCTCGAGATGTGCGAGTGGGCGCAGCGCGGCTCGCGTCCGAGTCTGCGCGAGCGTCGGCCGAAGCTGCCCGCGGCCATCGATCCCTGGGCGTACAAGGCGCTGGCCATCGAGCCCGCCGACCGGTTCCAGGACGTCCGGTCGATGTGGAACGCGCTGGAGAGCATCCTGGCGAAGCCGGCGGCCGCGCCTTTTTGATCCAGAGTGCGGGTTCCGCAGCCGGGAATCGGGGCGCTGGGGACGGCGTTGCTGGACGCACCTCACCGAAGTAGGCTCGCGCTCCGTCGCGAGGAGGATCCCATGACGATCACCAGACTGGGTTTGATCGCGCTGCCGATTGCCGCCATGGCGATGGGCTGCGTGCAGGGCAAGAACGACACGCCGACCGCGGCGGAGAGCGCCAGCGCCACGCGCGCGGCGCCGCCGGCGTCGAACGCGCGCCAGCGCCAGCGTCCGCGCCAGCGCCAGCGCGCGATGGATGCGCACAAGCCCCCGATGATTCACATGCACGCGGGGCGAGTCGGCGAGATCTTCAACGCCGCGCGCCAGCTCACGCTGACCGACGACCAGAAGGCGAAGCTCGACAAGATCGAGGCGCCGGACAGCGGCGGCGATCCGGCAATGGCGAAGGCGATGGGCGACGTGAACACGGAGCTCTCCGCGCAGGTCAAGGCCGGCAAGATCGACTCCGCGAAGCTGAAGCCGCTGTACGACGCCATCGCCGCCGCCGACGACGCCGAGCAGGCGAAAGAGGCCGACCAGCTCGACCAACTGCACGCGCTGCTCGACGCCACGCAGCGCAAGACGCTGGTCGACAACCTGCGCAAACGCGAGACGGATCGCGACACCCGCTTCAAGGCGCAGCAAGATCAGATGAAGGCGAACGCCGCCAAGATGCCCAGCGACAAGGATCGCGCCGCGCAGCGCGACAAGCGCGAGCTCGAGCGCATGACGCGCATGCTGGGGCTCGACGCGGATCAACAGAAGAAGGTCGAGCCGCTGCTGGCCGCGCGTCCGAAGCCGCCGAAGGGCCCGGACGCGACCAGGCATGCGGAAATCACGAAGAAGACCACCGCCATCCTCGACGCGTTCGAGAAGGACACCTTCGACGCCAAGAAGCTCGATCTCGGCATCCGCGAGAAGAAGCCCGGCGAGCGCATCCAGCAGCGCGCGCAGTTCCTCGGCAAGCTCCTGGCAGTGCTCAAGCCCGAGCAGCGTGACAAACTGGCCGCTTCGGTGGGACGCGGCATGGGCGGGCCGATGGGACCGATGGGCGGCGGGGGTCCGATGATGATGCACCGGCCCGGCATGGGCATGGGCCCGGGCATGGGCATGGGTCGGGGCATGGGACACAGGCCGTACAGCCTGCCCTTCGAGGATCCGCCGCCGCCACAGGAGTAGCGACGCGTCAGCGGCGGGCGCGCGCCGGCGCGCCCGCCATCTGCTACATGCCCAGCTTGCGTCGCAGCGTGAAGGCGATGTCCGTCGCCCAGAAGCGCAACAGGTCGCGCACGCTGGCCATGCCTTGCGCGAGCGCGGCGCCCTGCAGCTTGGCGAGATCGCCCTCCATGCGCCGGACCAGCGTGACGCTGCCGGGAAGATCGTCGGCGACCACGACCGCGGCGCGTCCGGCGGTGAGCCGCGCCCGCTGCACCCAGTCGGCGAAGTCCGTGCGCGCCGCGCCGGCGTAGACCTGCGCCGCTTCCTCCATGGCGCGACGGCCGCGCCGCGGCATCGCCTTCTGCACGCGCCGCGCGTGCGCGGCGAGGTACTCCTCGTCGGTCAGGCCGGCGGCGAAGCCGGGGTCGACGGCGCGCGTGGCGGCGGCGAGCAACAGCTCGATCGCCTCGGGCGGGAGCTTGTGCACGGCGTGGATGCCACGCGCCATGCTCGCCAGCGGGCGCGCGAGCAAGAACACCTGCTGCGGCTCGGGAAGCGTCGTCACGTGCGCCGGGACGAGGATCGCCGGCGGCTCGGTGAGCTCGACCTCCAGGCTGCCGGAGTGGGCGCGATGGACGTACAGGTCATGCTCGGCGACGCCGAAGATCTGCGCGACGCGATCGGACAGCGCGCGCAGCGGATTGCCGGTACGTGCGCTGAGCTTGTCGCGCGACGAGAGCCCGTAGCGCTCGAGCTCGGGCGGCTGGATCTTGGGCAGCGCTTCCGCCAGCGAAGCGAGCAACTCGAGCGCGGCGTCGTTGCGCGGCAGGGCGTCGATATTGCGGAACGCCACCGCGTCGAAGCTGCCGGGCTGGGCCGTGGCCGCCCGCGACGGGCGCGCCGCCACCGTGGCCCGCTCCAGATCGTTCGCGGCGCCGATGGCGACCAGCGCCGACGACATCAGCGTCGCGTCGTCGGTGCGGCCCAAGCCGCCGAAGGACTCGGCAAGATCGCGCCAGGTCTCGGCGCGCATCACGTCCAGATCGAGCAGCGTCCGCAGCTCGGCGATCGCTTGATCGTAGCGCCCGGCGCGCTTGAACCGCGACGCGACCTCGGTACGGATCTGCACGTCATCCGGCGCCAGCGCGAGCCCGCGCTGCAGCGTCGCCACGGCGCGGTCGGCCATCTGCATCTCGTCGGCGAGGATGCGACCCATCTCCAGGTACACCGGCGCCTGCGCCGCCGCGGGCTGCGACGTGCGCTCGAGGTAGCGCGTGAGCGCGCCGACGTAGCGGGCCCAGTCGGGCTGCTGGCCGGCGCGCTTCTGCTCGAGCAACAGCTCGCGCATCTCGTCGGCGATGGCGCCCGGCCCGACGAAGGCCACGGCCTGCTCGTAGGCCTTGAGCGCCGCTTCCGTCTGCTTGCGATCGCGCTCGAGCCGCGCCAGATGCGTCAGCGCGTCGGCCTGCTCCGCCGGATCGCGCGCGCCCCCGACCAGCTTGGCGGCCGTCGCGGCCGCCGCTTCGGTCTGCCCGCGGCGCATCTGGATCCCGAGCAAGCGCTTGAGCGCGTCGCGGTTGCCCTCGTCCTGGGAAAGCACGGCGTTCAAGCTCGCGACGGCGCGCTGCGGGTCGCCGAGCCGCTCGTCGAGGATGGCGGCGAGCGCCAGGTGGGCGCGGATCATCGTCTCGCGGGACGGCGACTGCGCGAGCACCTGCTTGAGCCGATCGACGGCCTCGGCGGATTGCCCGTCGCGCACATACAGGTCCGACAGCGCGAGCAGCGTCGGCACGTCGCCGGGCAGCCGCTCCACGGCGCGGTGCAGCGCCGCGAGCGCCGCCGGGACGTCCTGCTTGTGATCGGCGAACACGCTCGCGACGCCCGCCCACAGCGCGCCGATGCGCGGCGGCAACGTCGCGTGCTGCGCGGCCTGTACCAGCGCGTCGATGGCGCGATCGGGCTGACCCAGGACGAGCGTCATGCGCAGCAGTTGCTCGGCGGCGACGCGGTGATCCGGATCGAGCTCGACGGCGCGCTCGAGGGCGCGCGCCGCGCCCTCGAGGTCCTGACGGCGCCCGCGCAGCTCGGCGGCGAGCACGAGCAAGTCCGCGGCGGCGGCCACGTCGCGCACCACGCGCGCTTCGCGCTCGGCCGCTTCTTCGAGCAGCTCGGCGTCCTCGCGCTGCTTGGCGATGCGGCCGAGCCCGCGCGCCGCGGCGATGTTCTCGGGATCGCGCGCCAGCGCTGCGCGGTAGACCTCGAGCGCCGCCGGGTCCGACGTCAGCTCCAGCGTCTCGGCGAGCCGGGTGTGATGCGCGGCAACCAGCGTGGGATCGCCCGCGGCGGCGCCGAGCTTGGCGTCCACGTGCGCGAGCAGCTGGTGATCCTGCGTCGCGAGCGCGATCCGCTCGAGCGCCGTGAGCGCGTACAGATCCGACGGCACCAGCTGCAGGATCGCGAAGTAGGTCTGACGCACCTGATCGACGCTCGCGAGCTCCTTCGACTCCTGCAACCGCGCGAGCTCGCACAGCGCCGCGACCCGCGCCGGCGCGTCGGTGAGCACGCGCGCCTCGGTCGCGTACACGCGGACGAGCTTCTCCCAGGCGCCGACTTCGGCGTAGAGCGGCTCGAGCGCGCGCAGCGCGCCGAGATGCCCGGGATCGCGCTCGAGCACCGCCTCGAAGCACTGCATCGCCCGCGCGGGCTCGTCGAGCTGGTCGCGCAGCACCTCCCCCTGGCGGAGCAGCGCGGCGATCGCCATGCCGGGATCCTTGGCGGTCGCGACCTCGCGCTCGAGCGCCTCGACCAGACGCTTGTCGTCGCGCGCCAGCGTGAGCAGGCGCACGCGGCCGTCGAGGGCCGGGCGGAAGTCGGGCACCGACGCGAGCGCCTGCTCGTAGGCGACCAGCGCCTTGTCCACCTGGAGCAGCCGGTTCTCGTACACTTCACCCACGCGGAACGCGGCGCGGGCCTTGAGCTCCTCGTCCTTCAGCCCGCTCACCTCGAGCTCGAGCAGCTTGCACAGCTCCTGCCAGTTGCCGCGCTCGGCGAGCTTGCGCCCGAGCGCGTGCAGCGCCGGCGCGTGGAACGGATCGGCCTCGATCGCCTCGCGGTACGCCGCGATGGCGCGCTCGTCGTTGCCCAGACGCTCCTCGCCGAGCTCGCCGATCTTGTAGAGCAGCGCCGCCGACGCCGGCCCGCGCGGCGTGATGTCGAGCTCCTTGCGATAGACCTCGATCAGCTCCTCCCAGCGAGCGGCCTTGTAGTAGAGCCGGCCCAGGCTCGACAGCGCCGGGGCGTAGCGCGGGTCGAGCGCGATGACCTTGCGGTAGCGCATCAGCGCGCCCTCGCGATCGTCGAGGCGCTCGTCGCAGATCTCGCCGGCGCGATTCAGCAGCGCACAGATCCGCACGGCATCCTTGACCACGCCGGCCTCGAGCTCGAGCGCGACGACCAGCTCCTTCCACTCCGCGGCGCGCTCCGCGGCGCGCTGCATCGCGTGGATCGCGCCCAGGTGTCCGGGCTCGACGTCGAGCACCCGCCGGTACGCCGCCAGCGCGAGCGCCGGCGCGCCCAGGGCATCCTCGTGCAGGCGTCCGATCTTGAACAGATACGTGACGCGCGTCTCGGCGTCGGGCGCGCCCTCCACGGCGCGCTCGTACAGCTCGACCAGCTCGCGATGTTTGCCAGCCTCCGCGTACAGCCGCGACAGCGCCTTGAACGACGGCCCGTAGCCCGGCGCCATGCCGAGCGCGCGGGCGTGGTGCTCGACGGCCTTGCCCGGCGCGCCCAGCTGGCTCTCGTAGATCTCCGCGACGCGCGCGTGCGCCGCCGCGCGACGCGTGCTGTCCGTCTGCGCGTCCGCCTCGGCCAGGTGCATCGCGACCAGCTCGGCCCACTGCTGGCGGCGCGCGAACAGCGCGCCCTGCGCCTGCAGCCCGGGGACGTAGGTCGGATCCTGCGCCAGCGCCTGGCCGTACCAGCGAAGCGCCTGGGTATCGTCGCCGAGTCGCTCCTCGGCGATCTGGCCGATGCGGTGCATCAGCCCGACCTTCTGCGCCGGCCCCTCGGCGTGCGCGACCAGCCGCTCGAACGCGCCGGCGAGCGCGTCGTAGCGCTTGCCCAGCTCGTACAATCGCGCGAGCTCCTCGAGCAGCATCGAGTCGTCCGGCTTGTCGGCAGAGGCGCGCTCGAGCAGCGCGGTGGCGCGCTCGAGATCGCCCATGCGATCGGCCTCCACGCGCGCCGCGCGGTACAGCGCCATGGCGCGCACCGCCGGATCGCCCGCTTGCGCCGCCTCTTGCTCGAGCACGGCCACCAGCTCGCGCCAGCGGCGCGCGGCGTACAGCAGCCGCTTGAGTGCCGCGAGCGCGCCGGGCGCGTGCTGATCGGCGCCGAGCGCCGCCTGGTACAGCTCCGTCGCGGCGCCCGCGTCGCCCTTCTTCGCTTCGACCAGCCGCGCGCGGTCCGCGATCAGTGCGGCCTTCAACCGCGCGTCGCCCTGGGCCGCCTGCGCCTCGCGCTCGTAGATGCGCTCGAGATCGTCCCAGGCCTCGGCCTGGGCGTCGGCGCGCTCCACCGTCTTGAGCAGCGTGGGATCGTCCTTGGCGAGCTCGATGGCCGCGGCGTACGCGTCGCGCGCCTGGCGCTTCTGCGCCATCTGATCTTCGAGCAGTCGTCCCTTCTCGTACAGAAGCAGCGCCTTGTGCCGCGGATCGCTGGTGATGCGCGCTTCCGCGTCGAACAGCGGCAGCGCGGCCTGGTAGTTCTTCTCCGCGATCAGCGTGCGCCGCGCCCCGCGCATGGCCGGCACCAGATCGGGCGCCGTGGCGTGCGCCTTCTGGTAATGCTCGGCGGCGCGCGCATTGTCGCGCAGCGGATCCTCGCACAGGCGTGCGATCTCGTAGTGGAGACGCCCGGCGCGCAGCGGCTCCGCGCCCTTCGCGAGCTCCGCCTCGCACGACGCCACGACGGACTCTGCCTGCTCGACGCGCGGATCGACGGGCGGCGGCGCGGCCGCGGCGGCGGGCGCGCCGCCGCCCGCCGGCGGCGCGGCGAAGCCGATCTGGGTCTTGAGATGCTGGGCCGCCGCGCCCGCGGGCGCGGCGGGCGGGGCGACCGGCGACGCGGCCGCTTTCGGATCGCTGCGCGGCGAAGGCGGCGGCGCGGTGTGGGGATCGCTGCGCGGCACGGCCGGACGACGGGCCGGCGGCGGCGGCGGCAAGGGCGGCGCCACGCTACGCACCGGGGGCGGCGGAGGCGCCGCGCGCTGGGCCTTCACGGCACCCTGCGCCCGCCGCGGCGGCGGGGGAGCCACCGACCGGGACTTTCCCGCCGGCCTCGGCGGCGCGGCTGGAGGCTTGTTGGCGCCGGATGAGCGATCGTCGTTCGCCATGTCGCGACCCCGATCGACGTTATCACGCCCGCGCAGCCGGGCGGACAATAGTTTCGCCAGCTTGGGTTTGCCGGTCCGGCGCGGAACCGCGTGCCGTGCGAGGGGCGCCCATCGACGGAGATCGCCCCCGCGCCGTGCACCTCGAGACGCGGGGCGACGGCGTCGTGGCGCGACCGGACGCGGCGCTGCCCGGCACGGTGCGGAGCGGCTGCGCCACATCGAGCGCGCGCGGCGCCGACGCGACCGGGGTGTCGTCGCGGCCGCTGTCTACTCATGGCACGACAGCCACGTCGCGGCGCGCCGCGCGCTCGTCGGCGCGCGCGTCGTGGATCACGCGGCACTCGCGACGTCGCCGGTGCCGACGCGACGGCTCGCGTGTCGCCGATCACGGCGCGATCGCGCGATTGCGCGGGCGCGCGCGCCGCGGCTTTTCCGCGCCGGACCAGCAAACCCATACTACGATGCGCGGCAGCCATGAACGACGCGGAGATCATCCAGCGCGAACGCGACAAGTACGCCTGCTCCTGCGACATCGCCGGCGAGCTCGCGCGCGACGGCCGGCCGATGCACATGGCGGTCAAGCCCGCGTCGCCGGTGCACGCGCCGCGCGGCACGTCGCGCACGGCGAAGAGCTGGGACGCCGAGGCGGCCAAGCGCATGCTGATGAACAACCTCGACCCGGCGGTCGCCGAGCGACCCGACGAGCTGGTCGTCTACGGCGGCACCGGCAAGGCGGCGCGCAACTGGGCACGCTTCCGACGCCATCGTCGCGACCCTCGAGCGGCTCGGCGCGGACGAGACGCTGCTGGTGCAGTCGGGCAAGCCGGTCGGCGTTGTTCCGACCCACGAGGACGCCCCGCGGGTCCTGATCGCCAACTCGATCCTGGTGCCGCACTGGGCCACGCCGGAGAGTTCCGCCGCCTCGAAGGCGCGGGCCTGACCATGTACGGGCAGATGACGGCCGGCTCGTGGATCTACATCGGCACGCAGGGCATCCTGCAGGGCACCTACGAGACCTTGCCGAGCGCGCGCGACAGCACTTCGGCGGCGACGCTCGCCGGCAGGCTGGCTGCTGACCGGCGGGCTCGGCGGCATGGGCGGCGCGCAGCCGCTGGCGGTGACCATGAACGAGCGGCGTCTGCCTCGCCGTCGAGGTCGACGCCGGCGCGCATCCAGCGGCGGCTCGAAACCCGCTACCTCGACGAGTGGCGCCCGACGCTCGACGACGCGCTGCGCGCGCGGACGCGGCGCAGCGAGCGGGAAGCGCGCGTCTCGATCGGCCTCGTCGGCAACGCCGCCGACGTCTCCCGGAGCTGGTCGGCGCGGCGTCGATCCCCGACTGCGTGACCGACCAGACCTCGGCGCACGATCCGCTGAGCGGTACGTTCCGCAGGCATCCTCGAGCGAGCGCGCCGCCCTGCGCGCCGGCGATCGCCGAGGACTACATCAAGCGCTTCGATCGCCTCGATGGCGACGCACGTGCGCGGCCATGCTGACGATGCAGCAGGCGCGGCGCCGTCGCCTTCGACTACGGCAACAACCTGCGCGGGCAGGCCGGCGCCGGCGGGCGTGCGCGACGCGCTTCGACTATCCCGGGCTTCGTGCCGGCTGTACATCCGCCCGCTGTTCTGCCAGGGCAAGGGCCCGTTCCGCTGGGCCGCGCTGTCCGGCGACCCCGACGACATCGCGCGCCACCGACGAGGCGTGCTCGAAGCTGTTCCCCGACGACGCCGGCCTCGCCCGCTGGATCGCGCTGGCGCGCGGAGCGCGTCGCCGTTCCAGGGCCTGCCGGCGCGCATCTGCTGGCTCGGCTACGGCGAGCGCGCGCGGTTCGGGCCGCGTTCAACGAGCTGGTCCGCGACCGGCAAGGTCAAGGCGCCGATCGTCATCGGCCGCGACCACCTCGACTGCGGCTCGGTGGCCTCCCCCAATCGCGAGACCGAGGCGATGAAGGACGGCTCCGACGCCATCGCCGACTGGCCGATCCTGAACGCGCTGCTCAACGCCGCATCGGCGCGACCTGGGTGTCGTTCCACCACGGCGGCGGCGTCGGATCGGCTACTCGCTGCACGCCGGCATGGTGATCGTCGCCGACGGCACCGAGCAGGCGGCGAGCGCCTGGAGCGCGTGCTCACCGGCGACCCCGGCATCGGCGTCGCCCGCCACGCCGACGCGGGCTATCCGCAGGCGATCGCGACCGCGAAGCAAAAGGGCGTGAAGCTGCCCTGACATCGAGCTTGCTGGTGCGTCGCGGAATCCCGCGGAGCGCACCGGGGGATTCCGCGCCGCACCGCGTCAAGCAGGTTGATGGTTGGCCGTTTGGCCGGTCCGCGATACGACGCTGGCATGCGCGCTTCGTTCCTCGTCCTCATGGCAATCGCAGCCGCCGCTTGCTCCGCGAACGGCGACACCAAGAGCGGCACCGGCGGCGGCGGTGGCACCAGCGGGAGCGGCGGCGCGAGCGGTGGCGCGGCGGGCGCCTCCGGAACCGGTGGCGGCATCGACGCCGGCTTCGACTCCAGCGGCGGTGGCGGCAACACCGGCGTCGATCCCAAGACGTGCGCGGAGGCGGCGGCGACCGCGTCCTACGTCGGTTGCGACTTCTGGCCCACGACGGTGGCCAACAGCGTGTGGTCGATCTTCGACTTCACGGTGATCGTCGCGAACGCGGGCGACGCGAACGCGCACATCACGATCGAACGCAACGGCGGCAAGGTCGAGGGCGACGTGGCGCCGAACGGACTCACGAAGTTCTACCTGCCGTGGGTCCCAGAGGTGAAGGGCCAGGACACGGACACCTGCGGCACCGCGACGTCGCTCAAGACCTCGGTGCACGCGAAGAACGCCGCGTATCACCTCACGAGCACGGTTCCGGTCACCGTCTACCAGTTCAACGCGCTCGAGTACAAACCCGCCGGCGGCCCCGCGGGCAAGGACTGGTCGACGTGTCCGGGCAATCAAATGTGCACGGTCGGCGTCCCGCACAAGACCGGCTGCTTCTCCTACTCGAACGACGCGTCGCTGCTGTTGCCGACCACCGCGCTGACCGGCAACTACCGCGTGATGGGACTCGTCGGCGAGCAGACGTTCATCAACACCGGCAACGGCGCATACGTCGCCATCACCGGCACCCAGGACAACACCAACGTCAGCGTGAAGGTGTCCAGCACCGGTAACATCATCGCCGGCGCGGACATCACCGACACCGCGGCCGGCGCGACCGCGACGTTCACGCTCAACGCAGGCGAGGTCGTCGAGCTGGTCAGCAAGTACAACGCCGATCTCAGCGGCAGCCTGGTCAAGGCGGACAAGCCGGTGCAGGTCATCGGCGGCATGCCGTGCGTCAGGATCCCCGCCGGCCAGGACGCGTGCGACCACGTCGAAGAGAGCGTGTTTCCGGCGGAGACGCTGGGAAAGCACTACTTCGTCGTACCGCCGACCGGCCCGAACGGCGACGTGCCGGGACACGAGGTGCATCTGGTCGGCAACGTCGACGGCACGCAACTCTGCTACCCCGGCGTCCAGCCTGCCAGCGCGCCGGCGACGCTCGCCGCGGGACAAGTGGTGAACCTGGGTGTCGTGACCCAGCCGTTCGAGATCGAAGGCGACCACGAGTTCGGCATCGAGACGTTCATGCAAGGCGGCTCGATCGTCGACCCGAACGGCGGCGAGGGCGACCCGTCGATGAGCGTGGCGACGAGCGTGGAGCAGTACCGCAAGAAGTACGTGTTCCTGGCGCCGAACGACTACGACGTGAGCTACATCGACGTGGTGGCGCCGGACGGCGCGAGCTTGACCATCGACGGTCAAGCGGCGGCCGCCGCCACGCCCATCGGCTCCGGCTTCGGCGTGTCGCGCAACCACCTCGGCGCGGGCGCCAACGGCGCGCATCTGCTCATCTCCGATCAGCCCGTCGGCATCCAGGTCGCGGGCTACGGGCAGTACACCAGCTACCAGTACCCCGGCGGCTCGAACCTCCTGCCGATCGCGCCGCCGCCGATCAAGTAGCATCGCGCCATGCAGGCCGAGCTTCTGATCACGGGCGCGTCCGAGCTGATCACGTGCGCCGGCGCGTCCGCAGCGCCGGCGCGCGGCCGCACCCAGAGCGATCTGCGCATGTTGCGCGACGGCGCGGTGGCGATCGGCGGAGGGCGGATCATCGCCGTCGGCGCCAGCGAGCGCATGCGCCGCGAGTACCCGCTCGACGACGATCGCGTGATCGACGCGGCGGGCGGCGTCGTGCTGCCGGGCTTCGTCGATCCCCACACGCATCTGGTGTTCGCCGGCGATCGCGCGGCCGAGTGGGAGCAGCGGATGCAGGGCACGCCGTACCTGGAGATCCTCGCCCACGGCGGCGGCATCCTGAGCACGGTACACGCGACGCGCGCGGCGGCTCCGGAAGCGCTTCGCGCGAGCGCCCGCCGCTGGGCGCTCACCGCGCTGGCCCTGGGCACGACGACGCTCGAGGCGAAGAGCGGCTATTGTCTCGACCGGGAGGGCGAGCTCCGCCTGCTCGAGGTCGCGCGCGATCTCGCGGCCGAGCTCCCGATGCGCATCGTGAGCACCTTCCTCGGCGCGCACGTCGTGCCGCCGGAGTACAAGCGGCAGCGCGACGCCTACTGCACGCTGCTCGAGGAGCTCCACGTCGAGATCGCCGCGCGCAAGCTCGCGCGCTTCGTCGACGTGTTCTGCGAGCGCGAGGCGTTCACGCTCGCCGAAGCCGAACGCCTGCTCCGCCACGCCCAGGGCCAGGGCTTCGGGCTCAAGCTCCACGCCGAGCAGTTCACGGCCTCCGGCGCCGCGGCCCTCGGCGCGCGCCTGGGCGCGGTCAGCGTCGACCACCTGGAGCACCTGGCCGACCCGGGGTCTCGACGCGCTGGCGAACGCTCCACGCCCGCCGATCGCCGTGCTGTTGCCCGGCGTGCCGTTCCACCTCGCGATGAGCGAGCACGCCGACGCGCGACGTCTGGTCGACGCCGGCGTGCCGGTCGCGCTCGCCACGGACCTCAATCCCGGCTCGTCGTTCACGCCGTCGATGCCCATGGCGATCGCCCTCGCCTGTCGCACGCTGGGCTTGTCGGTCGCCGAAGCGATCGTCGCATCGACGATCAACGCCGCCCACGCGCTCGGGCTGGGCGACGAGACGGGCAGCCTGGAAGCGGGCAAGCGCGCGGACGTGCTCGTATGCGACGTCCCGGATCACCGCTGGCTCGGCTACGCGTTCGGCTACAACCCGGTCCGCACCGTGATCGCCGGCGGACGCCGCGTCGTCGGTTGATGCCGGCCCGGCGCGAAACCCCGCATTGCGACGCGGCGCGCGACGCGGTTATCCGCGCGCGTCGTCGTTGAAGTCGCGGCGCTTGGCTCAGCGTTCCTGGCTGGCGCGGCGTACGACGCTGGCCAGCCACGCGCGCCGCGCCTCGTCGTACGTGGCGCGCGCAGCCCAGCCCAGCTCCTCGGCTGTCAGCGGTCCTGGAATGCTGCCGGCGTGAGCCGTGACGCGCGCTCGCGCTTCGCGAAGCGTCCCGGGCCACCCCCCCTCGACGGCACGGCCGTCGCGCCCGAGATCCTCGCGCCACGCGTCCGCCCAGCGGCGACCGAGCTCGACGGCTGCCGCTTTCAAGAGCGCACGACGTGGCTCGCCGGCGCTCACCAGCGGCCGCCCCTTCCGCCGCCGCCACCGCGGCCGCCACCACCACCACCACCGCCGCCGCCGCCGCCGACCGCCGCGGCGCTCTTCCGCCTCGTTCACGCGCAGGGCACGACCGTCGAGCATCGCGCCGTTCATCTCGGCGATGGCCTTGGCGGCCTGCTCGTCGTTGCCCATGGTCACGAACGCGAAGCCGCGCGGCTGACCGGTTTCACGATCCGTCGGGATGTGCACGTCGACGACGTCGCCAAAGGCCGAGAAGGCCACCCGAAACGAATCTTCCGTCGTCTGGTACGACAGATTCCCGACATATAGACGATTTCCCACTTCTTCCTCTTTTCCCGACGTCGCGGAGACAGGTCCGTCACACGCGCCGCCGAAGTCCCAGTCACCGACCGGCCCGCGCTCAGGTCCCGTATTCGGCAATCGCGTGATAGTGCAAGACGCGCATGCAAGGGTTGGGGCCGACCGACCCGCGGCACTCGTCGCTGCCGTCGAAGGTGGTGCGGTGCTCCCGCAGGGCTCCCAACATGGAGCGTGTGACGTCGTGACCGCCGTCACAGCGTTGCTCGCCGCACGGGATCACGAAGAGCGCCGGGGCGCTCTCGACGACGACGCGCCTCACGTGACGCGACAAGCGACGTCCCGGACGGCGAGCGATCCTCCACCTCCACGCTGAGGGAGGTCAGCTCCGGGGCCACGCTCTTCAGTCGCGGCGCCTCGTCCTCGCGCTGCCGCCGCTCGGCGTAACGCTGGGCGGCCTCGCTTTGCTTCCTGTTGATGCGCACGCTGCTTGCCTGTTGCGGGGCACACTATCACTCCTCGCGGATTTATGCCCGCACTTGCGTGCCCCCCCTCGCATGGACTATAAGCCGCTGCCCACGTCCTCGACCGGCGAGCTCGCTCGCGGCCCGGGGTAACCCGAAAGCGCGGCGATCGATGTCCGCGGTCCGACGTGAGAACACGGCGAAAGTCTGCCGTGGTCCGCCCATTCGACCGGCGACGGCGTCGGATCGGGCCTCCAAACCAACACGCTGTCGCGGATAGAAGAGTCTCACGTGAATTTTACTCCCCATCGGCGCCGTCGGCGCCCGGCTCCTGGCTTCGCGCCGCGCAGCCAGGCCCCGGCCCCCGCCCCGACCGCTCCGGCGCGTCCCGTCCTCACGCCCGCGACGCCCGCGGTGCTCGAGGCCGTCGCTGCCTCGCCGTTCACCGCGCTCGGTCTGTCGACCGCGCTGGTCCGCGCCATCCTCGACGAGGACTACCGCGAGCCCTCGGAGGTCCAGACTGCCGTCGTTCCGTCGGCGCTCGCCGGCCGCGACGTGCTCGGCTTGCGCCCAGACCGGCACCGGCAAGACGGCCGCGTTCGTGCTGCCGATCCTGCAGCAGCTCGCGGCCAAGCCGGCCAACCGCGGCGCCATCCGCACGCTGATCGTCACGCCGACGCGCGAGCTGGCGGCGCAGATCGCCGAGCGCATCTCCGCCTACGGCCGCTACGTCGACATCCGCCACACCGCCGTGTACGGCGGCGTGAGCCAGCACCGCCAGGAGGTCGCGCTTCGCGCCGGCGTGGACGTGCTCGTCGCGACGCCGGGCCGCCTGCTCGACTCTGATGCAGCAGGGCTTCGTCCGGCTCGATCGCGTCGAGCAGTTCGTGCTCGACGAGGCCGACCGCATGCTCGACATGGGCTTCGTCCACGACGTCCGGCGCATCTCCGCCGCGGTGCCGAAGTCCGGCAGACGCTGCTGTTCTCGGCGACGATTCCGCAGGCGATCGAGTCGCTCGCCCGCGGCATGCTCCACGATCCGGTGCGGGTCTCGGTCAAGCCCAAGGTCACGACCGCGGAGAACGTCGAGCAGTCGGTGATCTTCGTGGCCAAGGCCGACAAGCGCGACCTTCTCAAGCGCTTGCTCGAGGACGAGGCGGTCGAACGCGTGATCGTGTTCACGCGCACCAAGCACGGCGCGAACCGTCTGTCGGAGCAACTCCAGAAGGCGGGCATCGGCGCAGCCGCGATCCACGGCAACAAGTCCCAGGGCGCGCGCGAGCGTGCACTCGGCTCGTTCAAGAGCGGCGGCACCCGCGTGCTGGTAGCGACGGACGTCGCCGCCCGCGGCATCGACGTCGACGGCATCTCGCACGTGATCAACTTCGATCTGCCGAACGTCGCCGAGAGCTACGTGCACCGCATCGGCCGCACCGGCCGCGCCGGCGCAGCAGGTCGCGCCGTCTCGTTCTGCGATCGTGACGAGCGGCCCCTGCTCGCCGATATCGAGCGGCTGATCCGCCAGCGGCTGCCGGTCGCGAATTCCTTGTAGTTCAACAGCGAAGCCAGCGTGTCCCGGGAGTCGCGAGCGACTTCCGGGACACGTCACCAACTAGAGCGGCGCGAAATCCGACCAGCGCCGGGTGAGCGTCAGCGCGCCGATCATGCGTTCCGACGCATGACCGGAAACCACGGCGCCCCACGGCTTGTAGCTCGCCGAGAGCGACAGCCACCACGGACCGGACACGCGCGCGTCGAGCCGGAAGGCGAGACCGCGCGCGAGTCCGCCCATCACGTCCACGTCCGTGCCACGCCGGCCGATCAGCGCCTCGAACACGCCGGGCTCGTTGGTCTGCACGAAGCTCTCGCCGGTGTCGACGGCGTAGAACAGACCCGGCGCCGTGCTGCTGATGCGCACGGTGGGCCAGAACGTCATCGCCCGCAGCCCGTCTTGCCCCGAGTAGCAACTCGAGCACGTCGCCGACGCGTATTCGAGCTTGTCGCCCACCATGCGCGGCCGGAACGACGCGAGCGACAGCGTGCCGCCCAGGTCGAGCGCCGTGTGACCCGGCAGCAGGCGCACGAAGCCGCCGATCGATCCACCGGTCTTGGCGTCGCCGAGCTGTGGATCGAGCGTCGACGCGTCGGCGCTGGGCGTGATCGGCTGCGCCGGCCGCGTCGCCGGACCGCGCTCGATCCACCCCGCGCGCACGCGCCCGGCCAGCGCCAGCCACGGCTCGAACAGGTACTGTCCCTCCACCCCGATCCAGCCGCCGCGCGTGAGCCACGGATCCGGGGGCGCTGCACCGCCCGGTCAGATCGAAGACGTGCACCGCGCTCTCGTTCTCGTCGACGAAGCCTGCGCTCACGCCGAACCCGAGCCACTGCCCGCCTTGTCGCCCCGGCTCCGTCGCCGGCGCCGCGGGCGCGGCAGGAAGGGGATGCCGGTGCGGCGCGGCCGGCGGCGCGGACGCCGTGCCAGGCGGTACGAGTGGCGGCGCGCTCGACGCGACCGGCGGCGCGCTCGACGCGACCGGCGGCGCGCTCGACGCGGCCGGCGGCGCGCTCGACGCGGCCGGCGGCGCGCTCGACGCCGGTGCGCTTGGCGCGACGGGCGGCAACACGCCGGTGGGCGGCCCGCCGTCGGCTGCGGCGCCGTCCGGCGCCGCGGCCCCGCCGTCACTCGCGGCCGGCGGCGGCGCGGCCGCATCGTCCGTCGGGGAGCTCGCGCCCGCCTCGGGTGACGCTTGCGCCGCCGCGCCTCCATCGCCCGCGCTCGCGCCCGGGGCGCCGGGCGACGACGGGCTCTGCGCCAACGCGATCACCGGGATGCCGATGACCGCGATCAATCCGGCACAAGCCGGAGCAAGCAAGCTCTTCATCGGACACCGGAACATAGTCGGCTCGAAGCGAGCCCTTCAACGACCTTCGGACCAGACGTACGACCGCGAACCGATCCTCCGCAGACCGTCGGCGCGCCGAGGGTATTCGCGCCGGACCGGCAAGACCTTCATTCGACCGGCGCGCGAGGCTCCCCGTGGCGAGCGGGACCTGCTATGCACGCTTCCGCGCAGCGTGTCGTCGGAATCGTCCAGATCGTTGTCGGGTGTCGCCGCGCCCGGGGACCCGCACGGGAGCAGCGCGCTTCGCTTGCTGAACTTCGAGCGGTGCTGGCTGGTGGCGATCTTCGCCATCATGATCCCGGCCGGCACGGACGAACGCTTCCCGATCGGCGCGGCGCAGGCGCCGATGGGCCGCTTCATCGACGACCTGCTGGCGCACGCGCCGCTGGAGTTCGTGACGGGGCTGCGCGCCACGCTGTGGATGGTGATGCTCGCGCCCCTGTTCACCATCGGTCGCTTCGCGACCTTCCTGGGGCTGGAGCACGAAGCGCAGATGCGCGTGGTCGAGCGCCTGCGCACCAGCGACGTGTACCTCGTGCGCGAGACGCCGCTGTTGTTCAAGACCATCGGCTGCCTCGGCTTCTGCGGTCTGCCGCCGGTGCAGAAGCAGCTCGGCATCAACCCCACCGACGCCCGGCCGCCGGCGTGGGCGCGAGAGGACAAGTCGTGAGCGGCGCGCTCATCACCCTCGCGGAAGTGCGCGAACAGACCAAGGTGGAAGACGTCGCGGACGTCGTCATCATCGGCAGCGGTGCTTCGGGCGCCACCGCCGCGCGCGTACTCGTCGAAGCCGGGCTCGACGTGGTGCTGCTGGAGGAAGGGCCGCACGTACCGACCGCGGAGCTCCGCGGCGACATGTACACCTCGTTCAAGCGCGTCTGGCGCGACATGGGGTTCCAGGTCGCGAAGGGTCGCGCGTTCACGCCGATCCTGCAGGGGCGCTGCGTCGGCGGCACAACGGCGGTCAACGGCGCGATCATCCACCGCATCCCCGAGCCGATCCATCGCGTGTGGCAAGACGAGCACGCCGTCGGCGAGCCGCTGACGTACGCCGCCATGCAGCGCGTCTACGACCAACTCGACCGCGAGCTGTCGGTCGATCGCGCGCCCGAGAACGTGCTCGGCGAAAACGCCAAGCTGATGCGCAAGGGCGTGGCGGCGCTGGGCTGGAGCGGCAACGAGATCCGCCGCAACGTGAGGGAATGCCAGGGCTCGGCGCACTGCAACCAGGGCTGCCCCACGGCGCGGCGCCAGAGCATGAACAACTCGTTCGTGCCGCGCGCCATCGACGGCGGCGCGCGCCTCTACGCCGACTGTCACGCCGAGCGCTTCGTGGTGGAGAGCGGCCGCGCCGTCGGCGTCGAGGGCCGCTTCACGCCGGACGGCCCACCGATCCGCGTGCGCGCGCGCCACGCGGTCGTGGTCGCGGCGAGCGCGATCCAGACGCCGTTGCTGCTGGCCGACAACGGCGTGGGTCGCGCGTCGCGGCTCGTCGGGCAGCGGCTGCAGGCACACCCCGGCACCGGCATCGTCGGCCTGTTCGACGACCCGGTGAAGATCTGGTTCGGCGCGACGCAAGGCTACGAGAGCACGCACTTCTGGGACGAGCGCATGAAGTTCGAGACCGTGAGCATGCCGCTCGAGTTCGCTGCGGCGCGCTTCCCCGGCGTCGGTCCTGAGCTGATGCGCGAGATCGGCGACTACGGTCACGTGGCGATCTGGGGCGTCCAGGTGCGCGCGCAGGCGCAGGGACGGGTCCGCCGCAACTTCTTCGGCAGCTCCGCCATCAACTACGACATGACGGACGCGGACGTCGCGGTGCTCAAGCTCGGCGTCCGGCGTCTGGTCGAGATGATGTTCGCCGCCGGCGCGCGCGAGGTGCTGCCCGGCGTGCACGGGCTGCCGGATCGCATCCGCTCCGTCGACGAGATCGACAAGCTCGAGGCCGTGCCGACGGATCCGCGCTACTTCCACTGTATCGCCGCGCACCTGTTCGGCACGGCGAAGATGGGCCTCGGTGCATCGAGCAGCGTCGTCGGTCCCGAGCTCGAAGCCCACGATCTGCGCGGCCTGTACGTGTTCGACTCGTCGGTTTTCCCCACGAACATGGGCGTCAATCCGCAGCACACGATCTCCGCCGTCGCGTGGCTCGCCTCCGAGCGCCTCGCAGAACGCGTCGCTCGGCGAAAACGCGCTGGGCTCGCTTCATGATGGACGCTACGCTCGCAGGCAAGCGATGCGAACGTCCCGACGCTTCCTCGCCGGCCTTGCTCTTGTCTCGTGCATGCTCGGTGCCCGCCCGGCGCAGGCCAACGGCCGCTTCCCCTACGCGCAGCAGCTCGTAGAGGCGCCCGGCAATCCCGCGCGGCTCTGGCTCCGGACGACGTACGGCATCGTCACGAGCAGCGACAGCGGCAAGAGCTGGCACTGGATCTGCGAAGACGCCGTCGGCTACACCGGCAGCGAGGATCCGGCGCTCGGCGTGATGGGCGACGGCACGGTCATCGCCGGCGTGTTCAAGGGCCTGGCGATCAGCCAAGACCAGGGCTGCGGCTGGAGCTTCATCGACGGCGGCAGCGACGCGGGCCTCGACAATCGCTTCGTCTCCGACGTCGCGGTCGACCGGAACGACGCGAACAAGGCGATCGCCCTGGTTTCGATCAGCGATTTCTCGGGGACGTACCTGAACCAGATCTGGCAGACGGGCGACAACGCCGCGACCTGGACCGAGCTCGGCCCCGACCTGGACAACACCGCGGTCGGGCTCACGCTGGACAGCGCGCCGAGCGACGCGCAGCGCATCTACGTGAGCGCCGCGTTCAACGACGGCTCGACCACGCAGGGCGGCCTGCTGCGCACGGAAGACGGTGCGCAGACCTGGAAGCGCCTCGACATCGCCGGCAGCACACTGCAAAATCCGCCGTTCATCGGCGCCGTCGACCCCACCAACGCCGACGCGCTCTACGTTCGTCTCAACGGCGACAGCGACGACAGCCTGCTTTACTCGAGCGACGCCGGCGGCACCTGGAAAGAGCTGATCAAGAAGCAAGCGGAGCTGTTCGGCTTCGCGCTCTCGCCCGACGGGCAGACCGTCCTCGCCGGCTTCGGCAAGCCGGACCAGAACCGCCCCTACGACACCGCGGCGGTCGGCATCTGGGCCGCCCACCCGCCGGCGTTCACGTTCCAGAAGATCTTCGACGGCCCGATCAGCTGCCTCGCGTGGACCGATCAGGGCGTGTACGCGTGCGCGAGCCAGTTCGTACAAGGCTTCGAGGTCGGCCTCTCGAAGGACGAGGGCAAGAGCTTCACCACGCTGCTGCAGCTGGCGGGCGTGGAAGGGCCGCTCGATTGCCCCGCGGGCACCAGCGTCGGCGACACCTGCGGCGACAAGTGGCCAGCCGTGTGCACGACCATCGGCCGCTGTGACGCCGACGGCGGCGTCGCGGGCAGCGCGGGCAGCAGCGGCGGCGCGGGCAGCGGCGGATCCAGCGCCGCGTCGGGCGGCGCGTCGAACGGATCGAGCGGCGGCAGCAGCTGCGGCTGCCGCTTGCCTGCAAACGGCAGCGCGGCCGGCGGAGCGCTCGCGCTCGTGGCCGCGCTGGGCGCGATGCTCGCGCGGCGCCGGAGGAAGCGGTAACCGCACATGCGCCGCCGGCATATGCGGGTCAAGCTTGGAGCCTGGATGCGACGAACCGGTCACCCTGTGCTGGCGCTGATCGGCGCGATCGCCATCGCGCTGCCCGCGTGCAGCAGCTCGGACAACCCGGGTGCAGGCGGAGCAGGCGGGTCGAGCGGTGCGGCCGGCTCGGGCGGCTACAACACCGCGTGCCAGAACGACCCGCGGGCGATGCCGTACACCGCGGGCATCGAGCAGGACGGCAAGAACGGCGCGCTGAAGATCACGATCCTGGACGCCACGCCCGCGCCGCCCGGAGTCGGCGATAACGCCTGGACGATCCAGGTCACCGACGCCAACGGCGCGCCGATCGACGGCGCGACCTTCAGCGTCAAGCCGTGGATGCCCGATCACGGCCACGGCAGCTCGATCACACCGCAGATCACGCCGATGAGCGACGGCAAGTACAGCGTCGACATGAACCTGTTCATGCCGGGCCTGTGGCAGATCACCCTGGACGTGACGAGCGCCGCCACGACCGACAGCATCGTGTTCGACTTCTGCGTGCAAGGCTGAGCGCGCGCCGCGCGCGGGCGTCCGCGCGGTTCCGCGCCGGACCGGCAAACCCGGCAAGGCCAGCCGGATCCGTCAGGGCGAGCACTTCGTGCGCTCGGCGGCGGGATTGGCGTTCTTGCCGCTGGCGAGACCGCCGCTGACGCAGTCGACCTGGGCGACGCCGTCGGGATAGTGGATGGTCGCGGACGCCTTCGTCCACTCCAGCTTGGTGGACGCGAGATCGAAGGTCGGTATCCGGGCCTTCACCGACGGATCGAGATCCTTGCTCGCGACGAGATCGTCGATCACGTCCAGCCCGATCGGACGGATGCGGACGCGCATCGTCACACGGTCGGGGACCGTGGCGAGCGTCGGCTGCGTCGCGGTCTCCCGCGGATACATGCGGTACACGTGGGTCAGGTAGAAGTCGGGGTTGGTCTGGTCGAAGGTGACGGGCGCAGGCAGCGGGTTGCCCTCCACGCCGGCGGCTTGCCAGAACATGTGCACGAGCTGGTCCTGACCGTCGAACATGCAGTCGCGGACAAGCCACAGATCCGGATCGGCGCTGGCCGTCACGCTATCGCCGTCGGCGACGACGCCGCTCTGGTAGATGGGCGCGGAGCCGGAGTACGCGATGACCTCGACCCACGCACGTCGGTCCTGGGTGGCACCGCTCGGCCAGTTGTGACCGGCGCCCACGTTGTCGAGGATGACCTGGATCTGCGCGCCGCCCGGCACGTGGCGTACGCACAGCGCGGACTGCAGCGTGCGCGTGTCGAGGGCGTTCTGCACGGCCTGCTGCTGCGCGTCCTTCTCCGGGAAGTCGCCAAGCGCGACGTCCACCCCGGGGAACGTGTGGCTGTGTACGCGCCGGACCTTCACGCCCGGCGCGTCGGCGGCTACGCCGTTGCGGCCGTCCATGTGGCAGCTGCCGCACGCCAGCAGCCCCTTGCCCGACGAGAACAGGCTGTGCTGCCACTCGTCGTAGGTGCGCTCGATGGCGGCGCCGGCGGGCGACACGATGTCGTGGCACGCGCCGCAGAGCTTGGCGGAGTCCGGGCTGTTGCGATCGTGGAGCCCGGAGTACGCGGCGCGGTGCGCGGTGTTGTGCACCGGGTCGGCGATCCCCGCGCGCATCACGTTGTCGTCGGCGAGCGTCAGGGGGTTGTCGTGCGTGCCCTCGACGCTCGCGACGGAGTGACAGAAGTAGCAGGTGACGCCCTTGAGCTTCTGCGGCAGCTGCGCGAGGTTCAGGCCGTCGGTGGTCTGGCCCGTCCGGACCGCCATCGGCGCGTGGCACTTCACGCAGAAGTCGCCGAGTTCGCCCTTCGTCTCGCGCTGGCCCCGGGCGTTCATCGCGAGGAACACCGGGTCGTCGGCGGCGTAGGCGTGCATGCTGCCGGACCACTCGGTCACGTGCTGGGCGTGACACTGCTTGCACGACTCGGGATCCATCAGCGCGTCGCGGTCCAGATAGCTGCTGGAAGGCGTCTCTTTCGAGCCGCACGCGGCGCACAGCGCGGCGACCGCGAGCGCGCTCCACGCCACCGACCTCACCGCTTGGCTCCGTTCGCCACCCACTGCACGATAGCGCACCGCTCCGCGTCGGACAGCGGGCTGCCCGGCGGCATCACGAAGCGCCCGTTGTTCATGACGCGCTCGACCAGCAGGCTGCACGCCGGATCCGCCGGATCGACGCGCACGCGCCCATCCGCGGTGCCCAGCAGCAGCGCGTAGGACTGATCCGGATCCTCGAAAACGAGCCCCTTCTGGTGCCCGTCCGCGGAGTGGCACGAGCCGCCGGCCTGGGCGCATGTCGGGTGCAGCGTGTTGTTGTAGACGTGATCGAAATCCGGCGGGTACAGCGGCGCGCAGGACAAATCGAGGTTCTTCACGCAGGTCAGGGCTGGATCCTGGGGCGAGCTGCAGGCGACCCCGGACGCGACCAGCACGAACGCGAGTGCCGCCTTGCGCGCCGGGCGGCGCCACACGCGCGCGCTGGAAGAAAAGGCGCCACGCGCCACGGTGATCGGACCTTAGCCGCTGGCAGACAAGAGGACAAGCGCGGCGCCGCGTCGCGGCTGGCCGCGTCGGAGGTCGATCGCTATAGTCCAAGCGCCGATGCCGTGCTCGAGCAGCATGCGCGGGCCGCAGCGCCCGCTGTCGCGATTGCTGCGACTGCATCGTGCATTGCGGCGCGTCGCCGCGCTGTCGCTGGTCGCGGCGACCGCGCTGTCGTGCAGCAGTCCGTCCACGCCGACCACGGAGGTCGGCTGCCCCAACGATCTGCCGGCGAAGTGCCCGTCACCGCAGCCGGCGTACGCCGACGTCGCGCCGGTCTTCGCCGCGCACTGCACCCGCTGCCACGGCCCGGGCGGCGTGGAAGCGACGCGCCCGCTCGACAGCTACGCTCACGTGTTCAAGCTGAAAGGCCCGGTCCTGAACCAGATCTACGCATGCGTGATGCCGCCGGCTACGGAGCCGACGGTGTCGAGCAGCGAGCGCAAGCTCGTCCTCGGCTGGCTCGTGTGCGGCGCGCCGGAGTGAGCGTTCACGGAAACGACGTGAACAGATCCGAGAGGTCGCTGGTGCCGGGATTGCCCGCGGCGCGCAGCAGCGGCATCGCCTTGAAGATCTCCTGGATGCTCTTGAGCGTGGAGCTGTGGTCGTAGGCCACGGTGTTGGTGTAGCCGCCACCCTTGGCGAGCGGCGACAGCGCCATCATCCCGATCGGGCAATTGCCGAGAACGCAGCACGCGCTGCCGCTGGTGATGCTGCTCTCGGCCTCGTCCCACGTGACGAGGATCGCGCCGTCGTCCTTGTAGGCGCTCGACGCCTGGATCTTCGGGATCCACTCCGCCAGCCAGTCGTCGCCTTGCTTGACCTGGCTGTTCTGTGGCGCGCACGCGCTGTGCATGTCGTGGCACTGGTTCGGCGTGACGAGATTGAACTGGGCGACCGCGCCGCTCGACAGATCCGCGTCGAGCTCGGTGAGCGGGCGGTTGTGATCGATGCAGTACTGGAAGTTCGCGTCGTTGGTGTTCGTCGAGTCGTCGAAGAACACGTTGGGGTTGTGCTTGGGCTTGTAGTCGCCGACGCTGGTCAGCGGGCACACGCTGCCGCTGATGTCCTCCTGGTACGACTTCCAGGTGACGCCCGCCTTGTCCAGGTACGTGACCAGATGATCCTTGGTGGCCTGGTGGTTCGACGACGGATCGTTGTCGTTGGTCACGCCCAGGTTGTCGCCCGCCTCGAGCCAGATGTAGTTCGGCTCGCTCGGGTGCAGGTTGCCGCCGGCGGGTCCCTTGTAGTTGAGCGCGTACGACGCCTGCGTCAGCAGCGTGCCGTTGATGTACGGCGCGTCGCTGCTGCCCTTGACCTCGCACCACGCCTTGTTCTCCATGATGATCAAGAACACGGTCTTGATCGCGCTCGCGCCGCCGCCCGTACCGCCGCTGCCCGACGCGCCCGCGCTGCCCGACGCGCCCGCGCTGCCCGACGTGCCGCCGCTGCCCGACGTGCCGCCGCTGCCCGACGTACCGCCGCTGCCGGACGCGCCCGCGCTGCCGGACGCGCCCGCGCTGCCCGACGCGCCCGCGCTGCCGCCGCTGCCCGATGCGCCGCCGCTGCCCGATGCGCCGCCGCTGCCCGATGCGCCCGCGCTGCCGCCGGTTCCCGACGCGCCGCCGGTTCCCGACGCGCCGCCGGTTCCCGACGCGCCGCCGCTGCTGCCGCTGCTGCCGCACGCCGGCGCAAGCGCCAGACCCAGGACGCCACCCACGACCAGACACCACGCCTTCGCCTTGTGCATGCCCCGGATGATGCCACCCGCGGCGCGCCGACCCGCAGAAAAAACGAACCGGCGGCCGACCCCTGCCCCGGCCGCGCCGACCGTGCTATCAACCCGCCGCAACTCCGTGACTGTTCCGGGAAAAGAGCGAGCCGATCTGCTGGTGTTCCGCGACGTGCGGATCGTCGATCCCGCCCAGGGACGCGACGAGCGCGGCGACGTGGTGATCGAGGGCGGGCGCGTCGCGAGGGTCGGCCCGGACGCCGGGCGCGACGCCCAGACCAGCGAGCGGGCACGCGTGGTCGACGGCGGCGGTCGCTGGCTGCTGCCGGCGTTCGTGGATCTGCACGCGCACCTGCGCGAGCCGGGCCAGGAGTACAAGGAGGACATCGCGTCGGGCCTCGACGCCGCGGCGGCCGGCGGCTACGCGCACGTGTGCGTGATGCCGAATACGCGCCCTGTGAACGACACCCGCGCGGTCACGGAGATGATGCTGCGGCGCGCCGCCGAGCACGGCGGGCCGCGGCTGCATCCGATCGCGGCCATCACCCGCGGCCAGCACGGAAAAGAGCTGACGGAGATGGCGGAGCTCCGCGAAGCCGGCGCCGTCGGCGTCAGCGACGACGGCGTATGCGTGACGTCGAGCGGCGTGATGCGCCGCGCTCTCGAGTACGCACGGAACTTCGACCTGCCCGTGATCCAGCACGCCGAGGATCACGAGCTTACCGCTGGCGCCGACATGAACGAGGGCGCGGTGTCCACGCGGCTCGGCTTGCGCGGCTGGCCGAGCGTCGCCGAGGACATCATCATCGCGCGCGACGTGTTGCTCGCGGAGTACACGGGCGCGCGCTACCACGCCGCGCACGTGTCCACCCGCGGCGCCGTGCGCATCATCCGCGAGGCCAAGAGCCGCGGCCTGCCGGTGACGTGCGAGGTCACGCCGCACCACCTGCTGCTCACCGACGCCGCCGTGATCGGCTACGACACCGCCTGCAAGGTCAACCCGCCGCTTCGCCAGGAGGAAGACGTGGAGGCGCTCCGCGCCGCGCTCGCCGACGGGACCATCGACGCCATCGCGACCGATCACGCGCCGCACTCGTCGCTGGAGAAGGACTGCGAGTTCTCCGAGGCGTCGCCGGGCCTGATGGGGCTCGAGCTGTGCTTCGGCCTGCTGCTCGGACTCGTCGGCAAGGACGGGCCGGGGCTGACGCGCCTGATCGACGCGCTGTCGACGCGCCCGGCGCGCATCGTCGGTATCGACGCGCCGGCCGTTCGCGAGGGCGCGCTCGCCGATCTGGTGCTGGTCGACGCGGAATCGCGCTGGAAGCCGTCCGGCGTGCGGCTCCGCAGCAAGGGCCGGAACACGCCATTCCTCGAGCGCGAGCTCACCGGTCGCGTGCTGCTCACGCTCGCCGGCGGCAGCGTCGTCCACGACTTGATCGGAGATTTTCGTTGAAGAAGGCCTGGCTCGCGCTCGCCGATGGAACCGTGCTGCCAGGCTTCTCGTGGGGCGCCGACGCGGCCGTCACCGGCGAGGTCGTGTTCACCACCGGCATGACCGGCTACCAGGAAGTGCTCACCGATCCGTCCTACTCCGGCCAGATCGTCACGATGACGGCGCCACACATCGGCAACACCGGCGTCAACCTCGAGGATCCGGAGAGCGTCGACGGCAAGCCGCAAGTCGCGGGCTTCGTCGTGCGCGAGCCCAGCCCGGTCGCGTCGAGTTGGCGCGCGAGCGACTCCCTGGGTCACTACCTCGCGGAGAACGGCGTGGTCGCCATCGGCGGCGTCGACACGCGGCGGCTCACGCGCCACCTGCGCGATCACGGCGCACAGAACGGCTGCATCGGCACCGGGGATCCGGACACGCTGGTCGATCGCGCGCGCGCCGCGCCGAGCATGCAAGGTCTGGATCTGGTGGCGCGCGTCACGCCGCGCGAACGCTACGCGTTCGCCGAGTCGCGCGGCGTGTGGAACGTCGCGCTGGACCCCGCGGAGCTGCTCCGCCCCTCCGCGACCCTGCCCCCACCGCGCCCCGAGCTCCACGTGGTCGCCATGGACTTCGGCGCGAAGAAGAACATCCTGCGCTGCCTGGTGGACGTCGGCTGCCGCGTCACCGCGGTTCCCGCCACGACCTCCGCCGCGGACATCCTGGCGCTCTCGCCCGACGGCATCTTCCTGTCGAACGGCCCGGGCGATCCGGCGGCCGTCGGCTACGCCATCGACACGATCAAGGGGCTGGTCGGCAAGCGCCCGATCTTCGGCATCTGCCTCGGGCACCAGCTCTTGGCGCTGGCGCTCGGCGCGCGCACGTACAAGCTCAAGTTCGGGCATCGCGGTGTGAACCAGCCGGTGCAGGATCTGTCCACGCGGCGCGTCGAGATCACGTCGCAGAACCACGGCTTCGTGGTGGACGTGGACTCGATCGCCGGCACGGCGCGCACCACGCACCTGCACCTGAACGACGGCACCAGCGAGGGACTCGAAGCGCCCGACGCGAACGCGTTCAGCGTGCAGTACCACCCGGAAGCCGCCGCCGGCCCCCACGACGCGCTGTACCTTTTCGAGCGCTTCCGAGCGGCGATGGAGCGCTGACCGGGTGACGCGCACGATCCACTTCGTCAGCCTCGGCTGCCCGAAGAACCGCGTGGACAGCGAGGTCATGCTCGGCGTCGCCGAGCGCGCCGGCTACGCCCACGTGGAGGACGCGGCCGATGCCGAGGTGATCGTCGTGAACACCTGCGGCTTCATCGACGCGGCCAAGAAGGAGAGCATCGACACCATCCTCGAGCTTGCCGGCCACAAGACGGACCGCTGCGAGAAGCTCGTGGTGAGCGGCTGCCTCAGTCAGCGCTACCCGGACGAGCTCGCCGAGGGACTGCCGGAGGTCGATCACTTCCTCGGATCGAGCGACATGCTCGAGCTCGGGCGCGTGCTCGCCGGCGACGCCGAGCGCATGCTGGTCGGCAATCCCGCCGACTGGGTCGTCGCGGCCAGCGATCCGCGCCGCATCAGCACGCGCGGCGCCAGCGCCTACGTCAAGCTCGCCGAGGGCTGCAATCGCAAGTGCGCGTTTTGCGTGATCCCGCACTTGCGCGGCAAGCAGCGCTCACGCGAAGCCGACGACATCGTGCGCGAGGTCGAGCGCCTCGCCGACGCCGGCGTGCTGGAGGTGAACCTGGTCTCGCAGGACACCGTCGCCTATGGTCGCGATCTCGACGCGCGCACGCCGCTCGCCGAGGTCGTGCGCCGCATCGCCGACGTCGCCGGCATCCGCTGGGTGCGCCTGCACTACCTGTACCCGGAGAAGCTCGACGCGCCGCTGATCGAGCTGCTCGCCGGGCACCCGCGCGTGCTGCCGTACGTGGACATGCCGCTGCAGCACGCGGCCGACGCCATGTTGCGCCGCATGAAGCGCGGCCACGGCGGCCCGCGCCTGCGCCAGCTCGTCGAACGGCTGCGGCGCGAGGTCCCCGGGCTGGTGATGCGCAGCGCGTTCATCGTCGGACATCCCGGCGAGACCGACGCCGAGTTCGAGGAGCTGCTCGACTTCGTGCGCTGGGCGGAGCTCGACCGCGTCGGCGTGTTCCGCTACTCCGACGAGCCCGACGCCGCGAGCCACGCCTTGCCCGGCAAGGTGGCGCCGAAGGTCGCCGCCGCGCGCGCGCGCAAGCTGATGAGCGTGCAGCGCCGGATCAGCAAGGCGCATAGCCGCGCCTTGATCGGCCGCGAGCTCGACGTGCTCGTCGAGGGCCCGAGCGAGGAGAGCGAGCTGGTCATGGTCGGGCGTCACGCCGGGCAGGCGCCGGATATCGACGGCGCGGTGTACCTGTCCGGCGCCGAGGTGCTGCCCGGCCAGATGCGCCGCGTGCGCGTCGACCAGGCGAGCGACTACGATCTCGTCGGCGAGGTCATCGACGGCGAGCCGGCGGAGTCCCCGGCGCCGCGCGCGACCGCACACCTCGTGCACCACGCCAGCGACGGCCGCCGCGTGTCGTTGCGGACGGTGTGATTCCGCGCCGGACCGGCAAACCGATCAGGGCTTGACCACGGTCGTGAACGGCTGACTGCGGTCGTTGCCGACCACGTAGTACACCTCGACCTGATCACCGGCCTGCGCCGTCAGGAAGAAGTCGTAGTGGCGGTCGTCGCCGGAGAGCTGGCCGCCGATCGCCCCGTTGTGGAGGTTTACCGCGTACACCTCGATGCCGGCGTAGTCGGCGTAGCCCGAGATCTCGATCTCGCCCTGGGAGTTCGGCCCGCTCACGTCCGGGCTCGGCGGCGGCAGCGGGAGCGTCGGGGACAAGCAGCCCACGAGCGCCAGGGCGGCGCCGAGCATGAACCAGCGGCGGGTCGGACGGAGCATCCCGCAGGCAAGGTAGCACGCCGTGTGCCGTCGCTCCGGGAGCCGGAAATGGCTCGCGCGTCACCAGGATGCCAATTATGTTGGCACGGCGCGGAAACGCGGTTGTCGCCGCGGCGTCGATGGTCGCCGCGGCGGGAAGATGCTAACCGGCCGCACGCGTTCAGCGTGGGAAAGCCCGCGGTTTCCCTCGACCCATGAGCTCCGTGCCCGACGTCCAGCCTGCCGCCCGCGCCTCCGCCGCGGGCACGGCACGGTCTGGCCACCGGGGCTGGCTCGCGCGCTCCCGCGTGCTGCTCAGGCCGCTGCCACTGGCGCTGGTCGTCGGCTGGGCGGCGACACGCGGGGCGCCGGCGACGCCGCCCCGCGAGCCGTTGCCGCGCGCGATCGCCGACGCGCTCGCGTCGCGCGGCCTGGTCGCGGACCCGACCGACGTCCACGTCATCGACCCGATCCCGGGCGTGCTGGCGTCGCGCTGGCGCCACCCGCGCGCGGTCGTCCGGGCGCATCACGCCGACGAGCCGTCGGACATCTATCTCGCCGTGTCGAGCGTCTCGCCGGAGGGACACCTGATCGCCCTCGACCACCTGTACAACATCACCGACACCTCCGCCGTGGACGAGCAGGATCTGTCGGCCCGCGGCGACCGCGTGGCGTGGGTGCTGCGCGGCGCGGGCAAGACGTACAGCGTGCACTACGCCGATCTGCGCGGCGAGCCCGAGCCCAAGGGCGGCGCGTGGACGGCGCTCGAGCGCTGGCAGGACAAGCTCACGAACCTGCAGGACACCGGCAGCCTCGCGGGGATCAAGCGCCGCCATTTCAAGCTCGACCCGGCCGCGGCCGTCGCGCGCGTCTCGTTCAGCGACAGCGCGCTGGTGATCGAGGCCGACCGCCACACGATCCGCGTGCCCACCGAGCACGTCGGGCCGATCGACGGGCAGCTGTACCTGCGCGAGCAGAAGCTGCCGCGAGCGCGCCCCGGCAATCTGGTCACGTGGGCCGTCGATCGCGTGCGCGCCATGCCGTGGTTCGGCAACGATCGCATGCAGCTCGTCAAGGCCGTCGCGTTCGATCTGCTCGACTGGGTGCAGCGCGTGCAGGGCAAGGTCACTGGCGACACCGGCGCCGAACGCGTCGCCGAGGAAATGGGCGGACTGGGCGACGCCGTGCCCGTCACCTACCGCGACCCGGAGACTGGATGGCCGCCACCGCCGATGGAGCCGATGCTGTCGCCGCCGCTGGAAGGCGAAGGCCGGTGGCGCACGCTCGACAAGGATCCGTTCATCCGCGTGAATGCCGGCGCGCCGGCGCCGTTCATCACGTCGTTCATCCGCACCGATCACGAGCGCGCGTACACCCAGGTGTTCGTGCTCGAGTGGGATCCGCGACAAGTCTCGCTCCACGCCATGAGCGGCACCGTCGAGCCAAAGAGCGCCACGGGCGAAACCGGTCCCGGGCTGGTCCCGCGCAAGCCCGAGGTGATGGATCGCCTGCTGGCCGGCTTCAACGGCGGCTTCCAGGCCACCCACGGCGAGTTCGGCATGATGGCCGAGCGCGTGCTCTACCTGCCGCCGAAGCCCTACGCGGCCACGGTGGCGGAGCTCGCCGACGGCTCGACCGCCTTCGGCACCTGGCCGGAGGACGACAGCGTCCCCGACGACATCGTGTCGTTTCGCCAGAACATGACCCCGCTGGTGATGGACGGCGTCATCAACCCGTATCACCGCAACTGGTGGGGCGGCGTGCCGCCGGGCTGGACGGACGAGTCGCGTACGGTCCGGAGCGCGGTGTGCCTGACGAAAGAGAACTTCGTCGCGTATCTGTACGGATCGAGCATCGACGCGGACCACCTCGCGCTGGCGATGCAACGAGCACGCTGCGTGTACGGGATCCATCTCGACATGAATCCGGGCCACACCGGCCTCGAGTTCTACAAGGCGGGCCCGGCGTCCGAGGTGCCGCCGCTCGACCGCAAGCTCGACCCGCAGTGGGAGGCCGAAGGCGACGTGCCGCTGATGCCGGGCTGGCGCTTCCGGGGCCGGCGCATGCTCCGCTACATGGGCCTGATGAACTTCCCGCGCTACATCCACCGCGAGGCGCGCGACTTCTTCTACCTGACGCTGCGCCACGTGCTGCCCGTCGCGCCGGTGGCGAGCGCGTTCCCGGGCGCCGAGCACGGCGAAGGCGCGTGGGTGGTCTCGGGATTGCCCCAGCACGGCTGGCCGTACGCGATCGCGACCAGCTGGGTGCGCCCGGACGCCACGCGACCCGCCACGAAGGTCCACCTGCTCTCGCTCGATCCCGCGATGGTGCGTCCGGCGCGAGACGGCGACGGCGACGCCGCGACCGTGATCGCGCTGCGGCCGGCGGCGCCGGGAGGTCCGGGGCTGTGGATGTCGGGGACCCGGCTCGCGATCGCGGCGAAGGCGCCCGGGGCGAACGCGACGCGCTTGGCCAGCGGACTCGAGCCCGCCGACCCGCAGGCAGCAACGGCGGTCGCGGCCCTGGGCATCGACGACGCCGGCATGCTGCTCTACGCCGAGGTCGCCACCGGCCTCCGGCCGGGCAAGGACGCCGCCATGCTGGGCGCGCTGATGAAGCGCCTCGGCTGCGCCCACACGCTGCTCCTCGACCGGCCGCTGGGGGTCGCGATCGGCGGCAAGACGGCCCTGTCCGGCGAGCCGCTCGTGCCCGATCCGGCCGCGGCCAGGCTCGTCCGTGCCGAGGCGCCCGGCGCCCGGCGCATCTTCGCGGACACGCCGATCGTCCCCGCCCAGCGCTGGTATCCGCTGCAATCCAAGCGGATCCGCTACTTCCACAAGCCCAAGCCCAAGGAGCCGGCCGCGCCCGCTCCAGCCGGCTCCGCCGCGCCATGAAACCACCGGCCGACTTGCTGAAACGCTTGCTGAAGTGCGGGCCGGATGCCCGTCTGCGCCAAGACCCGCGAAACTCCGGGCGAAATGTGACAAGATCAGGTTGGAGTCTGCGTTGCCGGCGCCTCAGGAATTCGGCCCATACAACTTGATCGAACGCGTGAGCGTCGGTGGCATGGCCGAGGTGTTCCGGGCCGTCCACCGCGACACGGGGCGTGTCGTCGCGGTCAAGCGCATCCTCCCGGGCATCGCCGAGGACGAGGAGTTCCTCGAGCTGTTCTTCGACGAATCGCGCATCGCGAGGCACCTCGAGCACGACAACATCGCGCGCATCTACGAGATCGGCGAGGTCCGCAACAGCCACTACATCGCGCTGGAGTTCATCGAGGGCATGCCGTTGCGCACGGTCATCGACCGCTCGACGGCGAAGCGCGAGTCGATCCCGATCGACCTGGCGGTGTACTTCATCGCGGAGGTCGCGCGCGGGCTCGCGTACGCGCACGACCGCACCGACGAACGCGGCGCACCGCTCGGCATCGTGCACCGCGACGTGAGCCCACAGAACGTGCTCGTATCGTACCTCGGCGCGGTAAAGCTCATCGATTTCGGCATCGCCAAGGCCGCGGGTCGCTTGTCGCGGACGCAGGCGGGAAGCATCAAGGGCAAGGTCGGATACATGGCGCCGGAGCAGGTCGTGGGCGGCGCCGTCGACCGGCGAACGGACGTGTTCGCGCTGGGGATCTCGCTCTGGGAGACCCTCGCCATGCGCCGGCTGTTCGACGCGCCGAACGAGCTGCTGGTGATGGAGCAGATCCGTTCGCGGCAGATAGTTGCACCATCGACGATCAACCCGCTGGTCCCTCCCGAGCTCGACCGGATCGTCCTGAAGGCTCTCGCCAAGGACCCAAAGGAGAGGTACCCTACGGCGTCGGAATTTGAAGCGGACTTGCGGACCTTTGCCCGGTCCCAGCGGGTGATCGGCGATGCGGCGCGGGCCGCGGATTTCATGTCCCGCATGTTCCCGACGGAGGCCGTGCGAGCGGGATCCTCCAGCCCGGATCAGGAGAGCAAGCGTATGAGCGACAAGGGCGGATCGGACTTGGATGTGTTCGACGGGCTTGCGAAGAAGTCGCAACCTCGTCCGGGCGTGCCGTCCCAACGTGCCCCCGCGCCGCCAGCTCCGGCGAAGAAGACCCTCCTCGGCCTGGCCGCCCCGAACCTGCCGCCGCCGCCCAGTCGCGTGCCGCCCCCGACCCCGAGCCGACCCCCGCCCGGACCGCCCAGCCGCGCCCCGATGCCGCCGCCTTCGCGCGGAAGCCTGCCCCCCCCGCCCATGACCGCGCGCGGCGTCGCTCCGCCGCCAGCGCGCCCGGGCGCGCCGCCCCCGCCCGTATCCCGGCCGCCGGCCACCGCGCCGCTGCCCAAGCCCCCGCCGGCGAACGCCGCGCCGGTGGACATGGACTGGGACGACGAGGACGAGAAGACGGCGATCTTCGACAAGCAGGGCAACGAGACCGCGGCCACGGCGCTGCTGCGCAGCAATCCGCCGCCGGCCCCCGCCGCCGGCATGCCGCCGCCCGGATCGGGTCGCCTCGGCGGTGCCGCGTCGGCGCTGGTCGCCGGCTCGGGCGGAGCCGCTCCGTCGATGCCGCGCCCGCCCATGCCGGAGCCTCCGATGTCGGCCCCGCCTGCGACCCAGCCGGCGGTCGCCCAGGCGTACCCGCCGCAGCAGATGCACCCGCAGGTCGTCGCGGGGCCGTACCCCAGCGTACCGCCGCCCTCCGGCAGCGGACGCACGATCGCGCTCGTGGTCATCGGCGCGCTGGTCGTGAGTCTGATCGTGGCCGTGGTGTTCCTGGTGCTCCCGGGCAACGGCTCGCTGGTCGTGACCGTGGCCGGACCCGGCAACAAGCCGGTGGACGCGGTGCAGATCTTCGTCGACGGAACGAAGCACTGCGACACGTCGCCGTGCCGTGTCACGGACCTCAAGCCGGGCACGCACATGATCAAGGTGAGCGCCGCCGGCTACCAGCAGACGGCCGACACCGCCGTGTCGATCGAGAAGAGCAGCGAGGCGGTGACGAACATCACGCTGGCGCGCGCGAGCGAGGGCACGGGCATCCGCGTGGCCGCGGCGGGCACCGGGCTGCGCCTGTCCGTCGACGGCAAGGACATCGGTCCGCTCCCGCAAGAGCTCAAGGACATGTCGCCTGGCGACCACGTCCTGAAGATCGCGGGCAGCGACCGCTACGAGCCGTTCGAGAAGCACGTCACCGTCGAGCAGGACAAGATGCTGGCCGTCGAGCCCAAGCTCAAGGTGGTCAAGGGGCTCGCGAAGATCGAGGCCGGCGACGGCGCGAGCGGCGCCAAGGTGCTGCTGGTCAGCGGCAACGAGCGCCGTCCGATCCCCAAGCTTCCAATCAAGATCGACATCCCGACGGACAAGCCCTACAGCCTCGTGGCCACGAAGAAGGGCTATCAAGACTACAAGCAGGAGCTCGCCTTCGACGACGGCCAGGCCGAGAAGACCTTCACCATCACCATGGTGGAGTCCGGCAAGGAGCCCCCACCGAGCGCGGGCGGCTCGTCGCACGGCACGTCCGGCGGCACGACGGGCGGCGGCGGCAAGCCCGCCGAGGTCGCAGCGAAGGGTAACGGGACCATCAACATCAACTCGATCCCCGTCTCGAACGTGATCCTCGACGGCCGCCCGCTGGGAACCACGCCGAAGGTCGGGATCAGCGTCCCGGCCGGCACCCACACGGTGGTGTTCGTGCACGCGGAGATGGGGCGCAAGGCGCGCAGCGCGAAGGTGCCCGCCGGCGGCTCGGTCACCGTCGCGGTGCGCTTCCCCTAACGCGCCGCCGTCACGGCTTCGGGGTCGTCTGCCGCGACCACTCGACCCAGGTCGTCGCGCAGTGCTCCGAGAACGCCTGGCTCGGCCCGGCGCACGCCGCGGCGTCGAAGGGCGGGCCGACGGACAGCAGCACGTTGCGCGTCGCGAAGCCGAGATCCTTCCCCCACGCGTCGTGGAAGTGGGAAAAGCGGCGCTCCATCTCCTCGCGCTGCTGCTCGCCGACCTGCTTCTGGATGTAGCCCAGGGCGATGCTGCGGATCTGCGGATCGTCGGAGACGGCGAGCAGGCGCTGCAAGAACGCGATCATCGCCTCGCGCTTGCCGGCGTTGCTGAGCAGCGTCGCGGCGGTGATGCAGTGGTAGGGAATGTTGGAGTCGTCCCCTGCTACCTCGCACGCGTGCTGCAGCGCGCGTGCGCCGGCAAGCCGCCACTCCTCCTTCTCCGCATCGCTCTTGAGCGACGACACGGCGAGGTAGGCCATGAACTGGCCGGCCGTGTCCCACAGGTGCGCGTCGTAGGGCAGCGCTTTCATCCCGCGCTCGAAGATCCGCCGCGCACGCACGTAGTCCTCGTAGCGGGGCCGCACGGGGCCGAGCGTGAGCAGCGTGTCGGCGAAGTAGTAAGGCACGGCGAAGCGCGGATCGAGCGCGTTGACCGTTTCCAGATAGTCGCCGACGAACTCGAAGCGGCGCTTCTCCTGGAAGTGGAGCCCGTACGCGACCAGCGTCTTCGCGTAGATCAGGTCCGCGAGGGCCGACCTGTAGCCGAGGCTCGCCGCGCGCGTTCGCTCCGGCGACGGAAGCGCGTACATGTCCGTTGTGACGCGCAGCTCGTGGAAGCGCGTGGCGAGCCGTGGCCGCAGCACGCCGATGCCGATCGCGGCCACGGCGATGCAAGCGACGGCGACCAGCGTGCCCCCC
The DNA here is from genome assembly GCA_963775185.1 of uncultured delta proteobacterium. Lineage (GTDB taxonomy): Bacteria > Myxococcota_A > Polyangia > Polyangiales > Polyangiaceae > JAPSGB01. The sequence continues at coordinate 151,234 of CAVZIE010000032.1, read as the reverse complement.
GCCCCGCTACTCGACTTCACGGTACATCTCCATCGGCGCCGTGGTCGGTTCCTCGCCGTCCTTCGACTGGCCCGCGATCTCGAAGGTACTGAGGACGCCGTCGCCGTCCAGATCGCCGTGCGCCACCGCCGTGAAGGTCGCGAGCCCGGCCGCGTCGTGGCTGTCGAACGCGAAGCTGTACGAGTGCGGCACGCTGAACGAGAAATCGAGCTCGCGCCACGTGGCCTTGTCCCAGGTGCCGGCCGGATCGCTGACCCGCTGCCCGCGGGGGACCTGCGCCGGCGTCAGTCCGATGCTCGCGGGATAGGCGAGCTCGGCCGCGCGACCCGCCGCCAGCGCGGTGGCGCGCGTCGCGATGCGACCGAGTCCGTCGATCGGCTCCACCAGCCGCGACGCGTGCAGGTTCTTCACGAACGCCGGAAGCGCCGACGCGAGGAGCGAGCCGACGATGGCGACGGCCGCGGCTGCTTCCACCGGAGTGAGCGAGCGCACGCGCGTGAGCTTAGTGCATCGATTCAGTAGAATCGATGCACTAAGCGATCGCGAAGCGACCGAGGGGGAGGCTCGGCGTAGCCGAGGGGGCGCTGCCGCGCCCCGACAGAACAGAGCCAGTTCCGCGATGCGCGGCGGAGCCGCGCGGGCGCAGCACCCATCCTTTGGATGGAATCGCGGCACTAGCCGATGGCGAACGGGCCGGTCAGGCTGGCTCGCGTGGTGTAGCCTGCGCCGATCATGCCGAGCTCCCCCGAACCGGAGCCCACGACCGCGCCGCGAAGCAGACCCGCCCCCCGCCCCGCGCTGCTCGCCGCGCTGGTAGCGGTGCTCGCGGCCGCCGTCTTCGCTCCGGCGGTCGGCGGCGAGTACCTGCTCGACGACCGGACGCTGATCCTGAACAACCCGTTCGCGCACGGGCTCTCGCACTGGACCCACTGGTTTTCCACCGACTTCTGGGATGCGGGCAATGCGTTCGCCAACATGCAGGCGCGGGTCGTGTACTACCGCCCGCTGGTCAGCGCCTCCTATGCGATCGACTGGGCCCTCGGCGGCGGCTCCGCGGTCGTGTTCCATCTGACCAACCTGGTCTGGTACGGCGCGACCTCGGCGTTGGTCTTCCTCGCGCTCCGGCGCTGGCTCGGCAGCTGGCGTCCAGCGCTGGTCGCGGCTCTGCTCGTCGCGGTGCATCCCACCCGGGCCGAGAGCGTCGCGTGGATCGCCGGTCGCACGGACGTGATGTGCGCGACGTGGATGCTGCTCGCGAGCTGCGGGATCGCGCTGCGCCTGCGCGGGCGGCGCGCCGGCATCGTGCTGGAGGTGCTGGCCACGATCGCGAGCTACCTGACGAAGGAGCTCGCCGTGGTGCTGCCGGCCTTCGCGGCCGTGGAAATCTGGGTCGCCGCCGGCAGGCCGCCGCTCGACGCGCGCTTCGTCCGGACGCTGCTCGCCAAATCAGCGCCGCAGCTCGCCGTCGCGATCGCGTACCTGGTCGCGAGGCAGTTCGTGTTCCCGATCACCGGCCTGGCCGGGCCGCCGCGCGCGCTCCAGAATCCGTGGACCCACGTGGGGCTGGTGCTCGAGACGTTCGGGCGCGCGGCGGGGCTGATCTTCTTCCCGCGTCACCTCACGATCGACCAGGGACCGATCCGCATCCACGACCATCACTTCCTTTACAGCACGCCGTACCTGATCCTCGGCGCGGTCGCGTTGGCCGGGTCCGCGGCGATCGTGCTGCTCGCTCGCCGACGCGCCCCCGGCGTCGCCGTGGGAACCCTGTTCTTCCTGGTCGCGTTCCTGCCGACGTCGAACGTCGCACTGACGCAGCTGACGACCGTGGTCAGCGCGCGATTCCTGTTCGTCCCGCTGCTGGGCGTGGCGCTCGCGGCCGGCGTGGCCGCGCAGCATGCTCCCCGACACTGGTGGCGGGTGATGGGCGGGCTGGCCGTCGCGGCCGGCGTCGCGCTCGCCGCATCGAGCGTGACGCGGGCGCAGGACTTTGGCGACGAACACCGCTTCTGGTCGCGCGCGGCGGCGCTGGACCCGGACAGCCAGACCGCCGCCGCGAACCAGCTGCGCCTCGCCTTCGGCGACCGCGACAACCACAAGGCGTTCCGGCTCGCCGTGCAGGCGTACGCGCTCGCCCAACGCGACTACGCGTACCTCGGCGACGAGGCTGCGTTCGCGCTCCAAGCGCTCGACGCCCTGGCAGCCCTCACCCCGGACGCGGACTCGCAGCGCCTGCGCACTCTCGCCGACTTCCACGCGGCGCTCGCCGACCCCGCGCGAACGTCCGCCCGGCTATCGCTGCCGGAGCTGACGCTCGAGCTCGACATGTCGTCGCCGCGCGCGCGCGCGCGGCTGCACGAGCACGAACCGGTCATCCTCGTGACCCGCGCCGACCTGCTGAGCCGGCTCGGCGACGACGCCGCCGCGATGGCGCTCGCCAAGCGGGCGACGGCCGAGTGCGGACTCTGCGCCGGCGTCGGCGTCCGCGCGGCGATCGTGCTGGCGCGCGGCGCGGACTACGCCGCCGCGCGCCGCACGAGCGACGAGCTGATGCAGCGCCTCGGCGGCGCCAGCGCGCACGCCGCGCGCGAGTCTGATCGAGTCGGCCGCCCGCTGGCACCGGCGCGCCGCGGCGGCCGGACCGCAGGGACTCATCGCGCGCGCCAAGGAGCTGTCACTGCTCGGAGCGAACGGGCGGGCCTTCGCGGTGCTGGAGCCGCACGAGGCGGTGATCGCCGACGCGCCGGACGTGGTCGAGGGCTACGCCGAGCTCGCGTGGCGCGCCGGCCACCCCGACGTCGCGCGGCGCGTGCTCGCGCGCCGCATGCCGCGCGCGCGCATCGACGCGCTGGGGCACAGGTGGTCGCGGGCCATGGGCTGGGAGGCGCCGGTGCCCGACGACGCGTGGGACCCACAATAGACAGCTCCAACGCGGCGCTTCGCACCAAAACGACACGGGCCCCGCGACTGGTGTCGCAGGGCCCGTCCCGATCGACCGGCAAGGCCGGTCACGTCACGAGGACTATTCGGTGGCGTCCTTCTCGTCGATATTCGGCGCGATGTTGCACTCCAGGCCCTTCGTTCCCGCCTGCACCTTGCCGCTCAGGGAGAACGTCGAGAAGTTGCCGTCGCCGTTCAGATCGCCGTTCGCCAGCGTCTTGAAGGACGACCCGTCCGTGCCGCCGCCGGCGCTCTCGTAGTTGTAGATGTAGTACTGCGGGTCGGTCATGGTGAACTTCAGGCACTGCCAACCGGCCTGCGAAGTGCCGGTGGTCCAGTCCCCGGGATCCGACTGGTACTTCTTGCCAGCAACGTTGGCTGGTCGTGGAGGGAACCGCAACGGCGGTCGTGCATAGCTGGTTGCTGACGTCCGCGACGGCGCCGGGCGCGAGCACGGAAGGCGCCATGCCTTCACGGGAGTACGCCGCCGATGCGTCCTTGGCCATCTGACCGAGGGAGTTGCGTGCCTCTGCCGTCTTCGCGTTCGCGATGTACTTGCGGACGCCGAAGATGGCGAGGGCCGCGAGCACGCCGATGATGGCGACGACGATCATGAGCTCGATGAGCGTGAAGCCGCGCTTCATTGTCTTCTTGGTTACCATTTGCCGTTCTCCTTCTACGCGGGGTGGACACACGTCCATCGTCGCAAGCCACCCGTACTGTGCTTGTTGTCGTTCTCCCTGGCGGTCAGCCAGGTTGATTGCAGGAGTCGTGCCCGCCTATTCGGACTCGTTCTCCGAGAAGATTTCCGTCGAGAAGCTGGAGCTGGTGAACTTCGCCTGCACGCCGTCGTCGTTCATGTCGCCGACGGCCTTGACGACGTACCAGGGGTCGGTCGTCGCCGTGATCCCGCTGTACGGGTTCTTGGCCAGCCCCGGGTCGGGGAGCGCGGCGCCGGCCTTGCCGGCGACGCAGGCGTAGCCGTACTGGACCGGCGCGCCGGCGTTGACGCCGAGCTGCTGCCACCGCGCAGGCTGGTCGCCTGTGCTGCCTCCCCACTGGACCTTGGTCTTTCCCGTGGGCGTCTGCGTGGGATAGTACGAGTCGAGGTTCGTCGAGACGTTCAGGTAGATGAACGTCTCGTCCTTGTACGATTCCTCCGCTGACTTGATGGCACCGATCATGTGGACTGCTTCGCTGGATTTCGCGGCAAAGATGTACTTGCGCACGCCGATCGTCGCGAGGGTCGCGAGGATCCCCACGATGACCACCACCGCGAGCAACTCGGCGAGCGTGTAGCCGCGGTGATGCGCCCGGAGGCGGCGTCGTGCCATCGGGCAGGGCTTTAGCGAGATTCGTGCCACAGCGGGTCTCCGTTCGTGGAGCGCGCCGGATCCCGGAACGCGGGTCGATCGTAGCGCGGGGCGCGTCGATCATCGCGGCGGATGGACGTAAATTGTCACCGCGCCGGGCGGGGGTGACGAGAAGCGTCACCGCGCACTGCGTGCTCGGTTCCGCGCCGGACCGACAATCCCCTACATCCACCGCAACGCGAGCGACCGCGCCGGTCTGTGCCGCTGACGCCCGGAGCGCTACTCGCCCTGGTTCTCGGAGTAGACTTCGCCGTTGAAGCTCGAGGCGGCGTACATCGAGTAGATGCCGTTGTCGTCGGCGTCGCCCTTCGCCTGGATCACGTACCAGGGGCCGTTGGCGGTCGGCCACGTGGGGGCGTCCTTGACCGTCAGCGGCGTCACGGCGGTGAACGCGCTGCCGGCGGTCGTCGCGTAGCCGAACTGGACGTTGCCGGGCACGGTCACGTTGAGCAGACGCCAGCGCTTGCCCATGTCCGACGCGGCGTCGCCCCAGCCGTAGTACTTCGACGACGGCTGCGCGCCCTCCATCGGGTACCAGTTGTCGATGGTGCCGGACACGTCGAGATACGACTGGTTTTCGCTGCGCCAGCGCTCCTGCGCCGCCCGGATGCTCTGGATCATCGAGAGCGCTTCCACTGCCTTCGAGCCGAAGACGTGCTTGCGCATGATGACGATGCCCGCCAGCGCCAGGATGCTCACGATCACCACCACGGCCATCAGCTCCACGAGCGTGAAGCCGCGCAGTCGCCGTATCCGCATGCTGCCGTGTGTCATCGAATGGACCTCGCCGGGTCGGCGTACATGCACGCCCCGTTCCACACTCGATGGTATCGCCGGCGGCGGCGTGCGGCAACTTGGACGGGCGCCCGGCGCTTGCGAGCCGGCCCGATCCTAGGTGCCCGGCTCGCTGTCGGCGCCGTCGTCGCCGTCGTCGCCGTCGTCGAGCGCCTGCTTGGCCAGGCGATACCTGAGCGAGCGGAAGCTGATGCCGAGCAGCTTGGCGGCGGCCTTGCGCACGCCGCCGGTCCGCTCCAGCGCCTCGACCAGCAAGCGGCGCTCGATCTCGTTCATGACCTCGTCGAGGTTGCAGCCCTCGGGCGGCAGCTCGACCAGCGACGGCGCGGTGCCGCCGGAGACGCCGCTCACCTCGGCAGGCAGGTCGCCGAGCCCGATAGTGCGCGCGCCCGCGAGGGCGACGGCGCGCTCGAGCATGTTCTCGAGCTCGCGGACGTTGCCCGGGAAGCCGTAGCGCTCGAGCGCGCGCAACGCATCGGCGGTCAGACCCGAGACGTCCTTCCCCATCTCCGTGGCGAAGCGCCGGACGAAGCGCTCGGCGAGGAGCGGAACGTCGTCGCGGCGCTCGGATAGTGGCGGGATCGCGACGCGGATCACGTTCAACCGGTAGTACAGATCCTGGCGGAACTTGCCGCTCGCGACGTCGGCTTCGACGTCGCGGTTCGTCGCGGCGAGCACCCGCACATCCACGGCGTTCTCGCGCGTAGCTCCGACCGGGCGCACGGCGCGCTCCTGCAGCACGCGCAGCAGCTTCACCTGCAAGCTCGCCGGCAGCTCGCCGACCTCGTCGAGCAGCAGCGTCCCGCCGTCGGCGTCGCGGAACAGCCCGGCGTGCCGCGACGCGGCGCCGGTGAACGCGCCCTTCTCGTGCCCGAACAGCTCGCTCTCCATCAGCGCCTCGGGCAGCGCGCCGCAGTTGACGACCCGGAACGGACCCTGGGCGCGATCGGACTGTTCGTGGATGCTACGCGCGATGCGCTCCTTGCCGGTACCGCTCTCGCCGGTGATGAGCACGGTCGTGCGCGTGGAAGCGATGCGCGCGACGAGATCGACGACGGCGCGCATCGCGGTGCTGCGCGCGACGAGATCGCCGCCCGGGCGCCCGGCGACCTGCGCGCGCAGGCGCTGGTTCTCGGTGACGATCGCGTGCTTCTCGACGGCCTTGGCGACGAGCGCGGCGAGCTCGGCCGGCTCGAAGGGCTTGGTGACGAAGTCGTAGGCGCCCGAGCGCATGGCGCCGATGGCGTTCTCGACCGTGGAGTGGGCGGTGATCAGGATCACCTCGGTCGACGCGCTGCGCTGCTTCGCCGCCGCGAGCACGTCGAGGCCCGATCCGTCCGGCATGGCCAGATCGGTGAGAACGACGGGAAAAGGCTGCGGGCTCCGGGTCACCGCCTCGAGCGCCGTCCGGTAGCCCGGCGCGCACACGACGTCGTAGCCAGCGCGCCGGAACAGGATCTGGAGCATCTGGCGCAGACCAGGTTCGTCGTCCACGACGAGGATCTTGACCGACGGCGGCGGTACGGACTGCACCCGCCGACGATAGCCCGCCGACCTTCGCGGGACAAAACCGGACAAGAGCGCGCTTGAATTGTCGGCGAGACGCTCTAGGCTTGAGGGGTAATAGCTTGGACCTTCAATGACGCTTGCGCTCTTGTCCCCGGGGGGTCGCTTCGCCGCGCTGGCGATGGCGCTCGCCGTGACGGCCGCCACGGGCTGTTCGGGGTCCGCTGGTACGGACTCCGCCAGCGGCTCTGGCGGGCTCGGCGGCGGAGGCGGCGCAGCCGGTAGTGCCGGCGCCGAGCAGACGCCGGACTCGCTCGCGTTCGACCCGGCGGACACGCTGACGCTGGTGACCGAGGAGAGTCGCGAGCTCGCGCTCCGCGCTTCGCCGCCCGGCGTCTACGATGTACGGCTCGCCCTGCTCGGAGACTTCGGCGACGCTTCGCTCGATGCCAGCGAAACATGGACCGCCGCCGACGGCACGGCGCATTTCAAGCTTGATCGCTCCGACCGGCCCCACGACGTTCAGCGTGCGCGCATCGGTCGGCAGCGCGGTGAGCACCGTACTCGCGGTGTCCGTGAGCGAGAGCGGCTTCGCGACCGTACAGGCGGTACCGACCTACGCCGGCAAGCGCACGGTCGATTACTGGGTCGCCAGCGTGCACGCCGGGACGAGCTGCGCCTCGCTCTCCGGCACGCCGCCGCCGGACGGCGATCTGACCGCCAAGACGCTGGCATCCCAGGTGCCGCAGATCGAGGACGTGCCCGTAGGACCGGTGCTCGCCGTCACGCTCCGCGCCGGACACTTCGCGGGCGGATGCGTCGACGTCCAGAAGCTGACCGCCGGCCAGCTCAACCAGGTGACCGTGCCGGTCATCGACCGACCCATCCAGCTCGGCAGCACCGACCTCGATGTGCAGCTCGGGCTCGACGCCGATGGCTGGCAGCAGAACCTCGACGACGACGTGACGCCCACGGCGCAGGCGATGCTGGGCGGCGCGGCCGACGACATCGCCGCACTACTGGACTCCATGCGGGACTCCACCGCGGACACGAGCCAGGCCGCCGCGTTCCAGACGACGCGGCAGAGCTACGGGTGGGACGGCGTGTTGTCGACGGCGCTCGGCGTGTCGACCCCGCCGGCGATGCTGCGCTCGCAGGTCAAGGCGTGGATGAACGCGGGCATCGCGAACCTGTCCGCGCCGGACACGATCAAGGGGCGCCTGCTCGCCGCCGGGCAGTCGCCGGGAAAGGCCGAGCTCGATCTCGAGAGCATCGGCGGCGTCGCCCCTGCGGACGCGGGGTTCCCGGTACAGAACCTGGTGTCGTGGAGCGCCGACGCGAACGACACGGTGCTGCTGGGCGCCGGCCTGGTCTGGCTGCCTTCGCGCCTGCTTACGGCGCTCGCCACGAAACCCGCCCTCGCCGCCTACCCGAACGCGAAGAGCATTCCCGACGTGCTGGAGCAGATCGCCGACTGCAACGCGGTCGCCGGCGCCCTCACCGGTCAAGGCCAGTACGAGGCGTTCGCGGGCTGCGACAAGCTGTGTGTCGCCTCGCTCTGCCGAGGCGGCGTCACGCTGATGTGGCAACGCGCCCGCGATGCGTCCGGCAACGACTGGTCCACGGGCACGCTCGACGTCGGCGCGACCGGCGCCGCCATGGTCGACGATGTGGCGGCGCCGAGGAGCTTCGACGGCACGTGGATCGGAAAGCTCGCCCTCGGCCCCACCGCGGTCTCCGTGAGCGGCCCCGCGAGCGGCGTGGCTGCGCATCCGGAAATAGCCGCCGCCGCTTGCGCCGCTGAAGCCGGGCCGTATCCTCACCCTCCCGCGGCCGAACACGTGCAGCGCGGGGACGAGGAGGCAACATGGGAGCACTGGCGGGCGCACAGCCCGGACGGGCGACGAATGGCGGCGGGCCGCCTGCCGGCAACATCCAGAGCTACGCGCCCGCGAGCGGCGTGCTGATCGGCGAAGCGCCGGTGCTCGATGCGGCGGAGGTGCGTCGGCGCGTCGCACGCGCCCGCGACGCGCAGAAGAGCTGGTGCCGGATGCCGACCGCGGAACGCGCCGAACGCGTGCTGCGCTTCCGCGACGCGCTGGTCGAGCACGCCGAGGAGCTCGTGGACCTGCTGGCGCGCGAGACCGGCAAGCCGAAGCCGGAGGCCCTCGGCCACGAGCTGTTTCCGCTCGCGGACCTGATCACGTGGTACGCGAAGCACGCGTCGCGCATCCTGGCTCCGCGCGAGATCCCGCTGCACCTGCTCAAACACAGGAAGAGCGTGCTGCACTACGTGCCGCGCGGGGTGATCGGGATCATCTCGCCGTGGAACTACCCGCTCGTGATCCCCTACGGCGACGCGGTGGCAGCGTTGATCAGCGGGTCGGCCGTCGTGATCAAGCCGAGCGAGGTCACGCCGCTCATCGCGCTGGAAGCGAAGAAGATCTGGGATCGTGCCGGGCTGCCGCAAGACCTGCTGCAGGTCGTCACGGGCTACGGTGAGACCGGGCAAGCGCTGATCGACGCGGGCGTCCAGAAGGTGGTGTTCACCGGCGGAGTCGCCACCGGTCGCCGGGTCGCCGCCGCGTGCGGGGAGCGGCTGATTCCGTGCGTGATGGAGCTCGGCGGCAAGGCGCCGGCGATCGTCTGCTCGGACGCGGACGTCGAGCGCGCCGCCCAGGCCATCACCTTCGCGGGCTTCACCAACAGCGGGCAGGTCTGCATCTCCGTCGAGCGCGTGTACGCCCACCGGGACATCTACGACCGCCTGGTCGATCGCGTCGCCGAGCTCACCCGGCAGCTGCGCCAGGGCGACTCCATGGCCGGGATCGTCGACGTCGGCGCGATCATCTTCCCCAAACAGATCGAGATCGCGGAAAAGCACATCGCGGATGCGCTCGGCAAGGGCGCCACGCTGCGCGCCGGCGGCAAGCGCTCGAAGCTCTCCGGGCAGTTCTTCGAGCCGACGGTACTCGCCGACTGCAGCCACGACATGACGGTGATGCGCGAGGAGATCTTCGGCCCGATCGTGCCCATCATGCGCGTGGACACCGATGAGCGCGCGCTCGAGCTCGCCAACGACTCGCACCTCGGCCTGAACGCCTACGTGTTCACCACCGACCGCGACAAGGGTCGCGATTTCGCCGAGCGCATCGAGGCCGGCAGCGTGCTGGTCAACGACGTGCTCACGAACTACGCGTGCCCGGAGACGCCGTTCGGCGGCACGAAGAACAGCGGCTTCGGCCGGGTCCACGGCGAGGACGCGCTGCGCGACATGTGCGAGGTGCGCCACGTCAGCACCGACCGCATCCGTCCGCCGAGCAAGGACCCGATCTGGTTTCCGTACTCGCGCCAGACCGAGAACCTGCTGATGAAGGGGCTGCGAACGCTATTTTCCGGCCGCGGGCTGATCGGCAAGATCAGCGACCTGCTGTAGGCCTGGGGCTCAGCCGAAGCGGTTCAAGGCGACACGCGCTTCGAGCGCGAAGCTCCACGCCGTCAGCGCCTCGATCCCGGCCACCGCGCGACCCGAGCGGCAGTCGCGGACGAGCGCGCGGAACTCGAGGTAGCGCCGGCCGTCGAGGCCGAGCAGCAAGGCGACCGTGGACGGATCGCGCGGCGCATCCGCCGTCCCGCCGAGCACGGCGGCGCTCGCCAGCGTGCGGGCGACAAGCTGCTCGGCGAGCAGCACCGCCGTCTCGTGCTCGCCCCGCGCGAGCGCTGCCTCGAGCTCGCGAACCGTGGCGCCCTCGGCCGCCGGAAACAGCGGCGCGAAGCCCGGCGCCGGCTGCGCCAGGGCGTCCGCCGCGGGCGCGGCCCCTGCGCGCGCCGGCGCGACCAGCATGCGCGACACGTCGTCCTCCTCTTCGTCGGACAGCTCCGTGAAGCGGAACGTACCGCTCGGCGAGCGTGCGCCGCCCCGCGCCGCGGGCGTGCCCGGACGCGTGCTCGCGGGCGCTTCGCCCGGCGGCGCGGACTTGGCGACGGCCGGGTCGGCCGCGACGGGAGACGACGTCGGCGGCGACGCCGACTCGCGCAGCGCCTCGGCCAGGCCTCCCTCGGGCAACGCCAGCGCGGCCACCGCTTCCTCGCGCTTGTCGGGTATCCGCCGCTCGAACTCCGCGAGCACGCCGCGCGCGATCGCCTCTAGCGACTCGAACACGCCCTCGCCGCGCGCGGCCACGGTGGAAAAGCTGCGGGCACCGTGGCGGTTCAAGCGCGCCTCCAGCTCCTCCACCGGAGTGATCTCTTCCAGGTCTCGCTTGTTGTAACAGAGCACGTGCGGCACGTCCGGCAGCGAGCGCCCGTGCTCGACCAGGTTGTCGACCAGATTGTCGAGGCTCTCGAGGTTCGCGTCGGCGCGCGCGCGCTGCGAGTCCGCGACGAACACCACGCCGTCGGCGCCGGTCAGGACCAGCTTGCGCGTCGCGTTGTAGTAGACCTGCCCGGGAACGGTGAAGAGCTGCAACCTGACGTTCATGCCGCGCACGTTCGGAACGCGGATCGGCAGGAAGTCGAAGTAGAGCGTGCGATCGACCGGCGTCGCCAGGCTGACCATCTTGCCGCGGTGCTCCGGCCGCGTCGCGGAATGGATGTGCTGCAGGGTGGTCGTCTTGCCGCCCAGGCCCGGCCCGTAATAGACGATCTTGAAGACCAGCTCCCGAGCGAGCGGATTGACGACCGGCATCGCGGCGCGAGCGTAGACCAGCGCCGGGAGCGCGTCAGCCGATCTGCTGCGCCTGCTCGATCCTGCGACGGATCTGCCAGTATGGCGATCGGATGCTCAGCACCACGGACGCGACGCTCGCCGCGACCAGAGCGCCGGCCACCCAGCTTAGCAGGCGGGTCCGCTGCCACGGACGCCGTTCCTTGTAGAAGAGGTAGCCGAGCGGCACGCCGCTGGCGAAGCCGCCGAAGTGCGCGGCGTTGTTCACCGGCAACACCATGGCGAAGATCACGGCGTACACGGCGACCCGGACCAGGAACTGCTTCCAGACCGGATCGCGGCGCGCATACAGGTAGCCGATGAGCGCGCCGATGAGGCCGAAGATCGCGCCGCTGGCGCCGGCCGTCGGCGGATAATAGCCCTGCAGCGTGTACCAGGCCTCGCCGACCGCGAAGCCGACGATGCCGGTGACGACGAAGGTGATGGCGAAGCGCGCCGAGCCCACGCGCTGCTCGATCACGCGCCCGACGTCCCAGAGCGCCACCATGTTGAAGCCGATGTGGAGAATGCCGAAATGGAAGAAGCACGCGGACAAGAGCCGCCACGGCTCCACCAGACCGATCCCGTTCCCCAGCGCCCCGAAGCGCAGCAACGTCGACATGGCGAGCCCTGCCCCCATGAACAACGCGCGCCCGAGATCGGCCTTCGGCAGGTACGAGCTGGCGTCGAGGTAGGTCAGGACGAACACCACGCCGCACAGCCCGATGAACAGCTTGGTGAGCTGGAACTCTTCGCCGAGCGCCGATCGGTACAAGTCCACCAGACCGCCGGCGAGGGCGCCGGGCAGCTTCCGGTCGCAGCGGTTGCAGCGCTCGGCGTCCGCGCCGTTCAGTCCCCCGCAATACGGGCAGATCCGCGAGCCATGGGCCATGGCCGGCTTCATAGCGCGCGGCGTCCGTCTTACCCAGCCCGCTTCCGGCGTAAGGCCGACGACCGCTGGTCCGTTGTCCAGGCATGACGAGCTGCGCCGCGACCTGGATCGAGCCGGCTTTTCGCGGCTTCCCGTGGGGGATTGCCGCGATCGAGGCCCCGATCCCGCGTTTTGCTAGAGTCGCGGCCGTGGCACAGGAGGCGACCGACGAGCTCGACGAGGAGCGCCGCCTGTGCGACCGCGCGCACGGCGGCGACCGCGCCGCGCTCGGCGAGATCCTGCGGCGGCACGGGCCGCGGCTCTACCGGGCCGTGCTCCTGCCGCGGCTCGGCAACGTCGCCTCCGCCGAAGAGGCGCTCTCGACCACCTACATGAAGGTCGTCGAACGCTTCGACCAGTTCACCTGGCAGGACGTCGGCGTGTACCCGTGGCTTCGCGTCGTCGCCATGCGTGTGGCGCTCGATCAGCTGCGCGCCCGCAAGCGCGAGATCCTGTTCGAGCCCGCCGACATCGAGCGCGAGATCGAGAAGGCCGATCACGACCCGCAGCCGGCCGACGTGCTCGAGCGCCACGACCTCGCCGTCGCGCGTGCCCGCGTCGAGCGCGTGCTGGGCCGCATCAACCCGCGCTACAGCCTGGCGATCCGGCTGCGCGTCCTCGAGGAACGTTCCCGCGAGGAAGCCGCGCGAGAGCTCGAGGTCAGCGTGAGCACTTTCGACGTGGTACTGCATCGGGCGATGGCCGCCCTCCGCAAGGCGTTGGCCTCGGAAGCCGGGAGCGAGACATGACCCGCACCGACGACACGACACCGATCGCGCTGCTCGAGCCCGAGGACGAGCGCGCGCTCGGCGCGGCGTTGCGGGCCGCCTGGGCTCCGGCGGAGCTCGACGCCGAGCTCAACGAGATGCTGATCGAGGCCGCGCTCGAGGATCCGCTCGCTCCGCCGACCGAAGACGAGCTGGTACAGAGCGAGCGCTTGCGCCAGGCGCTCGAAGGCGAAGGCGCGCATCCCGACGTGGATCTCGCGCGGGCGCTCGCCGCCGCGGCGGCGCCGCGGGAGCTCGGGCGGGAGCCCGCCGAGCGGATCGCACGCGAAGCGGTCAAGCCCGAGCGCTCGAACGTGATCCTCGTCGCGTTCGGGACCGTGGCCACGGTCGCCGTCGCGGCGGCCGCGGCGATCATGCTGTTCGTGCACCCGCTCGATCGCGCCGCGGCGCCGGCGACCGCGATGGCACCAGCGGCGACGATTCCCCTCGCCCAATCGCGATCCACCGCGCCGCTGTTCAATCGCCAGGCGTTCGAGACCCAGAACGCGACGGCGCGCATCGATCGCATCGCCGCCGCCCGCGGGCGCGAGCTGCGCGACAACCAGTACGCGATGTGGGGGCTCCGGTGAGATTTCCGTTCGCCCTCGCCGCAGCGTTCGCCCTCGCCGCGACGCTCGCGCTCGGCGCGTGTTCCCGCGCCGAACCGACATCCTCTTCTGGATCCGGCGCTTGCCAGCCTGGCGACGCCGGCACGCCCGTCGACGCGACGCTGCTCGCGTTCCTGTCGAGCGCGCGCGCAGCGCACCATATCGCCGACGAGCACGAGGAAGCCGGTGATCTGCCCGCCGCCGTGGCGGTGCTGCGCAAGATCGTCACCGGGCCGGTTCCCGGTGGGACGAAGCCTCGTCCCGAGGCCGCGGAGGTGCTCGCCGATACCCGCGCCCGGATCGCGGATCTGGAGAGCCGCACGGGCCAGTTCGACGCCGCGGATCGCGACGTCGCCGACGGGCTCGAGCTGGCGAAGACGCGAAGCTACTTCCGGGGCCACCTGTTCGAGGTACGCGGTCTGGTGGAGCAACGCCGCGCGGCGATGATCGCGAAGGCCGTCGATGCCGGCAGCGCGGACGCCGGCGACGCCGCGGCGATCGCGGCCGCCAAGCAGCGCGCGATCAGCGCCTTCGAAGAGGCGATGCGGATCCAGAACGAGGTCATCCGCGAGGCCGTCCCCGACGGAGGCGATCGATGAGGATGCCGGTCCGGCGCGGAATCCCGCGCTGCGCAGCGCTCGTGCTGGTCGCGGCGGCGGGGTGCGGCGGGGCAGCCAAGAGCACGGCGCCGGGCGCGCGAGAGCCCGAACGCACCGAGACGCCGGGCGCGCGGGAGAAGCAGCAAGAGCAGCAACCTGGCGAAGCCGGCTACGGCGCGCCGCAATACGCGCAGCCGCCGCCCGCCGACACGGCGCGCCCGGCGCTCGACGACGGCGCGAAGGCCGAGCCGACGCTCGCGGACGCGGAGCTCGCGCTCGATCGCGCGGCGACGGAGCTCAGCGCGGCGAACCGGGACTGCGCGCTCGCGTGCAAGGCGCTGGCGAGCATGCGCCGCTCCGCCGATCGGATCTGCGAGCTCGCAGGCCCCGGCGATCCGGACGGCCGCTGCCGCCAGGCGCGCGAACGCGTGCGCGACGCACAGACCCGCGTCCGGGGCGGCTGTAGTGACTGCGAGCACTGACGCGGCGGCGCTCGACGCGCGCGACGTCCGGCGCGGCGGGCATTGGTCGCGGCGCCAGCGCGTCAAGAACGCGCTCATCCGCCTGGCGATCCGCGCCGCGCTCGGCGTCGCGGATCGCATGCCGCATGCGCTGCTGTCGCTTTCGTGCCGGCTGCTCGGTCACGCCGCGTGGGCGCTGGCCCCGGCGCTGCGCCGACAAGCGATCGACGCCGTCGCGGACGCCCTTCCGGACGCCAACGCGCGCGCGGTGGCGAGCGCTTCGTTCGGCAACGCGGGCGAGAACCTCGCGACGACGCTGCTGCTGCGCCGGCGCGCGGTGCGCGCGCTCGACCTGATCGAAGTTCCGGCCGAGGCCGAGGCGCTGCTCGCCGCGACGCTGGCCGAGGGCAACGGCGCGGTCTTCGTGAGCGCGCACCTCGGGCCGTTCGAGGTCGTCGCGGCGGCAATCGCCGAGCTCGGCCACCGGCCGGTGGCGGTGGTCCGCGAAAGCTACGACCCGTCGCTCGATGCGGTGGTCGATCGGCACCGGCTCGAGCATGGCGTCGGCGTGATCCACCGCGGCGCCGCCGGCGCGGCGATCGCCATCGTGCGCGCGCTGCGCCGAGGCAGTCCGGTCGGCTTCCTGCCCGACGTCGGCGGCCGCGTCGCCGGGACCCAGGTCCGGTTCCTGGGCCGACTGCGCTCGATGCCGATCGGGCCGCAGCGCATCGCGTCCCGGACCGGCGCGCCGTTGCTCGTCGGAACGCTCGCCCCGGCCGAGCAACCAGGCGGCCGTCTTCGGCTCGATCTCGAACGAATCGCGCCAGAAGTGGAAGAAGCGCTCATGACGCGGCGCGTTGTGGACAGCCTGGAACGGCGCGTCCGGGCGCTGCCCCGGCACTGGCTGTGGATGGCGCAAAATCGTCGGTGATTGCAGAGGAATCCGCCGAGACGATAGACTGCCGCGTTGCATCCCGGTCGGGGCGCCCGTGTCATCGTTGGAATCGAACGCAACAGCCCGCCTGCCCCGCCCCGTGCCGGGGGTGGACATGCGAAAACTCCCGATCGGCCCGGAGGAGGCTTTCGTACTGTCGCGCGTCGACGGCCGGACGTCGGAGACGGACATCGCGGCGGCGACGGGACTGGAGCCCGGGCGGGTGCGCGAGACATTGCACCGCCTCGCCGAGCTGGGCGCCATCGAGTACGCCGCACCCGATCCGGAGCCCCGGCCCTCGGCCACGCCGCACGCGGCGCCGCGCATCGGACATGTCCTCGATCATCCCGTGATCGAGGCGCCGGGCTCGACGCCGACGGACCACATGCACCCGGCGGCGGCGCTCTACGATCCCGCCGAGCTCGACGAGGACGTCGACCTCGATCTCCCGCGCAAGCGCCGGATCCTCGACCTGTTCTACCGCCTCGACTCGCAGAACCACTACCAGCTGCTGGAGATCGCCCCGGACGCTGGCAAGAAGGAAATCAAGGACGCCTACTTCCAGGCCGTCACGATGTTCCACCCGGACCGCTACTTCGGCAAGAACCTCGGCGACTTCAAGCCCAAGCTCGAGAAGATCTTCGGCCGCTTCACCGACGCGCACGACGTCCTCACGAAGAAGCACGCGCGCGAGGAGTACGACGGCTATCTGGCGCGGCAGCAGCGCAACGAGGCGCTCACCCGGATGCTGGACGACGAGCGCGCGCGCGACGCGGAGATCGAGCGGGTCCGGCGCCAGATCGAGGAGCAGGCGCGAATCAGCGAGCGCGCCGAGCACGTCGGAACCCAGAGCTCGAACCCGCCCGCCGGCGCCTCGTCGTCGACGCCGCCCCGACCGCTCGATCCCGAGGCGCGGCGCAAGGCGCTGGCCCGCAAGCTCGGCCGCAACAGCGGCCGTCCGCCGTCCCCGAGCATACCGCCACCACAGAGCCCGCGGGAACAGGTGGCCGAGGACCTGCGCCGTCGCTACGACGAGCGCGTGCTGGGCATCAAGAAACAGCAGATCGATCGCTACATGGACGCCGCGGAACAGTCGCTCCAGGACGGCAATGCCGTGTCCGCCGCCAACGCCCTGCGGATCGCGGCGTCGCTCGCACCGGACGACCTGGCGCTGGCCGCGAAGCTGGAGAGCGTGCAGGAAACCGCCAATCGCGAGCTGTCGCAGAGCTACCTGGACCAGGCCCAGTACGAGGAGCGGAGCGGCCACTTCGACGAGGCGGCGCGATCCTACGAGCGCGCCGCCAGCGGAAGGTCGAGCGCGAAGCTGCTGGAGCGGGCGGCCCACTGCCTGCTGGAAGCGAAGGGCGACGTGCGAAAAGCAAGCGATCTGGCGCGCCAGGCCGTCCAGCTGGCGCCGAACCAGGCCGACCTCCGCGTCACCCTGGCGCGCGTCTACGTCACGGCGGGCATGCGACAGAGCGCCCTGGGCGAGCTGGAGCGGGCAACCGCGCTCGCGCCCGGGGATGATAGCATCAAGGACTGGATCCGGCGTATCAAGCGCGGTGAGGTCTAGGGCCCGCCGCCCTTGAAGAGAAAGGCAGCTATGGAGCGCGTCATAGGCATCGACCTGGGAACCACGAACTCCTGCGTCGCGATTCTGGAGGGGGACACGCCCACCGTGATCCCCAACCGCGGCGGCTACAAGACCACGCCGAGCATCGTCGCCGTCACCGAGGCAGGCAAGCGCCTGGTCGGGCACATCGCCAAGCGCCAGGCGATCACCAACGCCGAGAACACCGTGTACGCGGCCAAGCGTTTGATCGGCCGCAAGTGGAACTCGCCGCAGGTCAAGAACGCCCTGATGACTTCCAGCTACACGATCGTGGAAGGGCCCCACGGCGATGTCCGCATCAAGCTGCGCGAGAAGACCTATTCCGTTCCCGAGGTCAGCTCGATGGTGCTTCAGGAGATGAAGGTCGTCGCCGAGGACTACCTGGGCGAACCCGTGAAGAAGGCCGTGGTCACCGTGCCTGCGTACTTCAACGACAACCAGCGCCAGGCGACCAAGGACGCCGGCGCCATCGCCGGCCTGGACGTCATCCGGATCATCAACGAGCCCACGGCAGCCTCCCTGGCCTACGGCTTCGGCAAGGGCTTCGACAAGACCGTCGCGGTCTACGACCTGGGCGGCGGCACCTTCGACATCAGCATCCTCGAGATCGGCTCCCACGGCGTCTTCAAGGTGATCAGCACGACCGGCGACACTTTCCTGGGCGGCGAGGACTTCGACGCGCGGATCATCGACTGGTTGGTCCAGGGCTTCCTCGAGGAGCACGACATCGACTTGCGGCAAGACCGGATGGCGTTGCAGCGCCTGCGCGACGCCGCCGAGAAGGCCAAGTGCGAGCTGTCGAGTGTCCGCGAGACGGAAATCAACCTGCCGTTCATCATCTCGACGGGCCGCAACGAGGCCCTGCACCTCCAACGCACGCTGACGCGGGAGACCCTCGAACGCCTCGCCGAGGATCTCGTCGAGCGCACCGTGGACATCTGTCGCCAGGCGTTGACCGACGCCAAGCTCGACGTGGACGAGATCGAGGACGTGATCCTGGTCGGCGGCATGACGCGCATGCCCGCGATCCAGCGCGCCGTGACCGACTTCTTCCAGCGCGAGCCGAACAAGAGCGTGCACCCCGACGAGGTCGTCGCGCTCGGCGCCGCGATCCAGGGCGCCGCGCTGGTCGAGGACAAGCACGAGATGATCCTGCTCGACGTCACGCCGCACGCCCTGGGCATCATGACGTTCGGCAGCTACTTCGAGGAGCTGATCCCGCAAAATACGACCGTCCCCACGAGCCGGACCAAGATCTTCACGACCAGCCGCGACGATCAGACGGCGGTGAAGATCCTGGTGATGCAGGGAGAGAGCAAGAAGGCCGACGAGAACGAGCTGCTCGGCGAGTTCATCCTGACGGGCCTGCGCCGCGCGCCGAAGGGGCACGTGGAGATCGAGGTCACGTTCGAGATCAACACCGACGGAATCGTGAGCGTCCACGCGAAGGACCTCGAGACGGGCCAGGCGCAGTCGATCCAGGTCACGGCGACCAGCGGGCTCACGCAGGACGAGATCAAGAACATGATGGAGAGCGCGCGCGACTACATGGTGGAGCGGCGCGTCGACGAGCAGTTCGAGGCGGCGAAGCAGGAGGCCGAGACGCTGATCGACGAGGTGGAGCAGATGTTCCCGGAGGTCGAGCGCGTGGTCGGCGGCGCCGACTTCGGCCGCGACGCGATCTCCAAGGCTCGCGCAGTGCTCGACCGCGCCCGCAAGGCGATCGAGAGCCGCGAAACCGACGCCGTGAAGGAGCAGGTCGAGCAGCTCGCCCGGACGCAGCGCATGTTCAAGGGCGTGGTCGCCCGGGGGCAGTGAGACACGGGACGCAGGCGTGAATGGCCCAGGACGATCGTCATAGCTCCCTGCCCGAATCGATGCCGCCGCAGATCGACGACATCGACGCGAGCTGGGACGACGACCAGCCGCTCGACGAGAGCGGCGAGATCGTCGCTGCGCACGCCTTCGACGGCGAGCACGACGACTCGCGCGACCGCGTCACGGCGATCCCGAGCTTGCCCCCCGAGGATTTCGCCGCCGAGCTGATGGCGGCCGCCGACGCCGCGGAGCTGGGCGCGCCGCCGGCGCTGGAGCGCGCGGTGCGCGTCGCGCAGCCGGACGACGGCGTGCCGACGCTGCCGAGCGCACCGCCGCCGGCGCAGCCCCTCGCCGGCCCGGCGCGCAAGCTGAGCGAGCACTCGCTGCCGACCCACGGCGAGCGGCGTGACTCCTCGGGAGCCCACCGCTTCGCCGGCCCCGACGCCCCGACCGCGCCACCACCACGTGCGCGCCAGGCGCCGCGGATGCCGAGCCAGGACGACCTGATGCTCGAGCTCGACGAGTCGCACTCGCCGCCGGACTTCGGCTCCGCGGGCGGAGAGCCGCCGGACCAGGTCGAACTGCCCGAGCTCGAGCTGGATATCTCCGACGCGAACGCCGACACGGATTCCGATACGTCGCTGGCGGACATGAAGGATCGCTACGCCATGGGCGACTTCACCGGCGCGCTCGTGATCGCCGAGAGCATCCTCGAGACGTCCCCGCAGCACATCGAAGCGACACGCTACGCCGAGAGTTGTCGCGAGGTGCTGACGCAGATGTACGCCGCGCGCCTCGGTCAGCTCACGCAGATCCCGAGCGTCGCCACGCCAAACGATCAGATCCGATGGCTCTCGCTCGACCACCGCGCCGGATTCCTGCTCTCGCTCGTGGACGGTGCGTCCAGCATCGAGGAGATCCTCGACATCAGCGGGATGACGCGGCTCGATGCCTTGCGCATCATGTTCACGCTGCTCGAGCAACGCGTGATCTCGCTCGAGCCCGGCGGATGACGTCCCGCCGCACCCGCGGCAGCGCTCTCGTCGAGATCGCGGCGGGGATCGTCGCCGCCGCGCTGGGGCTCACGGCCATGCGCGCAGCCGCGGACCGGGTCTTGCCCGCAGCCGCGGTCTCGGCGGCGTCGGCGGCGGCGTCGGCACCGGCGCCGCCGCCCCCTGCCCCGGTCCAGAGCCTGCGCCCCGATGCGCCACCGCGCGACGTGGGACCGCGCTACGACACAGACAGCTCGCTGCCAGCGCACGCCGACGACGTCGCGTCCTACGACATGCACGCGCGCTTCGACGCCAAGGCGCGCACCATCACCGGCAAGGCGACGATCCGCTGGCGCAACGCCTCGACGGAGCCCGCACACGAGCTGTGGCTCCACCTGTACATGAACGCCTTCAAGAACGACCGGACGCTGTTCCTGCGCTCGCCGTTCGGTGGCGGGCGGAGCGGCGACAAGGCGAGCGACTGGGGCTACATCGACGTCAAGAAGCTGTCGGTCCGCGAGCTTGGAGGGGCTGACCTGTGGCCGGCCGCGGACAAGCACAGCCCGGGGGATGCAGACGACCAGACCGACATCCGCGTGCCGCTGCCGGAGCCCGTGGCGCCGTCGCAAAACGTGACGATCGACGTCACATGGGACGAGCGCTTGCCTGCGATTGTCGAGCGCACCGGGTACGCCGGGTCGTTCGTCATGGCCGGCCAGTGGTTTCCCAAGCTCGCGCGGCGCGAGGCCGACGGCACCTGGGTACATTTTGCTTTCAACGCGCAGAGCGAGTTCTACGCGGACTACGGCCACTACGCGGTGACGCTCGACGTCCCGGCGTCCATGACCGTCGGCGCCACGGGCGTGCGCGTCTCCAGCCGTGTGACCGGCGACCGGCGCGTGGATCGTTACGAGATCGACAGCGTGCACGACTTTGCCTGGACCGCGTGGGACCGGTTCAAGCAACGCCGCGAGCGCATCGACGGCGTCGACGTTCAGCTCTTGTATCCGCCCGGTCACGAGCGCAACGCCGACAGCGAGCTCGACGCCTTGCGCTTCGCGCTGCCCTACTTCAGTCGCCTGTTCGGTAAGTATCCGTACCCGACGCTGACGGTGGTGCATCCCCCGGAGTACGCCCGCAACGCCGGCGGCATGGAGTACCCGACGCTGATCACCACCGGCGGGCCTTGGTATGCAGACTACCTCGGGGTCCGCGCGGTCGAGGACGTCACGATCCACGAGCTCGGTCACCAGTGGTTCTACGGACTCGTCGGCACCGACGAGCACGCCTGGCCGTTCCTGGACGAGGGACTGAACACGTTCGCCGAGGCCTGCGCGATGCGCGCACACTACGGCGATGCATCGCTGGTCGCGTTGCCCGGCCTGTCGTTGTCCGACGAGGCCCTGCGTCGCTCGATCGCCATCGCATACGGCCACGATCAGGTTGTCGCGCTGCCCGCCGCGCAGTTCGCCAGCTTCACGCACATGGGCGCGCTCGTCTACGCGCGCACGGGCGTGATCATGAACACGCTCGCCGGCGTCTACGGCAAGCAGCGCGTGCTCGGCGCGCTCGGGCGCTACGCGCGCCGCTACCGCTTCGAGCACCCGGGGCCGCGCCACTTCATCGCCGTGATGCGCGAGGTGCTCGGCGACGAGGCCGCGCAGAATCTCGAGCGTGCGTTGTTCGAGCGTGGCTGGGTAGACTACGTGGCCCGCGATCTGCAGAGCGCGCCCGCGGGCCGCCCAGCAGGCGTGTTCGACCGCAAGAGCGGCCGCGAGCTCGTACCGACGCCACCGGATCTCCCGCCGGCGCAGTGGGTCGGCCGCGTCCTCGTCTTCCGCCACGGCGATCTCGCGTTCCCGGTCGACGTCGATCTCGTGACCGACGACGGCCAGCACGTGCGAAAGCACTGGAACGGTCGGGAGCAGTGGACGAGCATCGACTACAAGGGATCGCGCCCGCTGGTCTCGGCGGTCGTCGATCCCGAGCGTCGGGTCTCGATCGACGACTCGCTGCTCGACAACGCCCAACGCCGCCACCGCGCCGGGCCGTCCCGCACGCTCGAGCGCGCGATCTACGCCGGGCAATTGTTGCTGGGAGCGCTTGCGCCATGACGCCGCGTGATCCCGCTGCGATCCGCGCACGCCACCGGCCCGGCGCGATCACGCTGATCTGGCTGTGGCGCGCCGTCGCGGCGTGGCTGGCGGCGGGCCCGCTGGCCGCCGCGCTCATGGGCGGCGGCGTCGGCTCACTCCCGGGCGGAGACGCCGCGCTGTTCGAGCCGGGCGGGGTCGTCTTGATCGAAGCGGTGCGCACCAGCGCGCGCGCGCTCAGGGCCGCGCTGCATCAATCGGCGTGGACGTTCGTCGTGATGGGCGTGCTCGGCCTCGTGCCCCTGGCACTCTTGCTGGTCGCGCTCTCCGACGAGGGCAAGCTCCGCCCAGCGGCGTGGACCGGCCGCGCGCTCGAGCACGTCCCGGGACTGATCCTCGTCGCCGGTCTCGCCGTGCTCCTGCAGGGCCTCGTGCTGCTGCTCGCCACGCTCGCGGCCTGGGCCGCGCACTCGCTGGCGAGCGAACGCATGGACGTGCGCGCGGCGGATCTGGTGACGCTCGGCGTCGCCGCCCTGGGCGCGGTCGGCGTGCTGCTCGTGGGCATCTACGCCGATCTCGCCCGGGCAACGCTGGTGCGACACCGGAGTCGCGCGCGCGACGCGATGCGGATCGCCGCAGGATTGTTCCGCCGCCGCGCCCTCACGGCGCTCAGCGGCTGGCTCGTGCCCGCGCTGTGGAGCGTGGCGGCGGTGATCGGCGCCGCCATGGCCGTCGGCGCGCTCCACGTCGAGCGCGGTCAGGCGTGGCGGCTCGCTTCGGTGGTGCTGGTGCACCAGGCCGTCGCCGTGACGCTGGTCGCGCTCCGCGCGATCTGGCTCGCCCAGGCGCTCCGGCTCGCGGCGTCCGTGCCTGTCGACGACGCCGGCGCGGCTCAGGCGGCCGTCGCGCCGAGCGTCTGACGGTAGATCGACAGGTAGCGGCGGGCAGGGCGATCCCAGCCCACGTCGAGGCGCATCACGCGCCGGCGCAGCTTCGCCCAGCCCGGCGAGCCGAACGCCGAAAGCCCGCGCGCGAGCGCACCGACCAGCGCCTTCGAAGACGCGTCGTCGAACAGGAAACCAGTTCCGGTCTCGAGCTCCGTATCGCAATCGACGACCACGTCGCGCACGGCGCCGACCGCGTGCGCCACCGGCACGGCGCCGTAGCGCTGCGCGATCATGGCGCGCCTTCCCGAAGCGTCGTGCCGCGCCGGAAGGATCATCAGGTCCGCTGCCGCGAGCAGCCGGTGGCTGAACGCCTGGTCCGGCGTCTCCACGACCGCGAAGCGATCCGCGTGACGGTCGCGGGCGCTCGCCAGCTTGCCATCCAGACCGGCCGCGCCGCGCCCGGCGACGATCAGCACGAGCTCGTTCTTCAGCATCGCCGGCAGCGCGGCCGCCACCAGGTCGAAGCCGTGATCGTGCCCCGGCTCGGCGATCGCGGCGACCAGCGGCAGCGCGGAGTCGAGCGGCAGACCCAGCTCGCGCAGCACTGCCGTGCGCGAGCGGCCCCGGTTCGACGCATCCTCCGCGTCGTAGCGCGACGCCAGGAGCGGATCGGTGGCCGGGTTGTGGATCGCGTAGTCGACGCCCTCGAGCACGCCGATGACGGGCTTGCCGGCCGCGGCCAGCGCCGCCGCGAGCGTCCCCGAGCGGCTCTCGTCGAGCATCTCCGCGGCGTACGCGGGCGATGGCGCCGTCAGGGTGTCGGCGTGCGCGACGCCGAGAGCGAGCACGTCGATGCGCGAACCGGGCTTGTCGTGGCCGGCCGACGCGATCTCCCGCGAGATGCCCAGCGATTCGAGCTCCTTGGCGGGGAAGATCGCCTTGCGCCGGACGTCGTGGAGCGTGAGGACGCTGGGTACGGTAGCGCCCGGGGAGCTCGCCAGCGCCAGCGGAACCAGCGCCGCCGGCCAGTCGAACAGGTGCAGCACGTCGAATGCCTGGCCCTGCTGCGCGCGCTGGCGGACGTACGCGGCCGCCGCCCGCCCGAGCACGCCGAAGCGCTTGGCGTTGTCCGGATAGTCCTCGCCGCCTTCGCCGTAGACGCCCGGGCGATCGAACAGCAGCGGCGCGTCGAACAGCACCAGGCCGACGCCGCTGGGCAGCTGGCCGTCGAACACGGTGACCTCGCCACCGCCCGGCAGCGGCAGCGGCGTGAGCCGCCGCGCGACCAGGAGCCCGCCGGCCTCGAAGCCCGGGTAGCGGGGCACTGCCACCGTGACGTCGTGCCCGAGTTGGCGCACGGACTTGGCCAGCGCGGCGACCGCCGCGGCCGCGTCGGTCTCGGCGACCCACGGCGCGAGCTCCGCCGCAACCATCAGGATATCCATCGGGGGACGGCTGTAGCACAGACCCGTCCTGGAAGCGCCCCCGTCGGCCCTCGGGATTTGCCGGTCCGGCGCGGAACAGCGGCGCCGCGTCAGGCCCGCGACGATGGGCGCATCGCCGGGACCCGGGACCCGCGGCCTCGACCCGGGAGCGCTCTCGCCCCGACAGCGGGTCGGGGGCCAGACCGGTCGACAGCGCAAGCGTCGCGACGGACCTGCCGCCCGCAGGCAGGCGCCGCGGTCGTCGGGCGGTTCGGCCTCCGCGAAGGCCGAGGCGGCGCGGCGCGGAACCGCGATCGGCGCAGGACGCGGAAGATCGCCGCCGTCCCGAGCTTCTTGTCGAAGGTCACGGTGTGCTCGCATCCCGCGGCGACGTTGCCACGGTCGATCAGATAGTCCGTGAACTGGCGCGGTCCGCGCCGGAAGTCGTCGATGACCGCGATTCGCGCGATCACCGTCGACGACGCACCGCGCATGGACACGTACACCCCGCATAACCGGTTATCCCCCCTTCCAATGTCCGCCCGCCCAGCTCGCGCGCGTGAAAGCCCGCACGGCGCGACGAGCTTCCGCATACTTGCGGCCCGATCACCGTCGACGACGCACCGGGCATGGACACGTACACCCCGCATAACCGGTTATCCCCGCTTCCAATGTCCGCCCGCCCACAGGAAGGGCGGAAGGTTTCCACGGACTTCGGCATTCAGGCGTGAGCCGTTGCAAGCGCCTTCAGCTCGAGGAGGATGCGATGTCCAACGACGAGGTCGAGGCGATATCCGAAAATCAAGGTGCGCGCCCTTGCAGGTGATCGGCGGCGGTCGCTGTCGCTCGAAGTGAAGTCTGTGCGCCGACGCGATCTCGCTTCAGCGGAGGTGGATCTGCGCGTGGTAGTCCAAGTCGTAGTCCATGTAGCCGGGGATGCCCGGGGCCTCGTCGGGGAACACCGCGCGGGCGTCGGGCTCGACGTCGCCCATCGTGATGACCGACACCAGTTGTTCGGCGTAGACCTGGCCGCCGACGGCGCTGAACACGGCTTCGACCTCTTCGCCGGCCGCGACTGGAACGGGAGGGTCGATGGCGATGCTCGTGGTGCGCAGGTCCTGATCCCACATGGTGGCGCCGGGCTGCGCGTCGATGATGTAGACCGGAAACGCCGACGCCGGCGTCTCCGTGGTGGAGACCAGCACGCGCTGCCCGTCGCACCAGCGGTAGATGCGCGTCCGGCACGCCGTGACGCCGGGGTCCGAGAAGATCTGCACGACCACGCGATCGATCACGCCGGCGCGCGGCAGCGTGAACGACTCGCCCTCGCCGTCGCCTTCGCCGAGGCCGCGCCACAGGTCGGTGGTGCCGCCGGGCGCTGGACCGAACAGCAGCGGCGCGTTTCCCTCGGGCCCGCCCGCGGGGCACGACGCCGGCGTCACCCCGCCGCCATCCGCCGCGCCGGGATCGGCGCCCGTCGTCCCCGCGCCGCCATCGGCGTCCCCGCTCTCCACGACGCCGCCGCATCCGACGGTCGCGATCGCGACAACCGCGAGAGCGCCGGCCGCCCATCCCGTCCCCATGCCCGGATCATACCGCGCGACGTCTCCGCGCGCACGCGGGGCGCGGCAGCGCCCCCTCGGCTACGCCGAGCCTCCCCCTCACTTCGTGACGGGGCAACGGTCACGAGGTCACGAGATCGGGATCGGGTGAACCGATCGGCATTCCGTGACCGGGCGACGGTCACGAGATGGGCGGCGACGGTCACGAGATCGGGATCGGACGAGCCGAGGTCGAGGCGATATCCGAAAATCAGCGTGCACGCCCTTGTAGTTGATCGACAGGGGTCGTTGGCGCTCGAAGCGAAGGCCTCGTTTGGCCAACTCGGCGCACACACAGGCCGACAGGCCTCATGGGCGGATTCCATCAACCCTGGGCCGAGATGGCGGTGCACCTCGATCAGCGCAGCGACCAGTTCGTCCGTCCCATCCCCAAGTCTTCCGCCCGTCCTGTGCCATCCTCATGGAGCGGCATCGCACCCGAATCGGCCCGGAAATCAGGAGATTCATTGGGTCCGCAGGCTGGTTCTCCCAGCCTCCCCTGGTCGGCGCAGCGGCGTCGGGGCGGTTCGGCCTGCGCGAAGGTCGAAGCGGATCGCGCCTTCGCCGCCCTCCCCCGGCGTCGCCTCGCGACCGCGGCCACGTCGATTCGAGTGAATCGATGTACTAGGCTCCGCCGCGATGGACGAGCTGGTCGGCAAGGCGGCGATCCTCCACGAGGCGCTGCCCTACATCCAACGCTTCCACAAGCGCACCTTCGTCGTGAAGTACGGCGGGCACGCAATGGTCGACGAGGAGCTGAAGGAGAGCTTCGCGCGCGACGTCTGCCTGCTGCGCTACGTGGGCATCCAGATCGTGGTCGTGCACGGCGGCGGCCCGCAGATCAACAAGATGCTCGATCGCATGGGCATCCGCTCGACGTTCAGCGGCGGCCTCCGCGTCACCGACGACGAAACCATGGACGTGGTCGAGATGGTGCTCGGCGGCGGCGTAAACCAGGACATCGTCGGGCTGATCTGCAAGTACGGCGGCCGCGCCGTGGGGTTGAGCGGCAAGGACGACCGCTTCATGCGCGCGCGGCGCGCCGAGCACGTCGCCGCCAAGGACGAGGCCGGCGCGCCGATCATGGTCGACCTGGGCCGCGTCGGCGAGGTCGAGCGGGTGGATCCGACGATCGTCCACGAGCTGATCGAGAAGGGGTTCATCCCGGTGGTCGCGCCGATCGCGGTCGACGCGGCGGGCAAGGCGCTGAACGTGAACGCCGACACCGCGGCGAGCCGCATCGCCGCCGCCCTGGGCGCGGCCAAGCTCGTCCTGATGACGGACGTGGACGGCGTCAAGGACCGCTCGGGGAACCTGCTGAGCTCGCTCACCGCCGACGCCGCCGAGCGGCTCATCGCAGACGACGTGATCAGCGGTGGCATGATCCCGAAGGTGCGCTGCGCCCTCGACGCGGTCGATGCGGAGGTCGAGAAGGTGCACATCATCGACGGCCGGCGGCGCCACGCGCTGTTGCTCGAGATCTTCACCGATCGCGGCGTGGGCACGGAAATCCACCGTAGCGACGCCGCTTGAGCCCACGACAATTCCGCGGAGATTTGCCCGCGCTTACCTGGGAGAACCCCTCGTTCGACCTTTCACAGGAAGGGCGGAAGCGCGGAAGGTTTCCAGGGACTCGGGTATCCAGGCGTGAGCCGTCCGAGGGCGGCGACGTTGAAGTCGACGAGCAGGCGTGACCGGGGTGGCGTGTACCTCCCACGGAGCGGCATCGCAGCCGAATCGGTTGCCCGTCTTCTCCGCCTGATAATCAGGGGATTTCTTGGCGCGCCTACGCATTGTGGGGCTTTTCGTTGTAGAACCGACTCCGGTCTGGAAATGGGCTCAGGCAGCGAGCTTTCACAGCATCCCGCGGCGTCGACCGTGCTGGTAGTCGACGACGACCCACCGACCCGGCGCCTGGCCGCGACGTGGCTCGAGAAAGCGGGCTTCGTCGTCGCACACGCCGGGAGTGGACGCGAGTGCCTCGATCTGGTCGGAGCCGATCCGGACCGGTTCTCCGCCGTGGTGCTCGACGTGATGATGCCCGGCATGGACGGCTTCGCCGTGCTCGAGAAGCTGCGCGCCTCGGCGGAAACCGCCGCGATCCCGGTGTTGCTGCTCACCGCGCACGCCAACGACGACGACTCCGTGCTGCGAGGCATCGAGCAGGGGGCCGCGTATCATCTCGGGAAACCCTACAGCGGCGGAATCCTCGTAGCGCGCGTGCGCGCGTTGTGCGAGCAGCGCGACGAGCGCCGGAAGCTCGAGTCCCGGCTCGAGCACGCCGAGTCGCTAGCGACCACCGATGCGCTGACCGGTCTCGCGAACCGGCGCGCGTTCGAGATCGATCTGGCGCGGGAGGTCGCGTTTACCAGCCGGCATCGCGAGCCGCTCTCGCTCTTGATGCTGGACATCGACCTGTTCAAGTCGATCAACGACCTGTTCGGCCATCCCGCGGGCGACCGCGTCATCGCGCACCTGGGCCGGCTGCTTGTGCAGTCGCTGCGCGACTCGGACCGCGCATACCGGGTCGGCGGCGAGGAGTTCGCGATGGTGCTCCGCGGCACGGCGCTCGTCGGCGCGCGCATCACCGCGGAGCGCGTGTGCGAGGCCGTGCGATCGTCGCCGGTCGTGTTCGAGAGCGGCCACGAGCACCTGGTCACCTGCAGCATCGGCGTCGCGACCGCGGACGCCCGCAACGCGTTCGATGTCGATCGCCTGGTGCAGCGCGCCGACGAGATGCTGTACGCCGCCAAGCGCGACGGCCGCGACCGCGTGTCCACCGAGCCATGAGTGGCGACGCGGCGGACGACGCGATCGCCGGCGACAGCGTTCCGCGCCCGGCCGGCGTCGCCGAGGACGCGATCCAGCGCGTGTTCCGCGTGGCACCCGAGCAGGCCGGCATGCGCGCGGACGTGTTCTTGCAGTCGCAGCTCCGCAACACCAGCCGCACGCGGGCGCGCGCCATCGTCGAGAACAGCGCGTGGACGCCGGAGGGGCGACGGCTGCGGCCGAGCGATCGTTTGCGCGCCGAGGATCGCGTCGTGCTGTGGCGCCCGGCCTTCGACGAGGAGGACGCCTCGCGCGAGCTCACGGTGCTGTACGAGGACGAGCACCTGCTGGTCGTGGACAAGCCGCCCGGCGTCACCGTGCACCCCACGGCGCGCTACCACCGCAGCACCGTCATCGAGCGGCTGAAAGCCGCGCGGCCCGGCGCGTTCCTGTCGCTGGTGCACCGCATCGACCGCGACACCAGCGGCATCCTGCTCGTCGCGAAGAGCGCCGAGTCGGACCGCGCGTTCAAGCGCTTGCTCGAGGATCGGTCCGTCTCGGTCGCCGGCCGCGCCGGACCGGCATCCCTCATGGAGAAGGTGTACCTGGCCATCACCTGGGGTGTACCGGCGCCCGGCGCCATCGAGCTGCCGCTGGAGCCGGACACGGACAACCCGTTGCGCGTGAAGATGCGGGTCGCGGCGCCGGGCACCGGGCTCGAGGCGCACACCGACATCGCGCTCGTGGAGTCGCGGCCCGGCTACGCGCTGGTGCGCTGCGCGCTCCACACCGGACGCCAGCACCAAATCCGCGTCCATCTGGCGGCGATCGGCTGTCCGGTGGTCGGCGACAAGCTGTACGGTCCCGACGAGCGCTTGCTGGCGCGCGCCGCCGACGACGAGCTCACCGACGCCGATCGCGAGCGCCTGGAGCTGCCGCGGCACGCGCTGCACGCGCACCGCTACGTGCTGCCCCACGCCATCGCCGGCGGCATGCTCGAGCTCGAGTCGCCGCTCCCGGACGATCTGCGCGCGTTCTGGGACGGCCGCCCGCGCCGCTAGTCCGTGGCGGCGTCGCTGCCCGCGTCGCTGCCGGCGCTGCCGCTCGCGCCCGCGCCGCCGCTGGCGCCCGCGCTGCCGCTCGCACCGGCCGTGCCGCTCGCGCCAGCCGTGCCGCTCGCGCCGGCCGTGCCGCTCGTGCCTGCGCTACCGCTCGCGCCCGCGCTACCGCTCGCGCCCGCGCTGCCGCCGCTGCCCGCGGCGCCGCCGGCGGCCGTGCAGCCCGGCGTCGTCTGATCGAGCAGCGCGGTGACGATGCACGGATGCTGATCGAAGTCGGCGCAGCTCTTGTACTTCTGGATGAAGTCGACACAGCCGTTGACGCTGCCCTGGTCGTATTGCAGGCACGCCGCGCCGCCGGCGGGCCGAATCGCGTCGGGGCACGTCACCACCGCGTTGCCGCAGCCGAGCTTCGTGCGCTCGCCGTCGAGGGCGTCCTTGATCGCCTGGCACGCGGACGCCTCGTCCGTGGCCGTGCCGTCTCCCGCCGGCTGCACCGCGCCCGGCTGGGACGGAATCGTGTCCCCGGTGTCGGTCGTCGACGTGCACGCGGCCGCGCCCGCCAACGCCAGAGCCACCGCCAAGCGATCCCCTCGGGCCCCGATCCAATGCATCACGACGCATCCTAGCCCGGGCCCGGGCCGCGATCCAAGCCGCAGATCCCGCCCGGCCACCCGAGGCCGTTGACGACGCCGGCTCCAGGCGATACCGGACCGCATGACCATCCGACGCGCGCTGCTCTCCGTTTCCGACAAGACGGGCCTGGTCGATCTCGCCAAGGCGCTCGCCGCCCGCGGCGTGGCGCTGCTCTCGACCGGCGGCACGTTCAAGGCGCTCGAGAGCGCCGGCGTCGCGGTGCAGACGGTCGAGAGCTACACCGGTTCGCCCGAGGTGATGGACGGCCGGGTGAAGACGTTGCATCCGCGCGTCCACGGTGCGCTGCTGGCCCGCGCCGGCACCGACGACGCGGATCTGCAGCGCATCGGCGCGGAAGCCATCGACATGGTGGTGGTCAACCTCTACCCGTTCGAGCAGACGCTCGCGAAGGCCGGTGCCGGATTCGACGAGCTGATCGAGAACATCGACATCGGCGGCCCGAGCATGCTGCGTTCCGCGGCGAAGAACCACGCGCGCGTCACCGTGGTCTGCGATCCGTCGGACTACGCGGCGGTGCTCGAGGAGATCGCCGCCGACGGCGACACCAAGCCGGACACGCGCCGCCGGCTGGCCGCCAAGGTGTTCGCCCGCACCGCCGCCTACGACGCCGCCATCGCCGGATGGATGAGCGGGCTCGACGAGGCGGACGGCTACCCGCGCGCGTTGTCGTTCGTGCTCGAGAAGGCGTACGGCCTGCGCTACGGCGAAAATCCGCATCAGACCGGCGCGTTCTACCGCGACCGCGGTGCCGTGGACGGCTCGCTGGCGCGCGCCGGGAGCCTCGGCAGCGGCGCGAAGGAGCTGAGCTTCAACAACCTCGTCGACGTCGACGCGGCGCTCGAGGGTGTGCGCGAGCTCGAAGGACCCGCCGCGGTGGTGATCAAGCACGCGAGCCCGTGCGGCGTCGCGACCGCGACGACGCTCGCCGAGGCCTACCACGCCGCGCGCGAGGCCGACGCGATGAGCGCCTTCGGCGGCATCGTCGCGCTCAACCGCGAGGTCGACGACGCGACCGC
Source organism: uncultured delta proteobacterium (assembly GCA_963775185.1). Taxonomy (GTDB): domain Bacteria; phylum Myxococcota_A; class Polyangia; order Polyangiales; family Polyangiaceae; genus JAPSGB01. The sequence goes on along the minus strand of CAVZIE010000032.1, from coordinate 119,688 downwards.
GGCGATCCTCGCCGAGACGTTCATCGAGTGCGTGATCGCGCCTTCCTACGCCCCGGCGGCGCTCGAGCGCCTGCGCGCCAAGAAGGCGCTGCGCATCCTCGCCACCGGCGCGTGGCTGCCGCGCACGTACAAGTCGCACCACGTCAAGCGCGTCGGCAGCGGCTTCGTCGTGCAGGATCGCGACGCGACCGGCCCGGGCGAGGTCCGCGGCGGCAAGATCGCGACCCGGCGCGCGCCGACCGAGGCGGAGCTCGCCGCGCTCGAATTTGCATGGAGCGCGTGCAAGCACGTCAAGAGCAACGCCATCGTGCTCGCGCGCGCCGGCGACAAACCCGGCAGCTTCGTCACCGCCGGCATCGGCGGCGGCCAGACGGCGCGCGTCACCGCGGTGGAGGTGGCCGTCAAGAATGCCGGCGATCGCGCCAAGGGTGCGGTGCTTGCTTCCGACGCGTTCTTCCCCTTCCCCGATGCGCTCGAGGCGGGCATGGCCGCCGGCATCACCGCCTGCGCCCAGCCGGGCGGCAGCAAGAACGACGACGCGGTGATCGCCGCCGCCGACAAGGCCGGGATCGCCATGGTGTTCACGGGCGTCCGGCATTTCCGCCACTGATTCGCGGGGTTTGCTGGATGCCGGGGCGGCGCGGAAGCGCGCCGGCCGACGCCGCTCCCCCGCTCGGGGCACGCGACGTGCATGCTCTCGTGCGCACCCATGAGCGACACCTCCGGGAAGCGCGGCGAGCTCGGCCGCAACGCGCGCTCGCCACGACAGATCGGCCTCAGCGGCTGGAAGGACGTGCTGTGGCGTGTCGGCGCGGAAATCTCCGACGACCGGGTGTTCATGCTGGCGTCGAGCGTCGCCTTCTACGCGATGCTGGCGCTGTTCCCCGCGCTCATCGCCACCGTGTCGCTGTACGGGATACTGGCGGATCCACACCAGATCGCGCGGACCGTCGCGCGCCTGACCCCGGCGCTTCCGAGCGAAGCGCGCGCGCTCGTGGTCGCGGAGCTGTATCGCATCGCGTCGGCATCCCGCGCCGGCCTGAGCGTAGGTCTCGGCGCGAGCGTGCTGTTCGCGCTGGTCAGCGCGTCCAGCGGCGTGCTCGGCTTGATCGACGGCGTGAACGTCGCATACGACGAGCACCAGACACGCGGCTGGCTTCGCCAGCGCTTCATGGCGCTGGTCTTCGCCGTCGGCCTCTCGCTCTTCGTCGTGTCCGCGGTCGCGATCATCACCATGCTGCCGCGAGTGATGCAGCACATCGGTCTCGCGTCGGAGACGCGTTGGCTGCTCACGACGCTGCGCTGGCCCGCGCTCGCCGCGAGCGTGATGGCCGGGCTCGCCGTGCTGTACCGGTACACGCCCAGCCGGACTCCGCCGCGCTGGCCGTGGGTCGTGTGGGGCGCCGGGCTCGCCACCGCCATCTGGCTGCTCGCGTCGGTTCTGCTATCGGCCTACGTGGCGCACTTCTCCAGCTTCGACAGGATGTACGGCACCCTCGGCGCGATCATCGTCCTGCTCGTGTGGTTCTACGTGTCGGCGCTCGCGATCCTGCTCGGCGCCGAGATCAACGCCGAGCTCGAGCGCCAGACGACGGTGGACACAACGGTTGGCCCGGCGCGACCCATGGGGAAGCGCGGCGCGACCGTCGCGGACGCGCTCGGCAAGTCGCTCGCCGACAAGCCGTCGGAGTCGCTGCGTGAGCGCGCCTCGGATCTCGGCGAGGTCCTGATGCGGCCCCGCCGCAGCAAGGATCCCCACGACTGAGAGCGTAAGCAAATATTGCTCACGCGCGAAGCGAGCGGAGCGAGCGGAGCGAGCCCGCCGCAGGCGGCGGGGGGAGCAGTTGCGAAGCAAGCTGCGGGGGGTCAAGACCCCCCGAGGACTGGCGAGCCCGCCGCAGGCGGCGGGGGGAGCAGTTGCGAAGCAAGCTGCGGGGGGTCAAGACCCCCCGAGGACTGGCGAGCCCGCCGCAGGCGGCGGGGGGAGCAGTTGCGAAGCAAGCTGCGGGGGGTCAAGACCCCCCGAGGACTGGCGAGCCCGCCGCAGGCGGCGGGGGGAGCAGTTGCGAAGCAAGCTGCGGGGGGTCAAGGCGGTCAAGGCCCCCCGAGGACTGAGCCACTGGGCTTCACTCGAGAAACGGGTTGGCGGAGAAGACCGCCGACTTGGCCGCCGCCTTCTCCTCGTTGGAAGCGCGCGCCGGCGCGCTGCAGCGCATGGCGCACTGGGAGATCCGCCGGCGAGCAGCCGCAGCTTCCAGCCCGCGCCGCGCGCAGCGTGTGCCGGGCGCTCTCGAGCGCCGTCTTCTGGCGCGCGACGTCCGGGCGCTCGCCGAGCGCGTCGAGCTCGGCCAGCTGCGACGCGAAGCGCCGGTCCAGCGCCGAGAAGTCCGCCGGCTCGCCGCTCTTGAACAGCTCGTCGGCGTCCAATAGCAGCGCGCCGGTGCGGCTCCGGCCCAGCCGTTCCGCGACCACCGGGTCGAGCGCGGACGGCGCCGCCGTCTCGACGATGCGGACACCGACCGACCCTTCAACGTGCGTCGGGCGGTCGGCCCGGTAGTCGAGCGCGACCTCTGCGACGGCGGCGCTCGACGCCGCGCCGGCGGGCAGGCGCACCTGCACGAGCAGCGTCTTGACGTCGCCCGCGGAGAAGGTGCCTAGTCGCGAAAGCACGCGCGGACCGTCGCGGTCGACTTCGCGATCGAACACCTTCACGAGCTCGACGCCGCGCGCCAGCCGCACCGTGAGCGTGGCCCCGCTGGCGACGGCGCCGCCGAGGGCGGCGAGCTCGGCGGCGAAGGCGCGCTCGAGGTCGCCCGCCTCGCGAACGAAATGGTGCCGGCCGTTCGACTGCCGCGCCAACATCGCCAGGAGCTCCTCGTTGTAGTCGACGTCCACGCCCAGCGAGCTGATGGCGATATCCGCCCGGCGCGCGCGGCGCGCGAGTCGCTCGAAGCCCGGCAAGCCGCGTACACCGGCAGTCGGCTCGCCGTCGCTCAAGAGCAGGATCTGCTTCACGGAGTCGCTTGGCCCGTCGGCCTCGAGCAGCCCGATGCCCGCCTCGAGCGCGCACGAGATGCAGGTGTTTCCCGAGGCCGCCACGCTCGCGAGATCGCGCGCGGCGGCGCGCCGCGTCGACGCGTCGACGCGGCGCGCCGACAGCAGCGTCGAGACGCGGGTGTCGTAGGTGATGACGCGGACGCGGTCGTCGTCGGCGAGCCGGTCGATCATACCGCGCGCGGCGGCGAGCGCGTTGTCGAGGCGGCGTCCGCGCATCGAGCCGGACCGATCGATCAGGATCGCCACGTCGAGCGGCTTGGAGCGACGCGCGCCGCTCGGCGCGCGCGCCGTCGCGAGCAGGTAGGTCTCGCGGCTGCCGCCACGAGCCAGCGCGCGGTGGCCGACGCGCACGTCCAGCCCGATCGCGCCGGGGAGATCGAGTTGCGCCGCGATGCGCGCGGCGCCGGAGGCGGCCGCCGGCGCAGCCCGCGCGATCGACGGCGGCGGCGTCATCCAGAGCACCAGCAAGCTGCTCGCCAGCATCGACAGCATCGACAGCACGGCCACACTCGTCACGCGCACGTCGCGTCCGACAACGCACGCCGACGATCGCTTGGGTCGGCGACCTACTGCAGGCAGCCGATGCGCTTCTTGGCGACGACCATGTCGTCGTACCAGACGCTGCCGCTGGCGCCGGCATCGGTGATGTAGTTCTGCGGCCAGAACGCGTCGAGCTTGAGCGCGCTCGTGTCCCGGTACTGCAGATCGAGCGGGATCATCGTGGTGCCCGAGGCCGGCGGATAGTTCGTGCACTCGGCGCTGTCGGCGTTGGTCGGGCAGAACTTGTCCTTCACCCAGTAGCCGAGCGGCGCCGTGGCCGTGAACTGTGCCACCGACGCGTCGTTCACCCACAGCCCGAGCTGGGCGCCGGCGTCGCTCGCGGTGTTGGCGTTCAGCTTGATGTGGATCTCCACGCACATCCACTGGTCCCCCGGCGCGACCAGCGACTGCTCGTGGACCAGCGAGTTGCCGTAATAGGCGGTGTTGCCGCTCGGCTGGTCCATCCACGAGTGCATCTGCATCCAGTAGTTGTAGAAGTCCATGCGCGGACTCGGCGCGCTCTCCATCGGCTCGAGCGACACGCTGAAGCGATCGTCACCGTTCGGCTTGAGCCCGGCTTGCGGGTTCGGCCAATTGGACACCGGGTTGTAGCCACCAATCCACACGCCGGTGTGGTGCCACTTGGCGTTCGCCTCGTACTTCGCGTAGTAGCGCACGTAGAGCTCGTCGAAGCCGGGGCTGAGCTTCTTGAACAGGTCCGTCGCGTTCGCGCTGTCGCCGCTCGCCGTGAGCTTCATCGACGCGCTGCCGCCGCTCTTCGCCGGGACGTCGGACACCAGCTGCATGCCCGGGTCGTTCTTGTGGTCCTCGTAGCGCGACGTGACGGCGCTCACCGAGCCCTCCTCGAAGTTCTCGACGAAGACCACGTCCGGATCCTGATCGATGCCGACGTCGCCCGGGTACTTCGACGCGAGCCCCTGGCCGCCCCCGATGCCGCCACTGCCGCCCGCGCCGCTGCCCGCGCCGCCGCCGCTGCCCGCGCTGCCGCCGCTGCCCGCGCTGCCTCCCGCGGCTCCCGCTCCGGCGCTGCCTGCCGAGCCACTCGTGCCTCCGCTGCCTGCGCTGGTGCCTCCGCTGCCGCTGGTGCCGCTGGTGCCGCCGCTGGCACCGCCGCTACTGCCGCCGCTGCCGCCGGCGCCAATGCCCGCGGTGCCACTGCCCGCGGTGCCGCCGCTGCCGCTCGCGCCACCGCTCCCGCTGCCGCACGCCGTCGCGAGCGCCGTGACCGCAACCACTACCGCCGGGATCCGCATCGCCCGCATCCGTGACCTCCGGTCCCAAGCGTACGCCGGCTCGCCGCGAAGTGATGTCCTGCGGTGATTCCGTGCGGGATTCCGTGCACTTGCCCGCAGCTCGCCCAGGCGCCCGCGCGGCCACTGGTACGTCGGATCAGGTTGAAACGACGGACTCCGATGTACCAGTGGTGCGCCACGGGAGGGGCGCTCCAGGCTGTATGCCGGTCCGGCGCGGTGCCGCCGGGCCCGGAGCTCCTCGCGACCGGACCGGCGTCGCGAGGCGCGCCGGGCGGGCGCGGAAACTTGGCCCACGACCGCGCCGCATGCCAAGCGATGGGGCGACGCTTCGATAACCACGGGGCGTCCACCCGACAAATACGACCATGGCGACCCTCACCCAGAGCTGCACCATCTGCAGCACCGAGTTCGAGCCGCAGTTCTCCTACCAGATGGAGGAGCGCGTCGACACCGACGCCGCGGGCCGTCCGCGCGCAAGCTTCGTGTTCTTCTGCTCGCAGCGCTGCCTCGAGCGGAGCCACGCCGGCGCCGACGGCAGCGTCGTATGCGACGCTTGCGCGGCGCGCTTCAGCGTCGAGCTCGCGTCGCAGGTCGTGTTCACGCGCGGCCGGCGTCACTACGCGTGCGGCGGCGAGTGCCGCGCCCAGCTGCTCGCGGAGAGCGGCGGCGCCCGCCTCGGCGACGGCTTCGCACCGCCGCCTGCGCAAGCGCCCGCGCCCGCCCGGGACGCCATCCCGCCGGTGCTCGATCCCGCGCGCGCGACGACACCGCCACCGCCGAGCACGCGCCGGACGCGCGGCGCGCGCGGCAACGCGCCGCAGGTGATCGCGGTGTTCAACCACAAGGGCGGCACCGGCAAGACCACCACGGCCGTGACCGTCGCGGCCGGGCTCGCCGCCCAGGGACGTCGCGTGCTGCTGGTCGACACCGACGGTCAGGGCAACGTCGCGGTCTCGCTCGGGCTCACCGCCGAGCGCTCGCTCTACCACGTGCTGGTGATGGGGCTGCCCGTCGCCGACGCCGTGGTCCACGCGCTGCCGGACCTCGACGTCGTGCCGTCCAACGAGACGTTGGCTGCGGCCGAGCTGTACCTCGCCGGACGCAAGAACCGCGACCGCGTGCTGGCGACGCGCCTCGAGGCCGCGCGTGAGCTGTACGACCACATCATCGTCGACTGCTCGCCGAGCCTGTCGCTGATGAACCAGAACGCGCTGGTGTTCGCCGACGCCGTGCTGTGCCCCGTGGCCTGCGACTACCTGTCGCTGGTCGGCGTGCGCCAGGTGCTGCGCACGATCAAGCACGTGAACAAGCTGCTCGTCGCATCCGGTGCAGCTGTGGGGCGTGTTGCCGACGCTGTTCGACGCGCGCGCGCGCATCTGCCACGAGGCGCTCGACACGCTCCGCCAGCACTTCGGCGATCGCTGCCTGCCGCCGGTGCGACTCGCGATCAAGGTGAAGGAGGCGCCGGCACAGGGCCGCACGCTTCTCGACTACGCGCCCGGCTCGAGCGCGGCACTGGACTATCTGACGGTCGTCGACCGTCTGCTCGACGACGCACAGGCCGTCGAGCCCGTCGCCGCGCTGTCGGCAGGAGGTGTGGGGTGAGCGACCGCGACGATTTCAGGAGCGCCGCCGCGAAGGTGCTGGATCCGGACGAGGTCGAGGGCGTGCTCTCGAACACGTTCTACTCGGCGCCGCCTTCCGCGCCGCGCCACGCGGTTCCGCGCCGGGCCGACAAACCTACCCACTACAAGGTCATCTGCATCTCGATGTACACCGATGATCTGAAGCGGCTCGATCAGATGGTCGACGCGCTGAAGGCGCGCGGGCTGACCAAGGCGAACCGCAGCGCGCTGATCCGCTACGCGCTCGATCAGGTCGATCTCGACTCGGTGCCGCGCGGGCTATAGCCTCTGGGCGATGATCCCGCGCGCCACTCTGTTCGCGCTGGCCGCACCGGCCGCACTGGCCTTGTCGGCCGCGCTGTGCGGCTGCGGCGGATCGGGCTCGTCCGGTAGCGGCGGCGCCCCGGGGGCGGGCGGCAACGGGGGCTCCGGCGCGAGCGGCGGGGCGCTGTTTCCGGAAGACCCGGGCTGCACGCCGGGGAGCTTCGGGATCTCGGGGCGCATCCACGGCGCGGCGATCGAGACGCGGCTCTACCCGCTCTCGTCGCCGAGCGTTACCGACCACAGCTTGACGTCGGATTTCGGAAGCGGCGGCCGCATCGACATCACCTGGCAAGCGCCGACGGTCCCGCCGCTGGACCAGGGCGACAGCGCGAGCGGTACGCTGACGATCCCCGGCGACACGGGCAAGGCCAGCGTGTGGTGCGTCGACCCGACGACGCGGCTCGTGCAGACCGGCACGGCGGCTCGGCTCGCGCTCGAGCTGAGCCAAGGCGCCTGCCCGCAGGGCACCGATCCACGCCCCGCCTTGATCGACATGATCGGTTGTTTCGACACCGCGCCGTGACAGCGGGCGGCGCTCTCGACGGAGCGGGCGCAGGGTTGTAGCGTTCCGGCTGCCATGGGCCACATCGCCTTCACCGATCACCGCGCGGACCCCGCAGCGTGGGCACGCGAGCTCGGCATCAGCCGCGAGGCCGTCGAGCTGTATCTCCAGAGCGACGTCATCGATCTGCACGTCGACTCCTTCATCTGGAACCGTATCTGGGGCTACGACCTGTTCCGCCGTCACGGGCACGGCCTGCTCGGCGCGCGCTTCTACAGCCAGGTCGACTTCCCGCGCATGCTGGAGGCGCAGCTCAGCGGCGCGATCTGGGTCATCACCACCAACCCGCTCCGCACGCGCGGAGGGCCGCGCGCGCGCCTTCGTGAAGAACATCGCGCGCCTTCGCGAGCTGCTCGACAGCGTCGACGAATTTCGCATCGTGCGCAGCAGGGCGGAGTACCGCGCCGCGCGCGAGGCCGGCAAGCACGCGGCGTTCATCGGCATCCAGGGTGGCAATGCCCTGGACCGCGACCCATTCACGCTCGATCTGATCCCGGACAACCTGGTCCTGCGCATCACGCTCGTGCACCTCTCCACGTCCAAGCTCGGCGTCACCAGCTCGCCGTTGAAGGTCCATGACGGCGGTCTCACGGACGACGGGCGCACATACGTGAAGCGCTTGAACGAGAAGAAGATCTTCGTCGACCTCGCGCACATCAGCAAGAAGGGCTTCTGGGACGCCGTCGCGATCCACGACAAGAGCCAGCCGCTGATCGTGACGCACACCGGCGTCTCGGGCGTCCACGAGCACTGGCGGAACCTCGATGACGATCAGCTACGCGCGGTCGCCGACACCGGTGGCACGATCGGCGTCATGTACCAGTCGAGCTTTCTCGGCCCCGGCGCCCAGGGCAAGCGCGCGGAGGCGATCGTGCGCCACCTGGAGCACATCGTGAGCAGCGTCGGCGAAGATCACGCCTCGCTGGGCAGCGACTGGGACGGCGCCATCACGCCGCCCCGGGACATGCCCACGTGCCTCGAGCTGCCGCGGCTGGTGCGAGATCATGCTCGATCGCGGCTGGCAACCCGGGCGCGTGCAGAAAGTGCTCGGCGAGAACGCCCTGGCGACGATCGAGCGGCTGCGCGGCTGAGAATCCCCTCGTTTGGGTTTTCACAGGAAGGGCGGACGAACGGAAGGTCTACTGGGACTCCGGGTCCGTCCCATCCCCGAATCTTCCGCCCTTCCGCCCTTCCTGTGCCATCCCCATGGGTCGGCATCGAACGCGAATCGGTTCCGCGTCTTCTCCGCCTGGAATCGAGCAGATTTCCCGGGCTGCGCGGCTGATCAAGCGTCGAGCACGAGGTCGAAGTCGTCCGTGGACGCCCCGCTCGGCTCGTCGGCCTCGTCGGCCTCGTCGTCGTCGAGATCGTCGTCGATCTCTTCGGGCAGGTCCGCCTTGGTCAGGCGCGGCAGGCGCCGCTTGCCCACCGGGCCCTCGTCGACGTACTCGCGCAGCGCCATCATGTCGCGCAGCGCCTCGAGCTTGGCGAGCGCCTTGACCTCCACCTGCCGGATCCGCTCGCGGGTCAGGTTCATGATCGCGCCGACGTCCTCGAGCGTCGTGCCGCCGCGATCGGCGACGTCGAGGGCGCACGACTCGCCCATGTCCCACACCTCGAGGTCGGGGAAGTTGAGCTTGATGGCGCCGGTGCGCGGCGACACGTCGATGTACAGGTGGTGCTTGCACGACACGAACGGACACGGCCGCGGGCCCTCGGCGCACTCCGCCCGCGCGCGCGGCTTCCAGTAGTCCGTCTCCGGGTACAGCAGCCGCCCGATCTCGAGCTCGCGCTTGGTCATGCGCTTGACGCTGATGGTCCGCGCGCGCACGTCGCGCTTGCGACGCGAGCGACGCTGCTCGCGTGTGATGTGTTCCCCCTCGGCGACCTCGAGCGCGGTCGCGCCATCGGTCTCGAACATTTGCGGCTCCGTGGCCGCGTCGGCGTCCGCGCCCACCGTCGCCTCGATCGTGCCTTGCTTCTTCGAGTCCATGCGTTGCCTCCGACTACCTTCGCTTTTGCTACCTGCTTGCACACGCACGATCCCTGCTCGCGATCGAGGTCCAGCCCCGAGCACGCCGGTACCGCTGTTTCCAGCGTCCTGTTCCTCCCGGCATCGAGCGACGATCCCCGCCGTCACCCCGCGCCTGCTGTGGAGGATCAGGACAAGAAGAGCCCCTTGGCTTCGCGAACGTCAGGACGCAACGACGTGCTCCATGTTCGCCCGCGATACGAGTCGTGTTTCGATGGCCCGGAGTCGGACCAACAAGTCCTTGCCGAGCGCGCGTGCGTCGCGCACGTCGCGCTGGACGGCCTGCGCGGTGTCGGCGCGCTTGCGCTCCTTGATCACGCCGTCGAGCTTCGAGAAGAGGCTGTCGAGCGTGAGCTCGAGCTGCTGCAGCTCGCTGCGCATGAACAGCACCTCGCGCTGGATCTGCTCGATGGTGTAGCTCTCGGCCATCATCTGCTTGATGTGCAGGATCTGGCGGATGACACCCACCGGGTAGATGCCCTGCGAGCCCTGGTGCTTGCCCTTGCGGCCCACGCGCACGCTGCGGGGCAAGAGCCCGAGCTGCACGTACTTGCGGAGCGTCGCTTCGCTCAAGCTGATGCCATGGGTCGCGAACACATCGAGGATCTCGGCGGACGTGAGCCCGCCGGCGTGCCGCTTCTCGATGCGGCTCAAGGTCGTTTCTTCGATGCTCCCGGCCATGACTTTCCCAGAACGCGAGCGAATATATTCTACTGAGTGGAACGACTAAAAGACTTTCCCGCAGATTTTTTGCGCATGGACGCGGGACCCTCCATGGATGCTGGCAAATGCTTTCGATGTGACATTTAATGTCACCTCTAATGGAATGTCCATGGAGCTGACGAACCGTCCATCGCACATGGAACTACATGCTTTTCGCGCGGGCGCGCCGCGACGGCGTTCGGCGGCCGCCGCGGCGCTTGTTCCGGGCACGTCGTTTCCTTGACGCCGGACGGCCGCCCAGCGGGTGGCGAGGCCAATGGGCGTTAGCAGTCAGCGATTAGCCATTGGCCCCGAGAAGCGCCACTCCGAGGGGGCCGCCTGGAGAACCACGGGCGTCGTTGGTGTGGGAACTGCGAAGTGCTGGGCTAACAGCTAACGGCTGACTGCCAACAGCCATGGGGCCGAGGTCCGCCCTACACCCCCGGGCCACGCTCCACGTCGGCGACGGCGAGGGCCGGCGCCGGGCGGGCGACGGCCCGCGCCGGACCGGGCCGCGTGGCGCGCAGCACGGCGCGGCGGAGCTCGGCGGCGGCCGCGTCGGGGTCGGAGAAGGACGCCAGCAACCGGGCGGCGGCGTCCGGGCTCGGCGGTCGGTCCTCCGGCGACGGCGCGAGCAGGCGCTCCACCGCGTCGACAAGCGCGCGGGGCGCGCCGGGCGCGAGCGCCGCCAGCGGCGCACGCTCGCCCTCGGCGATCGCCCGCAGCACCGAGCGCGACGCGCGCGACTCGAAGGGACGGCGCCCCGCCAACAGCTCGTACAGCACGATTCCCGTGGCGAACAGGTCGCTGCGCACGTCGAACGGCTCGCCGCGGATCTGCTCGGGCGACAGATACGCGCGCTTGCCCTTGACCACGCCGGTGCGCGTCCAGCGATCGCGGTCGAGGGCGCGCGCCACGCCGAAGTCGGCGAGCTTGACCTCGCCCTGCATGGAGACCAGCACGTTGTGCGGCGACACGTCGCGGTGCACGAGGCCGCCGCACAGCGCGCGCTGCGCCGCGCCGAGCGCCCGGCACAGCGCCGCGCCGACGGCGGCGACCGAGCCCGGCGCGAGCCGCTCGCCCTGCGCCGCCAGGGTCCGATCGATGCGGCGCAGATCCGCACCGTCGACGAGCTCCATCACGATCAGGACGGAGCCGCCGTCCTCTTCCACGACGTCGAGCAGCGACACCACGTTGGCGTGCCGGATCCGCGACAGCACCCGCGCCTCCTCGAGCAACGCGCGCCGCGCGCCGGCGCCGAGCACGCCGAGCGGGCGTTTCACGCACACTTCCTGCTCGAGCAAGCCACCTTCGCGCCGGGCACGCCACGCCTCGGCGGCGCCCCCGGCGCCGAGGCGCTCGATCAACTTGAAACGTTCGAAACGCGGGCTCGAGTACAGGACGGTGGACATGTCCCCCGGGTCGGGCCGTCGCTCCGGCCGGTTTCGCGCCGGACCGACATTCGATTCCCCCCGGGGATTTTGGCTGGCCCGGCGCGGAACAGAGCGCGCTAACCTGCCGCGTCGATGACCACGACGCTGCACCGCGACGTGACCGCGAGCGGCGTCCGGCTCCGGGTCGCCGAGGACGGCGAGGGAGATCCGGTCGTGCTGCTGCACGGGCTGTTCATGGACCACCGCACGTGGGACGGCGTGATCGCGGCGCTGCGCGACGATTTCCGGCTGGTGGCGCCGGATCTGCCGGGCTCGGGCGACAGCGAGAAACCGCCGCCGAGCCGCTTCCCCTACGGCATCGACGCGTTCGCCGAGACCGTCGCCGATCTGTACGCCGGGCTCGCGCTCGGGCGCGCGGCGCTGGTCGGTCACGCGCTCGGCGGCGCGGTCGCCCTCACCGTCGCGGCGCGGCACCCCGAGCTCGTCAGCCGGCTGGTCCTGATCGACACGCTCTGCTACCCGGCGCCGCCGGACCTGTCGCGGCGCATCGCGCTCTTGCCGCTGGTGGGCGGCTTCGTCTTCAAGCAGCTGTGGGGACGGAGCACGTTCCGCGCGTTCTTCCGTGACACGATGCTGTCGCCGCGGGCACAGGTCTCGAACGAGCGCATCGACCGCTATTACGACGCTTTCAGCGAGCCGGCGGCGCGCGGGAGCGCCCTGGCCACGCTGCGCAACACGGCGGACACGCGCGCGGTCGTCGCACAGACCTCCCGCGTCCACACTCCGACGCTGGTCGTGTGGGGGCGCGCCGACCGGGTGAGCCCGGCTGGCTTCGGCCAGCGCCTGGCGAAGGAGATCCGTGGCGCGGGCTTCGAGCTGATGAACGCCGGCCACGCGCCGCAGGAAGAGTGCCCGGACGAGCTGGCGCAGGTGATCGCCCGCTTCCTGCGCGACGAGCGGCCGAGCACGTTCTAGGGTGGAACGACGACGCCGATGGACCCGCGCGCGACCCGACGCTTCAAGAACAACCGTGGGGCCGTGATCGGCCTTGGGCTGGTGCTGTTGCTGGTCGCGTTCGCGCTGCTCGGGCCGGGGCTGGCCGGACACGACCCGGACATCAGTGACTTCGCCCAAGGCCGGAACGCCCTGGGCGGTCCCGCGAGCATCAGCCGGCTGCACTGGCTGGGCGTGGACCAACTGTTCCGCGACACCTTCAGCCGCCTCGCGCACGGCGCGCGCATCTCGCTCTTGATCGCCTTCGTCGCGACCGCGCTGTCGAGCATCGTGGGCGGTGCGGTCGGGCTGGTCAGCGGCTACGCGGAGTCGACCCGCGCGCAGGCGCTGGACACGGCGCTGATGCGGCTGGTCGACGTGGGCCTGAGCTTTCCGTACCTGCTGCTGGTGATGGCGATCGGCGCCGCCCTCGGCGAGACCAGCATCCTTACGATCCTGCTGGTGCTCGGCCTGACGAGCTGGTTCGGCACGGCGCGCATCATCCGCAGCAAGACCATCCAGACGCGCTCTTTGGACTTCATCGTGGCATCGCGCGCGCTCGGCCAGGACACCTGGCGCATCCTGATCAGGCACATCCTGCCGAACGTCGCCGGACCGCTGATCGTGATCGCCAGCGCGTCGGTCGCCCAGATGATCATCGCCGAGAGCGTGCTGTCGTACCTGCAGGTCGGTTTGCCCCCGCCCACCGCCAGCTGGGGACGCATGCTGCAGGAGGGGCAACACTACGTCTCCGTGTCGCCGCGTCTGGTGTTGGCGCCCGGGCTTGATGATCTTCCTGTCGGTGATCGGCTTCAACCTCGTGGGAGAAGGGCTGCGCGATGCGCTGGATCCGCACGAGGACTGAGCTCGTCGCCTTGGCGGCGCTCTTGCTCTGCGCCTGCAAGCAGGGCGTCAAGCCGCCCATCGGCAAGGCCCGCGACGTGCCGCCGCAGCACGGCGGCGTGCTCCGGGCGGCGTTCTTCGTCGACGTCCGTTCGCTGGACGCGGCCACGGCACTCGACACCGGGTCGGCGACGATCGAAGAGCTCATCTACGACACGCTCGTGACCTACGACGCGCACGGCAAGCTCGTCCCCCAGCTCGCCGAGAACATCGACGTGTCCCCGGACGGCAAGCGCTACACCTTCAACCTGCACCACGGCGTCTTGATGCAGGACGGCAACGAGCTCCGGGCCAGCGACGTGAAGCGCAGCCTGGAACGCTCGCTCGATCACGATACGCCCTGCCCCGTGCCGTCGTTCTACGCGCACATCGTCGGCTATACGGCGTTCCACGACGGCAAGGCGAACGCGCTCGCCGGCGTCAAGGTCGGCGGTGACTACTCGCTCGAGGTCGACCTCGACGAGCCCGACGCGGCGTTCCTGGAGAAGATGGCGCTGCCGATCGCCGCACCGCTGTGCCGGAACGCCGGCCGCAAATGGACGCGGGATTACTCGAGCCACGCGTGCGGCGCCGGGCCGTTCAAGCTCGTGCGCTTCGACAACGGACAGATCATCGAGGTCCGGAGGTTCGACGGCTACTGGCAGAAGGGCCAGCCGTATCTGGACGGCGTCGATTGGTACCTGTCGATGCCGACCTTCACCCAGCGCTTCAAGTTCGAGGACGGCGACCTGGACTACATGCGCGACTTCTCCGAGGCCGACTCGATGCTGTACCGCTCGAGTCCGGCGTGGAAAGGCATGGGGGCGTGGGACTCGCCGATGAACGTCGAGGGCACGTTCATGAACACGCGCATGCCGCCCTTCGACAACGTCCACATCCGGCGCGCCGTGGCGTTCGCCATCGACCGCAAGCAAATCGCCGCCGTGCGTCCCGGCCACGTGATTCCGCAGTACAAGATGGTGCCGACGCCGATCGTGCCGGACACGCCGGGCTATCCGGGGCAACGCTTCGACTACGCGCGCGCGCTCGCGGAGATGAAGCTCGCGGGCTATCCGTACGATCCCGCCACCGGCAAGGGCGGCTACCCGCACGTGATCGAGTACCTCGCGGTCTTCGACTCCTTCTCGCAGGAGGCCACCGAGGTCATCCAGCAGCAGCTCGCGCGCGTCGGCATCCGCATCAAGATCCAGGTCGTCGGCTACCCGACGTACCTGGCGCGCGCCGCGCGGGAGAACACCGTGCGGATGGGGTGGACCGGTTGGAGCGCCGACTACCCCGATCCGAGTGACTTCTTCGAGCCTATTCTCAGCACCGCGTCGATCCAGCCCGAGGACAGCCAGAACAGCGCGTTCTTCTCCAACAAGGAGCTCGACGACCTGCTCGTGGAGGCTCGCCACAGCACCGACCAGAAGGCGCGCCTGGCGATGTACCGGCGCGCCGAGGAGATCGTGGTCGAGCAGGCTCCCTGGGCGATCGCCTACTCGGTGCGCTTCTTCGAGCTGTGGCACCCGTACGTCCACGGCTACCGGCCGCGGCCGATGCTGTCGCAGTACGTGCGCGGCATGTGGTTCGATCGCGCCGAACGCAAGCTCGCGCGGCGAGCGCGGCACGCGCCGACTACGCTCGCCTTCGTCGCCGGGAGGTACCCGTGGTCCTGGTGATCGCCAAGAAGTTCGGGTGGGCGCTGTTCACGATCTGGGCGGTCGTGAGCGCGACCTTCCTCATCTACAACGTCTTGCCGGAGGACCCCGCGCGCGTGATCGCCGGGCCCCAGGCGCGCCCCGCCGACGTGGCGCGCATCCGTAGCCAGCTCGGCCTCGACCAGCCGCTCGGCAAGCGATACGTGCGTTACCTCGGCGGGCTGGTGCGGCTTCGACACGGCCAGGAGACGGACACCACGCTCGACCTGGGCCCGCTGGGTATCGATCTGGGCACGAGCTATCTCAAGCGCAAACCGGTCGTGGCGCTGCTCGAACGCGCCTTGCCGCCGACGCTGCTGCTCGGCACGCTGGCGCTCGCCATCGAGGTATCGATCGGAGCGCTCGGCGGCATGCTCGCCGCCATGCGCCGCCACAGCGTGTTCGACTGGGGGACCGTGGCGCTCACGCTGATCGGCATCAGCGCGCCCACGTTCTTGACCGGGCTGTTGCTCCAGTACTTCCTCGCGCAGAACCTGAGGCTCTTCCCGCTCGACGGCTACGGCACGACCGCGCTCGAGAAGATCCGCGCCGCGGCGCTCCCCGCGCTGACGCTCGGCTTGTTCGGCGCCGCGTACTACACGCGACTCGTGCGCGACGAGATGATCCTGCTCCTGAAGCAGGACTACATCCGCACCGCGCGCGCGAAGGGACAACGCGAGTGGCGCGTGATGTTCCAGCACGCGCTGCGCAACGCGCTCGTTCCGCTGGTCACGGTGGTGGGCCTCGAGATGGGCACGCTGGTCGGCGGCGCCATCGTCACGGAGAAGATCTTCCGCTGGCCCGGCATCGGCGCGCTGAGCGTGGATGCGATCGTCGAGCACGACGGCCCCGTGATCATGGGCGTCGTGATCCTGTTCTCGACCGTCGTCGTGCTCGCGAACCTGCTCGTCGATCTCTCGTACGCGCTGCTCGATCCGCGCGTGCGTCGGCGCTGAGCGCGCTACTGCGTGGGGAAGGACGCCGTCGGCGGCTTCTCCGACGGAGGCGCGGGCGGCGGCGTCGGGGGCGCGGGCGGCGGCGCCACCGGGTGCGGGGCCGTCACCGGCCGCACGGGCCTGGGGTGCGCGACGGGCACCGGCGGCGCGGGCTGCACGGCGACCGGCGGCGCGGGCTCCGGCGGCGGCTCCGGTTCGGGAGCGGCGCTGACCACCGGCGCCGCGCTCTCCGCCGGCGCGGTCACGACGGGTTCGGCGGTCGCGGTCGCCTTGGGCGGGGCCGCGGTCGTCGCCGTCGGAACGTTGACCGCCGTCACGCGCGACGGGCCCGTCGTGATCTCTTCCGGCTCGCCATGACGCGCGTTGTTCACGATGATGGCCACCGCCGCCACGGCGATCAGGAAGCCGACGATGCCAGCGACGATCATGATGTTGCGCGCGCGACGCGCCTCTTGCTCCGGCGTGCGCTGGATCACCGGGCGCGCTTCCTCGAGCAGCTCGTGCTCCTCGACCGGATCGATGGTCGCCGGGCCGCCTTCGTAGCGCCCTTCCTCGCCTTCCGAGAAGAAGTCGTGGTGCAGCGGCTCCTCCTCGCGGGCCACGAGCGGCGCTGCGGCCGGCGGCTCGGAGTAGCCGCGACCGTGCTTGCGCGTCGGCGCCGGAGGCTCCTCCGCCACGGGAGCCGGCTCCGGATCGACAACCGGCGGCCGCGGTCTCGGCGACTCCGCGCGCGGAGGCTTCGGCGGCGGCAGCTTCGGGCGCGGGGCGAGCGGCTCGGCGCGGGTCGACGGCAGCTCGTCGTCGCTGGCCGGCACCAGGCCCTCTTCGGCGCCCTCGTCCTTGCGCGCGGGGAACGGGATGACCTTGCCTGCTCCGGCTCGCGCCGCGGGCGTGTCGCGCTCCGTGGACGGCAGGCCGGAAGTGGCCACCACGCTCGTCGCGATCGCGACCGCGGCGCGCGCGTCGGGGCTGTCCGGCAGGGTGCTCTTGGGCACCTCGGCGATCTCGGCTTCGCGCACCTTGGGGCCGAGGCCCATGTGCGTCTTCATCATCGCTTCGCGCTTGTCGCGCGCCGCGCCGGGCGGGCCGGCTCGCGTCTCGGGGAAGTGCTCGCTGAACTCGTCGGTCGACGGTGCCACCACGCGCGGCCGCTCCGCGTCGTCCTTGGCCGCGGCGATGCGCACGCCGTCGATCCCGGGCAAGGTGCGGGTGCCCAGCGCCCCGACGTCGGGCGCCGGCGGCCGCCACGAGGCCGGCACCTGCTCGTGCACGGGTTGATTGGGCTCGCTGCCGAGGCGGCTGTCCGGAACGATCTCGTCGCTGCCGACATGGATGCGCGGCTGGCTGTCGGGCTCGATGCTGGGCACGACCGCGTCGTGGTCGTGGGGGTCGGAGTGGGGCAGCTGCGTCTCGCCGATCACGAGCAAGCCCTCGAAGAAGAGCTTCGTCACCGTGGCGAGCGTGGACAGATCCTCGAACGGCGAGTCGTCGACCACGTCGAGGAGCGTGCGCTTGCCGTCGAACAGCCGGATGATGCCGTTCAGCTCGTCGGGGATCTCGTTCAGCCGCTCGACCAGCTGCTCGTGGTCGATGTCGAAGATCGTCGCCAGCGGCGGGAGCTGCTCGAGCAGACGCCCCCACTCGTCGACGCGGCGCATGCCCTCCATCAGCAGGCCTTGCGTCGACGTCGGGATCACGTCCTCGTTCTGGACGGGCCGGAACTCGACCTCGAAGTCGCCCGCGTTCCAGATCAGCGCGCGATAGACCGCCTCTTCGCCGCGCAGTCGGCCGAGCTCGGCGTCCACCACCTTGCCGTCGCGGAAGTACACGCGCGCCTCGCGCCGTCCGTCCGTGATGCGCGCGACGCCGCTCTTCCGGCTGACCTCGAACGTCTGCAGGATGTCGACGACGCCCATGTCCGCGAGCGACCCGGACAGCCGCGTCCGCGCCGACATGGGCATGCTCGTCGCCATGCGCTCCTGGGTCCGGCGCGCCAACAGCAAGTTCACCCGCGCGATCAGCTCGCGGACGAAGATCGGCTTCGTGAGGTAGTCCTCGACGCCGAGCTCCAGACCGCGGATCTTGTCCTCGATCGAGCGCTGGCTGGTGAGGAACACCACCGGGATCGATGCGTACTCGCTGTCGTCCTTGAGCCGGCGCACGAGCTCGTAGCCGTCGAGTCGCGGCAGTCGGGTGTCGCTCAAGAATCAGGTCGGGCGTCGAGTACTCGATCTTGGACAGCGCGTCGGCGCCGTCGGACGCGGTCGTGACGCTGTAGCCCGCCTTCTTGAGACTGACTTCGAGCACCCGCACGCTGCGCGGGTCGGCGTCGACCAGGAGGAGTTGCTTCTTCGCCACGAGCTATCGGCCCAGTGCCATCCGCGTTGAACTTTTCGAGGCTTCCGCCGCGCCGTCAAGCCCGGCCCGACCGGCGCGTCATTCTGCCCAGGGATTGATGATCTCGCTACCGCCGATGCCAGCTTTCCTCGGCGGCTTCGCCGAGGGGGGACGGGACGTCGCGGCCGACGGCGCGGCCGCGACGCGCGGAACGGGCCGCTTCGGCGCGTGAACGGCGGGCGCCGGCGCTCCGGCGGACGCCGCGGCGGCATGCCCGATCGCGACCGGTGCCGCCGGGAGCGCGCTCGCCGTCGGCAGCACGGGCAGCGCGGGGACAGCCTCGGCGCTCGCGGGCGGCGGCGCGGCGGACGCGACGACGCGCGCGGGTCCGGCCGACGGGCCGCGAAATGCGAGCCACGCGACCGCGGTCGCGGCGGCGCCCAGCGCGACGATGACCCCGGCGAGCGCCAGCCGCGAGCGCCGCTCCGGAACGCCGGCACGGCGCATCGCGATGGCCAGCTCCTCCGGGCTCGGCGCCTCGAGCTCGTCGGCCAGGAGCGAGCGCCGCGCGGGCACCGCGTCGATCTGCGACGGGCGGACATCGAGCGTCCCGTCGCCGGTAACGTGCACGATGCGATCGAGCTCGTCGAGCAGGTCGCCCATCGACGCGAAGCGGTGCGCGGGCTTCTTCTCGAGGCAGCGCATGGTGATGTCCTCGAGCGCGCCGAGCTCGCGTTTGCCGCCGAGCACCTCGCTGGGCGGCACGGGCGCCATGTACATGTGCTTCGTGAGCACGCCCATGTACGTGTCCGCCTCGAAAGGCACGCGTCCGGTGAACATCTCGTACATCACCACGCCCAGCGCGTAGACGTCGGACCGGTGATCCACCGCCTCGCCGGACGCCTGCTCCGGGCTCATGTAGTGCGGCGTCCCGAACACCATGCCCGCCCGGGTCAGTCGGCTGGCCCCGGCAACCTTCGCCAGACCGAAGTCGAGCACCTTCACCACTTCCCGGTCGCCCGCCGCGCCACCGACGTGGATGTTGTCGGGCTTCAGGTCGCGATGGACGATGCCGGCCGCGTGCGCCGCATCCAGCGCTTCGGCGACCTGGCGCAGGATGCGGACGGCGCGCGCGGCGGGGATCGGGCCGCCCCGCCGGATCAGCTCGCTCAGCGCCAGCCCCTCGAGCATCTCCATCACGAAATAGGGCTGGCCCGACGGCAGCGAGCCGAAATCCGTGATCTGGACCACGTTCGGGTGCGCCACCGCCGCTGCGGCGCGAGCCTCCTGGATGAAGCGCGCGGCCAGCTCCTTGTCGAGGGCGAGATCGCGGCGCAACGCCTTGAGCGCGAAGGCGCGGCCGAGCTTCGTGTGGCGGGCGCGGTAGACGGTACCCATCCCGCCTTCGCCGAGCACCGTCTGCACCTCGTAGCGGTCATCGAGCACGAGCCCGACCAGCGGATCCTCCGCTGCGTCGCGCGCCGGCGCGTCGTCGAGCGGCTCGCCGTCGAACGGGCAGAAGCGCGCGTCGCCGGAGAATTGCTGGCCGCAGGTCGCGCACCCCCGCCGCCGCGCCCGCGTCGATGGCTGCGGGGCGGGCGCCGGCTTGCTGTCGAACTGGATCAGCGTCTCGTCCACGGCCGCCTTCGTTCGAGCGTGAGCGATTCCTGCTCGCGCCAACAGATTAGGCCACGGGACGCCCGCAGGCCACCGGTGGGGCTCGCCGTCGGCTCGGCCCCTCAGGCGACCGGCGTGCCGCACTCGGCGCAGAACTTGGCGCCCGGCGCGTTGGCCACGCCGCACTTGCCGCAGCGCGGGCCGGCGGCCGCCGGCGCGGCTGCCGCGTCGCCAGGCGGCGCGGGCGGCTGAGGCTGCCCGGGCGGCGCCGCATAGGGCGCTTGCTGGGGCGGGTAGCCTTGCTGGGGCGGGTAGCCTTGCTGGGGCGGATAACCTTGCTGGGGCGGATAACCTTGCTGGGGCGGATAACCTTGCTGCGGCGGATAGCCTTGCTGCGGCGGATAGCCCGGCGGCGGCGGATAGCCCGGCGGCGGGTAGCCCGGCGGCGGATAGCCTTGCTGCGGCGGATAACCTTGCTGCGGCGGATAACCTTGCTGCGGCGGATAGCCGCCGCCGCCCCCCATGCGACTGCCGTACATCATGCCGGCGCCCAGGCCCATGCCGCCGGCCATGCCGGCTCCGGCCAGGCCGGCGCCGGTGCCGTCCCCACCCTTCGACAGACCTTCACCGAGGCCCATGGTCGCTTCGGCACCGGCGTATTGCTGGTAGCGATTCATGTCGAGCTGGTTGACGTAGCGCGCGCGGTTCGCGAACTCCTGGTCGAGCTGGAACTGGCGCTGCTGCGCTTCCGCCTCGGCCTTGCTGATGTTGATCTTCGCCACGCGGGCTTCGGCCTTGGCCTTGACGATCAGGGACTGGACCTCGTCGATGCGCGCCTGGTCCTCGTCGGAGACGTTGATGTTGAGGCCGGTGACCTCGAGCACGGCGACGCCGATCTTGGCGAGATCCGGGCAGTCCTGGACGATCGAGCGGGCCACGTCCGGTCCGGCGGTGCCCAGATCCATCATCGTCATGTCGCCGGCCTTGATCAGGCGCGTCAGCGTGGCCTTCATGCCCATCATCAGCTGGTCGCGGACCCAGTTCATGGCCTGGTCCGCGTCGCCGGCGCCGGTCTGTCCGTGGAATTCCACCACGAACTTCACCGGATCGGTGACCTTGTACGAGTAGCGACCGAACGCGCGCGGGTTGACGCGGAGATCGAGCTCCGGATCACGCATGGATCCGATCGGCCCGCCGAACCCCTGCCCGTACAGCGGGCGCGTCGTGACGAAGTACAGCTCGGAAATGAACACGTTGCCGCCCGTGAAGTTGTTCACGAGCGAGTTCAGGAACGGGATGTTCTGCGTCTGCAGCGTGTGGCGCCCGGGACCGAGCGCACCGACGTACTGACCGTCCTTGAAGAACAGGCAGACCTCGTCGGAATCCACGGTGAGCTGGCTCCAGAACGGGAAGTTCTGGTCAGGGTGCTTGAAGACGACCTTGTCTTTCTGCGCGTCGTCGCGCGCAATCATCATCTGCTGCACGCCACCCTTGACGAAATCCATGATGCTCATGCGTTTCCTCCGCGGCGTCGCGTCGCGCGCCGAACCTCGCAAAACGGTCCATGAGGATAGACCGCCGGGCACGGACCCGGCAACCCGTACCGCCTGTTGATCCGGCGTCCGCGTGGCGTAGAGTGGCCGGGAAGCATGCCGATCGACATCGAGAAGCTGCCCGGCCCGGCCCGGAGAATCCTGGGGCCGGACGCGCCGGCGCCGATGCGCATGATGGCGGCGAAGGGCGTCATTCCGGGCCTCAGGCCGGGCGACGTCGTCACCGTGGTCGCCCTGCTCGCGGGCAGCGACGACGCGGCCGTCGCGAGCGCGGCGGCCGCGACCATCGCCAAGCTGCCGGCGCCGGTGCTCGCCGGCGCGCTGTCCTCGGATCTCGAGCCGGAGGTGATCGAAAAGCTGGCCGATGCCTACGCGTCGGATCCGGACGTGGTCGAGAAGCTGCTCCGGCTGCCGCGCATCGGCGCCAGCGCGCTCGAGGTGCTGGCCGAGCGCGCCAACGAGCGCAGCGGCGAGCTGATCGCCACCAACGAGCGCTTGATGCTCGAGAACCCGGTGGCGATCGAGAAGCTCTACATGAACAAGCGCGTCCGCATGTCGACGGCGGACCGCTTGCTCGAGCTCGCCGTCCGCAACGGGCTCGAGCTCTCGATCCCCGCGTTCAAGGAAGCCGCCGCCGCGATCAAGAACGAGCTGATCATGGAGGCGATGGACGAGCCCACGCCGGACGACGTGCTCTTCCAGGAAACCGACGAGCTCGCCCAGCGCCTCAACGGCGACGCCGCCGAGGACACGCACGAGGCCGACGACGAGGGCGAAGAGAAGGTCATCGACAAGTTCCTGCCGCTCTACGCGCAGATCGCGAAGATGACCATCACCCAGAAGATCCGCCGCGCCATGCTCGGCACCGCCGCCGATCGGCTGCTGCTGGTGCGGGACTCGAACCGGCTGGTGGCGGCGGCCGCGGTCCAGAGCCCGGCGATGCGCGAGAACGAAGCGGAGCGCATCTCGGCCAGCCGCATGGTGGGCGAGGACGTGCTGCGCATCATCGCGCAAAATCGCGAGTTTACGCGCAACTACCAGGTGAAGCTCAACCTGGTCACCAACCCGCGCACGCCCTTCAGCTTCGCGTCGCGCATGATCTCCCACTTGCGCGAGGGCGATCTGCGTTCCCTGGCCAAGAGCAAGAACGTCGCCGGCGCGGTGACCAAGGCGGCCCGCCAGCAACTCGACCGCAAGAAGGGCGGCAAGCACTGACGCGAGTGCGCCCGCCGACGCTTGGTTCCGCGCCGGACCGGCAAACCGGAAGGACCGTCAGTGCGCGTGCGGCTCGGTGTCACCGGGCAGCGCCGCGGCGACCACGTTGCCGCTGACCACTCCGCGCGTGCCGATCAGCTTGTCGGCCATGGTCTTGAGCTCGCGCGCCGGTCCCTTGGCGGCGATCACTTCCATGCAGTGATCGTGATCCAGGTGCACGTGCAAGGTCGAGATGATGAGCTCGCCGTGGTCGTGCTGGATGTCCGTCAGGCGATCGACCAGCTCGCGCACGTGGTGGTCGTAGACGATCGTCACGGTCGCGCACGTCTGGTGGCCGCGCTGCCACGCATCCTGATCGAGCTCGCGACGCACCAGGTCGCGCAGCGCCTCCGAGCGGTTCTCGTAGCCGCGATCGGCGAGCATCGCGTCGAAGCGATCGAGCAGGCCTTGTTCCATGGCGACGCCGAAACGCACCAGGCGCGCCATCGCTACGGGCGTCCGTACTTCTTGATCCGCGCCGAGAGCTTGGCGTCGTAGATCTGCTGCTCCAGCTCCTGCTTGTGCGGATCGAGGACGTAGCTCGTGATGCGCTCGGTCTTCTCGAGCTGCTTCTTGTAGAGCACGGCCTTGTACTTGGTCTTGAACGGGCCGATGCGCACGCGGTGCCACAGCCCGCGACTGGCGACGTAGGCCGCCTGGCGGTAGGCGTGATGGCCGCGGCGGCGGAGCGCGAGCACGAACGCGTCGGCGTCCTGCTGCTGCTTGAAGCTCGCGACCTGGATCTGGTAGCCGCCCGGCGCGCCTTCGCTCGCGAGCTCGGCGCCGTCGGGAAGCTTGGACGCGGTGTCGGCGAGCGCGACCAGGCCGTCCTTCGGCGCGGTGGTCACGGGCGTCGCGTCGAGCAGCGTGCCGGCGGGGAGCGGCACCACCGGCAGCGTGTCGGTGGGCGGCGGCGGCACGCTCGGCGAGCCCGGCGGCAGCACCAGATCGTCCGGCTGCTTCACGAGTCGACCGCGCTCGTCCTTGACCGCCGCGAGCGCCGTCGTCGGCGTGCCGTCGTCGCTCAGAATGCCCGGGAACGTCACGTCGCGACCGTCGAGCTTCTCGGCCGGCACGCTCGCGCTCGAGCGCGCCTGGGCGACCAGCGCCGCCAGCGGATCGTCGCCGGATCGCGCGGGCGGACCGCTGCGCTTGGCGCTCATCACCGCGACGATCACCAGGGCGGCGCCGCCCATCGAAGCCAGCAACAACGTGCCGAGCCGCGACGAGCGCGCACGCGGATCCTGCTCCTGGATCTGCTCGAGATTGCGGACGTTCACCGGGTCCATCTGGGGTCCTCGCCCTACCGCGTACCGCCGCGGCGGGATTCGGCCCAGTTTTCGGCCGTCTCACCCGTCGCCGAGGAGCGCGGCGAGCTGCAGCGCTTTCCAGTGCGTCTCCTCGACTTCACGCCCGGGATCGCTGTCGGCCACGATGCCGCCGCCAGCGTGGTAGTGCGCGCGCCCGTCGCGCAGCGTCAGCGTGCGGATCGCCATGCCCAGCTCGAGACCGCCGTCGTGTCCCACGAAGCCGAACGCGCCGGTGTAGAGCCCGCGGCGCACCGGCTCGAGCCCTGCGATGAGCTCCATGGCGCGGATCTTCGGCGCGCCGGTGACGCTGCCGCTCGGTAGCATCGCCTCGAGCAACGCGGCCCGGCCGACGCCCGCGCGGAGCCGCGCCTCGAGCGTCGCCACGCGATGATGGATGGTCGCGTGCGTGACGACGCGCGGCGCCTCGACGAGCTGCACCGATCCGGTCACGGCCACGCGACCCAGATCATTGCGTTCGACGTCGAGGATCATCGCCAACTCGGCGCGCTCCTTCGGATCTTCGTCGAGCTCGACGGCCAGGCGCGCGTCCTCGGCGGGCGTCGCGCCGCGCGGACGGGTGCCCTTGATCGGCGCCGTCAGCAGCTGCCGCCCGGCGCGCAGCGCCAGGAACAGCTCCGGCGATGTGCTCGCGACGTCCACGTCGCCGAGGCGGATCAGCGCGGCGTACGGCGCCGGCGCCCGCCGCGACAGTGCCGCCAGCACGTCCAGCGGATGCCCCGCGACGCGCAGACACGACCTCCGGGCCAGGTTCACCTGGTACAGGTCGCCGGCGCGGATGTGCTCGAGGGCGACGCGGATGCGCCGCGCGTGCTCGGCGTCGTCCTCGGGAGGTTCAAGCGCTACATCCAGGGCTGCAGCGGAAGCTGCCGGTCCGGCGCGGAAACGCGCGGCGAGCTCGCGCACCGCGTCGCGGCTCTCGCCAACGGCGCGAACGCCGTCGCGATCGACGCGCGCCACGGCGGCGAAGCGCAGCCACGCCGGCTCGACGACGTGCGGCGACTCGCGCGGATCGGGACGGCGCGTACGACCGTCGCGCTCGAGCGAGCGCCGGTACTCGTACGGCAGCACGCCGATCCAGCGCGGCGCGCGCGCCCGCGGATCGTCGTTGCCGCCGATCGCCAGCGCCGGCTCCGGATCGAGACCGGCGCCACGCTCCACCGGATCCGACGCGACGAACGACGGACCCGAGCCGTCGGCGCTCCACAGCAGACACAACCCGGGACGATCGGCGAGCCTCCGCGCCAGCCCGAGGGGGTCCGGCGGCAGATCGAGCGCTTCGACGACGAGCGGGGGCACGTCGCCGGCCTCTAGCTCCGCGGCGCGCCCACGCCAATCCGGTGCGAAGACCGCGCTGGCGGCCGGGTCGGCCCGGGGCTAGTGCTTCGCCGTGCTTCTACGCTTCTCCGGCGCGGTCCTGGCCGCCGTCGCGATCCTGGGTTGCTCCGAGCAGACGGTCGCCCCCGGCGCCCTGTCGATCACGCTCGGCCACGAGACGGACACCTGGACGCGCGATCCCGCGCCGACCCAGGTCGTCGTCGACAAGGCGCTCGCCGACGGCACGCGCACCACGCTCTCGAGCGGCGACGCCCCGCTCGACCACTTTGGCCTGGGGAGCGGCAGCGCGGGCTGGTTCGAGGTCACGGGCAGCGACGCGAACGGCGTCGCGGGCGTCCGCGGCCGCTCGATCGAGCTCGATCCGGCGGGCCTCGCCGGCCTGGTGCTGCCGCTGTTCGTGGGGCGCACGGACGCATTCTCGCGCCCGCCGGGCGATTTGGTGACCGCGCGCGGCGACGACCTGCCGGTGGCCGTGGTGAGCGCGCACCACTTGCTGGTCGCGGGCGCCGCATCCGCCGGCGGCTTCGACATCGACGGCTACGACTTCGGCGCGTGGGCGCCGCACGCGGCGTACGCGCCGATTCTCGTGCCCGGCGTCGTCCTGCAGCGTGCGCTCGCTCGCGGTGGTGGACGTCACGCTCGCGGTATTCGTCGGCGACGACTGGGCCGTGACCGTGGACACCGCCTCCGGCGCGCAGACGACCGTCACCCTGCCCGCCGGTCTCGACAACTTCGGCGAGATCGCCGGCGGACGCACGATCGTCGCCGGCGACGGCTCGGCGTACATCGTCGGCGCGACGCGCGCGGCGTCGCCCACCTCCGCGGTGCTGCGGCTGTCGAGCAGCGGCGTGCCCACGGTGCTGCGCCTCGGCACGCCACGCGCGGGCGCCGCCGCGACGTGGGCGGCCGGGCGCGGCCTGGTGGTCGCCGGCGGCAGCAGCGAGGGCGCGGGCGCCGAGCTGATCGCGGACGGCGCCTCGGCGTTCTCGCCGGTTCCCTACCCCGCCGACCCGACCACCGGCGCCGCGCTGATCACGACCGACGCCGACACCGCGCTGCGCCTCGGCGGCCGCGACGCCCAGGGCGATCCCGCGCCCACGGTCGCCCTCGCGCTTGGATGTGCGAAGGACTGCGTCCCGGCCGACGCGACGCCGGCGATCGCCCTCGACGACGCGCAGGCGTTCGGCTTCGACGGCGGCGACATCGCCGTCGTCGGCAGCGCCGGCGGCCTCACCCAGGTGGTGCACATCGGCGCCGGCACGAACGTCGCCGAGCCGCTGCCGCTACGCGAGCCGCGCAGCGGCGCGACCGCGCTGCTCGCGCCGACCGGGCAGCTCGCGCTGGTCGGCGGCACCCACCCCGACGGCTCGCCGGCAAGCTCGATCGAGCTGTTCCTGCCCTGAGAATCTCGTGACCGTCCGGCGGTCACGAGATCGCGATCGGACGAACCGATCGGCATTTCGTGACCGTGCGACGGTCAGGCGACGCTCAGGCGACGCGCACGACGCGGCCCGACGTGGTGACAATCGCGTCGGACAGCGGAGCGGTGGCGTGCGCGCCGGGCCAGACCACGCAGCGCTCGAGCGCGCCGTGACCGTCGACGCGCGCGCCGTCGCCGACGATCGATTGGCGCAGCTCGACGCCCGCCGCGACGACCGCCCCGCGGCCTTTCCGCGCCGCACCGGCAGCCTGCCCGGCGAGCCAGGCCAGGTTCGCGGCGAGGTAGCTCGCGGGATCGCCGGCATCGGTCCATGCGCCGGTCACGTCGACGCTCGCGACCGACGGGCGACCGGCGCGCAGCTCGGGCAACGCCCAGTCGCCGACCAGACAGCCCATCTCCGGCAGCGTCGCCAGGCAGCGCGCGCCGATGGCGGCGATGCCGACGTAGTCGCCCCCCCGCGCCTCGTCACCGAAGCGCTCGCCGCGCAGGCGCACCACGCCACCGGCCGCGTCGAGACCGACGGTGCCCTCGCCCGCCGGGCGCGGCGCGACCGCCAGGCACAGCCCGTCCCCGGCGAAGTCGAGAAGCGCCGCGAGCGGCGGATCGTCGACCAGGATGTCGCCGTTCCAGACGACGACGGGCGCCGGGCCCAGGAGCGCCCGCGCGCCCGCCACGCCGCCGGCGGTGCCGCGCACAATAGCTTCGTTCACTACCTCAATCTTGATACCCAAGTTACCGATCACAGGTGGAAACTTGTCGGCAAGATGGTGCGTGTTGATGACCGCGGCGTCGAGGCCGGCGGCCCGCAGCGCGGCGGCGATGTGGGCGAGGATCGTCCGGTCGCCGATCGGTACGAGCGGCTTGGGCAGCTCGTCGGTGAGCGGGCGCAGCCGCGTGCCGAGACCCGCGCAGAGCACCATCGCACGCATCGCGGTGAGCTTGCCGCGGGCGCCGGCGCGACGCCACGATAACTCGCCCGCACTGGCGCCGGCGTGCTAGCGGCTTCGGCATGAGGCTGATCCGACCCGTCGTGCTGGCGGTCGCACTCGTCGCCGCCACCGGCGCGGGCTGTGGCACCGACGCCGTCGGCGTGGACGACTGCCGGCAAATCGAGCAGACCCGCTGCGACTACGCCGTCACCTGCGGCATCACCGACGACGTGGACGCGTGCAAGCGCTTCTACAAGGACCAGTGCCTGCACGGCCTGTCCGGCGGGCAGCCGAGCCGGCTCGAGCTGAAGCAGTGCCTGGGCACGATCAGCGCGGCCGGCAAGTGCGCGAAGCAAGGCAAGGACACGCCGCTGGACTCGAAGGACTGCGTCCCGGACTCGCTGGACGGTCCGATCAAGGCGTGCGACGTGATCGCCTCGCCGGAGCTGACCGTCGAGTGCGCGTTCCTGGCCGAGATCCCCGCCGAACCCTACGAGGCGGGCGCCGACGGCGACGCGGCCAGCGACGGCGCGGCGGGCGACGCGGCCGCGGATGCGGTAAGCGAATGAGCAGGGGCCGGACGTCGCTCGTGCCGCTGGCGCTGGTGGCAACCGCCATCGCCGCGTGCGGACACCAGCCGCCGCCCGCCGCCACGCCGGTGCAGCACGAGACCGCCGAGGACAGCATCCTGCGCGTCGGCCACGTGTGGCGATCGATCTCGCGCGATCGCGGGCTGCGATCACCGCCGAGCAAGATCAGCGTGTTCGAGACGATCACGACCAGCACCATCACGCTCGACGCGGGCAAGCAGAGCGCCACCGAGCAGCTCGTGCTCGAGGAGAT
Source organism: uncultured delta proteobacterium (assembly GCA_963775185.1). GTDB lineage: Bacteria > Myxococcota_A > Polyangia > Polyangiales > Polyangiaceae > JAPSGB01. Next base: position 91,007 of record CAVZIE010000032.1, on the reverse strand, counting down.
GTTCGAGCTCCGGAACGGCGCGCGCTTCCAGTGCGTCGCGCGGGGCAAGCTCCGGGTGCGCGTGCGCTTCGGTCGCCTCCAGGGCGAGGCCGCGGTCGAGGTCACGCGACCGCCGACGTCGCTGCCGCGGCATTGCCAGCCCGCGGATTTCGGCGAGCCGGAGCTGGCCGTCGACGCCGGCTCGGCGCGCTTCGCGCTGCGCGGGGATCAGCTGGTGGCGTTCGCGCCGCCGCTGGACAAGCGCGTGTATCTGCCGGCGGATTGAGGCGGGGTTGCCGGCCGCGCCGCCGCCAAGTATACCGCCCGGGCTCCGCGCCAACCGGACAGCCTTCCCCGTGACGAAAGCCAAGCGAGCACTGCCGTTCCTGGGTCTGCTTGGCCTGACGGCCGGGTGCTTCGGCGGTGGCACGGGATCGAGCTCGCCGACGACCTCGACGTTGGTGGCCGTGGATCCGGCGGACTTCCTCGGCGACGTGCCGTGCGCGGACGCGTCGGGCGCGATGCGCCGCTACGTGGCGACGATTGTCGACGTCACGCCCGGCCTCGACGACGCGGGCACGCCGTTCGCGTTGCCCAGCACCGGACCCGTGTCGTGCCTGCAGCAGGCGGCTCAAGGCGGCGCGTTCGTGCTGGCCGGACACTGGTACGCCGCAGACATCCAGGCCTACGACCGCACCGATATCAAGCCGCTCGGCACCGGCAGCTCGGTGATGGTGGACGCGAACACCGGCGACGTCGTCACGCCGCGCTGGACCACGTCCTGCGGGCGCACCATCAACGACCCGGACGGCGGCACGGCGTCCGGCGCGAGCTCCGCCGCCTACGCCGTGCAATACGACACCGTCTTCGTGCGCCATTGCGCGGCGCTCGCGACGAGCGGCGCCGCGACGCCGACGCGCGTCGGCGTCGCGCTGGACAGCGGCGCCCTGGGCACGCCGCCGCTGGAGCTCGCGTGCGGCGACGGCGCCGGCCAGGTCGCGAGCTTCAACACCCACCTCGAAGGCGGTTCCGCGCCGGACCAGCAAAGCGGCTGCGCCCAGACCGCCCTGTTCGACGGGCTCGTCGCCCGGACGAGCTATCGCTTCGACGTGCAGGCGTTCGAGAGCGGCGCCACCGCGCCGTCGTGGGGCACGCACTGCTCCGCCAAGGCGCTCGACGGCGCGACCGTCTCGGCGGTCTGCGATCCGCTCACCGACAAGGGCGGCATCCGCGTGGACGTCCCCGCCGTGCTCGGCGCGCTGGGCATGGACTGCGCGAGCCTGTTGTCGGTGACGACGCTGGTCCAGGGCTCCGACCCGCGCACCGCCGTGCAGCTACCGCCGGAGTGCGAGGCCGCGGTCCAGTTCGACGACCTGGCGTCGGGGGCGTACACGCTCGGCGTCGCGACCACGCTCGAGAGTGGCGCCGCCGGCCCGGGCGCGACCTGCACCGTCAGCGTGAGCCCGGCGACGACCACGACCGCGGACTGTGTGCCAGACTGAGCGGCATGCGCGACGGCGGTTCCCCCGCGACGACGATGGGCGCGCTGCCCCGCCCGAGCAAGGCGCTGCTCGGCGTGATCCTCGCGCTGTTCGCGATCTGGCTGTTCTTCGCCATCGGCATCAACTGGGCGAACATGCCGTCGTCGTGGTTCTACGCCATGTGCGGCAGCACGCGGCTGGTGCTGCGTGGTCAGCTCTGGCGTCTGTTCACCGCGCCGCTCGTGCACTACCCGACGGGCAGCCTCGGCCACATCCTGACCGCGCTGCTCGGCCTGTACTTCCTGTCGCCGTCGCTCGAGTCGACCTGGGGCACGCGGCGCTTCATGTGGTTCCTGGGCATCTCGGCGCTGTTCGCGTACTCGGTGCAGCTGCTGGTCGGACTCGCGCTGCCGGCGTCGATCGGCGCTCGCCTGGTTCCCGACGTCTGGTTCGGCGCGCTGCCGGTGGTCGAGGCGATCGCCATCGCGTGGGCGCTGTCGTTCAAGGGACGCACCGTCAACCTGATGTTCGTCCTGCCGATCTCGAGCACCGGCCTGATCCTGGTCGTGATCGGCTTCAGCCTGCTCAGGCTGATCGCCCAGTCTCTCACCTTCGAAGGCTACATCGCGCCCTTCGGCGGCATGCTCGCCGGCTGGCTCTTCGGCGGTGGCACGCCTTCCCCCGTGCGCCGCGCGTGGCTCAAGCTCCGGCTCGCCATGCTCGACCGCCAGGCCGTGCGCGACGACTCGCAGCGGAAGAAGCGCGTGGCGCGCTCCGGCCTGCGCGTCATCGAGGGCGGCGCCGACCACGACAAGCAGAGCGACGATCCGCGCAAGGGCCCCGACGGCAACTGGCTGAACTAAGAGGCCGAGCAAGAATTGCTCGGCCTCTTAGCGAGCGAAGCGAGCCCGCCGCAGGCGGCGGGGGGAGCAGTTGCGAAGCAAGCTGCGGGGGGTCAAGACCCCCCGAGGACCAAGTGGCCGAGCAAGAATTGCTCGGCCTCTTGGCGAGCGAAGCGAGCCCGCCGCAGGCGGCGGGGGGAGCCGTTGCGAAGCAAGCTGCGGGGGGTCAAGACCCCCCGAGGACCAAGTGGCCGAGCAAGAATTGCTCGGCCTCTTGGCGAGCGAAGCGAGCCCGCCGCAGGCGGCGGGGGGAGCCGTTGCGAAGCAAGCTGCGGGGGGTCAAGACCCCCCGAGGACCGAGTGGCCGAGCAAGAATTGCTCGGCCTCTTGGCGAGCGAAGCGAGCCCGCCGCAGGCGGCGGGGGGAGCCGTTGCGAAGCAAGCTGCGGGGGGTCAAGACCCCCCGAGGACCGAGTGGCCGAGCAAGAATTGCTCGGCCTCTTGGCGAGCGAAGCGAGCCCGCCGCAGGCGGCGGGGGGAGCAGTTGCGAAGCAAGCTGCGGGGGGTCAAGACCCCCCGAGGACCAAGTGGCCGAGCAAGAATTGCTCGGCCTCGAAGCGAGTAGAGGGCCCGGAGGGACGGAGGGCCCGACCAGGACCGAGTGATCGGGTTGCCGGTCCGGCGCGGAACCGCGCGCGCCTTCGTTCCGGCGATCGCCGCCGGCGAACACGCCCGTCGCCAGCCTCGCTGCGCGGATTTGCCGGCGATTTGGCGCGGCATGCCACGTGCAATCGCGACGCCCGGACCCGTGCAGTAGACTTGCGATGATGAGCCAAGCGAGCGAGCTCGAGCTCCACTACCGGATCGCGCCGGCGGTCGATGCGTGGGTACTTCCGGAGGAGAAGGTGCCCGAATCGCGCGATCACGACCTGCTCGCCCGCTACCTGTGCGACGTGCTCGAGACGCACGTTGCCGCGCGGGGGCTCGATGCCATCATCGGGCACAACCTGGCCGTGCGCTGGATCGAGGCGACGCCGCGCGTCGGGGTCGATCCGGACGTGTGCTGGATCGAGCCCGCGCCGCCGCACGACGATCCCATGCACAGCCTGTGCACCTGGAAGCCGGGCCGCGCCGTGCCCAAGCTCGGGATCGAGATTGTCAGCCCGAACCATCCCTACAAGGACTACGTCGACGTGCAGGAGAAGTACGCGGCGTGCGGCATCCCCGAGCTGTGGGTGCTCGATCCGCACCTGCGCGGACCACGCCACTTCGGCGGTCCCGTCCCGCTGCAGGTCTGGCGCCACGACGCAGGCGCGTTCGTCCGCGTGCACGCAGGACCGGACGCGTACCGGTCGCCGGCGTTGGGGGCGTGGGTACGTGTCGCTGGCGCCACGGCGACGATCAGCGACGACGCGGACGGCGCGGAAGTCTGGCACACCGCGGACGAGGCGGCGCGGGTGGGCGAGCAGGCAGCCCGCGAGCGCGAGCAGGCAGCCCGCGAGCGCGAGCAGGCAGCCCGCGAGCGCGAGCAGGCAGCCCGCGAGCGCGAGCAGGCCGAGCGCGACGCGCGACTGGCCGCCGAAGCGCGCGTCCGCGAGCTCGAGGCGAAGCTCGCCGGCAAGGGCTGAGCCCGTTACAGGATCGGCGACACCAGGCGCGCCGCGCCTTCACGGAGCTTGTGACGCCACGGCCGCTGGAGCCATTGCTCGAGCTCGACGTGCCGGCACTGGGCGCGGTCGCGCTCGAAGGTCGCTTCCAGGGCGCGCGCCAGGTTCTCGTCCAGCACCAGCGCGTGCAGCTCGAAGTTCAGGCGGAAGCTCCGGAGATCCATGTTGGCGCTGCCCACGAGCGAGATGTGGTCGTCGACCAGCATCGTCTTGGCGTGGATCATGCCCGGCAGGTACTCGTGGATGCGCACGCCGCTCTCGAGCAACTCGGCGTACCAGCTGCGGCCGGCCTCGTGCGTCACGCGGTGGTTGCTCTTGTGCGGCAGGATGATCTGGACGTCCACGCCGCGCAGGGCCGCCGTCTCCAGCGCGACCGTGAGCGAGCGATCCGGCACGAAGTAGGGCGTCGTGATCCAGATCCGGTGATGCGCCCAGCTGATGGCCGCGAAGAACGTGCGGTGGATCGACTCCACGGCGTTGTCCGGGCCGCTGGGCACGACGGCCACCGTCGCCGGGCCGTGCACGGTCACGTCGGGGAAGAAGCGCGGGTCGACGTCGCTCGCGCCGGTCATGAAGTGCCAGTCGCGGAGGAACGCGCTGACCAGCGACGCGACGGCGGGGCCCTCGATGCGCACGAACGTGTCGCGCCACGCGGGCTCCCGCGCCGAACCGGCAACATACTCGTCGCCGATGTTGACGCCGCCGGTGAAGCCCACGCTGCCGTCGACGACGACGATCTTGCGGTGGTTGCGCAGGTTCATCGGCAGGCGCACGGCCTGGGCGAGGGGCAGGAACATGACGACCTTGGCGCCGGCGCGCCTGAGCGGACGGAACCAGCGCTTCGGGATCCAGAAGCAGCCGTACGCGTCGACCAGCAGTCGCACTTCCACGCCGCGCTCGGCGGCGGCCGCGAGCTTGTCGCGGAAGCGCGTGCCGGTCGCGTCGGCGCGGAGCAGGTAGAACTCCGCCAGCACGCTGCTCTTCGCGGCGTCGATGGCGCGCTCGATGGCGTCCACCGCGCTGCGGCCGTCGGCGTACAGCTCGACGCGGTTGCCGCCGCTCACCTCGTTCATCGCGCCGAGCCCGGCGCACACGCGGAAGATGCGCTGCTCGGCCTTGGGCAGCGCGGCGATCGCGGCGAGGGCGTCCGGCCGCGAGACGTGACCGCGCGCAGCGAGCACGCGCGCCGTCACGACCGCGTCGGCGGCTCGCTTCTTCCGCGCGGGCCAGCGCATGCGGTCGCGGCCGTGGAGCAGGAACAGCATGGCGCCGATGCCGGGCAGGAACAGCAACACCAGGATCCACGCGATGGTGCTCGACGGCTCGCGGCGCCGGAGCAGCACGAACGGCACCAGCGCCAACGCCAGCGCCTCCACGGCCACACCAAGAGCCGCCCACAGCCACGCGAGGTGTTCCCCGAGGGCGCTCATCGAGAGCAAGGTAACCACCGCTCAGGCGGCACACAAATCACCGATTCTACGTGGTTTTCCAGCGACGCGATCCGACCTTGGCCGCCCGTGCTACGAGGGCGGCCATGCCCGAGCTGCTCGATGCGGAGGCGATGCGCCGCGGTCTGCGCCGCGTCGCGGGCGAGATCGTCGAGCGCCACCGCGGCGCCGAGGCCCTGGTACTGGTCGGCATCCGCCGCGGCGGCGTGCCGATCGCGCACGAGATCGCCCGGCACGTCGAGGAGCTGGAGCACCGCGCGATCCCCGTGGGCACTCTCGACATCACGCTCTACCGCGACGACGCGGCCACGGCGCTCCCGAGCCCGCGCATCGGCCCGAGCGAGATCCCCTGCCCGCTCGAAGGACGCCACGTCGTCATCGTCGACGACGTGGTGTTCACGGGGCGCACCGTGCGCGCGGCCATCGACGCCATCCTCGACTACGGCCGGCCGCGGCGCATCGAGCTCGCGGCCGCCGTCGATCGCGGCGGGCGCGAGCTGCCGATCCAGCCCGACTACGTCGTCAAGAGCGTGGCGCTCGCCGAGGGCGCACGCGTGGACGTGACCGAGACGCCAGACGGGCTCGTCGCCGTGGAGAGTCCATGACCTTTCGCCTTCGCCACCTGCTCAGCATCCGCGACCTCGACCGCGAGCGCGCGCTGTCGATTCTGGAGACCGCAGACGCGTTCCTGGAGGTGGTGCGCCGCCCGGTGCGCAAGGTGCCCACGCTCCGCGGCAAGACCATCATCAACCTGTTCTACGAGGCCTCCACGCGCACGCGCACCTCGTTCGAGCTTGCCGGCAAGCGCCTGGGCGCCGACGTCGTGAACATCTCGAGCTCCGGCTCGAGCACGACCAAGGGGGAGACGCTCCGCGACACGGTCAGCACGCTCGACTCGATGCACGCCGACGTGATCGTGATCCGCCACAAGGCATCCGGCGCGCCGCGCTACGTCGCCGATCGCGCGCGCGCTGCCGTCGTCAACGCCGGCGACGGCATGCACGAGCACCCGACCCAGGCGCTGCTCGACGCGTTCACGATCCGCCAGCACAAGCCGGAGCTGGACGGGCTGGTGGTCGCCATTTGCGGCGACATCACCCACAGCCGGGTCGCCCGCTCGAACGCGCTGCTGCTGCCAAAGCTGGGCGCCGAGGTCCGCCTCGCCGGTCCGCGCACGATGATGCCGGTCGGCGCCGAGACGCTAGGCGCGCGCATCTTCGATCGTCTGGAGCCCGCCATCGAAGGCGCGGACGTCGTGATGATGTTGCGAATCCAGCAAGAGCGCCTGGCCGGCGCCGCGTTCTCGACCCTGCGCGAGTACAGCCGCGTGTTCGGCCTGAGCGCGAAGCGCCTGGAGCTCGCCAAGCCGGACGCCATCGTGATGCACCCCGGCCCGCTCAACCGCGGCGTCGAGATCAACGAGGACGTCGCCGACGGCGCCCACAGCGTGATCCTGAACCAGGTCGAGTCGGGCGTCGCCGTGCGCATGGCCGTGCTCTACCAGTGCGCCAGCGACCCGGGACAAGCGCCAGGCGTCTGATTGGAGGCTGTGCCGTCACGGGGTATGCGCCGAGTCGACGATCACGATCCACTCCGCGGTCGACGGATCGAACGCGCCAATCGCGCGCGGGTAGAGCAACACGGTCGCGCCCGCGATCTTCTGTCCCGCGAGCGCCAACCCGTTCGGAAGCTCGGTCTGCATCACCGCCGAGAGCGCCGCGTCGGCCTCGGCCTTGCCGTTGGGCGCTTGCCCCCCGGCAAGGTCGAAGAAGCGCATCGGCGGATTGCCCGGAGGGATCCCGCCGCAGTTGCCGAGTTGATTCGGCGGTCGCCACAAGTGCGGATAGTCGATCTCGCCCGCGCCCGCCCAGATGATCGATCCGCCGAACACGGTCAGGCCGGAGGCGACCGAGACCGCCGAGGCGCCACCGAAGTCGCCCGCCGAGGTGTGGAAGACCCATTCGTTCTCCGGCGTCGGTCCGCTCAGCAGCTTTCCCTTCCCGTAGCCGGTGTCGAGCTGGGCAGTGGCGCGCGCCTGCGCCTCGTCGGCGGCGGGGCCCGCTCCGCACACGATGGCGTAGCCCTTGTAGTAAAAGCCGTCGTAGTCCAGGCGAACCACGCTCGAGCAGTACTTCGACGTCACCTGGTCGGCGAGCGCCTGATCGATGTCCGGGCACAAGCCCGACGGCGGCTCGGTGCTGCAGTCCGGGTTGTCGTCGGTGCCGGCGAGGTGAGCGCAGTCCGCGCTGCAGTAGAACTGGCCGTCGCAACCGCACGTCGTGTACGTCTTGCCGCAGCCGCATTCGCCCGCGCAGCCCATGGGCGGGACCGGCGGACACGCGGCGGCATCGGGGCGCGGCTTGCAGACGCCGCACGCGTCCCCGACGCCGCAGTACAGCTTCGCGTCGTAGTCGCACCACTCGTCGGGAGCGCACGTGCCGCCCTGTTTGCAGCCACAGAGCCTCGGCCCGGCGTCGGCAGCCGCTCCAGCCGCGCCAGCCCCGCCGTCGAATGCACCCGCGGCGCCAGCCGCGCCGCTGTCGGCGTCCGGCGAGGGGTTCGATCCAGTGTTCAGCGTGCTGCCGCCGCACCCCGCGACGATCAGGGCGCCCAGGTAGACGACAAGTCGGAGTCCCATCGACGGTGTTGGTCAGCAAACTCCGTGCCGGCGCCATCACCTGCTGGAGCGCGCCTCTCCAGCGCTGTGCCAGTTCCGGATTGTGCCACAAGCACGACGCCGGTTTCGTGCTCGGTCGTCGCCGACGAGCGGGAACATGCGGCCGATCGCGCCCGCAGACCGGCTCGCTCGAATGATCACTTGCTCGCGGCGCCCCCCTCGGGGCTGCCCGAAGCGGAAACGCCTGCACAGGCAACCGTGACGCCGATGCACCCGACGGTCAGCAGGATCTTGCGCTGGTTCGATCCCATCTTTCATCCTCTCCGGAGCGTCGTGTCAGTCGCCGCGACGTCGTCGCACTGCCGCGACGGCGAAGAGGCCAAGTAGCGCGACCAGGGCGGAATCGCGATTGCCTTCCCGGGGTGGAGCCGTGCACGCGCATCCGCCGACGGGAGCAAGATCGCGACGGGGCGCGGGAGAGGACGCGGACCCGGACGCGCCGGCATCACGTCCCGCGTCGGGCGCGGCGCCCGCCGCGCCGGCACTGCCGGCCGCACCGGACACGCCGCCGTCGCTCGGGCCGCCCGCCGCACCTGACGCACCCGCCCCGCCGTCGCTGCAGGGCTCGCTACAGCACGCGCCGTCGCAGCACGTCCCCGAGCTGCACGTGCCCGCCGCGCAGTCCGCGTCGTCCTCACAACTTGTGCCGAGAGCGCCCGGTGGCGCGATGGTGCGGACGTACACGCGCGCGTTCTGGATCGCCGGGTCGTCGTTGAAGCGCTGGTATGCGAGGGTGACGCGGCCATCCGGGGCAGCAGCAAGATCCGGGTGGAGCTCGCCGTTGGGCAGCGCGGACAGCGGCACGTCCCCGGGGACGAGCACCGTGCCGTCCAACGACACCCAGTTGCCGTAGATGTCGGGGTCGCCGTTCCGGTAGTCCACCCAAGCCACGACGAAGTGCGCGCCGTCGAAGGCAACGCTCGGTCCGTCGTACGAGTTGCCGGCTTCCGCGCCGGGGATGGCGATGTCGAACGACTTCGCGCCGAGCGCGCCTTGCGGTCCCACGCGCGCGCCATACACCACGCCCCCGGGCGAGGACGTATCCTCGGCTGCGATCAGGCACGTGCCGGTTCCGCACGCGACCGCATATTGTCCCCGATACCCATAGAAGTACGCCGCGAAACCGACGTTGTCGTCGGTCGTTCCGTCCGGGTAGACGTGATTGCCCGTCGCACCGTAATCACCGACCGTGAGGGCGAGATAGCGGCTTCCATCGAACGCGATGGCGCCCGACTCGGCGTGCTCCTCGTTGAAGAACGGGCTGAATCCACCTGTCGACTTGCCGTCGGGGTCGATGATTGTGCCGCTTGCGTAGCTCGTGTCGTACGAGACGCACACGTCAAGCAACGCGTAGGAGCTTCCATCGGATGCGGCGCCCATCGGCGTACACCCGTCTGGGCCAGCGGGAAGCGTGAAGAGGCCATTCGGGTCCAGCAGCGTTCCATCGCCGGCGATCCGGGACGGCTGGCTCGACATGGCCAGGAAGCTCGTTCCATTCGACACTACCTGGGCGAGGTCACCCCCGGGGAGCGCCACGACCTGGGAGTCGAGCATCGTGCCGCTTGCGTCCACTCGCGCCGCCCGCAACCCATTCTCCGCGGTCCAAGCGACCAGGGACGTGCCGTCGTTCGCGGTGGCAACGAACGGCGAGCGCTGGCCGCTTGCCCCGAACGAGAGCGGAACGGGTGGATCGTCGAGCACGCTCCCGCTGCCGTCGATGCGCACGACCGTGGTCTTTCCCAGTGCCACGAGCCAGCCGGAGCCGTCCGGGACGACGTCGGTCACCGTCCCGTTCCCGACGACGAAGCCCGTCGAGTCCAACGCGCTCGCGCTGGCATCGAGCCGCGCCGCGTACGTGGCGGCTTTCTGTTGCGCGTCCTGCTGCGTCCACACGACGAGCGCGCCGGTGTCCGATCCCGCGGCCTGCGTGGTCAGCAACGTGTCGGTCGTCGACGCGACCACGAACGGCGTTCCGACCGTCCCCGCGGCGTCGATGGATACGGCCTCGACCGAGCCGTCGCGATCCCAGGTCGCCAGCGCGCCACCCTGGAAAGCCGCGACGTGCAGCGAGGCAGGGGCAACCTGCGCGGGCGGAGAGCCCAGAGCCTGGCTTTGCGAGACCGAGCCGCCCGCACCGAGGTGAACGACGTAGGGCGTGCGGTTCTGGTCGCACGAGGAAGCAACGAGACAGTCGCGGAACACGACCGCGAATCCGCTTCCGTCCGACGCCACGTCGACGCCCGTCCGGCTGAACACGCGGTCGTCGACCAGGATCCCTGCCGGGTCCAGCACCGAACCGTCGCTGGCGACGCGCGCCGCATACACGTCGTCCGTGCCCACGCCGTTGCATCCGACCGTCGAGGAACGACAGTCGTGCCACGCCACCACGTACTGGCCGGAACCGTAGGCGACGGCAGGCGAGTCGTCCCCCGCGGGCGCGGCGGACGCGATCACGAACGGACCTTTCGTGATACTGCCATCCGCGGCAACAAGCGCGCCGACGATTTCGTCCTGGTGCGTCGTGGTGACGCGCGCCCACACGACGAGAAACCCCGATCCGTCGCTGGCGACGTCCACCCGGCCGTGGGCATGTCCCTTCTCGAGAAGTCGCGACGTCGAGGCGAGGAGACTGCCGTCCGCCGCCGCCGGGACGGCGAACACGTCGTCGAGGCCGCTGTTGCTCGACCCGACTCTGCTCCATGCCGCCAGATACGATGTTCCATTCGACGCCAGCGCCGTCTCTCCGCCGCCTCCCGACACGTGGTCCAGCGGCGTCACGGGTTTCTCGGCGGACACTGCCGGAAACGCACGGGCCGTGCTCGGCACGAGCGCGCTGGTTGCGACGGCAACGGCGACACCAAGGCGAAACGCCCAGTTGGATACCGCGCCGGACCGGTACCCAGCATCCAATCCGGACACATCGATCATGATCGCGGGCACACCTTGGGCCATCGCGGCCCGATTCCAGGGGAGAAATCCATTCGGAGCTTCGCCCGCGATCGGCTGCAAGGCGTATGCCAGGATTGACGGAGTTGGTTGCCGCCGCTGAGCGCGGAGGCGGCGTCGCGCTTTGATGTCGCGTCGGCGGCGCCACCGCACGAGGCGGACGCGCTGCGCGACGCTGGCGGGTTCAGCGCTCGCGCCGGAGCAACGACGTGCGTCGCCGCCAGCGGGCGACGAGGTACGTCAGCGTCACGGCCAACACCGGTGCCGGAGTGTCGCGACCGTGTCCCGCCGCGAGGCAGGCGCAGTGGCTGCGCGGAGAACCGCGCGGGACCGTCTTCGGGGACGCTTCGCCGGCGTCCGCGCGCGTCGCTGCCGGGAGCCGGATCTGGTCCAGGGGCGCGCGCCGTTGATCCGAGGGCGGTGCGGCATTGCCAATCATCGTGCCGGTCGTGCCGTCCACGACGTATATGGTGTCCGACAACGCCGGGACATGCCTGACCCGCATGTTGTACGCGACCCGTCCCTTGCGATGTTCGACCAGGACCACGGGCGTGGCGTCGATGTCGTTGCCCACGGCGTCCAACACGTCGCGATGGAGACCACGAGCAAGGAGAAACGTGCGCAGCGCGTGTCTCGCCTGGTCCGCCGCGAGCTTCGGGGGCGCCACCGCACTTGTCGGAACGTCGACTCGATTGGCGACCTCGCGGACGTGCACGCGGTCCTTCGTGAGATAGAACACGACCGTGCTTCCCGCGACCACGAGCAACGTGTCGCCGACGCGCGTCCAGTGTTGGTAGACAACCGTGTCGCCCAGGACGTTGGCCGACTCGCCTTCGAACTCCAGCGCGTCGATCCCAGGTCGTAGATGCGTCTCGCGCGCCAACGGCTCCGCCTGCAGTAGCGCGAGCAGGGGGTCGAATACCGGCTCGGGTCCGGGGATGGGCGCGCCCAGCGGCGGGGGCGGGCACGCGACGCTCGCCTCGGCGCACTCCGCGGGCGGCGCCGCGGACGGGGCGGCGTGTCGGCGCTTCGCGGCGCAGTACGCCTTCGCGACGTCGCACGTGGCCTTGCGGTCGCCGTACGCGGAGATCGCGGCGGGCAATCCGGCGACCGGCGCCGGCGGATCCCATTCGAGCACGGCGCGATTGTTCGCCGACGGATGGGCAGAGGGCGCGGCGGCACCGGCGGTGGCCGTTGCCGTGAGCACGAGCATCCCCACGACCCCTGCTCTCGACCGCTCGAACACGAGCGGAGGATAGCGCTTCGCCGCTCGGGATTCCGCGCCGGACCGGCATCATGCGGGAAACCATCGAGTGGCTGCTGGATGCCGGTCCGGCGCGGTATCCCGCGGACGGGCTGCGGCGTATCATGGCGGGCCATGACGTCGCGTCTGCTCGCCCTGTTCGCCGCGCTCGCTGTCGGCACGGCTTGCTCCAGCTCGTCGGATGGATCCGGAAGCGGCGGCAGCGCGGGATCCGGCGGCAGCGCCGCGGGCGACGGCGGCGCGGGCACGAGCGGCAACGGCGGCACGGCGGGGAGCGCCGGCGCGAGCGGCAACGGCGGTGCGAGCGGCAACGGCGGTGCGAGCGGCAACGGCGGCGCGAGCGGCAACGGCGGTGCGAGCGGCAGCGCCGGATCTGGCGGCAGCGGCGGCAGCGGCGGATCCGCCGGCAGCGGCGGCAGCGGTGGCAGCGGCGGCGTGTGGCACCCGGCGCCGGGCACGAGCTGGCAGTGGCAACTGTCGGGCACCATCGACACCAGCGTGGACGTCGCCATGTACGACGTCGATCTGGTGGACGCGCCGGACGCCGTGCTGTCGACGCTCCACGCCGACGGGCGCATCGTCGTCTGCTACTTCTCCGCCGGCAGCCGCGAGGACTGGCGTCCCGACGCGGCGCAGTTCAAGGCGGCCGACTACGGCAAGGGGCTGCAAGGCTGGCCCGGCGAGAACTGGCTCGACATCCGCTCGGCGAACGTCCGGTCGATCATGCAGGCGCGCCTCGATCTGGCCAAGAGCCGCGGCTGCGACGGCGTGGAACCGGACAACGTCGACGGCTACGCGAACGCGACGGGCTTCCCGCTGACGCAGAGCGACCAGCTCGACTACGACGCGTTCCTGGCGACCCAGGCGCACCAGCGCGGGCTGTCGGTCGGGCTGAAGAACGCCGTCGAGCTGGTGGCCAAGCTCGAGCCGGATTTCGACTGGGCCCTGAACGAGGAGTGCCTCACGTACTCCGAGTGCGCGTCGCTCGCGCCGTTCATCGCCGCGAACAAGGCGGTGTTCCACGTGGAATACGTCGATCAGACGTCCCAGGGACCGGCCAAGCTCTCGAGCACCTGCGGCGACGCGAGCATCGCGGGCTTCTCCACGTTGATCAAGGACTGGGACCTGGACGCCTGGCGCCTCGCCTGCCCGTGAGCTCACTCGCACGCCGGCGGCGGAGTCCCCTTCTGCTCGGCCGTGTCACGTTGCGCCGCACACGTCCGCACCTTGCGGATGAAGTCCTCTTCCGGGATGCGCACGCGGTAGCTCATCGACCACGTGTGACCGTTGAAGCGCGTCGCGCGTCCGCCGGCGGCGAGGTGCTTCTGGACCGCGGTCTCGTACTTGCCGTCGATCACGTGCTTGACCACGCCCTGCCCCGCCGGCGGCGGGACGACGCTCGCCGGCGGCGCCGGGACGTCCGCCGGCCAGGGCACGGCGCTGCGCGCGGCGTCGAAGCCCCACAGCATCACCTCGATTCTGATCGGGGACCCACGGCTTCTGGTCCGACGGCGCCACGCCGAGCAGCGCCTTGTACGCGTCGACGAAGCCCGCGGGCGCCGCCCTCGCGGACGCGCCCGCCGTCGATGCGACCCCCGCGCGCGACAGCCCGTAGCAGCTCGCCTTCCGCCAGTTCGCGCCGTGGCGCGCCAGGACGATCACCGTCGGCTGGTCGGTGGCGCCGCTCGCTTGCGAATGGGCCGGTGACGCGGCGAGACCGGCGTCGATGCGCGCCGACAGCGCCGCCAGGTCGGCCTTGGAGAGCGTGCCTGCGATGCGCGAGACGGTGTGCCCGTCGACCTTCTGCAGCACGACCAGCCCGTCCTCGTACACGGCGACGCTGGGGACGTCGGACCCGATCACGTTCAGCCACGGGTTCATCTCCCACAGCACCGCCAGCGGTCGATGCTCGAGCGCGTCGAGACCCTTGGCCTGAAATGGCGTCGGCGGCTTGCCCGGCGGCGGCGCGGGCGCCGACGACCGCGTCGCGACCGGCCGCGTGTGCGACTTGCTCTTGCCGTGACACGCGAGCAGCGCAACGCACACCATCAGGAGAGCCAACCGCGTCATCGCGCCGGATTGTCGCACTTCCCGCGTGCCTGCGACAATGGAGGGCATCGATGAGTTGTGGTTTCCGGACTCGATCGCGCGGGCACGGACACGCCGGTCGTTGGCGCAGCGCCGGCCGAGCGCCGCGACCACCACCAGAAGCCAAGCGCCGCTGCCCGTGTGGCCCGCAGATCGCGGGATCTGCTCCAGGTTTTGCACAGAAGCTGGGACGATCGAGCCGGGTTCGGGGGCTTCGGCGCCCATCGGGACAGGCGCCGACAAGTGTGACTCGCGACTCCGTCGCGTGACGGAAACATGCCGTGCCGCCGCAACGCGGGATACCGCGCCGGACCGCCAGGAAGTCACCCCGGCAAGTCGCCGTGCCGTCCGACGCGCGCGCTCTCGGTGGCCGATCGACCCGTCGAGCGTCACCGGCGTGTCCTGCGTGCCGGTGCTCAGGTTGTCTCGATACACGATCGTGCCGGCGAACGTGATGCTGTGTCCCGTCGGATCGAGCGTCACGCCTTGCGAAGACGCCGTGCAACCGGACGGGCTGGTGTTGCGCATCGATAGGCCGATGATCGTGTTTCCGGGAACCTTCTGCTCGGTCGAGTCGGGGAAATTGTACGAACACCGGGCGGCCGGTCACGACCAGACGCTTGGGATCGCCGGTCCTCTGCCGTGCGCATCCCGAAGCGCGTCGAGCGCTCGTCGCTGGTGCGGCCCCGGAGAGAGACGGCGGCGCGTTGCACGTCTGGCACACGGCCAGCTCTGGCCTGCCGTGGCGTTGCCCACCCACAGCGTGGTTCTATCCCGTCGGCAAGCGCGCCACCAGCGTCGCGAGACGGGAGGCGAGCGCCGGCTGTGGCATGATGGCGTCGATGAAGGGCCTGCGCGAACCCGAAGCGACGCGCCCGGAGACTCCGGAAGCAGGCGCGAGCGACACGTCGATCGGCACGCCGGACTACACGGACCTCGGGGAGCTGGGCCGCGGCGGCATGGGAGCGGTGCATCGCGTCCGCGATCACAGCATGTTGCGCGAGGTGGCGATGAAGTTGCTCGACCCCGAGCTTGCGCGCGATTCGCGCTACGCCCAGGCGTTCATCGCCGAGGCCCGGATCGGTGGACAGCTCGGGCACCCCGGCGTCGTTCCCGTGTACGAGCTGGCGGTAGACAGCCAGCAGCGGCCGTACTTCACCATGCCGATCGTCAACGGTCGGACGTTCCATCGCTGGCTGTACGACCCGGATGCGGACGAGTCGCCGGACCGGCTGGCGGATGCGCTCGACATCTTCCTGAAGGTCTGCGACGTGATCTCGTTCGCGCACTCGCGGGGAGTGATCCACCGCGACCTCAAGCCGTCGAACATCATGGTCGGAGAGTTCGGCGTCGTCTACGTGATGGACTGGGGTCTTGCGCTGGTGAAGGGCGAGGGCGTCGAGCTCGGGCCATACGCTGAAGAGGTGCGGGCACACATGGGCTCGCTCACCGGCGGCACGCTCTGCTACATGGCCCCCGAGCAACTCTACATCGGCGGCGACGTCATCGACGCGCGGACCGACGTGTTCGGTCTCGGAGCAATCCTGTACGAGATCGTCACCGGCCGGCCGCCGTATCCGGTGGGCACCGACCGACATACCCTGGAAACCGCGGTTTGCCTGGGTGCATGGACGCCGCCGGAAGACGTGCTCGGCGAGCGGCGCGTCTCCGGGAAGCTACTGAGCATCATCAAGAAGGCGCTGTCACCGAACCCCGACCAACGCTACGCCAGCGTTGCCGAGCTCAAGGAGGACGTGCAAGCGTTCCTGCGTCGCGGGCTGTATCTCGAGCGCCGCGGGTTCCCGCCGGGAACGCTGATCTTCTCCGAGGGTGCGTCGGGCGAGGAGGCCTACCTGATCGTCCGCGGCGAGTGCGCCGTGTTCAAGACGATCGACGGGCGACGTCAGGAGCTGCGACGCATGGGACCGGGCGAGGTGTTCGGCGAGATGGCCGTGCTCTCGAACGCTCCACGCACCGCGTCGGTGGAGACGCTGGACACCGTCACCGTCCTGGTCATAAGCCGCGCCGAGCTGGAGGAGGGCTTCGGAGTCGACGGCTGGGTAGGAATGCTGGTGCGCTCCGTCGTGAGCCGGTTTCGCGACCTCGACGAGAAGGTCCACGGCAAGTAATCAGGACCAGGGCTCGTACTCGATCACGGGGTCGTGGAACATCGACGGCACGGTCGAGCGATGGATCCTGCCGCCCTTGGGGTAGGGCGTGATGCTCTGCTCGAAGCGGAAGAAGCCTTCGGGGTCGTACTTCTGCTTCACGAACAAGAGCGAGTTGAACGCGTCGCCCCAGTACATCCAACGGTAGTCCGGCGTCCCGCGCTGCGGATAGTTCTGGTAGGTGTGCCCATCGAACTTGTCCGCCATTACCTTCATGAACCCGCCGAGGAACGTGCTGGCTGCCTTCTCCGTCGAACACCCCTGCCACTGCGGGTTCCAGAACGAGTCGACGAAGAAGTTCATGGACGTCGCGTCGCGGTGCACGAATGCGTTCACGAACGTCGGCCGTGCGTTGATGCGACCGCCGTACGGCTCCATCACGGCGATGTTGTAGTTGTTCTTCGACTTGGTGCAGAAGTAGTCGCACGCCTTCTTCCAGCCGGCCTCACCCACCGGCTTCGAGATGTAGTGCGCTTCTTTCAGCTCGAGCGTGCCCGGCGTGCCGGGTCCGGGCAGCACGTCGAAAAGCGACTCGTTCAAGTCGTTGTATGTTCCGCGGGTCTTCTTCAGCCACTTCGGCTTTCCGATCCGGGTCAGACCCGAAAGCGCCTTCACGCCCTGGGCGTCGCCGCCGTCGTACATGCCGATCATGAGGACGACCGGCGCGTCGTCGATGAATGCAAGGAGCGCGAGGTATCCGAGCTTCTCGTCGCTCTTGCCTGCCATGTAGCCGGCCTGCATCAGCGCCAGCAGCTTCGGCGCGACTTCGATCGGCCACGCAAGCGCGAAGCCGAACACTTCGCGCAGCGGTTGCAGCTCGAACGTGAGCTCGAGCAGCACGCCGAACTGATCGCCGGTGCCGCCCCGGACGGCCCAATACAGGTCGGCGTTCTTGTGCGCGTTCGCGACGACGATCTTGCCGTTGGCGAGCGCCATCTTCACTTCCACGATGTTGTCGCAGCCGACGCCGTACTCGCGCGATGTGAGGCCGTATCCGCCGCCCTGCATGAAGCCGGCGACGCACACGTCCGGGCACGTGCCGCCCGGCACATGCAGGTGATAGGTATCGAGCATCGAGTTCAGCACGGTGAAGCTGGTGCCGGCGCCGACGCGGGCACGGCGCGTGTCGGGATCGACCGCGACGTACGACAGCCGGCTGGTGTCGATCACGAGACCGTCGTTGACCGACCAGCCGCCGGTGCTGTGACCGCCCGAGCGGCACGTCACCCACAGCTTGTGCCGCTGCGCGAACGCAATCGTCTGGCGCACGTCCGCGAACACCTCGCACAAGACCACCGCTTTCGGCTTGGCCGGGTAGAGCGCGCTGCCCTCGTAGTAGTCCGGATCGCCGGGCAGGGCCACGTGACCCACCAACCGCTTCTGCAGGTCGGCAAAGTCGTCGCGCGCGACCTTGGTGATGCCGAGCTTCTTCAGGTCCTTGGGCCACGCGGCGATGCGGGCGAGGTGCTGCTGTCGGCGCTTGTCACTGGTAATAGCCATGTCGGGTCCGCTTTCGGGGTATTGGCTGTCGGTTCAGGTCGCGTACGGCAAGGTCAGGCTCCCCTCGAGGAACGCGCACAACGCGTCGGGGTCCCAGCCGCCGATCCAGAAGGTCACCATCCATGGGGACGCGGGGTCGAGCTTGCCTCCAAGCGCCGTCTCGCTGCCCTGGATCACGGGATCGGACCCCGTTACGGGGAACCCGAAGCGCTCGACGAACGACTTGGCGAGCACGCGGCGGTCGCCGGGATTCGCGACGGCGAAGTCGAGCTCCGCCAGGCGCCCGCGGAGGTTCACGATCAGGACCGCGTCCCCGTGATCGCGCTCGAGCTCCTCGAGCTTCTGCTTCACGGCCTGGTGCCTGAGCTTCACGAACTCGAGCGCGTCCCAGATGCCGGTTGCGCGCCCGACGGTGCCGGGCTCGAACGCCATCCCCGCTGCGCTCTGCGCCGCGATCTGCTGCGCGTCGACCTGCCACACCGGCCGGTCGGGGTGCTGGGGATCGAGCGGCGCTTCCCGGTACAGCCGTATGTCGGGCGTCGCCACCTGGAGATGGAACGGCACGATCGGCTCGAAGCCGGGCAGGGTCAGCGTCCAGTTGCGGTTCTCCAGCACCGGACCGTCGAGCAGGTCGACCTTGGCGCCGACCAATGCCGGAACGGGCGTGGCGCCGCTGCCGTCGCGGCGTTCGGCACTCTTCACCGTGACTCCGACTTCAGGCGCGAACAGACGCGGAGGAACCTTCGCCGGATCGGGCGGTTGCCAGTAGATCAAGCGATCGAGATCGGGCTCGCCGGCGAACGCGAACGTATAGCCGCTGGCGCCGCGCGGCTCGTCGGTCGGGTCGGGGTCCGTGGGGATGCGCATCAAGCACCACCCCGACATCTCCAGCACCAACGACGCGCTCATGACGACCCGTCCCCGAGGTTCATGGTCTGGGAGAAGTCCATCGCCATGCGGCCCAGGTTCTCGTACACGAGAACCAGCCGCTGGCGCACGCCCTCGGGTAGCTCCTTGTCGACCGAGAGCGCCTGCGCGCGATCCTGCAGCAGCTGGAGCTCGCTCTCGATCACCTTCCACGCTGCGTGCTTGTGCGGCAGATACGCGATCTGCCGCAGAAACCGGAACGACGGCCCCGCGGTTTCCCCGGGCAGATCCTCGCGAGCGGGAAGCTGCGTGAGCAGCTCGCCGACGGGACGGATGAACGTCGTCATCATGGGAAAGAATGCTGCGCGCTGCAATCCCGCGATCTCGGCGGCGGTAGCGTCGACCTGGTAGAAGAAGCGGATCAGCATCGTGATCATCACCGCGTAACCTAGATCGAACAGCTGCGAGAGCCGGTTCGTCGCCTCCACAGTGACGGTCGAGTCGGTCGGATCCTCGTCCGGGTAGCTCGTGCGCGGGTTCTTCATCACGTCGCGCGCGGGATCGAACTCCGGATCCGCGGCTTGCGCAGCGGCCAGCTCCTCGTGCATCGCGAGGAAGCGCGCGAAGTGGCTCCCGGTGCGATCGTCCGGCGCGCCCTCCCCTTCGAGGAGAATCTGCCGGACGGCGGCCTCGGCGGTCTCCAGGTCCGTCACCGGTTGAACGAGCACGTTGTAGAAGGCGGTCCCCGGTTTCAGGGAGATCCCGCGGAGCGGAACCGGGATCAACGTCGTGGTGGTCTGCTGGGCCGTCGCGGGACCGATGAACAAGCTCTTGGGATCGGCGGTGCCCAGCTCCTGGAACAACGCGAGGATCTCGTGATACATCCGGGCGATCGACGTCGCCTCGTTCGTGTCGGTCTCGCCAAGGCGTTTCGTCGCAAACGCGTGGCTCTTCGCCGACAGCGTCAAGGGATGTTCGAAGCGAACGAAGCGCTCGAGCGTCGAGAGCCCGAAGCGCTCGAGCGCGCAGCGCAGGTGGATCGGGTAGTAGCCGCGCCGCGTCGGAAACTCGGGACGCTGGAAGTACGGCGCCTCGCCGATGGCACACAGTAGATTCGAGACGAGCCCCAGATGCTCCATCTCCTGACGAGCGATCATCAGCGTCTGGCCTTTCCAGCGCCGGATCGACTCGAGCTGCTCCCAGGTCGCGCCCTCTTCGCGATGCGTCTTGAGGGTGAACGCGGCGAACAGATATTGGCACGAGAGGTTGTGTTCCAACTCGGCTGCCTCGGTGAGCAGCGCGACCAGGCGTTGGCGACTGTCTCCGAAGCTCGTGCTCATGGGATCCCTGCTAGCTTGCGTGCGTCGCGGACTGGACGGCTGGCGTCGTCGGGATCGAAGCGTGCGAGCAGCGACATGACCCGATCGCGTGCGACGGCGTCGTCGGAGTGGAGCGCCAACAGGCTCGAGGCGGCGCGCAGCTCGCTGAGCAACATGTTTTCGCTCGATGCCTCGGAGAGCGCGCGATCGAGCCAGGACCGCGCGGCGTCGGCGCCGCTTGACGCCGCCACCAGCTCGCCCTTGAAGCGCAGGAGCTCCGGGTACCACCATTTTTCCTGCGTCCGCTCCGCGATCGCGATGGCTTCATCGATCTCCCGCTCGGCGCCGGCGGCGTCGCCGGCGAGGCGCAACGCGTCGGCTAGCAGATACTCGAGAAACGGTCGCAGGAGCTCTGAGCCCGTGGCAAGCCAGATCGTGATGCCCTGGCGGATCTGGGCGATGCCTTCGTCGTGCTGTCCTGCGTGGGCGAGACCATGGCCGAGGTAGCAGAGACCTTGTGCCAACCAGTTCGGGAAGCCCTGCTGCTCGGATTGCGCCACGACTTCGCGACCGAGGTCGAGGGTGCGGGCGGGGTCGCCGAGGATCGCGTTCACCGCGGCGGCACCGCATAGCGCCCAGATGTGGCTGAACGGGTGGACCCACTGCCGGGTGTGGGTGATCGCGGCTTCTGCGACCTCGAGCGAGCGACGCGGGCGTCCCTGCAGCGCGTGCGCCAGAGCCTGGTGCACCATGGCGACGGCCGCGGGATCCTTGCCGAAGGCGAAGGCGTGACCGTAGTGCTCTTCGGGCACGTACAAGGCGACACATCGATCCAGCTGATCGAGGGCGTCGTCCAGGTGTCCGAGATAGAACGCCGTGGTGCCGCGATCGTGGTGTCCCTCGAGCCTGAGCCCCGCGTCGCCCGTCTGCTCCGCGAGCGCGAGGTGCTTGTGCGCCATCTCCGCTGCACGACCGAAGTGCCCGCGCACGATGTGATATGTCAGTAGCCCGACCAGCGTCGGGAACAGCTGCGGCGATCCGCTCACGCGCTCGCACAGATCGTTGGCCCGCTGGTACTCGGCGCCCACTTCGGGAGCGGCCCAACCGCGGGTCATCGTCAGAGGAAGCGCATACAAGACCCTGAGCGCCAGCTCCTGCGCATCGCGTGCCGAGTCGTCGGGGATGTGCTCGAGCAGCTCGAGCGCGCGCGAGAGGTGGGCGATCGCCTCGGCGTTCGCGGAGCGCATGATCGCGGCGAGCCCGGCCTTGAGCCACCAGTCGATCGCTTCGGGCCACGCCGCGGCCTCGGTGAAATGTCGCGCCGCGCGCTCGGGCGCGCGCTCGACGATTTCCGGGAAGCGCGTCACCAGGACGTCGGCGGTGCGCCGATGATACTCGACGAGCAGGCGCTTCACGATCGACTGCAGCGCGGCTTCCTGGATCAGCGCGTGCTTGAACGTGTACTCGTCCTCGGCACCGACAGCTTGCTTGAACAGGATCTGCGCACCGACCAGCGCGCTCAAGGCGGCGAACAGCTCCGCGTCGGATAGATCGCACACGGCGCGTAGTAGCGGGTAGGAGAAGGTCCTGCCGAGAACCGCGCCGAGCTGGGCCACGACGCGCAAGGGGCCCAGGCGATCGAGCCGCGCCATCAAGCAGCCATAGAGCGTAGTGGGCACGGAGCCCTCGACCGGCGGCTGCGAGCGCGTCGACGACTGCGGCGCCTGATCGCCCAACTCGACGGCGTTGCGCGTCAGCTCCTCGGCGAACAACGGGATGCCGTCGGTGCGTGCCGCCACGCGCCTCACCGTGTCAGGAGAGAGCTCCGCATCGCCAGCGGCTTGCTGCACCAGCTCCGCGATGTGCTCGCGACCCAGGCGACCGATCCGCATCACGATCATCCCGCTGCGATCGAAGCCCAGATCGTCGTGCTCGGGACGCGTTGTCGCCAGGAACAGGAACGAGCGTCCTTCCGCGCCCGCGAGCAGCGCCCGGATCAGCTCGTGGGACGACGGATCGATCCAGTGCAGATCTTCGACGACGAAGACCGTGGGCCGGACTGCTGCTTCGCGCTGCATCAGCTCCACGAGCCGCGCGAGCGTCTGCTGCCGCCGGCGCTGGGGCGTCCAACCCGCGATGGGCGCCAGCTGCGCGGGGCCGACCGGCACGTCGAGCAGGGTGGCCAGCAGGGCGCGCGCCTCGGCGCGATCTGCCTCGTCGTAGACACCCAGGGCCGCATCCAGCCGCGCCAGCGGGTCCGGCGTGGAATCCAGCTCCCACGCCGTACGCAGCGCCTCGGCCACCGGGTGGAGCGCCGTGTTGGAGTGATACGGCGAGCACCGACACTCGTAGTAGGCGCGGTCGCCGATGGCGATCGACTGTCCGAGGTAGTGCACCAGCCGCGACTTGCCGATTCCGGCTTCGCCCTCGAGCAACACGCCACGCGTGTGCTTCGCGAGCACGTCGTTCCATGTCTGGCGCAGGTGCTCGCGCTCTTCGGCGCGGTCCACGAACGGAGTCAGCCCGCGCGCAGCGGCGATCTGGAGGCGGCTGCGGGCGCCGCTGGCCCCCAGCACGCGATACAAGCGGGGCGCGGCGCGCACGCCCTTGAGCTGCCGCGTGCCTAGATCTTCGAGGTTGAAGTAGCCGCCGACGAGACGCTCGGTCTCGCCGGTGATGACTACGGAATCCGGGCCTGCCTCGGCCTGTACGCGCGCGCCGATGTTTGGCGTCTCGCCGATCGCGAGGGTCTCGAAGCGCCCCGATGCACCCAGCGTTCCCACCACCACAATGCCGGTGTGGATTCCCACACGGACGCGTACCCGCGGCAGGCCGCGTGCAACCAGATCACCGCCGAGCCGCCCGATGGCCTGCACCACGCCCTGCGCCGCGTACACGGCGCGCAGCGCGTCGTCCTCGTGCGCGCGCGGCCACCCGAAGTAGACCAGCACCCCGTCGCCAAGGTACTGCGCCGTGTAGCCGTCGAAGCGCTCGACGACCTCCGAGCACTGCGCGTGGTAGGCGCGAATCACGGCGCGCAGATCCTCCGGGTCCAGCTCGCCGGCTGAGATCGGTAGAACCGACCAGATCGCAGAACATCACGGTGATCAGGCGGCGCTCCGCGCCGGCCTCCGCGCTGGCCGCTTCGACCGGCGACGAGGTCGTGCCGCGCCATTCGAGCAACGTGCCGTCGCACTCGGCCGCGACGTTCAGCACGCCGACGAGCTCGGCGCGCAGCGCCTCGAACACGTCATCGTCCAGCCCGAACTGGAGCCGCAGGGCGCGATACGAGACGCGGCCTCGCCGCCTGAGCATCTCGATCGCTTGATCTACCAGCGTGTCGAACTGCACCCGGCCCCTTGTATCCTATCCAATAACCGGGAATCGCATGTCAGCGGGGTGACGTTCTGCCTACTCATCACCAAGGTCAAGTGGGGCGGAGCGGGCTGCCCGGCCGGCGCAACGGGGATTCCGCGCCGGACCAGCGGCGCGACCCGGGGGACGTCGCATGACCGAGCCTCTGGCAACGATTCCAGGCACTTCCGCGCATGTCGTAGGCTACGCTCCGTGCGCGCCCCGATCAAGTCGATCGGCAGACACTCCGGCGACTGCTGGACCCATGCGGATGCGTTGCGAGCGCTACACGCGCTTCGGCCTGCCGCAAGTCGTCCGCGTCGTGGGCGGTGAACAGTGCGGCTTGACCCAGACGGAAGCCCGGCACCCGACGACGCCGGTCGCCAGGAACGTCCCGCGGGGACATTCCCCCTTGGAGACGGCACAACGCGGTCAGTCGCCCGCGGCGAAGTACCGCGTGGCGACCTCGTTGCAGCGCGCGCACTCCACTTCGGCGCTGGTAATGGCGCGTCCGTTGTAGCGCAGGGTTCCGGGATCGGTGGAGGTTCGTCGCAGCGCCTTCCGGCCACAGCGGCAGCGGAGCGCGCCGACGCGCCGTTCGATCTCCTCGGCGCGCGCGATCGGGATGGCGCGGGCAGCGGTTTCGCCCGGCAGCTCCGCGTGACGCCTGCGCCAGGACCGTCGCCGGCGCCCGCGCCATGCGCCGATGCCGATCAGGCCCACGAACAGCATGCCGCCGGCGGTGGCCCAATAACCGGGGTGTGCCTCGGCTGCTCGAGTCTGTTTCGTGTTCTCGAGCTGATAATCGGTGTCGTCGTCGATCTGGCGCACGACGTCGAGGTACTTGGCGACGTCCTTGGCCTCGACGTGATCGCTGGTGGTGCGTAGTTCGTACACGATCGTCACCTTGCCCCCCGCCGAGGACCCATGTCGCACGAAAGACAGGGACGGCGACTCGATCTTCGTAGCGTCCGTCTCGAAGTGCGCATCCAGCGCCCAGTCGACGACCAGCGTATGGCGAATCAGCTCCGGGTACGTCAGCGCCAGCGGCATGCGCCGCTTCACGACACGCGGGCGCTCCAAGGCGTCGCCGATCGACCAGGCCGAAATCGTGCGCTTCTCGTCCTCGAAGAAATGGCCGATCCGGTATTGCTCGGACACCGTCACCTCTCCGTCGGGCTGTTCGCGCACCTCGACGTCGCGCGCCTGCTCGATGTCGGGATACTGGCGTGCGTAGAAGTTGAGGTAGTCGCGTCCGATCTCCGCCTTCGACTCCTGCTCGAGATGTTCGCGAGCGTTCGCTGCTTCGTCGCCGCGGTAGCGTGTCGAAACCTGGAGCCGCACGCGCGAGTCCGGCAGGACCGAATAGGTCTCGACGACTTCCGTCGTCGGCTGCTTCAGGCGGACGTCCGGCATCCTGGACAGCGCCGTGGTGTCGGCCGCGACGACAAGCGCGTAGCCGTAGTCGGGCGCGAGAAACGCGTCGATGCCGCCGGCGTTGTGGCTCATCGTGGCGTCGATCCAGCGCGTAACGCCGTCGGCCACCGCGCGCACGATGACGTGGTCGAATGCGCCGACCGACGGCAGCCGCTTGCCGAGCATCTTGCCGCGGCTGGAGTCGACGAGCGCCGGCGCCGCGGAGATTCCGAGCCGATCCAACAAGGACACGAGCAAGAGCGCCTTGTCCTTGCAATCGCCGTATCGGCGCTTCCACACGTCGGCCGGGCTGCGCGGTGCCAGCGCGCCCTTGCCGAGCTCGATGCCGAGATAGCGAACCCGGTCTTGAACGAGCTTGGCCGCGGCGATCAGGCGCTCGGTCTGGGTGGGACGGCGGCTGATTCGCGCGACCCGGTCCAGCAGGTCTGCCGGCAAGTCGCGCGGCTGGTCGTAGAGCCGGATCGCCCACGCGGCCACGTCCGACCAACTCGCGAAGTCCGAGACCTCGGCCACCGGCAGCGGGTCGTACCAGTCGGGCACGCGGTCTTCCATGGCGACCGCCGGCAAGTCGTCGCCGCGCCAGGACCAGCGCACCGACGCGCCTTCGTCGGTGCGGGTGAACGTGTCGGTCGAGCCACGCACGCGTTGCCACAAGCGGCGCGATTGCGGCCAGAGCACGCTCAGGTACTCGCGATCCAGGCCGTTCGACGATCCGAGCCACCAGCTTTCGTCGAAGTGGCCCGCGAGCGCCGGATTTTCGCCGACGACGGTGTACGAATACTCGATCTCGTCGCCCGGGCGCACGTCCGGCAGCGCGATATCGAGTTGGTGAGTCCCGTCGTAGATGCGCCGGTCGCGATCCTGCTCGGTGGCGAACTCGCGAATGCTCGCGCCCGGGATCAGGTTCTTCCGGATGTCGCCGCGCCGCAGCCGGATCCGGTGAACGTCGACGTGCTGGTAGGCAGGCAGATACTCGATGCTGATCTCCGACGCGCCTTCGACGCCGCTCGTATTCAGGATCCGCCGCGCGTGATGCTCGAACCGCTCCGTTCCGGCGCTCGACACGCGGATCTGGCGGTCCACCAGCGTCTCCTGCCAATCCGTCCAGCGACGCTTGGCGGCGCTCGCCGTGGATGGCGGCTCGACGCGCTGTACCCACGACGGCTCCGGGACGCCGATCGCATACGGCGCCGCACGAGCGGGCAGCGATATTGCCAGGCCAAATCCCAGCGCCAGCAAGCCGCGCGCGAAGCCCATGCCGCGTGCAGCGTAGCGCGAGCCACAAGCTTTCGCGAGATCCAGTGTCTGTCGGCCCGGCGCGGAATCCCGGTATCAGGGCGCCGGGCAACAATAGATGACGTCGAATCCGGCACCGCACATCGTGGTTTCCGTGCTCGCCCGGTGTTGGGCGGCGTGACGCGCGCGACGATCCCAGGGCGAGGGCACCGACCTCAATCCGAGAAGAACGAGAACTGGAGCCCACCCGACACCACCAGCGCGTCGATCCGTCCGCTGGCGTCCGGGTAGGTGGTCTTCCCGAGGAACTTCATCACGTCGAGCTGCAGCGCCACGTCGCCCGTGGCGCCGCGGTACACGACCAGCGAACCGCCTCCACCGAAGCGCGGCCCGGACACCGCATTGTCGTCGTAGTCGCTCGCGCTGACCCACTCTGCCCGGCCTTGCAGGTAGAAGCGCGGAACGATGCCGATCATGATGACCGGTCCAACCTGGAACCCGTCGATATCCACGGTGTAGCCGTCCGTCGTGCCGCTCGCGAAGAACAGCCCGCCGCAGGCGCCGACGGCGACGCGATCGCCGGGCAGGACCGCATGCACCGTGAGGTCGACGGCTCCGTACGACCCCGAGTAGCTTGTCGACGCGCCCTTCGCGTCCTCGTGATCGAAGGAGCTGTAGCCGTAGCGGAAGCCGGGGATCATGGCCCACGCGAGCTCGTCCTCGGCATCCACTTCGGCGGACGCCGTGCGGACGGCGCTCGTGACCGCCGTGGCGAGCAGCAGCGGAACCAGGCGTCTCACTTGCCCCTCCGACACGCGGCCTGCTGCGCCGAGCCCGACTCGCCGACGCCGACGGCGCAACCCTTGTCGTCGAAGACGGGCTTCGAATCGTGCAGCGTCGAGTGACTCGTCGAGATTCCGGGCGGCGCGTCACCGGTCGCAGCCGGGCGCGACGCCGCCCCCGGACCGATGCGCCCGCAACCCATCGCCATGACCACGGTGACCAGCACGCCGCCCCTCAGGGCCCACGAATCCATCATGGCGCGGGAGCCTTCCCCAGGGACGCTCAGGCGAAAAGCACAAATCGCGCGGCGCGGCGACGCGCGCCGGGCTGCTCAGCCGCCGATCTCCCGGTGGCGAAACGCGGGGAATTCTGTCAACCATTCCCGCCACTTGCGCGCATGTCGAAGGCTACGCTCCGTGCGCGCCCCGATCAATGCCGCGCGCTGCGCCGCGCGCCTCGCGCTCGTCGTCGGCCGGCGCTTCATCCTCGCCCTCGGCGACACGATAACGGCGCTCGATCCGGGCCAGCGCGCGCGCTTCGATCTTGCCCGCTGCCGCATGGCGCAGAACGCGCGCCAGATCGGCGTCCGCCGTGGCCGCGATGGCGCGTTCGATCGCATCCGACGCCGCGGGCTGCATGCGCCCCAGCGCGAAGACGGCGGCGATGCGTCGCTCTGCGCCGCCGCTGCCGTCACTCGCGATTTCCTCGAGTGCCTCGCGTCCGATCGCACGGTGCCGGTAGTCGGCGCTGTCCTCGACGAGGCCCGCGAGCTCGCGCGTCCATGCGTCGATGGAGCGGCCGCGGCGTTCCAGCATCGCTTCGGCGTCCCGGGCGCCGACGTGCTGCCCCAGCAGCTGCTTCACGCGGCGCAGCAGCGCGTTCGTGGTGCCTGGAGACAACGGCGTCAGATCCACGCGCTGGCCGGAGCGCCGCGTCAGCACCACGCGACCATAGGCGCGCGACACGTCTGCGATGTCGCCCAGCGGCACGACCAGACGGCGCAGGCCCCCCTCGATCACGATCCCATCGCTGCCGACCACCGCGTGCCGCCGCGACAGCAAGCGCACGCTCCCGAGCACGATCGCACCCAGGACGGCAGCAACCGCCGCCGTGATGGTCAACACCAGGGCGAAATGCGGCTTGGCGCCTGCTCGAGGGAACGTCCACAAGAAGTTGCTGACCGCCGCGAGAACGGCAAGCCAGAACGGCCCGACGATCCCGATCAGCAATGCGCCGATCATCTCGCTCGTGCTGGCGCCGAGGGAGCTCAGGAGCGGCATGCGCATGACGCGATCGCTTGCCGACACGCCGAGCGCCGCAAGCAACTGCTCACCCTGCGCGACGCTTGCGACCCACACGTAGATCTCGCGGCCGCCGCCGACCGCGAGCACGACCCTCGGCTCGTCGTCGACCCAGCCGCCGAGCACGCTTTCCTTCCCGACGTCGATCGCCGGCACACCGTTGCACGAGACAACGAGTCGCCCATTGTCGACGGTGACGACGGGGTCCGGCAGATCGCTGATCGACGCGCGCGGGCGACCGCGGATCCACAAGCCGACGATCGACAGTCCGAGGCACGCGAACGCGGTGCTCACCGCAGCCGCGGACACGGGACCGATCGCGACGACGTAGGCGCCGACGCCGGCCCACGCGAGCCACACGCCGATGCGTCGCCAGCGGCCGCGCGCCGCTGTAGCCGCCGCGCGGCTCTCGAATTGCATCACGCGCGCCCGACCTCCTTCTTCGTCTCAGGCTGTTCCCAGCACGTCGCGAAGTCCTACCTGGGGTACACCTTGTCGATCGCGGCGGCGACCCGTGCCTTCGCGCCACCGCGCTGGAACCCACCGTGCGCCCCCAGCATGTGATCGAAGTCGTGCTCGAGCAGGCGCCTGAAGTCCGCTTCGATCGACCCCCCCTCGGGCGTCGCAGCGGCCAGCCACGGTGGACCGACGAGCATGTCGAGCGAGAAGCCCATCTGCGCGGACATCTTGTCCATGCCGTCGCTGCAGTGGCTCCAATCGACCCAGTTCTGGAGGCTGTCTGCCGTCAACAGGACCCCGCCGTCCTGCGCGAGCACGATCGCGCACTCGGGGAAGGTCGCGCCTTCGTACACGTGAAGTACCGCAGCATCGAAGGGCAGATTGTCGGCTGACAAGAGCTCGGCGGGCTTGGGCTCGGCGCGGGCTTGCTTGCCCGGCAAACACCAGAAGCGCGCTCCGTACTCGTGGACATAGTAGCTGTCGTCCATGCCGTGGAAATTGCCGATGCGCACCACGTTGGTGACCGTGCCCAGAGCGTCGAGCGCGGCCCTTCCCTCGTCCGACAGGCGCACGGAAGAGATCAGGCTGAGCTCGCTACCGCGGCGCACGACGGCCATGTTGCGATTCAGGAACATGCCGGGTCGGAGCTCCACGCTGCCGTGCACCCAGAACAAATCGGGCAGGAGGGCCTGCACAGGGTCGTGGGGGGTCGCTGCTGGGAATTCTGGTCTCGCGCTCATGTGGCCTCCGCCCGCCATGTTCGCCTGGATCCGCCGCGCCACAAAGCATCGACCTTGGTGCGGCGTGGCTCGACCCACCTAGCCGCCATCGATCCGTGAGGCGCAGGCGGAACTGGGGGAGCTGGCGCGCGTGAAGCCAAGCCCCGCTGGCGCAGGATGCGTGACACGCCCACGTGGGCTCATCATTGATCGCTTCTCCGACTATCCCCACCCTGTTGGGTCTTCACAGGAAGGGCGGAAGAACGGAAGGTCTACACTCCGGCCCGTTCGAAGTGGTACATCGACTGGGCCACGCTGCTGCGCCGGGTGTACGACGTGAACGGGCTCGCGCGCCCGTGCGGTGGGAAGCTCAGGTTCGTCGAGCTCGTGGACAACGAGCGCGACGCGCGGTCGTTCCTCGCGATCCACGGCGCGGCGCTCGGCATCTCGAGCGACGCAGAGATCGACGCCAACCCGACGCTGCGCGCAGCGCTCCGCGCCGACGCCGCTCTCGGTCTCGACGAAGCGCCCGACGACGACACAGCAGAGCCGCCCCCCGACTACTACGCGCTCGACCCTCCACCCGACTCCAGCGACCCCGCCTGAGGTCGCGACGAAGCACGCGCACGCTCGCGTCGTCAGCAATGCTGCCGCCCCGCCGGCCAGCGTTGCCGAGGCGCGCGGGAGCGCGATCGGCGCCCCCGTTGGACTAGCTCAGGCGGCACCACCTTCCACTTCGTCACCGGCGGCATCCACGACGCGCTCGACCGCGCCCGCGCCGCAGCGGGCGGCAAGGGCATACGTCTCCGCCGGCCTCGTCGACGAGGCGCATTTCGCCATCTCCCCGGTCCCGCTCGGCCGCGGCGAAAACCTCTGGCACGGGCTCGACCTGCCCGCACTGGGCTACCGCGAAAAGGAAGTCGTGATGACCCCCGACGCCACCCACCTCATCCTTCAGAGGGACTGACCGCCGATCACCTCGACGGCCCGTTCCCGGCGAACACCACCTGCACGGAGTCCTGCGCGAGTATTGCTTCGCGTTCGATCCGGCCCGGCGAACGCGGCGCCGCGGGATCCCGATGTTGATCCGGGCACCTGGCAGGGGGTGAGCGGGATCCCTTGCAACCTCGCCCGCTGTCGTGCGGTCATACGCTGGAACAATTCCGTTTCCGGGAGGCGTGGGTTCCGTCATGGTGACAGCAGTCCTTGGCTTTACCGAGCTCGAAGAGATCCATCGCACGCCCTCGACGGTCGTCCTCCGCGGCGTCCGCGTGGTCGACGGCAAGCCCGTCGTGCTCAAGACCACGAGCGACCGTCACCCGACGCCCGCGCAGATTGCGCCGTTCGCCCGGGAGCGACGTCTGGCCGACAAGGCTCGCGGCGAGTACGTCGCCGACCTCCTCGACGCGCTGGAGCACGACGGCGCGCCGGTACTCGTCATCGAAGATTTCGGCGGCGCGTCGCTGGATCGCGTCGGCGTCGATATGGGCTTCGAGGAGCGGCTGCAGATCGCGCTCCACACCGCGCGCGCGATCGACGCAGTGCACGCGCGCGGCGTCGTGCACAAGGACATCAATCCCGGAAACATCCTGTTCAATCGACGCACGGGAGCGCTCAAGCTGATCGACTTCGGCATCGCGACCGACCTCAAGCGCGAGACGCCGACGCGAGAGGGCACGAACCTCGAAGGCACGCTCCGCTACATCGCGCCGGAGCAGACGGGCCGGATGAACCGCAGCGTCGACCGGCGCAGCGATCTCTACTCGCTCGGCGCAACCCTGTACGAGCTGTTCGCTGGCCGACCTCCTTTCGAGGGGAGCGATCCGCTCGAGCTTGTACACGCGCACGTCGCGCGGCCTCCGCGACCGCTGAGCGAGCTCCCCGGGGCGCTCGCGAACATCGTGATGCGCCTGCTCTCGAAGTCCCCGGACGAGCGATACCAGACGGCGGCCGGTCTGGTGGCAGACCTCGAGCGCTGCGCGAAGGAATTTGCCGGGAGCGGTCGCGTCCCGCTCTTCGAGCTGGGCGCGAAGGATCGGAGCGGCGCCGTCGAAGTGCCGCAGAAGCTATACGGTCGCAGCGAACAGGTGAAGTCGCTGTTCAACGCCTTCGGGCGCGCCGTGGCCGGTGGTCGTGAGCTGGTGCTGGTCGCGGGGTCGCCCGGCATCGGCAAGACATCGCTGGTGCACGAGGTGTACGGACCGATCGCCGAGACACGAGGGGATCTCCTCGAGGGCAAGTTCGATGCGTTCCGGGTCGGCGCGCCGTATGCACCACTCGGTCGGGCGTTTGGACGCTTCCTGCGCCGTGTCCTCACGCGGGACGACGAGTCCGTCGCCGCGTGGCGCGAGAAGCTCGCACGCGCGCTCGGTCGGAACGCCGGGCTGCTCGTCGAGATCATGCCCGAGCTCGCATCGCTCCTGGGTCCGCAAGAGGTTCCGCAGGAGCTCGCCGCCGCCGAAGCGGAGAACCGCTTCCACCTGGTCTTCCGCGCGCTGATCGAGGCGCTGGCCACGCGCGATCACCCGGTCGCGCTATTTCTGGATGACCTCCAATGGGCCGATATCCCCACGCTTCGCCTGCTCGAGCGCATCGCCACGGACGCGGACAGTGGCTACCTGCTGGTGATCGGTGCGTACCGTGACAACGAGCTCGATGCAGGCCACCCGCTCCGCGTCGCGATCGACAACATCCGGCGCGCGGGCGTGGAGCCTACGACGATCACGCTCGATCCGCTGACGCCGACCCAGGTGGGCGACATGCTCCGCGATACGTTCCTCCAGAGTGGGCCCGAGGTCGACGCACTCGCCGAGGAGTGCAACGCGAAGACCCACGGCAACCCGTTCTTCCTGCGGCGCTTCGTGGAAGCGCTCGGCGAGCGAGGCGTCGTTGCTTGGCACCCGTCGACGCAGAGCTGGACGTGGCGCATCGAGGATGTCCGCGCGCTGCCGCACGCGGACAACGTCGTCGAGTTTCTCGCGGATCGCGTGAAGGGACTTCCGGCGCCGGCGCGCGTCGCCCTCCAGTACGCGGCGTGCATCGGCGACGTCTTCGAGCTGCGACTTCTTGCCGCGGCGACGGGGCGATCGCCGGCGGCGTTGCAGGGCGATCTGCGACCCGCGGTGGAGGCCGAGCTCGTGGCCCCCAGCAAGGGCTGGATCCTCGACGCCGCCGATGACCTCGACGCGATCCCCGAGCAGGCATATCGCTATCGCTTCGTGCACGATCGGATCCACCAGGCGGCGTACACCTCGATGGACCCGCGCGCTTCGTGCGAGGCGCACCACCGGCTGGGTACGCTCATCGAAGCGCGGCACGACGCGAGCGACGAAGGCGCGTGGCGCTTCGAGGTCGTCAACCACCTCAACAAGGCGGTCGACCTCGTCGTGGAAGCGTCGGAGCGCCGCGCGCTGGCACAGCGCAATCTCGCCGCCGGGCGCCGCGCGATGCGCGCCGCCGCCTTTGGACCCGCCGCCGGCTACCTCGAAGCGGGTATCGCGATGCTCGCCGAGGACGCGTGGTCGAACGACTACGAACTTGCCCTCGATCTGCACGCGGACGCCGCCGAGTGCGCCTACGTCAACGCGGAGTTCGATAGCGCGGAATCGCACATCCTGGCGGTGCGGGCGCACGCGCGGACGCTGCTCGATCGAATCAAGGCGCTCGAGATCGGGATGGAAGCCCGGCTGGCGCGCGGCGAGCTACTCGCGGCGCTCGAAGTCGCGTTGGACGCGCTCTCGCAGCTCGGGGTCGATCTGCCCAAGAACCCGGGCGACGCGGAAGTCGGCGCCGCCGTCCAGCGCGCGCTGGGCGTGCTCGCGACGGTCAGCACCCAGGAGATCGCCAAGCGTGCTCACGTCAGCGACCCCGTCGTCGCCGCGGCGCAGCGTATCCTCGTGCGCGCAAGCTCCGTCGCTTACTATGCGATGCCGGCGCTCTTGCCGATCATCGCGTGCGAGATGGTCGTCACCTCGGTGGAGAAGGGCCTCTCCACCGCGACGCCGTTCGCGTTCGCAGTGTTGGGCATCGTGATGAACGCCATCGGCATGCTGCCGCAGGCCCACGAGTACGGCGTCCTTGCGGAGCAGCTGATCGATGCCTTCGAGGACCGCCACCTCGAAGCGCGCACGCGACTCGTCGTGAACAACAACGTCTGCACGTGGATCGAGCCGCTCGATGATCGCCTGGACAAGCTGCGCGAGACGTACCGGATCGGCCGCGACACCGGCGACTTCGAGTACGCGGCGATCGCCGGCCAGTCATATGCGACGAACGCGTTCAGCGCCGGCCGCGAGCTCGCGAGGCTGGCCGAGGATGGCGCGCTGTTCGCGGGGTTCATGGCCAACTACGGGCAGTCCGCAATCCTGCGCCTGCACCAGCCGCTGCTGCAGCTGGTGCGTTGCTTTTCGGGCGGGTCGGACACGCCCGCCCGGCTTGACGGCCCGGACTACGACGAGGACGAGGCGTGCAAGGTCGCGGAGGCCAGCGGCAGCGCCAGCCTGGTGTTCGTTACGCTTAGCGACATGCTCGTCGCGCGCTACCATTTCGGGTCGGCGCGAGAGGCCTTCGAGGTCGCCGAACGGGCGCGGCCATACCAGCCCGGCGCCGCGTCGACCTACCACCTGGTGACCTTCCACACGTATGCGCCGATCGCGGCGTCGAAGTTGTGCGACTCGGTGGACGCGAGCGAGCGGACGGCGCTGCTCGCGAAGATCGACGAGAGCGTGGCGCAACTCGGCGCATGGGCCGCCGCTGGCCCGGTGAATCATCGCCACCGCTTGTTGATGGTCCAGGCCGAGCGCGCCCGCGTTGCCGGCGAGACCGAAGCGGCGGCAACGCTCTTCCACGAGGCGCTCGAGGCCGTCCGGCAGACCGCCTACGTGAACGAAGAGGCGCTGATCGGCGAGCTGACCGCGCGCTTCTACCTGGCGCGCGGCGGCGTCTTCCGATCAATCGGTCGCGCCTTCCTGCAGGACGCCGCGTTCTCCTACCAGCGCTGGGGCGCGGCGCAGAAGGTGACCGAGCTGCGCGACGAGTTCCCGCTGCTCTTGTCAGCGGCGCGTGCCGGGCACGCAGAGGAGACGCGGACGTCGATCACCGGCTCGGCCTCGCTCGATATCGACGGCGTCGCCGTGGTGCGCGCAGCGCGCTCGATCTCCGCGGAGATCGAGCTCGACAAGTTGCTCGCGACGCTCTTCCGCACCATCGTCGAAGCCGGCGGCGCCCAGAAGGCGATGCTCTTGCTCGAGCGCGGAGATCGTTGGGTGGTTGCCGTCGAGGGCACAGCCGCCGGCGAGCCGCTGCTCGGCGCGACGTCCGTCGATCAGCTCGACCCGACGCTGTATCCGCTCTCCGTCCTCAGGTACGTGCTGCGCACCAGCGAGGACGTGGTCATCGACGACGCTGCGGATGCCGGCTCGCTGCTGGATGGCGACGACTACGCACGGTCGCGTGGGGCGCGATCGGTGCTGTGCATTCCGGTCCGGCACCGCGGCGTCCTGCACGCGGTGTTGTACCTCGAGCATGACGAAGTGGCCGGCGTCTTCACCGCGCAGCGTTGCGAGCTGTTGAAGCTCCTGATGTCGCAGGCCAGTGTGTCACTCGACAACGCCATGCTGTTCGAGGCGCAGGCGAGGCTGACGAAGGCCCAGAGCTTGTTCGTCCCGCACCAGTTTCTCGAGAGCCTCGATCGCCACGACATCGCGCAGGTCGCGCTCGGCGATGCCGTCGCCCGTACGCTCTCTGTCTTCGTCTCGGACCTGCGCGGCTTTACGACGCTCGCGGAGAACATGGCCGCCCACGAGGTCATCGAACTTCTGAACAACTACTTCCTCGTAATGGAGCCCTGTGTCGCAGTGGAAGGCGGCTTCATCGACTCCTTCCAGGGCGACGGGATCATGGCCCTGTTCGAGGGCCCGGCCGAGCGTGCGGTCCGTGCCGGCGTGGCGATGCACGCCGCGCTCGCGCGCTTCAACGCCTCGACCGGGCGCACGCTCCGCATGGGCACCGGCGTCAACACCGGACCGTGCGTGCTCGGCACCGTCGGCGGGCGCGACCGCATCCAATGCACAGTGGTCGGCGACTCGGCCAACGTCGCGCACCGCATCGAGGGGCTGACAAAGGTGTACAGCGCGCCTTTCATCATCGGCGAGTCCACGTACGACGCGCTGCCGGCTTCGACGTTCTCGCTGCGCCCCGTCGATAAAGTCATCGTCAAGGGGCGCGAAGGGGCCCAGACGATCTACGAAGTGCTCGACGCCGCCACGGAAGCCGAGCGCGCGGCCAAGGAGCGGTCCCGCCCGGCGCTCGAAGAGGCCATGGCGCTCTACTATGCGCGCGACTTCGACGCGGCCGCCGAGGGCTTCGCGGCGTGTAGCGAGACTGCGCCGACCGACGTCGTCCCCGGCATCTTCCTCCAGCGATGCCGTGCGTTCGGCGAGCGACCTCCGCCCGATGACTGGCAAGGGGCCGAGCGTCTGACGTCGAAGTAGGCAACGCGCACGGCTCGGCCGTGGTGTCGGGCATCGGCGCCGCTCCCGGACCCGGCGGAGACGGCATGGTCGTCTTCAGCGCCTCGGGCCGCACCAGCTACTCGGTCTACGGTCCCTGAGCGTTCGCTCGCAAGCGTTCGCCGGGCGCGGCGATGCGTTGACCGCCACGTCCCGCCCTTGGATGCGCGCGCGGTGCACCTGGCCGATGGACGCGGCGGCGAACGGCGCCTGCTCGAAGTGCTCGAACGGTTCGTCGACGCGAGCTTGGCCGTCACCAGCGTGCGCGCGCGGAATCCCTTGGCGAGCTTCGCGAGCTTGTCATCGTCGTCGGCCACGTGGGCCGTGAAGGTAGCAGGATGCCGGCAAGGCGCGGTATCCCGATCAGCGCCGCAGCGCGCTCGCCGGCAGCCAGCGCTCGGTGCCGTCCCCGAACCGGACCAGACACTGGCCGTCGCGCTCTTCCAGCAGCGTGCCCGGGTACTCGTTGCCGTCGCTCCACGCGACGCGCACCGTCGCGGGCTGCGGTCGCACCTGCATCGAGACGCTCGTCGTGCTCTGGACCACCGACATGCCGCCCAGGTTGCCCATGCCGAACAAGGCGGGCGGGCTTTGCTCCAGCTGATGGAGCGCCTGCATGATCTTGTCGGCCTTGTCCGGGTTGTCCCTCGCCGCCTGTTCGAGCTGCTGGCGGAAGCCCTGCATCATCGGGTTTTCCACCTGCGGCGACGCGCCGTTGGACTGTGACGTGACCACGTGCCGCACGACGCGCGTGCCGTCGGGGCGTACCTCTTCTTCGTCCACCTCCGTGCGCGTCTCACCGTCTGGAAGGTCCTCCACGTGGCCGCAGAACTTGCAGCGCGACGCCTTGTCGCCGGGTGCGAGGAAGATGATCTCCACGTCGCCGCCGCAGCGCGCGCACCTGGAAGCGAAGGCCATGCCGCGATGTTACCACCGTCCGCGCGGTTCCGCGCCGGACCGGCAATCACCCGGAGCGGGCGGCGGCGTGCTCGCGGAAGGCGCTCATCAGCTCACCGCACCACAGGCCGATCATGCGGCTCATCGCGGCGCCGGTGTTGCCGTGACGTGCCGGGTGATCCGCCGGCAGCGCGCTCCAGCCGCGCCCCACAGCGCGCGCGGTTGCGCCGGGCCAACCCGTGCAGCTCCGCGGGCAGCGTGGACACCACGTGGAAGTGATGCGTCGGCAGCACGCGTCGCATGCGCGTCTCGACCCAGCGTACCGAGGCGACCAGGTTGGCGACGGTCGTGCTCGTCGCCAAGCTGGATCGCATCGTGGGCTCGACCAGCGGGCGGCACCGACCTCGCGCGGCCGGCTCGCCGACGCGCGTCAGTGTCCCGTCGCCGGCAGGCCGTGCAGGGGGTTCGCGGACCGGCCATCCCCGCCGCGTGCGCTGCCGCCGCCGCCGGCGCGTCCGGCGTCCTTGTAGCGCCCGGGATCGGTCGTGTACTCGGCGTGGCCGTAGTCGGCGAGCAGGTCGTCGATCTTGCGGATCAGGATCCTGTCTACGAGCTGACGGGCGACGGGGATCGCCTGGAGCGCACGGTAGACCAGGAGCCTCGGCACCAGATACAGGTTGGCGCCCGCGAACACCGCGTAGTCGAGCGCCGAGGGCTGGACTCCCATCACGCGCGCGCGGCCGCGCGTCTCCTCGTTCAAGAATGCGCGCGTGAAGAAGACCTTGGAGTAGCTCTTCTCGATCTGGTTTTCGATCCGGCTCCCGAGCGAGTGGTCGCTCGGCAGGTACGCCGCCATGGTGGCACGCACCAGCTCGCCGCAGGTCGCGTCGTCGTAGCCGTCCCGAAGCGTGGCCGTGTACGTCAGGATCGTCTCCACGATCGCCTCGGGCGACTCCGGCAAGAGCGCCTCGGGGAGACCGAGGAGGTAGCTCTGGTAGCGACACAGCTCGACGACCGCCCGCTCCAGCTTGTTGAAGCGCTTGCGCCCCTGCTGCACGACGCGGAACGCCGTCGTGAACGCCGGGATCGTCCCGGCCGGCATCTGATCGACCTGCGGGATCGGAATGCCGTAGACGCTCACGTCCCACGCCCCGGGTCGATGGAGCAGGTTGAAGCGCACCATCGAGTGCATGAGTCGTACGAGCGCCGCGGCGCGAAAGCCGGTGCCGGATCGCGTCAGCGCGCCGGGCAACGCGGCCGTCGTGAAGAAGCTCGCGGTCTCCTTCACACGTTGCGCCGACGAGCGGCCTGCGAGCTGGCCCGTGAGCACCATCGGCAAGCCGGAGTACTTGTTCATGAACGTGGCGATGAACGCGCCGCGGATGGCGTACGGCACGAGGTTCGCGAACTGGTTCCTGCCGTAGCGCGCGCCCTCCTCCACGAGCTTCATGTCGAGCCAGTCGGGCTTCTTCTCCATCGACTCGAGGAAGCGAGCCAGCTCCTCCGGCGCATCGGTGACCTTGTCCAGACCGCTTTCGCAAGCGTCCGAGAGCATGCGCACCAACGGCTGGAATCCGTAGCGTGGCATGAGCGCGGCGTAGGCATCCGCCGCGCTGTCTCCCAGCATCGTGTACGCCAGGGCGCGCGCTACCCGATCTTCATCCGCGATGATGGCCGCGCGGTAGCGACGGGCCATCTTCGGGGGAAGCATGCTCCGGTCCCCGGCACGTCCTGCGAACCGCTCGGGTACGATCGAGAAGTCCACGTCTCCGTAGAGGGACGGGATCAGGACCTTCTGGGCCGCGACCTGCTCCTGAAGCGCACGAAGCGTGCGAGCGCGGTCGTGGGCCGCACCGACGCCCGGGGCCGCGGCGCGAGCGCTCTCCCTCCTGGAACGAGGAGCCAGCAATCTGAAATGTATTTAGATTGCCCGGGCCGACCGACGCAAGCTCGATCTGCGGGGTTCCGCGCCGGACCGGCCCCGCCATCAAGACCTGTCTTGATTCGCAACGAATGCGGGAGTTTGCGGCCCCGGCGCAGCCCGGATACCGTACCTGGAGTCGGTAGGTCGCTTCGACCGACCCGCCGCCATGTAAAGACGTCTTTACATGCTATGACAAATAATGTCATAGCTCGCGGGCGGAGACGCTGGCGCTTGCGCTGCTGCGCTTCGCCGCCGGCCCCCGCGCGGCGTCAGAGAGAGAGTGGAGAGAGTGGGCCGAACACGAAGGAATAGTCGACCACGACGACCTTCGGCTGGGTCGGCGGTGTGCGTCTCCGGATTGTAGATGGAGCACCTGCTCGCCGCGGCTCCCGACGGACGGGCGCGCCACAGCGGGGACATTCCAGCGCGACGAAGCTCGACGCGACCCAGGATAGCCGAAGGAGCCGCCGCACCGCTACGCGGCGAAGGTCCTCATCCCGACGCTTCGGGCAGCGACGCGTCCTTCCGGAGCGCCGCCCAGACCAGGAACGCGTACAGCGCGAGCGTGCGCACGAGCGAAACGAGGATGTCGGTCCAGGGATCGTGGGTGGATACGGACAGCGTGAACAGAGCGCAAGCGGCCACGAACGCCGCGATGCCCCACCGGGACCGGAGCTCCGCGGCGAGCACGACCAGGAGCACGACCAGGGTCGACAGCACGAAGGGCGCGGCGTACGGGCTGCGCAATGAAGCGAGCATCAAGATCGCCAGCCACACCGTGAAGCGGTAACGCGGCGCCCCCGGGCGCCGGCCAGCGACCGCCGCGAGCACCAGCAAGATCCCGGTGTACGCGTTGCCGAAGAGCCGCGCTTGGCTCCAGCCAAAGCCGCCGAACCCGAGCTTCGCGAGCTTGAACGGAATCCCGAACGGAGCGAGGTTGAACGCGATCTCGCGCGGCGAGTCCGCCATGAACCGGAGCGCCTCGCCCGACTCCACCCGGGGGAGGTGGTAGAAGAGGAAATCGTGCCACACCCATCGCAGGTTCGTTCGCCTCGGTGTCTCGTCCTCTTGCCGGCGCTTGCTCTCTCGCTCGCCTTGCTTTGGCTTCTAGCGTAGGAGCGGGCGATCACGGCGCGCCTGCGATATCCAGCGGCTGCCTACCGACACTGGACGCCGAACAGCGTGGCGCGTCCCGGCTTACGGCCAGTCGGCGAGTTGCGGCATCTCTTTGCTGGTCCGGCCGCCTTCAGATAGCGAACGCGCGGACGGATCGTCACGGCACCGCTCTGCGGGTGCACGGATACGTCGACCCCTCGAACTCGCTTGCCTGCGGGATCGACGTGACGGTAGCCATCCCGCGTCCTCGGTGACCGTTGATGGGGATGCCGTCCGGCCCGGGAGCGACCAAGCGCGCGGATCGGAACGCCGCCGAGTAGTCTCAGTCCGTTCCGGCGTCCGAGGGCGTGCAGCCGAACGCCGCGGTCGCCTCGTTCGTACAGCCAGTAGGACGCGCCTCGCCGCCGCTGTTGCAGACGATTGTCGGGGCGGACCCGAGGCAGTCGAGGAACGTGCCGAACAGTGAGCCGCACGTGGGGTTGGTCGCACTCTGCGTACACCCCAGCACGCAATCCGCCATCGTGCCGGTGTTCGGACAGTTCGCCGCCACCATCGCGGTGCACAGGTCGATGCAGCGCGGATCCTGGTAGACCGAAGCATCCCCGCCGTCCGAGCCGGCAACGCCGCCCGCCCCGCCACCGGCGCTGCCGCTCGCGCCGGCGCTGCCGCTCGCGCCGCCGCTGCCGCCGCCGCTCGCGCCGCCGCTGCCCGACGAGCCGGAGCTTCCGCCGCTGCCGCTGGCGCCCGCGGAGCCGCTGCCGCCGTCGCTCTTCGGTGACGAGCCGCTGTCGCTCGACCCGCAGGCCACCGCGAACGCGACGCACGCCACCAGAATCCCCGCCCCGAGCCTGAGCTTCCGCATTTCCATTGCGGAACGACCAGACTTCGGTGGGGTGCAGGCGTCAAGCCGGATCGCGAATCGTATGTTTCCCGGCTCCAGCGGAGAAGGAGCGGCCTCGTCTAGCCGGGGCCGCCGGACAACAGGTACCCCAGGAACGCGCCGTACAGCGCGGAGACATGGGCGTTCGAGCCGGTCGGGCACACGCCGCTGCGGCAGCCAATCACGATAGTAGGCGAGCCCACCCGGGGCTCCGGGCACGACCGCGAGCCCCGTCTTCGCCGTGTCGAGCGGTTCGAGCCGGGCTGCCTTCGCCGCCAAGATGTGCCGCGAGCCGGAGGACGCGAAGGACGTGCTTCAGGACACATTGCCGAGCGCCGCGCGCGGGCTCGGGTGAGCTTCAAGGGGTTGCCGGTCCGGCGCGGTATCGATGAGGCGTCGCGCCACAGCCCGAGGCCCCCGCGGCCGAGCACCGTAGACGCCGTCCGCGCGGCCATCGCTTCCTGCATCACGGAGCAACTCGAGTACCACGCCGAGCAGTCCAGCTTCCCAGCCCCGCAACACCCGAGGGTCGGGATTCCGCGCCGGACCGCAAACCTGACATGCGTCAACGCCATCCGGCCGCGACGCTCCACGCTTGTCCGACGTGGAGACCTGCACCCGACACGTGGACGCGCTGGCGCGACAGCTGATCGCGCCGCTGCTCGAACGCGCATCGCGGAGCGGCTGGGCGCTGTCCGGCTGGGACGCGGAGCAGGGCATCAGCTTGACCATGACCGCGGCGAGCGCGTCGTCCTGGTGGACTGGAGCGACGCGACGACGCGCTGGACTGCTACGCGCGCACGCGACGCTTCAACGTGTGCGCGCGCCCAGTTCGACGGCGCGGACCTCGACGCCGACGATCGCCGGATGCTGGACGCGCTGGTGCGCTTGATCGCCCTGCGCGAGGGCGCGCTACCCGACGCACAACGCAGTCTGACAAGCCGGCGCGCTGCCGTGCGCGCCGTGGAGGTCGAGCGTGTGCTGATGCCGGAAGGCCATGGGCACTACTACGTCAACCCATATGTCGGCTGCATGATCGGCTGCGAGTTCTGCTACGTCGCCGAGCGCGCGGACTTCTCGCGCGAGCTCGAGGGGCTGCCGGCCATGCCGTGGGGCTCGTGGGTCGATGTGAAGGCCAACGCGGCGGAGATCCTTCGCCGCGAGGTGCGCGCGCACCCGCCGGTCTCGTGCGCATGAGCCCGATCATCACCGATCCGTACCAGCCGCTGGAGAAGAGCTTCCGCGTCACGCGGCAGTGTCTGGAGGTGCTGCAGCCCGCAGGCTTCTCGCCGGTGATCCTCACGCGCGGCGCGCGCGTCGCCGAGGACATCCCGTTGCTCGCGCGCTTCGAGCGCGCGGCGGTAGGTTTCTCGATCCCGACGGACGACGACCGCTACCGGCGCATGATCGAGCCCGGCGCGGATCCCGTGGAGGATCGCATCGCCACGCTCGAGCGCTGCCACGCCGCAGGATTGCGCACCTTCGCCGTGATCCAGCCGATGCTGCCCATGGACGCAGCGCACCTCGTGCGCACGCTCGCGCCGCTGGTCAGCGCCGTGCGCCTCGATCGCATGCACTTCACGGAGCGCGTGCGCGATCTATATCGCCGTCACGGCATCGAGCACGCCCTGTCCGACGCGTTCTTCGAGGAAACCGCGGCGGCCCTCCGTCACGGCTTCGCGCGCCACGGCGTGCGCCTCGACGACCTCGACGACATGGCGGCGCTGCTGGCGGACCGGCTCAGCCCTTGAGCTCCCGCTGGATACGCTTGCACGCCTGGGCGATCCGCGGCGTCGGCGCCCAAGACTCGATATCCCCGAGCCAGAGCGAAGTGCCGCGGCATTCGGCATCGCGCGGTGGCGCCGCGCGTCCGTGCACCATATCGATGCCGACGCGCTCGAATCCGACGAGTCCGCGGCCCCGCGCTGAAGTGCTATCGTCCCGGCCTGGATGCCCCGGATCGCGGAATTCGAGCAGCTCGCGGCGAACAGCCGAAGTCGCCGAGTTGCTAGAGCGCTCGACGCTCGCCGGTGGTCCTCCCGGGGCCACGATCGACTGGCCGTCGCCGGACGAGGAGCCCCTCGTCGGGCTGGCGGTGGCGCTATCGCGATTCCAGACGTGGTGCTGGGGTTACCTCGCCGTGTGCTCGAGCGATCCGGGGCGCGCCCGGGCACCTGCCCCAGCTCATCGCATCGAACTGGCGCTGCATCGCCGATCTGGTGCCCGCGCTCGAGCAGGCGACCGCCCGCGTCGAGTCGGTGTCCCGCTCGATCCGCGCGTTGCCCGATTCGAGCGCGGGTGCAGCTCGACATCGAGAGCACCGTGAGCCGGTCCAGCTGGAGCGGCTCCGCTACCAGCGCCCCCTCGAGCAGCGCATCCTGATTGAGCGCATTCGCGCCTGTGTCCACTTCGACGAGCGACGCCATCGCCCCGACGACGCGCTCGGCGTCGCGCAACTCTCGCGCGAGCTGCAGCGCGTGGAGCTGCAGCGCCTGATGCTCAGCCGCGACGTGGAGTACGCAGGCGAGACCGAGTTCGCCGCACCTGGACCGTGGCGAGCAACCGCCGGGAGCGCCAAGAACGAATCGCT
The DNA here is from genome assembly GCA_963775185.1 of uncultured delta proteobacterium. Classification (GTDB taxonomy): domain Bacteria; phylum Myxococcota_A; class Polyangia; order Polyangiales; family Polyangiaceae; genus JAPSGB01. Next base: position 47,557 of record CAVZIE010000032.1, on the reverse strand, counting down.
GCTCGCCGCCGGATGCACGTCGCACTCGCAAGCTCGGGCCGCTAGCGCTGCTCTTGCCAGTCGCCGAACGCATGCTCGACGGATCGTCCATCCCGAGCGCGGTCTCGCTGCCGCGCTCGTCGACCCGTGGCGGCGCCTCGCCAGCGCCGCGCGCAGCGCCGCGTGTTCGTCGTCGGCTCGACGCACCAGGACGACGAGCTCGCCGTGGCGCGCGCTTTCGCCGCCGCGCGCGCGCGATTGGAGCAGCGACCGCTCGTGATCTTCGCCGCGAGAGAGCAAGCCACATCCGAACGCTCGGCGACGCCCCCGGCGTCTTCGCCGCCGAGGCGCACGCGAACAAGAAGTCGCGCGTGCCATCGCTCGACGCGATCGTCATCGACATCCACGGCCTGCTGCTCCGCGCCTACGGCCTCGCCGACGGCGTGCTCGTCGGCGGCGGCCTGCATGGCGCACGCGATTACAACTTCGCCGAGCCGCTCGTGTTCGGCGTCGACACGTGGACCGGACCCTTCCACTACTACGCCCCAGAGCGATGGTCCCTGTTCCAGCGCCGCGCGCCGGAGCTGGTGACCGCGTCAACAAGAACGCGCTCCCGCGGCTCGCGCTCGAGTGGCTGCAGGATGCCGGCGCAACGCGGAATCCCGCGGCACGCCGCACGCGCATCCAGGCGCTCGTCGCGCTTGTCCGCGACGTCGAGCAGCAATCCCTCGCAGCACTCGATCTCCTCGATCCCCATCAGCGCGCCTGGCTCGACCGGTTGCGCCGCGGCGAAGACCCGCGCTCCTCCCCCTGGTTCAACGCATTCCGGCTGCTCGAGCTGGTCCAACGCGATCCCGACTCCGACACCTGGGCCCCCCGCCGCTTCGTCGCCCACTTGCTCGACAAGACGAACCCCCGAGCATCCCGGCTCCCGCGTGACCCGTGATTGTGGCCGAGCCCGTGGGAACTCTACGGGGACGTGGGCCGAGGCGTCATGAGCGCCGACAGCTCGGCGAACCACTCTGTCGGCGTGCTCGCACGAGCGCGTCTCCTCGAAATACGGACCGCCGAGCGTGTAGTGGACAATCGCGGCACCGGGGTTCGCCGGCTGCTCGCCTACCAGATGGTTCCAGATTGCCGGCAGCGCGCCCACCTCGTTATCGCCGATCCAACGCAGCTGATGCAGCTCGAGACCCGGCGCGCGTGCAACGTACTCCGGGTCGAGCGCGCGACAGCGCGCCGCGTTGAACAGCATCACGCTCGACCAGTTCTTCCGGGCGTACGTCGTCTGCCGTTGGCCCAGGAACTTGACGGCGGTCGACGGCGAGTAGTCGTGCTTCACGACCATCACCGCATAGCGCTCGTCGCGGAGCGCCCACAGCTCGGCGAGATCCCGGCGAACAGCATGTCGCAGTCGAGGAACAGCGCCCGCGTCGTAGCAGCACAGGACGGCACGGAAAGCGCGTAACGCGAAATCGGTGGACTGGAGCGGATCGCGCGGGCGGTCGAACACTTGGCGCAGCGCCGGGAGCGTGACCGGCGCGATCCCGACGGGGAGCGACGTATGCCGGATGATACTGTGCGAAAGGACGTGGTACGCTATGCTTTCCCTTGGATCGAATCCGATGAACACGCGAACCGGCATTCCAGCCATGGCGGCAGGATAGCCCATGCGGCTCCCGGACTTCGAGGTCGACAACCATCGGCCCTTGTTCCTGATCGCGGGACCGTGCGTCATCGAGAGCGAGAAGCTCGTGCTCGAGACCGCGTTCGCCCTGCAGCAGATCGCTGCGAAGCTGTCGATACCGTTCGTTTTCAAGAGCAGCTTCGACAAGGCGAACCGCACTTCCGTCCACTCCTACCGGGGCCCGGGTCTTGCCGACGGTTCTCGAGCTGTTAGGTCGCGTGCGGCGCGAGGTCGGCGTGCCCGTGCTCACCGACGTTCACGAGGACACGCCCGTCGACGAGGTCGCCGACGTCGTCGACGTGCTGCAGACGCCGGCGTTTCTCGTCCGGCAGACGAGCTTCATCCAACGCGTGGCCCGCGCCGGAAAGCCGGTCAACATCAAGAAGGGACAATTCTTGGCGCCGTGGGACATGCAGCACGTCGTGGAGAAGTGTCGCGCGGTCGACAACGAGCAGATCATGGTGTGCGAGCGTGGCGTCTGCTTCGGCTACAACACGCTGATTCTCGGACATGCGCAGCCTCGCGATCCTTCGCAAGACGGGCTGCCCGGTCGTGTTCGATGCCACGCACTCGGTGCAGGAGCCGGGCGGCGCAGGTGCGACGTCCGGCGGGCAGCGCGCGATGATACCGGTGCTCGCGCGCGCGGCGGTAGCCGTGGGCATCGCCGGCCTGTTCCTCGAGACGCATCCCGACCCGGATCGCGCCGCCAGCGACGGCGCGAACAGCTGGCCGCTCGATCGCGTCGCCGAGCTGCTCGAGTCGGTGATCGAGATCGACCGCGCGGTCAAGGCGCGACCGTACCTCGAGGACCGGGAGTGACGGCCGCGCTCTACGTCGTGATCCCGGCCCGGTACGCCGCGTCGCGGCTGCCGGGCAAGCCGTTGCGCCTCCTCGCCGGGCGAACGTTGGTCCAGCACGCGTGGGACATCGCCGCGAAGCTCGCCGGAGCCCGTGTGATCGTCGCGACCGACGATCACAGGATCGTCGACGTGGTGACGGGCTTCGGAGGCGAGGCGGTGATCGACATCGACCACGCACAGCTCGGGCACGGAGCGCATCGCCGAGGTCGCCGCGCGCGAGGCGTGGACCGACGACACCGTGGTCGTGAACCTGCAGGCGGACGAGCCGTTCCTGGGCGCTCCGGAGCTCCAGCGCGTCGCCGACGCGCTCGCTCGGGACGCGGAGCTTCGACGTGGCGACGCTGGCCACGCCGATTACGGACCTCGACGAGCTGTTCGACCCGCACGTCGTGGAGGTCGTGAAGGGCCGCGCGGACCGAGGCTCTACTTCAGCCGCGCGCCGATCCCGTGGATCCGCGACGGGCGGCCCGCGTCGCTGCCGCGCGATACGCCGTTCCTTCGCCACGTCGGGCTGTACGCGTATCGCGTGCGTACGCTGCGCGCGCTCGTGGCTGCCGAGCCGCATCCCTACGAGCGCGCGGAGGCGCTGGAGCAGCTCCGCGCGCTGACGGCGGGCATGCACATCCACGTGGACGTCGTAGCGGCGCCGCTGGCGCGCGGCGTGGACACAGAGGCGGATTTGGCCCGTGCCGAGCGCGAGGCCGGAGGTTAGCAGCGGTGGCCTCGTGCCGCTCCGCGCGCGAATCTTCGCCGGCTCGTCGAGGTGCTCGAAGCGGATCCGACTTGCTGAGCTTGCCGCCGAGCCTTCGGCTGTCGGTCGCGACGCAACCCGTGCACGGACGCCAAGGCCGAAGGAAACAAGCTCGATCCGCGGGGTTCCGCGCCGGACCGGCCCAACCATCAAGATCTGGCTGGATTCGCAACGAATGCGTGAGTTTGCGGCCTTGGCAATGTTCGCGCCCCTGCCCTGAGAAATCCGCTGCCCGGCAGTCTCAACCAGCCGTCACGTCGACCTGGTGTACCTCGGGCGGCTCGCCGCCGAGACAGCGGCCGGCCATCACGGCGAAGCTCGATGGTAGATCGGTGACCAGCAGATCGAGCTTCGCGCCGGCCGTCTCCGGATCCGCCGCGACCAGGCGAGCGTCGGCGAACAGGGCGCGGACGCTCTCGGCCGTCGCGTGGGCGCTGTCCACGATCGGCACGGCGTGGCCCGCCAGCTCGGCGGCGACCCGGGCGATGGTGTCCTTCAGCAGCGGGTAGTGCGTGCAGCCGAGCACGATCACGCCGACGCCCGCGGCGATCAGCGGCTCGACGTAGCGGCGCACGGCGAGCTCCGGCACGGGGCCGTCGAGCCAGCCTTCCTCCACCAGCGGCACGAGCAGCGGCGCCGCCTGGGCGATCACCTCGTGGCGCGTCGAGATCTGGCCGACGGCGCGCGGGTACGCGCCGGACGCCACTGTTCCGGCGGTGCCGAGCACGCCGATGCGCCGGGCGGCGTCCGCCGCGCGCACCGCCGCGCGCGCGCCTGGCTCGATCACGCCGACCACGGGCAGATCCAGCTCCGCACGCAGCATGTCGAGGGCGACGGCGCTGACGGTGTTGCAGGCGACGACCAGCGCCTTCACGTCGCGCCGCGAGAGCACCGCGGCGCAACCGCGCGCGTAGCGGATCACGGTCTCGGCGGAGCGCGTGCCGTACGGGACGCGAGCCGTGTCGCCGAGGTAGACGATGCGCTCGCCGGGCAGCGCTTCGCGCAGGGCACGCACCACCGTCAGGCCGCCCAGCCCCGAGTCGAAGACGCCCAGCGGGCGGCTGTCGGCCACCTACACGTCCTCGATCCGGATCAAGCGCGGCGCGCCGCGCATGAACGCCGAGCTCGCGATCCGGGCGAGCGCGCTGCGCACCGCGCCCTCGTGGGTGGTGTGGGTGACGATGATCACGGGCACGGCCTCGCCGCTGCCGTCGGCGCGCCCTTCCTGCACCATCTGTTCGATGCTCACGCCGTGCTCGCCGAGCGCTCCCGAGATCATCGCCAGCACGCCCGGGCTGTCGGTGACGTCGAAGCGCAGGTAGTAGCGCGACTCGATCTCCTCCAGCGAGACGAGCGGACGCGCCTTGAGCTGGATGCCGCGCGTCGCGAGCCCCGGCTCGCCTTCGATCTTGGAGCGGGCCACGTCGACGATGTCGGCGACGACGCTCACGGCCGTCGGCATGTCGCCGGCGCCGCGCCCGACCAGCAGGCACGGCCCGAGCGCGCGCCCCATGATGAAGACGCCGTTCAGGACGCCGTCGATGTTGGCGAGCACGCTGCCCTTCTTGACCAGCGCGGGATGCACGCGGAGCGCGATGCGGTCGCCCATGTCGTGCCCGATGGCCAGGTGCTTGATCGTGTAGCCGAAGCGATCGGCGAAGCGGAAATCGAGCTGGTCGATGGCGCGGATCCCCTCGACGGGCACCTTGTCGACGTCCACGCGCGCTCCGAACGCGAGCATGCTGAGCACGACCAGCTTCTGCGCGGCGTCGTGACCGTCCACGTCCAGCGCCGGATCCGCCTCGGCGTAGCCGAGGCGCTGCGCGTCGGCCAGCACCTCCGCGAACGGCAGCTTCTCGTCGCGCATGCGCGTCAGGATGTAGTTGCAAGTACCGTTCAGGATGGCGTGGACGCTCTGGACCCAGTCGCTGGTCAGCGCCTCGCGCAGCGTGCGGATCACCGGGATGCCGCCGCCCACCGACGCCTCGAACGCCAGGTCGACGCCGGCCGCGATCGCCTGCTCGACCAGCTCCGGGCCGCGCTTGGCGATCAACAGCTTGTTCGCCGTGACCACGCCCTTGCCCTCGTGGATCGCGCGCTCGATGTAGGCGAACGCCGGCTGCTCGCCGCCCATGACCTCGACCACGACGTCGACGTCCCCGGCGCCGAACACGACCTCGGGATCGCTCGTGAGCCACTCGCGCCGGCACTCGGGCACGCGATCCTTGACCGCGTCGCGGACGAGCACGTGCGTGATCTGGAGCGGCGCGCCGACGCGCGACGCCAGGTACTCGGCGTTCTCCTCGATCAAGCGGATCACGCCGCCACCGACGGTGCCGCAGCCGAGCAAGGCGATGCGCACGGGAAACTTCACGCGTTCGGTCACTTCTTCTTGCCTCCGAGCCATGCCGTGACGGCAGGGCGCTGGTTGTCCGCGAGGGCCGCGCACAGCTTGCCGGCCTCCACGGCCTGCTTCAGGTTCTTGTCCGCGCCCTCGATCTCCGCCACCTTCGGCGCGAAGAATGCCTGCGCGTCGTCCACGCGCCCGGCGTCGCAAAGCCCCGCCACGACCCACACCAGCCGCCCGACGATGAACGACGGCAGGCGTTTCTCCACGGCTTCGAGGTGACCGCGGATCCAGCGGTAGGCCACGTCGCGGGTCTCGTGGCGCGCGAACAGCGGCGGGTAGACGTAGCGAAGGTCCTGGGTCTTGATGCTGCCGTCGAGGGTGAGCGCCAGCAGCCGCTCGACCAGCGACGCGTCGTCGAACGCCACCAGCCCACCGAGGGCGATCAGCCGCTGCTCGGGCGTCGGCGCGTGGGCCAGCTTGTCGAGCAAGCGATCGAACAGGGCCGCGTCGCCGTGGCGCGCGTCGATCGCGACGGCGACGGCGGCCACGTCCGCGTCGACGCGCGACGCGTCGGCGAACCACGCCTTGGCCACGGACGCGGCTTGTCGGCGCGTCCACGCGTCGTCGGCGAGCCGGCCCATCGTGTCCAGGGCGTCGCGGCGCAGCAACGCGTCGTCGTCGCTCTCGCCCGGCTTCGGCTTGAAGCCGAGGCGGTGCGACGTGGGACCCACCACGCGCTCGACGTAGCGCGCGAAATCCGGCCGCGCCGCGTCGGCGACCAGCGCGCCGTCGACGTCGTCGAGCGCCTCGAGCACCTCGCCCTGCACGGCGCGCGAGTGCTCGCCGGATAGCTTCTCGAGCGACGCCAGGTATTGCCCGGCACCGAGACGCCCGGCGCGGACGAGCGCCCAGCCGTCGCTCACGAGGCCGGCGAGCTCCGCCTCGTCGAGCTGGCGCGTGCCGGCGGCGAACAGCGCCGCCAACGTCGCGTCCGGAAGATCGACGCGGTAGTACCCCTGCTCGCCCGCGTCGGGATAGAAGAAGCGCGGGCAGCCGTTCACGGGGATCTTGCCCGTCGCCTGGTCGAGGAGCGTGCACGCGGTCTTCGGGGTGCCTTGCACCGCGACGCGGACGCACACCGGGATCCGCCAGCTCCTTGGGGTCTTTCGCGGCGCGGAACCCAGCGGACGATACTCGCTCTGGGCGAGCTGGATCTGCCCCGCCGGGGAGCCCGGCGCGCACACCCGCGTGGCGCTGACGAGCGGCACACCGCTCTGGTCGAGGAACGTGTCCATGACCGACGCGACGTCCTTGCCGCTGGCAGCGCCGAGGGCCGCGAACAGGTCGTCGGCGGTGGCGTTCTTCCAGCTGTGGGCGTGCACGTACTGGCGTACGCCGGCGCGGAACGTCTCCGGTCCGAGCCAGCTCTCGACCATGCCGAGCACGCTCATGCCCTTGTCGTAGGTGATGGCGTCGAAGGACTCGAGCGCTTCACTGGTGTTGTGGACGGGCTGACGGATCCGCCGCGCGCTGTCCAGCGCGTCCAGATTCATCGCCCACGACTTCCAGTGCACGGCCTCCAGGTGCGCGCCGAAGCCGGGATGCCACGCATCGACGGTCTTCGCGCCCATCCAGCTGGCGAACGCCTCGTTCAGCCAGATGTCGTTCCACCAGCTCATCGTCACCAGATCGCCGAACCACTGGTGGGCGAACTCGTGCGCCATCACCTCCGCCTGACGGCGGCGCGCGGCGATCGACGCGTGCGCCGGATCGAGCAGCAAGAGCTCCTCGCGGAAGGTGACGAAGCCCGGATTCTCCATCGCGCCGGCGGCGAACTCCGGCACCGCGACGATGTCGAGCTTCGGGTACGGGTAGGGCGTGTCGAAGTATGCGGCAAGCTGGTGGATCAGCTGCGGCGCCGTATCGAGCGCGAGCTTGCCGAGCTTGCCCTTGCCGCGCACCGTGACCACCCGGAACGGCACCGGCTTTGCCTCGCCCTCCACCACGTCGAACGGGCCGACGCCGAACGCGACGAGGTAGCTCGGCAGCGGCGGCGACTCGGCGAAGCGCACCGTCGTGGTGCCGTCGGCGTTGTCGGTCGTCTTTTCCGCCGGCATGTTGGCGAGCGCCCGGTCGCCGCGCGGCACCGTCAGCTCGAGCCGGAACGGCAGCTTGAAGCCCGGCTCGTCGAAGCACGGGAACGCGCGCCGCGCGTCGGTCGGCTCGAACTGCGTGTAGGCGTAGTCCGCGCCGCCCTCGTGCACCTTGTACAGGCCGCGCAGCCCGTCGCCGAACGGCGCCTCGTACATGAGCTCCAGCGTGGCTTCGCCCGCCGGCAGCTCGCGCTCGAACACGAGCACGAGCTCCTCCGGCTGCTCCTTGCCGCCGGCCGCGGCGCGCGACGACGCCGTGGCTACAATGGCGCCGCTGCCCGCGACGGCGCGCGCGCGGGTGACGCGCATGCCGCGCGCGTGGAGCACCACCACCCGCGTCGGCTTGTCGAGCGCGACGCGGATGCGCGCCGTGCCGCTGAAGCCGTCCTTCGCCGGATCGACGCGCAGCGAAAGATCGTAGGCGAGCGGCCGCGCGCCGGCCGGCAAGCGGCCGTCCGCGCGTGGCGGCGGAACCACCACCGCCGCGCTGGCGGGCGCGCTCCGCGTCGCGACCGGCTGCGGCGCGGGCCCCGCCGCGCGACCGCCGCCGCACGCCGCGACGGCCGCCAATCCCAGGACGTAGAGCGCTCTCGGCCGCATCGAAGGCGCACAGTCTCGCCGCTCTGCGGCGCCGGTCAAGGGGGTGTCCGCGCCGGACCGGCAAACCTGTCAGGCGGGGCCACAGCCGGCGGCCTTGACCGCCTGGCTCGCGTTGTTGTCGTCGCGGCACTCGTTGAACGTCTTGTTGTTCGGATCGACGATGATGCGTCGCGATGAACGTGTCGCCCGAGCCGCCGACTGCCGGCCGGCGACCGTGAAGTCGAGCACCTGGGTCTGGCCCGGGCAGCAGCGGCTGGGTCGTGGTCACGCTGCCGATCTGCGTCTCGACGCCGCCCTTGATCACGTAGATGCCGACCTGGATGCCCGCCGGGCAGGCCCAGCGAGCCCGATGTTGCGCACCGAGACGTGGACGCACCGGCGGCGTCGTGCAGCCCACGGTCAGCGACACGGTGGCGTCGGGCGCATCGAACACGCCCTTGTCCTGCACGTTCTGGCGGAAGTTGTTCAGCCAGGGCTGCTTCCAGTTGTCCTTCTCGTGCGCCGGGATCGAGCCGTACACGTTCGGCGCATCGCAAGCGCTGTCGCGCGAATCGCAGATGTTCGTGACGTGGTAGGCGTGCTCGTTCCAGATCGTGCGCGTGCCGACCCAGGAGTTCTCCTTGTCGCCCCAGACGGTGATGCCGCGGTACGCCGGCTCGGTCGCCGACGGCTTGGTCCAGGCAATGTGCGGATAGTCCGCGCTCGTGTCCGGCCTGGTTCCACGGCGCGATGTCGCACTTCCAGCCGTTCGAGCTCGGGCTCGGCGCCGTTGGAGATCATGACGATCTCGGCGTGGCCGTCGCCGTCCACGTCGGCGACCAGCGATGCCTCGGTGCCGGTGAACGACGTCGGTCGGCTCGGTCAAGCAGCACGTGCCCGGTCTGGCCGTCGAACACCCACAGGAAGCACTCGTCGTTGTAGACGACCTCCGCCTCGCCCGTCGCCTTGGAAGTCGAACACGCTCGAGCCCGTCACGGACGACGAGAAATCGTGGTTCGGCGTCTGCCACACGACCTCGATCGTCGGCGGGTTGGTCGCGTAGTTCGGGCTTCAGCATCGAGTAGTAGGTTCGCGGTGGCGACGCCGATCTCGGGCTTCTTGTCGCCGTCGAAGTCCGCCACTGTCGGGCGGCCCGCCGTTGCCCGTGCCGGGCAGCGTCAGCGGACCCAGCTCGACGGCTGCCGGTCGCGCCTTCGAGGATCCACAACTTGCCGCTGTTGATGAGCACGACTTCCGGCTTGCCGTCGCCGTTGAAGTCCGCCCACGGCGTTGAAGCCTTCGGGCAGCGACGACTGGTTCCAGAGCATCGACGCCGTCGTACTTGTACGCCGTGTTGCCGGCGACCAACTCCTGCTTGACCGTCGCCGTCGAGGTCGGCGAAGAACGACAGCTGGTGGCTGTTGCCGCCGCCCGTGCCCGCCGCGTGCCGCACCACTTGCAGCGTGATGGCGTTGTTCTTCGTGTCGAACAGGCAGTGGCCGAACGCGATCTCCGGATGGCCGTCGCCGTCCATGTCGCCGAGGGCGACGCCGCCGCCCCAACCGAAGCTGCCTTTGGCCGCCTGGTCCTCGGGCTTGTCGCTGATGCGCATCGACCTGGCCGTCGGCGCTGACCATCGCGACCTTCCCTTCACCGGTCATGGCGACGATGTCGATGCTTGCCGTCGCCGTCGATGTCGCCAAGAGCCACCGACGCGCCCGCGAAGCCCAGGCTGCTCGCCGAGGGCTTGGTGACCGTCCAGATCTCCTGCCCGGTGCGGCCGTCGAGCATGCGCAAGCTTGCCGCGCTGGCACGCCGTGGTGCCATCGGACTGCGTCGTTGACGGATTGCCCGCGCACTGGCTCGACTGTTCACGTTGCCCGAAACGAAGATCACGTCCGGCGGATCGCTCTCGTCGACCTTGCCGTCGCAGTTGGCGTCGTACACACGCGCCACCGTGGGCGTGGCCCACACGTCAGCGGAGTCGGCGTTCGGCGACCGGCGGATTGTCGAGCCCCCACTGCCACTTCTTCACCGCCGTGAGCGAACCCACCGGCGGATGGTACTCGCAGTCCTGGATGCAGCTGCCGCCGTCGGGCGCGCCGCCGTCGGCGTCGCACTTCGGCGGCAGCGCGAGACAGCGACCGTTCGTCGGCCATCGGCTGCGTGCACGCCGCGACCGCCGTCCGTGCTTCCGCCGGCGTCCGACATGGCGCGCCGCCGTCGGCGCTTGGCGCCCAGCGCGGTCTCGCAATACTCGCCCGACGCGCAGTCCGCTTGCGTCTGGCACACCTTGCCGGGCACGACGCACTGATCGAAGAGGCACACTTCTCCACCGCCGCAACACTTGTCGCCGCACGCCTGCGCGGCGCTCGCACAGCACTTGCCCAGCGACGCACACGCCGGCCTCGCACGGCTTGCTGGCGCTGCATTGGCCGCCTCCGCCGCTGCCGCCGCCGTCGATCTTGAAGCCGCCGTCGGCCGCGGTGCCGCCGCTCCCGCCGTTGCCGCTCTCCGACTGCCGCCGCTCCCGCCGGAGTCCGCTGGTACCGCCAGTGCCGGTGTGCACGCCGTTCGCCGTCCCGCCGTCCGTCCAGAGCCGCAAGCCACGACCAATCCCAGCGTCCGCGCCAAGCAAGCCAGCGCCAAGTCCAGTGCGAAAGAACGCATACAAGCCTCGTCGTCGACGGGCGGATCCGGTTCCGCCCAGCGACGAGTGTAGACGCATTCTCCACCAGCGACCACGCCGGGGTGTCGGTCCGGCGCGGAATCCCCCGCAGCGATCTCAGACCGCCAAGCGTTTGCTCGCGTCGACGTACGAGCCGCCGTGGACGGTGAGCTCTCCGGCGGGGTCCTCGGTGACCTCGAAGTGCTGGAGCGCGTCGGGTGCGGGACCGCTCAACACGTTGCCGTTCGCGTCGAAGCGGCTGCCGTGGCACGCGCAGTAGATCCCGCTCGCCGACACCTGGCCCTGGACCGCCATGTTGCAGCCCTGGTGCGAGCACGTCAGCGTCATCGCGTACACGCCCTTCTTGTCGCGCCCGATGCAGACCGGCTGCCCGTCCAGCGCCCGCAGGCTGCCGACCGGCAGATCCGCGATGTTCCCACCCGAGACATCGCCGAAGCTCGCCGGACCGACGCCCGCCGGGCCGCACGCAGCCAACGCGGGAAGCGCGGCGCCAACCGCCACGAGCTTGAGGAAGACACGTCGACTGGTGTCGACGCGATAGTCGTCGTTCATCGATCATGCTTCGCGTGAAGCGACGTCGACCTTCAACGCGCTAGATCGGACTGGCGGCGTCGTGCGCGGCGCCACTCGCGACGGCGCCGCCCGATCCGGACAGCAGCGGCGCAATCCAGTCGAGCCGCGGGCGGATGCGCGCGCGGATACTGCGCAGGGGCGCGGCGCGCATGACCATCTCCCAGGGGCGCACTCGCGGGTGGCCGGCGTTGCCGGCGAGCAGCGTCGGCATACCCGAGACGGGATCGGACTCCGCGACGTAGAACGAGTGCCAGTGCACCTGACCGTCGTTGCGAAGCCCGTGGATCGCGATGATGTCGCCGGGCCGGTAGCGATCCTCGTGCTCGGCCAGGTGCGAGAAGAAGCGATCGCGCTGGATGAACGGGACGCGCTCCTCCGGCGCGAGCTCGTAGACATCGAACCACTCCGGATGCGCGTGTGCGAAATGCAGGAATGCGTCGACGCTGCGGCGATTTTCGATGCCGATGGTGTTGAAGTCGAGGCCGCCCTCGACGCGCTGCCGCTGCTTGTCGCTCGGGCGCCACCACGTCCCGCTCGCGCGCTCCAGCGTGTCGGTGACGAAGTCGATGCACACTTGCGGCGGCATCGGACGTCCCCGGAGATCGAACACGCGATACGTGTCGTCGTTGAACGTGTAGTAGTCCCAGCCGTGGTCGTACGCCCAGATCCACGCGGGACGCAGGTTGCCGTCTTGCTGCCCGTGCTCGGTCCGCGGCTCGTCGAAAGGCAGCGCTTCGTTCACCAGCTCGTTGATCGCGTCGCGCTCGGCGGCGACCACGCGCGCCGCGCGGCGCGCGAGCCTCTGCGCCGTCGCCAGGCGCTCCTCCGCGCCGTCGGGCACGACCTCGCACTCGAGCGACAGGTGCGTGTCGCGCACGGCGATCACGCTCTTCACCCACACGTCGCCGTAGCGGAGGTCCGCCAGCAGGGCGCCGGCGGTCATGCGCTCGACCCGCATGCGATCGAAATGCAGCGTGTGCGCGAGCTCCCGCACGTCCAGGTGCAACGCCGGCCCCGGTTCGTGTCCTTCGACCCAGACGCGGTCGAAGAGCAGCAGATGCGCCCGCTCGCCGTGTTCGGGCCCGTCGACGTACTCGTAGCCGAGCCCCTTCCTGTGCGCGTGCAGCAGCCGGCTCCCGCGCTGGATCACCAGCGACGGCTCGCGGAATACCAGCGGGAGCTCGACGTACTCGGCGAGCGCAGCGGCCATCGCCGGTGAGTCCGCGTAGAGATAGCCCTCGCGCAAGAGCAGCGCGCGGGACAGCTCCGGGCGATTGACCAGATACTTGTAGAGCTTCGCCAGCTCCCAGCCCGGCGCGGCGCTCCGCGCGAGCTCGGCGCGGTACATCTCGACCTCCGCGCCCGCGTCCCGGGCGATCCGCGGCGTACGCCGGAAAAGCACCGGTACACTCTTGGCGCGCGCCAGCACCTCCGCGCGATGCGCCTCGAGGGCCGGCGCGCCGTCGAGAGCCGGCGCGCGCCGCAGATCCGCCATGCGCGCCAGGCAGCGCGCCCGCGCCCCCTTCGCCAGCTCCGGCGCCGCGACGTGACGCGCGGGCTCCGCCGTCGGCGGCGTCGCCTCCGACGGGAACACCTCGCGGAATGGCTGGCGCCCTGGCGCCGGCCCTTTGCAGCCCGCCACCAGCGCGCACAATCCAACCAGGAGGACTCGGCAGGCCAACGCAACACGAACCCCGCAAACCGCGGGTCCCGGGCGACGGTAGCGAGCGCGCGGTCGTTCGTCTAGGCTGGCGGGCGCGGGCGACGTGGAATCGCCCCTGGAGGAAGCGGCGATGGCTGACGGAGCGCACGAAACACTGAACACCCTGGCGATCGACGTCGGCGGCACCGGCATCAAGATGATCGTCATCGACGGCGCGGGTCAGCCGCTCACCGAGCGGATGCGCGAGCTCACGCCGCACCCGGCGAGCCCGGACGCGATTCTCGACGTGATCCGCGGCATGGTAGCGCGGCAGACGGCGTTCGACCGCGTGTCGGTCGGGTTCCCGGGCGTGGTCGCCCACGGCGTGGTGAAGACCGCCCCGAACCTCGACACGGGGCTGTGGGCCGGCCACGACCTGCAGAGCGAGATCGAGAAGATCGCCGGCAAGCCGACGCGCGTGATCAACGACGCGGATCTCCAGGGCTATGGCGTCATCACCGGGCACGGCGTCGAGCTCGTGCTCACGCTCGGCACCGGGCTCGGCTCGGGTCTGTACGTGGACGGTCACCTGATCCCCAACCTCGAGCTCGGCCATCACCCGTTCGAGAAGGGCAAGACCTACGAGGACCGGATCAGCAACGCCGAGCTGCACCGCGTCGGCAAGAAGAAGTGGAACAAGCGCATGAGCCGCGTGCTCGCCACGCTCGCTCCGATCTTCAACTACGACAAGCTCTACATCGGCGGCGGCAACGCCAAGAAGCTCCGCATCGATCTGCCGGCGAACGTCGAGATCTTCCAGAACGTCGAAGGCATGACCGGCGGCGTGCGCCTGTGGGGCGACCGTCGCGTGACGTGATCGCGCAAGCTCAGCGGATCCGGCCGACGCGCACCCGCGGCAGCGCGCTGGCGTCGACGGTCAGCGTCACGTCCAGCTCCGCCTGACCGGCGGTCGCGTCGAGCTCCACGTACTCGACGCCGCCCGCTCGCAGCTGACCGTCCGCCGAAGCCGCCGGCTGGATCGCGGGGCCGTTCATCTGCATCCCGTGGAACTGCGCGTGCACGTCGCAGCCGCGCTGGCGCGCCCAGATCGGATCGGTGCCGGCGGGCAGGTACGCGAAGCACGCGTTGCTTGGCGCGACGCCGCCGATCTCGTCGCGATTGCTCATCGCGAGCGCGGTGTAGAAGTCCGTGGCGATGTCGGCGACGGACGCCTTCGCGACAGCGGGCAGCGCGGAGGCCACCGAAGCGGGCACGTCGAGCAACGCGCGCATCAGCGCCGGCCCGCCCTTGCCGGCGACGCTGCCGTCGGCGTTCGCCGCGTCCGCGCCGGCGCGGTCGTAGAGCCAGCGCACGAACAGGTACGATCCGCCGCGCAGCACCCCGTCGCGCTGCGCGTCGTACTGGGTGAAATCGACCAGCGTGTCGGCCAGGGAGAACTGGTCGATGCCGTCGAGCCCGGCCTGCGTCACGTACAGGTTGCCGGCCTGCGGACCCACCGCGTCCTGTGCGAAGCCGCCCACGCCCTCGACCAGGTACGAACTGTCGGGCCAGCTCCCGAGCTTGTTCCGCAGCACCTTGCGGTTGAAATGGATCAAGTGGGAGCACTCGTGCGCGAGGATCTCCTTGATCGCCGCGGGCGTGTTGTACGGCGGCGCGATCGCGTCGGGCGGCGTGAGATACAGGTACTCGCCGTGGTTCGAGCCCGGACACCCCGACAGGTTCGCGAGGTCGCAGCCGGTGAAGAACGCCACCGCGGTCTCGTAGGTGAGCGGCGTGAACACCAGCGCGACATGGCCGTCGCCGTCCTGGTCCGATTCCACGCCGAAGACCGCGCGCTCGCGCGGCAGGATCGTCTCTTCGAAGTCGGACAGGAACTGGTCGACGAACGTCGCGTCGAGGTTGGCCGGGTGCGCGGGCGTCACGTCCGCCCACACCACGGCGCTCTTGCCGACCGCGATCGCCTTCGCCTGGATCGCCTCGGACCCGAGCGCCCGTTGTACGAGGTTAGCGCACGCGTGTCACCCACGCCCACGGCGCTGCCGCTCGGCGGCGTCTCCGGCGGGACCACGGTCGCTTGCCACGGATCCGTGCCGAGCGAGCAGCCGTCGGCGAGCGGCGCGGGCGGCGCATCCGGCGCCGCGGCCGTGGACAGCGAATAGGCCGAGTCCGCGACGCCGGTGTCGAAGCGCGTCGACGCGAGCACGAGCACGAACTGCTCGTCGCCCGACGGTGTCGCGAGCCGCACGCTCGCGCGGTTGCCCGACACCGGAAGCTCGGCGACGTCGCCGGGCGCGAGCACGCTCGGCCCGCTGGGGCCCGCGTCGGCTCCGGCCGCGCCACCGCTGCCGGCAGCGCCGTCCGGGCCACCCGGCGCTGCCGCGCTCGAGCTCGAGCAGCCCCACACGAGCGGCAACACCCAGGCCCATCGCCAGGCGATCACGGCGCGAAGCTCGCGTTGTACGTGAAATCCGTGACCGGCGCGCCGCTCGTCGCCGCGAGCGCGCTGCCGCCGTCCACCGCGACCACGAGATCCACGAGCTGCGCGTGGGTGAGTGTGACGTCGAACGACGTGCTCGCGGCCGACAGCGGGCGCGGCGTGACGACCACCCCGGTCGGATCCGCCTGATCGAGCTGCACCGTGTACACCAGGAGCTTCGCGAAATCGGCAGACGAGACCGTCACCGACAGCGTGCCGGCCCCCGACGGCGTGAAGCGCAACATGCGCGCACCCCACGCCACGGCGTTGTCCGCGTGATCCGCGCTGTCGATGGTCGCGGCGCTCTCGTGCCCGATCGCCGACTGCTGCACCGACTTGAAGCCCCAGCGCCCGTCGCCGACGGCCGGCGCGTTGACCAGGTTCGCGACGATGAAATCGCCGAACGCTTCGTGGAACGTCGTGCCTTGGCAGGTGGCTCTCCACCGATCCGGTGCCGTGCGCCGGATCCTGCAGCACGTCTTTCAGGACGCCCGTACCCCAGCGATCGAGCATGTACGTTCCCCAGCTGAAGACCGCGCCGTAGTCCGGGTAGCCGCTCACCACGAGCGGCGTGGTCGCGGTCGCCCGCGCGTAGGCGATGCCCGCGGGCACGTCCGTCTTGTAGCCGCCAAGCGTCATCGCCGACTCGGCCAGCGCCTCGTTCAGCCAGCCCTCCTCGGACGTGTCGTACTGCCAGTTCACCAGGTGCACGAACTCGTGGATGACGACGCCCAGCATGTAGTCCGAGTCCGGCGCGTTCGGCCCGGTCGCGTCCAGGTGCAGCATCTCCATCTGGTTCGAGTGCGCGCCCGCCGACTCGTCCGAGTCCCGGAAGTAGCCGTCGAAGCTCTGCCCCTTGAACGACCCCATCGGATAGTAGAGCAGCGCCACGTGCGGATCGCCGTCCACATCCGGCGGCGCACCGAAGGTGTCCACGTCGGTCTGGTAGATGCCGCGCGTCGCGTCCGCCGGCGTCCGCTTCTCGAACGCGTCGGCGATGTGGTCGATCTGGTCCTGCGTGACGTCGCCGGCGTTCCACGTGTCGGTGGCGACGTACACGTACGCGTGGTCGGTCGCGGCGACACAGGTCGCGTTCACCTGCACGTCCGTCGGCGGCATCACCGTCAGATCCCAGGTCCAGAAGTCCCGCGGCGGCAGCGTGCACGCCGGCGCGCCCCCTGCCCCTGCCTGCCCAGCGGCGCCCGCCTGCCCGGCCGCTCCGGCTGCTCCGGCCGCCCCGCTCGCACCACCGGTACCGCCCGCGTTGTCGCTCCCGCCACAACCGGCGACCGCCACCGCAAGCACGACTCCCAAGCCAAGCGATCGAACCATCCCCCGATGGTAGCGCGCGGCGCCCCCCGCCGGAAAGGCCTGCTGCCGGTCCGGCGCGGAACCCCGCTGCGCGAGCGTCTCCCGGCGGCGCAGCACGTGCGGGCGCTACCGGCGCCGACGTGCGCGCCGTCGCCGCCGCAGAAGGCCGACACCGAGCAGCGCCAGCGGCCACACGTTGCGCGCGCCACGCGAGGACGCCGGGAGCCGGCAGCTGCATCCGCTGTTGTCGGCGGCTGGCGCGGCTGGCGTGGCCTGGCACGCGGAGTCGGCGCATAAGTAGCCGTCCAGGCAATCGACCGAATTGGTGCAACTGTTCGGGCACGTGCCGCTGGCCTGGCAATGATACGGGCTGCAGTCCGACGTCGTGCCGTCCGCGTGCGTGACGGTGTGATCGCCGTCGCACGTGGACGTCGCAGGGCCGCACGTGTGGTCGGCACCGCAGACATTGCCCGTGGCGCAATCGCTTTCGGCGCTGCACGTCGTGCGGCACGCGCCGGCGCTGTCGCACTGGTAGGCGCCGCAGCTCTTCGGCGCGCCGCCGACACAGCTGCCGTTTCCGTCGCACGCGCTGGCGGTCACGGAGCCGCTCGTGCACGTCGAGCCGCAAGCCGTGCTCGCGCCCGGGTACGTGCAGGTCTGGCGGTTCGCGCCGTCGCACGTGCCGCTGCACGCGCCGCCCGGATCCTGCTTGCACGCGGCGTGCGAGCTCGCTGGATCGCCGGTGACCGCCGTGCACACGCCGATGGTCTGCGGCTGGTTGCAGGCCTCGCACTGGCCGCTGCACTCCGTGTCGCAGCACACGCCGTCGACGCAGAAGCCCGACGCGCACTCCGACGCCTTGAGACACTGCGAGCCGTCCGGCAGATCGGCGACGCAGACGGCCGGGCTGGCGGAGAGATCGCAGTGGTAGGACGCCGTGCACTGGTTGTCGCTGGCGCACGAGCTCGCGCACTCGGTCGCGCTGCCGCAGATGATGTACGGGAAGCACGCGATGCCGCTCGGCGCGTTGATGCAGGCCCCCGCGCCGTCGCAGACATCGCCGGTAACCAAGCCGTTCGCGCAGTTCGTCGCGCCGCAGGCGGTGCCCTGGGGATGCAATGCGCACTCGCCCTGGCCGTTGCACATGCCGGTGAACGAGCACGTGGACTGGTCGGTCTGCGGGCACTCGTTGTCCGGATCCCGTGCCGGCCTGGATCGACTGGCACGTCCCGTCGGAGCCGTAGCCCTTGGCCGCGGCGCTGCACGCCTCACAGGTGCCGTTGCACGCGGTGTTGCAGCACACGCCGTCCGACGCAGTGCCCGGACGGGCACTGCGCGTCCGCCGTACACGCCTGGCCCTGGCCGCCCACCGGGCTGCACTTGCCGCCGTCGCAGAAGTAACCGCTCTGGCACTGCGAATCCAGGCTGCACGTCGTGCGGCACGCGACGCCCTCGCAGATGTACGGGGCGCAGTCGGTGGTCGTCCCCGCGACACACGCGCCGCTCGCGTTGCACTTGCGCGGGTTGACGGCGACCGTCGTGCCGGCGCACGACCCCGGCACGCACTCCGTGCCGGAGTTGCTCTGGCACGCGCCGTTTCCGTTGCAGAGCCCCGACGTCTGGCACGTTCCGGAGCCGAGCATGGTGCACTCGCTATCCGGATCCGTGTTCGCCTTGATGTTGCCGCAGACGCCATCGGCGAGCCCGGTCTTGCTCGCGCGGCAGGACTTGCACGTGCCGGTGCACGCGGTGTCGCAGCACACGCCGCCCTCGCACGAGCCGCCGTAGCAGTCCGCGTCCACCGCGCACGGCGCGCCCGCCGTGATGACGCCCGTGGTGACCCAGGTGTCGTCGAGCGCGCTGCTGGTGCCGGCGCCGCCGAACATCACTACGCCGGTGCCCGTGGTGGCGAGCCCGAAGGCGTATCGCGCTGGCGGTGTCGACGACTGGCTCAGGGGTGACCAGGCCGTACCGTCCCACTCCCATGCCTTGAACGCGCCACTGCCGTCCTCGCCGAGCTCGAGCACCGACGTCCCGACAGCAGCGACTTCGGGTTGGTTGATGCTGGGGTTGGTGGAGGGCGTCTTGCTGGACCAGGCGTTGCCGTCCCAGGTCCAGATCGGTCCGTTCGCGCTGCCCACCGCGCTGGCTCCGACGCCGGTCAACCACGAGAACCCGCTCGTGATCGCCGGCGCGGCGATCGTGTTCCACGCCGCTCCATCCCAGGACCAGGCGCTCGGCGTGCTGCCGTTCTGGTCGGCGAGGATCGCCGAATCGCCGACCGATGCGCAGCTCGGGGACTGGAACGTGCCGCTCGGCCCGGTGCTCCACGCCGCGCCGTCGAATCGATACGTCGTGCATGCACTGTAATAGCAGCCCAGGAGAACCAGCGAGCTGCCCGCAGCCGCCATGCACTTGGCGTATTGATTGAAGGGGAGAGGCGCGCCCACATCCTGGTACCAGACGCCGCCTGTCAGATCCCAGAACTCGCCTGACACCCCGCCACGCAAGTACGTCCTCGGACCGACCGTCGCCATCATGGCGTTCGTCTGGGCAGACGGATGCTTGACGGGCAGACGACGCGCCCAAGCCGTGCCGTCCCAGATCCACGTCTCGACAGCGGAGCCCTTCGCGACCGCCACCACCTTGTTTCCGGTGCTCGCTGCCGCGATTGCGCTGGCGGGCACATGCGGGCTGGACACGTCCGCCCAGTTCGCGCCATCCCACGCGTAGCTGACGCTGTTGCCCGCCCAGTTGAACGCGAGAACAGCGCTGCTGCCGACGCTGCCCATGCCGCCGGGCGGCTGCTTCGGAGGCGAGGTTCCGGGGAAGCGCTGCGTCCACGTCGTGCCGTCCCACTCCCACGTCTGGTTGTCCCAGCTGCCGTACCAGGCGATGTCGCCGCCGAACAGCACGACCTTGCTGCCCAGGGTCGTCATCCCGAAGTCGTGACGCGCGCTCGGGCTGGTCGCGGGCGATTGCTTGGTCCAGTTCGTCCCGTCCCACGTCCAGGTGTCGCCGACGAGATTGCTCGAGCCCTGCCAGCCGCCGAACAGCACGACCTTGCTGCCCAGGGTCGCCATGCCGTGGCCGTAGCGCCCGCTCGGGCTGGTCGCGGGCGTGCGCTGCGTCCAGTCCGTCCCGTTCCACTCCCAGGTGTCGTTCAGGTTGTACGGAGACGTGCTCGTGTAGCCGCCGAAAAGCACGACCTTGCTGCCCAGGGTCGACATCGCGTGGCTGCGGCGAGCTGGCGGCGAGTGAGCCGGAGCTTTCTGCGTCCACGCCGTGCCGTCGAACTCGTAGGTGTTCGCGTTCAGTATCGAAGACGTGACGCCGCCGAACATCACGACCTTGGTCCCGAGCACGGCGAGCGCCGTCTCGTCGGTGGCGGGCGTCACCTCGCCTCCGCCCTGCGCGATCTGCTGCCAAGCGACGGCCTGGATGATGGGATTCGACCAGCAGCGGGTACGCGAGCCCCGCAGGATCGACGTGCAACGCGAGCTTGCCGTCGTTCCAGGTTGCCGGCACGGCGCGGAACCGCCCGTTGGCGTCCACGAGCTTTGGCGGCGGCATGCGCAGCCGGTTCATGCCGCTGCGATCGACGAACACCAGGCTTCCGTCCCGCTCCGTCTCCACGGTGGGCAGCGCCGCGGGGAGCGTGACGTCCCAGACGAAATCGCGCGGCGCGCGCGCGTCGCGGACAAGCAGGAACAGCTCCGCGGAGCTGTCGTCCGTGACGACCACGGCGTCGGTGGACGCGAGCACGTCCGGGTAGGCGACGCGGCCGCGATCGACAGCCGCTGCGCTGGAAGCCGCACCGGCCAGCGTCCAGGTCGTCTGCCACGCCTCGCTGTGGCCCAGACCGATGCTCCACGGCGCCGCTGCGACGGGCGGCAATCGCGCGCCCACGGGGGCGATCGGGCGAACGCGCGACGCGCGCCAGCCCGGCGACGTCACGAACGAGCCGTCGAGCTTGAAGCCGTCGTCGCGCGGGGCGAGGCGTCGCTTCCAGTCGTCCTCTGCGGCAGCCAGCGCCTGGGCGCCGCCCAGTGCCCCCGCCTGTGCGACGGGCAGCGATGGTGGGTCCTCGGGCCGAGCCGTGTTGGAGCACCCCACCGACGCGCCGAACCCCAGAGCAACGCACACACCCGCCGCCCCGCCGGCGGCGAACCTTGCCCATCCCATGTTCAACGACCTCCTGGCCGCGGACCGCGCGCCAAGCGCACGCGTACTCGTCTTCCTTGGGCAGCGTCCATGGTCACATTTTCAAGCCCATCGCGCGGAGACGTAGCCGGGCGAGGGCGTGCGGCGCGAGGACGCACGCTTACCGCCTCGGGCAGCCGGGCGCAGAGCACGCAGGCGGACCTGCACGGCGGCGGGAGCGAAGCAGCCGGAACGCGGCGGAGCGTGCTCGCGGCACGAACCGATGGGCAGGGCGGACTCGTCCTGCTCGGCTCCCCGCGCGCCGCGAACCGCAACGCTTCCCCGCGCTCCCGGCGCATCGCGAGCCGCAGCGAGCGCCGCGCGCTTCCGCGCCGGACCGGCAGCCCCTTCACGCCGCCGCGGGGCTTGCCTCCGCTCCGGATCACGCCATCCTCGTGGGGATGCGCGCCACCCTCATCGACGGTGCACGCGCGCTCGCGCGACCGCGGGCAGCGTGGGCGGCGCTCGCGCTCGCGATCGGGCTCGTCGCGTGCGCCGGCGAGCCGCCGCCGCGCCCCACCGCGCCGCGCCCGGGCGCGGCGGGCTCCGGCGCGAGGTCCGGCGCGGTGTCCAGCTCCGGCGCGATGTCCGGCTCCGGCGCGGCGTCCGGCTCCGGCGCGGCGTCCAACTCCGGCGCCGGTCGCGGGCGCGCCCGGGTTCCCGATCCGGCGGCACCGACCTCGGGCGCCCCATCGGTCGGCGCGCGCGCGATCGCCCGCGTCCGCGGCGGCGCGAGCGTCACGGTGTTCGACACGCGCTTCGACGGCGCCGCGGCGCTGCAACGCGGCGCCCGGATTGCCTTCGTCCAGATCCAGTGCAGCGTCGGAGCGCGCCGCTGCACCAACGCGCGCTTCGCCGTCGACGCGGCCGCGCTCTTCAGCTGCTTTCGCGTGCAGCGGCGCCCGGCGAGCGGCGCGATGCTCGCCGCGTTGGCCGGAGCGCTCGACGAGGACGGCGAGATCGGCGACAGCGCGGTCCTGGCACGGCTGGCCCCGACGACACCGACGCCGACCTACGCGATCGTGCGCGTGACGCGCGTCGTGGACGAGCCCATCTTCGCGCGGGAGCCGCCGTGCCGCGGCCCGTGTGCGCACCACGCGCCGCGCCAGACAGGGACACGTCGCGTGAAGGTGTCCCGGGACAACCAGCTGCTGCCCGGCGGCGGCTCGCCGGGATGGAGCGATCCGATCGCGCGGGTTCCGCTCGTGATCGCGCGACGGCTCGAGCTGCCGCTCGCTTTCTTCGAGCCGGACGGCCTGGACCCGGCGCCGGATCGTCTGCACGAGCTGGTGCGGAGCGGCGCCGGTGTGCCGGCGGACGCCGGCGCGATCGCGCCGTGGGTGGAAACGGAGGCCGACCCGGCGCTGCGCTTGAGTGGCTACGTGATGCTCGCCGCCGCGGCGCTCTCCGGCAGCGCCGATGCGACGCGCGCCGACGCGTGGCTCGCCGAGGTGCGCCGGCTCGCGCCGACCGTGGAGGCGCTGCTCGACAGCGACGGACAAGCCCGGCTGGAGCAGACGCTGCAGAGCCTCGCCACGCTCCACGCCGGCGGCTTCTTGACGCGTGCGACCGTGTGCCCCGCGGCGGCGCCGTAGCGCGGGGTTCCGCGCCGGACCGGCATCCCCTTCCCCATGCCAGCCGCGGACTACGGCGGGATCGGCTCGTCGTTGTCGTCGTAGACGTTGCCGATGATGGTCGGAGCCGGATCGTCGATCGTCCAGGGTCCGTAGCCGGCGTCGCGACCGAAGCGGTTCTCGAGGATCCGCGTGTTCTTTGGCACGGTCGCGCCGGTGCCGCGGATGTTGAGCGTCCAGCCGCCGCCGCTCAGCCAGCTGCACTCGATCTTCAAGTCTTCCGTCGCGGCGCCCTCGTCGCCGGTCTGCACCGCGGCGTTGCTGGCGCCCTCGAGCACGCTGTGGCGGATCGTGACGCCCTTGCCACCCGTCGACTGCACGTCGTCGTTGTGCTCGCCGGGGCCGTTGGAGAGATCGTGGATCCAGCAGTCCTCGATCGTCACGTTGGCGTCGGCCTTCAAGCCGTCGGCGCTGCCGTGGACATTCAACCTGCGCGCGGTGTAGTTCGCGAACGAGATGCCGGACGTCACGTCGCCGCTGGTGCCGATGATCTCGCTGTCTTCGACCACCAGTCCGGTGTTGTCGTTGTCGAAGTAGCGGATCGGGTAGTAGTCGCCGCTGGTGATCCGCACGTTGCGGATGGTGACGTCGTTGGCCAGCACGGTGATGGCGCCGTTGACGTCGAGGCCCTCCACGACGGCGCCGTCGGTGTCGACGGTGATCGAGTCGCTGGGCACGAGCACGGTGCCCGGCGGGACGCCCGTGTTCGTGGGCCCCGGCTTCGCTCCATTGCATGCGCCCGCGCCGGCGCTGCCACCCATACCGGCGCTGCCGCCCGTGCCGGCGCCGCCCG
The DNA here is from genome assembly GCA_963775185.1 of uncultured delta proteobacterium. Taxonomy (GTDB): domain Bacteria; phylum Myxococcota_A; class Polyangia; order Polyangiales; family Polyangiaceae; genus JAPSGB01. Next base: position 23,856 of record CAVZIE010000032.1, on the reverse strand, counting down.
CGCCGTTGGCCGACGCGGCGTCGGTCGAGCCGCACGCGACCACGAACGGAACCAGCAGTGCCCATGCGTACCGCCCCGACATGCGGCGATGCTAGCAGCCCCCAGCCGACGCGCGCACGCCGACGCGAAACGCCACTCGGACCGGGGCTTGACGTCCACGAGCTGTCGTCGCGATTGCCCACGCCGTCCACGCCCCGAGAGTGCTAGAACACGGCGCAACCAGCGAATTGCAGCATGTACAAGATCGTCCGCCGGCAGGTCCTCTCCGACGTCTCCTTCCTGTGGGAGGTCCACGCGCCCGACATCGCGACCGCGGCCCAGCCCGGGCAGTTCGTGATGCTCCGCCTCCACGAGCGGTCGGAGCGCGTGCCGATGAGCATCGCCGACTTCGATCGCGACCGCGGCACCATCACGATGGTCGTGCAAGCGCTCGGGAAGACGACGCGCGAGATGATGTCGGGCTACGCCGAAGGCGACACGTTCCTCGACTTCGTCGGACCGCTCGGGCTGCCGCAGCACATCGAGAAGGTCGGTCACGTCGTGCTCGTTGGTGGCGGTCTGGGTGTGGCGCCCGTCTACCCGCAGCTCCGCGCGTTCCAGGCGGCAGGCAACCGCACCACGGGGATCATCGGCTTTCGCGACGCCGGGCTCATCATCTGGGAGGATCGCTTCCGCGCGCACTGCGACGACCTCGTGGTGTGCACGGACGACGGCAGCTACGGCAAGAAGGGCCTTGTAACCCAGGCGCTTCAAGAGCTCCTCGAGCGCGACAAGCCCGACCTCGTCATCGCCATCGGACCACTGGCGATGATGAGCGCGTGCGCGGAGACCACGCGCCCGTTCGGCGTGAGGACGATGGTGTCGCTGAACGCGATCATGGTCGACGGCACCGGCATGTGCGGCTCGTGCCGCGTCACGGTCGGCGCCGAGGTGAAGTTCGCGTGCGTGGACGGACCCGACTTCGACGGCCACCTCGTCGACTTCCCCGCGCTCGTCGCGCGCCAGCATCGCTTCAAGCTCGAGGAGGGGCGCGCCAACCAGGACTACGCACACGTCTGCAACCTGGAAAAGCAACTCTTCGACGAGCAAAAGCGCAACTACAAGAAGCTCAAGGAGCTGGCGAAAGAGCAGACGAAGATGCCCGAGCGTGACGCGGCCGAGCGCGCCACGAACTTCAAGGAAGTGAACCTCGGCTATTCCCTGGAGCAAGCCCTCGGTGAAGCCGAGCGCTGCATCCAATGCGCGAAGCCGACGTGCATTTCCGGCTGTCCGGTGGGGATCGACATCCCGCGCTTCATCCGGCATCTGCTCGTGCGCGACTACGAGGGCGCGCGCGACGTGATCTACGAGTCCAACATCTTCCCGTCGGTGTGTGGTCGCGTCTGCCCCCAGGAGTCGCAGTGCGAGGCGCACTGTGTCATCAACAAGAAGATGGAGTCGGTCGGCATCGGACGGCTCGAGCGCTTCGTCGGCGACAACGCCCCGCCGCGCAACGCCAGCCCGATCGAGATCGCCCCGTCCGAGCGGCTCGGCAAGGTGGCCATCGTCGGGTCGGGCCCGTCGGGGCTCGCCGCCGCGGCAGACCTCGTACGCTTCGGCGCCGATGTGACCGTCTACGAAGCGCTGCACGTCGTCGGCGGCGTGCTGCGCTACGGTATTCCGAGCTTTCGCCTGCCGCGCGAGATCATCGACCGCGAGGTGCAGAGCCTCCAGGACATGGGCGTGAAGATCGAGACCAACAAGGTCATCGGCAAGACCTTCAGCGTCGCGCAGTTGCTCGGCAGCATGGGCTACGAAGCGGTCTTTCTCGGCGTGGGTGCCGGTGCGCCTGCCTTTCTCGGCATCCCCGGCGAGTTCGCCGGTCAGGTCTACTCCGCGAACGAGTTCCTGACGCGCGTGAACCTCATGGGAGGCGACAAGTTCCCGTATGAAGACACGCCGATCAACATCGGCAAGAGCGTGGTCGTCATCGGCGCAGGCAACACCGCGATGGACTGCCTCCGCGTCGCGAAGCGTCTCGGCTCGCCGGTCGTGCGCTGCGTCTATCGCAGGAGCGAGGCCGAGGCACCGGCGCGAGTCGAGGAGCTTCGCCACGCGAAGGAAGAGGGGATCGACTTCTTCTTCCTGCACGGGCCGGTCGAAATCCTGGTCGGGGAAGACGGCGGCGTGCGCGGCATGACCGTGCAGAAGATGGCGCTCGGTGAACCGGACGAGCAAGGCCGTCGCAAGCCGATGCCGACCGGCGAGCTGCTCGAGATCGACTGCGACACCGTGATCTACGCCCTCGGCACCAAGGCCAATCCGATCATCACGAAGTCGACACCGGGCCTGGAGCTGAACAAGTGGGGCAACATCGTCGCCGACGAGACGACGCAAGCCACGAGCCTGCCGGGCGTGTTCGCGGGTGGCGACATCGTGACCGGGGGTGCGACGGTGATCCTGGCGATGGGCGCGGGGCGCAGGGCGGCCAAGGGAATCGCCGCGTACCTGCACAGCGGCAAGCGCTGGCCCGTGTCGCAGGAGGCCATCGACGCGTTCGAACCGCCGACGCCGAAGACCGACGGAGTACAGCTCGTGACGCGGCCAGGGACGACGGCCGGCGGCAAGCTGTGCCCCAAGTGCCACCGACCGCTGGAGGCGGACGAGGAGTACGTCTGCTGCGCGTCGGCGACGCTCGAGTGGCGCTGCTCGGACTGCGGCAAGGTGAGCGAAGGGTTCGCGTTCCCGTACGGGATGTGCCCGGCGTGCGGCGGCAAGCTCGGCGTGCTCGACCCGCGCAAGATCGACGCAGCGCCGGCGCTCGACGCGATCCGCACCGCGTTCGAGATCGAGCTCGGCGGGCAGGCGTTCTACAAGCGTGCCGCGGCCGAGAGCAGCGAGCCATTGCTCGAGGAGCTCTTCGGCAAGTTCGCCGCGATGGAGGAAGAGCACATGGCGACGCTCTCGCGTCGCTACCACGTGGATGTGCCCAAGCCCCCGGACGCGTTCCGGGTCGACCGCGCGGCGGTGTACGCAGGCGTCGAGAATCGCCCGGAAGATCCGGCGAATCTATTCCGGATCGCGATCGCGTTCGAGCAGCGCGCGGTGGCGTTCTTCACCGGGCGCGGCGAAGAAACCGCGCCCGGCTCGGTCGAGCACGAGCTCTACCGCGAGCTCGCTGCCGAGGAGCGCGAGCACGTCGCGCTGCTCGAGACCGAGCTGGCCCGCTGGAGAGCCGCCAAGCCAGGGCTGCTGTGACTATTTTCGACAATTCCTGGGATGTCGGTCCGACGCGGAACCGAGACCGGGACGAGCGCCGAGCCGGACCGCAGCGTAGACTCCCCGCCAAGGGCGGGTCATGACGGGCCAACCATGAGTCAGACCTTACCCCCCGGCAACATCACCTCGAGCGAGCTCGTGGTCAGATCGCTCGGCGAGCGAAAGACTCCCTCGCCGCTCCAGCTCTCGACGCGTCGCGGCGACTGGGTGCCCGACTACGTCCCGGATGACATGCGCGTCGCCTATGAGGTGGAGACGCGCGCGGGGCACCCGCTGTCGCAGTCGACGCTCTTCGAGAAGGCTGGGCCGCGCGAGAAAATCTTCTTCGTTCCAAAGCACGTGCGCGCCGGGATCGTGACCTGCGGAGGCCTCTGCCCGGGGATCAACAACGTCATCCGGTCGATCGTCCTCGAGCTTCACCACAAGTATGGTGCGTCGGCGACGCTCGGCTTCCGCTACGGCTTCCAAGGGCTGGACCCCGCGAGCAACCTCGAGCCTCAGTCGCTCGTCCCCGCCGACGTCATGCACATCCATCGCCAGGGCGGAAGCATGCTCGGGCTGTCGCGCGGCGCGCACGATGTCGGGCAGATGGTGGAGACGCTCGTTCGCCACAGGATCGACATGCTGTTCGCGGTCGGTGGCGACGGTACGCTCCAGGGAGCGCGAGCGATCGCGATCGAGGTCCAACGGCGCGCGTTGCCGATCGCTATCGTCGGAGTACCGAAGACCATCGACAATGACATCGAGTTCATCGACAAGACGTTCGGATACGACACGGCGGTCGACCTCGCCCGCCTCGCCGTCGACGCGGCGCACACAGAGGCGCTCAACGCCTTCAACGGCGTTGGCATCGTCAAGCTGATGGGGCGCGACGCCGGCTTCATCGCAGCGGCCGCGACGCTCGCGAGCCGCGACGTCAACTACTGCCTCATCCCGGAGGTGCCGTTCATGCTCGACGGGCCCACGGGGCTGCTCGCCGCCCTCGCCGCCCGTCTCGAGCACCGGCGTCACGCCGTGATCGTGGTCGCCGAGGGGTGCGCGAGCCGGCTTGTCGATGGAAGCGCTGTGCGGGATCCGTCCGGCAACCTTCGCTACGCGAGCAAGGGGCTCGACATCGGCACGTACCTTCGCGATGCCATCAGCGCCCACTTCGAAGCGAAGAAGATCCCCGCGACCGTCAAGTACATCGACCCGAGCTACATGATTCGCAGCGTCCCGGCGAACGCCCACGACGCGATCTTCTGCGACGCCCTCGCCCGCAACGCAGTCCATGCGGCGATGGCAGGCAAGACCGACGTCGTCATCGGTCGCATGCATCGGATCTTCACGCACGTGCCGCTTGCGTTCGTCGCAGGTCGGAAGAAGCAGGTCAACCCGGACGGCGGGCTCTGGCTCGCGGTGACAGAAACGACGGGGCAACCGCAGCTTTGGTAGGCCCTCGGCGATGGGCTCGACGTCGGCGCCGGATCCACGCGTCGGCGAGCCACGAGGAAAGCGGCGCGCCCTGGACGACGTTGGTCCAGCACGGGGCTCGAGCGCTTCCCGATCTACGAATTCCAGTCACGTGTCCCGGTCGGTCGCGCGGGCTTGGACGAGTGGGCGGGCGAAACACTCGCGCGCGCTGCGGCGTTTCGCGGGCGGCGTTGCACGCACGCCGCCCGTAGCGATAGCATTCGGGGATGTTGAAGGTATCGCCATCGATCACCACGCTTGTCGCGCTCTTCGCGTTCACGGCATGCGGCGGCAGCGGCAACGCCGGCAGTAGTGGCAACGCCGGCAGTAGTGGCAACGCCGGCAGTAGTGGCAACGCCGGCAGTAGTGGCAACGCCGGCAGTAGTGGCAACGCCGGCAGCGGTGGCAGCGCCGGACAGTGGCAGCGCCGGAGCGTGGCAACGCCGGCAGCGGTGGCAGCGCCGGAAGCGGTGGCAGCGCCGGAAGCGGTGGCAGCGCCGGAAGCAGTGGCAGTGCCGGCACGGGCGGCAGCAGTGGCACGGGCGGCAGCAGTGGCACGGGCGGCAGCAGCGGCACGGGCGGCAGCAGCGGCACGGGCGGCAGCAGCGGTGGGACGAACTCCGCGGACGGGCCGCCGGCGGGCTGGGCGAGCGGCAACGCCACCATCCCCGCAGCGGGCCAGCCCGAGGACGTGTCGAACCCCACCACCGTGATCGGGACGGGCACGCCAGCGAGTTGCACCAGCGCCGCGTTCGTGGCCGCGGTGAAGAAGGGCGGCGTCATCACCTTCGACTGCGGGCCGGACCCGGTGACCATCAAGCTGACCGAGACGGCAAACGTCTACAACAACGTCTCGAAGGTGGTCATCGACGGCGGCGATCTGGTGACGCTGAGCGGCCAGGGGCAGCGGCGCATCCTGTACCTGTCCACGTGCGACAACTCCCACGGCGGGTATCCGACGGGGTCGGGAGACTGCAACACCAATCCCGGCCCCCAGCTCGTCGTGCAGAACCTCGCGTTCGTCGACGGCAGCGCGGTGGGCATCCCCGAAGGCAGCAACAACGGCGCAGGCGGCGGCGCCATCTACGCGCAGGGCGGCAGCCTCAAGGTCGAGCATTGCCGCTTCTTCAACAACATCTGCGACAATCTCGGTTCGGATCTGGGAGGCGGCGCGATCCGCAAGCTCGACTATCTGGTCGCCGCTGGCGCCGGCCCGGCGAGGCCCGTGTGGATCGTGAACAGCACGTTTGGCGGAAAGTCCGGGTTCGGCAACCACTGTGCGAACGGCGGCGCGCTCAGCAGCATCGGCGTCTCGTGGAACATCCTCAACTCGTGGTTCGCGTACAACGACGCGGTCGGTCACGGCGCCAACAGCGGCCTGGGCGGCAACGGCGGCGCCATCTACAACGACGGCAACGAGATCGTGATGAACCTCGAGAGCAGCCTGATCGAGAACTGCAAGGCGAACGAGGGCGGGAGCGCCGTGTTCTTCGTCAGCAACAACAAGACGGGCAGCATCACGATCAAGGACTCGACGACGCGGCTCAACCCGAAGGGCACCTTCGAGACGCCCGGCCTGCCCGGCTTCTACGTCATCGCCAGCGGACCCGCGAACGTCATCAACTCGCAGATCCAGTAAGGCGTACGAGCGTTCGGTCCGTTGCGCACATGGCGTGGGACTCGCTACGATGCTGCGTGCGATCTTCGCTGGTGGGCATCGGCCTGTTGTGTACCTGTGCCTGTCACCACGAAGCGCCACGACCTCGACCCACCGCTCATGCCGCCGTTGTCGCCACACCGATTGGCCGTGACATCGCTGCCGGCGGAGATACCGTGTGCTTCACGAAGAGCGACGGCGGTATCGAATGTCGCGGCGGACATCCAGGAGTCTTGATGGTTCTGCGGCGCTTCAGGTCCGCTCTCCGGACATCCGGGGCGCCAGGGATCTGGTGCCGGTCCGGCGCGGAACCGCGCCTGGCGGACCGCGGGATACCGCGCCGGGCCGGCAGCAGGCCTGCGTGACGCGGGCGTGGGTTGGCATCAATCACGGAGCTTCGAGCGCGATCAGACGCGAGGGCGAGGAGGTCGCCCGCTCCACCACGTACACGCGTTTTCCGACGATGATCGGGTCGACGAGCGTGCCCGTCACGGCGTCCGGTGTGACGGGCGCGGCGACCTGCCCGTCGGACGAGCGACACCACGAAGACTTCCTTCCCCTGGGTGACGACCAGCGTCGCGCTGCCCCCGGCGATCGCGATCGCGGTGTCCGGCAGGTTGCCCACGGGTTGCGGGCCTCCGCAGGCATTGTCGATGGTGAGACTGGCGGGCGCCGCGTAGCCGTTCGGCTTCGGCGTATTCCAGCGCGGCGTGCCGTCGTTCGCGGCGTAGGCGAACAGCCCGCCCTGGGTGCCCACGATCACCGTGCCGCCGGCGATGGCCGGCGCTTGTACACCCGCGGCGCTCGCAAGATCCGCGGACCAGGCGACCGAACCGTCGCTTTGCTTGCGCGCGACGAGCTTGGCCGACGCGCTCGCTGGCTTTTCCACGAGGAACACCAGCCCGCCGGCGGCGCTGATCGCGGAGGCCGGCGTGGTCGCCACGCTCCAGATCTTCGCGCCGCTCGCGGTCGTGTCGAAGGCGTACACGCCGGACGCGAAGCTCGGCTGCACCGTCGAGCCCGAGGCATAGCGCGGGGCGTAGAACAACGTCGTGCCGTCGAGTGCGATGCCGCCCGTCTGGTCGGTCAGCCCCTGTCCACACTGGGTGCCTTGCTCGTTCTGCTTCCACAGCACCGCCGCCTTGTCGTCCAGCGCGGCGACGAACAGCCCCGGGCCGTCGGCCTTGCTGGTGTCGACCAGGAGCAGCGCGCTGTCGGTCGGAATGCTCTGCCCCCACCAGTCGACACCCGTGCCCGCGGCCTTGGCGCCCGTGGCGATGTCGCGCATGTAGATCCCGTCGGAGTCGAGGACGAGACGGTCCTTCCACAGCGACGGCCAGTCGCCGAAGTTCGCATCGCTGCCGCTATCGAAGGTCCACACCCGCTTGCCCGTCGTGTCGATGCGGTCGGCAGCCGTCGTGCCGACGTACGGCGGAATCGTCGCGGCCCAGTGCAGGTACGCCGCGTCCGCGGACGCGACCGGACCCCACAGCTTCGAGACGTCCTTGCCCGAGGGAGGCACCGGCTCGTAGCCCCACAGCGTCGTCAGCGTCCCGCTGATGCAGCCGTCGCTCGCGGACGTGCGCTGGCCATCGTGGCCGTACGTGGTCCATGCGCCCGTGCCGCAGGTCGGTCCGCTGCCGGCGCTGCCGGCGCTGCCGGCGCTGCCAGCGCTGCCAGCGCTCCCGCCAGTGCCGGTTCCGGCGCCGCCGCCGCTGGACGTGCCGCCGGCGCCGCCGGTGCCGCTGCCGCCGGTGCCGCTGCCGCCGGTGCCGCTGCCGCCGTGCCGCCGCTGCCAGCCGTGCCGCCGCTGCCGCCACTGCCGCTCGAGTCGTCGCTACCGCAACCACCCAGGATCGAAATCGAAAGAGCCAGCACTACGGCGAGCGAGCGAGTCATGGCGAAGGCTTCGCGCGGCGGTGCGCGGAAGGCAACTGTGCCGTCGTTGCCCTTCTGGAACGACGGCACGAACGCCAGCGGTCCCGCCGACCCGCGCGCCTGCGCCCGCGCGGCAAGGTCTGGGGTAGACTACCCGCCAAATGATCGGAGAGCCGAGTCGCTGGTTGTCGCGCGCCCTGCTGGCGCTTGTCCCGTGCGCGCTCGTCGTCGCCGGGTGCGGCAAGGACGAGCCAGTCGAGCTCTGGCTCGAGCCCCGTGTGCCCGACGCACGACGCACCGGGCGCGAGCGCGGACGCGGGCGCGGCGTCCAGTCAGTTCACGGTCGTCACGATCGATTCCAGCGCTTCGGCGCCGCTCCAGCTCGCGGTGCGGGCCTGTGTCGGGTTGAACAATCGCAAGGCGGGCGGGTCCGCGTACATCGAAGCGGACCCGCACGACGCCACATGGCTGGACGAGCTCGGCCTGAAGCCGACCGCGACCGTCAGCGCGTCGGATTTCCTGAACACGTGCATGACGGATTTCCCCACGTGCGTTCGCTACGACTACACGGCGCAGCAGACGCTCTTGCCGAACATCCTGACGGTCGCGGCGGCGCTCGGTGCGGTTCCGCTGGACGGCAGCCTGACGGTGTCTTGCGGCAACGTGGCGTTCGACGCGGTCGCGGAGCTGAAAGACAAGAACACGCCCGCGCTGGCCACCCAGTACGTCTTCGACAAGTACGGGGCGCAGACGACGGGTCTGGCGATGATCGACCCCGGCTATGAGGGGCAACCGAAGGACGCGGCGAACCCCGCGATCACGCGGGACATCAACGCCGCGTTGGTCGACTTCGTGTTCTCGCGGAAGCTGTTCGTGGTGTACCTGATCAACGGCTGCGTCGACGGGAACCCGGAGAAGGACGTGCTGAGCAGCGTCGTCAACGCCGGCAATTGGCCGACGCCGCTGGGTGTGTACGGCTACAACAGCTCGTGGAACGTCGCCGGCGGCGATCTGTACGAGGCGCAGACGCGCTGCCTGGACTCGCGCAACATGGGCGCCATCGCCAGCACGACGGGTAACCTGTCCTTCTTCTCCACGCGCACGCCAGGCGCGGATGCGACCGCGGTCACGCAGAACGAGCTCGAGCCCATCAAGTACGACCCTGGCAAGACGTACGTCGCGTTCGTCGTGGGCGACGGCGACAACGTCCGGTACATGATGACCGGTCGATACGACTGGTTCAAGCAGCGGGTCGCCGACTGCCAGGCGGACAGCGGCGCGTGTCCGCCGCTCACGTGGACGATCTCGCCGCACCTCGCCGATCTCGCGCCCGACCTGCTCGGTTGGTACGAAAAGCAGAGCCACCAGACCGGCAAGGACTACTTCGCGCTCCCGCCCAGCGGCCACCTGTACGCCTACCCCACGTCGCTCGCGGAAGACGACCAGGATCGCTTCGTCACGGAAACCGAAGCGGACGCCTGCAACCTCGGCGTCACCGGCACGGTGCACTGGGACTGGCTCGGGACCTGGCCGGACGCCGAGGAACACTTCCTGCCCAAGTACGCGACGAACGGCGTCATCCGCGGCGTGTTCCCCGTGAACGTGCCGTACTCGTTCCCTACCTTCACGTGGTGGCCGGCCGAGCGCTTCTACGAGATCCTTTCCGGCCCGCACGGCCACAAGCTCGCGCTGTTCCGGCCGCGCGAGTGGCGAGGCGTCGACAAGGACGCGGATCCGCACTTCTACAGCCCGCAGAAGATGGCCGACGAGATCGCCGGCTACCCCAAGGGCACGGTCACCTGGGTGTACATGACGAGCGACGGCGGGCTGAACCTGGAAAACTCGTTCACGCCGCTCGCCAAGCTCCTGCCGCCGTACGTCGAGCTCGTGAGCACGGACACGGCGGCGAAGTTGGCGATCGCGGCCGGTCAGAAGAACTAACCGACGTCGTTCATGCGCGAATCTCGATGCGTCCTTTCGTGCCGGCTCCCCGGCGAAGCGAGGACACCATGAGCGGGAAGCTCCGCCGGACGCCGACGTATCCATACATCGAGATGATCGCGCGCACGTCCGCCACGTCTTGCCTGGTGGTTTGTTTCACGCTCGCCGGCTGCGGCGGCAGCGACACCAGCAGCGGCGCGAGCGCCGGCGGCGCGGCCGGCACGGATGCCGGCGGGGGAAGCAGTGGCATGGGCGGAACCGGCGCCACGGGCGGAACCGGCGCCACGGGCGGAACCGGCGGAACCGGCGCCACGGGTGGAACCGGCGGCACCGGCGGCACTGGCGGCACTGGCGGCAAGGTGACGACGGCGCCCGCCTGCGTGACGAGCCCGGCGGGGGCGCACGTGGCGCAGCAGGGCGCGTGCAGCCCGGACGGCTGGTGCTTCGAGAACCCGCTGCCGGCCAGCGGCATCGTGCGCGCCATCTGGGGGATCTCGGCGACCGACGTGTGGGCGGTGGGCAACAACGAGGAGATCCTCCACTACGACGGCCAGAAGTGGAGCGTGACCAAGTTCGGCCTGCTGCAATGGCCCCTGAACGGCGTGTGGGGCGCCGCGGTCGATGACGCGTGGATAGTCGGCGGCTTCTACGCCTCGCAGGGCTTCTACTACCACTGGGACGGAACGGCCTGGTCGAGCGAGGCGATCACCAGCGCGGCAATGCACGCGGTGCACGGGGTCGATGCCAACGACGTCTGGGCCGTCGGGCTGGGCGGAACGATCCTGCACTACGACGGCACGGCCTGGAACGCCGTGACGTCGCCCACGACGCAGGCGCTCTACGCCGTCCGCGCGTTCGCCGCGAACGACGTGTGGATCGGCGGCGACCAGGCCCTGTATCACTACAACGGCTCGACGTGGACGCCGCACGCGCTCGCGGGCAGCGCGTCCGTCGCGGCGATCTGGGGCGCCGCCGCGAACGACGTGTGGATTGCCGGTGACGACGGCCAGGGCAAGGCCCTGATCCAGCGCTGGAACGGCTCGGCGCTCTCGTCCGCGATCCAGCCCGGCTCGCCGCCCGACGTCACATCCATCGGCGGCAAGGGCGCGAGCGACGTGTGGCTCGGCACCAGCGACGGCACGACGCTCCACTGGGACGGCGCCTCGCTCACCACCGGCGTCGCGGCCGGCTCGCAGGTCCGGGCCATCTGGGAGAGCGCCGCCGGCAATCTCTGGGCCGGCGTGGACAACGAGGTGCTGCCGGCGCGCGGCGACGGCACCGCGTGGACGCTGGCGAAGCCGGACCTCACCGACTGGCACGCCGCCTGGGGCTCGGCGTGGGACGACGTGTGGGTCGGCGGCGCAGGCGGCAAGCTCAAGCACTTCGACGGCACCGCGTGGACCGACGCCCAGAGCCCGATGACGACCGACGTCCTCGGAATGTGGGGCTCCGGCGCCGCGGACGTGTGGGCCGTCGCCTCGAGCGGCGATCTGGCGCGCTTCGACGGCAGCTCGTGGAAGGTCGTGCTCACGGACTCGAACGCCTTCAACAGCGTGTCCGGCACCGGTCCCGGCGATCTGTGGCTCGCCCGCTACGCGACCGTCGCACACTACGTGCAGGGCCAGCTCGTCCCCGTCGCCGCGCCGCCGATCAAGCCGGACGCGCTGTGGGCGAGCTCCGACACGGACGTGTGGATCGCCTCCGGCGGCGGCGTCGCGCGCTACGACGGCACCAAGTGGACAGCCACCACGCTACCGAACAGCTTCGGCGCCTTCAGCAGCCTGTGGGGCAGCGGGCCACAGGACATCTGGGTGAGCGGCTTCCTCTCCGACGGCTTCCACTTCGACGGCACGAGCTGGACGCAGGACTACGACGCCGGCGACGCCGATACCATCTCCGGCTGCGGCGACTCCGACGTCTGGTTCGCCAATGCCGACACCCTGAAGGTCCGCCACAATGGCGTCTCCACGGACCAGAAGCTGAGCTGGTACGCGATCGGGCTGTGGGGCGCCGGCCCGGACAACATTCTCACCGCCGGCTCGCGCGGCGGCATCGCCCGCCGCGCCGCGCCCTAGCCCAGCGGCGATCTCGCGCGACTCCACCTTGGCCAACCCAGCCGCCTACGAGGCAATCGGCAACGTCCCGATGAGCGCCGCCCGATGAGCGCCGCCCTCGGACTGGTACAACTGTTCGTGTGGGCGGCCATGCGCCGCAGCGTCGCGGGTCACCGCCAGCAGCAGGCGCCGCGCGCCTGATCGCCGTCTTGTCGGTCCGGCGCGGTATCCTGCGGTCCGGGGCGCGCCCGATCGCAAACGGGCCTGACCGCGGTGAGCCGCGTTTCCTGTCGGCCGGCGCGATCGCAAACGGCCATGACCGCGGTGAGTCGCGTTTCCTGTCGGCCCGCGCGCAAACTGGGGCAGGCGCCCTCGCTTGACTTGATGCTGAGATGCAATAGCATCAGATGCATGAGAACCACGCTGGACGTAGACGATGACGTGCTGCAGGCGGCGAAGGAGCGCGCGCGGCGCGAACGCAAGACCGCAGGCAAGGTGCTCTCGGAGCTTGCACGGAAGGGGCTTGCGACTACGCCCTCGGCGCGTCGCGTGCGAGAGCCGGCCGGGTTCTTGGGCTTCAAGCCGTTTGCCGGCCGGGGCGGCGTGGTAACCAACGAGATCATCGACAACCTTCGCGACGAGGACGCCTATTGACGCGCGCCTTGCTCGACGTGAACGTGTTGATCGCACTGCTCGACGAGGATCACGTGCATCATGCGCGTGCCCGCGAGTGGCTCGAGGCAAACGTGGCGGGAGGCTGGGCGTCGTGCCCGATCACCCAGAATGGCTGCGTCCGCGTGATGTCGCAGCCGGCCTACCCCAACCCGCTCCCAGCCGCTGCCGTGGTCGAGCGGCTGGCCAACGCCACCAAGCGGTCCGAGCATCGGTTCTGGCCCGACGACGTCAGCTTGCTCGACCGCGGCGTCGCCGACGGAGGGCGGATCCATGGACCGAAGCAGGTCACCGATCTGTACCTCCTCGCCCTGTCGGTAGGGCACCGCGGCCGGTTCGCCACCTTCGACGGGAACGTCCCGCTGTCCGCGATCGTCGGCGCGACCAGGAAACACCTCGCCGTGATCTGAATCGCGGTCCGTTCGACCGCCGGCGAATGGGAGCTTCCCGCCGCTCAGATCGATGGAGCTCTGCGTGCTTCCACCGAGCGCGTACCTGCCGGCGGCGTCGAACGACAGACCTCCCACGATGTCGATGCCTTCGTAGACGATGCTGTCGCCGGCCTCGCCGCACTCCTCGCGTTCAAACCGCAGCGCAGCAGGTCAAGCGAACGCGCGCTGCCCCACGCGAAGCAGCGGGAATCCCACTGACCTGCCGGCTGCTGTCCCGTCGGACCCGCTGGCAAGACGCGCGGTGGTCGAGCACATCGTGCCTGCGATCGTGGACGGGCGGGTCGTCCTGAAACCGCGCGCGGCGTGATCGCCGTCCTGGTCGAAAGCAACTGGGTCTACGAGTTCTGCGCACCCCCGCATCGTCGGACGAAGGATGCGCAAGTCCTCGTAGAGCGCGCCGCCGCCGGGGAGATCGGATTGTACTTGCCTGCCATCTGCCTTCGCGAAGCTCGTGAAGGGCGAGCGTCTTCGCAGAACCGGCTGCAACGACGTGCGCTTCTGCTGCCTCGACCAGGATCTCCGCCCCTGGACGAAGAAGGGTGAGCCCAAGCACGGACTGCGCTATCTCTACGGGCGCTCGGACGTCCAGTTCGTAGATGATCTGGCCCTTTGATCGAACATCCGCATGAGCGAGCACCAGTACTACGAGTTCCTCGCGATCGATCGACGGCTGACACCGGAGCAGATGAGAGATCTGCGCGCGTGCTCGACACGCGCGACGATCACTCCCACGAGCTTCGTGAACCACTACAACTTCGGTGATCTGAAAGCATCGCCGGAAGACTGGATGCGCCGCTACTTCGATGCGCACCTGTACTTCGCCAACTGGGGCACGCGGGTTGTCATGCTAAGGCTGTCGCGCAAGGCGATCGATACCCGGCTGGTGAAGCGATATTGCGGAGGAGGCAGCGCGTCGGCCCGCTCGGCCGGACAGCACGTCGTGCTGACGTTCCAGATCGACCCCGAAGAGGGCAACGACGAGGGGGACTGCGCGGGCCTGCTCTCGTCCATCGCGTCAATTCGCGACGAGCTTGCGAGTGGCGATCATCGTGCCCTGTATCTGGGCTGGCTGCTGCGCCTGCAGCACAAGGAGATCAAGGACACGCTTCCGGAACCACCGTGTCCGCCCGGTCTCGGCAAGCTCTCGCCAGCCCTCGAGGCGTTCGCCGACTTCCTGTACATCGACCGCGCACTCATCGATGCCGCAGCGGAGGGAAGCGCTGCCATCGCCGTGCCCTCGCTCGCCGCGATGAAGCGCCTTGTCCGCGCCCTGTCGTCTCGAGACAAGGAGCGCCTGCTGGTGCGCGTCGCCCAGGGTGAAGGGCGCGAAGTCGGCGCCAGGCTGCTACGTTCGCTACCCTCAACGTCGCCGAAGCGCCGTACCGCGAGAACCGGGGGACATCTACAGGAGCGCTCGGAAGAGATCGCCGACAGCCTCGCGTTCACGCTACCGCCGCGCCGGCAAGATCGTGCCTCGCGCGATTCGGGTCGGCGGAGCGTCGCTGAAATCTCGGCCACGGCCGCGCGCGTGTACCAGGAGATCGCGCGCGAAGGTGGGCGCAGCATCGAGCAGCTGGCTCGCGCGCTCGGAGTCGGGACGCGCGAGCTCGCATTGCCGGTGAAGAAGCTGCTGGCTACGCACGCGATCAAGACCCAAGGGCACGAACGCGCGACGAAGTACTCTGTTGCGAGGTAGCCGACCACGAATGTCAATACAATTGACCAACAGACCGCTGCACGCCCGGCCGCGGGATACCGCGCCGGACCAACATCAGCTCCCCCCCGGATGCGACCCGGACTTGCAGCTTGCCCCGGTGGCGTCCACGCAGGGCACGGTCCCCGCCGGTCCCGCGCTTCACCGACAAGATCCCATCACGCTGCGAGCCGGAGCGGAGCTCGCCTTCACCAAGGCCCTGTGCGCCACCGAGGGCGGCTTCTCGCTTCACGCCGCGACTGTCGCGAGCGCAGGGGACGCCGCGGGACGAGAAGCGTTGTGTACCCCTTCGGGTATCACGAAGCGCGTCAAGTACATCGCGGCGAAGTCGCTGTGCGCGTCGAGCGCCCAGTCCGCGAACGGGATCTGCGGGATGCGCGACAGCGTCGGGGACAGGTTCTCGTACACGACGAGGCTCGCCGCCGTGACGCTCGAGCCGGCCGCGCGCCGCGCGTTCCTCGCCTGGATCCGCGCAGGCGCGGTATCCCGCGGCGCGCTTGACTTGTACATCGTGGGTTGTACATTTGGCTCGTGGCGAAGACCGTCAGCGTAAGCGAGGCACGCAAGCGTCTCCCGGGCATCATCGACGCGGTGTCGAGGGATGGCGGGCGCGTCGACATCACGCGACGCGGCGTGCCGGTGGCGAGCATCGTCCGCACGCGCGACATCGCGCAGGAAGAGCGGCAGGCGTCGCGCCCCGCGAGTCTCGCGGTCGAGTTCGACTTCGACCCGGCAGATCTGGTCGACGTGGTTCGTGACCTGCGCTCTCGAGTTGGAAGGCCCAGACCAGAACCCTCCGCGTCGCGCGCGCGGCGATCGCACCGGTGAAGCGCTACGTCGCCGATACGCACGCCGTGCTCTGGTTCGCGGCAGGCGAGCAGAAGCGCCTCGGGCGTTCGGGCCGGCGCATCATCGACGGCCTTCGCGCCGGGCGCTCGTCGATTGTCGTGTCCGTCGTGAGCCTTTGGGAGATCGCGATGCTGCACGATGAAGGTTCCATCCGCCTTACCGCCGGCTACACCGCTTGGACGGACGCCCTCGAGGCGCTGCAAGGCGTGGTGATGGAGCCGTTGACCCGTGGCGACGTGGACGAAGCGCGGACGCTGCGCGATCTCGTCGATCCGCACGACAGGCTCATCGCGGCGACTTCGCTGCGGCTCGGCGTGCCGCTCTTGACCGCTGACGAGCGCATGACCGGCAACCGGCGCGTCTCCACTGTCTGGTAGGTCCGCCGGGCGGCGGGCCTCGATAGCGCGCACCGCGGGCGTCTCGAGGCGGGAGCTCCAGCGACGCCAAGGTATCGTCGACGCGAAGCGCTGGCGGGGGCGGTGATGATGTCGGTGCGGCGCGGTATCTCCTCTTCGAGGAGTTCGAAGACGGCGCGATCGAACGGCAGACCCGGCGCGGCGGCGCGGCGTATGTCGGCCCCGCGGAGGTTCCGGAGCGCGACCCAGGGGTACGAAGCATTCATGGACTTCGTGTCCGCGAGATCCTCGAAGGCAGCCTGCTCGCTTCCCTGCCTCACGAACGCCGACCACCCGACCGGGTGCATCCTCGCGCTCCTCCGACGCAAGGGCGTGATCGCCGTCGACGACGAGAGCGGCGCGAGCGTCGTCACCAGCGACACCGCCCTTGCTGAAGCCGAGCCCGCGCTCGCCCAGCTCGCAGTGGCGTCCACGCAGGGCACGCTCCCCGCCGGTCCCGCGCTTCACCGACAAGATCCCATCACGTTGCCAGCCGGAGCGCAGCTCGCGTTCAGCAAGGCCCTGCGCCACCGAGGGCGGCTTCTCGCTTCACGCCGCGACGGTCGCGAGCGCAGGGGACGCCGCGGGACGAGAAGCGTTGTGTACCCCTTCGGGTATCACGAAGCGCGTCGCGAGTGATGTCAAGCGCTGCGACAAGTGCGGCGGCAGGATGAAGCTCAAGGCGCTGGTCATGACCGGCGCCGGCATCGAGCGACGCGCTTCGTGATACCCGAAGGGGTGCTATTTGAGTGGCTCGGCGAGCCGACCGATCCGCCCACGCTCGCCCCCTCGCGCGGACCGCCGTAGTTCAAGAGCCGGGTCATCCGCAGAAGGCTCGGAGAGCCGGCGCAGGCGGAGCTGTTCGACACGCACTGAACGCGCGCTCGACAGCGCCGGAGTCTGTCCGGATCCGGCTCGTGCGTGCGCCAGAGTTCCCCCGGCATGATCTCATGAATTTGCGATCCGGAAGCGCAGGGAACGGCCGGACGGATCGCCGGGCAGCTTGAGACGTCGTGCGTTGACGGCCTTCAGTAGCGCCTGGAACGCCCGCCGCTCCCGGGCCGTTCCAGGCGGCTGCAGGCTGACGCTGATGCAAGTGTCCGTGGCGCGCACCACGCCGGGAGCGGCGAGCAGATTGGCGAGCGTCTTCTTCGCCTCGCTCGGCTTGCGCAGGTGCGGCGCGAGCAAAGCGGCGAGGTCGGTTTCGATGTTGGCGAGCGCGATGCGGATCGTATCGACGATGACCTTGTAGCGACCCGTGTGGACGCGCAGCTTGCCGGTGAGCTCCGTGTCGCGAAGCGGCGCGCGCTTGGGCGCCTCCGACCGTCTCGCCGCGAGTTCGGCTTGCTGCGCGAAGGCCTCCTTCGCGGTCTGCTCGAGCCGCTCGCGGCGCCGGTGATCGCGCGGCAGATGCGCGAGCTGGCGCAGGGCTTCGGCTTCGATGTCGCGCGCTTCGCGCAGGTCCCGGTCCAGACGACGCCGGCGTGGATTCGGGATGACGGCATCTTCGGGATACGGCTCGACGCGTCGCCCGTCGAGCTGGTTGATGCCCCACCGCTCGCTGCCGTGCTTGAACTGGTTTTCCTGTCGCCCCCACCGATGCAACAACGCCAGGACGAGATCGGGCGCCGGTGCCGACGAGACGGCGAGGATGTTGACCTGCGCGCCTTCGGGTGTCAGCAGGCAGATGCGGCGGACACGACCGCGACCACGTCGCAGATTCTTCTGTGCCCTCTCGGTCCAGCGGATCGTCTCCTTGCGGTAGCTCAGCGTGCGCTCGAAGGCCGTCGTCGGCAGCGCGGGGTACGGCTTCTTCTCGTAGGTGACGAACTCGAAGCCGTTGTCGCGCAATCCAGCGAAGTGCTTCGGGTAGGCGCCCGCGCGATCGAACACAAGCAGCAGTGGCGCCGCGTCCCCGATCTGCTCGCGGACGAATCGAGCAATGCGCGGAACGACATCGACAAGTGGGTCGTGGGAGGGTGCATCCATCCGCATCAGCGGGCGACCCGCGGCGTCGTGGGCGTAGTAGTCCGTGCAGCCGGGCACGACGCGCTTGTCCTTCATGCGCCAGCCTTTGCGGATGACGTGCTTGCCCGTGTACGAGCGCAGGTGGTTGTCCACGTAGAGCACGACCCGGTCCGCGTGGGTCTCGGCGAGCGCCATCGCGTGACGACGCGCCTCGGAGAGATGCAACAGCACCGCCCCCTCGTCCGCGTAGGCGTGCAACTGGTCGCGCGCCCAGTTGGGCGAAGGCCTGCGACGGCTGCGAAGCAGCGTGGGCGCGCTCGGCGTGGCCAGACGACGCACGCCTTCCACGCAACGCTGGCCGACCGTCAGCGCGATCGCGATCACATCGAGCGTGACGCGCAGCGCCTGCGCGCCGACGGCCTCGCACCGGAACCGCTCGGCGTCGTCGTAGAACCCCGCCGCGTGCAGCGCGCCGAGCATCAGCCAAGCGCCGAGGTGCTGGACGTGCGTGCCTCCCAGCGCCAGCGCGTCCTCCAGCGACAACGCCGGCGGCGTCGGCCCCAGCACGATCGCCGGCTGCCGCCGCGTCGAACGGTTGCGGCGTGGTGGCCGTCTCTTTCGAGCGACGACCACCTCGTCGGGCGCGTCGTCGAACAGCTTCGCCTGGCGCGGTGCAGACGCGGCGGCGTCGGGCGGCTTTGCGCCGCCGCCTGCCACCCACTGCTTGTGCACGCGGCCTACGCTCGCGCGGCTCACCGAACGCTTCACCTGCGCATAGGCCTGGTCGATAGTCAGCCCCGCGTCGAACAGCCCCATGATGCGCTTCTTCACGCGCTCGCTCAGCGGCTTGCGACCCCGCCTGCGGCGCACCAACAGCGCGTCCACGCCTTGGTCGCTGGCGATCTTGCGGATCTGGCGGAGTCGCTCTGTCGTCATACCGAACGCCCACGCCAGCTCGCCGAGCGCGACCAGCGGGTTGTCCGCCAACGCGACCAGCAGCAGGTTGCGTCGCTCGGGCTCCGTGCGCGTGTACGTGCCAACCAGCACGCCGCCAGCGGTCACCTCGAACACGCCGTCGTCGCGTCGATGGACGGCACCGTTGGTACAGAACCAACGCGTCCGCGAGTCGCCGCGACGGGCCATCCCCGGTAACATCGCTCCGTCGGCCATCGCTGGGAACTACGCGTCGCGAAGGCCCCAGGTTTCCCGCCTTACGCAACTCTCATGGAGATCCGCGAGCCGCCCGCCCGCTGCAGAAATCAGGCTGGATTCGCGCGACTGCCGATCTCGTCCGGGGAACTCTGGTGCGCGAACGACGTATGCGCGATTGAATGCCGCGGTGAGGCCGCTGGAACCGGGCTCGATCGCGGCGTAGACTACCCCGCAGTGGCCGGGAGAGTGACGTGGTGCAAACGGGGAGAAGGCGTTCATCGGGACTACGCGCCAACTTCGGCAGCGTCCAGCTCGACTTGAAGAACACCGACTTCTTCATCTGATTCTGAGCGATTGTTTGTTTGCCGGTCCGGCGCGGAACCGGGCGTGAAGCGCTCCGGTTGTGGAGGCGTCCGGATTCGCCCGGTCGCGAGCTACCGGCCGCTCGACGTTTCGGACCATACTCGTTCGTGAATCGTCGTTTCACGTCGGCCCGCCCGATTCGCGCGATGCACGTCATATGACTCCAACTCACGGGTACCAGGATTCGAGTCTTGACACCACGATTCGCGACTGGTAGGCGGGCTTTGTGCTCGAAGCGCATGGGGAGGTCTTCGTGATCCACGACACACACACACACACACGTGCGCGCACCAGCCCTTTCAAGGTGCTGAGCGTGTAGGTCCATGTCATCCATATCGCACTTTGTCGCATCCATTCACCGTTGCACGGCAGAGCAAGCTTTCCATTGGGCACCGTCTCTGGAATGCAACGGTGCATGCTGATGGCTGACATCTTCGAGAAATTCACCAAGAAAGCTCCGGTCGCCGTGATGGCGAGGGCGGCGCTGGAATTCGCGCTGGAGCCCACGGCCCTCGATGCCCTCTTCGCCTTGCACGCGGAGCGTCAGTACAAGAGGAAGCTGCTGTTCTCGACGATGCTCGACGTGGCGGCCTTGGTCGTGTGCCGTGTGCAGCCGTCCATACGTGCGGCCTACCAGGCGATGCGCCAGCAAGTGCCCGTCTCTCTGACCGCCCTGTATGACAAGGTCGGCGGGGTCGAGGTGGCGACGACCGAGGCGCTCGTCGCGCACACAGCTACCAGGCTGCGTCCCGTGATCACGGCGCTGGATACAGCCGAGCAGTGGCTGCCGGGCTACCGGATTCGCGTGCTCGACGGCAATCACCTTGCGGCGACCGAGCGTCGTCTCGAAGTTCTTCGGGGATGCGCGGCTGGTCCGTTGCCCGGGCATTCGCTGGTCGTGATCGAACCCGAAGTCGGCTTGGCCGTGCAGATGGTGGCCTGCGAGGACGGTCACGCGCAGGAACGAACCCTGCTGGAACCGATCATCGCGGCGGCCGAGCCGGGCGACGTGTACATCGCCGATCGCAACTTCTGCACGCTCGGCTTCCTGTTCGGACTGGCGAACCGACCGTCGCACTTCATCATTCGCCAGCACGCAAACCTTCCCGTCGAATCCCGAAGCAAGCTGCGTCGCTGCGGGAGAACCGAGAGCGGCGAGGTCTTCGAGCAGGGGGTCACGGTGCACATGGGCGGCGCCGAGCTGCGCCTCCGCCGCGTTGTTATCCGACTCGACACGCCGACGCGCGATGGCGACACCGAGATGGCGGTTCTCACGAAACTGCCGCGAGCCGTCACAGCGGCTGCTATCGCCGACCTGTACCGGCGCAGGTGGACGATCGAGACGTTCTTCGCCCACGTCGAGCGGAACCTGCAGAGCGAGATCGCGGCACTCGGCTACCCGAAGGCGGCCCTGTTCGGCTTCGGCGTCGCCATCGCCGCCGCGAATGTCTTCGCGGTCGTACACGCTGCGATGCAAGCTGCGAAACGCCACGACGAGCGAACGGCGAAGATGCCACTCAGCGAGTTCGCGATCATCAACGCCGCTCGTTCCGTTCACGACGGCATGGACCTCGTGCTGGACGACGACGTGTGGAAGCCGTTTCATACGATGGCTCCTCGCACGTTCGCGAAGCACCTCGTCGCATGGGCTGCGCACAGCGATTGGCAGCGCTTCCGCAAGGCCGTTCGCGGTCCCAAGAAGCCCGTTCCAAAACGCACCCGGTTCAAGAACACGCCCCACGTCTCGACCGCAAAGCTCCTGGCCGAGTGAGGAACTCCGATATTGGCTGCAACGGCGCGTCCTGGATCGTCACGAAGCACCTTGAAAGGGCTGGTGCGCGCACGCAACCGCCGAAAGCCGCAGGCGCTCTTGGCTGGCTCTGACGATCGCGTTGGTGGCCATCCTGTGCGGTTGCGGCGCCACCGATTCGCCGCGCGATCTTCCGGAGCTGTCCGATCCCTCCGCCTACCCTCTAAGGCGCGACGATCCGCGGGCGAAGCTCGATCCGAAGTATCTCGAATTCGCGCCGACGCCCGATCGCCAGAACGTGGCGCCAGGGCGCTCCCGTGTCCATCGCATCAATAGCAATCCCATCCAGTTCCGCCGACATCGTAACACCAAAGTCCGTCCCAGAACCGGTAGTACACCTCCCCGTCGTTCCAGCCGCGCGCCAGAACGTCCAGCCGATTGGGCCCGGACGACGTGACACTGACCTCCGCCATGTCGCCGCCAAGGTCGTGCCACTCCGTCCTCGAGGGCCACCAAGTCGAGCCGTTCCAGGATTTCGTGAAAATGCGGCCGTTCGTGCCGCGCGCAAATAGGTCGTACCAACCAGTCGCGCGCGACACCGCCGCCACCGGCGCGGTGGTCTGCCCGCCGAGCGAAGTCCAGCCTGACCAGTAACCAATCAATTTAAACGTGTTCACATAGACGGCGTTGTACAGGGAACCATTTCCAGTCCCCCGCACGAAGACGTCAATGCGGTCTGACGAAGGTGAAACAACCACCGGCTTATCGCCGGCGATCCCGCCGAGGTCCGTCCAACCAGCTGAGGACCAATAGCCGTTGATCCACTCCGTCCACAGCACGTGGTGGTTGGAACTCGACGTGATGAACAGGTCCATAGTCAGGGGTGTTCGCGAAACCACGGCGACCGTGCCGCTGCTGATGTAGTTTCCTCCGACGCTCTCGAAGCTGCCCCATCCGCTGGTCGAGCTCCATGCCACATGCTGCACCGAACCGTCACTGCCGCGTGCGAATACGTCCAGGTGGTTCGAGTCCCGCGCGATCGCCGTCGGCGGGCTTGTCGGCGAAAGCGTTCCTCCGAGAGGCCACCAACCGGTCTGGGACGGATGCCAGTAGGGCCAGCTGTTGGAGCTGGATGATGCCTTCGTGAACATGTGACCGAACTTGTCCACGTAGAACACGTCCAGCAGGCCTGTCGCGCGAGAGACCGCAGCCGGCTGTGCGGTGCTGTTGCCGCCGATGTCTTCGGGCGCGGGCCAGCTGTCCGTCCAAATGTGGTAGATGTGGCCGTCGTCTCTGGTCGCGAAACCATCGAAGTTGGTGTACCCCGAGGTCGTCATCGCAGGCGCATCGAAGTTCACGCCGTTCATACCGTGCGCCAGCCGCTCTGGCCCCCGCCGTTGTCGATGAATCCGTTCCCGTAGGCTATCCAGTTCTGGATCGAGGTGAAGTTGGACGAGTTGATACGTGTCCCACTGTTGTACTGGGTGTAGTACGTGCTCGTCCCGGTAAGCACGCCAATAGGGCAATCGGCATATGTGCCGGTCCATGGCCGCATTGCTGCGCCGCTATCTCCGCTCGCGGTGTCCGCGTAGGTGTAGAGCATCGTGCTGTTGTACGATTGGATCACGTCGTCGGCTCTCCATTGGCGCCGCCCATCGTCCTTGTCTCCGGGGTATCCGGTAATGTAGATGATGCGCTGATTCGACAAGTATGAGTCGCCAGCGTTGCAGAAACCGGCCCACCCAATCAGATCGCCCAGCGGTCGGTCGAGCGTCAGCGCCGCGATGTCGTAGTCATCGTCGTCGCCGTTCATCCAGTTGGGGTGAACGTACTCGTAGACTGCGGTCGTGTCGGCAAAGGGCATGTACGTGCCGTCCAGCGCAGGCACGACCTCGACGCTCGAAGCCCAACCGCCGTGCCAATTGTCACCCCAGGGGTATACGCAGTGCGCCGCGGTCAGCACGGTCTTCCGGTCCACCAGCGTCCCGCTACACTCCTGACCGAAACCATCGGGAAACGACAAGAAGAGCTTCACGTTCGTGCGCCTTGTGAACGCCAGCGTGTCCTCCATCCGATAACGGTCGTCGCCGCCGTAGATGATACGCTGCTGGCTCGTGCCGGTAGACTCCCCGGGCGCGGAAGGCGTGCTGCTCAGGCCGGTTGCCACGGCCCCATGGTTGCCGGGATGCTTCAGGCTCTTACTGGCATCGTTCCAACGAGCGGAATCGCTCAACGTGCCGAGATGCGTCACGCGCCCTGTGGCAACCTCGTAACGAACCCCCTCCGTTCGCGTGCGATCGG
>CAVZIE010000031.1:0-1319785 GCA_963775185.1 uncultured delta proteobacterium | reverse complement strand
GCCTGCCCCGCGAACTGCGCGTCGGATGCCACGTGCGCCTCGGGCTACTACTGCGCGGCGGATCAGAGCTGCAAGCTGCAGAAGGGCCAGGGCGCGCATGCAACGATGCCGCCGGCGGCGACTGCCTGATCGGGAGCTGCGGCGTGTGCACGACCGGCAACTGCGTGGACGGCTATTGCTGCGAGTCGGCCTGCGCCAGCCTTGTGCATGGCGTGCAGCATCGCCAAGACCGGCGCCGTCCAGAACGGCCTGTGCCGCGCGGTCAAGATCGACACCGACCCGGACAACGAGTGCGCGGCCGACCCCGTGTCGAGCTGCGGCAAGAACGGCTTCTGCAACGGTGCCGGCGCGTGTGCGAAGTACGCGATCGGGGACCGTGTGCCAGGCGCAGAGCTGCGCCAACGCCACGACGCAGAACAATGCCGACACCTGCAACGGTTCCGGCACGTGCGTGGACAGCGGCACGACCTCCTGCTCGCCGTACGCTTGCTCCGGCACGGGCTGCGTGAGCGGAAGCTGCACCAACGACACGAACTGCAGCTCGGGCTACTACTGCGACGGCAGTACCTGCCAGTCGAAGAAGAGCCAAGGCACCACCTGCGGAACCGACCACGAGTGCACCACCGGCCACTGCGCCGACGGCGTGTGCTGTGATACCGCGTGCACCGGAGCGTGCAACGCGTGCTCGACGGCCGCCGGCGCGAGCACCGACGGCACCTGCGCGATCCTGTCCGCGGGCGCGACGGGCAGCCCGAGCTGCTCGCCCTATGTGTGCGACGGCTCCGCAACCAGCTGCCCCGCAACGTGCCTCGTCGACGCGAACTGCATCGCCACGCAATACTGCGACAGCACCCAGCACTGCGCGCCGCGCAAGGGCCAGGGCGCGCTGTGCAACGATGCCGCCGGCGGCGACTGCCAGACGGCGGGCTGCCGCGTGTGCACCACCGGCCACTGCGAGGACGGCTATTGCTGCAACAGCGCGTGCGGCGGTCTGTGCATGGCGTGCAGTGCGACGAAGAACGGCGGCACGAACGGCACGTGCGGCGCGGTCACGACCGCGACCGATCCGGACAACGAGTGCGCGACCGATCCCGTGGCGAGCTGCGCCCAGAACGGGACCTGCGACGGCAGCGGCGCGTGCGCGAAGTACGCCGCCGGGACCGTATGCCAGGCGCAGAGCTGCGCCAACGGGACGACGCAGAACAACTCCGACGCCTGCAACGGCTCCGGGACGTGCGTGGACGGCGGCACCACCAGCTGCGCGCCGTACACATGTACCGGTGGCAGCTGCGTAGCCGGGTCGTGCACGACCGACAGCCAGTGCCAGACCGGCTACTACTGCTCGACCAGCGGGCAGTGCGTGGCGCAGAAGGGCCAGGGCGCGACCTGCAACACGACCAGCGACTGCAAGCAGGCCGGTTGTCGCGTGTGCTCGACGGGGAATTGCGCCGACGGCGTGTGCTGCGACACGGCATGCAGCGGCGCCTGCGACGCCTGCTCCGTCGCGACCGGCGCGACCACGGACGGCACGTGCGCACTGTTGTCCGCCGGCTCGACCGGCAACCCGAGCTGCGCGCCGAGAGTGTGCACGGGCTCCAGCGCCAGCTGCCCGTCCGTGTGCCTGACGGACAGCGACTGCCAGGCCGGCTACTTCTGCGCCAGCGACCAGACCTGCAAGCCGCAGAAGCTCCAGGGCAACGTGTGCAACGACGCCGCCGGCGGCGATTGCTACACCACCGGCTGCCGCGTGTGCACCACCGGCAACTGCGCTGATGGCTTCTGCTGCGACTCGGCCTGCGGCGGGCTGTGCGAGGCGTGCAGCTCCGCCAAGACCGGCGCGTCGCAGAACGGGGTCTGCCAATCGGTGACGGTGGCGACGGATCCGGACAACGAGTGCCCGGCCGATCCGGTCGCCGGCTGCGGCCGCAACGGCAGCTGCGACGGCGCGGGCGCGTGCGCGCTCTACGCGAGCGGCACGGTCTGCGCCGCCCAGGCCTGCGCGAACGGCACCACGCAGAGCAACGCCGATACCTGCAACGGCTCCGGCACCTGCCAGGACGGAGGCACGACCAGCTGCGCCCCGTACACCTGCGCGGGCAGCGGCTGCGCCAGCGGGAGCTGCACCACCGACGCCAACTGCGCGTCGGGCTACTACTGCGACGGCAGCACTTGCCAGTCGAAAAAGAGCCAGGGCACGCTGTGCGGCGCGGACCACGAGTGCACGTCGGCCCACTGCGCCGACGGCGTGTGCTGCAACACGGCGTGCACGGGCGAGTGCAACGCCTGCACCGTCGCGGCCGGCGCGAACGCCGACGGCACATGCACCGTGCTCTCGGCGGGTGCGCCCGGAAGCCCGGCTGCGCACCGTACCTGTGCGACGGTTCGAGCCCGGCCTGCCCGTCGCTATGCCTGGGTGACGTGGACTGCGACGCCACGCACTACTGCTCGGGCAACCAGAAATGCTCGCCCCAGAAGAGCCAGGGCGTGCTGTGCAACGACGCAGCCGGCGGCGACTGCCAGACGGCGGGCTGCCGCGTGTGCACGACGGGCAACTGCGTCGATGGCTACTGCTGCGACACGGCGTGCGGCGGGCTGTGCCAGGCGTGCAGCGCCACAAGGAAGGGCAGCGGCGTGAACGGCACGTGCGGCGCTATCGCGTCCGGAAGCGATCCCGACAGCGAGTGCGCTACCGAGGCGGTGTCCACGTGCGGCCAGGACGGCAGCTGCAACGGCTCGGGCGCCTGCTCGAAGTACGCGGTGGGGACGGTCTGCCAGGCGCAGAGCTGCGCCAACTCGACGACCCAGAACAACGCGGACACGTGCGACGGATCCGGCACCTGCATCGACAACAGCACGGTCAGCTGCGCGCCCTACGCGTGCACGGCCGGCGCCTGCGTCGGCGGCTCGTGCACAAGCGACAGCCAGTGCCAGAGCGGCTACTACTGCGACGCTTCGGGTACGTGTCAGACCAAGAAGAGCCAGGGGGCGAGCTGCAACACGACCACCGACTGCAAGCAGTCCGGCTGCGGCGAGTGCGCCACCGGCAACTGCGTCGACGGCCTGTGTTGCGACACCGCCTGCAACGGCTCGTGCGACGCATGCTCCGTCGCCGCCGGTGCGACGACGGACGGCACGTGCGCGCTGTTGGCGTCGGGCATGACCGGGAGCCCGGCCTGCGCACCCTTCGCGTGCAACGGCTTGAGCGCCGCCTGCCCCAGCTTGTGTCTGAGCGACGCCGACTGCGACGCGACGCACTACTGCGCCAGCGACCAGACCTGCAAGCCCCAGAAGGTCCAGGGTTCGCTCTGCAACACGGCCGCGGGCGGCGACTGCCAGGGCGCCGGCTGCCGCGTGTGCGCCACGGGCAACTGTACGGACGGATATTGCTGCGACACCGCCTGCAACGGACCTTGCGAAGCCTGCAGCGCGACGAAGAAGGGCAGCGGTTCGAGCGGGACCTGCGGTCCGGTCGGGGCCGGGACCGACCCTGACGACGAGTGCATCGCCGACACGACGTCCACGTGCGGTCGCAACGGCAACTGCGACGGGGCCGGCGCGTGCGCGCTGTACGCCTCGGGCACCGTCTGCGACCCGCGCACATGCTCCAACGGGACGACGCAGAGCAATGCCGACACCTGCGACGGCTCGGGCACGTGCGTCGACAACGGCACGACCAGCTGCTCGCCGTACGCGTGCACCGGCGGCGCCTGCGTGGGCGGCGCGTGCAATGCCGACAGCGACTGCCAGAGCGGCTACTACTGCGCGTCGGACGACCAGTGCCACACCAAGAAGACCCAAGGCGAGAGCTGCGACACGACGGCCGACTGCAAGGGCGCGGGTTGCGCGGTGTGCGACAGCGGCAACTGCGTCGACGGCGTGTGTTGCGACACGGCGTGCAACGGCGCCTGCGACGCGTGCGCGATCAGCGCCGGCGCCGCCGCGGACGGCACGTGCTCGATCCAGTCGTCCGGCGCGGTCGGCGCGCCGGCGTGCGCGCCCTACGCTTGCGACGGGTCCAACGCCGCTTGTCCGTCGTCATGCGTCTCGGACGCGGACTGCGACGCCGCGCACTACTGCGCCAGCGACCAGACCTGCAAGCCGAAGAAGGTCCAGGGCTCGATCTGCGACGGGTCGGCGGGCGCCGATTGCTTCAACACCGGCTGCGGCGTGTGCCAGACCGGCTTCTGCGTGGACGGCTTCTGCTGCGACAGCGCGTGCGACGGCCTGTGCCAGTCGTGCAGCAGCGCCGCCAAGGGCGCCGGGGTCAACGGCGAGTGCGGCGTGGTCGCCGACGGCACGGACCCGGCCAGCGACTGCGCCCCGTACACGTGCTCGGCGGGCGCTTGCGGCAGCGGCTGCACCGGCGACGCGGACTGCGGGTCCGGCACGGTGTGCATCACCAGCAGCGGAACCTGCGTGAAGCCCGCCGGCCAAGGGACGGCGTGCACGGCGAACGCCGGCTGCCAGTCGGGCTTCTGCGTCGACGGCGTGTGTTGCGACACGGCGTGCACCGGCCAGTGCGAGGCCTGCGACGATGTCGGCTCCGAGGGCACGTGCGTCGCGGTGAAGGGCGACCCGCACGGCAACCGCACAGCCTGTGACGGCGACCCAGCCGCATGCGGCGGGCAATGCAACGGGACCAGCCGCGCGCAGTGCACCTACCCCGCCTCCGGCACGACGTGCGGCTCGCCGACGTGTGATAGCGGCTCGGCCAAGACCTTCGCCTGCGACGGGCAGGGCAGCTGTGCCGCGCTCGCGCCGGTCAAGTGTGGCGAGTACGCCTGCGACACGACGGCGTGCAAGACGAGCTGCTCCGGCGACAGCGACTGCGCGAACGGCTATGCGTGCTCGAGCAGCACGTGCGTGCCAAGCGGCGCCAAGTGCTCCGACGACCTCTCGCAGTCGATCGGCTCCGACGGCGCGACCAAGCAGTGTGCGCCGTACCTGTGCAGCAGCACCAACGGAACATGCGCCATCTCGTGTGCAGACTCGAGCGAGTGCGCCGACGGCAACATCTGCGATCCCGCGAGCAAGGCCTGCGTCCCCGGCAGTAGCGGCGGCGGTGCCAACGGCGCCGATCAGGGCGGCTGCGGCTGCCGCACGGCCGGCGACACGCGCGGCAGCGGCGCGCCCTGGCTGATCGCGTTCGGACTGCTCGCGCTCGCCCTGCGGCGGCGCGAGCGCGACGCGGCTACTGCTTCGTAAACGTGTGGATCTCGTTGGGGTCGCCGAAATTGACGACAGAGAGCTGCGTCGCGGTCGCGGTGTACCCGGCCGTGCCGAGTGCTGCCGTCATCGGGCAGGTGATATCCACGCCGATCTGCGTGCCGGCGGCGCTGAAGGTGCCGGACACGATCGTCACGACACCGGGCTTGTCGCTCTGCTCGCTGACGGCCTCCACCTTGGTGCCGGTGAACCGCCACGTCTCCTTGTGCGTGTTCGAGCCGGTCTGACCGTTGTACTTGTCCATCGCGGTCAGCACGTACGTGCCGTCGGCGACGCTGCCGCCGGTCATCGCCGGCGGCGGGCCGGCGTGCGTCGTCTTCGAGACGTCGGTGCCCAGGTTGACGAGATCCGTGCACGCGCCGCCGGCCGCACCTGCGGCGCCGGCCGAGCCGCTCGCTCCCGCCGAGCCACTCGCTCCGGCCGAGCCGCTTGCTCCGGCCGAACCGCTCGCTCCCGCCGAGCCGCTCGCTCCCGCCGAGCCGCTCGCTCCCGCCGAGCCGCCGGACCCGCCGGAGCCGCTCGCTCCCGCCGATCCGCCGGACCCGCCGGAGCCGCCGGAGCCGCTCGCCCCTCCGGCGCCACCAGAGTCGCTGGAACCACACGCCGCGACGACCAGTGCCGAACCCAGGACGAGCGCGGCGATTCCGATGAGCTTCATGTTACCCTCTCTTCCAGTTGCCGGCGTAACAGCAGGGGGCCGGGAGCGATATCGCATGCGCATGCGAGTCATCACGTTCGCGGTCGTCGTCGCGTGCGCCGTTGGCGGTTGCTCGCGCAAGCCGAAGCCCGCATCCGGCGTGACCGAGGGAACGCTTCGCACCGCCGACGGACGAACCCGCCACTATCGCGTCTACACGCCCAAGGGCTATCCGTCGGGCCCGCCGCGACCCCTGCTCCTGGTGCTGCACGGCGGTGGCGGCACCGCCGACGGCGCCGAGCGCACCAGCTTCACCCACGCCGCCGCCGACAAGCACGGCATCATCGCCGTGTACCCGGACGGCATCGCCAAGCGCGTGCTGGGCAAGCCGATGGAGACCTGGAACGGCGGCTACTGCTGTGATCAGGCCGCGAAAGAGGGCGTCGACGACGTCGCTTTCCTGGTCGCGCTACTCGACCAGCTGAAGGCCAGCGTCACGTACGACACGAAGCGCGTGTACGCGACGGGCATCAGCAACGGCGCGATCATGGCGATGCGGCTGGCCTGCGAGCGTCCCGACCGGATCGCGGGCATCAGCGCCGTGGCGAACCCGGGCTACGTACGCCAGTGCGCGAACCCGCGTCCGGTCGCCGTGCAGATCATCCACGGCACCGCCGACCCGTGCGCCCGCTACGGCGGCGGCATCGCGTGCGGCGGCTGCTGGGAGCGGGCGGCGGAAAAATGGCTCGGCGTGCCCTTTCCCCCGCGATCGTTCCCGTGCACCAGCGTCCGCGACCAGGCGGAGTTCTGGCGCAAGGTCGACGGCTGCAGCGAGGACGCGCGCGTCACCTACGACCACGGCAAGGCGCGCTGCGTGGAGTACTCGACGTGCACCAGCGGCAAGACCGTCGCCGTGTGCACCATCGACGGCGGCGGCCACACCTGGCCCGGCGGCGACCTCGGCTGCGATCCGGCGAAGAAGGCGTGCCGCGCGTTCTCCGACGTCACGGGGCCGATCAATCGCGACCTCGACGCGAACGACGCGATGTCGACGTTCTTCGGGCGCTTTGCCTTGCCTTGAGGGCCAAAACGAACCGCCCCGCCCTCTCTCGAGGACGGGGCGATCCAACATACCGAGGCTTGCAGGAAACGAAGAGAGTCTGGATCAGCCGTTCTGGCGGCGCTGGAACGCGGGCACGTCCCAGTCGGTGTCGAGGTTCGACGGGAACGCGATGCGGTCGCGCACCGGAGGCAGGGACGTCTGCGAGTCGCGCGGCGCGGACGCCTGCAGACTCGCGGCGCTCGCTGCCGGGCGGCGCGTGCTCATGGCCGGGGCCGGCGATCCCGCGCGATGCGTCGCGGGGGCGAGGCTCTCGCGGAGCGACGACGCGGGACGGCGCGTCTCGCGCACGACCTCGACGGCGATCTCCTCGTCGTGGCGGTCGAAGCCGGTGGCGATGACCGTCACCTTGATGGCGTCCGCCATGCCCTCGTCGATGCTGGCACCGAAGATGATGTTCGCGTCCTCGTGCGCCTGCTCCTGGATGAGGCTCGCCGCCTCCTGGATCTCGCGCATCTTCATGTCGGGGCCGCCGACCACGTTGATGAGCACGCCGGTCGCGCCTTCGACGGAGATGTTGTCGAGCAGCGGCGAGGTCACGGCCTGCTCGGCGGCCAGCCGCGCGCGGCCGTCGCCCTTGGCGCAGCCGGTGCC
The DNA here is from genome assembly GCA_963775185.1 of uncultured delta proteobacterium. GTDB lineage: Bacteria > Myxococcota_A > Polyangia > Polyangiales > Polyangiaceae > JAPSGB01. The sequence continues at coordinate 1,312,208 of CAVZIE010000031.1, read as the reverse complement.
CATCAGGGCGCGGCCCATGCCGTTCATCACCGTGCGCACGTCGGCGAAGTCGACGTTGACGATACCGTCGAGGGTGATGAGATCGCTGATGCCCCGTACCGCCTGGTAGAGCACCTCGTCGGCCTTGCGGAACGCCTCCACGAAGGTGAGCTCGTCGTCGGCGAGCGTCATCAGCTTCTCGTTCGGGATCGTGATCAGCGTGTCCACGTGCTCGCTGAGCAGCTGCAGACCCTGCTGGGCGCGCCGCGAGCGCTGGCGCCCCTCGAACACGAACGGCTTGGTCACGACGCCCACGGTAAGCGCGCCGGCCTCGCGGGCGATCTGCGCGATCACGGGCGCGGCGCCCGTGCCCGTGCCGCCGCCCATGCCGGCGGTGACGAACACCATGTCGGCGCCCTCCAGGGCTTCCTTGAGGCGCGTGACGTCCTCGAGCGCCGCCTTGCGGCCGCGCTCCGGATCGGCGCCGGCACCGAGGCCGCGCGTCACACTGCCACCGATGGAGATCTTCTCCGGTGCCGCGTTGGCGTTGAGCGCCTGGGCGTCGGTGTTGACGGTGATGAACTCCACCCCTTCGAGTCCGAAGTGGATCATCGTGTTGATGGCGTTACCGCCTGAGCCGCCGACACCAATGACCTTGATGCGCGCCTGGTATGCGACGTTTTCGTCGGCGAACTCGATCGAGAAACTCATTGTCCTGCCTCCCGGTGCCCGGTTCGTTTGCGCGTCTCCGGGGTTGCCTCTCCCCGTGTGGAAACTCGCGCGTGTCCGGGTTTGATTGCTTCCTGCTTGCTCTCTGTATCTCTCGTCTTGCCGGAGCCGGCCTAGAATGCTGCTTTCAGCCAGCTCAGAAATCCGCTCTTGCGCGGCGAAGCCTCGGCCTCCGCCTGCTGCACGGCCGTGAGCGCGGGCTCGCCGTGCCGGTACGAAGCGTCGGCGAGAGCCTGCGCGCCGTAGCGCACCAGCCCGACGCCGGTGGCGTACTGCGGCCCCTGCACCAGCTGCACGATGCCCTTGACCGCGGTCGGAAACCCGAGCCGGACCGGCATCCCGAGGATCTCCTCGGCGCACTCGACCATGCCTTCCATCAGCGCCGCGCCGCCGGTGAGCACGCAGCCGCTGGAGACCTGCTCCAAGCAGGCCCGTCTCCTCGATGCGACGACGCGCCTCGCTGAAGATCTCCTCGACGCGCGGCTCGATGATGTCGCTGAGCAAGCGTCGCGCCGCGCGCCGCGGCGGATGACCGCCCACGCCCGGCACCTCGATCTCCTCGTCGTCGGCGATCATGCGACCGAGGGCGCAGCCGTAGTTGCGCTTCAGGCGCTCGGCCTCGGCGACCGGCGTGCGCAGACCGGCTGCGACGTCGCTGGTGATGTTGTTGCCGCCCGCGGGGATCACGCTGGTGTGCGCGATGCCGCCGTCGGCGTACAGGATCAGGTCCGTGGTGCCGCCACCGATGTCGATGACGCACACGCCGATCTCTTTCTCGTCTTCGCTGAGCACCGCGTCCGAGCTCGCCAGCGGCTCGAGCACGACGTCGGCGACGTTCAGCCCGCAGCGCTCGACGCAGCGGACCACGTTCTGCACGCAGCTGGTCGCGGCCGTCACCAGGTTCACGCGCACCTGCAGGCGCACGCCGCTCATGCCGATGGGGTCGCGGATGCCGTCCTGGTTGTCGACGACGTATTCGCGCGGCAAGGCGTGCAGGATCATCCGATCGGCGTCCACCGGGATCGCGCGTGCGCCCTCGAGCACGCGGTCCAGATCCATGCGCGTGACCTCGCGACCGCTGATCGCGCACACGCCGTCCGACACCTGGCTCTTGATGTGGCTGCCCGCGACGCCGGCGTACACCGTGCGGATCTCGACGCCAGCCATCGTCTGCGCGGCGTCGATGGCCTCGCGAATCGACCGCACGGTCCATTCGATGTTGCTGACGACGCCCTTGCGCAAGCCGCGGCAGGGGACGTTGCCCACGCCCAGGATCGTGATCCCGTCGGCGTCGACCTCGCCCACGACCGCGCTCACCTTGGTGGTACCCAGGTCGAGTCCGACGACGATCTCGGGAGTGGTAATCGCGTGTCTCATGGCTCTCCGAAGCTCGGGCCGACGCTGCCATGTGCCAAATCCCGGGGCCAAGTTTTCACGAGATGTTCCGGGCCCCTGGCTGCGATCCATCTTGCCGGTCCGGCGCGGTATCCCGCGCTGCGCCCCCGCTGCTCCACCCCCGCGCGTCGCGGACACGTCCCCGCCCGGCGCAACACCCAGGGATGCGCAGGTTGGTCGGAAGGGCGGAAGGCCCGGGAGGGGTTCCGCGCCGGACCGGCAGACATGGAGACCGGAGACGGGCTCATCGCATCCTCACCACCACGCGGTCGGGGCGCGATTCGTTGTCGAGGAACACGATGCCCGGGGTGCGCCCCTTGGCGGCGAGCCGCGCGACGACGTGCGCGGCCATCACCAGCTTCTTGTGCCAGGACCCGTGGCCGAGCTCGAGTACGATGGCGGATTTGCCCACCACCAGCGTCGCGTCGCCGCCGGCGGCGACGTGGACCTCCTGGGCCGGGTGCACGTGGCTCATCGGCACGCGCTCGTAGTTCTTGAGCACGTCGAGCCCGAGCGCGATGCGCTCGATCTCGCGCTTGCGATCGCGCGCCATGTTCTGGCCGGAGATGCCGGTGATCACCGGCAGGTCGAAGGGATCGCCGCTCTCGAGCTGCTTGAACGGCTCGCCGCTGCGCGTGACCAGGTACAGGTGCCCGCCGATCGAGGCCATCGCCGCGGCCTCGCGCTCGCTGAGCTCGACGCGCAGCGTGCTCGGCAGCTGGCGCGTGATCTTGACCTCTTTCACCCACGGGTCGGCGAGCAGCCGCCGCTCGGCGGCGTCGGTGTCCAGGGCGAAGATGTTCTGCCCGGCCTTTATCCCGGCGAGCCCGGCGATGCTGCCCTCGTCGATGCGACGACCGCCGCGCAGATCGATCCGCTGGATCGCGAAGCGCGGCGTGGTCAGAGCGTAGCGATGCGCGCCCCACGCCACGGCGACGGATGCGGCGACCACGATCAAGACGCCGCTCAGTAGCTTCACGCCGGACCACAGCGCCGGCAACACGCGCCGCTCCGCCGCAGCAGCGGCGTTCGAGTGGGCGCGCGCGCGGCCCTTGCGCGAGACCGGCGCCGGCGTCGGGCTCTCCTCCGGCGCGTAGATCCGCTCCGCGGGCGCCGTCACGGTCCGCTTCGGACGCGGCTTCTCGCTCATGGCGTCCCCTCCCCCGCGCGGGCGGCGATCGCCTGCCCGACTTCCTGCAGGATCTTGTTGATGTCGCCGGCACCGAGCGCGATGACGACATCGCCCGGTCGCGCGACGGCGGCGATCTCGGCGGCCATGGCCGCGCGATCCGCGACGAAGCGCGCGGCGTGGTGTCCGTGATCGGTGATGGCGTGGGCGAGCGCTTCCGCGGTCACGCCGGGGATCGGCTTCTCGCCGGCGGCGTAGATGCCGGCGACGAGCACCAGATCCGCGTCGTTGAAGGCGCGGGTGAAGTCCTCGAAGAGGAGCTCGGTGCGCGAGTAGCGATGCGGCTGGAACGCCACCAGCACGCGCTTGTCGTACGCGCGACGCGCGGCCTGCAGCGTCGCGCGGATCTCGGCCGGGTGATGCCCGTAGTCGTCGACCAGCACCACGCCGTCGACCTCGCCGACCACGGAGAAGCGGCGCGCTACGCCGTGGAACGTCGCGAGCGCGTCCTTGATCACGTCGATCGGGACCTCGAGCTCGTCGGCGATGGCGATCGCGGCGAGGCAGTTCTGCACGTTGTGCTGCCCCGGCATGCGCACGGAAAACTCTCCGAGCAGGTTCGCTGCGGTGGTACGCCATGAAGCTGGTCTCGATGCCGCGGTAGGTGATGTTGCGCGCCGAGTAGTCCGCCTGCGGCGAGAGCCCGTAGGTCACGTGACGCCGGTTGATGCGCGGCAACAGCGCCTGCACCGCCGGGTGATCGAGGCACAACACGGCCAGGCCGTAGAACGGCACCTTCTCCGCGAACTCGACGAAGGCTTCGCGGAGCGCCTCTTCGGTTCCGTAGAAGTCGAGATGCTCGGGATCGATGTTGGTGATCGCCGCGATCGTCGGCGTCAGGCGCAGGAACGAGCCGTCGCTCTCGTCGGCTTCGGCGACCAGCATGTCGCCGGCGCCGAGTCGCGCGTTCGAGCCCAGCGCCGCCATGCGTCCGCCGACGACGACCGTGGGGTCGAAGCCCGCGGCGCGCAGCACCGTGGCGACGAGCGACGTCGTCGTGGTCTTGCCGTGCGAGCCGGCGATCGCGACGCCGTACTTCACGCGCATCAGCTCCGCGAGCATCTCGGCGCGCGGGATGACCGGCGTGCCGAGCTCGCGGGCCTCGACGATCTCGGGGTTCTCCTGGCTGATCGCGCTGGAGTAGACCACGACGTCCGCGCCCCGGACGTTCTCCGCGCGGTGCCCGACGTCGATCCGCACGCCGAGGCGCGCGAGCCGGCGCGTGGTCTCGCCTTCGCGCAGATCGGAGCCCGACACGTCGAACTCGAGCGTGCGCAGGATCTCCGCCAAGCCGCTCATGCCGATGCCGCCGACACCGATGAAGTGCACGTGACGCACGCGACCGCGGAACATCAGCCGACCCCCGTGAGCGCCATCGACCCGTGATCGGGCGCGCTGCCCGCGCCCGTCGGCCGCGGATCGCCGGCCTCGACGGCGAGCCCGGCGAGCACCAGCAGATCGCGCGCGACGGTGGTCGCCGCGTCGGGCCGACCGACGCGCTGCGCCGCTCTGGCCATGGCCTCGAGCGCGCCGCGCTCGGCGGCCAGGCGGTCGATCTCGTGCGCGATCCGCTCGGGCGTCGCCTCGCTCGACGGCACGCACACCGCCGCGCCGCTCCCGGCCAGCGACTCCGCGTTCCGGAGCTGGTGGTTGCCGGCGGCGAACGGATACGGAACCAGCACGCTCGGGCGGCCGATCGCGCAGACTTCCGCGACGGCGCTCGCGCCGGACCGGCCCACCACCAGATCGGCCGCGGCGATCGCCGCCGGCATGTCGTCGATGAACGCCACGACCTCGGCGCGCCCCGCGTAGCGCTCGCGCACGGCGTCGAAGTGGGCGCGCCCGCACTGGTGCACGACCGTGACGTCGGTCTGCAGGTGCGCGAGCGCGTCGGGGACCGCCTCGTTCAGCGCCTTCGCGCCCTGGCTGCCGCCGAGCACGAGCACGCGCAGCGCTCCGTCCGCACGGCGGTACGGTCGCGCGTCGAAGCCGGCACGGATCGGCACGCCGCTCCGCAGCACCTTGGCCGCGCCGAAGTGGCGCTCGGGCTCGGGGAATGCGGTGTACGCGCGCTGCACGATCGGCGCGATCAAGCGATTCGCGAGGCCGATCACGGCGTTCGGCTCCATCAGCGCCAGCGGCACGCCGAGCGTGCGCGCCGCCAGCGACACCGGGCCCGCGGCGTAGCCGCCGATCGAGAACACCGCGCGCGGGGCGAGCCGGCGCACCAGCGCGCGCGCCTCCGGGATCGAGCCGAACGCGCGGCTCACGCCACGCGCCATGCCGCCCAGGCCGCCGCCGCGGATCGGCAGCACGCGCATCAGCTCGAGCTCGTAGCCGCGCTCGGGCACGACGCGCGTCTCGATGCCGCGCTCGGTTCCGACGAACACCACGCGCGAGCGACGCGTCGATCGCGACGAGCGCGTCGGCCACGGCGACCATCGGGAATACGTGGCCACCGGTGCCGCCGCCTGCGAGCAGGAGGGTCGCGCTCATGCGCCCTCCGGCAGCGGCGCGCCGGGCGCCGGCTTCGACTTCTTCTTCTTCGCCTTCTTCTTGCCGTCCGGCGCGAATCCCGCCTCGGTGACGAGCACGGCGCTGGCTTCGGGCTGCGGCCCGCCGCTGGCGGCGCTGCGCACGTTGGCGGCGCCGACGCGCCGGCGCGAGATGTTGAGCAAGACGCCCATCGCCGCCGCGTTCGCCAAGCAGCGAAGATCCGCCGTAGCTCACGAACGGCAAGGTCAGACCCTTGGTCGGCAAGACGCTCATGGCGACGCTCATGTTGACGAGCGCCTGGACGCCGAACAGCACCGACAAGCCGAACGCGATGTAGGAGCCGTAGTCGTCCTCGGCCTCGAGCGCGGCGCGCACGCCGCGCGCCACGATCACCATGTACACGGCGCACAGCACCAGGATGCCGATGAAGCCGAGCTCCTCGCCGATGATCGCCGAGATGAAGTCGGTGTGCGCTTCCGGCAGGTACAGGACCTGCAGCCCCTTGCCCAGACCGAGTCCGGCGATCTGCCCGGAGCCGAAGCTCATCACCGACTGGAACGGCTGGTAGGCGAGATCCTGCCGGTGCTCGTTCATGTTGAGCCAGGCGACCATGCGTTCCCAGCGGTACTCCTTGAAGCGCACCAGCATGTACGCGCCGATCGAGCCGAGCGCGGCGCCGCCCACCAGGAACTCGAAGCGCGCGCCGGCGACGAACAGCATCGTGAACGTCAAGAACAGCAGCACCACCGCGCCGCCGAAGTCCGGCTGCTTCAAGCACAGGAGCACGAGGCCGCCGGAGATGATCACGTGCGGCAACATGCCGACCGAGAAGCTCTTGACCCGCTCGCCCTTCTTCTCGAGGGAGTAGCCGAGCCACAGCACCAGCCCGACCTTCGCGAGCTCCGAGGGCTGCACGTTCACCGGACCGAGCCTGAGCCAGCGCGTCGCGCCGCCGCCGGAGTGACCGAAGCCGATGACGCTGAGGGCGAGCAGCAGCGTCACGCCCGCCAGCACCGGATAGGTGAAGGGCCGGAGCTTGTGGTAGTCGAAGCGCGACATGCCGAACATCACGCACAGCGCGAGCCCGGCGTAGATCGCCTGACGCTTGAGGAAGTACTGCGGATCGCGGAACACCTCGGTCGCCTCGATCACGCTCGAGCTGTAGACCATCACCACGCCGAACCCGACCAGCGCGATCACGATCGCTGCGAGCACGACGTCGACCGGGCCCCTGCGCGGCGACGGCGCCCACAGCTGCTTGAGCCAGTTCATCGCGATCCCTCCGCCAGCTTCTGCACCGACGCGACGAAACGATCGCCGCGCTCGGCGTAGTTCTTGAACATGTCGTAGCTCGAGCACGCCGGGCTCATCAGCACCGCGTCGCCGGCATCGGCGAGCTCGAGCGCGATCGCGACGGCCTCCTCCATCGAGGACGCGCGCCGCACCGGCACCCGATCGCCGATGGCGGCGGCGATGCGATCGGCGGCCTCTCCGATGAGCACCGCGGCTCGAGCCTTGTCCACAAGCGCGTCCACCAGCGGCGCGTAGTCGCCGAGCTTGTCGCGCCCGCCGGCGATCAACACGCCGCGCGCCTCGGTGAGGCCGCGCAGCGCCGTGACCGCGGCACCGACGTTGGTGCCCTTCGAGTCGTCGTAGAACGGGATGCCGCGCACCCTGCCGGCGAGCGCCATGCGGTGCGGCAGCGCGCGGAAGGCCGCGAGGCCCGCGCGGATCGCCTCGGCGGACGCGCCCATCGCCCGCGCCGCGGCGATCGCCGCCGCCGCGTTCAGGTAGTTGTGACGGCCGTGCAGGTCGGTTCCGGCGAGCGCGTAGCGCGTCGTGCCCTCGACCACGTCGCTGCCCAGGACGGCGAAGTCGCCGCCTTCGCCGAAGCTGACGCGGCGCGCGTGCCCGCGCCCGGCCTCGCGCTCGCACAGCGCGTCGCCCGCGGGGATCACCGCGACGTCGTCGGCCGTCTGGCGCTCGAACGCGTTGCCCTTGGCGCGCGCGTAGGCATCGAGATCCGGGTAGCGATCCAGATGATCCTCGGTGATGTTCAGCAGCACGTTCACGCGCGCGCGCAGCGTGGGCACGCGCTCGAGCTGGAAGCTCGACGCCTCCACGACCAGGACGTCGAACGCGCCGCCGACCGCCTCCGACAGCGGCGTGCCGAGGTTGCCGCCGGCGAACACGCGCGCGCCGGTCGCCTCCATCAGCCGCGCGAGCAGCGTCGTAGTCGTGCTCTTGCCGTTGGTTCCGCCGATCAGCACGATCGGCGCCGAGACGAAGCGGCTCGCCAGCTCCAGCTCGCCGATGACCTCGCGGCCGGTCTCGAGCGCCGCGAACGACGGCACGCCCGGCGACACGACGATCAAGTCGGCCGCGGCGAAGTCCACGCCGGCATGCCCGCCGGTGACGAGCTTCGCGCCCGCGTCCAGCGCAGCCTGGGGGATTTGCCGGTCCGGCGCGGTATCGGTGCCGACGACGTGCGCGCCGCGCGCGAGACACAGCTCGAGCGCCGCGATGCCGCTGCGACCGAGCCCGACGACGACGACGTTCTTGCCCTGGAGCTCCATCACCGCACCTTCAAGGACGAGAGCGAGACCAGGGCCAGCAGGATGGAGATGATCCAGAAGCGCACGATGATGCGCGGCTCCGGCCACCCCTTCTTCTCGAAGTGATGGTGGATCGGCGCCATCAGGAACACGCGCTTGCCGAACAGCTTGAACGACGCGACCTGCGTGATCACGCTCACCGCTTCCACGAAGAACACGCCGCCGATCAGCATGCTCAGGAGCTCGTTCTTGGTGAGCACCGCCATCATCCCGAGCCCGCCGCCGAGCGACAACGAGCCGACGTCCCCCATGAAGACTTGTGCGGGATAGGTGTTGTACCAGAGGAACCCCACGCCCGCGCCGATGACGGCCGCACCGTAGACGGCGAGCTCGGTCATCTCCGGAATACCCGCGACGTCGAGGTACGACGCCAGCGGGCGGCCGAACAGCACGGAGCCGGCGATGTACGCCCACACGGAGTAGGTGCCGGCGTTGATCATCACCGGGCCGATCGCCAGGCCGTCGAGACCGTCGGTGAGGTTGACGGCGTTGCTGGTCCCGACCACGACGAACAGCGCGAACAGCACGTACGCCCACAGCGGCAGGTCGATCGGGTGCTTGCCGAACGCGACGAACGGGATCGAGAGCCGCGTGCGCATGGCCAGCCACGCGTGCGGCACGTGCGTGGTGTCGAGGAAGACGTAGGAGATCGCGCCGCCGCCGATCAGCACCTGGCCCAGGATCTTGTAGCGACCCGGCAGACCCTTGGTGTTGCTGCCCTCGATCTTCAACCGGTCGTCGAGGTAGCCAATCGCGCCGTAGCCCGCCGTCACGGCCGCGGTCATCAGCACGAACACGTTCTTCACGTCCGCCCAGAGCATGGTCGGCACCAGCACCGCGAGCAGGATCAGCGCGCCGCCCATGGTCGGCGTGCCCGCCTTCGAGCGATGCGACTCCGGGCCTTCTTCGCGGATGATCTGGCTGATCTGCTTGCCGCGCAGCTTGCGGATGAACCACGGCGCGAGCAGAAAGCACATCACCATCGCGGTGATGGTCGACATGATCGCGCGGAACGGCGTGTAGCGCAGCACGTTCAGCGCGCTCGCCCAGCCGAAGCGCTGGCTCAGCGGGTACAGGAGCTCGTAGATCACGGGTTGTCCCCCTGCCGGGGCAAGACCACGGGACCGGCCACTCGCGCCGGCGGACAAGCTCTGGCTTTCGCTGCGTCTGCGCGGATCATGCGGCTCTCCCTCGAGCGCGCACGAGCGCTTCCACGATCTTCTCGGCGTGCACGCCGCGTGAAGCCTTGACCAGCACCACGTCGCCGGGACGCACGCGATCCAGCACGAGCGCGATCGCCGCTTCGGCGTCCTCGGCGAAGGCGCCGCCGAAGCGCCGCGCGTCGCCCGTGACGCCGACGATCGCCGCGGCGTCGCTTTCGGCGAGCGCGCGGCCGATGGCGTCGTGTTCGCGAGCCGAGGTCGGGCCGAGCTCGCGCATCTCGCCGAGCACGAGCACCAGGCGCGCGCCGCGGCCCTGGGCGATCTCGCGCGCCGTCGCGATCGAGCTCGTCACGCTCGCGGGGTTGGCGTTGTACGTGTCGTCGAGCACCACCGTCCCATCGGCGAGCTCGAGCGGCACCAGACGGCCGGGCTCGCCGGCCCGGGCGGCGCTGAACGCGCCCACGAGTTCGGCGGCGTCCAGCGGGCGCTGCACCACGCGATCGGCGACGGCGAGTGCCGCGGTCACCGCCAGCGCGCCGGGCTCGCCGATCAGATCCGTCTCGATCGCCACGCGCCCCCCGGGCCGCTCGATCTCGACAGTGGCGCCGGAGAGCCCTCGCGACGTGCGCTTTGCCAGTCGGTAGGTGCACGATCCACGCGTGCCGTACGCGAGCTTCGTCGCGGCCGCCGAGCGCGCGAGCTGGCGCACGACCCGATCGTCGTCGCCGTTGCCGATGGCCGTCGCCCGGGCGCCGAGCGCCGCGAGCAGGTCGCCCTCCTCGGCCTCGATCTCGTCGATGTCGCCGATGCCCGCGGCATGCTCCATGCCGATCAGGGTGAGCAGCGCGATGTCCGGCTCGCACACGCCGCTCAGCTTGCCGACCTCGCCGCGCTCGTTGGTGCCGACCTCGACGACCGCGACGCGATGCCCGGCCTCGACGCCGAGCAACACCATCGGGACGCCGACCCGGTTGTTGAGGTTGCCGCGCGCGTAGTGCACCTGGCCGGGCATGACGGCGTCGAGCGCAGCGGTGACCGCACCGCGCGTCGTGGTCTTGCCGGCGGATCCGCCGATCGCGACCAGCGTGCCGCCCCAGCGCCGCCGGTGCAGCCGCGCGATCTGTCCCAGCGCGTCGAGCGTGTCCTTCACGACCACGACGGGCACGCCCGGATCGCGCGCGGGCTCCCGCGACACGCACAGCGCCGCCGCGCCGCGCTCGGCGGCTTGCGTCAAGAAGTCGTGACCGTCGAAGCTCTCGCCGACGAGGGCGACGAACAGCTTGCCCGCGAGGTCGACCCGCGTGTCGGTGGCTACACCGCGCACGCTCCCCGCCGCCGGCCGCGACGCCCAGCCACCAGCAGCCGAGACGATCTCGGAGACGGTGAACGCCGCGACGTTGTCCGGGATCGGCGTCGCCATCAGCGCCCCGCCCTCTCGCGGCGCAATGCCAGTGCACGGCGCGCCTCCACGCGATCGTCGAAGCTCCGGCGCTCGGCGCCGATGATCTGGTACGGCTCGTGACCCTTGCCGGCGACGAGCACCACGTCGCCCGGCCGGGCAGCGGCGATCGCGCGCTCGATGGCGGCGGCGCGGTCGAGCTCGATCTCGTAGGGAATGCCGTGGGCGGCGACGCCGGGCTCGATGGCCGCGGCGATCACCGCCGGCTCTTCCGAGCGCGGGTTGTCGTTGGTGACGATCGCGCGGTCGGCACCGCGCCCGACCGCGTCGCCCATCTTCGGACGCTTCAGCGGATCGCGATCGCCGCCACAACCGAAGACACAGATCACCTGCCCCGTCGTCAGCCCGCGGACCGCGGCGAGCGCGCGCGAAAGCGCGTCGGGCGTGTGCGCGTAGTCCACCAGCACGACCACGTCGTCCACCGGCACGTCGCAGCGCTCCAGGCGCCCCGGCACCGCCGGCGCGTGGGCGAGCGCCGCCGCCGCGCGTGTCACGTCGAGATCGAGCGCCACGACGATGCCGAGCACCAGCAGCAGGTTGTCCAGGTTGTGCTCGCCGACCAGCCGGCTCGCGAGCTCGACCTCGCCGGCAGGCGACGCGATGCGCGCGTGGATACCGCGTGCGTCCAGCGTGTGCTCGAGGGGATGGATGTCGGCACCGGCGCGGCGTCCGACGCGGATCGTGCGCCCCCGGGCCACCGCGGCGATGCGCTCGCCCGCCGGGTCGTCGACGTTGATCACGCTCGCCCGGGGTGAAAGCCCGGTGAAGAGCCGCGTCTTGGCCGCGGCGTAGCGCTCCATCGTGCCGTGGTAGTCGAGGTGGTCCTGGGTCAGGTTCGTGAACGCCGCCACCGCGAAGTCGAGGGCGTCGGCCCGCGCTTGCTCGAGCGCGTGGCTCGACACCTCCATCACCAGGTGCGAGGCCCCGTGGTCGCGCGCGCGCGCGGCGTAGCGGCTGATCTCGTCGGCCTCCGGCGTGGTGAGCGGCGAGTCGACGCGGTCGCTGCCAAGCGCGTAGCCGAGCGTGCCGAGCCGCGCGCACGCGCCGCCGGCACCGTCCACCGCGGCCTGGACCAGCAGCGACGTGGTCGTCTTGCCGTTGGTGCCCGTGATCCCCACGACCCCGATGGCGCGGCTCGGGTGCCCGTGCAGGCTCTCCGCGGCGAGCCCGATGGCGCGACGGATGTCGGCGACCTCGACGATCGGCACCGGGACGGCGGGCAGCGCCCCGCGCTCCACCATGATCGCGACGGCGCCCCGCGCGACGGCGTCGCGGGCGTGCTCGACGCCGTTGGTCCGGCCGCCGGTGCGCGCGGCGAACAGATCGCCGCGCCGGACCTTTCGCGAGTCCTGGCGCACGTCCACCACGCGCGCGTCGCGATCGCCGACGACGCGCGCGCCGACCGCGTCGAGCTCGCGCGCCAGCTCGGCGAGTGGGATGCCGGTGTCGGACGGGTGCTGCATGGCGGGGCTGCTCATGTCGCGGGCTCGAAGACCAGGAGCAGGGGCTGGCCCTTGTCGAGAACGCTCCCGGGCGCCGGCAGCTGCCGCGAGAGCAGGCCGCTGCCCTGGATCGATGGCCGCACCCCGAGCTCGACGGCGTGCCGCACCGCTTCGCGCACGGGCCAGCCGGTCATGTCTGGTACGCGCACCTTGCCGCTCGGCACCGGGCCGGTCGCCACCACCGTCTGCACCGCGGGCTTCTTGCCTTCGGCCTGGCGGATCATCGCGTAGGCCGCGTTCGCTCGATCCGGCTCCCGCGCGAGCACCGCGACGTCGGCGTGATCGGTACCGCGCGGTGTGAGGCCGAAGTACTTGAGCGCCATCTGCGCCACGTTGTGGAACACCGGTGCCGCCACCACGCCGCCGGCGTGCTCGACCATCGGCTCGTCGACCATCACGGCGATGGCGACCACGGGCTTGTCGGCCGGTACGAAGCCGACGAACGACGCGACGTACTTGTCCAGGGAGTAGCGCCCGGTCGCGGGATCGGTCTTCTGCGCGGTGGCGGTCTTGCCCGCCACCTTGTAGCCGTCGATCGCCGCCTCGGTACCGGTGCCCTCGCCTTCCGTCACCGAGACCAGCATCTCGGCGACCGCGCGCGCGACCGACGCGGGGATCACGCGACGGCGAACGTGCGGCGCGGCCTCGCGCACCACCTCGCCGGTCGCGGTGGTGACCTTGCGCACCAGGATCGGCTCCATCAGCTTGCCGCCGTTGGCGATCGCCGCTGCGCCCATCGCCATCTGCAGGTTCGTGACGCTGATGCCCTGCCCGAACGCCGCGGCCGCCGTCTCCACGGCGACCCACGGCCGGCCGCGGGGGCGCAGCGTGCCGCTGGATTCGCCGGGCAACGGCACGCCCGTCTCCTCACCGAACCCGAAGCGACGGAAACCTTCGTACAGCTTGTCGCCGCCCAGACCGAGTCCGATCTTCGCGGCACAGATGTTCGACGACACCTGGAGGATCTGCGAGATGCTGAGCCAGCCCGACGGGTGCGTGTCGCGGATCACGACGTTGTCCACCGGCATCATGCCCTTCTCGCAGTAGAGCTTCTGCGTGGGCGTGATCACCCCACCTGCGACGCCGGTGGAGATGGTGAACATCTTCATGCTCGAGCCGGGCTCGTAGGCGTCGGTAAGGCCGCGATCGCGCCGCTGTCCGGGCTCGCTTTCGGTGTAATCGTTCGGGTTGTAGCCGGGCCAGCTCGCCATCGCGAGGATCTCGCCGGTCTCGGGCTTCACCACGATCACCGAGCCCCCCGCGGCCTCGAAGGTGCGCGCGGCGTTCGCCAGCTCGCGCTCCGCGACGTACTGGATGCCCTGATCGATGGTCAGCTCGATGTTGTGCCCGGCGAGCGCCTGTTCGTCCTGGATGCCGTCGGAGAACAGCAAGCGACCGGCGCGATCGCGCAGCCCGCGGAGCTGCTCGACGTGGCCCTTGAGCTCGCCGTTCATGCTGACTTCGAAGCCGTCCTTGCCTTCGCCGTCGGGCGCCACGAAGCCGAGCAGCGTTCCGGCCAGCTCGCGGCGCGGGTAGTAGCGCTTGCCTTCGCCCTCGACGGTCAGGCCGCGGATGCGCCGATCGCCGCTCGCCTTCGACGACGACAGCGCGCGGATGCGATCGGCCTCCACCGCGGTGATGCGGCGCTTGAGCCAGCTGAAGCGGCGCTTGGCGAGGATGCGCCGCTCGACCATCGCCGGATCGAGGCCGAGCGCCTGGGCGATACGGTTCGCGGCGTCGCGCGCGACGATCGGGATGCGCTGCGGCGACACGCCGCGCAGCAGCTCCACCGAGTCCATGCTGACGCTCGGCACCTCCACGCTCACCGCCAGCGCGCTGCCGTTGCGGTCGTAGATGGTGCCGCGCTTGGGCGTCACGTGCAGCCGGCGCTGGCGCTGCTTCTCCGCGAGCTCGCGCCACGCCGGCCCGTCGGTGACCATCAGATCGAAGCCGGACGACACGACCAGACCCAAGCCGATCGCGAGCAGGCCGCACAGGATCGCCATGCGCATGCGGATCCAGCGACCGCGCGGCGTGTCGAGGCTCCTCATGGGTTCGGCTCCGGTGCGCCGGGCACGGACGGCGCCGGTTCGTCGGCGGGCTCCCTGCCCGCGGGCAGGATGCGGTCCGGGCTCGGCTCGCTCATGCCGAGCAGCGTGCGCGCCACCAGGTCGACCCGCTCCGGCGTCTTGTGGCTGGCGAGCTCGAGCTCGAGCACGCGCTTGACCTCGCGCAGCCGCGCGACGCGCGCGTGAGCGCGTCCGAGCTCGTAGCCAAGCTCCACCGAGCGCACGCGCAGCGCGAGGTAGAGCACGAACGCGGCCGTCGCCGCGCACACGGCGAGCGTCCAGAGCACCAGGAACGACCGCGAGCCGCTCATGAAGCGGGCTCCACACGCTCGGCGATCCTGCAGCTTGGCGCTGCGCGACCTCGGATTTTCGGCTTGCTCGGCCTCGCTCGCGATGACGGGCTTCTTGCTCAGACGCTGCCACGTGGTCGCGTCCAGGAACGTGCGCTTGACGATGCGGTCCTCGAGCGAGTGGAAGCTGATGATCGCCGCGACGCCACCGGGCGCGAGCACACGCGCCGCCATGTCGAGCAACGCGCGCAGCTGATCGAGCTCGCCGTTGACGGCGATGCGCAGCGCCTGGAACGTGCGCGTCGCCGGATCGATCCCGCCGACGCGGCGCGGCCCGACCGCGCGAACCACGGCGCGCCTGAGGTCGAGCGTGGTCATGAGCTCGCCGGCCTCCAGCGCTTGCTTGATGCAGCGCGCGACGCGACGCGATCGCCGCTCCTCGCCGAGCTCGTAGATGACGTTCGCCAGCTCGTCCTGCGAGAGCCGCTCGACGAGCTCGAGCGCGGTCTCGCCGGACCCGGGGTCCATGCGCATGTCGAGCGGTCCCTCGGCGCGGAAGCTCATGCCGCGCGCCGCGTCCGCGAGCTGGTGCGAGCTCAGGCCCAGGTCGGCGACGAGGCCGTCCACGCGCGCGTCGGCGAGCAGCGCCTCCACCTCGTCGAAGCTCGCGTGCTCGACGCGCGCGCGATCGCCGAAGCGCGCGAGCCGCGCCCGCGCCGCTGCCACCGCCGCGGGATCGCGATCGCACGCGACGACGCGCGCGCCGGCGCACGCGTCGAGGATCGCCGCCGAGTGCCCGCCGCCCCCCGCGGTGACGTCCAGGTACAGCCCGCCGTCGACCGGCGCTATCGCGCGCACGACCTCGTCCGCCATGACCGTGACGTGCTCGAAGGGAGCGGGCGGTTCGATGGATACAGCGGCCATGCTCATATCCTGATCTGCTCCATCACGGCCTGCTTGAACGCCTCGTGCTCGTCGGGCGTCATCGCGAGCGCGGCGTCCCAGCGCTCCTTCGACCACAGCTCGATGTTCCGGCCCATGCCCGCCCACAGCACGTCCTTGGCGAGCGCCGCGCGATCGCGAAGCTGCGGCGGCACGAGCACGCGCCCGGCGCGATCGATCTCGCACTCGACCGCGGCCGACACGTACAGGCGACGGAAGCGAACGATGTTCGGATCGAGTCGCGGCAGCTCGCTGATCTTCTGTTCGAACTCCTCCCACGCGCGCATCGGGTACACGTGCAGGCAGGGGTCGAACGGCGCGGGCGTCGCGACCATGCGCGCGTCGCCGTCCGCCGCCAGCGTCTCGCGAAAACGCGCTGGCAGACTGACGCGCCCCTTGGCGTCGATCGAGTGGACGAACTGGCCGCGGAACATGGCGAAGCCGACACTCGATGGGAATGTGAGACACTCTGACCCACTTCTTCCCACCGACTGCCGGACGCTAAGGGCCGCGAGGCCCCGGTGTCAACAAGTCGGCATGCCAGATCTCTGAGAAATTACTTGAACTTCCCAGCCGCCGAACACCCACATGCGCCGGTGTTCAGGATGTAGTGAAATGTAGTTTGATCGCTCGGTCGATAGCGATGCCGGTCCGGCGCGGAACCGGATCGGGACCGCGCGCGCGGCGGCGCACCCGCTCGGCCAAGCCGCCCGCCGGGCGGCGCGAGCGAGGCCCGGGCTACGCGGCGCGCTGGTCGTCGATGCGCGCGGCGGCGACGGCGCGGCGAGCGGCGGCGACGTCGGGGATGCGGGATTGTCGCGCGATCGGCGGCGCGGGCAGCAGCACGGTGACCGCGGCGGGCGCCCGTACGCCGCGCCGCAGACGGAACGTGCCGACGAAGATCGCGGCGGCGACGAGGCTTGGCAGGAGCGCGACGAGGATCATGCGGGGGCGTCTCGCAAGCGGCGTGCCCGCGGGACCAGCCGGAAACTACCCGGAATCCCCCGCCGAGCGCCAGATCCTCGTGTCGGAAACGCCGCGGGGCGTGTCTCCCCGCCCACAGCGGGCGCGCGCTCAGGTCCGGGGGGCGACGTTCGTCCGCACCCAGTCCACGATCTCGGCGAGGGTCGTGCCGGGCTTGAACACCTTCTTCACCCCGGCCGCCTCGAGCCGGGGCAGGTCCTCGTCGGGAACGATCCCGCCGCCGAAGACGACGATGTCGCCCGCGTCGCGCTGCCGGAGCGCGTCGAGGACCGCCGGGAACAGCGTGTTGTGCGCGCCGCTCATGATCGAGAGCCCGACCGCGTCCACGTCCTCTTGAACGGCCGCGCTCGCGATCATCTCCGGCGTCTGGTGCAGCCCGGTATAGACGACCTCGAAGCCGGCATCCCGCAGCGCGCGCGCGACGACCTTCGCGCCGCGGTCGTGACCGTCGAGTCCCGGCTTGGCAACAAGGATCCGTAGCTTCGCGCTGTCGCTCATTTCTTCTTTGCTCCGTGCGCGGGCGTCGTCACGGCGAGGCTCCACAGCTCCAGCTTGCCGCCGCGCCGCACCGTCACGCCGACTTGCCCCGGCTGCGTTTCCGTCTTCGTCTCGAGATGCTTGCCGTCGATGGTGGCGACCACACGATCCGCCGCGACGTCCAGCTTCACGTCGTACGCGCCGTCCGCGCGGGGCGCTGGCAGCTCGATCGCGTCACCCAGCTGCACCGCGCGCCCGCTCGCCTCCACGCGGGCGAACAGCGCCTTCTGCGGCGTGCCGCCGATGAACAGCGCGATGCCGGTGTAGCCGACGGGACTCTTCGCAGCCGCGACGATCAGCCCTCCGCCCTCCGCCGTCGGACGCAGCTTCGCGTGCACCTTCGGCGCGGCGACGGACTCGCCCGTGGTCGCCGCGTCGAAGCCGCCGCTCGACGCCGCCGGCTCGAACACGAGGTGACCGTCGTCGCCGACGGCCGCGCGCGGATCGCCGCTGATCGCCTGCAGGCGAACGCCCGCCACGGTCCACGGCCCCGGGCGCGGCACCAGACGGTACACGCCGAACGCCGCCAGCTTCGGCGCGGCGCCGTCCAGGGTCGCGCCGGTGATGCGTCCGTCGGACGCACGCAGCACGTCCAGCCGATGCTTTTCGTAGCGGAACGACACGACCACGCCGTGCACTACCTGGATCTGATCGATCTTGTCGAGGGCGACGCTCCCCGCGGCCGTCGCACGCCCGACGGGCAGCTCCGTCGGGTTGTCGGCGGCAGCGGTCCGCCAGAGCGCGCTCAGCGCGAGCAACAGCTGCTCGGTCGGCTCGGGACGCCCGGCGCGCGCGCGCGCCAGGGCGATGGTGATGGCGCGCGGCGCGTCGACGAGGACGAGCCGGAGCGAGCGCGCCACGAGCTCCACCGGCGACGCCTCCAACGCGATGTCGGCGGCTCCCGCCGGAGCGATCATCGAAGCGGGGAGATCGCGCGCGAGGTAGCCGTCGTCGCCCGCGTCGCGGGCGCGGGCGGCGGCGGCCGTCGCGAGCTGGGCGAGCTTCGCGTCACCGGCCAGCGCGCGACGCGCCGCGCGCAGCGCCACCGAGTACGCGACCTCCGCCAGCGTCGCGTCGATGCGCGCCGGATCGACCTCGGCGGGCCAGAGCTTGCCGGGATCCATCGCGGCCGAGCTGCCGGCATCGGCGCCGGCGCGCACGACCGCGCCGGCCGCCGACAGCCCGACGGGCGACGCCTTGTCGATCAGCCACAGCTCCGCGCCGTCCCCGGCGCGCGGCGACACGCCGATCAGCTGCGCGAACAGCGCGACGCGCGCCTCCGGAACACCGCCACCGTCGACCAGCAGCACGCCGGTGCGCTCGAACAGCTCGCCGCGCGCGCCGGACAGTCCGAGCCACGTGACCAGCTGGTGACGCGGGACGACGCCGCGGCACAGATCGATCAGCGTGGCGGCGGCCTGCGCCCTGACTCGCGCCGGACCGGCATCCCCGAACCCGAGCCACGACCGCAACCGGTCGAAGTGCGCCTTGTAGGACTTCGCGGCGTCCTCGTACGCGTCGTCGCGGATCTCCGCCGACGCGTCGTGACCGTCGAATGGAGGATGTCCGGCGTTGGCGACCTTGGCGTCGACGAACGCGTGGATCCGCACGAGCTCGGCGAGCGCGGCGTGGTCGGCGCGATCGGACGCGGACGGCACGATCTTCTCGGCGCGTGCGAGCAGCGCCTGGACCACGGGGCCGACCAACGCGCTGCGCGACGGGCCCGATCCCGGTCCGAACAACAGCGCTTCGGCGAAGCGCGCGTGGCGATCGTCGAAGGCGACGCGGGCGAAGCCGCCGATCAGCGGCCCGGCAGCCTCGGACGCGTCGAGATCGGGACGCGCGACGAGCGCGCGCACCCGCGCGGCGTCGCCCGGATCGCCGCGCATGACGAAGCCGCGGATCTGCGCCTGCTCCGACGGCGTGAGCGCGGCCTCGGCCGGTCGCGCGAGGAGCGCGAGCCCGCACAAGACCGCGATCGAGAGGGAGCGGATCATCGAGGCGAGCCTACAACCAGCCGCCGCGGGTAACGAGCGCCGAAAGCGCGGCCACGGCCGCGGTCTCCGTACGCAGGACGAACGGCCCGAGGCTGGCCGACTCGAAGCCGGCGGCGCAGGCGAGCGAGAGCTCCGCGGCGCTCAGTCCCCCTTCCGGCCCGATCAGCAGCACGGCGGGCGTCCGGGCGTCCCACGCGACGGCGCCCAGCGGGCGCGTGGCCTCCGGATCGAGCACGACGCGCAGCCCGCCCGGTGCGAGACCGGCGAGGGCGTCGGCGAGGCCGAGCGGGCCCTCGATCAGCGGAACGTCGCCGCGGCCGGACTGGCGCGCGGCCTCGACCGCGACGGTGCCGAGGCGCTGGCGGCGCGCCGCGGCGCGGTCGTCTCCCAGCCGCGCGACGCTGCGCTCCGTGTGCACCGCCACGACGCGCCGCGCCCCGAGCGCGGTCGCGTCGCGCACCACCTGCTCGAGCTTGTCACCCTTGCCGAGTCCCTGGAGCAACGTCACATCCAAGGGCGCGCGGCGCGCCGGCCGGAGCGCGTCGATGCGACAGCGACGGCCGTCGAGGAGCGTGCCGTCGGCCTCGACGGCGGCCAACGGATCGAACGCCACGAAGCCGTCGCCCGCGCGCAGCCGGTGCACGCGCAGCAGATAGCGCGCGACCTCGCCGGTCAGCTCGCGCTCGCCCGGCGCGAGATCGGCGACGCTCACACGGACGGCGCGCGACACGGATTACCCCGCACGAAGCTTCTCCCCGATGTCGTAGTAGACCTGGGCGGCGCGCACGCTGACCAGCGCGTCGAGACGCTCGCGCACGCCGGGCGGCGGCTGCCCGGCAGCGAGCACCAGCGCCGTGAGCCGGTTGCCGTACACGCAGCCCGTGTCGAGCCCGGTGGCGTGGGGATGGATCTGGGGCTCCTGGCGGGCGTTGTGGCCGAACACGATGTGCGGCGGGCCATCGTAGAGCGCGCCCCACGGCCGCTTGCCCCAGCGCTCGCTCGCGCGGCCCTTGTCGTCGATCGATCGGATGTGCGTCATCAACCACGGATCCTGATCCGCGAGCGGCACCCCCGGCATGACGCCGGCGTGGACGACCCGCACGCCGTGCTCCGGAAGATCGAGGTGGAGCGGCAGCGCGTCGAGCATCGCCCAGTCCTCGGCGCGCAGCTCGCCGAACGCGCGCTCGTGAGCGGGGGAGAGCCGCGGACCGCGCTCGCCCTGGGCGCGCGCGTCGCGGGCCGCGAGCAGCCGCTCCTCGTGGTTGCCCAGCACGGCACGCCCCCCGAGCTCGCGCACCAACGCCAGGACGCCCCGGCTGTCCGGCCCGCGGGCCACCGAGATCGCCGACCATCACGAGCCGGTCTTCCGACCCGAAAGCCACCCGCTCGAGCAGCGCCGCGAGCTCGGAGCGACAGCCATGGACGTCGCCCACCACGATGCTCCGGCCCATGCCGCGACCGTAATCCCCTGGAAAACCTTGTCAATTCCGCAAGGGCCCGCGCCGGGCGCGCCGCGCCGGCCAGACCGGGGACCGCAACATCTGGTAGTGCTTGCGGTTTCGGCCGCGCGCGTGTTAGCCGTCCGATCTCGGTTTGCCGCGTTTTTGGGAGGCTACGCATGTCGTTCCGCGTCCGCACCGCCTGCGTTTCGACGATCATCGCCGCCATCAGCCTGGGACTGGTCGGCTGTGGCGACAAGGAAATCCCCTACCAGGCGAAGCCCGCCCCGAGCGGAATGAAGGCCACGATGCCGATGGTGCCGAACGTGCCCCAGCGGCCGCTGAAGTCCGGGGACGCCTACACGATCTGGGGCGCCAGCTACTCGCTGCGTAGCCGCGTCCACCACAAGGACGTCGCCGGCAAGAAGATCAGCATCACCGGCTACATCATCAAGACGAACCTGCCGGACGCGCCGGCCTGCGCCGTCCACAAGACCGGCAAGGCCGACCCCGAAGGCTGCAACGCGCCGGTGCCGAGCTTCTGGATCGCCGACTCCAAGGACGCTCCCGAGAAGGACGCCATCCGCGTGATGGGCTGGGCGTCGAACTTCTCGCAGATCTTCGACGCCATCAAGGCGTACGACAAGGCCGAGAAGTCCAAGAAGGACGAGACCCCGGAGGCCGTCCAGGACGAGCTCTGGGCCGTCCCGATCCCGTATCCGCTTCCGGTCAAGGGCGCGAAGGTCACCGTCACCGGCGACTACTCCACCACCTTCACCAAGGCGTCCTCGAGCACCGCTGCCGACCCGATCATGGGCCTCATGACGTACGAGAAGCTCACGTACATCGAGAAGCCCACCGAGAAGGCGACGCTGCCCGGCATGAAAGACTGATCGCTTCTTGCCGGTCCGGCGCGGAACCGGGCAAGAGGCGCCAGCAGGAAATCCCGCGAGCCGGGGGTAGAGTGCGTCCGTGGCGTGCACGCGACGACGATCCGCCAGGCCGGCGTGGCTGCTCATCGCCGCGCTGCTCGTCCTGCTCGTAACAGGCTGCACCAAGGAGCTCCCGCCCGGCCGCTACGCCGTCGACGACGTCCAGCTCGAGAACGTCTCGTCCATCGATCGCGACGACCTGCTCGATCGCCTGGCGACGGCCGCCTCGCCGCGCTTCCTCGGGCTCTTCGAGGGCGTGGTCTACGACTACGAGATCTTCGACAAGAACCTGTTGTCGAAGGACCTCGAGCGCGTCGAGCGCTACCTGCGCGCGCACGGCTACTACGAGGCCAAGGTGCGCGCCGCCCGGGTGATCCCCCGCGATCGCGACGTGCTGGTCGTGATCGAGGTGTCGATGGGCGTCCGCGTCTATGTGAAGAGCGTGACGGAGAAGGGGCTCGCGTCGTTGCCGTTCAAAGTGGCGGCCGCCGGCAACGAGGCGGTGAGCCTGCGCATCGGCGATCCCTTCGACGAGGACGAGTTCGAGCGGTCGAAGAAGCTCCTGATCTCGGCCCTGGCCGACCACGGCTACGCGTTCGCGAAGGTCAAGGCGAGCGCGCACGTCGACATCGCCCAGCACTCCGCCCAGGTCGTCTACACCGTGACGCCAGGGCCGCCCGCGGTGTACGGCGCCGTGAAGATCGTCGGGCTGCACGAGGTCCCGGAGGGCCCGGTGCGCGCGAACCTGGCGATCAAGCAGGGCGAGCCGTACTCGCGCGCCGATCTCGGCGAAGCCCAGGACACGTTGATCAACCTCGGCGTGTTCGGCAGCGTCGACGTCCAGCAGGATCTCGATCACCCCGAGACGCGGACCGTGCCAATCACGGTCGTCGTGCACGAGAGCACGATGCGCGCCGTGCGCCTCGGCGGCGGCGTGCGCGCCGACGCGCTGCGCATCGCCACCCACCTGGTGACAGGATGGGAGGATCGCAACTTCCTCGGCGGCATGCGCCACTTCAGCGTCGACGCCCGTCCCGGCGTCACCTACTTCCCCGCGACGCTGTACAGCATCGTGCGCCCGACCAAGCTTCTGCTCGAGGACTACGCACGCGCGGAGCTCCGGCAACCGTCGTTCCTCGAAGGTCGCACGACCGGGATCCTGGCCAGCGAGTACAACGTGTACCCGCTGCTTTGGGTCGACATGTCGCCGGATGACAAGGTCATCGGCTACCAGGAGCTACGCGAGTCGGCCGCCATCGAGCGGGCGTTCTTCGGCCTGCACTTGCTGGTCAATCTCTCCTACCACTGGCAGGCGAACTTCCCGTTCATGTACCAGTCGGACAAGCCGCCTGGGCTCGAATCGGTCCGCGTCTCGTATCCCGAGCTGGTCACGAACCTCGACTTCCGCGACAACCGCATCGAGCCGCACAGCGGCTTCCTGCTCAGCAACTCGCTGCAGGTCGCCGGCCTGCCCTACGGCGGCACGGTGAAGGACGTGCGCCTGCGCCCGGAGATCCGCGCCTACGTCACGCGCGCGCATCTCACACTCGCTATCCGCGTCACGGCGGGCATGTTGTTTCCGGTCGACTACGGCGAGACGCTGCAGGACCCGGCGCTGCGCGACGACGCGTTCAACCCGGCCACGGTCCGCGACCAGCACAAGCTGTTGTTCCGCGCGTTCTACTCCGGCGGACCCAACTCCAACCGGGGCTATCCGTACCGCGAGGTGGGACCCCACGGCGCCGTCGGTTTCCTCGTTCCCAACGGCGTGAACTGCACGGCGGCGGTAAATCGGGACATCGTGCAGTGCCAGCGTCCGCTGGGCGGGCTTACATTGTGGGAAGCTTCCATGGAGGTGCGCTTCCCGATTTCCGGCCCGGTGTCCGGCGCGGTGTTCACCGACGCCAGCGACGTGTCGCTCGGCCGCGCCGAGTTCGACTTCAACTACCCGCACCTGTCGCCGGGCCTGGGGCTCCGCTACGACACGCCGATCGGGCCCATCCGCGCCGATCTCGGCGTACCGGCTCGTCCAGTACTTCAAGCAGGACCCGTCGCGCCCGGACGAGGACCACCTCGGGAAGTTCCTGGGCGTCGCGCCGATCAACCTCAACATCGCGCTCGGCGAGGCCTTCTGATGGCGGTGCGGCGCGGGGCACGGCGGGTCGCGCACGCGTTCGTCCGCGTCGTCGAGGGCGCGCTGCTCGTCGCCCTGTTCGCCGCCACGCTGGTCGTTGGCCTGTTGTTGCACCTGGACCTGCCGGCTGGGCGACGCGTGGCGGCCCGCACCCTGTCGCGGGTCCTGGGCAACCTGTTCTACGGCGACGTGCACGTCGGCGCGCTCGCGCACTTCGATCCGTACTCCGTGGTGGCCACGGACATCGACGTCCACGACCCCGACGGCAAGCTGGTGCTGCACGTGAGCAAGCTCACCGCGCGCGCGGATCTGCCGGACATCATCGAAGACCTGCTCTTCGACACCGGCAAGGTCACGATCATCGTCCGCTACGTCCGCGTCGAGGACGCCGAGGGGCAGATTCTTCCCGATCCGGGCACGGGCATTCCGAGCATCGCGCGCGCCTTCACGCTGCGTCCGTCCGCGCCGTCGGCGAAGCCGTCGACGCCGCCGACGACTCCCGCGCGCACGATCCGCGTGTGGCTGCCGGACGTCGAGATCGGTCACGCCTTCGCCCGCGGCACGGTGGCCGGCTTGCCGACGATGGAGACCCAGCTCGCCAACGTGAAGGGCTCGATCCTGGGAACGCCGAAGGGCGTCGCGGTGGACGTACAGCGCTTCGGCACGGTGGTCCGCGGTCTGGGCGGCGCGGACGCCCGCGGAACCGGCACGCTGCACATCCGGGCGCCCGGCGCGATCTGGACCGGGTTCGACGGCTACTTCGGCGACGTCGAGATCGGCGCGTTCGCCCGCGTCGACGGCAAGCGCCTGAGCGCGAGCGTCGACATGCCGCGCGCCAAGCCGGAGGCCGTGCGCGCGCTGTTTCCCGACTATCCGCTGCACGAGAACGTCACGGCGCACGTGGAAGCCGCCGGCACGTTGCCGGTCCTCGACACGAAGGCGAGCTTCGAGATCGGGCGGGCGCGCGTCAGCGCGGTGGGCCCGCTGCGCTTGAGCGGCACGGTCGGCGCGAACCTGGACGTGGAGGCGCGGAACGTCGATCTGCGAGCCCTGTTCCCGTCCGCGCCCCGAAGCGATCTGTCGGCGGACAGCGCCGTGTCGATCTGGAACAAGCACGGCCAGGTCGTCGTGGACGTCAACGGCACGAGCCAGCCGGGCAGCATCGCCGGGCAGGACATCCCCGCGGTGGACGTGCTGGGCACCTGGAACGAGATCGGGTTCAAGGGCACCGCGACGCTGCACGAGCGCGGCCTGCCGGTGAAGGCGGACGTGCTGGTGGCGAAGAACGGCGACGTGGACGTGGACGCGCGCGCGCGCTCGTTCAGCATCCAGGGCGCGCCGCGCCTCGCGCAGTACACCAGCGCGACCGGCATCGCCGACGTGCGCGTCACGGCCCACATCGCCGGTCCGCGCGTCGAAGCCAACGTGTCCGGCGACTTCAAGCGCCTGGCGCTCGGCGACGTCCGCCTCGGCAGCGGACATCTCTCGGGGCGCGCCACCGGACCGCTCACGCACCCGGACCAGCTCGACATCAACGCGAAGCTCACGGGCAAGGAGCTGAACGCCGGGATGTTCTCGTTCGGACGCTTCCAGGCGCAGGCGGTCGGCCCGGTCCGTCGGCCCCACGTCAAGACCGTGCTCGACGACGACTACGGGCCCAAGGTGACGGCGTCGGGGCTCGTCACCACCATCGGCAAGCCCGCCGTCCACGATCTCTCGCTCGAGGTGAAGCGCGACCAGGCCACGCTCACGGGCCGCGTCGCCGCGCTGGAACTGGGCTCGGGCAGCGTCGAGATCGAGAAGCTGCATCTCGACGGAGCCGGCGGTTCGCTGGACGGCTCGGCGCACATCCGGCCCGGCCTGTTCCAGGTCAACGCTTCGGGACACGATCTCGATCTCGACGTGATCGCCCGCGCCATCGGTCTCCCGCGCGGCGTGCTCGGCGGCAAGCTCCGGGTCGATGCGGACGTGACCGCGAGCCGCGAGCTGTCGCGCGGCAAGGTCCGGCTGGCGCTCGGGAACGGCTCGGTCATGGGGCTCGAGGGGATCTCGCTCGACGTCCACGCGGATCTCGACGGCACGGCGTTCAACGGCGGCGCTTCCGTGCTGCTGCGCGACATCGGTGCGTTCGGCGCGCTGTGGGAGTCCCAGCTCGCCGGTCCGCTGCAGAAGGTCGCGTCGTGGCGCGGGATCGTCGGCCAGACCAACGTGCAGATGAGCGGCGTGAGCCTCGACGGACTGGAGCGACTCCTGCCCGCCTCGCTGCACCTCGACAAGATCAGCGGCGTGGCGTCGGGCAAGCTGATTGTCGATCGGCACGCGCCCGACGCGGTCCCCGACCTCTTCACCCTGGTCGAGACCCATGGGCTCGTGGTCGTCCCCACGCCGGCGAAGGGCGCGAAGGCCCAGCCGATCACCGGCGTGGACGTGCAGCTCGGCGGCAACGTCAATGGCGCCACCGGCGACACCTGGCTCACCAGCCGCCTGATCTACGACCGCAGCATCCTCGCGGCGGCGACCAGCACGCTGCGCGTCGACTTGAGACGCATGATCGCCCACCCCGACCAGATCGTGAGCCAGCTCTCGACGACCCCCATCGACGCCGTGCTCGCGGTGGACAAGCGCGATCTGTCGGCGTTCCCGCCGCTGTTGCAGCTGCCCGGGCTCCAGGGCGCCGTGGGCGGGCGCATCACGCTCTCGGGCACGCCGGCACGAGCCGGTGTTCGGCGCGACCATCGACGCCGAGCACCTGATCGAGGAAGGCGGCGCGCTACGGCGCGCCGCTGGATGTCCACGCCAGCGCGCGCTACGAGCGCAGCACCGGCGTCTACGGCGGCACCGCCGAGGCGTCCGTCTCCGGCGTTCGGGTCGCGCAGCTCGTCGCACGCGGCACGGCCAAGTGGGAGGATCTGTTCGCCAGCGGCGAGCTCGGTCACCCGCGCTGGACCGGCGGTGGACAGCTGGCGTTCCAGCGCATGCCGCTCGCCGTCGTGGGCGTGCTCGCGAACGCGCGCATCGGTGGCGAGCTGAACGGCACGATCGCACTGCAGCGCACCGGCGCGCTGCCGCAGATCGCCGCCAACGTCGAGGTCGGCGGCACCAGCATCGCCGGCACGCCGGTCGGCACGGGACATCTCTCGATGCGCTCGGACGGCGAGCGCGTGTCGGCGGGCGTGCGTTTCGAGAAAGGCAGCGGCAACCTGCAGGCGACGGCCCGCGCCGCGCTGGTGTGGGACGGCTTGATCCCCCGCGTCGACACCTCGCGGCCGGTCGTGTTGGGCCTCACGGCGAAGCAGTTCGACGCGATCGTGCTACAGCCGCTGCTCAGCGACGTGCTGTCGGAGCTGAGCGGCGACGTGGACGTGAACCTGACCGCGACGCTCCAGCCGCGCGCGCCCAGCGACAAGATCGCCGACGGCGAGTCGGCCTGGACCGCGGACATCGAGGGCAACGCGGTCATGCGCAGCGGCCTGGTGCAGCTCGCGGCGCTCGGCCTCGAGCTCGACGACGTGGCGTTCCGGGCCAGCGCTGCATCGCATCGACGCCACCCATACCCGGGTCCAGATCGACGATGTCACGGCACGCGCACGCTCCGACAAGCAGAACGTGGAAGGGAGCGCCACGCTCGAGCTCGAGGGCCTGCGCGTGGTGAAGGGTGAAGGCAAGCTCGCCGCGCACGCGGACGCCCCGGTGCCGCTGCTGGTGCAGGGCGTGACGCTCGCGACGCTGGACACCGGCAGCAGCACCGCCTCGAATCGCTTCGTCACGATGAAGCTCCGGCGCGAGCCGGATCGCATGCTCGTGGACGTCGACGTGCCGCAGCTCGTCGCGCGTCTGCCGAAGGCGCAGGCCCGCAGCGTGCTGGCGCTCGGCGAGAACGCGGACATCCAGGTCGCCGAGCCGCTGTCCGAGCCAACGCCGCCGCGCGACGCGACCGCCCTGCCCTGGACGATCGCGTTCGCGCTCGGCAACGTCCGCGTCACCCGCAGCGACATCGAGGTGCCGGTCGGCGGCCGTCCCGTGCTCGAGCTTGGCAAGGAGGCGACGGTCGGCGGCTTCGTGACGCTGAAGGCCGGCGGGCGCGTCCCCGCGCTCGGACACGTGTTCATCGTCGACGGCGGCCGGGTGACGTTCGACACCGGCGAAGCCGACAACCCGCACATCGACGTCACCGCGAGCTGGCGCGCGCCCGAGGGCACGACGGTCTACGCGACCATCCAGGGCAAGTACCAGGAGGCGACGATCCGTCTGACCAGCGACCCCGCGCTGCCCGAGCCGGAGATCATGGCGCTGCTGCTCGGCGGCACGCCCGGCGGCGCAGGCGGCGGCGGCCCCAGCGGCGGAGCGCTAGCGGCCGGCGCCGCGAGCCAGCTCGGCCTGTACGATCTCTTGTCGAACACGCCGCTCAGCAACGTGCAGTTCTCGGCCGGCTCGCGCGAAAACCAGTACGGCACGTCGAACACCGCCTACACCGCCGCCGTGCGCGTCAGCGACGAGGTCTGGGTCGAAGGCACGTACGAGCAAGCGGGCGGCGTCGAGAAGGCCGACCCGAGCGCCTCCGCGCCGGCGTTCTCCGCCGCGGTCGACTGGCGCTTCCACCGCAACTGGTCGATTCGCACCGAGGCCGGCACCGCCACCACGGCGCTGGACCTGCTCTGGAGCTACCGCTACTGAGAGCGTGAGCAAATATTGCTCACGCGCGAAGCGAGCGGAGCGAGCCCGCCGCAGGCGGCGGGGGGAGCAGTTGCGAAGCAAGCTGCGGGGGGTCAAGGCCCCCCGAGGACTGAGCGCGCCAGCGCCGCACCCCGCGGACGGCTGCAGCGCGGTTCCGCGCCGGACCGGCATCAAGACGAGGGTGCGCGAGATGCGGGACTAGCTCGCGGGCGCGCGGATCACGGACGTCGCGCGCTGGCGCAGCCGACGTTCACGAGCACTTCGAACTTGCCCTCGGACCAGTACTTGTCGATGGCTTCGCGCACGTAGTCGAGGGGCTTTTCGAGATCGAGCCCGCCGAGCGCGACGGACAGCTCGGGCGCGAGCAGCAGCCGCGTCACGGGATCCTCGATGAACGCACGCCCGCTGTCGAAGGTGAGCGTGGTCGAGCGGATCTCCACGTCCACGTCGTCCAGGCCGGCGTCCTCGAGCTCCTCGGACAGCGTCTCGATGGTCGGCCGCGTCGCCATCATGTTGTCGACCGCCTTGCCGAACTCGCCTTCGTCGAACTTGAGGGCGTACTCGCGCAGCAGATCGCCGATCTCCTGGAACGAGCCGCGCAGCGGCATCGCGACCAGCGCCTGGCCGCCGGAGTAGAGCAGCCGCTGCATCTCGGAGAGCAGCTCGCCACGCTCCGCTGCCGACACCACCGGGTGCAAGCACAGGACGTGCGAATACGATTCGTCCGGCAGCTCCGTCGGCAGGTCGTCGCCGACGATGTACTCGATGGGCGCGTCGGTGATCAGCGCCGCCTTGTTGCGCGCGAGCTCGAGCGCCGGCAGCGACGGATCGACGCCGGTGATGCGCGCGCCGGGCACCTTCTCCTGTATCTGGCGATCGGGGTAGCCGGTGCGACAGCCGAGATGGACGACGAGCGCGGACTCGCCCGCGAGCAGCATCCCGAGGACAAGGTCGCCGTACAGCGAGAGGTAGCGGGGGACGACGAACGTCTCCATCACCGCGGCATCCGCCGGCCCGAGCTTTGCGGTGGGGAACACGAACGACGGCTATCAACCCGCCAAGGGAGAATCAATGCGCTTGCTGCCGGTCCGGCGCGAAATCTCGCGCGGCGGCCCCGGCGAAGCGGAATCGCCCGGCCGGCGCCAGGCGTTATAGTCCCCTGGTGCAGCCCCTCGTCCGCGTGGCCCTGGTCGCCGCGGCCCTGTCCGCCCTGGGCCGGGCGGCGGCGCTGCGTGCCACGCCGGGCGCGCCCGCCGAGCCCGGGCGGGCCGGGCCGCACGACCAGGCCGCGGCGCTGGCGAGCCCCTGTCCGCCTGGCACCCTGCCCGACGAGGGCGTGTGCATTCCAGTCCCCGCCCGCGGTCAGGGCGGCCGCGGCGGCGTCGCGCTGCAGGCGGAGAAGAACTCGCATCGCGAGCGCAGCGGGCGCTGGCGCGTGTACGACCAGATCCCGCGCCGGCCCGAGCGCCCGGCGGACTACCGGCGCTACCACCTGCCCGTGGAGCCGCTGCCCGGGCAGTCGTTCGTGGCCAGCGGCTACGATCTCGACCGCCCGGACGCCGAGCAGCGCCGCGGCGCGGAGCTCCACGCGGTGGGCCACGGGGGCATCGACATCGCCGCCAAGCGCGGCACGCCGGTGCACCTGGTCGCCCTCGATCACCAGGTTGGCGACGCGGAGGTGCTCTACGTCGGTCCGCTCTTCGGCAACACCGTGGTCACGCGCCAGGCGGTGCGCGAAGCCGGTCAGCTGCGGGACTACGTCGTGATCTACGGCCACCTCGCCGGGCCGGCACCCGGGCTCGCCCGCCGCACGAGCCTCCGCGACGGCGCGCTCGTCGGCTTCGTCGGCGACTCGGGCAGCCCGGGCGCCGTGCATCTGCACCTGGAGACGCGTCGCGTGCGCCAGGGCATCGATCCGGCCAGTCTCGCGCCGGGCCAGCTGACGAAGAGCGTCAAGACCGTGGTGTGCGACCCGCGCAACGTGCTCCGGCTGAGATCACTAGCTTGTAGCCGAAGCCGTAGACCGTGAGGATGTGCTCGGGCTTGTCCGGGCGCTTCTCGAGCTTCTTGCGCAGCTTGACGATGAAGTTGTCGATCGTCCGGTTGGTCGGGTTCGCGTCGATGCCCCAGATCTTGTTCAGGATCTCCTCGCGACCCACGGGCTGGCCCTGGCGCTCGAAGAGCAGCCGCAGCAGCTCGACCTCGTAGAAGGACAGGCTGTCGGGCTTCTTGCCGGGACGCTGGACGGAGTGGGTGCTCACGTTGACCGTGGCGCTGCCGACCTTGAACGCCGTCGCCTCGCTCGGGCGGTTGGTGCGGCGGAACAGCGCGCGGATCCGCGCGATCAGCTCCCCGACGCTGAACGGCTTGGTGACGTAGTCGTCCGCGCCGGCGTCGAGCCCGCGGATCTTGTCCGCCTCCTGGCCGCGCGCCGTCAGCATGATGATCGGCAGGAACGAGTCCTGGCGGCGGATCTCCTCGCAGATCTGGTAGCCGTTCAGGTCCGGCAGCATCAGGTCGAGCAGGACCACGCTGGGCCGCTCCTGGCGCAGCAGCACGAGCCCCTCCTTGCCGGTCGGCGCGGTCACCACCCGGAAGCCCTCGAACTCGAGCGCATCCTTCAGACCGAGGGCGATGTGCGGCTCGTCCTCGATGACCAGGATGCTCTTCCGGCTGTCCATCGGCGCGCCATCCTACCCCGCGCCGTGACGACGTAAACCGCCAGGATCAGGCCATGGAAACACCACGGGCGGCACGCCGAAGCATGCCGCCCTGGTGTGGAGCGCCCGAAGCGATCAGCCGCCGTCGGGAGCGGCGGTGCCCGTGCCGCCCGTGGAGAACGAGGCGCCGGTGCAGGCGATGAAGTACGTCGCGCCGGAGGCCGGCAGCGGCGAGTTCACGTCGCCACCGATGAAGCGCAGCAGCTGTCGCTCCGTCGGCTTGCACTTGCTGAGCAGGTCGGGGTTGCCGATCGTCTGGCCCTGGGCGTTGTCCGCCACGTAGCAGTAGCCGGTGTATTGCGGATCCGGAGGATCGGCCTGCTGGCAGGAGACCAGACCGGGATCCTGCGGGTTGAAGTTCTTCCCGGTGGCGTCGAGGCCGAGCTGTTGGACCTCGCACAAGAGGTACGCGTCGCAGCTGGGCTGGCCCTGGACGTCGCAGACGCCCAGGCTCTTGAGCTGGGTCTTGACCGCCTTGCGGATCAGATCGCCATTGTCCAGGGTGTTCAGGTCGATGCGGCCCGGCCGCTTGCCGGGATCGCAGTCCAGCTGGCCTTGTCCGTTCTGGACGGCCTCGACCACGGCGCACGGCAAGCCCGTGTTCGGATCGACGTCGAGCAGACGCGGCAGGCACTTGCCGTTCAGCGCCGACTTCAAGCGCTCGATGATCGCCGCGACAGCGGGGTTGTAGCCGTAGTTGGCGTTCGTCGTGTCGAGGATCTTCGGGCAGATGCTGGCGACGATGGAGTTGGAGCCGTACTCCTTGAGCGTCTCGAGCTCGCGCAGACCCGGGTAGCCCTTCGCCCAGTACTGCGTCGGGGTCGCGGCCACCTGGCCCGTGGTCGGATCCTGGCACAGCGGCTTGTCGCCGCCCTCGCCGGACCTGCAGTCGCACGACGCCGTGCCCGAACAGTCCTTCGCCGCGTCGAGCGGGAAGATGCAGGCGTACTGCAGGTCGTCCCGCAAGGCGGAAGCGGTGTATTCGTGGCCGTTGATCGGGTTCTGCTTCGGACCCGACGTGGGCGGCGCGATCGGGTCGTTCGTGATCGGGTTCGAGCCCGTACGCGGATCGATCGACTCCTGCATCAGCGGATCGGTCGGCGCGCACGTAGCTTCGAGGGATCGCCCAGGATCACGTCCCAGCGACCGTTCGCCGTGAGCTCGTCCGACGTCATGTACGTCAGCGCGTTGGCGTCATGCAGCGTGTCCACGCTGCCGCCCGAGCCGTCCGTCGCGATGTCTTGCCACGGCACGCCGACGATGCCGGCGAAGAACACCAGATCGGGGCCACGCGGCGCGACGCCCGTGTTCTTGAGGTCGGAGTACAGCGGGTTCGCCACGCCGGCCTCGCCGTCGGCACACGCCAGATCGAGGTGGTTCGGGCAGATGATCGTCTGCTTGAGCGCGTTCGAGTAGCGCTGCGTCGGATACAGCAAGCCGGACTCCGGGTGCGACGGATCGGCCGAGATCCCGAAGCGCCGCTTCTGGTCCCAGCAGCGCAGGTTGAGCGAATCCTGATCGCTGGGGAGGTTCGGCTGGGTGCCGCAGATCGGGTCGGGCGTGCAGCCCTGCGGAACGCCCTGCCCGCACGAGTAGCAGCACGGGTTGTTGGGGTCGGTAGCGCAGATGCTGGTGGGCGTCGGCAGAGTGTTCGTCTGGTAGCCGACCAGCCAGCCAAGGCCGACGTCGGCCACGGAGCAGTCGTTCTCGTCCGTCAGCATCACGATCGCGACCAGGGAGTCCGGCCGCAGGAAGTTGATGCGCTCGGTGAGCAGCTCGTTGTCCGTGCCCTGGGCTTCGGTGATGCCGGCGGCGTTCTTGACGACCGTGTCCGGCGGGTTCGGGTCGACCAGGAAGCGGTACCAGGCCTCGAGCGAGGCCTCGAAGCCACAGCCCGTCTCGCCCGACGCCTTCACCATGTTGGTGAAGTCGGTCTTGAACTGCGGCGCGTCGGCGGTGCCGGCCGGGCTGTACTTGGCGGCGGGATCCCACGCGAGGAAGCCCTGACCGGCGTACGTGGTGAGGCCCGGACGGGTCAGGCCGAGCAAGTGGCCCTTGTCGTCCTCGGTCGGGTTAAACCCGTTGACGTCGTCCGGGCTGCAGATGGTCGCACCGTGGCCGCCGAGGCTCGACGTGACCACGCCGATGTGGATGTCCTTGATCGCCTGGAACTCGCGCTCGAAGCCCGCGGCGCAGGCCGTGTTGGGATCGGCGCGGCGTGGCACCCTGGACGCCGTTCTTGTCGACGCAGATCGGGTTCACCAGGCGGCTCACCAGCTCGGGAACGGCCGCGCCGAGCAGGGCCTGCTTGTCGGCCATGGACGCGGAGTTGTCGATCATGAAGAGCAGATCGATCTTGTCGACGGAGCTCTGGCTCACGTTCGTGACGAAGACGTTCTTCACGCTCGGCGAGCACGAGTCGGGATGGTTCGGGTCAGGACAAATCGGGCGATCCAGACACCCGGCAGCCAGACCGGCAACGGCGGCGACGGCAACCAGACCCGCGATGCCGGCGCGCACGAAGCGGGTCGCCAGACCCGATCGCGGCGCGTTGTGCTTCAGCTTCATCGATCAAGCTCCTTGATGGCCCTGGCCCGCTTGACCGCCATCAGCGGCGGTCGCCCGGGTAGGTGGGTCCGTGCCCACATCCGACCCAGTAGTCGGCGGTGGGAGCGTAAGTGGCCGGGAGGATTGTTGTCAATCGCTGCAGGGCGCGCATGCCGCACGAGCGGGACGGACGCTGGGAACACAGCCACCGGACCTGGCCAGTGCAAGCGGTGCGCCAGGCCGGGACCAGGCAAAAACCGCGAGCGACAGGAGCAACGCCGGCAACCGCGTTGGCAACCCGCCCGCGCCCGCGCCAACCGGGTGGCCTCGATCGGCCTCGGCGCGCCGCCGCGTCAGCCGCCGTCCGGCGACGACGCCCCACCCCCGCCGGTGGAGAACGACGCGCCGGTGCAGGCGATGAAGTACGACGCGCCGGATGCCGGCAACGGGCCGGCCGGGTCGCCGCCGATGAAGCGCAGGATTTGGCGCTCCGTCGCCTTGCACTTCTGTTGATCGAGGAGCGCGGGGTTTCCGATGTGCTGGCCCTGCGCGTTGTCCGCCACGTAGCAGTAGCCGGTGTAGCCCGGATCGGGCGTCGTCGACTTCTGGCAAGCTTCGAGCGCGGCGGGCGAGCTGTTCGGATCGAACTGGTCGATCCCGCACATCGAGTAGGCGGCGCACGACGGCTGCCCGGTCCCGCCGCAGACACCGAGCCCCTTCAGCTGCGCCTCGACGGCGTTGCGAAGCTGCACGCCGTTTTCAAGACTACCGAGATCCGTGCGACCGGGCCGCGAGCAGTCGAGGCCCTGCGCGACCGGCTGCGCCTCGACGACCGCGCACGGCACGAGACCTGTCACGGGATCCACCGACAGCACGCGCGGCAAGCACTTGCCGGAGAGCGCGGACTTCAGCCGCTCGATGATCGCGGCGACCGCGGGGTTGTAGCCGTAGTCCGGGTTGCCCGGCGTCTGGACCTTCGGGCAGATGCTCGCGACGATCGAGTTGTTGCCGTACTCCTTCAGGGTCTCGAGCTCGCGAAGGCCGGGGTAGCCCTTCGCGTAGAACTGCAGCTTGGGATCGGTCTGACCGGTCTGCGGGTCCTGGCAGAGCGGCTTGTCGGCGGCGAGGCTGCCGCAGTCGCAGTTCGCTCCGTCGACGCTGCAATCCTTCGGCGCGAGGGCACCGCTGTCCGGATCCTTCAGGGGGAAGATGCACGCGTACTGGAGATCCGTCTTCGCGGCGTTCGTCCACTCGTGGCCGTTGATCGGATTCGCCGTCGGCAGCGCGCCGGGCGGCGCCAGCGCGTCCTGGGTGATCGGATTCACGCCGGTGCGCGGCGCCACCGACTCGTGCATCAGCGGGTCGGTCGGGAGCGACGTATTGCGGCAGGATCGCCGAGGATCACGTCCCAGCGCTGCTTCGCCGTGAGCTCGTCGGACGTCAGGTAGCGGAGCGTGTCGGGCGTACCGAGCGTGTCGTCCGTCGCGATGTCTTGCCACGGCACCCCGACGATGCCCGCGTAGAACACCAGGTCGGGACCGCGCGGCGCCACGCCTGTCCCCGCGCCGTCGGTGTAGAGCGGGTTCGGAACGCCTTGCTCGCCGTCGGCGCACGCGAGGTCGAGGTGGTCCGGGCAGATGATACGTCTTGGCGAGCGCGTTCGAGTAGCGCTGCGTCGGATACAGCAGCCCGGCTTCGGGGTGCGTGGGATCGGTGGCGATGCCGAAGCGCCGCTTCTGCTCCCAGCAGCGCAGGTTCACGTCGTCGTCCTGCGCGGGCAAGTCCTTCTGCGACGCGCAGATCGGATCCGGCGTCGCAGCCCGCAGGTGGCGGAAGTCCGCACGAGTAGCAGCACTTGTTGTTGGGGTCGGTGGCGCAGATGGCCGCTGCGCTCGGCAGCGCGCCGTCATGGCCCACCAGCCAGCCGAGCCCGGCGTCGGCCACCGAGCAGTCGTTCTCGTCGGTGAGCATCACGATGGCGAGCAGCGAGTCCGGGCGCAGGAAGTTCCGGCGCTCCGCGAGCAACTCGTCGTCCCTGCCCGTCGTCTTGATGACGTCGCCGTCCTTGACGACGTCCTGCGGCGGGGCCGGATCGACCAGGAACCGGTACCACGCCTCGAGCGACGCCTCGTAGCCGCAGCCGGTCTGCCCGGACAGCTTCACCATGCTCGCGAAGCTCTGCTTCAAGCTGTCCGCATCGCGCTCGCCGGCGGGCGAGTCCTTCTGGTCCGGGTCCCACGCCAGGAAGCCCTCGTTGTTGTACGTCGCCACACCGGACCGCGTGAGCCCGAGCAGATGCGCGTGATCGTCCTGCCGACGGACCGCAGATCGCCGACCCGTGACCCCCGAGACTCGAAGTCACGATACCGATGTGGATGTCCTTGATCGGCTTGAACTCGCGCTGGAAACCGGCGGGGCACGCTTGTTCGGGCTGCTTCGGCGTCTCGCCACCGGGGTTGCCATCGGCATCGACGCAGATCGGGTTCACCAGCCGCCCCACGAGCTCGGGGACGGCGCTACCGAGCAGCTTCTGCTTGTCTGCCATCGACGACGAGTTGTCGATCATGAACAGCAGATCGATCTTGTCGACGGCGTCCTGCTTGACGTTCGAGACGAAGACATTCTTCACGTTCGGCGAGCAAGCGTCGGGATGGTCCGGGTCCGGACAGATCGGCCGGTCCAGGCAGCCGGGCGCCAGACCGGCGACGGCCGCGATCTTCGCCAGCCCCGCGATCGCACGGCACACCAATAGCGTCTGCGTCGATGACGTCATCGTTCAGATCCTCCTGGGCGGGACCGGATGGCCCCGGCCGCGCAGCTGCGTTCTGCAAGCGGTGCGCCAAGAGCCGGAGTGGGAAATGGCCGCTGTATCGACAACGACGTTTACGAACGACGCGACTCGAGCCAACGAAGTGGACTACGAGTCGGCGTCCCCGGACACTCGCAATGACCGCGCGCGCCCGCGCGCGATCACGACTTCGCGATCTCGCGCCGCGCTTGCGCCGCAGCCACGAGCGACCGGGACGGCGACCCAACGACCCAATGCGACCCGATCCCGATCTCGTGACCGTCGCTCTGTCGCGCCGTCACGAATGCCGATCGGTTCGTCCGATCCCGATCTCGTGACCGTCGCGCGGTCACGAATCGCCGATCGGTTCGTCCGATCCCGATCTCGTGACCGTCGCGCGGTCACGAATCGCCGACCGGACGGCGCGCGGTCGACGGGGATCACGCTGCAAGTATGCGGAACCTCGTCGCGTCCCGCGCGCGCACGTTCCCGTGGGGCCGGTGCGCGGACATGCGAAGGGGCCCGCGCGTCGTCGACGCGCGCGCGGCAAGTCGCGACGCGCGCGCGAGCGATCACGCGCCGGGCGCCGTGTCGACGGGTGCGCCGTCGCGCGGCTGCAGCGCTTCGCGCAGCGCCGCGACCTGCTTCCGGGTGACGCCCTTCACGGCGAGCAATGCCTCGTCGCTCGCCGTGCGGATCGCGTCGAGGGAGCCGAGCGTCGACAGCAGCGCCTTCTTCGTCTTCGGACCGACGCCGGGCACGGCGTCGAGCTCCGAGGCGAAGCGACGCTTCTTGCCGGACTTCTTCCGACCGCGATTCGAGAAGCGGTGCGCCTCGTCGCGGGCGTGCGCGAGCAGGAACAGCTCGGGGCTGTTGGGACGGAGCGCGATCGGGTTCTTCTGCCCGGGCAGATACACGCGATCGACCAATTTGTCGCCGAGCACGTTCTCGCGCTCCTTCGCCAGGCCGCACACGCACAGGTCGTGCAAGCCGAGGTCGCGAGCAGCGGTGAGCGCGACGGCGAGCTGGCCGCGACCGCCGTCCACGACGAACAGATCCGGCAGGTCGTCGGCTCCCGCCCACTCGCCGCCGCCGGCGAGCTCCGCGGGCTCCTGCGCGCCTGGCTCCGCGGGATTCCGCGCCGGACCGGCATCCTGGGCGGCCTTTCCCCGGCGGAAGCGGCGCAGCAAGACCTCGTACATCGCGCCGTAGTCGTTGCCGTCGCTGACGGTGCGCACGTGGTACGTCCGGTAGCGCTTCTTGTCGGGGACGCCGTTCTCGAAGGCGACGACGGCGCCGACGGTGTCCTGGCCGCCGAGGTGCGAGATGTCCACGCACTCGATGCGGCGCGGGAGCGTCGGCAAGCGCAGGCGCTGTTGCAGCTTCGCCCAGGCGCTCGTCGATGTCGTCGGCGGCGCGACGCTTCTCCTCGAACGCGTGGCGCGCGTTCTCGGCGGCGAGATCGAGCAGCTTGCGCTTCGAGCCGCGGGACGGCGCGAGCACGTGGCAGCGCTTGCCGCGGCGCTCGCCCAGCCACTCGGC
Organism: uncultured delta proteobacterium; assembly: GCA_963775185.1. Taxonomy (GTDB): domain Bacteria; phylum Myxococcota_A; class Polyangia; order Polyangiales; family Polyangiaceae; genus JAPSGB01. The sequence goes on along the minus strand of CAVZIE010000031.1, from coordinate 1,274,086 downwards.
GACGCCGTCGGCGCCGTCGGGGAGCACCGGGACGAGCACCTCGTCGGGGATGACCAGCGCGCCCGGGCCCGCGTCGCCGTAGTGCTCGCGCAGGAACGCCGCGACCACCTCGTCGTCGGCGACCTCGACGCGCGGATTGGAGAAGCTCGCCATGTCGACGACGCGCCCCGAGCGCACGTACAGCACCGACAGCTCGACCAGATCGCCCTCCCGGTAGATGCCGAGCACGTCCTGGTCCAGATCCGTCACGGTCACGACGCGCTGCGCCTGGCGCACCAGCTTCACGGCCTCGATCTGGTCGCGGTAGATGGCGGCGACCTCGTAGTCCATGTTGGCGGCGGCATCGCGCATGCGATCCTTCAGCTCGCGCGTCAGCTCGTCGTGACGGCCGTCGAGGAACAGACCCACCGCGCGCACCTGGCTCGGCGTACATCGCGCGATCGATCTCGAGCACGCACGGCGCCGGACAGCGCTTGATGTGGAACTGCAGGCACGGTCGCTTGCGCGACGCGAGCTCGCGATCGGAGCAGGTGCGGAGCTGGAAGTGCTTCTCCACCAGGTGCAGCGTGCGGCGCGCCGCCGTCGCCGAGTGGTAGGGCCCGAAGTAGCGCGCGCCGTCGCTCGTGGGCTTGCGCACCAGCTCCAGCCGCGGCCACTCGTGGACCGTCGACAGGCGCAGCGTCAGGTACTCCTTGTCGTCGCGGAGCTTGACGTTGTAGCGGGGCTTGTTCTCCTTGATCAGGCTGTTCTCGAGGATCGCCGCCTCCTTCTCGGTAGCGGTGACGCAGCGTCTCGAGATCGCCGATGTTCTTGATCAGGAGCGGGATGAACGCCCGCGTGTCGCTGCTGCCGGCCTGGAAATAGCTGCGCACGCGCGAGCGCAGGCTCTTGGCCTTGCCGACGTACAGGACCTCGCCGTGCTTGTCGCGGAACAGGTAGCAGCCGGGCCTCGCCGGCAGGGACTCGAGCTTCTGCTCGACGCTCTCGGGCAGCATCTCCGGCGGGAGAGTACCCTGGTTCTCTTGACGATACCCGTGGCCGGTCTAGAGGATCGGTCCCTCGATGCAGATGCCCGGTTCAAAGCTGTCTCCAAGCGCGCGGCGCGGCGCGCTCGCCGTGGCCGTCGCCGTGCTCGCCGGCCTCGCCATCGGGCTGGTGCTGGTGCCGCGGGCGCCGGGGGTGGACGACCGCTTGCCGCCCGCGCCGGCGGTGCGCCTGCTCGGCCGGCCGCTCGTCCTCGATGACCACGCGATCGACAGCGCCGCCGAGCGCGTGCGCCGCTACGCCGCCAGCCAGATCGTGCTGGAGCTGCCGGACGGCCAGAGCCGCGAGGTGTTCCTGGGCCGGCTCGGCGCGGAGATCGACAAGCTCCGACTGTCGCAGCTGGTGCGCGACGCACGCGACCCCACCAGCCCGCTCCGACGCGGCTGGCACACCAGCGGCGCGAAAGGTCCGGTGGACCTGCCGGTGCCGATGGTGATCGCGCCGGAGCGCGCGCTCGCCCAGCTGCTGCTGTTGAAGGACGAGCTCGACCGGCTTCCGAGCGACGCCCGCCTCGATCTCGAGCACAAGAAGCTCGTCCCCGAAGTGCTCGGACGGCTGCTCGACGTGGACGCGAGCATGGCGTCGCTGGAGCAGGCGGTGCAGGACGGCAAGCGCTCCGTCAAGCTCGCGTTCGAGACGCGCACGCCCAAGCGCGTGGCGTCGCAGCTCGAGGGCATCGAGTTCAACGGCGTGCTCGGCTACTTCGAGACCAACTACGATCGCGCGGCGCGCAGCGCGGCGCGCACGTTCAACCTGCGCCTGGCCGCGTCGAAGCTCGACGGCACGGTGCTCTTGCCCGGCGAGACCTTCGACTTCAACGAGGTGGTCGGCCCGCGCGACGAGGCCAACGGCTACAAGGTCGCGCCGGTGATCGCCGAGGGCGAGGTCGTAGACGGCATCGGCGGCGGCACGTGCCAGATCTCCGGCACGCTGCACGGCGCGGCGTTCTTCGCCGGCCTCGACATCGTCGAGCGCTACCCGCACACGCGCCCGAGCAGCTACATCAAGATGGGTCTGGACGCGACGGTGGTCTATCCGACCATCGACTTCCGCGTGAAGAACGGCTTCGACTTCCCGGTGGTGCTGCACGAGACGGTCAAGGGCGGCGTGGTGCGCGCGGAGATCCTCGGACCGCCGCGCACGCGCACCGTCACGCTGATCCGGCGCATCGACGCCGCCATCCCGTACGAGGAGACAGAGCGCCCGGACAACAGCCTGCCGGAGGGCGTGCGCGTGCTGTCGCAGCGCGGTGTGCCGGGCTTCCGGCTGCATCGCTACCGCATCATCCGCGACGGCCGGAACGCCGTGCGCGAGCGCTGGAACGACGTCTACCCGCCGACCACGCAGATCATCCGCGTCGGCACCGGCGACATGCCCCGGGACAGCGTGAAGGCGCACGACGATCGCCACCCGGAGTACCTCGCCGACGAGCTGCTCGTCACCACGCAGGGCCTCGACGTGGACGAGGCCGACCACGAGCCCGGAGGCGCCACGCGCGAGTGGCGCGAGCCCGGCAAGTTCGGGGAAGCGGGCTGGACCGGGAAAGAGGGGATGCCGGTCTGGCGCGGAAACGACGCGAACGATAACGAGGCCGGGGACAAGCCGGCCGACGACGCTTCGCCGAAGCGGCACCACAAGCGCGCGCAGCGGGACAGGGACGCCCACGCGACGCACCGCGCGCGCTGACCCGCGACGTTCGCGCTTGTGTCCGGCCAGGTGGCGGGTCTAGCCTCCCGGACCATGTCGAGGTCCGGACGCATCGAGCTCATCGCGGGTGTGGCAGCGCTGCTGGTCAGCGCGTGTGGGGGTGGCAAGGAAGCGAGCATCCCGGCGGTGGCGCCGGTGGTCCAGCCGGCGCCCGAGCCATCGATGTTCGGCGACGACGGCGACCAGGGCGACGGCGACGCCGAGCAGCCCGCGCCCGCGCCTGCGGCCAAGCCCGCCGAGGCGACCGGGGACGCGAAGCCCGCCGACGCGAGCGCGACGCCCGATGCGGCCAAGCCCGATGCGGCCAAGCCCGATGCGGCCAAGCCCGATGCGGCCAAGCCCGCCGACGCCAAGCCGGCGCCCAAGAAGCCCGCGGCCAAGCCGCCCGCCAAGAAGAAGTAACGCGGGCGCCACGCGGCGCCGGTTCGGATGTGGCAGAGTCGCCGCGTGTGGCCGGTGCGCGAGCGTCTGTACCTCGGCGACTACGAGTCCGCGGAGCTCGCGCTTGCCGGCGAGGCGCTGCCGATCGCACTCGGCGGCCCCGTCGCCCCGTTCGCGGGCATCGTGTCGCTGTGTGCGGTCCCGCTGTTCAGCGGCGGCCCTGCTCCGCGGCCCGCACACCTCGAGACGCAGTGGCTGCAGGTCCCGATCGCCGACGGCGGATCGGGAGACGCCGAGTTCGCCGCGGCGCTGCGCCTGGTCTCGCCCTTCGTGCACCGGCGACGGCAAGTGGGCAACGTGCTGATCCACTGCGCGGCCGGCATGAGCCGGAGCGTGAGCATGATCGCCGCGCTGCTGTGCGAGGAGGGACTCGAGCCCGGCGCAGCCTTCACGCTCGTCGCGCGGGCGAAAGCCACGGCGTTGCAGGTCCCGATCGCCGACGCCGCCCTGCTGATCGCGCCCGCGCCGGAGTTCCGTGCCTATCTTTCCCGGCTCCACGCCGCCTCCGACCCAGGGCTGGACGGCCCTCGCAGAGGGGGGGCTTGACTAGTGGGTGGATGTGCGCAACAAGGCCGGACGACCGGAGGGCGGCTCGGTCCGCTTGACGCGGACCCCCACTGGACCAAGAGTGAACACCCAGACCGGCCAGCCGGTGTATAACATCCCATGAACACAGCAGAAATTCCCGCAAGCCAGCCCACGGAGTCGAAAGACAACCCCGCCGCACCGCGCGCGGTCGACTGGGAGAACCCGCGTGTCGCGGCGATTCTATCCGCCGCCGCCAAGTGCTTCGCGCGCAAGGGCTTCAGTGCCACAACCCTCGCCGAGATCGGCAAGGAGCTCGGGCTCCGCAAGAGCATCGTCCACTACTACTTCGCGAGCAAAGCCGCGCTTATCCACGAAGTGCAGAGCTACTCGTACCACAAGTACCTGGACCGGGTGAAAGAGGCCATCCGCGTGTCCGGCGAGGCGCCGGTGGCGCGCGCCACCAGCGCCCTGAAGTCGCTCTGGGAGGTCGTCGGAGACCAACAAGATCGGCACCGGCCTGAACATCGAGGTCTGGAGCGCATCGCGCCGCGATCCGGAGCTCAAGCGCCGCGCCGCGGCCCTGCAGCACGACGCCCGCAAGTTGATCGGCGAAGCCGTCACGGACGTGCTCGGCGTCACGCCGGAGCAGTTCCCGCAGGCGGCCGCGCTCTCCACGTTGATCCTCGCGACGGTCAACGGCCTGGCGGTGGCCGATTACCTCGAGGGCGAGGACGTCAACGCCAAGGAAGCGTACGACCTCTTCCTGTACCTGCTCCGGCTGGGCACCCAGGATCTGGAGCGCCTGCGCTCTGGCGGTAGCTGACGCGGTAGCTGACGCGGTAGCTGACGCGGAAAGCGCAAACCCGGCGTTGAAACCGGCGGCCCGCGGATGCATGTTCAGTGCCCGTGAGCCTACCGCGCGCCGTGCGTTCAGTCCGGGTGCCGGCCAGCGCCGTGGCGCTGGCCGCCGCGCTGGTGGCTGCGCCGTCGCACGCCGCGTTGCCGGGCCGCTTCGCCCTTCACGGCGCGCGCACGTCGGCGTCGCTCGCCGACGAGCTGTTGCCGATCTCGCCGCTGTCCTCGACCGCGTGGCTCGCGCAGGGCATCGAGCGCGCGGAGCGCTTCCGCCTTCCGCCGGGTCCCACGCTCGCGCTGCTCGAACGCTACACGGATCCGGCCGTGGAACGTGCGCCGGAGTGGCGCAGCTACTTCCACGGCCGCTACGGCATCGCCAGCTGGGAGACATCGCCGTCCCTCGCGTGGAGCGAGACGTCGTGCGAACCGGCGCACGATCAAGCGCTCGCGACGATCCACCTGCCGGGGCTCGATCTGGCGATCAACACGCCGCCGCCGGTCGGTGCGCTCCTGACCTCGCCGGACGATCTGCCGGCACCGGCGCCCGAGCTGCTGTCGGTGATCCGCGAGCCCACGTGCCCAGCGTGGCGTCGCCCGAGGCTCGTGACCCTCGGGCGCTACGGCGGCGAAGCGGACACCTTCCAGTTGCTCGACTGCGACGGCTCGATCGCGCCGGACGCGCTCGATCGCCTGAGCGTGATCGCGCGCCCTCCCGGTAGCGCGCGCCCGGAGCTCCCGCTGCCGCTCGATCCCGACCCGCTGGCGTCGCTGTCCGGCGAGTGGGTCGCCGGGGTGAAGATGCTCCACCCGCGCCTGGCGTGGGTCGTCGAGCGCATCGCGGAGGCGTTCCCGCGCCGCCCGATCTACGTGATCAGCGGCTACCGCCGCGAAGCGTCGCGGAGCTACCACGCCAAGGGCCGCGCGCTCGATCTGTTCGTGATGGGCGTGCCGAACGAGGACCTGTTCCGCTTCTGCCACAAGCGGCTCCACGACGTGGGCTGCGGCTACTACCCGAACAACAAGTTCGTCCACGTCGACGTGCGTCCCTACGGCACTGGCCACCCGATGTGGATCGACGTGTCGCAGCCCGGCACGCCATCGAAGTACGTCGACAGCTGGCCGGGCGTGGTCGAGGGCGGCGCGCTCACCTGGTCCGGCGAGGAATAGCGGGTGCCCTTCGACGGCATCCTGGGGCAGGAGCCCGCGGTGCAGACGCTGACGCGCGCGCTGTCGTCGGGTCACGTGCACCACGCTTATCGCTTCGAGGGACCGGCCGGCGTCGGCAAGGAGATGGCGGCGTTCGCGCTCGCCCAAGGCCTGGTGTGCGAGGCCGGCAACGCGCTCGGCTGCGGCCGCTGCGCCGCGTGCCACCGTGCCGTCACGCTGTCCGAGGACGAGCCGTGCGTGCCGCTGCACCCCGACGTGGTGCTGATCGGCCGCGCGCTCTACCCACAGAACATCGTGAGCGCGTCCGAATCCAGCGGCATCAGCGTCGAGCAGATCCGGCGCGTGGTGTTGGCCCGCGTCGGTTTCCCGCCGCACGAGGGCCGCGCGCTCGTGTTCATCGTGCGCGACGCGGACGAGCTCACGACCCAAGCCGCCAACGCGCTGCTCAAGACGCTCGAAGAGCCGGCGCCCCGCACCCATTTCGTGCTGCTCACCAGCCGCCCGAACCGGCTGCTCGACACGGTGCTGTCGCGCACGCTGGCCGTGCGCTTCGGCCCGCTGCCGGACGACGTGGTCGCCGGCGTCCTGGCGGCGCGCGGCCTGCCCACCGACGTCGCGCCGATCGCCCAGGGCAGCGCGGCGCTGGCGCTCGAGCTCGCGGACGAGGAGCGCATGCAAGCGCGCGGCGCGTTCACGGACGCCGTCTTCAAGGCCCTCGACGCGCCGGATCTCGCCGGCGCAATCGGCGTCGCCGACAAGCGCTCGAACGATCGCGACGCGCTGCGCGAGCAGCTCGTGTTCCTGGCGTACACGCTGGCCGCGCGCTGCCGCGACGCCATCGCCGACGCGCCGGGCCGCGCTGGACGCGAAGCGCGACGGCACGCGGAAGTGCTGCAGGCGATGTGGCAGCTCGAGCGCAACGTGCAGCCCGCCCTCGTGATCGAGTCGATGGTCGCGCGCTTGCGCCGCGCGTGAGCGACGCTCTAGCCCTTGCCCCAGCGCTCGAGGTCGCCGTCCTGTACGCGCCGGCCCTGCCACGCGAGCACGGATTGGGCGTGCGCGACGAGCCACAGCGACTCGCCGCCGAGGGCGCGGTACTCCGCCAGGACGCCGTCGACGAACGGCGGATCGGGCGCGCCGGGGAACGGCTCGACGCGCACCGGGCGACGGATCGCCCGCTCGAAGCGCACGCCGCGCGAGTCGAGCGACGAAGGCGCCTCCAGCGGGACCTCGAGCGCGACCCGCTCCAGCCGGTACAGGGCCGAACGCGGCGCGGGCACGGCGACGACGGTCGCCTCGTCGGCGAACAGCACGGCCGCGACGGCGTCGCCGCCTTCGCTGAGCAGCCACGCGTGCTCGAGCCAGAGCTCCTCGCCGGCGACGGAGATCACGTCCCCTGCTTCCACGGAGAAGCCGCTCGCCATCAGCTTGGCCGGCGCGCGCGTGCGCTTCGAGCTCCGCGGTGCGGACTCCACGCGCTCCGGCGATCGCGCGCGCCGGCGCCGCGCGGCGCGCCCGATCGCGCCGAACGTCATCGCGCCGCCGGCGACCAGCAAGGCCGTGAGCACCAGGCTCATGGCGCGACGCCCGCACGCCACGCCGCCGACAGCGCGACCGCGCGCGCCGTTACCGCGTCGAGCGCGCCGTCCGGCGGCAACAGCGCGCCGATCACCGCGACGAGATCGGCGTGGCGCGCGACCGCGGCGATGCGCTCCTCGTCGAAGCCGCCGATCGCGCACAGCGGCACGCCCGCGGCGCGCGCGGCGCCGGCGGCGCGGGCGAGCGCGTCCCGACCGACGACCGCGTCGGCGCCCTGCTTCGAGCCGGTTGCGAACACCGGCCCGAACGCCACGTAGTCGGGACGCGCGGCGAGCGCGGCGGCGAGCTGCGCCGGATCGTGCGTGGACACGCCGACGGCGAGCGACGGCGCGATGCGCCGCACGGCGTCGCACGCGAGGTCGTCTTGACCGACGTGCACGCCGTCGCACCCCGCCGCCAGGGCGAGGTCCGGGCGATCGTTGGCGAACAAGCGCACGCCGGCCTCGCGACAGAGCGGCGCGAGCGCGACGAGCAGCGCCAGCGCGTCGCGCGGTGACGCGTGCTTCGCGCGCAGCTGCACCAGCGCGGGACGCGCGGCGAGCACGGCCCGCGCGAACGCCAGCGGCTCGAGACCGCGCGCCGCCAGGGCGTCGAGATCGATGATCGGGTAGAGGCCGCGCACCAGACCCGGGAAGATAGCGCAGCGCCGGGCTCCGCGTACGACGGCGGAGCGGACGGCGCGGGCCTGTGGTACTCCTGCCCACATGCCCCGCCGGCTGCCTGCCCGCGCTCTGCTCGCCGCGACGCTGCTCGCCGCGACCACCGCCGTCGCCGACCCGCCGGCGTCCGCGCCCGCCGCGGCGCCCGCACCGGCACCACCGACGGGCCTCGCCTTCGAGGTGACGGAGCGCGGCCCGGGGCTGCCCTGGCGCATGTCCGTCGTGAACCGCGGCCACGCGCCCGAGCGCCTGGTCGCGGATCCGCGCCTGTTGTGGTTCGACGTCCAGGTCCCGGGCAAGAAGAAGGCGCAGACCTGCCAACTCCCTCGCGATCTGCGCCCGGCCCAGCCGTCGCGGCGCTCGCACGTGGTGCTGGCGCCGGGCGAAGGCGTCGCTCAGTCGTTCGATCCGCGCCTCTACTGCTTCGCCTCCGGCGGCCAGTGGAAGCTCGTGCCGGGCGCGCTGGTGAAGCCGCACTTCGGTTGGCCCGAGAAGACGCGACGCGTGTGGCGCCACGGCAAGTTCGTCGACGAGCCCGTCGACGCAGAAGCCGCCGTTCGTGGCGACGCCCGCCGGCAGCGACGACGCGGACGCCAGCAAGTCGGCGGACGACGACAAGACCGGCGAAAAGCAGCTCGACGCGACGCCCTTCGCGCTGCGCTCGACGTACGCGGAGTGGTCGAGCACGCGCATCGCGCAAGATGCGCAGAACCCCGACACCGGCCCGCTCGAGCTGCGCGTCTCGCGCGGCTCCGACGCCAGCGTGGAGCGCACCGCGACGGTGGTCGTGCGGCTGAAGAACCGCTCCAAGCACTCGCTCGTGCTGTATCTCCGGCGCGAGCTCGTCAGCTTCGAGGTGATGGGTCCCGACGGTCTGTCGACGTGCGATCCGCAGCCCGACGACCGCGCGCCGGACCGGCAAGCCTTCATGCACCTCGGGCCGGGCCACTCGATCGCGCTCACCAGTCGCCTGGTCGAGCTGTGCCCGCGTGGCACGTTCGCGGTCCCGGGCCTGTACTTGATCCACGCGCGCTACGACGCCACGCAGCGCGGCGACGACTACGGGCTCGACGCCTTCACGGGCCGCGTCGCCTCGACGGATCCGGGCTCGATCCGCATCCGCACCGGCGACCAGCCGTTCCTGAGGAAGCGGATGATGCGCCCGATCGCCGCCGCTCCGCCCGCCGGCGCCAAGCCGCCTCGATGAGCGCGGTCCCGTGGATCGTGACCACGCTATGCGTGGCGGCGAACGGCGTCGCGCTGTACGCCGTGGTGGGCGCGATCGACGCCGCCGATCCGGCGCGGCTCGAGCGCGGCGCGCGGATCGCGCTGTGGATGCTCGCTGCCGTGATCGCGACGGCCGCCGTGGCCCTGGTGCTGTCCGGCGGCACGCGCGCCGGCATCACGACCAGCGCGGCGTTCGCCGTCTTCTTCGGCGTGTACCCCGCCGCCGCGGCGCGCTGGCTCGGACAGCGCGCGCGCCGCGCCCGCGATCAGCGATAGCGCGGCGCCAGCTTGTCCCGCGGCACGAGCGCCGAGAGCGCGTCGAGCTCCGCCACGTCGGTGTCCGCCGGCTCGAGCGCATGCGCCTCGAGCAGCAGCTCGAGCGCGCGACGATACTTCGCCTGGGCGGCAGCGCGCTGGCCGCCGTCCTCGAACAGCTCGGCCTCGAGCCGGCACAGCCGGGCCACGATGCGCACCGCGTCCGCCGAGCCGACGAGCCCCGCCGCGGTGTGCGAGTCGACGGCTTCGAAGCTGCGGCGGTCGATGCGCAGCAACTTCGCGTAGGCCGCATCGATCTCCGCGCGCGCCTCGTCGATCTCGCCCTCCTGCTTGTGCCGGGCGATGAGCGAGAGCATGGCGCCGGCCTGCTCGATGGCGCGCTTGATGAAGTCGTTCTGGAACACGGTCCCGGGAGCGTAGCAGGACTTCGGGTATGTCGGTTCGGCGCGGTATCGTCGGCGCGGAAGCGCACGCGCGCACGCCGACGCGAAGGACCGGTGCCGGCGCGCCGCGGACACCCGCGGCGCGCCTGACACGATGCGGTCAGCTCGCGCGGCGCTTGCGACGCTCGAGCAGCAGGAGCGCGAGGCCGAGCGCGGCGAAGCCGGACCAGCCGCCGTGCTCCGGCCCGCCGGCGACGACGCAGCCGCAGCCACCGCTGTCGCTGGAGCTGCCACCGCCGGTTCCGCTGGCACCGGCGCCGCCGTCGGTTCCGCTGCCGGCGCTGCCGCCGGTGCCGCTACCCGACGATCCACCGCTGCCGCCGGTGCCCGAGCTGCCGCCCGTGCCCGAGCTGCCGCCGGTGCCCGAACTGCCGCCCGTGCCCGCATTGCCGGCCATGCCCGCGCTGCCGGCCATGCCCGCATTGCCGGCCATGCCCGCGCTGCCGGCCATGCCCGCGCTGCCGGCCATGCCGGCTGCGCCTGCCATGCCCGCCGCGCCCGCCGCACCGGCGCCACCGTCGGTGCCAGCCGTGCAGGCGCTACCGCTCCCGCAGACCTCGCCGCTCGCGCAGTCGGCGGCGGTGTCGCACCCGCAGGTGTTGCCCGCGAGGCACGCCGTCCCGTTGGGGTTCGACGCGCAGTCGCTGCCCGTCGCACACTCGACGCAGGCGTGCGGCGAAGCGTTGGTGTCGCAAACCGGCGTCGAGCCGCCACACGACGTGTTGCTCGTGCACGCCGTGCACGCGTGAGCGGTCGTGTCGCACTCGGGCGTCGCACCGCTGCAGTCGGTATTGTCCAGGCACGCCACGCAGGTCGACGACGTGGCGTCGCACTTCGGCGTCCCTCCGCTGCAGTCGGAGTCCGCCGCGCACCCGATGCACTCGCCTTGACGCGAGCCGCTGGTGGCGCACACCGGCGTCGCGCCGCCGCAGTCGGAGTTGGCGGTGCACGGCCCGCAGCTGTTGTTCGTCGTGTCGCACACCGGCGTGGCGCCGGCGCAGTCGCTGTTGGAGACGCAGCCGACGCAGGTCCCGGTGGTCGCGTCGCAGGCCTGGGTCGAGCCCGAGCACTGCGACGTGTTCGTCCCGGAGCACTGCCCACACGCGCCGCTGGCCTGACAGGCCGGCGTCGAGCCGCCGCAGTCCGAATCGCCGGCGCAGCCGCGACAGGTGGCCGCCGTCGCGTCGCACACCGGCGTAAGACCGCTGCAGTCCGCGTTGCCGAGGCAGCCCACGCACTGGTTCTTCGTCGTGTCGCAGCGGGGCGTGCCGCCGCTGCAGTCGGTGTCGGCGGCGCACTCGACGCACGTGCCGGCGTTCGCCCCGCCGGTGGCGCAGGCCGGCGTGCTGCCGCCGCAGTCGGCGTTGCCCGCGCATGCGCGGCATGCGTGCGAGGTCGAATCGCAGATCGGCGTGCTGCCGGTGCAGTCGGTGTTCGCGATGACACTCGACACACTGGTTGTTGCTGCAGAACGGCGTAGCGCCGCTGCAGTCGGTGTTCGCCGCGCACTCGACGCACGACCCGGCGTCGCAGACCGCCGTCGCTCCGGAGCACGTGACGTGCGCCGCGCCGTACGGCGTCGTCGGGCACGCGCCCTCGAACAACGCGATGTCGTCGAAATCTCCCGTACCGGCGGAGCCCGCCGACCAGAGCTCGAGCTCGATGGCGAGGTACGTCGTGGTGTTGGATACCGTGAACGACTTGCTGTACCAGCCCCAGGTCCCGTCGACCGTCACCGGCGTGACCGACCCGCCGTAACCGTCGCCGAATCCGGGGTAGCCGATCAGCCAGTGCTCCGCGCCAAGCGTGCCCCCGGCGTCGGAGTAGCGGATCCCGACGAACGGCCGCGTGCCGGTGCTGCCGCGGACCCACGAAACCATGCAGTAGGTCTGTCCGGGCGTGACCGCGATGCCGTCCGTGGTGAAGGTGTGGCCCGCGCTCGCCAGCACCGACTCCGTCTCGTACGTCGACGAGCAGATGCCGGTGTCGGATTGCAGCGAGATGGCCGAGCTGTCTTTCGTGTACCAGGCGCCGCTGCCCGCTTCCCAGTCCTCGTGGAAGACCTGGGCCTGGGCGGCTCCGGCAGCGAGAAGCGTCACGGACGACGCGAACAGGGTGCACGCCAGCGCGCGCGCGGATTTCGAAGTCATGAGCAAGGTAGCCTCCAGTCCAGCTTTTCATCACGACCCGGGGGAAGCTTCGCGTCAACACATTTGTCCACTGGGCGGTCCACGCGCTGCCGCTGCGCGCCCGTCGCATTGCATTGGCAAGCGAGCGCGCCGGGGCATGTGGGTCGGGCCGGCGCGGTATCCCAGTGCGCTGGATGGTCGACGCGCGCGGCAAACCTGATTCTACGGCGCGGTCGCAGCCGACGGCGAGCACGAGTCCGTCGCCTCGCGCGCGGCGACGGGCGCGGACCGGCGCGCGCGCAGGAGATCGTGGATCGCGACGCCGGCGACCATCGACACCAGCAGCACCAGCGCCTTGTCGCTCGACACGGCACCGACCAGCGCCGGGCCCGGGCAGTAACCGGCGAGACCCCAGCCGAGACCGAACAGCGCCGAGCCGGCGATCAAGCGGCGGTCGATGGCGGTCGCGCCCGGGATCGCGAAGTCTCGCGCCAACACGGGCCGCGAGCGACGGACGATCAGCCGGTAGAGCACCAGGTGCACCGCGATCGCGCCGACCATCACCAGGCCGAGGCTCGGATCCCAGTCGCCGGTGAAGTCGAGGAAGCCGACCACCTTGGTGGGCTGCGTCATGCCGGCGATGCCGAGGCCGGCAGCGAACACGAGCCCGGAGCCGAACGCCGCCGCCAGCGCTGCGAGGCGCTTCACAGCACACCTCCCAGCACGTGGTCCACGACGAACGCGGCGATCGCGCCGGTCGTCATGAACGTCGTCACCGCCACCAGCGACCGCAGCGACAAGCGGCTGAGCCCGCACACGCCGTGACCGCTGGTGCAGCCGCCGCCGAGCCGGGCGCCGAAGCCGACGAGCAGTCCGGCGACCACGAGCGCGAGGGTCGAGCGATCGAGATGCGACGCGACGAGCTCGGGACGCAGCGCGGCGAGCGCGAGGCCGCCGGTGAACAGACCAGCGACGAACAACGCGCGCCACGCGACCTCGCCGCGCTCCGGACGCACGATGCCGCCGACGATGCCGACGATGCCGGCGACGCGCCCGCGCAGCAGCAGCAGCGCGGACGCGGCGAGACCAATCAGGGCGCCGCCCAGCAGCGACGCGAACGGGGTGAAGTGGCTCATGGCTCCCATTTCCTATTCCCGACTTAACCGGTCGGAATAATGGAAATTTGCCACGGGGTTCCGCGCCGCGCCAGCAGCCTTCATCAAGTATATGTAATCACTACTATTTAAACGCTCCGTAAGCGCGCAGCATCCAGTATGGGAGCAGGTACGGCCAGGGCGACTGGACCGCGCGGCCGTTGCCGCCGTCGGCGACCGCGTAGGGATTGCCGTTCCACTCCAGGGTCGGGATCTCGTCGTAGGCAAACACCGTGGTGAACTGCGGGCTGTCGAAGCGATCGGGCTGCGCATCGAGCACGGCGTCCAGGCGGTGAGTGTTGTCCACGCGCCACGTGCGCTGATCGATCGGCCACTCGCGGAGCGTCCGCGCGGCATCGGCGAGGTTCGCGTCGGGCACCGCGCTCGCCATCACGGCGATCTCGAGCGTGTTCCGCTCGGCCTTCTCGTAGCCGTAGAAGTCGCGCAGCGACTGCACCCACTTGGCGCGCCGCTCGGGGTTCGGCTCGTAGCGGAGCAGCGTGTAGTACGCGAGCGACGCCAGCTCGTGGTCGGAGTGGTTCGCGGTCTTGCGCGACGCGACCGTGAGCGTCGTGTCCCGCACCGGCACCATCTCGCCGTAGCGCTCGTCGACCGCCAGGCGGTTGTACTCCCGGTAGTAGCGATCGTTGCCGGTGATGTGCCAGCTCGCCAACAGGTAGCCGAGGATCTCGACGGAGTTCAGCCAGCCGCCGCCGCCGTACGAGTCGGCGCAGCCCGACAGGTGCTTCGCCAGGCAGTCGCCCAGGCCGTCGGCGGCGTTGGCCAGGCCCGCCCAGGTGCCGAAGCTGGTCGGCTTGCCGTCGAGATCGATCAAGAGATAGTCGTTGTTCACGACGTAGCTCATGACCTCGTCCACGTGCTTGGCGATGTCGGCGCGCTCGGCGTCGCTCTTGGCGCACACATCGTAGAACACCGGGATGCCGAAGAAGTGCCCGGTGTACTCGTCGCTGCTGGTGTCGTCCTTCCAGTAGTAGGTCTTGCCGTCGTAGTCCTGCCGGTGCCAGTTCGACTGCGTCGCCTTGCCGTCGAACAGCGCGCCCTCGTCGCTGCGCACGAGCGATCGAGTGATGAAGCCGGGCTGCATGCCCTGCGCCGCGAACGTCGCGCTCGGCACGTCGATCTCGAGCAGCATCGTGTCCAGCGCTTTCCGCGCCTTGTCGTAGTAGCGCTCGTCGCCCGTCGCCTTGTACGCGAAGCACCACGCGGCGACGTTCATCTCCGTCCAGAGGCCGTCGTTGTCCTTGTCGCTCTTCGACGGCAGCGCCGAGTGGTCGTAGGGGTCGGCGTAGTCGATCTGGTCGTCGATGAAGCCGTCCATGCGCCAGAACGCGTCGTTCATGGCCTCGTAGGTTCCGGCCTTGTCGGCCAACGTGGTCTGTGCCACTTCCACGTGGGAAATTCCGGCGGGCGTGCCGAGCCAGCGCGATCCGTCTTCCGCGAGCGCCACCGCCGTCACCTTCTCCGCCGGGATCCAGCGCAGGCTGTGATAGTGATGTCGGCCCGTCGCGGTATCCAGAGTGGCGCCCACGGCATGCCCCGTCAGCACGTCGCCGTTGCGCGCGTCGACGGCGAGCAAGTCGCCGTCAGGCAGCGCACCGGGGCCCGGCACGACGATCGTCGCGCTGGAGCCGTCCGCGGCGATCGTCGCGCGGCCCGTCGCCGTCGCGGCGAACACCTCGCCGACGGGATGGCCCACGGCCAGCGCGCGCACGTCATCGTCCGGCAGCTTGTCCGGCGCGCGCAGATCGGCGAGCGCCGTGGACGCGGCAAGGTCGTAGCGGCGCACGCCGCTGGCGGTCGCGATCCACAGCACGTCGCCGACGACGGCGAGATCGCGCACGGCGAAACCCTGCTCGGCCGCGATCGGCGTCGCGCCGCCGGCGGCGATCGTGCTCACGCCCTGGTCGGTGCCGATCAGGACGCTCGCGCCGTGCGTCGCGACGGCGGCGACGATCTGGCCGGTGACGGCCCAGTCGTCCGCCGGCGTGCCCGTGGCGTCGAGCACGTGCACGCCGGCGGCCCGCGCCGCCACCAGCCGATCGGCGCCGAGCGCGGCGAGATCGACGACAGCGCCGCTGCCCGCGATCGCCACTTCGTCGAACCCCGTTCCGTCGCTCCGGAGCCGCACGAGATCGCTCGCCGTACCGGCGTAGAGCGTCTGCCCCACGAAGCAGAGCGCGCGTACGTCGAGATCCGGCAGCACGTCCGTCGTGCGGTACTGTGTCGCGCTCTGTCGGTCGTAGAGCGCGTCGTCGATCGGGTTGTCGTGGCTCGTCTGCTCGTTGACGACCGTCGTGGGAACACCGGCCGCGCCCGCCGCGCCCGCCGCGCCGGCGCCGCCGTCCGCGCCAGGCGCGCTCTGGTTGGACGAGCAACCCACGACGGCGAGCGCGAGCGCCGCCAGGGATACCGCGCCGGACCGGCAGCAGCGGTAAGTCATGCTCGCGCCTTGCGGCGGCGCGTCGCCCACGAGCGCACGGCGTCCGGCTCGGGCAGCCAGCGCTCCGCGCGATACCAATCGAGCGTCTCGCCGAGACCGCGCGCCACGTCGCCGTGCTCGCAGGCGAAGCCCAGGCGTCGAAGCTTCGCGGTATCGTAGGCGTGGTCCGCCGAGAGGTACGTGAGCCAGTCGCGATCGATGCGCGGCACGAACGCCGGCTCGAAGCCGATGTCCTGGGCCATGCGACGCCAGCGCTTGCCGATGGCGCGGTTCACCGCGTCGAGCCGCCGCGCGGGCAGATAGCGCGCGGCGGACTCGAAGGCGAGACGATGGATCAGAGGCGGCAGCGCCAGCTGGCGCTGCACGCGGACGCCGATGCCCGCGCCGATCACGTCCAGCACGTCCGACGACGAGGCCGGCGCGTCGTCGGCGACGTTGTAGATCTGGCCGTGGGTGCGCGCATCCGGCAGCACGAACGCGACGGCGCGCGCGACATCGGTCACGTGGACGGCGTGCATCAGCGGCCCGCGCGCGAGCCCGGGCATGCTCGACCGACCGCGCGAAAGCGTCATGTAGAGCGCACCGATGAACATGCCGAAGCCGTAGCGACTGTGCGGCCCGTACACGAGCGTCGGACGCAGGATCGTGACGTCTAGATCGCGCATCGCGCCGCGCGCGATGGTTTCGCCCTGGACCTTCGTCGCCTCGTACAGGTGCCGCGGGCGCGACGGCTCGGTCTCCGGGCACGGCACGCGTCGCGGCCGTCCGTACACGCCCACGGTGGAGAGCTGCACCAGCCGCCGCACGCCCGCGCGCCGGCACGCCGCGACGATGCCGTCGACGGCGGCGACGTTGGCGGCGAACAGCGCGTCGCGCGACGCGCTCAGGTCGAACATGCCGGCGGCGTGCACCACCGCGTCGTGATCGTCGACCAGCGCCTGCGTCGAGTCGGGATCGAGCAGCTCCGCCTCGACGGCGCGCGCGGCGCCGTGCAGCGCGACGCCCGGACGATCGCTCGCCGTCACGTCGTGTCCCGCCGCGGCCAGCGCGCCGACGATCGCGCGCCCGATGAAGCCGCCGGCTCCCGTCACCGCCACTCTCATGTCGTGCCCCGCTCGACCAGACCGACTGGCCGGCCCGAAGCTACCGCTGCCGCCGTGCGAGTGCAACCGAGAGCCGACGCGTGCCGCGTGCTCCGGTCGTGCCGCGTGCTCCGACGCGCTGACCGGGCGCGTCGGGCGATACCGCGCCGGACCGACGATCAAGCCGGGGCGATCGCCTTGATCGTCTCCAGGGCGTGCCGGACGTGGGCCTTGGCGTCGAGGGCCGAGCTGAACGAACAGCGCACGACGCCCGCGGGATCGATCACGAACGTCACGCGGCCGTCGAAGAAGCCGAGCGTCTTCTTGACGCCGTAGAGCGCGCGAAGCGTGGCGTCGGGGTCCGACAGCAGCGTGTACGGCAGGTCGTAGCGACCGGCGAAGCTCTTGTGCGACTCGACGGAGTCGCGACTCACGCCCACGACTTGCGCGCCGCTGCCGATGAAGACCTCGTGGCGATCGCGGAAGTTGCATGCCTCCGCGACGCACACCGGCGTGTCGTTCTTCGGGTAGAAGAACAGCACGACTGGACCGTGCGCGAGCGCCGTCGAGAGCGTCCAGGGCTCGCCGGTGTGGCTGGTCAGGGTGAAGTCGGGAGCCGGATCACCGGGCTGGAGCTGGCGGGCCATGGTCTGCCTGATGCTAACCCAATCGCGCCTCGCCGACAGGCGGACTGTGTCCCCGAGGACCGGCGCCTGCGAAGTCCACGGGCCTGCGCTGGCACCGCTCAACGCGCAAGCTGCACGATGCCCGCACCGGGCGACGACCAGTAGACGTGCGTCGCGTCGAGTGCGATGGGCGTGCGCGCGCGGAGGACGCCCGCGACGAGCGTCGCGTCCGGATCGTGGAATGCGTAGAGACGCCCCGGGTCGGCCGTCGTGAACCAGAGCTGGCCGGCATCCGCGCGCACGTCGAAGACCGGCAGCGGCGCGCTGGCCACGACGCGCAGGGCGCCGTCCGCGAGGGCGACGGAGATCACGCGCGCGCCGGACTCGTCGGCGACGTAGACGAACCCGGCGTCCACCGCGATGCGGGACGGAACGAAGTCGCCACTCGCGATGAGGGTCGCGTCCAGGCTCGCCGTGTCCACCACGTACAAGCGCCCCGGGGTCGCATACGCGACGACGAGCGAACCCGCCGCGAGCGCGAGGGCGCGTACAGGGCCGGGCTCGACGATCACCGGTTCTGCTTGGCCGCCCCCGACCGGGAGCCGCTCCACGCTCCCTTCCAGCGGCGGCGAGCCCGCCTCCGCCGCGTCCGCGTCGAACGACGCGTCGGCGTCCGCGTCGAGCGCGGCGTCCGCGTCGAGCGATGCGTCGCCTGCGGACGCCTCGAGCGTTCCCGCTTCCGTGTAGGAGCCGGCGTCGACGGCCGGTGGTCCGGTGACGGCGACGTAGGCGTAGGTATCGTCCGCGACGAGCGCTTCGGGCGCGCCGGAGATCGACAGTAGCGCGGCCAAGCCCGAGTCGGGGATGGCCGCGACGGCGAGCAGCGCGGGCGAACTGCGGTCGAGCGCGAGCACGCCGCCAGCGGACCGCGCCAGCGCGATCACGTCGAGCCCGGTGCTGGACGACGCATAGGTGACGTCGCCCGAGCTCGTATGGAACCCGATTTGGGACGGCACGCCGGTGGTCGCGTAGATGATCCCGGTGTCGGTTGGCAGCAGGGCCGTCACCTGCTGCGCTGGAAGCGAATCGACCAGCACGGCACCGCCGCACGCACCGTTGTCGCAGCCGATGTTGCAGGTGTTCCCGCACGCGCCACAGTTGTACGGGTTGGAGCGGATCTGCGTCTCGCAGCCATCGTCCCAGCGGCCGCCGCAGTCGGCGAAGCCGTACTCGCACGCGGTGATCTCGCAGCCGCCGTCGAAGTCGGGCTCCGCCTGGCCGTTGGGAACGTCGCAGCCGCTGTAGCCGCCGCTGTCCCCACCGCTCGTTCCGCCGTAGCCGCCGTAGCCGCCGTACTCGCCGGCGTCGTTCGCGATGCGGATGTCGCACCCGCCGCCGCCGCCCCTCGTCTGCCCGCAGGTGCACGCGACGAAGAGCAGGCCGCCAAGCAGAAACAAGGGTCCCCGCACGCTTCAAGCATGCCACGCGAGTGGGACTGCGCCACGAACTCCATGTTTCGCTGGAGCGAGAGTCGGGGTCGGGGATACCGCGGGGTGTGGTTCTGCTCGTGCGCACCGGACCGCCTCGCGTCTCGCGCTACCGGACGAGTCTTGTTGGCGGATCGTGATCTTGTCCGCCAAGACCCAAAGGTCGTGGCAGCCGCCGGGGCCCCATCCCCGGCGGGCCCACGACAGCGGGGTTTGTTGCTCAGGAATGGAACCATCGCCATACCGCGCCGGACCGACAATCAAGACAAGCGTTGATCGATGATGCCCGCGACGCGCAGCGCGAGCGCCATGATCGTCATCTGCGGGTTCACGCCGAGGCTCGAGGGGATGGCGCTGCCATCCGTCACGTACAGGCCCGGCGTGTCCCACGCCTCGTGCTGCTCGTCGAGGCACGAGCGCTCCGGATCCGTGCCGATGCGACAGGTGCCGAGAGGGTGATACGCCGTCACCTCGAAGTCGCCCGGGCGGAGCTTCAGCCGACGGAAGCGCGCGAGATCGCGCTCGGAGCGGATCTCGTCGCAGCCGACGACCATGGGCAAGACACGCTGCGCGCCGGCGCGGAGGAACACCTCGCTCAGGATCTCGAGGCCGCGCTGCATGCGCGCGGTGTCGGCGCGCGTGAGGTTGTAGAGGATCACGGGCAAGCCGCCGGGACCGCCGCGCACCTCGCCACGGCCGTGGTCCTGGATCATGAAGCCGAACTGGGCCGTGTTCATGTAGCGGTCCATCAGCTCCATGAAGCGGCGCCCAGTCCACGGGATGCCGAGCGCGGTCACGTCGATGGGCGTCGAGCCGCCCTCGAACATCAGGCCCTGCCGCGCGTACTCGTCGATGGTGTAGCTCTGGGGGATACCGCGACTCATGTCGATGGTCTCGCCGAACAGCGCCATGACCTTGCTCGCGGGATGGATCGACAGGTTCTTGCCGAGCCAGCGCGACGTGGTCCCGATGCCGCTCTTCTTCAACAGCAGCGGCGTGAGCAACGTGCCGCCGGCGACCACGACGGCCTCGGCACGGACGCGCAGCGTGCGGCCCGACGCGAGGCGCGCCGTGACGCCGCGCGCGCGCCCGTCGTCGACGTCGACGCGCTGTACGCGAGCGCTGGTCACGAGCTGCGCGCCGCGCTCGAGCGCCGCCGGGACGTAGCTCACGTCCGTGGATCGCTTGGCGCCGGTGGGGCAACCGAAGCAGCACACGCCCTGGCCGTCGCAGCCGGGCGCGTTGCGGCGGAGCGGCTTGTGCGAGAGCTGCATCAGCTCCGCGCCGCGGGCGATGACGCGCGCCGGACCGCCCAGGTGCTCGCGCGGCGCTTCTTCCACGCCGAGCATGGCTTCAACCTGCTCGTAGTACGGCGACAGCGCGTCGCTCGACAGCATGGTCAGGCCGTAGTGCTCGCCCCAGCGCTCGAGCGTCCACTCCGGAGCGCGGTAGCAGGTGCCGGAGTTGATCGTCGTGCTGCCACCCACGCCCTTGCCGGCCCACACGGGCGTGGCGATGTTGCCGAGCGCGACGGTGGTGCCACCGCCGAGGTACATCTTGCGGTACGACGCGCTGGCGCGTCCGGCGAAGGTGTCGCGCCGGTGGTACTCGCCGGCTTCGAGCAGGAGCACGGCGCGTCCGCGCTTGGCCAGCTCGTAGGCGCACGCGGCGCCGCCTGCGCCGGTGCCGACCACGACGACCTCGCACTCGAGCTCGAGATCCTCGTCGACCTCGCGACCGTCGGTCACCTGCTGCGTCCAGCGCGCGGGCTCGGCCCGCCCGGGTTCCGCGCCGAACCGGCACCCCACATGCGCATACAGATCGGGATGGTCGAAGTGCGCGGCCTTGAGCGGCGTGAGGATGCCGCGCAAGAGCCAGCGCGAAGCGCGCGCGGCGCTGGCGTTCCACGCCTCGAGCACCTCCGTCCGCTCTTCCGGCGTGAGCCGCGTGAAGGGCGCACCACGACGGGGAACCGGCCAGCCTTCGACGATCCACAGCGCCCCGCGCATCGCCTGGAGGAAGCGCGCGCCGTGCGCACGCCCGAAGCGCTCGAAGCGATCGACGGTGGCCGGACCGCCGCCGGGAATGCCGCCGGCGCCGGGCATCGCGGTCTCGGCCAGGGCGAGCGCGATGCGACGTTCATGCGCAGACAGCGCGAGCTTGCTCAGGACTTCATCCACGGGGCGCGAGCATAGCGCTTCTACGGCGCCTCGAGCCACATCCGGCCGTGGACGAGCTCCTCGGCGTGGGCGGTCACGTTGCACGGGCGATCGAGATAGGCGAACGTGGCCTCGTACATGCCCGCCATCGCGTCGACGATCGCGGGGCTTCGCCTGAGGATGAACGGCAGCTCCTCGAAATGGAGCTGGTGGTCGCCCTCCACGTGGATCTTGCCGCCATCGCGCGACACCAGCGACCAGGCCTGCGGCGCGCGCCGGAGCAGGCTGGCCGGCGTGCGCCCGTACAGGCGCAGGGCGCCATCGAGCAACGGCTTGAGCAGCTGGCGCTCGAAGCTGCTGGTCATCATGTCGCGCCAGAATTGGCGCGAGCCCCGGCTGCCGAGCGCCGTTCGCGTCGCGTCGATCAGATCGGCGTAGACGCGCATCGGCATCCACGCGAGCAGTCCCGCGGCGCGGATCTCGCTGCGCGTCGCGCCGAGCACGTCGAACACCGCGTCGCGCTGCGGCGCCGGCAACGCCTTCACGCGCACGATCGCGTACTTGACGTAGTTCGCGCGCACTCGACTCTCGCCCATCCCACCGCAGTCTACGCCCGCGATCCCCGGAGCGCGAGCAGGGCGCCGCGTCCGGTGGCGGCAAACTCCTGCTCGAGCTTGTCGAAGCCGGCGCGATCGAGCGGGCGGAAGCGCTCGTCGCCGCGACGCCGGACGAACACGCGGTCGGCGCGGTCCGGGTGATAGAACGCCTGCTTCAGCTCGCGCACCTTGATCTTCCAGGTCTCGGTCCAGGGGAAGTCGTCCACGACGCGGACCAGGTCCGGGAACCACTTGCGATCGCGGCCCCGCGCCACCTCCTCCTCGCAATGGTCGTAGAACGCCTGCGGATCGAAGACCTGGCCCGGCTTCACGCGCAGCGCGACCATCACCCACTCGTCGCTCACCGGGTGCGGCACGCCGTAGGCCGCGGCGCGATCGACGCCGGGGAAGGACTTGACCAGATCGACCACGCTCTCCGCGCTGAAGTTCTCGCCGTCCTTGCGGATCCAGTCGTCGGTGCGCCCGATGAAGTACAGGTAGCGCTTGCCGCCGACCTCGCGGATCGCCCCGAGGTCGCCCGACCGGTACCAGCCGTCCCGCACCTTGCTCGCCGTCGCGTCGGGCATGTCGTGATAGCCCTGGAAGCGGCCCACCGTGCCCTTGCGCACGATCTCGCCCACGGCCTCGGCGTAGTTCAACGGGTTGCCCGCGTTGTCCACGAGCAGCGCCGGACACAGCCCGCCGGCATCGTTCATGATGAAGATCGCGTCGTCGATCACCTCCCCGACGCTGTCGATGGGGTCGCCGGGCATGCACCAGGTGCTGATCTCGGCCTCCGTGCTGCCGTAGTTCTCGTACACGTGCTCGACGCCGAAATAGCGCATGAAGCGCGCGCGCTCGGCACCGCTCGCGCCGGTGCCGTAGGCGAAGCGAAGCTTGTTGCCCGGGTGGCCGGCGATCTCGCGCGCGACGCGCTCCTCGTCACCCCCGCATCGCGCGAGGGTCGCCTCGAGCACGTAGTGGACAGGCTGGCCGACGTAGTTCCAGTACGTCGCGCCGTAACGTACGATGTCGTCGAAGAAGCCCGATGCGGTGAAGCGCGCGCGAAGGGCGACGGACGCGCCGACGCTGAACGCCGGCGCCCAGTTCAGGAACACCGCGTTGGAGTGGAACAACGGCGTGGAGATGTAGCCCACGTCGTCCGGCGTCATGCCCGACAGGTTCGCGACGAACATGCCGATGCCGCGCAGCTTGGCGTGGTTGTTGATGATGCCCTTGGGCAGACCGGTGGTGCCGGAGGTGTAGATCACCATCCACGCCGACTGCATCGAGAAGCCTCCGGGCAAGGGCGGCGGCTCTTCCGGCAGCCCCGCAAGCGCCGCGTCGAGCTCCGGCCCCACGCACAGCACCCGCGCCGTGAGCCCGGACGCGATCGCGTCCACAGCAGCGCGGTTCTCCGCGTCCACGAGCACGAGCCCCGCGCCGCTGCGTTCGATCACCCGCGCCAGCACGTCACCGCCGAGCCCGGTGTTGATGCCGAACACGGTCCCGCCCGAGAGCGCCGCGCCGCCGTAGGCGTACAGGAACTCCAGGCGGTTCTGCATCATGACCGCGACGTTCGGCGTGGCCTTCATCAAGTGCGCCCAGCGCGCCGCGACGCGCGCGTACTCGCCGTAGCTGACACGCACGTCGTCCTGGCGCGCCATCACGCGATCGCGCGTGGCCGGATCCGCGGCGCGCTGGAGGATCAGCTCCTGGAACGTGAACGGCGCGCTGTCGACCATGGCCCGCATCGTGGCGTGGCCACGCGCGTGCGTCCACGGCGATGTAGCATGAACATGCGATGGCCGGCGCGCGTCGCGGAGCGGTACCGTGATTGATCATGAGCATCCACTCTCCGGCACGATTCGCGCTTGCACTCCTGCTATCGGCAGCCGCCCCCGCGGCCCTATGGAGCTGCTCCAGCAGCTCGTCGGACTCGTCGTCCAAGCCGGGCGTGAGCGGAAGTTACCGAGGACTGCTCACCGGCGCGACCGAGTCGGGCGTGATGGATGTGACGATCGGCGCCGCGTCGAGCACCCAGAGCCTGCACCCGCTCGGCACCGGCGCGGGAGCGGTCACCGGCACGCTGACGCTCGCCGGCAGCGCCGGCCCGGTTCAGCTCACCGGCTCGTACGACCCGTCGACGGGCACGCTCACGCTCAGCGCGACGACGCCCGCAGGGACGTACTCGCTCACGGGTACGTCCAGCGCGACCGGGTTCTCGGGTACGTATACGAGCCCGTCCGGCTCCGGCGTGTTCACGCTCGCACCGGCGGCATCGGGCAACGTGGACCTGTACTGCGGCACCTACGGCCCCAGCGCCGGCCAGACGTCGGGGATCTGGAATCTGCTCGTCGACGGCGCGGGCCACGCCACCGGCAGCCACTGCGACGCGAGCGGCTGCGGACTGCTCACCGGCAGCGTCAACGGCGGCTCGGTCACGCTCCAGGACCCGGCGAGCTCCGGCGGCGCGGCCACCGGCACGATCTCCAACGGCACGGCGCAGGGCACCTACCCGGACGGCGTATGGTCCGGAAGCACCAGCGCCTGCAGCGGCGCGGTGGCCGACGGCGGTGCGGACGCGGGCCAGGACGCCAACGACGGCGGCGTGCCGGTCGACGCGGGCAACGACGCGGACGCCGGCAGCGACGCCGCGGCGCCGCAAGTCGAGACGATCGTGACCGGGCTGAACAACCCCGTGTCCATCGCCCTCGACTCGACCGACGTGTACTGGCTCTCGGGCGGTGACGGCGCGATCCAGCGCTGCGCGCTCTCCGGTTGCACGACGCCGGAGACGGTCGCGTCCGGACTGTCCGTGCCGAGCGCCGTGGCCGTCGCCAACGGCACGGCGTACTGGACCAGCGGCTTCCGCTACATCATGTCCTGCAGCGTCGGCTCGAACGGCGCGTGCGCCGGGACACCGGCGCAGATGGCGGATCTCGGCGCGCAGGCGTACCCGGCGCATCTGTGGGTCGCCGGCTCGAACCTGTACTTCATCGCGGAGAACGCCACCTCTCGCATCATCGACACGTGCCCACTCGCCGGCTGCACCACTGGCTACCCGAAGCCCGTGTTCACGAGCACCGCCGGGGTGCCGTTCGACAATGCGCCGCTCGCGGGACTCGCCGTGGACAGCGCCTACGCGTACATCGCGAGCTTCACCGGCGGACTCTTCCGCGTCACGATGACCGGCGCGGAGAGCGCCGACGCGGCGAGCGCGGTGAAGCTCGCGGACACGCCCTACACGACGTCGGAGATCGATCTGGACGGCACGACGCTCCGGGTAGCGGTGGCCGGCGAGAACCGCGTCGCACAGTGCACCACGCCCGACTGCGCCGCGCTCACCGACGCCGTCACGGGACTCGCTGCGCCGGGCGGAACCCGCGGCGACGCGACGTACGTCTACGGCTTCGACCGCGGGCAGCCCGACGGCAGCGGCGGCTATGTGGCCGGCACCGGGACGATCTGGCGCGTCGCCAAGTAGCTCAGCCCCGCGCCGGCGCGGCCGCGTCGACGCGCTGCCAGCGCCCGCGGCGGAACGCGAGCGCCGTCCAGCCGCATCGGAACACGTGGTCCGCGACGAGCGCGGCCCACGCCCACATCACGGGCAAGCCGAGCACGTGCGCGGCCAGCCACGCCAGCGGCACGCGCAACACCCAGTTGCCAATGGCGGCGCCAAGCAGCGGCGTCCATGTGTCACCAGCGCCGCGCAGCGCGCCGCTCAGCGTGAAGTGGACGCCCATGAACGGCTGGGCGACCGCCAGCATGAGCAGGAACGGCAACAGCTCCTCGATGATCACCGCGTCGTGCGTGAAGATGTGCGCCAGGTGGTCCCTGAGCCCCGCGCACACCACGCCGAGCACGGCCATCGAGGCCAGCGCGAGCGTCATCGATCGCCATCCGGCGCGGCGCGCGCGCTCGGCTTCGCTCGCACCCAACGCCTGACCGACCAGCGTCGCCGCGGCCACGCCGAAGCCGATGCCGGGCAGCCACGAGAACGCGAGTAGCCGGACCCCGATCGCGTAGGCGGCGATCGCGCCGGGGCCGTACTGCGCCAGGATCTTGAAGTACATGAGCAGCGCCAGATCGAGGACGGCGCGCTCGCCCATCGCGGGCGCCGCCACCCGGAGCACGCTCCGTATACCGGCGGGCGTAAGCCCGTCACGCGACGGCAGCAGCACCGCTCCCTCCCGCTCGCCGAAACGTCCAAGCGCGACGTACAGCGTGACGCCGCCGAGCTGCGCGATCACGCTGGCGAGCCCCGCTCCCACGAGCCCGAGCCTCGGAAACCCGGCGAGACCGAAGATCAAGAGCAGGTCGAGGGCGATCTTGGAGCCGGCCATGACCACGGCGATGAACAGCGGGATGCGCGTGTTC
The DNA here is from genome assembly GCA_963775185.1 of uncultured delta proteobacterium. Lineage (GTDB taxonomy): Bacteria > Myxococcota_A > Polyangia > Polyangiales > Polyangiaceae > JAPSGB01. Next base: position 1,248,066 of record CAVZIE010000031.1, on the reverse strand, counting down.
TTCCGGGCCCGCTGCGCGGCGTCGAACGTCATCCACATCGCGCCGAGCAGCGTCGCGCCGACCGTCAGCCGGAAATAGGGCACGCTGAGCTCCGCGACGTGCGGCTTCGCGTCGAGCGCCGCGAGGATCGGCCGCGGCACGGCCAGCACCGCCAGCGTCGAGAGCAGCGCGATCGAGAGGCCCACGACCAGCGATCCGCCGAGCGCCCGCTTGGCGTCGCCGGGACGCCGCGCGCCGATCGCACGCGCCATCAGCGCGACGCATGCGATGCCGACGGCCTGCAACACGGTCTCGACCAGGTGCGCGCACTGCGCGGCGTAGCCGACCGCCGCCACCGACTCGCGGCCCAGCCGGCCGACCATGGCGATGTCGATGAGCTCGGCCGCGTTCGTGAACAGCAGCGACAGCATCGCAGGCCAGGCCATGGCCCACACGTCGCGGTCGAGCGCCCGGCGCCCGCTGGAGTCGTGCGTCATGGACGGAGATCAGGCCGGACAGGCGATGTCCAGCTGCCAGCGCCACGCGCCGCCCTGACAGTCCACGATCGCGCCGTCGCCGCTGCACGGCGTCCCGTAGATACACTCGACGCCGGCCGCGTCGCACGCCGTGCCGTCGTTGGGCACGGTCTTCGGACAGCCCGCCTTCGTCGGCGGCGGAGCGCACGTCCACTTCGCCGGCGGCTGGAAGCACGGACCGCCCGGGCAGAGCGAGCAGATACACAGCGTGCCGTCGCTGTAGTCGCACACCACGCCCTCGTTGGCGCAGTCGGTGCCGCCGGCCGGCGGCGTGGCCGCGCACGTGCCGGGCGGAGGCGACGTGCAAATCGTACCGGTCGTTTCCCACGCGCCGTTCTGGCAAAACCACTCCGTGCGACATTGCGGCCGCGTGCTGTCGCCGTAGGTGCAGCGCACCTTCGGACCCACCGAGCAGGCCTGGCCGCCAGGCTCCGACGCCGGGCAGCCCACCGGGCTCGTGCCGCCGCTGCCGCTTGTGCCACCGCTGCCGCTCGTGCCACCGCTGCCGCTCGTGCCGCCGGCGCCGCTCGTGCCGCCGTTGCCGCTCGTGCCGCCGGCGCCGCCGGTCGTGCTCGTCGACGTGTTTCCGCCACAGGCGCACGCGACCAGCGCCAGGAGCAACCAGATCCGCGTCTGCACCATGTGCTTGATCGTGGACGCGGGGGGCGGATGTCGTCAAGCTCCGCGCATGCCGCTGCTGAACATCTTCACCTCCGCCGACGCGCCATCCCCGGACCAGGCCGACGCGATCTTGAAGGGTCTGTCCGCCGAGCTCGCGAAGCAGCTCGGCAAGCCGGAGTCCTACGTGATGACCTGCCTGGTGCCCCGGACGCACATGACCTTCGGCGGCACGACCGACCCGGCCTGCTACGTCGAGATCAAGAGCATCGGCCGCATCACGCCGGACAGTACGCGCAAGATGAGCGATCTCGTCTGCAAGCGCCTGTCCAGCGCCTTGGGCGTGCCGGCGGATCGCATCTACCTCGGCTTCGAGGACGTCGCGCCGCACCTCTGGGGCTTCGACGGCGGCACGTTCGGGTAGCGCGCCGTCAGCCGCGCTTGTCGATGTTCGGCGCGGGCGCCGGCGCTGCGGCGCTCGTCGCACCCCGGCTTCGGCCCGTTGCGATCGCGCTGCTCGGCCTGACGGCGGCGTTGACCGCGCGGATCCGGCTCCGCAGCCGTCGGCGGTCGGCTCCCGCGTCTAACGCACCAGGGTAAATTCCAAGCGCTGGTGCTCCGTCGAGGTGCCGGCGATGCGCCGCACGCCGCCGCTGAAGTCATAGCGGTTCTGGTAGTGGTCGTACTCCAGCGTGCCGTGCCAGCGACTGCCTGCCCCCGACAGCTCGACACGCACCGGCTGGGCCAGGCACGCGCGGCTCGCTGCCGCCGGCAGCGGGACGCACGCGCAGCCGGACGGGTCGAGAAAGCAGCGGTCCTGGCACGCGAAGCAGCCGAACGGCCGCTTCCCGGTCAGCCAGCCCTCGAAGCGCACCACCGGCCCGTCGTCGAACAACACGCCGCTGGCCGGCACCAGGTTGCCGTCGTCGATCTCGAGCAGCGTGTGCCCGGCGGCGTCCGCCATGACGCGGCAGCCGCGCAGCTTGTACTCGCGGCTCACCTTGCACTTGTAGCGCCCCGGCTTGATCCGCGACGGCCGCGCCGGCTGGTCGAGCAACGCCGGATGGTAGCGCGGCGCTCGATCCAGCGCGGCCAGCTCCGCCGCGCGATCGGCGGCGGGATCGGCGGTGGGATCGGGTTGTCGGTCCGGCGCGGAATCGACGGGCGCGATCGCACTGCCCGTCGCGGGTGCCGAGCCTGCGGCGCCGGACCCGCGCGGCAGGGCGACGACAGCCTCGTGTCGCGCGACGGACGACGACGGCGAGGACGGTGGCGATGACGGCGACGACGGCGAGAACGACGACGACGGCGAGGACGGCGAGGACGGCGCGGACGATGACGGCGAGGACGGCGGCCGCGCGACGGGCTCCGACGCGACGGCGCGCGGCGTGGGCGCGGGGCTCGCGCACGCCGCAATCGACGCGCATGCGACGGCCGCGACGACCGCAAGGACGCGCCGCACGCGCGGCGCCGGAGCGGAGTGCCGCGGGGTTCCGCGCCGGGCCGACATCCCTCAGGCCTTCCGGAGCTCGTAGAAGTGGATCGGGTCGCCGGGCATGTTGGACACCTCGCCAGCGACGCCCGATGCGCGGAGCTCCCAGCGCGAGAAGCGTTGCTCGATCTCCGAGCGGTCGATGCCGCGCGGCCCGCGGCGTCTACGCACGGGAAACGCCACCAGGAAGAGCGTCGCCGATGCCGTGGCAGCGGCCTCCACTTCACGCACATAGTCGGCGCGCCCCTCGTCCGGGAACCCGTGCATGCAACCGTTGTCGACCAGTAGCGAGAAGCCGCCGCCGACCCCATGGCTGCCGAGCCGCGTCACGTCCGCGCGAACGAAGCGCACGTCGGCGCCGGCCGCCGAGCTCTTGTTCCGCGCGCGGTCGAGCGCGCGCTCCACGAAATCGACGGCAGTGACTTCCCAACCGTTGTTCGCGAGAAAGATCGACGTGTCGCCGGTGCCGCAGCCGATGTCGAGCGCCTTGCCGGCCGGCAGCTCGTCGACAAGCTGGCGAAGACGCGCCGGCAGCGCGTGGCCATCCCAGGGCGTGAAACCAAGCCGATACATCGCACCGAACAGCAGTCGCTGCAGTCCCATGCAGGGCAGCGTACTACAAGCACCCCAGAAACGTGCAGCGGCCGGGGTGGCGCAGCAGCTGCCACAGGCAGCGGGCGTACGCGCGCACGCCGAAGTAGCGGACGATCAGCGCGCCGTGGGTGAACAGATGGCGGGTCGTGATCACGCCGTTCATGCAGGCCCATCGGCCAGCGGCGCGCGCCGGTTGCGTCAGACGGGGATCACGCCGCGCTTCTTCGCGGGGCGCTCGACCTTGCGGTGCTTGGCGAGCTCGAGCCCCCACGCCACGGCGCGGCGCGTGTCGCGCGGATCGATCACGTCGTCGACGAACGCCCAACCGGCGACCTTGTAGATGTCGATGTTCTGCTGGATCATCGAGACGATCTGCTTCTTCACCTCCGGGTCCGGCTCCGCGTCGCCGAACAGCTTGCGGCCCGCGATGCCGACCATGCCCTCGGCGCCCATCACGCTCACCTCCGCGCCGGGCCAGGCGACGATCAGATCCGGCTCGTACGCGCGCCCGCACATCACGTAGTAGCCCGCGCCGTACGCCTTGCGCACGATCACGGTGATCTTCGGCACCGTCGCCGCGCTCATGGCGTGCAGGAACTTCGCGCCGTGGCGGATGATGCCCATGTGCTCCACCTTCGAGCCGACCATGAAGCCCGGCACGTCCTCCAGGAAGAGCAGCGGCAGGTTGAAGGCGTCGCAGATCTGGATGAACTTCGCCGCCTTGTCGCTGGAGTCGTTCTCGAGGATGCCGCCCAGGTGCTTCGGCTGGTTCGCGAGGATGCCCAGCGGCTGGCCGCCGATCCGCGCCAGGCACGTGATGATGCTGCGCCCGAACTTCGGCTTCACGTCGAGGATCTCGCCGTGGTCGACGATCGCGGCGATCAGCTTGTACATGTCGTAGGACTGACGCGGGCTCGCCGGCAGCAGATCGAGGAGCGCCTCCTCGCGGCGGTCCAGCGGATCGTCGCACGGCACGACCGGCGCGGCTTCGTCGCAGCTCGACGGCATGTACGACAGGTATTTTCGCACCAGCGCGATACACTCGTGATCGTCCTTCACCTCCACGTCGCCGACGCCGCTCTGGGTGGTGTGCACCTTGCTGCCGCCGAGCTCCTGCTCCTCGATGTCCTGCCCCGTGACGGCCTTGACCAGCGGCGGTCCGCCGAGCGCCATCGAGCCAATGTTCTTCACCATCGGCACGAAGTCGGCGAGCCCGGGGATGTACGCGGTGCCCGCCGCGCCCGGCCCGACCATCGCCGCCACCTGCGGCACCACGCCGCTCATGATCACCTGCTCGCGGAACAGATGTCCCGACGCGGCGAACGTGCTCAGCATGTCGCCGTGGTGTCCCGCGCCGGGATCGATGCGCGCGCCCGCCGAGTCGATGAACCACACGATCGGCCAGCGCCCTTGCAGCGCCATCTTGCGCAGGCGCGTGACCTTCTCCTCGCCGGTCTGTCCGATGCTGCCGCCCTTGACCGTGAAGTCGTACGCCGCGGCGCACACCATGCGGCCGTCCACCTTGCCGAAGCCGCAGATCACGCCGTCGGCCGGTGTGTCGTTCTTCTCGCCGGCGGCGCCCATGGCGCGGCCGTGCATGCCGACCTCGAAGTACTCGCCATCGTCGAACAGCTCCGAGAGCCGCTCGCGCGCCGTGAGCTTGCCGCGCGCGTGCTGCTTGTCGACCTTCGCCGCCCCGCCCATCTGCCGCACGCGCTCCCGCCGCGCCTCGAGCTCCTTGACCGCCTCGCGCATGTCCATGCCGCCGCTCCTTCGTGCAGAAATCTTTCGTGTGCGAAATATCTCGACCGCCCGGCGCGAGCAAGTCACTACGGGTCCCACGCGCGGCATCCCGCACCGCACTTAGCGATATCAAGCGGTTGCGCGCCGCGAACTGGCCCCGGGGCAAGTTGCGGGGCGCCGGGTTACCGACTGGCCCCGGGGCAAGTTGCCGACCCTTTCCGGTATCGGTGAACCGCGCCGGGGGGCGCTCAGCGGAACAAGGCGGACAGCGCCGCGATGACGAGTCCCGCGGCGATCGCGCCGGCCAGCAGCAAGTACACGTCGCGGACCAGCGCGAGGCCCGCGTGCGCGTCCGCGGGCGCCATCGGCGCGCTGCTGCGCGCACCGCCGCGAAGCGAGCGCACGCGCGCGCCAGCACGTCCGTCGAGCTCGGCGGCGGCGTGACCTGGGCGATCTCGCGGTACGGGCTTCGCGACACGCCCGCGATTGTACCACTCGCCGCTCAGGAGGACGCGGGCAGGCCCAGCTTGTCGCGGTGACGGGCTTGCAACCGGTTGTAGTCGTCCTGATCGAGGCCGAGGGCGGTGGCGGTGCGGCGCAGGGTCGCGACCTCGTCGGCGGAGATGTGACCGTCGGCGGCGGCGACGTCGACCAGCGCGCCGAGCACCTGCACGCGCAGATCGCGATCGGCCAGGTCGCGCAGCGTGCGCGTGTAGCGCGCGGCGAGGGTCGTGGCGTGCGCGACCAGATCGGCCTGGAGCGCATCCATGATGGCGTCCACGCCCTGCGGCCCGAGGAACTGGACCCGCGCGATCTCGCTGCGGATGGTGCGCACCTCCTCCGGAGACACGCGGGTGTCGGCGTAGGCTACGCCGGCGAGCAGGCCGGCGATCGAGGTCACGATGCGCGCCGTTTCCTCGTCGGCACCGGGCATGTGGTGGCGAACGAGATCGAACAGCGGCCCGAGCTCGTCGCCGGGCGCCGTCTTGCGTCCGAACACTGCCCTCACCCTAGTCCGGCTGGCGCGCGGCGCAAGCGTTCATGGCTGCACGCCGATCACGCCCGTGGCCGCGGCGAGCCCAGAGCCCAGATCGAAGGCGCCCAGATCGGTGATGCCGCCGCTCTGCTCGAAGCGCACGCGCCGCACGCCGGTGTTCTCCACGACCAGCACGAGCCCCGAGAGGGCGCCGCGATCGATCGACACGGCGTAGCCGGGCAGCGCGGGCTTCGCGCCGTGGTAGGCGATCTCGCCGTCGAGGGTGAAGGGCGCGCTGGCGCTCGATGAATCGTACGAGAGCCCGAAGATCGCGTTGCCGAAGCCGCTCACGACGAGCGCGGCGTTGTCGAAGGGCGAGACGGCGATGTCGAGCGGATCTTCGATGGGCGTCAGGAGCTGCACGGGCGCGAACGGGTCGAGACTCACGACACCCACGCGGTTCGGTGCGCTGCCGTACGCGTTGTTGTCGCCGATCAGCGCGAACTTGCCGTCGTGGGTCACCGCGGCGCTGGGCACGATCGCCTCGTTGTCGGGGAACGGCTCGGCGCTCGCCGTCACGCTGGGCGGATCGCCCCACGCGAGCAGGTGCGCGTCGTTGCCCTCTGGGACCGACAGCACGTCCTTGGAGGCGAGCACGGCGCGCGACGGATCGCCGGGCAGGAACGCCAGCGCGTACGCCAGCTTCGCGGCGGCGATCAGCTGCGGCGTGCCCGGCGTGCCGTCGCAGCCGATCGGCACGGCGTAGACGCCGCCGCCGGAGTCGCGCCACTCGCTGTCGAGAACGTACGCGGTGTCGCCCGCGGGATCGACGACCACGCTGGTCGCGTAGAAGCCGCCGTCGAAGGCCGCTTCGACGACCTGGGGCGCGCCCGCGTCGTCGAAGCGGAACACGCCGAGCTTGCCGTCCTCTTCCGCGACCAGGCCGACCTTGCCGTCCGGCGTGAACGCGATCTCGCCGAGCGTCGCGCGACCGAGCTCGAAGGTCGCGCCGGTCTGCGACAGCTCGCCGCTCGCCGACAGCTCGAGCACCTCGTAGGTGTTCGCGGGATTGCTGTTGGCGTCGTACGGATGCGACACGACGACCTTGCGCACGCCGTCGGCGGGACCCGGGACGCGCCCGCAGCCCGTGCCGGCGTCGCTCGCGGCGTCGGCGTCCGGCGCATCGCTGCCGGCGTCCGCTGTCGCGCCCGCCGCGCCCGCTGCGCCGTCGCCCCCGGAGCTGCCGGCGCCGTCGCTGCTGCCGCAGGCCGGAAGGAGCGCGACGAGGAAGAGCAAGGTCGGACGGAGCTGCATGCTGCGAGGCTAGGAGCGCGCGCGGTCGACGTCCATGGCCACGCGCGATGCGCGCGGTGGAGCGACGGCGTATCCTCCGGGCACATGACGACACGCCGGCAGTTCCTGGGTGGCCTCGCGGCCGCCGGCGGAACGCTGGTGATCGGGGGCTGCGGATCACCGCTGGATGGCGGCGCGATTCCCGCGCCGCTGCCGCCGGGGCGCTTCTACTGGGGTGTCGGGCTCGAGAACACCTGGATGGCCCAGGTCGACCCGACCAAGGACGCCTACCGGCTGGCGCTCGACGAGTACGCGCTCACGCAGCACTATGATCGCTGGAAGGACGACCTGGCGTTGGCGGCGGATCTCGGCGTGACCGCGATCCGCTACAGCGTGCCGTGGTACCGCTCCGAGGCCGCGCCGGGCGCCTACGACTGGTCGCTGATCGACGCGCCGGTCGAGCACCTGGTGCGCGATCTCGGCATCACGCCGATCCTCGATCTGGTTCACTACGGCACGCCGGCCTGGATGGCGGACGGGATCGGCGACGAGCGCTTCCCCGACGCGCTCGCGGCCTACGCCGGCGCCATCGCCCGGCACTTCCGCGGTCTGGTCACGTGCTACACGCCGCACAACGAGCCGGCGGTCTCCGCGTGGAGCTCGGGCTGGGCCGGCGTGTGGCCGCCCTACGGGCGGACGCCGGAGCGCTGGGCCGCGCTCGGCGTGCGCATCGCACGGGCGATGGTCCTCGCCTCGCAGAGCCTGCGCGCTGCCGCGAGCGACGCGACGCTGATCTCGGCCGACGCCATCGATCTCGATCTCGGGCCCAAGCTCTTGCCCGACGACGCGCCCGACGAAGACCTTCGCTTCGCCGCCGGCAGCTTTCCCGCGTGCCTCGCCTACGGCAAGGTCGGGCCGGAACATCCGCTTGGCCGCTACCTGATCGATCGCGGCGTCGCAGCCGCGGATCTCCAGTGGCTTCTGGATCACGCCGCCCCGCCGGACATCCTCGGCTTGAATCGCTATCCCGACTTCGACGAGCTGCCGGAGTTCGCCGATTTCACCGAGGGCGGCGCGCTGCCGCTGGATCAGGCGGCACGCGCCGCCGCCGAGCGGGTCGAGGACGTCGTGCGCCGCGCGCACGCCTACTTCGGTCTGCCGATCTACCTCTCCGAGACCAGCGCCGGTCTGACGGGCGAGGCCCGCGCCGCGTACGCCGCGGCGCTGGGCGACGCGATCGCGCGCCTGCGCGCCGGACCGCTTCCGCTGGTCGGCGCCAACTGGTGGCCGCTGATCGAGGGCGCGGCCTGGGCGTACCGCGATCACCCCGAGCTGCCGCTCACGGCGTTCATCCACCCCGGCGGCTGGAACAACGCACTGTACGATCTCGAGCCGCACCCCGACGGATCGCTCGATCGCGTCGCCACACCCGCCGCGGCCGCGTGGCGCGACGTGATCGCTCGCGGACGCGCGGGCTGAACGCTACGATGAGGTCCATGTGCCGGAACATCCGCGTCCTCCACCACTTCGAACCGCCCACGACGGAAGCCGAGATGCGCGACGCCGCGCTGCAGTTCGTGCGCAAGGTGAGCGGCACGCGCAAGCCTTCCAAGGCGAACCAGGCATGCTTCGACCGTGCGGTGGACGAGATCACGCGCGCGACGCGCGATCTGCTCGCCGGTCTCGACGCGCGCGGAGAGCCGCGGACGCGCGAAGCCGAGGTCGCCCGCGCCAAGGCGCGCGCCCAGCGGCGCTTCAGCTAGCGCGCGCCGCGATCCGCTCGCGCGCGATGCGCTCGGCGACGCGCAGCGGCGTCTCGCCGTCGGCGAGCGCGCGCTCCAGCACCTCGCGCGCGGTGTCGCCGAGCTTGTCGATCAGCGGCGTGCGGTCGTCGAGATTCATCAGCGTGCGCCCGATGCCGTCGATGACGGCGCCCGCCGAGGCGATCACGTCCGGCACGTGAGTGATGGCGCGGCGCAGCAGGGCGTCGGCGACGTCATCGGACGCGAGGATGTTGTTGGCGGCGCCGCACACGCACCACGCACGGAGCCGCGACGCGACGTCGAGATCCATCACGCCGCCGACGGCGCAGGGCGCCACGACGTCCACGTCCGCGACCAGCACGTCTTCCGGCGCGATCACCTCGCAGCCGACGGCGAGCGCCTTGGACTCGTCGACGTCCGCGACCAGCACGTCCGCGCCGTGTGCCAGAAGCTCCCGCGCCGCCGCCGCGCCGATCGCGCCCGCGCCCTGTACCGCGACGCGCAGACCCCCCAGACCAACCCCCATCACGGCCGCGGCCGCTTCCTCGACGCAGCGTCGCAGACCGCGCGCGACCGATCCGGCGAGATCGCCCTCGTCGGTGTGCACGTACTGCGTGCGGCGCGCCATCGCCTGGAGATCCGCCGCGCGCGTGCCGAGATCGCCCGCGGTGCGGAACAGCCCGCCCAGCTCCTCGACCTTGTCGCCCAGGATCTCGAAGGCGCGTGCGCGATCGAGGCCGGCGTGGTCCATCACGACCATCTTGCCGCCGCCGGCGTCGAGGCCGGCGAGGGCGCACTTCAGCGTCATGGCGCGAGCGAGACGCGCGGCGTCCGCCGCTGCGTCCTCGGGGGACGCGTAGCGCCAGGTGCGCACGCCGCCGGCGGCGGGGCCGAGCGTCGTGTCGTCGATCACGAGGAAGGCGACCAGGCCGCTGGGCGCGTCGCGGAAGACGAAACAGCGCGGATCTGCGTCGGGCACGGCCACGGATGGTGGCATGATGGGCGCCGTGAGGACATCGATTACCGGGATCGCGCTGCTCGCCGCGGGCGTGCTGGTGGCGTGCGGGGGCAAGGTGACGACCGGGACCTCGGCGACGGGCGGCAGCGCAGGCAGTGGTGCGATCGCCGGCACCGGCGGCACGGGCGCGGTCGCGGGAGACGGCGGCTTCGGCGGCACCGGCGCCGTCGCGGGAAGCGCCGGCACCGGCGGCACGGGCGCGGTCGCGGGAGACGGCGGCTTCGGCGGCACCGGCGCGGTCGCAGGGACCGGCGGCACCGGTGGCGCGCCGACGTGCAATCCGGCGGACCCCTCGAACACGCAGTGCGACGCGTGCGTGCAGGCGACCTGCTGCCCCCAGTGGGCGGCGTGTCTGGCCGACCCGAGCTGCGGCAACGAGAGCGTCTGCATCTTGAACTGCGTCCAGGCGACGCCAGGCGACCCCGTGGTCGCCGAGCAGAAGTGCGCCGGCCAGTGCTCCGTGCTCGCGACGATCGCCGACACCACGAACTCGCTCTTCGCGTGCATCAACCAGGGCTGCCGGGCAGCGTGCATCGGACCTGGCGGGCCCGCCTCGTGTACCAGCTCGATCCCGCCGGGTACGACGTGCGACGCCGTCACCTTCGGGATCCCGACCTGCGACATCTGCATGCAGCAGAGCTGTTGCGGCACGCTGGAACGCGTGCTTTTCCGACAACGACTGCGCCGGCCTGCTCGAGTGCTTGAGCACGAACTGCGCGAGCGCGACCGACGTCAACGCGTGCATGGCGCAGAGCTGCTCGCAGTGCTCCCAGGGCGCCACGGCGCTGAACGCGATCAGCACCTGCGAGCAGCAGAGCTGCGCGACAGAATGCCAATGACACGGCCGCGCAGGTCCGCGAAAGGCAACGTCGGAGTCGCCCTGGTCGGCGTGGTGCTCGCATTGGCGGTGGCCCTGGGTTCGTATCTGATGGTGGAACGACCTTGGGCGTCCAGCAGCGAGGCGCTACTGCGGCGCTTCAGCTTCGACCTGTCCGAGAGCGACGCGGATCGCCTGTTCGGCGTGGCGCCGGGCAAGAAGATCGACGTCGACTTCACCCGCAGCTCGGTCGTCAACGAGTTGGAGATCACCTACCCGTATACGACCAAGCTGCGGGACTTCGTTCTCTGGGGAGGCCGCAGCTTCGATCCGCAGGCTGCGCTGCGCCGTCTCGAGTCGATCGCACCCCACCGCCTGGACGAGCGCGGCAATTTCAAGACCGTCGCATGCGGCCCTGCCGCGCTGACGTTCGATCCGCGGGTGGCTCACTACCACAGCGGCTACATCCACGCCGAGCGCCTCGAGACGGCGAAGCGTGCGAACGCATACTGGGCGGTGGCGCTGTACCTGGTCTACGGCAAGACAAGACCCACCGCGGAGCAACTCGAGCTGGTGAACGGCCCGAAGCTCGCGTCACTGGCCCAACTCGACCTGCGCATGCGTGCCGGCGCGGCGAGCGACGGCGGGCTGGCCAAGCTCACGAGCAGCACGTGCAGCGTCACGCCCTTCAAGGACGAAAAACTCGTCAGCTGCGCCATCGACGTGGACGATCCGCTGGTCGACAAGTTGACGCTGAAGTGGTTCGACAGCGCGAGCGACGGCGCGAGCATCGAATCGGCGGCGTTCGCCTTCCATCGCCCTCGCGCGAGCGGCACGGTGGACAGCCACGTCGGCGCCTGCATCGACCACGCGATCGCCGACGGCCGGAGCCCGTCGAAGACCCGCTGGCAGCTCGACAGCGCCGGCGACAGCGTGGCCCTCTACGAGCACGAGCTCGTGATCAAGGCGCCCGACGATCGCACCAAGGACGCGCCTCCGCCGTGGGCCGAGTACTTCCCGGCGATTGTCAAGGCGCTGGCGACCTGCTCACGCTAGCGGCCCGTCCACTTCGGCTCGCGCTTCTGCAGGAACGCCGTCAGCCCCTCACGCGCGTCGTCGGTCGCCAGGCACTTGCCCAGGCGCTCGCTCAACAGCGGCAGCTTCTCGCCCAACGTCAGGCCGTCGCTGTCGCGCACGGCTTCGAGGCCCAGGCGCACCGTGCTCGGGCTCTTGCTCGCGATCATGTCGGTGTAGTGCTTGACGGCCGCGTCGAGCCCCTCCGGCGGGACCGCCCTGTTGACCAGGCCGACGCTGGCCGCCTCCTCGGCGCCGAGCCGCTCGCCGCCGAGCATCATCTCCATCAAGCGGCGCCGCGGCATCACGCGCTCGAGCACCGCGAAGATCATGAACGGGAACAAGCCGACGTTGATCTCCGGCGTGCCGAGCTTGGCGTCGGTGCTCGCGACGGCGAAGGTAGCAGGCGGCGACGATCCCGAGACCACCGCCCATGGCGTGGCCGTTGACGCGCGCGATCACCGGCTTCTTGGCGTGGAAGAGCACGTCGAGCAGGTTCCGGTAGTCGCCCTTGTACGGCAGCTCCTCGGCATCGCCCTGACCGGTCATCTGCATGAAGTCGCCACCGGCGCAGAACGCCTTGCCGGCGCCGGTGATGACGATGCTCGTCACGCTCTCTGCCTCCGTCGCGTCCTCGAGTGCGTACAAGAGCTCGTTCGTCATCTGCGTGCCGATGGCGTTGCGCCGATCGGGACGGTTCAAGGTGATGGTCGCGACGCCGTCTTGCTCCGCGACGAGCAGCGTCTGGTACACGTGCGCTTGCATGGAGATACCGCGCCGCTCAGGCATCCTGGCGAAGGGAAAGAATCTCCCGCGCCTGCTCCACGGTGGCGGGCTTGCGCCCGGTGTCGCGACACAGTCGCTCCGCGACCTCGACCATCTCGCCGTTGGACTTCGCCATCTCGCCGCCGGGCAAGTAGAGGTGATCTTCGAGGCCCGTGCGGATGTTGCCGCCGAGCACGAGCGCCGTCGCGAGCATCTTCCAGTGGCCATGGGAGATGCCGATGACCTCCCACTCCGAGCCGGGCTGCGCGAGCTTCTGCTGGAGCTGCAGCGAGTCCACGGTTGGCGGGATGCCGCCGAGCACGCCGACGATGAACGAGTACTGGAGCGGCGGCTTGAGCACGCCCATGTCCACCAGCGGCCAGACGCCCTGGGTGTGGCCGGTGTCGAAACACTCGAGCTCGGGCTTCACGCCGGCTTCGTTCATCGCGGACAAGAGCTTGATGATCTTCTCGTAGGTGTTGGGGAACACCATGTCGAAGACGAACTGCTTCCGGCTCTTGCTGTACTTCGAGTAGTTCATCGTGCCCATGTTCAGGGCGGCGATCGCCGGTCGCGACTCGCGCACGTAGGTGCACTGATCGGTCACGTCGTCGAGGATCGTCCCGGTGGAGAAGTTCAGGATCACCGGGCAGCGCTTCTGCACCTCTTGCTTGATCTTCGCGAAGACGGCGGGCGAAAACGTCGGACTGCCGTCGTCGTTGCGCGCGTGGATGTGCACCGCGGCGGCGCCGGCGTCGTACGCACGCTTCGCCTCCTCGGCGATCTCCACTGGCGTGTACGGAATACCGGAGCACTGCTTGCGGTTCGCGAGCACGCCGGTGAGCGCGCAGGTGATAACGCACAGGTCGGGATCGCGGGCGGGCTTCTGGTCGGACATGTTGGGGTCCCCTTCTTTCAGGACGGGATGTCGGGTGACTGCTCGACGAGCTCGGTCACGCGATGGGCGAGCCGCGTCAGGATGCGGTTGAGATCGGCGGCATCGCGCGCGGGCAGCTCGGCGAGCACGCGACGGAAGATATCCACGGGCTCGACCGGGATGCTTGCCGCCAGCTCGCGCCCCTTGCCCGTCAGCTCGATGTTGACCACGCGCCGGTCGCGGTCCGAGCGCTTGCGCACGACCAGCTCCTCGCGCTCCATGCGGTCGATGATGCCCGTGACCGTGCTGTTGCGCGCGCGGATCCGCTCGCTCAGCTCGCTGAGCGACAGCTTGCCGACGGGCTCGAGCATCTTGACCACCGCGAGCTGTGGACCGGTCAGGCCGTGACGCCCGGCGAGGTCCTTCGTGATGCGCCGCGACTCCGTGTACAGGTAGACGATCGCCTCGACGACGGCGTCGAGATCGGGCTGTTCACGGTCGGATTTCGTCTTCTCGGCGGCGTTGGCCACGTCGCAATTACTCCGCACAGAAATGTTTAGCACGCGAAGTATTCGTCCACGCCCGCGCTCCCGTCAAGCGGGATCAGGGTGCCGGTGCGGCGCGGAACCGCGTGTGCCGGATGGCACAGATCGCGCCTCTCGTGTCGCGCGTCCGTGTCCCGCACGCCGGGATGGCGCACGGCGATCGCGGTGGCACGCGATGTGCTGAAGTGGCGGCCATGCGGTTGGGCAAGCTCGGAGGCATGGCAGTGGGCGGCGCGCTGGCGCTCGCGTGCGGCGGCTCGGTAACCACCGGCGGCAACGCGGGCGGCGCGGGTGGCAGCGGCGGCACGGGTGCGGCCGGCGTCGGCGGCACCGGGACGGGGGCCGTCGGCGGATCGGGCGCGGTCGCGGGCTACGGCGGCGTCGGCGGCGACATCGTCGGCACCGGCGGCGACGCGGGCTATCCCGGCACCGGCGGCGACGCGGGCTACCCCGGCACCGGCGGCTATCCCGGCACCGGCGGCTATCCCGGCACCGGCGGCGACGCGGGCTATCGCACCGGCGGTTATCCGGCACCGGCACGGGCGGCGTGCCCGCGTGCTGCACCGGCGACGCGGCGTGCGGTCCGTCGATGGAGTGCGTGGACACGATCTGCGAGCCGCGCCTCGCCGACGCGTGCTGGCGCAACGCCGACTGCGGCACGAATGAACGTTGCGACGGCGCGTTCGTGTGCCCGTGCACCGCGGACTGCGCCGGTCCGGACAAGCCGGGCCAGTGCGTACCCGACGCACCCGGCTGCTGCGCGACGGACATGGACTGCGGCGACTTCGCGTACGTGCCGTGCGTGAGCGGACGCTGCATGGCTCCCGTCATGGACGGCTGCTGGACGAACGCGGACTGCGCCGGCGGCGCGTGCATCGGCGCGATCGTGTGTCCGTGCGGAAGCGCGTGTTCGCAGCCCGACACGCCGGGCAGCTGCGCGTACCCGGGCAACTGACGACGAGACGGCGCGCTACTTCGCGGGCGTCGCGGCCTTCTTCGCCGCGGCGAGCTCGTCGAGGTTCGCCTTGGCGCGCGGATCGGTGGGATCGAGGGCCAGCGCCTGCTTGAAGGCCTTCTCCGCCTCGTCGAACTTCTTCTGCTTGGCGAGCGCGGTGCCCAGGTTGATCCACGCGGAGCCGAGCTTGGGATCCTTCTTGATCGCCAGCCGGCACGTCGCGACGGCATCGTCGAGCTTGCCGAGGAGCTGGTACGCGTAGCCCAGGTTCGACAGGAACGTCGCGCGATCGGGCGCGAGCTGGACCGCCTTCTTCAAGTGCTCGAGCGCTTCCTGGGCCTTGTTCGCCGCCAGGTACGCGGTGCCGAGATCGCCGTGCACGCGCGCGTCGTCGGGCGCGAGCTGCACGGCGCGTTGATAGGCCCGGAGCGCGTCATCGACGCGGCCGCGCATCATGTACGCCGTCCCCAGGTTCGTCAGCCGGTCGGCGTTGTCCGGATCGAGATCGGCGGCGCGCTTGAAGTGATCGAGCGCCTCGGCGCTCTTGCCGGTCGCAAGTTGGGCCACGGCGAGCGCGGAGTGCGCCTCCGCGTCGCGCGGCATGAGCTCCACGCCCTTGCCGAGCGCGGCGAGCGCGTCCGGCGCGCGTCCGAGGATCAACAGCACACGCCCGCGCTCGACGTAGGCGGGACCGTAGTCCTTGTCGAGGGCGAGGGCCGCGTCGAGCTGACGCAACACCGCCGCGACCCGGCGGTCCTTCGGCGCAGCGGCGTAGTCCGTCGCGACACCCGTCACCGCCAGCGCCACGCGCGCCTGCCCGACGCGCGGCGCCGGGTCCTTCGGCGCGAGCCGGCGAGCCTGGTCGTAGGCGCGCTTGGCGGCGGGCAGATCGTCGAGGTCGAAGGCCTTGTCGCCGACGAGTAACGCCTTGTCGGCGGCGTCGCCGGTACCCCGCGCGAGCCCGCCCGGCACCGTGCCGGGCTTCGGCGGCGGCGGCGCGGGTGGCGGCGCGGACGCAGACGCCGTGGGCAGCGCCGGCGGCGCGCAGCCGCCCGCGGGCGCGGGCGTCCCGCCCGGCGCGCACATCGGCGGCGCGGCGGGCGGCATCGCGGCTTGCGGCGGCGGGGCGTAGGTCGGCGGCGGCGCAGGTGGGCTCGCACCGGGCGGCGGCGGCGACGACGCCCCACAAGCCATGCACACCCCCGCCAGCGCGATCACGACTCTCATGCAGCCCCGTCCTTGCCCGTGGAACCGTAGACGATCGCGTAGGCGTGAGCCATCACGGTGCGGGCGTCCTCCACGAGCCGCGCATCGGCGGACGGAGTGCGCAGGCTGATGACCTGGCCCCCCGGCGGCTCGCAGCGAGCGCAGACGGCGCGCGGCGTCGCGGGCCTCGCCCGGCGTGCTCGCGTCGTCGGCGAGCGCGACGAGATGCTCGACGTAGCTGCGTCCCCAGCGCGCGTCGGGCCGCACGACCAGCGCGCCGTTCAGCGCCATGCCCGCCGCGCGCTTCGCCGCGGCGACCAGGGCCGACGCGTTCCGCGACGCCACGGCAGCCTCCGCGCGCCGGAGCTCGGCGATCGCCGCGCCGATCCACTCGTCCCCGGAGTAGCGATAGAGCCAGTGCCCGGCGTCGCGGACGAACTCGTCACGGGGCATCGTGCCGGGTGCTGAAGTCCGTGCCGTCGTAGCGCAGGAGCGCCTTCTTGCCCTCGAGGATCGTGGCGATGCACACCGGCCGCTTCCACACGCGGACCAGCGCTCTCAGCGTCTCGCGCGCGTAGTCGACGCGCAGATCCACGCCGCGGTGCTCGTGCTGCAGCAACAGCTCGCCGCGGTTCTCGAAATTGCCGTCCACGACGTAGATGAACGGGTTGCCGAAGTTCGTGAGCTGGAAGAGCAGCTTCTCTTTCACCTCCTGGAACTGGCGGCTCATGATCTCGTAGCGCTCGTTGCGGTTCGACCACCCGAAGGTGAAGAGCCCGTGCTCGATCGCGAACTCCGGCGTCAGGAACTCGTCGATGAAGGTGACGTCGTTGTACAGCGCGCGCACTTCGAAGATCTTCTCGCGGCCGAGGCCGAGGCGGAGATCCCAGTGCTGCTTGTCGTCCAGATCCTGGCACTCCTCCCACTCGCGACCGAACTGCCCCTTGTCCCAGCGCTCCTCGATGCTGCGGTACAGCTCCACGCCCAGCTTGTACGGGTTGAGCTGCCCGCCGCTGGTCGCCATCACGCCCGCGTTGTTCTCCGCGTAGTCGACGATCTCCGAGGCGTCCGCGACGCGCTCGGTCATGAGCTTGGAGTGCCAGTAGGAGGCCCACCCTTCATTCATGATCTTCGTCTGCATCTGCGGGACGAAGTAGTACGCCTCCTCGCGGATCACGCCGAGCACGGTGCGCTCCCAGCGGTCGAGCGGCGCGTGATCGAGCAGGAACAGCAGCACGTCCTGCTGCGGCTGCGCGGGCAGGCGCTTCTCCTGCTCGCGCTCCGCCTCGATCTTCTTCTTCTGCTCCTCGATGTACTCCTCGGGGTTGATGTAGTCGTCCATGTAGTCCTTCGCGCGCAGGCGCGGGACCTCGATGGCCGACGGACCGTCCTCCTCCACGGGGCGTTCGCGCTGGCGCACGAAGAAGCGAGACCACGGATCGATGAGGTTCTCGAGCGACAGGCAGTGGTCGACGAACTCCTCGACCTTGGCGATGCCGTGGCGGTCGACCACGCGGCGGATCGCGCCGCCGTGGTTCGCCATCTTGTCGATCCACCTGCGGTTCGGCGCGTACTCGCCGTCGCGCTTGTGCACCGGCTCGGCCACGTGACCCGACGTGTCCAGATCGGTGACGCGGAACGCGAAGTTGTTCTTGAAGAAGTCCACGTGGCCGAACACGTGGCACATGACCAGCTTCTGGTCGGTGAGGCTGTTGCCCTCGAGCAGGTATGCGTACGAGGGGTTGTTGTTGATGACCATCTCGTAGATCTTCGAGAGGCCGTACTCGTAGCTCTTGCTCAGGCGCTCGTACTCCATGCCGAAGCGCCAGTGCGGGTAGCGGTTGGGGAAGCCGCCGTAGGCCGCGATCTCGTTCATCTGGTCGTAGGCCAGCATCTCGAAGATGGTCGGGAAGAAATCCAGGCCGTACTCGCGCGCGACCTTCTCGACCTTCTCCTGCTCGACGCGGAGGTAGCGGGGCAAGTTGGTAATCGAACCGAACGCCATGCTCTATTTGCCCTTGCCGAGGAAGTCCTTGATGCTGCCCACGATCGCGTCGCGGTCGCGGATCTCGCTGGTGATCACGCGCTCGTCCGTACCGAAGTGCTCGCGCAGGTCCTTCATGAATTGGCCCGAGCCGTACGGGCTCTCGACCTGGCCGTAGGCGAACATGTTCACCTTGGGCAGGAGCTCCGTCTTCAACAGCTCGATGCAGGACAGCGTGTCGTCCATCGACCAGTTGTCGCCGTCGGAGAAGTGGAACGGATAGATGTTCCACTCGCTGGCCGGATAGTGTTGGTCGATGAGCTGCGCGCACAGCTTGTACGCGCTCGAGATCATCGTCCCGCCCGACTCCCGCGTGCTGAAGAAGGTGTCGCGGTCCACCTCGCGCGCCACCGCGTCGTGGATGATGTAGCGGCTCTCGAGCCCCTTGTACTGGCGCTGTAGCCAGGTATCGATCCAGAAGCTCTCGATGCGGACGATCTCCTTCTGCTCGTCGCCCATCGAGCCCGACACGTCCATCATGTAGATGATGACCGCGTTGGCGACGGGCTCGACGTCCTCCTTCCACGAGCGGAAGCGCTTGTCCTCGTGCTGCGGCACCACCAGCGGCATGCCGGGGTCGTACACGCCGCTGGCGATGGCGCGCCGGAGCGCCTCCTTGTACGTGCGCTTGAAGTGGCGCAGCGACTCCGGTCCTACCCGGCGGATGCCGGTGTAGCGATCCTTGGCGCTGATGATGCGGCTCTTGCCCTTGTTCTCGATGTCGGGCAGCTCGAGCTCCTCACCCAGGATCTCCGCGAGCTCATCCAGGCTGACGTCGACCTCGAGCACGTGATCGCCGGCGTCCTTGCCGGCTTGTCCGGCGCCCTGCTCCTCGCCCTCGTCGCCGCCCATCGGGTCGCCGACGTCGCCGTCGCCCTGCCCCACGCCGCCGCGTTGCTTGTCGCCGAACACGAAGCGCGGAATGTCGATCTGCGGGATCGGGATCGAGACGAGATCCTTGCCCTTGCGGCCGAGCATCTCGCCCTGGGAGATGTAGCGCCTGAGGTTCTCCCGGATCTTGCCGCGCACGATGTTGCGGAAACGCGAGTGATCCTGGTCGATCTTCAGCGACATGCCGGGGAACTCTCCGGCGCTAGTCTCGCATATCCCGCTGCGGCGCGCAGCGCCTACGGCCCGCCATCCGGCCGGGACATGATCGAGGCGGAATGGCCGCGAAGCACGTCGCTGGCGCTACCGGCCCGGTTCGATCTCAGATCGGCTGTCGTGCCTACTGGACTCCGCTATCTGGCCTTCCGCTGCACGGGCTGTGGCAACTGCTGCAAGGACCCGCTGCTCCCGCTCACGGACACGGACATCCGGCGCATCGTCGCCCACACGCGCGACGCCGCGCGGGACATGATCCGCTGGGTCGACCGCTGGGGCATCGACATGGACGACGAGCCGGAGGCGTTCGTGATCCTGCGCCAGGGACGCCGCGTGATGACGCTCAAGCACGAGCACGGCAAGTGCCGCTACCTGGGCGACGACGACCGCTGCACGATCTACGCCGAGCGCCCGACGGGCTGTCGCATGTTTCCGTTCGACGCGACCTTCGGCAAGCGTGACGGCAAGCTCCGGCGCTTGAAGTTGATCCAGGCCACGGAGTGCCTGTACGAGCTCGACGGCGACAACGATCCGGAGGACATCCGGCGCGCCGGCGATCGCCACGAGGAAGCGCAGGTCGCCTATCACGCCAGGGTCGCCGAGTGGAACAAGGCGCAGCGCCGCCGCCGCCGCGCGGGCAAGAGCGCGCAGACGGCCCGCGAGTTCCTGGCGTACCTCGGCTTCGACGATCCCGGCCCGAAGCAGCCGCGCGCCGCCGCCCGCTGAGCGCGCGCCCTGCCTCGTGCCGGGCCGACATCCAGATCCCGATGGTGCCCGCGGGTCGTCGGTGAAACGATGGCCGCATGTCACGCCTCCCCTGGTTCGCCACGCTCGCCATTGTCGCGGTCTCCACGGCCTGCTCCTCGTCGGACGGCGCGCCTGCCCCCACCGGCGCGCCCGACGCGGGACCGCTCGGCGGCGATCGGCCCGTGACGGTGTACGTGCCGTCGAGCTACCGCAGCGACAAGCGCTGGCCGCTGGTGATCCTGCTGCACGGCTACGGCGCGAGCGGCGTCGCGCAGGAGCTCTTGTTCCAGCTCCAGCCGCTGGCAGAGTCGCGCGGTTTCTTGTTCATGCACCCGGACGGCACCGTCGATTCCACAGGCAAGAAGTTCTGGAACGCCACGGACGCATGCTGCGATTTCGACCACACCGGCGTCGACGACTCGGCGTACATCCAGGGGCTGATCGACCAGGCGAAGGGCATCTACAACGTGGACCCGAAGCGGGTGTACCTGATCGGCCACTCCAACGGCGGCTACATGAGCTATCGCATGGCGTGCGACCACGCGGACAGCGTCGCCGCCATCGCGAGCCTCGCCGGCGCGACATACCTGGACACGACGAAGTGCACGCCGAGCGAGCCGGTCAGCGTGCTCGAGATGCACGGCAACGCGGACCAGACCGTCCCCTACGACGGCGAGGCCGGCGCCTACCCGGGCGCCGAGGACGACGTGAAGATCTGGGCGACCTACGACGGCTGCAGCCTGACGCCCGATACCAGCGCGCCGAAGCAGGACTTCGCCGGCGACGCGACCGCCGAGGCGACGATCACGCGCTACAACAGCGGCTGCAAGCCCGGCGGCGGCACGGAGCTATGGACGCTCGACGGGCAGGGGCACGTGCCGGCGGTCAACGACAACTGGCGGACCCACGTGATCGACTGGCTGTTCTCGCACCCGAAGCCGTGATCAGGCCTTGTCGCCGAAGGCGTTGATCACGTAGCCGCCGCTCTTGTCGTCCTTCGTCAGCTCGAGCATGCCGCGGCGCTGGGCGTCCTCGAGCAGCTCGGTGAAGTTGCGATAGCCGAAGAAGGTCTCGTCGAAGGTCGGCTTCTTTCGCTTGAGCGTCTGCTTGACCATCGAGCCCCAGAGGTTGTCGTCCCGCTCGCGAAACAGCGCGTCCACCGTCTCGAGCACGAGCTCGAGGCCCTCGAGCTTCCGCGCCTCTTCGTCGCCGTCGGGCTCGGCCTTGGTTCTGGATGCCGGTGCGGCGCGGCCGGCGGGCTTGGCCGCCTTCGTCTTGGGAGCCTCGGCGTCCTTGTCCTTGGCGTCGGCCTCCTTGGCGCGCCCGCCACGCCCGCCACGGCCGCCGCTGCGGGCACCCTGCTTCTGGCGGACGAGGTCGTCGTAGTAGATGAACTCGTCGCAGTTGTCGATCAAGAGGTCGCTGCTGGAGTTCTTGACGCCGACGCCGATCACCGTCTTCGCGTTCTCGCGCAGCTTGCTCACCAGCGGCGAGAAATCACTGTCGCCCGACACCACGACGAACACGTCGACGTGCGACTTCGTGTAGCAGAGGTCGAGCGCGTCCACGACCAGACGGATGTCCGCGGAGTTCTTGCCGGAGTACGAGACGTGCGGGATCTCGATCAGCTCGAACGCCGCCTCGTGGAGCGCCCGGCGCGCGGGCTTGTAGCGCTCCCAGTCGGCGTAGGCCTTCTTGACGATGATCTTGCCCTTGTCGAGCAGGCGCGTCAGCACGAGCTCGATGTCGAAGCTGTCGTACTTCGCGTCGCGCGCCCCAATCGCGACGTTCTCGTAGTCGCAGAAGATCGCGAGGTTCGGCGCCGATTCGTTGGAAGCCACGGCGCTCGTCGTACCATGCGCGCCGGCGCGCGTCAGCCGGATAGGGCGTTGACCACGGCCGTCCGCAAGTCGTCGACATCGAAAGGCTTGTCGAACACGAAGTAGGCACCGAGGCCCTCGGCGCGGGTGCCGAGAGCGGGATCCTTGAACGCCGTGATCAAAATCACCGGCACGTCGACGTGCGAGTCGCGCAGCGCTTCGAGGATCTCGATCCCGTTCCAGCCGGGCATGTAGACGTCCGAGATGATCAGATCCACGCGCTCGACCTCGCCCTGCTCGGAGAGGCGCTTGGCGAGCAGTTGCATCAAGTCGGACCCGTGGCTCGCCTCGATCAGCTCGTAGCCGTCGCGACGCAGCACGTCACCGAGAAGCTGACGCATGTCGTCATCGTCCTCGGCGAGCACGATGCGTGCGCGGCGCGGCGCGGCGTGGACTTGATCGAGATCGTGCACCACTTGTCTACGCCTAAGCACGCGATCCGGCATCCGTCAGTGGTCCGCGCGTCAATCGGCCGGCTGGTTCGCGCACCCTCAGCCGGCGAGCGCGTGCACCACGGCTGTACGGAGGTCGTCCAGGTCGAAGGGCTTGTCGAACACGACGTAGGCGTCGAGATCCTCGGCGCGGGCGTGCACGTCGGCGTCACCGAAGGCGGTGATCAGGATAACCGGAACCTTGGCGCGCGCGCCGCGCAGGGCCTCCAGGATCTCGAGGCCGCTCCAGCCGGGCATCCGTACGTCGGAGATGACCAGATCGACGCTCTGGACCTCGCCGCTCTCCTGCAGGCGCGCGACGAGCAGTTGCATCAGGTCGGCGCCGTGACTTGCCTCGACCACCTCGTAACCGTCGCGACGCAACGCGTCGGCCAGCAGCGCACGCATCTCCGCGTCGTCCTCCGCGACGAGGATGCGCGCCGCCCGCGTGTTCAATGTCTTGCCGCGAACCGTAACGGTCGCATTGCGTTCAGGCATGGGGGTACTGGCTCCTTCAACTTTCGCACGGCAAATGTACGGTGAAACTCGCGCCGGCGCCGGGCTCGCTCTGGACGTCGATCCAGCCGCCGTGCTCGCGCACGATTCCGAACGATACGCTCAGCCCGAGCCCGGTGCCCTCCCCGACCGGCTTGGTGCTGAAGAACGGCTCGAACACGCGGCTGGCCGTGTCCGCGTCCATGCCAATGCCCTGGTCGGTAACGGTCATGGCGATAAACACGTGCTCGGCCCCGGCGTGCGCGTCCGGCAACTGGCGACGGCCCTCGCGCGCGACGCGCACCCGCAGGGTTCCGCCGGCGGGCATGGCCTGGATCCCGTTCGCGACCAGGTTGGCGAGCACCTGATGGATCTGGTCGGGGTCGAACTCCGTCTCCGTTCCACCCTCGCCCGTTTCAACCACGATCTCGACCTGGTGCTTGCGCGCCAGCGGCAGCAGCAGATCCGCGGCCTTCCGCGCGACCACAGCCAGGTCGTGGCGCGCCTTCTTCGGCCCACGCGGGCGCGCGAAGTCGAGCAGCTGGCGGATGATCGCGGTGACGCGTTCGCTCTGCTCGCGGATGATGCGAGCGTTGTCCAGAGCTTCCGCGCCCGCGACGCTCCCGGTCTCGATCATCTTCGCCCGCGCCGCCACGACGTTGAGCGGCGTGCCGAGCTCGTGCGCGATGCCGGAGGCGAGCTTGCCCACGGTGTTCAGTCGGTCGGCGTGACGGAGCTGCGAGAGCGCATCGATGCGCGTCTCCGTCTCGGCAAGGATGCGGCGCTGGGCGCGCGCGAGATCGGCGCTCATGACGTTCATGCCCGCGGCGAGCTCCCCGAGCTCGTCTTCCCGTCCGAGGAATCGAGGGAGCTGCCCAGGTCGCCCTGCCCGATGCGCTCCGCCTGGTCGACCAGCCGACGGATGGGGCGCCCGACGAGGCGATCCCCGAAGTAGAACGCGACGATCAGGAACGTCGCGCCGAGCGCCAGGGTGGTCGCTGCCGAGCGCTCGATGCTCGTCTTCACATAGCGCCGCTCCTGGTCGAGCGACTCGGCGAGCTCGATCGCACCAGGCCGCGACGCGACCTCGGCTGGCACGTAGGTGTAGAACACGCCGGGGCCGCTGCGCACGGCGAAGCTCTCTTCCCGCCCCTGGCGCAGCCGCTGGAGATCCACGCCGGCTACCGCCCCGCCCACCGCACCGGGCGCGACGTCCAGCGAGACCCAACGGACGTGCACGTGACGCTCGGCGGCGTTCGCGCGCGACAGCAGCCGCATCGCCTCGTCGGGGCTCGCCCGTTTCCAGGCGTCGGCGAAGCCCGCCGCGATGGCCTGCCCGAGCACCTCGTGGTCGCGACGCATGTCGGCCTCGAAGTACGTCACCTCGCGGCTCACCCGGAAGGCGGTGTGCACTGCCATGATCGCGATCGCCCCGACGGCCATGACCAGGGTCAGCTTCGGAACGATCTTCATCAGGCTCCGCGGCGGACGGCAGTCCGCCGGGAGGAGAACACGGCACCGCTCCGGTCTATTCGCCGGTGCCCGGACGGGCCGGGGCGTCAGCCCCCGAAGCGCTTGGCGACGCCCGCCAAATCGACGCCGGTGGCCGCCCGGATCTGCTCGGTCGCACCAATCGTCTTGCGCGCCAGCTCCGCGCCCGCGTCGCTGTGGGTCGGCAGCACGCTCAGCTTGGCGATCGAGAGGCTCTGCTTGGCCCCGGCCACCA
The DNA here is from genome assembly GCA_963775185.1 of uncultured delta proteobacterium. Lineage (GTDB taxonomy): Bacteria > Myxococcota_A > Polyangia > Polyangiales > Polyangiaceae > JAPSGB01. The sequence goes on along the minus strand of CAVZIE010000031.1, from coordinate 1,223,388 downwards.
GCGAAAGCATCGGCAAGAGGCTCTGGAGCGCGAGCACGTCGCGCGCGCTCGGCCCGCCGGCGCGATACGCCTCGACGACCTTCTTGAGGCTGCCGGCCTCGGCCTTGCCGCGTTCGACGAGCTGTGCCGCCTGCCCGCGCGCGTTCTCCTCGGCGGCGCGCTGCTTGGCGAGCGCGGGCTGGACGACGTCGGCGTCCAGCCGCTTCTTCTCCTGTGGAGCGCGCGCCTTCTGGCGGTCGATCTCGGCCTTGGCCTGGGCCACCTGGGCAACGACCTGGCCCCGCGACTCCTGGATCATCGCCTCGCGCCGGCTCCTGGCGTCCGCGACGCGCTTGGCCGTCTCCTGGCGCGCGATCTGCATGTCCGCGTCGACCTTGGCGACCTCGCTGGCCGCCCAGTTCGATGCTTGCTGGACCGCGGCGTCGGCGCGCGCCTGTGCCTCGGCGATCGCCTGCTCCTGGTTCAAGGTCGCGCCACGGATGCGCCCGATGCTCGCGAGGTAGTTCACCTCGTCGGTGACGTTCTGGACCTTGAGCGTGTCGAGCACGAGCCCCATGCGGCTCATGTCGTGCTCGGCCTCCTCGAGCAGCGTGTGCGCGAAGCGCATCTTGTCCTCGTTCACCTCTTCCGGCGTGAGGCTCGCGAGCACGCCGCGCAGGTTGCCCTCCAGCGTCTCTTTCGCGATGTAGTAGATCTCCTCGCGCGTGCGTCCGAGGAAGCGCTCCACGGCGTTGGCGAGCAGCGGCTCCTCGCCCGGAAGCTTCACGTTCGCGACGCCCTGGATCGTCAGCGGAATGCCCCCCTTGGAGAAGGCGCCCTGCACGTGCAGCGCGATGGTGAACATGCTGAGATCCATCCGCTCCACGCGCTCGACCAGGGGCTTGCGCAAGGAACGGCCACCGCGCACGAAGCGGTAGCCCACGGTACGTTCGCCGATACGGCGCGTCGCGCCGCTGAAGATGAGCGCCTCGTTCGGCGTGGACACGAACAGCAGCCGCTTGATCACCAGGAACAGGCCGCCCACGACCACGAAGGCCGCGAAGGCGAGCACGCCGAGTACGTCGGTCATCGCGACACCTCCTTCGACGGCTGCGTGCCCAGCAGCTGCGCCATGTCCACACCGATCGCGTGACCGGTCGCGCTCAGCACCGCGGCCACCGCGGCGGGGAAGTTTGCCACCGTGCCGGTGAAGCTCTCCCCGTCACCGCCGTCCACCACCGTGAGCTCGCCGATCTGCGTGCGGGCTACGCGCGCCACCGCCGCTTCCACGAAGCTCTGCAGGTGCTGCAGCACGTAGAGGTCGCGACCGTCACGCCCCGCCGCCTGCCACTCCTGCGCCACGACGCGGAGCGCTTCGGCGGTCGCCTTGCCGTTCTCCACGACCGGCGCGGCGCGCCCGCGCGCCTCGGCCTCCGAGGCCAGACGCTGGGCCTCTGCCGGCAGGAACACGTCGCACTCCAGACGCAGCTTCTCGAGATCGGAGCGAAGGCCCTGTAGCTCCTGCTCGGCTTCCGCGCGCGCCGTCTCCGCGGCGACCGCGGCCTCGTTCTCCACCGACTTCGCCTCGCCTTCCAGCTTGGCGAGCTCCGCGCGCAGCTCGTTGCGCTTGGTCAGCACCGTCGCTTCGCTCTGCTTCTGCGCCGACTCGGCGCGCTGGCGCGCGCTGGCCTGCGACTCGGCGATCGCCTGGTTCGCCTGGTTCTCGGCGTTCTGTGCGTCGCGGATCATGCGCGCGATGCGCGCGCGACCGAGGTTGTTCAAGTAGCTCTGATCGTCGCTGACGCTCTGCACCTTGAGCACGTCCAGCTCGATCCCGAGCTTGTCGAAGTCGTCCTTCGCGTAGCGCACCAGCGTCTCGGCGAACTTCAGGCGATCCTCGTTCACCTCCTCCGGCGTCAGCTCCGCGACGACCTCGCGCAGCACACCTTCGAGTGTCTGCTGCGCGATCGCGCCGATCTGTTGCGGCGACATCGACAGCAGCCGCTCGATGGCGTTGCGGATGAACGCGTCGTCGCTGGCGATCTTCACGTTCGCGATGGCGTGTACGCTGAGCGGGATGCCGCCCTTGGAGTAGGCGTTCTGCACCTCGACCTGCACGGGGATGAGCCGCATGTCCATGCGGTTTACCTCCTCGATCAACGGGATGCGCGTGCCGCGGCCGCCGTGCAACAGCTTGTAGCCCACCGTCGAGCCGTCCTTGAGCTTGTGCCGACGACCGCTGACGATGATGATCTCGTTCGGCCGACAGATGACCAGGATCCGCGACAGGATCGTGATCAGCACCATCAGGCCGACGACGACCCCGACCGCGCCGATCAAGATCAGCTGCGGCTCCAACCCGAAGATTTCATTCCCCTGCATGATGGCGCGCAGGATAGGGCACGAGGCTCCGGGGCGATACCTCCACGCGCGCACGGCGCTTTGCCGGGGTTATCGCCGACTTGCGCTCACTCAAGCCTTCGGCGGCAGGAACGGCTCGCGGGCCCGGGACACGTGCACCACGCTGCCCTCCACCTCCTCCACGAGCACGTCGGCGCCGGCCTCGAGAATCCTCGTCCTCCTCGGTCGTCGCCATGTAGTCGACGCTCTGGCCCTTGATCTCGACGCGCACCTTGCCGCGCGAGTCCCTCGACAGCGGCAACAGCACCTTTCCCACGTGGCCGACGGCGTCGCTGCTCTCCGCGCCCGACGACGTCGCCGTCCGCATCAGCGTGGCGAGCACCCACGCGGCGAAGAACCCGGACGCGAGCCCCATCGCCACCGCGAGCACCGGCGTCGCCAACGAGCCGGCGAGGTGCAGATAGTGGAGCAGCGTGCCGACCAGCCCGAACGAGAGCAGTCCGAAAGTCCAGAAGCGCAGCGACAGCACCACCGCCGCGAACCCGCCGTCGCCGTGGCCACCGTCCGCGTGCACGTCCCCGTCGGCGTCGAGATCGGCGTCCGCATCCGCGTCGGCGTCGTGCCCGAGCACGAGCTGGACCGCGAGCGTCCCACCGCCGATGATCAGAGCCGCCAGGTAGAGGATGCCCACGCGGGCGATCCTAGCGCGCCCGCGACCGCGACGGGACCTTGAATGGGATTGCCGGTCCGGCGCGGTATCCAGCGGATCGCTCGCGGTCTCCCGCGCGCTTCGCTGCCGCGTGGCGCCGAGAGCGCTGGCGTCCCGCGTCCGGTTCCGCGCCGGACCGGCAAGCAGGACCCGACGCGCCGGCCGCCGCCGGGGCGCGGCGCTTGCGCGGCGTCATTTCGACGCCATTCGGCCGGGCGCGCCGGCAGCGGGTTCTGGTAGCGTCGAGCCATGCTCCAGCGACCCCGCAGGAACCGCAAGAACGCCGCCATGCGCGGCTTGATGCGCGAGAGCCAGCTCTCGCCTGGAAACCTCGTGCTGCCGATGTTCGTGCAGCCGCAACCCGGCGCGACGCCGATCAAGAGCATGCCGGGCCAAGCGCGGCTCGGCATCGCGGAGCTCGTGGCCACGGCGCAGCAAGCGTACGAGCTCGGCGTCGCGGGCGTGGCGCTGTTTCCCGCGCTCGACGAGTCGTTGAAAGATCCGCGCGGCAAGGAGAGCACGAACCCGGACGGCCTGCTCCAGCAGAGCGTGCGCGCGCTGAAGAAGGCGCTACCGGGGCTGGTCGTGATCACCGACGTGGCGCTCGATCCGTACTCGAGCGACGGCCACGACGGCGTCGTGATCGACGGCCGCATCGACAACGACGTCACCGTGCCGATCCTGGCCGCCATGGCCGTGGCGCAGGCCAAGGCCGGCGCCGACATGGTCGCGCCGAGCGACATGATGGACGGCCGCGTGGGCGCGATCCGCGAGGCGCTCGACGAAGCGGGCTTCACCGACACCGGCATCTGCAGCTACTGCGTGAAGTACGCCTCGGCGTTCTACGGCCCCTTCCGCGACGCCCTCGACTCCGCCCCGAAGAGCGGCGACAAGAAGACGTACCAGATGGACCCGGGCAACGTGCGCGAGGCGCTGCGCGAGATCGCCCTCGACGAGGCCGAGGGGGCGGACTGGCTGATGGTGAAGCCGGGCTTGCCGTACCTGGACGTGATGCGCTTCGTGCGCGAACACAGCACCCTGCCCATCGCCGCCTACCACGTGAGCGGCGAGTACGCGATGCTCCACGCCGCGGCGCAGAACGGCTGGCTCGACTACGACAAGTGCTTGCTCGAGAGCCTCTTGTGCCTGCGCCGCGCCGGCGCGGACGTGATTTTCACGTACGGCGCGATCGACGCGGCGAAGCTGATCCGGCGCGGCTAGACGCGCGGCTTGTCGGTTCCGCGCGGTCACCGCTGTCGATGGACATGCCGCGGCGCTCACAGCGCTTGCCGCTCATCACCTTCTCAGCGCTCGATCAGGCCGAGCACGGGTCGTTGGCTCGTCGATCGCGATGATTCCGCGGCGCGCGCGCGCGATGCCGACGGCGACGGCGCCGAGCACGAGCGCGCCCGTCGCGAACGCGAGCACGACGTTGTCCACGCCGAGCAGCTTCATGCCCGACGCCAGCAGCACGACCACCAGCGCAGGGCGGATCACGGCGTCGGGCGCTCGCGACGACAGGCGCGCGCCGAGGTAGACGCCGGGCACGGCGCCGGCAAGGATCGACACGGTCAGCCCGAGGTGGAAGTCGCCGAACAGGATGTGCGCGAGGGCCGCGGCGGCCACCAGGGGCACGGCTTGCACCAGATCGGTGCCGACCAACCAGCGCAGGCGCAGCCGCGGATACAGCGCGAGCAGCATCAGCATCATCAGCGATCCCGAGCCGACCGAGGTCATCCCGACGACGAAGCCGCCCACGACGCCCACGAGCAGCGTCGGCAGCCGGCGGACCTGGATCGGCGCCCCGTCGTCGTCGGGCTCATGCCGCCGCAGGAGCTGGCGCACCACCAGCGCCAGCGCGACCACCAGCAGCGCGACACCGAGCGCGTCGCGCACCACGAGCTGGAGCGCGGCGCCGCCCAGCGCACGCACCACGAGCACACCGGCGAACGCCGAGGGCACCGACCCGAGCACGAGCCACAGCACGAGCCCGCGGTGCACGGTGCCGCGCCGGAGGTGGACGCCGCCGCCGATCGGCTTGATCACGACCGACGCCACCAGATCGCTCGACACCGCGGCCAGCGGCTGCACGCCGAACACCAGCACCAGCAGCGGCGTCATCAGCGCCCCGCCGCCCATGCCGGTGAGCCCGACGGTCAGTCCGACGAAGAGGCCGGCGAGGGTGATCGGAAGGTCGAGCATGGGCGCTGGAGAGAGCCTGCGCCCTGAACACGCATCGGAAAAGTGTAGTATTAATAGATGGTGTCTAACTAGTTGAAATCATGCAGCGCAAAGCAAAGCCAAATACTCAAGAATTGCCGGTCCGCCGCGGCACCGCGCTGGACGGGGTCCCGCGCCGGACCGGCATACTCAAGCCAATACTTTACAATCGGGGTTCCGCGCGGCCGGCCACGCCGAGCACGCGCAGGTACGCCTCGCGCACGGCGTCGGTGGTGACGCCGTAGCGAGCGAGCAGCGCGTCGCGGGCGCGGGTACGCGCGGTGTCCTGCATGCCCATGCGCCGCGCGAGCTGCGACAGCCCGGGCAGATCGGCGTCGATCAACGTGGAGCCGGCGCCGTGCAACACGTGGATGCGCTGCTCGAGGCGGCGCAGGAACACGTAGCCGTCGCGCAACGTCTCGAAGTCGCGACGCCTGAGGTAGCGCAGCGCGCCGAGCGCCTCGAGCGCCTGCAGGGTGTCGGGCGTGCGCACGCGCGGATCGCGGCCGTGCTGCATCTGTAGCCACTGGGTGCAAAACTCGATATCGAGCAGGCCACCGTGCCCGCTCTTCAGGTCGTAGTGACCGGGGCGCTCGTGGGCAAGCTCCTGCTCCATGCGCATTCGCAGCCGGTGCATCTCCTCGACCGGCGGGGCGCCACGCTCGTACGCCGCGATGCTCGCGACCTCGATCAGGTGCGCGCCCAGCTCGCGGTCGCCGGCGCAGACACGCGCGCGCAGCAGCGCCTGGCGCTCCCACGCCGCACCGGACGACGTCACCGCCGGGGACGACGTGGCGGCGACGTCTTCCAGCGTGACGCCGTGATAACGCGCGAACGACGCCAGCGACGTCACCAGCAGCCCCTGGGATCCCGACGGGCGCAGACGCGTGTCGAGATCGTAGCCGGGGCCGGCGGGGTGCGGCTCGGAGATCAGGCGGATGATGCGCTGCGCCTTGCGGATGAAGTACTCGGCCGCGTCCTTGCCCGGGGGCGCGGCGTCCGGGTCGTAGACGAAGATCACGTCGAGATCCGAGCCGTAGCCGATCTCCATGCCGCCGAGCTTGCCGACGGCGACCACAGCGAGCCCACGCGGCTCACCGAGCTCGAACGCGACGGCGCGATCCAGCAGGTCGTCGGCGAGCTGGGAGAGCGTGCGCGTAGCGTCGCGTGTCCCGATGCCGTCGGCGAGATCCGCCACCGCGACCTCGACCATCACGCGGCGCTTGGCGCGGCGCATCGCCGCGACGAACGCGTTGCGGCGATCCTCCGGGTCGGCGCTCGAAGGCGGAGAGAGGTCGAACTCGGCGGCGACGGTGGCGCGCGCGTCACCGAGCTGGCCGCCTTCGAGCAGTACGATGTCGACCAGATCCGGTCTGCCGACCAGCGCGTCGCCGACGAACACGCTCGAGCCCAGCACCCACACCAGCCGATGAACGGCGCTGGCGTCGGCGGCCAGCGCCTCGATGTACGGCTTCGGCGAGATGAACCGGTGGAAGAACGACCGCAGGTAGAGCGCGGCCTGCTCCGGGTCGGGCGACGCGGCCAGCGCGTCGATCAGCTGGTCGGCGAGATCGGGGTAGCGCTCGCGCGTGAGCTCGCCGAGCAGGCCGTCCGGACGCTGCATCAACGCATCGAGATGGAGCGCCACGTCGCTGCTGCCGAACAGATCGACGCACACGGCCGGCAGGTCCCGATCCTGCCGCGCGATGCGGCCGAGCAGCGCCTGGTAGCGCGGCGGCGGGTGAGGCGCCTCGGGCGCGAGCGACGCGAACAGCTCGCCGACGATCCGTCGCGCACGCGACAGATCCTTCTGCAGCTGCGTCGCGTCGTCGAAGCCGAGGCTACGCGCGAGCCGGCCGAGCTCTGCCTCGTCGCTCGGGACGAGGTGCGTCTGGATCCCGCTCATCCATTGCACCCGGTGCTCGGTGCGCCGGAGCAGCTGGTACGCCTGGGTGATGTGGCGCGCCTCGCGATCGGTGACGAGCCCGCGGCTCTGCAGTCGCGCCAGCGCGACGAACATCGACGGCACGCGCAGGCTCGGCTCGCGGCCGCCCCAGATGAGCTGCAGCGACTGCACAAAGAACTCCGCTTCGCGGATCCCGCCGGGACCGAGCTTCAGGTCACGAGCCGGATCGGCGCACAGCTCGGCGCGCGAGCGCTGCACGAGCTCCGCCATCGCCGTCGCGATCGACGGCTCGACCTCGCGCCGGTACACGAACGGCGTGATCACGACCCGACCGAACAGCTCGCCGAGCTCGAGATTGCCGGCGATCGGGCGCGCCCGCAGCAGCGCGGCGCGCTCCCACAGCCGTCCCCACATCTCGTAGTAGCGCTCGGCGGCGGCGACGGAATTGACCACCGGTCCTTGCGAGCCCTCGGGACGCAACCTGAGGTCGACGCGCCAGACCATGCCGTCCTCGGTGGGCGTGTCGAGCGTAGCCACGGCGCGGCGCGCGACGCGGCTCCAGTGGTCGTGCAGATTGATGCCGTCGCCGCCCTCGTCGCTGTCGGTCACGAAGATGACGTCCACGTCGGAGCCGGCGTTGAGCTCGAGCCCGCCGAGCTTGCCCATGCCGAGCACGACCATCGACGAGCGACCGCCGTCGGCGCGGAGCGGCTCGCCGTAGCGCCGCGCGACGTACGCCTCCGCTTCGCCGAGCGCGACCTCGAACGCGGCGTCGGCGAGATTGGACAGCTCGTGCGCGGTGACGTCGATGCCGGCACCGCCGAGGCCGGGCGGCAGCACCTCGCGCAGCGCGATGCGCGCCTTCTCCGCCCACACGGCGCGACGGAGATTGGCGAGCACGCGCTCCGCGTCCGAAAGATCGCCGGCGGCCGACAGCAGGCGGGCGACGATGTCGCCGCGCTGGCGCTGCACGCGCCAGCCCTCGCGCGCGACGCGATCGAGCGCTTCGCGCTGCCACGCGTGAGCCGGCATCAGCGGCGGATACGCCGTTGCCAGCAGGACGGACAGCTCGCGCCCGGCACCCTTCTCGAGCTCCCGCGCCACGGCCGCGGCGCGCGCCGGGTCGATGGCCTCGGCCACGGCCACGGGGGATTCCAGCGTCGGCGCCATCGCGCCCGAGTCTTCTCGATCCCGGCTGGATGGGCCAGAAATCGCGACGGGCGGTCCCGATAACGCGACTTGCCGCCCGGATTGGGCTAAGCAGCGTGGGAAATGCGCTTCCTGTGCGTCGCAGATATCCACGGCAACGCCCAGGCGCTGTCCGCAGTGCTCGAGGAGGCGGATCTGCGCGGATGGGATCAGCTGATCGTGTGCGGGGACCTGTGCTTCCCGGGGCCCGAGCCGCTGGCGGTCTGGAAGACGCTGATCCAGAAGAACGCGGTGTGCGTCCAGGGCCTGACGGACCGGGCCCTGGCGCGCGTGGATCCGGCGAAGCTCAGCGCCACGTCCGAGGCCGAGCGCGGTCGCATCGAGCGCCTGCGCGAGATCCACCGCGAGCTCGGCGACTTGATCATCGCGCGCCTCGGAAAGCTACCGACCGTCGCGCGGCTGCCCGTCGAGTCGGGCCACACGATGGTGATCGTGCACGGCTCGCCGGTAGATCCGACCGAGCCCATCACCTTCGACATGACCGACGAGGAGATCGACGCGCTGCTCGGCGACGACTCCGGCGACATCGTCGTGTGCGGCGGCAGCCACGTGCCGTTCGAGCGCCAGGTCGGCGAGGTACGCATCGTCGGCGTGGGCTCCGTGGGCGAAGCACCCGGCGGTCGCCACGCCCACGCCACGCTGATCACGACCAGCCCGCTCGGCGTCGGCATCGACCAGTTCGAAGTCGAGCTCGATCTGCCCGCGGCGAGCTGAGCGAAACTTTCCGGAACACCGGCGGCTCGCCGGTGTCGATCCCGGCGGTGCCTTGAGCACGAGGAGGATCCGCGATGCACGAGCCGGCCCCGCACGCTACAGGTGCGCCCAGCGCAGGGAGCATGACCCGGGTGATGCGCGCCGCGCCGGCTTCGGGCGCGCGCATGCTTCGCGTCGGCGTCGTGCGCGGCGGGCGCATGATCGACGAGCGGCTGGTGAAGCGCGGATCGCGCGTGACCGTCGGACCCGGCGAGCGCGCGGACGTGGTCGTGCCCGCGGCGGACCTCCCGCGCGATCACCTGCTGTTCGAGCTCTCGGGAGGGGTCTGGCGGCTCGGCGCGGAAGCGTCGATGCGCGGGCGCGTCGCACTACGCTCGGGGATCGTCGATCTCGGCGGCTCGACCCACCGGATCGAGCTCGACGCGAGCGCGCGCGGCAAGATCGTCGTCGGCGCGACGACGATCCTGTTCCAGCTCGTCACCGCGCCGCCGGTGCAACCGCGTCCACGCCTTCCGCTTGCCGTCACGCGACGCGGGCGCGACGTCGATCTGCCCACGACGATCATCGCGGCCCTGTCGTTCCTGGTCCACTTCCTGTTCGTCGGTGCGCTGTACTCCGACTGGGTCGACCCCGTGATCGACGAGAACCTGGAGGTCGCCGGCGTGGTCGAGACGTTCCATCAGCTACCGGCGCTCCCGCGCATCGAGACCCAGGCGCCGGACGCCGCTGACGAGCCCGCGCCGGCGGCGAGCGCGGCGCCGTCCGCGCCGGCGCACGCGACCCACGCCACGCGCAGCGGGGAGCGACGCGGCCCGGACGCCACCGCGAAGGCGAGAGCCGACGCCGCTCTGGGCCAGCGGATTGACGACGTGCGGATGGCGACCGTCGGCGCGCTCGGGGGAGCGGCCCGGCCACCGCCGACGTGCTGAAGGACGGCGAGGTCGAGACCAGCCTGCTGGACGACGCGGCGAGACGCGACGTCGGCGTCGGCGGACCGTCGCCGCTCGGCGTCGGCCGGCGCGGCACGCGCCTGCGCCCCGGCGAAAGCGGCGGCTCGCTCGCCGACATCGGCTCGCGCAGCGGCGCGACGGACACGCGCACCGGGAGCGTGCAGAAGACGAAGACGCCGAAGGGCAACGTCGGCGTGCCGCCGCCCGCGGTAATCGGCGTCGTGTCCGACGCGGCGCGCGTCGTGGCCGGTATGCGCGGTGGCTTCCACGCTTGCTATCGCCAAGCGCTGCTGGTGAACCCGGACGCGCGCGGCCACGTGCAGCTCGTGATGACCGTCGCGCCGAACGGCAGCGTGTCGAACGCGACGGCGAGCCTGAGCGGCAACCTGCCGGGCACGGTGTCGGGATGCGTGCAGAGGCGGGCCTACGCGGCCCAGTTCAGCCCGCCCCAGGGCGGCCAGGCGCGGGTCGTCGTTCCGATCACGATGATCCCGGGCGACTGACGTCGAGCCCACGTCGCAGCGCGCCGACCAGCTCCTTCACCGCCGTCAGCCTGGCCTGCCGGTCCGGCGCGGAAGCGATTGCCTTGACGATCGCCGTCCCCACCACGACACCGTCCACCCCGGCGTCGGCGACGACGCGCGCCTTGTCCGCGCTGTCGATCCCGAAGCCCACGCACACCGGCAAGCCCGCGCGCTCGCGGAGCGCCGCGGCGGCGCGGCCGGCTTCGGCGAGCGGCGCGGCGCCCGAGCCCGTGACGCCGGTCAGGGAGACGTAGTAGACGAAGCCCTTCGCCCGCGCGAGCACGGCGGGCTCGCGCGCGGCGCCGGTGGTCGGCGCGATCAGCGGGATCACGGCGAGCCCGGCAGCGTCTGCCGCGTCGCGCAGGACGGCGCCCTCTTCCGGCGGCAGATCCACGAGCAACAGGCCGTCGGCGCCGGCCTCGGCCGCCGCGGCGGGAAGCTCGCGCTCGCCGAAGGCGACGATCGGGTTCACATAGGAAAACAGGATGATCGGCGCGTCCGAGCGGGCGCGCACTTGCGCCGCGACGCGGAGCGCCGCGCGCAGCGAGCCGCCCTGGCGGATGGCGCGATGCGACGCCGCGGCGATCACCGGACCGTCCGCGGTGGGATCGCTGAACGGCACGCCGAGCTCGAGCACATCGGCCCCGGCCTCCACCGCCGCGATCGCGCACGCCGCGGTTTCATCCGGCGACGGATCGCCGACGGTGAGATACGCGACCAGCGCCGTGCGCTTCCGGGCACGGAGCCGCGCGAAGCACTCCTCGATGCGCGCGACGGTCACGCGTGCTCCCGCAGCGTGGCGAGATCCTTGTCGCCGCGTCCCGACAGGCTCACGGCGATCCGCACCGGGCGACCGCAGCGCGCGCGCTCGCGCTCGGCGACGTCCGCCAAGCGCGCGAACGTGTGGGCCGTCTCGAGCGCGATGATGATGCCCTCCCGGCGTGCGACAAGCGTCGTCGCGGCCAGCGCTTCCTGGTCGGTCGCCGACAGGTAGGTGGCGCGGCCGCTCGCCGCGAGCGCCGCGTGCTCGGGCCCGACGCCCGGGTAGTCGAGCCCGGCGCTCACCGAGTGCGCTTCGAGGATCTGACCGTCGTCGTCGGCGAGCACCATGGTGCGCGAGCCGTGGAGCACGCCGACGCGTCCCGCGCCGATCGTGGCCGCGTGCTTGCCCGTGGCGATGCCCTCGCCCGCCGCTTCCACGCCGTACAGCGCGGTCTGTGCGTCGCCGATGAACGCGCGGAACATGCCGATCGCGTTCGACCCGCCGCCGACGCACGCCACCACGGCGTCCGGCAAGCCGCCAGCCTGCTTGTGGAACTGGGCCCGCGCCTCGTCGCCGATCACGCGCTGCAGCTCGCTCACCAGCGCCGGATACGGGTGCGGCCCCGCCGCGGAGCCGACGCAGTAGTGCGTGGTACGCACGTTGGTGACCCAGTCGCGGAGCGCCTCGTTCATCGCGTCCTTGAGCGTGCGCGATCCGCTCGTGACGGGGATCACGCGCGCACCCAGGATTTCCATGCGGGCGACGTTCGGCGCCTGGCGCGCCACGTCGACCTCGCCCATGTACACCTCGCACGGCAGCCCGAGCACGGCACACGCCGTCGCCGTGGCCACGCCGTGCTGGCCGGCGCCGGTCTCGGCGATGATCCGCGTCTTGCCGAGACGCTGGGCGAGCAGCACCTGGCCGATCGCGTTGTTGATCTTGTGCGCGCCGGTGTGACACAGGTCCTCGCGCTTGAGCCACAGCTCCGCCACGCCGCCGCCGATCGACGCCTCCAGCCGACGCGCGCGATACAGCGGCGTCGGGCGCCCCACGTAGTCGGCGAGCATCGCGCGCCACTCGCTCTGGAACGCCTCGCTCGGCACGATCTCCGCCGCCGCGCGCTCGAGCTCGTCGAGGGCCGGAACGAGCGTTTCCGCGACGAACCGACCCCCATACTCTCCATACCAGCCCGCACGGGCCTGCTCGCTCATGGCGGCGAAGCATGCTGGAAGCCGAGCCGCGGCGCCAGGGGGATGGGGCTGCCGGTCCGGCGCGGTATCCCGCGGGCGCGCGTCAAGTGGAGTCGCACGCCGGCGATGCTGCCGAAGCGCGCCGGATTCGAGCGCGAGCGTGTCCGCCGGCGAATCGCGCGCGTCGAGATCGCGCTCGGCGAGGTCGACGCGTTCGCCCTGCTTGCGGACGAGCAGTGGCGACTGTTCGTCCGCAAGCAGGGGCGCACCACCCGCGGTCGTGGTGCCGACGCGCCGCAGCTCGACCGGACGGTTGAGCGCCAGGGCGGCGCGCGCCGCGTCGGCGTCGGTCGCCGCGCGCACGCTGCGCCACTCGATGCGATGGGTTGGCCGCCAAGGCTCTACTCGTCCGCGGCCTCCACCGTGACGGGCACGCCGCTCAGGATCGAAGTGCCGACGACCGGCTCGACGAACAGCTCGTCGGTCAAGGCGTTCGCGCTCGCGCCGGGCAGCGCGCCGGCGACGCCGAGGGTCGCGCGGGCAGCCTGGTGGCCGAAGCCGTGAGGCAGCGACACCACGCCCGGCATCATCTCGTCGCTGACGGCGAGCGCCACCTCGACGGTGCCCGTGCGGCTCTGGACGCGCACGCGCGCACCGTCCACCAGCGAACGGCGAGCCGCGTCGTCCGGGTGCATCATCAGGCGCGCCCGGTCCGGACCTTTCGCCAGCGCTGGCAGGTTGTGCATCCACGAGTTGTTGCTGCGCAGGTGGCGGCGTCCGGTGAGCACCAACCCGTCGGCGTCGGTCCGGGCGAGCCAGTCGTCGACGCGCCGCAGATCGGCGACGAGCAGCGGCGGTGCAAGGCGCGCCCGGCGATCGAGGGTGGTCACGTTCTGCTCGCGGCGGCCGGCGACGAGCGAGCCCAGATCGATGCCGTGCGGCGCGGCCCGGAGCCGCGCCAGGCTCAGTCGATACGGCCCGGTGCGGAGCAGCAGGTCGATCAGGTGCTCGGGTAGATCGCGCGCGACGCGACGCGCCGGCGCGCGCAGCAGCGCCGGAACGCGCAGCCGCAAGGCGAGCTCCGTCGCGATCTCCCAGTCGTCCCGCGTGTCGTCGCCGGTGTCGAGGATGGGCGGGCTGTACTTCGCGACGTTGCGCACGCCAAAGCGCGACAAGATGACGTCGTAGTTGCCGGTCTCGAAGATGTGCCTGGACGGCAGGATCACGTCGGCGTGGCGCGTCGTCGCGTTGACGTAGTAGTCGACGGCCAGCATGAACTCGAGGCCCGCCAGCGCGCGCTCGAGCCGCGGCCCGTTCGGCGTGGACAGCACGGGATTGCCGGCCAGGCACACCAGGGCGCGCACCTGGCCGTCGCCGGGCGTCTCGATTTCCTCGGCCATCACCGCGCTCGGCAGCGCGCCCAGGAACTCCGGCAGACCGCGCACGCGCGAGCGCCAGCGTGCGTGGTTGTTGCCGACCAGCAGTCGCCCGAGCGGCGCGATATCGGCTGCCGGCGTGCTGAACATCGCACCGCCCTCGCGGTCCAGGTTGCCGGTCACGATGTTGAGCGCCTCGACCAGCCACATGGCGACCGGCCCGAGCTCGTTCTGGCATACCCCGACGCGGGCGTACGCGACCGCGCTGCGGGCGTCGGCGAAGTCGTTGGCGAGGTCGCGGATGGTCGCTGCGCCGAGCCCGACGGCCGCGGCGACCCGCTCGGGCGGAAAGCGCCCGGCGAGCTCGCGGAGCTCCGCCACGCCGCTGGCCGCGCGCGCGACGGACTGCGGGATACCGCGCCGCTCCGACAGGATCACGTTCAGCATCGAGAGCAGCAGCGCGGCGTCGCCACCGGGACGGATGAAGTGATGGCTCGTGCACCAGCTTGCGCTCTCGGTGCGACGGGGATCGACGAGCACGATGCGGCCGCCGCGCTCGCGGATGGCGCGAAAGCGCGCGGCGGGATCGCCGAGCAGCATCTGGCTGCCGTTGGAAGCGGCCGGGTTCGCGCCGAGCATCAGCAGGAATTCCGTGCGCTCCATGTCGGGCACGGGGATCGAGAGCGCGTCGCCGTAGACCTGCATGCAGGCGAACAAGCGGGGGTTCGAGTCCTGGGAGTTCGGATCGAAGCGGTTCTTGCTTCCGATCGCCGCCGTCAAAAGCTGCGATCCCAGGCCCGATCGATGCGAGTGCACCGCGGGATTGCCGACGTAGAGCGCGACGGCGCCCCGGCCGTGGCGCTGCTGGACCGACCGGATGCGCTCGGCGGCGAGGTCCAGCGCCTCGTCCCAGCTCGCCTGCTGGAGCCCGTCCGGTGCGCGGACGAGCGGTGCGCGGATCCGGTCCGGGTCGTCCGCCAATTGCTTGAGCCCGTGGGCCTTGGGGCAGATGTGTCCGCGCGACAGCACGTCGTGCGGGTCGCCGCGGACGCGCGCGACGCGACCATCGGTGATCGTGACGTCCAAGCCGCAGAACGACTCGCACAGGTTGCAGGTGAAGGTGTGCGACGTCATCGCTCACGCGGCTCGCCGGGCGAGCAGCTGCATCCTCCGCGCCCCCCGCCCGGCCCGCAAGGCTCGCCGGCTCGGAGCTTGATGCGGCCGGCGCGCTCCGGTATGCGACACGGCAATGTCTGGACGACTATTTGCGGGGCTCGTGATCGTCGGTCTGGTCGTCGGCTGCGGCTCGAGCGACGCGGGAACGACCGGAAGCGGCGGGACCGGTGGTGCCGCCGGCGCGGCGGGTGCGGCGGGTGCCAGCGGTGGCGGCGGTGCGGCTGGCAGCGGCCCCGCGCCGACCATCCCGTTCACCTGCCCGGGCGGGAGCGTCGCGGCCGGCTCCAACACGCTGACGGTCGGCGGCACGCCGCGCACGTTCTTCGCGGATTTCCCGAAAGATACGTCCCAGCCGATCGCCGTGGTGTTCTCGTGGCACGGCTACGGCGACACCGCGGACAACTTCCGGAACCTGGGGCTCGGGCCCGACGCCGACCCGTCGTTCCCGTTCGTCGTGATCACGCCGGAGGACACGAACCTGTTCCCGCCGGCGGGGCTCGACTGGGCGATCTTCCAGGGCGCGGACGGCGACGCGAACGTGGACGCGGATCTGTTCGAGTCGGTGCTCGGTTGCTTGAACGACCAGTACAGCATCGACGCGTCGCGGATCTACTCCGTCGGCTTCTCCGCCGGCGCGATCATGACGAACCTGCTGCACTCCCGCTATCCGAAGCTGCTCGCTGCGACGCTCGCGTACTCCGGCGCCTGGTTCGACGACAGCGCGGAAGCGCAGAACGTCAACACGCTGGGCATCAACGTGAGCTTCAGCTGGAACCCGCTGGTATCCGCGGACGGCGGCGCCGTGCTCATCACCCACGGCGGAGCCAACGACCAGTTCGGCATCGCCGGCAACACGGTCATCGACTTCGAGCAGGAGGCCGGGCTCGCGGTGCCGTACCTGACCGGCGGCGGGCGCGTCGTCGTCGAGTGCGCGCACCAGAGCGGGCACACGCCGGATCCGGAGGTCACCACGGCCGTCGTGCGCCAGTTCCTGTCGGCGCACCAGCTCGGGCACGCTTCGCCGTACCTCGCCGGCGGGTTCGCGGGCTACCCGCCGGGCTGCTCGCTGCACACGCCCTGAGCCTCACGTGCCTCGGCTGCCACGTGCGTCAGTCGCCGGCCTCGATCGGCGCGCCGGCGTCGTCCGGTGACGGTGGGGGCGGCGGCGCGGCTGACGCGACGGGCTCGAGCCGGCAGGAAAATGCCGGCGTGCGGATTGTCGCGCGGAAGCGGCCGCCCTCGGCCTCCGGCTCGGTGAACGAGCTGGCGACCACGAGCCGACCCGGTCCCTTCGCGTCCGCGGGTAGGCGGAGCTCGCGGAGCACCAGCGGATCCGACTCGTGGAACGCGACCTGGAACACGAGCTCTCGCCCGGCAACGAAGGCATTGGTGACCACGATCGAGTCGTAGGCCGGCCGCGTCTCGATCGCGATCGCGCGGCGGTTGGGACGCCGCACCAGGAACACGCGCGAGCTCTGCTCGACCGCTCCGCCGTGCGCGTCGCGACAGTCCGCCGTCACCCAGGCGCCGATCACCGTGCCCGCCGGCTCGTCGCCCGCGCGCACGGTACGCCCACCGTGCACCTCGAGCGAGCTGCACGCGACCAGTGCGAGACCCAGCGCGAGCGGAACCCGACGCATGGCCTCAACGCTTCAGCGTGGCGGCGAAGAGCTCCGTCAGCTTCCCGTAGGCGCGCTCGGCCTGCACCGGGTTGTGCACCGGGCTGTCCGGCACCGTCCAGCCGTGATGCGCGCCCTCGTACGTCTCGCTCTCGAACTCGCCGCCCCACGCCGCGAGCGCCGCGTCGAGCTTTGCCGTTGCCTCCGCCGGCATCGAGCGATCCTCGACGGCATAGCCGAAGTAGAGCCGCGCCTTCACCCGCGGCAACAGCAGATGCGGGCTCGTCGGGTCGTCCTTGACGAGTCCGCCGCCGTGGAACGACGCGGCCGCGGCGACGCGCCCGGGGCGCGCCGCCGCGGTGCGCAACGCCATCGAGCCGGTGAAGCAGTAGCCCACCACGCCGATCGGTCCGGCGGCGACGCCGGGCTGGGCCGCGAAGAAATCCACGTACGCCGCCGCGTCCTTCTCCTGCACGTCCGGCGTCAGCGGCCCGGTGATCTCGCCGAGGCGCTTCATCGTGCGCTCCTCGCCGATCTTCACCGGGAAATCGAACATCGGCGGGCGCCCGGTGCGGAAGAACACGTGGGGCATCATGACCACGTAGCCCTCGCCCACCAGCCGCCGCGCCATCGTGCGGTGCGACTCGCGGATGCCGCCGATGTCCGTCAGGTGGATCACACCGGGATGCCCGGCCTCGCCGTCCGGCGAGAGCAGAACGCCCCACACGGCGCCGTCCGCGAGCTCGATCTCCACGTCCCGTTCGATCATGGGGATCCAATATCACAACCTGGTCAGGGACTTCGCAGCGGCGCCCGGCGCAACACCGCAGGGACCGCGCGCCTGCGCGACGAAGCGCCGGACCAGCTCCGGATCCTTGATCCGCGGCGAGCGCTCCACGCCGCTCGCGACGTCGACGCCGTACGGCTCGACGGCGCGGATCGCCTCGGCGACGTTGTCCGGCGTGAGCCCGCCGGCGAGTACCACGTTGCGCGCCCGCGCGAGCCCGACGACGAGCGACCAGTCGAAGCGGGCGCCGGTGCCGCCGAGCGCGCCCTCGACCTTGGCGTCGCAGAGCAGGCGCTCGCCGGCGAAGCGCGCGGCGTCGCCGACGTCCGCGGCGTCGGCAATGCGCACGGCCTTGTACGCCGCCGGCAGCACCGCGACGAGCTGCTCGGGAAGCTCGTCGCCGTGGAGCTGGAGCAGATCGAGCCCCAGCTCCGCGCGCAGCTCGCGCGCGCGACCGGCGCTCTCGTCGGCGATCACGCCGACGACGTCGATGCGCCCGCGCACCGCGGCGACGATCGCGCGCGCCGTCGCCTCGTCCACGCGACGCTTCGAGCCGGGCACGAGGTTTACGCCCAGCGCGTCCGCGCCCGCCTCCACGACGAGCAGCGCGTCTTGTGGCGTGGTCACGCCGCAGATCTTGATCCACATGGGTCGACGAGCGGGATGCTACCTCCGGAACAACCCGCGCGTCGCGTGCGAGCCGCGGCAGGCTGGTCCCGTCGCCGCTTCCGTGCGAAAACCCGCGAGCATGGCGACCTGGACCGGTTGGCTCGTCGCACTCCTGATCGGCGTGACGGGCTGCATTCCACTGGTGATCCGCCTCGGGCGTGGCAAGCGCGACCTGCCCGGGACCCAACCGATGCAGACCCACGTCGCGATCGGCCTGACCGCGGGCGTGATCGCGTTCCTGCACACCCTGCTCGTCGTGCCCTCGCTGGGCGCGCCCGGCGCCGTCGGCGGCGGCATGCTCGCCCTCGGCGCCGGCGGGCTCGCGTTCTTCGTGCTGGTGGCGCACACCGGGCTCGGCTTCCAGCTCCGGCGCCCGAAGCTACGCGACCGCGCACAGAAGCGGCGCGCGCACCTGACCACCGCTGTCCTCATCGTGGCGGCGGTCGTCGTCCACGTGGTCGCGCTGATGGGCGGAGAGCGCTGAGCGGATACCGCCACGGCCCGCCGGTGATTCCACGCAACTGCACCAGCCGCGCGCCGACACGGCTGACATGACCACACCCATCTCGAACAACGATCGACGGTTTCGCGACGCGGCCACGGCCGAGCACATGCAGGCGGACGAGAAGCACCTCGCGCTCGAGGGGCCGGACTACAAGGAAACGCGGCGCGAGCAAGCCAACGCGATGCTCCCGGGCGGACGCGACGCCGCGACCTCGGAAGCGGTCGGTCGCCTGGTGGATCACGGCATCAAGCAGGCTGCCAGCGCGGTGGGGCTAGCCGCCGCGGGTGAAGCCTTCGCCTCGGTCGCATCTCCGGTCATGTCGTCGTGGCCAACCTGATGCAGAAGCATGGCGCCAAGGCGTGGGCCGGGATGAAGCAAGAGACCGAGAGCCTGATCGCCCAGGGGCGCGACCGCGCGACCAAGCTGCACATCGACAGCAAACAGCGCCTCGCGACGGCGCTCACCAAGAGCCCGGCTTTCGCCGCCTGCTACCACCAGAGCATCGCGTTACGCATCGGCATCGATGCCGCGATCTGGAGCGCGCAGCACGCGAAGCACTGACCGCGACCCACATCCGGTACGCGTCGCCGCGGCGTGGCTACGGAGCAAACGCCACGATGTTCACCATGTCGGAGAAGCCGTCGTAGGGCGTTTCGCCCACCTGCACGAACACGGTATTCTGCGAAGCGTAGAGCCGGAACGATTGTACCTGGGACTTGTGGACCAGGCGGTCCGCGGCGTCCGGGCAGATGCCGGTAAACGTCGTCGAAGTGTTCTGGCCGATGTGGCCGACGGCGATGCACGGCCCGATTACGCTGCCGTCGCGGAGAACCAGATCAATCGAGTAGTTGTAGCCGGCGCCCAGCGAGTTCCAGGACAGCTGCACCTGGTTCTGTGACATCAGCGTGCCGTCGCCGTTCCAGACCAGCCGCTGCCGGTACGTGTCCCGGCGGATCAGCTGACCACCGCTATTGAACACCCCGAGGCCGAAGAAGTTGAACGCCTCGCCGAGTCGCGTAGCGATCGAGTTGCTGCCGTGGGTCTCCGCGAGCATGCCGTCGTTGCGGCGAACGGGGGTGGTGAGCCGGTGCACGGGAAGCGCGCGCGTCAGCGCCGCCTCGGAGGTCGCGGTCACGTAGAACGTCGCATACTGGCTGTTGTACCAGGCGCCGCTGAAGAACAAGTAGTAGCGGCCGTCATGCGCGAACACCTCCGGCGACTCGTTGATGTTCTCCTCGTACGAAGGGAGCGTCCATCCTGCGGGACCTGTGTGGAGCAGGAAGGCCGTCGGATCCGCCATCGAGACGGAGCCGATGCTGCTGCCTTTGTCGAAGAACACGTAGTAGATGCGGCCGTCGTAGACCGCCGGGTCGATGCGCATCGCGAGGCCGCAGCCGCCGGCAGGACAGCCGGACTGCGTGCGGCTCTGGGCGCCGCCCTGACCCTGGAAGAGCAGTTGCGGTACGCCGAAGTCCGGGGTTCCGTCCACCGAGTCCGCGCGGAACACCGTGTGCTCCGAGCCGGACGGAGGCGGACAAGTGGTTGCGCCTTCGGGGCCACGATAGGCCGAGAAGTAGAGCGAGAGCTTGCCACCGCTTTCCACGATCTCCGGCGACCAGCAGTCGCAGTAGTCGTGGCCGGAGTCGACGGCGCTTGGATCGTACGTGGTCGTCTGGCTCCACGTGGTGAGGTCGGTCGACTCGTAGAAGTCGAAGGCGTGCGCCGTAGGCCCTGTGCCGCTCAGCAGATACGTCCCTCCTCCGAGATCGATCACGTCCGGATCCGCGAGGTTCTGCACGACCTGGACGCGTTGGCCGTACAACGCGTTCTTCACGGCGCAGCCCGGCGGGTCGAAGCCCTCGTCGCAGTCGCAGCTGGCGGCTCCGGCGACAACCGAGCAGAAGCCGTGGCCGTTGCAGGGATCCGGCGAGCACGGCCCGCCGCCGCCGCTGCCGCCCGCGCCACCGCCATCGATTGGCGCGCCGGCCGCGCCTGCGTTTCCGCCTCCGGCGTCGGTCGTCGCGCCAGCTGTCCCGGCGCTTCCGCCTCCCGCGTCGGTCGACGTGCCGGCCGCGCCGGCGCTCCCGCCTCCGGCGTCGATCGACGCGCCGGCCGCGCCGCCTGCTCCGCCATCGCCTGCGGTGCCGCCGCTCGCTCCGCCGTCGCCGGCGGCGCCGCCGGAATCCGGCGCGCTGCCGCCGGTCCCCACACCAGCGGCAGCGCCACCCCCCGCGTCGTAGAATTGATCGTCGGCAATGAACAACCGCGCCGGGGTGGCGCAGCTCACGACCAGACAAGTCGCGATCACCGTCGCCGCCGACAAGCCTCCTGCGTTCGTCATCCAGTCCTCCTGACTCCCTGGTCGCCGTCCCGGAAGGGAATGCGCGAGCAGGAACCCGGCGGCGAGATCGATGCCGTCGAGTCCGCCTTCGTTCCCGGCATGCGGTCGCCCATGCCCTGCAGCGTCGTGTTCGGCTGCTCCCCTTTCGGTTCGAACCTCGCCTGCCCATGGTATATATCGTGTATACGTTCGTCAAGGGTTCGAACGGCGTGCTGCACGATAGCTGGGGACAGGGCGCGACCGGTCACCCGGTGGCGTTCGTGTACGGCGACGAGCAGCACGTGTTCGCACGCGGAACCGGCGGCACGCTCGAACACTGGTGGTGGGAACCCGGCGGCGGGATCCGACGGGCTGGTACTGGAACCCCGCGACGAACGTGGTCGCGCACGACGATTGGGGCCAGTAGGCTGGCCCGGCGCGGAACCCCGCGAACGACTCGGCGCCGGACCGCGGGGTTCCGCGCCGGACCGGCAAACCAGAAGATCGCTACTCGATCTCGAGCAGCTCTTTCACCGTCGCGATCACCTGGGGCGCCTGTGGGGTTGCCCACCCTCGCGTCGGCTTCGCCTCCGCGGTCCCTCCCAAATCCGGCGCAGCGCGCGCCGGGTGGACTGGTGCCGGGACAGCGAGGTCTTCCCGGGCGCGCGCTGCGCGCGGATGGCAGGGACGCGACTCGTGCGGCGGGGCAAGCGGCGCATCGGCTGTCATCGGGAATGGGCGGGGCGCACGCCGGGGTCGCGCGAAGGCTTCCCGCTTCTTGCCGCTCCGCGGGCGGGCTCCGCCAGAACGGCGCACGTTCCGCGCCGCGGCCCGCGAGCTGCGGCGCGCGGGCGCGATCGGCCGCGTCACGCAACCTGCGCCTGGCAGGGGCGAAGCCCGCCCGCTCCGGGCCGCAAGGAGATCATCATTCAGCATCGTCAGCGCCCCGCCCGTCCTCTGCTCGCCGTGCATGCCCGCGTCATGCGCCACCAGCCCACGCCGTCGGAAGCCGTCCTCTGGGCCGCGCTTTCCGCAGGGAAGTGCGGCGCTTCCTTCCGCAGGCAGGTGCCCGTAGCCGGCCGTTTCGCATCGCGGGCGCGAGCGGCTGGACGCGCGCCGGGACCGCGTGCTCGCGCGGCTGGGCTATCGCGTGCTCAGGTTGGACGCGCAGCTGGTGATGCGTGACTTGCCGGCGGCCGTCGCGCAGGTGCGGGCGGCGTTGCAGGGCGCTTGATTGTCCAATCCTGCTGACGCTCGAGCCGAAGCGGCGGTGCGAAGGCGGGCGAAGCTCCTTGTCCGAAGCCCCGCAGGGCGGCACACCAGGCGCCGCCCGCACAGTTCGGGATCGCCCGGCCTGCAGAAACCGCCGCGGGGCGAGGTCAAGGGGCGAGCTCGCACACGCGCTGCCGCGGGGTTCCGCACCGGACCGGCAAACCAGTGGATCGCTACTCGATCTTGAGCAGCTCTTTGACCGTCGCGATCACCTGGGGCGCCTGGATCGGCTTGGTGATGTACGCGTTGGCGCCGAGTTGCAGTGCGCGCTGCCGGTCTTCCTGCGAGCCCTCGGTCGTGATGATCACGATCGGCGTGTCCTTGTGAACCGGATCGCTGCGCACGCGCTTGACGAGCTTGAGCCCGTCCATGATCGGCATGTTGATGTCGGTGACGATGATGTCGTAGCGCGCGGACGCGAGCTTGCGCAGGCCGTCGACGCCGTCGTCCGCCTCCGTCACGCGCAGGTTCTTCACGCGCGCCAGGGCGAAGACGAGGAGCTGCCGCATCATCGGCGAGTCTTCAACGATCAAGCAGGAGTATTCGGCCATGGTCCCTATACGCTCAAGTCGACGAAGGCTTCGAGACCCGGGATCTTGCGCTCGGCCTGGGCGAACAAGCTGGCCGCGACGAGCGCGCCGGCGGCGTGTTGCCCGAGCAGCTTGAACAGCTCGAAGTCGATGGTGTCGAAGCGGGTCTTCTGCGACAGCGTGGTGAAGACGACGATCACGCCGACGTTGCGGTCGTCCACGGTGAGCGGAACGATCGCCGCGGGCTTGTCCAGGTTGCCCTGGCTCGGATCGCCCTCTTCGTCCACGTAGGCGCCGCCGGTGCGGATGACCTCCGCGACGCGCGTGCCCTCGAGCCGGAGCGGAACCAGCCGGTCGCCGGGAACGCCCTCCGAGGCGATCGGCACGAGCTCCGTGCCGTCGGAGCCGAGCAGGTACATACAGTAGCGCTCCGCACCGACGAGCTGGGCCAGCACCTCCTTGATGCGACGGGTTACGCCGCGCGGGGACAGGCTCGAGTGCAGCTGGTTCGAGGCGACGAACAGGTTCGCGAGGTTCGCGAACTCGCTCTCCACTTCCTGGAAGCGCTCGGAGATGTGGCTGGATTCTGCCTCGGCAGCGCGGAACCGCGAGAGAAGCTCGCGCTTGTCTCGCTCGAGCAGCTCGATCTTGTCGAGCAGCTCGCGCACGGCGTGATCCGCCTCCAGGTTGGCGCGCAGCCGGGCGTTTTCCTCCTCGAGGTCGGCCATGCGCTTCTGCAAGCGCTGCTGCTCCTGGATGAACTCCTCGGTCAGCCGCGTGCCGCGAGAGAAGCTCTGCAGGAACTGGTCCCGCTCCTTCTTCAGGTCCGGCGGCTGCGAGTCGCGCAGCGCCGAGCCCTGTCCCTTGCGGTCCTTCGTCATTGTCGCGGGCCGGACGCGACCGGTCCGGGAGCGACGACCGTATCACGCCGCTCCGGCGGGAACCAAGGGGCGCCCGCCCCGACGGAAGCGGCGGTTTTGTGGGCTTCCCCTGCCGGATGCGCGGCTCGCTCGCTCGCCCGCTCCGGCGCCAGGCCGCGTTGCAGACGGTCCGCGGTCCGGGGTAGGCTCGGCGCATGGCCAACGCGGACCTCCCGCCAGGCTACGCGACAATCGACGGCCTGCTCGAAGCCGGCGACTTCGACGGCGCGCGCGACGCGCTGCAGTCGGCCCCCGCTGGCGACGACGCGTACGCCGTGCTCCGCATCAAGCTCGCCCTGTACGAGGGCTCGCTGCCCGCGGGCGCCGCCCAGCAACGGCTGATCCAGCTCATGCGCCGCAACGACAACGTGCCCGGCGCGAAGGAGCTGTACCAGGAAGCATCGAACGCGTCGTTCCGCGAGCGGGTGTCGTCCTCTTCGCACTCGCACCCGCCTCCGCCTCCGTCCAAGCCCGGCGACGACGAGAACAAGTCCGGGTGAACGAACCAAGCTCGATACGGCAAGCGCCGTTCCTCGCGGGGCTCGGGCTCGTCACGGGCTCGTCCCTCGCCCTCGAGGTGCTCGACACGCGCCTGCTGTCGGTGCTGACCTGGTACTCGCTGGCGTTCCTGGTCATCGCGATGGGCCTGTTCGGGCTCACCGCCGGCGCGGTGCGGGTCTACCTCGCCGCCGACGAGTACACGCCCGATCGCCTCGCCGCGTCGCTCGTGCGCGACGCGCGCGCGCTGGCCTGGGCGATCCCGGCCAGCTACGTGCTGCTGCTCATCGTCCCGCTGCGCGCGGAGCCGATTCTCACCACCATCCCGCTGTTCGTGGTGTTCAGCGGCATCATCGCGTTGCCGTTCTATCCGACGGGCAAGATCGTCGCCGCGGCCGTCACCCGGACACAGCTGCCGATCGGGCGCGTCTACGCCGTCGATCTGCTGGGCGCCGCGCTCGGCGCGCCGCTGGTGCCGGTATTGCTGCGCCTCGGCGGCGCGACGGCGATCCTGCTCTTGTCCGTCGTGGCCGCGATCGCGTCGATGTGCTTCGCGGCGGCCGGCCGCGACTCGAAGACCGCGCGCCACGGCCTCAAGCTCGTGGTCGGCCTGTTCCTGCTTGCCATCGTCGGCGGCGGCGGCGCGGGGCTGATGCCGTTGTGGGTCAAGGGCATGCCCGAGGACCGCACCCTGGTCGACGTCGAGCTGTGGAACAGCCACTCGCGGGTGCAGGTGCTGAAGCCGACGATCGCGCCGGCGGAGTTCTGGGGACGCGGGCTGCGCTGCAGCGGGCCGCCGGTGCCGCAGCGCACGATCGTGATCGACGGCCACGCGGCGACGCCGCTGTACCTGTTGCCCGTCGACAAGCTCGACTTCCTGTTCTGCGACGTGACCAACGTGGTGCACGCGCTCCGGCCCGGCGGGCCGATGGCCGTGATCGGCGTGGGCGGATCGCGCGACATCCAGGCCGCCCTGCTCGCCGGGCACACGCCGGTGACGGGCATCGAGTTCAACGACCGGCTGCTGCAGATCCTCGAAGGTCCGCTGGGCAAGCCCACCGGCATCCCGGCGCGTCCCGACGTGCACCTCGTCCACGACGAGGCGCGCAGCTGGCTGGCGCGCACGAACCAGCACTTCAGCGTGATCCAGGCGTCGCTGATCGACACCTGGGCCGCCACCGGCGCCGGCGCGCATGCCCTGGGCGAGAACGGCCTGTACACACTGGACGCGTGGCGCATCTTCCTCGATCACCTCCAGCCTGGCGGCATCTTCACCGTCTCGCGCTGGTCCACGGTGGAGACGGCCCGCCTCACCGCGCTCGGTGTCGCCGCACTGATCGACCGCGGCGTGAAGGATCCGTCGCGGCACATCGCCATGATCTCGTCGGGCAACGTGACGACGCTGCTGGTCGCGCGGGACCCGCTGAGCGACGAGGACATCCGCCGCCTCGACACGGTGGTGAAGGAGAAGGGCTTCAGCATCATCGCCGCGCCGGGGCATCCCCCGACGGCCGCGAAGCTCGAGGCCGCGCTGCACGCGCAGACCCGCGCCCAGCTCGACCGCGAGACCTTGCTGCCGCTGCTCGACTTCCGTCCGCCCACCGATGACCGCCCGTTCTTCTTCAACGTGATCCGCCTCGGCGCCCTGTGGCACCCGCTGCCCGGCGTCACGCGCGGCACGATCGAGGGCAATCTGCTCGCGACGCGCACGCTGGGCCTGGCCTTCCTCGCTTCGATCGTGCTGGTGGTGGTCGCGATCGTGATTCCGCTGCGTCGCCGCACACGGCCCGAGAAGCGCACCGGCCACGGCCTCGGGCCGGCGCTCGCGTATTTCTCGATCATCGGCGTGGGCTTCATGCTCGCCGAGATCGGGCTCTTGCAACGCATGAGCGTCGTGCTCGGCGAACCGAGCTACAGCTTGATGGTCGTGCTCTCGAGCCTGGTCGGCGCCGCCGGCATCGGCTCGCTGTTGAGCGATCGTCTGCCGCTCGATCGCACGCCGTGGTGCTACGTATTCCCGTTCGTGCTCGCCGGCGTGTTGCTGACCGTCGCGCTGGCGTGGCACAAGCTCGCGCCCGGCATCGAGGCGGCGCCGACGGGCACGCGCATCGCCTTCGCCGCGGCCGTCGACGCCGCCGTCGGTCTCGTGCTCGGCGTCGCGTTCCCGACGGGCATGCGGCTCGCGAGAAAGACCCACGATGCCGAGACGCCGTGGCTGTGGGGCCTCAATGGGGTGGGCAGCGTGCTCGCGTCGAGCGCGGCGATCCTGGTGGCGCTCGTCACCGGCCTCACCGTGCTGATGTGCGTCGCCGCGGGGTTCTACGTGCTGCTCGTGCCGGCGATCGCGGGCATGCGAAAGGCGGCCAGCGCAGCCACGCCGGAGCCGGACTGATCCAGGGTTGCCGGTCCGGCGCGGAATCGATCGCAGCGCCTCGATCGCGCGATACCGCGCCGGAACCCAAGAACTCCCCTGATTTCCAGGCGGAGAACACGGGCAACCGATCCGGGTGCGATGCCGCTCCATGCGGACGGCACAGGAAGGGCGGAATGGCGGAAGATCCGCGGATGGGACGGACGAACTGATCGGTGCGCTGATCGAGGTGCACCGGCATCCCGGTCACGCCTGCCCGATTGGCCTGCTCGTCGACTTCAACGTCACAGCCCTGCGACATGGCTTGCGACGGCTCACGCCCGAACCCCGATTCCTGGAACTCTTCCGCTCTTCCGCCCTTCTGTGAAAGTCCAAACGAGGGATTTTCCGGGGTCCCGTCGTATCGCCGCGCCTCGATCGCGGGATACCGCGCCGGAACGGCAAACCCCTGCACCGTCGGCGCCGTCAGTACTCGAAGCCGCTGCCGCCGATGAACTCGCGGAGAATCGACGTGGGCGGAACGTGGTCGGGGTAGATCGTCACGAAGCGATCGAGCAGCTGGAGAAGGCGGAACGCGGTGCCGTAGGCCGGTCCGTCCTGGGGCACTTCCAACAGGTAACGCTCGGCGAAGACCTTGAGCACGCTGAGCTCGTACAAGAGCGACGAGTCGAAGACGGCGTCGGCGTGGCCCTGGTGGGGAAAGATGTGCCGGCGCTCGCCGCTGCGCACGCTGGGCCAGCGCAGGATGTTGTCGCCGGCCTTGGTCCCGCGCGCGTGGCGATCGCGCACGATGCGCCGGAGCAAGCGCACGTCCGAGGCGTGGATGCGCGTCAGCGGGTCGAACGGCAGCTGCGCGAGCGGGCAGATGAAGATGCGGAACACCTGCGCCGGGTCGGCTGCGCCGAGCAGGCGCGGGTTCAAGCCGTGGATCCCCTCCAGCATCAGCAGATCGCGCGGTCCGAGGGCGATCTCCGGCCCGCCCTCGGGCAAGCTCTGGCCGGTGCGGAAGCTGTAGTGCGCGGTGCGCACGCGCTTGCCGTCGAGCAGGCGCGCGATGTGGTCGGAGAGCAAGTCGACCCGGAGCGCCTCGAACGCCTCGAAGTCGTAGTCGCCGTGGACGTCTTTCGGGTTGAGCTCGCGATCGACGTAGTAGTCGTCGAGCGACAGGCCGATGGGGTTCTTGCCGACGACCTGCAGCTGCACGCGCAGGCGCTTGATGAACGTGGTCTTGCCGCTCGAGCTCGGGCCGGCGACGGTGACGATCTTCACCTGCTCGCCGAGCTCGCTGATGGCGTCGGCGATGCGGCTGATGCGCTTCTCCTGGAAGCCTTCGGAGACGCGGATGATCTCGGCCACGTCCCCGTCGATGCACGCGGCGTTGAACGCGCCCACGCTGGTCACGCCCAGCGTGCCGAGCCACAGATCCTGGTCCGTGGTCATGAGCGCGGTCTGGCGCGAGATTGCCCGCACCTCTTCCTGGCGCCCGGACGACGGAGGCGGTGGCTCGGAGTCTCCCGAGGGCGGCGGCCGGGTGCTGGCGCGCGGGCCATACACCAGCAAGAGCCCGGCGTCGTCGGGCACCACGGCGAGCTCGCGCAGCGCGCCGGTACGGGGCACCAGCGGGCCGAGACTCGTCGCGTAGATCTCGCCGTATGACACGAGGGGAACCGCGGAGTCGCGCCAGGTGGCGAGCAAGGCGACGGCATCCGACCAGCCGATCGCGACGAAGTGATCGCGCGCCTCGTCGACGGTCCACCACTCTTCGCGCAGCGGCAGATCCTGCGCGACGATCTCGCGCATCGTCCGCTCCAGGCCGCGCGCGAGATCACCGCGCGCGGTAGCGTCCGTGGAGAGCACCTCGATGCGCTGCGCGAAGCCGACCGACGCGCCGAGGCGCACGACCAGCGCCGGGTCGACGCGATGCGCGGCCTCGAGCAGCAGCAGGCCGAGGCTGTGGCGATAGATGCGCTGCCCTTCCCAGTGCGCGGTCGTCAACGGCGCCAGCGCGCAGTCCGACGACAGCGGTGTGGTCAGCGACACCGGCTTGCGGTCGACCAGCGCCGCGACCACGGGCTCGCCGCCCACGCTCGCCGGCAGCAGCGCGTCGACGCGGGTGCCGGTACGCGTCGGCCGCGTCTCGCCGTTGAAGCGCACGGCGACGACCGTGCGGCGCGGCAGCGAACGCTCGCTGAGCAGCGTGCTCACGCTCTCGGTCATCTCCACCAGCCGCTCTGCGACGCTACCGAGCAGCGCCTGGAGCAGGTCGAGCGCGAGCGCCGGCTCGCGCTCCGCGAGCTCGGAGTATCGAGCGACGGAGAGCCGCGCGAGGTCGAGCCAAGTCTCGGCGATGATGCTGGCCGCGCGCGGTCGCTTTGCGACCAGCGCGAGCTCGCCGAAATGATCGCCGCGCGCGACGCGACCGATCTCGAGCCCGTCGCGCACCACGCGCCCGCGTCCGGACACGACGAAGTACATCGCGCGATCGTGGTCGCCCTCGCGCACCACCGTCTCGCCCTCCGCGACCGTGACCGCCTCGAGCAGCGCCGCGAGCAGCGTGCGATCGCGCCCCGACAGCCCGGCGAGCGACGGGTTCTCGTCCAGCGCGGCGACCAGGTCGGGATCGCCGTTCACGGTCGGCCACCTGCCCGGAGAGCTGGGAGGAAGCGGCATCCGCGGGTCACGGCGCGACTATATTGGCCGGGCAGGAGGCCCGGCAAGGCCCTGGAGGCGCGCTGGTGAACGGCCGGAGCGGGCGCCGCCACTCATGACCGTGGAGTATTCCTTGCTCGATCCGCGACGCTGGCTGGGCGCCCTGTCGTCCGGAGGTAGCGCGCGGGGCGGGCGCGGACTCACCGTCGCGATCTACCCGCTGCTGTCCTTGCTCGCGCTGATGCAGGCGGCCAGCTCCGGCGCCGTCGAGCGGATCGCGTCGGACGCCGCGGGCCGCGTGCTGTTCGCCGCGCTCGCCGGGCTGCTCTTGATCGTCGCGCTGGCGGCGGTCGTCGCGGTCGTCGCCTACACCCACGAGGCGCTCCAACCGCGCATCGGCGACGCGCTGCTGCATTTCTCCCTGGCCGTCGCGGTGGCCTGCTTCGCGCTCGCGCCGGACCAGCTGCTGGCGCGCGACGGCGCACTGGCGGTGGGCGGCCTGGGCGCGCTGCTGTTCGCGACGGGCGTGGTGCTGCTCGGACGCAGCCTGGCGTCACGGATCACCGAGGCGAGCGACGAGCTGCAGGCGCTCGCGGGACGCGACGCGCTCGTCCGCGGCCTGGTATGCGTGGCGGTGGGGGCGTTCCTGTACGCGGGCTCGGTGCAAGCGGCGCCCGCGCCCGGTCCGGATCTGCTGGCGCGGATGTGGGGCGTCCCGCTGTTCCTGTCCACGGCAGCGGCGCTGCTCGTCTACGTCTGGCACTCCGCGCAGATGATGAGCCAGGCGCTGAAACGCTCGGGCGGCTACTAAGAGCCTGAGCAACAATTGCTCGGCCTCGAAGCGAGCGAAGCGAGTCATTCCTGGGTACGACGCGGATCGCGTGCTATCCCGTCGCCCCGTGAACGCCCCCGCCGACTCCTCTTCCCCCGAGCTCAGCGAGGCCGAGGTGCGCGCCGCGCTCCGCTTGCTGGAGACGCTGGTCGCGTCGCCGGGGCGCCTCGCGGAGATCGAGCCCGGACTGCGCCGCGACCTCGTGGTCGCCGCTGGCCGTCTGTCACGTCCGACGCGCGCCGAGCAGATCGCGCTGTCGCGCTCGCTGAAGAAGCACGAAAAGAAGGCGAACACCGCGCACGATCGCGCCGTCGTCGAGCGCGCGGGCTTGCGCATGGAGCGCCGGGCGACGGTGTACAAGCCGCTGTGGGTGTCCCGACCGGCGGAAGACGGCGGCGACAGCCGCGAGCTGCGCGACGCGCGCTGCTGCTACGTCTGCAAGCAGCCCTACACCCGCGTGCACGCCTTCTACGACTCGATGTGCGGCGACTGCGGCGACTTCAACTACGCCAAGCGCAGCCAGTCGGCGGACCTGGGCGGACGCGCTGCGCTGGTCACGGGCGGGCGCGTCAAGATCGGCTACCAGGCGGCGCTCCTGCTCTTGCGCAGCGGTGCGCGAGTGATCGTCACGACGCGCTTCCCGGTCGACGCCGCGACGCGCTACGCGCGCGAGCCCGACTTCCACGCGTTCGCGGACCGGCTCTCGATCCACGGACTCGACTTGCGTCATGCGCCGAGCGTCGAGCTGTTCGCCCGCTACCTGTGCGACACCGAGCCCCGCCTCGACTACCTGCTGAACAACGCTTGCCAGACCGTGCGTCGCCCACCGGGCTTCTACGCGCACCTGCTCGACGGCGAAGCGCGCGCAGGCGAGGTGCCGGGCACGCTCGCGGCCTTGCTCGCCGGTCACGCCGCGCTGTGCGCGGAGCTCGGCGGCGAAGCGCCGGACGCGGCGGCGCTGCTGGCACCCGCTTCGCTGCCCGGGGTCGGCATCCGCGCCGCGGCGCGCCTCTCGCAGCAGCGCTACCTGGACGAGGACTTCTCGTCCGGCCTCGCGGCATTTCCCCAGGGCCGGCTCGACGCGGATCTGCAGCAGGTCGATCTGCGCGGCATCAACAGCTGGCGGCTGCGTCTGGCGGACGTCGAGACGCCGGAGCTGCTCGAGGTGACGCTGGTCAACGCGATCGCGCCGTTCATCCTGAACGGCAAGCTCAAGCCGCTGATGCAGAAGACGCGGACTTTCGACCAGCACGTCGTGAACGTGAGCGCGATGGAGGGACAATTTTATCGCACCACCAAGACCGACAAGCACCCGCACACCAACATGGCCAAGGCAGCGCTCAACATGATGACGCGCACCAGCGCCCCGGACTACGTCGCCGACGGCATCCACATGAACGCCGTCGACACCGGCTGGATCACCGACGAGGATCCGGCCGCGCACGCCGCGCGCAAGGCGGAGGGCGGCTTCGCCCCGCCGCTCGACGTGCTCGACGGGGCGGCGCGCATCGTCGACCCGATCTTCAGCGGCGCGAACACCGGCACGCACGTCTGGGGCCAGTTCCTGAAGGACTACAAGCCAGCGCCCTGGTGAGTCGAGTCGCGGGCACCGTTGCGCCCGGCTCTGCGCGCCGCTGTTGCTCGTCGCGGGCTTCGCCTATCTCGGGCTGCTCGCGTTCGCGTGCCGCGGCAAGCGCCGCGAGCAGGCGACCATGCTCGGTCTGATCCTGTTACCGGTGCTGATGTACGCCGCGAACTACTACGAGCACATGATCTGCCTGTTGCCGCTGATCGCGGTGGAGCGGACATTCCCGCGCCGGCTCGCCGCTCCCGACCAGCGCGCGCTGGACGCGACCGACGCGTGGATCTGGGTCGCCCTGCTCGGGCTGTGCGCGGCGCAGTACTTTACGACATTGGTCGACAACGTCCGGCTGCACTTCTAGCTCGCGAGCGTGCTCTTGATGGTCACGCTCGCGGCGATCCTGCTGGTGCTCGTGCGACGAGACAGCCTCGACCGGTCACGGCTATAGCCCACCGCTCAGCGGCGCACCCAGATCTCCAGCGTAGCAGGGCTGCCGAGGAAACGCGTGGCGACGCGCTGGTCGAGCGTGTAGCGGTGCGGCAAGAGCTCGCGCTCCGCGAAGTCGATCACACGCTCGGCGCCGCTGTCGCCGTTCCAGATGCGGAAGATGCGCTGCCAATCCAGACGCTCCGCCGGGTGGATCACGATAACCTTCGGGGGGTGCGCCCGGAGCGTGGCGATGTCGGCGGCGGCGAGCCGGCGCGGGTACTGATCGACGAACACGATGGCGCCACGGATCGGCGGGCGCGGCCGGCCAACGAGCGCCGCGAAGTTCACGTCCTCGGGCAGCACCAGCACCGTGTCGTGCGGGCCGGCGAGCTCGCGGACGCGGAGCGCGGCGCGCGCCATCGCCTCGCCGCGCGCCGAGACGTGCATGCCCGCCCAGTAGCCGTGGGCGCCCATCGGCGTGCGCGCGATGAGCGCGCGCGCGAGCTTGTTGCCGTACAGCGTGCAGGCTCCGACGCTGAACGCGACCGCGACGGCCCAGCGCAGGCGCGCACGCCGGAGCGCCACCAGGAGCAGCAGCCACGACAGCGCGATGATCGGGTTGTTGTCGTAGAAGGCGCGGAACTCCGGGGCCGAGGTGTTGTGCAAGAGCGAGATCGCCAGCGCGGCGATCACCACCGCGTTCAGCGCATGACCCGTCCGGATCGCGTCGTCGTCCACGCCCTCCACGGCGGAGCGCGCGTGGACGACGAAAGACGCCGCGACCAGACCCAGGCCGAAGGTCGCAAGCAGCCGCGAGCGATCGAACCAGCGCACGGCCTCCGGCGTGAGCTTGACGCCGGCGGTGTGGAGCAGGAGCGCCGCCACACCGAACAGCGCAGCCACCGCGACGGCGAGGGCGATCGCCAGGCGCGGGCCGAGCGGCGCGGCGCGTGCCGGCTCGTCCCCCAGGTGCAGGCGACCATCGAAGCGCTGGATGCGGGCGCCGACGAACACCAGGGCCGCCAGGCCGCCGAGGGACGCGGGAAAGGTCGTGTCCAGGGCCAGGTAGTTGAACAGGTTGTGCAGCAGTAGTCCGGTGCCGCCCTTGAGCTCCGGGCCGTCGAGAAACACGCACTGGACGAATGCGCCGAGGCTGCTGCCGAGCGCGAGCACGAACGCGGCGATCAGCGCCGCGCCCGCGAGCGCGCCGAGCGCGAAGGCGCCGGCGTCGCGAAGGCCGGCGCGCGCGCTTCCGCGCCGGCCCGACAGCCACCCGACAAGAGCCAGGTAGGCGAGCGCTGCCGCGAAGCCCGCGAGCGCACCGATGCCGGTGCTCTGCTTGAAGACGACGACCAGCGCCGCGACGCTGCCGGTCGCGAGCCACAACAGGCGGCGCGCGCGACCTTCCGCGGCGAGCACGGCGCGCGCACCGAGCGCGACGCTACCCCAGGCGACGGCCTGCGCAGTGTGATCGTAGGCGCACTCCTTGTTCAGCGTCACGACCGAGACGAGCGAGAGCACGGCGACGGCGAGCGCGGTCGCGCGTGAGGTGTAGCGGACGGCGACGGCGTAGGCGAAGAGCGCCATCAACAGGTGGCAGACGGCGTCGACCCACAGCTCCTGGATCAAGAGCGGCCGACCGGCGAGCTTGCCGATCAGGCCGAGCAGGGCGAGGCTGCCCGGCGGGATCGGCAGCACGAAGTCCACGTACGGGCGCTCGCCGGCGGCGATGCGCGCGCCGATCGGCCCGCTCCAACCGGTGAACTCGATGTCGGCGAAGGAGTTGTTGACGAGGTGCGGCACGAACGACGCGGCGAACACCAGAAACCACAGCGCGATCCACGCGAGCAGCGCGCGGGCGAGCCACTTGGCGCGGACCCCGCTCATCGCCGCACCCAGACGTCGATGACGCCCTGATCGAAGAAGTACAGGCAGCGGTAGCTCGAGTCGCGACGATAGCGACGGGGGAGCAGATCGCGCTCGACGTGGTCGACGACGCGACGCGCCCCGGCGCCGTGCCCGAGCAGGTGGAAGAGCTTTCGCCATTTCGACCGCGCTGCGCGGCACGGTGACCACCACGCGCGGCGGGTTGGCGTCGATGGCGCGGATGTCGGCGTCGGCGAGGCGCGCGGGATACTCGCCGGCGAACACGATGGCGCCGCGGACGGCGGGTCGCGGGCGATCGACCAGCGCGGCGAGCTCGGGATCGTCGGGGAGGATCAGCACGGTGTCGTCCGGCGCAGCGAGCTGCTGCACGCGGCGCGCGGCGCGCAGCACCTCCTGGCCGCGCACGCCGACGGACAAGCCCGCCCAGTTGCCGCTCGATCCGACAGCGATGCGCGCGTCCGCGGCGCGGTCCAGCCGCAGCCCGAACAGCACGCCGAGCAGCAGCGCGAACACGATCCCGGACAGGATCGGCCAGCGCGTGCGCTCGAGCGCGTCGAACAAGGCGAGCAGCCCGACCGGGATCGCCGCGCCGTACTGCATGACCGGCGCAAGCGTCGGATAGGCGAAGCCGTGTGCGACGGTCGTGCCGACGGCGACGACCACCGCGAGCCGCCACGCAACGACGCGCTCGCCGGTCGCTGCAACCAGCCCCGCGAACGCGAGGGCGATGCCGAAAGCCGGCACCACGCCGAGCGCCGTGCACGCCGCGCCGACGACGCGCGGCAGGTGCGCGCCCCGCACGAGCAGCAGCGTCGCGATGCCGAAGGCCAGCGCCGCGGCCAGCGGTTCTGCGATCGTGGGCAGCGCTTGCCCGCCCCGGACGCGCGCGACGCGGAACCCGACCGCGACCAGGAGCGCGACCAGGACGAGCGACGCGGGCAGCGCCGGCGCCAGGAACAGCGCAGCAGCGAGCGCTTTCAGCATGCCCCACGCGCCGCCGTGGAGCGCCGCGCCGTCGGCGACGACCACGCGCAGATAGCCGGCGGGGGTCGCGCCGGCCGCGAACACCAGGACGAACAGCGCGACCACGCCGCCGAGCGCGCCGACGAGCCACGCCTTGACGTCGGCGCGCGACCACAGCGCCAGCGCGCACAGCCAAGTGGCGACCGCGCCGACGCCCGTCGCCGTCTCGAACGCGAGGGCGAGCGCCGCCAGCGCGCCGGTCACCACGAAGCCACGCCGCCGGCGCGCGCCCGGCGCCGCGAGCACGGCGCGCACGCCCGTCGCCAGGCTGCCCCAGGCACAGAGCGCCGCCAGCACCTCGTCCGCCGACTCGCGCGGCAGCTGCGTGACGACGGCGAGCGTGCCGATCAGAACCAGGATGCCGGTCCGGCGCGAGGCCAGCAGGCCGCGCGATCGCCCACGCGATCAGCGCCAGCGAGAAGCGTGCGATCTGGACCAGCACGAGCTCCTCGAGCAACAGCGGGCGACCGACGACGCGCTGGATCGCGCGCATCACCAGCAGCGCACCCGGCGGCATGGCGACGACCAGCGTGTCGTACAGGCGCGCGCCGGCGCCCAGGCGCGCCGCCAGCGCGCCGACCCAGCCGGCACGGTCGACGTCGCCCATCAGGTTGTTGTCGAGCCGCGGCACGTCGTATGCGCAGTACACGGCGAACACCGCGATCAAGACGGCGAGCGACGCGAGCACGCCGGTGCGACGCTTCATGACGACGGCCCGCCGACGACCAGCGACTGACCGATGGCGGGCATCTGCACGCGCACGTAGCGGCCGTCGACCCACTTCGCGAACACCAGGCGCGCGCTCTCGAGGCGCCAGTGGAACGAGAACCGCGCGGCGAGCGGCTCGCCGCCGGGGCCGACCTCGAGCACCCTGACCGTCGCGCCCGGCGCGTGCACGATCTCGCCGACGCGCATCGGATGGCTGCGATCGCGGTAGATGCGGTCGAACGTGCGGGACAGGAAGCCGTGCTCGGGACGCACGTCCAGCGTCTCGTCGTCGATGCGGGTGATCGTCGTGGGCTCCAGCCCGCCCACGACGGTGAGCGTCGGCGACGGCATGTGCCCGGTGGAGATCCGCGTCAGCAGCATCATGATCGCGAAATAGAAGTCCGGCGCGTCGAGCAGGACGAGCTCCTGCTTGATCGACCGCGGCAGCGCGAACGCTGTCTCGCGCGCCCGCTCCACCCGCGCCTCGTAGCGCTGCATGACCAGACTCCGGTACGGCAGCAGGAGCGGCGCCACGGCGAGGTGGATCACGATCAGCGCGCCGACCGCGAGCCGAGCCGCGCGACCGACCCGCGGCGACCACGCCGCGCCGCTCTCGCCGACGTTGCGGACGAAGCGGGCGACCAGCGCCATCGAGCCCACGCCGACCAGGAGCAGCAACCGATCCTCCGGGAAGACGGCGCACGCCGGCGCGACCGAGAGCGCGGTGCCGAGCGCCCAGAAGCCGGCGACGCGGTCGCGCCGGAGCGCGGCGCCCAACACGCCGGCGATCACGACGAGCACGAGCACGGACGCCAGCGCCGCGGGCCACAGCGACGGCAGCCGGTTGTAGAGATCCGCCGGCGGCCCCGCGAACGAGCTCGCGAGCAGCACGAACGCCCGCGCGACGCCGGTCGAGACGAACTCCGTGGGCGCGCGCACCGGGTCGATGTACATGCCGGAGCCGGACACGCCGTGACCGAGCGCGCGGTACGCCAGCGCCCACAGCAACACGACGGCGATCCACGGCAGGCACACGAGCAGCCGGCGGCGCCGCGGCGCCGGATCGAGCACGAGCGCGTGCGCGACGAGGTAGCCGACCACGCCCAGGGCGAGCTCCGAACCCAGCAAGCCGAGAGCGAGCGCGAGCGGCGCGAGGAACGCGCCGGCGCGGAAGCCGCCGCGCCGCCAGCGATCGTGCAGCCAGAGCGCGAACAGCGAAAGCGTGGCGCCGATCAGCGCGTTGCGATTGCTGATCCAGCCCACGGCGTGCCCGTGGGCGTCGTCGACCGCGTACAGCAGCGTCGCCAGGCCGGCCGTCCACGCGCGATCGAGCAGGCGCCGATACACCAGCCCGGCGGCCACGATCAGGAGCGCGTACCAGAGCACGCTCTGCACGTGCATCAAGCAGCGGCGAGCGCGGCCAGAGCCAGTACTCGACGCGATGCGTGAGCGACGCCAGCGGGCGCCAGAACGAGACGCTGAACGCGTCGGAAGTGACCCACGGCATCAGCCCCATCTGGCGCTGCAGATGCACGCGCCCGACGAGCACGCTCTTGGGCAGCCGCTGGTCCCAGCCCCACAGGTTGAAGGTCGAGGGTGTGAGCTGATACGCCCGCGCGATATCGCGGAAGACCCAGTCCTCGGTCTGCAGCCCGCCGCCGATCGACGGCGCGACGAGCAGCACGCCGAGCAGCGCGGCGACCAACATGAAGCGGCGCGCGCCGAGCACGCGCTGGATCCGCGAAGACCGGGTCACTCCGCTAGTGCTCCGCCGGCTCCGAACGCGAACGACGACAGGGCGGCCAGGACGTACAGCGCGACGCCGGCGATCAACACCACGTGGTAGCCGCCGAGCAGGGACATCGGCACCGCCGCCACCGTGGCCACCACCGAGGCGAAGAAGTTGATGCCCACGCACCACGCCACCGAGCCCGGCGCCTTCCGGCCGACCCAATCGAGGCCGGCGGGGAACGGCAACCCCATGGCGAGCCCGGCGGGCGCCACGAAGGCGATCGCGCACAGCACCTTGACCGGCATCGACGCGGTCCACGCGCGCGCGAACAGCGGCGGGAGCAGCACGAACCAGAGCGCGACCACGATCAGGATCGCCGCGACACCGAGCAGGATGCGCCGGCGCGGCGGCGCGCCGGTTCGCGCGCCGAGCGCGGCGCCGGCGCCCGTGGCGAGCAGCAGCGTCGCGAGCACGACGCCGAGGGCGTAGATCTGGTGACCCAGGAACATGGCGAAGCGCTGCAGATACCAGATCTCCAGGAACAGATACGCCAGGCCGACGGCGGCAAAATAGATCGGCGCAATCACACCCTGCGCGCCGCGAATGCGCTGGCGCGTGATCCACACCGGCGCCAGCACCAGCGCGGCCGCGAGCAACAGCACGCTGATCAGCATGTCGATCAGCACCGGCACGTGTGGAGCGGTCATCGCCGACGGCAGGTCGTAGCGGGTGGTATCGAAGAAGAACGGGCGATCGTCGGAGGCCGGCACGATGTTCGCCGGATAGGCGGCGGCGAAACGCTCCAACGTGCCGTCCCGCACCTGGGCGAAGAAGCGCCGGAACACCGGATCGCGATCATCGGTCGGCTCGTAGACGAGATCCGGCCGCACCTCGGCCCTGTAGCCGAACGGCTTGAGGAAGACGACGTCGAGCCCGCGAAAGGGTCGGTCGTGGAACCAGAAGCGCTGGTAGAGCGCCTGGCGTGCGCGGTCGTCCCAGTCGCCGCGCTTTTGCACGATCACGTCGTACGCCAGGTAGTTCTTGATCACGACCATGTGCTGTTCCGGGTGCGAGATGCCGAGATCGCGCAGCGCGACGACCGCGGTGGCGGCAAGGCGCAGCGCTTCCGGCTCGCCGAAGCGCACGATCGACAGCACGCCGTCGGGCTTCAAGCTCGCGAGGTAGTCGCGAAACGCCTCGCGCGTGTAGAGATGGTTTTCGCTGAGGGCGAGAGCGCCGGAGGAGAGCACGCTCTTCGTGTCGACGCCGCTCAGCTGGACCAGGTCGTAGGTCCCCGGGCGCGCGCCGTGGGCGAAGCTGCGCCCATCGCGGAGGTGCCACGACACGCGCGGATTCGAGCCGATGCCGCCGAGCCAGTCGTTGAAGGGCCCGCGGATCATGGCGATCGACGCGGGGTTGATCTCCACGGCGTCGACGTGGTGTGCGCGGTGATAGAGCGCGCACTGCACGTCCGCGCCACCGCCGACGCCGATCACGAGCACGTCCGCGCGCGGCGCGGTGTAGCCCCCGGCGAACAGCGACTCGTCGCACATCGCCGGCACCGCGCTCGCCGTATCGCCGGGCAGCGCCTGCGTCTCGTCGCGTCCGTCCCAGCGCGCCATGATCGCGCCGGCGGTGTTGTCCTGCGCGTAGAAGTGGAAAGCGTACGGATCCGGCGAGCCGGGCACGTGATCGAAGGCGTACACCTCGACGCGCCCGGTCATGTTCCAGCGGTCGTAGATGCGGTGGACGCCGAAGCCCAGCTTGCTGGAGTAGGCCTGGATCAGCCCGACCTGGCCGTACGGCTCGGGCTCGAGGTGAACCACCCACGGCGCGAAGGCCAACGCGACGAGCACCAGCGCCAGCGTGCCCCATAGCGCTTGACCGAGCCGGGCCGGAGCGGACCCGAGCTTGCGAACGAAGCCGAACGCGCCCACCCACCCGAGCAGCGCGAGCAGCACCAGGAAGCGCTCGCCGCCGATCGGGCCGAGCACGAGCAGCGGCACGAAGCAGCCGATCCCGGCCCCGATCAAGTCCGCGGCGTAGGCCCGCCCGAGGCGCGGACCGGCCGACGCGAGCACCAGCGTGACCACCGCGCCGGCAGCAATGAACGGCAGCGTGAGCAAGGCGGACACGAGGAACGTGGTGATGCCGACGGCCGCGTCGATGACCGGCGCGAGGCGCGCGAACAGCGCGTACGCCACGATGAGGCTCGCCGGATACGCCACCGCCCAAGCGGCGATCGCCACCGGCACGCGCTCGCGCTCGAGCCAATCGCGCCGCATCGCGACCAGGCTGCTGGCCGCCCCGAAGCCGGTCATCGCGATCCCGAGCACCAGGTACACGAGAAACGTCTGCACCGTGTACGCGAGCACGCGCACGATGAAGACCTCCAGCGCCAGCGACGACATCGTCACCACTCCCAATGGCAGGAGCGGCACGCGCGCGGAGGAGTCGTCGGTCATCGAGGGCGGCATTAAACCATCGGGCGCATGCGCACGCCCCTGCCATTTCCTGGGATGCCGGCCCGGCGCGGAAACAGCCCGGACCGCTCACACCTGGATCAGCAGCCCGGCGGTTCCCCCCTCGATGAACACCCAGGCGAGGGTCGCGAGCCACACCAGACCGAGGGCGAACCGCACGCGGTTCCAGTAGCGGGCGACGTCGGCTCCTGGCGCGAGCAGCGCCGCGCCGAGCACCGCCAGGCCCAGATAGCGATGCAGGACGAGCGTCGCGTAGACCGCAGCGACAAGCATCATGACGCGGGCCGCCGTGAGGCAGCGCGCCGCGCCGATGCGCACCGCCGTGGTGACGATCCCGGCGGCAGCATCCTCGTCGCGATCACGCGCCACCTGGATCAGCTCGAACGACGCCGAGAACAGCCCGAGCTCGCCGAGCAGGCTCCAGCCGACCGCGCTGCCGAGAGGCACCGCCACGAGCGGCATCGCGACGCCCCACGCCGCCATCGCGAGCACATCCAGATACGGGGTCTGCTTGAGCCGCGCCGAGTAGATCCAGCACAGGCCGCCGCCCGCCGCGAGCGCGACCACAAGCCCTGTGCTCCACAGCAGCGCCACCCCGAGCAGCACCACCACCAGCCCGATCTGCGCTCCCAGCGCGGCGCGCAGGTGCGCGGCGAGGAACGTGGCGGGCTCGCGCTTGCCGATCAGGTCGCGCTCGACGTCGTAGTAGTCGTTGGTCAGGTACGCGAGCAGGTTGAGCAACAGCGCGAAGCCCGTGCGCACGGCGATATCCGCCGGCGAGAGCCGCAGCGCGACCATGATCGCGACCGCTGCCACCATGTTCGCCATCTCGAGCCGGCGCAGCCGGTACGCGAGGACGTCGAACAGGATCCTGAAGGCGGCGCCCATGAAAGTCGGGGATAGGGGCGATGAGCCCCCCTGGGCGGAAGGCGACGAGCAGGCTAGCATCGTTTGCGGTCATGCCACAAAGCACCGACGTACTCGTCATCGGCGCGGGACCGGCGGGGTCGGCCGCCGGCATCGCCGCCGCGCGCGCCGGGGCGCGCGTCACGGTGGTCGACCGCGCGACGTTCCCGCGCTCGAAGATCTGCGGCGACGCCGTGTCCAACGTGGCGGCGGCGCTGATCACGGAGCTGGGCGCCGGCGAGCGCTTCGAGCGCGCGCCCCGCGCGATCGTGCGCGGCGCCGTGGCGGTATTCCCCGACGGGAGTCACGTCCGGCGCAGCTACGGGGACAAGCCCGGGTGGATCGTCGCGCGCACGGTTCTCGACGATCTGCTCCGGCGCGAGCTCGAGAGCGCGGGCGCGGAGGTCGTGGAAGGCGTGCAGATCCGCCGTCTGACGCAGCACAACGGCCGCTTCACAGGCGTGGAGGGCGACGGCTTCTCGCGGCGCGCCGCGGCGATCGTCGCCGCCGACGGCTCGGGCTCGATCGCCTGGCACGCGCTCGGTTCCGCGCCGCCCCGGCAACACCATCTGGGGCTGGCCCTGACCGCGTACGCGACGGGGCTGGTGCCCGGCCCGGTCGCGGACTTCAGCGAGCACTACTTCGAGCGCTATCTGCCGACCGGCTACGGCTGGGTCTTCCCCGCGGTCGACGGCGTGTCGAACATCGGCGTGTACCTGCGCGCCGATCGCTACCACGCCGGCGACGCGAACCTGCGCGAGCTGTACGCGCGCTTCGTGGCGACGCACCCCGATCGCTTCGCCGGCATGCAGGTCCAGGGGCGGCTGCGGAGCTGGGCGCTGCCGCTCGCCGGCGCGCGCCCGCCGCTCGGCGCGCCGGGGCTCGTGACCGTCGGCGACGCGGGACAGCTGATCGATCCGCTGACCGGCGAAGGCATCTGGCACGCGCTGGCCTCGGGGCGGCTGGCCGGCGAGGTCGCCGCCGCGGCGGTGGCGAAAGGCGGGCTCGACCGCGCGGCAGTGCGCCGCTACCGCATGCGCGCCGCTCGCGAGATCGCCTGGCCGACGGCGATGCGCGTGGGCATCACGCGCGGCGTCGAGACGATCGTGTCCCGCGGGCTCTACCGCTCCCGCGCCGTGCGCGGGCTGCTCGAGTGGGGCTACGGCGCGAACGCGTTCGAGATCAGCAAGACCACGGGGTAACGCGGGCGTCAGTACACGTAGGCATTGTAGATCTCGAAGCCCGGCGGCGGATCGGGGATGCGAATGAAGCCGACCCGGTCGTGATCCACGCGAAATCGCTCGACCTTGCAGTCCGGGCGACAGCGCAGCGGTTCCATCCAGTGGAAGCGCACCACGACGTCGTGCGTGCTTGGGTCGGGACGCGCGTCCACCACGTGGATCGAGTTCAGGTGCTGCGACGCGATGCGGCCCGAGCCGCGCAGGAAGTAGTCGGGCTTGATCCGCGTCTTGTAGATGCGCGTGCCCTGGATGCTCTTGGCGGGCTCGAGCAGGTCGCGACGATAGTCGAGCGGCCCGTAGTCGCCGGCCATGACCACGTAGCCGACGGCGTAGCGTACGAAGTACTGCCGGAGCGCGTCGCCGGGCATGACACCGGTGGGCGCGATGCGAAACAGGTTGGCGTCCACGTGCGGCACGTTGCGCTCGCGGATCCCGCCGAGGATCGGCAAGCGCGTGGAGGCTGCCAGGTACTCGCCGAGGGGCCACTCGAGCACGACCACGCGTCCGTCGTTCGCGGCGTGCTGCGCGAGCCAGTCGCGCACGGCGACGTAGCGCGGCGGCGGGCCCTCGTGGCGGCGCGGCACCGGGTACGGCTCGTTCACGCCCACCAAGGACGACGTGAACCAGTCGTCCTTGCCGTTGATCTTGATGTGCGGCAGGAGGTCCGGGATGAAGTAGAGCGCCGTGCGCGCGACGCGCGGCACGATCAGGACCAGCGCCAGCGCCAGCACCAGCCGCGCGGACTTGCCGAACTGGCGCAGCGTGGACAGCGCCAGCGATTCACGCAGCACGACCGCCGCGGGGATCGCCGCCGCGAGCATGGCCGGACCGATCTGGCGGTACGGCTGGGTCTGGCGCGCCGCCCAGACGTAGCCGCTGAGGTACGCGACCAGGACGTCGGCGACGACGAACGACGCGAGCGCGAGCGTCCGGCGATCGCCGGCTTTCCGCCAGCGCCAGAGCCCAACGCCGCCGGCGACGAAACACAACGTACGGAACAGCGTGCGTACCGGCGCGCCGGTGTTGCGCGCGTCCTTCATCAGATCGAGCGCGTCGTACAGGACGTACGGCAAGCGCGGGCGGAAGAACACGTCCACGTCGCCGATGTAGTGCCGGTAGTACCAGGTGGGATGGATCCACACGAGCGTGGTGGACGCAGCGGCAACGGCCCCGAGCCAGAGCAGCGCGTGGGTTCGCCGGGTCAGGTTCTTGAACGCGCGGGCGTACAGCGCGACCACCGGCACCAGCACGGCGAACACGCCGAACGGATGGATCAAGGTGATTGCGGCAGCCACGAGTCCCACCAGCAGCAGCCACACGACGCGCTGCTCCTCCAGGGCTCGCCACAGCAGACCGACCAGGAGCACGCACAAGAGACACGCCACCGACCACGTGATCATGCCGACCCACCAGCACCAGTGCATGAACGAGTCGAAGAACCACATCAGCACCCAGAGCAGCGCCACCGTCACCGACTCGCCCTTGCCGAGCTTGAACAGGCGGGCCGCGCCGTACGCCGCGAACGGCACCGAGAGATGCACCAGCAGGATGAACAGATTGAACGCCAGGACCGGGTCGATGCCGAGCCTGCCGGCGCCGATCACGAACAGCTCGGTCCCCTTGCTCGTCAGATCTTCGACCACGCCGGCGGGTTGCCCGGCCAGCTGCTGCGGGTCGTATCCCCACAGCGCGCCCCAGCCCTTGAAGGCCTCCCGTGCCCGCTCGATCTGGTAGGTGTGGAGCGCGTAGTCCGCCATCAACACCGGCTGCTTCGACAGCATCACCTGCGGCGGCGCGAAATACAGCAGCAGCACCAGGTGCAGCGCCACCACGGCTATGAACGCGCGACGGGGTGTCTGCCAGCTCACGGCTCTCGCATATACCTTGCAGCCGCGGGAAAATCGACGCTAGCTGACGCGCGATGCGGCGAGGACGATTGCGCTACGCGTTGCTCGTCCTCGTGGTGATCGCGTTCGGCGCGCTGCTCCACCGCCCCGGGCTCGACTCCGGTCTGGTCGCGGACGACTAC
Organism: uncultured delta proteobacterium; assembly: GCA_963775185.1. Classification (GTDB taxonomy): domain Bacteria; phylum Myxococcota_A; class Polyangia; order Polyangiales; family Polyangiaceae; genus JAPSGB01. The sequence continues at coordinate 1,179,319 of CAVZIE010000031.1, read as the reverse complement.
CTGCAGCGCGCCATGCTGGACGGGAGCTTCCCGGTCCAGCGCTCTCCCCTGGACCTGTACTCGTTCGCCGACGCGGGCCGGGGCGAGCTGCCGCGCCTGCTCGACGCCGGCACCTACCCGTGGTGGGTCCACCCCCAGCTCAAGCTCACGGCGCTCCGGCCGCTGTCCAGCCTGCTGATCGCGCTGGACGCGCGCGTGCTCCACCTGTCCGACCACGCCGCGCACCTGCACTCGCTTTTGTGGTTCGCGCTCCTCGTCGCGAGCCTCGCGCTGCTGCTCCAGAGCCTGCTGCCGCCGCGCGCCGCGCTGCTCGCGACCGCGATCTACGCGTTCGACCCGCTCCACGTCACACCGGTCGGGTGGCTGGCGAACCGCACCGTGCTGATCAGCGCCGCGTTCGCGCTGTTCGCGCTCTGGGGTCACGTCCGCTGGCGCGAGCACGGCTGGCGCGCGGGCGCCGTCGTGAGCGGCGTGGGCTTCGCCCTGTCGCTGGCCGGCGGCGAGTACGGGCTGAGCGCGCTGGGCTACCTGATCGCCTACGAGCTCGTGTCGGGCCCCGGCCGCTTCCGGCAACGGATGGCGGCGCTCGGTCCGGCAGCGATCCCGACCATCGTGTACGCCGCGTTGCACGTCGGGCTCGGCTTCGGCGCCAAGGGCTCGAGCGTGTACATCGATCCGCTACGGTCCCCCGGTTGGTTCCTGGCGGTCTCGCTGGTGCGCTTGCCGGCGTTGCTCGTGAACGAGTTGCTCTCGATCCCCGGCGAGCTCACGCACGCCGCCATCATCCTCGGCGCGTTCCGTGCGCTCTTGTTCCTGGTGCCGCCGCTGGTCGTGCTCGGGTCGCTGGTACCTGGAATGATGCGCCGCCTGTCGCCGGACGAGCTGCGCTATCTGCGCTTCCTGCTCGTGGGCAACGGGCTCGCGATCCTGCCACTCCTCGGCACAGTCCCGGATCCGCGCCTGCTCGTCGTGCCGGCGATCGGCGGCACCGTGCTGGTCGCGCTGTTGATCCGCGACGGCGCGCGGCAGATCCGCGACGCCACCGCGAAGATTGCCACCTGGTGGCGCGCTCTCGTCACCGCGGGCCTGACCTTGGCCCACCTCTTGTTCGCGCCGGCGGCGACCTTCTGGGGCGGCGTCGCGTGGACCAATCGGCAGATGCTCGTCAACAGCTTGTACCTGCGCGGCGAGATCGACGACGCGCGCGTCTCGCACCAGCGGCTCGTGCTGATCAACTCGTTCGAGCCGATGACCATGATCTACCCGCCCTGGGTGCGTCACCACGCCGGGCGCCCGCTACCGCGCGTGTGGCGCGCGCTCACCATGACGCCGGCGGCCGAGCGCCTGGTGCGCACGTCCATCAACAGCTTCGAGCTGATCGCCAAGAACGGTGTCTTGCTCGATCTAGCGACCACCAACCTGCTGCGCAGCGCGGACGCGCCGTTCCACGTGGGCGATCACGTCGAGGTCACGGGCCTCGCCGTCGACGTGCTCGAGATGGCCCCGTGGGGGCCGAGCAAGGTGCGCTTCAGGTTCGACACCAACCTCGATGATCCGTCATTGGTGTTCCTGCAGATGTCCACCAACGGCCTGCGCCGCTTCCGCATCCCGAAGGTCGGCGGCTCGGCGAATGTCCCTGGCGCGCCGCTCCAGCTGTTCTCGCGAATCCAGCGCCCGTGAGCGTCACCGGCACTGGTAGCGCTGGTACGTCACGCCCGCCTCGGAACGCTCGGCGTAGACGACGCCTCCCTGGTCGAGCACGGCGAAGTCCCGCAGGCTCTCCTCGGGGAGCGTGTTGGCCGGCAACATCGCGCCGCCCACGACCACTCCGGTGAACGGGTCGAGGCACGAGAGCACGACGGTCGGCGCCTGACCTTTCCGGTCGACCTCCGTCGCGAAGTAGATCGTCCCCGCGCCGTCCGACGACAACAGCAGGATCGAGCGCACCACCGGCCACAGCTGCAGCTCGCGATTGAAGCGCACCTGGCCGGAGCTTCGCTCCGTGCTCGACACGCGCACGCGACCGGTGGTCGCGTCGACGATGGCCGCGGTGAGCAACGCCGTCCCGTCGCGCGTCGGACGTCCGGCGAGAGAGCTGCGCGGCTCGGCCGGATTGCCGCTGGTGTCACCGAGCTTGACGAGCTCGGTGTGACGGCGCTCGGCATACACGTCGTTGCCGTCCACGAACACGCCGGTGACCTCGCCGGAGTCCGCGATGCCCTCGCCGACCAGGGATAGCTTCCCGCGCGGCGCTCCCGACGAATCGTACAGCGCGACGTCCTTGTCGCCGAGCCGATCGAGCACCGCGACGGACCCGTCGCGACCGATCGCGATGTCCTCGGGCGTCCGCTGATCGAGCTTGATCGCCGCTTCGGCGCGGCCGTCGGCGGCGCGCCGCACGATGCGTCCGTTGATCTCGTCGAGGACGTAGGTGCGCCCCTGTCCGTCCACCGCGAGGCTCATCGGCCCCATCGGGTCGCCCTCTTCCGGCCGAACGCGGCCGAGCTGATCGATGCCTCCGCCCCACGCGGCGAAGAACGTCGACGCCGTGGGCTTCGCCGGAGCCGCCGCCGGCAGCACGCTTCGATCACCTTGCACCGCCGGCACGGCCCGCGCCTGGGGTGCTCCCGGATGGGGTTGCCGGTCCGGCGCGGAACCCGCCGGGCGCGACGCCAGCGCGTGGGATCCCAGGGAAGCGAGCCGCGCGACGAGGAGCGCGACCACCGCCGCGGCGAGCACCGCGATCGTGGCCACCGCCAACGGCACGCGCGATCGGCGCTCGCGGGCCACGTCAGTACCCCGTGCGCCGGATCGCGTGGTACGCGCTCGACGCCGTGCGCATGTCGGCGACGCACCCGTACGAGCATCCCTTGCACTCGTAGACGTACATGGAGCCCCACGGATCGCCGGACTCGTAGACGAAGACGTGGCCCGCACCGCCGCTGCGATACACCATCGCGTCCGCGATCTGCATCGAGCCTTGCGGCACCGTGGACCACTGGCTCGTGTCCGCCGAGAAGTCGAGGGTGCTGTACGGGTGCGAGTCGGCGGTCATGTCCGTGTTGCTCGACGGTACGACCCACACCTTGGCGACGAAGCCAGAGCAGTCACCGCCGTAGCTGCCGCCATGGCTGCAGCTCGGACAGCTGCCGCTGCACGAGCCCGCGTTGCTCGCGCTCGGACCCTGCGGCAGGAAGCGACCGTGTCCCCACCAGTACGAGAAGCCGACGCCGGATTTCGCGCGGTCGATCGCGGCCTGGTGGACCGCGTCGACGCCGCTGCTGCCGCCGGCGCCGCTCGTGCCCCCTGCCCCGCTCCCGCCCGAGCCTGCCGAGCCACCGGATGCGCCGCCACCCGCACCGCCGGAACCACTGCCACCGGCGCCCGCTCCGCTCGCGCCGCCGCTGCCGCCGAACCCGCTTCCGCCGCTTCCGCCGCTCGCGCCGGTGCCACCGGAGCCGCTACCACCGCTCCCGCTACCCGCGCCGCCACCGAAGCCGCTGCCGCCGGCCCCGGTTCCACCCGCTCCCGTGCCGCCGCTGCCGGCGCCGGTGCCGCCTGCGCCGGTACCGCCGCTGCCGCACGCGCAGTCCGCCGCGCACGTGACGCAGTCCTCGGTGATCGGATCGCACACGCCGTCGCCGCACACCGCGGGCGTCCCGCCGGGATCCCCCGGCGCGCCGCTCGCGCCGTCGCACGCGCTCGCGCACGCGTCGTCGCCGTGGGTCATGCACAGGCACGCGTCCATGCACGACGTGCACGCGCCGCATTCGCCGGCGGCGCAGCTACCCGACGACCCCGACGGCGAGCCGCCCCGAATCGAAGGCGGACTGACCGTTGGCCGGGCTGCACGCGGCCGTGGCCGCGAGGGCGAACCAAGCGAGAACCCTCCAGGAAGTCATGCGTGCCGGATTTGCACGACGCGTACCACCCGCCCCAGGACGCTTCGCGCGCACTCTGGCTGCATGTATTCCGCTCTCGCTGCGGGCCTGGACGCTCAGGGCGTCCGGACGGTGCCGGACGGCGTCCGGACACCGCCGGACGCGACGCAGCCGGGTATCATCGGCTCGAGCGGAAGGGCGGAAGGTTTCCGGGAACCTGGGGTATGAACCGGGAGCCGGCGTGCGACCGTCGGCTCGAGGAGGACGCGATGTCCAACGACGAGGCAGGATCCATCGACCTTCCTTCCTGTGCCATCCCCGTGGAGCGGCATCGCACGCGAATCGGTTGCCCGTCTGCTCTGCCTGATCAGGGGATTGGCTAGATGGAATCCGCGTACGCCCACGCAGACTTCGACACCGCATTCCGCGACGGCGCGCGGCTCGAGGATGCCGATCGCATGCGCATGCATCTTCGCGTCGTGCGCCTGGGCGACCTCCCTGTCGCTTCGGGACGGCTTGCGGTCGGCGACGCGTTCACCGGTCTGGCCGCCCTCGCCCCGCCGGCGGGGCGCATCCCGGACGGCAGCTATCCGATCGATCTCGCGCTCGTGCACTACGATGACGACGGCGTGTGCCAGCGCGGCGACGCGCGAATCGCGGCGGCGCGCATCGCGTTCTCCGCCCAGCCCGTGGCGCGTTGGCTGCAAGGCGACCACGGCGCGGAGGTCGACTCCGGCACGGTCGCCTTCAAGGACGGCGGGAGCAACGAGTGGGCCCCGGACGAGGCGGACGCGGACCGCCTGCTCGCCGACTTCGGCAACGCCGCGCTCGGTCCAAGCGCGAACGCGCTCATGACGGAGGCTGGCGGCCACGCGCTGGCGCTGTTCTCGTCGGGGCTCGGCGACGGCATCTACGACGGCTACTTTGGCCTCGACGCGAGCGGCGGCCTCGCAGCATACGTGATCGACTTCGATCTACTGGTCGTGCCCCGGACGATCGACGTCGAGATCCCGTGGCCCCGCGGGCGCGGAGCGATAAGCGACGACACGCTCCGGGAGCACGCGGTCGAGATCGCGGTTCCGTGGCTCGATCCGTCGCGGCTGGTGCTCGAGTGCAAGGGGTCGCATCACGCGTTCCTGCGCTGGCGCGCGCCCGACGGTCGCTACAGCCGCATTCCGATGGAGCGCAAGGGCAAGACAATGCGCCTGACGCCGGGTGCGACGCCCCCGGGCGCGACCCTCACGCTCCGCGTCGTCGTCGGCGATCAGCCGGCCACGGTCTGCGGCTGAGCGCCTTCGACGGCGCGGACGACCTTGAACGAGAGCGCGAGCGCTACCACGTAGAACGCCGCGCCGACGACCAACGTCGCGATGATGCCGGCGTGCATCGCGGTCAACGTCGCCAGCACGGATCCGAGCACGGACGTGCCACTGTTGACGCTCCAGAGCCAGGGCACGCGCGTACCGGCGCGCGCCGACACGGCGCGGATCGCCGACGGCAGCGGGGCACCGAGCAGAAACCCGAGCGGCGCGATCAGCGCAGCAACCAGCAGCGAGCGCAGCCCCGGCGACAGCCCACGCTCGACTTCGAGCAGGTGCTGGCCAAAGAGCGCGAACGCGAGCGCGTACAGCACGAGCGCGGCGAGCGCGACGCCCAAGCGGCGCCGCGGGCGCGGCGCCGCGCCCGCGAGCACGCGGCTGCCGACGGCGCTCGCGACGAGCAACACCAGCAGCACGACGCTCAGCGTCGCCGTCGGGTGACCGAGGAACACGCTGAAGCGCAGGATCAAGCCGAGCTCGAGGAACATGAAGCCCAGCCCGAGACACGCCACGTACGCGAGATCCCAGCCCGGCGCGCCGCTCCCGCCGAGCGCCTCCCGCCGCCGCAGCAGCAGCGGCAAGAACAGGAAGACCCCGACTAGCAGCGTGGCCACCAGCGCGACCTTCGCGAGGATCACCAGGCCGTTGCCGAACAGGTGGCTCGGTCCCGCCGCGACCAGCGCTTGACCGACGTCGCGCAGCCGGTTCTGGTAGAAGAAGAACGGGTGGTTGTCGGTGGTCGCCGAGACGTCGAGCGGCCAGCCCGCCATCGTCCGATCGAGGGCGGCCTGGTCCTTCGTCGTCAGGATCGTCGCGATCCAGCGCTGCTCGACGCCGGTGCCCGGTGGCGGCTGTCCCGGCACGAACACCGGCGTGAACTGCAGCGCGCGGGCCGCGTCGAGGACGCGCGTGGCGGCCGCGTCGCTCCAGCCGTCGCGGCTCACCAGTACCTCGTACATCACGGCGTCGGGCGTGCCGAGCCAGGGCGTGGACAGCACCACAACCGAGCGCGCGGGGTCGCCGCCGCGGGCGACGATCGCCCGGCGCGCGATGGCGGACAGGCGCGCACCGACCGCGAGCCCCGGCAAGCTGACGGACGCGACGCTGAGCACGCCGCCGCGATCGAGGCTCGACAGGAAGTCCGCGAACGCGTCGGCGGTGTAGAGGCTGTTCTCGGTGAGCGCGTACGCGCCGGCGGCGGTGGCCGCGGACGTGTCCACCATGCTCAAGTTGATGATGTCGAAGCGCTTGTCGCTGCTGCGCACGAACGTGCGACCGTCCTCGACCACCACGCTCACGTCGTCGCGCGTGTACAGCCCGCCGGTGAAGCCGCGGTACTGCTGGCGCATCACGTCGTCGACGATGAGCGGATTGATCTCCACGGCGGTGACGTGCGCCGCGCCCGCCGCGAGTGCCGCCAGCACGTCCTTGCCGCCGCCCGCGCCGACGACGCACACGCGCTTGGCGCCGGGGCGCGCACGGTAGGCGAACGCGCTGAGGTCGAACGACGTGTAGCGCACGTCGTCGAACGATCCCGAGAACCGCGTCAGCGTGGTCATCGCGTTCATGTCGATGACCAGGGTCTTCTGCGGCGGGACCGGACCCTTGTACGCCGGCGACAGGCCCCACCCGCGGAAGCCGACCTGGGGCAGCACCGTCACCATCGAGAACGAGTTCCAGCGGTTCAGCTCCGGCGGCACGACGTCCAGGTGGAAGCCCTTGGCGACGCGCACCCGGAACAGGCCCGTCATCGGCGCGCTGATACCCAGCAGCAGGACCACGCCGAAGGTGATCCACGAGCCTCGACGTGCTCCGCCGTACGCCAGTGCGGCGAGCGCCGCGAGCAGCCCCGCCGCGAGCAGCGCCAGCGGCCCGCCGAGCGCCGCGAGCAGCGGAATCACCAGCGCGCACGCCAGCCCCGCGCCGAGCAGATCCATGAAGTAGAGCCGGTGCACGCCGACGGCGTAACGCGTCACGGCCAGCGCGATGGCGAAGCCGCCCGCCGCGAACGGACCGGCGGCGATCAAGAACAGCGCCAACAGCTTGAAGGTCAAGTGCGTGAACGGCGTGGCGGCGGTGGCGCCGAACCAATTCGGTGTCAGGTCGAGCAGCGACAGATCCACGACGACGATCGTTGCGGCCAAGGCGAGCGAGCTCCGGGCCAGCAGCTGCGCCGTGTCCACGACGGCGAGCCGCCGATCCAGCAGGTGCACCGCCAGCGCCGCGGCGCCCATGCCGAACAGGGCGACAGAGATCGCGAAGAACGCGAAGTGATACCAGACGATCACCGAGAAGATGCGCGTCACGACGAGCTCCGTCGTCATCAGCGCCATGCTCGAGAGCAGCACGCCGAGAGCGATCCGGCGGGGGAACGGCGACGTCACGGCGAAGGTACGGCCGTTGGGGCAGCGGGGGCGGACGCGCTCGCCGCCGGAGGCGGCGGCGCCGCCTCCGGCGCGCCGATGCTGCTGTGCGACTGGAGCAACGTGGCCGACACCAGTGTCAGGAACTGCTTGTCGCCCTTGGCGTTGAACGCGCTCAGCTTGAGGCTCGCGGTCGTCGCGAGGCGCGCGCCGAGCATCACCGCCGTCAAGCGGTCCATGGTGAGCTCGCCCTCGCCGTCGCCACGGTACTGCTCGAGCATGGCGTTCGCGTCGGGATCCATCGGATTCTTGATCTCCTGGCGAGGCGCACTCCGCCGTACCCGGATGCGGATCTTCACGACGTTGTCGTCGATCGAGAGCAGCGTCATGTCGGCCACCTGGATCGCGCGAACGCCCTGGCGCTCGATCGGATCGGAGAAGCGCCAGTGCGCCCCGACGCCGACCGCCGACGGCGGCAGCCGGAACGGGAAGTGGCGCTGACTCGACCAGGTGTCGTCGAGCATCTTCTTGACGCGCTCGGGCGGCGCGGTGCCGCCGACGGTCTGCGTCTTGACGTCCACTATCGCGCCGTCCTCGCCGATCAGCTGCAGCATGCTGGTGCCGGCGAGCGCCGCCAGCGAATCGTTGAACTTCTGGACGGACTCCGGCGGAAGCTGCGGACTGTTCACCGTCAGCGATTCGATCACGGCGCGCTGCTGCACCAGACGCTGCTCGCCGTCAGGCCCCTGCTTGACGATCGGGTCGGCGGTGCCGCGCTCGACATCGAAGCGCACGCGCATCACCGTCGTCGGCGCCTTGATCGGCGGCCGGCCCACGATCCCCATCGAGCCGTCGCTGGTGTACTCCGTCAGGAACGACAGGCCCGACCAGCGGCCGAGGGCGAGCTGCACGCGCGGCGCCTTGCCCGGGTCGAGCACCTCGACGCTGGCCGCTTGAGCGTCGCTCGTCTCCACCGCGGGCTTGGCGTGGCCACAATGCGAACCGCACGCGCCCAGGACGAGCGCGGGCAGGACCCACGCGACCGCCGCGGCCCAGCGGGCCAGGCGATTCCTTCCTCGAACACAAGCCGGCTGCTTCATGTCGGTCCGGCGCGGAATCGCGCCGGACCGGACCCTAGCACGACCCCCGTAGCGGTTAGCAGCTAGCCGTTGGCGATTGGCCGGGCAGCCCAGGGGTTTCCTTGTCGGGCCGCCATCGGATACGCCCCGCCGATCGTCGCGAACAGCTCACCACAGCCACAACCGGGCCAACGGCTGATGCTGACTGCCAACTGCTATCAGCACGACCCGGACGCCAGTAATGACGTGCGCGCTTGCGGGGGTATGCTGCACAGCGATGCACCCGTCCGGACTTGGCCCCGACGCGCCGTCCGCGGCTCTAGCGCGGCTCCACGCGCTGGTCGACGCGTCGCCGGACGCCATCGCCGTCACCCGCGAGGGGCGCGTCGGTTTCGTCAACCCGGCGCTGGCGGAAATGTTCGGATACGCGGACCCCGCCCCGATCGCGGGCTGGTCGATTCTCGATTTGATCGCGCCCGAGGGGCGGGACGTGATGATGGAGCTGTCGCGGCGCCGCAGCGCCGGCGAGGAGGTCCCGACGGTCTTCCGGACCCGCGGGCTACACGCGGACGGCTCGAGCTTCGCGCTGGAGGTCAGCAACATGAGCGTCACGCTCGACGCCGTGCGCTGGACGTTCGCCGTGCTGCGCGCCGCCGGACACGAGAGCGGCGCGCGCCCCGTCGCGCCGCGCGGCGAGGACTTCTACCGCGCCGTCTTCGAGGTAAACACCGCGGTCAAGCTGCTCGTCGACCCGGCGACAGGCCGCATCGTCGACGCGAACCAAGCCGCTGCGCAGTTCTACGGATGGCCCCTCGACGAGCTGCGCACGATGCGCATCAGCGACATCAACATGCTCACGCCCGCGGAGGTGAAGGCGGAGATGGACAACGCGCGCACGGGCAAGCGCCGCTACTTCCGCTTCCGCCACCGCACCGCCGACGACAAGGTCCGCCACGTCGAGGTGCACTCCGGCCCCGTCCGCGTCGGCGGCGAGCAGCTCTTGTTCTCGGTCATCCAGGACGTGACGGACCGGAACGCGCTCGAGGAGCAGCTGCACCGCTCGCAACGTCTCGAGATCGTCGGGCAGCTCGCCGGCGGCGTCGCCCACGACTTCAACAACCTGCTCACGGTGATGCTCACCGCGGCCGAGCTGGTGCGACGCGGCTTGCCCGACGGGTCGTCGCTCGGCCAGCACGTCGACGACCTCGAGCACGCGGGCCGCCGCGCCGCGGATCTCGACGCGCGATCTGCTCACCTTCAGCCGCCGGCAACGCGTCCAGGCGACGCTGGTCGATCTCAATCGGCTACTTTCGCAGATGCAGGGGCTGCTGCAGCGCACGCTCGGCGGCTCGATCGAGGTGGAGACGCGGCTGGCCCCGGAGCTGCCGCTGGTCCGCGCCGATCCCGGGCAAATCGAGCACGTGGTGATGAACCTGGCGCTCAACGCCCGCGACGCGATGGCCGACGGTGGGCGGCTGCTGCTCAGCACGGGCCGCGTCCAAGTCGCGGAAGGCGACGCGCGCGGCGTCGGCGTCGGCGACTGGGTCGCGCTCGGCGTCGTCGATCAAGGGCGCGGCATGGACGAGCAGACGCGGCGGCGGATCTTCGAGCCGTTCTTCACGACCAAGGAGCCGGGCAAGGGCACCGGGCTGGGGCTCTCCACGGTGTACGGGATCGTGACCGGGTGCGGCGGAATCCGTCACCGTGCAGAGCGAGCCGGGCAAAGGCACCGAGTTCGACCTGTACCTGCCGGCGGCCCCCGCGGCGCGCAGCGCGACGCCGCCGCCGTGTCCGCGGTCGTCGTCGAGCCGCCGCGGGCGCGTGTTGCTCGTCGACGACGTCGAAAGCGTGCGCACCGCGCTCGGCCGCGCGCTCGCCGACGCCGGCTTCGAAGTGGAGCAGGCCAGCAGCGCCGGCGAGGCGCTCGCCCTGCCCGCTACGCGCATCGCCGGCATCGACGTGCTTGTCACGGACGTGGTGATGCCGGGCTGCTCGGGCGTGGAGTTGGCAAGTGCGCTGCTCGAGCGGCGGCCCGCCTTGCCCGTGCTGCTGATCTCGGGCGATTTGCGCGAGAGCGATCCCGGCAAGCTGCCGCCGCACGTACGCCTGCTGCACAAGCCGTTCACCGGGCAGGATCTCGCCGACGCCGTCGGCACCATGCTCGAACCGCGCCCCGCCACGCCCTGACGGCGCCACGCCGCGAGCCGAAGCGCGAGGGTTCCGCGCCGGACCGACACCTTTCCTCTTTCTAGCGCCCGGTCGATCCGCCCTGCGCCAACCACTGGGCGAGCTCGCCCTGCACGACACGCGGCGCGGAGCGAAGCGCCGTCACGTCGCCGGCGCCTACGAGCAACATCGCGGCGCGCAGCTCGGCCTCGACGCGGTCGAGGAAATCGAGCGCGCCGGTCCGGCCGCCCGCCTCGAACGCCTGCAGCACGGGACGCGCGAGGCCACCCGCGGTCGCACCGAGCGCGATCGCCTTGGCGATGTCGAGCCCGCTCTTCATGCCGCCGGTGGCGAAGATCGTCTCGAAGCCCTGCTCGGCCACGAACGCGACACTCGCAGCGGTGGGAATGCCCCACTCGCGGAAGGCTTCGCCCAGGGCTTTCCGATCGTCCTTGGCACGATGCATCTCCACGGCCACCCACGACGTGCCACCCGCACCCGAAACGTCCACGTGGCGCACGCCCACCGAGCGCAGGCGCCGCGCCACGTCGCTCGACAGCCCGCAACCGGTCTCCTTGGCGACCACCGGCACGGGAAGCTCGCGCACCAGCCGCGCGAGCGTCTCGAGCCCGCCGGTGAAGTCGCGGTCGCCCTCGGGCTGGACGATCTCCATCGCCGGATTGAGGTGCACGCAGAGCGCGTCGGCGCCCACGCTACCGACGAGCTCCGCCAGCTCGTCGGTGCTCATCGAGCGTGCCTGCACCACGCCGACGTTCCCCAGCACCAGCGCCTGCGGTGCGACGTCGCGGACGGCGTAGGTCGAGCGCGCTTCCTTGCGCTTGTGCATGGCGCGCTGGCTGCCGAGCCCGAACGCGTAGCCGCGCTCCTCGGCGATCGACGCGAGCTCGCGGTTGATGTCGCGGGCGCGCTCCGTCCCGCCGGTCATGGCCGCGATCAGGATCGGTGCGCGCAGCCGCTTGCCGAGCACGCGACAGGAGGCGTCGATGCTGTCGAAGTCGAGCTCCGGCAAGGCATTGTGGACCAGGCGCACCTGCTCGAGCAGGGTGGTGGTGTGCCGGAAACCGACGTCGCCGGTAGCGGCCAGGTCCAGGTGATCGGCCTTGCGGCTCGAGATGTCGGCCATGGGACGGGCGAGCGGGACTCTAGTGCATCGATTCGTTGGAATCGATGCACCAGGCGACCGCGAAGCGGTCGAGGGGGAGGCTCGGCGTAGCCGAGGGGGCGGAGCCGCGCGTGCGCAGCACCCATCCTTGAGATGGAATCGCGGCACTAGCAGGCGCTGGATTCACCCCTGGGGGCGATTGACACCGCCCAGGGCGGCCCCTACGATCGTCTCGGCAAAATGCCTTCGAGGTCGGGTACTTCCAAAGGCAGCGGGGGCTCCCGGCGCGGGCGCAGGCCCCACGCGAAGAGCATCGCGGGCAACCCGTTCGTGGCGCTGCTGCGGGAGATCCGCCCCGATGTGGACGCGCGCCTCGAGGCCTTCCTCGACGACAAGCTCGACGAGGCGGCGACGCACGGCCGGGAGGTCGTGGAGATGGTCTCGGCGATCCGCGATCTGGTGCTGCGCGGTGGCAAGCGGCTGCGGCCGGCGCTGCTGGTCGCGGGCTACCGCTCGGCCAGCACCACCGCGCCGCTCGAGCCCGCGCTCGACGCCGGCGTCGCGCTCGAGCTGCTCCAGGCCTATTTCCTGATCCACGACGACTGGATGGATCAAGACGTGGTGCGCCGCGGCGGCCCGGCCGTGCACGCGCAGCTCGCCAAGAGCTTCCACTCGCGCCGCCTGGGGCACGCCGCGGGCATTCTCGCCGGCGACTACGCCGCGGCGCTCGCCGCCGAGGCGCTGGCACGCGTGAACGCGCCACCGGCCACGGCGCAGCGCGTCTTCGCGACGTTCGCCCGCATGCAGCTCGACGCCGTCACCGGTCAGCAGCTCGACCTGATGGGCAAGGTGAAGGACATCGAGGCGGCCTACGCGCTCAAGACCGCGAGCTACACCGTGCTCGGCCCCTTGCGCATCGGCGCGCTGCTCGCCGCCGCCCCGCCGCGGGTACTGGCCACCCTCGACCGCTACGCGCAGCCCGTCGGCATCGCGTTCCAGCTCCGCGACGACATCCTGAGCGCCTTCGGCGATCCGGGGGAGACGGGCAAGCCGTTCGGCAACGATCTGAAGAGCGGCAAGCGCACCGTGTTGCTCGCGGCGGCACTCAAGCGCGCGCGGGGGCGCGACCACCGCTTGCTCGAGAGCGTCGTGGGCAACGTCAAGGCCAAGGACAGCGACGTGAAACGCGCCGTAGATGTGCTCGAACGCTCGGGCGCGCGCCGCGCGGTCGAGACGCGCATCGACGAGCTGCTCGCCAGCGCCCTCGGCGCGCTGCGCGGCGGCCGCCTCACGCGCGACGGCGCCGCCTTGCTCGAAGGCGCCGCCAGCGCCATGACCGAGCGTTCGAGCTGAACCGGAGCCCCATGACCCGCCACGCGCACGGCAAGGTGATCCTGCTCGGCGAGCACGCCGTCGTCTACGGCGTGCCGGCGATCGCCGCGGGCATCGATCGCGGCGCGACCGCGAGCGCCGCCCGCGCCGACGCGGCCGAGCTCGTGATCGGCGAACAGCGCCTGCGCCCCGACGACGGCAGCGATCTGGGCAAGGCGTTCGGCGCGGTCCTGACCACGCTGGAGGCGCCCGCCCTGCGCGTCGAGCTCGCGCTGGACATCCCGGCAGGCTGCGGCCTCGGCGCGAGCGCCGCCATGGGCGTCGCCACGGCGCGGGCCGTGCTCGAAGCGCTCGGCGGCGACGACGACACGGAACGCGTGCTCGCCGCCGCGACGGCGTGGGAGGGTGTGTTCCACGGCAACCCGTCGGGCATCGACGCCGCCGCCGCCGCGCTCGGCGGCTGCATCCTGTTCAGCCGCGCCGACGGCGCGACGCCGCTGCCGGTCGCGCGACCGCTGCACCTGGCCGTCGCCCTCGCCGGGCCGCCTGCCAGCACGCGCGCGATGGTGGAGAGCGTGGCGCGGCTGCGCGCGCGACGTCGCGATCTCGTGGACAAGACGCTGGAGGGCATCCACTCGCTGGTGCGCAACGCGCGCCTGTGCATCGAGGTGGGCGATGTGGTGGGGCTGGGCAAGCTGATCGACCTGAACCAGATGCTGCTCGCCGGCCTGTTCCTGTCCACCGACGAGATCGAGCGCGCCTGCCACCTCGCCCGCGACGCCGGCGCGCTGGGCGCGAAGCTCACCGGCGCCGGCGGCGGCGGCGCGGTCATCGCGCTGGTCGACGCGAACCCGGCTCCGGTGCTCGAAGCGTGGAAGCAGAACGACATCGACGGCTTCGCGACCGTCATCCGCGACAGCGAGGCGCCATGAAGAGCGCGCGGGCCGTCGCGTGCTCGAACATCGCCCTGGCCAAGTACTGGGGCAAGGCCGATGTCGCGCGGAACCTGCCGGCCGTGCCGAGTCTGTCGCTGACGCTGGCCGGCATGCAGACGACGACGCGCGTCGTGTTCGATCCGACGCTCGCCGCCGACACCGGCACGCTCGACGGCGCGCCGCTCGAGGGCAAGCCGCTGGCGCGCGTGGTAGCGCTCCTCGATCGCGTCCGGCAGCTGGCTGGCGTGACGGCGCGAGCCCGGATCGAGACGTCGAACGACTTTCCCACGGCCGCGGGCCTCGCCTCGAGCGCGTCGGGCTTCGCCGCGCTGGCGCTGGCCGCGACGCGCGCGGCGGGGCTCGAGCTGTCGCTGGAAGAGACGAGCGCGCTGGCGCGCGCGTCGAGCGCGAGCGCCGCGCGCTCGCTGTTCGGCGGCTTCGCCGCGCTCGGCGCTGGCGCCGAGCGCGGCGAGCGCATCGCGCCGCCGGATTTCTTCCCGGTCGTGATGCTGGTCGCGGTCACCGCACGCGGGCCCAAGACCGTGGGATCCACCGAGGGCATGCAGCACACCGCCCGCACCAGCCCGTACTACCCCGCTTGGGTCGAGCACGCGCCGTCGCTGTACGAGGAGACGCGACGCGCGGTCCTCGGCCGCGACCTGCCAGCGCTCGGCGCGGCGATGGAGCAGAGCGCGCTGATGATGCACGCGAGCATGCTCGCGGCGCGGCCCGCGGTGATCTACTTCGCGCCGGTGACGCTCGCCGTCGTCGAGCGCGTGCGCGCGCTGCGCGCCGCTGGCACCGACGCGTACTTCACGATGGACGCCGGCCCCCACGTGAAGGTACTGGTCGAGCCGGCGGACGCCGTCGCCGTCGCCAGCGCGCTCGAGAGCGTGCCGGGCGTGGAGCGCGTGATCCGCTGCACGCCGGGTCCGGACGCCCAGCTGATCGACGATGAGGACGCGCCGTGATCGCCCGCGCGCCGGGCAAGGTGGTGCTCTCCGGCGCGTACGCCGTGCTCGACGGCGCGCCGGCCATCGTCACGGCCGTGGACCGCTACGTCGTCGCCGACAGCGAGCGCGCCGCGGAGCTCGTCACGCCGGAAGTGCGCGCGGCGATCGGCGACGCCGGCGCGCCGTGGTTCGACGCATCGGCGCTGCGCGCGGAGGGTCGGAAGCTCGGCCTCGGCTCGAGCGCGGCGATCCTGGTCGCGTCCCTCGCCGCGCGCGAGCTCGCCCGGCGAGGCGAGCTCGACGACGCGGCGCTGTGCGCCGCCGTGCTCGAGCCGGCCCTGGTCGCGCACCGCGTCGCCCAGGGCGGCGGGAGCGGCATCGACGTCGCCGCCAGCGCGCGCGGCGGCACGCTGATCGCGACGCGCAGCGGAGACGGCGCGCGCGAGCTGGCGCTCGAGAGCGTGACGCTGCCGGCGGCGCTCCACGTCGAGATCTGGGCCTCCGGGACGCCGGCCTCTACGCCGGCCCTGGTCGCGCGCGTCCGGGCGCTGGTCGACAAGGACGCGCTGATGGCGGCGCAGGCGGCGGCGGCCGAGCGCGCGGCCTCCGCCGCGCGCGAAGGCGACGCTGCCCGGCTGCTGGCGGCGCTCGACGCGCAGCACGACTGCCTGGCCCGGCTCGGTGCGACGGCAGGTGCGGACATCGTCACCGGCGCCGTCGCGCGACTCGCGGCGCTGGCGCGCGAGGCCGACGCCACGGTGCTGCCCGCGGGCGCGGGCGGCGGCGATGTGGCGCTCTACGCCGGACTCGCGCCGCCCCGACAGGACCTGCTCGATCTGGCGGCGCGGCTGGACCACCGGCGGCTCGATCTGCGGCTCGGCGCGCAGGGAGTGCACGCCGCGGCGCGGAAGCGCTAAGACGAACCGCCATGTCCGAAGGCTCGCGCATCCCTGGGTTCTACAAGCTGCCGCTCGACGAGCGGCGCGAGCGCGTGTGCGAGCGTGCCGGCGTCGCGCTCGACGAGCTGATCGAGGCCGTGGGCAGCGGCGGCCTCGATCCGGTGGCGGCGGACAAGGTGGTCGAGAACGTGCTCGGCGTCTACGGCTTGCCGTTCGGCGTCGCGCTCAACGTGCGCGTCAACGGCACCGACCGCCTGGTGCCAATGGTAGTCGAAGAGCCGAGCGTGATCGCCGCCGCGAGCAACGCCGCTCGCATGGTGCGGGTCAGCGGCGGTTTCCACGCGGAGATGATCGAGGACCTGATGACCAGCCAGGTCCAGCTGTTCGACGTGCCGGACGTGGCGGCGGCGATCACGGCGCTCGAGAACGCCGCGGACGAGCTGGTGCAGCTCGGGACGGAGGCGGTGCCCGGCCTGGTGCAGCGCAGCGGCGGGCCGCGCGCCATCGAGGTGCGCGATCTGGGCCAGCACACCGTAGTCGTCCACGTGCTGGTCGACTGCCAGGACGCGATGGGTGCAAACCTGGTGAACTCCATCGCCGAGGCCATCGGTCCGCGCTGCGCCGCGCTCACCCGCGGCACGCTGGGGCTGCGCATCCTGTCGAATCTCTCCGATCACCGGCGCGTGCGCGTCACCTGCCGCGTCCACGCCCGCGAGCTCGCCGTGCATCGCCCCCGCGCCGGCGTCGATCCCGAGGTGCCGATCCACGAGGGCAGCGCGGTCATCGACGGCATCGTCCAGGCGTCGCGCTTCGCGGAGCTCGATCCGTATCGCGCGGCGACGCACAACAAGGGCATCATGAACGGCGTGGACGCCGTGGTGCTCGCCACCGGCAACGACTTCCGCGCCGTGGAAGCCGGCGCCCACGCGTACGCGGCGCGCGGCGGCCGCTACGCGCCGCTCGCGGTGTGGCGCCGCGACGGCGACGACCTCGTCGGCGAGCTGGAGATGCCGCTCGCGCTCGGCACCGTCGGCGGCACGCTGCGCGTGCACCCGGTAGCGCGCCTCGCGCTGCGGCTCATGCGCATCGAACGCGCGCGCGATCTCGAGCATGACCGCCGCGTCCGTCGGCCTCGCGTCGAACCTCGCCGCGCTGCGCGCGCTCGCCACCGAGGGCATCCAGCGCGGCCACATGTCGCTCCACGCGCGCTCGGTCGCCGCTGCCGCCGGCGCGGTGGGGGACGAGGTCGAGCTGGTCGCCGCCGCCATCGCCGACAGCGGCACGATCACGCTCGAGGCCGCGCAAGCCGAGCTCGACAGCCTCCGGGCTTGAAGCCGGCCCGGCACGCGCGGTTCCGCGCCGGACCGGCACAATCTGGCAGCCGCAGCCTAGCGTGTCTCGATCGCCGCGGTGGGACCCGGAGGCGGCGCCTCGGGCGCTCCGGGGATCGACGGGCAGCGACCTTCCAGGTGCATCACGCCGGGCAGGAAATCCGCCGAGTGCCACAGCACGTGGGCGCGCAGCGCGATGATGTCGGAGCGGTCGGTGGCGTTGATCTGCAGGCGCGCTCCGGTCTCGGTCGGGGTCACGGTCGCTACCGGGTGCAACGCGAGAATGCTGCGCATGCCGAACGTGGCTGCGTTCTCCAGCAAGCGAGTCCGCTCCACACTCGAGACGCTTGTGTCGTTGAGGCCGCGCGCGATCGCCGCGGCTTGCTCGCGAACCTGCTCGACCGGCTGGCGAACAGCATTGAACTCGATGGCGATGCCGCGGGGCGTGAGCACGGTGTACAGGTCGCACGCCGGGTGCTGGATCGCCGGCGGCGCGGTGATCAGCATTTCGTACACGTCCGCATCGGGCGCATCGGCTGCATCGGGCGCATCGGCTGCACGGGTGGCGGCCGCGGGCGCTTGCTGCTGCGCGATCGGTTCAACCAGCACTGGACGTGCAGGTTCTGCGGCGGCCGTGGTCGCAGGGCGCGCGGACTCGTGTGCGGCGCAGCCGGCGAGCGCGATCGCGGCACCCAGCGTGGAAAGCAGGATGGAGCGCATGGTGGCCTCCTTTGGGCTTCGACGGCGCGAGATCGTCGAGTCGTCCGCGGGGCGCGGCGGCGCGATCGCGCGTCAGGTTCTACCGGCTACGTAGCAAGCGGTATGCCAGTGTAGGTGCACGGACTACCCGCACGGGCTCGCGCTCCCCGCCTCAATGACAGAGCATCGTGCGCGGGCTCCCGATGGGGTTCGGCACGCAACTGAGCCCACTGGTCTTGCACGTGCCGAAGTTGCCGCTCTGCCCGCACGCCGGCTCGGTGTCGATGAAGCCGTGCGTCGTGGTGTCGCACGCGCCGAGTGACAAGCCCGTGCACGTGATCAGCGTGTCGAGCGACGGCTCGCGATCGTCGGCGCCGTTGCAGTTGAAGTCGAAGCCCACCGCCGGGTTCGACGACGCCTTGCCGAAGTAGGCGCTCTGGCCGGGCTTCGCGTCGGGATCGTGATCGTCGCAGTCGTTGCCGTTGCACGCCGCGTTCGCGGCGCGCGCGCCGTCGTTGTCGCAGTCGCACGGGTCGGCGCAGCCGCTGGTGCCGCCGCTGCCGGCCTGGCCCGACGCGCCGGCCTGGCCCGACGCGCCGGCCTGGCCCGACGCGCCGGCCTGGCCCGACGCGCCGCCCTGCCCCGCCGCAGCGCCGGCGTCGCTGCCCGCCTGCCCCGCCGTGCCCCCCGTCGCCGAGGCGTCGCGACCGTCGACGCCGTCGGGAAGCGTGCCGAGGACGACCTCGCAGGCGGAGAGCAGGAGCCCGGCCAGAAAGAACGCGACAGACGCGCGACTGATCGCGGGCGGCGGCATCATGAAGGAGCCTGGAAAGCCAGCCTAGCACGTGAGCCCGACGCACGAATGCATTCGGGTTTTGGTCCCCCCAGCCGGCCCGCGCTAGCGTTGACGGACATGGGCAGGAAGTCGACGCGTCGTGTGCTGCCAGCGCTGGCGATCGCGCTCGGGTTGACGCGTCCGGCGCTCGGCGACGCGCCGGACCAGCGGAGCCAAGCCGCCTCCGCCTACGATCAGGGTGTCGCGCATTTCGATCACGCCGAGTTCGAAGAGGCCGCACACGCGTTCCTGCGCGCCGACGAGCTGCTGCCGAGCGACGACGCGCTCGGCAACGCGATCACCGCCGCCAGGCGCGCGAACGACCACCTGCTGGTGGTGCAGGCGGCCGAGCGGGCGATCGGGCGCGGGCGAGACTCGGCGCTGGCGTCGCAGGCGCGTGCGGCGCTAGCCGAGGCCGCGACGCACCTCGCGCGCATCGAGCTCGGGTGCCAGCCGGCGCCATGCAGCGTGACGCTCGACGGCGAGGCGAACGTGCCGGGCAGCCACTACGTCCTTCCGGGCACGCACCGCGCGGTGGCGACGAGCGGCCGCGCGCGCGCCGAGCAGGCCCTCGCGCTCGAGCCCGACTCGACGTACCGCGTGCTGCTGCACGCCGTCGCGCCGGGCGTCGAGCACCACGCGGCCGACATCACGCGCGAGCACAAGCCCGGCGGCGGCGAGCCGCAGCGGAGTCGCCCGCTGTCTCCGGCCGTGTTCTACGTCGGCGTGGGCGCCACCGCGGTGCTCGCCGGCGTCACCACGTGGTCCGGCCTGGACGCGCTGTCGGCGAAGCAGGCGCTGTCGAGCACGCCGACCACGAGCGCGGTCGACGACGTCCGATCGCGCGCGCGCCGCACCGACATCCTGCTCGGCAGCGCGGTCCTGGTCGGCGCGCTCGTGACCTGGGCCGGCGTCTCGCTCGTCGACTGGGGCGGCGGAGATGCAAGCGCAACGCTCGCGCCGACCCGCGGCGGCGCGATCTGGGTGACCCGCGGTCGCTTCTGATGGAGACGCGCTCGCGCTTCCGGACCCACGCCCGCGGCCTGGTGCCGCCGATCGGCGCGTACGAGCCGCTCCTCGAGCTCGGCCGCGGCGGCATGGGAACGGCGTCGCTGGCGCGCGCCACCGGCGCGGGCGGCTTCGAGCGCATCGTGGTGATCAAGCGCCTGCACCCGCACCTGCTCGATCTGCCCGAGGCCGTGCGACGCTTCCTCGACGAGGCCGTCGTGGCCGCGGCCGTGCAGCACGCGAACGTCGTCGGCACGAACCAGGTCGTCAGCGACGACGACGGCTACTTCCTGGTGCTCGACTACGTGGAGGGCGGCACGCTCGAGGAGTTGCTGGATCGCGCCGCGCTCAAGCGCGAGCCGCTGCCGCCGCCGATCGTGCTGCGCATCGCCCTCGACGCATTGTCCGGGCTCGCCGCCGCGCACGAGGCGCGCGACACCGAGGGCCGACCGCTCGGCATCCTGCACCGCGACGTCTCGCTGCAGAACGTGCTGGTGGGGCGCGACGGCGTGGCGCGGATCGCGGACTTCGGCATCGCCAAGAGCGCGCTGGCGTCCGTGTCCACCGACAAGAACTATCTGGTCGGCAAGCTGCTCTACATGCCGCGCGAGTACTTGTCGCGAAAGCCCATCGGCCCCGAGCTGGACATCTACTCGCTGGGCGTCACCTTGTGGCTGGCGCTGACCGGCGGCGAGCCCTGGCCGGACGTGACCGAGGCGCAGCTCGTGCGGCACATCCTGGAGGATCGGCTGCCGCCCATGGCGTCCGCGGGCGTGATGGTCGCGCCGCAGATCGAAGCGCTGGTCGCGCGCGCCAGCGATCCGGATCCGTCGAGCCGCTTCCGCTCCGCACGCGAGATGGCCGACGCGATCGAGACGATCGGCCGGGACACGGGCTGGCTCGCGAGCCACGGCGACGTGGCGCGCTACGTGGAGTCGCTGCTCGGCGTCGATCTCGAGCGACGCCGCGAGCGCGTCGCGAGCGCGCTGGCCGAGCGACGCTCGAGCGCCGCAGGCGCGCCCGACAGCGCCGCCGAGCCTGCGAGCGCGGACGTGCCGCCGCCTGCGGCGCCACCCCGGCGCTGGCCGTTGCTCGCGGCCGGCGCCGGCGCGACGCTGGTCGGTGTGGCGATCGGGACGTGGCTGCTGCGCGGCCCGGCGCCGAGCGCCGCCGCGGTCGTCGCCACCACCTCGGCGATTGCGCCGAGCGCCCACGTGCAACCGGCGGCGAGCACGCTGCCGCCGCCGCCAATCGCGCCCACCGCGTCGGTTCCGTCGCCCGCCGCGTCGCCCGCAGCGTCCTCTGCCGCGCGCCGTCCCCCCGCGCCGCCCCGCGCTCCGCAAGGCCAGCCCACGGCGCCGACTCCCGCGCCACTCCCCACGCCTGCCTCGACCACCCCCGACGGCATCAAGAAGCACAACCCGTATCGCTAGAAGCCAGCGGCGCCGCGCCGACACCCCTGTCGGAAAGCAACGCTCACGTCGTGTCGCGGAGCCGGTCAAGCTCGGTTCGTGATGGAGGTTGCCGGTGCGGCGCGGGCACGGCTCGTCGAGGGCGAGCTGTCCGGACGCGTGCTGTCGGAGCGCTACCGCCTCGACGCTTGTATCGGCCGCGGCCAGTCGAGCCTGGTGTTCCGCGCGTCGGATCTCGCGGCCTTGCGCCCGGTCGCGATCAAGGTGCTGGCCGTCGATCCCGACGACGAGCTCCGCCTCGGCGAACGACTCGACCGCGAGGCGCGCATCGCCACCGGCCTGCGCCATCCGGGCATCGTCGAGATCCACGAGCACGGCGTAGCGCCGGACGGCTTGCACTTCGTGGTGATGGAGCTGCTGGGCGGCGAGACGCTGGCGGCGAAGCTCGCGCGGGAGCGGCGCCTCACCGCCGACGAGGCGGTGCGCATCGGCGCCGGCGTCGCGTCCGCTCTATCCGTGCTCCACGCGCTCGGCTACGTGCACCGCGATCTCAAGCCGTCGAACGTGTTCCTGGTTCCGCACGCGACCGGCGGACGCGACGTGAAGCTCGTCGATTTCGGCGCCGCAGGCCCGGTGTCGCTCGCCGGCATCGACGCCGATCAGGTCGCCAGGAAGACCTTGCTCGGCATCGGACAGCGCGCGATCGAGACCCTGCCGGGCGTGGTGTTCGGCGCGCCGCAGTACATCAGCCCGGAACAGGCTAGCGGCGTCGCGGTCGACGGGCGCGCGGACCTGTACTCGCTCGGAGCCCTGATCTACGAGATGCTGACCGGGTCCCCGCCGTTCGTGGACGACGCGCCGCTGCGGCAGGTCGCGCGTCACATCGCGGAGACGCCCGAGCGACCCACACGACGCGCGCCCGACGCGTGCATCCCGCGTTCGATCGAGCAGGTCGTGACCCAGGCGCTCGCGAAGCGCCGCGAGGATCGCTTCGCATCGGCGACGGAGATGTCGTCCAGCTTGTGGTGGGCGCTCGCCGAGTCGCGCGACAAGCGCGTGAGCCGCGCGTCGCTCGATCGCGTCGAGCTGCCGATGCGCGGGCCGGCAGCCGGCAGGACCGCCGTGGCGATCGCCGTCGCGGCGACCCTCGCGGCGGTCGCGCTGCTGGTTGTCCGCAAGCACGGGACCGCCACGACGGCTGCAGCCGCGACCCCGGCCCCCGCAGGCGCCCCCGCCGCGACGACGCCCGCGGCGACCGCCACGCCGGCCGCGACGCGGCGCGACGCTCCCGAGGTCGTCCCGGTGCCGGCGACGACCTCCGCCGGCGCCGCCGAGGAGCCGCCGCCCGCCCCGCGGGATTCCGCACCGCCCCGACATCCTGTTGCGAAGGCACAGCCAGCGGTCGCGACCACGCCAGCGGTCGCGACCGCGCCCACGAGCGAGCTGAAGGATCCGTACCGATGAGAGCGGCAATCAAACGTGTATCAATCGCCCTCGTCGGGCTCTCGCTGTGCTGCGGCAGCGCGCCGGCGCACGCGGACGACGCGGCCACGGCGAAGGCGCTGTTCCATGCGGGCGCGGACGCGTACGCTGCCGGGAAGTACCGCGACGCGGTCGACCTGTTCCGACGCGCTTACGAGCTCGATCCACGTCCGGAGCTCGTCTACAACATCGGGCAAGCGTACGAGAGGCTCGGCGACATTCCGAAGGCGCTGCGAAGTTTCCGCGACTACCTGCGCCTCACGCCCGACGCCAAGGACCGCCCGGCGGTCGAGATCGGCGTGCAGCGCCTCGAGCGCCAGCTTGCCGAGCGCGGCGTGCAGCAGGTCGCGATCTACTCGCGACCGTCGACGGCGCGCATCTTGCTCGACGGCAAGGAGATCGGGCAGACGCCGTGGACCGGCGAGATCCCGCCGGGGCGACATCACGTCGTCTTGAAGGCGCCACGCCACCCGGACACGCCGCGCGACTTCCTGCTCACCGGCGACCGCGCGATCGACATCGACGTCGCGCTCCTCCAGCCGCCGGCGACGGAGAGCCGCACGGCGACGGCGACAGCGCCGCGCGGCGCGCCGGACGCGGCCGAAGCGCCCGCTCGCGATCGCGAGCCGCCGCGGATCCACCCGTGGACCTGGGCCACGCTCGGCGTCGGGACCGCCGCGTTGGTCGGCTCGCTCGGCTTCGAGCTGTCGCGGCGGAGCGCCGAGTCGGACGCCCGCGACGCGCCCGATCAGATCGCATACGGCCGCGACTACGACACGATGAAGAGCCGCCAGACCACGTCGCGCGTCCTGCTCGGCGTCGGCGCGGTGGGCGCGGCCGCCGGCGGCGTGCTGCTGTATCTGGACCTGACCCGGCCGCGTCGCGAGTCGACGGCCGCGCGCGTCGGCCTCGGCTGCGACGCCGCCTTGTGCGGCGTGCAGGCGCACGCCCGCTTTTGACCTTGTCGCTCCAGCACCAGAGAGTCGCAACATGAAGCTTGTACGCCTCGTTACCGCGCTCGTGGTCGCGGCCGTCGCGACGGCCGTCGGCTGCGCGAGCGACCTCGCCCCCGACGGAGCCGGCAAGCCGTGCGACGCGTCGGGACATTGCCTCGGCGGTTACGTCTGCGATCCCGCCGATCACGTGTGCAAGACGCCGGCCGCCGTCGCCGACGGCGGCGCCGGAGCGTCGGGCAGCGGCGGCAGCGCGGGCACGGCGGGGAGCGACGGCGGACCCGGCGGGAGCGACGCCGGCAATGACGCGGCCGGCGGTTGCGCGGCGGGCGCGATGTTGTGCGACGGCGCGTGCGTCGACATCGCGAACGACGCCGCCCACTGCGGCGGCTGCGGCGCCGTGTGCACCGCTCCGGCCGGCGGAACCGCGACGTGCGGCAGCGGCAAGTGCGACTTCCAGTGCGCGAGCGGACTCTCCCGCTGCGGCGGTGCGTGCGTCGACGAGAGCGCGGATGCGACGAACTGCGGAAAGTGCGCGAACCTGTGCGTGCCGCCGGCAGGCAGCGTCGCCGAGTGCAAGAGCGGCGTGTGCGCCGCGTCGTGCGCACCGGGACGCACGCTGTGCGGCGCGGACTGCGTGCTGCTCGCGAGCGATCCGGATCACTGCGGCGACTGCGCCACGGCCTGCGACGCGTCCGGGGTGTGCGCGCCGAGCGGCTGCGCCGCGTCGTGCCCGGACGGGCTGACGAACTGCGACCGCGCGTGCGTCTCCCTGGACGACAGTCCCGAGCACTGCGGCGCGTGCGACGCCCCGTGCCCCGCGCCGGACAACGGCCTCGCCACGTGCACCGCGGGGACGTGCGACGTCGCGTGCAACGCGGGCTTCGCCCACTGCGGCAACGGCTGCGTGGACACCCAGAGCGATCCGGACAACTGCGACGGCTGCGGACAGACCTGCAGCGTCCCGGCCCACGGCAAGGCCGTGTGCCAGGCGGGCACGTGCGGCATCACCTGCGGCAGCGGCTTCGTGAAATGCGGGGACGCTTGCGTGGACGTCAGCAGCGACTCGCACAACTGCGGCGCATGCGCGAATGCGTGCCCAGACGGCGAGGTGTGCGCCTCGGGACACTGTGGAACCAGCTGCGGCGCCGGTGAGCAGGCGTGCAACGGCCAATGCGTCGACACGACGTCGGACCCCGGCAACTGCTCGGGCTGCGGCGTCGCGTGCAGCCAACCCGCGAACGGCACCGCGACATGCAGCGCCGGCGCGTGCGGCGTGGAATGCGACCCCGGGCTCTCGGCGTGCGGCGCCCAGTGCCGCAACGTTTCCGCGGACACGCAGAACTGCGGCGCCTGCGACAAGGTCTGTCCTGCACCGGCCAACGGCAACGCGACCTGCGCGGGCGGCCAGTGCGGGATCGCGTGCAAGGCAGGCTACAGCGAGTGCAACGGCGCGTGCGTGGATCTCGACACGGACAGTGGCCACTGCGGCGCGTGCGGCACGCCGTGCGGCCAGAACCAGGTGTGCGCTGGCGGCATCTGCACCACCAGCTGCCCGAGCGGATCGACGAACTGCAGCGGCTCCTGCGTGGACACGCAGTCGGACACGTCCGACTGCGGCAGCTGCGGCAAGGTCTGCCCCGCCCCCGGCAACGGGACCCCGACCTGCAGTGGCGGCGCGTGCAGCTTCACGTGCAACTCCGGCTTCCTGCGCTGCGGCGACCAATGCGTCGACAGCAGGAACTCCACCGCGGACTGCGGCGCGTGCGACAACGCGTGTCCGGTCCCGGCAAACGGCAGCGCGACGTGCAAGAACGGCAACTGCGGCATCTCCTGCGATGCCGGCCGCTCGGCGTGCAACGGCGCCTGCGTGAACCTGTACAGCGACGTCTCGAACTGCGGCGCGTGCGGCCACGGATGCGGGCAGAACCAGGTCTGCTCCGACGGCTCGTGCGTCGTGTCGTGTCCGACGGGCACCACGAACTGCAGCGGGCAGTGTCTGGACGTGACGGCGGACCCGACCCACTGCGGCAGCTGCTCGACGACCTGCTCGGCCCCGGCGGACGCGACCGCGACGTGCAACAACTCGACCTGCGACTTTGCCTGCAGCCAGGGCTACCTGCGCTGCGGCGCGGCGTGCGTCGACGCCAAGCACGACATCGACCACTGCGGCGGCTGCAGCACGGTCTGCGCGGACGCATTGCCCGATTCGTCGACGGGTATCGCCGTCTGCACGAACGGCGGCTGCGACGTCGCGTGCCTCGCCCCGACCGCCACGCGCTGCGACACGCCGGACGGCGCCGCGTGCGTGGATGCATCGAGCGATCCGCAACATTGCGGCGGGTGCGGCACGGCCTGCGGCGCCGGCGGACGCTGCACGGGCTCGGCGTGCACGACCGACGCGTGCCCGCCGGGGATGGTCAAGTGCGGCAACAGCTGCGTGAACGAGCAATCGAACCGCGATCACTGCGGCTCGTGCTCGAAGGCGTGCGGTCTCGGTGGCAACCACTGCGAGTCCGGCTCGTGCCAGAACGGCTGCGGCAGCAGCAAGACGGCGTGCGGCGACGCGCTCGGCGGCTACTCCTGCGCCGACCTGTCCTCGGATCCCGAGCACTGCGGCGTGTGCGGCACCAGCTGCAGCGCCGGCCAACGCTGCATCGGCGGAGCGTGCAAGAGCTTCCTGTACGCGAGCGGCTGCTGGGAGTGCGGCAACGCCAACGCCTACCCGGTCTGCTGCGCGGCCGGCGCGAACGCGATCTGCCTGCCGTCGGGGACCGCGTGCCCCTGAGCCTTTCCTGGGGTGCCGGTCCGGCGCGGGAAAGGTGGGCTCGCTTGACGAAACCGTCGCCGTGACGTTCGATCGTCGGCGAATGGGCATCGACGAGCGCCGGGCCAGGGAGCGCGAGCAGCGCCGCAAGGAGATCGTGCTCGCGGCGTGGCGGGTCGCCGCGACCACGGGCTGGGTCGGCTTCAGCGTCGAGCGCGTCGCCTCGGAAGCCGAGCTCGGGCGCGCGACCGTCTACGGATACTTCGAGTCGCTCGAGGCGCTCGTGCTCGAGCTGGCGCACGGCGCGCTCGAGGAGCTATCCGGGCGCACCGCCGCCGCGACCGGCCTGGCCGAGGCGCTGGATGTGCCAGTGCGCCTGTCGCAAGCGAATCCGCCTGGGTTCGCTCTGCTCTTCCCGCCGGCCGACGACCCTCGACCCGCGTTCTCGAACCCGGCGCTAGCGGACGTCCGTCGCGATGCGCAGCAGCTGATCGGCCGCCTGCAGCGCCTGGCCGAGCGCTCGGGGGCTACGCTGCCGGACGACGCTCGCAGCGCGGCGACGTTCCTCGCCGGCATCAGCATGGCGTCGGCGGTAGTGCCCGAGCTTCGTGCGAGCACCACGCTGCGGCACCGGTTCCAGGAATTCTGCCTCGGCGAGCGTACCGCGACGGCCGCGTCCGACGACGACGCAAGCGACGCGGACAGCGACGATCCCGACGCCGGCACGGGCTGAATTCGCGCCCGGGCGCCGACACCCCCGTCGGAAATGAACGCTAACGTCGCTACCGCGGCGCGTTCACTCTGGTTGTGCCAGCGAGAACCATAACGCGGAGGTTTCCTCGATGCAGGCACACTTTGGATATCGAACATCCTTGACGGCGGTCGCGGCGTTGATCGGCGCGGTCGCGTTTGTCGGCTGCGGCGGCAGCGACGACACGTCGCTTTCTAGCGGCGGCGCCGCCGGCACAAGCGGCACCGAAGGCGGTGCCGGCACGGCCGGCAGCGCGGGCATGGCCGGCGGCGCGGGCATGGCCGGCAGTGCGGGCATGGCCGGCAGCGCGGGCATGGCCGGCAGCGCGGGCATGGCCGGCAGTGCGGGCATGGCCGGCAGCGCGGGCATGGCCGGCAGCGCGGGCATGGCCGGCAGCGCCGGCACGGCGGGCAGCGCCGGCACGGCGGGCAGCGCCGGCACGGCGGGCAGCGACGCCGGACCGGGGTGCACGGACAACGCCGACGAACCCAACGAGTCGGAGAGCGCCGCCACCTCCGTCGCCACGGTGACGTGCGGCGGAAGCGCGTTGAATCACCCGGCCGTCGCCGCGATGTCGTCGGATGTCGACTGGTACTCGTTCAGCGCCAACGGCGCCACCCTGTGCGCCCCCAAGGCGATCGCCAAGGTCGACGCTGCCGCGCTGCGTGTGTGCGTCTACGTCGCGTGCAAGTCCGGCAACACCACGCGGAGCTGCGCGCAGGGCAGCACCAACTCGGTGTCGCCCGACGGCGTGGACGGCTGCTGCAACACCGGCGGCACGGCCGAGGCGGATGTGAGCTGCTCGGGCGCGCTCAACAACAACAACGCGGACGTCTGGGTCCGCGTCGATCAGCCGGGCGCCGATGCCTGCACCAAGTACAAGCTGACGTACAGCTACTGACCGACAACGGAGTGATGCCGTCTGGGCGGTCCGGCGGACGGACAGCCAAGATCTGACCTCCAGAATGCGCGACGGGGAGACATCCCGTCGCATGGACGCTCGACGAATCGTCCGGGAGGCATCGCTTCCGCTCCCGGCCTGCCCCCGACTGGTGCTCGATCAGGGGCGGGCCGGGAGCACCTCTTCCGAGGCCCCCGGCCGGGGACGCGCTAGACTGCGCGCCGCATGACCGATCTCGCGGATCTCGTCGCCCCGGAGCTCGCCGGGCTCTCGCCATACGCGCCCAATCCGGGCCGATTCAACGTCCGGCTCGATGCGAACGAAGCACCGGCGCTGCTCTCGCCGGCCGCGCGGGCGCTGCTCGCGGAGGAAGCCGCGCACACCCCGTGGGAGCGCTACCCCGACGCGACGGCCGCCGCGCTTCGCGACGCCATCGCGGAGCGCACCGGCGTGTCCGCGGCAGAGGTGCTGGTCGGGGTTGGCAGCGACGAGGTGCTGTCGCTGCTGCTCACGGTGCTGCGCGCGCCGCGCGGCCCGGCCCCGGTGGCCGGGCTGCTCACCACGACACCGACGTTCGTGATGTACCGGATCAGCGCCAAGGTCCGCGGCATGTCCGTGATGGAAGTGCCTCTGGACAGCGCGTGGGACATCGCCGACGACAGCCTGCTGCGCGCGCTCGAAATCTCGCCTCCCAACCTGGTGTTCATCGCCAGCCCGAACAACCCGACGGGCACGCTCGCATCGCTCGATCGTCTCGAGCGCGTGATCGAGGCGGCACGCGGCGCGCTGGTGGTGATCGACGAGGCCTATGTCGACTACGCCGACCGCGAAGGCGGCGGGCAGCTCGCGCTGTATCGCAAGCACGAGAACGTCGCGATCCTGCGGACGCTGTCGAAAGTCGGCTTCGCCGCGCTGCGCGTCGGTTGGCTGATCGCGCGTGCCGGGATCGTCCGCGAGCTCGACAAGGCTCGCCTGCCGTACAACGTCAGCACGCTGTCGCAACGCCTGGCCGCGCTGGCGCTCACCCGCCTCGGCGATGAAGTCGACCGCATCACCCACAGCGTGATCGAGGAACGGACGCGCGTCGCGACGGCGGTCGAGGCGATCGGCGGCATTTCCGCGACGCCCAGCCAGGCGAACTTCCTATGGCTGAGGACGGAGCGCCCTGCCGTCGAGGTGTTCCAGGGGCTCTGCGAACGCAGCATCCTGGTGCGGAGCTTCCACCAGCGCGGCGGCAGGCTCGACCGGCAGCTCCGTGTGACGATCGGGTCGCGCGCCGAGAACGACGCCTTCCTGGCTGCACTGGCCGAGGTCGTGTGAAGGCCGGTATCTGGGCCGCCGTGCTGTGCGCCGCGACCTTGCCCGCGTGCCTCGGGCACGAGACGGTCGTGCGCGTCGTTGGCGGCGAGGTCCACGAGGGGCGCTACATCGCGCCCGAAGCCTACGCCGCGTACGCGGAAGGCGCGTGGTTCGAGGCGCACGGACGCGAGGCCGAAGCCGGAGCCGCCTACCAACGAGCGGCGCGCGAGGACCCGGACAGCGCGGAGCTCTGGACGCGCATCGGTGCGCTCGAGTGCCGCCAGCAGCGCGGCGGCGACAGCGCCGGCTTCCGGCGCGCCGAGTCCATAGACGCGAGCTACGCGCCGTTGTGGCTCGCGCGTGCGCGCTGCGCGCAGGCCGGGCAGCGCCCGCGCGAGGCGCTACGCCTGGCCGAGCGTGCGTTCGCGCTCGATCCCGTCGACGAGTCGACGAGCATCCTGCTCGCCGAGCTGTACGACGACGCGGGACGCGCGGACGCTTCGCGGCGCCTGCTCGACGGGCTGGTCGCGCGCAATCCGCTCTCGAGCGCTGCCTGGCGCGCGCTGCTCGACCACGCGACGCGCCAACGCGACCCGGTCGCGCGCGAGCGGGCGCTGGATGCGCTCGCGGCGCTCGCGCCGCGCCCGCCGGGCGCGCCGGAGCCGCCCGCCGACGTGGACGCCGCCCTGTGGCGCTACGGGCTCGATGCGGCGCGCCGCGTCGCGCTGTCGGCCCGGGTAGCGCCCGGCGAGCTGGCGCTGCGCGCGATCTCCGCCGGCCTGCCGCGACTTGCGCTCGAGCAGGCAGAGCATGTGCTGGCAGCGGATCCCGACGACGTGGACGCGCGCATCGCGGAGCTGGCGGCCGGCGATCTCGCGGGCGATCGCGCCGGCGTCGAGAGGAGCCTGGCGGAGCTCGCGCGCAGACCCGCGGCCCCGAGCGCGCTCGGCGCGCACGTGATGGCGGAGCTGCTCGCGCGGCGCGTGGGCTCCGACGCCGCGCGCGCCTGGCTCGATGCGTACCGCGCGCCGGCCGCGCCGTAGCCCCTAGCGAATCGTCGGCGCCTTGCGCGCGGCGCTGGCGCTGGGCGCGGGCTTGGGTCGCTCCGCCTCGTACTTCGCCTTGTCGAAGCTGATCTCGAGGTCGACGGTCGCGGTTTCGCCGGATTCGATCGTCACGTCCTTCTCGGACGTCTGCATGATCATCGGCAAGAACGCGCTCACCTTCACCTTGCCCGCCGGGATGCCGTCGATCCGGTATTTGCCGTCGAGCCCCGTAACGGCGGTCGTCGGGTACTTCACCACCAGCACGTCGGCGAACATGAACGGGTTCAACGTATCCGTAAGCACGTAGCGCCCGGGCCGATTGGCGTAGAGATGCACCGCGCCGCCGCCAGGTACGGCCACCATCTGCGATGCCATGCCGGCGCCGAGCAGCTCCGGAAGATACGGGTGCCCGTCGTCGCTCTTCACGTCCAGCCGTTGGCCGAACATCATGGCGATGGTGCGCGATTGCCACGCGCACCCTTTCGCGTGCACGAGGTGGACCGGGTCGCGCGCCGGCAGGTAGCCCTTGTAGCCGGTAACCGCCACGACCACGTCGGCGAGCGTTCGTCCCTCCCCTTCGCGGAACAGCCGGGCGTAGACCGGTCGCGCCGCCGCGCACTTGTCGCCGATCTTCGCCAGCACGTCGGACTGCACTGGCGGCGTGTCGCCCACGACGTGGATCGTCCCCGCCACCGAGCCGATGGGCCCCGAGTAGGGCGCCTCGCCCTTGGGGTCCACTGCCGCCCGCACCTTGTCGACGGGCACGGGAACGGCGTTGGTCACGCCGACCGACCCGGAGGCCGATGGCGCCGGCGCGCCGGCGTTCGTGGTCGCGGCGTCGTGGCGGCAGCCGCCTACCCAGGTGGCGAGCGCGGCAACGCAGATGGCAGCTTGGACGGAGTTCAGTTGCATGATCGGCAAATCTCCTGGGGCCAGCCTGGCGCGGATCCCGGGATCCCGGCGAGGTCGGGAAGAACGGGACGGGGTTCACGTATCAGGCAGCACAGCGGGTGGCCAGCAAGCACCACGCCAGACAGGCGGGGCTGACTGACCGGCCGACTGGCCAGTGTTTCCGGTGCCGACCAACGCCGGGGACCCACGGCTTCAATCAGGCGCGGTGGTCGTGTAAGGTCCCCGCGCACAAAGGGCCGGGCTACCGCCTCGCTCTCGAACGAAAGGCACGCGGGCAATGAGAACTCGGGCTGATTACTGGACTGTCGTGGGGTGCGCGGTGCTCGTGACGGGCTCTTTGCTCGCGTGCAAGAAGAAGAGCTCGTCGAGCTCCTCGAGCACGACGACGACGACGACGGCGACCACCGCGACGACGACGGCGACAGCGCCGGCCGTCTCGAACAAGACGTTCAAGGTCGGCGACACAGCGTCGGCGCTAGACTACAAGCTCACGGTTTCGAACGTGAAGGAATGCAAGTCGAAGTCCTATTACATGAAGCCGAAGAAGGGGAACATCTGGCTCGGCGCCGAGGTCACGGTGGAGTCCACCAGCGACAAGGCCTTCTTCGCGAACACCAGCCAGATGAAGATCACGGACTCCGAAGGCATCGCCCACAACCCCACGTACCAGTCCACAAAGGATTGCGATCCACGGTTCCCGGGCATCCAGCTCGCGAAGGGCGAGAAGGCCAAGGGCTGGGTGATCTTCGAGCTACCGAGCGCGACCAGCGGCCTGAAGCTCACCTACAACCCGACGACGATCTTCGGGCCCCCGCAAGCGCTCAAGTTCGATCTCGGGCGCTAGCCCGCGTGGTGTCGCGCCGCGGTCTGCACGGCCCAATCCGCTTCTCGCCCTGCGCGCGAGCGACGGCGCTGCTGGTCCTGCTCGGGCTGGCAGCGGGGCCGTCTTGCAAGCGCCGCGCAGCCGGGTCGGTGGCAGCGACGGCGGGCTCCGCCGCGGTCGCGCAGGACGGCATCGCGAGCGGCACCGGATACCGCATGCGCGTGCACGGCGTGCGCCGGTGCGCCGCCGACGCGCTCCACCCCACCCCGGAAGGCGAGCACTGGGTCGGCGTCGAGATCGAGCTCGACGCCACCGGGCCGGGGCACGTTCCCGCGAATCCGTTCTACGCGCGCCTCGTCGACGAATCCGGGCGACAGTACCGCAGCAGCCCCGGACCGTGCGTGCCGGAGCTGCGGCACGCGCCTCTCGGCGCCGGCGAAACCGCGCGAGGCTGGGCGAGCTTCGTCGTGTCCGATCGCGCCGCCAACCTCGAGCTCCGCTACGCGCCGCGCTTGCCCGACGCCGCCGGCGAGGAGCTGACGTTCAAGCTCGGCTCCTGAGGCCGGCGATTCGCCTGCTCTCGATCGCGCGAGCTAGACTGCGCTCGTCGTCGTGTCGCACGCAGCTCCCCGAAATCGCCGTTCGTATCGCCTCCTCGCGCCGGTAGCGATGTGTCTCGCCGCCGGCGCGTGCCGCCATCGTGGCGGTCGCAAGGCGCCGCCGTCGGCGAGCGCGAGCGCGTCGGCGAGCGCGACGGCGCCGCCGGTTCCGACCGCGACGGACTCGGCGCAGCCGGAAGAGCCCCCGAAGACGGACATCGAGCTGCATCACGTCGGCGACAAGGCGGCGCTGCCCGACTACCGCATCTCGGTCGTCGACGTGAAAGAGTGCAAGCCGCGCAGCTACTACAAGCCGCGCGCCGGCAACGTCTGGATCGGCGTGGAGGTGACGGTGGAGGCGACGACGGACAAGGAGGTGCGGACCAGCCCCTTCTTCGCGCACCTCGTCGACAGCTCGGGTCGTGGACACACCGCGACCTTCGGCGGCTGCAAGCCCGAGCTGAAGGACAGCCGGCTCGCCAAGGGCGATCACGCCCGCGGCTACATCACCTTCGAAATCCCCGAGACCGCGAACGGGCTGCGGCTGGTCTACGACCCGTTCGTGATCGGCGGCGGCAAACAAACCGTGGCGTTCACGATCGTACGCTGAGGCTCTTCTCTCCCCGGTCTTCTTGCCGGTCCGGCGCGGAACCGGCGGCGCGCCGGTCAGGTCCGGGCGACGGCCGCGACGACCATGTCCAGCGACATGCCCGGCACGAGCCCGAGTGCCAGCACCAGCACCGCCGCGATCAGCAGCGCCGAAGCGACGTAGCCGCTCTTCATGGGGACCGCGAGCGGCGCACCGGGCGCGGGTTCGCGGAAGTACATGAAGACCATCACGCGCAGGTAGTAGTAGGCGCCCAGCACGCTGTTCAACAGCCCGATGATCGCCAGCCAGTAGAAGCCCGAGTCGATGGCCGCGCGGAAGATGTACAGCTTGCCGAAGAAACCGGCGAGCGGCGGAATGCCGGCGAGCGAGAGCAGGAACAGGGAAAATGCCAGGGCGGCCGCCGGGTGGCGTCGACCGATGCCCGCCAGATCCTCGTAGCTGACCGCTTCGGCGCCGCGCCGCCCGCACAGGATCAGCGCGCCGAACGCGCCGACCGTCGAGACGGTGTAGGCGAGCAGGTAGAAGAGCACCGCGCTCTGTCCTTCGGTGCTCTTCATCGTCACCGTGACGCCGACCAGCGCGTAGCCGGCGTGGGCGATCGACGAATACGCGAGCATGCGCTTGACCGATTCCTGACGCCCCGCGACGAGGTTCGCGACGGTCATGCTCAGGACCGCGAGCGTGGCGATGACCGGCGGCCAGCCGCTACTCCAGCTGGTCAAGCGCGGGTCGCCGAACGCGACGAGCAGCACCCGGAGCAACACGGCGAACGCGGCGCTCTTGACCGCGACGGCCATGTACGTGGTGGTCGGCGTGGGCGCGCCCTCGTAGGCGTCCGGCGTCCACATGTGGAACGGCACGGCGCTCACCTTGAACCCCAGGCCCGACAGCACGAGCACGAGCGCCACCACCACCGTCGGCGCCCCGACGTGGCTGCCCGGCGCGCCGATGGTGGCGACCGCCTTGCCGATCCCGGCGAGATCCGTGTGACCGGTCGCGCCGTAGAGCAGCGCCGCGCCGAACAGCGTGAGCGCCGCCGCGAAGCTGCCCAGGAGGAAGTACTTCACCGACGCCTCGGCGGCGCGCGAGCTGCCGCGACGCAAGCCGATCATGCAGTAGACGCCGAGCGACATCGTCTCGAGCCCGATGAACAGGCTTAGAAGGTCGCCGGCGGACGCGAGCGCCATGGCGCCCAGCGTGGACAGCAGCAACAGCGGGAAGAACTCCCCGCGATCGATGTTGTGCTCCGGCATGTAGCCGCCGGCGAGCAGCGCGGCCAGCGCGCCGCCCAGACAAAGCACGAAGCAGAAGAAGATCGAGAAGCGGTCGATCAAGAGGTACGGCGCGACGCCGTCGAGCCCCTCCAGCTTCTCCGGACCGACGAGCCATACGGCGATGCTGAGCACGGCGCCGGCGAACAGCACGATCGCGGCACCGAGCGCGAGCTCCGCGGAGCGTCCGGAGCCGGCGTCGGTCGGGTCGGTGACGACGCCGGCGACGGGCGTGCCGCGGCCGAACGCCTCGGCGAGCATGAGCAGGAGCGCGCCCAACCCGACGACCAGATAGGGCGAGAGCCCGAACAGCGGCGTCATTGTGCGTTGGCCTCCGCGGCAGTCGCCGGGCGTGGGTGGTGGAGCCGCCGCGGTCTGGGCTGCCGCCTCCTTCTGCTCCGACGGCGACTTCGGATAGCCGCGCTCGAGCGGGCCGCCGCGACGCGGCGCGAGCCGGGCCTCCTTGGCGTCCGCCATGTCCAGGTACTGCATGCGACCGTTGCGGTAGTGATCGAGGAGCGCGTCCACGCTCGCCGACATGCGATCGAGGAACAACGACGGGAAGAAGCCGATCACGAACACCAGCACGATCAGCGGCGCGACGGCGACCGTCTCGCGCACGTTGATGTCGGCGAGCTTCTTGTTCTTCGGGTTCGTGAGCGGACCGAAGAACGTCCTCTGCACGACGCTGAGCATGTACACCGCCGCCAGGATCACGCCGAGCGAAGCGAACACCGCTTGCAGCGGGCCCATCACGCCGAGCGCTGCGGACACGAACGTGCCGGTCAGCACCATGAACTCACCGACGAAGCCGTTGGTCCCCGGGACGCCGATGCTCGCCAGCGTCACGACCACGAAGAGGGCGGCGTAGACCGGCATCACCTTCGCGATCCCGCCGAACTCGCGCACCTCGCGCGTGTGGCGGCGGTCGTAGAGCACGCCGACCAGGAGGAAGAGCGCGCCCGTGGAGATGCCGTGGTTGACCATCTGCAGGATCGCGCCTTCGACGCCCGCCCGCGTCGCGGCGAACAAGCCGAGCATGCAGAAGCCCAGGTGCGCGACCGACGAGTACGCGACGAGGCGCTTGATGTCGTCCTGCTTCCACGCGACGAGCGCGGCGTACAAGATGCCGCCGCCGACGGCGAGCCCGGCCAGGTTCGCCCCGGCCCACCACGCCGCGCCGGCGAACAGCCCCATGCAGAAGCGCATGTAGCCGTAGGTGCCGAGCTTCAGCAGCACCGCCGCCAGGATGATCGAGCCGCCGGTCGGCGCCTGGACGTGCGCGTCCGGGAGCCACGTGTGCAGCGGGAACATCGGGACCTTGATCACGAACGCGAGCGCGAACGCGGCGAAGCACAGCTTCGCCGCGGTCTGCGGCAGCATCACGCGACCGAGCGCGAGGTAGTCGAAGCTCATGTAGCCGGCGAGCTTCTGGTGCTGGAAGACCAGATACAGGATCGCGGCGAGCATCAGCATGCTGCCGGCCATCGTGTAGATGAAGAACTTGTACGCCGCCTTGATCTTGTCGACGCCGCCCCACACGCCGATCAAGATCAGCATCGGCACCAGCATCAGCTCCCAGAACAGGTAGAACAGGAACAGGTCGAGCGACACGAACGCGCCGAGCATCGCGCCGTGGAGCAGGAGCAGCGAGAACGCCAGATCCTTGGTGCGTCGCCGGATCGACCCGAACGACACGTAGGCGGCGATCGGCGTGGTCAGCGTGGTCAGCAGGATCAGCCACATGCTGATGCCGTCGACCGCCACGTGATAGCGGATACCGAAGCTCGGCAGCCACTCGTGGATGTACTGGAAGTGCCAGCCCATCGTCATGGGGACGGACAGCAGCCACAGCGACGCCAGCAGATCGAGCAGCAGCACGACCATCGTGAAGCGCCTGAGCAGGTCCGGCGCCTGACGCGGCAGGAACAGGATCGCGACGGCGCCGGCGATCGGCAGGAACACGATCAGGTTGAGCAGCTGCGGCCACTCGTGGGGATTTTCCGGGACGACCTCGGCGCCGGGCCATAGCCCCGACACCAGCGTCACCGCGAGCACGCCGATGACTCCGAGCGCGACCCGCTCCGGCCACCCCTGACGGCGCGGCACCAGGGCGCCGACGATGAACGCGGCCAGGTACGGCCACAGCTCGAACAACAGCTTGCCGTGCGGGCTCATTGCGGTGCCCCCTGCTGCTGGCCCTTGTTGCCCAGCGCGCGCAGCACACGCTGCAGTTGCGCGTTGTCCGGTGCGCCCGGCGGTGCGCCCGGCGGCGCACCCGGCGCATGCGGCACGCCGAACACCTTGCCGTCGGCGCCCTGCTGCAGCTCGATCGCGGTCGCCGCCGGCGCGGACAAATCCGGCTTCGGGTGCGTCACCTTGAAGGTCCGCTCACCGAGGCGACCGAAGGCGTTCCGCACCTGGAGCCGCACGGGGATCGTCTTGCCGACCTCGACGTTGAGCTCCACCTTGGTCTTGCTGCCGAATTCCTCGTCGTCCCACTTGCCGTCGCCGTCCGCGTCCCAGCGGTAGCTGTAGCCGAGGCCGGGCTCCGCCGTAACGGTGTAGGTGCCCGCGCTGTCGTCGCCGGCGACCTCGGCGTCCGCGTGCGGCGCGACGAAGAACCAGCCCACGCCGCCGACGCCGACGACCATCACGGCGGCGTACGCCTGGGCACGGCCGGTCTGGAGGTAGCGCAGCCCGGTGCCGGACGCGGCGACGACGAACGCCGTCAGCTTCGCGATGATGCCGTCGACGACCCACTTGTCCGCCCAGGCGAAGAACTCGGCGAGCGAGTCGACCGCGCCGATGATCGTCTCCTCGTACAGCTCGTCGATGCGCCACTTGTCGTAGACCAGGCGATACAGGCCGGGCGAAGCGTCCGCGAGGCGCTTGGCCGGCTCGCCCTTCTGCATCATGTACATCCAGTAGGCGACGCCCGCGCCGGCGAGGAAGATGACCACCGCGACGCCGAGCAGCGGGAACGTGACGG
Organism: uncultured delta proteobacterium; assembly: GCA_963775185.1. Taxonomy (GTDB): domain Bacteria; phylum Myxococcota_A; class Polyangia; order Polyangiales; family Polyangiaceae; genus JAPSGB01. The sequence goes on along the minus strand of CAVZIE010000031.1, from coordinate 1,141,578 downwards.
TCTCGGCGCTGGTCACCGGCTTGATGGACGTGCTCGCGACGCGGAACACCGGGTCGAGCCAGTGCTCGAGCGGCTCGAGCTTGAGCACCGGCGCGTTGAGCAAGCCGGCCACCAGCGAGAGCCCGCCCAGGATCACCAGCGGCGCGGTCATCTGCCACGGCGACTCGTGCGGCGTCGGTCCCTCGAGGGGCTCGCCCGCGACGTGCTCGTCGTGGTGCGCGTGCTCGTCGTCATGGTCGTGGGCCGGCTTCCAGCCCTTGACGATGGTCCAGCCCTTGAACTCGCCGAAGAAGATCCCGATCACGAGCCGCGTCATGTAGAACGCCGTGAGCACCGCGCCGGCTGCGCCGAGGGCGTACAGGGTCGCCGGCGCCCACTTCGGCCACTGGAAGAGGTTCATCGCGCCGATGTGTCCGCCGGGCAACGGCGATGCGACGCCGCTCGTGAACGCCTTCAGCAGGATCTCGTCCTTGGAGAAGAAGCCGGCGGTAAGCGGGAAGCCGACGATGGCCGCCCACGCCGCCGCGAACGTCCAGAACGTGACCGGCATGAAGCGCTTCAGGCCGCCCATGTTGCGCATGTCCTGCGACGCGTCCGTGTCGTGGATGCGCCCGTGCATGGAGTGGATGATCGAGCCGGCGCCGAGGAACAGGCACGCCTTGAAGAAGGCGTGGGTCATCACGTGGAAGAAGCCCGCCGTGAACGCGCCGACACCGACCCCCAGGAACATGTACCCGAGCTGACTCACGGTGGAGTAGGCGAGCACCTTCTTGATGTCGTTCTGCACCAGCGCGATGGTGGCGGCGAAGACCGCGGTGAGCGCGCCGATACCCGCGACGACCAGCATCGCGAACGGGCTCAGCACGAACACCATCGACATGCGGCAGACGAGGTACACGCCCGCCGTCACCATGGTGGCGGCGTGGATCAGCGCGCTGACCGGCGTGGGGCCCGCCATCGCGTCGGGAAGCCAGACGTACAGCGGGATCTGCGCGCTCTTGCCGGCACAGCCGAGGAACAGCGCGAGCCCGACCAGCGTGGCAGGCGAGATGTAGTGCGGCGCGTTGACCTTCGCCGCCCAGCTGGCGGGAAGGATGCTCGCCAGCGGCACGTGGGTCCCGATCGGCCAGATCCGCTGCGGCTCGGCCAGGAGGTTCATGCGGCCCGCTTCGATGCCGGCCCAGTCGAGCTTGCCGACGTAGTACACGAGCAGGCCCATCGCGACGAGCAAGCCGAAGTCGCCGATGCGGTTCGTGATGAACGCCTTCTTGCCGGCGCTCGCGTTCTTGTCGTCCTCGTACCAGAAGCCGATCAAGAGGTAGCTGCACAGACCGACGCCCTCCCAACCGACGAACAGCACCGGCAGGCTGTCGCCGAGGATCAGCACCAGCATCGAGAAGATGAACAGGTTCAGGTACGAGAAGTAGCGATGGTAGCCCGGGTCGTCCGCCATGTACTTGGTGGAGTACAGGTGGATCAGGAACCCGACGCCGGTGACGATGAGCGCCATCGTGCCGCTGAGTGCGTCGAGGGAGAACTTGAGGTCGATCGGTACCGACACGTCCTGCTGCGCCGAGATCGTCATCCAGTGCCAGCCGAGCCAGCTGAAGCGCGCCGCTTCCTCGCCGTGCTGGGCCTGCGCCAGGGCCACGAACGACACCAGGGCGGCGGCGAACGAGATACCGACGGCGGCGAGGGCCATCAGCGTCACGGCTTCCTTGCCGAGACGCTTGCCGAAGATGCCGTTCACGATCGCGCCGAGCAGCGGGAGCAGCAGGATCGCCGCTAGCGGGCTGAAGTCGTTCGCCGGAAAGAGAGCTTGGAGCGTGTTCATCGCGAAAAGCCTAGTGCCGGAGCGAATCCGCCTCGTCACTGTTGACGGAGGAGCGGAGCCGGTAGAACGAGAGCACGATCGCGAGACCGACGGCCGCTTCGGCGGCGGCGACCGCGATGATGAAGAAGGCGAACATCTGTCCGGTCATGTCCTCACCGTGGACGCGGTTCTGGGCGACCAGCAGCAGGTTCACCGAGTTGAGCATGAGCTCGATGCTCATGAGCTGGACGAGGATGTTCCGCCGCACGAGAAAGCCGATCGCGCCGATGACGAAGATCGCGCTCGCGAGCAGCACGTAGTGCTCGACGACCTGGCCGAGAAGGCTCATCGCGACTCCTCCTTGGGAAGCGGATGCCCCGCGTCACGCGGATGCACCGGCCCGTGGAACATGCGCCGCGTCGGGCTGCCACCCGCTTGCTTCGGCGTCTTGGGAACGTGACGGGCACGAGCCACCGCCATCGCGCCGACCACCGCCACGACGAGCAACGCCGTGGCCAGGTCGAAGGGCACAAGCCCCTTCGTAAACAGCAGGCCGCCCACCGCCTCCAACGTGCCGTGCTCGACGCGCGCGGGCTGGAACGGGACCGGCGTGGCGGCGGTCCTGCCGAGAAGCATGACGGCGACGCCGGCGAGGAACGCGAGCAGACCGCCGCCGAAGAAGCGCGAAGCCTGCGACTTTCCGGGACCCGAGGCGTCGGCGTCCGGCCCGAGCAGCATGATCACGAACACGAACAGCACCACCACGGCGCCGGCGTAGACGATGAGCTGGACCGCCGCGAGGAACTGCGCGTCGAGCTTCAGGAACAGCCCGGCAATACCCAGGATCGTCGCCAGCAGCCCGACCGCGCCGCGGATCGGATTCCTGGATAGCACCGTCATGAGCGCGCCGGCGAGCGCCACGATGCTGCAGACCGCGAAGAAGATGCTTCCCGTGCTCATGACACGACCAAGGTGCGGGTCTGGTTGGCCCCGCCGTTCAGGATGTAGTCCTCGAAGTGCTTTCGATACCGGCGCACGAACGCGAGTGCCGGCTGCGCCGCGCCGTCGCCGAAGGCGCAGATCGTGTTGCCGGTGATGTCCGACGCGATGGCGCTGATCCGGTCCAGCTCTTCGATCGAACCCTCACCCGCGACGATCTTGTCGAGTATGCGTTCGACCCAGCCGCAGCCTTCGCGGCACGGCGTGCACTGACCGCACGACTCGTGGCGGTAGAAGCGCATCACGTTGTGCAGCGCCAGCACCGGGTCGGCGGCATCGGACAGCACGATGGCGCAACATGTGCCGAGCATGCTGCCGGCGGTCCGGAACGTGTCCACGCCGAGCGGCAGGTCCAGCAGACTCTTGCCGTTGTACGGCGCGAAGCGCTCGTCGTTCGGCACGTTCACGATCTCGTCGGGGAGGTGCACGGGGCAGGACGAGCCGCCGGGAATCACGCCGATCAGCTCGCGGTCGCCGAGGATGCCGCCGCCGAGATCGTAGATCAGCTCGCGGAGCGTGAGCCCCACCGCGCACTCGTAGATGCCGGGCTTCTTGACGTGGCCGCTCACGCCGAACAGGCGCGCGCCTCCGTCGTTGAACGCGTGCAGATCCGACAGCTGGCTGAACGCGTCGCCGCCGACCGCGAAGACCGTCGGCGTGACGGCGATGGTCTCGACGTTGTTGACCGTGCTCGGCATGCCGAACGCGCCGTACTGCGCCGGAAACGGCGGCTTGAGCCGCGGCTCGCCGCGCTTGCCCTCGAGCGACTGCAGGAGCGCCGTTTCTTCGCCGCAGATGTACGCGCCGGCGCCGGTGTGCACATAGACCTCGACCTCGTGCGGCTTCCCGAAGGGCGTCTTGCCGAGGTAACCCTTGGCCTTCGCCTCGGCGATGGCCGCCCACAGTCGCTCCTTCGACAGGTGCAGCTCGTCGCGGACGTAGATGTAGGCGGCATGGGCGCCGATGCCATAACAGCCGATGATGCAACCCTCGATCAAGGCGTGAGGGTTCTGCTCCATGATCGTCCGGTCCTTGAACGTACCGGGCTCGCCCTCGTCCGCGTTGACAACGAGGTAATGCGGCTTCTTGACCTCCTTGGGCATGAAGCTCCACTTCGTGCCGCAGTCGAAGCCGGCGCCACCGCGACCGCGGATGTGCGCCTTCTTCACCTCGTCCACGACCGCCTCGCGCGTCATGCCGAGCGCCTTGCGCGCCGACGAGTAGCCGCCGCCCTGCTCATAGAGCGCGAGCTTCCAGCTCTCCGGCTTGCCGTAGTTCTTGCTGAGGAAGTCAGTCTGCTTGAGCATCGGACCCTCTGGCTCAGCCCTCGTAGAGGAGCCGGTCGAGGATGCGGTCGACCTCTTCCGGCGTGAGGTTCTCGTAATACGACTTGTCGACCTGCATCATCGGTGCGGTGCCGCAGGACGCGAGGCACTCGGCCGTGCGCAACGTCACCCGACCGTCCTTGGTCGTTCCGCCTGCCTTCACGCCGAGCTTCTTCTCGCACTGGTGCAGGACGGAGTCGGCGCCGCGGAGCGCGCACGACAGCGTCCGGCACACCCAGACCTGGTGCTTGCCGGGCGGCTCCTGGTTGAACAACGTGTAGAAGGTGACGACCCCCTTCACGTGCGCCGTGCCGAGGTCGAGCCGACGAGCGACGAACTCGATCACCTCTTCGCTGACCCAATTGTCGTTCGCCTCCTGGCACAAATGCAGGACCGGGATGCAGGCGGCCATCTTGTTCGGATAGCGCGAGAGAATCGCCTGGATCTCCCGCTCGCGCTCCTCGCTGAGGGCGAATGCCATGAACTGTTCCGTGGGGTGCTTGTCGGCGCGCCCGGTCTGCGACGCCCTTGGGGTATGTCGCCGGCTGGACGGGATCGGCCTCGCCCGGGTGCCGGGCGTGCGAACCGTAGTTAGCTGCAAACCGGCGTGTCAATAGCGCACTCCCGATTCGCAACGGAAGCGCCAAAGCCCGTCCGCCGCGTATTTCCGCCTGGGCGCGACACCCCGATTCCCGGCCGCCGTGCCGGGACGTCGCCGGACGAGGGCCGGGCGACGCCCCGGCACAACGGATGTCACGAAGCGCACGGATGCTCTTGAGAATCGGGGCGCCGCGCGTGTAGGCTGGCGGCCCTCGCCGAGACTCCGGCGGGACGGGAGGTGACGCGTGTTTTGCCCGAACTGTGGGACGCAGAATCCGGATACTTCAACGACCTGCACCAAGTGTGGCTTCAATCTGAAGGGCGCAGCGGCTCCGAAGTTCAAGGGCACCATGCTCATGATGAACGCGCCGCCTGCCATCCCGCGGCCGGAAGACAAGCCCGCGGCACCCCCTGTTGCATCGAAGCCCGCGATGAAGGGGACGATGCTGGGCGTCGCGCCGCCATCGCCGGGCGCCGTCGCTCCACCGGCGCCTCCTCCGCCCGCAGCTGCCCCGCCGCCTGGCGCCGGCATGCCCGCGGGCGCTCCGGCCGGCTATGGCGGTGGCGGCGTGAATCCACTCGGCGGCACGGTCGCAGCCGAGCCTAGCCCGCTCGCCGGCATGGCTGGCGCGCCTCCCGGCGGTCCTCCGCCCGGCGGCTTCGGCCCTCCTCCCGGCGGCCCCGGTGGTCCTCCGGGTGGTCCTCCGCCCGGTGGTCCTCCGCCCGGTGGTCCTCCGCCCGGTGGTTTCGGTCCTCCCCCCGGCGGTCCCGGCGGTCCTCCACCCGGTGGGCCTCCCCCGGGCGGCTTCGGTCCTCCCCCGGGCGGGCCTCCGCCTGGTGGCTTCGGGGGTCCCCCCGGCGGTCCTCCACCCGGCGGCTTCGGTCCTCCTCCTGGTGGCCCGGGCGGTCCCCCACCCGGCGGTCCTCCCGGCGGCGGCTTCGGTCCTCCCCCCGGCGGTCCCGGCGGTCCTCCCGGCGGCGGCTTCGGTCCTCCTCCTGGTGGTCCCGGCGGTCCTCCGCCCGGCGGCTTCGGTCCTCCTCCCGGCGGACAGTACGGAGCTCCCCCCGGCGCGCCTGGCGGCGCACCGCTCGACGCGCCCGGCGCGTTCGGCGGCGCACCGGGCGGCATGATGCCCCCCGGCGGCGCTCCGATGGTGCCTGCGGGCGCTCACGGTCCGGTCGGCAACATCCGCAACCCGATCGTGACGCTGCTCGTCAGCTGGGTCTGCTTCATCTACGCGATCATCTCCCTGTGGTCGATGATCGGCGAGCTGAACGCATTCCGTCAGCGCGATCCGGTCAACCAGATCTTCCTGTTCATCCCCATCTTGAACCTCATCACGATCTGGGGTCTTCCGGCGAAGGTGCTCGAGGCCAAGCAGATGGCGGGCGTGCCGAACGCGAGCGTTCCGCACCCGATCCTCTACTTGCTCCTGGGCCTCTACTTCCTGCCGACCGATCTGAACGAGGTCTGGCAGGCAGCCGGCGGTCGCCCGCCGATGTGATTCGCACTCCGTCCGTGCGCGAGGAAGGCATCCCGGTCCGCCGGGGTGCCTTTCTTGTTGTTGGGGTCGGTCCGGCGCGGAAGCGGTCGGGTCCGATGACGCGTGCTACGGTCGGGCGTCGTGCAACAGGCGGAGTCCCGGAGTGCGCTGGTTCAAGCGCCCAGTTCGCCCGCGACAGGACGGCTGAAGCGCGCGGGCATCGTCGCGTTGATCGCGGTGCCGTTCGTCGTCGCGTTCTCGGGCGACTTCCCGATCTGTCCCATGGCGGGCACGCTCGGCATCCCGTGCCCGGGCTGCGGCCTCACGCGCGCCACGCTGGCCGTCCTGCACGGGCACCTGTGGCAAGGGATGCACCTGCATCCCCTGGTGCTGCTCGTCACGCCGATCTACGTGACCGTGGTCGTGCTCGGGATCATCAGCTACGTGCGCGGGCCGCCCGCGCTGCCCCAGGGCCGCGTCCGGCGCGCGCTCGACCGCGTGATGGGACCGTGGGCGATGGTCACGATCGTGCTGCTCCTGTCGGTCTGGGTCGCGCGCTTCTTCGGCTACTTCGGCGGCCCCGTTCCGGTCGAGACCGTGCACCAGTGGGTGACCTCACACGTTGAACCGGAAGTGCATCACGTCGCCGTCGCGCACGACGTACTCTTTCCCCTCGATCGCTAGCTTTCCGGCCTCGCGGCACTTGGCCTCGCTGCCCAGGGTGACCAGGTCCTCCCACCAGATCACCTCGGCCTTGATGAAGCCGCGCTCGAAGTCGGTGTGGATCACGCCGGCGGCCTGGGGCGCGGTGGCGCCCTTCTCGACGGTCCACGCCCGGCACTCGTCCTTGCCGGCGGTCAGGAACGTGATCAGTCCAAGCAGGCTGTAGCCGGTCCGGATCACCTGGTTCAGACCGGGCTCCACCAGCCCGACGCTCGCGAGAAACTCCGGGCGATCCGCTGGATCGAGCTCGGCGATCTGGGCCTCGAGGGCGGCGCAGATCGGCACGACCTCCGCCCCTTCCCCGGCCGCGAGCGCAAGTAGCGCCGCCAGGTGCGGATTGGCGTCCAGCTTCTCGAGCGACGCCTCGTCCACGTTCGCCACGTAGAACGTCGGCTTCGCGGTCAGCAGCCACAGCTCGCGGAAGATGGTCCGCTCCTTCTCGTCTTCGATGACCAGCGATCGAACGGGCTTGCCCGCGTCCAGGTGCTCGGCAAGGCGCTCGCACAGCGAGACGGCCGCGCGTTCGAGCGGATCGCCGCTCTTGCTCTGCTTGCGCGCGCGGTCCAGCCGCTTCTGCACCGTGTCCAGATCGCGCAAGCACAGCTCCGTCTGGATCGTGGCGACGTCCGCCACCGGATCGATGCGCCCTTCCACGTGCGTCACGTTCGGATCCTCGAAGCAGCGGACCACGTGGGCGACCGCATCGACCTCGCGGATGTGCGACAGGAACTGGTTGCCCAGGCCCTCGCCCTTCGACGCGCCGCGCACGAGCCCGGCGATGTCGACGAAGCGGATCGTGGTCGGCACCCGGCTCTTCGGTTCGAACAGCCGCGTGAGCGCCTCGAGGCGCTCGTCCGGCACCGGCACGATGCCGACGTTCGGCTCGATGGTGCAAAACGGGAAGTTCTGCGCCTCCGCGCCGGCACTCGACAGCGCGTTGAAGAGCGTGCTCTTGCCCACGTTGGGCAGCCCGACGATGCCGCACGAAAAACCCATGGGGGCACCGCCTGTAGCGCACGCCGGGGGGCGCGTCGAGCACCTCGCGCGCGCGGCGTCGACGGCCCGCGCGCGGGCAGGCCCGGCGAGCGGCAGGCGCGGGCCGACGGAGCTCCGACGCGGATGACACGTGTGTTAGGATGCCGCCCCCTTCGGACCCCGGGATGCGGGCCCGTCGGCTCCGGAGCAAGCATCATGGACATGTCGTTTTCGCCCGAGCAGCTCGCGTTCCGCGAAGAGGTCCGCGAGTGGATCCGCTCGGCCATGCCGCCCCACCTCCGCGCGAAGGCGGAGAGCGACGCCGCCTTCGATCAGAAGGAGGTGATGGAGTGGCACCAGATCCTCGCCCAGAAGGGCTGGGTCGCGCCGCATTGGCCGAAGGAATACGGCGGCCCCGGTTGGGATGCGGCCAAGCGCTTCATCTTCTCCGAGGAGCTCGAGCTGTGCGGCGCGCCGGGGCTGTCGCCGTTCGGCCTCGCGATGGTCGGCCCGCTCATCATGCAGTTCGGCAACGATGCGCAGAAGCAACGCTATCTGCCGAAGATCCTCAGCGGCGAGGAAGTGTGGTGCCAGGGCTACTCCGAGCCGAACGCGGGCAGCGACCTCGCGTCGTTGGCGCTCCGCGCCGAGGACAAGGGCGACCACTTCCTGCTCAACGGGCAGAAGACCTGGACGACCTACGCCCAGTACGCCGACTGGATCTTCGTCCTGGCGCGCACCGACCCGAACGTGAAGAAGCAGTCGGGCATCAGCTTCATCCTGTGCGACATGAAGACGCCGGGCATCGTCGCGAAGCCGTTCCTCACGACCGGCAACACCCTCGCGTTCTGCGAGACCTGGTTCGAGAACGTCGAGGTTCCGAAGGCGAACCTGGTCGGCGAGCTGAACATGGGCTGGACCTACGCCAAGGCGCTGCTCGGGCACGAGCGCACCCTGGTCGCCGGCGTCGGCATCTCGGGCCGCACGCTGATGCGCGTGAAGCGCATCGCCAGCGAGACGCTTGCCGACGGCAAGCCGCTGATCGAGCACCCGGGCTTCGTGCAGAAGATCGCTCGCCTCGAGATGAAGCTCGAGGCGCTTCGCATGGCGAACTACCGCGCCCTCGCCGGCGCGCAGCTCGGCCACGCGCCGGGTCCGGAGTCGAGCATCCTCAAGCTCCGCGGCACGGAGATCCAGCAGGAGTGCTTCGATCTCGCGATGGAGGTCATGGGGCTCGACTCGCTGTCGTGGTTCAACGCGGCCGGCGTCATTCCGGACCGCGAGCAGTCGGTGGCGTCGCAGTGGAACTACCTGCGCGCCGCCACCATCTACGCCGGATCGAACGAGATCCAGCGCAACGTGATCGCGAAGTACATCCTGGGACTGCCGTCCTAGCTGTCGGCTGTTGGCGCCGCCGGGCGCAGCCGCCGCCTCGAGAGAGACCGCCCCGGGCCGGGTCACGAGACGCCTGGGAGCCAGAAGCCAGCCATAAAGAGAGAGCAAGATGGATTTCGAGCTTTCAGATGACCAGAAGATGCTCGTCGACACCGTCCAGTCCTTCGTGAAGAAGGACTCGCCGGTCGAACGCTTCCGCAAGCTTCGCGCGAGCGAGCTGGGCTGGGACAAGGCCGTCTGGAAACAGATGGGCGAGCTCGGTTGGCTCGGCGTGATGTTCCCGGAAGGCGTCGGCGGAGCCGGCATGACGTTCCAGGAAGCCGGGTTGATCCTCGAGCAGTTCGGCACCACGCTGGTGCCGGAGCCGTACGTCCCGTTGGTCGCCGCCGGAGCGACGCTGCTCGCGGCCGGCGCGCCGGACCAACAAGAGGAGTTCCTGGCCCCAGCGCTGGCCGGCGACCAGAGCCTGGCGCTCGCGACGGCGGAGGCGAACAGTCGTCACGACCCGCTCGTCGTCGCGACGCGCGCCGACAAGAGCGGCGCCGGCTACAAGCTCTCCGGCAGCAAGCGCTTCGTCCTGAACGGCCACGCCGCCGATCACATCGTGGTCAGCGCCCGCACCGGCGGCGCCGAGGGCGATCGCGACGGCATCTCGCTGTTCGTGGTGGACCCGGGCATGAAGGGCGTGCGCGTGCAGAAGGTCGAGCAGATGGACGGCCACAAGAGCGCGATGATCGCGCTCGACGGCGTCGAGCTCGGCAAGGAGCGTCTACTCGGCGCGGAGGGACAGGCGGCGCCGACGCTGGAGAAGGCACTCGACCTCGGCGCGGCGGCTGTGTGCTGCGAGGGTTCGGGCGCCATGCAGAGCGTGCTGGCGATGACGCGCGACTATCTCACCCAGCGCAAGCAGTTCGGCGTGGCGATCGGCACGTTCCAGGCGCTGCAGCACCGCGCGGTCGACATGTTCGTCGAGACGGAGCTGGCCAAGGGCACAGCGATCATGGCCATGATCAAGGCCGACGACCCAGACGCCGCCGAGCGCATGCGCGCGATCAGCGCCGCCAAGATCCAGCTCTGGGTCGGCGGCGGCTTCGTCACGCGCCAGGGCATCCAGCTGCACGGCGGAATCGGCGTCACGGACGAGCACGACGTCGGCTTGTACTTCAAGCGCGTGCACATCCTGTCCACGCTCTTCGGCGACGAGCAGTACCACACCAATCGCTTCGCGAGCCTACCGAGCTTCACGCGTCACGTCGCGTGAGCTCGACGAAACGCCCGAGCACGCTGCGCCCGGGCAACGCTTCGCCGGCCTCGCGCGCGAGCACGTTTGTGTCGAAGCCTTCGGCGCGCAAGGCCGCGCTACGCGCCTCGATCGTCCAGCGCGTCACCTGCTGATCGAACTCCGGGTGGAACTGCACGCCCCACGCATGCTCGCCGAAGCGCAGCGCGGAGCACGCGTCACGCGCGCTCCGCGCCAATACCGTGGCGCCGGGCGGCGGGCGCAGCACGGCGTCCTGGTGCGACATGTTCGCGACGAACGGCGCGCCTTCCAGCAGCGGATCGCTCGCGACGAGCTCGAGCTGGACCGTGCCCATCTCGCGGCCGCGCGGGTTCATGCCGACGTCGCCGCCCAGCGCCTGGGCGATCAGCTGGTGACCGAAGCAGATGCCGAGCAGCGGCGTGCCGGCCTCGATCGCTTCCACCAGGAACGCGCCCAGGCGCTCCATCCACGGTGCACGCTCGGTCACGCTCTGGGCCGAGCCGGTCACGACCAACGCCGCGCACTCGCCCAGCCGCGGCAACGCCGCGTCGGTCCGGCAATCGACCGCGCTCCAGGGACCGGTCCAGCTGTTGTTTGTGGCGGCGCGAATCAGCGACGGGTAGTCGCCACGCGCCTCGCGCGCGCGTGCGACGGGGTCGCCGGTGACGAGCACGACGAACGGACGCATGGCCACCCGGATCGTAGCGCAGTTGGACGACATCGGGCAGGCCGGCTACGATCGTCGTTCCGACCACTCATGCCGTCGATCGTCGAAGTGAGCGCCGAGCCGCTCGATGTGGAGCTTGTCGAACCGTTCGGCATCGCCACGGGCGCCCAGCTGGCCGCGGAGAACGTGGCGGTGCGCGTGCGGCTCGACGACGGCAGCGTCGGCCTGGGCGAGGCCGCGCCGTTCCCGGCGGTCAACGGCGAGACCCAGGCGGACGCCCTCGCGGCCGTCGCAGCGGCGAGCGAGCCGCTCCGGGGGATGGACGGCGCCCGCTGGCGGCACGTGGCGGCACTGCTCGGCGAGCTGGCGCCTCGCGCGCCCAGCGCGCGCTGCGCCGTGGAGAGCGCCCTGCTCGACGCGCTGTGCCGCTCCGCCGGGATCTCGCTCTGGAGCTTCTTCGGCGGCGCGGTGAGCGCGCTCGACACCGACATCACGGTGCCGACGGGCACGCCCGACGCCGCGCGGGACGCCGCCGGACGAGCCGCGTCGCAGGGCTTTTCCACACTCAAGGTCAAGGTCGGCGGTGTGCCGCTCGACCACGACGCGGAGCGCCTGCGGCAGGTCGCGGCCGCCGCTCCGGCGGCGCGCCTCGTGCTCGACGCCAACGCGAGCCTGACGGCGGATGAAGCCATCGCGTTGCTCGAGGCGCTAGCCCCGCTCCGCCGGCGGATTGTGCTGTTCGAGCAACCGACCCCGGCCGGGGATTTCGACGCGCTGCGTGCCGTGCGCGAGCGCGGCAAGGTGGCGGTCGCCGCCGACGAGAGCGCCCGCAGCGCGGCGGACGTGGCCGACCTCGCCGAGCACCGTGCTGCCGACGTCGTGAACGTGAAGATCATGAAGAGCGGCGTCGCCGAGGCGATGGACATGATCGCGACGGCGCGCGCGTGCCAACTCGGGCTGATGGTGGGTGGCATGGTGGAGACGACGCTCGCGATGGGCGTGTCGGCGTGCCTCGCCGCGGGCATCGGCGGCTTCGATTTCGTCGACCTCGACACGCCCCTGTTCATGCGGAACGCCCCGACTCACGGCGGGCCCGGGCGTCACGGTCCGCGCATCGAGCTCGACGCGACGGTCGCAGGGCACGGCGTCGGCCTGCGGGAACGCGCGAGAACCTCATGAATCCCGATCCGCGTACGCTGCCCGACTCGCGACAGCTGCTGTTGCCCTTGCCGGGCGTGTCCAACGACGTCGCGAACGGCCTGGGGATCCCGCGTGCGGACCGGGTGTTCGTCAACCGCAACCTGCGCATGTCGGGCATCGACTGGGTCGGCTTCGACATGGACTACACGCTGGCGATCTACAACCAGCTGGCGATGGACACGCTCAGCATCGAGCTGACCGCGCGAAACCTGATCAAGCGGGGATACCCGGCCTACCTGAGCAAGCTCCCCCACGACACGCGCTTCCCGATCCGCGGGCTCTTGGTGGACAAGCGGCACGGCCACATCCTGAAAATGGACCGCTACAAGGTCGTCCACAAGGGCTACCACGGCATGCGTCGGCTCTCGCGCGACGAGATCGTCGAGCTCTACCATCACCGCCGCATCCGGCCGCACACGTCGCGCTATCACTGGATCGACACGCTGTTCGCGCTCAGCGAGGTCACCAGCTACGCGGCAATCATCGACGCCATGGAACGGCGCGGCGAGCGCATCGACTACGACCGGCTGTTCTCCGACGTTCGCAACTCGATCGACGAGGCGCACCGCGACGGCACCGTCTACGGCGTCGTCACCGCCGAGCTGTCGCGCTTCGTGGATCGCGACGCGGAGCTCGCGCGGACGTTGCACAAGCTGCGCTCCGCCGGCAAGAAGCTGTTCCTGCTGACCAACTCGCCGTGGCCCTACACCGATCAGATGATGACGTACCTGATCGGTTCCGCGATGCCCGAGTATCCTTCGTGGCGGCACTACTTCGACACGATCGTCGTCGCGGCGCAGAAGCCGTTGTGGTTCAAGGAAGGCCGCCCGCTCATGGAGCGCGACGGCGAGATCCTGCGCAACGTACGTGGGCAGCTCGAACGCGGCCGCGTGTACGAGGGCGGCAACCTGCTCGAGTTCGAGCGGCTGCTCGATCTCACCGGCTCGAACGTGCTGTACGTCGGCGACCACATCTACGGCGACATGCTGCGCTCGAAGAAGGAGTCGTCGTGGCGCACGGCGATGATCATCCAGGAGCTCGATGCCGAGATCGCCGCCCACGAGACGTGCATCGGCGACCTCGCCCGCCAGCGCGCGCTCGAGGAACAACGCGATCATCTCGAGGACGAGCTGCGCTTCTACCAGTCCCATTTCAAGGAGCTCGCGCGGCGCGAAAGCAACGGTGCCGATAGCCAAGCGGAGAAGGTCCGCACCAAGCGCGCGCTCGATCGCGTCCGCGGCGCGCTCCGCAGCATCGACCACGAGAACAGCGTGCTCGCCGACCGCGTCGATCGGCTCTTCCATCCCTACTGGGGCTCGCTGCTCAAGGAAGACGCCGAGATGAGCATGTTCGGCCTGCAGGTCGAGACGTACTCGGACATCTACACCCGCCGGGTGTCGTGCCTGGAAGCGTACTCGCCGCAGCAGTTCTTCCGCTCGCCGCACGACCTCATGCCGCACGAGCTGTAGCCGGCCCCGCCGGCCCCGGGGGTCCGCCGCCGGCTGCGAATGTCGCATGCGCGTCACCGGGTTGCCCCGCGGGCACGGCCAAACCCTCCCATCTGCCCGGACTCCCTCGATTTGTGCTACGCGATCGCGGCCGCGGGCGGGATCCCCCTGGCCGCCGCGACGACATGACCCCAGGGATCGACTCGCGCCCCGGAGAGAGGTTTTCGAGATGAATCTGGTCGAGTGGCTGCAGCGATTGATGACGAACTTCGGGGCCGCATGGGTCATGTGGTTGCTGATCGGTCTGAGCGTCCTCTCCGTCGCGATCATGCTGGAGCGCGCCTGGTTCTTCTGGAGCCTCCGGGACGACCTGGCGCGTCTGGCGAGCCGGCTGCGGGATCAGCTCCGCTCTGGAGACATCGACGCCGCGCGCCGCGATCTCGAGGCGTCGCCAAGCGCCGAGGCGGCGGTCGTGGTCGCCGGCATGCTCGAGGCGGACCGCGGCGCCCGCGCCGCGGAGGAGGCGATGAAGGGCGCGGCGGCCCTGCAGCGCGTCAAGCTCGAACGTCGCCTGGCCTACCTGGGAACGCTGGGCAACAACGCGCCCTTCATCGGGCTGTTCGGCACCGTCATCGGCGTGGTCAAGGCGTTCGAGCAGCTCGGCAAGCAGGGCACCAACGCCGCCGCGGCCGCCAGCGCCACGGCGCCGGCGGCGGTCATGGCTTCCATCGCCGAGGCCCTCGTCGCCACCGCCGTCGGCCTGGCCGTCGCGATCCCCGCCGTCGCCATGTACAACGTGTTCATGCGGCGCGCGAAGAGCATCCTCGCGAATACCGACGCGCTCTCCCGGGTTCTCATGGCCCATCTGGTGGCGGTGGACACGGTCGACACCACCCCCGCACCGGCGAAACGCGCGTCGCCGGCGAAGAAACGCCCCGCGGACGACGAAGAAGAGGACGGCGAGGACTGAATGGCCGGCGGCGCAGGCGACGACGATGACGGGATGATCACGGGCATCAACGTGACGCCATTGGTGGACGTCACGCTGGTGCTGCTCATCATCTTCATGGTCACCGCGAAGATCATCGTCTCGCAGGGGATGCCCATGGACCTGCCGAAGGCGGCTTCCGGCGAGCAGATCCAGACCGTCTTCTCCATCGAGTTGACGGCCGACGGCCAGACCTTCGTCGACTCGAAGAAGGTGACGAACGACGAGGCCATCGGCGGACTGGCCAAGGCCGCCCGCGCCAGGAACAAGGATCTGCGCGCCGTCATCCGCGCGGATCGCAAGGTGGAGCACGGACGGGTGATCCACGTGCTCGACATCCTCAAGCGCCACGGCGTCGCCAAGATCGCGTTCGCCGTCTCCAAGGCCAGCGAGGACGTCCCCGTCGAGACCACGAAGGAAAAGTCGAAGTAGATCCCGAACCGATGTTCGACCCGATCGAAAACCGGGGGAGCGGCTCCGGCGCCGGAGCGGCGCTGCCGGACGGGTCGTCGCCCAACCGCCGCCGGGCAGGAGCATGACCCTCGCCGTGGACTCCGCGCCGCCGAGCAGCTCGCGCCCCCGCGCGGCGGAGGCACGCACCCCCCACGCCGCGCGCCGCGATCCGCTGGCGCCGACGCTCGCGCTCGGCGGCCGAGATCGGCTCGCGCTCGCGCTGGGCCTGCTCGGCGCGATAGCGCTCCACTTCGTCGGACTGCTCGGCGCGATCACGGCGCTCGTCGCGCTGAGCAGCTTCGCGGCCGACGTACGCAGCTCGGTCCTCGACAATCTTCGCACCACCTACGAGGTCGAGGCGCCGCCGCCCCCTCCGCCGCCGGAACCGGCGGCGCCGCCGGAACCCACCGCGCCAACCCCGCCGCCGACGGCCGCGCCGCAGGCCGCCCCGAAGTCGAACGAGCCTCCCCCACCTGCTGCGGCGCAGGCCGGCAAGGTGCTGACCGCGCCACCGGACCCGGACCAGCCGGTCGATCTCACGGGTGACGGCTTCGTCACGGGCGACGGCGATCGCTATGCCGGCGGCACCACGGCGAGCGCCGGGACGTCGAAGCAAGCCGTATACGATCCGAATGCCGGCAAGGGTGCCCCCGCCGGCACCGGGACCCGACCGGGGCCGGCCGCGCCCGCCACGCCCGCCAAGGATCTGTCCCGGGCGCCGCGTCCGAGCAGCAACAACTGGAGCTGCCCGTTCCCGCCCGAGGCCGATCAAGACCAGGTCGACTACGCGGCGGTGAGCCTGGTGGTCACCGTCGGTACGGACGGGCGGGCGCGCTCGGTCAGCGTGTTGAGCGACCCCGGCCACGGCTTCGGGCGCATGGCCCGCCAGTGCGCGATGAGCCGATCGTACAGCGTGGGGCTGGACAAGACCGGTCAGCCTACGACGCGTACGACGCCGCCGATCACGGTGCGCTTCAATCGCTGAAGGCGCGAGCGTTTGTAGCGGTATCGGTCGCGCTGAACTATTGTCACGCGAACCTCATGAGCGAGCGGCTGGAGCAGCTCAGCAAGATCGACCTGTTCTCGGGCCTGAAGCCCGAGGCGCTCGATCTCATCGCGAAAGTCGCGACCGAGGAGAGCCACGCGCTGGGCACGAAGATCTTCCAGCACGGCGACGCGGGCGACAAGCTGTACCTGATCCTCGAAGGCAAGGTGCGGATCAGCCGGGAAGTGCCTGGCATGGGCGAGGAGGCCCTCGCCGTGCTCGGCGCCGGGCAGATCTTCGGCGAGATGGCGCTGCTCGACGAGTCGCCCCGTTCGGCCGACGCCCGCGTCCACGAGCGCTGCCGCCTGCTCGCGATCCCGAAAGACGGCTTCGACGACCTGCTATTTCTACACAAGGATCTCGCGTACGAGGTCCTGTGGAGCATCGTGCGCATGCTGGTGTCGCGCCTGCGCGAGACGACGGACAAGCTGACGTTCCTGTCGATCAGCGGCCGCTTCTAGCGCCGGCGCCGCGGCCGAACCCCGAAGGAGATGCTTTGGGGGCGTAGGCGAAATGCCCGGTAATTGCCGGGAAAATGCCTGGCGTCTGCACAGAATTTGACGGGCTCACACCCGTTCAGTATTGTTCCGACGCCATGCAGGGTCTCACCAAGCGCCAAGCGCAGACGTTGGATTTCATCCGTTCATCGATCGAGCAACGCGGTTACCCGCCCACGCTCCGGGAGATTGGCGAGTTCATGGGCATTCGCTCGACCAACGGGGTGAACGACCACCTCCGCGCTCTCGAGCGCAAGGGCTACCTGACTCGCGAGGACATGAAGAGTCGCGCCCTCAAGCTCATCGAGGCCGCGCTGCCCGCGACGGCTCGCCCGAGCAACGACGACGATCTTGTCGAGATCCAGGTGGTCGGCCGCGTCGCAGCGGGAGCGCCGATCCTTGCCGACGAAAACGTCATCGACACGGTTCGCATCGACCGCATGCTCGTTCGCGGTGGCCGCGACGTGTTCGGCCTCAGGGTGAGCGGCGACTCGATGATCGAGGCCGGAATCCTCAACGGCGACTACATCTTCGTCAAGAAGCAGTCCACGGCCGAGCGCGGCGAGATCGTGGTCGCGCTCATCGGTGACGAGGCGACGGTGAAGTACTACTTCCCCGAGAAAGACTACGTGCGCTTCCAGCCCGCGAACGCCCAGATGGCGCCAATCCTGGTCCGCGCCACAGATTTCCGTTCGACCATGCTCCTGGGCAAGGTCGTAGGCGTCTTCCGCCGCGTCTGACCCGTCGGCACGCCGGC
Organism: uncultured delta proteobacterium; assembly: GCA_963775185.1. Lineage (GTDB taxonomy): Bacteria > Myxococcota_A > Polyangia > Polyangiales > Polyangiaceae > JAPSGB01. The sequence goes on along the minus strand of CAVZIE010000031.1, from coordinate 1,123,948 downwards.
GCGTTCCGGTAGCAATCTTCCGCCGGCAGACGGCCAGCCAGGCCGCAGGCGCGGGCTGGGTCGGAGGTGCGTTCCGCCTGGCTGGAAAGTTCCAGCGCCTCCGGGCTGGCTCGCGAGCACGGGAAGCGCGCCCACGACGAGTCACTTGTTGACGGGGTAATCTCCGCGTTGGTAGCGTCCGAAGCGAAAAACGGGCGTTGTCGCCGGGGTTGTCGATGGGCAAGAAGAGTTGCGCGCACGAGTCGGTGACGGATTTCCCGTGCCGTCGTCGCATCCGCTGGATGTCGCTGGCCGGGCTTGCGGGGTTGATCCTCTGCACACCCGCGTGTGGCAACACGCTGTACGCGATCCAGGCCAACTCCGCGTCGAGCAAGTTGGAAGAAGCCAAGGAGCTCGGCGCCGAGAAGTACGCGCCGTACGAGTACTACTACGCGAGCGAGCACCTGACGAAAGCCGAGCAGGAAGCCGCTGAAGCGGACTACGGCGACGCCACGGACCTTGCCGAGGCGAGTGAAGAGTACGCGGACAAGGCGATCCGCCTCGCGCGCGAAGCGCACCGGGAGGCCGGCCGATGACGCGACGACTGTTCAGGTATCTGGTCGTCGCAGTGGTTTCCGCTCTCGTGTTTCCCAGCGCGTGCGCACAGGCGCCGCGACTGCGCGGTCAGATCGAAGGCCTCACCAAGATCACGGAGCAGGCCGAGCGCAACGGTGCCGTGCGCTGCGCGCCGCGCGAACTCGCGCTCGCTCAGAGCCATCTCGAGTTCGCGACGTTGGAGCTCGACCAGGGCTTCGTGTCCAAGGCGCAGAAGCACTTGTGGATCGCCGAGCCGAACGCGCATGCCGCGAACTTCCTCTCGCCGCCGCAGTACTGCGCCGAGCGCGGCTTCGTCGAAGCGCCGAAGGCCAAGCCGAAGCCGGCTCCCGGCGACCGCGACGGCGACGGCTATCTTGATCCCGACGACAAGTGCCCGGACGAGCCGGAGAACTTCAACGGCTACCAGGACGATGACGGCTGTCCCGACGATCCCGACACCGACGGCGACGGCATCCCGGACTCCACCGATTCCTGCATCCTCGAACCGGAGGACAAGGACGGCTACCTGGACGACGACGGCTGTCCCGACGTCGACAACGATCTCGACGGCATCCCGGACGCCAAGGACAAGTGCCCGAACGATCCCGAGGATCCGGACGGCTACGAGGACGACGACGGTTGTCCCGACCCGGACAACGACAAGGACGGCGTCCCCGACCTGAAGGACCAGTGCCCGAACGAGGTCGGTTCGTCGACGAAGGAACCGCTGGGCTGTCCGACCAAGCCGGCCCTGGTGGTGATGACCGACTGCGAGATCAAGATCACGCAGCAGATCCACTTCGAGTTCAACAAGGCCAAGATCCGGAGCGAGAGCTACCCGGTGCTCGACGCCGTTGTCGACGCCCTGCAGAAGAACCCGACGATCAAGATCGAGGTCCAGGGCCATACCGACAACAAGGGCAGCGCGGCCTACAACAAGACGCTCAGCGACAAGCGCGCGGGCGCCGTCATGACCTATCTGGTCGAGCACGGCGTGGCCCACGACCGCCTGACGTCGCACGGCTACGGCTTCGAGCGGCCCTTGGTGCCGAACGACACTGCCCAGCACCGCGCCCTCAACCGCCGCGTCCAATTCGTTCGGACGGAGGGCGTCAAGCCCGGCTGCCCGAAGCCTTCGAAGTAGCGCCTATCGCGCACGGGTGCGCGTCGCCCGTGCCCGACCTCAACCGCCCCAGTCTGGAATACGTCCAACCCGAAGTCCGAACAGCGGAAGCCACCTCTCCCGGAGGACCCCTCAGTGCATCGCCGATCCGCCAGCTTGTTTTTTTTCCTGCTCGTTACGCTCGTGTCGACCGCTGCGCTGTCTGCGCCGAGGGACAAGGCGGCGGGCGAGAAGATCGACGAGGCGATCAACCAGTATTACCTCGCGACGCAGTTCGACAAGGCCGAGGCGATCCTCACCGGCACCATCAAGGCCTGCGGCGACAAGTGCAGCCCGGCCGTGATCGCCAAGGCGTGGATGTACGTCGGCGTCGTGCGTGGCAGCGGCAAGAGCGACCAGGCCGGCGCCAAGGAGGCGTTCCAGAAGGCGGTCGACATCGATCCCAACGTCAAGCTCGACGGCGCGCTTGCCACGCCCGAGACCAAGAAGACGTTCGAATCGGTATCGGCGGGCGGCGGCGGCACGACCGAGCCCCCCGCGGAGACGCCCACCGAGAAACCCAAGAAGCACAGGCACACCGAGGACGAGGCGGGCAGCATGACGTGCACGCCCGAAGTGCGGGAAGTGCAAACGCGGCGCGTGATCCCGGTGAGCTGCACGACCGACGAGGAAGGCGCCGTCCGGGGAGAGCTCAAGTACAAGGCCTTCGGCGAAGACAGCTGGAAGACCGTCAAGATGCACCACAAGGGCGACTACTGGCAGGGGGAGGTCCCGTGCTCCGGGACCGAGCTGGTCGGCCCGCTCAAGCTGTACGTCCGGGTTCAAGACAAGGACCGCGACACCGTCGACAGCTGGGGAAGCAAGAGCAAGCCGGTCGAGTTCGCGATCAAGGCCCACACGGACTCCGAGGCGCCGGCATACCCGGACAAGGACGCGCCCGACCGCTGCAAGGCGAAGATCGAGTGCCCGCCGGGCATGACGGGGCCGCAGTGCCCGCAAAACCAGGAGCGCGGCAGCAAGGTCTGGGGCGACTCCTGCGGCGAGACGCAGGAGTGCCAGTCGGGGCTCGTGTGCGCGAACGGACAGTGCGACACCGCGCAGGCGTGTGACATCGACGCGGATTGCGCCACCGGCAAGTGCATCGCCGGCACCTGCCAGAGCGGCGGCGGCGGCGGCCCGAGCGGTCCGTACAAGAAGAACTGGATCGGCGTCCACGCCGCGCTCGACATGGCCATCATCGGCGGCACGGACGTGTGCTCGGTCGATAGCCAGGCCAACAGCGGCTACGCATGCTTCTACACGGACGGTCCGGAGAGCGGCACGCAGTACGCAGGCGTACCGGAGCCGGGTCGCGCCGACAGCATCACCACCGGCTTCTCGCTGGCAACCGCGCGCGTCATGCTCTCGTATGATCGCGCGATTACGCCGAACATCATGCTCGGTGCACGCCTCGGCTACGCCTTCAACGGCGGCCCGGACTCCAACGGCAAGTCGTTCTTGCCGTTCCACGCCGAAGCGCGTTTGTCGTATTGGATCGGCAAGAACGTCCTGGCGAAGAAGGGCCTGCGCCCGTACGTCGCCCTCGGCGGCGGCATGGCGCAGGTGGACGCGAAGCTCCCGGTGACGATCGTCGACTGCCCCCTGACCGACGACGCCTGCGTGAACGGCGCCCCGGGCCAGAACACGGGGACGCAGCGGTCCCTCGACGCCTACAAGAAGCTCGGGCAGAGCTTTATCACCATCGGCGGCGGCGCCATGTACGCGCTCACGCCGAACAGCGGCCTGCAGCTCAACGTGAACATCATGTTCATGCTGCCCACGTCGGGCCAGGTGATCGAGCCGTCGCTGGGCTACGTGTTCGGGCTCTGAGCCGGCGCGTCGGGACCCGCGGCGAAATCGCGCGCGGCGGCGACCAGCGCCGCGCCCACCGGGTACGCGAGCGCGAGCCCGGTCGCTAGACGTAGCGGCCACCACGGCGGGCGCATGGCGAGAGCCTCGGTCGCGACGTCGAGCAGCATCGCGATGGCGGCGACTCCGACCCAGATCCGGAGCGGCCAGACACCGAGCCTTGGCCGCTCGATCAGCGCGCCCAGACCGAGCCCGAGGTAGATCCCGAGGCAGCGCACGCACACCGGCAAGAGCTCGCCCAGAAGCTGGAACGAACGCGCCGGATCGCGGTTGCACTGGAACGCGAACCAGGCTTCGAGCCCGTCGCCGAAGGCGGACAGCAGTGGCACGCCGCGCACCAAGCGCGGGATGAACGGCGACAGTCCGATCAGCACGAGCGCGCCGCGCGTCAGCGCCGGCACCGAGCGCCTGAGCCGCGCCCCAGTCATTTCCGATCGGGGATGGGGCGGCCGAGCTGACGCATGACGGTCTGCAAGTCCTCCCACACCGCGCGCTTGGCGCTCGGCGTGCGCAGCAGATACGCCGGGTGGAACGTGGGCATCACGGCGATACGCCCCTTGTAGAGCTTCCACTTGCCGCGCAGACGCGTGATGCCCTCGGTCGTGCCGAGCAACCCCTGCACCGCAGTCGCCCCGAGCGCGACGATCACACTCGGCTCGAGCAGCTCGAGCTGCTGCTCCAGGAACGAGCGGCAGGCCGCCACCTCGTCGGGCTGCGGCTTGCGGTTGTCCGGCGGCCGGCACTTCACGATGTTGCAGACGTAGACCGCGTCGCGTTCGAGGCCCATCGCCGTGATCATGCGGTCGAGGAGCTGGCCGGCCTTGCCGACGAACGGAAAGCCCTGCTCGTCCTCGTCCGCGCCGGGACCCTCGCCGATGAAGCACAGACCCGCCGCGCCGTTGCCGCGTGCGAACACGGTCTGCGTACGGGTCTGGTGCAGGGCGCACGCGGTGCAGCCGGCGACTTCCTGCGCCAGCGTGACCAGGCGCCGGTGGCGTTCCACCGGATCGAGCCCACCCGTCGCGACGACGGACGCCGCGACCGGCGCCGCGACGGCTGCCGACGCCGCGGCTCGATCGCCCGACGGCACGCTCCGCGGCTCCGCCTCCGCTCGCCGGGACGTTGGCAGCGATGGCTCCGCGGTCACAGCGCCGCGGTCTCCGGCGGCGCGCGGCGGTTCCGCCTGCGCTCCCCGCACCGGCAACGACGGCTCATGCGCCGCAACGCTGTGGTTCCGCGCCGGACCGGCATCCTCTCGAGGCCGGGAGCCAGCTGCGGGATCCGCGGCGAGGTCTCCCCCTCGGGCGCGGGCGAGCTCCGCGGTGGCGCGGTCGAGCCCGGGCGCGCCGGTCGCGGCCAGCCACTGTGCGTGGGCGAGCAGCGCCGACGCCAGGTCGTGGAGCTCCGTCCGGGGGTCGTCGGCGTCGCCGGCCATGGCTCCCGGTTCTACCACGCAGGCGGGGGTGTCGGTGCGGCGCGGAACCGCGTCGGACGGCACGCCGGATCGCGCTCGGTGCTCGCCGTTCGCGCCGGGCGCGACTTGGCTCAGTGCCCGCCGTTCGCGCCGAGCCAGCGCTCGGCGTCGAGGGCGGCCATGCAGCCCGTGCCCGCCGCGGTCACGGCCTGGCGGTACGTCCAGTCCGCGACGTCGCCCGCGGCGAACACGCCCGGGACGCTGGTGACGGTGCTGCCGGGCTTCACCTTCAGGTAGCCATTCGGATGCGTCTCGAGCTGGCCCTTGAAGAGATCGGTCATCGGCGTGTGGCCGATGGCGACGAACATCGCGCCGACGTCGAGGGTGCTGGTGTCGCCGGACTTGAGATCCTTGACGCGGAGACCCGTGACCCTGTCCTTGGACGGGTCGAGCACGTCCTCGACCACGTGGCTGCGCAGGATGCGGATCTTGTCGCTCTTCTCCACGCGGTCCTGCATGACCTTGGACGCCCGGAACTCGTCCCGGCGGTGGATCAGGGTGACGCTCTTGCACAAGCCGGCAAGGTAGCTCGCCTCCTCCATCGCCGTGTCGCCGCCGCCGATCACCGCGACGTCCTCGCCGCGGAACAGCGCGCCGTCGCACACGGCGCAGGCGCTCACGCCCTTGTTCTTGAGCTTCTCCTCGCTGTCGAGGCCGAGGTAGTTCGCGCGCGCGCCGGTGGCGATGATCACCGTCTTGGCCAGGTGCAGGATGTCCTCGTCCTCACCGACCCAGACCTTGAACGGGCGCTCGGAGAAGTCGACCTTGGTCACGTCGGCGGTGATGATCTCCGTGCCGGCGTGCTCCGCCTGCTCGCGGAACTTGAGCATCAGCTCCTGCCCCGTGACGCCGGTGGGGAAGCCCGGGTAGTTCTCGACGTCGGTCGTGAACATGAGCTGACCGCCGGGGATCAGGCCGCCGGCGCTGAAGCCCTCGACGCACACCGGGTTCAGGTTGGCGCGCGCCGCGTAGACGGCGGCCGTGAGGCCGGCCGGGCCGGACCCGATGATGAGCACATTGTGGAGCGTGGGTTCACTCATGGGAGAGCCTTCCTAGCAAAGGCGGCGGCGCGCCCCAAGCGTCGCCGTCAGGGCTTCGTAGTGATTCACCCGGCGCGGCCGGGACTTCAATTACGCGCGGCGAAAGGCCGTGGTTTCGCCCGCTCCCGGCCGGCTGGCGCTCAGAAATGCATCGTCGCGCCGAGCGAGACGATGTTGGCGCTGGCGGTGAGCTTGCCCCCGTTGATGGGGTACGGCGAGCGGTAGGCGACGGGCATCGCGCTGGCCTTGCCGCTGAGCGCGCGGATGTCGCCGTTGCCGCCGTTGTCCTGCGTGGCGAAGAACACGTGCATGTACCCGGCCTCGAGGTCGAAGCGGCCCAGTCGGTACGTCGCGCCGCCCGAGACGCCGATGCGCTGGCTGGCGACCACCGTGGCGTTGAGATCCTGTGCGTGCTGGACCGATGGCTCGAACCAGCCTCCGGCGCGAACGGCGAGCTTGCCGGGCAGCACGTTGTAGTCGCCGCCGACGCGGACGCCGATGGTGTCGCCCGTGAGGTTCATCGCGACGTCGCCGTTCGGCGGCACGACACCGCCCGTACCCTGGATCGGGATCGGCGGCGTCTGGGGAAAGCGCAGGTACACGCTCTTGTAGACGCTGTTTCGCGTGTACGACCCGTCGACCTCGACGTCGAACAAGTCATCGACCAGGGGATCGCGGACACTCTTGCCGCCGTCCATCACCAGCTTGCCGCCGGCGCTCGGCATGTGGAAGCGCGCGCCGAGCCGGACGTCGAACGGGTTCGGAAGCTTGAAGTGCGCCGTGCCGGTGCTCTGGGTCACCGTCGGATTGCCGGACACGCTACCGCGGTCGGTCCAGTAGTTCGCTTTTGCGGTGAGGTCACCGTGCGCGTCCAGGGCTTCCTGCGCGGTGACAGACAGCCCGATGTCGAGCTGATCGAGGGGCGAGTACAGCACGCCGACCACGACGCCTGGAATGAACCAGTCCGACGCATGCACTTTCGCCCAGATGTCGGCAGTCGGGTTGTCCTGCACCTGGTTGTCCGGCGGCAGGCTCATGGTCGTACTTGTCACGTCGAGCGAGCCGACGCCCCAGATGAAGCCGGCGCCGACGTGCAGGCGATCTGTGATCGAGTAGCCCGCGGACAGCGTCTGGTTCAGGACGACGCCGTTCAGGTCGAGCAGCATGTAGCGCTGGGGCGAGGCGACCTGGGTGGAGATCGTACGACCGGAGGCGCTCTGGTAGGAGATCGGGATCGTCTCGGGGAACGACGTGTGGCCATAAAGGCTCGGCGGGCTGACGGAAAAGCCGAGCCCCAGCTTGTCCGTGACCCGCCACGCGAACGCCGCCGACGGTAGCGGCGACGGGGTTCCGCTGTTGTCGTTGCAGGTCGTCGGGTATTTCGCCGCCCCGCTGGCGCCGAGGGTGACGGTGCTGCCCGGCCCGGCGCGCGTGAAGCACTCCTTGAAGAACACCGCGTTCACGTCGAGCAGCACGCCGGTCCCCTGGGTAGGGAGCGCGGCGGGGTTGTACAGCGTCGCCAGCGGATTGCTCGCGCGCGCCACCCAAGCACCGCTGCGGCCCATCTGCTCCGTCCCGTTGTCGGGGAAGCGCATGGCGTCCGTTGCGGAGGCAGACTCTGCGTAGAGCGCCGCGCCGGCTACGAGCGCTCCGGCGAGCGCGATTCGCTGCTTCACTCGTCCTCCAAATACGCTGGGCTCAGTCCTTGATCGGGCTGGCCTTGAGCGCAGCCTTGCCTTCCTTGACGTACACGCTGAACTTGACGCGCTTCGCCCCGTGGCGCTGGACCAGCGCGTCACGGTTCTTCTTCAGCGTCTGCTCGAACTTCTCGTAGGTGAAGCCCTCGGTGTTCTCGCCGCACTGCTTCTTGGTGGCGACGAACTCGTCGTAGACCTTGTGCCAATCGGACTCGTCGCCGGCTGGCGCGGCCCCGGGCCGACCGGGCGGCGCGGGACGGCGCGGCGGGGGCGGCTTGGGACTCGCTCCGTTGTCGCTCGCGCTGGGCGCGCTGACGGGCGCCGCACGCGGATGGCTCGGCGACGACGGCGCACGCGGCAGCGGCGGACGCGGTCGGTCGGACGCCGTCGAATCGGACGGCGGCGAGAGATCCGGCGACGACGTCTCGCCGGGGAAGCTGAACGCGCTCATCTGCGGCTGATCCGGGATGTCGCCGAGCACCTGCTTGAGGTCGGCGGCCCGGCGCGGAACCCCGCCCTTGGCGGCCACTTGATCGATACCGTCGTTGAGGTCCGAGGCGATCTTGCGGAACACGCCGCGGAACCGGCTCGGCTGCATCTGGTCCGTCTCGCCCTTGGCGAGCCGCTGCGCCTCGCGCTTGAAGATGCCGATCGGAATGGTGTGCTCGAATACCGAGAACAAGAGCCCGAGCCCCGCGGCGATCAGCACCAGTAGCAGCACGACCAGGATGTTCGCGCTCTTCTTGTCGACGTCGTCGGCCTTGTTGAAGAACCCGAGCGGCCCGTCGACGTGGTACGGCAGCCGGCCCACGGCGTAGCCGGCACCGAGATCCCACGCCTCGCCGGGCAGGCGCGCGTAGACCACGCCGAGCAGCCCGCCGATCGTGCGCACGTTGCTGCGGCCCTTGTCCTGGTAGTCCTTGTCGCCCTGGAGGTTCGACAGATCGGCGACGATCTGATCGAGCTGGCTCTGGTCGAAGCCCTCGGGCGCGCCGGCGGCGACGCGCTGGCCGTTCGCGTAGAACGCCACGGCGGCACCGGTCCGCATCGACAGCGCATGCGCGAAACGGTCGTCGACGATGCGCGCGCCGATGATCGCGCCGGCGGGCAGCTGCCCGAGATCGTACTCCACGGGCCGCGCCACGACGCGGTACACGCGATCGAGCACCAGCGTGTCGTCGCGGATGTAGCCGTGCAACGCGTCGGCGACGACCGGGTAGCCGCCCAGCTCGAAGTCGTCCATGCCGCTGGCCTGCTCGTAGCCGACGAAGGCGACGACGCGCCCTTCCTGGTCCACGGCGAAGACGGCGTCGAACGCCTCGTCCTTCGGGATCTTGTCGTTCACGCTGCGGAGCGCCGCGGCGACCTTGTCCTTGGCGTCGGACGGGATCTTCGACTCGCTCTCGCTGGACTTCGCCAGGTACTTCGCGATGTCCTGGTTCAGCGCGAACTTGATCAGCTGCGCGGAGCGTTCGCGAGCGTCGTCCTTCAGGTACCAGGAGACGACCTGGCTGTCGGCCGACAGGCCCTCGCCCATCGTGCGCGCGCCGGCGCGGTTGTACATGCTCTGCGCCAGGAACAGCACGAACGCCGCGGTGCCCAGCGCGAACGCCAGCAGGACGTACCAGAAACGGGAGAGCAGCATCTACTTGCCCTTCCCCGCGGCGTCGTCCTTCTTCGCGTCGTCGCTCTCCTTCTTCTCTTCCGCCACCTTGATCGGCGTCTTCGAGATGTCCACGTCGCCGCCCTTGAGCGTCACGGTCTTCGGCGGGCCCACCTTCTTGCCGGCGAAGTACGCCTGGATCGTGTAGTCACCGGGCTCCTCGACGTTCAGCAGGAACTCGCCCTTCATCGACGGGTACGCGATCGCGGCCACGTTGGTCTCGCCGATGATCCACATGCGCAAGCTGGGGGCCAGCTCGTCGCGGATCTCGAACACGCCCGGACCGGGCACGGACCAGTCGCGCGTGCCGCCCTTGACCGTGTCGCCGGGCTGGAATGTGGAGATCTTCACGCCGTACAAGCGATGCTTGAACGGATCGGTGTTCTGGAACTGGAGCCGCGTCCCGGGCGGTACGACGATCGTCACCGGCGTCGTCCGACCTCCGCCGACGCGGATCAGGATCGGCTTGTGCGGCTTCTGCTTTTCCGTCGACAGCGCCGCGACGCACAGCTCCTTGGGAATGTGCGGAAACAACCTGCGGAACTCGGCGCGCACCGTCGGCACCGGTTCGCGAAACGAGTAGCCGTGCTTCTTTGGATCCTTGGCGTCGTTCCAGACAGGATTGACGAGTGCCCGGAATCCGCTGACGGCGCCCTTGACCTTCGCGGCGTCCGCGGTCGCCGGCACGACCAACGCCGCGGAAAGCACGAGGGAGACCAGGATTGTCCGGGCGGTCCGCCGACGCACCGACCGGGAATTTGCGATGGGATCTGCGAGCTTCTGCATCACGCCCCGAGACGGTAGCCGAGACGCGCCTTCGACGGAAGGACCGAGCACACGCCGCGATTCCGGTCCGGGCCTGCGTCGCTCCGCCTCGCGCGGGCGTGATGCAACCGCGCGGGATTTCTCCAGCGCCACGGAAGCTCCGGGTGGCCCGGAGATCGTGCGCGGCGATCCACAAGGCGAACGGGTCGATGTTTTTGCATCGACCCGTTCATGGGTTCCTTACCGCTCGAGCCGTGGGAATTTGCGTAGCCCGAACCCCTAGCCGTAGCTAGGTGGGCGGCTTGCCACGACCTCCGGCTTCCCGGTGAGAATGTTCCGGGCCTAGCTCTCGGTCGGGGCTTTACCTCCCGGGTTCTATTGCTTGTAAGGGATTCGTTACCAGCACCTCACGAGCTCCGCAGAGGGAACCATCCACATATGTACATCGCAGGGCCGCACATCGCAACGGGCCGCCGTCACGCGGCACGCTGATTCGAGCGCCGGTGAGTCGATTGCTGCGAGGCGCGGAGCGCGAGATTTTTCCGCTCGCGCGCGCTTGACATTCGCGACGCGTCTCGAGTGTCGAACGACCCCGCGAACGTCGTCGCGGTCGTGGGGCGGCGAGGGACCGCGGGACAAGCTTCAGCAAGAGCTGAAGTATCGAGCCGGCGCTCACCGCCGGCAGCGCCACGGCCGGGCGGCGCCGCGCGCGCCTGCGGCGTCCCGGTCGCAGCTCGCCGGTCGGCGGCGCGATATCGCCGCGTGCGGCCAGCGCTTTTCGCCCCGGCCGCGATTCCGCGCCGGACCGGCACCCCTGCCTGGAGGCCGGGAAAAAGCCGAGAACTGGGCCAATGTCGCTGGATTGGCGATTGCTCGCAGGCATGACCTGGGCGGCGACGAACGACGAGACGGGCTCCGAGCCCGGAGAAGTGCGGTTGGTGCGCGCGGACGAGCGCATGGTGCTGGAGGCGACGGCCTTCGGCGAGGCTCTCTTGCTGGCGACCTTCGCGCCGCCCGGACCCGCTGCACGCGGGCGGCTCGCGCTGGTGCTCGAGGAAGCCGTGGAGCAGGCGTTGTCGGCGCGCGGTGCACCGCCGCCGGGCGTGGGCGCGTCGAGCGATCTCGACGCGTCGCTCTCGGACCAGCTCTACCGCGCTCGCCTCACCGGCTTCGCGGGACTCGCCATCGCGTTGCCGACGCTCGAGGGCATCGCGAACCTCGCCGGCGCGCTCGATGCCGAGGACAGTGCCGTCCTCAGGTGGTGGATCGCGGCGGCGCGGGAACGCGCGGTGCGCTTGTACGTCGACGCGCGCGATCGCTTCCTCGGCGTGTACGGCGAACCGGTGCGCCTCGACGCGCTGCTCGCCACGCTCGACTCCGAAGCGCCGTCGAGCGGCGTGCAGGCGGCGCCGGAGATCGCCGCGAGCGTGGCGGCGATGGAGCTGTCCGAGCCGATGCCACCGGCGGTGCGCGACGACGACGACGACGACGACGACGAGCTCCGCGACGCGGGCGAAGATCCGGAGCTCGCGCTGGTCCCGCTCGACCTCGAGCTCTTGTCGCAACCGGTGCTGCCACAGCCGCTCGACGAGGCGGAGCTGGCGGAGTCGCCGCCCGATGTGGACGAGCCGACCGGTCACGTCGACGAGCCGGATCTCGCTCGCGCGATGGCGGCGATCTTCGAGGCCACGGACCCGCGCGACGCGGCGCCGTCCACGGAGCTCGACGAGTCGGTGGACGCCGCCCTCCAGCGCTACGCCGGCTGGGCGGCGAGCATCGCCCCCGAGCCCGCGCTCGAACCGGCAGAGGACGCCATCGCGACGCCGGCCGACGAGACGCTCGACGACGCCGACGTGATCGCGGCGGAGGACGCCATCGCGACGCCCGCCGACGAGACGTTCGACGACGCCGACGAGATCGCGGCAGCCGACGACGACGCCGGCGAGATGCGGCAGCGACGACGACGCCGGCGAGATCGCGGCAGCCGACGACGACGCCGGCGAGATCGCGGCGGTCGATGACGACGCCAACGAGATCGCGGCGGAGGCCGTCGACGCGCCGGCGCCGCCAATCGCGCGCAAGCCGTCCGCGCCGCTGCATCCGCGCGCGAGCGAGGAGTGGAAGCGTTGGGCGCGCGACCTCGAGGCCGCGCGCGGCCCGAAGCCGCTCGCGGTGATCGAGCGCATGTTCGTCTCGGCGTACGTGCCGCTGGCCGACGCCGTGGCGCGCGGGCTCGCGGGACCGAAGGCGCTCGAAGTGCTGGCCGCCTGGGGCACGAGCTTCGAGCACAGCTACGCGGAGGCGTTCGACGCCCTGCGCCTGCGCGGCAAGCGTCCGACCATGGTGCTCGACGCGCCCGAGGTGGCGCAGCGCATCGGACGATTGCACGGAGCGCGCTCGGTGCAGCTGCTGGTCGTGGACGGCATGCGCTTCGATCTCGGGCTGCGCGTGCAGGATCGGATGCGCACGTTGCTCGGCCAGCACGCGGCGCTCACCGAGCGCCTGCTGCTGTGGTCGGCGCTGCCCACCACCACGGCAGTGCAGCTCGAGCTGCTCGGACGCGGCCCGGAGGGCCTGAAGGAGCCGATCCACGGTATCGAGTCCGAGCTGCCCGTGACGCGGGGCCGCAGCGCGGCGTCGCTGCGCCGGATGAAGGTCGGACATCGCGAGCTGATGAAGCTCGATCTCGTTGAGTCGCGGCTGGTGGACGCGGGCGGCCCGCTGGCCGAGCGCCTGGACGACATCGCCGACGAGGTCGCCGGGATCATCGCCAACCACTTCCTGCGGCTGCCGCCGCGGACGCTCGTGATGGTGTTCGGGGATCACGGCTTCGTGCTCGATCCGCTCGACGGCGGCACGACAGCGGCCCACCAGGGCGGCGCGAGCCCCGAGGAAGTGCTGGTCCCGGCGTTCGCGTGGCTGGTCGGCGCCGTCCATTGACGCGGGCGCCGTGAACGGATCGCTCCACCCGGGGCTGGAGCATCGCGCGATTTCCCGTCAGAATGTGGAAATCGGTGGCGCCCCGCGCGGACGGCATCCGAGTTGCTTGAGCGCCGGGGAGACTCGCATGCAAGAACGCTCCAGACCGTGGATCCTCGCCGCGACGATTCCCGTCGCGGTCGCCCTGGCGGTCGGTTGCGGTAGCAGCAACGACTTCTCGAGTCCCGACGGCGGCGGCGGCACGTCGGGCAGCGCGGGCGCGTCGGGCAGCGGCGGCACTGCGGGCAGCGCGGGGGCGGCGGGCAGCGGCGGTACGTCGGGGAGCAGCGGCACGTCGGGGAGCGGCGGCGCGTCGGGCAGCGCGGGCGCGGCGGGCAGCGGCGGCGCGGCCGGCGACGGCGGCAGCGTCGAGGCCGGCGCGAACTGCGCCACTACGGCGGAGTGCAACGACGCCGAGTACTGCGGCGCGGACCACCTATGTCACGCGTGCGGCGATCTCTCCAGCTTCCACTTCGACGACCCGGAGCCGCTCGACCAGATCAACAGCGCACACCCCGACGACTACCTGCGCTTCCCGCGCGCGCTCGGCGAGAAGACAGCAATCCTGTACTCGGTGGAGAACGCGATCGGGTCGACGCGCGCGATCTGGGCGACCAGCGATTTCACGACCGGCGCCGGCGCGGCGCTGCGGAGCGCCGGTCGATCAAGCCGGGGTCGGCGAGGGCAGTCCGCTCGGCGGTTCCCGATGCCGGCGGCCGGCGCGCTCGCAGGCATGAACTTCTTCTTCGATCGCGGCATCGCCAGCAGCTTCAACCACGAAGTCGTCGGCGGCGTGATGGACGCCAGCGGCGCGGTCGCGAGCTTGAAGGCGCTGCCCGAGCCCGTCAACATCGCCGGCGGGCGGCAACAGCTACAGCCTCGCGTTCGCGCCGAAGACGCAGCGCGCGTGGTGGATCGCGACGCGCAACGGCGCGTTCAACTTCGACGTCTGGACCGACCAGCTTCGCGCCCGAGCGCGGCGGCCACGCCCCGTCCAGGTCAGCCTGACGACCGATCCGGCGAACTGTCCGCTGTCCGCCTACGACGCGACGCCCTGGGTCACGCCGCGACGGCTCGCTGATGCTGTTCACTTCCAGCGAGTACTACGCGCGACTGCAACACCAAGGGCTCGACGTCGGACGTGTTCGCCGTGCACCTGGACGCCAGCGGCAAGGCGACCGAAATCGCCAAGCGCATCGACGTCGACCTGCAGAACGTCGACGACATGCATGCCGAGCATGTCGGCCGACATGTGCTGGCTCTACTTCGGCTCCAGCCGCAACGGAGCGTCGAACGCTCCAGCTGTACCGCGCGCACCGCAAGTAGCGTTGAGCAGGCGGGCGGCCCGCCGTATAGTGCGCGCCATGACCCAGGTCCACGGCGGGCGCCTCGTCGCCCAGGCGCTCAAGCGGCACGGCATCACCCACGTCTTCACGCTGTGCGGTGGTCACATCCAGGCCATCTACGACGGCTGCCTCGACGAGGACATCCGCGTCGTCGACACGCGCCACGAGCAGACCAGCGGTCACGCCGCCGACGGCTACGCGCGCGTCACCGGTCGCCCCGGCGTGTGCCTCGTCACCGCGGGGCCGGGCATCACGGACGTCGTCACCGCCGTCGCCAACGCACAGCGCGCCGGCGTGCCGATGATCTGCATCGGCGGCGCGGGGCCGAAGGCGCTCTGCGACATGGGCTCGCTGCAGGACATGGACTCCGTCACGCTGATGCGTCCGATCTCGAAATGGAGCGTCCAGATCCCGGAGGCGCGCCGCATCAAGGAGTACATCGACGCCGCGTTCCGCGTCGCCCAGGCCGGCGTGCCCGGCCCGGTGTACCTGGAGATGCCGCTCGACCTGCTGATGAACTACGCGGACGACGACGAGCCGCTCACCGCGCCCATCGCGCCGCCCCCGCGCCCCGCCGGCGATCCGGGCAGCATCGCCCGCGCCGCGGAGCTGTTGAAGAAGGCCGAGAAGCCGAGCTTCATCATCGGCGCGCAGATCCGCTGGAGCGAGCGTCGCGAGATCGTCCAGCAGTTCGCCGACAAGGTGGAGGTGCCGTTCTTCCTCAACGGCATGGCGCGCGGCGCCCTGCCCTACGCGCACAAGAGCTTGTTCACGCGCTCGCGGCGCCAGGCGCTACAGGAGAGCGACGTCATCTTCGTCTTCGGCACGCCCTTCGATTTCCGCGTGGACTACGGCCGCCCCGGCACGTGGAACCCGGACGCCAGGATCGTCCAGGTCGATCTCGAAGGCGCCGAGCTCGGGCGCAACCGCGCGATCGACGTCGCCATCCACGGCGACAGCGGGCTCGTGCTCGAGCAGCTCCTCGCCGCGGTCGGTTCCAAGCAGGCGCCGGCGTGGCTCGCGTCGCTGCGCGAGGCGGAAACCAAGCGCCGCGGCAAGATGGCCGCGGAGATCGAGAGCAACGACTCCCCGCCGAACCCGCTCCGCGTCTGCCACGAGGTCGGCAAGCGCCTCGGCAAGAGCGACATCGTGATCGGCGACGGCGGCGATTTCGTCGCGACCGCCGCCTACGTGATCCCGCTCGAGTGGCCGCAGCTCTGGATGGATCCGGGCCCGCTGGGCACGCTCGGCATCGGGCCGGGCTACGCCATGGCCGCCGCGCTCGCGCGCCCCGAAGCGCGCACCGTCATCATGTACGGCGACGGCTCGTTCGGCCTGAACGGCATGGAGTTCGAGGCCATGGCGCGCCAGGGCATCCCGGTCATCGCCGTGATCGGCAACGACGCGGGCTGGACCCAGATCCGCCGCGGCCAGGTCAGCATGTACGGTGAAGAGCGCGCCGTCGCCACGGGCCTCGACTACACCCGCTACGACAAGGTGGTCGAAGCCCTCGGCGGCAAGGGCTTCTGGGTCGAGACCATCGACCAGCTCGGCCCCGCGCTCGACGCCGCGTTCGCCGAGCAAGGTGCCCGCCTGCGTGAACGTGAAGATCGCCTCCAGCGACTTCCGCAAGAACGCCATCAGCGTCTGAGCCTCCCCGGCATCGGCCGCGGCGGCGCCCGGATGGGGTTGCCGGCCCGGCGCGGTATCCCGCGCAGCGCCGCGCGCCACGCGGAGCGCAATTTCCCGCCTGTGTCAGCTCCTGGGCGACGGCAGCACGTAGCCGTCTTCGCGGGCGAGCCAGCGCAGCACGTCCATCGCCGACAGGATGCCGACCACGCCGCCTTGATCGGAGATCACCGGGATCCGGTGCACACCTTCGACGGCCATCAGCGCCGCGGCGCGCGACACGGGCGCGCTCTCGGGCAGCGTGAACGCCACCGGCATCATGATCTCGCCGACGCTGGAGCGCGACACGCGGTCGGCGTGGAAGCCGGGCCCGAGGTCGACCTCGATGCCGCCGCGGCGAAGCGTGACGGGTTCGATGCGCCTCGTCGCCGTCGGCGTCGTGGAGCTCGCGCAACAAATCCGTCTTCGACACGACGCCGATCGGGCGCCCCGCGTCGTCCACGACCGGCGCGCCGCTGATGTTCTGCTCGAGGAACAACGTCATGAGCGCTTCGAGCGACAGGTCCGCCTTCACGCAGATCACCGCGCGTGTCATCGCCTCGGAGATCGGCGTCTGGCCGGCGGTGCTCGTGCAGTCGCCGTCGCGCTCGAGACGCAGGTCGGCTTCCGGTGGTGACACCTTGACGCGACAGCGGACGAACGCCGGGTGCTCGCTTTCGTCGAGCACGACGCCGGCGCATTGGTCGCACGCCTCGCAGTCGGCGACCGACACCGACGCGCCGCGCAGCGGGCAGAACACGGTCTGCACGGTCGTGATGCCGCCGTCGCCGCCCACGGTTTCGCGTCCGCGCGTCTCCAGATGGGTGATGCCGGTGTCCTCGTCACTCATCGGCTCTCCTTTCCTTGCTCGCGCTGCACGTTCTCGTGCGCAACAATCGCCGGCTGGCGCACATCGTGCGCAGCATCCGCGAACGTCACGCACGGATTGCGTGCGAATCCGGGTACTCGACGGACATACCGGCGCCAAGTGCAATCGTCACGCCACCGCCATCCCCGGCTTCAGGTTGCCGGTCCGGCGCGGAATCTCGCGGTCAGTCCGTCCCGGCGTCCGCGCCGCCATCCACGCAGTAGTCCGCCGCGCGGAACACCGGCGAGTCGTCGCAGAACATCCGGTTCGCGACGCGCAGCGTGCAGAAGTGGCCCGCCGCGCAGTCTCCATCCGAGGCGCAGGGGCTCGCGCCCTGCCCGTTGACGGCTGTCGTCCATGGCGGCCTACGCCAACGCCGCGCAGGCGTACTCGCGTAGCCCCGTGGTCCACGTGCACGCGGAAGCTGGAACCCATGCCGTGCAGAAGTGGGGATACGGCGCACACGCCGTGCCGTCAGGCGTGCACTCGACGCCGACCGCCGTCGGCGATATCGCCCGGACACGTGCACAGCGTGGACTCGCCGGGGTCGCACAGCCCGCTCGCGTCGCCGCTGTAGTGCGGAAGATCGTACGACGTGGGACAGCCGCCGGCCGCGCCGCCGCTACCGCCGCTGCCCGCCGAACCGCCGCTCCCCGCGGAGCCGTCGCTTGCCGCGGGCGCGCTGGCCGACGTGCATGCCGTTGCGGCGAGCAGCACTACACCCGAAAACAGCGACCGGAAGTGGCTCATCGCCGTGTCCCGCAGGCTCAACCGCCGTCGCCGGCGCCGCCGTCCACGCAGTAGTCCGCCGCGCGGAACACCGGCGAGTCGTCGCAGAACATCCGGTTCGCGACGCGCAGCGTGCAGAAGTGGCCGGCGGAACAGTCCTGGTCTGTCATGCACCAGACGGCGCCGGCCGAACCACTCGGAGATCGCGTCGTCGACGGCGGCCCCGAGCGCCTCGCAGGCGGGCTCGCGTTTGCGCCAGCCACATTCGATAGTCGGCGAGCTCTCGTAGGCCGTACAGAATCCTCCTGCCGCCAGGCACACGGTTCCGTCGGGCGCGCACTCGACGACCTCGACGGCGGCAACATCTCCCGTACACGTGCACAGCGTGGACTCGCCGGGGTCGCACAGCCCGCTCGCGTCGCCGCTGTAGTGCGGAAGATCGTACGACGTGGGACAGCCGCCAGCCGCGCCGCCGCTACCGCCGCTGCCCGCAGAACCGCCGCTCCCCGCGGAGCCGTCGCTTGCCGCGGGCGCGCTGGCCGACGTGCATGCCGTTGCGACGCCGATCACAATCATTGTCGACAACAGCGACGCGAAGTACCTCATCCGTCTCCTCCTCTCTAGAACTAGAATGTCGACCATGCGAGCCCCCAGGTGTCCGACGACATCCCATTCCAGGCGACCATGTACTGCCGGATGGTGTACGTCTGCGTGGCGCCGCTCGTGTTGTGGATCCAGACATACTTGTAGTTGTTGGCGGTACTGAACGACCAGTACGTGTTGCCGTGCGAATCGTCGACACGGAGATAGTACTGTGGCCAGGAGTCGGCGGTGCAGTTCGTGCCGTCCGGCGGCGTCCCACACGTCGGATGGTTCAGCATCACGGTCGCGACGCGAAGATAGGCTCCATTGGCGACCTGGGCGTTGTAGGCGGGCCGGTAGCTGTACGCCGGCCAGCTCGACGACGAATCCCACCCGTAGTCGTACGCGTAGGGCACCGCGTTGTTGCCGGGGATCACCGGCTGGGACGCGACGTACAGGGCGCCGAGCCCGTACGCCGCACCGGCCCCGTCCTTGTCGTCGACCTGGTCGTCCAAGCTGAACCAGTTCCCGTCAGGGCCCTGACCTGCCGAGTTCGTGAACGCGCTGACCAGGAGGATCGGGAGCACGGCTTCGGGCCACGACTTCAGCGTCGGGTAGGGCTCCATGAGGGAAGCGACGATGCCGGAGACCTGCGGCGTGGCGAAGCTCGTGCCCGTGCAGGCGACCACGCCTGCGCCTGGGATGTTCGACACGGTATCGATGTTCGAGCCCGGCGCGACGAGATGCGGCAGCTCCCAGTATGGCGTACTGTTCTGCCAGCGGCTTCCAGCCCACATCGTCAACGCGGCGCGTGAGGTACTCCCGTGATCGTCCGCGGCTCCGACCACTGGTCCATTGCGGAGATAGCTCAGAACAGGATTGCCGTTGTTGCCCGCCGCCGCAACAATCGTCGGGTATGAATACGTGGTCACCTTGTAGTCGAGATAGCGCGAGGCACTCAGGCTGTTGCTGGCGCTACGATTCACCACGTTGGCGCCCTGGCTCGTAGCCCACTGCACGATCCCATCGATCGTGGAGTTCGAGCACAGTGCGTGCCCGTTGCCCGCGAGCGGGGAAGCATGCCGCGCCGCACCGCCACTCAAGGTGGCCCAGGTGTTCTTCACGATTCCAAGCACGGCTTGCATGTGGCCGGTACCGCACGGATTTCCCGAAGGATTCGGCGCAGACGGTGCGGCTCCTGGGCAGAAACACAGGTAGTTCGGCCCCAGCGGCGGATTGCAGGTTCCGCTCAGCAAGCCGAGATACGTCGAGTCGTAGGTTCCGGCGCTCCCTAGAACGTCGGCGACTTTGACACCGTCGCCGTCCGCTCCGAGGAACGCGACCCACGGCAAGCCGTCGATCGAGTACCACGCCTCGGACGTGGCAACGTCGTCCTTTGCCAGAAGCGTCAACCCGACAAACAGGATGCCGTCGAGATCGCCCGTCGCGCGGAGGCCTGGCGCGTTGGCAACGATCTGGAGCACCGGGCCGCCACCGGTGAAGGCCGGCGAGTCGTCGCGGATCCGGATGGCGGACGAGCGGGCCTCGATGGTCGCAGCGACTACACGCGCACGCGCCGCGATGGCGCGGTCGTGCTCGGCGAGGAACGCATCGCGATCCACCGGGCCCATCGCCAGCAGGGCGGGCTTCGGCGGGACCTTGTCGTCGTCCTCCAGGTGGGTCGCGAACCAGACATCGGCAGTGGTCGGCGTCGATTCGCCAACCTCGGCGATGTGTTCGCGCAGGTCACGCGCAAGGCGATGGTACTTCTCGCGGAACGCCTCGTGATCGGCAACACGGAGCTCGTCCCACGACCGTTCGTTGCCGGAGGGATCGATGAGATGTGTGACGATGCTCGACCCCTTCGTGCACAGGTAGGGCGTTACGGACACCTCGAGGTTCTCGTAGTAGGCAGGTTCGATCGTGGATAGCGTGCCATCGCATCCGAACGGGAGCGCCGCCGCCTTGCTGGCGGACACGGTCCGACCTTGAATGCCCGGGCGGTCCGGTCCCTCAGACGCCGTACATCCGCTCGCCGCCGCAAGAAGGGCGGCGAGCGACGCAATCAGGCGTGCGTGCGTGCGTGCGTGCGTGCGTGCGTGCGTGCGTGTCGTGCAACTTCGAGTCCAGCATTCGAGCCCTCCCGGTCGTCCCTCATTCTGTGAGGGGATCACCCGCCAGTCAAGTCCGACACCCGACACCACGCGAGAACACAGAGAGCTTGTCGTCCGTCAAGCGGCGCCCGCCGCAAGCGTCGACGATCGCCCCCCTTCCCCAGCGCCGCCATCGTTCGCCGCGTGGAGGATCGACGACTCGTCGCGGGACATGCGCTTGGCGACGCGGAGCGTGCAGACGGGATTCCGCGCCGGACCGGCATCCCCTTCCCCCTTCCCGGGAATGGATCAGCTCTCGCGGTCGACGGGCGTGCCGGCAGCACCGCTCGGTATCGGGTTCTGCTCTTTCTCGAGGTAGCGGAAGATGGTCCGCGGATCGACGCCGAGATCGCGTGCGGTCTGGGTGCGGTTGCCGTTGTTGCGCTCGAGCACTTCCAGCACGTACTTCCGCTGGAAATCCTCTTTCGCCTTCTCGAGCGGCACGATCGGCGCCTGGGCTTCCGGGCCCAGATCCGAGATCCTCGGGGCCGAGCAGCGTGCGGTCGCACAGGACGAGCGCCTTCTTGATGCGGTTCTCGAGCTGGCGGATGTTGCCGGGCCACGGATACTTCTTGATCGCGGCGAGCGCCTGCGGCGAGAAGCCGCGCACGGCGCTGCCGAGCTCGTCGGCGTACTTGCTGAGCAGCGCCTTGGCGATGATGAACACGTCGTCCCCGCGGTCGCGGAGCGGCGGCAGCCACAGGTTCACGACGTTCAACCGGTAGTAGAGGTCCTCGCGGAACTCGCCGGTCTTGATCATGTCCTCGAGCGTGCGGTTGGTCGCGGCGACGATCCGGATGTCGCACTTCTCGGGGCGGCTGTCGCCGACGCGGTAGACGACGCGCTCCTGGATCGCGCGCAAGAGCTTCACCTGGAGCTGTAGCGTCAGCTCGCCGATCTCGTCGAGGAAGAGCGTGCCGCCGTCGGCTTGCTGGAACTTGCCCGGGCGGCTGGCGATGGCGCCGGTGAAGGCGCCCTTCACGTGCCCGAACATCTCGCTCTCCATCAGGTTCTCGGGGATGGCCCCGCAGTTGACGGTGACGAACGGGCCGGAGATGCGGTTCGAGCGCCGGTGCAGCTCGCGGGCGATCAGCTCCTTGCCGGTGCCCGTCTCGCCGGTGATGAGCACGTTGATGTCCGTCGCCGCCACCTTCTGCAGCTTGCGAAACACTTCCATCATGCCCGTACACGCGCCGATGATCTCGCCGAAGCGCTTGTCGCTGAGCTCGGCGCTGAGCTTCTCCTTGTCGGCGCGGAGCGCGCTGAGCAACATGGCGTTCTGGAGGATCAGCGACGCCTGACCGGCGAAGATCACCAGCAGGTCGAGCTGCTGGCGCTGGAACAGGTGCTTGACCTCGTCGTTGCCGACGTAGATCACGCCGATCACGTCGCCTTGGCTGAACAGCGGCGCGCACATCACGCTCGACAGCTTCAGCGCGATCACGCTCTCGCTCTTGCCGAAGGTCGTGTCGCTGAGCGCGTCGCTGACGATGACCGGGCGCTTCGACTCGATCACCTGCTGTACGATGCTGTCGCTGATGGCGCCGCTGGCGTCCTCGATCGCCTCTTTCTGGACGTTGCGCGAGGCGCGCACCCGCGGCCGGCGATCGTCGCTGCCCGGGTCGACCATGAGCACGACGCCGCGGGCGGCGCCGGTCAGCTCGATGATGTCGTCGAGCAGCGTCTCGAGCAGCTGGTCGACGGAGCTCGACGTCATCAGCCGCTCGCTGAACGCGTGCAGGCGGCGCAGCCCGGCGATGTCGGCGGCGGCCGGATCGCTCTCGCCGGAGCTCGCCGGGCCGGTGGGCAGCTCGGTGAACAGGCTGAAGCCGAGTTGCGCGCCGCCGAGGGTGATGCGATCGCCGTTGGCGAGGCGCGCGCGCCGCTTCTTCTTGCCGTTGATGCGGATGTCGGCCTCGCGGTCGGTCTCCTCGAGCTGGAAGTCGCGACCGTTGAACACGACCTGGGCGTGATGCTCGGCGACGCTGCGATCCGGCAGGCAGATGTCGTTGCCGCTGCCGCGGCCGATGGTGGTCACGGGCTTGTGGAGCCCCACCAGCACCGGCGCGCCGTCCGACGGGAAGTAGCGGATCGTGGCCATGCGGGAAAAAGCCTAGCAGAAGTCGCCACCCGGCAACCCCTGGAGATTCGGGGCAAAACCTGGAGCCGCCAGGCCCGGAGCTCAGAACAACAAGCCGTCGAGCTGGATGCCTGCGCCGCCGGGAACGGCCATCGGCGTGATCGTCGTGACGACGGCCATGCGATGCGGGCCAGGCGCGCCGTGGTCGGGCTCGCCCTTCGCGACGTAGTCGTCCACGGCGCCGGACGCGAACACGCCGCCGGCGGCGATCCCGAGCGTCGTCGCGGTGGCGGTGAACAACAGGCCGCGCTTCGCCGGCGGGCCGTCGCTGCCCGCGTAGAACAGGAACACCGGCAGCGACACCGCGGCGCCGATCCCGCCACCGGCCCACATCCAGCCGATCTGGTCCCAGCTCGGCACCCACACCGTGGACAGGCCCGCGGCCGCCGCGAGCCCGACGTTGAAGCCGATCAGCCCGCCGAGGGACGCCTTGTCGTTGGCCAAGCCGTAGCCGACGCCGGCCTCGGACGCGCCGTAGCCGTACATCGTGCCGATCGCCGCGCCCCAGCCGACCGCGCTGCTCGCGAACACGCTGCTGCGCGGCGACGGCTCCTGGTAGTAGCCGAGCGCGTAGCCGCCGACCGCGCCGAGCGTCGCGCCGATAGCGGTGGCGCGACTCAGTCCACGGAAGCCCCACGCGTCGGCCTCGTCGGCGGTCACGAACTGGTAGCTCGCGATGCCGATGCCCTCGCCGGCGCCGATCGCCATGCCGGCGGCAATGGCGGCGGGCATGCCCTTGGGCATCTCCGGTTGGTCGAGGAAATACGCGCCGACGGGCGCAGCCACGCCGAGCAACGCGGGCGGGATCAAGAACACGCCGGGATCGGTGATCCCGACCTCCTCGGAGAACCACACGCCGATGCCCACGCCGTACGCCGCGCTGACGACGTAGAGCGATCCGATTTCGAGCCCGGTGCGCTTCGTGGAGCGCTGCGGCGCCGGGTAGGGCTGGCCGTAGCCGTAGCCGGGATTGGTTGGGGGATAGCCCGGCGCGGCGTAGCCGGGCTGGGCCGGATAGCCCGGCTGCTGGGGCGCGTAGCCGGGCTGGGCCGGATAGCCCGGCTGCTGGGGCGCGTAGCCGGGCTGGGGCGCGTAGCCCGGCTGCGGCGCGTAGCCCGGCTGCGGCGGGTACCCGGGTTGCTGCGCCACCGCGACGCCACACGCGACGACCACGGCGGCCCCTGCGAGCACGCCGGCGACGAGCGGTTCGCGCCTCCGGCCGTGGTCTCGAGTCGTAGCGTGCTGTCGGTCGCGTCGCCTCATCGTGATCCCATTCGTGACTCGATCCGGGGCTCCGGAGCAAGTTCGACGGGCGAGCCGCGCCGCCGCTTCACGAGCGCCCCACCCGATACCGCGCCGGACCGGCAATCAATCGAGCTCCTTCTTCAAGGGGCGCGTGAGCACGTCCTGGACGGCCTGGCGCGGCGCCTTGCCCTCGTAGAGCACGCGGTAGACCTCGAAGCAGATCGGCAGCTCCACGTCCAGGCGCTGGGCAAGGTGGTAGGCGCTGCGCGCCGTGAGCACGCCCTCGGCGACGTGCCCGAGCTTGGACAGCACGTCGTCGAGGCTGCGACCGCGACCCATCTCGAAACCGACCGTGCGGTTGCGCGACAGATCGCCGGTGCACGTCAGTACGAGGTCGCCCATGCCGGCGAGGCCGGCGAGGGTGAGCGGATTGCCGCCCTTGGCGACGGCGAGACGCGTGAGCTCGGCCAGACCGCGAGTGATGAGCGCGGCGCGGGTGTTGTGTCCGAAACCGAGGCCGTCGCAGGCGCCGGCGGCGATCGCGATGACGTTCTTGAGCGCGCCGCCCACCTCGACGCCGACCGGGTCGTCGCTGGAGTAGACGCGGAAGCGATCGGTCGCGAAGCGTTGCTGGACGTCCACGGCCAGCGCGTGGTCGGCGGCGGCGACGACGACGTTGGTCGGGATGCCCTGGGCGACCTCCTTCGCGAAGCTCGGCCCCGACAGGAACGCGCTGCGGCGCGCCGCGTCCGGCCCGAGCACGTCCGCGATGATCTCGCTCATCAGCATCAGCGAGTCGTTCTCGATCCCCTTGGTCGCGCTGACCAGCGGCGCCGTCGCGGGCAGATGATCCTGGGCGGACGAGAGCGTCTCCCGGAACGCGTTCGACGGCGGCGCCAGCACCACCATCCCGGCGCCGCGGACGGCGTCGGCGATGTCGCTGGTGACGTGGACCGTCGGCGGCAGGGGGAAGCCCGGCAAGAACTCCGCGTTTTCCCGGGTGCGCTCGAGCAGCGCCGCGTGGTCGGACTGCCAGCTCCACAGCACGACGGCGTTCGGCTGCTCGCCGAGGAGCGTGGCGAGCGCGGTCCCCCACGCACCTGCGCCGATCACCGCGATGTGGGCCATGCCTGAGCGGCGATCAAAGCCCATGCCCGGGCTCTGTCAACTCCCGACGACAGGTCGGGATTTTCCGGGCTAGGCTGGTCGCCGATGGCAACCCGCCGGATCCGTCTCCTCGCCCTGCCCTGCTCGATCGCGCTCGCGTTGGCACTCGCCGGCTGTCCGTCGAAGGAGTCCCTCGGCGCGCACGCGATCGGCATCGTCGGCGCCGGCGTGATCAACAACCCGAAGAACCGCACGCTGCGCTTCGACATCCTGAAGTTCGGTCTCGACCAGTTCTGCTACCAGATGCTGCGGCTCGGCGCGCCGCTGAAGCTGAGCGACGATCAACCGGTGATCGGCCGCTTCTTCGCCGACAGCTGCAACTCCCAGGTGCTCGACAACGACACGCAGAAATCGTTCGTCGTCCAGTACTCCGGCAAGGGCTACGGCTGGTCGAACCTGACCGGGCGCATCGGCTTCACGTCCGCCGGCCTGGTCGAGTACGCGCCCGACTTCCAGATGCAGGGCGGCGCGATGTACATCTACTTCCGTCCCAAGAAGGTCGACGACACGAACTTCCAGACGCTGATGGTCGAGTCCGGTCTGGCCAACGCCGGCATGGCGATGGCCCACGTCGATCCCAACGTGTTCGGCAAGCAGATTGTCTCGAGCGAGCTCGGACGTGGGTTTACCGTGGTCCGCTACAACGCGAGCGGCGAGACCGACTTCAGCCTCGGCTTCTTGCCGAAGGGACAGCGTCCCTACCGGCCCTTCCAGATCGAGAACGCGGACAAGCTCGTGCTGGCCAACGAGCGCACGGAAGTGCACGCCAACCAACAGGACTTCGTGGGCGGCTTCGAGGTGAAGGACGACGACCAGGCGATCTACCTGACGCTGAGCGTGGACGGCGCGCCGGCCATCGACGCGTTCCTGGTGGCCAAGGGCGTGGGCGACCAGATGATCGACCACTACACGAAGACGGCCGGGCCCGCAGCGCTCGCCGGGCCACAGCTGATCGCCGAGCCGGTGCCCGCCGGCCAGCTGTGGAAGCGCTTCATCAAGGTGCCGAAGGGCGTCTACTATCTGGTTCTGGACAACAGCTCCGCGGCGGGCCCGACGGCCCCCTCCGGCGGGCCCGGCGACGACCGCGCCGCCAAGGTCGACTACCTGGTCCAGGTCGGCGACGCGCCGTGATCCTGCGAATCGCGACGGTGCTGGACTAAATCGAGGCGCACGCGGGTTGCCCGGCCAATCTCCCCCGGGTAAGAGTGGCCGCCGCCGGGGCCGGTGAGACCGGAATAGTGCAGAAGACCAAGCTCCTTCGATACGCCTTCTGGGCGGTGTGGTTCGTAGCGGTCCCGTTCGCTCTGGCGGCGCTCGCGGTGTGGCTGCTCAAGCCGGCGGATACGCTGGAGCCGTCGGGAGTGTTCGGCCAGCTGCGCTGGCTGGTGCAGGACCAGCCGGTACCGGCGGGCATCGTGCTGTTCACCGTGTTCGAGATGCTGCTGTATCACTGGCGCTACTTCCTGCCCTTCGCGCCCCAGGTCGGGATCGGCGGGCGCGCCGATCTGCCGCCGGACCTGCGCCGCGAGTACGAGCACGCCGCGGCCTTGCTCGAGGAATCCGACCGCATCCTCGGCAAGCAGCACAAGGCGGTGGAGCGCTTCGTCCCCGCGAGCGCCCGCGACGAGCTGGGCGAGTCCCTCGATCAGCTGCGGGACAGCATGGAGCGACCGGAGTTCGACGAGGACGAGTTCGGGGCCGCGCTCGATCGGGCCGGGCGCCTGGTTTCGCGCCACCTTGGCCGCTGGCACAAGAGCGAGCTGCGCGAGTACGTCGAGTCGATCGGGATCGCCGTCGCCGTGGCGCTGCTGCTGCGCGCTTTCGTCGTGGAGGCGTTCAAGATCCCCAGCGGATCGATGCTGCCGACGCTCCAGATCCAGGACCACATCTTCGTCAACAAGTTCATCTACGGCCCGGGCATCCCCTTCACGCACAAGCGCCTGTTCGCGAATCTCCCGCCGAAGCGCGGCGACGTGCTCGTGTTCGAGTACCCGGATCCGAACCCGGACAATCCGCGCCAGGATTTCATCAAGCGCGTGATCGCCCTGCCCGGCGACACGCTCGAAGCGGACGGCGGCCACCCGATCATCAACGGCTGGAAGGTGCCGAGCTGCGACGTCGGGCAGTACCAGTTCTTCGAGGGCGACACCGCCGGCATGAAGACGGGCGAGCTGATGGTCGAGTACCTGGGCGACTACTCGTACCTGACCGTCTACGAGAACGACCGCTACGACGGCCACCAGGGCCCGTACCACGTGAAGCCGGGCGAGATGTGGGTGTTCGGCGACAACCGCAACAACAGCAGCGACTCGCGCGCGTGGAACAACTACCGCGGCGGCGGCGCGCCCTTCGGCAACATCAAGGGCCGCGCCATGTTCGTCTGGCTGAGCTTCGGCTCCGACGGCAAGATCACCTGGGACCGGCTGTTCCACAACGTGCTGGGTCGTCCGGTGCTACCGAAGGGCGCGCCACCCAAGCTGGTAAAGAGCATCGCCCAGTGCCTGGCGAAGCGCCCCGCCCAGACGAATCCGCCGCCCCCGAAGGGCTGAGGGCCCGGCTCCGGCCATCTGGCCGAGCGATTCGCGAGGACCTCACACCGGGTCTATTCGCTGGCCCACGTCCTGGTGTACGTTTCCCGCCGCTTCGAAGGAGGATGGCAATGGGACGCAAGCACGACAGGTGGATGGCAGCCGGGAGCGCAGCGCTGATCTTGGCGGCACTGCTCGCATGCAAGAAGAAGGAGGAAGCGCCGGCTCCCTCTGCGAGCGTGGCCGCGCCCGAGCCTCCGCCCGCGGCTTCTTCCGCCGCGCCGGTCGCGGCGGCCGACGACGTCACTCGCTACGGCGACAAGGAAACCCAGGAGAGCGGCACGGTGCGCGTGGCCATCTCCATGGTGAAGGTCTACCAGGCGGCGGACACCGCCTCGAAGATGCTGACGACGCTGAGCAAGGGCACGCTCGTCAACCTGAAGGCCCGCTACGGCAACTGGTACCTCGTCAACTACCCGTCGGGCGTCGCGCAGCTGTCGCCGGGCTGGATCATGGCGACCACGCCGACGCAGAAGGTCGACAACGTCAACCCGGCGGAGATCGCCAGCCAGCAGGCCGCGGCGGCAGCCGCGGCCAGCGCTTCTGCCGCAGCGGCAGCGGCGGCGGCGAGCGCGTCGGCAGCGACGGCGGCAGCCAGCGCCTCGGCAGCCGCGGCCACCGCGTCGGCCGCGGCGTCGACCGCGGCAGCCGCCGCGTCCACGGCAGCGGCCGCAGCGTCCGCCGCCACGCCGCCGAAGATCGACCTGCCCCCGCGCATCAAGCTGCCCCACTGACCCGCGCTGCCGCGCCGCGTCACCTCGCGGCGCGTGAGCCAGGGCTCTCGACCCCGCGAGCGCCGCGTCGTAAGAGTCGGCGATGGCCGAAGCTTCGATGCAGGCGCTCGTGTACGATCGGGCGCTCGATCCGTGGGAGTCGAGTCGCGGACTGCGCATGGAGCAGCTCCCCGCGGCAACGCTCGACGAGCGCAACGACTACCACGATCGCTCGCGCGTGCTCATCCGCCCGCGCTTCGTCGGCTTCTGCGGCTCCGACCGCGGGATCTGGTTCCGGCGATCGTTCAAGGACATGATCATGGGGTCGCTGGACAAGGAGGCGAAGGCCGTTCGCCACGCCCGCGACCAGCGCGTGATCGGCCACGAGCTGTTCGGCGAGATCGTCGCCGTGGGCAGCGACGCGAAGCGCAGCTTCGGCCTGCAGGTGGGCGACATGGTCGCCGCCGAGAGCCACATCTACTGCGGCGCCTGCTATCAGTGCCGCGTCGGCGACGCCCACGTGTGCGCCGACGATCTGATCATCGGCATCAGCTACGACGGCGCGTTCGCCGACTTCGTCAAGCTGCCCGCCAAGGTGATCTGGCGCACGGACATGAACAAGATCCGGCCCGAGGTCGCCGCGATCCAGGAGCCGTTCGGCAACGCCGTCCACGCCTGCACCAAGGTGAACCTGCGCGGCAAGCGCGTCGCCATCGTCGGCTGCGGCACGATCGGCCTGTTCGCCGTCGCCATCGCCCGCGCCCTCGGCGCGACGTACATCATCGGCATCGAGCCGGTCGAGCACCACGCCGCCATGGCGCGCAAGCTCGGCGCGGACGTGGTGCTCTCGCCGCCCGCGAAGGCGCCCGACGACTACGCCCACGACCCGGATCTCGCCGCCGAGGTGCGCAAGCTCACCGACGGCGTCGGCGTGGACGTCGTGCTCGAGATGAGCGGCATGAACTCGTCGGTGAACAACGCCATCCACATCGTGCGCCGCGGCGGGGACGTGATCCTGTTCGGCCTCAAGAGCGGCGACGCCATCATCGAGAGCTTCGACCGCGTGATCGTCGACGGCATCGCCATGCACAGCGTGATCGGCCGGCGCGTGTGGGAGACGTGGCACATCACCCGTCACCTGCTCGAGTCGCGGGATCCCAACATCCACGATCTGATCTGGGAAGTGATCCTGAACCGCGGCGACGGCCCGATCGTGCCGTTCGACAGCTACAAGCCCGAGACGTTCGAAGAGCGCATCAAGACGTTCCCGAAGGTCGTGTTCCAGTTCGAGAAGTAGGCACAGGGGAAGTCATGTTCGACAACGCGAAGCCCGTCTACGCCGCCGAGCTCGCGGCCATCCGCGAGGCCGGTCTCGAGAAGCGCGAGCGCGTGATCACCACGCCGCAGGCCGCGCGCATCGAGTCCGACGGCAAGAGCGTCCTCAATTTCTGCGCCAACAACTACCTGGGGCTGTCGTCGCATCCCGACGTGATAGCCGCCGCCAAGCACGCGCTCGACACCCACGGCTTCGGCCTGAGCAGCGTGCGCTTCATCTGCGGGACGCAAGACCTGCACAAGTCCCTGGAGAAGCGCATCGCGACGTTCTTCGGTACCGACGACGCGATCCTGTACTCGTCGTGCTTCGACGCCAACGGCGGCCTGTTCGAGACCCTGCTCGGGCCCGAGGACGCGATCATCAGCGACGCGCTGAACCACGCGTCGATCATCGACGGCGTCCGGCTGTGCAAGGCGGAACGCCATCGCTACGAAAACGGCGACATGGCGGGCCTGGAAGCGATCTTGAAGAAGACCCAGGGCAAGCGCCTGCGCATGATCGCGACCGACGGCGTATTCAGCATGGACGGCTATCTCGCCAAGCTCGACCAGATCTGCGATCTCGCCGACCGCTACCAGGCGATGGTCATGGTCGACGACTCCCACGCCACCGGCTTCATCGGCCCGCATGGCCGCGGCACGCCGGATCACTACGGCGTGATGGCACGCATCGACGTGCTGACCAGCACCCTGGGCAAGGCTCTGGGCGGCGCCAGCGGCGGCTTCACCACGGGCCGGCAGGAGATCGTCGACATGCTGCGCCAGCGCTCGCGGCCGTACCTGTTCTCCAACACGCTCGCCCCCGCCGTCGCCGGCGCGAGCCTCGCCGTGTTCGACTTGCTGGACCAGAGCAGCGACCTGCGCGGGCGCGTGATGGACAACGCCCGGAGATTCCGCGACGGCATGACAAGGGCAGGCTTCACCATCAAGGACGGCATCCACCCGATCGTGCCCGTCATGATCGGCGACGCGAAGCTCGCCGCCGAGATGGCCTCGCGCTTGCTCGGCGAGGGCATCTACGTCATCGGATTTTCATACCCGGTCGTGCCCAAGGGCCAGGCGCGGATCCGCGTCCAGCTCTCCGCCCAGCATGATCCCGATCAGGTTGATCAAGCAATCCAAGCATTTACGCGCGTCGGCCGGGAGCTCGGCCTGATTTCGCGATAGAAATCCGGCAGCAATGCTGCGGCTTCGATGGTGGTTCGGTCTCGCGCCGATTGTGACGTTTGCGTGGCTAGGGTGTGGCAGCTCGTCGAACGACGGCGGAGGCGGCCCGGCCAGCGGCGGTCCGGTCACGTCGTACACGCCGAAGAGCTGCGACTACGTGGTGACGATCCCCGACGCCGCCGAGGACGCGACGATGGACGCCGCGGACGTCGGCAGCGATCCCGCGCCGCGCCACGTGCACGCGAGCTGGGCCGGCGCGGCGGCGTCCACGTTCGCCGTCAACTGGAGCACCGGGCTCGACACGCGCCTGTCCGGCGTTCTCTATGGCACCGACCAGGCGGCGGTCACCGCAGCCGACGGCGCCGCCACCGGCGTCACGCTGCAGCACGGTCATACCTATACGTACGGCAGCTCGAGCCCGATCTACGCCGACCAGAAGGCGCGCATCCACGAGGCCCACGTGTGCGGGCTCGATGCCGGCACGACCTACTACTACAAGGTCGGCGGCCCGGGACACTGGAGCGCCGTCTACGACGTCGCGACCGCCCCGCCCGCGCAGACCGCCGCGCCCTTCCGCTTCGTGGTCGCCGGCGACTCGCGCGGCGATCCGGGCACGTTCGCCGAGCTCGAGCAGAAGATCCAGGCCGAGGCGCCCGACTTCGAGATCTTCACCGGCGACGCCGTGATGACGGGCGCGAACCAGACCGACTGGGACGCGTTCTTCGAGGCCACCACCGGATCGTTCCCGGTCGAGGACGCGCTCGCGCGCATCCCGTTCATGACCGTCAACGGCAACCACGAGAACCTGGCGCTGAACTACTTCGCCCAGTTCGCGTTCCCCGAGACCCACGGCGAGGAGTACTTCTCCTTCGACTACGCCAACGCGCACTTCGTGATGCTGAACGACACCGTCGCCGACAGCGCGACGATCGCGAAGGAAGCGGACTTCATGAAGGCCGATCTCGACAAGGTCGACCGGAGCAAGACGCCCTGGGTGTTCGCGGTCCACCACAAGCCGCTCTACACCTGCTCGAACCACGACCCCGACGCCACCGAGGTCGCGACGTTTGGCGCGGTCTACGACCAGTACAACGTGGACTTCGTGCTCAACGGCCACAACCACTGCTACGAGCGCAGCGAACCGATCCGTGCCGGCGCTGCCGTCGCCATGGGCAGCGGCAGCATCTACGTCACGGCCGGCGGCGCCGGCGCGCCGCTCTACAGCACCGGCAGCGACTGCCCGCTCGAGCACGTCACCGAATCGACACGCGGCTACGTCGTCATCGACATCGACGGGACGAAGCTCGACTACCGCGCGGTACGCCTCGACGGCACCGAGATCGAGAAGCTCTCTCTCACCAAGTAGGATTACCGGGGCGGCGCGGTATCCCGCGGCGTGATAGACCTCACGCGATCATGCGCGTGTGGTGGCTCGTCGGACTCGCACCCCTGCTCGCCCTGCCGTGGGTCGCGTGCGGCCACGGCGCCAGCGCCAGCGCCCGTGCGAGCGCGCCGCCGGCGGCGCCACCGCCGAAGGCCGCGGCGCGCGTCGCGCCGGGCGCAGCCGTCACGGCGTACACGCCCGCGGGCTGCGACTACACGGTGACGATCCCCGACGCCACCACGGACGCGACGATGGACGGCCCGCGCGTCGGCCCGGACGCCGCGCCGCGCCACGTGCACGCCAGCTGGGCGGGCGCACCGTCCTCGACCTTCGCCGTCAACTGGAGCACCGGCCGCGACACGCAGCTGTCGTCGATCGTGTACGGCACCGACAAGAGCGCGGTGGCCGCCGGCACCGCGAAGCTACAGCACGGCCACACGTTCACGTACGACAGTGGCACGTTCCTGGCGAAGTCCACCACCCGCATCCACGAGGCGCACGTGTGCGGTCTCGCGCCGCAGACGACCTACTACTACAAGGTCGGCGGCCCCGGACACTGGAGCCGGATCTTCGATCTCGCGACGGCGCCGGCGGAGCGCGCCGCAGCCCCCTTCCGCTTCGTCGTCTCCGGCGACTCCCGCAACGAGCCCCAGGTGTTCGCCGAGGTCGAGCAGCGCATGCAGGGCGAGGCGCCCGACTTCCAGATCTTCACCGGCGACGCCGTGGGCTACGGCAAGAGCCAGAACGACTGGGACGCGTTCTTCGAGGCGCGGGCCGGCTCCTTCCACGTGGAGGACGCCCTCGCACGCATCCCGCTCATGGCCGTCAACGGCAACCACGAAGCGCTGGCCCTGAACTACTTCGCCCAGTTCGCCTTCCCGGAGCAGGAGAGCCCCGGCGAGAGCGCCGGCAGCGCCGGCGAGGAGTGGTACGCGTTCGACTACGGCAACGCACACTTCGCGATGTTGAACGACACCGCCGCCGGCCAGGACGCCATCGACAAGCAAGCCGAGTGGCTGCGCCAGGATCTCGCCAAGGTCGACCGCGCGAAGACGCCGTGGATCTTCGCCGTCCACCACAAGCCGCTCTACACCTGCTCCGCCCACTCCCCGGACACCGCGACGCGGAAGGCGTGGGAGCCGATCTACGACCAGTACAAGGTCGACGTCGTGCTGAACGGCCACAACCACTGCTACGAGCGCAGCGTCCCGATCCGCGCCGGCAGGGCCGCGGACAACGGCACCATCTACGTCACCGCCGGCGGCGCCGGCGCCCCGCTCTACCCCACGGCCAACAACTGCCCGCTCGAGAAGACGACAGAGAGCACGCGCGGCTACGTCGTCATCGACATCGACGGCAAGAAGCTCGACTACAAGGCCGTGCGGCTCGACGGCAGCGAGATTGAGAAGTTCGAGCTCGCGAAATAGGCGCACCGCGGGCGCGGGGCAGCGTTCGGTCAGGTCGACGCGGGCTTGCCCCCGGGACGTCAGGCACGTCTCCACAATCTCCGCGAAACATGGACTCACTGCCACGTAAAGGCATTGAATCTCCATGCTCGCGTTTCCTTCAAGCCAGCGTGGGTAACCGCGATTTCCCATGGACTCGCGCCCAGACCTGGATATTGCAGGGTCCGGTAGTACCTGGTTTCCCGGAGGAATCCATCGGTATCCCGCGCGTCGGGGTCTTGCTGTAATTCTGCAGCCTCGAGTCCGATGGAGATGAACCCCGCGCCCGATCACGCGCGTTCCAGACCACGTACCGGCGAGCTCCTGGCCGTCGGCGCGCTCGTCGCGCTGCAGGTGGGCCTATCCTTGTGGCGCGCCCGCGGGCTCGAGCACGCCGGCGACAACGACACCGCGAGCTACTACATCGTCGCGAGGAACCTGGCCGAAGGACGCGGCTTGGTCGACACCGCGCTCTGCTACCTGCACGGCCACGCGGCATCGGTGGTTCGCCCGGCCGGGGACTACTGGTGCATTGGCTGGCCGCTCATCCTGGGATCGGTGATGGCGTGGTGGGCCACAGCCCGCGGGACGCGCTGCTGATCTGCTGCGTGCTCTCGGGCCTGCTGCCCGTGGCCGTCTTCGTGCTGTCGCGAGTCCTGCGTGCGCCGACGCCCGTAGCTTGGGTCGCGGCGTTGATCGTGTGCCTTCAAGACCGCTTGTCCCAGTCCGACGCGACACCGGACATGACGCTGGCGTTCCAGCTCGGCGTCCTTTCCGGAGCGGCTGCCTATCTGGCGCTCGCGCGCGAGCCCACGGCCCGGAAGCTGATGCTGGCAGGCGCGCTCGTTGCCGTTCCGTGTTGGATCCGTACGGACGCGGTCGGCGTCGTGCTCGCCGTCGTGGCGTATCAGCTCGTCGTGGCGCCGACGTGGAAGCGCGGCGCGCGAGACGTGGGCTGGCTCGTGGCGGGCGCGGCGCTGTGCGCGCTGCCGCTCGCCGTGTACAACGTCGGCGGAGTTCCACGCGCTGACGCCGGCCCCGCGCGCGCTCGTGCCGTACCTGCGGTCGTACGGCGAGCTGTTCCACGCCGTGGAGCAGCCCTCGTTCGGAACGTGGATCGCCCAAGGCGCGGCGCGGCTGCTGCAGCCTCAGGTGGCAGGTCGAGAAGTCGATCGTCCCGCAGGTGTTTCTGCAGGCGCCGTTTCTGTTGAGCGTCGCGGCGCTGGCCGGCCTGGCGACGCGCCCGTGGCGCATCTGGCCCGGAGCAGGCCTGCTCTACGTCCTGGTGCTCCAGGCGCTGGTGGTCTCGCCACTGCTGGTCCCGATCGTCGCCAGCCCCGATCGCGTCACGCTCGAGGTGCTGCCGTTGCTGTGCGTGCTCGCGACCATCGTCGCGTGGCAGCCGCTGCGCGCCCGGCGCGCCGTCGTTCAACTCGCTGGACTGGCGCTGACCGCGTATTGCTTCATGCAGCTGTACTGGCCCGGGTCGAGCCACCCGGGTCGCTCCGGGCGTTGGCGTGCCGCGTTCATCGGCACGCCGCCGGAAATTGCGGCGCTCGAGCGGCTGAAGCTCTCGCCGACGACCGTCGTGCTCACGCCGAGACCGTTCAAGGCCGCGATGCTCGCGGACGTCGCGGCGGTGATCGTGCCGAACGACGGCGTCGCCGGCCTGCGCGCGGTGATCCAGCGCTACCGTCCACGCTTCGCCCTGGTCGCTGCCCGCTCCGGGTTGGAGCGGTCGCTCCGCAGCGTCGAGCACGGCAAGCTGCGGCAACGCGCGCGCGCCGGGCGGTGGATCTGGTACGAGCTGGACGTGTCGCCGGGCGGGCGCTGACCCGGCGCACGAGTTCGTAGCCGTCCACGCGGCCGTTCCGCCGCTCAAGATGTGTCCATCTATCGCGTGACAGGCGCGGCGCGAGGGGGCGCGACCGCGCGGCGCGACCGCGGGCAACGCGCTGGTACCGCTGCGGCCGGATGAGGGCGCCCATGTAGGCGTCCTTGTTGGCGCGCGGTGGCCGATTCTGCGTCGTCGTGGAATAGGCCGGCGCGGCTGCCCGCGCGGGCGGCAGGCGTCAGCCGAGGAGGTGCGCGGCGTGCTGCAGAAGGTTGGAACCGATTGCGTTGAGCAAAATGACGCAGGTGACCTTGGCGGCACCGCGCACGAGCACCTGCGTGATGCCGTGATGCGTCTTCTGGTGAGCGTTCGCAAGCTCGACCAGTCCGGCCCGAGCTCGGTAGAGCTGCTTGGCTTCGTCTGTTTCCATGCGTCCGCGCCAGGCAACGACTTCAGGATCGGCTCCCGCGGCCTCGAGCTTCTCGATGGCCTTTGCCGCCTCGGCGGGCGGGACGATGACATCGACGCCCATACGCCGGGTCGCCGCGATGTCATCGGCCTTGGCGTGTCCACCGTCGGCCAGAAGCACGGCCGGTCGTCGAAGCGCGCGCCTGCGAGTCCGACGGTGAGCGGTGCTTCTGCAGCTCCGTCACCGTCGCGATCGCGGCCTCCACGCGCTCCTGGTAATCCTTGGCCGCTGCGGCCCGCGCCGCATGTCGAGCGCGCGTGTACTCCGGGTCGTCCGCTGCGGCCAGCACCGCCTTGATGTGCAGCTTGGCTTGTTCCCGGCACTGCAACAGCGAACCGTAGGTCCGGAACGACGGTGCGGTGGCCGCTGCGCGAATCCGTGTCCCGTCCTGTGCCACGAGCGAGAGCGACAGCAACCCCTGGTTCATCAGCGTCGCCAGGATGCTGGTCATCAGCTCGCCGAGCGCCTCGCCGTGCCCGACGCGAAACTGCGACAGCTTTTGATGGCTGATGTCCACGTCGCCTGCGATCCACCGATACGCCATGTCGCTGTCGACCAGCCGGGCGATCTCGCGCGCGCTGCCCACCGCCTGCGTCAGCGCGTACAACCACAGCGTCAGCAGCATTCGCGGACTCTTCAGCGAGCGTCCCGCGCTGCCCTCCACCGCCTCGCAGCCCCGGCTGAAAGCCGCCAGATCCACCTTCCCCAGCACGTCCCAAATCACCCGGGCGGGATGCGACGATTCCAGCGCATCCTCCGGATACTCGAACCGGATCTCCCCTTGCCGTCGCTGCGGCTCCTCGATCCGGGGCTTGCCCCCGCGGGTCGTCTTGCCGGTGCCTCCGGCGCCCGGCCCATCGTCGAACAGCCGCGGCGTCTTCTCCATGCCTGATCCAGGAATCCGTTCTTCACCCACGGGCTGCCACGCCAGCCGGGCGCGACGCGACGGGGGCTCTGCCTACGCCGATCCGACGTAGACCGGTGCCCGGCAGTCGGACACGCGGAGCGAGACGCTTCCGAGCGCGGCCCTGAGCAGCTTCTCCACACTCGACGCGGCTCCGCCCCTCGACGCGGCGTCGACCGCGCGGCGCGCTTCCTTCTCCTTGAACCCGAGCCCGCGCATCGCGACGAACACGCGCGCGGCGGCATCCGCGCGCTCCGGCGCCGCCACGCTCCCGTACGCCGACCCGTCCGCGTGCTGGAACGTGAAGCCCGCCGATGCGCTGCCCGCCACGATCAGGCGACCCCGGTGCACCGCGCGATGGTGGGCGCCGCATAGGATCAGGATATTTCCCGGATCATGCCCGCCGCCCTCGGCACGCGGGTCGACGTGGTGCGCGTCCAGGAACACCGCGTTGTGACACCCTGGCACGGCGCAGCAGCCGCCGTCACGGCGCACCACCTCGCGGCGCGTCGCCGGCGGAATCGTCTGCGTGGCGCGCTTGCCGTCGGCGACGTGCTGGGCGTCGCACTCGGCCGTCTCCACGATCGCGGGCTCCACGTCGACGGCTTCGCCCTTGGCTTGCTGCGTTCCGGCACGGCAGCGCTCGCACACGGTCATCGCGATCTGGTAGCTCGCGCGCCCCGGGTCGGCAGGTCCGCCGAGCACGGCGCGCGCCATGAGCAAGAGCGCGGCGTCGTCATCCAGCGGCCCGTCCGCGTCGCGCCGCAGCCGCGCCATCGCTTCGCGGAACGTGGCCAGCGTCTCCGCCGACACGTCGAAGCGCAGCACGTGCCGGCGCGCTTCGGCCCGCGGCGGATCCGCCGGCCCGTCGCCGGGCGCGCGACCGCTGACGAGCCGCTCGATATCGCGCACCGTGCGCGTCTTCGCCGCGTCGATCCACGCGCGCTCCGTGGCCGGCGTCGCCACTCGAGTCAGCTCGCGCAGCGCCGACCACGACAGATCGCTCGCCGACAGCAGCGGCAACTGCTCGAGCGCTTCCGCGACGCGGAGCTTGTCCTCGGTGGTGCGCGGCCCGTATCCGAGCACGCGCTCGACGTACTCGGCGAACGTCGCGTAAGCGAGTTTCACGTGCACGCGCGCCCGCCGCGCCGCGAGCAGCCAGCGACCCTCGTCGCGATCCAACGCCAGATGTTCTCCGGCGATGCGGAGCAGCTCAGCGTGCGCCTGCCGCCAGTCGTTCCCCTCGTTTTTCATGCTTCCGGTCTAACACGGGCTTTTCGGCCCCCCAGCGCGCCGCGCTGGCGTGCGATCGCGCACCCGGACGCGTTTCGAGTCGGCCGATTGCGCGCGCGGCGCCCACGTGGGCGTTCTGGCCGCCAGCGGGCATGGCGCGGCGCGGTCGACCGTTTCTCTCGCCTCGACGCGCGCCGATCGTGTCAAGCGCGAAATTCGATATCTGTACGATTGTGCCGGCGCCCTGCGCCCACGTGGGCGCCCCGGAGCTCGCCCTGTCTCGATCGTGCCTTGCGTCCAGCCGACGTAGACGGGTTGCTCGGCGACGTCGCCGCCCCTCGACGCGGCGGCCCGATGGGAGCGTCGCCTGGCGCGACCGCGAAACGCATCCCGGACACGTTGACCGCGCTCGCCGCGCACAAGGGCGCGAAATCCGATCCGATGCGCGCGCGCGGGATTCAGCTGGCACGAACTCTGGCGCCCACGTGGGCGCCCCGGAGCTCGCCCTGTCTCGATCGTGCCTTGCGCCCAGCCGACGTAGACGGGGTTGCCCCGCACTCCGACGGCGCCCACGTGGGCGGCGTTGACCGCGCTCGCCGCGCGCAAGTGCGCGAAATCCAATCTTGTGCGCGCCGGCGGGATCCAGGCGGCACGAGCTCTCGCGCTCGGATTGCAACGTGACGGCGTTCCTGTCCGCGCCGACGGCGCCCACCCCTGCGATTTCTGGACACCTCTTCACCGCGAGCCGCTACATCGGTCAGGTCGAGCGCTTCCAGCCGTCGGTGGGCGCGTCGGCCGGGGGCGTCCAGATGTCGCTGAGCGGCGCGTTCTGAGAACGACGCGAGAACCGCGTTGCCGCCCGGGGCACGCGCCCACTACGCTGAGCCGATGCCCCGGCGCGTTTCGATGCTCGCGGTCGCGTCCCTGGGCCTGCTCGCGGCGTGCGGGCGCGCCGCGACGGCGCCTGCGCCCGCTGCCACTCCGGCGTGCCCCGCCCCCGCCGCAGCGACCGCGCCGTCGCGTCCCGCCGTCGGTGTGACCGCGGTGGATCTGCCCAAGGCGTCCTTGCTCACGCGCGTCGCAACCACGCTCGTCATCGGCATCGATGCGCGCGGCGCGCTGTCCGTCAACGGCCAACCGGTCGACGACAATCGGCTGCGCGCTCTCGCACAGGCGGCGGTGGCGCATGAGCCCGACGTGCGCGCGGTGATCAGCGCCGACCTTCACGTGCCGTGGCAGAGCGTCGTCCACGCGCTCGATCTAGTGAAGATGTCCGGCATCGCCCGGGTCGCGTTCGGCGTCGAGGCCGCGCCAGCGCCCGCGCCGGTGGCGACTGCGAGCGCGCCGCCGACGCTCGAACCGCTGGCGCCGGCTCCGGCGCCGGCGGCCTTGGCGAGCCGCGCGCGACCGAAGCGCTCGGACTGGAAGTGCGCGTTCCCGAAGGAGGCCGACGTCGACCGTGTCGACGACGCGAGCGTCGTGGTTGTCGTGTCGGTGGACGCGGGCGGTCAAGCGACGGGAGCGCGCGTCCTCGGTACCGCGCCGCGCGGTTTCGGTCCGGCGGCGCTCCGCTGCGCGGTGTCGCAAGCGTACGAACCAGCGACCGAGGGCGGCGCGCCGGTCGCCGCGGAGACGCCGCCGATCAAGGTGCGTTTCCTGCGCTGACGGGCGGCGCGGTTCCGCGCCGGACCGGCAATCCCGGCTACTTCTGCACGCTGAAGTTGTCGAGCGTGCTGCCGTCGTCGCGCTTGGCGGTGAAGCTCAGCTTCTTGTCGTCGATCTGGACGACAACGTAGTTTCGCACCTTCTCGGATACCTGCGTGAAGTAGTCGCCGTCGACGCTGTAGAGCGGCGCGCCGGCGCCGGCCGCTACCACGTAGACGGTACCGTTCTCGCCCACGGGCGCGCCGTTGGTGCCGCTGCCGCTGGCGACCTGGCCGCTGGTGCCGTCGCCCTGGAAGCCGCGGATCGGCTGGGTGCGCTCGTAGTCGTGGTCGTGCCCGTTGAACACGATGTCGACCTTGAACTGGTCGAAGACGGGCTGCCACGCGGCGCGCAGATCGAGCTGCGAGCCGTGGTTCGCCGACGAGTAGGTCGGCTTGTGGTGGACCACGAAGATCCACGGTGTCTTGCCGCGATCGACGGCGCCGAGATCGGCCTTCATCCAGTCGGCCTGCTTTGCGACCGTGGCGCCGGAGGCGGCGGTGTCGTTCAGCATCACGAAGTGCGCGTTGGCGTAGTCGAACGAGTACCACTCCTCGCCCTGCGCGCCTTCGCCGTCGCTGACGTCCTGGGGCAGCGCGAACTGCGCGATGTAGTTCACCGTCAGGTTGTCGTGGTTGCCGTTGACGGGCATGAACGGCACGGTCGGCAGGTAGTCGGCGGTCTTGAAGTCGGTCGTCGAGGCGGCGAAGAGGTCGTCCCACTCGGTCTGGTTCGCGCCGATGTTGACGGCGTCGCCGCTGAAGATCTGGAAGTCGGGCGCTTCGGCTTGCACCTTCTGCTGGATCGCGGCCCACACGCTGGGCTCGTTGCGCGAGTCGCCGGTGACCACGAACGTGAACGGCTTGGCAGTGCCGGCGGTGGGCGCCGTGGCCACGTTGTAGACGGCGCTCCAGTGCCCGGGGCCGCCGACCTTGTAGTAGTAGGTCGTGTCCGCGGTCAGACCACACACGTGCGCCTCGTGGACCCGCGTCTGCTGATCCTGGTAGAGCGAGGTGCCGGCGAACTTGATGGTGTGGCCGTGCTGCAAAGTGACGCCGTCGGCCGCGCCGTCGGCCGCGCTCACCGCAGCCTGATCGGTGCCGACCAGGATCGAGCTCGCCATGGTGTCGAGGCCGGTGGCCCAGTTGACGGCGAACGTGGAATCGGTCGGGCCCGCCCAGCTCACGTGGATGTGCGTGGGGTCGGGCGCCGCGCCGAACTTGTCGCTGCCGAGCGACGCCTCGGCGGCCTCCGGCGCGCTCACTGTGTAGCCGCAGCCCTGGGGCGTGTACGGCAGAGCGCCGCCACCGCCGGAGCTACCAACCTGGCCGGTGTCCTGGCCGCAAGCGACGAGCGAGAGGGAGACGGAGACAATCAGGAGCTTGTTCATCGGTATTTTTCCTCGCCGGTCACAGCCCGGCGGTAATCTGGAACCAGATCACGTCGTTCTTGACGCCCTTGAAGGCCACGCCGCTCTTCTGGATGTTCTCGGTCTCGCGGTTGATCTGGTAGTCGAGCGACAGCCGCAGCTGCTGCTTGTTGTTGGGAAAGAAGTTCAGCCCAGTGGTGATCCGGTAGCGGGACGGCGGGTTGTCGCCGAGGAGGTTGTCCGGCGCCACGTAGCCGGGGGTGCCGGAGCCGCCGCCGAAGAACGAGCACTGTCCGGTGTCCGCGTTGCACGGCGACTGGGCGTTCACCTGGTCGAAGCGCGCCACAACCTCCACCGACTGATCGCGACCCGTGACGATCGCCGGCAACACGTAGCCTGCCTGGGCGCTGCCGCCGGTGGCGATCTGCGGTCCGAGGCCCGGCGTGCCGACGCACGAGCCGCCGTAGCCCAGGCTGTTGCCGAGACCGCTCGATGGACCGGTCTTGAACCACACGAAGCTCGCGCCGACGAACAAGCCCTGGTAGCGGAGCTCGGCGTCGGCGGTCCAGCCGCGGTTCCAGATGTCGCGGTCGTCGCAGTTGCTGTACACGCCGCCGCCGACCGAGACGCGGGGCGTGGTGCTGCGCGCCAGATCGCTCTGCGCGTCCTCGCCCACGGGTCGCCCCAGCGCGTCGAGCTGCACGCGCGCCGTGTACATATACGCGTCGTCGATGTTGTTGCTCGCGTTCGGGCCCTGGCCCAGATACATCCCGACCCAGTACTGGAGCGTCGGCGCCGTATCGCCCGCGGCGAAGGGCACCGCGCCGTGGAACGTGAAGCCGATGTCGCGCGCCTGGAGATACGCCAGCGCCGCGCGGTCCTGCGCCTGCGGCGTGTACACGACGCGATCGATGAACGCGAGCTTCGAGTCGCTATACAGCCAGGTACGGAGGAACGGCGTCTGGTACTGGCCGAACATCACGCCGAACGCCGGATGGAAGCGCGCGTCGACGTAGGCGTCGGCCAGCGCGTTGCCGCGCGCGTCGTACTGGATGCGCAGGAACAGGTAACGCTGCAGCTGCGCCTTGAACCCGATGCGCGCGCGCTGGACCCAGAAGTTGTTGTCCTGGTTCGGGTTCAGCCCGTTCGGGTCGTCCTGGCGCCAGATGTAGCCGGGTTGGAGATAGCCCGTGAGCCACAGATCGCGGTGCAGACCGGGATCTTCCGGGTGCTCCTCCCACACGCGGATGTCGGCGCGCGCCAGCGGTGCGCAAAAGACGAGAGCCAGCGCAAGCGGAGCGGCAAGACGACGCAACATGAGCAGCGCTGGACGCTACGCGGTGCGGGTGACGCCTCCGGGTCGCGCCGGTGAAGGTCGTGTGATGGGGACTGGTTGCCGGTCCGGCGCGGAACCGGGCGCAGACGGAGCGCATTTCGCGCACGGTTTGCGCTTTCAGAACTTGATTTGCGCCAAGCGTG
Source organism: uncultured delta proteobacterium (assembly GCA_963775185.1). Classification (GTDB taxonomy): domain Bacteria; phylum Myxococcota_A; class Polyangia; order Polyangiales; family Polyangiaceae; genus JAPSGB01. The sequence continues at coordinate 1,081,201 of CAVZIE010000031.1, read as the reverse complement.
CGCAGCCGTGTCGCACAGGGTGCGCCAACCCCACGGAACGACACGCTGGCGCGTGCCTTGCAGCCGGAGCGCCGCCCCCAGCAAGAAAAAGGAGACATCGCGATGCGCTACGAAAGGCCGAACCAGACTGGCTCCAAGGTCCAGTTCAAGTCCCGGTACGAGAACTTCATCGGCGGCGAGTTCGTCAAGCCGAAGAAGGGCGCGTATTTCGAGAACATATCGCCTGTCACCGGCAAGCCGTTCTGCGAGGTCGCACGATCGACGGCCGAGGACATCGAGCTCGCCGTACAAGCCGGGCACGCCGCCAAGACGGCGTGGGGAAAGACACCACCGGCCGAACGCTCACGCGCGCTCAACCGCATCGCCGACGTGATGGAGCAGAACCTCGAGCTCTTGGCCGTTGCCGAGACCTGGGACAACGGCAAGCCCGTGCGCGAGACGCTAGCCGCCGATATCCCGCTCGCCATCGATCATTTCCGCTATTTCGCCGGCTGCATCCGCGCCGAAGAAGGCGGCATGGCGGAGCTCGACGAGAACACGGTCGCCTACCACGTGAAAGAACCGCTGGGCGTCGTCGGCCAGATCATTCCGTGGAACTTCCCGATCTTGATGGCGGCGTGGAAGCTCGCACCCGCGCTCGCCGCGGGCAACGCCGTGGTCCTGAAGCCGGCCGAACAGACGCCCGCTTCGATCATGGTCCTCGCCGAGCTGATCAAGGGCATCCTGCCGCCGGGCGTGCTCAACATCGTCAACGGCTTCGGCGTGGAAGCCGGCAAGCCGCTGGCGCAAAACCCGGGCATCTCGAAGGTGGCGTTCACCGGCGAGACGACCACCGGCCGCCTGATCATGCAGTACGCGTCGGAGAACATCATCCCCGTGTCGCTGGAGCTCGGCGGCAAGTCGCCGAACATCTTCTTCGCCGACGTGCTCGACGAAGACGACGCATTCCGCCAAAAGAGCCTGGAAGGCTTCGCGATGTTCGCGCTGAACCAGGGCGAGGTCTGCACCTGTCCGTCGCGCGCGCTGATCGACAAGAAGATCTACCCGGCGTTCCTGGACGCCGCGGTGGCGCGCACCGGCCAGGTCGTGCCGGGCAACCCGCTCGACACCGACACGCGCATCGGCGCGCAGGCGTCCAACGACCAGCTCGAGAAGATCCTGTCGTACATCGACATCGGCAAGAAGGAAGGCGCGAAGCTGTTGATCGGCGGCAAGCGCGTCCGCCTCGGCGGCGATCTCGAAGACGGCTACTACGTCGCGCCGACGGTGTTCGAAGGCCAGAACAAGATGCGGATCTTCCAGGAGGAGATCTTCGGCCCGGTGCTGTCGGTGACGAGCTTCGACGGCTTCGACGACGCGATGAGCATCGCGAACGACACGCTGTACGGCCTGGGCGCCGGCGTGTGGACGCGAAGCACGCACACGGCCTACCGCGCCGCACGCGCGATCCAGGCCGGGCGCGTCTGGACCAACTGCTACCACCTGTACCCGGCCCACGCCGCGTTCGGCGGGTACAAGCAGTCGGGCATCGGCCGCGAGAACCACAAGATGATGCTCGAGCACTACCAGCAGACGAAGAACATCCTCGTCAGCTACGACTTGAACCCGATGGGCTTCTTCTGATCCCGGAGGACCGCCAAGCCATGACCGCGCCGCGCGTCACGGCGACCGACGCCGCCGTCCGGCTGATCCGGAGCCTGAGGGAGCGCAACGGCCCCCTCATGTTCCACCAGTCGGGCGGCTGCTGCGACGGCAGCGCGCCCATGTGCTTCCCGGCCGGCGAGTTCCGGCTCGGAGCGCGGGACGTGCTGCTCGGCGAGGTCGACGGTGCTCCGTTCTACATCGGCGGCGACCAGTTCGAGCGCTGGCAGCACACGACGCTGCTGCTCGACGTCGTACCGGGGCGCGGCGCGGGCTTCTCGCTCGAGGCGCCGGAAGGTGTGCGCTTCATCATTCGCTCGGACCTGTGCGAAGTGCCGCCGGCCGACGACAAGCCGGCGGGATAGCCGCGCACGCGTCCCTTGCGCGCCGCCCGCGCGGCCGCACATTCACCGCAAGGGAGCCCGGGCATGGGACGCTGGCTGGCGGTGGCAGCAGGAATGATCGCGCTCTCCGCGTGCGGAGGCAGCACGGATATCGGCGGGGCGGACGGCGGCGCGGCGTACAACGCCTGCACGCGGAACGACGACTGCATCGTCCGACCGGCGAGCTGCTGTGGCGCCTGCGGCGCGGCCACGCGGGGCGACGTGATCGCCGTCAACAAGGATCGCGCCACCGCCTACGCCAACGATCACTGCTCGGGCGTCGGCTGTCCCGCGTGTTTCGCCGAGCAAGACGCGACGCTGATCGCGACCTGCGAGTCGAACCGGTGCACGGTCGTGGATCTCCTCGCCGACAGCTCGACGGGCTGCACGGCGGACAGCGACTGCCGGGTCCGGACCAGCTCCTGCTGCGAGTGCGGCGGCGCGCTCGATCGCGCGCACCTCGTGGCCGTCGGCAACGAGGCCGCGTTCTCGTCGCTGGTCTGCGACGGCCAGGGCTGCCCGGATTGCGCGCCGATCTATCCGGCGGAGGTCCGCGCGAGCTGCAACGCCGACCAGCACTGCGAGCCCATCTGGCAGACGCCGTAGCCGCGGCTCCCGCTACGCGACGCTCGACCCTGGCGGAAACGCGCCGCGCGCCGAAGCGCGAAAACCCACCGCCTCGACATCCAGGCGCCCACGCAGTACGAAGAGCGCGTGCGCTCCGCACGATTTCGCGCCGGACGGGCAATCCTGCTCCTGATCCTGGTCGGCCTCGTGGCATCTACAGGGGATGCCGGTGCGGCGCGAGGCAGCGACGCGGCGGACGCAGCGGCGCAGAGCGGCGATCGACAGGCGGATCTCGTGCGTCGCGCCGAGCAGGCGGAGCGCGCGCTCGAGCCCGCGCAAGCGCTCGCGCTGTACCGGCAAGCGCTCGCGGTCGCGCCGGGCTCGCGCCTCGCCCGCCGCGCCCGCGCCCGCATCACGTGGCTCGAGGCGCGCAGCGAGGGCGACGACAAGCCGCTGGTCGAGCTGATGCGTATTCGCGCGCTCGGGCCGGGGGAGCTCACGCCGGCGCGCCTCGAGGCGTTCGAGCACGAGGTCGAAGCTTTCCCGCCGGGGCGCGTGCGGCGCGAGGCGCGCGCGGTCGTCGCCGAGGCGTGGCTGAACCGGCTCCACCAACCGGCGCGGGCGATACCGGCGCTCGAGCGCTGGCTCGCCGAGCCGGGGCTCGACAGCGCCCAGTGGGAGATCGCGACCAGCGAGCTCGCGCTGGCGCGCGCCGACCTCGGCGATCTGCGCGGATCGATCGCGTCGCTGCGGGCCGCCGGGCTCGGCAAGCGCGCCGAGACGAGCTACCTCGAGCTGGAGGAACTGGGTCGCTACGCCAGGCCGCTGTCCGTCGCGTTCGTCGCGGCGTTCGCGCTGCTCGCGCTCGCCCTCGGCTTCCGCGGCTTCCGGCCGGCGGCGCTGCGGCGCGCGCTGTCGCTGCCGCGCGTGGCGCTCGGCGCGTGGGCGCTGGCGGTACCGCTGTGGATCGCTCATCTGCATCGGCCGGCGACCTGGCGCGCCATGCTGCTGATCGTGCCGGCCTCGGCGGCGCTGCTCGCGCTGGCGTCGATCTGCGGCGCCGGCATCGCCGAGCGCCGCGACGCGTGGCGCCGTGTGCTCACCGTGCTCGGCGTCGCCGCCCAGATCGGCATCGCGTATCTCGCGACGGATCGCGCGCGCGTGTTGCTCGCCGTGCTGGTCAACTACAAGCTCAGGTGACGCGCCATGCACGCCCCGACCCTGCAACGTCCCACGCGGAACGGATCGAGCAACAGCACGGTCGAGATCTTGATCACGCTGGTCGTCGTGGGCGCGAGCGCGCTGACCGCGATGGCACTCGCACGTCCAGGGCGCGGCTCCGACGGCGCGGCGCCCCCACCCGAGGACGAGAGCGATGACGAGCGCAGCGACGGATCGTGAGGCGCGGCGCGGCGCGATCGCCGCGGCGGCGTTGGTGTTCGCCGTCGCCGCGCCGGCGACCTACGTCGTCGAGCGGCTGTACGAGTACGCGCGCGGACAGAGCACCAGCCCGATCCTGATCCTGCGCACGCTCGACACGGTCTACTACTGGCGCGCGGGGGTCGCGGTGTGGTGGGGCCTGACGGTGGCGTTCATCGCCTACGCGCGCTTCCGCCGCTCCGACGCCGACGTCGATCAGCGCGCGCGTCGCATCGCGCTCGCTGCGGCGGTGGTCGTCCCGGTGGTGGCGCTGTCCGCGTGGTTTTTCCCATGACCGGCCTGCGCCTGCTCGAGAGCATCCACGGGCACCTCGGCATCCTGGCGACCGCGGCACTGGTGCACCCGGCGATCCTGCTCCGTCATGGCAAGCCGCTCACCCGGCGCAATCGCTGGGCGCTGTCGCTGGCGGCGGCGTTCTCCATCGCCGCCTGGTCGGCAGGCATCTTCATCTACGGCGACTATCGCCGGCTGGTGAAGCGCGGGCTGTTCCAGGCCAGCGTGCGCGCCGGGCTGTTCTTCGAGACCAAGGAGCACCTGGCGCTGGGCGTGGTGTGTCTGGCGAGCGGCGCGCTGGTGGCGGCGTTGATGGCGCCGCGCGACGCGAAATCCCTGCGCCGGACCGCGGCGTTGGTCTTCGGCCTGGCCGCCGCGCTGTCGGCCCTGGTCGCCGGCCTCGGCACGTATGTGGCTTCCGTACACGGGTTCTGAGCTCGCGACGCGGTGCGGCGCGGGAAGATCCCCGTCACGTGGTGCCAGGATTCCGAGATCGCCAGGGGTCCCGACCGGGATCGCGGGTACTATGCTGCGTAGTGCCGGCAGGAGACCACGCCGGCCCCAGATGACCGACATCGAGGAAATACCCGTCCCTCCCCGCCCCCGCCCGTCGCTGCGCGAGCGGAAGTTCGCCCGGACCAAGCTGGCGCTGCTGAACGCCGCCATCGTCCGCCTGCGGGAGAAGCCGCTCTCGGACGTCACGGTCAAGGAGCTGTGCGAAGAGGTCCAGATCTCGGAAGCGACCTTCTTCAACTACTTCAAGAAAAAGGACGACCTCCTTCACTATTTCATCCAGATCTGGACGATCGAAGTCACGCTGCATGCGCGCGACGCCGCCGGGCCGAACGCGGGCCTCGCGTTCATCGAGCAGGTGTTCGACGACACGGCGCAGCAGCTGATCGATCACCCGCGGATCATGCAGGAGATCATCGGGCACATGGCGCTGGAGCCGAAGCCTGCGCCTTGCACGAGCGAGTGCGAGCGCATCAGCCTGGCCGAGTGCATGCAAGCCTTCCCCAAGATCCACTGCGTCGAGAACCTGCCGGATATCCAGCTCGAGAACGTGTTCCGCCCGCGGCTGGAGCGCGCGATCGCGCTCGGAGAGCTACCCCGCACGTTGGACGTGGAGCAAGCGCTGCTCGCCTTGGTCAGCACCTTCTTCGGCGTGCCGCTGTGGCTGTGCTGCGGCGACCCGGAAGCCATCCGCGAGGGCTACAAGCGGCAGCTCAAGCTGATCTGGGCCGGGCTGCGCGCGGGCGCGGGCGTCGACCCGATGCCCGCCCAGAGCTGAGCGGGCTAGCGCCGGCTCGAGTCGGGCGGCGCCGACGACGGCTTGGCCGGGGGCGGCGGCTCGAACCGCGGCGCTTGCTCGTCGTCGGCGATCCGGTACACGCCGGAACCGCCGTGCCGGGCCCCGAGCTGTTGCTCGGCGTGGAGCATCCCTGCCATGAGGATGCCGAGAGTGCGGGAGAGCTGCTCGCGTTCCATCGTCGCCGACCAGTGGTACGCCGGTGACCCTGCAGTTCTTCCCGTAGCGCAATTGCCGCACCCCCGCGCACCGGGCCAAAACCCCGCGGAAACCCCCGCGCAATCCAGGCCGCCCCATGCTCGGCCCATGCCGCCCCGCTACGCCTGGCTCCGGGACTTCGTCGACTCGATGCCCGGCAGCTACCGCGATCGACACGACGCCCGCGCCATCACCGACCACGCCCGCCTCGCGGCGCGCCGCCGCGGCCGCGCGGTCGCCGGTCCGTTCCGCTCGTCGCAGCCGGGCCTGCCGCTGTGTGTGATCGCGACGGATCGGCCCGGCTTGCTGGCGGTGATCAGCGCCGCGCTCGTCCTGAGCCGGCTCGACGTGCTCGCCGCGGAGGCCTGGTGCCGCCCGACCGCGGACGGCGGAAGCGAGGCCGTCGACCTGTTCTGGGTGCGCGACGCGACCGAGCCCGATCTGACGGTATGGGGCGGACCGGAACAGATCGCACGCTTCCACAGCCTGCTTGTCGTGATGCTCGACGGCACCTTCGACCGCGCCGCCCTCGCGCGTCGCTTCCGGCGCGCCAGCAGTGCCGGCCTTGGCGGCGCGCGCGTGCGCTTCGTCCACACCGAGAGTGGCGAGCTGTCGGCCATCGACGTGGAGACCCTGGATCGACCCGGCCTCTTGTTCGCGCTGACCAGCGCGCTGTTCGCGCTGCGGCTCGAGATCACGCGCTCGGAGGTCCGCACGATCGGGCGCCGCGTGTTCGATCGCTTCCACTTCCGCGAGATGGACGGCGCGGCGGCGGACGCGACACGGGAGCCGGAGATCGAGCGCGAGGTGCTCGCCGCGCTCAGGACGACGTCGGGGGAGGACCGCCTGCTTGGTCAAGCGGTCGGTTGAGGTCGATGCCGAGGTGCGCGCGCACAATCCGGCCCTTGCGGACGCGCAGCAGCGCGACGACGATCGCCACGATCCACGCGACGAAGATCGCGAAGCCGACGGGCCCGTAGATCTTCCAGTCGGAACCGGGACGATCGACGTAGGCGAGGCGGAACACGAGGTCGGCGACGATCTTCAACACGCAGGCCACGGCGGCGAGCCCCCAGCCGGCCTTCTCCGTGGCTTTCCAGTAGTCGAAGAACTCTTCCTCGACCTCCGGATACATCTCGTGGGTGCGGCGGGCGATGTCGCTACGGCGGATCGAGAACAGCACGCCGAACACCACCGCCAACAGATTGACGATGTCGATCGGGCTGTGCCCATTGGCGCCGAGAGCCAGGATCATGCCGGGCGCGTTCTAGCGCGTCGCCCTGGGCTCGTCGAGGGGCGTCGTGTCGTGGAAGCGCGCGTAGTCGATCTTGGTGCGCCCGTCGGGCAGCGTCTCGATCACGTCGGCGAAGCGCGCATCGAACCGGATGTCGGCGATCGGATAGTCGTGGCGGGCGTACACCGTCTGGGCGAACGTCCCGTCGATGCCGGTCATGGTGACGGCGATGTGCACGTCGTTATCGACCAGCTGCTCGCGGCTCATGCCGGAGAGCGGACTGTCCGCGTCGATGGGGTGGATCACGAGCCACGTCAGGATGAACACCGGGCTCGACGCGCGTTCCAGCTGCATGTCGTAGAAGCGCCGCATGCGGTCGCCCTCCGCGGTCACCGTGAACTTGAGCGCGCTGACGCGGATCGTCGCCTCCACGATCTCGTTGCCGCGCGCGTTCGCGAGGCGGAACATCAAGCAGCGGCGCCCGTTGTGGAGCCCGATCACGGCGACCTTGCTGAACATGACGCGCGAGGTCGGACGCGAGAACTTCGCGAACACGAGCCCCGTGGCCATCGCCACCAGCACCACGCCGACGAACGACTCGGTGTCCGCCACGGCGTAGCCCCAGGTGCCGTGAGGTGACAGGTGCCCGTAGCCGACGGTGGTCATGGTCTCGACGCTGAAGTTGAACGCGTCGGCGAACGAGCCCGGTCGCGCGCCGGAGATGCAGTCGCCGCCGGCGACGTACAGCGCCGCGAACAGCGCGTTCACCGACACGTACACCGCCGCGAACACCGCCAAGAGCCGTCGCCACGTCGCGTTCAGCAGGAACGCGTACACGTCGCTCAGGTGGCCCGTGCGCATCCCGACGCGCACGGCGCGGGCGCGGAGCCGGGTCGGTTCTGCCGCCATCCGGGCCGCATCCTCGTCCGGACCGCACGACGGGACAAGCCCGAGGCGCGGAACCGGGCCGGACGGCGGCGATTAGCGGCGGGCCCCCGCGTCCACTAGAACAGCCCCAGGTTGCGCGGCGGCATGCCGATCTGCGGATCCGGCGCGATCGTGCGGTCGTTCGCCAATGCGCCGCCCGCATCGATCTCGAATCGATGCACGACCCCGCCGCCGCTCTCCGCGTCCGTGACGAAGCACGCGCCGCACGCCCGCGCGCAGCGGACTTCGCCGAGCGAGAACGGCGTGCTGTGCGATCGCAGCAGCAGCGTCGACGCGCCGCTCGCCAGATCGAGCTCCTGCGCCGTGTCGTCCGCCGGCGGGTGACCGAGATCGCCCATGTCGCCGAAGGTCGTGACCAGCAGCTTGTCGGCGGAGACGTAGTCGATGCCGAACGCCACTGGGCCCGCACCGAGGCTCGTCGCCAGGTAGCGCGCCGTCTCGGTCATGTTGTCTCCGAGGGCCACGCGCACCACGGCGGACCCCGCGATGTCGGCGTTGGAGCTCTTCTCGAACATCCCGCTGCACGCGATGGCGAGCTCGTCCCCGCCCGGCGAGAGTGCGAGCGCGCCGCACCCGTGCAGGCCGCCGAGCTTGAACACCTCGGCGATGGCGTCCTTGTCGGGATCGATCCGCACCAGGCGCGACTCCGCCGAGTCGGACCAGTCGCGGCTGTAGCCCGCCAGCAGCACGTACACCGATCCACCCACCTCGATCGCCCTGTTCGCCCGCGGGTAGAAGCGCGGATCCTCGCCGCCCATGGCCGGCGTCATGTCGATGCTGCCGGTGATCGACGGTGACGGTCCGCGTGGATCGACGATCAAGACGTCGTTGCCACTGTCGAACGGCGCGCGCCCGGGGTCCGTGTTGGGTTCGTAGCGAGGCACGTACGCCTTGTCCGGCGCGAGCAGCACGTAGTCCTGCGGATTGCCCGCGAAGCCGTTGCCCACACGCAGCTGCGCCGTGACCGCGCCGCTCGCCACGCTGACCCACGTGAGCACGCTCGCCGGGTAGCGATCCATGAGCAGCAGCGTGGCGCCGTTCTCGGCTTCGGTCGGCGTCACCACGTCGCCGGTCAGCGGTTCGCTGAGGCCCGTGCCCGTCGACGCCGACGACACCAACGACGACGACAGCAGCGTGCCGTCCACGCCCAGCAGCGACACGTTCGTCGAGTTGTAGTCGGTGTCGATCACGACCAGTCCGCGCCCGCACGCGCCGCCGTCCACGTTGGTGCCCCCGGTGTTGCCCGGCGGCTCCGGGGCGTTGCACGCGACGGCGACGAGCGCCGCCAGGAGCAGCGCCCAGCTCGTCTGCTTTTCCACTGTTGTCTCCTTTCCGGGCGAGGCTCGCGCCCGGCAGGCGTCCCCCGGGATTCCGCGCCGCCCCGACATGAGGCGACCGGCAGGCCCAGGTTCCGACGAGCAGGTCTTCTGACTTCCCGCGTTTGCCCGGATCGCCTTCCCGGCTTGCGCCAGTGGCTTCGTGATCCGGACCGCGGCGGGTTACAGCGGCGGCTCCGTGCCGGACTTGCACCGGCTTCCCTTGACAGGTCGGATGAGCGGGAGCCAAGCACGCCGCGGTCCCGCCATCAAGCGGATGCCGGTCCGGCGCGGAATCGCGCGGTAAGCTGCGCCCGGTGACCGCGCTGTCCGTCGTGTGCTGGGGCGAGCTGCTCTGGGATGTGTTCCCGGACGCGCGGCGTCTGGGCGGCGCGGCGGCCAACGTCGCGTATCACGTGGCGGCGCTGGGCGATCGCGCGCGCCTCGTCAGCCGCGTCGGCGACGATGAAGCGGGCCACGCCGCGATCGCGGAGCTCGCGGCGCACGGCGTGGACACGTCGCTGATCCAGATCGATCCGCAGCACGCGACGGGCCGCGTGGACATCACGGTGCAAGACGGCGAGCCGCGCTACGCCATCGCAGAACAGGCAGCGTGGGATCGCATCACGCTCGACGACGCGGCGCGCGAAGCCGTGCAGAGCGCCGACGTGCTCGTGTACGGCACGCTCGCGCAGCGCACCGTGCTCGGCCAGGGCGCCCTCGCCGACGCCCTCGCCGCCACGCGCCCGGCATGCTTGCGCCTGTGCGACCTGAACGTGCGTCCGCCGTTCGCCACCGAGGCCGTCATCGACGGCGCCATCGCCCGCGCGACCGCCGTCAAGCTGAACGAACACGAGGCGCAACGCCTGTGCGACGCCACCGGCACGCGCGACGCCATCGCGACGCTGCTCGACCGCGGCGTCACGCTCGTCGCGCTCACGCGCGGCGCGCGCGGCGCGACGCTCGCGACGCGGACGGAGCGAGTCGAGCACGCGGGCTTTCCCGCGAGCAGCGCGGACGGCGACAGCGTCGGCGCGGGCGACGCTTTCGCCGCCGTGATCGCCCACTGCTTGCCCCGCGGCGTCGCGCTCGCGGAGCTTGTAGAGCGCGCGAACCGCTACGCGGCGCACGTGGCGTCGAAGCGCGGCGCGATGCCGGTCGTGTGAACCGCCGCGCCGCGCGGGCGCTACTTCGACGCCGCCTCCTGGCACACGCCGGCGTTGACTTCACGCACGTCCTCGTCGCCGCCGGCGTCGACCGCGATGTACACGGTGTCCGGGAGCAGCGGCGACGAGTACACCCGCGTGATCACGCCATGGCGCGCCGCGTTCGAGAACGCGTCGATGGTTCGGACGTGCTGTCCGACCAGCGCCGTGGCGTCGAACACCGTCGCGGGATCGGGCTGCACCAGATCGTCGAGACCGGAGTTGGTGAAGCGGTGGGTGGCCGCGTCGAGCTGGGCGACGCACCGGCCCTGCTTCGAGTCGACCCACGCCAGGCGCACGCTGCGATCCACCGGACCCTCGAGATGCGCCGCCGATGCGATTGCGCCGATCCACAAGACCACCGAAGCGACGGGTGCCGCGACCGACAGCACCGGCAACAGCAGCACGCCGCCGATGCTCACCACGCCCGCCCCGCCTGCTTCCGAGGCCACGCGTTGCTCGAGCTTGGACAAGTCCGTGACGCGCGCGCGCGCCGCGCGCGCCAGCGCGCGATCCGACACCAGGTTGTCCGCTTGGCAGTATCCGCAGCGCGCGACGGCCGCCGTGCCGTTCGCCGCGAGCGCACCGCCGCAGACATGGCAACGCGCGGGCTCTCCGGGCCGCGCCGGGGGCTCCGCCGCGCACGCCGCTTCCAGCGTGCGGCGACGGCGCCGAAGCACGAGCAGGTAGAGGAGGCCCGGAACGAGAAACAAGAGCAGCGGCAGGAAGCTCGGGACGACGAGCCACGCCACCAGCCCCGCGCTCGGCACGGAGCCATCGGCGAGCACCAGCCAGGTGATCAGACCGGCTGTGACTAGAAAGCCCAGGACGAACAGCGCCAGCAGCGCTCCGAAGCAGCCCTGGAACAGACCGGACCAACGCAGCGCTCGCTGCTGGGTCGCGGCCAGCTGGCGCTTCGAGACGTCGACCGACCCGAGGACGCGCCGCGCTGCCAGCACATGTTGCGCCACCGTCCCCGGCAGCGGCCCGCTGGCGTGACACGCCCCACACTCGAATCCGTCCTGGTCGAGGGAGAGCGGCAGCGGCGCGCCGCAAGTCGTGCACGAGAAGGTGATCACCAGCAGAGCCCAGCCGAAACACCATAACGCAGAATTTCCGTGATCTGTCGTGCTAGCTTGAGTGCGTGCGCTCGCTCGCGTGGCCTGCGATTCTCGTGCTCGCCGGATGCGCCACGCCCGCGCCCGGGCCCGCGCCGCGCATGCCGGGCCCGGACCGCCATCGCGGGGATGTCGCCGCCGCGCGGAACCGCGCTTGCGAGGCGTGTCACGCGCGCGAAGCAGCGGAGTGGCGCGGCTCGCCGCACCAGCTCGCGGAGCTCGATCCGGTGTACCGGCGCGCGTTCGCCATCGAGCCCATGCCGTTCTGTCGCGGCTGCCACTCGCCGGAGGCCGATCCGCGCGCGGCCGTCCCGGGCGCGCTCGCAACCCTCGGCGTCGGGTGCGTGAGCTGCCACGTCATCGGCGGCGCCATCCTCGCCGCGCCGCGCGCGGACGGCGCGCCGGCCCGGCCCGCGCCGCACCCCGTCGTGCGGAGCGCGCGCTTCGCCTCGGCGGCGGCGTGCGCGTCGTGCCACGAGTTCCCGTTCCCCGACGCGGCGCTGCGCAGCCGCCCGGAGCTGATGCAGTCCACGGCCAGCGAGCACGCGCGCGGCCCGTACGCCAGCACGCCCTGCGCGAGCTGCCACATGCCGCGCCAGGGCGGCCGGCGCTCCCACGCGTTCGCGATGCAGCGCGATCCCGCGAACCTGCAGGGCGCGCTCGACGTCCGCGCGACGCGCACCGGCGCCGGGCGCGTCCAGCTCGTGCTCACGAGCCGCGGCGTCGGCCACGCGTTCCCGACGGGCGACCTGTTCCGGCGCCTCGAGATCGACGTCGAAGCCGTAGGCGACGACTACGCGAGCGTGACGCGGAAGGTGACGTACCTGACGCGCCACTACCGGCCCATGACGGCGCCCGGCGTGCCCCGGCGCGTGGTGCGCGACGACCGGCTGGGCGCGAACGGACGCGATCACGCGACCGTGGACGTGGATCTGGGCGCGGCCGCGGCGGGCTACCGCATCGCGTGGCGCGTCGCGTACCAGCGCGTCGATCATCCCGTGGAGAGCGACGACGAGCGCGCCGTCGTCGCGAGCGAAGTCGTGCTTGGCCCAGGGGTTCCTTCCGGAGAAAGAAGAACAGAGATGACTCGAATCATTGCCGCGGTGACCTGTACCGCGCTCTGCGCTTGCGCCGGCGCGCCGCCGAAGCAACCCGCGCCGCCGGCCGCGCCGGCACCAACAACCAGCATCCCTTCCCCTGCTCCCGTCGCGTCGAGCGCTCCCCCGGCGGAACCGGTCGAGCCCGCCAAGCCGGCGAGCCCGTTCCACATGCTGGTGAAGTCGCAAGGCGCGCTCGAGGTGTACGCGCTGGGCGACCAGATCTTCGCCCACGGCTGGCCGATGTTCTCGGAGGTGAAGGACGGGCGCGTCGTGGAAGACGAGCGCTTCGAGCGCGGGCTCGGCGGCTTCATCGGGATTCGTTCGCTGTTCGGCCACTGGCCGGACGACGCGTGGGCCAACGTCGTGCTCACCAACGGGCGCGCGGGCTGGGGCGGGCTGCGCCACTGGAACGGCACGGAGTGGAAGGTCGTGGGCGCGGATCTCACGGCCACGTGGCTCTACGCCGACGTGCAGCCGTGGAAAGACGGCAGGCTGCTCGCCCTCGAGTTCAACACCATGTTCCAGCCACCGGGCGTGCGCTTCGCGCTGGTCGGCAAGAAGCGCGGCGGCCCCGTGCCCGTGCCGACCAAGGCCAAGTGCGGCGCGGCGGTGATGGCATCGGGCTTCGCGGCGCTGCCCACGGGAGAGGTGTTCGCCGCGGGCTCCAGCTGCGAGGGCGAGCAAGCCGCGGTCGAGTGGTGGGCGCCGGGCGAGACCCACGGCAAGCTGCAGCAGCTCGGCGGCGAGGACCCGCAGAACGCGGTCTTCGTGCTGCCGGCGAGCGCGAGCGACGTGTGGGTCGTCGCGAGCTCCTACCGCAAGACCACCATCGCGCACTTCGACGGCAGCGCCTGGAAGGTCGAGCCGAACACCTTCGCGCACCCGCTCATCTCGGCCTCGCTCGCGAAGGACGGCACGCTGTGGGCCGTGTCGCGCAGCCCGTGGGACCAGAAACACCCGCAGGGCGACGTCTACAAGCGTCCCTCCGGCGGCACGTGGACGCTCGTGCCGTTGCCCGAAGGCGAGACGAAGCCCGCGACCATCGTCGCCGCGCCCGACGGCACGATCTGGGTCGGCGCCGACGACGGCCTGCTCGCCACGATCGCGCCGAAGGGCGACGTGCAGAGCCTGGACTGGAAGGTCGGCCAGCAGTTCCCCACCGGCGTGAACGTCCCGAAGGCGGCGACGGAAGGCTGCGACAGTATCTATGTCTTGATGTACGGCATCACCAAGGTCACCCCGAAGGACTACGACTTCCCGATGACGCGCAAGGCGCTCGCCGGCCACCCGGAGCTGAAGGACGCGCGCTTCGCCGTGACGGAAGACAACGGCCACCAGTACTTCGGCGCGTTCGTCCCGACCCTGGCGATGGGCAAGAAGATCGAGAAGCTCGTGAAGGACAAGGTCAAGGGGTCCAAGCCCGCCGTGCTGTGCAGCGCGCCGAAGACCGTGCGCGAGCTCCACATCGATCTCGCGACGGGAAACGTGGCTGCCATAGGGGGTCGGTCCGGCGCGGTATCCCGAGGCGCGCCGGACACGCGGAGCGCGTCGCGCTTGCACACGGGTGATCGTGCGACGTGCAACCGGCACGCCACGTGCGAAGCGATTGCGCCGCATGCCCGTTCTCGAGTGCAGCACGGCGGAGAGCGCGCCGCGCGTGGGTGTTCCCCCACCGCGGGCACTTCTCGATGTCGTGCCGTCCATCGACTCGTGAACCTCGGCGAGCGCGGCGCGCTTGTATTCGAGCGGTGCGCGACGGCGTCGCCGTCACTGCAAGAGCGCCGTTCCCAGGTTCCGCTGCAGGTCGCAGCCGCTGACGGCGCGGGCCAAGAGGTCGTGGCGCGCTTCGAACTCGTCGCGGAGCACGGGTCTCCCCGACGGCACCAGGTGGATCGTGCCGGGGTACTCGCATCTGCCGATCGCCGGCGGCACGCGCACCAGGATCGGGATGAACGTGGTGGTGTCCCACAGAATCGACGTGGAGGCCGCGCGGATGCCGAGGACGTAGAGCGGACCCGGCCCCGCGCCGACCGGCACGATCCCGCCGTGGGCGCCGAAGGCGGACGAGCTCGCCTCGTGTCCCGTGTACGCGTTGAGCTGCAGGTGCCCTTCGCCGTCCCTGGGCAGCTTGTCGTCCACCACGATATTGGAGCCCTCGTAGATGCCGTGCACGCGGTCGCCGACGTCCGCCGACTCGACCACGATGTCCATCACCGCGGCGAGCTGCGCCATGCTCCGCGCGTGCGGCGGGAATGGACCCTCTCGACGGCGCTGCTCGTCGCGGCGTGCGGCGGCTCTACGGCGAGCGCGCCGTCCGCCGACGCGGGCGCCACGGACGCGGCCGGCGGCAGCGCCGGCGCGTCGGGCACGGTCTGCGATCCCGCGACCGTCACCATCGCGTTCGGCGTGCAGATGCAGGACGGTGGCGCGCCCGTGGACGGCGTCACATACGACGTGACGGGACGCGTTACCGCCGCCGACGCCACCTCGTTCACGGTGGACGTGCCGGATCCGCTGCGCGTCGCCGTGGCGGGCGCGGCGTCGCTGCCGGCGGTGGACTCGATCGTTCGCGTGCGCTGGCGCAAGGATCTCGTGGCGAACGCGTACCAGTCGTGGCTCGCGGTCGAGAACGTGCCGAGCTTCCAGGGGCTCGACAACGCCGTCGCCCCGGGCACGGACCCGCTGCTGGAAGTCGCCGGGGGCGCCACGCCGCCGACGGCCTCGTACTCCGTCGCGCGCGACTCCGTGCAGTGCGGTCAGGCGTGCGGCCGCGCGCAGCTCCAGGACCTGCTCACGTTCACCAGCGCTGATGGATCCCACGCGACGCCGCCGCTCCACGCCGGAGCGTCGGCGGACGTCGCGTTGTTCTCACCCGCGTCGCAGCGCGCGTATCGCGTCACCGTCGGCTTCGCACAGAACCTGCCGTGCGATCCCCAGGGAGAGACGGGAGCGGTCTACGTCGTGTCGCGCACGCCGTAGCGTGGGGTTCCGCGCCGCACCGGCCACTCACTCCAGCAGCAGCCGGAGCAGCTCTTCCGTGCGCGCTTCGCCCACGCCCAGCGCTTCGGCGAGATCCTCGAGCGCGGTGTTCTCGCTCATCGTGACGTCGTCGTCGGCCCAGGCCACGGCGGCGGCGAGCACGTACGCGACCTCCGCGCGCACCGGGTCGGGCGCGAGCTCCGCCGCCACGGCGCGCAGGCGCGTGTCACCGTCGGCGGCGTGACGCGCCTCGGCGTTCTTGAGCATGCTGGCGAAGTGACGCGCGTGGATGCGATCGTCGAGCTGGCGGAACGCACCGCGCAGCACGTCGCGCTCGGACTGCGCGACCTCGCCGTCGGCGATCATCAGGAGGTACATCACCTCGCACAGCGGGCCGTATTCTTCGATCAGGATCGCGTCGTCGATCTCGTCCAGACCGTCGGGGCGCTTGATCGACATGGGCGCGCCGCGCTCGCGCAGTCGGTCGGAGAGAGTCCGGGCAGCGTGCTCGCCGAGCTTCAGCATGCGCCGGAGCGTATCACCGCCGGTACAGGTAGAAGAAGTCGCGATACGCCGGCTCGCCCGTGCCCGTCAGCTTGCGGTGGACGAGCTTGGGCACGAGCGTCTCCACGGCCTCCGGCGGCGCGCCGGGCTGCTTTCTGGCGTACAGCGCGAACCACGTGAACGAGAAATTGATGTCGAGCTCCGCGGCCGTCGTCGCGCCGGCGAGCTTCAGCGTGGCGGCCAGCTGGCGCGGCGTGACGTCCTCGCCCAGCGCGTAGAACAGCACGTGTCCGCTCGCGTCGATGCCCACGGCCGAGCGCCGCACGTCCGCCTTGCCTCCGAACGGCGCGCCCCAATCGTGGATGTGCTTGCCGTCGAGCTTCGGGTGCAGCGCGGCCGCATCGATCAAGCATGCAGGGGTTTGCCGGTAAGCCGCGGTATCCCCCTGCGCGATGCGCTCCCACGGCGCGACGCGCACGCCGCCGTCTTTCGCGACCGCGACCGTGCACGATCCCGCGACCGGCGGCGCGTACACCACGCCGTCGACCATCATGCCGTGCCGACCGTCCTTCAGCTTGAAGCCGCCGTTGAACGCGGCGATCAGGGCGTCCTGGCGCGCCGTGGGGATCGTGCCGGGACGGCGCGAGACCTTGATCTGCGGGTTCGCCGGCTCGCTGCGCCCCGCCACCATGCCGAGCCCCACCCGCGCGAGATCGACCGCGACGATCGTCAGCGTGACGCGCGCGCGCATCGGGTCGGGATGCAACGTCGTCCGCAACAAGAGCGGCCCGCGCGCGTCCGCGCCGGCCTTGTCCCACGCGCGCCAGTGCCCGTCGCCGCGCGCCGCGGTCGCCGCCTCCGGCGGCGCGATGTCCGGCAGCGCGAACGTCGCCGGCGCTGGCGTGGGCGCCGGCGCGGGTGACGTCGCGACGCGCGCCCGCGGCGCGACGGATGTCGCCGGCTTCGGCGCCGGACGCGCGACGCGCACGACGGGCGCCGGTTCGCGTCGCGGCGTGGACGCACACGCCGTGGACACGACAGCGGCGATCGAGAGCCACAGGCGGGGCGTCATCCGGTGGCCGGATACTAGCGCATGTGCCCGCGGGTAGCCTCCCGCGCCGCGGCGTGGCAGGACTGGGCCCGCGATGACCGGCCCGGCCACGGACATCCCGCTCGACGGCGCGAGCGCCGATCCCAGCCGCTCCTTCGAGCGGCTCGCGTGGATCACGCTGGCGTTCACCGTGGCGGTGATCCTGTTCGGAGCATACGTGCGCATCAGCGGATCGGGCGCGGGCTGCGGCCAGCACTGGCCCACCTGCAACGGCGAGATCATCCATCTGCCGCGCACCGTACAGACGGCCATCGAGCTTACCCACCGCGTCACCTCCGGCACCAGCCTGCTGCTGGTCGTCGCGCTGCTGGTCTGGGCGCGGCGCAGCTTCGCGCCCGGGCACGTCGCGCGCGGCGCCGCATCGGCCGCGCTCGTGTTCATGATCGGCGAGGCGCTGATCGGCGCGGTGCTCGTGAAGCTCGATCTGGTCGGCCACAACGCGAGCGTGGCGCGCGCCGTCGTGATGGGCCTGCACCTCGTCAACACCTGGCTGCTCACCGGCTCGCTCGCCGTCGCCGCGTGGGCGGCGTCCCGCCCGACGCCGCGACGCTGGACGCCATCGGGCTGGGACTGGCTGCTCGCCCTCGGTCTGTGCGCCGCTGTGATCGTCGCCATGCTCGGCGCCGTCACCGCGCTCGGCGACACGCTCTTCCCCGTCGCCCACGGCGAGGGCGTGATGCAGCGGCTCGCCGACGACCAGGGCGTCGCGGCGAGCTTCCTCCAGCGCGCCCGCATCTATCATCCGTTGTTCGCCGTGATCGCCAGCGCGCTCGTGCTGTACCTCGCGCCGGCCGCCGCGGAGCGCCACGACGCGGCGCCGGTCCGCCGCCTGTCGCAGATCGTGATCGCGCTCGTGATCATCCAGGTCGCCGGCGGCGTGCTCAACATCGTGCTGTCGGCGCCCGGGTGGATGCAGCTCGCGCACCTGGCGCTCGCGAACGCGCTGTGGATCGCGCTGGTGCTGCTCTACACCGCCAGCCGCGCCCACGTCACCAGCGCCGCATAGCTCGCTGGGCGGCGCGAAGCCGCCCCGCGGGGTTCCGCGCCGGACCGGCAGGCAGGCGACCCGGACGCTAGAGCGGCGCGACGCGGTCGAGCGCGGCAAGCGTGGCGTCGATCTCGTCGTCGGTGGTGTACGGCGCGGGGCCCAGGCGCAGCACGTCGCCGCGGGCGTCGACCCACACGCCCTCGCGACGCAGTCCCTCGACGATGCGCGCGGCGCCGGCAACGCGTAGCGCGACGAAGCCGCCACGCGCGGCGTCGTCACGAGGCGTAAGCACGTCGCGCCCGTCGAGGCCCGCGAGCAGGCGTGCGGTCTGTCGGAGGGAGAGCGCGCGGAGCGCGGGAAGGTCCAGCGAGCGCTCGTGAAAGAAGTCGATGACGGCGGCGGCGCGGTAGTGACTCGTCGGATCGTAGGTGCTGCCGGCGAAGCGATCGCACGGGCGCGGCCCGTAGCCGACCGGACCCGCGTCGCGCGCGCGGTCGAGGTTCGCGAAGTCGCTGAACCAGCCGGTGAAGACAGGGCGCAGCGCCGTGGCGGACGGCACGCGCAGGAAGCAAGCGCCTTCGCCCCACTGGGCGTACTTGTAGCCGCCGGCGGTGACGAACACCGGATCGGAACCGTAGTCTTCCACACGGAACGGCACGACGTTGAACGCGTGGTACGCGTCGATCAGCACCTGGGCGCCGACGCGGTGCGCGGCGCTGGTCGCCTCCACCAGGCCGGGCACGACGCTGGACGTCTCGAACAGCACGCTCGAGGCGAGCAGCGCCGCAGTGTTGGCGCGCACGCCGGCGGCGAGGCGCGCGGCCAGCGTGGCGACGGGCCGGGCGTCGACGAACGTCACCTCCACGCCTTCCTCGGACAGGCGGCGGAGCTGGCGGTGGAGGCTGTGGAACTCGCCGCCGGTCGTGAGCAGGTGCGGCCGCCGGCGGAGATCGAGCGCGGACAGGAAGCGCGACACGAGCTCGTGTGTGTTCTGCCCGAGGGCGATCTCGTCGGCGCCGCCGCCGATCCGCTCGGCGACGCCGCGCCGGACGGCGTCCGCCTGGGCGAGCGCGCGCTCCCACTTGTCGTCGACGTGGGCGGCTGCGTCGTCGAAGGCACGCAGCACGCCCGCTCGCGCCACGTCCGGCCACGCCTGGTGGGAGTGACCGGTCATGAGCACGCGATCGGGGCGCAGGAAGGCGCTGTAGTCCTGGCGCAGCGCGTCGGGGTTCATGCGCGCTTCGTATCACGAAACGCGCGCGGCGCCGCGGGCGTCAGGCGGCCTGCTCGCTGGCCTTTGCGACCTCGCGCTCGACGGCCTTGCGCTTGCGCATGACCACGACCTGCTGGCGCGCGGCGGGCGTCAGCGTGACCCGGATGAAGTCGTACACGTCCATCAGGTCACGAGTCCCGAGCCCTTGCTCGAGCAGCTTGCCGCGGATGTGCTCGGCCATGGCGAGGAAGCGCGCGTACAGCGACGCTCCCGGCGACCTCGCGCCCGCGAGGCGGGGAGCCAGGCTCTTGGCCTGCTCGCGGAAGCTCGCGGGACGCACACACACATGCTGCTCCGGGTGGAACAACGCACAGGGCGCGGTGACGAGCTGCCAGCTCGGCGCGCTCCCGGTCTGCTGCCGCATCAACTTGATGAAGTCCGCCAGGCGCGCGTTGTACGGCGCGCCACCGTGGATCAACTCGCGGATCCCGCTCGCGACGGCCTTCTCTTGCTCGGCCGAGACGTCGCGCAGCGGCGCGGCCTGCTTCTCCGTGAGCAGATCCGTCTCGGTCAGGACCGTCGCGAGCGCGTCGATGACCGCCGCGAACTGCTTCTGGGCGATCAAGCGATCGAGCGGCTCCGCGGCGAGCTGCGCGCGGGCCTTCTCGATCGCGGGGTCGCGATGTCGCTTCAAACGACGTCGCACATCCTGACCGCGCACGTCGCGCTTCCACTTGGGATCGGCGAAGCCCAACGGATACGTGCGGCGGAACAGCTCGACCTGCTCGTCGAAAAACACCGCGGAAGGATCGCCGACCGCCAGACGTCGCTCGAGGTCGCGCCGCGAGTCCGCGTCGACCACTTCGTGGGCCAGACGGGTCGCGAGCGGTTCGGATTCGCTCTCCGGGCGATCGACTTCCTCGAGGAAAGCGTAGAAGCCGCGCGCGAACACCCGGAGCTCGCCGTCCTCGAACTGGTAGGCGCGTCGTCCGTCGCGCTCCCAGGCCAGGATCGCCAGCCCCCAGTCCTGGCGCTTGGTGTGGCGGAATATCGGCGTGGCCTGGTGTTCGGTATGGAGGGCGTCGTTCATGAGAGCTCCTGTAGCAAGAGGGGGAAGCGACGCGGGCCCGACGCGGATGCTCGCGCCTGCGGCTGCTCGTCGCTCGATGCAAGGACCCGCCGGGCGCGCGGGCACACGCCCGGCACGGTCGTGCAGAACGGATCTGCGCGCGCACAGCGTGCCGGCAGACCGCTCGTTCTTGAAACTTAACCACGGATCGGCAGCCTCGCAAGGCCCGCTCCAAGCGCTATTCGCGACGCAGCGCCTGGATCGGATCGAGGCGCGCCGCGCGACGCGCCGGCACGAAGCCGAAGCCGACGCCGACCGCGGTGCTCGTCGCGAGGGCGACGACGAGCGCGCGCAGCGAGATGCCCATCTGCCAATCGAGCGCGTGCGCGATACCCGCGATCGCCAGCGCAGCGAGCAGCGCACCCGCCGCGCCGCCCGCGACGGACAGCACGATCGCCTCGACCAGGAACTGCACCATGATGTCGATCTCGCGCGCGCCGATCGCCATGCGGATCCCGATCTCGCGTGTGCGCTCGGCGACGCTCACGAGCATGATGTTCATCACGCCGATCCCGCCGACCACCAGGCTGATCGCCGCGATGCTGAGCAGCAGCATGCCGAGCACGCTCATGATGCCCTCCTGCATCTTCCGGAAGTCCTCCTGGCTGCGGATCTCGAAGTCGTTCTCCGCCGACTCGGCCAGGTGGTGACGCTGGCGCAGCAGCGCCGTCACCTGGCGTTCCACCTGCTTGCTCGCACCGGCACTCTTGGCGCCGACCAGGATGCGCGCGACCTGGCCCGGCCGTGTCTGCACGAGCTTGGCGCGCATGGTCTGGATCGGCATCACCACGACGTTGTCCTGGTCTTGCCCGAACGGACTCTGGCCCTTGGTCTCGAGCACGCCGATGACGGTGAACGGGTTGCGTCCGATACGCACGCTGTGCCCCACCGGATCCTCGCCGGCGAACAGCTCGTCGGCCACGGTGCTGCCGAGCACGATCACCTTCTCGCCGATGTTCTCCGCCGAGGCGCTCCACAGCTGGCCGGCCGACGCTTTCCACGCGCGCACGTCGAAGAAGCCGCGCGTCGTGCCGATCACCTGGGCGGTGGTGTTGTTGTCCTGCCACATCAGCTGCGAGAACGTCATCAATAGCGGCGCCGTCATCGACACGCCGGGCGCCTCGCGCTTCATGGCCTCCGCGTCGTCGTCGGTCAGCGCGGGCAGCGCGCTGTCGTCGCGCACGCCGCTCCGCGCCGTCTCCACGGGGATCACGATCAGCGCGTTGTTGCCGATGCTGTCGATGCGCCCGGACACGGCGCGCGTCGCGCCTTCGCCCAACGCCACGACCAGCGTCACCGCCGCGACGCCGATCAGGATGCCGAGCGCCGTCAGCACGCCGCGCAGCAGGTTGCGCCGCAGCGCGCCGAACGCGAGCACGAACGCGGTCCAGACGAACGTGAGCAGCCGCTTCACCCGCGCCTCCGCGGCAGGCGCAGGGAGCCGCACTGCCACAGCCACGCGCTCGCGCGCTGCGTGCCGCTCGCGCAGTGGAAATGGGATTGCGCGCGAAGGCGGGAGCGAAATCCGGCGTGGGAGCAGGGTGCCGGTCCGGCGCGGAACCCCGCATCCCGAACCCGCGACGACGACGTCCCTGGCAGACGAGAGGTCCGGAAAGCGGACCTCTTGTCCGCCAGGGACGTCGCTGAGCCACAAAAGGTCCGCTCTCCGGACTCTTTCCGCGCCAGCGATGCGCGCGGCGCGACCAAGCGTGGCGCGACGAATCGCGGCCTGCGCTTCCGCGCCGGACCGGCAATCCCCTCCCCTTCGCAGGGCCCAGGCGCGCGCGGATCACTCATGCCGCAAGGCCTCGATGGGATCGAGTGCGGCGGCGCGGCGCGCCGGGAGGAAGCCGAACACGACGCCGATCACGACGCTGGTGAGCATCGCGACGGACACGGCGGTCGTGCTGAGGCTCATGTTCCACTCCAGGGTGCGACGGATGAGCTCGATGATCCCGGTCGCGAGCGCGATGCCGGCGATGCCGCCGCCGAGCGTGAGCACGATCGCTTCCACCAGGAATTGCAGCTGGATGTCGATGCGGCGCGCGCCGATCGCCATGCGGATGCCGATCTCGCGCGTGCGCTCGGTGACGCTGACGAGCATGATGTTCATCACCCCCACGCCGCCGACGAACAGGGCGATGCCCGCGACGGATACCAAGAGCAGCGTCAGGATGCCGAAGATCGCGTCCTGGCTCTTCTGGAACTCGGCCTGGGTGCGGACCTTGAAGTCGGCCTCGTCGCCCTCTGCGATATCGTGACGCTGGCGCAAGATGCCGTCGATCTGGCGGACGGCCTGATCGGTGTAGGCGGTGCTCCGGGCCGACGCCATGATCAGCATGACGCGGTCGCCGAGCGTCGGCGACACGCGCGCGCGCCAGCTGCCGATGGGCATGATGATGCGATCGTCCTGGTCCTCGAACGGCGACTCCCCCTTCGGGACCAGCGTGCCGATGATCATGAACGGGTGACGTCCGATGCGCACGTAGCGGCCCACCGGATCGACGTTACCGAACAGCTTGTCGGCGGCGGTGCGTCCGATCAGGCAGACCTTGGATTTGACCTGCTCCTCCGACGGCGTCCACCGGCGCCCGGTGTCCACGGCGAAGCCTCGCACCGGGAAGTAGTTGCGATCGACGCCCATCACGCCGACCTTGGCGTTGCCGAACTCGCTGACGACCTGGGTCGAGACCTCGGAGTAGACCGTGACGGCGGTGACGGCGGTCGCCTCGCGACGGATCGCGTCGGCGTCGCGATCGGTGAGGCCCATCTGCGCGCCGGGGCGACCCTTGGCGCCGCTCTTGGCCACCGGCATGCTGAACACGAACAGCAGGTTCGAGCCCAGACTCTGGATCTGGCTACCGATGCGCTCGCGCGCGCCGGTGCCGAGCGCGGTCATGACGACCACCGCGGCGATGCCGATGAGGATCCCGAGGGCGGTGAGCGACGCCCGCGCCTTGCGCCTGGAGAGCGCGGAGAACGCCAGGCGGATCGACGCGAACAGCGACTTCACGGCGGCGCCTCGGCGTTTGCGGCAAGGTAGTCGCTGGCGAGCAGCGGCGTGTTGGCGTGGTCGCTCTCGATGCGCCCGTCGCGCATCGTGACGATGCGCGACGCGCACGCCGCGATATCCGCCTCGTGCGTCACCAGCACGATCGTGATGCCCACGTCGCGCACCAGCTTCTGCAGCAGCGCCAAGACCTCGTGGCTGGTCCGCGAGTCGAGGTTGCCGGTGGGCTCGTC
This sequence comes from uncultured delta proteobacterium, assembly GCA_963775185.1. GTDB lineage: Bacteria > Myxococcota_A > Polyangia > Polyangiales > Polyangiaceae > JAPSGB01. Next base: position 1,057,302 of record CAVZIE010000031.1, on the reverse strand, counting down.
GGCGAGCAGCAGCGGCGGCTCCGTCACCAGCGCGCGAGCGATCGCGACGCGCTGCTGCTGCCCGCCCGACAGTTGGGCCGGCGAGTGCCCGGCCCGCGACGACAGACCGACCTGATCGATGGCGCGCGACGCCATGCGACGGCGCTGGCGCTTGTTCACGCCGCGGTACACCAGCGGGAGCTCGACGTTCTCGAGCGCGGTCGTGCGCGGCAGCAAGTTGAAGCCCTGGAACACGAAGCCGATCAGGCGATTTCGCACGATCGCCCGGGCGTCCGCCGAGCGCTCCGTCACGTCCACCCCGGCGAGCCGGTAGCGCCCCTGGGTCGGCCGGTCGAGGCAGCCCAGGATGTTCATCAGCGTGCTCTTGCCCGAGCCGCTCGCCCCGACGATCGCGACGAACTCGCCGGCGCCGATCTCGAGGTCGATTCCGACCAGCGCGCGCACGATCTCCGGACCGCTGATGTAGTCCTTCTCGACGGCGGAAAGCTCGATCAGCGGTTCCACGCGGCGCCCGGGTCACTCAAAACAGGTGGAAGCCCTTCTTCTTGTCGTCGCGCTGGTCGGTGATGACCTCCGCGCCGTCCGGCAGCGGCTTGCCCGGGAGCTCGGTCCACACGCCGTCGGTGATGCCCACGTCGACGATCTTCTCCTTTGCCTCGGCCTTGTCGGGCGGCCCCGAGCCGACGAGGTAGAGACGTCCCTGGGTCGGCAGGATTGGCTTCGCCGGCTTCTTCTTCTTCTTGGCGTCGTCCGCGCCGTCCTTGTCCTTGTCCTTGTCGGTGTCGTCGATGGGACGGAAGCGCAGCGCGGCGTTGCGGACGGCGAGCACGTGCTTCCGCTCGCGTGTACGGATGCTCACCGTCGCGGTCATGCCGGGGCGGAGCTTGAGCTCGGGATTCTGCACATCGACGACCGCGGAATACGTCACCACGCCGGCGACGGTGTTGGGGCTGTAGCGCACCTGCGTGACGACGCCCTTGAACTTCTCGCCGGGGAACGCGTCGACGACGACCTCGGCTTTCATGCCTTCCTCGAGCTTGCCGACGTCGGCCTCGTCGATGTCGGCGAGCACTTGCATCTTGGAGAGGTCCTGCGCGATCACGAACAGCACCGGCGCGGAGAAGCTGGCCGCGACGGTCTGGCCCGGATCGATGTTGCGCGTGATCACGACGCCGTCGATGGGCGAGTAGATGCGCGTGTACGCGAGCGTGGTGCGCGCGCTGCGCAGCTGCGCGCCGAGCTGGGTGATCTGCGCCTTGGACGCCGCGAGATCGGCTGCGGCGACGTCGTACTCGCCCTGGGCCTGGTCGACCTGCGACGCGGCCGTGAGATTCTCCGCTGCCAGGCTCTTCTGGCGCGCGAGCGCGATGCGCGCCGTGTCGAGTTGCGCCTTGGCGCGCTGCACGCTGGCCTTGGCGGCAGTGAGCTGGGCGCTCGACTGGCTGACCTGCGCCCCGAACAGGCTCGGGTCGATCTCGGCGAGCAGATCGCCCTTCTTGACCTTGCTGTTGAAGTCGACCTTCACGTCCACGATGCGCCCGGACACCTGCGCGCCGACCTGCACCTCCGTGAGCGGCTTGACCGTGCCGGTGGACTGCACCTGCTCGAGGATGTCGCGATACTCGAGCTTCTCGGTGGTGAAGCGCGCGGGCGGCGGCGGCTCGGTCTTCTTGCGCCAGATCAGCAGACCCGCGACGACAGCGGCGAGGCCGGCCAGGATCAGCAAGCGCCGGAGCCAGCGTCGACCTCCTTGCTGGGCGCGCAGCTCTTTTTCGAGGCCGCGCACCGCGTCGGAGACGAGCCCGGGCTGGGTGCCGTTTTCGGTGTCCTGTGTCATCGAGAGTGGCGGAAGAGGGGGTCGAATCCGCCCACGGGACTAGCAGAGATCGCGCCCCCGTGGTGGCCCGCGCGGCGCGCGGCCCGGTGGATGATGGGGCCGGAGGGACGCTCCGCCAAGCCTGGGTCGAGCCGAAACCCGCGCATAACCCGTCAGGACCGCAAAGTTTTCCGGCGGGGCCGCCGGGCCCAATGCCGGCCGCCGTCGATTGTCCAATCGGGTGGCAATGCACTATGTTCACACACCGCGGACGGCTTGGCCCGATGCGGGACGGCACAGCGCCCTCCACGTACGCGGACGGGAATGCCCAACAAGAGCGATCGTGAGTTGGTGGATGCGGCCCGGAGCGGGGACGCGGAAGCCTTCGGCCTTCTGGTACGGCGCCATCAGAAGCGCATCTACCGCCTGGCCGTCCATCTCCTGCGCGATGCCGCGGAAGCCGAAGACGTGACCCAGGACACCTTCGTACGCGCCTACGGGGCGCTCGACCGGTTCGACGGACGAAGCGAGCCGTTCACGTGGATGTATCGCATCGCCGTGAACCTCTCGCTGAACGCGATCCGCTCGCGCAAGAAGACCCGTCGCTCGACGACGCCGGACGATCCGCGCATCGAGGGTCTGTTGGTCGAGCGGCGCGGCTCACTGTCCAACCCGAGCGTGCTCAGCGCGGATCGCGAGCTGGCCAAGGCGCTCTGCGAAGGCATCGACGAGCTGAGCGAGACCCTGCGCACCACGCTGGTGCTGGTCGGGGTCGACGGCTTGAGCCACGCCGAGACAGCCGAGGTGCTCGGCTGTCCGGAAGGAACCGTCGCGTGGCGCGTGCACGAGGCGCGGAAGAAGCTCCGCGCGTATCTCGGCAAGCGCGGCTACGGCGACGACCTCGCGGAGAAACAATCATGACCGAGCTAGACGACGCGCGCCTGCCTGGGGCCGCCGAGGCCCTGCTCGAGAACTGGCCGGCCCCGCCCCGCGACGACGCGGCGTGGGACGAGCTGGCTGAAGGCGTGCAAGCGAAGATCGCAGAACATGGAGGTCGGCTCCACCGCAGGCGATCTGCTCGCCGCGCCGCTGCCGGCGAGCGACGACGAGGGCGCTCTCGACGACAAGCTGGAGAGCGGGCCGCGCGCGCGGGAGAGCGATCCGGGCCGCACCAGCACGCCCGGCATCGGTGGCAAGAGTCTCGCCGAGATTGCCAAGAGCGTCGCGACGGCCAAGCGCGACGATCCGGACGACGACGTCGCGAGCGCGAGCCTGTCGTTCGCATCGCGATCCCGGCCCAGCGCGAGCGAGATCGCCGCGACCTTGTCGGCGCGTCGCTCTTCGCCGTCGATCCCGCCGCCGTCGGCGCCGCCACCGAGCGCGGAGCCCGCCGCCCCGGTGCCGATCGCGCCGCGCCGATCGAACAATGGCCCGCTCATCGGCGGCGCGATCGCCGTGCTCGCGCTGGCGGCCGCACTGGTGCTGATGATCGGCAATCGCAAGAGCAGCGAGCCGCCACTGATGATCACGAACAACAACGCGACCGCGCCGGCGGTCACCGCGGCCACCGCGCAAGACAAGGCGAAGGCGGACGACAACGTCCTGTCGCCCGATCAGCTGCCGAACGGCGCAGCGCCGAAGCCGGCGGCGGAGCTCGCGCCGGCGGCGCACGGCGCCGCGCCGGCGCGCTCCGTCGCGAAAGCGCCGGAGACGGCGCCCACGGCGGCCCCCGCCGAGAGCATCACACTGCAGGAGACCCCGGAGCCTCCCGCGGCGCCGAAGGACACGGAGGAGCCGGGAACGCCGGCGGCCCACGAGAACGTGCCGGACAAGCCCGCCGCGGGCGACATCTCCGCCGCCATCGCCTCGGTGCTCGGCAGCGCACGCGCCTGCGTCGCCGGCCAGGACGCCCCGTCCCAGGCGGTGATCGTGTTCGGCTCGGACGGCCGCGTGCAGAGCGTGTCGGTGTCCGGCCCAGCGGCCGGCACACCGTCGGCGGGCTGCATCAGCTCCGCCCTGCGCGCCGCGCACGTGCACCGGTTCGCGCGCCCGAGCTTCTCGGTCCGCACGCCCGTGCGGCCGTGACCCCGGCGCCCCGCGCGTCGCGTTGACAATCCGGGGACGGTCGCTCATATTCCGCGTCCCCGCGCGGTCGCGGAGGGTATTTCCCGAGGCATCAAGATGGTTTCGTCCACCCGGCAGACCGAAAATCGCCGCAACATGAACAAGTCCCGCGCCGGACGCGACAAGAAGCGCGCGCGCGCGAAGCACAGCACGCCGGCGTTCCCGGTCCATCCCGAGGGTTACGACCCGAAGGCGCCCGACGCGCGCAAGAGCTCACAGGAATCCTGAACGATGGCGAACCATCCCTCCGCAGCGAAGCGCAACCGCCAACGCCTGGTACGCACCGAGCGCAACAAGTCTGTCCGCAGCGAAGTGCGCACGGCGGTGAAGAAGGCCCGCACCGCGATCGCCAACGGCGACGCTTCGGCGAAGGAGCTGGCCGTGGCCGCCGAGAAGGCGCTTGCGCGCGCTGCCAGCAAGGGTGTCGTGCACCCGAAGACGGCGTCGCGCACCACGTCGCGCATCGACGCCGCCGCGGCCAAGCAGAAGAGCGGCTGATCGCCCGGAAGCTCGGCTTTCCGGCCGCCCGCAGCGACCGTGCTACGATGCTCCGTAGCTCGGGATGACCGATCCGGACGAAGAGATCGACGCGCTGGTCGGCGCGTCCGTCGGCAAATACCGGATCGACGATCGCATCGGTCGCGGTGGGATGGGCGCGGTCTACCGCGCCACCAACACGCAGATCGGCAAGCGCGTCGCGCTGAAGTTCCTCGACCGCGAGGCGACCCGCGACTCGGACGCGGTCACGCGCTTCCAGCGCGAGGCGGAAGCCGCCAGCGCGGTCGAGAGCGCGCACATCGTACAGATCTTCGACTCCGGACGCTCCGAGGACGGACGCCCGTACCTGGTGATGGAGCTGCTGAGCGGGGAGGACCTGCGCGCGCGCATGCGCCGCGAAGGCCGCCTCGATCTGCCCGTCGTGGTCCACGTCGCCGGACAGGTGCTGCGCGCGCTGCACCGCGCGCACCAGGCCGGCATCGTCCACCGCGATCTGAAGCCGGACAACGTGTTCCTGTGCCGGCGCGACGACGACCCGATGTTCGTCAAGATCGTCGACTTCGGGATCTCGAAGGTGTCGCGGTCGGACGCGACGCTGGACACGCTCACACGCCGCGGCACCGTGCTCGGGACGGCGTTCTACATGTCGCCCGAGCAGGCGCAGGCGTATCCCGACATCGACGGTCGCACGGACCTGTTCAGCCTCGGCGCGATCATGTTCGAGGCGCTGACCGGCCGCCCGCCGCACATCGGCACCGCGTACGAGGCGGTGCTGATCGACATCTGCACCAAGGACGCGCCGGACGTGCGCACGCTGGCGCCGGACGTGCCGGAAGCGGTCGCGCTGGTGATAGCGAAGGCGCTCGCCCGCGATCGCGACGTGCGCTTCACGAGCGCCCGGGAGTTTCTGGAAGCGCTCGCGCTCGCCGCGCCGGGGCTCGTCCGCACCGGCGGCCCGGGCGGACGTGACCTGCTCACGAGCACGCCGGAATCCGTCGCGTCGAGCAAGCCGACGGTGAGCATCGAGGCGCACACCGCCGGCGGCACCGCCGTGCACCCGCACGCGGACGGACGCGGTCACGCGCGGCGTACCGTGGTCGTCGCGATCGTCGCGGCGCTCGGCGCGTTCTCGGTCACGGCGTTGCTGATGGCGCGCGGGCCACATGCCGACGCCGGTGCGGCGGCCGGTCCCGCGACCAACAGCGCGCGCCCCGCCACGTCCGACGATCTCGTCGCGCCGTCGGCGACCGCGACCGCCGACGCCGGCCCCGCGACCGCCGACGCGGCCACCGACGCGCGCGCCGCGACGCCACCGGGCATCGCGACGCACAAGCGCGTGCCGCACGTCACGCGGCCGCCACCGCCGGCGACCAGCCACAGCTCCGGCCCCGCGAAGCCGCCGTCCACCGGCGTCGCCAGCGGCCTGAAGCTGAACACCTCCGGACCGTGAATCCAGGCCTGGGCCCCGCCCCCCCGGGCAGGTAAGCTCGCAGCCGGATTTCCGGGCATGCGAGGTCGGCGAAGCATCGGGTACGTGGCGGGGCTCGTGCTGATCGCGATCCTGGCGGTGCCAGGGCGCGCCGGCGCCCAGGCGGATAATACCGCGCCGGACCGGCAAGCCCCGGAGGCGGCCGGCGACGCGGCAACCCGTCACTTCAAGCTCGGGGTGAAGCTGTACCAGGACGGGAACTTCGCCGGTGCGCTGGCGGAGTTCGAAGCCACGTACAGAGACAAGCCCGGCGCGTCGTCGCTGCAGAACATCGCGCTGTGCCTGAAGCAGCTGTTTCGATATTCGGAGGCGGCCGACACGCTCGAGAAGCTGCTGAAGCAGCACGGCGCGGAGCTCTCCGAAGATCAGAAGAAGAGCGTACAGAGCGCCGTCGACGAGCTGAGCGCGCTGGTCGGCTCGATCACGATCAGCGTCGTGCCCGCCGATGCGCGCGTCAGCGTCGACGGCAAGCCGGTGGACGTCGCCGCGCGCGCCGGCGCGATCCGCCTGAACGTCGGCGAGCACAGCGTCGCCGCCGAGGCGCCAGGCTACCAGCGCGTCGCGAAGACGATCCGCGTCACCGGCGGGCAGACGCGTGTGCCCGTCGATTTGTCGCTCGCGCCGATCACGGGGTTTGTCACGGTCGAGGTCGACGACAAGGACGCCGCCATCGCCATCGACGGCAAGGCGCTCGGTTTCCACAGCTGGAGAGGGCCGCTCGAGCCCGGGCGCCACTACGTGCAGGTCTACAAGCAAGGCTACAAGACCTACGAGCAGGTGCTCAACATCCAGCTCGGCGAGACCGAGAACGTGGTCGCGTCGCTCAGGCCGCTGCCGCCGGGCGAGACGAACAAGGCCGACGACGCGCCGCCGCGCCAGCTCCGCGGCTGGTACGGGCTCGCCGTGCTCGACCTCCTGGGCCTCGACGGCGCACCGTCGGGCATCAAGCAAGGCGGCGTGCAGGAGCAGCGCGGCGGCGTGGTGGCGGGTGTGCGCGCCGGCTACCGGCTGTGGACGCCGGTGGGCGTGGAGCTGATGCTCGAGGGCGGGCGACACCAGGTGAAGGACGCATGTGTGACCGAGAAGTCCCACGAGTGCGGCGACAACATCACGCGCAGCTACACGCTGTCGTCGTTTCGCCTCGGGCCCGCATTGCGCATCATGAGCGGCGGGGAGAAGGTGCGTTTCACGTCGACCATCGGCGCGGGCGCGGTGCAGCACGAGCTCGTCTACGACAAGCCGAAACAGAACGGCAGCTCGGACGTGACCGCGCACCCGGACCTCGTCGGTCTGTACCAGGACGCCACCGCGCGCGGCTGGGATCCGTTCTTCATGCTGGAGGTCGGCGCACAGTTCAACTGGGGCCACGTGCTGCTTGAAGCGAACGTGACGGCGTACCTCGACGGCGCCAGCAACGTGCACGGCGACACGCTGACCGATCCCTACAACAGCGTGAGCACCGGCGGCCTCAAGATGATCGGCCTCGGCCTGCGCGCCGGCTGGGGCGAGTGGACGCCGGACGACGCGCCCAAGCATCGCTGAATGCATTGGATTTTCTTGCCGGTCCGGCGCGGAACCGAGCCGGTTCGCCTGCGCCCTTCGTCGTGGTAGGACGATCGTCCACGATCCTTCGGACGAGGGGACATCATGGCAGACGACAACCAGGCGATCTCGACGTTTTCCGCCGAAAACCGTCACTTCGAGCCGAGCGCGGAGTTCTCCGCGCGCGCACGCATCAAGACCCGCGCGGAGTACGACAAGCTCTACAAGGAGAGCATCGACTCGCCCGAGACGTTCTGGAAGCGCGAGACGCGGGATCTGGTGTTCCGCAAGCCGTGGACGTCGATCGTCGAGTGGAATCTCCCGCACGCGAAGTGGTTCGTCGGCTCGGCGCTGAACGTGACCGAGAGCTGTCTCGATCGGCACCTGCAGACACCGGTCAAGGACAAGGCGGCGATCATCTGGGAGAGCGAGCCCGGCGAGACGACGACGCTCAGCTACGCCGAGCTGCACAAGAAGGTCGTGGCGCTCGCGGCGGCGCTGCGCGGCCTGGGCGTGAAGAAGGGCGACCGCGTCGCGATCTACATGGGCATGGTGCCCGAGGTCGCCATCGGCATGCTGGCGTGCGCGCGCATCGGCGCGCCGCACAGCGTCGTGTTCGGCGGCTTCGCCGCCGAGAGCCTGCGCGATCGCGTCAACGACTGCGGCGCGAAGGTCGTGCTCACGCAGGACGGCGCGTGGCGTCGCGGCAACGTCGTGCCGCTCAAGGCCACGGTCGACAAGGCGCTGGAAGAGGCGCCGAGCGTCGAGAAGGTGCTCGTCTACCAGCGCCTCGGCGCCGAGCACGTGAAGATCGAGATGAAGGCGGGCCGCGACCTCGACTGGTACGACGCGATCAAGGGCGCGGACGCCAAGAACGGCGAGACGCCGGAGATCGTCGACGCCGAGCACCCGCTCTACATCCTGTACACCTCGGGATCGACGGGCAAGCCGAAGGGCGTGCTGCACACGACCGCGGGCTATCTGGCGGGCACGCACGTCTCCACGAAGTACGTGTTCGACCTGCACGACGACGACGTGTACTGGTGTACGGCGGACGTCGGCTGGGTCACGGGGCACAGCTACATCGTGTACGGGCCGCTCTCCAATGGCGCGACCTGCGTGATGTACGAGGGTGCGCCGAACTTCCCCGACTGGGGACGCTTCTGGCAGCTCATCGACAAGCACAAGGTAACCATCCTGTACACGGCGCCCACGGCGATCCGCGCGTTCATCCGCCAGGGCACGAGCTGGCTCGAGAAGGCGAGCCTGTCTTCGCTACGCCTGCTCGGCACCGTCGGCGAGCCGATCAACCCGGAGGCGTGGATCTGGTACCACGAGCACGTCGGCCAGAAGCGCTGCCCGATCGTGGACACCTGGTGGCAGACCGAAACCGGCTCGATCATGATGACGACGCTGCCCGGCGCGCACTTCGCCAAGCCCGGATCCACGGGGCTGCCGTTCTTCGGCGTGAAGCCCGCGATCGTGCAGAGCGACGGCAAGGAGCTGGGCGCGAACGAGGGCGGCCTGCTGGTCGTGCAGAAGCCGTGGCCGAGCATGCTGCGCACCATCTGGGGCGACGACGACCGCTTCCGCAAGCAGTACTTCTCCGAGATCCAGGGCGCGTACTTCACCGGGGACGGCGCGCGCTGCGACCAGGACGGCTACTTCACGGTCGTGGGCCGCATCGATGACGTCTTGAACGTCGCCGGGCACCGCATCGGCACCGCGGAGATCGAGAGCGCGCTGGTCTCCCACCCCGCCGTCGCCGAGGCCGCGGCCGTGGGCCGTCCCGACGACCTCAAGGGCCAGGCGCTGGTCGTGTTCGTGACGCTGAAGCCGACGCACGCCGCCAGCGACGAGATGAAGAAGCAGCTCGCCGAGCACGTCGGCACGGAGATCGGCAAGTTCGCGCGCCCGGACGAGGTGCGCTTCGCCGACAGCCTGCCCAAGACGCGCAGCGGCAAGATCATGCGGCGACTGCTCAAGGACATCGCGGCGGGCCGCGAGGCCCAGGGCGACATCTCCACCCTCGAAGACACGAACGTGCTGTCCACGCTCAGCCACAACGAGGAGTGAGTGCGGGCGGCGCCGGTCGTCGCGCTCGTGCTGCTCGCGTGCAACACGCCGCGGAAGGCGGCGACGCGCGACGTCACCGGCAGCTGGACGATCGCGTCGGCGACGAACCCGGGCGGCGCGGGCAGCTACCACGGTCGCGTCGCCGTCTCGCGCCGCGGCGACGCGCTGCTGCTCGACTGGACCATCGCCGGCACGCCGCCCTATCACGGCGTCGGCCTCGAGAGCGGTGATCGCCTCGGCGTCGGCTGGAGCACGGACCGCGACGCGGAGGTCGTCGTGTACGCGGTGGACGGCGGCTCGCTCGTCGGGCGCTCGGCGTCGGTGGCCGCGCCGACGCGCGCCGGCAGCGAGAAGCTCGCCGGATCGCCGGGCCCCGCCGGCAGCTACCGCGTCGTCTCGGCGCACGCGCCCGGCACCGGCGCCAGCTACACGGGCGACGTGGTGATCACGCCCACCGGGCCGACGTTCCGCGTCCACTGGCAGCTCTCCACCGGGAGCTACGAGGGCGTCGGCGTGCTCGACGGCCGGACCTTCGTCGTCGGGCGCGCACCGCACGGCGCTGGCGTGATGCTGTACCGCCGCGACGGCGCCGCCCTCGAAGGACGCTGGGCCCAGCCGACCAGCGCGGCGCTGGGCGCCGAGCGCCTCGAGCGCTGACGCGGCGGCGATGCCATGACGCTGCCGATGCTGCGGACCCCGCGCCTGGTGCTCCGCGCCGCGAACAGCGGCGACCTCGCGGCGATGCACGCCGTGCTCGGCGATCCCAGGGCGACGCGCTACTGGTCGACGCCCCCCCACCGGAGCCTCGACGAGACAGCATGCTGGCTGGACAGCATGATCGCCGGAAGCGGCGATGACTACGTCATCACCCTCGAAGGACGCGTGATCGGCAAGGCGGGGCTGTACCGCGATCCCGACGTCGGCTTCATCCTGCATCCCGACTTCACCGGCAAGGGCTACGGCATCGAGGCCGTGCACGCGGTCGTGCGCCGGGCGCTGTTCGACCGCGAGCTTCCCCACGTCGCCGCCGACGTCGATCCGGACAACGCCGCGTCGCTCAAGCTGCTCGATCGGCTCGGCTTCGTCGAAACCGGCCGCGCACGTGGCACGTGGCAAGTGGGCGATCGGCTCTGCGACAGCGTGTACCTCGCCGTCACCGGCGCGCAGTTCCGGTCGTGGCCCTGAGAGACCCCCTCATTTGGACTTTCACAGGAAGGCCGGAAGGACAGGAGGTTTCCAGGGACCTGGCGTATTCGGGCGGGAGCCGTCGCAAGCCATTTCGCAGGGCGGTGACGTTGAAGTCGGCGAGCAGGCGCGAGGTAGTTGATGACCCGAGCCCCTGTAGTCGCTCGGCAGCGGTTCGTGGCGCGCCTCGATCAGCGCACCGATCACTTCGTCCGCCACATCCCCGAATCTTCCGCCCTTCGGCCCTTCCTGTGCCATCCCCATGGAGCGGCATCGCACCCGAATCGGTTGCCCGGTTTCTCCACCTGGAAATCGGGGGATTTCTCAGGTCGTGGGCACCGGCGCCCGATTGATCGGACGGCGCGCCGCGGGATTCCGCGCCGGACCGGCGAATCAGGAAAGCTCGACGAGCTCGCGCAGGATCGCGAAGCCGTCGCGGAAGTCGGCGAGGTTCGCCTGCTCGTTCGGCGCGTGATAGTAGGCGCCGCGCCCGAAGCCTGTGATCTGCACGTCGAAGCCCCTGCGCTGCAGATCGCGCACGAGGGGCAGCGCGCCGGTCATGCTGTACGGCTTCACCTCGTCCGGGCCGCGCACCTTGCGCATGGCGCTCTCGAGCGCTTTCAGGCCGGGCGACGCGAGATCGCAGGCGATGCCCTCCATGAAGCGGCCCTTCTGGCGAAGCGTGACGCTGCCGGTGCGACCGTCCACGGTGCGCGTTCGCGGGAAGCCCGGCGGCGCGTCGCCCTTCTGGATCCGCTCGTCGAGCTTCGTCACGAACTCGACGGCGCCGGCGATGGCGGCGTGCATGTCGTAGAACGGCACCAGCCGGATGTCCCCGCCGACGACGGCGGCGCCGGGGATCTTCGAGATCTTGTTGTTGGCGACGTTGATGACGGTGGCCTTGAGCGTGCTCGACGACAAGAAGCCGTAGCGCCCCTCCTCGGCGTGCGGCGAAAACGCTCCGTTGAACCACTCGCCGAGGGCGAGCGTCGTGGCCATGGCCAGCTCGAGGGCGTTGACGCAGTTGTGCGTGAGACCGGAGTGTCCGGGCACGCCCTTCACGTCGAGCTCCCACATGCACATGCCGCCGGTGCCGACGGTCGGCCCGAAGTCGGCGCTGTCGAGCCAGTACACCGGGCCCGCCTTGAGGTCGTCGATGTGCCCGCCCTCGACGACGTAGTCGAGACCGATCTCGGGGATCGGCGCCTCTTCCTCGTTGGAGATCAGCACGACCTTGAGCGTGCGCAGGGGACGGCGGCCACGCTCGGCGAGCTGTGCCAGGAAATCCGTCAGCACGGCGACGTGGCCGAGACAGTCGGTGACGCCACGACCGTAGAGCGTGCCGTCCTCGCCGACCCACAGCTCGAACGGCTCGCGCTCCCAGCCTTCGACGACCTTGTCGGCGGGCACCACGTCGAAGTGCGCGCCGACGAAGCCGAGCGTGCCGGGACCGGTACCCGCCACCGTGAGCACGAGGTTCGGCCGCGCCTCGTGACCTGGCGCTGCCAGCAGCTCGGCCTGGATGAAGCCGCTTTCGACGTGCGGGCGGAGCGCGTCGAGCACGAGCTGGGCCGGCAGGCGCTCCTCGGGCACCAGCCCGACATCGGGCGAATTCTGCAACCTGGGCGCGAGTGCGACCAGGCGGCGCAGGAGGTCGATGAACCGGCCTTCGTCGAGCGTAGCGTCTTCCACGAGCCTTGCCCCGTGCTTTGCCAGAAAGCACGACGGGGCGTCAATGGAGAAGTCCCGGGCAGCCGACGGATCCGTCGGCTATGCTCTGGGCCGCATGCGCGCTGTCATCATCGGAGCCGGACGCGGCAGCCGGCTCGGTCACGAGACGAACGAGATCCCGAAGACGCTGGTCCGCGTGATGGGCCGGCCGATGCTCGAGTGGATCCTCGAAGCCCTGGCGGAAGCGGGGGTTTCCCGCAAGGACGTGATCTTCATCAGCGGCTACGCCGAGCACGCCGTACGCGAGCGCTACCCCGAGTTCACTTACGTAAGAAACGCGGCGTGGGAAACGAACAACATCCTGCTCTCGCTGCTCTATGCGCGCGCTTTCCTGGGGGAAGGATTCATCTCGACGTACGCGGATATCGTCTACGACGGTGCCGTGGTGAAACAGTTGGTGAACAATCCGGAACAGATCGTACTGGGCTGCGACACCGCGTGGCGCCGCCGCTACACCAGCCGCTCGCAGCACCCCGAGACAGACGCCGAGAAGCTCCGCGCCGACGGCAGCCGGGTGGTGGAGCTCGGCCGCCGCATCGCCAGCGAGGAGGCGGACGGCGAGTTCATCGGCGTGATGAAGCTCTCGCCCGACGGCGCCGGGCAGCTCGTGGAAGCGTTCGACGCCGCGAAAGCCGCCCATGCCGGCACGGTGTGGCGCGAGGGGCGCACCTTCGAGAAGGCGTACCTGATCGATCTGCTCCAGCACATGCTCGAGCAGGGCGCGACGATGCACCGCGAGAACACGCCCGGCGGGTACATGGAGATCGACACGCTGGAGGATCTCGCGATGGCGGAGCAGTGGTGGCGGCAGCGTCCGTGACGCTCCCAGCGGTGGACACGAACGCGCTGATCGCGACGCTCGAGCGCGCGCGCGTGCCCGGCGAAAGCGCGCTGGTGTTCGACGGCGACGGCACGCTGTGGGCCGGCGACGTCTCCGAGGACACGTTCCACTACGCGATCACCCGCGGCCTGCTCCGGCAAGACGCGCGCGCGGCGCTCGAAGCGGACGCGCGCGCGCACGGGCTGAAGCCGGCCGGCACCGCGTCGGAGATCGCCGGCGCATCGTTCGAGGCGTACCGCGCCGGCCGCTACCCCGAGCGCGACGTGTGCGCGATGATGACGTGGTGCTACGCGGGCTTCACCGCCACGGAGCTCGCGGAGCTCGCGCGCGCGGCGTTCGCGGAGAGCGGGCTCGCTTCGCGCCTGAACCGCGCCCTCGAGCCCGTCGTCGAGTGGGCACGCGTGTCGGGGCTCCGCGTCGTGATCGTCAGCGCGTCGCCGCGTGGCATCGTCGAGGAGGCGGGCGCGCTGTGGAGCTTCTCGCCCGGCGACATCGCGGCGAGCACGCCGGCGATGGGCGCGGCGCGGATCGCGCCGCGGCTCGCCGGAGACGTGCCGTACGCCGAGCACAAGATCCCGGCGGCGCGCTCGGTGATCGACCGCGCGGACTGGTTGGCAAGCTTTGGCGACAACCTGTTCGACGAGGCGATGCTGCTGGAGGCGCGAGTCGGCGTCGCGGTGCGCCCGAAGCCCGCGCTGCGCGCGCGCCTGCCCGGCCTTCCAGGCATCGTGTTGTTCGACAGCTGAGGCGGATTCCGCGGGCCGTCGCCGCGCGCGAGCTTGCTCTGGAATGCGGGTCGGGCTAGTCGTTATGGCTTGATGACGGCTGGACTACGAGGAAGCGCGCTGGCGCTCGCGCTGGCATTGTTCGCGGTGGGGTGTGGCGGCAGCACGCCGCCGCCGAAGACGAGCGACGAGCCCGTCGAGGAGCCGCACGCCGACCACGGCCCGGTGCCGCAGGTGAGCGCGGAGATCGGCGCCATGAACGAGGACGACGTGACGCGCACGTTCCAGACGTGCCTCGGCGGCCTGCAGAAGTGCCTCGACGCCGGCGCGAAGCGCGTCGAGTACCTGGGCGGCTCCGTCGGCTTCGCGATCAAGGTCGGGCAAGACGGCCAGCTGTCGGACGCGCGCCTCGAGCAGTCGACCCTCGGCGATCACGATACCGAGCAGTGCATGCTCGACGTGCTGCGGTCGAAGACGTGGCCCAAGCCCGTAGGCGGCAAGACCGGCCTGGCGAGCAAGTCGTTCGACTTCGATCCGCCGAACGACGTGCGCCCGCCGACCGATTGGTCCGCCGACCGCGTGGGCGACACGCTGTCAAGCGTGTCGTCGAAGCTCGACGACTGCAAGAAGAGCGCGAGCGGCAACTTCACCGCGACGGTGTACGTGGACACGCACGGCAACGCGCTATCTGTCGGCGTCGCGCCGCCCGACCAGGACGGCGAGGCCGCCGTCGAGTGCCTGATCGGCGTGCTGAAGGACGCGAAGTATCCCTCGCCGGGCAGCTGGCCCGCGAAGGTCACGTTCACCCTCTGAGTCGCGCCGGACCGGCATGATCGACCTGGCCGGCAAGCGCGCTCTCGTGACCGGCGCCGGCCGGCGTCTGGGTCGGGCGATCGCCGTCGCGCTCGGCGGCGCGGGCATGCACGTCGGGGTGCACTACCACCGGAGCGACGCCGGCGCCTTGGAGACCGCCGAGGCGATCCGCGCCGCTGGCGGTCGCGCCGACACGCTCCAGGCGGATCTCGGCGATCGCGTCGCAGCCCGCCGCCTGGTCGACGCGTGCGTGGCGCGCCTGGGCGGCCTCGACCTGCTGGTCCCGAGCGCGGCAAGCTTCGAGCGCGTCCGCTGGGACGACGTCGACGACGCCGCGTGGGACCGCACGCTGGAGCTGAACCTCGCCGCGCCGTTCGCGCTCGCGCACCAGGCGACGCCGGCGCTGCGCGCGAGCCGCGGCTCGATCGTGTTCATCACCTGCTCGGGCGCTACCACGCCGTTCAAGAACCACGTGCCCTACGTCGTCTCGAAGGGCGCGCTGCGCCAGTTGATGCGCGTGCTCTGCCTCGAGCTCGCGCCGGACGTGCGTGTGAACGCGGTCGCGCCCGGAACGGTGCTGCCCCCACCGGACATGGACGCCCAGGTGGTCGCGCGGATCGCCGGTCGCACGCCGCTCGGCCGCGTGGGCGACGCGAGCGACATCGCCGATGCCGTGCTGTATCTCGCGCGCGCGCCGTTCGTCACCGGACACGAGCTGGTGGTGGACGGCGGCCGCAACGTCGCTGCCGTCGACGCGTTCGCCTGATCCTGCTGCCGGTCCGGCGCGAGTCAGCTGCTGGACGACGTCTCGATGGCGATCTCGATGGTCGCCTCGGCGGGCATCGACGGCTTGGCAGCGGGCTGGGCGTCCTTGGCCGCGGTCGGCGCGGAACCGCCCGCGTCGGCGGCAGCGGTCGCTTGCGCCGGCGCGGCGTGCTCGGCCGGCACGTCGATGGTCACCCGCTTCGCGGAGAGTCCTGCGCCGGCGAGGGCGTCGGAGATGTGCTGCAGCCCGGTCGCGCTCTGCTCGGCGGTCTCGCCGTCGCTCTTGCCGCGCTCCGCGAGCACCACGCTCGAGCCCGGGTGAAGCTGGCTCGCGCGAGCGACGGCGGCGAGCAGCGTCTTGCCCTCCGGCTTGACCTCGCGCGCATCGTCGAGGATGCGCGCGCGCGGCACGCGCAGCACCGGCCGCCCCTCGCTCATCGACAGCTCGACGTCGCCGGTGGCGATCGCGTCGCGGAGCAGCAGCGACAAATCGCGCACGACCAGGGCGCGCTCGGACGCCTCGCGCTCGACCTCGCTCAAGCGCTTGATGCGCGCCTCGGCGGCGTCGAGGGCCTGGCCGAGCTCCTGCTTCTGGTCGGCGAAGGCGCGCAGGTGGTCACCGACGCGCTCCAGCTCCTCGCGCAGCTGGTCGACGAGCTCGGTCGCGTCCTGCTGCTTGCGCGCCGCGACGCTCGTGTCCAGCTGGCTCTGGGCGACGCGCTCGCTCTGGACGTCGAGCTCGTGCTGGCGCTTGTCGATCTGCGCCTGCAGGGCGGCGACCTTCGCCTCCATCTCGTACAAGCGCGCGCCGGCCGTGCGGTTCGCCTGTTGCTCGAGCGCGAGCGCGGAGCGGGCCTCGTCGTAGCGCGTGGCCGGCACGACGCAGGCGGAGGAAGTGACCGCCAGCGCGACCAGCGCGCTGGCGGTGACGGCGGAACGGGAAAGTCTCTTCATGGCGCGGATCCGGAAGTGGCGGGAGAGCTTCAGCAAAGGGGAATGCCGCGGAGCTGGCACAGGTCCAGGTGCTCGGCCAACGAGAGCCGATCCGCGTCGTGGATGCGGACGAACTTGAGACACTGGCGCGACCCGTACGAGCGCACGTGGCGAGCGATGGCGCGGATCGTCCGGTGTCGCTCCGGCAGGCGGAGCTCGAGCGGGATCAGGATCCGCTCGTCACGCGCCAGCACCGGGTGACCGCGATCGACGATGATCCCGGTCGCAGACAGCTCGACCGCGCGGCAATGTGCCGACAGGCTGCCGTCGCGTGCAATGACACCGAAATCGGTACGTGCTCGGAAACCGACGCGTCGTTCCATGGGATCCTCCAGTCTTCGAAACGAGATCGTAGGATGGCCGCGATCGGCGGGGCCAAGTTCCGATGCGTCGCGCGACACCGACGGCGCGGGGCGCGACGCTTCAGTAAGCGCGCCGGTTCCGCGCCGGACCGGCATCCCCCCTTAGTTGGCCAACAAGCACCGGCGCGCGACGATCGGCGGGTGTCCCGATGGCTCGCACAGCTGATCGGGGCGGCGCCGGTCCTGGCCGCGCTCGCCCTGCTCGCCACGACGCCCGCTCTGGCGGCGGACGACGAACCGCCGGCGGTCGATCTGCGCCACATCAACGTGACGGAGACCGGGGCCACGGCGCCGGTTGCCGGCGGGGGCCGCGCCGAGCTGACCCTCGAGCCGGGGCTGCAGCGGGCGGCCGAGCGACTGCTCGCCCGGGCGGCCCCGGAGGCGGGAGCGGTGATCGCCATCGAAGCGCGTACGGGACGCGTGCTGGCGTGGGCCGAGCACGGCGCGGCCCACCCCGGCGACGTGTTGCTCGAGCGGCTCGCGCCGTCGGCCAGCGTGTTCAAGATCGTGACGACCGCGGCCTTGCTCGAGCACACGCGGGTCTCGCCGTCGGACAAGGTCTGCTACAGCGGCGGCGTGCACGCCATCGAGCGCCGCCACCTGCGCGCGCCGCGCGGCGGCCCGGACGTGCGCTGCACGCATTTCGGGCTCGCGCTCGGTCACAGCATCAACGCCATCTACGCGCAGCTCTCCACGCATTACCTGATGCGCGACGATCTAGTCACGACCGGCGCCCGCGTCGGCTTCAACAAGAACGTGCCGTTCGACGCCGCGGTGCCGCTCGGCACGCTGCACGTGCCGTACAACGACCTGGCCTTCGCCCGGGCGTCCGCGGGCTTCGTAGACAGCACGCTGTCGGCGCTCGGAGCCACGTGGCTGGCATACAGCGTCGCCAGTGGCGGGCGCGCGGTGCGGCCGCACATCGTCGAGCGCGCCGGCGCGTGGCAGGCGCCGGCGCACCGCGAGATCGTCGGGCGCGTGTTCCAGCCGCGCACCGCGCGTATCCTCCGGCACATGATGGAGGTAACGGTGAACAGCGGCACGTCGCTCCACGCGTTCACCGACGAGTCGCACCACAGCTATTTGCCGGGCGTGCAGGTGGCGGGCAAGACCGGCACGCTCCAGCCGACGCCCCACGATCCCACCAGCAGCTGGTTCGTCGGCTTCGCTCCCAGCCGCAGCCCGCGCATCGTCGTCGGGGTGCTGCTCCAGAACGGGCACGTGTGGCGGCGCAAGGCCAACGAGGTGGCGCGGGACGTGTTCCGGGTCTGGTTCGCGCGCGACGCCCACTACTCGCGCGTGAGCGATCCCCTGACGCCTTGACGACGGTTTCACGAGACGTTTCAGCTCGAAACACGGCGGGCGTGAACCCCCGGGAAAACCGCTGGCACGTCGAGTGCAGTATACCGGGGCATGCTCGTTCTCGGTGTGGTGCTCGCGGTCGGGATGGGAGCGGTCCTGGGCCTCCTGGGAGGCGGCGGCTCGATCCTGACCGTTCCGATCCTGGTCTACGTGATCGGGATGGGACCGAAGCACGCCATCGCAACGTCGCTGCTCGTCGTGGGCGTGACGAGCCTGGCCGGGATGGGGCAGCACGCGCGCCGCGGCAACGTGCGCTGGCGCACCGGACTGGTGTTCGGCGCGGTGGCGATGCTCGGCGCCTACGCCGGCGGGCGCGTCGCCGCGCTGCTGCCGGGCTCGCTGCTGTTGCTGCTGTTCGCGGCGCTGATGCTGGTGACCGGCGTCGCCATGCTGCGACGGCGCGCCGCGCCCGCCGTCGCAGCGAGACCCGCGCCCACGGGTGCGCGTTGGCTCTGGAGGCTCGTGCTCCAGGGTCTGGCCGTCGGGGGACTCACCGGTCTTGTCGGCGCCGGCGGCGGCTTCGTGATCGTGCCGGCGCTGGTGCTGCTGGGCGGCCTCGGCATGACCGCCGCCATCGGCACGTCGTTGCTGGTGATCGCGATGAACAGCTTCGCCGGGCTCGCCGGCCACCTCGCGCACGAGACGATCGATCTGCGGATCGCCGCCCTGGTCACGCTGGCAGCCGTGATCGGATCGTTCGGCGGCGCCGCGCTGGCGTCGCGGCTCCGCCAGGATACGCTGCGCCGCGCGTTCGCGTGGCTCGTGCTCGCGATGGCGACGTTCATGATCTATCGCCAGGTCCGCCCGTCGGCCGCCCCCCCGGCCGCCGCGGTGACCGCGCCGGCCCGCGTGTCTACCCTCGCGAGCGCCGGCGCCGCGCGCTGAACAACAGCCCGAACGCGACGGCGAGGGCGCCGGCAGCACCGGGCGTGCCGTTCCGGCCCGGCGTGGCGCAGCCGCAGCTCGACTTCTTCGCGTCGCCCGCCGGCGCGCTCGACGCCGGCGCCGCGGACGCCGACGGCGCCGCAGCCGCCGAGGCGGACGGCGCCGCCGCGAGGCCCAGGGACGGGATCGCCGTCTGCACGACCTTGGCGGGGACGATCTGCGTGCGGCTCTTGCGCGTGAGATCGTCGGCTACCCAGATCTTGCGCAGCCCGCGGTAGGTGCGTGGCGGCTTGCCCCAGCGCCAGCGGTCGGGGCTCGCGCACTTCATCATCCCGTCCCACGGGTGGAGGAAGATGTAGCGGGTCTGCAAGTGGTTGACCTTGGACTTTACGACCTCCGTCGGGATGTCGCCGTTCTTGCCCTTGGGCACGTGCATGCCGCCCTCCACCGGGCCGCTGGCAGGTCCGATCTTCAAGTCGCCGCCGAGCGTGGACTTGTCGTAGCGGAGGTGCAGCCGCGTGAGCACGAAGCGCTCGCGCTCGATCAGCGCCTTGCGTCGCGCGAGCTCCTTTCGATCCGCTTCGCGCTGCTTCTTCTCCTTGGCGCGTTCGGCGGGCTTCAGCTCCTTGAGCTCCGCCTTCTCCTTCTTCTTCTCCTCGTCCGTCTGCTCCGGCGGCTTGGGATTTTGCTCGTCCTCGGGGACGGCCTGTTCGAACACGTCGCCGCCCAAGGTCATGAGCTCGCCGATGCCGAGCGGCTCGTCCGGGCACGGCTGTCCGCAGCCGTCGTTTTCCCAGGCGAACTCGTCGAGCGCCGCGTTGGGCTGCTTGGCGAGAATCAGGTCGGTCAGACCGTTGTAGAACTCGCCCATCCGCTCCTTGACCACGAAGTCGACCTTGATGTTCGTCGGCGGGAACACGTTCGGGCGGTCCTTCGCCTCGTAGCGTTGGTCGGCGAGCACGTACACGAACAGATCCTGCTTCTTGTCGAGATCGAGCAGCCCGATGCTCGTCGGGATCTCGTCGTAGGGCTTCTCCGTCCAGAAGCGCAGCGGCAGGAGCTGCGCGCGGCTGCCGCCGACGAGCTCGATGCGGTTGGCGTCGACCGCCGCCACCAGCATGTGCATGCCCGCCTTCACGTAGGGCGCGATCGCCGCGTCCATGCCGTCGGGCGGCGCCCAGCCGTGCTGCTTGAGCCACTTGCCCAGGTTCTGCGAGTCGTCGTCGCCGAGCAAGTCGACGCCGTACTCCTTGTCCCCCATGAACTCCGGCGTGACGGTGAGCAGCATCTCCTTCGGCACCTTGCGTTCGCCGGTCGTCGGCCCTCCGCCGAACATGCCACCGCCGGTCACCGACAGGTTGCGCTCCCACTCCTGCTCGACCGGGCCGGTGTCGCACGGGTCGGTCTCCCAGAACTCGTGGAAGCGCGGGGCCGTGATGTGCTCGATGCGGTCGATCGAGCCGCGCTTCAGGATCTTGATCCGGTCCGTGGTGACGTCGGCTGGCACCGGCATCACCATCGCGAACGGCTCGAGCGGGCCTTCGTAGTCGGCGGCGACGGTGATCACGCTGCGGTCACCCCGCTTGGCGATGACCACGTGGGTGCCGTAGCTCGATCGCTCTGCGGCCGTCTTGCCGACGTAGAAGCCGGGGAACGCCGCGGCCGTCGAGGCCGACGCCAGCGCGGTCAGTGCGACGGCCAGGGCGGGGAGTGTCGAATGGGCGGATTTCATCGCGCGAGAGGCTAGCAAAACACGCCGTCCGCGTCGCGGCGATTGCATCGCCCGGCGCCGCGGGACAAGACTCCCGGCCATGCATCTCGACCCCACGGAGGCCCAGCTCCTGGTCCAACGGACGGCGCGCGACTTCGCCGATCGCGTGGTGGCGCCGCGCGCCGCGGAGCTCGACCGGACCGAGCGGTTTCCCACGGACACCCTCGGCGGCCTGGCCGAGCTGGGGCTCCTGGGCGTGAACGTCAAGAGCGAGTACGGCGGGGCTGAGGCGGGCGTCGTCGCGTATGCGTTGGCGATGATGGAGATAGCCCGCGCGTGCGCGTCGACCGCGGTTGCCATGGCCGTGACCAACATGGTCGCCGAGGTCATCCAGGCGTTCGGCAACGACGAGCAACGCCGCTCGCACCTGCCGCGCATCACCAGCGGCGAGCACGTCACGGGCGCGTTCGCGCTCTCGGAGCCCGCGGTGGGCAGCGATCCCGGACGCATGACGACCAGCGCGCGGCGCGACGGCGACGGCTACGTCCTCGACGGTCAGAAGCAGTGGATCACGAACGGCGGTCACGCCGGCGTGATCGTCGTGTGGGCCCGCACCGGCGGCCCCGGCGCCAAGGGCATCTCGTGCTTCCTCGTCGAGAAGGCCACGCCCGGCCTGGTCGTGGGACGGCCCGAGGACAAGATGGGGCTCCGCGGCTCGAACACCGTGCCGCTGACCTTCGACGCCTGCCGCGTCCCGTCGAGCGCCCTGCTCGGCGAGGAGGGGATGGGCTTCCGCATCGCGATGATGGCGCTCGACGGCGGGCGCATCGGGATCGCCTCGCAGGCGATCGGCATCGCGACGGCCGCGCACGAGGCCGCCACCACCTACGCGAAAGAGCGCCAGGCGTTCGGGCGCGCGATCGCCGACTACCAGGCGATCCAGTGGATGCTCGCGGACAGCGCGACGGAGCTGTCCGCCGCGCGTCTGCTCGCGCTACGTGCGGCCGGCCTCAAGGAGCGCGGGCAGCGCTTCACGGAGGAAGCGTCGATCGCCAAGCTGTTCGCCAGCGAGTCCGCGGTGCGGATCTGCAATCGCGCGATGCAGGTCCACGGCGGGTACGGCTACATCCGCGACTTTCCCGTCGAGCGCTATCTGCGCGACGTACGCGTGACGACCATCTACGAGGGCACGAGCGAGATCCAGCGCATGGTGATCGCGCGCGAGCTCACGAGGTAACGCGCGTGGCGTCGCGGATCGATGTGGCGACGGTCGAGCGCGCGCTGGGCGCCCACGCACCCGTACTGGCCGAGCGCAAGCCGGGCGAGCGCGGCGCCGCGGTGGCCGCGATCCTGCGCGACCGTCCCGACGGCGCCGAGGTGCTGCTGATCCGCCGCGCCGCGCGGGTCGGCGATCCCTGGTCCGGGCACATGGCCTTCCCGGGGGACGCGAAGATCCGACCGACCCGGACTCGCTCTCGACGGCGCTGCGCGAGACCCACGAGGAGGTCGGACTCGATCTCCGCAAGGCCGGCCGTGCCCTCGGGCGCCTCGACGACGTCCCGGCAATCGCGCGCGGGCGCCGGGTCGGCATGACGATCGCGCCGTTCGTCTTCGCGCTCGTCTCCGAGCATGCGCTGGTGACGAACGAGGAAGTCGAGGAGGTGCTGTGGGCGCCGCTCGCTCCGCTCGTCCGCGGCGAGGCCGACACGCAGGTGGCCTACGATCTCGAAGGCCAGCGGCTGTCGCTGCCGGCGTTCGACGTGCGCGGACGCGTCGTCTGGGGACTGACCTACCGGATGCTCGAGTCGCTGTTCGAAGTGCTGGCCGAGCGCGGCGCGCTCAGTTCTCGGTGACCTGCGAGTCGCAGCTGCCGGTGGCCTGCGTGAAGTCGCACGCGCCCCCGCCCTTGGCGGTGATCGTCAACGTGTACTCGCTGCAGGTGCCCGTCACACCGGCCTTGCGGTGGACGCGGATCAGATACGTCTTGTCGTGCGGCCCGCAGTGGATCTGCGTCGCCGCGCCGCACGAAGCCTCGCCGATGCTCGTGCCCGAGGCGTCGGTGCCCGTGCCGTCCACGCACCAGTCGTAGGTGGCCAGGTTCGAGTGCTTCGCGTCGGGCGTGGCGCAGGTGTCGCCGCGGATCACGTCGAACTCGAACTCGCTGTTGCCGATCGGGGCCGTGAACTGGATCTTCACGTGATAGTCGTTCTGCGTACCGTTGTCGGCGTCGACGGTGTCGAAGCTGTACCAGTCTTCATCGGTGTCGCTGGTCAGACGCCCCGAGATGTTCAGCGCGGTGAGGTTCGCGTCCGACACGCTGCCGCTTGGTGTGGCGTTGGCGCAGGTGTCGTTGTGCTTCGTCGGATCGGGATCCTGGTCGGCGGCTTCCACCTTGCACGCGCAGCCGGCGGACGGCGGCAGGTTCGCCGGATAGTGCGCCCAACCGGCATCGCAGTTGCCGGGCTCGCACTGCCCGGCGGTCTTGTCGCACACCCAGCCACCAGAGTGGATCGGCGCCGCGCCCTCGGCCGCACACAGCACCGCGTCCGTGCCGTTGTCCGCCACGCCGTCGCAGTCGTTGTCCGCGCCGTCGCACACCTCGGGCTGCGGCGTAGACGCGGTGCATCCCTCCCACGCGCCGGAGCTGCCGTTGCACGTCTCCTTGCCCCCGCACGTCGCGGTGCCGGAGGTCTTCGTGCAGGTCCGCGTCTGGCCGTCGTAGGCGGTGTCGCACGGACACGAGTCGTTCTTGTCCGGCACGCAGATGCGGGGAGGATTGGGCGTGGCTCCCGCGTCGCCCGTGCCGCCCTCGGTGGTGCCGCCCTCGGTCGCGCCGCCCTCGGTCGTGCCGCCGGCGTCGGGCACGCCGCCGTCGGCGCCGCCGCCCTTGGGCCCGTACGCGTCAGGAGACGTGCAGATGGAGCCCGTCGGGCAAAGCCCATCGAACGAGCAGTCGCGACCGCAGAAGTGGTCGAACTTGGGCGAGGTGACGCAGCGATCCCCGGTGTTCTTGCAGTCCGCGGTGGTGGCGCACTGCGTGCACTGGTTCTTGTTGTCCGGAACGCACACGTAGCCGGCGCTCGCCTGCCACGCGCAATAGCCGTTGTCCGGGCAGGGCTTGCCGGCGCTGCACGGTCCGGTGCAGACCTTGTTGGCTTTCCCGTTGCCAACGTCGACGCACTTGCCGGACGTGCAGTCCCCGTCCTGCTTGCACGGCGTGCCGAAGCCGGCCGTGGGCCAGCCGCCGCCGCCACCGGATCCACTGGTGCCGCCGGTGCCACCGGCGCCGCCGCTGTCGGACGCTTCGCCGCCGCCGTCCACGGGATCGGGGTTGTCTCCGATGCCGGCGTCCTTCGCGCACGACACCACCCAACCCGTCAGGATGACGCTCGAAACCAGAGCGAACAGGCGACGGGGAAAGTTCAAGCGCATCAGCCCTCTTGGCCAAATGGTATTCGCCGTTTGGCCCTACGTCAAACGGCCGCCCGACCCGATCCCGGCTTCTTGCCGGGTGACAGCGCCGCCGCGCGGCGTTAGGCGTCCGTCGACGTGCCCGCAATGAACCCCGCGCTGTCCGGCGCCCCTGGGCCCGGAGACACCTGCCGCGTCTGCAGCAGTCCGCTCGAGCCCGGCTCGGGGCGCTGCCTCGGCTGCGGGGCGGCCTACGGCGAACAGAACCGCTGCCCGCACTGCCGCGCGGTCGCGGACGTCGAGCCGGACGGCACCCTGCGCTTCCGGTGCAGGGTGTGCGGCGGTCCGCGGGTACCGCTCGACGCCCCCGACGTGGTGCGCAGCGGGCGCGAGACCCATCTGCTCGCGCGCGCCCAGCGGGCTCGCACCCGCGCCAACGTCTGGCGCATCGGCGGCGCCGCCGTCGGTGCCTTTGGCCTGGTGTCGATGCTGGTCGCCGTGCTGGTGCTGGTACTGGTGTCGCCCGGCGTGCTCGCGACCGTGGGCTTGCTCACGGCGGTGACCGCGCCCTTCCTGCTCGCGGCGTGGGCGTGGGCCATGGGCGGCCGCGGCGCGCGCGACCGCGACCAGGCCATCGACGAGGCGTGGGCGATCGTAGCCGCCGACGCCATGCGGGATCTCGGCGCAGGCATCCAGACCGGCGCGCTCGCGCGCATGCTGCGTGTGGACGAGGCGCGGGCAGAGGCGCTGCTCGCGCGCTTGAGCGCCGAGGATCTGATCCACGCGCGCGTGACCGACGCCGGCGAGTTGATGTTCGCGCCCGGTCACGCGTCGGCGCGGTTGCGCGTCGGCGAGGCCGCGGACGCCGAAGACAACGCGGACGTCGACGCCGGCGAGGCGGCGGCCACGGCACGCGCGCACCGCGACCGGTGAGCGCCGGAATCGGCGCATCGGCCGGGATTTCCTGCCTCCACGCAGGTGCGTAGCACGCTACGCGGACGCGCGTGGATATCCGATCGCGTGTACGGGCGCGAAGCTCGCATTAGTATCGAAGACGCGCTACGCAGGCGCGGCAACAGGTTCTCGAATGGCCGCCGCACACAAGGACTCCGACGTCGATGTGGCATCGCGCCGCGAGGGAGTGCTGCATCGCGTCGTGCGGGAGATGGCACCGCACGATTGGCTGGTGCTCGCCTACATGGTCGTCCTGAACGTCGCGGTCTTGCGTGCGGCGCCCGGCCCCGCCCGCGTGGAGTCGCAGGAGCGCGTCGCGGCGATGCTCGTGTTCCTGATCGGCGTTCTGGTCCTGGTCCGCGGGCGCGTGCTGCGTCACTCGTTCTTCGCGCCGCTGCTCTACCGCCTCGCGATCTACGGCACGGTGCAGCTCAGCTATTTCTTCCTCGCCGTCCTGCTACCGCTCGTGAATTCGAGCTCGCTGGACGTCCAGCTCTACCACCTGGACATGCGCTTCTTCGGCGTCGAGCCGGCGCTCTACATGGACCGCCTGATCAATCCCGTGACAACGGAGTGGTTCGCGTTCTTCTACTTCGCGTACTTCTTCGTGCTCGCGATGCACGTGATCCCGATCTTGATGGGCTCGCGCCAGCAGCGGCTCCTTGGCGAGTTCGCGCTGGGCATGATCGCGGTGTTCTGCATCGGGCACACGGTCTACATGATCGTGCCCGGGTTCGGGCCGCACGAAGCCATGGCCGACCAGTTCCACCACGCTTTCCCGCACGGCATGTGGGTGGACATGGTCATGCGCACCGTCGCGGAGGGCGGCGCGCAGAAGGACATCTTCCCGTCCCTGCACACCGCCGCTCCGACCTACATCGCCCTGTTCTCGTTCCGGCACCGCGACAAGCTCCCGTTCAAATACACCTGGCCGATCGTCGCGTTCTTCGCCGTGAACATCATCGGCGCGACGATGTTCCTGCGCTGGCACTACGTCATCGACGTGGTGGCCGGGCTGGTGCTGAGCTCCGCTGCGCTGCTCGGCACGGTCATGGTCACGCGCTGGGAGCTCGCGCGGCGCGCCAACAACGCGCTCGACCCGAGCTGGCCGATCTTCTTCGAGCAGCCCGCCATCGTGGGCGAAGACGAGCCGGCGCCCGAGATGGCCACCAGCGCGTAGCGCCTACTTCACGTACACCTGCGCCGCGGCGATGCCTTGGCCGCTGGACACGGTGATCACGACCTTCATCGGCGCGGCGAACGGCGCGGCCCACTTGTAGCAATTGGGCTGCTCGCCCAGGACGGCCGTCGAAGCGACGGTCTGGTCGCTCGCGATGACGGGCGCCACGCCGGGGATGTTCACCGCGGGCATGAGCTTGATGTCCAGGTTCTGCACGCTGGGCACCGCGGCGCCCACGACGGTGTAGCAACGTCCCGGCTCGAGCTGGATTTGCGACTCGAGGGTCTGGCCCGGCTGGAAACTGCCGGCGATCACGGCACCGACGGGCGTCGCGCCGGGCGGCGCGCTCTGCTGGGCGAGGCCGGCGAGGAGCGCCGTGGCGGCCTGCGCGGCCATCGGGTCGAGGGGCGTCGCGTTCGGGCCGCCGGACGGCGGCGGCGTGACCGTCCCGGTGCCGGTGGGCGGCGGCGGGGGCGTCCCCGTGCCGGTGCCGGTGGGCGGCGGCGCGCTCGACATCACGCAGTACTGGCCGTTGTACACCTGGCCGGGCGGACACTGGACCGGCGGCGGCTGGCCGACGTTCGGGTCCTTGTTATCGCTCCCGCCGCACGCGACGAGCGCTATCGCGACGACGGGCAGCGCGGCAATGAAGAGAGGAAAAGCGCGAGACATGGCACGTGGCTCCTTCCGGGCGATCCGCCCATGGAGACAACGTGGCGTCCGGCGCGGGCTTACAGCGCGCTCAAGCGTGTGCGCCCACGCCGGCGCAGAACCCCTCGTAATCGATGTACTCCGTGATCGTCGGCGACTCGCCGCAGGCCGGGCAGTGCTTGTCCTTGCGCAGCTTGAGCGTGCGGAACGTCATGCGGAGCGAGTCGTACGTGAGCAGACGCCCGACCAGCGGATCGCCCTTGCCCAGCAGCAGCTTCACCGCCTCGGTCGCCTGCAACACGCCGATGGCACCGGGCAGGATGCCGAGCACGCCGGCCTCGGCGCACGACGGCGCGAGGTGCGCGGGCGGTGGCTCCGGGTAAAGGCAGCGATAACAAGGGCCGTCCCACGGCGCGAACGGCGCGAAGGTGGTGACCTGGCCGTCGAAGCGGAAGATCGATCCGTGGACGACGGGGATCTTGTGGAACAGCGACGCGTCATTCACGAGATAGCGCGTCGGGAAGTTGTCGCATCCGTCCACGATCACGTCCCAACCCGCACCGAAGATGCGGTCGACGTTGTCGCTCATCAGCCGCTCCTGGAATTTCACGACCTTCACGTCGGGATTCAGATCCTTGATCGTGTGCTCGGCGCTATCGACCTTCGGCATGCCCACGCGGCTGGTCGCGTGGATCACCTGGCGCTGGAGGTTGGAAGCGTCGACCACGTCGGCGTCGACCAGGCCGAGGGTGCCGACGCCCGCCGCCGCGAGATATAGCGCCGCCGGCGCGCCGAGACCGCCGGCACCCAGCAGGAGCACCCGCCCGGCCAAGAGCTTCGCCTGCCCCTTCTCGCCGACCTCCGGCAAGAGGATGTGACGCGAGTAGCGATCGAGCTGCGCGTCGGTGAACGCTGGCGGTGCTTCCATGGGGAAGCCCAAGTCCTTCCAGCGCACGAAGCCGGGGTTCGCCGTCGCTACCCGCGTGTAGCCCAGCTCCGCGAGCGTCTTCGCGGCGAACGCGCTGCGTGTCCCGCCGGCGCAGTAGACGACGATCTCGGCGTTGCGATCCGGCAGCTTCTGCTCCGCCTGCATCTCCAGGAATCCGCGCGGGATGTGGATCGCCCCGGGGATGTAGCCACCGCGGAACTCGTCCTTCTCGCGCACGTCGACGATCACTGGACGCGCCGCGCTGTCGAGGCGCGCCTTCAGGTCCTCGAGGGAAATGATCGTCACGCTGCTGCGCACGTCGGCGAACAGATCGCTGTAGGTCTTGGCCATTGGACTCCAGCAAGTCGCATATTCCGATGCGACAATTCCGCGACAAATATGGGCGCCGGGCCCCTATCGTCAAGAAGGGGTGCCGGTCCGGCGCGGAATCCCCCGGTTCGCTCGGCCTTGTCCGGAGCCCGGCATGGCCGGGAACGGACCGGGCCCGCCCAGGGGTTCGGCGCGCGGGCGTCTTCCTGAGCCGTTCGCCCCGGTCGGAAATGGCGAGGTAGTGGCTATTGGCCAACCGCCAACCGCTAGCGCTAGCTGCTATGCGGCAACACCCGCGCGCGCACCTCGTCGAGGAGCGCGTTCGCGTCAGCCGGCCGGGACGCCACCGGCCCGGTCGCTCCGCGCGCCAGCTCCCGCCACACCTCGAGCCCGGCCGCCGGAGGCGCTGCTCCGGAGCTGCGCTCGAGGGCATCGAGCGCGTCGTCGAGGAGCCGCCCAAGAGCGTAGACGTCGTCCGCGGTCGTGAGTGGGCGCGCCGCCAGCCGCTCCGGCGACAGATAGCCGAGGCTGCCGCCGTCGAGCACCGTCCCCGGCGGCAACGCCAGGCCAAAATCGCTGATCACCGGCTCGGCCGTGTCGCGGAAGAGCACGTTGGCGGGCTTCAGATCCGCGTGCACGAGACCGGCCGCGTGCACCCGCGACAGCGCGACGAGCAGCGGCACGAACCAGCGCTCGACGGGCCACAACACGTCGCGCTCGGCGCGGCCGAGCCAGCGCTTGAGCGCGCCGCCCGGCAGCCACTCCATGATGATCCAACCGCGCTCCGGATCGACGTCGAACACGCGGATCACGCCCGGTCCCGCGAGCGCGACGGCCAGGCGCGCCTCGCGCTCGAGCTTGTCACGCTCCTCGGCCGCGCGGTGGTACACCTTGAGCGCCACCTTGCGGCCCAGCACGTCGTCCATCGCCTCGTACACGACGCCTGCGCCGCCCCGCCCCGCCTCGCCCACGATCCGCAGATCGGTCGCAGGCAGATCGTGGCGCAGCACCGTGGGCTGGTCGCTCGGCGCCGCAGCGGGCGCCACGGCACCGAGCCGCTGGCTCCAGCGTGCGTGGCGCTCGCGTGCTCCGGGCCAGTCGATGTCCCGCGCCAGCACGCGCTCGACCAGCGCGAGGGCCTGGGCGAGCTCACCGCGCTCGGCGCGCAGATCCGCGGCCATGACCAGCGCCGGGCTCGCGTGCACGCCGGTCAGCGCCTCCAGCGCGCGATCCGCCTGACCGCGCTGCACGAGCAAGTCCGCCGCAGCGACCACCAGCTCGTCGGGCGCGCGCCCGGCGCGGCGCGCGGCCAGCGCCGCGTCGATCGCGGCGCGTTCGAGCGCCGTGCCCTCGGCGGCGGACAGCGCAGCGAGCGCGCGCCGGAGCGGGTCCGGCGCGCCGCGGATCACGTCGCGGATCGGCGCGAGCGCGGCGCGCGCCGGATCCTCCGGCGGCGGCGCGGGCCGCGCGGGCGGCGGCTTCGCGGGGGGCGCGGCGGCGCGCCCCCCGCGAAGCCGCCGCCCCACGCGCCGCCACCACGAGTCGTCGCTCACGGCCGCAGCCCCGTCGACGGGTGCGACCGCCGGCGCCCGGCGCGCCGGGCGCGCGAGACGAGACCTGCTCCGGTCATCGCCGCACCTCCAGACGCGGCGCGGCGCCGGGCTCGCGAGACAGCGCGTCGCCGCGGCAGAGCTCGAGCCGCGCGTCGACGCGCAGCGCGCCGAGGTACGCCGGCGAGCCGGCTTCGAGCTCGAGCCAGTCGCCCGCGCCCGGAGCGACGCGCCAGCCGCCCAGCTCGAGCGGGCCGAGCGGCGCGTACACGACACGCTGTCCGACCGTGACGCGTACGCCGCGCTGCCACGGCGCCAGCGCGACGGCGACCTCGCCGCCGAGCAGGAGCTCGATCCCCTCGCCCACCGCGACCGGCACGTCGAGGCGCGCGCCGGCGAGCGTGGTGCCGTTGCTGGAGCCCGCGTCCAACGCCTCGGGCCCCGCGGTTCCGCGCCGGACCGACAAATGATGGCGGCTGATCGCGGGCGATGCGACGACCAGCGTCGTGTCCGCACGCCCGATCGAGATCTCGTCGCCGAACGCGATCTCGAGATCGCTGCCGTCGATGACGAGCCGCGCGCACGGACCCGTCACGCGCTCCAGCTCGATGCGGCGGAGCAGCGCCGCGATGTCGGCGTCGTCGGCGAGCCTTGCACCGAGCGACAGCGCCTCGCGCCGGCGGCCCGAGTGCTCGAGATCGCGCACCTGCCGCGCCAGCTCGTCGCGCTCGCGCGCCGTCCGATCGGCGCTCTGGCGCGCGTCGAGCACCTGCTCCAGCCGCTCGACCGCGCCCGCCGACACCAGCGCGCGCGCCTCGGCGTCGGTGTCGCCCGAGAGCGCGTACACGTCCGCGGCCAGCGCGGGCTCGCCCAGCGCCTCGAGCTTGGCCCCGAGCGCGCGGAGCTCGCTGTCGCCGGGGCGCAGCGTGCCGCTGCGCGCGAGCTCGACGCACAGCCGCGCGTGGCGGACGGCGAACCCACGCGCGGCGTCGCCGCTCGCGAGCCCCGCCGCCTGGGCGAGCAGACGCAAGCGGTCGCCGGAATCGAGCGCGCTATCGGCACGGACCGCGAGTACGCGCGCCGCCTCGTCCGGCGCGCCCGCCTCGACATACAGCGCCGTCGCTTCGTCGAGATGGCCGAGCGCTTCCTCGCGCCGCGCCTTGCGCGTGCGCGTCCGCTCGCGACGAAGCTCGCGACGACCAAACAGCCCCCTGATTCGGGACATCACGCCCATCTGCTGGCGGATCCTGGACCAATCGGACAAGCTCTGGTCCGGAAAAAGACGGTAAAGGGGCGAGCCCGCGTCGTGGTAGACTTCGCCGATTCGTCCAAGCACGGAACCAAGCAAAGAACATGAGCACTGGTAATCGACTCGGCGAGCTCCTCGTCCGCGAGAAGCTCATCAGCCTGCAGCAACTCCGCAAGGCGCAAGACGAGCAGAAGCGGTCGGGGCAGAACCTCGGCTACACCCTGGCCAAGCTCGGCTACATCTCCGACGGCGAGATCACGAACTTCCTGAGCGCTCAGTACCGGCTGCCGGCGATCGATCTCGAGGAGTACGAGATCGACGCGGACATCATCAAGCTGGTCGGCCGCGACGTGTGCGAAAAGCACAAGATCCTGCCGGTGTCGCGCTCCGGCTCGTCGCTGATCGTCGCGATGGCCGACCCGACGAACCTGCACGCCATCGACGACATCAAGTTCCTCACCGGCTACAACGTCGAGCCGGTCGTCGCCAGCGAGACGGCGATCCAGAACGCCATCGAGCGCTACTACAACGCCGGCCCCTCCTACGAGGAGGTGATGGCCGACTTCGACCTCGGCGACGAGGACATCGACTTTACCGCCGAAGAAGAGGACTTCAACGCCCTCGAGCTCGAGCGCCAGAGCGAGGACGCACCGGTCGTACGCCTGGTCAACGTGCTGCTCTTGAACGCGATCCGGAAAGGTGCGAGCGACATCCACGTGGAGCCGTACGAGAAGCGGCTGCGCGTGCGCTACCGCATCGACGGCGTACTCCACGAGGAGATGACGCCGCCGCTCAAGCTCAAGGCCGCGTTGGTCAGCCGTCTCAAGATCATGAGCCAGCTCGACATCGCCGAGCGCCGGCTGCCGCAGGACGGCCGCATCAAGCTCAAGCTCGGCAAGGGCCGCGAGATGGACTTCCGCGTCTCGGTGATGCCGACGATGTGGGGCGAGAAGGTGGTTCTGCGTTTGCTCGACAAGGGCAACCTGCAGCTCGACATGACGAAGCTCGGCTTCGATCAGGAGCCGCTCGACCACTTCAAGTGGGCGATCACCCAGCCCTGGGGAATGGTGCTGGTGACGGGGCCAACCGGCTCGGGCAAGACCACGACGCTGTATTCGGCGCTCAGCGACTTGAACAAGTCGGACGTGAACATCAGCACCGCCGAGGATCCGGTGGAGTACAACCTCCACGGCATCAACCAGGTGCAGATGCACGACGAGATCGGGCTGAACTTCGCCATGGCCCTGCGCTCGTTCCTGCGCCAGGACCCGGACATCATCATGGTGGGCGAGATCCGCGACTTCGAGACCGCCGAGATCAGCGTGAAGGCGGCGCTCACCGGCCACCTGGTGTTGTCCACGCTCCACACCAACGACGCGCCGGCGACGATCTCGCGCCTGCTCAACATGGGCGTCGAGCCGTTCCTGATCACGGCCAGCGTGAACCTCGTGCTCGCCCAACGCCTGGCGCGGCGCGTGTGCGTGGACTGCAAGCACCCGCACGAGATCGAGGAGGCGGCGCTGATCGACATGGGCGTCACGCCGGAACAGCTGAAAGAGGGCCGCGTGTTCAAGGGCGTCGGCTGCAACACCTGCAACGGCACCGGCTACAAGGGGCGCGTCGCGCTCTACGAGGTGATGCGCTTCACCGACGACCTCAAGGAGATGGTGCTCCAGGGCGCGTCCACCGCGGAGCTGAAGGTCGCGGCGATCAAGCGCGGGATGGCCACGCTACGCGCGAGCGGCATCCGAAAGATGCTCGAAGGCATGACCACTCCGGAGGAGATCCTCCGCGTCACGATGTCGGACTAACACATGGCCTACGACTCGCACGAGGGGCTCAAGGTCAACCTCCACCAGCTGCTCCGCGCCATGATCGAGAAGGGCGCGAGCGACATGCACATCACGACGGGGTCGCCGCCGCTGCTCCGCATCGACGGCGCGATCGTGCCGCTGAAGCTCACGCCGCTCTCGCCGGTGGAGACGAAGCAGCTCTGCTACTCCGTGCTGACGGAGGAGCAGAAGATCAGCTTCGAGAAGCACAAGGAGCTCGACCTGTCCTTCGGCGTGAAGAACCTGTCGCGCTTCCGCGCGAATATCTTCATGCAGCGCGGCGCGGTCTCGGGCGCGTTCCGCTCGATTCCGTTCAAGATCCTGAGCTTCGACGAGCTGGGCCTGCCGCCGGTCGTGGCGGAGCTCTCGAGCAAGCCGCGCGGGCTGATCCTGGTGACCGGCCCGACCGGCTCGGGCAAGAGCACGACGCTTGCGTCGATCATCGACAAGATCAACAGCGAGACGCGCCAGCACATCATGACGGTGGAGGATCCGATCGAGTACCTCCACCCGCACAAGCGCTGCATCGTGAACCAGCGCGAGGTCGGCAGCGACACGTCCACGTTCAAGGACGCGCTGAAGTACGTGCTGCGCCAGGATCCGGACGTCGTGCTGATCGGCGAGATGCGCGACCTCGAGACGATCGAGGCGGCGCTGACCATCGCGGAGACGGGTCACCTCGTGTTCGCGACGCTGCACACGAACTCGTCCATCCAGAGCATCAACCGCATCATCGACGTGTTCCCGCCGCACCAGCAGCCGCAGGTGCGCGCCCAGCTCTCGTTCGTGCTCGAGGGCGTGCTGAGCCAGTTGCTGCTGCCCCGCGCCGGCGCGCCGGGACGCGTGCTCGCGCTGGAGGTGCTGGTGCCGAACCCGGCGATCCGGAACCTGATCCGCGAGGACAAGCTGCACCAGATCTACTCGCAGATGCAGGTCGGCCAGCTCAAGCACGGCATGCAGACGTTGAACCAGTCCCTGTACTCGCTCTACGCGCGCCGCTTGATCTCGCTGGACGAGGCCATGGGCCGGTCCAACGACCCGGACGAGCTGACGAACATGATCGAGGGCCGCGCCGCCGGAACGGTCGGGGAAGTCCCTGCGCGCGCACCCCGCTGATTCGCAGGGTATTTCCAGCCCTCGGCTTTTTTCGACGCGCTGCGGCATGAAACTGGTACGAAATGCTGCCGCAACGTCCAGAGGGCTAATTGACGGGCCGTGGCTCGGCCCCGGCCGGGCGAACGGAACAAGGAGCCGATGATGAAGCAGTACCGCGCCGCTGTGGGTTTCGCGCTCGGAGCGCTGGCATTTGCATGGTCGACCGGCGCCCGCGCCGACGAGGGCGTCGCACCCCCGCCGCCCCCGACCGCGTCCCCCTGGTACGACGCGATCTCGTTCAAGGCGTTCGTCGATGCCTACGCGAGCGTGAACTACAACTTCCCGAAGCCGCAGACGGGCACCAACGCGCTGCGCGCCTACGACGTGAACAACGGCGCGTCGCTCGCCTGGGTTGGCCTGGACGCCAGCTACGACCCGGCGCCCGTGGGCGGCACGGTGAGCCTGCGCTTCGGACCGAGCGCGGCGATCTACGCCGGCGCACGACGCGATACCTACGGCCTGGAGTACGTCAAGCAGGCGTACGCTTCGTGGAAGCCCGCGGACAAGCTGCAGCTCGACTTCGGCAAGTTCGACACCATCTACGGCGCCGAGGTCGCGGAGAGCCAGAACAACTTCAACTACACGCGCGGCGCGCTGTACTGGCTGGCGCAGCCGCTGTTCCACACCGGCCTCCGCGCCAGCTACGCGATGACCGACGAGCTCGCCCTCAAAGCGCTGGTCGTCAACGGCTGGAACAACACCGTCGACAACAACGTAGGCAAGAGCTACGGCCTGCAGCTCGGCTTCACGCCGAGCGACACGTTCTCGGCGTACCTCGGCTGGATCGGCGGCCCGGAGCAGCCGGACAGCGCCAGCGTCGACTGCGCCGCCGACACCGCCTACGACTCGACCACCGGCGCCTGCGCCGCGGCTCCCGGCGCGGTCGCCCAGAGCTACAACGTCGATTGCGGCGGCGCGAACCAGCCGAAGGCGTGGCGGCACTTGATCGACCTCGTCGTCAGCGTGAACCCGACGCCGGATCTCGGCATCGTGCTCAACGGCGACTACGGCACCCAGGGCCTGCGCGACGCGACCAACGCGACCAACGACGTCACCACGCAGACCTGGTACGGCGCCGCGCTGATGGCGCGCTACCAGCTCACCCCCGTGTGGGCACTCGCCGCCCGCGGCGAGTACGTCCACGACAAGAACGACTTCTTCGGTACCGGCCGCACGCAGTCGTCGATCGTCACCGGCACGCTCACAATTGAAGCCAAGCCCAGCGACAACCTGGTCATCCGTCTCGACGCCCGCGACGACACCATGGTCGAAGGCGATATGCCCGACGGCACCAGCGACAAGAAGCTCTTCCAGAAGAAGCTCCGCGACATGGGGTCGAGCCAGCTGACGACGACGCTCGGCATCGTCGTCACCACGAACTGACGCTCCGCCCGTCCCGGAGGTTTGCCGGTCCGGCGCGGAAACGGCCCGGTACATCGAGATCGATCGATTTTGCATCGATCCGGTGTACCGGCTCGATCGCCGCCCCCGGTACCGCGCACCGCCGCCGCACGTCGTCCAAAGCGCGGCCACCAAACCACCGCCGCTACGACCGGACCCCATCTCGTGGCCGTCGCGCGGCCACGCAACTGCCACGCCGCTACGACCGGACCCCATCTCGTGGCCGCTCCGCGGTCGTCGTGGCCGCCCGCGTGTCGTCGTGGCCGCCCGCGTGTCGTCGTCGGCCGCCCGCGTGTCGTCGTGGCCGCCCGCGTGTCGTCGTGGCCGCCCGCGTGTCGTCGTGGCCGCTGCGCGGGCGGCGCGGTTCCGCGCCGGACCGGCAACACCTTCCCGACTGCTCACGTGGCGACGTCGTCACTTCTTGACGAGGTCGTCGGCGGCTTTCAGCAGATCCGGGTTCTTCGGCAGACCGCGCAGCATCTCGCCGATGTAGCTCTTCGCGCGCTTGTCTCCCGTGGCGCCCAGGGCGCGGGCGATCAATATGCGGAGCAGCAGCGGCGTGCCTTCCGGAGGCAGGTCCAGCTGCGCCACCTTCGCCTTCGCTTCGTTCTTGTGACGCACGGCCTGCGTCAGCACCTGCAGCCACGCCGTCATCGGGCCGAGCAGGCTCGGGTACTTCGCCACCAGGTCGACGGCGCCAGCCGCGTCGTCGCCCGAGAGCTGGTCGTAGACGCGCTCCACGAGATCGCGCGCGGTCACGTTGCCCGCGTCGAGAGCCCGCCCGGACGCCTTGACCGCGTCGGCCGCCTTGTCCTGGTAGCGCGCGAGCCGCGCGGCGCGGATCGCGAACACGGGCTGCTCGAGCGCGTCGTCGCTCCAGTTCTTTTCGATCTTCGCCGCGACCTCGAGGTTGCCGGTGTCGAGCGCCGCGTCGATGGCGACGAGCTCGCCCCACGGGATCTGCGGGCGCGCCATTTCCTCGAGCTTGTCGGCGACGGGCTGCCCCTTGCCGGCGAGCACGTGCGGCGCCGCGGCGAGACCCGCGAGATCCGCGCGCGAGCTGGCGGCGTCGCCGAACGCTTCCACCGCGGCGTCGAGATCGCTGCCGTCGAGCGTCTCGTACGCGAGCACCGCGCGCACGACGATCACGTCGGAGGAGTGGGGATCGAGCCCTTCGATCGCCTTCTTCGCCTCGGCGACGCGGCCCGAGAGCAACGCGACCCGCGACGCGAGCACGCGCGCGCCGGGATACACGGCCGAGTAGGCCAGCGCGCGGAGCGCCGCCTTGCGCGCGAGCTTGGCGTCGCCGGCCTGGATGGCGAGGAAGCCCAGGCGCGTCGCGACCGCCGGCGTGTCGGAGAGCCCGATCGCGGAGTTGATCGACTTCGTCGCCTTGTCGAGCTCACCGGCCTGGATCGCCTGCAGCGCGGCCACCATGTAGGGCACCGCGCGGAGCGGCACCGGCAGGCGCTCCACGTCCGCTGGGGTGACATCCGCGTCGCCGGGTAGCTTCTCCGGGCGTGCCGGGTCGACGACCCAGGCGAGCGCGCGCAGCGACTTGACGTCAGCGCGTTCGCCGACCTGCTTGGCCATCGCGTCGATGATCGGCTTGGCCTTGTCGACGCCGACCTCGAGCAGGACGACGCGCGCGAGCATGATCTTGGCCACGATCAGCTGTGGGTCGCGGTCGCGCGCAGCCTGGAAGCGCTCGACTGCACGCAAGTCGCCGGCACGGTCCAGCGTGGCGCCGGCGGCGAGCTGGTAGAACGCGCTATCGCCGGCGAGCTTGTCCCACTTCGGCAGCTGGGAAGCGGCGCCGGCGAGATCGCCGTCGGCGAGGAACGATGCGATGCGCCCGAACGCGACGTCCTTCTCCGGGACGTCGATGGATGTGGCGCGGTGGACCGCCGAGTCGATTCCGCGCGGCTCGCCGGGCAGGATCAAGCCGCCGAGCACGCGGTTCTCGAGCCACAGCTTGGCGGCACGTTGGCTGCGCGAGTCGAGGTCGAAGATGCGCGACAGTTTGTCGTCGGTCGAGCGAAGGCCGGCGACCGTGCCGTCGTGCAGCAGCTTGTCGACCTGATCGGTCATGCTCTTCGCGAGCGCCATTTTCTCGAGACGGATGTGGTGCGCGTACGCGTACGCCCCGGCGCCGGAGCCGGCGACCAGCACCGTCGCCAGGATCAGCACCCATGCGCCGCGCGTCTTCTGCGGCGCCGCCATCTCCCACGCCGGCGGCGCGCCGCCTTTGGGCTCGTACACGCCGACGCGCGCCAGGTGTTCGAGCACCGTGGTCGGCTCGGGATTGGGGATGTCCACCGGCGAGTAGTCGATGGGCTCCGGGCCTACGGGCGCGGGCTCGAACGAGCCCCCGTACCCGCCAGGCGGCGCCGGCGCCGAGCCCGGCGCGGGCTCGAAGCCGCCGAGGGGCGTGCGGGGCGATAGTGCCCCCGTGTTCATCGGGAGCGGGTCCCGCGCCGGTACCGCCGGCGTCATCGGCGAGCCGCCGAACGCGGGCGGCGGTGGGACGTCCGGGAACGGCGCCGGTGCCGGCGCGGCGAACGGCTCCGCGACGGGCGCGGCGAACGGCTGGGGCGCCGCGAAGGGCGCGGGCGGCAGCGGCGGCGGCGGCACGGTCTTCGGGAGCGGAGGAGGAACGCTCTTGGGCAACGGCGGCGGTTCGCTGCGCTTGCCGGGAGCGCCGGTCGGTGCGCGGCGTACCGTGGTCGCTTCCTCGCCGGTGAAGCCGCCAGAGCCGGCCGCGAGCGCCGGCGGCGGGATCGACGTCTGCTTCGGAAGCGTGCGCAGCACCTCGGTGGCGACCGCCTGCGCCCCCACGCGCTTCTGCAACGCGACGTAC
Source organism: uncultured delta proteobacterium (assembly GCA_963775185.1). GTDB lineage: Bacteria > Myxococcota_A > Polyangia > Polyangiales > Polyangiaceae > JAPSGB01. The sequence continues at coordinate 1,018,883 of CAVZIE010000031.1, read as the reverse complement.
ACGACCGCCCGGTCGTGCCACAGACGCGCCTCTGAATCGGCGCCGAGCTGAAGCGCGCGCGCCAGCACCTTCTCGGCGCGCATCGCGTCGCCACGCCGGAGCAGCACCTCGCCCAGGAAGCGGAACGCGCGAGCGTCGCGAGCGTCGGCCTTGCCGGCGGCGACCAGCGCGGCCTGGGCCTCGACGAGCAGGCCGCCGTCGAGATACATCCGGCCGACGGCGAGCATCACCGCGGGATCGTTGATGTGCCACGCCTCGGCGCTCGTGCCGACCTCGCGGATCAGCGCCTCCGGCCCGGAAAATCGCAGATAAGAGCAGATCGCCACCGTCGACTCGGCGTCGGGGTTCGATCGCCACGTCGTGAGCAGCTCGTCCAGTGCGCCCATGCGGCCGGAAGGATACCTGGCGCGTGGACAAAGCTGTACTGCTTCTCGAACGATACGAGGCAGGCTACGCTTCGCCGCCCCTGTCGGCCGTACGGCCAGCGGAGCTGTCGGGTACTCCAGCGTTGCGTGGTGGAGCGTTTCGGGTCAAAGGCAGAGCCCAGCAAGCAGGCTGCAACCAACCATGTGTGGCGTATTCGGCATCTTCGGCCATCCCGAGGCCGCGAACCTCACGTACCTCGGCCTGCATGCCTTGCAGCACCGGGGCCAGGAGAGCGCCGGGATCGTGACCAGCGACGGTCGACAGGTCAGCCTGCACCGCGGCATGGGGCACGTCATCGACGTCTTCTCGCCGGACCAGCTCGAAAAGCTCAAGGGCGACAACGCCATCGGCCACGTCCGCTACTCGACTGCCGGCGGCTCGTTCCTGAAGAACGCGCAGCCGATCGCCGTCGACTACTCGCGCGGCTCGATCGCCGTCGCCCACAACGGCAACCTCACGAACGCCGAGGCCGTGCGCGAGAAGCTCGAGGCCCGCGGCTCGATCTTCCAGAGCATCAGCGACACCGAGGTGATCGTGCACCTGGTCGCGATGAGCACGCAGCGCGCGGTGGAGGACCGTGTCGCCGACGCGCTCGAGCAGGTCGAAGGCGCCTACTCCCTGCTGGTCCTCACCGAGCAGACGATGATCGCCGTTCGCGATCCGATGGGCATCCGCCCGCTGTGTCTCGGCATCCTGCCCGGCAAGCGCGACGCCTGGGTCGTCGCGAGCGAGCCGACCAGCTTCGATCTGATCGACGCGGAGTTCGTCCGCGAGGTCGAGCCGGGCGAGATGGTCGTGTTCGACAAGCGCGGCATGCGCAGCCTGCACCCGTTTTCGCATGTGCCGCGCCGCATGTGCATCTTCGAGTACGTGTACTTCGCGCGCCCGGACTCGAACCTCGACGGCATCAGCGTGTACGAGGCGCGCAAGGCGCTCGGTCGCGCGCTGGCCCAGGAGCACCCGGTCGAAGGCGACGTGGTGATCCCGGTTCCCGACTCCGGCGTGCCGGCCACCATCGGCTACGCCGAGCAAGCGGGGATCCCCTTCGAGATGGGGCTGGTGCGCAGCCACTACGTCGGCCGCACCTTCATCGAACCCCAGCAGAGCATCCGGCATTTCGGCGTGCGCCTGAAGCTGAACCCCGTCAGCGACACGCTCCGCGGCAAGCGCGTGGTGGTCGTGGACGACAGCATCGTGCGCGGCACGACCAGCCGCAAGATCGTCAAGATGCTGCGGGACGCCGGCGCACGCGAGGTGCACATGCGCATCTCGAGTCCGCCAACGCGATGGCCTTGCTACTACGGTATCGACACGCCCACGCGCGGCGAGCTGATCGCGTCGAGCCACGGCATCGAGGAGATCAACCAGTACATCACCAGCGACTCGCTCGCGTACCTGTCGCTCGAGCGCATGGTCGAGGCGGTGACCAGCACGCGCGCCACACGCGCCGCCGCCGAGCCGCCGTCGCAGCGCAGCCTGCCGGTCGTGGCCGACCCGCTCCGGGCCGATAGCTTCTGCCACGCATGCTGGAGCGGCGAGTACCCCATTGCCTTCACCCCGCACCCACGCCAACGCCAGATGCGGCTGCTCGATACGTAGGCATCCAGCATCGTCCGGCCGGTTGTGGTATTGGGTGACCGGGATCCCGGTGATGCTCGAGCAAGTGACCGACCGCGTGTCCGTCTACGAGGTTTCGCCTCGCGACGGCCTGCAGAACGAGGCCGCGCCGATCCCGCTCGAAGGCAAGAAGCGCCTGGTCGAAGCCTTGATCCAGAGTGGCCTCGCTCGCATCGAGCTGACCAGCTTCGTGTCGCCGCGCTGGGTCCCGCAGCTCGCCGACGCCGACGAGCTGGTGAGCCAGGTGACGGCGCCGGCGGGCGTCACGTTGAGCGCGCTGTGCCCGAACGCGAAGGGCTTCGAACGTGCCCGCGCCGCCGGCCTCGCGGAGATCGCCGTCTTCATGTCGGCGAGCGAGACGCACAACAGAAAGAACACCAACAAGAGCATCGAGCAGTCGCTCAGCGTATTCAGCGAGGTCGTGCCGCCGGCCCTCGATGCCGGCATGCGCGTGCGCGCCTACGTCTCCACCGTGTGGGGTTGCCCCTACGAGGGCACGGTCGATCCGCGACGCGCGCTGGAGATCACACACCGACTGCTCGCGCTCGGCTGCTACCAGGTGTCCCTCGGCGACACCATCGGCGTCGGCACGCCGGTGCAGACGCGCGACATCTGCTCGCTGTTCCTGGCGGAGCTGCCGGCCGAGAAGATCGCCCTGCACTTCCACGATACACGCGGCACCGCGCTCGCGAACGCGCTGGTGGGCCTCGACCTCGGCTTCCGCGACTTCGACGCGTCGGTCGGCGGCCTGGGCGGCTGCCCCTACGCGCCGGGTGCCGCGGGCAACCTCGCGACGGAAGACCTCGTGTTCATGCTTCACGGCATGGGCATCGATACCGGCGTCGACCTGCCGCTCTTGATCGACGCGGGCCGCGTCGCCGAGACGGTGGTCGGCCGCCGCTTGCCGGGCAAGGTGCACCAGGCCGGGCTACCGACGCTCAGGGCGTAGCGCCTCGATCGCGACTACTTGCCGGCCTGGCACACGAGGCGCGTGAAGTACGTCTGCCAGTTGCCGCTGCGCGTGTCGTCGAAAACCACGCCGACGTCGCCGTTCGGTCCGAATACGGCGAGCGGATCGACGCTGTCTGCGGGGTTGTTCGTGATGCGCGCGCGCGCGCTGAGCTGTTTCAGATCCGGCGACAGCATCTTGCTGTAGAGCTCGTAGTTGCCGTCGTGGTCGTCGGCCCAGACCACGAGCAGGCGATCGCCGAGCGGGAGCAACGACTGCGAGCGCGCGAACGTCGCGCCGCTCGTGATCGCCGTTGCAGGCTGGATGATCTTCCCGTCCTCGCCGATGGTAGCGGCCCAGATCGTGTCGCCGGGCACGCTCGTCCGGGTGGACCACGCGGCCACGTAGCGATCGCCGTTGAACACAACCACGGGATCGGTGGCGGCGGTGGTATCCAACGTGATCGGATCGGCGCCCGCGGTCAGATCGGGCTGGAGCGTGCGGAACATGACGTACGGATTGAGCGAGTCGCCCACGTTGTAGACGACGCCGAGCGACTTCTGGCCCTCGGCGATGCGCGGCGACTCGGCGGAGAACCCGATGGGCGACACCGGCACGTTGCCGTTCACGAGCTTGCCGTCCACGTCGATCCGCTGCCCGTAGATCGACGCTGCGCCGTTGCGGCGATCGTCCCACAGCACGATGAACTCGACGCCGTTCCACAACACGTCGGGGTGGAGCGAGAAGTTTCCGGCGTCGGTGACGCGCAAGTCGGCGGCCAGCTTGTCGCCGTTCTTCGCCAAACGGTTGAAGTAGATCTCGTAGTTGCCGTTGCGGCGGTCTTCCCAAGCCGTCCCGAACATGCCGCCGGTCCAGACGATCGGTCCGCTGTAGGAGTCGTTGTTCACGTCCGTGATCGGCGTCTCGTCGAAGGAGACGCTGCCGTCGGAGGCGAGTCCCTTGACGTAGTTGCGCCAGTGCGCCTCCTGGGCGGAGTAGGTGGCGGCGTACAGATCGCCGTCCCACGCCGCGCCGCCGCGCCCAGCCTGCTTGTGCGTTCCCGAGATCAGCACGTCGCCGCTGCCGGCCGGCACATACGTCATGTTGTCGTCCACGATGCCGTTGCAGTCGTTATCGACGCCGTCGCAGATCTCGGTGCCGCCGGGATGCGCGTTCGGGTTGGTGTCGTCGCAGTCGTCCCCGCATGCGCCGGGCGCGCCGGGTGCGTAGCCGGGCCGCGGTCCGTTGTAGCCGTCCCCGTCCTGGTCGAGACTGACGGGCTTGAAATCGCACGCGCCGGTGTCCGGCACGCAGCTGTCGTCGGTGCACGGGTCGCTGTCGTCACACACGACCGCGACCGGCGCCTGGCACACGCCCGCGAGGCACGTCCGCGTCGAGCACAGGTCGTCGGTCGGGCAGTCGGCGTCGACGGTGCACTCCGGCGCGTCCGGGCCCGCTTCGACCACGATGCCGGTGTCGACGCCCGCGTCGACGCTCGCGCCGTGCAGCCCCGACTTCGCGCCGCACCCGAGGGGCAAGAGCGCGACTGCGAGCGCGAGCCGGCGACCCGTCAGTAACATACGTGGAAGTCTCCGACGTCGAGCGACTGGCAGAGCAGTCCGGCCGGACACGGCAATTTGCCGTCGAGCGTGCAGGTGCGCATGCACTGCGCGTCGCCCGAGCCGGCCAGCGCGCACACGTAGCCGGCGGCGCACACGTCGCCGCCGCACGGATCGCCTTGCTTGCCCGTTCCCTGCGTCAGGCACAGCGAGCCGTACTGCTCCTGTTCGCACGGCACGGTCGGGTAATTGACGTACGGGTAGCAGCCCTCGCCCGGCGCGCAGCCCGTCGCGGTCGCGAGCGGATCGCACTGGTAGTCCGGCGGTGGCGGCGCCGCGTCCGGGCAACCGGGGTCGACGTAGTCGGGCGCGGCGTCCTTCACGTCTGGCTTCGCGTCCTTCTTGCCCGCATCCTGGACGCTGCCGCCGGTCCCGCTACTGCCACCGGTCCCGCTGATCCCGCCGCTACCACCGGTGCCAGCGGTGCCGCCCGTCCCACCACCGTCCGCGCTGCTGTCGGTCGTGACGGTTCCGCCGCACGCGATCGGAACGGCCGCGGCCGCAACCGCGAACCCGAGAAGAATAGCGACCCGCCCGCGAAGCATTGCGAGAGTCTAGCCCAGCCCTCGCGCGCCAGACCAGCGAGCCCCTGGGAGGCGCGGCCGGACCGCGGTATAGGGCCGGGCATGACGAAAGCCGCGTGGATCCTGGCGCTGGCACTCGCCACCGCCTGCGGCCGCACCCCGGAGCCCGAGAGCACCCGGCCCGTGGAGCCCTCGACCCACCCCTCCCCGCCGCCGGGCCGGACCGCGCAAGCCGTCGAGGCGCCGGACCCGTCGAGCGACGAGCGCTGCGTCGTCCCGACGCCCGCGCAGTCGCCGCCCGTCGCCCACCCGGCCGCGAAGTGTCCCCCCGATCCCGGCGGGCCCGGCGAGCTGCCCCACGGCTACGTGACATTCGTGGATGCGCCCGGCCGGCCGCGCGCCGGCGTGGAGCTGGCCGATGACGACGCCACCCGCGAGCGCGGCTTGATGTACCGGACGCACATGCCGGAGGACCAGGGCATGCTGTTTTCCTGGAACAAGCAGGAGGTCCGCACGTTCTGGATGCGCAATACGTGCATCCCGCTGGACATGCTCTTCATCGCCGCCGACGGCACGATCGCAGGGGTGCTCGAGCAGGTGCCGACGCTGAACGACGACTCGCGCACGGTGGCTTGCCCCGTGGCGCACGTGCTCGAGATGAACGCGGGCTATGCGCGCTCGCACAGCATCAAGGCCGGACAGAAAGTGAAGATGGAGCCGTGACATGAGCTGGAAGAGATCGCTTGGTTGGTTCGTCGCGCTGGCCGCGGTTGGCGCCTGTCAGAAGGCGCCACCCGAACCCGAGCCGGAACCCACGGCCCAAGCCGAGCCCGCAGCGACGACGCCGGCGCAGACCCGCACGGCGGCGACCGCGACCGCGACCGCGACGGCGACCGCGAAGCCAATCGACACGTCGGCCGGCGCGCTGGCGGTGGGCACCGCGTCCACGAGCAGCGCCGACCAGAGCAAGCCCGCGGCGCCGCCGGTCGCCACCGTCCCGGTGAGCCCGGACGATCCGCTGCACGGCCAGTTCACCCTCGCCGACGCGACCAAGGGGCTGCCGGGCAAGGGACCGCTGCAGGCGACGATCAAGACCAGCCTCGGCACGCTGAAGTGCGAGCTGTACGACGATCGCGCGCCCATCACCGTCGCCAACTTCGTCGGACTGGCCCGCGGCCGCCGGCCGTGGAAGACGCCGGACGGCAAGTGGGTGAAGAAGCCCGCCTACAACGGCACGACGTTCCACCGCGTGATCAAGGGCTTCATGATCCAGGGCGGCGATCCGGCGGGCAACGGTACGGGCGAGCCCGGCTACGTGATCCCCGACGAGGTCTGGGCCGGCGCCCACCACGACGAGCGCGGCCTGATCTGCATGGCCAACCGCGGACCCAACACCAACGGCCAGCAGTTCTTCATCATGGACGGCGCGGCGCCGCACCTGGACAAGAGCTACACGATCTTCGGCAAGTGCGGCCCCGACGACGTGATCGAGAAGATCGCCAGCGTGGACGTGCACGGCGATCGTGCCGTCGACCCGCCCAAGATCAAGAAGGTCACGATCGGTCGCGCGCCGGCGAAGAAGACGGCGCACTGACGGCCAAGCTGGTCGGAACGCGCGATCCGGTGTAAGCCCCTCCCGCTGTCGGGCGTTCCGACGTGGGAGGTGTCATGAGCGCACTCTACCGGCTTTCCGGCGTTGTCACTGGCGTGCTCGCGCTGCTCTGGGTCACCGGCTGCGGCGGTGGCGCGAGCTACGCAAAGTCCGCCCCCGGATCGCCTCGGTCCTACGGCGGCGTGGCACCGCAGAGCGCGCCGATGGAGGCCGAAGCCGCGACGACGGGCAGCGCCGCCGGCGAAGAGGACCTGTACCGGAACGCGCCTGCGCCGATGCCGGCGTCGGACGACCGCGAGGAGGCGAGCGCCAATTGGGCGCCCGCCGGCGGCGCTCCGGCTCCGCCGCCGGCTGCTGCGCCCGATCGTCCCCCGCCGCCCGCGAAGAAGACGGACGCGACGCCACCACCTGCGACGCCGAACAGCGGTGGGCAGACCGGCGTGGAGACCGGCAGCGACGCCAAGACGATGGTCGCACCGATGCTCGTCTACAAGGCCAACCTGACGATGGCCGTGTACGAGGCGAAGAAGGCGCTCGACGAGACCGAGAAGCTCGCGGCGAGCGCCGGCGGCTACCTCGTACGGCGCGACGACGCGTCGATCACGGTGCGGGTCCCGGTCGGCCGCTTCCAGGGCACGCTCGACGCGATCATGAAGGTCGGCGACGTGCTTCACCGCGACGTTAGCGTCGAGGACGTGACCGCGCAGTACACCGATCTCGCGATCCGTCTGCGCAACGCCGAGGTCGTGCGCAAGCGGCTCGAAGAGCTCCTCGCCAAGGCCAACGCCGTCAAGGACGCCCTCGAGGTGGAGCGCGAGCTCGCGCGCGTCACCGACACGATCGAGCGCATGAAGGGCCAGCTCAAGCTGTTGCGCGAGCTGGTGGCGTTCTCCACCATCACGGTCTCGTTCCAGGCGCAGCCGAGCGACCACATCGAGCCCACCGTCCACCTTCCCTTCCCCTGGCTCGGTGAGCTCGGGCTCGGAAAGCTGCTCAGCCTGTGAGGACCGCCATGCGTCGCACCCTGCTGCTCCCGCTGTGCCTACTGCTGCTGACCGCCTGCGGCCACTCGTTCCAGGCCGCCACGCCGCCTGGATTCATCGAGCTCGAGAACCAGGACGACTACGGCTACGCTTGGCGTGCGACCACGGCCGATGGCGTGGTCCTCGCCGTGCGCGAGATCGACAACGATCCGAAGGGCCCGATCGAGTTCTGGACGCGCGCGATCGAGAACAGCATGCGCCAGCGCGGCGGCTACGCCTTGCTCGGCCAGGGCGACGTGAAGAACGCCCAGGGCCTCACCGGCAAGCAGCTGCGCTTCGGCCACGACGAAGCGAGCAAGCCGCACCTCTACACCGTCACGGTGTTCGTCACCGACTCGCACATCTACGTGCTCGAGGCCGGCGGCACCAAGGAGCAGATGCAGGCGCAAGCCAAGCAGATCGACTGGTGGGTGCGGAGCTTCACCGGGAAGTGACGCGGTCGCGCCGCTTCGGCAGCGGATAGTGCTCCGCCAGCACGCTCGTGATCGCGGATGCCGAGTGCCTCGCGGTGCACCTCGAGCTCCCACAGCCGGCGCTCTGCCACGTCGTGCTCGTCATTGTATGCGACCACAAGCCGGTCGAGCTCGCTCGGCTCGGCGCACCCGGCGGCGACGTCGCGCTCGACCGCGACAATCGACGCGTCGAGCTCCGCGAGCGCCGCGAGCGATCGCGTGACGTGCTCCTCGGCGCGCCCGAGCGCCGAGGCCATCTCGCCGAGGATCTCCTGCTGCAGCGACGCGAGTCCGGTTTCGCGCCCGGTGCGTCGCCGCGACGCCCGCACCGCGTCGGCGTGCGGCCCCTTCGCTTCGGCGGCGGTCGCCTCGAGGATGTCGCGCACGCGCTCGCGCATGCCGGGAATCTGGAGCCGCGTCGCCCCGAGCGCCAGCGGGGCGACCGGCGGCTGCTGCCGGTCCGGCGCGGAATCCCGTGGTGCGAGGCGCGCCCGCGGCCGGCTCGCGCGGTTCCGCGCCGGACCGGCAATCAGTCCGGCTGGTAGATCACGCGCTGCGTGTTGTCCTGGTAGTAGAAGCCGCCCATGCCCGCGCGCTGGAAGGTGATGGCCCCGAACGTGTTGATCACGACCGACCAGAGCGCCGCGGTGGTGAACAGCGCCCCGAGGCGATAGCCGCCGAGGGCGAACAGCGCGAACAGGAACACGGAGTAGTCGTTGGAGAAGCGGTAGCCGAACTGGACCCAGCCGGTGTTCTGGTAGAACAGCGTCGGGACGGCGACGGCGGCGACGGTGAGCCACAGCGGCAGGTGCAGATCGGTCCAGCGGCGCGGCCACAGCAGCCACAGGTAGAGCGGCGTCGTGACCCACAGCGCCAGCCCGTGGACGTTGATCTGGAACGGCTCGGGCTTCGGCGGATGCAGCACGTACGGCAAGCTGGTCACGACGACGCCGAGGTTCTTCGCGAGGAAGTGGTAGTTGAAGAGCCCGTACTTCTCCATGCGGCCCTGCCACTGCACCGTCAGGTAGCGGTAGCCGAACTCGAACGGGCTGCCGAAGCGTGCCTTGTTGTGCCAGAGCGACAGCCCGAGCACGACGAGGATCGGCACGGCGAACGCCAGGTAGCGGCGCAGGACGCGCCCCTTGTCGAGGCGCCGCCACCAGCCGTCGAGCTCGCGCCGCGCGCCGGTGTGCCGCACCTCGTGCGCCATCTGTGCGGGCGTGCGCCGGCTCACGCGCAGCGTCTCGAGCGCGAACAAGGGGACGGCGAACAGCAGCGGCGATCGCGAGAGGAAGCCGAGCCCGATCGCGAGCCCCGCCACGAACGGGTGCGCCGCGTCGAGGGCGGCCCACAGGTACAGCGCCGCCAGCGCGACGGCGACGACGTGCGCCGCGAACCACACCGTCCCCTGCTCGGCGGTGAAGAAGTACACGCTGCCGAACGCGAACAGCAGGGCGAGCAGCGCGTTGGCAGACGTGGAACGGCCGCCGCGGCGGGTCCAGCGCAGGCGTTCGAGCGCCAGGAACAATATCGCCGGCCCGACGCCGGCGAGCCAGAGGAAGAACTGACCGTCGCGGACGCGCTCCGCGCTGCCCGCGAGGGCGACGAGCGGGACGAGCAGCACGGCGGGCAAGGGCGGAAACGTGACGTACCAGTGACCGTGGAAGCTCGCGAAATCGTTGTTGCCCGCGTACGCCGGCGGCGCGTGCCCGAGGTCGAGCCGCCCGTGGAGCCACGACTCGGCCAGCAGCGCGAAGTGGTTCCACGACGTGTGCGTGACCACGGTGTTCCGCGCGGCGCAGGCGAAGAACACCCCGGTCGTCACGGCATAGACGCCGACCGCGAGCAGCAGCCGGCGCCACCGGGTATCGCCCTTTATCGCGCGCCACATGGCGGGGCGCGACGCTAGACCACGGCGCGCCTCCCCGCTACGGCCAAGCGGTGATTTGCGGCGGCCACCCGCTGGCGCTAGCTTCCCGCCTGCCGCGCATGTCAACGCCGTTGTTCGTCGTCCCGCTCGCCGATCTGGAGCGCGGTCCGAAGGAGGTCGTCTGGACGCTCCCCGAGGGCTGGCTTCGCCAGTCGTTCGCGGACACCGACGCGACGCCCGTCGGGTCGGGCGAGCTGGACGCGCAGCTCACGAAGAGCGGGCGCGACGTGATCGTCCAGGGCTCGGCTCGCGTGAGCATCACCATGCCCGACGCCTTCACGCTGCAGCCCGTCGCGATCGAGCTGACGCCCGAGATCACGCTGCTGCTGTCGCCCGCGCCGGAACCCGAGGCGCGCCCCCGGACGCGCCGGGCCGGGCGCAAGGCCGGACCCCACCGCGGACGGCGGCGCGGCCGCGGACCCGCGCGGCGCGAAGGCCCCGCGCAAGGCGGGCAAGGGCGGCAAGGCCGCCGGCTGGGGGGCGGATCCCGAGCTCAGCGACCAGGACGCGGCCCGGGACACCTACGCCGGCGAGCGGGTCGTGCTCGACGGGTTCGTGCGGGAGTTCCTCCTGCTCGAGCTTCCGATGACGGTGCGGCGTTCGGACTTGCCTTCGACCGACGATCCCGCTATCGCTCCGCCCTCCGCCGAGCCCGGAGGCGCCGAGCCGCGCCCGATCGATCCCCGGCTCGCCCCGCTCGCCGCGATCGCGAGCCGTCTGCGCCAGAACAAGGAGTAAGTCCCGTGGCAGTCCCGAAGCGCCGGAAATCCAGCAGCAAGCGCGACATGCGCCGTGCTCAGCACGACAAGGTGTCCGCACCCAACGTGATCCCCTGCTCGAACTGCTCGGCGCCGATGATCTCCCATCGCGTCTGCCCGTCGTGCGGCTTCTACAAGGGGCGCGCGGTCGTGAAGCAGGCGAAGGAAGACTAGAGAGCTTCCGCCCCGGTTCACCGGCCAGCTGGTTGAACCATTTTCCGTGACGCGCGGCGCGCGGGATCGTACCACCGGGGAATGGCGACGACGGATCGCCCTGGCAGCCGCATCGCCGGCACCGGGGCCTACGCACCCGAGCGGGTCCTGACGAACTTCGATCTCGAGAAGATCGTCGACACGTCCGACGCCTGGATCACCGACCGGACCGGGATCAAGCAGCGCCACGTCGCCGCCGACGGCGAGGCGGCGAGCGACATGGCCCTGCAGGCCGCCAAGCGCGCCCTGGACGCCGCGGGCCTGGCGGCCACCGATCTGGACATGATCGTCGTCGGGACGATCAGCCCGGACATGCGGCTACCGGCGTGCGCGGCCTTCCTGCAGAAGAAGCTCGGCGTCACCGGGATCCCCGCGTTCGACATCGCCGCGGCCTGCGCCGGCTTCGTCTACGCGATGTCGATCGGCGATCAATTCATCAAGACGGGCATGTGCCGCCACGTGCTCGTCGTCGGCGTAGAGCTGCTGTCGCGGGTGCTCAACTGGGATGACCGTACGACCTGCGTCCTGTTCGGCGACGGCGCCGGCGCCGCCGTGCTGTCGCCCGCCGCGGACGACACGGGCCGCGTGCTCTCGACGCGCCTCCACACCGACGCCACCTGGGCCGAGTCGCTGTGCATCCCCGCCGGCGGCAGCAAGGAGCCGATCACGGAGAGCGCGATCGCGAACCACCGCGACAAGGTCCACATGATCGGCCAGGACATCTTCAAGGTCGCCGTGAAGAACCTGACCAGCGCGAGCCGCGACGCGCTCGCCGAGGCCGGGCTCGCGCCGGGCGAGGTCGACTGGGTGGTCCCGCACCAGGCAAACCTCCGGATCCTCAACCAGGTCGCCGCGCGACTGGACATCCCGCTCGAGCGCTTCGTGCTCAACATCGATCGCTACGGCAACACGTCCAGCGCCTCCATCCCCATCGCGCTGGACGAGGCCGTGCGCGACGGCCGCATCCAGCCCGGCCACCGCGTGCTGATGTGCGCCCTGGGCGCGGGCATCTCGTGGGCCAGCGCCCTGGTCCGGATGTAGCGGGTGTGCACACGGGAAGTAACGCGATAGAACGCGGCGCGTGAGCTCTGCCTGGCTATTTCCCGGACAAGGTACGCAGCACGTCGGCATGGGCAAGGCCCTGGTCGAGGCCTCCGATGCCGCGCGTCGCGTGTTCGAGCGCGCGGACGCGGCCCTGGGTTGGTCGATCTCCAAGCTGTGCTTCGAGGGCCCCGAGGACGAGCTGACGCGAACCGCCAACACCCAGCCCGCGATCGTCACGACCAGCATCGCCGCGCTGGCCGCGCTCCGCGAAGCGATGCCGTCGCTGCCGGCCCCCGCGCTGGCAGCCGGCCACTCCCTGGGCGAGTACAGTGCGCTGGTGGCGAGCGGCGCGCTCGAGCTCGAGGACGCGGTCCGGCTCGTGCACCTCAGGGGCAAGGCGATGCAGGACGCGGTGCCCGAGGGCCAGGGTGCGATGGCGGCGATCATGGGCGGCGATCCGGACGCGGTGCGCGCCCTGTGCGCCGACGCGGCCCAGGGCGAGGTGTTGTCGCCGGCGAACTTCAACGCGCCGGGACAGGTGGTGATCGCCGGGCAGGCCAGCGCCGTGGAACGTGCCGCGCGGCTCGCCGGCGAGCGCAAGCTGAAGGCGATCCCGCTCAAGGTGAGCGCACCGTTCCACTGTGCGCTGATGGCGCCGGCCGCGCGCGCGGTCGAGCAAGCGCTGGCGAGCGTGGCCCTGCGCGCGCCAGCCTTTCCCGTGGTGTCGAACGTGGAAGGCACGCCGAACGCCGATCCAGGTCGCATCGCGTCGCTCCTGGTACGGCAGATCGACGGGCCGGTGCGCTGGGAGGAGTCGATCCAGCACATGGCCGGGGCGGGCGTGACACAGGCGCTCGAGATAGGGCCGGGCAAGGTGCTGGCCGGGCTGGTGAAGCGCATCGACAAGCGGATCGCCGTGCTCGGTGTCGGCGATCCAGCGGCGATCGCGAAAGTCGCGGAATTCCTGGGCGCTTGACGCCGGCGCCCCGGTCCGCCGGCCGCGCCGGACCGGCATCCCCCTCCCCCGCTCGCTCGTCGCGTATCGCGTTACGCGCCAGACGCGGTGCGTCCGCCGCGGTGCGGCGAGATCTTTCGAGGTTGATCCGCGCGACGGCGTGGTAAACAGGCGCGCCCCGGCGGCAGCCGCGCGGCGCAAGCAGATGTTCGACCTCGACGGAAAGGTAGCGATCGTGACCGGCGGTTCCCGCGGGATCGGCCGCGCCGTGGCCGAAACGCTCGCGGAGCGCGGCGCCCGCGTGGTCGTGAACTACGTGTCGAACGAGGCCGCCGCCGTCGCCGTCACCGAGGTCGTCGAGAGCGCGGGCGGCAAGGCCGAGATCGCGAGATTCGACGTCGCCGACACTGCGGCCAGCGAAAAAGCGATCGCGGAGATCGCGAAGCGTCTGGGACGGCTCGACATCCTGGTGGCCAGCGCCGGGATCTCGATCGACGGCTTGATCCTGCGTCTCAAGGACGAGGATCTGGATCGCACGCTGGCGGTGAACCTGAAGGGCGCGGTCGCCTGCTCGCGCGCGGCGATCAAGGTGATGATGCGCGCGCGCACCGGCCGCATCGTGCTGCTATCGAGCGTCGTCGGCGAAATGGGCAATGCCGGCCAGACCGCGTACGCCGCGTCGAAGGCCGCGCTGCTCGGCGTGGCCAAGAGCCTCGCGCGCGAGTACGCGTCGCGCGGCATCACGGTCAACGCCGTCGCGCCCGGCTACATCGAGACGGACATGACCGCCGGGCTCAGCGCGGAGCAGCAGAGCGCCATGCTCACCGCCGTGCCGCTCGGGCGCGCCGGAACGGCGGCCGAGGTCGCGGCCGCGGCGGCGTTCCTGGCCTCCGACGAGGCCGCCTACATCACCGGACAGACCCTCCGTGTAAACGGGGGAATGTACATGTAATGACTGGGTTTGTGGCACGCAGCGCAAAACATCTGTGAATCGGGGCGGCGATCGTTGTAGAGCCCCGTGGAGGCATCATGTCGGAGAAGATCGAGGCCGAGGTCAAGCGCATCATCAAGGAGCAGCTTGACGTCGAAGAGAAGGACATCAAACCGGAGTCCACGTTCATCGATGATCTGGGCGCCGATTCGCTCGGCCTGGTCGAGCTTGTGCTCGCCTTCGAGGAGGCCTTCGAGATCGACATCCCGGACGAGGACACCGAGAAGATCCGCACTGTCCAGGATGCAGTCGATTACATCGGGAAGCACGCCGCAGGAAGCTGACGGTCCGCGGGATCGTCGGAGCTCCGGCTCCGGCGATCCGCGTGGCAGGCTTCCCTGGTGGCAGCCGAGGTCATGGAACGCGTCGTAGTAACCGGCTTGGGGCTGGTCACGCCCGTCGGAATCGGAACCGAGGAGAGCTTCAACGCGCTCCTCGAGGGCCGTAGTGGTGCAGGCCCGATCACGCTCTTCGAGGCCACCGAGGCGTACGCCACGCGCATCGCCGCCGAGGTGAAGGGCTTCGATCCGACCCTGTTCATGGAGAAGAAGAAGCTCAAGGAGGTCACGCGCTTCATTCCTTTCGCCATGGCGGCCACGAAGATGGCGCTGCAGCAAGCCGATCTGGGGCTGACGGACGAGGAGCGCGAGAACGTCGGCGTGTTCATCGGCGTCGGCCTGGGCGGCCTCGAGAACCTCGAGCGGGTAACCCTGGTGCTCGACCGCAAGGGCCCGGGCAAGGTCAGCCCGTACTTCATCCCGTCCTTGATCGCGAACATGGCCGCCGGCCAGGTCTCGATCGCGCACGGCTTCCAGGGCCCGAGCTACGCGCACACCAGCGCCTGCTCGTCGAGCGCCCACGCCATCGGCGAGGCGGTCCACTGGATCCGCGCCGGTCGCGCCGAGGTGATGGTCGCCGGCGGCGCGGAAGCGACGATCACGCCCATCGGCATCGCCGGGTTCTCCGCGATGTTCGCCCTGAGTCGCCGCAACGCCGAGCCCGAGCGCGCGAGCCGTCCATGGGACAGGGGCCGCGACGGCTTCCTGTGCGGCGAGGGAGCCGGCACGCTCATCCTCGAGTCGCTGTCGCGCGCGCGGCGGCGCGGCGCCCACATCATCGCCGAGGTCACCGGCGTGTCGGCGACGAGCGACGCCTATCACATCACCAAGCCCGCGCCCGAAGGCAAGGGCGCGGTCCGCGCGATGCGCCTCGCGCTCGCGGACGCGAAGCTTTCGCCGACCGACATCGACTACATCAACGCGCACGGCACCTCGACGCCCGCCGGGGACGCCGAGGAGTCGAAGGCGATCTCCAAGGTGTTCGGCAGTCACGCGCTCGACAAGCAGCTCTGGGTCAGCTCGACCAAGTCGATGATGGGGCACCTGCTGGGCGCCGCCGGCGCCGTGGAAGCGACGGTGTGCGTCAAGGCCATCGAGCGCGGCGCCGTTCCACCCACGATCAACCTCGACGACCCGGATCCGGAGTGCGTGCTCGACTACGTGCCGCACCAGGCGAGAGAACGCACGATCCGCCACGCGATGAGCAACTCGTTCGGCTTCGGCGGGACGAACGCGACGCTCATCTTGTCCGCCTTCCGGGGGTGACGGGGCGGCGCGCGCCCGCGAGTTCCGCCGATGCAGTGCCCGTCTTGCAAGGAAATGGACAGCCGCGTGATCGACTCGCGACTCGTCGCGGGCGGCGCGGCAACGTGGCGGCGCCGCGAGTGCGACGCGTGCAAGCGTCGCTTCACGACGTACGAACGCGTCGAGTACACGCTGCCGACGGTCGCGAAGAAAGACGGCCAGCGCGAACCGTTCGACCGCGCGAAAGTCCTGGGCAGCCTGCGCATCGCCTGCAACAAGCGTCCGGTCGAGAGCGACACGCTGGAGCAGCAGGCTTCGGAGCTCGAGCAGGAGCTGGCCGAGAGCGGGGCCAAGGAGATCACGTCGCGCGTCATCGGCGAACGCGTGATGGAGCGCCTCAAGAATCTCGACGAGGTGGCGTACGTGCGCTTCGCAAGCGTCTATCGCTCGTTCCGCGACATCGACGAGTTCATCGAGGAGATGGACAAGCTAGTGCGGCGCAAGTCCGAGCCGCCGGCCGGGAGCCGCCGCCCATGATCCCGCGCGCCTTCGCCCCTTGGCTTGCGGCGGCCTGCCCGGGGCTGCTAGCCAAGGGTGGATCCTGATGGCCGACGTCGACACAGAGCTCATGAGCCGGGCCATCGAGCTCGGGAAGCAGGGCGACCCGTCTCCGAACCCGCACGTGGGCGCCGTCGTGGCCGATGGCGACCGCGTCCTCGGCGAGGGCTTCCACGCGGCCGCCGGCCTCGAGCACGCGGAAGTGCTCGCGCTCAACGCCGCGGGCGACGCGGCGAAGGGCAAGACGCTGTACGTGACGCTCGAGCCGTGCAACCACGAGGGACGCACCGCGCCGTGCGTGGACGCGATCCTGGCGGCTGGCATCGCGCGCGTGGTGATCGGCTGCCGTGATCCGAACCCGCGTGTGCCGGGCGGCGGCGTCGAGCGCCTGACGCAGGCCGGCGTGGAGGTGGTGGTGGGCGTGCTCGAGAAGGACGCGCGCCAGCTCATCAAGCCCTGGAACAAGTACATCACCGAGGGCGTCGCGTTCCTGGCGCTGAAGCTCGCCGTCTCGCTCGACGGACGCATCGCGACGCGGACCGGCGCTTCGCGTTGGATCAGCTGCCCCGAGGCGCGCTCCCGGGTGCACACGCTCCGCGCGCGTCACGACGCGGTGATCGTCGGCATCAACACCGTGATCGCCGACGACCCGCGGCTCACGGTGCGGGACGCGCCCGGTCGCAATCCCGTGCGGGTGGTGGTCGACAGCAAGCTACGCTTGCCGACCAATAGCCAGCTCGTGACCACCGCCAAGGAGGCGCCCACCTGCGTCGTCACGACGCTCGACGCCTCGCGCGCCGTCGGCGAGGCGCTCGAGGAGATGGGCGTGGCGGTGATCCGCGTGCCGGCAACCGCCGAGGGGCGCTGCGACATGCTGAGCGCGCTCCGCGAGCTGGCGGCGCGCGAGGTCGTGAGCGTGCTGTGTGAAGGCGGCGCGGAGCTCGCCGGCAGCCTGCTGGCCACGGGCCTGCCGGACGAGATGCACGTGTTCGTGGCGCCGCTACTGCTCGGGCCTCGCGGCAGGCCCGGCGCAGTCGACTGGGCGGGTCCGGAAAATCCCGGGGACGCGCCGCGCATCGAGCCCGCGCGCTGGGAGCTGTGCGGCTCGGACGCCTACGTGGCGGGTCCGCTCGTCTACCCCAAGAAGGGCCGGACCAACCCGGGCGGCTGAACGCGGCGGACGGCGAGCCCCTGCAGCCCTGACGTTGCGGCACCTTGAGCGCGATGTTATTTTGGCCCCAGTCATGGCGCTCCGCGAGATCCTCCAGTACCCCGATCCACGCCTCCGCGAAGTGGCCGAGCCCGTCGAGGCGATCACGGCCGAGATCCGACAGCTCGTCGAGGACATGGCGGAAACCATGTACGACGCGCCGGGTGTCGGGCTTGCGGCCACGCAGATCGGCGTGAACAAGCGCATCTTCGTGATCGACGTCGCCGGCGAGGACGAGCCGAGCGATCTGCGCGTCTTCATCAACCCGGAGATCCTGGAGCGCGACGGCGTCCAGACCTGGAACGAGGGCTGCCTGTCGTTCCCCGGCGTGTCAGAGGAGATCAAGCGCGCCGACAGCGTGAAGGTGCGGGCGCTGGGAACGGACGGCAAGGCGTTCGAGCTAGAGACGGACGGCCTGCTCGCCGTCGCCATCCAGCACGAGAACGATCACCTGGACGGCGTGCTCATGATCGACAAGCTCAGCGCGATCAAGAAGCGGATGATGGGCCGCAAGCTCGCCAAGGCTCAAGCCGAAGCCTAGCGTTCACTCATCTGGAAGGCGGTCGCGTGAACAGCGACGTCTCGACCGGAACGCCGCGGGCGTTCATCTCCTCGACGACGCGCGGTACCGCGCCGGACGCGGTGAACGTGCCTTCGACGGCGCCGCCCGCCGCGGTGCGCTCGACGTGGAACGCGAAGATGTCCTGCACGCGGATCTCGTCGCCCTCGACGCCGGACAGCTCCGCCACGCGCAGCACGCGCTGACGCCCGTCGCGGAGGCGGCTGATCTCGACGACCACGTCGAAGGCGCCGGCGATCAACTCGCGAGCGGCTTGCGCGGTCGTGCCGCTGCGCCCGGCCAGGACCTCGGCCGTGAGGCGCGCCACGGCGCGCCGGATGCCCGGCGCGCGCGCCACCGCCACGACGCCCTCCGCGCCCTCGCCGACCACCTCGAGCACGCCGACCACGAGCTCGCTGGTGGCCAGCTCGACGACGAGGCGCGCCCCGTCGATGCGCGACGCGACGTGGATCAGACGGCCGCTGTCGCCGCTGCCTTCGTCGATGGCAAAACGCGTGACGTGCCCGCCGGGCGCGACCAGGCTGTCCACATCCTCGACGGCCACGACTTGCCCGTCGACCGCGCACGCGGCGAGCGCGCTGGAGAGCGCCGGAGCGCCGGCGTCGCGCGGGCCGACGACCAGGATGTTGGCGCGCGCCTGTACGCAGTACTGGAGGAACGTCGCCATGGCGCGGGAGACCGTCCCGCTGCGCACCAGATCGTCGAGCGACACCGACACGCGGCGTGGCTTCTGCAACACCAGCAGCGCGCCGGCGAGCGCCCCGGGGCCGAGCACCGCGCTCGCGCGCGAGCCGTCCGGCAAACGCCGCTCCACCACCGTCTCGCGCTCGCCGAGAGCCACGCCGCCGAGCTCGCACAGGCGCGCGATGATGCGCCGCATCGACGCCTCCGACGAGAAGCCCGGATCCACGGCGACCTGACGCCCGCCGCGCGTCGCGACGACGCGGTCGAAACGCGACGCCGTGACCGAAGTCACCTCGGGATCGTCCATCAACGTCCCGATCGGACCGAGCTCGAGCAGCTCCGCGCGGACGTCCCGGGTCAGCCGCTCGAGCGCGACGCTGGGGGCGATATCCCCGGCACCGCGCAGGTTGCGCGACTGCTCGTCGATCAGCCGCTCGACGCGCGCCGTGACGGCCTCGTCGACGTGGTCGAGCGCGTGCGCCTCGAGCATGTCCTCCACGTGCTTGCACACGGCGGCGACTGCGCTGCGGTGCACGGTGTCCATCCCGAGCCCCGGCGAGTCCTGTGTCGACGCCAGCTGGCGCGAGTCGATCCCCGGACGCGACGGCTCCTGCGGAAGCCGCATCGGCGCCGACACCTGCGAGTCTTCGGAGATCGAGTCCGGGCGCACGGGTGTGGCGGTCGCCGGAACGCGGGGCGGCCCCGGCACCTTGGGCATGGCGGCCGCGCCCTCGCTGTCCACTTCCGCGGGCTGCGCCGAGATCACCTCCTCGACCTGACCGGAGCTGGGCGCGTGCTGGGTCGGGAACGGACCGCTGCTCGAGACCTCGCCACCCGCGACGTCCGGCGCGCCGCCCTCGCTCATCTCGATACGCAGGACGAAGTCGCCGACGTAGATGCGGTCGCCTTCGCGAACGATGGTCGCCTGGGAGATCCGCCGTCGATTGACGTACGTCCCGTTGGTGCTGTTCATGTCCGTGACGATGAAGCGCCCGTCGCGGAACAGCAGACGCGCGTGCCGTTTCGACACGTTGCCCTTCGGCAAGGTCAAATCGTTGCCTTGGACGCGACCCACCGTAATCTCCGGTCGGTCGAATACCTCGCGTCGTTCCGCCCCCCCTTTCTCACTGATGACGACGGTGAACACGGGTCGATTGTCGTGCTTCGCGGGCGAAATCACTGCGGACTGATCCCGAAGATTGACGAAACCGGGAGGCCCCTGTCAATCGAATGCGGTCCGGAGGCTGCCCAGACGGCCTGATCGGTGCTTCTGATTTCGCACGGATGACGCTCGCGGCGCGATCCGGCCCGCCTCGCGCTCGCGCGCGAGTCACCCCAAGGGGTGAGGCGGAGGGCTCGCCCGGCGCGGCCGGACGGCGTCGCGCTCAGCCCGAGCGGCCCTGGCTCTTCACATCGGTCGTCACCAGCGACAGCAACTCGCCGGCCAGCGCCAGCACGTCGTGCTCGCTGAACCCGGTCGCGCGGAGCTCCCGGTAGATGCTCTTGGCGAGGATGCGCACGGCGCGGGGGTCGCGCGGGTCGGGAGTCGTCTCGATGGGTAGCGCCATGGTTCGCCGCCCAGTATCCAAGAAGGATGCCGAAGTGCACGAAGCGCCGATGTGCCCGTATTCGTGGGAATGACATGTTGCGTCGTAGGCTCCCGCGCGAAACCGGCTACGCATGCAGGTGCGAACCCCCCGGGGCAGGCGCAGCGGCGTACACGCTGACTGGTTGAACAACCTGCGGGCCGGCTGGCGCGCGGGCGGCTCAGACCGGGTAGGCGTGCACCACGGTCTTCGCCGGGCGCTCCACCGCACACAGCACGCTGGTCAGCAGCTCGCGGCCGCCCTCGCCGAAGTAGAGGGCCTCGCCCACCTTCGGCCCGTCCCCGGAGGGTACGGCGGTCCCGTTCGGGAAGAACCGGACCCCGCCGCTGACGCGGCGGTTCAGCGCCAGATGCGACGCGAGCCAGCGACCGGTATTGCGATCCCGAACCGCGACGCAGATGCCGTCGCGGAGGTGGTACTCGGTGTTGCGGGTGACATACATCCGGTGGCGACGCCGATCGGCGCCGCCGTACGTGCTTTCGGTGTGATCCATGGGCGTCCTCGATAGCGTGACAAGAGCGCGCGCCGCGGGGCAAGTATCCGGGTCCGTCGTCGGCGTGGCCTGACCGCCGTCGCGCGGAACTTCATCCACTTCGTGGCGGCAGCCTACGATCGCGTCGTGCGCGCCAAGTCCCGCCGGCCCGGCCTGGCAAAGACCCGCAGCCTGCCGCTTGTGCGACGTCGCGACGTCGAGCTCTGGCAGAGCGAGGACTATCGCTGGCGTGAGCTCTTCGAGGCGGCCGACGTCATGAGCGAGGGCGCCGCGCGGGAAGAAGCGGACGGCATCGTGTACTACGGCTCCACGAGCATCCTGTTGCCGGTCGCATCGCACGGCGGTGCGGTCCCGGACAAGGACGTCGCTGCCGTTCTTCGTCTGTTGAAGGGCGATCCACACGCGCGCCTGCGCGCTGTACGCATCGCATGTCTCGAAGCGCAGATCCGATCGCGCGGCGTGCTCGGGCGCGTCGACGCCGAGCTCGCGGTGCGTCGCGACGCCCGCGGTGTCCGCGTCGACGTCGAGGTCGAGGCGCGCGTCGTCGCGGAAGCATCGCGCCGCGGACGCCGCGGTTGAGACATCGGACGGCGCACGTCAAGTCCCTTTTCACGATCGCGAGCGCGCTTCGCTCGTCGACCAACACGCCACAAACATGCGCGCACCGCGCTTGTCGCGGTCTACCTCTTGACAGCGAGGCGCGTGCGGAAGAAACGAACAAGAGAACAGGGACGCGTCGGCGGGGCACAAGCGAGTAGAAATGGGTCGCAAGAGGAGACGCGACGAAAAGGTCATCCACGTCGTGTTTGGACCGGGCGGTGGCCGCGTCCAACGCCGCGAGACGATCGCGGCACTGGGCGATGGCACGCAGCAAGCTCCGTCGACACGCGAGCCGCTCACCGATCTGTTCACGCGCAGCGAGATCTCCCGGCTGCTCGGCCTCACACCCGCGCGACTGCGCACACTCGATCGGGCCGGCGTCGTCTCGCCCAGCGGTCGGCGCCGCGGCCGGCGTGCCTACACCTTCACCGATTTGATCGCGCTCAGAGCCGCCCAGGCGCTGCTCGAGCGGAAGGTCCGGCTGCGCGACGTGACGCGCGCCGTGACGCGCCTCAAGGTCTCGCTGCCCAAGGTGACACGTCCGCTGGTGGAGCTGCGGATCGTCTCCGACGGGCAACGCGTCGTCGTCCGCACGCAGGACGGCACGTTCGAGCCGCTCACTGGGCAGATGCTCCTCGACCTCGAGGTGAAGACGCTGCGCGACGACGTAGTGCGCGTGCTGCGACCTTCGGCGGGCCGCGAGCGGGCGCGCACCGCCTACGAGCTCTACCTTCAGGCCAGCCAACTCGACGAGGATCCGGCGACGATGGACGACGCCGAGCGCCTCTACCTGCGCGCCATGGAGCTCGACCCGTGGCTCGCCATCGCCTACACCAACGTCGGCAACATCCGCTTCCGGCGTCACGACGTCGAGGGCGCGGAGTCGCTGTATCGCAAGGCGCTCGAGATCGACGCGCGCCAGCCCGAGGCGCAGTACAACCTCGGCTACGTAATGCTCGAGCGCGGCTTGCCGGACGTCGCGATCCCGCTCTTCCACGGCGCCATCGAGGCGGATCCGAAATTCTCGGATGCCTACTTCAACCTGGCCATGGCCTACGAGCAGGTCGGCGAGACGCAGAAGGCGCGTCCGTTCTGGAAGAACTACATCAGCCTTGAACCATCGGGGACCTGGACGGAGATCGCCCGCCGGCACTTGTAGGGCGCCCGGCTTTCACAGACGCCGGTGTGCGAGGCTCGGCAACGTGCGACGCACGCGCTCGAGATACTCGCGGTCGACGTCGGCGTCGATCACACCGACGCGATCCGAGCACTCGGCGACGACCTGTCCCCACGGATCAGCGACGAGCGAGTGGCCGTACGACGCGCGGCCCTTGGGGTGACGTCCCCACTGCGCGGCCGCAACAAGCCAGCACTGCGACTCGATGGCGCGGGCGCGGAGCAGTACGTGCCAGTGGTCCTTGCCGGTCTGTAGCGTGAACGCGGCGGGCACCACGATGATCTCCGCGCCGCGATCCACGAGCGCGCGGTAGAGCTCGGGGAAGCGCAGGTCGTAACAGATCGACAGACCGACCTTGAAGCCGTCGACTTCGACGACAACCGGCTCGGCGCCGGCGGTGGTCGCCACCGATTCCCGCAGCTCGGTCCCGTCGGGCAGCTCGACGTCGAACAGATGGATCTTGCGGTAGCTCGCCACGCGACGCCCGTCGGGACCGATCACGAGGCAGGTGTTGAACGGCCGCGCCGGATCATCGCTGCGTCTCGGGAAAGCCGCCGGCGATCAGCGTGACGCGCGCCTCGCGCGCCATCCCCGCGAGCGCGGCCTGGATCGGCGCGCGCTCGTCGTCGAGCCGCTCGGCGAGCTCGCGCTTGCCGATCTCCGGTCCGAGGTAGGCGAAGTTTTCCGGCAGCACCACGAGTCGCGCGCCGCGCCGGCCGGCGTCGGCCACCAGGCGGGCCGACGCGGCCAGGTTGTCAGCCACGTTGTCCTGGCAGTTGAGCTGGACCGCCGCCACCCGGATCGCCGTATCGACGCATGCGACAACCGTAGCGGATTCTCCCGGCGGGGCGAGACCCGCGCCGCCGGCGCACACCGCGGCGAGCGCTGGCCTAGCGGTCCGCGCCTCGGTACGCTCCGGAACGCTGATGGCGGACAAGACGACCGGCGCGATGCAGGAGTTCGGCATGCCCGGACCTCCCGGCGCGGGGCCGCAGGCCGGCCTGGTGCTGCTGTACGCCGAGGAGTACGCGTCGCTGCCCGCCGCGTGGCCGCTGTCGCGTCCGCGCAACGTCGTGGGCCGCGACGCCGGCGTCGATCCTCGAGCTCGCGGTCAAGGCCGTGTCGCGCACCCACGCCGAGCTCGTGCGCGAGCACGATGCGTGGCTCGTCCGCGACCTCGACAGCCGCAACGGCACGCTGGTGGACGGCCACCCGGTGCGGCAGCTCGAGCTTGAGCCGATGAGCGAGATCCGCATCGGCGACGCGATCCTCAAGTTCGTCGATCGGCACGCGGAGCTCTACGCGGCCTACCGGATCGACGGCGAGATGCTCGGCGGCGCGGAGCGCCGCGCCCCCGGGAGCGCGCTCGTCGGCGGCTACGTCATGGATCGCATCTCGGCGGACATCGCGCGCATCGGCCCGACCGACCTGACGGTGATGCTGCTGGGCGAGAGCGGCACCGGCAAGGAGGTGGTCGCCAGCGAGCTGCACCGGCTGAGCGGTCGCCGCGGGCGCTTCAACGCCGTCAACTGCGCGGCCATCCCGGCGAACCTGATCGAGAGCGAGCTGTTCGGCTTCAAGCGCGGCGCGTTCTCCGGCGCCGATCGCGACAAGCCGGGCCTCATCCGCACCGCCCACGAGGGCACGCTGCTGCTCGACGAGATCGGCGACATGCCGCTCGAGGCGCAGGCCAAGCTGCTGCGCGTGCTGCAGAACAAGGAGGTCTTCCCGCTGGGCGCGACCCAGCCGGAGCGCGTCGACGTGCGCATCGTGTGCGCGACGCACCGCGACTTGTGGCGGCTGCAGACGGCCGGACGCTTCCGCGAGGATCTGTTCGCGCGCCTGAACGAGTATCAGCTCCGGCTCCCGCCGCTGCGCGAGCGCAAGGAGGACATCTTCATGCTGGTCCGCGCCTTCCTCGCGCGCCACGGCCGGCCGGAGCTGCGTCCGTCGTTCCCGTTCATGACGGGACTCCTGCACCACGACTGGCCCTACAACGTGCGGGAGCTCGAGGCGTGCATCAAGCGCTGCGTCGCGCTCGCCACCGCGCCGGTGCTCGACGTCGACCAGCTGCCCGATCCGGTCCGGGACGCCATGAGCGAATACGGAGAGCCGCCCACACCGAGCCTGCGCGCGCCTGTGGGCACGGCCTGGGCCGGCGAGGCGCCGGCCCAGGCCGTGCCCACAGGCGACGAGCTCCGCGCCCTGCTCGCGGCCCACCGCGGCAACGTCGCCGCGGTGGGCCGGGATCTCGGCAAGGCCCGAATGCAGATCCACCGCTGGATGAAGCGCTACGGCATCGAGGTCGACGACTATCGTTGACCTCCCGGCCGCCCACCGCCCCGTCCCGGCGCGATTCGCCTCGCTGCGCGCCGCCGGACCGGGCGCGGTTCCGCGCCGGACCGACATCCAGGCGGTGGGCCGGTCGGTGCGGGGAACGCACGCCGTTTGTCGGGGGGATCCGCTCCAGAGCCACGCCTTTCCGCCGGCTTTCGCGACGACGGCTTGAGATGGGGGCGGCTATAGGTTACGCAGGCCCGCGCCGGACGGATTTCCAGTCCCGCCCATTCCTTCGATGCAAGCCGTCTTCGGTACTGGTCGCCGCCTCGCGGGATGGCTCGCATGCACCGTGGCGCTGCTGCTGATCGTGGGAACCGCGGCGGCCCAGCCCCGTCCCGCGGCGCCCGCACCAGCTCCGCCCGCGGCACACCCCGCCCCGGCCGCGGCCGCGGCCGCGGCCGCCGCGCCGGCGCCTGCTCCCGCCGCGCCGGCACCCGCTGCCGCCGCTCCCGCCGCGCCGGCAGCGGGCGACACCGACGAGCCGGTCGCGCCGACGGGCCCGGGCAGCGAGCGGGCCCAGCCGCTGCCCGCGACGCCGCCGGCCACGGCCGAGATCCCGCCGAGCGAAGCCGAGAAGGCGCGCGGCCTGCAAATCCTCGACATCGACGTCGCAGGCAACCGCCGCGTCGCGAAGGATGACGTGCTCACGTACCTGCACGAGCGCGTCGGGCAGGCGTTCTCGCCCGACACGCTCTCGGAGGACGTGCGCGAGCTGTGGAACAGCGGCTTCTTCGAAGACATCGAGGTCGATCTCTCGCGCACCGACGAGGGCGTGACGCTGCGCTTCCTGGTGCGCGAGCGGCCGAACGTGGGCGAGGTCGAGTTCGAGGGCAACAACGAGATCGACAACGACGACCTGTCCGGCGGGATCGAGGTCAAGGCGAACACCGTGCTGTCGTACCCGGCGGTGCGCCGCAGCGTGCAGAAGATCCGCGATATGTACGCGGAGAAGGGCTACTTCCTCGCCGAGGTAAAGAGCGAGATCGTCCCGCAGAAGAACAACGAGGTCGCGGTCAAGTTCAAGATCACCGAGCACGGCCAGGTCAGCGTCCGGCGCATCACCTTCATCGGGAACGACAACGTCTCCGATCAAGAGCTGAAAGAGGTGATGTTCACGGGCAACGCCGGCTTCTTCGCGTTCGGCTCCGGCGGTCCGTTCCGCCAGGACGCGTTCGAGCGCGACATCGCGATGATCAGCGCGCTCTACTACGATCGCGGGTTCCTGTCGGTGCAGATCGCCACGCCGCGCGTGATGCTGACGCCGGACAAGAACGGCATCGAGATCACGATCACGATCGACGAAGGGCCCCGCTACAAGATCCGCCAGCTTCGCGTGTACGAGCGCGGCCCGAACGGCGAGGAGGTCGAGCCGATCGACGGGCGACGCAACCTGCGCAACATGGTGCGGGCCAAGAGCGGCGACTACTTCAACCGCGCCGAGCTGCTCGAGGATCTCGGCTCGGTGAAGACGCTGTATCACGACCACGGCTACGCCAACGTGGAGGCGAACCCGGAGACGCACCTCGACCCGGACACGGCCGAGGTGGACATCGTCGTCCCGATCGAGCGCGGGCCGATCGTGCACTTCGAGCGCATCGAGATCCGCGGCAACAGCAAGACGCGCGACAAGGTGATCCGGCGCGAGATGGAGATCGCCGAGGGCGACCAGTACAGCGAGACGCTGCTCGAGAAGTCGCGGCGACGGATCACCGCGCTCGGCTATTTCGAGCGCGTCGACATCTCGACCGAAGAGGGCTCGCAGCCCGACCGGATGAACGTGTACGTGGAGGTCACCGAGCGACCCACGGGCACGTTCCAGGTCGGCGCCGGCTTCTCCAGCATCGAGAACTTCATCGCCACGGCGCAGGTGCAGCAGGCAAACCTGTTCGGCAACGGACAGAGCCTGAGTCTGCAGGCGCAGGTCAGCGGGCTCCGGCGACTGGTCGACCTGCGCTTCTTCGAGCCGTACTTCCTCGACAGCGAGTTCAGTATGAGCTTCGACTTGTACGACCAGCTGCGGATCTACAACGACTTCTCGCAGACCAGCCAAGGCGGCGCGATCACCTTCGGCTACCCGCTGATCTCGCCGGAGCTGGTCGCCTCGCGTGACGTACACCGCCGAGCTCGACAAGGTGTCGACGCAGACCACCTCGACCTTCCTCGGCACGTCGAGCGCCGTCAGCGTGTTCACGCGGTTGCCGCTCGCGAACCTGTTCAACGACGGGCTCACGTCCAGCGTGCGGCCGGCGCTGACCTACGACACGCGCGACAACCGGCTGTTTCCTACCAGCGGCATCTACCTTCGCGGCTCGACGGAGCTCGCCAGCACGCTGTTCGGCTCGCAGAACGAGTTCCTGCGGCATCGCTTCACCGGCCGCTTCTACTATCCCGCTGGGCGGCGGCTTCGTGGCCAAGCTGAATACCGAGGCCGGCGTCGTCACCAGCCCGAGCAGCGAGGGCGTGCCGATCTTCGCGCGCTTCTTCCTGGGCGGCATCCTCGACGTGCGCGGCTTCCGCTTCCGGACCATCGGTCCGCGCATGCCGCTCACCAGCACCACCGATCCGAACAGCGCGCCGATCCTCGACGGCGCGAACATCGGTGGCAACCTGATGTACTACCAGAACCTCGAGCTCGAGTTCCCGATCATCGACAAGGTCGGTATCCGCGGCGTGCTCTTCACCGACGCCGGCAACGCGTGGAACCTGGAGCAGAACTATTGCGCCGCCGCGGGCGGCGGGGCGACCTACGCCGTCACCAGCCCGTGCTTCAGCTTCAGCAGCCTGGCAGATCTGCGCACCTCGTACGGCTTTGGTCTCCGCTGGTTCTCGCCGCTTGGCCCGCTCCGCTTCGAGTGGGGCTTCCCGTTCAAGCCGCTGCCGTACGAGGAGAGCAGCGTGTTCGAGTTCACGATCGGAAACTTCTTCTAACCGCGATGTCCCCGCACCGATCCGACGCGCCGCCCACGCCGAGCGATCGGCGCGACACGGATCCGGACGAAGCGCCGGCCACGCCGCGCGACACCGGCATCACCGTGACGCTGCCGAGCGACGCGCCGCCGGGGCGGACGTCGGTGCCCGAGCGGCGCGCGTCGCGCCGTCCCCGCGCGGCGGGCGAGCAGGGCGAGGACACGCTGCTCAGCGCGCCGGCTCCGGCGGACGCCCTCGACGTCGAGCTCGACGATCGGCTGCGCGAGAGCGAGCGCCGCATCGACGAGCTGGAGTCGCGCGTACGCTATCTGGAGAACGTCGATCGCGCCGCGCCCGCGCCAGCGGCGTCGAATCGCGACTGGCTGGTGTGGGTCGTCTTGCTGTTGGTGCTCGCCGTGAGCTGGATGCTATTCCACCGCTGACGCCTGTTGGGGCTGATGCCGGTCCGGCGCGGAACCGCGCCCGCCGGGCCGATCGCGTCACTTGAATGTCGCGCGGCCGAGGGCGACAATCCCGGGCGAGGTCCTCGTGCTTCCGGCACCCCGTCATCTGCTGATCGCCGCCGCGGTCGCCCTCGCCGGCTGCGTGGAGACGAGCGAGGTCGTCCCGATCGTCGGACCGGACGGCGCGCCGATGCTGCACGTGAGCTGCGGCGCGAACGAGGCGCGCTGCTACCAGCTGGCGGGGCGCACGTGTCCGTTCGGCTACGCCATCGCGAGGACCGCGGGGAGCGCGCTCGGCAACTTCCTGGTGCGCTGCCGCGCCGGCGCCACGCCCGCGTACCCCGCGAGCGTCCTGGCACGCAATCCCTACACCGCGCCGGGCGTCCCCACGACCGGCTCGCCGTACGCAGCGGCGACGCAGGCGTACCCCGTGCTCGAGCCGAATCCGTACGCCCCGCCGCCGGCGACCAGCGCGGCCGCGCCGGTCGCGACGGCCTCCGCGTCCGTGGTCGCGATGCCACCGGCGCCCGCCACGCCCGGCGCCAGAGTGGGCCCGACCGCGCCGCCGGGCGGTCCGCCGGACTTCGGATACTGAGAGCGTGAGCAAATATTGCTCACGCTCGAAGCGAGCGGAGCGAGCCCGCCGCAGGCGGCGGGGGGAGCAGTTGCGAAGCAAGCTGCGGGGGGTCAAGGCCCCCCGAGGACTGAAGTCCCACGCCAGTCGATTGTTCAGGACCAGATCTGCCCGAGGAAGGCCTCGACCTCGGGCACGCCGCCCTGGAACACGAGGTAGCCGTCGGGCGGCTCGCGGTCGGTCATGTCGTCGTGCATGGGGGTAGTCATGAGCGCGCGCACGGCGTCGGGGTCGTCCGGGTGCAGGCCGAGCGCCCAGGCGAGCTTGATGTACGCGACCTCGGGCAACATGTTGGCGAGCGGCACGACGCCGAGCTGCTGGATCTCGCGGCCCGTCTCGTAGACGTTCATCTGCACGAAGCCCCACAGCGTCTGCAGCGTCATGTAGAGGTGCACGCCGGCGGCGTGGGCGCGGGCGAGCGCGGGGTACACCTTGCGGTTCACGTGCCCGAGGCCGGTGCCGGCGATCACGATGCCGCTGTAGCCCGCACCGACCAGGGCGTCGATGATGTCGGGCTTCATGTTCGGGTAGTAGTACAGGATGGTCACGCGATCGTCGAAGGCGGCGCGGATCGTCACGTCGCGATCGGCGCGACGCGGCGCGTACGCGGACTTGAGCGGTTCGAGGCGACCCTTGTCCACGATGGCGAGCGGGATGTCGCTGAGCGTGCGGAACGTGCTCCGGAAGGAGCTGTGCATCTTGCGCACGCGCGTGCCGCGGTGCAGCAGGTTGTAGCGGTCGGAGGTGGGCCCGAACATGCACACCATGACCTCGGCGATGGGGCCGTGCGCGGCGGCCCAGGCGGCGCGGATCAGGTTCAGCGCGGCGTCGCTCGACGGGCGATCGCTCGAGCGCTGGCTGCCGACCATGACGATGGGCACCGGCGGGCGTTCGACCATGTAGGTGAGCGCGGCGGCGGTGTGGTGCATGGTGTCTGTGCCGTGGCCGATCACGACGCCGTCGTAGCCGTCGCGGATCGCTTGACCGACGCGCTCGGCGAGCGCGAGGTACTCGTCCTTGCCCATGTTCTCGCTGAACACGCCGAACAGCTTCTCGGTCTCGATGTTGCAGACGTCGGCGAGCTCGGGCACGGAGCCGTACAGCTCGCCCGGGCTGAACGCGGGGATGACGGCGCCGGTGCGGTAGTCGAGGCGCGACGCGATGGTCCCGCCGGTGCCGATCAAGATCACCCGCGGCTTGTCGGGATCGACGGGGAACTGCCCTTCCGGGATCTTGTAGTCCGCGCGCCGGAAGCCGGTCTTCTCGCATCGACCGGATCGTGTCGAAGCGGACCCCGACGTTGTAGCCGGTCCAGAGCTTGAGCACGAGGTGCTCGGCGTCGCTGGTCTCGGAGCGCGGCAGGATCAAGCCCTCGAAGCGCCCGCGATCGGTGGTGACGACGGCGTCGCACCACACGCCCACGCCGAAGCGCTGCATCACGGCGCGAAGCGGATCGCGGTAGCCCTTGTACGGATCGTCGGTCATGGCGAAAGCTCCGCTTGCAGGCGCTCGCGCGCGACGCGCGGATCGACGAGGCCGCGCAAGCCGGTCATGGCGCGTCCCATCGCCCAGCGCAGCAGCGCCTGCGGATCGCGCGTGAACGCCTCGCCGCGCGCGGCGATCACCTGCGCGACGCGCGCGTCCAGATCCGCGCCGACGAGATAGCGCGGCGGCGACGGCGTCGGGCGTCTCGCCCGCGAGCACGCGCAGCAGCGCCGGCTCGAGCGCGAAGCCGGGCAGGCCGAGCAAGGGCCGGACTTGCTGGATTGCCGGTGCGGCGCGAGCCCGGCGCGAGGCGCGCTCGAGCGCCTTCGCGAGCTCCGGACCGGCTTCGAGCGCGTCGCCGACGACTTGCCACGGCGCGCGCCGCTCGACTTCCCACGGGCGCGCGGGCAGGCGCGCCTCGATCTCGCGCAGCCACGCGTCCGGGATCGGCACGGGCGGCGTGTCCGTGTCGGGATACATGCGATCGGCGCCGGGCAGGATGCGCTCGAAGCCGGTGGTGCCGTCGGGCGCGCGCCTGGCGCGTCTCGCTCGGCACGCCGTCGAAGGCTTCCCGGGCGCGCAGCACGATCTCGCGCACGGCGGTGTCCACGTCGTCGTCCGGCCCCGAGACGCTCACGGTGCCGGCCGCGTCGTCGGCGCGCACCGCGCGCGCGTCGAGGCACGCGATCACGCGCACGCGCTCGGCAAATTCGTGGAGCAAGTCGAGCCCCGGCTGCGTGCGGTGCGAGAGCAGTCCCTCGAAGCCGGGCAGGCGCACCAGCGCGGTGCGCTCGCCGTCGCGCTGGTCGCGCACCTCGACGAGCGGCGATTCCCAGGCCCACTCCACGTCGCCCAGCGAGAGCGCGTCGCGGGATGCGCCGCGCCGCGCCAGAGCGTCGCGGATGCGCAGCAGCTCGAGCTGCCGGTACGCCTCGGTGTGCACGAGCAGCGGAATCGCGCGGTGGCTCGGCACGCCCTTGATCTCGATGCGCCGGCCGCCGGCGACGCTGACGTTGACGTCCTGGCGCGCCGCGCCGGCGCCGCGACGGACCTTGCCGCTGGCGCGCGCGACCTCCGCCAGCAGCCGGCCGCCGGCCGCGGCGTCGCGCGGTGTGAGCAGGTCCGGCTCCGTCACGGTCTCGATCAGCGGCGTGCCCAGCCGGTCGGTGCGGAACGTGATGCGATGGCCTTCGTCGCTCACCTCGCGGCACGAGTCTTCTTCCAGCGTCAGCTGGCGCACGCGCAGCATGCGATCGGCGCCGAGCTCGCTGGACGAGAACGGGATGGCGCCGTCGATGCCGACCATGGCCGTGCGCTGGAAGCCCGTGGGGATCGAGCCGTCCAGGTACTGCTTGCGCATGACGTGGAGCTCGCTCACCAGGTTGAGACCGAGCAAGCTCGACACCTCGAGGGCGACCTTGACCGCCTGCTCGTCGATGGCGAAGGGCGGCGTGTCGTCCATCTCGTAGGTGCACACGCTGTCGCGCTCGAGCAGGTAGACGATCTCCTTCTTCGTCTTGAACTCCATGAGCGCGCAGCCGTCGTACTGGCCCATCTCGCTCAAGGTCGGCCGCATGTGCCGCAGCACCTCCATGTCCACCCGCGTACTGCGCCGGCCGGCTGGACAGCGACAGAACAGCTTGCGATCGGTCAGGAGCTGCTGGTGCACCTCCAGGCCGCACAAGAATCCCAGGGCGTCGTAGTCGGCCGGGCCAAGCTCGCCGAGCGCGCGCACCGGGAAGTCGAGCGGCGGATCGCGACGCGGGTTCAGATCATGCGGCGACGGTGGGGGTGCGGTCCCGCGGAAGCGACTCACGGCCGCGCAGGATAGCCGGTCGGGCCGACCCGCGATATGGCGCTGCGCACCACCCCGCCACGCTTCCGCGCCGGACCGGCATCCCGATCCAAATCGATCCGCGGCGTGGGACGTCTGATAGGGTCGGCGCGCACGAGGAGGATTTTCCGATGCACCGCGCGACATGGTGGGTGTTGGCGCTCGCTCTCTTGGTGGTGGGTTGCCCGGGCGCGCCCCCGCCGAAGCCACCACCGAAGTCCGCGCCCCGGGCCGCCGCGCCGCCCGAGAAGGTGGTGTGGCGCGAGTCGAAGTCCGGGCTCGGCTTCCGGCTGAGCAACGCCGAGCCCGAGCGCGCCGACCAGGCGCGGCTGGCGCGCCCGACGCCGCTCGGAGCGAAGGACGCCGCGGCGCTGATGGCGCGCCTGCCGCCGTTCAAGCAAGCGGCCGAGCGCAAGACGGTCGCGCTCCGCGCCAAGTCGATCCCGCCGCCGAGACCGGGCGAGACCGTGAAGACGGCGTTTCCGCCGCCGGCGAGCGCGGGCCCCCCGCCCGCGGCGACGACCGCCCGCGAGCTGGCGCTGTTGCGACACGCGCCGGAGGGCGACGTCGCCGTCGCGCCGAACCTGTCGATCACCTTCTCGGAGCCGATGGTGCCGGTGACGAGCCACGGCGAGCTCGCCAAGGGCGACGTGCCGGTGCGGCTGTCGCCCGAGCCGCCGGGCAAGTGGCGCTGGGTCGGCTCGCAGACGCTGTTCTTCGAGCCGAAGGGCGAGCGCTTCCCGGCAGCGACGAAGTACACGGTGACGGTTCCCGCCGGCACGCGCGCGGCGTCGGGACACGCGCTCGGCAAGAGCGCCGAGTGGACGTTCACCACGCCGACGCTGGCGATCAAGGACGCATTCCCCGAGCGCTGGGGCGACCCGGTCGACCTGCAGCCGGTCGTGTACGCGGAGTTCAACCAGCGGATCGACGAGAGCGCGCTGCTGGCCCACGTCGCGCTGCGCACGGGGCAGGAGACGCATCCGTTCCGCGCCGCGACCGAGGACGAGATCGCGAAGGACGAAGACGTCCGCTCGCTGTCCGCGCAGGCGCAGCCGCACCACTGGATCGCCATCAAGCCCACCCAGGATCTACCCAAGGGCGCGACGGTGGCCCTGGTCCTCGAGAAGGGCGCGCCGAGCGCCGAGGGGCCGCTGGTGCCGGAGCAGGACCAGCAGGAGACGTTCCGCGTCCACGGGCCGCTGGTGCTCGAGAGCGCGAACTGCGAGTGGTATGGCGCCTGCCCACCGCTCGCGCCCTGGTCGATCCGGCTGTCCAACGCCGTCGACGCCGACAGCTTCGAGACCCGGATGGTCACGGTCGAGCCGGCACTCGCCGGGCTGCGCGTGGACGTCAGCGGGCGTTACCTGACCGTGCGAGGCCGGAGCCTGGGCCGTACACACTACACGCTGAAGCTCTCGCCGGAGATCCGCGACGTCTTCGGCCAGACGCTGGAGCAGCCCGCCACGGGCAAGATTGACGTGGGCGAGGCGGAGCCGACGCTGTTCTCCGAGCAGGACAGCATGCTCGTGCTCGACCCGGCGTCGGACGCCAAGCTGTCGGTGTACAGCGTCAACCGCACGGTGCTGAAGGTCCGGCTGTACGCGGTCACGCCCCGGGACTGGGACGCATACGTGAAGTTCCGCCAGGCGTGGGACTGGGACGGACGGCTGACGACGCCGCCGGGACGCCTCGTCTCGACGCGTCTCGTGCACCCGAAGGGCGAGCGCGACGCGCTGGTCGAGACACGCGTCGACCTCGGACCGGCGCTGAAGGACGGCGCGGGTCAGGTGCTGGCGATCGTCGAGCCGCCGAACCAACCGAAGCCCAGGAACCGCTGGAGCTACCGCGAGCGCGAGTGGGTGCGCGCATGGGTCCAGGTGACGAAGCTCGGCCTGACCGCGTTCAAGGACGCGGACAGCGCGAGCGCCTGGGTCACGGATCTGGCGACGGGGGCGGCCATCCCCGGCGCGACGGTGTCGATCCCCGGCGGCCCGGTCGCGACCAGCGCGCAGGACGGCATCGCGCGCCTCGCCCTCGGACCGCATGGCGACGAGCTGGTCGCGACGCGCGGCAGCGATCTGGTGATGCTGCCGGGCACCAACGGCTCCGGCACGTTCGAAGCGCGGCCGCACGGCGAGGGCACGCGCTGGTTCGTGTTCGATGACCGCCACCTGTATAAACCGGGCGAGACGGTCCACGTCAAGGGCTGGGTGCGCCGCATCACCGGCGGCCCCGACGGCGACATCGCGCGCATCCGCAGCCACGGTCCGGTGAGCTACTCGGTGCGCGATCCGCGCGGCGCGGAGCTCGCCAAGGGGAGCGCCTCGCTCGACGACAGCGACGCTTTCAACCTGTCGTTCAAGCTGCCGGACAACGCCAACCTCGGCAGCGCCCGGGTGGTCCTCGAAGGGCCGGACGGCAGCAGCAGCGTGCACGGCTTCGAGATCCAGGAGTTCCGTCGCCCCGAGTTCGAGGTCGGCGCGCAGGTCAGCGAAGGGCCGCACCTGGTCGGCGGCCACGCCCTGGTCACGGTCTCGGCCACCTACTTCGCAGGTGGGGGTCTGGGCGGCGCGGAGACCACGTGGCACGTGACGGCCCAGGACGCCGCGTTCTCGCCGCCCAACCGCGAGGGCTACCACTTCGGCAAGCCCGCGCGCTGGTGGTGGTGGGGCGGCGGCGACGACGAGGCGCGCCGCGGCACGGCGACGTGGAAGTCGAAGACCGACGCCGATGGGCGTCACCGCTTGCGCGTCGACTTCGACGCCCTCGATCCGGCGTATCCGCGCCAGATCGACCTCGCCGCCGACGTCACCGATGTGAATCGCCAGACCTGGGCCGCGCGCACGAGCCTGCTCGTGCACCCGGCCGCCGTGACGGTCGGCCTGCGCGAGGAGAGCCAGCTGCTGCGCGCGGGTCAGAGCGCGCAGCTCGACGTGATCGTCACGGACCTCGACGGCAAGAGCGTCGTCGGGCGGCCCGTCACGCTCGGCATGTCGCGGGTCGAGACCACGTACCGCGGCCGCAAGCGCATCGAGCGCGAGACGGACAAGGAGACGTGCGACGTCACCAGCGCGAGCGACGCCGTGCGCTGCAGCCTGGCGACTCACGGCGGCGGGCTCCACCGCGTGACCGCCGTCGTCAAGGACGACAGCGGTCGCGCGAGCCAGAGCCAGATCGAGCTGTGGGTCCTCGGCGAGGATCCGCCCGCGAACCCCGGCGTCGGCCGCGAGCGCGTCCAGCTCGTGCCGGACAAGAAAGAGTACGCCGGCGGCGACACGGCGGAGCTGCTGGTCGCGGCGCCGTTCGCGCCCGCGGAGGGCGTACTCACGCTGCGGCGCGGCGGTCTGGTCAAGCTCGTGCGCTTCCACCTGGACAAGAAGACGGACACGTTGAAGGTCAAGCTCGACCCGGCGTGGATCCCGGACGTCGTCGCCCGCGTCGATCTGGTCGGCCAGCAAGTACGCGACGCGGAGAACGGCGAGCCGGATCCGTCGCTGCCGTTGCGCCCGGCGGCGGCCTCCGGACAGACGACGCTGAGCGTGCCGCCGACGGATCGATCGCTCGAGATCGTGGTGACGCCGGAGAAGAAGGCGCTGGCGCCGGGCGCTTCGACGCGGATCGGCCTTACCGTCCACGACGCGCAGGGCCACGCCGTGCGTGGCGCCTCCGTCGCACTCGTCGCCGTGGACGAGTCGGTGCTCGCCCTCGCGGGCTACGATTTTCCCGATCCACTCGCGGTCTTCTATCCGTCCCGCGGCGACGGCGTCGCGGACTTCGAGACGCGGCTGCGGATCGCGCTGATGCACCCGGACACCGCCCGGATGCAGCCGAGAGCGAAGTCGCTCGCGCACGCGGAATCGGAGATGGCCGACGGCTTCGGCGGCGGCGGCGGCAAGATGGCGAAGAAGCCGATGCCGATGCGTGCCATGGCGGCCCCCCAGCCCATGGCTTCCGCCGCGGCGCCACAAGCGCCGCCCCCCGAGACGAAAGCGCGGGACAAGAGCAAGGCCGGCGAGGCGCCCGACACGACGCCGCTCGCGATGCGCTCGAACTTCGACCCGCTCGCGGCGTTCGTGCCGCGCCTGACCACGGACGCCAACGGCCGCGCGAGCGCCGTGGTGAAGCTGCCGGACAACCTGACGCGCTACCGCGTGGTCGCCGTCGCCAGCGCCGGCGACAAGCAGTTCGGCAAGGCCGAGAGCGACGTCACGGCGCGCCTGCCGCTGATGGTGCGGCCCTCGGCGCCGCGCTTCCTCAACTTCGGCGATCGCTTCGAGCTGCCCGTGGTGCTCCAGAACCAGACCGTGCACCCGCTCGTCGCCGACGTCGCGGTCCGCGCCGACAACGCCAGCTTCACCGGCCCGAGCGCGGTGCGCGTGCAGGTGCCGGCCAACGACCGGGTGGAAGTGCGCTTCCCGACCGCGGCCGGCGAGCCTGGCACGGCGCGCTTCCAGATCGGCGCCGTCTCGGCCGCAGGGTCCGACGCGTCGGAGATCGAGCTACCGGTGTGGACACCGGCCACGACCGAGGCGTTCGCGACGTACGGCCAGATCGACCAGGGCGCGATCGCGCAACCGGTGAAGATGCCCGCCGGCGTGTTCACCGAGGTCGGCGATCTGTCGATCACGACGTCGTCCACGGCGCTGGCCGGCCTCAGCGACGCGGTCTTGTACCTGGTGCGCTATCCCTTCGACTGCAACGAGCAGATCGCGTCGCGCATGCTCGCGATCGCTGCGCTGAAGGACGTGCTCGGCGCCTTCTCCGCGCCGGGATTGCCGAGCAGGGACAAGCTCATCGCGACGATCGCCGCCGACGAGAAGAAGCTCGGCCAGCGCCAGCACTGGAGCGGCGGCTGGGATTGGTGGCGGCGCGACCGCCAGCCGGACCCCTTCGTCAGCGTCCACGTCACACACGCCCTCGTCCGCTCGCGGCTGAAGGGCTTCAGCGTGCCGCCGGTGATGTTGGCGAACGCGCTCGGCTACCTGCGCACGATCCGGAGCCACTTCCCGCCCTGGTATCCGGAGCAAGCGCGCCGCACGGTGCGCGCGTACTCGCTGTACGTCCGCAATCTGCACGGCGACGACGTGAAGCGCGAGGCGCGCGAGCTGTACCACGAGGCCGGCAGCCCCGACGGCCTGTCGATGGACGCCCTCGGCTTCATCCTGCCGACGATCAGCAAGGACCCGCAGGCGACCAGCGAGCTGACGGCCATTCGCCGCTACCTCGACAACCGCATCGCGGAGACGGCGGGCAAGGCGCACTTCGTCACGGGCGTCAGCGACGAGGCGCACGTCACCCTCGACTCCAGCCGCAAGACCGACGGCATCCTGCTCGAGGCGATGATCGACGATCGCCCCGACAGCGACGTGATCCCGAAGGTCGCCTCGGGGCTGCTCGCGCACCGCAAGCGCGGCCACTGGCTGAACACGCAGGAGAACGTGTTCGTGCTGCTGGGCCTCGACCGCTACTTCAACCAGTACGAGAAGGTCACACCGGACTTCGTCGCGCGCGCGTGGCTCGGCGACAGGTTCGCGGCCGAGCACGCCTTCAAGGGGCGGAGTGTCGACCGCAAGCAGGTCGAGATCCCGCTCTCTACGCTGGCGCAGATGCGCGGCACGCAGAACGTCACCATCGCGAAGGACGGGCCAGGCCGGCTCTACTACCGCGTCGGCATGCAGTACGTGCCCAAGGATCTGCGGCCGCCGCCGTTCGAGGCGGGCTTCTCGGTGAGCCGTCAGTACGAGGGCGCGGACGCCCCGGGCGACGTCTCGCGGGATCGCGACGGCGTGTGGCACGTCAAGCTCGGCGCGCTGGTGCGCGTGCGCATCGAGATGGTGGCGCCCGCGCGCCGCTACCACGTCGCCCTCGTCGATCCGATCCCCGCCGGCTTCGAGGCGCAGAACCCGTCGCTGGCCATGACCGGCACGATCCCGCGCGATCCGAAGCAGGCCCAGGGCGGCGTGCCGTGGTGGTGGTCGAGCGCCTGGTACGAGCACCAGAACATGCGCGACGAGCGCGTGGAGGCGTTCGCGTCCCTGCTCTACGGCGGCGTGTACAGCTACTCCTACGTCGCGCGCGCCACCACGCCGGGTGCCTTCGTGGTCCCGCCGCCCAAGGCCGAGGAAATGTACGACCCCGAGACGTTCGGCCGTGGCCCGGGCGATCGCGTGGTGATCCAGTAGAGTGTGAAGCTCAGCGCGACACGGCTTCGAGCGTGCCGACCTGGTCGTAGGTCCCGACCTCGCTGGCGTTCGCGAACAGGATCACCCGGAACACGCCGCGATCCGCCAGCACGCAATGCACCGCGAGCTGTCGACCCGGCGCGACGTCGCAATCGGCGCGCGCGCCCCCGCCCTTCGGCTCGCTGGTCGCGAGCATGTGCTGGCCGCGCGGATTGGCGATCAGCGCGTCGAACGCGCCGCTGACGTCCACCTGCGAGCGGTCGGGTCGCACGAGCTGCATGCCGCGCGCGAAAAACGACGGCCTCATCATCGGCTGGCGCATGAACGCGCCGCGCGTCAGCGCCGGGGCGCGGAGCTGCCAGCGCGCCGTCGACGGGAAGTGGTCGATCCCGAACACCTCGGGCGGCGTCAGGAAGTAGTCGCTGCGGTATTGCTTCTTGAATGTCCGCCCGTCGACGCTGCCGGAGTCCCAGGTCGCGTCGAGCAGGTACCACCGCCCGGCGATCTCCACGGCGTTCCACGCGTGCCCCAGGCCGTCGAGGTCGTCCTCGCCGGTCCGCGCGTCGCCCGTCAGGTACACCGCCTCGACGCCGGCTGCCTTCGCCAAGGCCGAGAACAGCCGCGCGTAGCCCGCGCACACCGCCTTCCTCGTCGCGAGCACCGACGCGGCGTCCTGCGGCGGGTAGCGTCGATTGGCGAGCGCGTCCGCGTCGTACGCGACGCGATCGGCCACCCAGTCGTGGAGCGCCTTGACCCGCAGGAACGGGTCCGGCTCGTGCTCGCTCACGTAGCGCGCGATGCTCGCGACGCCGGTCTCGACCGAGCGCGGCATGTCGCGCACCACCGGCTCGACCGACTCCGCGAACGGCCACGCCGGCGCTACCGGAGCCGGCGGTTGATTGGGCTTCGTGGGTCGGTCCGGCGCGCCGGACGGCGCGGGTCCGCCGCTCGTCGCCGGCTTCGACGGCGCGCCGCCGGACCCGCCCCCGGTCGAGCCGTCGGCCGCGAGGCGACCCGCCTTGCCGTCGTCGAGCGTGGGGTTGGCGTCGTCCGGAGCGAGGTTCTTGAACGGATCCTTGTGCGCTGCCTTGTAGAGCCACTCGATCCCGCCGGCGAGCTTGAACAACACGCCGCGCGTGCGCTCGGCGGCGGCGCCGTGGCGGCCGCGGAGCATCCAGTCGCCGCGGGTCGACAGCGCCTCGAACGCCGCCTCGGGCCGCGCCGCGAGCAGCACCGCCAGGAACGCCAGGTTTACCGCGACGGTGCGGAGCAGCAGCCGATC
The DNA here is from genome assembly GCA_963775185.1 of uncultured delta proteobacterium. Taxonomy (GTDB): domain Bacteria; phylum Myxococcota_A; class Polyangia; order Polyangiales; family Polyangiaceae; genus JAPSGB01. Next base: position 979,127 of record CAVZIE010000031.1, on the reverse strand, counting down.
GCCGAACTTCAAGATGCGCTCGCGCTTCGGCTTCTTCGATCGCCGCCACTCGGACAGCGCGTCCCAGGCCAGCGGCAGCAGCGGAAAGCCGACCAGCCCGGTCACGATCGGCACCCAGCGCGCGCCGCCGCGGTACGCCGCCAGCGACGAGCCGACCCACATGCCGAGCAGCGGCGTCGACAGCACGAGCATCGACACCGCGATCTTCAAGAGCAGGACGAGCCCGCTCCATGCGAAGGCGAGCTTGCTGCGCTTCGGCGGGCTCACCGTCCCGGGATAGCACGGAGCTCACGGATCGAGCGCCGGCGCCCCTCGCGCCAGGCGCGCCGCGACGCCGGCCGCGCCGGGCCGGCAGGAAAACCGACCCATCCGCCTCCGACCTGACGGCTGACTGGTCGCGCGCCCGGGCGCTGGTACTGTCGGCCGATGGCGACGCCTTACCCCCACGTCTACGACGACAACTCGCAGAGCATCGGCCGCACCCCACTGGTACGGATCCGCCGCGTGACCGACGGCGCGCCGGCCACCGTGCTGGCGAAGATCGAAGGCCGCAATCCCGCGTACTCGGTGAAGTGCCGGATCGGTGCGGCGATGATCCACGACGCGGAGCGCCGCGGCGCGCTCGGGCCCGACAAGGTCGTCGTCGAGGCGACCAGCGGCAACACCGGCATCGCGCTGGCGTTCACCGCGGCCGCACGCGGGATCGGCTGCGTGCTGACGATGCCGGACACGATGAGCGTGGAGCGCCGCAAGGTGCTGATCGCGTTCGGCGCGAAGCTGGTGCTCACGCCCGGTGCCGACGGCATGAAAGGCGCGATCGCGCGCGCCGAGCAGCTGGCCCAGCAGGATCCGGACCACTACGTGCTGATGCGCCAGTTCGAGAATCCCGCCAACCCGGCGATCCACGAGAGCACGACCGGGCCGGAGATCGAACGCGACACCGGCGGCAACGTCGACGTGCTGGTCGCCGGCGTCGGAACCGGCGGCACGCTCACCGGCGTCAGCCGCTACTTCAAGCACAAGCGTGGGCGACCGCTGCACTCCGTCGCGGTCGAGCCGACACACTCACCGGTGATCGCCCAGACGCTCGCCGGAGACGCGCTGGTGCCGGGGCCGCACAAGATCCAGGGGATCGGCGCGGGCTTCGTCCCGGCGAACCTGGATCTCTCGCTGGTCGACCAGGTCGAGCAGGTGTCGAACGACGAGGCGATCGCGATGGCGCGACGTCTCGCGCGCGAGGAGGGCATCCTCGCCGGGATCTCGTGCGGCGCGGCCATGTCCGCCGCCGCGCGGGTCGCGCGCGACGCGCGCTTTGCCGGAAAGACGATCGTGGTCATCCTTCCCGACTCCGGCGAGCGCTACCTGAGCGGGCCGTTGTACGAGGGCTTGTTCGACCAGGTCGTTTGAACGACCATCGACGCATGGCGTCTCCGTACTCGCACACGGACCGCGGCGCGTCGCCGCCGCGCGTGGTGTTTCCCCGTCGCTACAACGCCGCCGTCGATCTGCTGGATCGGCACGTCGCCGAGGGTCGCGGCGCGCGCGTCGCGTGTCGCGACGACCGCGGCGAGATCACGTACGCGGGTCTCGCCGAGCGCGCGAATCGCGCCGGCAACATGCTGCGCTCGCTGGGCGTGCAAGCCGAGCAGCGCGTGCTGCTCGTGCTGCTCGACAGCATCGACTTCCCCGCGCTGTTTCTCGGCGCGATCAAGATCGGCGCGGTGCCGGTGCCGGTGAACACGCTGCTCACCTCCGAGGACTACGCGTTCATGGCCGACGACAGCCGCGCGCGCGTGCTGGTCGTCAGCGACGCGCTCTTGCCAAAGCTCGGCGAGGCCATCGCCGAGTCTCGCTGGCTCGCGCGCACCGTCGTTGCGAGCTCGCCCCAGGGTGGCCGGGAGCACGAGCACGCGCGGCTCGACGATCTGCTCGCCGCGGCGTCGCCGGAGCTCGCCGCCGCGGCGACCACGCCGGACGACGTGGCGTTCTGGCTCTATTCGTCGGGGTCCACCGGCACGCCGAAGGGCGCGACCCACCTGCACTCGCACCTGATGCAGACGGCCGTGCTGTACGCCCAGGGCGTGCTCGGGATCCGCCCGGACGACGTGATCTTCTCCGCGGCGAAGCTGTTCTTCGCCTACGGCCTGGGCAACGCCCTCACCTTCCCGCTCTCGGTCGGCGCGACGGCGATCCTGATGGCCGAGCGGCCCACACCGCAAGCGGTGCAGCACGCGTTGAGCAAACACCAGCCCACGATCTTCTGCGGCGTGCCCACGCTGTACGCCAGCATGCTCGCCGACGACGCGATCACGAAGGACAGCTGCTCGAAGGCGCTGCGCGTGAGCATCTCCGCCGGCGAAGCGCTGCCGCGCCACGTGGGCGAGAAATGGCGAGATCGCATGGGCACGGACATTCTCGACGGGATCGGCTCGACGGAGATGCTGCACATCTTCTTGTCGAACCGACACGGCGACGTGCACTACGGCACGAGCGGCAAGCCCGTGCCGGGCTACGACGTGAAGGTCATCGGCGACGACGGCGATCTGGTGAACGACGGCGAGGAAGGCTCGCTGTGGGTGCGCGGCCCGACCGCTGCGAGCGCATACTACAACCAGCGCGAGCGGAGCCTCGCGACGTTCCACGGCCCCTGGACGCGCACCGGCGATCGCTACATGCGCGACAGCGAGGGCTACTACACCTACGCCGGCCGCGCCGACGACATGATCAAGGCCGGCGGCATCTGGGTGTCGCCGTTCGAGGTGGAGAGCGCGCTCGGCGAGCACGACGCGGTGCTCGAGGCGGCCGTGGTCGGTCACGCCGACGACGACGGCCTGGTCAAGCCCAAGGCGTACGTGGTTCTGAAGGATCCGACGCAGGCGAGCGACGAGCTTGCCGGCGAGCTCAAGGGCTTCGTCAAGGGGCGGCTCGCTCCGTACAAGTATCCGCGCTGGATCGAGTTCGTCCGCGAGCTGCCGAAGACCGCGACGGGCAAGATCCAGCGCTTCAGGCTCCGCGGCTGACCCACGATCAGCGCATCACGCGCATCGCCGAGGCGCCACGCGCGATCCACGTGGAAGTCGTGAACAGCGATCTGCCGCCGAGCGGCATCGGCGAGCCCGGTGTGCCGCCGGTCGCGCCGGCGATCGCGAACGACTATTTCGCCCTCATCGGCGAGCAGTGCGCGCGCTGCCGCTGGGCGCGCACTTGGGCCTCGCGACGTAGCGGACGGCACCGTGGGCCCCGGCAAGCTCGACACGGCCGGCGCCAAGCTCGACGTATCGCTCGCCATGCTGGCGCGCGACGCCGTGCTCGTCACGTCGTCGAACCCTGCAGCCGCGCGCTGCTGGCGTAGCGACGGCGCGCCGACAGCCGGAAACAGGCCCTCCCGAAGGGCCCTCGACGGCGTGCCGCGAAGGGCGCTGCGCGAGTTGTCGCGGGGCCCGCGCTGGGGTAGGTCAAGCGCCGGAAAAAGCGCTCCCGGAGCCGTGACTGCCCTGGGAAGTCCCCGAACGGGATACCGCGCCGGAACGGCAAGAAAACCACCTGATCCATGGCCGACGAAACCACACCTCCCACGCCTCCGACACCGCCCCCGCCGCCCGGCCCGCCCGCCTCTCCGAACAACCAGCCGATCAGCATCCAGGACGAGATGAAGACCTCGTACCTGGATTACGCGATGAGCGTGATCATCGGCCGCGCGATCCCCGACGCGCGCGACGGTCTGAAGCCCGTGCACCGGCGCATCCTGTACGCCATGCGCGACCTCAACCTGACGCCGAGCGCCGGCTACCGGAAGTGCGCGACGGTGGTGGGCGAGGTGCTCGGCAAGTACCACCCCCACGGCGACGCGAGCGTGTACGACGCGCTGGTGCGCATGGCGCAGGATTTCTCCATGCGCCACATGCTGGTCGACGGCCAGGGCAACTTCGGCTCGATCGACGGCGACCCGGCGGCGGCCTACCGCTATACGGAGTGCAAGCTCTCGAAGATCAGCCTCGACCTGCTCGACGACATCGACAAGGAGACGGTCGACTGGATCCCGAACTTCGATGACTCGCAGCGGGAGCCGGTGGTGCTGCCGGCGAAGTTTCCGAACCTGCTGGTCAACGGCTCGGGCGGCATCGCCGTGGGCATGGCGACGAACATCCCGCCCCACAACCTGGGCGAGGTGATCGACGCGACGATCAAGCTGATCCACGAGCCCGACGTGGCGGTCGAGGACCTGATGGCCATCGTGCCGGGTCCGGACTTCCCGACCGGCGCGTTCATCTACGGCCGCGCCGGGATCTACCAGGCCTACAAGACCGGGCGCGGCTCGGTGGTCATGCGCGCCCGCACGGAGATCGAGAAGGCACACGGCTCACAGGACCGCGAGCAGATCGTGGTCAAGGAGATCCCGTACCAGGTCAACAAGGCGCGCCTGCACGCCAAGATCGGCGAGCTTATCCGCGACAAGCGCATCGAGGGCATCCGCGAGTGCCGCGACGAGAGCGACCGCGACGGCATGCGCCTCGTCATCGAGCTCAAGAAGGACGTGTTCCCGCAGGTCGTGTTGAACCAGCTGTACCGGATGACGGACATGCAGTCGTCGTTCGGCATCATCAACCTGTCGATCGTCAACAACCGTCCCGCGGTGCTCGACCTCAAGGAGACGCTCGAGCTCTTCATCCACCACCGGCGGGAGGTGGTGAGCCGGCGCACGCGCTACGAGCTCAGCCGCGCCGAGGCCCAACGCGAGATCATCGAAGGCCTGGGCATGGCGATCACCGAGGTCGACCTCGTGATCAAGACGATCCGGCAGTCGCGTGACCCGGAGGAGGCGCGCGCGGCGTTGATGAAGCTGCCGCTCAAGGGTCTGGAGAACTTCGTGCGCCGCGCAGGCCGCCCCGAGGCGGAGATCGCCGAGGCGGCGAAGAAGACCGACTACCGGCTCTCGGAGCGCCAGGCCAAGGCGATCCTGGAGATGCGGCTGTCGCGCCTGACCGGTCTGGAGCAGGAGAAGCTTGCCACCGAATACGGCACGCTCTCCGACGAGATCGCGCGGCTCCGCGGCATCCTCGCCGATGAATCCGTGCTGATGGATCTGATCGTGGGCGAGTTGAACGAGGTCAAGGAGAAGCACGCCAACCCGCGCCGAACCGAGATCGTGGAGGACGAAGCGGAGATCCAGATCGAGGACCTGATCCAGGAAGAGGACATGGTCGTCACGATCTCCCACCAGGGCTACATCAAGCGCACGGCGCTCTCGGTGTACAAGGCGCAGAAGCGCGGCGGCAAGGGCAACCGCGGCATGGAGGCGCAGCAGGACGACTTCGTCAACCAGCTCTTCATCGCCTCCACGCACAGCTACGTCTTCTTCTTCAGCGACCGCGGCAAGGTCTACGTGAAGAAGGTGTACGAGGTGCCGCAAGCCGCGCGCTCGGCGAAGGGCCGCGCGATCGTGAACTTCATCGGCGTGGAGCAGGGCGAGCGCGTGGCGGCGATCACGCCCGTGTCCGCGTTCGACGAAGGGCACTTCGTCACGACGCTCACGCGCGGCGGGCAGATCAAGAAGACGCCGCTCACCGACTACCAGAACTTCCGCGAGAAGGGCATCATCGGCGTGAAGATCGCCGACGACGACCAGCTGCTCTACGCCGCCGTCACCGACGGCTCGCGGGAGTTCCTGATCGCGACGAAGAACGGCAAGTCGATCCGCTTCGACGAGCAGCAGGTGCGTCCGATGGGCCGCAACACCGGCGGCGTCAAGGCGATCGAGCTCGAGGAGGGCGACCAGGTCGTCGGCCTCTCGACCACGGAAGAGGATCGCGACTACGTGCTCGCGATTTGCGAGCACGGCTACGGCAAGCGCACCAAGCTGGACGAGTTCCGCACCCAGCACCGCGGCGGCAAGGGCATCATCCTGATCGACGCCAGCGAGCGCAACGGCCCGGTCGTGGGCATCAGCCTGGTCAAGCCGGAGGACGAGGTCGTCTTGATCACCGATCGCGGGCAGACGATCCGTACCCGCATCGACGAGATCCGCGAGACGGGCCGCAACGCCCAGGGCGTGAAGGTGATGAACGTCGAGGACGACGAGCGCGTCGTCGCCATCGAGGCCGTCGCCGAGACCCGCGCCGGTTCGGCGCTGGACGACGAGACGGGCACGACGGTGGCGCCCCCCGGCGACGCGAGCGAGCTAGACGAAGCCCCCGACGGGGACGGCGAGTCCAGCGACGCGAACGGCGAGTCCGCCGACAGCGGCGGCGAGCCCGCCGACGGGGAAGGCGACGCTCCCGACGGGGACGGCGAGTCCTCCGACGGCGACGGAGAGAAATGAAGGCCGACCCGGCCAAGACCTTCGCCAAGCTCGTCGGCATGCACCCCGACGCGCACTGCGAGCTCGATCATCGGAATCCCTTCGAGCTGGTGGTCGCGACAGTGCTCAGCGCGCAGACGACCGACGTCGCCGTCAACAAGCTCACGCCCGCTCTGTTCAAGCGCTGGCCCACGCCGCAGAAGCTCGCACGCGCCAAGGCCGAGGACGTGGAGAAGGCCATCGGCAGCATCGGCATGTTCCGTCAGAAGACGAAGAACATCACCGGCCTGGCGAAGAAGCTCGTCGCCGATCACGGCGGACAGGTACCGCGCACGCTAGCCGAGCTGGTGGAGCTGCCCGGTGTCGGCCGCAAGACGGCGAACGTCGTGCTGGGTGTGGCGTTCAACACGCCCGAGGGCGTGGTCGTGGACACCCACGTGCAACGCATCAGCCAGCGTCTGGGCTGGACGAAGCACGACGAGCCGATCGGCATCGAGCAGGATCTGATGAAGCTGTTTCCGCAGGACAAGTGGGATCAGCTCTCGCACGTGCTCATCTTCCACGGCCGCCGTTGCTGTACGGCCCAGAGGCCCGCCTGCGCCGCCTGCGCGGTGAACAAGGAGTGTCCGAGCGCGTTCAAGGCCGAGAACGTCGGGCGCAAGCCGCCACGCGTGCGCGCGCTGCGAGCAAAGAAGGCGTAGGTGTTCGGCACCCGGCGCACCGGACCGGGCTCGACCGACGCGGCGATTCGCGTGCAGCGCGCGGGTGACGCGCCGAGCGTGCTGACGGTGTTCGGCGAGCTTTCGCGACAGTGCGACGCGGCGCGGGCGCGGCGCTCGCGTCTCGGCTGGTGGGCGGCGGGCTCGCTCTTCATGCTCGTGTTCGGCACGCCCGCGGTCTTCGTCGGCGCCTCGATCGCGGCGGCGGTGCTCGCGGACTACCTGAGCGACATCGGGACGCTCGCCGCGGTGGTGCTGGTCGTCGGCGCAAGCGTGCTGTCCGCGCTCGGCTCGCTGATCGCCTTCATCTGGTTGTTGGTCCGGCGCGGAAACGTCGCAGCTGTGGAGCTCGACGCCGCCAAGCTCGGCATCGCGGAAGCGCTGCTGCAGAGCCTGGTCGCCGATCTCGCGCCCGGCTCGCCGGTGCAGCTGTTCGTGGATCTGGGCGGGCTGGAGCACGGCGCTTTCACGCCGACGCACGGATCGGGCAGGCTCTACCGGCAACACTGGCTACGCCTCGAGGCGCGCCTCTGCGACGGCACGGCGCTCCGTGTGGATGCGATGACGCAGCTCAAGAGCAAGAGCCGACCCAAGCGCCGCTACACCAAGACGCGCGAGCAGCTGATCGACCGCATGGTGATCCGTCTTTCATCACGGCGCGGCAATCCGCTGCCCCAGGACGCGGCCACGCGGTTCCAGCGCCGCTTCGCCTACGCCTCCCTTCGCCTGGTTCGATCGAGCTGCGCGGGTGGCACCGCGGTGCTCCAGCTCTCGAGCTACCCGTGCTCGCGGCTGCGATCGCGCGCGGGCTGGAGCCAACAGGGCGCCGAGTACCGGCTCGATCCCGCCAAGGCCGTCGGTGCGACGCTGCGCGCGTACCGGGCCGTCGCCGCCGCGCGTGCGTGACGGCCGGTGACCAAGGGTTGGCACAGCTCGACGGAGCTCCGCGCGCGCGTATCATCCGCGCCAGACGTCGAGGAGGGCATTCGGTATGACGCGAGCATTGGTTGTCGGGGGAGCCTGTATCCTTGTTTCTTCGATGTCCGCGTGCGGAACGAAGGTGTCGTTCACTCCCACGAACATTCCGCCTCACCCGATGACTGCGCGTCCCATCCAGTCCGTTCAAGTGTTCACGACCGCGGTTCCCAATCAACCCTACGTCGAAGTCGGCGTGATCGAGGCACGCCAGGCGTCCGCGTACAGCTCCGGTGGCCAGACCAAGATCCTCAATGCCATGCGTACGCAGGCGGCGCAGTACGGTTGCGACGGGCTGGTGATCAACGGAACGGCCAACTCCGTCGAGGGGAGCGGCTCGACGTCGAACGGCTCCGGCTCGTCGAGTGTGAGGACGCTCAAGGGCTTCCGCGGAACGTGCATCGTGTTCACCGGCCCGCCCGCGCAGGCCGGGCCCGCAAGCGCGCCGCCGCCGGTCGCGGTCGCGGCCGCAGCGCGGTGTTTCCCGGGCGCCACCCAGGCATGCACGGGACCCGGCGGCTGCCACGGCGGGCAGGCCTGCAACACCGACGGGACTGCCTTCACCGCGTGCGATTGCGGCCCCGCAGCTGCCGCTAGCAGCGCCCCGACGACGAACGATCCGGCGGCTGCCGGCGACGCGCCGTCGCCCGTGACAACCCACGCCGCGCGCCACTGACTCGCCGAGCTTGATTCCCGACTGTTTCCGCGCCGGACCGGCATCCCGAAGATCGGACATTTCCTGGCCTTTCCGCTCAAAAGCAGCTAGCGAACGCCCTGGCGTGCGGCATATTCGGCGCGTCGAGGAGAGCCGTTGGCCAAGGTTCGCAAATCGGGTTCAGCAAGAGCCGGCAAGGGCGGCAAGAGCGGCAAGAGCGGCAAGGGCGGCAAGGGCAAGAGCGGCGGGGGTCCCGGGGATCAGGGCGAGCTGTTCGACCACGGCTCGCCGTTGCACGAGATCGCGCAGGCCCGGTACCTGAACTACGCGCTCTCGGTCATCACCAGCCGCGCCCTGCCGGACGTGCGCGACGGCCTGAAGCCGGTGCAGCGCCGCATCTTGTACACGATGTGGCAGCAGGGCATCGGTCCCGAGGCCAAGCACCGCAAGTGCGCCAAGGTCGTCGGCGACGTGATGGGCAACTACCACCCGCACGGCGACGCCGCGATCTACGACGCGCTGGTGCGCATGGCGCAGGCGTTCTCCCTGCGCGTGCCGCTGGTGGACGGATCGGGCAATTTCGGCTCCCTCGACGGCGATCCGGCGGCGGCGTACCGCTACACGGAGTGCCGGCTCGCGCCGCCGGCCAGCGCCATGCTCGGCGAGCTCGGGCAGGACACGGTGCACTTCCGTCCCAACTACGACGGCACCAAGTCCGAGCCGGTCGTGCTGCCGTCGATGCTGCCGAACCTGCTGATCAACGGCGCATCGGGGATCGCGGTCGGCATGGCCACGAACATCCCGCCGCACAATCCCGAAGAGGTCACCAACGCCGCGCTCAGGCTGCTCGACGCGCTGGTTGAAGGACGGGATCTGTCGAGCAGGGAGCTGTGCCGGACGATCAAGGGTCCGGACTTCCCGACCGGTGGGCAGATCGTCTCGACCACGGAGGAGATCAAGCAGGTCTACGAGACCGGGCGGGGCTCGATCCGCGTGCGCGGCACCTGGGAGAAGGGACCAGAGAGCCGCACCGGCAAGAAGATCATCATCACGAGCATCCCCTACTCCGTGAACAAGTCGACGCTGGTCGAGCGCATCGCGGAGGTGGTGACGAGCCGCAAGATGCCGCTGCTCCTCGACGTGCGGGACGTCTCCACGGACGACGTGCGGATCGAGCTCGAGCTCAGGAAGGACGCCGACGAGCACAAAGTGCTCGCGTACCTCTACAAGCAGACGCCGCTGCAGACGAACTTCGCCGTCAACATGGTGTGCCTCGTCCCCACGGAGAACCCCGACGTGGGGCGCCCGGAGCAGCTCGATCTGAAGTCGATCCTCTGGCACTTCCTCCATTTCCGCCTGGACGTGGTCACCCGCCGCCTGCAGCACGAGCTTCGTGCGCTCGAGCGCCGCATGCACATCCTCGAAGGCTTCGTCACCATCTTCGACGCCCTCGACCAGATCCTGAAGCTGATCCGCGCGAGCGACGGCAAGGCCGACGCGGCCCGGAAGATCATGATGCGCTACAAGCTCGACGCGGAGCAGACCGACGCGATCCTCGAGCTCAAGCTGTACCGGCTCGCGAAGCTCGAAATCCTGGTCATCCAGAAGGAGCTCGCGGAGAAGCAGAAGCGCGCGAAGGAGATCAAGAAGCTGCTCGGCGAGGCCCAGGGCAAGGGGCGCTGGTCGATCGTCAAGACGGAGCTCGGCGAGATCCTGGCGAGCTACGGCAAGCTCGCCAAGCGCCGCACCGTGATCGAGGTCGTCGAAGACGAGCCCGAGTTCAGCGCCGAAGAGCTGATCGTCGCCGAGGACAACCACGTGCTGCTCACGCGCGACGGCTGGGTCAAGCGCCAGAAGGAAATCAAGGACCCTGCATCGACGCGCCTGCGCGAGGGCGATCAGGTGCTCTGCATCCAGGCCGGTTCCACGCGCGCGACGATCGCGTTCTTCTCCAACTTCGGCACCGCCTACACCTGCCGCATCATCGACGTGCCGGCGACTACCGGCTACGGCGAGCCGATCCAGAAGCTGTTCAAGCTGAAGGACGGCGAGCGCATCCTGTCGGCGATCTCCCTCGACCCGCGCGTGGTCGGCGACGTGGCGGAGAAGGAGGGCTACTTCCCCGAGACCTACGCCGTCGCCGCGAGCAGCGACGGCTACGCGCTCTGCTTCGGCCTCTCCGGGTTCGTCGAGCCGAGCACGAAGAGCGGGCGACGCTTCGCACGACCGAGCAAGGGCGCGGTCATCATCGGTGTGGACCGGGTCCACGGCGAGGAGATCATAATGACGGCGTCGAAGCAGCGCCGGGCCCTGCTGACCAAGGTGCAGGACATCAACTACCTGTCCGGACCGGGCAAGGGCGTCCTGCTGGTCAAGCTCGCGTCCGGAGACGAGCTCCTGGGCATCAAGGCCGCGACCAGCGAGCGCGACACGCTGGTCGTCAAGTCGTCCCTGGGCGGCGAGAAGCGCATCAACACGGCGATCTACGAAGTCACGGGCCGCGGCGGCCGCGGGCGCGAGATCATGCAGCGCGGACAACTGGTGGAGATCCTCGGCGAGCCGCCCACCGCGCCGCCGAGCCTGGAGGAGCAGCCCGCATGACGTACACCGCCAAGGACATCACCGTTCTCGAGGGTCTCGACCCGGTGCGCAAGCGGCCGGGCATGTACATCGGCGGCGTCGGCACCGCGGGCTTGCACCACCTGGTGTGGGAAATCGTCGACAACTCCGTGGACGAGGCGATGAACGGCTACGCCACGGAAATCGACGTCACGCTGCACAAGGACGGCCGCAGCATCACCGTCAGCGACAACGGCCGCGGCATCCCGGTGGACATCCACCCCAAGCACAAGAAGAGCGCGCTCGAGATCGTGTTCTCGACGCTCCACGCCGGCGGGAAGTTCGAAAACAACGATGTACAAGACCGTCCGGCGGCCTGCACGGCGTCGGCGCGTCGGTGACGAACGCGCTCTCGACCAAGCTCGTCGCCACCGTCAAGCGGAACGGCGCCGAGTGGCAGATGGAGTTCCGCGCCGGCAAGCCCGTCGGCAAGCTGAAGAAGCTCGGCAAGGCGCGCGGCTCGGGCACCACGGTAAGCTTCCATCCCGACCCGACGATCTTCCCCAAGACGGACTTCAGCGCCGAGACGATCCGCGAGCGGCTGGAGGTGACGAGCTACCTGCACAAGGGACTCAAGATCGTGTTCGTCGACGAGACGAAGAACGACAAGGTGACGTTCCAGCACGCCGAGGGCATCAGCGACTACCTGGGGCGCATTCTGAAAGAGCGCGCCGCGCGGCCGACCCACGAGCTGCCGTTCGCGTTGACCAAGGACAACGGCACGCGCATCGAGGCGGTATTCCAGTGGACCGAGTCCACGGACGAGCACCTGCGCAGCTACGTCAACGGCATCCCGACGGGCAGCGGCGGCACCCACGAGAATGGCCTTCGCGCCGGCATCGTCAAGGCCGTGCGCAACTACATCGAGACGCACAACCTCACGCCGCGCGGCGTGACGTTGTCGGCGGACGACATCCGCGAAGGCATGGTCGGCGTGCTCAGCGTGTTCATCGCCGAACCGCAGTTCCAGGGCCAGACGAAGGACCGGCTGAACAACCCGGAGACGCAGGCCGCCGTCGACGGCGCCGTGCGCCCCGCCCTCGAGCAGTGGCTGAACTCGAACCGCACGACCGCCGAGCAGATCGTCGCGCGTATCATCCTCGCGGCACGCGCGCGCGAGGCGTCGCGCGCCGCGTCGGCGTCGATCTCGCGCAAGACCGCCACCAGCGGCAAGCTGACCTTGCCGGGCAAGCTCAGCGATTGCACCGATTCCCGGCGTGAAAATAGCGAGCTCTTCATCGTCGAGGGCGAGTCCGCCGGCGGCTCGGCAAAGCAAGGGCGGGATCGAAACTACCAGGCGATCCTGCCGCTACGCGGCAAGGTGCTGAACACGGAATCCGTGCCGCTGAACAAGGTGCTCGAGAACAAGGAGCTGTCGGATCTGGTGACGGCGCTCGGCTGCGGCATCGGCAAGGACTTCGACATCGGCCGCCTACGCTACCAGCGCGTGATCCTGCTGGCCGACGCCGACAGCGACGGCAACCACATCACGACGCTGCTGCTCACGTTCTTCTACCGCCACATGACCGAGCTGATCCGCCAGGGCAAGGTGTTCGTCGCGATGCCGCCCCTCTACCGCATCGACATCGGCAAGGAGACGTACTGGGCGGCCGACGACGCGGATCGCGAGCGGCTGCTCGCTCAGCACAAGAAGGGCAACGCAAAGGCCGACATCACGCGCTTCAAGGGTTTGGGCGAGATGATGCCGAAGGTGTTGTGGGAGACGACGCTGAACCCGTCCAGCCGGCACTTGATCAAGGTGCAGATCGCCGACGCGCTGGAGACCGACCGCATCGTCAACGAGCTGATGGGCAAGGATCCGTCCGCCCGCTTCCACTTCATCATGGACCGCGCGGAGGAGGCCGAAGAGCTCGACGTATGACCGGCGTCGGGCGGCGCGATCAGGCGCGGAGCCTCTCCCACTCGGTCAAGGACGGATGCGCGCAGGCGCTCATGCTCGGCATGGGCGAGGCGTATCTCGCGCCGTTTGCCATCTATCTCGGCGCGAACAACCTGATCATCGGCGTGCTCGCCGCGGCGCCGCTGCTCGCGGGATCGCTGGCGCAACTGTGGGTCGCCAGCGCGCTGGATCGCGCGACGAGCCGCCGCGCGTACTCGGTCGTGCCGGCGGTGATCCAGGCGCTCGCCTTCGTTCCGCTGTTCGCGTTGCCACGGCTGATGCCCGGCGCCGGTCCGGAGCTCCTGGTAGCGGCCGCGCTGCTCTACTACGTCGCCGGCAGCATCGGCGTCCCACCGTGGAACTCGTGGATCGCCGACCTGGTCGAGCCGTCCGAACGCGGCGACTACTTCGGCTACCGGAACAAGCTCAAGACCATCTTCCAGATCGGCGGCGTGGCGGCGGCGGGCCTGTGCCTCGCCTTCGCGCGCCGGACCGGCCAGGAGGCGCTGGGGTTCGCCGCGATCTTCGCGGTGTCGCTCGCGGCGCGCCTGGTGTCCGCGTGGCAGATGAACGCGATGGCGGAGCCCGCCTACGTTCCGCCAGCACGCGCCGACGCGTTCTCGTTCACCGACTTCGTCCGCCGCGCCCCCGCGGGAAATTTCGGCCGCTTCACCATCTATGTCGCGCTGTTGCTCGCGGCCACGAACATCGCCGGGCCGTTCTTCACGCCGTACATGCTCTCCGATCTGCACTTTACCTACGTGCAGTTCACGCTCGCGTCGACCGCGTTCGTCGTGTCCCAGGCAGTGACGATGCACAACTGGGGCAAGCTCGCCGATCGCTTCGGCAACCGCCGCGTGGTCGCCGCGTGCGGCATCGCGCTGCCGATTATCCCGCTCCTGTGGCTGCTCTCGACCAGCTTGATCGCCATCGTCGCGTTCCAGATCGTGAGCGGCGTGCTGTGGGCGGGCTTCTACCTCGGCGTCGCGAACTTCCTGTTCGACGCCGTGACGCCCGCCAAGCGCGCCCGCTGTGTCGCCTACTACAACACGCTGACCAACCTCGGCCTGTTCGTGGGTGCGCTGCTCGGCGGCTTCATCGCGCACCATCTGCCCGACGCGATCGTCGTCTTCGGCTGGAAGGCGCCGCTGGCGTCGAAGCTGCAGCTTCTGTTCCTGATCTCCGGCGTCGCGCGCCTGCTCGTCTCGGTCGCGCTCTTGCCCGCGTTCCGCGAGGTACGTGACGTGGAGCCGAGCTCGAGCCTGGGCGTGATCGTGCAGATCATCGGCATGCAGCCGATCCGCGGCGTGCGCATCGGCGTGTTCAGCGGCGTGCGCTCCAGGCGACCGCCTTCCGGGTGATGCCGGCCCGGCGCGGAAGCGCGCGGCAAGGCCGCTCAGGGCGCGTTCCACACGTAGGCGGCGATCCCCTCGTCGTTGTACCCGGCGCCGATGCTGCTCTGACGCTCCGAGGCGCTGGTCGTGTAGAGGTGGTCGCCGTTGCTCGCCGACAGCCGGTAGAGCGGCACGGCGCCGCACTCCGCGCCCGGAGCGACGTAGCCGATCGGACCTTCGTTGGTGCTGCCCGGCGCGCCTTCGCAGTTGCTGGTCTTGGTGAGAAAGTGCTTGCCGTCCGCGAGCACGCAGCGATTGAGCGCTACCAGGTCGCCCGCGGGGGACGCGTACACGTAGAAGTAATCGGTAAACTCGACGCTGAAGCCGCAGCACGCCGCTTCGCTCGCGCTTCTCGAGTAGAAGTGCTCCCCGGTGGCGCTCTTCCAGGAGCGGTACACGCCTGCTCGACAGCCCGCGCCGTCGTCGCAGCTGCCGTTGCAGTCGTCGTCCGCCAGGTCGCAGGTCTCGGCCGGCGCGGCCGGACAGCTCGCGACGCACTGCTGCTCGGTCGCGCACGTCGAGTAGTTCATGCACGGTATGGGCTGCGGCGCGCTGCACGCCCCCCATTGGCCGGCGCTGCAGATCTGCGTCCCGCTGCCACACGCGCCGCTGCACGCCCGGCTCAGGTTCTCGTCGATCTGGCCGTCGCAGTTGTCGTCGAGGTTGTTGCAGATCTCCACGGTGCAGGCGCCGCCCGCGCCACCGGTCCCGCCCGCGCCACCGGTCCCGCCGGCCCCGCCGGTCCCGGCTCCGCTGGCCCCACCAGCACCCGCGCCGCCGGCTCCGCTCGCGCCGCCGGCGCTGGTGCCGCCCGCGTCGGGCGCCGATCCGCCGGCGCTCCCACCGCCGCCGTCGGGCCAGGCCTGGGCTCCGGCGCCTCCCCCCGCTGCGCTGCTCCCACCGCCGGTCGCGCCGGTACCACCGCCGCCCGTGCCGTGTTGGCTTCCGGAAGCCGTGGAATCGTCGGCCGACCCGGCACACGCGCCGATCGCGACAAGTCCTGCGGCGACAATGGCCGCCAGCAGCCTCTTTTGCGGCATCCCGTGGATCTTCGGCCAGGCCGCCGCGGCGGTCAATCGGTCAGCGGCGCCGGAAGCGCGCGACCAGCTCGTCGGAGGCGGTGTACGGATTGATCTCGCGCGCCTCGATGCGGCGCGCGGCCTCGTCGATGGCGCCGCCGAGCTCGGCGACGGCTTCCTCGGCCAACGCGTCCCGCAGCGTCGAGAGCACCTGCTCGCGCATGCGCGCGGCGCGGCGCGCGCGCCCGGCCACGGTGCCGTCGAGCCAGGCGCGGTGCGCCTGGAGTCGCTCCACGAGCTCGGGGACGCCCTGATCGCGCGTCGCGACGCACTTGACGATGGGCGGCGTCCAGTGCGCGTCGCCGGCGCCGGCTTCGCGCGCGATCCGCACGTTCGCCGCCGAGTGCCCGCCGCCGCGCGCGACGTGCGGCTCGCCGCCGAGCGCCAGCATCAGCTCGAGGTCGCGCACGGTGTTGTCGGCGCCGTCGCGGTCCGCCTTGTTGACGGCGAACACGTCGGCGCACTCGAGGATGCCGGCCTTCGCCGCCTGCACGTCGTCGCCGAGCCCCGGCGCCATCACCACCAGCGTGGTGTGCGCGGCACGCGTGACCTCCAGCTCGTCCTGTCCGACGCCCACCGTCTCGACGATCACCACGCCGGCGCCCCACGCGTCGAGGACACGCGCGATGTCCGCGGCCGATCGGCTGAGACCGCCCAGCGCCCCGCGCGTCGCCACCGAGCGGATGAACACTTCGGCGTCTTCGAAGTGACGCTGCATGCGGATGCGATCGCCGAGGATCGCGCCGCCCGTGAACGGGCTCGTGGGATCGACGGCGACGACCCCGACGCGGAGTCCGGAGGCGCGGAAATGCT
Organism: uncultured delta proteobacterium; assembly: GCA_963775185.1. Classification (GTDB taxonomy): domain Bacteria; phylum Myxococcota_A; class Polyangia; order Polyangiales; family Polyangiaceae; genus JAPSGB01. The sequence continues at coordinate 962,675 of CAVZIE010000031.1, read as the reverse complement.
GGATCAGGCGATCGGTCAGCGTGCTCTTGCCGGCGCCGGGATTACCCGTGACGCCGATCAGCCACGCGTCGCCGGTGCGCGGATACAGCTCGCGCAGGATGTCCCGGTATCCGTCCGCGCGATCGTCGACGATGCGGCACACGCGCGCGGCGGCGCGCACCGAGCCGGCCAACGCCTTCTCCGCAAGCTCGTGCACGCCCCCGAAGGTCCGACCGCCGCCGGCGGCTGTCAACCGCGCTCGGCGCGCATCTCGGCGACCACGCGCTCGACGGTGCGCGTGGTCATGGTCCCGTCGCACACCTCCGGATCGTCGAGCAGCCGCTTCTGGAACGGGATGTTGGTGCGGATCCCGCCGATGATGAACTCGTCGAGCGCGCGGCGCATGCGCCGCAGCGCCTCGGGCCGGGTCGGCGCGTGCACGATGACCTTCGCGAGCAGCGAGTCGTAGCACGACGGAACCGTCCAGCCGCCGTACACGCCGGAGTCGACGCGCACGCCCGCGCCGCCCGCCGGGTGGTACTCGCGTGATCGGCCCGGGCCACGGCGCGAAGCTGTACGGATCCTCGGCCATGATGCGAACCTCGATGGCGTGCCCGCGGAACTTCCACGGGCGCGTGTCGGGCAGGTCCAGCTTCTCTCCGGCGGCGACGCGAATCTGCTCCACCACGAGATCGACGCCCGTCACCATCTCCGTCACCGGGTGCTCGACCTGCACCCGCGTGTTCATCTCGAGGAAGTAGAGCTCGCCGCCCTCGTCCATCAGGAACTCCAGGGTTCCTAGCGTCGTGTAGCCGCTCTCGGCGACGGCGCGCCGGATCCGCGCGCCCATACTCGCGCGCAGCGCGTCGTCCACGGCCACGCTCGGCGCTTCCTCGAGCAGCTTCTGGTGCCGGCGCTGCAGCGAGCACTCGCGCTCGCCGAGCGTCCACACCTGGCCGTGCGAGTCGGCGAGCGCCTGGAACTCGATGTGGCGCGGGACGCTCCACGAAGCGCTCGAGGTACAGCTCCGGGTTGTTGAAGCTGTTCATCGCCTCCGCCGTCGCCGACTCGAAGGCGCGCCCGACTTCGGCGGTCGTGCGCACGACGCGCATGCCGCGGCCGCCTCCGCCGCCACGCGCCTTGATCATCACCGGGAAGCCGATCCGCTGCGCTTCACGCTCCGCGTGGGCGACGCTGGTCAGCGCCTCCGAGCCGGGCAGCAGCGGCAGTCCGAAGCGCACAGCCATCTCTCGCGCGCGGAGCTTGTCGCCCCACGCGCGCATCGCGTCCGGACTTGGGCCGATGAAGGTCAACCCGCAACGCCCGACGACCTCCGCGAACTCGGCGTTCTCGCTCAAGAACCCGTAGCCCGGATGAATCGCGTCCGCGCCGCTGATCTCCGCCGCGCTGATGATCGCCGGGATGTTCAGGTAGCTCTTCTGCGCGGGCGGCGGGCCGATGCAGATCGCCTCGTCGGCGAAGCGAACGTGGAGCGCGTCGGTGTCCGCTTGCGAGTGGACCGCCACCGTCGCGATGTCGAGCTCCCGACACGCGCGAATGACGCGCATCGCGATCTCGCCGCGGTTGGCTATGAGGATCTTCGAGAACATGGTCGCGCGCGAAACGACTCTAACCCTTGCGCATCTTGAACAGCTTCTGCCCGAACTCGACGCTGTCGCCGTTCTCGACGAGAACCTCGAGCACCGTTCCCGCCTGCTCGGCCTCGATCTCGTTCATCAGCTTCATGGCCTCGACGATGCACAGCGTCTGGCCCTTGCCGACCTGCGCCCCGACCTGCACGAACGGGTCGGCGTCCGGCGCCGACGCGCGATAGAACGTGCCGACGAAAGGCGACGTGACGAACACCGCGTCCGGGTCGTCTTGCTGTTGGTCCGGCGCGGCCGGCGTCGCGGACAGCGGCACCATGCTCGGCACCGCCGGCGCGGCAACGACCACCGGCGCACCGGCGGCAGACGCCGCGGCCCTGCCGAACGCGATGCGCACGCGGTACTTCTCGTCCTGGTACTCGAACTCGTCGACGCCGCCGTCTTCTAGCGTCTTGAGCAGCCCCTTGAGCTGCTTGAGCGGGATCTCCATCTCGGTCCTCTTGCCCCTCTCTTCGGGCCGCGAACGTACCCGGTCGCTATCGCTCGAACAACAGCGAATGGCCGCGAATCGCGGTTCGCGCCCGCGGCGCGACGCGTCACTTCCGCGCTGCGCGACGCGCGCGCGAGGTGCGTCAACAAACCCTGCAAAGCGAGCGCATACGAGTCTCCGCCGAAGCCCGCCACGCGCGCGAGGCACGCCGGCGCGACGCGGGACCGGCGCCGGAACGCCTCGCGTGCGTCGGGATTCGACACGTGCACCTCGACCGCCGGAATTGCCACACCCTTGAGCGCGTCGTGGAGCGCGTACGACGTGTGGGTCAACGCGCCGGGGTTGATCAAGATGCCGTCGAACCGGTCGTCCGCCGCCGCGCCGATCCAGTCGATCAGCGTGCCCTCGTGGTTGCTCTGGCGGCAGTCCACCTCGGCTCCCAGGCCTGCCGCGGTCTCCGCGAGGACGGCGTGGATCATCGCCAGCGTATGCGATCCGTAGATCGCAGGCTCGCGGCTTCCGAGGCGATCCAGGTTCGGACCACTCAGGACGAGCACGCGCCGCAGCCGCACGCGACTTGCCGGCGCGCGGGCACGTCCCGGCTTCGCCCGCTTCACAGGTGAGCGACGCTCGCTCACGCTCTCAGGACAGCTCCTCGACGAGCTGGGGCGCGCTCACGCGCAGCATGTAGCGCCCCTTGCCGAAGTTTCCTTCGGGCGACAGCGCCAGCGCCACGAAGTAGTTGTCGTTGAGGACGCGGATCAGCGTCACCATCTTCTCGCTCTTGAACGACACTTCCTTGGTCGCCCCGGCGTCGAGCATCTCCGTGGCCCGCTGGATCGCCTTGACCACGACGCTCACCTCGGCGCCGACCGCCTCGATGTCGAACGTCTCGTCCTTGACGTAGCTCTCGACGGGAATGCCCTCGAAGTCCATGAGCAGCCCGGCGAGCCCGCCGTCGGTGCCATCCACGACGCCTTGGAGCATCTCCTTGAACATGGCCCGGAAGGGTAGCTGGTTTGCGACCTTTGGTGAATGTTTCACGCGGCGGGCCGGAACCGGGGGAAAACAAGGGGCGTCGCGCGCTCGGCTCACCGGCCCGCCGGCCTGCCGGAAGCCGGGCGCCTTCGGGGTTGCGGCCGGGCGACGACCGGGTGATGTGCTCCAAGGTGATCTACCCGCTGAGCGGTCTTGACCGTGTGGACGCGCTGCGGCTACCTTCCGGCTCCCCAACGGGGCACCGGACGTAACCGCAGGTAGACAAGAACCCAATGCGTGCGCGAGCGGGGGACCCGCCCCGCACAATGACACAGAAGATCCTCGCTGGCCGCGCTGACGACGCGGAGCTGAAAGGGGATCTCGTCCGGGTCAAGGTCGACCAGGTCATCCTGGCGAGCGAGCCGAACCGCGCGCTCGGCGAGGCCTTGCGCCTCGGCATGAAGCGCGCGGCCCCAGAGGTCGCCGTCGCCTACGACACGCGCTGCGTGACGGGCTTGACGGAGCCCACGCTCGCGTCTCCCGAGCGCGTCTCGCGCGAGGTGTTGCAGCAGGGCGTGCTCGTGGCGCGCCCCGGCATCGGCTTTCCGGCAGCCGTTCACCTGGAGCGCTTCGGCAGCCCGGCGCGCCTCGCGCTGACGGACGAGCCGCGGCTCGCGTCCGTCGGCGGCGTGGGCATGCTCACGCTGGTGGCGTCGCCCGGCCAGCTTGCCGAAGCGCTGGTCCACGGCACGCTCTGGGTGCGCCCGCCGCACAGCGTCCAGGTCCTGCTCTCCGGTCGCGTGCGCCCCTTCGTGTGCGTGCGCGACGTCGCGCTCGAGCTGATCCGCCGCGGCCTCGGCAGCATCATCCAGCGCATCGACGACGAGCACCAGGCGCCGGTGGTGGTGGAGTTCGCCGGTCCGAGCGCACGGCTGTTGTCGGTGCCGGACCGCGCGGTGCTGTGCGCGCTTGCGCCACAGCTCGGCGCCGCCGCCGCGGTGTTCACGAGCGACGAGAAGACCGAGGTGTACCTCCGGGATCAGCGTCGCTCGAAGGCGCACCGTAGCCTGGTCCCCGATCCGGGCGCCCCTTGCGACGACGTGATCAGCGTCGACCTGTCCGCGGTCGATCCGCTCGTCATGGACGAGGAAGGCGTGGTCCGTCCCGTCCGCGAGCTCGCGGGCAAGCCGGTGACGCAGGTGATCCTGGGCGGCGATTCGGGCGCCTCGCTTCGCGATCTGCTCGCGGCCGCGGCGCTGCTGAAGAGCAAGCGCGTGCCGCCGCGCCTCGACTTGCTGGTCGCGCCGCCCTCGCGCCAGGCGCTCGAGGTGCTGGCCCAGTCCGGCGCGCTCGTCGATCTCGTCGCCACCGGCGCCCGGCTCGTCGAGCCGGATCACCGCGTCGTCACCGGCGAACTGTATCCACCGTCCGCGAGCGGCGTCTCGATGCGGACGTTCGATCCCGAGCCGGGCCTGCCTTCGAGCCGGCGCTTCGTCGTGGCGTCGGCCGAGACCCTCGCGTACGCGGTCGCGTCGGGACAGGTCGGCGACCCGCGCTCGTTCAAGCGTCCAGTCCGGGTGACGGTGCCGCGCACCCTACCCACCGACGACGTGTTGATCGTCCGCAAGAGCAAGACCAAGTCGAAGACCGACGCGGACACGCCGCGCCTGCCGCCCGGCCCGCCGTCGGAGCCGGAGGCGTGGAAGCAACCGACGACGCTGGCCGTGGTGTTCACGCTCGCAGATCCGGGCCAGCCGAGCGCCCTGGTCCTCGAGCGCCTGGACGACGTGCGTTGGGCCGCGCGGCGCGCGGCGCGGCTGTCGCCCAATCTCCGCGCGGTGATCGCCCTGCACATCCCGTCCGGGATCGTCCCCGTGTTCGCGGGCCTCGGGATCCTCGCGCTGACCGCGGATCAGGCCGTGCTGGACGCGCTGCGCGCCAAGCCGGCGCTCAGCTTGCCCGACCCGGCCAAGTGGAACGGGCAGGAGATCATCACCGCATCCCTCGACGGCAAGGACGTCGATCTGCGCTGGGTCGCCGTCGGCGCCGAGCGCCACTGGACGGAAATCGGCGGCGCGCAATCGCCGCCGATCGTCGCGAAGGCGCCGCGCTGACGCGAGCGCTCGGTACCGCGCCGATCCGGCAAACAACCAGGGCTTCCCAGCTGCGCGGCGCGCGGGTTATCGTGGACCCGATGCGACGCGCGAGCATGCTGGGGGTGGCGGCGGTGGTTTGTTTCGCCGGGAACGCTTGGGCGGCGGAGGCAAGCGCCGAAGGCGACGCGGCCGGCGCGCAGACGCCCGGCTCGAGCGCAGCGGCGGACAAGGACAACGACGCCGACAAGACCAAGGACGCCGACAAGGACGAGGACTTCGGGCACGGGCGACAGTTCGGGCTGCGCGCTGGGCCCGTCGGCGGCTACCGGATGGTGTTCCGCTACGACAACACGCCGTACTGCACGCCGCCCGACGCCAAGAAGGCCCCGAAGGACCAGCAGAAGATCTGCGGCTTCGGCGCGCCGCTGGCGCTGGACGTGGCCGCCAGCTTCGCGCTGCTCGACGGGCTGGAACCGTTCCTGTGGGCGCGCTTCGGACTGCAGCACGAGGCGAAGACGGACACGCTGCCCCAGCTGCTGATCGGCGTCGGCGCGCGCATCTACACGATGAGCGACTCCGCGTTCAAGATCTTCATCGAGCCGGCGATCGCCTACGAGTTCGAGGGTGGCGGCGACAACCCGCTGTGGCAAACGCCCGGCCCGAACTACGACCCGCAGTACAAGAAGGATCTGGTGTTCCACCTCGCGGCGGGTCCCCAGTTGGACTTCGCGAAGTACGTCGGCGCATATCTCGATGCAGGCCTCACCACCGGCGTCCTGCGCGGCATCAGCACCACGATGGAGCTCCAGCTCGGGCTCCAGTTCCGCGCTCCGTAGCGCCAAAGCCATGGACCGGCCCTTCAAGATCCTCGGCGTCCAGCAGATCGCCATTGGTGCGACCGACAAGAGCGCGCTCAGGCGGCTGTGGCTCGACGTGCTCGGCCTCGAGAAGCTGGGCGAGTACCGCAGCGAGTCCGAGAACGTCGACGAGGACATCGCGCGCGCCGGCACGGGCCCGCTCGCGGTCGAGGTCGACCTGATGCAGCCCGTCGATCCCGACAAGCGCCCGCGTGTGCAGGAGCCTGCGCTGAACCACATCGGCCTCTGGGTGAGCGATCTTGTCGCCGCCGTCGCGTGGCTCGAGCAGCAAGGCGTGCGCTTCACGCCCGGCGGGATCCGCAAGGGCGCCGCAGGGCACGACGTGTGCTTCATCCATCCCAAGGGCAACGAAGCGTTCCCGCTGGGCGGCGAGGGCGTGCTGATCGAGCTGGTGCAGGCGCCGCCCGAGGTGATCGCGGCGAGCCAAGGCTAGCGGAACCCGAATGCGTAGCCCGCGCTCACGCCGAACGAATAGATCGCGTCACCGCCGCCGACTCCGGAAAACAATACGTCGCCGGCGCTCCGGCCCACGCGTGCGTCGATCGGCAGCTCGCGGCGCGCCGACAGCACCAGCTCGAGCTGGCCATCCACGACGCGCGAGATCGTGTTGGTGTGCAAGCGCAGACCCGCGTCGAGCCCGACGCCGACGCTGTCGAGGCGCGCGAAACCCAGCGGCGAGGATGCCGCCATGCGCTGCGCGCCGGCAGCCGGCCCGACGAACAGCCGGAGCGACGGCGACAGCCGCGGTGCCCAGCGCGGGGACACCTCCGCGCTCGCCGTCAGTGTCGAACCGAGCTGGGCGTGATCGTCGAAGTAGCGTGACTCGATCACGTCCAGGTTCAGGCCCCCGAAGGCCAAGCTGCCGGTCGCGGACAGCTCCAGATCGAACGACGTGACCACGCCGGCGCGCAGCGTCAGCCCGAGCGCGCCGGGCCCGACGTCGTTCGCGCGTCCGTAGGCGCGATCGCCGGCGATCACCGCGAGATCAGCGTGCGTCGTGTGCGAGAAGCCCAGCGCCGCGCCGGCGATCCACTTCGCGCGCCCGGACTCCTGCGCTTGCGCGCTTTGCGTCACCAGCAGCAGCGCTGTCGAAACCACCATCCATCGCATACGCGCCGCCCTTGCACGCGCCGGACCAACCAGCAACCGGGTCAATGCGTGCAGCTTCGCGTCCGTCCAGGAATGCCGGTTCACGCCCGCCGCGACTCGCCGATCAGGGTTGCCGGCCCGGCGCGGTATCCAGCAGCGCGAGCAGACGGCGCGCCGCCTCGGTCGGCGTGATGGCGCCCTCGGCGACTTCGGCCTGCACCTCGGCGAGCAGCGATTTCGCGTCGGGGCGCGCGAGGAAGTGCGCTTCCAGGCCCTCGCGCAGCAGGCTCCACAGCCAGCTCTCCTGCTGGGCGGCTCGCTTGCGCTCGAGCTGACCGCTCTCTTCGATCACGTGCCGGTGCTCGAGCACCTGCTCCCAGACATCGTCCATCCCGCGCTCCTCGAGCGCGCTCACGGTGAGCACGGGCGGCGTCCACCCGCCCGTAGCCGGACGCAGGAAGCCGAGCGCGCTCCGGGTCTGGGCCGCGGCGCGCTTGGCGCTCGCGACGTTGTCGCCGTCCGCCTTGTTGATGGCGAGCACGTCCGCGAGCTCGAGAATGCCGCGCTTGATGCCCTGCAGCTCGTCGCCCGCGCCCGACAACAGCAACAGCACGAAGCAGTCGACCATGTCCGCGACGGCGTACTCCGACTGGCCGACACCGACGGTCTCGACGAGCACGACGTCGTAGCCCGCCGCCTCGCAGACGAGCATCGCCTCGCGCGTGCGGCGGGCTACGCCGCCGAGCGAGCCGCTCGACGGGCTGGGACGGATGAACGCCTGCTCGGCGGCCGCCAGCCGCGGCATGCGCGTCTTGTCGCCGAGGATGCTGCCGCCGCTGATCGAGCTCGACGGATCGACGGCGAGCACCGCGACGCGCTTGCCCTGGTCGATCAAGTACAGCCCGAACGCCTCGATGAACGTGCTCTTGCCGACGCCCGGCACGCCGCTGATTCCGACGCGCGCGGCGCGCCCGGTACGCGGCAGGAATCGTTCGAGCAGACGCTGCGCGCGCTCTTGGTGGTCGGCGCGCGTGCTCTCGACCAGGGTGATGGCCTTGGCGAGCGCGCGGCGCTCGCCGGCGACGACGCCTGTGGCGAGCCCCTCCACCTCGTCCACGCGCTACTCCGCCGCCTCGCGCCCGGCGATCAGGTCGAGCACGCGCCGCGCGGACACGGGGATCGGCGTGCCCGGACCGAACACGGCAGAGACGCCGTGCTCGGCGAGGAACGGATAGTCGCTCGGCGGAATCACGCCGCCGCAGACGACCAGGACGTCGCCGCCACCCTGTTTGCCGAGCTCCTCGACCAGCGCCGGCACCAGCGTGGTGTGTCCGGCCGCCTGGGTGGAGACGCCGACGACGTGCACGTCGTTCTCGATCGCCTGGCGCGCGGCCTCCGCCGGCGTCTGGAACAGCGGACCCACGTCCACGTCGAAGCCGAGATCGGCAAACGCCGTCGCGATCACTTTCGCGCCGCGATCGTGGCCGTCCTGCCCCATCTTGACGACCAGCATGCGCGGCCGGCGGCCGTGCTGCTTGGCGAACGCCGCGACGTCGGCACGCATCGCCGTCCACGCCGGATCGTCGGCGTACAGACCGCCGTACACACCCGAGATGCTCTGGTGCTCGGCCTGGTGGCGCCCGTACACCTTCTCCAGCGCGAGCGAGATCTCGCCGACGGTCGCGCGGGCCCGCGCCGCCTCGATGCCGAGCTCGAGCAGGTTGCCCTGACGGGCCTCGGCCGACCGCGTCAGCGCGGCGAGCGTGCGCTCGACGGCGGCCGCGTCACGCTCCCGCTTGATCTTCTCCAGGCGCGCGATCTGCGAGTCGCGCACCGCCGCGTTGTCGACCACGCGCACGTCCATCGGCGCCTCGTGCTCGAGCTGGTACTTGTTCACGCCGACCACCACGTCGAGGCCGCGATCGACGCGCGCCTGGCGGCGCGCCGCCGCCTCCTCGATGCGCAGCTTGGGCATGCCGCTCTCCACCGCGCGCGTCATGCCGCCGAGCGCCTCGACCTCCTCGATGATGCCGAGCGCCTTGCGGGCGAGCGCGTGGGTCAGCGACTCCATGAAGTACGAGCCGCCCCAGGGATCGACGACGCGGGTGATGCCCGTCTCCTGCTGCAGGATCAGCTGCGTGTTGCGGGCGACCCGTGCCGACGTGTCGGTCGGCAGCGCGACGGCCTCGTCGAAGGAGTTCGTGTGCAGGCTCTGGGTCCCGCCGAGAGTGGCCGCCATGGCCTCCACCGTCGTGCGGATGATGTTGTTGAACGGATCCTGCTCCGTCAACGACACGCCGCTCGTCTGACAGTGGGTGCGCAGCAACATGCTCGCGGACTTCTGCGGGTTGAAGTGCTTCTTCATCAGCGTGGCCCATAAGCAGGCGCGCCGCGCGCAGCTTCGCGACTTCCATGTAGAAGCTCATGCCGATGGCGAAGAAGAACGAGAGCCGCGGCGCGAAGTCGTCGATGGCGAGACCCTTGCCGAGCGCCGCGCGCACGTACTCGAGGCCGTCGGCGATGGTGAACGCCAGCTCCAGGTCCGCCGTCGCGCCGGCCTCCTGCATGTGGTAGCCGCTGATCGAGATCGAGTTGAAGCGCGGCATGTGCCGGCTGGTGTGCTCGATGATGTCGCTGACGATGCGCATCGACGGCGCCGGCGGGTAGATGTACGTGTTGCGGACCATGAACTCCTTGAGGATGTCGTTCTGGATGGTCCCGGTCAGATCCGCCTGCTTCACGCCCTGCTCTTCCGCGGCCACGATGTAGCTCGCCAGCACCGGAAGCACGGCGCCGTTCATCGTCATGCTGACGCTCATCTCGCCGAGCGGGATGCCGTCGAACAGGATCTTCATGTCCTCGACGGAGTCGATGGCCACGCCGGCCTTGCCCACGTCCCCGAGCACGCGCGGGTGGTCGCTGTCGTAGCCGCGGTGCGTCGCAAGATCGAAGGCGACGCTGAGCCCCTTCTGCCCGGCGGCGAGCCCACGCCGGTAGAACGCGTTCGACTCTTCCGCCGTCGAGAAGCCCGCGTACTGCCGGATCGTCCACGGCCGTCCGGCGTACATCGTCGCCTTCGGCCCGCGCACGAAGGGAAAGTCGCCGGGGATGCTGTCGGTGAAGTCCAGCGCCTCGACGTCCGCACGCGTGTACAGCGGCTTGATGTCGACTCCCTCCGGCGTATGCCAGACGAGCTCGTCGGGGTCGCCGCCCTTCTGTTCCTTCCGGGCCAGCTTCTCCCACGACGCGACGTCCGCGCGGTCCTTCGCTTCACTCATCGGCATCTTCCATACCATTTCGCCACGCCGCGTCAGCGGCCGCGGGTCACCGGCCCGCGAAGGGCTGGGGATGCCGGTCCGGCGCGGAACCGGGAGCTCAACCGCCGGCGCGCTTGCGCGCGCGCACGATGTGCTCCAGCGCCTCGGCGGCGGCGTGCGCGAGCTGGTCGGCGCGGCGGCTCGCCGAGAACGCGCTCTCCATCCCCGCCGCTGCCAGCACCAGCGCAGGGCGCCCCGAGACCACGACGGGCACGACGTACGCCTCGCCCTGCCCGAGGCCCAGCAGCGTCGCGAGCGCGCCCTCGCCGGCGGCGTCCAGGCGGCCGAGGTAGTAGCCCATCTGCACCGCGGCCTCGATCGCGCCCTGCACGCCTGCCGCGACGCGCAGCGCGCGGACGCGCTCGGGGTCGCCGACCGATCGACTCGCGGCGCGGCCGCCGAAACCGTCGCTGCGCGCCGCCAGCACCACGACGCGATCGGCGACGGGCAGCATCGCGGCGATCAGCCGATCCACGACCGCGTCCGGCGTCTCGGCGGCGGCCACCTCCATCAGCGCGAGCCCGAGCTCGGCCTCGCCGCTGGCCGGCGCCTCCTCCACGGGCGGCGGCGGCACCTTCGATCGGAACAGGCCGATCACCGGCTGCCCCGCCTCGTCTTGCTCTGGCAGCTCGAGCACCGGCAAGCGATCCTTGCCGACGCCGGGGTTCGTGCCCTTGCGCGACCAGCGCGGCGGCGGCAACGAGCGCCGCACGAGCGGGATCGGCGGCGCGCTCGGGTGGGCGTTCGGCGGCTCGGACGCCGCGCTCACCCGCGCGCGCGACGCGGAATCCGGCACGGACACCGCGGCCGAGCCGAACGCCGGCGTGCGATCGTCGGGTTCGTCGTCCAGCACGACGCGCTCGGGCGGGATCGGACCGGGCTCGAGCAGCTCGAGCGCGGCGCGGACTTCCGCCAGCGGCGCGCGCAGCACGCGCACCGGCGCTCCCAGCTGGAAGACGAACTCCGCGGCGATGTGCGTCTGGAGCGGATCGGCGGCGGCGACGTCCACGGTACCGGTGCGTGGATCGCGCCGCACCGGCACGGCCAACAGGCGCGAACACATGCCGCGCGGCAGGCTCGCGACGAGCTCTGGAATGCCGTGGACCGTGTGGATTGTCGGCACTGGCGCGCGCGCCAGCTCGCGCTCGACGAGCTGCGCCTCCACCGGGCCGCGCCCCGCGAACGCCGCGACGAAGGGCACACCGCGGGAGATCGCGTCGACGAGGGCTTGCTCGATGTCGCCCTCGGCGACGACGCCACTCTGCATCAGCCGGCGCGCGAGCTCGACCGCCACGCGCGGGATGGTTGCCCGGCGCCGCCGCGACCGCAAGCTCGGCGGATCCCGAGCGTCAGGGCTTGAACTGGAAGACGACTTCGGTCTGGCGCACGAGCCCGAGCTCGTCCCGCGCGACGCGTTCGACCGCCGCCGGATCTTCCTTGATGCGCTTGACCTGGGCGCGAAGCTCACGGATCTGCTGGGACAGCCGCGAGATCTCGTCGTCGGTCCGCCCCCGCTCCCGGCGCAGGTTGTCGAGCCGCCCCATCCCCGTCGGACCCAGCATCATCACCGGCACGGCGACGACGGCCAGGACCAGGATCGAGATGGGCAGTACCCGCTCGGCCAGGAGTCTCGAGGATCCCACTGCGCCCGAGCCTTACCCGGACCCGGCTCCCGAGGCCAGAAAACTGCCGGATTCGCCCGGACCCCCGGCGCCGGCGCGAATCAACGGCCGGCCCGGCGGACAGGGCGTGTTGCACAGCCCGCGGTTTCGCTATCATGCGCTCCCCCCGGCGCCAGGGCGGTGCCCGGACCCTGACGGTCCGGCAACGGGGGCACCCACAAGGAATGATGATGGAGCTCGAGATCCTCCAGGCCGAGCTCGAACGTTTGTTCGAGCTCGAGGAGCTGTTGTCCCTCAGTCGCGATCTGCTCGGCTTTGAACCGGACGCGGTCGGCGGCAGCGCGGCGAAGGGTTCGTTCGTGAAGGCGCTGGTCGAGCACTGCCGTGACGCGGACGCCGTCGAAGCGCTGTGCGACGCCGTGCTCGCGAACCGCGCCGAGGTCAACCCGCGCGTCGCCCAGCTCCGGGTCAACGGCCTCGCCTACGACGACGAGCTCCCGGCGGGAACCAAGATCGGCGACTTCGAGCTCGTGCGCAAGCTCGGCGATGGGCGCCTGGGCATCAGCTATCTGGCGCGCAAGGACGGCCAGGAGACGCGGCTCAAGCTGCTGCGCCGCGAGGCCACGCGCGATCGACGCGGTCTGCATCGCTTCATGACCGTCACGCGCTTGGTCGGAACCATCGATCATCCGGGTCTGCCGCGTCGGCTGGTGACCGACGAGCACGGGGATCGCTTCTACGTCGCCCACGACCACGTCGAAGGGCAGCCGCTTTCGGCACGCATCGCGCGCACGGGCCCGATGCACATCAACGAGGCGCGTCCGCTGCTCAAGGCGATCCTCGAGCCGCTGGCGAAGATCCACGAGCGTCGTCTCTCGCACGGCGATCTGCGCCTGGAGAACGTCATCGTCTTCCGCGCCGCCGACGGCAGCCAGGGGGTTGTGCTGCTCGACGCGGGTTCGGATCGCCTGCGCGCGCGCGCTCGCGTCGCCAACGGGCAGAGCGAGCTTTTCTCCACCGTCGGCTCGCCGAAGACGGTTTCGCCGGAGCAGATCCGCGGCCAGGCCTCGGATCCGCGCAGCGACGTCTACTCGTTCGGCGCGGTGCTGTACGAGATCTTGAGTGGGAAGCCCGTCTTCGGCGAGGTCATCGCGACCGAGGCGGCCGCGGGTCACACGACGCGCGAGCCGGCGGCTCCGAGCACGGTCGCGCCGCGCGGCTGGATCGCCAAGGAGCTCGACGAGTTCGTGCTGTCGCTGCTGTCCAAGGAGCCCGGCAAGCGACCACGTGACGCCGGCATGCTGCTCGAGACGCTCGAGACGCTGGGCCGCACCGCCGCCGCGCGCAAGGAGTCGAAGATCAGCGACGCGGAGCTCGACAGCCGCATCGAGGCGCTGGTCGCCGACCCCGAGGACGAGGATGCCGCAGTGGCGCTCGAAGCCGCGGTGGAGGACGGCGCCGACGCCGCGCGCGTCGCCGAGGCCTTCAGCATGGCCGCGGACGGCGTCGACGTGGGCGACGACAAGGAGAAGAAGGAAGCCAAGAAGGGCCTCTTGTTCCGCGCCGCGCGTCTGTACGAGAACGCCGCCAAGGATCAAGAGAAGGCGGAGCAGATCTACACGTGGCTGGTCGAGCTCGATCCCGAAGACGACATCGCGGCCACCGGGCTCGAAGACGTGCGCCGGGCGCTCGGCAAGTACGAGGAGCTGATCGAGATGCTGCTCGCGCGCAGCGAGCACGCCGAGAGCCGCTCGGAGCGGGCGCGCGCCATGGCCGAGATCGGGCGCCTGTATGTGCAGGAGCTCGACGACAAGGACCAGGCGTTGGTCGCATTCACGCAGGCGTTCTGCGAGGACGCGCATCAGGCCGGCTTCGCCGACGAAATCGAGCGTCTCGCCGGCCAGCGCCAGGAGGCGTGGAACGAGGTTCTGGGCACCTGTGCCGAGGCGGCGGGCGACCAGGAGATGCCGCCGGAGAGCAAGAACCCGCTCCTGGCTCGGATTGGACGCTGGTATGCGGACAAGGTCTCGCGCCCCGATCTGGCGCTCCCCTGCTTCCAGGCGATCATGGCGAGCGAACCCTCCAACGAGGCCGCGCTCGAGGGCATGACGCAGATCTACCGCAAGGCCCAGCAGTGGCCGGAGCTCGGCATGGTGCTGACGCGTCGCGCGGACGCCGCGGCGACGCCCGCACGGGCGCGCGATCTCCAGGCCGAGGCCGCGGAGATCCTCGAGCACCAGCTGAACGACACCGGCGGCGCCCGCGATCTGTACGAGCAGATCCTCAGCGCGGACCCGGGGCACACGAAGGCCAGCGAGGCGCTCGGCAAGATCTACGAGCGTACGGGGGACTTCGCCGGGGTCGTGCGGATCCTCGAGCGACGCGCGGACGCGCTACGCGGCGAAGACAAGCTCAAGGTGATGTGTCGCATCGCCGAGCTGTACGAGGACCAGCTCAAGGACGACGCCCAGGCGATGCAGCGCTACGTGGCCGTGCTCGCCGCGGACGCGGGCAACCTGGACGCGCTCCGCGGTCTGGATCGCTTGTACAGCAAGAACGGCCGCTTCAAGGATCTGCTCGAGAACCTCAAGGCGCAGATCGGTCTGGCTGCCACGCCGCGCCAGAAGATCACGCTCTGGGAGCGCATCGCCGGCATCTACGATGAGGAATTCCTCGATCACACCGAGGCGGCCGCCGCCTGGGCAGCAGTGGCCGACATCGACTCCGCGCACGATCCAGCACTGACAGCGCTGGTCCGCCACTACCGCGCGCTCGATCGCTGGGAGGACGTCGTCGCGCTCTACGACCGTCACTTGAAGCTGATCACCGATCCGGCACGCCAGCTCGAGATGACGCTGGCGCGCGCCCACGTGCTGGCCGACCAGATCGGCTCGCCGGAGCGCGCGACGAAGGCCTACGAGTCCGTGCTCGAGCTCGACCCGGAGCACGCGGGCGCGCTCGAGGCCCTGGCTCGACTGCGCGAGACGTCCGGCGACGCGGATGCGGCGCTCAAGGCGATCGACCAGCTCGCCCAGAAGGCGACTACGCCGGAAGCCAAGGCCGAGCAGTTCCTGCGTGCCGCCAAGCTGCTCGAGCAGCGCGGCGATCGCGACGGCGCGATCGAGAAGTACAAGCTCGCCCTCGACGCCAACCCGGACGACACCGGTGCGGCCGCGCAGCTGCGCGAGGCCTACGTCGCACGCGGCGACGTCAACGCGGCGCTGCAGCTCATCGATCGCGAGATTGAGCGCACCGACGGCGACCGCGCCAAGGGCAAGCTCGCCGCGGAAGCCGCCGTGCTCGCCCGCGAGAAGCTGAAGGACGACAAGCGCGCGGAAGAAGCGGCGCAGCGCGCGGTCGGTTTCGACCCGACCAATCTCGCTGGCCTCAAGGTGCTCGGCGACATCGCGTTCGACGCCAAGCGCTACTTCGAGGCGTGCAAGCACTACGAGCTGATCGCCGACCGAGCCGACACGATGGACAAGAAGGCCGCCGCGGTCATGCTCGTCCGCTACGTCGACGCGCTGGCCTACTCGGGGTCCACCGAGCGCGCGCTGACGGCGATGGACACGCTGTTGCGCTTGGCGCCCGACGATCTGGCGGCGCTCGAGCGCGTGGCGCAGGTCACGTTCGAGCACGGGTCGGCGAAGCGCGCCGCCGAGCTCTACGAAGACCTCTTCAAGCGCTTCGGCGATCAGCTCCAAGGCAAGGAGCGCGCCCAGTCGCTGTTCCGCTTCGGCGACGCGCTGCGCCGCGGCGAGCGCTTCGACGAAGCCTTGAAGAACCTGGAGGAAGCCTGCGACATCGACCCGTCGAGCGAGGCACCGCTCGAGGCGCTGGCCAAGGTCTACGAGGCGAAGGAAGACTGGGAGCAGGTCCTCAAGACCAAGACGCGGCACCTGGACATCGCGACCGGCGACAAGCGCGTCCAGATCCTGACGGAGATGGGCGACATCGCATCGGCGAAGCTCGAAGACCGCACTCGCGCGGCGAAGAGCTTCGTCGCGGCGCTCGAGGAACGCCCGGACGATCGCAAGCTGCTCACCAAGCTGATGCAGCTCTACAGCGAGGAAAAGGACTGGGGCAAGCTGATCGACGTGGTCTTGCGCCTCGCCGACTTCGTCGAGGACAAGAAGCAGAAGGCGAAGTACCTGCACACCGCCGCTATCGTCAGCGCGCGACAGATGGGCGACGTGGATCGCGCCCTGGATTTCTACACGCAGGTGCTCGAGCTCGACCCCGCGATGGACCGCGCGCTGGACGAGGCCATCGAGCTCACGCGCGACAAGGGAGCCTTCGAGGGCGTCGAGGATCTGCTCAAGCGCAAGCTGGGCACCGCCTCGGAAGCCAAGAACCAGAAGGTCATGCTCGAGACCTTCACCGCGCTCGGCGATCTCTACGAGAAGAACCTGGGTTGGATGGACCAGGCGATCGACGCGTTCGAGGCCGCGCAGACGCTGGACGCCGACAACCGCGAGCGTGCCGAGCATCTGGCGGATCTGTACGCATCCAATCCCGAGAAGTACCTGGACAAGGCCGTCACTTCGCAGCTCGTGCTGTTGCGCCAGAACCCGTACCGGCCGGACTCCTACAAGCTGCTCCGTCGCCTGTACACCGAGGTGAAGCAGCCCGACCCGGCGTGGTGCCTGTGCCAGGCGCTCTACGTGTTGAACCTCGCCGAGCCCGACGAGGAGCGCTTCTTCAAGCGCATGCGCTCCGAGACCGCGGCCGCGGCCCAGGCCGCGTTCAGCGACGAGGATTGGCTGCTCTCGATCATGCACCCGGACGCCGACGCGCTCTTGACCAGCGTGTTCGCCTTGATCGAGCCCGCCGTCATCGCGCGACGTGGACAGACGCTCGACGCGCTCGGCTACGATCCGCGTTACGCCATCGATCTGGCGCGCCACCCCTACCCCATGAGCCAGACGCTCCACTACGCGTCCGGCGTCATGGGCATGGAGGCGCCGCCGACCTTCCAGAACACGAACGACCCGGGCGGCCTGTCGTTCCTGCACGCGCACTCGCCGTCGATCGTGCTGGGCACCGCGGCCCTCGGCGCCGACGTGCCGGCGCAGGCGGCGGCGTTCATCGCGGCGCGCCACCTCGCGTACTTCCGCCCGGGAATGTACGTGCGGCACCTGATCCCGTCCGGCACCGGCCTCAAGTCGTGGTTGTTCGCGGCGATCAAGATGATCGCGCCGCAATTCCCGGTCGCCGCGGAGCTCGAAGGGCCCGTCACCGAGGCGCTCGAGGCGCTCGAAGCGAGCATGCAGGGGCAGGCGCGCGATCACCTCGCGCGCATCGTCTCGAAGCTGCTGCAGGCAGGTGGCGCCCTCGATCTGAAGCGCTGGGTCGCCGGCGTCGATCTGACGGCGGATCGCGCCGGCTTCATCGTGGCCCACGACCTCGAGACGGCCGTCGAGATCATCAAGGCGTCCGACGAGGGCTCGAGCGTCGTCCCGAATCAGGAGCGCCTGAAGGAGCTCGTGCTGTACGCGGTGAGCGAGCCGTACTTCGCCATGCGCCGCAAGCTCGCGGTCGCCATCGACTCCTAGCGCGCGCGCCGGCGGCCCGGCGGCAGCAGCGCGCGCGGATCCGCCGGGACCGGGGCAGCTTGCCGGTCCGGCGCGGTATCCCGCGCGCCGGGCTGCGACACTAGCGCATGCCGGGGAAACCGCGCATCACGCCGCCCGCGGCGGGCAACGGCCGCGCTCCGCCGACGGCCGGGGCGGGCTCGAACAGCAGGTGCTCGAACGGACCCGTGATCCTCCAGGCGTAGAAGCCGTCGGGCCGCTTGGCGCGCTTGATCTTCGGGTCCATGTCGAACAACGCCGGGATCTTCGAGTTTGGCGCCCCGAACAGGCTGCGCGTCGTGTCGTTCTTGTTCTTGTACTTGTCGGCGAAGCGGAAGCGCAGTCCGAGCTCTGCCAGGCTGGCGCCGAACGGATCGCGCAGACGGATCTTGCCGTCGGACACGACCTCGACGTCGGGTCCCTTGGCACCGAAGTGCTTGACGTCCACGCGGCCGCCACTGATGTCGGCCTGGAGATCGACCTGGCCGGCATCGAGCTTGGGCAGCGCGATGGCGTCGCGGATCTTCGCCTTGCCGTCGCCGATCGTGAGATGCACGAGCTTGAGATCGACGCTGCCGTCCGCCTTCGCGAGCTTCTGGCCGGGTAGCTTCAGCTCGATCGTGCCGCTGAGCGCACCGGTCATGGGCAACCCCAGCAGGTCGTGCATGAACGGCAGCGTGCCGACGTCGACGTCTTCCAGCGTCACGTCGATGTCCCGCTCCGCGTCGGTGTCCGTGACCTCCCCCGACACGTGCCCACCCAGGGCGTCGGCACCGAACGACACGTCTTTCGTGCCGAACAGCAGCCGGAACAGCGCCACCCTGACGTGCGCTTGTTCGATCGTGATCACGTGCGGCTTCTTGGGCTTGCTGCCGTCGGTGGGCGGCGCCGGCGGCACGTTCAAGCGGATTCCCGACGCTTCGACGCCGCTCAGCCAGTACCAGCTCATGTCGTCGACCTCGAGCTGCGTCCCGTCCGTCTGCTTCGAGTTGAATTCCGCGACCAGCCGCTCCTTCAAGCGATCGAAGGGGAACGTCAGGTACACGAACAGCACAAGGGACAGCGTATAGAACGCCGGATAGCCCGCCCAACGCAGGACGGTGCGCGTGCGCAGCGTCACAGCGGCTGCTCCTCCGGAGCCGAGTCGTCGGTCTTTTTCGCGTCTTTCGCCGTGTCTTTTCGATCGTAGGCGCTGACCGTCATATCCACGTCGTAGGAGTCCGTCTCGGCGGCTCGCTTGCGGATGTTGAGCTGGGAGATGGCCACCGGATAGTGCGACTGCTCGATCTTCTCCAGGAACTTCACCAGGTGCAGCATCCCGACCTTGCGCAGCACAATCTTGGTGGAGCGCTCGTCGTACTTCTTGCCATGGGGAATGACCGCCCGATCCTGGCTCTCGGGAATGTCGATCTCCTCCTCCTTGGCGAACTTGGCGAGCAAGCTGGCAAGCGGCGGCGCCGGGCGCGAATAGCGCGCAAGCAGCGCGTCCTGCTTCGCCTTGGCGGCACGCACGCGGCTTCGTCCGGTCTGGATGGCACCAATCACCTGCCTGAGGTCGTCGTTGTCGCCCTGGCGTGAGCTGACGACGGCCGACGCGCCGAGCGGAAGCGCCAGCACGAGCATCCCCACCAGCACCGACACCAGGATGCCGAGCAGCTGTCGCTCGCGCGCCTCGAGCCGCTCCACGCGTTCACGCAGGCTCACGGCGCACCTCCCGTGTCGTCATTGGACGTCTTCTTCGGCTTCTTCTTCGTCGTCCCGTCCTCGGGGCAGATCAGCTCGAACTCGAGGACGTACTTCTGCTTGTCGCTGTTCACGGCCTGGGTGATTTTCGAGATCTTCGGGTCCTTCGTGCAACGGAACTCCTTCATGCCGTTGAGCACGGTCTGGGCGTCGGCGGTGCTGCCGACGATCCCGTCGATGCGGACGTGCCCGCGCTGGAGGTCGAGCTCCTCGACGTCTTGCGTCACGCTCATCGGCGTCCCCTTGGACAGCGCGACCATGACGTCGAAGCCGTCCGCATGGGGCATCGGGTCGGTGTCGTCCTTGCCTTCCTTCTTGTCGAGGAGCTCGCGGGCCCGCGCGGGATCGGTCGTCTTCTCTCCCAGGACCTCCTGCGAAAGCGACCCGAGCGCCGCGGTCAGCACGTCGTGCTGCTGGGACAGCGCCCGGAGCTGGGCCCAGGTCGAGAACGCGAAGCTGATTGCGATGGCGGCGCCAAGACCGGAGAGCAGCGGGATCTTCTCTTTCAGGAAGCCGAAGCCGCGCTGGTACGCCATCGCGCCGCGCCGGAGATCGAGGTCTCGCGGGCGGCCGGCGAGCCCAAGCGCCAGCGAGATCGCCTTGGCGAAGCGCGGCAGGAGCTCCGCCTGCTCCGGCAGCAGCGTCTCGAATTCGAGCGGCGGCAACGGACGCACGAGGACGCCGAGCGCGCTCGTCAGGTACTCCTCGGCCCCTTGTGTCGCGGCGCCGGCACCGACCAGATAGACGACCTGCACCGGGCGCCCATCGCGCGCGGCCCACGCCGCGAAGCTCTGGCGCAGCTCGGCGACGAGCGCTTCGGCCAGCGCGGGATCGTGGACGCCCTCGACACCGCGCGAGAGCGTCCGGGCGAACACCGCCTCGCCCTCCGCGAGCAGCACCATCTCCGTGCGGCGCGCGCCCAGATCCACGATCGCGATCGGCCCCGGCGACGCCAGCTCCGCGGACAGCGTGGAGAGATTCGCAAGCGACAGCGGCCCGCAGCCGACGCGCTCCGGCTCGCGGCCGAGCGCGCGGGTCACGAGATCGACGCGCTCCTTCACCTGCCGGGTGCGCGCGGCGGCCGTCAGCGCGATCACGGGTTGATCCGGCCCGGTGCGTCGCAGCAAGCGGTGGTCGTACACGATCTCGTCGAAATCCACCGGGATCTGCGCTTCGAGCTCGAAGGGCAACACCTCCCCGATGCGCTTGAGCGCGGTCGGCGGCACCGTGATCCGGTGTACGAACGCGGCCTCGCCCTCGATGCTCACGGCGATCGACTCGCCGTGCTGCGCGAGCGGCAGCGCACACGCCGTCAGCGCCTGCCGCAGACTCTCCGGCCCGTCGAACGTCGCGTCGAGCATCTGCTCGATCGCGACGCGACGATAGCTCGTGCGCAGCAGCGCGGCCCGCACCTGCGAGCTTCCGATATCGATTCCGACGACCCTCGCCATGCTTCCTCAGTTGATCCTGTAGTAGACGACGTTGCCGGCAGGGCTCGGCTGCATCGCCGCGCTGATGGCGTTCGGGTTCGCGGCAGTCCCGCCGGTTCCCCCGGTGCCGCCCGTGCCGCTCGCGCCGGTGCCGCTGCCCGTGGTCCCGCCCGAGCCGGCAAGCCCCAAGGCCTGGAGCTGGCTCAGGTTCGGCATGCCGGGCGGCGGCGCACCGCGGAAGTCCACCACGGCGTGGATCTTCACGCGCGTCTCGCGCTTGCCCGACTTCACGGTGCCCGTCGTGTAGATGCTGAACACCTTGCTCTCGGTGGTGATGGACTTCATCGTCAAGTCCTCGGACAGGAACACGACGGGCTGGATCTCGAGCGTCTTGAGCACGGTGCCGAGCGGGCCGAGGCCCTTCATGGTGTTGATGAAGCCCTTGGGCGAGCCGAACAGCGGCGCGCCCATCGTGAAGGAGCGCAACGTATCCGCAATCATCAGGAATTTCGACGCCTGAGTCGGGTCGTTGCACAGCGGCGCCGCCGGCGCGTTGCCGCAGATCACCGCCAGCAGCGTTTGGGCGTTGGCGGTGTTCACGTTCACCTTGCCTTGCCCCCACACGGTCACCGTCCGCTTGTCCGGGTTCCCCGGCTCCGGCTGGATGAACGTGCCCCAGGAAATCGTCGCCGATGCCGCGCACCATGTGCAGCTCGTCGAGGCTGTCGAACGCCGCGTTCTTGCGCTGGTAGGGCTTCTTCAACAGCTGGTAGTACGAGTCCTCGGCGCCGGCCTGCTGTGCCGTGCCCGAGTGCGGGTCGCAGACGTACGCTTCCTGGTCGGCGTCGGACCAATCGACGATCGCACCGCAGATCGTCTCGCGGTCTGAATGGGAACCGTCGGCGTCGGGGTTCTCGAACATCGGGTTGTACTGCGGCCCGGCCATCAACCCGATCAGCTGGGTGGCGAGACGCGCTTCCGAGAAGGCGTCGCCGCGGGCGGCCGTGTTGAGGTCGATCTTCGAGTCCTCGTCGACGACGGTGACCTCGAAGCCGGCGCCGTCGAACCCGAGGTTCTTGCCGTCGGCGATGTTCACGCCGGCCAGCGCGTGGAACGCCTCCGCGCCGTCCTTGTCGTTGAACGCGCCGAGCACCTGGTCGGCGAACTGCCAGACCGGGATCTGCGGAGGCGCCTGGCGCATCAGCATGAACAGCGGAGCCAGCGCCTTGCGGATGGTCGGCTCGCTGGCGATCAGCAGGCGCGACAGGTTCACCGCGCTCTTCGCCGCGTATTCGGCCTTCAGCGCGTCGCGCTCGGACAAGGCGCTGCCCAGCTCCGCGGAGGTCTCGTCCTGGAACTCCGTGAGCATGACCGTCATTACCGTAAGCGCGCCCAGCACCAGGATCAGCGCCACGCCGCGCTCCTTGCTCCGACGACGACGCCGTCGGGCCGCGCGACCAGCTGGCTTCTGGGCGATCCGGCTCATTGGACCGCGAACGTGAGCGGATGCTCGATAGGGAGGTCGATCTTGGTGACGAAGCGGATCGTGTCCCGGGCTCGATCGGCCGACTTGCGCCGGCCGCCGTTCAGGACCAACAGCACGCGCACCTGGAGCGGGAGGCGGTTCGGTTGCCCTGTGGCGCCCTGGGTCGTGTCCCACTCCTCGACCCACTCGCCGGTTTGCGGGTCGAGGAACTTGAGATCGAACAGGTCGATATCGGTCGCGAGCACGTCGACGCGCCCGCCCTTGTCCGGCTTCAGATCCAGCGTCGGCGAGAAGCGCCTCACGAGATCCACCACGCCGGGTTGATCCGGATTCTGCGAGCCGAAATACGAGATCTCGCACTGATCCGACGTGTGCGAGTCGCGATCGAGACGACGGTTGGAGAAGGAGTCGAAGTCCACGCGATCGGCGGGTGTGCCGGGATGGCCGATGAACGCAGTCGTCTGCGTGGCGAGCGCGGCGTTGATCGGCACGTGGTCGGATAGATACGCGCTCTGCAGCTCGCGATTGATGCGGTCCAGCGCGAGGCGCCCTTCGCGGTAGCGATCGCTGATGCGCTCGACCCCTTCCTTGCTGCGCTTCAGCCCGGAGAACGCGCCGTAGATCAGCATGGAAATCATCGCGAGAATCGCGATCGCCACCAGCAGCTCGATCAGCGTGAAGCCGGCGGAACGGGTGCGGGAGCCGGGCCTCATGGGTTCGCCATCTGGTTCTGGAGCTGTTCCATCTGGGCGCCCGTGGTCGGGTCGAAGCCACCCTGGAGCGGGTTGGTCAGGTACTGCTGCACGTCCAGCGTGCGCTTGGCGCGCCCTTCACGCCACTTGACCGTGACCGTCACCTTGCGGATGCTGGCCTCGAGCATGGGCTTGAGATCGGGGTACACCATGCTCATCAGCATCGGCGCCATGCCCTGCGTGCCGCCGGCCGACGCCGCGCTCATCAGATTCGCCAGTCCGCCGACCCCGCCGTCGCCTAGGACGGCGCCGTTGCTCTGCTGCACGGATGCGAGCGCGCCCATCGGGCCAAGACTGCCGCCGGCGGCCGGGCCCCCGCTCGGTAGCCCGGCGTTGGGCGTGGAGAGGTCGAGGCCGCCGTCGCCGGCCGGGTTCGCGTCCAGACTGGCCGGCTCGGGCAGCTGGACGCGCTCGATCTTCCACGCGCACGTGTAGTCCTTGTCCGTCTCGTCCTCGCAGCACTGTCCTTCGTCGCTCTCGTCGGCGAGCGGATAGCCCTCCTTCATGAGCTTGACTTCGACCTCGCCCATGCGGCATCGCGCGAGGTTCGTCGCGAGCGCCAGGTTCGCCGAGCGCTGCGAGCTGCCGAAGAGGCCGACCTGCGAGCTCAGGATCACCGTGAGCCCGAGGCCCAGGATCGCCACGGCGACCAGCACCTCGAGCAGCGTGAAGCCACGCCGGGTCCGCGGCGTCACGGCGTGTCCTCCGCGCCCTTGCGCTCGTCGAAGTCGCCGTCGTTGCGCGGCTCTTCCAGATCGACCTGACCGCGCTTGATGCGCGGGCGCCCGGTGAGCGGGCTGACCATCACTGTGAGCCCCTCGTCGTTGTCGCTGCGCTGGATCTGGACGACGGCTCGCTCCGTCCCGCCGCCGGGCCAGAAGTACAGGTAGGCGCGACCGTCCTTGCGCGGCTGGCCGTCGTGCTCGGTCTGCACCTCGATGAAACGGATGTCCTTCCCGAGCGACCTGCCCTTGGCCGGATCGTCGGAGTCGAAGCCGAATTGCTTCACCGGCTTGAACGTCGGACGCGGCACGCGCGGCCCTTCCATGATGCGTTCGGCGTCCGCGCGTGCCTGCTTCTCGGCCTCCGTCTTGGGCTCGGCGCCGGCGCCCGTGCTCTCGCCCTCCTCCTTGACGCGCAGCATCGGGCTGGTCGTCTCCTCGAGCATGACGCGGTTGTTGTCGAGATCGAACACCATCCGCACCGGGTTGCCGGTCGCGTTGGCCCGCGTCAGGCCGACGCGCACGCCGCCCATGATCAACATCGCCGCCGCGCGCTCGCGGCTGCTCGCGAACATGCCGGACCCGTAGACGATCGCGCCGCTCAACAGCGCGATCAGCGCGATCACGACCAGGATCTCGACCAGCGTGAGCCCGCGCTCCGCGGCCTTTCCGCGCCGGACCGGCATCCCCGACAGAGAACCGCCAGGCAGGACGCAGCCCGGCGCCTGCTTGGCGCCCGCTTCGACCTCCGCGATCCTCCGTCCAGACATTCCCGCTGCCTATTCCTCGTCCGGGCGCGGCGTTCTTGGGCACGCGGATGTCGTCTTGCGTGCCCTTCTTCTTGTCCGGCCCGCTGGAGGTGACGATCACCTCGTCCTCGGTGCACGTGAGGGCGTACGGCTGGCCCCACGGGTCGCTCGTGCTGGCGCCGGGATCGAGGTACTTCTCCTGCACCAGCTGGCTCATGCTCGGGCAGGTCGTCTCGTTGCTCGTCGTCTGCCAGTTCTGGACCGCGCCGCGAATCGTCTGCGCGCCGGTTCCGGCCAGCTTGATCTGCGACTCGCGGTAGCGCGGCAGCGCGAACACCGTCACGCCGCCGGCGACCATGGCGATGATCGCGACGACGATCAGCACCTCGACGAGGGTGACGCCGCGCAGCTTCTTCCGGGATGTCGGTCCGGCGCGGAACCGCGCGCGCAAGGCGGCGATGAGCGTGGAAAATGCATCAGTCTGGTTCATGGGCTCCTCGTCATTCGATACGGTCAAGTCCGCCTGGCTTGCCGTCGGGACCGTCGCTCATCAGCTCGTAGCGCGAGCCGTCGCGGCGTCCGGGGCAGATCAGGCGAAGCGGATGGCCCCACGCATCGCGCGGCGCCTCCTTGAGGTTTGCATATGCGGCCGCGACCGCCAGGCTCTCCGGGCAGCCGCCGTCGTGGCCGGCCATGAAGCGGTTCACGGCGTGGCGTACGTCGAGCAACGTCGCGCGCGTCTGGCGGATTCCGGCCTGGCGACGCTCGCGCACACCGATCAGCGCGATGAAGCCGACGACGGCGAGGCCCAGCAGCACCGAGCGCACGCGCCCCAGGCCGAGCCAGTAGCGCACTCCCCCGCGGCTCTCCCACGGGAAGAAGATGCGCTCCTCTGCCGCCCTCCGCCGTCGCATCATTTCACCAACGCATTCATCTGGATCAGCGGCATCAGGATGCTGAGCGCGATGAAGCCGACGATGCCACCGAGGATCGACGATCATGAGCGGTTCGAGCAGGCTGGTGAGGGCCGCGACGCGGGTCTCGACGTCGGCCTCGTAGGCGCGGCTGACGTTCTCGAGCATGGCCTCGAGCTGACCGCTGCGCTCGCCGACGGCGATCATGTGCGTCACCATCGGCGGGAACTGTCCGCTGCGCTTGAGCGGCTCGGCGATGCTCTCGCCCTCGCGGATCGAGCCGATAGCCTCGCCGATGACCGTCTCCAGGCGGGCGTTCTGCAGCACGTTCCGGCCGATCTCCATCGCCTTCAGCAGCGGAACGCCGCTGGCGAGCAGCGTGGAGAGCGTGCGCGAGAAGCGTGCAACCGCCACCAGCAGGTTCAGCCGCCCGAAGATCGGCATCCTGATCATCAGCGCGTCCCACTTCAGACGCCCCTCTGTCGTCCGGTGCCAGCGGCGGAACAGGAAGGAGCCGAGGGCCAGCAACGCCAGGATCAGCCACCAGTAGCTGCCGAGGACGTGGGACACGAAGATGAGCAGGCGCGTGTACCAGGGGAGCGCTTGGCCGAGGTTGTCGAAGATGCTGGTCACCTTCGGCACGACGGCGATCATCAGCACGCTCACCAGCACCGATCCGATGATCGTCATGAGCACCGGATAGGCCAGCGCGGCGACGACCTTGCCCTTGAGCCGCGCCTGGCCCTCCATGAAGTCCGCCAGGCGCTCGAGCACGCTCTCGAGCGTGCCCGACGCTTCGCCCGCCGCCACCATGTTGACGTACAGCGGCGGGAACACGCGCGGATGCACCTCGAGGCTCTTGGCGAAGGCTGGTGCCCTCGTTGAGGCTCTCGCGGACGCTGGTCAAGACGCGCACCAGCGCCTCCTTCTCGACCTGCTCGGTGAGGGCGGCCACCGAATCGACCAGCGGCACGCCGGCGCGGACCAGCGTGGCGAGCTGCCGGGTCATGACGGCGACGTCCGCCGCGGCGACACGGCGGAAGATCGCGAAGAGATCGATGTCGCGTCGCGCCTTCTTCTTGCGCTCGTCTTCCTCGGTCGCGAGCGTGAGCAGGACGCCGTCGCGTCGCAGCAA
Organism: uncultured delta proteobacterium; assembly: GCA_963775185.1. Taxonomy (GTDB): domain Bacteria; phylum Myxococcota_A; class Polyangia; order Polyangiales; family Polyangiaceae; genus JAPSGB01. The sequence continues at coordinate 936,115 of CAVZIE010000031.1, read as the reverse complement.
CGCGCGCAGCGCCTTGGCGTTGTCCGCGTCCCGGTAGCCCTTCACGGACTTGCCGGTATCGATCTGGATACCGCGGAACTCGTAGACGGCCATGGCAGGTCCTAGTCGACGAACACGTCCTCTTGCGTCGCCGCGACGACCTCCTCGACCGTGGTCCTGCCGAGCAGCACCTTGCGGGCTCCGTCGTCGCGAAGCGAGTCCATGCCTTGAAGCTGGGCGGCGCGCTTGATCGCCTGCGCGTCGGCGTTCTGCAGAATGAGCCCACCCACGGCGTCGTCGGCGACGAGCAGCTCGTAGATGCCGCGTCGACCCGTGAAGCCCTTGTTGTCGCAGCGGTCGCAGCCGCGCGCGCGGAAGATCGTCGGCATGCCCGGCCCGCGCCAACCCACCGGATCGTAGACGGTGTTGTGCGCCACGTAGCGCGGCGACAGAACGCGCTCGTCGCGGCGACGCGTGCGATCCGGATCGATGCCGAGCTGCTGGAGCTCGAACGGCGTCGCCTCGTACGGCTCCTTGCAGTGCTCGCACAAGATGCGCACCAGGCGCTGGGCGAGGATGCCGATCACCGTCGACCGGACCAAGAACGGTTCGATCTCCATCTCCACCAGCCGCGTGACCGCGCCGGCCGCATCGTTTGTGTGGATCGTCGACAACACGAGGTGGCCCGTCATCGACGCGTGGATGGCGATCTCCGCGGTCTCGCGGTCGCGGATCTCGCCGACCATGATGACGTCCGGGTCCTGGCGCAGGAACGCGCGCAGCGCGCTGGCGAACGTCAGCCCGATCTTGGGCTGGACCGCGACCTGGTGGATCCCGCCGATCTCGTATTCGACCGGATCCTCCGCCGTCAGGATGTTGATGTGCGGCCGATTGATCTTGTTCAGGCACGCGTACAGCGTCGTCGTCTTGCCGCTGCCGGTGGGGCCCGTAACCAGGATGATGCCGTTGGGGCGATGGATCAGCTGATCCATCAAGTGGTAGTCGCGGTCGGCGAAGCCGAGCTCCGTCAAGTCGAGCAGCACGTTCGTCTTGTGCAGCAAGCGCATCACGATGCGCTCGGCGTCGCGGCTGGTCGGAATCGTCGACACGCGCACGTCGATGCTGCGCCCGGCGATCCTGAGCGAGATACGTCCGTCCTGTGGCAGGCGCTTCTCGGCGATATTCAGGCCGGCCATGATTTTCACGCGCGCGACCACGGCGCTCATGAATTGCCGACTCGCGCGCCGGGCGACGTAGAGCTGCCCGTCGATGCGATAGCGGACAAGCACCTCCTTCTCTTCGGGCTCGATGTGGATGTCGCTCGCGCGCTCCTTCACCGCCTGGGAAAACAGGTTGTTGACCCAACGGATGATCGGCGCGTCCTCGTCGGACTCGAGGATGTCGATCGCCTCGTGCTCGTCGAACTCGTCGGTGGACTCGAGCTCGCTGGTCGTGTCCTGGCGCTCGTACACGCGCATGATCGCGTTCGCGACCACATCGGGGACGGCCGCCTGGGCGACGACCGTCTTGCCGAACATCGCGCGCACGTCGTCGAGCGCGGCGGTGTCGAGCGGATCGCCGCAGACGACCTGCACGTAGCCCTCGTACTCCGCGACGACGAGCAGCTTGTGGGCTCGGGCGTAGCCGATCGGCACCTGCGTGGCGATGTGCAGCGGCACGGACTCCGCATCCACGTGCTCGATGAACTCGAGCCCGCACTCCATGGCGAGCGCGCGTGCCACCTCGTTGTCGCTGGCGACCGCCGACTGCACCACCAGGTCGACGAGCGGCGCGCCCTTCTCTCGCTGCTGGAGGTAGAGCGGCTCGAGCGCCTCCGGCGTGGCCACGCCGTGACGCACCAGGATGTCGCCGAGGGCTCGTTGTTCCAGCATCGCGCTATTCCACCCGGTCCACGCTCACGCTTCGGGCGATGGGGTTGATGCGGATCGGCGCGTCCAGCTCGCCGCGCCGTCGATTCGGCGCGGGCCTCGGCGTGCGGATGCGCCGCGGGCGCGGCACGGCCGCGGGCTGCGGCGCTACGCCGCCGCCGCCGGGCTTGACCTCGGAAGGCAGGTCGATCGGCTCGGTCGGCGCGTGCTCGAGCTTCTGCTTCGGCTGACTCTCGTCCTCCAGTCGCTGGCGCTCCGCGACCTTGAAGTACGCCTGGCGGATGTCCTCCACCAGACCGTTGGTACGGGACCAGTCCTTGGGCGGCTCCCATTCACTGCCCTCGAACACGAAGTAGCGGTCGAGGAACTCCTGACGCTCCTCCATCTTGCGCTCGAAGATCTTGCGCAGGTCGTTCTGGCTCTGGATCACGTACGGCGTGAGCACGAGCAGGAGGTTCGACTTGCGCGTCTCGTTGGTCGTCTTGCGGAACAAGAAGCCGAGCACGGGCAGGTCTCCGAGTACCGGAACCTTGGTGCGCGTCTTCACGACCGAATCGCGCATCAAGCCGCCGATCACCACCGTCTGCTGATCGTCCACCACGACCGTCGTCTTGGCCGTGCGCTTGGTGATCGGCACGGCGCCGAGCGCACCGACGGCGGCGCCGGGGTTGCTGATCTCCTCTTCGATCTCGAGTCGCACCTGGTTCGAGGAGTTGACGTGTGGCGTAACCTTGATCTTGGTGCCGACGTCCTGGCGCGGCGCGTTGTAGCCGCCGAAGCCGAGGCCGCCGAGGCCACCCAGCGCGCCCAGTGCGCCGAGCCCGCCCGCGTTGGCTCCACCGGCCAACCCGGCGAGCGAGCTCAGGCCGCCCAGCGAGCTGCCGCCGACGTTCTGCTGCAGCGGGATGTTCTCGCCGACGTTGATCTCGGCGGGCGTGTTGTCGGTAGCGATGATGTGCGGTGTGGCCAGCACGTTCGAGTCGCTGTTGCTCGCGATGGCGTTGAGCACGACGCCGAAGGCCGGAATGCTGAGCCCCGTCCCGAGCAGGTTCGAGGTGCCGGGCAGATCCGGACCGCGCACGCCGAGCGCGGCACCCTGGAGCGCGTCCTGGTTCAGCGGAAACGACGCGGAGTTGCTGGCCTGGAACCCGCCCAGGAAGAGCGAGTCCCCGCCACCGCCGAGGTTCGCCTGCGTGCCGGCGTGGAACGACGTGCCGAGCGTCGTGGAGTGGTCGACGCCCACATCCATGATCACCGCCTCGATGAACACCTGCCGGCGACGCATGTCGAGCTCGTCGATGACGAGTCGCATCTGCGCGTAGTCGCGACCGGAGGAGGTGATGATCAGCGCGTTCGTGGCCTTGTCGGCGGTGACGCGCACCTCGCCCTCGAACAGGTCCGGCGAGCCACCGGGCTGGCCGGGCTGGCCTCGCTTGCCGGCCGCAGCGCCCGTCAGCATCTGGGTCAGTGTCTGCGCGAGCTCGTCGGCGACGGCGTTCTGCAGCGGCAGGACGTGCACCTTGCCGTCGGCAGCCGGCTGCGAATCCAGGCGCTTCATCAGCTCGAGCAGCTTCAGGTACGAGTCCTCCGTGCCGACCACGATCAGGGAGTTGGTCTGGTCGTCGGCGACGACCTTGGCCAGACCGCCCGTGCCGCCCGCGCCCTTGCCGCCCTGGCCCGGAGCGCCGTTCAGATCGAAGAGGTCGTTGATGCGCTTCGCCATGTCGGCCGCCGCGCCGTAGTGCACCGGCTCGATCCACATCTTGTTGCCGGCGCCGCCGACGTCGACTTCCTCGATGATGCGAATCATGCGGCGGATGTTCGAGCCGGTATCCGTGATGATCAGCAGCTGGCCGGGCGCGTAGACCGAGATGTCGCCTTCCTTGCTCTTGAACTTGCCGAGCAGCTGCGCGATCTCGTCGGCGGACACGTTCTTCAGGCGGTAGAGACGCGTGATGTACCGGTCCGTGTCCGGCACCGGCGCGCCGCGCGAGTACACCGGCGTCGGGGCGGTGACGATCCCGCCGCTGTCGACGATCTTCAGGAACCGACCGTGGGGCACCACGGTCATGCCGTTCGCTTCGAGAATCGACAGGAACGCCTGGTACGCCTCCTCGAGCGTGACCGGCGTGGGCGACACGACGGTCGCCTTGATCTGCCGGACCTTGGGACCGTAGATGAAACGCTTGCCCGTCATTCCGCTGATGTGATTGACGAGCTCGGCGAGATCCGCGTCTTGCAGATTGAACTTCACGCGGAAGCCCGCGGGCTTCGGCCGATACGGCGTCTCCACCGCTTTCGCGATCGCTTCCATGCTGGTGGGCGGCGCGGTGTCCGTCGTCCCCGGAACCAGCGGCGGCGGCGACGTCGGCCCCTGCGCCGGCGCTCCTGGCGCGGGGCGCTTGGGCACCGTGGGGATCTTGCCCTTGCCGGGCGCAGCCGGCGCGGCAGCGCGTTGGGGCGCGGTCTGCAGATGCGGACGCTGCGCGCGAATCGGCGGCGCCTGTGCGATGGCAGGGCTGGACAAGAGCAGCAGGGCCGGCACGGCGGACCACAGCGGCGTACGTAGGAGATTCATGCGCACTACTTGATGTGGAAGTCGATGCCCGTGGACTGGCCACGGCGGTTGATCTTCACGTTGAGATTGGAGGCGGTGCGGAGCCGCGCGTAAGCCTCGAGGGCTTTCTCGGGGCTGCTCATGTTGAAGCCGTTGATGGCTTCGAGGCGATCGCCGTTCTGGAAGCCCAGCGTGCCCAGCAGCGTGTCGGGCCGGATCCCGAACAGGCGGATTCCGACGACCTTGCCGTTCTGCTGCTCCGGCACGATGCGCGCCGAACGCATCAGCTCCGCCTGGTTCTCCAGGATCTTGTCCACGACGCCGCGATCGACGTTGAACTCGGTGTCGCTGACCTTCTGGATGTGCGACGCGATGTCCGCCGGCACCGTGGCGGGACCGCCGGGAATGTGACGTCCCGGCGGCTGGCCGGGCGCCGCGACCGGCTTGGCGGCGGTCGGCGCCGGCTGCGTCGTGAACAGCAACGCCTGGCACAGCGACGAGCCGGTGGTCGCCCAGACCGACGGACTCTGCTTCTCGGGGTTGTAGCCGATGTACGCGATCTCGGTGGTCCCGACCTTGTCGCCGACGCGCCGGATACTCGGCGTCGCCTCGCCGGGGCCCTGGATCGCGGCGAGCGACCAGCTCGGGTCCGGCGACTCCGTGACGATCGCCACCCGCAGCCCGTCGCAGGCCGGAGCCGACAGCGGATCGGACGTGTCCGGCGCGGACGACGAGTCGGGCACCGGGATGCTCTGGGCGCCGGTGAGCGGCCCGGTCACCGAGTCGAACGGATTGCGATCGAGGATCGCCTCGGCGCTCTTGTCGTCCCCGGCGGCGGCCATCGGGTTGGGACCGGGCGGCGCGGCCGGCGGCGCGCGGAGCATGCTCTCGTCGACACCGAACGCGGAGCCGAGCAGCTGCGTCGCGCCGGACGCCTGGAAGTACGCCGCCACGGCGACGAGTCCGAGCGTCACCAGCACAAACCAGCGCTTGAATAGAGCGTCGATAGCCACGAGTCCGGATGGGTATAAAGCGAGAGCCGTGCCAGGGGTCAATGAATAAAGAACGCCGCGAAATCCTGTGACTTTCCAGTGCTTGGCGAGGGCCCCGAACGCCAAGCTGGCAAACCCGAGCCCTCACAGACGCTCAGTGTGACAAACTGACAAGCCGCTGAACGGTGGCCCCCGGGCCGGAGCCGGAGCGCGGCGTCACCCGGCTTCTTGCTCGCCGAGCTTGCGGTAGATGGTGCGGGTCGAGATCCCGAGCAGTTGGGCGGCCAGCGACTTGTCCCCGGAAGTGTGCGCCAGCGTCTCGCGGATTAGCCGGTGCTCGACCTCCTCGAGGGGCGTCCCGATGGGAAACGTCAACGCAGAGGGCGTCGGGCTGCTCGCCTGGGCGACGGCGTCGGGCAGATCGTCGATCCGGAGGGTGTCCGACCGGCACAGCACGGCCGCGCGCTCGACCACGTTCTCCAGCTCGCGAACGTTGCCCGGCCACGAGTAGTCCATCAGCTTCGTCAACACCTCGCGCGGCACGCCCAGCCGCGCCCGACCGTTCTTCCGACAGTACACGCCGATGAAGTGGTCGACGAGCAGCGGAATGTCCTCGCGTCGCGAGCGCAGCGGCGGCGCGGTGACGGCGATCACGTTGAGGCGGTAGTACGAGATCCTCGCGGAAGCGCCCCGCTTCGACCTCCGCCGCGAGATCGCGGTTCGTCGCGGCGACGATGCGCACGTCGGCCTTGACCGTGTTGCCGCCGACCGGCTCGTACTCGCCTTCCTGCAGCACGCGCAGGATCTTGACCTGCACCGACGGCGACAGCTCGCCGATCTCGTCGAGGAACAACGTTCCGCCGCGGGCGCGCGCGAAGCGTCCCTCGCGTTTGGCGACCGCTCCGGTGAAGGCTCCGCGCTCGTGACCGAAGAGCTCGGCCTCGAGGATCGTCTCGGGAATGGCTGCGCAGTTGACCGCCACGAAAGGGCCGTCCACGCGCAGGCTCTTGCTGTGGATGTAGCGCGCGATGAGCTCCTTGCCGGTGCCGCTCTCGCCCAGGATGAGCACGGTCGCGCTCGACGGCGCCGCCTGCGTAGCGACGTCGAGCACGCGCCGCAGCGCCGCGCTCTGCCCGACGATCTCGCGACTCGTCAGCAGCTTGAGCTCCTCGCGGAGCGAACGGTTCTCGGCGACCAGCGAGTGTCGCTCGGCTGCCTTGCGCACGCTCTTCACGATCGTCATGCGCTTGAGCGGCTTCTCGACGAAGTCGTACGCGCCCTCGCGCATCGCCTGCACGGCGGTCTCCACCGTGCCGTAGGCGGTCATGAGCACGACCTCGGTGTCGGGCGACAGCTCCTTCAGCGCACGGAGTAACTCGACACCGTTCGTCCCGGGCATCATCAGATCGGTGAGCACGACCTCCACGCGGTGGCGCCGCACGGCGTCGAGCGCCTCGCGCGCGCCACCAGCTGCGAGCACGCGCATGCCTTCGCGCTGGAAGATCTTCGACAGCGAGGCGAGGTTGCCCGGTTCGTCGTCCACCACGAGTACCGTGGCATCGCTGGGCGTCGAGATGGGCGCGTCGCCCGGGATCGGGGTTGACGTCGTGTCGCTGCTCTCCGCCAGGTTGTCAAGCATCTGGCCATGCTGTCACGCGACTGTCAGACGGTCAAATCCCGCCTTGGCGCCGGGCAGACAAATACCCGGATCCATGGATCTTTCGATTCGCGACCGTCAGCGCACATCCAGCTGGATGCTGACGCGCTTCCCCTTCCGGAGCACCTGGATCTCCACTGGGCCGCCGCCGCGCAGGCCTTGGTAGCCCTTCAGCGCCGCGTCGCGGTTCGTCACGTGCACGCCGTTGACCGAGTCGATGCGATCGCCGCTCTGGATGCCCAGATGCGCGAGAAGCGAGTCCGGCGCGACCTTGAACACGCGCACGCCCAACACGTTCCCACTTCGCTGCTCGAACAGGATCGCGGAGTCCGGCATGAGACGACGACCGTCGGCGAGGATCCGCTCGACCGCCGCGCGATCGATGGCGACACGCGTACTGCTCTGCTTGTGGATCACCGCGTCCAGGTCCGTCGGCGTCGACCGGGCTATCGGCGTCGCGATCGCCGGCGGCGGCAATTCAAGCGCCTGCGCGCCGGCGTCGGTGCCCGCGAACAGCAGCGCCTGGCACAGGCCCGCCTCGCCGGCGAGCCAGACAGCCGGGGTCCGCCGCGCAGGATTGAAGCCAATGTACGCGATCGTGAGATCGCCCAGACGATCACCCACGCCGACCACACGCGCGCTGGCGTCGCCTTTCGCTTGCAGCGCGGCGCGCGATTGCCGCGGGTCGTCCGCCTCGGTGACGATTCGCACGTCGAGATCCGGACACGGCGGCGCGGTCAGCGGCTCGCTGCCCGGAAGCTCGATGCTCGTCTGCGCGCCGGGCGGCGTGCCGGGACGGAGCGGCCCCGTGACGGAGTCGAACGGATTGCGCGCGAGGATCGACGCGGCATCGGGCCCGTCGTCGTCACGCTCCGGCACCGCGGGCGTGCCCGCGGTCGACGGCGGCGCCGCGCTGGATCCGAGGCGTGCGCCGAGCAGCGCCGTGACGCCGCGCGCCGATAGCCAAGCCGCGAGCGCGACCAGCGCCAGCACGACCAGCCCGAAGTACTTGCGCAGCCACGCTTCAGGAACCACGAAATCCAATCCAGCCTACGGCGGCGCGCCGCGCGGCACCACTACTAGCGCTCCAGCTTGCGCAGCTCCTTGGGCTCGACGAAATCCTGGGGAGTCAGCACGAGACGCTCCACGCGCGTGTCCTGCTCGAGCGCATCGACGATCTCCGGCAGATCGGCCTCGGTGACGCGACCGTAGAAATAGTGATCCGGCTCGACCGCGATGGTGGGTCCGGCCCAGCACGTGTCGAGGCAGCTGCACGTGCAGGCGCGCGCTTCCAGTGCAGCGAGCCCGCGCTCCTTGAGCATGGTCTTCAGCTTCGCGTGCAGCTCGACCGCGCCGCGCGCCGCGCAGGAGCCCTTCGGCGTGCCGTCGGGGCGCCGGTTGATGCACACGAACAGGTAGCGTCTCCGCTTGGCCATGGGACGGGCAATGTGGAGGCCGTGAAACCCGAGGTCAAGAGCGCCGGATCCGGCGCGCCGTCGGCATCACTGATCGGCGCAGGTGTCGGCGGCCGGCGGCGTCTGCGCGATCCCGCGGACCTGGACGACCTGCGCATCGAACCCGAGACCGACGCTGATGCCGTCGCAGGTCTTCTGCGGATCCTGGCTGCCGTCGGACATGATGTCGCTCGACTTGCGGACGCGGTCCACGTACCCGTCGAACACCCCGGAGAGCGGCCCGCACAGCGCGGGCAGGATGGCGCCCTTGAGCAGACCCAGCTGACCGATGAGCTCCTCGGTGTCGGCCACGCCGGAGAGCGTCCCGAGCGTCACCGACCGGCGATCGGCGGACAACGTCATGCCGAGACGGACGCGCTTCAAGTGCACCGCGAGCGGCCGGCCCTTGAACGGAATGACCAGCGTCGCTGACGGGACGATGCCCGAGTCCCAGACGTCGCCGTCGAGCTTGCCGTCGGGAGCCGACCACAGCGGCGCCGCGAGATCGCCGTCGCAAACCGAGGCGCGATCGACCGCGAGCTGCCGCGTCGCCACGCCGGCATCGGTGCCGCCGTCCACGCCGCCCTCGGCGCCGGCGTCGGCCGGCGCCGGGCACAGCGCGACGCTGGTGTAGCCGCGCGCCGGCAAGGGAGTGGCGTTACCTGGATCACCCGCGGTCCCCGCAGGCGGCAGGACCAGATCGGGCACGTAGACCAGGATCGTGGAGCCGCCGCTGGCGAGCCCCGCGTTCCAGTTGTCCGCCCACTTGGCGTCCACCCCGGCGATGATCGGGGCGACGTTCTTCAAGAACGAGTTGTCGATGCCGCCGTCGCCGTCGACTTTCACGGCGGCGGCGTCCGCGCCGGCAACGGGCATGCAGTGGTTCGTGCTCGACGCGTCGGTGCTCTGCCCGTCGACGTCGAAGCCGATCGTCCTCCACACGTTCGCCGCGTCCTTGGTCTTGTCGCGTTGCTCGTCGGCGTAGATGTAGCTGACAGCGAACACGGCGCCGTCGAGCTGCGGCGTGTCCGCCGGATCGGGAGTCCGACACGACACCGCAGTCGCGCCCGGATCGCTCGTGCTGCAGCTGCTCGTGCCGGCGCCGCCCGAAGAACCGCCCCCGCCCGCCAAGCCGGCGTCGGCGCCGGCGGCGCCGGACGACCCCGCCGCGCCGCCGCTGCCGGCGTCGTGATGATCGGTCGCTCCGGAGTCGCTCGAACAAGCGCCGATAGCGGACACGAGCGCCGCGCAGGCGGCGATGCAGAGCACCGTCTTGTTCATCTCGAGCTCCCCTTGCCGGCCGAGCATACCGGAGGCGGCGCCCGGCACAAGGCGGAGCGCTGGCCGCCCGCCTTCCGCTCGACTAGGATCGCGGCGAACGTGGATCGAATCCCGCGCGACATCACGCTTCCGGAGCCCGGCTCGACAACGACGCGCAGGCTGCTCGGCCGCTACCTCCGACGGTCCGCGTCGGACCTGCTACAGCTGCCGGCCGGTCGGTTCCGATCGCAGGTGTTCGATGGATTCGCGGACGTCCGCGCCATCGTCGAGCGCCTGGTGCGCGAGAGACGGACCGGCGTCGTGTTCGCGACGCTCCGGCGACCGACGCACTCCGGCCTCGTGCGCTGTCTGCACGACGAGCTGTGGGGCACCGGCGACGTGCGCAAGCTCGACAGCTGGTTGACCGAGCTCACCGCGCTGCTCGCGCTCGAGCTCGCCGTGGCGGGGGAGCTGCCCGCGGACGGGCTGCGTCTGGGCGAACGCCCTCCGCGGTTGCTCTCGATCGGGCAGAACCTGGCGCTCGAGCTGGACCCGCGCTGGCGCCTCGGGTTCCGGCCCGGGTGCATCGTCCTCGAGGGCGATGGGCGGACTGTTCAGCTGGGCTTCGACGACCTGGAGGCGGGCGACGAACCGCTGCCCGACGGCGTCACGCTGTCGCGCCCGTACCACCCGGTCGATGGGGGCGTGCAGCTCGCACTCGCCGACAACAATCCGCTTGCCGGATTCGAGGCGCATCCGGACAAGTCCGGCAATCGGATCGATCTCGGCGGGCGTTCGCCCTCCGTGTGGGTCGACGCGCTGGGGAGCGCGCTGGAGCTGGTCGACACGTTCCTGCCCGAGCTCGGCGCGGAGATCCGTCTGGTGATGCAGACGCTGGTTCCCGTCGGCTACGACGACGCGCGCCATCTGTCCGCGTCGTACGCCGAGGTGATCGGTACGGCGTATCTGTCGCTGCATCCCGATCGGATGACGATGACGGAGGCGCTGATCCACGAGTTTTCCCACAACAAGCTGAACGCGCTGTGGCGGGAAGATCAGCTCCTGGTCAACGGCTTCTCGCCGCTGTTCTCGTCCCCGGTGCGCCCGGATCCGCGGCCCCTCCACGGCGTATTGCTCGCCGTCCACGCGTTCGTGCCGGTCGCGCGCCTCTACGAACGCATGCAGGCGTCGGATCACGAGCTGTCGCGCTCGCCGGCGTTCAAGGCGCGTTTCCGCAAGATCGTCGAGGGCAACCGCGAGGGCTTCGCCACCTTGCACGAGCACGCGGAGGCGACCGCGGTCGGCCGCGGCGTGCTCGACGAGCTCGAGCGCTGGGACCGTCATTTCGGCCCCGCGATGAGCTGACGCCGCCTGCCTACGCCAACTTCGGGCTCCCGGATCCGGGATCGGCAGGCGCACCGAGCGGCACGAACAGACCGATGCTGGTGCCGCGGGCCGGCTGGCTGTCGATCTCGAGCCAACCGCCGTGGGCTTCGAGGATACGCTCGACGATCGGCAGGCCGAGCCCGGTGCCGCTCGGGCGCGTGGTGAAGAACGGATTGATGGCCCGCTCCCGAACGCGCTCGTCCATGCCGTGGCCGCTGTCCTGCACCTCCAGCCGCACGTAAGGCGTGCCTTCGACGACCTCGCGCTTGACGTCGATGCGCACCACGCCGCCGCCGGGCATCGCCTGGAACGCGTTCTCGACCAGGTTGTCGAGCACCAGACGGAACAGACCCGGGTCGACCCACACCGTCTGGATGTCGGGATCGTCGGCGACGTGCACTTCGACGTCGTAGCCGCTCTTGCCGAGCTCGCCGGAGCGCCGCGCGAGCTCGGAGGTCGACACCGCCGAGCGCTTGACCGTGACCGGCCTGGCGAACCGCAACAGGTCCGTCACCAGACGATTCAGCCGCGCCGTCTCCTCGTCGACAATGCCGAGCAGCATGTGATGGTCCTCTTCGCGAAGACCACGCCGACGCAGGCCTGCCACGGCGTTGACGATCACGGCGAGAGGGTTGCGGACCTCGTGGGCGATCGCCGCGGCGAGCTCGCCGACTGCCGCGAGCTGCTGCTTCTTGACCAGCTCGTCCTGCATCTGCCGGAGCTCGGCATGCGAGTGGCGCAGCTCCTCGGTGCGTTCGCGCAGATTCGTCGCGGTGACCTCGAGCTCGCCCGCGGTCTGGCGGTACCGGAGCACGAGCGTGCTGCCGACGGCGAACGCGTAGACGAGAAACCCCTGCGGTAGCAGAAACACGGACGCGACCCTGCCTGCCACGAGGAACGTGTCGTTGACGACGGTCGCCATCACGATGATGCCGCCCACGAGCGAGATCAGCGCCTCGCGCCGCCCCGCCCGATAGGCCATGTAGAGCACCGCGACGCTCGCCGCGAGCTCCACGATGGCGACCGCGTAGAAGCTCGTGGCGATCGGCGTCGGCGTGGCGGCGACGTGCGCGACGCTGTAGCCGAAGATCGACGAGTCGACGACGTGGGGACTGTGCGCCTTCCACCAGTGACCGGAGAGCAGGAACACCTCGTAGGCGCCGCCGAGGACATATGCCGCGATCGCGACCGCGGTCCCCTCGCGGCGCCGCGCGTAGCGCATGACGAAATGCAGATTCAGCGCGGCCGCCGCGATAGCACCGGTGTGGGTGATCGGCGTCGATATCACCCACGACGTATCGGTGTGAGCGCCGTAGGCGTACGAGATGCCGGCGGTCGCCACGGCCAGCGTGAAGCACAACAGCCCGAACAAGAGGTACTCGCCCTCGCGCCGGCCCAGGCTGTAGGCCAGGACGAAGAACGCACCGATCGCCACCTGGGCCAGCGTCGAGGCCGCCAGCATCCCGCTCAGGAACGACGAGACGATCATGGCCCCGGGTGACCGAACCGGGACTTCGCGGGCAGATCGCGGTTCACGGTGATCGTGCGCGCGGCGGTGGCCCGCGGACCGACAACCGGTTGGCCGTCCGGACCGAGGAGCCGGAGCGTGACCTGGAAGTCTCCGCTCGGAAGGCCGTGAACGGCCAGTGGCTGCCAGCTGTCGACGACGAGCTCGCTGTGCACGCCGTCGCCGTCGACGGATGCCGCGACGCGATACTTCCCGGCGCCGAGCGCGGCGTTCATCACGTAGAAGTCGATGCGCACCGCGTCCGCCGCCGCGCTCCCGTTGAACGTGCCGCGCGGCTCGCTCAAGACGAGCATCGGCTGATGCATGTCGACGCTCGACGCGCCGCGGGGTCCGACCCAGAAATGCACCGCCGCGAACGGCTCGAGCGACGACGCCGACTGCGGCTTCACGGTCGCGCCGTCGTCGCGCACCGCCATCGCGACCAGCAGGTGCTCGCCGGGCTCGAGCGTCCGATCCGCGGGCACCAGCGCGCCGAGCGTGGGCTTCTCCGGTAGCTCGGCGAGCGGCCGTGGACGGAAATCATCCAGCACGAGCTCCACGCCGCGCGCCGGCCAGTGCTCGACCTTCAGACGCAGGTGATAGCCCGGCGCCTTCGCGGCGCTGATGTGCTGCTCGGCGAACGGGAACGCGATCTCGACGTGCGGCAGCGGCTCCGGTGTTGCCGCCGCCGGGACGGCTTCGAGGGTGGGTTGGAGCGGCGCGGAAGCATCCGGCGCGGTGCTCGCGTCGCCGGCGCCCGCATCGGACGCGGGCGGCGCGGGCGCGGCGGAGCTCGACGTCGGCGCCGGACTCACGGCGGGTGGCGGCGCGCCGCCGCCGCAACCCGCGCTCGCTCCCGCGACCACAGCCACTACCGCGACCAGCTTGTGCACGCCGGGACGCTAGCGCAGGCGCGCGGTCGTGGAAACGGGTGGCCAGCGCGGTTCCGCGCCGGACCGGCATCCAACCATCCCGAACGCCCGGCGGCGTTGTTGTTGCAGGGAGCGGATCGCGCTGCCGAATCGGGCCCTGGGACTGGAGGCGGCGAGCGCGATCTGCTACTCGGGATCGAACGATGAGCTACGTGGTCCTCGCCCGGAAGTGGCGTCCGATGCGCTTCGACGATCTCGTCGGGCAGGACCACGTCGCGCGCACGCTGGCGAACGCCATCGCGCAGAATCGCGTCGCGCACGCGTTCCTGTTCACCGGCGTGCGCGGCGTCGGCAAGACCACCAGCGCGCGCATCCTGGCCAAGGCGCTGAACTGCATGCGCAAGCCCGGCACGGTGCCGCCGGGCGAGGATCCCGGACCCACGGCGACGCCCTGTCTCGAGTGCCCGGCGTGCTGCGAGATCGCCGCGGGCACGGACGTGGACGTGCGCGAGATCGACGGCGCGAGCTACAACGGCGTGGACGAGGTCCGCAAGCTGCAGGACACGCTGCCGTACCGGCCCAACCGCGATCGCTACAAGATCTTCATCGTGGACGAGGTCCACATGCTGTCGCAGAGCGCGTGGAACGCGTTCCTGAAGACCTTGGAAGAGCCGCCGCCGCACGTGAAGTTCATCTTCGCGACGACGGAAGTGCACAAGGTCCCGATCACGATCCTGAGCCGCGTCCAGCGCTTCGACTTCAAGCTGATCCCGACGCAGTTGATCATGGAGCGGCTCCGGCAGGTGCTCGGCGCCGAGGGCATCCAGAGCGACGAGCAGGCGCTCTCGATCGTCGCCCGCGAGGCCGCCGGCAGCATGCGCGACGCGATGAGCCTGCTCGATCAGGTGATCGCCTGGTCCGGCCCGGAGGGTCTGACCGGCGAGAGCGTGGCGCGCGTGCTCGGCGTGGCGAGCCATCAGGTGCTTCACGACATCGCCGCCGCCCTCGTGCGCGGCGACGCGGTGCGCGCACTGGGAGTGGTTTCGGAGCTGGCCGGCCAGGGCTTCGACATCGCCCACGTGGCGCGCGACCTGCTCGCGTTGCTTCGCGATCTGGTCGTCGCCAAGGTCTGCGCCGACCCCGGCGCATTGCTCGACGTCGCGGACGAGGAGCGACGCGACATCGTCGCGCTCGCCGGCGAAGCGGACGCGGACGATCTGGTGCGGCTGCACCAGGGCTTCTCGCAAGGCTTCGACGACGTGGTGCGGAGCGGGGCGCCGCGAGCGGCGCTGGAGATGTTGCTCGTGCGCCTCGCGCGACGGCCAACCCTGGTTCCGATCGACGATCTGGTGACGCGGCTGATCGCCCTCGAGCGCCGCCTCGGCGGTCGACCGGGCGGCGACGATCGAACGCCGCCCGCGCCCCCGCGCGGCAGTGGGGGCGCACGGCCCGCACCGCCGGCGAGCTCGCGACCGCACGGCCGCGAGAGCCACCGCTCCGAAGCCAAGCCCGCGGCGCCGACGAGCGACCGGCGCGACGACCCTCCAATCGCGCCCGCACCGCCGCCGCCCGCAGCGCGCGCGGTGCTGGCCGCCGTACCACCGCCAGCAGCGCCGTCGCCAACAGCACCACCGCCACCGGCACCGCCGCCGCCGCGCGCGGACGCAGCAGCGCCGCTCGGCCTCGACGACCCACGGCTCGCAGGCTGGTACGCGATCCTCGAGCGCGTGGCCTCGACGCGGCCGGAGCTCGCCGCGTTCCTGGAACACGCCGCTCCGTTCGAGATCGGTCCGGAGCAGATCGTGATCGGCTTCGAGCCCGGCAGCGTGTTCGTGCGCCAAATCGAGGACCCGGCCGCCCGACAGGCGCTCGAGCACGCGGCCGCCGAGGAGCTCGGGGCGTCGCCGCGCATCGTGATCGAAACCGCCAGCGAGCGCGCCCGCGGTTTCGAGACCGTCGCGCAAGTGCACAGCCGCGAGCGCGAGCGGCGTCTCGACGAGGCCATGAGCGAGGTGCGGCGACATCCGCGCGTCGTCGACGCCGTCGAGGTGCTGGGTGCACGCCTCAAGGACCTGAAGCTGGCCACGAAGTAGGAACGAAACGTGCTGCCCGATCGGATCAACCGCCTGGTGTCGCTATTCGCTCGCTTCCCCGGCGTCGGCGAGAAGACGGCCCAGCGGTTCGTGCTGTACCTGGTGCAGCAGGGGGAGCTCGGCGCGGAGCTCGGCGCGGAGCTCTCGGCGCTCCACACTTCCGTCCGCCCTTGCGAGCGCTGCGGCAACATCGCGGAAGTGGACGACCAGGGCCGGGCGGTGTGCAGCGTGTGCCACGACTCGCGGCGCGACGCGTCGCTGCTGTGCGTCGTCGCGCGCGTGCAGGACCTGCTGGCGATCGAGCGGAGCGGCGCCATGCGCGGACGCTACTTCGTGCTCGGACGACTGCTCTCCCCGCTCGACGGCGTCGGGCCCGAGGAGCTCCCGCTCGAGGCCCTGCTGCGCCGCGTGAACCAGGACGGCGTGCGCGAGGTAATCGTGGCGACGCCGCCCAGTGTGGACGGCGAGGCGACAGCCATGCTCCTGGCGCGCGAGCTCGCCAGCGCCAACGTCGCCGTTTCCCGCATCGCGAGCGGCGTGCCCCACGGCGGGGACCTCGAATTCGCCGACCAGATCACCCTCGGCCGCGCCATCGACGGCCGGCGGGGGCTGTGAAGGTTGATCCGCGGAAATTCCGGGATAAGGATTCGAGCCCCTGGCGGGTGGAGGAAGCATGAGCAAGCGCGTGATCAAGACCGACGCCGCCCCCGGCGCGATCGGGCCCTACTCGCAGGCTGTCGTTTCCGGCGACCTGTTGATGACGAGCGGCCAGATCCCGATCGACCCGGCAACCGGCGAGCTCGTGGGCGGCGACATCGAGACGGCCACGCGCCGCGTGCTCGACAACCTCCGCGCGGTGCTGGAGGCCGGCGGCTGCCGATTCCAGGACGTGCTCAAGACGTCGATCTTCCTGGTCGACATGGGCGATTTCGCCGCCGTCAACAAGGTCTACGCCGGCTACTTCACCGACACGCCGCCGGCGCGTTCCACCGTCCAGGTCGCAGCTCTGCCGAAAGGCGCACGCGTCGAGATCGACGCGGTCGCCCGTGTTCCCTGATCCGGCTCACCCCGGCCACGGAGATTTACCATGAGCCAGAAGAAGACTTCCGGTGCGGGTAGTGATTTCGACAAATCGCTGCTCGCTACATCCGCCGACGACGCGCTCGCTGCGCTCGAGCGTGCCGGCGATCGGGCGACCGCGCTCGTGGACGCTTGGACGGCGAGCGGCAACGCCGCCGCCGTGGCCGAGGTTGCCGAGCGCGGAGCCGGCGCGGCCCGCAAGGCGGCGCGCCGTAGCCTGAACGTGCTCCGTTCACGCGGCGTGGCGATCCCCGCGCGACGGCGCGTCGCGACGGTCGCGAATCCGCGGCCAGAAGAGACCTTCGAGGCTTGGCTGCTCGCGCCCGACACCGCCGGGAACGTGCTGATCGTGGTCACGGCGCACGCGCCCGCCGCGCGCTACCGCGCGGCGTTCGTGTTCTTGCACGACGCTCACGGGATCCACCGGGTCGACAGCGCTGTGCTCAGCCAGTCGCAGCTGAAGGACACGATGGCCCGCGTGCTGCCGGGCGCGGCGTACAAGGCCGTGCCCGTGCCGGTGGAGTGGGCGCGCGCGCGCGTCGCGGCCGCGCGCAAGCGCCACGCGGAGACGCGTGTCCCGGAGCCACTCGGCCTGGCCAGCGCCGCCGGCTTGCTCGAGCCCGTTCCGAACGAGCCGCCCGCGCACCCGTTCGACGACGAGGGCCTCGAGCTGGCGCTGGACGACGCGCGCGATCTCGCGAAGGGCTCGCAGGGGCTCCACACCTTGCCGGAGTTCCGTCACTGGTTCCCCACCAAGGCCGCGGTGGACGAGCTGCTCGCGAAGCTCGGCGACGGGCTCGTCCCGGGTCAGGAACCCGACGCGGACGAGATGTCCAAGCGCCTGGAGCAGGAGATCGAGGCCGCGACCGATCGGTACTTCACGCCGGAGCGCCGCGAGGAGCTCGTGCGCGCGATGCGCGACAGCGCGCTCAGCGTGCTCGCGCGCGAGGGCGAGCAGCGCGCGCTCGAGGTCGTTGCCTCGATGAAGGTGACGGAGAACGCCGGCCTGATCACGGATCCGCCCCGGGAGATCCCGTTCCTGAGGGCCTTCTTCGAGAAGGCGGTCGGCGCGCTGCTGTCGCAGGGCGGCGGTCGGCTGCGCATCCCGATCCCCCGCGGCACGGCGAACCCCGACGCGCCGGGCGCGGCGCCCTCCGGCGCGTAGCGCGAAGCGGGCGCGCTACTTGAAGTCCTGGGTGGCCCAGATTTGGCCGCCCGGCGTGGTGTAGAAGCCGCACGCGACCATCGTGTACTTCGTGCTCGACATGTTGATGTAGTGGCCGTGCGCCTGGAAGTCCGCGCCCGGACCCTCCGCCCACATCTGCGCGAGGCAGCTGCTGCCGCCGGTGTAGATCGACGAGACCGACGGCCAGCCGGGGCACTCGTTCTGCGCGAACTCGTTGCATTGACCGAACGCGCTGTGCGCGACGCCGCTGATGCTGTCGGCCTTCGCCTGGCCATCGACGCACGACTCGTCCGCGGTCCAGCGCTGGTACGGCGCCAAGCCGAGCGTGGCGCGGTACTGGTTGATGCCGTCGACGCACGCTTGCCGCGCCGCCGCGTACGGATCACCCGTCGCTCCGCCGCTGCCACCGCTACCTCCGGTCGCGCCGGTGCCGCCGGTGCCGCCCGTACTGCCGCCGCTGCCGCCCGTACTGCCACCGCTGCCGCCCGTACTGCCACCGCTGCCGCCCGTACTGCCACCGCTGCCGCCGGTGCTGCCGCCGCTGCCGCCGGTGCTGCCGGTGCTGCCGCCACTGCCGCCGGTGCTGCCGCCACTGCCGCCGGTGCTGCCGCCACTGCCGCCAGTGCTGCCGCCACTGCCGCCGGTGCTGCCGCCTGTCCCACCGCTCGCGCCGGTGCCGCCGCTGCCCGTGCCGCCTGTCGCGCCGGTGCCGCCGCTGCCCGTACCGCCTGTCGCGCCGGTGCCGCCGCTGCTCGCGCCACCTGTCGCGCCGGTGCCGCCGGTGCCAACGCCACCCGCGCCCGTCGTCGCGCCGGTGCCCCCTGCGCTCGTACCGCCGACGCTGCTTCCGCCGACGCCGCTTCCGCCCGCCGCCGCACCGCTGCCGCCCGCGACCGGGACGCCGCCGTCGTCGAAGTGGACGTCGTTGTAGCCGAGCACGTTGCTGCACGCGACGGCCAACGGGACCGACGCGACCACTGCCCACTGAAGTCTGCGGCGCATGCCCTCTCCCGCACCGATTGTGCGCCGCGCACCGGCTCGACTCAAGTCATGGGCGTGACGCGCGCATCAGCTGTAGGTGCGTGTCGGTGAGCGCTTGGTTCCGCGCCGCGCCGACAAACCAGAGGTTTCGCGATGTTTCCACCAGGCGGCTAGAGCTACGCCGCAAACTTTCCGCGACGCTGTACGATCAGAACTGCAGCGAGATGTCGCCGAGCCCGCTCGCCGTCGCGTGGTAGACGGGGTCGGCCGCGGTGGCGCCGCCGCAGCTCACGGTCTGCGCGGAGGCCGAACCGCCTTCGACGACGGTGCAGCCCGCCGCCGCCGCGTTGCCCACGTCGACCGTGCCGCCGGACATGGCCTGCGCCTGGATCGTGAACGTCGCGCTGCCGGGAAGCTGCAACGTGATATCGCCGTTGCCGGTGATGAAGTTGCCGCCCTGGGAGCCCGCCGGCACGCCCGACATGGTGGCCGCGAGCTGACCGTTCGCCGTGTTGACGTTGACGCTCATCGCCGCGGCGCCGGTCACGACATTGATCGAACCGTTGTCGCTGGTGAAGTCGACGCTGCTGGCGTTACCGGCGAACGACACGTTCAGCTGCCCATTCGAGACGTGCAGCTTGAGCGGTCCGTCGAAAGCCGCCGGCAGACCGACGTCGATGGTCGCTCCGAGCGTCGTGCTGGCACCGTCGGCGCGAGAGTCGCTGACGGTCACGCTGCCGGGGGCCGGCGTGTCGGCTTGGAAGTTCTTGACCAGCTTCTCGAGCGCGGCCTTCGCGTCCGCGTCCGCCGTGTCGTAGGCCAACAAGACGAACGGCGTGAACGTCGCGGTCACCTGCGTCGGGTCGCTGCCCTGGGTCACGTTGACGTCGCCGTTGACGTTGCTGACGGACACCGAACCACCGCTCGTCCACACCGCGTTGTAGGTGTCCGGCGTGCCGACGAACTTGTTGTCGGACTTGACGGTACACCCCGTCGCCCAGGACAGGGCAAGGGTGGAACCCAGCAAGCCGAGAGCAGCAAAGCGATGCGCGGTCTTCATGATTACCTCATCCAGCTTCTACGAACCGAAGGCCCGGGCCCTTCCCTGTCGGTGCGGCGCGGAACCCAGCTATCTTCGCTTGGACCGCGCGCGTGCCGCGACAATTCACTTGCCAGGTGCCGGCCACGCGCGTCGATCAGTCCGCAAGCGCCTGGAGTTGCTCGACTTTGTCGCGAAACGCGGCGAGCAGGCGGAGGCTCGTAGGCCCCGGTACGCCCGGGCCCACGGCAGCGCCGTCGAGGCGCACGACCGGCAACAGCTCACGGATGCTCGACGAGATGAACAGCTCGTCCGCGCCGCGGGCCTCGTCCAGGGCGAGCTCCCGGAGCACGGTGGGCACGCCGAGATCCGCGGCCACGCCGAGCAGCAGGCCGCGCGTGATCCCCGGAAGGATGCCGGCGTCCTCCGGCGGCGTCACGAGCGTGCCGCCGATGACGGCGAACACGTTCGACGTCGCGCCCTCGATGATGAAGCCGCGACCGTCCACGATCAGCGCCTCGCCGGCGCCCGCCGCGTGCGCTTCGCGCATGGCGAGCACGGCGACGAGATAGTTGCCGACCTTGGCGCCCGCCGCGTCGGTGGCCTCGGTGACGCGCTGCGTCCGGTACGTCACGGCCGCGATGCCGTCGGTGTACGCCGCTTGCGGCGGCGGCGTCAGCGGCGCCACGATGATCACGCGCGACGGCGATCCGGCGAGCGACGGATCGAGCCCCAGGGCGCCGCGACCGCGCGTGACCATGACGCGCACGTAGCTCTCGTCGTTGCCCGCGCGGAAAACCAGCTCGCGCACCTCACCGGCGAGCTGTCCGAGCGGGACCGGCAGCTCGATGAACACGCGGGCCGCGCTGCGCTGCAGCCGGTCGAGGTGCTCGCCCAGCGCGAACGGCCGGCCGTGATAGGTCCGGACGGTCTCGAACACGGAGTCGCCGTAGAGGAAGCCGCGATCGAACACGCTGACTGTCGCGTGCTCCGCGTCGACCACGCTGCCGTCGACCATGACGGCAAGGCTCATGTCGTCCCCACCATCGCGCGACACGTCGGGAGCAACGACTGCGCGCGCTCGCACGCCGCGTCGATGGCGAGCGAGAGCGCTCGCTCGTCGCTGCTTCCGGGATCGAGCGGCGCACCGAGCACGACCGCCGCGCGAGAGAACGGGAGCGGCAACTCGAAGCGATCCCAGGTGCGGCCGAGCACCCGCACGCTCGACGCCGCGGCGCCGAGCGGCACCAGGCGCGCGCCAGCGAGGCGGGCGGCGCGCCGCGCACCGGGTTTGGCCTCGTGCAGCGGTCCGCGCGGGCCGTCGACGGCGAACGCCGCGTCATGCTGCCCATCGATGCGACCGACCAGCTCGCGCAGCGCCCGGGCGCCGCCGCGCGACGAGGAGCCACGCACCACCCGCAGACCGATCGCGCGCATCAGGCCGGTCTGCAGCTCGCCGTCGCGGGACCAGCTCACCATCACCAGCGTGGGACGCCGGCGCTTCCAAGCCAGGAGCAGCTGCTGCTGGCCGTGCCAGAACGAGAGGACGAGGGGTGACGGATCTTCGAGGTCGAGCGCCGGATCGACCGCGACCCGGACGCGCAACGTCGCGAGCCATAACCGGACGACCACGCCGATCAGGAACCCGACGAAGCGACGCATCGAAGCCGCGCGGCTCAGCCCTTCAGCTCGGCCAAGCGCTGCTTGGCTTGTTCCAGACCGCCGTCCGCCTGCACTGCGCGCTCCAACATCTGGACGGCCTTGGCCTTCTCGCCGATGCGGGCATGCACCTCGCCGAGGTTCATGAACACCTCTGCCTTGGTGATCGGGCTCGAGTCGTCCAGCTTCTGGAGGAGCAAGGCGCGGAACATCTGCTGCGCCTTCTTCATGTCGCCCGTCTCCAGCGCGACCTCGCCCAGCTTCTTCAGCACGCTGACGTTGCCAGGCTCGATCCGGAACGCCTTGTCGAGCTCTTCCAACGCGCGCTGGCTCTCGCCGTCGGCGAGATAGGCGTTCGCGAGCCGCCGGTGGATCTCTCCCAGTTCCTTGGAGCGCTTGCCGCCGTAGGACTCGACGATCTTCTCCAGCACCTCGGCAGCCGCCTTGCCGCGGCCCGAATCGCTGTACGCGTCGCACAGGAGCAGCATCAGGTCGCGGTCGTCCGGCTTGAGCGCCGTCGCCTTCTCCAACAAGGACGCCGCAGCCGCCGGGTCCTTGCGCTTGTTCGTCTGGATCGCGGCCGCTTCGGTCAGCAGCTTCACCTTCTGGTCGGCGTCATCCGCGAAGTCCGCGTCGCCCGCGATCAAGTCGGCCAGGCGATCCCAGACGCTCTGCGACTGGTAGAGGCCACGCAAGCGGCTGCGCAGCTCCACATTGCGTTCGTCCGCGGTGAGCCCCCGCTCGAGGGCCCGGATCGCGTTGCTCGCGTCCTGCAGCTTGCCGAACTCGTCGGCGAGCAGGACCGACAGCGCGACCGCCTCGGCGCCTTCGCTCATGTCGAGCAACTGCTCGATGATGCGCGCGGCCTCGTCGTGGCGATCGGCGGCCTGGAAGAGCCGCGACAGCGCCTCCAAGGCGCCGCGATGGCGGGCATCGCGTTCCAGAACCGTCCGGTACGTCTCGATGGCCTTCTCGCGATTGCCGAGCCTCGACTCGTAGACCTCGCCCAGCCGAACCTGGAACTTGAGCTCGGCCTCGGTGTCGCCACGCTCCCGTGCCGCGCTGATCTGGCTGGTCAAGAGCTCCGCCAGCTCTTCGTCGCGCTGCGTCTTCTCGAACAGCTCGCTCAGCGCTACGACGGCGTCGCTGCGGCTGGGCTCGTCGTACAGCACCGAGCGCAACAGCTCGATCGCCGTATCGAGCGCGTTGAAGTGTTCAGCATTGAGGCGCGCAAGCTCCATCCGGATCGTGTTGCGCTCGCTCGCCGACTCCGACATCTCCGCCAAGCGCTCGAGGAGCGACGCGAGATCCTGGTGCCGGGCGAGAGCCGCATACAGCTGCCGGAGGGCGCTCGACGACTCCGTATCCGTCGGGTCGTCCTCGAAGAGCTGCTGGTAGAGGTCGACGGCCTGCTCGTTCTTCTGGAGACGATCGCGCGCGATAGCGGCGGCCTTGTGGCGCAGCTGGCGCACGACGTCGCCCTGGGCGCGCAGCTCGCCGCGCCGGACCAGGAGATCGAACGTCTCCTGGTAGTCGCCTGCGGCCTCGCGCGCGTCCGTCAACGCCGCGAGCGCCCAGATGTTGGAATCGTCGGCGTCGATCAGCTCTCTCAGGATCTCCTCGGCGAGCGCGGCGTCCTCGAGACCGTCCGCGATGTCCTTCGCGCGCCGGTACAGCTCTTCCTTGCGCTCCGTGTCGAGCTGCAGACGTGCGCGCCGGCGTAGCGTCGCCACCAGATCGCGCTCGCGGCCCGGAGCGCTCTGGAGCTGCTCGATCAGGACGAGCACGTCGTCGCTGTTGGGGTCGAACTCGAGCGCCTGACCCAGCGACTTCTCGGCCGCCGCCGGGTCCTCGATGCGATCGCGCTGCCACGTCGCCAGGCGGACGCACAGCTCGCGAGCCGTGCCGGGCACGAGGTCCGGGCTGGCCGCGACGGCGGCGCTCAGCGCGGCGGCAGCGCCCTCCCAGTTGTTCGTCAGCGGCGCCAGTCGCTCGATCTCCTCGAGGAGCGCGGTGTCGGTCGGGTCGTCGGACAGCCCCTGCTGCAGCACGCGCTGCGCGGCGGCCGCATCCGAGCAATCTTCCTCGAGCACCCGCGCGAGGCTGCGCCGCATATCGATCCGCTCGCCCGGAGTGTCTGCGAAGCCGACGCGCTTCTCGTACAGAGCGGCGAGCCGATCCGTGCGGTTCTGCGCGCGGTAGACGCCCTCGAGGATCTCCGCGGCCTCCTCGAACAGGTCGCGCTCGCTGGTGAGCTTCTCGAGCGCAGCGGCGGCGCCCTCGTGGTCGGACTGGCGTTCGAGTGCCATCCGGAGCGAGGACAGCCCGCGTGCCGGGTCCTTGAACTCGTCGATCTGCAGCGTCGCGAGCCGGTAGTAGAGCTCGGCCTGCTTCGGCTCGGACTCCTCGACGGCGACCCGGCGCTCCAGGATCTCCGAGAGCGCCTGCGTGTCACCGAGTGCGCCATGGAGCCGGTCGAGCGCCTCGAGCAGATCGGGCTGATCGCCAGCTTGCTCCAATGCGCGCGTGTACGCCTCGACGGCGCGTTTGTTGTCGCCGAGCCGCGTCTCGGCGATGCGGCCTAGGCGCGTGAACAGGTCCTTGCCGACCTCGGGATCGAACGTGCTCTGCGCGCGCTCCGCGAGCGCGTCGGCGTAGCGTCCCCAGCCGTCGCTCGCCTCGGCGAGGCGCTCGATATCCGTGTGCAGGTCGAAGGCGTCCGGGCGCTCCGTGAGCGCGCGCAGCAGCGCCGTCTCCGCGTCGGCCGGGTTGCCGAGCCGGGACTCGAGGACCTCGGCGATGGTGCGCAACGTCTCGGCGCGGCGTTCGGGCTCGGTCTCGGCGGTGAGCCGGAGCTCGAGCACGTCGACCAGGTCCTGATGGCGCTCCGTCGCGCGAAGCACGGGAACCAGGATGCCGGCCACGGTCGGCCGCAGGTCGTCGTGCTCCTTGCCGATCGCGCGGACGGCGTCGACCGTCTCGCGATCGTCGGGCGACTCGTCGAGAACCTGCCGATAGACCTCGAGCGCGTCCTCGTAGCTCTGCATCTGCTCCGCGAGCAGCGCGCCCATCTGCTTGCGCAGGCGCGCGCGCTCCTCCGGGCTCTCGGCCGTGCTGGCCTCGAGGCGCAGGTTCTCGAGCAGCTCGGGCCACATCTGCTCGGCCTTGTAGAGCTCGTCGAGGGACGAAAGGACGCTGCGATCGCCGGGCTTGACGGCGAGCGCACGCGCCAGCGCATCGATCGCGCGCGGCCGATCGTCGAGCTTCTTCTCGTAGGCCGACGCGGCGGCGACCAGCAGGTTGTACTTGAGATCCTCGTCGTCCTCGTCACACAGCTCGACGCGCCGCTCGTACAGCTCGACCAGCGGCTCGGCGTCACCGCCGGCCTCGCGGAGCTCGATCAAGCAGTCGATGGTGAAGGCGCTATCGGGCTCGAGCTCGAGCGCGCGACCGTAGGCGGCGATAGCGCCGTCGCGATCCTCGAGCATGTCGCGCTTGGCCTCGCCGATGCGCCGCCACACGCTCGCTCGCTCTTCGTCCTCGAGCAGGAGGTCGGCTTTGGCGGTCAGCGCACGCACGACGATCTGCCAGTCACTGAGCAGGGTCGCGAGACGCTCCATCTTCTCGAGCGGCGCGAGCTCCGAGGGCTCGACCTCGTGGAGGCTGGCGTACGCGTCCAGCGCGCGCCGCGGATCGTCGCGCCGCTCGTCGTGAACGCGGGCCAGCGTCGCCAGGATATCGCGCTTGCTCACGACGTCCGGCTTCGCCTCGAGCACGGCGGTGTAGGCCTCGGCGAGCGCGCCCCAGTCCTGGTTCGCCTCGACCATGCGCTCGAACTCGCCGCGCACGTCGGCGTCGTCCGGGTCGATCTCCAACGCGACGCCGAGAGCTCGCTGCGCGCGGACAAGATCGCTGGCGCGCTCCTCCCACAAGCGTGCCGTCTCGCGCAGCACGGCGACCTTTTCGCCCTCGTCCTCGGCGAGCGAGAAACGATCCTCGTTCAGCTTGATCAAGTGCCGCCAGTCGTCCGCCGCCTCGTATAGCGGGCGGAGGATCTCCACGACACGCTCCTTGTGCGCCTCGTCGTCGAGGAGCACTTCCAGTTCCTTGACGGCCTCGGTGTTGCCAGGCGCGCTGCGGACGATCTCGTCGAGCTGGTCGATCGCGCGCTCGGTGTCCCCGAGCTGCTTCTTGAGCAGCCGCGCCAGCGCGAGCCGGTGCGTCGCCGCCACGCCGGCGGATTCCGACTGCTCGGCGCGACGCAGGTACAGCTCCGCGAGATCGTCCCAACGCTCGCGTTGACGGTAGAGATCGGTCAGCGCGTCGAGCGCCCGCGCGTCTGCCTCCTCGACCTCCACCGCGGAACGATAAGTCTCGATCGCTTCGTCGATCTGCTCCAGCTTGTCGCGCTGGAGCTCGGCGATCACGTGCAGCGTCTCGAGCCGCTCCGCGGGCTCGTAGCGGTGCTCCAGGGCGTCGCGGTACAGCTGGACCCGCTCCTCGTGTCCGCCCGTTCGGGTGAGGATCGCGTCGACCGCGTCGAACAGGTGGCGGTTGTCCGGCTCGAACGCGAGCGCGCGCCGGTAGAACGACAGCGCCCGATCGTTGTCGCCGAGCTGCGCGAAGATCTCGCCGGTGCGGCGCGAGAGCCGCGCGCTGGCTGGGTCGTCGCCGACCACCTGCTCCAGCTCCGCCGCATATATCTCGGCCAGCCGCTTCTCGGCGCCGGCAACCTTCGCCAGGCGTTCCAGCTCGCCGATCGTCTCCTCGTTGGCGAGATCCTCGTGCAGGAGCTTGGCGGTGGTCTCGAGGGCGGAGACGTAGTCCTCCTTCTGCTCCTCGTAGAGCTGCGCCAGACGCTGCAGCAGGTCGCGGCGCTCGTCGGGATCGCTGACGAACTCCAGGCGCGCCCGGATGCAATCCATCACCTTGGTGAAGTCAGCGCGGAGCAGATACACGGGCTCGAGCAGGGAAGCCGCGCGCGCACGGTATTCCGCGTCGGGCGCTTCCGACAGCAGACGCTCGAGCTCGCCGATGGTGCCCTCGTGCTGGCGCTCGATGTCGAGCGCCCGCTCCAGCTCGTCGAACGCGCGCGGGAGCTCGTTCTGGCGCCGCGACGCCACCTCGGCGATCTTCACGTGCAGCTCGGGCGTCTCGCTTGCGTCGAGCTGGCGCTGGTACAGCTCGACCAGATCCACCCAGCGCTGCTCCGCGGTGTAGAGCTTCTCGAGCGCAGCCAGCGCGTCATTGTCCAGGCCCAGATCGACAATCGTCTCGTAGGCCTCGATGGCGCGCGCGTTGTCGTTCAGCACCTCGGCGAGCAGTCGTGCACGCCGGAACAGGAGCTGACGCTTTTCCTCGTCGCTGTCGGCGATCTCCACCCGACGTTCCAGGATCTCGAGCAAGCTCTGGGCGTCGCCGGCCTCCTCGTAGAGCGACTCGAGGGCGGTCAGCGCGTTGCGGTCGTCGGCGCGCAACTCCAGCGCCTTCTGGTAGTACTCGCGGGCAAGCTCGCGGTCGGCGAGCTGGCGGCGGGCCAGATCGGCGATCTTGAGCGTGACGGAGAGCTGGACGTCGCCGTCGAAGATGTCGGAAACGACGTCGGTCAGCAGCTTGACGTACTCGCCCTGGCGCTGGGTGGCACCGGACAGCCGTTCCAGGTGCTCGAGCCAGGGCTCGAGATCGGTGTGCCCGACGGCCTCGCGTACGGCTTGCACGGCATAGCCGAAGGCCCGGCCCGCGTCGCCGATCGGTCCCTCGGCGACCCGCATCGCCGTCTCGAGGAGCTCGAGGCGGGTGACCGGGTCTTCAGCGGCTTCGACGTCGATTTCCAGCACCTTGAGCAAGCGCTCGTGGTCGCCGTCGGCCTCGTAGATCGGGCGGAGGATCTGTGCGGCCTCGCGCCGCGTCGGCACGTCGTCGATTTCGAGGAGCTTCTCCAGCGCGGTGCGACTGGCGCCGTGGCTGGTGTCGATGGTGAGCGCGCGCCGATACGTCTCGAGCGCGCCCCCGAGCTCGCCGAGATGATCGCGACGCAGATCGCCGAGCTTCGCCAGCAGGTCGAGGCGTGCCGCGTCATCCTCGACGATGTCCAGATGTTGCTCGTACGCGTCGCCGAGCTCCGGCCAGCGCTCGGCCGCCGCGTACAGGGCTTCGATCGCCGATAGCGCTGCCGCCTCGGGACCGAACTCGTCGATCACGGCGCGCCACGCGTCGATCGCTTCCGGCACGCTCTCGAGCTTCGCCGCGAGCACCTCGGCCGCGCGCGTCATCAACGTGCGGCGGGCCTGCCCGTCGTCGGCGGCGTCACGCCGACGCTCGATCACCTGCACCAGATCGCGCCAGCGCCCCGCCTGCTCGTAGAGCCGGTCGAGCGCCGAGAGCGCGGCCTCGTCGGTGGGGTTTTCCTCGGCGCGCGTCCGCCACGCGTCGATGGCGCCCTCGCTGTCGTCGAGCACGCTCTGGCAGAGCTCGCCCAGACGCCCGAGCAGCTCGCGCCGCGCGTCCCCGTCCTGCTCCAGGCGCACCTGCGTCTTCAAGGTCGCGGCGAGCTTCTTGTGTTCTCCGAGCCCGATGTAGATCCGCTCCAGCGCACGAGCCGCCGGGAGCACCAGATCGGCGTCGGTGTCGTCCAGCTCGCTGATGCGACGGTAGGTGGCCTCGGCCTTGGTCGCGTCGTTCAGCAAATCCTCGTAGATGCGGGCGACCTGCATCAAGATCTCGCCCTTGAGCCCGGAGGTGTCGGCGTTGTCCGCCGCCGCGGTCAGCACGTCGGCCACGCGCTCGTGGGCGCCGAGCCGACGTCCGACCTCCAGCAAGCGTTCGCGCGAGTCGGTGTCGAGCGGGTCGAGCGGAACGAGCCGTGCAATCGAGCCGAACGCCGACTCGTCGTCGTGAAGCCGCTCGTCGCGCAGCAGCGCTACGCGCCGGAGCAGGTCGCGGCGCTCGTCCTCGCGCACGGGATCGGGCTCGGCCCCCTCGGCGCCGAGCGCGGCATCGAGCTCCTCGAGACGAATGCCGAGCACGCGCACCAGATCGCGGATCTCGTCGCGCGCCTCGTACACGCTCTCGAGCATGCGGGCCGCGCGAGCACGCAGGCTGCCGATCTCCAGCATCTTCTCGCCGAGCTCGCGTGCCTCGTAGTCGTTGGGGCGCTCGCGCAGCACGTCTTCGACGTGGAGGATGGCCTTGCTCGGCTCGTGCAGGCGTTCGAGCTGGATGCTCGCGAGGCGCAGCTTGAGCTCGAGCATGTCGTCGCCGGTCGCGGTGTCCAGACGGCGCTCGAGCAGCGCCGCCAGATCGACGTAGCGCTCCTGTCGCGCGTAGAGACGGTCGAGCGCGCGCACCGCGGTGTCGTGGATCGGATCCAGCTCGAGAATGCGCTCGTAGTAGCGCGTCGCCTTGTCCGAGTCCTCGATGATCTCTTCGCAGATCAACGCGACCTCGACCAGCATCTCGATGCGACGAGCCGATGTCGTCGGTGGCTTGCGAAGCCTTGATCGTAGAGCGCCTCGAGCTCGCCCCAGCGCTCCGCCGCGGTGAGGATGTCCTTCAGCCGCGCGAACGCGCGTTCGTTGCCCGGGTCGAGCGCCAGCGCCTTCTCGAGGTACGGCGTGGCGCCCATGGGATCGCCGAGCCGGTCTTCGTGCAGGCGCGCGGCGCGCTCGCACAGCTCGGCCTCGACGAGCTCGGGCAGGTCGCGCCGCAGCACGTCGCGGAACGCCTCGGCCAGATCCGTGGGCCTGCCGGCGAGCGTCGCCAGGGAATCGGCGCGATCCCAGAGCGCAGCTCCTCGGGGTACTCGCCGACGGCCTTCAGGATCGCGTCGAGCGCGCTGCCGAAGGCTCCCAGCTTCTCCTCGTGGACGTCGGCGAGGCGCCCGTAGAGGTCGAGGCGCGCGGCCTTGTCCTGGGTCTGCTCGAGCAGGACTTCGATCGCCTGGGTCTCGCGACGTGCCTCGCCACCGGACGCATACTGCTCGGCCAGCACGCGGGCCGCCGCGCCGCGCGTCTCCGGCTTGTCGAGCAAGCGCTCGAGGACGCTCATCGCCTGGGGATCGTGCTCGGACAGCTCGAGCGCGCTCACCGCCGACGCCAACGCGTCGGCGGGCCGGTCCAGCTTGTCGAGATACAGCTCCGCGAGTTGCACCTCGCGTGCCGCACGCGACTCGTCCGTCGAGCTGCTCGCGATGCTGCTCGAGGACCTCGGCCGCGCCCGCGGCGTCACCGGCGACCAGCAACAGCCGCGGCAGTGCCGCCACGGCGGCGTTGTCGTCCGGCGCGATCTCGAGCACGCGGCGATACAACGCCGCGGCCTGCTCCGGCGACTCGAACACGTCCTCCTCGAGGTCGGCCCAGCTGCGGAGAATCTGCACCCGCACGTCGTCGCCGACGGTGTGCTCCACGCGCAGACCCGAGCAGCCAACGCAGCTCGTCGCGGCGATCTTCCCGGCGCAGGATCATCTCCAGCGCCTGCGCGGCCTCGTCGTCGGCCGGATTCCGCTCGAGCAGACGCTTGTACGATGGCGACGGCCTGGTCGCTGCCGACCCAGCTCCTCGGCGTACACGCGCGCCAGCTTGAGCTCGATGGCGCGCGTGTCGCTGGTCGGCGGCGGGCGCCGCGCTCGTCGCCCTTCTCTTCTTGCGGCCGCGCTTCTTGTTGCCGCCCTCGGCCGCCTTCCGGCGTGGCGGCGGCGGGCGACGCCAGGCGCGCCTCCAGGGCCTCGACGAACGGCTCCCAGCTGCCTGCCGCGCGCGTCGCGCTCTCGAAGGTGGCAAGCGCCTGCTCGTTGTCCGGCGCGAGGTCGTAGGCGCGACGCGCGTACGCGGCCGCCGCCTTGCGATCGGCCAGGCGCGCGCCGGTGACGTCCACCAGCTTGCCCGAGCAGATCGATCTTCTCCGCCTCGTCCTCGGACTGGTCGAGCAGCACTTCGTACAGCGCGGGAAGCCGCGCCCACTTCTCGTCCTGCTCGTAGAGCGGAATCAGCGCGCGGGCCGCGCGCGCGTCCGACGGATCGGCGGCGAGGATGCGCTCGTAGGAGCGGAACGCCCGGTCCGGCTGCGCGAGCCGGTCCTCGTAGACCGCGGCGGCGCGATACGACAGATCGATCTTCGTGCTCGCGTCCTTGCCACGATCGGCGGCGGTGCTCAGGACCTCCGCCAGGCCCTCCCAGTCGTTCTGCGAGCCGTACAGCTCTTCGAGGCCCGCGTAGTCGCCGCTCTGCAGATACGCGTCGCGGAGCACGCGCAGCGCGCGGTGATGCCCCGGCGAGAGCTCCAGCACGCGCCGCCAGGCGCCCGCCGCGGCCGTCGGGTCGTCCATGTGATCGCCGTAGACGCTGCCGAGCTTCTGCAGCACGGCCAGTCTCGCGTCGCTCGTCCTCCGTCTGCGTCGACGCGGCGCTCGAGCACGTCCGCCAGCGTCGGCCAGTCGCGGTTGCGCTCGGCGTAGCGCTCGAGCGCGTCGAGCACCTCGCCACGAGTGGGGTCGAGCTCGAGCACCTCGCGGTACAGCTTCACCGCGTCGGCGCCGCGGTTGAGTCGCTCGGCAGCGAGCTGGGCCATCTCCTTGAGGATCGCGACGCGCTCCGAACCGTCGGACGCCGCCAGCTCGCGCTCGAACAGATCGTACAGCTGCGGCCACGCGCGCCGCTTGCGATACAGCTCCTCCAGGCGCTCGCGCGCCTCGCGATCGCCCGGCGCGACGTGGACCAGGGCCTCGTAGGCCTCGGTGGCGTTCTGGACGTTGGAGAACTGCTCGAGCCAGCGGCGCGCGGCCGAGCGGTAGAGCGACTTCTTCTCCTCGAGGTCCGGCACGAGCTCGGCCAGCTTGAGCTGGGTGGTCAGGAGCTCGCGCCAGCGCCCGAGCTTCTCGTACAGATGTGCGAGCTCGCGCACTTCCTCGATGTCGTTCTCGTCGAGCTTCTCGTCGAGCTGGACGATCTGGTTCAGGACCGTGACCAGCGCCGTCTCGCTCTTGATGAACTGGCGGTACACCGTCGCCACGTCGCGCAGGATGCCCAGCCGCTTCTCGTACTGCTCGGCGGGCGTGCGCTCGAGCTCCTGACGAAGCAGCTCGACGAGCGCGTTGTAGCCCTGGGTCTGCGTGTACAGACGCTTGAGCGCAGCGCGCGCGTCCTCGTTGTCCGGGTCCTGGCGCAGCACGGTCTTGTACTGCTCGATCGCCTTCTGGGCGTTCTCCTGGCCCTCCATCAGCTTCGCGAGCTCCGCGCCGAGGGTGGCGCGCTGGGCGCCGTCCTTGATCACGCGCTGCGCGCCCTGCAACACCTCGATGAGCCGTGCGTCGTCGCCGAGCTGACCGCTGTACTCGCGGTAGAAGTCGAGCATCCCCGGGTGCGCGGGCTCGATCTTCGAGATGCGCTCGAACCACGGTTCGGCGTCCGCCGGCTTCTGGCGCATACGCCAGTGCAGCATGGCGATCTGGAGCATGTCGCCGAGGCGCCCGGCGTCGGCGGTGTCCTGCCCGGCCAGGTTCTTCTCGTAGAACGCGACCAGATCGTCCCAGCGCTCCTCCTTGGAGTAGTACTCGGACAGGAAGCTCATCGCCTCCGGGTGCGCGGCGTGGTCGTTCAGGAGCTTCTCGTACGCCTCGACGGCGCGCGCGCGGTCGTCGAGCTTGTGCGCGCAAAGGCGGGCCAGCCGGATGCCGGCCTGCACGCGTGCCGCCGGCGTCTCGGTGCGGTTCGCCATGCGCTCGAGCACGCGGGCCACGTCGTCCCAACGTCCGGCCTTGCGGAAGATGCGCTCGAGCATCCGGCCCGCCCGCTCGTTCGTGGGGTCGAGCCGCAACGCCTGCTCCAGGCGATCGACGATGCTGGAAAGCTCGGCGTCGCCGGAACCGAAACGCAGCTCCATTTCCGCCGCGCGCATCAACATCGAGCTCTTGTAGACGTCGTCCGGCGCCTGCTCGGCCTCGCCGACGTAGGTCGTGACCAGGTCGCGCCAGCGACCGCGCTTGCCCTCGCTCTCCTCGAGCGCGGTCTCGACCGCGGTGTCGTCGGGCCGCAGCTCCAGCAGCTTCAGCAGGGTGACGCCGGCGCCGTCCTCGTCCAACAGCTCGGTTTCCAGCACGCGAGCGAGCTCGGCGAGCAGACCCGGCTCGGCGTCGCTGCCCGCGGCATGCTCCGTCTCGAGCTCGAGGAGCGCCGCGACGGCGTCCCACTCGCCGCGTTCCTGATGCTGCTCCCGCGCAGCCTGCAACAAATGCAGGAGGTCGGGCGTGGACAAGTCGCCGTCGGGGGCTGAGGTCGCCTCCTTGAGCGACTGCCAGCCCTCGTTCGAGTCAGGGTCTTCCTGCAGATGGCCAAGCGCCGCGCGGATCTTCTGGGAATCCATTCTCCACCCGTGAAATGCCGCTGTGAGAGCTGTGAGAGGGGGGCCGAGAGTACGCTGCTGATGTGGGGGTTACAAGACTTGCAAATCCGCGATTCTCCAGGGGGACGCGCGCGCTTGGGCGGCCGTCCGACCCTGTCCGACGCCCCCTCCGACGCGGCGTCGATCGCCCCCTTCAACGCGGCGTCCGTCGCCTCCTCCAGCGTCGCGCCGGTCCCCATCACCGCCGCGTCCTGTGCGCCCTGCGACGCGGCATCCGGCGACCCATCCGGCCGCGCTCCGACGCCGCCGTCCACACGCTCTGCCCCACCGCCGGGCGAGGCCGTCCGGCCGTCTCCGCGCGCGGGCCCACCTCGAAGCACGCGGGCGCACCTCGAGACGAGCGGGCGCACGGACAAGGGAGATGAGCCGTCGGGCGATCCTGCCGGTCCGGCGCGGTATCCCGCGCTCCGGAGTCCCGAGTGCAACGGCGGCGCGCCGCGACGCTTCTCCGCCGCCGCACCGGCGGCGCGCCGCGACGCTTCTCCGCCGCCGCACCGGCGGCGCGCCGCGACGCTTCTCCGCCGCCGCACCGGCGGCGCGCCGCGACGCTTCTCCGCCGCCGCACCGGCGGCGCGGCTCAACGCGGCTGGGCCGGCGTCGAGCCTCGACGCGCCGGCGCCGGCGTGCCGGCGTCGAGCCTCGACGCGGCCGGGCCGGAACGTCGACGCAGCTCGCGGAGCAAGCGTCGCTGCGCGGCGACTGCGCGCCGGTCGGCGCCGAGGCGCGTCGCTTCACCGAGCGCGCGCTCTGCTTCGTCCAGGCGACCGAGCTCGATGAGAGCGAGCGAGCGGCCGAGCCGCGCGTCGGCGAAGCGCGGGCGCGCGGCGACGAGGGCGTCGTACTGCGCGAGCGCGGCGCTGGCGTCGCCCCGAGCGAGCGCAAGCGTCGCGAGGCCGACGCGGTTCTCGAGCGCCTGGGGATCGGCGCGCAGCCCTGACTCGTAGGCCTCGCGCGCGCCGGCGCGATCACCCTGCTTCGCCCGGACCAGGCCCAGCGCGTGCCACACGGCGGCGTCGCGCGGATCGCGCCGCAACGCCTCGGCGAGCCGCGGCTCGGCGAGCTCGACCTCGCCCCAGCGCGCCGCTCGCATCCCGCCCTCGCGAGGTCCAGCGGGATCGCGCGGCGCGACCTCGGCGGCGCGGTCGTACAGGGCAATCGCCTCCTCGTAGCGGTGCGACAGCTCGTAGGCGTGCCCCAGCTCGATCCACGGCACCGGACTGGTCGGCCCGAGGAGCTTCGCCAACTGCTCTGCCTCGCGCCGGGCCGACCCCAAGTCCCCCTTCAACGCCTGGATGCGGATCAGCAAGCGGCGCTCGGCGACGGCCGGCGGGTGCTTGTCGATGAAGGTGCGGAGCTCGCGGATGGACGCGTCCCAGTCGCCCTTGTCCGCCAGCATGATCGCGCGCTCGCGAACGTTCACGGCGCTCGGCGCGCAGGCGGCAGAGCACAGCGCCGCGACCAGGATCAGCGCGACGGCGCGGGAGGTGGGCGCGGTCATGGGGCGGGTACGCCGGGGTTGCGCGCGGCGGGCCGGACGAGTACGCCCCGCTCATCATGAAGGCAAGCGACATCAAGACCATCGGCGTCATCGGCGCCGGACAGATGGGCGGCGGCATCGCGCAGGTGTGCGCCGACAAGGGCTACAGCGTGCTGCTCAGCGACGCGAGCGTGGAGCGCGCGCAGGCGGGCAAGGACAAGATCGCGAAGATCCTGGGCAAGCTCGTGGAGAAGGGGCGCGTGGACGCCGCCGCGCGCGACGCGCTGCTCGGCGCACATCACGCCGGTCGGCCCGGAGCTCGACGGTTTCGAGCGAGCCGATCTGGTCGTGGAAGCGGCGACGGAAGATCGCGAGCTGAAGATCGGCATCTTCAAGAAGGCCGACCAGAAGATGAAGCCGGACGCGATCCTCGCGTCCAACACCTCGAGCATCTCGATCACGCGCCTCGCCGGCCAGACGTCGCGCCCCGACAAGGTCATCGGCATGCACTTCATGAACCCGGTGCCGCTGATGAAGCTGGTCGAGATCGTGCGCGGCGTGCAGACCGGCGCGGAGACGACCGACGCCATCAGCGAGCTCGCCGGCAAGCTCGGCAAGACGGTGATCACCAGCAAGGACCAGCCCGGCTTCGTCGTGAACCGGATGCTGATCCCGTTCCTGAACGAGGCGTGCTTCGCGTTGCAGGAGGGACTGGGCACGCCGGAGGACATCGACGTCGGCGCGAAGCTCGGCCTCAATCATCCGATGGGACCGCTGGAGCTCGCGGACCTGATCGGCCTCGACACGCTGCTCAGCATCTCCGAGGTCCTGCACCGCGAGTTCGGCGACGACAAGTACCGGCCCGCGACGCTGCTCCGCAACCTGGTCGCCGCCGGCTGGTACGGCAAGAAGGTCGGGCGCGGCTTCTACACCTACGACGAGCGCGGGCAGAAGACCGGCCGCGCCTTCGAGAGATAGCCATGGACAAGCTGGAAACCCTCCTGGTCGAGCGCGACGGCGCGATCGTCACCATCACCATCAACCGCCCCGACAAGCTGAACGCGCTCTCGTCCACCGTCGTGCGCGAGCTCACGGTGGTGATGCAGGCGCTGCGCTTCCCCCAGGGCGACGATCCGGCGCCGCGCGTCGCGATCCTCACGGGCGCGGGCGACAAGGCCTTCGTCGCCGGCGCGGACATCGCGG
The DNA here is from genome assembly GCA_963775185.1 of uncultured delta proteobacterium. GTDB lineage: Bacteria > Myxococcota_A > Polyangia > Polyangiales > Polyangiaceae > JAPSGB01. The sequence continues at coordinate 900,450 of CAVZIE010000031.1, read as the reverse complement.
AGATGAGCGAGATGACGCCGGCCCAGGCCAAGGCCTTCGCCGACGCGGGGCATCGCGTGGGCTGGCAGATGGAGCAGGCGCCATGTCCGATCATCGCGGCGGTCAACGGCTTCGCCCTCGGCGGCGGCTGCGAGCTCGCGCTGTGCGCGGACTTCATCGTCGCGTCCGACAAGGCCAAGTTCGGCCAGCCCGAGGTGAACCTGGGCTTGATGCCAGGCTTCGGCGGCACGCAACGCCTGGCGCGCCGCATCGGGCTCGGCCGCGCGCGCGAGCTCATCTACACCGGCGACACGGTCGACGCGGCCCGCGCCCTGGAGATCGGCCTGGTGAACCGCGTCGTGCCGCACGCCGAGCTGATGCCGGCGGTGCGCGCCATCGCCCAGAAGATCGCGACCAAGGCGCCCCTCGCCGTCGCGTCGAGCAAGCGCGTCATGGCCCGCGGCTTCGACGCCGATCTGGTCACGGCCAACGAGCTGGAAGCGACCGCCTTCGGCGCGCTGTTCGGTTCCTGGGACGAGCGCGAGGGCACTCGAGCGTTCCTGGAGAAGCGCAAGCCGGAGTTCAAGGGATCCTGACCTCCCGCTCCGCCCATCGCAGGCGCGCTTCGCCGACCCTCGAGGCCCCGCCGCCGGCGCGCTCCGTGCGGCGCGGGGTCGTTCTGCTGTGTGTGTGCTTTCTCGCCGCTCTTCCCGCCTGCAAGGGCTGCAACGAGGACAAGCCTTACACGCCGTTCGGCGCGGTGTCGGCGCCACTGCCGGAGGCGCTGCCGCCGGCCAGCGCGAGCGCGGCGACAAGCGCCAGCGCGTCGGCCGCGCAGAAGCCGGGCTTCGCACCGGTGAAGGCCACCCTGGCACCGAAGGGCGCGACGCACTGGAAACCCGGCGAGCGCGAGATCGCCGCTCCCGACGGCCGCGTGCTCGAGCGCGCGGTGAGCATGGACGTCGACGGCGACGGTCACGCCGACGACGTGGTGTGGACGCTGCCGGTGACGCCGCGCGCGCCGACCGCGTCGCCGGGCGAGCTCTGGCTCTATCCGGGCACCGGCGACAAGCCGCGCCGGCTCGCCTCCCTGCCCGGCTTCGTGCCGTCGGGCCCCGACTGCGCGCTGACGGCGGAGCTCACCGGCAGCGGGCCGCACTCCGTCACGCTCGACGCGTCGGCGCACTGCAAGACGGCGCTGCTAGCACGCGCGCCGACGCGTGCGCTGCTCGTCGTCTCGCCGGCGTCGCCGGATCGGCCGGTGCTGCTCGAGCTGCGCGTCGCGGAAGCGGCGAGCGGCGAGAGCCTGGCGCTGTCCATCGACTCGAGCGATCGCGACGGCGACGGTCATGACGACGTCGATCTGTCGGTCACCGTCGGCGCGTCCGGGTCGCGCTACCCCGCCACGGCGCAGCTGATCTGGCTCGATCGAACCGCCGGTCCGTCCCGCGAGGCCGACGAGCCCACGGCCTCGTTCGAGCGCCAGTCCGCCGGCGCGTCGGTGCGATCGCGCCAGAAGCTCGGCAGCGCGTCGGTGGCGGAGCGGGTCGCCAACACGCGGCGCTTGATGTGGACGATCTGCGGCGAGAGCGGCGTGGCGCGGCTGTTCGACCGCGAGGGGGCGACGTTCCGCTGCGGCGGCCAGCAGCTCGCCGTCGATCGCCTCGCCCTCGCCGAGCTGCAGGCCGCGCTGACGCAAGGCGACGTGCGCGAGGCCGGCGCGGTGCTGCTGCGCGACGGTTGGTACCTCGCGCCGGCGTCGGCGAAGATCAGGCAGCGCATGCAGAGCGCGTTCGAAAAGGCCGCGCCCCGCGTGGTCGTCCCGGACGTGAAGACGCTCTCCGCGACGGTCGCCGCGGGCGGTTCCGAGCCGCGCTGGAACCCGATCCGCTTCGACGGCGACGGCGCGCTGCTGGTGGAGAGCGCAAGCGGCGTCGTGCGTGTCGCGCCCGACGGCAGCGAACAAGCGCTCGGCGCCGAGGCCGGCGTGGTGGCGTGGCCACTCGCCGTCACCGGGTCCGACGGCGCGCGTTGGATTGGCGTGCAGTATCCGTGCGAGAACCCCGACGTCGAGCTCGCGTTCCAGGGCGGCGGCAGCGCGCCCCTGCCGCCGGTACCGACGGGCGTCCTCGCGCCGCGCCCCGGCAGCTGTGCCCACGGCGCGTTCGACGCGCACCTGCCGCGCGTGCCCGTCGCCTGGAGCGGCAAGGGGCTGGAAGCGCTCGTCGCCGGATCGCTCGTCGGTCCGCACCAGAGCGACGCCGCGGCGACGATGAAGCCCGGACACCCCGGCGCGCCGCGCTCGCCCGACGGCCGCTATCTCGCGACGCCGAGCGTCGGTGGCGTGCTCGTGACGGGCCCGGGCAAGCCCGCGCTGTGGACCGGTGCGGGCCTCGACGCGAAGACGATCGCCGGCTGTACCGTCGCCGACGACGCCAAGGCCGTGGCGTGCGTCGACGGCGCGCATGTGCTCCTCGCGCGCCGTCCGTGACAGATCGCCTTGCCGGTCCGGCGCGGTATCCCGCGGCGCGAGCTACCGCGGGAGCTATTTCGCGGCCCGGGGGCCCGTGTGCTGGAAGGGCGCGGGCTCGTCGATCACGCGCCCGTTGGCGTCCTCGAGCTGGGCCGCTCGCTCACGGCGCCTTGGTGCGCTCGAGGTAGCTGCAGCTGCGCGTGTCGACCTTGATCCAGTCGCCCTCGTTGATGAAGAGCGGCACGGGCACCGTGGCGCCGCTGCTGATCTTCGCGGGCTTGGTCACGTTCGTGGCGGTGTCGCCCTTGATGCCCGGCTCCGTCTCGACGACCTGCACGGTGATGTGCGGCGGGAGCGAGACGCTCACCGGGTTGCCCTTGTAGATCGTGATCGTGACGTCGATGCCGTCGATCAGGAAGTCGGCCGCGTCGCCCACGGCGTCCTTGTGCACGCTGAGCTGCTCGCCCGTGGTCGAGTTCATGAACACGAACATCTCGCCCTCGGGATAGATGAAGGAGAGCGTGCGGTCCTCGACGTCCGCGGGCTCGAGCTTCTCCCCCGAGCGGATGTTGCGCTCGAGGTTGCCGCCCGTGAGCATGTTCTTCATCTTCGTGCGCGTGAAGGCCTGGCCCTTGCCGGGCTTCACGAACTGGAAGTCGACGACGATGTACGGCTGCCCGTCGACCATGAACTTCAGACCCTTGCGGATGTCGCTCGTATCCATGAGGCTCCAGTAGATCCCCGCGTGAGGAGGGGGTTCGGTGCCGCGGCGGGGCCACCCCGGCCTTGGCGCCCCCCGCTCTAGCCAGGGATCGCCGCACATTCAAGCTCCCCGAGCGTTTTCCGCGCCGGACCGGCCCAAAATCAGCCCGCCGGCACCCGCCTCCGGCCCTCCGCCGCCGCCTTTGTTGCCGGCCCGGGGCTCCGGCGATACTCCCCGGTCGAGCCCCGAGAGCCCAAAGCATGGACGAGTACGAGCTGGAGGAAATCAAGCGCGAGATCGTCGAGAGCCGTTCGCTCGTGATCAAGACCAACAACCTGGTCAACGCCCTCGCCGCCGATCTCAAGAGCATCGCCAAGCGCCAGCAGGGCTACGAACGGCGCATCTTCGTCCACAGCGCCACGGCCTACGTGGTGACGATCACGGTGCTGTTCATCGCGCTCAAGTTCGCGTGGGACGCGCGCGTCGACTCCGTGCGCTCGGAGACGAAAGACACGGCCGCGAAGCTCGTCCAGGTGCAGGCGGATCTCAAGGCCGCGCAGGATCGCGAGGAGGCGCGCTCCCGCGCGAGCCGCAAGGCCGGCGAGTTCTACGCGCTGATCGCGCACCACAAGCGCCAGGCGATCGTCGAGCAGTACGACGAGGTGAAGGCGCTGCCGCTGACGGCGACCGAGAAGGCCGTGTTCGCCGACGCCTACGAGCGCGCCGAGAACGAGCTGTCGCTGATCGCTTACCAGGCGGGCCTCGACGAGACGCGCACCGGGCGCTGGCACGAGGCGCAGCAGTCGTTCCGCGACTCGCTGAAGTACAAGGACAACGCCGCGCACAGCCCGCAAGCGGAGTACCAACTCGCCAACGCGCTCCGCCAGCTCGGCCGCCAGCGCGAGGCGATCCCGATCCTGAAGCAGCTCAGCGAAGCATCGCCCGACAAGGACGTGATGGACGACGCGACGCTGCTCCTGGCCGAGAGCGAGATCGACATCCAGGCGTGGAACGACGCGAAGAGCGCGCTGCGCTCGTTCATCCGCCGCTTCCCCGGCAGTCCGCTGATGAACGAGGCGCGGATGAAGCTCGCCGAGATCTCGCTCCAGCACTGATCCGGCGGATCCAGAAATCGTCTGCGAGCGCTACGGCGGCGCGGTGTCGACGACGGTGAAGAGCGGCGCGTTCCACCACTTCTGCGCCGCGACGTCGGCACGGGGCCCCACGTAGACGAGCGCGTACGTGTGCCCGTCGGCCAGCCCGGAGATCGCGCTAGCGGCCAGCGCGTCGGACCACGGCTGCTCGAGCTCGACGACGCCGGCGGCCGGCGCCGTGAGCTGGAGCTTCGAGTCGCCGAGCGGCGATCCGAGATCGGCGAGCGCGAAGCCGAACGCCGGCGGGCGCGGCGCGATCGAGCCCGGTAGTACCTTCTTCGCGATCGTCACCGTGGCGAGCCCGCTCTTGTCGGGCGGCGCGGACACGAGATTCGAACGCGTCCGTGCCGCGCGAAGCGTGCACGACCTGCAGTCCGAGGGCGCCGCTGGCGGTCGCCCGCGACATCACGACGACCACCGGCGCGAGCGTCGGCGTGGCGCCGCTGTAGCCGATACCGCACACGGCCTCGCCCAGGCTGTCGTCGAGCCCCGGTCCGCCCATGCATCCGCTGGCGACCATCAGATAGCTCGCGCTGTCGGCGAGCGTGCCGGCGGGGAGCACCGGCAGCGGCAACGCGCGCAGCACGGGAGGCTCGGGCGGCGCGACGTCGGCCGGCGCGTCGCTCGCGGCGTCGGCGTCCGACGCCGCGTCGCTGCCGGCGTCGCTGCCGGCGGCGCCGGAGCTTCCGGCGCCACCGGCGGCGGCGTCGATGCCTCCGTCCGCGCCGCTCGCGCCCGCCGCGCCGCTCGCGCCCGCCGCGCCGCTCGCGCCGCCGGCACCGCCCGCGCCAGCGGTGCCCGCTTCCGCCGGCGCGCCGGCTGCCGCGATCAGCGTCGCGCAGTCCTGGCCCGCGACGAGCGGCGCGTCCGCCGCGATCACCACCGGCTGCAGCGCATCCGTCGCGGGATCGATGCCCGGAACCGCGTCGAGCGCGACCGACGCGCCGTACGCCAGCCCGCCGTTCGGCAGCGGCGTTCCCGTGACGACGCCGGCACGCGCGAAGCAGAACCAGATCCGCGGCGCGTCGACCACGCCGTGCACGAGCGTCAGCCGCCATGGTCCGGTGTCGCCGGCGTCGCCGGCGGCACCGGACGCGCCGCCGCTTCCGCCCGCGCCGCCCGCGTCGGCGTCCGCACCGGCGTCGATCTTGCCGCCACCGCTGCCGCCGCTGGCGTCCGGGTGCACCGCGAGCGCGTCGTGGTTCGACGTACACGCTGCCGCCGCGCCGAAGGCGAGCAGCAGGAGCAGCGCGCGGGACATGCCCAGGGTGTAGCGCGTTTCCGCGCCAGACCGACAAACAGCAATAACTACCAATAATTACAACCACGATTCGGCGGCCGCGTTGACACCGCTAGCGGCGTGGCTATGCTGCCTCGCGATGAGAACTGACATGTCAGTTCTGGCAGGACGCGCGCCGGGCCGCGCCTCCGCGGCCGGCAAGCAACGGCGCGCGCGGCGCACCTACAAGCCCGCGGCCGAGCGCCGCAGCCAGATCCTCGACTGCGCGCTCGCGGCGTTCGCCGAGCACGGCTACCACGCGACCAGCATCGCGGACGTGTGCGAGCGCGCACACATCGGGCGCGCGACGCTGTACCAGTACTTCAAGGACAAGCGCGACCTGCTGGTCGCGCTGGCCGATCGCATCGCGACGCGCGTCGTGGAGGCGGCGGAGCAGCCCGGGCCGATGCGTGTGCCGCCGGGCTTCCGTCCCACGGAAGAGCAGTCCGTGGCGTTCGTGCAGAAGCGCTTCGCGACCATCCTGCGCGTGGTGTTCGAGGACGCGGACACGGCGCGCCTCGTGATCCGCTCCGGGCGCGGCGCCGACGGCGTGGTCGACGACATCTTGAAGCGCATCGATGAAGCCGTGCTCGGGCGCATGGAGTCGGAGCTACGCGCCGCGAAGGCTGCCGGCGTGATCCGCCCGCTCGACGAGCGCTTCGTCGCGCGCTTCTTCCTCGGCGGCATCGAAAAGATCGTGATCATGGCGCTCGACGAGGATCGTCCCTTCGACATCGAAGCGATCGCCCGCGAGGCCGCGTTGCTCGAGGTGTTCGGCATTTTCCCGGAGAAGAGGTAGGGCATGTCATCGTCGTCGTCGTTTCCCCCGTACGAGCTGGTCGATCCCGCGATCATCGCCGGCGCCGCAGACAAGACGCGCAAGCTCGAGCGGCTGTATCACCTGACGCACCAGCACGCCTGGGACGGCAAGGCCGTGCTCGGCGGCTTGATCGACAAGTACGGCCCGCCCGGCTCGGGCATGCCGGAAGAGACGCGCGCCGCGCTGTCGCGCGTGCTCACCATGTTGATGTGGGGCGAGCTCGCGGCGTGGAACATCTCCGCCGATCTGGCGCTCGGAGATCATGGACACGGACGCGAAGATGGCGGCGACAGCGCAGGTGTTCGACGAGGCGCGCCACTTCTACGTGATGCGCGACTACGTGATGGCGCTGGGTCCGGTGCCGCCGATTGGCGGCTTGCCGCGGCGTCTCATGAAGAAGGTGCTCGACGCGCCAACGCTGGCCACCAAGCTGGTCGGCATGCAGCTGCTGTTCGAGACCAACGCGGTCGTGATGTTCCGGCGCATCGGCGAGAGCGGCGTGTGTCCGATCCTGACGGAGCTTCTTCCCTACTTCGAGCGCGACGAGTCGCGCCACGTGGGACTGGGCGTGATGTACATCCCGCGCCTGGTCCAGAACATGAAGAAGGCGGAGGCACGCCGCACGGCGCGCTTCCAGTTCGAGTGCATCATGTTGCTCATGGCCGGCGGCTTCGTGGTCCGCGACGACTTCGCCACGCTCGGCCTGGACCAACGCCAGATGGCGGAGCGCGTCACCCGCATGCAAGATGACGTGATCCGCCAGATGACGGAGCATCACGGCAAGGGCGTGTTGCGCGCGGTGCTCACGCCGAAGACCAAGGTCGGCGCGACGATCATCGACCTGATCCATCCCGACGGCGGCATCGAGCACGCGCCGGCCTGGCACCAGGGCCTGCACCGCGGCGTCACGACGACGTTCAAGGCTCTGGATCGCGCGCTGAGCTAGACTCTCCGCATGCGCGGGTGGAGCTGCGCTCACCGGTGGATGCCGGTGCGGCGCGGAACCGCGCGCTCCGTCAGCTCACGCCCAAGAGCCGCGCGACGAGCGGTCCGTTGCCCTGGATCGCCGTGCGCTGCTGGTAGAGCCCCATGCCGCGCAACCCGCCGAGCTCTTCGCCGCCACCGGCGCGCCCTGGGCCGCCGTGCAGCAGGTTCGGCAGCACCGTGCCCGGCGCGATCGACTTGTCGGCGATCTTCGAGTCGACGATCACGAGCCGGCCGTGCCACGGCGCGAGCGCCTCGATGCTCTTCGCGAGAAAATCACGGTCGTCGCCGTAGATCGACGCGACCAGGCCCCCCTGGCCGGCGCGTACGACGCGCGCGGCGTGCTCCGCCGAGCCGTCGTAGGGCAGGAGCGTCGCGACCGGACCGAACACCTCGTGATCGTGCACGTGCGTTGCCGCCAGCGCGTCCTTGGCTTCGAGCAGCAGCACGGGCACGAAGTAGCCCTTGCCGGCAGGCACGCCGAGGGGCGCGAGCTTGTCCGGGTCACCCCACGCCACGCGCGTCTGCTCGCGCAAGAGCGCGATGCCGGCGAGCACGTCGCGCTTCTGCGCAGCGGTCGCCACCGGACCGACGCGCACGTCGTCGAGGGCTGGATTGCCGACCGCGCTCCGCGCGAGCTCCGCGCCGAGCCGGTCGCGCACGCGGTCGAGATCCGCCTCGGGCACGATCACGCGGCGGATCGCCGTGCACTTCTGCCCGGTCTTCTGCGTCATGTCGCGGTGCACGTTGCGGATGAACGCATCGAACGCCGCGTCGCCCGCGCCGGGCGCGAGCAGTGCGGCGTTCAGGCTGTCCGCCTCGATGTTCACGTGCACGCCCTGGGCGATGACCTGCTCGCCGCTGCGGATCTTCTTCGCGGTGGCGCTGCCGCCCGTGAACGCGACGACGTCCTGCCAACCCAGGTGGTCGAGCAGCGAGCCTGCCGCGCCGGACAGACAAGAGAGCAGCCGGCAGGCAGGATGTTCGCGTCGACTACCAGCTTGACGGTGTGCCAGGCGAGCAGCGCCGTGCTCGTCGCGGGCTTGGTGAAGACGGGCATGCCGGCGAGCAGCGCGCACGACGCCTTCTCCGCCCAGCCCCACGCCGGGAAGTTGAACGCACCGATGTGGACGGCTACGCCGTGGCGCGGCGAGCGCACGTGCCAGCCCTGCAAGCGCGAGCCGGCGATGTCGAACGGATCGCCGTCGACCAGCACGCGCCGCTCGCCGAGCTGCTTGCCGAGCTCGGCGTAGGCCATCAACGTGCCCGTCGCGCCGTCGATGTCGAACTTGGCGTCGCCGCGCGTGTTGCCGCCGTTGGCGATGGCGACATCGATCAAGCGCTCGCGCTCGGCGAAGATCGTCTTGCTCATCTGCTCGAGCAGCGCGCCGCGCTCGGCGAACGTCAGCGCGCGGAGCGCGGGGCCGCCCGCGTCCCTCGCGAAGCCGAGCGCGCGCTCGATGTCGACGCCGTTGGAGGAGGCGCGCGCGAGCACTTCCTCGGTCGCGGGGTTCACCAGCTCGGCGCCGGCGTCGGCGCCTTCTACCCACTTGCCTTCAACGTAGCTCGATAGCGTCTGCACGGCGGCAGCATGCCAGCCCGGGGCACGCGGGTTCAAGGCTCACGGACAGGTCTTGAACGCGCTGCGGATACTGGCCAGAGCGGTGGCGACGTTCGCGGCGGTATTGGCGATGTACGCGGTGCCCGTGCCGCCGGCGCTGGCGACCTGGTTCCACTCGGCGGGCGTCTGGGCGTTCGCGGTGTTGCCCACGCCGATCACGTACGTCTTGATGGGCGGCGAGCCGGTCGCGTACGCGTTCGCCGTGGTCGTGTAGTCGGCCGGCGTCGTCGTGAAGCCGGTACACTCGTTCGGCAAGCCGTCGGCGATCAGCACCACCGCGGTCTTGTGCGTGGGGTTCGCTTGCGCGTGGCTCTTGGCGAACGTCAGCGCGCCCGAGAGCACGGCGAGCGGCGTCCCGCCGCCCGAGACCTGGGCGTTGACCTGTGCGGTGATGCTCGACGCGACACCGGGCATCGCCGCGATGTCGATGGTCGGCGTGGTGTAGGGCGTGACGCTGCACTGGTCCGTGGCGTAGCAGACGTTGAAGAAGCAGGAGCTGGCCGCGCCGCCGCACTCGGCGTCGGTGGTACAGCTCGAAGGCACGGGCGAGATCTCCACGGGAAAGAATCCGATCCCGATCCCCATGCCGGCGTTGGCGGCTTGTCCGAGGAAGGTGTTGATGCCGCTCTTGACGTAGTCGAGCCGCGTCGGCGTCGTGGTGCCGCCCGCCGAGTCGTCCGCCATCGACCCGGTCGTGTCCATCTCGATGTAGATATCGGCGACGGTGCAGGCCGTGCACTTCCCGCCCTGGCACACGCCGTTGCACGGCGTGTTGCAGCCGCCGCAGTTCTGCGGATCCGTATCGGTGTCGACGCAAGCGTTGCCGCACAGCGTTTGGCTGCCGCTGCAAACGCACTTGCTCGCCTGGCACGTCGCCCCGCTGGGACACTGGGTGGCGCAGTTGCCGCAGTGGGCGTCGTCGCTGGTCGTGTCCACGCAAGCGCCGCCGCAGTCGGTCGCGTTCGCGTCGCACACGCACTGGCCCGATTGACACGTCGCGGCAGAGTCGCAGGCGTGGCCGCACGTGCCGCAGTTGTCGTGATCGGTCTGCTTGTCCACGCAGTTGGCGCCGCAGGCGTTGGCCGCGGGACACGTGCAGGCGCCGCCCTGGCACACCAGCAGCCCGGAGCAGGTCGCGCCGTCGTCGATCGGGCCGTTGCAGTCGTTGTCGCTGCCGTCGCACACCTCGGGGTGACCGGTGTAGACGTCGGGATTGGCGTCATTGCAGTCGTCACCGCCGCACACGATCGGCAAGTGGCCGTCGTGATCCTTGTCGAGTGGCAGCCACGTGCACAGCGAGGTGGCGCCGTCGCAGTCGATACTCGTCTTGCACGCGTCGCCGCCGAGCTTCTGGACGCACTGGTCCTTGGTCGCGCAGATCTCGCCGGGCACGCAGCCAAACCCGGGCTGGCAGAACTGACCGGACGGGCAGTCGCTGGACGAGGTGCATCCGGGCGAGCCGCCAGTGCCGGCCGCGCCGCTCGCGCCGGCGCTGCCGGAGGTGCCGCCGCTGCCGCTCGTTCCCGCGCCGCCGTCGGTACCCGCGGCGCCCGAGCTGCCGCTCGTTCCGCCGCTTCCCGAGCTCGCGCCCGTGCCACCGCTTCCGGAGCTCGCACCGGTGCCGGAGCTTCCCGCGCTGCCGCCGGAGCTCGCGCCCGCGCCGCCACCCGTTCCGCCCGCGCCGGCTCCGCCGTCCTGGAAGAGCGCACCGCCACTGTCTCCACCGCCGCAGGCGGCGAGCACCGCGCTCGCGATAGCGATGCCAATAAGCCAGGAACGTGTCGGCACAGGGTGGATCCTTCCGTCGCGGAGCCCGCGTCAGCGGAGTCTACGACGAAAGGGCCACCGGGCTTCCCGCGGAAGCGACGGACGCGCGTCTAGTGGACGGCCAGGAGCTCGATGTCGAAGACCAGCATGCCACCCGGGCGGCCCGGCGCCGGGTGCTCGCCGTAGGCGAGCTTGGCCGGGATCCAGAACCGCACCTTCTCGCCCTCCGTCATCAGCTGGACGCCCTCCGTCCAGCCCTTGATCACGTGGTTCAGCTCGAACGTTGCCGGCGCCCCGCGGGCCACCGAGCTGTCGAACATCTTCCCGTCGGGGGTCCAGCCCGAGTAGTGCACCGTGACGCGGTCCGTCGCGGACGGGTGCTTGGCCCCCTTGCCCTTCTGCAGCACCTTGTAGGCGAGCCCGGACGCGGTCTTCTTCGCGTCCTTGGGCGGCGCCTTCACGTCCGGCGGCGCCTTGGGTGCGGACAGGATCTTCACCAGCTCGACGTCGAAGGTCAGGTCGCCGGCCGGCGCGCCCATCCGCGGACGTTCGCCGTAGGCGAGCTTGCCCGGGATCCACAAGCGACGCTTCTCGCCCTCGACCATGAGCTGGAGCCCTTCGGTCCAGCCTGGAATCACCTGTCCGACGCCGAACGTCGCCGGGCGGCCGCGCGTGACGGAGCTGTCGAACATCTTCCCGTCGGTGGTCCAGCCTGTGTAGTTGACCTCGACGCGGTCGCTCGGTCCGGGATGATCCGTCCCGGTCCCCTTCTGCAGCACCTTCGAGGCGAGGCCGGACGCGGTGCGCGTCGCGTCGGCCGGTGCCTTCGCGACATCGGGCGGCGCGGGCAGCGACGACGGGCGCACGGGCGTCCCGGTCAGCGCCTGCGGCTTGGTGGGCACGTGCAAGCGCTGGGTGTTCGGGATCACCTCCGGGCGCTCGGCCGTCGTTGTCGTCGTGGGAGCAGAGGTGTCGTCGCCCTTGCACGCGGCCAGGGCGAAGGCGGCCGCGAGCGGGAAGAAGATGAGAGTCCGTGCTTGCATGGCCGCGGAGTTTGCTCCAGCGCTCCAGGCTGGACAAGGGCGATCCGTGCGCCTTCGCGTGACACCCGGGCACTTTCGCCGTAGTCCATCTCGTGTCATGAACCGGGTGAGCTCTCTGGCCGGGATCCTGCTCTTTGCCGTGTCCGCGGCGCTCGCTGCCGCGGCGTGCTCGGCGACGGGCAACACGTCGAAGGTCGGCACCGGCGGCGCCGGAGGCAGCAGCGGCAGCGGCGGCACCGGCGCGACCGGCGGCACCGGCGCAGTCGCCGGCATCGGCGGTACGGGCGGCAGCGGAGGACTCGATCTGGACTCGGGCAAGGACGCCGCCGACGCGACCACCGACGGTCCCGGCGTGGTCAACGACGCCGCGCTCGACGTGCAGACGAGCTGCGTCGACGGCGGCGGCGGATACGTGCCCGGTCCGTATGCGCGCAAGTGCGCGCCGCCGACGGACAACGAGTGCGACGGCTCCGCCGACGTCGATAGCGCGTTTCCGAACGGAAAGTACGGCAACGGCTTCGACGACGACTGTGACGGCCGGGTCGACGAGGGCTGCGCGTGCCCCGCCGGCACCGGAGCAGGGCAGACCAAGACGTGCTGGCTCGTACCGGGCAGCCAGGCGGACTCGAGCGGGGCGGCCGTGGGCTGGTGCGCGTCGAACAGCAAGGGCACCGAGGCCTGCACCACCGTCGGCACGGGCGAGTTCGCCAAGCAGATCTGGGACGGTGAGTGTCGCGGCGCACAGCCGCCGTTCGCGAGCGACGTGTGCGCGAACGGCGACTTCGACTGCGACGGGACCGTGGGCAACAGCAAGAACGACGACTGCGCCTGCCAGAACGCGGACGTCGAGTGCCCCACAGCCCCACTCGTGACCGCGCCGTATCCCGATCCAGCGAAGCTGCCGCTGATCGACGGCGCCACCTGGATCAAGGGCGGCAACCCCGCTAGCGCCACGAACTGGAAGTGGACGGCCACCGGCGGCGACTGCGACAACATCCTGCCGCACCCGAGCTTCCAGCTTTTCAACAACCAGAACGCGACGGGACAGGCCATCGGCGGCACGCAGAAGACCGGGCTCGGACCGAACGGCAACCAGACCGGCCTGATCGCCGGCCCCGGCAGCGGCGTAGACGCGACGCTGTATCCGGCGTTCGCGCTCTCCGGCGACTACCTCGTCACCGGTGAGTTCGATCTGTCGGGCAAGCACTACTCGTGCACGGTCAAGGTGCAGGTGCGCGCGCCCGGTATCCGCGCCGAGCTGTGCTGGACGCCGATGCCGAACGACGTCGATCTGCACTTCGCGCGGCTGCAAGGCGCGACCGGCTGCAGCGGGCCGCACGGCTGGTTCGAGAGCTGCAAGAGCGGGACCGGCGGCGACGACTGCTACTACAACCAGGCCGTCGGCTGCACCGGCCCGAGCAACCCCGGCTGGGGCTACGCGACATCGGCGCTGAGCGCGTGCAAGGGCTGGGGCTCGCGCCGCACCGGCCAGTTCGAGCAGTGCGTCAACCCGCGCCTCGACTCCGACAACATCACGTGCGGCAAGAACGTGCTCGACCCCAACAACCAGGGCCTGCTCGGACAGTTCGGCTTCTGCGCCGCCGAGAACATCAACCTGGACAATCCCAACAACGGCGATCGCTTCGCCATCGGCGCCCACGCCTACGGCACGACCGGCGCGGTGCACCCGCACATCAATATCTACTGCAACGGCGAGCGGCGCTTGTCGCTGGGCTACGATCCGCTCAACAACCAGAACTTCCCGGTACTGCTCGAGGCCGGACCGACGAACTCGCAACAGACCATCGCGCCAGACTTCGGCGGCGATTTCTGGGCCGCGGCGACCGTGCAGGCCGTCGTCAGCGGCGGTCAGCTCACCGACTGCACTATCGAGCCGGTCCACCCGGTCGCCTTCAAGGCGAACAAGGACGGCTCGCCCGACTACTGCGTGGATACGAATCCGGAGAATGCGTCGACCTACGCCAGCGACGATCGCCAGTGGAACTTCGTCGCGAGCGGCGCATACCCGTCACCGACCGACAAGATCTGCTGGCACTGATCGTCAGCAACACTCGCTCGGACGATTCGCGTCGCAGCCCTGCTCGACCTTCACGCGCCACACGTGCTGGAAGCACCGGCTGGCGCAGCTCTGCACCGCCATTCCGCACCCCTTCGAGGTGAAGTCGTAGCTGTCGCACGTGGCCTTGTCCGCCGGGTCGTCGTCCGGGCCCTGGCAGCAGCCGACCGGGTCGCAGCTCCGGCACGAGCACATGCGCGAGGCCGCGATGCTCGATCCCGGCTTCGGCGGCGGGTGCAGCCAGCGCCGCCCACCCCCGAGCTCCGGCGTGCCGCCCGCTTGCGTGACGCCACTCGAACACCCGAGCAAGACCAAGGCCAGGGCCAATGCCAGCCGCATCGCCTCGTGGGACACCGCTCCTGCCACGCTTCTTTGGGAGATCATGCCGGTCCGGCGCGGCCGGCGGCGCGCAGCGCGTGCGCGTGGTCGAGCGGCCCGTGCCCGCCGCCAAGCCGCGGCGCGTCGCGCATCGCGGCGCGCACGAACGCGCGCGCGCGCTCCACGGCATCGCGGAGCGTGAGCCCCTCGGCGATGCCGGCGGCGATAGCCGACGCAAGCGTGCAGCCGGTACCGTGCGTGGCCCGGGTCGTGATGCGCGCCGACTCGAAGCGATGCTCCTCGCCGTCGGCGGTGCGCAACAAGTCCACGACCGTATCGCCGGGCAGGTGCCCTCCCTTGACCAGCACCGCCGCCGCGCCGAGCGCCAGCAGCCTGTCGGCGGCGGCGCCCATGTCTTCCGGTTGTCGCACGGGCACGCCGGCGAGCAGCTCCGCTTCCGGCGCGTTCGGCGTCACCAGGGCCGCCAGCGGCACCAGGCGCTCGACCAACGCGCGCCGTGCGTCGTCGTCGAGCAGCGAAGTACCGCCCTTGGCGATCATCACTGGATCGACCACGAGCGGCACGCCGCGCGCGAAGCGCTCGCACGTCTTCGCGACCAGCTTCACCACCGGCGCCGACACCAGCATGCCGGTCTTGATCACGTCCGTGCCGATGTCTGCCAGCACGACCTCCATCTGCTCGGCAACGAACGCCGCGTCGACGGGCATCACGTCGTGTACGCCCAGGGTGTTCTGCGCCGTCAGCGCCGTGATGGCCGTGGTGGCGTAGCCGCCGAGAGCCATGATCGTCTTGATGTCGGCCTGGATGCCGGCACCGGCGCCGGAGTCGGAACCGGCCACGACCAGGACGCGAGGGATGCTCATCGCCGCCGAGCGTACGCAATCGCGCCGGCGCGTGCACGCGCCACCCGGGGTTCCGCGCCGGACCGGCATTCCCTCCAGCAGCGGAGCCTATGCCGACTGCGCAGCTCGCGGCGCTGGCGCGGGCGGCGCCATGTCGATGGGAAAGCGCCGCGTGCGGCGGTAGCGCGCGGCGAGCGCCGGGGCCCGGCGCGGCAGCCTGCAACAGTAGTCGATGAAGCCCGGCAGCGAGGCGAAGGTGCGCTCGGCCGCGGCCGCGTGCGGGTCCGAACGAAGCGTGGAGTCACGCACCAGCTCGGGCGGCGCCTGGTTGCCGCGCCAGGCGCGGACGTAGTCCAGCAACCGGGCGTGGTAGTGCGCGTCCTCGACCACGGCGCCGATGGTGCGCGCGCGCGGGTGCGAGCCGGCGACCATCTCGGCGACCTGGCGCTCGAGCTCCTCGATCCCGTCATCGAACATCTCGAGCAGCTGCAGGTCGTAGACCGGGTTCAGGTGAACGACCTGCATCAGATGCCCGATGATGGTGTCGCGGTCCGACAGCAGCCCGGTGGGGTCGACGACGCTCACCGGGTCGTCGAGGAAGCGCAAGATCTGGTGGAAGTGGAAATCGATACCGCGCTGCGCGTAGTAGTCGCGGGCGAACGGCACGATCACGAAGCGCACCATGTCGAGCGAGCCGAAGGCGAGCTGCAGTCGCGACGGGCGCCGGGCGATGTAGCCACGCCGCGACAGCGTCTCCAGGCGCCGCTCGATCTCCGCCGCGTCGCCGACGAGCTTCAAGGTACGCGAGAGCCGCGCGAGCTTGGCCCTGATCTCGCGCGGTCCGCCGATCGCGGCGCACACCAATCCCAGCGGCTTTCCACTTTGCCGCAACGTGGCGCTATCGGTCGCCATCTCCACGCGGCGCATGCTAGCGCGCCGCGGACGGCTCAGTGCCGGTACTGATCGACGGATTGCTGCGGGTTCGGACCCGCGGCGGGGATCTTCGCGGCGTCCGGCGTGCTCGAGTACGCCGCATACACGGCCACCGCGCCGAACACGACGAAAGCGACCATCGAGCCGAGCACGAGCGCGCGCTTGCGGGAGCGATCCTTCTGGATCGTGCGCAACGAGTTGACCATCTCCGGGTCGTCGACAAAAGCAGGCTGGGCCATGTGGGGTGCTCCTTGTTCTCGGGGAGCGGCCAGCCCCTTCCCGGGCCCCCGCTCCCGAAGTCGCGGCGGCACCATCACCGGGGCGGCTTCGAGCGCAACCTAATCCCGCGATCCAGAGCTCGCCACGAAGCCTGTCAGTCGGCGGTCAAGAATCGAAGCAGCGGTTCCGCTGACAGCGGAGCGCCGGTTGTCCGGACGAGCTTCTCGCGGAGCGTCCAGCGCGCGCCGTCGGCGACCGCGCGCTCGGTCAAGTACGCACCTGCACGCGGCGAGATCCAGTCCGCACGGAAACGCTCGCGCAACGCGTCGCGGACCTGCACGGCGAACATGGCCGCGAGCACGTAGCTCTGCGTGTACACGGGGTACGTCGACAGGAACGGCGAGGTCGCCCAGATCGGTTCCGTCCCTGGTGGAATGGGTATCCCGCCGACGCTGCGCTCGATCATCAGCGAGAGCCGGTCTGAGATCCGCGTCAGGTCGCGCGAGCGCCGCGCGTTCGAACGCGATCGACGCGAGGCCGCGCCGGATCGAGAGCAGCGTCTGCAACCGGCGCTGCACGACCAGGTGCCCGGCGGTGGGCGCGTCGAGGCCGGCGTGCTCGCGCAACACCTCCGGGACGTCGAACAGGCGCGCGAAGGTCTCGGCGATGCCCTCGGCGAGGGCCGCATCGGAGAGCCCCGGCACCCACTCGTAGCCCTTGTACAAGGGGTTCGTGGCGCTGGTGCGCGTGGCCGCGAACGCATGACCGAGCTCGTGGACGAGCGTCGTGTAGAAGCGCGCTCCCGGCGACGGATTCACCACGAGCCGCACGTCGTCCGGGACATGGACGCTGATGGTCTGTCCGCCGAACGCGAAGTCGCGGACGGTGACGTCCAGACGAGGATGCTCCAGATCGATGCCGAACGCGCGATACAACGACAGCGCGAAAGGCAGCGCCTTGTCCGCAGGAAAGCGCTCGTCCGGCACGTCGACGATGCGACGCAGTGCGTAGTCCACGTCCCACGGCGCGAGCCTGCGCCCGAGCACGCGTCCGAGCCGACCGACCATGCGCGCGTGCGGAGCGCGCGTCTTGACCAGCAGCTCGCGCGTCAGTCGCTCGAGCTCGCGCACATCGACCCCGCGCAGCGCGAGCAGCTCCGTGTAGAAGTCGCGCCGCTTCTTCTGCTTCGCGAGATCGCGCCGGCGTTGGAGCAGCTCGCGGGCGACGGGCGCCGCGCGCACGTGCAAGGAGTGCTCGAGCGTGCGCGTGGCGCGCCGGATCGCCGGATCGGGCGAGCGCTGCATGCGCTGCAGATCGGCGCGGGTCAGCGTCTTGCCGTCGAGCACGAAGACGTGGTCGTTGATGATCGCCTCCAGCCGATCGCCGAGCTCCGTCGACCGCGGGTCGCCCAGCAGCTCGAGCCCCAGCGCGCCGCGTCGCCACAGCTCGACCTGGCGCGGCGACACCACGCCGTGGCCGAAGTAGTCGAGCACCTTTCCCGCCGCCTCGAACGCGCGGGACTCCTCGCCGCGCAGCCGTTGCATGGCAGCCTGCACGGCCGGGCCTTCCGCCAGCTTGCCGGCGTAGCGCGCCCACTCGGCCTGGCCGTGCTGCCGCATCAGCGCCTCGTAGCGGGCGCCGAGCTCGATCAAGCGGCTGCGGGCGGCGGCGCGACTCGCCGGAACGCCCGGCGGAGCCATCGACACGAGGTGGGCCGGCGCGCGCGCGGCGCAGGCGCAGCAGCAGCCGGGAGCCGCCGTCAGGGCCAGGAGCTGGAGCACGTCGCGCCGCCGCATCGGCGCGGACCATAGCTCCGCACGGGTGTCCGTGCGACCATCCCGCCCACTGTGTCCGGAACCTCCGCCGAGTACCGACGACTCGCCAGTGATCGCGAACGCTGGCGGACCCCACGTGGGGAGCTGGAGATCTGGATCCCCCGCACGGACGTGATCGTCATCCGCTTCGCGGGGCACGGCGACGCCACGTTCGTCGAGCCGGTGGTGAGCCGCGTGCAGGGCGTCATCGACACGGGCCTCCGCCCACTGGTCTTCGACGACTGGGAGCGCGCGCGCTCCTACGATCCGCGAGCACGCCTGGACATGACAAGATACGCGATGGAGGCGCGACGACACGTCCGCGCGACCCACATCCTCGTGCGTTCGAAGCTGCTCAGCATGACCGTTTCGCTGGTCAACCGCGCGATCGGAAATTCGTTCCACGTGTACAGCGAGCGACCCGAGTTCGAGAGCGAGCTCGGCCGGGCGCTGGCGAGCGCGGACGCCGCAGCGCGTTGATCCGACCCGGGATTGCTGGGCACGGGTCGGTGGTTACGTTCACAAGCGTACGGAGCGACGCTTCGCTCACCCCGCAGGACGTCGCTCCGCCGCGGCGATTGCCGCATTGAAGACGATCGCGGAAAGGAAGGCGTTTTCATGTCTTCGTACGTGCTCCCAGCGTGGGCCCTCCACGCGGCGTCGGCGGCACGAGGCGTCGACCATGGCGAGTCCGGTGCACGACGACGCCTCGGTCGCGAAGCGTTCGCGGAGCGCACGGGCATCGCGCGCGGGTCGATCCGGAGGCTCGAGGGACTCGGCGTACTCCTGGCCGTCCTGGCGGCCACGGCGTTCGCCAGCGCCCTGCCCGCCCTCTCGCCGGCGTCGCCACTCGCGGCGCGGACCGCCGCCGCCGAGCAGTCGCTCGCCGTCGCGCGTGCGTCGGGCTCCGGCCCCGAGGTCGCGCCGGTGTGGCAGCCCCAGCTCGACCGCATGCTGCCGTTCCTGCCTCTTCGTCCAGCGGAATGACGACGGATGCGCGCCGGTCGCGGCGCGGCTATCGTGGCGCCGCGGCCCCTTGGCGAAACGGCAGACGCGGGGGATTTAAAATCCTCTTCCCGCAAGGGAGTTCCGGTTCAAGTCCGGAAGGGGCCACCGAAAGGCCGCAACCTGCCCCGGTGACGGCCGACCAGAAGGGCACCGTGACAGACGGGGCCACCCATCGACCACCCGCGACCATGCTCGCGGGCACGCCCTACAGGGTGATCTGCCGGCTCGGCGCGGGGCCGACCGGTGAGGTGTTCGAGGTCGAGCACGTCGAGCTCGGCAAGCGCTTCGCGTTGAAGACGCTGCCGCAGTCGGGTCCGCGCTTCGATCGCGTGGAGCGGCTGAAGAACGAGTTTCGCGCGCTGGCGCGGCTGGCGCACCCCAACATCGTCGCGGTGACCGACGCAGGCACGACGTCGCGCGGCGTGCCGTACTTCGTCATGCCGCGCTATCGTGGCGGGACGCTGGCGGCGCGACTCGCGCGCGGGCCGCTGCGCCTCACGGAGGCGCTAGGCGTCGCGGCGGACATCGCCTCGGCGCTCGGCGCCGCGCACGGCATCGGCGTGCTACACCGCGACGTCCGGCCCGAAAGTATCTTGTTCGAGCGCGCCGGCGCGAAGCTCGCCGACTTCGGCGTGGCCAAATTCCTCGGTTCGAGCGGCATGACGACGCGCCACCTGGGCATGGGCACGCCGCGATACATGTCGCCGGAGCAAGCGTCGGGGGCGCGCCTCGACGCTCGTAGCGATCTGTTCTCGCTCGGGCTGGTGCTGTACGAGATGATCGCCGGCGCGGGCCCGGACGACGACGCGAAGGACGAAGCGGAGCTGCTCGCGCTGCGCACGTCGCGCCCGGCGGCGCGTCTGGCGACGCGCGTGCCCGGGCTCGACGCGGAAGTCGGCGCGCTCGTCGCCAAGCTGCTGGCGCTCGACCCGGTGCGCCGCGCGCTCGGCGCGGCCACGCTGGCGGCGCAGTTGCGGCGCATCGCGGCGCGTCTCGCGGGCGGCGTGGAAGCGGACACTCCGACACGCGAGGTGCACTACGACGCCGTGACGGATCCGGGGCCGGCGGCGCGCATGGTGGCGCCGGCGTCGCAGCGCGACGACAGCGTCACGCGACCCGACGGGATCGCCGCCGGCGATCGCACGCTCGTCGACGCGCCGTCGAAGCGCGAGCAACCGGCGAAGCGGGACGAGCCGCCGACACGCTTCGACTTGCCGCGGCCCGGCGCTGCGCGCGCGCGCACGCCCGACGCCGAACCCACGACCGAGCGCATCGTGCGTGGCGCAAGCGCGCGGCCGCCGGAGCGCGCCGCACGCGCGTCGCGCGCGCGCTTCTTCGCGATCTGCGCCGGGATCGGCACCGCGTTCGGCATTATCGCGGTCGTCGTCGTCGCGTGCGTCGCGTCGATCGCGCCACAACCGGTCGCGTCGACGTCGGCTGCACCCGCGGCGCCCGTCACTGCGTCGGCCGCCGCGCCCGTCGCCGCGTCGGCCGCGGCGCCCGTCGCTGCGTCGGCCGCGGCGCCCGTCGCTGTAGCGGCCGCGGTGTCCGCCACGTCCGCGCTTCCGGCGCGGAAGCGGCCCGCCGCGAAACGCCCGGCGGCGGCGCGAAGGATCGCGCCAGCGCGACATCGTGACGCGCCGGTCACCGGCGCGACCGCGTGTGCAATGCCCGCACCCACGACGTGGAATGTCGGCGTCTTGCCCGGCTCCGGGCTTTAGCAGCGGCCGCGGAGCGGGCGGTTTCCTTCTTGGACGCCCCACGCTCGCGGTGGTAGCGCGGCTGGCATGAGACGACTCGTTCCTGTTGCAAGCGCGATCCTGATCGCGCTTGCCGCCGTCGGCGCGGAAGCCGGCATCACGATGCAGCCCGACGCCGGCGTCGCGCATCCGGCACCCGACCCGAACGCGCCGAGCCTGCCCGTCACCACGTCGAAGCTCGGCAACGGGCTGACCTTGCTCCTCAGCGAGGATCACCGCTTGCCGGTGGTCAGCGTGGAGGTCCGCTACCTCGTCGGCTCGAGCTACGAGCGCAAGGGACGGAGCGGCTTCGCGCACCTGTTCGAGCACTTGATGTTCCAGGGCTCGGAGCATTTCAACGACGAGTACTTCAAGCCGTTCGAGCCGATCGGTGGATCGGTCAACGGCACCACCAACCAGGACCGGACGAACTTCTTCGAGCGCGTCCCGTCGAACTATCTCGAGCTCGCACTGTGGATGGAGTCCGACCGCATGCAGTACCTGCTGCAGGCGCTCGACCAGGCCAAGCTCGACAACCAGCGCGACGTCGTCAAGAACGAGCGCCGGCAGAGCTACGAGAACCGCCCCTACGGCATGAGCTGGGCCTACCTGCAGGAGGCGCTGTTTCCGCCGGACAACCCGTATCACCACCCGGTGATCGGCTCGCACGAGGATCTCACCGCCGCGAGCCTGAAGGACGTGCACGCCTTCTTCAAGGAGTACTACGTGCCCGCGAACGCGGTCCTGACAATCGTGGGCGATTTCGATGCCGGTTCGGCGCGGAAGCTCGCGGACCGCTACTTCGGCTCGATCCCGGCGGGCAGCCGCGCGGCCGTGCCGACCGCGGCCGTCCCGCCGCTCGACAAGATCGTCCACCAGACAAAGACCGACGACGTGAAGCTGCCGCGCGTGTACCTGGCGTGGCCCACGCCGGCGCTCTATCACCCCGGCGACGCGGAGCTCGACCTGTTGTCGAGCGTCCTGACCAGCGGCAAGACCAGCCGGCTGTACCAGCCGCTCGTCTACGAGCAGAAGGTCGCCAAGGACGTGGACGCCTACCAGGTGTCGATGCGCCTCGCGAGCTACTACGTCGTCCAGGCGACGGCCGCACCGGACAAGAGCCTCGACCAGGTCGCCAAGGCGCTGCTCGCCGCGCTCGACAAGGCGCTGGCCACGCCGCCCACCGCCGAAGAGCTGACGCGCGCCAGGAACGGCTACAAGAAGAGCTTCTTCGAGCGCGTGGAGGGCGTGCAATCGCGAGCGTCGCTGCTCGCGGGCTACTGGCAGTTCACCGGCGACGCCAACTACCTGCCGGAGGATCTCGCGCGCTACACGCGAGCGACGCCCGAGGCCGTGCACGAGGCGGCCAAGCACTATCTGGATCTCTCCCACTACGTTCGCCTGGACATCGTGCCGGGCGCCAAGCCGAAGGAGGGCGGGTGATGCGCCGCCTCTCGACTCTCGCGCTGTCCACCGCGCTCGCCGCCGTCGCCTGCGGCGGCTCCACGCCGCCGCCCGCGCCGCCGCCGACGCCGGTCGCGCCGCCGCCCGCGGCAACAACGCCGGCCGCCGCCGTCGATCGCAGCGCGCTGCCCAAGCCGGCCCCCGCACCGGCCTGGGCACCCCCGGCCGCCGAGATGTTCAAGCTCGGGAACGGCATGCCCGTCTACTACCTGAAGCAAGGCACCACGCCGCTGGTGACGTTGATGCTCGTGCTCCCGCGCGGGTCGGCGACGGACCCGCCGGGCAAGGACGGCCTCACGGCGGTCACGGCGGACATGCTGGACGAAGGCGCCGGCAAGCGCGGCGCGCTCGAGCTGAACCAGGAGCTGCACCGGCTGGCAACGGACTACGGCGCCGGCGCGGACGTGGACAACGTCACGCTGAGCATGTCGCTACTCGCCGACAACTTCGAGCCGTCGGTCGGAATCCTCGCGGACATCGTGCGCCGACCAACGCTCAGCGCGGCGGAGTTCGCGCGCCGCAAGCAGCAACACCTCGCCAGCGCTCTCGCCGGCGAGAAGGATCCGTCCACCGCGCGCTCGATCGTGATGCGCCGCGTGCTGTTCGGCACCGCGTACGGCGGCGCCTACGCCAACGGCGTGCAGAGCACGCTGAAGCACATCACGCTGGCCGACGTCCGCCGGCAGTACAAGGACCTCGTGCAGCCGGACGGCGCCGCGTTCGTCGTGGTCGGCGGCATCGACGCCGAGCCGGTCAAGAAGGGGCTCGAGGCCGCGTTCGGCGACTGGAAGGGCACTTCGAAGGCCAAGGACGCGAAGCTCACCGACTCCAAGCTCGCCCACGAAATCGCCTTCGTGGACTTCCCCGGCGCGACGCAGAGCATCGTCGGCGTGGTCACACGCGCGGCCGGCGAGCAGACGCCCGACTACTTCCCGGCGAAGGTCATGAACTGGGCGCTCGGTGGCGCGTTCACCAGCCGCCTGAACCTGAACCTGCGCGAGGACAAGGGATACACCTACGGCGCATCGAGCACGTTCGTGCGCTGGCAAAAGACGGGCTTCTTCGGGCTCTTCGCCAACGTGAAGAGCGACACGACCGAGCCCAGCGTCGACCAGATGTTCAAGGAGCTCGACGGCGTGTGCGGCGCGCACCCGATCACGGACAAGGAGCGGGACGAGGCCGTCGGCGGCCTGCTGCTCGGCTTTCCCGGGCGGTTCGAGCACATCGACGGCGTCGCGGGCGAGCTCGCCGACTTGCCGCTCTACAACCGCCCGCTCGACTTCCTGCAGAAGTGGCCGGAAAAGGTGAAGGCCGTCGACACCGCGGCGGCCAACGCCGTCGCGAAGAAGGTCTGCGACCCGTCGCAGTACGCCGTGGTCATCGCCGGCGATCTCAAGGCCGTCGGCCCCTCGCTCGCGCCGCTCAAGCTGCCAATCGTCGGGTACGACGCGCAGGGCAAGCGCGTGAAGTGAACGCGTCGAAGCCCGCGCCTCACGGCGCGGGCTTCGACATACCACGACTCAGCGGCACTTCTGCGCGACGCTGCCGGCACTCTGGGTTTCGCCGGACGACGAGCAGCTGTACAGCGTGCCGCCGCCACCACAGCCGATCGCAGGCGGCACGCCCTTCTTGTATTCCTGCGTGACAATCGCGCAGGAGCCGCTGCAGGCGTAGCCGTAGGTGTTGCCGATGCAGGAGATGCCGCAGCTCTTGCACGTGGCATTCAACGTGCCGAACGCGGTGTCGTAGAAGAGGTCGGCAGTCCCATTGCAGTTGTAGTCGTAGCTGCCGTCGCCGCGGTCCTGCGCGTAGTAGGCTGTCGTGCCCGGATGCGCGTTCGCGTTGTTGTCGTAGCAGTCGTCGGCCGTGAGGTGATAGCGGCTGCCCGGGCTGGTGTTGTCGCACGCCGGCTTGTCGCTGGCGGAAACGGAGGCGTATCCGTCGTTGTCCTGGTCGTAGTGCCACACGACGCACGCATGCCCACTGGCGCACGCTTCGCCGGCGCACAGGCACTGCCCGGTGTCGCAAGCGTTCGGCGCGGCGCACGTCGTCGCGCAACACACGCTGTCGATGCAGTGGCCATGCGCGCACTGGTTGTTGGCGTTGCACTGGCCGCCGTCGGTGAGCTTGTCCTCGCAGCTTCCGCTGTTGCACCACGCACCCGACGCGCAGTCCGAGTCCAGCGTGCAGCTGGTCTTGCACGCCGACGCGCCGCACGCATACTTGCCGCACGACGTCGCGGTGGCGCCGCACGATCCGTCGCCGCCGCAGGCGTGGTCGGTCTGGGTACCGCCGCTGCACGTGGACGAGGCGCACGGCACGGCACCACCGGGGAACGTGCATGCGCCGCTGCCGTCGCAGCTGCCCGCGCAGACGGCGCCGGCGCTGGCGCTGCCCAGGCACTCCTTGTCCGGATCCTGACCGGAGGCGATCGACCGGCACGTGCCTTCGTGCCCCGACTGATCGCAGCTCTTGCACGTACCGTCGCATGCGCTGTCGCAACACACGCCGTCCACACAATTTCCGCTCTCGCACGCGTTGCCGTCGGTGCACGTCGCGCCAAGCTGGCCGAGCGGCGGCGCCGCGTCGGCGTCGGCGCCGGCGTCCGCACCGGCCATGCCGCCGGCGCCCGCGCCGGACATGCCGGCGCTGCCCGCGCTGCCGCTCGCGCCGCCCTGGCCGCCCCCGCTCGTGCCGGCCGTGCCGGCCGCGCCGGACGTGCCGGACGTGCCGGACGAACCCGACGACCCGGACGTGCCCCCCGTCGATCCACCCTCGATGACGCCGGCCATGCCGGCCGCGCCGGCTGTGAAGTCGGACGAGCTGCAGCCGGCCATGATTCCCGTCGCACCCGCGGCGAGGATCGCAGCCACGGCCAGTCTCGACATCAGCATCGGTCGTGTACCCTTCCTGGTTGATTCGTAGACCGAACGGTGCGCGGATCGGCCGCTGAAAATCGGATAGTTCGCGGAAGAGCGCGTCGAGACCTGCCGCCACGGGCGCAAGTGACTGGAATAGTTGCATTCGGCCGCCCAGGACCGATCCGGCCGATGCGCGCGGCCGCGGCACCGCAGTCCAGGTTCGGCGCGGATTCTGGAGCGCGTTGCACGGGCGCGGCACCGGGGCGGGCGACGGCGGGCGCGCACGCGAGCCGCGGGGTTCCGCGCCGGACCGACAAGCAGGCGGTCCGGATCAGCCGAGCTTGATCTCGAGGCCTTCGCGGGCGCCGAACACGACCACGTCCGAGCCGGCACGCGCGGCCCGCGTGCGACAGCGATCGATGATGTGGTCCATGACGTCGTCGCCGTGCATCGGATCGTGGTGGAAGACAGCGCACTGCTTGACGCGGGCCTGCACTGCGAGGTCGACGACGGTGCTGGCGCGCGCGTGGCCCCAGCCGACCTTGGACGGATACTCGTCGTCGGTGTACTGGCCGTCGGCGATGAGCAGGTCCGCGTCGGAGCAGAACGCGACGAAATCCTGAGGCAAGCGCCTGAGATCGCCGGGCCGCTCGACGACGCGATCGCGATTGTCCGCGGTCATGTCGAGCTCGTTGTCGGTGGCGTAGACGATCTTGACGCCGCCTTTTTCGAACGAGTAGGCAAAGCTCCGGCCCGGGTGGGTCTGCTCGAAGGAGCGCACCATGATGCCGTCGATGCTCTTCGCGCCGCCGTCGAGATCGCTGGAGACGATGCGCGAGCCGAGATCGTTGAACGTCACGGGGAAGTACTCGGAGCGCATCTGCCCGAGCAACAAGCGGTGCACGCGGTTGTCGTCCTTCGTCACGTCGTACACGTAGAGCGAGTTCTGCTTCGCGTACGCCGGCACGAAGAACGGAAAGCCCTGGATGTGATCCCAGTGCGTGTGGCTGAAGAACATGTGCGCTTCGATCGACTCCGGGCCGCGATTCGCCAGGTCGAGCCCCAGCTCGCGCAGGCCCGTGCCGCCGTCGCAGATGAGCAGCGTGTCGTCGATGCGCACCTCGACGCACGAGGTATTGCCGCCGAACTTTCGCGTCTTGTGTCCGGGCGTGGGAATCGAGCCCCGCGTGCCCCAGAAGCGGACGAACGCCGCCATCAGCGACCCTCGTGATACACGAGCACCACGTCGCCGATCTGCAGCATGTCGCCCTCCCTCAGCACGGCCGAGTGGGCCTTGACGCCGTTCAGGTAGATGCCGTTCGCGCTGTCGAGATCGGTGCAGACGATCTCCGGGCCGGAGCGCTGGAGCCCCATGTGGCGCCGCGAGATCAGCGTGCTCTCGATGGAGATGTGCGCTTGCTGCGAGCGCCCGACGACGATGCTGTCGAGCTCCAGCGTGAATTCGCGCGGCGCGCCCGGCCCCTCGATCTGTCGGAGCATCGGCGGCGAGCGGGTCCAGCGGACCGAGTGCACGACTGCAAGCCCGCCCACCATCGTGGACTCCTCATCGTCGTCGCGGGACGTGGACATGATGTGGGTCAAAGCTTATCATCGTTCTCCCTTGTGGGCGCAGCTTGGATAGCGCGCGACGCGGTGCGATAATCCACCGCCGGAGACCGGGCGAATGCTTCCCAGACTAGCTCCCGCGCTGTGCGTGCTGTTCGCGGTCGGTTGTTCGTCCTCGGGCGAGGACGGGCCGAAGACCGACGGATATGCCGGTCCGCCGTGGCAGCCAGGTCAGGTTCTCCACGAAACGCCGGCCCCGGACGCTCGCGGCTGGCTCGACCTGCGGGGGCTGATCCACGCCCACTCCGTGTACTCCCACGACGCTTGCGACAACCAGCCGCGCGACGGCGAGACGGGCCCGATCAACCAGACCTGCTTCGACGATTTCCGACGCGGCATGTGCCAGACCGAGCACGATTTCATCATGCTCACCGACCACAACACGTCCTTCGGCGACACCGAGTTCCCCGACGTGCTGCTGTATCGCCAGGATCTGGGCGACCAGCTGGTGGAGCGCGGGGGCAAGCCGGTGGCGAACCGGGCGGCCTGTCCGGACGGCGGGCACGCGGTGATGATCCTGGCGGGCACCGAGTCGGCGACCATCGCGGCCGGGCTCGAGGAGCACGTCTCGACCGACGTGGCCACGCGCCACGACGTGTACGGCAGCGAGCAGCCCGACGCGATCAGCGAGATGAAGGCGCACGGCGCCGTGTCGATCCTGATGCACACCGAGAACTGGACGGTCGACGACATCACGAACCTGCCGGTGGACGGCTTCGAGATGTACAACCTCCACGCCAACGCGATCACCGGCGCGGGCGGTGCGCTGTCGTTGGTCACGAAGCTGCAGAAGAATCCGGAGGATCTGCCGCAGTCGGACCTGGTGTTCTTGCCGATCGTCAACGAGGACCCGCGCTACATCGACACCTGGGGCAGCGCCCTCGCCACAGGCGTACATCGGGTCACGACGATGGCGACGGACTGCCACCGCAACTCGTTTCCGCAGATCCTTCCCGACGGCGAGCGCATCGACAGCTACCGGCGGATGATGCTTTGGTTCTCCAACCACCTGCTGGTCAAGCCGAAGATCAGACGGCAGCTGGGACGACCAGGATCTCAAGGATGCGCTGCGCGCTGGGCGGCTCTACGGCGCGTTCGAGATCCTGGGCTATCCGACCGGCTTCGACTTCCACGCCGCCGAGGGCGCCGCGATCCGCGAGATGGGCGACAGCACGTCGCTCGCCGCCGGCGCGACGCTGCACGTGACGTTGCCGACGGTCGCGCACCTGGACCGGAAGGCCGAGGCGCCGGAGATCACCGTCAAGCTGCTGCGCGCGCGGCAGGGCGGCTGGGACACGGTGAACGAGGGCAAGACGGATCTGGACTGGAAGCCCACCGCTCCCGGCGCGTATCGCGCGGAGGTGCGGATCAAGCCGCATCATCTGCGTGGGTTCCTCTCCAGCTACGCCGACCTCGCGGACAAGGATTTCGTGTGGATCTACTCGAATCCCATCTACGTCGAGGACTGACGCTCGCGTTGTGCCTGGCGGCGCTGTGTGCGAGCTGCGACGCGCAGACCGCCGCCGGAGCGCCTGCCGAGTGCAACGCGGACCAGTTCCAGGCCTGCGACGCCCCGTGCGGACGCGGGGTGAAGTTCTGCGAGGAGGAGAGCCGGACCTGGAGCGCCTGCACGTGCATCGTGCTGGAGGCGGGAGTCGACGCGCCGGACGGCGCGCCCGTGGACGCATCCGGCGACGTCGCGGCGGATTCCGACTGAGGGCGTGAGAAATTCCGCTCGCGCTCCGGGGCTCGGCTAGGATGCGGATCCCGACTCACGCATGACCGATCAGCCCGGCAAGGTAATCGACGGCAAGTACGAGCTCGTCGAAGCGATCGGGCGCGGCGGCATGGCGGTCGTGTGGCGCGCCGTCACGCTGGGTGCCGCGGGGTTCCGTATGCCGGTGGCACTCAAGCGCATCGACCCGGGCTTCACGGGCTTTCCGGAGATGGAGGCGATGTTCATCGAGGAAGCGCGGGTCGGAGCCGCGCTCCGGCACCCGAACATCGTGCAGATCCACGACTTCGGCATCGACGACGAGCGGAAGCACTACCTGGTGACGGAGTGGGTCGAGGGCATCCACCTCGGCGACTGGGTGAAGAGCTTCGCGTCGAGCGCGGGTGGCACGCCGTGGCCGCTGGTCGCCGCGATCGGCGTGGAGGTGCTGCGGGCGTTGCACGCAGCGCACGCACGCCTCGACGACGCCGGACGCCTGGCACCGGTACTGCACCGCGACGTGTCGCCGCCGAACATCCTGCTGGACGTCAGCGGCGTGGTGAAGTTGGCGGATTTCGGCATGGCACGGGCGATGGACCGCGGTCGGATCACGCGCCCGGACATCATCAAGGGCAAGCTCAGCTACCTGGCGCCGGAGATGGTGCTCGGGGTCGGCCCGAGCGTGCACAGCGACATCTTCAGCCTGGGCGTGGTGCTGTGGGAGGCG
Organism: uncultured delta proteobacterium; assembly: GCA_963775185.1. Lineage (GTDB taxonomy): Bacteria > Myxococcota_A > Polyangia > Polyangiales > Polyangiaceae > JAPSGB01. Next base: position 871,264 of record CAVZIE010000031.1, on the reverse strand, counting down.
CTCACCGGTGCTCGCCTGTTCGATGCCGCGACCGACGTCGACGTCGTGAAGATGCTGCGCGACGCGCGCGTCCCGATGCTGAGCATGAAGCGCCCGGAGGTGCCGATGGGCCTGTCCAGCGTCGTGCACCGCGCGCTCGAGCGCGAGCCCACCCTGCGCTACTCGTCGGCGCGCGACATGCTGCGGGCGCTGGTGGCGGTGTTGCGGGTGCTGCCGACGTCCACCGACGCCGCGACCCTCGGCCAGAGCGTCCGCGACGCCCGGGCGCGGCTGCGGGGCTGAGCCCCGTCACACGCAACGCTTGCGCGCGCCAGGGCCGTGAAGGCGAGAAATCGGGGCATTTCGAGCCGGCTGGGCCCGGGCATGACGCTTGCTGATCGCCTACCAGGTTCCGCAGCGTTACTTTTGAATTTGATAATCGTTTTCATGTGCGCTACGGATCGCATCGAGAAGACAATGAACCTGGGACAAGCGAGCGTCGGTCAGATCGTCGAGGTCGAGCATGTGGGCGGGGAGCGTGCGTTCCGCCGGCGCTTGATGGAGCTCGGCCTCGTGCCCGGCACGCGCGTGCAGCTCGTCGGCGTCGCACCGTTCGGTGATCCCATCGAGCTGCTCGTTCGCGGGTGCAGCCTGTCGATCCGGCGCGCGGACGCGAGCAGCGTCGCGGTACGCGCCGCCGAGGCCGCCGCGCCGACGAGCGACGTGATCAAGGCCGCGCCGCCGGCGGAGCTCGCGGCTTCGCACTGCGCGGAGAGCGCGTAGCCCGGAGCACGGGATCGGTGGCTTCCAGCGCGCCAGCCGCGGACGCGGGACGGAGTCCGCGACGACGTCCCGCGGTCGTTGCGGCGGATCGCCCGCTGGTGGTCGTGGTCGGCAACCCCAACGTCGGCAAGACGACGCTGTTCAACCATCTCACGGGCCAGAACGCCCGCGTCGGCAACTACCCCGGCATCACCGTCGAACGCCGATCCGGCACGATGCGCGCGGACGGCGAGACCCGGACCGGTCACGACGAGCCGGTCGCCGTCGAGCTGGTGGACGTGCCCGGCTCCTACTCGCTGTCGGCGCGCTCCGCGGAGGAGCAGATCGCGATCAACGCCGTGCTGGGCTTCGCCGAAAATCCCAAGCCAGCGCTGGCCGTGGTCGTCGTGGACGCGGGGCAGCTGGTCCGCAACCTGTATCTCGTGCTGCAGCTCGTAGAGCTCGAAGTGCCGCTGGTCATCGCGCTCAACATGATCGACGAGGTGACGGACAATCCGCCGCTGCCCGACGCGGTGACCGCGCTGTTCGGCGTGCCCTGCGTCGCGACCAACGCGCGCAAGAAGACCGGCATCGCGGAGCTGCGTCACGCCATCCTCCAAGCGCTCTCCAACAAGACGCGCGGTCGCATCGAGCTGCGCTACCCGGAGGCACTCCGGCGCGACGCCGACCGCGTCGCGAGCGCGATGCCCGCGGCGTGGCGCTCGACCGTGGAGCGGGATCGCGCGCTCGCGCTGTGGGCGCTGACCAGCGTCGAGCCGGACGACGAGCTGCTCGACATCGAGCCGGCCCTGCGCGAGCGCTGCGAGGACGTGCGACGCGGCGCCGGGGAGCGGGACATCGACCACGAGATCATCGCCACGCGCTACGCCTTCCTCGATCGGCACGCGCCGGAGCTGTACACGCGCACCGAGCGCCACCCGCCGAAGCGCCGGGCCTCCGAACGCGTCGACAAGGTGCTGCTGCACCCGGTGCTGGGCTTCGCGATCTTCATCGGCGTAATGCTGCTGGTGTTCCAGGCGCTGTTCTCCTGGGCGGATCCGGCGATCGCGCTCGTCGAGAACGCTTTCACCTGGTTGGGTGGCCTGATCGTCGCGCACATGGCGCCGGGCGTGCTGCGCGATCTGATCGTGCAAGGCGTGATCGGCGGCGTCGGCAACGTGTTGGTGTTCCTGCCGCAGATCCTGCTGCTGTTCCTGTTCATCGGCGTGCTCGAGGACTCGGGCTACATGGCGCGCGTCGCGTACCTGATGGACCGCATCATGAAGGCGCTCGGACTCCACGGCCGCGCCTTCGTGCCGATGCTGAGCGGCTTCGCCTGCGCCGTGCCTGCGATCCTCGCGACCCGGACCATGGAGCGCCAGCGCGACCGGCTCTTGACAATGATGGTCGTGCCGCTGATGACCTGCTCGGCGCGCCTGCCCGTGTACACGTTGATCATCGGCGCGCTGTTCCCGCCGATGAAGCTGTTCGGCTGGGTTCCGGTGCAGGGCCTGCTGATGGTCGGTATGTACGTGTTTTCCGTGATCATCACGCTGATCGCCGCCGGCGTGCTCGGGCGCACTGCGATCAAGGGCCGGCGCATCCCGCTGATCCTGGAGCTGCCGCCGTACCGCGTGCCCGGCGTCCGGACGACGTTGCGCATGATGTGGGAGCGATCCACGGCGTTCCTGCGCGAGGCCGGCACGGTGATCCTGGTGTGTACGATCGTGCTCTGGGCGCTGCTCTCGTTCCCGAAACCGCCGGCGCACACGGACCCCGTCGCCCCGACAGCCCACGCGGTTTCCGCGCCGGACCGGCAACACAAGCAGGAAGCCGCCGAAGAGGCGCGCGCGCTCGAGGCCAGCTACGCGGGCCAGGTCGGCCACGCCATCGAGCCGGGACTCAAGCCGCTCGGGTTCGACTGGAAGATCGGCGTGGGGCTGATCGGCGCGTTCGCGGCGCGCGAGGTGTTCATCTCGACGATGGGCCTGGTGTACGGCATCGGCAAGGTCGACAGCGACAACGCGACGCCACTTCGCGATCGCATCCGGAGCGAGTCGCGCGCCGACGGCAAGCCCGTGTACACGCCGCTGGTCGGGCTGTCGCTCATGATCTTCTTCGCCCTGGCCTGCCAGTGCATGAGCACGCTGGCGGTGGTCAAGCGCGAGACGCGATCCTGGCGCTGGCCGGCGTTCATGTTCGCCTACATGACCAGCGCTCGCCTGGGTTGCGAGCTTTCTGGTGTTCCAGGGCGGCAAGCTGCTCGGCTTCTAGATCGCCTTGCGAGATCCCGTTGCGCCGCGCAAGAAACTGCGGCAGCTTCCCGCGCTTCGCACATGAGAAGTCGACTCGCCGTCACGGCGTTCCTGGCTTTCGTTATCACCACCACGGCGCGAAGCGCGCACGCCCTGGACAAGCAAGGCAGCGCGCACGGCGGGCGCGTTGGAGGCAGCGACAGCGGCTTCGGCGCTTCCGGCGCGCTCACCCTCGGCTCCGCCGTGTACAACCCGAGCTACGCCGCGCGTCCGGACAACAGCGGCCACGTGCTGTTGCGCTTCGCGCCACACATGGACGTCGATCTGATCGGCTCACGGCTGTCGATCCCGATCGACTTCAACGTGTTCTCCGACCGCGACGAGAACGGCGCGAAGAAGCTTCGCCCGAGCGAGTTCGACGTGATCAGCGGCCTGACCACCACCTGGCCGCTCGGGCGCGCGAGCGCCGTGGAGCTCGGACTGCGCGGCGAGCGCGACATGCCCGTCGATCGCAAGGGCCTGGTGCAGTCGTACGCCGACACGCGACTGAAGCTCCTGTACTCGCTGTCGGCGATCGACCCGGCGATCGGCCGCGCGCTCGCCGGCGGCGACGTGAGCGGCACTTTGACGCTCGGCTGGTTCAGCTACAACACGAGCTACGCCGCGCGTCCGGACAACACCGGTATCGCGCTACTCCGCTACGGCGCGCACGTCGAGCTGTCGGCGTGGAGCAATCACGCGGCCATCGGCTTCGAGGTGTCGAGCTTCACGGACAAGGACGCGAGCGCGCTCGCGCCGAGCGAGATCGATCTGACGCCGGAGCTGGTGGCGCGCGACGGCGTGTTCGAAGCGCACGTCGCCTACGAGCGCGACATGCCGGTGGACCGGAGCGGACTGGTGCAGCAGCTCTTGCTCGTGCACGGCGTGTGGACCTTCAATCTGACGCCGGAGCCCGCGCCGGAACCGCCGGTCGTGAGGGAGGAGGATCGCAATCGCGACACACTCCCGCTCCGTTGAAGCGCTCGCGGCCCGCGCGCTGCCGCGGAACTTCTACGCGCGCTCGGTGCTCGCCGTCGCGCGCGAGAGCATCGGCAAGCTGCTGGTACACGTCACGCGCGAGGGCAGCGTCGCCGGCCGTATCGTCGAAGCAGAGGCGTACCGCGGTCCTGCCGATCGCGCCGCGCACAGCGCCGGCGGTCGCCGCACCGCGCGCACCGAGGTCATGTTTGGACCGCCGGGCCACGCGTACGTGTTCTTCGTCTACGGCATGCACTGGAACATGAACCTGGTGACCGGGCGCGAAGGCGAGCCCCACGCAGTGCTGATCCGCGCCGTCGAGCCGATCCTCGGCATGGATTTGATGTCGGTCCGGCGCGGAAAGGCCCCGGACCGACCCGAGCTCAGCAACGGCCCGGGCAAACTATGTCAGGCCTTCGCCATCGACCGCCGGAGCTACGGCGTCGATCTGTGCGGCGACCGGCTATTCCTCGCCGACGCGCCGCGGGTGCGCGTGGCGCGCTCGCGGCGCGTGGGTATCGACTACGCCGGCGAGTGGGTGGACAAGCCGTGGCGCTTCTTCGAGCCGGGCAATCGCTGGGTGTCGAAGGCGCGTTGACGCCCGGGCGCGGTCGGGTCTACGGGACGCCTCGCGCGCGGCACGGTCAGCGCCAGGTGATGTTCCAGCGTACTTCGCGCGGGTTCTGATCGATGATCTCCGCGCGCGCGTGTCGCGCACCTGCGGCGATGCCGGCGGCGCGGAAGGCACCCGCCATCGCGCGCAGGGTGACCTCGTCGTACAGATGCGCGGGATGCTGCAACGCGAGCTCGGCGCCGCCGCCGTGGGCCTCGCGCACGCGGAGCCGCGTGCCGCGCCGGAACGCCGACCAGCGGCGCTCCAGACCCTTGAGCAGCCGCTCCGGCGACAGCAGGATGAACAGCGGCCGGTAGAGCGGCCGGGTCAGCAAGCGGCGATTGCGTTCCAGCGTCCACTGTTCGAGGTCCTCGAGACCCAGCGCGCCCGGCCCGAAATGCCGCTCGCGGATCGCAATCATGAGCGCGACGGCGTGCACCTCCGGGACCCAGGCCGTGACCGGTGGCGGCTCCGCGACCAGCGACTCCAACTCCGGTGGCAGGTCCCCGGACACGTCGTCGAGCGGACGCGACGCGATGGCGTCGCGAACCACGGACGCCTTGACCCGGCAATCCGGGTACGACTCGATGCCCAGCGGCAAGCGCTGGAAATACGCATCGATCCCTCCCATCGACTGGCAGTATAGCCCCGCCGCCGGATTCCGGGCCCGGATGCGACGGAGCGCGACCGGGCCGCGGGGGTTCCGCGCCGGGCCGACCCCCGGAAGACGGTGATAGGCTCCGGCGCGCATGAGCCCGCGCCATCCCACCGATCCCCCTCCCCGCCCCCGCGCCAGCGAGCGCCCGCCGGCGCGCCCGGCATCGCGACCGCCGCCCGCGCGGCGCCCCGCGGAGGCACCGGCGCCGCACCGGGGCCGCCTGACGGGCAAGCGCGTCACGCTGTGCGTGACGGGCAGCATCGCGGCCTACAAGGCGCCGTTGGTCGCGCGCCTGCTGTTGCGCGAGGGCGCGGACGTGCAGGTCGCCATGACCGCGTCGGCCGAGAAGTTCGTCGGTGCAGCGACCTTCGCGGGGCTCACGGGCAAGCCGGCGCTGACGAACATGTTCGCGTCCGCGCAGGGCGGCGAGCTGCACGTCGATCTGGGCGTGCGTAGCGACATCGTCGCGATCGTGCCGGCGACGGCGGACGTGCTGGCGCGGCTCGCCAGCGGACGCGCCGACGATCTGGTGACGGCCACGGCGCTGTGCGCGCGCTGTCCGGTGCTCGCCGTGCCGGCGATGCATCCGGCGATGTGGGCGCACCCGGCGACGCGGCGCAACGTGGCGACGCTCGCGGACGACGGCGTGGTCGAGCTGGTCGGACCGGTCGACGGCGAAGTCGCCTCGGGCGAGAACGGCATCGGCCGCATGACGGAGCCGGAGCAGATCGTCGACGCCATCGTGGCGCGCCTCGGCCGGCACGATCTCGCCGGGGTGCGCGTGATCGTATCCGCGGGTCCGACCGTCGAGGATCTCGACCCGGTGCGCTTCATCAGCAACCGGTCGAGCGGCAAGATGGGCTTCGCGGTCGCCGAGCGCGCGGCGGCGCGCGGCGCGGAAGTCACGCTGATCACCGGCCCGGTGAGCCTGCCGACGCCGTGGCGCGTGATGCGGGTCGACGTCCGGAGCGCGATCGCCATGCGCGGCGCGCTGTGGCAGGCGCTCGGGCCTGATCTGAACCACGCGGACGCGCTGGTGATGGCCGCGGCGGTCGGCGACTACCGCCCGACCGAGAGCCACGCCACCAAGCTGAAGCGCGACGGCACGTCGCCGATGCGTCTGGATCTGGTCCAGAACCCCGACATCCTGAGCGAGATCGGCGCGTCGCGGCACGCGCGCAAGCCGGTGCTGATCGGCTTCGCGGTGGAGACCGGCACCGACGACGAGATCGCACGCTACGCGCGCGACAAGCTCGACCGCAAGCAGGTCGATCTGGTCGTGGCGAACCACGCCGACGACGCGTTCGGGCGCGATCAGAACCGCGCGTCGCTGGTCAGCTCCGACCGCTACGAGCCGCTCCCCGACCTGCCGAAACACGAGCTCGCCGACCGTATCCTCGACTGGATCGTGTCGCGACTGACGCGGACGGCCTGATGCGGCTCGTCGCTCTCGTGGTCGCGCTCTCTGCCGCGGCGGTGGCCTTCGCGGTGCGCCCCGTGCACGCCGGCACGTGGGTGATGTGGGTGGGCCTGGCCGTGCCCTACGCGCTTCTGGCGGCGCTCGCGCTCTACAAGATGTGGGACGAGGGCACGCTGGTCGACCGCCTCACCCCCAAGTGGGGCGACCTGTCCGTCGGCGCGGTCACCGCCCTGCTGCTGCTGCTCGCGTCCTTCGGCGCGCGCGTGGCGCTGGCGCCGGGGGGCACGCCGCGGAACGCGTGGCTGCTGCGCATCTACATCCAGGTCGGCGCCTCGGACGCGCTGCAGCGCTCCGCGCTCGAGACCGTGGCCTTGCTCGGCATCCCGCTGCTCGGCGAGCTCGTCTGGCGCGGGCTGGTGCTGGACCAGCTCACGGACAAGCTGGGTGCGCGGCGCGCGGCGCCGCTCGCCGCGCTGCTCTACGCCGTGGCCGCCGCGCCCACGCTGCTGACCCTCGCCGATCCCGTCGCCGGGCCGAACCCGCTGCTGGTGATCGCCGCGATCGGCTGCGGCCTGGTGTGGAGCTACACGGTGAGCATCATGGGACGCTTGCCGCCGGCGATCTTCTCGCACATGGCGTTCGTGTACTTCTCGGCCGTGCAGTTTCGCTGGCCGGGAATGTGAGCGTCACTCCTCGCCGCTGATCCGCGCCATCTCCTCGTCGGAGACGTCGAAGTCGGCGAACACGTTCTGCGCGTCGTCGTGATCGTCGAGCGCGTCGAACAGGTTGAGGCACACCTCCGCGTCGCGCCCGGTGACGTTCTTCTTCGTCTTCGGGATGTACGCGGCTTTGCTCTCCTGGATCGGGAGCTTCGCGGCCTCGAGCGCGGCGGCAACCGTGTCCACCTGATCGGCCGGCGTGTACACCGCCCACACGTCGCCCTCGTCGCGATAGTCCTCGGCGCCGGCCTCGAGTGCGGCTTCCATGAGCTGGTCTTCGGTGACGGCGGCCTTGTCGAGCGTAATGACCCCGAGGCGATCGAACGCCCACTGCGCGGTGCCGCTGCCGCCCATGCTGCCGTTGTGCTTCTCGAACACCTTGCGCAGCTCCGCAGCGGTGCGGTTGCGGTTGTCCGTGGTGCCTTCGACCATGAACAGCGTGCCGCCGGGGCCCGTCCCCTCGTACAGCACGTCGTCGTACGAGACGCCTTCAAGCTCGCCGGTTCCGCGCTGGACCGCGCGCTTGATGGTGTCGGCCGGCATGGCTTGACCCTTGGCGTCCGCGATCGCCTTGCGCAGGCGCGGGTTGCCGGTCGGGTCACCGCCGCCGATCTGCGCCGCCGTTACGATCTCGCGGATCAGCTTGGTGAAGACCTTGCCGCGGGCCGCGTCGGTCGCGCCCTTCTTCCGCTTGATTGTCGCCCACTTGGAATGACCGCTCATGGCTTGGATTTCCCCGGTCCGAGCCGGCGGGATAGCACCGCGGCCCGGCCGGCGGCAAGCCCGGGCTCGCCTATTTTGGCTCGATCAGCACCGGCAAGCCGTCGGAAGCGTCGATCAGCTGGTGCATACCGGCATCGCGATAGCCGCTTCCCCCGACGCGCTCGATCGCCGTGGCGCCCCAGATCCGGACCGCCGCGCCGTCCTCGAGCCGCTCCTCCCCGAGCGCCACGTGGTCCAGATCGCCGGACAAGCCGCGGGCCTCGAGGAACGCCGCGACGCGCGCCCGCGCCCCGGCGTCCAGCCGCTGTCGGCGCACGTGCGGCTCGGGCAGGGCGAGCACCGCCGGCGCGGGTCGGACATGGACCGCGCCGGCGCCGGCGTCGACGACAAGCGGCGCGACCTCCGCGTCGTCGATCTGGATGCCGTCGACCGCGCCGACGATGCGGAATCCAAGACACGACTCGCCCGAGAGCGGCGCGACGAGCAGCGCCTCGCCGTCGAGGTGCGCGACGCCGCCCGGAGGCTCGCCGCGACGCAGCCGCTGCACGGACGCGGCGCGCTCGTTCGCCGGCGCCGCGTGCCACAACGCTTCCACACGCGTGAACACACGATCCACGCCCTGCATCGCGATCCGCACCATCGCGATCGCGGCGGCGAAGCCGATCGCCTGCCCGAACAGCACCTCGCCGAGCAACACCGCCGACTCGAGCGCGCTCCTGCCCGCCCAGAACGGCCGCCTCGACAGCAGCTCGGCCACTAGCTCGAGCGCGAGCGCGGCGGCGATCACCGAGCGCGCGATCTGCTTCGATCGCAGGTCGAGCGATCGCTTCAGCTTCGTCCAGGGGCCCGCGTCGTCCGCGTCCGGCTCCGCGCTTCTCTTCTTGCCGGTCCGGCGCGGAACCGCGAGCGGCGCCACCGCGAGCCGCCACTCGGTGCGCTCGTGCGGCGCGAGCGATCTCGCCGCCAGCACCAGGAGCGCCCAGGGCGCCCACAGGCACGCCAGGATGACGACCAGCCCCGAGAACATGATCGGCAGCGCCATCGCCGCCAGCAGCACCTCCGCGCCGCCCGACGTGTCCCGGGCGGGATGCAGGAGTAGCGCCACCGCCGTGCCCACGGCGCCAACGACGGCGGCCACGATCCCGAGCGCCGCGGGCACGTACAGGAGTCCGTCGCGCAGCCGGTCCGGTCGCGGCGCCGCGCGCTTGCGCTTCTTCTTCCGCTCGCGTTTGTCCATTCGCTCGAGCGCGTCGGCGGCGAGTGCCGTGAACTGTCCGCACGCCGGGCAGCGCCGGAGCGTCGCGGGCAGCCGCACCGCGCAGCGCGTGCACGCTCTGGACAGGTCGCTTCGCATGCCGAGCCGCTTGCGTGGACGCTAGCAGAAGCGCACCGCGCCGGCGTCGAGTCCATCAAGCGCAGTGGTGGCCAAGAGCGCGCGGAAGCACGAGGCGGGGGCGCGGGGCGCCCGCGGGACACGGTCGTGACCACGTAGCTGCTGCCCAAAGAGCGAGAAGCAGCAAGGACTGGCTACGAGCCGCGCTCGGCGCCAGGACTCCGCATGGAAGGGCAATTTCTGCTACCCGTGCCAATCGAGACCATCGGACGCAATTCGTAGGTCGGCGACGAAGCGCGCTGCCACCATCAGGAGGGTCACCTCGTCAAGCGGGTCACCGCCGTCGAGCTTGGGAAGCGGTACGCGTTCGACGCGATCGAACAGGCGCTTGCGTTCGGCGGAGGCATGACGCTTTCCGGCGGCGAATATCGCCTGCGCCCGGATCTGCCCGGCCGCACTATCGTCGAGGTCGTTACTCGCTACTGGAGCCCCAAGCGGCCACGGTGGCTGTGGCGGCCCGTCGAGCGTGTCGTGTGCCACGCGTTCCACCGCCACATTCTCCTGCTCAGCGTCGCGGCTCATTCAATGCCACGTCGTCGAGTCCCGATCCCGCGAGCTCGCGCGAGCTTGCTTCGAGATGGTCGATGCCCGACTCCGACAACGACACCCGCTCGTCCTCGGCGTCAGCTCGGCGCGTCCTAGCCCCCAAACAAGCGATTGCCGAGCTTCAATGGCCCGTGCGAGCGCCGCGCACGGCAGGCCTCAGCCGATCCGACGCGGTCGGCGAGGGAGATCAGATTGTCGAGGGTCGTCGCGTAGCTCGCTGGTTTGGGGGGCTCGATTCACGCGGCCCCGGCTGGGCATCAGTGCGTCAGCCGGGGCAGCAATCACAGGCCGTCGAGGAAGCGGAACAGCAGCGGCAGGTCGGGGCGCCACGCGAGGAGCCGGAAGACGAGTCGTCGCGTCGCAATTGAATCCTCCAGAACGCGCCGCCCCGCGGTACCTGGCGGCGCCGCGTCTCAACGACGCTCAGCAGGCGCAGGGGCTAGGTTGAGCGGGGCGAGGACGCACACGCACCGCCCCAGTGGCAGCGCGGGGTCGCGTCGTCGATGCACGCGAGCACGGGACGCATAGCCGCCGCGCGTCATCGCGACGCACCGCACGACGTCGTCGGAGGAGTGGATGGGATGGGTGTTGGTCCGGCGCGGACCACGTCGACCGCGGCGCGCAGGCGAGCACCGGGATTCCGCGCCGGACCGGCAAACATCAGAACGGGATGCCGTCGTCGCGGTCGGGCTCGCGCATGGCAACGCCGTGGCCCGCGAGCCAGCGTGCGACCGCAAGGCGGGTAGCGGACCGCGCGGGCGCGTTGGCGAAGCCCGCAGCGTGGCGTCGCACAGTCCACGTAGCGCTCGAGCTCAGTGGCGAGCGCGCATGGTTCCATCACCACCGCCCGTCGACGCGAACGACGACGACGCCGACTGCGCGACGTGCACCGCGAAGAAGGACAAGCGGCCGACCCATCGATGCGGCTATCGCCCCTGGAAAGAATTGCTCCGGAGGAGTCTCAACATCGATGTCGAGCGCTGCGACAAGTGCGGCGGGCGCATGAAGATGCGCGCGCTCGTCATGACCAGCGCCGGCATCGATTGCTGGCTTGTGTGGCTCGGCGAGCCGACCGATCCCCCCACCCTCGCGCCCTCGCGCGGACCGCCGTGGTTCAAGAGAGTCGTCATCCGCCGCAAGCTCGGCGAGTCGGTGCAGGCGAAGTTCTTCGACACCCATCGACGCGCTCGAGAGGGCCGGGATCTATCCGGACCGTCGCCGGTCGTGCGCGGACGACGTATGCGAGGTCGAATGCCGCACCAACGCCGCTGGAGCCCGGCTCGATCGTGCCGTAGACTATCCGCGAGAGGCCGGGAGAGCGACGTGGGGCGACCAGGCGAGCGCGTTCATCGGGACTACACGCTGTGAAAGGAACGACCATGATGGTGCCTCTGGCCGATCTCCGGCGGGACCACGCTCCACTCGACGACGAGCTGCGGGCTGTCTTCGAGCGCGTGCTCGCCAGCGGGGCGTTCGTGCTCGGTCCCGAAGTGACGCGCTTCGAGCAGGACTTCGCCACGTGGCTCGGCGTGCCGCACGCGGTCGCCGTCCAATCCGGCACCGCCGCGCTGACGGCAGCGCTCGCCGCCATCGGGGTCGGCAGGGGGGACGAGGTGGTCGCCCCCGCGAGCACGTTCGTCGCGACCGTCGGCGCGATCCACGCCCTGGGCGCGACGCCCGCGATCGCCGACGTCGAGCCATCGTCGCTAACGCTCGACCCCGGGCGCGTCGATGCAGCGATCAGCCCGCGGACGCGGGCGATCGTGGCGGTGCATCTGTATGGACAGATGGCAGAGCTCGACGCCATCCAGACCATTGCGGACAAGCACGGGATCCCGGTCGTCGAGGATGCGGCGCAAGCGCACGGCGCCGCGCTGCGCGGCCGCCGCGCCGGTACGCTCGGGCGCGTCGGGTGTTTCAGCTTCTACCCGGGCAAGAACCTGGGCGCGCTCGGCGAGGGGGGCGCTGTCGTGACGCACGACCCGGACATCGCGTTTGCGGTCCGGCGCTATCGCAATCACGGAGGGATCGCCAGGTACGAACACGTGACCCCCGGCACGAACGCCCGGCTCGACTCGCTGCAGGCGGGATTCCTGTCGGTCAAGCTGCGCCATCTCGGGCGCTGGAACGCGCGCCGACGCGCCTGCGCCGCGCGTTACGACGCGGGCCTCGCCGGCTTGCCGCTCAAGCTGCCGCGCTCGCTGCCGGAACGCGAGCACGTCTACCACCTGTACGTCGTCCGTACGCCGGATCGGGACCGCCTCGCCGCGTTCCTGCATGATCGCGGGATTGCGACGGGCATCCACTACCCCGCGCCAGTGCACATGTTGCCGGCGTTCTCGGGCCGCGTGCGACGGGCGGGCGACCTGGGCGTGTCCGAAGCCGCATCGCGCGAAGTGCTGAGCTTGCCGATGTTCGGAACCCTGCGGGACGACGAGGTCGAGCAGGTGGTCACGGCGATCCGCGAGTTCTTCGCCAGGAGCGGCCGCGCATGAGCCAGACGGTCAAGGTCGGAATCGCCGGCTTCGGGTACTGGGGCCCGAAGCTGCTCAGGAATCTGGTCAACTCGGACACGACGACGGTCGTCGGCGTGTGCGACGTGGACGGGACGCGACGCGAGACCGCGCGCCGCTTCCACCCGGACGTGCCGGTTGTGACCACGTTCGACGAGCTCCTCGCCCTCGACGGACTGGAAGCGGTCGCTATTGCGACCCCCGTCAGCACGCACCACGCGCTCGTGAACCAGGCGCTCGGCGCGGACAAGCACGTGCTTGTCACGAAACCGCTGGCGCAGACCCTGGCCCAGGCCGTCGATCTGGCGCGGCGCGCGCGCCAGCGGAACCGCGTCCTGTTCGTCGACCACACGTTCCTGTTCACGCCCGCGGTACGCAAGCTGCGCGAGATGATCCGCTCCGGCGACCTCGGAACGCTGCTGTACTACGACTCGATACGCGTCAACCTCGGGCTGTTCCAGTCCGACGTGGACGTGATCCAGGATCTCGCGCCCCATGACTTCTCGATCCTCGACTATGTGCTCGAGAAGCGGCCCCTCGCCGTGGCCGCGATCGGCCGCGGCCACGCCACGACCGGATTCGTCGATGTCGCGTACGTGACGCTGGACTACGGCAACGAGCTGCTCGCGCATTGCCACCTGAACTGGCTGGCCCCGAAGAAGGTGCGGAGCATCCTGATTGGAGGCTCGCGTCGCATGGTGTCGTTCGACGACGTCGAGCCGGACGAGAAGATCCGGGTGTACGACCGCGGCATCGAGGAGCGGCCGGTGACCATCACTCCCGACGACCGCGAGGGCCGCTACCAGACGCTCATCTCGTACCGGACCGGAGACATGCACGCGCCCTGGCTCGACCGCACGGAAGCGTTGTTCACGGAATGCCGGGCGTTCGGCCACGCCGTGCAGAGCGGCATCGTCGGCGACGGCGATGCGATGATCGGCGTGCGCGTTGTCGCCATGCTCGACGCGGCCAAGCGCTCGCTGGAGTCGGGCGGTGGCTTCGTCCCCGTCGACTGGGAGCCGGTGGACGCGCTCCCATGAGCCCGCGCGCGGGCGGTGCGTGGGCGGCCGGCGCGGTCGCGCTGGCAACGATCTACAACCTCCCGAACTTCCTCTACCCGCTGTTCGAGGACACCGCGCTGTTCGCGCTCGTCGGCTACTGGCTCGACCACGGCGTGCTGCCCTACATCGGGATCGTCGATCAGAAGCCACCGCTCCTGTATTGGCTGATGGCGCTCGCCACCGGGCTGCTCGGCACGTCGGACACGGCGCTCAGGCTATTCGAGCTGTTGTTCATCGTCGCTACGGCGGCGGCAACCGGGGCCGTGGCGGCGCGCAGCCGCGTGCCGGGCGCGCGCGCGTTCGCCATCGCCCTGACCGGGATGCTGCTCTCGGCGCTGGTCTGGGGCCTGCCGGATCGCGGGCAGAGCGAGGTCTATCAGTCGTGCTTCGCCGCCGTCGGGGTGTGGCTGCTGCTGCGCGCGCTGGATTCCGCTTCGAGCGCCGGCTTCGTCGCGTCCGGCGTAGCGCTCTCGGCCACGGCGTGGATCAAGCCACAGGGCGCGCTCCTGCCGGTCCTTCTGGTCTTCGCGTTGGGCGTGCTGCTGCGCCGCGATCGGCGGCGCGTGGCTCGCCTGTGGCTGGGCCTCGCCGCAGGAGCCGCCGCGCTCGGCGCCGTGCTTGTCGGTTGGATGGCGTACCGGGGTATCCTGGGCGCGTTCTGGACGGTCATGGTTCACTGGAACGGCGGCTATCTGACGCAAGTGCCGGCGCCCGGTCCCGCCACGACCCTGGCGCACTCCGCGCCGCACCACATCGCCGGCTGGCTGTGGGCGGCGATGTGGGTCGCGGCGGCGCTCGCAATCGCGCGCGGCGGGCTTCGCTTCGCGATCGTCCTCGCGTGCTGGGCTCTGGCGGCCTTGTTGCAGTTCCATCTGGGCCGCTATCTGTTCGACTATCACAAGATCCCGATGATCCCGCCCCTCGCCTGCGGACTTGGCGTGGGCGTCTCGGTATTGGTCGAGCGTGTGCGCCGGGTCCCGCTGGCGCCCGCGGCGCTCGGCGCGTTGGTGTTGTGCGCGCCGCTCGTTTCGAGCTCGTACCGCGACGATTGGTCCGCGCTGGCCGCGTGGACAGCGGGACTCGGTTCGGTGACCGATCTGCGCAACCCACGCGGCGCGGAAGCGGGCTATTTCGACTGGATGACGCAAGTACGGCTCGGCCGCTACGTGGCTGCGCGTACCGCGCCGGGGGATCGCGTGCAGGTGCTCGGACGCGCCGCCGTGTTCTATCTGGTCGCCAAGCGGCGCCCGGCGTCGCGTTTCGTGATCACCAGCGGCGCATTCGACACCAGAAGACGCAGCCAGAAGGAGGTGCACGCGCTGCTTGTCCACGACCTGGAACGAAATCCGCCGAAGTACCTCATGATCCGCACCACCGACGCGTTCCCCTGGTTCGGGCTCGCGTCCGCGGATCGCCTGCTCGCCACCGACCCGCCCCTCCAAGCCTGGATCCGACGGCACTACGTCGACGTACACGTGCCGGCTGGCGGGTTCATCGTGCTCCAGCGCGCGACGGAGATCGCGCCGTGAACGAGCGACCCGACGCGAAGCCGGCAGGCGAAGAGGGCGTGTTCGCGCGGGTGTACCTGCGTCGCTGCGCGAAGCCGATCGTGTCGCTGCTGTCTCGCACGTCCGTGACGCCAAACCAGATCACCGCGACGTTCCTCGGACTGATGCTGTCCGGCGCGCTGCTGCTGCTCGGACAGCGTTGGTACTGGGTGCCGGTCGCCGGCGCCGGGTTGCTTCAGATCGGCCTCGTGCTCGACGCCGTAGACGGCGCGATCGCGCGCATCCGCGGCATCTACTCGATCAAGGGCGTGTACCTGGACATGGTCGGGCATCGGCTGGTGCACGCCGTGCTGTTCACATGTACGGGTTTCGGCGCCTGGATCAAGACCGGCCAGATACTCCCGGTCGCGCTCGGCAGCCTCGCCACCATCGGCGAGCTCGGGTTGACGCTGGTGCTGTACGCCAAGTGGCGTGCCCTGCTCGACCATCCGGACACGCTGATCGCCGAGGTGCAACGGGTCGCCGCGACGCCGAAGCAGGAGCAGCGGCGGCTCAAAGCGGGATTTCCCGACGCCCCGGCGAGAAGGAACGTCGTGTCGCGCTTCGTCGGCGTGTGGTTCGGCGTGGACTACGTGGGCGCGCTGCTGCTTACGACGCTGGTCGCCGCCAGCGTCGGACGATGCGAGATCCTGCTGTGGATCTACGCTCCACTGCAGCTGCTCCGGCTGGCGTGGCAGGTCGTGCTGCGGGTGCGGGCACCGTTCACGCCCGAACGTCCGGAAGCGAGCTAGGCTGGACCCGCAAGATGGGCTGCTCTCCACGCGCGATCGCCTCGTTCCTCACGTTCCGCTGGCTCGTGGATCCGGAGCTCGAGTGGCTGCCCGGCGTGCGCCCGCGTTTTCCATCGACGTCGCAGGCGCCGCGCACGCCGGTCCGGACCAGCGCCGACGTGGACGCCGCGCTCTCCGGGCTGGTCGAAAAGGCTCCGCCGGCAACGGGCATTCTGCTGAGCGGCGGTATCGACTCGGCGATCCTCGCCGCATCGATGCCGACTGGCGCGCACGCGTTTACCATCGAGTTTGTCGCCGAAGGCGCGGCGTCGGAGGCGCCGATGGCCGCGCGCTTCGCCGCGGCGCGCGGGCTCGAGCACCACGTCGTGCGCGTGGGGTGGGACGCGTTCGTCGAACACACGCCGGCGCTCGCGCGCCACAAACAAGCGCCGCTACACCCCGTGGAGGTCGGCCTGTTCGTCGCGTCGCGGGCGGCGCGCGATCTCGGGATTGAGAATCTGGTAGTCGGCAACGGCGCGGACTCGAACTTCGGCGGGCTCGACCAGCTGCTGTCGCGCGACTGGACGCTGGACGTGTTCGAGGAGCGCTACACCTTCGTCGATCCCCGGGTCGCGATGCGCGCGCCGGCGTCGCTGCGCGACGTGTACACGCGCTTCATCGGCGACGGCGGGTTCGTGGATCTGCCGGCGTTCCTCCGCGACGTGCACGGTCCGGGCATCACCCAGGCGTTCGACAACGCACTCGGCGCCGCCGGCGTCGCGATGATCGAGCCGTACGAACGCCTGCGGCTGGACGTGCCACTGGATCTCGCGCGCGTCCGCGCCGGCGAGAGCAAGTACATCTTGCGCGAGCTGTTCGCGAAGCGGTACCCCGGCTTGGCCGTGCCGGACAAGCTGGCGTTCGTGCGCCCGATGGACCGCTGGCTCGCGGACTGGGGCGGACCGGCACGGCCCGAGCTCGTGCCCGACGTGTCGCGCGCGAGCGGCGAGCAGCGTTGGCTGCTGTACGCGCTCGAGCGCTTCATCGACGATCTGGAGCGGTCATGATGCGTCACAGCGTCGCGATCACGCACGGCGCCGGCTACGCGGAGACGCCGCCGTGGCACCCCGACGAGGCCTTTCCCGAGCACGCCGGCCGCCCCGTCGGCAGCGAAGCGAATCCGGCTTATCGCGCGGTCCGGGCGAGCCTTTGCGACTTGGGTCTGGACCGCGCGAACCAGGGGCGGCCCGGCTGGAACCCGCTCGGCGGGATCGTGCGCCCGGGTGATCGCGTGTTCGTCAAACCGAACTGGGTCACCCACGAGGTCCGCCGGTCGTGCAGGACGCTCTCGGACCTGTACGCGATCGTGACGCATCCCGCGATCCTGCGCGCCGTGGCCGACTACGTCGGGATCGCGCTCGCCGGCGAGGGCGAGATCGTCATCGGCGACAACCCGAGCATCGACTGCGATTTCGACGCACTGATGCAGAAGACACGCATGCGCGAGCTGCCGGGCGCGATCCGCGAGCTGTTCGGCGTGCCGTGCCGCGTCGTCGATCTCAGGCCGCTCGTGTGCGCGGATCTCGCGGACTACGGCATCGAGTCGCGGATGCGCCCGGGCCCTGGCGATCCGCTCGGCTATCGCGAGATCGATCTGGGCCGCGACTCGTTCTTCGCGGACGTGCCGCCGTGGCTGTTGCGCGGCGTGTTCACGCGGCGCGGGACCACGATCCATGCCCACCGCGCGGGCCGCCATCGCTACGCGCTCTCCGGCACGATGCTGGACGCCGACGTCTTCATCTCGGTACCCAAGCTCAAGACCCATCACAAGGTGGGCGCGACGTTGAACGTCAAAGGGCTGGTCGGCACGGTGCACACCAAGAACCACCTCGCGCACTGGCGCATCGGCTACCCGCTGGTCGGAGGCGACGAATTCCCCGACCTCGGTCTGCGCGACTCGCTGCTCGTGGCCGCGCGCCACTTGCTCACCGAGATCCTGCCCGAGCCCGCCTTCGCTGCGCTGAAGCGACGCCTTGCCGGAGGACCGCTCTCGATGCTGCTGCACGAGACGCGCCTGTTCTCGGGCAACTTCGCGCGCGGCGCATGGCCTGGCAACGACACGGCGTGGCGCATGGCCGCCGATCTGTACGAAGCGTTCGTGCGGCGCCGCGCGGGCCGGCGTTTCTTCTCCGTCGTCGACGGCGTCCGCGCCGGCGAGGGCGACGGCCCCTTCTGTCCTTCGCCGAAGAACGCCGGCGTGGTACTCGCCGGTGAAGACCTGCTCGCGGTGGATGCCACCGCGGTGCGACTGATGGGCTTCAATGCGGATCTGGTGCGGTATCTGCCCGCGCTCCTCGCCCGAAGCGGCGTCGGAACAGCGGACATCGATGTCGTCATCGACGGCGCCCCGGCCCCCGACTTCTTCGAGCGCGGTCCGTCGCTCGATTTCCTTCCGCCCACGGCTTGGCCCGGGCTCGCACTGCGCGTAAGGAGTGCTGCATGAAGCTCTTGATCCTCGCGGCCGGCAAGGGGGAGCGGCTCGGACCGCTGACCAAGAGCATTCCCAAGAGCCTGCTGCCGGTCCGGCGCGGAACGACGCTGCTCGGCATGCAGCTGGCCCATGCGCGCCGCTGCGGCATCAAGGACGTCGTGATCGTGATCGGCTATCGCGGCGCGCAGATCGAGGAGCACCTGGCGGAGCTCGACGACGGCGCGCGCACGCTGTTCAATCCGTTCTACGACGTCTCGAACAACCTCGTCTCTGCGTGGCTCGCGCGCAACGAGATGCACGACGAGACGATCCTCCTGAACGGCGACGTCGTGTTCCACCCGGACGTGATGCGGCGGCTGCTCCAGGCGGGCAACGCACCCGTGAATCTGGTCGTGGATCGCAAGCCCGACTACGACGACGACGACATGAAGGTCACGATCGCCGACGGACGCGTCGTCGCCGTCAGCAAGACCATCCCGCTCGAGCGCGTCGACGCGGAGTCGATCGGCATGATGCGGTTCTCGCGCGAGGGCGCCGCGTCGTTCACTGCAACGCTGGAGCAGATGGTGCGCGACCCCGCGAATCGCGACGTGTTCTATCTCGCTGCGATCCAGCGCATGGCGGCCAAAGGAGAAGTCGGATTCGTGGAGTGCGCCCCGGACGAGTGGGCGGAGATCGACTTCCACCCGGATCTCGACTTCGTGAACGCGAACATCCGTCGCTTCGAAGCGCGCGTGTCGAGCTGGCCGGAGTGAGCCACGCGGCTATCGGCGAAGCCGGAACCGCAGCAGATCGAGGGTCGCGTCCACGACGCGCGACAGCCTTGCGCCGGTGGCGACGCCGCCGCGCCTCGGACGCTGCTCGATCGCCGCGAAGCCGATGCGCGCTCCCCCCGCCGCCGCAGTGAGCAGCAGCTCGGCGTTCAGGAACGCGCTCGTGCTGGCCGGGCGCGCGATCTTCAAGAAGCGAGTGCGCCACAGCTTGGGGCCTCCGATGTCGCGGAAGTCCCGGCCGAAGACGACGCGGACGAGCGTGTTGTAGGTCCACGATACCAGCTTGCGATAGGGGTCGTAGTTGGGCTTGCTCTCGCGGACGCCCACCACCACGTCGTAGCTGCCGTCGCGCGAAGCGGCGAGCAGGCGTGCGATGGCGTCGGTGTCGATCTCGCCGTCCGCGCCGATGCCCACGTACAGCTCTTTCGTGGCGTTCTCGACCAGCGTGCGCACGACGCCGACGAAACCCTGGTTCGAAGCGTGGTGGAACACCCGCACCCGCGGATCGCGAGCCGCCAGCTCGTCGGCGATGCGGCCGGTCGCGTCGCTGCTGCCGTCGTCCACGACCAGCACCTCGAAGTCGTCGACGATTGTGGGCAAGCGTTCAAGGCAGCTCGTCACCACGTGCTCGATCGCCGCTTCCTCGTTGTACGCCGGGCAGCCAACGGACAGCGAGGTCATCGGTTCTCCCCACCGGTGTCCGGATGGAGCGAGAGCAAGCTCAGCGGCACGCGCTCGACCCAGACGGCGCACAAGGCGCTCGCAGCCAGCACCAACAGCATGGTTCCCACCGACACGACCGATGCAGCCACGGCCACCGCGGCCGACACGCCGACCTGGGCGAGGACGATCTGGTAGATCACCTGATGCACTCCGAGCCCGGAAGGGGCGGACGGCACCGCGAGGCCGACCGCCGTCGCCGTCGTGAGGAACAGCGCAAGCTCGGCCGTCGCGTGGACGTCGAAGGCCCGCAGCACCAGGAGCACCCCCACGACCTCCAGCGCCCACGCGGCGACCGTGGCCGACGAAGCGATGATCGCGATCCGCGGCGAGCGCGCCGCGGCGAGCCCGCCGCGGAACTGGGCCAGCAGTCGCCGCAGGCGCTGGGGCAAGCGGTCACCGCCGCCAAATGCCAGCGCAACGGCGACGACGCCGATCGGCAGCGCCAGCATCAGCAGCGCCAGCGCGGCGAAGTGACCGGCCGCCGGCACGGTGAGCAGGGTGGTGGCAAGCAGCACCATCGCGCCGAGCACCAACGCGTCCAGCGTCCGGTCCAGCGCGAGCGAGCCGAGCGCCGCCGTGAAGGTCTGCCCGTTCGCGCGCGCCGCCACGTGAACGCGGACGACGTCGCCGATGCGCGCGGGCAGCGTGCCGTTCAGCACGTAGCCGACCAGAGTCGCGCTCGCGAGCTTCTCCGGCCGCGCGGCGAACGACGCGTTCCATGTCACGCGCCAGCGCCCAATCTTGACGAAGAGCGCGGACATCTTGGCGCCCATCGCCAGTAGCAGCCACCCGGTCGACACGTCGCGCGCGGCTTCGACGACCAGCGGCAAGCGCGCTCGCCGGACCACGAGCACGAGGATCACGACGCCGAAGGCGACGCCGAGCAGCGAGACCAGGCGCGAGCGCCGGCCTGCGCTCAGCGCCATCCGAGCTCGTTCTCCAGCCACGCGGGCAGACCGCGGATGTCGTCCAGCGCCGCGTCCGGCGCGTGCTCGCGCATGCTCCGATCGCAGCGGATCCCGCTGCGGGTCCACACGCCGCGGATGCCCAGGGCACGCGCGCTCGCGATGTCCACCTCCGTGTCGCCGACCAGCACCGATTCCGCGCCGGACAGCCAACCCCCAGACCGGATTCGATCGGCCTTGGCGATGTCGCTGCGGTCACCGCGACCGGCGAGGACCGCCTCGAACGCATCGCCCAGTCCGAGATCCGGGAGCGAGCGCGCGAGCGGCCCTTCGATGCGCTGCGTGACCAGCACCAGCGACGCGACGCGACGCAGCGCCTCGAGCGTCGCGAGCGACCAGGGCCACAAGCGGTCCAGGGCGAGGCACGCAGGGGATTCGATCGCGTCGAGGCGCGCCTGGACGAGCGCCGGCACGCGCTCGGGAGCGATCCCCGAGCGCGCGAGGATTTCCTGCTCTGGCACACGTTCGCGCTTGAGCCTCCAGTACTCGTTGTCCGCGAGCAGGCGACCGCCCGCTCGCGTCACCAGCGAGCGGTAGAGCGACAGGTAGCGCGGTCGGACGTCGACGACAGGGCCGTCGAGGTCGAGAAACAGCACCCGCCTCACGTCACGGTCCCGGTGCCGTCGGGTTGCACGATCACTTCCTGCCAGTACCGGAGCATGCGCACCCCCGCGCGCGGCGACAGCGGACTGGGTTCAAGACCGAGCGCCTGCTCGAGCAGAAAGAGCGGCCCGTTCAAGCCGGCGTGGATCGACAGCACCGTCGCCGCACCGAAGCGCGGGTTGACCTCCGTGAGCACCATCCGCTCGGGCGTCCGGAAGCACTGGATGCATGCGGGGCCCCGGAGCCCGAGCTCTTCGACGACGCGCCGGCACGCGTCCACGAGCGGCGGGTCCTCGAACGTCAGCCCCTTGTACGACTGCCCGGCCTTGACGACCTGACGCCAGCGCGGGCAGGCGGCGACGAAGCGGCCGTGGCGGTCGGAGATCACGTCGATGGTCGCTTCCGGCGCGTCGACGAAGTCCTGCACAATCGCGTCCGGCACGCGATCGAGGTACTCGGCGAGCGCGGCGGGGGACGCGAGCCGGCACGCGTCGATGCTGGCGCGGCCGCGGCGCGGCTTGGCGAACAGCGGGAACGCGGCGGGGCCGGCGGAGAGCGCGGCCTCGCGGCTCCAGAGCCCCGGCGCGTCGAGCCCAAGACGGGCGAACAAGTCCGCGGTCGCGATCTTGTCGCGGCAGATCGCCACCGCCCCGGGCGGGCCGAGCGGCAGGTGGACACCGGCGGCTTCGAAGCGCGGCGCGGCCTCGGCGAGCTGTGGCAGCTCGAGATCGAAGACTGGCACGACCAGGCAGGCGCCACGTGCGCGCGCCACGTCGAGTAGCGCGTCGACCAGTCCCGGGTCGGTCGCGGGTGGGATCAAGGCGTAGCCGTCCGCAAGCCAGCGACCGGCGAAATCCGGGGCAGCGTC
This sequence comes from uncultured delta proteobacterium, assembly GCA_963775185.1. Lineage (GTDB taxonomy): Bacteria > Myxococcota_A > Polyangia > Polyangiales > Polyangiaceae > JAPSGB01. Next base: position 848,904 of record CAVZIE010000031.1, on the reverse strand, counting down.
GGCGAGCACGACTCGAACCGGAAGCCGTGTCTGCGCACGCAGGCCCTTCACGACGGAGAGCGCCGTCGCGGTTCCGCCGCCGGTCACCAGAACGGTGTGCGATGCGTGGGCGATCGTGCGATCCTACACGCTTGTCGTGCGCGTCTCCACCGCGCGCCGGGCGGCGCCGCCCGGCGCGGTAGATGGGCGCTGCGCGCGGGCAACAGCGGGCGCCAGGGCTTGCCGGTCCGGCGCGGAATTCCGCGGTCCAGATTCTTTGCAATCTAGAACCATCGTCCGTGACATTCCCGCTCGTCGCCACGAAGTAGCCTCGTGCCCACTGGTGACGTCCCCAGAACGTCCGATTCAGCGTCCGGAAGTCCCGCATGAGTCGATTCGAGGTGCGACCCTTGATGGCGTTCATGACGCGCTCGGCGAGAGCGTCAGGGGCACGGATCGGATCCCGCAATCGCAACCCGACCTCGCGAGCACGACTACCGCGGAGACGGGCAACCTGACCGGCATCGCGCACATGATCGGGCACAAGCTGATGACGACCTTGAACAAGCAAGTTCGGCCGAACCAGCGCGCCGCCGAGCGCCTGGTGTGGGGAATTTTGCGGGGAGGTCGCCCGGCTGCCGAGGGGGGCGCGCCGGGCGATGGCGCTCAAGCGCCCGGAATCGTTCAGTGCGAAGGAGGGGACTTGAACCCCTATGGGAGTTACCCCGCTAGCACCTCAAGCTAGTGCGTCTGCCAGTTCCGCCACCTTCGCGTGGTGTCCGTCCGCGGGCTCCGGGGCTGGAGCCGTTGTCCGGGCCCGGGAAACTAGGCGGAGCGGCGAATTTGTCAAGCAGATCGCTCGGGACCGGCGCTTTTTCCGCGCCGGACCGGCAATCTCTCAGGAGCCCAGCACGCCCCGCAGCGTCTCCACGACCTCGCCCATCTCGAAGGGCTTGCGCACCCAGGCGGCGAACTCCCCCTGGAGCGCGTCGGGGACGCCGGCGGCGCTGCCGCTGATGAGGATGACGGGGACGTCCGGGTTGGATCGACGCAGCGTCGCGAGGGCGCCGCGGACGTCGCCGGCGATGGGCGACAGATCGACGAGCGCGGCGTCGAGGATCGCGCCGCGCGCGGTGACGCGGGAGAGCTCCTCCGGCGTACCGACTCCGAGCACCTGCATGCCGCGCGCCTCGAGCGCGAGCTCGATCAGCGAACGCACGGCGACGTCGTCTTCGACGACCAGCACGCGCGCGCCTTCGAGGGAGCGCACGGGCGGCGTGCTGACGTGCGTGCCGGAGCGCGCCGCGGCCGTGGGCCAGCTGAGCCGGAAGCACGCGCCCGGGCCGGTGCGCGCCAGCAGCAGCTCCCCGCCGCACGTGCGCGCGAGGCCGGCCGCGTGCCGCAACCCGATGCCGGCGCCACCGCGCCGCGTCGAGTCGGGAACCGCGAAGATTGTCGCGGCGCGATCGGCGGCGACGCCGGGGCCCTGATCGCGGACCTCGTAGGCGACGCCGCGGCCGGTGTCGCGCACGCCGAGCGTGACCACGCCGCCGGCGGGCGAGAACTCCACGGCGTTGAGCAGCAGGTTGAGCAGGATCTGCAGGACGGCGCCGGCGTCGCGGAGCAGCGCCTCGTCGCCACCGTGGGCGTCGAATCTCGAGGCGCACGCCGCGGCGCTCGGCCTGCTTGGCGATTCCGAGAACGGCCTCGCGCGCGAGCGGCAGCGCGGCGCGCTCGTCGTCGTCGCTCGCCGGCTGCGCGCCGATGGACTGGCGCGCGATGCGGTGACCCAGGCGCGCGTGGGCCTGGGCGACCTCCACGGCCTCGCGCGCGACGCCGGGCGGCAGCTCGGCGTGGGCGGAGTCGAGCCAGCCGAGCACGACGGTCAGGGCGTTGGACACCTCGTGCAGCGCGGCGGCCAGATCGCGGTCATCCGGGCGCGCGGACGCCTGCTCGGCCGGTTCCGGCCGTTGTCCCAGCGCCTCGAGGCGTTCCACAACCACAACAATATTACACCGGCGCCCTCTGGGCCAGCGCCGTCGACCGCAAACGCGTCGCGCCCGCGACTTTCCGTCAGTTCAGGTGCGACGGCAGCAGTAGCTGGAAGGCGCCGTCGCTGTCCGCGCGGGTCTCCGCGATCTGCAGGACGGACGCCGCGTTGGCGGGGTCGGCGGCGTAGGCCTGGGACTTGTCCATGTAGACGTAGGCACGGACCAGGGCTCCGGGGATGACCACGTCCTGCTGGCTTGCCGGATCGGCGTGGCCGGCGACCGTGACGTGACCGCTGTACGCCACGGGCAGCGGGATCGCGAGCTGGCCCATGTCCATGATGCCGGTGGTGACGCCGATGTTCGGACGCACCAGCCACGCGAAGCCGGTGCCGTCGGCGGGCTGCACGGACACGTCGTAGGTGCCCGGATCGGCGTCGAGGGTGAACACGCCGTTGTCGCCGATGGTGTTGCCGGTGGCGCGCGGCACGAACGGCGCCGCGCCCAGCGCCGCGTCGAGCACCCCGACGTGCAGCTTCGCGGGCGACGCGATGGCCTGCACCGTCGCGCCGACGAGGGCGTTGCCCGCGGGACCGAGCACGCTACCGGTGATGCGCGCGCTTTGCTGCACCAGGATCACGCGCCCGGACTGCTTGGACGGCGTGGCGCCGACGGTCCACGTGTCCTCGGACGCCGCGAGCGACGGCGCGTCGCCATTCAGCGCCGCGTTCTGTGCGCTGGCCGGCACGGCGCGCACGCGGTAGCTGCCAGCGAGCAGGTCGACACTGAAGCGGCCCTGCGCGTCCGCTTGCACGCTGCGCGCGTACCCGGCGAGTGTGCCGGGCGGCAGGTTGTCGAGCGACGTCGCGATGAACGTGACGTCGGCAGCGACGGGCGTGCTCGTCTCGTCGACCTCCACGCGGCCGTCGAGGTGGACGACCTTCCACACGGACGTGAGCTGGTCGACCGTCGCGACGCCCTGCTTGAACAGCTCGAGAGCCGAGCGGTCCATCAGGAACGTCGGCGCCGCCAACGCGTCGGGTGGCGCGAGCCGGACCAGCTCGTGCCCGACGTCGCCCGCGGCGCCGCCGATCACGGTGTTGTAGGCGAGGTCGAACGACGACGACGCATCCGGATGCGTCGTCGTCGACAGCACGTGTCCGGTCACCGGATCGACGAGATCCACGTTCCAGCCCGCGAGGGGGGCCTGCCCGGGGAGGGTTACTTCGACGTGCAGCGTCTGTGCGCGCGGCATCGTCAGAGGAAGCGCGACGTTGCCCGCTTCGATCGTCTGCTCACGGAGCAGCTCCGGCGGCACCGCCCCCGATGCACTCTCACACGGCGTATCGGGCGTCGCCGCCAGGGGTTGCACGTAGATGTCGTACTTGCCCGCCGGGATCCCGAGCGTGAACGTGCCGCTCGCGTCGCTGCTCGCGGTGTAGCTCGCCGCTGACAAGCCCAGCAGGCGCTCGCTGGGCGTGAACGTGGTCTTGAACTTGCACCCCGTGAGCCCGTCGCCGGTCACCGTGCCGCTGACCTGCGCCACCACGTCCACGGCGAGATCGAACGTACCGCCGTGGTCCGAAAGATCCGTCACCCGCTTGAGGAAGTGCACGCCCGCGAAGCCCGCACCGGAGGTCGCCGGCGGCGTGATCTCGAACAACACCGTGGACAGATCGCCGGACGACGCCTGGCACTGCCCCACGACGCACACGCCGCCGCCGCAGTCGGCGCTCGACTCGCAGGCGTTCTGCGTCGGCTTCTGTGACGAAAGGTCTTCCACCGCGATCGAGCACCCGGAAGCAGCGAGCGCCAGCACCAGCAGCGCGGCGAGGCGCGTCACGGCTTGCCTCCAGCGGTCTTGGGACACTGCGCCAGTACGTTCGTCCCGTCCGGATCGGCCACATTCAGGAACCACGTCACGAGAGCGATATCGTTGTTGTCGGTCGGGCCGAGGATGCTGGTGTGCTTGGTGTGCGTGACGAGCAGGGTCAGCTGACGACACCCGCGCTGGATGTTGGGCACCGTCCACGCGAAGTTCACCTCGCGATTCGTGTCGTCGAACGTCGACGCCGCGATGGTCTGGTTCGCTTCAAGCGCCTGCGTCGTCGCGCCGTAGTCGATGTAGAGCAACGCGATCAGGTCATCCCCGGCATCCTCCGACCGGACCTTGATCTTGAACGTGATCTGTTCACCCGGCGCCCGCTCGATGATCTGGAGGATGCTCGGGTCCGCGCCGTTGAGATCCAGCACCGGCGGCGTCTGCGTCGGATCCTTGTAGTCGGGGGGGCCGGCCACGATGCAACCGGCCAGGGCGCTGCACATCGCCAGCAATGATAGCGAGCCGCGTGCCAACCGGAAAAACCCGCGACAACGGGCACTTCGGCCCGGTGCCAGGTGTGACACGCCTGTCGCGGCCCGGGCGACCCCGGCTACTCGCTTCACCTCGGGATGCATGGCTCAGAATATTGCGTGGGAACCGGACTGGGACCGGCTGCGGTCGCGGGCCGGCTGCCAGCGCGCCTCGGCATATTGCGAGCTGGTCGCGACGCGGACCAGATCCGCGATCGCCGGGCTCGACGAGCAGAGCGCCGCCAGGCCGTTCGGCTCGTCGAGCGCCTTGAGCGGGATACCGTCGTCCGCGCAGGTCTCGCGCAGCGCCACGCCGAGATCTCCCGCGACGAACAAACCAGCCCTCCTGATCGCCTGGCGCGCGGCGGCGAGGGCGGCCGGGTAGTCCAGGGCGCCGGGGTCGTCGCACAGCTCGCGCAGCCGCCGTTGCAGCCGCGCCGGCACGCTCTCCCACAGCACCTCCGCCAGGTTCGCCGCCGCACCGAGACCGCCGCGGCCCGACTCCTGCGGCGGGCCGAAGGCGAGCGCGAGGCCCTTGAGCACGGCGCGCGTCTGCGACTCGGGCGAGCCGAACAGCAGCACGTGCTGCGGGAGCGTCGCGGCCAGCATCGCGCCGACGTGGAAGCGGAGCTCCGGCGTCTCCTGCCGCACTTCGCCGGACAGGATCAACGCGGGCGGCGAGAGCAGTGCGACGCTGAGCGTGACCGAGCCGGGACTGCTGCGACGCTGGAACAGCGGCGCGCGCGTGAGGCCGAGGGCGCGCGCCGCACCCGAGTACACGCGCCCGAGCGGCGTCGGCGCGCCGAACGGCACGCGCTCGAGACCCGTGACGCCGTAGGTGCCGGGGTCGCGGCGGAAGATGTGCTCGGCGCCGTCCCACACGATCGAGAGCGCTTCGAGCGCAGGCGTCAGCGTGTCGCGGAACAACAGTCCGATCACGTGCTCGGGGTGCTCGGGCTGATCACCGAGCGGCGGCGGGTGCACGGGCTCCAGGGACTTGTCGAACGAACGCGAGCACGTGCGAGATGGCGCGCGCGTGCACGTGGTTCCGATCGAGCTGGGCCGCCTCGTGGAGCTTCTCGAGAACCCAGCGATCGCCGGGGACGAGCAGCGCGACGCGCCGGCACACGCCGAGCAGATCGTGCGTGCGGTCCGAACGGTTCTCGAGCTGCTGGATCAGCTCCTTGCCCGCCTCGACCGATCCGCGACCGAGCGCGTCGAGCAACGAGACCTCGATCGCCGTCACGGCATCGAAGGTCATGCTGGCCCGGCGCGGATCCAGCGCGGGCTCGCGATCGGAGCTGGGCGTCGCGCGCTCGGCGGGCGGGTGCGACGAGCGCGGCGGCGGGTGCGACGCGCGCGCCGGGCGCGACGACGGGCGCGGCGGCGGACGCGACGAGGGACGGCGTGGAGCCGGCTCGTCGGGCAGACGCGCGGCCCGTGGGATCGGCACGGTGACGTCCTCGTCGGCGAGGCTCGCCGCTGAGCGAGTAGCGCGACGACACGGCCGGCGGCCGCGACGACAGATGACGGGGCGGCGGGACCGACTCCCGCGCGGGGGTCGCGGGCGCCAGCCCGGACTCGACGCTGTGGCGCTCCTCGCGGATCTCCGCCGACATGCCCAGCGCCTCGGCGCGCGAATCCGCCTCGATGGCGGCGACCTCGAGATACGACAGCGCGCGCTCGCTCTGCCCGCAGCGGCGCGCCGTCGCCGCGGCGTGGAGCGCCACCTGGCCGCGCGAACGCATGCGTTGCAGATCGCCGGCGAGCGCCAGCTCGAACAGCGGCAAGGCCGCGTCGGCGGCGTCGGTCCCGGCCAGGCGCTCGGCCAGGCCCAGTGCCACGAGTGGCGGCGTGCCGAGCTCGCCTTCGACGCGCCTGAGCTCCCGCAGCGACGCATCGCCGCCGACCGCCGCGTCCAGCGCTTCGGCGACGAGGAACGCGCGCAGCTCGGCCTGCGCCGGCTCCAGCGCGCCTTCAGCGCCCCGCAGCTCGGTGACGACGACGCGCGCGCGCTCGGCGCCGGAGAGCCCGCTCTGGATGTATTCGAGTCGGTGCGCGGTGACCTGGGCAGGCGCCGACAGCGGCGCGATGCGCACGGCGCGCTCGGCGCGCGTGGTCGCCAGCGCGTCGTCACCGCCGGCCTCGGCCGCGCGCGCGGCCTCGACCAGCAGCGCCGCGCGCACGTCCGGCGGATCCTGCGACGCGAGCGCGAGATCCTCCAGCGCAGCCGCGAGCGCAAGCGGGCTGTTGCCGCGGCGCTCGATCTCGACCGCCAGCTCCAGCAGCGCGTTCGAGTGCGCCCACGCCTCCATGCCCTCGAGCACGCGTCGGGCCGAGTCGACGTCGCCGCCGGCCAGGTACGCCTCGCAAGCGCGGCGCGACAGATCCGCCGCCTCGGCGCGGTCGTGCGCGATGGCGCTGGCCCGCAGCCACAGCGGCGCAGCCGAGAGCATCGCGCCCATGCGCTCCTCCAGATCAGCCAGCACCCGCAGCACGCCCAGGTTGTCGCCGGTGGCGGCCGTGAGCGCGTGGAGCTCGGCGCGCGCCTCGTCCGGCCGCCCGAGGCGCTGCTCGAGCACCATGGCGCGGCGCAGCCTGAGCCGCCGCACGTCGTCCACCATCGTGGCGAGGGACGCGCGGCGTGCGAGCAAGGCCGCCAGCCGCTCGTAGTCGCCCTGGCGCTCCGACTCGCGCTCGAGCGCCGCGAGCGCGCCCGCGTCGTCCGGCTCGATGGCGAGCAATTGCGTCCAGCGCTCGAACGCCGGCACCGCGTCGCCCAGCGACTCGAGCATCGGCGCCAGATCGCGGAGCAAGCCGGCGCGCGAGCGCGGATCGCGCTCCATATCGGCAAGCCGCGACAGCGCGTCCGCTTCGCGACGTCGATCGCCGGCCTGGCGCGCCAGTGCGACCATGTCGCCCAGCACGAGCTCGTCATCGCCGTGATCGCGGGCCAACCCCAGGAGCAGCTCGAGCGCGCGCTCGGGATCGCCGCGCGCCGCGACCAGCGCCGCGAGAGCGCGCACGAGCTTGACGCGCTCCGCGGCCAACACCTCGGGCCGCTCGAGCTCGGCGGTGAGCATCGCCTCCAGCTCGTCGCGGCGTCCGGCGCGTCCGTACAGCTCTGCGAGACGCTGGACCGCGCCTTGGCGCACCTCCGGCGTGACGTGCTCGCTGTCCTTCGCGTGCTCGAGCGCGTCGATCGCCGTCGCCAGATCGCCGTCGGCCTCCGCGCGCGTCGCGACGTCGAGCCACTTGAGGACGCGCTCCGCCGGCGGGACGGCCTCGAGCATCCTGGAGATCAGCGTGGCGTCCCCGCTCTGCTCGGCGGCGCGCGCGGCGCGGCGCACGAGCGCCGCGTCGTCCGGGTCCGACAGCGCGGCCGCGACCAGCAGCCGCGCCGCCGCGACCCCGTCCCCGAGCGCCGTGGCGATCGCCGCGCCCAGCTCGGACAGTGGTCGGCCGACGTTGCCGAAGCGATCGCCGGATCGATCGACGATGAACGCGACCAGGTCGCGCGCTTCGCCGGCAGCGGCGAGCTCCGCGACGTGATCGGACAACGACGCGTACTCGTCGATGTCGCCGGCGTACTTGGCCGCGCGCATCAGCGCATCGACGGCGAGCCGCGCCGACCCGAACGACTCCAGCGCGGCGCGCGCGACCTCGACGGCGATGCGCCCGCCTTCCGGGCCTTCGAGGCGCGGCAAGCAGGCTCGAGAGCGCGCGCTCGAAGCGCATCTCGACGGTCGCGGCATCCTCGTAGCCTTCCGCGACCAGCCCGGTCATCGCCTTGCCCAGCGCGCGCACCGTGTCGCCGTCGGGAACGACGGACAGCGCCCGCAGCAACACGTCGACGCGCTGGCGCTGGCCCTCCTCGCTCGAACCAGACAGCAGCGCGGCACGCCGCAGCCACGCGGCGCGACCGTCGGCGGTCTTGCTCTGCGACGCCACCCGTTCGAGCGCGCGCACGAGCTCCGCGGGCTCGCCGGTGCGCTCGGCGAGACGCGCGGCGAGCACGTACGTGACGCCTTCCGACGGCACCGCCTCGAACGCGCGCACGGCGTGCTCGAGGGCGAGCCCGACCTCGCCGCGGCGTTCGAGCTGGCGCGCCGCGCGATAGTGCACCGCGCGCTCGCCGTAGCAGCCGAGCGCGGCGCGCGCGATGCGCAGGTACACCTGCTCCAGCTGTTGCACGTCGCCCGGCCCCGCACTGCGCTCCGCGGCGGCGAGCACGTCCGCGCGACTGGGATCGAGCTCCAGCGCGCGCATCGCGATGCGGAGCGCGCGCGGGTTGTCTCCGGCGTGCAACGCGAGTGTCGCGGCCTCGGCGAGCAGCGCCGCCGCTTTCATGGGATCGCGCCGGCGACCGGCCAGCGCCTCCAGCCGCTGCAGCCCGTCCTCGAAGCCGGCGAAGGCGAGCAGATCGCGAGCCAGCTGCGCGATGCCGCTTTCGGGATCGAAACCGGCGGCGCGCTCCCACGCCTCCACCGCGCCCGCGGGGTCGCCTGCGAGGTCCCACAGCGCCGCCCCGAAATCGCGCCATGCCCGCGCCGTCCCGGCAGCCTCTGCATCCGGCAAGGCCGCCAACGCCTCGGCGCGCGCCTCGATCAGCGACAGCTCGCCGTCGGAGCTGCGCGCCGGCAACGCGCCGTTGGCGGCGGCCAGCACCGTCGCGGGGTCCGCGCCCTCGGCGATGGCACGCGCCAGCGCGCGCGCCGCACCGTCCGCGTCGCCCGCCGCGCGCCGTCGCTCGGCGACGTCGACGAGTAGCGCGGCGCGATCACCGCCGGGTGCGCCGGCGGCGAGCCAGCGTTCCATCACGGCGATGCCGAGTCCCGGCTCGCCCACGCGGTCCGCGACGCCGAGCAGCACCTCGCGCAGCGCGGCGGCGCGCGGGCCGAGCACGTCCAGCGTGCGTCGCGCCAGCGCGCTGCCGCGCACGGCGTCCAGCCGGGCGAGCTGCGCCAGCGCCGCGGCGAGATCGTCGACGCGTTCGTCGAACGGCCGCGGCTGCGACAGCAGCCACGCCAGCGCATCGGCGATGCGTCCGGCGTCGCCGCTGCGGGTCACGCGGTCGAGCAATGCGTGCGCCGCCTCGGGATCGCCGGGCCGCAGCGCGAGCCAGCGCTGGGTCCAGGCGACCGCCAACACGCTCTCGCCCGCCTGGTCGTACGAGTCGGCGAGCGCGCGGCTCAGCTCCGTGCGCGGCACGATCACGCCCATGGCGCGTTCGATGGCGCGCGGCGCGCCAGCGTCGTGCTGGCGCAGCGCGATCGCCGCCAGCGTCGCCACCGGGCGCGCCAGCGACGGGTCGACGTAGCCGGCCTGTTCCGCCGCGGCCTTCGCGCCGTCCACGTCGCCGGCGTCGAGCAGCGCGTCGGCGGCGACGCTCGAGAGCACGGCGCGCAGCGTGGGCGCCAGTGTGGACGCGATGCGCAACAGCGCCTGGGCCCACGCGACGGCGTCGCCGAGGCGCGCCGCGAGCATCAGCGCGCGACTCCACGCGGTCGCGTGCGCGCCGCTGCCGGAGAGCAGCGGCGAAAGCTCGGTGAGCGCGCCGGCCAGATCGCCGCGACGGCGCCGGATCGCCGCCAAGGCGAGGCGCGCGCGCTCCTCGTCCACGCGCGAGCGAGCTCGTTCGAGCGTGCCGGCGAGCAGCGCCTCGAGCTCCTCGACGCGGTTCGCCCGGATCAGCAGCCGCTCCAGGCTGACCTGCCAGCCCCGCTCGTCGCGCGACAGCGGGATCAGCTCGAACAGCGTCGCGAGATACGCGTCCGCCGCATCGGGACGGCCTCGCAGGATGCCCGCGACGCGGCGCAGCGGCTCGGCACGCGCGGCGCCGGACGCCGCGTCGAGCGCTGCGCGCGCCGCCGCCAGCGTCTCGTCCTGCAATCGAACGCGCGGCGCGAGCCGGGCCGCCGCGGTCGCGAGCTCGTCGTCGCCCGGGCCGATGGCAAGCACGCGGTCTACCGCCCACAGCGCCAGCGCGGGATCGCCGAGCCGCTGCTCGGCGAGCACCGACAGCTCGCGCAGACACGCCGCGCGCGCCTCCGCGCTGCCGCTCTCCGACAGCCCGACGCGGATGAACGCCTCGACCAGCGGCGTCTGATCGCGGAGCGCGGCCGCGTGCTCGCGCAGCGCCGCCTTGGCGTCCTCGCTCGCCGGGTCGGCGATCAGCGCGTCGATCCACGCCTCGACGCCGCGCTCCGGACTCGCCAGCGGTCCGGCGTAGAGGCGACCGAGCTGCACGCGCCGCCGCGCCAGCTCCGGACCCTGGAGGCTGTCGCAGACCAGCTCGAGTCGCGCGGCGAGCAGCTCGTGCAGCCCCGCGCGCGCGAGCAGATCCTCGAGCAGCGCCGCGCCGGGACTGTCCGTCGCGACATCGAAGCCGGCGTCGAGTCCGGCGCCGACGGCGCTCGCCAGATCGCCGCGCTCGGCCGCGGCGCGCATGCGACGGAGATGGATGTCGTGCGCGCGATCGCCGCTGGCGCGGGCGTGCGCGCGCCCCACGACGTCCGCGGCGCCGGCGCGCCCGCGCGCCGCGAGCGCAGCGGCGAGCTGCTCGGCGGCTGCGTCGTCGGTGGGGTCGCTCTCGGAAGCGCGGAGCAGATCCTCGAACGCCGCGGCGCGGTCGCCGAGCGCGTCGCGGCGTGCCGCGCCGTCGAGATACGCGTGCGCGGCACGCGCCGGCGGGACGATCTCCGGCGCCCAGGCGCCGATGCCGCCGAGCAGCTCCGGCGCGGTCGCGTCCGCGGGGTCGTGGCGCGAGGCCTCCGCGAGGGCGTCGACCGCGCCGCCGACATCGCCGGCGCGGCACAACAGCACCGCTATCCGCACCAGCGTGCGCGCCGCCTCCGGTCCGGACTGCGACGTCGAGCAACGGCCGCAACGTCACCGCCGCGAGCGACGGCTCGCCGAGCGCGGTGAACCACGCCGCGAGCTCGTCGCGCAGCGCGGGTTCGTCGCCGAGCAGCAGCGCCCGGCGCGCGAGCTTCGTCGCCGTGTCGAGCTCCGCACCGCGCGCGGCGAGCGCGCGCGCGAGCGCCGCCGCCGCGTCGCGTTCCGCCTCGGCGTCGCCCGACGCGTTGGCAGCGTGCAGACGTCCGCGCAGATGCGCCTGCTCGGCGCGAGGCCCGACACGACGCGACACCGGTTTCTCGACCTCGCGCCGCTCGAGCGCGAGCGAGGCGGCGGAGCGCGGCCCCTCTTTGCGGTTCCATTCGGGGGGCGGCAGCGTACGGTGACGGAGCGCTCCGCTGCCAGCAGCGGGCTCCGGCGGCGCCGTACCAGCGCCCGCGTCGGGGTCCAGGGGGTTCATGCAGGGTGGTCCGCCCCGACACTATAGCGAAACCGGGGCTTGTCCCCGCCCTCGGTAGCGGTCTAGCCTGGGGCTCACCGCGAGGATTGCCCCGCGGCGGAGGCCAGACCATGACAAAGCCCAAGCTTTCGGCTCGTTTCCCGCGCTTCACCGCCGCCGTCGTGGCCGGCATGTTCGCGTCCACCGCGGCCCTGCCCCTCGCCATGGCCAAGCCCCCCGCCGCCGCGGCCGCCAAGAAGCCCGACAAGAAGACCCGCGATGCCGCCCGCACCGCCTATGGCGAGGGCAAGGCCGCGTTCGAGAAGGGCGACTTCGACGCCGCCGCCGCCGGCTTCAAGAAGGCCGACGAGCTCATCCCCTCGCCGCAAGCGGTCTACTGGATCGCCAAGAGCCTGGACAAGGGCGGGCACGCCGACGAGGCCGCCGCCGCCTACCAGAAGTTCCTGGACGACCCGGACATCGCCAAGGCGAGCGACGACAAGGTGAGCGAGGCGAAGGCCCGGATCGCGGAGCTCAAGAACAAGCCCGCCGAGGTCAACGTCTCGACCACGCCGCCGGGTGCCACCGTCACCGTCGATGGTCAGGCGCAGATGGGCGAGACGCCGATGGTCGTGAAGATGCCGCCGGGCACCCACACGCTGGAGATCGCCGCGCCGGGCTACGATGCGCAGAAGCTCGACGTGACGGTGACGTCCGGGGAGAAGATCGAGCGCAAGCTCACGCTGAACCTGTCGGAGAGCGCGCCCGTCCCGGCAGCCGTCGCGCCGCCCCCCGCGGACACCGCGCCGGCACCCGAGCCCGCGGCGCCGCCGGAGAAGAAGAGCAAGACGCCCGCCTACGTCACGCTGGGCATCGCCGGCGTCGGCGCCATCGTCGGCACCATCTTCGGCGTGAAGGCGCTCAGCGCGAAGAAGGACTTCAACAGCACGCCGACGAACGACAACGCCGATACGGTGGAGCGCAACGCGCTGATCAGCGACATGGCGTTCGGCGTCGCGATCACGCTGGGCGTCACGGGCGTCGTGCTGCTCACGAGCTCCGGCTCGAGCGACTCCGGCAAGGACGCCGCCAAGCTCGATCGCCTGCCCAAGAAGGCGACGCTGCAAGTCACGCCGTACGCCGGCCCGCACGGCGGTGGCGCCGCGGCTCGCCTGACGTTCTGATCGTCCGTCTGCTGGTTGCCGGTCCGGCGCGGAACCACCCGCTGCGCCGCGCTCGCCGTCGCGCGTGACCGCGCGTGCGCCTTGGAGGTCGGGGCGCGGGGTTCCGCGCCGGACCGGCAAACCTACCAACCCACCAAACTGCGAGGAGATCAGGCGAAGCGACGGTTGATGGCGTCCACGACTTGTCCGTAGTCCGCCGGCAACATGACCGGTGGGTTCGCGAGATCCTTCGACACGCCGTCGATCTGGCCCTCGTGGAAGCGCACCTTGAACTCGGTGAACTTGAGCCCGCTGGCCGTCGACACGCACACCACGCGGTCGTGCTGCTTGATGACGCCGCGCTTCACGAGCTTCTCGAGGGCGGCGAGACCGACGGCGGTGTGGGGGCACGTGTACATGCCGGTGCGGTCGGCGCGCGCGGAGGCTTCGCACAGCTCCTGCTCGCTCGCTTGCTCGACGATGCCGTCCATGGCCTCGAGAGCGCGGATCGCGCGCGGTGCGCTCACCGGGTTGCCGATCTGGATCGCGGTCGCCTGGGTCGGCTGCGCCTGGATCGGCTCGACCACGCGCTTGCCGGCGTTCCACGCGCGGTAGAGCGGATTCGCGTTCTCGGCCTGCGCGACGACCAGGCGCGGGAAGCGGGTGATCACGCCGAGATCGCGCATCATCTTGAAGCCGGCGTGGAGTGCGGAGGCGTTGCCCAGGTTTCCACTTGGAAGGATCACCCAGTCGGGCACTTGCCAGTCGAACTGCTGCACGATCTCCAGCGCGACGGTCTTCTGCCCTTCGATGCGCAGCGGGTTCATCGAGTTCGCGAGGTAGACGAGGCCCTCCTCGGCGAGCTGGCTGACGATTGCCATGCAGCCGTCGAAGTCCGTGTCGAGACCGAGCACGAGCGCGCCGTGGGCGAGCGGCTGCACCAACTGCGCCACGGAGATCTTGCCACGTGGAAGCAGCACCACCACCGGCAAGCCGGCGGCCGCGCCGTAGGCCGCGAGCGCGGCGCTGGTGTCGCCGGTAGACGCGCACGCCAGGGCCTTGATCTTCGCGCCCTCGCGCAGCGCGAGCTGCACCACGCTGACCAGCACCGTCATGCCCAGGTCCTTGAACGACCCGCTGTGGCTGTTGCCGCAGAGCTTGACCCACAGCTCGTCGAGACCGAGCTGCTTGCCGTAGCGCTCGGCCCAGAACAGATTCGTCCCGCCCTCGTACATGCTGACGATCAAGTCGTCGGGCAGCTGCGGCATCACCCACTCGCGCTTGCCCCACACGCCGGAGCCGTACGGCCACTGGCTGACCTTGTACCGATCATCGAACAGCTTCATCCACGCCGCGCCGCTGCGGTCGCGGAGGGCCTGCATGTCGTGGGCCACTTCGAGCAGGCCACCGCACGTCGGGGCAGTGGTACATCGGGCGCGTGACGGGCCACGACCCGTCACAACCATTGAAGCAGCGGAACTCTGCGGAGTACGGCACGGGCGGACTATATCGCCTGGCAGCGAACAGGCGAGCCGTTTGGACAGGATGCCGGTCCGGCGCGGAATCCCGCGATACCGCGGTTCCGCGCCGGACCGGCAACATCCGGAGCGGAGTATCCTGGCGGCAGTGCCGCTGTGGCTCGATCTCTTGATCTTCACCGCGATGGGCGTGGCGCTCGTCGCCAGCTGCGCCAGCGGCGACTTGCCCCCGGACGTACTCAAACGCAAGGGACGGCCGGCGCCCGACCACCGAAGCAGCCCATCGCGCTCGATCCGCTCGGCGCGGAGCTCCTCGACGCGCTCGCGGCGCGCCTCGGGTTCGATCACCGTGGTCGGCGCGTCGAGGGGACGAAGAAGGGCGTCGCGATCGAGATCGTGGCAGAGCCGTACGGCTCGGCGAATCCCGAGGTGCTGCGCTGCACGGCGCACTTCACCGAGCCATTCGGCATCGGGCTCGAAGTGCGCGCGGGAACCACCCCCGGGATAGGCCCGGAGGCGTTCGTCAGCCCGGGGTTCGACGCGGCGCTGCACGTGGAAGCCGACGGCATCCTGGCGGCGCAGCGCGTGTTGCGCGGCCGCGCGGGCGACTTGCTGCTCGCGCTCGAGCTCGAGGGCAAGAAGCCGAGGCTCGACGATCGCGAGGTCCGCATCGTGATCCCCGCGAGCGTCGCCGAGGCGCCGTCGACGATCGACCGCTTGGTCCACGTGGTGGAGGCGGCGGAAGCGGCGCGCACGGCGCTTCCCGGCAAGGTCGATCCCCGGGCGCGCGCGCTCGGCGTGCTCGCGAGCATCGCCGCGCGCACGGGCGGCTACGTGGACGATGTCGTGGCGCAGGTCGCTCGGCCAGGGCTGGTCGAAGAATGTCTCCTCGGCGAGCGCGTCGAAGCGAGTCCGGCACGGTGACGACGCTCGAGACGGCGCCGCTGCCGCCGCTGCCGCCGCTGCCGGTGTTGCCACTGTCGCTGGAGCCGCACCCGACGCCGGCCGCAACGAGCCGGCCCAGAATCCCCAAGCCAAGACAGCGCATGGCGTAGTCGAACACGTATCGATCGGCCGCCGACACGCCGCGGCAGCGGGCCGGCAAACCCCCCGGAACCCGGCGATGCTATACGCGGCGCGTGGACACCTGGGTCCTCGTGCTCGATCCTCCGCATGGCGACGCCGGGCGACGCGTCGGTGGGCTGTCGCTCGCGCTGAGGCTCGCGCTCGACGCGCAGGCCGGCGGCGCGGCGGGCGTCGTCGCGGGCGAGGAGCTGCGCGGCCTGCTCGCCGACGCGCGCCTGCGCATCCCCACGTTGGACCAGCCGGTCGAGGGGGCGCGCGTCGTGCGTGCGCCGGCGAGCCTGGTGGTGCATCGAGGGCTGCTGAAGGCGATCGCCGCCTCGAAGCTCGAGCTCGATCTGGCAACGCAGACGTTCGCTTTCGACCCGCCGTGGGGCTTTCCGCCTATCGACGTCGTGGACGACGCGAGCGCGCGACAAGCCGAGCGCGCGCTGTTCCGGGCGCTGCGCAAGCCGCAGGACGGCTGGACGTCGCGCTGGCTCAACCGCTACATCTCGCTGTCGATCTCGCGCTGGCTGGTCAAGACGCCGCTCAGGCCGAACCAGGTGTCGGTGGCTATCCTGGGCATCGGCATCGCCGGCGCGCTGTGCGCGGCCCGGGGCGGCTACTGGGATCTGGTGCTCGGCGCGTTCCTGTTCCAGATGCAGAGCGTGCTCGACGGCTGCGACGGCGAGATGAGCCGCGTCACGTATCGCGGCTCGCTCGCCGGCGAGTGGCTGGACACGGTCGGCGACGATCTCACGAACTACGGCTTCTTCGCCGGAGCAGCGTGGGGACTCGCGACGCCGCCGTATCTCCTCGCGGGCAGCGTGATGATCGCCTGCGGCGTCGTCACCAGTGCCATCGAGTACCGCTACCTGATCCGCATCGGCTCCGGCGATCTGCTCAAGTACCCGCTGAGCCAGAGCACGACCAGCGGCACCGGACCGATGGCGGCGATAGGTCCGCTGTTCAAGCGCGACACCTTCGTGTTCCTGACGTTCGTCGCGGCGCTGCTCGGCCTGGTGGGCCCGATGCTCGTCTTGTTCGCGCTCGCGGCCGTCGGCATCCTGCTGAGCGTGCTCGCGACCGAGATGCGGCTCTCGCGGGAGCGGCGATGAAAGCCGTCGGCGCGGGCGCGGCGCTCGCCCTGCTGACGGCGACCGGGAACGCGCTCGCAGGCGGACCTGTCGGCCCGAACGGCACGCAGATCACGACCAGCGCGTACGCCGTCGATCTGTCGGAGGGACCGGTGCTCGCCGGAACGCGCGTGACGGGCCTCGCCGGCGCCTACGTCGCGATCGCCGAGGGGACCGAGGGCAACGTCCAGAACCCCGCCGCGCCGGCGGTCCGCGCGGCCTACTCCTACGATCACTTCGACTACGACTGGAGCGTCGGCATCACGTTCCCAAGCACGATCGCGAACACGGACTTCTTCAACACCGGGCAGCCGGGCACCAACGTGGGCCAGACCGCGACGGGGCAGTTCCTGTTCCTCGACCTGTCCGCGAACGTGCAGCTCGGGCGCTGGGGCATCGGCGCGACGCTGAACGGCCAGACCTACGACATCGACCGATCCAACGCGACCGCCGGCCAGGTCACGCACCTGCGCGCGAAGTTCGGAACCGGACACGTGCTGGTCGCGCGCTGGGTGGACAACGGCCAGCTGGTGATCGGCGGCGGCGCGCGCGTGTCGAGCCTGGCGGTTACGAACACGAGCCCCGCCGCGGGCCAGCCGGCGGATCTATTCGACACCAGCGGCGCCGCGCTCGAGGCAGGGCTGCTCTGGCGCCCGAACTACCAGCATTTCCGCTTCGGCGCGTCGGTTCGTTCGGCGCTGGTCGGCGCTGACGCGCAGGCCGCCATCGCCGCCGACGCGAACGGCGACCGCGTGATCGGCGATCCCGCGAGCCCCGACGCCCTGTACCTGCCAAACCAGGTCGCCCTGCCCTGGGACGTGAGCGTGGGGCTGGCGGTGCAGCTCGGCCCTCGCCCGTTCAACCCCCGCTGGTACGACCCGGAAGAGGTGTTGGCGGCGAAGCGTCGCTATCTGGAGTGGCGAGCGCGCGAGCGCGCCCGGCGCCGGGCGTACCTCGTGGGCCACGACAAGCGCGATCCGGCGGCCCTCGACGCGGAGCTCGCCACCGAGGACGCACTCGATCGACTCGCCATGACGCGCGCCGAGCACGACGTGCACGCGCGCCTGAAGGCGCGCTACGAGGCGATGGCGCGCTTCCGCGTGCTCGTCAGCGCGTCGCTCACGATCAGCGGACCAGTCGACAACGCCGTCGGCATCGAGTCGTTCCTGGCACAACGCGTGAACCGCGAAGGCGAGCACACCCGGCTCGCGCCGCGGCTCGGCGTCGAGACGGAGATCATCCCGCACTGGGTCGAGATCCGCACCGGCAGCTACTACGAGCCGACGCGTTTCACGACCGCCGAGGCCCATCCTCGCCTGCACGTCACCGGCGGCGCGGCCATCAAGCTCTTCCCCTGGACGGTGTTCGGCCTGTTCGAGGACGGCACCGAGTGGCGGGTCGCCGGCGCCATCGACCGCGCGGCGCGTTATTCGGGCTGGAGCGTCGCGGTGGGCATATGGCATTGATGGTCGAGCCCATGCGCCATCTCGTCGCGGTCGCCACGATCCTCGCCCTCTCCGCGTGCTCGAAGCACCGCGACGACGCCCCCGCGCCGCTCCACACCGCGCCCTGGCGCGCCAGCCCCGTCACCAGCGGCGCGCCGCACGCGTCGGACGTCGTGGCGTACGCGATCGAGTCGCGCGGCAGCGCGCGCTTCGAGCTCAAGGCCCACGACGCGACGCCCCGCGGCGAGCTGCGCGTGGCGCGCGGCGAGCTCAGCGTCGATCTGATGGACCTCGCCAAGACACGGGGCCACGTGGAGATGGACCTCGGATCGGTCGCGATCGACGCCGAGGGCGACGGCGGCAGGGACGTGCAGCAGAGCCAGGTCGCTCAGGACTGGCTCGACGTGGGCCAGGATCGCCCGGAGGCGGCGCGAGAGCGCGTGCGCTGGGCGCGGTTCACGATCCGTTCCGTCGATCACGCCAGCGCCGATGCCGCCGATCGCGGCCACGTCGTAAAGCGGGGTTCTCTGCCCGCCCTCGGCGATACGGAAGACGCAGGAGACGCCGGCAACCAGGCGCGGGAAGTGCGCTCGGTGGATCTGATCGCGAACGGCGATCTCGAGCTCCACGGCTTCCGCGTCGAGCGCTCGCTCAAGCTGCGCGCGCTGTTCGAGTACGCCGCGCCGGCCGTCGCCGGGGCGAGACCCCAGCGGATCGTGATCCAGACCCGCTCGCCATTCGTAGTCTCGCTCCAGGTGCACGACATCAAGCCGCGCGACGCGAAGGGCGTCTTCGTGGCCGAGGGCATGAAGCTCCTCGGCTCGAAAATCGGCAAGGACGCCCGGGTTTCGCTGGAGCTTGCCGCGGTCCCCAAGATGCGCTGAGCTGAAACCGTTATGCTGGGCGTCCGTACCTGAGAGTCCAGGAGAGGAAATTCCATGAACCAGAAGCTTTCGTTCAGTGCCATCGCCGCCACGCTGGCCGCCCTCGGCGCGACGAGCCTCGTCGCCTGCGGCGGAGAAAGGCCGGCCCAGAGTCCGGTCGACGCCCAGGAAGTTCCCGCGGCCGCGCCCGCGGCGCCGGAAGCCGCCGAAGCGGCGGACGCGCCGACCGCGACCGACAGCGCCGCCGAGACCGCCGGGGCGCCCGCGGGCACGGACGAGGCGACCCCGGCGTCCGACGCCAAGCCGGAAGCCGCCAAGGCCGACGACAACAAGGACGCGGCGCCCAAGCCCGAGGCCAAGGAAGAAGCGAAGAAGCCCGCGAAGAAGGCGCCGGTCAAGAAGGCCGTCTCGCACAAGAAGGCCGCCGGCGCGAAGGGCTCGTGCGGCGCCGGGACCTGCGGCTGACGGTGCGTCCCGGCGTCGGGCTCGGGTTGCGTTGGGACTTCCTCGAGGAAGTGCTCGACGGCCCGCGGCTCGACGTCGCCTTCTTCGAGGTCTCGCCGGAAAACCACATGCGGCGCGGCGGCTGGTACCCCGCCGCGCTCGAGCGCGTCGCCGATCGCTATCCCGTCGTGACGCACGGGCTGACGCTGTCGCTGGGCGCGATCGATCCGCCGGAGCCCGCCTACCTCGCCGAGCTGCGGCGCGAGATCGAGCGGGTGCGCTCGCCGTGGCACTCCGACCATCTGTGCTTCTCCACCGCCGGCCCGCGGGTGCTGCACGAGCTGTTGCCGCTCAAGCTCTGCGAAGAGAACGTCGCGCGCGTCGCCGATCGCGTGCGCGCCGTGCAGGATCGCCTCGGCGTGCCAATGGCGATCGAGAACATCTCCTGGTACGCGCACCCCGGCCGGCCGGAGATGCCGGAGGCGGAGTTCATCGCGAGCATCCTCGAGCGCAGCGGCGCAAACCTGCTGCTCGACGTCAACAACGTGTACGTGAACGCGCAAAACCATGGCTTCGATGCGCGTGCATTCATCGCGGCCATGCCGCTCGATCGCGTCGTGCAGATCCACGTCGCGGGGCACACGCGCATGGACACGGGCCTGGTGCTCGACACGCACGGCGCACCCGTCTGCGATCCGGTGATCGATCTGCTGGAGTGGACCCTCGAGCGCACCGGCCCGGTGCCGGTGCTGCTCGAGCGCGACAACGCCATCCCGCCGCTCGCCGAGCTACTCGCCGAGGTGAGCCAGCTCCGCGCCGCCTACGAGCGGGCACTGTCCAGGCGCGAGTCGAGCGATGCAAGAAGCGCTTGAACGCGTCATCGCCGAGCTCGTGCTCGGACCGGAGCTCGATACCGCCGATCCCGCGGCCGTAGCCGACTTCCTGTGTCGGTGCGGCGCGGCCGGCGACGATGCCGAGGCTCTCGCCGACGGCGGCCTCGCGCGCCTCCTGGTCTATCGCACGCTGGTGCGCGACACGCTGCGCGACGCCGTACGGATGGCGATCCCGCGCGTGATGGCGCGTCTGGGCGGCGTGTTCGACGAGACCTTCGATCGCTTTCTGGCCGAGCGCGCGCCGCGCACACATTATCTCCGCGACGTGACCGTCGAGCTGCTCGACTGGTGCACCCCGTTGTGGCGCGAAGACCAGCGCGTGCCGGCGTACATCGTCGATCTGGCGCGCCACGAGTCCGTCCAGATCGAGATCGGTGCCATGCCCGAGGAGCCGGTGGCGCTCGGCGACGCCGCGCTCGACGCCGACCGGCCGGTGGCGTTCATCGCGGCATCGCGCCTTGCGCGCTACGATTTCGCAGTGCACGAGCTGCCGGACGACGAGGCCGACCGCACGCCGCCCGCGCTGCGGCCGACGGCGCTGTTCGTCTACCGCAACCCGGAACACGAGGTGCGCTACCTGGAGCTCACGCCGCTCGCAGCCGCGATCCTCGAGCGGCTGCATGGCCGGAAATGGCCCCTGTCCGCGGCGATCCGCGACGCCTGCGTCGCGACGGGGCAGCCCCTCGACGCCGGCGTGCTCGAAGGGACGGCGCGCATTCTCGCGGATCTCGCCGAGCGCGGCGCGCTGCTCGGGAGCGCCGCGTGATCCGCGGCCTGTCGTCCTTCGTATGACAGGGAAATGCCGTCGATTGTGCCGTTCGACAGCGAGCGCGTAACCTCCCGGTCGAACCGCGACTACGCTTGTGCACGGATTCGCGTTGGCCCACCGCCGACGCCCCGCGCTATCATTCGCTTCCCCAGGAGGCATCGGCCCGGATGGCTGACCGCGACCCGCTGAACATCATCGGCCAGAAGATTGCCGACAAGTACCTGATCGAGAAGATGGTCGGCGAGGGCGGCTTCGCGGTCGTGTACCGCGCGCAGCATACGATCTGGAACAAGCCCGTCGCGATCAAGTTCTTCAACGGCCTTTCGTCGGCTCCCGTCGACCAGCGCGATCTGCTGCAGCAATCGTTCATCAACGAGGGCGCGCTGCTGACGGAGCTCTCCAGCCAGACGGCGAACATCGTCCAGGCCCGGGACGTCGGCACCTACACGACGCCCGACGGCCAGTGGATGCCGTACATGGTGCTGGAGTGGCTCGAGGGCACAGCGCTCGACGAGCTGCTCGAGCGCGAGCGCGCGGCGGGCCGTCCCGGCTGGTCGCTGAGCGAAGTCGTGACCTTCCTCGGACCGGCAGCGAACGCGCTCGAGATCGCCCACCGCATGGGCGTGGCCCATCGCGACATCAAGCCCGCGAACCTGTTCGTACTCGGGGACGCGCATTCGTCGCACGCCACGGTCAAGGTGCTCGACTTCGGCGTCGCGAAGATGATGGCGGACAACACGCAGATGGCCGCCGCCCTCGCCAAGACGGGCACGAGCATCACGTCGTTCACGCCCCAGTACGGCGCCCCGGAACAGTTCAGCCGCAGCTACGGAGCGACGGGGCCGTGGACCGACGTGTTCGCCCTCGCGCTGGTCGCCATCGAGATGCTTGCCGGGCGCGTCGCCCTCGACGGCGAGGATCTCGTCCAGCTCGGCTTCGCGTCGGGCAACCCGACGCACCGGCCCACGCCACGCAGCCTCGGCGTGGACGTTCCGGACGCCGCCGAAGCCGTCTTCCTGCGCGCGCTCTCGCCGAACACGAGCGAGCGTTTCGCGAGCGCGCGCGAGTTCTGGGCGGCGCTCGAAGCGTCCGTGGGTACGGTGGGCGTCGCCACGTCGGACACCGTCATGGTGCCGAGCCAGATGCCGGTGTCGAGCCAGATGCCGCCGCCGAACGCGGCGGCAATGACCGCGCCCATGATGGGGCGTCCGGCCACGACCAGCTCGCCCTCGACCTCCACGTTGCCGACGCCGGAGAGCCCTCCACAGCCCAAGCGCGGAGGGCTCCTGGTCGGCGTCGGCGTCGCCGCGCTGGCCGTCGCCGCGGGCGTCGCCGTGCTGGTGCTGCGCAAGCCCGCGGGTGGCGCCACCGACGCGCCGGTGGCCACCGCACCCAGCGCGCTTCCCGCACCGTCCGCGTCCGCCGCCGCCGCGCCGGAGCCGACGTGTCCGTCGGACATGGTGAAGATCCCGGCCGGGCAGTTCTTCATGGGGTCGGACCTGCGCGAGGCGAAGGAGGACGAGAAGCCTTCGCACAACGTCAAGCTCGACGCCTACTGCATGGACCTCTACGAGGTCACGGCGACCAAGTACAAGGCGTGCTCGGACATCGGCAAGTGCCGGCGCGCGCCCACCGAGGTGGAGTGGCCGAACATCAGCGCCGAGGATCGCAAGCTCTACAGTCCGCTCTGCAACGCCGGTGTCGCGGACCGCGGCGACCACCCGATCAACTGCGTGACGTGGCAGATGGCCGACACCTACTGCAAGGCCCAGGGCGCGCGCCTGCCCACGGAGGCCGAGTGGGAGTACGCCAGCCGCGGACCCGACGGACGCATCTACCCGTGGGGCGACGAGCCGCCGACCGCGAAGCACCTGAACGCTTGCGGCACGGAGTGCGTGGCGTGGGCCAAGAAGCACAACATCCCGCAGGAATCGCTGTATAGCGCCGACGATGGCTACGCCGCGACGGCGCCGGTCGGGAAGTTCCCTCTCGGCAAGTCGCGGTTCGGTCCGTTCGACATGGCCGGCAACGTCTGGGAGTGGACCGCCGACTGGTACGCGCCCTACACGAGCGCGACGCAGACGAACCCGACCGGTCCGACGGAACCGGGGGACGAGAAGAAGCGCGTGATGCGCGGCGGCGCGTTCAACGGCAGCGACCCGAGTTGGCTGCGCCCGGCGTATCGGTTCGCCATGACGCCAGCGCTGCAGAGCCACGGCGTGGGCTTCCGCTGCGCGAAATCCCTCGGCAAATAGCCCGGTCGCGCGGGAGTCGGGTCGACCCGGCGTGCCGCATAGTTGCCCGCGCGTGGCGCCCGCGTTGAGATCCGGGTCAATGGAAGGCGTGGGTCCGCTGGCCGATGCGCGCTTGCTCGCCATCGAGAGCTGTCTCGACGAGGGCAAGCTCGACGACGCACAGCACTCGCTGGCCGACATCGGTCACGACGAGGCGCTGCGCCACGGCGTCGACTATCTGGCGGCGCGCCTGCTCTTCCTTCGCGGGCGGCTCGACCGCGGAGGATTCATCCAGAGGCTGCGCGATCTCGTGGCCGCTAGCGGCAGCTTCCCGCAAGCGACGCGGCTGCTCGAGCACCTCGAACCGACCGACCCGTTGGCGCGGACCGCGCTGCAAGCTCCGGTCGAAGCGAGCGCGAAGTCCCCGCCGTCCGCAGCGGTACCGTCGTCGAAGCCAGCGCGCGGACCACGACCGCCGTCGGTGCCGCCCGAGCCTGCTCCCCTGTTGCCCTCCACGCCGCCGGGTGCGTCGGCTCCGCCACGTGCCGAGGCTGCCGACGCGTCTGGCTCGATCGTCCCGGAGATGCCTTCCGCGCCGCCGGGGGCCTCGGCACCGGCGATCGAACTCGGGACAGCGTCGCTTCCCGTCGCGGATCTCGAGCCCAGCGTCGCGCCCGCCAAGGTGACGAAGCCCTACGCCGGAGATGCGAGCGACGCGCCGAAGCCGGAGCTGGAGCTCCCGCGAGCGCCGGCGATGAGCCCGATGCTCGAGGTGCCGCGAGCGTCCGCGATCCCGCGTGCGCCCGGCGTGCCGCGCTTCACACCTCCACCCGACCCGTCGCCCAGCTACGCGCCGGCGACCCACCGCCGGCCGACGCCCGCGCCGCCGCTGCACGAGGCGGACATCGTGCTGCCGGACCTCGACGCGCAGTTCGCCGACGTCGATGTGCCGCTCGGAAACGGCGCGCCGGAGCTCGAACGGATCCGCTCCGGATTTCCTCCGCCGCAGGAGCTCGGCGCGCTCCCGCCGGTCATCGAGCTGGCGGAGATGCTCGATCGCGGCGAATTCCGCCAGGTCATCAACACCATCGACTTCGCCGGTGTCGAGCTTGCGCCCGAGCACGCGCTGATGCGCGCGCGCGCGCTGGTCGGCGCGGGACAGACCGCCCACGGTCGCGCGGAGCTCGAGCGGCTGTGCGGCGCGCCGTTGCTCGACCCCGACGTCCGCGCCGGCTGCGCCCGCCTGTTGGTCGAGCTGGACGAGCTGGAACAGGCGGTCGAGCAGGCGCGCCGCGCGATCGCCGACGATCCGGATCCGCCGATGATCCGCCTGACCCTGGCGTGGGCCGCACTACGCCGCGCGCGTCGCGATGGGGATCCGGCCCTGGTCGGCGAGGCCGAGGAGATGCTGGACGGCCTGAAGGCGCGAGGCGGACCGAAGCCGGCGCTGACCAACGCGTTGCGCGCGTGCATCCAGGCGGAGATCGGCGATCCCGAGCACGCGATCGCCGCCGCGCACCGCGCCATCGCCGCCGATCCGCACTCCGTGGACGCCATGGCCGCGCTGACGCTCGCGTCCGCGCGCCTGGGACGCGCGCACGACACGCAGCAGGCCTGGCTCCGGCTGCTCGAAGAGAGCTACCTGGAGGCGGACGCTCTGAGCGATCGCGTCGAGCAGTTCGGCGTCGATCTTTCGGAGCTGAACCCCGCCGAGCGCGCGAGCGTCGAGAGCGCCGAGCGAGCAGTGTGGGATCCGCTCGAGCTCGCCGTCGCCGCGGGCCGCATCGAGGACGCTTGCGTCGCCTTCGAGCGGCAGGCGCGCGAACGCCTCGACAAGCTCAGTGCGCGCGGCGCCGATCAGGATCTGCCGGTGATCGCCACTGTCGCCGCGAACCTGCTGACCACGGCGGTGCCGTGGCGCGATTTCGCACCCTGGGACCTCTCGCTCCGGAGCATCGACCGCCTCAGTGCCGGCTTCGACCTGCTGTACGGCGCCGAGCCGCGCGGCGAGTCCGCGCCGGCGGATCCCGCCGCGCAAATCCTGGTCGGCGCCTACCTCGGCGAGACGCTGCGCCAAGCCCACGACGGACGCTGGGAGGGATCGGTCTCGCACGTCGATCAAGCGCGGGTCGTCGCGGGCGAGCGCGAGTGGCACCCCTTCTCGCTGGTGAGGAGCCGCATCCGCGACGCCGCGCCGCTCGAGCTCCGCCACGGGCGATCGATGCCCTACGACGACCCGGCGTGGACCCACCGCATCCCCAACCCCGTCTCGCCGCCGTACCCCTGGGGCGACCGACCGTGGCCCGACAAGAGCGACATGAGCCACATCGGCCGCGCGCTTTCGGCGTCGGTGATCAGCCTGTGGTGCGAGCGGCACGCCGAAGGACTGCTCGATCGCTCGATCGCCAGCGTCGCGTCGGTGGAGAAGTATCTCGCGCTGATCGCGCCGCCAGGCGCGGTGGTCACCGCCGACGAGGCGTGGTCGCGACGCGTCGCGGTGCTCGTGGGCGCCTACGTCGGCGAGGTGATGTGCGAGTCGCTCGGCGGCTACTGGCAATCCGACGGCGAGGCGAGCGGTGCCGGTGACTACCGCGTGCTTCTCGACGATCTCGAGGCGGCTCCGATCGAGCGCGTGCTCGAGCAGCTCGCCGGCAACGCGCCGTCGTCGCTGACGGACTACGTGACCCGGCTCGCCCACAAGCTCGGGCACTGACCGCGCTACGGGTGGATGCTGACCAGCGTGCCGTCGTGCAGGCTGAGAGCGCCGTGCCACGCCTCGGGCACGGGCGGGTCGGTCCACTCGAACAGCCAGCGCGCGTCGATCGGCGCGAGGTTGACGCAGCCGTGGCTGTGGGGCTGCCCGAAGGTGTTGTGCCAGTACGCCGCATGCAGCGCGTAGCCCTGGGTGAAGTACTGGACCCAGGGCACGTCGCGAAGATCGAACTCGTCGCCGACCTCGTCGCCGTCCATCGTGACGGAGACGTGCTTGGTGTGGATCAGGAACTGACCGCGCACGGTCGAGTGCGTCTTCTCGGGATCGCCCAGGCCGTCGACGCCGGTGGACACGAGCGTGACGTACACCGGGCGCGTGCCCTCGTACGCCACCAGCGCCTGGCGCAGGATGGACACGTCGATCCAGGTGCGGCCCGGCGTCGCCCACCCGGGTCGGTGACGCATCGGGTCGACGCGCACCAGGTGGTCGTCCACGAGCCACTGACCGTCGCGCGTCTCGAGGTAGACGGTCTTGCCGGCGCGCACGCTCTTGCCGCTGATCGGCACGGCCTCGCGGAAGCCGAGCTGCCGGTTCTGTTTGAGCCCGGTGGTGCGCGGATCGCCATCGTAGAGCCACGCGCCGTGCGCGCGCACGAACACCACCGGCAGCGTCACGCCCCCGACGAGCGCGAGCCCGTGGAAGGTCGACGGTTCGACGGGCTTGAGCCGGTCGAGCGGCATGATGTCGAGATCCGTCGTCAGCCCGAAGCGACGCCCGCCCGCGTCGAAGAAGCTCACGAACGCGAAGCCACTCTTGACCACGGCGCGCCCCGACGCGACGGACAGCGCGGAGCGTGTCGTGCCTCCGAACCACGGCGACGGCTGGCCGCCGGCGAGAAAGTCAGGCACGGGATCGAGCGGCACGTCGGCCCAACCGCCGCTTCCGGCGGCGTGCGGGTGCCGCGCCAAGTCGTCTTCAGTCGCCGCTTGCTCGCGCGGCGTGGGGACGCGCGTGTAGTACGGCGGCGTCGGGAAGCGCGACTGGCCGTAGCGATACGGCAGCGGCGCGGTCCGGTCGGGCCGCGTGCGCGTCTCGCGCACGATCGGCGCGTCCAGGTCGAGCGTCGCGGCCTTGCCGACGCACACGTACCCGTCGGGCGCGATGCGATACCACCCGGCCGCGCAGTGCTCGAAGCCGACCGGCTCGGCGCTCCGCCGCACAATCGCGCCGGCGCGCAGGTAGCCGAGCTTCGTCGCGCCAAACGCCGGGCTCGCGTACACCCACGTCTCCTTCGCCGTCGCCGCGAGGGCGCGATCCGGATCCAGCGAGCCGCGAGCCGGCGCGATCGCCGCCGCAGGACCGAGTCCCTGACGCGGGTCGACGTCGCTGTCCTGCTCGAGCGACGCCGGCACGGTGTCGCTCGCGAGCGTCCGATCGGCCTGGAGCGCGTCGGCCCCGAGCTCGTGGACCTGCTCCGGCGTCGGCGCCGGCCACGAGCCGCGCTCGGCGGCGGGCAGTTGATCGACAGCGGGCTGCAACACCGCCCGGGGCTGCACGCGCGGCGCCGCTGGACTCGCGACGGACAGGCCCGCCGCCGGTGCCGGCACGGCGTTCCGCGCGCGGTCCGCGGCCGGACAGCTGACGAGAGCCACGCTGCACAGCGAAGCGCCCAGCGCGGCGAGACGGGCGCGAACGGACATCGACCCCCCGTTCGCTAGCCGAATCCACACGCTGCGGCCCAATTTCGAGCACGCCGCCCACCACCGGCCCCACAAGCCGCGCCCGCACGCCGCACCCGCACGCCGCGCCGCGAGCACGCCGGCTGCACGGTGCAGCCAATTCCAGCACGCCGCCCCCACACGCCGCACCCGCACGCCGCCCCACAAGCCGCCCCCGCACGCCGCCCCCGCACGCCGCCCCCGCACGCCGCCCCCGCACCCGCGGGCAACGGGTCGCGCACGGGACGGAGGGGGCCCTTCGGGAGGGGTTGCCGGTCCGGCGCGGAACCCCGACCGCGGCGCCGGTCCGGACCCACGACGACTCCTCCCAGCGCGGGGCGCGCCCGGACCAGCGCGGACGCGTGGCGAAGCGCGAAGTCGCCGCGCTGCGATCGCGGAGCATCGCGCGCCGCGCGTGCTCGTGCTCGCGACGAGTGGCGCGTCGTGGCCATCCGACGAACACGAGCTCGACTTCTCCCACAGTGAAACCCACCTCGTGATCGTCCCGCGGACACCAGATCGACTTCTCTCGAGAGAAACCCACCTCGTGATCGTCCCGCGGACACCAGATCGACTTCTCCACGAGAGAAACCCACCTCGTGATCGTCCCGCGGACACCAGATCGACTTCTCCACGAGAGAACCGCGGGGCGTGGCCGCACCGCGAACACGAGATCCACTTCTCTACCAGTGAACCGCAGGGCGTGGCCGCACCACGAACACGAGATCCACTTCTCTACGGAGAACCGCGGGGCGTGGCCCTGCAGCGAGCGCTGGATCGGATCCGGGATCGTGACCGGTCGCGGCGGATCGCGTGTCGAGCGGGTCACACACGCCCTGGATCGCCGCGGCGCGGAAGGGTCGCCGCGCGCCGCTACCCATAGGAACTACCTATGCTTTACTGACATACCCATTGGATAATCCTCTGAATAGCGCGCGCGACGCCCCCGGCGCCGGGCGCGGCGGTGGAGCGCGCGGGGCGCGGCGGCGCGGCGCTGGAGCGCGCCGGGCAAGGCGGCGCGGCGGATGGCTGCGGGATTCCGCGCCGGACCGGCATCCATCCCCAATCGGTGACGCCCTCGATCCAAGCGCGGCCCGGGTCGTGGTATTCGCCCGGCATGAAGACGCTGACCCTCGACGCGATCTCGGCCCTCGACGCCCACCTCTCCGACGAGGAGAAGATGATCCGGGACACGGTCAGACGGCTGGTGCGCGAGCGCTTCCTGCCGCGAGCCGGCGAGCTGTTCGAGAAGGAGGAGTTCCCGATGGACCTCATCCCGGAGTTCGCGGAGATGGGGCTGCTCGGTGCGGCGATCCCCGGCTACGGCTGCGCCGGCATGAGCGCGGTGCAGTACGGGCTCATCATGCAGGAGCTCGAGTACGGCGACGGCGGTCTGCGGAGCTTCGTCAGCGTGCAGGGCTCGCTGGCGATGTACTCGATCTTCGCTTACGGCAGCGAAGAGCAGAAGCAGAAGTACCTGCCGGAGATGGCGCAGGCGAAGCTCATCGGCTGCTTCGGCCTGACCGAGCCGGACAGCGGCTCGGATCCCGGCTCGATGAAGACGCGCGCCCGCAAGGACGGCGACGAGTACGTGATCAGCGGCACCAAGATGTGGATCACCAACTCGCCGCTGGCGCACGTCGCGGTGGTGTGGGCGAAGGTCGACGACGGCGGCGCCGAGTCGATCCGCGGCTTCATCGTCGAGCGCGGGATGAAGGGCTTCGAAACGCCGACCATCCACGGCAAGATGAGCCTGCGCTGCAGCGTGACCGGCGAGATCGTTCTCGACGAGTGCCGCGTGCCGGCGAAGAACATGCTGCCCGGCAAGCAGGGACTCGGCGCGCCGCTGGGTTGCCTCACACAGGCGCGCTTCGGTATCGCCTCCGGCGCGCTGGGATCGGCGAAGGCCTGCTTCGAGACGGCGGTGAGCTACTCGCAGGAGCGCATGCAGTTCGACGGCCCGATCGCGAAGAAGCAGCTGACGCAGGAGAAGATCGCCGACATGGCGTCCGAGATCATCAAGGGCGACATCATCGCGCTGCACTTCGGCCGCATGAAGGACAGCGGCGGCGGCAAGCTGCTGCCGGAGCAGGTTTCGCTGTGCAAGCGAAACAACGTGAAGATTGCCCTCGACTGCGCCCGCACCGCCCGCGGCATGCTCGGCGGCAACGGCATCCTGCTCGAGTACCCGGTGATCCGCCACATGCTGAACCTCGAGAGCGTGTACACCTACGAGGGCACGCACGAGGTGCACACGCTCGTGCTCGGCAAGGCGCTCACGGGCTATAACGCGTTCTGAACCTACATCTGCTCGGTGCCGTCCCACCCGTCCGGCATGCCGTTGCTCTCGAGCTGCATCGCGAGCAGGAGGTAGCGGGCCGAGAGCGCGTCGCCGGGGACCTTCGCGAGGCAGCTCGCGAAGCCCTCGCGTGCGGCGCGCATATCGCGCGCCAGGTACGCCGACCACGCTGCGACGTAGGTCTCCCGGATGCCGGCCAGCGCTTCGCGTCGCTGCGGCGGCTCGGCGTCGACGACCTCGTGGACGGTGACCGGCTGATGTCGACCCTTGACGCGCACGCGCCCGGCCGGGCGTATGGTGAAGGGCTGCGACGGAGGCAAACGCGCGACGGTCGTGTCGGTCACGAGCAGCCGCGCTCCGTAGTGCTTGGTGAGCCCCTCGATCCGCGACCCGAGGTTGACGGCGTCGCCCACGACCCCGCACTTCATCGCCCGCGGGCCGCCTATCGTGCCCAGGATGACACGGCCGGTATTGAGCCCGATCCCCGTCCTGAGCGCCGCCTCGCCGCGATGCTCCCGCTCGGCGTTGAACCCGTCGAGCGCGTGGTGCATCGCCACCGCCGCGGCGATGGCGTCCGCCGCGTTGCGGTCCGGATGATCGAACAGCGCCAGGATTCCGTCGCCCAGGTAGCTGTCCACGAAGCCGCCGCCTTCCGTGATCGTAGGCTCGGCGAAGGACAGATACTGATTGATGAGCTCCAGCGCGGCCTTTGGCGACAGCCGCTCGACCGCCGCCGTGAAGCCCCGGATGTCCGAGAAGAAGACCGTCACCTCGGTCGCCTTGTGATCGCCGAGCTCGACGTCGACGATGTCGTTGCGGTCGAGACTCCGGATGTACTGCGAGGGAACGAAGCGGCTCTGCGCGTCGTACAGGAGCGTGTTGCGGACCGCGATGGCGAGCTGGGGCGCGAGGATCTGCAGCACGCGCTCGCGCTCGGCGGCGAACGCGCCAGCGGCCAGGTGGTTCTCGAAATAGAGCACGCCGAGCGCTTTGCCGCGATGACCGAAGCGCGCGCACAACGCGGACGTGGCGCGACCGTCGTCGTCGGCCGCCAGTGCCGAGAGATAGGCGTCGCCGCGCGCCGCCGGCGCGTGGCGGACGTCGTCGTACATCTCGGTCGTCCCGGTGCGCCACACGCGACGGACGATGCTCGGCGGGACGGTCGCGCCGTCGTCGAACGCCGCGCCGGGCACGATGTCGATGGGGCCGCCCGCGGCGCCCACCGCGCGGATCGCGAGCGCGCCCCGGCCGGCCAGCAGCAGCACGCCGCGCGTCGCCCCCATGTTCTCGAGCAGGATGTGCATCGACCGCGTGAGCAAGCCGGCGATGCCGACCTCTTCGGCGATCGCTTGCGACGCCTTCAGCAGCGAAGCGAGATCGAGCTCCTCGGCGCGCTGTCCCGACGACGACGACAGTGATTGCGTCGGCCGCGGCGATATCGCGGCCGGGACCGCGAGCTCGCCAAAGGACGCGTCCAGGTGCGCGACCTTGGCGGTCGCCCCCCAGCGTCCCCAGCACACCCGGGCGCCGAGGAGATAGGCCCGCGCGATGCGTGGCGCTCCGCGCCGCAGGTGGAAGCGCGCCGCGCGCTCGTTGGCGAGCCCCTCGTCGTGGACGAACCCGTTCTTCGCGGCCGCCTCGATCGCGCGGTCGTAGGCCGCCGTCGCCGCGGACAGCTCGGCGCGCGACGCCGCGACCTCGGCGTCGAACAGCTCGAGCAAGTGGGTTCCGCTCCCCGGGTTGACCTGCGCGCACGCGACCAGGGCTTCGCGCCACGGCAGCACGCGTGCGACCACGCTCTCGAGGTCGTCCTGCCCGGCGTCGAGCAGCGCGATGGTCGCGACCACGCGCATCGGGCACTGGTAGTAGAGTCCAACGGCGCCGTGTTGCAGGGCTTCGACCTTGGCCGCGGCCTCGGCGGCGCCCGCCGTGTCGTCGAACAGCACGCGCGCGTAGAGCATGCACATCGCCAGCACGAGCGCTGCTGCGTGGAAGCCGGCTGCCTCGAGCGCCGCCAGCGTCTCGCGCTCGTCATAGCCGGGTGCCACCAGCCGTGCCGGGTCGTCGCGCTCTCCGGCCAGGCCGCGAGCCAGCAGATCGACGGGCATGGTGCACGCAAGCGCCGCTTCGCTGCCGTTCAGTCGCATGCTCTCGACGATGCCGGCACTCTCCGGGGCGAGCACGTCCAGCGGCACGCCGGAGAAGAAGCCGTAGACAACCCTGAAGTGCTGCACCCAGCTCGCGAACTCCAGGTCGCCCGCGTTCATCAGCGACCGATGGACGTCGGGGACCTCGTCGTAGATGCCGCGGAGCGGCTCGCTCCACACGCGGCAGTAGTGGTTCACGACGTGGCGCACCGTTCCGTCCAGCGCCGGATCGGGGAAGCGCTCGAGCAGCGCCAACGCGTCGCGACCGTACGCGACTCCCTGCTCCAGCAGCCAGCCGGCGCTCAGGCTGAGCGCGAAGACCGCGAACCCGTATGACGACGCGGGCGAGGCGCCGCTCTCGAGCGTGCTCCGCACGACCTGACAGGCGATCAGCGGCAGCAGGTTGCCCTCGGCGATGTACGCCGCCGACGAGATGCGGATCAGGAGCCGCCGGATCGCGTGCTCGGCCGGGCTCTCGCAACGCGTGTTGGCGATGTCCTCGATGCGCTTGCCGGCGAGGGCGCCTAGCGTCGCGCCGACGGCTGCCTGCACGTCGGCCGGACCCGGGTGCCGCGGGAGCTCGACGCCGGCTTCGGCGAGGATGGCGAGCGCGGCGTCGAGCGCGCTGTGCAGCTCGGTGGCCGAGATCCGCGCCTGGACCACGAATCTCCTCGGCGCGCAGGCGATCGACGACATCGCGGGCCTTGTCGTGGAGCGTCGCGACGCGCTCATCGAGGATATCGCGTCGGCCCGCGAGCCACGCCGCGCGCGCCGACATCGACCACAGCTCGCGAGCCGCCTCCGGCGTCCGGGTCCAGATGTCCTCCGGCGCGAGCGGCACCGCCGCCTCGAGGAAGCGGTGCGCCGGCGCGTAGGCCGCGCCGCGGAAGGCGCGGCGCGCCGCCCGCACCAGCACGTCGAACACCGCCGCGCGTTCGTCGGCAAGCCGGTCGAGGCCCGCGATGCAGTGTTCGGCCGCGCGGAAGATCCGCGCTTCGAGCTCCTCCGGGGCGGCCAACATCGCCCTGGCGACGTTGGCGTGGATCGCACGCCGAGCGTCCTCGTCGACAAGCTCCCGAGCGGCCTGCTGCACACGATCGTGCACGAACACGAAGCGGAACGAGCGTTCGCCGGCGATGACGCCGCTGCTCCAGAAGTCGGCGTCGACCGGCCGCAGGAAGCGGCCGGCGATGGCCGTGTTGATGCCTTCTGCCAACGCCATCGCGGTCCGGCCGGTGGCGAGCTCGAGCGCGTGCAGGTCGAAGCTCTCGCCGAGCAGCGCGGCGGCCGACAGGAGCGCGCGCACGTCGCTGTCGAGGCGACCGAGGCCGTTCTGCAGGAACGCCACGACGTTCTCGGTCGTGGACAGTCGGCGCACCGTCTCGATGTCCCACTCCCACTGTCCTTCGGCGCCGACGTGGATAGCTCCGGTCGCGGCGGCCTCGTCGAACAGGCGGCGAAGGAAGAAGGGATTGCCGGAGGTCTTGTCGTACAGCGACTCGCCCAGAACGGCGACGTCCTGCCTCTCGCGATGCAACGCGCGCGCGATCAAGGCGTTTACGTCGTCGCGCGACAGCGGTCCGAGCGCGATGTCCGCGATCGCGCCGCACGCTTCACGCAGCGTCGCGATCGTGGGGATCAGGGCGTGGTCGTGCCCGACTTCATGCTCGCGCCACGCCAGGACGAGCATGAAATCGGTCAGCTCGGGATCCCGAAGCATTGCCTCGAGCACGCGCAGCGACGGGAGGTCCGCCCACTGCAGATCGTCCAGGAACAGCACGCAGACGGATGCTCGCGCGAGGTGATCGCGCCTAGCGTGCGACGGACCGTGTCCTGCAGTCGGCGCTCCGCCTCCGTCGGCGCCAGCTCGTCCGCCGGCGGCTGATCGCCGAGCAGATGGCGAAATCCCGTGACAGCTCGGCGAGCACCGCCGTGTTCGGGCCGAGGGCCGTCGCGAGCCGCTCGCGCCAGGGGTCCACGACTTCGGGCGGCGCCGACAGGATCTCGGCCGCGAGCTGATCGAGCGGCTGCGCCAATCCGGACAGCGGCACGTCGCGCGAGAACTGGTCGAACTTGCCCGAGAGCATGCGCCCGCCGGCCAGCGCCACCGGCATCGCCAGCTCGCGGACCACCGACGTCTTGCCGATGCCGGCGGGTCCCGAGACCAGACACAGTGCCCGTCCGCCCGCCGCGGCGTACGCGAACGCCTGCGCGAGGCGTTGGCACTCCACCGCGCGGCCCGCGACGTCTTGTCCAAGCGCCGCCCTTCGACCGAGCTCGCGCCCGGAAAGCTGCACTTCCGGGCCGGCGTCGAGGCTCGCGACAAGCGCGCGCAGATCCCGCGCCACACCGGCGGCGCTCTGGTACCGATCGTCCGGCGACTTGTGCAACAGCGTCATCACCAGCGCCACGACGCCGCGCGGCAGTCCAGGGACGACAGGCTCCAGCACCGGCGGCACCAACGCGAGGTGGGCGTGCGTGTACGCCAGCAGGTCGTGACACTCGAAGGGACGGCGTCCGCCGAACAGCTCGTACAGCGTGACGCCGAGCCCGTACAGGTCCGTGCGCGCATCGACGGGACGGTTGAGCCGTCCGGTCTGCTCGGGGGCCATGTACGGCGGAGTGCCCTGCGCGTCGTCCGGCGTCGCGCCCGGCACCGCGAGGCTCGCCGCCTCGGCGGCGAAGTCGAAGTCGATAAGCCAGACCGCGCCGCTCTCTGGATGCACGATCGCGTTGGACGGGTTGACGTCGCGGTGGATGACGCCGCGCTTGTGGACGGCTGCCAGCGCGTCGGCCAGGCCCAGCGCCACCTCGAGCGCCACGCGCGCGCTCGACCGCAGCTGGTTCATCGCCTTGTCGAGCGCCACGCCACCGTGATCCTCGATCAGGAGCTCGACGCGGGGGCTTGTCTCGACGCCCAGCACGCGTGGCGCTCCGTGGCCGTCTATCAACGACAGCAGATCGCGCTCCCGTTGCACGCGCTTCAGATCGTGCGCGTCCGGCCACGGGCTCCGGACCTGCTTGCAGATCACGGAGCGACCCTGGCTGTCGTGCATGCGGAGCACCCGGGTCCGGCTCCCGTCGTAGACGAGCTGGGCCGAAGCGGGCGCGTTCATGACCCGTGATCGTCGCTCCTCCTCCCGCCTCCGGGCAAGCGAAGAAAGCGTGGAGCGTTATTGTCCGTGGACGCGAGCGTCGAGATCGCGGAAGCGGCTCACCAGTGAACGAACCAGCATGCCGATCCAGCCGTCGACGCCGAAGCCCCCCTCCAGCTCGGCGCGTCCGATGACGAGCACCGTCAGGGTGCCCAGAGTCTCGACCGACGCTGTGCGCGGCGCGTTCGACAGCACAGCCATCTCGCCGAATACCTCGCCGGCGCCCATCCGGCGCAGGTCCCGGCGCCGGCCGTGGATGGTCTTGAACGCGACGCATTCCCCACTCACGATGAGATAGGCCTCGTCGCCCGCGTCGCCCTCGGAGAACACCAGCGTGCCGGGCGGGAAGCCGCGACGCTCCAGGTACAGGCCGCGACGCAGGAACGCCTGCACGTCCTCCTTGAGCGCAGCGACCGTCGGGTAGCGGTCGTCGGGGCTCGGCGCCAGCGCTCGCTCGATGATGCGCACGAGCTTGCCCGACACGCGCCGCTCGCCCAGCGCTTCCTCGAGCGGTGTCCAGTCGCCAAGAACCACGGCTGCGCTCAGCGCCACGCGCTCGAGATCCGACGGGTACGGCGGACGTCCGGCGACAATCTCGTACAGGATCGCGCCGAGACCGAACACGTCCGTGCGCGCGTCGATGGCATCGCCTTCGCCAGCGGCCTGCTCCGGTGCCATGTAGTAGAGGGTGCCGCCGTGGGTGGCGCTCATCTGGGCACGGATCGCGGCGGCGTTCGCGCCGAGGTCGATGTCCTCGCCCCTGACCAGCGCCAGACCCCAATCCACCACGTACACGACGCCGAACTCGCCGACCATGATGTTGGCGGGCTTGAGATCGCGGTGGATGACGCCACGCGAGTGCGCGAAAGCGACCACGTCGCAGACCTTGAGGAAGATGTCGAGCGTGTCGGCGAGCCGCTCCGGCCCCTCCTGCACGTTCGGGTCACGGAGCCACTCGTGCAGCGTGCGGCCGTTGACGACGAGCATCGTGAAGTAGGGTCGCTCGGCACCGTCGACGGCGAGTTGGTAGACGGGCACCACGCCGGGATGACCGAGCTGTCCGCCGATGCGCGCTTCGGCGATGAACGCTTCGGAGTAGCGCTTGTCCTTGGCCAGCTCAGGGTCGAGCAGCTTGATCGCCACGTTGCGCAAGACGGTGCGATCGCGCGCACGGCGCACGACTCCCATCCCGCCGCGACCGAGCTCGCCGAGGTCCTCGTACGACGGCCAGCCCACGGGGACCTTCTCGTCGGTGGTCGCATCCGGCACCTCGGGTATGGTGGAGCGTCGGATTTTCGAGCAGGGTCCACGACACGCCATCATGCCACAGCCCCCGGCCCGCTCGTCTCTGTGGATCCGCAGCGCCCGATCGATGCAGGGATTGCCGGTCCGGCGCGGTATCCCGGAGAGCGACGCGGCGCGGGATACCGCGCCGAGCCAGCATCCCGGCGCTCACGGAGTCCGGGCGCAGCGCATGCCCCAGAGCGAGTTGCGATAGCCCGGCACTTCCGCGTGGCGGATCCCGTTCTTCAAGAGCTGTTCGGGCTGGGCGAAGTCGCCGCCGCGCCCCACGCGCTTCGAGGCGGTCGAGAGGTTGGCGCAATCGGAGCACGGATTCACGTACGACGCCGACCAGTCCAGGACCCAGTCCCGGACGTTGCCCGCGAGATCCGTCTGGCCCCACAGGCCGTCGCCGATCGACGACTCGAAGCCGACGGCGTTCGGATGGATCGGGTCGCAGTAGTTGCCGCCGAACGTGAAGTTCGCGTAGCTGCAGTCGATGGTCTCCGACGCCGCCGGCTTCGACCAGGGGTACACGCGCTGCTGGCTGCCGCCGGCAGCCGTGTAGTTCCACTCCGCCTCGCTCGGCAGGAAGCCGCCGTCCCAGATACAGAACGCTTACGCCTCGTACCAGGTCACGTAGTCGATCGGACGCGTCTCGCCGTTGCCCGCCTTCTTGCTCCACGTCTCCCCCGAGCCGGCGATCAGGACGGTGTCCCGGTCGCCGGCCGTGGTCGGCAGCTCCTTGTCCCGGTTCGCGCCTTGCCAACCGAACTCGTTGCCGCCACCGGCGCCGACGTTCCCCAGGCCGAGCCCGCCGTTCAGGTGCGTGTGCTTGCCGGCGCCCTGCGCGGGACGCCAGCCGGCGAGCCACGCCTCGACGAACTTCCGGAACCGCCCCACCGTGACCTCGTACTTGTCGAGGCGGAACGCGCTCACGTACGCGTCGTTGGTCGAGTCGCTGAACGTCGCGCCGTCGAAGCTGCGCTTGAACGACCCCTGCGGCACCAGGGGGCTCTCGCAGCAGCTCTCTTTGCCCGCCGGTCCGCAGTCGTCGCGACCGGGACCGGGAGCTTGGCAGCTTGCCACGGTGACGCAGTCGCCGCCGAAGCAGGTGGGCGTCGTCCCGGAGCAAGCGGCGCCGGCGTCCTGCCACGCGCCGCCGTTGCACGTCTGCGGCGTGTTGGCGTTGCAACGCTTCGCGCCCTGCGTGCAGCCGCCGCTGCTGCCCGCCGCGCCCGAGCTGCCCGACGTGCCGTCGTTGCCCGACGTGCCACCGCTGCCCGACGTGCCCGCGCTGCCGCCAACGACCGCCGTCCGCGTCGGACTCCCGTCGCGAGGACGAGCAGCGCGAGCGCTTGGACCCTGGTCCGTCTCAAAGGCGTCCGCCGAGACTGTCCGTCTTCTTCGGCGCCGGTGGCGTGGGCGCGACTGGCGCCGGCGTGGGAGCGGGCGGAGGTGCTGCGGCCGCGGCCGGGGCCGGTGAGTCGGGTTTCGTCGCCGTGGGCGGCGCGGGCTTGGCGGCGGCGGGCTTCGCCGGCTTCGCCGCGACGGGGCGCGCGGGCTTCGGCGCCGCGGCGGCTTTCACCGGCGTTGTGGACGGCGGCGCGTCGACCGGCTCGGCGGCGGCGCTTTCCGCGGGCGCGGGAGCGGGCGGCTCGGGCGGCGCCGCCGGCGCGCTCGCGAGGGCCGCTGCCACGGGCTCGGCGGACGCCGCGCCGGCTGGCAAGCTCGCGTGACCGCCGCGCAACGCGAAGAGCGCGACGACGCCGATCCCGGCGATCGCGACCGCCGCGATGACGATCCGCGGCGCGATCGAGCGCCGGCGCGGAACAAGAAGCAGCGGCGCGGACGCGCTGGCCACGCCGCCCGTCGTCGATTGGCCACCGGGCGACGCGACCGGCGTGTGCGCCGGGATCGCGTGACGCGAAGCTTCGGCGGCTTCGCTCGTAGGCCACTGCACGAGCGCCGTGCCCGGGCCGGTCGCGTCCGGAAGCGAGAGCGCGGGAACGCGCCGTGCGAGCTCCACGGCCACCGGTTGCTCGTGCACGACAGCGTACACCTCGCGCAGCGCCATCTGCATCGCAGCGGCGTCCGCGTAGCGTAGCTCCTTCTCGTAGGCGAGCGACCGATCCACCAGCTCGACCAGCCGCGGCGGCGCATCCGGCATCACCGACGCGAGCGACGGCGCGCGCTGGGTGATCGCCAGCGCCAGCGCCTCGTTGGCGGTGTTCGCCTTGTGCACGACCCGCCCCGCCAACAGCGTGAACATGGTCGCGCCGACCGCCCACAGATCGCTGCGTCCGTCGACCTGATCCCAGAGCCCACGAGCCTGCTCGGGCGGCATGAACGACGGCGTGCCCATCAGCGAGCCGGTGCGCGTGCCGGACTGCGACTTGTCGGCACTCTCGCGCAGCCGCGCGATCCCGAAATCGAGCACCTTGAGCTGTCCGCTCCGGTCGAGGAAGAGGTTCTCGGGCTTGATGTCGCGGTGGACGATCCCGTTGGCGTGGGCGGCGACCAGCACGTCGAGGAGCTGATCGGCGACCGACAGCACGTCGTCCAGCGGGAGACGCCCGCCCTTGCGCTCGGCGCGGGCGAGCACCGTCTCGCCGTCGAGCAGCTCCATGACGATGTACGCCGCGCCGTCCTCGGCGACGTCGTCGTCGAGCACGGAAACCGCGCCCGTGTGCCCCACCGTGTTCGCGACGTAGCCCTCGCGCAGGAAGCGCGCGCGAATGTCGGAATGGATGGACAGCTCGGGGTGCAGCATCTTGATCGCGGCACGCTTGTTGTTGCGGTGGGTGGCGGCGTAGACGCACGCCATTCCGCCCACGCCGATCAGCGAGTCGATCGTCCACTTCCCCTTCAGGGTGGTCCCCACGCGCTGCTGCGCGCGCTGGACCACTTCGTTGGCCGCGTCGAACATGATCCCGGATTCTGGATACTACACCCAGCGTCGAACCGGGCGCGTGGATTGCCGAGAAAACGCGACGATCCGCGCGGTTTGGCGGCCCGGACCCTAGCGCGGCATGGTGTAGAAGCGCGTCGGCTCTTCCCAATCGTATTTGCCGACTTGCCACTCTTCCTCGGCGACGCGACCGGACTGCACGACGGCGGCGGGGTCGAATTCCTTGATCATGTCGTAGAGGCAGACCGCGGCGGTCGTGGCAGCGGCGATGGACGCCACGGGGAAGAAGGCGCCGAGGTGCGTGCTGGCGTGGGCCTGCCACACCACGACGCTCAAGCCCTCCTTCACGCGCCAGTCGAGCTCGACGATGCCGGTCATGGTCTCGGCGTAGAGATCGAAAGTGTCGCAGGCGGAGCGCGCGGCACGCAGGCCGGACGCGCGCGCCAGCAGCAGCGCGCGCCCTTCGAGCAGGCGCTCGGACGCGAGCAGGCGCAACAGGTCCCTGCGCACCTCGCCCGCGGCGTTCACCTGGACCTCCGCGTGCGCCACGAGCCCGGACCAGTGCGCCGCGGGACCGGCGGGCGTCCCGCTGATTTCCTCGTACGCGCGCCACAGCAGGCGCGTGTTCGGGAACAGCTGATTGA
Source organism: uncultured delta proteobacterium (assembly GCA_963775185.1). Lineage (GTDB taxonomy): Bacteria > Myxococcota_A > Polyangia > Polyangiales > Polyangiaceae > JAPSGB01. The sequence goes on along the minus strand of CAVZIE010000031.1, from coordinate 808,909 downwards.
GCACGAAGCGATGGAACGGCGGTAGCAACACCCAGACGTCGTGCCGGAAGTTCGCGCCGACGCCGAGCGCGCGCAGCAGCCCCTCCTCCGGCTCGTCTTCGATGCGGCGCTTGCGCTTTCCCACGAGCTCGAGGTCGCGGAGCGGGATGTTGCGGACCAGGGCCTTGGCCACCTCCGGGTTCGGGTCGTCGCGAGCGCCTTCGGCGACCATCGCGCGTCGCACGTCCGACGGCAGCGCGCGCCACACTCGCGGCAGGAGTCGTACGCCGGCGTAGTGGAAGAAGCGCACCGCCGCCATCGGCGGCCGGGCGAGGTCCGCGCCGACATCTTCGAACGCAAGCACGTCGCCCTCCGGCATGAGCGCCGACTCTATCATGGAGCCGCGGCCTTCGAGCCGATCCCGACCACGAACAGCTCCGAGCTCTCGCGCCGTGTGCCCTCGGGCCGGATCGTCTTCACCGAAGCGTAGCGAAGCGAAATCGCACGCTTGGCCTGCGGAAAATCCGGCCCCATGAACAGCTTGCCGACGAAGCTCGATCCGGGCCGCCCGAGCGCGCCTGCGATGTCGAGCGCGCGCATGAAAAGCTCGAAGCTCTGCGTCTGGTCGCGCACCTTGGAGCCGCTCGTGCTCGGCGCCATGTCGCTCAGCACGACGTCGTAGGGCGCGAAGCGTGCGAGCGCGTCGGTCTCGAGCGAGAGCGCGTCGCCTTGGACGACCTCGACGTTGGCGACGAACGCTTGCTCGATGGGCTTCAGATCGATGGCGAGTACGTGGCCGCGCGCGCCGACGCGCTGACTCGCATACAGGCTCCAGGAGCCCGGCGCCGCGCCGAGATCGAGCACGCGCTGGCCCGACGCGAGCAGGCGCAGGCGACGGTCGATCTCCTGCAACTTGAACACGCTGCGCGCGGGGTATCCCGCGGCCTTGGCCTGACGCGTCCTAGGGTCGCCGGTATAGGGATTGCTGCGAGCGCGGCTCACGCCAGCGTGACTAGCACGCTCTTGCTCGGCGCGGGGCCGTCGGGCAAATCCGGGCAGTCGAGTCCGGACGGGAGATCCTTGATCTGCGCGATCTCGCGCTGCGCCGTCCGCGCCGCCGCGTGCAGCATGCGCCGGAGCGCGGCGCGCGACGTCTTGCGGTGGTTCGTTACCGCGAGCAGCCGCCCGCCGGGGGCGAGCAGCGCGATCGCGCTGGCGGCCACCGCCGGATAGTCGCGCGCGACGCTGAACGTCCGCTTGGTCCCGCGTGTGCCGAAGCTTGGTGGGTCGAGCACGACCAGATCGAAGCGCTCGCCGCGGCGCCCGGCGCGGGCGAGCCAGTCGACGACGTCGGCGCGAAGCAAGCGGTGCGCCTCGCCGGACACGCCGTTCAGCGCGAGATTGTCGCGACCGCGCTCCAGCGCGCGCGCCGACAGGTCGACGCTGGTCGTTGCGATCGCGCCGCCGACCGCCGCCGCGACCGTGAACGAGCACGTGTACGAAAACAGGTTGAGCACGCGCGCGCCGCCGGACAGCTCGCGCACGCGCTGGCGATTGTCGCGCTGATCGACGAACAAGCCCGTGGAAAGACCGTCGCCGGGGCGCACCAGGAAGCGCAGCGTGCCCTCGTGGACCTCGAAGTGTGCCGGGGCGGCGCGGCCGGCGTCGGGTGCGGACGGCGCGAGCGTCGCGGCGTCGGCGCGCCGCGCGTCGCCGCGCGCGCGGACCTTGACGTACACGCTCGCCGCGCCGAGCTCGACGAGCAGCGCGGCGAGCTCGGCGCGGCGGGCGAGCGCCGCGTCGTCGGAAAGCTCGAGCACGACGACGTCGCCGAACCGGTCGCCGGACGCGCCGGGCAGACCATCCCCGACATCGTTGAACAGGCGGAAGGCGCTGGACCCGGTCGCGAGCGGCCAGCGGCGGGAGAACGCGTCGACCAGCGTCCGGCGGAGCTCCGCTTCGTCGCCGAACAGGTCTGGCGCGCCCTGCAGCCATCGCGGCAGCGCCGGCGGCACGACGGCGGTGAAGCGGCGCCCGAGGGCGACGAGCTCGAGCTCGCGCGCATGGAGCATCAAGCGCGACGCGCGCGCGCCGCCGTACAGCCTGTCGCCCGCGATGGGTGAGCGCGCGGCCGCGAGCTGCACGCGCAGCTGGTGCGTGCGACCCGTGCGCGGTCGGAGCTCCACCAGTGCGCGGCCCGCGCGGCGCTCGATCACGCGATAGCCCGCGACGCACGGCTTGCCGCCGCGAGCGACAACGCGCGAGTGACCGTCGGCGTCGGTCACGAGGCGGTGCTCCAGCGTACCGGCGTCGGGCAGCCCGCCGTCGGTGACGGCGGCCACGTACACGCGCTCGGCGTCGTGCGCCTCCATCTCGCGTGCGACGGCCGCGTTCAGCGCGCGATCGCGCACGAACATCAGGACGCCGGACGCGTCCTTGTCGAGCCGCTGGTGTACGCCGAGATACGTGTCGCGGTCGCGCGCCGCGAGCCACGCGCCGAGTCGCGTGACGAGATCGCCTGCGAGCGAGGCGTCCCCCCCGTGGACGACGAGCCCAGGGGGCTTGTCGACGACCAGGGCGTCGTCCCCATCGTGGAGGACGCGCGCATCGGGAAACGCGGGGAGCTCGATCAGGCCTTGCCGCCGTTGCGCTTGGTCGCGCCACGGACGAAGACCAGACCGTTCTTCGATCCCGGAATGCCGCCACGGATGAGCAGCAGGTTCTCCTCCGCCAGGACCTTCACGACGCGCTGGTTGAGCACGCTGACCTTGGCGTTGCCGTGCTGTCCCGGCATGCCCACGCCGGGCATGGTGCGACCGGGCGTCATGTTGGTGCCGATGGAACCGCCGTGGCGCTTGTACTCGTGGGCGCCGTGCGATGCACCGCCGCCGCGGAAGTTGTGACGCCGCATGACGCCGGAGAAACCGCGACCGCGCGAGATGCCCTGCACGTCGACGAACTGGTTCGCCTCGAACACCTCGTCGAGCTTCAGCTCCTGGCCGATCTCGTACTTTGCAACCAGCTCGGCGCCGAGGCGCAGCTCGCGGAGCACACGCTTCGCGGACACGCCGGCCTTCTTGTACTGGCCCTGGAGCGGCTTGTTGGTGTGCTTCTCGGTACGCTCGCCGAGCCCGATCACGAGCGCGTCGTAGCCGTCCTTGTCGCGCGTTCGCTTCGCGACCACGACCGGGCGCGACTCCACCACGGTGCAGGGGATGACGGTGCCGTCGTCCTGGAAGATCTGCGTCATCCCGACCTTGCGGCCGATCACGCCCGGATGCTGGTTCATGGCGCTGTCTCGCTCCTGGTTTCGTCGATTCGGGGCTGGCGGGATAGCCCCAGGCGCGGTAGCCGTCAAGCTGTTCGCGCGAGACCGCGAGACCGCTCGTTGACGGCGCCTCTTCCGCGTGCATAATGCGCGACCTCGAAACCAGACCCGGAAGGCCCTCCATGTCGATCACTGCAGCCACGATCGATGCGCTCGAGCGCAAGAATCTCCGCACCGATCTGCCCGATTTTCGCGTCGGCGACACCGTCGCGGTCCACTACCAGATCGTCGAGGGCGACAAGCTCCGCGTGCAGGTTTTCCGCGGCGTGGTGATCAAGCGCCACCGCGCGGGCGTCCGCTCGACGTTCACGGTCCGGAAGGTCAGCTTCAACATCGGCGTGGAGCGCATTTTCATGCAGCATTCGCCGCGTCTGGAGAAGATCGAGGTCCTCTCGCGCGGCATCGTGCGGCGCGCGCGTCTGCTGTATCTCCGCCAGCTCTCCGGCAAGGCCGCTCGTCTCAAGGACGAGAAGGACCGCTAGAGCACCGGGCGTGAGCCCAGGCGCGCCACGCCCGGACGGGCTGGTCCGCCTCTCGTACGGGGGACCGGAGAAAGCGTGTTTGCGCGGGGCTACTCGTGCGAGCGAAAACGGGTATGCTCGCCGCCGCAACCGCGCCGGAACTGCGCGGCCGTCTCCGGAGGTTTGATTCATGGTCCAGTGCCCGCGGTGCGGAATCTCCAACCAGCCGACGAGCAAGTTCTGTGCGTCGTGCGGCGCGCCGCTTCAGGCAGCAGCACCGCCCGGCCCACCCCAACAAGGCGGACCGCCGCCCGGTTTCGGCGGACCGCCGCCCGGTTTCGGCGGACCGCCGCCCGGCGGCGCGCCTCCGGGTTGGGGCGCACCGCCGCCTGGAGGCCCGGGTGGGCCGCCGCCCGGCGCGCCTCCACAGGGTGCCTACGGACCGCCGCCCGGGCCGCCGCAAGGGCAATACGGCGGGCCGCCGCAGGGCGCGCCCGGCGCACCGCCCCCCGGCTGGGGACCACCGCCTGGCGCACCCGGCGCGTACGGACCGCCGCCTGGCGCACCCGGTGGACCGCCACCCGGCTGGGGACCGCCACCTGGCGCACCGCCGCAGGGCCCTGGTGGCGGGTTCGCGCCGGCGATCGACGAACGAGCGCGGGTGGGATCGCCGGAAGGCCTGAACCCGTTCGGCGCCACGATGGCTCCAGATCTGCAGCGCGGCGGTCCGCCGCCGGGCATGCAGGGTCCGCCGCCGGGCATGCAGGGTCCGCCGCCAGGGCAGGGTCGCCAGGCGCAGGGTCCGCCGCCGGGCATGCAGGGTCCGCCGCCGGGTATGCAGGGTCCGCCGCCGGGCATGCAGGGTCCGCCACCGGGCATGCAGGGCCCGCCGCCAGGCGGAGCGCCCGCGGGCGCGCCCGGCCAAGCGCCACGCTGGAACGATCCGGCTGCCTTCGCGGCAACCTCGCCCCCGCCAACCGGCGAGGAGCACGAGGCGGCGATGCGCGCGCAAGGCGCGCCTCACGTCGTCGGACCGTCGGGACCGCCCTCGCCGTCCGCACCGCCGCCCGGCCCATCCAGCCCAGCCGCGCCGCAGGTCGCCGTCGATCCCGAACAGGTCGCGCCCGACGCGCCCCGCGTGCTGGCCGGCTTCGTCGTCAGTTACGAAGGCGAAGAGCTGGGCACCTTCTGGCCGCTTCACCAGGGTCGCAACGTCGTCGGTCGCAAGGGCGCGATGGACGGCCTCGACATCGAGATCGATCACCCGACGACCTCGTCGCGCCACGCGGTGCTGCTGGCGTCGGCCCGCCCCGGCCGGATCAAGCTCGAAGATCCCGGCAGTACCAACGGCACGTTCATCAACGAACAACGAATCGACAACGCCAAGCAGCACGAGCTGAAGGACGGCGACCGTGTGCGCTTCGGCGGGTTCGCTTGCGTCGTCAAGATCGTGTGAAGCGTGCCCTCCCCTCCACACGAGATGACCGCGATGCGACCTTCCCAATTCTCCCGTTCTCGTTCCCGCTGTGGTTCCCGGTTCATGTGGCTCGCGCTGGCGGCGCTGCTGCTGGTACTCGCCACGGCACAGCGCGCCGTCGCCGCTCCCGAGGCCCACATCCTGCGCATCGACCCGCGCACGAGCCAGGAGAGCGGCGATCCGATCCTGACGAGCGTCGTCGAAGTCGTGCAGTCGAAGCGCGTCAGCGACGCGATCGCGCCGTGCGCGTCGCTTCGCGGCAACGCCGAGTTCGATTGCATGAGCAACGCGCTCGAGAAGCCGTACGCGCTGTACACGCCGTTCCCGTTCCCGGACCAGAACGCGATCTTCACGGTGACGGTGGACGGGACGGATCTGCCGGCGAAGTTCGTTAGCAAGGCCAACTGGGGCGACAGCCAGCGCCAGCCCGGCGTGGGCACCGCCTGGTTGATCCTGATCGACGCCGATCGGCGCATGGGCAGCGGCCTGACGGACGCGCGCACCCTGGCGCTGCGCTTCATCGACAGCATGGGTCCGGGCGACATCGTCGACGTGATGTTCTTCAACGACCGCCAGGTCGTGAAGGACTCGAAGTGGACGACGGCGGCGCAAAAGGCGAGCGCCTCCTCGCTCGTCAACTCGGTGACGTCGACGTATTCGTCGCAGGGTCGTAACCGGTCGTTGGCGACGATCATCAAGCAAGCCGCCACGGACGGCTTCAAGTCGCTCGGCAACGTCGGCGAGGGCGTCACGGTGCCGCTGCACCAGGCGATGGTGGTGCTGTCCGACGGCTTCGGCGGCACCGACCCGATGACGACCGGGCCGGGCGCGCTGCAGATATCCCAGTATCTGACCGGCGGCCGCTTCCCGGAGGACAACACGGCGCTGCCCAAGGCGCCGGTTCCGGTCATCAGCGTCTACGTGCCGTACAGCACGTACGACGAGTTCAAGCAGAACTCGCGCGACTTCATGCAGAACCTGGCCAACCCCGAGATTGGCGGGTTCTTCACGGTGCTGCAGGCCGGGCACGGCGACTCGCACGCCGCGGCCATCGTCAGCGCGGTGCGCACGCGCTTCAGCAAGATGAACCTGATCAAGTGGCGCGTGTCGTGCATCGCGCCCTCGGTGACGCAGACGTTCAAGCTCGTCTTCAACAACGTCAAGCCGCCGATCCTCGGCGACAACACGTTCAAGGACGTGCCCGTCGGCATCGACCCCTCCACGTGGCCGCTCGACATCAACGTCCAGTACACGCAGGACCGCGCGAAGGACAATCCGGTGTTTCCGGGCGGCGAGTTCACGGTGTACGGCAACTTCTGCTGGGGCGGAGAGAAGACCCGCGCCGAAGTCTATTTCCTGCCGTCTGGGCAGCAGGTCCCGGCCGCGCTCGGCGGTGCGGACATCGAGAAAGCCAAGCGCACACAGCAGCAGCTGATCGCGATGGGCATGAAGGGCGAGTCCGTCGAAGCGAGCGACACGTTCGTGCGCTTCAAGGCGCCCGACAAGGACAAGATCCTCCAGGGCTCGGGCTCGCAAGCGGTCGTTCGGCTCGTCCTCTACGACAACAAGGCGCACCGCACGAGCGGCGTCACCTCCGACAGCCTGTTGCAGCTCAAGGCGTCCAGCGCGCCGTTCCCGACCATGATCGTGCTGCTCGGCCTGTTCGCGGCCGTGGTCGTCGCGCTGCTGATCGTGGTGATCGTGCGCAGCGGCGGCAAGAAGCGCGGCGGCGGCGGCGGCGCACCGCCGCCCGCGCCGATCGTCGCAGGCGGCTACGGCGGCGGCGGCTACGGGGCGCCACCCGCCGGGCCTCCGCCGGGCGGTTACGGGGCGCCGCCCGCCGGGCCTTCGCCGGGCGGCTACGGGGCGCCGCCCCCGGCACCTCCCGCGCCTGCCCAGCCTGCGGCCGTGAGTCCCGAGTTCATGTACGGCGGACAAGGCGCACAGCCCGGCTTCGGCGGCGGTGCGCCGGCGCCCGCCGCCGCGCCGCCGAATCCGTACGCCGCCCCGGCCGGCGGCGCCGCGACGCGCGCTACGCTGCAAGGCGCGGCCGGCGTGTTCACGATCGTCCCCGGCGTCGACATGAAGGCCGGGCGCGACGGCGCCCAGTGCGGGATCCTGCTCACGGAACCGCGCATCTCGGGCGTCCACGCGACGATGCGTCTCGACGGCGGACAGCTCGTCGTGCGCGACGAGAACAGCAACAACGGCACCATGGTCAACGGCAACCGGCTTCCGCCGGGCACGTGGACTCCCGTGCCGAACGGCTCGCTCGTGCGCTTCGGCCCGGTCGAGTTCAACGTGCGGTTGGAGTAACCCGGGGAGCGCGCGTTGCAACGCGACCTACGCGGCGTCGTCGTCGACGTCGCCGACCTCAGCGACCCTGGACGCGATCCGGCGAAACAGGTCAATGAGGACTCGACGGCGTACGCGGCGTCGACCCACGGTCACCTGGTCGTGGTGTGCGACGGCATGGGCGGCCACGCCGGCGGGCGCGAGGCCAGCGAGGCGGCGGTACGCGCGATCGTCGCCGAAGTCGACCGCGCGCCGCCCGGCACCGTCGCGGGCCCCCTGCTTGTCGCCGCTGTCGAAGCCGCGGGCCGCGCGGTGTTCGCGGTGGGCGGCGACCAGCCCGCGGAGCTCCGTCCGGGCTCGACCTGCGTCGCGGCGCTGATCCACGAGGGCGGCGCGGAGATCGCCCACGTCGGCGACTCGCGCATGTACCTGGTACGCGACGCCCAGGCGCACCGGGTAACGCGCGACCATTCGATGGTGCAGCAGATGGTCGACGCGGGCGTCTTGACGCCCGAGGAGGCCGCGGTCCACCCCGAGGCGAACAAGATCACGCGCGCGCTCGGCATGCGGGCCGAGGTGGAGGTCGAGCTGCGGCCCGCCGCGCTCGCGTTGCGCCCCGACGACGTGCTCGTGCTCGCGACGGACGGCCTCACGGATCTCGTGAGCGACGCCGAGATCGGCCCGATCGTCGCCGAGCGCATCGCCGGCGGGCCGGAGCTCGTGTGCCGGGCGCTGGTCGACCTCGCGAACGAGCGCGGCGGCTACGACAACATCACGGTGCACGTGGTGCGCGTCGTCCAGACGCCGCACCGGGACGACGACCCCACGATCGTGGACGAGCCGCCGCCCGGCACGGTGCCGTTCGGCGGCCGCCCGGGTCCCACCTTCGTCGACGCGCCGGGCGCTCACCCGGCACCGACGCTCCTCGACGAGCCGGCGCGGGTCGAGCGCACGACCGAGCCGGGCGCGATGCCGCGATTGCCCGCCACGGAGCCGCCGGAGGCGATGCCGGCGCATCGCAGCCAATCCGGACGCCTGTACGTCGTGGGCGCGGCGATCGTCGCGGGTCTGATCGTCGTCGCCGTGGTCGCCTGGTGGCTGAGCGGCGCGTTCAAGCCGACGCACGACGACGCGGATGTGCCGCCGCCCCCGCCCGAACCGGCCCGATCGGCGGCACAACCGGTGACTGTACTCCAACCCGAACCGACGCCGCCGGAACCGCGCCACGACCATCCACACAGGCGCGATGCGGGCGCGGAGCGCGATGCGGGCATGGACGCGAGCCCCGACGCCACTACTGCGATCCCCGCAGTCGACCCCTGACAGGCATCCCACGCTTGCGGCCGTCGGCCGCGCTGGGCTATTCGACCGGTACCACGATGATAACGGGCTTTGGCAAGCAGACGATCGCGATCGGCAGCGCCCCGGCCTGCGACATCCGGCTGGGCGGCCCCGGCGTCGCCGCCGAGCACGCCCGCATCGTGCACCAGGGCGGCGGCACGCTGCTGTTCATCGACGGGGGCACGGGCCAGACGACGATCAACGGCCAACCCGTCGCGCCCGGCTCGACCACGCCGTTCGATTTCCGCGCCCAGATCGTCATCGGCCAGACGCCGCTTGCCACGACGCACCCGGCGATCGCCCTGATGCTGATGGCGCGCGGCAACGCGCCGGTCACGCCCGGCACGGTCGTGTTCGGTCGCGACGCGGCGCAGGCCAACATCGTGATCCAGCACCCGGGCGTCTCCGGGCGGCACGCGAGCCTCTCGACGCAGCCGCTCACCGTCGTCGACCACGGCTCGACCAGCGGCACGTGGCTCGGACAGGAGCGACTCGCCCCCGAGCAGCCGCGTGCCATCGACGCGGGCGCGCTGATCGCGTTCGGGCCCGTCCCCGTGCCGGCGCAGCTCGCGATCCAACTCGCCCAGGTGTTGTCGGGCGGCGGCGCGCCCGCACCGGCACCGCACGCGCCACCTGCCGTCGCGCCGGGCGGCGCGGCCCCGGCGCCGGCGGGCGGCGGGCGCAAGCACAAGACGGTGATCGGTCAGCTGCAGTTCGGCGGCCAAGGCGGGGCGAGCGCGAAGAGCATCGGCCGAACGCCGGACAACGACATCAAGATCGACCACGCGCAGGTTTCCAGCAAGCACGCGTTGCTCCATCAGGTCGGCGGCCAGCTGTTCCTCGAGGATCGCGGCAGCTCCAACGGCACCTACGTCCGCGGCCAGCGCATCCCGCCCGGCCAGCGCGTTCCGGTCCAGAACGGCGAGAAGGTCTTCATCGGCCCGATGCCGCTGTTGATCCAGGTCCAGGATCAGCAAGTCGAAGTCATCGTCGAGGACTCGGCGAACTGGACGGGCCGCCCACTCTACGAGATCGAGGCGTGGGATCTGGTGCTGCAGGTCCCGGACCGCGACAACCCGAGCGAGCTGAAGACGCTGCTCGATCACATCAGCTTCAAGGCTCTGCCCGGCGACCTGATCGCGCTCATGGGCCCCAGCGGCGCGGGCAAGACGACCTTGCTCTTGACGCTGAACGGCTACCTCCCGCCGAGCGCGGGCCAGGTCCGCATCAACGGCGAGGACCTGTACGCGATCTACGACGCCCTGCGCGGGTCGATCGGCTACGTGCCGCAGGACGACATCGTCCACCCCGAGCTCACGGTGTACGAGGCCGTGCGCTACAGCGCCAAGTTCCGTCTGCCGCCCGACTACTCGGAGGAAGAGATCAACCGGCGCGTGCAGACCACGCTCGCACAGCTCGGTCTCGAGGGCGTCGCGCACCTCCAGATCGGCAAGCCCGAGAAGAAGATCCTGTCGGGCGGTCAGCGCAAGCGCGTGAACATCGCCATGGAGCTCGTGACCGACCCGGTCATCATGTTCCTCGACGAGCCGACCAGCGGCCTTGCCGCGGACGACACGACGGCGCTGGTGCAGCTCCTGGCCGAGCTCGCGAAGAACACCGGCAAGACGATCATCTGCACCATCCACCAGCCCGCGAAGGACGAGTTCGAGAAGTTCAACCTCGCGCTGATCCTCGGCCAAGGCGGCATTCCGATCTTCTACGGTCCGACCAAGGACGGATACTCGTTCTTTGGTTCGTTCCTCCAACGCCAGGGCAAGGCGAACGACGTCGACAACCCGCGCGACATGTTCGACATGTTGAACCAGCGCGAGCGGCCGATCTTCGAGGCGATGCGCGCACAGAACCCGTACGTGCAGCGCGGCGCCGCGCGCCAGCAGGCCGCCCGCGAGTGGAACGCGGAGTTCTTCAACCCGCAGAACCCGATCTTCCAGAAGATGTTCTCCGGGCGCCGCTCGGTCGGTACGGGGTCGCAGACGCAGGGCGTCCCGCGCGGTCGCGGCAACACCTCCGGCCAGTTCGGCCTGCTCTTCTCCCGCTATTTCCGCGTCAAGGTGCGCGACGTCAGCGGCACCGTGATCATGCTGGCGCAAGCGCCGATCATCGGCGTCTTGCTCGCCCTGGTGTTCGGCGGCCAGAAAGACGCCATCCCGTACTGGTGCCTGGGCGCGCTGCAGGAGCTGGCGCGCCGCGGCGGCGGCCTCGGCGACAGCACCAACAACATGCTGCAGAACATGAAGACCACGTCGGATCACTCCGGCGCGATCTTCTTCCTGGTCGTCAGCGCGGTGTGGTTCGGCACCAGCAACGCCGCGCGGGAGATCGTCAGCGAACGCGCGATCTATCTGCGCGAGCGCATGGTTAACCTGGGGCTGTTCAACTACGTCTTCTCGAAATTCCTGCTGCTCAGCATCTTCTGCATCATCCAGTGCACGGTGCTGCTGGCGATCGTGTTCTTCTCGCTCGGCTTCAACGGCGGCCCGCAAGCCTTCGTGATCGAGCTGACGGTCTTGATCGCGGTGGCGATGAACTCGGTCGCGCTCGGCCTGTTCCTCAGCACCATGGTCGAGAGCTCGGAAGCGGCAATGGCGCTCACGCCGATCTTCCTGATCCCGCAGGTCGTGCTCGGCGGGCTGATGGTCCCCATGACCACCAACCCGCTGCTCGAGTGGCCGATGTACGTCATGCCCGCGCGCTGGGGCTTCGAGGGCGTCGTCGCGCAGGAGCGCATGGCCATCGCCGGCGACCCGGCCTGGGTCCTCGACGTCGGCAAGCCCTCGCTGACCGCGCCCGACAACTTCGTCGCCGCCGGACACTTCAAATGCGCGACGGCGCAGATCGCGGGCACGGACTTCAACGGCGCCTGGGGCTTCGTCCACTACGACCAGATCTGGCTGCCCGCCGCGGTCCTCGCCGGGATGATGGTCGCCCTGCTCATCATCATCCTGATCATCCTGAAGCACCGCGACCCGGTGTGATCCGCTCAAGGAGGAGGGGTTGCCGGTCCGTCGCGGAACCCCGCGGCCGAGCGGCGTCCCGCGACGCGCCCCTACCCGCGCCGCCGGCCGCGCCGATCAGACATTCACTCCCCAGATCTCATTCGCGTAGGTCGCGATGCTGCGATCGCTCGAGAAGCGCCCCATGTGCGCGACGTTGAGGATCGAACGGCGCGTCCAGGTCGCTTGATCGCGGTAGGCCGCCTCCACCGTGCGCTGGCAGGCGGCGTAGCTGCGGAAGTCGGCGAGCACGAGGTACGGGTCACCGCCGCGCAGCAGCGAGTCCACGATCGGGCGGAAGCGCGTCGGCTCGTCGGGCGAGAACAGGCCGCCACCGATGGCGTCGACGGCGGCGCGAAGCTCCGGATCCGACTGGTAGATCGCGATCGGCGAGTAGCCGCCGCGCCGGCACGCCGCCACACCCTGGGCGTCGAGCCCGAACAGGAACATGTTCTCCTCGCCGACGGCCTCCTTGATCTCGATGTTCGCGCCGTCGAGCGTGCCGAGGGTGAGCGCGCCATTCAGCGCGAACTTCATGTTGCCGGTGCCAGACGCCTCGGTACCGGCGGTCGAGATCTGCTCGGAGATGTCGCTGGCCGGAATGATCAGCTCGGCCAGCGTGACGCCGTAGTTCGGCACGAACGCGACACGCAACAGATCGCGCACGGCAAGATCGGCGTCGACGGCCGCGGCCACGGAGTTGATCAAGTGCAGGATGCGCTTGGCCATGTCGTAGCCGGGGGCGGCCTTGCCGCTGAAGATGAAGGTGCGCGGGACGGCATCGCGGGTCGGCCGCGCGCGCAACCGGAGGTACAGCGACACCACGTGCAGGATGTTGAGTAGCTGGCGCTTGTACTCGTGGAAGCGCTTCACGTGGGAGTCGACCAGGTGCGCCGGATCGATGTCGATGCCGAGCTGCTCACCGAGCGCCGCGGCGAGCTGCTGCTTCCTTTGCTGCTTGACCGCGCGCCACTCCGCGCCGAACACCGGGTCGTCGGCGAAGGCTACGAGCTTCTCGAGCTGATCCAGATCGGTGACCCAGCCGCTGCCGATGCGCGAGCTCACGAGCGTGGACAGTTCCGGATTGCACTTCAAGAGCCAACGGCGCTGGGTCACGCCGTTGGTCACGTTGATGAATTTTCCGGGATACATGTCGTCGAAATCGCGGAAGATCTGCTCGCGCAACAACTGCGAGTGCAGCGCGGAGACGCCGTTGACCTTGTGGCTGCCGACGATAGCGAGGTTGGCCATGCGTACCTTCTTCTCCGGCCCCTCCTCGATCAGCGACATGCGCGAGAGCCGCCCGCCGTCACCGGGATAACGGGCCGCGACCTCGCTCAGGAAATGCTGGTTGATGTCGTAGATGATCTGCAGATGCCGCGGCAGCACGCGCTCCATCAGCCACACCGGCCAGCGCTCGAGCGCCTCGGGCAAGATCGTGTGATTCGTGTACGCGAAGCAGCGCCGCGTGATGTCCCACGCCGCGTCCCACGCGACGCCGTGCTCGTCCGTCATGAGACGCATCAGCTCGGCGATGGCGAGCGCCGGGTGCGTGTCGTTCAGCTGGAAGATCGCCTGGTCCGGCAGCGTGCTGAAGTCGGGGTGCAGGTCCAGGTGCCGCCTGAGGGAGTCCTGCAGCGTCGCCGAGACGAGGAAGTACTCCTGCTTCAACCGGAGCTCCTTGCCGACCAGCAGGTTGTCGTTCGGGTAGAGAACGCGCGTGATGTTCTCGGTCTCGCTCTTCTCCTCGACGGCGCGGATGTAGTCGCCGCGGTTGAAGTAGTCGAGGGCGAACTCGCGGGTAGCCTTCGCCGACCACAAGCGCAGCGTGTTGACCACGCCGTTGCGGAACCCCGGCACCGGGATGTCGTACGCCATCGCGTACACTTCCTGGGCGTCGACCCACTCGTGCACGAGTCGCCCGTCGCTGCCCGTGTACTGGATCACGCGGCCGCCGAAATGGACGGTGTACAGACGCTCGGGCCGGGCAACCTCCCAGGGGTTGCCGTGACGCAGCCAGTTGTCGGGGCGCTCGATCTGCGCGCCGGCCACGATGTCCTGACGGAAGATCCCGTATTCGTAGCGGATGCCGTAGCCCATCCCGCAGATGCCCAGCGTCGCCATGGAGTCGAGAAAACACGCGGCGAGGCGCCCCAGGCCGCCGTTGCCCAGGCCCGCGTCCAGCTCCTGGTCCACGATCTGGTCGAAGTCCATGTCGAGCTCGGCGAGAGCAGCGCGCATGCCCCGGTGGATGTCCAGGCTGTAGAGGCCGTCCTCGAGCAGCCGCCCGAGCAGGTACTCCATCGACAGGTAGTAGACGCGCTTCGGTCGCTCGCGCACGTAGCGCTTCCAGGTGCGGGTCCAGCGATCGAACATGCGGTCGCGCGCCGAACGCGACGTCGACATGAACTGGTCGAGCAGGGTGGCGGCGCTCGGGTGCTTGCCCTGGGTGTGCTGGATGTGGTTCAGCACACTCTCCTCGAGCGCGGACTGATCGAGGGCGAGACCGCCCTCGGGCGGTAAGGTCAAGCGCGGGTTGTCGCTCATGGCGCGCCATCGTAGTACCTTTCTGTGAAACCCGGGCGCCCTGCCCTGCGTACAAGACAGTAACCGTGAGAGCCGCGATCTCCCTGCTAGTGTCCGCGACCTTCCTGCTGGCCGGTACCCGCGCCCCCGCCAAGGAGCCGGTCGACTTCGTCAAGGCCAGCGGTCAACTCGGCCCCGGGAAGGGCACCATCGTCATCACGCTCGAGGCACCGCCAGAGGCGGAGCTGACGAAGGATGGGCCGCTCGTCGTCAAGGCGCGCGGCGAAGGGCTGCATTTCCCGGAGCGCATCAAGACGCACCTCGATCCGGACAAGCTTCCGATCCGGCTGCCCGTCGTGGTGGACGACGGCGCGACGGGGCCGGCGCACATCGACCTGACGTACTACTGGTGCAGCCACGGCAAGCAGGCCTCGTGCAACCCGGAGCACGCGCATCTGCTGGTCAAGCTCGACCTGGACGGCGACGGTCCGGGCGGCGAAGCCTACTTCACGCACACGCCGCGCAAGCGCTAGTGATATCGTCCCGCGATGCGGGTGTGGCGTCGCGCGTGTTCGATCGGCTTATGGCTGTCGCTCGCGGCAACCGCGGGCGCCGGCTGCTCCAGCGGTGACGGCGGGGGCGGGGCGAGCTGCTCGACCAGCGGCGACTGCACGGAGTGGAACTGCACCTGCAAGGACGGCACCACTACCAGCATCTCGGAGTGCTTGAGCCACGTGTGCGCCGGTGCGGATGTCTGCAACGGCATGTGCGACTCGCACGGTGGGCTCGCCAGCGCCGCGCCGCTGCCCAACGTCTCGGATTCGCCGGAGTGCGACGCGTTCTGCGCCAAGGCGCAGAGCCTCGGTTGCAGCGGCGACCCGCGCTGCGAGCGCTCGTTCTGGTGCGGGATCGCGCAGGGCGAGTGTGCCGAGCAGAAGCGCGCCTACCTGCAGTGCGAGGTCGATCAGGGCACCTGGGCGTGTCTGCAGGACTCGGGCTGGTCGCTGTCGAGCACGTGCCCGAACGCGCAGTGTCCGGCGGACGCCGGAACCGACTGAGTCCAGCGCCGCCGCCGCAACGGCCCGAAGCCGGGCTATAGTGCGACGCATGGAAATCGCTCCCGCCCGCATGTCGGGTCGCGCACTCGCCGCGCTACTGTTCGCTGTCCGCCACACGCCGGCGCGACTCGCGCTCTCGCGCGTGCTCCGCGCGCAGCTCGGCATCGAGGCCTTGCGCGCGCTGCCCGGCGATCTGCGCGGCGATCTCGCCGTCGCCTTCACGCCGCTCCGGGCACGCACCGAGCGTCACCGCGAGGACGCCGGACTGGGGATGCCGGTCCGGCGCGAGTGGCCGCTGACGACCGCCGCGCTCGCCGCCGCGTATCGCGACCGGCGCGCGACGCCGCAAGAAGTCGCCGAGCGCGCCCTGGCCGGCGCGCGCCGTCTCGGCGCAGAGGGGCCCGGCGGCAGCGCGATCCTCGAATACGACGACTCGCGTGCGCTCGCCGCGGCGCGCGCGAGCGCCGAGCGGCTGGCGCGCGGCGAGGCGCTCGGCGTGCTCGACGGTGTGCCCGTCGCGATCAAGGAGGAGGTCGACGTCGCGGGGCTGCCGACGCGGACCGGCACCAGCTGGCTGCCACGCACACCCGCCACCGCCGACGCCGCGGCGGTGGCGCGCTTGCGCGCCGCCGGAGCGGTCATCCTCGGCACGACGCCGATGACGGAGTACGGGCTGTCGCCGCTGGGCGGCAACGCGAACCGCGACATGCCGCGCAACGCCCACGACCCGGGGCGCCTGCCCGGCGGCAGCTCGAGCGGCTCGGGCGTCGCCGTCGCCAGTGGCATCGTGCCGGTCGCGCTCGGCGCCGACGGCGGCGGATCGATCCGCATCCCCGCGTGCCTGAACGGCGTGTTCGGGCTCAAGCCAACCTACGGACGCGTGCCGGTGACGGGCGAAGGCCTGAAGGGCGGGAGCTCGGTCGTGCATCTCGGTCCGCTCGGCGCGTCGGCGCACGACCTCGCCGTCTTCACCGAGGCCGTCGAGGGGCCCGACGGCCACGACCGCGCCGCCGACGCGCAGCTGCCGCTCGCGAAGGGCGAGCTCGTCGCCGCGCTCGGCCGCGGCGTCCGGGGGCTTCGCGTCGGTATCGACGAGGACGAGTGGGCCGCGGCCGAGACCCACGTTTCCGCGCCGGGCCGACAAGCCCTCGCGGCGCTGGAAAAGGAAGGCGCGACGCTGGTGCCGGTGCGCATGCGAATGGCGCGCTACGCACCCGCCATCGGCTACCTGACGATCGGTCTCGAGTCGTTCAGCGGCCTGCTCGAGGCGCGCGCGTCGCACATGGACGAGCTCGGCCCCGACGTGCAGATGCTGATGGCGGGGATGGACACGTTCCGCTCCGACGACTACCTCGACGCGCAGCGCCTGCGCGCCACGCTGCGGCGCGAGGTCGCGGACGTGCTCGGCGAGGTGGACGTGATCGCGCTGCCCACGACCGCGCGCGCGGCGCCGCCGGTGAACGACGACGAGGCACGCCACGGCTTCATCGACCCGCCGGCGCTCGACGCGATGTGCCGCTTCGCGTTCCTCGGCAACCTGACGGGCTGTCCCGCCGGCACCGCGCCGGTCGGCACGGATCGCGACGGGCTGTCCGTCGGCCTGCAGATCGTCGCTGACGCTTGGGACGAGGCGACCGTGCTGCAGGTGCTCGCGCACCTCGAGCGCATCGGCGCGGCCAGCGTGACGCGCCCGCGCCGCTCGGTCGACCTGCTCTAACCTAGATCTCCCCGGCCTGGGCTTTCGCCATCCACTTCCTGATCTCTTCCTCGATCAAGCTGATGGCCTTGCCCTTGAAAGGCTTGAACAGGAACGGCACCTCGAGGTCCATCTCGATGCTCTTCGGGTTGACGTCCAGCGCGCCCGTGAGCGAGACGCCCTTGACGTTGAAGTCGATGTCCGCGTGGCGATCGCTGGTCCAGTGGGCCTGCGGCTTGTATTTCGCGAACCGCTCCTTGTACGAGTCGAAGGCGGCCTTCGCGACCTGCGTGGCGCGTTCCTGGCCAAGATCATGGTGGACGACGTGCTTCATGCCGGGAACCTAGCCAGAAACGCCCGCTTTCGCCAGCTTGTTGCCCAGAAGCTCCCACGCCCGCGCCAAGCGCGCGCCGCGAGCGCGCTGCGCCACGGCGAGCAGCGGTAGATCGCGCTTCCAGCGCTCGCGCTCGGCTTCGCTCGCCGACAGCCAGTGCGCCGCCGTGTCGGCGACGAGGTGCCGCGCCAGGTCCAGCACGCCGCCGAGCGCGACGTGGACGGCCGGATCGGAGGGCGGCGCGACAGCGAGCGCGCGCGCGGCGACCGCGAGCGCGACGGCGCGCTCGAGCACGACCTCGGGCCAGCTCGAGCGGCGACCGACGCCGATCAAGTAGCCGAGCAGGGCGGCATGGACGTGCAGGTCCTCGATCGTCCTGAACGGCTTGAGGTAGTCCGCATAGCCGTCGCCCGGAAGGACGCGATCCGCGGCGATGCGCACGCCGTCGAAGCGCAGCGTCGCGTGGGGGATCTCCGGCGAGAACGGCGTCGGCGGCATCGACTCGACGTGGACGCCGGCGCGGCCGCCGCGACGCGCACGACGCGCAGGCGATTCCTCCCGTCTTCGCCGCGACCTTCACTGGCGACCACGAGCAGCTCGCGGGCCACGCTGGCGAGCGTGCCCCAGCGTCTTGTCGCCGGTCAGGGTGAAGCCGTCGCCCGCGGGCTCGAGGCGCGTCTGGATCGCGGAGGGGTGCGCGCCGCCGGACTCGGTCGCGGCGAAACCGACGACGTGCTCCGGGCTCCAGCGACGGCACCAACGAGTGGAGCGCCGCCTGGTAGCCTGCCGCGAACGCGAACCCCACGCGGTCGGCCGCGAACCCGCCGGCGAGCGCCGCATCGACGGGCAGCGCGAAGCGCGTCGCGCGCGCCTGGCACGAGGCCAGCCAGCTCGCCAGCGACATCGGCTCGAGCGCGGGCACCGGCGAGGTGAGCAGCAGCGCGAGCACGGCGTCGAGGTCGTTCATCCGGCTTCCCGCGGCGACACGTACACCTCCGCGAACACGCCGAAGTGATCCGAAGGCCAGACCGGTCCGTCCGGTCCGTGCTGCGGGCGTCGAGAACACGACCCGCGTCGCGATCGGCTCTCCGCGAAGCTTGCGGTCCGGGCCCCGCACGTAGATGTAGTCGATGCGCCGCGGCGGCTCGTGCGCCAGCGCGGCGAAGCGGTTCTGGCGGTCGAACGTCGCGCCCATCGTCCGATCGCCGCCGTACAGCCACGCGTCCGCCAGGTACACGCTGCGGCCGTCCACGGTGGCGAGGCCGCGCAAGTAGCGCATCTCGTCCGAGTCCGGCTCGGCGTTCATGTCGCCCATCAAGACCGGCGGCAGCACGACGTCGTCGACGGGAGCAAGCTCCATGATCCGGTCCACGATAAAGCGCACCTGCTGCATGCGCACCGATCCATGATGGAGCTTCCAGTTCAGGTGCGTGACGAACACCGGGATCGGGCCCCACGGTGCATCGATCCGGGCGTACAAGAGCGAGCGCATCTCGCCGCTGTCCTCGCCGGGCAGGCGCATCACCCGCTCGTCCACGATCGGCCAGCGGCTGAGCAGCGCGTTGCCGAACGAGAGCCCACCGCCGTAGTGCGCCGCCTCGCCGTAGGCGACGTGCCACCCGCCGTCGCCTGCGATCTCGGTCGCTTGGCAGGTCCCGGGTGTCGGGACGGCGCGGCCGGCGTCCGGGGCGAGCCGTAGCACCTCCTGCAACCCGACGATGTCCGGCGCGAGCCGGGCGATCTCGCGCTGGATCAGCGGCAGCCGTGCCGGCCACGGGCCGGACTTGTTCCAGATATTGAGCGTGACGACGCGTAGCGGCTCCATCGGTCTGCGCCGCCAATCTGGACACGTCAGGGCGCGAAGGCAATCGGATCGCGCGTGACCCCGCGGCCGAAGCCCGTCGGGCCGCTCTACCCCGCCCAGTGCAGCGCTTTGGCCACCGCGTCGAGGAGCTCGTCCACCGAGTACGGCTTCTCGAGGAAGCCGGCGAGCTCGCCGACCTCGCTGCCCGCGCTGTCGGCGCCGTAGCCGCTGGACAAGAGCACGGGCACCCGGCTGCCGGTGGCACGGATCCGGCGCAGCGCTTCGATGCCTCCGAGCTGTGGCATGGTCACGTCCATGACGATGACGTCGATCGCGTCCGCGTTCTGCTCGAAGACGCGGACGCCCTCGAGCCCGTTGGACGCGAGCAGGACGCGATAGCCCTTGTCCGTGAGGACGCGGCGCGCGACCCACTGGACGCCGTTGTCGTCGTCGACGACCAGGACCGTACCGCTGCTGACGCGAGCGGACTGCCGCGCGCGCTCGCTCGTGGTCTGGCCGTGGGCGGGCAACAATACGCAGACGCTCGTGCCTT
This sequence comes from uncultured delta proteobacterium, assembly GCA_963775185.1. Lineage (GTDB taxonomy): Bacteria > Myxococcota_A > Polyangia > Polyangiales > Polyangiaceae > JAPSGB01. Next base: position 789,043 of record CAVZIE010000031.1, on the reverse strand, counting down.
CGCCTTCGCGGCTGTCGACGTGGATGGTGCCGCCGTGGCCGCGCACGATACCGAGCACCGCGGCCATGCCGAGCCCGCGGCCCTTGAACTTGGTGGTGAAGAACGGATCGAAGACACGGCTCCGCGTTTCCTCGTCCATGCCGGAGCCGCTGTCGGCGACCTCCAGGCACAAGAAGCGCCCCGGCTGGGCCGCCGGGTCCACGAACTCGTCGAGATCCTGCTGGGTGACGAGGCGTTCGTCGATGGAGATCACGACGCGTCCGCCGTCCTCGTCGATCGACTCGGCGGCGTTCGTGACGAGGTTCATGATCACCTGGCGAAGCTGGGTGGCGTCCGCGTTGATCGGCGGCAGCCCCTCCTTGAAGCGGTAGTGCAGGTCGACGTGCTTCGGAATCAGCGCCTTGACCAGCTGAGTCATCTCGCGCACGACCGCTGGCAGATCCAGGCGCTCCAGCTTGAAGCGACCCTGACCGGAATAGTCGAGCATCTGCTTGGTGAGCTCGGCCGCGCGCTTGGCGCCAATCTCGATCTCGTCGAGCAGCTCGACCATCCGCGGATCGACGCCGACGAGGCCCTTGCCGTAGGAGGCGTTGCCCAGAATCGTCACGAGCAGGTTGTTGAAGTCGTGAGCGATGCCGCCGGCGAGCACGCCCAGGCTCTCGAGCTTCTGCGTGTGGCGTAGCTTGTCCTCGAAGCGCTTGCGCTCGGTGATGTCGAAGAAGGTCACGACAGCGCCGATCGTCTCCTGCGTCGCGTGGTCCTTGAGCGGAACGGCACGGAAGACCGCCCACGCGATCTCCCCGTTGGGTCTCCGTATGCCGAGCGTCATCGCCGGCTGCGGTTCGCCCGTCGCGAACGCGCGCGACACGGGATAGTCCTCGGCGCGCGCCGGCGAGCCGTCCTCGTAGATCGTGACCGAGTCGAAATCCGCGACGAAGCGGCGCGTGAGCTCGTCGTAGCTCAGGCCCAGGATGCGACAGGCGTCGGGATTCGCCCGCACGATCGAGCCGTCCTTGGCGACGTGGACGACGCCGCCGGGGAGCGCCTCGATCAGCCGCTCGTTGAGCTCCATGCTCGCGCCGAGCGCCGCCTCGGCGCGTTCCCGCTCGGCGATGTCGCGCTTCAGCTCCGCGTTCATCACCGACAGCTCGCGAGCGCGCTGCTGCACGCGGCGCTCGAGCTCGAGGTTGGTGCGTAGTAGCTGGGTGTCGGTACGCTTGGCGAAGAAGCCGGGGATCTTGTAGCCGGTGATACGCGGCGCGAGATCCGGATTTTCGCGTGCGTAGCGCGTGATGCGGTCCTCGATGCGGTCCGGCGGGGTCATGATGAAGCGGCACACGTCGTCGCCCTTGGCGCGGCACAGGATCTCGACGGCGACCAACGGCACGCCGAAGCTGTGCTCGCACCATCCCGACGAGTAGCCAGCGCTCATCACGCACACCGGACTGTCGCTGCTCTTGCCCGCGTTGACCCACGAGTCGGACTCGAAGGAGTAAGGGTGGTCGTACAAGAGGAAGTAGTCGTCACCCGGCGTCGGGTTGCTCTCGGGAGAGATGTCGACGAACGCCCAGCCGGCGTGGGCGAAGTGGATCGGACCGGCAGACAGGCGCGCGACTGGATCGGAGACGTGCATGCGCTCGGCGAAGACCTTCGAGTCCGCGAGCCCCATCGCGTGGGCGATGTCGAACAACAGGCTGTGGGTGACGGCGAGCGCCTCCTGCTCCTCGCCGTACAGGCTCTTGACCATCTCGTAGAACTCGACGGACATCGACGCCGCGCGCACCAGCACATAGCGCTGGCCGCAGATCTCCAGCGTGCCGCGCTCGGGCTGCAGCCGCTGCTCGGCGAAGTAGCGCTGGACGTACTGCTGGGCCTGCTCGAAGAGCGGCGCGAACTTCTCCGGCACCCGGACGGTCTTCAGCACGCTGGCCAGCATACCCGAAGCGCCGACGGGACTGGCCGTCCGACGCACGGAGCGCTAGCGTGGCGCCCGGAGGACACCATGGGCGACGGCCACCAGCACCACCACCACCACGGCGACCACGACCACTGCCACGACTGCGGCCCAGGGCATCACCACCATCATCGTGACGGGCACGACGACGGCGGGCACGGTGACGGCGGCCACGGCGGCGCACCCGGCACCAGCTTCCTCGACCTGGAGATCAGCCAGGTGCTGCTCGCGGCGGCCCAGGGCCTGGCGCGGGACGTCGCGCTGGATCTGATCCGCGAGTCGCTCCGCGAACGGCTCAAGGAGCGCCTGGGCGATCGGCTCGCGGCGGTCGGCCGACTCGCCGCCGACGACCTCGCCGACGACGTGGAGGCGAACTTCGAGATCGAGGCGCGCATCCGCCAGCGTCGCGATGACGCCGGCTCGACCGAAGAGCGGCTGCGCGCGGCCCTCGCCGGCAAGAGCCCGGCGCCAGCGGCCAAGCCCACGCCGGAGCGGCGCGCGGGACGACGCCGCAAGCGCTGAATCACCCGCCACTCACGCGAAGTGCGGCAGGACCTTCTCGCCGAAGGTCTTGATCGACTCCATCACCAGCTCGTGGGGCACCGTCCCCATCTGCATCACACAGATCAGCTCGTCCACGCCGATCTCGCGGAAGCGCTCGATGTACTCGCGGGCGAAGGCCGGATCGCCGCACATGGCGTTGATCTGGTCGTCCTCGGTGTTCCGGAGCCGCATCGCGCCCTCGAGATCCGCTTCTGGAAGGAAATCGCGCGGGACGTCCAGCTGGCCCGTCGGGCGATCGCCGCCGAGGTAGTAACGCGCGAGCGACGACGAGAAAAAGCGCGCGCCGCGGAAGCCGAAGCGGCACGCCTTGCGATCGTCATCGAGGATCAACGTGGGCGGCGTACACGCGAAGTGGTTCGTGACGGCGCGGCCGACCGGCTTCGCGTCCTTGACGGCGTTCCGGTACTCCTCGACCTTCTGGCCCAGGTAGTCGTCGCTGCCGATGGCGAAGTTCAGCGCGCCCATACCCAGGCGCCCGACCGCCGCCGCCGAGTCCGGCTTCGTACACGCGGCGAACATCGGCGGATGCGGCTGTTGGACGGGCTTGGGCACGATCTGCGTCGGCGGGATGTCGAAGAAGCGTCCCTTGAACTCGAACACGTCGCTCGCCCACATCTGGGGAATCATGGTGACGGCCTCGAGCCACTGTTCGTGGAGCGTGTCGCGGTCGCACTCGAACGCGTCCTGCTCGACGCGCGACGAGCTCTTGCCGCTGCCCCAGCTGACGCGCCCGCCGCTCAGGATGTCCAGCGTCGCGATGCGCTCGGCGACCCGGATCGGATGATTGTAGCGATGCGGCAGCAGCGTCACCCCGTGTCCGATGCGCACGTTCTTCGTCCGTGCCGCCACGAACGACAGGAAGATCTCCGGCGCCGACGAGTGCGAGTACTCGTACAGGCCGTGGTGCTCGACCTCCCAGATGCAGTGATAGCCGAGCTTGTCGGCCAACTCGGCCTGCTCCAGGCAATCGCGGAACAAGCGCGCCTCGCTCTCCCGCGTCGGACCGGCAAGCTGCATCTCGTAGAACAGCGAGAATTTCACGTTCGATCTCCCCGCGCGCCGTCGCGCGAAAACCAGTTGCTCATCCTGCGCACGGCGAACCCGCGCACGCCCTTGTCGCCCTGTCGATTGCGGAAGCCCGTCACCAGACCACCGAGCACGAAGCCGCCGGCCGGCTCGCCGCGCAGCTGCACCTTGCCGGAGAGCTGCGCCGTCGCGAGGTCCTGCTTGCCCGACAGCAGATCGAGCAACGTCGCAGCCGCGAGTCGCACCGTCGCGTCCGGCGGACGCGGGATGCCGCGCTTCACCGCGGGACGGCCCTCCTTCACGGTGAACGCGAAATCCCCGCCGCCGGGGCCGGTGATATCGAGATGCAGCGACAGGCTCATGCGCTGCGCCTCTTTCGGGATCTCCGCGTCCGGCACGCGCCGGCCGACCGCGTCGACCATGCGCATGAACACCGCGATGCGCGGGTCGAGCCGGCGCGGCGCCTCCGCGGCGAAGCGCCGGAGCACGTCGGCCGCGGTGGGACAGCGCGGCTTCCAACCGAGCTCGCGTCGGGCGCGCTCGCTCGACGCCACCATGCGGATCGCACTCGCCGCGATCCAGCCCGGATCGATCAGTCGGTTCGGCGCCACGCGGCGCACCGCGCCGATCGCGCGGGCCGCCCCGGACACGGCGCCCGCCGGCAGCGTCACGCAGCGGAAGCCGGCGGCGCGCGCCAGCTCGTCGGCGGGCAGCGCGTCCTCGGCGACCAGGTTGAAGGCGCCGCGCTGCTCGCCGAGCAGCGCGAGCACGAATGCGTCCGCGACGTCCTCGTCCCACACCACGGGCAGCGGCGCGTCGCCGGCCTTGAACAGGATGCGTCGCTCGAGGAGCGAGCCGAGCCCGTGACCCGTACGACGACCGATGAGCACGCCGGGGCGCATGCGGACCACGCGCAGCTCCGGGTGATACTCCTCGAACGCGTCCAGATAGCGCTCGACGTCCGTCTTGTTCGACGCGTAGGTGAGGAGCGACGAGTCGCGCAGCGGCGTAGACTCGAGCAGCGGCTCGACCAGATCCGGCAGCATGCCGTAGGCGCTCACGCTCGAAGCGTGGACGATGCTCCGCAGGCCGGCGTGGGCAGCGTGCTCGAACATGCGCTGGCTGCCCTCGACGTTGACCGCGTGCATGGTCTCCGCGCTGGCGTTGCCCGCGACGATGAAGGCCAGGTGCACGAGCGCGTCCATGCCCTCGAAGTGCCGGTCGAGTCCCGGATCGCGCACGTCCGCGATCTTCCACTCGAGCTTCGGGCTCGACACCATCGGCGGCGCGACGTCGAGCGCCAGGATGCGCTTGATCTTGCGGTTGCCGATCAGCCGCGCGAGCACCAGCGAGCCGAGCTGGCCGGAGCCACCCGTAACGACGACCTTCATGCGGCGGCGAGCATACCCCGTATTCCGGTCAGCTGGCCGGAATTGGCCCGGAGCGCCTCTGCGGCGCAAGACCGCGCCTCACGGCATGGGGTGCGCGGCGAAAAAGTCGAGCATCGTGCTGGTCGTGTCGATGTCGGTGCTCGTCCTGCCGAGCGGCGGCACGGGCAGCCCGCCGGGCCACGAGTGGCCGCCGCCGTCGATGGTGCAGAGCACCGTGTCCGCGCCCTGGGCGCAGTCCGGGTACTGGACGCAGGTCGCGTCGCCGTGCTGGTAGATCGTCTGCGCGTTCGCGCTGCAGCCGTTGTTGGTGCGCCAGAACGTCATCGTGTCGGCGACCGAGCGGAACACGATGCCCACCCCGAGCTGCGGGATCAGCGGCGTGCCGCCGCCGTAGGGCACGAGCGGATCGCTGGTGCCGTGCGTGTCGAGGATCGGGATCGGGCGCCCGGGCTTGCAGGTCGCCGGATCCACGCCGAGCACACCCGCCACCGGCGCGATCGCCGCGAAGCGACTCGCCAGCTCGCAGCCGATGCGATGCGACATGAAGCCGCCGTTGCTCATGCCCGTCGCGTAGATCCTCTTGGGATCGATGCAGTAGTCGGCCTCGAGCTTGTCGAGCAGCGCGTTCGTGAATCCGACGTCGTCTACCGAGTCCGTCCATGCGGTGCCGCAGCAGTCGCCGGCGTTCCAGCTGGTCGCCACGCCCGACGGGTAGACCAGGATGAAGCCGCGCTTGTCGCTCTCCGGCGTCATGTGCGTGAGGATCGCTTCCTGCCAGTCCGCGGAGCTGAAGCCGTGGAAGTTCAGGACCAGCATCGCGCCCTGGGTCGGATCGTACGAGTCGGGCACGTGGAGGATCGCGGTCCGGACCAGTCCGTCGAAGGTCATGCTGATGATGCGCTCGCCCTTCGGCCCGGTCTTGTCGCCGCACGAGGTCAGAGGCGGAGCGGTGTCCGGCGCGCCGCTGTCGAAGCTCGGCCCGGGCCCGGCCTCGTAGGGCGCGTCGGGCGCCGCGTCCGGCCAGTCGATGCCCGAATCGCCGAGACCGGCGTCGCCCGCCGCGCCGTCGCTGCCGCCCACGGGCTTGAAGCCCGTCGCCTCGTCGCTCGAGCCGCACGCCGGCAGGAGCGCGAGCGCGAGCACTGCCACCGTGACCAAGCGTCCCCGCGTCATGACAGAGGAAGATACCACGAGCCAGACCGGGCCGATCATCAACAGCCAAGCGCTGAAGGTTGGAGAGCCTGCCTGCCCGGCGCGGTATCGTGGGGCATGCAAGCCCTCGCCAACGGGATCCACCTCTTCTACGCCGACAGCGGCAGCGGCAGCGGCGCGCCCGTCGTCCTGCTCCACGGCTTTCCCGAGACGCACCGCTCGTGGGACTTGCAGGTGCCGGCCCTGCGCGACGCGGGGTTCCGCGCCGTCACGCCAGACCTGCGCGGCTACGGGCGGAGCGAGCATCCACCGAGCGGCTACGATCTCGACACCCTCGCCGCCGACGTCGTGTCGCTCGTCGATCATCTCGGCGCGGGCCGCGTGTCGCTCGTCGGCCACGACTGGGGCGGCGCCATCGCGTGGCACGTCGCGACGCGCTATCCCGACAAGCTCGACCGGGTAGTCGTGCTCGACTGCCCGCACCCCGCGCTGATGGCGCGCGCGCTGCGAACGAACGGGCGCCAGCGCCGGCGCAGCTGGTACATGTTCTTCTTCCAGCTGCCGCGCGCCCCCGAGCACTGGCTCGCGAAGAACCGCGGCGCGAACATCTCGCGCATGTTCCGCCAGCGTCCGGGCCCGCCCGGGATCGTCGACGCCGAGACGCGCGCGTTGATCGGACCGGACGCGCTGCGCGGTCCCCTCGCCTACTACCGCACGATGTTCCGCGACAATCTCGGCACGCTACTCGGCGGCAACCTGGACGGCGACTACACGTCGATCGACCCGCCCGTCACGCTGATCTGGGGCGAGAGCGACAGCTGCCTCGGCACCGAGCTGATCGACGGCACCGAGCGCTTCGCGCCGCGTCTTGCGGTTCATCGCATCGCCGACGCCGGCCACTTCGTGCACCAGGAGCGCCCGGACGCGGTAAACCGCATCCTGATCGACGCGCTGCGCGCGTGACGACACGCGCCCCGCGGCGCGCTCTGGCTCAACGCGACATCGCCTTCGAAGTCCCCTTGGTGATCTGCTCGATCCAGTGGATATCATGCTGGATTCTTCGCGTTCGCTGGGACAGTGTTCTGGACAGGAGCGGACAGCAGTCGACACGGCCACGGGTACTGGACCTGATGCATCCCCTCATTTCGCGCGCTCCAGATCTGACCTGTCGTCGACACGGCATCCGCGGATGCGACGTGCTGCTGCGCGGCTTGCAGCGCGGGGTCCCCCCTCCCCTGCCGCAGGCGCCTGCTCCGGTCGTCCCCCATTTGGGGTAGCGCTACTGCCGGAGATTCATCCTGAGCGGGACAGATGAAGCGCTTCGGCGGCAGCGACTACGAGACCTTCGCCTACGTCGACGCGGATCCGATCCCCGTGCACGGTCGCGAACAGTCGATGCCGCTGCGCCTGCCGCCACTCGCCGCGCTCGTGCTGGTACCGGGATGACGAGGGAAACGACAAGCATTCCAACCGGATGTGCCACGGTCTGTGCGCCGTCGTTGCGCTCGCGCGCGAGCGGTTCATGTTGATAGCCATGCGGGTCCTGGCGGGATGGTGTGCGGTGTGCGTGGCGCTCGGCGCGTGCAGCAGCAGCGGTGACGGCAACGGCGGGGCCACCGACGGCGGTGCGGCCACCGGCGGCAGCGACGCCGCCGCCGGCACCGGCGGCAGCGCCGGCAGCGGTGGCAGCGCCGGAACCAGCGGCAGCGGTGGCAGCGCCGGCACCGCAGGCGCGAGTGGCAGCGCGGGAGCGGCGGGCATGGCCGGCGCTGCCGGCGCGTCGCCGACCTGCAGCTGGCAAGGGATCTGCTCGGATCCCACGCTGGCCTGCGACCCCAGGACGGGTCAGTGCACGGCCTTCACGTGCAGCAGTGCGTGCGACACCGGCCAGTACTGCGAGCTCCAGAGCGGCACTTGCAAGCCGGATCCGTGCGTGAACGTCACGTGCACGTCGAAGGAGCTCTGCGACCCCGACCAGGGCACGTGCGTCCCGTTGTGTCCGTGGGGCTGCCCGCAAGGGCAGTTCTGCAACTACGACACGGGCTTCTGCATGATCGGGACGGCGGATGCCGCGCTGTGTGGAAGCAAGCCGAGCGGGTCGACGTCCGCCGCGTGTCCGTCGCCCATCTGGGATCGAGTCGCGCCGACGCCGTACGACGGCCAGCGCGGCGCCGACGTGATCTCCGGAGATCTTGTGCTGTGGGCCGACTCCGGACACACAGGATCCTCCGGTCCTGCGACCGGCGTGTCGCAGCCTCTCTCCGGCGACTTCGACGTCACCGTCGACTTCGCGGACTACTTCGGTGCCGGCTTCGACGACAATCTGAACAGCGCGGGGGCGCTCGTGATCCGGCTCGAGAGCGACGGGTTGGTCGGCAGCGTGGCCTTCTCGGCGACGTCGAGCATGTACTTGAACGCGATCGGCGACGAAAGCTACAGCCCGTACGTCGCGTGCCAGTCCTGGGGCGGGAGCGACAGCAGCACCACGGTGACCTCCCCCGAGGAGCTGGTCGCGCCGGGCGCGTCGGGGTCGGTCCACTTCAAACGCACGGGCGACAGCTACACCGTCGACTTCGACTGCGACGGGCACAAGCAGACGATCACCGCGACCTGGGTGAACATGCCCGTCCAGCTGGAGATCGCGCTCGATCCGGGCCCGACCGTCGGCCCGTGTAGCGGCCCGAACTTCGTCCGTATTCCCGACGTCTCTTTCACCTCCGGCAGCGGCACGTCGGACACGTTCGACTGCGACAGCGTGAAGCCCTGACGACCGACGCCCGGAGAGACGCAAACCTCGCCGCCCGAGCGTGTGGCGACACAAGCCGGTCGCGCTACCACGCCCCGATGTCATCCGTGGACCGATCCGCAAAGTCGATCGCGACCTGGGCGAACGCGAATCCGCCTCGCGAAGACGCGCGCGAAATGCCGTGGAAAGGTCGCTGGATAGGCACACGACGTTCTGGATGCAGCGCTTGCGTTGCGCGGACGTGATCGGAAATGGAACCACACCCGGTAAACTGGCACAGCACGTACTAGTCCCAAACAAGCGATAGCCAAGATGCACGTGGCCGTCGATCAGCCACGCATTGGCGGCCCCACGTGGGCGACACGCGTAGCGCCCGAGGGCATCGGGTTGTGCAAGGTCGCGGCTGCGTTTCCGTGGGCTGAAGGCTGAACGATTCGCGGTCGGCCTGCCCGGGCACCAGCGCGTCGGACAGGCCTCGCGTCTGAATGCGTCGAGCAAGCGGAAGAAGACGGGCAAGTCGGGGCGCCAGGCGAGCAGGCGGACGATCAACCGGCGACCGGTGAACAGGATCTGTACCGGGAGCAGGACGAAGGCTTGCACGAAGGTCCGGAACTCCATCCGCAGCACCCGGGTCTGCTCGGCCTCGTGACGCTCGCGCCAGCGAGGCACGACAGGCAGCAGCAGCGCGTTCCGGAGCGATCGCGGTCCGCAGCGCCGATCGAGTCACCATCGCGTGCGTGGCCGCCACGCGGCCACCAAACCGCGCCCGCTACGACCGGGCCCCATCTCGTGGCCGCAGATGGTGGCCCGGCGCTTGAAGTAGCGTGCCGCGACGAACGAAGCTTGCCACAAGCCAGGACAGGGGCCGCCGCCCGTGCGATCCTCGCGGTCCACGTGATCAAGCGAGCCGTCGCCTTCGCGCTCTCGCGCGGTGTCGACGCGGGTGCGACGGCAGCCGCGGCGGCCGCGTTGCGGGGCGTCGACCCGCTGCTGCGCGTCCTCGCGCTGCGGCGCCTCGACCGCGTGCTTGCCGACGCGGAGCGCGCGACGCGGGTCGAGGACGCGACGCACCGGCTGCGGATCGCGGCGCTGATGCTCGCCAAGGGCGTACCAGAGGCGGACTACGACGACGAGGCGGCGATCGCCGCGGAGCACGCCACGCTCGGCACGCCGCGACCGCCGCGCAAGGGGCCGTGGATCGTCGTGGGCACGCTCGGCACGATCGTCGTCGCGGTGACGGCGATCGTGGTGATCACGATCGTGCATCGTCCCTTCGATCCGGCGCGCACGCCGGCGGGGCGCGTGTTCGCGGGGCCGATGATCGACTTCGTGGTCGCGGTCAACCGCGACGCGCACGGCGCGGCGGCGAAGAAGGCGCGCGACGCCGCGACCAACGCTGCAGCCCGCCGCGCGCTCGGTGACGCGACCGACGACGCCCTGGCGAAGGTCCTCGACGCGACGGCGACGCTGGCCGCCGCGACGCCCGACGGCGCGCCCAAGGCCATGGACGCGCTGTCGGCGTCGGCCGCGACGCTCGACAAGACGCTCGCCGCGAACAAGCTCCCGTACTTCGTCGACCCGGATCTGCTAGCGAGCGCGGGTCCGCCCGTCCCCACGCTGCTCGGCTTCTACGTGCAGCGCGAGAAAGTCGTCCGGAGCGGCGATCGGCGCGAGCGCGTGGTCCACCTGTGGCGGCTCGACAGGCTGAACGTGCGCCAGGGCTACCTGGGTTACACCCGCGCGAGCACGCCGGCGGCGCTCGTCCTGCTCGACCAGATCGAGACGGAGCTGGTGCGCTACGCGTTGCCCGCGATCCCCGACGGCGAATACGCCGCGCTGGTCGACGAGACGACGCGCATCCAGCGCGCGGACTGGGCGAAGGGCATCGAGGCCAAGGCCGGCGCGGTGCTGCGCAAGCACTACGCGCTACTGCCTCCGGCGGAGCACGCGGACGCGCTCCGCGTGGGCAAGCTGCTCGCGCGCCGGCGCGCCCTGATCGAGAAGTGGCGGCGCGAGCTCGCCGGCCAGAACCGCCTGCTGCGCGTGCCGGATCGCCTGATCCCGGAGGCGGCCTACTCCGAGGATCTCGATCTTCGCGTCCCGCGCGACGAGCTGTACGAGTGGGACGACATCCACAAGCAGCTGCTGGAAAAGCCGAACCTGGACGCGTTCCTGCGGCTGCGCGACCGCTACGCCGCGACCGTGGAGCGGCACGAGGTGCAGCACCGCCTCGACTACGCGCGCGGTCTGGTGCCGGTGCCGCCGCTGATCGCGGACATGCTCGGCGTGGAGAACCCGCTCGCGGTGCGGCCGGGCGGCCTCGCGGCGCGCACCCGCGACGAGATGAGCGCCTACCTCGCGTCCCTCGCCGGCAAGCAGGACTCGCCGCTGCTGCAGCTGGTGCTGCTGTCGCGCTTCTTGATGGACCGCGACGCCGCGCGGACCAGCGGCCCGTACCTGTACGCCGCGTTCGGCATCTTCCAGGGCATCGGTCAGGAGCTCGGCATCGACGTCGAGCGCCTGCTCGGCCGGCATGGCGCGGGCATGCGCGACCGCTTCGTCGAACTGGTCTTCCTGGTGACGGACCACACGCCGGACGAGATCCGCGCCGCCGCCGCGCGCTGCTACGAGAAGCAGTACGGACAGCCGGTGCCCAGCGTCAGCACCGACAGCGATCACGAGAACCAGCGCTGGCGACATTGAGCCGGGCTGTGACAAGCTTCGGCGCATGAGTCTCGACGTCGCGGCGCGCATGCGCTTCCTCACGCAGTCGGAGATCCGCGCCATGACCCTGGAGTGCACCAAGGTGGGCGGCGTGAACCTGTCGCAAGGCGTGTGCGACACGCCGGTCCCCGACGCCGTGCGGCGGGCGGCGCAGAGCGCCATCGACGAGGGCTTCAACATCTACACGCGCTACGACGGCGTACCGGAGCTGCGCCGCGCCATCGCCGACAAGCTCGCGCGTCACAACGGCCTCCAGTACGACCCGGACAGCGAGATCGTCGCGACCAACGGCGCGACCGGCGCGTTCTACTCGGCGGCGCTCGCGCTGCTCGACCCGGGCGACGAGGTGATCGTGTTCGCGCCGTACTACGGCTATCACGTGAATACGATCAAGAGCGTGGGCGCGGTACCGCGCTTCGTGAGCCTGGCGCCGCCCGACTGGGGCTTCGACGCGGACGCGCTCGAGCGCGCCGCCTCGCCGAAGACGCGCGCCATCGTGGTGAACACGCCGGCGAACCCGTCGGGCAAGGTGTTCACGCGCAGCGAGCTCGAGGTCGTCGCCGCGTTCGCCGAGCGCCACGACTGCTTCGTCATCACCGACGAGATCTACGAGCACTTCGTGTACGACCGCCACGTGCACACCAGCCCCGCGATGCTGCCCGGCATGCGCGCGCGCACGATCACCATGGGCGGCCTCAGCAAGACGTTCGCCGTCACCGGCTGGCGCATCGGCTTCGTCGCGTGCCCGGCCCGCTACGCCCAGCTCTTCGGCATGGTGAGCGATCTCGTGTACATCTGCCCGCCCGCACCGCTGCAGATCGGCGTCGCCCGGGGCCTCGAGGCGCTCGGCCCGGTCTTCTACGAGACGCTCGTCGCCGACTACACGCTCAAGCGCGACAAGCTGTGCGGCGCCCTCGACCGCGCGGGCATCACGCCGTTCATCCCCGCCGGCGCGTACTACGTCCTCGCCGACATGACGAAGATCCCCGGCGCCACGTCGAAGGAACGCGTCATGCGCCTGCTCGCCGACACCGGCGTCGCGTCCGTACCGGGCGACGCATTCTATCCGGGGACGGAAGGCGGCAGGCTGGCCCGCTTCTGCTTCGCGAAGACCGACCAGGCCCTCGACGAGGCCTGCCGTCGCCTCGAGCGCCTCGCCTGACGCTCTGGGTTTGTTTGCCGGTCCGGCGCGAAACCGGGAGGCTGCGCCACCCACCGCGCGGGCACGCCTCGCACGCGACGCGAGACGCCGCGCGACGCGAGGTGCGCCGTTTCGCGTGGTCCGGCGCGTGCGGACCTGGCTGGGGCGGCGCTTCCCGGACGACCCGGGCGACCCGGGATACCGCGCCGGACCGACATCCACTACCCTCTCGCAATCATGCACCTCGACGAGTCCCATGAGCTCTACCGGCAGACCTGCCTACGCTTCGCCAAGGAGCGCATCGCGCCCTTCGCGACGGAGTGGGAGGAAGCACACGAGTTCCCGCGAGAGCTGTACAAGCAGGCCGCCGAGGTCGGCATCCTCGGCGCGAGCTTCCCGGAGGAGTACGGCGGCGGCGGCGGCGACGTGCTGCACAGCGTGATCACCATCGAGACGCTGCTCACCGGCGGGTCGAGCGGCGTGGTCGCGGGGCTCGGGTCGCACGGGATCGGGCTGCCACCGGTGTTCATCCTGGGAAGCGAGGAGCAGAAGCGGCGCTTCGCTCCGCCCGTGCTCGCAGGCGACAAGATCGCGGCGCTGGCCATCACCGAGCCCGGCACGGGCAGCGACGTGTCCGGCATCAGCACGCGCGCGGTGCGCGACGGCGATCACTACGTGCTCGACGGCTCGAAGATGTTCATCACCAGCGGCGTGCGCGCGGACGTGGTGAGCGTGCTCGCGCGGACGGGACCGGACAAGCACGGCGGACTGACGTTCTTCGTCGTGGAGAAAGGCATGCCGGGCTTTTCGGTGTCGCGCGCGCTACGCAAGACCGGCTGGTGGGCGAGCGACACGGCGGAGCTCTCGTTCGACGGCGTGCGCGTCCCGGTGGAAAATCGCCTGGGGGAGGAAGGCAGCGGCTTCGTGGCGCTGATGCAGAACTTCCAGAACGAGCGTTTGGCGCTCGCCGTGTACGGGTACGCCACGGCGAAAATCGTGCTCGAAGACGCCATCGCCTACGCCAAGGAGCGCCAGGCGTTCGGGCGACCACTGGTCGGCTTCCAGGTGACGCGGCACAAGCTCGCGAGCATGGCGACCCGGGTCACCGCGGCGCGCGCGCTCTGCTACGACGTCGCCGGACGCGTCGCCGCCGGCGAGTACCTGGTCGGCGAGGTCAGCATGGCGAAGAACTTCGCCGCCCAGGTCGCCCAGGAGGTCTGCTACGACGCCGTGCAGATCCTCGGCGGAATGGGCTACATGCGCGAGACGCGCGTCGAGCGCCTGAGCCGCGACGCGCGGATCCTGCCAATCGGCGGGGGGACCACTGAAATCATGAACGAGATCATCGCGAAGCAGCTGGGCCTATGACGATGCGGAGCGGCTTCTTGCTGTTCGTGGCGGCCTGCACGGGCGCGTGCTCGTCCACGTCGCACACCGTGGGCGTGCACGACGACGGGGGCGCCACCGGCGGCGCCGCGGGTGCGAGCACTGGCGGCAGCGCCGGCGCGAGCGGCAGCGCCGGCGCGAGCGGCAGTGCCGGTACGGGCGGCAGCGCCGGCGCGAGCGGCAGCGCCGGCGCGAGCGGCAGCGCCGGTACGGCCGGCAGCGCCGGTGCGGGCGGCGGCTGTACGGCGGGTGCCCCGTGCACCGGCAAGAGCTGCCCTCCGGAGACGCTGTTCTCCGGCGAAGCGAAGCCTGCGCCGCTCGCGGTGGACGGATCGAGCGTGTACTGGATCGCGAACGGCGCGAAGCACTCGCTGCGCGCCGGGCCGAAAGCCGGCGGCTGCCCCAACACGCTCGTCGCGGATCTCGGCGTCACAGGCAAGGTGCAGGCCATGATCGGCGACGCCGACGCCCTGTACATGGCGACCAGCGACAGCTCCAGGCAGGTCCTGCGCTACGACAAGACAACGCACAAGCTCGACGTCATCGTGGATGCCGCGGCCTGCAGCAGCGGCGGCTCGGGCTACCTGTCGCAGAACACGACCAAGGTCGGGTTCACGTGCAAGGACAACGAAGGCGAGATCGGGGGCTTCGACAAGGCCAGCCCGGGATCGCCGTCGGTGTTGTGGGATCCCGCTTTCGCGCTGGCGCTGCAGGGCGTCGTGATGGACGAGACGGCCATCTACGTGGACACGGGCTCGATCCAGAAGCAGCCCCTGAGCGGCGCCGCCAGCAGCAGCCTGTACAGCGATGCGGCGGCCGATCAGCTCGCGATCGGGGATCGGCTCTACTGGCTGTCCGGGACCACGCTGATGACCGGTCCCACCGACGGCACCTCGGAAACGCCACGCTTCAGCCAGCTGGTGGCCCCGGCGCTCCTGGCCGCCGACGCGAACGGCGCCTACATCGCGGACACCGGCGCGGGCGACGGTGACGGCCGTGTCATCGCCGCCATCACCGGCCAGCTCGGCGCGGCCACCTTGTCGGCCAGCGAGCTGGACCCTATCGCCCTCGCGACGGACACGATCGACGTCTACTGGACCAACCGCGACGGGACCGTGCGGCGCGCGCCGAAGCCCTGACGGCGATTCACGTCGAAGATACCGCTGCGACACATTCCGTAAACATCGGCCCGATACGCTCGGGGCATGACGATGGTGAGATTCGACCAGGAGCAGCGCGGCGTCTTGTCGCTGCTCGACGTGGAAGCGGGGGCGCGCCCGGGCCTCGCTCGCGCGATCCAGGGCGCGCTGTTCGAGCTGCGCGTGCAAGTGGTCCGTAGCCGGACGATCATCGCCGGCGGACGGCGCGTCCAGCGCCTGGAGCTGGTGGAGTTCGACGGGGGCCGGCTGGACCGGAGGCGGCGAGCCGAGATCGAGGACCGGATCCGCCGCGCGGCCGCCGCACCGCGTCGGCCGCGCCGGGCGGCCGCCCGCTTCGTCCGGACCCGCGCCGCGGCGTGAGCTGCTCCCCGGGGGGCAGTCGCGGTCGCGAACGTTTCATGATAGCGAACAACCTGTAACGTAACTGTCACGCAGAGCGGTCAGGTTCCGCTCCGTGGCATCGTCCGCTCGCTCGCTCGCGCTCGTCGCCCAGGCGACCGCATCGCCGGGCCGGAGCATAAGGTTGAAGCTCGCCGCGATCGACATCGGTTCCAACTCCATCCACATGATCATCGTGGAGACGGACGGGGAACACTCCTTCGAGATCATCGACCGCGAGAAGGAGATGGTCTTCCTGGGCCGCAGCGTGTTCGAGCACGGTCGGCTGACCGAGGCGGCGTTCAGCGCTGGGCTCGAGGCCATCAGCAAGTTCCACAAGCTCGCCCAGCGTCACGGCGTGGAGGAGGTCCGCGCCGTCGCCACCTCCGCGACGCGCGAGGCGGAGAACGGTGGCGAGTTCCTGTACGCCGTCGCCGAGCGCATCGGCATCATGCCGCAGGTCATCTCCGGTACGGAGGAGGCGCGCTACATCTACCTTGCAGTCCGCAACGCCGTGGACCTCTCGGCGCGCAGCGCGCTGGTAATCGACTGCGGCGGTGGGAGCGTCGAGGCCATCGTCGGGGACGCGCGACAGCAGAAGTCCGGCCACAGCGTGAAGCTCGGCGTGCAGCGCCTGCGCTCCCGCTTCGGCGCCGGGCCGCTCGGCAAGAAGGAGAAGAAGGAGCTCGAAGCGCTGGTCAGGAAGACGGCCGGGCCGGCGCTGGATCAGGCGAAGAAGGCGGGCTTCGACCTGGTCGTGGGCACGTCGGGCACGATCCTGGCGCTCGGCCAGGCCGCCCAGCGCCTGCGCGGCGGCGAGCCGTTCGCGAACCCGACCGGGCAGGAGGTCACGCTCGCGGAGCTGTCCGACCTCGCCGACCGGCTGTGCGCGCTCGCGCCCGGCGAGCGCACGTCGCTGCTCGGCGTCGATGCCAAGCGTGCGGACACGCTGCACCTGGGCGCGGTGCTGTTCTGCTCGCTGCTGGAGTACGCCGGCAAGGATCGCATCACGCTCTGCGACGCGTCCCTGCGCGAGGGCGTCGTGCTCGATTACCTGGAGCGCGCGCGGGACGACATCCGGACGTGGGAGGTCGTGCGCGACATCCGCCGGCACAGCGTGATCGACCTGGCGCGACGCGCCAACCAGACGGGCCCGCACCCGGAGCGCGTCGCGCGCATCTCGCTGTCGCTGTTCGATCAGACGCAGAAGCTCCACCGCATGGGCGGCCACGAACGCATGCTGCTCGAATACGCGGCGATCCTCCACGACGTAGGGCAGCACATCGGCTACGAGCGGCACGAGCATCACGCGGCGTACATCATCCGCAACGGCGAGCTCCGCGGCTTCACCGATCTGGAGCGCGAGATCATCGCGCTGATCGCGCGCTACCACCGCAAGGCGCGCCCGAAGAGACGCGACACGGACTTCGCGGTCTTACCGCCGCGGCAGCGCAAGATCGTGCGCGTGCTATCGGGGATCCTGCGCGTGGCCGACGGCCTCGATCGAAGCCACCATCAGATCGTCCGCGACGTCCGTTGCGAGATCCTCGACCGGACGCTGGTGATCCACGCCCAGACCGTGGGCGACAGCGAGCTCGAGGTCTGGGGGGCGCGGCGCAAGGAAAAGCTGATGGAGCGCGCGTTGGGCGTGCGCATCCGCCTCGAGGTCGAGCCGGTCTCTTCCGTGCACCTGCACAGCGCGTAGTTCGCCCCCTTGCGCGCGGCCCGCGATCGCGCGAGGGTCGGCACGATGATCGGCGTGGATTTCGGCGGGACGCGCATCAAGGCGGCCATCGTCGAGGGTGGCGAGCTCTCGCGCTTCGAGGCGATCGGGACGGCGGCGGGAACAAGCCCGACCCACGTGCTCGACACGATCGCCGCGCTCGTGCAGTCGCTCGACAGCGCCCCCGCGAGCGTGGGCCTGGCGATCCCCGGCGAGGTCGACAACGTCGGCCGCTGCTGGCGCTTGCCGAACGTGCCAGGGTTCGAAGGTGTCGCGATCGCCGACGAGCTGTCACGCCGCCTCGGCGGCGTGCGCGTGGTCGTCGAGAACGACGCGACGACGGCGGCGCTTGGCGAGCTCCTGTACGGGCACGGGCGGCATCACCGGAGCTTCGTGCTGATGACCCTCGGGACCGGCATCGGCGGCGGCGTGGTGATCGACGGCAAGCTCCGTCGCGGAACGCACGGCTTCGCTGGCGAGCTCGGCCACATCATGATCGACGCCTCGCCGGACGCCTGGCCGTGCAACTGCGGACTCAAGGGCTGCGTCGAGGCGTACGCCGGAACGCGCGCGCTGCTGCACCGCTACGCCGGGCTCGGCGGCAAGGCCGACAACATCCGCGCCATCGCCGACGCGGCGCACGCCGGCGAGGGCGCGGCCCGCGACGTGTTCCACGCCATGGGCCGCGCACTCGGGACAGCGCTGGTCGCGCTGCAGAACGCCCTCGATCTCGACGCCATCGTGTTCACGGGCGGCATCAGCGCGTCCTTCGACTTGATCGAGCCCGGCGTCCGCGCCGGGCTCGAGGCGCGCCCGTTCACGCCGCTGCTCGCCGAGGTGCCGCTCCTGGTCAGCACCGTCGGCGAGCATGCAGGCGTGATCGGGGCGGCGCACCTGGCGAAATACCGCGACCAGTAGCCGGCGCTCAGGGCGAGAGCTGGATCGGATAGACGACGGTGGTCTTGCCGCCGATCGCCGGAAACGTCAGCTTCGACGTCGCGTCGTTGAAGCACCCGATCAACGTGGCGTCGGAGAGCGCCGGGGTGCTGGCCTTGGCGCTCGCGTCTGCGACCTTGCCCTCGCCGTCGATGGCGAAAGACAGCGTGACCGTCCCCGCCGCCGCCGGCGCGCTCGACAATAGCGCCTCGTAGCAGACCTTGTAGCTCCCGCGCGCGGCGCGGACGATCTGCTGGATCTCGTCGCGCGTCAGGCCGGCACGGAGCGGTACCTCCACGGGCTTGTCCGACACATCGCTCATGGCGGCGAGCGCTGACTCCACCTGTTCGAGCTGGCCGGCGCGCGGCGCGGCGATCAGCACGACCGGCGGCGCGTTGCTGCGGGTCTTCACCGCGATCAGACCGTGTCCGCCGGCGAGATGCGACTCGATCTCGCGCGTCGGCATCGGCAGGTAGCGATCGTAACGCGACGGAATCGGGTTCTGATCGCGGTCGTAGTAGAACACCACGAGCGACGTATCGAGGGCGTCCCGGTACTCCGGGATCTGCGCCCAGGTGCCGAGCCTGCCCAGGTGCCTGGAGACGGACGGGCGGTGATCGCAGAGCGGGCACTTCTCCTGGTCGGCTTCGCGGATGGCGTCGGCCACGTTGAACGTCCCGAGCCGGTTCGATACGGCGTCGGAGCCGCCGAACATCAGCACGTTGATCTCGTAGCGCCCGTTTTCGCCCTTCTGGAACTGCCCGGCGAGAACGCTGGCGAATGGCGCGACGGGATCGGTGATCGGCGGCGTGGGCCGCTCCGGGAGCTTCTTGCCGGTCACGAGAACGGAGAGCGCGTCGACCACTTCCTCTTCGCGCGACCAGCGCGAGTCGTCGCGGCGCGACGCCAGCAGATCCTCCAGCGTGCGGATCGCCGACTCGTGCTTGCCCTCGCGATCGTACGTTCGGGACAGCGCGAGCGCAGCCTCGTCGTGCTCGTCGCCGCGCGTGGTCTTCAGCGCTTGCTCGAGCTGTGCCTCGCTGCCGGGCAGCACCTTGCCGACGTCGAGGCTGCGTTGTGCGGCCTCCACGTTCAGCGCCTGCGTGTCGGGGGCAGTGCCCTGCGACGTGACGGCGGATCCAGGATCCGCGTTGCTGCAAGCGCCCACGACGCAGGCGATCCCGATTGCGAAAGACGACTTGGTAATCATGGCTAATCTCCTCGGTGTGCCACCGGACGGCGGCGTAACGAGGACCAGCATGCGTCGCGGATATCCCGGCAGTGTCCCCGCCATGTCACGGTTTGTTCTCGAAGCGGTAGCCCGCGCCGCGGATCGTGAACAAGAAGCGCGGCCGCTTCGGGTCCGGCTCGATCTTGCTTCGCAGCCGGTTGATGAAGTTGTCGACGGTGCGATCGGTGCCGAAGTAGTCGGCACCCCACACCGCGTCGAGGATACGCTGGCGCGGCAGCAGCGCGCCCTCGTGGTCGATGAAGTAGCGGAGCAGCTTGAGCTCGAGCGCGGTCATCTCCACCGGCTCGCCGCCACGCGCCGCGCGGTGCGACTCGAAGTCCACCACCAGATCGCCGAGCTCGACGCTGCGGGTCGCGGAGCGCTGCAAGCGGCGGCGGCGGAGCGCCGCGTCCACGCGCGCCAGCAGCTCCGAGATGCCGAACGGCTTGACCACGTAGTCGTCCGCGCCGAGCCCGAGGCCGCGTACCTTGTCGTCCTCCGCGCCCTTCGCCGTGAGGATGATGACGGGCAAATCCGGATCGCGAGCGCGCAATTCCTCGAGCACTTCGAAGCCGTTCATGCCCGGCAGCATCAGGTCGAGCAGCACCAGGTCGGGACGGCGCGCGAGCGCAGCGGCGAGGCCGTCCGGGCCGGTCGCCGCGACCTCGACGCGGTAGCCTTCGGACCTCAACGTCTTGTCGAGCCCGAGACGCAGCGACGCATCGTCCTCCACCACCAGCACGACTTCCTGCGGTCCCACTTCGCTCTTCATGCCACAGCTCCCGGCAGGCGGACTACGAAGCGCGCGCCGCCACCCGGCGCGGCCTCGACCCAGGCGCGTCCGCCGTGGGATCGCGCCACGTGCTGCACCAGGGCCAGGCCGATCCCGCTGCCCTCCGTCGCCTCGCTCAAGCGGTCGTCCGCGCGCTCGAAGGGCTCGAAGACGCGGCGCCGGTCGCGCGGTGCGACGCCTGGGCCGTGGTCCTCGACGGCGATCTCCGCCGCGTCCGCGACGCGCCGCAGCACGACGCGGTACGGCTCGCCGCCGGGAGCGTACTTGCGGGCGTTCTCCAGCAGGTTGTCGGTGGCCAGTCGGAGCTGCTCCGCATCCACGCTGGCTTCCAGCGCGAGGTCGAGCTCCTGGGCCACGCGCACGCCGGGGTGCCGTTCCTCGAACGCGGCAATGCTCGCCCGCAAGGGCTCGGCAACGTGCACCATGCGGCGGTTGGCCAGCACGCGGTCGGCGGACATGCGGCTGAAGCCGAGCAGCCGATCCACGGTCTCACCCAGTCGCCGTGCTTCGCGCGACAACGCCGCGGTGACCTCGGCGCGCTCTCCGGGCTCGACGCGGTCCTGCTCGAGCAGCTCCGCGAGCATGCGCAGCGACGCGATCGGCGTGCGCAGCTCGTGCGACACCGCCGAGACGAAGTCGGTGCGCAGCTCGCCGAGACGGCGCGCCGCGCGCATGCGTGCGAACGCCGCGCCGACGAAGGCGAGCGCCATCAGCGCCGACGCCGCACCGGCGAGGGCGAGCGAGCGCCGGCTCGAGGCCGTCAGCTGGTCGATGCGCGCCGGATCGGCGAGCTCGAGGCGCACGGCGAGGTCCGGTCCCACGTGGGCGATCGCCTGCGGACCGTGCCCGACGCCGGGTGCGCTGCGCACCACCACGTCCGGCGGCAACGCCATCCGATCGCTGGCGTCGACCAGCGATCCCGGCGTGACCAGGAAGCCGGCAATCCGACCCTCGAAGCTCGCGAGCACGCCGGCCGAGCCGGCGTCCTCCCACGACACGACGCGGTGGTCCGTGCCGAGCCGCGCCAACGCGCGACGTGCAGCGGGCGCGGCGAGCGTACGCGCGATCTCGTCGCTGCCGTTGCGCTGGCGCGACAGGATCGCGGCGGCTCGGCGGCGCTCGTCCGCGTCGAGCCAGGTCGCACGCGCCACCGCCGCGCCGGTCGCCGCGCGCTCGGCCGACGCGAGCGCCGCGGCGTGCTCGTCGAGCCACTTCACGAACGCCGGCGCGACGTCGCGCCGCGCGGCGTCGAGCGCGGCGATGGGATAGAGCAGTCGCCCGCTCGCCGAGCGGACGTCGGGGCACGCCGCCAGGATCCGCGCCTCGACCCGCGCGTGCTCCGCCGGCCCGAGCGGCGTCGCGATGCGCTCGGCCAGCTCCCGGCAAGCCGCGCTCGGCGCGGGCGCACGCGCCGGCTCGGGGTAGACGAGCTGGCGATCCTCGTCGAGCACCACCGCGGAGGCGAACGCGGGCTTCAGCCGCTTGACCTCGTCGACCAGGTGCGCCCCGTTCGCGCGCTCGAGCGCCGCGCCGGCCTCGGCGAGCTTTCGCGCGACGCGGGGCCCGAGCCCGGCGGCCGCTTGTTCGAGCTCCACCTCCGCCTCGCGCCGGCGCGCCGCCTCCTCGTTACCGAGGGCGCGCCACGCGACGAAGCCTGCCACCACGACCGGCAACGCCGCCGCGAGCCCGAACACGAGCCAGTCCCGGACGCGGGTACGCGAGCGCTGCAACACGACCCCGAGTCTGCGCGCCTCGTGTCACGGAATTATCACCGGCTCCGGGGTCTGCCGGTCCGGCGCGGAATCCCGCCGCCCGACGCCGTCGGCGGTCGCTGCTGCAGAGGGCGGCCGCGGGATCCCTCATCGCACCGTCATGCTGCTCGCCAGCCCGGCGAGCAGGCGCTTCGACACGCCGCCGAGCTGCACGCCGAGCAGCCGCGCGGCGAGCCGCCCTCCCGGTAGCGCGTGCGGCTCGATTCTGGTCGACAGGCTCACCCGCGTCCACGCTCCGACTCGCTCGATGCGCCAGGCGTTGACGACCGAGCGCGCGAGGGGCGGCAGGTCCTCGATCCGGTACGCGAGCTCGCGCTCCGGCTCCCACGTCACGACCACCTCGCGGAGCCGGAGCGGCCCTACCTTCACGCGACGCGCGCTGCCGACGCCGACGACGCGCCCGTCGTCGATCATCGACGACGCTTCGACGTCCTGGGCCCACGCGCTGATGGCGCCGAAGTCGGCGAGCTTTGCCCAGACCGCCGCGCGATCCGGGGCAATGACCCTGCCGCGACGGATCTCGACGGCGCCATCGCGCCGCGCGGACGCGTAAGGCCAGGAGCGGTTGCGCGTTGGAACGCGGCGCGCCCGCTCCAGCTCCAGGCGCCGGCACAGGTGCTCGAACACGGCGGCCGCGACCGGCTCGTGGGCACGGTTGTTCGCCTCGACGCCGTCCGCGTCGAGATCGTAGAGCTCCCACTGATCGGGCAACGGCCGTTCGCGCAGGATACGCCCGCGCGCCCCGTCGCCCCGCTGCCGCACTCCAGGCTCGCTCCACGTGGAAGGGTCGTCGAACGTGCGGACGAGCTTCCATAGATGGCCGGCACCGCCACGCGCCTCGTGCTCCCCGACGCGGACGACGATCGCCTCGAAGCTGGAGCCCACGTCCAGTGGCGCGCGGATGCGCGGCGGCAGCGCGGCGGCGCGGACGCCAAGGCGCCGCCAGACGAGCGACGTCCGCGACGCACCCTCGAAGACGTCGTCGCGAGTCTGGACGTACACGGCGCGCTCGCGGTCCGGCACTGACTCGCCGCGGACCAACGGCAGCAGGTCGCGCCCGGGCAGAGCGTGTACTTCGGTGAAGGAGCGCCGGAGCCCGGACGCGAGCTCGCCCTCGTCGAGGCCCGCGGCTGCAAGCAGCGTCGGCACGAGGTCCACGTGGGACGTCGGCATCTCCGCCACGCTTGCCGCGCGCGTGGCGCACGCGCCGGTCCCGGCCACGCAGAACGGAACTCGCGTCGCCTCGTCGAACAGCGTGAACCACTTCTGGTGAAGCCCGCCGTGCGCCCCGAGGAGCTCGCCGTGGTCGGCCGTGAGCACAAGCCACGCGTCCCCGCCGCCGTCGGTCACGGCACGCCGCACGCGGTCGATCGGGCCGTCCACCTCCGCGTGCAGGCGGTAGTAGAGGTCGCGATACGCCTGGGCGCGGACGCGATAGATCCGTTCGACCGCGCGCCGCGGGCCGTACGCCGTCGGGTACGCCGCGCGGTAGGCCCGCTGCGCGGCGGGCTGGCGCGCGAGATCCTGTCCGGCGGTCCACGCCGGCGGGACCGCGGGCGGATCGAGCGGCGAGCGCCGGAACGGCGGGTGGAACGCGAAGATGGGGAACGCACAGATGTCGTGCGGGTTGACGAAGCTCGCGACGAGCAGGAAGGGTCGCAGCGCCGTCGGATCTCCGGCGCGACGCCGGGCGTAGCGTGACTCGAGCCACTCGACGGTGCGCGCGGCGGTGAGCGGATCGCGCACCAGCCCGAGGTCATCGGGTCGCGTGCCGTGCGGCTCGGGGCCCACCCAGCCGGAGAAGCCGAAGGGGTCGAGGGGATCGGCCTCGAGGTACATGCGGATCGCGTCGGGCAGCGGCCGGCCGCTCCGCGTGTTGGTCGCCAGCCGCTCCCCGGTGCGGGGACAGCTCAGGTCCACGTGGCTGAGGTGCCACTTGCCGTCGTAGTGCGTGTCGTAGCCGCCGGCGCGCAGCCAGTGTCCCAGGGTGGGCACCTCCCCCGCACGCAGCCAGCGCATGCGCGGATCGTCGGGATGCTTGCCGAACCCGTCGGTCTGGGTGACGCCGTGCACGTCCGGGTAGTGGCCGGTGAGCAGCGTGGGACGGCTCGGCACGCAGGCCAGCGAGCCCGTGTAGTGGCGCGCGAAGCTCACGCCGTGCTCGGCGAACCATCGCCGCCCGGGCAGCACGCGCGCGCGCCACTGGCGAAGCGCGTCGCTCTCGTACGGCGGCGGTGCGCGCTCCTGGTCGGTGAGGATGACGACGATGTCGGGTCGCGTACGCATGCAAATCCGTCGGCTACGAGCCTAGAGCGCTTTTGTGCGGGGCGCAGCTGTCCCGCCTCGCCACTCATCGCGCGGCCAGACTTGTGGCGGGCGGCACCAGTGCCGTGTTCCGGAGGTCGCGAGCGAATTCCGGGCAGCGGCTTCGCGTCGCCGGTGCCGGCACCTCCGGCTACGGCGCGTGGCAACTCCAGGCCGCCACCTTGATGATGGCGCCATCGCCGGAGCCGCCGCCGATCACGCCGGCGTCGTCGACGTGGCTGCGAGCGGACCACTCTTGCAGCGCGCCCTCCAGCGAGGCGTTGCCTTGCGGCGCGGCGTAGACGGCGAGGATCAGGGCCGCATGGATCTCCGGCCACGTCGAGAGCCAGTCGAATTGATACGTGCCCCCGAAGTCGTATTGGCCGAGCGCGCGCAGGTCCGCGTCGACGTCGAGCTCGTCCTGGGAAAACTGGCTGATCTCCCCGGAGAGGTTCCACGCTTCGGCGAACCCTCCGTCGTCGCTCGTCAGCGATGCGGCGACCAGACAGCGATCGTCTGATCCCCGAGCGGCGCCCAGGAGAGATCGCACGCCCAGTGCGTGCCGAGGTCGAAGCGCGCTCCGAGCTCGCCGAGGCTCGGACCGCGCGCTGTCACGTCGTCCTTCGAAATCGGGCGAACGAGCTTCACACGCTACACCCGTGCAATCGCTGTGCCGCGATGCCCGCCGGCCCGCCTTGGTTCCGCGCCGGACCGACATCCTTCTTCAGGGACAGACCACGATCTTTCCAAAACTCTTGCGGCTGGCGAGGGCCGTGAGCGCCGCACCGGTCTCGGCGAGCGGGAACTGCTTCCACACCACCGGCTTGATCTTGCCGGCCGCGTATAGCTTCGCGAGCTCGCGCTGGCTCTCCATCACGATCTGCGGTGTGTTCATCAGCATCATGCCCCAGTAGAGGCCGACGACCGAGACTTGCTTGAGCAGGACGCGGTTTACCTTGAGCTCCGGGATCTGCCCGCCGGCGAAGCCGATCACGACCAGGCGTCCCTCCCACGCGAGGCACTTCATGCAGCCGTGGAACACGTCGCCCCCGACGTTCTCGATCACCACGTCCACGCCGCTGCCGCCGGTCGCGGCCTTGACGCGATCGACCCAGTCGCCCTCGCGGTAGTCGATGGCGACGTCGGCGCCCGCCTCGCGCACCACGGCGAGCTTCTCCTCGCCACCGGCGAGACCGATGACGCGCGCGCCGAGGGCCTTGGCGATCTGCACGCTCGACAGGCCCACGCCACCGGCGGCCGCGGTGACCAGCACCGTCTCGCCTTCCCGCAGGCGGGCGCGGTGGACGAGCGCGGCGTGGCTCGTCGAGTACACGATCGGGAACGCGCCACCCTCTTCGAAGCTCATGTCGTCGGGCATCTTCGTGGCGACAGCCGCCGGCACGTTCACCTGCTCGGCGAAGCCACCCAGCAGCACCGAGGACATCACGCGATCGCCGATCGCGAAGCCCTCCACGCCGTCGCCGACGGCCCGCACCACGCCGGCGAGCTCCGAGCCGGGAATGAAGGGGAACGGCGGCTTCATCTGGTAGTCGCCCTGCACCAGCAGGACGTCGGCGAAGTTGCAGCCCGCGGCCCGCACCTCGAGCGTGAGCATGCCGGGCTCGCGCTTGGGGTCGGGCGCGTCGGCAAGCGCGAGCTGGGCGGGCGGCGTCCAGCGATCGACGACAACGGCTTTCATCGCCCACCAGCGTACCAGCGAAACGGGGCGACGCCGATCAGTCCACAGCCCCTGTGGATAACTGCGGGCGCGCACAAGCCGTTGTGGTTTGGTAAAACGGGCGGATCCATGAACGCTCCGTCCCGCCAGCGGCTCGGCACGCTGCTCGTCCAGGCCGGCCTGCTCACGCAGGCCCAGCTCGACCAGACGCTCGAGCTGCAGAAACACGATCGGCGCCGGCTCGGCGCGCTGCTCGTCGATCAAGGGCTCGTGACATCGGCCCGTCTCACGCAGATGTTGTCGCATCAGCTCGGCTTGCCGTGGGTGTCGCCGTCGCACGTCTCGTTCTCGCCGGAGCTGATCGAGCGCATCCCGCGCGACGTCGCCCTGCGGCACTGCGTGCTCCCCGTGTATCTGCAGCGCGGCGACGGCGAGCGGGTGCTCTACGTCGCGATGGAGGACCCCACGAGCGAAGAAGCGCTCGCCGACTGCGCCCGCGTCGCCGGCATGCGCATCCGCCCGATGGTCGCCGCGCCCGAGCACATCCGGGCCGCGATCCGCGCGCACTACGACGGTATCTCCGAGCCGCCGCCGTCGGCGGTGCAGGGCGTGACCGGCGCGATGCGCGTCGCAGCGTCGGTGCTGCCGCCGCCTCCGCAGCCGCTGCTGCCGCCCTCACCGGCACCGCCGCTGGTCGAGCCGGTCTCGTTGCCCGCCGAACCCGATCCGGTGGTGCTGGTGGCCGGCGGCTCGCCGCGCTTCCTCGAGCTTTGCGGCGAGGCGGCGTCGGCGCTTCCGGCGCGGGTCGAGAATGCGGAGCTCGCCGATCTCAAGCAGAAGGCGCGCACGCTCCGTCCCATCGCCATCGTGCTGACGGAGGACCTGTACGCGTTCGATCGCGTGGCGTTCAACAAGCTCGCCCTCGCGCAGCGCGCCGCGCTCGTGATCTGGAGTGACGATCTCGAGGCGGAGTATCTCGAGCCGGTGCTGGTCGCGGCGCAGCAGCGCTCGCGGGGATGAGGCGCCACGCGGGGCCCTGGCTCGTGGGCGAGTAGGACTGGCGCCCGGCACGCACCGGGACTAGGCCTCGGCAATGGCCAACAGGATCCTTCACACGGCACTCATCGGTGCGGCGGCAGCCGCCATTGCATTCGGCTGCAGCAGCAGCGACAGCTCCAGCGGAGCCGGCGGTGCGAGCGGAACCGGCGGTGCGAGCGGAACCGGCGGCGCGAGCGGCACCGGCGGCACGAGCGGCACCGGCGGCACGAGCGGCACCGGCGGCAGCAGTGGCACCGGCGGCAGCGCGGGCGCGAGCGGAACCGCAGGCGCGAGCGGAACGGCGGGCGCCAGCGGTACGGCGGGCACTTCCGGCGCCGCCGGCATGGACGGCGGAGCGGGGACGGACGGCGGCGCCGGCGCATCCGGCAGCGGCGGCAGCGCGGGCGCTGGCGAAGCTGCCGCTTGCACGGGCCAGGCCGCGACGATCTCCGACATCGACACGGGCGCGGTCGCGACGGGCACCGACGTGAACCTCACGGGTGTGGTCGCGACCAGCCAGAAGTTCCTGGTCGCCTACACGAGCAGCTCCGGCTCTTGTCTGTGGGGCGTGTTCGTCTCGAGCCCGGTAGCCACGGCTGCCGTGAACACCGGTCTCATGGTGATCAGCTACGGCACGCCGACGAGCGACGGCGGCACGACGTGCGCGACGGGCACGGACGCCATCGCCGACAACGTGGCGCCGGGAGACGTGCTGAATGTGTACGGGACGATCAGCACGCACGCGCCGTCCAGCTGTAGCGGCACCGTCAAGGCGATCCAGCTGCGCGCCTACCAGAGCTGTCCCGTCACCAAGACGAGCACCACAACGCCGCCGGCGCCGCTGGTCATCGACAACAGCACCGCCGACCTGATCGCGGCGGGCACCGACGCCGCGACCTTGAACAAGTACGGCGGTCTGTTGGTCGAGCTGAAGAACGTCACGGGGACGCAGAACGACGGCGGCAGCATCGTCGGGCCCTTCGGCGTCATCAAGGTCGACGAAACCGCGCTCGAGCTCCACGACACGATCTTCTTCAACGACCTGACCGGCGCGGGCCCGAAGGACGCGACGAAGGCGTGGGCGTACAGCGGAGCCACGAACTTCAACCGCGCCGACGGCATCGTCTACCTGGACTACTGCACGTGGTCGCTGTCGCCGCGCAACGCGTGCACGGACGTGGATCCCAAGAGCACCACCTGCCCGTAGGCGCTAGACGCCGGCGATCTCAGCGCGCGATCGCCGGCGCCCCGCGCGACTGGACCGACCGGCCGGGCGCCGCTACTCTCCGCGAATGAGGCCGGCCGCGTCTGCAATCGCTGCGGTTCTCGCGACCAGCACCGTCGTGATCGCGTGCGGCTCGAGCGCCAGCGACAGCGGCGGCGCACGCAACGACGCGTCCGCCGGCACGGCGGGCGCGGACGCGGAGGGAAGCGGGGGCAGCGCCGCGAGCGGGGGCAGCGCGGGCGACGCTTCCGCGAGCGGCGGTGCCGGCGGCAGCGCGGGCAGCGGCGGCGGCGCGGGCAACGACAGCAGCGCGGGCGGCGGCGGCAGCGCGGGCAGCGACGGCGGCGCCGCGGACGCCGGCGTGAAGTGCGGGTCGAGCCCGCTGACGCCGGGCCTGTCGAACCAGAGCGTGAGCGTCGGCGCGTTGAAGCGCACGTACGAGCTGTACGTCCCGACCGGACTCGATCCACACGTGCCCGCGCCGCTGGTATTCGCGGATCACGGCTTCACGATGAACGGCGACGCCATGCGCCAGCTCACCGACTACACCACGCTCGCCGACCAGGAGGGCTTCGTGGTCGCCTTCCCCGACGGCATCGGAACCACGTGGAACGTCGGCACCGGCGTGTGCGGCGCCGGCGTCTTCACGTCCGGCAAGAACGACGATCTCGGCTTCGTGCAGGCGATGATCGACGCCGTCGACCAGTCCCAGTGCGTCGATCGCGCTCGCGTGTTTGCCACCGGCTTCAGCATGGGCGGCTACTTCGCGAACGACATCGCCTGCCTGCGCCCGGATCTGGTGCGTGCCGTCGCGCCGGCGTCGGGCGGCGGCCCACCCGCCGGGTGTGTGGCGGGACCGACGCCGGTGATGATCCTCCACGGGACCGCCGATCCGCTGATCGGCTACGCGTGCGGCGTGCAGGCGCGAGACTACTGGGCCAAGCACAATGGCTGCTCCACGGACGTGGACACGGTGAGCGTGAAGGGCGGCACGTGCGAGTACAACAAGAACTGCCCGCCCGGCGGTCAGGTCGTGTTGTGCAGCTTCACCGGCATGGGCCACGGCTGGGCCGGACACGTCTACGGCCTGTACGGCGGCGGCACCCAGTTCGAGGATGCGACGAAGCTCACCTGGGACTTCTTCAAGTCCCAGATGTGAATGCCGATCCGGCGCGGAAGCGCGCGCTGCGCCAGCGCCTCTCACCTCCTGGTGGCGTCAGTCGGCGCCGCTGTTGTCGTGGAGCATGCGCCACACCTGGGCGTCGAGGCCAGGCTGGTCGTCTGGTTCGCTGAAGTCCCAGCCCTGCGCCTCCAGGGCGTTCTGCGTGCCCTGGGGGTTGCACGAGACGTCGGTGTACGTGCGCGGCAGGTAGTCGTACGGTGTGTAGTCCGGCGTAGACGTGAATAGATCGAGCGGCAGCGCGGCGTGGGCCACGGCGCGGTTGTGGTACGGGATGCCCAGGATGTGGGCGAACAGCTTGTGGACGCTCGAGATGTCGAAGTGCGTCTTCGAGACGTAGTCGCGCTTGACCCACGGCGACGCGAACACGGCGATCGAGCGGTGCGCGTCCACGTGGTCGGCGCCGTCGGACGGGTCGTCCTCGACGACCACGATCAGCGTGTCCTTCCACATCGGGCTGTGGCTGATGCCGTCGACGATCATGCCCGTCGCCTCGTCGTTCACGGCGATCATCAGACCAGGGTTCGGTGAGCCGGCCTGCGCGCCGAGGGTGTGATCGTTGACGAGCCAGACGTAGGTGAACGGCTTCAT
The DNA here is from genome assembly GCA_963775185.1 of uncultured delta proteobacterium. Classification (GTDB taxonomy): domain Bacteria; phylum Myxococcota_A; class Polyangia; order Polyangiales; family Polyangiaceae; genus JAPSGB01. Next base: position 758,950 of record CAVZIE010000031.1, on the reverse strand, counting down.
GTCGCACAGCTCGCGCGCGCGGGCGGCGACGTAGCAGGCGCCCTTGGTGTCGGCTTGCGTACCGCTCGTGTTGACGATGCCGTAGCCGGGATCCTGCACGCCCGCGCCGTACAGCTCGCCCATGTTGTCGTAGGCGACTTGATTGTCGTCGAGCCACTTGAACAGGCCGCCCTCCTCGGGTCGAACGTCCGCCGACGCGCTCTCGGGCAGTGGCCGGGTGTGGCGTCCCCAGATCGAGAGCCAGGTGCGCTCGATGAAGTCGCTGCTGCGGCCGTTCACCGTCCAGTAGTGACCCTGGATCGACTGCTCGGCGTCTTCGTAGAAGTTGTCGGCATGGGAAAAATCATGGGCAATCTTGCGGATGTTGCCCCACACCTGGTCCATCTTCCCGGGCGCCATCACAAGCTTCGGGTCGCCGTCGAGCCCGGGCACGTCGCCCATGATCGCGTCGAAGGTCTTGTTCTCCCGCACGATGAACACGATGTGCTTGAGGAGCGCGCTCGGCCCGTTGTCGTTGGTGGCGGGCACGGGAAAGTCGTAGTCCGCGCCGTCGGGACAGCTCACCGTCGGGCGGCCGTCGAGGCCGGCGACGTCGCCGGTCGCTTGCCAGTCGCTGGTGGCCGCGGCTACCGTCGCGTCGTCGATCTTGTCGATGATCTGCGCGCTGCCCTTCATACGCGAGCCGTTCACGCCCGAGGCGAAGCCCTGCGGGATCGTCTCGGGGCCGATGCCGTGACCGCGACCGGCCAGCACCACCAGCGAGTTGGCGAGCGCGTCGGTCGGCGGCACGTCCGGCACCAGCACCGCGGTCGGCCACCAGCCGGTGGGCAGCACGCCCTTGGCGTCGAAGGTCGGCGCGGCGCCCGCGCCGTTGTCGGTCACGTGGAACACCGCGACGCCGTTCGCGCCGGCGAGGGTGACGTACAAGCGGCTCGTCGCGGCGTCCCACGCGAGCGCGCTCGGCGCCTCGCCGTGGAGCGTGTCGTTCGCGTCCACCGGGATCGTCGCGTCGACCTTCGCGCTCGCGCGGTCCACGACGCTCAGGCTGTCGGACTGCGAGTTCGACACCACCAGGTGCGATGCGGAGATGAACGCGATCTGCTCGGGCTGTTGCCCGGTCGGGATCTCGCGGATCGCGGGCGTCGCCAGATCGGCGAGATCCACCTCGAACAAGCGCGCGCCATTCCAGGCCGTCACGTACACGACGTCGCTCGACGCCGGATCGAAGCGTGTCGCGAGCAACTCGGCGCCCTTGCCGCCCAGATCGACGGCGGCGAGCTTCGTCGCGTAGTCGCCGGCGTCGAGGCTATAGACGAGCAGCACGTGCTGCTGCGCCTGGGCCACGGCGAGGCGCGTGCCGTCGGGCGAGATGGCGATCCCGGCCGGAAACACGTCGCCGGCCTTCGCGTTCTCGACCGCGATGTCCCGGGTCGCGTCGCGCGTGATCTTGCCGCTCGTGGCGTCCACCGTGAACGCGCGGATCACCGAGTCCGGCGCGCCGCTCGCGGCGTACAGCGTACCGTCCGCCGCGAGCGCGAGCCCGTAGTTCAGCGAGTCCGGTGAGGTGAATGGCACCTCGCTCACGATCGGATCCTGGTTCGCGGCGAGCTTGTCGGCGTCGAGGATGCGCAAGGCGTGATCGGCGTAGCCGTTGTCGCTGACGGCCAGCAGGTGCGTGCCCGGCAACCACAGCGCCGACGCCGGGAACGTGCCCTGCAGGTTCGCGTCGTCGAGCACGCGTTCGACGCCCGCCGGCTGCAGTCGCCGACCGTCGGGCAAGACCACGGGCTTGTCCGTCGGGCTCGTCTTGGCGACGGCCGCGCCGGACGGCTCGCTCGCCGTGCACTTGCCTTGCTGCGGCTCGGGGTACGTCGCGTCCCACTTGCCGCACGCGCTGTCCGAGCAGTCGTGCGCGAGCGACGACCACTTGCCGAGCGCGCTGCAGGTCCAGGGCGTCGTGGTCTCGTCGGGGCACTGGTCGCACGCGAGCACGCAGGAGGGCTCGCCGGTGGCGTCGAAGAGTGCGTTCTGCGCCTGGTCCGCGTCGCACGTGCCGGGCCCCTCGCCTGGCTTGCCGCCACCCGACGAGTCACCGCTGCCGCACGCGGCCACGAATCCGAGCGCGATCACACCGACGAGTCCCCACGAAGGTCGCATGGGTGGCATCATACCGCGCCCATGAGAGCAATCATCGTTACCGAGCCCGGCGGCCCGGAAAAGCTGACGCTGGCGGACGTCCCCGATCCCGTAGCGGGCGAGGGCGAGCTGCTGATCGACGTCAAGGCGACGGCGCTGAACCGCGCCGATCTGCTCCAGCGCCGCGGCTTGTATCCGCCTCCGGAAGGCGCGACCGACATCCTCGGTCTCGAGTGCGCCGGCGTCGTGTCGGCGCTCGGCCCCGGCGCGACCGGGGTCGAGCCGGGACAGCGCGTGATGGCGCTCCTGCCCGGCGGCGGCTACGCGGGGCGCGTCACCGTCCCGTCACGCATGGCGATCCCGATCCCCGACAACTTGTCGTTCGAGCAGGCCGCCGCCGTGCCCGAAGCGTTCCTCACGGCACGCGAGGCGCTGTTCACGCTCGGACGCCTGGCCCCGCGCGAGTTCGTGTTGATCCACGCCGCAGCGGGCGGCGTCGGTTCGGCGGCGGTCCAGCTCGCGCACCGCCACGGCGCGCACGTCATCGCGACCGCCGGCAGCGCCGACAAGCTGGCGCGCGTGGCCGAGCTCGGCGGCGACACGCTCGTCGACTACAAGAGCCAGGACTTCGCCGGGATCGTGCAGTCGGTGACCGGCGGACACGGCGCGGACGTCGTGATCGACTTCGTGGGCGGCGCATACTGGGACAAGCACGCTGCGTGCATGGCCGTCGCCGGGCGCTGCGTGGTCGTCGGCGTGCTCGGCGGCATGACCGCGAGCGTCAACCTGGCCCAGCTCCTCAAGCGTCGCTACCAGATCCTGGGTCTGGTCATGCGGGCGCGTCCGGTGTCCGACAAGATCGCCATCGCGCAGGCGTTCATTCGCGAGTCGCTGCCGATGCTGGCCGCGGGCAAGCTACGGCCCGTGATCGACTGCGTGATGCCGCTCGCCGAGGCACGCCAGGCGCATGAGCGGATGGAGGCGAACGCGAACGTCGGGAAGATCGTCTTGTCCGTGTAGAACGGATTGTTCTGCCGTCGCTGCGGTGCAACGCGCAACGCGAGCGGATCGTACGACGGAACGACCAGACACGGTGCTAGAGTCGCACTCCACGGAGGTCGCGATGAACAAGGGATTTGCTTTCTTGACGTTGTCCGTGGCGCTCGGCGCCATTCCTCTCGCCTGCGGCGGCAGCAGCGATACCGGCAGCGCGCCGAGCAACACCGACGGTGGCTCGGGCAGCAGCGGCACGGCCGGCACGGCCGGTAGCGGCGCGGGCGGCACGTCCGGTGGCGCGGGCGCCAGCTCCGGCGGCGCGGCCGGCGGCGGCGGCGCGGCCGGCATGGGCACGGGCGGCACCGGCGCGACGGGCGGCACCGGCGCGACCGGCGGCACCGGCGGCACCGGCGCAAGCGGCGGCACCGGCGCGACGGGTGGAAGCGGCGGCTCCGCCGGCGCGACGAACAACCCGAACTGTCCGCCGACGCAGCCGAGCGGCCAGTGCACCAGCGGCGGCGGCGGCGGCTTCCTGCAGTGCACGTACGGCGCCCAGCAGTGCGCGTGCTTCCAAGGCCAATGGAACTGCACGAGCTGCCCGACGGCAAAGCCGTCGAACGGCGACACCTGCTCGGGCCAGGGCCTGTGCACCTACGGCAGCGCGCGCTGCGCGTGCAACCAGGGACAGTTCACGTGCTTCAGCCTCGGCGGTGGCGACGGCGGCACGTGCCCGGCAACCGAGCCGGCGAACAACAGCACGTGCAGCCAGCAAGGCACGATCTGCCAGTACGGCAACGGCGGCTGCGCCTGCTTCGGCGGCAGCTGGCGCTGCCAGGGCGGCCCGGGCGCCGACGCGGGCCCGTGATCAGATCCTGAGCCGGCGCGCCATCAACGTGGCGCACAGCGCGTAGGCGATCGCCAGGAAACCGGCGATCGCCGCGCCGTGCCACGGGATCGCAGCGGCGGACGTGCCGCGCACGAGGGCGCGCGAGATCGCGACGACGTGCGTCAGCGGCATCACCTGCGCCGCCACGCCGACCCATGGCGGCATCTTGTCCAGCGGGAAGAAGATGCCGCTGAACAGGAACATGGGCGCGATCACGAGCGTGAAGTAGTAGTTGAAGAACTCGTAGCTCTTGCTCAGGCTCGCCACGACCATCGCCATTGCCGTGAACATCAGCCCCGCGGCGAAGCCGAGCGGAATCGTCAAGAGCGCGAGCCACGACGGCACGAGGCCGAACGCCGTGATCACGATCAGCACCGCGACGGCGCCGAACATGGACTTCAGCCCGCCGAACAGCACCTCGCCGGCGACCAGCTCGCCGATGCTGATGGGCGTTGCCAGCAGCGCGTCGTAGGTCTTCTGGCTGGCGAGGCGCGTGTAGCTGCCGAACGTGCCCTCGAACGTCGCCGTGTACATCACCGTGGAGACGACCAGACCCGGCGCGATGAACGCCGCGTAGCTCATGCCGCCGAGCTCGGGGACGATGCGTCCGAGGCCGAAGCCGAGCGCGAGCAGATACAGCAGCGGCTCGCCGAAGTTGCCGATGGCGCTCGACAGCGCGTAGTGCCGCCACACGCGCAGGTTGCGCGCCGTCACGTGCCACGCGCCCAGGGCGAACCCGGCCGGTTCGCTCATTCGTCGAGCTCCCGCCCCGTCAGGCCCAGGAACACGTCCTCGAGCGTGGCGTTCCGCACCAGGCAGGCGACACCCACCGCCCGCGCGCGCTCGACCAGCCGATCGGCGAGCTCGCTGCGGCGCGCCAGGAAGAACGCCCGCGTGTCACCGGCGCGCTCGCCGCGCACGCCGGACAGATCGAGCCCGTCCAGCACCGCGCCCTCGCGCTCGACCGGGACGCGCAGCTCGACGACCTCCCCACCGACGTGGCGCTCGATGAGCTCGCGCGGCGAGCCCTCGTCGAGGATCCGCCCCTCGTCCATGATCACGATCCGGTCGCACAGGCGCTCGGCCTCGTCCATGTAGTGCGTCGTGAGCAGCATCGTCACGCCGCGCTCGGACAGCTCGCGCAGCTTCTGCCAGATCAGGTGACGCGCCTGCGGATCGAGGCCCGTCGTGGGCTCGTCCAGGATCACCATCTCGGGCTCGTTTACCAGCGCGCGCGCGATCATCAGCCGGCGCTTCATCCCGCCGCTCAGCTCCGCGATCTGGCGTGTGCGCTTCTCCGTCAGCGCCACGAACGCGAGCAGCTCGTCCGCCCGCTGCGCCGTGGCACGGCGCGGTTGCGGGAAGTAGCTGCCGTACACCAGGAGGTTTTCGCGGACGTCGAGATCCGGGTCCAGGTTGTCGTCCTGCGAGCACACGCCGATGCGCGCGCGCACGCGCTTGCCGTCCCGCACCGGATCGAGCCCCAGCACCTCGAGCGTGCCCCCGCTGGGCGCGCTGATCGCCTGCACCATGCGCATGGTCGAGGTCTTGCCGGCGCCGTTGGGGCCCAGGAAGCCGAAGCACTGGCCACGCTCCACGCTGAAGTCGATGCCACGCACCGCCTCGAAGTCGCCGTAGCGCTTGACCAGCGCGCGCGCCCGCACCGCGACGTCCGCCACGCCGGGAGGTATGCGCCGTCAGCCCGCCGGACGGAAGCCCATCGCCGCGGGCCGCTGCGATATTCAGGTTTTTCGATATGGTCTGGATGCCGGTCCGGCGCGGAATCCCCCGCGGCGCGACGACGTCGCGGTGCGGCGCTTGACGATCGAGAGGCACAGGAAGGGCGGAAGGACGGAAGGCTTGCCAGGGTTGCGCGGCGTTCGGACCGGCATCCTGAGAAATCCCCTCATTGGGTTTTCCGCAGGGCGGTGACGTTGAAGTTGACGAGCAAGCCAACGGGCAGGCGTGAAAGTCGCAGGTAGGTGATGACCTGAACCTCATGAATCGGGAGCAAGCGCGGGGCCGCCTTCAGCTCGCGGAGGATGCGATGTCCAACGACGAGGTCGAGGATCCAGAATCAAGGTGCACACCCTTGTAGTTGATCGGCAGCGGTCGTTGTCGCTCGACGTGGACCCCTCGTTCGGCCAACTCGGCGCACAGACAGGCCTCGTAGGCAGATTCCATCAACCCTGCGCCGAGATGGCGGTGCACCTCGATCAGTGCACCGATCACTTCGTCCGTCCCATCCCCAAATCTTCCGCCCTTCCGCCCTTCCTGTGCCATCCCCATGGATCGGCATCGAACCCGAATCGGTTCCGCGTTTTTCTCCGCCTGGAATCGAGGGGACTTCTCAGACCGGCATCCCCTTCAGGTCAGGCGCGCGGCGACGAGCTCCACGGCGTGGGCCGCGTCGCGGGCGGCGAGCACGGTGTCGCCGCGCTTGTCGTCGAGGGCGGTTCCGGCGAGGCGCGCGCTCCAGCCGTCCACGTCGATGCCGACGACGAGCTTGCCGAGCTGCCAGGCCATGGCCATCTCCGTGAGCGTGCCCGAGCCGCCGCCCACCGCGATGACCGCGTCCGCGGTCGCGACGACGAGCACGTTGCGCGCGAAGCCCATGTTGGTCGGGATCGCGATGTCCACGTGCGCGTTCGCGCGATCGGCGTCGCCGCCCGGCAGGATGCCGATCACGTCGCCCTCGCGATAAGCCGCGGCCGAGTGCGCGCCGCGCGACGCCGCTTCCATCACTCCGCCGAGCCCGCCGCTCACGACACGAAAGCCGTGCTCGACGATCCGCCGGCCCAGCTCCTCGGCGATGCGCGCGTGCGCGGCGGGAGCCGCGCCGTTGCCGATCACCGCGACGATGCGCCTCCGCGACATGGCTCACTCTCCCACGGGCTTGAGCCGGATGCGGCCGGCGCCGGCGCGCACCCGCGTCTGGCACGCGAGCCGCACGTTCGAAGGGCCGCTGAGCAAATCCAGCAGCTCGCGCTCCTCGTCGTTCGGCGGCTCCAGCAGGTGCATGCCTTCGACGATCTCCACCTGGCACGTCGCGCAGCTCGCGGAGCGGCACGAGAACGGGATCGGCGCCAGCACCTCGTCGCACAGGTCTACGAGCTCGCCCCCGCCGGGCGCCTCCACGACCTTGGCGACGCCGATGACGTTCGCCTGGAACTCGATTCGCGGCACGCTATCTGTGCCTGGTCTAGCCGCCGCGGCGGGCCCACGCAAACAACCGGACTGGCCATCGGCCGACAACGCTGGTAGCGCTGCGCCATGTCCGCCCCGGATCCGACGGTCTGCCGCGCCTGCGGCTCCACCCGCTTCGTCGATTCGGGGCCCGCGCGCTGGGCCATCGTGCAGCGCAGCGGCGCGGGCAGTGACGTGAACCGCTCGCTCGCCGGCCGTCTCGTGGCGTGCCGCGAGTGCGGCCTGCTCGAGTCGTTCCTCGACCAGCCGGAGGCGCTGCTCGAGTTTCCCGGCTCGCGCGAGCTCGGCGGCGCGGCGGCGCCCGCCGGGGACCGCTCCACGCCGACGGCCAGCGGCGACTGGCAGGTCGTGCTGATCGCCGCGGGTCCGACGCCGATCGGGCTGATCGCCACGCTACGCCAGGAGCTGCCGCTCGATCTGCCGACGGCGCGCGCTGCGATCAAGAACTTGCCCTGGGTGCTCACGCGCACGAGCAACCGCCGCGTCGCCGACTCGCTGTTCGAGAAGCTGTCCGCGCTGGGCGCCGTCGTCCACGTCGAGCCCGCCTGAGCGTCCCCGCGCCATATCGATATGTTTCGATATGACCCGGGTGCCTTGCGCGAGCGAGCGCGCTATCCTCGCGCGCCATGCTCGCGCTCGTTCTCGACGGTACCCCGCGGCTCGTCCGCGACTATCCCGCGCCGGACCGGCATCCCGGCGAAGCCCTCGTCGAGGTGCGCCTGGCCGGCGTGTGCGACACCGACCTGCAGCTGGCGCGCGGGTACATGGGCTACCGCGGCGTGCTCGGCCACGAGTTCGTCGGCGAGGTGATCGAGGCGGACGATCCCGCGTGGCGCGGCAAGCGCGTGGTGGCGGACATCAACGCCGGCTGCGGCGTGTGCGAGGACTGCACGACGCGCGGCGGTCACCACTGCGCCACGCGCACCGTGCTCGGGATCCTGGGTCGGGACGGCGCGCTGGCCGAGCGCTGCGTGGTCCCGGCGCGGTGCCTGGTGGAGGTGCCGGATGCCGTCGCGGACGATCGCGCGGTGTTCGCCGAGCCGCTCGCGGCGGCCCTGCACGTGCTCGACGATCTGGGCGACGCGGCGCGGGAGCGCGTGGTGGTGCTCGGGGACGGCAAGCTCGGCTTGCTCGTCGCGCACGCGCTCCGGGCGAGCGACGTCGACGTGCTGGTGGTGGGCCATCACACGGACAAGCTCGGGATCGCGGCCAGCGCCGGCGCGGAGACGTGTCTCGAGCGCGATCTCGACGGCGCGGTCGCCGGCGTCGGTGCGGTGATTGAAGCCACGGGCAGCGCCGCCGGTGTCGCACGCGCGCTGTCCATGGTGCGCCCGCGCGGCACGGTCGTGCTGAAAACGACCGTGGCCGGCGCGACACAGGTCGATCTGTCGCCGGTGGTGGTGAACGAGCTCCGCGTCGTGGGCTCGCGCTGCGGCGACATGCGGCGGGCGATCGACGTGCTCGCGAGCGGACGCGTCGATCCACGCGCGCTCGTCGCCGCGCGCTACCCGCTCGCCGACGCCGAGGCCGCGCTCGCGCGCGCCGCCGAGCGTGGCACGCTCAAGGTGCTGGTGGAGGGCGCGTGATGGCCGGGCTCTCGATCACGTCGTTCCTGGTGGTCCCCGAGAGCGATCTCGAGTGGACGGCCGTGCGCGCATCCGGACCGGGCGGGCAGAACGTGAACAAGGTCGCCAGCAAGGTCGAGCTACGTTTCAATTTGCGGGGAACGAACGCGCTCTCGACCGCCGTGAAGGCGCGGCTCGCGGCGCTGGCCCGCGGCCGCATCGACGCCGACGGTCGCGTGCTGCTCACGAGCCAGAAGACCCGCGATCAGTCGCGCAACCTCGAGGACGCGCGGGAGAAGTTGGCGGAGCTGATCCGGCGCGCGCTGGTCCCGCCGCGACCGCGGCGCCCGACCAAGCCCTCGCGCGCGGCGAAGGCGCGGCGCATGGACGACAAGCGCCGGCACTCCGAGAAGAAGCAGTCGCGCCGCGGCTCGCAAGGCGATTGAGCGGCCACCGCCGGGTCCAGCCGGCTATGCTCGCCGCCGAGGGCATACGTCATGGACCACACCGACCTGCTCGGTTCGCTCAACCTGTTCGATTCGCTCGACGAGGACGATCTCGACGCGCTGGCCACTCGCCTGGAGGAGGTGCAGGCCGACGTCGGCGAGGTGGTGTTCCGCCAGGGCGAGCCCGGCGGGCGCCTGTACATCATCCGCGAAGGCGCGGTCGACATTTCCTACGGCGAAGGCAAGCAGAGCGTGCTCCTGGCCACGCTGTTCGCCGGGCAGTACTTCGGCGAGCTGTCGCTGCTCGACGGCGATCCGCGCAGCGCCACCGCGACGGCCACCAAGCCGTGCACGCTCGTTGCGCTCGACCGCGACGACTTCGTCGATTTCATCACGCGCCACCCCGACGCCGCCCTCGGCATCCTCGCCGAGATGTCCGAGCGCATGCGCCGCACCAATGCGGCGTTCTCGAGCCAGGTGTCGCGCAACGTGCTGGAGGAGGCCGAAGATCGGCTGACGCTCGGTCAATACGTCGCCGACCGCGTCGCCGCCTTTGGCGGCTCGTGGCCGTTCATCATCATCTTCGCCGTGATCATGGCGACGTGGATGACCATCAACGCCTTCCACAACGTCCGCTTCGACCCCTATCCGTTCATCCTGCTGAACCTGGTGCTGTCGACGCTCGCGGCGATCCAGGCGCCGATCATCATGATGAGCCAGAACCGCCAGGCGTCGAAGGACAAGCTCCTGGCGGAGAACGACTACAACGTGAACCTCAAGAGCGAGATCGGCATCGGCACGCTGCTCAAGGGCCAGGCGGAAGTGCTCGCGCGCGTCAGCTTGCTCGAACGTCACCTCGCGCCGGCATCACGTGGCGCGAAAGAGCCGACGCTGGCGAAATAGCTACCTCGACTGCTCGTGACAGATGTCGTCTTGCCGGTGCGGGCACGAGATGCGCACGTGGAAGTGATCGTCGTGGGGCTCGGCGTCCTCCGGCTGGTGCATCACCTTGAGCGCCTCCGGGACGTACTTCTTGAACTGCTTGCGCCCTTCGGCGAACGCGATCAGCCGGCGCTTGAGCCAGTCCGCGATGAAGATGTAGCTGAGCCCGGCGCGCTTGTCGCGCACCCACGACTGCACCAGGAGCCAGTTCCGCCAGTCGTCGAACTCGAGCCCGCTGCCGTCCGTCGCCTTGCCGTCCGAGCCGAACTTCACGAAGTGATCGGGGATATACGGCTTGCCGTCCTTGTCCTTCATGTAGAAGGCCACGTCCGCGTCGCGCCCGCTCTGGTGCGAATGGTGGCCCGACAGCGGGCCCCCGGTATCGCGCGAGAGATCGCCGACGACCATCACCGAGCCATGCGCCGCCCGCGCCAGCTCCTTCGCGCTGCGGTGCAGCATGAGCACCAGCGCGGGATGACCGTAGCAATCGTCCTTGCTGCTCGGCTTGATGCGCAGATAGCGCGTGCGCCGCAGCTTCTTCGCCCTGAGTTGCCAGCCGTCGTTCGGGTAGCCGACGGACAGGCTCATCAGCGTGTACGGCGAGTGCCGGTATTGCTTCGGCAGATCTCGGATCGAGTGCGCCGACGCACCGGGCGCCGAGAGGACGAGCAGCGCGACGAGCGCTGCGAGAAGCGATGCGGAAGCACGCACGCCTCAGCGCTAGCAAGCATCGCCCCGTCTTGCCAACCCCTCGACCGATTTTTTCCTGCTAGCATCCGCGGCCATGTCCGGACGGCGGCGTGGCGCGGCGCTGGTGGGCGGCGTGGCGCTCGCGGCCGCCGCCTTCATCGCGTCACGCTTCGCCGGGCTCGCCCCCGCGGCGTGCTGGACGGCCGCGGTGACGGCGCTATGCGCCACGTGGTGGATCACGGAGCCGATCCCGATCCCGGCCACGTCGTTCATTCCGTTCGCGGTGTTCCCGCTGGTCGGCGTGCTCGACCACAAGCAGGTGGCCACGGCCTACGGCCACACGCTGATCCTGCTCCTGCTCGGGGGGTTCGTGCTCAGCATGGCGCTCGAGAAGAGCGGCGCGCACCGGCGGCTCGCGCTCGGCATGGTGCGGCTGGTGGGCGCGACCAGCCGGCGCCGCATCGTGCTCGGCTTCATGGTGGCGACGGCCATCGTCAGCATGTGGATCAGCAACACCGCCGCGACGCTGATGATGCTGCCCGTGGCGATGGCCGTGCTCGAGCAGGACAGCGACGACACGCTCGCCGCGCCGCTCTTGCTCGGCATCGCCTACGCCGCCAGCATCGGCGGCCTGGGCACGCCGATCGGCACGCCGCCGAACGTGATCTTCATGGGCGTGTACCGCGAGACGACGCACACCGTGCTCGGCTTTGTCGACTGGATGCGTATCGGTATCCCGGCGGTCATCGTGCTCGTGCCGATCGCATGGTGGAAGATCACCCGCAAGCTCCACGCGGGCGAGACGTTCAAGCTGCCGCACCCCGGCGCCTGGCGACCCGCGGAGCGACGCGTGCTGGTGGTGTTCGCGCTGACGGCGACGGCCTGGATCACGCGCACCGATCCCGCCGGCGGCTGGAGCCGGCTGTTTCACGTCAAGGGCGCCGGCGACAGCACCGTGGCGCTGCTGGCGTGCGTGCTGTTGTTCCTGATCCCGGACGGCGAGGGCGGGCAGATGCTCGACTGGGAGACGGCGAACAAGATCCCGTGGGGGCTCTTGATCCTGTTCGGCGGCGGCATCGCCATCGCGCGCGGCTTCGAGGTCTCGGGCTTGTCGGTCGCGCTCGGGCACGGCCTGTCCGGCGTGGCGAGCTGGCCGACCGTGCTCTTGATCCTCGCGATCTGCCTGGTGGTGACGTTCCTGACCGAAGTGACGAGCAACACGGCGACCGCCACGCTGCTCATGCCGGTGCTCGCCGCCGCCGCCGTCGGCGCGCACATCAAGCCCGAGCTCTTGATGGCGCCTGCGGCGCTCAGCGCGAGCTGCGCGTTCATGCTACCGGTGGCCACCGCGCCGAACGCCATCGTGTACGGCACCGGCAAGGTCACCGTCGCGCGCATGGCGCGCGAAGGGCTGGCCCTGAACCTGCTGGGCGCGCTGGCGCTGACGGCCGTGTGCGCGCTGCTCTTGCGCTGACTACCAGACCAACTCCGCGCTCCCGTGCACGCTCCGCCCCGGCAGCGGATAGCCGACCACGTCGGAGCGCGCGGCGTCCGTCACGTCCTGTACCGCGCCGCGAAGCGCGACGCGATCGCGCCAGAACCAGAGCGTCGCTCCCACATCCAGCAGCGTCTGTGCGCCAATCACCACCAGCCCCGCCGGGTCGGCGACCCGCGACGAACGGTGGGACACGCGAAGCTCGAGCGAGGCGCGATGCCGCGCATACAGCTCGACGCCCGCGTTCGCGACGAAGCGCGACTGGTACGGCACGAGATCGTTGCCGAGCGTGCGCCCCGGCGTCGTGTCGCGCGGGTCGAGGAGCGTGACCGCGACGTCGGCGCGCAGGTGCTGGAACGCGTCCGCGCCCGCCGCGATCTCCGCCCCGAGCACGCGCGCGCGCCCGGTATTGTAGGGCCGCACGTAGCCGAGCCCCGAGCGGCGGTACGCGACCAGATCCGTGACCCCGCGCACGAACCCGAACGCATCGACCCACGCTCCGGTGCTGGATGGGTCTGTCGTTGCGGCGCGGAACCCCGCGTCGGCGGTCACGCCGCTCTCCGGCGCGAGCGCGGCGTTGCCACGCACCAGCGGCGACACACCGTACAGCTCGCCGAGCGCGGGCACGCGCACGTAGCGCCCGACGTTGCCCAGCAGGTCGAGCCACTCGGCGGCGCGCACGCGCACGCCGGCGCGGCCGGCGGGCGCGAGCACGCCGCAGCGCTTGCCCGCGTCGCCGGCAGCGGTCGTGTGGCACGCGAGCGCGCCGAGCGCGATCAGCTGCACGCGCCGGCTCGCGTCCACGCGCACGCTCGCGCTGGCGCGCGTGACGTCGCGCCGCGCGCGCAGCCCCGGCGCGGCCGCGCGGTCGATGGCGAGCCGCTCCAGCTCCTGGGTCACGCCCGCGGAGACGCGCACGGCGTCGTCCGGATGATCCACGACGCGCACGCTCTGGGTGAAGCGGTCGCCCGCGCTGGTCGCCCGTGACGTCAAGAGCCCGAGCTCGAACAGCGGATCGTCGATGACGCTGCGAGCCGTCAGGGCGGCGCTCGACAGCTCGAGCTGGCACTGGTCGACCGGCGCGCCTGGGCTGCGGCGCCCCGGGCACGGCACCCGCGCCGAGATCCCGCCGAGCAGCCGCTCGACCCGGGCCCGCGCGGCGCGCGCCGGCACGACGCCCAGCCCCGTCACGCCTTGTTCGCGCGACAGCGCGTTGACGATCGTTGTCACCTGCGCGCCGGGCCCGAGCTCCGCGCGTCCAATCGCCCACGCGTCGGTGCTCGCGAAGTCGGCGTTGTCGCGCCGCACCTCGCGGTCGTCGCTCGCGTCGAAGCGTGTCCCGTTGTCGTCCGTGTACGTATAGTCGTTCCGCGCGCCGGAGCGCCGGAGCGCGACCAGGCTCGACGCGCCGGGCGCCGCGACCGCGCCGCCGCCCCACAACGACCACTCGCCGAAGCTGCCCGCGCCCGCGCCGGCGCGCAGCTCCGTCGTCCGCGGCAGCCGCGGCTCGAGCACGATCGCGCCGGCGATGCCCAGCCGATCGATCGCTTCGGGCGCGTTGCCGCGGAACACCTCCGCGCGGTCGAGCATCCACAGCGGCACCATCGACAGATCCGCGGTGCCGGTCACGTCGTCGTTCAAGCGGATGCCGGCGAGATACACCGGCAGCTCTGCGCTACTCGCGCCCCGCACCGACGCCGTCGCGAGCTCGGACTCGGCGCCGCTCTCGGCGACCTGCACGCCGGGCACCCGCGCGACGACCCGCGCCGCGCTCGCGCCCGGCTCGGACAGCTGCTGGCGGCGGATCACCGTGCTCGCCGCCGTCGGGTCGCGGCTCGACGCCGGCGGCCCATGACGCTCGCCCGCGACGTGGACCTCGATCGGCGGGTCCGCACGCCCCACCCGTGGAATCGCGAGCAGACCCAGCGCGAAGACGCCGAGTGCACCCAGCCACGCGACACGTCCCGGGATCCCGAACCCGGCGCTCGCGAGGCGTCCCCCGCACGCCTCGCGCGTCGGCGGCCATCCAACCCTCTCTCCGGTCTTGGCGGCCTTGGCCCCTTGGCGGTTCAACCCAAGGCGTCTCGCGGAGGCGCTCACGGACACGACGCGTGGACGACGCCCACGGCGTCCAGGTCGAACACGCCGGCCATGCCGCCGATGTCCGCGCGATCCGTGATGCGCACGTAGCGCGCGCTCGCGACGCCGATGTCGGCGAGATCGAACGCGTCGCCACCGGCCGTCGCCGGGTCGAGCGGCTCGATGCTGTTCTCGTCGGGGTTCGCGTACACCGGGTGCCAGCCCGCGCACGTCCCGTACGGCGGCGCCGTGGCGGTGCACGGGAACGCCGTCCAGGTCGTGCCGTCGTCGCTGACCTCCACCGTGGCGAGCTCGGCGAACACGCTGGTCGGATCGCCGTTCACGTAGAACGCATTCTCGAACACGATGAAGTCCGGCCCCGGCGCGTCGACGATGGTCGTGTCGCCGAACTGCACGGTGACCGAGCCGCCGTCTCCGAGCGAGAGGATCTGCGCCGGATCAGCGTCGCCCTTGCAGCAGCCGCCGCCGTGCGGCGGGCCGTACAGGTTGTTCGGGAAGTGGTCCTGCCCGGTGTTCTGCCCGGGCCCGAACGCGTGGGCGACCACGCCGGTGACGAAGCGCGCGCACGTTCCCGCGTCGTCGCCACCCCCGGCGCCGGCTTGTCCCGCGCCGGCTTGTCCCGCGCCGACTTGTCCCGCGCCGGCTTGTCCCGCGCCGGCCTCACCGGCGCTCGAGCCGCCACCGCTCGCACCGGCCGCACCTCCCGCGTGCCAGCTCGCCGCCGAGCCGGCCCCCGCCGCACCGGCGGACCCGACGCCGGCCGCGCCGGACCGACCCCCATTCGATCCCGATCCCATGCCCGCGTCGCTGCACGCCGCGACGCCGGACGTCAGGGCGGTCGCGACCGCCCAACCGATGATTCGATGCTGCACCACAATCCCTCCGGGCGAAGCGCGCGCCCCTGTGGAAGGCTCTCCTTCCGGTCGGGCGATCCCGGTGTGGGAACGCTTCCGGAAGGGTCGGTGGACAGGTCTTCTGACTTCCGGCGTTGCACGCGGTCGCCTTCCCGGCTCTCGCCAGTGGCTTCGTGACCGTGTGCTTGGCAGGTTACAGCGGCGGCTCCGTGCCGGACTCTCACCGGCTTCCCATCGGTGCTGATGCACCGCCCCGCGAGGGGACCCAACGACGCCCGAGCGGTACCACGGAACCCGGCGCCCGTTCAACTCGCCCAATATCCGTGCGCGCCGTCCGTCCAACCCTCATGGGCGTGGTCTGGAGGGGGTGGGGATGGCGGTCCGGCGCGGCCGGCGGCGCGATGGCGCTCGCGCTCGGCGTCGCGGCGTGCGCTTCCGGCGACACGCGCCCGGCAAACGCCCCTGACGCGCATCATGCCGCAGCCGCGCCGGCGCTGCCGACGGTCGTCATTCCCGGCGTGCCCCACGTGGTGCAGAAGCCGGACTTCTGCGGCGAGGCCGACGTCGCGATGTTCCTGCGCTGGCGCGGCGTGCCGGCGACCCAGGACCAGGTGTTCGACCTGTCCGGCATGGATCCCGCGCGCGGCATGGGCGTCACCACGCGCGAGCTCGCCACGGCGCTCCGCGCGCTCGGCGTGGATCCCGGTCCGGTGTGGAGCAGCGTGCGCGCCGACGACGCGCCGGCGGAGCTCGAGGCGCGCTTCGCCGAGCTGGTCGCTGATCTGTCGCGCGGCGTGCCGTCGATCGTGTGCACGCATTTCGACGAGCGCCCGGACACGACCGAGCATTTCCGTCTCGTCCTCGGCTACGACGCCGCGCACGACGAGGTCGTGTACAACGATCCCGCGCTCGAGCGCGGCGCGTACCTGCGCATGGCGCGCGCGCGCTTCCTGTCGCTGTGGCCACTCAAGTACGACGCCGCGCGCTGGACGGTCATCCGCCTCGCCCTCGACGCCAAGCAGCTGCGCGCGCCGCCGAGCGCGCCGGGGTATTCGCCCGCCGACTACGCGCAGCACGTGATGAAGCTCCGCGCGCGCCTGCCACGCGGCTTCTCGCTGGTGGTCGCCCCGCCCTTCGTCGTGGTCGGCGACGGCGGCGCGCCGGCGGTCCAGGCGAGCGCCACGCAGGTAGTAGAATGGGCGGTGGATCGCCTGAAGCGCAGCTACTTCGATCGCGATCCGTCGCGCATCCTCGATGTCTGGCTGTTCAAGGACAAGGCAAGCTACGACGATCACACGCGCTCGCTCTTCGGCGACACGCCGGATACGCCGTACGGCTACTACTCGAGCGCGCACGGCGCGCTGATCATGAACATCGCGACCGGCGGCGGCACGCTGGTCCACGAGATCGTCCATCCGTTCATCGAGACGAATTTCCCCGGCTGCCCGGCGTGGTTCAACGAGGGCCTCGGATCGCTGTACGAACAGTCCGCCGATCGCGGCGGGCGCATCGTCGGCCTGACGAACTGGCGGCTCGCCGGCCTCCAGCGCGCGCTCCGCCGCTCGCGCGTGCCGTCGTTCCGCACGCTCTTGTCCACGACGGACGACGACTTCTACAACCGCGACCAGGGCACCAACTACGCCCAGGCGCGCTACCTGCTCTACTACCTGCAGGAGCGCGGGCTGCTCGAGCGCTACTACAAGGCGTTCCACGCCAACCGGGCGGCGGATCCCAGCGGCTACGCGACGCTGATGAACGTGCTCGGCAACCCGGACCCCGACGCCTTCCGCCAGGGGTGGGAGCGGTTCGTGATGGGACTCGGGTTTCCCGGGTAGGGTTGTCCGGCGGCGCGCACCGCCCGGTCCCCGGGATTCCGCGCCGGACCGGCAAACCTGCCTGCAAAGTCCGGCGGTTGCACGTTGCAGGAAATGGATTCGCACCAACAAATGAAGGACGGGAAATCGGGCCAGAGCTATGCTTCGCGTCATGTCGCTTCGGAAGGTCGCGTTCCTGCTGTGCGCGGGCTTGCTGGTCGCCTGGACGAGCCCCGCGCTCGCCCAGCGTCATGGACACGCGGTCCGCACGCCCGTGTCGGATGCGGACAACCCGTTCCACGGCGGCGACCCGAAGCCACACGCGAGCGATGGCGACGGCGAGGACACGCCCGCCCATCACGCGGACAAGAAGCGAGAGCGGCACGCCAAGGCCGACAAGCACGCCAAGGCCGACAAGCACGCCAAGGCCGACAAGCACGCCAAGGCCGACAAGCACGAGAAGGCCGACAAGCACGCCAAGGCCGACAAGAAGCACGGCGACCACGCGGACAAGAAGCGGGAGCGGCACGCCGAGGCCGACAAGCACGCCGACAAGAAGCACGGCGACCACGCGGACAAGAAGCGAGAGAGGCACGCCAAGGCCGACGAGCACGCCGACAAGAAGCGCGGGCACGCGAAAGCGAAGAAGCACGGCAAGCACAAGGTCGCGCACAAGAAGCCGGACGCTTCGAAGAAGCGCGCGGAGCACAAGCGCGAGCTGGCGAAGAAGAAGCGCGAGGCCGCAAAGAAGAAGCACGCCGCCCGGCGCACGCACAAGGACCGGCGCGCCAAGGTCGCGAAGGTCGAGCGCAAGGCCCATCGCAAGCACGCCAAGCGCGACGCGAAGCGCGCCGTGCCTGCGAGCAAGCAGAAACCCGCGCCGCCGATCGACGGCTGAGCGCGGGAAGGCCGGTCAGTCCTCGTCGAACGAGAAGCTGACGGACTTGCCCTTCTCGAAGCCCAGGCTGTTGTAGAAGTTCAGCACGCCGATGTCCGCCTTGATCAGCGGCTTGATCTTCACGCTGCTGGCCTTCTTCGTGAGCGACTCACGCAGGCGGCTGACGAGCTGCTTGCCGTAGCTCTTGTGACGCGCGTCGGGGCGGACGAACAGCTCCTGGATGTAGAGCGTCACGCCCGTCTCTTTCTCGAAGGTGTAGCCGAGGATCGCGCCGGCCAGGACGCCGCCGCCCTCCACCGCGACGAGGCAGCTCTCGGGCTCGAAGCGGAAGAAGCGTGCGAGATACCGCGCGGCGCCTTCCTCGGACCATTCCACGCCGTAAGCGGCCAGGTACAAGCTCGTCAGGCCGCCGATGTCGTCGGCGGTCATGCGTCGGATTTCCATGATTGGAGAGAGAAGTAGCGCGCGCTTCGCGAGAGGGCAATGACAGCGCGCAAGCGCTACTTGGGCGAGGCAGGAGCGGGCAGATCGCCGGCGAGCCGCAGCGGCGCGCGCGCCGGGGTCCCGAACCAGGTCGACGCGCCGCAGTATGCGGTAGCCGAGCCGGAGACGTGCGCGTTGTCGCCGCGGCGATGCAGCGCCAGCGCAAGCGAAACCGGCTGGTCGGCGCAGGGCCCGCCGCTCTGCGCCGGGACGTCGAAGCGAGCGGTGTAGAGCAGCAGATCCGTCTCGGGGAAGCGCTCGACGCGCCCCCGGCCCGACAGCGACTCGCCGTCCGGCGCGACGCCGAAGCCCTTGCCCAGCGAGAGCGTCGCGTCGAGCGTGTCGTCGGCGCGGATCGCGAGCTTGACGTCCGCGCTGTAGACGATGTCGAGATCCAACGTCGCCGAGGTCGGCGTCGCGGCCGGAGTGGTCACTTCCGGCTGGCCGTTGCACGCGCCGGCGAGGAGCGCCGCGCCGGCGGCGAGCAGGACGAGCGGCTTCATCGCGAAACCCTCCGGGCGACGTTGATCTGGTTGGCGAGCGCGACGGCGTCCGCGGCGCTTCCCTGGAAGACGTGGAACACCCAGGTCGCGCTCTCGGCGAGCGGGAACGTCTGGTCCTCGAAGCCGATATCGCCGGTATCGCGCCGGATGTGCGCGGCCAGGTGCACGGCGCCCTGCTCCTTGATGAGCCACAGGTCCGGCCCCAGGCTGATCAGCCCGGTCGGCAGCGCCATGTAGAAATCCTCGAACGTGAAGTCGCTTCGGTGAAACGTGACGGGCGTCGCGTCGTCGAGGGCGAGGGTCGTCGTGAAGTCGTCGCTGACCTGGCCTGGAAAGGTCACGCCGATGACGAAGGCCGCCTCGCTCGGCCCGCTGAACGTGACGGCGAGTCGATGGTGCGTGTCGCTGACCTTCTCCCAGCTCGTCGTGAACGTGCGGTCGCCGCCGAAGCCGACGTCGACCTTCACGTCGACGGGGCCGATGTCCTCGGGCGTGCCGCGCATCGGATCGGCCTCGGTACCGGCTACCATGGTGCCGGCGCCGGGATCGATCACGACGGCGTCGGCGTGGGTCGCGTCCTTGGCCTGGTGGATCACGTCGCGGGCGATGCGCAGGGCCTCCGTGCTGTGCGCCAGGGCGTATTCGACCTCGCCGCGGAACGGGTTGATGCCGGTGCCGTCGCTGACTTCTCCGAGGAAGAGCAGCCGCCACGCCGAATCGAGCTCGTCGCGCGCATCCAGACCGGCGACCTTGGCGGCGGTCTCGGCGGCGACCAGCTCGCGGTGCGCCATGGCGTTCATGCTGCGTACGTCGTTGTCGCGCTCGTCCGCCGCCCACGCGCCCTTGCCGCCGAGCCATTTCAGCTCCGCGGTCGTGCTGTTCGGCTGCCACGTGCCGTCGAGCAGCGGCGGCGGATCCGCCGGCGTGATCCTGGAGAGCAGCGTGGTGACGTACTTGTCCACGGTCGTGATCACGTAGCCCTGGGTCTCGAGACCCACGAGCTTCTGCTCGTAGTCGGCGACGGCCGCCGCCTTGGTCTTGAACGTGTCGGGGAAATACGGATCGATGCCGCCGGTGGCCATCAGCTCGCCGTCGTCCATGTACGTCCAGTCCGTCTGGATGCTGGTGGCGCCCTCGGTGTACGTGACGCCCTTGCCGGCGGGCACCATGTAGATATCGCCGAACTTGTAGAGCGGCTGCACCGTCGCGTCGAAGTCGTCGTGCTGGAAGCTCCACAGGTTCTTCGGCCACATCATGTTGCGGTAGCCCGCGCCCTTCATCGCGGCGGCCATCGCCATGCCCGCCTGCCCTTCCTGGCAGAACACGCTCTGGCCGAGCGGCACGTCCCACTTCTTGAACGTCGCCGCGGTCAGCGCCTGGGAGCGCTGCCAATCCTCGCGCGGGAAGGCGGTAAACAGCTGGTCGGAGTAGTGGAAGCTCACCACCTCGATCTGCCCGGACTTGGCCAGCGCCTGCAGCTCCGTCAGGACGTCCGGGTGGCGCTGCCCGATGGCGTCGAGCATGTAGCCTTGCATCTCGATGTCGACGCCCCAGGTCGGGTGCTTCTGGTAGACGTCGAGCACCGGCTTGAAGCTCTCGACGATGATCTGGTCCTCGACCTCGTCATTGTCCGCGGTCGAGCCGAGAAAGCCCACGAGGCCGCCGGCCACGTACTGGACGTTGAAGTGGAACACGCCGAGGGCGTACTTGTCCTGCGCGCGCGCGCGCGGCGCCGCGAGCGCCAGCGCCGCGGCGAACGCCAGACCGATCCCGAGTCGCATCGAACGCGAGTATCCGCCCTGGGCGGCGCCTACGGCAAGAGCGACTGCGCGGCGAGATGCGCGCTGCCGCCCACCGGCGGCAGCGCGAACGGCACCAGGCGCTGCCCGCGCCAGGCGACCCAGCGCAGCGACGGATCCTCCAGCGGCCGGTCGAAGCCGAAGCGGACCCTTGCCGGACGTCCGTCGACCGTGACGTCCACGACGTCGACGGTGACGCCGTCGAGGACGACGCGCGTGCCGACCGGCATCTTCTCGCGGGGGTCCCGGGTCAACAGCTCGGTGCCGCCCTTGATGAAGCCGCCCGCCGAGCGCACGACCACGCTGCCCGGCCCGGTGCGGTCGAGGTCCACGTCGCGCGTGCCGACGGCGAGCGACAACAGCTCGCGCGGCACGACACGGCCCTGGGCCCAGCGCATGACCGACACGTATCCCGTGAAAGCGCCGTCGGGCGCGTTCACGATGACCAGACGTTGCCGCGCCAGATCCCGGTCGTCCGGGAGGCGATCGGCGATGGCCGCGAACTTGCCGGACAATAGCTGGATCTCCCCGGCACCGACCTGGAACACGAGCGGCGAGAGCAGGAGATGTCCGCCGCCCGCCCACGCCGCGAAGGCGACGAGCGCGCGACGCGTGTCGGTTCGCTCGACGGCCGCCTCCACCGCGAGCGCGACCAGACCGATGAAGCCGAACCCGGGCAACAGCAGGGTGCGGGACGACGGCACCGTGAGGCACGCTGGCACCACCCCGATCGCGGCACCGACCAGCAGAAAGCGCGCCACGGCGTTGCGCCGCACGAGCGGCAAAAGTGCCGCCGCCGCCAGCGCGATGAACAGCACCGCGACCACGATCAACGCGACGCGCACGCCGAGCGGCGCCATCGGGTATACGTCCGGCGTGGGCGCGCCCAGCTCGGTCGCGAACAGCAGCGGATAGCCCACCGCGACGAACCGGGCGAGTGTCCCCGGCGACGCCACGGGATCGACGTACATGCCGGAGCCGTGCGCGCCGTAGTGTCCGAGCTCGTACACGGCCAGCCACGCCGCCACAACCAGCGCGTGCGGCGCGAGCGCCAGCGCGCCACGCCGCGCCCGCGCCGGATCGACGAACAGGGCGTAGGCCGCGAAGAACCCCAGCACGCCCAGCGCCGCCTCCGCCGAGAGCACGGCCAGGCCCAGCACCAGCGGCGACGCGACGCACGCAGCGCGCGATCCGTCGCGGCGCGCGCGATCGTGCAGCCACAGCGACGCGAGCCCGAGCGCGGCGGCGATCGCGCCGTTGCGGTTCGCGATCCAGGTCGCGGCCAGCGCGTGTGTGTGATCGACGGCGTAGATCAGCGCCGCGAAGCCCGCTACCCAGCCCGCGCCGAGCAGGCGGCGGTACAGCGACGCCGCGATCGCCACGCCCAGCGCGTACCAGGCGATCGAGTGCAGGTGCATCAACGCTGGCGCGTCCGGCCACAGCGCGTAGTCGAGCCAGTGCGTCACAGCGGACAGCGGCCGCAAGAAGGCGATGCGCAGGTGCGGGCTGGTCCACCACTGGGAGATGCCCTGGTCCATCAGCCAGCGCCCGCGCGCGGGCGCGCCGTCGTAGAACGTGAACAGCTCGAGCGGCGGCAACACCGCCGGCGCGAACCGCGCCGCGCGCGTCAGGTAGATGCGCTGCCACAGGTCGTCCAATGCGAACCCGCTGAACACCCAGGGCAGGGCAACGAGGATCGACGCGACCACCGCCGTGACCCGCGCGCGCGGCCCGGCGAGAAACGCTTGCGCGCGCTCGAGGCGCGACGTCACGCGCCTGGGAACGGCGGCCACCCCATGGCCTTGCCGCCGAGCACGTGGACGTGGATGTGGAACACCGACTGGCCCGCGTCGGGCCCGCTGTTGACGACCGTGCGGAAGCCGTCGGCGAGACCTTCCTGCGCCGCGACCTTGGCCGCCACGCCCAGCAGGTGCCCGATCACCGGCTCGTCCTCCGCTTCGATCGCGTCGATGCCGGAGATGTGCTTGCGCGGGATCACCAGCACGTGTGTCGGCGCCTGCGGATGCACGTCGCGGAACGCGATCGCCAGATCGTCTTCGTAGATGATCGTGGCCGGGATCTGCTTGTCGATGATCTTGCAGAACAGACAGTCGCTCATCGGCCAAAGTGTGCTGCCGACCGCCGCCGCTCTGCAAGGGCCGGGGCGCCGGGGACTGGATGCCGGTCCGGCGCGGGACCGGGCGCGGCGCGCCGGCTCGTCCGTTGCCGACGCGGCCCGGGCGACGCTAGCAGGCCTTGCGGGTGTCGAGGAGGATGGTCACCGGGCCGTCGTTCGCGAGCTCGACGAGCATCTCGGTCCGGAAGCGTCCGGTCTCGACGGGCGCGCCGATCTCGCGGCAGCGCGCGCAGAAGCGCTCGAACAGCTGGTTCGCGCCGGCGGGCTCCATCGCGTCGCCGAAGCTCGGGCGCTTGCCCTTGCGCGTGTCGCCGAGGAGCGTGAACTGGGACACGGCGAGCAGCGCGCCGCCCACGTCGTCGAGCGCGAGGTTCATCTTGCCGGCGTCGTCTTCGAAGATGCGCAGGCCTACGATCTTGTCGGCGAGCGCGACGGCGTCTTGCTCCTTGTCGTCGCGAGCGACACCGACCAGGACACACAGGCCGGCCTCGATGCACCCCACGACGGCGTCGTCGACGCTGACCCGTGCCCACCGGACGCGTTGGACCACCGCGCGCATGGCGTGGAGCTAGCACGTCCGGGCGCCGGTCGGCTATACGAGCAAAGCGATGGACAAGCTCCCTGCCCCAGCGCTGCCGCCGTGGCTCGACCGCATGCTGCCTTTCGAGCGCTACTCGCTGCGCACCGGACGCTACCGCATGCACGTGATGGAGAGCGGGCACGGTCGCCCGGTCCTGCTCTTGCACGGCAATCCGACCTGGGGCTTCCTGTATCGCAAGGTCGCCGCCCAGCTCGAGGGCGAGCCGCTGCGCCTGATCATGCCCGACCTGATCGGGCTCGGGCTCTCGGACAAGCCGCAGAGCGCGCGCGAGCACGCGCTCGAGCGCCATGCCGGCTGGGTCGGCGCGCTGATCGACGCGCTCGACCTGCGCGACCTGGTCTTCGTGGGCCAGGACTGGGGCGGGCCGATCGGGCTGCGCGCGCTGGCGGATCGTCGCGAGCGGCTCGGCGGGCTCGTGATCCTGAACACGGTCGTCGGCCCGCCGCGCCCCGGCTTCCGCCCAACCGCGTTCCATCGCTTCGCGCGCATGCCGGTGCTGAGCGACGTGGCGTTCCGACTCGTGGGGTTTCCGCAGATCGCGCTGCATCTCGCCCAGGGCGATCACTCGAGCATCCGTGGCGACGTCGCGCGCGCCTACCGCTATCCGCTCCGGCGCGTGCGCGACCGCGTCGCGCCGTTGGCGCTGGCGCGCATGGTTCCCGACTCGCAGCGCCATCCGTCGATCGCCGGGCTCCGGGTGTGCCAGGAGCTGGTCGAGAGCTTCGACGGACCGACGGCGATCGTGTGGGGCGATCGCGATCCGGTGCTCGGACGCGTGCGGCGTCACATCGAGCGAAGCATGCCGGCAGCGCGCGTTTCCGCGACCGCAGCAGGGCACTTCCTGCAGGAGGAGGTGCCGATGGCGATTGCCGCTGCAATCCGCGACGTTGCAAGTCGGTCAGGCTGATTTCGGCTATGCTGGCGGGGGATGACGTCTGTGCCTGTTCCGTCGTCGCCGTTCGCCGGCACCGTGATCCCGTCGGAGCACTACGCGGGCGTCTCCTATCGCCTCGAGCGCCCGCTCGGCGAAGGCGGCACGGCGGCGGCACTGTTCGCGATCCGGCAGTCTGCCGGCGGCGAGGCGCCGGTGGTCATCAAGATCATCCTGCCGCGCGTCGTCATCGAGTCCGGCGACCGCGCGCAGACCATCTTCCAGAAGGAGTCGGTGGCCCTCGGGCGCCTGAACGAGCGCGTACCGCCGACGCCGTACGTGATCCGCTTGATCGACACCGGCGTGCTCGACGTCGACTACTACCAGAAGAAGCTCCGACTGCCGTGGATCGCCCTCGAGTACGTGAACGGTGGCGTGGAGGGCACGACGCTCGAGGACCGGGTGCGTTACGCCATGGAAGCGACGGGGCACGCCTTCGAGCCGGAGCGTGCGGTGCGCGTGATCCGCGCTCTGTGTACGGGACTCGCGGAGATCCACGCCGTGGGCGTCGTGCACCGGGATCTCACACCGGGCAACGTGCTGTGCTGCGGCGCGGACGAATCCGAGATGTTCAAGATCTCGGACTTCGGCATCGCGCGCCCAGCGGGCCTGTCGGCGACGTTCGGCGACGTGCTGCTGGGCACGCCCGGCTACGTCGCGCCCGAGCAAGCGCTGCAGCGCGAGGTCCCGGTGGGACCGTACAGCGACGTGTTCAGCCTCGCCGCCGTCGTCTACTTCCTGCTCACGGGCGAGCACTACTTCGTGGTGCGCACGGCCAGCGACGTGCTCACGGTCGCTCGCTCGTCGACGCGCAAGAGCATCCGCGACGCCGCCGGTCTCTCGCCGGAACTGAGAAGCCGCGAGGCGTCGTGTCACGCCATCGATCTCGCGCTGGCGCGCGCCACCTCGCCGGTCCACACCGAGCGCCCGGTCGATCCCCGGCATTTCGCCGCGAGCTTGCTCCCCTGGGTGAGCCAGGCTCCGCGCAGCCGGCGCATGAGCGCGCGCTACGTGAGCGGGCAACGCCGCATTCGACCCACCGATCCGATGCCGCAGATCCGCTGGACGGTCCGGCACCCCTGCGGCGGAGATCGGCTCGTAGCCAGCGTGGCCTGGAACGCGGCAGGCAACGCGCTCGCCGCCACGAGCCAGGGCCTGATGTACTGGAACGGCACGACCTGGCTGCAGGCGCCGGTTGTCGGTCTGCCCGCACCAGGAGGGATCCGCTGCGTCCGGCGCCTGGACGACGCCAACTGGCTCGTGGCCGGCGACTACGCGACGCTGGCGTCGTACTCGCCGGAAGGCGGCTCGCCGCTCGAGCACGGCCCCGACCAGCGACTCAGCTTCGTCGACTTCAACGGCGACCTGGACGACCTCGCCGTGCTGATCGGCCTGGGCGCGAGCACGCCGCCAGCGCTGCACGCGCTGGTCGGCAGTCGCTGGCTGAAGCCGCTGTTCGTCGAGGAAGCCATGATGCTCACCTCGCTGGCGCGCATCGACGACGAGCGCTGGCTCGTGGCGGGACGCGACCGGGACGGCCGCGCCATGGCCGCGATCTACCGGCCGCTGGCGTGGGAGCTCGAGCGCGTCGCCGCACCGAACGCGCGCGCGCTGCTCGCCTGCGCGGGGCAACCGGACGAAGGGAGCGCGATCGCCGTCGGCACGGAGGGCGCCGTCGTGCGCGTCGGCAAAGGCCAGGCGCGCGCGAGCACCATGCCCGAGCAGCCGGACCTCGCCGCGGCAGCCGTGGATCGCCTGGGGCGCTCGTGGGTCGCGGCGGCCGGGCGCATCTTCGTCGGCACGGCCGAGAGCGGCTGGCGCTGCGTGTGGGAGGACCGCTCGTGGCGCGCGCCGTTCGTCAGTCTGCTCGCCGAGACCGGCTTCGTGGCCGCCATGAGCGTCGACGGCGGCGTGGTCGAGTGCCGCTCGTCGATGCTGGCGGGCTGAGCGCGCTCAGCCCGCGACGATGCGCGGGAGGAAGACGCGGAACACCGTGCCACGGCCCGGCTCGCTCTCGGCGACGATGCGCCCGCCGGCTGCCGACACGATCCCGAACGCGCTCGACAGGCCCAGGCCGTTTCCCGTGCCCGGATCCTTCGTCGTGAAGAAGGGCTCGAACACGCGCTCCAGCGTCGCGGCGGCCATGCCGGTTCCGGTGTCGCCAACGCTGATCTCCGCGTACGGCCCCGCCGGAAGCTGTTCGTGGACCTCGCACTCGACGCCGCGCGCGCCGATCACGAGCTCGCCCCCGTCGGGCATCGCGTCGCGCGCGTTGGTGACGAGGTTCAGCACGACCTGGGAGACGCGCGACGGATCCGCACGCACCAGAATCGGCTCCGCCGAGAGCCGCACGTCGAGCTGGACGGTGTCCGGCAGCAGCCGGCGGATCATCGGCAGCAGCCGGTCGAGCGTCTCGTCCAGGTCGTGATCGACGGGAACACCCGGCGCGCCCTTTCCGAACTCGAGCAGCTCGCTGGTCAGGATCGACGCGCGCGCGGCGGCCTTCAAGATGTCGTCCACGTCCTCGGCGACCGGGCCGGGAGCACTGCGCCGCTGGGCGTCCTCGGCGGCCGCCTGGATCACGGCCAGCAGGTTGTTGAAGTCGTGGGCCACCGTCGCGGCGAGCCGGCCCAGCGACTCGAGCCGCTCGCGCTGCCGGTCTTGTCGATCGCGCAGCTCCAGCTCCCGTTGCGCGTTCTCGAGCTCGGAGCGGTTCCGGAGCGACGCGATGCCGAACGACAGATCCTCGGCCAGCTCCTCGAGCAGCGCGATCTCGTCGGAATCGAACGCGTCCGGTTCCGCGGCGTACACGTTCAGCGCACCGAGCACCGATCCCGCCGTGCGCAGCGGCAGCGCGACTGACGAACAGTAGCCGCGCCGGACCGCTTCCTCCCGCCACGGCTCGAAGCGCGGGTCGGTGGTGATGAAGCGCACGACCTGGGTGCGGCCGAGGCGGATCGCGGTCCCCGTGGGACCGAGCCCGGTCTCTTCGCGATCCCACGTGATGGGCATGCGATCGAGGTAGCCGTCCTCGAACCCGGCGTGCGCCGCAGGGCGCACCGCGTGCGCCGCGTCCTGCTCGGCGTAGCCGATCCACGCGAGCCGGTAGCCGGCGTCCTGAACGACGATCCGGCACAGATCCGCGAGCAGCGCGCGCTCGTCGGCGGCGCGCACGAGCGCACGCGCGAAGCTGCGGATCACCCGGAGCGCGCGAAGGTATCCCTCTCCGACCGCTGTACCCACGACCCGACCTACCGGCCCAGATGATACAGCATCCAATAGACCACCACACCGCTCACCGAGACGTACAGCCAGAGCGGCAGCGTCCAGCGGGCGATCCGGCGGTGCTGGGCGATGCGGCCGGTCCATCCGCGGTAGATGGTGAAGAGCGCCAACGGCACCACCGGCGCGGCCAGGATCACGTGCGGGATCAAGATCGCGAAGTAGACGATCCGGATCGGCCCGACGCCATGGAACGGCACCGAGCCGACCTGGGCATGGTGCAGCAGGTAACCCACCAGGAACCCGGACGACAGGACGAACGCCGCGATCATGCACGCGCGGTGCGCGGCGATCTGCCGGCGGCGGATGAAGGCGTAGCCCAGCACCAGGAACGCCGCGGAGCCGGCGTTCAGCACGGCGTCCAGCGTCGGCAGGATGCCCGGTGAGCCGGGCACCGTCCGGCCGGGGAACGCGTACAGCACCACGGCCACGGCCGCCGCCACGACCACGGACATCACACCGATGACCCACAGGGTTCGCGGAGGCTCGCGGGTAAGCGACGTCGTCACGGCGGTGGTCTAGACCATCCGCTGGGCTCGGCCAAGGGCGCCGTTCAGTCGCCCTTCTGGTAGGTTCCCATCAGCTCGCCCTTGGCGACGATGTGGCCGCGCATCGCGTGCTCCAGGCCCGCCTCGGTGGCGTCGTCGAGCTTTGGCAGCAGCGTGTCCAGCGCATACAGCTTGAAGAAATAGCGGTGCCGTCCACTCGGCGGACAGGGGCCGCCGTAGCTGTTCTTCTTGAAGTCGTTGAGCCCGGCAATGGCCCCGGCCGGTAGTGCCGCCGCACCTTCGCCGATTCGCGTCGTGGACGGCGGCAGGTTGTAGACGACCCAGTGGACCCAGGTCCCGTTGGGGGCGTCCGGATCGTCGACGATCAAGGCCAGGCTCTTGGCCTGGCCGGGCACGCCGCTGAAGCCCAGCGCCGGGCGTGTGTCACTGCCTTCGCAGGTGAACTTCACCGGGATCTTCCCGTTCGTCGCGAAGGCCGGGGACTCGACGTGGAGCGTGCCGACCGCCCGCGGCGCGGCGCTCGCAGCCGCACTCGAGCCGTGCGCCGAGGCGACGGCGTCGGGCTTGTCCTTCTTCGGGGTGCACGCTGCGAGCAGCAGCGCGCCCCGGATCGCCCACGAGCAGGATGTCGTCCGCATGGCCCCGACGGTGCAGCCGCACGCGAATCGCGGCAAGACCCGGAGTAGGAGAATTGACCATTTACGATGAGGCGAATCCGGTTCACCTTGCGGGTGCGCATCGGGCCGGGGGTTTCCGTGCCTCGCGTCGGCTCCGCGGCTGCTGGTGGGCGAAACCGCTCCCAGCGCCGCGGGCCCCACGCCTGCCCCGCCGGCTCAAGAGCGATGGGGCGCGACGCGACGCCCGTGCCCGGCCAGGTCGCCGGTCAGGTGAAGGCGCCAGATGTCGAAGTTGCCGGCCACGTTGGCCGACAAGTAGATCTGGTCTCCGACCCAGGCCGGCGTCTCGACGTAGGTGTCGCCGTCGGTCAGCTGCTCGGCGGTCTTGCCGTCGCGATGCATGACGTAGACGTTCCAGATCTTCGCGCTCTTGCTGGCGTGACCGCAGTCCGCGAGATAGAGCAGCAGCGCGCCGTCCGGCGACCAGACCGGATCCTCGTGGTTGCACGCGTCGCCGGTCAGCTGCGCCGGCTTGCTGCTCCCGCCCGGATCGATGCTCCGGAGCTGTCGGTAGCGTCCGATCGTGCGCGAGTACACGATCTCCGTGCCATCGGGGCTCCACGCCGGATTGATGCCCGCCCCCAGGCGCTTCGGCTTTCCGCCCTCGATCGACACGACGTAGATATAGGAGCCGCCTGCGTGCGTGTCCGCCCCGGCGTAGGCGACCCGCTTGCCGTCCGGCGAGACGCTGGGCACGCCGATGTCGTGGCCGGCGGTCGCAACCACCTGGGTCGCGGCGAAGGGCTGGGGTGACAGGGTGCGCCGCAAAGTGGCCCCCCGCCCCGGCGGCTCCGAGACGTACAGGACCCCGCTGCCGTCCGGCAGCCACACCGGGCGGCGGGCCTGCGCGGCCGCAGGCGTGAACTCGCTGCCGCGGAACGCACCCTCCGGCCCGCACGACATGAGCGTGTCCTCGCCCTCCTCGTCCGGAACGCGCAGGTCGTACACCACGGTGGTCCCGGTCGGCGACGGCGTCGGACAAAACTCGTTGTACGGATCGTACGTCACGCGCTCGAGATCGCGGGCGTGACCGCGGACGACCAGATCATGTGGCGGGCCGAGCCCGGCCAGCACCAGGACGACCGAGAGCGCCAGCATGCCCACGGCCAGGACGGCCGAGAAGCGCCATCGCCGGTGCTCGGCGCGCCGGGCGTTCAGCGCGTCTTCCAGCGACATCCGCTCGTCGGTCTGCGTCTTCGCCTCCCGCCCCGCGTCCAGGCCGAGGACGTTCTCCGCGCCGCAGAACAGACACGCCACCAGCGCGGCACCGGGCGGCTCCACCAGCGGCGCGCTGCAGACGCGACAGCCGTGGGGAGCGCCCGGCTGTGCCGGCGCACGCGCGGAGAAATGCAGCGTGAGCAGACGCAGCGCCTGTCGGTCGCTCAGCTGACCGCGTACCAGGAAGAAGAACGCCGCGATGCTCGCGAGCGCCGCGGTGACGAGCAGCACGCTGTTCGACAATCGCAGGAAGGCCAGCGCATACAGCCCCGCGGCGATCACCAGGATCACGGGCCACACGAACATCGACGGCAAGGCGGCTACCGCGATGACGAAGGCCGTCCGCAGCGCGCCCGGCTGACGCACGAGCTTCGCGACCAGCTGCTCGGATGCGCGACGGCTGGTGTCGCGAACCAGCACGGCGCGCAGGCGCGCCCGGATGTCCTCCGCGATGGCCACCCACTCGCCGCAGTACCGACACTGGACCGCGGCCTGGTCGGCCGGCGACGCCGGCGCGCCGCAGCGCGTGCACGACAGCGCCGTCACGGCATGCGGCGGAGCGGCCGGCGTACCCGCGGCGACCGCCAGCGGCCCGGGTCGCGGAAGCCAGGATCGAGTCGCACAGCGCGTGCAGCGAGTCCTTCTCCTTCAGGTCCTCCGCGCTGGCGAGCACGATCGTCCGTCCGCTGCGGAGCGCCAGCACGAGCCGCCAGAAGTTCTTCTGCTTCTTGTCCGCGTCGCTCTCGATCAGCGCGAGGCTCGCGTCGTGCGTGGCGATGACCTTGCAGCCGCCGGGCTCGATCTCGTTCCACGCCACCGCGAGCCCGCCGTGGCGCCCGCCCTCGACGTGAAGCCCGCGCCCGTCGAGCACCACGTCGCTCGGTCGCTCGCGCACCGCGAGCAGCCAGTGCCGGACCGCGTAGCGAAGCGTCGCGACGCCGCCGACAAGCAACATTCCGAACAAGATCCATGCGGCGCTGTAGGTCTCGAGCGCCTCGTCCCAAGGCGAAAGCGCGATCGGCAAGAGCCACGCGCCCGCCAGCAGCGCGCCGGGAGCCCCGGTGGCAGCCGAGCGCGCGAAGCCCTCGAGCGAGGAGGTCCCCACCTGGAGTGGAAGGCGCAGCGAGCGATTCACCCGCGCCCACTATAACGCACCCGGGCGCCGCCGCGTGCGCGTAGTGACTTCCTCCACATTTTTCGGGTGCTGCTTCGAAGCCGTAGCAGCGGCGCGCGGGGGTCCGCGCCGGACCGGCAATCAAGAAGAGAGCAGGCCCTCGTGCTCGAACACGCGGCGCACGAAGCGAAGCGGCATGTTGCCGGCGCGCAAGTACACCTCGTGGAAGCGACGATCGAGCGCCAGGCCCTCGAGCTTGCCGGCCGCGGCGCGAGCGACGTCGCGCTTGAGCGCGAGCACCAGGCGGTTGCCAGTCAGGTACGAAAGCGGATAGCCGCGCTCCTGCGAGTACCAGTTGAGCTCCGCCTGCACACGCCCCGGCACGAAGCCGGTCACGGCGCGCAGCAGCGCGCCTGCGGCGACGAACGGATCGGGTGAGCTTGTGTCGCAGTCGATGCCGACGTCCAGGTACTTGCGATCGCCGGTCATGAAGAACAAGTCGATGGCGACGCGCGCGCCGATGCGGTTGATGTCGCGCTTGCCGACCAACCGCGCCTCGTCGGCGAGGTCGCCCATGTAGCCGACGTCGAGCATGTAGTCCTCGAGCATCGTGGTCCAGCCCTCGGCCTGGTCCATCGCGTCGATGTGGCGACGCACCACCGAGGCGTGGCCGGCGGCGGTAGAGAGCTGCAGGTGGTGACCGGGAATGCCTTCGTGGATCATCATGCCGGGGATCGAGAGCTCGGTGTGCTCGTCGAGCAGCTCCTCGCTGAGCGTGAGGTAGACGAGGCTTTGTTTGGTGCCGGCGCGGAACGGGGCCGGCGAGACCATCGCGCCGGCGGGGATGGTCGGCGCGAGGAACGACGGCGTGCGCAGCAGCAGCATGTCCTGGTCGTCGGGAACCGGGAACAGATCGCGCTCGCGGATGAACGCGAGGATGCGCTCGCGCTCCGCCTGGTAGCGATCGAGGACGCTCTCGAGCCGTCCGCCGTCGAGCTTCACGGCGTAGCGCTTGTGGAGCACGCGCTCGAGATCCTCGAGAGCGGCGTCGGCGGGCAGATCGTATTTCCCGACCAGGCGCCCGCGCAGCTCCTCGATGGTGGCGGTGTTCTCGGCGAGAAAATCCCGGGCCATCTTGTGGAGCTCGTCGAAGGGACGGTCGATGCCTCGCAGATCGACGATCTCGCGCGCGGTGTCCGCTCCCACGTGGAGCCCGGTCGTGGTGGGCAGCCCCGAGACCCGGGCGACGTAGTCCTCGAGCGCGACCGCGGCGGCGGCGCGTGCCTTGGCCAGGCGCGGGGCGTCGGCGAAGCCGGTCTCCTTCGCCCAGCTCTCGGCGGTGTCGAACAGCTGAGCGAGCCCCTGGACGCGCTCCACGTCCATCTTGACCCAGCGCGCGACCGGCGTGTCGAGGCGCGCGAGCAGCGCCGGCACGTACTCCGGCACTTGCTCGAGCCGCGCGGTGATGTCGGCGAGCCGCTCCGCCGCCGGCCGCGGGTCGTTGATGAACAGCATGAAGATGCCGTTGCCGATGTCGTCGCCGGCGGTCGGCATCTGCTGCAACCGCGTGCGATCGTTGAAGCGGTAGGTGTCGCCGTGGATCTCGCTGTCCAGCATCAGCCGCGCGAGCTCGACGTCGAGCCGCGCGTCGAAACCGAGGCTGTCGACGGGCACCGCGTCGAGCTCGGTCCGGACGTGGCGCGCTTCGGCCAGGCGCGCGTCGACCTCGGCGGCGGACGGATCCGGCAGCTCGTCGAGCTCGCGCTCGACCCCCAGCACGACGCGTCGGTTCGGGTTGCGGGTGAAGTGCTCGTGGAACGCGTCGATGCAGGCGTCGAACTGCTTCATGGGGCGCGGAGCATAGCGCAGGAGCAGCGGAATCGCTGACATTCCACCGGCGGGATTTCCGGCCGGAAATCTGGTCTATGATCGGCGCATGTCTCGATCGCAAAGCGACCTTTCACGGCGAGAGTTCATCCAGGCTGCTTTGTTGCTCGCCGCGTGCAGCAGCTCGGGGAACAACGCGAGCGGCACCGGCGGCGCTGCAGGCGCTGCGGGCGCTGCGGGCGCTGCGGGCGCGACGGGCGACGGCGGGCCGGCGCCGGACGTCCCGTTCGGCGTGTGGCGCGAGGTCCAGGCCGCGCTCCGCCAGAGCCCCGATCACCTGGTGGCCGAGGCGGACCGCGTGGTCGCGACCAAGGACGCCGAGACCATCTTCAACTTCGTGCGTGATCGCGTCGCGACCATCCCGGCGAACCCGCACGACTTCGGCAGCTACACCCAGCGCGCGTGGGGCACGCGCGGCGCGCTGCGATGCGGCACCGGCACGCTTCGCGACAAGGCCGAGCTGCTGGTCGAGCTGTACCAGCGCGCCGGCATCACGGCGAAGCTGCTCACCACGTATCTCGACCCCGATCCCGCGTTCGTCAAGAAGGTGCTCGTGCGCAGTGTCGATCGCGAGTTCAACCCCGCGGCCACCGACGCGGACGTGGCGCGCTGGCTCGAGTTGCTCGGCGTGCCGACGCCCCCCGCGTGGGCGCTCTTCGACGCCAACGGTGCCCAGGCCTCGGCGCTCGCCGACACGCTGCTCGCCAAACTGCCCAGCGATCTCGCGATCGCGGACTTCGATTTCACCCAGCCGCTGGCGATCCCGATCGTCCAGGTCGACGTAGGCGGCACGAAGAAGCTCGCGAACGTGGCGATCCCCGGCATCGCGTTCGGCGACGCGGGCACATCGAAGACACCGGGAGCCGATAGCGGCGCCGCCGCGCTGCCGGCGGTCACCGCGACGCTCTCCATCGTCACGACCGCGTCGCCCGACACGCCGATCGACCTGGTCCACGCCGATCTCACGGTCGACGACGTGATCGGGCGTTCGCTGTTCGTCCAGATGGTACCGCCGGGCGAGCTCGCCGAGGTCGCCGGGCTGGCGCTGGAAGAGGTGCGCACGTTCTTGCCCGCGCTGGCCCTGCGCTGGCCGGACATGCCAGCTGCCGATCGCGACAAGTACACGTGGGTCGGCTCGGCGCTCACGCTGAGCGGCGACGTCTTCGACATCGACGGCAGCGGCAACCTGAGCGTGAATGGCGATCCCATCGACACCACGCCCGCCGACCCGACCAAGCTCGCCAGCGTCAAGACGCTGACCGCCAGCGTGAATGCATCGCGCTTCAAGCAAGTGTCCCTGCGCGTGGCCGCCTTCGACCAGGGCGGCGCGTCGATCGGTGGGCTGCCCGCGTCGGCTTTCCAGGTGAAGGAGGAAGGCGTCGAGCGCGCGAGCGTGCTGGTCGAGAATACGACGCCAGCGCCGCGCGTGCTGTTCTTGCTCGACGAGTCCACCAGCCTCCCCGCGCAGTTCCTGGGCACCGGCGCCGCGACGCTGCTGCGCGACATCGCGACCCAATTGCTCGCCTCCGAGCCCGCGTGCACCTTCTCCGTGCTCGCGGTGGGCGCCGGGCTTTCCACCGCCCAGTGGACGAGCGCGCCGCAGGATCTGTACGACAGCGTGATCGCGCAGAACGGCTTCGCCTCGGACTTGTGGAGCGCGCTCGTCGACGCGACGGGCCTCGGCCCGACGGTCATCGTTTACATCAGCGACGCCGACTCGACGGACACGGGCGACCCCGCGACGCTGGCGAAGCTCGCGAAGACGCCGCCGACCGTGCTGCTCAAGGTCGGCACCGCCACGACCACGACGTTCGACGAGATGGCGAAGCTCACCGGCGGGTCGGTGTACTCGATCGCCACGCAAGCCGAAGCGACGACGCAGACCCTCGCGTTCATCGCCGCTGGGCGCAAGAGCTCGTACCTGCTGCGCTATGTCGCCCCGGCGAGCGGCCCGACGA
Organism: uncultured delta proteobacterium; assembly: GCA_963775185.1. Taxonomy (GTDB): domain Bacteria; phylum Myxococcota_A; class Polyangia; order Polyangiales; family Polyangiaceae; genus JAPSGB01. The sequence goes on along the minus strand of CAVZIE010000031.1, from coordinate 723,822 downwards.
CGCGTCACGTGGAGGTCGCAATCCGCCAGGGCACGGCGACCACGAGCGTCACCTACGACGTGCCGGCGGTGGCCGAGCGTGTCGCGCCGCCGCGCATCGGCGGCATATTGCTCACGCTCAAGGTCGGCGCGGACGAGATCACGCGAACGCTCGCCGGCGTGCCCCGCGTGACGGTCGACACGCCTGCGACAGTCTTCGATCGCGTGGATCTGTCGTTCTTCGGCGTGCACGAGCTGCGCTTCGAGGGCGATTCGCCCACTGCGTCCGTCGTCCTCGACGATGTGATCACGACGCGGATCGCGCTGGAGCCGCTGTGGAAGGCCGCGAAGGGCAGCGATACCCAGGCCATCTACGACGCGCTGCTCGCGACGCCTCCGACCCACGCCGCGGCGTGCTTCGCCCTGCACTCCCCGTTGCTCGAGCCTACCGACGGCATGATCTTCTCGACGGGCCTGCGCGCCGTGCGCCACAGCGTCGTCCCGATCGACAAGACGCACGCGCTGCGTCGCGTGGACGTGCTGCCGCTGGGCAGCCACCGCGCGGTCGTCGCCGGCGGCCGCGAAGCGCTCGTCGCCACGGCGCGCGCCACCGCGCGACTCGCGATCATCGAGGGCGGCGCGTACACCAGGAGCACGCTGAGCGAGCTCGCCGGCGTATCGCTCGTCTCGGTACCGCCGTTCGTGGACGTCTCGAGCGTCGTGACGGGCCTCTCCAGCGCGGATGCGCAGCGCTGGTACCGGGCGGCCGCCCCCTACACCAACGGCTACCGGCTGGTGCCGGCGAGCGGGAGTCCGATTGCGTTCTGGTACGTGGACCCGGACACGGGCGCGCTGCTCGCCGTGCTCGAGGACGGCGGCGGCGAGGGCGAGTCCACCGAGCAGTGGGCCGACAACATGAACTCGGCCATCGACGCCGCCAGTCGCTTCGCGTCGATCCTCGGTGTGGCCGGCGTAATCGGCACCGCCGGCGGCACGTGGCTGTCGCTCGAGATGACACTGGACAAGAAGCTGATCGGCGCGACCGTCGTGATCGCCGGGGGCACGCCCAGTGGCGATCCTACGAATTGGAACGACTTCGCGTGCACCGCTGCGGCCGGCGCCGCCGGCGGAGCGGTCAGCTGGGCGAACAACCAGAGCGGCTTGCTGGGCGTGATCGGACGCTTGGGAAATATCTACATGAACACCGACGGCATCGGCTACGCCGCGACGGGACACTCGACGATCTGCTAGGGTTCTCGCGACCCCACGCATGCGCGGACCGCGATCCACAGCCACCGAGCGGCGGATGTTCGACATCCGCAAGAGCGAGCTCGACGCGAGGGGCGACCGCGTGATCCACGTCGCGCTGCCCGCGCTCCGCACCCACGCCGACGACGTCCGGCGCGTGCTCGGCGGGGCGGACCCGCTCGACCTTCGCTGGGAAGCGCGCCTCGGCGACCACGAGAAGCACGGCGCGCTCGACGCGGATCGCGCCCGTTTCAGCATGCGCTTCCGCCGCGGCGTCGATCCCGACGGCGCGTGGCACGTGCGCATCCTCTCCGGCGAGCGCGAGCTGTGGAGCCAGCTCGTCTTCGTGCAGGGCCGGCTCCGGCGCTCGCAGGCCGAGATCGCGGCGATCGCCGAGCGCTACGCGCCGATCCTCGTGTTCAGCGCGAAGGAGCGGTACTTCCCGGTGTCGCTCCGCACGCTTCTGCGCGCGCCGGCGATCAAGCAAGCGACCGAGACGCTCAAGCTCAAGACGATCTTCGGCAAGGAGACCATCCCGCTAGCCGAGCTTGGCGAGTTCATGCGCTTCAACGGACACAGCGAGTACCTGCTCGACTTCAACGTGTTCAGCATGAAGCGCTCGGTGTTCGCCGCCCTCGGCGGCAGCCCGCAGGGCGCCGTCATCTACTACTCCTACATCGAAGATCCGGGCAGCGACCGCTTCTTCATCAGCTATCACCAGGTGTACGCCTACGACACCAAGACCGGCATCGCGCGCATCACCAACATCGGACCGCACGTCTTCGACCGCGAGAGCATGATCCTCGTCTTCGAGGGCGACGAGACGCCGTCGTCGATGATCATCTCCGGCCACCTGGAGAACCAGACGATCGCGTTCTTGAAGAAGCTCAAGCGCTGGTCGCAAGGCCGCCTGCGCGTGCCGTTCGACGATCCCGGCACACTCAAGCTCGGCCAGCACCCGGTGATCGCCGTCGGCGAGGGCTCGCACGCGCTCTACCCCACCAGCGGCGAGTACCAGCTCTCATTGCTGCGCGAGATTGCCGGCTACGTCGATCCCGGCGTGTTCGGCACGCGCCGGGCGGACAAGGGCGGCCCGGCGATCCGTCCGGAGCAGATCCTGCTGCCGCCCGCGCTGCGCAGCCGCTCCGTACCGACCTACCAGCTTTCGTCGTTCGGCTTCGACCACCTGACGAGCCGCATCCGGCACGACGCCGAAGGCCGCGACGCATATCGCGCGTTCCTCGTCTTCAGCGGCTATTGGGTGGACGTCCCCGGCACGCAGAACGCGCGCTTCCCGCCGTTCACGCGCAACGTCACCGAGATCACGGACTGGGTGGACGGCGCCTACGAGTGGTCGTGGGACGACGTACCCGCCGCCTACCACGACAACAACGGCCTGATCCTGCGCTTCCTCCGCGAGAACATCGAGGAGCTGTGATCCGGAGCGCTATTGCGCGGGCGCCGCGCTGCCCGCCGCCGGCGCGTGGCCGCGGTGACCGCCGTGCGCGCCGCCGTCCCAGTGTCCGCCGCCGCGCCCGCCGTCGTGGTCGCCGTGCGGCCCGCCGCGGTGGTGACACGCCGACAGCAGAAGCGCTGCCGACGCCACCAGCACAGCCAACGCGCGTCGTCGCCGCGCGGTCAATTTCCGTTCTCGTCCACGGGCGGCCCCGGGTGGTGATCGCCGTGGCCACCGCGGTAGCCGCCGCGCCGGCCGGGACCACCGCGGCCGGGTCCGCCAGGTCCGCCGCGCGGCGCGAGCTTGCCGCTCTCGTGCGCCTTCTCCATCTCGTCCCACGTGACCTTGCCGTCGTTGTCGGCGTCGGCCACCTTGATGCGCTCCCACGCGCGCCCGGCCTCCGCCTCGGTGACGTTGCCGTCGTGGTCGGCGTCGATGTGGTCGAACATCTTCTTGGCCATCGCCGCGGCGAACGCCTTGAGCTCATCGGCGCTGAGCGCGCCGTCCTTGTCCGTGTCGGCGTCGCCGATCATCTGCTGCATACGCGGCGGCAGCTCGGTCACCTGGAGCTTGCCGTCCTTGTTCGCGTCGAACCGCGCCAGCATCTTGTCGAAGCCGGGTGCACCCGCGGAGTCGTCGTCAGCGGGCGGCGTCGCGGCGGGCGTCGCGGCGGGCGTCGCGGCGGGGGCTGCTGCCGGCGCGGTCGCTGGCGGAGGCGGCGTGCTGCTTCCGCACGCGGCAAGCAGCGCGATGGAGACCAAGCTCGCGGTGATTGGGAATCGTTTCATCGACAACCTCTGGGGAACGGGATCGCGGCAGCGTTCGTAGGAGAAGGGTGGAACCGCCTCCGCGGATCGGTCGAGCGGCGCGAAGCAATGACCGTGCCGCACGCGGGCGCCGGCATTTCCCGGGTCGCGCTCGACGTGAAGTGCGACAAGCGCAGATCGACAGTGCGCTTCACGCAGCTGCCGAACCGGCACCTCGCCAGGCGTCGCTCGATCGAGCGGGTGCCGGTGCGGCGCGGTATCCCGCGGCCCGCGGGCGCGGCCGTCACCCCCACGGCGTCGCAGCGCCGTCACTCGGCGGCGTGGTGCGCGCGGGGCGGCACGGCGGTGCGCTTGACCGTGACGTGCAGCACCGCCTCGCCGCGGACCACCGTGAGCCGCACCGACGTCCCGATCTCGCCGTTCAGCGACGCCAGGACCTGCTTGTCCGTCATGGCGCGCACGTCCTTGCCGTCGATCAAGAGGATCTGGTCGCCGATCCGCAGCCCCGCCTTGTCCGCGGCCAGCCGCCGCGGCACGTCGTGGACGAAGAGCGTGCCGTCGCCGCGCTGCACCAGCATCGCGCCGATGGTGCCGTATTGCGCGCCGCACGCCGGGAGCACCAGCAGCGCCACGGGCGCCAGCAACGCCACGGGCGCCGGAAGCGCCACGGGCGCCGGAAGCGCCGCGGAGCCCAGCAGCGGCGCCGGGGCCAGGAGCGCGAGAGGCGCCGCCAACATCCGCCGCGCGCGCGCGACGCGGCCGGGCGTGCGGCGCGGTTTCACGACCGGTAGCCCGCGTTCACGTCCACGTAGCCGTGGCCGAGATCGCTCGTGAGGTACGCGAACGCGCCGCTGCCCGTGCCGAGCGCGAGCTCGATCACGTACTCCTTGCCGGCCAGGATCGCCGCGGCGCGCTTCTCGGCGTCGCCACCCACGGCGACGCCGCCGCGCACGATCTCCACGTCGCCGATCAGGATCCGCGCCTGCGACGGATCGAACGCCACGCCGGCACGCCCCGCCGCGGCGAGCAGCCGTCCCCAGTTCGCGTCGCGACCGAAGAGCGCGGTCTTCACCAGCAGCGACGTCGCGACGGTGCGGGCGACCTGGCGCGCCGCGGCCTCGTCATCGAGACCGCTGACGCGGATCTCCGCGACGTGGTTCGCGCCCTCGCCGTCGGCGACCATCGACCGCGCGAGCTCCCCGCACACACGCGTCATCGCGTCGCGGAGCGACGCCTCGTCCGCGACGCGACCGCTCGCGCCGCTGGCCAGCACGATCACGCAGTCGTTCGTGCTGGTGTCGCCGTCCACCGTGCAGGCGTTGAAGGTCCGCTCGACAGCCGCCGCGAGCGCGCGATCGAGCGCCGCGCGATCGATCACCGCGTCGGTGAACAGGAACGCGAGCATGGTCGCGTGCGGCGGCCCCGACGCCGCCGGCGGTGCGGGCGACATGACGCCGAGATCAGGATGGATCATGCCGGCGCCCTTCGCGATCCCGACGAGCGTGACCTCGCCGCCGGCCGCGCCGAACCGACAAGAAGAGACCTTCTCCCAGCGGTCGGTAGTGAGGATCGCCCGGGCGAACTCCCCCGCCCCGTCCGCGGACAGCCCGCTGGCGAGATCCGCGGCGCGGGCCGCGATGCGATCGGCGGGCAACACCGCGCCGATCACGCCGGTGGACGCGGGCAGCACGGCGGTCGCCGGCAACCCGAGCGCCTGCGCCACCGCCGCGGTGGACGTCAAGGTCGCCTCGAAGCCCGCCTGCCCGGTGCATGCGTTCGCGCAGCCACTGTTGACGACGATCGCGCGCACGCCGCCGGCGCGCAGCCGCTCCGCGGCGACGTCCACCGGCGCCGCGCGCACGAGGTTGCGCGTGAACACACCGGCCGCCACCGCGCCGGCGTCCGCCACGGCAATCGCGACGTCGATGCGCCCGTCCTTGCGGATGTTGGCGGACGTGGCGGAGAAGCGGAAACCGGCAACGGGCGGGATCGTCATGGGTCAGTCCTGGGTCGTGTCGAGAGACGCGTCGGTGGCTGCGTCGGTGGCTGCGTCGGTCGCTGCATCGGTGGCTGCGTCGGTCGCTGCATCGGTCGCTGCGTCGGTGGCTGCATCGGTCGCTGCGTCGGTGCCGGAGTCCGTCGCCACGGCGTCCGCACCCGTGTCGGCGGGGTCGTTCGGCGGGCTCGCATCCGTGGAGTAGCGCAAGCACGCGCCAGCGCGGCACACGAAGCCCGTCTCGCACTCGGCGTCCGAACGGCAGCCCGGATCCTGCTCCGAACCGAGCACGCAGCCCGGCGCGGCGACGAGGCACAGCGCAAGAAGCGCGAGCAAGCGCGACACGCGGCGGACGATAGCAGCCGAGCGCTTGACTCGCGAGGGTTCCCGGTTATGCTCCCGCGCCTCGAATCCGGCCAGCTTAGCTCAGTGGTAGAGCAGCGGTTTCGTAAACCGCAGGTCTGGGGTTCAAATCCCCAAGCTGGCTCCAGAACATCCCGGGAGCTTCCGCGCCGGGCAGGCGTCGAACTACTCGGGGGGCGAGCGCTGAAGCGGACGCTCTCGAGGTGATACGTTCCGGTCGTGTCGTCGAAGCTCACGCCGAAGAAGGTCCACACCGGCAGCAAGCGGAATGTCGGCAAGGTCTCCGAGTTGATCATCGACTTCGGCCGGCCGCTGCTGGATGCGATGGGCAAGCCGCGCCGCATCGACGACCTCCGGAGCGCGATGGAGCTGACGAGCCTGTGCTGGAACTTCCCGGTGCTCCAACGCGCGGGAGGCGAGCAGGTCGCGGAGATGCGGCGCCACTTCGACGGCAAGGTCCACGCGATGCCCGAGCCGGTACGTTCGATCCTCGTGCAGATGTTGGAAAGCCGGGAGAGCGAGTACGCCCACGTGCCGTTCCTGGTGCGCGTTGAAGTGAGAGGGACGACGCTGAAGGACTGCCGGATCTTCGCCGAGGCCCGCGAACCCGAGCCCGCGCGATCGTGATTGCTACGCCATCGCTTCGATCTTCTCGAACGCCGCCTTGAGCTTCCCGATCCCGGCCGTCCCACCGTACGCCAATGGTACGCCGGCCTGTCGCGCCGCATCCACGACCTGTTCCGAGTGCTTGTGGCTGATCAATCCTTCCAGCACGACGACAGTGGCGACATGGCCCTCGCGGATCCTTCGTTCCAGTGCCGTCGTCGAGCCCATGCCGTTCGTCGCGGTCCCCAGCCACTCGACGTCGAACCCGAGATGCTCGCGCAGCCGGTCGAGCTTCACCTGCTTCACGACGCCGCCGACCATCACGACTGCACCCGTTGAAGCCCGGGCAGCCAGGCGAGGCAGGTTCCATGGCTCGCGCGGCTCGTCGTCGTCGTGGTCGTCGTCGTCGTCATCGTGCTTCTTCGGATTGGCGATGGGCTTTGGTTTCGACGGCGCGGCGTCGAGTTTCTCCCGTTGCCGGCGTGCCTGGCCGATCTTTTGTTGCCAGTCCGCCTGGTGTCGTTGGTTCAAGCTGAAGATGTTTCTGATGCCACGCTTGTACGAGGCGCTTGTCAGCGCTCGCATCACGTAGGCCAGGCTGTCGTCTGGATCCGATACGCCCTGCTCCTGCAGAAGACGAATCCGGGCGGCAAGCTCCTCCGCGACCGCCTTGAACATCGGCGTGGAGAGACCATCGAGATCGTAGCGCCCGAAGTCGTCGACCAACTGGCGCACGCCGGGATGGGGCTGCTCGGGATGGGATGGACGCCTTGGCTCGGGCTGCTCGTTCTCCGCCGACGCCATCAGATGGCGGAACGACACGGCGCTGCTCTGGGCACGCGGCGGAGTTTCGACGACGCCGGGGTGCTCCTCTTCGTCATCGTGCAGCTCGGGCAAGGCGGCGACGATCTCGAACAGCTTGGCGGCGATTCCAGTGGGCGATGGGGTCGGTGACGGTACGTTCTTGCCCTGTCGTCGCGCGAGCTCGGCTTCGGCGTCGGCTTTCACGGCGGCTGCGTATCGGGCGGCGAGATCGCGGAGACGGGCGGCGACGTCACCGGCAGCGCCGACGCGGGCATCGAGGCGGGCGCGAAGGGCCGCCATGATGACGGAGAGGGGATCGTCGTCGCCGTCTGCCATTGCCCGTGAAGGTCAACGTAGGGCGCGCAGGCCGGTTCCGCCACTTGCCCACGTGGGTCGGCTGCTCGCGACGTCGACCGGATCCACTGACGCTGCGGGGCAGAGCCTACCGCCAGATAGAACAATCCGACGTCAGTTCGCCTCGCGCTCTGCCGTCGTCGGCCTGCTTCTGGCAAGTCTCCGGGGACGGGAAACAATGCGGCTCCTCCTCTGTCCGGAACCCGTCTCCGGTGAAGCAGAACGCGGTCGCCTGGTACGCACATGCTGTGACTGATCCCGGTTGGTCGTGCAGGGCGCCCGTTCTAAAGCCTTCGCAGGCTTCTCTCTTTCGTTCGCAGAGGGCCGGCGTCGCCATGCAGTACCACCCGCGTCCGGACGGCTCGGCGATGATCGAGGCTGGGGCGGACTGGAGCGACACGCGATCCGCGACGTGCCAGCCGCCGTCGCCGGCTCCACGGAAGACAATCAACTCCTTGCCCACGATGCCGAGCCGGACCCCGACGTCGGGAAACGCGATGCAGTCGTCCGGTGAGAGCGCCGTGAACATCCTCATGACGTCGTGCGCGAGGTATCCCAACTGCCGCTTTCGCCGGTCGCTTCCATCGAGCTGGAGCACGTAGCTGCCCACGACGTGTTCGGCCACGAGGAGCGAGACGCGGGCTGGATGATCGAAGCGCCGGGTGCCGGGAACGACACGCAGCATCTGGATGTCAGACCGTGCCACCTGGGCCTGGGGCGCGCAGATCGTGTCGTGACCACAGGGGCCCTCGCACGCAGTACTTTCGATAGCCAGCGCGGATGCAACAAGAAGGAACGCGACCACACGCACGGCGACAACGATACGGCGTCGCCTCCTGGTTGTCGCCGCCCTTCCTCGACCCGCCCGCCCAGTGCCGGAGCGAGCAAGCGGGGGTACTCCATGCGCGGCAAACTTGGATCGGCGGTCGACTAGAGCGCGAGCCGGGCTCAGGCGTCCCGCGAAGTAGGGGCGAATTGGTGGAGGGCTCCTACTTCTGCTGCAACTGTTCGCAAGCTGGCGACTCGCCGCCATCGCATGCCCGCTTGAGGTACTGCGCACCCTTCTCCACGTCGCGCGAAACCCCGGTGCCGTGTTGATACCGCAGGCCCAAGATCATGCAGCAGCCGGAATTCCCGATATCGCAAGCGCGCGCGAGAAACTCCATGCCTTTCGCGTCGCTTCTCTCGACGCCCTTCCCCATGAAGTAGAGTTGGGACGTCCAGTTGCAGGCCGAGGAGTCACGTGCTTCACAGGCCATATTGAAGAGTTCGAACGCGCGCTCTGGATCCTCATCGACGCCGCGACCCTTGAGATAGGCTTCACCCAAGAGCACACAACCGAACTTGCTGCCGCCCTTGCATCCACGCTTGATGAAGTAGATCCCGCGATCTTCATCTACCGCGACGGCGAAGCCCTCGCTGTACATCGCACCAAGCGACGCACACAGGTCAGCGTCGCCACCGTTGCAGCCGCGCAGCATCGCGGCGGCCACCTCCGGACCGCTGCGGTGGTCGCGCTTCAACCCGTAGGCGAGTTCCGCGCTGCAGGCCCGCATCCAGCCCTCCCCGCACGCCTTGTGTAGCAGCGGCAGTGCGCGCTTCGTGTCCCCCGCTACGCCGGTGCCCGAAGCAACATTTCGCCAAGCCGCGAACAGGCCGGTACGTCGGCGCCCTGGCACGCCTTGTCGTACAGCGTGGCGGCCCTCGAGAGATCCTTCGCGACGCCCTCCCCACGCTCGTGCATCAGTCCCAGGCGCGTGCAACTCGCGGCGTTTCCTCGCCGGCATTGCTCGCGGCAGTCGCGGCCCTCGCCATAAGAACAGAGATGCGGGACGGACACCTTGGCGCGGCCACACTTGCCACCCTCGAACACGGCACCGGCCGGACAGTCGTTCTCGGTCGCATACTCCGCGAACGGATCGTAGTCGAACTTGACAGGCTTCGTGGCGATGGCCTTCAGCTCCAGGCGCAAGAGCGACGAACACCGCGGCGATGGCGATTTCGATGATGGATCGAACGCCCGGCAGTCCTTCGGGTCGCCGTCGCTGTTGATGATCTGTTTGCTCGAAGTCGACGATCCGCTCGCACCCATCGAGAGGATTTCGGCGGCTGCTTCGGCCTTCCCGGTCGCATTCTGCCGCGTGACGAAGGCACCGACTGTGGCTTCCCGAACGAAGTGGGTCGCCCCGGCGCAGTCACCCGCGAGATCAGACTTCGCCACGACGGGCAGGCTCGCTACCTGCTCGCCGACGATGGCCATCGCGGCGTCGAGGGATGCGCCGCTCCGGACACCACCGCGGAGTCGCGCTCCGAAGAACGGCATGTTCAGCCGGATCTCGTCCGTGCCCGACAAGTGGATGACCTGCTCCTTCAGCGTCGTACCGACGAAGCCGTAGCTGCCATCGACCCGGCAGCCGCGAAAGAATGCGTGCCCGCTTGCAGTCGTAGGCCACCACCGCCACGCCCTGCTTCATCGCCACTTCGAGATCGGTGCGGTCCTCCGGCGTCCAGTCGACAGCGAGTGGGCGGGCGAGGTTGGGAACACCCGAACACGCCACGGCACCGGTTGCGTCGCCGTATGTAGGTGCCTCGGGCCGCACGGCGTTGCCAGCAGTGCCGGGCCCGCAAGCGGCAGCGCCCAGCGACAGAAGTAGAGTCCATGCCCTCACGCTGTCCCACTGTAGTCGCGGAAGGGGCCGGAACACCACCCGCCAACCTCACCGAGTTCGCCAGGGCTCCTGGCTTGAACAACCCGAGCCCGGACCACAACCAGCGTGGCGAACGGGTAGGCCGGCGCGACATGGACGGTGGCCACGAGCTTGCCAACGGGCTCGTTCACGACGAGCTTCATCGTGGCGACAGGAACTGCCACGACCCACAAGCTCAGCGCTCGTTTCCAACCGGATGCAATACCGCGCGGCTTCGCCGTCGGGTAACCGCAGCTTGGCCTCGAGCGCGCATGGATCGTGCGTGCTGCGATGATCCGGTGCGGCCGAGATGGAGCAGACGATGCAGGCCGCGGGTTTGTCTGGAGCACAGGTCGTCGGGCTGCGCTTGTGGTGATGCACCCGCAGCAGCCCAGCGGCCGATCCGACAACCGCCGTCAATGATCTTGCGCCCACCATCATCCGCCCAGGAACACCAACAGTGGGTGCGAAGCTTCTCCGCCCTGGAACCACGCGGTCTCGTCCCGGCTGCAGCGGAGTTCGAGACCGGAAAGAGGCTCGGGCACAGCGCTTGGAAGACCTGCGTACCGGGCAGCGAGCTCCGTTGACAGCAATGCGCGGCCTGCAGAGAACCGGCGCACCTTCCAGCCCACATCACGCAATGCGGTGAGCAGCGTGTGCATCTCGTCGAAGACGGACCAGCACGGAAGGCAGCGCGCAAGAGGGAGAGGCACACCGCTATCCGACAGCCGCCAGGACTTCTGCCGGTCCGGCGCGGGAGCGCGCTTCCGCGCCGGACCGGCAATCATCCAGAACTGCAGCGCGAGCCGCGGCCGGGACACGGCGAGCGCACAACCTCGCGAAGATTGACGCGCGAGCAAGCGATACGCTAGATGGTGTCGATGAAGGCTGCATTCCTGGTTGCGGTGGCGTTGGGCGTCGTTGCGTGTGGTAGCAGCGATAGCGGCTCGAGTGGGACCGGCGGCGCCGCGGGTAGTGGGGGGACTGGCGGTGCCAGCCAGCACACGTGCGCGGAGCTCGCGACGTGCTGCGGCAGCAAGCAGTTCACCGACGCGGTGGCGGCGCCGGGCTCGAAAATCAGTCAGAAGCAGTGCGACGATGTCTCGACTGGGACCGACGAGCAGGCGTGCAGCGCGCTCTACAACGGCTACCAACTACTGAAGGACTGTCCCTGACGGCGGCGCTCGCGGGAGCAGCCTTGTCAGCGCCGCGGGCGTGCTCTTCGCCCCGGCTTCCGCGCGCGGGCGCGCCGAACGCCGCCACCGGACGCGCGGGCACCCGTGCCGTTCGGCTTCGCCGCGGTCCCTTGGTCGAGTGCCTCGCGCACGGCGTCGATCGCGCTCTGCGCGACCAGGTGGGCGAGATCGGAGACGAAGGAATCGATGAGCGCGCCGACATGGCCGTCGCCGGCGTTGGACGCGCGCGGCACAGCATCGGGTTGCTGCTCGTCGAGCTGGAACGGGTTCATCCAGTCGCTTAGCTCGTCGAGCGGCCCCGGCCGCAGCACCAGCGGGAGGGTCCGTCCGTCTGCCGGCTTCCGCTCGATCAGGCCCGCGCGTTCCAGGATCAGGATGTGCTTCCAGGTCGAGTTGTAGGAGACCCGCGACAGCTTCAAGAGGCTCGAGATACTGACGCGCTTCTTTGCCCGGAGCTGCGCCAGCATCGCTCGCCGGGTAGGGTGACCGATCGCAAGCAGGACGCGGTCGAGCTGGGTTTCCGGTTGGCTGCCGCGGGCCATAGCCGGCGATAGTGCCGCAACAGCCGGCCAGTAGTCGAGCGCCCGGCACATAGGACGCTCCAGGCACGCGATCCCCGAACCTCGCGCGTCGCAATGAGCGAGCGCAGGCGCATGACGGAAATCCGGTCGCGGGGCCCGCTACGGCCGTCAGCGCCCCGCGCTCGACCCGGGGGAGACATGTCCGACGTCAAGCCACGGCGCGCGTGGCGGCCGTATGCTCCCGCAGCAAAGATGGCAAACGACATCGTAATCGGCATGGCAGGCTCGGGCGGCGACGGCATCGTCAGCGCGGGCGAGTCCCTGGTCTCCGCGGCGGCCTTCGAGGGCTACCACGCGATCATGACCAAGAGCTTCGGCTCGCAGATCCGCGGCGGCGAGTCGTCGTGCCGCGTGCGCCTGGCCATTGACCGGATCTACAACCCGGGCGGCACGCTCGACGTGGCCGTCGCGCTCAATTGGGAGGATTTCCTCCGTTTCGGCGACGAGCTCCCGGTCGACGGCTCGACCGTGGTCATCTACGAGGCCAAGACCGGTGTCGCGCCGGACAACCTGCCGCTCCCCGGCGTCACGCCGCGCGAGGTCTTCGCCGTGCCGATGGGCGAGATGGCGCGGCAAGCGACGGGCAACGACAAGGCCAAGAACACCGTGGTGCTCGGCCTGATCGCCGGCTGGTTCGACATCGCGCGCGATGCGATCCTCCAGGGCTTGCGGAAGAAGCTCGCGAAGAAGGGCGCGGAGGTCGTGGCCGCCAACGAGAAGGCGTTCATCCTCGGCGAGGAATTCGCGCGCGAGCACCCGCTCAAGGAGGTGCGGAAGATGGACCGCCCCAAGGTCGTGGTGAAGAAGGTCCTCACCGACGGCAACGACATGTGCGCCGCTGCGGCGATCTTCGCCGGGTGCGACTTCTTCGGCGGCTACCCGATCACGCCGTCGACGGAGGTGATGCAGTTCTTCACGCGCGAGATCTGGAAGTTCGGTGGGGCCGTCCTGCAGGCAGAGGACGAGATCGCGGGCATTGGCGCCGCGCTGGGCGCGTCGTACGCGGGTCACAAGGCGATGACCGCCACGTCGGGTCCGGGCCTATCGCTGAAGACGGAGATGATGGGCCTCGCGAGCATCGCCGAGCTGCCGCTGGTGATCCTCGACGTGCAGCGGGGCGGCCCGTCCACCGGCTTGCCCACGAAGCCCGAGCAGTCGGACCTGTTCGCCGCAGCGTTCTCCGCCCACGGCGACGTGCTTCGCCCGGTGCTCGCGCCCACGACGGTCGCCGACACGTTCGACATCACCGTCGAGGCGTTCAACATGGCGGAGACGTATCAGACCCCGGTGCTGATCCTCTCCGATCAGGAGATCGCCCAGCGCAAGGAGACCGTCGGATCCGATCGACCCGTCGCGATACAAGATCGAGGATCGTCGCCAGCCGCGTGGTGACGAGCTCGCGGACTACGCGCGCTTCCACCTCAACGAGTCCGGCATCAGCCCTGTGAGTCACCCCGGCATGCCCGGCGGCAACTATCTGGCAGCGGGCATCGAGCATAGCGAGCACGGAGATCCCACCGTCAACGGCGTCGTGCACGCCAGGATGAACGAGAAGCGGTTCAAGAAGCTCGACCCGATCATGCACCGCAAGGATCTCTTCATCTTCGAGGGCAACCCCAGCGCACCGCTCGCGCTCCTCAGCTGGGGCAGCTCGGCCGGCGTGTGCCGCGAGGCGCTGGCCCGTGCCACGAGCGAGGGGCTCGACTGCAAGCTCTTGATCCCGTACCTGGTGTATCCCGTCGCCGAGGCGATCTACGCCGAGTTCTTCGCCTCGGTGACCGCCGGCGTATTCGTCGAGCTATCGCACCAGGGGCAGCTCTACCGCATCTTGCGCATGTTCGTGGACGTGCCAAAAGGCATGACCACGTTCCTGCGCGACGGCGCCAACCCGTTCCAGCCCGCCGAGATCGTGGCGCGGCTTCGCGAAGCGGCGATGGGCCTGCAACACGCGCGCGCCAGCAACCGGCCTCCGGCGGAGGAATAGCCCCATGACGATGTCTGTGCCCATGATCGACCGGAACACCCTCACGGCCAAGGACTACAAGAGCGATCTCAAGCCGATCTGGTGCCCCGGGTGCGGCGACTTCGGCGTGCTGCAAGCACTCTTCCGCGCGCTGTCCGCGATCGGTCGGCCGCCGCACGAGATCGCCTTCGTCTCGGGCATCGGCTGCTCGAGCCGCATCCCGGGCTACACGACCGCGTACGGCTTCAACAGCGTGCACGGTCGCGCCCTGCCCATCGCGCAAGGCATCAAGCTTTCCTCGCCGGAGCTGCTCGTGATCGCGGCCGGCGGCGACGGCGACGGCTTCTCGATCGGCGGCGGCCACGTGCCGCACGCGATTCGCCGCAACCTCGACATCACGTACATCGTGATGGATAACCAGATCTACGGCCTCACCAAGGGCCAGCTCTCGCCCACGTCGCGAAAGGGGCTGCAGCACGGTGACCTCGAGCTACGGCAGCCTCGAGGCGCCGGTGAACCCGCTCTTGTACGCGCTCGCCTACGGCGCTGGCTTCGTGGCCCAAGGCACGCCCGCGGACATGGCCGGCCTGACCGACCTCTGCGAGCAGGCGATCCGCTATCCGGGCTTCTCGTTCTTGAACGTGAGATCGCCGTGCGTCACCTTCGGCGAGGACACGGACCAGGTAAAGACCCAGCGCACCCGGATGAAGTCGCTCGCCAGCCTCGGTCACGACCCGACCGACTGCCTCGCCGGGATGGGCTACGCGCAGCATGTCGACGAGGAGCTGCACACCGGGGTCTTCTACAAGAATCCGGAGCCGCCGCCGACGTTCGGAACCATGGTCCGCGAGCGTCAGCTCGCGTGCGCCCCGACTCCGCTGCCACGCGAGCGCGTGCTCGACATGCTCCTCAAGAAGTAGCTCGAAACAGGAAGACCGCCAGCATGGGAACAACTCGCTCTATCGATTTCGCGGCCCTGAGCCTTCGCGATGCGCTCGATCTCGCCGTTCTCGTCGAGGAAGAGGCCGCCGAGCGCTACGAGGAATTCACCGACCAGATGGTCAAGCACCACAACGAGGAAGCCGCCGCTTTCTTCCGCTTCATGCGCGGGAACGAGCGGCGGCACATGGATCAGCTGACCGAGAGGCGCATCGAGCTCTTCGGCGCGGAACCGCGCGACGTCACCCGTGAGATGCTGTTCGACATCGAGGCGCCCGAGTACGACGAGGTGCGCGCGTTCATGATGCCGCGGGCGGCGCTCGAGACCGCACTACGGGCGGAAGAGAAGGCCCATGCGTTCTTCGTGGCCGCCCTCGAGACGGTGACAGAACCCGCCGTCCGCGCACTGCTCGAGTCGCTGCGCGCCGAGGAGATCGAGCATCAAGAGCTGGTCAAGAAGGAGATCGCCAAGCTCCCGCCCGAGGGCCTGCTCACAACCGAGGACGTCGCCGACGAACCCGTTCCGCAGTGACGTTAGCCGGGCTTCTCCACCACGTAGAACACGAACGGCCACAGCGGCACGCCGAAGTGTCGCTGCATGACGACGCGGGCCCCGGCGCTCTCCAGGGCGGGCAACGTGGACACAGGGCGGCACCCCATGCTCAGCGACGGGATGCGCCACACGACGCTCTCCACCGCCGACGCGAGCGCGCGCACGAGCTTGCTTTCGGGCTCGGTCGAGTGCGCGACCGCGAGTCGACCGCCGCGCCTCAGCACGCGGTACAGCTCGAGCGCTCCGGCGGCGGGGTCGTAGAGCGGGCACACGCTGTAGGTCGAGAGCACGGCGTCGAAGCTCGCGTCGTCGAACGGGAGCTCAAGCATGTCGCCCTCGACGAACTCCATCCGATCGGCGAGCCCGGCGTCCTCGGCCTTTCGTTCCGCCTCTTCGAGCATGCCCAGGCTCAGGTCCAGGACGACGACGTGGCCGGTGGATCCCGCGGCATGTGCGGCGCGAAGCGCCGTCGAGCCGGTTCCGCCGCCCGCGTCGAGCACCCGGTCGCCCGAGCGCACGCCGTGCTGCACCACGAGGTCGCGCCCGCGGTCGTCCGACTTCATCGTCACGAAGCCGTGCTGGGCGTCGTAATTCTTCGCCTTGCGGTCGTACAAGGACTTCACGAGCGACGGGTCGAGCGCAGTCCTCGTCATGCTCCCTCCGGGTGATAGCGGATTTTCGCAGCGCTGCCGCCACGCCCGCCATGACGCCGGTCAGGGCGGTTGACAGCCCTCCCCCATCGCGTGTCCGATCGCGGCCATGCGCTGGTGGCCGCTCGTGTCCGGTGTCGTCGTGATCGCCGCCTGCGGCCATGGCGAGCCGCCGCCGTCCGCCGCGCCCGCCAGTGCCGAGCCGCCGGCTGCGCAGACCACGGCGGGAACGCCCCGCCCGACGAACGAAGCCCCGCGCCGCGAACATGCGTCGCCCGGCATCCAGGTCGAAGGCGACGTCGGCGGGCTGAACCCGGACGACGTGAACGCGGTGATGAAGGCGGCGGACCCGGCGATCAACCGCTGCTGGGAGCGCGGCGCGGATCGCAACGAGCTTGTCGCCGGCAAGATCGATCTGGTGCTCGGCGTCGGCGAGAGCGGGCGCCTCGCCTACGGCTACGCGAAGCAGACAACGCTCGGTGATCGCATGACGGAGCGCTGCATGCTCGACGCGCTCCGCGCGCAGAGCTGGCCGAAGCCCGTCGGCGGGAGGGTCGGCGTGGTGAAGACGAGCCTGGTGTTCGAGCTTGGCAAGGACGCACGCCCGCCGACAAGCTGGTCCAGCGCCGAAGCGAGCGAGGTGCGACGCCACGCCGCCGACGCGATCGCGGCGTGCAAGCACGGCGCGACCGGCACGTTCACGGCGACGGTGTACGTGAAGCAGGTCGAGCAGGAGCCACCCGACGCGGGCGCGGACGCGGGCGACGACGCGGGCGACGCCGGGCCGACCTACGCCGGCGCCGCAACCAGCGTCGGCATCGCCGTGCCGGACGAGCACGCCGACGCGATCGCCGATTGCCTCGAGCGCGTGCTCTCGCAAGGCGTCTACCCGGCACCCGGCGACTGGCCGGCGAAGGTTACGTTCGCGCTCTGACCGTGCCGCTTGACGCCGCGCGCGAGCGTTCCGACCATCCGCGCATGGCGGGGTTCGTGCTCGTAGAGGTCGTTCGCGGCCAGCCACCGCTACGCTACGAGGCTGAGGATCTCCGGCGCGCCGTCGTCTCGGGGCTGGTCGCGCCGATGGTGTTCGCGTCCACCGACGACGGCGCGAGCTGGGTGCGCGCACACGAGGCGGTCGGCGTGACCGCGCCGAGCGAAGCGGCGAAGCCCGCCGAGGGCGACGCGGTGATGCGCATGATCATCCCGGTCGGGCGATCGATCTGGGCGATCCTGGCTGGGTATTGGGGACTCTTGTGTGTGGCCCTGGGGATGTTCTGGGTCGCGCCCCTCGCCGACGCGTCGCACGTGAAGTCCGTCGCCACGGATCTGTTCCCGATCGCCGGCGGGATGCTCGCGCTGGTCGTGCTCCCCACCGCCGGCTTCGCCGCGCTGGGGCACCGGGCGATCAAGCTGAACACCGGCAAGCACGGCATGGGACGCGTCGTGTTCGCGTACGTGACCGCGGGCCTCCACCTGGGCCTGATGGTCGCGGCGTTCCTCGCGGTCGCGCTCGCCAAGTAGGAGGGGAGGATGCCGATCCGGCGCGGTATCCCGCGCGACGTCAGCGCCGCTCGAGCAGGGCGAGCCAGTCGCTGATGCCCGCGCCGGTGCGCGCCGACAGCGGAATCATGCGCGCGGTCGGCATCACGCGCGAGAGCGCGTCGCTGATGGCGAGCACGGACACGTCGGGGAGCGCCGGCAAGAGGTCCGTCTTCGTCAGCACGACCACGTCGGCCTTGCGGAACATCACCGGGTACTTCAGCGGCTTGTCCTCGCCTTCCGTGACGCTCAGCGCGACCACGTTCAGGTGCTGGCCGAGATCGTAGACCGCCGGACACACCAGGTTGCCCACGTTCTCGATGAAGAAGTAGTCCGACTCCGCCCACGGCAAGCCGTGGAGCGCGTGGTGGACCATCTGCGCGTCCAGGTGGCACGCGTTACCGGTGGTGATGGCCTTGGACGTGATGCCGCGAGCGCGCAGCCGATCGGCGTCGTTCTCCGTCGCGAGGTCGCCACTCACGGCGCACAGCCGGCGCTTGCCGCCGAGCGCCTGCGCCGTCGCTTCGAGCAGCGCCGTCTTGCCCGAGCCCGGCGAGCCCATCAGGTTCACGGCGAAGACGCCGACCTCGTCGAAATGCTCGCGGTTGTGCCGCGCTTGGCGGTCGTTGCCGGAGAGGATCCGGTCATGCACGTCGACGGGCACGATTTCCGCGTCGCCGCAGCCGCAGTCTTCACACATCGGGGACCTCCATCTCGATCCGGTCGAGCAGGATCTCGTCGCCCTCGACGAGGCGCGCGGGCTTGTCGCATTCGCCGCAGCGGAGCACGTCGCCGGGCGCGATTGTGCGCTCGCAACGCGGGCAGGCCCAACGCGCCGGCACCTTCTTGATGCGGAGCGCGGCGGCCTCGCAGATCGTCCGCTCGCGGAAGGTGTCGTACGCCGTCGCCAACAGCCCGGCCTCCACGCCGCTGAGCTCGCCGATGCTCACGGACACTGCCGTGACCATCGTCGCGCCGCGCGCCGCCGCTTCGCGTTCGATGCGGTCGATCAGCGATCCGACGATGGAGTACTCGTGCATGCCCTACCGTCCGGTAAAGACCGGCTCGCGCTTCTCGAAGAAGGCCGCGATGCCGTCGGCGAAGTCGGCGCTGTCGGCGCTCCGCGCCAGATCGGCGATCTCGCGATCGAGGTGATAGTCGAGGCGATCGACGCCCGCGGCCTCGTTCATCAGCCGCTTGGCCGCCGCGTACGCGGAGGTCGGACCACTGGCGAGCCGCCGCGCTAGCTCCGCCGTGCGATCGGCGAAGACGGCGTCGGCGACCACTTCGCTCACCAGGCCGAGCTCGTGCGCCTTCCGTGCATCGACGCGCCCGCCGAGAAACGCGAAATCCGCCGCGCGTCGCAGGCCGATGAGCTTCGGCAGGAAGAACGTCGTGCTCTCGGCGCCCGACAAGCCGGTCTTGAAGTACGCGTATTCGAAGCTCGAGCGCTCGGACGCGATCACGAGATCGCAGCACAGCGCGAGGCCCAGGCCGCCCGCGGCGGCGATGCCGTCCACGGCGGCGATGACCGGCTTCGGCGCGCGGCGGATCTCGCTGATGGTGCTGTGCAAGTACTCGAGGATTTGCTTGAAGATCTCGCCGTAGCCGAACTTCACCTCGCGCCCCGCGACGAGATAGCCGATATCGCTCTGGTCGCCGCCGCGGTGGATGTACTTCAGATCCGCGCCGCTGCAGAACACGCCGCCGCTGCCGCGGATCACCAGCGCGCGCACGCCGGTATCGCGACACAGCGCGAGACCCGCCTTGCGGAGATTCCGCGCCGTCTCGACATCCAACGAATTGAAACGCTCGCGACGTTCGATGGAAATGATCCCCACCGCGCCTCCGGGTCCGTCACGGGTCACGACAATCGGATTCATGCTGGCCTCAACAGATCCGGGGCAGCGGCTCGCCGTCGAGCTCGGCCAAGAGCCGCTTGCCGAAGCCGGTGTCCACGATCACGCCGCCGACGTGCTCGGCGATGCAAGTGCCGACGATCGCCGCGTCTACTCCACGGGGATGTCGGCGAAGCGCGGAAAGGGCGCGGTCCGCCGCTTCCGCGCGTACGCCGATGACGACCTTGCCCTCGTTGGCGACGTGCAGCGGATCGATGCCAAGCAGATCGGAGGCGGCGCGCACCGGCTCGCTGAGCGGCATCGCTTGCTCGTCGAGCACGACGCCCACGCCGCTCTTCTTCGCCATCTCCTGCAAGCTGCTGGCGACGCCGCCACGGGTCGGATCCTTCATCGCCACGACGCCCTCGCCGACCGCGTCGAGCAGCGCGCGCACCAGTGAGCCGAGCGGCGCGACGTCCGAGCGCAGCGCGTCGCCGAGGCCCAGTTGCTTGCGCGCGGCGAGCACCGCAAGCCCGTGGTCGCCGATGCTACCGCTCACCAGGACACGATCGCCGACGCGCAGCCCCGCGTCGCGCACCACGCGATCGGCGAAGCCGACGCCGGCGGTGTTGATGAGCAAGCCGTCGAGCTCGCCCTTCCCCATCACCTTGGTGTCGCCGGTCACGACGCGCACGCCCGCCTCGCGGCAGGTCGCGCTCATGGACGCGCGCACGCGCTCGAGCTGGGCGCGCGGGAAGCCTTCCTCGACGATTATCGCGCACGTCAGCCCGATCACGTCCGTCGCGCCCATCATCGCGAGATCATTCACGGTTCCGGCTATCGAAAGGCGCCCGATGTCGCCGCCCGGGAAGAACAGCGGGCTCACCACGTGAGAGTCGGTGGTGACCACGAGCCAGCGCTCGCCGACGCGCAGCGCGGCGCCGTCGTCCATGTCGGCGAGCCCGACATCGCCGGGCCGCATCTCGATGCCGTCGGTGAAGCCACGCACGAACACGTCTTCGATCAGCCCGCGCATCGCGCGTCCGCCGGCGCCGTGCTTCATGCCGATGCGCTCGCCGTCGATGGGTTTCATGCCACGTCTCCCAGATCCGGGCGGCCACCGTACTGGTGCCAGATGCGGCACGTGCCCTCGGTGCTGACCATGCACGCGCCGACCGGCGCTTCGGGCTGGCACAAGCCGCCGAACAGCTTGCAGTCGTGCGGCGACGCGATCCCGCTCATGATGTCGCCGCAGATGCACTGGCTGGTCAGGCGCGACGGCGCGGTCTCCCACAGCCGCGAGACGTCGATGTCGAAGCGCTTGCGCGTGTCGAACGCCGCGAGCTCGTCCTTCAGACGCAGGTTGCCGTTGGGAATGTGCGCGATTCCGCGCCAGCGGCCACCGATGGGACGGAACACCTGCCACAGCATGCGCTGCGCCGGCAGGTTGCCCTCGCGCGTCACGCAGCGCGGGTACAGGTTCTCGACCGCCGCGCGCCGGTCCCGGATCTGCTCGAGCAGCGCCACCAGTCCGGCCAGGATGTCGAGCGGCTCGAAGCCCGCGATCACGACCGGGATCTGGTGGCGCTCGACGAACGGCTCGAAGATCGCAGAGCCGGTGATGGTGGCGGCGTGCCCCGCGGCCAGGAACCCTTCGACGCGCGTGCCGGGCATCTCGGCGACAATTTCCATCACCGGCGGGATGTACTTGTGCGCCGACAGCACCGAGAAATTCCGCGGCGGATCCGACAGCAGCACCGCCGCCGTCGCGACCGCCGTGGTCTCGAACCCGGTCGCGAAGAAGACGACCTCTTCCGTGCTGTCGCGGGCGAGCTCCGCGGCCTGCGCGACGCTGTAGACGACCTCCACCGGCGCGCCCTCGCTCCTGACGTCGGCGAGCGACTTCGAAGTGCCGGGCACGCGCAGCATGTCGGCGTAGGTCGCGACGCGCACGCCGTCGCCGGCGAGCGCCACGGCTTCGTCCACTTCGGGCAGATCGGTGATGCACACCGGGCAGCCGGGGCCCATGAACACGTCGAGCGCCTTCGGGAAGCTCTCGCGCAAGCCGTAGCGCGCGATCGCCTGCTCGTGGCTGCCGCACACATGCATCACGCTGACCGGATCGCGACCAATCTCCTTCGTCAGGCGCCCGAGCGCGTCGGCGAGGGCGCGGGCCCGCGCCGGATCGCGGAACTTGAGCTGGCGGACATCGACGTCCACGCGGCTCATTGATCGACTTCTCCCTGCACGTCCTGGCGCATCAGGTCACCCTCGTCGGCCTGCTCGAGCAGCTCCTGGTAGAGCGCGAGCGTCGCCTCGGCCTGGTCGGCGGGAATGCGGCGGATCGCGTAGCCGACGTGATTCAGCACATAGTCGCCCGGCGCGACCGGCTCGTCCACGACGTCGAGGCGCACCTCGCGCTGCACGCCCCAGAAGTCGACGCTGGCGATCAGGCCGTCGACCGCGATCACCTTGCCGGGGACGCCGAGACACATTGGCTTCGCTCCTTGAACGGGTAACCCAGCCGCGCCGCTTCCAGGGCGACCCGACAAACCAGACCCTCCATGGCTTCGGCGACGGGCATGCTCAAGCCGACACGCAGGTCGATGCTTTCGGGCACGACGCCTACGAGGATCAGCTCCGACGGCAGCTGGCCGAGCAAGCGCGCCCCGTCGAGCAGATCGGCGACGCCAATCTGGTGCACGCTGAGCCGATGCATCGACGCGTGGGCGACGGCCTCGCCCTGCAGCCGCACCAGCGACCCGGGCGGCGCGTCCGCCTGCACCGCGTCGACCAGGATCGCGCGCTCTGCATCCGCCAGGTACGGCAACAGCGACAGCCCGAGCGTGCCACCATCGAGCACGCGCACACCGTCCGGCGCATCGTAGCGGCCCGACAGCCGCTCCACGGCGACGACGCCCGCGCCGTCATCGCCCAGGAGGATGTTGCCCAGCCCGAGTATCAGCAGCGACCGGGCCGTGTCGGTCATGAGCGGTCCCGCTTTGCCGCGAACTTCGCCTCCAAGGCGCAATCCTTCTCCACCCGGCTCCGGACCATCCACTTGTCGCCGGTGATGATCGAGTCGATCATACCGTTCTGGTCCTTCACCGCCATCAAGATCACACTGTACAGGTGGTGGACGAAGAAGCCGATGAGCAGCCACATCACGATGTGATGGATGTAGCGCGCCATCTGCGGTCCGCCGGACAGCGTGAGCAGGAAGTGGAAAGAGCGCATGTACTCCGCGTGCGCCTCGCCGGCGTACAGCCCTAGCCCGGTGGCGATCATGACGAGATACAGCCCGAACACGAACACGTAGGCCGCGCCGGCCAGCGGGTTGTGCCCGGGACAGTGCGGCGGGTGGTTGCGGAAGAAGAGATAGAATGCCGCCGTCTCGCGCATCTCCTTGAAGCGCTCGCGCGTGGTCGGGATCAAGTTGAACCAGCGCGCGTGGCGCTTGCCGACGAACATCCACACGATTCGCGTCAGCGCCGCGAGCGTGAACGCGATCGCGAAGTAGAAGTGCACGACCTTCATCGTGCCCATCACGAAGTGATCGCGAGCTTGCCCGGCGACCACGATGTACGGATGCCCGATGTAGATGCCGGTGATCGACAGCCCCAGGATCGAGAAGGCGATCGTCCAGTGCGTGACGCGCACCACGAGATCCCAGACGCGGATGCGTTCGCGCGGTTCGCCTTCTCCCCACCCGGCGGCGCCGGGCGGCGTCGTCGTGGTCATCTGACCTTGACCTCGATGATCTGGGCACCCTCGCCGTCCAGGACGTGCACCCCGCACGCCATGCACGGATCGAACGAGTGCACGGTCCTCAGGATCTCCAGCGGCTGCGCAGGGTCCGCGACGGGCGTGCCGAGGAGCGCCGCCTCGTAGGGACCCTGCTTGCCGGCGGCGTCGCGCGGGCCGGCGTTCCACGTGCTGGGCACGACGCACTGGTAGTTGTCGATGATGCCGTCCTTGATGTGGACCCAGTGCCCGAGCGCGCCACGCGGCGCTTCGTGGAAACCGGCGCCGGTGGCGTCCGCCGGCCACGTTGACGGATCCCACTTGGAATTGTCGACGATCGCGTGATCGCCGCGACCCATGTTGGCCGCGAGGGCGTCGACCCATGTGCCCATGCGTTCGGCCAGGATCTGCGTCTCGATGCCGCGCGCGGCGACCCGACCCAGCGTCGAGAACAATGCCTCCGCCCCGACGCCGAGCTTGGCGAGCACGCCATCCACTGCGGGCTTCACCTGCTTGTGACCACGCCCGTAGGCGACCAGCATGCGCGCGAGCGGCCCGACTTCCATCGGCAGATCGTCGTAGCGCGGCGACTTGAGCCAGCTGTACTTGGCCGACGTGTCGAGGCGCTCGTAGGGCGGCTTCGGGCCCGTGTAGTTCGGCTTCGTCTCGCCGCTCGACGGGTGCAGCCCCTTCTTGTCGCCGCCGCCGTACTCGTACCAGGAGTGGGTGACGTACTCGGTGATCTTGCCCGGATCGAACGCCTCGATCTTGCCGATCTGCTTGTTGCGGATCACGCCGGACGGCAAGAACTGCGTCGGCTTGCTCGAGTCGTCCTCCGGGTATTCGCCGTACACCAGGTAGTTGCCGACGCCAGCCCCGAAGCCTGCCCAGTCCTTGTAGAAGGAGGCGACTGCGAGAAGATCCGGAATGTAGACACGATTGACGAAGTCGCGCCCCTTGGCGACGGCCGCCCGAAGCTCCGCGATCGTGCCCATGTTGAGCGACGCCTGCTTGTCCGCGTCGACCGGGGTCGCCATGCCGCCAACGAGGAAGCTCTGCAGGTGCGGATTCTTGCCGCCGAGCGCGGCGTGGATGCGGATGAAGTCGCGCTGGAAGTCGAGCGCTTGCAGGTAGTGCGCGGCCGCCATCAGGTTCGCCTCGGGCGGCAGCTTGTAGGCGCTGTGACCCCAGTATGCGTTGGCGAACGGACCGAGCTGCCCGCGGTCGACGAAGCTCTTCAGCTTGTCGCGCACGCCGGTGAAGTAGCTCATGCTCGACATCGGCCAGTCCGAGATCGACTGGGCAAGCTGCGCTGTCTTGTACGGGTCGGCGGACAGCGCCGACACGATGTCCACCCAGTCGAGGGCGTGCAGATGGTAGAAATGGACCACGTGGTCCTGCACCATCTGTGCGGCCATGATGATGTTGCGGAGGATCCGGGCGTTGGGCGGCGGTTTCGCACCGACGGCGTTCTCCACGGCGCGGATCGATGCGATCGCGTGCACCGTCGTGCACACGCCGCAGATACGCTGCGTGAACGCCCACGCATCGCGCGGGTCCCGCCCCTTGAGGATCAGCTCGACGCCGCGGAACATCGTCGACGACGACCAGGCGTCCTTCACGGCGCCGCCGTCCACTTCCGCCTCGATGCGCAGGTGCCCCTCGATGCGGGTCACCGGGTCGACCACAACGTGCGTCACTTTTCGCTCCCTTCATCCGCGTCGTCGTCCGGAACGCCCTTTGCCGGTGCCGGTCGCTGATCAGGCGAAGCGCTTGCACCACCGCCGGACGGCTTGGGCGCGGACGGCTTCTGGCGTCGCTCGTCGCGCCGCTGCTTCACGAGCCGCGCCGCGCTGATAACGCCGTGCGCGCCGAACGCGGCGCCGACGCCCGCCGTCGCCAGCAGACCCACGTGGTCGATGTTCGACCCGACGCCGAAGCCCGGCACCGGCGGCAGGTGCTTGTAGAATGGCGTCATGCGATCCCAGAACGCCGGCTCCGCACAGCCGATGCACGGATGTCCGCACCCGATCGGCCAGTTCGTCGCCTCGTTCCAGCGCACCACCGGGCAGTTCTGGTACGTGACCGGCCCCTTGCAGCCCATCTTGTACAGGCAGTAGCCGGTGCGGTGCCCCTCGTCGCCCCACTCTTCGACGTACTGTCCGGCGTCGAAGTGCGCGCGGCGCTCGCAGTTGTCGTGGATCGATTTTCCGTACGCGAAGAGCGGACGGTGCTCGTTATCAAGCGGCGGCCAGCGCTTGAACGCGAGGTAGTAGACCAACAGCGCCGTCAGGTTCTCGACGTTGGCGGGACACGCCGGCAGGTTGACCAGGTTCTTCACGTCGGGGATCGCATCTGCGACACCCATCGCGCCGGTGGGGTTCGGCGAGGCTGCCGGCAAGCCGCCGAACGCCGCGCAGGTACCGATGGCGATGGTGGCGGCCGCGTGCTCGCACACTTCGCGCGCGATCGACAGCGCCGTCTTGCCGCCCACCGTGCAATAGATGCCGTCATGGGCCGTCGGGATCGAGCCTTCGATCACGACGATGTACTGGCCCTTGTGCTCCTTGATCGCGGATGCGAGCGCGGCCTCCGCCTGGGCGCCCGCGGCGGCCATGATCGTCTCGTGATAGTCGACGCTGATCGCATCGAGAATCACCTGGGCGACTGTCGGCTTGCTCGCGCGCAGGAAAGACTCGGTATTGCCCGCGCAGTCCTGGAACTCCAGCCACACCAAGGATGGCTTGAGGGACTTCTCCACCGCCTGGACCAGCTCCGCTGCCGCCGCGGATGGCAGGGAGAAATACGCGGCCACAGCGCCGCAGAACTGCACGAAGTCGCGTCGCGTCACGCGCCGCGACTCGAGCGCTTCCGTCACCCAGCTTGCTCGTCTTGCCACGGCTGACCTCTCCGCCCCCGACGCTTTGCCTACGTCGGCGGTGCAAGCCGTGCACGGCCCGTGCCCCGGGCTGTGATGGGAAACAGACTTGAAACGTTTCGCGCGATAATCACGCGCAAACTCATTGTCTAATTCGCAGCAGCTCCGCACTTCCTGCGCGCGGTCGCGAGTCGCCCCGCAACGCATGCGCTCGCCGCAGCGCGTCGTGCGGACTCTGCATGCCCTTGATGTGCGTCACGAGAATCGTGAAATCGCAGATCACGGGATCTCCTGCACCATCAGGCTCGCGGCGCCGCCGGTCTCGTTCGGCTTCATGTACACGAGCTGCCGACCGTCGGCCGTCAGCTCGAACTGTCGGCCGTCGGTGGTGGCAGCGGCAAGCTCCAGCGGCTGTG
This sequence comes from uncultured delta proteobacterium, assembly GCA_963775185.1. Taxonomy (GTDB): domain Bacteria; phylum Myxococcota_A; class Polyangia; order Polyangiales; family Polyangiaceae; genus JAPSGB01. Next base: position 697,266 of record CAVZIE010000031.1, on the reverse strand, counting down.
CGGGAGACGCGGCGTCGACCACGGCGAGCTCGGCGGTCACGGGGTACTTCGCGGGATCGCTCAACGCGTGCGAGTAGACGACGCGCGAGCCGTGCGCCGCGATCATCGTGCCCACGTCGTCGATGCTGGCCGCGCCCGAGCCGTCCACCGACACCAGGTGGAGCGTCTTCTTGCCGTCGCCGGCGAGGTAGAGCACCCAGCGCCCGTCGCGCGTGAACGGTGAGGCCGGCACCTCCGCCGTCGCGTCCGCCACGAGCACGACGGGGTGCAGCGTGAACACGTCGGTGGGCGTGATGCGCAGATCCTGGTGCGTGCCCCGATCGTAGTTGAACACGGTGGAGTACAGGGCGTAGCCGTTGTCCGGGCTCAGCGCGACGCGCGACACGAACTTGCTCGTCACGATCGGCGTCGCCGCTGCGTCGGGCAGCGCGGAGCGCCGCAGCTGATCGCCGACGGTGTAGAGCGTCGCCGAGGCGTCCGGCAGGATCATCGCCCAGCCCACGTTGTCGTCGACGGGGACGCTGCTCTTGCCGTCGTTGAACAAGGCGTGGGCCGCGCTGTCGACGTAGACGAAATGCTTGCCGGCCGTGTCGGCCGACCAGACCGTGCCGACGTCGGTGGCGACGCGGCGCGGCTCGAAGCCCGGCGCGTCGAAACGATCGAGCGACGCCTTCATCTCGCCGGGCTTGCACCACGCGGCAATCAGGCTGTCGCCGACGAAGCCGAAGCTCGGACGGCACGTCGCCTGCGAGCCGAGCCCGACCTGCGGAACGACGGTCGTCGTCTTGCCCAGGTCGGGCGTCGCGACGACGAGATCGGCGCTGGTCCCGGTGACGTGCGTCACGTACGCCACGCGGCCACCGTCGGCGCTGGCGACCGTGGTGTCCTCGCCGAACAGCGCGGTCCCGACCTCGTGAGCTTCGCCGTCCGCGCTCCAGATCGTCAGCTTGCCGAGGTTCGTGGTCCAGTCGATGTCGACGAACTGGAACACGATCGATCCGCGGATCTGGACGGTACCGCTCTGATCGCTGATCACACGCGGCGTACGCTCGGATCCGTCGAGACGCATCGCGACCAACGAGTCCGCGTTGCGGTAGATGACTTGACCGTCGGCCGTGACGCCGACGATGCCGACGGCGTCGTCGGCGAGCGTCCGGGGCGTCGGTGCGGGGCCGGTGAGCGGCGGAGACGGCGCTGCATCGCCGCCGACGGCGGCGTCACCACCCGCGCCAGCACCGCCAGCGTCGGCGCCGCCCGTGAAGAACTGTTGCCCCCCGCTGCTCCCGCCGCAGCCGCTGGCGAGCAGCGAGACGGCGAGCGCCATGTAGAACCTCATGATCGGCCTCCTGCCCGGAGCCCTTGCAAGAATCGGTGCCAGACAAAAGCGCGGCCTGTGGCCGCCCGCGACGCCACGCCTGTGCAGGATCTGCAAACGGATGCAACGTGGTGCAGTTTGTGCGGCTACGGCTTCGCGAGGCCGGAAAGCTGCTGGACCGACGTGCGCGCGGCGCGACGGCGCGCGCGAGAACCCGCAGCGGCGTGCACCACGTACAGCGCGATGTCGTCCGCTCCCACCGAGTCGAGGACCACGGTGAAGCGCCACGCATCGTCGTGGCCGGCCTCGTCGGCGAACAGGTCGCACACCTCTCCCCACGGGAACAGCCCGGGCAACCGCACCCACTCGCCGCTGTCGCTCATGCTCCAGTGCCAATCGCCGGCGCGCCCCGCGCATTCCCGGAGGATGGCCGGTCCGGCGCGGAATCCCGCGGGGAGGCGGAACGGAGGCCCCGCAAATTCGCAGAGCCCGATGCGATCTTCGCGTTTGCCGCGCAAATTTGCAGGCCCTCCCGGGCGCCGGGCGGCGCACGGCCGAGTTGCGGTAGATTCGCCCCGTGCCGCTCGAGTCCCCGGACCTGTACGAGCTCTTCCTGGCGCTCGCGCCGGCGCGGATCGAGGCCGCTCGCGTCGCGCTCGACGCCTCCGGCGACGAGCGCGCGCGCGAGCTCGCCGCGTCGATGTTGCCGTTCGCGGTGGACGCGACGCTGCTCGGCGCGGTCGGACCGGCGGAGCTCGCGCGCGCCATCGTCGCCGCGGCGGGCGGCGACGCGCACAAGCTGGGCAGCGCACTCGACGAGCTGGAGCGCGCGGCGCTCGCCCTGGGCGAGCACGACGCGTCCGGCGCGCGCGTCGACGAGACGGCGCTTCGCGAGCTGGCGCGCTCGCTCGGTGGCGGCGCCGCCGAGGCGCCACCGCCGACGAAGCCCGCTGCCCCGCCCGCGCCGGCGGCGCCGTCCGCGCCGACGCCGCCGTCCGCGCCGGCGGCGACCGCGACGGATCTCGAGCCGGAGGATCCCGCGGAGCGCACGTGGGTGCCCGAGCTCGCCGAGGACATGCTGGCGGCGTTCCTCGACGAGTGCGTGGAGCGCCTCGACGGCCTGTCCGAGCGCTTGCTCGTGCTCGAGCAGCGCGGCACGGATCCCGAGCTGGTCAACGAGATCTTCCGCGATCTGCACACGCTCAAGGGCTCGAGCGCGTTCGCGGGCCTGAAGAAGATGAACCGCGTCGCGCACCGCGCCGAGGACCTGATCGGCGAGCTGCGCGACGGCAAGCGCGAGTGTGACCGCGCGCTCATCGACATCCTGCTCGAGACGCTCGACGTGTTGCGCGCGATCCTCGATCGAGCCCGCGCCCGCCAACCCATCGACGTCGACGCCCGCGATCTGTTGCGGCGCCTCGCCGACCCGTCGCTGGCGCCGGCCGCCGCAGCGCCGGCGCCGCCCGCAGCGCCGGCGGCCACCGCGCCGGCGTCCGCCGCCCGGGCGATGCCCGCGGTTTCCGCGCCGGACCGACATCCTCCAGCCAAGCCCGCGGCACCGACGGCGCAGGCGACGCTGCGCATCGACTTCGAGAAGGTCGATCTGCTGCTCAACCTGGTCGGCGAGATCGTGCTGTCGCGCGGCCGGCTGACGGCGGCCGCCGAGACGCAAGGTGCGCTCCTGCGCGAGGTCGCGCAGCTGCGCAAGAAGTTCGCCGCGGCGCTCAACGGCTCGAAGTCGCCGCTGGTCGACGAGCTGCAGCGCACCGAGCGCGTGCTGACCGAGACCTTCGGCGATCTGGACGCCGGCATCAGCGGTCTCGGGCTCGCCGTCGGGCAGCTCCGCGACAACGTGATGAAGCTCCGCATGGTGCCGATCGCGCGCTTGTTCAACAAGTACCAGCGCACCGTCCGCGAGCTCAGCCACAAGCTCGGCAAGGAAGTGGAGGTCGTGCTCGAGGGCGCGGAGACCGAGCTCGACAAGGTGCTCGTCGAGCGCCTCGAGGATCCCTTGTTGCACCTGGTGCGCAACAGCGTCGACCACGGCGTCGAGCGCCCGGAGGTCCGCGAACATAGCGGCAAGCCGCGCGCCGGCACGGTCCGGCTCGGCGCGTCCCAGCGCGGCGGACAGATCGTCGTCACCATCGCCGACGACGGCGCCGGCATGGATCCGGCGAAGCTGCGCGCGAAGGCCGTGGAGAAGGGCGTCATCACCCAGGCCGAAGCCGACACGCTGGGCGAAAAGGAGAGCTTCGACCTGATCTTCCGCGCCGGCTTCTCCACGGCCGCACAGGTGTCCGACGTGTCCGGGCGCGGCGTCGGCATGGACGTGGTGCGCGACGCCATCGGCAAGCTCAAGGGCAGCATCCACCTCGACTCCACGCCCGGCGCGGGCACGACGATGGAGCTACGACTGCCCCTGACGTTGGCGATCACGCAGGTGCTCGCCGCGCGCATCGGCGGCGAGCTCGTGGCGATCCCGCTCGACGCCGTGCTCAGCGCGCAGAGCGTGAGCGCGAGCGACCTCGAGCACGTCGCCGACGGCGTGTGCCTGCGCGTCGGCGACCGCCTCGTCCCGGTCGTCGACCTCGCCGACGTGCTCGGCCTGGAAGGCGACGCTTCGCTGGGCGAGGCGCGCGAGTCCAGCATCGTGATCGTGGACATCGCCACCGATCGGCTCGGGCTCGGCGTGCAGCAGGTGCTCGGCCGCCACGAGGTCGTGATCAAGTCGCTGGGTCCGCTGCTGGCGAGCGCACCCTGCGCCGCCGGCGCGACGCTGATCGGCGATCGCGTGCTGCTGGTGGTGGATCTCGCCGAGGTCGCCCGCCGCGCGCGTCAGCCCGCCGTCGCTCGCGCGCGCCCGGCGCCGCCGCGCGAACGCGCCAAGGCGAGCAAGCGCGCGCGCATCCTCGTCGCCGAGGACAGCGACTTGATCCGCGAGGCGATCCGCCGCGAGCTCGAAGCCGCGGGCTTCGACGTGGTCGCCGCCGAAGACGGCGCGGTCGCGCTCGAGGCCGCGAAGCACACGACCTTCGACGCCGTCTCGACGGACGTGATGATGCCGCGCATGGACGGCTACGAGCTTGCCCGCGCGCTGCGCGCCGATCCGCGCTACCAGGGCGTGCCGATCGTGATGGTGACGAGCAAGGACGCGCGCCTCGACACGCTCCGCGGCTACGACGCCGGCGCCGACGTGTACCTCACCAAGCCGGCCAACGCCGGTGAGCTCGTGCGCACCATCGACGCCCTGCTCGCGCGCCGCCCGGCGAAGCGCGACTGAACCGACTGATTGGGTTTGCCGGTCCGGCGCGGAAGCTCGCGGCGCGCGCTACCGCGCCGGACCGGCATCCAGGCGGAGCCCGCGAATTTGTGCTAGGTCGAGGCTCCCCTGTGTGGTCGGCCGGCGCAGCGCGGCCCGGGTTGCGGGTGCTCCCCGAACCGGGTTAGGGTCCGCGCCGCCGGCTCCGGGCGTCGGGAAGGAATTCTCCAGAACGGCGACGCCCACGGCCGCACGACAGCCACGGAGAACGAATGAGCCGCTATCTGTTTACATCCGAGTCCGTATCCGAAGGCCATCCCGACAAGATCTGCGACCAGATCTCGGACGCGGTGTTGGACGCCGCGCTCACGGGCGATCCGCGCAGCCGCGTCGCCTGCGAGACGCTGTGCAAGACCGGCTTCGTGGTGATCGCCGGCGAAATCACCACCAAGACGTGGATGGACTTCGGGTCGATCGCGCGCCAGACGATCAAGGAGATCGGCTACACGGACTCGTCGATGGGCTTCGACTACGAGACGTGCGGCATCTTGACCGCGATCGAGCCGCAATCGCCCGACATCTCCCAGGGCGTGACCGAGGGCACGGGGCTGTTCAAGGAGCAGGGCGCCGGCGACCAGGGGCTGATGTTCGGCTACGCTTGCGACGAGACGCCGGAGCTGATGCCCGCACCGATCATGTACGCGCACGCGCTGATGCGTCAGATCGCCGCGGTCCGCAAAGGCAAGAAGGTCGACTTCCTGCGGCCCGACGCCAAGAGCCAGGTCACGGTCGAGTACGAGAACGATCGTCCGAAGCGCATCGACGCCGTCGTGATCTCGACGCAGCACTCGCCGGACGTGAAGTACAAGACGCTGCGCGAGTCCGTCATGGAGCTCGTGGTCAAGAAGTCGTTGCCCGCGAAGCTGCTCGACAAGGGCACGAAGTACTTCATCAACCCGACGGGACGCTTCGTCATCGGCGGTCCGTTCGGCGACGCGGGCTTGACCGGGCGCAAGATCATCGTCGACACCTACGGCGGCATGGGCCGTCACGGCGGCGGCGCGTTCAGCGGCAAGGACCCGTCGAAGGTCGACCGCTCGGCGTGCTACTTCGCGCGCTACGTCGCGAAGAACATCGTGGCCGCAGGCCTGGCTCGCAAGGCGGAGGTGCAGATCGCCTACGCCATCGGCGTGGCCAAGCCGGTCGGCGTGTACGTGAACACCTTCGGCACCGGCAAGGTCGACGAGGTGAAGCTGCAGAAGTACGTCGCCGACAAGTTCGACATGCGCCCCAAGGCGCTGATCGAGGAGCTCGACCTGCTCGCTCCGATCTACCGTCCCACGGCGGCCTACGGGCATTTCGGACGCCGCGAGTTCAGCTGGGAGCGCACCGATCGCGCCGGCGAGCTCGCTGCCGATCTGCTGCGCACGCGCGCCTCGACGCGCAAGCCGGCCAAGGCCGGCAAGGCGAACGGCGCGAGCAAGCCGAACGGCGCGCCCGCCAAGCCGAAGCGCAAGGGCGCGACCCGCGCCGGCGCCGCACGCCGCTGAGGTCGGCCGCGCGTACGCGCCGCTTGGATTTATCCGTCGGCACTGTGCGCTGAAGCGTGGAACACCGCCCTGTCGACGCCGCCGCGCGTGACAGGGCGGTGGCGGCCCGCTACTCTAGAGGCGCATCCAGGCGGCTTGGCGGCCGCTACGGAAGGCGGACGACCATGCTGAGGATTGCTTCTTATACGACGGCTCTGTGCGCGCTGACTGCGGCCGGATTGTTCGCCTGCTCCAGCGCGAGCGGCGGCAGCACCATCCCAGGCGGCGGCTCGACTGGCAGCGGTTCCGGCGCGACGGGCGGGTTTGGTGGAACCGGCGCCGCCACGGGAGCCGGTGGCACCGGCGGCATCAACGTCGGCGGCGGCGGCAACGGCGGCAGCGCCGGCAACCCCAATCCGCCGTGCAACCAGACCGATCCCAACGTCGACGGCGACGGCGACGGTTTCACGCCGGGCCAGGGCGACTGCAACGACTGCTCGACCGCGATGAACCCGGCGGCCTACGACTATCCCGGGCAACGGCGTGGACGAGGACTGCAACGGCACGCCCGACGACGAGCCGTTGAACTGCGACCAGGCGACGGTGGACATCGGCTACGGCGATCCCGTCGCGGCCGTCCAGGCGCTCGGCATCTGTCGTCAGTCCGACGGCACGACCTGGGGGTATGTGGCGGGCAGCGCCAAGTACGTCAAGGCGGACGGCTCTAGCGGCATGAACGATCTGTCGCACGGGCTGCTGACCGGGTTCGGGGCGAACGTGCAGCCGCGAGAAGGCTCGCGCATGCTCGCGCTGTCGAGCGGCACGGCGCGCGCGCCGGGCATGCCGAACTACCAATCGCCGCAGGGAGCCAAGATGGGCACGACCAGCCCGGCGCCCGCCGGCTTCCCCGTGGCCGCTCCGGCGTGCCCCGGCGTCAACCCGACCGGCCAGGCCAACGACCCCGCGGCGCTCGAGTTCCAGGTGAAGGCGCCGAGCAACGCCAGCTCGCTGAAGTTCGACTTCGACTTCTACACCTTCGAGTATCCGAACTGGATCTGCAGCGAATACAACGATTTCTTCGTGGCGCTCATGGCTCCGGCGCCGCCGAACTCGCAGAACAGCAACGTGTCGTTCGACAGCCAGGGCAACCCGGTCAGCGTGAACAACGGCTTCCTCGAGGTGTGCAAGGCGCAGAACGCCGGCGGCAAGAACTTCCCCTGTCCGCAGGGTACGGGGGAGCTCCAGGGCACCGGATTCGAGGGACACGCGGCGACCGGCTGGCTCCAGACGCAGGCGCAGGTCCAGCCCGGCCAGATCATCAAGTTCCGCTTCGCCATCTGGGACGCGGGCGATCACATCCTCGACTCCACGGTGCTCGTCGACAACCTGACGTGGAGCGTCGAGCAGGGCGAGAACACGCCCGTGACCAAGCCCGCACCGAAGTGAGCGCGGGCGCTCAGCGCACGCAGTTGCGACCGGCGTTCTTGGCGGCGTAGAGCTGCGCGTCGGCGCGCTCGTACAGGCGAATCCCCTGCTCGTCGCTGCCCGCCGGCCGCTCGGCGCAGCCCAGGCTCACCGTCACCGGGATCACGGTGTCTTCGAACGAGAAGCGCTGGGCCGCGACGGCGGCGCGGATGCGCTCGGCTGTGACCTGCACCTCCCCCAGCCCCTGGCCCGGGCAGAGCACGGCGAACTCCTCGCCACCGACGCGAGCGAGCATCTGCGAGCCGGAGACCTGGGACGCGACCGCCGAGGACACCTGGCGCAGCACCGCGTCGCCCGCCGTGTGGCCGTGGGTGTCGTTGATCGACTTGAAGTGATCGAGGTCGAAGACGATCAGGCCGACCGGCGCCGGTGCCTGCCGGGTGCGCCACACGGCGGCCTGCAGCGATTCGTCGAAGTGACGCTTGTTGTGCACGCCGGTCAGGCCGTCGTAGCGCATCAGGCGCTGGATCTCTTCGAGGTACGCGCCTTCGATATTGCCACCGGAGATGTACTTGCAGAGCACCTTGCCGATCTGGGGCCGGTCGCCGTCGGCCAGTTCGCGCTCGGTGATGCGCGCCTCGTTGACGTACGTCCCGTTGGTCGAGCCCAGATCGACAAGCCGATGGGTCACGCCGGTCCATTCGATTCGCGCGTGACGGCGGCTCACCGAGTCCACGTCCAGCTGCAGCCCGCAGCCTGTACCGCGGCCAATCTCGAGCGGCTGCTCGCCGAGCGCGGCGCGCTGGCCGAGGCGCGGACCGGCGATCACCACCAGATACGCTTGATGAGGCGCGACGATTCGCACGGCGCCCGAGGCGTCGCGCGTGATGGTGACTTCGACGGTCGTCTCGTATAGGTCGTGGTCGCCCACGGGGTGTGATCCTGAAGGCTAACACACCTCACTGCCGCGGGGCAGCCTCACGTTTGCCTACATACGACCGCCTGCATACAACCCCGCACCGAGGCACCGGCGCCAGTCGGCGCCGGCGCCGACTGGCGCCGCCGACTGGCGCGGGGCCGGGGGCCGGGGGAGTCCGGGCTCAGGTGTCGTAGTAGAGGTGGAACTCGAGCGCCGTCGGATACAGCCGTGACGGGGCGAGCTCGCGCTCGCGCTTGTACTCGAGCCACATCTCGATGACGTCCTTCGTGAAGACGTCACCCTTCAGCAAGAACTCGTGGTCCTGCTCGAGCGCGTCGAGCGCCGATTCGAGCGACGCGGGCATGCGCGGCACTTCCTTCAGCTCCTCGGGCGACAGCGAGTAGATGTCCTTGTCGAGCGGGTCGCCCGGGTCGATCTTGTTCTGCACGCCGTCGAGGCCTGCCATCATCATCGCGGCGAAGGCGACGTACGGGTTGCAGGTGCCGTCCGGGAAGCGGAGCTCCAGGCGCCGCGCCTTGGGCGAGGGCGAGTAGGTGGCGATGCGGATCGCCGCCGAGCGGTTACGGCTCGAGTAGGCCAGGTTCACCGGCGCTTCGAAGCCCGGCACGAGCCGCTTGTAGCTGTTCGTGGTGGGGTTCGTGATCGCGGCGAGCGCGTTGGCGTGCTTGAGGATGCCGCCGACGTACCACAAGGCGACGTCCGAGAGACCGGCGTAGCTATCGCCGGCGAAGAGCGGCTTGCCGTCCCGCCAGAACGATTGGTGGCAGTGCATGCCGTTGCCGTTGTCCCCGTACATCGGCTTCGGCATGAACGTCGCGGTCTTGTTGTGCTTGTAGGCGACGTTCTTCACGATGTGCTTGAACCACATCAGCTTGTCGGCCATGCGCGTGAGCGTGTCGAAGCGCATGTCGATCTCGCCCTGACCAGCCGTGGCGACCTCGTGGTGACTGACCTCCACCTCGATGCCCACGCTCTCCATCGCCAGACAGATCTCCGTGCGGATATCCATCTGCGTGTCGTTCGGCGGACACGGGAAGTAGCCCTCCTTGTGACGGATCTTGTGGCCCAGGTTCGGACCCTCGTCCTTGCCCGTGTTCCAATCCGCTTCGACGCTGTCGATGCTGAACATGCTGCCGCGCGATCCCATCTCGTAGCGCACGTCGTCGAAGATGAAGAACTCCGCCTCGGGACCGAAGAACACCGTGTCGGCAATGCCGGTGGTCTTCAGGTACGCCTCCGCCTTCTTGGCGATGTGCCGCGGATCGCGCGAGTAATTCTGGCGCGTGATCGTGTCCTGGATCGTGCACTGTAGCGACAGCGTCGGGTGCTGCGTGAACGGATCCATGACCGCCGTGGCGGGGTCGGGGATCAAGAGCATGTCGCTCTGGTTGATCGGCTGGAAGCCGCGGATCGACGAACCGTCGAATCCGAAGCCGTCCTCGAACGCCTCGACGTTGAGCCGCTTGAACGGAACGCTGGTGTGCTGCCACTTGCCGGGCAGGTCGATGAACTTCAAATCGACCATGACGGCGCCGTGCTTCTTGCCTAGCTCGATGACTTCCTTCGGATCCATGACTGCCTCGTTATTTCTGTAGCTCGACTGACTGACTGCCTACGTGACTTCCAAAGCGAGCGGCGCGAGCCCGCGGTAAGCGGAGCGATCGCGTCCGGGGTCCGGGGCGGTTGGCCCCCCGGCGGGCGGCGTATCAGATGGCTTCTTCGCCCCGCTCGCCGGTACGGATTCGCACGGCTTCGTCGACGGGTCCAACGAAGATCTTGCCGTCGCCGATGCGACCGGTCTTCGCGCTCTTCTCGATGGCGTCGATGACCTGATGCGTGAGCTCGTCGGGGATGACGATCTCGATCTTCACCTTCGGAACGAAATCAACGACGTACGCCGACCCGCGGTAGACCTCTTTCTTGCCGCCGGTGCGCCCGAAGCCCTTGACCTCGGTGACGGTCATTCCCTGGATCCCGACCTCGGACAGGGCGTCCTTGACCTCGTCCAGCTTGAACGGCTTGATGATGGCCTCGACCTTCTTCATTTGCCTCTCCACTCGCTGCGACCACCCAGGCCGCGTGCCGGGGAGGCGCCTTGCGCGCTCCCCAGGGAACCAGCTCTACGACACCTTGCCGGCATCGCTAGGCGTCGAGTAGCGGTGCCGAGGTTTCGGGAATGTTTCGCGACCGATTCTGTCCCCGGTCCATGTGATTATTCCACCCCGCCGCCGACGTTCCAGACGTTCCACAGGATGTCCACAGCCCTGATGCCCGTTTGCCGGTCCGGCGCGGTATCGGGATTCCGCGCCGGACCGGCATCCAGATGAAGAGTGGTATACGGCGCGGCGCGGTGTCCGCAGCTCGTCACACGTTCGGTCGCTATCCGACGCCGGTGTTCCACGCGGCAGCGCTCGACGGCGAGCACGGCGAGCTCTGGATCAAGAACGACGGCGTCGTGAACGCGCGCTACGGCGGCAACAAGATCCGCAAGCTCGAGTACATCATCGCCGAGGCCGAGCGCCGCGGCGCGCGACGCATCGTGACGGTCGGCGCGCTCGGCAGTCATCACGTACTGGCGACCACCGTGTTCGCCCGCGAGCGCGGGCTCGACGTGGCGGCGGTGCTGTGTCCGCAACCCTGGACGCCGCACGCGGAGCAGACGCTGCAGGCGGGGCTCGCGCTCGGCCTCGACGCGCGAACCGCGCCGTCGATGGCCACGGTGCCGCTGGTGGTGCCGACGCTGCTTCGACCCGGCGACTACTTCGTTCCCGCTGGCGGCTCGAACGCGCTCGGGACGCTCGGCTACGTGGACGCCATGAGCGAGCTGGCGGGCCAGATTCGACGCGGGCGAGCTGCCCGAGCCAGACGTGATCGTGGCGCCGCTCGGCTCGGGCGGGACGGTGGCGGGCCTGCTTGCCGGGGCGGCACGGTATCGGCCGGAAACGCGCGTGCTGGGCGTGCAGGTGGCCGTCTCGCGTCTGGTCAGCGAGGCGCTCGTGCTGTCGCTCGCCTGGAGCGCGACCCGGCGCCGGGGCATCGGCGTGGGACCGCGGGGCCTGGCCCGGCAGCTCGATCTGGACGGGCGGCATCTGGGACGCGGGTACGGCTGGCCGACCGCGGACGGCGACGCCGCCAGCCGCGTCGCCCGCCGCGCGGGCATCACGCTGGACCCGACCTACACGGCGAAGACCTTCGCGAAATGCCTGGAGCTGGTCGGATACGCCGGGTTTGCCCGCAAAACGCCCGGGCGCCGCCCTGCACCCGCGCGGCCGCAGCGCGTGCTGTACTGGCACACGCTCTCGGCGGCGGCGCTCGAGCCGTTGATCGGCGATTGTCCCGCGGATCTGCCGCCCGGGCTGCGGCGGCGATTCCTGCCGGCGAGGCGCGGGTAGGCGCCGGTGCGCGCCGGGCCCGACGGTCGAGTCTTTTCAGCGGCAAGAGGCTATAGTCCCCCGGCCCCGCTGGTCCCCACCCGGCCGCGTCGTCCGCCCCAGCAGCGCTTCCGGCAGTAGAGCTAGATGCCCCCGCCGAACAGGTCAAAGGTCCCGATCGGTACCGTATTGGAGGGGAAGTTCCGCGTCACGAAGGAGATCGGGCGCGGCGGGATGGCCGCGGTCTACGAAGCGGAGAACATCGACATCGGCAAGCGGGTGGCGGTGAAGATCCTCGCCGCCGAGCTGCTGACGTCGCGGGTGGTGCGCGAGCGCTTCATCCGCGAGGCCCGCGCTTCCGCGGCCATCCGCAGCCCCTACATCTGCGACGTCTACGACTCGGGCATGTTCGACGACCGGCCGTTCCTGGTGATGGAGCTGCTGGAGGGCGAGAGTCTGTACGATCTCTTGACCCGGGTGCGCCAAGTCGAGGTGAAGACGACCCTGCTCGTCGCCACGCACACGTGCCGCGGACTGGTGAAGGCGCACGAGCTCAACGTCGTGCACCGGGACCTGAAGCCCGAGAACATCTTCCTCACCAAGGACGCCGAAGGCGACCTGCTGGCGAAGATCCTCGATTTCGGCCTCGCGAAGTTCTACGAGCCCACCGGCGGCGACGCCGAGACGGTGCGCTTGACGCGCGAAGGCGCGCTCTTCGGTACGCCGGCGTACATGAGCCCGGAGCAGGCGAAGGGACAGGGCGAAGTCGACCACCGCTGCGACCTGTGGGCGCTCGGCTGCATCGTGTACGAGTGCCTCACGGGCCAAACGGTCTGGAACGTCGACCAGGGCGTCGCGATGATCCTCGCGCAGATCGCCGGAGCGCCAATCCCCAGGCCCTCGCGCCTTCGCCCCGACCTGCCGTACACGTTCGATCCGTGGTTCCTCAAGGCGCTCGATCGCGACCCGGACAAGCGCTTCCAGACGGCCAAGGAGTTCGCGGAAAGCCTGGCGGAGGCGCTGGAGCCGCCGAGCGGCTCCGTGCGGACCACGCCCTTGCACTCGGAGGAGGAGGGCCAGGTCGTCGATCAGCTGATCAGCAGCGAGCTGATCGGCGCCGGCGTCTCCTCCAGCCGCGCGGGCGCGGACCCACTGGTGTCCCAGCCGAGCTCACCCGTCGGGTCGCCCGCGCCGCCGGACCCCACCATCCCCAAGAACTTCGATCGCTCGCTGGCCTCCGACGGCGAGATCCAGTCACGCGGTGGCGGCGCCGGCCGGGCGATCGGCGCGCTGCTCGGCATCGCCGTCGTGATGCTCGGCGGCTACGGGGTCTGGCTCTACGTGCTGCATCCGCCGCAGGCGCCGCGCCCGCTCGCGCAGACGAGCCGCAGCGCCGCGCCTCCGCCGTCCGCGTCCGCCGCCGAGGAGAAGCTCGAGCCGCGCGAACGCGACCCGTTCGCGCTGCAGATTTCCACCGCGCAGGAGTGGCTGGTGAAGGGCAAGCGCGACAACGCGCTGGCGCTGTTCAAGGAGGCCTTCAACAACGGCGGCTCCGGCGTGGCGCGCGCGCTCTTGTCGCAGGCCGGCGTCGCGCTCGCGCCGGACAGCGACGCGCGCTGCCACGTCACCGGCCTCGGTCGACCGCGGCCGTTCGACATCACGACGCCGGTGTCGCGTCCGACGATCGCGCGCGGCCCGCTCGGGATGGTCGTCGCCTGGGTCGACAACCACCAGGATTCGAAGCGACGCCAGGCGTTCGCCGTCGTGCTCGACGACGCCCTGCGCCGCGTGACGCCCGCGCGGATGATCACGCCAGAGGCGAGTTCGGTACGCTTCCCGCAGCTCTTGAACGCCGGCGACAAGCTTGCACTGCTGTACTACGACAGCGGCGGCGACGACCCGGGCGTGTACGTCCGCATGCTCGAAACGGACGGCCGGATCGCCGGGCCGGCGCGGCGGATTTCCGACACCAAGCGTGACGATTTCAGTCCCGCACTGGTGCGCGCCGGCGACGGCACGTTCTGGGCAGTGTGGTCCGAGGAGGTCGACAGCGGCGGCGAGGATCTCGTCGCACGCAAGCTCAGCGACAAGCTCGAGCCGATCGGCGGCGTCCGCAGGCTCACGGCGTTCATGCACAAGCGCGGGGTGACCACCTCGGCCTCCGACCCCGACGTGGTCATCGCGAACGACCAGCTCGACATCGTGTTCTCGTTGGCGCGTGGCAAGGAGCTCACGGTGATGCGGCTCCGCATCAAGCTCTCGGACGCGGGGCTGGAGACGGGCCTCGTCGCGGAGGACGCGAAGAAGCGCCGCCGCCACAAGCCGGAAGATCGCTTCGTCGGTGACGTGCGCGCCGTGAGCAGCTCGCACGGCAAGAACACCGAACCGCGGATCGCGTGCACGAACGAGGGCTGCTTCGCGGTCTGGGACGACGAGAAGGCGGGCGCGCTCGCGGCGTTCCTCGACAAGGACAGCGGTCAGCCGCTGTGGCACCGCGAGTTCGCCAGCAAGGGGTCGCGGCCCACCGTCGCGGCAGCGCCGAGCGGCGCGCTGGTGTCCTGGTACGAGGGCTCGCGCGTCCGGGTGGCGCGCATCACTCGCGACGGGATCGACAAGGGCAGCGTCCTCTCGCGCGTCAGCGGCTATCAGCCGTCGGCCGCGCTCGTCCCCGGTGCGAAAGCCGGACAATGGTACCTTTCGTGGCGCGACTACGAGGCCGGTCACCTGGAGGCGTTCGTGGCCCGCACCGAGTGCAAGTAGATGCTGAGCATTCCGTCCAGAGCCTCCTTGAGGAAATCGCCGCTCGAGACCCCACGCCTGGTTCTCGTGCCGATCGAGACGTCCGACGGCGCCGACCTGTGGACGGCGGTGGACGGCTCGCGCTGGCACCTCGAGCGCTGGTTGCCGTGGGTGCCGTTCAACAACACCCCGGAGGCGAGCCAGCGCTACGCGGAAGCCTGCGCGGCGGACTGGGACGCGGGCCGCGCGGTGCGCCTGGCGATCCGCGATCGCGGCACCCGGGAGTTCCTGGGCGTGGTGGGGCTCGACTCCTGCGTCCACCTGCACCGGTCGTGCGAGCTGGGCTACTGGCTCAAGCGCGAGGGGACGGGCAAGGGTCTCATGACCGAGGCGGCGCGCGGCATCGCGGATTTCGCGCTCCACCGCATGGGCGTGCACCGCATCCGCTGCGCGGCGGCGACGGACAACTACCAGAGCCTGCGCGTGATCGCCCGTCTCGGCTTCCGCTTCGAAGGCATCGCGCGCCAAGCGGAGTTCGTGCAGAACCGCTGGCTCGATCACGCCGTGTTCGCGCGCCTGTCCACGGACGAATAGCCGGCGCGAAGCCGCTCCGGTGGCCAGGCGCGGCCGTGGGGGGTAGCCTGCCAATCCGTGCGTGGGCCGCGCCGCCAGCTCCCATTCCTGCCGTTGGCGCCGGCCGTGGTCGTCGTGGTGGGCATCGCTGCGGCGCTGATCATCGCCCTGGTTGGCGTCTCCGACCTGCGCTCCCAGAGCGACGCGGCGTCCGCCCTGCGCACGCGCCTCTTGAGCCTGACCCTGGCCGAGCGCCTGCGCGCGACGTCGCCGGAGGATCGCAGCACGGTCGTCGAACGCGCCGCGAGCCGCTCCGGCGCCGAGGTGCTCCTGGTGCGCCAGGACGGCAGCATCGTCACCGACGGCAGCCTGGGACCGCCCTCCACGCCGGACCTGGTCGGGCTGCTGGTGGCCGGCGACGGCGAGACCACGACCGAGCTCGGTCGCACGCGCTTCGCCGCGACGCCGCTCGGAGCGCCGTACGAGCATCTGTCGGTGATCACGTTCGTGCGTGCGCCGGAGGCGCCGTTCGCGGTCGGCTCGCTGGTCACGTCCGTGGCGGCGCTCGCCTTCGTCCTGATCGGCGTGGCGGCCCTTGTGGCGTTCGCGCTCGCCCGCAACGTGCGCGGCGATGTGGAGTACGTGCGCGAACGCGTCGTCGAGATGGCCAGCGAGGACGCCGACCCGGCGGGCAGCCCGATCGCTGTGCGCGCCCCCGACCACATCGGCGTCTTGACCAGCGCGTTCAACGTGCTGGTCGAGCGCTTCGCCGCGGCGGAGCAGGCCTACCGCCAGGATCTCGCCGGCGCGCTGGCCTACGACCGCGACCGGAGCGCATTCCTGGCCGCGCTGAGCCACGAGCTGCGCACGCCGCTGAACGCGATCCTCGGGTTCACCGACGTGCTGCTCGGCGACGTCGACGGTCCGCTCAGCCCCGACGCGCGCGAGAACATGAGTATCGTCCGCTCGAGCGGCGATCACCTGCGCTCGCTGATCGACGACATCCTGGACCTGTCGGCGCTCGAGTCGGGCGAGCTCCGGCTCGCGCGGCGCGCGGTCGACGCCTACGCGATCGCCGAAGAGGTCGTGCGCGAGGCGCAGGTCACCGCGCAGGGCAAGCCGCTCGTCGTCCGGCTCGCCGGCGAGCGTGCCGACGTCTGGGCCGATCCGCGCCGGCTGCGGCAGATCATCGGCAATCTCGTGGGCAACGCCGTGAAGTTCACCGGCGAGGGGAGCGTCGACGTGAGCGTCGAGCGTCGCGGGCAGTTTGTCGCGATCATCACCCACGACACGGGCCCTGGTATCGCCGCTGCGGAGCAGGCGCTGATCTTCGAGGAGTACCGCCAGGCCGGCGACGCCAACGCGCGCCGTATAGGCACGGGCCTCGGGCTGGCGATCACGCGGCGGCTGGTGCAGATGCACGGCGGCGCGATCGAGCTCGAGAGCTCCCTCGGCGTAGGCTCGCGCTTCACGGTGCTGCTCCCGACCGAGGCCGCCCCCAGCGAGGCGACGGCGCCCAGCGAGGCGCCGCGCAGCTCTCCACTGGCCAGCGCGGAGCCGGCGCGATGATCGAAGCGGCGTCGAAGCTGATCCAGCGCGTGCTCGGCTGGCAGATCCTGTTCTCGATCTCCGCGTGCGCGCTGCTCTCGCTGCTCGCGCCGCGGCTGCTCCTGCTCAAGGGCGACGTCTCCGGCCAAGCGGGTCACGCGCTCCTCTTGGCCGCAGCCGGCGGCGGCGCGTTCGCGCTGATCCGCACCGGGTGGCGCCTCCGGCGCCACCGCTTCGTGCTGCGCGTGCTCGCGCTCGGCTCGCGTTCGGTCGAGCCGTTCGAGCTGAAGGAGCTCGGCTCGGAGCCGTGGCGCGTGACGGTGGGCTGGGCGGGTCCGACGATCATCGCGCTGGCGCTCGCCAGCACCGTCGCGCGCCCGGACATCCTGGATCTCGTCACCGGCCTCAGCCTCGGACTGCTCGGCACGGTGATCGTCGCCGCCGCCTGCCTACCGCTGCACGTGCTGGTGCGCGCGCTGTTCCTCAAGGCGATCGAGCTCGCGCCGCCCGAGGCGATGCGGGAGGTCGTCGAGACGGAAGCGCGCTCCGGCCAGCTCTCCACCCATGTTCCGCGCCGGCTGCTCGCCGCCGTAGCGACGCCGGTGGCGTTCCTCGCGATCGGCGCCGCGCTGATCACCAACGCGCACCTGCGCCGCGCTGACGAGCGTCAACGAGAGGAGACGGCGCGTGCGCTGTCGCGTTCGGCGCTAGAGCTCGGTCCGGGCATGATCGCCGGCGCGGGCCTCGACGACGCGCTCCAGCGCGCCGCCGACCTGGGTTTTCGCGCCGAGGTCGACGAAGGCAAGGTCGAGCTGTATCGCGTCGACCGCGACGACAACGGCATCATGCAGATCGTGACGCCACTCGACGACGGCACGGCGCGCGTCCGCTTCAGCGGCTCGACCATCGGGCTGCTCAGCATCGAGTCGTTGGGCATCGCCCTGGCGGCCGTGATCCTGGCCGCAATGCTCGGCGCGGCGATCGGGCGGGCGCTCGGCAACGATCTGCGCATTGCCACGCGCGGCCTGCGCCTGCTCGGCACGGACGCGGTGATCAGCGGTGGTACGCGCGTGGTGCGCCCGGCGCGCTTCAACGAGGTCGCCGAGCTCGGGCGCGCCATCGAGCGCCTCGCGGATCGCTTCCATGTCTTCGCCCGGGCGCAGGAACGCGCCATCGAGGCGCGCGAGGCCGCGACGCGTATGCGCGGCCTGTTCTTCGCCAGCGTGAGCCACGACTTGAAGAGCCCGCTCAACGCCATCCTGGGATTCACCGAGCTGGTGCGACAGCTCGAGCCGCTCACGCCGGGCCAGGCCGAGAGCCTGGAGCTGATCGAGCGTCGCGGCCGCGAGCTGCTCGCGCTGATCGAGACCATCCTCGACGCCGCGCGCGTGGAGGCCGGACAGCTCACCCTCGAGCTCGCGCCGGTCACGATCAGCGATCTGTTGGGCCAGGCGATCGAGAAGGGCCGCGACCTCGGCGACAGTCGCGAGATCGAGGTGGTCGGCGAGATCGCCGAGGGCGTTCCGATGCTCGAGATCGACCGCCTGCAGATCGCCCGCGCGCTCGCCACCTTCATCGGTCACGCGCTGCGCACCGCGCAGCACTCGCCGGTGCGCGTGCGCGCCATGCCCCACGCCGGTCGCGCACGCATCGTGATCGAGGTCCCCAGTCAGCGCTTCAGCGCGCGCCAGCTCGCGGCGATGCTCGATCCGGGCCGCGAGCCCGGCGCGAGCCAGCACCGCGGCCTCGCCCTCGGGCTGGGTCTCGCGCGCTCGGTCGTCGGGCTGCACGGGGGTACCGTGGAAATCGAGCAACACCGGCGTGCGGGTCCCGCATTCGCCGTCGAGTTGCCGCTGCCCGCCGACAGCTGACCCCGAGTGACTATGATCGAGATGATGCCGGTCCGGCGCGGAATCGCCCTGCTCGCTTCGCTCACCGCGACGCTGTCCGCGGCGCCCGCGGCGCGCGCGGATCCCGCGCCGGACCCACACAAGGCCAAGGACCCGACTGGCATCGTGCGCCCGGAGCAGGAGCCCGGCGACTCGGCCCGCGACTTCGCCAACGCGCTGTTGTTCGTGCCGCGGCTGGGCGCGAACCTGCTGCTGACGGCGACCGGAACCGCCGCCGGCCTGATCGAGCAAGAGCAGGTCGTGCCGCGCGTCGACGACATGCTGCACCCACCCGAGGGCGAGATCCGCGCGTTTCCCACGGCGTTCGTCGAGACCGGGTCGTCGTTCAACGTGGGCGCGCGGCTGATCGGACGCGTCGGCAACCTGGCGACGACGGTGCGCGTGGGGTACGGCGGCCCCCGCGACCTGGTGGCAGAGTCGCGCGTGCGCTTCAGCGCGCCCGACCCGATTCCGACGACGCTGTCGCTCGAGACCCTCCAGGACGCGCGATCGAGCCTCGGCTACGCGGGCATCGGGCAGCAGCCCGAGAGCGACCCGCGCAACGCGTTCGTGCCCGGCGCGGCCGGCTTGACGGCAAGCTACGGCGAGCTACGCGAGCGCTTCATCGCCAGCCTCGGCTTCCGTCCGCTCGGCGACGTCGAGACGTTCTTCTCGTCGAGCCTGACCCAGCGTCACCTGCTGCCGCCGAACGCTCCCACGTCGCTCTCGTTCGGCCAGGTGTTCGCGCCGGGTAGCGTTGCCGCGTCGAGCGGGACCACGCGTGTGGCGTACTCCGAGATCGCGCTGCGACTCGACACGCGGCGGTCGCGCGGCGTGCCGAGCCCCGGTGTGCTCGTGGAAGTCTACGGCGGCCGGGAGGACAACGCGGGCGGCGACCACGGCGCGCGCTTCAACCGCGCCGGCGGGCGCGCCGCCGTCTTCGTTCCCGTGATCGAGCGCGCGAACATCCTGTCGCCCAAGCTCGTGATCGACGGCCTCTCGCCGCTCGGGCACATGCAAGTCCCCTTCTTCGAGCTTCCGGACGAGCCGGACTTCCGTGGCTTCAACACGCGTCGCGACTTCGTGTCCGCCGTGGCGTCGCTCGACTACCGTTGGACGGTGATGCGCTACCTCGCCGCGCGGCTGTTTCTCGACGCTTCCGCCGTGGGCCCGCGCCTCTCGAAGATCAGCGTGGACCATCCGCGCGTGGCCGGGGGCTTCGGCTTCGACATCTTCAGCAACTCCGCGCAGCTCGGGACGATGGGCGTGGCCGTGAGCGACGAAGGCTTCATCGTGATCCTGAACTTCGGCGTCGCCGGCACGTTCGGCGACCGGCAGCATCGGGGTTGAACATGCGCCGCGCACTACTCGTCGCTTGCGCGCTGGCTGTGTTCGGCTGCGGTCACTACGTGCCGGCGCGCTTCGCCGATCGGCCCCCCGTCACGCTGATCGACGACGCGCAGCCTATCGCGGTGCCGGAACGCAGCGATTTCGTCGAGTCGGAGTACCTGTCGGACGCGTATCTGCGGCGTCCCATCGTCGACGCGCTGGACGTGAGCCGAACGCCGTACGCCGCCGACGTCAACGCCCTCGACCAGGTGCCGCGCTCGTCGTTCTACAATCGAGAGCTGCCGTCGCTCGGCACGGCGCCGCAGCCGCCGTTCACGGTCGAGGGCGTCGACCGCAGCGGCGATGACCTGACGCTGTCGGTGACCGACGCCTTGGGACGTCGCTTCGAGCTGCGCCACGATCCCGCGGGGCTGTCGCAGACCCGCACCGCCGCCGCGGTAATCGCCTCGCGCCTGACGCGGGAGATCGGCTATCTCACCGTACCGGTCTGGGCGCTCGACCTGGACAAGGCGGCGCTCCGGATCGGACCGATCGACGATCTTGTGCGCGCGCCGCACTTCCAGGACGCCATCGATCGCTTCATGGACAAGTACCTGCGGCGCCGCATCTCGGCCACGGCCTGGCCCGTCGGCATCGATCTCGGTCCCACACCCATGAGCGGGACACGCGACGACGACGCCAACGATCGCATCGAGCACGAGGACCGGCGCACGCTGCGCGCGCTCCCGGTGTTCGCGGCCTGGCTCGACGCGACCGACCTCGGCCCGCACCGCCTCCGCGACGTATACGTGGGGCGTCCCCCGCACGGCCATGTCGATCACATGCTGGTCCAGCTCGACACCGCACTCGGCGTGCATCGGCTGATGCAGGATATTCCCGTCGAGCGCGCGGTGGGTGTGTTGCGCGGCAGCGCGCTGCGCAACCTCGCCACGCTGGGCCTGTCGCGCGGTGGCAAGAGCTCTGAAAGGCCCGCCGCGCCCAGCCTCGTGGTGCTGCCCGGGCGCGTCGATCCCGGGACGCGGCCCGGCCAAGCGGCAGCCTTCGATCGACTGGAGGCACCGGACGGCTACTGGGCCGCCAAGATCCTCGTGGCGATGCGCTCCGGTGTCATCCACCGCGCCGTCGACGCCGGCCGCATCGACGACCGGGCGGTCGCGAAACACGTCGAAGAAGCGCTCGCACAGCGCCGGCGCACGCTCGTCGCCTATTGGATGTCGCGGGTCACCCCCTGCGAGGTCGCGCTGGTCTCCGGCACCCGGCTGGTCCTCGAGGACCGCGCGATGCAAGCCGGGGTCGCGACCCGGGCGCGCTCTCGCTACGCCGCCGTCGTGCTCGCCGACGACGGCACGCTGCTCGGACGACCGACCGTGCGCTCGCTCGGCGGCGTGCGCTCCCAGCTGGAGGTGCCGGAGGGATTGTTGGTCCGGCGCGGATACCTCGTGGTCCGCGTCACGGCCTTCCGCGACGGCAAGCCGCTCCCGCGCGCGTTCGAGATCCACGTCGTGCCGCGCGCGCGCGGGCTCGCGGTGATCGGGGTGCGGCATTGAACGACGACGAAGCGGAGCTCGCACCGTGCGCCGCGGAGCACGCCGGCTTCCTCGCGAAGCCGCTGCCCGCGCTCGACGACGAGGAGGGCGCCCGCGTGCCCGACGCGCTGCCGCCGATCGTCGACGCGCACGTGCACCTGTTTCCCGATCGGCTGTTCGCCGCGGTGTGGCGCTGGTTCGATCGCTGGGGATGGCCGGTCCGCTACCGGCTCGACGCTCCGGAGGTCGTGCGGCATCTGCTCACGCGCGGCGTCGAGCACATGGTGGCGCTCCACTACGCGCACAAGCCGGGCATCGCCGACGGGCTGAACCGGTTCATGGCCGACGTGTGCCGCGCCGAGCCGCGGCTCTCGGGCGTGGCCACGGTGTTCCCGGGCGAGCCTGACGCGTGCGGCGTGCTCGAGCGCGGCTTCGCCCTGGGCCTGTGCGGCGTGAAGCTGCACTGCCACGTCCAGTGCGTCGGCCCGGACGACCCGTCGCTCCGCGAGATCTACGCGCTGTGCGCCGAGCGCGACCTGCCGCTGGTAATGCACGCCGGGCGCGAGCCGGCCGGGCCCGGCTACGCGTGCAATCCCCACGCGCTCTGCTCGGCGGATCGCGTCGAGCGCGTACTCGGCGACTTTCCGCGACTGCGCTTGTGCGTCCCGCACCTGGGCATGGACGAGTACGACGCCTACGAGCGGCTGCTCGAGCGCTTCGACAACCTGTGGCTCGACACGACGATGGCCGTCGCGGAGTACTTTCCCGGCCCGCCACCGCTGCGCCTGCTGCAGGTTCCGGCCCGAGCGCGTGATGTACGGAACCGATTTTCCGAACCTCCCCTACGCCTGGGACCGCGAGCTGGTGCGCATCACCCGCCTCGGGCTGCCGGAGAGCGCGCTCGCGCGCGTGCTCGGAGAAACAGCGCGGGATTTCTTCCGTATCCCGTGAAGCCCTGGAACCGGTGGACACCGCGCCGGACCGGCCCCATGAAGACGGTCCTGGAGGAGGACACGATGAAGCTCTACGAGAATCCGCTTTCGCCGAACGCCCGCCGCACGCTTCTCGTCGTCGAACACCTGGGGCTCGACGTCGAGCTCAAGGTGCTCGACTTCATGAAAGGGGAGCACAAGGCGCCCGAGTTCTTGAAATTGAACCCCAACGGCAAGGTGCCGGTGCTGGTCGACGGCGACTTCGCGCTGAACGAGTCGCGCGCCATCATGCAGTACCTCGCGGCGCAGAAGCCGGAGTCGGGCCTGCTGCCTGCGGACGAGAAGGGGCGAGCCGACGTGGTGCGCTGGCAGTTCTGGGACGCCGCGCACTTCTCGCCCCAGCTGTCGACGATCGCGTTCGAGCGGCTGATGAAGCCGATGATGGGCATCGGCGATCCGGACGAGAGCGCGATCGCGGCCGCGGAGAAGAACCTGGTGCAGTTCGCCGCGGTGCTCGACGGCCACCTGCACGGCCGGCGGTACGTGGTGGGTGACGAGCTCACGATCGCGGACTTCACGCTCGCGTCCTCGCTGAGCTACGCCGGCCCGTCCGGCGTCTCGCTCGATCCGTACCCGGACCTGAAGGCCTGGTTCGGGCGCATCAGCGAGCTGGAAGCGTGGAAGAAGACCACGCCCAAGCTCGGCTAACGCGTCACGATCACGAACGTACCTTTTCCGAGAGCGCCGCCGGCCTGCGCGCCGTTCCAGCCCGGCGGCACCTCCGGATCCGTCCAGCCGAACAGGTACTTCCCGTCGATCGGCGACAGGTTTACGCAGCCGGCGCTCATCGGTTCGCCGAAGCTCTCGTGCCAGTAGGCGACGTGGAGCGCGAACGGCGCGTCGAAGTACTGCGTGTACGGCACGTCCGCGATCCAGAACGAGCGATTTTCGCCGCTCTCCGGGCTCATGGTGGCGGCCACGTGCTTGAACGTCACGCGATAGATGCCCATCGGCGTGCTGCTGGTCTTCACCGGCGACACGCCTTTCGTCGGCGGTCCACCGACGCCGGGCGAGACCAGCGTGGCGTACACCGGTCGCTTGCCCTTGTACGCCACCAGCGTGCCCTGGGTGATGCTGATGATCAGGTACTTGTCGCTGTCCGTGACGCCGAACGGCAGCGCGTCGCGCTTGTCGACGACGGTCGCGTCCTTTTCAGCAAGGTAGGCGCCGGCTTCGCGCGTGGGCAGGTAGCCGTGGTCGGCTTGCGTGCTCGCGAGCTCGACATAGCTGCGCACGGCCCAGCTCTTGCCGGTCGGCGCGAAGCTGCCATCGTCCTGCTTCTTGTACTTCGGCCGCGCCTTCTCGCGCATCCACGCGACCGGCAAGTGCGTGGCGCCGCCGAGCGCGACGCCGTGGAAGCTCGACTCGCGATACGGCCGCACGCGGTCCGCCGGCACCACGGTGCCGTCGGTGCTGAGCAGCCAGGTGCGACCGTCGTGGGCGAACGCCTTGGTGAACGCCAGCATCGAGCCGTGGGGGATCGTGCGGCGCACCAGATCGACGGGGTGGGTGCGCCCGGCGGAGCCGCCGTCGGCGAGGAACGGCGGCACCGGATCGATCGCGGCGACCACCCGCGTCTCCGCGAGCTTCTCGTGGCCGCGGTTGCCCCACGCCTGCGGCTTGAACGTGCCGGCCTTGCCCAGGAAGCGCTCCTGCTTCGCCCACTCCGCGGGCGTCGGCAGGCGCCGGTACATCGGCGCGCCGTTCGACAACGCGTAGCGATACGGCAGCGGCCGATCCTTTTCGGCGACCAGCCGCATGCTCTGCAAGTACCGTCCGCTGCCGTCGAGCGTCGCGGTGCGATCGAGACACACGTAGCCCAGCGGCTCCACCGCGACGAAGCCGCCGGCGCAGCCCTGCCCCTTGACGATCTCCGCGGACTTCACTGCCACACTCGTGCCGATGCGGATGTAGCCCAGATGCTCGCGCGCGTTGCCGCGGCGAGGCTTCTCCCACACCCAGGTGGTAAAGCCCTTGCTCCAGAGTCGGCCCGGCACCTGCCCGTCCGCCAACGCCGCCGACGACACACAAAGCGCGAGCAACCCCGCGCCGGCGATGCGGCTGAAACGCACGCCTATTCCTTCCGGTGCTCGATCTCCGGCGGAGCGACGAAGAAGCCGTTCTTCCCGGGATCGTTGTAGCGCTCGTAGTCGATGGTCAGCGGCGTGATCTTGCCTTCGCCGTTCTTGAAGCGGACCGTCATCGCCATCGGCGTCACGCTGCGGTAGCTGCTGTCCGGCGGCAGATCGTCGTTGGTCGCGCCGCCGGCGGAGAACAGCGTAATCAAGAGCTGGTGCTCGTCGTCGTAGGTGCGGCGGAAGCCCTCGTCCACCTTCTCGTGGCCGCGCACCAGCGTGTGGCAGCCGATCCGCTGCAGGAACGCCTGGCTCTGCAGCCGCCCGAACGGGAAGCGCGCGGACTGCTTCTGGAGCGACGCGGGGATCACGTCGGCGCTCGACGGGTCGCTCCACATCATCTGGAAGCGGATGTCCCAGTCGTTCAGGCTCGAGAGATCCGTGTACTTCTCCTTGAGCGTCAGATCGCGCGGCAGGCCGCCGTGCACGAACAAGAAGCGCTCGAAGGCGAGCATGTTCGGCATGGCGTCGAAGAACTTCATGTAGTGCGCGAATACCTCGTGCGAGAGATGCGGCTTGAGCGTGCTCATCGCCTCGCTCGGACGCACGGCGCCGTACACCTTGCCCTCGTGCTCGACGTAGTACTCGTGGTTGCCGCGCAAGACGTACACGTGATCCGGCGCGGTCACGAAGATCTGCATCACCGAGCGCAGCACGCCCTGGTAGCTGAACATGCCGCGATCGATGTAGTCGCCGAGCAGGACCAGCTTCGGATTCGGGTTGTTCTTCGGGTCCTGACGGTATTTCCCGACCTTGTCGAAGAACGCGGTCTGCATCAGCACGGCCTTCAGGCAGCTGTAGCAGCCGTGCAGATCGCCGACGACGATCAGCTCGTACTCCTCCCCCGGCTTGGTCGGACACACGTACACGTGGCCGTCCAGGAACGCATCCTGCCCGGTGAAATCGCTGAATTTCTGGTGCCCCGCCAGCTTGCCGGTGCCGTTCTTGCGCTGCTGGTCGAAGGTCGCGATGACATTGTCCATCAGCGCCTCGTCGGCGTGCACCTGCTGCATCAGCTTGTCGTGGTCGGCGGTGTAGTTGTGCTCGAACTGGTTGAAGAACGGATGGTTCTCGACCGGCGGCGTCGGCGCGTCGGCGGCGCCCACCGCGACCGGGCGCTGGTTGTCGCCGTCTTCGATGAGCTGGACCCCGAGGTCCTCCTCGAGCAGATCCGCCAGCTCGCCGCGGAACTTCGCTTCGGCGGGATGCACGACGCCGTCGGCGTGGATCAGCTCGTCGATGGTGTCCATCAGCTGTTCCTGGTTCGACCCGTCGAAGCTCTTGAAGATCTCGAAGCAGCGCAGCTTCAGCTTGGCCTGCACGAAGTCGTCCTGCTTCTCGCCCTCGGCGACCGCCTCGTCGAACAGCTCCTTGACCTGCCGGTCGATGCCCTCGAACACCTCGTGGAAGTGCGTCGTGAACTTCTGCGTCAGCTCGCCACGCAGCTTCTGGTCCTCGGCAGGCACGGCGCCTTCCACGCGATGCACGACCAGCTTCCGGATGTAGTCGCGGACGAAGGTCTTCTCCGAGTCGTCGAAGTCGCCGTCGATGTAGCCGAACGTGGTCAGGTAGAAGATGACCGCGCGCATCTGCTTGTCGGCGGTCGGCCCGTCGGTGCTGAACGTGAGCATGGGTCAGAGCGTACGCGGGATTTCCCCGCGCGTGGAGTGATTGCGCACACGGGTCGGGTTGGCTGGTTTTTGCCGGTCCGGCGCGGAAGCTTCGGGCGCGCTCGGCTCGATCGGTCGAGCCGGCGACGATCGGTATCACGTCGCAGCGGCGTATCTCGCGCAGCGTCCGACCCGGATTTCTCGCAACCAATTCGCCTGCCAGCCCACGCCCGCGCCGATTGCGTGATCCGGGAGATCGCGCGGTCGACGTCGGGCGACATCCGCCGCGGCGTGGCCAGCGTATCGCTGGCACTTTGCTGGCTGAGCCGGGGGGCGCCGAGCTCCGAGCCTGGCGCGTGGCACGCACCATGCTTCTTGCTTGCGCCATGGCACGACGATCCGTTCTCGGATCCGCGGCTTGTCTGCTGGCACTCGCTAGCGTGCCAGCGTGCAACCCGGGCTCCGACGAAGCACCCCCCGGGCAAGCCAAGCTCGCGATCGAAGAGTGCCGGCAGTGGAATCAGGGCTTGTTCTGGTGCGCCGCGACGCTCTCGGACGCGCGCGGAGATCCCGTGGGCCAGCGCACGTCGGCGGACTTCACGCTGACGGAGTCCGCGGTGTCCCCCGGCGCCGACGTGCTCGACAGCCGACCCGCCAGCTTCGACAAGCCGGACTACCAGTTCCATGGCCCGGGCTTCTGGGCGCGCGAGGTCACGACACAGAAGTTGGACCTGCTGCTCGTGCTCGACGGCACCGGCAGCATGGAACCGTTCCGGGACGGGATCGTGTCGGAGCTTCATCAGTTGCTCGCGCGCCTGAGCGACGACCACGTCGACTACCGGATCGCGTTGGTCGAGCTCGAGGACTACGGCATCGACCGCCCCACGTTCTCGGGAGACCGCCCGGTGTTCCTCGGCCCGATGATGCGCACGGAGCTCGACGCCGAGTTCGACCGCTACCAAACGGGTGGCGAGTCGTGGCGGCCCACGCCCATCTACGAAGCGCTGTTGCTCGTGCACAACGACCAGGCAGATTGGCTCGACTGGCGAGCCGACGCGAGGAAGAAGATCATCGTTGTCACCGACTCGATCGCGCAAACGCCGTACGGCTCCGACTGGTATTTCGCGCATTCGTCGTCCGCCACCAGGAACTCGGTAGAGCTGCTCTACGGCACCGACTCCGCTCGTCCCATCGACATCCTCTACGCCCAGGCGCCGTACGCCGGCGACCCGGACAAGGACCTCAGCGTGGCGGACTTCTGCGCCAAGAACGACGACGGCGAGAGCTACACGCCGCGTTCGTGCGGCAGCGAAGCCGGCTTCTCGAGCTTCGGCGCGCCGCTCAGTTGGCCGTTTTCCGCGACCGACCTGTACGCACACCTGGAGCTCGCTCCGGATCAACTCGCCGAGGCGAAATACTACTTTGCCTGGAAGAGCCAGCTCAAGCCGGCGGGTGGCGAAGACTCGATTCGCATCGCGCTCGACACGGCGAACCCGTCGAAGAGCGGCGGCACCCTCCGCGCGGAAGTGGACCTGCCGCTCACTCTCGCTCGCGCGGATTGGTCGCTCCGTGCGACGGACGAAATCGGAGCGCCCGTTCCCGAGGCGAGCTTTGATTTGTTCCGGGTCATGGGCGACCGCGTCGAGAACGTCACGTGGCAGCAGGGCATCGCCAACGGGAGCGCGAGCATCCGCCGGCTCGATTGCGGGGACTATCTCATGTACCCGTACACCCGCGGTGAGCAGCGATTCGCTTGGGAGCAGTTGCGCTACGCCGGTCTCGCCGACATTACCGCTTGCGGCGCCGCGCCGGCACAGGCGAGCGCGACGCTCTTCACCGGCGACAAGGAGTACCATCTCGCGACCGCGCGCGGCTTGCTGTACGAGCTGTCCCACTGGGCCGAGCACCGCCCCTTCGCGGATTTCGCCGATCAAGGCAACACCTGGCTGTCCGGCCTCGAGAATGGCGGCGTCTCGTGGCAGGAAATGGAGCAGCTCAAACGCTTCAGCGTCGGACTCTCGGGATACGTCAACGCGTCGGGCTACGCCGAGATTGAACTGCTTCGCGCGAGCCAGGACTTCGTCGACGCCTCCAAGCAAATCCGGAAGTTCGCGAAGGACGTGCAGGGCGCCGGCGACGGAATTGCCGGGGGGCTGCTCACTCCAGATACCGTGGCGCTGCTCGCAAAGTACACGTCAGAAGTCAACGTCAACGCCATCGATTCGTACGCGACCGAGGACGCGCTCACCCAGGCTCTCCTGAGCTGGGTGAAGAAGGACCTGGTGCCCGAAGCCCTGAAGGAGATGGCGAAGCTCCTGGACAGCAAGCTGGAGAACAAGGAGCTCGCGTCCACCCTGATGCTGCTCGCGACCGAAGTCGCCTTCGGCGGCTGGGACGACCTGCCAGCGGTGCTGCAGCGACTCGGGCCGACCCTGATCGAGGAGGCCTTGCAAGAGGTCTACCTCCAGCTCACCGGACAGCTCGCCAGCGAGATCAGCGGCAAGATCGCCACGGCGCTCGACGCCGAGGCCGGACTCCCCACCGAGGTGAAGGCTCTGACCCAAGCCGCGTGCGACGCCTTCCTGACGCAAGGCTTCAGCGGCTTCCAAGGGGACTTCGAGGGCAAGCTCGCCTCCAGCGTCGACGCGGCGATCTCCAAGTTGGGCAACGAGGCGAAGCTGCGCGCCGCCGTCCAGCAAGGCTTCGACGCCGCGCACGACTCGCTCGATGCCGGGCCGCTACGCGACTTCGCGCTGCCCATGGCGCGCCTGTTCCTGGACGTCGTGATCGAGCATCGCGCCACCGGCAAGATCGACGACGACGCGGTAATCGATATCGTCAGCAAGATGTTCTGCAACTTCGTGGTTCTTCCGAAGTTCTACCAGAACCGCGTCAAGACCGATCTCGCCGATCTGCTCGCCCGCGCGAAGAGCTTCTCGGCGACCGGCGACGTCGATGCGCGCGCCACCGCGATGGACGACGCCTTCGAGAACTTCCGCCGCAACGTCATGAAGCCGCTCAACACCGACGCCTGGTCGGCGCTGGCGCAGCAGGACTCCGTGGACAAATGGGAGTCGTGGATCAGCACCGCCCAGGTGGTCTTCGGCGCGCTCACGTCCGCGACCGCGGCGGGCTGCGTGTACTATCCGGAAGTCTGCGAGTACGTCGACGACGTCGCCGCGGTGATGGTCGCCCTCGACGGGCTGCGCGTCATGACCAACGTCGTGGAATTCGGCATGAAGCTCGACGCCATGGACCACTTCTCCAGTAGCATCGGCGCCGCGAACCAGATTCTGTTTCCGATCGCCCCGTGACGCGGCGACGGCGCTTCCGCGCCGGACCGACATTCAGCCCAAGGATCGCAGGATCTCTCTGGCGACCACGATACGCTGCACCTCGCTCGTGCCTTCGTAGATGCGCGTCACGCGCGCGTCGCGGTACAGGCGCTCGATCTCGGCGTCGCGGCTGTAGCCGGTGCCGCCGTGCAGCTGCAGCATGCGATCGACGACGCGGCCCGCGGTCTCGGAGGCGAACAGCTTGGCCATACTGGTCTCGGCCACGGCCCGATCACCGGCGTCGAGCAGGCGCGCGCCGCGGAGCGCGAGCAGCCACGCGGCGTCGAGCTCGGTGCGGCTGTCGGCAAGCACGAACTGCGTGTTCTGGAACTCCGTCAGCGCGTGGCCGAAGGCGCGGCGCTCGCGCGCGTGGGCGACGCCGGCGGCAAACGCCGCCTCGGCGATCCCGAGCGACAGGCCCGCGATGCCGACACGCCCGCCGCCGAGCACGGAGAGCGCCATGGGGTAGCCGGCGCCGCGGTGCCCGACCAGGTTCGCGGCCGGGACGCGGCAGCCCTCGAAGTGGAGCGCCGCCGTGCCCGAAGCACGCTGGCCCATCTTGTCCTCCTCTTTCCCGACGGAAAGCCCGGGCGTGCCCTTCTCGACGATGAACGCGCTGATGCCGGCGCGGCCGGGCCCGTCGCTGCGGGCGAAGACCAGGTGGAAGCCGGCGTGGGAGCCGTTCGTGGTCCACATCTTCGTGCCGTCGAGCACGAACGCGTCGCCGTCGGCTCGCGCGGTCGTGGTGAGCGCCGCCGCGTCGGAGCCGCAGCCCGGCTCGGAGAGGGCGAAGCTCGCCGGCACCAGCGCGCCCTCCAGATACGGCGCGAGCACGCGCGCTCTCTGCTCCGGCGACGCGTGGTCCGCGAGGATCTTCGCGACCAGATTGCTGGAGGCGAGGATCACCGCCGTCGACGCGCACGCCGACGCGATCGCCGCCATCGCCAGCACGTAGCCCACGTTGTCCGTGCCGGCGCCGCCGTCGCTCGCCGGCACTTTCATGGCGTGCAACCCGAGACCGGCCAGCTGCTTCACCTCCTCCATCGGGAAGCGAGCGGTCTTGTCGCGCTCCGCTGCGCGCGGCGCCAGATGCCGCTCGGCGAAATCGCGCGCCATGGAGAAGACGAGCTGTTGCTCGTCGGTGAGCGGAAGCGCGAGGCGCGAGATCACGTGGGCAAGGTCGGTCATGACCGGCATTCTTTGCTGGCCGGGGCGGCGCGGAAAGGGCGCGAGGGCGGAAACTGGACAAGGTGCTTGTCATGTTGCAGGCTGCGGCATGCCCGGGAAGGCACCGCGGCGCCCGCGCAAGCCGCACGGACGCGACGCCCTCGCAGAGCTCGTGGACGAGACCGTGCTGCTCGACCAGCGCCTGCAGTGGGTGGCCGAGCGCATCTACGGCGAGGACGGCAAGCGCGGGACGCGGCGTGGCCTGTTGCGCGGCCTCGTGCGCTACGGGCCCCAGACCGTGCCCGCGCTCGCGCGCGCGCGCGCCGTCACGCGTCAGAACGTGCAGCCCGTAGTGGACGCACTGGTCGCCGACGGCCTGGCGCGCCTCGCCGCGAACCCGCGCCACGCGCGCTCACCGCTGGTGGTCGCGACGGAGCGGGGCGCGGAGCTGGTCCGGCACTGGGACGTGGTCACGGCGCGCGTGCTGGGCGCCGTAGGGCGCGGCCTGTCGCCGCGAGAGGTGGAGATCGCGGCGCGCACGCTGCGGGCCGTGCGCGAGCGCTTCGAGACGCGACTGCGCTGGCAAGCGGCGCTCGCGGACAAGTGAACCACCGCGGTCTCGCGCCGGACCGGCAAAACCCGAAGGCCGGATCTTCCCTGTCCGGGCGCGTCGGCGTCGGTGATATAGACTGCGAGCCGATGCCGAGGAAGAAGCCGCCCGATCCGCCCGATCCGCCCGACCGCGCGGTCGCCAGCATCGCGGCCCCGGACGACGAACGCTTCGATCGCCTGTTCCGTCCGGACACGCTGGAGGATTTCGTCGGGCAGAAGAAGCACACCGACAACCTGCGCGTGTACGTGCAGGCGGCGCTCAAGCGCGGCGAGCCGCTCGACCACATCCTGTTTTGCGGCCCGCCGGGTCTCGGCAAGACCACGCTCGCGCACATCCTCGCGAAAGAGATGGGCGTGAACCTGGCCGTCTCCAGCGGCCCCGCCATCGAGCACAAGGGCGTGCTCACCGGACTCTTGACGCGCCTCGATCGTGGCGACGTGCTGTTCATCGACGAGATCCACCGGCTGAGCGCGCCCGTGGAGGAGGCGCTGTATCCCGCTATCGAGGACTTCCGCATCGACGTCATGGTCGGCGACGGCGCCTACGCGGAGAGCATCCAGCTCGACGTGAAGCCGTTCACGCTGATCGGCGCGACGACGCGCACCGGCCTGTTGACCAAGCCGCTCCACGAGCGCTTCGGCGTGACGTTGCGTCTCGACTTCTACCCGCCGGAAGATCTCGAGCGGATCATCTTGCGCAGCGCGCGCCTGCTCGGCATCCCGTGCACGAAAGACGGCGCGCGCCAGCTCGCCGAGCGCAGCCGCGGCACACCGCGCGTCGCCAACCGCCTGCTGCGACGCGTGCGCGACTTCGCGGAGATCGAGGGCAAGGGCAACATCGACGCGGAGATCGTGGAGCTCACCTGCACCCGCCTGGAAGTGGACAGCGGCGGCCTCGACGAGATGGATCGCCGCCTGCTGCACGTGCTCATCGACCACTACGACGGCGGGCCCGTCGGCGTCGAGACCATCGCCGCCGCGCTGGCCGAGCCGCGCGACACGATCGAGGACGTGTACGAGCCATACCTGCTCCAGCAAGGCTTCCTCGGCCGCACCCCGCGCGGCCGCGTCGCGACGCGGAAAGCCTACGAGCACCTCGGCATGGAGATGGGTACCTCGACGCAGCAGAAGCTGTTCTAACCGCGATCCCGACCCGGACCATGGCCGGTCCGGCGCGGAAGCTTGCGGCCCGGCGGGCGCGCGCGCATCATCGCGGCGTGCTTCGACGTCGCGCGCTCTCGTTGCTCGTCGTGGTGGCCGGGGGCGTCGGCTGTAGCAACGTGCTCGGCTACGACAGCGTGAGCTTCAACGACGGCGGCACCGGAGCCGGCGCGGGCGGCACCGCGGGTCAGAGCGACGGCGGCAGCGGTGCCGCCGGGAGCGGCGCGACGGCAGGCTCGGGAGGCACCGGCGCCAGCGGCGGAACAGGCGCGACCGGCGGAACAGGCGCGACCGGCGGAACAGGCGCGACCGGCGGAACAGGCGCGACCGGCGGAACAGGCGCGACCGGCGGAACAGGCGCGACCGGCGGAACAGGCGCGACCGGCGGAACAGGCGCGACCGGCGGAACAGGCGCGACCGGTGGCACGGGCGGCAGCGGCGGCGCGACGCAGGATGTCTGCACGCGTTGGACCGCCGATCGCGCGAACATGACGGAAGGGGCGTGGAGCGGCAGCGTGTCCGGATGCAACGCCGGCGACGTCGCCGCGCCGGGTCGTGCAAACGCGCTCAAGCTCGTCAACCTGTATCGCTGGTTGGCCGCGCTGCCCGCGGTCACCGAGAGCAGCGCGCACGACGCGGACGCACAACAGTGCGCGCTGATGATGACGGCGAACGGACAACTGAGTCACACGCCGCCGACGAGCTGGACCTGCTACACCGCCGTCGGCGCGGGCGCGGCGGGCAAGAGCAACATCGCGACGACGCCCGGCGTGGCCGCGGTCGATCTGTACATGGCCGATCCGGGCAATCCGACCACGATGGGACATCGCCGCTGGATCCTGTCGAACTCGCTCGGTCCGATCGGGGTCGGCTCGACGAGCAGCTACTCGTGCATGTGGGTGATCGGTGGATCGGGCGGCGCCAACCGCCCGTGGACCGCGTGGCCGCCCCCCGGCACGGTCCCGCTGGCGGTCATGAACGCGTCCTTCCAGTCCGTGGATGCGACCGGGTGGACGATCGAGAGCGACGGCATCAACTTGAACACCGCGCAGGTGACGATCACGGATGCCGGGACAGATCGCCCCGTCAAGGTCACCACACTACTCGCGAACTACGGCAGCAGCAGCGCCATCAGCATGATCCCGCAGGGCTGGACCTCCCAGGCCGGCCACACGTACTCGGTGTCCGTTACGGGAATCAGCCAGCCGATCAGCTACGACGTCCAGTTCATCGCCTGCAACTGAGCGGGGCGCAGCTCTTGCGCGTCCCGCGGGCGCCGCGGCGCGCTGGCGACGGCATGTGGCTTGCACCGTGATCCGGGTAGAGCCGCATCATGACGCCCGGCAAGACCGAACAGCCCCAGACGATCGCGATCGATCTGCACGACGTTCGCGAGCTGTTCAACTCCATGGATCCCACTCCATTCCCCGTGAAGGATCTCGACGACGACGTCGAAGAGTTCATCCTGAGCTGGGCGCGAGAGTATCCGGAGCGGACGCCGCTTCGCCTCGTGGTCCACCTGCACGAGGCGCCGGGCCCCGACGACGACGGCGCGCTCGTCGGCGACGCTATCCACCACTTCTTCGCGTACCGCGCCGATCTGTCGCGGCGCGAGTTCAGCCAGCTCATGAAGCGGGGACGCACCAGCTTGGTTGTCGGTCTCGTGTTCATGACGTCGTGCCTCGCGCTGTCGGAAGTGATCGC
This sequence comes from uncultured delta proteobacterium, assembly GCA_963775185.1. GTDB lineage: Bacteria > Myxococcota_A > Polyangia > Polyangiales > Polyangiaceae > JAPSGB01. The sequence goes on along the minus strand of CAVZIE010000031.1, from coordinate 663,086 downwards.
GCGCACCTGGCAGAATCCCTTCGCCCTGGTCGCGCGCGAAGGGCTCGTGATCGGGGGCTGGGTCGCGATGTGGCGACCGCTCGAGATCCTGCTCTACGACTGGTGGCCGCTCAGGCGCGCGCGCCGCATCTTCGAGAAGCTCGCGACAATCGACGTCGCGATCGAACGCACTTCCATCCATCCATCATCCGAAAGGAACCGTCCCCATGGCCAAGATCAAGCAACCCTCTCTGCCCGACAGCCTCCGGCTCGGTATCGACGAGCTGGAGCAACTTCGTGACGAGATTAAACTCAAGGTCCACCTGGCCGGACTCGACGCCACCACGGCGTGGAACAAGCTCGAGCCGCGTCTCGACCACCTCGAGCAGCAGATCGAGCGCGAAGGCGCTCACGTCGCCGACGCGACCACGAAGATCGCCGACGATCTCGTGAAGTCGTTCCGCGAGCTGCGCGACCGGCTGTTCGATCATCAGCCCGGCGCGTAGCTCACTGCGGGATCATGGCAAGTTGCCGGGACAGGGCGACGATGGCGCCGCTCTCGTCCCAGATCTCGCCATCCTCCTCGAGGAACCCACCGGACAGGAAGCGCGTCCGGAACGCGCAACGCAGCCACCCCGGCGCAGGTCGTGCGCGAAAGTGCACGGTGAGCTCGAGCGTCGGGATCCACGCCGAGGGCGTCCAGTTCAGGACAGGCGGCGGAAACGCGTCCGCGATCAGCCCGAGGCAGTGCACGTCGGGCGGACGCCCGTCGGCGAAGCGGATCCAGCCGCGGATCTCCGCGCGATCGGTCTGCTCGCCTTGCATGAAGCGGATCGTCTCGGGCGCCATGCGCTGCTCGAAACGCCGCGCGATCTCGATCGGCGGCAGCTCCGCGAGGGGCGGCGCCGGGTCGTCGAGCGGCGGGACCTCCGGCGGGGTCGCGTCGATGTGGCTCGGGCCGGTGGCCGCCGCGAGATCGCCGTAGGTCGCAAGCAGGCGCGCATGCTCCTTGCCGCCCTGGATCATGCGCGCCACCGCCGTGGAGAAGCTGCGCCCGATCTTCACCGGCTCGACGTGGATCTCCACGGCCTCGACCCGGGCGGGCCGGAGGTAGTGCGCGGTGACGGTCAACGGATCCGGCGCTGGCAGCGCGCGCCGGAGCGCGGCCATGCCGACGGCCAGGACGTAGCCGCCGTTCGGCACGGGCCCAACGTTCCAACGCCCGGAAATCGCCCCGCCGAAGACGCCGGGGGAGACGGCCTCGATCCGGGTGTCCTCGTCGAGCTGGTACATGCGACGGACGTATAGTGCACGGACGCGGGGAGCGGGAGCGGGTCACTTCAAGGGACGCGCCGCACGCGCAGGCACGTCCGTTCCGTCGATCGTCACGGCTTCGTCCGTCGCGTTGAACCCGACGCGCTTGCCGTCGGGCATGCGCCAGATGCGGGGGACCACGGCCGTGCTCGGGTGGTCCGGCTTGAGCTGGTCGGCGAGCGCGGAGACCAGATGGTCGGGCGCGCCCTCCGGCAAGTAATCGACGGGCAACGCCGGCTCACCGCCAAGCGCGTAGCCGACCCGCGCCGCGTCCAGGCCCCAGTCGACGCGCGTCGCGTCCAGCGCGGGCAGGTTGTCGCTCAGGAACAGCGCGCCGCCGCCGAACGCGACCACCCATCCGCCACTGCCGACCTCCTCCTGCGTCAACGTGCGGAACAACACCGGATCGGCGTCGCACAGCGTCGCGTAGCAGAGCGGCGCGCGCGCGCCGACGGTGCGCGCCTCGCTCGTGACGTACGGCCACGACGGACCGAAATTCTCCAGCGCGATGTCGCCACCGACACGCCACGCGTCCACGTACGGCAAGCTCGCGATCCCGGGCGCGCCGACACCGAGCAGGAGCGTGTCCTCGCCGGCCGCGTCGCGAATGATGGACAGGGCCTGGTTGTAGGCCTGCATCCCGGTCACCGGCTGACTGCGCGTTCCCTCGTATGTACCCGCGAACAGGAAATCGATCTTGAGCAGCGAGTAGCCCCAGCCCACGATCTGCTGGATCGTCTGGCGCAGATGATCGGCCGCGGCGGGGTTCGTCACGTCCAGGATCAACATCTCGCCGTTCTTCAAGTGCTTGTAGCTCGCGCCCTGGATGAACCAGTCGGGGTGCGCCGTCGCGAGCGGGCTCGACGCCGCGACGAGCAGCGGCGCGAGCCACACGCCCATCTTGAAGCCCTGTGCGGAGAGATCGTTGGCGAGCCCGTCGAGCCCGGACGGGAACCGCGCGTTTGGCTGCCAGTCGCCCCAGCCCTGCTCCCAACCGTCGTCGACGACGATCCGGAGCGACGTCCCGGCCGGCACGCGCGGCTCGAGCAACTGCAAGACCTTCGCCGCGTTGTCGCGAATGTCCTGCTCGCTTGGCTGGTCCCAGAGCTCGTACCAGGAGTTCCAGCCGGCCTCCGCCGGCACAGGCGTCGCGTTGCGACGCGAGGGCAGCGCCGCGGCGTAGCTCTTCGCCAGCGCGGCGAGGTCCGTCCCGGACCTCACGTGGAACGCCTCGCCGTCGAGGCGGTCGCCCGCCGCGACCGCGACCTGCTCGCCGGCGCCGCCCGAGACGAGCCGCACGGCCAACTTGCCGGGCACGGCGCTCGTCACTTGTACCCAGGGCTTGAACCTCTTGGCCGTGGTCGCGCCGACGAGCAGATACGACGCGCCGCCGCCCACGACGGAGAAGCCCCACGACAGCTCGTACCCGTCACGCACTGTCTCACCGTCGCCGCGCGCCGCGAGCGCCGTCTGGAGATCGGCGTCGTCGATCGACGGCCGGAGGGAGACTGCCCCGGTCTGCGACCACGACTGGAAGCCGTTGGAGATCCAGCGCGTCGCACCGGCGAGGGTGCCCGTGCCTTGTGCGGCGAGCGCTTCGACCGTCGCGTCCGCGCTGGCCGCGAAGCTCACGTGGAGCTCGTCACCGTCTCTCACCAGCGTCACGCTGCCGGCGCTCCCTGCGGGACAGGTCGTCGTGCCGTCGCTGCTTTCGCACGCACCATCCGATTCCGCGCCGTGCCAACCCCCATCCACGAACACCGCCGGCAACAGATCCAGGCTCGGCGGCGGCGCGACCGGCGCACTCTCGCTGCCGCACGCCGCCACCAGCAACGCCAGCGCGGCAGCTCTAGCGATCGACATGGATCCTCGCGGCGCGGACCGGATGATCGAGCCCCTTGAGCTGCGCGTCGAAGCGATCGCCCACCTCCACGCCTTCCAGCCAGCCGCGCTCGAGCGCCTCGTCAGCGAGCTCCTCGCACACGACGATCTCGCCGCCCTTGGCCGCGCCTTGCAGCCGCGCCGCGAGGTTCACGCTCTGGCCGAAGTAGTCGAGAACGCCGTTCGCGGTCACCACGTAGCAAGGCCCGGCGTAGACGCCGATCTTCAGGAAGGTGGCCCCGGCCTCCTCGATCCCGGCGCGGAAGCCGGGAAAGGCGCGGTGCATGGCGAGCGCAGCCCGGAGCGCGTCGCGCTCCTCGACGAACGACGCCATCACGGCGTCGCCAATGGTCTTCACGATGACGCCGCTCTCGCGCTCGATGATCGCGCGCAGCAGATCGAAGTGCTCCTGCACGACCTTGAACGCCTTGGCATCGCCGACAGAGCTGTAGAGCGCCGTCGAGTCGGTCAGATCCGTGAACAAGAGCGCCACGCGCGCCACGTTGAGCGTGATGCCGGGACGCAGCGTCTCGCTGGCGAAGCGCCGCCGGAACATCGGCAGGGTGCTGACCTCGTGCGCGGTGGCGGCGAGGCTGGCGTACTCGAGACGCTCGATCTTCACGTGTCGCTCGGCACCGGCGGCCTGCTCGAACACGATGCTCGCGCCCGGTGCGACCTCCAGCGTGGCCGGTGAGACGTTCTCGCCGTCGATGCGGAGCGTCGCGCCGCCGGCGTGATCCGCCACGACGGAGAGCGCGGCGACGGAACCGCCGCGGACGAAGATGCGGTAGCGCCCGGGCGTTCTCGGCGCCGGCAGCGTGCTGGTGCCGCCTGCGGGCAGCAGCGCCTGCGCGACGACGTGCGGCGTGCGCTGTGGACCGCCGATGCAATACGGCCCTTCGTCGACGAGCCGCACGCCGCGGGCTGGACGGAACGTCGCCTCCACGGCACGGTCGAGCTCGAGCTCGAACGAGATGTCGCACAGCTGGCAGTGCCCGGAGGTGCCGACCTCGCTCAGCGTCTGCATCCGTCCGGCCGTGGTGCGACAGCTCGGGCAGACGATGTCCCAGGTGAGCTCGAGCAGCCCGGCGACGGTGGCGGCAAGACACACCTCGAGCGCGACGCGGCGCTCCACGCCCCAGCGATCGGCCAGCTCGAACGGTCGGATGCGCCCGACGTCCGCGTCGCCGGCGTCGCGGACGAACGCGACCAGACGATCGCCCACCTCGCGCCGCTCTTCGCCGAGCTCGCCACGGAGAGCTGTCGCGGCGCGCTCCAGCGCGAGCTCGTCGACGCGCGTCGTGCCGGGCGGCAGACGCGCGGCGCGGCCCGCCGCGAGCTCCGCGTCCACCTTGCTCATCTCGCGCAGGATGCGCTCGATGAAGCGGCGGACTTGTAGCTTCATGATCGGCGCCAGCAGCCCGATGCGCGGCTCCATCTCGATGCGCACGCCGAGCGTAGAACCGCCCCCCTCGCGCGGCGCGAGCGAGAACGTGTTCTGCATCCAGGCCGCGACGCCGCCACGCATCACGCGCCGCACGCTGAAGCGCTCGTTCTCCACCCACTCGAACGGGCGTTCCTCGTACTCGAGCGGGAAACCGCCGGACGTGGTCTTGACGAGATAGCGCGCCGCGCTGTCGTCGTCGTTGGGCACGAGCTCCAGCGCGCCGAGCCCCACGCTGCGGTTCAGCCGCTCGGTGTCGGCGACCACGCACCACAGTGCCGCGGGCTCCGACTTGCACGCGATCTCGCGCTCGACGCAGATCGTCCCCATGGATCGGCGAAGTTAGCATGACGCCGGGACCGGGGCCCCGCGTTCGACCCGCCGGGGCCGGCCACCCGTCAGTTCTTCGGGTTGTGCCAGCCCTCGAGATCCGCCACCAGCCGGTTGCACTCGGTCGGTCCCCAGGTTCCCGGCTCGTACTCGTGGACGGGCGTGACGTTGTCGAGGATGTCGTTGACAACCTCCCACGACGCTTCGACCGCGTCCTCGCGTACGAAGAGCATGGCGTCGCCCTTCATCGAGTCGGTGAGCAGGCGCTCGTAGGCGTCGACCTCGTCGCCCTGGTCGCTCTCCACCGCGACCAGCTCCGTGGGCATGCTGACGCGGTCGGGTCCGGGGCGCTTGACGCGGGCCGCGAGCGAGATCGCGATGTTCGGACCGAGGCGTAGCCGGAAGAAGTTGCTCTCCTCCGGCGACAGCCCCGACAGCGGCGGCGGCTTCAGATCGACCACGACCTCGGTGGCGGTCAGCGGCAGGTTCTTGCCCGCGCGAATGAAGAACGGCACGCCGGCCCAACGCCAGGACTCCACTTCGAGACGCACCGCCGCGAACGTCTCGACCGTCGACCCCTTGGCCACGCCCGGCTCGTCCCGGTAGCCGCGGAACTGACCGCGTACGATCTGCTCGGGCTTGATCGGCGGGATCGCCCGGAACACCTTCACCTGCTCGTCACGGATCGAATCCGAATAGAGCGACGTCGGCGGCTCCATCGCCAGATAGCCGATGACCTGGAGCAGGTGGTTCTGGACCACGTCGCGGATCGCGCCGGTCTCGTCGTAGAACTTGCCGCGACCGCTCACGCCGAACTTCTCGGCCATCGTGATGTGCACCGAATCGACGTAGTGGCGATTCCAGATCGGCTCGAGGAAGGTGTTGGCGAAGCGGAAGAACAGCAGGTTCTCGACCGCCTCCTTGCCGAGATAGTGATCGATGCGGAACACGCTCGACTCGGGGAACACGGAGTGCAGCGTCTCGTTGAGCTTGCGCGCCGTCTCCAGGTTGTGTCCGAACGGCTTCTCGATCACGACGCGCGCACCGTCCGCGCACCCGCTCGCGCCGAGCGACTGGATCACCGTGCCGAACAGGCTCGGCGGGATCGCCAGATAGTGGGTCGGGTGCTTGGCGTCGCCGAGCTTCTTGCGCAAGGTCTCGAAGGTTGCGGGATCGGCGTAGTCGCCGTCGATGTAGTCGAGCAGCCCGAGGAGCTTGTCGAACGCCGCCGCGTCGACGCCGCCGCCGTGCTCGTTCAAGCTGTTCTTCGCGCGCTCGCGCAGCTGCTCGACGGTCCAGCCGGACTTCGCGACGCCGATCACCGGCACATTCAGCGTCTTGTGTCGCACCATGCTCTGGAGCGCGGGAAAGATCTTCTTGTACGCGAGGTCGCCGGTCGCCCCGAAGAACACCAACGCGTCGGACGGTACGGTTTGCTTGTTTGCCACGTGACGACGGTACACGGGGGAAGCGGCGTCGACCAGACCCAGCCGCGTCACCGGTTGGTCCTGCGATTGGCAAGCCGGCGCGCGACCGCATGGAACAGGTTTCATGCCGGGGATTTGCCGGCTGACGCGCGTCTCTGGCGCCGGCCGGGGATGCGGGCTAGTCCAAGCACATGACGACCGGAACCGAACGCGGGCGCGGCGATCTGCTCGCCTGGAACGAGAGCAAGCCGCGAAACTTCTTCACCTCCGACCCGAACCTCGGGCGCGCGCTCGAGCTCCGGCTCGGCAAGGAGCGCTACCAGGCAGAGAAGCAGCGCCTCGGCGAGGTCGGTGAGATGGTCGGTACGGACCTGTCGCGGCTCGCCCTGGTCACGAACCACGACGACAACCTGCCGCGCCTCGAGCGCTTCACCGGGCTCGGGGTGCGTACCGAAGAGGTCGTATTCCATCCGGGCTACCACGAGGCCGGCAAGCTGATCTGGCAGACCGGCGTGCTCGCGGACTACGCCAAGCCCGGGGGCGAGACGCTGCAGATGGGCATCCTGCACATGTTGGCGCAGCCCGGAGAGAACGGACACAACTGTCCGCTGGCCTGCACCGCCGGCATGATCAAGGTGGTGCAGCGCCTGGGCAGCGAGCAGCAGAAGAAGAAGTGGCTGCCGGGGCTGCTCGACCGCGATTACGACAAGCGCATCCACGCCTCGCAGTTCCTGACCGAAGTGCAGGGCGGCTCGGACGTCGGCGCGAACGCCGTGATCGCGCGCGCGGACGGCGACAAGTGGCGCATCCACGGCGAAAAATGGTTCTGCTCCGTGATCGACGCGCAGCTGTTCCTGATGACGGCGCGGCCCGAGGGCGCGCCCGACGGCACGCGCGGCCTCGGTCTGTTCGTCGTGCCGCGCGACGTCGACGGCCAGGTGAACGAGTTTTCCGTGCGGCGCCTGAAGCAGAAGCTCGGCACGCGCGCCATGGCGTCGGGCGAAGCGGATTTCAACGGCGCGCTCGGCGAGGCGGTAGGCCCGCTCGATCGCGGGTTCAAGAACGTGGTCGGCATCGTGCTGAACACCTCGCGCATCTACAACGCCATCTGTTGCGCCGGCGGCATGCAGGCGGCGTATCGCGAGGCCTCTACGTACGCGCGCCACCGCACCGCGTTCGGCCAGCCTATCGCCCGCTTCCCACTCGTCGCCGACGCGATGGCGACGCTGCGTGCGGAGGCGATGGCCGCCACGGCCTCCAGCTTGCGCCTGGCCGCGCAAGCCGACCGCATGGCCACCGGCGAGAGCGACGATCAGCTCGCCGGCGCGTGGCGCGTGGGCGTGAACGTGAACAAGTACTGGACCGCAGTCCGCAACACGCAGATGGCGCGCCTCGCCATCGAGGTGCTCGGCGGCAACGGCGTGATCGAGACGTTCACGCCGCTGGTGCAGCTGTACCGCGACGCGATGGTGCTCGAGAGCTGGGAAGGCACGCACAACGTGCTGGTCGACCAGGTGCTGCGCGACTCGGCGCGACTCGGCATCCACAAGGCGTTCATGGCCGAGCTGCGCGAGGCGCTCGCGCGTTTGAAGCTGCCGGACCAGGACGCCGCGCTGCTGGCGCGCGCGAGCGCCGCCATCGACGTGCTCGAGAGCGGCTTCGCGAAGCTCGCCGACGGCGTCGGCGATCAACGCTTCGGGCGCCGCGTCGTCGATCACGCCGCGGTGTGCCTCGAGCTCGTCGCGATGCTCGAGGAGCTCGCCGCGACGCCGGACGACACCGCCAAGCGCGGCGCCATCGTGCTCATCGCCGACCGTCACCTGGCCGCGGATCTGGTGCCGCCGCCGCCACTGCCCGCCGGCCTGGTGTGAGCGCCATCCAGTCGGCCCGGTTCCAGCGTAGACTGGACCCATGGTCGAGAAGGCGGGCGCCCCGACGCGCCGGGACGTGGTGCTGGGGATCGCCGGGAGCATCGCGGCCGCGGCGCTGTCCGGCGCGTGCGGCGGGAGCCAGACCAGTGGCAGCGCCAGCAGCGGTGGCGGCGCGAGCAGCTCGTCCGGCGGTGCCAGCGGCGCGGGCGCGACGGGCGGCGGCGCAGGCGCGGCGGGCAGCACGAGCGCGTGCACTGTCTACCCGCAAGAGACCGCGGGCCCGTTCTATCTCGCCGGCGAGGCCGTGCGCAGCGACATCAGCGAGGGCAAGCCGGGCACACCGCTGCGGATCGAGATCACCGTGATCGACGCGAGCACGTGCGCGCCCATCCCGGACTTGCCTGTGGACGTGTGGCACTGCGACGCCAGCGGCGTGTACTCGGGCTACCCGGGACAGCTCGGCAACCTCGACACGACCGGACAGACGTTCCTCCGCGGCACGCAGGTCACCGACGCGAGCGGCAAGGTGACGTTCACGTCGATCTACCCCGGTTGGTACCCGGGTCGCACGACCCACATCCACTTCACGATCCACACCTCGGCGACGACCGAGGCCACCAGCCAGATGTATTTCGACGAGCCCGTCACCGCCGCCATGTACCAGGGCGCGCCGTACGACGCGCACGGCCCCAAGGACACGACGAACGGCAACGACGGCGTCGTGGCCGGCAACCTGCCGCCGCTCGCCGAGGTCAGCAAGGCCGGCCTGGGCGTGGTCGCGAGCGTGACGGTGAACGTCGCGCGCTAGCGGACGCCACGCCGCCGGCTCAGCGCTCCGGCGGATCGTCAGGGCGACGGATCGTTGGTCGGGGACTTGGCCGCGTGAAGCCCGACCCGGCTACGATCACGTTCGAGGAGATGCCCATGGATGCGAAGAGCGAGTGGACGCTGCCCCGGACGACGCGGAAGACGGCCCGGATCGCCTGCCAGGTCGTGCGCTTGCGCGACTTCTGCCTGGTCGCCGACACCATCGAGGATCTCTCCGAGCAGGGCCTCTTGGTCGGTCCGGCGGATCCGGTGCTGACCGGCGAGCCGCTGATCGTGTCGTTCCAGGTGCCGGGGCTCGGCGACTGGATCGACGCGGACGCGGTGGTGCGGCGCGTCGTGCACGGCCGGCGGCCCGGTGAGAGCAGCCGCAGCCTGGGCCTCCAGCTATCGGGGCTCGACCGCTACGGTCAGCGGCTGATTAGCGCGTATTTGCGGCAACTTCCGCCGGCCCCGCCGCGCTACCGGCTGTCCCTGGCCGGGCTCGAGCGCTGGAAACAGCGCATCCAGGCGCTCGCGAGCCTGCGCGACGTCGCCTTCGCGTAGCGCTCGCGCGCAAGCCGGCTACGATCGCGCCCCCCCACGATGAAGTTCCGGGCGATCGCCGTCGCGGCCGAGCGCAGCAATGCCATCGGCACCCTCGAGCTCGAGTGCACGCCGCACGGGCTGGTGATCACGTATCTCGGCGTGGGCGCATTCAGCGACGGCTACGCGCCGGGCGCGCTGACCATGGGCACGCGGGTCACTGTCCCGTGGAGCCGCATCGACGAGGCGCGCGTCGAAGGCGAGCAGGTGTACCTGGCGATGGAGCCGTCGGTGACGCCGCACAGCCGCCTGACGCTGGTGAACTTCTCGACCGGCGACGGCGTGCATGACCGGGAGGTGCACCGGCAGCGCTTGATCCTGCGCATCGGCGCGATCGCGGCGGCGCTGCTCGCGATCCTGGTGCCCGCGCTGTCCGTGCCGCGGATCGCGCCGCACGCGGGCGCCGGCGCGGCCCTCACCATCGGCGCGCTGGCGTCGCTGGCGATCCTCGTCGTCGGCTTCGCGGCGGATCGTCACGTCGCTCTCGGCGGACGCGACGGCGAGGCGGCACGCAACGCGTTCGCCGGCGAGCTCTCGATCTATCTGCCCCACGTCTCGCGCTCGGCGAGCGCACCCGAGCCGAAGCCGGAGCCGTTCCGGCTGCCGTCGTTCGACAAGCTGCTGCCGCGCACGACTTTCGCCATCGTCGCCACGCTCACGGCGGGCGCGCTCGGTGCCGTGCTGACCGCGCACTGGGTGCTCGCCGGCGGTCGTCGCGCCGGCGCGCCGGTCGCCGATCTGCGGCCGCCGCGCGCACTCGACACGCCGGACGCACCGCGCGCCGCCGAGCCGCGCCCGGCCGCCGCCACGCACGCGCCCGCGCCCAAGCCGGCGAGCACCGTGCCCCCGCCGGCCCCCGCCGGCGACGTCGCCGCGACCGGCGGCGCGTGCCGCTGCGCGCGCGCCGACTCGCTGCTGTGGAACAAGCCGATCCCGAAGCTCTCGACGCTGATCCTCGGACGCCGCTTCGAGCACGACGGCAACCACGAGAAGCTCGCCCTCGACGTCGCCGCGGTAAACAACAGCGATCACGACATGAAGGACGTCACCCTGATGGTGCAGTTCTTCGAGCGCGATCCACCGCCGTCGAACAAGCGCTATCCGGTCAGCAGCCGCGCCCTCTACTTCGAGGGTCCGCTGGGCCCCGGCCAGGCGATCAAGTGGTCGACCGAGGCCCGCGGTCGCGAGTTCGAGATCAGCATGGACGATCCGGGTACGCTCGGCCCCGAGGGCCAGGGCGCGGCGCCGACCAACCTGATCGCCGATCTGTTGAACGCGAACCACCGCCCGGTGCGCCTGCACGGCGCGATGTTGCTCGCGTACCTGGGCGACGCGCGCGCGCGCGAGGCCGCGCTCAAGCTGCGCGAAGCGCTGCGCGAGGACGAGGCGCCGTATCTCGCGCGGCTGGTCTCCGCCCTTGCCGACGTGCGCGCGTGCAATCTTGGCGTCTCGTCCGGCACCGTCAGCATGTGCCTGTTCAACGCGTCCAAGGAAGCCAAGACGGATCTGGGCATCAGCGTGCGTGGCCTCGATGGCGACGTGGACGCGAGCGACCCCGTCGGACGCCCGCCGATGGTGCTGGTCGAGCACACGTGGCACGTGCCGGGACAGCTCGCAGCCGACAGCGGCGTGATGACCAGTGCGCGCCTCGACCTCGGCGGCCAGACGCCGGCCACGTACGAGGTCGCCGCTGATCGCTACGACCTGCTCCGCCAGTGAAACGCGGCGCAACACGTTTCGAAGCCGTTTTGGGACGGTCGAAACGCCTGCAGTTGCCGGTCCGGCGCGGAATCCCGTGAATCGCGCCGCAGCCGCGTGCCGGGCGCGGTTGGCACGCGTCGTGCTCCTTTGCAGGGCGAGGAGCAGAAGATGGAAATCAAGGCGTTCTTCGACGAGGCCACGTTCACGCTCACCTACGTCGTGCTCGATCCTGCGACACGCGACGCGGTGGTGATCGATCCGGTGCTCGACTTCGACCCGCTCTCGGCGCAGACGTCGAGCGCGTCGGTGGATCAAGTCAGCGAATGGGTCCGCGATCGCGGTCTGCACGTCCACTACGTGCTCGAGACCCACGCGCACGCCGACCATCTGTCCGGATCGCAGCTACTCAAGCACCGCTTCGGCGCGAAGGTCGCCATCGGCGAGCGCATCCGCGAAGTGCAGCGCACGTTCAAGCGCATCTTCGATCTGCCCAGCGCGTTCGCCGACGACGGCAGCCAGTTCGACGCGCTGCTCGCCGACGGGGAGCGGCTCCGCGCGGGCAGCCTGGAGATCGAGGTGATCGCGACGCCCGGTCACACGCCAGCGTGCGTCAGCTACCACATCGAAGACGCGGTCTTCACCGGCGACGCGCTGTTCATCGAGGACTACGGCACCGGCCGCTGCGACTTCCCGCTGGGCAGCGCCACCGCGCTCTACGACTCGATCACCGAGCGCCTGTATCCACTCCCGGCCGAGACACGCGTGTTCGTGGGACACGACTACCAGCCGGACGGACGCGCGCTGCGCTATGAGACGACCATCGGCGTCGAGAAGCGCGCGAACAAGCAGCTCCGCGCCGACACCACGCGCGAAGCGTACGTGCACTTCCGCAACGAGCGCGACGCGACGCTGAAGCCGCCGCGGCTGATCTACCCGAGCGTGCAAGTCAACATCGACGCCGGCCGCCTGCCCGCCCCGCGCGAGAACGGCATCCGCTACCTGGTGCTCCCGCTCAACACCCGCGTCCCCACCGACGAAGCCGGCGAAGCGCTGCCGGAAGCCGCCGAGTGAGCCGAGCGGGATTCCGCGCCGGACCGGCAAACCCTCTCAGCCGTGGATCGTGACGACGGTGCCGCGATCGAAGTTGAAGGCCGCGTGCCAGTCGGGGGGCACGGCCGGATCCGTCCACTCGAACAGCCACGCCGCGTCGATCGGCGAGAGGTTCACGCAGCCGTGGCTTCTGACCTTGCCGAAGTCGTCGTGCCAATACGTGCCGTGCAGGGCGTAGCCCTTGTGGAAGTATTGGACGAACGGCACGTCGAGCAGGTTGTAGGAGTCGGCCTTGTCCTCGGCGCCGTCCATGGTGGCGCTGACGTGCTTGGCGTGGATCATGAACGTGCCGCGCACGGTCGCGAACACCTTCTCCGGATCGCCCATGCCGCCGCGGCCGGTGCTGACGAGCGTGACGTAGACCGGCTTCTCGCCGACGTAGGCCACCAGCGACTGCTGGAGGATCGAGATGTCGATCCACTTGCGCGTGCCGGTGGCGACGCTCGGAAACTGGTCGCGTGGCGCGATGATGCGCATCGTCGAGCCGAGCACCCAGCCGCCGTCGCGCGTCTCCCAGTACCCGCCCGCGCGCGTCTTGCCGGTGAGCTTGACCGGCTCGCGCCACGCCAGGTTGCCGTCGGCGTGCGGAAGATTGTCGGCGCCTATGCTGAAGCGCTGCGCGTAGTGTTGTTCGACGAAGCCGACCGGGAGGCCTTCGCCCTCGGCGAGCTCGACGCCGTGGAACTCGCTCGGCTTGACGATGCGGGTGCGATCGAGCGCGATGATATCGAGCTCGGTGGTCAGGCCGAACAGGCGACCGTCGGACTCGAACGTGCGCGTGATGGCGAAGCCGCTGTCGGGTGCGGCGCGACCGCTGTGGACGGCGAAGTGCAAGCGTTGGGGTACGCCGTACGGCTTGACCACGGCCTTGCCCCCGACCAGGAAGTCCGGCGGCGCGCCGGGATCGCCGAGCAGCTCCTTCACGCCGGCGAGGGCGAGCCCCGCGCGCCAGCGCTGGGCGCGCTGCACGACGCCCTCGCCTTCGACGGCCTCCATCTCGGCCTTGGTCGGCAGCTTGAAGTAGCGAAGCGGCGCGACGTCGCTGGCGCGCGCGTACAGGTAAGGCAGCCCCTGGCCGCGCACCGGACGCACGCTGTCCTCGGCGACCACGATGTCGTTGACGTTCAACGTCGCACCCTTGCCCACGCACACGAAGCCGCGCGGGTTGATGCGGTACCAGCCGTCGGCGCAGCCGTCGTTCTTGATCGCGGGCCCGCGAGCGTCGACGACTGCGCCGGCGCGGAGGTAGCCCAGCCGCGTGCGCTGGGGCCCGGTGTCCGTGTACACCCACGTGCGCCAGGCGATGCTCGCGAGCTTGGTGCCGTCGGGCGAGAACGGCAGGTTGTCGTCGACTGTGCCGGGCGCGCCCTTGGCGCTCGCGCCGGCGGCGGCGTCGTCCCGATCGAGCAGCGGATCGCCGTCGGCGTGCACGACCCGCGGCTCCGCCTTCGGCCCGGACGCGGCGCCGGGAGGATCGCGTCGGTGCGAGCACGCGCACAGCGCGAGACACGCGGCTAACAAGGGGACGACGCTGCGCATTCGGGGCCCGGCTCCGCGCCTCGCCTACCACAGATCTTGTTGACTTGATCGCCGACAGGCATGCTGGCCGGCCATGAGGACGAGCGCGTGAGGATCCCGCAGGCCGCGTGGGGCATCGTCAAGGAGGCCGCGCGGCACCTGCTGCGCAGGCCCGTCGTGGGCATCGTGGCCGCCGCCCGCACCCCCGATGGGCGCTGGCTGCTGGTCCGGCGCGGCGACACCGGGGAGTGGGGCCTTCCCGGCGGCACCCTGGAGTGGGGCGAGACGCTCCGGAGCGCCGTCACCCGCGAGCTCGCCGAGGAGGCGGGCGTCGTGGACGTGCAGCTCGGCGGCCTGATCGGCGTGTATTCCGCGCCCTGGCGCGACATGCGCTTCCACGCCGTCACGATCGTGGTGGCCGCCGAGGTGGGCGAGCCGGTGCGCGCTCCGGGCAACCCGCTGGAGATCACCGAGGTTCGACTGTTCCGCGACGACGAGCTCCCCGACGCGCTGGCCCACGGCATGACCGCGATGCTCGACAACGCGCGATCCGGCGGCACCGCCTGGGAGTGAGCGGCGTGGCAGCAGGCCGGGAAATCGGCTATCTCGCCGATCGAACCATGCGTCGCTACCCTGCCTCGTTCCTCCTCCTCGGCGTCCTGCTCGGCGGTTGCGGCCTGTTCAACCGGCTGGACGTCAAATCGCTGGCGCAGTCGGCGGACCCACCGGGCAATGTCGCGGTGTACCTGGCCGTGGCAGACGGCGATCGGCCCGTGACCGGCCTGACCGAGCACGACTTCAAGATCTTCGAGAACGGACAGCCGATCGACCCCGAGCAGAGCGGCGAGACGCTGCTCGATCGCGACGTCGCGTCGGTCCATCAGCACGCTGCTGCTGGTCGACATGAGCGACGCCACGCATCACGACGCGCTGGCGCGCGCGGCCAGCGGCTTCGTCACGAACGTGCGCCGCACCCAGGACGTGACCGTGTACGCGTTCGACGGCAGTCCGGAAATCCACTTGGCCGGCGAGTTCCCGCGCACGGCGGCGGGCGACGAGACACCGGCGCTCGACGTGGTGTCGGGGCTCGCCTCGTACGCGTCCCACGACCCGTCGCGCGATCTGCGCGGCGCGATCCTGTCGGCGCTCGATCAGCTGGACGTACGGCTGATGCAGGTGAAGAAGCCGGTCCGCGTGGGAACGCTCGTCGTCTTCACCGAAGGACCGGATCTCGCCGGGCGCGTGTCCGCCGAGAAGCTCGACGACGCCTTGGAAAAGACCGCGCACCAGGTGTTCGCCGTCGGCGTGGGCGAGGACAAGGGCGACTTCAACCTCAAGTCGATCGGGCGCGCGGGCGTGATCCGCGCGCCGTCGGCGGACGCCCTCGGCCCAACGCTGTCCGATGCCGGGATGAAGGTCGCCACGAACTACGACAAGTACTACCTCGTGGCCTACTGCTCGCCGGCGCGCGCCGGGACCCGCGCGCTGCGCGTGGAGGTGCAGACGACCGACAAGGAGGGCAACGCGCTGAAGGGCTCGGTCGAAGGCGAGTTCGACGCGACCGGCTTCGGTCCAGGCTGCAACCCGAAGGCGACGCCGCGCTTCGCCGTGAAGGCCGGCTCCACCGAGCCGACGCCGCCGGCGCCCGAAAAGCCCGCGGACAAGCCGCGCAAGGCGACAGGCTCGAAGCATGCGCCGGACAAGAAGCCCGGCGAGGGCGACAAGCCGCCAAACGGACGACGCCGAGGCGCAATCGTGCCGCCGCCGTCGAACCCAGGCTACGCTCCGACCCCGCCGTGAACCCGCCGCCCCGCGAGCGCGTCGAGCTGTCGAGCTCGGAGACCGTGACCGAGCGCGGCACGGCGAAGGTGAGCTGGCACGTCAAACAGGGCGACGGATGGGTGGGCGCCGCGGAGGTTGTCGGCGTGACTCAAGAGCGGCTCGACGCGGGTCCGGGAACGGTGTGGGAGACGCGCATGGTGCTCGAGCTACCGCTGGGCACGCTGCTCATGCGCGTGGAGTCGCGGCCGGCGCCGTACCAGCACCGCGGCGTCCTCGACTACCTGGGGCGCGAAGCGCGCCTGCCGCCGCGGCGCGTGCGCCGCTCGCTGTATCGCGTCGGGCGTCGCGGCGCGCTCGTCCCGATGGGACGAGCGTGACTCACAGCTCGAGCACGACCTGCGACGCGCTCTGGTCGGGCAGGCTCCCCGCGCCGATCGCCCATCGAACGATGCCGCGGATCTGCGAGTCGTCGCGCACCGCCGCGTCGCCTCCGCAGCGGATGAAGGCGTCGCGAGCGTAGGCGGTCCCACCCACGCCGATCACCGCCAGCCCGTGCGTCAGAGGACGGCGGCGCACGGCGTCGATCAGCTCGGCGATGGACGGCATGGAGAACTCGTCGAGGGCGATGAGCACCAGGTCGTGCTCGCCGGAAGCGATGCAGAGCGCGGCGTCGAACAGCCCGTCGCAGATCTCGAGCTTGAAGCCGCGTAGCGACACCCGCGACCCGTTCACGCGGCTCTCGCTGAGCGACAGGCCGGCTGCCACGACGCGCGGCGCCGGGACGCCGAGGGCCTCGGGCACGCGGTAGCCGAAGCGGTGCATGAAGCGCACGACCTCCACACGGTGGAAGCGGAGATGCCCGCCCAGGGTGCGGCGCCCGGACAGGTGGCCGAGCTTCACCCAGTTGTGGATCGTCTTCAGATCCACGCCGATGACCCGCGCGACGTCGCCAGACGTCAGACCACAGACGGGGTCCGCGCGGTCCTCCGAGTGGGTCATGTTCCAGGCTATACGGGAGGTCCGGGAAACGCGCATCACCCCCAGGGGTGAGGAAACCCACAATTTCCGGCGTTTTCACGGCCGGCGCCCCCGGGCGCCGGGTTCGCGGTTGACCTCGGGCCCACCCTGTTGCTCTGCTCTCGGCTCGTACCCCGGGGCGGGTGCTGGAGGCGTGGGATGAAGCTGATTCGTAGGACCGGCGCAGTACTGACGGGCGCGTGCGCGCTCGCCGTCATGGGCTCCACGGCGTGGGCCTCGTCGCCCATCGAGTTCCCCGACAACGGCGTGGCGTCGTTCTCGCGGGGTGGCGCGTGGCTCGCGACGGCGACCGATCCGATCGCGGGCTACTACAACCCTGCCGCGCTCTCCACCCAGCCGACGTCCCTGGGCGTCGGCGCCAACTTCGCGTTCCAGAAGATCTGCTTCATGCGCCGTGGCCCGAACGGCACGCCGGTCGCCCCGGTCCAGAACGGGCCGACCTATCCCGAGGTCTGCAACGCCAACAGCGGCAAGCCGGAGCTGGTGCCCAACCTCGCGTTCACCTGGCGCGTGACGGACAAGCTCGGCGTCGGCCTCACGGTAACGCCACCGGCGGCCTACGGCGCGATCGAGTGGGACAAGACCGCACCCACGCGGACGCAGTTCGGCACGACCCGGGAGCTCGCTAGCGCCCAGCGCTACCAGTCGCTGGGCGTCAAGGCGACCGTGCTCTGGCCCACGCTCGCCGCCGGCTATTCGATCACGGACAAGCTCCACGTCGGCGCCGGATTCGTGGCGGGCATCGCGATCCTCGATCTGCAGTCGGCGAGCATGTCTCAAGCCACCAATCCCGAGAACGCCGCGACGGACACGGTCTCGGAGGTCAAGGCCAAGGACCTGTTCGTTCCGGGCTTCGTGCTGAGCGGCCTGTACGAGGTCACCGACAACATCGACGTCGCCGGCTGGTATCGCTGGAGCGACAAGATCCGCGCGAAGGGCGACCTCGAGGTGCAAGCCAACTACTACGGCCAGGACGGCAGCGTGGCTTCGAACCCCACCCTCACGCGATCGAAGGACACGGCCGGGAGCAACGCCGCGTCCGTCACCATCGGCGTGCCGATGGAGGCGCGCATCGGCGCGCGCTGGCACCTCGCCCGCAAGGGCGTGACGCCGCTGGAGCGCGAGCAGTACCGCACGGACACGTACCGCACGCGCGATCCGCTGCGTGACGACCTCTACGACACGGAGCTGGACCTGACCTGGTCGAACAACAGCTCGAGCAAGGCCGTGGAGGTGCGCTTCCCGTTCGAAGGCATTCCGGTGGACGTGGGCGGCGGAAGCACGCTGGGCTTCGTCCCGGCCAACGCCGACGTCCCCACGGGCTATCGCGACACCTTCGGCGCTCGCCTCGGCGGCCAGTACAACGCGATCGCGAACAAGCTCGGCATCCGCCTGGGCACCTGGATCGAGACGTCGGCGAACGACGCCTCGTATATGACCGTGACCGGCGTTCCCGCGATGCGCGGGGGCTTCGGCGGCGGTCTGGTGTTCCGCATCGGCATCGTGGACGTGGAGGCGGGCTACCAGCACCACTGGAACGCCGGCTTCGACAACGGCGGCAACGGCAGCATCCACGCCGTCGCGGCCACCAACGCGCCGACCACCTTCCGCTCGAGCCAGGCCATCAACGGCGGCAAGGTCACCCAGTCCGCCAACGTATTCGCCCTCGGCGGCGTGGTCCGTTTCTAGGGTTTGCCGGTCCGGCGCGGAACCCCGCGCCGGGCCGACGCCGGCGCCTCCCGCTCGTTCCGCGCCGGACCGACAAAAAAACGAAGGCGACCCGGTCACCCGGATCGCCTTCGCGGAAGCTGCTTGTCGGTGGTGGACGACGTGCGTCCCCTGCATTGCTGCGTTGCACCGACCCCGTGCCCGCGCCTGCCGGCGCGACCACGACATCATCGTTCGAATGTGGGTTCCGCGGTCCAGGCCCGCGCAGTTCGCGCTGGCTCGACCCGGTGCTGGTGGACGAGGTGTTGGCTCGGTCCAGCTTCGAGAGACGTTGCGACGCCGCGCCTTGCATACCACTTTCGTGATCGCCAGCGCCGACCCCTCGCGCCGTTCCGGCTGGAGGAGCCTGGGCATGTCGTACGCCGCTCTCTGACGTTCGATGTCACCCCTCGGGCACCGTCGCCTGGTTCCACACCATGCGTCGGCTGGCTTGCGGCACCGGACCACTCGCTTGCGCGAGCGGCGGATGCCGGGCATTCACCCGAGAGATCAGGAGCGGGCAGACGTCGTCTGGTTTAGAGACGAGCGCTGCATCGCTCCCGAACGCCTTCTATCGTGTCCGGAGCCCACGGGATTCCCACCCGTGGGTCGATGCTTCCTCTCAAGGTTGTACACGCGAGAAAAGAAGCTTCGTGCACCCGTTCACCTGATTTGCTCCGCGACGCCTCGTCAAAGGCCGCCTCGGCTCCAACCCGGCTAGACTGACCGTCGCCCGATCTTTCGATCGAACGGCGAGCACCCAGAGATGCTTCGGACCGATTTCTGCAACCCACATTTCAAAGACGAGCACCCGCGTGACGTGTGGCGATCGGCTTGCTCGAAGGAGATGAATCCTCCGCTCGCCGATGGGTTTCGCGTTCCACGACGCTAGACCCGCTTCGGTCAGCTTGCCCGCCGTTGGCCCCGGACGTTTTCTTTCCGGCGCGGTCCGACGAGGGCTGGACCTCTGGTTGTCCCGTCACCGCCCGACCCGGTACAGCGCCTCGCGACGCCGCAGCGAACCTGACGACCAAGATCGTTTTCGCTGGCCTCCGTGAAGAGAGCCAGGTTCCGCGATCCGGACGACCTTCCACCGACAGGGAGCTCCACACGAAGCCCTTGTACCGACCACCGCGTTGCCGCGATGAGCCGATACGCCGCCGTCCGTTCGCCCCGGAGCGGTTTCCCGCATCGAGGCTAGACTCCGTCCGCCATCCCCAGCCGCAACCGGGGACGGCCTGCACGAGCCAGACGCCGCCTGTCGATCTCTGCTTGTCAAACACGACCCGCGAGCACGTGCGCGAACGGTCGATCCTCGCGAGAGAGCGCGTTTTCTTCGCCCTCCGGTGACCCTGGACCGAAGCCCCGGATCTGCGAGCGGTGCGATGCCGGGCGTGAGCCCGATACGACGCCCGAGAGCGTCGTCACACCGGTCGGGAATCCCTCGACCCGGCTTGCGCGCAGCGGCGCAGAGGCCAACTCGGGTTCTTCCCGGACACCTTGCGTCGCCGGTGCATCGTCATCCCGATCCTGGAGCGATCGAGCGAGGGGGTGCTCCGACCGAGGCTTCCTTCCACCCCCTCGCGCGAACGAGAGAGCTTCCAGAGAACCGAGGTGCCTTCAGCTGCCAGCGCGCTCCACGGAGGTGCGACCCTCCGGCGGGAACCGCCAGACCCGGACCGTCCTGGGACGACCGGATCCGGACACGCCATTTTCCACCTGCCCGCTCACGACTCCATTGACGGGAGAAGCGAACCGACTGGCGGTGGCTGCTACGGCTCGACCGGCTTGCGACCGGATCGAGGCGATACGCCACGGCGCCCCTGACAACCTCTACGAAACGTTCCGTCCGCAGCCAGATGTGCCGCGAACTTCCAGTCACCACTTATGCAGGAATGGCCAACTCTGATCAACAATAAAATGAATCTCTAGCGCGCTTTTTTTGTCCACAGGTTCTCCGCAGGTTCTCGCCCGGAGGCACCTGTCGTTGCCGCGTCTCGCACGTAACTAGTTGTAATTCATGGTTAATTATCGCGATACCCGGCGCCGCGCCCCGGCCCCGGCAGGTCACTATTGACGTTTGATTTATGCATTTAAATGTTCGACATAATATCGTTTGTTTTGTCGCATCTAATATCGATTGAACATCGCGCGCGTCCCGGCGCCGTCCGCTTTCTGCCTCCTGGGCTTCAGATGGGGACGACGCTGGCCGTTGCGTAGTTCATGGCACTAGTCAGTCCGGGCAACGCGGCGCTCCAACACGTCGACGAAACCGGCATGAAGCATGGTTTGGACAGCTCACGGCGCGCTGCCGGCAAGGGGAGCGTCCTGGTCGTGGACGACGATCCGCAGGTTCTGCGCGCCACGGCGCGCGTGCTCGCCTCGAACGGATTCACGGTGACGCAGGCCACGAACGGCGGCGAGGCCGTCGAGCTCGCGAAGCAGATCCGGTTCGACGCAATCCTGAGCGACATCTCGATGCCGGGCATGGACGGCATCCAACTCCTGCGCGCGGTGCGCGAACACGATCTGCACGTCCCGGTGGTGTTGATCACGGGCCAGCCCGCGCTGACCACGGCGGTACAGGCGCTCGACTACGGGGCGCTGAAGTATCTGGTCAAGCCCGCGTCCCCCGACGAGATCACGTCGACGATCGGCCGCGCCGTCCAGCTGAATCGCATGGCCCACATGCAGGAGATGGCGGCGGAGCTGCTCGGCAAGTCGGGCGCGCTCGGTGCGGACCGGGCGGGCCTGGAAGCGAGCTTCGACCGCGCGCTCGAGTCGATCTGGATCGCGTTCCAGCCGATCGTCTCTACGAACGACCGGAGCGTGTACGGCTTCGAGGCGCTGCTGCGCTCGGAAGAGCCGAGCTTGCCGCATCCTGGTGCGGTCCTCGACGCGGCCGAGCGCCTGTCGCGAGTGCACGAATTGGGTCGTACCATCCGCCGACGCGCCGCAGGCGCGATGACCAATGCTCCCCGTCACTCCGTGCTGTTCGTGAATCTGCATCCGACCGATCTGCTCGACGTAGACCTGTGGGCGGCCGAGTCGAGCCTCACGTCGATGGCCGATCGCGTGGTGCTCGAGATCACGGAGCGCGCGTCCCTCGACGCGATCAAGGACGTGAGAAGCCGCGTTGCCGGATTGCGCGAGCTCGGGTTCCGCATCGCGGTCGACGATCTGGGCGCAGGCTACGCGGGACTGACGAGCTTTGCACTGCTCGAGCCGGAGATCGCGAAGCTCGACATGTCTCTCGTGCGGGACATCCACATCACGCCGGTAAAGCAGAAGATCGTCCGCTCCATGACCCAGCTGTCGAAGGACATGGGGATGCTGGTCGTGGCGGAAGGCGTCGAGAACGCCGACGAACGCGACGCGCTGGTCGAGCTGGGGTGCGACCTGCTGCAGGGCTACCACCTCGGGAGGCCGGGCAAGCCGTTCCCGGAGGCGCGATGGTAACGCGAAACGCACATCGGACTGCGACGCCGCCCGTGCCGAGCGGGCTATCGCACGAGCGCCGCGCGCTGCTGCCAGCCGAGCAAGCCGGGCGATACTCCATCAGCGAGTCCGGCGTCGACCAGTCCGGCGTCGAGAAGCCCGCGCCGCACGTCTCCACTCTTCCGGAGATGCCGGCGGTCGTCCGCGTCCCCGTCGCATCGCGCGATAGCGGGGGTCTTGCCAGCAGCAGGACGCATCCGGAGATGCCGGCCGTGCGCGCCCGCGGCACGTCGCCGGCCGTACGCCAGCTGCCAAGCTACTCGTACGACGACGACGAGATCACGGAGCTGAGCCGGAACACGGACGTCGGCAGCCCGCCGTCCCTGCCGGCGCAGCGCGATCGCTCGCTGCTGCTCAGGATGGACGGCGCTCACGCCGGCAAGGTCGTGGCACTCGACGGCGCCTGCCGCATTGGACGCCACCCGGACAACGAGCTGCCCATCGACGATCACGGCGTCAGTCGCTTCCACGCGGCGCTCGAGCGCGAGCCCGAAGGATATTTCATCTCCGACGGCGGATCGCGCAACGGCACCTACGTCCAGGGTCAGCGCATCACGCGCGTTCGCTTGCAGGACGGAGACTGGATCCAACTCGGCCCGCGCGTGAGCTTCCGCTTCACGTTGACGGACGCGCGCCAGGAGCGATTGCTAGGCCAGCTGTTCGAATCCAGCACGCGCGACGCGCTGACCGGCGCGTACAACCGCAAGCACTTCGACGAGCGTCTGAGCATCGAGCTCGCGTACGCGAAGCGTCACGCGACGAACGCGTCCATGATCCTGATGGACATCGACCACTTCAAGCGCGTCAACGACAGGTACGGTCATCTCGCAGGCGACGCCGTGCTGCGCGCCGTCGCTGTCACCGTGAACGCCTCTCTTCGCGCCGAGGATATCTTCGCGCGCTACGGTGGCGAGGAGTTCGCGGTGATCCTCCGGGGCATCGACCTCGCCGGCGCCGCGCGAGCCGCCGAGCGCCTGCGGGTCGCGCTCGAGAACGCGAGCATCCAGTTCGAAGGTGAACGCTTGGGGGTCACCGCCAGCATGGGCGTGGCGTCGGTCGCGTGCATCGAGGAGCGGACCCCGGCCTTGCTGGTGGCCGCCGCGGATCGGCGCCTGTACGCCGCCAAGGCCGCGGGGCGGAACCGGATCGCCTCATCGGGCTGAAATCCACGGTGGTTCGACGAACCCCTCGACCTCGCGGGCCCCGGTCTGGTACGCCAGGAGCCCGCAAAGGAGAGCGCCGTGGCGATCGATGTCGAGTCCTTGAAGAGCGAACGCGACAAGCTGAAGGAAGGGCTGCGCGAGCTCGAGGCGGAGCAGCGCAAGGTCGAGGCGGAGCTGAAGGCGCTCAGGCAACGGGAGATCCAGACCAAGCGCGAGATCGAGGCGCTCACCACACTGGTGGAGATCCACCAGGAGCGCGCCGACAAGCCCCGCGCCTGACGCTGACCGGATTCGCTCAGAGGCGCGTGCGCCCCAGCTTCAGGATGTGCCGGAACTCCGCCGCCGAGACGGGCACGACCGAGAGCCGCGATCGCTTGATGAGTGCCATTCCGGCGAGCGCCGGGTCGCGCTTGATCGTCGCCAGATCCACAGGCTCGGCGAGCGGCTTGACCGGCGCGAGGTCCACGACCGACCAGTCGCCTTCTTGCGCGGTGGGATCGGGATACGCCTCCCGCACGACCCGCGCGACCCCGACCACCTGCTTTCCCTCGTTCGAGTGATAGAAGAGCACAAGATCACTCTTCGTCATCGAACGCAGATTGTTGCGCGCCTCGAAATTGCGGACGCCGTCCCATGTCGTGCGCTTGTCACGCACGAGATCGTCCCAGGAGTACTTGAACGGCTCGCTCTTGGCGAGGAAGTGCCGCGGCGTCCCCATCGCCTAGTAGCTGTAGGTTAGCGTGTACGGCGTACACGCCTTCGCCCCGGAGGAGCTCTTCACTTCCGCATGCATCTCGAGCGACGTCGGGACGGTACCGCCGCAGGTGACCGTGAACGCCACGTTGCCGCTTGCGCAACAGCCGGCGTTGCCGTCCGGCGAAGTGGCCGAAGCGCCCGTGGAGCAGCTGACGACCGGCGCTTTGCACGCCGCGTAGACGCAGACGTCGAGCCCGGCGTCGACCCCGGCCGTCAGCGTCGCCGAACAGGTGGAGCCGTAGCGCGTAGCGTTGAACAGGTACCAGTCGGTGTCGCCCACATCGAGAGCCGCGCTCACGGTGCGCGCCGTGCCACCGCACTGCGCGTTCGTCGATGACGCCGCCGTTGCTTCGGTGTCGTTCGGCTCGTCGAACTGGCTGCAAGCAGCGGCTTCCGCCGAAGCCCCGGAGGCTCCACCGGTCCCGCCCGCGCCGTCGAGACTGGCGTCCGTGCCGCCACCGCCGTCGCTGGCGTCGGTGCCGGCGTCGCCCGCCGCTCCGGCCGCGCCATCCGTTCCGGCGTCCGCGTCGGGGCAACCGGGCAGCGGCGCGACCGCGCGCACCGTGCCGTTGAATGCGGCCTGGTCCGCGTCGAAACCGATACCCACCGAGAGCGCGTCGCACTGCGCGTCGGGAGAGATGGCACCCGTGGAGAGGATGTCGGCGTAGTTGTTCACGAACAGCAGCATCGTCGACCAGTCCGTGCCGGCGTTGGACTCGCACAGGCCGAGCTCCTGGAAGCCCGAGATCAAGTCGTCCTTCTTGGCGCGGCCGGCGATCGTACCGTCGGAGATCCTCCACGCGCCGGAGCTGTCCTGCTCCAGCTTGCCCGTGACAATCCCGCCTTGCATCTTGAGCGGGTAGGCGCGCGTCACGCCGTTGTCGCCGGGGAACCAGAACAACGCGTTCGCCGGGAGCTGGGCAACGATGTAGCCGTCCTTGACGTATGCCGCCGGGTCGTCGAGCTTCGCTGGGGGCAGCTGGTTGTCGGCGCCGATGGTGCCGTCGAACGCGTCCGGAGTCACCGTCCACGCGTCTTTCGGTCCCCAGCAGGTGTTCTTGCGCCATGCGTGCGTGGGATCGCTCTTCTGGCACGTCCACGCGGGCGCCTTCTCCAGGCCCGGTGACGGATACAGATCGACGCGGATCTGGTCGTCGTCGGGCTTGCCGTTCCAGTCCGAGATCTTGACCAGGAAGTTGTAGTCGCCACGGCACAGCGCGCAGTTGAAGCCGTCGTTGCTGAGGCCGTAGTTCTGCCCGATGCTCGGCAGCGAAACCGCCTCGTTCTCCAGGCGCCCGAACGTGTTGTCGCGACAGTAGCGACCGTCGTACGGGATCGACGACCCCTGGGACGTGCACGGCGCGACGATGTTGTCGCGTGGGCAGGTCTCGGAGTTCGTGCACATGTTGTCGAGATCGAAGCCGAGGTCCTTCCACGTGTCGGTGACGCCGTCGTCCTTGCCGCTTCCCTGGCGATCGAGCGAGCCCAGGGCCATCGAACGCACGCCGAGCAGGATCGGATCGATGCTGGTACCGCCGTTGACCTTGGGGCGATCGGCGGCGGTCGGCACGCCCGCCGAGATGCAGCCGTCCGGACTCTTGCTGGACCACCAGCCCACGCCGCTGCCCCACTCCGACGAGGGCACCGGCACGCCGCCCTCGTTCGACGACTGCTCCTTCAGCGAGCTGTCGTACACGTTGCACGCATAGAAGCTCGCCCCGATCGCGAGGAGCACCAGCCCGGGCAGCCTGCGAGAGCGCATCGCGCTACTATACCCCAGTCCACGCACGCACCGAAGCGCGCGGCTTCGCCGAGCCAAACTACGGGTTTTGTGCGGGCGTCGGCGCGGCGCAGGGGTGCAGCGTGGAGACGTTCAAGGAGTCGCCCGGCGTGATCGACGTCGCGGTGAAGCCGATGCCGACGCTCATGGCGTCACAAGCGGCGCCGGGCGCCACCGTACCGTTCGCCAAGAGGTCCATGTTGCTCTTGAGATACGTCAGCAGCGTATTGTACTGCGACGCGTCTGGAATCCAGTTCGGCCCGTCGGGCGCGGCACAAAACCCGATCTTCTGGAAGGCTGCGAGCAGATCGTCCTGGGAGATCGCGCCCGCGAGCAACGCGTCGTCGAGCACCCACGCGCTGTCCTGGTTCTTGTGCAAGTGACCGACGGCAATGCCCTGGCGGAACACCAGCGAAAAGCCTCCGGGCAAGTGCGCGGCCGGGTACGGATCCGCGCCCTTGAGCGGCGTGCGCTGCGTGGCGCGATCGCCGATGAAACGCAGATCCTCGCCATCGGGGATGCGCGCAACGAGATAGCCGTTCTTGACGTAGGCGGCCGGGTCGTACACACGCTTCGCCGGCGGGAGCGCGCCTTGTTGCGAAACGTCGCCGTCCAGGCCGGCCCTGTCGACGTACCAGTGCTGCCCCACGAGCCAGGGCGCGTAGGTGTCCCA
Organism: uncultured delta proteobacterium; assembly: GCA_963775185.1. Lineage (GTDB taxonomy): Bacteria > Myxococcota_A > Polyangia > Polyangiales > Polyangiaceae > JAPSGB01. Next base: position 636,704 of record CAVZIE010000031.1, on the reverse strand, counting down.
CGTGGTCTTGTCGCTGAGGCAATCCCAGCCCGGCAAGTTGTCCTCCAGCCCGGGCGAGGCGTACACGTCGACCCGCACCTGATCGTCGTTGTCGGTGCCGTTGTACTGCGAGATCTTGAACAAGATGTTGAAGCCGCCGCGGTGCAGCTCGCAGTTGAAGTCGTTCTCGTTGATGCCGAAGGGGACGCCGAGCTGGCTGTTCACGGCGGCGACCGGCTCGAGCTTGGCGAACATGTTGTCGCGGCAGCCGACGCCGTCTGCCGGCTGCACGCCGGGCGTCTGGCACGGCACTACATCGGACGGCGCGTCCACGCACGAGATCGGATTCGTGCAGAGGCCGTCGACGTCCAGGCCGATCCATTGGTACGGGTCGGGCGCCGTCGTCCGATCGACGACGCCGGGGCCGATCGTCGGCGGCAAGCTCTCACCGATGTACATCTTCGTGAGGCCCAGATAGATGACGTCGACGTCGGTCGTCCCCGTCGTGGGCTTCGGCTTCTGGGCCGCGGTGGGCGCCGCGACGTCGTCGCAGCCTTCGGCGGTCTTCGTGGACCACCAGCAGTAGCCCCAGGCGCAGATCATCCCGCCGGAGCCCCCGCCGCCGTTGCCGTCGAGCAGGCTCGAGTTGTACGTGTTGCAGGCGACCGCGGCGAACACCGCGACGCCGGCCCCGCCCAGAAGGAAGCGCAGAGTTCGACCCACGAACGGAGTCTAGCGCGGGACCGGCCCAGTGCCGCAAGAGTTGCGCGATCCGGCTAGAATCCGCCGGGTTCAGTCCCGATCGCGGTCCGACAGGTCGAGCACCACCGGACAGTGGTCGCTGAGCCGCGCGTAGGCCGCGGGCATGTGTGTCCTGGGTAGCCGACGGCACGCCTCCGAGGCGCAGAAACCGGAGACCCGGGAGCGGGCGTCGTCCGGGAGCTCGAGCATGCGGCGCGCGGCCACGAAGTGGTCGAGCAGGTCACCCTTGCCGTCGTAGTACTCCGAGCACGCCCCGGCGGCGTCCACGCGCCGGAGCGCCGCTGGCAGCGGCAGGCCGGCGATCTCGCTCTCCGAGGTCACCGGCGGCGAGCATCGCTCGCAGCCCATGGTGTTGAAGTCGCCGGCGAACAACACGTCGTCGTCGTGCGAGGCGTCGCGCGCGTCGCGATACGCCTGGTCGAACGCCGCCAGCGAGCGGCGCCGCAGCTCGATGTCGCGCTGCTTCGGGCCGCTCTTCAGGTGCACCGCGATCATCGACAAATCGAGCCCGCCCGGCCAACGCAGAGACGCGCCGAAGCCGGGGCGGAGGTGGTCCTTGCACGCCTCGCCCTGGGGATTCAGCACCGCGACCATCCTCCAATTCGACGCCACCACGCGCTTCGAGTCGTAGAGCAAGCCGACGTGCTGCGACGTATCGTCGGGGCAGCGGTCGAGCTCGAGCCGCCACGCGCCGCCCGTGTCGGCGTCGAGATCGCGGAGCAACTCCGCCGCGCGATCCCGCGCCGCGGCGTAGCGCTTGACCTCCTGCACCGCGACCACGTCGGCGCCCATCCACGCGATCGCGCAGGCGAGCCACGCGACGTCCGTCCCCTCGCCCGGGCGGTTCGTCTTGCCGGGTCGCCCGTCGGGAAACCAGTGCAGGTTCCAGCTCGCGACCCGCGCCACGCCCGGCCCGCGCGGCGCACGATGCCCGGCGCGGAGCTCTGCCAGGCAAGCGTCCGCCGAGCGCCAAGCGGGGGGAAGGGAGTCTGCCGGTCCGGCGCGAGGCAGTGCGCGTGGCGACGGCGCGGCCACGTAGCGGCGCGTGATCCAGCCGCGCGCGCCGTCCGGCGTCGCGATCTCGAGCCAGCGGCCGTCGTCGGCGCGGCCGACGACGCGCACCGACGCGCCGTCGGGGAGCCGCCGCGACACGGCAGAGTCGCCTTTCGCCGCGTGGACCGGAACGCCCGCGGCGTTGGTCGCCGCGAGCCGCACCTGCCCGGCGGGCGGCGAAGCGTGCGACGATCCGGACGGCGCCGTCGGGGGCGGGGCGGGAGGCCCCGCCCCCGGCGGCGCCGGGCGCGACGCGTCGGGCGCGGGCTGCCGCTCCCGGCAGCCCGCGCCCAGCGCGAGCAGAGCGAGGACGGCGGGAGCGACGCGCATGGCCCGCATGGTAGCCCGCGCCGCCTGCAACGTCGCGACCCGTCCACCCGGCGCGCCGCGCCGCGCTCGCGGCGGCGTCGTGCGGGCTTGGGGCGGCGCGCGCGCCGCGCTAACACGGGCACATGAGCGAAGTCGCCGTCCGCCTCGAGCGCCACGAGTCCGTCGCCACGATCCTGGTCGACAATCCACCCGTCAACGCCCTGTCCGCCGCGGTGATGGCAGGATTGGCGCGCTGTCTCGACGAGGCGGACGCCGCCGACGCGATCACGGCGATCGTCGTGCGCGGCGCGGGCGACAACTTCATCGCCGGCGCGGACATCACGCGCCTGGAGAAGATCGCCGCCGGCACCCTCGATCCGCGGCCCGCGCCCGGCGCGGGCTCGTTGCCGGCGATCCTGACGCGGCTCGAGAACGGCAGGAAGCCGACAGTGGCGGCCATCGACGGCTTCGCCCTGGGCGGCGGCCTCGAGCTGGCCATGGCCTGCAACGCCCGGATCGGCACGACACGCTGTCGCGTCGGGCTGCCGGAGCTCGGCCTCGGCTTGATTCCGGGAGCGGGCGGCACGCAGCGGCTGCCGCGCCTGGTCGGCCTGGAGAAAGCCGTGGACATGATGCTCGCCGGCGCGCCGATCAAGGCGAAAGAGGCGCACGCGCTCGGCCTGTTCGACGAGCTCGCGGACGACGCGTCCACGCTCGGCGAGGGCGCGCGCGCCCTCGCGCTCGCCCTCGCCGACGGCGCGCGCGAGCGTCGCCGGACGCTCGCGCGCGCCGACCGTCTCGTGCCGGCGGACGAGGCGCGCGCCGTCGTGGAGCGCGCACGCGCCGCCGCGCGGAAGAAGCACCGGAACGTCGACTATCCCGACGCTTGCCTCGATGCGGTGCTGGAGGGCCTCGTGAACGGCGCCGACGCCGGACTGGCCAAGGAGCGGCTCGAGTTCGAGCGGCTGCTGACCTCGCCGGCCGCGCGCGGGCTGATCCACGTGTTCTTCGCGACGCGCGCGGCGGCGAAGGTGCCCGGCGTCACGGACGCCGGGCACTCGCCGCGAGCGATCGCCCGCGTCGGCGTCCTGGGCGGCGGGACGATGGGGTCGGGCATCGCGACCTCGCTCGTGCGCGCCGGCATCGACGTCGTGCTCAAGGACACCAGCGACGCGCTCGTGGAAGCGGGGCTCGCGCGGGTGAAGAAGAACGTGCAGCGCGACGCCGACAAGGGCCGCATCAGCGCCGAGGAGGCGGCCCGCGTGGTTTCGCGCCTGACCGGCAAGACCTCCTACGAAGGCTTCGAGCGCCTGGACATGGTGATCGAGGCCGCGACGGAGAAGGTCGAGCTCAAGCAGCGGATCTTCGCCGAGCTTGAAGCGCACACGAGCGCGTCGTGCATCCTCGCGACCAACACCTCGACCATCGACGTGGACGTGATCGCAGCGCGGACCCACGCGCAAGCCCGGGTCATCGGCACGCACTTCTTCAGTCCCGCGCACGTGATGAAGCTGGTGGAGATCGTGCGCACCGGATCGACCGCGCCCAGCGTCATCGTAGACACGCTGGAGCTGGTCAAGCGCATCAAGAAGACGGCGGTGACCGTGGGCAATCGTCCGGGCTTCCTCGTGAACCGCGTGTTCATGCGCTACGGACAGATCAGCGGACTTTTGATCGATCGCGGCGTGGATCCGTATCGCATCGACGATGCGCTCTACGCCTACGGCATGCCGATGGGGCCGAACCGCATGGGCGATCTGGCAGGCCTCGACGTGAGCGTGTACGCCGGCGGCATCATGGACGCGGCGTATCCGGACGGCGCGTACCGGTCGGCGCTGCGGCGGATCCTGGTGGAAGCGGGACGCCTCGGCGAGAAGAGCGGCGCGGGTCACTACCGCTACGATGGCGGGCGCGCGGAGCGCGATCCGGCGCTCGCGGGCTTCGTCGACAAGGCGCGCGCCGAGGCCGGCAATCTGCCGCCGATCGAGGTGAGCGACGAGGACATCGTGCGCATGACGCTGTTCGGCGTGGTCAACGAGGCGTGCCGCGCCCAGGACGAGGGCGTCGTGATCCGCGCGAGCGACATCGACGTCGCCGCGATCCTCGGCATGGGCTTCCCGGCCTACCGCGGCGGTCCGATGAAATGGGCCGACGGCATCGGCGCGCGCGCCGTCCGCGACGCCCTCGCCGGCTGGCAGGAGCGGACCGGCGCGGCGATCTTCGAGCCGTGCGCGTATCTGGCCGCGAAAGCCGATGCCGGCGCGTCGCTGCTCGACTAGAACATGTTTCAATGCGCATCGAAGGCGACCCGCGCCTCGACGTGACGCCCCGACGCCAGCGTGAACCAGCCGCGGCCCGGCTTGCCCGGTCGCGGCGGATCGAAGCCGAGGGCGACCGTGTCGGCCGGATTCGCGTCGATGTCGTCGGAGGGCGTACCGGCGGAGATCGTCACCGAGATGCGCAGCGTCTCGCTGCCCGCACCGCCGCTGGACGACAGCGCGAACAGACCGCCGCGCAGCAGCATGACGGTGCGCGCGAGCAGGTGCGCCAGCTGCGGCGGCGGGGTGTCCTCGACGGCGCGCGCGTCGCCGAGGTGCCCCGCGTCGTCGACGCGGATCACGACGTGGAACGTGCCGGCGTCGCCCACGGGGAGCGTCGACCACAGCGGATCGCCGCTCGACGCGCGGGGCAGCGCGCGCGTGAACGCCTTGCCCAGATCGCGCACGCCCGGCGCCAGCCCCGCCGCGCCGAACGTCCCCGACGCCGCGGTCGTCGCCGCGCTGGCCGAAGCCGCAGCGGTGGCTCCGGGATCGGGTTGCCGGTCCGGCGCGGAACCACCCGACTGGGCCGGCGCGGCCGACGACGCCACCGGTGCCGGCGCCGGGCGATGGTGCACGTGATGGCGCCTCTTCGGCTTCGCCGCGCTGGGCGCCGCCGTTGCGAGCGGTGCCGGCGCCGGATCCGCGGTCGCGGTCGGCGGCGGCGGCGTGATCGACTCCGCGGTGGTCGGCGACTCGGCGCGCGCGGGCGCCGGCGGTGCTGCGGCGACCGCCGGCGGCGCCGGCGCGGGCTCCGCAGCGGGAACCGCGCCGCGCACCAGGCCGTCGATGTCGAAGGTCTCGCCGACCCAGGCGTCCGGCCGATCCGGCCGCGGCGCGGCGTGCACCGCCGACGAGCGTGCCATCAACGTGAGCCCGAGCGCCGCGATCACCGCGTGTAGTCCGACGGACAACGCCAGCGCGACCCACCGCGCCGGCGCGGGCTCGCGTGGATCGAGGGGCGGAGTCCGCATGGGCTCTGATTGTGACACCAACCGGCGCCGGAGGTTTCCGCCCGCTCGCGGACCGCCTGGGCGCCGCCGCAGGGCGCCACCGCAAGGCGACCGCGTGGCGGCACGGCAGCGGCCGCGCCGCATGGGATGTTATGCGACCAACTTGACAGCGTGCCCGCCCGCGGACGCGGCAGAATCGACACGGCAGGGCGTCGTAGCGGCGCACGGACGGATCGGGACGCGAAGCGTCCGTGATAACTTTTCCGGATGCAGCCACAGGGTCCGGGGAGTGGGTCGCAGTACCAGGCACCGCCATCGGCGCAGGCACCGGGCGCACCGGGCGCACCGGGAAGCGTTCAGGCGGGCGGCAAGAAGAACGGAATGCAGACGCTCGGCCTCGGCTGCGGCGTGTTCGCGCTGCTCACGCTGTGCGGCAACGCGCTCACGTTGATCCTGCTGGTCACACGCGTGTTGAAGCACACGTTCCACATCCGCATGGCCACGGCCAACGCGCTCGGCGTGGGCTCGCTCGTCGGCATCGGCATGGGCATCCTCGGCATCATCGGCGCCGCTGTCATCCTGTTCATCGCGAAGAAGCAGAACGCGTGATTCCGCGCCGCGGCGGCATCATCCCGAAGGCCGCTCACGGCCCGGCTGCGGCGCGGTTCCCGCCGAGCTGCTTGGCGCGGTAGGCGTTCTCGTCGGCGCGGCGAATTACGCTGCGCGTGGTGTCGCTCGCTTCCGCGACGGCGACACCCACGCTCGCAGTCACCGGCGCGCTGCGTCCGAAGCCGTCGGCGGCCAGCCGGATCGCGTCCACTACGCGCGTCGCCGCCGCGCGCGCCTCCTCGGCACCGGTGTCGGCGAGCACGATTACGAACTCGTCACCGCCGTAGCGACCGGCGAGATCGGTTTCGCGCGTCGCGTGGGCGATGGAGTCGGCGATGCGCCGGAGCAGATCGTCGCCACGCAGGTGGCCTTGTTCGTCGTTGATGCGCTTGAAGTTGTCGAGATCGATCATCAAGAGCGCCAGGCTGTGGCCGCGGCGCACCCGCGCCAGCTCGCGCTCGACGCCTTCCACGAGGTGCCGGCGGTTGTAGAGGTTGGTGAGCGGGTCGCGCTGGCTCAGCTCCTCGAGCCGGCGGTTCACGCGCGTGAGCTCGACTTCGCGCTGGCGTAGCGCGTCGACGAGCTGGGTGACCGCTGATGTCGTGACGGCCATCAGCGCCGCGACCACCGACGCGGCCATCATCGCGGCTTGCCAGCTCGTCTGGTGGACCGGAAACCAGTTGGGCGCATCCGGGCCGTACGGCAGGATGCCGGCGACCTCCGCGAACAGCACGCCCGCGTACGCGACGACGCCGAACGCAGCCAGCGCGATCGCGACGCGACGCCGGTGCAAGAGCGCCATCATCATCGCCAGGAACACGTACAGCGCCACCAGCGGCGTGGACGCGGAGCCGACGCGCTGGACGGCGAACGTGAGGATCGCGATATCGATCACGCCACCGAGGAACGCGCGCCAGCTTCCGCCGACCCCACGCTTGATCAGGAGCTGGATGCCGAGGGCGACCACCAAGTAGGCGGCGAACACCGGCCAGTAGTGGCCGAGGCCCGGCAGAATCGTCAGGCCGAAGCTCAGTGCCAGCGCGCCCAGGGCGACGCGCGTCCACGCGGCGCGATACGCCTGATCGCCGGTGCCCCCGCTGGCCATCGTTGCATCGTATCCTTGTGGCGGGCGTCGTGGAATCCGCCACGGCCCGCCGGGCGTTTCCCGGATACTGGCCGGGAGAGTCGCATGAGGAGATCGTCTGGAGCCTGGGCCGCGCTGCTTGTGGCGGCCGGCGCGTGCAGCCGTCACGAAGCGCCGCCCGCGGCGCACCACGCGGCGTCGGCCGCCGCGCCCACCCCGCCCGCTCCGCCGGCCGCAAGCGGCGCGCCGGCTCCACGCGCTGGGGCCGGGCGTCTGGCTCCGATCGCCGCCGCCGAGTTCGCGCGCTTGTTCCGTGACCTGTCCGGCCCCGATCACGACTTCTTCAGCGACAACACCATCTCCAACGAGACGTCGGTCCTGCAGGTCGCCAAGCTGCTCGATCAGCACGTGCCGAGGGGGCGCGCGTACATCGGCGTCGGGCCAGAGCAGAACTTCACGTACATCGCGCTGCTGCAGCCGCGCATCGCGTTCATCGTCGACATCCGGCGCGACAACGCGCTGTTGCACCTGCTGTACAAGGCGCTGTTCGAGACCGCGCGATCGCGCGCGGAGTTCGTGTCACTGCTGCTCGGCCGGCCATACCGGGAAGCTGTCGATCCCGGCGCGGAAGCCAGCGTGGCGGACACGCTGACGGCGGTGGAAGAGTCGCCGCCCGACGCCGCGTGGTTCGCGCGCGAGCACGCGGCGCTCGTCGCGCATATCGAGCGCCAGGACGGCGTGACGCTCCGTGCCGCCGACAAGCCCGCTCTCGATCGCGCGCACCGGGCGTTCTTCGACAAGCAGCTCGAGCTGCGCTTCGAGCTGAAGGAGAAGAACGGCCGGACCTACCCGACGCTGCGCGAGCTGTTCATGGCGCGCGCCCCGTCGGGGCGCCAGCTCGGCTTTCTCGCGAGCGACGCCCGCTTCCGCGTCGTGCAGACGCTCGAGAAGGACAACCGTGTGATCCCGGTGGTCGGCGACTTCGCCGGCGATCACGCGCTGCGCGCCGTGGCCGCGGAGATCGCGCGCGAGAAGCTCGTGCTCGGCGCGTTCTACGTGTCGAACGTCGAACAATATGTGCTCCAGCCGCCGGCGGCGTGGCAGCGCTGGGTCGGCAACGTCGCGGCCATGCCCAGCGACGATCAGAGCGTGTTCATCCGCTGCTACCTCGACCAGGGGCGCCGTCATCCCGCGGAGCTCCCGGGCCAGCGCACCGCGACCGTACTGCAGCCGCTCGCGCGCTTCCTGTCGCGCATACCCGCGCACCCGTACCGGAGCTTCTTCGAGCTCGCGACCGACGGCAATCTCGGCCCGTAGCGGCCGGGCACGAATCGCTCACGCTTGGCTCGCGTGTCGCCCGCGCACCAGGTTGCTCGCGAGCTTCTGCAGCTCGCCCACCACCCACACGGTCGCAGCCAGACCGACCGCGATGCCAAGCTCGCGCAGATCCAGCGTCGCGGTGCCGAACACCTTCTGCGCAATCGGTACGTAGACGGCCAGCGCCTGCAGCCCCGCCGCCACCGCAAACGAGCCGAGCAAGCGTGGGTTCGAGAAGAAGCCGAGGGCGAACACCGAGCGCAGCCGCGAGCGCGCGTTGAGCGCGTGGAAGAGCGGCGAGAACGCCAGCACCGTGAACGTCATGGTGCGCGCGACGGCGAGCGCGTGCTCGGACCCGGCCGATTCCGCACCGGGCCGGAACAGCCAGAACACGAACAGACCGACGACGCCCATCCATGCGCCGTACGCGGAGAGCCAGACGACCTCTCCGCGGTCGATGAGCGGCGCATCCCGATCGCGAGGCGGCCCGTTCATCGGATCGAGATGAACGGGCTCCATCCCGAGCGCGAGCGCCGGCAAGCCGTTGGTGATCAGGTTGATCCAGAGGATCTGTGTAGGCGTAAGGATCGCCGGCCAGCCGAGCATCGCCGCCACGAACACGGCGAGCACGAGGCCGGCGTTGGCGGCGAACAGGAAGATGATAAAGCGCTTGATGTTCGAGTAGATGACGCGCCCTTCCTCGATCGCGTGGACGATGGTCGCGTAGTTGTCGTCGGCGAGCACCATGTCCGCCGCCTCGCGCGTGACGTCGGTCCCGCTCTGGCCCATGGCGATGCCGATGCTCGCCGCCTTGATCGCCGGCGCGTCGTTCACGCCGTCGCCTGTCATCGCGACGACCAGGCCGGACGCTTCGAACGCCTGGACCAGCTGGAGCTTGTTGGCCGCGGTGGCGCGTGCGACGACGCGGATGCGCGGGATGTGCTCGGCTAGCTCTTGCTCGGACATCGCGTCGAGCTCCGGGCCGGTAACGACCTCGCTGTCCGCGTCGAGCAAACCCAGCTCGCCGGCGATGTTGCGCGCCGTCAGCGGATGATCGCCCGTGATCATCACGGTGGTTACGCCCGCGTCGCGCGCGCTCTTGATCGCCGCCTTGGCTTCGGAGCGCGGCGGGTCGGCAATGCCGACGAAGCCGATCAACACCAGCTCGTGCTCGTAGCGAAGCGCCATCGCCTCGCGGTCGCCCGCGGCGTGGTCGTCGTGCGCGCCACGCGCCAGCGCCAATACGCGAAGCCCGTCGGCTGCCCAGCGATCAACCAGCGCGAGCAAGGTCTCGATTTCGCCGGACGCGAGCTCGCGCTCCGCGTTGTCGTGCAGCACGGCCGTGACGCGCGCCAGTACACGCTCCGGAGCGCCGTGGGTGAAGCTCTCCACGCGATCGCCGGTGCGTACGATCACCGTCGCCATCTTGCGGTCGCCGTCGAACGGCAGCTCGTCGAGGCGCTCCGGCTCTGCTTCTCGCCGGAGCGCGAGCACCTCGCGATAGGCGTCGTGGAGCGCGAGCAGCGCGGCGTCCGTCGGGTCACCCTGGAGACGGCGCCCGTCGGCGTCATCAGTGACGCTGGCCGCAGGCGCGTAGCGCGATGCTTCGAGCAGCACCGCGAACGACGGCCGCTCGCCGCTCACCGGCGGCTGCTCCTCGCACGTCTCCGCGTCGCGAAGCAGCGGGGGCCGCTCGCGCGACTCGAGCGAACCGGGGCCCGCGCCCTCGACCAGCGCGGTGTGGAAGCCGGCCCAGATGCGGCGCACCTCCATGCGGTTCTGCGTCAGCGTGCCGGTCTTGTCGGTGCAGATCACGTGCGCGGATCCCAGCGTCTCCACGGCCGCGAGGCGTCGCACCAGCGCGTGGCGTCGTGCCATGCGCTGCACGCCGAGAGCGAGCACGATGGTCGTGATCGCGGGCAACCCCTCCGGGATGGCGGCGACGGCGAGGCTCACCGCCACTAGCAGCAGGAAGCCGACCGACTCGTCGAGACGCCACATCCCGACGCCGAACACGATCGCGCCGACCACCACGCATCCGACGACGACGTAGGCACCGAAGCGCTGGAGCTCGTGCGAGAGCGGCGTGTCCGGCGACTCGACGCCGCTGATCATGCCGGCGATGCGACCGAGCTCCGTCTGCATGCCGGTCGCCACGACCACGGCGCGCCCGCGGCCGGAGGCGATGTGGGTGCCCATGAACGCCATGTTCGTGCGCTCGGCAAGCATGGTGTCGTCGCCGAGCGCCCCGGTCGTCGTCTTCTGGACGGGTGTGGATTCGCCGGTCAACGCCGCCTCGGTGGCGGACACGTCCGCCACCTCGACGAACCGCACGTCGGCCGGGACGCGGTCGCCCTGGACCAACTCGACGACGTCGCCCACGACCAACTCGCTGGCCTGGATCACGACCTGCTTGCCGCCGCGCAGGGCGTGCGCGGACGGCGCGGTCATGTCCTTGAGCGCGCGCAGGGCGGACTCCGCCCGCCGCTCCTGGACGAATCCGATGATGGCGTTCATCACCACGATCAGCCCGATCGCGATCGCATCGCCAAAGCGCTCGAGGAACGACTCCTCGTGTTGGCCGCTGAAGGCGAGCCCGATGGCGATCAGCGCGGCGACGATCAGCGCGATCACCGTGATGTCGGTGAACTGGGCGAGGAACTTGCGGAACGCGCCCGGACCGGGCCGCTCGGTGAGCGCGTTGGGGCCTTCACGCGCGAGGCGTCGAGCGGCCTCTTCCGGGTCGAGCCCCTGCTTCGCGTCGACCCCGACGACGCGCTCGAGCTGGTCAGGCGCGACGGCGTACCATCGCCGCGCGACGGGCGCGGTCATCTTCGCCAACTCTTGGCGCGCATCACCAGCACGGAGCAGTCAGCCCCGCGCAGCACTTCTTCCGCCACGGAGCCGAGCACGACGCGCCCGAGCCCCTTGCGGCCGCGCGTGCCCACGACGATCACGTCGGCGTCGAGGGCGGCGGCCTGCCGCAGGATCTCCTTGGCGGGTGGCCCGACCAGGACGTGAAGCACGAGCCCTGGCTCGGCGCCGGCAGCGTGCTCTGCCGCGAACGCCGAGATACGTCGCTGGAGGCTCTGGCGTTCCTTGTCGAGGTCGAGCTGGTGGGTCTCGTAGGCGTACTCGATGCGACTCATCGGGTCGGGGCCGCCGAGCACGTGTACGACGTGCAGGGTGGACCACCCCGCCTGCTGCGCAACGGCGAGCGCGCCCGCGAGCGCCGCCTCGCCTGCGCTCGACTCGTCGAAGGCGACCACGACCACGGGACCCGGAATCGTCTCGCCCGCCATGTTCAGCCTGTGCGACTCGCGTGGAGCGCGAGCGCGGGGGGCACGGCTTCCGGCTCCGTGACTGCCGGCCCCAGCAAATCCGTGAGCTCCTTGTCTTCGATGGACTCCCTCTCCATCAGCACGGCGATCAGCCGGTCCAGCGCCGTGCGCCGCTCCGCGATCATGCGCGTGGCGTCTTCGACCGCCTCGCCGAGCATGCGTCGCGTCTCTTCCTCGATCAGGTGCACCGTGGCGTCGCTGGTGCCACCTTCCGTCGCAATCATCTGGCCGAGGAACGGATGCTCGGTCCGGTGCTCGACGAACACCGGGCCGACGCGAGGGCTCATCCCGTAGTGCGCGACCATGTTGAAGGCGATGTCCGTCGCCTTCTGCAGATCGTTGGCCGCGCCGGACGAGATCCCGTCCAGCACGACCTGCTCCGCCGCGTAGCCACCCATCAGGACGCGGAGCTGCGACTCCAGCTCCGCCTGGGTCATGATGTGCCGGTCCGCCGCTGGCGTCTGCTGGGTCACGCCGAGCGCCATGCCGCGCGGGATGATCGTCACACGATGCAGCGGCTCGGAGTACGCCGAGAAGTGGGCGACGACCGCGTGCCCCGCCTCGTGCACGGCCACGCGATGCTTCTCCCCGGGATCGAGCTTGGTCTCGCGCGGGTCGCCGAGGACGATCTTGTCGTAGGCGGCGCGGAAATCCTGGGCCTCGATCGCCTGGGCGCCGCGCCGCGTGGCGTTCAGCGCCGCTTCGTTCACGAGATTCGCGAGATCCGCGCCGGAGAAGCCGGGCGTGTTCGCCGCCGTCGTCTCCAGCTCCACGTCGGATCCGATGGGCTTGTCCCGCGTGTGTACCTGCAGGATTGCCAGGCGCGCCGCGCGCTCCGGACGATCGATGATGACGCGCCGGTCGAAGCGACCCGGCCGCAGCAGCGCGGAGTCCAGCACGTCGGGACGGTTCGTCGCGGCCAGCACCACGACCAACTCGTTGCGCGTGAAGCCGTCCATCTCCGAGAGCAGCTGGTTCAGCGTCTGCTCGCGCTCGTCGTGGCCGCCACCGAGACCGGCTCCACGCGACCGGCCGACGGCGTCGATCTCGTCGATGAAGATGATCGAGGGCGACGCCTTCTTCGCCTCCTCGAACAGCTCCCGGACCCGCGCCGCACCGACACCCACGAACAGCTCGATGAACTCCGAGCCGTTGATCGAGTAGAACGGGACGCCCGACTCGCCGGCGACCGCGCGCGCGAGCAGCGTCTTGCCCGTGCCCGGGGGCCCGACCAGGAGCACGCCACGCGGCACCTTGCCGCCGAGCCTGCGGAACCGCTCGGGGTACTTCAAGAACTCGACGATCTCGGCGAGATCCTGCTTCGCCGACTTGAGACCCGCCACGTCGTCGAACTTCACGGCCACCTGCGACTCGCGCTCGAAGCGATGCGTGCGGTTCTTGAGCATGCCGCCGAGCGGTCCGCCAGCGCCGCCGCCCGCCATCATCCGTTGCGCGCGACGCGAAATCCACACCCAGAAAACGACGATCAAGAGCAGCGGCAGGAAGCCCAGCAACACCTGGACGAACATCGACTGGTCTTCGCTCTTGACGTCGACCTCGACGTTCTTGCTGCGCATCAGCGGGAGGAGATCCTTGTCCTCCTGGCTCGGCAGCATGGTGCGGAACGTCGACAGCTCGCGCCCGTCGACCTTCTGCTTCTTGCCGAGCTTGCCCGTTACCTCCTGGCCGCGCAGCGTCGCTTGCTTCACGTGGCCGTCGGAGACGAGCTGGTAGAACGTCGTGTAGCTGATCGAGGGCTGGGTGCTCTGCTTGGCGCCGAAGTACTGCCAGCCCCAGAAGCCCAGCAACAAGAGCGCGATCAGCGCCCAACCTTTCCACGACGGGCGCGCCCCGGAACCCTGCGGAAGCATCGGGCCGGGGCCCGTCGGCGGGGCGCCGCCCGGCGGTGGACGTCCGGTCGTCTCAGGCATCTTCCAGGCCAACGTAAGGTCGGCGGCCGCGATTGTCGACCGCGGGGCTCAGGTCTTCGAGGCGCCGGTGCGACGACGACGACGCGCCGCCCATGCCCCCGCGGCGGCGAGCGCGAGCGCGAGCGCGCCGGTGTTGGAATCACCGCGGCGCGGAACGCTGCACGCGCACCCTCCGCCTTCGAGAACGCCCTTCACGTTGCCGGCCGTCCCCGCGCTCCCCGCGGTCCCCGCTGCGCCGCCCGTGGCGGCGCCCGCGCTGCCCGCGCTGCCGCTCGTGCCGCCGCTGCCGCTCGTGCCGCCGCTGCCGCTCGTGCCGCCGCTGCCGCTCGCGCCACCCGCGCCGCCGGTGCCCGTGGGCTCGCACTGACCGATGCTGTTATCCGACGACGTGCACTGCTCGCCGTCGGGACAGCCGTTGCCGCCCTGGCCACGGCAACCGAGCACGCACGTACCCGTGCTGTCGCACACGACGCCGCTGGCGGCGCCGCCGCAGTCGCTGTCGGCCGTACACGTCTGGCCCACGGTGTCGTCGTTCGGGTTGTTCGGATCGCGCTCGCCGCTGTCGATGGCGCCGTTCTTGTTCGTGTCCTCGTCGCCATCACTGACGCCGCCGCGGTCCGTGTCGGGGTTGACGGGACTCGTCGTCGTCGACGGATTGGCGTCCGCGACGCAGGTGTTCTTCGACGCGTCGGTCGCGGCGTTCTGGCAGTCCTTGCCCATCTCGGTGCCGTCGAACAGCCCGTCCCCGTCGCTGTCCGGGTCGAGCACGTCGATCTTGCCGTCGCCGTCGCCGTCGTCGGACGGGTTCGGCTCCTGGCCGTCGATCACGCCGTCGTCGTCGCTGTCGGCGTCGTTCGGGTCACTGCCCAGGGTCGCCTCGACGGCGTCCGAGAGCCCGTCACCGTCCGTGTCGACGACGCTGCCGTCGTCGGCGCCGTGACCGGAGGTCGGGTCCGTCTCGCTACCGTCGACGATGCCGTTCAGGTTCGAGTCTTCGGAGCCGTCGCTGACGCCGCCGTGATCCGTGTCGCGGAGCAACGGCGAGGTCTGGGTCGCGCCGGCGTCGTTGTCGGCACGGCAGTGGCCCTTGCTCTTGTCGGTCGCCGGATCATCGCAGCCCTGGCCCATCTCCGTGCCGTCGAACAGAGCGTCGTTGTCGCTGTCCACGTCGAGCACGTTGATCAGCTTGTCGCCGTCCGTATCGTCGGAGGGATTCGCTTCCTGGCCGTCGAGGACACCGTCGTCGTCGCTGTCGGCGTCGTTCGGGTCGCTGCCGAGGAACTTCTCCAGGTTGTCGCCGAGACCGTCGCCGTCGGTGTCGACGACGGTGGAGTCGTCGGCGCCGTGGCCACTGGTCGGATCCGTCTCGCCGCTGTCCATGCGGCCGTTCAGGTTCGCGTCCTCCGAGCCGTCACTGACGCCGCCGCCGTCCGTGTCCTTGGCGAGCGGGTTCGTGGTGGTCGACGGATCCGCGTCGGGACGGCAGTGTCCCTTCGACGCGTCGGTGCCGCTGCCGCTGCAGCCGAGCCCCATCTCCGTGCCGTCGAACAGCCCGTCGTTGTCGCTGTCGGGGTCGAGGGCGTTGATCAGCCCGTCGCCGTCGGTGTCGGCGCCGGGATCGAGCTCCGCGCCGTCGGGCACGCCGTCGTCGTCACTGTCGGCGTCGTTCGGATCGGTACCGAGCGCGATCTCCGCGCCGTCGGACAGGCCGTCGCCGTCCGTGTCCACGCACGTCCCCGCGCCGGTCGCGCACTCGCACGTGTGCGAGGTGGCGTTGCAGTCCGGCGTGTCCGGGTTCGTGCATTGCGAGCTGGTGACGCACGCGACGCACGTCTTGGGACTGCCCGTGACGTCGCAGTGCGGCGTTGGCGCGCTGCAGTCGCTGTCCGTCTCGCACTCGTCCACGGTGATGTCGGTCGGCGGGGCGCCTGGCGCCGTGCCGTTGCCGTCCGTCGGGAAGTCCACCGGCGGCGCGCCGAGCTGGCCACCGGCGCTGACGACCGCCTGGTTGGAGATCGTGCCGGACGCGTTCGCATCCACGGTAGCGTGGAAGGTGATGACCGCGGTCTCGCCGATGGCCATCGAGCCGCCCTGCGTCGCGTTCGCACCGGTGCCGAGGCGGACCTTCAGCGTGCGATTGCCCGGCGTGTACTCGGCCTGGTCGTCGCCGCTCGCGTCGGTCTTGGCGCCGGCGTTCGCGCCGCTCGTGATCTGGATGCTGCCGGGGACGAACGTGATGCCCGCGGGTAGCGCGTCCGTCATCACCGTGTTCACGGACGCGTCGTTGCCCGTGTTCTTGACGGTGATGGTGTACGCGAGCTCGTCGCCGGGGCGGATCGAGCCGCCGTTCAAGTCCGTGAACGTCTTGCCCGAGGTCGCGAAATCGGGCTTGAACGTCGAGATCGAGGTGATGAACGCGCCGAGCAGGTACTGATCGTTGCTGCTGGTCGCCTGGATCGTGGCCTGGGTGTCGCCGGCGGCGACCAGCGACGTGACGTCCACCACGTCCATGTCGATGCCGCTCATGCTGCGCGGCCCGCCGGTGAGCTGCGGCAAGTCGCCCACGTTGGACACCGGAACGCCGAGCAACGAGCGCGACCCGTTGAAGAAGTTCGTCGCCGGGTTCACCGCGTCCGAGAGCGTCGCGCCGTTGAACTGGAGACTGTCGCCCGTCAGGTTCGCCTCGCCCTCGTAGGCGATGACGCCGAGCTTGGCGTCGAAGCCAGCGTTCGGCACCAGGAAGCCGGCCAGCGTCGCGGACGCCGGCGCGTTGTTCGCCACGCGATCCAGCCCGTCGAACAGCGCGAGGTTGCGCGGCGGCTCGCTACCGAGTCGGAAGAACACGACCATCGACCAGGCGACGGCGGGGTTCTCGCTGTTCAGGTTGACGAGGTTCACGGACGCGACGTCGCTGATGCGGAAGGCGCCCGCGCCCTGCGCGGCGACCAGCGCCGTCACGTCGGCCGTGGACTGGTACCAGATGGAGTTGCCTCCGGCGCTCACCGTCGCCGAGTCGTCGGCGGTGACGGTGGTATCGAGCGCTCCCGCCGGTCGCTCGATGCGGACGTTCGTGTCGGCGGCCGAACCGCCGCCGGTGAGATACCCGGACCAGTAGATGCGCGCGTACGTCACCGTGGCGCCGGCCGGAAGCTTGAGCACCGCCGTGCTGCGGGCTTGCGCGGTCGTGACGGTGTTGTTGGCCTGGGCCTGGTTCGCCGCCGGCGCGTCGGAGCGCCAGAACACGTCGGGCGACGTGTCGTTCAGGTTGGTACCGCAGTTGCCGACGGTGCCCACGACCGGCGCGGGCACGGCGGGCGTGCCGTTGGTCGCGCACTCCTGTCCGAGGGTGTTGCCGAACAGCACGAAGTCACCGTGCTGATCGACCTGCTTGCGGAGCTGCGGCGCCGCGCTCGCCGGTGCCGCGGCGAGCCAGAGCGCGGGCAGCGCCGACAACCCCAATGCCAGACGAAAGCGCGTCACTTGGCCTTCTCCTCGACCTGGACCGGCTGCCCTTCGGCGCCAACCGGCTTGCCGTTGATAGTCACGAGATGGAACTCGACACGCCGGTTGTTCTGGCGTCCTTCCTCGGTGTCGTTGCTGTCGATCGGCTTCTCTTCACCGAAGCCCTTGGACGTCAGCCGCTTCTTGTCGATGCCGTGCTTGACGAGCCAGGCCTTGACCGAGTCGGCGCGCCGCTGGGACAGGCGCTTGTTGTAGGCGGCGGCACCCTTGCTGTCGGTATGACCCTCGACGCTGATCTCGGTGATCTCCGCGTGGTCCTTCATGATCGCCAGCACGGCGTTGAGGATGTCGTCGCTGTCCTTGCGGAGCTTCGCGCTGTTGTATTCGAACTCCACGCGCTCGGTGATCTTGATCTGGCCCTTCTCGATGCGCGCCTTCGGGCAGCCGTTCTTCTTCGGATCGGTGCTGGCCGGTCCGGGCTGATCGGGACACGCGTCGTCGGGATCGAGGATCTTGTCTCCGTCACGATCCTTCGGCGGCGGACACCCGTTCGTCTTCGGGTCGTCCGTCTTCACGCCCGGCTCGTCGGGGCAGGCGTCGTCGCGATCCAGGATCGTGTCCTTGTCGCGATCCGCCGGCGGACAGCCGTTGGTCTTCGGATCGTCCGTCTTTTCGCCCTTCACGTCGGGGCAGGCGTCGTCCTTGTCGAGCACGCCGTCGCCGTCGCGATCGCCGGGCGGCGGGCAACCGTTGGTCTTCGGATCGTCGGTGGCGATGCCGGGGACCTCGGGACAGGCGTCGTCCTTGTCGAGGATGCCGTCGCCGTCCGTGTCCGGCGGCGGAAGCGGCGGAGCGGCCTTCTTCTCCTCGATGCCGGGCGCGTATTCCAGGCTGGCGAGCCCGCGCACCGCGGGACTGCCGAAGCCGCGGGTCAGGCCGGGGCCGACGCCCGCGCCGATACGCGCCTTGCCGATGGTGTAGTGCGCGCCGATGATGACCTCGAACGGCGTGGACTTCTTCGCGAACACGGCGTCACCGTTGCTGATCACGGTGGAGCCGTAGATCTCGGGGCCGATTACCAGCTTCTTGTCCGCCGCGCGCAGGCCGGCGGCAGCGCGGAAGTTCACCTCGCTACCGATGCGCCCCGTGTCGACCTGCTCGTCGCGAGCTCGATACAGGAAGCCCACTTCGCCCGCGTACGTGAACGACGCGACGTCGCCGGCCATCATCAGCCGCGGTCCCACGCGCAGCTTGCCGTCGCCGGTGAACGCGTCCTGGCTGCCCGTGGGCAGGTACAGCTGCAATCCGCCGGCGAACGTCACCGGTCCCCCGTGTGTTCCGACGATGCGCACGTCGGCGTCCACGCGCACGTCGCCGACGGTCGCGCTGTTGCTGGTGTTGAAGCTGCCGTTGGTGACCGTGCCGCTCGATCCCTTCTGGTAGACGAGCAGCGGCACGTTCACACCGAGCCGCAGACGCTCCCATAACACCAGACTTCCGCCGGCGTGCACGAACACCTGATGCTCGATCAGGGGCGTCAGCTCGTTGCCGTTCTGGTCGTAGATGACCAGCGGCTTGTACGCCCAGTCGCCGACGATGCCGAGCGCGGGACGCATGTGTCCGCGCAGGTCGAGCGAGTCGGCGGCGAACCACTCGCTGCCCCGATCGGAAGGATCGAAGCGGTCGAGCGCGAAGCCGGACTGGGCCCGCGCGAGCGGGGCCGAGACGAGGATGGAAGCAGCAGCGAGAACCGAGGCGAGCAGGCGGCGCGAAGTCATGGAGCATGAGCGTAGCCCGGTTGCCTCCAGCCGCGGCATGCCATTTCCGCGATCCTGACCGATGCTCAGGATACACGTAATATCCTGTATATGTTACTCTTTTGGTGATTGATGCCGGTCCGGCGCGGAACCGGGGTCCCGCGCCGGACCGGCATCCCTCCCCTCCTGGTGCACGCCTTGCGCCGCTTGCACCGCGTTCGCCCGGTCGCGCTGCTCCGGTGCGGCGCACGGTCGGGACGCGTCGCGGCGGCGCGCAGCGCGAGCGGGGCCCTGCAGATCGCCGGCGAATCTCGCCTGGTACGCGGCGTGCTGTGGGGAGCGGCATGGCAACCATCGAATCCACACATCACGCCGTCGAGTCGCTCGGCTGGCGCGAGGGCAAACCGGTCGAGGATCCGGCGAAGACCAAGCGCTGGGGCTTCGTGATCGCGAAGCCGTCGGAGTACCTGATCCACGTGCGCGGCGGCAGGCTGCGCGAGCGAAGCTCGGGGCAAGGCGCCACGTGCTTCAAGCTGCCGTGGGACTCGGTCGCGATCGTGCCGACATCGCTGCAGCGGCTCGCGTTCCGCGCGGACCAGATCACGACGGAGAAGGTCGGCGTGGAGGTGGTGGGCCTCGCGGTCTACCGCATCGTGGAGCCGCGGGTCGCCTTTCGCGTGTTGAACTTCAGCTACCCCGAGCGCGCGCAGCAGAAGCTCGAGCACACACTCGGCGCGATGTGCGTCGGCGCGACGCGGCGCCTGGTCGCGAACCTGGGCGTGGAGCAATGTCTGTCGAAGCGCAAGAGCGCGCTCGCCGACGAGCTGCTCGCGGAGGTCGCCCCCGTGGTCGGTGGCAGCGGCAGCGTGGAAGACAGCACCCACCGCGGCTGGGGCATCGTCGTCGACACGATCGAGATCCAGGAGGTCCGCGTGCTGTCCGGGCGCGTGTTCGAGGCGATGCAGGCGCCGTATCGCGCGGCCCTGGATCGCGAGGCGCGGCAGGCTCGCGCCGACGCGGAGCGCGCGGTCGCCCTGGCCGAAACCGCCGCGAAGCAGGAGATCGACGAAGCGCGACGCGCCGCCGAAGCGAGCCTGCGCGAGCGCGAGGCCCAAGCGGAGATCGACGCGCACGCGCTCCGGACGGAGGCGCAACAACGTCGGGTCGCGCTCGCGCGCTTCGAACGCGAAGCGACGCTCGAGGCGCGACGCGCGGAAGCGGAGATCGCGCTCGTGGAGGGACGCGCCCGGAGCGAGGTCGAGCTGGCGGCGGCGCGCGCCGAGCGCGAGCGGCTGGAAGGACGCGCGCGCCTGGCCATCGCCGAACAGCTGCCGGCGCTGGCCGCCGCGGTGGGCGAGCGCATCGGCGAGGTCAAGGTGGTGCAGATCGGCGGCGACGGGAACGCCTTCGGATCGATCGCGCAGGCCGTGCGCTCGGTGGTCGAGCTGGCGAAGGGCGCGTGAGCGGTGCTACGCGTCCAGCACTTCGCGCACCTTGTGCGCCAGCCCGTCGGCGTTGAACGGCTTGCGCAGGAAGGCGAGCTCGCCTTCGGTGATGCCGTGCTCGAGCACGCGGTCCGCGGTGTAACCGGACATGTAAAGCACGCGCGCCTGCGGCAGCACGTCCTTCAGGCGGATGCTGAGCTCGCGTCCGTTCATGCCGGGCATGATTACGTCGGTAACGACGAGCGCGACGTGCGGATTCTGGGCGGCGAGCACCAGCGCTTCTTCGCCGTTCGCCGCCTCGATCACCGTGTAGCCACGCCGGCGCAGGATGGAACGCGCGGCACGCCGCACCGGCGCCTCGTCCTCGACCAGCAGGATCGACTCGTCGCCCCCGCCGGACCGCGGCGGCACCGTCGAGCGGATCGCCGCGAGCTTCACCGCCTGCTCGTAGCGCGGCAGGAAGATGCTGAAGCACGCGCCCTTTCCCGACGCGCTCGCCACAACGATGTGGCCGCCGCTCTGACGTACGATCCCGTAGGCCGTCGCGAGGCCGAGCCCGGTGCCGCCGTTGTCGCGCTTGGTGGAGAAGAACGGCTCGAAGATGTGCGCCATCGTCGCGGCATCCATGCCCACGCCGGTATCCTCGACACGCAGGCACACATGCGGTCCGGGCACGGCACCGGTGTGCCGCTCGGCCCACTCGCGGTCGAGATCGACGTTCGACGTCTCGATGCGCAGCGTTCCACCCTTGGGCATGGCGTCACGGGCGTTCACGACCAGGTTCAACAACAGCTGCTCGAGCTGGGAGCGATCGGCGAACACGTCATGCAGCCCGTCCGCGAGCTCGATCACGAGCCGGATCGGCTCGCCGATCAGGCGCCGGAGCATCTTCTGCACGTCGGCAATGACCACGTTCAGCTCGACCGCACGCGGCTCGATCACCTGCTGTCGCGAGAACGCCAGCAGCTGCCGCGTCAGCGCCGCGGCGCGTTGTGCGGCCTGCTCGATCTCGCCGAGATCCTCGGCGCCCTCGTCGTCGAGGCCGCGATCGCGCATCAGGCCGACGTAGCTCAAGACGACCGAGAGCATGTTGTTGAAGTCGTGAGCGATCCCGCCGGCGAGCTGGCCGACCGCTTCCATCTTCTGCGCCTGCCGGAGCTGTCCCTCCAGGCGCCGCTCCTCGGTTACGTCCTTGACGATGGTGAGCCGCGCGTCGTGACTTGCGAAGCGTAGCGAGTGGGAGAAGATCTGGACTTCGATGCGGGTGCCGTCCTTCTTCCGGTGACGCCAGCGCCCGAAGTCGCTTGTCGGCGAGCCACGGGCGCGCGTCAGCGTGGCGATCAACGCCTCGACGTCCTCGGGCGGGCGGAATCTCCCGCGTGGTCATCGCCAACAGCTCTTCCCGCGACCAGCCGTAGGTCTCGACCATCGCCTCGTTGACCTCGAGGATGCGCAGCGTGTCTTCCTCGAACACGTACATGGGCAGCGGGTTCTTGTGGAACAGCAGCCGGTACATCTCCTCGGACTCGCGCAGCGCGCGCTCGATGCGCGCGCGCCCGGACATGTCGCGGACCAGCGCGATGGCGTAGCGCGCGCCGTCGGCCTCGGTGTGGGACAGGCCGATCTCGCACGGGAACTCGCTGCCGTCGCCACGCCGCCCGCGCAGCTCCGGGCGGCTGCTCATGGACGTCGTTCGCGGACGCTCGAAATACTCGCGCATCCGCGCGGCGTGCGCGGAGCTGGCGCCGGGCGGCAACAGCGACGACAGCGGATGACCGACGAGCGCGCCCGCGCGGCCAAACAGCGCTTCGGCGCGGGCGTTGGCGCCGACGATCAGTCCCGCAGCATCCGCGATGACGACTGCTTCGGGAACGAGCGAGATCCATTCGAACGCGACCGGGGTGGCCACGCGGTGATCCTAGCAAGACCGCGCGACGCGCGACACTTCCAAGCCGCGCCGCGCCCGGCCGTCCCAAATCGATACAGCCTCAGTTTTCCGGGGCGGCCGCGCCCTCCGTCTCTTGCTTGGCCTTTTCGGCGGCGATTTCTCGGCGGACCTCATCCATGTCGAGCGCCTGGGCTTGCTCGATCAGGTTGTCGAGGGCCGCGGCGGGCAGCGCGCCGGCCTGGGAGAAGATCCCGATCTTGTCGCGAAACACCACCAGCGTGGGGATCGCCTGGATCCCGAACATGCGGGCGAGCTCCGGCTGCTCTTCGGTGTTGACCTTGGCGAACGCCACGTCCGGGTGCTTCTCCGCCGCCTTCTCGAAGACGGGCTTGAAGACGCGACAGGGTCCGCACCACGGCGCCCAGAAGTCGATCAGCACGAGGTCGTGCGTCTCGATGGTGTTGTCCAGGTTGTCGGTGCTCAGCTCGATGGTTGCCACGCTGCGATCTCCTCTGCACCCCCCGTGCGTCGAAACAACCTAGGCACCGATCGCGCGAAGCGCCAGGGGGGCGAACATGCAACGAAATGCAACGGCGCGAGGCGTCACGCGATACCGGCGCGACGACGCGCGTCGAGCAGTTCGCGCACGAGGCGCGCGAGCTTCCCCGGCGTGAACGGCTTCTCGACGAACCGGCTCCGGCCGTCCGCCGCGTCGCCCACGGCGACGCTGCGATCGATGTAGCCGGACATGTAGATCACCACGAGCCCGGGCCGGGCGGCCGCGAGGCGCTCCGCCAGCGCGCGCCCGTCGAGCTCCGGGATCACCAGGTCGGTGAGCAACAGATCGATATCGCCGGCGTGCCCGTTCGCGAGCGCGAGCGCGTCGGACCCGGTCTGCGCGGTGAGCACGCGGTAGCCGCGCTCCGACAGCACGCGCTCTACCATCGCCAAGAGCTGCGGCTCGTCCTCCACGACCAGGATCGTCTCGGTCCCTCCGGCGACCGAGGGACGGCGATTCGAGCTGGGTCCGGCCGCGACCGTCGCGTCCGCTTCGGGGAACGTCAACGTGAACGTGCTGCCGTCGCCCGGCGTGCTCGCCACGGTCACCGCCCCGCCTGCCTGCCGCATGATCGCGTACACGGTGGCCAAGCCGAGCCCCGTCCCCTTGCCTCGCTCCTTGGTCGTGAAGAACGGCTCGAAGACCTGGGCGCGTGTCGCGGCGTCCATGCCGGCGCCGGTGTCGCGCACGACGAGTTCGACTCCGCTGTCCGGCGCGCGAGCGGTCTCGATCCACAGGTGGCCACCGTCCGGCATGGCGTCGCGCGCGTTCACGACGAGGTTCATCAGCGCCTGTTCGACCTGCCCCGGATCCGCGTTCACCATGGGCAACTCCAGCGCAAGCTCCGTCTCGAGCGCGATGTTCTCGGGCAACAGCCGGCGCAGCATCTGCTCCACGCCGGCGACGGTCGCGTTCAGGTCGAGCGCGCGCGGCTTGACGGGCTCGCGCCGCGCGAACGCCAGCAGCTGGCGGGTGAGCGAGGCCGCGCGCTGCGACACCTCCTCGATGGCTTGCAGCGCCTCGTCGGCCTGCGGATTTCCGCTGATCCGCCGCTTGAGCAGATCGGTGTAGCCGATGATCACCCCGAGCACGTTGTTGAAGTCGTGGGCCACGCCGCCGGCGAGGCGCCCGACCGCGTCCATCTTCTGTGCGTGCCGCAACAGCTCCTCGAGCCGCTTCGTCTCGGTGACGTCGCGCGAGATGTTCTCTACGGCAGCCAGTCGCCCTTGCTCGTCGCGCAGCGCCACCATGCGCTGCTCGAGCCACACCGTGTGACCGTCCTTCGCCACCCAGCGCAGCGTGACGGGCCGCTCGATGCGTGACGGATCGCGCGAGAGCGTCTCGAGCAGCGCGCGGTCCTCACGATGGATCAGCTTGCTGTGCAGATCCGGGTCGTCGTAGAAGTCGCGCAGCGGGTAGCCCAGGATCGTCTCCGCGGACGGGCTGATGAACTCCATGTGCGGCTCGGGCAGGATCGCGTAGCGCGTCACGATGTCGCGCGCGTTCTCGGCAAGCCGCCGGAAGCGTTCCTCGCTGCGACGAAGCTCCGCTTCCGCCTCGCGCCGGCGCGTGATGTCGATGCTCGTCCCGACGATCAGGCGCGCGCGACCGTCCGGCTCGCGCGACGAGACCGTCGCCCAGCTCGCGAGCCACGTCCAGCCGCCGGTCGCGTTCTTGAAACGCAGCTCACCCTGCACCACCTCGCCGTCGGCCACCTCGTTGTAGGCGGCGAGTTGCCGGCGGTACTCGCCGGCGTCGTCCGGGTGCAGGAGCGAAGCCAGCCACTCGTCGCCGCGCCGGTCGATCTCCTCTTGCGGGTAGCCGAGCGACTCGGCGATGCGCCGGTTCGAGTACACCGAGCGCCCCTCCACCACGTCGAACGCGAAGATCGTCGCGGGGCTCGACGCCGCCAACCCGGACAGGAACCCTTCACGCTCCTCGAGCGTCCGCCGCGCGTCGAGGCGCTCGCGCTCCATGCGCGCGAACACGCGCGACAACATCGCGACCAGCGCCGTCACCAACCCGAGCCCCGCGCCGGCGAGCACGAGAGCGACCTGCCGATGGACGGAGTTTTCCGGCTCCCACACCAGCACGGCGAGCCCAAGCAGCCCGAACCACACCAGTCCGAGACCCGCGAGCAGTACACGTCGCGCACCGATGCCCAGCAAGCGTCACCCTTGCAATTCCACATATCACACGAAACCTGGAAACGTCAGATCGCGCACCGGGAGCGACCGCGCGCCGGGAGCCTGACCTGCATGGGTTTGCATGGGTTTGCCGGTCCGGCGCGGAACCCCGCGCGGCGCGCTGCCACGGTCCGGGCGGTTCCGCGCCGGACCGGCATCCTGCCGGAGCGCCCGCCTTGCTCCTTGCTCGGCCTGGAGGCCGACGTGGGCGCTGACGCTGCCTCTCGTCGGTTGTGCGGCGCCAGGCGGCGCGCGCGCAGGCCGTGTCGGATCCGGACGGCGACCACCAGATCCGCCCGACCGAGGTGCGCGTCGTGGCGCCCGGCGACGTCTCGGATGCTTCCCGGCTCCAACGAAACCAACGCGCCTCGGATCATGGTGCCCCGATACCGAAGGCCGACCGTGACGCTCGCGCGTAGCAGGCTTCGAAACTGCAGCCGCTATTGATCTGGTGGAGTGGGGCCGCCCTCGCCGCCGTGTCCGCTGCAGGTGGGAAAGGAAAAGCTACCTCCGACGATCTGGCAACTCCAGACACCGGACGGACACGCACAGCTCAATAGAGTATCCGCAACGCGATCGACATACCCATCCGGGCAAACCAACTCGTTCTTCACCCCCACGTGACAAGTGGCGCCGATCACGCATGGCCCGCTCAATCCCGCGTCGAGCCTTGCGCCCTCTTTGCACGCTGGGTCGGTAGCGGACGCGTCGCCATCCTTCGCGCCGTCTGCGGAGCCAGCATCCTTCGCCGCTGTCGTGTCCTGACTGCACCCCGTGCAGCCAAACACACCGAAGGCCACGAGAGCCAACAGCACAGGTCTCATGTCGCAACAATCGTACGCCTTCGGGGACGCGCGTGCGATGTGCCGTCGACGGACCGGGCTTCGGCCGCTGGACCGCGCCGTTCCCGAGCTCCGAAAAGGCACAGAAAAAGCGCGGCCCTTGACCGTGGCGAGGTGACATGGGAAGAAACGCGCCGCCTTTCGCACGACATTTCAAGAGGTTGCCGAGCAATCTCTGCCCCCGTAGCTCAGTGGATAGAGCAGCGGTTTCCTAAACCGTTGGTCGCAAGTTCGACTCTTGCCGGGGGCGCAACGGACCGGCGACAGCGGAGCGCGCTGGATCAGACGCGGAGCAGGTTCTCGAACGGTTTGCGCGATTTCCAACGGTACGCGCCGAAGTCGCGGCGGTCCGTCGATAGGATACGCCCGGATCCGAGCTCCTCGGCCAGGACGACGAGCGAAGCGTCGGCGAGATCCATGGGCAGCGACCGGTACTTCTGGATCAGCTCCAACACGCGTGGCAGATGGCTGGTCTCGAGCGCGAAGATGTGGAACGCGCCGCGCGCTGCGCTCGCCAGAAACGCGACTTCCGAGTCGACGGACAGGCGGTTCGCGAGCAGGTGGCATGTCTCGCCAATCACGGGCCACGTCGTGATCAGCGGCTCGGACAGGCGGTCCATGGCGCGGACCGCCGCGCTGTGGTGACGGTCCCGGCTGTTCGCGAGGGCGAGCCAGAAGCCCGTGTCAGCGATGATCATGTCTTGCCGGCGAGTGAATGACCGATCTCGCGCTTGTAGTTGGCGGAGAGATCACGGGAGCCGGTCGCCGAGGCGACGAACCCGGTCTCACGGAGAATCGCCGCGGCGTTCCGCTCCTCGGCCATACGCTCGCGGTACAGCTTGTCCAACGCGTCCCGCACGATCTCACTGGTGGACAGTCCGGTGCGACGACGGATCTCGGCAAGCTTCTTCGCCGTCGCGGCATCGAGGCGTGCATTCACCCGGACGTCTGTCATACGTGATGTATGACATCCGGGTGCGCACGACGCAAGACCCGGCCCGGGCGCCGGCGCTATAGAGACCGCGGGAGCAACTCCAGATGTCCGGCCGCGGAAGCCGCAGCGAACGCGATGACGGCGCGCGTGTCGTCCTCGGTGAGGCTCGGGAACTCCTTGAGAATCGCAGGCACTGGCTCGCCGTGCGCCAGGTAGCCGAGAATGACCCGCACGCCCATGCGCCGGTGCGCCCAAGTCGCCGGTCCGGAAGCGATTCCGCGCCGCACCAACCTGAAGCCCCCACGGCATCCGGGCGATCTCGCGCAACGCCCGCTCCGTCCGACGCAAGACCCGGCCCGGGCGCCGCAGCTACCTGAAGCCCCAAGCAGAGGTCTGCAACCGCCGTCGCGTCTCTCGCGCACGCCGACAGCGTTGCACCGCCCCATGTTGTTTGCGAGGCTCGTCGACGCGTTGGAGGAGCAGCCATGAACGCGGAGTGGCACAAGCAGCACATCCTCGGAAGAGGCGCGTCGCTCGAACAGCGGATGGCCTGGCATCGCGAGCACCAGAAGCAGTGTGCATGCCGGCCCATCCCTCCCAAGCTGCAGAAGCAGATGGCGAATGTTTCCGACCGAGAGCGGGAGCCTGCCATCGACGAGTACCTGGCGAGTACGATGCCTAGAAACCGTGCCTTGCTCCGCGATCTACGGAAGACGATCCACGCCCTCGTTCCTGGCATCGAGGAGTGCATCAGTTACGGAATGCCGGCGTTCCGCTTCGACGGGCGGGTCATCGCGGGCTTCCAGGCGACGTCGAAGGGCTGCTCGTACTATCCCTTCAGCGGAACGACGCTGACGACCCTGGCGCGAGACGTCGAAGGCTACGACCAGACCAAGAGCGCCCTGCACTTCGGCACCGACAAGCCTCTGCCCGTAGCGCTCGTCCGGAAGCTGCTCAAAGCACGCATCGCCGAA
Source organism: uncultured delta proteobacterium (assembly GCA_963775185.1). Classification (GTDB taxonomy): domain Bacteria; phylum Myxococcota_A; class Polyangia; order Polyangiales; family Polyangiaceae; genus JAPSGB01. The sequence continues at coordinate 609,001 of CAVZIE010000031.1, read as the reverse complement.
GGCAAGCGCCGCGGTTCCGACCGGAAACCGGCACGAACAAGACCGTCTACCGGGTGACGGACTGCTCGACGCCGGGAGCGGCAATTCTCGACTGAACGCAGGTCCGAAGAAATCAGGCAGGTCGAGGTCCGGCCCTGTCTTCAACCGAACGCTTCGCGGATGATTGCGATTTCCTCGTGGGTCACCATCGGCGCGTAGACAGTCTCGTCGTCGAAACCGAACAGAACGGTTCTGCCGGCGATGCGCAGTCGCCAAGGCCCCTTGATCCCCTCGCCGGCGACCCAGGTGAGCACGTAGTCGACCATCGTGGGCCGCCAGGATACGTACGCGCGATTGCGTCTGAAGCGACGACGGAGATGCCCGGGCAGAGGCAACGCGCGATCTTGGCGACCAAGCTTGTTGAACTGACGCTCCGCCTCGGCGAAATTGTTCGTGGCAACGGCCTCGTTGAAGGCTCGCTGGGGCTTTGCCGTCGACGGTGGTGCCACCCGATACGGACCGCTCATGGCGCGCACACGACGATCATCCATCCTTGCCGGGCGTGGCAGGTGGCTCGATGAACCCATCCGCCAACATCTGCTGGCGGTACACGGCCGGCTCCTGCTCGAACAGCGGCCGGAGCAGGTAGGGTGGAAGCGCGAACGGTTCGGCCGAGAGCTTGACGATGCCTTCCTGGACAAGGTGCTCCACGATCGCAACGACCTGCTCGCCCAATCCCTTCGGAGGACCGTGCTGGTACTCGGCCCCGATCTTCTCGATGAACTCCGTCTGCACGGCCGCGTCCAGTCCTCGCAAACTCAACCCGCGCACTCGAACGATAGTTCCACGCGAGCATCGTTCCGGCCCGCCCCGGCAGCAAGCGCACCGTGGTTCCGGACGAAGCCTTCGAACGCCCGGACCTCCTCCAGTCCGTGGCACCACCGGTGGCCTTTCCCGAGCGCACGGAGTTCAGCGGCAGGCGGGTATTGGTACGTCAGGTGGAGCTGCCAGATATCCTCGTCCTCGCTTTCGGGACGGATGAGCTGCCGCGTGATGTCGATCTCGAAATGCTCGCCGTCGCCCCAGTCGTAGGTTCCCCACTGAAAGAGCAGCGTGTCGCCATCCCGATCCATGTCGACACCGGAACAGCGCACGTCGCAGTAGAAGCCGAACATCGTTGCGATGCCCTCTGCTGGTGTCTGCGGTATGGCCCCACGGGCGTACCGTTCGAATTCCTTCAGCGCAGACTTCAATCTCATGGGTCAACCGCGCAGATAAGCCGGTACCATTGCATCCCACGGGTCAATCGATAAAGGGGCGCGCCGAGGGCGCCCCGCGAACACGGCGAAGAACCTCGCGAAGGCGTGCGACGCGAAGGACGTCCAGGCGCTCCGCGCGGTTCCGCGCCGGACCAGCAAACCCTCTCGACTTCCCCGAGCGCTGCGATCACCGTGCCAGCCTTGCCGCGACGATGCGCCCGATTTCAGCGTGAGCGGCGTCCCGCGCCCGGGGCGCTTTCGATCCGCCGCTCAGGTAGGCGGCAATCAGGATCGGTCGCCTCCGTGGCGGCCACACGATCGCGACGTCGTTGGATGCTCCGTGCTCGCCGCTGCCGGTCTTGTCGCCCGCGACCCAACCGCTGGGCAAGCCTGCGCGCAACTTGTCGCGCCCTGTCCGACACGCTTCGAGCCAGCCGAGCAAGCGAGCACGACTGGCCGCCGAGAGTGCGTCGCCGGTGAGGACGCGCCGCATCGCACCGACCATGGCACGTGGCGATGTCGTGTCGCGGGGATCGCCCGGCAAGTTGGTGTTCAGCGCGGGCTCGCTGCGGTCGAGTCGAGTCACGTTGTCGCCATGCGCGCGAAAGAAGCGCGTCAGCCCAGCTGGGCCACCCATCGTCTGCAGTAGCAGGTTGGCCGCCGTGTTGTCGCTTACCGTCACCGCTGCCGCCGCGAGCGCTTCGACCGTCATGTAGCCGACCGCAGCGTGCGCCCGTGTGACCGGCGCGTATTCCAGAAGCTCACGCTCGCTGTAGGCCACACGCCGGCCCAGTGTATCGTCGCCGTGATCGACCCGGGCGAGCACGGCCGCGGCGAGAGCCCACTTGAAGGTCGAGCACATCGCGAACCGCTCGTCGGGTCGATGGGCGAGCGCCTCGAGGCTTCCAGTGTCCAACGCGAACACGCCGACGCGTCCGCCGACGGCGGCCTCGACACCAGCGAACGGGTCTTCGGTGTGTCGTGACGGCGCGGAAGCAACCGGAGCGCATGCCACGCCGAGCGACGCGCCCAATCCGACCAGGAACGTGCGACGCGTCAACGCGGAGCGCGTGAACGGCGTCACCCGTCACCTCTTCTGGAAGCGTTGCGCACGTCGACAACGAACGGACCGCCTGGATCCGCGTCGACGGAGTTCGCACGGGTATCGGCTGCCGCGCTGTCGACGACCGCGCACACATGGGAATGAAATAACAACGCACGCCCGGGAGCCACGACAGCCGGGGCATTCTCGCGCCACCAAGTGGCTGCCGCAGGGTCCGACTTCGCAAGCACATCGACGGCGGCTGCGGCATCGATCAGAAACCCGTCGATCTTCCTGAATCGGAATAGCGCAAGAGCGACGAGAAAGCCCCATCGCGTGGTCGGTGCGGTCAAGACGCCGGAGGCAAGGACACGCCGAGGTCCGCGCATCCCGGCGACAACGGGGAGCACCAGTCCAACCCAAGCACGACGGACGTCGATCGGGGCTTCGCCTGGCGGCACTTCGATCACGCGCACGTGCATCTTGCCGGACTCCACCCGAGGCTACCACGGCTGCACTCACTTGCGGCCGGGCTCGGCCTGGGTGAAGCGCCAGCGTCCCGGTGGTATGGTGCGGCGTGCACAGATTCGGAGTTGTTGCCGCCAGCGTGATCGCCGTCGCAGCGTGCGGGGGCATTGCATCGACGTCCAGCGGGACCGACGGCGGCACCGCGAAGGCCGGTGCGCCCGGACAAGCGTCGGCGCAAGCCGGTGCTCCAGGGGCGCCGACTGCAACGCCTGCGCGTGCTTCATCTCGTGCACCAGGGCCACGTCGGGGGAGTGCCCGAGCGGTCAGTCGGGAACGGCGACGCCGATCGGCTTTGCGCGCCGCTTGATTTCCTCTGGAGTGTCACCGTAGGTATCGACCAGGCGACCAGAGAAGTAGCCCGTCAACTCGTACCGCGTCGTTCCCGAGTACTTGCTCTCCTCGAAGCGCTTGCCGTTCGGCATTCCATCGGGGAAGACCACGAACACCCAGTTCATGAGGGCCACACCAGGTTCTTCAACTGGATCATAGTCGTCCAGCCCGAACGACGGACATTCGCAACCCGCAATCGGGTGGTGGAAGCGCAAGGTAACGCGCCGTGGCGTGCCGTTGAGCCCGGCCCGGACGAGCGGACCCAGGACGGGTTTCTCGTCCAGCGCGGGAATTTCGGACGGGACAAGATGTCGCTTCCACTTCTGTGGGCATCCAACGGCATGCGCGCTGGAACGACCGCCATCAGGGATAGCCTGTGGCGCACGAGAAAGTGCGACCGCAGATGCGCTCGGGACCGGGGCCGAGACCTTCTCCGGGGTGGGATCTTCCCGACGATGACATCCGGAAAGGATCAGCGCGAGCGCGAGAGCAGCCGGGATGTCGCGTCGCGTTCTCATCTTTAGCGCGCCAGACGGAGTGCGCTCAGCGCGGTGGTGGCGGAGGCGGAGGCGGCGCTGGAGGTGCCTCACCCGGGCTCTGTCCCGTGGGATTGCCGTCCGCCACGTTCATCACCCACGCTTGTGTTGTCGCATTGATGACGTAGGTGACGCGGCGTCCGCAACCTGTCACGCCGTACGAGACGACGTAGCCATTGGTTACCTCGAGCGGCGTGACCTGAGGGCATTGCAACCCAGGTCAAACTGAGCGCGGTTATCCAGCTTGGCGCGCAACTCGTCGTTGCTTGGACCGCAACCGCCAACGAAGAACGCGAACGTGATGCTCAAGCATGCGAGTGGCAATTTCTTCGACAAGGCGCCTGCTCCAAAGCCACTGGCGTTCAGCTGCGAGCGCCAGCTCGACTCCCCGGATGCTACCACCCCAGCAAACGCACGGGGCACGAACAAACACGAAGTGATGCGGTTGCCTTCACCCACCCAGGAACACCAACAGCGGGTACGAAGCCTCTCCCCGTACCGCTTCATCGAACTTCGCCAGGAACTCCTCGAACGACCCCGCAATCGGCGTGGCGCTCTCCCATTCCGGAGCCGAGCCGTTGCCCGACGTGAACGGCGTGCTGCGACTGCCGCCCGAGTCCCCGCCGATGACGCCCGGCGACCGCGTGACCGTGCGCGTCGTCGGCACGGGTGGCGTCCCGGATCTGGAGCTCGTCGCCATCGATCCGTGAGCGCGCCCGCCTGCCCTGATGTTGCCGGTCCGGCGCGGAATCCCGCGGGCCGCCTCCGCCCACCTCCGCGCGGCGATGCATGTGCGTCCTCGCCCGCTCGGCCTCCGTGCCCGGCGCGCCCGAGTCGACTTACACAGGAGATCCGACATCCCCGGACAGCCCCGCGACGAGTCGTCCGATCCGCATTTCGTGACCGCGCGACGGTCACGAGATCGCGATCGGGCCAACCGATCGGCACTTCGTGACCGCGCGACGGTCACGAGATCGCGATCGCGCGAACCGATCGGCACTTCGTGACCGCGCGACGGTCACGAGATCGGGTTCGGGCGAACCGATCGGCGTTTCGTGACCGGCGACGGTCGCGCGAACCGATCGGCGTTTCGTGACCGTGCGACGGGTGACGTGGACGCGGCGTAGTGCGCGGAGCGGGGCGAGGCCGAGGGGCGACGACGCGCACGTGCCGCCGCGCGCATGCGCCTTGACAGCTGCGCTCGATTCGAGAAGGCTTGGTGCGCCGTGCGTCTCCGCCCGCCCAGATCGCCCCGATTGCGTGCTTTGCGCGCGGCGATCGCGGCACTGGTCGTCCTGCTCGTCGCGGGCGGGCCGATCGCGAGCGTGGCGCACTACGTGCTGGTCGCGCACGTGGTGTGCGAGCACGGCGAGCTGGTCGAGCTCACGGCCAGCACCGGCACCTCCACGCCGATCGTCGAAAGTGGGCGCGCGCCCGCTGTCTCGACCGGCCACGGCCTGTTGTTCGGGCCGGACCACGCGCACTGCGCGGTGGCCGCCATGGCGCGGCACTCCGCGACGCGCGGTGGCGAGGCGCCGAGCACCGAAGTTCGCGTTCCAGCGCCGCGCGCCGTGCTCGCGATCCCGCCCTCTGTGGCCGCATGCGGCCAGCTCGTCTTGTCCCTGGCTCCGAAGACGTCGCCGCCCCAGGCGTGATCGACGTTTCTTCATCGGCTCGCGCCGCGTAGTCCGCGCCGCGCGATTCCGCGCCGATCCGGCATTTTCGGCAAGCCAACGCGCTCGCCGGGAGCGCGCCCGGCGCACGCCATTTTCCCTCTCTCTCGAGGAGCCAGACAACATGTTCAAGTTTCATCGACTCCGGCGCGGGTGCGTCCGGTTCGGCGTCGCGATGGTCGCGACGCTGGGGTTGATTGCGGTGACCGCCTGCTCGGGCGACGACAGCTCGAGCGGCACCGGCGGATCGTCGGGCAGCAGCGGATCGTCGGGCACCGGCGGTGGCGCGGGAGCGACGGGCGGCACCGGTGGCACCGCTGGCGCGGGGGGCGGCGCATCGCTGAAGCCGTTCACCCCGCCCGCCGATCCTGGCGGCGGCGGCATCCTGTTCGCGGCGTCCGGCGAGGTGCTGGCGTTCACCGGCTATCCGTTCCCGCCAGCGAGCCCTGGCGATCCCGCGTTCGTCGACGGCTGGGACGTGAAGTTCACGCACCTGCTCGTCACCGTCGACAAGGTCACGATCTCGGACAACCCCGACACGGTGCCGGGAGACGAGTCGAAGACGGGGCAGCTGGTCGGCGAGGTCGACGGACCGTGGGCGATCGACTTGTCCCACGACGACCCGGCCTACCTCGACGGCAAGGGAGGGCCTGGCGAGCGCGCCGCGCCGTTCGCCGCGCTGTCGAGCCAGAACAAGAACGGTGGCGCCGCGTTCGCGACCGACGGCACGCGCTACGCGTTCGGCTTCGACAGCGTTGCCGCGACGTCCGACGCGATGAACGTGAACCTCGATGCATCCGCGCTCGACGACTACAAGCAGATGATCGACCAGGGCTGCACCGTTCTCTACGACGGCGTCGCGACCTTCAAGGGCGACCAGGGTCCGATCCCGACATGCAACGCCGACGATACGCAGAGCGGCGCCACGTACAGCACGTGGCCGAAGACGGTGCGCTTCATGCTCTGCTTCAAGTCGCCGTCCAGCTACGTCAACTGCCAGAACCCGGACAACGATCCGGCGGCGCCGCTCGGCAACGAGGAACACCAGCGAGGCATCGCACTGTCGCCGAACGCTTCGACGATCGCGCAGGTGACCGTCCACACCGATCATCCGTTCTGGGACAGCGTGCTGCATGATGCGCCGGCTCACTTCGATCAGTTCGCGGCCCAGGTCTCGAACAGCACCGACGCGATGCCGACGGTGACGATGGATATGGAGCAGGGCGTCGACTACACCGCCGTCACCGACGCGGAGGGTCACGCGCTGAACTGGCGCTACTGCATGGATCCGCCGACGGACGTGCACGCCAAGTTCACCGGCGCGATGGCGTTCGATCCAGGCAGCGTGCCGCACGCGACGGGCACCGACGCGAGCACAGGCCTGCGCGACTACTTGGATTTTTCTACCTACAACCAGAGTACGCAGGGCCACCTGAACAGCGACGGGCTGTGCTTCGTGAAGCACAACTACCCATCGCCTCAATAGTGAAACCGACGGCCGCGCGCTCACCCGCGCGGCCGTCTCCCTTTCCCGAGGTCCAGAATGGCCTTCGCGTATCTTCGATCCTGGTGTCGGTCCGGCGCGGTATCCCGCGGCGCGCTCGCGCTCGCGCTCGCGCTCGCCGTCTCGTCCGCGAGCGCCACGGCGCGCGCCCAGCAGGTCGAGCTTCCTGTCCCTGTCGATCAGCCTGGGCCCGCGTGGCCGACCGGCGCGGACACGACGCACGACGTGGTGGTGCCGCTCACGATCGTCGTGGACGCGCAAGGCAACGTCGAGAGCGCGGTGGTCGACACCAGCGCCGGCGCGGATCTCGACGCCGCGGCGATCGACGCGGTGAAGCACTGGACGTTCAAGCCCGCGTCGCGAGACGGCGCGGCGATCCCCGCGAAGATCCGCGTGCGCATGCGGTTTGTCGCGACCGCGCCGCCGGCAGCTCCCGTCCCGGTTCCCGCCGCGACCGCGCCGGCTCCGCCGGCGCCCGCTCCCGTTGCTTCGCCGCAGAAGCTCGGCCGCACCAAGCCCGGTTCCGCGCCGGACCGACAACCCCCTCCCCCTCCCCCTCCAGCGCCGATCGCCGACGAGCCCATCGAGGTGAGCGTCGTCGGGCGCGCCAGCGTGCCGAGCCACGGCGCGAGCGACTTCACGGCGCCGGTTGGACATCTTGCGAAGGTGCCGCGCAAGAACGCGGCAGCGCTGCTGCAGCTCGCGCCCGGCATCCTGCTCACGAACGAGGGCGGCGAAGGGCACGCGGAGCAGGTGTTCCTGCGCGGCTTCGACGCGCGGGAAGGCCAGGACATCGAGTTCGACGTCGATGGCGTGCCGATCAACGAGAGCGGCAACCTCCACGGCAATGGTTACGCCGACACGCACTTCATCATCCCGGAGCTGGTGGAGTCGCTGCGCGTTCTCGAGGGGCCGTTCGATCCTCGCCAGGGAAACTACGCGGTCGCCGGCAGCGCGAGCTACCAGCTGGGGCTCGCCAAGCGCGGACTGACGGCGAAGTACACGACCGGCAGCTGGGGCACGAAGCGCTTTCTCCTGTTGTGGGGTCCGCCGGGCGCGAGCCATCACACCTTCGGCGGCGTGGAGCTCGGCAAGACCGACGGCTATGGACAGAACCGCGACGCGCGCCACGGCTCGGCGATCGGCCAGTACGAGGGCAGCCTCGGCAAGACCGGGCTGTATCGCGTGACCGCGCAGGCGTTCTCGACGCAGTACCACACCGCCGGAATCGTCCGCGAGGACGACTACGACAGCGGGCGCATGGGCTTCTACGACAGCTACGATCTGGCGCCGTTCAGCCGCCAGCACACGCCCGAGGGCGGCACGTCCTCGCGCTACTCGATCGCCGCGGACCTGCAGTCGAAGGTCGGAAAGTCGGTGATCGACAACCAGGTGTACGTCATCTCGCGCAACATGCGCCTGCTCGAGAACTTCACCGGTTACCTGCTCGATCAGCAGGAGCACTTGCAAAGCCTGCACGACCAGCGCGGCGACATGCTGGACATGAGCGTTCAGGAAGACACGCTCGGCGCGCGCGGTTTCGGACGCGCGCACACCACCGCGCTCGGGCAGAAGCAGGAGCTCGAGCTCGGCTACTTCGCGCGTGGCGACAAGGTGCACGGCACGCAGCAGCGTCTCGAGGCGTCGACGGGCGTTCCCTACTACACGGAGACGGACCTCGAGTCGCAGCTCGGTGACGTGGGGCTGTACGCCGACGCGAACGTCAAGGCGACGCGCTGGCTCGGCTTCCGCGGCGGCTTGCGCGGCGATCTGTTCACCTTCGACGTCTTGAACAACTGCGCGGTGCACGACGTGTCGCATCCGTCGCCGGCCAATCCACCGGTGGACCAGAGCTGCATCGACCAGCAGAACCTCGGGCGGCACCGCGAGCCGGACCAACGCGCGTCCACGGCGAGCATCGCGCTGATGCCGCGCGCCAACCTGATCCTCGGCCCGTTCGAGGGCGTCACGTTCTCGCTGGGCTACGGCGAGGGCGTTCGATCGGTCGATCCGGGCTACGTGACCCAGGACATCGCGACGCCGTTCGCGAGCGTCAAGGCCTGGGAGGGCGGCACGGCGTACGTGCACGGCTTCGGCGACACGGTGCTGGTCGCGCGCTCGATCTTCTTCCAGACCCACGTCGACAAGGATCTCCTCTTCAGCCAGACCGCAGGGCGCAACGTGCTCGGCAACGGCACGACGCGCACGGGTTGGGTCGGCGCGACACGGCTTACCGGCAAGTTCTTCGATGAATCGGCGAACGTGACCCTGGTGAAGTCGTCCTACGACGACACGCACCTGCTCGTCGCCTACGTGCCTGGCGTGGTGGTGCGCTCGGACAGCGCGCTGTTCGCCGATCTGCCGGTCAAGGTCGCCGGCCGCGCCCCGCGCGGCGCGCTCGCGCTAGGCGTCACCTACGTCGGGCCGCGTCCGCTGCCGTACGGCCAGCGCAGCGACGACCTGTTCACCCTCGACGGGTCCGCGAGCGTCGCGTGGCGGAACCTGGAGCTCGAGGTGAGCGCCCAGAACCTGCTCGACACGCGCTACAAGCTCGGCGAGTACAACTACCCCTCCGACTTCCACAGCCAGCCACAGCCCACGCTGGTGCCGGAGCGCGCGTTCTCGGCGGGCGCGCCGCGCACCGTGATGTTCAGCCTGCAAATCAACGTCGGAGGTGACTCGTGAAGCACGCGCTGATCGGCGCCGCGCTGTGTCTGGCGCTCGCCTCGTGCATCGGCACCACCGGCGGCGACGTCGTGGATTTCGACGCCACCGCGTCGGGCCCGCCCGGCGCGCACCCGGGCATGGAGTTCACGACGGACCTCGGCTACCACGTCGTGCTCGACCAGGCCGTGCTGCACGTGGGCGCGGTGTACCTGAACGAGGCCGTGCCGGTTAGCGGCTCGCAGCCGACCGCGTGCATCCTGCCCGGCACCTACGTGGCCGAGGTCACCGACGGCCTGGATGTGGACATGCTGTCGCCGGATCCGCAGCCGTTCCCGCGGCGCGGCACGGGCACGACGCTGGCGGCGCGCGCCGGCGAGGTGTGGCTGACCGGCGGCGACGTCAACCGCATCGCGGACACCACGAAAGTCCTGCAGGTCGCGGGTACCGCGGACAAGGACGGCGCGTCGTACCCGTTCACCGGCAAGCTCACCATCGGCACGAACCGCCAGCCCGCGAGCACGTCCACCAGCTCCCATCCGATCTGCAAGGAGCGCATCGTCACGCCGATCCCCGTGCATCTGGCGCTGACGCCCCACGGCACGCTGCGGCTCGTCCTCGATCCGACCAAGCTGTTTTCGAACGTGAACTTCAGTGCGCTCAAGCAGTACTCGTCCGGCTACGCCTTCGACGACGAGTCCACGACCCAGCCGAGCCGCAATCTCTACTCGAACATGAAGGCGGCGGGGCCGGTCTACAACTTCGCGTGGGAGGCGCATTAGCCAGTGTCGATCTCGACTTGGCTCCAGCACGGCCTCGCCGACACGAGCCCGGCGTGGATCATGTGGCTGCTGATCGCGCTCAGCGTCGTCTCCGTCGCGATCACCCTGGAGCGCACCTGGTTCTACTGGTCGGTGCGCGAGCAGTCGCTGTGGCTGCGGCGTTTGATCGTAGCGCGGCTGGACGCGGGCGATCTCGACGGCGCGATCGAGACGCTCTCCGATTCGCGTTCGGTGGAAGCTTCGGTGGCGCTGGCCGGGTTGCTCGAGGTGCGGCACGGCGCAGCCGCGGCGGAACAAGCCATGGGCGCGGCCCGCGCGCTCGTACGTTCCACGCTCGAGCGCCGACTCGCGTTTCTGGGCACGCTCGGCAACAACGCGCCCTTCATCGGCCTGTTCGGTACGGTCCTCGGCGTCGTCCAGGCGTTCAACGCCATCGGAGCCGGCGCGGTCCACGCCAGCGCCAGCGCGACGGCGCCCGACCAGGTGATGTCGGCGATCGCGGGAGCGCTGGTCGCGACGGCCGTGGGACTGGCCGTCGCGATCCCGGCCGTCGCCGCCTACAACGTGTTCCAGCGCGTCGTCAAAGCGCGCCTGGCAGAGACGGACGCGACCATCAACGCCATCACGTGTTGGCTCGTCGCGGGGGAGCCATGAGCATCTCCGACGGTCTCCACCCGGGACTCCGCCGGCGAGCTGCCGCGCACGAGGCCGACATGCTCGGCCCCGCGCTGCGGCTCGCACGCCGACATCGCTTCGTCGGGCTCGTTGCTGGACTCGGCGGCGCCGCGATCCTGCATGCGCTCGGTGGCTCGCTCGTCGCGTCGATCATCCACGCTCCGCCCAGGGCCGCCCCCGCGCCGACGACGGAGATCGAGATCGAGGCGCCGCCGCCCGCGCCGCCTCCGCCGCCTCCGCCCGAGCCCGCGGAGCCGGAAGCGAAGGCCGTCGCCGAACAGCCCGCGCCGGCGCCTGCCGCCGCGCAAGCGGGCAAGGTGCTGACGGCCGCTCCCGATCCCGCGGCGCCCGTCGACATGACCGGTGAAGGCTTCGTCAACGGCAACGGCGACAGCTTCGCCGGCGGCCAGACCGCCGCCGACGGCACGTCGAAGACGGCCGTCGGCAGCATCGCTTCCAAGGCCGTGGAGCGACCTCGCGTCGTGCCGAAGCCGCCTCCACCGCCGGCGCCCGACTTGTCGAAGCCTGCGATGCCGATGTCGCTGGCGTGGAACTGCGGCTTTCCGCCGGAAGACGACGACGTCGATCACGCACGCGTCACCATCGTGGTGAGCGTCGGCGCCGACGGCAGACCGACGGGCGTGCGCGTGACGAGCGATCCCGGCAACGGCTTCGGCCGCGTGGCACGCAGCTGCGCGATGGGCATGCGCTACAACGCCGGCCGCGATCGCGCCGGAAGCCCGACGTCGGCGACAACGCCGCCGTTCGTTGTGCGTTTCGATCGGTGAACAACATGCAATTGGTTCAGTGGCTGCAGCACTTGATGACCAACTTTGGAGCTGCGTGGGTCATGTGGCTGCTTATCGGGCTGAGCGTGCTGTCGCTCGCGGTATCCTTCTAGCGCGGCTGGTTCTTCTGGTCGATCCGCAACGACCTCGCGCGACTGGCTGCCGACCTCCGCGCGCTGCTGAGCGAGGGCAATCGGGAGGGCGCGCGTCGCTTGCTCGAGGCATCGCCCGGCGCAGAAGCAGCGGTGGTGGTCGCCGGTCTGATCGAGGCCGATCGTGGCCCCCGCGCGGCCGAGGAAGCCATGAAAGGCGCGGTCGCGCTACAGCGCGTGCGACTCGAACGACGGCTGGCGTTTCTCGGAACGCTGGGCAACAACGCGCCCTTCATCGGGCTGTTCGGCACGGTAATCGGCGTCGTCCAGGCGTTTGCCGCGCTGCCGCTCCGCGCGCCGGCATCGAGCATCGGGCGCGAACCAGTAGCACGAATTATAACTTTCGTGCTACCGATCGAAGGATGTCGCGGTTCGGCGTGTTTATCGGCCTTTCCGGGCTTGGCGCGATGCTGGCCCAGCCGGCTCTGGCCGACCCCGCCGAGAAGCCGATCGAGGTCACGGTGCGGGGCGATCGACCCGGCAGCGAGGCCGCATCTCGCGTGCATGCAGGACACCGCGAGCTCGAGCTGCGCCCGAAGCGACGCCCGGCCGATGTGGTCGAGGCCGTACCGGGGCTGTTCGCGGTCCAGCACGCGGGTGGCGGCAAGGCCAACCAGTACTTCCTGCGCGGGTTCGACGCCGACCACGGCACCGACGTCGCGTTCTCGGTGGACGGCGTGCCCATCAACATGCCGAGCCACGGGCACGGGCAAGGCTACTCGGACTTGCACTTCCTGATCCCGGAGCTGGTCGTCTCGCTCGACGGCTACAAGGGCCCCTACTACGCAGCGCTGGGCGACTTCGCGACCGCGGGTGCGGTGGATCTCCACCTGGCCGATGCGCTCCCGGAGAGCTTCGCGGAGCTCGGCGTCGGCCAGTACGGCGTGCGGCGCGGCCTGGTCGCGGTGTCGCCGCAGCTCGGGGAGACATGGCGCGCCGTCGCGGCTGCCGACCTCGAGACGGACAACGGCCCGTTCCAGAACCCCGAGGACTTCCAACGCTACAAGACCTACGTACGCGCGACGCACGACTTCGAGCACGGCGGGAAGCTGACGACGACGTGGATGTCGTACGGCGGCACGTGGAACGGGTCGGGGCAGATCCCGGCGCGCGCCGTGTGCGGCGAGGGAGAGGCCGGCGTCCCCCCGCCGGAGGCGTTCGCGCAGCCGTGCATCGACCGCTTCGGCAACGTCGACCCCCACGAAGGCGGGGCGACGCAGCGCCACATGGCGTCGCTCGCCTACTCCACGCTGGGCGAGAACAGCGATTTCTCGGCGATGCTCTACGCGATCAAGTACCACTTCTCCCTGTACTCGAACTTCACGTTCTTCCTCGACGATCCGAAGAACGGCGACGAGATCGAGCAGGACGACGACCGGACGGTGTTCGGGGGCGACGTTCACGTCCGCGAGCACACGACGCTCGGTTCCGCGCGGCTGACAACGACGTTCGGCATCCAGGTGCGCAGCGACGCTATCGACAACGCCCTCTACCACGACGCGGCCCGCGTACGCCTCGACACGCGGGTGAACGCCCACGTCGTCGAGAGCGAGATCGGCGCGTACGTAGAAGAGGACGCGCGCCTCGCGAGCTGGCTTCGCGTGATGCCGGGCGTGCGAGCCCAGCGCGCGGACGTCGCCGTGGACGATCGTCTCGGCGACGCGAACGGTCAGCACGGTGCGAGCTTGCTGTTGCCCAAGCTCATGGTCGTGCTGACGCCGGCTCCGCCCCTCGACCTGTTCCTCGACTACGGCCGGGGCTTCCACTCCAACGACGCACGCGGCGTTGTACAACCGAAGAACGCTGCAACGCTGCTGACACCCGCGACGGGATACGAGGCGGGCGTGCGCGTGACTCCGCACCCACACGTGACGCTGCAAGCGGCCGCGTTCATCCTGGACGTGGACTCGGAGTTGGTGTGGAGCGGCGACGCGGGTGGCACCGAGGCGTCCGGACGGACGCGGCGTATCGGCACGGAGATCGGCGCCCGCGCACGCATCTCGAACTGGCTGTTCGCGGACGCCGACGCGACCTTCACACGCGCGCGCTATCGCGAGAATGCCGGCAACGCGGGCTCGGTCGCGCTCGCACCGACGCGTACGCTGACCGCTGGAATCGGCGTCGAACCGACGCTCGGCGCGGTCAAGCCTCTCGGCGCGGTGCGGGTGAAGACGCTCGGGTCGCGTCCCGCGACGCCGGACGGCACGCTCGTCGCCGACGGCTTCACGGTGCTCGACGCGAGCGCGGGCGTGCGTTGGAAGCAGATCGAAGCCGGCATCGACGTGCAGAACCTGCTGGACACGCGCTGGCGCGAGGTGCAGTTCGCCAGCACGTCGCGCCTCGCCTACGAGCCGGCCGCAGTGACGGGCATCCACTACACGCCCGGTTGGCCGCGCACGGTCATGGGCCGCGTGCGCCTGTACTGGCGATAGCGTTCCGCGCTCGCTACGGAACGTCGATGAAGAACGCCACGTGCCCGTGGGGCGAGTCCTCGGTCAGATCCACGCAATTTTCGTAGAAATGGAAGCGCGCTGTCCAGCGTCCCGGAGCGTCGAACTTGATCGGGCCGACAGTGTACTTGCCCGGTGCGATCTCGTTCGGCTGTTGCGGGGTGTTCGGCGCCGGGTGCGTGTCGTCCAGGTACACTTCGAGACGCGGGTGGGCACCGGTCAAGGAGGAACCATCGACGGTCTTCGTTGCTTCGACCGTGAACGTGACGTTGCTATTCTCCCGGATCGGAGTGGACGTCCACGCCGCGTGGTACTTGCAGTCGTCGTCGAACGCCGCCTGGTTGTAGCGGGTGTCGCCGTAGTCGTTCTCGGTCCCGCCATCGTCGGCCGGGCCGGCATCGGGCGGCAGGTCGCACGCGGCCTGGCTCGTCTCCTGCACGATCGGTTGGCCAGCGTCGTCGGTGCAGTGAGTGTCGTCCGGGCCGGTCACCGCGCCGCCGGCCTTGCCCGGGGTCGCCTCATCGCTCGAATTGCCACACGCGGCCGTCATGACAGCGAAGAAGAGACAGGAAACCGCCGTGAGACTGCGCATCGTGGACCTCGTTGTTCTGAAGCATGGCCGCTCCGGCCACGGGCATATCGGTAACGCACGAGCCCGCGATGTTCCAACCCCTATCCGTGGGGTGCGACGATGTGTCGCACCCGCTGGGCGGCGCGCATTGGCTGGGGTACATGCGCGCGGTGGCCCGCGCTCCTGCACGCCCGACGTTTTTGGCCGATCTCGACGTCAATCGCCTGAACCTCGTGTGGCTCACCCGCCTTCGGTGGGCCAGCATCGTCGGACAAACGCTGACGGTCCTGGGCGTCGAGTACGCGATGCGCGTGCCGCTCCCGCTCGCGGCGCTGGGCACGCTGATTGCCATCGAGGCGGCGAGCAACGCTGCCGTCGCCGTGTGGCTATCGCGACACCAGGAAGTCGGCGAGGCGCCGCTGGTCGCCCTGATCGCGTTCGACGTCGTGCTGTTCTCCGCGCTGTTGTATTTCACAGGCGGGCCGACCAACCCGTTCAGTTCGCTCTACCTGATCCACATCGCGCTGGCCACGCTGGTGCTGCGGCCTCGCTTCACGTGGGCGCTCGTCGCGCTGTCGTTGCTCTGCTCCGGCGCGCTGTTCTTGATTCACGTACCGCTCGCGATGATGGTCGCGCACGACCACGCGTCGATGGGCCAATACGGGCTGCACCTCAAGGGGATGTGGGTCGCGCTTGGCGTCTCCGCGAGCTTCATCGTGTACTTCCTGAGCCGCGTCACGCGCGCGCTGGCCGAGCGTGACGCGGCCTTGGAGCAAGCGCGGGAGCGCGACACGCGCCATCGGCAGATGGCGGCTCTGGCCACGCTGGCGGCGGGCGCAGCGCACGAGCTGGCACAGCCGCTGTCGATCATCGCGGTGCTCGCCAAGGAGATCGAGCGCGGACTCGACGGCGACTCGGCTCGCGCGGACGACGTGCGCCTCGTGCGCGCACAGGTCGCGCGATGCAAGGAGATCCTCGGCGAGCTCGCGGCGGACGCCGGCCAGGCTCGCGGAGACGCCGATGAGCCGTCGAGCATCGACGAGGTGATTTCCGCCGCGCTGGATGGGCTCGCGGACGCGGATCGAGTGGACCGCAAATTCGAACGGCCTGCCAATGCATCCGCGCTCGTCTCGCACCGACGACTCGTGTCGCGCGCGCTCAGGGGCGTCGTCCAGAATGCCCTGGACGCGACCAGAGGCGGCGGAGGCGTCGAGATCGCGGCGCGGGTCAACGGTGACCGCGTGGAGCTCGCGATTCGCGACGAAGGCGGAGGAATGCCGGAGGAAGTCCGCCGACGAGCAACCGACCCGTTCTTCACGACCAAGCCGGTTGGCGAGGGCATGGGGCTTGGCCTGTTCCTCGCCGCCAGCATCGTCGATCAGCTCGGCGGCGAGCTCCGGATCGAGTCGCAGCCCGGCGCCGGAGCATGCGTCACGCTGGAGGTGCCGCGATGAGCGACGACTTCGAGCGGCGGACCATCTTGATCGTCGACGACGACGACGCGCTCCGTGCAACCCTGGTCCGCGCCTTCGCCGGCCGCGGCTTCGACGCGTCGGGGGCGGCCAATTTCGACGAGGCGATTGCGCGTGCCAGGCTCGATCCGCCAGAGATGTGCGTCGTGGATCTGCGCATGCCCGGCGGAACGGGCCTGGAGCTGATCAAGGAGCTCAAGAGCATCGAGCCGCAGATCGAAATCGTTGTGTTGACCGGATACGGGAGCATCGCCACCGCAATCGACGCCACACGCTTGGGGGCCACCTACTTCCTGCCGAAACCCGCTGACGTCGATGACATCCTGACCGCGTTCACGCGCGGGAAGGGCCCACCCTCGACCGATCTCGACACGAGCCGCGCACCGTCGCTTGCTCGCGCCGAATGGGAGCACATCCAGCGAGTCCTCGCCGACTGCGAGGGCAACATCAGCGAGGCCGCGCGCCGGCTTGGAATGCACCGCCGCTCGCTGCAGCGGAAGCTGCAGAAGCGACCTCCCAGCGACTGACCGCGGCGACGTATGCGCAGACGGCCTTCGCGTCGCGCGTCTCCAGACGGCGGGCGCCCGGCGGCATGCGCGAGGCGATGAACGCGCACAGCGACTCCGTATCCGCGAAGCGCCGGAGGGCACCCGGTCCCATCACGGCGGCGACCCCGGGCGCATTGCCGCGCTCGCCGTGGCAGGACGCGCAACGCAGATTGAAGATCTTGGCGCCTCGCGGCGTTGCGACGCGCCCCGCGATCAGCGCGCGGTCCGACGGCGGCGGCGGCATGAGCGGCGTGCAGGTGATCAACACGCTCGCAGCGACCAGGACGAGACCAACGCTTCGAGTCATGGCGCATCACCAGGTGACGTTGCGCTGCAACTGCAAGGACACGGTGGAGCCGGCAAACGGGACATTCTGCCCAAGACCGTCGACGGGTGGGTCGACGGATGCAGACACGCCGATCTGCCACGTCGGAAAGACCACGTAGCGCTCGACACCCGCGCCGAAGCGGATTCGTCGCGTCGCGCTTCCTGCCATCGCTTGTCCGTCCGCGGCAGCGGTGCCCGTGAAGATCCCACTCGCGAACACGCTTGCGGACCAGAAAAGGTCGAACACATGCACGATGCCGAGCCGCGCGCCGACCTCGTCTCCCGGCGAGTAAAGCACCGAGCCGGCTCCCCTTCGCACCCGGTGCGCGAACCGGCGTCCGTAGGACACCGTGAGGTTGGCCGCGGTCATCAGCGTGATGAATTTCGTCACCGCGACGCCGCCAAGCGCCGCCCACGCGCCGTCCCCGGTAGCGTCCACGCTCGTGGGCTCGACCGATTCGGACGGCGATCGACCCGTGGGCGCTCGCACGCCGACGAAAGGCTCGACAAAAGGCATCCACGTCGCCGGCTCCGACGCGACGAGCCCCGTCATCAAGTCCTCCACGGTCATCACGCGCAACCCGACCGACGAGTCGCCGAACCCGACTGCGGTGGCTGCGGGCAAGCTCTCGAGAGCCCTGTACTGGAAGCGCACCGGAACGCTTCCGTAGAGCTGGACGGCAGGCGTCCAGAGGCGCACCCCGCCACCCAACGCGACAACCACGTCATCGACCTCCGCGTGCCGGAGTGCCTGGAACCGCCCGGACGCGTCGAAGGTTCCAAAGCCCCGTTCGTACGAGACCTGTGCCGCGAGCACGGCAAGGTAGCATCGACCGACAACGCCGAATCCGCTCGAGCCGGTCGCCGTGCAGCACGCCTGCGCGGCCGTCGTCCCCGCTGTGCACAGCAGCGCGCATGCGACGGCGACGGCCGCAAGCCGCGGCATCAAGCCGCGATCACTCCACATCGAGCTCGAGCGCGAGGTGGTCTTTGGCCGTCCCGTCGGCAAGCTCGATCCGGACCTCCCATCGACCCGGCATCGTGTAGTCGAGACGGGTAACGCGGTAGTTGCCGCCGCTCGTGTTCGTCACGACGGGCGTGATGGGCGTGCCGTGCCCCATCGCAGGCATCCACGGGCTGACGACGAGGGTCGCGTTCTCCACCGCGCCTCCGGTTGCGCGTTCGATGCTGACCGCGAGCGCGTTGCTTCCGGTCGTCGGTGGACTGGGGTCGGGAACGAAACGCGCGACGTACGCGCCCGACTCCGACTCGACGATCTGGGCGTCGGCCGCCGGCGCGGCGCCGCCGCCGCATCCAGGGGACGCGACCAGAATCAACATCGCCGCTGCGGCGCGCGATCGGCTCTCGAACATGACGCTCCTCTTCTGCGCGAGACCGTCCGCGCGCGCAGAGCCTGCAACATCGAGCGCGCCACGAGGATGCGGTTGATTGTCGCACGGGGCCGCCTGCGACAATGCGCCGCACCGTGCTCGCCGGTGGGGGTGCCCACTCGCCCCCTTGGCGTCGCCCCGCGCCCGCTGCGGCTCGGCCCGGTCCGATGTGGACCCGACGCGCCCACGTGGGCGGCGCGTTCACCCAAGACAAGCTGTGACGGCAATCCGGTCGGTCAGGCCGACCGAAATGGCTGCACAGGTCGCTGTGCCGAGGTTTCGGTCGGTGTGGCCGACCGAAACGGCTTCACAACATCTGGCGCGCGCACGCGTCCGGTGGGTTCGGGTTTGCCGGTCCGGCGCGGAATCCCACTCCGCGCGCCTCCGCACGGTGATGCATTTGCGTCCCCCTCGATGTGGCCGCTGGGCGAGCCGGCGCGATGAACCGTGCTCGCGCGCTGCCAGCAGTGGCCGACATCGATCGCCGCGGACGGAACCAGCGTCTACTGGACGAACGAGACGACTGCCGCGGGCACCGTGATGAAGGTCACGCCGAAATAGAAGCTAGCCCTGCGCCGGCAAGGCTCGGCGGCTCCGCGCCCCAGGCGCGCGTGAAGGTGCAGGTGGATGTGTCACCGCCCCATGAAGTCGCCCTTCTCCAGCGGCACGCCTTCTCTCCGGAGGATCGCGTACGCGAGCGTCAGGTGGAAGAAGAAGTTCGGGAGCGCGAACTCGATCAAGAAGCGGTCGCCGCGAAACGTCTTCACGCCGCCACGCCATGGAAGCTCGATCACACGCTCGAGGGCGGCCTCGAGGGCGGCCGGGGCGATCGCGTCGAGATAGGCGATCGCGCCGTCGATGCTCGCGTTGAGCTCGGCGAACGTCGTCGCGCTCGCGGCGCGCGACGACGGCGATGGCGGTGGCGACGACGACGCACCGAGCACACGATCGAGCGCGAGCTTCGAGCCCTCGCTTGCCCAGTGCACCTGCGCCGCCAGATCTTGCATCCCCTCGACGAGGGAGGCCGTCACGGGCGTGCCGTGCGCCTCGCCCTTCGCGAGGACCTGCTTCAGGTTGGTGAGCCCGCGCGCGAACACGGCCGCGGAGACGTCGAAGGCTTGCAGCATGCTCCACGGCTAGCCGACGATCGGCGGCGCGTATTGAACAAACGCGACGGCGCATCGTACGCTTCGCAAGTCGTGGGAAACCCAGCACGAACCGAGCCGCCGCTGGCGCCGATGCCGACGCTCTCGCCGCCGCGCGGGATCCTGCGCGCCCCGAGACCCGACGGCCTGCTCGACGGCCGGCGCTTCGTCCCGTCACCCGGGCTCGCGCCGTACGTTCATCACTACTGGTCGATCCGCTGGTCGCTGCGGTCGCCCTTCCGGGGCGAGTCGCTCCCGCACCCCGCGGTGCAGATCCTCCGCATCGCCAGCTCCACCGAGCGCAGCGCCGTCGTCCTCGGTGTTTCCTCGGGCGCGCTCGCGCGAACGCTCACGCACGCAGGCGCGACGTTCGGCATCAGCTTCCGCCCGGTGATGTTCGCGGCGCTCCTCGACGCCTCGATGTCGAGCATCACCGATCGCGTCGTGCCGCTCGAGCTCCTGCTCGGCGCATCCGCCGGAGCGTGGGCGCGCGCGATCGACGCAGCGCGCTCACCGGAAGCGAAGGTCGCGCTGACCGAAGCCCTGCTCGCACCGCTCCTCGGCACGCCATCGCCGCGGCTCGTGCAGCTCCGCGATCTCGTCGAGCACATCGCCCGTGACCGATCGATCCTGCGCGTCGAGGACATCGTCCGCATCAGTGGCCGCGACACGCGCGCGCTTCAACGCTGCTTCCGCACGCACGTCGGCGTCTCGCCGAAGTCCGTCATCCAGCGCTACCGCCTCCACGAAGCGCTGATTCAACTTCGCGCGCCGCACCCCCCGGCGCTCGCCGAGCTCGCGGCGTCCCTCGGCTACGCCGACCAGGCCCACTTCGCGCGCGACTTCAAGCGAACCGTCGGCCAGAGCCCGCGCGCCTTCGTGCACGCGCGCCCGTGAGGCGGCGCGACGCGAAGCCGAGCGCAGCGCGACCGATGCGCCCCGCGCGGTCCGGCGTATCCCGGCACGGAAACTGCACCGGCGGGATGTGGCTGCACATCATCGCGCAGCCACGAGCGAGAACGCCCATGAACTGGGGAGAAGCATGCAACCGACGGCCACCGAGCACGTGAGAACCGCGCAAGCGCCTTCGCTGACCAGGTTGTTGGCGCAAAACCGGCACCTCGACGAGTTGGTGAAGGAGTGCGCGCGAGCGCTGGCGTCGATCAACGCGACATTCCGGCGGGAGTTGGTCGACTTGAACGATCTTCCCAAGCTGGAGAGCGCCCTGGAAGAAAGTGCGGCCGTGGAGCAGAAGATGCAGGACGCGTCCCGGGAGCTCTCGGCGGTGGGACAGGCGCTGGAGAGCGAGTTGAGGGGGCGGATCATGGTCGACCACCAGCTGGCGGCGGCCATCGAACAGGAAGAGGGGGGCCGCCAAGCAGCGTTTCATGATGCATTGACGGGGCTGCCCAATCGCGCGCTCTTCCACGATCGGCTGGAGCAAGCCCTCGCGCAGGCACAACGCCATGCCCGGGCCCTCGCCGTCATGTTCGTGGATCTGGATGACTTCAAGATCATCAACGATTCCCACGGGCACGAGGCGGGCGACGGCGTCCTGCAGGCGGTTGCGCAGCGCCTCGAGAACAACGCTCGTGGCGAGGACACGGTCAGTCGCCGTGGGGGCGACGAGTTTGTCTGCCTGCTCACCGAGGTCCCGGACAGGACCGCCATTGTCGCGATCGCGAGGAAGCTCATCCTGGCGGTGC
Organism: uncultured delta proteobacterium; assembly: GCA_963775185.1. Classification (GTDB taxonomy): domain Bacteria; phylum Myxococcota_A; class Polyangia; order Polyangiales; family Polyangiaceae; genus JAPSGB01. The sequence continues at coordinate 587,479 of CAVZIE010000031.1, read as the reverse complement.
AAGCTCCCTGCAATCTCCGCGTCGGTGTCCTCGATCTCGGTCTGAGGGTCAAGGCCAGCATTGGAATTTCGGTCTTCCCGCAGGACGGCGCCACGGCCGAAGCGCTGGTCAGGAGCGCGGACGAAGCGATGTACAAGGCCAAACGTGCCAAGTCCCAGTATTCATTTGCAAGCTAGAAACCCGATTCATCGGAGAACAGCGACAGGAACATGCTCCACGATTTCCTCGATTCGAACTACGACGAGTTGGTCGGAATTTGTCGGAGGAAGGTGTTGAACAGGAGCGGACCCGAGGCGCCTCCCATCAGAGATCGACCAAGGAATACCTCTATTCATCAAGCAACTCACCGAGACACTTCGTCGCGAATACGCATCCCCCGAGGCGGCGCGCGAGGGCGTTGATGGGGTGCTGGCGTCCACGGAGATCGGGCGCTCCGCGTCTCTTCACGGCACCGAGCTGCTGCGCCTCGGATTCACCGTCGACCAGGTCGTCCACGACTATGGCGATGTCTGCCAAGCCGTCACCCAGTTGGCTCTGGACCGGGGCACTTCTCTGAGCACCGATGAGTTTCGCACCTTGAACCGCTGCCTCGACAACGCGATCGCAGATGCCGTCACGGCGTTTGCCCATGGTCGCCCGCAATCGAAGGACGGCGAGAATGCTTCCATGCGGAAGCGGGTGGCCGCGTTCTCGGACGAGCACCGGCGTTTGACCGAGATCGCGCGTCACTCGTTCGCGGCCATCAAGACCGGCAACATCGGCGCGACCGGCGCGACCGGCGCCCTGCTGCAACATGCCTTGAACGAGCTGTCCTTGCTCGCCGAGCAGATTCTACCCGAGCTCGACGCGGCTCCGGCGGTGGCGGAGGTCCCCTCTGCGCCGGCCAACGGGCGAGCGGGCGCACACAAGATCCACTGACCGTTGCCCCGCTCGCTCGGAGCGAATTCGTGGTTTGGTTGATGTCGGTCCGGCGCGGAAACCGCGCGGACAGCGGCGTCAGGCGACGTCGATATGGCGCTCGACGCCACCTCGAATCAGCCCGCAGCAGCACAAGCACTCTCGCGACAGATCGGCGCAAACTTAGCGAGAGAGAGAGCGCCCCATCACACCCCGCGAATGCTATCGGGATTCGGGGACACGCGGCTCGACGCGCCCGCGTCGAGGCCGCTCGCGATGGCCACCGCACGCGCGGTCAGGTACTCTTGGAGGCGTCGCTTCATCGGCCAGGGGTCAACGACCTTCCAGACGCCGCAGCGACCTCTCCCTATCGTACGAGTCTTGCGATTCCGGACGCCCCCTCCAGAACGACAAGCGAAAGATTGAAGTGTATCCCATGGCAAGTCAGCAATACCAGGGCCTACGACGCCGCGCCGAAGGCGCGCTGTCGGGCAGCGACAAGGCCTTGCCGGTGTTCACCGATCCTCGCGAGCTCGTCTACGAACTGCAGGTGCACCAGGTCGAGCTCGAGATGCAGAACGAGCAGCTCTCGGAAACGCAGAGCGAGCTGGACACCGCGCTCGAGCGGTACCGCGACTTGTTCGCGTTCGCGCCGGTGGGGTACGTCGTGCAGGGGCCGCACGGCATCGACGAGGCGAACCGCACGTTCGCGGAATTGCTCGACGCCGCACCGGAGGCGCTCGTCGGCGTGCAGCTCGCCGACTTCGTCGTCCCCAAGGACTTGAACGACTTCCGTCGGTACGAGCGCAGCGTGCTGGAGTCGAGCACGCGCAAGAGCATCGAGCTTCGGTTGATCACTCTCCACGGCGAGGTGCGCACGGTTCAACTGCTGAGCGTTCGCACCAGCGCGGCGACCCAGCACTGGCGGACGGCCGTCAGCGACGTGACCGAGGAACGACGTCTCGCGCATCAGCTCGTGGCGTCCGCGCGCCAGGACGCGGGCGGCCCGGTGGCCCGCGGAATGGCGCACGACTTCGGCCACGTGCTGATGTCGATGGTGGCCCATGCGGATCGAGCGCTCGCGCGGCTCTCCCCGGAGCATGCGTCCCGGGCGCCTCTCGACGAGTTGAAGCGTACAGCGACGGACGCCGGCATCATGGTCACAGGCCTGCTCGATCAAGCCCGCCAAGCCGGCACCACACCCGCTTCATCGGACCTCGATCGGGAAGTTCGCTCGCTGGAGCCGGTGCTGCGTAGTCTCTGCGATCCAACGACCAAGGTCGTGCTCGCATTGAATGCCGACGGTGCTTGCGTGCGTATCACGCCGGCTGAGCTCACCCAGATCCTGGTCAACCTGGTCGCGAACGCCCACGACGCCACCAGCACCGGCGAGATCCGGGTCGAGACTGGCCCTGGCAGCCGTGCGGACACGGTGGTTCTCTACGTCGCCGACACGGGAAGAGGGATGGACGTGGACGCCCAGGCGCACGCGTTCGAGCCGTTCTTCACCACGAAGGCAGGCGCGGGCGGGACCGGGCTCGGGCTCTCGACCGTGTACGGGATCGTCAAACGCGCGGGTGGAGAGGTTCGTCTCCGCAGCGAACCGGCAAAGGGGACATCGGTTACGCTCGTGCTGCCGCGGGTCGAGCCGCAGGTGGCTCGCGCTGCGGCGCAGAATCGTGGCCAGGCGCTGAGCGTTCTGGTCGTAGAGGACGACAAGCTGGTCCGGCGCGCGGCACGGCGTGCACTCGAGAGCGGTGGCTATGCCGTGCTCGAGGCGGGCACCGCGGCGGAGGCGCTGGAGATCCTGCGGTCTGCGCCCGCCGTGCACCTCCTGTTGACCGACGTGGGCCTGCCCGGCGTCGACGGCCCGGCGCTGCTACGCGCGGCGCGCGTCGTGCTTCCCGGGCTCCGGGCGTTGATGATGTCCGGGCTGGAAGCGCAGGATCTCGACGTCCCCGATGCCACGCGTCTCGTAGCCAAGCCGTTCAGCACCGCGACGTTGCTACAGCAGGTTCACGCTGCATTCGTCGAAACGGACAGCGAGCTGCCCACCGTGCTCGTGGTGGAGGACGACGGCGTCTCGCTCATGGCCTACCAGGAGCTGCTCTGGAGCGAGGGCTTTCGCATGCTGGCCGCCAAGACCGTGTCGGAAGCGCTCGAATTGTTCCAACGGAACGCGGCGCGCGTCTCCGCCGTGCTGACGGATTTCAACTTGCCGGACGGATCAGGCGCTCGTCTGGCCACGGACCTGCACGGCGTACGTCCCGATCTCCCGGTGGTGTTCGTCTCGGGTCAATCTTCTGGCGATCCAGAGATCCGGGACGCGTGCCGCGAACCTCACACCGAGTTCGTGGCGAAACCGGTGGAGATCGCCGAAGTCGCCAAGATGCTGCGTCGGCTGCTCGTCGCCGGGTGAGGCTCCCGCCGCGTGCCCACGGCGACACGTCACGGAGGCGGCAGCGAGAAGCGGACGGTCGTACCCTTGCCGATCCGCGCGGGTGGATCTGGCGCCCGCGCCCCGCGCCGGACGCCCCCCGACGTCCGGCGCGGTCGCGTCGCGCTCAGTTCGTCGCGCCCTCGGAGCTCGCGCCGTTGGTCGGCTGCGGCGTCGTCGCGGGGTTCGTTGTGGCGGTGTCGGCGCTGTCGGTCGCGACGCTGTAGTCGCGCGTCAGGAAGCCGAGCAGGCGGAGCAGGCGGCGGTCGTCGATGACGGTGCGGGCGATGGTGCTCCACTCGAGGTACCAGCCCCACAGCGCTGTCTCCGCGGCGGCGGTCTGCTCCGGTGTAACAGCAGGCGACGGCGGTTCCTTCGAGATGGTACCGGCGCGGTCGAGCAGGTCCTGCGCTTCCTTCACCGTGCTGGCGTTCAGGCCACGCGTCTCGAGCAGCTTCCGCGCCGGACCGGCATCCTGCAGATCCTTCTGCGACGGAAGCTGGCCGAGACGCTTGAGGAAGGTGCCGACGCTGACCAGCACATCGAGACCGTCGGTCTGGTGCAGGTTGTTGAACAACCAGGCGTGCACATCGGGGTAGCGGAACTCCAGCGACGCGCCGGCGATGGGGAACCACGTGTTTTCCCATGCGTCGAGCTCCACCACCAGGTGCGGATCGGCGGGCGGCGGCGGCAGGTTGTCCATGCGGTTGTCGGTGAGCGCCGCCAGACGCTTCCAGCCCTCGTCGAGATCTTTCTTCGTGAAGCCGTGCGCGGCGAGGATCGACGCGACGCGGGCGTTGCGCGCACCAGATGTTCGTCCGCATCGATCACCGTGCGACGCGAAGCACAACGCGGAACGTCGCTCCTTCGTCGGTGTCGGCGAGGGTGATACTGCCACGCAGGCGGCCACCCCGCGTGGGATCGATCAAATCGACCTTCGCCTGCCGCGCGATTGCAGTGCGTCGCGCCCGTTCGGCGAGACCGGTACGGCGTGCGCAGCCGATTCGCGTGCTTGGTTCAGGCTTGCATGAGCAGCTCTCCGTCGTCGTGGGTACGTGGACGGTGAAGCAGGCACTTTGCCGGCGTTGTTGGCTGCCGAGACGCGTCCGTGCAGCTCGCGCTCGACAATCTCGGCCACGATAGCGAGTCCAAGACCGGTGCCCTTTCCGTGCGGTTTGGTCGTGAACAGCGGCTCGAAGACGTGCGCCAGCACGTCGGCGGCAATGCCTGGACTTCGTCCGTCACTTCGAGCCGGACGCCGCCGTCGCTAGCGGCAACGAGCACCTGCACGTTCCCGCCGCCCATGTCCGCGACCGCGTCGATGGCGTTGCCCACTAGATTGGCGACGACCGACCGCCGTATCCTGTCCGCGAGAACGCCGATCCGCGCCACGCCGCGCCTGCCAGGAGAACGCGCCCCATGGGAATGGACGTCTACGGTCGTGCCCCGAAGAGCGACACCGGGAAGTACTTCCGGAACAACGTCTGGTGGTGGCATCCCCTCTGGGACTACTGCTGTCGCGTCGCACCCGTGCTCACCGTGGAAGTGCAAGCGGCCCACACCAACGAGGGTGACGGTCTCGGCGACGCGGAAAGCCAAGCGCTCGCGCTCCAGCTGCTCGAGGAGATCGAATCCGGCCGAACCCTGGCTTACGAAGAAGAGCACGAAGCCCAGCGCCGCGTGGTCCCTCCCGAGACCTGCCAACTATGCAATGGGACCGGAGTGCGCACCGACGAGCTCGGAATGAAGTCCGGGCAGCCCGACATGATCATCGGTCCCGAAGAGAAGCGGTATCGACTCGGCGACCGCGTCCAACCCGACCACCCGCGCTACGGCCAACAAGGCTGGTGCAACGGTTGCAACGGAATCGGCACGAAAGCATCCGATCGCTCCAGGTACGCCTTCAGCGTGGACAACGTCCGCGAGTTCGCGGCATTCCTGCGCGAGTGTGGCGGCTTCGCCATCAAGTAGACGGCGCCAACCCCGCTCGCGACACGCATTGCTGGTTGTGTCGGTCCGGCGCGGAACCACGCGGTCCGCAGCACGCGCTTCCGCGCCGGACCGGCAATCCCCGAAGCGCGGCACGCCCTCGTCCGCTGCGTCGCGGGAGCGACCCAGGAGCTTCCCTACGATCGGCATCTCGTGACCGCCCGACGGTCGCGAGATCGCGATCGGACGAACCGATCGGCATCTCGTGACCGCCCGACGGTCACTATACCGGGTCGCGCAGTGGACGCGGGGCGAGGCCGAGGGGGCGACGTCGCACACGTGCCGCCGCGCGCAGGCGAGCGCGGAGGCGAGCGGCGGGGGCGTCAGTAGAGGCCGGCCTTGATGCGCTCGACGATCGCGCCCAGGGCCGGGTTGTAGCCGTGGTCCGGGTTGGTGGCGTCGGTGATCTTCGGACAGATGCTCGCTACGATGGCGTTGTCACCGACTTCCTTCAGCACCTCGAGCTCGCGCAGGCCAGGGTAGCCCTTGGCGAAGAACTGCGTGGGTGTCGCGGCGGGCTGGCCCGTCGCCGGGTCCTGGCACAAGGGCTTGTCGCCGGCGATGCCCGTAGCGCAGTCGCAAGGAACACCCGTGTTGGTGCAGTCCTTCGGTGTCGCGAGGCGGAAGATGCACGCGTACTGCAGGTCGTCACGGCTCGCGATGGTGAACTCGTGACCGTTGATCGGGTTCGCGAGCGGGCCTGCAGACGTCGGCGCGACGGGATCGCTGGTGATCGGGTTGGTGCCGGTGCGCGGATCGATCGACTCGTGCATCATCGGGTCGGTGGGCTGGGTGTAGCTCGCGGGATCGCCGACGATGACGTCCCAGCGTCCCGCCGCGGCGAGCTGCTGCGCGGTCATGTACTGGAGGCGCGACGCATCGCCGAGCGTCGCGGCGGTCGCGATGTCCTGCCACGGCACGCCCACGATGCCCGTGAGGAATACCTGGTCGGGGCCGCGCGGCGTGACGCCGCTGCCGGACAGATCCGAGTAGATCGGGTTGGCAACGCCGGTGTCCGACGGGCCGCACGCGAGGTCGGGATGCTGCGGGCAGATGACCGCGCGCTTCAGCGCGTTCGAGTAGCGCTGCGTCGGGTACAGCAGCCCCGCCTCGGGGTGGCTCGGATCGGTCGCGATCCCGAAGCGTCGCTTCTGGTCGAAGCAGCGCAGGTTCAACGAGTCCTCCGCGTAGGCCAGGGTCGGGCTCGAGTCGCAGATCGGGTCGTGCGCGCAGCCGGCCGGGTCCGACACGCCACACGAGTGACAGCACTTGTCGTTGGGGTTCTGCGCGCAGGCCGACGTCGGCCGCGGCAGGTTGTTGTCGTAGCCGACGAGCCAGCCGAGCCCGGCGTCCGCGACCGAGCAGTCGTTCTCGTCCGTGATCATCACGATCGAGAGCAGCGAGTCGGCGCGCAGGAACGCGGCGCGCTCGGCGAGCAGCTCCACGTCGGTGCCGCTGGCTTCGGTGGTTCCCGACGCGCCCTTGCTGATCGTGTCCGGCGGATCCGGATCGATCAGGAAGCGGTACCACGCCTCGAGCTGCGCCTCGAAGCCGCAGCCGATCTCGCCGGCGGCGGTGACCATGTCGGCGAAGTCCTGGGTGAACGCCGCCGCGTTGCTCGCGCCCGGCGGCGTGTCCTTGGCGCCCGGGTCCCACGCGAGGAAGCCCGTGTTGTTGTAGCTCTGGACGCCCTGGCGCGTCTTGCCGATCAGGTGCGCGTGCTCGTCTTGCGTGGGGTTGTACTGTCCCCAGCCCGGATCGCAGATCGTCGCGCCGTGGCCGCCGAGGCTCGACGAGATCACGCCGACGTGGATGTCGGCGACCGGCAGGAACTCGCGCGACGTGCCGGCGGCGCACGGGGCGTCCGGGCTCGACGGCGTCGCACCCGGCGTGCCGTCCGGCGCGACACAGATCGGGTTCACGAGCCGCGACACGAGCGCACCAACGGACTCGGCCAGCACGCTCTGCTTGTCGGACATGGACGCGGAGTTGTCGATCATGAAGAGCAGATCGATCTTGCCGCTCGGCGCCGATCCGCCGTCGCTGCCGCCGCTGCCACCGGTACCGCTCGCGCCGCTGCTGCCGCTGGCCCCACCGCTGCCGCTGCTGCCGGCGCTGCCGCTGGTCCCGCCGCTGCCGCTCGCGCCGCTGCTACCGCCGGTCGCGCCGCTCCCGCCGCTGCCGCTCGTCGCGCCGCTACCGCCGGCTCCGGCGGCACCTGCCGCAGCGCCGGTTCCCGCTCCGCCGTCGTGCGCGCCGGTCGTCGAGCTGCCGCCGCACGCGACCGCCAGCGCGCCCAGCGCGCCCATGAACATGATTGAAGGACCCCGCATGCCGCTGCTCCTCACGGTTCGCGCTAGTACAGGCCGACCTTGATGCGCTCGACGATAGCGTCGAGCGCCGGATTGTAGCCGTAGTCCGGGTTCGTCGGGTCCTGGATCCTGGGACATACGCTGGCGACGATTCCGCTGTCGCCGACGTCCTTCAAGACCTGCAGCTCGCGCAGTCCCGGGTACGCCTTCGCGAAGAACTGCGTGGGCGCCGACGGTACCTGGCCGGTCGACGGATCCTGGCACAGCGGCTTGTCCCCGGCCTGGCCCGCCGTGCAGTCGCACCCGTACCCCAGGGACGAGCAGTCCTTGGGAACGTCGAGCTTGAAGATGCAGGCGTATTGGAGATCGTTCGTCTGGGCGTTCGAGTACTCGTGGCCGTTGATCGGATTCTGGGTCGGACCCGAACCGGGCGGCGCGACGGCGTCGTGCGTGATCGGGTTCGAGCCGCTGCGCGGGAAGACCGACTCCTGCATCAGCGGGTCGCTCGGCGGCGTGTAGCTCGCGGGATCGCCCAGGATGACGTCCCAGCGTCCCTGGCTCGTCAGCTCCGCCGCCGTCATGTAGCGCAGCGCATCCGGCGTCTGGAGCGTGTCGGTACTCGCGATGTCCTGCCATGGCACACCGACGATGCCGGCGAAAAATACTTGGTTGGGCGCGCGCACCGGCCCACTGCTGCCGGCCAGGTCGGAGTAGATCGGATTCGGGACGCCCTTGTCGCCCTTTCCACACGCCAGATCGAGGTGGTCCGGGCAGATCACGGTGTTGCGGAGCGCGTTCGAGTAGCGCTGGGTCGGGTAGAGCAGCCCCGCCTCGGGATGCGTCGGATCCGTGGCGATGCCGAAGCGACGCCTCTGGTCCCAGCAGCGCAGGTTCACCGCGTCCTGCTGCGACGGCAGGTTCGGTTGGGTGTCGCAGATCGGGTCGTGGGTGCAGCCCGCCGGGTCGGCCAGACCGCACGAGTGGCAGCACTTGTTGTCCGGGTCGGTCGCACAGATGCTGGTGGGGGTTGGCAGGTTGGCCGCGTCGTAGCCGATCAGCCAACCCAGCCCCGTGTCGGCCACGGAGCAGTCGTTCTCGTCCGTGATCATCACGATCGAGAGCAGCGAGTCGGGCCGGAGGAAGTTCGCGCGCTCGGCCAGGAGTTCGCCATCGGTGCCGTTGGCGGTGGTCGCCCCGCTCGCGTTCTTGGTGACGGATGCGGGCGGGTCCGGATCGACCAGGAAGCGGTACCACGCCTCGAGCTGCGCTTCGAAACCGCAGCCGCGCTCTCCCGCCGCGTCGACCATGTTCGAGAAGTCCTGCCCGAACGCCGCCGGGTCGTTCGCGCCGGGCGGCGAGTACCTGGCGCCGGGATCCCACGCGAGAAAGCCGGTACCGTTGTAGCTCTGGAGCCCGGAGCGGGACACGCCCAACAGGTGCGCGTGCTCGTCCTGGGACGGATCCCACTGCGACCAGCCCGGCGTGCAGATCGTCGAGCCGTGCCCGCCCAGGCTCGACGTGATCACGCCGATGTGGATGTCGGTGACCGGCTGGAACTCGCGGCTGGTGCCGGCCGCGCAGGGCGCATCCGGGGCAGGTGCGCCGGCGAGCGTGCCGTCGGGCGCGACGCACTCGGGATCTACCAGCCGCTCGACCAGCGCCAGCGTCGAGCGCGCGAGCACCGTCTGCTTGTCGGACATCGACACCGAGTTGTCGATCATGAACAGCAGATCGACCTTGCCGCTCTTGGCCGGGACCCCGCCGGAACCGCCGCTGCCCCCGCTGGCGCTGCTGCCACCCTTGCCACCGTTGCCGCCGTTGCCCGCGGCGCCGCCGGTCCCGCCGACCGTCGACTTGCCACCGCACGCGACGAGCGCCGACCCGAACGCGACCAGCCCTGCCACGAACATCCTGCGCATGCGGACAAGCATACGCCGGAGGTCCCGGAAATTGCCGGAGCGCCGGTGTTTTCCAGATTCATGACCAAGCCTGGACGTTGCTGGCACGTCGGCTGCACACCCGAGCGCCGTGAGCCCGGTGTTCCCTGTTCCCGCAGCGCCGAAACGCAATTGTCGCGTCCCGTGCGTGCGGTCGCGTAAATCCGGCGGGTGCGGCGCGTGGCCCGGATAGTGCCGTTCCCGCCGCTCGCCCGCCAAGGCGCGCACGACCACTACGACGCGATCGTGGTCGGTAGCGGTGTCGGCGGCTCCGGGGTCGCCGGGATGCTGGCCCGGCGCGGAAACGCCGTGCTCGTGCTCGAGAAGAACCCGCTGCCCGGCGGGATCCTCGCCTCCTACCAGCGCGACGGCTTCAAGATCGACGTCGGCAGCCACCTGATTTCCCGTGGGGAAAAGGGCCCGCTGGGCGAGCTCCTGCGCTCGCTCGGCTTCGAGCAGCCGCGCTTCCTCACGCACCGCATTCCGGTGCGTTCGCGCGGCATGTTCGAGCTCGCCGCGCCCGAGCACCGCCACCAGTTGCCGGCGTACGCGCTCGAGGCGGCGCGGAAGCTCGGGCTCTCGACCCGCGAGCTGGCGTCCCTCGCCCGCATGATGCTGCAGGTCTTCACGCTGACCGAACCCGAGCTGCGACGCTGGGACCGCCGTACCCTCGACGCGTTCGTCCGCGAGCACACCGATCACCCCGGCGCGTACTTCCTGTTCAGCTTCCTCGCCAGCATCTTCTTCGTGCTGCCGCCCTGGCGGGTCTCGGCCGGCGAGAGCATCCGCTGTCTGCGCCATGTGATCGCGTCATACAGCTTGTCCTATGTGGAAGGCGGCATGGACAGCATCGTCCACGCGCTGCTCGGCCCGGTGACGCCGGCGGGCGGCGACATCGTCGTAGACGCACGCGTGACGGCGATCCGCCGGCGCGGCGACGCGCTCGTGGTCGCGACGGACAGCGGCGCCGAGTACACGGCGTCGGTGGTGGCGTGCAATCTGGCGCCCGCGGATCTGCTCGCCCTGCTCGACCCCGCCGACGTGCCGCTGGAGTACGCCGCACGCGTCGCGGCTATCGAGGGCTCGGGCAACGCGCACCAGATCAAGCTCGGCCTGCGCCGGCCGCTGGTCGACGAGGGGTGTCTGATCGCCGGGGTGTCGCTCTCCGGACATACGCTCGACGATCTGAGCCTGGACTTGATGCGAAACACCGTAGGCGCCATCGACGACGGACGCGTGTCCGACCCGATGGCGATCTACGCACCGGTCCCGACGAACTACGACCCGTCGCTGGGCCCGGACGGCGCGCAGCTGATCGTCGCCAGCATCTACGGCCCGGTGCGCACCGATCCCGCGGATCCACCGGAGCGCTGGCGCGAGCGCATTCTCGAGGCTTTTGCCAGCATCATCCCGCACCTGTACGACGAGCTGTTGTTCGTGGAGTTCACGCCGGTGCCGGCGATCGGCGCGTGGATGGGCAAGAGCAACAACGCGGCGATCTGCAACGGACAGTTACCCGGTCAGGTCGGACGCGATCGCCTGCCGGTGACGACGCCGATCCCCGGGCTCTACCTGTGTGGTGACGGCGCGGGCGGTCGCGGGATCGGTACGGAGCTCGCCGCGAGCTCCGCGATCGAAGCAGTGGCCGCGATCGATCACGCGACGCGGAGGGCCGTCGCTTGACCGACGCCCTGCTCGCGATCGCGTGGGTCGGCGCGCTGGGCGCGGCGCTCGCGACGCTCATGCTCGTGCATCGCGCGGGACTCGCGACGACGTACGCGCGCGACTTGCTCCACGTCGGAACCGGCGTGTGGGTGCTGGGATGGCCGTGGTGGCACAACGCGGCCGCGCCGGTGCTGATCACCGGCGCGGCCGCGCTCGCGACGGCGTGGCTGCCGGACCTCGCGCGCCGCCGGCCGGCGGCGGCGCGCATCCGCGACACCTTCGCCGGCGGCGACGAGCGCTGGAGCGGCTTGTGCCTGTACACGGCGTCGTACGCCGCGCTGACGTGGATCGGCTTGTGGCGCGCACCGTTCGCCGCGGCCGCCGGCCTGCTCGCGCTGTCGCTCGGCGACGGCATCGGCGGTGCGGTGGGCCGTCGCTTCGGCGCGCATTTCTTCCGCGCGCCGGGCGGCAAGCAGAAGAGTCTTGAAGGCTCGCTCGCCGTCGCCGTCGCCGCGGCCGCGGGCGTGCTGGTCGCGTCCTGGCGCTTCAACGCGCCGGTCGGCGCGTCGCGCGTCGCGCTGCTCGGCGCCGGCGCAGCCGTCGCCGAGGCGCTGTCACCGCGTGGCACGGACAACGTCGTCGTACCCGCCGTCGTGTGGGGACTGGCGGAGCTCTCGAGCTAGGAGGTGCGTCATGGCACACGCCGTCGCGGTTCACGATCACAGCAAGATCCTCCAGGGCATCTGGCGCGTCGCCGATCCGAAAATCACGCTCGCCTCGGTGGCGTCGATGATCCTCGGCGGCTGTCTGGCCGCCTGGCAGGGAAACGTCGCGTGGGGCTGGCTCGCGCTCACCGTGCTCGGCGTGTTCTTCTTCGAGGCCGCCAAGAACGCCAGCGGCGAGATCTTCGACTGGGACTCCGGCGCCGATCAGGGCCTGACCGACGAGGAGCGCACGCCGTTCAGCGGGGGCAAGCGCGTGATCGTCGACGGCTTGATGACGCGCGGGCAGACCGCGGTGATGGCGGCCGCGTTCTACGTCCTCGGCATCGCGGCGGGCCTCGCCATCGTCGTGGGGCGCGAGCCGCGCGTGCTCGCGCTCGGCATGCTGGGCGCCGGGCTCGCGTACTTCTACCACGCGCCGCCGCTGCGCCTTGCCTACCGCGGGCTCGGCGAGCTCGCCGTGGCGCTGGCGTACGGCCCGGTGATCCTGTGCGGCACGTACCTGGTGCAACGCCACGCGGTCCCGGCGCCGGTCGTGCTCGCGTCGGTGCCGCTCGGTCTGGCGATCATGGCGTTCCTGTGGATCAACGAGTTCCCGGACGCGCGCGCCGACGCCGACGCCGGCAAGCGCACCCTGGTGGTGCGCTTGGGACGCCCCGCCGCGGCACGCGCGTTCGCGCTGCTCGTCGGAGTGATCTTCATCGCGCTCGCCGCACTGCCGCTGCTCGGCCTGTCGCCGGGCGTTCTCGGCGGCTTCATCGGTCTGCCCTTCGCCGTGCGCGCCGCGCGACGCCTGATGCGTTTCCCGGAGACGCCGTCGGAGATCGTCCCGGCGCAGGGCTGGACGCTACTCTCGTTCGTGCTCCTGGCGATCGGCGCGGGCCTGGGGACGCTTCTGATTGGCTGATACGCGCCTCCACTTCGTGCTCGGCAAGGGCGGCGTCGGGAAATCCACGGTCGCCGCCGCCCTCGCGCTCGCCGCACGCGAGAGCGGCGCGAGCGTGCTCGCGATCGAGTTGAACGCGCCCGCGGGCCTGTCGCGCGCGCTCGACGTCCGGCTTTCCGCGCCCGGCGCCATTGCCATAGCGAACTCCGGCGTCTCGGTGATGTTCATCGACGGCGCGGCGGCCCTCGCCGAGTTCATGAAGCGAAAGCTGCACCTCGGCTCGCTGACGGACGCGGTGCTCGCGCATCCGCTGTACAAGGCGTTCGTCGCCGCCGCGCCGGGCGTGAAGGAGCTGCTCGCCATCGGCAAGATCCAGGACGAGGTGCGGCTCCGGAAGCGCTGGGACGTCGTGGTCGTCGACGCCGGGGGATCGGGCCACGCCATCGAGCTGCTGCGCATGCCGTCGGCCGCCGAGGACACGTTCCGCTCCGGTCGCGTCCACCGCGAGGCCAAGCACGTGCACGCGATGCTCGCCGACACGCGGCACACCGCCGTCCACGTCGTCGCCACCGCCGAGGAGATGCCCGTCGCCGAGGCGATCGACAGCGTGGCACGCATCGGCACCGATCTCGGTTTGCCGATCGGTCGCGTGATCGTCAACCGCTGCACCGAACCGGCGCCGGAAGGCGTCGAGCAAGCGCTGGCCGCGCTCGTCGCCCTGCCCGCGCGGAGCGAGGCCGAGGCCCGCGTCCGCGAGGCGATGCTGATGACGGTCCAGCGCGGTATCGGCTGGTCGCGCATCCAGGAGGACGCGATCGCGCACCTCGCGACGGCCACCGCGCGCGTCCCGCTGCGGCTTCCGCGCCTGACCGGCAATCCCATCGGCATGCGGGATCTGGCGACGTTGGCCCACGTGCTCGCCCTGGAGGTTGTGCCATGAGCGTGGGCGACGTCGTGGATCGGCACCGACTGGTGGTCACCGTCGGCACCGGCGGCGTCGGCAAGACCACGCTGGCCGCGGCGATCGCCCTCGGCGGCGCGCTGCGCGGGCGGCGCGCCATGGTGCTGACCATCGATCCGGCGCGCGCCCTGGCTCGCGCGCTCGGGCTCGACGCGCTCGATCGCGGCGGCCAGCGCATCGACGCCGAAACGCTGCGCGCCGCGAAAATCGAGCTACCCGGATCGCTCGACGCGGGGATGCTCGATCAACAGGACGCGTGGGACGGCTTCATCCGGCGGCACGCACCGAACGACGCGGTCCGCCGCGCGATCCTCGAAAACCCGTTCTACGAGGAGCTGTCGCGACGCTTCGCGGGCGCGACCGAGTACGTGGCGGTAGAAGAGCTGTGCCGGCTGCACGAGTCCGGCCGCTACGACCTGATCGTCCTCGACACGCCGCCGGCGGCGCACGCCCTGGACTTCGTGACCGCGCCGGAGCGTATCGACCGCCTGCTCGATCCCGCGATCGCGAGCTGGCTCACGCACCCCACGCTGCGCGCGGGGCGCGTGGCGAGCGCGACCGTGGGCGCGGTGATGCGCTACCTGGCTCGCGCCACGGGCCACAAGACGCTCGACGACGTGGCTGCGTTCTTCGGGGCGTTGGACACGCTGTTCGACGACGTGCGCGAGCGCGCGCGCGACGCGCGTGCGTTGCTGCACGGTCCGGAGACGGCGTTCGTGCTCGTGACCGGCGCGGACGAGTCGGGACTGGACGCGTCGGCGACGCAGGGCGCCCGCCTCGTCGCGCTGGACCTGCCGCTCTGCGCCGTGATCGCGAATCGCATGCACCCGGCCCCCGGCGCCGAAGCGGACGACGCGGACGCCGTCGTCCGCGCGCTCCTGGCTCGACTCGGGGCGGCACCAACAGTGCACAACTGGTTGGACCACGCGTGCCTCGAGGCGTTCGCGCTCGCCCGCCGGGAGGAGCGGAGCTGGCGCGCGCTGGTGGACCGGCTTCCCCGGAACCTCGAGCACGCGACGGTCGCCGAGCTCGATCGCGATCTGCGCTCGCTTCCGGAGCTGGCCGAGGTCGGACGGCGCTTCTGGACCCCATGAGTGGTGCCGGATTGTCCACAGGCGCGGCGATTTGCGTCAGCGCGGCTACTCGCTGTCCCATTTCGTCGCACGCGCGAACGGGCCAGAACAGCGCGAATCCCTTTCGCCGGCACGGGCGTGCCGGCGCAAGTCATGCCGGCACGCATGCGATCCAACAGGTAAAGACGCTGGCACGCCGACTGCATACGGGGAGACGCTCCAAGCAGGAGCGGAAGCGAGGGCGGTATGCAAGCCGAGGCAGCGAGCGAGGTCGGGGAGGTCGAAGAGGTCGAGGGTACCGACGTCGTGCTGATCGCGATGGAGCTCGGGAGCCTATGGCCGACGTGGGCGAGGACGTCGGCCTCCAACGCGGTCGTCGTCGCGCAACAGCCCGCGGAGCCGCCGTGGGCATTCGCGCGTCGCGTGACGCACCGCATCTCCAGGCTGTGGGCCACGCGCTGCAAGATCCGCAAGGCCGTAGTCGCCGTGGGACCGGCAAGCGACGTCGACTCGTTCGCCGCGCGCTGCATCATCGCCCGCTCTGTGATCGGCTCGATGCCCGCGGTCGACGACGCGGAGATCGTGCTGTCGGCGCACGAGCCGCACGCCAGCGAGCTGCGCCACGAGCTGCTCGGGCTCGCGGGCGCGCTGTGCGAGCAGCTGCAGGGCACGGAACTGTCGGTGAGCGTCCGCTTCGACACCGCGCCGCGCCCGCCGCGCAAGGCGGACCCGCGTGCCGCGCGTCGCAGCCGCACGCGCCGCACCCCGACGACGTCGACGCCGACGTCGATCGAGCTCATGCCCCCGCCCTGAGGGCACATCGCCCACCAACGAGTCAGACCAGACCGGACACGAGCTCGAGCAGGCACGCCACCGGCACCGGCTTCGGCAGCACCGCACGCACCCCGGCCTCGAGCGCGTGACGGATGCGCTCGTCGCGCGTGAAGCCGGTCACAAGCACGAACACGGCGCCCGGATGCCGCCCCGCTAGCGACTCGAACAACGTGACGCCGTCCATGCCGGGCATGCGCACGTCGATCACCGCCGCGTCGAAGGCGAAGTCGCCGGCCAGCGCGAGCGCGTCGAACGGGTCGAACGCGACCGCTGTCACGAAGCCCTCCTCGGCGAGGATCTCCGCCAGATTCTCCGCGAGGTCGCGATTGTCGTCGACCACGAGCACGCGGCTCGCGCCCCCGGGCCCGGTCACGCGGACACCTGCTCCGGAAGCACGTCGTTCAGCCGCAGCTCGAACACCGCTCCGCCGGCCTCGCGGTTGCTTCCGCTGATCGCCCCCCCGTGGCGCTCGACGATGCGGCGACACAGGGCGAGGCCCAGACCGATGCCCTTGCTGCGGGTGGTGAACAGCGGTTCGAACGCGTGCGCGAGCGCGTCGGCGGACAGCCCCGGGCCGTTGTCCTCGACGCGCAGCTGCAGGACGTCGCCGTCGAGCTTGCCGCCGACCTTGACCAGGCCTTCGCCGGCCCCGCCGGTGATGGCCTGGGCCGCGTTGGTCAACAGGTTCGTGAGCACCATGCGGATCTGGCTGGAGTCGATGCGGAGCCCTTCGAGGCCGGGATCGAGCGCGACCTCGATGCGGACGCCGCCCGGCACGACGATCCCGTCGATGGCGCTCTGCACCAGGGTCGCGACGTCGACCGCGTGGCGCGTCGGCTCGCGGTCGCGCGCCAGCTCGAGCAGTTGCTCGATGATGTCGCCGGCGAGCTTGAGGTTCGTGTCGATCCTGCCGATGTGCTTCTTGGCGTGCTCGTCCGTCGCGCGCCGGCCGAGCAGGTGCGAGGAGCTCTCGATCACGGCCAGCGGATTGCGCAGCTCGTGGCCGATCGACGCCGCGAGCTGACCGAGCGTGGCGAGCTGCTCCGTACGCCGGATCCGCACTACCGAATCCTCGCGATAGGTCTCGAGCATGATCGCCAGCTCGATGTCGCAGATGCGGTTGAACGCGTCGTGCGCCACCCGCCTCCGCTCGACGGGAAACTCGCTCCGTTCGAGGGCGTTGTGCAGGCCCTCGCGGATCAGGGACATGGCCGTGAGCATGTAGCGTTGGTCGAGGCCGATACGCACGTGCACGCGGCCGATGCGCGAATGGCGATCGAAGTAGGCGTGGTCGTACACGCCACCCACCACCTCTTCCAGCCACTCTCGCAAGCTCGCCTTCTGTCGCGACATCTGGGTGGCCCCGCCGGTGAACACGGCCGCGGCACGGGGGTTGGCGGCGATCGCCTCGTAGAACCGATCCACGATCGCGCCGAACGCCGGCCGCACGCTGGGCGCCACCTCGCGAAGCACCTGGGCATCGCCGTCGGTGAATCCCACGTACGCGATCGCTTCGTCGAGGAGACTGGGTGTCATTACGCAACGGCAGGTTCCCAGCCCTGGCCTGCGGGTTCAAGTCCAATCGGCGACGCGAAACCGGTGCCGGACCGGAGCGGCCAAACGCGCGACTTACCGGTGGAAACCACGCTGGGCGGGCGGCGGCCGGCCGCTGCGCACGTGGTACGGCCCATGCAGCTCGAGGAGCTGGAGGCAGCTCATGACCCGTCACTGGAAATCGCTCGTGTGGTTCGCAATCGTGGCGGTGTCGCTGGGTGTGCTCGCGTTCACCACGACCTCGTACCTGCTGGCATACGCGCTGGCGTTCGCCATCGCGGTCGTCGGCTTCGTGCTGGCCGCAGCATGGATGGACGAAGGCAAGCCTTCGCGAAGAAGGCGCCCGGCCCCGCGCTAGGATTTCCGGGCACGCGCCGAAGCCAGGGCGCCCACTCCGGTGACCGCGACGAGCAGCACGAGCACGGGCCAAGGCGTCGCGGCCCCCGTCGACCAGCGCACGGACAGCGCTACGCCCAGCATCGGCAGCGTCCACGCCAGGGCCAGCGCGGGCACGGCGAACAACGCCCAGCGATCGCGCCTGCGCCACGGCAAGACGAGGATCAGGCCGATCGCGGTGCCCGCGACGAACGTCGGCGCGCCGATCGCCTTGACCATCACCAGGTACAGCGCGCGGGTCCGCTCGGGCGTCTGCTCCCAGGGCTGTCCGAAGGCCTCGGCGTGGTACGGCAGGAAGCGGCGGGTGGTGCAATAGAGCACCCCCGTTGCGAGGATCGTCACGACGACGATCACGTAGCTCCAGAACGCTGCGCGCACGCCCACGCTGATCGCAACGCGCGTGCCATCGCGACGCGGGCATGCTCCTTGCTGCACTTTCCGGGCATGTCGCGCCGCGCCGGACATTGGATGCTGCTCGAAGGCCCGGCGCCGGGCCGCACTGGCATCCCTCCCCTGCCAGCACGCTTCGAGAGCATCGGGGTGATGCTGCCCGCGCGCCGCCTGACCACCGCGGAGCTCATGGCGAGCACGCGCCACCACACGCACATCGATCTGGAGCGCCTGACGGGCATCCACGAGCGCCACGTGTGCTCCGAAGGCGAAGACTCGTTTACCTTGGCTGTCGGGGCGGCGCGGGATTGTCTCTCGCATTCGCGCCACGCCGCCGCCGACATGCAGATGCTCGTGTGCGCAAGCATCAGCCACAACCGCGGCGGGCTGCATCACCACCTCGAGCCGCCCTTCGCGCCGGCCATCGCGCAGGCTATCGGCGCGGACCGCGCTCGCGCCTTCGACGTCTCGAACGCGTGCGCCGGCATGATGACGGGCGTGCTCCTGCTGCGCAATTTCATCCGACGCGGCGTGATCGAGCGCGGCATGGTCGTGAGCGGCGAGTACATCTCGAGCCTCGGCACCAACGCGGCGTTGGAGATCCGCAGCGTGCTGGGCAAGCAACTGGCGTCCCTCACCCTCGGCGACGCGGGCGCCGCGGCGATCGTGGAGCGCGCTCCCGACGGCGCGCCGTCGATCTCCGTGGCGGGCTTCACGACCCTGTCCGGATACAGCCGGCTGTGCCTCGGCAAGCCGAGCGACGTCGGCCCGGGCGCGTCGATGGTCACCCAGGCGCGCGAGATCCACAAGGTGGCCGTCGCCGACTCGCCACCGCTGCTCGCCGAGGTGCTCGAGGAGAGCGGCCTTGATTTCGGCCAGATCGACCACGTGATCCCGCACCAGACCTCGGCGCGCGCGATCCGCATCGGCTCGCGCGAGATCGCCGAGGCGCTGGGCGTCGCGCCGCGCAACGTCGTGAGCAACGTGGCCGAGTTCGGCAACACCGCCTCCACGACGCACTTCGTAGCGCTCGACAAGTACCTGTCGGAGGGACGCTTCAAGAAGGGCGACAAGGTCATGCTGATCTCGTTCGCCTCGGGGCTGGAGGTTGGCGTCGTGATCTTCGAGATCGACGAGCTGGTGGATCGTCATGGGCGCGCTGATTGAGTCGTGGGCCACGGTAGCGAACCGCAGGATGGGCGCGCTGGCGCTCGCGGACGCAGCAATCGCGGCGTGCCTGTCGCGTGCAGGCCGGGAAGCCCGCGACATCGAGCTCCTGATCAACGCCGGCGTCTACCGCGACGACAACCTGGGCGAGCCGGCGCTCGCCGCGCTGATTCAGGACGACATCGGCGCGAACACGCTCAAGACGCGCCACACCGCGCACGGCACGTTCTCCTTCGATGTGGGCGCCGGCGGCGCCGGCGTGCTGACGGCGCTGCAGCTGGCGGACGGCTTTCTCGCCGACAGCATCGATCTGGCGCTGGTCGTCGCGAGCGACGCGCACCCGGGCTCGGCGGTCTCGCCGGCCTTCCCGTTCGGCGCGGTGGGCGGCGCGCTCCTGCTCGTGCCCGGCGGCCCGGGCGCGGGCTTCGTGGAGTTCGGCTTCGACGACTATCCGGAGTACGCGTCGCTGTTCGCGGCGCACATCGACTGGATCGAGCGCCCCCTGCGACGCGACCGCAACGTGCTGGTGATCGACGAGGACCCGACGTACGCCGCGCGCGCCGTCGACTGCGCAGCGCAGTCGATCCGACGCTTCCTGGGCTCGCGCATGAGCGAGATCGATCTGATCGTGCCCAGCCAGCTCCCCGCGGATTTCCCGGACGCGCTATGCAAGCGCCTGGAGCTGCCGGCCGATCGTGTGGCGCGCGCCAGCGGCGAGCACGCCGGCGCGCACAGCGCCGGCCCCATCGCCGCGCTCGAGGCTGCGGAGCGGAGCGGACGTCTCGAGACCGCGCGGCAGCTGCTGTTCGTCGGCGTGGGTTCGGGCATCAACGTCGGACTCGCGCTCTACGTGCAGCCGCACCGACCCTGAGCACGCGCGTTGCGCGGCGGCACGGGACCTGCAAAGTTGCGAGCCAGCATGGAACGCGATCAAGCGAGACTAGCCGCCACCGCCGGGCGGCTCTGGGCCGAGCGGAAAGCCGAGACGCTGCGCGACGGCATCCCGGCGGCGGACTGGCCGGACCTCTGGGACGACGCCGAGCAAGGGAGCTTGCCGTTCTCGTCCAGCGAGCTGGCGGGAACGCGGGGCGCGGCGCTCGAAACGGAGGCCCTGCACGCGGCGCACGAGCGCTGGCGCGAGCTGGTCGTGGAGCAACGGAACCTGGAGGCGGACCAGGAGCAGGAGCCGCTGCTCGAGCTGGATGCGGTCCGGCTGGAGACAGCGCTGCAGAACGACCTGCCGCACGGCATCTCGGTAGGGCGGGAAGGATCGCGCGTGTACCTGGAAGAAACGCGCCGCGGCATGCAGCGCAGCGTGACGTCGCTGGAGCAGGCGTGGCGCGTCGTCGACGAGTGGGAAGAGTCGCGACGCCCCGGAGTCTGACGGCGGTCAAGTGCCCGTGAAGCGTGCGATCGATCGGGTGATCGCGGCGCTGCGATCGGCCAGATCCGTGATGGCGGTGAAGTGGTTGCGGCCCGGCTGGACCAGGATGTCGGCGGTGAGGCCGGCGGCGCGCCAACGATCGAGCATGTCGTCGGTCTGACGGCGGAACTCCCTCGTCTCGCTGGCGCCGTAGCTCGCCAGCAGCGGCGGCGCATCCGCGGGCAGATCGAGGAGCATCGGGCTGTTTCTCGAGATCTCGGCGCGCGTGAGCTGCAGCGACGGGCCGACCGCGGTAAACGGCAAGGGTCGCAGGTCGAACAGGCCCGAGATCAGCACGCCGCCGGCTAGCGGCTTCGGCCCGAGGCCGTACTCGCGGTCCCAGTTCGTGAGCAGGCTCATCAGCGCCAGGTGTGCGCCGGCGGAGTGACCACCGACGAACACGCGCGTGGCGTCGACGCCGAGATCGTCGGCGTGGCGCACGGTCCAGGCGACGGCGGCGCGGGCTTGCCGCGTGATCTCGTCGATCGTGACTTTCGGGCACAGCGAGTGCGTCGGGATGACGACCGTCACTCCCGCGCGCGAGAGCCCGAGGGCGACGAAGCTGAACTCCTTCGCCGTGAGCAGCCGCCAGTAGCCGCCGTGGAAGAACACCAGCGCCGGCGGCGGAGTGCCGTTCTCGCGCTGCCCGGGGAACACGTCGAGCAGCTCGTCGCGGGTCGGACCGTAGGCGACGTCCTCTTCGTGGGGCAACGCCACTCTCGCCTCGGCGCTCTTGTCGAGCAAGAACTGTACGATGTGCGGAAACTCGGGCACCAGGTTGTCGACGTCGTATTCGGCATCCAACGCGCGTTGAGACTCGAAGTCCCGGTAGAGCTTCATGCGCGGGATCGAAGCAAGGAGCGGACCGTCGAGAAGTCGCGCAACCGCAACGCCTGTTCGAACCATCGGCGCAGCGCTTGCGCGGGATTTCCTGCATTTTCGTGAACGAAGCGCGGCACGGATGCTGCAGCTTCGGGGGGCCGTCATGAACACGATCTTCGTCAATGTCGAGCGCTGCATCGGTTGCCGCCAGTGCGAGTTCGCGTGTGCAGTCGAGCACTCGAAGAGCCATGACGCGGCGCGCGCCGTCGCCGAGTCACCGCCGCCGCGCGCCCGCATCCATGTCGAAGCCGGGCCGTTCCTGAACAGCGCGTTGCCGAATCGGTGCCATCACTGCGATCCAGCGCCGTGCCAGATGGCGTGCCCCACGGGCGCCATCTTCGGCGACGCGGCGCACGGCCTGGTGCTCGTGGCGGCGGACAAGTGTATCGCTTGCGCGATGTGCGCCATGGTCTGCCCGTTCGACGTCGTCACGTTCCACGTGCAGCAGGACGGCCTGCCCGCGCGCGTGGTCGCGACGAAGTGCGACGGCTGCGTGGATCGCCTGCGCCGCGGACTGGACCCGGCGTGCAGCGAGGCCTGCAAGACCGGCGCGATCGTCTTCGGCGAGCTGAACGAGCTCGTCCGCGCCACCCACGTGGCAACACCCGACAATGTCCTCGCCTGGCACGCCTGGGGCGAGGCAACGACGCAGGTCGTACAGGGAGCAAGCAATGGCCATTCATCGTCCCGCTGATCTCCACCAGCTCAGCGTCAACGCCGACGCCCGCGCCATGCTGGAGCGTGCGCGCGACGAAGGCATCGAGACCGTCTGGGATCGTCTCGCCGCGCAGGAGCCGCAGTGCGGCTACTGCTCGATGGGCACCAGTTGCCGCAACTGCTCGATGGGGCCGTGTCGCGTCGATCCGTTCGGCGAGGGCCCGCAAAAGGGCGTGTGCGGCGCGGACGCGGACGTGATCGTCGCGCGCAACCTGGGCCGCACCATCGCGGCGGGCTCGTCGGCCCACTCGGACCACGGCCGCGACGTGCTCGAGGTGTTCGCGGAGACCGCCGAAGGCAACACGACGGGCTATGCGATCCAGGACACGGACAAGCTGAACGCCCTGGCCGCCGAGCTCGGCGTGAAGGCCGACGGACGCGAGCCGAACGAAATCGCCCGCGACGTGGCGAACGTGCTCCTCGACGACTACGGCTCGAGGAAGCAGAGCACGAGCTTCGCGAACCGCGCGCCGGCGAAGCGCCGGGCGCTGTGGCAGAAGCTGGGCATCACGCCGCGCGGCATCGACCGCGAGAACGTCGAGATGCTGCACCGCACCCACATGGGCGTGGACAACGACTACGTGAACATCCTGCTCCACGGTCTCAGGACCAGCCTGTCCGACGGGTGGGGCGGCTCGATGGTCGCGACCGAGCTCAGCGACGTGATGTTCGGTACGCCGAAGCCGACCATGAGCCAGGTCAACCTGGGCGTGCTGAAGCCCGAGAGCGTGAACATCGCGCTGCACGGCCACAATCCGCTGCTCAGCGACGTGATCGTGCAAGCCGCCGAGGACCCCGAGTTGATCGCGCTCGCCAAGGCCAAGGGCGCCGCCGGCATCAATCTGGTGGGCCTGTGCTGCACCGGCAACGAGCTGCAGATGCGCAAGGGCATCCCGATGGCCGGCAACCACCTGATGCAGGAGCTGGTGATGGTGACCGGCGCCCTCGACGCCATGGTCGTCGACTACCAGTGCATCATGCCGTCGATCACCGACGTCGCGAAGTGCTTCCACACCGCCGTCATCTCCACCGCGGACAAGGCGAAGTTCCCCGGCGCGACGCACATCTCGTTCGATCCGCACCGCGGCTACGAGATCGCCAAGGAGATCGTCCGGAAGGGCATCGAGGCGTACGAGAACCGCAACCCGTCGCGCGTGCGGATCCCGGTCGCGCCGGTGAACATGATGGCCGGCTTCTCGGTGGAGGCCATCGTCGGCGCCCTCGGCGGTACGCCGGCGCCCCTGGTGGACGCGATCAAGGCGGGCACGATCCGCGGCGCCGTGGGCATCGTCGGCTGCAACAACCCGAAGCTGCCCCAGGACTACGGCCACATCCGCCTGACCCAGCGCTTGATCGAGAACGACATCCTGGTCGTCGTCACCGGCTGCGCCGCCATCGCCAACGGCAAGGCCGGGCAGATGGTGCCGGAGAGCGCGAAGCTCGCCGGCAAGGGTCTGGGCGCGGTGTGCACGTCGCTCGGCATCCCGCCTGTCCTGCACATGGGCTCCTGCGTCGACAACACACGCATCCTGACGCTGGCAGCGGCCCTCGCGAACTTCCTCGGCGTGGACATCGACCAGCTGCCGCTCGCGGGCGCCGCACCCGAGTGGTATTCGGAGAAGGCCGTCGCCATCGGCACCTACGTCGTCGCCAGCGGCATCTACACCGTGCTCGGCGTGGCGCCGGCGATCTTCGGCAGCAAGAACGTGACGAGCCTGCTCGCCGACGGCCTCGACGGCGTGGTCGGCGCGAAGTTCGCCATCGAGCCGGATCCGGAGCGCTCCGCCGTGATGATCCGCCGCCACATCGAGGAGAAGCGAAAGGCGCTCGGCCTGCCGTTCATCGAGCCGAGCACGATCGCGTTCCCGGTCTCGGCCCAGGCCGCGGAGTAGACCGCCATGTGCGATTCACCCGGTCATCATCACCACGATCATGATCACGGCCACGACCATCACCACCACCATGGGGATGGGGTTGTCGGTGCCGGCGCGGAACAGTTCCGGGTCGTCCTGACGGGCAAGGGCGGCGTGGGCAAGACGAGCTTGACCGCGCTGCTCGCCCGCCAGCTCGCGCGACGCTCGCTCGGCGTGCTCGCCCTGGACGCGGATCCGCAAATGAACCTGCCGTACGCCCTCGGCGTACCGCGCGACGCGGCGCGCGCGCTGGTGCCGCTCGGGCAGAACCCCGACTACGTCGAGGAGAAGACCGGCGCGCGCCCCGGCACGGGCTGGGGCCTGATGCTGCGCCTCAACCCGAACGTCGACGACGTGGTCGACCGCTTCGGCGTGGTTGGCCCCGACGGGGTCCGGTTGGTCGTCATGGGGACGGTGGTGCAGCCCGCCGCCGGCTGCCTGTGCCCGGAAAACTCCCTGCTCGCGTCGGTGATCGGCGCGATGAGCCTGCGCACCGGCGAAGCCATCTTGCTCGACACCCAGGCCGGGGTCGAACACTTCGGGCGCGCGCTCGCCAAGGGCTTCCGCCACGCGGTCGCGGTGACCGATCCCACGTTCAACGGCGTACAGGTCGCGCTCCACGCAGCGCGGCTCGCCCGCGGGCTGGGCATCCCCGCGGTCCACCTCGTCGTGAACCGCGTCCGGAACCAAGGCGATCTCGACAAGGTCCGACGGCTGATCGAAGACGAGGGAGGCTTCGCGTTCAGCTCCGAGCACGCGCTGCCTTGGGATCCGCGCCTGCTCGAGTGCGAGCCCGGGGTCGGGCCGTTGCTCGCGGAGCCGCCATCGCCGTTCGCCGCGGCCGCCGCCAGTCTCGGTGACGCGCTGCTGCAGAGCGAGCAGGAGCTGTCATGCGCCTCGTGATCGTCGGCGCCGGCCCGGCCGGCCTCACCGTCGCCGAGACCGTGCGCCAGCACGACACGCGATCGAGCATCGCGATGGTGACGCCGGAGCCGTACCCGCCGTATGCGCCGCCGGCGATGGCCGACCATTTCCTGAACAGCCGCGAGCAGACGCTGTTCTGGAGAGGCCGCGACGTGTGCGACCGCCTCGGCATCGACTTCCACCCGGGCGTCGCCGTCAGCGGCGTGCGGCCGGCCGAGCACCGCGTCGCGCTGGCGAGCGGCGAGACGCTCGCCTACGACGCCCTGGTCGTCGCGTCGGGCAGCCGGCTGTACGCACCCGTGCCCGGAGCCGATCTCGACGGCATCTCCAACTTCAAGTCGCTGCGCGCAGCCGAGACGCTGGTGCAGCGCGCGCGGAGCGGCGAGGCGAAGAGCGCGCTGATTGTCGGCGCGGGCTTCATCGGCGTGGAGGTCGCCCTGGTGCTGCGCGATCTCGGACTCGCGGTCACGATCGTGGAAGCGCTGGACCGCGTCATGCCGCGCATGCTCGACCCCGAGACGGCTGGCATCGTGCAGCAGGAGCTCACGCGGCGCGGCGTCGAGCTGCGGCTCGACACGCGCGTCGCCGCATTCGTCGGCGACAAGCACGTCGACCACGTCACGCTTGAAGACGGAACGCTGCTGCGCGCCGACGTCTACGTCGCCGCGACCGGCGTGAAGCCGAACCTCGAGATGCTGGACGGCGCGGGCGTGGACCAGAAGTGGGGCATCCTCGTCGACGACCACCTGCGCACGAACGTGCCGGGCATCTACGCCGCCGGCGACGTCGCGGAGACGGTGGACCGGATGACCGGCGAGCGCTACGTGCACGCGATCTTCCCCAACGCCGTCGAGCAGGCGCGTATCGTGGGGTTGAACCTGCTCGGCTACGACGCCTGCTACGCCGGCGCCGAATCGATGAACAGCCTGAAGCACGTCGGCTTGCCGGTGATCGCCGTCGGTGCACAGAGCGGCAACGAACAGCTCCGCTATCGCGACGGCAATACGCTGCGAAAGCTCTTCTTGTCGGACAATCGCATCGTCGGCTTCCGGCTCGCCGGCGACATCAGCAGCTCCGGCGTGTACCGCTCGCTGATGCTCAAGCGCGCCGATGTCACGCCGTTCCGCAAGCGCCTGGTCGAGCCCGGTTTCGGCGTCGCGGACGTCGCGTACGCGGCGCTCTCGTCCGCGCCCTGAGAAATCTCGTTATTTGGATTCACAGGAAGGGCGGAAGAGCGGAAGGTCCCAGACTTCAGCTCGAGGGCCATCGACCCTGGACCGAGATACCGGTGCACCTCGATCAGCGCACCGATCACTTCGTCCGCCCCATCCCAAATCTTCCGCCCTTCCGCCCTTCCGCCCTTCCTGTGCCCTGGAAGTCCGGGGATTTCCCCGATCCGCGCCGCCGGCTGTGGACAAGTTGCCGCTCGCTCGTCGACAGCTTGTGCAAAAGCTGTGCGAACGCATTGCACGCCGCTGACCTCGATCACGCAAGCGGTTCCGGAATCCGGGCTGTCGAGCGCCATTGGTCCGGGCACGGCGCTTGCAGCTGCTCGCCGGGGCACTCGCACCAGGGGGACGCGACATGAGAACGAAACGTGGCGTTGCGGCAGAGCCGGTGATGTTGATCGCGATGGAGCGAGGGAGCGTGTGGCCGACCTGGGCGCGCGGACCGGTGGCGGGCGCCGTCGTTCTGGCGCAGCAACCGGTCGAGGGCGCGCTCGCGTTCTCGCAGCGCGTGGTGCGGCGCATCTCGCGCATCCACGCGACGCGGCAGGGGCTCGTTCGCGCCGTGATCGCGGTTGGCGACCACGTCCAACAAGAGTCGTTCGTCGCGCGCTGCCTGATGATCCAGGCCGCCGTCCGCTGCACGCGCATCGGCGCGGAACCGGAAGTGATCCTGTCCGTCGAGGAGACGATCTCTCCGGATCTCCGTCACGAGCTGCTGGCGCTGGCGGGCGCCGTCTGCGAGCACCTCGACTCGGGTCACGCCGTGGGCGTCCGCTTCGGCTCGTCGCTCGCGCGAGCGCGTCGCACACGCGCCACGACGGCGCCGGTCGCGGCCGCGCTCCCGAGCTGTTGATCCGACAGGCCTTGCGGGTCCGGCGCGGAATCGAGGAGGGGCGTTCCGCGCCGGACCGGCATCATCCTCACCTGGCGACGACGGCCTCGAACGGCGCGAGCAGGACGTCGCGCCCCCCGACCCGCGCGCCGTCGTGCAGGTTCGAGTGCAGCGAGTCGTGGGGCACGTCGCGCAGATCCACGCGCGCCGGGCGATCGCCGAAGTTGAGCCACACTTGCGCGGGGCAGTGGCCGGCGTCCGGGTGAACGCGCCGGTAGCCGAGCACGCAGCGCGGCAGGCGCGCGCGCGGCACGAGCTCGAGCCGCCCGGCGTGCAGCGCCGGCGTGTCGCGCCGGAGCGCCAGCAGGCGCCGGTATGCCGCCAGCAACGAGTCCGGATCGCCGTGCTGCGCGGCGACGTTCACGGACGGCGCGTGCGGATGCACGGCCAGCCACGGCGCGGCGTGCGGCGGCGTGAAGCCGGCGTGCGGCCCGGCGTGCCACTGCATGGGCCGGCGACATGCGTCGCGGTTCAACAGCACCCCACGCCTGCGCAACGGCCGCGAGAGCCAGCGCGGGACGCGCTCGAAGCGCTTCGCGATCGGATCGAGCGCGTGCTCGCGCGGCACGTCGTGGTGGCCCATGCCGATTTCGTCGCCGTAGTAGACGAAGGGGACGCCGCGCGCGGTGAGCTGCAGCGCGGCGACGAGCTTGGCCTTGCGCGGGTCGCCGCCCAGGCGCTCGATGAAGCGCGGGCGATCGTGGTTGCCGAACACCCAGGTCGGCAGCAGCGGATCGGGGAACTCCTGCTCGACCTCCTCGATCAGCGCGCGGAACGCGTCGGCGCGAAACGACGTGGTCATGGCCTTGAACAGGAACACCAGATGCAGGCCGTCACCGTCGCCGCAGTAGCGTCTGAGCGAGCGCGGCGACCCGAACACCTCGCCCACGAGGAAGCGCGGCGGACCGGGCACGGCGTCGACCACGTTCCTGAGCTCGCGCGCGAAGCGAAGCGTGTCCGGATGATCGATGGTATGTCGCGGATACTGGAAGAACGCGGCCGGGTTGTCTTCGCTGGGCATCACGCGAGCGGACGCTGGATTGTCGGCGAACGAGGCGTCCTTGTAGATCGCGTTGAAGATGTCGAGGCGCAGCCCGTCCACCCCGGCGCCGAGCCAGTGGCGCACCACGTCGAGCATCGCGCGCTTGACTTCGGGGTTCCGGTAGTTCAGGTCGGGCTGGAACGGCAGGAAGCTCGCCCAGTACCACTGCTCGGTCGACGCATCGTAGTGCCAGCCGGACCCGCCGATCATCGAGCGCCAGTTGTTCGGCGGCGCACGGCCCCCGGGCTTGCGCCCGTCGCGCCAGATGTACCAATCGCGGTAGCGCGACGTCCGGCTCGAGCGCGAGGCTGCGAACCAGCGGTGCTGATCGGAGGTGTGGTTGAGCACCATGTCGAAGACGATGCGCATACCGCGATCGTGCACCGCCTCGATCAGCCGGTGGCACTCGTCGAGCGAGCCCATCTCCGGTGCGATCGCGAAATGGTCGCTGATGTCGTAGCCGAAGTCCGCCTGCGGGCTGGCGTAGAACGGCGACAGCCACAGCGTCTCGACGCCGAGCTCGTGCAGGTAGTCGAGCTTCGACATCACGCCCGCGATGTCGCCGATGCCGTCCCCGTTCGCGTCCGCGAACGAGCGCGGATAGATCTGGTAGACGGTGGTGTTCTTCCACCAGGGCATTCAGGAGCCGCCGAGCGCCTTCACGACGCTGTCGAACGACCAATCCTCCAGTTGATGGATGCGCCTTCTCCACGCCGCGTCCTGCTCGGGGTGCGCCCCGAAGTAATGCTCCCACCACAAGTGCGAGCCGCCGGAGAGCGTCGTCGTTTGCCACGGCTTCTGCAGCGTGTAGTGGACGACGCGAACCTCGCGCTCGACCGCGGTCCTCAGCGACGGGTGCGCCGACAGGAACTGGAACACGAAGTGGTGCAAGTTGTAGCCGGCGGGCAAGCGGTGCTCGACCGGCATCGCGTACCAATCCGGATAGAAGCGATTCAGAAAGCCTTGATCGCCGCCGTCGTAGCTCGCCTCCGACGCCAATCTGTCCCGCATTGCCCGGAACACGTCCTTCGACGGCTCGAGCAGCATCACGCCGGAATTGAAGCGGTCGGGCAGGAAGAAGTCGGGCGCGGCCGCGAAGCGACGGCGATCGAACAGGTCGTCGATGTTCCGCAGCACGATCGTGTCCGCGTCGAGGAACACCGCCTTGTCCACGTCCGGCAGATCCCATGCGCGGAGCTTCGTGAACACGTTCGCGAAGCGCGCGAACAGTAGCTGCGCGGCCGGCACCGGGTTCTCGATCGGATCGACCTGCCGCACTTCCCAGCCGCACGCGGCGACGCGGTCGCGTGCCGCGCGCGACACACTGGGCGTGACCAGCACGATCCGGCCGGCGGCCGTGTCCGTGGCGGACAACGAGTTGCCCAGCGCTTCGACGCCGGGCACGTAGTCGTCGCCGCCGGCGAGCGCAGTGACGTATGCACGCTTCATGTTTCCTCGAGAGCGTAGCGCACGCGCGCGCCATCGCCCGCGACGCATGAATTGCGCCCGGCGCAAGGCGCGTGTCGCGTCATTCTGGCTCGATGCGGCGCTTCAGCTTTTGCGCCCATTCCTCGACCTGGCGCGCGGCTTCATGTCGCGCCGTCCCGTAGCGCTTCTGGACCGCGGCCTCGAGCTGCTCGCGGTTGCCCCGGATTTGCGCGAGCTCGTCGTCGGTGAGCTTGCCCCAGCGCGCGCGAGCGCGACCTTTCATGTCCTTCCAGTCCGTCTTGATCGAATCCCAGTTCATGTTCGACGTCCTCCGCCCGAGCCGTTGCAGCGCCCGTGCCAAACGGGCCGCCGTGATTGGGGGACGGCGCCGCGCGCGCTCGATCCCGGCGCGCGCGGCGCGGTCCATGCACTCACACCGGATACGCCCGGATGCACTTCGATTCGGCGCGTCTTTTTCGCACCATGCGCGGGTCGTTCGTCACATTCCTGGTAGCCGCGTTCGGCCTGGCCGCCATTCCGGGGAGCCCGACCACGGCCCGGGCCGCGACCGTCGCGGAGCATGCGAAGCCCGCACCCGCAAGCGCTGCATATCTGCCGCTCGATCGCGCTAGCGGCGCGCGTCCCGGCTACTACGTCGATCCCGCGGGACGCCTGGTGTTGTTCGAGCCGGTGTATCATCAGTGGTTCGGCAAGCGCCGCCAGCGCTACTACCTGCGTGCTGCAGTGGAGCAGATCGGCATCCTGGGAGCCGAGCTCGGCTACTACTGGCTCAAAGCGGATTCGAACAAGAGCGACTGGGACTACCCGAACTTCAAACAGCGCTTCTTGAGTTTCGAGGCCGTCCGCTTCGACAACAACATGTCGATCACGAACTTCGTGATTCATCCGCTCGCGGGCACGATGTACTACAGCTTCGCGCGCAACAACGGGCTGTCGATCTACGAGTCCTTCGCCGTGTCCACGTTCACCTCGGCGCTGTACGAGTTCTGGCTCGAGTGGCTGGAGAAGGTCAGCATCAACGACCTGATCTTCACGCCGTTCGGCGGCTGGGCTCCCGGCGAGTTCGTGTTCAAGCTCGAGAGCTATCTGAACAGCGCGCCCGACGGCGGCGCCTGGGGCAACCGCGCGGCCCAGTACACGCTGGGCGCGGCGGTGTACCTGCACCACTACGCCGACAACACGACGCCGCCGCCCGCCGTGTTGCCGGACAACCTCGGCTTCAGCTCGGCGTACTGGCACGACTTCGAGCTGTCCTACGCGTTCACCGCGGTCGACAACAACCGCGGCGCGAGCGGGACGGTCAGCGACGTGGACATCGCTGCCAAGCTCTACGCCATGCCGGGTTTCTTGCGGGAGGGGCGCTTCACCACCGGCTTCGGCGACGGCAACTTCAGCGACGTGGAGACGCGCTCGAGCTTCGACGACAGCGGATGGACCGGCGTCGACCTGTGGTTTTCGAACGACTTTGCCGGCGTGTACTCCCAGGACCTGGAGGCGACCCGCGACGGGCTCGTGGGCCACGCCGTGCTCGTGGGCGCCAACTCCGCGGTGCGCTACGTGCGAAGCTGGGAGCTCGACCGCACGGACATGTTCGCCCTGGCGCACCTCCTCGGCCCGCACATCCGCTACTGGCTCGTGGACGGCGATTTCCACGCCGAGCTCGGAGCGGCCGTGCACGGCGACTTCGCCGGTATCGAATCGCTGCCGTACCGGCGGTGGGCGACGCTGTTCGGGGGCACCGGCACCAAGACCGAACTGCAGAACCACAGCTACTATTTCGCGTTCGGGACCTCGGGTCGCTTCGACGCCCGCCTCGGCTACGGCGGCGCGGACCTGGCGGCGCGGCTCGAGGTCGGGGTGTACGACTCGGTCGAAGGCTGGGATCGCGAGCAGGAGATGGTCACCCGCGACGTCCACAACAAGGACCAGATCGTCCAGATCGGTGCCTCGTTCGGCTACAGGATCCCGGGCGCACCGATCCACTTCGGCGTCCGGGCCGGCGAGACGCTGCGCCGCAGCCAGATGCCACCGCTGGTCGAGAAGCGCTGGGACCGTCGCCTCGCGCTGGACGTCGGACTGCACTTCTGAGCCGGTCTTGCTCAGGGCTTGAAAACCATCAAGCCGACGTTCACCAGCATGAACGGCCCGCTTACGTCCGCGTCCGGCCCGCCGGCGAGGCTGGTTTCGACGACGGTGCCGGTGGTCCATGAGCCCTGACCGAGCTGCGCGAGATAGCCGAGGCGCACGCCGAACACCAACCCGCCGTCTTCGATCCAGCGGTGCCACAGCGGGACGACGTCCTCGACCCCGACCAGGATCTTCATCGCGTCGAAGCTCCGCCGCACGCTGCGGCTGCACGTGGGAGCGGAGTTGAAATAGCTTACAAACAGCGGAGGCTGCCTGCAGTCCATGTCGACGAGCAGATCGCCCGACGCGTAGCCGAGCATCGGGTAGACCGCGAGCGACCGGTAACGATACACGTCGTAGCCGATCTCCGGACTCAGCCAGCCGCGATGCACGCGCAGCGACTTTCCCGTGGTCCGCGAGAACACGCGATCGCCGGTCGTGCCCACGACGCTGATCTCGATCCGGAGCCGGCGGATGCCGGCGCCCAACTCGAAGCCGACCAGGCGCTGGGCCTTGGGCGTGAGCGTGTAGCCGTTGTGTTCCAGCTGCGCGTCGATGTCGTCCAGCCGGTTCGCGCGCTCGCCCAGCAGCAGCTGCGCGGTTATCGACAGCGACGGCACGTGCGTCGCCGTCCCGGCGTCGTCCCCGCGCGCGAGCCCGGGGATGCAGACCGCGGCGAGCGCGAGCACGCTGCCAAGCTGGAACCGGGGCATGGGGCCGGGATGCATTCGCCTTCCTGCACGTGCCGAAGCAAGCCGCATACCGGCAACGCGACCGATTCCGCGCCGACCCGGCATCCCCTTGATCGACGCGGTGGGCGTCAGCGGGGCACCGGCGGCAGATGACGCACGAGCTCTTTGAAGTGCTGCCACTCGGTGGCAGCCCACACCTCCGTCTGCGCGTCGCCGTACATGCGCACCAGGGTGGAGACCTTGATGGCGGCGTCCAGGTCCGGCGCCCGGAACACGTCCAGGTAGTCCGCCGGACCGAGCACGGCGTAGCTCGCCACCCATTCGACGTCCGGGCACTCGACGCGGATCGCCTCCATGACGCGACGCTCGACGTCTTCGAAGGCACGCGCCGACGGCAACGAACCCGGCGCGAGACGGGTAACCATGATGAACGTTTCCACGAGCTGACCTCCGGTCACCTGTCGTGGATGCGAAGATCGTGCCGTCGCGGAAAGAAATACGATCTGGCGGTCGACGTCAGCGAGGTCCGGAGATTGTCCCTTCTGCAGGATCAGGATTGCCGGCGGAGCACGCCGATCGTCGCCGATCGTCGCGCAAGCCTCTCTTGGGGTTTCATGGCGTCTTCAGAGTGTTCTTTGCCAGCTGCTTCACGGCTCATGCTTTCACCGTGACGTTCGGCTCCTGCCCGTTTCCGGACGAAGTCGATCTCTCGTCAGCCAACCGGTCACCGGGCGCGGTCTTGCGTCCGGCTCATCCTCTCGTGACGCATTTCCCTTCCAGAGTTCCTTCGCCGACCTCCCGCTCCGCGCCTCTCGGCGCCGGAGCTCTACCTGCCAGGGTTTGTTCCCCGCACGTGACGTCACCGGTGGCCCGGAGTGCAGGCGTGTTTCATCCCGCTGTCACGCTCGGAGCTGCTTCCCGTTCAGGGATTTCATCCCGGTACACGGCCTGTTGCCGACTCGTCGCCGGCCCGTGCCCCCTTGCCGTTTCGTCCCGCGCGCTCGCCGGTTGCCTCCGGTTGCCACGCGCGGTCACGTCGACTTCGAGGCTTTGCTCCGTGGACCGATCG
This sequence comes from uncultured delta proteobacterium, assembly GCA_963775185.1. GTDB lineage: Bacteria > Myxococcota_A > Polyangia > Polyangiales > Polyangiaceae > JAPSGB01. The sequence goes on along the minus strand of CAVZIE010000031.1, from coordinate 553,900 downwards.
CGTTCCTCCTTGCGGTTGGATCGCTTTCCCTCTTCGGGTTCATTCTCTCCTGGACCGACGCTGACCGCCGGCCGCCAGACGGTCGAAGAGCGATGCATGCCGCGTGCCGCCACGTGGATTCGACAAATCGCGAGCTTCGCCGGCTGAACGACGAAACTCGTGCGGCGCCGCAACGCGGCGACGCCGGATTTGCCGAGTAGGCGGGGTTGCACCGCTCATGTCGCGCGCTATGGCGTCCGGAGCCCGCACCAAGCGGAAATGGAGGAGGCCGACGATGAAAGCCGAACAGTCGATGGTACGAGAGGTCCGGAGCTGCTCGCCGGAAAGCACACTGCACGACGCCGCGCGCATCATGTGGGAGACCGACGTGGGGTGCGTGGTCGTCCTCGACGGGGCGCGCCGACCGGTGGGTATGATCACGGACCGCGACGTCTGCATGGCGGCGCTGACGCAAGGCGTCGCGCTGAAGGACTCGCAGGTCTCGACGGCAATGAGCCGGCGCGTCCTCACGTGCCGACGCGACACGCCGCTCCGCGACGTGGAGCAACTGATGCGCGACGCGCAGATCCGCCGCGTCCCGGTGGTGGACGCCCAGGGCCGCGTGGTCGGGATCGTCACGCTGGGCGACATCGCGCACGGGGCCGACTCGAACCGCATGCGTAACATCGTGGACAGCCCGCGCGTCGCGCGCACGCTCGCCGCGATCACCGAGAAGCGCTGGCTGCCGACGGCACCCTGACGCGCCGGACCGGCGCGACGCGACGAACCCGCGCCGCGCCGGCATCCCTGGCTACCGGACCACGACCGCGCTCTTGAACATGCCCATGCCGCACTGGAACGCGAGCTCCCGTGCGGCGTTCGTGGGTACGTCGAGGTCCACCGGCTTGTTCAGCGGCAGATCCTTTTCCATGTGGATGTCGGGGAACACGACCTTCTTGGCGCAGGTGGCGTCGGTCGTGCGCGTGAAACGGAGCGTCGTGGCTTGGCCCTTCTTGACGTCGATCCGCGACGGCGCGAAGCCGTTGCCGTCGACGCGGACGGGAACGACGCGCGCGTTCGGTCCCGACGCGGCCTGGGCGGTGCTGGTGTTGTCACAGGCAGCGGCGCCGAGAGCCAGCGCGGCCACGAGCAGAAGACGGATGGATTTCATGTCGCGGGGCTCCAGCAAGGGACATGCCAGCGGCGCGAGAGCCAGGAAACGCGCGTATCCGCCAGGCCCCGGCGAAGCGCTGGAGACTATTGTGCAGTCGCCTCTTCGCCCAGCGGCGGCAGGTAGAGCGTGAAGGCGACGCCGAGCCCGGCGTTCTCCGCGATGATCGTGCCACCGTGCTGCTCGGCGATGCGCTCGGAAATCGACAGTCCGAGTCCGGTACCGCCGTGGTCGTCGCCGTGGAACGGATCGAAGAGGTGCTCGATCCCGGCGTCCGCGATCGGCGGGCCGTCATTCTCGATGCGGATCGCGTGCATGCGCCGCCCCTCGAGCAGGGCGTCGCGCTCGAGGGAGATCCGCACCCTGCCGGGTCGGTCGCCGATGGCGTGGAAGGCGTTGACCACGACGTTGAGCGCGACCTGGGCGAGCTGATCGCGATCACCCCGGACCAGCAGCGGCGCGTCACCCAGCTCGGTCTCGATCTCGATCTGCTTGCGCCGCGCATCAGCGCCCACCAGCGCCGCGAGCCGGCGCACCACGTCGTTCAGGTCGAGCTCGCGGAGCTCGAGCGGCGCGGGCCGGGCGAACGACAGGAAGCGATCCGCCACGCGCTCGAGACGGGACAGCTCGGAGACGTGGATCTCCCACAGCCGGCGCTCCTCCGTGCCGGCCGGCACCAGCGGATCGATGATCTCCGCGGTGCCCTGCAAGGCGTGGAGCGGGTTCTTGATCTCGTGGGCGATGCCCGCAACGACCTCGCCCAGTGCGCCGAGGCGCCCGGCCCGGACCAGCTGACGCTGGAGCTTCCGCTGTTCCTCCAGCGCCAGCGCGAGCTCGCGGGAACGCCGGCGTTCCGAGTCGGTCAAGTAGCCGGCGACGACCGCGACCACGTTGTAGAGCACGACCTCCAGCGCCTTCTCGAGGGAGTCGGCCGGATCGACGTGCGCCACGTGACCGAGAGCCATGAACGCGTGGGGCAGATAGGTGAGCGACACGAAGATCGCCGCCACCACGCCACCGCGAAGCCCAACCTGGAACGCCGCGAACAGGATCGGCAGGTAGTAGACGCGCCGGAGCACGTCGTGCACCCACATGTGCTGCGCTTCGGTGGCGTAGTGCAGCGCACCGATCACGACAATCGGCGCCCACACCGTGAGCAGCATGCGCCACGACGCGAGCCGCGGTCGACTAGCCTCGCTCGATGCCATGCTTGGCCATCCGGTAGACGAGCACGTGGCGCGGGATCCCCAGATACGCCGCGGCCTGCGTCACGTTGCCCTGCTTGAGAGCCAGCACGCGCTTGATGACGGAGTTCTCCAGGTCGATCAGGTCCAACCCGTCGGCGGGCAGCGGCGGCCAGTCGCCGGCGGCGCTCTCCGCCTGCGCGGCGGACGCGACGCGCGGCGGCAGATCGTCGGACGACAGCGTGTCGCCGCGGCACAGGATCACGAGCCGCTCGCACGCGTTCTCTAGCTGGCGCACGTTGCCCGGCCAGGCGCGGCCGCGCATCTCGTCGATCAGCCCTTCGGGGATCGCCAGCTCGCGCTCGCCCGAGAAACGCTCGACGAAGCGGCGCACCAGCGGCTCGATCTCCTCGGGCCGGTCGCGGAGCGGAGGCACGGGGATCTCCACGACGTTCAGCCGGTACAGGAGATCCTCGCGGAACGCGCCGCTCTGGGCGCGCGCGGGTAGATCCTGGTTGGTCGCCGCCACGATGCGCACGTCCACGGGGATCGGCTCGTCCGCGCCGACCGGGTCGACGACCTTCTCCTGCAGCACGCGCAACAGCTTGCCTTGCAGCGGCGGCGGCAGCTCCGCGATCTCGTCGAGGAACAGCGTGCCGGTGTCGGCCTGGCGGAAGCGCCCGAGTCGCGATCGCGTGGCGCCGGTGAACGCGCCCTTCTCGTGACCGAACAGCTCGCTCTCGAGCAGCTCTGCCGGCACGGCCGCGCAGTTGATAGCGACGAAGGGCTTTTCCGCACGTCGACTGTGGGTGTGGATGCGTCGCGCGACCAGCTCCTTGCCGGTGCCGGTCTCGCCGGTCACGAGCACCGTCGCGTCGCTCTGCGCAACGCGATCGGCGATCTCGAGCACGCGCTGCATCGCCGCGGAACGGCAGACGATCTCCCGCTCCACGCCGGTCGCCTTGCGCCGGAGCGTCTGCACTTCCTCGCGTAGCTCGCGGCTCTCGAGGGCGCGCCGCACCACTAGCAGCAGGTGCTCGCGGTTGAACGGCTTGCCGATGAAGTCGTACGCGCCGTGCCGCATCGCCTCCACCGCCGTGTCCACGCTGGCGTACGCGGTGATCACGAGCACGGGCAGCGCCGGCGCCTGCTCCTTGATGCGCCGCAACAGCTCGAGCCCGCCCATGCCCGGCATCTTCAGGTCGGTGACGACCAGCGCGAACTTGTCCGGTGCGAACAGGCCCATGGCCTCCTCGCCGCTCGAAGCCGCGTCGACGTCGTAGCCGGCCTTGCGTAGGTTGTACGCGCCGAGCTCGCGCCCGGACGCGTCGTCCTCGACGAACAGGATGCGGGTGTCGCCCATGGCCGAAGCGAGCATAGCGCGAGCAAGGCTCGTGCCGTGCTTCTGGTTTGCCGGAACGGCGCGGAAACGCGCGAGGCGCCTGCGCGCGTTGCACAATATTCTCTACGGCGCGCAATAGCTCGCGTCGATCATCCACCAGCCGCGCCGCGCACCGGGATTCCACACGACCTTCGGGCCGCCGTAGTTGCAGATGTGGTAGCCGTACCACTTGCCGTCGCAGCAGGTGTTGCTGACGGCGATCTCATCGGTCGATCCCACGGCGTGCTGTCCCGCGCAGTAGCCCTGACCGCGGAGCTCCGCCGTCACGGCGGCGAACCAGCTCTGGCAGATCTCGTCCGCCGTCGCGCCCGCGAAGCCGGTGATCGGGCAGTCGCTGCCCACGCCGCAACCGGTGAGCGACGCCATCGCCGCGTTCACCGCCGCGTCCACGGACGAGTCGGTATCCTGGTACGTACACGCGCTGGCGATGAAGTCGCTGTCCGGCACGCCCTGTGGGAACTGGCACGGCGCGCCGCCGGAGCACTGGACCGCCGGCGCCGCGCCGCACCCCGCCGCGCCGCCCGATCCCGCTCCGCTCGCGCCGGCGGTCCCGGTGCCGCTCGCACCGGCCTGCGACGCTCCGGCCGCGCCGGCTTGCGACGTGCCGCCCGCACCACCGGGCCAGCCGCCGGCGGTGCCGCCACCGCTGTCGGCACCGCCGGCTCCGCCGCCGCCACCGCCGCTGTCCGCGCCGGAGTCCATCGCGCCGCCGCCCGACCCAGCATGCGACGAGTTGGCGACAGTCGACCCGTCGCTTCCGCAGCCGGCAGCCGCGAGCACGACAACGATCGCAAGTCCCCGGCTCATCCCGCCGTCGAGGGTGGCGCGGATCGCGCCGGCCGGCAACCGACGACGCCGGCCGCGCGCGTCGCTCGGCCACGCAGCGCCGCGCAACCTGACGCGAACCGGCGATAGCGCTACGCTCGAAGCGTGAAGACGCTGGCCGCCGCGAGCCTGCTGGTCGTCGCCGTCGCCGCGCCGGCGAAGGACGCGCCCGACCGCGTCGGTGCGCTGCTGCTGGCGACGCCCTTCGCGGGTCGCTGCCGCTTCGACGACTGTCTGGCAAATGGCTGGGACGGCGACGTACACGCCGATTGCCACTTCAGCAAATGCGCGAAGGACGGCTGGACCGCGTCCGGTCCAGCCGGCAGCGCCGACACCCGCTGTCACTTCAGTAAATGCTTCAGCGACGGCTGGACCACCCGCCTGTCCGGCGGCAAGGACATCGATGTCGGCTGCAGCTTCGGCGACTGCAGCAAGAACGGCTGGACCGCGCGCATCGACGGCGGCAGCGTGGCCGCGCGCTGCCGCTTCGGCGACTGCTGGAAGAACGGCTGGGACATGACGCTCCCGGGCGGCACGACGGTGTCGTGCAGTTGCTCGTTCGGCGACTGCCTGAAGAACGGCGCGAGCTGCCGCTGACGACGCGCGGATCCGCGGATCGGGCACGCCGCGCGGCGGACGCTCGCCGCGCTGGGCGATCCGGCAATTTCGCCGATGCCGCGCCGGACCGACAAACCCTTGAAGCTCTGCAGGCTTGGTGGGGCTGCGGGTCCGGCGCGGCCGGCGTCGCGGCGCGCGCCTGCGACATCTGCACGCGTTGAAACACGAGTCGGTCGCGCGAAACCGCCGGCCGGCCGCCTGGGGTCTTTCGCTGGAAGATGAGCTTCGTCTGTTTCGCTCCGGCGAAACAGAGCTATGGACCGATGATGCTTCGGCTCACAAGGCGTCTGCCTTTCGCTCTCGGTCTGTTCTTCCTGTTCGCGTTCACGATCGCGTGCGGCTCGTCCGACGGATCGGGCCCGGGGGGTGCCGCGGGTGCGGCCGGCGCCTCGGGCACCGGTGGCAGCTCGGGCACCGGCGGCAGCTCGGGCACCGGCGGCAGCTCGGGCACCGGCGGCAGCTCGGGCACCGGCGGCAGCTCGGGCACCGACGGCGGCGCGGGCGCGAGCGGCAGCGCGGGCACCGACGGCGGCGCGGGCGCGAGCGGCAGCGCGGGCACCGACGGCGGCGCGGGCAGCGATGGCGGCGGCGGCTCCAGCGGCGGCGCCAACGTCGTCACCTGCGCGACGCTGACGCCGCTCTCGCAAGGCACGTGCGAAGTCACGACCGGGACCGGAACGGACACGCTTGTCGTGGGAACGGTGCTGACGCCGGGCACGATCTATCGCGGCGGCCAGGTGCTGGTCGATGCCCAGGGAACGATCTCGTGCGTCGGCTGCAACTGCGACCAGACCGCGACAGACGCCACGCGCATCAGCTGCCCCGAGGGCGTGGTGTCGCCGGGCCTGATCAACACCCACGACCACATCACCTACGCGCACGATCCGCCGTACACCGACACGGGCGAGCGCTACGAGCAGCGCAACGACTGGCGCAAGGGCCTGCGCGGCCACACCAAGATCCCCTCGCCCGGTGGCGCGAGCGCCGACCAGATCCGCTGGGGCGAGCTGCGCTTCGTCCTCGGCGGCGCGACGTCCACCGTCGGCTCCGGTGGGCAGGACGGCCTGCTGCGCAACCTGGACAAGGCGAACCTGGAAAATGGACTCGCCCAACCCGCCGTGCACTACGACGTGTTCCCGCTCGGCGACTCGAGCGGCACGCAGCTCGTGGGCAGCTGCGGGTATCCGTCGATCGTCACCCCCGCATCGCTGTCCGGCGACGACGCCTACGAGCCGCACGTCTCCGAGGGCATCGACGCGGCCGCGGAGAACGAGTTCCAGTGCCTGAGCTCGACGTCGAACGGCGGCCAGAACGTCGTGATCGGCAAGAGCGCGTTCATCCACGCAGTCGGACTCTTGCCGCCGGACTACGCGGCGATGGCCGCCGCCGGCACGTCCCTCATCTGGTCGCCGCGCTCGAACATCACGCTCTACGGCGACACCGCGCTGGTAACGGAGGCGTCGCGCCTCGGCGTGCGCATCGCCCTGGGCACGGACTGGATGCCCACCGGGTCGATGAACCTGCTGCGCGAGCTGAAGTGCGCGGACTCGTTGAACCAGACGCGCTACGACCACTACTTCAGCGACGAACAGCTGTGGCGCATGGTGACGTCCGACGCCGCGGGCGTCGCCGCGGTCGACGACGTGATCGGCGTCCTGGCCCAAGGCAAGGTCGCCGACATCGCGATCTTCGACGGCTCCGTGAACAAGGACTTCCGCGCCGTGGTCGCCGGGGAGCCGAAGGACGTCGCGCTCGTGATGCGCGGCGGCAAGGTGCTGTACGGCGACGCCAACATCATCACCGGCCTCGGTACGGCGAACTGCGACGCGCTGGACGTGTGCAGCGTGCAGAAGGACGTGTGCCTGCAGGGCGACATCGGCAAGTCGTTATCATCGCTCGAGACCGCCGTTGGTAGCTCGATCTATCCGGCGTTCTTCTGCGGCGCGCCCACCAACGAGCCCACCTGCACGCCAATGCGCCCGACCGCCGTGAACGGCTCCTCGGTCTACGACGGCACCATCACCGCGACCGACGCCGACGGCGACGGTATCCCGGACGCGAGCGACGACTGCCCGAAGGTGTTCAACCCGATCCGTCCCCTCGACGGCGGCCAGCAGGCGGACTTCGACGGCGACGGCTTGGGCGACGCCTGCGATCCGTGCCCGCTCGACGCGAACACCACCAGCTGCACGACCTACGATCCGGACGACAAGGACGCCGACGGCGTGCCCAACGCGACGGACAACTGCCCGAACACGCCCAACACGAACCAGGCCGACGCGGACAACGACGGCAAGGGCGATGCCTGCGACCAGTGCCCGAACGCGGCGAACCCTGGTGCCAACGCTTGCCCGGCCACGATCTACGAGATCAAGAACGGCACCCTGCCGCCGGGCACTGCCGTCGCGCTCACGAACGCGCTGGTCACCGCGCGCTACGCGAGCGGCTTCTTCCTCCAGGTGAAGCCCGGCGACACGGACTACAACGGCTCGGACTACTCGGGCGTGTTCGTGTATGCGCCCGGCAACACGGTGCAAGCCGGCGACCGGGTCGACATCCCCAGCGCGACGATCGCGGACTACTACGGCCAGATCCAGCTCGGCGGCCCGACGGTCAACGTGGTGTCGTCGCTGGGCGAAGCGCCGCCGCCGGCCGTGGTCGCCACGGCCGCCGACGTCGCGACGGGCGGAGCCCGCGCCGCACAGCTCGAGTCGGTGCTGGTCGAGGTCGACAACGTCGCGGTAACGGACATCGCCCCGACGCCGGGCTCGGGTGACACGGCGCCGACGAACGAGTTCGCCGTGACGGACTCGCTGCGCGTGAACGACCTCTTGTTCCTGGTGAACCCGTTCCCGACGGTCGGCACGCAATACGTGAAGATCACCGGCGAGCTCGACTTCCGCAACAACAACAGCAAGCTCGAGCCGCGCAGCGCCGCCGACTTCGTCGTCGGCGCTCCGACCCTGGTCGGCTTCGATCCCGCCCAGTCGTTCGCCCGCGCGGGCGTGAGCGGCGCGGCGACCATCCCGACGCCACTCATGGTGCACCTGAGCGCGACGCCGGCGAACGACGTGTTCGTCAGCGTCACGTCCGGCAACATGACGAGCCTCACTGTCGTGGGCGGGGGCGTCACCGTGCCCGCCGGTCAGTTGAGCGCGCCGGTGCTCGTGAACGGACTGTTGCAAGCAGCCGACGTCACGCTCACAGCGACGCTTGGCGCGGATAGTCTCGACGCGCACGTGCGCGTCGTCGGCGCCGCCGAGCAGCCAGCGCTCGTGTCGCTGACGCCGGCTTCGGCCATCCTCGTACCGGGCGGCACCGGTAAGTTCACGGTGACCCTCGACATTCCGGCCCCGAGCGGTGGATTGGCCGTGTCGCTCGCGGTCACGCCGAGCGACTCCGGCTCGCTGCCGGCGACGGTAACCGTGCCGGCGGACCAGGTCTCGGCCAGCTTCGACTACACGGACGCGTCGATCGAGACCAACGCGACGATCACCGCGACGCTGGGCTTGAGTACGGCGAACGCCAGCATCCTGGTGCAGCCCGGCAGCGCGAAGCTCGTGATCAACGAGGTCGACTACGACCAGGCGATCAACCCCGACTCCACGGAGTTCATCGAGATCTTCAACGCCGGCTCCGTGCCCGTGTCGCTCACCGGCTACACGCTCTACTTCGTCAACGGCGCGAACTCGACCGTGTACAACACGGTCGATCTCGGCCCGGCGGGCACCCTCGCCGCCGGCCAGTATCTCGTCGCCGGCGCCAGCAGCGTCGTGTCCACCGTGCCCGCAGGCGCGCTCATCATCGACGCTGGCGCCGTCACGGACTGGATCCAGAACGGCGCACCCGACGGCGTCGCCCTGGTCGACACGACCACGAACTCGCTGGTGGACGCGCTGTCGTACGAGGGTGCGATCAGTTCCGTCGCGCTCCCGGGTGTGGGGACGGCAAGCCTGGTCGAAGGCACGGTGCTCGCAACAGGCACCGCCGACAGCGGCAGTGGCAACGTCTCCCTGTGCCGCATGCCGAACGGCAGCGACACCGACGACGCCAACACGGACTGGAAGGTCTGCGGCAGCGTCACGCCGGGCGACGAAAACCAGCTCTGACCGGCGCCGCGCGACGCCCTGCGCCGCTGCCCGGAAGGCGCTGGCTGCAGCTCGATCTCGCCCGCTTCCACGACGCGGCGCCCACCAAGCCGACCGTCGATTCCCGTGCCCGCCCGCCGCTCGCGCCGGATTGACCGGCCGGGCCGGGCCAACTGGGGTACGCTCGGCGTGGGCTCATGGCCAGCGAAGACGCCGAGGTGCGGCTGTACCAGCTCCGCGCCGCCGTGGAGGCAACCGAGCGGTGCTTCGGGCCCGAGGCCACCAGCGCCGTGACGGCGTCGGTCGCGCCCGGGCTGCGGTCGGTGCTGGATTCAGTCGCGACCAGCATGAGCTGGACGCCGGTCCGCCACATGATCGACTGGAGCCTGGCCGTGTGGGACGGGCCTGCCGCCCACGATCGCGCCGCGATGGTCGAGTACACACAGCGTCAGGTCGACGCGGGATTTGGTCGGATCAGGCGCGCGCTGCTCGCGGTCGCGACCCCGCGGCTGCTGCTCGAACGCGCCCCGGATCTCTGGGAAAAGGACAACCGCGGCGGCCACGTCCGCGTCGACATCGGCGACCACCGCGCCTCGTGGACGCTCGTCGAGCATCCATACTGTGACGTGCCGCACGCTCGCGCGGCAATGGCGGAGGTGATCCGCTACTGCGTCGAGCTGACGCGCGCCCGCGATGTGACCGAGAGCCACGGCTTGTCCGGCGGCGCGTTCGAAGTGACCGTGCGCTGGCGCTGACGCCGCGCCGTGGTGTTCGCTGGGAGCGGCTGCGCGCCGGACCGGCAAACCACAAGAGCTATTCCTCGGCTTCGAGGGGCGCGAAGAGATCGTCCAGATCGTCGGCGCGGAGCGCGCCCTGGCCAGCGGCGCCCAGGATGGTGTCGGCGAGGTGTTGCTTCTGCTGCTGCAGCCGCTGCATGCGCTCCTCGACGGTGCCGGCGGTGATCAGCTTGTACACGAACACGGGGCTCGTCTGGCCGATGCGATACGCGCGATCGGTGGCTTGCGCCTGGGCGGCGGCGTTCCACCACGGGTCGTAGTGGATGACCGTGTCGGCGCGCGTCAGGTTCAGGCCCGAGCCGCCCGCTTTCAGGCTGATCAGGAACACGTCGGCCTCGCCGTCCTGAAAGCGATCGACGACCTTCTGCCGGTCCTGGGTCTCGCCGGTCAGCACGAGGTGGCCGATGCCGCGCTCGACCAGACCGTGGGCGATGAGCGCGAGCATGCGCGTGAACTGGCTGAACACGAGCACGCGGCGTTCCTCGGCGAGCTGCGCCTCGAGCAGATCGAAGAACGCCGAATACTTTGCTGATTGCTTGACCTTCCGCGCGGCGTCGCCGGCGCACAGCCGCGGATCGCAGCACACCTGGCGCAGCTTCATCAGCGCGTCGAGGATCGCGATGCTCGACCCGGCGAAGCCCTTGGTACGGATCACCTTGCGCACGTCGCCGTGGGCGGCCACGCGGATGCTCTCGTACAGATCGCGCTGATCGCCGTCGAGCGCGACCGGCAGGACGATCTCGGTCTTCGGCGGGAGCTCTTTCGCGACGTGCTCCTTCATGCGCCGGAGGATGAACGGCGCGACGCGCTCGCGCAGGGCGCCGAGGCGCGAGGCGTCGCCCTCGCGCTCGATCGGGATGCGGAAGCGCGACTGGAACGCGTCGGCCTCGCCGAGCAGTCCGGGCATCAGGAAGTCGAACAGCGACCACAGCTCGCCGAGGTGGTTCTCGACCGGCGTGCCGGTGAGGCAGAGCCGGTGACGCGCCTCGAGCCGGCGCACGGCGCGGCTCGCCTGGCTGCGCGGGTTCTTGATCGCCTGCGCCTCGTCGAGCACGACGACGTGGAACGCATGCTGGACGATCTCTTCGAGATCGCGCGCGATGAGCGGGTACGTCGTGATCACGACGTCGGAGCGCGGGACGTCGGGATAGCGCCGCCGGCGCTTGGCGCCGTGGAGCACACACACCGACAGGTGCGGCGCGAAGCGCCGGAGCTCGCGCTGCCAGTTGCCGACCAGGCTCGTGGGCACGACGACCAGGCTCGGCCGATCGGCGCGGCCCGCCGCCTTCTCGGCAGAGAGATGCGCGATCGTCTGCAGCGTCTTGCCGAGCCCCATGTCGTCGGCGAGCACGCCGCCCGCGTCGCACGCGCGCAGCCGCTGCATCCACGCCAGGCCCTCTTCCTGGTAGGGCCGGAGCGTCGCGAGCACGCCGGGGGTGGGCACGAGCTCGGCGGCCTTCGCCGGCGCGGCAAGAGCGCGGGCGCGCGCGAGCAGCGCGGCGGGGCCCTCGAGCACGAAGCGACCATGCTTCTGCTCGAACTCCTCGAGGCGCTCGAGGCGCGCGAGCGCCGCCGACGCCATCGCCGGGAACTGGATGTACTCGAAGAAGCCCGGACCGCCCGAGTAGAGCTCGAGCAGCACGTCCAGCAGCCGCTCCAGACGCTCCGCGGGGATCGCGACGTAGCGGCCGTCGCCGACGGGCAGCGCGCGCAGCCGCGCCGGCAGGCGCCTGAGCGACTTCAAGCTGCCGCCACCGCTCCGGTCGAGGAGATCGAGCAGCACCGGCAACAGATTCACGCGCTGGCCGCCCACCTCCACGCCCAGCTCCAGGCTGAACCAGTCGGCGCGCTCGTCATCCGGCAGCGCGGTTGCGTACCACTTCGGCTCGCCTTCGACGACGCGAAACGGGTACTGCTCGTCGACGATCACGTCCCAGCCGCGCTCGATGAGACGCGGCAACGCGGTCGCCGTGAACGCGCACAGGGCGTCCGTGTCCCGATCGACTTGCACGACGTAGTCGGCCTCGGTGTCGAGATCCGGCGTGTAGGCATCGAGACACGCGAGCTCCACCGCTCCGAAGCCCTCGAGCAAGCGCTCGGCGGCGGCCTCGCCGTCGAGATCACGCTCGAACTCCGTCATGCCGCCGTCGCTGGCGATGAAGCAGCGCTCGCGGCGCTCCGACGCGCGGAACCCGACCTCCCCGTAGTCGAACCAGAGCCGTAGCACCGGCACGTCGAGCTCGCGCGCCGCGTCGTCCGTCTCCACCAACATCCGCTCCGTGTAGACGCGCAGCCGCGGGACGAATCGCGGCGTGCCGGGGATGACACGGAAGGCGTGGGCGACGGAAGCCACGTTGGGACTTCAATCAAACCCAGAGCGATCTGTCGATCCAAGAAAGCTGCAATCGATTCGATTTTCCATCGGGGTCCATGGCCCCCTTCATGCGTAGTCCGGCAGCCGTTGGCTGTTCGTCGAACGCGTGCAAGTGCTGGATCTGCATCCATGATTCGCGATGTCGCAGCCACGCGACGACGCGACACGAGGTTCCGCGCCGGACCGGCATCCTGATTTCGATCAGCGCGCGACGCTGTTCGGCTTCGGCTTCGGGATCGGCGGCGGGTGCGGCGGTGGATGGAAGATCGGCGCGCCGGTCGGCACGGGCCGGGCGGACGTCACGGCGGCGGGCGCCGGCGCGGGCACGCTGGGCGCGGCGGCGCTCGCGCCGGGTGCGGCGCTCGCGCTCGCCGGCGCGGCCGCGGTTGCCACGGGATCGAGCAGCGGCACGCTTTCGCCGGGGACCGACGGGATCTCGATGAAGGCGTGCTCCGTCGCGTCGTGACAGGCGTTGCACGTCTTGCTCGCGCCGGCGAACGCCAGCGCGAAGGCCGCCGAGTCCGGGCGCTTCGCCGCGGTCTGCATCGCCGGCAGCTGCGTGTGGCGGAGCTCGCCGAGGAGCGCGGCCAGCTTCGCCGGATCGCCGACGCGCGGCGGCGCGGCGTGGGGTAGGTCGTCGTCGATCGCCTCCTCCATCTCGCCAAGCTCGAACTCCGCGAGGGCGAAGCGACCGGCCTTGGCGGCCCGACCCGCGAGCTCGAAGCGGCGTCCGACCTCCGCCATCACCTCGCCGTAGTGCGGCGCCGGCTCGGCCGCGCTGACGGCGGGCGACGGCGACGGGGCGTCTTGGGACGATCGCGAGCAGGCCGCGCTGGACAGCAAGCAGGTTGCCAGCGCCACGTAGCGGATTCGCATGAGCCACGATACCCCCGCCGCATGTTTCGCACCAGTCGTCACCCCCCGGGGTGATTCGCCCGGCCCCGACCCGGCGTAGCGTGGTCCTGCACCATGCAGATCTACGAGCTCGAGATCGACGAGCTGCGCTATCGCGTGACGACCGACGACGGCTGCTACGTCGTGCTGCGCGTCGCCGACAATCGGCGCATCGGACGCATCCTGTTGCGACGCGAAGCCGACGGCGCGCTGGGCACATGGCTGGACCGCGGGGACGCCGTGCTCGATCGCATCGCCCGCGAGCTCGTCGATCACGGCTGGGCGTCGCTGCCGGACGACGGGTAGAGCAGCGCTCCGGCGCTGTCGCGCCGGAAGCGCGCGACGTCCGCGTCGAAGCCGCGCGCGATATCCTCCGGGGGCGTGCCGGCGATCACGGCGTCGAAGGCGCGGCGGCTGTCGAGCAAACGGTTGAAGCCCGCGAAGTGCCAGTCGGCGCGCTGCATCCGGACCAGCGCGGCCGCGACGACGAGGGCGAGCTTGACGGGCTCGACGGCACGCGCATCCGTCACGTCGAAGGCGAGGCCGTGGCACGCGCTTCCGCGGTACGGCGCGGCGTCGGGCGTGAAGTCCGTGGCGCGCACGCGGACGCCGGGGAGCGGCGGCAGCGCACGCGCGAGCGCCGCGGCGTCGAGCCACGGCGCGCCGAGCAACTCGAAGGGCGTCGGCGTACCGCGACCGACGGACAGGTTGGTGGTCTCGAACAGGGCGAGGCCGGGATACAGCAGCGCCGCGCGCGCCGATCGCAGGTTCGGCGACGGATCGAACCAGAGCAGCCCGGTATCCTCGAACAGCATGTCGCGCCGCCAGCCGCGCGCGGCGACGACCGACAGCGTCGCGCCGATGTGGGCGTTCTCCAGGCGCGCGATCTCGCCCAGCGTCAGGCCATGGCGGACCGGCGCGGAAAAGGCGCGGACCGGCTCGCGCTCGGAGACCGCGTCGGGCAGTGGACCTTCCACGCGCGTGCCGCCGATGGGATCCGGGCGATCGAGCACGATGACCGGCTCGCGCGCCCGGGCCGCCGCGCGCATCACCGACAGCAGCGTCGCGGCGTAGGTGTAGAAGCGCGCACCGACGTCCGGCAGATCGACGACCACGGCGTCGACGCCGTCCAGGGCGGGCACGGCCTGGAACGCGTCCTCGACCGGCAACCCCGTGGACGACACGAGCCCGTGCTCGGGCGCGAGCAGCCGACGGAGATCGACGCCGGGGGCGGAGAACAGCACGTCCGCGGTGGGGCGGCCGGCAGCGTTGCGTGCGGCGTCGTTGGTGAGCAGCGCGACGCGCTTGCCGGCGAGCGGTCGGAAATGCTCCGCCGCCAGCACGTCGATCCCAGGCAGGACGGCGACTCGCCGTCGATCCAACCGGTACATGGAATCGACCAATTTCGATCGGATCTGATGTGCCAGATCGATCGCCCGTCCCTTGCCGTCCGGGTGCAGGCGGCTCGACAGGAACACGACGAACAGGTCCCGCGCGGGGTCGATCCACAGCGAGGTCCCGGTGAAGCCCTCGTGGCCGAAGCTCCGCGCCGACATCGCCGCGTGCGCCGGGTCGTCCGGCGCGTCCCAACCCAGGGTGACGCGCGCGCCGCCGCCGACGGTGACCGGCGCGGTCATACGCCGCACCGTCTCCGGTGCCAGCACGCGCACGCCGTCGAGCTCGCCGCCGCGGAGCAGCATGCGCGCGAAGCGCGCGAGGTCATCGGCACTGGAGAACAGCCCGGCGTGCCCCGCGACGCCGCCCAGGGCGCGAGCGCGCGGGTCGTGGACCGCGCCGACGAGCCAGCGATCGCCCAGCTTGACGGTCGGGACGGCCCGGGCACGCAGCGTCGCGCCGGGACGGAAGCGCGTGGAGCGCATGCCGAGCCGCGCGAACAGGCGATCGTGCGCGAACGCGTCGAGCGGCTCGCCCGCCGCGCGCTCCACGACCGCGCCGAGGGCGATGAAGCCAAGATCGCTGTAGCGGAAGCGCGCGCCGGGCGGCGACCGCAGCTTCAAACGCGCGATGTCGGCGAGCGCGGCGTCCAGGCCGTGCGCCTCCGCGTCGACGGCGTTGTCCGCGGGCAGGCCCGACGTGTGCTCGAGCAACTGGCGCAGCGTGATGGCGCGCTTGTCCGGGCGATCGAAGGCGCGCACGGTGCGCGCCACAGGCTCGTCGTACGCGAGCTTGCCGGCCTCCACGAGCGCGGCGACGCTGGTCGCGGTCGCGACGGCCTTGGTGACCGACGCGAGGTCGAAGACCGCGTCCGCACGGAGCGGGCGGTGCGCGGGCTCTACCGCCGCGAGCCCCCAGGCGCGCCGGTAGAACGTGCCGTCGCGATTGCCCGCGACCACGACGACGCCGGGCACGTCGCCCCGCGCGATCGCCGCGGCGACGAGCGCGTCGAGCTCCCGCTGGGCGCGCGCCGGCACGCGCGGCGTGACGCGCGGAGCGGGCCGCGGGATACCGCGCCGGACCGGCAGACTCGCGGAGACCGGTCGCGCGGGCGGGACCGGACGCTGCTCGCCGCTGCACGCCGCGAGCAGGAGCGCTGCGAGGAGGCGGGCGCGCATGGACGCCTGGAACGCGCGGCGGCGCGGTTCTAGTCCGATCGCGTCTCTGCCAGACACGCGCGCGCGCCGACGCGTTCCACGTAGGCGGCGAGGCGAGGCCGAGCGTCGCGCCATGGATGCGGGTAGCGCAGATCGACGTAGCCCACGGCGGCGCACAGCGCGATGTCCGCCAGCGTGAAGCGTCCGCCGACCAGGAAGCCGTCGCCGGCGCGGGCCTCGGCGTAGTCGAGCGCGCCGGCGATCTTGCTCTCCTGGCGCTCGAGCATCCACGCGGCCTGCTGCGCGGGCTCGCGCCGGGTCTCGAGCATGCGCAGCACCGTGGCTTCCATGATGCCGTCGCCGAGCGCTTGCCATAGCTCCACGGACCAGCGCAGCTCGCCGTCGCCGAGCAGGCTCGGCTCGGGCGACGGCAGGGCGTCCAGGTACTGGACGATCACGGGCGAGTCGAACAGCACCGAGCCGTCGTCGCGCTCGAGCACAGGGATCTTGCCGAGCGGGTTCAGGCTGGCGACGGCCGTGTAGGGCGGCGCCAGCATCTCCACGGCGAGCTTGACGCGCTTCTCGAGCGCGACGGCGCGTACCTTTCGCGCGAACGGCGAGGTCGGAGAGGCGTAGAGCTTCATGGGCGACTCCTACTCCTTGATCTGCGCGAGCGCGATGTTCACCGGCCGGTCCTTGGCCGCGGGCCAGTTGATGAACAGGCTCGCGCGATTGCCGTCGCGGTGGATGCGCATCTGCGTGGTGCGCCCCTTCTTCAGCCGGAACACGAAGTCCGCGAACTTCCCGAGCTGGATCGAGTCGAAGTAGTCGGCGCTGGACGCGGGCAGACCTTGCTTGTCGGAGATGCTCTTCACCTTCCCTTCGCAGTGGACCTTGATCCACTCGCGCACGATCTTCATCGAGCAGTCCTGGGCCTGCGAGTTCGCACCCTGCGTGTTGACGCTCGTGCCGGCGCTCCACTCGGCAACGCTCGGCGGGTTCGAACGGCCGTCGGGGATGGCGGGGATGCCCTTGGCGTCCACGTCGGGAGCGGCAGCTGCGGGCGCCGCAGCGGGCGCCGTCGGCGCGGGAGGATCGACCGGGGCGGCCGCGGCCGACGTCGCTACCGGCGCCGGCGCGTCTTGCTTCTTGTCCTTGCACGCGAGCAGCGCCACCACGACCAGCCCGATTCCCAAGGCAGTGCTTCCTGTCTTCATCGCATCGACCTCCAGGGGCAGAGCTGCCAGGGGTATCGGGACGGCAGTAGGGATGCAAGGGGGCCGGTCAGGCGCGGAACCGCGCAGGGCGGGCGACGGGTTGTCGGGCGGTGCTTCGGGATGGCACGCTCTTGCGCATGGACCTTCCCGTACCTCCGCCGGAGGTCGCGCACATCGGGCTGCGCGGCATCAAGATGGTAGCGGCCGCCGACGGCACGCTGCACGACCTCGAGCGCCAGCTGATCGCCGCCGCGCAGAAGCATTTCTTGCGCACCGCCTTCGACGTCGATGCGCTCGAGCCGATCACGCCGGATGAGCTCGCCGCCGGCATCCCGCCGGAGTTCCGCGAGCGGGTGCTCTCGGGCGCGGTGATCGTCTCCCTCATCGACGGCGAGGCGAGCCCAGCCGAGACGGCGCTGCTCTCGGCCTACGCGAAGGCGTTCGGCGTGAAGGACGACGTTGTCCGCGAGGCGCAGCGCCTGGTCGACCAGCAGATGCTGCGCTTCCGCATCGACGTGCTGCGCCGATCGTTCGTCGGCCAGCGCATGGTCGAGTTCGTGAAGGAGCGCGGCCTCCGTGGCTTGCTCGGCGTCGCCAAGAGCATGATGGGCCACGAGGACGCGGCGCTGGCGGCGCGCTACCGCGCCCTCGGCGACAAGCCCGCCGGGACGCTCGGCCGCGGGTACTTCGACTTCGTCACGTCGAACCAGTTCACGTTCCCCGGGGAGAAGGGCGCCGGCCCGGAGCCGATCGTGTTCCACGACTGCATCCACGTCCTGACCGGCTACAAGACGGACTCGCTCGAGGAGACGCAGATCGCCGCGTTCCAGGCGGGCACGCTCCGCAAGGATCCGATGTTCGGCATCCTGTTCGCGCTCGCGCAGTTCCAGCTCGGCGTCGCCGTCACGCCGACCACTGCACCGGAGAAGCACGTCGTCGACCCGGAGCTGCTGCTGGCGGCGTTCGCCCGCGGCTGTCAGGTGAACCGCGACCTGTGCGTCGGCTGGCAACCCTGGGACGACTTCGACAGGCCCGTGGATGAGCTGCGGCGCGCCTACAACATCGTACCGCGGGGTTGAAGCCGAGCGGCGTTCCGGCGCAGCCCCGGCGTTTCGCCCGTGATATCCTGCAAGAGTGAGTTCGTCGTCGGACCCGGCCCCGCTCGCGCGTGAAGCGCCGGCGGATTCGCTCGACTTGATCTTCCGGCGCTCGTCGGAGGCGGTCGTCATCGCGACCGCCGGCGGCGTCGTCATCAATGCCAACGCCGCCGCCGAGCGGCTCTACGGCTACGGCCCGGGGGAGATGACCGGACTCACGCACGCCGACACCGTCGACGACCCGACGCGGCTCGCCGAGGCGACCGCCCGGGGCGAGCGCACGGGCGCATCCGGCGGCGAGCTGTGGCTGATCCGCAAGGACGGCACGCGTTTCGAGGGCCAGGTCTTCAGCGTGCGCTTCGACACGGCCGAGGGCCAGCGCATCTGGATGATGATCCACAACGTATCGGCGCTGCGCGAGAGCGAGCTCCAGTTCCGCGCGCTCTCCGAGGCGACCTTCGAGGCCGTGCTCGTGCACGACGCGGGCACGATCCTGTTCGCCAACGCTTCGGCGCACACGATGTCGCAGCGGGACGTTCTGCGCGGCACGAACATGTTCGACTACATCGCGCCCGAGTCCCGCGACATCGTACGCGAGATGAGCACGACGGGAGACACCCGGCCGTACCAGGCGACGGCGCTGCGCGCCGACGGCTCCACCTTCGCCGCGGAGGCGCGCGGACGCTCCATCCAGTATCGCGGGCGGACCGTGCGGATCGTGACGATCCGCGACGTCTCCGAGCAGAGACGTCTGGAAGCCGATTTGGCCGCGCGCGAGCGACTGGCGACGATGGGACGGCTCGCCGCCGGCGTCGCGCACGAGGTGAACAACCCGCTCACGTTCGCGATGCTGAACCTCGAAGGCGTCACGCGGGCGCTGTCGAGGGGAGCGGTCGACGAGGAGCAGCGCCCCCGGATCCTGGAGATGCTCGGCCAGATCCAGACGGGCCTCGATCGGGTGAGCCGGGTGGTCAGGGACATGCGGACGTTCTCGCGCGTCGAGCCGCCCCGTGACGCGTCCGTGGAGCTCGCGCCGGTGCTCGCATACGCCGCATCCGTGGCCGGCCCGGAAGTGCGAGCGCGCGCCGCTCTGGAGGTCGACGTCGCCGACGGACTCCGCGTGCTCGGTGACGAGGGGCGCCTGGGACAGGTATTCGTGAACCTGCTGGTCAACGCCGCGCACTCGATCCCCGAGGGCGACCCCGCGTCGAACCGCGTCGAGGTCCGCGCGACGCAGCTCGCCGACACGGTAGAGGTCGTCGTCTGCGACACCGGTTCCGGCATCCCCGAGTCGGTCCGCACGCACCTGTTCGAGCCGTTCCACAGCACCAAGGCGACCGGCGTGGGGGTCGGGCTCGGCCTGTCGATCTGCCACGCGATCGTGACGTCTCTCGCCGGGAGCATCAGCGCGGAGCGATCCGCGGAGCGCGGAACCTGCTTCCGCGTTCGGCTGCCCCGGGCGGTCGCCGCCGACGGCGCCCCCGAACCCGTCGCGGCCGCCACGCCGGCCGGCACGCGACGCTGGCACACGCTCGTCGTCGACGACGAGCCGATGCTGCGCAGCGCGCTGTCGCAGATGCTCTCGCCGCTGTGCGACGTGGTCGTCGCCGAGAGCGCGGATGCGGCCCTCGCCCTGCTCGAGCAGGGCGCCAGCTTCGACGCGATCCTGTGCGACATCGTCATGCCCCAGCGCACCGGCATCGACTTCTACGACGAGCTGTCTCGCCGCTTCCCCTCGATGGTCGAGCGGCTCGGCTTCATCACGGGCGGCGTGCTCGACAGCGCTATCCAGAACTTCTTCGAGACCAGCGGGCGTCCGCGCGTCTACAAGCCCTTCTCCGTCGCCGACCTCGTCGACACCGTGCGGACGCTCGCCGGCGACTGACGCGCCACGGCGTCAGCCCTTGAGCGAGGCGGCCATGCGGCGCACCGCCTCGTCCAGCTCTTCCGGATCGAGGGACGCGAAGCCGAGACGCAGGTACGGGCGGCTGGTGCGGTGGAAGGTGAAGTCGCGAGCGACCATGAACGCGACCTGCTTCGCGAGCGCGCGGCGCTTCCACGCGCTGACATCGATCGCCGGCGCGTGGACCCACAGCGCCATGCCGCCTGCAGGAACCGCGACTTCGACGCGCGAGCCGAGGCGCTTGCGGAGGGACGACACCAGCGCATCGCGGCGCTCGCGGTAGATGCCGCGCATGCGCCGCGCGTGGTGGTCGAGCACGCCGTCCTGCATCAGCTCCGCGACGGCCGACTCGAGCACCAGGTCGCCTTGGCGATCGACGACGAAGCGTTCGCGCGCGAGGCGCTCGACCAGATCCGGTGGCGCCACGACGAAGCCCAGCCGAAGCCCGGGCGCCAGGATCTTCGAGAGCGTGCCGACGTACACGACCGAGCCCGCGACGTCGGCGCTGGCGAGCGGCAGCAGCGGGCGACCGTCGTAGTGGAACTCGTGGTCGTAGTCGTCTTCGAGGATCGCGAAGCGGAAGCGCTCGGCCAGCTCGAGGAGCCCCATCCGGCGCTGCGGCGACATCACGACCGTGGTCGGATAGTGATGATGCGGCGTGACGTAGACGGCGCGCACCGCGCGCGTCTCGCACAGCCGCTCGAGCGCGTGCGTGGACAGGCCGTCGCGATCGATCGGCAGCGGCACGAGCTCGGCGCCCGCACGCTCGAGCGCCGCCCACGCCGGCCGGTAGCCGAGCTCCTCCACCGCGACGACGTGACCCGGCGTGATCAAGGTCTTCGCGACGAGGTCGATCGCCATCTGGCTGCCACGCGTGACGAGTACGCTCTCCGGCGTGGCGGCGATACCGCGAGTGGCCGACACCCAGCCCGCGACGGCGGCGCGCAACGCGGGATGGCCGTGGGAGTCGCTGTAGGCGAGCAGGCGCGCGCCCTCGCGCGAGAGGGCGCGGCGGTGCGCACGCGCGATAGCGGTGATCGGAACAAGGCGCAGATCTGGCGTGCCGCCCCAGAGCGCGAGCGTGCCGCGCGGCAACGCCTCGACGCTCGGCGGCAAGGCGATCGGCGGCGGCAGATCGAAGTTGACCTTCGCGGGCACGCCGGCGCGGGCGCGCCGCGAGAAGCGCCGCGGCGGCGGGTCGGGCAGCGCGTCCGACACGAACGTGCCGCCGCCGGACTTCGTCGTGAGCCAGCCTTCCGCAGTGAGCTCCTCGTAGGCCGCGACGACGGTGTTGCGGTGCACGCCGAGCGACTGCGCGAGCTTGCGCGACCCCGGCAGCCGCGCACCGGCGCGGAGCCTCCCGCGCTGCACGTCCTCGGCGATGGCGTGGGCGATGCGCAGGAAAAGTGGCGCGGAATCGTCGGGATCGAGAGCGAGCGCGAGCTCCACCGCCCCAGCATACCGGTACATCGAAATCGTTCAAATTGTTGCATCTCCATGTGCCGGTTGGAAAATACCCCCATGCTCTTCCGCGTCGTCGCAGCGCAGCGGTCGGCCGTGGCCATCGCACTGGCGTTGACGGCGGCGTGCGCGCACGAGCGCGACGCGCCGATCCGCACGCTGGCGCCGAACGCAC
Organism: uncultured delta proteobacterium; assembly: GCA_963775185.1. Classification (GTDB taxonomy): domain Bacteria; phylum Myxococcota_A; class Polyangia; order Polyangiales; family Polyangiaceae; genus JAPSGB01. The sequence continues at coordinate 532,163 of CAVZIE010000031.1, read as the reverse complement.
CGGCGCCGGTGTGGCGCGCGCCAGCTCCCCTGCCCGCGCCGTCCGCCGGCCTGCCCGTGCCCCAGGCCTTGCCCCCACCGTTGCCGGTGGCCGCGCCGGCCTACGCGTTCGAGCAACCGTTGCCCGGGCCGGTGCTGCCACCGTCCGCGCCGGCCGTGCAGCACGCCAACCTCTCGCCGGCGCAGTGCCGCGCGCGCCTGCGCGCGGGCAAGCTCGCGCTCGCGCCTGCGCACATCGCCGCGCCGGGCGTCGCCACGCCGCTGCGCATCACGGGACGCATCGCCGGCGTGCGCTTCGTCACGCCGCGCGCGCCGAGCCCGTACGGCGTGCTCGACTGCCGGCTCGCGCTCGCGCTGGCAGACCTCGCCGGGCTGTTGTCGCGGCACGGCGTCACCACGGTCTACGTGGACAACTTCTACCGCCCGCACGCGCACCTGCCGGGCAAGCACAAGCCGAGCCAGCACGCCTACGGCCTGGCCATCGATCTGATGGGCGTGACGCTCGCGGACGGCACCACGCTGCGCGTCGGCGACGACTGGCACGGCGCCATCGGCCGCCCGACGTGCGGCCCCGGCAGCGCGCCGCTCGAGGCGACGCCGGGCGCGCTGAAGCTCCGCGAAATCGTCTGCGACGTGGCTCGCGCCGCCCTCTTCGTCCACATGCTGACGCCCGACTACAACGCCGCGCACCGCACGCACTTCCACTTCGACATCGCGCGCGGCGCCAGCTACCGCTTCGTGAAGTAGCGGTGGGGATCCCGAATGCCGGTCCGGCGCGGAATCCCGCGGGCGCGCGCTGCAGCGCGACGCGGCGACCTCGGTCGTGCCAGGCGCCCCGGTTCCGCGCCGGACCGGCAAACCGGAACCAGGACGAGCCCGTCGCGGCTTGGTGGTCGGCGTGATAAAGACGCGAGGACATGCAGATCGAGCTGATCGCCACCGCCAGCGAGGACTCGGCCTACCTGCCGCGGCTCGGGCTCGGGATCCTGGCGGCGCTGACGCCCCGCTCGGACGAGGTCGTGTACACCGACGATCTCGTCCGACCGTTCGACATCGAGCGCGACGTCAAGGACGTGGATCTGGTCGGCATCAGCGTCGACAGCAAGACCGCGCGCCGCAGCTACGACATCGCGGACGCGTATCGCCGGCGCGGCGTGAAGGTGGTGCTCGGCGGTATCCACCCGACGGCGCTTCCGGAAGAAGCGCTCGGGCACGCGGACGCGGTGGTCGTGAGTGAAGCGGAGGATCTCTGGCCGCGCGTGGTCGAGGACGCGAAGCGCGGCGCGCTCCAGCCGATCTACCGCGGCCCGTTGCCCGACCTGGGCGGCAGGCCGAACGCGCGCCGTGACCTGTTCCGGTCGAAGAAGTACATCCCGTTCCAGGTCGTGCAGACGATGCGCGGCTGCCCGTATCCCTGCGAATTCTGCAGTGTTTCGACGGCGAACGGCACCACCATGCGCTTCCGCCCCGCCGACGAGGTGCTCGCGGAGCTCCGCTCGCTCGGCAAGCTGGTGATGTTCGCCGACGACAACGTGATGATCCACCGGAAGTATTCCGAGGATCTGTTCCGGCGCATGGCGCCGCTCGGCAAGCACTGGATCGGCCAGTGCAGCCTGGCCGCGGTCAAGCGCATCGAGAACGTGAAGCTGATGGCGGAGAGCGGCTGCAAGGCGCTCTTCATCGGCTTCGAGAGCATCGACGAGGAGACGGTGCGCTTCACCGGCAAGCGCCAGAACCGTCCGTCGCAATACCGCGAGGTGATGGAGATGCTCCACGATCACGGCATCAGCACCTGGGGCAGCTTCGTGTTCGGCTTCGACACGGACGACAAGGAAGTGTTCGATCGCACGGCCGAGTTCGGCATCGACATGAAGTTGACGATGGCGCTGTACGCGATCCTCACGCCCTATCCCGGCACGCGCTTGTACCGGCGACTGCAGAGCGAGGGGCGCCTGACCGACGAACGCTGGTGGCTCCGGCGCGACCACGACGCGGGCTCGCCGTACTTCACGCCGACGCGAATGACGCGGGAGGAGCTTCGCGAGGGCTGGCAGCACGCGTGGAAGAAGTTCTACGCGCCGCAAGCGATCTGGAAGCGCTGGACCGTGCGTCAGCGCTCGAGCTGGATCCAGACGCTGGGCTTCTTGCCGCTCAACGTGATGCAGAACCGGCTGGTTCGTCACAAGATCGAAGGCGGCATGCAGCGATTCCGCTCGGGTCTGGACGTGACCGAAGCCGGAGCACCCGTCGCATCGCCGGCGCCGCGGCGCCTGCGCGTCGTCGAGCTTCGCGGCGCGACCGAGCGGCAGTCCTAGTCCGCGCGCGCAGCCCCGCGTCAGCGGCGACGGCGACGGCGCGCGAACAGGCCGAGCGCGAGCAAGAGCGACAGCGACGCCCCGGCGCCGCTCGCCGGACTCGCGCCGACACGGCACCCACACCCCGAGTCGTCCGCGGCGACCGAGCTCGGTGGCTGGCCATAGCCAGCGTCCGGGTCGCCGACGAGGCCGGCGCTGCCGCCCGTGCCGCCGGTGCCGGTGCCGCCGGTGCCGCCCGCGGCGCCGGCAGCGCCGGCCACACCGGTCGCTCCCGCCGCGCCGCCCGCGCCGCCCGCGCTGCCCGTCGCGCCCGCGGCGCCCGCGGCGCCCGCGGCGCCGGTGGCGCACGGCCCGCTGCCGTCGTCCGTGACGTGGATCTGCACTTGCAGCTGGTTGTCTGGCGGACCGCCCTGCCCGGAATCGCTGAACCAGTGCACGCCTTCTTCGAGCACGCCGAAGTACTCGTTGTAGGTGCCGGCCTTGTCCGGCGCGTGCAAGTTGAACTGGAACTTGAAGTTGCTGCCGGGCTTGACGGTGCCGGTGACGCCTGCCGGACGGCTCGGCGAGAGCCAGCTCGAGTCCGCGAACGCACTCGAGCGATCCCGCGGCTGCGTCGTGCCGAGGCGCGTCTTGGAATCCCACGTGGTCGTGCCGCTGTTCTTCAGCGTGATGGACCCCGGGATGGTCTGGCACGTCGTCATTTCCAGCGCGGTCGATGCCAGCGGGAACGACTGGCTCACGTAGCTGGCGCCCCAGGTCGGGCTCGCGGTCCCGCCGGCGAAGTTCTGCAGGTCCGCGGCGGTGCCGTGGAACACGTCGCGATCGAAGCCCGCGCCGTTGGTGCAGTACTTCGTCTGGCCGTCGCAGTACTGCCAGATGGTCCAGTCCTTCCACCCCGACGGCACCTGCGGACAACCGCTGACGTAGGCCGCTATCCATAGCGGGTAGGCGCCGAGGGTCGTGTCCTTGACGTTGCTGTTCCAGAAATAATAGCCGGTGTAGATGACCGGCTTCTTGCCGGTGCCGGCTTCCACGATCTTGATCCAGGTCTTGATCTTCGACGCGACGGTCGCCGCCGACTGACCGCCGGTCGCTTCCACGTCGATCATGCACGGCAGGTCGCCGCTGCCGAGCTTGCCGCCGACCTTCGAGACCATCATGTTCGCCTGGGCGGTCGCGTCCTGCCCCGGCTCGAAGAACTGGTAGGCGCCGCGCAGGATGCCGGCGGCCTTCATCGCAGACCAGTTGTACGTGAACTTCGGATCGACGAAGCCCGTGCCGTCGCTGATGCGCGCGTAGCCGAACTTCAGACCCTTGCCCGTCCAGGCAAAGTTGCCCTGGTAGTACGAGACGTCGGCGCCCTGCGGACCGTTGTACTGGTTGTAGGACGAGCACACGCCCTCGCTGGTCGTGCCGACGGCCTCGTAGCCCGCATGTGCCGTCTCGCCGTTGTAGTCACCGCAAGCGACAGCACCCGACAGCAGTGCCAGCGTCGCGACAGTCGACAGCCCTCTTCGCATAGCCATGACGCATGGTATGACGGTTACGCCCTGCGCGTCCACGAGCGCGGAATTGTCAACTATTCCTGTACGGCACGCGGGAGCGGCTGATAGCGCAACTCGGGTTTGTCGCCGCGCTCGATGCCCTGCACTTCGCGCGCCGAGGCGTCCAGATCCGGCGCGCCGGGGAAGCGCCGCCTCCATTTCGCGATCTCGGAGCGAGCGGTTTCGTATTCGCCGGCGAGCGCGAGCGCGAGGAAATACGTCCCGCGAGCGTCCGCCCAGCCGGGCCGGGTGTACGCGATCTCCTGCAGGAACGGCACGGCCTGCTTCGGACGATCGTGGATCAACATCCACATCCCGATGCAGTTGGCCACGTGCAGGCGTCGCTTGGGCGCCCGTTCCAGATACGCGGTGCAGTAGGGAAACGCGCGATCGAGCTGGCCCTCGGCGAGCAGCTGCTTCGCGCGCCGGAGCAGGACGAGCGGGTCGCCGGGACGCGTCTCCGCGTCGCACTCGGCGAGCACCTCGCTGTCCTGGTAGCAGAAGGCGCGGCCGCGCGTCAGCGGGATCGCGACAATCACGGCCAGGTACGGAACGACGCGCAGCAGCTTGCGGACCGACGGCGAAGGCAGGCGATAAGCGAGCTTCGGCAGCGCGTGCTCGGCGATCGCCGAACCGAGGAGCACGACACCGATCAGCGTCTCGTATGCGTAGCGGTCGCCCAGTACCCACTCGGTCTGCGCGATGTACAGCGGAAGCAGGATCGAGAGCACGATCGTGGTCGCACCGAGCGCGCCGAGCGCGAGCAGATCGTGGGAGCGCCGGACGCTCGCGACCAGCGCGAGCAGCACCAGGACCAGGGCCAGTCCGCCGAGCAGCCCCTGGCCGGCGCCGGTCGGGAAGATGCTCGTCGCCGACGCGATGTCGGTCGGCAGCAGCACCACCCGGAGCAGCCGCGATCCCGCGGCCCACAACACCCGCGGCGTGTCCGCGGTGACGAGCGAGCGGATCGGGAGGTGGACGATGCCGAAGGCGCGGCGCAGCGCCAGATCGACGCCGATCGCCGCGGTTGCCCCCGTCGCCGCAGCCGCGAGGCGGCGCTTGATCGTGCTCCGGTCGCGCATTCGCACCGGGGCGGCCAGCACCAGCAGCACGGCGCTGGTCGCGAAGAACTCGCGACAGAAGATCGACAGCAACACGCCCGCGAAGGCAAGCGCGGCGAGCGACGTCGCACGCTTCAACCGCGGAAGCGAGGCCACGCAGGCGAGCGTGATGGCCCACCCCATGAGGTCCTGCCGCCCGCCCAGGTAGTCGACGTTCTCGGCCGTGACGGGATGGACGGCGAGCACCAGCGCCGACACGAGCGCGATGCCGCGTCGGACGCCGAACGCCAGCAGCATGCGCGCGAACAGGCTCGCGACCAGAAGCTGCAACAGGATGTTGACCGCGTGCTGCGGCGCCGGGTTGTCATGGAACGCGTGCCACGTGCACCAGTAGCTCAAGCTCGAGAGCGGCCGGTAGTAGGCTCCCTCGAAGGCGAAGCGCGTAGTGGAGAACAAGCTGTGGGTGAGCAGCGTGGGGAGCCCATCCCAGCGCTTCACGTAGTCGTTCTCGAGCAGCAACCGTCCGTCGTCGAACACGAAGCCGCTCCGGATGGACTGCCCGTGCGCGAGCAACGCCGCGAGCCAGATCACGGGGTAGAACCAAAGCCGGGACGCGGGCCGCAGCTTTTGGAGAAAGCCGGGCCCGGGTCGCGCGGACATTGCCGTTGCGAGTGTAGCCCACGCACGACCGGTACATCGGAATTGCGCGAACCGGCCCTTTCCGTTGGTCCGGCCCGGAAGCAGATTCGCGGCATGCAGCACAGCTCGACCGAGCGCACGCGCGTCCGGCGCATCCCGGCGCGCGGCAGCTACGACCCGGCGCTGATCCGCTCGATCGTCGACGAGGCGCTGGTGTGCACCGTCGCGTTCGTCGCTGACGGACAGCCGTACGCGATCCCCACGATCCACGCGCGCGTGGGCGATCGGCTGGTGTTCCACGGGGCCAAGGCCAGCCGGCTGCTCGCGGCCATGGACGGCCCGGTGTGCGTCACCGTGACGCTGGTGGACGGGCTGGTGCTCGCGCGCTCGGCGTTCCACCACTCGATGAACTACCGTTCGGTGGTCGTGCTCGGCTGCGCCACGACGCTGGACGCCCCCGCCGAGAAGCTCCGCGCGCTCGAGGCGATCGTGGAACACGTCGCACCGGGACGCTGGAGCGTCGCCCGCAGGCCGAACGACAAGGAGCTGGCGGCGACGCGCGTGATGGCGCTGTCGCTCGACGAGGCGAGCGCCAAGGTGCGCCGCGGTGGCCCGAACGACGATCCGGAGGATCTCGCGCTGCCGGTGTGGGCCGGCGAGATCCCGCTCCGCGTCGTGCACGGCGAACCGGTGACCGCGACGTGACTACTGCTGTAGCGGCGCCGCGCCCACGCCAGGCTTGATCTCGACCTTGGTGCTGCCGGTGAGGTCCATCACCACGGCCGCGCCGATCAGCACCGCACCGCCGCCCAGGACGATGCCACCCCACTTCTCGAGGTCGCCGCCGGTGTTGGACGACCCACCGCTGTCGCTGCTCTTGATCGCGGCGCCGGTGAGCAGCGTGCTACCGCCGCCGACCACGGCCAGGATGCCCAGCGAGTAGCCGACCATGGACAACGTGCTGAGCGCTTGGTTGCCGGGACGCACGGACAGATCGACGTCTCCAGTGCGATCGTAGAGCTGGAACCACGACGACGACGGGATGCCGGGGCCCGCGACGACCATCGACTGGCCCATGCGCGCGTCGACATAGCTGTCGCAGGGCGCGTGGCACAGGATCGTGCTCGGGCCCAGGCTCTCGAAACCGCTGCCGACGGGGCGCAGCTTGCTCACGCCGAAGCCGCGCAGCTCCACCGACGGATCGGGACTGTCGATGTGCACCCGCACGATGCCGTCACCGGGCGGGATCGTCGGCGCCGGTGCGGCCGGCATCACGTCCGCGACGCCCCGCATGCCGAAGCCGCCCGCGGTCGCCGGCGGTGCGATGCTCGCGAGCTCGGCGAGCGGCGCGACCTCCACCCTGAGCAGCGCGCCGCAGCCGTCGGGCGGGGCGGTGTCGTCGGACTTGGAAACGGTGCACGACGCGGCGTCGCCGTCGCGGTCGAGCGTCTGCTTGTCGCTCGTGCTCTTGGCGCCGGCACCGACGCCGGCGACGCCGATGCCGCCGCCCGTCGAAGCGCTGGCACCCGCGTAGAACTCGAACGCGCCGGCCGTCAGACCCGTCACGACGTGGGTCGCGCCGTCGCACATGCCGTCGAGCTTGTCCGGCGCAGGCTCCATCGCGTCGTAGCGCCCGACGACGTTCATGCTGACGACGAGCTGCCCGGCCTTGGCCAGCGTCCCCTCGAGCCGCGCGGCGCCGATCGGGAGCTGCGCATACAGGTCGTCCTCGTTGTTGATCGTGACGCGCTCCAGCTTGCGCGTCGTCGGCGTGTAGCGGTAGGTGCCCTTCACGTGGCACTGGGGCAAGAGCTCCATCTCGCAGCCCGAGTAGCGCACGACGACCAGGCCGTGCTTCGCCTCCGCCTCGAGCTCCGCGCGATCCGAGGACGGCCACTCGATCACGAGTGGCCGGTCGGAGCTCGCGCGGACCTTGCACTTCGTCTGGCCCGCAGGCTGGAACGCTGGCGGCTGGGCGAGCTGTTGCGCGGACCCGCCGCAACCACTCGCGACGGCGATCAGCGCGAGCGCAGCTGCAAGACGAGCGGAAGCCATGGCGCGCGAGTATACGCGCGCCATGGCGCTTGTCTCCCCGCTACTGGCAGACGATGCCGCAGGCGCCGTAGTCCGTCGCCGACGTGCCGCTCATGCAGTCGATGAACGCGTTGTACTCGTTGACCGCGGTCGTGTTCGAGTTGTTGGTGCAGTTGTCGACGCAGGTGGTGTCGGTGCAGCCGCTGACGCAGGTTTGCAGCGTGACGCAGTCCGTGTCGTTCGCGCACGCGGTCGCCTGGGTTTCGCAACAGCCACCCGTCCCGCTCTCGGCCGCCTGGCAAGTGTCGCAGTCCGTCGACGTGCCGGTGCCGTACTCCGGACCGCCGTCGGTGCAGCTGCCCGCGACGCTCCAGCTACCCGAGTTCAGCATCAGGCACTTGCCGTTCACGACCGGGGTGGCCGCGCCGGTTCCGTCGACCGTGACCTCGACCAGCTTCACGTTCGAGAGCGTGCCCGACGAGAATACCGGCGTCGTGGCGTCGGCCTGCGTAACGGTGACGCTGCCGCTCTCCTGGAAATACGTCCGGCCGATGGTGCCAGCCCCGACGTCGTCGTCCTCGTACGCCAGGACGCAGTGGGTGCAGGCCGTCGCGTCGGTCTCGGCGGACAAGTCGTACGTCCCGGCGGTCGAGTCGTACAAGCCCACGGTGAACGTGTCGATCGTCGCCGCGCCGAGGTTGGGGCTGATGGCCGCTTCGACATGCGCCGCGTCGAGGCCATTGAAGGTGCCGACGGTGATCGCGGTGCAGCCGCCCTGACCGGCAGCACCCGCACTGCCGGCCATGCCCGCGCTGCCCGCCATGCCCGCGCTGCCCGCCATGCCCGCGCTGCCCGCCGCACCGGCGCTGCCCGCCATGCCGGCGCTGCCGGACATGCCGGCGCTGCCGGACATGCCCGCGCTGCCGGACGTGCCCGCGCTGCCGGACGTGCCCGCGCTGCCGGACGTGCCCGCGCTGCCGGACGTGCCCGCGCCGCCCTCCGTGTTGCCGCCGGTCCCGGCGGAACCGGCCTGGCCCGAGTTGTTGTCAGCGGTGGTACACGCGGGCGCGACGAGCGCACACGCCAACACACCAGCCCCGAGAATTACAAAGGATCGCATTTTCATTGGTTCTTACCCCGGCCCCGACGTTGCGATGAACACGCGCGAGCGTCAAGTGCCACCACTATTGTCCGCCAGTGCTGGATCTGCATGCACGACGTTTCGACGCTGGAAATGCCGGTCCGGCGCGGTATCCCGCGGCCAGCACCCAGCCGCGATCAAGGCTTGGGACGCACGCGATACACGGCACCGTTCTGATCGTCGGCGATGAACAGGCTGCCGGCGGGCCCGACGGCGATCCCCGTCGGTCGCGCGATCCGCGTCACGCCGTCGGCGAGCTGGAAGCCGCCGATGATCTCCCGCCACTGCTTGGCCGGATCCGACCAGTCCACGGGCGTCGGCGGGCACGTCGCCGGACAGCGCGACGAACACCACCCGAGGCGGAGTGAAGTAGCTGCCGTTCGTCTTGTGCCACGAGCCGTGCGCCGTGAGGAACACGCCGCCGCGGTAGCTCGCAGGCAGCGCGTGCGCGCCACCGGGTTGGGACGGGTAGAACGCCGCGCCGATGATCGTCGAGTAGGCTGGCAACTCGATGCGCGGCGCCAGCGTGCCCGAGCAGTCGGCACCCGACGTGTACGCGTGCTGGTTCTCCTCGCACGCCGGCCAGCCGTAGTCCGCGACGCCGGGGTGAACACCGACGGCGTCGAAGTACTCGTACGGATGACCGAGCGGCAGCGAGTCCTGCCCGGCGCCGCCGGCCCACAGCGTACCGGTCGCGGGGTTTACCGCCAGCGCGATGGCGTTGCGCATACGCGTCGCGCGCGTCGTCATGTTCGATCCGTCGGGGTCCATTTGCTGGATCGTCGCGCGCGTGGGATCGATCTCCGTGCACGCGTTGCACGACGAGCCGACGCCGGCGAACAGCTTGCCGTCGCCGACGGCGACCGACGTCGTCTTGTGCACGTCGCCGTCGCTGCCCGGCGGAATGCCGCCGCTCCGGATCTGGGCAATGGGCGACCCGGCGTCGCCCGTGTGCTGGGCGTCCACGTAGGGGATCGCGTACACGCCGTGCTGCGAGGCCACGTACACGGTGCACGACGAGCCGGCGAACGCGACGCCCTGCACGGGCGCGTCGCCCACGCTCGTGAACACGACGGGGGCGCCGGCGCCGGCGTCGCGCTCCGCGTTCGGCACGAGGTAAACCGAGGTGTTGCTGGTGCCGACCAGCAGATCGCCGTTCGGTAACGCGACGAGCTCGCGCGCTTTCGGAACCGTGGCGACGAGCTCGAGCGACAGCGCGGCGTCGACAGCGAGCGCCGGCGGAGCGGGCAAGCCCGTCGCCGGCGCGGAGCTCGACGCGATCGATCCGTTGCAGCGGTCGGGAAGCGGCGCGGCGTCGACGCCGCTGTCGCTCGCCGCGTCGACGCCGCCGTCGCTCGCCGCCTCGACGCCGCTGTCGCTCGCGGCGTCGGGCGACGCGCCGCCCGGGGCGTCGCTTCCGCCGCAGCCCGCCGCAGCGAAGAGCGCCAACAGCAGCGTCACAGGTCTTGTCATCGTGAACAGCTTGCCACACCAGCCGCGGGATTCCGCGCCGGACCGACAGTCGGGTGTGGTTCTGGGGAGCGTGCCAACCTGGATGGCCCCGGCAGCAATGAAGCGGGGACACGGGGCTTGTGCGTCTCCGACGGTCCGCCCGTCACCCCCTTCGCCGCGTGGGGCTACGGCTTGCAGATCGGCGCCGGCTTCGATCTGGGTCTTGGGACCGTTCCGGCGCGGAACCTCGCGGCGCGCTGAGATCCGGAGCTACGCGAGCTCGATGAGCCCCGCGGCGCCCATGCCGCCGCCGATGCACATCGTGACGATGCCGCGCTTGCCTTTGCGGCGCTCGAGCTCGCGGATGATCGTCGCCACCAGCTTGGCGCCGGTGCAGCCGAGCGGGTGACCGAGCGCGATCGCGCCGCCGTTCGGGTTCAGCTTCTCGTCCGGGATGCCGAGCTCGCGCTGGACGTAGACCGACTGCGACGCGAACGCCTCGTTCACCTCGATGACGTCGATGTCCTTCATGCTCAAGCCCGTGTGCTTGAAGAGCTTGCGCACCGCGGGGATCGGGCCGATGCCCATGATCGACGGATCGACGCCGGCCGTCGTGAAGTGACGGAACCAGGCCTTCGGCTTCACGCCGAGCTTCGTCGCCATCTCCTTCGACATCACTATCGCCGCCGCGGCGCCGTCGCTGAGCGGCGAGGCGTTGCCGGGCGTGACGCTGCCCTTCATGGCGAAGCTCGGCTTGAGCTTGGCGAGGCCTTCGAGCGTGGTGTCCTCACGGATCAGCTCGTCGGTCCGGAAGTCGAAACCGACGTGCTTGCCGTTCTCGAAGCGCACGCCCTGGACGGTGACGATCTCGTCCTCGAAGTGGCCGGCCTTGCGCCCTGCGGCGGCCTTCTGCTGGCTCTTCAGCGCGAACGCGTCCTGCACTTCGCGGCTGATCTCGAAGCGATTCGCCACGTTCTCCGCGGTGATGCCCATGGGCGTGTACGCCGACGCGTCGCGCTCGATCATGACCGGGCTCGCGCTGATCTTGTTGCCGGTCATCGGCACCATGCTCATGCTCTCGACGCCGCCCGCGACGACGATGTCGTGGGAGCCGAGGGCGATGGCGCCCGCGGCGAGCGCGATCGCCTGGAGCCCGCTGGAGCAGAAGCGGTTGACGGTCATCGCCGAAGTTTCGACGGGCAGCCCGCCGAGCAGGCCGGCGATGCGCGCCACGTTCAGGCCTTGCTCGCCTTCGGGCATGGCGCAGCCGAGCACGATGTCGTCCACCATCTCCGGTTTGACCTGCGGCACGCGCGCCATCAGCGCGGCGATTACCTCGCCGGCCAACTCGTCCGGGCGCTTCTGCGCGAGCGAGCCCTTGATTGCCCTGCCGACCGCGCTGCGGACGGCTTCTACGATTGCAATGTCGGCCATGGCTTAGTTCCTGAGGGGCTTGTTGTTCATGAGCATGTGCTGCATGCGCGCCAGCGTCTTCTCTTCGCCACACAGCGAGATGAACGTTTCGCGCTCGAGGTCGAGCATCTGCTGCTCGGTGACCGGGGCCGCCGCGCCGCCGGCGCCGCCGCACAGCACGCGCGCGAGCTTGCGGGCGATGAAGCCGTCGTACTCGGTGGCGAAGCCGCCGGCGACGAGCGTGTCCACCAGCATGCTGATGGTCGCGATGCCGCTCTCGCCGGGCAGGACGTAGGTCTTCGGTGCCGGCGGGTGGTAGCCGCTCTCGGCCATACCGATGGCGCGTGCCTTGGCGTCCACGACCAGGCGCGCCTTGTCGAAGGTGATGCCGTCGGTCTTGCGGAAGTAGCCGTACTCCTTGGCCATGTCCGCGCTGGTCGCCACGTTCGCCATGGCGATGTTCTTGAACACCTGCGCCACCAGCGACTGCACGATGATGTCCGCGCCTTCGGGCACGCCTTCGAGCGCGCGCCACACCAGGTTCATGCAGCCGCCGCCGCCGGGGATCAGCCCGACGCCGACTTCAACGAGGCCCGCGTACGTCTCGGCGTACGCTTGCACGGCGTCGGACGCGAGGCACACCTCCAGCCCGCCGCCGACGGCCATGCCGAAGGGCGCGGCCACGACCGGAACGCGCGAGTAGCGCATGCGCTGACCGGCTTGCTGCAGCGCGTGCACCATCTTGTCGAGCTCGTCCCACTGCTTCTGCTGCGCGGCCACGACCACGCCGAACAGGTTCGCGCCCACGCTGAAGTGATCGCCCTGGTTGGCGATGACGACGGCGCGGAAATCGCGCTCGGCGCGCTCCACGGCTTCGCCAAGCATGGCGATGACGTCCTGATCGATGCTGTTGGCCTTGCTCGTGTACGTGAGCCCCAGCACGCCGTCGCCGAGATCCCACGCCTCGGCGCCGCCGTTCTGCAGCACGGGCGCCTTGCCCGTGCGGACCTGGGCCAGCGTCAGGGTGCGCGAGTCGCGGGCGCGCTCCACGTACTTGCCCTGCGCGAGCTCGAACACCTTGCCGTCGGCGTAGAAGGCCTTGGCGCCCGCGGCGCGCATCTTCTTCACGCTCTCCGGGAGCTTGATGCCGTCCTTCTCCATGCGGGCGGCGACGCGTTCGAAGCCCATGGCGTCCCAGGTCTCGAACGGACCGAGCTCCCAGTTGTAACCCCAGCGCATGGCGTCATCGATGCTGACGATGCTGTCGGCTATCTCGCCGATCATGGTCGCGGAGTAGGCAAGCGCTCGCGACAGCAGCTTCCACGCGAAGCTGCCCGCCGGGCCGTCGTCCTCGAACAGCTTCTTCACGCGCGCGCCCGGATCCTCGATCGCGCCGATCTCCTTGCACGTGGCGCGGATCGCCTTGTCGCCGCCGCGCGCGCGGTACTCGCGCGTGTACGGGTCGAAGGTCTGGATCTCGTCGCCGATCTTCTTGTAGAAGCCGCCCTTGGTCTTGTTGCCGAGGAGCTTCTTCTCGACCATGCCGCGGATGTAGTCCGGCAGCTTGAAGACCTCGCGCTCCGGATCTTCCGTCAGCGCGGCGTAGCAGTTGTCCGCGACGTGCATCACCGTGTCGAGGCCAACCATGTCCGCGGTGCGGAAGCTCGCGCTCTTCGGGTGCGCCATCGGCTGCCCGGTGATCGCGTCCAGATCCTCCGGCGCGAGCTTGTCTTCCAACATTTGTTGGATGCCGACCAGCATGGCGTGCGTGCCGATGCGATTGCCGATGAAGTTCGGCGTGTCCAACGCGCGCACGATGCCCTTGCCGAGCACGTCCTCCCCGAAGGCCTGCACGCGGGCGATGACCGCCGGATCCGTCTCCGGCCCCGCCACCAGCTCGAGCAGCTTCATGTAACGCACCGGGTTGAAGAAGTGCATCACGCAGAAGTGCTTCTTGAAGCCGTCCCCGCGCCCGGCGACCATGTCGTGGATTCGCAGGCCCGACGTGTTCGACGCGACGATCGTCTCCTTGCCGATCACCTTCTCGAGCCGCTCGAACAGCTTCTGCTTGATGTCCAGGCGCTCCACGATGGCCTCGACGATCAGATCGCAGCCGGCGAGCTTGTCGAAGTCGTCGTCCAGGTTGCCGGTGGTGACCAGCGTCGCGCGGCTCTTGTGGAAGAACGCCGCGGGTCGCGCCTTGAGCGCGCCCGCGAGCCCGCCCTCCGCGAAACGGTTGCGCGCCGCCGGGATCTTCTTCTCCGCGTCCGTCAGGTTCGGCGGAACGATGTCGAGGAGCAGCACCTCGACGCTCGCGTTGGCCAGGTGTGCGGCGATTCCAGCGCCCATCACGCCCGCGCCGATGACGCCCACACGGCGAATCGGTTCAGTCATTTCATGCCTCGCTGTTGGGAAAGCGGTCCGGGCGCAAACCTTGGACGGCCCAGCCCCGGGTGCAAGCGCTGACGTCATGCCAAGAGAAAGGTTTTGTCGGTCCGGCGCGGAATCCCCCGGACGAGCCGATCCCATGTACGGGCCGGGGCCCAGCATGGGTGCGGGTGACACGCTGGTTGAAGGAGGCGCACGCGGGGTGGATCTCGGCGCGCGGTTCCGCGCCGGACCGGCACCCCCTTCCAGACGGAAAGAACCTATCCAGGATAGCAGCACCGTGACACGCTCTCGATGCTCGCAGACCGGAGGCTCGACGGATGTTCGGTTGGAAAGCCAAGCAAGCACACGTCAAGGCGCAGGCAGAGATCCTCGACGAGGGCACGCTGGTCGGCAAGATGGAGAACGTGCCCGGGTCAGGAGGCCCCGACCGGTTCGGCGACTTCTCGGTTTCGCGATTGTACGGAACCTTCGACTACCAGGTCGAGCTGCGTTCGCCGGATCGACCCGCGCAGCGCGTGGTCGCCACCGGTCGCGCTTGCGCCGAATGCAAACCGGTCCCCGGCGACGTCATCGACGTGGATTTCGATCCCAAGCACGGGACGGCGACGTTCGAGCTCGCCGGCGACGAGCGCTTCGACCCTGTCGTCCTCGCCAAGCAAGTGAACGATTCTTGGGGCGCGGAGCTCGAGCTTGTCCAGCACCTCGAAACGACGGGCGTCCGCTGCGTGGCGACGGTGGTCGCGGTGCGACCCGGTCGCCTCCGCTACGCATCGCGCGTGGCCCACGCCGACGTGCGCGTGGAGCCCGGATCGGGCGACGCATTCGACGCGACGATCGTCACTCCGTTCTCGCACGACGACCCCGAGCTCCCCGAGGTGGGGCAGCAGCGCCGCGTCAAGTTCGACCCGGCCGATCGCAGCAGGATCACTTGGTGGGACGAAGCGGGCGCGATGCGCTGGCGCGTGCCCGCCACGTGTCCGCAGTGCGGCGCGCCGGTCGATCAATCGACGGCGTCGCTCGCCGAGCACCCCACGTGCACGTTCTGCCATGCTCCGCTTCCGTGCGAGCCGGCGTAGGGTCGCGGATCCTGATGGGATGCCGGCCATGTTGCGGTGGGCGGCGCCGTTGGCGATTCTTCTCGTGACGGCGTGCGGCGCGCGCACCGGGCTCGTCGCCGGTCGTGGCGCGGGAGGCGGGACCAACGTGCCGGACGCGGCGAGGGACAGCAGCGCGCCGGACCGAGCGCGGACAGCGGCGCGCGGGACGCGAGCCATGACAGCGCCGCGCCGGACGCGACCCGGGACGCCGTGCCAGACGTTCACGACGATGTCGAGCCGCCGACGTGCGCCGACGAGCCGTGTCTGTGCGCGCCCGAGCTGGTTGTCGGCGTGGCGGCGACGGGCACGACGTGCGACGTGTCGCATCCGCCCGGCTCGTCGTGCAGCGAGACGGCGACGGCGTTCTATCGCTTCGAGGTGCCGCCGGGGAGCTGCGTCGGTCCGGGCGGCAACACGGGCCCAGATGGCACGGGCACGGCGCTCGCGAACACCGGAACAACGCCGCTGGTCGGCGTGCTCGAAGTGGGGCGGACCGACGTGCCGTGCGGCGAGTACGCGATCACGCTCGGGAAGTGACTGCAACGCTCGGGTCGCGCCGCGCAGGCGGACGGGCGTATCCTCGACCGCGTGCTCGCGCACCTGCGCTCGTTCGGGCTGCCGTTGACCGCCGCCGGCGTCGTGCCGGCGCTGATCGCGGAGCGCCTCGACCCGCGCGGCGCGCCGCTGTGGCGCTGGGTCGTCGCGGCGCTACTGCTAATCGCAGGCCTGTCGATGCTGGCGTGGACGATCTCGCTCTTCGCGCGCATCGGCAAGGGCACGCTCGCGCCATGGAACCCGACGCACAAGCTCGTCGTCGCCGGGCCGTACACGCGCGTGCGCAACCCGATGATCAGCGGCGTGACGGCCGTGATCTGCGGCGAGGCGACGCTGCTCGGGTCGCCGCGGGTCGCGCTGTGGGCGGCGGCGTTCGTCGGGATAAACCACGTGTATTTCCTGTGGTCCGAGGAACCGGGGCTCGTGAAGCGCTTTGGCGAGGAGTACGCCGAGTACTGCCGCCACGTCCCGCGCTGGATCCCGTCGCTGCGGCCGTGGCGCCCGGACTGACGCTCGTCGTTCCGCCGCGGCGCGCCCCGCGCGTGGTTCCGCGCCGGACCGGCAATCAGGCCGGGGCGGCGGCGCGTTCGAGCTTCTCAAGCAGCGAAAGTCCGGTGTTCTAGCTCGCTTGGAGGTCGCTCGCCCGATGTCGAAGCTTGGATTCATCTCGCGCCTTTGTGGCGCTACCGCCGCCACCTTGCTCGCCGCCAGCGTCGGCGGCGGCTGCTCCGGCACCACCGGTGGAAGTCGCGTCGGCGCCTCGGGCGGCAACGGTGGCAGCCGTCACGGGAGCGCTCAAGTCGTTCGTCACTCAGCCGGGTCTCGGCGGCATCAGCGTCGGTATCCAATACTTCGGGCTACCGGCCCGGGGGCGGCGACAACTGCAACTGCAACTTCGACAGCGACTGCAACGGCGGGTCGGGCGACTTCTGCGACTTCGGGATCTGCTTCTCGTGCGAGTTCGCCAGCGACTCGTGCAACGCAGCGGACTACTCCAAGGCGGACGTGGAGATCGCCCCCTTGCCGGGCGTCGCGCAGGCCATCATCGACTCGATCAACGCGCACAGCCCCAGCACCGGCACTCCGACAATGCCGGCGCTACAAGGCGCGATCCAGCACGCCAAGGACTGGGCGGCGGCTCACCCGGGCCACGTCGTGATCGACATCTTCGCGACCGACGGCGATCCGTTGGACTGCGACACGAACCAGTCCCACATCGAGGCGGTGGCCGCGTCCGGCTTCAACGGCACGCCCAGCATCGCGACCTTCGTCATCGGCGTGGGCAGCCAGCTCTCCGCGCTCAACGGCGTCGCCGCGGCGGGCGGCACGGGGCAGGCGTTCATCGTGGACACGTCCCAAAACGTGAACCAGCAATTCATGGCCGCGCTCAACGCGATCCGCGGCGCGGCCCTCGGCTGCAACTACTCGATCCCCGTGCCGGAGTCGGGCGTGCCCGACTACTCCAAGGTGAACGTGGAGTACACGCCGGGTGGCAGCACCACGCCGCAGGTCATCCCGCACGTCACGGACAAGGGCAGCTGCCCAGCGACCGGCAACGCCTGGTACTACGACGACCCCACGAGCCCGACGCAGATCCTGCTGTGCGACGCCACGTGCAACGCGCTCAGCCAGGACAGCACGGGCGAGGTCGACGTGGTGCTCGGCGGCAAGACCTTCGTGAACTAGTACCGCACCGTCCGCTCCAATCGGCGCGGTGGGAAATATTCCCCGCTCCCGACTGTTGACCGCTCGATATCGCCCGCTCGCTGGCGGAGGAGGAAGGGTCAGCATGTCCGACGACAAACACGCCGCAGGTTCCCACCAGACCACGGTAAACCCGCGCTACGCGCTGGTGATCATGGCGCTCGCCGTGGCCGTATGCCTCGCGACCGTGCTCGGAGTCCGCTACCAGATGCAGCACGGCGAAGCGCAGCTCGCCACGCATCACGCGAACTGACGCCGCGCCTGCCTGCGATTTCAAGGGCATTGCCGGCGCGGCGCGGGATACCGCGTCGAGCCGACACCCTCCTACATCGTCGACGGCTGTCCCACGTATCTCGCCGGCGCCGGCAACATCGCGCGCGCCGCTGCATCATAGTTACGCATGTCTGGTCTGGAGCGTCGCCGAGCAGTGGTTGCTCGAAGCCGTGTGCATATCGCGCACGGGCCGATGGCACCGGACCGTGGAGGTACGTTTGGCTCGGTTCAAGATCCTCACCTGTGCGACCACCGTCGCGATCGTTGCGATGGCCTCGACGGCGTTCGCGAAGACGTGGAGCGTCGGCCCGACGCGCGCGTCGAAGACGCTCGGGGCGGTCGCAAGTCAGCTCTCTCCCGGCGACGTCGTGGAACTGGACGGCGATGCGACCTACGCCGGCGGCATTGTGCTCACGAAGCCCGGCACGGCGCAGCAGCCGATCACGATCCGCGGCATACGCGTAAACGGCAAGCGGCCGATCCTCTCCGGCGGCACGACGACGATCGAGGCGCGGGGCGATCACTATGTGTTCGAGGGGCTGGAGATCACCGGCGGCTCGTCGCGTTGCTTCTACCACCACGCGGATGACGTCACGCTGCAAGACTCCGTGATCCACGACTGCGCGCAGCACGGCGTGCTGGGCGCGGACGCGGACTCGGGATCCATGAGCATGGAGTACGACGAGGTGTACGCGTGTGGAGAGGGCACGCAGCACCACCAGGTGTACATGGCCACCGACGAGACGGCGCATCCCGGCGCGGTGTTCCTGATGCGGCACTGCTACATCCACGACGGCAACGGCGGCAACAACGTCAAGAGTCGCGCCGAGCACAACGACATCCTCGAGAACTGGATCGAGGGCGCGATGTACCACGAGCTCGAGCTGATCGGACCCGACGGCCAGGACCCGGCGCTCGCGCGCGAAGACTCGGACGTCGTCGGCAACGTGCTGGTCAAGACGAACACGTCGTTCGTCGTGCGCTTCGGCGGCGACGGCACGGGCGCGACGGACGGTCGCTACCGCTTCGTGAACAACACGGTGATCACGCGCTCCGGCGGCAGCGCCGTGTTCCGCCTCTTCGACGGCATCGAGAGCGTCGAGATGGACAACAACGTCTTCTTCGCGACCGGCGGCAGCGTGAACCTGGTCCGCGACACGGAGGCGGTGTGGGTCAACGGCCGGCAGGTCTCCGGAGCAAACAACTGGGTGCTGAAGGGCGCGAGCAGTCTGCCGTCGGAGTGGACGACAACGATCGCCGCCACCGATCCGGGCTTTGTCGACGCAGCGTCGCTCGATCTCGAACCCGCCGCGACCAGCGCGCTGGTCGACTCGGGCGCGACGCTCACCGACAAGGAAGTGATTCCAGGCTACCTCCCTCCGCTGCACGAGCTCGAAGGCGCCGGCACCGCACAGCCGCGCGCGCTCGCCGGGAGGATCGACATCGGCGCGTACGAGTACGCGTCGGGCGGCGGCGGGAACGGCACCGGCGGTAGCGGCGGCACGACCGGCGCCGGTGGTAGCGCGGGCACCGGCGCCAGCGCCGGAACCGGCGGCAGCCCGGCAAGCGGCGGCACCAGCGGAACCGCCGGCAGCGGCGGCACCAGCGGAACCGCCGGCAGCGGCGCCAGCGGCGGCACCAGCGGAACCGCCGGCAGCGGCGCCAGCGGCGGCACCAGCGGAACCGCCGGCAGCGGCGCCAGCGGCGGGACCGCGGGCAGCGCGGGCGCGACCGGAAACGCGGGCAGCGCGGGCGCGACCGGGAACGCGGGCAGCGCGGGCGCGACCGGAAACGCGGGCAGCGCGGGCGCGACCGGAAACGCGGGCAGCGCGGGAAGCGTCGGGAGCGCCGGCGCGAACGCGAACGCCGACGCGGCGAGCTCGAGCGGCGGCACGGGTTGCAGCTGCCGCGCCGCGTCGAAGTCAGCGTCGTCGAGCGGGCTCTGGGCGCTCGGTCTCGTCGCGATGGCCGGCGCGACGCGTCGTCGCCGGCGCCGCGCGGCGCGCGCCGTGTAGCGCGCAAGCGCTGCGGTCGCGCGCGCGAATCTCGCGGTCCGTCGCAAGATCGCGGCGGATCGCGAGTCCGTCGTCTGGCACGACCGATGCACCGCGTTTGTGCATGACCACGCGATACCGGATCCCGAAGCTGCTGACCGCTGGAGCGCTCGTCGCGGCGACCGCGCTCGTGTTGGGCCCCCACGCCGCCGCCGAGCCCGCCAGCGACAGCTGTGACGCCTGGCAGATGGAGTACAAGCTGTCCGGCAGGCTGCGCCTCGACGACACACCGATGGGTGCCGGGGACGGCATCTACAACATCGGACCGGGCAAGCTTGCGCTCCGGTTCGACAATCGCAGCGGTGAGCCCGGCGGCAGGGTGCAGATGCTGTCGTACGAGATGCACGACCATTTCGTGGTCGTGTCGAAGGTGATCTTCTGGAAGACCACGGTCACCACCGACACCCACACGAGCGTCGCCACGAATGCATGCGGCGTCGCCGCGAGGGGCGTGCTCTCGGGCCGCACCGTTGGGTGGAGCAGCAAGGTCACCGGCTACCGCACCGACGGGACGCTCGACTGCGACGGCTCGATGTGCGGCAAGTTCGGCGCCCCGCCGCCAGGCAAGAGCCAGCTGCACCTGGGTCCGAGCGACGTGCAGTTCAAGCCGCTCAAGCTCTCGAAGGACGGCAAGACGTTCACGATGGCCGAAACCTTCGTCTCGCGCTCGGACATGCCGAAGCAGTCCGCCTACATCGCGCTGGCGGGTCGCGAGATCTCGCGCAAGTGCGTCAAGGTCGCGGCGTGCAAGTGAGCATCGCCGGCGATCGCCGGCGATCGCCGGCGCTTCGCCGGTGCCTGCGCGTGTAGTTCCGGAGCGTTGCGCGCGGCACGCGGTGTGCAGCGGCCGACCGCATGCGGCTGCTCTTCGATCACGGCACGCTGGTGCTGGCTGAAGCGCCGGATCTCCCGCGCGGCGTGCTGCCCGGCGTGGTGTGGGATCCGCGCGTCGCGCTGCATCGCGCCCCGGCTAGATTCCACACGGACATCGTCGACACGCTGCGCGCCCGGTCCCTGCCGTTCTCCGACGAGGTCCGCCCCGCGCGCGTCCAGACCGGCCCCTGGCGGCCGGTGGAGCTGCGCCCGTACCAGGAGGCAGCGCTCCTTTCATGGGAGCTGTCGGGGCGGCGCGGAATCACCGTGCTCCCCACCGGCGCGGGCAAGACACGCATCGCGTTGGCGGCGCTCGCCCGCTCGCGCTTGCCGGCACTGGTGCTCGTGCCGACGCGCGCCCTGCTCCGCCAGTGGCTCGGCGCGCTCGGCGAGGTGTACGACGGCGCCCTCGGCTGCCTCGGCGACGGCGAGCTCGACGCGCAGGATCTGTGCGTCGCCACTTTCGAGAGCGCGTATCGCCACATGCCCCGCGTCGGGCACCGCTACGAGCTCATCATCGTCGACGAAGTGCACCACTTCGGCGCCGCGGTCCGCGACGAGGCGCTGGAGATGTGCGTCGCGGCGGCGCGGCTCGGGCTCACCGCCACGCCGCCCGAGGCGCGGGGCCGCCTCGACGCCCTGGTCGGACCCATCGTCTACCAGCTCGGCGTCGGCGATCTCGCCGGTCGCTGGCTCGCCGACCTGGAGCGCGCCGTCGTGTGGCTGCCGCTCTCGCCGGACGAGCGGCGCGAGTACAACGCCGATCTGAAGCGCTTCCGCGACGTCTACCGGCCGTTCTGGCGCGCCCACGCCGGCGCCACGTGGCAGGAGTTCACGAGCTTCGCCGGCGTGTCGGACGCGGGGCGCGCCGCGCTCGCCGCGTGGCGGCGCAACAGGCGGCGCCTGGCGCTGACGCGCGCCAAGCGCCGCGCGGTCGGCGAGCTGCTGGCGCGCCACGCCGGAAGTCGCGTGCTCGTCTTCACCGCGGACAACGAGGCGGCGTACGCCATCGCCCGCGAGCAGCTGATCATGCCGATCACGTGCGACATCGTGCGCGCGGAACGCGCCGCCGCCCTGGAAGCGTTCCGGCGCGGCGAGCTCGGCGCGCTGGTCAGCTCGCGCGTGCTCAACGAGGGCATCGACGTGCCCGACGCGGACACGGCGATCATCGTCGGCAGCACGCTCGGCGAGCGCGAGTACGTGCAACGCGTCGGACGCTTGCTGCGACCGCGACCCGGCAAGCGCGCGCTGGTCTACGAGCTGATCAGCGCGGGCACGACGGAGTCGCGACGCGCGGCGGAGAGGGGGCTCTATCTTGATACCGGCGAACCTGATCTCGAGAGTCGTTGATCGCGCGGGGACGGAGCTCGTCCCGCGCTGGCTCGGCGAGCGCGACCACGGGTGGCTCCGCGTCGTGCTCGACGAACACGAACGCCACGTCGGGCTGCGTCGCGCCGAGCTGGCGCGCCGCCTCGCCGAGCCGCTGCCGGTTCGCTGCCCGAAGGCGAAGCTCGATCTCGCCGTGAGCGTGCTCGACGGACTGTCGCGGACGCGCGTGGTGTCGAGTGTGCGACCGCGCCTGGCGCGCAGCGCGCTGTTCGGTGCGGCCGCGCGCGTGGGCCGGAACGCCGCGCTGGGCGAGGCGGCGCGCGAGCTCGGCGTCGCGCCGTCCGAGGTCGAAGCCGCGCTGTTCGCGGATCTGCCGACGGAGCGCCGGGTACGCTCGCTCGCGTCGCTGACTCCGGCGGACCTCGCCGCCGAGACGAACCTGGCGCTCGCCGGCGCGCTGCTCGCGCGCGCGAGCGTGGTCCACGTGCGCGCCGACGCCGGCGGCGGCGCCGTGGTCCGCCGCGCCCGCCGGCTGGGACTGATCTGCGCCGCGCGCGGCTCTGCGCCGGCGTCGCGGACAGAGGAGGAAGATCCGCGGATCGATCTCGCGATCTCCGGACCGTTCGCGTTGTTCCGGCGAACGGAGCTGTACGGTCGCGCGCTGGCGTCGTTGGCACGCGAGCTCGGCGACTGCGAGCGCTGGGAGCTCCGGGCCACGTGCAGCCTGCCGCGGCAGCCCGGCGACTGGACGCTCGCGCTGCGCGCGGAGCAGGGTCTCGCGCGCCGGCGCGGCGGCGTCGCGCAAGACGCGCCGATCGTCGATCGCCTGGCGCGCGAGCTCGAGTCACTGGCGCCGGACTGGAGCGTCGTGCGCGACCCGCCGCCGCTGGTGGCGGGCGAAGCGCTGGTGTTTCCCGATCTGGAGCTCCGTCACCGCGCCGATCCGGACACGCGCTGGCACATCGAGGTGGCAGGCTTCTGGACGCACGAGTCGATCGCGTCGCGCGCCGCCCTGAACCACTTCATCCTGTGCGTGGACGGCCGGCGCGGCTGCAGTGACGGCGCGCCGCCGGCCGGCGCGCGCGTCGTCCGCTACGGCCGGCGCATCGATCCCGGCGCGGTGCTCGCGCTGATCGTTCAGTAGTTCGTCCGCGATTATGGGTTGTACGACAGCCCCTGCGGCTTGGTGCCCGGCGCGGCGAAGGAGCCAAGCTTGGTGCCGCTTGAATCCAGGTGGACGATCTTGGTGTCGTCCGCCACCATCCAGAAGTCGCCGCTCGCCGTGATGTTCACGCCGCGCGGGTGGACCACGCTGGGGTACAGCGACTGCGTCAGGGTGCCCGCGCTGTCCCAGAGCTGGAGCGACGCGTCGTCCCACGTGGTCCAGCGATCGATGAGTCCGCTGCCGGCCGCCACCGCGGCCACGCCCCAAGCGCCGGAGCGCGCCATACCCCCGGTGTAGAACGAGGCCTCGAGCTGGCGCGTGCCGGAAAGATCGTAGGCCCACACGACGTCCGTCGGCGAGCTGTTCGTGCCGATCAGCACGAGCTTGTCCCCGTGCCCGGCGTCGGCCAGGTAGTCGAGGCCGCGCGGATCGGCGAACGAGGTCTTGACGACGATCGAGTATTTCAGCGTGCCGGACCAATCGACCTTGAAGAAGTGGAGCAGGTCGCCCGTGCCGACGACCCAGAATCCGTCCAGGCTCGCGCGGTCGTGGGCTACGCCGCGCGGCCCGGTCACGGGCGAGTCGTAGGTCGCGAGCACGGCGCCGCTGGTGTCGAGCGCATAGATCTTGCCGGTGTCGTCGTCGGTCACGAGCAGCGGCGGGACGCCCGAGCCGGCGTCGCTTCCGCCCGAGCCCGACGTGCCCGCGCTGCCGCCCGAGCCGCCGCCACCCGCATCCGTGCCCGCGCTGCCCGCGCCGCCGTCGCTGCCCGACGCACCGGCGCTGCCCGACGCACCGGCGCTGCCCGACGCGCCGGCGCTGCCCGACGCGCCGGCGCTGCCCGACGCACCAGCGCTGCCCGACGCACCAGCGTTGCCCGACGCGCCAGCGTTGCCCGACGCGCCAGCGTTGCCCGACGCGCCGGCGCTGCCCGACGCGCCAGCGCTGCCCGACGCGCCGGCGTTGCCCGACGCGCCGTCGTCCGACGCATCGGCGCCGCCGGCGCCACCCGAGCCGGACCCCGCGTCGGTGCCGTGCGCGCAGCCAGCTGCCACGACGAGCGTTACGACCATCGCTATCCGCGCCCCGCGCATCGCCCGGATGGTAGCCGCGTCGCTCGGCGACGTCACGCGCGCCGGAATACCGTGAGCCAACCATCGACGAAACCGGGGCGCTCCGGCTGATGGACGCGATGCGGGTGGCCTGCTATGCCGCGACCCCATGAGCCGGATCCATCGCAAGCTTCCCGAGCCTGGAACGAAGATCGGCATCGCCTTCTCCGGCGGCCTCGACACCCGCGCCGCCGTGGCATGGATGAGCAAGCAGGGCGTAGAGGTGCATTGCTACACCGCGGATCTCGCTCAGCCCGACGAGAAGAACGTCGCGGACATCCCGCCCATCGCACTGGAGCACGGCGCGAAGACCGCGAAGTCCATCGACTGCCGCGAGGCGATGGTGCGCGAGGGGATCGTCGCGATCCAGTGCGGCGCGTTCCACTTGTCGAGCGGCGGACGCAAGTACTTCAACACCACGCCGCTTGGCCGTGCCGTCACGACGACGGCGATCGTGCGCCAGATGCGCGAAGACGGCGTGCACGTGTTCGGCGACGGCAGCACGCACAAGGGCAACGACATCCAGCGCTTCTTCCGCTACGGCATCCTCGTCGATCCGGCGCTCACCATCTACAAGCCGTGGCTCGACCAGCGCTTCGTCGACGAGCTCGGCGGACGCAAGGAGATGAGCGAATTTCTGGAGTCCATCGGCAAGCCGTACCGGATGGGCACGGAGAAGGCGTACAGCACGGACTCGAACGTGCTGGGCGCGACCCACGAAGCCAAGGATCTGGAGCAGCTCGACAGCGGCATCCGCATCGTGCAGCCGATCATGGGCGTCGCGTTCTGGAAGCCCGACGTGGCGATCAAGACCGAGGAGGTCACGGTCGAGCTCGAGCGCGGCGTACCCGCGGCGATCAACGGCCAGCGCTATGGTTCGCTCTTCGACCTGTTCTTCGACGCGAACAAGATCGGCGGCCGCCACGGGCTCGGCATGAGCGACCAGATCGAGAACCGCGTCATCGACGCCAAGAGCCGCGGCATCTACGAGGCGCCGGGCATGGCGCTACTCCACATCGTGTACGAGCGCCTGCTCAGCGCCATCCACAACGAAAATACGCTGGACCTCTACTTCAGCCTGGGGCGCCGCCTGGGACGCATCCTCTACGAAGGCAAGTGGTACGATCCCGAGGCGCTCATGCTCAAGGACGCGCTGATGCGCTGGGTCGCGCCCAGCATCACCGGCAAGGTCACGCTCGAGCTGCGCCGCGGCGACGACTACACGATCGTGGACACGCAGGCCGAGCACATGACGTATCACCCGGACAAGCTCAGCATGGAGAAGGTGGCCGGCGTCTTCACGCCGGAAGATCGCATCGGCGCCCTCGAGATGCAGACGCTCAACGTCACCGACAACCGCGCGCTCTTGCTGCATCACCTGGCGGCCGTGCAGGGCCTGCCCACGCGCGAGGGCGCGATCGCGGAGCTGCTCGGCAAGGACGACGGCGAGTAGTCGCTCGCGCCGGGTCGGCATGCGGGTTGCTATGCAACCCGTGCATGCCCCGATTCACCACCGCTGCGCTGGCGCTTTCGGCCGCGATCGCCGCCGGCGCGCCGGCGCTGGCGGCCGGGCCTGTCGTCCCCCCGTCACAGACCGACGCCGGGACCGTGCCGCCAGCGCCACAGCAACCGTCGCTATACGGCTACCGCTGGACATGGCTTCCGCCCGCGCCGGATCGGCCCACCGCGGCGGCGCGCGCGACGCGTTGGTACGGATACCAGACGCTCCTCGTCGACGCGGCGTCGGCGGGCGTGATGCTGGCAGGCACGGGCGCGAGGCAATTCGGGACGGTGACCGCGGTTGGGCTCGGCGCCTACGCGCTGGGCGGACCCGTCGTCCACGCGGTGCACGGCCATCTCGACAAGGCCGCGCTGGATCTCGGGCTGCGCGTCGTGTTGCCGATGGGCATCGGCGCGACGCTGGCCGCGACGACGTGCTCGCGTCCGGACACTGCCGGCGGCGACGGCGACTCGTGCCGCATGACGTCGGTCGTCGCCGGGCTGGCCCTGGGCGTGCCGATCGCGATGCTGATCGACAGCACGGTGATCGCGCGCGAGCCGGTGCCCACCGGGCCCACGGTCGCGATCGCGCCGATGATCGACGACACCCGGCGTGGCGTCGCCGTGACCGGAACGTTCTGATGAAGGCGAGGGTCGCGTCGACGGCGGTGGCGGTGCTGCTCGGCGCGTCGCACGCCATGGCGGAGGGCGCGCTGCCGCCGCCCCCTCCCCCGCCGCCGGGCGCGATCACCCACGACTGGACCGGCGCGCCGCCCGCGTCGCCTCCCCCGGCGCCCGCGAATCCGGCGCCGGTGCTGGAGCCGGTGCCGGCGGACGTCGCGCCGCCACGGCCCGGGCGACACTGGTACGGCTACCAGACGCTGATCGTCGACGCGGCGTCCGGCGTGCTCGTGCTGTCCCAGCTCGGAGTCGAGAGCAGCAACGCCGGACCCGTCATCCTCGGCGGCATCGCGTACGGCTTCGGCGCGCCGCTCGTGCATGCGATCCACGGGCACAGCAGGAAGTTCTGGGGCAGCTTCGGGTTGCGCCTGGGGGCGCCGGTAGGGCTGGGGCTGACCGCCGAGGCGATGTGCTCCAGCTCCGATCGCCAGAGCTGCGCCGTCGCCGGACTCCTGATCGGCATGGTCGCCGCGTCCGTGATCGACGCGACGGCGATCGCGACAGAGGACGTCCCGCCGCCGACGCTGGCCGTCGCGCCGGTGCTCGGCCGCGACCGCGCCGGCATCGCGCTGAGCGGGACGTTCTGAAGCAGCCGTTCAGGGGCCGGTGATCTTGGCGAGGCCGGCCTTCTTCGTCTTGCCGCTGACCTTCGTCCCCGAGAACGTGACATGGGCGTTGCCGCTCGCCGTCACGGCGAGATCGCTGCTCGTGATGCTGCCGCCTGTGACCGTCACGTTGGCGTTGCCGGACGCGTCGATGCCGGTCGGCGCCGTGATGTTCGAGCCGCTGATCTCGAGGGTGCAGTTGCCCGACGCCGTCACCGCCGCGCCGCTCGCGATGCTCGCCGTCACGCCGTCGATCTTCAGGTGCTGGTTCATCGAGCACGTGAGCGGCGTCTTGCCGTCCCAGGCGGTGGTCGTCGCGGTCTTCGCCGCCGAAGGCGTGCTCCCACTCTTGACGCCGCTGTAGACGTACCAGGCGAGCCCCAGCAGCCCGAGCACGACAATGCCGATGATCAAGCAGCCAATACCCCACCAAATCACCGTGGACTTGGCCTTGTCCTTGGCCTGGTTCATCAGGCCGGCGGTGTCGAGCCCGCCGTCGGTGCTGGCCTTGATCTTGAAGCCACCGACGTTGACCTGCGCGCGCACGTCGTAGTTGCTCGGGTCGAGCCGGTCCTGCGCTTTCTGGGCGAGCGAGTTCTGCAGTGATTGCATCGGCGTGGGCGGCATCTGCTGCGGCGGCTGCGGCGCGGCCGGCACACCGCCAGCCCCCAGCTGGAGCTGCAGCTGCAGGTTCGTGATCTGCGCGCCGTACGCCGCGGCGCCGCTCATCGCGATGATCTCCGGAATGAAGTGAGGCAGACTCTGCGCCAGCGTGGCGAGCGCCACCTGGTTCGCGTCCAGCTTCTGCTGCAACACGCGCGTGACCCCGTTCACCAGGCCCTGCTGGATCATCGGCATCATGTTCGAGACGTCGCTCTGCGCTTCGAACGTGAAGTTGCCGGATACGTACCCGCCGGTTTGTTGCCCCGTGGAACGCTCCATGAACGGTCCAACGTTCCCGCCGATTTGCGCCTGCTGCATCGGCGCAGCCTAGTCGAGCCCGCGACGGGATTGCCAGGGGGATGTCGGTCCGGCGCGGAACCCCACGGAAACCGCGACCTGGTCCGTCAGGGGGCAGCACGCCGTGACGCTCTCGAGAAGGTGCACCCGGTAGTCGCCCGCGCCCGGGTCAGGCGATGTGAGCGGGCGCACTCCCCCCGGTCTACCGGCGCGCGAAGGGGTGCCGCGCACCGCCGGATGCGTGGCGGGCGCAACGGTTCTGCAGCTCGACGATCCCGGGCGGGTTCACCACGACGTCGACGACGATGTCGTTCTTGTAGGCGACGATCATGCCGCTGTAGAGATTCGTCACGACGCCGTTCATCATTCCTACGGAGAGCGGCATTCCGAACGCGTCGCGCACTGTCTTCACGTCGGTGTGACAAACGTGAATGACCTCGTTGACGTTCTTGACCGTGATCGGTCGTGGACATCCGGCCATCAGAGTTGCCATCGCCAATATGGGAAACAGTCGGACAAGACGCATTGCCACCTCCGCGGCGAACGCTACCAGGTCGTCCCCACCCGGAACAGATGATCGACGTCAGTGGGATTCCGCGCCGGACCGGCAACACCCTGTCACGGGTAGAACGACGGCGGACGATCGGCGGGCGCGCTGCCGAAGGCCTTGTTCCCGTTCTTGCCCAGCACGAAGTCGAGCGTCGCGCCGTCCTTCAGCTGGTCCCAGGTGAGCCAGGTGCTCGTCGTCGGCTTGCCGTCGACGGCGAGACTCTGCACGTACGGCGCGTCCGGCGCCGCGCCGTCGGCGGTAATGACGATGCTCTTGCCGTTCTCCAGATGGATGGTCGCCTTCGGGAACGTGGGGCTGCCGACGACGAGGCCGCCGACGCCGGGCACCTCCGGATACAGACCGAGCATTGCCCACGCCTGCCACGCGCTGGTCGCGCCCAGATCGTCGTTGCCCGGCAGCCCGTCGGGCTTGGGCGTGAACACCTCGGTCAGGATGCGGCGCACGACGGCCTGCGTGCGCCACGGGGCGCCGGCGAACGCGTACTCCCACGGCGTACCGAACTCGGGCTCGTTGCCCATGTAGAAGTACGGATGCCCGACGCCGGCGTTGAGCTCGGTGAAGAGATCATCGAGGCGCGCGATCAGCATGGCGTCGCCGCCGACCGCGGTAATCAGCCCGGGCACGTCTTGGGTCGGGAAGAAGGTGTACTGCGTGGAGTTGCCCTCGACGAAGCCGGTGCGGCTGTCCACGGCGACGTTCTGGAACACGCCGCTGGCAAGGCGCGGCTGCACGTAGCCCGTGAAGCCGCGCTCCGTGAGCGACGGATCGTAGACGTTCTTCCACCAGCTGCCGCGATCGAGGAAGGTCGCGGCGTTCACGGCGTCCCCTTGCGCCTTGGCGAACTGGGCGATGGCGAAGTCCGCGACGGAGTACTCCTCGGTCGTGGACGGCGGACCTTGCGGCGCGTCCGGATCGTCCATCGGACAGTAGTGGCGGTCCAGATACGCCTTCAGGCCGGGGCGCGCGACGTGGCCGTTGCAGGCGGCGCCGACCTGGTTCGCCCCCTTCAGCATCAGCGCGAGCGCCTTCGACGTGTCGAAGTCGCGCGCGCCGAACGCCCACGCGCCGGCGATGATGCCGTCGGCGGGGTCGCCGACCATGACAGCCGTCTCGTCGTTGGCGAGCGCCCACTTCGGCAACGCGCCGCACTCCCCGCCGGCGTCCACCAGCGATCGCACCATGTCGCTGGCCTGGGTCGGCGCGAGCACGCTCACCAGATGGATCCACGAGCGGTAGATGTCCCAGCCCGAGAACGTCGCGTAGCGCGTGCTGCCCTGGGCGACCTTGTACGGCTTGCCGTCGAAGCCCGGGAACGAGCCGTCCACGTCGTTGAACGTCACGGGCTGCAGGAAGGAGTGATAGAGCGCGGTGTAGAAGCTTGTGCGATCGGCGTCGCTGCCGCCTTCGATCTCGACGCGCCCGAGATAGCCGTTCCACGCGTCGATCGCGGCCTGATGTACGGCGTCGAAGTCCCAGCCGGGGTTCTCGGCGTCGAGGTTCGCCTTCGCCTCCTCCACGCTGGTGTACGACAGCCCGACCTTCATCTGCACGACGCGCCGCCGGCTCGTGTCGAAGCCGAGCGACAGTCCGCCGTTGGTGGTCGAGACCTGGCTCTGACCCGGCTGCAGCTCGCCGCCGTCCCACGGCGTCGCGCTGGCGATCGGCCGGTCGAAGCGCGCGGCGAAGTAGATGTGGTAGCTCGCGGCGGCGAGGCAGAACATCTGCGTGATGCGCGAGCCGGTGACCGTGTCCTTGCCGGCGACCTCCAGATCGAACGCCTGGGAGAACAGCCGGTCCTTGCTCATGCCGGACGCGATCGAGATGTGACCGTCGGCGTCGGGGAAGGCGAAGCGCGCGAACCCGGTGCGCGCGGTCGCGGTGATGTCCACCTGGATGCCCGAGGCGAGCTTGACCTCGTAGAAGCCGGGGCTCGCGATCTCGTCGTCGTGGCTGAACCCGTCGGATGGGTCGAGCATGACGTCCGGCGCGCCGAGCGTGGCGAAGATCGGAAAATCGCGCTCGCCCGAGCAGCCCGCCCCGTCGAGGTGCGTGAGGCTGAAGTCGACGATCTTGTCGTCGTCGTACAGATAGCCCTCGGGCGACGCCGCCGGCGTGTCCGGGCTCCACTGCACCATGCCGAACGGTAGCGTCGCACCCGGAAACGTCGCGCCGCCCTTGCCGCCGCCCACCGGATCCGGCGACTGCGCGTAGCCGGTGCCGATCAACGGATCGACGAGCCCGGCCGGCCCGCTGCCGCGGTCGGTGGACACGGGCGGCGGATCGCTGCCGGGCGCCGTCGCGTCCGGCGAGCCGCCGCACGCCGCGCTCGAAAGCGCCAACAGGACCCAGAGACGCCGCCACCGGTACACGCGGCGATTCTACACTATCGCCGCGTGCCGGTCCGGCGCGGTCGGCGGCGCCGCACGACCGTCTCGGCGAGCTGCAGGATGAGCAGGCGCTGGTCGTTGGTGCCGTGGCGGGCGACGTCGAGCAAGCGGACGAGCGAGGGGTCCTGGCCGGTCCGGCCGGCGCCGAACTCGAACAGCACCGACGGCTCCACGGACATCGCCCGCGCCAGCCGCTCCACCATCTCCATCGACGGACCGACGCGCCCGCACTCGATGCGGCTCACGTACTCCGGCGTCACGTCGGCGCGCTCCGCCAGCGCGGCCTGGCTCAGCGCGCGCTCGAGGCGCAGCTCGCGGACCCTGCGACCGAACTTGGTGACGATGTCCTGACGCGACGCGACCATCTGGCCAGTCCGTCGAATAGCGCGTCGCGATCTTCCGTTGGAGAGACGTATAGTTCAGGGCGACGACAATCCTGCGGTTTACCTCATCCAGGTCTGGACATAGGGTGCAGCGCCGTGGGTCCGCGACCAGGAAAACCCCGCGTCCTGGTGGTGGACGACGACGCGCTCGTACTGGGCGCCCTCGCGCGCGCGCTGGCGGCGACGTTCGTCGTGCTGACCGCGCCGAGCGCCGCCCAGGCGCTGCAAGTGTTGATCGACAACACCGTCGACGTGCTCGTCACCGATCTCGACATGCCGGGTGGCCCGGACGGCATCGCGCTGCTCGCCGTCGCGAGGGCGGCCTACCCGCGCGTGCGTCGCGTGCTGCTCTCGGCGAAGCCCGAGCCGTGCACGGACGCCGAGCTCACGTTCGCGAAGCCGTGGCCACGCGACTTCGCGCGGCGGCTGCTGGCTCTCCTCACTTCACGAAGGTGATCCGACCGAAGCGCGACGCCCGGTGGAAGTTGCCTTGACCGAGGATCGGCGACCAGGCCAGGGCATCGCGCTGGCCGTCGCGGAAGCTGTACAGGTTCGCTCTCCAGGTCTGGTCTTGTCGGGGCGGCGCGGAACCGCGCGCCGGCGGCGCCACACTCGACCACGGCAGGGCGATCTCCAGCGTCCAGCTGCCCGCGCTCTTGTCGACGCTGGCCCGACGCTCGAGTCCGCTCTTCCACTCCTGGTGACCGAAGCGGCCGCCGCCCACCGGCTGGTTGTAGTCGTCGAAGCGCGTGTCCCACACGGCCCCGGCCGGGTCGACCTGGATCTCGTAGTAGTCGCGGTTGTCGCCGCGATCGCCGGGCTGCAGCATCAGCTCCACGCCGCTCGCGCGCTCCCAGATGTGCGGATCGACCGCGTCGCGGGAGAACGGCGTCGCGGCGGCGTCGTCGTACACCGTCGCGGTCACGTACAGGCGCGCGTCGTCCCAGAGCAGCCGCGCCACGGCGTTCACGCGCGAGGCCGGCGCGGGCTTGCCGCTGCCCGGGTTCACGAACAGCGCGGTGCTCGCCGCGCCCTTCCACGCCGCCTCGTCGGCGTGGCCGTCGATGACGATCGCGCCCGGCGCGACGCGGTGCACGACGAGCGACGGCAGCGCGCCGTCGCTGCGATCGACGACCCGCCCGGGAGGCGCGCGGTGGTGGCACGCGACGAGCAGCAAGCCGAGCAGCAGCGCGCAGGGCCTCAACGCTCGAGATCCTCCGGCGCGTACGGTCGCGGCTCGGGCGGCACCAAGCCCAGCGCCCAGTCCGAGAGCCGCTCGGCGAGCGCGTCGAGCTCGGCGTCGGCGGGCAGGCGCTCGGCGCGCCACAGGCGCGCCAGCGCCGGTGCGCCGAGCCCCGGCGCGACGCAGCACGCGTGACGTCGCTGCATGCCCTCGAGCCGCGCTTGCGTCGCGCGCTCGACGAGCGCGACGAAGTGCGCCTTGCGATGCGTTTCCACGGCGTCGATCTACACCGCGGGCGCCGTGCGAGCCAGCGCCGAGCGCCGCCGCGCCTCCCGGCGGGGTTCCGCGCCGGACCGGCATCCCATGGCAGCGCTTGTGCTAGATCACGCGCGTGACGCTTCGCTTCCTGGCGCCGCTCGCCCTGCTCGCGTGCGCGTGCTCTTCGTCGGACGGCGGCTCGCCGTCCGCGGGGGTCCAGGGTGCGCCGCCCGGCGTGAAGAACGTCGTGGTGACGCATCCCACGCCGACCTGCACGGTGACGACAGAGGACGCGGCCGACGACACGGTGCGCGATCACATCGACGTGTGCGCTGCCGTGCATTACCCGCACAACCCGCCGATGACCGGCAAGCACTATCCGATCTGGGCCGACTACCGGATCTACGACCAGCCCGTGCCGTGGGGCTTCCTGGTGCACTCGCTCGAGCACGGCGCGGTGGTGCTCGCCTACAACACCGACGACCCGTCGGTGCCCGCCGCCCTGAAGGACCTCTACGACACGGCCTCCGTGGACGTGCTGTGCGCGACGCTGGGCCGGCGCGCGCGCCTGGTCGTCGTCCCCGATCCGGATCTGGACGTGACCGTCGCGGCGTCGGCGTGGGGCAGCCACTACAAGGCGACGTGCCTCGACGAGGCCTCGCTGCGCGCGTTCATCGACGCGCACTACGGCGAAGGCACCGGAGCAGACGTGCGCGGCGGGCGAGGACCTGTCCGCGAGCGGCTGGTGCCCGTGACGCTCAAGCGCTGATCAGCCGCCACGTCACGCTGACGCGCTCGCCGACGACCGCGCGCGTGCGCGGCACCGCGTGGCGGTAGAAGCGCTGGCACGTGCCGCCCATCACGCACAGCGCGCCGTGCCCCAGCTCGACCTCGAGCGCCTGGCCCTTCTTCTTCTTGTGCCGCAGCACGAAGCGCCGCGACGCGCCGAACGACACGCTCGCGACCACGGGATCGACGCCGAGCTCCGGCTCGTCGTCGGCGTGCCAGCCCATGCTGTCGTGTCCGTCGCGATAGCGATTGACGAGCGCGTGGTTGAAGCGCGCGCCGGCCCGGCGCTCGACGGCCTGGCGCAACGCGTCGAGCGCCGGCGTGAACGCGCGCGGCTCGAGCGTCTGGCCGGAGTAGCGATACGGCGCAGCGCCGGCCCAGGCGATCAAGCGCGGCTGCAGGATGCGCTTGCCGAACAGCTCGATCTCGCGCTGCTCCCACACCAGACCGGCGAGCAGCGCCGCCAGACAGCGGTCCGCCTCGCGCGGCGCGATCCAGACCGCGTCCGTCTCGATCCACGCGCCGTCGCCGAGCTCGCGCCGCGGCGTCATCCCTTCGTGTCGCTGAGCGATCGCTTGCTCCCGGGCCGTCCGTTCGCGAGCGTCTCGTGGAAGCGCTCCTGGGACAAGCCGCGCGTCGTCGAGAGCTTCACGTCGCCGTGCGGATTGTCGGATGCGACCATCGAGTCCGCGTGGGCGAGGCCGTGCGCCTCGCTGATCGGCCGGTAGCTGCCCGGATGACCGCTCGCGAGCGTGTGTCCCTCGCCCGGCACAACCGCGTGGTCGTGTACGTGCGACGGCACCGGTGACGGCGTCCCGCGCGGCTCGAACAGGCGCGCCAGCGACGGCAGCACGTTCACCGTCAGGTGCCGGCGCCCCTCGGCGTCCACGGCGTCGGCCAGCACCTGGCACACCACCTCGGCGTGCTCGAGCGCGAAGCCGATACCGACGCCTTCGAGCTCGCTCACCAGCTCGAAGAAATCGTCGGCTTCGATGTCGCCGTCGTAGTGGCGGCGACGAAGCAATTGCGCGATCTCCGCCGGCACCTGCCGGCACACCGCGTCCCGGTCGTTGCCCGGCAGATGTTGTCCGAGGATCTCCAGGGTGGCCGCGGCGGCGCGCCGGGCCTCGCGATCGTGGGCGAGGCCGGTGCGCGTCCGCACCTGGTGGAGGAACTCCGCGTAGTCCATGTGTTGTGTCTCCTCGCCCGGGCCGTGCAGCTTCCATGCCGGGAGCTTCCAGGCCGGAAGGATGCCGGCCCGGCGCGGAACCTGCCCCGTTTCGCCTCACCCGTGTGGCACGCTTGCCCGCCACATCCGCCCGCCCTATCTCCGCCGGGTCATGGACGGAGACCTGGTCGTCGTGGGCGCCGGATCCGCGGGCTCGGTGATCGCCGCGCGCGTGACGGAGAACGGCGCGAAGGACGTGCTGCTGGTCGAGGCAGGGCCGGACTACGCCGACCCGTGCGCGGTTCCGCGCGATTTGCAGGACGGCACGCGCAACTCCATGCGCGATCACGACTGGGGCTTGTCGCATCGCCCTGTGGCGGGGCAGGTGCTGTTCGACTTCCCGCGCGGCAAGGTCGTCGGCGGCTCCTCGGCGGTGAACACCTGCATCGCGCTCCGCGGTCAACCCTACGACTACGACGAGTGGGCGTCGCGCGGACTGCCGGAGTGGAGCTACGAGCGGTGTCTGCCGGCGTTCAAGCGCCTGGAGCACGACCTGGACTTCGACACGGACGACCACGGGCAGGACGGACCGATCCCGGTGCGCCGCCATCCGCCTGCGGAACGCGTGCCGTGGCAGAGCGCGTTCCTCGACGCGTGCAAGCAGCTCGGCTTCCGCGCGTGCCCGGATCACAACGCGCCGGGCAGCAGCGGCTACGGCCCGCACGCGATGAACAAGATCGACGGCGTGCGCATGAGCGCCGCACGCTGCTACCTCACGCCGGCGACCCGGGCGCGCGACAACCTGCGCATCGCGCCGCACACGCTGGTGCGCCGCGTGCTGTTCGACGGACGGCGCGTGAGCGGACTCGAGGTCGAGCGCGACGGCAGCGTCGAAGTGATCCGCGCGCGCCGCGTCGTGCTGAGCGGCGGCGCGGTGTGCACGCCGGGGATCCTGCTCCGCTCCGGCATCGGCCCGCGGCGCGAGCTCGAACGTCTCGGCGTCGAGCCAGTCGCGGACGTGCCCGCGGTCGGCGCGCGGCTGCTCGATCACCCCGGCGCTGCGATCATCCTGGTGCCGCTTCCCGGCGTGAGCCACACGGGCGACCCGCTGATCCAGACCGTGCTCCGCTACACGTCCGAAGGCAGCGCGTTTCCCGCGGACATGCAGCTCCAGCCCGGCTCCCACCTGCCGCTGCCGTCGATCGAGTTCCCGGTGGTCACGCTGCATGTGCTGCGTCGGCAAGCCGCGCGGCAGCGGCACGATCGCGTGGCCCAGCGCGGATCCGCACGCGCTCCCGCGCCTCGACTCGCACTTCCTCGAGCATCCCGAGGATCGCGCGCGCGCGGTCGAGGCGCTGGAGCTCGCGTGGCTGTGCGCGCGCACGCCGCCGATGCGCGAGCTCTTGTCGACGTTCTTCTGGCCGGGCGAGCGCGTGCTGTCGAGCCGCGACGCCCTCGCCCGCTGGATCGACAAGAGCACGGGCTCCGGCTACCACCCGTGCGGCACGGTGCCGATGGGCGCGGACGACGACGCCGGCGCGGCCACCGATCAGTTCGGCCGCGTGCGCGGCGTGGAGGGCCTGTTCGTCGCGGACGCGAGCCTGATGCCGACCATCCCGAGCTCGAACACGAACCTGGCCACGCTGATGATCGGCGAACGCTTCGGACACTGGCTTCGCGACGGGACGATTTGACCTCGGGTCCGGCCGCGCGTGGTATCCTGGGCCGGCCATGGGGACACCTCGCTTCCGCACGCTCTTGTCCGTCGCGCTGGGTTCACTGCTGGCGCTTGCCGCCGGCTGCAGCGCGGCGGACGGTGGCAGCGCCGCCGGCGCGTCGGGCTCCTCGACGTGCGGCAACGGCCAGTGCGGCGGATGCACGACGTGCCTCGACTCGTGCGCGTGCGCGACGCACGGTGATCCGGCGTGCAGCAGCGTCTGCGCCGGCGGCGGAAGCGGCGGTGCGGGCGGCAGTGGCGGCGCGGCGGGCGGAACCGGCGCGTGGCCGGCCGACCCGGGCGCGCCCGCCGCGGTCTGCGGCGACGGCAAGTGCGACCCGGTCACGGAAGATTGCACGAGCTGTCCCGGCGACTGCGCGTGCGGGTCCGCCGGCGCCCCCGGCGCGGGCGGCAGCGGCGGCGCGGGCGGCAGCGGCGGCGCGAGCGGCAGCGGCGGCACGGGCGGCAGTCCCACGGACGCGCTGCACCAGGCCGCGATCGATCGCGCGAAGTCGGGCGTCGGCTTCTCGTACTGGTGGGGCCATGGGCGCTTCCTGCCGCAGGGCCCGAGTGCGAGCAACGCCGGCTCGTGCAGCGGCAACTGCCCGAGCTGCACGCACGGCGGCAGCTACGGCGGCGACTGCTCGGGCCTCGCCGGCAAGGTGTGGCAGGTGCCGTCGAGCAACAGCGACATGACGGTCGATTCGCATCCGTACAGCACCCTCGACTTCAGCCAGGACACGAGCCAGTGGTCCACCGTGGACCGCGGCGCGGTGCAGGTCGCGGACGCGATGGTGTACCGGCAGAACGGCGCCGGGCACATCTTCATCTACGATCACGGCGACGGCTGGGGCTCGATGTACGCGTACGAGTGCAAGGGCTGCTCGTACGGCTGCACCTCGGGCATGCGCACGGCGTCGACCGCCTATCACGCGATCCGCCGCACGGGGTACTAGCCGCGTGGCGGGTCGGCGCCCCGGGCGCGTGGTCGGCGGGATCGCTCTGCTCGCGTCGGCGATCGCGCTCCTGGTCGCGTACCGCGTCGGGACCCGGCGTCCGCCGCCGGAGCCGACGTCACGCGCGACCGCCACGCCGACGGCGCACGAGCCGCCGCGCGCCGCCACGGCGACCGCGCGAGGGCCTGCGAGCACGCGCGCACCGGCGCCCGCGGCGACCGGCCGCGCCGGCAAGAAGTTCTTCGCGTCGTGGGGCTCCGGTCCCGACCAGCTCGGGCACACGCGGCCCGAAGAGGGCGATCCGATGGGTCCGATGAGCGTCGCGGTCGACGGCAAGGGCCGCGTGATCGTGCTCGACGAGATCAACGGCCGCCTCGTGCGTCGCGGCGCCGACGGCCGGCCCGGGACCGACATCCGCCTCGATCAGCCGACGCCCGAGGACGTGACCGTCGCGAAGGACGGCTCGATCGCCGTGCTCGACCGCCACGGCGACAAGAACGTCGCGCTCTACGACGCCTCGGGCGCCGTGCGCGGCAAGCTGCCGCTGGTCGGCGGCAAGATCGCCGATCCCGGCGAGGTCACCGGCATCTTCACCGACGGCAACGACGTGTACGCCGAGCGCCGGCACAGCGAGCTGGTCAAGCTCGGCGACACCAGCGGCACGCCTGCCGACCCGCAGAGCACGCTCGCGGGGCGGCCCAGCCGCGACGGAACGGCGCTGCTCGGCGCCGTGATCGTCGACGCCACCGCGGGCCGCGTGCGCGTCACCAGCACCGACCGCGCGTCGGGCGCCACGCGCTTCAGCCGCGAGCTCGCGCTGTTCCCCGTCGTGATCCAGATCCTGCTGCTCGACAGCGACCGCGCCGGCACGATCTACTTCGCCGTGGAGCTGCAGCGCCCCGGCGGCGCCGCCACCGTCACGCTCTCGTGCCTGGACGGCGCGACCGGCGACGTCGTCGGCGGCGCGGTGCTCCCGGCGAACACGCTGCCGGAAGAGAGCTTCCGCGACTTCGCCGTGCTCGACGACGGCGGCGTGGTGTACGCGCTCCGCTCCGAAGCGGGCGTCACCTACCAGCGCTACGACTGCCAGTGACCCGGGTCGGGTTTGCCGGTCCGGCGCGGAACCACCCGCTCCGCGTCGCTCCGCGTCGCGAGCCCCGATCTCGTGACGTCCCACGCGTCACCAGTCGCCCTTCTCCTCACCTGGACCCGATCTCGTGACGCGACACGCGTCACGTGTCGCCCTTCTCCTCACCTGAACCCGATCTCGTGACGTCCCACACGTCACGAGTCGCCCTTCTCCTCACCTGAACCCGATCTCGTGACGTCCACACGCGTCACGAGTCGCCCTTCTCCTCACCTGAACCCGATCTCGTGACGCCACACACGTCACGAGTCGCCCTTCTCCTCACCTGAACCCGATCTCGTGACGCCACACACGTCACGAATCGCCCTTCTCCTCACCTGAACCCGATCTCGTGACGTCCCACACGTCACGAGTCGCCCTTCTCCTCACCTGAACCCGATCTCGTGACGCCCCACACGTCACGAATCGCCCTTCTCCTCACCTGAACCCGATCTCGTGACGTCGAAGCTCGACGCGAGGTTCCGCGCCGGACCGGCAAGCAGGCGGCGAGCAGTCGGCGATCAGGCCCAGTCGGCGATCAGGCGGCGATCGCGCCTGCGAGCGTCGCTTCCGCGACCACGTGCGACGGCGGTGCGTCGAAGCGCGTTTCGTGGATCTCGGCGAGGCCGGACTTCTGCGCCCACCAGAGCAGACCGACGATCAGGGCGCGCTTGTCCTCGACGAAGGACGGCTTCTTGCCTTCGAACGCGTGGCCGACGAACTGGAAGCCCCAGCCGACGGTGAAGAGCGCGGTCGCGAGCGGCAGGCCGACGAGCGTCGCGCCGATGGGAAACGAGCTGGCGATCATCGGGATGCCGAGCTTGTGGCAGCTCTGGTTCACCGGGTGCTGGTGATCGGCCTTGTAGCTGTCGAGCAGGCGGGTCCATTCAGCGTCGAGCTTGATGTTCGGCATGCGGGTTTCCTCTTGAACGATGGTTCAGACCGCCGTGGGGGCGGCGACGGCGAGCACGGCTTGGACGAGCGCGTCGGTGAAGCGCGCGTCGGGGACGCGCGGCGCCCCGAGCACGTGCGCGTGGACGGCGCCCTCGATCATTCCGAACAGCACGAACGCCGTCGCTTCGGCGTCGCCGGCGAACTGCCAACGCGAGAGCAACGACGCGATCCGCGAGACCAGCGCCGCCTCGGCGGCGGAGGTCAGGCGATCGAGCTCCGCGTCGGCGTGACGACGCTCGGTGATCACCGCGTGCAATCCGGGATCCTCGCGGTGATAGTCGACGACGATGCCGACCATCCCGCGCACGCGCTCGCGCACGGCGGACGCGCCCTCGAGCAGCGCGAGCGAGCGCGCCGCGATCGTCTGCAAGCGCTCGGCGGCGAGCTCGCGGAGCAGCGCGTCCTTGTCGGGGAAGTACTGGTAGAAGCTGCCGGTCGCGACGCCGGCGCGCTCGGCGATCGAACGCGCGGTGGACGCCGCATAGCCGCGACTCGAAAACTCGCGCTCCGCCGCCAGCACCAGCTTCTCGCGCGTACGTACGGCCCGCTCCTGAAGCGGGGTGCGCACCGGGCGCGACGTGGCGGCGCTGGCGTTCATCGCTGGGCAGCCTGATTCAAACCGAATCCGACGTCAAGTTCAACTTTTGTATGCATCATTGCGCATACGTGAAATGGGTGACTTTTCAGGCGAAACGCCGATGGAACGCGTCGCGGACGAGCTCCGCGCTGGCCTCGACGCCCAGCGTGCTGGTGTTCAGCAACAGGTCGTAGAGCAGCGGGCTGGTGACGTCGGCGTTGAAGTGCTGGCGATAGAACGCGACGCGCTCGGAGTCCACGCGCAGCACCTCGGCGCGCGCCGACGCCTTGCCGATGCTCTCGCGGCGCGCGACGTCGGCGATGCGCGTCTCGAGCGGCGCGTAGCAGCGCACGCGCAGCGTGAGCGCCGGGTCGAGGATCACCTGCGAGCCGCGCCCGACGATCACGCCGTTGCCGTGGCGGCCGAGCGTGATGATCACCTGTGACAGGTTGCGCAGATAGTCACTGGGCGCGAACAGCCGCCCCTCGACCATCTCGTCGATAAAATGCGCGATCCGGCTCTGCAGACGCTCGTCTACCGATTCGACGACGCGCTGCCGTACGTGCGCGCGATGCGCGACCTCGTGGACGATCTCCTGCGCGTAGAAGCGGAAGCCGAGCCGCTCCGCGACGAGCTTGCCGATCTCCGCCCCGCGCGCGCCGAACTCGCGCGAGATCGAGATCATCGGATGTTGCGCCTCGTGGGCCGGCGGTTGGGACCGGCGCGACGCGATCTCTCGTTCTTCGAGCCAGCGCCGGACCTGGTGCTCGACGAGCTCCTCGATGCTGCGTGCCATGGTCGTTCCTTGTTGGATCGCAGGCTGATTTGTAGCACTTTCCGCCGCATGCCGCTCGCGACAAGAGGCCCGGTCGAGCTCTACTACGAGCTGCGCGGCGATCCCGCCGCGCCGCCGCTGCTGCTGATCCGCGGCCTCGGGCGTACGCACGAGCACTGGTTGGATCTTGCAACGTTGCTCGAGCGGCGCTTTCGCCTGGTGTTGATGGACAACCGGGGCGTCGGCCGGAGCAGCGTGCCGCGGCCTCCGTACAGCACCGCCGAGATGGCCGACGACGCTGCCCGCGTGCTCGATCAAGCGCGCATCGAGCGCGCCCACGTGTTCGGCATGTCGCTCGGCGGAATGATCGCCCAGGAGCTCGCGCTCCGCCATCCGACGCGCGTCGATCGCCTGGCGCTCGGCTGCACCACGGCGGGGCGGCGCGCCGGCCACGGCGCTCCGCTGCGCAGCGTGGCGCGACTGCTCGGCGCCATGCGCTTCGGCGCCGAGCGCGCCGTCGCGCACACCGCTCCGATCGTCGTCACGCCCGCCTTCCTCGCGCGCCGCCCGGACGTGCTCGCGACGTGGCAACGGCTCGCGCGCGAGCGTCCGCTCACGCGGCGCGGCGTACTCGGCCAGCTCCTCGCCGCATCCCGCCACGACACCGCGCGCCGCCTCGACCGCATCCACGCGCCGACGCTGGTCCTGAGCGGTGACGCCGACGCGCTCATGCCGGTGGAGAACTCGCGCTACCTGGCGCGTGCGATCGACGGCGCGGAGCTCGAGCTCTTGGCCGGCTCGGGCCACGACTTCACCACCGAGCTCCCCGACGCGTCCGCCGCGCTGATCGAGCGCTTCCTGCTCGGCTGATCGGGTGTGCCGGTCCG
Organism: uncultured delta proteobacterium; assembly: GCA_963775185.1. Lineage (GTDB taxonomy): Bacteria > Myxococcota_A > Polyangia > Polyangiales > Polyangiaceae > JAPSGB01. Next base: position 490,535 of record CAVZIE010000031.1, on the reverse strand, counting down.
GCGCGGAACCGCGCCGGTGCGACGCCCGAGCGCGTCCTTGACGACGGACGGGCCGGCGACCTCGGCGGCGGCCATCACGCCGCTCATCATCGCGCCCATGATGCCGTGACCGGTCCTGAGGCTCGCGCCGCACAGCACCAGTCCGTCGATCTCGGTGCGAGCGCCGGGACGGCGGTGCAGGAACTGGGCGGGCGTGAGCGCGATGCCGTACGACGTGCCGCCGCTGGAGAGCGTGTAGCGGCTGTGGGTCAGCGGCGACGACAGCTCGCTGAACACGACGTGCTCGCCGAGACCGGGGAAGACCCGCTCCGCGCCGGCGATCAAGCGCCGCTCGAGCACGCGCTTGTGCTCGACATAGGCCGGAACGTCGCTGTAAGCGCCGCTCTCGACCTCCGCGTTGGAGACGCCCCACGCCGACGGCGCCGACGGCGCCAGCGTCATGATCTGCAGGTTCACGATGCCCTCGGGCGCCAGGCGACGGTTCGTCGGATCCTTCAGCGACGCGATCGAGACGTACGCCATGGGATCGTCGCTGAAGCGACCCGCGCGCGTGTCGGCGTACATCCGTTCCTGATCGTAGCCGTTGAAGATCCAGTAGTTTGTGTTGGCGGTGCGGGCGCCCAGGCCCGCGCGGAGCGCGCCGAGATAGAGCACGCCGAGGGCCGGCGACATCTCCCAGCCGCGCGCGCGCTCGACGGTCCGGCGCCGCAGCGGTCCCGACCCGACGAGCTCGAGCAGCGTGCGTTTGATGTCGCTGTTCGCGATCACGGTCTTGGCGCGCACGACGCGCCGGCCGACGTGCTTGTTCTCGAGCTCGACGCCGACGGCGCGTCCGTCCTGCACCAGGATGCGCTGGACGCGGGTCGAGAGCAGCAGCTTGCCGCCGCTCGCCTCGATCGACGCGGCCAGGCGATCGCTCATGACCTGCCCGCCGCCGACGGGATAGTACGCGCCGTCGTCGAGGTAGTGGAGCATCAGTCCGGCGTGGAGCACGAGCGACGCGCGACTCGGCGGCTGACCGTAGTCGCCGCTCTCGCCGGCGATCACGGCGCGCAGCGCCGGATCGTCCGTGCACGTGTCGAGGAAGCGACCGAGGGTGCCGTCGGCGTAGCGCAGCGCGAGCAGCGAGCGCGGCAGCACGCCCAGCGCCGCACGCGGCTTGATCGCGACGCGTTGCAGCCGTTTCATCTGTTCGAGCAGACGCACATAGCGATCGATCCCGCGACGCTCGGCGGGGAAGTGCTCGATCAGTCGCTGCGCGATAGCGATCGATGCCTTGCGGCACCTTGAAGCTGAAGTCGGGATACACCAGGGTGTCGAAGCCGTCGCGATCGAGCGGTGCGAACGCGACGTCGCCCGCGCCGGCCGCGTCGAGGATGCCGGGGAGCGGGCCACCGGGACCGCACTGCCCGATGTAGTGCAGCCCCACGTCGAACTCGTAGCCGGGACGCCGGAACACGGTGGCGTTACCGCCCGCGACGTAGTGCTGGTCGAGCACGAGCACCGAGCTTCCGCGCCGTGCCAGCAAACCAGCAGCCACCAGGCCGCCGATGCCGGCGCCGACGACGATCACGTCGAAGTGATCGCGCTCGAGGCGGCGGAAACGATCGGGACGATTCGAAGCGTGCGGCATCGCGATTCCTCTCAATCTTTACAGTGGCAAGATTGGCGCGGGGTCCCTACACTGTCAAGCGCGATGAGCAGGAAGACGGCGGACCGCTACCATCACGGCGACTTGCGCCGGGCGCTGGTGGACGCGGCGCTCGAGGTCGTCGCGGAGCGGGGCACCGGCGCCCTCGGGCTGCGCGAGGTCGCGCGACGGGTCGGCGTCTCGCACGCGGCACCGACGCACCACTTCGCGGACAAGGCGGCGCTGATCGCCGCGGTCGGCGCGCGCGCGTTCGGCGATCTGGCGGACGCGATGAACGCCGCCGCCGCCGCGGCAGGCAACGACGCGGTCGCGCGCCTGAAGGCGGCCGGCGTGGCGTACGTGCGCTTCGCCGCGGAGCGACCGGCGCTGTTCCGGCTGATGTTCGGGGGCGAGCTGGCGAGCGTCGGCGACCCGGCGCTGAAGCGCGAGTCGCGACGCGCCTTCGACGTGCTGCTCGACGCCGCGTCCGGCGTCGCCGGCGCCGGCGCGAGCCCCGACCAGGTCGAGCTCGTGGTCACCACCGCGTGGTCGGTGGTGCACGGCCTGTCACTGCTCTGGCTCGACGGACACCTGGGGAGGCGGTCGCGCGGCGGCGGCAAGGCCGGGATCCTGCGGGCGGCGACCCGGGTGACGGATCTCGTGGCCCGGGCAGTACAAGGGGCGTGAGGTCCGCGCCGTCCGCGCCAGCACGCTGTGCCAACGCGGCGTCGCTTCGCTATCGCGCCGTCGGCACGAGGCCGACCTGCGCGGCGAGTACCTCGAGCTGCGCGCCGGACGCGGGGATGGCACGGAGCAGTCGGTCGGCGCGGCTGACCACCCACGGGTCGGCGCCGGGGACCCCGGTGAGCCCCGACTCGGCGCCAAGCAGCGTGCGCCACTCGGCGAGCCGCGACGCGTTGTAGGCCGGCAACGCGTCCACGGATCGCTTGCCGTGGATGACGCCGGCGTAGATGTCCGCGAGCTCGGCCGCCTCGCGCAGACCGATGTTCATGCTCTGCGCGCCGACCGGACCGGTCATGTGACCCGCGTCGCCGGCGAGCCACACGCGTCCCTTGCCGAAGCCGGCAGCGAGCGCGATAGTCGAAGCGGACCGCCATGCGCCAGTACGGCTCGCCGATCGTGCCGCGGAACCACGGGGCGCGCTGCGCAAGGAGCTGGTCCAGGTACTCGCGCTCCAGCTGCGGGAAGTGCATCCGGCCGACTTGCAGCACCAGCCGATCCTTGTCGCGCGAATCGGTGGGCGCGACGCCGTCGGCGATCTGGAAGTTCCAGCGGTAGCAGCTATCCGGCATCGGCCAGAGCACGTTCGACGTCTGTTCGTCGAGCACGATGCACACCTCGTCGGGCAGCGCTCCGCTCGCCTCGAACTCGAAGACGGCGAAGTGCTGCGCGCTCCGCATGCTCTCGAAGCCAATGCCGAGCTGCTTGCGCACCAGCGAATCGTGACCGTCGGCGCCGAGCACGAACGCGACCTCCATGTCGCGCGACTTCGCGATTACGGTTTCCATGTGGGCGACCGCGTAGCCCACGGGCTCCTTGTCCAGCTTGTGGATGGTGGTCGTCGCCGACTCCTTGTGCCAGGAAACCTCCGCCAGCCGCGTGTTCCAGTCGACCTGGACGTGCTCCTGCTTCAGCGCGTCGACGAGCAGGTTCTCGAGATCCGCTTGGGAGAGGATCGCGAGGAACGGAAACTTCGTATCCAGCGCCGACAGGTCGAGCTCGGCGCGCCGCTCGGGGCCGTCGTACAGACCGACGGTGTGGACGCGCCGCGCGCGTTCGAGCACGCGCGACGCGAGCCCGATCTCGTCGAGCAGCTCCAGCGATCGCGGGTGCAGCGCCAGCGCGTAGCTGTGCATGGTGCTGCGCCACTCCTCGTCGATGATCTCGACCTTGACGCCGCGCTTGACGAGCGAGAGCGCCGCGAAGAGCCCTACTGGGCCTGCGCCCACCACCAGGACCTCGGCTCTGGAACGATTGAACATGATGCCTCCAGCTCTTGCGTCCCGCGGCGGGCCTGCGGTTTCGCGTGGTTGGAGCAAGCAAATGCAAGACGCATGCGCGCCCTCCGGCGGGCGTCATGCGGCATCCTCGACAGGCCGCGCAGACGCGACGCGTCCCGGCCACCCCAGCCGGCAGCGGCGCCACGCCTGCGCGCACCGGCGCATGGCGTGCGCGGACCCCGGGCGGCGGTGCACCGGTTGCGCGGGCGGGCCGGCGCCTGGGAGCCCCCGTGCCCCGGCGGAGGCCATATCCCCTGCAGAAAACCCGCCTCGGGAAGCTTGGCCTTCCCAGCTGTGGAAAGTCGCTTTAGATCTGGTTGTTCCATGGCAGGGCGCACCTTCGCGATTGGCGACATCCACGGCGACACCGAGCACTTGTTCAGGCTGCTGGCCTGCTTTCCGGAGCTCGACACCGACGACACGCTGCTCTTCCTCGGCGACTACATCGACCGCGGGCCGCGCTCGGCCCAGGTCATCGACTACATCCGCAACCTGTCGTCACAGGTCCCGGCCAAGGTCATCGCGCTGCGCGGCAACCACGAGGACGCGTGGCTGCGCGTCGTCGAGCGGGGCTGGGACGAGTTCGTGATGCCGCCGGGCAACGGCTGCCTCGCGGCGCTGCGCTCGTTCACCGGCGGCCCGGTGCCCGACGGAAGGCGAGATGCCGCAAGCCGGCGAGGACATGCTGCTGCAGACGGGCAGCTTCCTGCCGGACGACGTGGTCGACTGGTTCAAGAGCCTGCCGTACTGGTACGAGGACGACCACGCGATCTACGTCCACGCCGGCCTGCCGCGGAAGGGCGACGCCTTCATTCACCCGCGCGACGTCGATCCGCCGATCGCGCTGCTCTGGTGTCGCGACGAGCACTTCTTCCGCAACTACCGCGGCAAGCCGGTGGTGTTCGGGCACACGCGCACGGAGTACCTGCCGCCGGAGCTCAGCGGCTACACGCCGGACGACCCGACCGATCTGTGGGCCGGCGAAGCCGTGTATGGCATCGACACCGGCTGCGGAAACGGCGGCTTTCTCACGGGCTTCGAGCTGCCCGCGATGAACGTCTACGAATCGCGCTGACGCGGGCTGCCGGTCCGGCGCGAAACCGCAGCGGTCCGGCCGCAAAGCTTCCGTCGCGTACCGACACATCCGCGGCGCGGCTCATCGGTTGAACGCCGCGAAGCGACCCGCGAGGTTCCGCACCGGACCGGCATCCAGACCAGATCCGGCTCAAGGCACCAGCAGGATCTTGCCGACGTTCCGGCCGTACTCGAGCTCGGCGTGCGCGTCCGCCACGCGCTCGAAGGGGAAGCGACCGCCGATGTGCGGCTTGATGCGGCCGTCCGCGTAGAGCGCGACCAGCGCCTCGATGCACGATCGCAGGAGCTGCGTCTCTTCCCACAGGTGACCCAGGTTCACCCCGGCGACGCCGCGGTTCTGGTCCATGAGCTTCATCGGGCTGAAGCGCGGCACGCGGGCGATCTGGCCGAGCACGTGCAAGAGATTGCGACGACCGCCGGTGTTGGCGTTCGCGAGCCCGAACGCGATCAGGAGCCCCCCGGGCTTGAGCAGGCCGTAGCCCTTCTTCCAGTCCGCGCCGCCGAGGGCGTCGAGCACGAGATCCACGCCACGACCGCCGGTCAGGCGCATGACCTCCTCCACGTAGTCGCTGGAGCGGTAGTCGATGGGATGGTCGCAGCCCTGTTCCCGCACGTAGTCGTGCTTCTTGGCGGACGCGGTGCCGTAGGTCACCACGCCTTCGACGGTGCGGCAGAGCTGGAGCACCGCGGTGCCGACGCCGCCGGCCGCCATGTGAACGAGCACGTGGTCGCCGGCGCGGACGCGCGCGATGTTGAACAGCATGTGGTACGCGGTGACGTAGGTCACCGGCAGCGCCGCCGCGTCGTCGAAGCTCATCGCGTCGGGCATCGCGACGACCTGGGCGGCGGGAACGCAGGCGAGGCTCGCGTGGGCGCCGAAGCGCTTGAGGAACAGCACGCGCGAGCCGACCGCCGGCGCGTCCACCCCCGCGCCCAGCTTGTCGACGACGCCGGCGCCCTCGTAGCCGACGATGCACGGCGGCTTCGGCGCGTCGGGATACAAGCCCTGCCGCGCCATCACCTCGGCGAAGTTGAGGCCTGCGGCCTCGACCTTGACCCGCACCTCGCCCGCGGCGGGCTCCGGATCGGGCGTCTCGCGCACCTCCAGCACCCCCGCACCGCCGTGTTTCCTGATCCAGATCCCGCGCATGGCCCGATGGATTGGGCCGGCGCGGCGCGAGCGCAAGCCTGGTATCGTCCATCGCGTGCCGACCTTGCGCTGGCTGGTCCCGCTGATCGTGTTGTTGCCGGCGCTTGCCGGCTGCGGCTCCGACGAGACCGTCGTCGCGCCGGTCAGCGGGATCGCGGTGGTTCCGGGGAGCGGCGGGCGGTTCGACGTGGCCGCCGGCGCGGGCAGGACCTTGCTCCGCGGCGCGTGGGCGGAGGCGCTGATCGACGACGCGGGGACGCAGCGCACGCTGTCCACGCGTGACTGCAAGGGAAGCTGGCACCGAATCGACGCGTCGCCGAAGCCCGGCGGCTATTTCGACGCGCTGCGCGGCCACGAGCTCGACTGCGCGATCGACGGCGTCGGCCTCGCACTGCGCGTATACGCCGACCCGGTCCACAACGCGGCGATCGCCACGCTGGACGTGAGCAATCATCGCGATCAGACGCTCAGCGTGCTGCGCTTCACGCCGGTCATCAGCTCCGGCGACGGCGGCGGTCTGTTCGTCGGCAAGGACGCGCTACGCACGCGCGTGCTCGACGACGGCATGGACATCGTCGCCGACACCGAGGCCAATCTACACTACCCGGACGAGAGCTCGCGCCAGCCGATCGTCGACTCGTTCTTCGAGATCAAGAGCCGCGGCGACGTGCTCTCGAACTGGAACCACGCGGTCGTCGATCTCGACAGCGGACAGTCGTGGATCGCCGGCTCGCTGGGCGTCGAGCGCGCGTTCCCCACCTTCGGCACGACGCTCGATCCCGACGCGCCCGCCACCGCGCCCGGCGGGCGCACGGGCCAAGACGAGTTCGTCGCCGACCAGGCGCTGCTCTACCACGGCAAGCCCGTGCAGCCCGGCGCGACGCTGTCGTCCGAGGTCGTGTACATGAACCCGTCCGCGCCCGACCCGTGGACGGGCCTGGAGGACTACGCGGACGCGATGGCGGCGTGGCTCGCCGTCGTTCCGTGGACGAAGCGCGACGGCGGACGCCCGACGCCGAACGGCTGGAACAGCTGGAGCGGCTCCGGCTCCACCGGCGGCCTCGGCACGAACATCGACGAGACGAACATGAGCGAGAACCTCGCGGTCATGGCTCGCGAGTTCAAGCCCTACGGCATCGACTACTTCCAGATGGACGACGGCTACCAGACCGCCGACGGCGACTGGCTGGCGAACGACAAGTTCCCGTCCGGCATGCCCGCGTTCTCGAAGAAGGTCAGCGACGCGGGACTCCTGCCCGGATTGTGGATCGCGGCGTTCCGCGTCTCGACCGGCTCCGTACTCGCCGCCGAGCACCCGGACTGGCTGCTCGATCCGGACACGAACGTGCTGCACAAGCTGTTCGACCCGGGCGCGAGCGCGCGCATGCTCGATCTGTCGAACCCGGCGGTGCGCGATTGGCTCGCCGCGACGATGAAGCGCTACAAGGACGACTGGGGCCAGCGCTGGATCAAGCACGACTTCGGCTACTACGACATGCTCTTCCCGCCGAAGCACGACCCGACGATGACCAGCGTCGAGGCGTACAAGAGCGGCGTGCGCGCGATCAAGGCCGCCCTCGGCGACGACGTCTTCTATCTGGGCATCGCGCTCATGGGCATCAACTTCGGCGTCGTCGACGGCATGCGCTTGACGCTCGATTCCGGCCCGCTGTGGGAGGAGAGCCAGCCGTTTTCCCTGACCGGCAGCGGCAACAGCTTCAAGGCGACGGCGAAGACCGGCGCGCGCCGCTACTACTTCCAGAACCGGCTCTGGGTGACGCACAACGATCTGCTGTTCTTCCGCACCGACAAGCAGCATCCCGATCCGCCGGTGACGATGGACGAGGCCAAGACGTACTCGGCGTTCATGTCGCTCAGCGGCTCGATCATCAAGTTCGGCGAGGACCTGAGAACGCTGACGCCGGAGCAGATCACCGTGTGGCGGCAGCTCTTGCCGAGCTATCCCGACGCGGCGCGCCCCATGGATCTGTTCACGCGCCACTACCCGGAGGAATGGCTGCTCCGCGTCCACGGCACGCTCGCCGGCTCGGACGCCGGCTGGGCCGTCGTCGGGCTGCTCAACTGGGGCCGCAACTTCGACTTCACCCAGCGCCCGATCGGCGAGATGCCCGACGAAGCGCGCGATTACACCGTCGATCTCGCCAAGTGGGGTCTCGACCCGGACAAGCAGTACCTCGCGAGCGAGTTCTGGAGCGAGGCGTTCCTTGGCCTCGTGCAGGGTACGCTCGAGCGCACCGTCCCCGCGCATCACAGCGAGGTGATCGCCCTGCGCGAGGCGACCGGCCACCCGCAGTTCCTCGGCGACAATCGTCAGATCACCCAGGGCGCCACCGATCTCGAGAGCGAGAGCTGGAACGAGGGCGCGCGCCGCCTCGATCTGCGCTTCAAGGTCGACGCCGGCTCGCCCGACGCGGTGCCGTTCGAGTACCGCTTCCGCGTGTACGCGCCCGAGGGCTACGATCTCGCCAGCGCCGACGGCGCGGACGCATCGCAGGACGGACGTGTGATCACGCTGCGCATCACTCCGGACAAGTCCGGCGATCTCGCGCTCGCCGTGCAGTTCAAGTAGTTCGCAGAAGCCCGGCCTGTGACGGCAAGCGCCGTCACAGGCCCAGCTTGTGGCTACTTGTCCGCGCTCGTGTCGACAACATTGCCATCGCGCTTCTCAGGCTCGAGATTCTTCGCGATCGTGCCGAGCGCGCTCGCCGTCGTCCCGAGCGTCTTCGCGCTCGTCTCGAGGGCGAGGCGGCCGAGATCGAGGCCGTAGCGGGCCCACGCGGCGCCGACGTCGACCAGGGCCTCGACCAGTTCGTGATGTTCGCGCTTGTTCGGAGGATCGAAATTGGGATGCATTGGACGGTCCTTTCCTGTTCGCGGCACGCGCCGCGTTGTATCGAGTTCGTTTCGTGCGGAGCAGGGCGCCCCGCGGTCGGCATGTCAGTCGCGCTTGGGCAAGCAGGCCTCGCACACGAACAGCGGTGGCCCAGGCCGGCTGCGCACCGCGAGCCCCGCCGGATCCCCGGCGCGGAGCTCTGCGTGGCAGCGCGCGCACTTTCCGGCCGCTGCGACGACGACCGCTTGGTACGCCACCACGTCCGAGAGCGGGTCGAGCTTCTCGACCTTCTCGCGCATGCGCGTGCGCTCCTGGTGCACGCTCTCCGCCGCGCGGCTCAGGCGACTCTCCACGTGGCCCGTCGCCTTGTCGGCGAGCGCGACCGCGTCTTCCAGGATCGTGCGCACCAGGTTCGACACCGGCACGCGAAGCGCGGCGGCCGTGGCCTTCAGCTCGCCCTCGAGCACCGCTGGGATGCGCGTGTGCAACACCCGCTCCTTCTTCTCGGGCTCGGGGACGCCGTCGCTGGGCTTGTCGCTCATTTGTGTCACCGGGTGACACAATGTATCACGCGGTGACACGTGTCAAGGATCTTGTATCACAAAGTCTCACACATGACGTAATCAAGCGGAATCACTAAATTTTCAGTGCTTGGCGCGTGCGCGTGCGCCGACCTGGGCTAGGCTCGCTCCATCATGAGCTGGACCAAGCAATCCCTCGCCTCCGTGGTTGTCGTGCTCTCGCTCTTCGGCTGCAGCCGCGCGCGGAGCGGTGATCACGCGACGGGCAACGGTGCGAGCGCCGCGAAGGCGATCCCGCAGACGCCGCTCGCCCAGGTCCGCAAGCTGGTCGAGACGAAGTCGGCGACCGTGCTGGACGCGAACGGCGAGGACACGCGCAAGCAGTACGGCGTGATCCCGGGAGCCACGCTGCTGTCGAGCGCGGACGACTACGCGCTCAGCGAGCTGCCCAAGGACAAGAGCGCGCGCCTCGTCTTCTACTGCGGCGGGCTGAAGTGCCGCGCCTCCGATCACGCCGCCGAGCGCGCCGCGGAGTCGGGTTACACGCAGGTGAGCGTGATGCGCGAAGGCATCCGCGGCTGGAAAGACTCGGGAGCGCCCACCCAGGCGCTTCCGCAGAGCTGACCCGGCGTCCGCGCCGCGGGATACCGCGCCGGACCGACAACCCCACGGCCGGCTTCAGTCGTCGTCCGGCGCGATCCCGACCGACTTGGGCGGTGCCGGCGGTCGCTGGCCGATGTTCGCGGTCACGCCGGGGTGAGCGGCGAGATAGCGGTACAGGTGCTGCCAACCGGCTTCGTCGAGGGCGACGTCGTCACCGTCCGGCGGCGCGACGCTCGGCGGCTCGCCGGCGGCGATTTGCTTGGCGATGCGTGAGCCCGCGGGTGGCGCGCCGTAGTGCGCCCACCACAACACGTCGCCGAGATCCGGATTGCGATCCGGGCCGCGGAAATCCATCAGCTCGCTGTACGCCGAGCCCGGCGCGTTCTGGGTGTTCTTGGTCTCGGGGACGGTACGCGGCACCGAGTCGTACGGCGTCGGATCCTTCTTCATCGTGAACGCGTCGTAGAGCGGCGTCGCGAGAGCGTCGTAGCGGTTCATCGGCGGCACGCCCAGGATGTGCTCGAAGCTCTTGAACAGCGACGGATACGACGTGTGCACATGGCTGGTGTAGGCGTGCTTCGCGTACGGGCTCATCACGAGCAGGATCGACCGGTGATAGTCCACGTGGTCGGCGCCCATCTGGGTGTCGTCCTCCACCAGGAAGATCGCCGTGCTCGACCACCAGTGCGAGTGCGTGATGCCCTCGACGAGCAAGCCCGTGCCCAGATCGTTGTCGGCGATCATCGACTCCGGCGTGAGGCTGTTCGGGCCGGTGCCGTTGGTGTGGTCGTTCGGCAAGAGGACGTAGGTGAACGGCGCGAGCGTGTCGTTGTCGACGATCTGCGACACGACGTACTTGGCCTTGTCCTCGTCCTTGAAGTTGGTGTTGAAGTAGACGCCGGGGAAATGCAGGTCGATGTGACCGGCGACGCCCTCGCCGAAGCTGCCCACGACCTCGCCGTAGATGTTGAAGTCGACGTTGTGCTTGATGAGGTGCGTGAAGAACGTGCCAAAATCCGGCTGACCGCGCTCGAGGACCGAGTCCTGGTCGTCGAAGCCGCTGTTGCCGCGGTAGTTCTCGAGCCACGTACGCTCCATGTAGTCGTTCACGAATGACGAGGTGAGCCACAGGTGGCCTTGCACGCTGGTCTCCGAGTCGTCGTAGAAGTTGTCGGAATTGGCGAACTGCTTGGCCAGCTTGTGCAGGTTCGGCGTGATCGTCTCGCCGTACGTGGCCTTGGACGGATCGCCATCCGCGTCGGCCACGCCCAGATCACCGAGCTCGCAGTCGTAGGTCTTGTTCTCGCGCACGATGAGCACCACGTGCTCGATGGGCGTCTTGCCGCCCGTGGTGGTCGGCACCGGAAACGCGCCCTTGCAGTCGAAGGGGTAGACGGTGTCCGGGCGGTGGATGTTCGCGTCCGCCTGCGCCGTGCTCTTGTCCAGATCGAGGCTCGACAGATCCACGATCGAGACCGTGCCGGTCATCTTCTGCTTGCCGCTCTCGGCGCCGTAGTCGTACTTGTCGAGCGGCCCTGCACCGATGCCCTTGGCGTTGGTAACGACCAGCGTGCTGCCGGACACGGCGACGCCCGCCGGGTACCAGCCGACCGGGATCTTGCCTAGCGGCTTCAGCGTCGCGGCGTCGACCACGCCGACCGCGCTGTCGGCGGCGCGCGCGACGTACAGCTTGCCGGCCTTCTCGTCGAGGGTGATGCCGCTAGGCGAGACGGCGGGCAGCGGCGCGTCGTTCTCGCCGGTGATGTCCGGATCGGTGACGCTCCGGGTCGTGGTGATCTGGCGCGTCGCGGTGTCGATGGCGACCATCGTGTCGCCGTCGGTGGATGTGGCGTAAACGGTCTTGCCGTCACTCGACGCCGCGAGCCCCAGCGGATTGCCGCCGAGAGCAACGCTGCCGGCGACCACGTTCTGCGTAACGTCCACGACGGCGATGTCCGTGTCGCCGAAGCCCGAGACGTAGAGCTCCTGGCGCGCCGGGACGTAGAGCAGCGCATAGGCGCGCGTCGGAAGATCGATGCTCGACGAGACGGACATGCTCGCGGGATCGATCTCCGTCACCTTCTTGCCGAGATACTGCGCGACCCACACGCGCTTGCCGTCGGGCGAGACAGCGATGCCACCCGGGTACCCGCCGACGTCGATCTGCGTGTTCGCCGTCAGCGTGCCGTCGGCGCCGACGTCGTAGACCTCGACCGTCCCCGTCACACCGCCGGAAACGTACAGCTGCTTTCCGTCCGGAGAGATCTCGAGGCCGTAGAACGCCTCCGGGCGCTCCAGATCCTGTTTGACCGCGCCACTCGCGAGGTCGATGACCTGGATGCTGCGACGGCCGTAGCCGGTGTTGTCCACGTACGCGACGGGCAGCGTCGGATGGATGCGCGCGTCCACGGGAAAGCCGCCGACGGTGACCTGCTTGCCGGTGGGCGTGACGGCACGGCCGTCCGGGAGCAGGAACACGTCCGGGTCGCCCATCTTGCGCAGCGCCTCCGGCGGCGGGTCTGGCGCGACGCAGGCGCTGGCTCCAGGGGAGCCGGAATCGCTGCTGGATCCGCAAGCGGCGGCGAGCAGGGCGAGCGTGACCGCGGATGTGACGAACCGGAGACGCATGCCCACCAGCGTATCCCGGATCGTCGCCGGCGGTCGCAATCCGCACTGGGGCGGGATAATCTCGCCCCATGAGGCAACGACTCGGTTCGCTGTTCGTGCTCCTCGCGATGAGCGCGCTGGCCGTCGCGTGCGGCAGCAGCAGTGACGAAGGCGGTGGCAGCGGCGGCGCGGCCGACGGCGGCGTCGACGCCGACCCGGGCGACTTCGTCTACGTCAACAAGTCCTGCGCCTACAAGTGCCCGCCGGAGAGCTGCAGCGAGAGCACGACGCCCTACGACTGCCAGAATCTGCGCGACTGGCAGAGCGGCGTGCCGCACGCCGACACGTGCGAGCAGTGGGACGGCACCTACCCGGACGTCGTGGCCGGCAAGTGCACCGTCAGCGACGCCAGCGGCGACGCGAAGAAGCCCACCGGCCCGGATCCCGACAACGCCGAGACGTCGATCCTGCCCGACGGGCGCCGCGTCACGCCGGCTGGCAAGGACTGGTCGTTCTCCGAGGCGGACCTCAAGGGCGGGATCACCACCGGCCTGATGGCGATCCCGGGCACGAGCTACGTGCTGACGGTCGACACCGGCACGAACAACCACGCGGTGCGACTGATCGACACGACCAAGGTCGGCAGCAGCGACCCCGTCACGGATTACGTCGGCTTCTCGCCACCAGACGTCCTGAACAGCGGCATGGCGTTCGTGCCACCGGATCTGGTCTACGTCGCGACCGACACCGGCGTGGTCCAGGCGCTGACCGTGGACACCGCCGCCGGCACGCTGACCCGCGACGACGCGCGCTCGTTGACGCTTCCCGCCGCCAAGGACGCCAACGGCAAGGACATCGCCTGGTACGTCTCCGGCGTGGCGGCGTCGCCCGACGGGTCGGTGCTCGTCGTCACGCCCGTGCGCGAGTCCACGCTGCTCGTCTACGACGTGAAGAGCGGTTCGGCGACGTTCGGGCAGCAGCTCGGCGAGGTCGCCGTCGGCAAGGACACGTTCGGCGCCTGGTTCGACCCGGCAGACAACACCCACGCCTACGTCAGCGTCTGGGGCGGCAGGAAGGTGCAAGAGGTGGACGTCACCGATCCGGCCGCGCCGGCCGTGTCGCGCAGCTTCGCCACCGGCAAGGATCCCGAGGGCGTCGCCTTCCTCGACAGTCGCTGGATGGCCGTCGCCGACGATCTGGGCGACACCTTCACGCTCGTCGACCGCGCCAGCGGCACGACGACCACCGTGCCGGTCAGCACGACCGTTGCGCTGAAGGGACTCGAACCGTCCGCGCTGGCCTACGACGCGGCGAGCAAGCGCCTGTACGCCACGCTCAGCGGCGCGAACGCGCTGGCGGCCTACGACGTCGATCTGTCGAAGTCCCCGCCGTCGATCACGCCGGCGGGACAGCTACCGACGGCGTGGTGGCCGTCGGGAGTCGCCGTCATGCCCGACGGCTCGCTGGCGGTCGCGAACATGCGCGCACGCGGCACCGGGCCGAACACGGCGCCCTTCGCGCCGGGTCAGGGCGAGATCAGCGATCTCATCCACGGCGGCGTGCAACATGTCCCCACGCCGAGCGCCGCGGATCTGACCGCCGGCCAGAGCGCGGTGGACAAGAACAACGACGTCGGCGCGCTCGCCGGGCGTCCGACCGTCACCTGCCCCGCCGGCGCCAGCGATTTTCCGGTGCCGGACAACGTCAGCGACGGCTCGCCGGTGATCAAGCACGTCTTCTTCATCCTGCGCGAGAACAAGGACTTCGACGCGCTGTTCGGCGACATGCCGGATGTGAACGGCGATCCGTCGCTGACGCTCAAGGCGAGCCCGGACGACATGGAGAAGATCTGGCACAACATGCGCGTGCTCGCGCGCACGTTCAGCATGAGCGACAACTACTACACGTCCGCGGTGCAATCGACGCAGGGTCACGTGTGGGCGACCTACGGCCGTACCAACGATTTCAACGAGCGCACGTGGGCAGTCTCCGACAACCGCGGCGGCCTGCCCGGCGGCGGCGTGATCGACGTCGGGATGCCCGAAGAGGGCTCGATGTTCGCGTGGCTGCAGGACGAGGGCGTCGACTTCGACATCATGGGCGAGGGCGTCGGGCTGCCGCCGATCCAGAAGGACGGCGGGGCGTCGACGCACAACCCCATCGACATCAGCTACCCCGGCGGCCCGGTGCAGAACATCGGCTACAACGACATCGAGAAGGCGTGTCACATCGCCGGCCGCGTGCGCGTCGAGTGCAACGTCGGGCAGTTCTCCTACATGACCATCACCAACGACCACACCTTCGGGCTCGGCCCGGACAAGGTCACGCCCGAGGTGAACTGCGCGGTCAACGACGAGGCCACGGGCATGATCGTGGACGCCATCTCGCACAGCCCGCTGTGGAAGGAGTCCTTGATCGTCATCACGGAAGACGACCCCCTCGACGGCAGCGATCACGTCGACAGCCACCGCACGCCGTTGGTGATGGTATCGCCGTGGATCAAGCGCGGCACCGTCTCCCATCAGCACATCGACATCGGCAGCCTGCACAAGCTGTTCGCGAACATCCTGGGCAAGCCGTACCCGAACTACCAGATCGCGCTGTCCGCGCTGCCCCTCGACATGTTCACCTCCACCCCGGACTACACGCCGTACACCTACACGCCGCGGACCTGGCCACTCGAGTGCGGCGGCATGACCACGCGCGCCGAGAAGTTGCTGAGCGACTCCTGGGACTTCTCCGAGCCGGACCAACAACCCGGGCTGTCCGCCCAGGTCTGGCGCTGGATGCACGGGCGTCAGCTGACGAAGCTGACGCCGGAGCTCGAGGCCGAAATCGCCAACCGCATGGCCGCGCGAAAGGCCGGCGTCCGCACCACCCGGGACAACGATGGCGACTAGGTCTTGCCGGTCCGGCGCGCTGGCCGCGCTGTGCGCGCTGCTCTTCACCGCGAGAGCCGGCGCGCAGGAGGATCCGCCCGTGCGCAGCTGGCCGTCGCGCGCGCCGGTCGCCGACCAGGGCGCGGCGCGCGACGACGCGTCGTCCAAGTCCGACCGTGCGCTGCCGCCGGTGGAGCGCCCGTTCCTGTACCTGGTCGAATCCGACCCTGCCCCACCCGATGCAGGTCGTGGCCAGCTACTCCGCGGCGTACTCGCCGGACAGCGCGGGCACGCGCCCGCTCGCGGCCACGGCGAATCGCAGCGGACTGGTCAACGAGCTGCGCGTCGAAGGCGGGCTGCACGAGCGAGTCGCGCTGTTCGCCGACGGGCTGCTCGCGCCGCCACTCGCCGGCGAAGCGCGGGCGCGAGAAGCGTTCGGCGGCGGCCTGCGCGTCCTGGTCACGGACCCGGAGTCGCGCGGGTTCCGGTTGGCGCTCTCCGCAGCGTACCTGCACGACTTCGAACAGGTCAGCGCGGTCGCGGGACGCGCCGAGGCCAGCCTCGACATCCGGCGGCTGCGGCTGGCGAGCATGATCCACACCGAACGAGCGTTCGCGGCAAATAGGGACAGCGTGGATCTGTACGCCGTCGCCGGCGCCTCGTACCGCGTGCTGGACTCGCTGCGGATCGGCGCGGAATACGTGGGGCAGGAGCTCGAAGGCGCGTGGCAGCCCGACGAGGCTGAAGGCGGCATCCGGCACTTCGCCGGCGCCACGCTCGCGTGGGCGCCCGCGGAGCGCGTGCTGCTCAGCGCGGGGCCCGCGTTCGGCCTCGATCGCGCGTCGCCCACTGTGCTCGGCAAGGCGGCGTTGTCCTACCTCTTCTGAGGGACCTCTTGCCACACCGGCGCGCAATTCGCGCACCACTTGCATGGCGGTCGCGGCTCCGTGCGCGCGCAACCTCGCGCAAACGCCCGGATCCCCGCGGATACCCGCTGGCACACTGCTTGCGTAGCCAGCGTGTGGAGCGATGGTCGCGTCGGCACAACAAATCGAGAGCGTGGCGGGAGGCGGGATCCCGTCGGCGCCGGATCTCGTGGGGCAAGTGCTCCGCGGCACCTACCGCATCGTCCAGGTGCTCGATCGCGGCGGCATGGGCACGGTGCTCGACGCGGAGCACATTCGACTGCATCGGCGGGTGGCGATCAAGCTGATCGCCGACCACCTTGTCGGCGATCCGGACGTGCTCGCGCGCTTCCGGGACGAAGCGGAGATCATCAGCCAGCTCCAGCACCCGCACGTCGTGCAGGTGTTCGACTACGACTCCACGGAGCGCGGACAGCCGTTCCTGGTGATGGAGCTCCTGCACGGGGAGAGCCTGGCGGCGCGCCTCGATCGCGAACGCTTGATCCCCATGGCCGAGTCGGTACGCATCGCCGGGCAGATCGCCTCGGCGCTCGGCGCGGCCCACGCGGCGTCTATCGTGCACCGCGATCTCAAGCCCGCGAACGTGTACCTGGTGAACGTGCCCGGCGAGCCCGCGTTCGTGAAGCTGCTCGACTTCGGCATCAGCAAGCGCGCCGGCGCGCACCAGGCCATCACGCGCGCACGCGACGTCCTCGGCACGCCCGAGTACATGGCACCGGAGCAGGCCGTCGGACGCTCCCGCGCCGCCGACCATCGCGCGGACCAGTACGCGCTCGCCGTGATCGTATACGAGATGCTCTCCGGGCGACCGCCGTTCCGCGCCGAAAACGCGATGGGCACGCTGTACCAGGTCGTGCACGATAGTCCGATACCGCTCGCGGACGTGGCACCGCCGTGGCTCCCGGCGGCCGTGAGCGCGGTCGTGCAGCGGGCGCTCTCGAAGAACCCGGCGGACCGCTACCCCGACGTGCACGCCTTCGCCGAGGCGCTGGTCGTCGCGGCCGGCTGCAGCACCACGAACAGCGCGACGCCGGCGCCGGCGACGTCCGCCGGCCGCTACAGCGTGCACCCGCACGCCAACGCCGAGCGCGTCGACACGCCGCCCCCGGACGTCGTGCCCATCATCGCCCCGCTAGCGCGGATGAACGAGCGCCGCTCGCGGCCGCGGCTGATCGGGAGCCCGACCGTACGCGCCGTCGGTGCCGAGCTCGACAGCGGCCTGTGCGCCTGGACCGAAGGACGCATCGACACCGCGGCCGAGCACGTCGAGCGGGCGCTCGAGCTCGCGCTCGACTCGAACACCGGCGACGCGCACGAGGCGATCGAGGCGATGACACCACAGCTCGAGCTCATCCTCACGGAACACCTCGGTGGCCCACGCCAGCGGCTCGCCGTGCTGCTGCTGCCGTCGGCGTCGCGTCGCGAGAAGGACCCGACCGAGGCGTTCCTGCTGTCGCGCATCGACGACGGCGCGACGCTCGACGACATCGTCGACATCTCGCCGATGTCGCGCCTCGAGACGCTGCGATGCCTCGCGTCGCTCGCCGACCGCGGCGTGATCGGCAAGCGCGGCACGTCCTGACATCCGCCGGCCGTTTCTTCCGGGTGCCGGTCCGGCGCGGAACCCGCGCGCAAGGCGGTCAGCCCGGCGCGCGAGCGAATGCCGGCAGGCGCGGGACGAGGCAGTGGATCGTGCGCGGTTCGCCCGGGAGCGACATCGCCGCGCGCACCGGCTCGGCGGGCGACCCGTCGCGCAAGCCCTCGTCCGGCGCCCAGGACGGCGCGCACCCAGGCGACAGCGCGTGCAGACCGCTCTGCCACACGCCGATCACGTAGGTGTGACCGGCGACGTCGCAGCCGAGGGCGTCAGCGAGCGCGCCGGCGAAATCCTGGCCGCGGCGCGCCCCGAAGGCCTCGCAGGTGCGCAGCCAGACGAGCGCGCCGCGCGGCGCGAGGCGCTCGCGCACCGCCGCGACCCCACGCGACAGCGCGTGCCCTGGCCCGAGCGCGCGCCGATCGAACACGTCGTCGCCGACCAGCACGAAGCCCCACTTTCCGTGGCCCCAGAACTGGATCTCTTCGATCGGCTCGCCTGGCAGGACCCGTGCCAGCCACTCGAAGGCCTCGCGCCAGCTCGCGACGCCGCGCGCGGCGTCGATCCACGATGACGCGCGGTAGAGCGCGCTCCCCACCGACCAGGCGCGCGAGAGCCCGGGGGCCGGACCGCGCCCGCGACAGGTCCGGTCGTAGATCAACAGACGCGCCACGCCCCAGCGTAGCCCCGATGCGGCGGGCGGTCGGGGTTTCTGCGCGCCTTGCCCGCGGCGCGAATAATATTCGCCGATCGGGCGGTCCGGGCCGTGATCGCCTGCGTTGCGAACACGGTTCGCCTGTCGAACACCGGGGAACACGCGCGTGGCACGCCCTGTGCTCGCAACAGCGCGACACACTTTCGAAACGTCACGAACGCGAAAATGTCGGACCGTCGTTCCAGATCCCACGCAGGCCTTGCGCCACGCCGGATTCGAGGCAGCGGCCGGACGCTGCAAGTGCGCTTCGCCGCTCTGCTGATCGCCCTGGCGGCCCTGGCCGTCGCGCCGTGGATCGTCTCGGCGGTCGCGCATCACAGCGTCGACGGGCTGGCGCGGACGCTCGATTTGGCGGGATCGCTCCGCTATCGCCTGCGCGACGTCCGCCGCGAGGTCGCCGACAACGACGCCACCCACGTGCGCGAGCAGCTCGCCATCGAGCGCCAGACCCTCGACGAGCTGGTCGACGGCAGCCCGCGCGACGGCGTGCCGCCGTGTGCGTCGATGGAGCTCTGCACGCGCCTGCGCGCGCACCGCGCGCGCTTGACGGGCAAGATCGCCCCGGCCATCGAGCGCTCGCTGGCGCGCCACGCCGGCACGACGCCCGAGGTCGCGCGGGCCATCGCTGGCGAGCTCGAGCAGCTCGACAGCACCGTCGAGCTGACCACCGAGCTCATGCAGCACCGCGCCGCGGCGATCACCGGGCTCGGGACAGTCGCCGGTTCCGGCTCGCTCGCGCTGGTGCTCGTGGTGGGATTCGGCGTCTGGGACCTGTTCGGCCGTGTGCGGCGCCTGCACAGCGCCGTCGCGTCGCGCTCCGAGGACGGGCTGCGGGCCGAAGCAACCGGGGATCACGAGCTCGCCCTGCTGGCCCAGGCGCTAGCTGACGGCCTCGAGGCGTCGAATGCGAAGGTCGCATCGGACCAACGTCGCGTTGCGGAGCTACGGGCACAGCAGCGCGCGGTGAGCTTTTCCGTGGAGCGCCTCAACGAGTGGATCGCAGGCGCCGGCGACCTCGGCCCGATGCTCGAGCAGATCGCCGAGACCGCGGGGCTCACCGGCCTCCGCTTCGACGAAACCGCATCGAGCAGCACGGTCGACGCGGATTTCGTGCAGGACGGCGAGCTGGTGACTCCGCTGGCCTGGCACGACGAGTACCTCGGAGCGCTGCGGGCCAGCGGGCGCGAGCTTTCGGTGGAGAACCACGCGCTGCTCGCGACGTTCTCCCAACTCTTGACGCTGGCGTGTCTCTCGCGCCGGATCCTCGCCGAGCGCGAGCATCGAGGCGAGATCGCAAGCGCGCTCGCCAGCGTCGGGGCGCTGCACCCCGGCGAGTCGCGCCTTGGCGACCTGCTCGGCCGGCTGGTGCGACACGACAAGGCCTTGCTCGACGTCCTCGACGACGCCGGCAGACCCCAGGACCGCTTCCGCATCGCCGAGAGCACGCTCGAGCGCAGCACGACGCCGGCGACGCTCGCGCTGCCAGACGAGATCGGCATCGAGAACGGCTGTGTCATTCCGGTAGCTGGTTGCGACGACCCCGATGGGGGACAGCTCATGACGGTTCCGCTGCGCGTCGGTGGACGCGAGGTCGGACTCCTGACGTTGGGGCGCTGCCACGAGAGCTTCAGCCGCCAGGAGTGCGAGATCGCCGGCGCAGTCGCTCCCGTGCTCGCTTCCGCCTTGCTGAGGATGCGTCTGACCGAACGCCTGCGGATCTCCGAACAGTGGACGACGATCGGCGCGTTCGGGCGCATGCTCGCCGACCAGCTGCGCAACCCGCTGAACAACATGAAGCTCCAGCTACAGCTGGTCGAGCGCCGGCTCAGGAAGCAACCGCTTTCCAACGGCGACGGCGCGCTCGTGGACAAGCTCCGCGTGGTCACCGCCGAGGTCGAGCGCGTCGACACATTGCTCGGCGAGTACCTGTCGATGCACCCGGCTTCAGGCGATCAGAACCATACGCAGGTCGATCTGAGCGCGATCATCACGCGCGTCCTCGACGACGCGCGTGAGCTCCTCGACGGGCAACATGTCGCGATCATCGCCGACGTGGCTCCAGGCGCCGTTGTTTCGGGCAACGAGGCGCGGCTGCGGCAGACCCTTCATCACATGGTCGAGAACGCCATCGAAGCGATGCACGGCCAGGACGACGCGCAGCTCGCGGTGAGCCTCCGGGGTCGGGGCGACAAGTGGGAGATTGTCGTGCGGGATAATGGACCGGGCATCGTTGATCCGGTCGCGATCTTCGCGCCGGGGTACACTACAAAGGCGACAGGAACGGGCATGGGCCTCGCGCTGAGCCTGCACACCGTTCTGCAACACCACGGTCATCTCTCGGCGCGGATGCCGGATGGCGGCGGCGCGGAGCTCACGCTGTCGCTGCCGAAGTGCGTCTGCGTCGAGGAGACAGCCAGCGCGGCGGGGTGAGTCATGCCCGAACACGATCCAGACACCCGCGTCGAACCCGAGGCGATAGGCTTGCTCCGACTCTCGCTCACCGAGATCGCGGGCGCCGCCATCGTCCTCGACGCCCAGTTGCGCGTCGTCGAACGCACCGACGAAGCCGAGCGACTAGTGGGTACAGAGGTTCGCGCCGGCGTGTCCGCCCCGCGGCTGTTGTGCGGACTCGGGCAGGAACGTCCGCTCGCCGAGGCGCTCGCGGAAGGGCGCGCCGCGAGCGCGACGGTCGAGCGTGTCACCCCGGAAGGCAGCCAACTCATCCGCGTCCGCGCTGTCCCGCTTTCGGCGGACGGCACGCGCAACGGCTGGCTGCTGCTGCTCACGCGGGAGGATTCGGGCGAGGGCTCCGAGGGCGCCTTGGACGAACACGGCATCGGCACGCGCGACCCCGGCATGAAGCGGCTGCTCCACGACGCGCGCAAGGTGGCGCGTTCGGAGGTCCCGGTGCTGGTGCGCGGCGAGACGGGCAGCGGAAAGGAGCTGCTGGCGCGCTTCATCCACGAGGAATCGTCGCGCGCCGCCGGGCCGTTCCGCGCGATCAACTGTGCCGCACTGCCGGCCGCCTTGCTCGAGAGTGAGCTCTTCGGTCACGTTCGCGGTGCGTTCACCGGCGCCGTGCGCGATGCGCCGGGCCACCTGCGACTCGCCGACCGCGGCACGCTGTTCCTCGACGAGGTCGCCGACCTTCCTCTCGAGCTCCAGGGCAAGCTGCTCCGCGCCCTCGAAGCGAAAGAGGTCACGCCGGTGGGCGGGAGCGAGTCCGTCAGCGTCGACGTGCGTTTCGTCGCCGCCACCAACAAGGCGCTGCGACGGGAAGTGGACGCGCGGCGCTTCCGGGCGGACCTGATGTACCGGCTGCGCGTGGTGCCGCTGTTCCTGCCGCCGCTCCGCGAGCGGATCCGTGACGTCGAGCTCCTGGCGTGGCGCTTCATCGAGGACCAGAACAAGTCCGGCCCGCGTCAGGTCATGCGCGTCACGCCCGGCGCGCTGCGCTTGCTCGAGGCCTACGACTGGCCGGGCAACGTCCGCGAGCTCCGCAACGCGGTGCAATACGCGTTCGTGATGGGCGAAGGCCCGGTGCTCGGCGAGGCGGACCTGCCGCCCGAGCTGTCGGGCGAGGAGGGCCGCCGCGCCGCACGCACGAACGTCTCGCCGGAAGCGGTGCTGGATCTTCCGAACGAGGCGCGCCGCATCGTGCGCGCGCTCGAACGCGCAGGGGGCAACCGGGAGCGCGCGGCGCAGAGCCTGGGCATGAGCCGCGTCACCCTGTGGCGCAAGATCAAGGCCTACCAGCTCGATCAGACGCTGGCGCCCCGCGCAGACAAGAGCCGCGCGGCCGAGTGATCACGCGGCGCGATCGGCGTCGCGACCTGCCAGGCGGTAGGCGAGCATCCCGCCGCGCAGGTTCACGGCGCGCGTGAAGCCCATCGCGACCAGCAGCTCCGCCGCGCGACTCGACCGCCCACCGGAGCGGCACACAAGGAGCACGGCGCGCCCGCGGTGCCAGGACGCGGCGGCCGCCGCGAGCTGGCGCAGCGGGACCAGCTCGGCGCCGGGGACGTGACCGAGCTCGTCGTCGAACTCGTGCGGCTCGCGCACGTCGACGATCCTGAGACCGTCGCGGCCGCGAAGGCGCGCGACGTCTTCCGGGGTGATCTCCGAGTAGCCGGCGGAGTGACGGGTGGCGTGTGCATCGAGAATGTCGTTGTGCATGGGTTCTCCTGGGGTGTGGTCCCAACAGAACCACACCCGTCTGCTGGACCGGGGCCGATTGCAGCGCCCATGCCAGCGCGTGATGCCGCGATTTTCCGCGTGATCCGCTCGCCGCGGAAACGTCGCGAAGCGATCCGTGAAACAATCGCAGCGTGGAACGTCAGTCCAGGACCGTGGTCGAAACGTTGGCCGATTGGATCACGTCGGTCCGCTACGAGGACGTCCCCGAGCGCGTGCTCGAGAAGGCGCGCTACCAGACGATGAACGTTGTCGCGGCACTGCACGCCGGCGCGGACACCCACGCCGGCCGGGCCGTGATGTCCGCCGTAGGCGCGTGGGCGGGCGACGGCCCGTGCACGGTCATTCCGCTCGGCCGCAAGCTGCCCCTCGCCGACGCCGTGCTCGTGAACTCCGCGTTCAGCATGGCGCTCGACTACGATGACTATCTGTACATGGGGCACACGGGTCACTCCGCCGTGCTTGGCAGCCTGGCGGTGTGCGAGGAGCAGCAGCTCGCGACGCGCGACCTGTTGCTGGCACAAGTGATCGCGAACGAGATCGGCGGCCGCATCGGCGCGAGCGCCGTGCTCGGGCCGCAGAATGGCCAAGCCTGGAGCTTCATCCACGCCGCGGAGGGCGCCGCGCTCGCCGCACGCCTGTACGGCCTGAGCGCCGGCGAGACGGCACACGCACTCGCCATCGCCATGTACCAGCCGACGTTCACGTTGTGGCCCGGCTTCATGGGCCCGGAGAGCAAGGTGCTGACCGCGGCAGGCCCCACGGTCACCGGCATCCAGGCCGCGCGCTTCGCCCGCGAAGGACTGACGGGCGCGCGGACGATCTTCGAGCACCCGCGCAAGGGCTTCTGGGCGTCGTTCACGTTCGTACCGCTGCCGGACATGCTCGGCGGGCTCGGCCGCGCGTGGGTGACCGACACGCTCGCGTACAAGAAGTACCCCGGATGCGCCTACATCGACACGACCATGGACGCGCTGTTCATGGCCCTCGCCGAACACGAGCGGTGCACCGGTGCGCGCCTCGCCGCGGACGACGTCGAGCGCGTGGAGATCGCGGCGAGCCTGCTGACGGTGGAGATGGACAACCTGTCGTCGGAGCACGTCGACGCCAGCGAGCCGCTCTCGCCCGTGAACATCAACTTCTCGATCCCCTACAACGTCGCCATCGGCATCGCCGCCGGACGCCACGGCGCGCGCGAGCTCCGCCAGTCTTTCCTCGACGACAACGCGACGCTGATCCGCCGGCTCGCCGCGCGCACGCGACTCTGCCACGACTGGGAGATGAGCCTCGCCGTCGCGGAAGCGTTCGCCGGCGCGCTCGGCCGTCACTCGCCCGTGCGGAAGCTCCGCCCGGCGGACTTCGTGCGGATCGCCCGCGGCTACCAGAGCCAGATGGGCGGCCGGAAGAAGCACGCGATCGAGCTCGGACAGCTGCTCCGGAGCGGTGCCGCGAGGACGAGACTCGCGACGCTGATCCGCCGCGCGCCCCGGCGACGACAGGGCGACGTCGGTCTCGAGCATGTAGACTTCTCCCGCTTCAGGATGGTCTTCCCGGCGCGGGTGACGCTCGTGACGACGCGCGGCGAGCGCTTCACCGCCCGCCAGGACGTGCCCTACGGCGCGCCCGGGCAGGCGGGCATCTTCGACACGGTGGTCGAGAAGCTGATGACGGAAACGGAGCCGCGCCTGGGCGCGCAACGCGCGACGCTGGCTCGCGCGCGGCTGGAAGAGCTGGAGCACACGCCGCTTGAAGAGCTGGTACGCAGCGTGTGCGGCTGATCAGGTGGACGGCGCTTCCTCCAGCATCGCCCTGAGCACGTCCATCGTGCTCACGATCCCGGCGAGGTGTCCCGCTTCGTCGACGACAATCAGCCGATGGCTGCCGGTGTCGACCATGCGCCGCGCGGCCTCGACCACGGAGTCACCCGAGCGGACCGCGAAGATCGCGGGCGTCATCACGTCTTCCACCTTCGCGTGGCCGATTCCCGACTTGTTCCGCGCCGGATCGACAAGATCGGACTTCGTGACCACGCCGAGCACGTGCCCGAGGCCGTCGCGTACCGGCGCACCGCTGATCCCGCGCACCGTGAGGCCCCACGCAGCGTCGTCGACGTCGACGTCGGGCCCGACGGACATCACGTTCCGCGTCATGATTTCTTCGACCTTCATCACGGCTCGCCTCCTCGTGGATGACGATCAGCAAGGAGCGTGCCGTCGACGCGGCCGTGATCGGGGCGGAGATCGCGAAAGGGTTGCGCCGCGCGCGCTCTGAGCGTAATCGCTGCGCCATGGGTGACGCGCCGGAGAGCCGTGCAGCGGTGTCGAACGCCGCGCAGGCGCTTCAGGAGCACGCGGCCGCCGCGCTCGGCGGCGACAGCCGCGCGCTCGAGCTCGGGCGTGACGGGCTCGGCCTCCTGCGCGACGCCTGGCGACGCAACCCGGAGCTGTTCGGGCCCGACGTGGTCGACATGCTCAAGCAGTCTGCCGCCGCCCTCGAGCGCGCCGCCGCCCATGCCGACAGCCAGGCCGCCGCCCGGATCCTCAAGGATGTGTTCGGTTACGAGCGCTTCCGTCCGGGCCAGCTCGAGATCATCGAAAGCGTGCTCGCCGGGCGGGACTGCATCGGCGTGATGCCGACCGGCGCGGGAAAGTCCCTCACGTACCAGATCCCGGCGCGCCTGCTGGGCGGCGTCACGCTGGTGATCTCGCCGCTGATCGCGCTGATGAAGGATCAAGTCGACGCGATGACCGAAGTCGGGGTGCGCGCGACGTTCCTGAACAGCACGCTCGCTCCCGAGGAACGGCAGACCCGCGTGGAGGCGCTGCGCGCCGGCGCGTACGAGCTCGTATATGCAGCGCCGGAGGGCATCGAGGCGTCCGTGGGGCGCGCCCTCGGCGGCATCGATCTCAGGCTCATCGCCGTGGACGAGGCGCACTGCATCAGCGAGTGGGGCCACGACTTCCGCCCCGCCTACCGCAACCTGTCCGGCCTGAAGCGTCGCTTCAGCGGCGTTCCCGTGCTGGCCCTCACCGCCACGGCGACGGACGTCGTCATGCGCGACATCGTGTCGCAGCTCGGGATGCGCGAGCCGAACAGCTTCCGCGGCTCGTTCTTCCGCCCCAACCTCAAGCTGCACGCGTTCCTGAAGGGCGCGTCGGGCAAGATCGCCAAGACGCGCGACGCGATCTCGCGCCTGGTCGTAGCGCGCGCCGGCCAGAGCGGCATCATCTACTGCTTGTCGCGGAAGTCTACCGAGCAGACCGCGGAGTTCCTGTGCCGTGCCGGCGTGCGCGCGCTGGCCTATCACGCCGGCATGGAGCCCGAAGCGCGTGCGAAAGCGCAGGAGGCGTTCCAGAAGGACGACGTGGACGTCATCGTCGCCACCATCGCGTTCGGCATGGGCATCGACAAGTCGAACGTGCGCTACGTTATCCACCGTGACATGCCGCGCTCGATCGAGAGCTACTACCAGGAAGTCGGGCGCGCGGGCCGCGACGGCGTCGAGAGCGACTGCATCCTGTTCTACGCGTGGAGCGACGTCATGGCGTACGACCGCTTCGCCGACGACGCCGACGAGGAATCGGCCGCGCGCACCCGCGCGAACTCCCGCGAGATGTTCCGCTTCGCCGAGAGCCAGAGCTGCCGTCACCAGCGCCTGGTCGGGCACTTCGGCGAGAACATCGCGGCCTGCGGCTCATCGTGCGACGTGTGCACCGGCGACGATCTCGTGGAGCGCGCGCCGCGCGTCCGCGCGGCGCGCTCTGCCGCCACCGCGCGTCCCCTCCCCGCGCCGCCGGCGGACGCGACGCTGTTCGACCGGCTGAAGCAGCTCCGCCGCGAGCTCGCCACCGAGCGCGGCGTGCCGGCCTATGTCGTCTTCAGCGACGCCACGCTGCTCGAGATGGCGGCGCACAAGCCGAAGAACCGGGCGGAGCTGCTTGCCGTGGCCGGCGTCGGGCCGAGCAAGCTGGAACGTTACGGCGATCAATTCCTGGCGCTGCTCTGCGAATAGAATGCGCGACGTACGGCGTGCGATCGCGTCGCGCCGCAACTCTGACGTGTTTCCGCTGCCGTAACGCAACGTGATCGATTCGCGATCTGCCCGGGATCAAGCCTGCCCAGGTCGGTCCAGGTCGGCCGTTCGCGGCCCGACCCTTGCAAGAGCGCGGCCCCCATGGACCGCGACACACAGCCGCACACGCAACGTCTTGAACACCTGGAGGTCGCGCTCGACGTGACCTTCAACTGGGGATACGAAACCACGCGCCAGGATCTGCGCGACCTCTACCGCAAGGCGAAGCTGGCCCAGTGGGACGGCGAGATCGCCCTCGATTGGTCGGTGAGCGTCGATCTCGAGAAGGAGAACATCCCGGAGTTCCTCCACCCACTCTACGGGTCGGAGATCTACGCGCGCCTGACGCCGGCCGAGCACAGCCGCCTTCGCGCGGAGATGACCGCGTGGACACAGTCGCAGTTCCTGCACGGCGAGCAGGGGGCGCTGCTCGCCGCGTCCCAGCTGGTCGACTCGGTTCCCGACATCGACTCGAAGTACTACGCGGCGACGCAGGTGATGGACGAGGCGCGCCACGTCGAGGTGTTCGATCGCTACCTGCACGACAAGGTCGGCTTCTCCTACGACATCAGTCCGCACCTGAAGACGTTGCTCGACTTGATCCTCAAGGACTCGCGCTGGGACATGAAGTTCCTCGGCATGCAAATCATGGTCGAAGGACTCGCGCTCGCCGCCTTCGGCGTCACCCGCGACAACGTCACCGAGCCGCTGCTCAAGGACCTCACCACCCACGTCATGCGCGACGAGGCGCGCCACGTGGCCTACGGCGTGCTGTCGCTGCGCGACGCCTACCGGGACATGAGCCCGGCGGACGTGCGCGAGCGCGAAGACTTCGTGTACGAGGCCGCGCGCTTGATGCGCGATCGTTTCCTGTTCCAGGAGGTGTGGGCGAAGATGGGGCTGCCCGTGGACGAATGCGTGCGGATCGCCTTCGAGAACGAAGGGCAGAAACAGTTCCGCCAGCTCTTGTTTTCGCGCATCGTGCCGGCGGTGAAACGAATTGGACTGCTCTCGCAACGTCAGCGCGAGCGGTTTCACGAGCTGGGGATCCTCCAGTACGAGTCGTGGGAGGTCCCGGAGGCTCCGGAAGCGTGAACGCCGCACCTGGCACGCTGGATGCTTGACGCGACTCCCATGACCCTGAATGAAGCTCCCTGGGATCGCATCGCGCGTGTCGCTCTCGGCCTCGTGCTGATCGCGATCGTATTCGTCGGACCCAAGACCGCCCTCGGCTGGATCGGCGTCGTGCCGCTCTTGACCGGGCTGGTCGGGTTCTGTCCGCTGTACCGGCTGTTCCATGTGTCGACCGCGCAGCCCGGCGGCGGCACCGGTCGCGCGCCGGGTTGAGGGCTCGACACGGCTGAAAGGAACGTTCAGCGCGAGCAGGCGGCGCTGAAGAGAGTGTTCAGCCGGGCGCGCGATGCAGCCTTGAAAGGCCGGATTAGTGGCGTGATTCCAACGTATTGCGGACTTCGCCCGGTTCGGCACGGAGTGTGCTGTCGAGCCGCTCCGTCGATACATGCCAGCGCGCGCCATCCTCGTCCCGATCCTCGCCCTCGCCGCCCTTCACCCCCGGAACGCCGCTGCCGAGACGCAGTCGGCGACGCCGACGGGGGCCTTGTCCGTCGCCGCGCTGCTCGACGACGACCCGGCGCTGGCCGCGTGGCTCTCGCGCGTCCATCCGGAGGTCGCCGCGGCGCGCACACAGGTGACGCAGGCGCGCGCGGCGGTGGGCACGAGCCACATGCTCCCCAACCCGGAGCTGGATCTCGGATTTTCCACCGGTGTGGGGCCACGCAACCCGGCGTCGCTCCCGCGCTCGGGCACGATGTCGTACAGCGTGGGGCTGTCCGAGACCATCGAGCTCGGCAAGCGCGGGCCGCGGATCCGTGCCGCGGAGCTCAGGCGCGACGCCTCCGAGCAAGGCTACCGCGACGCGCTCGCGTCTCACATGGAGGACGCGCGCGATGCGCTCGCGCGCGTCGTCTACTACGGCGCGCGCCAGAAGGTCCTCGACGAGCGGCTGCGAGCCGCCGAGGACGTCGTCAAGCTCGAGCAGACGCGGCTCGACAAGGGCGACATCAGCGGCATCGATCACGACCGCCTGGTGCTCGACGCGATGACTCTCGGGCGCGAGGCCGCAGACAACCGCGCAGACTACCAAGGCGCGCTGGCGGACTGCGCGGCGAGCCTTGCGACCGCGTGCCGGACCGACGGCGCGACGATGGACACCGTCGACAAGGCGGCGCCGGCGCCGGCCGAGATCCCCGAAGCCAGCGCCTCCGTCGCCTCCCGTCCCGACGTCCGCGCGCTGCGGCTCGCGAGCCATGCGTCCGCCCAGGACGCGAAGCTCTGGCGCCGCCAGGCGATTCCGGACCCGACCGTGGGCGTCGTCTACACGCGCGACTACCAACAGGTCAGCGGAGACCAGGCGCACTACGTCGGCGTCACGCTGTCGCTCCCGCTGCCGATCTTCGACCACGGTCAACACCAGGCGCAGCAAGCCGACGCCCAGGCGCGCGAGCTCGCGCTGGAGGCCCGGGCACGCGAAGCCCGCGCGCGCGCGGACGTGGCGTCGCTGTCCATGCGACGCAGCATCCTCGAGAGGAAGCTCGCGAGCCTGACGCGCAAGTCCGTACCGCACTCGCGCGCCGTACTCCAGGCGATGGAACAAGCGTACCAGCATGGCCAGATCAGCATGACCGATCTGCTGTTGGTCCGGCGCGAGCACGTCGCGGTCCTGCTCGACGTCACCGATACCCGGTTCGAGCTCTTCACGATCCGTAACCAGCTCCGGCGCGTGCTCGGTCTCGACGCCGCGGAGCTCGCCAGCGAGAAGCCATGAACGAAGAACGTCCCGACGCGCCGCGCGTCGTCGCAGAGAAACCCCCTGAGATGTCGCTGGCCGCCGGCCTGCTCAAGATGCGCTTCAGCCGCGGGAGCGCGATCAGCGTCGCCGTGGCGGTACTGATCAGCGTGGTCTCGATCCTCGCGTCGGCGCATTTCCGCCGCACTCCCCCGGCGCCACCACCGGAGATGCGCGACGTGAAGGTCGACAAGGGCCGGATCTCGATCGCCAGCGGCGCGCCGCAGTGGGACATGGTCACGCTCGGGCAGGCGCACTCGAGCCAGCAGCGCTGGACCGACCCGGTGCCTGCCGAGGTCCGGGTCGACGAGACCGAGGCGGCGCGAGTCGGCGCGCCGCTCGGCGGTCGCGTGAACAAGGTGTTCGCCGAGCTCGGTCAGCCGGTGAAGAAGGGCGACCCGCTGTTTTCCGTCACTAGCGCCGATCTGGCGTCGCTGAACGCGGAACGCGCGAAGGCCTCGGTCGAGCTCGACACCGCGAAGTCGGTGCTCGAGCGCGTCAAGGCGATCGTCGCCGCCCGCGCCCTTCCCGAGAAGGAGGAGATTGCCGCAGAGCAGCAGCTGCGGCAGGCGGAGGTCGACTACCGGATCGCCCAGGCCAAGCTCGGCAGCCTCAAGGTCGTCAGCCGATCGGACAACGAGTTCGTCGTGAAGTCGCCACGCGACGGTGACGTGGTCGAGAAGAACGTGCTGCCCGGCCAGCAGATCAGCGCGGACGCCGGCACGCTGATGATGGTCGCGGACCTGTCGACGGTGTGGGTCATGGCGCAGCTGTTCGAGTCGGACGCCGGCGGCATCGAGCGCGGAACCAAAGCGCGCATCACCGTCTCGTCGCTCCCGGGGACGGCCATCGACGCCACGGTGGAGATGGTGTCCGCGGTCGTGGACCCGGCGCGCCACAGCGTTCCGGTGCGCGTTCGCCTGGACAACCACGACGGTAAGCTGAAGCCGAACACCTTCGCACGAATGCAGTTCCTGGCCACGCCGCCGGCAGGTGCGGTCGAGGTGGCGTCCACGGCGCTCGTGTCCGACGGCGCGCACCAATACGTGTACGTGCGCGGCCGGGACGGCGCCTTCGGCAGGCGGGATGTGGACGCCGGCCCCGCGCGCGAAGGCCGGGTGCTCATCACCAGCGGGCTCAAGCCCGGCGAGACCGTGGTCGAGCGCGGCGGGATCCTCCTCGACAACCAGATCGCCATCTCGGAATAGCGCCATGCTCGACGCTCTACTCAGCTACTCGCTGAAGAACCGCCTCGCGGCGTTCCTGTTCGCCATCACGCTCGCGGTGGCCGGCTGGTTTTCGTACCGCGACCTGACGATCGAGGCCTTCCCCGATCCGACCGACACGCAAGTCCAGGTGATCACGACGTTCGCGGGCCAGCCCACCGAGGAGGTCGAGCGTCGCGTGTCGATCCCGCTCGAGCGCGCCCTGAACGGCATCCCGAACCTGCTCCGGCTGCGCAGCATCTCGCTGTTCGGCCTGTCGTTCGTCACGCTGACCTTCGACGACGACGTCGAGCCGCAGATGGCCCGCCAGCTCGTCCTCGAGCGACTGCGGGACGCGGACCTCCCCGACGGCATCACGCCGGAGCTTGGCCCGATGGCGACGCCGATCGGCGAAGTCTACCGGTACACGCTCGACGGCAAGGGCGCCGACCCCATGACGCTGCGCACCTTGCAGGACTGGGTGGTGCGACCGCAGATCCTGCGCGTCCCCGGCGTCGCCGACGTCGTCGACTACGGCGGTCTGATGCGCGAGATCCACGTGATCCCCGATCCCGGGAAGATGGCGACGCTGGGCGTCGGGCTCGAAGACGTATTTTCGGCGCTCAGCAAGGCGAGCAGCAACGCCACGGGCGGATACGTCGAGCGCGGCTCGGAGATGTTCGTGATCCGGAGCGTCGGCATCTTCAAGAGCGTCGAGGACATCGAGCACACCCGGGTCGCCCAGCACGACGGCGTCCCGGTGCTGCTGAAGGACGTGGCGTCGGTCGGCGACGGCTACGCGCCGCGCCAGGGCATCGTCACCCGCGACTCCAACGAGGACGCGGTCGAGGGCATCGTGCTGATGCGCCGTGGTCAGAATCCGTCGGTCGTATTGGCCGCGCTGCGCGAGCGTCTCGACGAGCTCGACAAGCGCATCTTGCCGAAGAACGTCAAGATCCATCCGTTCTACGACCGCACCAAGCTCGTCGACACGACGCTCGAGACGGTGTTCCACAACCTGACCGAGGGCGCGCTGCTGGTCACCCTGGTGCTGTTCGCGTTTACGCTCTCGGTGCGAGCGTCGCTGATCGTCGCGACGGTGATCCCGCTGTCGCTGGCGGCCTCGTTCGCGTATCTGCGGGCCCGCGGGATGAGCGCGAACCTGCTCAGCATGGGCGCCATCGATTTCGGCATCATCGTGGACGGCGCGGTGATCCTGGTGGAGCACCTGTTCCATCGGATCCCGCACTCCGACCCCCAGCGACCCATCGAGGATCGCATCTTCGAAGCCGCGCGCGAAGTGGCGCGCCCGACGCTGTTCTCGCTGTTGATCATCATCGCGGCGTACATCCCGATCTTCAGCATGCAGCGCGTCGAAGGCCGCATCTTCGCGCCGATGGCGAACACCGTGGTCAGCGCACTCGTCGGGGCGCTGCTCGTGAGCTTCACCCTGGTCCCGGTGTTGGCGCTGTTCGCGCTGCGGAAGGCCGGACCGGAACGCGAGTCGCCGCTGCTCGCGTGGGCGCGGAAGGCGTACGCGCCGTCGCTGCGCTTCGCCATGGCGCGGCCGGCGCTGGTCCTGGTGCTGGCGACCGGAGCGCTGCTGTCGTCCTTGGTGCTGGCGCCGCGCCTCGGGTCCGAGTTCCTGCCGGAGCTGAACGAAGGCGCGCTGTACGTGACGTTCACGCTCCCGGGCAACATGTCGCTCGACGAGGGCCGCAAGCTCACCCCGAAGATCCGCGCGCGACTGGCGCGCACGCCCGAGGTGGATGGCTTGATGAGCCAGCTCGGTCGGCCCGAGGACGGAACCGACCCGACGCTGCCGAACAACCTCGAGTTCTTCGTCAAGCTCAAGCCGATGAACCAGTGGCGGCACGACATGCACACCCTCGACGACTTGATCGCCGAGATGACGCACAACCTGCAGGAGATCCCCGGGCTCGAATACAACTTTTCGCAGCCGATCCGCGACAACGTCGCGGAGAACATCTCGGGCCAGTTCGGCCAGATCGCGCTCAAGATCTACGGCGACGACCTGGAGACGCTGCAGAAAGCGGCCGAAACCGCCAAGGACACCATCGCGAACGTGCCCGGGGTCGCGGACCTGGGCATCGTGAAGGCGGGCGAGTCCCCGCAGATCGCCATCAAGATCGATCGCGACGCGCTGGCGCGCTTCGATCTCGATCTCGACAACGTGCAGGACTACATCGAGACCGCGTTGGCCGGCCACGCGGCGAGCGAGCTGTGGCAAGGCGAGAAGCGCTTCGACGTCACCGTGCGCCTACCGCGTGCGACGCGCGAGGACGTCCAGTCGATCCGCGACATCCGCCTCCCGCTGGCCGACGGCAACATGATCCCGCTTTCCGCGGTGGCGAAGATCGAGATGGGGATGGGGCGCGCGGCGATCACGCGCGAGAACGGCCACCGCTACGTGGGCGTGCGGATGAACGTCCGCGACCGCGACATGGGCTCGTTCGTTCAGGAGGCGCGCTCGAAGGTGGATGCCGCGCTCGATCTGCCGCCGGGCTACCAGATCGCGTGGGGCGGCGAGTTCGAGAACCAGCAACGCGCCATGAAGCGTTTGGAGGTCGTGATCCCGCTGGCGTTGCTGATCACGTTCTTCCTGCTCTTCTCCGCGTTCCAGAGCGTCTGGGACGCGACGCTGATCCTGCTCCACGTCCCGTTCGCGTTGATCGGCGGCGTGGCCGCGCTGGCGGTGGCCGGGATGACGCTCTCGGTCGCGGCGGCCGTGGGCTTCATCGCGCTGCTCGGACAAGCGGTGCTCAACGGCGTGTTGGTCGTCGCCGCGATCAAGACCCGGCTGGAGAGCGGCCAGGACGCCTACGGCGCGGTCTCCGACGGCGCCAAGGAGCGCCTGCGCGCCATCCTGATGACGGCCCTCCTGGCCTCGCTGGGGCTGCTTCCGGCGGCCATGTCCCACGCAATCGGCAGCGAGACGCAGCGGCCGATCGCGGTCGTCGTCGTCGGCGGCACGATCTCCGCCGCGCTGCTTACGCTGATCGTGCTGCCCGTGAGCTACTTCTGGGCGCACCAGGCGCGCGAGCTGTGGCGGCGACGACGCGCCGCGCTAGTCTCTGCGACGACGTGACCTCCCAGGCTGCCGGCGCCGCGGGCAAGAGCGCGGCGGCACACGCCCGCTTCGCGAAGGCCGTGCTGCTCGTCTACCTGGGGGCCAGCAGCATCGCCATCGCGCTCCTGGTCGTGGCGCTGTTGACGGACCGCAACCACGACGAGGACCAGACGGTCCGGCACCTGCAGCTCGAGACGCAGGTTCGCGCGAGCTATCTGGGGCAGCACATGGCGCTTCTCGTCGACGAGCTCCAGCGCCTGGGCCTCCGGTCGGAGGTGAACCTTCTCGATCTGGACACGGCGCCGGAACGCCGGTTGCTGGACATCCTTCACGCCAACGGCGCGTTCTTCAACCTCGGAGTCGCGGTGGTGGATCTCGAAGGTACGGTCCAGTGGGCCGAGCCCGCGAAGTTCCTGCCACCCAAGACGTCACTCGCGAACAAGCCGTGGTTCATGCAGGCCGAGCAGAACGCCGAGGCCAGCATCGTCGCCGTGGATCCGGAGTCGACGGACGCGGTCGTGTTCGTGATCTCGCCGGTGATACGCGACGGGCAGTTCACTGGCGCGCTGGTCGGCGGTGTGGATCTCGCCCGCGATCGACCGATTGGCCAGGACACGGCCGCGACCATGACGGTCCTGGCGACGACGCGGGGGTCGGTGGTCTACCCGCCGGTGCCGCCGCACTTCGCGCTGACCCACGAGTGGACCGAGCTGTTCGACGACCGGGCGAAGCGCCCGTACCCGACGGAGGCACGCCTGGACGACGTGCCCACGGTGGTAGCCGCCGCGCCGATCGGTGTCGGTGATCTCGTGCTGCTCTCGCTCGCCAACCGCGACGCGCTGTTCCTGCACGCGAAGACGCGCCTCCGGACGCGGCTCCTGCTCGGGTTGGGCCTGGCGCTTACCCCGCTGCTCGCGCTGGTGCTCCTGCTGCAGCGGTCGTTTCGCGAGTTCCGGCGCTCGGAGGCCCAGGCTGTCCGCGAAGAGCGCCTGCAGCGCATCGGCGAAGCCACGAACCTGATCGCCCACGAGGTCAAGAACTCCCTGAACGGACTCAAGATGGGGCTGGATCTGGTGCTCCAGCGCAAGCAGAAGCCGAGCGAGCGCGTCGTCGCCGAGCTCCGCGCCGAGATCGATCGGCTGGGCAGCTTCACGCACCAGTTGATGCTGTTCGCCAAGGACCCGGTCCCGCGCCGGACCGGAATCGACCTCTCCGAGTTGTTGCCGAAGGCCCTGGGCCTGTGGCTCGACGTCGCAAGCGAGCTCGACGTGGCGATCGAGACGCGGGGCGCAGACCAGCCGATCCCCGTCGAGGCCGATCCGGTGCTGCTCCAGATCGCGATCTCGAACCTGGTGTCCAACGCGCTCGATTCGCTCGCGGGCGCGCCGCCCGACGAGCCCGCGCGGATCGTCGTCGGGGTCGAGCAAGAGCCGGGGCGCGTGGTCGTGCGCGTGACCGACAACGGCCCCGGCGTCGCCGAGGAGCTTCGCGACACGCTGTTCGAGCCCTTCGTCACCGGCAAACCCAGCGGCGTCGGCATCGGCTTGGCGATGGCGCGGAAAGTCGCGCTGGCCCACGGCGGCGATTCTGGTGCTCGATCCGGAAGGTCCCGGCGCCCGGTTCGTGCTTACCCTGGCGCGGAAGGAGCAACCCTCGTGAGAGCCACGGTCCTCGTCGTCGATGACGAACGCGTCTTCCGCGTAATGGCGGAAGAGGCGCTCGTAGGCGCGGGCTTCGAGGTCACGACTGCGGCGACGCTGGCGCGCGCTCGCGCCGCCCTCGCGCACGCGACGCCGGACGTCGTGATCCTGGATCGACGTCTACCGGACGGCGACGGCCTCGACCTCTTGACGACCCTGCGCAGCGAGGGTCCCGCAGCACCGCTGGTGATCGTCGTGACCGCATACGGCGACGTCGAGAACGCGGTTCAAGCGCTACGCGCCGGCGCGGCCGACTACCTGACCAAGCCGCTCCAGGTCGCGGATCTGCTGGTGAAGCTCGACCGCACGTTCGAGGCGCGCGGCCTCCGTGAGCGCCTCGCGCTGGCCCAGAGCCGGGTCGCGCGACCGCCCCTGATCGAGGGCAAGAGCACCGCCGAGCGTGCGATGCACGCCGACCTGGCAAACGTGGCCGCCAGCCCGCTCACACCGGTGTTGCTGGTCGGCCCCTCCGGAGCCGGAAAGCAGTGTGCCGCCGAACGCCTGCACAACATGACGTACGCCGACGCCGACAGCGCGCCGTTCGTGGACGTCAACTGCGCGGCGCTGCCGGCCGAACTGGTCGAGAGCGAGCTGTTCGGCCACGAGAAAGGCGCGTTCACCGATGCGCGTTCGATGCGGCGTGGCGTCGTCGAGCTCGCCAACCACGGCACGCTGTTCCTGGACGAGGTGACGGAGCTGCCCGAGCGTTCGCAGGCGAAGTTGCTCAAGTTCCTCGACACCATGCGTTTCCGGCGCGTCGGCGGCGAACGCGAGATCGACGTCGAGCTCCGCATCGTCGCCGCCACGAACCAGGACATCGCGCGCATGGCGACCGACGGACGGTTCCGCGCGGATCTGTATCACCGCTTGAGCGTGTTCACGATCGCGGTGCCGGCGCTGGCCGATCGGCGCGAGGACATCCCCGGCCTCGCCGACACGTTCGTGCGCTTCTTCGCGGGCCGACTCCGGAAGCGCATCAGCGGCCTCACGCCGGGCGCGCGCGCGCTGCTCCAGGGCTACGACTACCCGGGTAACGTGCGCGAGCTCCGCAACATCATCGAGCGCGCGGTGATCCTCGCGCGCGACAGCGAGCTCACGGAGCGGGATCTCGTGCTGCCCGGCGCGAGCGTGCCCGAGCCCCTCGCCGGCGATGCGTTCTTCAGCGTCGTGCTCGATCGGGACGGCGCGCCGCCGACGGCGGAGCAGGTCGAACACGAGTACGTGCGCCGCGTCCTCGCGCACTTCGACGGCCGTCGCATGCAGGCCGCGCAGGCGCTCGGGCTTTCCTACCCGACGTTCCTGCGCCGCCTGCGCGAGTTCGGCATCGACCGCTGACGCCTCAGTGGCAGTGGCTGTCGTCGCAGCCGTCTTCCTCGTTCGCGCTCCCGCAATCGCAGATGCCGTTGCAGTACCAATCGATCTTGCCGGTCCGGAAGAACACGTCGCTCTGCTCGTAGGACGGCGTCAGCGTGCGGACGCAATCGTGCGGGTCGAAGCCGGTCGTCACCGGCAGGTTGTGGAGCGGCTCCGGCGCCAACGCCGGGAAATCGTACTCGACCAGGGCGTTCTCGTCCTGCAGCGGCGCGGGCGCCTTGTCGAGTCCGTAGACGTCGCGCATCACCTCGCCCTGCTTGTCCTCGATCAGCTTCGCCTTCACCGCGCGCGCGATCACCGCCGCGGCGAGCGTGGTCACCTGATGATCGCCGCGGGCAGCGTGCATCAAGATGTGATGCGACGGCGTGTTCGGCAGCATGTTCTCGGTGATGTACGGCGCGTAGCCGTCGGGCTCGGTGCGATCCCACAACATCTGCATCAGCCCCTGGAGGATCTGGATGTCGAGATCATTGGAGTACGCGCCGCCGAGGATGAAGCCGAACTTCGGCCAGTCCTCACTACGGTTCAAGAGGAGGTTGTAGGGCATGCCCGGCTCGCCCACGAGCCCGCGCGTCACGTCCGTGGACACGGCCATGTACGACGTACCCATGATGCCGCCCTGGCTGTCGCCGCGGTAGACACGCAGCGTGTTGTCGATCCAGGCCGGGTCGAGCAGCACCTTGCCCTGGGCGTCCTTGATGCCGTCCTTGGCGATACGCCCGATCATCATGCGCATCGCCGTGAGCTGGTTGACTTGGCCCTGGATCTGCCGTTCGAAGAACGAGCGGAGCAGCCCGATGCGCGAGCCCAGCGCGTCGATCACGAGGTTCGTGTCGTCCTCGGCGAAGCCGAAGTAGTTCGTCGCGAACGCGATGTAGTGATAGCCGTCCGCCATCTCGGCGAGATAGCCGCCCTGACCCTCGGTGCGGTCGCCGAGCAAGCCGTGGCCGTTCTGCATGAGGCCGTGCTTGCCGGCGGTCTGGACGCTGTTCGGGACGATGATCAGGACGTCCTGATCCATCGTGCCGTTCTGCTTCGGCATGCCCTTGTCGTCCAGCACGAGCCGCGCGGCGTTGTCGGGGTTCTGCGCGTCGTAGTTGTCGCCGTTGGTCAGGTAGAGCGGCGTGTGCATCGTGACCGTGATGCGGCGGAGGGTGTGACTCTCGGGTGCCTCCTCGACGCTCTTGAGCGTGAACTCCGGACCGGAGTCGCCCACGGCCGCCAGCGCCTGATCGCGCATCGAGACCATCCACTGCGTGTTGTTCAGCTTGCTGGCGGTGGTGTAGTCCCAGGCGATCTGCAGATCCTTCTTGTCGACGCCGGCGGTAGCCAGCTTCGCGAAGATGTCCTTGTACAGCGCGCGCCGCCGTCCGACGCTCGCCTCCTTGCTCGAGGTGCCGTCGCGCAGCGCCTTGAACGCGGGCGAGGGCGGGATCTCCGCCCCGGTCTCGTCCTTCACGTGACGGAACGCGACGATGTAGCGGGTACCGTCCTTGAGTCGCACGGCGGGTCGAATCATCAACGCCGCCTCGTCCGCATGGCGGACGGAGTAGTCGAGATCCACCCAGTGCGGCACGAGCTCCCCGGAGTCCGCGTCGAGCAGGATCGTCGGCGAGTCCGCGCCCAGCGTGGAGGCGATGCTGGCGGGCGTCGCGAGCCCGGTGTCGGTCGCGCCGGGCAGGTACGTCATCGGAGCCTGACCGGGCGAGAAACCGTCCTGCCCATAGAAGAACGACGGATCGATCGGATATTGGCCGAGCGTCGCGGGCAACGTGTTGGCGCCAAAGCGCACCGACATGCCCGAGGGGTTCATGCCCGTCGGGTCCGCTTTCAGGTACACGTTGGACGGGAAGGGAAAGCCGCAGTGTTCCGGGGCGATCGGGTCGCAGTCCCCGTCGAGCAGATCGCCTCCGGGGTTCTGCGCGCCGCCGCCCGTACCGCTATCACTGGAGCAGCCGATGCCGGAGAGGGTCAACAGCACGGACGCCGCTGCTGCGACGCGACGCAAGGTGTTCATCGGGCTCGTCACGATTCGTCCTCCTCGCCGGCGCGCACGTGCGCCGGGCGCAAGCGGACGGATCCTACGCCATGAGCCCGCGGGAGCCTACTTCGACGGCGCGGGCGCCGCAGCCGGCGGCGCGCGCCAGAGTGGATGGCCCTGGCGGTCGCGGAGTTGGATCACGCGTCCGCGGGCCGTGATTTCCTGCGCGACGATCGCGCTCTTGCCGCTCTGCTGCACGCGCGATCCCCGGACCTGGACGCGCTCGTTCGGCGCGAAGTGCAGGCCTTGCCGGTCGAGGTACCAGCCGGGTCCGAGATCGACCGCGATCGGTCCCTCCGCGCGGCCGAGCGTCAGGTGGACGCCCGAGGCGAGCTGGTCGGAGGGCGCCGTGCGATCGACGCCCAGAATCTGCCCGTCGACGGTCTCGATGGTTCCCGGGTCGAAGCGGTGCGTGTCCGCCTCCGGCACGCCTTCCCGGGGCGCCACCTGGCCGCCGACGCAGCCGGCGACCACCAGCGCGGATGTCAGTCCGAGCGACCAAATCAGCGCGTTCATGCGAAAAAGGCCATGCACAAGCCGTGCCCCGGCCGCGAGCAAGTGGCGTATCCAAGGCGACAATGGCAATAGTTCGGGCCCGGAACGCCGCCGTGCCCTGCTCCAAACCCCGCGCCCTGGCATTCCTGTTGCCTGTATGTCTGCTCGTCGCGGCGACAGCGCGGGCCGAGGAACGTCCGACCAGCGGCAAGGCGCTGCCCCCGGCGAAGCCGCGCTACTCGCCGTGGCAGTCGAGCCGCGCCACCCCGTTCGTGTCGCTCGCCAGCGACGCCGGCTTCATCTACGCGCGCCCGCGCCTGACCGTGGGCTACGGCGCGCCGTTCTGGAACTTCGTCGGCGTCGAGGCCGCCGTGCTCACGACCAACAGCTTCGGTCAGCCGTCGATCGGCTGGCGCGCGAGCCTGCCGTTCCTGGACGCGAT
The DNA here is from genome assembly GCA_963775185.1 of uncultured delta proteobacterium. Classification (GTDB taxonomy): domain Bacteria; phylum Myxococcota_A; class Polyangia; order Polyangiales; family Polyangiaceae; genus JAPSGB01. The sequence goes on along the minus strand of CAVZIE010000031.1, from coordinate 450,460 downwards.
CCTGAGCGCGCGCGAGGTGTTCCCGTACAACCGGCGCTTCATGGCGCCCAAGGACAGTCACTCCTCCGGGGATCTGCGCCTCGACACCGGCGGGCGCCGCTCGGTGTACCACGCTGTGGATCTCGAGGTCGCACTGACGGCACCGGTGCTGCACGGCGGGCTGTTCCTCCAGGCGCATCCGCTGTTCGTCGACGCACCCCGCGACTTGCACCTGTACGAGGAGGAGGTGCGGGCGATCATGGTGCCGCCGTTCGCGCTGGCGACGCGCGGCGGCTATGTCTACGGCGTCGGCAGCGGCTCGATGAAATTCGGCGGCATGGTCGAATACGTCGTCTTGCCGGGGCGGCCCAAGAACGTCACGCGCTTGGGACCGATCGCGCTCGTGACCTTCTCCAAGTACCTCGACGGCTTCGCGGCGTTCTCGTTCGTGGTGTCGAGCCCGGACAGCCTCGACATCCAGGACGGCACGTACGCGTTCGTGGGCGTTCTGCACCGTTGGGCCCAACGCTTCTGACTACTGCCACCGCATGACATTCCCGGCCGCCCGCCGGCAGTCGACGTTGCCGGCGGGCACCGGAACGGAGCCAGCAAGAGGCGGGCGTCGTTCCGCGCGGGCTTGCGGCGGTAGGGGCTACTTGCCGCGCGCGGCTCGTTGCTTCGCCGACGTCGTGCGCCGCGTCTCGCGACGCTTGAGGTTGCTGTCGGGCTTCTGCCGGTTCGCGCTCGCACGCGTCGACTTGCGCGACGGCTGCGCGGCGGACGCTTCGAGAGCGAACGACGCCTTGCGTCCGGCCGCGCGCGACGCGTTCATCGTCAACGGCGCCGCGACGACCTTCTTGGTCACCTTCTTGGCTGTGGTCCCGACTACCTTCTTGGCTGCCTTCCCGGCCGCCTTCTTGGCCACCTTCGGCGCAGCCGCCTTGGTGGCGGCGCGCTTCTGCTTGCTGCTGGCTCGCTGGGCCTCGCTCTTGTACCGCTCTGATCGTGTGGACAACGTTCACTCCCTCGCGCTCTTGGCTACGGCATCGTCAGGATAAGGCGTCATGGGCGCGCCGACCACCGAGATGTATCACGCCCCGTGCAACGTAACGATTGCGCTCGCCCAGCGGGCGCACGCACCGGCTGCGCCGCGCCGGGCGCCCCGCGGGCGTCAGTGCGTGCGGGCCTCGTGTCCGACGTACAGGTCCACGCTTTCCGCGTCGGGCAAGCGACGCAGGGCCAGGGCCTCGCCCGCGTCGCAGCTGGCCGCGACGACCGGCGAGCTGGTCGTCAAGATCCACTGCACGCCCGGTAGCGCCGCGGTCAGCGCCCGCGCGAGCCCCGCCTGCGTGATGGCGTCCTGGTGCAGATCGATCTCGTCCACGAGCACCACCCCCTCGGCCTCGCGCGGGTCGATACCGGGATACGCCGCCCACAACGTCCGCACCGGCAGCGCGGCAAGCGCGACCAGATGCCGCACATGCGTCGGAAGCGCGTCGAAGTCCGAGTGTTTGCCGCTTGCCGAGCGGAAGATCGGCTCGAAGCTCGCGGCGTCGAGCCCGAGAAACGAGTAGCCGGACATCTGGACGAGCGCCTGCACGGCGCCGCGCATGGCGTCGCGCAGGCGGCCGAAGCGCGCGGATGTTCCGCGGCTCGCCTCGAGCGCGCTGGCAATCTCCGCGTACGACAGCGCCTGCTTCGTCTCGCGAGCGAGATCGGCGCGCGCCGCGTCGTCGAGCACGGCGCTCGCCCGCACGTCGTAGCGCGCGACCGTGCGCGCGGGTGCGGACATGGCGATCGGTTGGCGCGAGAACCAGCGCCCGGACGACAGCGCCAGGAACGCGAACCCGCCGCCGCGCGCGCGGCGGTCGAAGATCGCTTGCTCGCGTCGCCGGAGGCCCTCGAGCTCGTCGTGGGCGAGCGCGCGCACGCTCGGCGTCGCCACGACGATCGGATGCGGTCGTCCCGGATCATCGGCGCCCAGCGACCACTCGCAGATCGCGCACGGCACCCGCGACTCGCCAGCCAGCACCGGGCGCTCGGGCAGCGGTGCATCGCCGGTCAAGCTCGCCGGGAGCACGACGGAGTGGCCGGGACGCGTGCTCGCGATCGCGGTGAGCAGCGTCGTCTTGCCCACACCGCCACCGCCGTGCACGACGCTGACGCGGTTCGGCGTGCCGGCTTCGTCCGCGAATGGGAACCTCACGTCCTCGAACGGGCCCACCCCGATCACGCGCGCAGCCACGAGACGCATCGCGGTGGAGTGTAGGCTGCACACGGAGTGCAGGCCACCACGTCCCGCAGCGCGCGGTTCCGCGCCGGACCGGCAGAAGCCTCAAGCTGGCGGCTTGACGTGGGTGGCGCAGCCGAATTCGACGTCGATCTTGGCGCCGGGGTCGTTGTCGACGGCGTTGCAGGTACCGCCACACAGCAGGATTTCGGTGGGGTTCGTCGGATCGTCGTAATACCAGTAGAAGCCCGGCGCCCCCGCAGGCGGGACACTGGCTGGGATCGTCGACGCGCAGGATCTCCGTCGCCGGCGGGTTGCCGCCGGGGAGGTAGTTCACGTTCACCTTGTCCTTGTCGAGCGTGCCGCCGTTGGGCGGCGGCGGGATGGCGTACACGCACGGCACCTTCGCGTCGCTACTCACGCCGGTGGCAAGTTGGTTGAACACGGGGCCGAAGTTCTGCAGGCACAGGTCGCCCGAGATGCCGCTGGTCTGGGCGACGAGCTGTCTTGTAGACCTTGCCTGCGGCGGCCGAGTTCAAGAGACACGGCTGCACGAAGGGCGGCGGCCGACGCGAAGATGCCGTCGAACTTCCAGTTGCCCGGGGTGAACATCGCCTTGTCCACGTTGTTGACCCAGTCGATGAACGAGGCCGCGGAGTCGTACGGCCCGTCCGTCGCGTTGTCGTCGGTCACCACGACGAAGTACTTGAGCGCGCCGGGCCTGAGCATGCTCGACCACTGCGGGTAGGTGCTCACGAACTTGTCGAGGGCGTCGTTGCTGCTGACACCGACCGGCACGTGCAGGTAGTGCGCCGTCGGGTTGGAGTCGTCGGGACAGTTGCCCGAACCGAGAGGCGGCGGCACGCAGATGCCGTTGCCCGCATCGGACGTGTCGCTGATCAGCACGACGTGGACGTCGATGCCCGAGGCAACGATCTGCTGCGAGAACGGGCCCATGTTCTGCTGCACCCATTCGACTCGAGGTTCATGCTGCCCGAGCTGTCGACGGCGAAGATGATGTCGGCGGGGAGCACTGTGGTGTCCGCGGTGGCGCCGGTGGACTGGCAACCCGCGTCCGGATCGAGTCCGCCGCTGCCGCCACTGCTCGAGCCGCCGCTGTTGTTGAAGCCGCCGCTGCCACCCGTACCGGCGAAGCCGCCGCTGCCCGAGGCGCCACCGCGTGCCCGACGCGCCACTCGAGCCCGCACCGGATCCGCCGGTGCCGCCGCTCACGCCGGACCCGTCGCCCCCCGCCGCACCGCACGCGACCATCCACGCCACGGTGAACCCCAATGAAGCAAGTGCTCGCAGTCTCATCATTCCTCCGGCCCGTGGGCCAATGATCGCGCGTCGGGATGACGGGTGTCAAGCGACGCGCGGGTGACGCGATGCGCAAGCGCCGCTACCCTGGACGGCGTGGAGCTCCGCACCGAGATCGAGATAGAGGCGCCGCCGTCGCGCGTTTGGCAAGTGTTGCTCGACTTCGAGCGCTACCCGGAGTGGAACCCGTTCATCACGTCGATCACCGGCAAGGCCGAGCCCGGCGCGGCGCTGGACGTGACGCTCGGCCTCGCCGATGGACGGCAGGTCCACGAATCACCGTCGATCAACGTGCTGGAGCCGGAGACCGAGCTGCGCTGGACGCTCGTCAGAGTGCACCGCCGCTTCCTGGCGCTGGAGCACTTCTTCCTGCTTCGCCCGGCGGGTGAAGGGCGGACGCGACTCGTACACGGCGCGAACATCCAGGGGCTATTCGTGAAGCTCGCGGGCCACACGCTGACGCTGGCCACGCGCGCCTCGGTCGGCATGAACATCGCGCTGAAAGAACGCGTCGAGCAGGGCCGGGGCTAGAACCGCGGCCCAGGCTTCTTCTGCACCGCCTTCACCGCGTCGGTGATGGCGTGCTTGTCCGCGCGCAGGCACGGATAGCAGTCGTCGCGCTTGCCCGCGCCGCAGCCGCGCTTGGATTCCAGGCGAAGCAGCAGGTGGAGCGAGCGCCGATCGCCCGTGTCCGCGGCCGCTGCGACCAGCTTCTTGGCAGCGTCGCACGAGGCCGGCGCGCGCAGATCGAGCGCGAGCGACAGCGCCGGCGACGCATGCTCGCGCACCCCCTTCGCGAACACCAGCGACTCGGCCAGCGCGGTGGCCGGCGTGTGCCTCGGCGTGCCCGTCCATACTTCGTACAGGAGATCCGGTCCGTCGGATCCCGGGATCGCGGCGATCACCCGCTGCGCGTCGCGGTACGTCTCGCCATCGCGCGCGTAGCGCACGAGCTTGTCCCGTACGTCGTGATCCGACAGCTTCGTAGCATCCTTCTGTATCAGCGATCCGAGCGCTTCGACCTCCTGACGCAGCGCCGACGTGTGACCTGCAGAGATGGCCAGCGCCTCGTCGACGTCGCGCGCGGCGGGATCGCGCGCCTCGAGCTCGGCGAGCGCGTCGTGCTCGCCGGCCGCGGCCTTCGCCAGCACCGTCGTCGGCACGGGCGGCGCGACCTTGGCTGGAGGCGGCGCGGCGCTGGGCGCGGGCGCAGCGCTGGCCGCGTCCGCAACGGTCGCCGACGCGATCGGCGCCGGCGCGACCGGCGCCTTTCCGCTGCGCCCCACCACGAAGCCGACCACGCCGAACGCGACGGCGCCGATGCCCGCGACCGCGAGCGCGATCATCGGAAACGGCGCGCGCTGCGGGATGCCCGAAGCGGGCGGCTCCGGCGCCAGCGCGTACGGCGCCGACTCGGGCGCGGGCGGCGCGGGGGCCGCCGACCCGGACATCGGCGCGTACGCGACGGGCTCGGGCATCGGCGCGTACGCGACGGGCTCCGGCGACGGCGCGTAGCCGAACGGCGCGGGGGCGCGACCGCGGCCGCCTCGGGCGGCGGCGTGTACGGCGCGGACTCCGGCATCGCGAGCTCAGGCGTGCGCGGCGCGTAGGTCGCGGGATCCGCGAACGTCGGTTCCGGCAGTGGCTGGGGCGCCGAGGGCGGCGGCGGCGGTATCCGCGGCGGCGGCATCGGCACCGGCGGCAGGCGCACCTGCATCGGCACCGGCGGCTCGGCGTCGTCCTCGAGCAAGTCGTCGACCTCGGTGATCGACTCGACGGGCTCGCGCTGGGCGCCGGCGGGCGCATCCCAGCCGCTATCTACCAGCGACGTGCGGATTTGGTTCGCTTGCGGGCGCGGCGGTTTGTCACCGGACATGGCGACGACGGAGGCTAGCACGCCCGGCGCGGCGTTTCAGTGCCGGTCAGCGCGACTCGGCCATCACGCGCCGCATTCCGGGCAGCGCCGGGCACGTGAGCAAGCGCGGCGCGTAGCGCTCGCTGTGCGCCGGGTTGCCGCGCTTGTGGTAGCGGACCTGCGCGCGCATCTGCGTCTCCAGCGTGTTGGCGAGCGCCGTCGCCACGCGCAGATCCTTCTCCACGCGGTCGTGCTCCTCGGCGGGATCGTTTTCCAGGTTGAACAAGTGCACCTGCCGCCCGGTGCGCTCCACCACCAGCTTCCATGGCCAGCACACGATCGCCTCGGCGCTCCGGAGGCCCTGGATGTTGATGAAGATCGCGGTCCGGTCCTTGGCGTGCTCCGCCGGCGACGCGAAGCTCGTGCCCTGGAACGACGGATGCGGCGGAACGCCGATCAGCTCCGCCACGGTGGGCATGATGTCCAGATGCGACACCGGCTCGTCCACGTCGGCCGGCTTCACGTGGCCGGGCCAATGCACCAGGAGCGGCACGCGCGCCTCGCCCTCGTACAGCGTCTTGCCGTGGGTCACCATGCCGTGATCGAAGAACATCTCGCCGTGGTCGGCGGTAATCACCCACAGCGTGCGATCGGCGAGGCCGCTATCGGCGAGAAAGCGGTCGATGCGACCGATCTGCTCGTCCACGTAGCGCAAGGCGTTGTCGTAGCGGTTGATCGCCTTGGGCAGGTCCGCCTCGGGGTAGCCGAGGTACGTGAACGATCCGCGGTGCACCTGCGTCGGTTGATACGGCTCGGGCGTGCCGGGCGGCAGCTTGTACGGGAAATGCGTCATCTGCAGATCCACGTACAGCCCCCAGCGATGCCCCGTGTTGTGCTTGAGCCAGCCGATGACCTCGTCCACGGTCTTCGCGTCCGGCACCACGCGCTCGCTGCCACTGTCGAGATGGGCGCCGCGATACGCGTGGGAGTCCCAGAAGAACTGCGGCGTGCCCGTGTTCTCGAAACGACGCATGCCCTGCCAGTCCTCGTCCTGGCTGGTGATCGTCGCGGTCGCGTAGCCCAGACGCGAGAGCAGGTCGTTGAAGAGGAAACGCGGGTAGTCCAGGCGCCGGTATACGTCGAGACCGGTGGTCCGCCGCGGGAACAGCGACGAGAGGATCGCCGGTTGCGCGTAGTTCGAGTGCGTCGCGGTGCTCCACGCGCGGCGCATCCGCATGCTCTCGGCCGCGATGCGGTCGAGGTTCGGAGTGACGTTGCGCGGATAGCCGAAGTAACCGAGATGCCGGATCGAGATCGACTCTAGCGTGATTAGCAGCACGTTCGGCCGATCGCCGGCATGTGCGGAGACCTCGTGCGCCCAGTCCGTACCGGAAGAGAGCGGCGGCCCCGGCTCGACGTGGATGACCGGGTGCTTCGGCGGCGCCTCCGACTCGATCTTCTGCGCCACGTCGGCGCCGTCGTCGAACGAATCGACGAACGCGAGCTCCGGCGTGGTCCGCGCAATGCCCTCGGACAAGCGACTGGAGGTGGGGATCGCCGCACCCAACGCGATCACGATGCCGAGCCCGCCGCCGGACGCGAACAGCAGCCGCGCCTGGCCGCTGCCGGCTGGCGCGCCCTCCGCGGCGCCGTGCAGGTAGCGCGCGGCGCCGAGCGATGCCGCGACGCATACCCCGACCCACGTGAGCGTGAAGCCGGGATAGCCCACGAACGCGGCGTGCGCGAAGTGGTGCCAGCTGTTCATGCAGAACTCGACCGCGCCGACGGTGATGAACGAGCCCGACAGGACGCGCACGACGACGCCGAGCAAGTGCAGCGCGACCACCAGCGCCGCCCCGGCGGCCCCGATCGTCGTCGCCACGGCGCGCCCGGGGCGGTAGCGCAAGAGTCCGCTGGTCGCGACGCCAAGCAGCAGGAACGACAGCGCATAGCCCGCCACGGTGAGCCCGACCGCGACCGCGCGCTCGACGAGCGTCGGCGCCGCGCCGCCGTCGACCGACGCGCTCTCGATCAACGGCACCGCGATCTGGTCGATCAGCGCGAAAGCGAACCCGAGCGCGGCCCCCAGCTGGAGCGCGCCAAAGCACCACGCACCGCGACGATCGCGTGGAGGATCGGAGGCAAGCTCGGGCTCAGGAGGCGGATCGGAAGCGGCAGGAATCCCGAAATCCTATTCCACAACCGGCTGAAACATGAAGAAGTTTGCAGGGATGCCGGTCCGGCGCGGAACCGGGCCCGGCGCGCCCCGGTCGAGTCTAGTGCGCGACCAGATCCTTGCAGGAGCTTCCGATCTGGATTTCGCTCGTGGTCGCCTGCACGGTCGTGCTGGTGATCCCGTTCTCCGAGTCGTCCACGATCCAGAACATGTCGCCCGGCTTGAACGTGTGGCTCGACACCGAGTTCGAGTCGACGCTCGACTGCGTGCCGCTGCCGAACTTGGGTTTGTCGCCGTAGAACACCTTCACGGTGGTGGGACAGCTACTCCGGATGGTGACGGACACGGTAGTCGGCCCGGCGGCCTCGCCCGACGGCGCGCCCGGCGCCTCGGGCGCACCCGGCGCAGCACCGCCCGGCTCCGCGCCGCCAGGCGAACCCGGCGCTCCGGAGCCCGAGGGCGATCCGGCGCCCTGGCCGGCGACCTGCCCCATGGGCACGCAGGCCCCGGCGGTGCAGACGAGAAGGAGAGCGAACGGGTACAAGCGCATGGTCGGGCGTCCTTTCGGCGGGTCGTACGCCGGCGCGCGCGGGCTTCTTCCCGCGACCTGCGCGCGAAAACGAGCCCGCAAGCCAGAATAGGCTAGTCTCCAGGCTTCGAACAGCCGGCCGACCATGCCCGAGATTGCAGTTATCCTGAACCCCAACTCCCGCAAGAACCGCCGCTCTCTCGCCGGGCGAGCGAGCCGGCTCTCGCGAGCGGTGGGACCCCAAGGCGTCGTTCGCGAGACCGCGACGCTGGATGATCTGCCGCAGGCGCTCCGCGAGCTGCTCGCCGACGGCGGCCTGCGCTACCTGGTCGCCGACGGCGGCGACGGCTCGGTGCACTGGGTGCTGAACGAGGCCCTGCGCGTCCTCGGCGAGCAACGCGGGGACGTCGTCGCGCTGCCGCCGATCGTGCCGACCAACGGCGGCACCATCGACTTCGTCGCGCGCAAGGCCGGCATCCGCGGCAACGCCGAGGACATCCTGGCGCGCCTGGCGTCGGAGATCTCCATCGGGAAGTCGCCGGAGCTGGCCCTGCTCGACACCCTCGAGCTCACCGGCATCCAGCAGGCCGCCGACGGTAGCGAGCGCCCCTTCCGGAAGCTCGGCTTCGCCCTCGCCGCCGGCGGTATCGGCCAGCGCTTCTTCGACAAGTACTACCGCGAGCCCGAGCCCGGCGCGGGCGCGATCGTGCGCGTGGTCGCGCGCGCCGTCGGCGCGTATCTCGCCGACCTCGCCCACGTGCCGCTCGGCGAGGATGCGCTCCGCTACGGCCGGGAGGTGTTCAGCCCCACGCCGGCGCGCGTGACCATCGACGGCCGCACCCTCGACGCTGATCGTCACGGCGCGATCCACGCCGGCGCCATCGACATCGTGCTCGGCGGCGTGTTCCGCGTGTTCCCGCTGGCGCGCGAGCCCGGCAAGCTCCACTTCCAGGCCGGCGACATCCGGCCCTTCGAGATCATCCGCGCCATTCCCGATCTCGTGCGCGGCGGCGCCATCAAGAGCGCCGGCTTGCTCGAGACCGCGGGCACGGAGATGATCATCGAGGCCATCGACGAGCCACTGTGCCCGATCATCGACGGCGAGCTGTTCACCGGCCTCTCGCGCCTGGAAGTACGCCCCGGACCGCGCATCAAGATCCCGCGCGTGTAGGAGCAAGCTGGGCGTTGCCGCCCTTCTCGGGGCCCGCGCGGCATACTTGCAAGGCTTCCGGGAGGCCGGTCCGGCCGGCATTCCCTCACCCTTTCACACGCAGTCGATCGCGCGCGGTTCGGTCTCGGGGCCGATCAGAATGGCTTCCACGTCTTGCGGGATGCGGCGCGGCTTGTGTGCGTCGTCGACACAAGCGAGCGTCGTGAAGCCCTCGGCGACGAGCTCCTCGCCGGCTTCGCGCAGCATGCGGTAGTCGAAGCGCACGCGCACGCGACGCAGCTCGCCGAGGCGCGTCTCGACGATCAGCCGCTCGTCGAAGCGAGCGGTGCGGCGATAGCGCAGGTTGGCTTCGATGACGGGCAGATGCACGCCGCGCGCCGTCCAGGCCAGGTAGTCGATACCACGCCGGTGCATGTACTCCACGCGGCCGGCCTCGAACCACAAGAGGTAGCTCGCGTGGTGGGCGATGCCCATCAGGTCCGTCTCGCCGAAGCGGACGCGGACCATGTAGCGGCTCACGGCGGAGTCGGGAATGACGATGGACACGGCGCGGGAGGATAGCCCCTTGCCGGGGCGCCGCGGAAGGCGCACTGATCCGGGCATGGCATTCGAAATCGTGGTCGGCATCGACTATTCGGACCTGGGCGGCCTCGCCTTGTCGAAGGCGCTCGAGATGTTGTCGAGCCGCCCCGAGGCGCGCATCCACGCCATCGCCGTCGCGCAGGAGTCGAACACGCCGACCGGCGGTCCGCGGCTGCCGACGGAGCTGAAGGCCGACGCCAAGCAGAGCTTCCTCGACGAGGCGCGCGAGACGCTGGAGCGATACTTGAACAGCCGCGTGGACGCCATGGACGTGGACCGCGAACGCATCCTCGACGCGGTCGACTTCGGCGAGCCCGCCGAGCGCATCCTCGCGCTCGCCCACAGCGTGGAAGCGGATCTGGTCATCGTCGGCACGCACGGCCGCCGCGGCATGGAGCGCCTGATGCTGGGCTCCGTCGCCGAGACGGTGCTGCGCAACGCACACTGCCCAGTGCTCGTCGTACGCGAGAAGAAGCACGCCGCCGCGGAGTGAACGCGGATCGCCTCAGGCGACGATCTCGAACTTCACGCGATCGCGCTCGCTCGCGACGCGTGCCGCGTCGGGCTTCCGACCGTCGAGGTAGTACACCATCTCGTCGGCTTCCCAGGTGTACGGCTCGCCGTTCATGCGGACGCGACCCTCGGCCAGGGCCAGCGTCGCGTCGCGCAGCGGCACCTTGGCGAGATCGCGCAGTAGCGCCTCGAAGCGACCCTGGCGTTCGGGATCGATGAAGGTCAGATCGTCGCGACCGGCGTAGGCGGTGTGGAACCACGCCGGGCGGAACGCGATGCCGGCGAGACCGAGGCGCTCCGCCAAGCGCCCGAACAGCTCCGCGCTCTCGCGGGCGACGCCGAGCCCGGGCTCTTCCTGACCGGGCAAGCGCGGGCGCTTGCCGCTGAAGCGACCACGCGGATGGCGCAGCGTCAGCCAGTGCACGTAGAGCACGTCGTCGGCGCCGATGCGGCGCTTCTCGAGCACGCACTCGATGAGCAGATGCTCCTGTCCGTCGAACTTGCCGAACACGCGCAGGCGGTCACCCATGCCGTTCTTGTCCACGGCGATGCGGAAACGCGAGTAGCCCAGGCGGCGCAGCTGCTCGAGCATGCCGTAGCGCGAGAGTGCGTACTCGAGCCCCTCCACGGTGTAGAAGTCGAGCAAGCGCGCCGCGCGGCCGCCGGTCTGGCCGAGCGACGCCATCACGTCGTCGGTCGTGATCGCAAAGCCGCCCTCGAGTCGATCCGCGTCGAGCTCCGAGGCGATGTGCGCGAAGCTCGCGCGCAGAGAGTCGTAGTCCGGCGGCACCGGCGCGAGCGAGCGGAGCGAGAGCACCATGCCAGTGCCGGCCAGCAGCCGCCACGCGTCTTGCGAATAGCCGCCGCCCGGCACCCACACGCTGGGCACACCGTCGAGCTTGTGCATCACGCGCGAGTCGCGGCGGCGCGCGCCCTCGAGCGTGAGCGCCAACGCGCCGAAGTGATCGCCGGCGAGCACGTCACCACCGGCGATCACGAACGCGAGCCCGGCGCGCGGCATGCGCCCGAGCAGCGCGCCGAGCGACGCCAGGTAGCTGCCGTCGTCGCAGTCGCGTCGGCAGCACCGTCTCGTCCACGCCGGGCAGCGGTCCCCAGTCCGAGCCGGAGAGCGAGCCGATCCAAACGCCGGGGTCGCCGACGAAGCACTCCGCCGTACCGTCCGGCGGGTGCGCGTCCAGATCGAGCACGACCACGCGCTTCTTGAAGCCCTCGACGCGCAGCGCGGCGATCGCCACCGCGACGTCGTTGAGCGCGCAGAAGCCGCCGCCCCGCGACGGACCGGCGTGGTGGAAACCGCCGAGCAGGTTCAAGGTCGGCCCCTTGCGCGCCAGCGCCGCGCGCGCGGCGTCGAGTGTGCCGCCGCAGGCGATGCGGATCGTGCGCAGGAGCTCGTCCACGCGCACGTCGGAGACGTCCACCGCGAAGATACGCGCCAGCGTCTCGGGCCGCGACAGCGAGTCGAGCAGCTCGTGGGTGTGCACGCGAGCCAGATCCTTGTAGCGGATGCGGTGCGGGGTGCGCAGGTTGTCGCGGCTGATCGCGCCGCTGTCGATCAGATACGAAACGACCAGATCGGCGCGCCGAGGCTCCATCCCCGTGGCCCCTTCGATCGACGCGATCGGCAGCCGGTACGTGCGGTCGTACCAGACCGGGATCCCGCCGCCCTGCAGGAGCCAACGCAGCCGGTTCTTCCAACGGGAAGTCATGGCGCGAACGAGCGGGATACCGCGCCGGACCGGCAAACCCACATGCTCGTGCTCCCCGCTACTACTTCGCGTGCGTGCGTTCTTCAGGCGGTATCGTGAGTACCGGGATCGGCGAGAGCCGCACCAGCTTCTCGGCGACGCTACCGAGCAGCAGGTGCTTCACGCCGGTCCGGCCGTGCGTGCCCATCACGACCAGATCGCCGCCTCGTTCTTCGAGCACCTTGATGATGGTCGAGGCGGGCTCGCCCGCTTCGAGGTGGTGCGAGACGGTCACGTCGGCGGGCAGCTTCGCGCGCTTCAAGAACTCGTCCATCTCGTGCTCGGCGTTCTCGCGGATCATGTCGACCAGCGACTTGTGAGGCTCGCCGGCCTTGCCGACGACCATCGTGTCAGGCACGTAGCTGGGCCGGTCCCACACGTGCACGATTTCGATGCTGGCGCCGAATCGCGCCGCCAGCATGGCCGCGTACTCCAGCGTCGCGCGCGCGTGATCGGAGTAGTCGACGGGAACCACGATCCGCTTGATATCCATGCTTGCTGCCTCCGGGAACGGGCGCTCTAGCGCCGCGGTTCTGATCTAGAGCATCGCACGACCAGCGTGCAAACGGGATGCCGGCACCGGGATGCGATACCGCCAGGCGCGCAGGCGTTGCGCGATCTGCCGTCCCGATCCGGCCCGGGTCGGCGTACACTCCGCCCGTGGCACGGCCGATCCTGGCGGGCGCGTTCCTGGGCCTGTGGCTCGCGACAGCATGCGGCGGGCCGCCGGCCGCACAACCGGCACGCGCGGCGCCAACCTCGGGGCATGGGCCGGACGCCGCGTCGCCGACCGCGTCCGCTGCGGCGCCGTCGCCGGCCGCTCCGGAGACGGCGCCCGCACCCCCGGCGAGCGATCCGGCGCCCCTCGCGCCGACGGAGGCGCCGCTACCCAAGGCGCCGGACGCGGGCTTCGACTTCGAGGTCTGGTGCGCCGATCACCAGGTGGACGCGAACCTCGACGTGGACGGCTGCGAGCCGGCTCACCTGGGTGACGCGCCCGACGACACGCTCTGGTGCCTGCGTCACGAGCAGACCAAGGACGGCCGCGTGCTGTACTTCCAGGGACTGTATCTGCCGCGCGCGAAGCACCTGGTGAAGAGCTTCGAGCTGCTGGTCGGCGTCGGGTCTCTCGACCTGCCCGACAATCCGACCAGGGACATCGAGCGCTATCTCGTGAAGCTTGTGGCAAGTCCGGCCGAGGATCACAAGAGCGTCGCCTTCACCGACAGCGCGGAGCGCGGCTGCGACAAGGCGCTCGCCGACAACGCGGACAAGTACTCGCGCGATCCCGGGGCGGGCAAGCTGCAACGCGACGCGATCCAGAGGGTGTGCAAGGCGCGCGGGCACTACGCCTGGCTACGCGGCGGCGCGCTCCGCCGCACGGGGAAATAGCGCGGCCCGGCGTTCGTCACGCCGAGCCGCGCCACGGTCACGGGTTGGATGCGTGCTCCGCGCCGCGAGCGAGCGAACGCACGTGGGCGATGAGCGGCGGATAGTCGGCTTCGCGAATGACGCCGCGCCAGCCCGGCATCCGCGTTCCGGGCTTGAGCTTCGGCGCGTCGTCGATCCAGGCGCGCAGCGCGGTGTCGGTGGGATAGTCCTGGTTGGCGCCGCGCAGGTCGGCCGCGCCGCCGAGGCCCACGCCGCTGTCGCCGTGACACGACACGCAGCCGTAGCTCGCGTACAGCCGCTTGCCCGGGGGTCCGCCGCGCGGCACCGGCTCGAAGTTGCGCTGGACAGCGTGCCTGAGCTTGGGAACCGTGCGGAGGTACGCGTAGATCGCCGCGGCCTCGTCCTCGCCGAGCTCGGGGAGTACCTCCATCGGGGAGCGCAGCACGCGGCCGTCGGGGCGGAAGCCGAGACGCACCGCGCGCACGAACTCGGCCTCGCTCCAGCGACCGATCCCGGTCTCGTCGTCCGGCGTGAGGTTGGCGGTGACGATGTGGCGTCCGTCCGCGTCGGTCATGTCGTTGCCGCCGCCCATGTAGCCGGCGGTCTGCTCCGGATGCAGGGCGACGACCTTGGTGAAGTCGGGCGAGTGGCACGAGTAGCAGTCGAGCGAAAACGTCATGTAGCGACCGTAGGCGACCTTGTCGCTGCGCGGCGGCGCGACGATGGGCGCCGACGGATACGGCAGCGGCTTGAACGCCACATGCGCGAGGGCCTTCGCCAGGAAGCTCGGTCGGGTCGTGCCCGGCGGATCGACGTCCGCCGGCGCGACCAGTGGATCGTCGGAGCGCAGGAACGCGACCACCGAGTGCAGATCCTCGTCCGACAGATGGGGCACCTTGATCATCCAGATCGGAACGTATTGACCGTCGGGCTTCAAGCCGGTCCTGAGGAAGACCTCGAGCTGGCCGGCGGACCAGGCTCCGATGCCCTTGTGCTTGTCTTGCGTGATGTTCTTGCTGAACACCGTGCCGAACTCCGGCGGCAGATCCTTCATCGCCCTACCGGTCAGGCGATGGGTCTCGCGATTCTCGTGACAGCCCGCGCAGGTCAGCGACACGAGCTCACGCCCACGAGCGACGCGCGCCGGCGTGACCTCGACGCGGATGTCGGGAACCTTCGGCGGCGCGTAGCGCGGAATGCCGTCGATCTGCACGTACAGGGCGAGCGCCGCTGCGACCGCGACCACTCCGGCGAGTGCGAACGCCAGGCGCTTGAACAGCTTCTTCATGACTGACCTCGTGACGCGGCGCAGCGCGCGACCAGTGCGGCGTGCTCGGCTGCCGGCAGCGCCGGCAACGCCACCTGCAACAGCCCCGTCACCGCCTCGCCCGGCGCTTGCGCGAGCAGCACGGACACCAGGTCTTCGCGCTCCGGGGGACTCGACGATCGGAGCATCCAGATCACCGAGCGGCGGCGCTCGTCCGCACCGATCGCGGCGAGCATGTCGTCGTGCAGCGCGTGGAGCTCGGCGTCGGTGTAGAGACGGAGCATGAGCGGGGCCACGACCTGTTCCTCCTCGGCCATGTGCGCCAGGTTCTCGGCGACCAGCGCCCCGAGATGGTCGTACAGGATGCGGCCGACGCGGGCCCTGCCGTCGGCCCGCTCGTGGACCAGGGCGTCGCCCAGCGTGCGAAGCTCCGCGACCAGGCGCGCGAGCCGCGCGTGGCCCTTGTCGAAGACGTCGATGGCGCCGTTGACCCGTCCGGCCAGGGCCGGGCAGAGGAAGCGGTCCTCCAGATCGGCGTGGAGCTCGCAGTACGTCAACAGCTCATCGAGCGCGACGCGAAGGCCGCGGGCCTCCGCGTCGCTGTCGAAGCAGGTCTGACCGGCCCGGCACAGCGTGTCGCACATGACGAAGCGGATCGCCTTGTGGATAGGGCCGAACAGGTCGAAGCGTGGGGCCCGCGACGCGGACACGGGAACGGGTTCGAACGGGTGAATTCCAGTCATCTCGAGCTCCTGGTTGGAGGCGAGACGAAGATGGCACCCGGCGAAAAACCGCGTCGCTAAGTCGGCCCTGGGAGAACCTTGTGCAGATCTTGAATTTGCCTGATCAAGCCGAGTCGAGCTCCTCGAGGTCCACGGCGCAGCGGACGTCGAGCCGGAACTGCCCGCGCGCCGTGGGCACCAGCGCCAGGTCCGGACACTTCTGCGCCAGGCGCTTCCGCAGCAGCACCAGGCGACTCTCCAGGTTGTCGCGGATCGGCGGCAGACCCAGCGACGGATCGAGCCGGAGCTCCCGGTTCGAGAACTCGGTGCGCCCGGTGGCGTGGTGGGCGGTCAGCAGCTTCCAGAGGATCCGTCCGGGCAGGTTCCGCACGAGGTACTCGTCGTCCGCGAACACGCAGTCGTCGTTGCGGTAGAAGCGGAAGCGCCGCGTCCTTCCGGTTCGGCTGTCGGGCGCCTCGACCGGCGCGGCCGGCACCGGCACCGGGACCGGGGCCTCCGCCGCCTCGGCCTCGCGACTGCTCCGGGCCATGGAGTCCAGAGCGAAGGCGACCTGGCTCGCGATGATCTCGAGATACGCCTCGTGCCACTCCTCGAACGCTGCGGCCACCGGACTCTCGACTGCGATGACACCGACCAGTCGATCGCCGGCGACCAGCGGCAGGGCGAGCTGACTCTGCGCGTCTACCAGACCCGGAAGCGGGATTTCGGGAGTCAACGAGCGGACGCCACCGGCGCGGTGGACGCTGGTGCGGATCGCCCGGCCGTATCGCAGATCGGTCCCGACGCCGGCGACCCGCAGCACGCAGCGTTCGCGCGCCACCGTTCCGATCAGTCCCTCCCCCAGCCCAACCTCGGCGCCGACGCCCTCCTCGCCGTAGCCGCGGCTCGCGATCACGTACAGCCGCGAGCCGCTCTCGTCGCACAGGAATACCATCGAGTGCGCGAACCCGAAGGCCTGCTCCAGGGTCTCGAGCAACGTCGCGAGCAAGCCTTCCAGATCCTTGGCCCGGCACGCGCGCTGCGACACCAGTTGCAGCCCGGTAAGCTCCGTGCCCATGACCGGCGGATCGTCGAGCTCCTGGTCTGGCGACGGCGCGTCGACCACAGCGACCTTTTCCACCGACAACACCTGGTATACGTCGGCGGACAGCAGCTTGAAGATCCCCTTCATGCCCGTGTGCGACGCAATGGCGTCGATGCGCACGGACATGCGATCGAACAGCGGGCCGTCGGTCTGCGCGTGATCGTAGCGCGCCTCCACGCGATAGCCGTCGAGCGTCTGCGGGTCGATGAGCTGCAGGCACGCGAACGGGTTCGCCAGCACGTTCTGCTTCGTCTTGTTGAAGAACTGGCACGAGAGCGCGACTCGCTCCTCGTCCACGTAGTAGACCTGGCTCAGGTACGTGACGTTGGGGACGCCTTGCAGGTCTGACGTCGCGATCACGGAAGGCGTCAGCCCGAGGAAGCAACGCCTGGGCAGGTCGGCGAGCTTCATGACGCTCCGATTCGTTTGCCGGCGCCGGGCCCCGGCGTCTGGACGAAGATCTCGTGAACGTCCAGTGTCACCGCGACGCTCGGCCACACGATGAAGCGCTTCGTGATGCTGCGCGGCATGCCCACCATGTACAGCTGGTCCACGTAGGCTGCGTGGTATCGCTCCGGCACGACGCGCTCGGCGTCCGTCGCCGGCCGTTGCTCCGTGACACCGCCCTTGATCTGGATCGAGTAGTGGTCGAAAGGTCGCGAGAATCCGACGGCGATCTGCCCGTTGTTCGCGACGTTCGCGAGGGCGCGCTTCGCGCCCTGAAGGGCCAGGAAGATCGTCACCTGGGCGCGATCGGTGCTGACGCGCGCCCCGACGGCGCGCGTGGCGTCGCTCCGCAGCTCAGCGTCGCGCGTACCCACCAGGATCGAAACACCGCTCTCGACAAAGTCGACGAGCTCTTCAGGGATCTGTTCCACGGCGGCCATCGGAGCGCGGTATTCTAGTGCCGTGTGCCGGAAGTCGCGAGGGCGATTCCGCGCTCCTCGAGCTCCTCGATGCTCTTCGGCCAGTCGCCCTTCAGCAGCCGCGACAGGCCGCGATCGGCGAGCAGCTTGCCGCCGGTCTGGCAGCGAGGGCAGTAGTCGACTTCGTTCTTCGCGTAGCGGATGCGCTGCACGGCCGTGCCGCAGTCGGGACACGGTAGCTTGTAGCGGCCGTGCACGGCCATACCGTCGCGGAACGCCGTCACCTTCTCCGGAAAACCGTCGCCGACCTCGGCACGCAGTCGCGCGGTCCAGTCGCGGAGCGTCGACTGGGTCGCGGCGAACAGGCTTGCGATCCGCTCGTCGTCGAGCTGCGCGGTGCGGAGGACGGGGCTGAGCCGCGCGCGGTGCAGGATCTCGTCGGAGTACGCGTTGCCGATGCCGCTCAGCAGTCGCGGATCGGTAAGCGCGCGCTTGAGCGTGTGGTTTTCCCGGGTCAGCGCCGCGCTAAACCCCGCGAGATCGATCTCGAGCGGTTCGGCGCCGCCACGGTCGTGGGCGGCAAGACCCGCTTCGCCGCGCACGAGATGCAGGCTCGCGCGCTTCTGCGAGCTTGCCTCGGTGAGCAGCAGCGTGCCGTTCGGGAAATCGAAGGCGGCGAGACCAAGCTTCTTCGGGACCGGCGCTCCGCGGTCGCGCCAGCGCAGGCGTCCGGCGATCATCAGGTGCAGCACCAGCAGCAGGTCGCCCTCCAGCTCGAACACGATGCGCTTGCCCAGGCGCCGGAACCCGGCAACCACGCGCCCTTCGGCCTGGCGGATCGGCGGGTCGAACGATCGCACCAGAAACGGGCTCGCGAGCCTGAGCTTGTCCAGGGTCTGCCCACGGACCCGCGCGTCGAGTCGCTCGATGTACACGACGATGTCGGGGAGCTCGGGCATCAGCTCTTCATCACCGTGGCGGTGCCGCCGATGACCAGGGCCGCGCCGAGCAGCTGCGGCAGGGCCAGCGGCTCGCGCCACACCAGCGCGCCGATGAACACGGCGACCGTCGGCTCGAGCAGCGTGAGCACCGCGGCGCGGCTCGCGTCGACACACACGAGCCCGGACAGGAACAGCACGCCCGCCACCGCACCGATCAGCAACGCCGCCGCCGCCACCAGCGCGAGCGGCACCAGCGTGATCGAGAAACCGCCGGCCGGCATGCACACGGCGAGCACCGTGAGCGAGACGGGCATGTGCCACGCCAGGATCTCCCGCGGGCTGAACAGGTGCTGGATGCGCTTCGTGATCAAGATGTTGGCGGCGTAGAACACCGCGCTGCCGCCACCGAGCAGCGCGCCAACGAGCGCTCCCCGGCTTGCGGCGTGCCAGGGCTCGAGCAAGAGCACGAGCCCGCCGAGGGCGACCGTCAGCGCCAGCGCCGTCTCGCGACGCAGGCGTTCGCCGAGCACCCACGGCGCGCTCGTCGCAATCAGCACCGGGGCGAGATAGTGCGACAGCACCGCCACTGCCAGGCTCGCCTTCTGCATCGCCCAGAAGAACAAGAGCGCGTTGAACGCGTCGCCCACACCCAGCGCCAGGATCGCGCCCCACGCTCGCGGACCGCGGTAGCGGGCCGGCCGATCGCGCCACGCGCCGGGCGCGACGGCGATCAGGATCACCGCGAACACGATGAAAGCCTCCAGCGCCGGCGCGATGCGCTGGATGCGCTCGGCCGGGCGGAAGAACAGACTCCACGTTCCCCACAGCGAGGCGGCGAGCGCGACCCGCGCGTAGCCGCCCACGGCGCCGCGCTCGCGCGCGCGCCCGGCGGTCTCGACGGGGGGAGGAAGCAGGCGCTGCACGCGGGCTCCCCGAACGTAGCAGAAGCCGGGCCGGCCGGCGCGCCACCGCGCCGGCGCCGCTTGTCAGTGCTGGTGCTTGCTGGGGGGCTGGGCGGCGCCGCCGCTTTCGCCCAGCCACGACTTCCGCGTCTTGCCGATGAGCCCGTACTCCTTGAGGCGGTACTGGATCGTGCGGACGCTGATCCCCAGGACCTCCGCCGCACGCGCGGTCGAGCTCACCGTGCGGAGGGTGGCGAGGATCGCCTCGCGCTCGATGTCGGCGAGCTTCGCCAGGCGCGTGCCGGCGACGTTGGGCTCCAGGTGGAGGTGGCGAGCGTCGACCAGCGTCTGCTCGCACAGCACGACCGCGCGCTCGATGGTGTTCTCGAGCTCGCGCACGTTGCCGGGCCACGCGTGACCGAGCAGTCGAGCCTCGGCGCTCGGCGTGAACCCGCGAATGTCCTTCGCGTTTTCCGCGGCGAACCGGCTGAGGAACGTGGAGGCCAGCACCAGCACGTCACTGTCGCGCGTGCGAAGCGGCGGCATCTCGATGCGGACCACGTTGAGCCGATAGTACAGGTCCTCACGGAACCGACCCTGCTCGACCTCCACGGGCAGGTCGCGGCTCGTCGCGGCGATGATCCGGACGTCGACGCCGACGGCGTCGTTGCCGCCCACGCGTTCGAAGGCGTGCTCCTGCAACACCCTGAGCAGCTTCACCTGGACCGAGAACGGCATCTCGCCGACTTCGTCGAGAAACAGCGTTCCGCGATCCGCTTGCTCGAAGCGGCCGATGCGGCGGTGATCCGCGCCGGTGAACGCGCCGCGCTCGTGCCCGAAAAGCTCGCTCTCGAGTAGCGACTCGACCAGCCCGGTCGCCTGCACCGCGACGAACGGTCCGTCGCGCCGATCGCTCGCCTCGTGGATGGCACGCGCGAGATGGCCTTTGCCGGTCCCGGTCTCGCCGGTGATGAGCAGGGCGGCGCGGGCGCGGGCCACACGACGCGCCATCCGCGCCACGCGCTGCATCGCCGGGCTGGTTCCCACGAGACCACCGAAGGGACGAGCCGACACGGGAAGCTCCTCGACCGACAGCATCGAGCGCTGTTGCTCGCTACCGTCGAAGCCGGCCGCGATCGTCAGTCGATGGATCGCGCTCTCGAGCTCGTCGAAATCGGCCGGCTTGAGCAGGTAGTCCTGCGCGCCGTGACGGATCGCTGCGATCGCCGTGTCGCGATCGTCGGCGTCACCCAGAACGACGACCGGGACGTCGGGATCGGCGCTGCGGATCCGATCGAGAATCTCCCAGTCCGCGGTCGCTGACGAGCCGTCGATCTCGGCGACGACCAGATCCGGAGCGCCAAGGGCGTGCAGGTCGATCGACGGGATCCAGGGCGCGACGCGCTCCAGCTCGTGACCGGCCCGCACCAGGCGCTGCTCGATGGCGTCGAGCGCATCGTTGTCGGCCCCTACGAGTAGGATGCGACGAGCGCTCGCAACGCCGTCGTCGAGGGCGATCATGACCGCGGCACCTTCTGCGTGGTCGCGCTGTGATTGCGCCGCGCCTCGGGAGCCAGGGTCGACGTCGTTGTCTGTAGCTGGGCGAACATCGTGTCCTCGATGGCACGCAAAACGCGTGCCGCAATCTCCTCAGGTCAGACCAAAGACCACGTCCAATCGCAACAGCTTGAAGATCACCCGCGGCTGCTCGGTGACGCCGGTGAAGCGCACCGCGCCGCCATTCGCGCGAACACGCTTGAACAGCGAGACGAGCGCGCCGACACCCGAGCTGTCGATCAGTCGCAAGTCGGACAGATCGACGGTCACCTCGCGCCGCCCTTCAGCGACGAGAGAGTCCAGGATGGGCCGCAGCTCGGGCGCCGTCAGTGCGTCGAGCTCGCCCGCGATGCGCAAGGTTGTCGTGTCGCCGACGTCGTTCCTCGAGTGATTCACGATCTGTTTCTCCGCTGCCGTTTCGCGCTGCCGAACAACCCATGCAAACGTCGAGCCCACGCTTGCGAGCACGGTTGATCGGCTGGATCCGGCTCCAAAGCGGCGTCGCGTACCGCAAGGCTTGCGCGGGCAGGCGCAGCGGCGGCGGCTTGTTGCCGCGGATCTTCGCAGGGCGTTCGCAGGCACGCCTCTTGCTGTAATCAGCGTCATGCTGATGCGGTACCGCTTGGCGCGCGCGCTCGACGCTTCCGGCGCGATCGAAGCGGCGCTACGCGCCCCGGCGTGGTGCGGGCCCGCGCTGGGTCCGGGTGCTCACCTACCACCGTATCCACCCCGACGCGGACTGCCCAGCCGTTCGACCAGGGCGTGATCGACGCCACGCCTGCGGAGTTCGAGCGCCAGATGGAGACGGTGAAGCGCTACCTGACACCGATCGGCCTCGGCGAGCTCGTCGAGTTCCGGAAGCGAAACCGGCCGCTGCCGGAGCGCCCGGTGATCGTGACGTTCGACGACGGCTACCGGGAGTGCCGGGACGTCGCGCTGCCGATCCTGCTCTCGCGCGGCGTGAAGGCTTCATTCTTCATCGCCACCCAGTACATGACGAACCGCAAGGTGTTCTGGTGGGACCGGATCAGCTTCACCGTGAGAAGCTCCGAACTGGAGCGGATCGAGATCGACTATCCGACGCGGATCGCGCTCGATCTCGCCCAACGCGACAAGGCGCTGCGCCGCCTGTTGCGCATCGTCAAGACGTACGACAGCCTCGACCTGGAGCGCTTCCTGTCGCACCTGTCCGACGCCGCCTGCGTGCCCTGGGACGCCGCTCGGGAACGGCAACTCGCCGCCGATCTGGTCATGACCTGGGACGACGTCCGCGCGCTCGCCGACGCGGGCATGGAGATCCACTCGCACACGCGCACGCATCGCGTGCTGCAGACGCTTCGCCCCTCGGAGCTCGAGCCGGAGCTGTCCGGTTCGCGCGCGGATCTCCGCGAGCAGCTGGGCGCACCTCCGAGCTGCGTGTCCTATCCTGTCGGCAAGTCGATCGCGAACTCCCCGCTGATCCGCCAGGCGGTCGCGTCGGCGGGCTACGACCTCGGCCTCGCCAACGGCAGCGGCGTCCCGTTCTTCGACGGGCGCTTCGACCCGTTCGACGTCGGCCGGCTCGAGATGGAGCGGGGCGTACCGCACAGCTTCTTCCGGGCCATGCTCACGCATCCGTCGTTCACCCGCGGCATGCACTGATCGGCACGAGGGGCGCGCCCGAACCGCGCCGCGCCGTCCGTGCTGAGCCCGCGTGAAGCCGTGACCACGCCCGGCGGCGCGTTTGCCGTTTGAACGGATCGCCGCTGCGACGCCGTCCGGACAAGGGCGTACGCGCGAGCGTACCGGCTCTGGTGCCGTCTGAACGGGTTGCCGTCGCGCCGTCCGGGCAGGGCGTACGCGCGGGCGTCCCGGCTTTGGTGCCGCTTTGAAGGGCTTGCCGCTGCGGCGCGGTATCGCTTGCGACGCCGCACGACGGCGTCGGACGCGGGTGTTCCGCGCCGGACCGGCCCCCCCCTCCCGATCCGCCCGCGAAGTTCCCCGGCTACAGACTCCAGTAGTTCAAGTCGCTCCGGAGATGCTTGCGATCGATCGCGGATTTGACGTCGATCAGCACGCCGCCGCGGCGTAGCGGCGCAATGAGCGTGTCGACGGGCTGCGCCAGGAGCTCCCGGTGCGGCACCGCGAGGATCATCGCGTCGAGGTCGTGCAGCTCGGTCCAAGGCTGCAGGCGCACCTGGTATTCGTGCCACGCCTCCTCGCGCGAGACCAACGGGTCGTGCACGAGCGCGTCGATACCGAAATCGTGGAGCTCGTGGAGGATGCCGGTGACCTTGGTGTTGCGCAGGTCGGGAACATCGGGCTTGAACGCGAGGCCGAGCATGCCGACGCGCGCGCCCCGCACCGGGATCTCCGCCGCGAGCAGCATCTTCACCAGTCGCTGCGCGATGAACGCGCCCATGCCCTCGTTGACGCGACGGCCGGCGAGGATGACCTGCGGATGGTAGCCGACCTGCTCGGCCAGCGTCGTCAGGTAGTACGGGTCGACGCCGATACAGTGGCCACCGACCAGGCCGGGCTCGAAGCGGAGGAAGTTCCACTTGGTGGCGGCCGCCTCGAGGACGTCGTGCGTGCGCAAGCCGATGCGGTCGCAGATCATCGCGATCTCGTTCATCAGCGCGATGTTGATGTCGCGCTGCGTGTTCTCGATCGCCTTTGCGGCCTCGGCCACCCGGATCGACTCGGCCCGGTAGACGCCCGCGCTCACGACGGAGCTGTAGGCCGCCGCCACGCGTTCGAGTGTTGCCGCGTCCTCGCCGGAGACGACCTTCCGGATCGTATCGAATCGATGCTCCTTGTCGCCGGGGTTGATGCGCTCCGGCGAGTAGCCGAGGGTGAAGTCCGCGCCCCGCGTCATGCCGCTCGTTTGCTCGAGCAACGGACCGCAGATGTCCTCGGTGACGCCGGGGTAGACAGTCGACTCGTAGACGACGACCGCGCCGCGGCGGAGGTTCGCGCCGACCGTCTCGCTGGCGCGCAGCACCGGCGTGAGGTCGGGCGCGTGGCGGGCGTCGATCGGGGTCGGGACGGCCACGATCACGAACGAGGCATCCTTCAGCCTGCGCGGGTCGGCGGTGACCTCCAGCGAGGTGCTCGCCAAGTCCGCCGGGTCGACCTCGCGCGTGTCGTCGACCCCGCGCTTGAGCGCTTCGACCCGCGGTTCGTTGATGTCGAACCCGATCGTACCCGGGAAGCGCCGCGCGAACGCGAGAGCCACCGGCAGCCCAACGTATCCAAGACCTACAACTGCGTATCGCTCTTCCATGCCGCGCCGATTTGCAAGAGTCGCGCCACGCGCACACGCAGCCTATTCGACGGAATGCCGCTGATCCAGCCGGGTTTGCCGGAGCAAACCCGCGCAAGCCTTGCGGGCGATCAGCGCGGATCAGGCGCAGCTTTCACGCCGTCCCGGATCTCGTCGGTCTGGTCCACGCGACGCGGCGCACGGTACGCACGAGGCATCTCGCGCTCGGGCGGAAACCTGAGCGACACCGTCGAACAGCGCGGTGTTGCGGATGAAGCTGAGCGGCAACGGAGGCAACGCCGCGTCCGATATCTGCTCGGCATGCTGGTAGCGCACGGCCAACGCCAGACGCTTCGGTCGTCTGCCACGCGAGTCCCACGTCGAAGAGCAGCGTGTCCAGATGCGCGGCCAGCGTCGCGTCCTCTTCGATCAAGCGGCCCCGCTGGTAGCCGGCGGAGGCGCCGAGCGCGAGCTTTCCCTCGTCGTCGAAGGGGACGCCGGCGCGCAGTTGCACCTCGTCCACGAGGAGGGTCTGCCCGAGCAAGGGATTGGTCGTCACGCGATGAGCGACCGACAGCTCGGCGTTTCCCAGCGGGTGCGTCCAGTCGAGCGCCGCCGTGCCCGTGGGCTCGAAGAACCCATGCCCCGATTCCAGGCGTTGGACGCGCACCGCACCCGCCTCGAGCCGGCTCGTGAACTGTCGCCCCCAGTCGTGACGCCAGGTTGCCAGGCCGGTGCCGACGAGCTGTCGTTGCACGCCGAGGGCCGCGCCGTCCAGAGCGACGCCGCCGGTGATCACGGTGTAATCGCCGCGCGCCTCGAGGCCGACGGCATCGGCGCGGAACGCGCGCTCGCCGCCCGCGCGCGCGGTCGCCTCGAGCGTGCGTTGCGTGCTCGCCCCCGCCAGCGGCATACCTTCGAGGACTCCCGCGCCCTGCCACGCGCGCCATCCCTGGCGCGACGTCGAAGTCGAGCTGCTCGTTCGCGCTGACTCCGAGCACGGCGCCGGACCCCGACGGGGACGCGGCGAGCTCGCCGACGCCCGCCGGCACGACCAGGCTCGCCGTGTAGGGGCGGGACTCGACCAGGCTCGAGCTCAAGAG
Source organism: uncultured delta proteobacterium (assembly GCA_963775185.1). Classification (GTDB taxonomy): domain Bacteria; phylum Myxococcota_A; class Polyangia; order Polyangiales; family Polyangiaceae; genus JAPSGB01. Next base: position 425,240 of record CAVZIE010000031.1, on the reverse strand, counting down.
CATCGAGACGCGCGGCGACAAGTCGAAGAACCCGAGATAGTCGATGCGGTTCGACGAGGTGTTCGCGGCGCTCTGCGTGTAGAACAAGCTCAGGCTGTACGTGTACTGGAGTCGCTGGACGATCCGGGGCGTGGCCATCCCGAGCACCAGCCCGGGGCTCAGGATCACGAACGCATCCGCGGCCTTGGGCGGAACGCCCGGCACCGGATTTTCCGGCGAGGACTGCGCGTTGTCGGTAAATGCGACCGTCGCCTCGCCGACGCCCTGCAGCTTGGGGCCGGCGCGCGCGGTCGACGGCCACGAGGCGAGTGGGCCGGCGGCCAGCGCCGCCGCAAGCCAGGCGGTACGTCGCAGCGTCATCCAGGTTCATCTCTCTCCACCCGGACGACGGACCGCTTGCCCGAGGGCGAAGCGCTGATCTCCGGCACGACGTGGATCCGGAGCGCGACGTCGGGGATGAGCTTCGCGACGTCCCGTCGCACGAGTTCGAGCAGCGAGGCGTCGAAGGCGGGCGCCGGCACGAGATCGAGATCGAGCGAGCGGTCGCGGCGTTGCACGACCTGGAACCCGCGCACCTTGTCCGCCAGCAGCGAGAACAGGACCGGGAACATCATCCCCGAGACGGGGCGCCCGCGCGCGTCGACCAGGGTCTCGCTCGTGCGCCCTTCGATCGCCGACACGCGGGCCAGGCTGCGCCCGCAGGCGCAGCGCGCGGTGGTGAGACCGGGGGCCAGATCGCCGGTCAGGTAGCGGATGAACGGCATGCCGTAGTTGTGCAGATCGGTCACCGCGACCTCGCCGGTCTCGCCGGGACGCGCGAGGCGCAGCTTGCCGTCTTCGCGCACAAGCACCTCGACAACGAGGTTCTCCATGGAGACGTGCATCCCCTCGTGCGCCTCGCACTCGGCGGCGATCAGCATGACCTCGCGGTCGCCGTAGGTCTCGAAGATCCCGGGGCCGAAGGCCTGGGCGAGAACGGTGCGGTCCGCCGGGAACAGACGTTCCGCGCCGCAGATGACGGGGATGTCGTCCCAGTCGCGGGCCCCCGTCTCGACCACATGCCGCGCGAGCGCGACACCGGAGCGCGCATAGCAGACGATGACCGCGGGCTTGTGGCGGCGGATCGCCTCCACCGCCGCCGACAACGCCTCCGGAGAGTGGATCCGCGCAGTCCATGAAGAGCTCGCGACGGATCGCGTGATCGACGGCCGCCTTGGCGCGCGCGCGCGCCGGCAGGTGGTGCAGCGAGTCCAAACGTCCCCAGAAGTGGAAGCTTCTGTCGCCGGGCTGGTACCCGGCCCAGCCGTAGCCGCGCAGCCGGGTCGCCGCCCGCCAGTACTCGGAACCGCGGTCGTACGCGAACGCCAGCGGGCGTCCGGTAGAACCGCTGGTCATCTTGTGGATCTCCGGCAACGGCGGAGCTGTCGAAGCGCGCGCGTCGAACGAGCGCGACGCGTCCTCGCGGGTCATCACGGGCAGCTTGCCGATGTCCTCGACGCTGCGGATGTCTTCGGGATGGACCCCGGCGGCGCGGAAGCGGTCGCGATAGTACGGCACGTGCACCGCCGCGTGATGGAGCAGGTCGACGAGCGCGGCGCCCTGGAGAGCCAGGAGCTCGTCCCGGGAGCGCCACTGCGTGCGCTCGAGAAAACGGCGATGGGCCAGCGTCGGGCGCTTGCGCACTCCGGTCTCCCACGCGGGCAGCAACAGTTCCTGGAAAATGGCGGAATAGATATCGGTCATGTCGCCGCCGGCGGTGGAAGGTGAACGTGATCGCGAAAGCGCCCCGGGTCGCCGGTACACCCGTCCATGGCGGCCACCGCGATGTTGAACATCTCGCGAGCCGTGACGTAGTGCAGCACGAAGCGCGCGCCGTCGTTGTAGTGACGGGCCAGCTCCTCGTGCAATGCGCGCCCGCCGCTGCCAAGCAGGGATTCGGCCTGCTCCTCGGGAGCGCCGTGGGTGTGGACCTTGACGAAGATCCAGTCCGGCCGGCCACGGACGTGGATCCCCTGCGAGACCCACGTACTGGACGCGGCGCGGATCCGGCGGATCGTTGGCGGTCAACGCGCCGGACTCGATGCGGACGCCGACGCGGCCGCGCGGCGCGAGGGCGAGCGGCCCTTCGACGAGCAGGATGCGGTCGTCCATGACGTCGCCGACGCGGGCGGGGACACCGGTCTCGTGAGCGCGCGCCCGCTGCGGGTTCCCGGTCGGCCAGTAGATCTCGTTCACGATCCGCGGCTGCGTCTCGTCCGGCGCGGAGGGGAACGTGAAATCCGCATAGCAGCCGGTCTCGAACAAGATCTCCAGCTCGGAATCGACGCCGCAGTAGCGACCGTCATGCCGCGAGTTCGAAAGGCACCAGTTGCCGTGGATGAACGCGTAGCGCGGTCTTCCGTCGGCATCGCGCGACAGATGGCCGTGGCGCGCATACGCCTCGAGGTAGGCGCCGATGTCGCGCCGCAGTCCGGTCGCCGTGTCGCCGTCGTGATGAAGGTGCAGTTCCACTTCGCCGAACCCGGCGCGCGTGAGCTCCGCGAGTTGGTCGAGAACGACCGGGTCGTACTGCTCGCCAGGAAAGAAGAAGGAGTGCCGCGGCGCACGCCCGTCAGCGTCGCGGAAGTCGCGCGCAAGCGCGGGGTAGTCCTGCGACCAGCGCGCGACACGGCGGCGTCCTTGCTCCAGCGACGCCCCGTGCCAGAGCGGTTCGAAGTGGTCGCACAGCGCGAACAGGATGTGGCGTGTACCGGTGCGTGTCGGCGTCACGAACCGCCGCGCCAGGTGGCGCGCGTAACCGCCAAGCCAACGGTCCAGGTGCTTCTGGCGGGCGGCGGCGGGCAACACGCAGGGTCTCCTCACACGTCCAGCAACGCGACGCCCAGGACCGTCGCGGGCTGGATCTCCTCGATCGCGCGGGCGATGGCACTGCGCCGCGAGGCGCGGGCGCGCGCCGCGATGACCACGCCATCCGCAAGCTCGGTCGCGATGTACGCGTCGGCAGCGTCCAGCACGGCCGCCGCGTCGATCACGATGTAGTCGTACGCCTGCCGGAGATCGACGAGCGTCTCCCCGAGCTGCATGCGGTCCAGCCGGGCATCGGACAGGCCGCCGCCGGGCGCCAACGCCACGTGCAGCTTCGTTCCGTCGATCGCGACGACCGCGTAGGGCGGCGCGTTGGCGCTGGGGTCCAGGATATCCTCGAGCGCGTCGAGCCCGAACAGCCCCGCGACCGCCGGGCGACGCAGGTTTCCGTCGATCAGCAACACGCTGCCCGGGCTGTCCTCCGCCAGGCAGAAGGCCAGGTTCGACGCCAGCGTCGACTTGCCCTCGCCACGCGCGGCACTCGTGACGGCGATCACCTGCGGATCGCCTGCAGCCAGCAGCCGGTGGCGTAGCAGGCGATAGCCACGTGCCTGGGCGCCGGACGGATCGTGGACCAGCACGAGCCGCGCGTCGACCGGGTCCGGCAACCCGGCTCGCTCCACCCGGAACGCCGTGCCCGATTGCGCCCGCAGCACGAGGGCGCTGTCGCGGTCACCGTCGGAGTCGTCCCAAACCGCGATCATGGCGGCGTCGTCGCCCTCGCCATCCGCCTCCGGCGCGTCCTCGGTCAAGTCGACGAAGCTCTCGTCGCTTTGGATTGCGTCAACCACGCTTCCTCCGACGCCGCTGCTGCCGCGGCACCTCGACGAGCACCTCGGCCAGTCCGGCCAAGCCCCGTCGGTCCAGGATTCGATCGTCGTAGGCGGCACGTCCGGCCGCGAGCAGCAGACCGAGCGCCGCCGCCAGTCCGGCGAAAGCGGCGGCAATCGTCCGCGGACCGGGCGGCACGGACCGATCGGGCAGATACGCCGGATCGATCACGGTCATCTGGGCGCCGCGCACGTCGCTGGCCGAGCTCGCGGCGATGTCCGCCTTGAACAGGGCCGCCTCCACCTGGTCATGGCGTTGCCGCGCCTCGGTCACGTCGCGAGTCAGGCGCGCCCACGTGGTCTCGAGCGAGACGACGTCCGCTTCCGCCGCGTTGCTCGCCGGCGGGTCGGCGACGGGAGCGCCCTTCGCGTCTCGGCGGACGACCATGCGCCGTCGCGGTGCAGGCTCCGGCCCGGGCGGGGGCGGCGCGGGTACGGCAGTGGCGACCGCCACCGGTGCTTCGGCGGGCAGCAGCGCGAGGCGCGCCCGCGCGCGAGCCACGGCCTCGCGTGCGGCAACCACATCCGGATACGCGTCGGTGTAGCGCGTGCGCTTCTCCGCCAGTGTGGTCTGGGCCGACGCCAGAGCGGCAACCGCCGCTTCGCGTGCGGCCCTTCGCGCCCGGGCGATTTCCGGGTCCACGGCCGCGGGAGACGGCGCAGCGCGCGGCGTGTCGCCAGCCTTCGCCGCCGCGGCCGGATGCGCCGGGACCCAGACGACGCGCGGGCCGGCCTTGTTCGCCGCTGCGTGCGCCTGTGCGGAGTCCGCGCTCGCCGCGCGAATCGCCGCGCCGGTCGCGAGCGGCGTCGTGTCGAGCGCGAAGCGCGGATGTTCGGCCATGAACGAAGCCAGTGCGCGCTCGGTCTTGTGCAGCTCGTCGTCCGCGACTCGCTTCTCGCTGACCAGAAACGCGCGCGTGTTGTCCGCCTGGTCCATACGCAACGTCGCGTTCTCCGCGATCACCAACTTGGCCAGGTGCGCCGTCACACTTCGGGCCTCGGTCGGAGACCTGCCCTCGAACGCAATCGTGAACGTATCTCCGCCGGGTGCGTGGAACGTGATGTGCTTCTTGAACTCCTCGATGGCATCCGCCGGGCCGAGCTTGCGCCGGATCTCGGGATACAGGTCGAACTCCCGAACAACCTGATCCAGGAGTCGCCGCGATCCCAACATTTCCTGCACGCGCATGGCGGTGCTCCGGGGGCGCGCGGCCGCCTCGCCCGGGTCGACGATGCGGATCGCCTCGGTGTAGACGATCACGGTCTGCGACCGGTACGTCGGCTTGCGCACCAGAAGAAAGACCACGCAAAGAGCGAGACCCACGAGCAGAACGAAGAGCGCGGTCTGCCATTGCCTGAGCACGGCGCGCAGGAACGCCAGGGCACGTTCGATCTCCTCGCGCGGCGCGTCCGGTGTCCGTTCTGCCGTGGAAGCGCTCATGTCCGACCTCCGGGCGATGCAAACGCCCCGACGGCAAGCGCCGCCAGGGGCAGACACAACACGAACGCCGCCGCGCCGATCCCGCCAAGCTGGACCGGCAGGAGCCGGTCCGCTTTCGCGATCGATCCGTCGTCCACGACCTCGAACCGCATGCCGGTGTCGCTGCTCTCGTACGCCGCACCCAGCTCGAGCTGAGCCTTCGTGCGCTGGGCCTCGGCGATTTCCCGATCCAGCGACGCGAGCGTACCCAGCAGGCCGACCAACTGGATCTCGCTGTCGAAGCGCACGCTGCGTTGCGCGCCGATCTCCAGCCGCTTCTCGGCGATCTCACGACGCCGCTCCGTCGCGGCGGTCTCGAGGCGATCAAGCGTGCGCTTGGCCACCCGTACCGCTTGCTCGGCTTCCTTCGTCCGGTCGGCGCGCTCGCGCTCGACGATCAACTTGCCGAGGTCGCGAGTGACGGCGAGGGCGACAGCCGGATCGTCGGACCGATAGCGCACGGCGATCCGCGCGGAGCGCGGTGCCTCGTGCGCGGCGCGCGCTTCGACGAAATAGTTCCGGTAGACGTCGACGTCGGTGTCGTCGCGGAATGACTCCAGTGCAGCCCGGCGACTGTGCCGCATCAGGCCGGGGTACAGGTCGTGCTTCTGGATGACGCCGAACAGCGCATCGCTGGTGAACACCGCGTCGAGCACGTATTGCCGCAACTCGCGTCGCGGCCGGGGCATGGTCCCCGGGTCACGGTCCGTCTCGACGACGCGCAGCAGGTACCGGGGCTCGTACGGCGGCTCGAGCACGACCACGATGCCGACGACGGCGAGCGCCGCCAACGCACCGACGACGAGCGTCGTCACCGAGCGTCCTGCGCCACGCCCGATCACGCGTCCGGCCTGCCGCAAGCCGGCCCCCACTCCGGGTTCGTCATCGATCCAGCTGTCGGTCGTCATGCCAAGCTCTCCAGGATTCAGCGATCCAGAAGCTCCCCCATGGTGACCAACTCGTGGCCAGCCACGCGAAGTTGTTCGAGAATCGAAGGCAACGCCTCGAGCGTCCACGTCTGTCCGTCGTGCAGCAGCGCGATCGCTCCCGGGCCGACCGGATGCTCGCGAAACGCGTCGATCACGGCCGTGGCGCTGTCCGTGCACCAGTCGCCGGAGTCGAACGACCAGAGCGCGGTCGTGTAGCCGGCGAGCGCGCACGCCGCGAGCGACCCGAGCGACACCGCCCCGCGAGGCGGACGCACGAGCGGTCGCCGCCGCGGCGTGTTCGGCAGCAGCGTCGCGGTGCGATCCAGCTCACCACGCAGCGCGCGCAAACGTTGCAGCCCCGGGAACGGTGTGTGCGTGTAGCCGTGCGCGGCCACCTCGTGCCCGCGCGCGACGATCTCCTCCACTATCTCCGGATCCCCTGCGCACAGTTCGCCGACGACGAAGAACGTCGACCGGGCCCCGAACTGGTCGAGCACGTCCAGATAGGCCCGCGTGAGAGAGGTGGGCCCGTCGTCGAACGTGAGCGCGACGCGCGGGCGGCGCGCGGGCCCGCGCCAGACGACGAGCGACGTCGGCAGGATGACCTGCAACGCCTTCTGCGCAACGTGCCGCGCGTTCATGCTACGCCGCCTCGCGCGCATAGGAATAGGAACCGAGCGCCGCGAGCAGGCTCTCGTGGAGCGTGCGCGCGCTGTGCGCCCAATCGGGGATGTCCGCAGCAGCGGCAACCGCCGCCGCGTCGTAAGGCGTCGAGAGCTCGCGGCGCAGCGCCGCGGAGAGCGCGACCGGGTCGCGCGCCGGCACCAACGTGCCGAGAGTGTCAGACGTGATAACGTCGGGGATTCCGCCGACCCGCGTCGCGACCACGCGGCGACCGGACGCGACGGCCTCGAGCACCGCGTTCGGCGTCCCCTCGTTCCAGCTCGGCAACACGAGGACGTCGCTCGCCGCGATCCAGTCGGGGATCTCCGCATGCGGGCGCGCGCCGGCGAACACCACCGGGAGCTTCCGCTCTTCGGCGAGGCGCTTGGCCGCGTCCAGCGCGGCCCCATCGCCGACGACAGCAAGAGTCGCCCCGTCCGGATTCGCGCCGGACCGACCCCAGGCCTCGATCAGATCGAGCAGGCCCTTTTCGCGCTCCGCGCGGCCGATGTAGAGCGCCATCCGGCGATCCGGGGCCAGCCCGAGCCGGTCGCGCGCCTCGGCGCGGTCACGGGGACGGAAGAGCGCCGCGTCGACGCCGTTCCGGACCACGTCGATGCGCTCACGCGGCGCCCCGAGCGCGGCAGCCTGCTCCGCTAGCGGACGGCTTACCGCGACGACGCGATCCGCCCGTTGCAGGGTCCGGACCACGCCCGGGCGAGCCGTCCGCATGCGCGCGACGACATTGATGTCGGTGCCGTGGAGTTTCACCACGCAGGGCACGCCGAGCAGCGCGGCGAGCGCGACCGCAGCGAACCCGTCGGGATAAGCCCACGCCCCGAGCACGATGTCGACGCGATGACGATACGGCCACACACGCGCCGCGAGCGACGCCGCGTACAGCTCGCCCGACACGGCGTTGCCGACGAGCGGGAGGTAGGCCACGCGCGGGTGCTGGACGTCGAGCTCCCCGATGTGGTCGCGCTGCGGCACCTTGCCGAGTCGGCCGGCGCGTGACCAACGGCCGAACCAGCGCGCCGCGGGAAACCACGGGATCGTGGCCATGATCTCCAGATCGGCGAGATGCGACAGCGCTTCGAGCTGCTGCCTGTTGAACGGGTTGGCGTGCGGCTCGAGGCGATTGGGGAAGATCCGGGTCACGACAAGGACGCGCATGCAGATCTCGCTCTCTGGTGTGCGTGAAAGACGCTGGGGTTGCCTGCCATCGACTCGACACAGAGCAGCGTGACGTCGTCCGCGCGACGTGCTTTCCCGGGGCGATCCAGCGCCCCGAGCAGCGAGCGCCGGACCGACTCGGCGTCATCCGGAGCCGCGCCCAACATCGACCGCAGCCGCGACATGCCCGCCAGATCACTCTCGATCGCTTCGAGCAAACCGTCCGTCATCAAGACCAACAGATCGCCGCGCATGAAGCTGGCGCCCTCGTCCACGTAGGTGGCGCCAGCGACGATGCCTAGCGGCGGCCCCGACGCTCTGCCGATCATTTCAACCTGCCCGGCCGCCGAGCGGACCAGCACCGGCACGTGACCCGCGCTGGCCGCGACCAGCTCGCCGGCGACAGGATCGATCTCGAGGACGGCAAGCGTCACGAAGCGATCCAGAGGCAGCAGGTGAGCCGCGCTGTGGTTCAGCTCGGCGAGCACGCGCGCGGGCTTCACGTTGGACTGCACGAGCTCGCGTACGCGGGGCAGGAAGGTGGGCAAGAGGCGAGCGCCGTCAGGTCCGCGTCCGCACGCGTCGCCGACCGCGACCGCGACGCGACCGCCGTCGCGCGGTACGACGACGTAGAAGTCGCCACCGACGTAGCCCGCAGCGCGGCACTCCGCCGCGATGCGCAGCCGATTCAACTCCCACACGCCGCTTGTGGCGCGCTCGAGATAGCTGGTTCTGCAGAGTGTCACGCGCCGATGCTTTGCACGCCCCATGCCACGGAAGACACCCGACGCTCGCGCGAGCGCATGATCGTGGCCCGCGCCTCGAATACCGGACTTCGGCGCAAGAGCTGCATGGGACGCGCAACGGAAGCGCCGCGTGGGCGGCAGGAACGCGGAATCGAGGTGGCACGTGCGTTGCAATCGGGCAGCGCATGCAACGTTCGATTTCATCTGGGGGACACTCTTGGGCCCTTGTGTTCGGCGCGGTCCTGGCACTGGGTGCGTGCAGCTCGGGGACGACGCCCGCCGCCAGCGGTGGCGCTGGCGGCGCGACCGGCGGAACAGGCGGGACCGCGGGTGGCGGGAGCGGAACCGCGGGCCAAGCCGGCGGCGGTCAGGCGGGCGGTCCGGCGTTTACCTGCACGAGCAACGGAACGAAGAACACGCTGGTCACGATCGCCGCCGGCGACTTCTTCATGGGCTGCAATCCGTCGGTCGACGGCGACTGCAAGGACGACGAAAAGCCCGGACGCACCGTGACGCTGCCCCTGTTCTCGATCGACAAGACCGAGGTGACGCAGGACGAGTACGCGGCGTGCGTCGTCGCCGGAGCATGTGGAGCGCCGGATTGCGAGTGGGACTGCAGCCGTCACGACTACGCCGCCGCTTGCGTCACGCAGGACCAGGCCAAGACATTCTGCACCTGGGCCGGCATGCGCCTGCCCACGGAAGCCGAGTGGGAGAAGGCGGCGCGCGGGACGGATGGCCGCAAGTACCCGTGGGGCAACGAGGAGCCCGACTGCACGCGCGCCAACATGGCCGGTTGTGGCGACGCGGCCGAACCCGTCGGCTCGCATCCCACTGGGGCGAGCCCGTTCGGCGTGCTCGACATGGCCGGGAACATGGTGGAGATGGTCGCGGATTGGTACGACGCGAGCTACTACGAGACCGCGCCTTCCAATGACCCGCAGGGTCCGAGCAGTGGCGATCGCTATGTCGGGCGCGGGGGCGGCTTCAAGAGCCTGGCGCTGTGGCAACGCGCGTCGTCGCGCGATTGGTACGACACTTACGACACGGGCAATCGGCTCGGATTCCGCTGTGCCAAATGAAGCCGGACATGCCGACGGAATCTCATCCCGACGCGGCGCGGGATCGAAGCGCCTCGCTGACGCGCGCGAGGAAATCGCGCGCGGGGTCACGGGCGACGACGAATGCCGCGGCGACGTAGACCACCGCACCAGCGACCGCCTCGAACACCAGCCCGACCACGGGCGACGCGATGCCCAGCGATCCAGAAAGCGCACGGACCGCGAGGACCACCCCGACCATCGGCACGCAGGCGGCCAGGGCCGGAAGCAGACTGCCGAGCGAACGCCGCAGCGGCACGCCGTCGATGCGACGGACGACCCACAGCGACGCGACCATGTGCGCCCCGAACGCGATCCCGACGGCGACGCAGGTCATCAGCGGGCTGTAGCGGCCAATCGTTACGATGGCGACCACAAGCACGCCGAGCTTGCCGAGCTCGAGCCACATCAAGAAGCGCGGGAGCCGCCGCGCTTGCAGGTAGGACGCGACGATCCATCCGACAGGCCGCGCGACGCTGAGGGCGGAGAGCGCGATCAACATCGGCCCGAGCGGACGCCAGCGCGGATCGAACAGCGTGTCGACGAGGCTCGGAGCCACTGCCGCGAGCCCGATGGCGAGCGGGAACACGGTGAGCGCGAGGAGCTTCATCGAGCGCACCAGAGCGGCGGGCTGGTCGCTTACGGGAATGCGGGCGAAGGACGGCAGGAGCACGTCGCCGATCTGCTCGCCGACCTGGATCGCCGGGGCGTCAGCCAGGTTGTAGGCCAGGTTGTACATGCCGGTCGGGCCGGGCCCGAAGAAATGCGAGACGAGCAGGTTGTCCCAGCGACGCGACGCGAACCCGCACAGGGACGCCGCCGAGATCGGCAGACCGAACGCGAAGAGCGGTCGCGTCGTTTCCACGGACAAGCGCTGGAAGTCGAGCCAGTCGCGGCGTTCGACGGCGGCCGCGGCCAGCACGAGGCGCACGAACGAACGAACGACGTTACCGACGACGATCGCCATCGCCCCCCAACCGACGGCGGCGAGCCACACGGACACGCCGGTGAACAGCAGATCGCCGGCGGTGCGCGAGAGCCCGAGAAAGCCGAAACGCATGTCGCGCGCCAGGATCCGCTCGGGCACGAACGCGACGCGGTCGAAGAAGGCCGCGAGCACGAACCCTGGCAAGAAGCGCGTCATACCGACCGCGTCGAGCGGGCCGGCGAGATAGGGTCCGAGCTCGAGCAGGCCCAGCAGGGCGAGGACGCCGAGCGCGACGTGCATGACGGTGACGTGGAACGCCACGCTCCGGCCCGCGTCGTGAACCGCGACCAGATACTGGCCGAAGCCGAGTGTGGACAGCTGGTTCGCGGTCATGGCGAGCACGGCAGCCACGGCGACCTCGCCGTATTCGGCCGGGGCGACGAAACGCGTGATGACCAGCGTGCCGATCAGCCCGATGCCCCGCGAGCCGACGCCGCTGGAGATGGTCCACAGCGCCGAGCGGACGGTGTCGCGACGCAACGTCACTTCAACACCGCTTCGCGGTCGTCTAGCGCCGCCCGCACGGCGATCCCGACCGCCAGCTCGGCCTGCTGGTCCACCGGCCAGACTTCGGGCGAGCGGCGCTAGTGGGGGACCCCTCACGGGACAAGTACGGTATCCCCCCGGATCACGACGATGTCCTGCTCGGGGCTTTCGCCCGAGAGGATCCCTTCGAGGTCGATGGGGATGCGGCGCGTGCGACCGTTCTCCGTGCGCACGACGACGATATCCGATGGCGATGCGTAGCGATTCGGCCCGCCCGCGAGCGCGATCGCCTCGCTCACCGTCACAAAGTAGCGCGGAGTGAACATCCCTGGTCGCTCGACCTGACCGGAAACGGTGAAGCGATAGCTGTTGACCTCCTTGACGGCGACGTTGACGATCGGATCCTTGACGTAGGTGGACAGCCGGCGCGCGAGCGTCTGGCGTACCTGCTCGACAGTCTGGCCAGCAACGTGCACCTGACCCACGAGCGGAACGGTGAAGGTGCCATCGGGTTCCACCGGCCCATCCGCCGTGAGCGTCGGGTCCTTCCACACCGATACGTGGACGACGTCCGCGACGCCGATCACGTACGGGTGCGTGCGCGGATCGCTGCGCGCGAACTGTGCGTAGTCGGGCCGCGCGCCGCGCGCCGCACAACCGGCGAGCATCACCACGAACAACACGAGGACCATCATCTTGTCCGACAGGAGCCTCATGGGCCCGTAACGTAAGCCTGCCGATCCATGTTCGCCATCCCCGGCATCGTCTTGCTAATCGCGATCATCTACGCGCGACCGCAGGAGTTCCTCGGCCCGCTGCAGGCCGTTCCGATTCTTTACGTCGCGTTCGCGATGACGATCTTCGGCGGTGCGCTCGACCTGCGCCTCGGCAACACGCGGCTTCGCTCGACGCCGCTCTTGCCATGGATCGGCTTGTTTCTCGCGTGGAGCTTCGTCACCGTGATCGCGCGAGCCCCGAGCAACCTGCCGCTGCGGGGCTTGTCGCTGATGGTGTGCGCAGCACTTTATCTGGTCATCGCACACGGGGTGCAGACGCTGCGGGCCTTCGGCGCCATCGCCGGCACGGTGCTGGCGTTGGTCCTGCTCATCAGCGTCGTCGGCGTCGAGCAGGGGTTCGCGGCTACCGGCTGCGTCGTCGTCGACGAATCCTCGTCCGGCGGCGAGGCCGCAGCGGGGAAGCCCGATGGACGCCCGTGCGACACCGTGCGCGCGTGCTACCTCGGCGATCCGGAGCCCGGTGCCGAGTACGTGTGCGAGCACGTCGGGTGGTTCGGCACGACGTCGATCGGCAAGGGGCGCGTGCGCTACCGCGGAGTCCTGCAGGACCCGAACGAATTGGCTCTCGCCGTCGCCATCGGTCTACCGCTCGCCTTTGGCATGGGCCGCACGCGCGGAGGCGGCCGGGCGCTTGCAGCGCTCTCGTTCGCGTTGGTGCTCGCGTGCACCGTGCTATCGCGATCGCGAGGCGGACAACTCGTGTTCATGACGGTGCTCGCCGCCTATTTCGTCAAACGCTTCGGGTTCCGCGGTCTCGGGCTGGGCGCGATACTGGCGCTCCCGCTCCTGCTGCTCGGCGGACGCAGCGGCGCCGAGGCGACCAGCTCGACGCTGGAGCGCATCGATGCGTGGTCGGAAGCGCTGTCGATGTTCCGATCGCATCCCTTGATGGGCGTCGGGCTGGGGCAGTTCGGCGAGTACCACTACATGACGGCGCACAACTCCTACCTGCTCGCGCTGGCGGAGCTCGGCCTGCCGGGCATGCTGCTGTTCTCGATCGTGGTCTACATGGCGGCCAAGATCCCGGTCGAGGCGCTCGGCACCGGCGAGCCGGCGATCGAGGCCTGGGCAATGGCGCTGCTCGCCGCGTTCGCCGGATTGGGCGTCGGGATCTTCTTCCTGTCGTTCGCCTACCACTACGTGCTCTGGATCTATATCGGCCTGTCGGGCGCGCTCTACTCGGCGATCCGCACACACAACGCCGCGTTCCGCGTGCGCTTCGGGTGGCGCGACCTGTTGACCGTGGTGATCGCGGACGCGGCCATCGTAGCGGCGGTGTTCCTGTACACACGCGAGAAGCTCGCTTGATCCGGCGCACGCGTGGCACGCGTGTTGCACCGCCTGTCGCGCATGCCGGCGCACCTCCGCCCCTGGACCCTGGTTGCGGCGTTGGTGCTCGCATCGGCCTGCGATCACTGCGGTCTGCACCGCCCGGCGGTGGACTCGCGCGATCCCGCCCGGCACTCACGGCCGCCGGTCGCGGGCCTCGGCCCCGCGAAGCTGCAGCTCGACCCGCCCGGCGCCCGCGAGCACCGGCTCCTGCTCGACGCCCCGGCGCTCGCGCGCCTCCGCGAATCCGCGGAGAAGCGGACCCCCGCGTGGGTCGTCACGTCCGAGCGCTGCGACGAAGCCGCGGACCGGCCCGTCCGATCCGGCTACCAGGGTTTCGACTGGGCCGACGCGGTCGCGGACCTCTCGCTGTGCTGGCATGCGAGCGGCGACAAACGCTACGGCGAGGCGGCCGTGCGCTACCTGCGCGCGCTGCTCGACGACCGCTTCGAGGTCGGCGACGGCAAGGGCGGCGCGACGGTCGTCACGCACGACGACGGCTACGGCATCCGGACGTTCGGCGCCTACGCCGCGCTCGGCTACGACTGGTTGCGCGGCGCGCCCGGCATGGACGCGGCGCTGCGGAAGCGCGTGCTCAAGCGTCTCGGCGAATGGCTCGACTGGTACCGCGAGCACGGCTATCTGAACGATCGACCCACCGCCAACTACTACTGGGGCTACCTGACGACCCTCTCGTTCGCCGGGCTCGCGGCGTCCGGGGAGTCCCGCGCTGCCGACGGCTGGCTGCAGCTCGCGCGCGACCAGCTCGAGAAGATCGTGTTGCCGGCGTTCCGCGACACGCTCGCCGGGGGCGGTTGGCCGGAGGGGTGGCAGTACGGCGAATACACCGGCGTCGAGATCGCGCTGGTCGCGACGGCGTTCCGCACTGGCGCCGGCATCGACGTTGCCGGAAAGATGCCGTGGCTGCGTGACCTGGTGACGCACCACGTGCACGCGCTCCTTCCGGACGAACAGTCCGTGTACGACGGCGGCACCTGGGGCGAGCATCCCGCCAAGCCGTCGGCACTGGCGCTGACCGCGGCGAGCATTGCACTCGCGGACGTGGACGCCACGCGCGCGGCAGAAGCCCGGTGGCTGGTCGACCACGCGCTGCCGCCGCTGACTCGCGAGCAGGTCTGGTTGCGGCTGCTCGCCGACCGCCCGGGCGCGCGCGAGGTCGATCCGCGCCGGGGCGCGCCGACCAGCCTCCATCTCGCGGGCCAGGGTCTGTCTTTCATGCGCAGCGACTGGTCGAAGTCCGCCGTGTGGGCGTCGTTCCAGGCGGGACCCCGGCTGGCCGAGGACCACCAGGACGCGGACCAGGGGCACTTCGAGCTGTGGCGGGGCAGCGACGGCCTGCTCGTGGACGGCGGCGATTCCGAGAGCTCGGCGACCATCAACCACAACACGCTGCTCGTCGACGACGGCGGCAAGAATCTCGTCTACGCGCCAAACCAGGGAGTGTGGTTCGACGACCGCGTGCGCACCACGCGCTTCGGAGACGACGGCTCGGTCGTGGTCGCGGTCGGCGACATCGGCGAGGCGTACGCGCCGAAATGTGCTGCCGAGGGCTGCAAGCGCCGCTCCGTGACGAAGCTCGTGCGTACGCTGGCGTACGTGCGCCCGTCGCTGCTCGTGATCGACGACCGTATCGCGCTCGACAACCCCGACTACTCCGTCACGTGGGCGGCCCACGTCACCACGGCCCCCGCAATCGCCGGCACGCGAGCCAGCGCCGTGGTCGGCAGCTCGCGCGTGGACGTGCAGTCGCTCGTGCCCGCCGGCGGCAGCGTGGGCGCGGTGCGCGAACCCACACCCTCCGGCGAAGGCTCGCATCGCATGAACCACCCCTGGGGGCCGATGTGGCGCATCCAGATCGCGAGCCCGCGCGGCAACGCCGAGCGACGCTTCCTGACGTTCATCACCGCCGACCGCGCCGACGCGAAGCCTCCGCCGGCGCGGCTCGTCAAAGGCGACGGTCTCGACGGCGCGCTGGGACAGGTCGACGGACGCTGGATCGCCGTGTTGTTCGTCGGTGCCGACGGAAGCGGCACGGCGACGCTTCCGCGCGCCGATCGACTGGTGATCGTCGGTCTGGCGCCGCGCGAGCACTACCGTCTCCGCGCCGATCCGACATCCACCTGCGCAATCGCGGTCCAGGTGTCTCGCGATCCCGCTGGCCCCGCCGCAACCTCTGGCGGATTCCTGAGCGCCTCGCCGGCGCGCTGCAGCACGCCATGACCACGCCGGACCTCAGCGTACTCGTGGTCTCGTATGCGTTCCCACCTGTCGGCGGCGCGGGCGTCCAGCGCGTGCTCAAGCTCGTGAAGTACCTGCCCGAGCACGGCGTAACGCCGTCCGTGCTCACGGTCGACAACCCGTCGGTACCGGTGCGCGACGCGTCGCTCGAGCGCGATGTGCCGCCGGGCACGGCGATCGTTCGTGCACGAACGCTCGAACCCGGCTACGCGCTCAAGGCGCAGGCCTGGCAAGCGCGGGCCGAGGGCGAGACGCGGAGACCGGCGATGGCACGCGCACGGGCGCGCGCGGCGACCCTGGGCCGGATCCTGCTCGTGCCGGATCCGCAGGTTCTCTGGCTACCCGGCGCGGCACCGGCGCTCGCCCGCCGGCTCGTCGCGGGACCGCGCGACGACGTGGTGTTCATCAGCGGTCCGCCGTTCTCGGCGTTCCTGCTCGGCGCACTGGCGCGGCTGCGCCCCGGCACCGCGTTGGTGCTCGACTATCGCGACGAGTGGACCACCACCGAGCGCTACGAGATGTCGTCACCCGCCGCCGCTCGAGTCAACGCGCGACTGGAGCGCGCGCTGGTCGCCGCGGCGCACGCGATCACCACGGCCACCGAAGCGTTCCGGCGCAGGCTGTGCGAGCGCTTCCCGTTCCTGGATCCGGAGCGCGTGCGCGCGATCGAGAACGGCTTCGACCCGGAGGACTTCCCCGACGCGCTGCCAGCGCTGCCCCGCGATCGCTTCGTCATGACCTATGCGGGCACGGTATTCCGCCTGACGAGCGCGCGAGCGTTGCTCGAAGCCGTTCGACGCCTGCACGCGCACGACCCGCGACTGGCGCGCCTGCTCGACCTGCGTTTCGTCGGGCGCGTGGTCGAGACCGAGGCCGGGTCCTTCGCGGGCATGGACTCGCTCGGCGTGACGCAGCTCGGGTACCTCGAGCACCGCCGCGTCCTCGCCGAGCTCGCCCGGAGCCACCAGACGCTCTGCATCCTCGACGACGCCGACGGCGCCGAGCGCATCTACCCGGCGAAGATCTTCGAGCTGATGCGGCTCGGGAGACCGTGTCTGGTGCTGGCACCGGACGGTGCCCTCGCGGAGCTCGTGCGCGAGCACCGGGTCGGGGAGGTGATCCCGCCCCGGGACGTCGCCGCGATAGAGCGGCGGCTCGCCGGCGATCTCGCCGCGTTCCGCGACGGAACGTACGTCTCCACGGCGGCACCGACCGGCGTCGAGCGGTTCGACCGGCGGCGACAGGCCGGCGAGTTCGCAGAGGTCTTCCGGCAGGCGGCGACGCTGGCACAAGGTGCACGGATTCGTCGCGAGAGTGCAGCTTTTTCGCCTCCCATCCCGGGGCACCCCTGATCCGGCCGCCGAGGCGGGTCGGCGTGCGGAACGGCGCTTGCTTTGGTTTCCGGACATGAACATCCAACCGACGACCTCGGCGCAGGTCGTTCCCTTCGCCGGCGTCCGTCACAGTGACGCTTGGCGGCGCTGGAGCTACTTGACGCGCTCCGACGCGCCGTTCCTCGCCCCAGAGTTTTTCACCCTCACCCGGCCGCTTGCCGAGCGGGGCGACGCGATCCTGGCGGAAGCCTGGGACGCCGAGCGGTTGGTTGGTGCGCTGCCGCTGGTCGTGTCCGGACGCGTCCTCCGCGCGATGCGGAGCGAGCAGTCGCCGGGATTCGACTTTCGCGGCACGCCCGAGGGCCTGGAGGCGATCTGGCGGGCCCTGAAAGACGACGACCGCTGGGATCTGTTCTTTCTCAAGAATGTCCCGCGCGAGTCGCTGCTGGCGACGCGGCTCGTCGAGCTCGCTCGCGACGCCGGATACCCGGTGGTCATGCATCCCGACGCGCGCCACCTGTATTTCGACGTGCCCGGGTTCGAGTCACGCATCAGCTCGAAGTTCCGCGCCAACCTCCGGCGATGCGAGCGCAAGCTCGGCGGCGTCGAGCTCGAGCGCATCACCCAACCCAAGCGCTCCGACATCGACGACGCGATGGCGATCGAGGCGATGGCATGGAAAGGCGCGGCCGGCACCAGTATCGCCACCGAGCCGGCGGCGGTCCACCTGTACGGCGCCACCTCGCGCTTGTTCGGCAAGCGCGGCAAGGCCGCGTTGAGCTTCGTCCGTGCCGACGGCAAGCGCATCGCGATGCTCATGTCGGTCGAGAGCGACGATACGCTCTACGCGTTGAAGATCGGCTACAACCCCGACTACGCCGTCGCGAGCCCCGGCCATCTGGTGGTGTGGAAGGTCGCCGAGGATGCCGAGCGACGCGGCCTCCAGAAGTTCGACTTCGTCGGACGCGAGGACGACTGGAAGCACAAGTGGACCGATCAAGTCCACGAGCAGGTTTCGCTCACCATCTACCGGCGCTCGCCACGCGCACTCGCGCTGTATGGATTCCGCGAGAAGCTCGAGCCGTGGCTCCGGACCGAGCTCGACGATCTCCGGACGCCGCTGCGCCGTCAGTGTCAGCGCGCCGACGTGCTCGGCGAGCATTCGCTGACGGAGCGCGCCCGCGAGCGCATCGACCGCGGGTTCGGCATCAAGAGCGGCGTGCGACGCCTGCTCGCGCCCGCGAAGGCGCCGCCGAAGCCCCTCGGCCCCGCGTCGCGGTTCGAGCCCGGAGCCTGGGTTCGCGTTCTCGACGAGGACCGCCTGCGCGCCACGCTCGACGACCAGTCGCGTCTCCACGGGCTCGCCTTCGTTCCGACCCAGTGGGAGACGTGCGGTCGGGTCTACCGCGTGCAGCAGCGGGTCCAGCGCATCCGCGACGACCGCGGCAAGATGCGGCCGATCTCGCGCACGGTGCTGCTCGAGAATGCTACGTGCGCCGGACACGGGCCGCAGCCCGCTGGCTGTGGACGCAACTGCCCGCTCATGTTCCGCGATGATTGGCTCGAGCCCGCTGAGCCGCCGCGGCGCGAGCCTCCGGGCGCGTCCCGGCTGCGCCACGCGCACGTACGCGAACTAGAGGAGATCCGCGCCGGACTCGATCTGCATGGACGGCGCGACGGGCTCACGTTCATGCCGGAGATGGCCGCGTACACCGGCAAGCGTTTCCGCGTGCTCCAGCCGTTGACGTCGGTCTTCGAGCACGACAGCTGGATCGCGCCGCACGCACGTATCTACCTGCTTGAAGGGCTGAACTGCACCGGCGCGACGCCGGGCGGCGAAGGCCCGTGCCACCGCGCCTGCGCGCTGCTCTGGCACGAGGACTGGCTGCAGCTCGATCCGGAAGGCGCGGCGTGACGTGAGCGGCTTGTCGCTCTCGCTTCTCGATCCGGCGCACGCGGACACCGAAGAGATCTGGCGACGACACGAGGCCCAGGCGAAGCTGCCGTACTTCCTGTCGTGGGGCTGGATCGAGAACTGGCTCGCGTCGCTTCCAGCGGAGGCCCGACCCGAGCTCGCATCGGTCTGCGACGCCGACGGCCCGGCCGCGGCGTTCTTCATCGCGCGACGACGCGTGCTTCGCGCGAGCGGGCCGACTCGCGTCCGCTACCTGAACGCCACCGGCATTCCGCGCTACGACGAGCTGACCGCCGAACACAACGCGATCGTGTCCCGTCCCGGCCTGCTATGGTCTCTCGCGAGCCTGGTCGAGCTCTTGCCCGACGACTGGGACCAGCTCGTGCTGCCGGCACTGGCACGCGACCGCTTTCCGGGGCGCGCGCTCGACGAGCGGCTCCCGCATCACCGGATCGTGGTCGAGCGCGAGGTTTCGTCGCCGTTCGTCGATCTCGACCGCGTACGCAGCGCCCCCGGCGGCTATCTCGATGTGCTGGGCTCGGCGACCCGCGCCCAGATCCGTCGCGCCCGGCGCGGCTTCGGTCCGCTTGAAGTCGAGACATCGACCGACGTGCAACACGCTCTCGACATCTACGACGAGCTCGTGGGGCTGCACGGCGAAAGTTGGCGGCGACGCGGCGAGCCGGGCGCCTTCGCCGATCCCTGGTTCAACGCGTTCCATCGCAGACTGATCGCTGCGCGGCATGGGCACGGCGAGATCCAGCTGCTGCGGGTGCGCGCCCGCGACGGCACCGTCGGCTGCCTCTACAACCTGATCTCGAACGGGCGGGTCCTGTTCTATCAAGGCGGCCTCTCGACGCGCGACGACCCACACCTGAAGCCGGGCTACGTGTGCCACGCGGAGGCCGTGCGGCACAACGCCGCGCTGGGGCACGCTGTATACGATTTCCTGGGCGGCGACGCGCGCTACAAGCAGAACCTGGCCACGGACGAGACCATTCTCGCGTGGGCGGAGCTGCGACGCCCTCTGGCGCGCTTTGCTCTGGAAGACCGCATGCGCGAGTGGAAACGAGCGTTCATGTCGCGACGCGCGTGACTTGCGCGAAGTCAGTAGCGCTTGCGCATCGTCAGCGTATTCGGCTCTTCCGGCAGGGTGCCGGGGCGGTAGTCCACTTCGTCCATGAACGACTGGATGATGTACAGGCCCAGGTGGGCTTCCGGCAGGGCGGAAAGGTCCGGCGGAGCCACCGCGGACATGTCGAAGCGCGTTCCGGTGTCTCGCAAACGAATCGTGATGCGCTCCGGGTCCATCTCGATTTCCAGCTCGAGGGCGCCGGCAGGCGAGTCGCCGTAGCCGTGGATTGCAACGTTGTTGAAAGCCTCGCCGACCGCGGAGACGACCTTGTTGTCGAAGTCCGGGTCGTGGCCGACGGGGCCCGCTTCTTGCAGCTCCGCCAGGCGGGATCGCACGAGACGACAACTCGAGGCGACAACCCTGAGTACTAGATCGCGATACAGCAGCGTTCCCGGTACGGAGAGACGAATCATGACGACCCTTTCCTTCCCCGCCGAGTCATCGTCGTACCAGGCATCGCTAGCGCGTACCCTGCGAGCACCACGCAGCATTCCGCTCCTGGTCCGCGTCGTCAAGCGCACGACCGACGTCGCCGTGAGCGCGTCTGGACTGGTGCTCGCTTCCTGGCTGTTCTTGCTGATCGCGGTCGCCATCGTCGTCGACTCGCCCGGCCCAATCTTCTACCGGCAGAGACGCGTCGCTAGACTCAAGGGCCGGGACGAGCATGGCCGCTGCACGTTCGACGAATTCGACATGCTCAAGTTCCGCACGATGCGACCCGACGCCGAGAGGCTGAGCGGCGCCGTTCTCGCGGAGGAGAACGACCCGCGCGTGACGCGCTTGGGCCGCTTCCTGCGCAAGTCCCGCCTCGACGAGCTCCCGCAGCTCTGGAGCGTGCTGCGGGGCGACATGAGCCTGGTCGGTCCCCGACCGGAGCGACCGGAGTTGCTCGAGAACCTGGCGCTGGCCATTCCGTTCTTCGAGGAGCGCATGCACGACGCGAAACCGGGCATCACCGGGCTGGCGCAGGTGTCGCTGGGCTACGCCGGTCGAGCGCTCCCGGGGACGCCGATCGCCGGGCAGGAAGCGGATCTCGTCAACCCGCTGCACATCCCCGAGGCCAGCGGATCGCTGGCGGACGACATGCGCATGAAGCTCTTGTTCGATCTGGCCTACGTGACCGCACTCGAACGTTTCTCGACGTTCCTGCGGATGGACGCGCTCGTGATCCTGAAGACGCCGTGGGTCATGCTTCGCGGCATCGGGCGGTAGGACATGCGCATCGCCCACGTGCTGTCCTCGTTCGCTCTCGGCGGGCAGGAGCGCGTCGCGGTCGAGCTTGCGACGACCCAGCGCCGGCACGGGCACGACGTGCTCGCGGTCTCTCTCGACGGCGCGGCGGGCGAGATCGAAGCCGCGTTCCAGGCCGCGGGCGTCCAGACCCTGCGGCTGCCCAAGGCGATGCGCCTCGACCCGTCGCTGCCACTGCGCCTGGCGGCGCGACTGGCACGCTCCCACGTGGACGTCGTCCACACGCACAACCCCAACGCGCTGGTCTACGGCGCGCCCGCGGGACGCCTCGCCGGCGCGCGCGTCGTGCACACCAAGCACGGCGTAAACCCGGATCCACCACGGCGGCGTCGGCTCCGGCGCGCTGCGGCCGCGTGCGCTGACGCCTATGTCGCGGTCACACCGCTGCTGGCGTCCGTAGCGCGCGACATGCACGAGTGCGACGAACGGCGCTTGTTCGTGATCGAGAACGGCATCGACGTCGCGCGCTTCGTTCCCGACGCCGACGCGCGCCGCGCCGTGCGACAAGAGCTCGGAATTCCACTGGACGCTTGGGTCGTCGGCAGCGTCGGACGGCTGGCTCCGGAGAAGGATCACGCGACGCTGATGCGTGCGACCGCACAGCTACCCGGAGCGTCCGTGCATCTGGTCATCGTCGGCGACGGCGCGGAGCAGGCGTCGCTCCGCGCGCTGGCGGCGTCGATGGATCCGGCGCGCATCCACTTGCCCGGCGCGCGTCACGACGTCGAGCGGCTGCTTGCGTCGTTCGACGTGTTCGCGCTGTCTTCACGCACCGAAGGGCTTCCTCTGGTCCTCCTCGAGGCGATGTCCGCGGGCCTTCCCGTGATCTCTACCCGGGTCGGCGGCATTCCGGATCTGATCACGCCCGACACGAACGGTTTGCTGGCGCCGCCGGGCGACGCCGCGCTGTTCGCGGCCGAGCTCGACAGGCTCCGGCGTGATCCCGCGCTCGCGGCTCGGCTCGGGCGCGCCGGGCGCCTTCACGTCGCAAGGCGCTACTCTGCGGAGCGCATGGCCCGCGACTACGAAGCGCTGTACGAGCAGATCACCCGCGGCGCGCGCGTGCTGCATTCAGCGGAGGCGCGATGAGTGCCTTCGGCGTCTCGCTCCTGGTGCTAATCGCCTACACGTACGTCGGCTACCCGTTGCTGCTTGCACTCTGGGCGTGGCTCGCGCCCCGTCGCGTCGCATCGCGCGACGACCTCGAGCCCAGCGTGAGCGTGTGCATCGCGGTGTCCAACGGCGGCCGCTACATCGGACCGAAGCTCGAGAGCCTGCTCGCACTCGACTACCCGCACGACCAGCTGGAAATCCTCGTGTACGACGACGGGTCGACCGACGACACACGACGCATCGCCCTGGAGTACGCCGCCGCCGATCCGCACATCCGGGTACTGGCGAATCCAGTCCGCACCGGCAAACCCACCGCGCTGAACCAGCTCGCGGCGGCCGCACACGGAGAAGTCCTGCTCATGACCGACGTCCGGCAGCGACTCGCCCCGAGCGCGCTGCGCGCGCTGCTCCGCCCGCTCGCCGACCAGACCATCGGGTGCGTCTCGGGAAACCTGGTGCTCTCCGGGCCGGGCGGAGCGGGCGCCTACTGGCGCTATGAGCGGCTCATCCGCGAGCGCGAAGGCCGGCTCGGTGCGATGGTCGGGGTGAGCGGCAGCGTCTACGCCGTCCGGCGCGCCGAGCTGCCCCAGCTGCCCCCGGATCTGATCCTCGACGACATGTACGTGCCACTCCGCATCGCGCTGACGGGCAAGCACGTGGTCTTCGCGCGCGACGCCGAGGCGTACGACGAGACCGCGAACGACGACCGCGAGTTCAACCGCAAGGTCCGGACCCTGGCCGGCAACTTCCAGCTTCTGGCCAAGCTGCCGCAGCTGCTCGTCCCTTGGCGAAATCCGGTGTGGTTCCAGCTCTTCTCGCACAAGTTCCTGCGCCTGGCGTGTCCGTGGGCACTCGTGGCGCTGGTCTTCGTTTCGATGATCGCCGTGGTGGCGCCGGGCAGCGGGATGCGCGGCGGCGAGATCGGGTTCTGGAGACTGTTGGCCGTCGGCCAAGCCGCCTTCTACGTCCTGGCCGCCATCGGCTCCCACGCGGGCCGGTTCGCGAGCCTTGCCCGCACGTTCGTCGTGCTGAACGCCGCCGCCGTCGTCGGTCTGTGGCGCTTCGTCCGGCGCTCGCAAGCTGTGACCTGGTAGCTACTCGACGGTGACCGACTTCGCCAGGTTGCGCGGACGATCCACGTTGCATCCGCGCAGCACGGCAATGTGATAGGCGAGGAGCTGCAGCGGCACCGCGAACAGGATCGGCGCCAGCCGCGGATGCGTTACCGGCAGCGAGACGACGCTGTGCGCGATGGGGTCGAGCCCATGTTCGCCCTCGGGAACGAACGCGATGATCTTGCCGTCGCGCGCCGCTGCCTCGTGCAGGTTGCTTACCATCCGCTCGCGGTTCTCGTCGTTCGCCACCAGCGCCACGACCGGCAGCGTCGCGTCGATGAGCGCGATCGGCCCGTGCTTCATCTCACCGGCAGGCTGGCCCTCGGCGTGCACGTACGAGATTTCCTTGAGCTTGAGCGCGCCCTCGAGCGCAACGGGATACAAGAGCCCGCGACCGAGGTAGAGCGCGTTCGACGCGCGGTGCCACTCCTCCGCGATCGCGGCTATCCGGCGTTCGAGGGCGCACGTCTCGCTCAACTTGTCGGGGAGCGCCCACAGCGCCTTGACGAGCTCGGACTCCCCGGGGGCGTCGAGCCGTCCGCGCATGCGGCCGAGCTGGACCGCGAACAGCGCGAGCAGCACCAGCTGCGTCGTGAACGCCTTGGTCGAGGCGACGCCGATCTCCGGTCCCGCGTGCGTGAACAGCGTGCCCTCGGCCAGGCGCGCCGCCTGGGACCCGACCACGTTGCACACGGCGAGCGTGCGCGCGCCGCGCTTGGCCGCTTCTGTAATGGCCGCGACGGTGTCGGCGGTCTCGCCGCTCTGCGTGATGGCGATCGCCAGTGTTCCCGCCGACTGGATCGGCGAGCGATAGCGATACTCCGACGCGTAGTCGACCTCGACCGGAACGCCCGCGAGCTCCTCGATCAGGAATTTTCCGACCAGGCCAGCGTGCCACGACGTGCCGCAAGCCAGGATCTCGATTCTGCTCAAGCGTCTGGCGAAATTCTCGCCGAAGGGCAGCTCCAGGTTGGCGCGATCGCCGACGACGTGCGCTTCGAGCGTGCGCGCGACGGCGTTCGGCTGCTCGAAGATCTCCTTGTGCATGAAGTGCGCGTGGGCACCGAGCTCGGCGGCGTCGGCGTCCCAATCCGCGCGCTGGACACTGCGATCCATGCCGCTGAGCATCCGCACGCCCTCCCGCGTGAGCTCGGCGACATCGCCGTTCTCGAGGAAGATGACGTCACGGGTGTATTGCACGAGCGGTGTCACGTCCGACGCGACGAAAGTCCCATGAGGCGCGATCCCCAACACCAGTGGCGGTCCGGAGCGCGCCACCAAGAGCTTGTCGGGATGGTCCGCGTGGATGCACACCACGGCGAACAGACCCCGGACCTGCGCCACGGCTGCGCTGAACGCCTCCTCGAACGCCATGCCCTGACTCATCAGGTGCGACACCAGCATGGGGAAGCATTCGGTATCGGTCTCGCTGTGCGGCGCGAGCCCGTGCTTGGCGAGATCGGCGAGGATCTCGCGATGGTTCTCGAAGATCCCGTTGTGCACGATCGCGACCTTGCCGTCGTTGCTGCAGTGCGGGTGCGCGTTCTCCGCGCTGGCGCGGCCGTGCGTCGCCCAGCGCGTGTGCGCGATTCCGGCGTGCGCTTCACGGGCACGGCTGTCCGGCGCCAGCACGCGCTCCTGCAGCTTCTTCAGACCGTCTGTGGTGCGCGTGACGTCGATCGCGCCGGCGCGCTCGAGAACGGCGATGCCCGCGCTGTCGTAGCCGCGATACTCGAGCCGCGCCAAGCCATCGAGAAGAATGGGAGCGGCTTGCCCGGTTCCGACGTAGCCAACGATTCCGCACATCTTTCGCCTCCGACTGACTCCACGTGTTCGATGAAAACAACGAGCAACGGCCGTGCCAGTCGCAGACGACCTCGTGTCCCGGCAACGGTTGCGCCGGAGGCGCGAACGCAACGACGCGCGACGTCGCGTTCGACCCGGTCTCGCGGGGGTCGAGGCTACAACGACCCGGTCGCGACGCGATTGCGACCTCGCGCCTTCGCCAGGTACATGCCGCGATCCGCGGCGGCGAGTAGCTCGTGCGGACCGACGTCCGACGGCGGTCCGCACGTGGCCACGCCGATGCTCACGCTGACCAATCCAGCGTATGGGCCGTCGAGCTCGGCGACGGTTCGTCGCACTCGTTCTGCCAGCTTCACGGCGCCGTCCTGGGTGGTTTCCCGCGCCAGGATCACGAGCTCGTCGCCGCCGTAGCGGGCGACGACGTCCTCCGGCCGGACCAGGGCGTAGACGGCGTCCGCGACCGCGCGCAGCACCGCGTCGCCGACCTGGTGACCGAACGTGTCGTTCACCTGCTTGAACTGGTCGACATCGATCAACAGCGCTGAAAGCGGCAAGCCGTGCCGCGACGCGAACGCCAGCTCCGCGACGATCTGTTCGTCCAGGTAGCGACGATTGTACGCGCCGGTAACGGGATCGTGCACCGCACACTCGTAGAGCTCGAGCGCAGCGCGTTCCTCGAGCGCGTCCTCGAAAGAGACCTTGAGGAGCAGCGCGCCGATCCCGATACGATCGCCGTCGCGGAGTGGACGTCGCGCGCGGATGCGGCGACCTCCGACCGCCGTTCCGTTCGTGCTCCCCAGATCTTCGACGTACACTTCGGCGCCGAGCCTGAAGACGCGCGCGTGACGCCGCGACACGCTGGGATCGTTGCAGCACAAGGTCGCGAAGGTCGAGCGCCCGATGAGCACCTCGTCGTCACGGACCGGAAGTATCGTGCCCACGCGGTCGCCGGCGAGCACCGTCAAGACGCAGCGGTCGAAGCGCGGGGCGGAGGATGCGGTAGGGATAGGTGTCCGGAGCGTGTCCGGGTCTGCGAAGCTGCTCGCCGGCGGCAGACCGCGGGGCAGGTCGAAGCCGACCGCCGGCTCGCCTTGGGCTCCCGGGATCAGACGCATGACAGCGTACGGTGCAGCTTACGTGCCACGCACCGCCGCGCGTGGTTTCCCGCAACGAGGCGCGCTCTCGCGCGTGGGCTGCGGCGTGATGCAGGCTTTGCGCTCCGCTGCGCCGTGGTCGCCAAGCGACCGCGGCGCAGCGGACACGACGCTAGCAGGGCGGCAAGTCGCTACACTGCGTCGCGTCGGTGCATGGACCGTCCGGCGCCGTCGGGGTGACGGTCGAACCGCTGCCGCTGCCCGACGTACCTGCGCTGCCGCTGCCCGACGTACCTGCGCTGCCGCTGCCCGACGTACCTGCGCTGCCGCTGCCCGACGTACCGCCGCTGCCGCCCGTACCACTGCCGGACGTGCCGGCGCTGCCCGCCGTGCCGCTGCCGCCCGCACCACTGCCGGACGTGCCCGCGCTGCCCGCCGTGCCGCTGCCCGCCGTGCCGGCACTACCGCCACCGCTGGCGGTACCGCCGCTGCCGCCCGTGCAGCATCCCGGCGCGTTGCCGCTGCCGCCGCTACCGCTGCCCGCCGTGCCGCCGCTGCCGCTGCCGGCCGTGCCTCCGCTGCCCGCCGTGCCGCCGCTGCCGCTGCCCGCCGTGCCGCCGCTGCCGCCGCTACCGCCGCTGCCGGTCGCCGGCGGCGGGATAGGCGAGCCGGGCGACACGGCGCCAACTGCGGTCACCTGGAACGAGAGCACGCCAGCGGGTGACGGTTTGAACGATCCGCCGGGTGTCACGTTCACCGCGAGGCCGCCGCTGGTCGCTTGCGCGGAGATCGAGTAGCCGCTCGCCGACGGCGCCATGTCCACAATCACGTGATCGCCGTCCGCGGCATCGACAACGTACTGGACGCTCGAGAGCTGCGCGCTCGGGGCCTGGGCCGACGGAAACAGCACGACCTGGTCGCGCGCTCCGCGGACGTCGACGCCCACCGCGTTGCTCGACGACACGTTGCCGTCACCCGCGGACAGCCGGACCTCGTCCGGTGCGCTTGCCGAAGTCGTAACCACGCTCAGCCACTCCTCGGATGCGGCGCCCGGTCCGTGCGCCTCGATGCGCGTCGTGTTGCCCGGCAGCGATACCGTCTGTATCGCCGGGTTCTGCGGCAGCATGAGCCGCAAGCTACCGCGCACCGCGCCGCCCGACTTCACGTCGAATCGCCGCTGCGTGGTGTCCGCGAGCGTCACCTCGGTGGGAGCGGCCGGGACGTGGAACGCCATCCAGCGATCCGCGCTCGCCGAGGCTACGGTCGTGCGATCGAAGAGGACGACCGTCCCAGGTCGCATGTAGACCATGTCGCGGGTAAACGACGCTACGGGACTCGTGCCCGAGCCGTACTGACCTTCGAGGTTCGCAGCCCGGACGCGAACGTACGAGCCGCCTTCCTCGAAGCGCTCGATGTGCGAGTTCGAGCTGTCCGGGCTCTTCGTGTTCTGGCCGGGAGAGTTGGAGGTGGCCGGGCTGTCGACGAAGAACGTGTTGTACAGGCGACGCCCGCCGCCACCCCAGCTGTCGGTGTAGACGAAGTCTTCGCCCGCGGTTCCACCCGCGCTCGGGATCCAGCCCGCCGCGTTCACCAGGATCGGATCGCCGCCCGAAACCACACTCACGCCTCCGGCGTCGAACAGCTGCTCGCCCGAGTCCGGCGCGTTGATGTAGCGCCCGGCGGTGAGCGACGCCCAGGTCGCCGTCTTGTCCCAGCTCGAACGCATCGAGACGTTGCCGGGACCTTCGGCGTTGTACGACAGCGGCTGCGACGTATACGGGCTGCGCGCTCTGGCCGGATCGGAGTAGAGGAACTTCTGCCACGGCTCACGATCGTCGCCGCTGGTCGCGACGACGTCGTCGGCGAAAGCCATCGCGTGCGGCGCCGCGGCGTCGCCATGCTCCGCGATGATGGTCGCGAGCGCCGACATCAACGCCGCCGACGGCGCGAGCGAGACGCCCGAGCGGACCGTGCCGCGATCGTCCATGCGCTTCAGCGATGGCCACGCGAAGTGTTCGAGATACAGCGACTGGTCGTGAGCCTGGGGCAGATCGTTGTACCAAGCCAGGCCCTTGCCGGTCTCGACGCCCCAGAGCACCTCTGCCATGCCGCGAACGGCGCGCGGGCCGTACTCCCAGCCTTCGGGCCACCCTCCGCCCTTCATCCAGGCGACATACGCGGGCTTCGCGACCTGACCCCAGAGGCGGGTCTGGACGTCGCTCCAGTATGTGGCGGCCTTGGCGTTGTCGGGGTCCGTCGCGATCGCGGCGTACGTCTTGGCGAGGAAGTAGCCGACAAAGTAGTTGCCGATGGGTTGGTTGCGACTGAACCCGCTCTTGTCGTACCAATCGATCCAGCTGTTGAGCGCGGTGTTCACGGCGCTCTTGGTGCTCGCGGGCAGATCCGGCGACAGCCAGTCGTAACCGATGGCCATCCCGACGCCGTAGTTGCGGATGCCGTAGCCGCTGTCCGTCGACGGCGAAGCACCACCGGAGCCGGGCGGCGTCGCCATCGCGTCGAGCACCTTGGCGCCGGCCGCCGCGTACTTCGACGCCGCGGCCGCGTCCACGCCCTTGGTCGTGCGGTAGCACAAGCCCAGCGAGCGAATGGCGGGCAGATATCCGTCGCCCTGGTAGCCTTGGCCCACGCTGTTGGAGCTCGGGTAGGCGTCGCCGTTGGGCGGATACACCGTACCGGTCGTGTAGCCGTCGCACAGCTTCTTGAGCGAAACCCACGCGGCGTCGTTGGCCGCAGCCCGCGCCTGCAGGCGCGTCACCACGCTCGTGGTCAGGAACAAGCGGGACGCGGTCGCCGTGAGCGCTTGATTGGTGCTCGCCGTGGAAGGACGACACGCCTTGTTGGGCTGGGCCGTACCCATGCCGCAACCGGCGGTAGTCAGTGCAACCAGCCAGGCGGCGCGCTCCCACGTGCGACGGTTCCTCGTGTTCATTCGATGATGCTCCTTGGTGATCGGACGATGTGACGTGCAATCCAAGCCGACCGGCGGACACGTGTCTCGAGCCCGACCCCCGGATGGGGATCGGCTACACCGGGAAGTCAGCGTCTTCGCCACTCGACGACGCGGGGCCGCGCAGGCGCGCGCAAGCTAGTCAAGCATCGGACATCCGCAGCGTCGGCGAAGGCGCTCCCGCCTGGACGCGCTGGCGGTCTTCGTCTTCTTGATCGAACACAATTCGGTTCGACGATTGATCCAAGTGAAGGCGCCCGCACGGAAGAAGCCGCGCCAGGCGGGGAAACCGCGAGACCACGCTCGCTTGTCGAAGCGCGCCGATGGAACGTCGCGGCGATGCGTCGGCGGCCGCGCCGACGTGCGCCCGCGAGAAGCGAGGAGCGCGGGACCCTCGGCAGCTTCGCCGCCGGCAGATCGTGCTCCGCATTGCATTCTCCGCCGCTCTGCACGCGACCGGCGAGGCAACGATGATGTGAATTCGTCATGCTCAACGCATTGAAGGTCTAGCCACGCAGCGAGACTCGGGCAAGGAAAAATCGTCGGGTACGACAAGGTGCGACTTCACACGACGCAGGCGTCCCGGGCTCGATCTGAAACGTTTCGCGAGTGCCTATCCTCGCGTAATCGGACCCGACGCCGGCCACGACGAACCGACCCCCCCTGCAACTCGTTTCGCGATCGAGCGGCGTGGATTCTTCTTGCAGCACACGCGCCGAGGGCCGCGCGCGAGCGATTCGAGGCGAGCGCCGCGACTCATTGCGGCGGCGGCGGCGGGTTCGACGCCGACGAGCGCGCCGGCGGGAAGCGCATCACCACATGATACGCGCCGCCACCGTCGAGCTCGGTGTGCATCTCGAGACCACTGCGCTGGAAGACGCCGAGCATCGCGGCGTTGGAGCACAGCACGTCGGCCGTGAAGCCGGCCAGCCCGCGCGCACGGCCAATCTCCGCCATGCGCCGCATCAACAGCGTGCCGAGTCCATGCCCCTGGAGCTCGTCGCGGACGACGAACGCGATGTCGGCCAGATCCGTCGCCGGATCGACGTCGTAGCGCGCCATGGCGATCAGCTCGGCCGGGCTGTCCGCCGGGCACACCACCAGCGCCATGTTGTGCGCGTGGTCGAGATCCACGAGCTTTTGCATCTCCTCGTGAGGATGGCTCTTCTTGTAGTGCATGAAGCGCGAGTAGGTGCTCTCGTCGCTCAGCCGGTAGAACATGTCCTGCAGCGTCTCCTCGTCGGTGATCCGCACCGGTCGGACCAGGACGCGATCGCCACCCTTGATCTCGACGATGCGCTCGTCTTCCCAGGGGTAGACCGCGCGCGACATGACCTGATCAGGGAACACGTACTTCCGCTTCTTGGCGGCGGCGAGCAGCTCCGCTCGGTGATCGGGATGGGCGATGTCGATCAGCGACATGACGCGCTGGCGGATGCTCTTGCCCCACAGGTCCGCGATGCCGTACTCGGTGACGACGTAGTGGACGTCGCCGCGACTCGTGACGATACCGGCGCCCTCCTCGAGTGCGGGACGGATGCGGCTGAGCTGTCCGTCCTTGGCCGTCGACGGCAACGCGATCACCGGCTTGCCGCCGCGGCTGCGCGCCGCGCCGCGGATGAAGTCGACCTGGCCGCCGATGCCGCTGAAGAAGCGACCCATCAGCGTGTCCGCCGCGACCTGGCCGGTCAGGTCGACGGCGAGCGCCGAGTTGATCGCGACCATGGAATCGTTGCGCGCGACCGTGAACGGATCGTTCGTGAACTCGCTCGGGCGCATCTCTACGGCGGGGTTGTCGTGCACCCATTCGTACAGGCGCTGCGTGCCCATGACGAAGCTCGTGACGATCTTGCCGGGAAGCAACGTCTTCTTCTTGCCGGTGATGACGCCGGCCTCGACCAGATCGATGACGCTATCGGAGAGCATCTCCGTGTGCACACCGAGATCGTGACGATTGCCGAGTGC
Source organism: uncultured delta proteobacterium (assembly GCA_963775185.1). Lineage (GTDB taxonomy): Bacteria > Myxococcota_A > Polyangia > Polyangiales > Polyangiaceae > JAPSGB01. Next base: position 393,896 of record CAVZIE010000031.1, on the reverse strand, counting down.
TTCCAGGACGGCGTGGGGGATGCGCCCGATGCCGGTCTGGAGCGTCGCGCCGTCCGGGATCAGGCTCGCCACGTGGTGGCCGATCTCGCGACAGATGTCGTCGAGTTCCTCCACAACGAGCTCCGGCAGTGCGCTGTCGACGGGCACCAGATGCGCGATCTCCCCGACGTGCACCATCGAATCGCCGAGCGTGCGTGGCATGCGCGGGTTGACCTCGGCGATGATCAGATCGGCGCTGTCGACGGCCGCCCGCACCACGTCCACGGACACGCCCAGGCTCACGAAACCGTGCGAGTCGGGCTCGCTGACCTGGATCAGCGCGACGTCCACGCGCATGCGGCGCGATCGGATGAGCTGCGGGATCTCCGACAGGAACACGGGCATGAAGTCCGCGCGCCCCTCGGCGACCGCCTCGCGCACGTTGGCGCCGATGAACAGCGCCGTGTGCCGGAAGCGCTGCTCCATGCCGCGCTCGACGTACGGTGCCTTGCCCAGCGTAAGCAGATGCACGATCTCGTTGTCGGCGAGGTGGTCACCGTACTTGACCAGCCCGTCGACCAGGCGACCGGGCTCGGCCGCCCCCGACCCGATGAGGATCCTGCGCCCGCGCGGGATCTCGCGGACCGCGCGCTCGACGCTCGTTACCTTGGATTTGAAGCGTTCCTGCCAGCTCATGTCTTGCTTTCTATGATCCGTACCAGGCTATCCAGCGACGCAGCGTCCTCCGCGCCGAGGACACGCGCGTCGGGCGCCGCTGGAGATTCGTACTCCAGATCCGCCCCCGGGACATCGTGCAGCTTGCCTGTCTTCACGGCGCGGTACAGCCCCTTCGCGTCGCGTCGCTCGGCCTCCGCACGCGATACGTCGAGGAATACCTCGACGAACGCCGGTGCGAGCGAGCGCGCGCGCTCGCGGTAGGCGGCGCGGTGCGCGGTCGCCGGCACCAGCACGACGAGCCCCTGGCGCGCCGAGAGCGCCGCCAGGTTGGCGAGCGTCGCGTAGAAGTCGTCGCGCGAAGCCGCGTCGTAGCCGGGTCGGGGCACCAGGGCGGCGCGCACCTCGTCGCCGTCGAGCGTGCAGCAAGCCACGTGACGACTCGCGAGCCGCGACGCGAGGGCGGCGGCAAGCGTCGACTTGCCCGACGACGGGACGCCGGTGATCCACACCACGACCCCGCTCACGCAAAGACCTCGTCGGCGAACGCGGGGTCGAAGCGTGGTGCGGCGAGCGTGCGCTCGATCAGGCGCATCACCTTGTCGCGCGCCCGGGCGTCCACGCCGGGATACCAAGCGGGGTTTGCCACCACGAGCCCGCGCCACGCCAAGAACGGCGCCACGACGTCCAGCAGCCGCGAGTCGCCGCTCTCCGTCAGGTACACGCTCCAGAAGCGCTGCCACAGCTCGCGTAGCGCGTCGCGCCATGCGTTCGGCGCCTCGACGGCGAAGAAGACGTAGTTCACCGCCATGCACGTCACGTCGTCGGCCGGGTCGCCGGCGCAACCCCGCGCCGCGTCGAGCAGCGACAATCCCGCTCGCTCGTCGAACACGACGTTGAACGGGTGGTAGTCGCCGTGGATGCGCGCGAGCCGCGACGTCTCGCCGCGCAAGCGCCAGCGCCACTCGAGGCAAGCACGCTCGATCGCCTCCAGGCGCGCCCGCGGCGCCGACGGCACGTCGGCGGGATAGCCGTCGACGATGCCGAAGACACCTTCGCCGCTGCCGACGAGATCGCGGAGCGCGCGCACGTAGCGCGGCGGATCGTCGATCGACTCCTGGTGCAGCGTCACGAGATAGTGCGCCAGCTGCTCGGCGTGCGCGACGTCTTCCGCACGGAGCTCGGCGCTGTGGGCGATCTGCCGGAGCTCGTCGGCATAGACGTGGCCGTCCGCCCAGGTCGTCAGCACGTAGAACTCGCCGGCGTCCCGCAGGGAAACCAGGCCGCGTTGATCACGGTTCACCGCGCCCACGTCGAGCGCGCGCACGTGGCGTGGGATGGTCCCGAAGGTGTCGTACGCCAGGATCATCTCTTCGGCGCGATCACTGCGACGATCGTGGCCGAAGTTGTCCGGGCTCGCCGTGTGGAACACCAGGCGCCGCCGCGTGCCGTCGGCTTCCTCGACCTCGAGCTTCAGCGGCACGCCGTAGCCCACCGCCTTGCTCGTGGCCTCGGCCGAGGTCGTGTCGGACCCGAGCGGCTCCACGCCCACGACGCGGGCGCCGGGCAGCACCCGGCCCACGACCTCTGTCAGAGCCGGAGCGACATCTCGGGCAAACTCGTGCAACGGCGGGCCTCCTGCCGCGACGGGATGCACGGGTCAGGCCAAGCCGACCGCAGGCTTTGCACGGGTCTTGCACGCGGAAGCGCGCATGAGCACCCGCACCGTCCTCGTCGACGACTACATGAGCTCCAGCCCCCATTCCATCGGACAAGAGCAGACGCTCGCCGTCGCGCACCGGCTGATGCAGCAGCACCGCATCCGCCATCTGCCGGTCCTGCACGGCGGGCAGCTCGTCGGGATCCTGTCGCTTCGCGACCTGCACCTCGTGGAGACGCTCCCGGACGTGAATCCCGAGGAAGTCGTCGTAGAAGACGCGATGAGCGGCGATCCCTACGCCGTGGCGCCCGGCACGCCGCTCCGCGACGTCGCGCGCGAGATGGCCGAGCACAAGTACGGGGCCGCCGTCGTGATGCGGGAGCAGAAGATCGTGGGCGTCTTCACCACGGTGGACGCCTTGCGCGCGCTCACCGACGCCTTGGGCTAGCCCACGACCGCTCCGGCAAAGTTTTCGCCGCCCCCGCAGGGTGTGCGCGGGATCGCGCTCGCCGCGGGAAAAACCGCTAGTCCGCCCCGGCGCACGGACCGATGCTGCAAGCTCTGGGGGCGCAAGCGCGTTTTCCGGTCACAAGCCCGCGACTGGGGGCCACATGGCATCGGACGGGAAGGAGCAGAGCATGGGAGCAGAGAGCGCCGCGCCAGCCGAGACGGCAGGGGAGCCGCCCGCGGATCCGGCGGACCAGCCGGTCCTCTCCGCGATCAAGGCACGGGATTTCCGCCTCGCGCTGTCGCTGTGCGCCCGCCAGCACGGCGGCGCCCTCGGTCGCCTGTGCATGGCGCTCGTCGGCTCCCAGGCCGAAGCCGACGATCTAGCGCAAGAGACGCTGCTCGCCGCCTACGACGGCTTCGCCGCGTTCCGCGGCGAGGGCGCGCTGCGCGCGTGGCTGTTCACGATCGCACGACGGAAGTGCGCGCGACACCTCGAGCGCCGGCTGCGCCAGGGCCATCGCCTGCGGTTGGTGCACGACGCCGACCGCCAGGCGTCGAGCGAGGAACTCGTGCTCGCGCGACAACGCGCCGAGCGGGCGCGCGCCGCGCTGGGCCGCATCCGGCCGAGCGAGCGCGAGGCCCTGGTGCTGCGTTTCGCCGGCGAGCTGTCGTACCGCGACGTCGCGATCGCCTGCGGCATCGACGAGGCCGCGGCGCGCAAGCGCGTGTCGCGCGCACTGGCGCACCTGAGAACGAGCATCGGGAGCAAGGAGTAGACCATGAGCAACACCACGAACCTGACCTGCGCCGAGGTCGAGGAGCACATGGCGGAGATCCTCGACGGCTCCGCTCCCGAGCGCCTGTACGATCATCTCGCCGACTGCGACGCGTGCCGCGACGCGCGCCACGAGGCCGAGCGCCTCGGCGAGCTGGCGAAGGACGCGGGAGGGGACTACGTCGCGCCGGCGGACCTCGAGGCGCGCGTTCTCGCGGCCCTCGACGCGCGCGGCGACGATCCGCCCGCGCCCGACAGCAGCCTGATCGACGCGGGCCCGAGCACCCAGCCGCTACCAGCACCGTTCGTCGAGTCCGCCCTGTCGCACGACGAAGCGCCGCTCACCCAGCCGCTGCCCGCGCACGACGCCGAAGCGCCGCGCGCGCCCGCCGCCACCCGCGACGACGAAGCGCCGCACGTGCCCGCCGCCACCCGCGACGACGAAGCGCCGCACACCCAGCCGCTGCCCGCGCACGACGACAGCGGACCCAGAACCGAACCGCTGCCCGCGCGCGTCGCGACGGCCGACGTCCCGGGCCCGGTCCCGCGCCGCACCGACACCCAGGAAGACAACCAGGGCGCGACCCGGGTTTCCCCGCAAGGCGCAGCGCCGGCCGGGCCCGCCCGGGCTCGTTCCATGAAGAAGGTATGGCTGGGCGTCGCGGTATCGGGGCTGGCGGCAGCCGCAGCGGTCGCGCTGGTCGTGCGGAGCAAGCACCATTCCGGAGCGGACGTGGCGGCGCAGGCGTGGAGCGGCACGGTCGAGAGCGTCGCGAGCGTGGACGGCGGCAAGAGCGGCCTGGAGCTGTGCGACGGCGAGGGCAAGAGCTGCGCGCCGTTGGCGAAGGGCGCGGCGGTGCCGGCCGGCAAGCTGCTGCGCACCGACGGGCGCACGCGCGTCGCGGTGGCGATGGCGGACGGCACCAGGCTCACGCTCGATCGCGCGACGGAGCTCGCGCTGGACGCGGCGAAGGGCCGGCGCGCGCGCCTGTCCCACGGCGCGATCGTCGCGGACGTGGCGCACGTGGACGGGCAGACGGCGCGCTTCGACGTGCCGCACGGCTGGGTGACGGTGCGCGGCACGAAGCTCGCGGTCACGGTCGGGCAAGACGAGACGTCGGTGGACGTGAGCCGCGGCGTCGTCGATCTGGTGGACGACAAGGGGCACAAGGTCGAGGTGCGGGCCGGCGAGGAAGGCCGGCTCATGACCGGCGCGCCGCCGTGGGTCGAGAGCGCGCCGGCGCTGGGCGAGGCGCTCGCGTGGAGCGAGTCGGCGGTCGAAAAACCCGACGAGGCGATCGAGGTGCGCGGCCTCGGGCAGCTGAGCGCGAAGAAGCCGGGCGCGAAGCAGGAGCGCGACGGCGCGGTGGTGCTCGCGTCGCACTCGGTGAAGGTGCGCATCGCCGGCAGCGTGGCGCGCACCGAGGTCGACGAGACATTCTCGAACACCACCGGCGACGTGCTCGAGGGCATCTACCGCTTCCCGCTGCCGCCGGACGCCAAGATCGAGCGGCTGGCCCTGGAAGTAGACGGCAAGCTCGAGGAAGGCGCGTTCGTCGATCGCGATCGCGCGGCGGCGATCATGCGCGGCGCGCTGGTGCAGGCCGCGCCACAGATCCAGGCCGCGATCCGCGACGAGATCATCTGGGTGCCCGGGCCGTGGCGCGATCCGGCCCTGCTCGAGTGGCAGCGCGGCGGACGCTTCGAGCTCAGCATCTATCCCATCCCGAAGCACGGCAAGCGTCGCGTGATCCTGGCGTACACGCAGGTCGTGCCGCAGTCGGCGGGCGTCCGGCGCTACGTGTATCCCCTCGCCTACGATCCCGGCGGCTCGACCAAGGTCGACAACTTCGACGTGGACGTCGAGGTGCGGGGCAACGACAGCGCGTTCGGCGTGCACTCGCGCGGCTACGAGCTGTCGAACGAAAAGCAGGGCGACGTGGACCACCTGAAGCTCTCGCAGCGCGACTTCGTGCCGAGCGGCGATCTGGTGATCGAGTACGCGCTGCCCGATCGCAAGAGCGAGATGACCGCCTGGGCGTACCAGCCGGACGCCGACGACAAGGCGGCAGCGAAGAAGGCGGCCGAAGCCGCCAAGCTCGACGACGCGGCGCCCACGAGCGACCAGGCGTACGTGGCGATCTCGCTCCGGCCGAAGCTGCCGCGGGCGAAAGACGACGCGAAGCGCGCGTTCGCGATCGCCGTCGATGCGAGCCGCTCGATGTTCGGCGAGCGCTTCAAGCGCGCGTCGGGCCTGGCGGTGCGCGTCGTGCGCGAGCTCGATCCCTCCGACCGCTTCACGCTGATGGCGTGCGACACCGAGTGCCGCGCGCTGCCCGGCGGGCTGCGCCAACCCGGCCCGCAGGCGGCGCTCGAGGCGGAGCGCTTCCTCGAGGCGATCCCGCCGGAGGGCGCCTCCGATTCTGGCGGCCACGATCAAGAGCGCGCGCGCGGCCGTCGGCACGACCGACGGGCGCGAGACGCGGATCGTCTACATCGGCGACGGCACGCCGACGGTCGGACCGATCCGGCCCGCGTACCTGACGCGCGAGGTCGAGGACGCGGTGCCGTCGGGCAAGGGCACGGTCACCGCCGTGGCCATCGGCGCCGACTCGGATCTCGACTCGCTCGCGGCGGTGGCGCGCGGCGGCGGCGGCGTCGTGCTGCCGTACGTCCCGGGCCAGAGCACGGCCGAGGCCGCCTACGCCGTACTCGGCGCGACCTACGGCGCGGCCCTGCGCGACGTGTCGGTCGAGCTGCCGTCGGGGCTCGCGGCGGTCGCGCCGCGAAGCGTGGACACGATCCCCGCCGGTGGCGAGCGCTTCGTCGTGGCGCGCATGAGCGGCGCGTCCACGGACGGTACCGTCGTCTTGCGCGGCAAGGTCGCCGGGCAGCCGTTCGAGCAGCGCTATCCGCTGCACTTGAGCGCGAGCCACGCCAAGGGCAACGCCTTCGTGCCGCGCCTCTACGCCGCCGTGCGCATCGCCGATCTCGAGACCGAGCCCGGCGACGACGCGAAGAAGGAGGCGATCCGTCTGTCGAGCGAGCTCAGCGTCCAGAGTCGCTACACGTCGCTGCTGGTGCTCGAGAGCAAGGCCATGTTCCGCGCCTTCGGCCTCGACAACAAGCGCAGCGCGCCGGAATGGACCGGCGAGGACGAGGCCGAGGGCAAGTCGGCGAAGGGCGAGATTGCGCTGGCCGATGACGACGAGGAGGACGGCCCCGCGGACCACGCGACGACGAAGAGGAGCGCGGCGCACGCATCCGACCTGGATTCGCTCGGCGCCAGCGGCACCGGCTTCTCGGCGGCACCGGGAGCCGCGGTCGCGCAGGCGCGTCCGTCGCCGAAGCCGGCGTCGCGCCCCGCGCCGATGCCCACGAACCCGTACGGCGGCGGCGCCGCCGCCGAGATCGCCGCGGACGAGCAGCCCTGGACGCCGCCGCCGTCGCGCCGGCGCTGGATCCCAATGCGCCGCGTGTGGACGCGCACCGGCGTCGTCACCGCCGATCAGCTCGTGCCGAAGGCGGCGAGCGTAACGGCCATCGCCGACGCCGAGCGCGAGGCGGACAAGGACCAGGATCACCGCGACGCCGTGAAGAAGCTGTACACGTTGTACGGGCTCGCCGGCGATCTCGAGCGCGCCAGCCAGGTCGCCGAGCGCTGGAGCGACAAGGATCCGCTCGATCCCGACGCGCTGACCGCGCGCGCCGATCTCGCCGCCCGGCACGGCGATCGCGAGGAGGCGATCCGCATCCTGGGCAGCGTGGTGGACGTGCGCCCGGGCGACGTCGCGTCGCAGCGCCGCCTGGCGCGGGCGTTCCGCTGGGCCGGCAAGCCCGACCAGGGCTGCCGCTACGCGCTCGCCCTGGCGCAGCTGCGCGCCAAGGACGCGCGTGCGCTCTCGGACGCCGTGCGCTGCGGCCGCGCCACGGGCGAGAGCAGCATGGTGGACGACATGCTGGCGAGCGCCGACAAGACGACGCGCGCCGCCGCCGAGCGCCTGCTCGACAAGCCCGATCCGTTCGCGGACAAGCTCAGCGGCGACCTGCAGCTCGAGGCCACGTGGAGCGGCGGCGACGACCTGGACCTGGCCCTGCTCCACCCCGACGGCGATCGCGTCAGCTGGCTCGGCGCGCCGACGCGCTCGGTCATCACCGCCACCGACGTCACCAGCACCCATCGGGAGGGCCTCGCCCTGCGCGGCGCCAAGCCGGGCGAGTACGTCATCGAGATCACGCGCGCCAGCGGCAGCGCGCCGGCCAGCGGCGAAGTGACGGTCACCGTCGCCGGCGTGAAGAAGACCCTCTCGTTCCACCTCGACGGCGCACGCAAGACGCTCGGCGTGGCGCGCATCGCCATGGCGTCGCACCTGGTGCCAGTGCAGACCGCTTGGGGCGGCGGGCTGGTCCGCTAGCGCCAGGTCGGCCCGGCTCATACCATGCAATCACTCCTCGATCGGATCGAGGCACTCGTAGTGCGGATCCGTTGCATCCCATGACAGGGGGCAGCAGATCTGGTCCGGCAAGCAACCTCCATCGCGCGGACCGCAGGCACACGTCGTGTCGGAAGCGTGGTCTCCGTTGCAGCACACGCCACCACCGCAATAGAGGTACCCGAGGTCCACACAGTTCGTCCCGCTGTTGCACGATGGTGGCGCGTCCGGTAGAGCGTCGGGGGCAGGGTCACCCGCGGCATCGACGGGCGGCGCTCCATCGTCCAGCGACGCATCCGACGGTTCGCCGCCCTCGCCCGCCCCGGCGCCTCCCCTTGCCCACCGCCGCCACCGCAACGTCGGTGCTCACGTCCGGCTCCGCGGCATCCACGCCGGCGCTGGCGGAGCTCGTGACCCCACCGCATGCGGCCAGGTCGATCAGTAGTAGCAACGCGCCGAGTATTCGGAGAGCCGCACACACTTCGACAGACCGTCGGGCTTGGTGGTGCAGCACGCTTCGTCGATGGCGCAGCCGAGCCCGTCCGGGATGCACACGCATAATCCATCCACAATGGCGTTGCCTACGCAGCACAGCGCCTCCTTTTCGTAGCACGTGCCAAACGGGCCGCAGTCGTGGGTCCCGTGGCGGCAGAATCCGCCGTCGGCGGGCGCGACCCACCCCGGCGGGCCGGCTTGGGACGCCACGTCGACATCCGCGTCGAACCCGGCGGCCGCTTCGCCGCCGTCCGGCGGTCCACTCGAACGGCTCCGTCCCCCACAGGCCGCAAACAGCGCCAACACCAGCAACGCGCGCGCATCACCAAACCGTCGCATGCACGTGCTGGTTCGAGGCGGACGGGCAACCGCCGCGGCTATCGGTCCAAGCCGTGATTGCGACTTGATAACCGCCGATGAAAGTGGGCAAGAACCGCGTGCCGACGTAGTCGCCCCAGTAGCTGTTCGAGTAGGGGCACGGCTGGTAGGTTCCGGAGTACGTGGTTCCGAGGTGGGTGAGAATCGTGTTCACGCTGACTGTGAGCGGCAGCTCGAAAAACCAACTGGTGCCACTGTTGCGGGTAACGACTCCTGCTGGATACACCTCCTGCGACTCTCGGAGATAATGGTACCAGCTCACTTTCGCAGATGAGCCGTCGCTGCTCGCCGCGATGCTCGGCTGGAATAACCGGTATGGCCCGTTGTCGGTGAATCTGAACGTCGGGTCCAAGCACGGAATGCCCAGGGGGCACGTGACAGGAAAGCGCCACCGCTCCCAAGACGCGAAGGCATCGCCTTGTGTGCACCCACCCGGAAACACCTCGGTGCAATGCTGGACGACGACGTCCTGGTTGCCGGAGTCGGGATCGTACTCCGCGTATGCCAGCCACAACGACCGCGCCGTCAGCCCCAACGTTCCTGGCGCCGGCGGCGTCAGTGCGACAGCGAAGTCCATTGCCAGATCGTCGCGAATACTGTCGTTCCCCTGCACCTCCAATGCGCGCGAATAATCACTCGCATCGGCCTCGAATACCAAATCCGGGGCCGGCAACCACGCCCCAGCGCTGTCCTTCCTCACGCGGTAGATCTCGACGACGCGGCGCTCGGTCCCAGAAACAGATCCGCCCGCAGCGTCATAGAACGTCGAGACAAGGAGTTCGCGGTCCGAAACGACCTTGACGATCGGATCCTTGAAGCCATAGCCGTTTTCGCCCTCGGGCACCGGGAGCGTCAGATCGATGACGCCCCATGCGGGCGCTGCCGCGGTAAGCTCTCGCGTCGCGAGCCGGATCCGCGTTCCCGCAATGGAGTTGCTCGCATCGTGTACGGTCCACACGACGGCATTCAGCCCGTCACACGTATCCGAGGATGGCTTATCGTAGAAGATTCCGGAGGTGGGCTGGAACTGGAACAGTTGCCCGCCCGCGGGGTCCCACGAGACGACTTGCCAGTCCTCGAACGCCCCACCCGCGGCGGAACGCGACATGACGATGGCGTCCGTCTTCCAGTTGACGTCGTCGGTGCACGGCGGCAACGGACCGGACACCGTCCCAGGCGGTGGGACGATGCACGTCGAGGCAAGCGCGGTGTAATAGACGGTGCCGTCTTGCTGGGACACCCACGGATCTCCGTCGATACGCGTCACGCAGGGCGCATCTGCCGTCGGGAAGGACTCCCTGCACGCCGGATGTGGGAACGCAAGGCTTGAGCGTGCCCACGTCAGTCCCCGGTCTAGGCTCTGCGAGACACCGGCGACGAGATCATTGGTGTCGCTATATGTGAAGTCGTTGTAAGCAACGACAATGCGCGTCGCGTCCGCGGCGAACCCGTCCGGAACCGTGACGATGCTCGATTCGCTCTGGACGTGACTCGCGACCTCTGGCGCCGATCCCAGCGGCGCCGACGAGTTGGAGTCCAGACATGACGGCACAGCTATCGCGATGATCGCGATGATCGCGAGATGCGAGATGCGAGATGCGAGATGCGAGATACCTCACGAAGCCCCCTTCTTCTGCACAAGCGCAGCCCACCCAGCGTCGCTCCATCTCCCAAAACCATCAAGCTGGATTCCGCGCCGGATCAGCCAGCACGGGGGTCGGCGAGTGCCCGTCGACCAGGGTTGGGGCGGCGGCCTGGTCCGGTAGCACTGGATCGGTAGCTCGAACGCTTCGTGCTATCTGACGTGTACCTGCTGCCAAAGGAACCGACGAAGTCGAAGTACGGCGACTTCTCGTTCCGCGAGCCGAAGAAGAGCCGCCGCAAGCTGTCTGCGTCCCGAGGGCGGGCTAGCCATCACGCGCGCGTTCGGCAAGTCGGTTTCACGGGGCGCGACGAAGAGGACCGGTACCTGTCTCGCATCAGCATCGTGCTCGGCCGCGAGCCGCACCTGTTCGCCGGCGGCGAGTCCGGATGCGGCGTGACGAAGCTGCCACTGAGGCAAGGACCTGCCCGCGTTCGTCGACGACGCGCCGCGGAGGATTCCGAACCGTGAGTTCGTCGCCTCTCTCGAGCGCGCGATCGGAGCCCGCTTCGTCGAGGTCGGTTTCATCGACTAGCGGACGGCCGCGCTCAACCGGAGCTGCAAACCGGACGACGATGTCTGCGGCTCGCGAGGCCCGACTTGACCCGATACGCGCACCGGCGCATCATCCACGCATGACCTTCGCCTCGCGCATGTGTGTCGTAATTCGCACGGGAGAGTCCGTGTAGCGGCACAGGTGTAGAGTCGAAACAACGCCTTGCCGGCCTGGTCGGCAAGGCGTTTCGCGTTTTGTGGTCCGGGCTGGCGGGCAGAGAGGCAGTCCGACCATGAACAGCGAGCATGAATCCCCCGAACGCGCGCCTCCCGACTGGTGGCGCGACTTCTTCGAACAATCCTTCGGCGATCTGCAACTCGCCGGCGCGCGAGACGAGCACATCGGCGAGGAGTGCGACTTCATCGAGCACGCCCTCGGCGTCGAGCCCGGCGCCGCGCTGCTCGACGCGCCCTGCGGTCCCGGCCGCCACGCGATCGAGCTCGCGGCGCGCGGCTTCAGCGTGATGGGCGTCGATTTCAACGAGCGCGTGCTCGCGCGCGCCCGCGAGCGCGCCGCCGAGCGCGATGTCGCACCCGCGTGGCACCGCGGCGACCTCCGCGAGCTCGCGCTCGAGCCGCGCTTCGACGCCGCCTACTGCTTCTGGGGCAGCTTCGGCTACTTCGACGCCGCGGGCGACCGCGCGTTCGCCGCCGGCGTGTGCCGCGCACTCGCGCCCGGTGGGCGCTTCCTGATCGACACCCACGTGATGGAGACGCTGCTGCCGCGCTTCGCGCAGCGCGGCTGGTCGTGGTGGGGCGACACGCGCGTGCTCGAGGAGCGGCGCTGGGATCTCGAGGCCGGGCGCGTCGAGGTCACGTGGACGTTCCAGAGAGACGGTCGCGAGGTCAGTCGCCCGTCGTCGATTCGCGTCTACACCCTGCGCGAGCTCTGCGAGCTCTTGCGCGCCGTCGGGTTCTCGAAGCTGACGGCACTCGAGGCGCTCACCGGCGAGCCGTTCACGCTCGAGTCCAAGCGGCTGACGCTGGTCGCCACGAAGTGAGGGCAGCGCCGGTCCGGCGCGGTATCCCGCGGAACGCGGTTCCGCGCCGGACCGGCAAACCCATCCCCTGTAAGGAGCGGCGGGCGAGCGGCGTTTCCAGGGCATGGGACGACTGACGAGCTCGGGGTTGGCGGCACTTTTCCTCCTCTCGGCGTGCGCGAGCGCGCAGACGAACCCGGCGACGGTCGCGTCACCCGGGCCTGGGTCGACCCAGGCGAAGCCGGGCCTGACGCTGGCCACGGGCGACGACCCGGGCGACAACGGCGACGCCGAGTGGGGCATCGTCGACGACGCCTCGTACCCGACGGTGGTGCAGAAGGTCGTCGGCATGGTCGGCGACCCGGCGGTCACGCGAGGCGCCCAGCGGCGCGGGCTGTCGGTGCAGAACGTCAACTGGGAGGACACCGGGCGCGCCGAGGGCTCGGCGCTGGGCCCGAACATCACCGACCTGACGCTCCAGGTCCGCTACCGTCAGCACGGAGACGAGACGGACTCCACGGCGCTGATGCCGGTCATCCGATTTCCGAACTTCAGCGATCGCACCGGCGACGTGGCGGCGGACAAATTCCTGATCCGCGTCGGCAACCAGCGGGACCGCGGGCATCTGTCCACGGTCCCGCTCACCGACGTGCTGTCCAACATCCGGCGCTTCGCGTCGGATCCGGGCAGCATCGGCGGCACGGGCAACCTGCTCGCACGACGCGACTCGCATTTCCTGGTGAGCGCGCAGGCGGTGTTCCTGCCGATCCCGAAGCAGGGCAAGGCCGAGTTCAACCCGGTGGTCTTCAACTACCAGTCCGCGGCGGGTTCGCCGGCGGTGCTGGCGATCCTGGTCACGCGCCAGGGCACGAGCATGAGCATCGTCGAGAACAGCGCGGAGGATCGCAGCGTACAGGGCTGGGGGCAGGAGCTGTACTTCAACAACCAGGGCCAGCGCGCGGCCTTCACCGCCCAGCGCCGCAGCGACGTGGCCAAGCGCATCCAGGCGCAAGGCGGCCCGAAGAGCGCCGACGACAAGAGCGCGCTGGCGCGCGGCTCGGACACGATCTTCTTGATCCAGGTGCCGCTCAAGCACTTCAACCGCGGCGCCCTCGGCGGCGCCATGGACGACGAGGCGCCGATGGCCGAGCCCGCGCCGATGGCGGCGAGCGCCGCGCCCGGCGGTGGTTCGATGGCGACGGCGAAGAAGGCCGCGCGGAGCGACGTGGAGCACGCGGTGGTCGGCCACGGCCGGAACCGCGGTCCGTTCACCGAAGGCGGCGGCCTGGTGCTGGAGCGCGACGAGAAGTTCCCGATCCGCATCACGGTGCAGTTCTACAAGGCGACCAGCAACGGCGTGGTGGAGGACAAGGATCTCGACGCGATCGCCAAGAGCATCGGCAGCGTGTACGAGCACGCGGACTTCGTCGGCTCGCTGGTCATCCCGCAGGGCGACCCGCGCCGCCCGACGTCATGGCAGAAGATGCCGCACGAGTGGTTTCCCTGGTAGCCCCGCCGCGCTACCCGAGCCAGCGCAGCACGATCGCGCGCATCCCGATCTCGATCACGCCGACCACGACCAGCGCATACAGCCAGCCGATGAAGATCTTCGCGGGCAGCCACTCGAGGCCACGATTCATGCGCGCCCCGAGCCAGGGCGCGCTCGCAGCGAGCACGCCGGCCACCAGACACGCGCGCATGAAGCCGAGCAGCGGGTCGGAAGCGTCGATGTGGCTGGCCAGCGACGAGACGTAGCCGGACAACGCCAACGACGCCGTCACACGCAGCAGCAACGCGCTCGCGAGCAGCGCGACGAGCGCGCTCGCGACGGCCGACACCGGCACGATCAGCGCGAGCGCCGGCGGTACGCGCGCGGCGTCGCGTCCGTGCATGCCCAAGATCAACCCGAGACACAGCGCGATCGCCGCGATCCCCGTCGCCTGCGTGCGAATGACCGACAGCGCGATCGTCGACGCGTCGAAGCGCGCCATGTCCGGCCCCACGCCCGCCGACATGAGCACGCCGGCGAGGGCGGATCCCAGCACGATCCAGCCGGCGAACATCCAGGCAAAGCGCTTCCAGTCCATCGGTGCGTCGCGGCATAGCGCGAACCGGCCACTTGGGGAAGATGGCTGCTATGCTCGCCGCATGCGGGTCCTCGCGAGCACGCTCGCGGCCGCGTTCGCCGCCTCCGTCGTGTGCGCGTCCAGCGTCGCGCACGCCGGCGGACGGCGCGGCATCTACGACCAGATCGGCGAAGTGCGCGAGCCCGACGGTTCGGTGAATACGCTTGCCACGTGGAGCGCCGGCGCGCTGATCGATTGGTATCCGCGCGCCGCCGACCCGGTGCACCTCGAATTCGGCTTCGGGTACGTGGTGTCCGGTTTCCTGTTCGCCAGCAGCGACGACATCGGCGGCGCGGCATCCGCGCCCGGGCTCGGCGGCGCCGGCGTCGTCGGCCACGCCGGCGTGGGCACCACGTGGCACTCGCGCGCGGGCTTCGATTGGGGCCCGCTGATCGACTTCTCCGAGCTTTCCACGAGCAACGCTTCCGCACGCACCAACGCGCGCGCCACCGCGCTGTTGATGCAGTCTTCCTGGCTCTAGGTAAATGGGCCGCAGGCCGAGCGGGGCGCGAGGCGCCGCTGCGAAAACGCTAGTGGCGGCGACGCGGAACGGCGCCAGCGGCGAAGCCGCCGCCCGGATGGCGCTCGCGGCTTCCGGGACACGGCACTGGCCGGCGCACCGCGGGGGTCTCGCGCCGAACAGACAACAATATGAAAGTATTGTCTATTTCCAGCTACGGCGCGGTATCCCGCGGGCCGTGCCGGTGCGCTGGGCGGGCGCCGATGATAATGCTTCGCGAAAATGACCGGAACGGAGATGCTCGTCGTCATCGCGGTGTTGCTCGTCGCGATCGGCGCGGTGGAGCTCGGAGTGCATCGCCGCAACCTGTCGCGGATCCGCTATCGCATCCACGTGAACGGCACGCGCGGCAAGTCCAGCGTGACGCGCTTGATCGCCTCTGCGCTGCGGGAGGCCGGCGTCGTGACGTGCGCCAAGACCACCGGCACCCTCGCCCGCATGATCCTCCCGGACGGGCGCGAGGTTCCGATCTTTCGACCCGCGGGCGCCAACGTGATCGAGCAGCGGCGGATCGTCGCGGCGGCAGCCGCCTACGGCGCCGAAGCGCTGGTCATCGAGTGCATGGCGCTGCAGCCCGAGCTCCAGGCGCTGTGCGAGTTCAAGATGGTGCGCGCGACCCACGGCATCATCACGAACGCGCGTCCCGATCACCTGGACGTGATGGGCCCGACGGACAAGGACGTCGCGCGCGCGCTCGCCGGCATGACGCCGGTGAAGGGCAAGCTGTACACGGCCGAGCGCGAGAACCTGGCGGAGCTGGCGACCGCCGCCAAGGATCGCGGCAGCGTGCTCGTGGCGATCGACGAGAACGCGATCCTTGCGGTGACGCCGGAGGAGCTCGCGCCGTTTTCCTATACCGAGCACCCGGACAACGTCGCGCTGGCTCTCGAGGTGTGCGCGGACCTGGGCCTCGAGCGCGAGGTGGCGCTGCGCGGCATGTGGAAGTGCCAGCCGGATCCCGGCGCGCTGACACGTCACGACCTGGATTTCTTCGGTCGGCGCGTGACGTTCTTCAACGGCTTCGCGGCGAACGACCCGGTCTCGACGGAGCAGCTCTGGACCACCGCCAACGACGAGGTGCCCGACGTGGAGCGCCGGATCGCGATCTTCAACTGCCGCGCCGATCGCCCGGATCGCTCGTTGCAGCTTGGCGCCGAGTTCACGCGCTGGCGACCGGCGGATTTCCTGGTGCTGATGGGCACGGGCACCTACCTGTTCGCACGCGCCGCAACCCGCGCCGGCTTCGATCCGTCGCGGCTCGTCGTCGTGGAGGATCAGTCGGTAGAAGAGATATTCGAGCGCATCATCTCGCTCGTGGATCGCTCGGCGCTGGTGATGGGCATGGGCAACATCGGAGGCCAGGGACTCGACGTGGTGCGCTACTTCCGCAACCGCTCCAAGCCGCCCCCGCCGCGCGTGGCGCTCGCTGCCGGCGACGTCGCCGCGGAGGCGTTGTCGTGAACGAGCTCTTGCCGCTGGCCGTCGGCATCGGCCTCGCCATCAGTCTGCTTTTCACCGAGCTGTTCGGCATCGCCGCCGGCGGCATGATCGTGCCCGGCTACCTGGCGCTGAACCTGATGCGCCCGCTCGACGTGGCGCTGACCATCGGCGCGGGCTTCGTCACGTTCCTGATCGTGCACACGCTCTCGTCGTTCATCATCATCTACGGCCGCCGGCGCACGGTGCTGATGATCCTGGTCGGCTACTTCATCGGTATGCTCGCGCGCTCGGCCACGAGCGGCATGCACATCGACGGCAACGCGCTGACGGTCATCGGCTTCATCATTCCTGGACTCATCGCCATCTGGCTCGATCGCCAGGGCGTCGTCGAGACGCTGGCCGCGCTCGTGACGGCGTCGGCCGTGGTTCGCTTGATCCTGGTCGTCCTGGTCGGAACGGAGCTCCGCGGTTGAAACGAGTCTACTGGCGCCCACCGGGCGTCTCGCGCGCAGCGCTCACGATGATCGCCCTGGTCGCGGTGGCGGCGCTGATCGCCGTCGAAGCCTTCCCCGTCGAGCGCAAGCAGCGCTGGTACCCGGAGAAGATCGCCGCCGCCAAGCTCGCGTTGCGCGCGATGGCGGAGGTGAAGGCGGAGAAGGCGCGAATCGGCATCAAGCCGGACCCGGAAGGCGACCCGTTCAACACCGGGCTCATCGGCGCGCCGCTCAGCGTCGTCACGTCGAACACCGGCTACTTGACCGCCAAGCAGACGAGCGTGAACCCGAACTTCGCGGCGGTGGTCGTTCACCTGCTCAAGCGCGCGGGCATCGAGAAGGGCGACACCGTCGCCGTCGGCGTGTCCGGCTCGTTCCCGGCGCTGAACATCGACACCTTCGCCGCGTGCCAGATCCTCGGCGTCAAGCCGATCGTCATCGCGAGTGCGTCGGCCTCCGAGTGGGGCGCGAACAATCCGGAGCTGCTCTGGATCGACATGGAGCACATGCTCTACCAGAAGGGCATCTTCGGCTTCCACTCGGTCGCCGCCTCGCTCGGCGGCATCGACGACAAGGGCTTCGGCATGTCGAAGGAAGGCAGGTCGCTGCTCGACACCGCGATCGAGCGCAACAACCTCGAAAAGATCGCTCCGCGATCCATCGTCGACTCGGTCGAGAAGCGCGTCGCCATCTACGAGCGCGAGGCGGGCGACCATCCGATCAAGGCCTACGTGAACGTGGGCGGTGGCACCGCGTCGGTCGGCACGCACATCGGCAAGAAGGAGTTCTCGCCGGGCCTGAACCTGGAACCGCCGCACAAGGACACGCTCATGGACTCCGTGATGCTGCGCTTCGCCGAGCGTGACGTCCCCGTGATCCACCTCACGAACATCGCGAAGCTCGCCCACGAGTACGGCCTGCCTTTCGAGCCCCAAGGCATTCCGCCGGTCGGCGAAGGCACGGTCTACGTCCGCGCGGAGTACAACCGCTGGCTCGCTGGCGCCGGCATCCTGGTCGTGTTCGCCGTGATGCTCGCGTTCATCCGCCTCGACATCGGTATCCGCATCCTGAGCGCGACCCGCAAGAAGAGCGGCGGCACCCAACCGCAGCAGATGATCTGATCTGCGAGGGATGCCGCGAGGGGGTCAGGATGTGCTGCTGGCCGCCGTGCGGCGCCCGCGGCGCGGTTTGAGCTGGGCGACGTCGTCGACCTGGCGATGCAACACGGCCGGCGGCAGGATGCCGTTGTCGCGGAAGGCGCGCAGGATGCGGCGCGTGACGTCGGTCTCGAAGGCCTTCTCGTACTTGGTATCAAGCACGTAGGCCTTGGCGCGCAGGTGCACGGCGACGTAGTTCTCCTTGATCACCTGCTTCATCAGCACCTTGAGCGGCTTGTCGAGAAACACGTAGCGGCTGCTCAGCATGCCCTCGGAGATAAGGCGTTCGGCGAGATCGAGGTCCTGATCCATGCCCACGAAGAAGTCGAACTGCACCTGCATCTCGAGCGCGCCATAGTTTCCGCAGGAGCTGACGTCCGTCAGGATCTTGTTGTTCGGGATCGTGACGACGTTGTCGTCGAGGGTAAACATCCGGACCGAGCGCAGACCGATGGCGATGATGTCGCCGTACTCGCCGGCGTACTGCACGCGATCGCCCACCTGGAAGGGTCGATCGAACATGATGATCACGCCGGCGATCATCGCCGCGACCAGATCGCGCATGGCAAAGCCGACCGCGACGGCGAGGGTACCGCCGATCAGCGTGATGATCGTCTGGTTCAGCTGGAACGAGAGCCCGAGCACGACGCCGCCGGTGGCGAAGTAGACGAAGAAGCGGGTGAACGACTCGATCTTGTGGAACGTCAGGCGGCGGTGGCTGAAGCGCGCACTGAGCTTCTCGACGGCGCCCGTCAGGAAGCGCAGGACCAGCGCCGCACCGACGATCACGAACACCGACACGAACACGCCGCTCCAGCGTACAAAGCTGACGATCTGCGACAGGTTCTTGGAGGCGTCGGTGATGTCCTGGGCGCTGGCCGATGCGGCCCAGGTCGCGACGAACGTGGCGGACAGCGCCGCCGCAAGCCGGATCGTGTGTGCTCTCATCGTCCTAACTCCTTGTCCCCACCAGTAGATGGCGGCGCTCGAGCAAGCGCGTCACCGCGCGGAACCAGCCCCAGTGGACGCGGTAGCGCCCGTCGAGAACCTCCAGATAGCCGCGGAACAACGCGTAGCGAATCGCGTCGTGGACCTCGCGCGGCGGCAACATCGTCGCTTCCAGCACGTCCTCCACCGCGGCGATCTCGAGCTGCACGATCGCGCGCAGGACGAACACGGCGGAGTCAGGCAGGATCTCGAGGTCCACGCTGTCCGGCGCGATGAACAGCTGCACCTGGACGTTGCCCTCGTCGTCGACGTTCAAGAGCTCGCGCCAGAAGTGGATGGCGACGCCGGGGTTGCCGGACGCGTAATCCCATAGCAGCCGGTAGTAGCTGGCCTCGGTGTGCTTGAGCTGCTCGGCGCGCAGTTCCGGGTCCGCCTCGTCCTCGGTGAGCAGATCCTCGAACTGCGGTTGTAGTCCCGCCGCTTTCGAGCGCCCCCGGAGCAGCTCGGTGATGCCGTCCTCGGACCACGGATGGATCACGATCACGTCGTCGAACAGCGGGCGTGCGCCGCGGGCGCGCTCAACGTACTGCCAGATGACCGACCCCATGCACAACACCCAGGTGCACGACGTGCTCGACTCGCGCGCGAGCCCGAGCAGCGCGTCGAGATCGTCGAGGCCGCCGATGGTCGGACGCACGAGCCGCTGTGCGTCGTCCACCAGCAGCGCGTTGTCGGTCGTCTTGCGGTTGATCCCGCGCTTGATCGCCTCGTCGTCGGCCCCGGGGTCGAGGCCGAGCGCGCGCGCGAGCTCGGCTCGGAACGCCGTCATGCCGCCCGGCGGACAGCGCACGACGATGGCTTCGTCGCGCGACTCGTGGATGCGCTGCAGGAGCGTGCTCTTGCCGCTCCCGCGCTCGCCGACCACCGCGAACACCCCTCCGCCAGGCGCGTCGATGCAGCGCACCACGTCGTCGACCTCGCTGTCGGCGACCGTGGGGACGAGCTCCGGCGCGGCGCAGTCGGGGTCGAGAACCGGATAGCGCTCGCGCTCCAGGGGGCGATGTTGCCGCGTGTCGCGTTCCTTGGCCTGCTTGGCCATCTCGCGCCGGAACAGGTAGGCGAGCACGCGCCGCGTCACGTTGAACGTGCTGACGTAGCGGCGCGCCAGACCGGCCACGCCGACCCCGATCAGATAGGCGGCACCCGCGACGACGGCCGGGAAGCTCGCCCACCCCGCCTGGTTCGCCGAGACACGCGTGGTGAAAGCGTTCTTCTTGCGCACGTTCTCGATGCGCTCGAACACGATACTGCGCCACCAGCGCAGGATGACGAGTCCCACCGGCAGTGCGGCGAACCAGCAGGTCGAGATCACCCAGCTATAGATCGTGCCCTTGCCGACCAGCTCCGCGGTCACGCCCAGCGTCAGCCCGACCGCCACGGTCACCCGACCCGCGAGCTTGAGCGATCGCAGGCGGAGCTTGTCGGTCCGGGCCAGGCGCTTGCGGCGTCGGCCCTGGGCGAGGACGGAGTCGATACCGTTGACGACGACCGCGCCGCCGAGCGTCCATCCGGCGACGATCCAGAGCAGCCGCGCCTCGAGCAGGTCCACCACGCCCGGTCCGAGCAAGCCGAGCACCAGGCGAATCGCGACGAGCCACTCGATCGCGCCGCGGGTGCGGCGGACGAGGCGTACGACGCGCGAGGCGGCGCGCAGCCGCGCCGGGTGGCGCGAGGTGCGCTCGGCCTCGCCGATGCGCTCGAGCAGATGTTCCAGCCAGCCGTCGGCGCGGCGACGCCACCACACGAAGAGCGCCAGCAGCGCGAGGATCTTCAGGGCTGCGACCGTCGCCAGGACCTCGCGGGTGCGGTCGTGCACGAAGTCCTTGAGCTTGACGACCCAGCTCACGGTCGCGAACGCGTGGTAGCGCGTGACCAGCGCGACCTGCCACGCTTCCGCGCGCGCCTGCTGCACGCCGGTGGCGCTGAAGCTCGTCAAGGCGTCGCGACGGGCGCTGGTCAGCCACGGGTACAGCGCGAGGCGATCGCGGTTGAGCTGTTCCACCTGCTCGAGCAGCGTCCGCGCCTGGTCCCAAGCCGAGGTGCGGTCGCGATCCTCGAGCACCTGCTCCTGTGCGAGCAGGTCCTTGCGCAGCTTGTCCACCGCCGAGCGATCGACGGCGGCGCCCGCGAGTGTCCAGACGATCGGCTCCGACCCGTGGCACGTCGCTCGCTCCGGCGCGCACCGCGTCGAGCGCGCCCGACAAATCGCTGCGCGCGCCGCGCAATGTCTTGACCAGATCGTCGTACAACGCGTCGGCGGCGTCCGCCGCCGTGTCTTCGGTGCGTCGCTTGTCGATCAACTCGGCGACGCGCCGGCGCCAGGCCAGCGTCTCTTCGGCGCGCTTGCCGCTCGCGCGCTCGCGCAAGATGAGCTGGCCTTCGAACTTCGCCTGGTTCTCGCGAACGCCGAGCAAGCGCGCCCGCTCTTCCGCGACGACTCGCACCGCCTCCGAGCGCGCGCGTTGGATGTCGGCGATCGCCTGCTTGCGCTCCGCGGCGGCCTTTTCCGCCTTGCTCTGGGCGTCGTCGATCGGTGCTTTCGAGGCCGCCTTCTGTCGCGCGGCGTGCGCGGCCAGCAACTTGTCGCGGTCCTGCTTCGAGAGCGACAGGAACGCGAGCGTCGCGCGATCGAGGTCGAGACGCGCGCTCCACAGCGCGTCGGCCGGCGCGAGCGCGGCGTCGGCCGCCCCCGCGTCCGCGCTCGACGCCACGGGCGCCGCCCGCTTCGGCGGCTTGCGCGACCGCGCCGGGGGGGCGCCGGCCTCGGGCTCTGCCACTCCGCGGAGCACGGCCTCGATCCGGCGGCGCTCGACCTGGACGGCGAGCGCGTCCCCGAGCTTCACGTCGAACAGCGACGCGGGCTCGACGCCGACGGACAGCTTGCCGGCTTGCAGATCGCGGATGCGCTGCGCCCGCTTCGCGAGCGTCGCGATGTCTACGGAACCGGGCGCCGGACCGGCGTCGATCGGACTTCTGGCACCGCCGTCGACGGCCGCCGCCACGCGCCCGGCATCGGCCCCCGGACCTGCGTCGCCTGCCCGGGCCGATGGACCGCAGAGGAGCGCGAACGCCGCGGCGACGAGCGGGATGACCCACCGCCGGGTCCGTATCGCTCGCTGTCCGGACGACCATGCCACCGTAATGGGCACAATAGTCCTCCTGATTCGCCACGACCAGACATCCGCATCGGTAGCGCGCCCGGGACCGCCATGTTAGCAAGGCCGGCCGATGGCGAGCAGCGCGAACGCGATCGACTGGGCGATCTTCGCGGGTGTCGTCCTCGGTGCGATGGTGCTCGACCGGGCACTGTTCGGCGGCGCACACCGTGTCTCGTTCCGCGAGGCGATGGTCCGCAGCGCGATGTGGCTGCTGATCGCCTTGGGCTTCGCCGGGACGGTCTTTTATCGCCACGGCAGCGGCCACGCGCTGACCTTCGTGGTGGCGTATCTCGTCGAGCAGTCGTTGTCCGTCGACAACTTGTTCGTGTTCCTGGTGGTCTTCAACTACTTCCGGATCAGCGACCGCTACCAGCCACGCGTGCTTTTCTGGGGAGTCGCCGGCGCGGTCGTCATGCGCGCGCTGTTCATCGTGGCTGGCACGGCCTTGCTCGGTCGCTTCCACTGGATGACCTATGTGTTCGGCGCGTTCCTCGTGTTCACCGGCGTCAAGCTGGGGTTCCACAAGGAAGAGAGCGTCGACATGGAGGGCAACCTCGCCCTCAAGCTCGCTCGCAAGTTCCTCCGCACCACGGACAAGCTCGACAGCGAGCATTTCTTCACGATCGAGAACGGACGGCGGCTGGCCACTCCGCTCTTTCTGGTGTTGTGCGTCATCGAGATAACGGACGTGATGTTCGCGGTCGATTCGGTCCCGGCCGTGCTGGCGATCTCCAAGGACACGTTCATCGTCTACAGCTCGAACATCCTGGCCGTGCTCGGCTTGCGGTCGCTGTACTTCCTGCTCGCCGGCATGATGGGCCGGTTCCACTATCTGGATATCGGCCTCGCCATCATCCTGGTATTCGTCGGCCTGAAGATGATCGGCACCAGCGTGGTCGAGATCCCGAACGGCGTGTCCCTCGCGGTCATCGCCGGCGTGCTCGCGGTGGCGGTCACGGCGTCGCTCATGCGCCCCCCACCGCGCACGAGCAGCGCAGGAGAAGACAGCCCGTCGCCATGAGCTCGTGTTTCCGCACCAGGAGCTCGGGCGTGCTGTTGCACCCGACATCGCTACCGGGTCCGTTCGGCGCCGGTGATCTGGGGCCGGCCTGCCACGATTTCGTCGCGTTCCTCCAACGCGCGGCGCAGAGCTGGTGGCAGATGCTCCCGGTCGGGCCGCCGGGTGCAGGCAGCTCGCCGTACGACAGCGCTTCGACCTTCGCCGGGAGTCCGTCCCTGGTCAGCCTCGAGTTGCTCGCACAGAGCGGCTTGCTCCGCGACGACGAGATCGCCGCGCCGCGCAAGCTCGCGCGCGGCAAGGCCCGCTTCGCCGAGACGTCGCGCTTCCGCGAGCCGCGACTCCGACGCGCGTTCATGCGCTTCGCCGGTCGGGCCGACCCGGCCGACGCTCGACGGCTGGACGCGTTCCGCGCGCGGACCGAGGCCTGGCTCCCCGATTTCACGCTGTTTTCCGCGCTGAAGCGCGCGCAGCGCGGCAAACCGTGGCCGCGCTGGGAGCGCCCGCTCAGGCTCCGTCACGCGCGCGCGCTGGAACGCGCGCGCCGCGAGCTGGCCGACGAGATCGCATTCCACGAGTTCGTCCAGCTCATGTTCGACGACCACTGGCGCGAGCTCCGGCAGCACGCAACCGAGGGCGGCGTGCGGCTGCTGGGCGACGTCCCGATGTTCGTCGCGTACGACGGCGCCGACGTCTGGGCGAACCAGGAACTGTTCCTCCTCGACGCCGAGAGCCGGCGCAGCGTGGTGGCCGGCGTTCCGCCCGACGCCTACAGCAGCACCGGGCAGCTATGGGGCAATCCGCTGTATCGCTGGCGCGTGATGCAGCAGCGCGGGTTCTCCTGGTGGGTCGCGCGCCTGGCCGCGATGCTCGAGCGTTTCGACGCGGTCCGCCTCGATCACTTCATCGGATTCCGGCACTACTGGGAGGTTCCCGCCGGGGCGCGGTCGGCCGTGCACGGCCGTTTCGTTCGCGTGCCGGGCGAGGCGCTGTTCGAGCAAGTCCAGGCCAGCCTCGGCGGTCTGCCCTTCGTCGCCGAGGATCTCGGCCTCGTCACCGACGAGGTGCGCGCGTTGCGCGACCGCTTCGCGTTCCCGGGAATGCGTGTTCTGCAGTTCGCGTTCGATAGCCACGAGCCCAACGAATATCTGCCGCATCGATATCCGCGCCACTCGGTCGTCTACACGGGCACCCACGACAACGACACGACCGCGTCGTGGTTCCAGACGCGCGGAGCCGCCGGCGCCGCGCGGCGAGCGCGCGCCGCGCGCTATCTCGGCGGCCTCGGCGCCGAACCGTGGTGGGACCTGATCCGCCTCGCCCTCGCATCCGTATCGGATACGGCGATCTTCCCGCTCCAGGACCTACTCGGCCTGGGCAGTCGCGCGCGGATGAACGTACCCGGAACCCGCCGTGGGAATTGGGACTGGCGGTTCGGCGCGGAACAGCTGTCGACGGCCACGGCAGACCGGATGGCAGAGCTGTGCTCGATATACGAGCGGAACCCTGCGCGCCGCACGGCAGTTCCCGCTCCAGAGTGACGTCCCGGCCGGTGATCGCGCGCCGCGCGCCCGCGCCGTCATCGATTCATCCGACCCGCCCAAGTGCCGCCCGAGCCGCGCGGGCGACGCCCTGTTCGGCACAAACACGGCGAGACACCCTTGAACCGCGATGCGGCGTTCGGGCATGGGCTGGGTGTCTCGCGTGTTCCGCACGTCGAAACCGCGTATTTCACCGACCTGGGCAGAGCCGCAGGGTGTGCTGCTGTTCCCGCGCGGCGCAAAGCCGGATTGCGTTCGTGTCCGCCAGCCCCCCCCGAAGTCGTGGCAGCCGCCGGCGCCCCGTCCCCGATGAGCCGACGACAGCAGGGTCTGTTGCTCGGAAATGCAACCACACCCTGTCGCCCTCCAAAACGACTTCATATCTAGGTCGCTCCTTGACAGTCCAGGTTAGGTATGAAAGAGGGAACGTTATGAATGACGTGAACCGGCAGATCCGTGACCGCATCGAGGCATTCGTCAGCGAGTTGAACGAGCTCGTTCGCCAGGCAGCGCTCGACGCCGTCTCGGACGCGCTGCGTTCCGGGGGCGCTGCTACGTTGCGGCGCGGCGCGGTAAGCGATCGCTCGCCGCGTGCCGGTCTGCGTCGGGGCGGCGGCAAGCGCACCCCGGACGAGATCGACGCGACCGCGGCTCACGTCCTCGCGTATGTCGAGCGGAGCCCTGGTCAGGGCGTCGAACAGATGGCGCGCGATCTCGATATCAGCACGCGCGAGCTGACCCTGCCGATCAAGAAGTTGCTCGCGGACGGGCGGATCTCGACCAAGGGCCACAAGCGCGCCACGAAGTACTTCGCGGGCTCGGCCAGCGCGGCGCCCAGCGGGCGCAAGCGCAAGGCCGCTGCGAAGCCGGCTGCGAAGCCGGCGCGGACCACGAAGCGCCGCCGTCGCGCGCGCAAGTCGAAGCGCGGCTGAGCGGCCTCAATCATCCCGCGGCGGCGGGACGGAAGACTCGCTGACGAGCTGGAGCAGCGGACGACCCGTCGAAGAGACGGGCGCGGCGTCGGGGTCCGACGCGCGCGACACGAGCGGCAGCGGAGGCGCGCTGTGCCGCTCGTCGTGGTGCTGGGGGTTCGGCCCGACGACGAACGGCGAGATGTCCCGGAGCATCTCCCGCGCCGTCTGGTGGCGCTGGCGGCGATCCTTCGCCAACGCGCGACGTACCACCAGCTCGAGCTCGGCCGGCGCGTGGCGCGCGAACATGCGGAGCGGCTTCGGGGGACGCGTCAGCACGTGCGTCAGCACCTCCAACACGGAGTTGCCGTTGAACGGCGGGCGCCCCGTGAGCAGCTCGTAGAGAATCGCGCCGGCGGCATACAGGTCGGCGCGGTGATCGACGCTCTGGCCGGCGGCTTGCTCGGGCGCCATGTATGACGGCGTGCCGAACACGCGCCCGGTTTCCTCCGGGTCCATGCCGTCCGGGTGAACGCCCTTCGCGATGCCGAAGTCGAGCACCTTGGCCACGGGCTGGTCGGGCTTCGGGTGCACGACCATGATGTTGCCGGGCTTGAGATCGCGGTGAACGATACCAAGCTCGTGTGCGGCGTCGAGCGCGCCGAGCACCTGCACCAGCAGCTCGCACGCGTAGCCCACGCCCACGGCGCCGCGCTCCTCGATGACGGTGCTCAGCATCTCGCCGTCGCAGAGCTCCATCACCATGAACGGCGTGCCGTCTTGATCGCCCAGGTCGAACACGCCGGCGACGTTCGGATGCATGAGCCGCCCCGCGGCCCGCGCCTCGGCGAGGAAGCGACCGTAGATCTCCGCGTCGTTCGCCAGATCGGGGTGCAGGATCTTGATCGCGACGCGGCGCGCGACGAGCGTGTGCTCCGCCTCCCACACCTCGCCGGCGCTGCCCACCCCGAGCTCGCGCATCAGGGTGTACTTGCCTCCGAGTAGATCGCCGACGTCGAAGCTCACTGTGACGCAATCTAGACCAATGACGGCCGAGCCGCCAGGGCCGGTGGGGCAAACGGGACCGGCCGAAAATCGTTCAATCGCGGGGCTTCCGGGCGATCGACCTCGCCGCGGCTTGCGCCGTCGGCATGACAAGCATCGTCTGGATCGACACGTGCGCCGGCCGCGTCAACGCGAACGCGATGCACTCCGCCACATCGTCGGCGTAGAGCGGGACGACGCCGTCGTACACGGCGCGCGCACGATCGGCATCGCCGTGATAGCGCACGACGCTGAACTCCGTCTCGACCATGCCTGGCTCGATCACGAGCTGACGGACGCTCGTCCCGAGCAACTCCAGACGCAATGCCTGCACGAAGGCTTCCACTGCTGCCTTGGTGGCGCAATAGGCGGCGCCGTTGGGATACGGCTGCAGTCCGGCTACGGAGCCGAGGTGCACGATGTAGCCGCCGCGCTCGATCAGGCTGGGCAGAAGTAGCTGGGTCATGCGCATCAGGCCGAGCACGTTGGCATCGAACATCTCGCGCCAGTCGCGCTCGTCGTCGTCCACCACCGCTCCGGCGCCGCGGGCGAGGCCAGCGCTGTTGATCAGGATGTCGACCCCGCCGTCGTCGGCCAGGACCTTGTCCACGAGCGCGCGGCAGCTCGCTTCGTCGGCGACGTCGAGCGCGTAGCCTTTCGCGACGTCGCCGAGCTTACGACACAACGCTTCGATTCGATCCTGCCGCCGAGCGGCGAGTCGCACCTCGGCGCCGAGGCGCACGAGCGCGCGCGCGGTGGACTCGCCGATGCCGCTCGACGCTCCGGTGACGACTGCAATCTTGCCCGAAAGCGGGCGTGCGGTTTCCGTCATGGGGACGGAGCTTAACGGACTTCGCGGCCGACATCGCACTTTCCGCGACGCGCGAGCCGGTCCAGACTATCCCGCGCCGGACCGGCACCCGGAAGCCGTGATGCCGACGACGCCCCGGGCCAACGACGAACCATGACCGCGCCCGTGTCCACACTCTTCTACGGCGACAACCTGGACGTCCTGCGGCGGCACGTAGCGCCGGAGTCGGTGGACCTCTGCTACGTCGATCCGCCGTTCAACTCGAGACGGGACTACAACCAGATCTACAACAACACCGGAAGCGTCGGACGCGCGCGCGCGCAGGCCTTCGTGGACACCTGGCGCTGGGACGATCACGCGCGGGCCGGACTCGCCGAGATCATGGACAACGCCGGCGGACGCTTGCCGCGACAAACGCTCGATCTGATCGACGGACTGCGCCGTGTGCTGGGTGACGGGAGCCTGCTCGCGTACCTGGTCAGCATGACGCTGCGTCTCGGCGAGCTCCACCACGCCCTGCGCCGCACCGGCAGCCTGTACCTGCACTGCGACCCGACTGCGAGCCACTACCTGAAGCTCGTGCTCGACAGCATCTTCGTCACGCAAGGCGGCGACATCAAGAACGAGATCATCTGGCACTACCGGCGATGGACGGGCAAGGCCAGGCGCTTCCAGGCGCTCCACGACACGATCTTCTTCTACACGAAGAGCGAAGCGTACACGTTCAACCCGCTCTTCATCGACTACACCGCGGGTTCCAGCGCGCGGAAGCTGCAAGGCAAGCTGCACCGCTTCAAGCGAGGCGACGCGCCGGTGCTGGTCAGCGAGCGTTCGGTGGACACGCGGGGCGTTCGCGACAACGACGTGTGGCAGATCCCGTTCGTTGCGCCGTCAGCGAAGGAGCGGCGCGGCTATCCGACGCAGAAGCCGGAGCGACTGCTGGAGAAGATCATCACGGCCTCGTCCGATGCAGGAGACGTCGTTCTCGACGCGTATTGCGGCTGCGGCACGACGCTCGCCGTTGCCCAGCGGCTCGATCGCGCGTGGATTGGCATCGACATCACGTTCCCGGCCATCGCCGCCGTCCTGCAGCGCCTCGAAGACCGCTTCGGCAAGCGCGCGCGTGACGGCGTGGTGCTGGGCGGCGTCCCGCGGGACGTCGCGTCGGCGCGCGCTCTCGCACGCCGCGCCGGCGACCGGGCGGCGAAGGAATTCGCGAAGTGGGCCGTGCTCACCTACACCGGCCATCGCGGCGTCGTCGGCGACCAATCGGGCATCGACGGCACCGTGCACTTCATGACGGGCCCGACCGAGCGCGCCGCGATGATCCTGCGCGTGGGATCGGGCGGCGTCGACCGCGAAGATGTCGAGGGCCTTCGCGACGCCCTGGCGCGCACGCGAGCCGCGATGGCGACGTTCATCACCTTGGAAGAACCGACCGCGCCGATGATCGCCGAGGCAAAGGCCGCCGGTCGCTACCGTCACGCGCCGTCGGGGCGCGAGTACGACAGGATCCAGATCGTCGCCGTGCGCGAGATCGTCGAGGCGGAGCGGCGCCTGGATCCCGCGCTGACGGCGACGGCGTGAAGGAGCTCGACAAGGCCATGACGCATAAGACAAGTTTCAAGTCGGCATTCGTGACGGGCGCCTCCAGCGGCATCGGCCGGGCGATCGCCGGCGCGCTCGCGGCGCGTGGCACGCGCGTGGTGCTGGCGGCGCGCCGCGAGAGCGAGCTCGTCGACGCACGCGACGCGATCGTGGCGGCGGGCGGGCGCGCGGACGTGTGCGTGCTCGACGTGAGCGATCACGAAGCCGCGCGCGAGGCGGTGCGACGCTGGGAGCGCGACACCGGCGGCCTGGATCTGGTGCTGGCGAACGCCGGCGTCGGCGACACGCAACCGGCGGTGAAGATCGACTGGCCGATGGTGGAGCGCATGCTGGGCGTGAACCTGCTCGGCGCGCTCGCGGTGATCGTCGAAGCGATGCCGGCCATGCTCGGCCGCGGCCACGGCACGCTGGCGGCGGTGTCGAGCCTGGCGGCGATGCGCGGCCTGCCGACGAGCTCGTTGTATTCGGCGAGCAAGGCGGGCGTGAGCACCTTCCTCGAAGCGCTGCGCGTCGAGCTCGCGCCTCGGGGCCTGTCCGTTGTCGACATCCGACCGGGCTTCGTGGACACGGCGATGACGCGGAAGAACCGCTTTCCGATGCCGTTCCTGATGCCCCTCGACGCAGCGGCAGCGGTCGCGCTGAAGGGGCTCGAGCGGGGCGACGCCGTCGTGTCGTTTCCCTGGCAGATTTCCGCGGCGATGAAGCTCGCCGAGAAGATGCCCGACGCGCTGTGGCGACAGGTCGCCCGTCGCTTGCCGGTGAAGCCGGGCTGATTCTGCCTGGTCCCGCGCGGAAATCCCGGGAGGCGCTGCCGGAAAGCAGGTTTTGATGTAGACTCGGCTCTTGCGCGCGGCGTCGGAGATCGGCGCACGAAACCCGCGGAGACGTTCATGCCGAAGCTCCGGACTTCCCTTACTTGGCTCGCAGGCGCGACGGCGCTCGTTCTCGCAACGACGTACGGCTGCACCGGCGCGGACTCCGCTCCGGGCGGCGGCGTCGCGGCCGCCTCCGGAACCGCCGGCACGGAGGGCTCCACCACAGACTCCGGCGGCAGCGCCGGCACCAGCGGCAACGGCGGCTTCAGCGGCTTCTTCGACGGCGCCGGGGGCAGCGGCGGCGGCGTCGCGGGCTGCACGGACCCGACGGACACCACCGACACCGACCAGGACGGTATCGCCGACCAGATCGAGGGCAAGGACGATCCGGGCGGCCCGCGCGACACGGACAAGGACGGCACGCCGGACTACAAGGACACGGACAGCGACGAAGACGGGGTCCAGGACCAGGTCGAGGCAGCAACGGCGAAGCACCCGCGCTCGGGCCCGTGCGACTCGGTCGCCGACACCGACGGCGACGGCATCCCGGACTATCTCGACACGGACAGCGACAGCGACGGCTTGCCCGACAAGCAGGACTCCAAGCTGTGCCCGAACGCCGACTGCCGCATCACTGCGGACTGCGACGGCGACACTATCGAGGACGTGGTGGAAGTCGCCGCGCAGACCGATCCTTGCAAGCCAACGGATCCCACGAGCCAGGACTTCGGCCTGTACTTCAAGGTGCCGTACAAGGGCGGTCCGAAGACGAAGGACTTCGATTTCTCGACCGGCGTCAAGGACGCGGACATCTACTTCCTGATCGACACGACGCAGTCGATGCAGGCGACGATCGACAACATCAAGAGCTCGCTGGATAGCACGATCATCCCGACCATTCTCAACGGCGACCCCACCGCGTCTCCGCCGATCCCGGCGATCCCCGGTGCATACGTGGGGATCGGGACGTTCAAGGACGTGCCGTGGGCACCCTGGGGCGACACCGGCGACGACGTGTACGGCTTCAAGTTCGCCATCGGCGGCTCCACGGTCTACGGCAACATCAGCGCGCCGATCGACGCCGGCGGCGGCGTGTTCAAGGCGCCCGACAACGTCAAGAGCATCCTCGGCACGCTGAGCGCGACCGGCGGCGGCGATTCGCCCGAGGCGACGACCCAGGCGCTGTGGCTCGCCGCTGGGAACAAGGACTACCGCGCCGTCGGCGGCGGCGAGCCCTGGCCGCCGAGCAACCCGGTGGGCTCCGGCAACTTCGACGCGACCCAGTGGCGCGCGAAATGCAGCGATCCGAGTCAACTCGGCCGCGCCTGCTTCCGCCCGGGCAAGCTGCCCGTGTTCGTGATCTTGACGGACGCGCCGTTCCACAACGGGCCGCAGGCCGGCGCGTGCGTGTCCGGCGGTGGCGGGAACGACTACGTGACCCCTCCCGTGACGATCGATCCCGGCTGCCCCATCGGCAAGGCAGTCAGCGGCACCGTGACGTACAACGACACGCTGCAGGCCCTGTCGCAGATCGGCGCGAAGATCGTCGGCGTGTCGGTCAACACCGGCACGGCGAACCTGGCGCGCTTCGACTTGACGGATCTCGCGACCAAGACCGGCAGCGTCTACGCGAAGGTCGGCTTCGACGGCAGCATCGTCGATCTGCCGCTCGTCACCACCCAGGACACGAGCACCGGCAACGTGTCGTCGGAGGCCGTGCGGCTGATCGGGCTGCTCGCCGGCCAGGGCCTGAACGACGTGACCACGCTGACCCAGAACTACAGCTGTCCGGGCAACGTCGATTGCACCGGCGACGGTGTTCCGGATCCCAAGTACGACAACCTGCCGGACCCGGTGCTGCAGACGCCGTTCGACGCTTCGAAGCTGATCTCGTCCGTTACGCCGGTGAAGTCGCCGGCGCAGCCGCCCCCGTACGTCAAGATCGACGCCACCACGTTCTATGGCGTCAGCGGCGACCAGACGGTGACGTTCCGGGTCACGGCGGAGAACAACGTGCTCAAGACCGACACGGTCGTCGTCGTGGAAGCGATCCTCCACGTGCAGACGCCGGGCGGACAGGCGCTGGGCGGCGCCAAGGGCGTGAAGAAGATCTTCCTCGTCATTCCGCCCTACGTGCCGCCGTTCGCGTGATCGCACGCAGAAGTGTTAGCCTCGGGGCCGCTCTATGGCCGGCGCGTGGAGAACCCGGAGCGAGGCCCGGCGCGGGCTGAATCGAGCGCGCCCGCGCGCCGTCCAATCCCCGATGCGCCGGCTCGCCCTCGCGACGGCCTTCGTGCTCGTCGCGGTAGCGCGTCCCGCCGTCGCCCAGCCCGCTCCGCCCGCGCCCGCGCCCGCGCCGGCTCCCCCTCCCGCGGCGCCGGCTCCGGCGGCGCCCGCGCCGGCTCCACCCGCGCCGCCACCGGCCGAAGCGGCACCCGCGCCCGAAGCGCCCGACACCTGGGGCTCGGGCAGTGGCGAGGAGCCCGGACCCGCGCCGCCTGCGCCACCCGCCGCGCGGCCGCCCGCGCGCGGCGCGGTTCCGGCGGAGGATCTGGCGGACGAGCGCGCGCCGGAGAGCGCCGTCCGCTACACGCTCGAGGGCATCGAGATCCACGGCAACTCCAAGACCCGCTCACGCGTGGTCTTGCGCTATGTGCCGTTCAAGCCCGGCGACATCATCGACGTCGACGATCCCGAAGTCGAGCTGACGCGCTATCGACTGCTCGGTACGGGCTTCTTCCGCGACGTGCAGTTCTCGCTCAAGAAGGGCTCCAGGCGCGGCTACGTCATCCTCGTCATCGACGTCGTCGAGCGCAACACGATCATCATCAACGATCTCTGGATGGGGCTGTCCGCCGACGCGGACAGCAGCGGCAAGGCCCGTCCCCTCACCGCCTACGCCGGACTCGACGTCGCCGAGACGAACCTCGCCGGCACCGGCATCACGCTCGGCTCGGCGATCGGGATCGCCCAGGACCAGCTCGCGCTGCGCGTTCGCTTCCTCGACCCGGCGTTCCTGGGCAGCAACTGGATGACCGCCGGTTCGCTGCTCTTCAACGACGCCCGCGACTTCTTCGGCAACCGCGACGTGTTCTACTCCGACGGCGGGCTCACTCCGCGCGTCGAGGACTACGCGACGGTCCAGTACAAGCGCTCGGGCGGCTCGCTCGGCGTCGGTCGCGATCTGTCCGTCGCGACGCAGCTGTGGCTGACGTACCGCCTCGAGGCTCTCGATTCCCAGGTGCCCGTCGCCTCGCACCTGCGCGGGCTCGATCGCGAGCCGATCGATTTCCACATGCTGCGCGGCCGCAGCGTGCTGTCCACGCTGCGCGCCACGCTGCAGTACGACTCGCGCGATCATCCCTTCTTGCCCACGCGCGGCTGGTTCGGCACGTTCACCGCCGAGACAGGCATCCTGCCGACGGGCAGCGACTACGACTACCAGCGCTTCGACGTCTCGGTGTCGCGCTGGTGGCAGCTGCCGTGGGACCACGTGGTCCGGCTCGAGCTGTTCGGCGGGGCGATCGCCGGCAACGCGCCGTTCTTCGAGCAGTACTACGTCGGCGACTTCAGCGACTTTCTGCCGGCGCGCGTGCTGGGGCTGAACTTCGATCGCCGCCCGCCGCCCAACTTCCTCCGCACCGACATCGGGGAGGTCCGCTACGGCGACTACGCGTTCAAGCTCGGCGGCGAGTACCGTATCCCGCTGTATCGCGGGCACCGCTCCGTCTACGGCATCGACTTCTTCACCAGCGCGGGCGTGTTCGGCGTCGCCAGCCATCGCGATGTCGAGTCGCCGCCCCGCGGCTACAGCCCGCTGCAGCGGATCCCCATCGATCTGACGGCGAATCTCGGCTTCCGCATGGACACGAGCGCCGGCGGCTTCGTGTTCGCGTTCTCCAACGTCCTTGGGTTTGTGCCGGTCCGGCGCGAGGCAGCGCCGTGATCGACGCATCGGCGCACCCTCCGGGAGGCGGCGCCGTGACCGCACGCCGCACGCCGCGCGCCGCGACGCGCGTCGCGCTCTCGTTGATCGTGGTGCTGCTGGTGACGCTGGTAGCACCGGCCGGAGCGCGCGCGGACGGCAACAGCAAGCAGGGGCCGCCGCTGCGCGACGTGCGCTTCGAGTGGGATCAAGCGCGGAAGCTCCTGTACGTGAGCCTGTCGATCCGCGACGTCGTGGACGCGAGCATCCAGAAGAAGATGCGTCAGGGGCTCCCCACCACGATCGTGCTCACGGCGACGCTGTACCGGACCGGTTCGAGCGAGCCGCTCGCCACCACCGCACAGACCTGCAAGGTGACGTGGCACGTGTGGGAGGAGGCGTTCCGGATCGAGGTCACGCGCCCCGGACAGAGCCGGGCCCAGTGGACCACGACCATGGAGGGCGTGTTGCGCCGCTGCGCGGACGTGCAGCGACTGCTCGCCGGCAACAGCGATCAGGTACCGTTCGGCGCGACCTTGTACATGCACGCGAAGGTGCAGGTGAACCCGGTAAGCAAGGATCTGCTCGCGAAGATCAAGCGTTGGGTGTCGCGGCCGAGCGGCACCGGCACGGCGGCGCCGGGCGACGCGCTGTTCAGCACCTTCACGGGGCTCTTCCTGCAGCGCATCGGCGACGCGGATCGCGAGCTCAAGTTCACGACCAAGACGACGCTGCCCGTCGTGCCCCCACCGCCCGAGAAGGAGGAGAAGAAATGACGACGGCGGTCTTTCCCGTCGCGCTCGCGCTCGA
Source organism: uncultured delta proteobacterium (assembly GCA_963775185.1). Taxonomy (GTDB): domain Bacteria; phylum Myxococcota_A; class Polyangia; order Polyangiales; family Polyangiaceae; genus JAPSGB01. Next base: position 359,488 of record CAVZIE010000031.1, on the reverse strand, counting down.
CGGCCGCGCGGTGCTCGTCGTGGGCACGGGGGCGGAGCTCGGTGGCCGCGTCGCGGCGCTGCGCGACGCCGGCGCGCGCGTGACGGTGGTCTGCACAGCGCCGGACGCGGCGCTCGAAGCCCTCGCCAGCGACGGCGCGCTGGCGCTGGTCCGGCGCGGCTTCACCGACGCCGATCTCGACGACAATTGGCTGGCGGTGTTGACGGACCGCGACGCCGCGCTCGCCGCGCGCATCGCGCGCGCGGCGGAGGCGCGGCGCGTCTTCTTCTGCGCCGTGGACGAACCCGCGCACTCCAGCTTCTGGCACATGGCGATCGCGCGGGCCGGCGCCGTGGCCGTGGCGATCTCGACCGCCGGCACCGCGCCGGCGCTTGCGCGCCGGCTGCGCCAGGAGCTCGAGCGCGTGTTCCACGAAGCCGGGCTCGCGGCGTTCGCCGAGCGCGTCTCGGCGCTGCGCGAGCGCACGCCCTCGGCGGAGCGTCGCGACGTGCTCGGCCGCGCCCTCGCGGGGCTGTCGTTCAAGGGGCTGACGCTGCCGCCCGCGCCGTGACGGGCCGCGCGTTCGCTGCACCGTCACGGCGGACCTCGCGGTTCCGCGCCGGACCGACACCCGGCGCTACTTGCCAGGCTCGTTGAACAGCGGGCCGCCGCCTGGAACCGATGGGCTGCCCGGCGAGGAGTAGCTCGCGAGGATCGCGATCATGTAGTAGCGGTACTGATGCTGCATCGTGGTCCAGGGCGGTGCGGGTAGCGCGTGCAGCACGCATTTCGTGGCGCGCTTGGCCTGGGGGCCCTTCCACTGGCCGCTCGCGCCGGCGAAGACGTTCACGCGCTTGTGCGAGAAATCGATGGTCAGGACGTAGTTGAGCGTCCCTTCCTTGCCGGTGCTGGGCGCGCAGTCGACGCTGCTCTTGATGGCCTTGGCCAGACCTTCGTCGAAGAACGGCAGCGCGTCGCACAGGTTGCCTTCCTGACCGCGCGAGCGTGGCGAGGCCGCACACTTCACGCGCTGCACCGCCGCGAGCTGGACCCGATCGCCGGCGCCGCCGTCGAGCTTGACGACCTGCACGCCGGCCGCCGCGCTCGCGCTCGCCGCCGCACTCGCGCTCGCAAGGGCCGCGGCGCTGCTCGCGCCACCTGGACGGCGCCACAGGTAGAGCGGCACCGCGAGCAACACCAGACCCGCGACCAATGCGACGACGAGCTGCGCGCGCAGCGGTCGGTCGCCGCCACCTCCACCGGATCCACCGACGCCCAGCCTTCTCAGGCTTGGCTCGCTGGGTGCGGGGAAGGAGGGTCGGGGAGGACCAGCCATGGATAGCGTAGAGACACTTCGGGCGCGCGCACGCGAGCGCCGGCCCCGGACGGCTACCCGTCCAGGAGCGAATGAATGGGCTGACCGGGCTCCGCCTTGACGAGCGTCGCCGCGAGATCGAGAGCCTCGGGCATCAGGCCCTGGACCTGCGACACCACTTGCTCGACGACCTGTCGCGCCTCTTCGAGGCTGGGTCCGGTCATGGCGACGGCGAACTTGAGCGGTCCGACACGCCCGGCAGTGACGGGGATGATGCTGAGCAGGAGCATCTCCGTGAGCTCGATCACGCGCTGCGCGGCGCGACGAAGCGCGAGCATCTCGAGGATCGTCGGGCGCTCGCTGACGTGGCGATTCGGACCACGGATGTGGTAGCGCGCCACCGCCAGCGGCACCGCGTCCCACTCGGCGAACGCGGTGTCGTCGGTGAGCGTGCGCACCATCTGGTCGCGCGTCATCAGGCCGGTCAGCCCGTCGCGGCGATCGAGGTACGTCTTGGCGCGCTGGTGCTGGGGCGAGCCGTCGTGGAAGCTGACGAGCTTGATCCGGCACTCGCCGAGCTGGGCCTCGCCGCCGTGGAGCATGGTCACGGTCTTCTTGCGCTCGAAGCTGTGGTCCGCGTACGTCCCGTTGGTGCTGCCCATGTCCTCGACGCTCCACGAGCCCGCTTGCCAGCGCACCACGGCGTGCGCGCCGGACACCGTGGCTTCCGGCAGCGGGATGTCCTGGTTGCTGCGGCGACCGAGGCTCATCACGGGCTTGTCGAGGGAGAACAGCTTGCCCGGCAGCTCCGAGGCGTTGGTCGCGAAGGTGACGAGCAACGCCTGCGCCCCCGGCGCGAAGCTCTCGCTCACGCCGCGGCCCGGAGGCGGGCCGGGCGACAGCCGCTCGCGCGGGATCTGCACCTGGCTCGTGGTGAGCGCCGTCGGGTTGAAGAAGCGCAGGTGCCGCGCCGACGTGCGCAATCTGCGGATCGTCGCTGAGGCAACGGAAGATCTGCTTGACCTCGTCCACCGACAGACCGGCCGGCACGTCGAACATGATCTGCGAGCGCATCGGCTTCGCGCGCGGGCGATAGCCGGGCTCGGGCACGCGGCAGGTCCACATCTCCCACAGCGTGAGCCCGAGCGCGTACATGTCGTCCTCGGGGCTCGCGCCGCCGGAGCGCAGGCGCTCGGGAGCCATGTAGTTCGGTGTGCCGCCGTCGGGCGGCGCGCCGGGCCGACGCGCGCTCAGGCGCGCGCGCTCCTGCGCGAAGCCGAAGTCGAGGATCACCGCGCGGTCGTTGGTGACCATCACGTTGCCGGGCTTGAGATCACCGTGGACCAGACCCTGGGCGTGGATGGCCGCGAGGCCCGCCGCCGTCTCGCTGGCGATCTTGCGGAACTCGTCCGCCGTGTACCCGCCCTGGGCCTTGCGCCTGCGGATATGCGTGTGCAGCGTCTGCCCGGCGATCTGCTCCATCACCAGGATCGGGCCCCAGCCGCTGGGCGCGAGATCGTGCACGCGGCACACGTTGGGGTGGCTGACCGAGCGCGCGAGCAGGAGCTCCTGCCGGAGCGCCTCGTCGTCGCCGGGCATGCGCGACTCCTCGCGCACGACCTTGAGCGCCACCGGCTGCTGGGTGCTGCGATCGTAAGCGAGGAACACCTCGCCCATCCCGCCCTTGCCAAGGCTCTGCCGGATCTCGTAGCGATCGTTGACGACCGTTCCGTGACCCAACGGCGGGAGATTTCTCGGAGCTTGTGCCATGTCGCCGCGGGCTTCGAAGTTCGCTCGTAGAGTCGTCGATCCGACGAGATACTGCAATCCGGACGGGGACCTCCCCGCGCCGTGGCGACATTGTTGCAAGCCGCTGCGGGTCCGGCAATCTCCCGCCTCCGATCGCGATGGACCGGGCGGAGCGCCGCGTGCTATTCGAGCCGGCGGCGGGCCAAGGGGCCTGCCACGAGCCACGGCCAAGGGAAGCCGGTGAGATGCCGGCGCGGCCCCCGCCACTGTATCCGGGGACGAAAGTGGACGCGACCACTGGGCGAAGAGCCCGGGAAGGGTCCACTGGAGGACGATCCGGTAGCCAGGAGACCTGACCGCGGCTCACAAGCCCACCGCCACAACGGCGGTGGGCCATCCGGAGCGACTCCGCGGGGTGACGGAGCGTGCGGACGAAGCCGGTTTCCGGCTCCATCCCACGCCCCCGGCCCCTCGCGGCGCCGCTCCTCCCAAGGCCGCGGGTGTGCGGTGGAACTGGAGCCGGGAAATGAAGAGCATGTGGAAATCGGGCCTGCTGACGGCGCTCGCAGCTATATCGCTACTTGTCGGATGCACGGACGACGAGCAGCCGTCCGGGCCGGACGCCGGCTCGGCGGGGAGCGCCGGGACGGACGCGGGGACGGCCGGGACCGGAGGCTCGGCGGGCGGTAACGCAGGAGGCGGTGGGAGCGCCGGCGCAGCGGGCTCGGCAGGCAGCGCCGGCTCGGCGGGCTCGGCAGGCAGTGCCGGCTCGGCGGGGAGCGCCGGCTCGGCGGGGAGCGCCGGTTCGGCGGGTTCCGGTGGCGCGGCGGGCGGCGGCGGAGCGCAGGGACCGCTCGATCCCACCACGATCGTGGTGACGGGCGCCAACGGCGACGCGGGCACGCCCCCCAAGCGGCTGCTGGTCGCCGGCACGGACTACGCCACGACGACAGAGACCGCGAGCGTCGATCCGACGGCCGGAACCGTCGTCGGGCGCGTCACCGTCGCCGATGGCGACGCCGTTCCCGCCGCGAGCGGCGGGCTCGGCTTCGTGCTCGAGCGCACCAACGACATCGTCGACGTGCTCGGCAGCTCCGGCGCCGTGGCGCGGAAGATCGACGTCGGCGCTACGCCGATCGCTTCCGCGACCAACCAGCACAAGGCGTACGTCACGCTGTACGGCGCCAATCGCGTGGCGGTGCTCGACCTCGACGCCGGCAGCGTCGCCGCGAACATCGACCTCTCGTCGTATCTCGGCGCAGGCGACGGAGACGGCGCGGTGGACGTGGACAACGCCGTCTACGATCCGGCGACCCACCGCGTGTACGTCACGCTGTCGCGCATCGATCGCACGACCATCGCCGCGCCGGACTTCCACCTCGCGTGTCCCAGCGAAGAGAGCCTGCTGGTCGCCATCGACGCGAACAGCGACGCGATCATCGGCACGCCAATCGCGCTGTCGCTCGTCAATCCGGTCAGCATGGCGCTCGACGCGACGAACAGCCGGCTGCTGCTCGCCGCCGCAGGCTGCTACGAAGCCGCCGACGGCGGCGCACCACGCGCGCACGCCGGCGTCGAGGCGATCGCCTTGCCGAGCGGTACGTCGAGCGTGCTGTGGCAGCCGAGCGTGGACGACTTCGTCAATCGTCTGATCTCGATCGGCCCGGGCGAAATCCTGCTCGACCGCTTCGACGCGTCGTTTGCCGAGCACTGGACCGACTGGAAGCTCGCGAGCGCGGGCCCGGGCACCGAGCTCACCGGCGTCCCGTCCGCGCCAAGCAGCGATGGATCGGGGGGCCTGTTCGGCGCGGAATCCAGCTTCACGGACGCCGGCGTGTCCACGAACGTGGTGCGCTACAGCCTCGCGACCCAGACCAGCAGCGTCGTGGTCGCCGATCCGTGGCAGAGCGCCGTGACGAACGCCGCGGGCACGGCGCTGGTGGAGTAATCGGCAAACCTTCGATCGATCAGACCTCGCGCGCGGGGCACCAGAGCCAGGCGCGCTCGCTCCGGGTCGCGAGGGCGAGCGACACGAGCTCCGGCACGGGTCCGGCGAGCTCGGCGCTGCCGCCGAGCAATCGCGGGAGCAGCGCGAGCGGTGGAGATAGACGCGTCGCGGACACGGCGCGCGGCTCGAGCCGCGCCGCACCGGCGCCGAGGCGGGCGCGGAGCTCTTCCAGCGCGACGTCGAAGCCGCCCAAGCGATCGACGAGCCCGTGCCGGGCGGCGTCGCGCCCGCTCCACACGCGTCCGCCGGCGAGGGGCGCGATCTCGTCGGGCGTGCGCTTGCGCCCGCGCGCGACCGCGTCGATGAACGAGCGGTACACCTCGTCGAGCTGCTGATCCATCGCCGCGCGCTCGCCGTCGTCGAGGTGACGCATGGGCGACAACATGTCGGCGCGCGCGCCACGCTTGACGACCTCCGTATGGATCCCGAGCTTCTCGAGCACCGGGCCGACCACGACGCGCGCCGCCACGACACCGATCGATCCGGTGAGCGTCGTCGGCTGCGCGACGATGGCGTGCGCGCCGACGGCCACCATGTAGCCGCCGCTGGCCGCGGCGTCGCCCATGTACGCAACGACCGGCTTCTTCGCCGAAAGGCGCAAGAGCTCGTGGAGCATGCGATCGGACGCCAACGCGCCGCCCCCGCGCGAGTCGATGTGGACGATCGCGCCGCGGGCCTTCGGGTCGTCGAGCACGCGCTTGAGCGAGGCGCGCACCGCCCCTTCAAGCGCCATCGGCAGGAAGCCGAACGGCTGCGCCGACGCGATCGGCCCGTGGACGTCGACCACGGCGATGTAGGGCTTGCGGCGGAGCGGCCGCCAGCGAAGCTTCCGGCGGGCGACGTAGCGACCGATCCCCACGATCGGCGCGCCGTCCTTGCGCGCGGGGTCGAGCATCGCCGCAACGTCGTCGTCGTAGACGACCGCGTCGGCGATGCCTTGCGCCATCGCGGCGGAAGCCGACCACGGCCCGCCGTGCACCCACTGCTCGGCGACGGCGCGCTCCACGCCGCGGCCACTCGAGAGCGCGTCGATCAGCGCGTCCCATGCCGCGTCGAGCACGGCGTCGAGCTGCTCGCGTTGCGCGTCGCTCATCGAGCGCGACACCAGCATCTCGCCGGCGGTCTTGTAGCGCCCGCGTGCGAACACCTCCGGCTCCACGCCGACGCGATCGAGGGCGTCCTTGAGATATTCCGCTTCCACGGCGAAGCCGAGCATCGACAGCACCGTCTCGGGACCGAGCACGAGCTTGTCGGCAACGGACCCGACGTACATCTCGCGCGTGCCGCCGCCGTCGGGCAGGACCACGACCAGCCGCTTGCCCGCGCGACTGACCAGCGAGAGCGCGTCGCGCAGAGACGTGGCGGTCGCGCTGCCGGCGTGCAGCCGCTTGATCACCACCAGCACGCCGGCGACGCGCGGGTCTTCGCCGGCAAGCTGGATCGCGCGGCGCAGCGCCTGGAGCGACAGCGGACGAGGCCGGCGATCCCAGAACGGCAAGGCGCGCGCCACGTCCACCACCGGCCCATCCACGTCGACGCGCAACCAGGCGCCGCGCGGCGCCGCGCGCGCCCGCGCGAGCAGGCGCAGCGGCAGCAGCACGACGCCGACAAGGTCGAGCAGCAGATGATAGAGGAGTCGGATCACGTGGGGTCAGCGGAGCGACGTCAATCGCTCGGCGCCGATGCTGATGATGTGGTCGCCGGGCGCAACGTCAAGCGTCCCCTCCACGTTGAGCCGCGTCGAGTCTCCCTGGCGCACGCCGATCACGATGTGCCCGAGGCTCGCGCACTCGCCGGCGATCTTCGCATAAGGCCGCGGCGATTCACCACTGAAGCGCGTCAGATAGATCTGTTGTCCGCGCAGGTTCGTGGTCAGCTCCTCTACCACCTCCTGCACGCCGGGATTCAGAAGCTCGGCGCCGAGGAAGTGCGCGTCGAAGCGCGACGTGCACACCACGCTGTCCGAACCGGCCTTGCGCAGCAGCTCCTCGGTCGTGTAGTCGACGCACTCCACGACGCTCTGCACGTCGGGCGCGCGCGCTTCGAGGGCGAGCGTGATCGCGACGTTGCGGTCGTCCGAGCCGGGATCGCCCGGGCGCTTCGTCAAGACCACGGCGTGCCGCGCGGTGTCGATGCTGGCGCGGGTCAGGGTCTCGTCGCGCGTGGGATTGCCGCGGACATAGTGGACGCCGCGCACCACCAGCTCCTGCGGAAGCTCGACCAGGTCGTCGTCCACGAGCACGATCTCGCGATGCTTGCCGAAGCTCGGGTCGGCCGTCAGCTCGTCGAGCACGCGCAGGATCTTGCCGATCCCGGGGTAGTTCAGGATGACCAGATGGCCCTTCAGCTTGAATGTGCCCATGCCGTGCAGCTCCTTGGTCTTGGCTTCGATCAGCGACGACGCCGCGATCGACAGCACGTATCCGAGCAAGCCGATGCCGAAGAACATCAGCGGGACGGCCACGACGAACCGACCGCCGGGCGTCGAGGGATAGAAATCGCCGTAGCCCACCGTGGTGACGGTCACGAACGAGTACCAGAAGCCGTCGGCCCAGGTCAGATCAGGCTTCACCGGCAACTCGAAGAACAGGAACCCGGTGGACCCGTACAGCAGGATCGCCGCGGCCAGCACCAACACGCGCAGCGGTGCCGGCGGATTGCGGACCACTCGCCGCTGCAGCACGCGCAAGATGACCGGGATCACGGTCCGTCCCTCCGCCACTCCGCGAGCAGCAAATCGGCGCGATGCGCCGCCTCGGGATCGGACCAGAACCCGCGACGCGCCGCCCGCGCGGCCTCCTGCTCCTCGAGGTACATCGACAGCGCCGGGAACGGGTACACGGGATACACGAGCACCAGCCCCTGCTTGACCAGCGTGAGCCCGACGTCCTTGTCGTCGACATACAGCGTCGCGATCGTGCGCCCGTGCTTGTCCTTCGGCTCCGCGTTGAGCAGCACGCGGATCGGCTTCTCGCCGAGCATGCGCCCGAGCGCCGCCACCGCGGCCTGACCGGCGCGCGCCGTCGGCGCCTTGTCGCCGGCCGGATCGAAGCTCTTGACACCCAGGATGCGTACCGCGACCGAGCCCCCGTCCGGGTTCTGGACGAGCACCGTGTCGCCGTCGACGACGCGCGACAGGTGCACGATCGCCCCGGTCGAGACGCTCGCCTCGCCGCGCTGGACCTCGCGGCGGCGCTGCTCGGCGTTGGCGCCGAAGTACGCGGATGCACCCAGCAGCGCCACGACGAGGCCCCAGAACACTCGAGTGCCCCGGTCCACGCGGCGACCCTAGCACCTGGGCCCGAAGTGAATCCAAGCGTCTTGTCTGCCGGTGCGGCGCGGAATCGGCGCGCGTCGCGCGTGCCGCGGCGCGGCGTGCGAGCAGGCGCCATCGTGGCTATGTTTGTAGAGTGAAACGTAGTGTTTCCAGCGTCATCGCGGTCGCTCTGACGACTGCGCTCCTGGGTGCCTGTGGGCACGCCGTGACGCCCAAGCCCCCCGCCCCGCCGCCCGCCGAGATGCAACCCCGCACCGAGGTGACGCCGGAGCGCCGGCGACCCGATCTGATCGCGCCGCCGCCGGCGTACGGGAACAAGGTCGTCATGGCCCAGGAGCAAGGTCCGACGCGATCGTTCTGAGCTTGCGCCCCGCCAGCGCCAGCCGTTTTCCTCCCTCGCCGGGGGGAACGGCGGTGAGCGTCGCGTGCGTGCTTGAAGCCAGCTCGGGTCGGCAGTACCGTGACCGGCTGGAAGGCCGGCCGCCGGCGATTCCTTGGAGGGTCTCTCGATGGCGCTTTCGAAGCGTTCGCTTTCAGGCATGTTCCTGGTTTCGTGCGGCCTGCTCGCCCTGCCGGCTTGCGGGTCGAGCAGCAGCGACGGGAGCGGCGGATCCGGCGGCACCAGCGGCTCGGGTGGCAGTAGTGGATCGGGGGGCTCTGGAGGCACGACCATCCAGTGCCAGGAGCCGGCCGCGCTCGCGTTGACGGGCACGTGGGCCGCCAAGGTGCGCATGAGTGTCGGTCTGACGGCACAGCCCGGCGGTCCGGTGACGATTTGTCCCGAGAACCAGCCCGCCGAGGCGACGCTGTACATGGTCTTCGACGTGCAGCAGAACGCGTCCGATGCGACCAAGCTGGACGCGGTCCAGGCGCATGTGTGCTCCGTCGAGCTTCCGCAAGTCACCGGCAAGTCCGGCACCTGCGATCCGAACGACACGAACCTGGTCAAGACCGAGCTGCCGATCCCGCAAGCGCTTCAGGACGCGATGCCGAAGATCCAGGTCGCGCCGGTGACGGCGACCCTCGGCGGCACCACGCCGGGCGCGACGATCACCGCCGAGAAGGTGCTGTTCGTCGCGGGGTCGAGCCAACCCGCGCCGGACCTTCCGACCTGGGACACGACGTCGCCGTCGTGCGCGACCACCAACGTCGGTCGCACGAACCAGTGCGATCCGACCTGCGTGAAGCCGGACTGCTCGGCGCTGCGCGACGACGACGGCGACGGCTTCCCGGGCATCACCCTGGACGTGTGCGGGCGCACGCCGAGCGACGTCAGCGGCAATCTGCCCTGCAACACCGACGACCCGGCGCAACCCGGAACGACGATCCAGGGGCGCGCGTGGCTGGATCTGCAGATCGACCCGACCCTGACGGGCACCGTGAAGGGCTCGTGCGAGATCACGGGCAATGTCGACGCCAGCATCATCTACAACGTGATCGGCGCGGACGTCACGCTGAGCAACGGCGTCCTCGCCGTGACCTCGGCGATCCAGAGCTTGCCGAGCTTCGACGTGAAGAGCACGGACAGCGTGTACCGGATGATCCGGGTCGACGGCCAATACGGCGCGCCGGACTGGTCCCTGTCGGCCGATCCTTCGGCCGCCTGCGCGGCGTTGCTGAAGGACCACCGCAACGATTTCTGACCGTCGAAACGCTGGACGAGGCTCGAAAACGCCTGGATCGGCGCCCAGGCGTGTGACGCCGGCGTGACGTTTCGCAACGGGGCTCTTGCCTGCCGACCGTCCAGTTTTCCGGATATCAGGCAATCTTCCGCCAACCCGCCCACGCACCCCGACGGTTGCTATACTTGCGCCCTGCCGTGACGACGCCCACCCCACTTTCCAGCCCCTACCTCGAGCCGGGCGAGGTCGCGCCCGGGGTGATGCTGGGCCGCTTCGAGATCCTGCTCGGCATCGCGCAGGGCGGCATGGCCCGCGTCTGGGCGGCGAAGCAACACGGTCAGCGCGGCTTCTCGAAGACGGTCGCGGTCAAGACGATCCTGCCGGCGCTCGCGAGTGATCCCGAGTTCGAGGCGATGTTCCTCGACGAGGCGCGCATCGCCGCGGGCATCCACCACCCGAACGTGTGCGAGATCTTCGATCTCGGCGAGGAAGGCGGCGCGCTCTACCTCGCGATGGACTGGGTCAACGGCGAGAGCCTGGCCCGCATCCTGAAGTGTGGTCCGCCGCTCACGCCGGGCGGACCACCCTCGCCGCTGCGGATCAACGCGCGGCTCGCGGCGCGCATCGTCTCGGACGCGAGCGCCGGTCTGCACGCCGCGCACGAGCTGTGCGACCACGACGGAAACCGGCTGAACGTCGTCCACCGCGACGTGTCGCCGCAGAACATCCTGGTCGGCATCGACGGCAACATCAAGGTCACCGACTTCGGCGTCGCCAAGGCCCTGGGCAGCGCGCACGAGACGACAATGGCCGGCCAGATCAAGGGCAAGGCCTCGTACATGTCGCCCGAGCAAGCCGCCGGCGCGCGCGTGGACCGCCGCAGCGACATCTTCGCGTTGGGCATCGTGCTCTACGAGATCACCACCGGTCAGCGCCCGTTCCACGGCGACAACCAGCTGGGCACGATCAAGCAAGTGCTCGAGTGCCGCTTCGATCCGCCGAGCGCGCTGGTTCCGGGCTACCCGAGAGAGCTCGAAGTGATCGTGCTGCGCGCGATGGCCATGGATCCGATGCAGCGCTTCCCCTCGGCGGACCGCATGCGCGTCGCGCTCGAGGAGTGGATCGCGCGCTCGGGTCCGGTCGTCACGCAGACGCAAATCGGGACAATGGTGCGCGAGCGCGTCGGCGCGTCGGTGGACGAGCGCCTCGCCGGGATCCGCCGGCTGATGCAGGCGAGCAATCCCGCCCGCGTGTCGTCGGCGGGCTTCCACGTGCCGTCGGAGACGTCGAGCTCAAAAATCTCGCACCCGAGCCAGGTCAGCCACGTCGCGCCGGTTTCCGGCCCGATCTCGAGCGCGACGCCGGCGCCGCAGGTCGCGACGGCGAGCGGCAAGCAGTCGAACCCCGCGCTCCTGGGTGTCGGCATTGGCCTGGGTGTGTTCAGCCTGATCGCCGTGCTGGGCGGTGGCGCGTTCCTGATGCTCAGGTCCGGCCCCGCGGCTGCGCCCGCGCCCAGCGCGGTGCCCGCGAACGCCGCGATCCCGGCGGCTTCCGCACCGGCACCGACACCATCCAGCCCTGGCGCTGCCGCGGCCGCGGGTCCCATCCATCTGCGGCTGCTGATTCCGAAGTCGGGCATCTCGTTCGCGCTCGACGGGCATCCGCTCGCGCCGGGCACGCTGTCGATCCCGCGTCCCAAGTCCGGCGCTGTCGAGCTGCTCACCGTGAAGGCCGACGGCTACAAGCAAGACGTCCTGCGTGTGGACGACAGCACCGGCGACGTGCTGGACGTGATCCTGGCGAAGGCGGACGCGGCGACCGCCGAGTCCGCCGCGGCGGCGGCACCGGCCGCGCCAGCCGTTGCCGCGAAGCCCGCGGAACCGGCAGAAAAACCCGCGGCGACCGCCGCCAAGCCCCAGCCCGCCGCCGCTCCCGAGAAGCCGGCGGCCAAGCCCGCGGCGAAGAAGCCGGCGGTCAAGCCCGACATCCCGGCGAACCCGTTCTAGTGTCGTGTCGCGGAAGCATTGAACCGGCAAGGCTTCACGCGTCCCGCGACTTCCGGAGCGCGGGACTAGCCGCCTCCTGGTATACATCGGGGGATGCCTACCCTCCGCCGTGCCGTGGTGCTCGCGAGCCTCGGCCTGTCGCTCCTGGCCGCGCCGGTCGCGCATGCCCAGGATCAGGGCCAGCTCGAAGAGGCGCGCAAGCTCTACACGGACGCCACCAAGTCGTTCAAGGACAAGCACTACAAGGAAGCCGCCCTCGGCTTCGAGGCGGCGAGCAAGCTGCACCCGCACGCGGTCGCGCTCTACACCGCCGCGCAGGCGTGGGAAGCCGCCAACGAGCCCGCGCGCGCGGCCGACGACTACTCGCGATCGCTCGACACGCCGAAGCTCAGCGAGAGCCAGGCCGCCCGCGCGCGGGAGCGGCTGGACGCGCTCGAGCAGAGCCTCGGCACGGTCGTCGTGATGGGCGACGACACGACGCGCGTGCAGCTCGACGACCACATCGAGCTGCCGGCGCCCGCGCGCTTCCACGGCAAGGCCGGCGACCACACGCTCCTGATCATCAAGGGCGACGGCAACGTCGAGCGCCGCAAGGTTTCGCTCGCCGCCGGAGCCAGCGTGGAGGTCGACACCAACGCGCCAGCCGAGGCCGCCACCGCGGCGCCGACGCCGACGACGCTAGCGCCGCCGCAGAAGCACCCGGTCGAGCCAGAGCCGTCGCCGTCGCCGTCGTCGAAAGCGGAGTCCGCGTCGCCGCTCAAGACCGTGGGCTTCGTGGTGACCGGTGTCGGCGTCGGTGCGCTCGGCGGCGCCGTCTTGCTCGGCCTGTCGGCGAACAGCGCGCGGGACGCGTACAACGGAACGCCGAGCCAAGGCACGTACGATCACGCCAAGTCGCTCGAGAGCACGACCAACGTCATGTTCATCGCGGGCGGCGTCCTGACCGCCGCCGGCGTCGGACTGGTGATCTGGCAGTCGACGAAAGGGCACGAGCAGAAACAACCCGGCGTCGCGCTCCGCGCCGCGCCCGGGGGCCTGTGGGCCGAAGGGAGCTTCTGATGCGTGTCCGGTTCCTCTCCACCTCGCTCGTCGCGCTCCTCGTCGCCGCGGGCTTCTCGGCCTGCAACCTCGGACTCGACGAGAGCCTGATCAACAAGGACGGCGGACCCGACTCCAGCTCCGGCGGCACGGCCGGCAGCGGCGGCAGCGGCGGCAGCGCCGGTGGAAGCGGCGGCAGCGCGGGCAGCGGCGGCAGCGCGGGCAGCGGCGGCAGCGCGGGCAGCGGCGGCAGCGCGGGCAGCGGCGGCAGCGCGGGCAGCGGCGGCAGCTCCGGCGACGGCGGCGGTACCTGCACGACGAACGCGGATTGTCCGTCGAACGGCTGCAACGAGGGCCAGTGCGTCGGAACCAGCTGCGTCTACTCCGTGTGCCCGCCCAAGGCCGCCTGCGAGGCGCGCAGCTGCGACACGACGAACAACACCTGCAGCACGCCGAGCTCCATCGGCTTCCACGCCGCCAAGATCGACGTCGGCGCGGCCCTCGGGTGCTCGAACAGCGCCGCGCGCTGCATCGCGGCGTTCGGCGACTACGTGTTCGTAGGTACGGACTCGGGTCTGCTCGGCTGGCGTATCACCGATCCCACGAACCCCGAGCCGCTCAGCATCGGCACGCTGCCGTTCGGCATCGGCCAGATCGCGCATCTGATCGCGACCCAGGATCGCCTGCTCGTCGTCGGCCCGAAGGCGAACAACCATCTCTCCCTCGCCTGGGTGGACCCACCGACGGATCCGACCGGCACGCAGCTGACGCCGACGTCGGTGACGGTGGGCTTCGACGCGACGAACGCCATCACCACGGGCTACCCGGGAAAGGCCGGCGACTTCTTCGTCGTCTGGAACAACTCCACCGATCTGTACCCCGCGGCCTACGTCTCGCCGCCGCTCACCAACAGCACGACGCTGGCCCTGCAGCAGTGCGCGGGCTTGCCGAGCGGCGCGGCCATCGTCGCGTCGAGCGGCACGCGGCTGGTGAGCTTCCGCGCCGACACCACGGATCCGTCGCTGTACGTGGCGAATTTCAGCTTCGAGACCGCGGCCGGCACGTTCAACGCGCAGAACAGCGGCGAGCAGGCGCTCGCCGGCGCCGGCGACGTACCGAACAGCCTCCCGGCGCACAGCTTCGCGAGCGGCAACGACGGCTCGGTGGTGTGGCTCACGAACCACATCGTGACGGACGCCGACTCGGGGGCGCGCACCGCCGACAGCGTCATCCTGCGCTGGCCGCTGGTCGGCAATGACACGGCGTTCGACGCGACACGCAGTGTGACGGTCGAGAACTACCCGCCCTACTACTTCAACGACAGCATCCATCCCGGTCCGCTGGCCATCGTCGATCCGGACACGGTGATCGTGACCGCGGCGTACCAATCCGACCCCACGCAGACAAACGTCTACGCCGTCACCCGCAGTGGCGACGCGGGCGACACGCTCACGCGCGGCAATGCGTCCTTCGTGCTGCCGTTCCAGACCAACCAGATCGGCGTCGTGGCCGGCGGCTTCTATGGCTACGTGCTGACGCCGGACACGACCGCCGGCGCCATGCCAGACACCGCGATCCACATCTTCGCCCCGGCGTGCCAGTGATAGCTACTGGACCATCAGCGACAGGCGGCTCCAGCTGGCGCCGCCGCGGTTGTCCTGCACCACGGCCCAGACGGTGACCGGTCCTGTCTTCTTCGGCGCGCGGAAGCTCGTGCCGTAGTCCTCGTTCCAGCCCGCCTTCGCGTCGTTGACCAGCCGGACCTGGCTCTTGAGCGAACCGTCGGTGGCAAAATAGCGAACCCACATCTGCTCGTGCAGCGTCTCACCGCGGGTCTTCTGCGTAATCTCGTCGATTTCGTCGCTGTTGGCGCGGTCGATGTTCGGCTTGATGCCGTACTCAGGGCAGTTGGCGCCGCCGTCGTCGTTGCAGTGCGGGATGCAGCGCACGTCGCCACTGCCGCAGTCGATGGGCGTGGTGACAGGAAGATCGGCCGGCTCGTTGCAGCCGCCCATCGTCGCGGGATCGGGCAGCCCCAAGCTGCACGCCTTCACGACGCACTCGTCACCGGTGCAGTCCGCCGGTGTGTCTTTCTTGCCGTTGAACGAGAACGTCGGAAACAACGCCGCGTTCTTGTTCCGGTACCCGTCGTAGACGTAGATCGACGAGTAGCCGGCGACGAAGTCGTCCGAGCCCAGCCGGTTGCCGGCGGCGTCGGTGCACGTCACCGGGAACTCGCCCTCCGTCGTCGGTTGGATGGTGCCCAGGTTGCCGGCGCAGATCGCGAAGAACACGTAGGCGAGGCCGTAGTCCGGCTGGGTCGGGTCCGACGACGGCTTCAGGATCGACTGGCCCGTCGACGCCAGCGTCGTGGGGATGTCTACCGAGAACGTGCTCGTGTTGACTCCGGTCGTCGAGGGGACGGACGGCGGTGCTCCGCCGTCCGGCGCGCCCGCGTCACCAGCACCCGCCCCAGCCGACTGCGCGGCGTCGTACAGCTGCTGGAAGCAGCCGTAGTAGAGGTCCCCGGGCGGGTCGAAGCAGCCGGACACCCAGACCGAGCGCACCGTGCGCGGCGCCTTCTTCGAGGCGTCGTGCCACAACATGGTCAGGTTCACGGTCTCGCCGGGCCTGGCGTACGACGCGCCCTCGCCCGCGGCGTTGGTCTTGGTCACGCCAAGAATGCGCAGGCTGTTCAGCTTGCTCGACGGATCGAACTGCGGCCCGCAGCCGACGGCCGCGAACGCGAGCGCGAGAGCGATGATCGGTGCGCGCATCCTAGAACTCGCCCCGGATGCCGATGCTCGGAAGAATCGGCAGACCGGTCTGGTAGGTGTGCTGGCTGAAGTTGTAGTTGTACGAGATATCCTCGACCGCCGCATTGTTGTAGACGTTCTGCACGTCCAGGTACGCCGAGAAGCGCCAGTTCTTGAACTGCCAGCGCTTGTCCACGCGGAGATCGAGCTGGTGGAACAGCGGCAGCCGCTCGCTGTCCGTCTTGCCCTGGAGCGGGGTGTAGGCGCCGGCGTCGGCGGCGTACAGCGCCGGAAGGCCGGGAAGCACGGGCGTGACGAGCGAGCCGCTGATGATGCGGAAGCGCGCGCCGAACTCCCAGCCGCGACCAAGCCGGTAGCTGCCGAGCACGGTCAGGTTGTGGGTCTGGTCGTAGTGGAACAGGTACTGCGGCTCGTCCGGACCGTTCTGGCGGATGCTGCGCGAGAGTGTGTAGGCCAGCCAGCCGAAGAAGTGCTTGTCCGGCTTGTACTTGATCAACGTCTCGAGCCCGACGACATAGCCCGAGCCGTCGTTGCCGTAGTTGTAGCCGGTGTTGGCGGGCGCGCGGGACACCAGCCGGGTCAGGTCCTTGTAGAAGCCCTCCAGGTCCGCTTCCACGTGGCGGCTGAGCTCCTGCTCGACGCCCACCGAGTAGTGGATCGCGCGGTTCGAGTAGAGACCCGGCGTGCCGAAGACCTTGGTCGTCTCCTGGTATTGCGGCGGCTGGTCGAACACGCCGACGCCGCCCTTCACGGTGGTCCGCAGGCGGCGCGGCGAGGCGTCGTTCTCGTCGCCCGAATCGCGGGGCGAGACGATGTCGTAGCGGGCGTTGATACGCGGACTGAAGTCCGCGTGCCCCGAGTCCTGCGCGTAGTCGAGGCGCGCGCCGGGCACGATGCGAAGGCGGCGCGTCGGCGTGAGCTCCGCTTCCGCGTACCACGCCGGCCTGAACACCGTGCCCCTGAGGTGTGTCTCCAGCGGCGGGCGCGTGGAGAACGGCCCGGGATCGGGCTCTCCGGGGCGTGGCGGCTGCGGAAAGCGAACCGCGACGTCGTAGGGCGCCGCGTAGAAGTCCATGCCCAGGTTCAGCTTGGCGCCTTTGGCCAGCCGCCACCCGAGCTCGTTCCGCATGTCGATGGGCGTCGATTGCAGCGTGAACTTGTAGGTTCCAATCGAGAAGTCGAACGCGTCCTTGCCGACCGAGAGCATCGACGTCTCCTCGACGTCGCGCGAGAGCTTGCCGGTGTACAGACCCTGGACCCGCCAGAACGCCGTCCCGAACGTGAGGTTGCCGCCGAAGCCGGGATCCTCCGCGAACGGGTCCTTGATCAAGAGGTCCAGGCGATCGTCGGAACCGAAGAAGCGGAAGCTCACGCGCGAGTCGCGCGTCGGCTTGTTCTCCACGATGAACTGGTAGTCGTAGTAGACGGGCGCGGTGGTTACCCCCGCGCCGGCCTGCTTGAGCACGGGCTTCAGCCAGAGGTCGACCCAGCTCCGCCGCCCGGCGGCCGCGAACGTCCAGCCCTTGGCCGGCCCGAGCGGCCCCTGGAGCAACAGTCGTCCGTCGATCAGATCGACCTGGGCCATGCCGTGATAGCAGCCGTCCTTGTCGAGCGCCTTGCCGTAATCCCCGGTGCAGCGCGTGTCCGGCGCGCGCAGCCCGGCGTCGACGATGCCGCCCATCACGCGGCCGTAGCGGGCGCTGAAGTTGCCGGGGTAGAAGTCGATGCGGTCGAGCAGCTCCGTGGGCACGACGGAAGACAGACCGCCGAAGTGATAGATGAGCGGGACCAGGCTGCCGTCGACGAACGTCGCGGTGTCCTGGGGCGACGAGCCGCGCACGATCAGCAGGCCCGCCAGCGCCGGCGGTCGCGCCACGCCGGGCAAGCTCTGGATCGAACGCAGCGCGTCGCCGCTGGTGCCCGGAATGCGGGAGATCTCGCGACGCTCGAGCGTGCGGCGCGTGACCTCGCGCGGCGGCCGCTCGCCTTGCACCGTGACCTCGATGCCCTCGGACTTCGGCGCGAGCCGGTAGGTGACGTCGGCAGCTTCACCCGCGGTGACGTCTTCCTTCTGCTGCACCGCGACGAAGCCCTCGGCCTCGATTCTTGATCGCGTAGCTGCCGGGCTGGAGCTTCTCGAGCCCCCAGCGCCCCTGCGCGTCGGTGACGAGGCGATGCTCGCTTCCGTCGGGGAACGTGACCACGAGCGTCGCTCCGGCCAGCGGCGTGTCGGTGCCGGCGATGTCGATGCGGCCGCCCAGGTTTCCGGTCTTCGGCGGCGGCGGCGGCTTGGCCGGCGGCGGCGCCTCCTTGAGCGTGAACGAGTACTTGTACTGGATCTTGACCGGGGCCGCCTTACCGTCGACGGTCGCCGGCTCGAACGTGAACTGGAGCGCGGCGGCCTGGGCGGCCTCGTCGAAGCCGTGACCCGCCGGCTGGAGCACGTCGGCTTGCGTGACCTTGCCGGTCGCGTCGATCGTAAGCCCGAGGACAACGTCGGCCGTGAGCCCCTGCTGGAGCGCTTCGGGCGGGTACGGCGCCTCCTGGAAGTGCACCAGCTTCGGCATCACGATCACGGGCTTCTTCTTCGCCGCCGTGTCGTCCGGCTTGGTCGGTCGCACCGCGGCGCCCGAGCTGCCGCCGGGCACCGCGCCGCCGCCGCGATCGTCGTCGCCCCCTGCCTGGGCGCGGGCGAGACCGGCGCACATCAGCACCGCGGCCGCGACCGGCACGGCCACCCCGAACGACACGGACCTCTGCGATCTCCGCAGCATCGGGGAAACCCGGTAGCAAGAGCGCGGCGGGACGACAAGCGCCGCGCGCGGGGCACAGCTAGAACACGCAGTTGTTGGCGCAGAAGCTCTTGATCTCGCCGTTGTCGACCAGCCACTCGACCTGCGAGAGCGCCTCCGGGCGGGAGATCATGGTCGAGTGCACGCCGTTGTCCTTGGACGGGGGAACGTTGGTCTCCGGCGGCATGTACTGGTCGGTGAGCGCCGTCAGCTGGTATTGCACGAGCGTGTCCTCGCTCGTCGGCGAGGCCACGGTGTCCAGACCGAATACGTCCGTCACGCTCGGCGTCATCAGCTTCACGCCCATCGAGCGGGCGAGCATCTCGGTCGTGATGTTCGGCACCTGGCAGTCGCCGATGGACTCCTGCAGCAACACCAGGCGATTGGACGGCGCGTCGGCGAGCGGGCTCTGCTTGATCAGCTTGGCGAAGTTCGCGGGGTCGCTGAAGTCGAACCGCGACTGGATCAGCGCGATACCGATCTGCTGCTCTAGCGGATCCGGGTAGTGGGCCGCGACCGCCGCGTGCACGGGCGGCCAGTTGCTCGATCGCGTGAACATCGTCGCCCACGCGGCGCCCGGCACGTTCAGCACGCCACGCGTGACGTCGTCGGAGATCGCCACGAACGACGTACCCTGGATCCCGCCCAGACTGATGCCGAAGTAATACGTCCGCGCGGTGTCGACGGCCGGGCTGCCCGCGATCTGCACCGCCGCGTCGCTCGCGAGCGCGCCGCGCGCGAGTTTCGTCATCGCAAGGTTGTTGATCAGCGACTGCTGCAGCTGATCGGTCACGATGCCCAGGTTGTTCAGGTCGGTGCCGACCTTCGTCACGATCGACGCGACGTCGGCGCTCGAGAGCCCGATCCAGTCGGTCGCGAGCAGCACCACACCGGCGTCCTGGGCCACGCCCTGCAGGATACTGGCGCTGCCGCCGGTCT
This sequence comes from uncultured delta proteobacterium, assembly GCA_963775185.1. Taxonomy (GTDB): domain Bacteria; phylum Myxococcota_A; class Polyangia; order Polyangiales; family Polyangiaceae; genus JAPSGB01. The sequence goes on along the minus strand of CAVZIE010000031.1, from coordinate 339,986 downwards.
CGAGATAGTCGCGCCCGTTGCCGAACAGACCATGGCCGAAGATCACCAGCGGCAGCGGCGCGCCGCTCATCGCCTTTCTCGGGATCACCATGGTGAACGGATATTTCCGGTTCGTGGTCTGGATCGTCGGATGGTGCTGGGCGTCGTAGTCGAAGGTGTTGCCGGCGTTCAGGTAGGTCGGGACCTCGAAATCGCCGTCGATGATCTTCGCGACGTTCTGCTCGGTGGTGCTCGCCGTGCGGTCGTCCACGTTCGTGATGGTGTAGGGCATGCCGGTCGTCCCCAGCATCGACAGCGCCTTGGTGCGCATCGAGAGCACCGAACCGAGCACGTAGTCCTTGCTGGCTACCGTGAAGTCCCACGCCAAGGACAAGTCCGCGCGCTTCAACCCCTTGCTCTCGAGGAAGGTGAATATGTCCTCGTAGTGGGCGCGAACGTCCTCGATCTCCTTGTTCGTGGTCGGAGTGCCGTCGCGCAGCACGTCGAACCCCTTCGGCGACGGCAGGGCGCTGCCGTCCGCGGCGACGACCTTGTTCGTGATGGCGACAACGTGCCGCGCCCCCATCGTGAACGGCGCGACCGGCCGGATGATGAATGCATAGCGTGAGTCCACGCCGCTCACGCGGTTCTGGTCCATCTCGGCGAAGTACGGCACGCGCTCGCCGGTGTCGGCGTTGAAGATCTGGATCGGCGCGTCCGCCGCCATCGAGTCAGCCAGGTGATGCTGGTCCGGCAGGTTATCTAGCTTCACGTCCTCGGCGTAGTGCAAGAGGATCGGCGCCGCGGGCGACACGCCGTCGGCGGAGTTGTACGGCGCGACGTCCACGGGGATCGGGTTCGCACCGGTGGCGTCGGCCGCGCCGAAGAGCCCGGCCGGATAGTCCTCGCGCACACCGGTGGCGCTGGTCGCGTCCGCCTTCTGGAAGAACGCGCTCGGATACGGCAGCGCGCACTCGTCGCTGGTGGCGAACGGGTTGCAGCCGGGCACAAGGTCGAGGGTGACGGCGCCGGCGTCGCCCGCGCTCCCGGCGGCGCCGGCGCTGCCCGCCACGCCCCCGTCCGAGCCCGCGCTGCCGGCGCCCCCGTCTGTCGTCGACGGGGCGGCCGCCTCGTCGCTGCCGCATGCGGGCGCGAGGGCGAGGGCGAGTCCCGCCAAGAGAGCGAACCAAGTCTTGTTCATACGAGACCTCCTCCGGATCGCGGCGCAGCATAGCGGATCCCGCCGCAGTCCGGACGCCCGACCGGGAGAATGATGCCGGTCCGGCGCGGAATCCCGCGCGGGCGGACCTGCCGCGTCGCCGCGGCCGCCGCGCTGCTGTTTCCGTCGCGTCGCGCGGACCGGCCGGCGGCGCTGGAGATCGGCGCGGCAAGGCGAGCGGCGTGCGCCGCGGGATACCGCGTCGGACCGGCAAACCCCACCCGCTACCGGGGGTGGGCGTCAGCCGTGCGTCATCTTGAACGAGAGCACGTGATCGCCGCTGAGCTGGGCGTGCGTCACGTACGGGCCGTCGAGGGGCTGGCCGTCGAGGCTGACCGACGCGGGAACGCGGCCGGGAGCGGGGGCGGGCGTGGCCTCGATGCGCAGATCGCCGCTCGGGCGATGGATCACCATCAGCGGGAAGCGCGGCGACCCGACGATGTAGCGGTCGGTACCGTTCACCGGGTACACGCCGGCATCGGCGAGCAGCACCCACGCGCTCATGGTGCCGCCGTCGTCGTTGCCGGGGATGCCGTCGGGACCGATGGTGTAGAGCGTCGTGAGGATCCAGTCGTTGATGCGCGCGGTGTCGGCGCGCGAGCCCCACGCCGACAGCAGCCACGGCACGTGGATGTCCGGCTCGTTGCTCTGCCAGTAGTGGAAGCGCACGCCGAGCACCGGCGACTCGTCCTTCGACGCCTGGAAGAAGTCCCGCAGGCGGGCGAGTGCCGCGTCCTTGCCACCGAGCACCTCCGCGAGCGCGTCGGGATCCTGCGGCACCATCCACAGGTAGTGCCAGGCGTCGCCCTCGACGTAGTCGTCGGCCATCTTCGTCTCGCCCGGCCAGGTGGTCCACGATCCGTCGGGCTTCTTGCCGCGGAAGAAGCCCATGTCCGGATCGTAGAGCTGTTTGTAGCCCTGGGCGTGCGCCGCCAGCAGCTTCGCGTCGTCGCTCTTGCCGAGCTTCGTCGCCCAGGCCGCGAGCGCGGCGTCGGCGACGGCGTACTCCTGCGTGTCCGACACGGATCCGCCGTTCGTCGAACCGTCGGCGCGGGTGGCGGGCACGAAGCCATACTTCAGGTAGTCCGTCATGTCGCCGCGGCCACCGCACGGCCCCGGCGAGTCGCCGAAGGCCGCGACGCGCGCCACGCTGTAGGCGGCGTTCTCGTCGTCGAAGGGCACGCCCTTCTGCGCGGACTCGGCGAGCACGATCTCGCCGGGCGAACCGACCATCGAGTGCGCGTCGCCGTGAGCGACCGCCCACTTCGGCACCGCGCCGCCCTCCTGGCCCATGGCGACGAGCGACGCCGCGAAGTCCGCGTTGCGCTTGTCCTCGGCGAGCAGGAACCACGGATGCAACGTGCGGTAGGTGTCCCACAGGGAAAAGTCGCTGTAGCGCGAGCGGTTCGTCTTGATGATGCTGGCGTCGACCGCGACGACGCGTCCATCCACGTCGCTCATCAGCGTGGGCATGAGCAGCGTGTGGTAGAACGCCGTGGCGGTCAGCGTCGTGTCGTAGTCGTTCGCTCCGTAGACCTCGACCCGCGAGAACTCGTCCTTCCACGTCTGCGTGGCGGCGGCGCGCATGCCGTCGAAGTCGATGGTCGGCGCTTCCGCCGCCAGGTTCTTCTTCGCGCCGTCGCCGTCCACGAAGCTCACGGCGGTGCGCATGGTGACCGTCGTAGTGCCCTTCGGGAACTCCAGCCAGCCGCCGACGCTCACCGCGCCGTCCGCCGGCGCCGTGGCCGACGCGCTCGCCTGCCCCGCGTGACGCCCACTGTCGTCCCAGGTGCCGATCGCCGTCGGTGCGACGTCGAACGCGGCCTCGGCATACGCGTCGAAGCCGCCGAAGCCGCCGCTCATGCCGCCCATCTTGTGCATGTGGCTCGACAGCTCGCCCGTGCCGGCGTCGATCGCGACGTCGCCGGCGGTGGTCCGACCGCTGCCCAGGTTGTGCCCGAGATCGAGCAGCACGACCGGATCGGCGGCGTCCGGAAACGTGAAGCGGAACGTGGCCGCGCGCAGGCTCGCGGTGATCTCCACCTGGATCCCCGTGGCGAGCTTGACGCTGTAGTAGCCGGGCGTCGCGGTCTCGTCCTCGTGCTTGAAGCCGGCGTCGTAGCCGTCGGCGGTCGTCTTGTCGTCGCTCATGCCGTCCACCGGCATGAACGAGACGACGCCGTAGTCGTTGGCGCCGGTGCCATAGAAGTGCAGCAGGCTGAAGCCGCCGATGAACTTGTCGTCGTAGTAGTAGCCGGAGCAGTGATAGAAATCCGCGCCGGGGCTGCTGGCGTTCCGGGAGTCTGGGCTCGGGTGGATCATGGCGAACGGCACGGCCGCGCCCGGGTACGCCGAACCGACGCCGAAGCCGACACCGCCGGTGCCGATCATGGGATCGACCGCCGAGAGCAGGTCGACCTGCTTGGGCGCCGGTGTGCCCGGGTCGGAGTTGGACCCACACGCCGAGAGCAGCACCGCGCCAGCCAGCGCGCAGATCGGGAGCGATCGCGACATGCCCCGGATTGTAGTCCACGGCGGGGCCGGCGGTTACACGCGGATCGAGCGGATGCTGCTGCCGGTCCGGCGCGGCCGGCGACCGGGGCGCTTGCGCGGCGCGGCGACGACCCGCGCGCCGCGCCAAAATTGCCGAGCAATCGCCGATCGACCGACCACGTTGCGCCAACCGCGGAAGCGTCTGGCGCGGAAAACCAAAGGCGCGCGACAAATCGCCTGGCCGTCGCGATTGGAACGGTCCTTGCGAAGGCCCTTCGGGGATGAGTCGGCGGCGCCGGAAGCAACGCCTCGCGTCGACGGCTGCGACACCGGGAAATTCGCGCGGACAACCCGCAGGAGCCCCGGAGCGGACGATCAACGCGGGAGCGACGAGATGCCATCGAGAGTGCTGCTGATCTATCCACCCTCGCGGACCCAGAATCACGAGAGCTGTCCCGCCGCGTTGACCATGCTCGCCGCGGTGCTGGAGCGGGACGGCTGCGACGTCCGGCTGCTGGACGCGAACGCGGCGGCCCGCAAGCTCGACAGCGAAGCGCTCGCGCGGATCGCTCGCGAGATGCGGCCGGACGTCATCGGCGTGACGCTGGTCACGCCGATCGTCCGCGAGGCGTACCGGCTCGCGTCGCTGCTTCGCGACAGCGGCGCGGCGCTGCTCGCCGGCGGGCCGCACGCCACGCTGCTCCCCGAAGAGCCGCTGAAGCACGGCTTCGACGCGACGGTCGTGGGCGAGGGCGAGCCGACGATCATCGAGGCGATCGCCGCGCTCACCGGGCGCATGGCGAAGGCCGACGTCGCGGGGCTGGTGTTCCGCGACGAGCTCGGTGGCATCGCCTACGGGCCGCCGCGCGCTCCCGTCGCCGATCTGGACGCGCTGCCGCCGCCAGCGCGGCACCTGGTCGACCCGGCGGACTACGGCGGTCCGGACAACGCCGCGCTGCACATGAATCTGTTCTCGTCGCGCGGCTGCCCGGCGAAGTGCGCGTACTGCGCCGGCGGGCTGTTTGGCCGGCGCTTCCGCTTCCGCTCGGCCGGCAGCGTGCTGGCCGAGATGGCCGACGTGCACGCGCGCTACGGCACCCGCCATTTCCATTTCATGGACGACGCGATGACCGTGAACCGGCCGCGCATGCTGGAAATCTGCGAGGGCCTCGAGGCAAACGGGCTCGACCTCACCTGGAGCATGATGACGCGGGTCGACCGCGTGGACGAGCAACTGCTCGGCGTGGTGCGTCGGGCAGGCTGCGTGCAGATCGACTACGGCATCGAGAGCGGACATCCGGACACGCTGAAGCGCATCCACAAGCCGCACAACGTCGAGCGGGCGCGGCGCATCGTGGAGCTCACGGCCGCCAACGGGATCAGCCCCAACGTATTTTTCATTCTCGGCTTCCCGTGGGACACGGTCGAGTCGATCGACGAGACCCAGCGGCTGATGAGCCAGCTCGCGCCGTACGTGGCGCGGTTCCATCCGGCCATCGCCTCGATCCTGATTCCGTTCCCCGGCACGGAAATCTTCGACCAGCACAAGGCGGAGTTCGACCTCGAGGAGTGGTGGCTCGGCGAGGCGCGCAACTTCGACGCGCCGGACCGACGGCGTCACGCCCACTACCAGGCGGAGCTGTTCACGCGCGGCGCCGTCATGGACGCGGACTTCTTCCACTACTCGAAGCAGGTCCGCACCAAGATCGAAGACGTCTTCGAGTTCATGTGGCTCCACAACCTGGGCAAGAGCCCGGGGCCGGTGCGCGTCGCCAAGCGCATCTTGTTCGAGACGTCGCGAGCGCTGCACGGGATCTCTCCCGCGCTCGAGCGGGCCGCGTTCGGAGCGTTGCGCGAGCTCGCCCCGGGCTCGGCGCGCCGGGCCCGGGCCGCAGCCGCGTAGCGTGCACCTAGTTGACGGCGCTCGCGGGCACGGGCCGAGCCTGCTCGGCGAGCGGGATCCCGCTGCAGCCGATGCAGTTGCACGGCTCACCCAGGATCCGGGCGACGTGATGACGGAAGCGCTCGTCGTGGACGCGCAGGAAGAACTCGCGCCGCACGCCGGGCTCCTCGATGTTGTTCGGGAGCGCGGACCGGAGGATCCGCGCGGCCAGCGGCTGCAGCCGGTCCGGCACCGACGGATCCGTGCGCTCGACCCAACGGGCCGTCTGCTCGTCCCCGCGTTCCATGGCGCGGAGCCACAAAAGCTCGCGACGGGTGGACGGCTCGTGGGCGATGCGATCGAGCGCGGCGGTGAAGCCGGCCTCGGTGGAATGGGTGCGCTGGGAGCGTTTCATGGCGCTCCAGTCGGCGCGGCACGGCGACGGGTTTCGCAATTTTTCGTGGCGGTCCCCGGACGGAGTCGCCCGGCTGGGTTCCGCGCCGGACCGTCATCCCCCAACCAATGGGGTTGTGGCATGCCCCGGGCCGGCCTAGGGCCGTGCGCGTGAAGATCGCGACCTGGAACGTCAACTCGATCCGCGTGCGCCAGGATCTGGTGCTCGATTGGCTGCGCCGCACGGACGTGGACGTCTTGTGCATGCAAGAGACGAAAGTCGTGGACGACGACTTCCCGACCGACGGCTTCCAACGCCTCGGCTACGCCGTCGCGATGGCCGGACAGAAGTCGTACAACGGCGTGGCGATCGCGTCGCGCCTGCCGATGCACGAGATCGCCGTCGGGCTGGTGGACGACGACGCGGACGCGGACAAGCGTGCGATCAGCGCGACCATCGCCGGCGTGCGCGTCACATGCGTGTACGTACCCAACGGCAAGTCGCCGCTGCTGCCGGCTTTCCGGCAGAAGCTCGAGTGGTTCGCGCGCTTGCGCCGCACGCTGGAAGCCGGTCCGGGGCCGGACGCCGACGTGCTCGTGTGCGGCGACTTCAACGTCGCGCGCGAGGCTCGTGACGTGTACGACCCGGTCGCCATGGCCGGCCACCTGCATTTCCATCCGGACGAGCACCAGGCGTTCGACCAGCTGCTCGCGTTCGGGCTGGTCGATGCGTATCGCATGCACCACGAGGAAGCGGAGAAATACAGCTGGTGGGACTACCGGGGACCGAGCGTCCGACGTAATCAAGGCCTGCGCATCGACTACGTGCTGTGCAGCCGGGAGCTTGCAAAACGCTGCAGTGACGCGTGGATGGACGCCGACGAGCGACTCGCGGACAAGCCGTCGGATCATATCCCGGTGACGGTGGCACTTGCCGAGCGAGCGTAGTAGCGTCGCCGCGCATTCTCGTTTGGAGGAAGTCATGAAGCTTTCCGCGTTCATCGTTCCCGCGCTCTCGTCGCTCGTGCTGCTGGCCGCATGCGGAGGCTCGACGCCGCCCGCGGAGCCTCCGCCCCCGCCCGCCGCTCCAGCGCCGCCGCCGCCGCCGCCGCCACCGCCCCCCGAGAGCGCCGAGCCCGCCGCGAGCGAGGCTCCGCCCGCGCCCGAGCCGCCGAAGCCGATCGAAGCGACGATCAACGGCGCCAAGAAGTCGAAGCTCACCGGCACGGTCACGCTGAGCGAGGAAGACGACGGCGTGAAGATCGTCGTCAACGTCGAGAACGCGAAGCCCGGCGAGCACGCGACGCACATCCACGAGAAGGCCGACTGCAGCGCCGCGGACTTCACGAGCGCCGGCGGTCACGTCAATCCGGACAACATGCCCCACGGTCTGCCGACCGCGGAGAAGCATCACCTCGGCGACCTGGGCAACCTGAAGGTCGGCAAGGACGGCAAGGGCACGCTCGAGATCGTCGTCAAGGGCGCGAACCTCAAGCCGGGCGACCCGCACTCGTTCGTCGATCGCGCGATCATCGTCCACGCCAACAAGGACAACGGCAAGCCGCCCATGGGCGGCGCCGGTGCCCGCATCGGCTGCGGCGAGATCAAGGCTCCGTAGCCTGGACAGACAGCACGCGAGCGGCCTCGACGCCGAGGCGACCGCGCTCGAGCCAGTGCTCGAGCGCGGGATCGCCCTCGAGGGCACGCTCCACACGAACGAGCGCGGGAAGATAGACGATCTCCCGCGCGAGACCGCCGCCGCGGTGGACGCGCGCGGCGATTCCCAGCGCGGCGTCCAGCGGCGTGTCCCGCGCGAGCAGCAGCTCGACGGTGTCGACGAGGCCGGCTCCGTCGCGTACGGACAGCGCCGCGAGGTGGCGGCGACCGAGCTCGGCGCGACGACCGGCGTCGAGGAAGCCGGCACGCCGTTCGATCAACAGCGCGCGCCCTTCCTCGTCGTCCGCGGCGCCGGCCGCGCCGACCCGGAATAGCCCCAGGCTCTCGGCAGCAGCGCGGTGTCGCGGCAGGGCGTGGCCCTCGACCTCGTGGAGCACCGTGCGCGCGACGGCGCGCTCCCCGTGGCTGGCACCCGCGCGCACCAGGATCACGCCGTCGCCGGTGGCGGCGGCGCTCGCGAGATCCGCCGACACGACGACGCGGAACGGCAAGCGGAGCTCGCCGACGGTCCGCTGCAGGCAACACAGGAGACTCCGCGGGTCGCGCGCGTCGTCGCTGAGAGCGCGCGGTTGCTCGACGGTGAGCGGCTCGCCGCACCACGCGTTCGCGAGCGACAGCGCGCGAGCACCGTCCTCGTCCGCCGGCGCGGCGAAGCGGCGCGCCGCGTGCTCGCCGAACGCCGGCGAGCCGATCCACGCCGCTGCCGCCGCTTCGAGCGCGAGCTCGGCGGCGCGTGCGGCGTACAGCTCGCCGATCGGACCGTCCAGCTCCACGCTCTCGAGCGCGGCGCGCAGCGCGGCGAGGTCGGGGAGCGGCGCGTAGCTCCAGGCGGGCGCGACGTGCTCGCCCAGCCGCCAGCGACCGACCAGCGCCGCAAGCGACGCCGCGTAGTCGCGCGGCCGACAGCGATCGACGAGCGCGATGCTGCGCTCGGCACGCGCGAGCAGCGCCTCGACGTCGCGCGTCGACCGGATTGGCCGGCTCACAGCTTGTTGGCGGCGACGTTCGCGAGCTCGCTGCGCTCGCCCTTGCTGAGCACGATGTGGCCGACCATCGCCTCGCCCTTCAAGCGGTCGGCCGCCACGGACAGGCCGTTGGTCGCGCTGTCGACGTACGGGTTGTCGATCTGGAACGGATCGCCCGTGAGAATGATCTTCGTGCCCTCGCCGCAACGCGTGATGACCGTCTTGACCTCGTGGGGAGTGAGGTTCTGCGCCTCGTCCACGATCACGTACTGCTGCGGCAGGCTTCGCCCGCGGATGTACGTGAGCGGCTCGACCTCGAGCTGGCCATTGTCGAACAGCTCGTCGAAGCCGCCGCGCATGCCGCGACGCTTGCCGCCCCCCGCGACCAGCAAGAACTCCAGGTTGTCGAAGATCGGCTGCATCCACGGATTCAGCTTCTCCTCGACGTCGCCGGGCAGAAAGCCGATGTCCCGGCCGAGCGGCATCACCGGCCGACTCACGAGCAGGCGCGCGTAGGCGCCGTCCTCGACGGTGCGGCGCAGCCCGGCGGCGAGCGCCAGCAGCGTCTTGCCCGTACCGGCCTTGCCGACGAGCGTCACGAGCCGCACCGAGTCGTCGAGCAGCAGGTCGAAGGCGAAGCTCTGCTCGCGGTTGCGCGGGCGGATGCCCATCACGCCCTCGCGCGGCACGCGCAGCGCGCGGATCTCGTTCTTGTCGGCGTTGTAGCGGCCGAGCGCCGTGCGCGAGCGCGGGCTGTCGTCGCGGAGCATCACGCACACGTTGGGAAACAGCCGCTCGTCGGGCGGGGGCTGCACCGAGCCTGCCTCGAGGAAGTGGTCGAGGTCGCTCGACGAGATCGCGAGATCGACGATGCCCGTGTCCAGGTGCTCGATGTCGACCGACTGGTTCTCGTACGCCTCCGTCGCGAGCCCCAGGGCGTCGGCGCGGATCCGGAGGTTCACGTCCATGGTGACGAAGATGGTCGTCTTCCCCGGCGACGCGTCGCGAAAGTCGATCGCGGTCTGCAGGATGGCGTGGTCGCCGGACTCGGGGTGCAGTGCGATCGTCAGCAGCGGGCGCTTCTCCGGGACGTAGACGCGCAGCGTGCCGCCCTCGCCGATGGTGACGCCGCGCGAAAGCGAGCCGCCGCGCTCGCGCTGCGCGTCGAGCAAGCGGGACACGGTGCGGGCGTTGCGGCCGCGCTCGGTGTTCTCGCGCTTGAACGTATCGATCTCTTCGAGCACGTAGATCGGCAGGATCAGATCGTTGTCCTCGAACTTGAAGATCGCGTTGGGGTCGTGGAGCAGGACGTTCGTGTCGAGGACGTAGTTCTTGCGCATGTGGCCCTGGGATCCTGCGGCTTCGCGGGAGCGTCGCGATAGCCCTGCACGGCGATTTCCGCAAGCGCCGACGGCGCCCCCATCGTCGCCGAGCAAGAGAAGATTGTCGTTGAATTCCCGGGAGTCCGGAGCGCGTCGCCCGGTCGGACCTTGACGGTCGCGGTGGAACGCGTTGTCTTCGCGCATGTCCTCGAAACTGCACCAGCTGGCGACCGGCCTCGCGGCCGTGAGCGCCGGCGCGTTGCTGCTCCCGGCGTGCTCGGCGACCTCTCCCGACGCGAAATGGCCGGTCGCGGGCCCGCGCGCCGGGCTTCCCTACATCCCGTTCCCGGAAAAGGACGATTTCGGCCTCGACGCGGATACCGACGCGGACCCGGACACCGCCGAGCCGGCGGCGACGGCGACGGCGAAGTCGATCTCCGGCGAGCTCCCGGCGACACCGCCCACGTCGCTGGAGCGAGCGGCGTCGTGCGCGGACAAGGTCTGCACGCTCAAGGATTGGCTGCCCGACGCGAGCTTCGCCAAGAGCGTCGCGAAGGGCGCGGCCGCGCCGGGCGCGCTGTGGCTCGAGAGCATCAAGAGCGGCAGCACGCTGATGCTGCCGCGCAACCAGCACATCGACGTGAGCGCGGTGGTGCTCGCCGGCAAGCTGCTGGCCACCGGAGACGACGGGACGCCGCCGCACGCGCTCGGGACGTGGGGAGCGGTGCGCGCGCCGGGCGCTGGAATCTCGCTGCGCGCGCAGGGCGCCGACGCGAAGATCGTCATCGCGATCGCGACGGACCAGGCGTCGCTCGACGAGACGCTGGCGGCGACGAAGGCGAAGCCGTGGGAGGCCCGCTGGCGCAAGCGCCCACGTCCGATCGAGACCGCCGACTTCGACAAGCTCGCGGATTTGTCGTGGGGCGGCGGCGCGTTCCACGCGCGCATCGCCTGGGGCGGCGAGGGCGACAAGGCCCAGCACTCGAGCCTGGAGCTACTGCTGACCAGCGCCGACGCCCCGATCGGCGAGCACGCGCACGACGCTTCGTGGGAGATCCTCGGCGTGCTGGGCGGCGCCGGCACGATGAAGGTCGACGGGACGGACTACCCCGTGAAAGACGGCGCGGTCTTCCAGCTACCGAAGGGCGCGAAGCACGCGTTCGTCCCCGCAGGCGACAAGCCGCTGCTGGCGGTGCAGCTGTACACACCGTCGGGCCCGGAGCAGCGCTTCGTGAAGCTCGCCGGCGCGAGCGGCGCGAAGCCGGCGGACGCCGCGGCTCCCGCCGGAAAGCCCGCCGCCAAGCCGGCCAAGCCCGAAGCGAAGCGCGCCGCGAAGCCGGCGAAACCGGCCGCGAAGAGCGCCGCCAAGCCCGCTGCCAAGCCGGCGAAGGCGCCCTGAACGCGCCGCCGGCCGCGACGGACCGGCACAATCCACCAAAAATCGAGCGTATCCGGCCTCCAGGGCTAGAATTCCGCCCCGATGCTCCGCGGCGTTCGCTCCTTCTGGCTGCCCTTCGCGGCGGTCGCCTACGTCGGCTTCGCGGCCGCGCAGCAGCGGGGCGGCTGGCTCGCTTGGGCGGTGCTCGCCGCGCTGCCGCTCTTCTTGATCGAGGTGTGGCGGCGCACGGCGGAGCCGCCGCGGGGCGAGGATCGCATCGAGACCGCGGCGCGCCTGGCGCTGCGCGGCTGCGCGTGGGGCACGGCGCTGTTCGTCGCGGCGCGCATCGGCCCGGCGGGACGTCCGGCCTTCGACGCCGCGGCGAACCTGGGTGCCGGCGCGGCGACGGTCTCGGCGCTGGTCGCGCTGGCGCGCATCGCCGGACCCGGCGGCCTGTTGGCGCCGCCGCCGGCGTCGCGGTCGCTCGACGCGGCGGCGTTCTCCGGGGTGCTCTGGGGCATCGCGGTGGCGCTGCCGGCGACGACCGCGCTCGCTCCCGGGGGAACGGTGCGCGTGGATCCGCTGGCGATCGACTACGCGACGACGACGGCGGGCGCCGCCGGTCTGATCGTGCTGATGGCGGCGGCGTGGCGACTGCGCGTGATGCGGCGCCTGGAGCTCGGCGTGGGAGACCGCGCCGCCGGCGCGCTCGCGCTCTCGATCACCGCGATCCTGGTCGCGGTGCCGTCGGCGTTGCTGGACGTCGCGGCGCCCGATCGCGTGCTGCCGATCGCCGTCATCGCCGCGTCCTTCGCCTGCGCGTGGACGGCGACGACGCGCGAGCCGACGACGGTGTCGGCGGCGCTGCGCGGGATCCTGGCCGTGATGATGCTCGGCGCGCCGGTGACGCTGCTCGCCGGCGTGCTGGCACGACAGGCGCCGGCGCACGCCGGCGCGATCGTGCTCGCGTCCTCGGTGCTGGCGATCGTGGTCGGATTGATCGCGCGCGCCGTGGCGCGGCCGCTCGGGCCCGAGCAGTCGCGCTGGCTCGACGCCATCGACGCGGCCAGCCGCGGCGCGCTGCAGCCGGAGCCCGACGCCGCGATCCGCGCGGCGTTGGTCGCGCTCTCGCAGACCACGTCCGTGCCGGGCGCCCGCCCGGAGCTGTGGCGCAGCGACCCCGAAGAGGTGCTCTCGGTCGACGTCGCAGGCTACCTGCACGTGGAAAAGACGCAGGCGCCGAGCCGCGTCTACGAGATGGCGCTGGTCGAGCCCGAGCGCACGCTGCGCGCCGAGGCCCTGCAAGCGCTGGAGGTGCGCCGCGCCGACGTACGACCGCTGATCGGCTGGTTCGACGCCCGGCGCGCGTTCTCGGCGACGCTGATCGTCGACGACGACGGTCCGCTCGGCTTCATCCTGCTGCCGCGCGGCGCGCGCACCGCCCCGATGACGCTCGAGGAAGCGCGCGCGGTGCGCGTGCTCGCCGATCGCATCAGCGCGCTGTTCGCGGTCTCCTCGGCGCTGGCGCGCTCGCGCGAGCGCGAGCTCGCGGCCGTCGCCCGCGCCGATCGCATCGACAACGAGCGCGAGCGCCTGGAGCAGATCATCGAGCACGAGGCCGGACGCAACGCGGCGCACGCCGCCAGCGTCGCGAGCCACGTTCGCGCGGCCGCGTACAGCCCGGCCGCGCGCGTCGCGGTCGACGAGCTGGAGCGGCTCGGCCGCGCGAGCGCGTCCGCGACGCTGGTGGTACCGCCCGGCGTGGACGCGAGCGGCTGGGCCGCGATCCTCCACGAGGCGTCGCCGCGCCACGGCGGGCCGCTGGTGGTCGTCGACGCGACGAACGGCGCCGCCCACGACATCGCAGCCTGGGAGGATCCGACGCGCTCGCCGCTCGCGCTCGCCGACGGCGGGACGCTGGTCGTGCTCGACGTGGCGGCGCTGCCCCCGGCGATCCAGGATCACATCGCGCGCACGCTCGGGCGGAAGGCGGCCTCGCCGCAGCGCTCGAACATTCCGCCCGTCGCGCTGGTCGCGACCACCCGCCCGGAGTGCCCCGTGGATCGCGCGCTCGCGCGCTGGGTCGGCGACGCGATCGTCACGCTGCCGACGCTGGCCGAACGCGGCGACGACCTGGCGGCGCTGGTCCTGGCGGAGCTGACCCGCGCGTCCGCGGGGCGCGGGGCGCCGCTGGGGCTGGAGCCGCTGGCGCTGCGCCAGCTGGTGGAACACGACTGGCCGGGCAACGAGATCGAGCTCTGCGACGTGCTGATCCGCGCCTCGGCCGTGGCCCGCGGCAAGCTCCTCACGGCGGCGGATCTAGCGGCCGTGGGCTTCGGCGGCGTGGCGCATCCCGGCGCCACCTCCGCCACGCCGCCGCCAGTGCAGCGACGACGTCCCGGAGCGCGCGGAATCCGGCGATACTGACGCCCATGGACATCCAGAAGGCGCCCAGCGTGGCCCTGGCCGCGGCGTTCCGCGCAGTGTTCCTCGCGCGCCGCTTCGCCGCGCGCGGGCGCCCGCCTCGGCCACCCGGCGCGCCGCGCGGCGCGAGCCACGGCAAGCGCCGCAACATCCTGCTGATCACCAGCGACCAGCAACGCTACGACTCGCTGGGCGTGAACGGCGGCCGCGTGGCGCGGACGCCGGCCCTCGACGCGCTGGCGCGATCCGGGCATCAACTTCCGGCGCACGCACGTGCAGAACGTCGTGTGCATGCCGTCGCGCAGCACCATGCTCACTGGCCAGCACCCGCTCACCCACGGCGTGGTCGCGAACGGCATCCCCCTGCCCCACGACGCGCCGAGCGTCGCCGAGTACCTGCGCGTCCGCGCCGGCTACCACACGGCGCTGATCGGAAAGGCGCACTTCGATCCGCACCTGGATCCGCGCTTGCACTTCTTCGAGAACCGCGCCGCGGCCGAGCACCTCGACGGTCCGTGGCACGGCTTCGAGCACGTCGAGTTCGCGACCCACGGTCCGCTCGTCGGGCATCACTACGCCGCGTGGCTGTGGGAGCACCACCCGCGCGAGGTGTTCGGCTTCGGAGGCGTCTTGACCGGCGCCCGCGGCGGCGACACCCACGCGCCCGAGGTCGCGCACAACCCGATCCCGCGCGAGCACTACCACACGGACTGGATCGCCGATCGCACCATCGAGTGGCTCCGCTCCGTGGACGCGGACGAGCCGTTCTTCTGCTGGATGAGCTTCCCCGATCCGCATCATCCCTTCGATCCGCCGCTCGAAGAAGTGCGCCGCCGCATCGACTGGCGGGACGTGCCGCTGCCGGACGGCTACGCGGCGCCGCGGGACGCCGAGCGCATCCTCGCGCAGAAGCCCCGTCACTGGCTCGACTGGTACCAGGGTCGCTTCCGCAACCCGGAAGGCGGTCCGATCACGTTCGTGCCCGGCAAGCTCACGCAAGCGCAGCTGCGCGAGATGAACGCGATGATCCACGTCGAGAACGAGCTGATCGACGAGGCCTGCGGGCGCGTGCTCGCGTTCCTCGCGGAGCACGGCGTCGATCAGGACACGGACGTGGTGTTCACCTCCGATCACGGCGAGCTTCAAGGCGACTACGGGCTGATGTTCAAGGGTCCGTATCACGTGGACTCGTTGCTCCGCGTGCCGCTGATCTGGCGACCGGCGCCCGCGGCCGCGATCGCACCGGCGGAAATCACCACGCCCGTCGGCCACGTCGATCTCGCGCCGACGTTCTGCGCCATCGCCGGCCTCGAGACGCCGGAGTGGATGCAGGGCTCTGCCTTGCCCACATCCACCGCGCAGCGGCGCGAGCGCGTGATCACGACGTTCGACAGCCAGTTCGCAAGCGTAGGGATGCACCTTCGCACGATCTATCGCGACGGCTATCTGTGCACCGCGTACGAGCCCAGCACGCGCGACGTCGGCGGTCGCTTCCGCGGCTACTGGGCGATCTGGGGCCGCGGCACCACGGTCCCGCGCTACACCGGCAGCGAAGGCGAGCTGTACGCCGTCGCCGACGATCCGCACCAGCAGCGAGAACCTCTGGAGCGACCCCGCGCGCCGCTCGCTGCGCGACGATCTGCTCGCCGATCTACGCGAGCATCTGCCGCCGGCGCGAGCCAGACCGCTCGCCGTCGAAGCGCCGACCTGATGTCGGTCCGGCGCGGAACCAGCGGGCTCGGCGCCGCGATTGTCCTCACGGTCGCGATCGAGCTGATCATCGGCGTCGCCTTCGTCGCCGTCGCCGCGGCCGGCTTCAGCAAGGTCTACGCCGCGAGATCCTGGCCGACGACCCGCTGCGAAATCCTCGCGGCACGCGGCCTGAAGGTGATCGACGAAGACGGCGACTACTGGGAAGCGCGGATGACCTGGCGCTACGCGGTCGGCGGCGAAAACTACCAGCTCGAGAACGCGACGCCCGCGGCGTTCGCTTCCACCCTCGACCAGGCCGAAGCCGAGGCGCTGGTGGCTCGCTTCAGCGCCGGCTCGACCGTCGACTGCTGGTACGACCCGGACCGTCCGATGACCAGCGTGCTCGATCGCTCGGCGCCGCCCTGGGGCGCGTACCTGTTCGCGCTGTTCGCCCTGGGCATGCTGGCAGCGCCCTTCGTGGGATTGGTCGTGTGGCTCGTGGCTCGTCGTCGCGCCCGTCCTGTCACGCGCTCCGGCGTGCCGTAAGCAGCGCGTCGAGCTCGGCGGCGAAGGCGAGGGCGACACGGCGCGGCGCGTCCTCGGTGACGCGCCCCGCGGCGGCCCTGGCGTTCGCGCTCGCCACTGTCAGCTCGCCGGCACGCTCCACCGCGCGCAGCGCGAGCGCTCTGCCCGCGGGCAGCGCGACCACGTCGAGCGTCGGCCCGGTCCACTCGAAGCGTGGCTCCACGCGCGACAGGGAGGCGAGCGCGGTGAGCGGCGTCGCGGCGAGCAGCTGCGCGACCGCGGCCTTCCAGCGCTCGGCCCAGGCGGCGTCGTCCGGCGGCATGCGCGTCAGCGACACGTGGTCGGCGCGGCGCTGCACGCGCCGCACGCGCGGCCACGCGAGCACGCGCGCCGGCGGCTCGGCACCGCGATAGTCGTGATGGCCGACCCACCACGAGACGTGGGTGTCGACGCGCTCGAGCTCCAGCAGCCGACCAAACGTCGCGTGCCGCGCCAGCGTCGCGCCGACCGTACCCGGCGCGCCGGCGTGCGCGAGCACCGTGTCGACCATGTCCAGCAACGCGCGCTGCCGGCCGTGGTCGAAGACGCCGTCCAGCGTCGGGTTCGTGATCTGCAGGAGGTCGCTCAGCGCGAACGCGCACAGCCACTCCCCGGCACCGGGATCGGGCAACTCGTCGACGGGCACCAGCGCGCGCGCGGCCCGCAGGCGGAGCTTCGGCAGCTCCTCGTCGGCCGCGACGATGGGCTGGCTCGCCAGCTCCAGCGCGCGCTTGGCGCCGATCGGCGCTACCGGCGACAGCGCGCCGCCCGCGATCAGCGGCCGCAGCACGCGCGTCGCGACGGCGTCGATCAATTCCTGCGAGCTGGTCATTGTGCGTGCGACAGCGGGCGCATGCCCAGGGCGTCGAGCCACACCGTGGGGACTTCTTCGGCGAGCGCGGCGGCGAACTCCGCCGCGGGCAGCGGCGCCCAACGCTCGGCCTCGAGCAGCGCCTGCGAAAGCGGCGCGAAGCCCGCCTCGTCGACGGCCACGGCGCGCCCGTCGGGCAGCAGGTACACGCGCTTGCCCGCGGGCGAACCGAGCGCGGCGAACAGCGTCTCGGGGCGGACCGCGGGCACCACGTCGAAACCGCTGGGCACGAACACCGACGGATGGGCGCGGCGGAAGAACGTGCCCACGGGCAGGACCTCGACGCCGGCGTCGCGGTGCACGAACGCGCCGAGCCCGGTCACCGCGATGAACGTTTGCTGCACCGCGTCCGGTCCGAGCGTGTACACCAGGCGCCGGAACCGCGGCAGCTCGTCGATCGACACCAGCGTCGCGACGATCCCGGTGGGCGCCGCCACGGTCGGCAGCAGCCGGATCGGCACGCGCACCGGCGGCGCCGCCGGATCGCCGCGCCCGGTCGGCGCGACGCTCTCGGGCTGCAGCGTCGCGCGACCGAGGGAGGCCGTGTCCGCCAGCACGGGCAGGCGATCGATCGACAGCGGCGCGTCGCCGCGACCGCGGAACAACAGCAACCCGTCCTGATCGAAGACCGGACACGCGCGCAGCGTGATCGGGTGCCGATAGCCGAGCTCCACCGCCGCGCCGGTCGCGGCGGGCCGGAACGCCGTGATCCCGGGTGTGGTGGACAGCGTCGGCAACATGCGAGCCGGCAGCTCGGGAACCGAGAACAGCCAGCGCCGCACCGGCGCGTCGTCGAAGCTCGTCTCGGGCGGCCACTCTACGATGCCCACCGTCGACTCGACGGCAGAGCGCGAAAGGTAGGCGAGCAGGCTAGCGCCCAGGCCCGGCTCCGCCAGCAGCCACAGCGGCCCGTGCTCGCGGCTCGACGCCGGGTCCGGATGCGGCATCAGCCGGAGCAGCAGCGATCGCAGCGCGACCGTCCGCTCGATCTCGTACACCTGGGAAAATGTGTTGTGGTAGAGCGCGAGCGCCGCGTCGGTGGGCGTGATCTCCGGCGCGTCGTAGCCGAACGGCGCCGCCGCATCGCGGTACTGGACGAAATGACGGCTCGTGCCGGTGAACACGAAGCCGCCCGTGAGGCGCGCCACCTCGTTCATGCGGTCCATGCGGTCGCTGGATCCAGCGTCGAACGACAGCGCCACGTCGCGCGTGCCCAGCTTCGATTTCACCACCTCGATGCGCAGCGACTCCACCAGGCTGTCGAGCGCTTGCTCGCCGGTGTACACCGCGAGGAACGCGATCAGGCGATCCAGCGACGGGAGCAGCACCAGCCCGCGCGAGCCGAGCGCGACGCCGCGCGCATCGAGTCCCACGCCGGGCACGCGCAAGCGCGTCTGGTGGACCGCAACCCGTTCGAGCATCGCGCGGCATCATAGCGCGAGCCGGCGGTACCGGATCGGGATCATCGAGCCAAGCTGTGCCGGGGCCTGGACAACGCGTCTCCGCGCCGGTGAAGTGGTGACGCCAGCGCGGGATACCGCGCCGGACCGGCAACAATCCCATTGAAAGCGCGCGGCTGTACGCGGGGGACGCGGAACGCTACGCTGCCGGACAGAGTGACGTCACCTGCAAGCGAACGGCGCCGCATGGGCGGGCGCTTCGTGGTCGAGCGCGAAGTCGGGCGCGGCGGCGCGGGCGTCGTCTTCAAGGCGTGGGACCTGGTGACGGAGCAACCCGTCGCGCTCAAGATCCTGGCGTCGGATCCCGGCATCGCGCCCGAAGAGGAGGCGCGCCTCACGCGCGAGGGCGAGCTGCTCGCCGAGCTCGATCATCCGGGCATCGTCAAGACGGTGGCCTACGGCGTGCTAGAGGACTCGGGCCTGCCGTACCTGGCGATGGAGTGGCTGGAAGGCGAAGACATCGCCCACCGCCAGCAGCGCGATCCGCTCGACATGCGCCAGGCCGTGCTGCTCGCGATCCGCGTAGCGCAAGCGCTCGCGTTCGCCCACGACGCGGGCGTCATCCACCGCGACATCAAGCCCGGCAACATCTTCCTGTGCAAGGGAAGCACGGAGTTCGACGACGACACCCTCGACTGCTTTCCGAAGCTGGTCGATTTCGGGGTGGCGTCGGCCGACGACATCCGCATCACGCGCACGGGCGACATCGTGGGCACGCCGGCGTACATGGCGCCGGAGCAGGCGCGCGGCGACGCACCGATCGACGCGCGCTGCGACATCTACTCGCTGGGCGCCACGCTGTTCGAGATGATCGCCGGGCGCCCGCCGCACGTCGGCCCGACGGCGATCGCGACGTTGGCACGCCTGGTGACGACGCCGCCACCGCGGCTCCGCGATCTGCGTCGCGACGTGCCGCCGATGCTGGACGATCTCGTGCACCGCATGCTGGCGACGGAGCCGGAGGCCCGCCCGGGATCGGCGCGCGAGCTCGTCGAGCTGCTCGAAGACAGCCTGCAAGACGCGGTGCGGGCGAGCTACGTCGACACCAGCGCCAACGAGCCGGTGATGTCGTCGCGGCTCGGCTCGAGCGCGTCGCGCTTGATCACGTCGATCGTCGCGATTCGCTTCGCCAACGGCTCGGCGCGGGAGCGCGCGCTCGCGAACCTGCGCGAGCGCGGCGCCGACGCGGTGCCGCTCGGGCAAGACGCCATCGTCGCCCACCTCGGCGCGCGGCGCGCCGTGGGCACGGAGGCCACCACGGCGCTCGATCTCGGGCGGCGACTCGCCCGCGCCGGCGCGCGCGTCGGCATCGCGAGCGGACGTGCGCGCCTGAACCTGTCGAGCGACACCGGCGAGGTGCAGCCGGTCGGCGAGGTCGTGGACCGGGCCTCGGCGCTGGCACGCGACGCGGCGGCCGGCGTCGTGCTCGTGGATGCCACGACCAGCGAGCTCGGCCGCGGGCGCTACGAGTTCCGCGCACGCGACGACGGCTCGGCGATCGTGGGCGAGCAGATGCGCGGCGGCCGCGGCGAGCGCGGCGGCGGCGCGCCGTTCGTGGGTCGCGAGCCGGAGCTGGCGCAGGTGCTGGCGGCGTTCGAGCGCTCGCGCGGTGACTCGACGCCGATCCTCGTCAGCGTCACCGGTCCGCCCGGGATCGGCAAGACGCGGCTGCGGCGCGAGGTGCTGGCGCGCATCTCGGCGCAGGCCGAGGCGCCGCCCGTGGTCCTGCAACGCAGCGAGGCGTACTCACGCGGGCACGCGCTCGGCGCCGCGGCGGACGTCCTGCGCGCGATCATCGGGCTACCGAAGGGCTACACCTCCGCCGAAACGGAGAGCGCGATCGTCGCGCGCCTGGGGCCGGCGACACGCGACGAGCTGACGGCACAAAATCGCGTGCTGCTCGCGCGCTTGCTCGCCAACGAGCCGCTGCCCGAGGGGCTGGACCCGCGCGGTTCGCGCGACGCCTTGTGGCTGGCCATGACCGACATGGTGCTCCAGGTCGTCGCGACCGAGCCGACGGCGATCATCATGGAAGATCTCCAGTGGGGCGACCCGGAGAGCATCGGCTGGCTCGATCACATGCTCGGTCGCGCATCGCACCAGCCGCTGGTGGTGATGGCGATGGTGCGTCCGGAGTTCTGGGCGGACAATCCGAACCGCTTCGCCGGTCGGGACCACGTGCGGCTCGAGCTACGGCCGATCTCGCGCCGCGCATCGCACGCCATCGCGCGCTCGCTCCTGGGCAACGAGGCGCCGGACGCGGTGGTGGAGCGCATCGCCGAGCAAGCCGCCGGCCTGCCGCTGTTCGCCGAGGAGCTCGCGCGCTTGAGCGCCAAGGGCGGCGACACCGTGCACGCGCCGACAATCGAGGCCGCGATCCAGGTCAGCCTCGACGCCCTCGACGAGGAATGCCGCGACGCGGTCGGGCGGCTGTCGGTGCTCGGCCTCACGGTGTGGGACTCGGCGCTGGAAGCGCTGGGCCTGCCGCACGCCGAGAGCGTGATGAAGGCGCTGTCCGCCGCCGAGGTGGTGATGGAACAGAACACGTCGCGCTACTCCGGCACGCGCGAGTGGCTGTTCAAGCACGCCCTGGTGCGCGAGGTCGCCTACAGCTCCCTCGGCGAACGCGAGCGCAAGGAGCTGCACGCGCTGGCGGCGGCGTGGCTCGCTTCCATGGGCGAAGACGCGGCGACCGTCGCCGGTCACTACGATCTGGGCGGCCAGTACGCCGCCGCCGCCGAGCACTGGGCGCGCGCCGCCCAGCGCGCGCTGGCCACGAACGCGCTCACCGACGCCCTCACCATGGCCGACCGCGCGCTCGCGTTCGCCGAGGACAAGCCGACCGGCTTCGTGCGCGCGTGTTATCTCGACGAGGCGTGGAGCCGCCTCGATCCGCGCGCCAGCGAGCGCGAGACGGCGATCCGCGCGCTCGAGGAGAACGTCCACGATCAGGCATCGGCGGTCCGCGCACGCGGCTCGCGGGCACGCTACGACGACGCGCGCGGCACCGGGGACGACATCGACCAGCGCCTCGCCGAGGTGCGCGACGAGGCCGCGGCGCTGGGCCTGCGCGACGAGGAAGCGCGCTGCTCGGCGGTGCTCGCCGCGCGGCTCGCCTTCGCGGGCAAGTTCGCCGAGGCGGAGAGCGAGGCCTCGCGGCTGCTCGAGCTCACGGAGAAGCACGGCATCAAGGCCGCCGCCGTCGATGGCTGGTGGGTGCTCGCGATCATCCGCCAGTCGCGCGGCGCGCTCTCGTCGGCCCTCGACGCGCGCCGCAGCGCCGTCGCGGCGGCACGCGCCGCCGGCCTGAAAGAGCGCGAGGCGATGCTGATGACGAACCTCGGCTTCGCGCTGACGACCATCGGCGCGCGCCAGGAATCGCGCGCGACGCTCGAGACCGGCCTCGCCCTGGCCGACGCCATCGGCAGCTCGGGCGCCGTGCGCCACGCGCAGATGAACCTGCTCGGCTGGGCCGCCACTTTCGGCAACGACAAGCAGCTCGAGGCGCACCTCGCCGAGGTCCGCGCCGACGCGGACGCGACGGCGAGCGGCGTGTGGGCCGCCCCGGATCGCTCGAACCTGGGTCTGTTGTTCTATCGCGGCTGGGAGCTGCTGCGCGCCAAGAGCGACACCAGCGTGCGGCGCGCGTGCTCGTTGCTCAAGATGAGCGTCGAGGGCTACCGCGGTGCCGGCCATCGCGACGTCTTGCCAGTCGCGCTGGGCGTGTGGGCGGAAGCCGAACGCCGCTCGGGCAACCTCGAGCGCGCCGCGGATCTCGCGCGCGAGGCGACGCAGCTGATCGAGAGCGGCGCGCCCAGCCTGCTCAATGAATCCACCGTGTACCTCGCGCTCCACGACGCATGCCTGGAGCTCGGCGATCTCGAAGGCGCACGGAGCGCCGTTTCGCGCGGTCTGCCGCCGCTCATCCGTCGCATCCACGGCCTCGTCGGCACGGCCTACGCGCGCCTGTTCTTGACCGAGCTTCCGCACAACGCCGGCCTGCTCGCCGCGGCGGAGGGCTTCAGCCTCGTTCCCGACGAAGTGCACCGCGTGCTCGAACGCGAGAACTGAACGCGCTCGAAGCTACTGGCACTTCTGCGCGCCCGGCGAGCTGCAGCGATAGGCGCGCACCTTGGTGTAGACGGGGTACGGCGTGCCGTCGGTTTGCGTCCAGGCGAAGGCGTCCCAGCTCGCGTCGCGCAGGATGAACGGCGTGACGCCCAGGATGTTCGGCTCGGTGAGCCACACGTTCTGGTACGCCTGCACCGTCCAGTCGGCGACTTGGTCGCGGCTCCACGTACCCGCGTCGCTCTGGGTCGTCCAGCCGGTTTCCGTCAGGATAACCTTCATGCCCGGCTTGCCGATGGCGGCGAGCTCCTTCTTGAAGAACACCAGGCCGGGCATCGCCTGCGCGTACGGCGCGAAGAAGCCGTAGCCTTCGCCCGACGCCGGGTAGGAGTGCGACGCGAACGCGTCGATCTTGTCGAACACGCCGGGCACGGCGCTCTGCATGTAGCCCAGGAACGTCGTGGAGAGCGTGCCCGGCGGGCCGTCTTGCGTGGCGCAGTCGCACGAGCTCACGCCGCCCGGCGCGAGGGCGCCGTTCAAGACGCGTATGCGTGGATCGCCGATGGAATGCACGGCGTCGGCGACGTCGCTCAGCATGTGTGCGTACTCGCTCGCCATCTGCTGATCGCTCAGCGAGCCGGAGTCACACGCCCACTCGTAGCAGAGGTTCGGCTCGTTGTGCGCCTCGACGTACATGGGCCAACCGGCGCGCTTCGGCAGATCGGCGATCACGTCGCGATACACCTGCGCGAGCGCCTGGTACGACGTCGGGCTCTCGCCCATGTTGCGCACGCGCCGGTCACCCCACGGAGGCGCCATGCGGATCACCGGGATCAAATCGCGATCGTAGGCGGCCTGGATCGACGCCTTCCACGACGCGTCGGCTGTGGTGCGGCCCGGCTTGATGTCGGCGAAGATCACCGTCACGTAGCCGCCGGGCCCGACGAGTTTGGTCGTCAGATCGTGATCGGCGGCGCTGCCTTCGCTCACGTAGCCGATGCCGTAGCGGTTCGCGGGCGGCGCTCCGCCACCGCCGTCGCCGCCGCCGCTGCCGCCGCTGCCGAGCGAGTCGATTGCGCACGAAGCGACGGGTGTTCCCGCGGTTCCGTTCGCATCCATCACGAACGTGAAGTCGAGCACGCCCGCGCCGTGGCCGGACACCGTCCATGTCCACACGTGCGGCGAGCCGGCGACGCCGACCCACGTCGCCGTCGGCGCACCGGGTCCGCTGACCTGCATGTCGACGTAGGCGTAGCCCGGCTTGTCGGTGAAGTGCACGTCGAAGGGCACGCCGGACGTCGCCGGGTTCTGGCTGAACGAGTAGCGCGCATCACACGCGAGCGGCGCGCCGCCGGCGCCCGCGCTTCCGCCGGCCCCCGCGTCCGCGCCGCTGTCGGCGCCGTCGCCGGCGCCCGCCGCGCCGCCGCTCGGCCACGGCGACGCGCCCGCTGCACCGACGTCCGGACCCGCGTCGCCGGTCGTGCTCGCGCCGCTGCTCGAGCAGCCCGCCGCCCACGCGAACAGCGCGACCAGAACCCAGGACACGCGCGACGCCTTCATGCTGCGGTTCAAGAGTGTACCATCTGAGAATCCTCTCGATTCCAGGCGGAGTAGACGCGAGCGCGGAAGGGCGGAAGATTCGGGGATGGGACGGACGAAATGATCGGTGCGCTGGTCGAGGTGCACCGCATCTCGGCCCAGGGTTGATCGAATCTGCCGACGCGTTGGCTTGCTCGTCGACTTCAACGTCACCGCCTTGCGGAATGGCTTGCGACGGCTCGTGCCTGAATACCCGAAGTCCCTGTAGACCTTCCGTTCTTCTGCCCTTCCTGTGAAAACCTGAATGAGGGGATTTCTCAGGTGTACCATGGTGCTCATGCCTGATGATTTGGGTTGCCCGGCGCGGAACCGCCGTCGGCGGTTGATCGGCGTGCTGGCCGCACTCTGCACGCTCTCCGCGGGCGCACGTGCCGGCGCGCAGAGTCTCGTCTTCGGCGCGGTCACGCCGGATCTCAAGGTCCGTCCCGGCGACGCGCCCGCCACCAGCACATCGGTGACGCTGCGGGCGGCGAAGAACGAGTTCGAGTCGTTCCAGATCGTGCTCACGACCACCGGCGGCGCGATGAGCGGCGTGTCGGTCGAGCTGTCGAAGAGCTTGACCGGCGCCGGGGGAGCGACCATCCCGGACGACCACGTCGTGCTGTACGCGGAGCGCTACTACAACGTCGGCACGCCCTCGAACAGCGAGGGCGGCGCGGGCCGGTGGCCCGATCCGCTCGTGCCCGACGTGGACCCGTTCTACCACGAGAAGCGCGACGCGTTTCCCCTCGACGTGCCCTCCGGCGAGTCGCGGGCGGTCTGGGTCGACATCCTCGTTCCCGACAACGCGGCGCCGGGCGACTACACAGGCGAGCTCGCCGTCCTGGTCAGCGACACCACCGTCGGCACGCTGCCGATCACGCTCCACGTGGGTACGTTCGCGCTGCCGTCGACCGCTTCGCTCGCGTCGGCGTTCGGCATGGGCTGGGCGGACGTGTGCACCGCCCACATGGGCAACACCAACTGCGGACCGACGTGGAACGAGCCCGCGGCGAACAAGCTGCGCGCGCTGTACCTGCGCGCCGCGCTGGATCACCGCTTCACCATCTCGGACACGGACTACCAGCCGCCGTTCGGCGGCAGCCAGGCGCCGTACGAGCAGTACGTGATGCCACTCGTCGACGGCACCGGGCCGACGCGCCTTCCCGGCGCGAAGCTGACCGCGGTCCGACTGGACGGCGACAGCAGCAGCGCGGCGCAGTGGATCGCGTACGCGAAGCAGAAGGGCTTCTTCGATCGCCTGATCGACTACCCGGTGGACGAGCCCGGTTCGAACGCGGCCTCGTGGAGCGCCTTCGTCAGCGACGCGCAGGCGCTCCACGCGGCGGACCCGGGCGCGCGGATCCTGATCACGGCCGCCATCGACGAGGCGACCGCCGCCGGGGCCGACGGCGACGTGGATCTGTTCGTGCCAGTGATCAACTACCTCGACGACAAGACCGGAACCTACGCCGGCAACCAGCGCGCCAACTACGACGGCTGGCAGAGCGCGAGCTCGACCCGCGCGGTGTGGGCCTACCAGTCGTGCATGTCCCACGGCTGCGGCAACTGCGGCGACGCCACGACCGACAGCTATTTCACGGGCTGGCCCCAGCGCGTGATCGACTCGAGCGCGGTGCAGGATCGCGCATTTCCGTGGATCGCCTTCGAGCTCGACGTCACCGGCGAGCTGTATTTCGCCACCACGTACCAGCTCTCCACGGCGTGGGACGCCGACGGCCAGTGCGCGTTCTCCGGCTCGGGCGACGGGACGATCTTCTACCCCGGCAAGCCGACGATGATCGGCGGCACCACGGACATCCCGATCGAGTCGATTCGCATGAAGCTTATCCGCGAAGGCATGGAGGACTACGAGTATCTGGTGCAGGCGGCGAAGAAGGATCCCGCCAAGACGACGCAGATCGCCCGCACGTTGTTCCCGCACGCGTGGGACACGGCCAAGCCGGCGAGCGCGCTCGATGCCGCGCGCGACCAGCTGTTCGCCATGCTCGACAACCCGACGAGCGGTGCGGGCGGCGCGGCGGGCAGCGCCGGCGCGTCGGGCGGCAGCGCCGGCGCGTCGGGCGGCGCCGGCGGCGCGTCGGGCGGCAGCGGCGGCGCGTCGGGCGGCAGCGCCGGCGCGTCGGGCGGCAGCGGCGGCGCGTCGGGCGGCAGCGGCGGCGCGGCAGACGGGGGCGGCGCGGGCGGCGCGGCAGCGACGCCCAGCGGCGACGGCTCGTGCGGATGCCGTGCCGCCGGCGCGAAGCGCCCCGGCTCCCGCACTTTACTCGGCTTGCTCGTGCTCGCGTTGGCCGCGGCGCGCCGGCGGCGCGATCCGGAGCTATCCTGCTGACGATGGCGAGGTGGCAGGATCTCTACGATCGCTTCTCCACGATCGATCGATCGCGACGCGAGGAGCGCGACCGCGCCGCCGCCACGGAGCGCGAGCTCGCGCGCTGGTGCGACTGCACGATGGACGACGTGATGACGCGGATCCACGCCGCCGCGCTCGAGCGTGCGCGCGAGTTCGAGGAGCACACCGGGCGCGTGGTGGTCGTGGCCTACCCCAGCCACCCGCCGTTCGGTGACGCGAACGGCGGGCCGTCGATGCGCTTCATGAGCTTCCTGCTCGACGGCGCGGTGCTGCACCTGTACTCGCATCGCGTCCCGGGCTCGCTGCCGGTGCTGCAGTTCGCCCTGGGTGGCGACGCGCGCCAGCCGCACGGCAAGCGATCCGGAAACGATCTGCTCAGGAGCCGGCTGCTCAGCGTACCGGCCTGCGTCGTCGAGCGCCTGCCGGACGACGGCTACGCGCTGCTGCGCGCCGCGACGAGGAAGGCCGCGGAACCCGAGGCGGTCAGCCTCGACGATCTGGTGTTCCGCGCGTTCGATCTCGTCGTCGAGGCGCTCCACGCCCTGGACGCGACCGGCGGTTGAACAGCGCTCGTTCCGCGTTGGTAGGCGCCGGTGTGACGCTTGGCGCTCCACGCCGGCGGATCCGCGGGCTCGCCCAGCGAAAATGCGCCGATCGGTCTTGATGCGGGCCCGGCGCGGAACCGCGCCTCGTGCTCGCCGCGCCCGCGGACCGCTCGTCCGGCCGGAATGCGCCGCTTCCGCGCCGGACGGCGCCGCGAAGTCCCTGACGTCGGGCATCCTGCGCTACGCTTGGATCGACATGGCGTTCTCGTTCACGCTGAACGGCGAGGTCGTCGAGATCGACGGCGTCGACCCGAACACGACCTTGTTGCAGTGGCTGCGCAACCGCGGGCTCACCGGCACCAAGGAGGGCTGCGCCGAAGGCGAATGCGGCGCCTGCGCCGTGGCGTGGGTCCGCGAGGACGCGGCAGGGCGAACACGCTACCAACCGCTCAACAGTTGTCTGTTGCTCCTGGGCGCCTGCGCGGACCGCGAGATCGTGACGGTGGAGGGCATCGCGCGTGGCGACGCGCTGCACCCGGTGCAGCAGGCGATGGTGGATCAAGGCGGGTCGCAGTGTGGCTACTGCACGCCGGGCTTCGTCGTGAGCCTGTTCGCCGAGTACTATCGGCCGGGACGCGACGCGTACGATCCGGAGGCGATCGGCGGCAACCTGTGCCGCTGCACCGGCTATCGCCCGATCCGCGACGCGGCGCGATCGCTGGGCAAGCCCGCAGCGGACGATCCGTTCCAGACCCGGCTCGCGCGCGGCGCGCCGGCGCTGTCGAGCGTCAGCTACGCCGCCGACGGGCGGCGCTTCTTCCGACCGCGCTCCCTCGCCGACGCGCTGTCGCTGTGGCAAGCGAACCCGGACGCGCTGATCGTCGCCGGCGGCACCGATCTCGTGGTCGAGGCGAACCAGCGCTACAAGCGCTGGGAGACGCTGATCTCCCTCGACGGCGTGGCGGAGCTCGCCGAGATGGACGAGCGCGCCGACGCGATCCGCATCGGCGCGGGCGTGCCGCTGTCCAGCGTCGAGGATCGCGTGCGGGGCAAGCTGCCGATGCTGGAGCAGCTGCTGCCGCTGTTCTCGTCGCGGCTGATCCGCAACCGCGCGACGCTCGGCGGCAATCTAGCAACGGCTTCGCCGATCGGCGACAGTCCGCCGGCGCTGCTCGCCCTCGACGCCCAGGTGGAGCTCGCGAGCGCCGCCGGCGCGCGCACACTGCCGATCGCCGAGCTGTTCACCGGCTACCGCAAGACGGCGCTTCGCGCGGGCGAGCTGATCCGCGCGATCGTCATCCCCCTCCCCTTGCCCGACGCGACGCGCTTCTACAAGGTGAGCAAGCGCATCTTCGACGACATCTCGACGGTGGCGGCCGGCTTTTCCCTGCGGCTCGACGCCGACGGCACGATCCGCGCCGCCCGGCTCGCGTTCGGCGGCGTGGCCGCGACGCCGGCGCGCGCGCTCGAAGCGGAGAACGCCCTGATCGGCGAGCACTGGGACCGCGCCGCGGCCGACAAGGCGCGCGCGCTGCTGGCCGGCGCGTTCCAGCCGCTCGACGATCACCGCGGCAGCGCGCAGTACCGCTCGGCGATGGTGCTCTCGCTGTTCGACAAGTTCCATCACGAGACGACGAACGGAGGCGCGTCATGACCAAGGCGGTGGGCAAGGCGCTGTCGCACGAAAGCGCGCGCGGGCACGTCACCGGCGATGCGCTCTACACCGACGATCTGGCGCTGCGCCACCCCGGCACGCTGCACGCATGGCCGGTCTGCGTCCCGCACGCGCACGCACGCGTCGTCCGCGTGGACGGGCCCGACGGGATGCTCACGGCGAAGGACGTGCCTGGCGACAACGACACGGGCGCGTCGCGCCACGACGAGCCGCTCTTCCCCGAAGTGGTCGAGTTCCAGGGCCAGCCCGTCGCGTGGGTGCTGGGCGAGACGGAAGAGGCCGCGCGCCTCGCCGCGGCGAGCGTGACGGTGGAGGTCGAGCCGCTGCCGGCGATCCTCGACATCGAGCAGGCGATCGCCGCGCAGAGCTTCTTGACCGAGCCGTTCACGATCCGCCGCGGCGACGTCGCCGGCGGGCTCGCCGCCGCGCCGCACCGGCTGAGCGGCGAGCTCCACGTCGGCGGCCAGGAGCACTTCTATCTCGAGACCCAGGCGGCGTTCGCGCTCGTCGACGAGTCGGGGGAGCTGCTCGTCCACTCGAGCACCCAGCACCCGAGCGAGACCCAGGCGATCGTCGCCCACGTGCTCGGCTGCGCCAGGAACGCCGTGACCGTGCAGTCGCTGCGCATGGGCGGCGCCTTCGGCGGCAAGGAGACGCAAGCGAACGCGTACGCGGCCATCGCCGGACTGGGCGCGCGCAAGACCGGGCGACCGGTGCGCGTGCGTCTCGATCGGCTGCACGACATGACGCTCACCGGCAAGCGCCACCCGTTCCTGGGGCGTTTCGAGGCGGGCTTCGACGATCGCGGCAAGCTGCTCGCGCTCCGGGTCGAGCTGTACAGCGACGGCGGCTGGTGCCTCGACCTGAGCGAGCCGGTGCTGTTCAGGGCGATGTTCCACCTCGACAACTGCTACGCGGTGCCGGCGCTGGAGGTTGTCGGGCGGGTCTGCAAGACGCACAAGACAAGCCAGACGGCGTTCCGCGGCTTCGGCGGGCCGCAGGGCATGCTGGTCGGCGAGGAGATCGTCGATCGCGTGGCGCGCTCGCTGGGCCTGCCACCGGATCAGGTGCGCGAGCGGAACTTCTACGCCGAAGGCGACGCCACGCACTACGGACAGCCGGTCAAGGACGCGGCGCGCATCGCGCGCATCTGGAGCGAGCTTCGCAAGACCAGCGACTACAGCGCACGCAGCGAGGCGATCGCGCGCTTCAACGCGTCGCACCCCCACACCAAGCGCGGAATTGCGATAACGCCCGTGAAGTTCGGGATCTCCTTCACGCACGCGCCGTTCAACCAGGCCGGCGCGCTGGTGCTCGTGTACCAGGACGGCAGCGTCCAGGTGAACCACGGCGGCACGGAGATGGGCCAGGGCCTGCACACGAAGATGCGGCAGGTCGCCGCGGACGCGCTCGGCGTCCCGATCGCGAGCGTGCGCATGATGCCGACGCGCACCGACAAGGTGCCGAACACCTCGGCGACCGCCGCTTCGAGCGGCTCGGACCTGAACGGCGCCGCGGTGCGCGCGGCCTGCCAGGCGCTCCAGAGCCGCCTCGCCGGGATCGCCGCGGCGGCGCTCGGCGTCGCGCCGGACGCGGTCGTGTTCGCGGACGGGGCGGTTTCCGCGCCGGACCGACAACCCCTCCCCTTCGCGGAGGTGGTCAAGCTGGCGTACCAGCAGTGCGTGCCGCTGTTTGCGACGGGGTACTATGCGACGCCGGATCTGCACTTCGACAAGGTCGCCGGGCGCGGCAAGCCGTTCCACTACTTCGCCTACGGCGCGGCCGTGACGGAGGTCGAGGTCGACGGCTTCACGG
Organism: uncultured delta proteobacterium; assembly: GCA_963775185.1. GTDB lineage: Bacteria > Myxococcota_A > Polyangia > Polyangiales > Polyangiaceae > JAPSGB01. Next base: position 309,612 of record CAVZIE010000031.1, on the reverse strand, counting down.
GCCAGTACGTGTTTCCGCGCGTGGACATCCTGCACGACGTCGGCGACTCGCTGTCGCCGCTGGTCGACCGCGGCCAGGTCGAGGGCGGCTTCATCCAGGGGCTCGGCTGGCTCACGCGAGAGGAGCTGCTCTGGGACGCCGCGGGCCGCGTCGCAACGCGCGCCGCCAGCACGTACAAGCTGCCCGGGCTGGGCGACTGTCCCGAGGTGTTCAACGTGGCGCTGCTCGAGCGCGCCGCGGAGAGCGGCGTGGTGCACGGCAGCAAGGCCGTCGGCGAGCCGCCGCTGATGCTCGCCATCAGCGCGCGCGAGGCGCTGCGCGCGGCCGTCGCCGCCTTCGGCGCGGAGGGCATCGTGGAGCTCGGCTGCCCCGCGACCCCGGAAGCGGTGTACCGCGCCGTCGAACGCGTGCGCGCCGCCGCGAAGCACGAGCGAAGCGCCGCCGAGTAGGCGCGCCGGCACGGCGGCTGCAGAGCACGGAGCATGCGCCGTCTATTGTTCGCCTTGGCCGTTCTGACCTTTGCACGGCAGAGCGCGGCGCAAGCGCGCGATCCCGCGGCGTTCGACGGCGCTTCCCAGCGTCGCGCCCAGGCCCCACGGGTGTCGTCGGAGCGCGACGCTGTGGCACCGCGCGAACACTGGTACGGCGACCAGACGCTCGTGGTCGACGCGATCGCCACCAGCCTGGTCGTCGGCGGCGCCATCGGCTTCGAGACGGCAACACGCGGGCGCGACCGCGACGCCGCCTCGGCAGTGATCATCATCGGTGGTCTCGGGCTCGCCGCCGGCGCGCCGGTCGTGCACCTCGCCCACGGACGCCCCGGCGCGGCGCTCGGGAGCCTGGGGCTACGCGTGGGCCTGGCGCTCGGCGGCGGATTGACGGGTGCCTTGACCGGTGCACTCGTCGGCGGACGCTCGTGCACGAAGTCGGACGCGGACATCCCGCCATGCGTCGTGGTGGGCGAACTGTTGGGCGGCGGAGCCGGCGTGATCGCCGCGGCGGCCATCGACGCTTCGACCCTGGCCTACGAGCCGGCCCTCGCGCCGGTCGTCGGCTACGACGGCCGCGCGTTCAGCCTGGGGATCCAGGGCACGTTCTGAATCGCGAATCCTTTGCGCGCCTCCGGGCTCCAACTTGTCACAGGGGCGGCATCCGCCGCCGACAACCAGGAGATCCCAGGAATGTGCCAGCGTGTTCGTTGCTCGAGTTGCGGAAAACCCAGCTTCGTCGGTTGCGGCCGGCACGTCGAGCAGGTGCTCGGCGACGTGCCCCAGGATCAGCGCTGCGACTGCGGCGAGTGCGAGGACAGCGACAGCGACGGGGCAGGCCGCCAGTCGTTGCTCGAGAGGCTGTTCGGGCTGTAGGCCGGTGGCGTCCGGCGGACCCCGGCCGGAGTGTTGGATCGCCGTCTCGGCGATTCAGCCGGGGCCGCCGGACAGCATGTAGCCCAGGAACGCCCCGTAGAGCGTCGAGATGTAGGGGTTCGAACCGAGCGGGCAAACGCCGCTCCGGCACCCGACCACACGGTAGTAGCCATAGCCTCCGATTGCCCCCAACCCGACCGCCACGAGCATTCTCGACATCGTGGGTTCGAGCCCCGGCGGCGAAAAAGGATTCCCGCGCTAGGATCCGGAAAGGCCATGCCTCGATCGGATCAGGACCTGCTCGACTCCGTGCGCGCCGGCGACCGGGAAGCGCTCGCGGAGCTCGTCGAGCGTCACGCGCCGGCGGTGTACCGCTTCGCCACCAAGATGTGTCGCCAGCCCGAGGACGCCCAGGACGTGCTGCAGGACACGTTGCTCAGCGCCGCCCGCGGGCTCGGCGACTTCCGCGGCGACGCGGCGCTGTCCACATGGTTCTACACCGTGGCGCGGAGCTTCTGCATCAAGCGCCGGCGCTCGTCCAAGTTCGCGCCGGTGCAGACCGTCTCGCTCGAGCACTCGCGGGAAGCCGAGCACGTGCCGACCCCACACGTGCCGCCGGACGAGGCCGCCGCCGGCCGCGAGCTCGGGCTCGGACTGGAGCGCGCGATCGCCGCGCTCGATCCCGAGCAGCGCGAGGTGCTGCTACTACGCGACGTGGAGGGCCTGACGGCGCAGGAGGTGTCGGAGATCGTCGGCGCCAGCGTCGGTGCCGTGAAGAGCCGCTTGCACCGCGCGCGAGCGAGCGTCCGCGAGCTGCTCGACCCCGAGCCGATCGCCGCGCGCGCGCCCGCGGCGTCGGGAGCGTGCCCCGACGCGGTGCGGCTGTTCTCCCAGTACCTCGAGGGCGAGATCGGCACGGCGGAGTGTCGCGCCATGGACCAGCACCTGGCCACGTGCGACCACTGCCGGGCCACGTGCGACTCGCTGAAGCACGCGCTCCGCTTGTGCCGCGCCGCGCGCACCGACGAGCTACCCGCGGAGACGCAGGCCCAGGTCCGCCGCGTGCTCGGCGCGATCACGTCCCGCGTTTCCGGGACGACGTGACCGCGCATGGCCCGCTCGAGAGCGGCACAAGGCTGGCCGCTCAGCCAGCATCGCCGGCGTCGGCAACGCCGGCGTCGGCGCAGTCGAGCGCCGTGGTGTCCGTGCACGACGTCGGCAGCGTGAACGTGTCCGGCCCGGCGCATGCGATGCCCATGTAGCTCAGACTACCGGACACCACGGCGAAGAGCGCCCCGGTCTGTGCGTCGTAGTAGTACGTGGCGTAGAAGTCCCCCTCGGACCACGTCAGCACGTTGTAGCCGTCGCAGTCCCGGCCCAGGTTCTCCTGGGGACGAGCTATCGGGTCGTAGGACAGCGCACAGAACGCATGTGGGTCGGCGGGCCAGGTCGCGACGCATGGGACGTTCTGGCACGAGGCCGCGACGCTGCCGCTGCAGCAGATCGTGCGGGCGTCCACCGCGTTGCTGCACGCCGGCGAGCCCGCGTCCCCGGCCACCGAAGTGTGGCCCGCGCTGCACCCCGCGGCGAGCGCGACGGCCAGAACGGACGCCGCCAGCTCCCAACCCCACGACACACGAACGCCGTTCAGCCGGCGAGCTCGCGCGCGATGCGCTTGCACGCCTCGGCGATGCGCGGCGGATCCTCGATCAGCGCGAAGCGCACGTAGCCCTCGCCGAGCTCGCCGAAGCCGCTGCCGGGAGCGACCGCCACGTGAGCGCGCTCGATCAGACGCGTCGCGGCCTCGAGCGACGTCATGCCCTTCCACTTCCCGGGCAGGCGCGTCCACACGAACATCGTGCCGCTGGGCTCGGCGACCTCGCCCCAGCCCGCGCCGCGCAGGCCGTCGACCAGCGCCTTGGCGCGCGCGGCTGTACAGATCGCGGATGTCGTCCGCGAGCTTGTCGCCGTTGTCGAGCGCCCACGCCGCCGCCGCCTGCAGCGGGATGAACGTGCCGTAGTCCATGTACGTCTTCAGCTTCGCGAGCGCGGCGATCATGCGCTCGTTGCCGACCATGTAGGCGATGCGCCAACCGGGCATGTTGTAGCTCTTCGACATCGAGAACACCTCGACGGCGAAGGTGCGTACCACTTCGGGATCGATGCCGCAGTCGAAGATGCTGGGCGCGTGGCGCACGGCGAAGTCGAGATCCGCGTAGGCGAGGTCGTGCAGGAGCAGCGCGCCCGAGTCGGCGACGACGCGCACCAGCGCGGCGAGCTGGTCCTTGGTGACCACCGCACCCGTGGGGTTCTGCGGATAGTTCGCGATCACGAGCTTGGCCTGCTTGCCCGCGCTCTTGACCTTGTCGAGGGCGGCCGCGACGGCGACGGCCGGCTCCACGTGCGCGTTCGCGTCGTAGGCGACCACGTCCGCGCCGGCGATCAGCGGCGCGCCGCGGTGGATCGGGTAGCACGGGTCGGGCACGACGGCGGTGTCACCCACGTCCAGAATCGCCAGGCACAAGTGGCTGATGCCCTCCTTCGCGCCCATCGTCACGATCATGTCGCGATCGGGATCGAAGCTGACCTTGTAGCGACGCTGGTACCAGCGCGAGAGCGCCTGTCGCAGCTCCGGATAGCCGCGCCCCGGGTGGTAGCGGTGGTTCTTGCCGATCTCCGCGGCCTCGTGCAGTCGATCGACGATCGGCTTCGGTGTCGGCCGATCGGGATTGCCCAGCCCGAGATCGATGATCTCGGCGCCGGTCGCGAGCGTGCGCGCCTTCACCTCGTCGGTGACAAGGAACGCGTACGTCGGCAGGGCGTCGGCTCTCGGAAACGACCACTCTCTAGGTGCCACGAGCGTGGGTTACCACGAAACCGGGAGCTCGAAAAAGGCAGCTCCCCGGGGATGCCGGTCCGGCGCGGAATCCCGCGGGGCGGACGCTGACGGAACGCGGGATACCGCGCCGGACCGGCATCCGGCCTCCCCCCTGCAGATGTTCGAGGCTACTGCGGCGGCGCGACCGGGACGAGCATCGACGGCGCGGACGGGACCGGCACGGGCGGCGGCGCGGCGCTCCCCGACGGCGGGGGCGCGGCGGTGAGCTCTTTCATCGTCTTCTTCGCCTTGGCGACGACCGGCGGCGGAAGGCGCTTCTGCATGTCGCACGCGGGCTTCATGCCGCCGTCGCAGGCGAACAGCACGAGGCGCGCGGCCTGGACCAGATCCCGCTTCACGCCGCGGCCCTCGGCGTAGCCCCCGGCGGCGAGCATGCACGAGCCGAGCTCCCCGGAGCGGCACAAGTCCTCGGCGAGCTCCACGCCCTTCTTCATCTCGCCCTTGCCCTGGGCGCCCATTACCAGCGCGCGCGAGTACATCGCGCAGCCCTGCAGCGAGCCGAGCGATTGACACGACTCGCCGAGATACTTCATGCCCTTGTCGACGTCCTTGCCGATGCCGTGGCCTTCCACGAGCAGCCCGCCGTAGAACGCGCAGCCGCCGCCGTCGCCGCCGTCGCAGGCGCGCTTGAACAAGGGCGCCGCGGCTTGTGGGTCCGGCTTTCCGCTCGCGCCCTGCATGTGGAGCGTGCCGAGCAGCGTGCAGGCCTGGGCGAAGCCGGCGTCGCAGCCCTTCTTCGCGCGCTTCTGCGCGTCCTCCACGTCCTTCTTCACGACGCCCGCGCCGACCAGCTCGAGCATGGCCAACTGCGTGCAGGCGGCGACGCTGCCGGTCTCGCACGCGTCGGCGATCAGCTTCGAGCCCTTCTGCACGTCGTGCGGCAAACCGAGCGCGCCGCTCAGCATCGCCCGCCCGACGGCCACACAGCCCTCGGGCAAGTCGTTGTCGCAGGCGCGCTGGTAGTAGCCCGCCGCCGCGGCGGGATCCGGCTTGATGCCCTGTCCGCTCGAGTACAGCTCGCCGAGCAGCGCGCAGCCCGCCGGTGGCGTCTGGTCGCAAGCGATCTTCAGCTCGGCGATGGCGGCGCCTGGATCGCGATCCGTGCCGCGACCGGCGAGCTGCGCCATCGCGAGGTATACGCAGGCGTCCTTGGCGTCGCCCTTGCACGACTGGTCGAAGAACTTGACCGCCGTCTTCTCGTCGCGCTTCACGCTGCCCTGGCCGTCGAACAGCATCACGCCCTTGCCGAGACAGCCGCGGTCGATCCCCTTGTCGCAAGCGGCCGCGAACAGCGTCCACGCCTTGTCCGGCAGCTTCTCGACGCCGGTGCCGTTCAGATACGCCACGGCGAGGGACGCACAACCGCGCTGCTCGCCGGCGTCGCACGACTGCTTGAACAGCTCGATGCCCCGCTTCACGTCCTTCTTCACGCCGCCCTGGCCCTGGAGCATCAGGTGACCGAGGCCGGCGCAACCGAGCGGGTCCTGCTTGTCGCAGGCGCGGCGGAAGCTCTCGGCGGACGCCGCCAGGTCGCGCGGCATGCCGGTGCCGTTGTACTGGGCGCGACCAAGCCGGCCGCACGCCTCGGCGTTGCCGGCGTCGCACGCCTTGTGGAACAGCGTGACCGCGCGCGCGTCGTCGCGCTTGGAGGGGTCGCCGTTCGCCAGCGACACGCCGAGAGCCAGGCAGGCGACGACGTCCGGGGGCTTGCTGGAGCACAGCGAGTCGCACGCTTCGCGGTCGCCGCCCTTGCACTTCGTCTGCCGCGCGGCCGTAGCGTCCGCGTGCGCGTGGCGATGATACACCGCGCCGCCCGCCGCCGCACCGACCAGCAAGAGCGCCATGGCGAACGCCTTGGGCCCGCTCCGGCCGCCGTCGCCGAGCTGGGTCACCAACGACGCGTCCGTCCCGCGCGGTGCTCGGCGACCGTCGCCTGATCCTGCTCCTTCTTGATCAGCACGCCGCCGAAGGGCAGCTCGCTCCGGATGCGCTCGACGCCGATGCCGGCCTTCGAGAGCACGGCAATCCAGTCGATGAGCTCGCTGGTGCTCGGGCGCTTGCGCACGCGCGGCACGCCGCGCACGTCGAAGAACGCGCCGATCGCCTGATCGACGATCTCGTCGTCCACGTCGGGGTGGTGGACGCGCACGATGCGCTTCATCAGATCCGGCTCGGGGAAGTCGATGAAGTGGAACACGCAGCGGCGCAGGAACGCGTCGGGCAGCTCCTTCTCGTTGTTGCTCGTGATGATCACCACCGGCCGGTGCTGCGGCCACCACCTCGTCCCCGGTCTCGTTCACGACGAAACGCATGCGATCGAGCTCGTGCAAGAGGTCGTTCGGGAACTCGAGATCGGCCTTGTCGACCTCGTCGATGAGCAGCACCACGCGCGCCGGCGAGGACAGCGCGCGCCCGAGCGCGCCGAGCTTGATGTAGCGACGGATGTCCTTGATCGCGTCGGGCCCGGCGTCGCCGAAGCGCGAATCGTAGAGGCGCTGCACCGTGTCGTAGACGTACAGGCCGTCCTGGGCGCGGGTCGTCGACTTGACCGGCCAGTGGATTAAATCGTGCTCCATGGCCTCGGCGATCGCGACGGCCAGGAGCGTCTTGCCGGTCCCCGGCTCGCCCTTCACGAGCAGCGGCCGCTCGAGCGCGACGGCCGCGTTGACGGCCGCCTCCAGCGCGGGATCGGTGATGTAGCTCTTGGTGCCCCGGAATTGGGCAAATAGCTCGGTCACGGCCCGCTTGTTAGCACGGACGCGGACCCGCCGCTGCCCGGAAAGCCGCGCCCCGTGGTAGGAAAACTCGATGGTCCGCTACGAGATCCGCGGCGCTAGCCCGGGCGACGAGGAGCCGCTTCTCGCGCTCGCGGGCTTCCTCGATACGGTGAATCTGCCGGACGATCGCGGGCACGTGCAGCGCCTGCTGGATCTGTCGGCGCGGAGTTTTTCCGGCAAGCTCAAGGACTTCAAGCACCGGAAATACGTGTTCGTGCTCTGGGACCTGGAGCAGAACCTGGCCGTGGGCACGTCCATGGTCGTCGCCCAGCTGGGGCGGCGCGACGCGCCGTACATCTACCTCGACGTGATCAGCGAGGAGAAGTACTCGGCCGCGCTCGACAAGCACTTCCTGCACACGGTGCTGAAGATCGGATTTTCGTACAACGGCCCGACGGAGATCGGCGGCCTGGTCGTCAATCCCGAGTACCGGCGCGCGACGGAACGGCTCGGCCTGCTGATCTCGTACGTGCGCTTCTTGTTCATCGCCGCGCACCGCGAGCTGTTCCGGGACGAGATCCTGGCGGAGCTGTTGCCGCCCCTCGAGCGCGACGGCACGAGCCACTTGTGGGAGGCGCTCGGGCGACGCTTCACGGGCATGAGCTATGCGGAGGCGGACCTGCTCTCGAGCGAGAACAAGAGCTTCATCCGCGATCTGTTCCCGAGCGGCGACATCTACGCGAGCCTGCTCTCGCCCGACGCGAAGGACGTCATCGGCAAGGTCGGCACGCAGACCCGCGGCGTGGAGAAGATGCTGCGCCGGATCGGCTTCCGCTACGCCGAGCGCGTGGATCCATTCGACGGCGGCCCGCACTTCGTCGCGCAGGCGGACGAGATCACGCTGGTTCAGAACACGTCGCGCGCGCGCCTGGTCGGCTCGCTCTCCGCGGGCGGCGCGCACAAGTCGGCGCTGGTCGCGCGCGAGCTGCCCGACGCGCCGTGGTTCCGCGCCGTCGCCGCGCCTTTCGAGCTGGAAGCACCAGAGCGCGTGCGCCTGCCCGGGGACATCGTCGCCCACCTCGGCCTCGCCGAGGGCGACGAGGTCATCGTGCTACCGATCTGAGGATTGGCAACCCGTCACTTCGGCGGAGGCGGCGCGATGGCTTCGAGGTTCGCCCCGCCCGGATACTGGTAGCTCGTGTAGGAGCCGTACCCCATGACCTGGATGCCCACGGGCTGGGTCGCCGACAAGAGGTGGGCGCCCTGGGCGCCCGAGCCGAGCTTGACGCGGGCCAAGCTGTAGCCGGAGCCGAGCGGCTGCGGCGGCGGCACCGCGCTGCCGTCGAGCGTGACGTTGGTGCCGTCGGGCATCACGATGTCGACGTAGCTGATGTCGTAGTCGTCCGGCGCCAGGAACACGTACTTCGAGCGGAACTGCTCGACCGGGATCGCCATGCTCTGCGACGGATCGCCCTTGCCCCCGCTGGGGTCCAGGATCTGGCCGCCGAGCATGAAGGAACCGACGGCGAACTCGTGGTCGCCCTGGATCTCGAAGGGCTGCTTCACGTTGTTGAGGTCGACGACCTGGCCGGCGTTGATCGTGGTCGGGGCGCCGTTCGGCTGCCCGCTCGGGTACGTGAGCTGCGTGCCGTCCACGTTGCCGTAGATGCGCACGAGATGCCCGGGAACGTTGTCGAGCGGTCCGGTCGGCGGCACGACGAAGTAGTGCGCGCCCAGCGTCTCGGCGGGGAACACGGTCTCCTCGATGTGGTCGCAGGCCTGGGTGCCGACCGGTGCTTGCGCGCACGGCATGCCGGTGATCACCTGCACGGGCTTGTCCGCACGTACCAGGCTGCCGCTCGGGTCGCTGGAGGCGGAGCCGACGATCTCGACGACTTCGCCGGCGTTGATCGTGAAGGTCGCGGTGCCGCCGCCACCGGTGGCCTGCACGCCGCCGCCGCCCAGGATCTGGCCGGTGCTGGACACATTCACCGTCACGCTCGTGCCGTCCTGCGTGCCGGTGATCGCGAAGTAGGGGCCAATGCCGGCGGCGGGCCAGCCCTTCTGCGCGGTGATCCGGTAGTTGCCGGTCAGCACCGGCGTCGGCAACAGGATCGACGCGTCGTTCGAGTACGAGAAACAGCCGATGGGCGCGCCCAGGTTCTGGGAGCAGGGCTGGTTTCCCGGACACGCGCCCCAGTTCTTGCCGGACTGCCCGCCGGCGGGTTTGTACTCCAGCGCGTTGAACTGATAGACGGTCACCGGCACGGTGCTCGTCAGGTGGTAGGCGCCGCCGGTCGCGCGCACCGACGCCGACATCGGCGTCGCCGCGCCGCACGTGTTCGTGTCGGGACCCTTGAGCTCGGGGATCCACGGCAGGTAGAACTTCTTCAGCCCGTTCGCCGGAACCGTGTCGGAGATCGACTGGCCGTTCTTCTCGATCGTGACGGTCGCGTCGGTGTCGCCGGCGTTCGCGACGATCACGGCGTAGTCGAAGATCGACCACACGTTGTTCGCGGTGACCGTCGGCCAGAAGTCGCAGCCGATGTACGACTTGGCAGCCGTGGCCTGGGCGCACGTCTTCGGGTCGCCGGTGAAGCCGCCGGAGCCGCCGCCCCCGTCGAAGGAGCCGCCGACCGCGCCGAACCCGCCAGTCGCGCCCATCCCGCCCGTCGCGCCGAAGCCGCCGCTACCGCCGCTTGCGCTCGAGCCGCCGGTGCCGTTCACCTTGCTGCCACCGCTGGCGGCGGAGCACGCACCGACACACGTCACCACTGAACCGAGCACGAAGCCAATCGTGCTGGCTCGCCCCAGAAGCAAGGCCCTCATAGGCGATCATTATCCCGCGGATGGGGATGCTGACAATGGCGGCCGGTGTAGGACGTCGGCGGCGTCGGGCCTTTGTGGGAGAAAACCCGGTCAAATCCCCAGGGCGCCGGGGCTCCGGGGCTCGAGAATCCGGGCGCTAGCCGGCGGCCTCGGGCGCCGGCGCCGGCGCATCCGGCACAGGATCGACCGCCGCGCTGCCCGTCCCGCGCTCGTCTTTCACGACCTTGCCGTCGAGCATGCGCACGACGCGCGGCATGCTCTCGGCGAAGAACGGGTTGTGCGTCACGACCACGATTGTCGTGCCGTGCTCCTTGTTGATCTGGAAAAACAGCTCGTGGATGGCGTCGCTGGTCTGCGTGTCCAGGTTGCCCGTCGGCTCGTCGGCGAGCACGAGCTTCGGGTCGAGGGCGAGCGCGCGCGCCACCGCCACGCGCTGCTGCTCGCCGCCGCTGAGCTCGCCGGGGCGGTGCGTGCCGCGATCGGTGAGCCCGACCTCCGCCAGCAGCGCGCGCGCTTTCTTCTCCATGTCGCGCTTGGAGCGGCCCTGGATCAGGCCGGGCATCATCACGTTCTCGAGCGCGGTGAACTCGGGGAGCAGGTGGTGGAACTGGAAGACGAAGCCGATCTCCTTGTTCCGCACCGCGGCCAGTCGCGTCGACGACATCGCCGTGAGCTCCTCGCCGGCGAGCAGGATGCGACCGCTCGACGGCAGATCGAGCGTGCCCATGCAGTGCAGCAGCGTGCTCTTGCCGGCGCCGGACGGCCCGACGATGGCCATGATCTGACCCGGGAAGATCATCAGATCGATGCCCTTGAGCACATGCAGCGTGCGCCCCATGTGCTCGAAGCTCTTGTGCAGGTTCTCGATGACGACGAGGGCTTCAGCCACGACCGGGATCTTTCATGGGATTGTTTGTGGCGGCGCGGTATCGAACGGGGCGAAGCGGGATTTCGCGCCGGACCGGCATCATCCTGAAGGACAGGCAGATCATTCGTAGCGGATCCCTTCGACGGGGCGCAGCCGGCTGGCGGCGATGGCCGGGTAGATGGTGGCGATGGTCGTGATCGCCAGCGCGGCGAGCGCGACCAGCGTGAAGTCCACCGGGTCGACGTTGATGGGCAGCTTGTCGACGTAATACACGTCCGGGTCCAGACGCACGCCGAGCCAGAGCAAGCTCAGCGTGAACGCCAGGCCGGTGACCACGCCGAACACCGTACCGATGGCGCCGATGATGATGCCCTCGGACATGAACACGCGCAGGATCGATCGATCGCTCGAGCCGATCGCCTTGAGGATGGCGATCTCCTTGCTCTTCTCCGTCACCATCAAGAGCAGCGTGCAGATGATGCAGAAGCTGGCGACGGCGATCGCGATCGACAAGATGATGAAGGTCGCGATGCGCTCCAGCTTCAGCGCCGAAAATAGGCGCTTGTTCATCTCTTTCCAGTCGCGCACGTCGAGATCGCTTCTGTGGATCGCCGCCTTGACCCGCACGTCGACGGGCTCGACGTTCTCGGCGTTGTCGACCTTTACCTCGATGCCGGTGATGTTGTGCTTCAGATCGAGGAAGTCCTGCGCGCTGTCGAGCTTCATGTAAACGTGCGCGGCGTCGTACTCGTACATCCCGCTGTAGAAGATCGCGGCCACGCGGTAGCGGCGCGTGCGCGGCAAGATGCCCATCGGGCCGAGGTCGCCGAGCGGAGAGACCAGCGTCATCTCGTCGCCGACGTACACGTGCAGCGTCTTGGCGAGCTCGCGGCCGATCACCACGCCGGGGAACGTGTCCGGCGGCTCGAGCGCCGCGGCCACGTCCGGGTCGAGCTTGTCGTTCATCCAGGGGCGGATGTCCGGCCCCTTGAGGTAGTGCTCGCCGCCCGGGCCGAGGCCGATCACGGTGTCCGGCGGCAGATTCGCGAGATCCGCCGGGTGATCGAGGTAGCTGAACTTGCCGACCTCGATGTTCTTCACCAGATCGATCACCGTGCCGATGGTCGCGGTGTCCACGCCACGGACGATCACGCCGGCGGTGTTCGACGCGCTCGACGCCATCGCCTCGCCTTGCGCGACGGGCGTCGCAGCCTTCACGCCGGACACGAGCCGGATGTCGTCCACCACCGGGCGCCAGTGATCGAAGCCGCCGACCTGGGTGGCCTCCACCTTGATGTGGGCGTTGTTGCCGAGGATCTTGCGCTTCAGGTCCGCGCCGAAGCCGCCCATGATCGACACGACGAGGCACAGCGCGAGCGAGCTGATCGCCACGCCGGCGATGCTCAGGATCGAGATTACCGTCAAGAAGCCGCTCTTGCTCGCGCGCACGTGGCGAGCGGCCACGAACGACACGAAGCCGCGACCCTCGATGCGATCGAGCACCCACGGCAGAGCGAGCGCCATGAACGCGACGACGAACGCCGTCCCCGACAACGCCGCGCCGACGCGCACCAGCTGGTGCCACAGGACGAAGTACGTGCCCTCGGGTTGCGGCAAGCGCCGCGCCCACTGCGCGAGGCCGACGAAGGCCACGAGGAACAGCACGTTCAAGCCGATCAGCAGGTGACGGCGACCGCCGCGTCCGAGGCGCCGGAAACCGAGCACGGCCAGCCACGCGACGATCACCAGCGCGAGACACACGAGCGCGATGCGACCGCCCAGGCCGACCGCGATCCACGCCTTGCCGAAGATGCCGACGGCCTTCGCCGAAGCCTTCGTGCCCGGGGATGCCAGGGAGCGCGGCGATCATCGAGTCGGGGACTCCGGCCTCATCAGCGGGAACGCGATCACGTCGCGGATGGAGGGCTGCGACGCCAGCATCATCACCAGCCGATCGACGCCCAGCCCGAAACCAGCCGCCGGCGGCATCCCGTGCTCCAGCGCGCGGATGTAGTCCGCGTCGTAGTCCATCGTCTCCTCGTCGCCGCGCGCCTTCTTCTCGGCCTGGCCCCGGAAGCGCGCGGCCTGATCGTCGGGGTCGTTCAGCTCGCTGAACGCGTTGCACAGCTCTCGCGAGTCCACGAACAGCTCGAAGCGATCGACGAGCGACGGGTCGGCGTCCTTCTTGCGGGCCAGCGGCGAGACCTCGAACGGATGATCCATGACGAACACCGGCACGCTGCGCGAGCCGTCGGGGCTGCGGTAGTCCTCGCGCCAGGAACGGCTCGGCCAGGTACTCGTAGGCGACGAACAGCCGCTCGCCGTCGCTGTCGCAAACGGACAGGCCCTTCTCGAGGTTCTGCCAGTCGATCTGCGCCGCGCGCTCCGAACGCGCGCGGAGCGCCGGCGGAAATTCCCGGCTCGAGACCAGATCCGCGGGCAGCTGGGCGAGCTCCAGGGCGCGGCGGATCGCCTCGCGCATCGGCAGCCGCACGAACGGCTCGGCGAGCGTGAACGGCCGCGCCGCGACCCAGCGCTCGTACTCCGCCTGCTGCCCGATGCCCGCCATGCGCTCGGCGACGAAGCCGTCGACGTGGCGCAGCATCTGCTCCGTCTCGTCCATCAGCGTCTCGTAGGTCGCGTAGGCCTGGTAGAACTCGAGCATCGTGAACTCGGGATTGTGCCGCGTGCTGATGCCCTCGTTGCGATAGCAGCGGCCGATCTCGAACACGCGCTCGAGCCCGCCGACGAGCAGGCGCTTGAGGTACAGCTCCGGCGCGATGCGCAGGAACAGCTCCAGATCGAGCGTGTTGTGGTGGGTCTTGAAGGGACGCGCCGCGGCGCCGCCGACGAGCGTGTGCAGGGTCGGAGTCTCGACCTCGAGGAAGCCGTGACGATCGAGGAAGTCGCGCAAGCCCTGCACCACGAACGAGCGCGCGCGGAGCACCGACGCCGCTTCCGGGTTCGCGACCAGATCGACGTAGCGACGCCGGTAGCGGGCGTCCACGTCGGTCAAGCCGTGCCACTTGTCCGGCAGCGGGCGCAGCGCCTTGGTCAAGCAGCCGGAGCGACGTCGCCTGCACGCTGAGCTCGCCGGTCTTGGTGACCATCAGCGGCCCGCGCACCTCGATGTGGTCGGCGATGTCGACGTCCTCGAGCTCGGCGTAGTCGTCGCCGAGCACGTCCTTCTTGGCGAAGACCTGGATCTCCCCGGAGCTGTCCCGCAGCCGCAGGAACGACGCCTTGCCGAAGCCGCGCCGCGCCATCAGCCGGCCGAGCACGTGGGTCGGCCGATCGGCGCAAAGCTCCGCGACGCGCTCCGGATCGTAGCGCTGCTCGGCGGCATCGAGCAGCGCCGCGGCGAAGCGTTGGCGCAGCGCGGCAACCAGCTCGCGGTCCTCCACCGCCACGTCGTTGGCGAACGGATTCGCATTCCGGGCACGCACGCGCTCGGCCTTGGCGTGGCGCGCCGCGACAAGCGCGTCTTCGCCGCTCGTTTCGCCGGGATCGCTCATTTTCGACGCGGCCGGTCTAGCGCGGGGGCCCGGGCGCGTCCACAGCGCGCCCCGGGCGCGGTCGCGTGGTAGCCTCGGTGTGCTCGGCTGGAGGAGCTCTCGATGGCGCTTCGCTACCTGCGATCTACCCTGGGCTTGTGTCTCGGCGTCGTCGTCGCCTGCTCGGCGACCGGCGGCACGAACAGCGGCACCGGCGGCCACAGCGGTGGCAATGGCGGCAACGGCGGCTCGGCCGCGGTGGACGGCAGCGCGGGCAACGGCGGGGCGAGCGGCAGCGCCGGGGTCAGCTCGGGCGGCAACGCCGGCAGCGGCGCCTCGTCGAGTGGCGGCGCCGCCGGCGCGGGCGCGGCGAGCGGCGGCAGCGGCGGCGGCGCCGGCGCGACGCAAGGCAACGACACCTGCGGCAACGGCCAGGACGACGACGGCAACGGCCTGGTCGACGAGGGCTGCTCTTGCCAGGCCGGCACGACACAGGCGTGCTGGAGCGGCCCGCCGGAGCGCCGCAACCAGGGCGCGTGCAAGGACGGCGTCCAGGGCTGCCAGGCGTACGGCGAGTTCAACTCGTGGGGCCCGTGCGTCGGCGAGTCGTTGCCGAGCGCCGAGATCCCGGGCAACGGCATCGACGAGGACTGCGACGGCAAGGATCCCGGCGGGCAGTGCGTGCCCACCGCCACCAGCGAGGACTGCTTCAGCGGCAAGGACGCCGACTGCGACGGTCTCATCGGCTGCCAGGATCCGGATTGCGCCGGCGTGTGCAACTGCGGCACCACGGAGATCTGCAACGACGGCAAGGACAACGACTGCGACAAGCAGATCGACTGCCAGGATCCCGACTGCGTGCTCGCGGCGAACTGCAAGCCCACCGGCGGCTGCACGCCCCAGTTCCCGTACTTCGTCGAAGCGTTCTGCAACGACGGCAAGGACAACGACTGCGACGGCAAGATCGACTGCGACGATCCGGACTGCAAGGCGCCGGGCCAGTGCGGCTGCGCGGCCCGCGAGACCAACTGCTCCGACGGCGTCGACGACGACTGCGACAAGCAGACCGACTGCAACGATCAGGACTGCGAGACGTGCAACCCCGGCCAGAGCCGCTACTGCGACGACCCGGTGTACTGCCACTGGGGCAAGCAGAGCTGCGACTCCACCGGCGCGTGGGGCGCGTGCACCGAGACCACGGATCGTCCGAGCGGCTGCGGCGGCGATCTGTACGACCCGAGCTGCTGCCAGAACGCCGGCGAGTGCTGCCAGGACTATCCGAACAGCCAACAATCCGTCGGCAGCTGCAGCGGCGTCGTGCAGTGCCACTAGCCGCGCGTCACGGGCACGTGACGAGCGTCGCCGTCGGCGAGCTACGGGCAGTGCTGGTCGCACCGTCGCCGACCTGGCCCGAGCCATTCGAGCCCCAGCAGTAGAGCGCCGTCGAGGACTGGCGAGCGCAGGTCTCGTAGCCGCCAGCGGTGACGTCGAGGGCGCTCGCGCCGAGCGCGACCTGCACGGGCGAGGTCTTCGGGGTGGTCGTCGTGCCGTCGCCGACCTGGCCGTAGTAGTTGTAGCCCCAGCACCACAGCGTGTTGTCCGTCTTGAGCACGCACGTGTGGGAGTAGCCCGCCGCGACGGACGCCACGTTGCTGCCCAGCGACGTGATCTGGACCGGCGTCAGCCGGGTGGTCGTGGTGCCGTCGCCGAGCTGGCCGTAGTTGTTGTAGCCCCAGCACCACAGTGTGTGGTCGGTCTTGACGGCGCACGTGTGGTAGCTGCCGGCGGAGACCTGCGCGACGTTGGCGCCGAGCGACGTCGCCTGCACGGGCGCCGATCGCGAGTTCTGCGAGCTGCCGTCGCCGACCGCGCCGTAGTAGTTGTAGCCCCAGCACCACAGCGTGTGGTCGGTCTTGACGGCGCAGCTGTGATAGGAGCCGAGCGCGACGCCGACAACCGAGCCCAGGCTGGTGATCTTCACCGGCGTCGTTCTAGGCGTGGTCGTCGTGCCGTCGCCCACTTGACCGTAGTAGTTGTAGCCCCAGCACCAGAGGCTGCCGCTCTTGTCCAGCGCGCACGCGTGGTACGTGCCCAGCGCGGCCCGGTCCGCAGTGGTCCCCAGGGTCGTGACCTGGACGGGCGACGTCCGCGGCGTCGTCGTGGTGCCGTCGCCGATCTCGCCGTAGGTGTTCTGGCCCCAGCACCACAGGGTGCCGTCGGTCTTCGCGGCGCAGCTCTCGTTGTCCCCCGTCGCCAGCGACGCGACGTCGGTGCCCAGCGCGGTCACCTGGAGCGGCGTCGGCTGCGGCGACGTATTGTTGCCGACGCCGATCTGGCCGTAGCTGTTGAGTCCCCAGCACCACGCCGTGCCGTCGAGCTTGCGCGCGCACGCATGGCTGCCGCCGACGGCCTCTTCCGCGACGCACCCGGTCTTGCAGGTGCCCGCGACGCAGCTCTTGCCGGAGCCGCATTGGGTCCCGCAGCTCTTGCAGTTGTTGCTGTCCGTCTGCAGCGACGCTTCGCAGCCGTTGTCCAGATTGCCGTCGCAGTCGTCGTAGTCCGCGTCGCACACGGGCGCGCACGCACCGGACGTGCACACGGCTTGCCCGTGTGGGTTCGTGCAGGTCGCGTCCGTCTGCCACTGGCCGTTCGAGTCGCAGGTCTGCCGGTCCAGACCGCTGCAGCGCTTCGTGCCGGGCGAGCACGCGCTGCACGCGCCGGCGATGCACAGGTACTGGCACGTTGTCCCGCTCTGCCACTGACCCGAAGCGTCACATGTGCGCGGCAGCTTGCCGTTGCAGTCCTTGGAGCCCGGCGTGCATACGCCGGTGCACGCGCCCGAATCGCACACGTACTGGCAGGCGCTGCCCGCGTTCTGCCACGTTCCCGCGCTGTCGCAGCTCTGGGGCTGCTTGCCGCTGCACTGCTTCGAGCCCGGCGTGCACGATCCGGTGCACACGCCGCTGCTGCACAGGTACGAGCACGGGCTGCCGTCCTGCCACTGCCCGGACGAGCTGCAGGTCCGCGGCACGACGCCGTTGCACTCCTTGGAGCCGGGCGTGCACACGCCGCTGCAGGCTCCGGCAGCGCACACGTACGCGCACGCCGCGCCGCTGTCCTGCCACTGCCCAGACGCGTCGCAGCTCTGGGGAACCAGACCGCTGCAACGAACGGCGCCCGGCTGGCACGATCCCGTGCAGGCGCCCGCCGAGCACACGTACGGGCAGGACGCGGACCCCTGCCAGTTGCCGCTCGCGTCGCACGTCTCCGGCAGCTGGCCGCTGCAGCGCGCTTCCCCGGGCGTGCACGTGCCGATGCAGCTGCCGGCGGAGCACACGTATGGGCAAGCAGCGGCAGGCGCCCACTGTCCGCTGGCGTCGCACGTCTCCGGCACCTGACCGCTGCAGCGCACCGCGCCGGGCGCGCAGACGCCGGAGCACGCGCCGGCGAGGCACACGTACTGGCACTGCTGGGGCGCCCCCAGGCTGGAACCGACGTCGTCGCACGTGACTACCGCGGTACCCTGACACGACGACGTGCCGGCCTGGCAGACGTCGGGCTTGCACGCGCCCTGGCTGCAGAACTCGTCGGCGGTGCAGTCGTCGTGGGTGATGCACTCCACACAGTAGCCCTTCGCCATGTCGCACAGGAGGCCTTGCGGCGTGCACTGCAGGTCGCTCTGGCAACCGGTACGGCAGACGTGGCCGGCGCACGTCTCGCCGGGATTGCAGTCGGCGTCCCCGACGCACTGCACGCAGCGGGCGGACGCCGGATCGCAGACCTGGTCCGTGGGGCAGTCGAGCGACGACGTGCACGACTGGAACGGCACGCACTTGTGGTCCGCGCAGTCGTTGTTCGCGGGACAGTCCGCCACGCCCAGGCACTCGACGCAGCGGTGCGTAGCCGGGTCGCAGACCTGGTTGGTCGCGCAGTCCAGACTGTTTCCGCACGACGCGCCGCCATCGCTGCCGCCAGCATCGCCCGCTCCGCCGTCCGTACCGCCGAAGACGGGCGTATCGGTGCTGCCGCAGCCCGCACCGGCAAGCAGGATCGCAAGGACCAGGAGCACCCCCTTCATCGCGCCCCGGAAAGTACACCAAAGCGCCGCGGCGCGCCCGCAGGGATATCGACCCCGGATCGTCGCGGGCTTGTGTTTGCCTGATGCCGGTCCGGCGCGGAATCCGCGTGCGCGCAGCGGCGTCGGTGATCCCGGGGCGCGCGGCGCGATAGGCTCGCGCGGCGTGGCGTCACTGTGCCGGACTCGCGCGTTCGTCGCGCTCGTGGTCGGCGCGACGTCGGCGGCGTGTACGGAGCGCCGCGTGCCGCCGCCCGACGTGCGCGTCGCGGACGCCCCGCGCTTCGTCGCCGCGCCGGCGCCCGGCGACGTCGGCGACGCGTGCATGGACGTGGGCGAGCGCCGCGCGTGCTTCGCCGCCGCAGAGCCGCGCGTGCCGCGCCTCGTGCGGCGCCCCATCCCCGACGCGCCGCACCTGGGCGCGTGGCGCTGCTCGGGCTCCGGCGCGGCGCGCGTGTGCGCGGATCGCGCGCTCGGCGCGGGCAAGTTCGTGTGCACCGGCACGCTGTGCACCCAGCGCTTCGCGCGGCTTCCCGACGACGGCCAGTGGGAGTGCGCGGATCTGGACGGCGCCGTCCTGTGCCACTTCATCGCGCCGGCCTCGGGCATCGCCGCCGGCCGCGCCGATCCGGGATTTTCCTGCGGGAGCCGCCGGGGCAAGCCCGGCGAGCGCGTGTGCGTCGATTTCGCGCCGGACTATCCGGACGGCGCCGGGCCGTGGCATTGCCGCTTCGACCACACCGGCGGCGACGTGGCGCGGTTGTGCGAGCACGGCGGCCGGCTCGCGCTCGGCGGAGCGTGCGGCAGCGGCTGCCCGGCGGGCAGCGCGTGCGCGAGCGGCGTGTGCCTGCCGCTCGCCCCGGCGCCGGACTGCTGGCTCGACCAGGACTGCCGCGCGGGCGAGCGCTGCGCGTTCGGGACGTGTCGGAGGGCGCCGTGAAGCGCCGCTGGATCGCCGCGGCGCTGGTCGCGACCGCGTGCGCCGAGCACGCGCAGCCCGCGCCGGTCACGCTGCGCGTCGACGCGCCGTACGGTCTCGGCGACGCGCTCGAGCACGCGACGTTCACGCCGTCGACCGCGGTGCGCAGCGCGACGCGCGTCGGACGATCGCTGCTGGTGCGGGTCGATGCCGGCGCGCGGAAGCTGCGCGTGGAGGTCCCCGACGCGTGTCCGCTGGACGTGGACCTCGGCGGCGCGAAGCCGGGCGACGAGCGACGCGCGCGCATCGCAGCGTGGCTCGACGCCGGCGACGAGCGCGCGGCCGTGGGCTTCGACCGCGACGTCACGATCGAGCTCCGTCCCGGTTGCCGCGCCGCGGTCGCCGGCCGCGTCACCTGGAAGCAGACCGGGGGAGCGCCGCTCGAGCTCCGGACCGCGAAGAACGGCTTCTCGCTCTCGCTCCACACGCGGCCGCTGCGGGACGCGCGCGAAGGTCCCCTCCCCTGGGGCATCGTCCCGCTGTCGCCGCGCACGCGCGGTGCGGTCGCGCTCGAAGCGACGTGGAGCGACGGCCGGCGAACGACCAGGCAGATCGTGCGCCTGGCGTCGGCGCCGCGCGCCAGCGGTCTGCCGAGTCTCGCCATCGGCCAGCGCGTGTGGCTGGGCGGCGACGGCTGGCACCTCGTGAAGGCGCCGCCGGAGAGCGCGGCAGAGGTCAGCGCGGAGACGTTCATGGCGGACAAGCGCGGTCGCTACGTGCTGGCGGACGGCGCCGGGCGAGAGCTCGCGCTGACCGCCGGCACGCACAGCGGGACGCCCCTCGACTGCGGTCGCTCCGGGTGCCACGCGGACGCCGAGCGTCTCGCCGCGACCAGCCCCATGACCACGGTGCTCGCGCGCGCCATCGACGGCAAGCTCGCCGGAGCGCGTTCGGCCTGCACGCTTTCGTGTCACGCGGCGGGCGAGCCCGGCGTCGCCGACGGCGGCTTCCTCGCCGTGGCGCGCGAGCTCGCGTGGGTGTTTCCCGCGGCGCGCGCCGCGACGACGTGGAACGACGTGCCGCGGGCGCTCCGGCGCGTGGGCGGCGTGACCTGCACCGCGTGTCACGGCCCGGGCATGATCCCCGAGCGCGGCACGCGCTGGACCGTGCTCCGCAGCGACGTGTGCGCCACCTGTCACGACGCGCCGCCGCGCTACGGCCACGTCGTGGCGTGGCGGAAGAGCCGCATGGCGAAGAGCGACCTCGCTCCCGCGACGCGCGAGGGCGCGTGCGCGCGCTGCCACACCACGGCGGGCTTCCTCGCGCGCCTGGGCGCATACCGCGCGGATCCCGCACCGCCGCCCGACGCCGCGTTCGGCATCGCCTGCGCCGCGTGTCACGCGCCACACGGCAAGCACGTGGGCCGCGCGCTGCTGCGCGACGTGGCGCTGCCCGCGGGCTTCGCGCCACGCGTGGACGACAACGCTCGCGCGTCCGGCGTGTGCCTCGGCTGTCACGCGTCGGACAAGGACGACGGCGCGCCGGGCGCGAGCGCCGGCAACCTGCTCTACGAGGTCGGCCCGGCGCAGCCCGACGCCAAGTCGCCGCCGCACGCGCTCGCTGGAGGTTGCATCGCGTGTCACGGCGCAACGCCGCCGGACTCGCAGGTGCTGGGGGAAGGTCATGACTTCACGGCGCGGCCGGCGGCGTGTTCGCGCTGCCACAAGGGCGGCGCGCCGGAGCCACGTGACCTCCAGGCGCGCGCGCGACGGCTGCTCGCGAAGCTTGATGCCGCGCCGGGCCGGCAGACCGGAAAGGACACGAAGCCGCTGCACGCGAAGAGCGAGAGCGTGAAGGAGGACGCCGACGCGCGGCGTGCGATCGCGGCCGTGCGACTGGTGGTGGAGGATCCGGCCGCCGGCGTCCACAACCCGCGCTACGCGGCGAAGCTGCTCGATTTCGCCGAAGCGTGGCTGGAGCGCCGCGGGCGCCGCTGACGAAAGATGCGGGATCGGAGCGCGCGCGGATGCTACCTTCCGCCACCGCCATGACCGAGCTGCACACCGACCGCGACGTGGAGGCGCTGAACGACCGCCTGGCGCGCGAGCACCCCATCGACGACTACTACGAGCGCTCGCCGCGGGTGGTGCGGTTCGTCGAGCAACGTCGTCTGGCGATCATCCGCGACATGGTCGCGGCGCGCCCGGGGGAAACGCTGCTCGAGGTCGGCTCGGGCGGCGGGCACGTGCTGCGGATGTTTCCCCAGGCGCACCTGGTCGCGGTCGACGTGTCCGACGTGTTCCTCGACACGGCGCGGAAGAATCTCCACGGCTACGACGTCGAGTTCAAGAAGGGCCAGATCACCGAGCTTGGCCTGCCCGCGGCGAGCTTCGACGCGGTGATCTGCACCGAGGTGCTCGAGCACACGACGAATCCGGACGAGGTCGTCGCCGAGATCGCACGGCTCCTCGCGCCGGCCGGCCGCGCCGTGATCACCGTGCCGGTGGATCCGATGATCAACGGCTTGAAGCGCATCGTGCGGCGCACACCGCTCGGATGGGCGCTGGGCAATCGCGTGAACTGGGGAGGCGACGAGTATCACCTGCACCAGTGGTGGCCGTGGCAATTCGAGCGGCTGTTGAAGCGCCACCTGCGCGTGGTCGAGCGCGGGTCCGCCCCCTTCGATTGGTTTCCCTTGCGCGCGTGCTTCCTGTGCCGTCCGTGATCAACGGCGCGGCAAGAGCTCGAACAACGAGAGCGATCCCGACGCGAGCACCGGCCGCGCCGTGCCCGCGGAGACCCAGCGCATCATCCGGGCCTGGAGCGCGCGATCGGCGCGCGACAGTACGAACCAGTGCATGCCCTGCGCCCGGTACGCGTCGACGTCCGGCGACGGCCGCCGGAGCAAGCGCCAACGCGCGGCAATCGCCGAAGGCGGAAAGCCGAAGCTCGGCGTCGGGTACACGGGGAACGGCGTCGCGATCCCTCCCCATTGCGCGTAGCCCAGGGCCTGGCGCTGATCGCGGAAGACGATCTCGCCGGGACGGACGTGCCGCCGCAGGTAGGCCAGCATCGTCGCGTCGTCTTTGGAGAGTTTCTCGGGTCGCTCGTGGTAGGCGCCCGGCACGTCACGGATCATCACATAGTGGAACGCGGCACCCGCCGCGACGATCGCCGATAGCCCGGCCACCGCCGCCAGTCGCAGCGCAACGCGGGCCAGCAAGGACGCGGTCGCGCGCCGCAACAGCCACGCGACGCTCGCGCTCGACGAGATCCCCAGGAAGAACGCGCCGACGGTCCCGAACTTCACGATGTCCCACGAGTGCGCATAGCGAAGCGTGTTGATGACGACGAGGCAGCCGGCGATCACGGCTGCGAACAGCAAGCGCTCGCGCCGCAGCAAGAACACGCCGATCGGTCCGGCGACGAGCAACAGGCCGAAGGTCTGCGCCATCCAGCGCACGCTGCCGCCAGCCGTGGTGGTGACGCCGAGGTGCAGCTCGAGCGCGGCCCGCGCCTGGTACGGCGCCGGCGCGAAGAAGCCGCCCATCACCCGGGCCAAGACCAGCGCCGCGATCCCGATCGCGAGCGCAATCCCCGCGCGGCGCACGTCGAGACGACCGGCGGGCAGGCACTCCGCCGCGAGCGCCGCCGTCCCGACCGTCGCGAACACGACGATCTGGCTGGTCGCGAGCGCGACGAGCACGATGCCCATGGCGACGCCGCGCGCGGCAAGCGACGGCGCGTCGCGCTCCGCCAGCACGAGGACCAGCATCAGCGCGAGCGGGAAGCCGAGCGAAAACGGATGCTGGAAGAACTCGCTCGCCGTCGACGGCGCGAGCCAAAGCCCGTCGATCTTGCACTGGCCGAGCAGGTGCGGGCCCAGGGTGTCGTGGGCGGTGCGGCAGAAGAACGGCACGCCGCCGCCGAACAGCGCGACCACCGGCGTCAGCCAGGCGCGGCGCTCGTCGACGAAACGCTCGCCCACGCGATACAGGAGCACGATCGTGTAGAACCACAGCACCAGCGTGGTGACGTCGATGCTGCGGGCGATGCCGGTCCGGAAAAGGCCCGACACCATCGCGGCCAAGACGTCGAAGGCGTAGTGGTAGCGCAGCTCGTACTCGGGAAAGGTCGGGAAGCGCGGTGGGAAGTGGCCGTTCTGCAGCTGCCCGATCGTCACCCAGTGTCCGGCGACCGTGAGCTCGTCGTGGAAGTTCAGCAGGGTCGCGGGCACGATCACGGCGACGCCGAGCACCGCGACGACGACCAGCGGCCACGGAGGGCGCACGCGCGGGATCCGGATCGCGCTCTTTCGCAGGCGCAGCGCCAGCGCCGCATACCCGAACAGCCCCACCGCCAGCGTCCCGCCGACGAACGACGCGACGAACGAATGGCTGGCGCGACCCGCCAGCTCGACGACGATCAGCCACAAGCACAGGCCCAACCCCGGCGCGACCGTCGCGCGCGACCGCACATCCCGCAGCGCGCGCTCGACCACCGGGACGCCCGCCAGGAACACGCCGGGAAGAACCAGGAGCAATCCAATGCACGCCAAGGGCAGAGGATTGTCCTGCGCATATTCCACGACCGCGAACATGCGCGCACGCGCGCGGAGGAGGCAAGGGAGTTCGTGCTATGTTCTCCGGCCTTCATGACGGACTACGCGCTTTCGGTCATCGCTCCTTGCTTCAACGAGGAGCTCAACGTCGGCGAGCTCACGCGCCGCGTGCTCAACGTGTTCACGCACGGTGACCTCCCGGGCGAGCTGATCCTGGTCGACGACGGCAGCAGCGACGGGACTCGGGCGGAGATCGAGCGCCTGGCCGTCGAGTACCCGGACCGCGTCGTGGGTCGCTTCCACCACACGAATCTCGGAATCGCGAACGCTTGGAAGACGGGCGTCGCGGCCGCGCGGGCTCCCACCGTCGCGGTGATCGACTCGGACCTGCAGTATCAGCCCGAAGACCTGCTCCGGCTCTATCGTGAGCTGTTCGAGCACAGCATCGACGTCGTCCAGGGCTGGCGAAGCCCGGTCGGTCGCGAGCGCGGCGCCCGCTATCACCTGAGTCGTGGCTTCAACCGCCTGCTGAACGGCACCTTCGGCATGGAGCTCTCCGACAACAAGAGCGGCTTTCTGATGTGCGGCAAAGAGGTGATGGAGGACCTGCTGACGTACGAGGGGAAGTACGCGTACTGGCAGTCTTTCATCATGGTCGCCGCGCACGCGAAGGGCTACTCGTACAAGGAAGTCGAGACGCTGTTCGAGAACCGCCGCGCGGGGAAGAGCTTCCTCGACGGCACGGCGTACCGCGCTGCCGGGCGTTCGCTGATCGATCTCGGCAAGGCCGCCTGGGAGTACCGCTTCCATCATCCGACGCGCGACGTGTCGCAACAGTTCTTGCGCCGCTACCCTGTGCTCGACCGCAGCAAGCCGATGTCGCCGGCGCGCAAGCTCAGGTGGGACGTCTACGTCTCCACCTTCGAGCAGACGCACTGGATGATCACGCGCGACGTAGAGCGCTACTACGAGATGCTCGGCAAGACGCAGTGGCTGGCGCCGAGCCAGTTGCGCGAGCTGCAGGACGAGAAGCTGCGCCGCCTGGTGCGTCACGCCTACCGCAACGTGCCGTACTACCGCGAGCGGATGAAGTCGCTCACGTTGCGGCCGGAGGACATCCGCGGCCAGGACGATCTGCACAAGTTGCCGTTCTTGACCAAGAGCGACATCCGCGAGCACCTCTACTTCGACATCCTGAGCGAAAACCACGACAAGAACCAGGTGCTCAAGATCACGACCAGCGGCTCCACCGGGGAACCGTTCGTCTGCTACGCCGACCGCTCGCAGCTGGAGTTCCGCTGGGCCGCGACGCTGCGCGCGCAAGAGTGGACCGGATTCGAGTTCGGCGACCCGAGCGTTCGGCTGTGGCACCAGACGCTGGGCATGAGCAAGGAGCAGGCGCTCAAGGAGCGGCTCGACGCCTGGATGCAGCGGCGCCTGTACGTGCCGGTGTTCGAGATGAACGAGAGCGGGCTGGCGCAGATGGTCGAGAGCATCGCTGCGTGGAAACCCGTGCTGCTGGACGGCTACGCGGAAGCGTTGGATTTTCTGGCGCACTACGTCGCGACGCACGGCTCGGTGAGCGTGCACCCCCGCGCGATCATGACGAGCGCACAGACCTTGCCGGCGCAGAGCCGGAAGCTCATCGAGGACGCGTTCGGCTGCAAGGTCTTCGACAAGTACGGCGCGCGCGAGTTCTCCGGCATCGCCTACGAGTGCGACGCGCACAGCGGTCACCACGTCGTCGGCGAGGGTTACATCGTCGAGATCCTGCGAGACGGTCGCCCGGTGGCGCCCGGCGAGACGGGCGAGGTCGTGATCACGGATCTAAACAACTACTGCCTGCCGTTCGTTCGCTACCGGATCGGCGATCTAGCGGTCGCCGTCGATCCGTCGAAGCAGTGCTCGTGTGGCCGCGGCTTGCCCTTGATCGGCAACATCGAAGGCCGCATCCAGTCGATCATCCAGGGCACGGACGGGCGCTATCTCCCGGGCACCTTCTTCGCGCACTACTTGAAGGAGTTCGACCACGCGATCCAGCGCTTCCAGGTGGTCCAGGACACGCAGGGCGCGATGGCGTTCCGCGTGGTCAAGGGCGGCCGCTACTCCGACGATGTTCTGGAGGAGATTCTGGCGACCTTCCGCAGTTATCTCGGCCACGACATGCGGATCGACGTGGAGTTCGTCGATTCGGTGGAGATGGTGCGCACGGGCAAGCGCCTCGCCAGCGTGTCGCGCCTACCGGTCGACTTCCAGGCGCGCGCGCCCGACCGGACCCGCACCGCCAGCTGACTCAACCGCCGGGGCAGCGCGGGAAACGCTTCGAGCCACACACGCCGAGCAGCACCCAATCGCCGTCGCGGCGCACCACGCGCGTCTTTCGCGACGCCAATACCCGCGCGTCCGGCTTCCGCAGCAGGACGTAGTCGAAGCGGATGAGCCCGGAGGATCGCTGCCAGTTGCGCGCGGACAGATCCGGCATCGGGTTGCCGTGGACGAAGCGGATGTAGTTGAGGCCGTAGCCGGCGAACGACGTGGTGGGCAGCCCGCCCTTGCGCGCGGTCGCGTACTGCTGGATTTCCCGGATCGGTACGTTCTGGAAGGCCTGCGTGTCGCCGTTCTGGAGCGGCGCGATCAGCGTGCTTCCGTCCGGAAGCGTGTCGATCAGGCGCGAAGCACCGACCGTCTCGCTGTGGAACTGCCGGAAGCGGGCGTCGACGTCGAGCAGATACGCGCCCGCCACCGCGACCACCAACGCGACGGCCGCCGCCCTGGCGGCCCAAAGCCCGGGCCAGCTCCAGGCGAGCACGAGATACAGCGCTGCGAACCAGCCGAAGCGCTGGTTGATGATCTCGGCGTGGAGCGTCGCCTCGGGGAAAGCCAGGTAACACGCCATCGCCACCAGCGCGAACACGGCCAGCGGGTTGTGCACACGCCAGCCCGACAGCGGCGCGTCCGGCGCGGCGAACAACCGCTGGCGCGCGCCCAGCACGAGCCCGGAGACAAGCGCGAGCAGCAGCGCCTTCGCGTAGACGTCCGAGTGCGGGAAGAGCATGAACAGCTTGCTGAAGAACTGCTGGGCGTCGAAGTGCTGCGCCAACGTCGGCCAGACGGTGCGCGCGACCGGCGGCTGCGGACCGTGGAAGTTCGCGCCGAACCACACCGCCATCAGCGCGAGCGGCAACGCGAACGGCACGAGCGAGAGCCAGCGCGCGCGCCAGCTGGGCGCGGGCCAGAACAGCCAGAGCAGCCCCACGCCCAGCAGCGCCTCGGCCTCCAGCAACGCGTGCCACAAGAGCAGCGTGCTCAGGATCAGCGCCAGGGCGACGCCGCGCCTGAGCGTGGGCTTGGCGAAGTGCCGGACCGCGAATGCGTAGGCGAGCAACACCAGCGGCGCGCCGGTGAAGAACGCGAAGAAGCCCGAGCTGACCCACTTGCTGAACACGAGCGGGAACACGCCCACCACGTTCCAGCGGCTCTGCCCGACGCTCGAGAGCAGGAACGCCGCCGCCGCCGGCAAGCCAATCGCGTACAGGGTGATCAGGATCTTCCCGGCGGTCTCGACCGACGAGACGCGGCCGAGGACGTCCATCAGCACGATCGGCAGCACTAGCGGCGAGATCGGAAACCCCGTCGTGTACGTGCCGTGGAACGGCGAACCGGCCTTGCCCATGTCCTGGAAGGCGCGCACGAACGTGAGCAGCTGCGAGTAGTCCATGAGCGGCAGCAGCGTCGAGCTCCACCATGGCACGACCACGAGCACGCCGAGCGCGGCGCAGACCGCCGCGTACGCGCCGTGCGCGCGTAGCCAGGTCGCTATCTGTTGTCGCGAAGCCATGACAGCGTGCGCGCGAGCCCGTCGCGCAGCGACGTCGTGGCGCGCCAGCCCAGCCGGTCGGCGATCTTGTCGACGTTGCCCACGCGGAAGCTTCCCGCCGTCCAGTCCGCGTCGCCCGTCAACGGCTCGACGTCGCGACCGCTCACCTCGATCATCAGACGGATCAACCGATCGACGCTCGTCGCCTCCCCGGAGCCGACGTTCAGGACCTCGCCGTTGGTGTCGCCCTGCATCGCGCGGATCGTCGCGTCCACCACGTCGTCGACGAACACGTAGTCCAGCGTCTGTTGGCCGTCGCCGAAGATGACCGGAGCCTGTCCGTCGAGCAGGCGCTCGAGGCTCTTCACGATCACGGATTTGTAGCCCATGCCCGCGAACTGCTTCGGCCCGTACACGAAGAGGTAGCGCAGCGCGCAGCGCTCCACTCCCGTGGTCGCCGCGAAATGGTCGAGCAGGTTCTCGCCGGCGAGCTTGGTGATGCCGTAGACGGTGTGCGGCCTGGGCACCTCCGTCTCGACGAACGGCGCCCCCGAGAGGCGTCCGTAGGCGTACAGCGAGGAACTGAACAAGAGCTTCCGGACGCCGGCGCGGCACGCCAGATCGTAGAGCGTGTGGGTGCCCTCGATGTTCGCCTTGTAGACGCGGAGCGGGTCGTCCTTCGACTGGTTGTGCTTCTCGGCCGCCAGATGAAAGACGTAGTTTGCACCCTCGAGCGCGCGGGCCAGCTCGTCCGGCGCGTCGAAGCCCAGCGTGTGCTTGACGAGGGTGACGCGGTCGACGCCGCCGAGATTGCCCGGATCGCCGTAGCGCAGGCTGTCGATCACGACGACCCGGCCCGCGCCGCGCTGTACGAGCGCACGCACCAGGTGCGACCCGATGAAGCCCGCGCCGCCGGTGACGACCAGGTTCTTGCCGCTCAGATCGTGTGCCACTGGGTGCCTACGCCTTCCCGGGCGGAGTGATCGGCGCGGCCTTGTCCGCGTTCTTCATCAGGTACGCCTCGATGAACGGATCGAGGTCTCCGTCGAGGACGTCGCTCACGGCGCCGGTCTCGTGCTCGGTCCGCAGATCCTTCACCAATTGGTAAGGCTGCATCACGTAGCTGCGGATCTGGTTTCCCCAGGCGATCTGCCCCTTGGTCGCCTCGTACATCTTCTGCGCCTGCTCGCGCTTCTCGAGCTCGATCTCGTACAGCTTCGCCTTCAGCATCTTGAGCGCCATCGCGCGGTTCTGGTGCTGGCTCCGCTCGGCGCGGCACACGATCACGATGCCCGTCGGCACGTGCGTCATGCGCACGGCGGTCTCGACCTTGTTCACGTTCTGGCCGCCCTTGCCGCCGGCGCGCATCGTCGAGACGTCGAGATCCGTGTCCTTGACCTCGATGTCGATCTCGTCCTCCACGTCGGGCGTGACCTCGACTGCGGCGAAGCTCGTCTGCCGGCGCGCGTTGGCGTCGAAGGGGCTGATGCGCACCAGCCGGTGCACCCCCATCTCGGCGCGCAGGTAGCCGTACGCGTTCGGGCCCGCCACCGTGAACGACGCGCCGTCGATGCCCGCCTCGTCGCCCACCTGGTAGTCGACGATCTCGGTCTTGTAGCCGCGGCGCTCGCACCAGCGGAGGTACATCCTGAGCAGCATCTCCGCCCAGTCCTTGGCGTCCGTGCCGCCGGTGCCGGGGTGGATGCTCACGATCGCGTTGGTGTGGTCGACGGGGCCGCTCAGCATGCGCTGGAGCTCCGCCTTGCGGACGCGCGTCTCGAGCTCGGCGACCTGCTGCTCGACGTCGGCGACGACGCTCTCGTCGTTCTCCGACGCGCCGAGCTCGAGCAGCTCCGCCGCGTCGGTCACGTCGCGCGTGAGCTTCTCGACCAGCCCGAGCTTCTCCGCGGCGATCGAGCGCCGCCGCGTCGTGGTCTGGGCCTTGTCCGGGTCGTTCCAGAAATCGGGCGCCGCCGACAGGGCGTCGAGCTCCTCGATTTCGCGCTTCAGCTTCGGGACGTCAAAGAGAACCCCCTTAGCGCATCGACGCGCCTTTGGAGGTCGGACAGGGTGCTGCGGGTCTCGGCGAGCATGGGCCGCTGTCTACAACGGGTCGGGCGGGTTTGCCAGCCACGCCGGCCCGGCGCGGTATCGGCGCGTCACGCCTGCAGTGTGAACGCCCCGCCACGATTCCGCGCCGGACCCGCAAGAAACCAGAGGCTCGCCCGTTTGGCCCGATCCGTGCTCGGCGCCAGCGTCATGAAGTCTCCCCTGCGCCTGTCCGCCCTGCTCTCGCTCCTGGCTCTGGGTCTCGTCGCGGCACCCGGCTGCGGCGGCAGCTCCGACTCCTCGGCGTCGAGCTACAGCCTGGACACGGTCTGCGCCACCGTCACGCCCCAGCTCTGCACAGACCGCCAGGCGTGCTGCGAGTCGGCGAACATCGGCTACGACGACGCCGCCTGCAAACAGCACGAGCTCGACAGCTGCAACGCCAACGTCGACGAGGTCAAGGCCGGCAGCATGAGCTTCGACGCGTCGAGCATCGACACATGCCTGGCGTACATCAAGCAGCTCGACGCACAGTGTCGGCTGTCGATCGCCAATCTCGCGGACACGTTCGCGAAGCTCGCGCCGTGCCAGCACATCTTCACCGGACAGCTCGCCGAGGGCGCGAGCTGCCAGCGCGACGGCCAGTGCGCGCACTCCGACGACCCGAGCGTGTCGGTGAACTGCGAGAAGACGACCCACGTCTGCACGTGGCGACGGCTGCTCTCCGCCGGCGAGGCGTGCGAGATCGGCAGCGGCGCCAAGCCGGACTTCTGCAGCGCCGGGCTGTACTGCGACGTCGCCCTCACCCAGACCCAGCCCCTGGAAGGCACGTGCAAGTCGGCGACGCCCGTCGGATCGAAGTGCGACGCGACCAAGGCGTTCGATCTCGAGTGCGGTCTCGGCAACTACTGCGACGCGCAGAGCGGCAACTGCACCGCCGGCAAGGGCGACGGCGAGGCGTGCAGCGCGAATGGCGGCGGGCTCGAGTGCGCGTCACTCAGCTGCGACCAGGCCTCCGGCAAGTGCGTCGCGCCCGACCCCCTCGTCGACAGCGTCGATTGCAAGGGCGCGTAGACCCACCGGAAATCCTCGGGATGCGACGGCGGTTGACGCCGCGGCGGCGCTGACGCGCCCTGTGGAACCCGGAGGAGGAAAAGCCCATGCCCGAGTTCAAGGATGCAGTCACCGGATCGTTCTGCTGGATCGAGGTCAACACCACCGATCCGAAGCGTGCCCGCGAGTTCTACACCCAGCTGTTCGGCTGGGAGGCGATCGACATGCCTTCCGCCGGCGGCGCGGACTACACGATGTTCACGCTCGGCGGCAAGCACGTCGCCGGCTTGATGCAGCTCCCCGAGCAGGCGCTGAAAATGGGCGCGCCGCCGCACTGGCTCGGCTACGTCGGGGTGGAGAGCGCCGAGGCGTGCGCGGCGAAGGCCAAGAAGCTCGGCGGGACCGTGCTGGCCGGCCCGATGGACGTGGGCATGGGCGTGATGAACGTGATCGCGGATCCGGCGGGCGCCGTGTTCGGCGCGTGGCAGCAGAAGCAGTCGATGGGCACCTTCCTGTACGGCGGAACCGGCGCGCTGTGCTGGAACGAGCTGATGACCGCGAACGTCGACGCCGCGGGCAAGTTCTACTCGGAGCTGTTCGCGTGGAAGCCCGAGGCGATGCCCATGGGCGACTCGACCTACACCATCCTCAAGAACGGCGACGCGCAGGCCGGCGGATTGATGGCGAAGCCGAAGGAGATGGGCGACGCGCCGTCGATGTGGGGCGCGTACTTCAGCGTGAAGAGCGCCGACGCCACCGCGGATCGCGCCAAGCAGCTGGGCGGCCAGCTACTGTTCCCGCCGATGGATATCCCGGGCGTCGGCCGCTTCGCGACGCTGATGGATCCCGTCGGCGCGGTGTTCTCGGTGCTGCAGCCGGCGAGCTAGGGTGCCGACTCGCCGCCGCGGCGGCGCAGCACCGCGCTGAACCAGCCGCGGGTGAGCACGTCCAGGGTAAGCTCGGCCTCCATCTGGTCGAGCTCAGCCTGGGCGCGCTCCTCGGGCAGCAGCGCTTGATCGACGCTACGGAGCGCGGCGCGCTGCCACGCGAACAGCGCCGCCAGCACCTTCTGCACCAGCGCCATGCGTGCCTGCTCGCGCTCGCGCCGCAGGCGTTCAACGGCGAGCTCTTCCTTCGCGAACACCAGCCGGTCGAGCCGCCAGGTGAGGCGCGCCTCGAACCACAGCGTGGTGCCGCCCGCCTGGGTGTAGCGGTACGGATCCGTCGTCGTGGGCGTGAGGCGCAACGACTCGTCGCTGGTCCGCGCCGCGCGCAGCCGCACCTCCGGCAGCGTCGCCGACAATCTTGCCCGCGCGCCCAGCGAATCGAGCCGGCGCGCCGCGGCCGCGTAGCCGGCGGCCGCGAGCGCGACGCGCACCGCCCGCCGCGCCAGTCGCGCGTCGAGCAATGAACGCGGCGTGACGCCGCTGTCGTGGCCGCTCGGGGCATCGGGGTGCCGGTCCGGCGCGGGACCGCGGTCGTCGTCCGACGGCCCTTCAGCGAGCGCCGCGCGCGGCGCCGCGACGCAATCGAGCGGCACCACCAGCTCGACCATGGCGACGGTCTCGGCGCGCCCGGTGGAGTGCGTGCCGGCTCCGCCGCGGAGCGACAACAGCAACAATCCGTCGCTGTTTCCCAGACGGAGCGGCTGATCCCAGGGCTCGGCGCGGAGCGACGGCGCGACGAGCAGGACGAGAGCAGCGGCGATGACGGGCAGGCTTCGGCTGGCGAGCATGCAACGCCGGTCGGGCCAAGCACGCCGGCGGTTGCGCGGAATCTCAGCTGGCGCTCGCGAGGTGCTCGAGCGCGCGCCGCTCCACGCCGCCCCGCGCGGCCGCGCCGGACGGCGCGAGCGCGGCGCCCACCGCGAACGGCACGAAGCTGTGGCTCGACTTCCAACCGAGCGCCGCGCGCACGACCGAGCCGTGCGGCGCCGCGGCGGCGAGCGCGCTGCCACGCGGCGTGTCCGCGGCAATCTCGTGCTCGATGCGGCGCGCGCCATCCCAGTCCGGAACCATCACGACAACGCTCACGACAACGCTCCCGTCGGGAGCCCGCCGGTGCGCGCGCGCGAGGCTGCGCTCGCTGATCTCCCAGTAGACGCCCACGCCGTCGTCACGCACGAGCGCGACCACCGCGTCCGCGGCCGGCGGCGCCGGGCCGGGCGCCGGCGTGGGCGCGGGCACGATCTCCGCCGGCGGGGGCACGGACGACTCGCGCTCCGGCTCGGGCAGCGGGGCGACCGACGCCTGCGGATTCGATGCCGCCGCCTCGCGCGTCACGCGCGTCCACATGCGTCGCGCGATCTCGTGATCGGGCTCCTTCTGCAGCACTTCCTCGAGCATCGCCGCGGCGCGGTCGGTGTGCCCCTGGGCGGCGTAGATCTCCGCGAGTGTGACGGTCGCGACCGGCGGCTGCGCCCGTGGCTTCGGCTCGAGGATCGGATCGCCGCGGATCAACGCCGCGGCGTCGGGCATGTTCAGGCCTCGCTCGACCAGGCTCGCGACGAGATCGCGCGCCACACCGAGCAGCCCGCGCGCGCTGCGACGTTTGTTGTCGTCCGTCTCGCCGAGCCGGATGATCTCGTCCTTCAGCTCGACGCGGGTCATCAGCTCGGGCCGGCGCGCCCCGAGCCGCCGGGCGAGCTCGATGAGCGCGTCCCGCGACATCCCGTCGAGCTTGTCCGCATCGATGTCCACGGACGGGATGCTAGTCCCGACGCGAGCGGATTTCGAGCGGGGCCGGCGCGCGCGACGTCAGTACCACGTGCCTGGCGCGGTCGGGTCGGGGCGGCGCGCGGCGAGCAGCGCCCGGGCGCCGGCGATATCGTGCTTGATCTGCGCCACGAGCGCCTCGAGCCCCGCGAAGCGGCGTTCCTCGCGCAAGTGGGCGATCAAGTGGACGCGGAGCCGCTTGCCGTACAAATCCTCGTCGAAGTCGAGCAGGTGCGCCTCGACGCTGGGGCCGGCGCCGACCGTGGGCCGGACGCCGATATTCGTGACGGCGCGCGACAGCGCCCGCGTCGCGCCGGGATCGATGCAGTCGACGACGCAGGCGTACACGCCGTTGGGCGGTCGCGCCTCGACGATCCCGGCCAGGTTCGCCGTGGGCACGCCGATGCTGCGGCCGCGGCGGTCGCCCGGGACGACCACGCCCGACAGGGAATGGGGACGGCCGAGCACACGCTCCGCGCCGGCCACGTCGCCGGCGGCGATGGCGTCGCGCACGCGGCTGCTCGACAGCACGCCGGTGTCGTCGCCGGTAAGCGGCTCGGCGCGCGCTTCGAAGCCGAGCTCGCCCCCGAGCTGCTGCAGCACGGCGAGATCGCCGGCGCGCTTGTGACCGAAGCGGAAGTTCTCGCCGACGATCACCACCTTGGCAGCGAGCGCACCGACGAGCAGCTCTCGCGCGAACTCTGCCGGCGTCTTCGCGGCAAGCTCGAGCGTGAACGGCTCGACCACCACGCGAACCGCGGAATCGAGACGACAGATGAGCTCGATCTTGCGCTCCAGCGTCGTGAGCACGTCCCGACGGCCGCGACCGAGCACCTCCGACGGATGCGGGTCGAAGGTGAGCACCAGCGGCTCCAGGCCGCGCTCCCGCGCCAGGCGCACCGCCGCGTGGATCACGTCCGAGTGCCCGCGGTGGACGCCGTCGAAGTTGCCGATGGCGACCAGCGTGCTTCGCTGCTCGTGGGCCAGGGCTCCTACGCCGTCGACGCGTCGGGACTGCACGGTACGAATTGCCACAAGCGGTGCCCAAGCTTCATCCCGATCGCCGCGGGGCTCGGCCCGGGTTTCTACTACGAGATCCCCGGGCCGGCCAACGTCTGGACAGCACGTGCGGGACGTGCCCTTGATCGGGAGAGCGATGACGCCCGATCAGGCCCTGGAAGAAGCGCGCACCGGCCAGCTGCGCCCGGTGTACCTGATCGTCGGCGAGGAGCAGCACCTCGCCGCGACCGTGGTCAAGGCGCTGCGCGACGCGGCGCTCGCCGGTGGCGGCGCAGGCACCAGCGAGGACCAGCTGGTCGCCGGCGAGCACGGCGTCGACGCGGTGCTCGCCGACGCGCGCACGCTGCCCATGTTCGCGCGTCGGCGCCTGGTCGTCGTGCGCGCGCTCGAGCGCTGGGAGCCCAAGGGCGACAAGGGCGACAAGAGCAAGACCGATCCGTTCGAGCGACTGGCGACGTACGCGAAAGAGCCATCGCCGTCGACGGTGCTGCTCCTCGTCGGAAGCAAGCTCGACAAGCGCCGGAAGCTCGTGACGACCGCGCGCAGCGAAGGTTGGCTCGTCGATTGTGCGACGCTCGGTCGCGGCGATCTGCCGCGCTGGATCGAGCGCGAGGCGCAAGCGCGCAAGAGCCGCCTGGCGCCCGGCGTCGCCGACTTGATCGCCGAGCTGGCCGGGCCGGATCTCGCGCCGGTGGCCGACGCGCTCGAACGGGTCTGCCTGTACGCCGGCGAAGGCGCGGAGGTGACCGAGGACGTCGTCGCCGAGTGCATCGTGCGACTACGCCCGACCACGGTCTGGGAGCTGGTGGGCGCCGTCGGGCGACGCGACGCGGGCGCGGCGCTGGCGACCCTCGATCGCGTCTACGACCCCCAGGATCGGGGTCTGAGACTGGTGGGCTTGTTGGCCTGGTCGGCGCGGCAACTGCTCCGGTTCGAGTCCGCGACGCGTTCCGGCCTCGCCCCGCCGGAGGCGGCGAAGGCCGCCGGTGCTCCACCGTTCAAGGCCCGGGAGCTCGCCGATCAAGTTCGCCGGATCCCGCGTCGAGACCTCGAGCGCTGGCTGGAAACCCTCGCCGCGGTGGACCTGGCGCTGAAGGGCGGCTCGAAAAGGCCGCCGAAAGCCGTGCTCGAGCACGCGATCCTGGGCCTGTGCCGAAGCCGCCCGGGCAGAGCCCGCGCGGCGGCGCGAGGGCCGGGCGCTTGACCCTCGCGTGCACCCGCACCATCTTCCGTAAGGTAATTGCCGGGGGCGGCGGCCCGGAGCAGGAAAACGAAAACCCCATCGGGCCGCGGAAAATCTCGTCAACATGACCGACCCTCCCGAAGTCGCTCCCCGGCTTGAAGCGCTGGCCGAGGCCCCCTTGCCCACGCGCTTCGGCGTGTTCCAGCTCCACGTGTTCCGCTGGGACGACCCGCAGGCGCACCCCGGGCTCAGCAACGAGCACCTGGCGCTGGTGATGGGCGACCTGAAGGGGCAGCGCGGCGTGCCCGTGCGGGTGCACTCGGAGTGCCTGACCAGCGAGGTGTTCGGCTCGCTCAAGTGCGACTGCAAGGAACAGCTCGAGCGCGCGCAGGCGGAGATCGCGCGACGCGGCATGGGCGCGATCCTGTACCTGCGCCAGGAGGGGCGCGGCATCGGCCTCGCCAACAAGATCCGCGCCTACGCCCTGCAGGCCATGGGCGCGGACACGGTGGAGGCGAACGAGCTCTTGCACCTGCCCGTGGACGCGCGCCAGTACGACGTCGCCGCGGACATGCTGCGGG
The DNA here is from genome assembly GCA_963775185.1 of uncultured delta proteobacterium. Taxonomy (GTDB): domain Bacteria; phylum Myxococcota_A; class Polyangia; order Polyangiales; family Polyangiaceae; genus JAPSGB01. The sequence goes on along the minus strand of CAVZIE010000031.1, from coordinate 273,469 downwards.
CGCTCGGGGTCGAGTCGATCGAGCTGATGACGAACAATCCCGAGAAAATCGACCAGCTGCGCCAGCTCGGCGTGGTGGTGGACAAGCGCATCCCGGTGCTCGTCGCGGCCAATCCGTTCTCCGCGCCGTACCTCGAGGTCAAGCGCCGCCGCCTGCACCACGAGCTGCCGAGCCAGCCACACTCGTCCAAGCCGCCGTCGAACGACGACGGAGACGCGCCGGACCGCTCGGCGCAGCACTGAACCGGGAACGGTCACCGGCGGCGTGAGCTGGTATCATCATCGCCGGAGGCCTGCCATGGTTCGAAATCCGGGATGGATGATCGCGCTCGCGACGCTCGCCGTCGCGTGCGGCTCGAGCAACAACGACCTGACCGCGGGCGGCGGCGGCGGCGGAAGCGGCGCCTCCTCGTCGGGCGGGAGCGGAAACGCGGGCAGCGGCGGCAGCTCGGGCAGCGGCGGTTTCGGCGCCGGCGGCACGAGCGGCGGCAGCGGCAGCGGCAGCGGCGGCTTCGGCGCGACGAGCAACGACGCGGGGCCGCAAGGCTGCGCCACGGCGACCAAGACAGCCGACGCCGTCCCTCCGGTGATGGAGATGGTGATCGACATCAGCGGATCGATGGGACAGCCCGCTCCCGGCGGCGGCACCAAGTGGAGCGTGACCCGCGACGCCCTCGGGCAGGCGATCACCGCGATGCCCGACACCAACGCCCTCGGCATGACGCTGTATCCGGACACGAACGGCTTCGGCAGCTGCATCAACGCGCAACAAGAGGTGCCGATCGCCGCCCTCGGGCCGACCGGCTCGACGCAGCGGCAGACGGTCCAGAGCACGCTCCAGGGCGCGAACCCGCAAGGCGGCACGCCGACCCACGACGCGTACCTGTTCGGGTTGAATCAGCTGGTGGCGTCCCCGCTGCCCGGCAATAAATTCATGATCCTGATCACCGACGGCGCGCCGACCTACTCGCTGGGATGCAAGGGCAACGGCCAATCGCCGGTGGACAACACCGCGCTCATCGGCCAGGTCACCAATGCTACCAATGGCGGCGTGCGCACCTTCGTCATCGGCTCGCCGGGCAGCGAGACCGCGCGCACGGACCTGTCGAAGATGGCGACCGCGGGACAGACCGCGCTGCCCGGCTGCTCGGACACGGGCCCGAGCTACTGCCACTTCGACATGACGACCAGCACGAATCTCGCCCAGTCGCTCAACGACGCGCTCGCTACCATCAGCGGCGCCGCGCTGAGCTGCACCTACGACATCCCGCCTCCGCCCAGCGGGCAGACCCTGGACCCGGGCAAGGTGAACGTCGAGTACACGCCGTCCGGCGGATCGTCGCAGGATATCGTTCAGGATCCCACGTGTGGCAACGGTTGGAAGTACTCGACGGACGGCAAGCAGATCATCTTGTGCGGTCCCGCGTGCGACATGGTCAAGAACGACCCGAACGGCACCATCAACATCGTGTTCGGCTGCAACACCAAGGTGAACTGATCAGCGCTTCTTCTGCGCGGCCAGGCGCGCCTTGAGGCGCGACGCGTAGCCGGCCTTGTTCTCCTGCTTCGCGCGACCGATGGCGAGGGCGTCGTCGGGAACGTCCTTCGTGACGGTCGTGCCGGTAGCGACGTAGGCGCCCTTGCCGATCGTGACCGGCGCGACCAGCTGCGAGTCGCTGCCGATGAAGGCGCCCTCGCCGATAGTCGTCTTGTGCTTCGCGAAGCCGTCGTAGTTGCAGAAGATCGTACCCGCGCCCACGTTCGCCTTCTCGCCCACGTCGCCGTCGCCCAGGTATGCGAGGTGGTTCGCCTTCGCGCCCCGGCGCACGCGGGTCTTCTTCGTCTCGACGAAGTTGCCGATGTGCGCCTCGTCCTCGATCACGCTGTCCGGTCTGAGGTGCGCGAACGGACCGATCTGGGCGGCGGCCCCCACGCTGCTGGACGTGATCACGCTGTACGGCTTGATCAGCGCGCCCGCGCCGATGCTCGAGTCCGTGACCACCGAACCCACGTCGATGATTGCGCCCGCGGCGACGCGCGTCGCGCCGCGAAGCACGACGCCCGCCTCGATCAGCGCGTCGGGCTCGATCTCCACGCCGTCGTCGATGCGCGCGTCGCCGCGCACCGTGACGCCGGCGGCGCCGTGACGCTCCGCGCTGCGCCGGTACAGGATCGCCTCGGCCTCGGCGAGCTGCGCACGATCGTTGACGCCGAGCAGCGCCGACGTGTCGCCGGGGATCGCCAGCGACGGCGCCAGTGCGATGGTATCCGTGAGGTAGAGCTCGCCCTGGGCGTTGTCGGCGTGGATGCTGGCGAGCGCATCGCGAAGCGCCGCCGTGTGCGCGACGTACACGCCAGCGTTCACCTCGCGCACCGCACGCTGGGCGTCGCTGTCCAGATCGCGATGTTCCCGGATCTCGACCACGCGCCCCGTGTCGTCGCGAAGCACGCGACCGTAGCCCGACGGTTCGTCGAGGACGGCCGACAGCAGCGCGATCCGGGCGGCGCCGTCTGCGGACAGCGCGGCGGAGAGGGCGCGCAGATCCGCGACGCGGAGCAACGGCGTGTCGCCGTACAGGATCATGACGCGCGGCGCGTCCACCGCCGCGAGCCCGACCCGCGCGGCGTCGCCGGTCCCGCGCGGCGGGTCCTGGATGACGGTCTGGATCGGCGTGTCGGGGAAGGTCGCCCGCAGCGCCGCGTCCACGGCGTCGCGCGTCGCCGGGCTTGCCACGACCACGACGCGTGTCGCGCCGGCTTCGATCGCCGCCCGCACCGGGTAGACGACGAGGGGGCGACCCGCAGCCGGATGCAGCACCTTCGGCAGCGCGCTCCGCATGCGCTTGCCCTGTCCAGCAGCGAGAACCACGGCGTGCAGCTCGGTCATCACCTGACGCTTGCCACCGCCGGGCGCTTTTGAACAGACGCATCTCGTGCACTGACGCGGTGCGTCATATTTGCGGCCTTGGGGGAGCTGGCCGGACAGATAGAATTCGGAACATGCGCTTGTCGATCCGCTCGCCGCTCATGCTCGGCGCGGCATTGGTGCTCAGCGTCGCGTGCTCCGGCGACTTCAACAAGACCCGCGCCCCGGCTCCGCAGACGACCCTGGGCGAGGACATCTACTCCACCCTCTGCGATCGCCTCGGCGCGAGCGTCTTCACCGAGGATCTCACCGGTGAGTCCTACCAGGGCGTGTGTCACCCGGGCGTGAACGGCGCCTTCGCCGACACGGTCGACGAGAGCAAGCTGCCGCCGGCCTCGGGCGGCGCCGCGCTCGCGCGCGCCGCGTCGATCGCGAAGATGAACGCGATGGTGCGGCGGCGCGCCCAGCTCATCAAGGCGCTCGACGCGACCTTCGCGCAAGTCGAGCTCCCGGTTCCGTTCGGAAGCAACGGCGAGACCATCGACTCGCACCAGGCGCTGTCCGGCTTCTTGAAGACGCTGGTCCCGCTGTACGAGCAGAACCCCGTCGAGCCACAGGCGAACGAGGCGCTGGTCCCGAGCGTCACGCGCGCCGTCGGCCGCATGTTCGCCGGACTCGGCGGCCCGGGCGGCGATGCGTTCACGAGCTCCATCGACGCGCAGACGTCGGGCGCCGCGCGCGAAGCGCTCGAGCGCATCGCCGGGCGGCAAGGCTATCGTCCCATCGGCGTCGTGCTCGGCGCGCTCAGACCGGCTCTCGCCTACCCCGACCTGCGGGCGCTCACGCAGACGCTGGCCCCCCGGCTCGGACCGGGCGGCCCGCTCCGCGACGCCTTCCAGACGGTGCTCGGCATGACCCAGGACGAGCTCCAGACGTCCCAGGTGCCGCCGGCGCCGCTGCCGGCGTACCAGCTCGTCGACGCCACGGCGCTACAGCCGAACCGGCCGCGCACGAAGCTCGAGATCGCCCAGGCGGTGATGCTCGCCGAGGATCCCGCGTTCGCCGCGGCGGGCGCCCAGCCACACTACCTGGTCGAGCGCGACCTGCGCGGGATCGCCGTGCCCGCGGGCGGCGTGCCCGCGCCGTTCGTCGACGTGGACGGCGACGGCCTCCCCGACGTGGATGGGTTTGGCCGGTTCGTCGCGGCCGGCGGCGGGGTCGCATCCGTCGATCCGCCGTTCGTGATCCCGGGGCTCGTGCGCATCACGCCTCCGGACGCGTTTGGCCGCGCCATGGACGCGAGCGGACAGCCGCTCTACCGCTATCACGACACCAGCCAAGCGCTGGTCGCGTCCATGCTGCGCGACATGGGCGGCCTGCTGGACACGGATCCCGCGGACAACCACGAGACGATCGTCGACCTGCTCGCCGGTGCGTACAAGCTGTACGGCGACACGATGGACAAGCCGGCGGCGTGGGCGCCCAGCGGCAGTTACACGGGCTTCGACGCCTCGCACTCGCCGATCGTGGATCTCTTGTACGCGACGTCGCAACTGCTCGCGGACAAGCAGAGCGACGCCTCGCTCGGACTGTTGAAACAGGTCGTCGTCGAGCACCAGGATCTCGTGGCGCGGATCCTGGGCGCGGTGTTGCGCATCCGCGACGTCTCCAACCAGCACCCGGAAGCGAAGCTCGACCCGACCGACACGTTCTGGGACGAGCTGGCGGAGATCCTCGTCAAGCTCACCGACGACCCGGCGATGTTCAAGGACGTGCTGCGCGCCCTCGAGGATCCGGACTTCCAGCAGTACCTGGGCAACGCGATGGGCAACTTCGCCACCTACCGCGATCGCTTCAGCTACAACCCGGCCCAGATCAACGGCCCGGCGCTGAACCTCACCGTGGGCGGCAACTCCACGGCCGACCCGCAGACGCTCGTCGATCCGTCGAAGCCGGACAAGGGCGACAACATGAGCGAGATGTACGCCATCTTCCAGGCGATCCACGACGTGAACGGCGTCACCGCCTGCAACAAGGCCGGCGCCAAGGTGCAGATGAAGCTGGGCGCGCTGAGCTTGGCGTGGCCGCTCATCGGCAGCTACAAGGAGTGCGAGCTGCTCGTGTTCCCGAACATGGGCATCCTGTACCTGAAGTCCCTGCTGTGCGCGACGACCGCCGATGCGGCCGACTGCGCGGCGGCGAAGATGCCGATTCGCGCTGGCGGGCTCAACGCCCTCCTCGGGCTCGCCACCACCTTCGGCTTGAACGTCGACAGCCTGCTGGAGCAGACCAGCGGCATCAACGGACTGACCCAGATCCCCTCGCCGCAAGCCTTCAACCGACTGGTGTTCTTCGGCGCCACGGGCAGCAAGTTCGATCCGATGCCCGACGCCGATCCGTTCGCCGGGAGCACGAACGCCAACACACAGAACTTCGTGTCCAGCCTGATCGACCCGGTGGCCACGTCGATCTGCCCGCTGCGCACGGTGCAGGATCCGGTGACCGGCACCGGCACTTTCGGCACGCTCCACCTCGCGGACTGCTCGGGCTCGAAGGGCGACCTGCTCCGGCTGCGCGACAAGGGCAGTATCTTCTCGTGGGAACGCTACAACTTCTACAAGGGCATTTCGCCGGTGCTGAAGGCGTTCGACGATCACGGCGCCGATGAGCTGTTCCTCGACGCGATGGAGCTGCTGTACCGCCACTGGCCCACGGCAGCCCACGGCCCGGAGTGCATCAAGAGCGGCTCGTGGCGCAAGGGCGACCCGAACTACGATCCGAAGTACTGCTCGGAGAGCGGCCTCTCGCGCTACGAGCCAATCCTGCAGGAGGCCTTCAAGGGCGATCTCCTGCCGTCCCTGGGCGAGCTGATCAAGGTGATCGACGGGATGAGCGTGGTGGACACGCGCAACGGCGGCGCGACGAAGAAGGGGCTCGACCTGCTGCACGATCTGACCGTCGTGCTGTTCGACCCCAAGTATGCCGCGAGCGTCGGCTTGGTCGGGCGCGACCACAAGCCGAGCACGACCTGGGCCGACGGCACGACGCAGAAGGCGCAGATCACGCCGTTCGATCTCTTCGCCCAGGCGATGCGCGGCATCGACCAGCGCTTGGCCGGCGATCCGCGGCTGGAGCAGTGGCACCGGGCGCGCTCGCAGCTGGTGGACCAGTTCCTCGCCGTCGACGGCAACGGCGCGAGCTCCGCGTTCCGCAACAAGGCCACGCCCAAGGCGCTGCCGATCCTGCTCGACGTGCTGCGCCAGCAGCTCAACGCGAACTGCCCGAAGCGCGAGACCGACGGCACGTGCCCGTGGGCGAACAACGCCGACCCGCACACGACGATGTGGCAGCGCGCCGCCGACACCTTCGAGGAGTCGGCGTTCTCCACCACGATGACGTTCCTGGATCAGCTCGATCAGGATCCCGACGCGCGGCTCGCGGTCGAGAAGCTGCTGCGCTACTTGATCGAACAGGCGAGCGACAACGACGCGCTGCAATCCACGCTCACGTCGCTTTCCGACATGATGCAGCTGCTCGGGGACGAGCGGAACATGCCGCCGATCTACAACGCCATCGCCATGGCCGCGGCGCCCGCCGACGCCCAGGCAGACGGAAGGCCGACGCCCGGCGCCGCGGACCGCACGCTCGAGCTGATGCAGGCGCTGACCACCGAGGCCGCCGCGGACGGCTCGCCCCAGCCGAACCCCTACGACCGCTACCACATCCTCGATAGCATCCTGAAGAACCTCGTGACCCCCATGGATGAAAACGACCCGGAAAGCGTGACGCCGCTCGAGGTCATCCTCGACACCGTCGCCGAGGTGAACCGCGTGGACGCGGCCGCGAGTCAGGACGAGCCCCTGACCGCTGACGACTACGCCGCCGTGTTCGGCACCGTGCGCGATTTCATGACGAGCAAGACGCGCGGCATGGAACAGCTCTACGAGATCGTGAAGCACCGTAACGGCGACTAGCGGACCAATGCGGAACATCGTTGTCTTCGGCGCCGCGTTCGCGGTTGCCTGCAGCTTGGCTTCCGTCGCCCGCGCGGGCGGCCTCTACTTCTCCGATCGCGGCGTGCGTCCGCTCGGGCGCGGCGGCGCGTTCGTCGCCGGCGCCGACGACGCCGGCTCGATCGCGTACAACCCCGCGGGCCTCGCGTTCACCGGGCAGCAGCTGCTGCTCGACGCCGCGTGGCTGCAGTACTCGAGCAAGTTCCAGCGCAAGCAGCGGATCACCCAGACCGATCCGAACACGGGACAGACGTTCAACTACGACAAGACCGATGAAGCCGTCGACGGGACGACGCCGGTGCTGCCGATCCCGACCATCGTACTTTCCCACAACTTCGGTCTGGAGAAGCTGAACTTCGCGCTCGGCGTGTGGGCACCCTACGCGGCGATCACCAGCTATCCGGAGAAGGTGAACGGCAGCCCGGCGCCCCAGCGCTACTCGCTGATCTCGCTCGACGGATCGGCGCTGGCGGTGGTCGGCGCGTACGCCTCGTATCGACCCGCGAAGCAGATCGCGCTCGGCGCGGGCGTCGAAGCGCTCGGCGGCTATTTCACGACCTCGGTCGTCATGAACGCGTGTCCGCCGGACCGCTTCGTGTGCGCGCCGGAGGACCCGGATTTCGACGCGCTGAGCCGGCTCAAGGTCGGACCGATCCTCGCCCCCAGCGGCATCATCGGCGCGATCTTCACGCCGTCCAAGTACCTGCGCGTGGGCGCGTCCTTCCACCTGCCGTTCTGGATCCGATCCGGCGCGCAGGTCGACGTGCGACTGCCGCAGAACCCGATCTTCAGCACCGCCTACCAGGAGGGCGACAAGGCCTCGGTGAGCTTCAACCTGCCGTGGACGCTGCGTATCGGCGCGGAGGTGCGTCCGCTGGACAGGACGCGCGTCGAGGGCGCCTTCGCGATGGAAGGCTGGAGCATGCACGATCGCATCACGCTCACGCCGGACAACATCCGCTTGAGCGGGCTGCAGGGCTTCCCGGATCACTACAAGGTGAACCAGATCTCGCTCGAGCGCGGTTTCCAGAACAACTGGTCGCTCCACCTCGGCGGCGAGCAGGGCTTCAAGATCTCGAGCTACATGCTCGACGCCCGCGCCGGCGTCGCCTACGAGAAGAGCGCCATCCCCACGCCGTATCTAAGCGCGACCACCATCGATCTGGACAAGGTCACGCTCAGCGTCGGCGGCAGCCTGCACATCGGCAGGTGGCGTTTCGACGGCGTGTACGCGCGCGTCATCGGCTTCCCCGTGAACGTCGACGTCGGCGAGGCGCGTATCGCGCAAGTGAACCCGGTCCGCGCCAACCCGGCGCCGACGCCGAACACGGTCAACGCCGGCCGCTACGAAGCCAGCGCGAACGTGTACGGCGTGGGCCTCGCCTACCAGTTCGACGCGCCCGACGAGCCGCCCACGAAACCGGGCGCCCTGCCGGAGCAGGAGCCACGCGCCAAGCCGCGACGCGCTGTGCACGACGACACGGACGACACGGACGACGCGGACGGTCCACGCAAGGCCGAACCGGACGAGCCGATCGACCTCGACGAAGACACCGACGAGTAGCGGCCTACGGGGAGGTCGCGCTTCAGTGGCACGCACCGCCGCAGTGCGCGCGACCGGCGTCGATGACGCAGAACTCGCCGGTCGGGCAGTCCGCGGCGTCGCTCTGACAGCCGCCGTCGGGGTACGCGCAGGCCAACGTCCCCGGCCGGAAGTCCCAACCGGACCCCACGCCGCCGCAACATCCACCGGCGATCCACACGCACTTGCCGCCGGCTTCGGCGCTGCAGTCGGCGTCGTGTTCGCAGCTCACGTTCAAGCATGTGCGCACCGGACCGGCGATGCCCGCCGGCGCGCACACCTCGCCCGCGGCACAGTCGGCGTCGGTCGAGCACGCGTCCGACAGGCACTTGTTGGTGACGTCGGCTCCGCCGCCGCCGCACGGTCCGCTCGGATAGCTGGTCGTCGGGATGCACGCCCCGCTGCTGCATGCCGCGGTCGAACAACACTCGTCGCCCGGCGGCCCTGCCACGCAGCTCGTCGCTTCGACGGCGGGGACGGCGCAACGCCCGTAGCCATCAGGAACGACCCGGATGCAGCTCTCGCCCGCGCCGCAGTCGCCCGCGACGAGACAACCCGGGTCGGCGACGAAGCGGCCGCCCGCGGACCCGGACGCGCCCGCGGTGCCGCTGCTGGCACCGGCTCCGCCGTCGTTGCCCGCCGCGCCCGCGCCGCCGCTCGACGTCCCTCCACACGCCGCTGGCGCGCCGCCCAGAACCAGCAACGTCGCCGCCAGCATCGCGCTTCGCATGGCCGGCGGATTTGCAAGCGCCGTGCCGCGAGGCCCGCCGCGGGGGATACCGCGCCGGACCGGCAGACCCATCAACCTTGTGGAGCGGCTGCCGCAGCGGCTGCCGTCGCGGGCGACCCGGTCGCGGCGGATTCGGCGACCGGCGGGAGCGCTTCGGGGCGCGGCGGCTCGGCGGGCGCCAGCGGCTCGGCCTTCACCTCGTCGGCCACCGGCGAGCCGGAGCTCGCGAGCTTGGTGTACACGACGACCTTGTCGCCGGGCTTGAGCTTCTTGTGTCGCGAGAAGCGGTTCACGCGCTCCATCCAGCCGACGCTCATGCCGTAGCGCTTGCCGATGCCGGCAACCGTGTCGCCCGACTTGACAGTCACGAGGATACGGCGATTGCCCTTCTGCGCCTCGAAGTAGTCGTAGAACTCGTGGCTGCCGGCGACGAGCACGCGCGTGTCGCTCTCGCTGATGTGACGCACGTGGGACAGATCCGCGCCCTTCCTCGCGAACACGCTCAGCACCATGCCCGACTGCAGGCGCGCTGAACGGTCCAGGGAATTCCACGCCGTGACCTCGGCGCGAGTCGCACCGAACGCGCGCGCGATGCGACCGAGGGTGTCGCCGGGAAGCACGCGGTAAAATATCCGATCGCGATCCGCGTACGAGAACTGCCGCGGCGGCACCACGACCACGTCCGGCTTGTCGTCGTCGGCCGACGCCGGGCTGCGCGCCACGCGCGGCACGAGCAGCACCGTGCCCGGCACGAGCGTCTCGTCGCGATCGATCTCGTTGACACCGCGGATGCGCGACTCGCTCGTGCGACGCGCGCCGGCGATGGTCGCGAGGGTGTCGCCGAAACGGACCACGTAGGCCTCGAGCGATGCGTCCTGGGAGACGTGGGCCAGGCGCCGCGTCGCGACGGGCGCGCTGCCGCGCGGCACGTGGACGGGCCACAACTGCTTGCGCGCGCCGGGACGTCGCGGCGGCGTGCGCTCGGCGAGGTACGCCGGGTTCAACCCGGCGAGCGTGCTCTGGTCGGTTCCGGCGGCCTGCGCGACCTGCGACATCGGCGTGCCCGGCACGACCAACACGGTGTCGAACCCGACCGGCGCGGCGGGCGTCACGTTGTCGATCCCGAACGCCTTCTTGTTGTTCATCACGATGGCGATCGCCAGGATCTTGGGAACGTACAGCGTGGTTTCCCAGGGGATGCCGGCCTCGTACCGGGACAGCTCCCAGAAGTCGTTGCTGTTGAACTTGCGGATCGCCCGCGACAACCCGCCGTAGCCCATGTTGTAGGCGGCCATCGCGAGCTCCCAGTTGCCGAAGCGGCGATGCAGGTCCGACAGATAGCGAATCGCGGCCTCGGTCTCGCGCTCCGGATCGAGCCGCTCGTCGACCCAGCGATCGACGGCGAGTCCGTACAGCCGCCCCGCCTCGGGCATGAACTGCCACAACCCGGCGGCGCCGGCGGGCGAGACGATGGTCGGGTTGTGACCGCTCTCGATCAGCGACAGCCAGACCAGATCCGTCGGCAGCCCCGCCTTCGCGAGCTCCGCCTTGATCGCCGGCGCGTAGCGCCCGCTCTTCTTCGCCCACACCCGCGCAATCGCCTTGCCGCGCGCGGTGTCGCGATAGAACTCGAGGTACTTCACGACGCGCTCGTCGAGGCGAACCGGGAGGTTTGGCATGCTCAAGCTGCGCAACCACTCCGCCTTGATCGCCGCGCCCTCGTCTTCCGCCGACGGCTTGCCTTGCACGTCGGGCGGCAATCCCGAGGCGACGACCTCCGCGCCGCCGCGATCGACGGGCTTGGGCAGATCCCACGACCAGCCGGACGTCGCGCCGTCGAGCACCTTCGGGAACAGCACGTGGTCGGCTTCGTCGAGCGCCCGCAGCTCGGGGTCGTCGGCGCCGGCCTTCGCCACGTCGTCGGTCGGGCCGCCGGCGATCTGCTCGCGTGCCGTGTCGTTCGGCTGCGGACGTTCAGCACCGGCCGGCAGCGACGCGTTCGGACGACGCGGGGGGCGCCCCTTCTGGTACGCCTTCCTGCCGCTCTCGGCGACCGGCCTGGGCGGCGGCGTCGGCTCGGGCTGGGTTTGCTTCGCGGGCTCGGCATGCGCGACCGGCGCTACGCTTCGTTGCCCTGCTCCGGCACCCGGCCCGACCGCCGGCGCATGCGCCGTCTCGTGCCCGCCCGGGCGCTCGTTCGCGTTGGGCTCGCTCTTGCGCGCGGTCGCCTGGTGCTCGCTCGCCTTGTGAGCGCTCGCCTCGTGTTCGCTCTTGTGGGCGCTCGGCTTGTGCTCGCTCTTGTGAGCGCTCGGCTTGTGCTCGCTCTTGTGAGCGCTCGGCTTGTGCTCGCTCTTGTGAGCGCTCGGCTTGTGCTCGCTCTTGTGAGCGCTCGGCTTGTGCTCGCTCGCCTTGCGGGCGGCGGGCTTGGGCGCAGCGGCTGCAGGCGGCGCCTTCGCCGACTCGCTCTTCTGCGAGCTCGGCGCAGCGCTCGCGTTCGCGGCGCCAGCGCCGAGCGCGGTCGTCACGACGAGCGCCCGGACGACGGTGCGGACCCCGGGCATGGCTGGATTCGTAGCTACCGAGCGCGATCCGGTCAAATCCCCGTGCAGAATATCGAGGATCTCTGATCCACGGCGACGGAGTGTGCAGCTGTGGGAGATGGCAGACAGGACGCGCACCGAGTACGACACCTTCGGGCCGATCGAGGTCCCGGCGAGCCGCCTCTGGGGCGCCCAGACGCAGCGAAGTCTTGAACATTTCACGATCTCCGGCGAGCGCATGCCGCCGGAGCTGATCCGGGCGCTGGCGGAGGTCAAGCTCGCGGCGGCCCAGACCAACGTCGAGCTCGGCATCCTCGACCCGGCCCTGGGCGACGCCATCGCGCGGGCCGCGGCGGAGGTCGCCGCCGGCGACCATCCCGACGAGTTCCCGCTCGTCGTCTGGCAGACCGGCAGCGGCACCCAGACGAACATGAACATGAACGAGGTCCTCGCGAACCGTGCCAGCGAGCTCCTGGGCGGCGGCCGCGGGGAGGCCCGGGTCGTCCACCCCAACGATCACGTCAATCGCGGACAGTCGTCCAACGACGTGTTCCCGACGGCGCTGTCGGTCGCGGCGACGCGAGCCGTGCGCGAGCGCGTGCTGCCTCGCGTGCGCGCACTCGCGACCACGCTGGCGGAGAAGTCGGCGGCCTTCACCGACGTGGTGAAGATCGGACGCACGCACCTGATGGACGCGACGCCGCTGACGCTCGGGCAGGAGATTGGCGGCTGGGCGGCCCAGCTCGAACACGGCGCACGTCACCTCGAGAGCGCCGTGCCGCATCTGGCGGAGCTCGCCCTGGGTGGAACGGCCGTCGGCACGGGTCTGAACACACACCCGGAATTCGCGGCGCTCGCAGCGGACAAGCTCGCGCGCATCACCGGACAGCCGCTCACGAGCGCGCCGGACAAGTTCGAGGCGCTCGCCGCGCACGACGCGGTCGTCTTCGCCAGCGGCGCCTTGAGGACGCTCGCCGTGTCGCTGACCAAGATAGCGAACGACGTCCGCTGGCTCGCCTCCGGCCCGCGCTGCGGCATCGGCGAGATCGCGATTCCGGCGAACGAACCCGGAAGCTCGATCATGCCGGGCAAGGTGAACCCGACCCAGGCCGAAGCGCTGGTCATGGCGTGCGCCCAGGTGATGGGAAACGACGCGGCGATCGCCATCGCCGGCGCCTCGGGCAACTTCGAGCTGAACGTCCAGAAGCCGCTCATCGCCCACGCCTTCCTGATGAACGCGCGCTTGCTCGGCGACGCCTGCGACAGCTTCCGCCGGCACTGCGCCGTGGGTATCGAGCCAGACACGAACGCGCATCGCCGCGCTGCTGGAGCGCTCGCTGATGCTGGTCACCGCGCTCACCCCGCACATCGGCTACGACGCCGCCGCGCGCGTCGCGAAAAAGGCGCTTGTCGACGGGACCACCTTGCGCGCTGCAGCAACCGCGCTCGGCCTGGTGTCCGGAGCGGACTTCGATCGCCTCGTGTCCCCCGAAGCGATGACGCGGCCGAAAATGCCGTGATTGCTGCTCGCCGAAAGCGCCCGACGCATGCTAGCGTCTAGATTGGGCTTTATCCGACGTAGGCACGATCGTGGCGACGCGACGACTGAAGTGGACACTGAACGGCGAGGATCTCGAGTCCTTGCGGAGCAATGCTCCGCGGTCGCACAGCAATCCGCCGCGTAGCCGCAGCAATCCACCCCGGCCGCGCAGCGTCCCGCCGCGGACTCGCAGCCTGCCGCCGGTCGGCTCGGTGCGCAGCCTGACCATCGAGGACATGGGGATCGCGTTCCAGCCCATCGTGAACCTCACGCACGGCGGCCTGTTCGCGGTGGAAGCGCTGGCCCGGCCGCGTCGTCCGGAGTTCCCGAATCCCGGCGTGCTGTTCGACGCGGCGGTGCGCGAGAGCGCGACCGGGCGACTAGGCCGGATAATCCGCGAGGTCACGTTCGGCTCGTGCCCCAGCATCCCGGTGTTCGTGAACATCCATCCGAGCGAGCTCACGTCGCGCTGGCTGGTACGACCCGACGATCCGCTGAGCTTCCATGACGCGGCGGTGTACCTCGAGGTCACGGAGGCCGCCGCCTTCGAGTACTTCGATCTGTGCATGAACGTGCTGAAAGACGTGTGCACGCGGACCGGCTCGTTCCTGGTGATCGACGATCTCGGCGCCGGCCATTCGAACCTCAAGCGCGTGCTCGATCTCGAGCCCCGTATCGTCAAGTTGGACATCGCGCTGGTCGCCGGCATCGACAAGAGCAAGCGGCAGCAGACGCTCGTGCGCCATCTCGTGCAGCTGTTCGACGAGCTCGGCGCGAAGGTTGTCGGCGAGGGCATCGAGACGCTGGACGAGCTCAAGGCCCTGCGCGACACCGGCGCCCAGTTCGGCCAGGGCTTCCTGCTGGCGCGCCCGGGCAACCCGGTGCCACCCGTGGTGTGGCCGCTCGATCAAGGCCTGGTGCAGGAGCAACCCCGCCGGCGCCCGCGCTGAACGCCGACCAAGGAACTTTTCCGGTCCAGCGTAAATACGTGGGACATGCTCCCACCGTTCTCGCCGCTCGAGGCCGTTGCGGCTTGCCGCACAGCGCTCGACCGCCGAAAAGTGCTCGGATGATTCCCTTCGTTCGACGAACGGGCGCGCTTGGGCTGGCAGCAGGTCTGGCGATGGTGCTCTCGGCGGGCTGCGGCGGTAGCAGCGACAGCTCGCTGTTCAACGGCAACTCCGGCGGAGCCGGCGGAACGGGCGGGTCCGGCGCGAGCGGCTCCGGATCCCCGGGGTGCACGCAAGCACCGGACTGCAGCAAGTGCACGGCTTGCTACGACGCGTGCGTGTGCGGCGGGACGAGCGAAAGTCAGTGCCTGGCCCAGTGCGCGAGCGGCACCGGCGGCTCTGCCGGGAGCACCGCGGGCACCGGCGGCTCGGGCTTCGGCGGCGCGGGCGGCACCGGCGGCGCGGGCACCGGCGGCTCGGGCTTCGGCGGCGCGGGCGGCACCGGCGGCGCGGGCACCGGCGGCTCGGGCTTCGGCGGCGCGGGCGGCACCGGCGGGTCGGGAACCGGCGGCTCGAGCTTCGGCGGCGCGGGCGGGTCCAGCGGCGGCCGGCGGCTCCGGCGGCGGGCAGGCGTGCACGTCCGACCAGCAATGCCCGTCGGGCGGCAGCGGGTTCGTTCCGGGCTGCTGCGGCGGCGACGGGAACTGCGGCTTCAACCTGCAAGGTGTCTGCGCGCCGAAGAACCAGCCCGGCACGCTCGACCCGAACTGCCCGCCCTTGAACTTCCAGGGCTTCCCCCTGCAACGGCTGCTGCAATGCCGCGCACGTGTGCGGCTACATGGACACGTTCCTGGGCCTGGGCTGCGTCGACCCGAGCAGTTTCGGCGTCCAGCCGCAGGGCTGCTGACCGGCGACTAGGGCTTGATGCCGAGATCGCGGTACGGGTCGAGGATCTCCGACACGCCGCTGGCGTAGTACGTGTCGATGAAGTGGAGCGTCTGGTCGATCGCGACCGGATCGGCAGCGATGCTGCTGTGCGTGGCGGGGCTCGTTCCGTCGGCGAGCACGTCGAACTGGAACATGCCGCCGGTGTGGCTCGCGTCGAGGTTGGCGCTCACCGGCAACGTCGGCTCGTAGGGGATCGTGCCCACGTGGAGCAGCTCGTCGCCGACGTGCGGCACACCGAGCCCGCGCGCGAAGAACAGGTTCGTAGAGTTCGGTACAGTGTCGTCGTTCAACACCATCTGCATGAGGACTTGCGGCTTCTTCCCGTCGAAGCCCGGTAGACGATCCGAGACGATGTGCTGCGTGTAGGCGCCGGCATCGCCGCGATCGACGATGCTCTGCACGACCGGGAAGAAGCGGACAATCGCGCCGTCGGTGTTCGACCCGCGCAACAGCGAGATGATGGCGCTGAACTGCTGGCCGTCCTTGATGATGTCGACGACGCGCGCGCCGGGAACGATCGGGATCCCGACCTGTACCTCCGGCGCGAACGCCAGGAACTCCGATGACATGATGCCGCCGAGGCTCACGCCGAGGTACACGAGCTTGTCGATCCCCACGTCGGGCTTCGAGTCACCGTCGACGTCGACGCCGGGCCGCAGCATTTCCAATAGCTGCAGCTTGTCGTACGTGGACTGCCGCCAGTTGTCGCGAAGCTTGATCGCGTCGACGCCGCTGGCCAGCGAGATGCCGAAGAAATCCACTGCCGCGTTGAGCGTCGCCTTGTCCGGGTGATCGCCGTGCTTGACCGCGTCGATCGCGACCGTCGCGTAACCCTCCGGCGCGGCGAGATCGGCGAGCGCTGCGGCCTGGTGACGGTCGCCGTTGAGACCGTGCCCGAAGATGATGGTGGGAAACTGCCCGCTCGCGGGCTTCGTCTTGGGCAGATACGTGGTGACCGGCAGTGTGTAGTTGTCTTGAGGCGTGGGATCGCCATCGACGATGCCGCGACGGTTCTTGCGATAGTCGCCTGCGGGGAACGTGCCCTCGCACACGAGATAGGTGCCGCCGGGATCGGTGCACGCGCCGGTCGCGGTGTAGGCGGGCGTTCGGGTACGGATGTCCTTCGCGATCGCGATACTGTCTTCAACAGTGTGCTCGGTCGTGAACACCACGGCTGCGCTGATCTCGTCCGCGCGCTTGACCGCGCCAAGCGTCGCGAGCGCCTTCATCAGGTCGGTGTAGCGCCCGGACAGGCGTGCCAGCGCCGGGTCGCTCGCCGACCCGTCGAGCAGCGAGCGCATCACCGGCGAGGGCGCGATGCAGCCGCCGCTCGCGTCCTTGGCTGCGGTGGTGACCACGAGCCCGTAGCGCGCCTTGGGCGTCAACGGCAGCATGGGATCGATCACGAGCGTCGTGTGTGGATCACCTTGCGCCTCGGGTAGCTGTTCCCACTGGAACGACACCAGCTCGGGGGTGTCGCCCAGCTTCACGAGCAGCACGGAGTCGGTCGCCTTCCCCGATCCGTCGCCGCTCGCCGGCAAGCTCGCTGGATCGAGCGGCGCGGTGAACTGGAGGTACTCCGCCGACGTGGTCCCGAACCCGTCGAGCGTCGACAGGTCGTCGAACACGCTCGCGAACGTCTGGGCGCTCGCCGGCACGTCGAGGTTGTCGCCCAGCTTGGTGTGCACGCGCAGGCCGGTCACAGCGCTCGCGTCGTCCTGCGTGAAATAGTCGTCGGGAAACGCGTCGATGGTGTGCGCCGTCGGATCGTAGATCACCGACGTCGACCCGTCGCAGAACGCGAGCGCGCCGGCAGCACCCCCGGCGTCGGCGCCCGCCATGCCCGCGCTTCCCGCGGCGCCGGCAGCGCCGCTGCTGCCGCCGGCGCCGGGGCCCGCGTCGTCGCTGCTGCCGCACGCGCCCACCCACAAGGCGCCGAGCGCCGCCCCGACCAGCCACGCCGCTGCCCTCATCTCCAAGCTCCTTCCGCGGATCGGCTCCGCGATCACAACAGCGCCCAGCTTACCGTTGGCCAGCCAGCCGGTCGAGCACGAAAGGGCGCGTGTAGCAAAACAGGCCGCGCGACACGGGAGCAGCGCCAGCTGCCGGTCCGGCGCGGAACCACGAGCGGCGCGCGCGATCGGCGCGAGCGCCGGACCCCGGACTGCATGCGACGCGCCCGCACCGCGTCGCGCCGCCCGCCCACCGCGGGCGGGCGGCGGCCGCCCGGGGCGATCGGTGCACTGGCGCGCTGGGGTACGCTCGCGACGCATGACGCGCGATGGACAGACCGCGATCGTCGCTGCCGAAGGCCTCGGTCGACGCATCGCCGGGCGCTGGATCTGGCGCGGCATCGATCTCGAGCTCCGCGCCGGCGATCGCGTGGGCGTGGCAGGGCGCTCCGGAACGGGCAAGACGCTGCTGCTGCGCGCGCTCGCGGCGCTCGACCCCGTCGACGAAGGGCGCATCCTGTCGGCGGGAGTCGCGATCGCCGACGGGCGCGTGCCCGCGTACCGCGCGCGCGTCGTCTACGTCGGGCAGCGTCCAGCCGTCTTCGCGGGCACCGTCGAGAGCAACCTCGCGCGCCCGTTCGCGCTCGCGCAGCACAAGTCGAAGGCCTTCGATCGCGCCCGCGCCGGCGAGCTCTGCGCGGCGCTCGGGATGGGCGAGGAGCTGCTCGCCGGCAGCGCCGACCGCTTGTCCGGCGGGGAGCTACAGGTCGTGGCGTTGGTGCGAGCGCTGCTGCTCGAACCGCAAGTGCTGCTGCTCGACGAGCCGACCGCGAGCCTCGACGACGCCCGCGTCGTGCGCGCCGAGGCGGCGATCGACGCATGGATGGCCGTAGCATCGGCGCGCGCCTGCGTCTGGGTCAGCCATACCGAAAAGCAGATCGCACGCGTCACCGCGCGTCGCATCGAGCTGGCAGGAGCCGCAAGGTGAAGACGATCGACATTTCCGCCGTCGAGCTCACGCTCGCCGCGCTGCTCATGCTGGTCAACTTCGGGATCTCGGCGGCACTGCGTCTCGGGCTGGGCAAGAGTCTGGCGATCGGCTCGCTGCGCATGACCGTGCAACTTCTGCTGCTCGGCATGGTGCTCGGATGGGTGTTCTCGCTGAAATCCCCGCTGCTGGTTCTCGCGCTGTGCGCCGTGATGACCACCGTCGCCGGTGTCTCGGCCGTCGGACGGACGCGGCGTCGCTTCGCGTCCATCTATTGGAACAGTCTGGTGTCGGTCGCCGGCGCGGCCTTCCTCGTTACCGGGCTCGCTGTCGCCGGCATCATCCGGGTACGCCCGCCCTACGAACCGCAGTACCTGATCCCGCTCCTGGGCATGGTGCTCGGGAACACCCTGAATGGCATCTCGCTCGCGCTGGACCGTTTCATGGAGGTGCTCGACAGCGACAGCGGCCGTGTCGAGATGTTGCTCGCGCTGGGCGCGACACGCTGGGAAGCCGCCCACGAAGCCGTGCGCGAGTCGCTCCGGACCGCGATGATCCCCACCGTCAACTCGATGATGGTCATGGGCATTGTGAGCCTTCCCGGCATGATGACCGGGCAAATCCTCGCCGGCGCCGACCCGACCAAGGCGGTCCGGTACCAGATCGTCATCATGTTCATGATCGCGTCGGCGACCGCGCTCGGCGCGATCGCCGTGGTGCTTTTCGCATTCGGGGCGCTGTTCGACGCCGACCACCGGCTCCGGCTGGATCGCCTGACGAGGCGCCCGTGACGCGGCGGTCCGGCGCGATTCCGCGCCGGACCAGCATCACGAATGGGGAGCTCAGTGCGAGACGACCAGGAACAGCGTGTTGCCCCGGCGTGACACGAGCAAGAGCACCTTGCCCTTGCTCTTGCCGTAGAGCTCCTTGAAGCGCTGGATCGAGTCGCTCTTCTGCCGATCGACCTGGAGCACCACGTCGCCAGGGCGCAGCCCTTGCTCGGCCGCGGTGCTGGTCGGCTCGACCTCGGTGACGACGACGCCCTGCTTGACGCTGGGCGCGATGTGGTAGCGGCTGCGCGTCTGCGCATCGAGGTTCTGGAGCGTGAGTCCGTCGAGCGTGCTGCCGGTCCCGGCTCCGGGTTGGCCGTTGCCGCCACTGATCCCCTGGTCCTTCGCGACCGACTTCGGCATCTCGCCAAGCTAGACGTCGATACTCTGGGGCTTGCCGTTGCGCAGGATGTCGACCTTCACCTTGACGTTCGCGCCGGCTTCCGCGACCACGTTCCGGAGCTCCCCGGTCGAGCCAACGGGCTTGCCACGAACCGCCGTCACCACGTCTCCGCGCACCAGTCCGGCCTTCGCGGCGGGGCTCCCGGGCTGGACCTGGCTGATGAGCACGCCCTTGGTCGAAGGCAGGTTCAACGCTTTCGCGAGATCTTGATCGACGTCCTGGATGGACACACCGAGCCAGCCGCGAACGACGTGCCCGGTCTTCATCAGACTCTCCATGATCGGCTTCGCCATGTTCGTCGGGATCGCGAACCCGATGCCCTGGTAGCCACCGCTGCGCGACAGGATCGCGGTGTTGATGCCGACCAGATTGCCCTCCATGTCGACCAGCGCGCCGCCGGAGTTGCCGGGGTTGATCGCGGCGTCCGTCTGGATGAAGTCCTCGTAGTCCGCGATACCGACGTTGGCGCGCCCCTTCGCCGAGACGATGCCCATCGTGACGGTCTCGCCGACGCCGAACGGGTCGCCGATCGCCAGGACGACGTCGCCGAGCCGGAGGCGCGAGGAGTCGCCGAGTTGGATCGGCTGGAGTCCGCTCGTGTCGCCTTGCAACTTGAGCACCGCGAGATCGCTCTTGGGATCTGTGCCGAGGACCTTGACGGTGAACTCGCGCTTGTCCTGCGTGTAGACCTTGATCTCGTCGGCGCCGTCGACCACGTGATTGTTCGTGAGCACGATGCCGTCCTTCGACACGATCACGCCGGATCCCAATCCCTGCTCGCGCTGATCGTGCGGCGCCGGCATTCTCCGGCCGAAGAAGTTGCGGAAGAACGGGTCGTTGAAGAACGGCGTCGCGCGTGGGTCGACGTGCTCGATCTTGGTGGACGCGACGTTCACGACCGACGGCAGCGCACGGGCGGTGACGTCGGCGATCGAGACGGGCTTGCCGTTCTGATCGACGGTGTGCGCGAAAGCCGGCGTCGGGAGAAACGCCGCGGGCAGCCCCGGCTTGCCGGCGCCCGCCGAGCTCGGCGCCGCTGACGCGCCCGGTCCGGGCGTGGTGCGCGCGCAAGCGGCCGGCCAGATGCCGAGCGCAGCACCGAGGACGACGGCGAATGTGACGGACGGACCAATTCTGGAAAGCTGCATCTGATGCCTCTCGAGTTCTGCCGGTAGCGCCGGACTCCCCGCGTCGCGGCACAGCGGCGCGACACCACTCCTGGGAAGGTGCTTTGTACGCCAACAGGCGAACGGGCCCGCGCATTCCGCAGCGCTCCAAACGCGAAACGGCGACGCCCCGCTAGGGCCGTCGCCGTTTCATTCCCGCTGTGCGCGTGTCCGGGCGCTGCTCAGCCGCTCCGCACCTCGATGCGTCGCGGTCGCAACGCATCGAGCTTGGGAAGCTTCAACCTGAGCACACCACCGCTGAGCTCGGCGTCGATGTGCTCGCGGTCGATGCCACCGGGAAGCACGAACGTGCGCCTGAAGTCGACGACGCGATACTCCCGGGCGAGCGGCGAGCCGCGGCCGTCCGGCTCGGCCCGCTGTGCTTCGATCGTGAGCTCGTCCTTGTCGACGCTGATCGAGAGATCCTTCCGATCCACTCCCGGCAGATCGGCGACCACGACCAAGTCACGCTCGTTTTCGTATACGTCCACACGCGGCGCCATGGCGGGGCGCTGCTTCACGTTCTCGGGCGCGACGCGCGCCGGCTTGTCGAAGGCGTTCATGGTTCTCCTCTCCTTCTCCACTCACTTGGGGCGCACGACGATTTGCCGCGGTTTGACCTCGGGGGCCTTCTCGAGCGTGATCTCGAGCACGCCGCCGTCGAGGCGAGCCGAGGTCTTCTCCGGATCGACCTTCACGGGCAGCTGGTAGCTGCGGGAAAAGCGGAACGGCGCCCGCTCCTGGCGATGCACGGAGTAACCCTCTGGAACTTCGGCCTTCCGCTGCCCGGCCACGGTCAGCACGTCCTGGTTCAGTGTGATCTGGAGATCCTTGTCTTGTAGCCCGGGCACCTCGGCGGTGAGCACCAGCGCATGGCCGGCGTCGTAGAGGTTCGTCGCGGGGAACGCCGCGCCAGCGGTCGCGGCACCGGGTTCGAGCGCGCGACCGAGCTCTTGCCGGAAGGTATCGAATAGCTGAAATGTCCGATCGATGTCGTCGTAGTAGCCGAACATGACTTCTCTCCGTGTAGCCGTTGGGTCCGGCCGAGCGCGGGACGGCGAAGCCCGACGCACTCCGCGTCGAAGCACGCCCCCTCGCCTTGCCGGGTGTCTCCGGTGCGGCCCACTCGCACATCGCGAATGTGGGCCACCGGTGACGGGAAGATGAGCATGGCACCGAGCGTGTCAAGGCCCGTGCCAGGTGTGCGCGCTCAGCCTCCCGCGATCCAGTCCGCGATGTCCGGCAGCGCCAAGGTCTTGGTCACGACGCCGGCGCGCACGGCGGCGCCGGGCATCCCGAACACGACCGCGGTGGATTCGCTCTCGGCGATCACGATGCCACCCGCAGCGATGATCTCGCGCGCGCCGACAACGCCGTCGTCGCCCATTCCGGTCAGGATCACGCCCACTGCGCGAACGCCAGCGACGCGCGCGACGCTGGCGAACAGTCTGTCGGCGCTTGGTACGTAGCGATCCGCTTCGGTAGGGGTACGAATCCGGATCCGGAGCCCGCCGCCGGTCGCCGCTTCGACCTCCATGCACTTGCGCCCTGGACAGACGAACCCGCTCGCCTCGCCCACGGCGTCGAAGTCCTGGGCCTCGCTCACCTGGATACGGCTGCGGCGGTCGAGCCGCTCGGCAAACGTGCGCGTGAACTTCTCCGGCATGTGCTGCGCGATGACGATTGCGTCGGGTAGCGACTCCGGCAAGCCCGAGAACACCTCCATCAACGCGGTCGGTCCGCCCGTGGAAGACGCGATCGCGACCAGCCGTCGCGGGGGCGTCACGAGCGCGGATCGACGCCGCTCCGGCAGCACGCCGCTGAACGACTCGAGCCGGCGCCGCGCCACGAGCGCCGCGGGGCGAAGCGTCCTGGCAAGGAGTACCTTCTGCACCAACTCGGCGCGAATTCCGGCAAGCTCGGCGTCCGCGTAGCGATCCGGCTTCGCAACGAAGTCGAGCGCGCCGAGCTCGAGCGCCTTGAACACGTTCTCCTTCTGGCTGTAGCTCGATACGACGACGACCGGCGTCGGCATCTTGCTCATCAGGATGCGCAGGAAGGTGAAGCCATCCATGCGCGGCATCTCCAGATCCAGCGTGATCACGTCCGGGTGGTGAACCCCCACGAGCCGCAGCGCCTCCTCGCCGTCAGCGGCCTTGCCCACCACCGTCACCTCGGGGCTACTCGCGAGGATCTCGCTGATCGACCGCCGGTTGTAGGCGGAGTCGTCCACCACCAGGACCCTGAGCGGCGCGGCTCCAGTCGTAGAATCGGTCATCAGCGTCGCGCCCCGTCCCATCGCTCCGCGGCGAGCGGCTTGCGATACACCAGATCCTCTTCGAGGTGCACCAGCTCGAACGCCGTGCTGACGTTCAGCAGCGACTCGGAGTGGCCCAGCATCAGGTAGCCGCCCGGCACGAGCCGATCGTAGAGGCTGTCGATGACCCGGCGTCGCGAACGTAGGTCGAAGTAGATCAGCACGTTGCGGCAGAAGATCGCGTCGACCCTGCCTACGATCGCCGCTCGGCCCGCATCCAGCAGGTTCAGTTGACCGAAATGGCACATGCGCTTGATGCGATCGCTGACCGCGTCCATCCCGTCGGAGGTCTCGACGAAGTACGCGCGGCGAAGCGCCTCGCCTATGGCGCGGAACGACGAGCCGCGATAGCTCCCACGTCGCGCATGCGCGACGCTGCGTTTCGAGATGTCGCTGCCGATGACCCGCACGTCCCAGCCGTTGAAGAGGCCACTGCGATCGATGATCATCGCGATCGTGTAGACCTCTTCCCCAGTGGAGCAGCCCGCGCTCCACACCGAGAGCCGGCGGCGCGAAGCATTGGTGGCCGCCAGGCGCGGCAGCAGCTCGGCCTCGAAAGCCCGGAGCTGGTACTCTTGGCGGAAGAAGTAGGTTTCCTTGGTGGTGAGCAGCTCGACCGCGTCCTCGAGCTCGGCTGCCCCGCGGATGTTGAAGCGCAGGTACTTGTAGTACTCGTCGAAGCCGTCCAGATCGAGGGCGACGACCCGCTCGCCCAAACGCCGATCGAAAGCGTACATCGCGTCGTCGTCGTAGCTCAGGCCGGCGTACTCGTTGACGAGATCGCGCAACAAGCGGAATTCGTCCGGAGCGAGACGCGGGCGGGGCTCGCAGCTCCAATTCATCGCGGGCGTACGCTCCGGCGCGGGGGTGGGGACGGCGTGGGGCGCCGATGGGTGCCGGCGTCGAGCTCGGCGAGCGCGCGCTGAATCGCCTCGCGAACGAACGCCTCCGTCTCGACCGCGAGCTTCGCGCGCAACAGCCCCAGCGCGACTTCACCGCCGATTCGACCGAGCAGATCCGCGGCGAGACGGCGCACGTCCCACGCGCCGTGATCGAGGCACACGCCCAGGTGCGCGACGACACGTGGCTCCGGTTCGTCGGCGAGCGAGCGGAGCGCGGCCTTGACGACCTCGGCGTCGGAGTGCGAGAGCGCGTCCACCAGCGCGTCGACGCGGCGCGGATCGGCGAGCCGTGCCAGCGCCTCCACCGCACACACGGCGTGCATGGGATCGCCGGTTCGCGCCAAGGGACGCAGTACGTCGAGCGCGCGCCCATCCTCTGCATCGCCAAGCGCGCGGATCGCCGCCGCGACCAGCGTAGGATCGTCCGGGCGCTCGACGAGCTGGAGCAGCGCGTCGACCCCCGCCGCAACGCCCGCCGCGTTCCGCACGCGTCCGAGGGCGCGCACCGCCGCGAGGCGGACCTCGCGCTCCTCGTCCGTGAGCGCGAACACCACGGCTTCCACGCCGCCGGCGCCTCCGATACCGGACAGCGCTTCGAGCGCGGCCCGGCGTACCGCCGTGCTGTCGCTGGACAGCGCCTGGGACAGGAAGGCCACGTCGTCGGCGATGCTTCCCCGCACCGGACCGTCCAGAGCGCCGATGATGACGACCGCGGCGTGCGCGTCGACGCCGTCGGCGACCGCGGCCCCCGCGAGCTCGACGGCCTCGTCGCGGTGTCGGCGCGCGAGCTCCGAGACGGCGAGCACGGCCGCCTGACGAACGATCGCAGACGCATCGCCTCGCAGGCATTCCGCCGCCGCGCGCAAGCAGCCGCGGTCGCCGATCGCCGCGAGGGTCGCGAGCGCGGCGCGCACGACCTCGGGCGACTCGTCGGCGAGCGCGGCGCGGATGGCCCGGACCGCCGCGCCGAGCGTCGACGGCTGCGCGAAGCGGCCGAGCGTGTCGATCCACATCGCGCGCCCCTCGCCGGTGGTAGCGCCGACGCGCCCGATCATCTTCGGGACCGCGAGCGGCCCGAGGTTCGCCAGGGCCTCCTCCGCTTCGGCTGCGACGCGATCGTCGGCCAGCGCATCGAGCGCGGCGTCGACGGCTTCATCCGTGCCGAGCAGACTTGCAACCACGAGAGCGAGCCGCCGGAGCGAGAGCGCGTCGCTCGATATCGCCCGCGCGTCGCTGACGATCGCGGCGTGTGTCTCCGGCGGCAAGTCGCGCAGTGCGGCGCTGGCGGCGCGCGCCGCGCCGCTCCGCACGGCGTCCACCAGCGCCTCGAGGATATCGCGGCGCGCCGACCCGCGTGCGGTCTCGAGACCACGCGCCAGCACAGTTGCGGCGCGCGGGTCGCCGCTGTGACCGGCAGCGCGGATCGCCGGGCGCCGGAGCACGGCATCGTCGAGCAGATGCTCGACGCGTTCCCAGGGCAACACGACACCCAACCGGTTCAGGCCGTCGAGCGCCGCCATGCTCTGGTAGCGGTCGTCGCCCGCGAGGCAGCCGTCCAGCAGCGGCGCTGCCTCGTCCGGCCAGGCAAGTCCGATCTCGGCGACCGCTTCCACCGCGGCGGCACGGACGTTGGCATCTGGATCGGGTATGAGACCGGCGAGCGGTTCGAGAGCCGCAGCGTGCCCGGTGCGAGCCAGGGCTTCGGCCGCCAGCTTGCGACCGTCGGCGTCGAGCTCCGGTAGCGCCGATGCGAGCGAGGTCACCGCGGCCGCGCCGTACCCCCCAACGCCTCGACC
The DNA here is from genome assembly GCA_963775185.1 of uncultured delta proteobacterium. Classification (GTDB taxonomy): domain Bacteria; phylum Myxococcota_A; class Polyangia; order Polyangiales; family Polyangiaceae; genus JAPSGB01. Next base: position 247,947 of record CAVZIE010000031.1, on the reverse strand, counting down.
GCGGCGTTGCGCAGACCGACGTTGTCGCCGGGTCGCAACGCGCCAACCAGTGCCGCCAGCACGTCCGGCGACGGCGCACGCGCGATGGCGACGGCGGTCGCTTCCTTGCGGACGCGCCAGTCCTGGTCGCCGAGCGCCTTGATCAGCACCAGCACAGACGGCCGCCCGCCAACGCCCGCGAGCCGGGCAACGGCTCGCCGGCGTTCCTCCGGGTCGCTCGAGTCGAGATCGCGCGCGATCGCGTCGACGTCGCTCAACCGCCCACCCCCGTTCCATCCAGCAGACCCGACCGCGCGAGCGGAGCCACCAGGGACTCGAAGCGCTCGACGTCGAGCACGAACGTGAGTCGGCCGTCGTGATTGGTGACGCCGACGATTCCGCGAGCGTCGTCGCCGTCGCCGAGCGATGGCGCGGGGCGCAGGCCGGCCCCGCCGGTTCCGAACACCTCCGTGACGCCGTCGACGGCGAGACCGACCGTCCTGCCGCCGACGTCGACGAGAATCCACTTCGAGCGTGCAGCGTCCACCGGCGCCGGCAACGCGAAGCGCCGCCTCAGATCCACCACCGGCACGACCTCGCCGCGGTGATCGGCGACGCCGGCGATGGTCGGCGGCACGTGCGGCAGACGCGTCAGCGCCAGCGGGTTGACGATCTCCTTGACCGAGCTGATCGGCACGGCGTAGGCGACGTCGCCGACGACGAAGCCGACGAGGCTCTTCTGCGGGTCCGGGCGCTGCTTGTCGCTGGGCACTGGATTCTCCTCCGGCTATCCGCTCACGACCCCGCCGATATCCAGCAGGATCAGCATTTCTCCGTGTGGGCGCCCGATGCCGAGCACGTGCTCGGACGCATCGCCGCCGAGCACCGACGTCGCGACCTCGATCTCCGCCTCGCCGAGCCGCATCACTTGCCGGACCTCGTCCACGAGCAGCCCGATCACCTCGCCCTGGCTGGACTCGCTGAGCAGGATGCGCGCGCGGCGCGTCGGCGGCGCCTCCTCGAGCTTCAAGCAGCGTCGGAGATCCATTACGGTGACGAGGAGCCCCCGGACGCTGCACACACCGATGATCGTGCGTGGCGCCCGCGGCACCGGCGTCATGGGTGGCGGCGACAGGATTTCGCGGATGCGCGTCAGCTCGACGCCGTAGAGCTCGCCGGCGAGCAGGAACGCCAAGAACTCGCGCACCGGCCCGTGATCGCCGCGGCGAGCAAGCCTGCCCCCGCTTCGTCTGGCGAGATCAGCCATCGAGCTCCCTCGCCACGATCTCGCGCTCCGCCTCGGTGCCCGACAAGATCTCCTCGATCAGCGCCGCTGCGTCGAGGACGAGACCGACGCGCTGATCGCCAAGCTCGGTGGCGCCCGAAAAGCCGCGCGCTTTCGCGAGCGTCCGGCCCAACGGCTTGATCACGATGTCCTGCTGCCCGAACAAGTGGTCGACCACGAGGCCGAGTCGCCGATTGCCGAGCGACGCGACGACGACGAAGCGTCGCGGACGCGGCTTCTCCGCACGCGGAAGTCCGAACAGCCGATCGAGCTGGCACAGCGGAAGGGTCGTGCCACGCACCGTCATGACCTCCCGGCCATCGACGATGCGTATCCCGCCACCGTCGAACGCGATCGCTTCCGACACGCTGTTCAGGGGGACCGCGAACGTCTGACCGGCCACGTCAACGAGCAGGGCGCTGACGATCGCGAGGGTGATCGGCAGGGTGATCGTCATCTTGGTGCCGATGCCCTGCTCGCTCTGAACGTCGATCACGCCGCCCAGTCGGCTGATGTTCGTCTTGACGACGTCCATCCCGACGCCGCGCCCGCTGAAATCGCCGGCCTGATCGCGAGTGCTCACGCCCGGCAAGAAGATCAATGCGAGTACCTCGTCGCGCGTGAGATCGGCCGCCGTGCCGCGTTCGATCTTGCCGAGCGTCACCGCTTTCTCGAGCAGCGCCTCCTCGTCGATCCCGCGACCGTCATCCTCGATCTCGATCATCACGTGATTGCCCTTCTGGAAGGCGTTCAAGGCGATCGTGCCGGCGACGGGCTTGCCGACGTTCGTGCGGACATCCACCGACTCGATGCCGTGGTCGATGGCATTGCGGATCATGTGCATCAGGGGATCGCTGAGCTCTTCGACGATCAGCTTGTCGATCTCCGTCTCGGATCCGGTGATGACGAGGCGAATCTCCTTCTGCACGTCGCGGCTGATCTGTCGCACCACGCGCGCCAGGCGATCGAACACCTGCCCCAGCGGCACCATGCGCACCTCGAGAATGCCGTCCTGCATCTCGGTAAGGCGACGATCGAAGTTGCGGTGCATCCGCTGGAGCTCGGTCGAGATCTGACGCTGGCCTTCGCCGCGCAGACGCTCCGCCATGCGCGAGAGATTCCCTCGCACGATGGCCAGCTCTCCGACGATGTTCATCAAGTGATCGAGCTTGCGGATGTCGACGCGGACCGTCTGCGTCACCGAGCGCAGCGTTCCGGCGAGCTCTAGCGTGCCGTGATCGGCATCGCCGTCGCGGTCGGGATCCACCGTCGGGGTCACCGACGACGCACGCGGCGCGACCGCGGCGGGGGGCAATGTGCCATGCGGCACCAGCGAGGCACGCGAGCGCCTGGGGATCTCCTCGATCACGACGTTGTCCGCGCCGAGAGAGCCGATCAGCGTGGCGAGATCCGCACGCGACGCCATCAGCAGGTCCAGCTCGATGGCGTCGACGCTGGTCGCTTCGCCGGTGGGCAGATACGTGATGATCTCGCCGTGGCGTTTGGCGCGATCCTTCATGTCCTCGAGCGCCTTGTCGATCGTCGCCAGATCGAACAACACGCGCAGGCGATACAGGCCGAGCCCCAGCTCGATGTTGGCACGCAGGCGGTGTTCCTCGTACTCGGTGAGCACCGCGAGCATGCCGGGGTCGAGGTCGTACTCGGTCGTGGGACTGGCCGCGGTGGAGGCCTTGGCACTGAGCTTGTCGAGGCGTGAGAGCAGCTCGTCCACGGCCGGCAGCGGCGCGTCGCTGCCGCTCCGCTCGACCACCAGGATCTGCGCGAAGACGTCCACGGCTCCGAACAGCACGTCGAGGATCTGCGGCGTGGCGTCCATGCGACCCAACCTGAGGTCGTCGAGTACGTCTTCGAGGCGATGCGAGAGCGTGCCCATGCGCATGGCGCCGAACAGCCCCGCCAGGCCCTTGAGCGTGTGCACGGCGCGGAACGCCTCGTTGATGAGCGAGGGATCGCTGCCGCCGCTCTTCTGGACCGCGTCGAGCGAGAGCAGATTCCTGGAGAAGCTCTCGATGATCTCCTGCGCCTCGGAGAAGAACTCCTCGCGCGCCTTGTCGCCGGGGTCAGCCATGCCGCTCGGCGGACTCGCCCGGCCGCGCGAGCAGCCGCTCGGCCTCTTCGCGCAGCGCCTCCGGCGTGAACGGCTTGACGAGATAACCGTTCGCGCCCAAGGACAGGCCCCGATCGCGATCCCGCTCGGAGGACTGCGTGGAGATCAGCAGCACCGGCGTTTCGCGATGGCGCTCGCTCTTGCGCATGAACTGCACGAGCTCCAGACCGTTGATGTCCGGCATGTTGATGTCGGTGATGACCAGATCGTAGTGCCCGCGCGGGAGCAGCCTGAGAGCGTCGAAACCGCTCGCGGCCTCGACCACCTCCGCGTCGACGATCCGACCGACTCCCGGTTCGATCGCGCTGCGCACGAACGCGCGCATGCTGAGCGAGTCCTCGACGACGAGAATGCGGGTCACCGGCGGGCCTCCTTGGTCCCACGCTTGTGGAACGCCGGCTGACGCGGGCCGGGCTTCTGATCGTACACGCTCATGAGCCAGCTCTCGAGATCGCTCCACAGAGCGGGAGTCGCCGCGCCGATGTCGTCGGCGCCGTGCGCCGAGCCCGGATAGCGCTCGACGGTCTTGGCCTTGGACATGTTCTCGAGAATCTTCAGCGGCTCGCGGGCCACGTTGTCGTCCTGCGCGGCGGCGATGAACGTCGGCAGGTTCTTGACGTCGGCGTACGGATGCAGCGCGTCCTGACCGGCGATCGACATGCCGGGCGAGATCAGCGCCAGCGCGACGACCTTCGGCTCGTCGAAGGCGACCTGGGCGATCAGCGCGGCGCCGAGCGACGAGCCCGCGAGCACGACCGCGGGCGTGGCGTTGCCGGTGGCGTCGAACACCTTGTCGATCGCCGCCCGCACGTCGTCGCGCATGTGCTCCGGCGCCTTGTCGGCATGCTGCTTCGGCGGGAGCTTGGAAGCGCCCTCCCCGCGGAGATCGAAGGCCAGGATGGTGTAGCGCTTGTCCGCCGTGCACAGCGCGTCGATCAGCGGCTTCCACTCGCTCCGATCGCGGAACCGCCGGTGGACGAGCACCAGCGCCGGCGCGCTGCGATCGGCGGCCAGGTACAGATCGCCGGCGAGCGCCGCGCCGTCGCGGGTTCCGAACGTCACGGGCGTCGACGGGGTCGGCGGGACCGGAGCACGCGCCGGCGCCGCCGACGCCGACGCCGCGGGCGCCGGGGCGGAGCGATGCGCATCGGTTTGGCCCGCGTGGCAGCCGGCTACCGCGAGGACGACGAACGCAGCAATCGGGCCGGGACGACGCATTCGGGCTCATCGTAGCAGCTTGGCGGCGGCCCGGGGCACGCGCGGAGGCGCCCGGACCCTCGATTGTGGCGGCCGCGCGCGGCTCGAGGGCATACGATCGAGCGGTGGAGCGATCGAAGCTTCTGGCCGGGCCCGGCACGACCCTCGCTCGCGCCGTCCTGCCGGTGTTGATGCGGGCGCCGGGGCCGGTGCTCCGGCGCCTCGCCGGCGGGCCGCGCCAGCCGGTCGAGGGGCAAGCGCTCGACGCGGGCGTGGAGCTGGTGATCGCGCTCGCCGCGATCTCGGGCGGCTTGGACTACGCCGACAAGACGCCGGCCCGCGCGCGCTTCGAGCTGGAAGCGAGCGCGCGGGTGTTCACCGGGCGGCCGCGTCGCCTGCAGCGTGTCGACGATCACGTCGTCGGCGGCTCTGCAGGCGGCATTCCCGTCCGCGTCTACGTCCCACGCGGGCTCGCCCGGCCGGCGCCCTTGCTGCTCTACTTCCACGGCGGCGGTTGGGTCGTCGGCAGCATCGACTCGCACGACGGGCAGTGCCGCATGCTCGCGGACGAGGCGGGCTGCATCGTGGTGTCGGTGGGCTACCGGCTCGCGCCGGAGCATCGCTTTCCAGCGGCGGTCGACGACGCCGTGGACGCGTGGCGGTGGGTGCTGTCGAATGCGGGTCGACTCGGCGCCGACGCGGCTCGACTCGCCGTCGGCGGCGACAGCGCGGGCGGCAATCTGGCAGCGGTGCTGTGCCAGCAAGTGCGAGCGCTCGGGCTCGCCATGCCGGCCTTCCAGCTGCTGGTGTACCCCGCCACAGACCTACGCCGCGCGACCGCGTCGTACCAGAGCTTCCGCGCCGGCTACTTGCTGGAGGCGCCGACGATGGCGTGGTTCATCGCGCACTATCTGGAGCGCGCCGACGAGTGCACCGATCCGCGCGCGTCGCCGCTGCTGGCTGACGACCTCACCGGCCTGCCGCGCGCGTGCGTGGTCACCGCGGGCTTCGATCCGCTGCGTGACGAGGGACGCGCCTACGCGGAGCGACTGCGGCAAGCGCGGGTCCCGGTGACCGACGTCTGCCACCCGGAGTTGATCCACGGCTTCATGGGCATGGCCGGCGCGCTACCCGCCGCGCGCCGGGCCGCGCTCGAGACCGCGCGCGCGCTCGCGGCGGGGCTGGCCACGGCGACGTGATCCGCCGACACCTGCGCCAGGCGCCCGGCCGTCGGCGGGATCTGCTTGATGCCGGTCCGGCGCGGAACCGTGCGTGACGGCGAACGCGGCGGCGCGAGGCGGGCGTGGTTCTGTTGCTGCGGCCGCAACGCCTCGCGCCTCCGCCCGCCAAGACCCCGAGGTCGTGGCAGCCCACCAGGCGTCCCCCGGGATTCCGCGCCGCACCGGCAGGCCCCGCAAGGGTCGCCCGCGACGCGCGCGAAACCACAAGTGATTTCAAAGATATCCGAATCGGTCGCGGCCCCCGCCGAGCAGCCGGACCGCGGCTCCCCCGGCAGCCGATCTTGGGGGAACTCGATCGGCGGTCGCTGCTAACATGCGGGCCATGACTGCGTCCGCGGAGCACCCGGCTGTCACTCCCGACAGCGCCACGGAGCCCGGCGCGGAGCGGCCCGTCACCGAACCCGCGCGCTCGCGCGACAGCGATCCCAAGCTGATCGAGCAACGCATGCAGGCCGCGCTCGCCGCCGGCACGCGCACGGAAGCCAGCCTGAGCACCCTGTTCCGCGCCGTGCGCGAGATGAACGACGGGCTGAGCGGCGCCCGCGAAGCCAACGAGCTGATGGTCGGTGAGCTGGGCACCGTCCGGCGCATGCTGCGGCAGGCGACCGAGCGGAACGCCGAGCTCGAGGCACAGCTCGCCACGATGCGGGTAGACCACGAGACCGCCCTTGGCCTGGTCGCGCATCTGCGCGTGGAAGCCGAGCGCGATCGCGCGTTCCTGGTCGAAGAGCAGGATCGTTTCCTGGCCGCTCTGATCGAGGAGCACGAAGAGACGACGACGCGGCTCGAAGCGAGACTGCGCCAGGCCGAAGCGGAGCGGGGCGGCTCGCCGCCGGCGCCGCGCGACACCGCGCCCTCGCGCCGCGCGGTCGAACACACGCCCGACACCGAGTCGCTCACGCGCGATCTCGCCGAGGCGCGACGCAGCATCGATCGCCTCGTGCGCGAGCGCGATCGCTCGCGCGACGTGCTCCGGCGGTTGCAGGCCCAGCGCGACGAAGCGCAGAAGGCGCTCGACATGGTGGGGAGTCGCCAGGACGCGATCCGGACCGCTCCGCGCGTGGCGGACGCCGATCCGCCGTCGCCAGCTCCGGCGGTCGACGGCGCTCGCGATGCGCGCAAGACCGATCCGCTGGGCCCCGCGAACGCGCGCAATCTCGCCGCGACCGTAGCGACGCCGCCCCAAGGACGCTCGATCTTCGACCGCGCCACGGCGCCACCGCCGGCACCCGACTATCACGCGCCGCCGGCCGACAGCCACCCGACACCGCCGCCGGAGCTCCGGGCCGCCATCACGGCAGCGCCCATCAGCAGCCATCCGACGCCCGCCGGGCCGCTGGCCGCCATCACCGCGCCGCCCGTCGCGCCGCGCGCGGCACCGACGGCGACGGCGACGAGACAACCACCCCTCAAGCAGAAGCCCGACCCCGCGTCGCGTCCCATCGGCGGCTACTCGCTCCAGCCCGAGGCCGCCGAGACCGTCGAGGCGCCGCGCATCTCGTCGAAACCCCCGCGCCGTTGAGGGCGCTCGACGGGCCGGGCGCGAGGTGGAATACCCGGGGCCATGCCCGAAGCCGCTGCCAGCGAGCCGACGAACGCCGGACTCCCGACGCGATCGCGGCGCTGGGCGATCTTGCGCGTCTTGCTCGTCGCCGCGCTCGGCGTGCTGTCCGTCGCCTTCGCGAGGCTGGCTTTGCCGGCGGCGTTCCTGGCGTTCCTGGCGTGGCTCACGCTGCCGTCGCAGGGCGATCGCGCGCGACGCCCGCTGCAGGCCGCGCTGATCGTCGGCGCGATCGGCTCCACCGTCGGCTTGGTCCGCTTCGTCGCGCGTGACGCGTTGCCGGGCATGGTGTTCGGCGGCAAGGAAGCCGCCGAGCGCGCCGCGGTATCGCACCTGCGCGAGATCCTGTTCGCCGAAGATCTGATGCGGACAGGAGCCCACGTCGATCCCGACCACGACCATATCGGATCGGCCGGGCTGCTCACGGAAATGAACGGCACGATCCCGCTGCGCGACGGCCGCACGCTGGCCGATCCGACGGTCAACCGGCGCTTCGGCGAGCAAGCGGACACGCCGCTCGGCCCAGCGCTACAGACGGAGGGCTATCTGTTCATCGTTTGCCTGCCGACGCCGGACGGCAAATGGACGGCACGGCCGCACACGCCGATCGACGACGAGCTCGCGGAACGCCGCTTCGTTGCTTACGCGTGGCCCGCCTCCGCGACGCGTGGCTCGCAGCATGCGTTCTTCATCGACGAGCACGAGCGCATCCTGCAGTCGACGAACCAGGAACCCGGCCGGGCAGGCGAGCTGCGCTACTCCGGGCCGGGCTTTCCCCCGGCGTGCGACGCCGCGCTGGCACCCGCCTCGCGACACGATTGGGCGCCGTGGCGCGGCAAACAGCCGCGCGCGACGCTGCCCGGCGACCATCGGTGATGGCCGGCGCGGCGCCGCCGCGCTAAGGCTGGGAGCATGAGCGGCGACGATCGCAAGGGCGACGAGAGACTCGCGCCCGCCGACACAACGACGCTCGCGCACGCGCCGGATGAACCGCCGGTGGTCGCGCGCATGGTGATCGAGATCCGCTCCGACGGGACCCGGACGATCGCGCGCGGCGCGCTCGAGGACGCAGCCACCGGCGAGCGCGTCGCCGTGGAAGCGCACGGCTCCACGCCGCTGGCCCTCGCCGGCTCGCTCGCACGCACGATCTTCTCCGCGCCGATGCTGGCGCGACAAGCGGTGCGCGCGTTGATCCAGGGTCGCGGGCGACGCCCGTGACGGACGCGGCCGGAGCCACGGACTCGCCGCCGCCGGAGCCCCGCCCGCGCCGGCGCCTGCGCTGGCTGATCGAGCTCGGGCTGGTCGTCGTCGTGTACCTGGTCGTGACCGGCTGGCGCGAGCGTCATCTGTTGGCGACGGGTTCGAGCGCCGCGCCGGCATTCTCGCTGGTGGATCTCGACGGACATCGCGTCAGCCTCGCCGATCTCCGCGGCAGATCCGTGATGCTCCAGTTCTGGGCGACGTGGTGCGGCGTGTGCCGTCGGGAGTTCGGCGCGATGAACGCGGTCGAGCGCGGGCTCTCACCGGATCAGCGCGTGTACGCCATCGTCGCGGATGCCGACGACCCGGCCCGCATTCGCCGCTTCGTCGCCGAGCATCACATCGAATATCCGGTGCTGCTCGGCACCGACGCGGTCTTGCGGGCGTACCGGGTGTCGGTGTTCCCCACCACCTACATCATCGGGCCGGACGGTCGCGTCGCGGGCCACACCACCGGCATGTCCACGCGCTGGGGGCTCGAGACGCGGCTCGGCTGCGCCAAGCGTTGACGCCTAGCCGGCGGTCGGGTCGGACTCCTCGAGGTTGTCGAAGAGCACGGCCTCGCCGGTGCCGCTCAGCGCCTCGCGCAGGAGCGCCTTGGTCAGCGCGTCGAGGGAGTCGAAACCCGTCTTGCGCAGCACCTGGCGGACCTGGGTCTTGAGCGTGTTGTCGGTCACGCCGAACTGCTCGAGCAGGACGTGCCGCGGTGTGTTCGCGACCGCGGCGGCCACCACCTCCGTCTCCTTGGCGGTGAGCTCGCAATGCTGGGACAGCTCCTCGATCAGCCACGCCATGCGCTCGTCGGGGACGCGCTCGAACGCGACGGCGCGTCGCACGAAACCGTATAGATCGGCGTCGGTCGCCGGCTTGCACACGAACTCGGCGCGCAGCTGATGCGCGCGGTTGATGACCGTTCGGTCGTTCCGCCCGGTGAGCACGAGCACCGGCACGAGCGGCATCGTGCGCCGCGCCACCGCTACGACATCGAGCCCCGAACCGTCCGGCAAGCCGATATCCACGACGAGCCCGGTCCAACGCTGGTGGGTCGCGAGGACCGCGGTCGCCTCGCGCACGCTTCCCGCGATCTCGGTGACGCGGAACCGCTGCAGCACGCGGCACAAAGTCTGGGCGTTCGAAACCTCGTCCTCGACGACAAGTAGATGACCAGGAGGCGACATATGTGGGGAGCGGTGAGACGTATCGGAGGCGGGTGGAGTCTAGCGCGCGAAGCGCCCCGCGTCCCCGGTCCACGGCCTTGAACGCGATTTCAGGCGTAATCGCGCCCTCCCTCGTCGCGCCGCCAACCGTGTTCCCGCTTCAGGCCGTCGCCGCGGGTTTTCTCGCGACCACGACCTTGGCGACAAAGCACGGCTCGCTGCTGTCCACGATGAAGCCCGCCTCGCGCAGCGCGTCGGCGAGATCATCCCGCAGGTAGTCCTTGTAGAAGGGCTCGTGGAATTCCTCGGTGAAGCGCTCGAGGAAGAACGCGACCGGGCCCGCGTCGCTCGCCTGGGCGGAGTCCTCGATGACCAGGAGCCCGCCCGGCGCGAGCACGCGATACATCTCCCGGAACACGTTGCGCCGCGCGTTCCGGGGCAGCTCGTGGAACAGGTAGACGCTGGTCAAGGCGTCGAAGTAGCCGTCACGGAACGGCATGCTCTCGGCGTTTTCCGCCACCAGGCTCGCGTCCGCCACGTCGGCGAGCTGCTCGCGCGCGACCTGCACGTAGTACGGGCTGAGATCGAGCCCGAAGAGCTTCAATCCGGGATGCGCCACGGCGAGCTGCCGCAGCGTGCGCCCGGTCCCGCACGCCACGTCGAGCAGCCGCGCGTGGCTGGAGGGCCGCTCGCGCAGCAAGCGCGTGACCGGCGGGATCACCTGGCGCCGCATCACGTCCGCCATGCCCAGGAACAAGAACTCGACGCCCACGTCGTACAGCTCCGCCGAGCGCTTGCTGAGATAGCCGTCCGTCTGCCAGTGGAAGGTGCGGCGGAAGTAGGGCGGATAGGCCGCCAGATCGACGTTCCGGGGAAGGTCCTTGAAGTTCTTGCTGTTCGCGCGCGAGATGGTGCGCGGAAAGTCGGCGACCAGCCGCGGGATCTGCCGGGCGTATTCCGCGACCGGCAGCTGGAACAGGAGCTCGCTCGGATACAGCCCCTGCTCGACGTTGGAGAGGTCGCACGCGATAAGCTGGTCGTAGCGCCGCCGCACCTCGTCCTGCGCCAGCTTGTCGGGCTCGATCCGCATCCGCGACACGGCGCGGATCAGCGTGTGCGCGGCCAGGCAGTTGTAGAGGAACGTGGTCTGCTGCGCCTTGTAGGCGGCGCGCTGGAGGGGCACCGGGATGGGCATCGACATGGGAACCTCGGTTCGATCTGAAACTATTTTAGATCAAGTCGCTCGCGGAAGAAAGGCTGGAAACCCTGGGGTGGAATGCCGGTCCGGCGCGGCCGGCGGCGCGCCGCGGCCTGGCGTCGCGCCGCGGCGTCGGCCACGATCCGCGCCCCGTGGACGCCGTCTACAAGAGCGAGCTGAACCGCGACGTGCCGCTGGCGCGGCCCGGCGAGTTCGCGCCCCTGCGTATCGGGCCGCTCGAGGTATGGCCGCCGGTCGTGCTGGCGCCGATGGCCGGCGTGACCAACTACCCGTTCCGCGCGATCTGCAAGCGCTTCGGCGCGGGGCTGTATGTCAGCGAGATGATCACAGCGCGCCCGCTGGTCGAGGGTAGGGACAAGACGCTCAAGCTCGCCGACTTCGGCCCGGACGAGAGCCCGCGGAGTCTCCAGCTGTACGGCGTCGACCCGTACTACGTGGGCGAAGCGGTGCGGGTGCTGGTGGACGAAGGCAAGGTCGACCACATCGACATGAACTTCGGCTGCCCGGTGCGGAAGGTGACGCGCAAGGGCGGCGGCGCTGCTATCCCGGTCAAGCGCAAGCTGCTCCGCAACATCGTGCGCGCCGCGGTGCGGGCCGCCGGAGACGTGCCGGTCACGATCAAGTTCCGCATCGGCATCGACGAGCACATCACGACGTTCCTCGATGCCGGTCGCATCGGGCAGGACGAGGGCGTGCGCTCGGTGGCGCTCCACGCGCGCACCGCGGCGCAGCTCTACGACGGCGAAGCGCGCTGGGACGCCATCGCAGCGCTCAAGAACGCGGTTTCCATCCCCGTGCTCGGCAACGGCGACATCCAGGAAGCCGGTGATGCGTTGCGAATGATGCGGATGACCGGATGCGACGGCGTGGTGGTCGGGCGCGGTTGCCTCGGGCGGCCGTGGCTGTTCCGGGATCTCGCGCACGCGTTCGCCGGCACCGAGCCGCCCGACCCGCCGGATCTCGGCGAGGTCGTGGACGTCATGCTGGAGCATGCGCGACTGCTTGCGGAGTGGTTCGGCGAACGCTACGCGCTGCGCTCGTTCCGTCGTCACGCGACCTGGTACACCAAGGGCTTCCGCGGCAGCGCGCAGCTGCGCGCCGCGCTGATGCGCATCGAGACGCTCGACGACCTGCGCCGCGCGCTCGCAGACGTCGACCGACGGCAGCCGTTCCCGCCGTCGGCGATGCGCGTGCCGCGCGGCAAGGGCGCCGGAACGCAACAGGTGAGCCTGCCCGACGGCTACCTGGACGACCTGGACGACGAGACGCCGCCCGAGGCCGAGGCCGCGGGCGACGGCGGCTGACGCGCGTAGCGCAGCGACTTCCTGAGTAAATCCGTCCGCGGAGGGTGCCGCCGCCTTGGACGACGTTGTCGAGCCCCCGCCGCGGCGCCATCGCAGGGAGTGATGAACGCTGCAGTGCGCTGGCGCTCCGCAGGCGGACAAGCCCCCGGCCAACGCATCGCCCGACGATCAAACCGACCAGGGCCAGGGCGGCGACGACCAGGATCAGCCGGACCGCGGCGAAGAGCTGCGCTGAACCCCGGGTTTGCCGGTCCGGCGCGGTATCCCGCGCGTCGGCGCGTCGCCGAGCCCGGCCGAGCCGGCGCGCCGCGCTCAGTCGTCCGTGCCGCGCAGCCGCCGGAGCGCGCGGCGATCGGCCTTCGTGGGACGTCCGGCACCGCGCTCGCGCACGGCGACGCGCTCCTCGCGCGGCGGCGGCGGCGGCGAGTGATCCTCGTACAAGGCCCGCGCGAGCGGCGGCGACAGGCGCTTTTCCGCGAGCGCGGTCACGACCAGCACGACGTGGCCGCGCGGCGCGCGCGCCTCGATCCGATCGCCGGGCTTTACCGGCGTGCTGGGCTGCGCGGTCGCGTCGTTCACTTCGACGTGCCCGCCCTTGACCGCGTCCTGGGCATCGGACCGGGACTTGTAGATGCGCGCGGCCGTGAGCCACTTGTCCACGCGCACCGACGCCACGCGACGAAGATAGCTCGACCTTGACGCCCGGCGCCACGGGGCATAGCCGTGGGCCGTTCCCTCCAGCTGTGGGTCCACGCGGGTTCGTCCGACGGACATCGACAGCGATCGCTGCCTCTCCGATGTCTCTCCGGGTCAGTGGCCAATCGCCGACCGCCGACGGCGGGGACGCGCTGCGCCTGGTGATCGGCAACAAGAACTACTCGTCGTGGTCGCTGCGCGCGTGGCTCGCGCTGCGCGCGGCGGGCGCGGCGTTCGACGAGGAGCTGGTGCCCCTCGATCAGCCGGGGACCCGCGAGCAACTGCAGGCGCGCTCGCCGTCGGGTCGCGTGCCGGTGCTCGTGCACGGCGCGCTCGTGGTGCACGAGTCGCTGGCGATCTGCGAATACGTGGCGGAGCTGTTCCCCGCGGCAGGCCTGTGGCCGACGGATCGCGCCGCACGCGCCGTGGCTCGCGCCGTCAGCGCGGAGATGCACGCCGGCTTCGCCGACCTGCGCGCCGCCATGCCGATGGACATCCGCGGCGAGTACGCCGGAACCGGCCACACGCCGGGTGCGCTGCGCGACGCCGAGCGCGTCATGCGTATCTGGCGCGAGTGCCGCGATCGCTTCGGAGGCGAGCAACGCTTCCTGTTCGGCGCGTTCTCCATCGCCGACGCCATGTTCGCGCCGGTCGTCACGCGCTTCCGCAGTTACGGTGTGGAGCTCGGCGCGGTCGAGCAGTCCTACGCCGACGCCGTGTGGGCGCACCCGCCGATGCAGGAGTGGATCGAGGCGGCGCGCCGCGAGCCCTGGGTTCTCGGCTGAGCGCTGGCTTGGCGGATCGAAGCGGCACGCCGCAAGCGCCCGCCGAGCGGTCGCCGCTCCGCCGGAGCTGCACCGCGGGATTCCGCGCCGGACCGGCATCCCTCCTTGATCAGGAAGCCCGCCCGACCGGGATGTCGGGCCGGCGCGAGGCAGCGCGCTTTACGACGGCGCGCCATGCAGGCACCCTGAGCGCGGGAGGACGCGATGGCACACGTGGCGCTGGTCGGGCCGGAGATCGAGGAGAACCTCAGCTTGCGCTACCTGTGCGCGGCGCTCGCCGGGCACGGCCATACGGCGGACATCGTGGCGTTCAACCAGGACGCGGACTTCGCGCACGCCATCGACGCGATCCTCGCAGCCGATCCGGTGCTGGTCGGGATCTCGCTGGCGTTCCAGTGGCGAGCGAGCGACTTCCTGGCGCTCGCCGTCGCGCTCCGCGAACGCGGCTACCGCGGACATATCACCGCCGGGGGACATTTCGCGACGTTCGCCAGCCTGGAGCTGCTCGGCGATTTTCCGGAGCTCGACTCGATCGTGCGCCAGGAAGCCGAAGGAACGATCGTCGCGCTGGCGGACGCCGTGACGCGCGGCGAGCCGTTCACGGATCTGGCCGGCCTCGCCGTGCGCGACGCAAGCGGCACGCCGCGCTTGAACGCGCACGCCGCCCTGCCGATTCTCGCGAGCTTGCCCTGGCCCGACCGGCGCGGCGAGCCGGCGAGCTGCTTCGGCCACGGCATCGCGCCGCTGGTGTCGAGTCGCGGCTGCTACGCGAACTGCTCCTTCTGTTGCATCGCCGCGTGGCACGAGCAGAGCCTGCCCGGCAAGCGCTACCGCGTGCGCGATCCGGACGCGGTCGCCGACGAGATGGTCGCGCTGAAGCGCGAGCGCGGCATCGACATCTTCGTGTTCCACGACGACAACTTCTTCGTGCCCGGACACAAGAGGAACCGCGAGCGCTTCAGCGCCCTCGCCGACGCCCTCGAGCGGCGTGGCATCGGGCCGTTCGCGACGGTGGTCAAGGCCCGGCCCACGGACTGCGATCCGGAGGTGTTTCGCATCCTGCGTGAGCGATTGAACTGCATCCGCGTCTACATCGGCATCGAGACCGACGCCGACCAGGGACTGTCCACGCTGCAGCGCTGGAGCACGGCGAAGATGAACCGCAAGGCGATCGAACTGGTGCGCGAGCTCGATCTGTACACGTGCTTCAACATGCTGATCTTCGATCCGGACACGACCATCGAGAGTCTGGAGACGAACATCCGCTTCATCCGTTGGGCCGCCGAGTATCCGTCGAACTTCGGGCGCGTGGAGCTGTACGCCGGCACGCCGCTGCTCGCGCGCATGCTCGCCGAGGGACGCTGCCGCGGCGACTGGATGCAGTGGGACTACGCCCTCGGGAACGCGGACGTGGAGCGCGTCTTCGATCTTTCGATGCAGTGCTTCCACGCACGCAACTTCGGCGACGGCGCGCTCAACAACCGCATCATGGCGACGCGCTTCGACATCGAAGTGTGCCGTCATTTCCACCCGGACCGGTTCGACCCGGCGTGGCTCGAGCGCGGCAAGGCGCTGAGCCGGCAGCTCTCGATCGATACCGCCGACGGCCTCGCGCGCATCGTGGAGCACGTGAAGGCCGGCCGCGACGACGATCGCGCGTTGGTCAGCGATCTGGCGCCGCGCTTGCGCGAGACGGAGCGCGAGATCGCCGCCGCGGCGCGCGAGCTCGCCGAGGAGGTGACGACGCGTCTCGACCGCGGCAGGCCGCTCACCGATCTCGGCGATCGCGTGGCGACACCGCTGCAGACGCAGCGCGTCGCGGGAGCTTCGCTGTGACGAAGAAGCTCTTGCCCGAGCTGCTGCCCGATCCGACGCTGCGCGGCGCGCCGGGCGGACCGCGCCAGCGGACGCTCCAGCGCCTGCTCACGTTGGCCGCGACCGGCGCGACGCTCGGGGCCTGCTCGAAGACGCCGACGAGCCACGACGGCGCGTCGACGGCGGCGGGACAGCGGCAGCCGGAAGGCACCGTCGCGACCGTCGAGGTGGCGCCGCCCACGGACGCGGGCGACGACTCGGCGCCCGTGCCGTCTCGTGTCACGAGCGCGCAGCCGACGGCGACGGCGCCGCCGCCGCCGCCGACCGGCTACGCCGTAGTCGACCCGATGCCGCCGCCCGCCCGCTGTGCGGGGCTCGCCCAGACGGTGAACGCTTCCGCGCGCTGGCGCGGCGGCGTCATCGAGGTGCGCCTGCCGAAGCCCGGCATGAGCGGCGCGACGTACAACGCGGGCGCCGCGCCCCGGGCGTGGTCGGGCACAATCAAGCACCACGCGGTGACGTCGAGCTCGGCGCTGCTGGATCTCGTCGTGCCGAGCGGCGCGACCAACGCCGGCGCGGTGATCGCCGCGACCTGCCCGCAGGGGGTGCAGCACGTGAACATCATCGTCAGCGCGACCGGAGGCGGGCCGCTAAAACCCGGCACGCCGCTGCGCGTGTCGCTCGCGGACCAGTACTGACATGACCCGGCGCCGTCTCGAGCTGCTGCCGGAAGTGCTCCCCGCGCCACCGGCGCAGAATGACGGCGGACCGCGACAGCGCGCGCTCGCGAGCTTGTCGCGGCTGGTCGCCGTCGCCGCCGCGGCGGCGACCCTCGGCGGCTGCAAGGACAAGGGCGGTCCGATCGGCTTCGGCGTGGTCGATCCCATGCCGGTACCGGCCAAGTGCAACGGCCTGGCCGCCTCGATCCACGTGACCGCGCGCTGGAAGGACGCCGACACGATCGAGGTCGTGCTCGCCAAGCCCGGCATGACCGGTGCGACGTACTCCAGCGAAAAGCCCGACGTCTCCGGAGGCAGGCTGGTCGGGGCGGAGATCAAGCCGGAGACGGCCAGCGTCCGGGTCAAGCCGGAGGTCGAGGCGATCGCGGTGAGGATCCAGGCGACGTGCCCGGCGGGTCCGGAGTCGGTGCTGGTGACCGTGACAATCGCGCCGGGCGACGGCAGCCCCGACGCCGGCCGCGCGCTCTCGCTGCGGATCGTGGACGCAGCGCGCTGAAGCGCTCCCGGCGGTTCCGCGCCGGACCGGCAAACCCGGACCTCCGCTCCCGGCTATGCTGCGCCGCCCCATGACGCAGGCACGCGGCATCGTCCGCGAGGTGCTCCGGCTCACCGGACCGGCGGTGATGACGAGCTTCCTCCAGACGCTCGTGTTTCTCGCCGACCGGCTCCTGCTCGGACGCTACAGCGAGCCGGCGCTCGCGAGCATGCAGGTGCAAGGGCCGATCGTCTGGTCGGTGTTCAACGTGTTCGCCGGGCTCACCGTGGGAACGGTGCCGCTGGTCGCGCGCGCGGTCGGCGCCGGGGATCGCGCGCGAGCTTCGGACGTCGCGCGAGCGTCGCTCGGCGTGGCGCTCGCGCTCGGCGTCGGCACGAGCGCGCTCGGGCTGGCGCTGGTGCACCCGATGGTGGCGGCGATCGGGCCGGACTCGCCGGCGCTGCGGGCACTGTCGGCTCGCTATCTGACGATCATCCTGCTCGGCTTTCCGCAGATGTTCGTCGCGACCACGGCGGCGATGGTGCTGCACGGCGCGGGCAATACGCGCACGCCGTTCGTGATCGGGATCGCCAGCAACACGCTGAACGTGGTCGGCGATCTGGTGCTGATCTTCGGCGTCGATCTCGGCCCTTTCGGGCGCATCCCGTCGTTCGGGGTGGGCGGCGCGGCGGCGGCGAGCGTCGCGGCGTTCACGCTGGAGGCGGCGCTGTTGCTCTGGGTGCTGTCGCGCGCGGACGCGCCGGTGCGCGTGGTGCGCAAGCGGGCGAAAGCGGACGCGCGACGCGCGCTCATGCGTATCAGCACGCCGGCGCTGCTGGAGCGACTGGTGATCCACGCGGGGTACCTGACGTACGCCGCGCTCATCAACCAGCTGGGGCCGTTGGTGATGGCGAGCAACCAGGCGCTGATCACCCTCGAGTCGATCTGCTTCTTGAGCGCCGACGGCTTCGGCATAGCGGCCGCGGCGGTGGTCGGGCAAGCGCTCGGCCGACGCGAGCCGCGGGCCGCACGAGCGGGAGGGCTGATCGCGACGGGACTGTGCGCCGGCGCGCTCTCGGCCGCCGGCGCCCTTCTGTGGCTGACGGCACCGCTCACCCTCGGCCTGTTCGTGCCGCGCGGACATCCGGGGGCGGACCTGGTGCGCGCAGGCATGAGCGCGATGCCGCTGCTCGCGCTCGCCCAGCCCTTCATGGCCGTCGGGGTAGTGCTGGCCCAGGCGCTGCGCGGCGCCGGGGATACGCGCTCGCCGCTCGTGACCGCCGTGCTCGGCGGATTCCTGGTGCGGGTCGGGCTGGTGTGGCTGCTCGGCGTGCAGCAAGGCATGGGCATCCGGGCGGTGTGGGTCGCGAGCGGCGTGGACTGGGTCGTGCGCACGGCGGTGCTCGGCGCGATCTTCCTGCGCGGGCGCTGGACGCGGATCAGCCTGTGACCGGCCCGGCGCGATAGTTTTGCCCTGGAGCGTCATCCTCTCGAATGTCGCGGGCCGCGCGCGCCACCCAGATAGCGGGAGGCGCCGGGGGAGATCGGTGGCGCCGTCGCCGTAACAGCGTCAGTCTTGCCGCGGCTTACTGGAGGGCTCGGACAATGGCTTGGATCTTGGGCAGGGTGGGCGTGCTGTGCGCGAGCGCGGCGCTTGCATGCACCACCGCGTGCGGAAGCAGCAACAACAACCTGCTCGGCGGCGGGGACGGCGGCCCGGACGGCGCCGGGGCAACCGGCGGCAGCGGCGGCAGCGCCGGCTCGGGTGGAACGGCAGGCGCCGGCGGGACGAACCCCGCGTCCTGCAGCAACAGTCTCGACTGTGTCGACGCGAACGGCGTGTGCGACCCGGTAACCAAGACCTGCGTCGAGTGCGTCGGCAGCAACGACTGCACGAACCAGGTCTGCGACCCGACCACGCGGAAATGCGTCGATTGCCTCGGGCCGACCGATTGCACGGCGGACCAGGCGTGCATCGGCGGAACGTGCGTGACGAAGACCCCCTGCCAGTCGGACAACACGTGCACGCCGCTGGGCAAGCTGTGCGACAAGCAGCTCGGCTACTGCGTCGACTGCGTCACGGACGTCGACTGCAAGGACTCGGAGTTCTGCGGCCTCGGCAGCTGCCAGCCGGACATCTGCACCCCCGGCAAGGGTTCGTGCATCGGCAACAGCCGCCAGGTGTGCAACGCCGCGGGTTCGGGCTTCGAACCGACCACCGCGTGCCCGACGCAGACGACCTGCGTGCAGAAGGGCGGCAGCGCGACCTGTTCGGCGTGGGTGTGCCAGGCGGGACAGACCTCTTGCGACCAGGACACGCGCGTCGTGTGCGCCGACGACGGTCTGTCGGTAAAGACCTCGGAGGACTGCACGAAGAGCGGCAAGCACTGCGTCGCCGGTCAGTGCTCCACGCTCCTCTGTACGCCGAACACGACCTACTGCAAGGGCGGCAACGTGATGGCGTGCGACAGCACGGGCACGAGCGAGAGCCTCTACTCCACGTGTACCGCGTCCGAGTTCTGTGACACGCCGACGGCGACGTGCCAACCGCTGCTGTGCACCCCGAACCAACCGGCCTGCGACGGCGCCATCGCGACGACGTGCAACGCGACCGGCACCGGCTACCTCGCGGGCGGCACGGACTGCTCGCTCTCGGGCAAGGCGTGCGACAGCGGCGTGTGCTCGACGTGCCCGGGCGGCGCGGGCGCCGTGGACAAGCTGCGCTTCAAGGAAGTGCACACCTACTCCGACTACGTCGTGATCGAGAACACGAGCCCGAACTGCAGCGCGGATCTGGTAGGTGTAACGTTGTACGGAGACAGCACCCTCGCCGGGACCACGACGTCGTCGGCATTCACCGTCACGTTCACCGCTCGTGCGCTTGCCCCGGGCGAGACCGCGACCGTGGTCGACAGCGTTGCGAACTCCGGTCCCCCTGCGGAGACGGGCGACATCGTGTCGACCACGAACCTGCCCTTCTCGGACTACACGGGCGCGTTCATGATCCTGTGCACGGGCACCACCTGCACGCCGTCGAGCTCGACCAGCGTCGTCGATCTGTGGGCCAGCAGCGGTTCGAGCGGCGACGCGCCGCCGGCCTACTCCTCGTCGATCACCTTCAGCGCCAACCCGCTGCCGGCGATCCCGAGCGCGAACCAGATCTCGCAGAGCTTTCTGCGAACGGCGTACGCCGGCAAGAACCCGACGTTCCTCGCCAGCGACTGGACGGTGGGCGCCGCGACGCGGCCCTACTGAGGGCCGTGGACACGCTCGCGGATCTCGACGCCGACGAGCAGCTCGCGCTGGGCGGGCTGCTCAGGTTGCTCGTACGTCTGGACGGCGCGGTGACCGACGCCGAGCGCGACGCGCTCGACGAGGTCGGATCGGAGCTCGATCCCGGTCGTCTCGAGGCGTGGCTCGAACGCGCGGCGCGCGAGCTCGAGGACGATAGCGCGGTGGAGGACGCGGCGCGCACGGTGGTTCGTCGCGAGGCGCGCGAGCTGATCTACTCCGCGCTGCTGTTCGTCGCGTCGAGCGACACGGTGTCGCCACCGGAGGCCGCGCTCCTCGACTGGCTGGAAAAGCAGTGGAAGCTCGCGGATGCGGGCGATCCGTATCGCAGCTGAGTCCTCCTTGCCGGCGCAGAGCCGCCTGGTCTAGCGTCGCCCGGCGATGCCGCAGCCCTACCCCGTCCTCCGCTCGAACGTCGACCGCAAGGACGCGCAGTTCAAGCAGAACTACGAAGCGAACCTCGCGACCCTGGCCGAGCTGGAGGCGGCGCTCGCGAAATCGCGCGCCGGCGGCGGCGAGAAGTACGTCAAGCGCCACAAGGCGGCGGGCAAGCTCCTGCCGCGCGAGCGTGTGGAGCTCCTGCTCGATCGCGACTCGCATTTCGTCGAGCTGTGCGCACTCGCCGGGCACGGAGTGGACGACCACGCGACCGGCGCGAGCAGCATCGGCGGCATCGGCGTGGTCAGCGGTGTGGAGTGCTTGATCACGGCCAGCGAGTCCACGGTGCGCGGCGGCGCCGTGAACGAGCTGGGTGTGAAGAAGACGCATCGCCTGGCGGAGGTCGCCGAGCAGAACCGCCTGCCGACGATCAACGTGATCGAGAGCGCCGGCGCGGATCTGCCGAACCAGAGCAAGATCTTCGTGCCCGGCGGGCGCGGCTTCCATGATCTGACCGTGCGCTCCAAGGAGCGTTTGCCGACCGTGTGCGTGGTGATGGGCAGCTCCACCGCCGGCGGCGCCTACGTGCCGGGCATGAGCGACTACGTCGTGATGGTGAAGGAGCAGGCGCAGGTCTACCTCGCGGGCCCGCCGCTGGTGCGCATGGCCACCGGCGAGGAGACGAACCACGAGGAGCTCGGTGGCGCGGAGATGCACAGCAGGATCTCCGGCGTCAGCGACTACCTCGCCGAGGACGAGCGCGACGCGATCCGCCTCGCCCGCGAGATCGTGGCGCACCTGAACTGGCGCAAGCAAGGCGCCGCGCCCGCCGCCGACGTCGAGGCGCCCCGCTACGACCCCGATGATCTGCTCGGCATCGCGTCGGCCGACATCAAGCTGCCCTTCGACTCGCGGGACGTGATCGCGCGCCTCGTCGACGGCTCGCGCTTCAGCGAGTTCAAGCCGCTCTACGGCAGTACGCTCGTCTGCGGCTGGGCGCACCTGCACGGATACCCCGTGGCGATCCTCGCGAACAACGGCATCTTGTTCTCGGAGAGCGCGAACAAGGGCGCGCAGTTCATCCAGCTCGCCAACCAGACGGACGTGCCGCTGATCTTCCTGCAGAACATCACGGGCTTCATGGTCGGCAAGAAGTACGAGCAGGAAGGCATCATCAAGAACGGCGCGAAGCTGATCAACGCCGTCTCGAACAGCACGGTGCCGGCGTTCACGATCATGACCGGCGCCAGCTACGGCGCCGGCAACTACGCCATGTGCGGTCGTGCCTACGACCCGCGCCTGCTCTTCACCTGGCCGAACCACCGCATCGCCGTGATGGGCGGCAAGCAGCTCGCCGGCGTGCTCGAGATCATCCGTCGCGAGGCCGCCGCGAAGGCCGGCGTGGAGGTCGACGAGCAGCAGCTCGCGATGGCCAAGCAGATGATCGAGATGAAGATCGACCAGGAGAGCGGCCCGTTCTTCGCGACCGCGCGACTGTGGGACGACGGCATCGTCGATCCGCGCCAGACGCGCGAGATCCTCGCGATCGCCCTGTCCACGGCGCACAACGCCCGCGTCGAAGGCACGACCAGCTGGGGCGTGTTCCGCCACTAGGACGCGACGCGCTCAGGCTTCGGGGGGCCTTGGCCCCCCGCAGCTTGCTTCGCAACTGCTCCCCCCGCCGCCTGCGGCGGGCTCGCTGCGCTCGCTTCGCGCGTGAGCAATATTTGCTCACGCGCTCAGTCCGCGCCCGCGACGTCGCGGCAGCAGCGGAATCCGATCTCGTAGAAGCGGAACGCGTCGCCGTGCACCGTTACCGCGCTCTGGCAAGTGCGCGGCTCGGCCCAGTAGCGGCCCTTGAGGCTGCCGTGGAAGCTCGGCTGTCCGCCGTCGCGGCGTCGCGTCCATTCCTCGACGTTGCCTTCCAGATCGAACGCGCCGTCGACGTTGCTACAGCCGGGCTTGTCGCCTGCGGCTGTGCCCTGGTACAGCCGCTGCACCTCGGCAGCTGCGGTCGCACCGGCGGCGGAGTCGGCGCTGGCAGCGGCGAGCAGATCCGGGAGGCGGTCGATGCTGGACGCGGGTAGCGTCCAGGGCCAGCCGTTCAGCTTGGTCTGGTTGTAGGCGATCCACGTCTTGTCGTCGTTGCAGTTGCCGGGCTGGAGTGCGTCGCCGTACGGATACGACGTCTGCTGAGGTCCCTCGCATGCGGTCGTCCACTCGTCGTCGAAGCACAAGCGCTTGCCGCGGGTGGTACACCACGTGTCGGCCTCGTCGAAGGTGTACATCACGAGCGGCAGCTGGCCTTCCACGTCGGGGGCCTCGTAACGATCGATGCAGAACGTGCCGAGCCCGATCATCTCTGGCGGGCACGCCGCCAGCGCGCCGTCGCCGGCGTCCGGCATCACGTCCGGTTCCGCGTCCGGCGGCGCATCGCCGGCAGCGTCCGGCGCACCAGCGGCAGCCGCGTCGGTGCCGGCGCCGCCCGCTGCGCCGCCGGCGCCGGTGCTCGTCGCGTCACTCGAGCTGCACGAGGTGGCGGCCAGCAAGGCGAACGCGCCCGTCAGCCCGAGCCAGCGACGCGCCGCGCGCTTCATCGCCGCAAGCGTGACCTGGCGCATGCCGGTCGTCTAGACTCCGCCCGCCCCGCGCCGCCGGCCGCGCCGGACCGACATCCAGATGATCCCCGATCCAAGCCCGATCCAGCTGGTGATCGCCAGCGCGTGCATCGGGATCGGCGCGCTCTTGCAGGGGTCGGTGGGGTTCGGCATGGCGCTGGTCGCGGCGCCGCTGTTGTCGCTGGTCGACGCGCGGCTCGTGCCGGGCCCGGTGCTCGCGTCCGCGTTGCTGCTCACGCTGTTGGTCACCTGGCGCGACCGGCGGTCGATCGACGTCGGCGGCGTGAAGTGGGCGATCGTGGGGCGGGTGCCGGGGACGCTGGTCGGCGCAGCGACGATCGCCGCGCTGCCGGCGCACACGCTGGCGATCGTGTTCGGCGCGCTGGTTGTCGTGGCCGTGCTGCTGATCGCTTTCGGACTGCCGCTGACCCCGCGACCGCGCACCCTGTTGCTCGCGGGGTTGCTGTCGGGCTTCATGGGCACGACCGCGTCGATCGGCGGTCCGCCGGTCGCGGTCTTGTACCAGCGCGCCGCGGGACCGAAGGTGCGGGGCACGCTCGGCGGCTACTTCCTCCTGGGTGCGACCATGTCGATCGCCGCGCTCGCCTTCGTCGGCCGCTTCGGCGCGCGGGAGATCGGCTGGTCGCTGTGGCTGGCGCCGGGGGTGCTGATCGGCTTCGCCCTGTCGTTCCGCGTCACCCGCTGGCTGGACGCCGGGCGAACGCGCCGCGCGGTGCTCGCGGTCGCCGGGATCGCCGGGGTGCTGGTAATCGTCCGTCAGGTCGTGGGGTTGTGAGCGGCGCGGCTTCGCTCGATAGTCGGGCCGGACGGCGACTGAAAACCGATGCGTGATCGATCACTTGGGAAGGTCTGGCGCGGTATCGTCTGGGGCTGCACAAATTCGCATCCGTGATCGAGTTTGTGGGTGGCTGGGGCGGGGCCGGAGGCGGCGGCCGGGGCTGTGGCCGTGTCTGTGACCGCGCCGGTGGCAGTGACGGGGGCGGCACAGCGAGACGGAGCCACGGCGCGAGGCAGGCTCGTGCCAGCCCCGTTTGTGTCGTGGCTCCGTCCCTCCGCCCCGCGTACTCGCTTCGCTCGCGGCGCTGGCGCGCCGGGGCTGTCACTGCGCCCGCAGGGGCGCGGGGCGGGTGATGGATGCAGCGCGTCAACGCTCCTCCGCCGCCCGGCGGCGGGCGGGTCGGGTGACCCGCCGCCGAGCGGGCGAAAGGAGAATCGACAATGCGCTTCCACACTCTCGACCTCGCCCTCGCCGCCCAGCGCGCCGTCGTGCCGCTGGTCCACCGCGTCCAGCGCCACGATCGGAAGCTGGCGCAGCAACTGAAGGACGCGACCAACAGCTTCGTGCTCAACCTCGGAGAAGGCGCGTACTCCGATCCGGGCACGCGGCGCAGCCGCTACCAGAGCTCCGCCGGCAGCGCCGGCGAGGTGCGCGTGGGCCTCTACGCGGCCGTGGGCTGGCGCTACCTGCGCCAGGAAGAAGCGGAGCCCGCGCTCGCGCATCTGGATCGGCTGCTCGCTTCCCTGTGGAAGCTCACCCACTGAAGGCATCGCCCCGGCGTCGCGTGAGCGGCGCCGGGGCGGTTTCGGATGCCTTACGCTGCTTTCGCGACAGATCGAGTTGCAACAACGACCACCACGCGATCGAGCGCAGGCGAGAACCATCCTGCTCTCGATCGCATCGCGGTGGCAACTGCGAAGGAGGACCGGATGGCACAGAGCACACGTACCAAACGAAGGACCATCGGCATGCTCGCGAAACGACTTGGCGAAGCGCGGCTCGACGAGGTGGACGACCCGCGCGACCGCGGGCCGGCGCTGGTCGCTACCAGCGCTGCTCGCCGGTGCGCTCGTTGGGTTGCTCGCGGGATGCCGCAGCTTGAAGGCGGTGGAGGAGGTGACGGACGAGCTGACGCTGCCGGTCCGTCGCAAGCTCGGCATCGGCCGCCGCATCCCCGACACGACGCTGCGCGACGCGCTTTCAATGCTCGCACCGAACGACCTGCGGCCTGCGTTGCACGCCTCGGTGAGGGCGGCCCGTCGCCGCAAGGCGCTCGAGCCCGACGGACTGCCCTTCGGCGTCGTCGCGCTCGACGGCGAGGACACGGTCGTCCCAGCATGCGACGACTTCTTCGCGCAGCGGCAGACCCACGGCGATGACGCGCCGTTGGCCGGTGCCGTGCGCACGGTCACGGCGACGCTGGTCAGCGCCAGCGCGCGGCCGGTCATCGACGTGACGTCGATTCCGGCGAGCACCAACGAGATGGGTATCTTCGAGCGGGCGCTCGACGCGGTGATGGCGACGTACGGCCGGAGCGACCTGTGTCGACTCGTCACCTACGACGCGGGCGCCTGCTCGAAGGACAACGCCCAGGCCGTGCGCAAGCACGGCCTCCACTACCTCTTCGGCCTGAAGGCGTCACAGCCCACGCTCTACAACGAAGCCGCGTTGTGGCTTGGCGCCCGGCAGCCGGAACAGGCCGATGCAACAACATCCGACGCCCATGGCGACAAGACCGTCGTGCGGCGACTCTACCTGGGCGAAGCGACGGCGGCGCCCGAAGGCTGGGACCACCTGCGCAGCGTATTGCGCGTCGAGATGGAGACGTTGGACTCCAACGGCACGCGCACCAGCTACGAGAATCGCTACTTCGTCTCGAGCCTGCCGCGCTCCCGCCTGACCAACGCCCAATGGCTCCTGCTCGTGCGGCGTCACTGGGGCGTCGAGACATCGCGCCAGATCCTCGACGTCGCCTTCGAGGAGGACGGCCACCCGTGGATCGAGCAGAACCCGCGCGCCACCGTCGTCGTGATGGTGCTGCGCCGGATCGCATACACGCTGCTCGCGCTCTGGCGCGGCGTGACGTTGCGCAGCAACGAGCAGCGCACGCGGCCCTGGCGCGGCGTGATGCGCGCTATCGAACTCGCCGTGATCAAGGCGACAGCCGGAGAGCTCGCCGGGCTACGCCGCCACCGGCTGGCGCCGGCGCCGGCGTAGCCGCACGCGCCAGGCCCGCGCGCCGACTCGCTCCTTGACAATATTCCGCCCCGGTCGCTCCGGACCCAGCCACCGCCCCCGATGGCCGCGGCGCGGAGCGCCCGTGGCGGCCACCGCCGCCGTCGCCGACCCGATCACCGACCCCGCCACGGTCACCTCGAGCCGGAGGACGGCGCTCGCGCCGCCGAACACCGATCTCCGCTGATGAGCGGCGCGGCGTTGTAGACCGCCGCCCTGGGACCCTCTATCGTCCATGGCCATGTACCCAGGACCGTATCCGGGCGGGGCCGGCGCGGGGTTCGGCGCCACGGCCGAGTCCCAGAAGGACGTCAGCGATCTGAACACGCTCTCGATCCTCCACTACGTCTGGAGCGGGATCCTCGGCCTGACCACGCTCGGCATGATTGGCTACTTCCTGCTGCTCGGCGGCGTGTTCGGAGCGAGCGCGGCGAGCGGCGGCGCGGATGCTGGCGGCATGGCGGTGGCGGCCGGCATCATGGTCGTGCTGCTCGTCGTGTTCGGCCTGGTCCTCGCCGGGCTCTGCGTGCTGCATCTGCTGGCGGCGTCCGGGCTGCGCAAGCGCACGCGCCGGACCGTGACGTACATCGCGTCCGCGCTGATGTGCATGAGCTTTCCGTTGGGGACGGCGCTCGGCGTGTGGACGTTCGTGGTGCTGTCGCGCCCGAGCGTGAAAGCGCTGTACGGCGTGCACTGACGCTCAGCCCGCGCCGACCTTGCCGGTCACGCTCGCGCTCGCCTGGATGCTCACGTTGATGCGTGCCGACGCTTGCACGCTCGCGCTGCTCGCCGCAGCCACACACGCCAGCGCCTGGGCGCCCGCGTCGCCGACGATCTTGGGCAGCTGCGCGCCGACCTGCACTACGACCTGGGCGCTGCTGACGATGCGCTTGCCGAGCGCGAGCTCCGCGTGCAGCAACTCCGGCAGGTTCGCGCGGAGCGTCGCCACCAGGCGCATCACCATCTCGGCGTTCTGCGACGCGACCACGTTGACCTGAGCGGGCGTGCAGCTCGCCGTGAAGTTCGCGTGGGCATCGCAGCTCGCGTTGCACTCGGCGTCGGCGCTCGGCGGCTGCACGTAGCCTTCGCACTGGGGCGACTGCCACTGTCCCTGGCAGGAGGCGTGACAGGTCCCGCCGCAGCCACCGGTGCAGGTGCCGTTGCACTGGCCGGCGCACTGTCCGTTCGCTCCCATCGCCGAGCACTGGCCCTGGCAGGTGCCGTTGCAGGTGCCGTTGCACTGACCCTGGCAGGTTCCGTTGCACACGCCCGACAAGCGCGCCGGCGTGCACTGGGCGACGATCTGGCCCGGATCGACCTGGACATTGCACGCGCCCTCGCACTGCGCCTTGGCCTGCAGGTTCGCCTGGCACTGTGGCGGCGCCACCTGCACGCCGATACGCACGCCCATGCGCAGGATCGAGTCGATCTGCGCGGCGACCGCGCCGCACGCGGCCTGGGCGCCCGCACCCGGGTCGCTGCTCTGCGGCGCCATCTGCGCGGGGTTCAGCCCGAGGTCGGCGCCCATGCGCCGGCACGCGTCGGTGGCCTCGTTCTCCATCTGCACCGACACCGTGATCAAATCCTTGGACGCCGCGACGAACGTCCGGATCTTGCCGTCGGCGACGGCGTTGGCGCTGAAGTGCGCGCTCAGCGGGTCACCGCCTGTAAGCTGGGGACAGGTCGCACCGAGCGGGCCGTAGATCCCGCCTTCGTAGCAGCCGGAGGCCAGAACTCCGCCGCCGAGCACGAAGCCGGCGGCGACAGCGAAGCGAAGCAAGCGCGTGGGTACCATCCGCTCATCCTAGCGCCTCGAGCGGCACGTTGGGTATCATGCATCGTCATGCTGAAACGCCGTGCCGCCGCAGCAGCAACGCTCCTCGCAATCTGCAGCGCCTGCTCCGGCCCAGCCGCCGCGCCGCCGAGCGGCCCGCTGGCTCGACAAGTCGGCGAGCTGGCGTCGCGCCACGGCGTGCCGCGCGATCTGATCCTCGCCCTCGCCGTCGAGGAGGGCGGGCTCTCGCCTGCCGCGCGTGCGCGCCGCACAACCCGGTGATCTCGTCCCGGTCGCCGGCATCCTCGAGCTCCGGCACGGCAAGCTCGACACGCTCGCGCTCGGCGCGTCGCTGATGGTCACCACCGAGGACGCGCTCCGCGCCGACACCGATCTCGGCACCGAGGCCGGCGTGCGCGTGCTCGCGGATCTCGGTCCGCGCGGCGACAGCGCCCTCGCCGACTGGCGCGACGCCATCGCGACGCTGTCGGGTCTCGGCGACACCGACCGCTACGTCGCCCGCGTCTACAAGATCCTGCGCTACGGCGGCAGCTTCGCCGCGCGTGACGGCGAGACGGTGGTGATCCCCGCGCACCCGGAGATCGCACCGGGCCTGGCCGTCGTTCCGCCGCCGTCGCACGTGCAGGCCGTCGAGTTTCCCGGCTCCCAGTGGTTTGCCACCGACTGCAGCGGCAAGTGCGACACCTACCGTCCCGACGGCGCGGCCTCGGTCGACACCATCCTGATCCACGACACCGAAGGCGGCTGGGACGCCTCGGTCGCGACGCTGCAGTACGACGCCGGCAAGAGCGTCCACTACATCATCGACGCCGACGGCTCGCGCTGGGGGCAGTTCACGCCCGAGTCGTACACCACGTGGCACGCGGGCAACTACTGCTACAACAAGCACAGCGTGGGCATCGAGCACGTGGGCGTCGCCAGCGACCCGAACGGCTACAGCGACGCCCTCTACGCGAAGAGCGCGGAGATGGTGAAGAGCATCGCGACGCGCTGGCCGATCGTGATCGATCGCGATCACATCGTCGGCCATTACCAGGTGCCGAACGGCAACAACATCAGCCAGTGCTCGCCGGCGTGCAGCCTGGGCCTGGACGCGTGCGAGAGCAGCAAGGACTACGGCGGCGCCGCCAACCACACCGACCCGGGCTACTACTGGCAGTGGTGCCAGTACATGGAGCGCCTCGGCGCGAGCTGCCACTGCAACGACGCTTGGCCGCTCTGGAACTGCACCACGGACAAGACCGAGGCCTGGCGCTGCAACGGCGGCACGCTCGAGAAGGGCAACTGCACCGGCGGCTGCGACGTCATGCCGAACGGACAGAACGACGTGTGCCACGTCGCCACGGGCGGGGCCGGGGCCGCTGGCGCGACGGGCAGCGGCGGCGCGAGCGGCGCGGCGGGCAACGCCCCGGACGCAGGGGGTTGGTCCGGCGCGGCCGGCGTCGGGGCCGGCGGCACGGCGGGCAACGGCGGCGCGGCGGCGAGCGGCGGCACGGCCGGCAGCGCCGGCGCGGCGGCGAGCGGCGGCGCGGCTGGCGGCGCGGGCGCCGCGCCGAAGGGCGGCGCGAGCAGCGACGGCGGTTGTTCGTGCAGCGCGCCGGGCCGGCGCGGGCGCGCCCCCACCAGCGCCGCGCTCGCGCTCCTCGGCGCCGTCGCGATAGCGGGCGCGCGACGGCGGCGGAGCTTCTAGCGCGTGCAGCGCGCCTTCCTCCAAGGGCCGCGTCCGCTCGCCTTCGCGCACCGGGGCGGCTCGCGGCTCTGGCCCGAGAACACGCTGCCGGCGTTCCAGGGCGCCGTCGATCTCGGCTTCCGCTACATCGAGACCGATGTGCACCTGAGCCGCGACGGCGTGGTCGTGATCCACCACGACGCGCTGCTCGATCGCACCACCGACGCACGCGGTCCGCTGGAGGACCGCACGCTGGCCGAGCTCCAGCGCATCGACGCGGGCTATCGCTTCACGCCGGACGGCCGCAGCTACCCGCAGCGCGGCAAGGGCATCACCATCCCGACCTTCGAAGAGGCGCTCGATCGGCACCCCGACGTGCGCTTCAACGTGGAGATCAAGCAGAAGCATCCGGGCATGGCGCGTGCGCTGTGGGAGATCATCGAACGTCGCGATCTGCGCGACCGGATCCTCGTCGCCGCCGCCGACGACGCCATCGGACGCGATTTCGACGCGGTCGCGTGCGGGCGCGTCGCGCGCTCGCCCGGGATTCGCGGCGTGCTGGCGTTCTGGCTTGCCGCGCGCAGCGGGCTCACCCGCCACCTGCCGCTCGCCTACGACGCGCTGCAGGTGCCGGCGAAGCACGGCCCACTCACGGTGGTCGATCGCCGCTTCGTCGATGCCGCGCACAGCCAGGATCTGCACGTCCACGTCTGGACAGTGGACGACGCCGCGGAGATGCGCCGCTTGATCGATCTCGGCGTGGACGGCCTGATGACGGATCGCCCGGACGTGCTCGCGAAGGTCGTCGGACTCGGTGTGTGACGCTGGCGGCTCGCGCGGCGCGCGTCACGGGCACGGCGGCGCGTCGTCGCAGCGTCGCCCCACGGCGCGGGCGACGAGCTGGATGCGCGTGGTGGCGCGGGGCGAGCCACCGCGCGACACCTGCGTCGCCGGCATGTGGAAGCGGCGGAATTGGCGTCCCCGGAACGAGAGCGAGCTGAAGCGCACGTCGGCGGGGCCGACGTGCAGCGGCGTCTCGCCTTCGCGCGGCATGCCGAAGCGACCGCACAAGAGGCCGCGACAGCTGACGGATCCGTCGGTGCGGTACCCGCGCACCGGCGACGTCCACTCGAGCGAACGACCGTCGTTGTTGCCGCGCGCGGCGACGCCGCAACGATCCGGCGTGACACGGCTCAGCGCGTGCGTCGCGAGCACGGTGCGCACGCCGAGCACGCTGGTCGTGACGCTGAAGTCGACGCGGGTCTCGTAGGAGACGAGCTCGGCCGCGCCGGGACCCGGGCGCCCCTGTGCGTCCGGGAAACGCAGCGCGAGCGTGCCTGGGCCGAGATCGAACACGCCTTCGCCCACGTAGAGCGGCGTGTCGCTCTGCTCGATCTTGCTGCCCGGCGCGAGGGTGTAGGTCACGATCCAGGCGTTGCAGGCCAGCGGATCGTCGAGCGGCGCAGCGCCCGGCGCAGCGAGCGCTACGCCCGCGACCAGCAGCAGGGCGGCACCGAGCCGCGCCGGGACGCGCTTCATACCGCGTCGGATTGCATCCGACGTGCCACTCCCGCGCCGCGGGATTCCGCGCCGGACCGGCATCCCGACGCAGCTTCTGCGGTCGCGCCCGGTGCGACACGCAGGATTTCACATGTGGCACAGGCCGTACTTCGCGAGCCCGATGTTCGTACAGGAGCTGCACGGGAACGGATCGGCGAGCGCGCAGACCCACCAGCACTTGCCTTGGTAGCACTGCTCGCTGTCGTTGCACTCGTAGTTCGACGTGCACGTGCTGCCGAGCACGGGGTTGCCGCTGGACGCCTCGCAGCGACCGCCGTTGCCGGCGATGTGACACGCGTCGAAGCCGGAGCAGTCGAAGTTGCCGAAGCCCGGCGTGCACGACTGTCCGCCAGGATCCGGCGCGCACAAGCCAGGCGCTCCGCTGACCTCGGCGCAGCCGCCGCTTCCCGACGCGCCGCCGCTTCCCGACGTGCCCGCGCTTCCCGACGCGCCCGCGCTTCCCGACGTGCCCGCGCTTCCCGACGTGCCCGCGCTTCCCGACGCGCCGCCGCTTCCCGACGTGCCCGCGCTTCCCGACGCGCCCGCGCTTCCCGACGCGCCCGCGCTTCCCGACGCGCCGCCGCTTCCCGACGTGCCCGCGCTTCCCGACGCGCCGCCGCTTCCCGACGTGCCCGCGCTTCCCGACGCGCCCGCGCTTCCCGACGTGCCGCCGCTCCCCGACGTGCCGCCGCTCCCCGACGTGCCGCCGCTCCCCGACGTGCCGCCGCTCCCCGAGCCGCCCGGGTTGCCGCCCGCGAGGCCTTCGCTCTGGGCGCACGCCGCCAACAGCAGCGCGGCCAAGAGCACGTGCTTCCCCGGCATGATGGCGCTTCATACCGTGTTAGCCTGCGCGCCGCCATGGCCCCATTGACGAAGATCCTGATCGCGAACCGCGGCGAGGTCGCACTCCGCGTCGCGCGCACCGCCCGCAGCATGGGCATCGCCACCGTCGCGGTGTTCTCCGACGCCGATGCGGATGCGACGTTCGTGCGCGCGGCGGACGAGGCCGTCCGTATCGGCCCGCCGCCGGCGGCCGAGTCGTACCTGGCGATCGACAAGCTGATCGACGCGGCGAAGCGCACCGGCGCCGACGCGGTGCACCCGGGCTTCGGCTTCCTTGCCGAGAACGCCGCCTTCGCCGAGGCGTGCGCGGCAGCGGGGCTCGTGTTCATCGGGCCGTCGCCGCGCGCGATCCGCGACATGGGCTCCAAGAAGGCGGCAAAGTCGCTGGTCGCCGCTGCCGGCGTGCCGGTGATCCCGGGCTACGCCGGCGACGACCAGTCCGTCGCCGGCCTGGTGCGGGAAGCGAAGCAGATCGGCTTCCCGATCCTGATCAAGGCCAGCGCCGGCGGCGGCGGCAAGGGCATGCGCATCCAGCGCGACGCCGCCGATCTGGAAGCGGCCGTCGAGGGCGCCAGGCGCGAGGCCAGGAATGCGTTCGGCGACGACACGCTCTTGATCGAGCGCTACGTCGAGCGCCCGCGCCACGTCGAGATCCAGATCCTCGGCGACACCCACGGCAACTTGATCCACTTGTTCGAGCGCGAGTGCTCGATCCAGCGCCGCCACCAGAAGATCATCGAGGAGACGCCCTCCCCCGCGCTCGACGCGGCGCTGCGCCAGCGCATGGGCGAGGCCGCCGTCCTGGCGGGCAAGAGCGTGGACTACCACAGCGCCGGGACGGTGGAGTTCATCCTCGCGCCGGACGGCGCGTTCTACTTCCTGGAAGTGAACACGCGCTTGCAGGTCGAGCACCCGATCACCGAGTGCGTGACGGGCGTCGACATCGTGCGCGAGCAGATCCGCGTCGCCCAGGGCGAGGCGCTCGAGCTATTGCAGGCCGACGTGCGCTTCGACGGTGCGGCGATCGAGTGTCGCTTGTACGCGGAGGATCCGGACAACGGCTTCCTGCCGACCACCGGCACGATCGTCGACTGGCAGCTGCCGGCGCTCGACGGCCTGCGCGTGGACAGCGGCGTCGAGACGGGCAGCGACGTCGGCATCCACTACGACCCGATGCTGGCCAAGATCATCGTGCATGCGCCGGGCCGCGCCGAGGCGATCCAGAAGATGATCCGCGCGCTGTCCACGCTGAGCGTCCAGGGCGTGAAGACGAACCGCGCGTTCTTGATCGATGTCTTGTCGCACCCGGAGTTCGCCGCGGGCCGCACCCACACCCACTTCATCGAGGATCATCTGGCCGGGCGCAGCGTGACCGCCGACGCCGATCTGGTCGCGCGCGCCGCGATCGCGGCGACCCTCTTCGATCACCAGGCGCGGCGGCGATCGCGCAAGCTGCTGCCGGCGCTCGAGCCGGGCTTCCGCAACAACCGCTTCGCGCCGGAGCACGTAGAGTACGCGATCGGCGATCGCACGCTCCGCGTGGAATACGACAACCTCGGGCAAGGCCGCTTCCGGGTATGGCTGGACGGCGCGGAACAACGCGTGCTCCTGGTCTCCACGAGCGGCGCGGAGACCACGTTCGAGGACGGCGCGGGCGTGCGTCGTCGCGTGCGCGTGGTGCAGGACGGGCTGCGCTGGCACACGCACCAGCTCGGCGGCGACGTCGTGCTGGTGGAAGCGCCACGCTTTCCGGAGCGCGCGCGCGCCGTCGCCCACGGCGCCTGCATCGCACCCATGCCCGGCAAGGTCGTGCGCGTGCTCGTAAGCCAGGGCCAGACGGTGAGCGCCGGGGACGCGCTTGTGATTCTCGAGGCGATGAAGATGGAGCACACGGTCAAGGCGCCCGAGGACGGCACCGTGACCGGGCTCCACGTCGAGGAGGGCGAGCAGGTGAGCGAGGGCGCCGTGCTCGCCGTGGTCGGCGACGTCAGCGCGTGAGCCCGCCCAGGACTCCGCGCGGTGCCAGCGCGCCGACCCGCCGGATCGCCGCCAGACGCGGGAACGCCGCCACGCCGGCGAGCGCCTCGCGCAGCGCGGCCCAACGCGCGATCTCGAACGGATCCGTGTAGAGCCTCGCGACCCAATCCGCCATGCGTACGGCGGCGCCGATCTCGTCGGTGGCGGGGGCGGGCGCTTCGGCAAGCTGCGCGCTGAAGCGATACCCGTCCACCACCGCGTCGTCGTCGTAGCCCCAGCGCTGGAGCGCCAGCGCGGCCAGGTTCGCTCGAAAGCCGACCGCCTCGGGCAAGCGGGCTTCCGCGTCGCTCGCGACCGCGTCGAGCAACCGCGGGAGCTCGGCGAAGCGCGGATCGGCGAACAACGCGCGGACCGCGTCGGCAAGGGCCGGCGTGTTGCCTTCGTGCCAGAAGTTGAACACCACCGATCGGCGCGGTGCGTTCGCACGCGTCACGCCGTGATAGGACTTTTCGCTCAACAGGAAACCAAACGCCGAGTTGTAGACCGGCTCGATGCGCTCGACAGGCGGCCCGTCCGGTGACGCGTACAGCTCGAGGACACCGCCGTGCCCGGGTGTCCAGTCGCGGTTCAGCTGCACGACCAGCCGGGCGACCTCGTAGCCGAGCAAGGGGTGGTCGCTATGGACGCCGATGACCTGCCCTGGCAAGAGACGCTGGGCGGTCGCGACGACCTCCGCCGCAAGCGGCAGACCGGTGAGGGCGGTCATCCGGGCGAGGACGCCGGACAAGAGACGCGTCGGGATCTCCCGCGTCGTGTCGCGAAGCGAACAACTGTAGAAGCCGTCGTCGCGCGCCTGCCAACCGTCCCGCGCCGAGAACAGCGCCTCGAGCATCGCGCAATCGTCCGCCCCGAGTGCGCTCTGGCACGTGAAGAACGAAAACGGGCGATGATGGCGGCTCGAACCGGACAGCATGGCGGCGACCGTGACAATCTGGCTGTTTCCCCGACGAACCGGCCGTTCGTTCGAGCTGCACGTCCGGCGTGCGGCGCGCCCGCGCGCCGAGGTAGTATAGTCGCTCCCGCGGCTCCGAGGAGGCCAAGACAATGATGCGTATCGCACTCTTCTCGATTTCCACCGCCGTCCTGATCAGCGCCTGCGGCGGCGCGGCGGCACCGAACGAACGGGTCGTCTCGGCGTCCGCCGCGGTCCGCGGCGCAGAGGTCGGCGGCGCCAACAGCGACCCACAAGCCGCGCTGCTGCTCAAGCACGCCAAGGACGAGCTCGCGAAGGCGAAAGGCCTGATGAACGACGGCGATAACCAGAAGGCGAGCTGGGTGTTGCAGCGCGCCGAGGCCGACGCCGAGCTCGCCCTCGAGATGGCGCGCGAAGCGACGGCCAAGGCCGAAGCGCAATCGGCGATAGACCGCGTCCGGAAGCTCAAGCAAGGGGCCCAGCCATGAGCAAGACTCGAGGTACCAAGATGATGCTCACTCGACCTGTGGTGTTGTTCGGATTCGCGTTGGCCCTGTCCGCCTGCGGCACCACGCTCGCGCCGCAGGAGCTGCTCGACGCCCGCACGGCGTACGACAAGGCGGCGCGCGGTCCCGCGTCTCGCCTCACGCCCGCCCAGCTCGATACGGCGAAGCAAGCCCTCGACCACGCGGAGCAGTCGTTCCGCGACGACGGCGATGCCGATGACACCCGGACGCTGGCTTATGTCGCCATGCGCAAGGCGCAAGTGGCCGACGCGCAAGGAGAGGTCGCAGCGGCGACGGCGGCGCGCGCCCAGGCGGACCGCGACCTGCAGGCCGCGCAGGCCGCCGACGCGGCGCGCACGAAGCAGAACCTGTCCCGGACGCAGGCGGAGCTGGCGCACGTGAAGCAGATGTCCGAGGAGGAGCGCAAGGAGGCCGCCCAGAAGGCCGCCGAAGCGCAGAAAGAGATCCAGCGCCAGCAGGCCGAGGTCAAGAAGACCGAAGCGCAGCTCCAAGCGGAAAAGAAGGCCCGCCAGGACGTCGAGAAGAAGCTGTCGGCGGCGATGGCGAGCTTGTCCGAGGTGGCGAAGGTCAAGGAAGAGAAGCGCGGCGTCGTCATCACGCTGTCCGGCTCCGTGCTCTTCGCGTCCGGTAAGTACACGCTGTTGCCGATCGCCCAGAACAAGCTCGACGACGTGGCGAAGGCGCTTCAGGATCAAGGCTTCAAGGCGATCGTGGTCGAGGGCTACACCGACTCGCGTGGCTCCGCCGAGAAGAACAAGCAGCTCAGCTTCGACCGCGCCGACGCGGTACGCCAGTACCTGATCAGCCGCGGCATCCCCGCGGAGAAGATCCGCGCCGTCGGCCTCGGCGAGGAGCAGCCTGTGGCCACGAACGCCACTCCCGAGGGCCGCGCCGAGAACCGCCGCGTCGAGCTCGTCGTCACACCGGAATAGCGTGGATGCGCCGCCTCGCCCTCGGCCTCGCGCTCGTTGCCGTCGGCTGCGGCGCCAATCCCGAGGCGGCACAAGCGCCCGGCGCCGACGATCCCACCTGGGTTCCGCCGGCCGAGAGCTGCAGCGCGGTCGATCTCGATCACCTCGACGCGTTCGCGGCGTGCACGACGGGCAGCGGCAGCTTCGGGCAGTGGGTCGTCGACGACAACGGACTGCCCGCGTACGACTACAAGCTGGACGAGAACGCCGACGCGCGCGCGGCGTATCCGGTCACGGAGACCGACGCCGACGGCAACCCGGTCGACCGACGCGATCACTGGGCCGCGTTCGGCAACCGGCGCGTCAACGCGATGGCCTACAACGACGGCTATATCGAGGTCGTCGACCAGGATCGCGGCGTCGAGTACCTGGACAAGTTCGACGCCTCGCAGGGCAACCTCGGCGGCGGCTTCGGCTGGATCGACGACGGGGACAAGACATGGTGCACCGCCTACAAGTGGCGACCGCGACCGTCGCTCACGACGCGGCGCTTCGGCATCGGGTACGCCGAATCGAGCCTGGACTACCGCGGCATCAAGGTCACGCGCGTCACCAGCGCGCCGCCCGGCGACACGCCGGTGGTGCTCAGCGACGTCACCCTCGAAAACCACTCCGGCCACACGCGAACGCTCCGGCACTACGAGTACTGGGACGTCGGACGCCGCCCCATCGAGATCAACTGGCTCGTGTCCGGCGACACGTTCAAGAGCGCACCGGCGAGCGCTCGCCAGAGCCGCGATGCGCGCAACGGCATGTTCGGGGAGACGGTGGGCTGGAACCAGGACGCGCAGCTGTTGGGCCTGCGCCGCACGTACGCCGGAAGCGATCCGCGTCCCGACGCGAGCGCACCGGACAAGATCGACTACTATCCGGGCGATCCGTTCCTGGCGGAAACACTCGGCGACGCGAGCGACGTCTACACCGATCAAGCCGGCTTCTTTGGTCAGGGCGGCGCGAAATCCCCCGATGCGGTCACCCACCGCGCCGCGGGCGGCGCGAGCCTCGATCAGACCACGAACGGCCTGGGTCAGCCGCGGACGTTCGTGATCCGCAGCGACGTCACGCTCGCGCCGGACGAGTCGAAGACGCTCCGCTTCGCGTACGGCTTCGCGAAGCAGGGCGACCCGTTCATGCTCGGGCCGAAGTGGCGCGATCCCGACTACGACCCGCGCGCGGACTACGCCGCGTTCCTGAAGCAGCGCTGGTTCCTGTTCGGTGCGGGCACCGATCCGTTCCTGCACCGCGAGCTGGCGTGGGACAGCGCGCAGGTCGAAGCATCGGTCGGCGTGCGCCAATACTGGCAAGGGCACGTGGTGCCGCAGGGCTCGGCGTATCTGTACCTGCACGGCGCCGACGGCGCGACGCGCGATCTGGCGCTGTTCGCCGTGCCGCTCGTGTACACCGATCCGGCGCTGGCCAAGGAGGAGCTCCGGCTCATGATGGGTCTGCAGTACCCCGCCGACGGACACTTCAGCTACGCGTTCCAGGGCAACGGGATGCTCGACGACGCGGGCGTCCACAAGGATCCCAGCGATCTGTCGATCTTCTTCGCCTGGGCCGTCGCGGAGTACTTGGGCGCCACGGGCGACACGGCGTTCCTCGACGAGGTGGCGCCGTTCTATCCGCGCGAGGCGCTGCCCGACGCGACCGTGTGGGACCACGTCGTGAAGGCGCTC
Source organism: uncultured delta proteobacterium (assembly GCA_963775185.1). GTDB lineage: Bacteria > Myxococcota_A > Polyangia > Polyangiales > Polyangiaceae > JAPSGB01. The sequence continues at coordinate 209,793 of CAVZIE010000031.1, read as the reverse complement.
CGCCATCAGCTCGACGACGTAGGCACGGGGCCGCACGGCTTGATCCGGCTCCAGAGCGGCGACTGGAGCGACGGCATCACCGTGGGCGCGCCGGACGCGGCTCTCGCGGCGAAGGACGGCGAGAGCGTGCCCAACACCGAGATGGCGTGCGCGGTGTTTCCGCGCCTGGCCGACATCATCCAGCAGAAGGACGCGGCGCTGGCAGACGAGCTGCGCGCGGCGGTCACGGGCTATCGCACCGCACTGGCCGACAGCGCGTGGGGCGGCTCGTTCTTCTATCGAGCGTACTTCGGCGACGGCAAGCCGGTGGGCGCCGACAGCGTCGACCTGGAGTCGCAGATCTGGGCGCTCGTCGGCGACACCTTCAGCGCGCCGGATCAGCGCGCCACGCTCGTGAAGGCGATCGCCGACAAGCTGGACGATCCTTCGCCGACGGGCGCGACGCTCACACCGGGCGGCGAGGTGTGGCCGGCAATCAGCGCGCCGCTGACGTGGGGTTACGCGCTGTCCGATCCCGATCGCGCGTGGGCTCACTTCGCGAAGAACACGCTGGCCGCCCACGCCGAGGCGTTTCCGGACGTGTGGTACGGCATCTGGAGCGCGCCGGACGGCCTGTCGTCGCAGAGCGGGCTGGCGTGGAAGAGCCAGGTCACGCCGATGACCGATTTTCCCGTGCAGAACAACAACGCCCACGCCATGCCGATCCTGGCGGCGCTGCGCATCGCTGGCATCGATGCGACGGCGACGGGTCTCGACATCGCGCCGCATGTTCCCGCCGGAGATTTCGCGCTCCGGAGCCAGCTCGTGGATCTGTCGCGGCGCGGCAACACGCTGAGCGGCGTGTACCGGCCAAGCGGCGTCGCAGCGCGCACGCTTGTCATACACCTGGCGAACATCACCGGCGCGACGCTCGACGGCAAACCCGTCGGCGTGGCGCCCGGCGCGAGCAGTGTGAGCTTTCTGCTCGATTCCGCGCCGGACCGGCAAGCCAGCTTCGAAGTGACCGGCGGGTGAGTGGTGCTATCCTGCGAGCAGCATGCATCGCTGCGCCCGACACCACCTGGTAGCCGGTCCCGACGGCCGCTGCGTGATCTGCCGGCGCGAAGCGCCGCCGGAAAAAGCGGCGAGCCGCAGCGCCACCGCGTGGGTGTTCGGCGGGCTCGCGGCGCTGGCGCTGTTGATCGCATTTCTCGCGTTCAAGCCGTCGCGAGCTCCTGTCGTGGTCGCGACGGCGGAGACGCCCGCGACGCCAACGACGCCGGAGAGGCACGCGGCGCCGGGCGAGCCACGCGCCAACGGGGAGCACGCGCTTCCCGCGGGCACCGAGCCGGCGCCGCCCCAGATGCAGAAGACGATCGTGACCGAGGCGCCGTCCGCCGCGCCCGTCGCTTCCGCACCGGCGCCGCCAACGCCCGCCGAAGCGCGCGCCGCGCTCGGGCAGGTGTCGATCAAGGTGTACTCCACGTCCTGGTGCCCGAACTGCAAGAAGGCGCGGGCGTGGCTGGCCGCGAACAAGATCCAGTACACCGAGTACGACGTGGATCACGATCCGGACGCCAAGCGACGCCAGCTGCAGCTGAATCCAAGCGGCTCCGTGCCGACGATCGAAGTCGACGGCGCGGTCCTGGTCGGCTTCGGCGAGCAGAGCATGGGCGCCGCGATCCAGCGCGCGGTCGATCGACGCCTGGCGACGCGCTAGCTCGCCGGGCCCAGATCGACGATCCGCCGCGCCCGCGCGGCCTCTACTGGAGACATGCGCCCGGCGTTCGCCCGCAACATCTCCTGGTAGTACCGGAACAGCTCGTGATCGACGAACTCGGGCAGGATCACGACCTCCGCCAGAAGCTCGATCTCCTCGTCGGGAAGCGGCCGCCGCTCGATGAGATTCAGCTCGATGGCGAGATTCACCCAGGTCGGGTCGTTGCCCAGCACGCCGAGCTTGACCGCGTAATGCGTGGTCGCGTCGCGGAGCTCCCGAGCGACCTGGCGCCCGGACCGCGCGGCGGTCAGCACCTCTTTCATGTGCCCGCCGAGAAGCTGGGCCGCGACTTCGGGCCGACCGGTGGCGAGCATGCGGTCGGCGACGCGCCCGATGTCGCTGAACGCATCGCGACGAGCGGTGGTCGGCATGCGGTGACTACCGGACTCGGGGTCACCGGCCTCGTCGAGCTCCATTTCGATCCCGGGCGGCGTGTCCGTGCCGCGATGTTCCGGCAGGCTGGCGGCGAACACGGACAGCTCCGTCGGGCCGATCAGCACGCGATCGCCGTGGGACAGCGCCGTCGGTGCGTCGATCAGGCGATCATTGACGTAGACGCCGTTGGTGCTGCCGAGATCCTCGACGACGAGCGACACGGACGAGACAAGCAGTCTGGCGTGTTTGCGCGACACCAGCATCTCGTCCAGCACCAGCTGGCAAGAAGGGCTGCGTCCGATCAGGGACGTGCCCGGCTTGAGCAGGATCTCTTGCCCATTGAACAACACCGAGTACCGCTGCCGCCGCGATTGACCGCGCGGCCGCCGCCCCGGCCAGGTCTGGGGTGTGTTCGGCATACCAGAGATGTATCCTGGTTCGGGGGAACGGTCGAGAGGCGCGGGGACGATCACGCACCCGGCGCCGCGCCAGCCGCGGTGACCCCCGCCAGCGCCTGCAGCTGGTCTGCGTTCATGCTGACGAGCGGGCGCACCGCGCGCAGCTTGTCCGCGGCTTCGGTGGCGTTTTTCGCCTCCCCGCGCGCGACCAGCAGCGCGGCGCACACGACCGCCGAACGGCCGTGCCCGGCGGCACAGTGGACGTACAGCGCGCCGCTGGTCTCCGTCAGCCGTTCGACGAGCGCGCGCAGCGCGTCGGGCTCCGGCACGGTGCCGTCGAGCGCCGGCGCCGCGATGTACTCGACCTCCGGCGCGAGCCCGGGGATGCGCGGCATCTCGCACGTCAAGTCGACGACGCAGACGATGCCCGGCGGCAGATACGCGGCGCGCTTGACGTAGCGTCCCAGGAAGATGCCGGGCGCGACCTCGTGCCAGGGCTGCTCCTGGGGACGCATCAGCACGAGCAGATCGCGGATCGCCCACGCGCCAAGCAGATACGGCAGCAGCAGGAACGCGCGCAGCGGCGGCAGGCGGCCCTCCGCCGTCTTGCCGAAGAGCGCGGGCTCGGCGGCGAGGTACGCCGCCGCGACGGCCTGCGTGGCGATCGTCGCCCAGATCAGCAGCAGCACGATCGGCAGCGTCACGGAGCCCGCGCCGAGCAACGCCGCTGCGGCGATGAAGCCGAACGACAGCAGCCCCAGCATGGCTCCGTAGCGAACGCGGCGAGACACCAACCAGGTTCTATAGCATGCTCGCGCGCATGCACCCGATCACCCTTTCCGCCCCGGGAAAGAACGCCATGGGCAGCGAGCTGATGGCGTTCGTGCGGAGCGAGCTCGCGGCAGCAGGCGGAGCGCCCGTCTTGATCACCGGCGACGGCGACGCGTTCAGCGCCGGCCTGAACCTGAAGGAGGTCGCGAGCCTGGATGCGCCCGGCATGGCGCGCTTCCTCCAGCTGCTGGAGGACATGGTCCTCGATCTGTATACCTACCCGGGGCCCACCGTCGCCAGCGTCAACGGTCATGCCATCGCCGGCGGCTGTGTGATCGCCCTGTGCTGCGATCATCGCGTGATGACCACGAACCCGAAGGCACGCATGGGCTTGAACGAGGTCGCGCTCGGCCTGAGGTTCCCGCCGCGCGTGTTCAACATGGCGCGCGACCGCCTGCCGCGTCGCTGGCAGGAGCAGGTGCTGCTCGGCGCCGCGCTCCACGATCCGGCGCGCGCGCTCGAGCTGGGTCTCGTCGACGAGCTCGCGGAGGATCCCGCCGGGGTCGGCCGCGCGCGCGTCGAGGTGCTCGCGAAACACCCGGCCGCGGCTTACTCGGCGACCAAGCTCCGCATGCGCGACGGCGTCCTCGGCCCCTCGCCCACCGAGCAAGCGCGCTTCCAGACCGAGGACCTGCCGAGCTGGACATCCGACGACTTGAAGCAGAAGATCGCGCAGCTGCTGGGGAAATAGCTTGCCGGCCCGGCGCGGAAGCGAGCGCGCCTATAATCCACGACCGCGATGTACGACTTCATCGTCGTGGGGGCGGGCTCGGCGGGGTGCGTGCTGGCGCGGCGACTCAGCGACGACGCGTCGCGCCGCGTGCTCTTGATCGAGGCCGGGCCGGCGCAGCACCGCTCGCTGAAGGTGCGCGCGCCGAGCATGTACCAGCTCCTGTGGCGTACGCCGCTCGACTGGAACCTCTACACGGAGCCCCAAGCCCACGTCGACGGGCGCCGCATGTACTGGCCGCGGGGCAAGCTGCTCGGCGGAACGAGCTGCCTCAACGCGATGGTCTACATCCGCGGCCATCGCGACAACTACGACGCGTGGCGCGACCTCGGCAATCCGGGCTGGGGCTGGGACGACGTGCTGCCCTTGTTCAAGCGCTCCGAGGACAACGCCCGCGGCGCGGACGATTTCCACGGCGCCGGGGGCCCGCTCCACGTGTCGGATCAGGAAGCCGTGAGCCCGGCCGCCGACGCGTTCGTCGAAGCGACAGCGAAGCACTGCGGCGTCCCGGTCACGCGCGACTTCAACGGCGCGGACCAGGTCGGCGCCGGCCGCTACCAGGTCACGATCCGCGAGCGCGAGCGCCAGAGCACCGCCGTCGGCTTCCTCGATCCGGTGCGCGAGCGCGAGAACCTCGTGATCGTCACCGGCGCGCTGGCGCTGTCGGTCGTGGTGCGGGACGGGCGCGCGCGCGGCGTGCGCTGCCGGGTGGGCGGCAGCGAGCAGAGCTTCGAGGCGTCGCAGGAGCTCATCCTGTGTGGCGGCGCCATCGGATCGCCGCAGCTCTTGCTGCTGAGCGGGATCGGTCCGGCGGGCGAGCTCGGCGAGCACGGCATCGATGTCGTCCACGATCTGCCGGGCGTGGGAAAGAACCTCCAGGATCACTTGCTCGCGAGCGCCGTGTACGCCGCGCCCAAGCCGCTCAAGCCGCTGTCCGTGCCACGCGTGTTGGCGTGGACGCTCGAGTACGCGCTCGCCAAGGCCGGGCAGCTCGCGCTCGCACCGGTCGAGACCGGCGCGTTCGTGCGATCCACGCCGCAGCAGCCGCGACCCGACGTGCAGTTCCACTTCGTGCCCTGGGGCGTCCCCGAGCCGAACTCGGACGAGGAGCGCTCGCCGCCGAGCGGGCGCCGCTTGTCGATCCTGCCCGGCCTGATCTACCCGAAGAGCACCGGCGAGATCCGCTTGAAGAGCCGCGACGCCCGCGACGCGCCGGCCATCGACCCGCGCTACTTCTCCGACGACGCCGATCTCCAGCACTTGCTCGACGGACTGCGCCTGAGTCGCGAGATCGCCGCCACCGACCCACTGCGGCGCTTCGCCGAGCGCGAGCTCTTCCCGGGCGCGGACGTGACAAGCGACGAGGAGCTCCGCGCCGCGATCCGCCACAGCACGAACACCATCTTCCACCCGGTCGGCACCTGCAAGATGGGCACGGACGAGATGGCCGTGGTCGATCCCGAGCTCCGCGTCCGCGGCGTCGAGGGCCTGCGCGTCGCCGACGCGTCGATCATGCCGCGTATCATCGGCGGCAACACCAACGCACCGGCGATCATGATCGCCGAGAAGTGCGCCGACTTGATCCGATCTTCCAGATGACCCGCTTGTTTGCCGGTCCGGCGCGGTATCCCGCGGGGCGCCGCGGGGCTCCAACGCGAGAAGCCCCGTCCCATGAGGATGCACAGGAAGGGCGGAAGGGCGGCAGAATCCGGAGATGGAACGAAGTGATCGGTGCGCTGCTCGAGGTGCAGCGCTGGCTTGCGACGGCTCACGCCTGGATTCCCCGAATCCCTGGAACCCTTCCGCTCTTCCGTCCCTCCTGTGAAGAGATCTCCCGGGGAACGCGGATTCCGCGCCGGACCGGCAATCCCAAACGCAGCTGCACGCGTCATCAACGGACGCTCCATGGGGAAGCACAGGAAGGGCGGAAGGGCGGAAGATCCGGGGATGGGACGGACGAAGTGATCGGTCCGCTGATCGAGGTGCACCGCCGGCTTGCCACGGCTCACGCCTGGATACCCCGAGTCCCTGGAAACCTTCCGCGCTTCCGTCCTTCCTGTGAAAGTTCCAGTGAGGGAATTTCCCAGGATTTGCTGTTGCTCGACTATCCGCGACGACCGGCGAAATAGCCACGAAACGCCGCGGGCAGGCGCGCCGGATCGGTGCCGGCGAGGTCGAGCGGACGCGAGTTGTTCGTGAGCCAGAACAGCACGACCTTGTCCCGCAGGCGCGGCGCGTCGTCGACCAGGGCGGAGAGCGCCTTGCCGGTGTACACAGGCTCGAGCTCGAGGCCCGCGTGCTGCTTGGCCAAGGCAATCGCGGCGCGACCTTTCCGCGTGGGAACGCCGTAGGCCTTGCCAAGGTGGGCGCCGTCGATGACGAGGCGGTCACCGACCAGACCGCGCGCCGGAAACGCCGCGTCACGCGCGTGGACGAACGCGGCGCTGCGGCGAGCCATCGCTTGCGCCCGCGCGACGCTGGAGGTGCCCGGGTTCGACGCGCGGACGCCTACGACGCGCGTCTTCATCCCGCTCGCCTGCAGGCCGAGCGCGAGACCGACGGCGCTGCCCATGGTGCCCATGGCGATGTAGACCACGTCCGGCTCGGGCAGCACGCCGGCGCGGACCTGATCGGCGAGCTCCGCGGCCGCCCACACGAAGCCCAGGTTCCCCAGCGGCGACGAGCCGCCCATGGGGATGATGGTCGCGCGCTCGCCGCGATCGCGCGCGATGCGGCGCGCCACCGCTTGCTCGTGCGCCTGCCCCGGCGAGGCGCGCAGCTCGGCGCCGTAGCGCAGATCGGCGAGCAGGTTGTCACGCACCTCGTCGTCCGGACGCTGCGGCAGGAGCAGCAGCAACGTCCGCATGCCAAGCGCGGACGCGTAGATGGTCGTGGCCACCGCCTGGTTCGACCCGGCGCCGCCGAACGTCGCGACCAGCGTGCTCTTGTCGCTCCGCGCCTGCCCGAGCAGGAGCTCGAGCTTGCGGAGCTTGCTGCCGCCATACGGCTTGCCGGCGAGGTCGTCGCGCTTGACGTAGAGCGCGGGGACGCCGAGCGCTCGACCGAGCGCGACGGCGTGGTCGACCCGGGTCGGGAAATCGCCGAGCCGGACGCGCGGCACGGCGCCGGCGGCGGGATACGCCGCGCCGGCGCGCGCGACGCGCGACAGCGACGCCAGCATCGCCAGCGAGCCGAGCGTGAACGCGCGTCGCTCGATTTCCACCACGCGGCCAAGCATAGCGCGCGATGACCCGTGGTGGGATCGCGCTCCGCGTCCTAGGATTGTCCCATGGACTTCTACGGCCACGCCGTCGTCGCGTCGTGGCGCGCGCTCGAGCCGCCGTTCGTGCTCGGCGCGATGCTGCCGGATTTCGCGAGCATGATCCGCGCGCGGCCGCCGCCCGCGGATCACGCGGGCATCGCCCAGGGCATCGGCTTCCATCACCGGACCGACGCGGTGTTCCACGACGCGCCGGCGTTCCGCGAGCTCGGCGCCGCGGCGCTCGCCTGGCTCGAAGCGCGCGGACTGCGTCGCGGCAGCGCGCGCGCGGTGGCGCACGTGGGCGTGGAAATGCTGCTCGACGCCGCCTTCGTCGACGAGCACGCCGCGCGTGCCGCGTACGCCGATGCGCTGGGCGCGGCGCGTCACGACGCACTCGGCCGCCTCATCGTGTGGCGCGACGACGGCGAGCGCGCGCGCTTCGCGTCGCTCCGCGACGCACTCGCAGAGCGCGCGCGGAGCGAGCCGGCGCAGGGACGCAAGCCCCGACCCGAAGGATTCCGCGCCGGACCGGCAAGCCCGGAGATGATCGCGTGGCGATTGGTCCGCGCCCTCGGCGGACGGCCGCGCCTGGCTCTCGACGGCGAGGGTGAAGCGATCGTGCGGCAGTGGGCGGAGCACGCCGCGCCGCGTGTGCTCGAGCGCGCGCCGGCGCTGCTCGACTATGTGCGTCGCGAGCTCGGCATGTAGGCTACTGGCAGTTGCAGCACGAGCTCGCGTCGCACGAGCCGGTCGCGTAGCCGTACGCCTGGCACGCCACCGGACAGTAGCTGTCGCCGGGCTGGGCGCAGTAGTAGAAGCACGTACCGGTTCCGCCGGTGCCGCCGAAGCCGGACGTCCCGCCGAAGCCGGACGTCCCGCCGGCGCCACCGAAGCCGGACGTGCCGCCGGCGCCGCCGGTGCCGCCGAGGCACGCGCCACCGGCGCAGTAGCCGCCGCCCTTGCAGTCGGTGTCGCGCACGCACTCGACGCACAGAATCCTGAATCGTGTCGCACAACAGGCCCATCGGCGTGCAGTCCTTGTCCGACGTGCACGACGGGCGACATGCGTTCCCGGCGCAGCGCATGCCATTGCCGCAGTCGGCATCCTGGACGCACTCGACGCAGCGGCCGCGGATGCCGTCGCACACCTGACCGCTGGGGCAGTCGAGGGAGTTCTTGCACGGCGTGTAGGGGACACAGACGTTCGCCGTGCAGTCGTTGTTCGCCGGGCAGTCCACCTGGCTCACGCACTCCACGCACAGGTGCGTGGACGGGTTGCAGACCGAGCTGGACCCGCTCTGCTTGTCCACGCAGTCGAGACTGTTCTGGCACGGTGCCCCGACCATTCCGCCGGAACCGCCGCTACCGGAGCCGCCGTCGCCCGGACCGCCATTCGAGCTGCTACTGCAACCCGCGACGATCGCGATCCCACCCGCCACAAGCCAAACCCAAGTCCGTCGTGAAGTCACGGGCCGGAGGATATCCCCGCTTGACGCCCTGCGCCAGACCAGGCGCCGCACCAGGACGATTGCGCGGCGGGCTCACAAACGGTAGCCAGCCAAGCGGATCTGGAGGTCGTCATCATGTCGTGGCACGAGGGCTGGAATCGGGTCGCGCGACGCGCGATCGGGGTCGGGGCGGTCGGCGCACTGGTCATCGCCAACATGTCGGGCTGCGGTGGCCGTAGCGACGGGCTGTTCGGGCCGTCGAGCGGCGTCGACGGCGGCGCCGCCACGGGTGGGTTCGGAGGCAGCGGCGGCTCCGGCGGCAGCAGCGCCAGCGGCGGCTCCGGCGGCAGCAGCGCCAGCGGCGGCTCCGGCGGCTCCGGCGGGTGCGGCACGGGCGCCACGCTGTGCAACGGCAGCTGCACCGTGACGGACTTCGATCCGCAAAACTGCGGGCAGTGCGGCAACGCCTGCGGGGCCGGCGAGGTCTGCTCCCAGGGCACGTGCGGGATCGTGTGCAGCGGCGGCACCCAGCAGTGCGGCAGCTTGTGCGTGAACACGCAGACCGACATCGAGCACTGCGGCAGCTGCGACAACGTGTGCGGCGGTGGCGAGCTGTGCTCCCTCGGCCAGTGCGGGCTCACCTGCGTGGGCGGCACGAGCCAGTGCGGCAACACCTGCGTGAAGCTGGATAACGACCCGCAAAACTGCGGCACCTGCAGCCACGCATGCGCCACCGATGAGCTGTGCTCCGCGGGTCAGTGCGGCTCGACCTGCGTCGGCGGCACCACCCAGTGCGGCAACACCTGCGTCGACACGCAGCTCGATCCCCAGAACTGCGGCAAGTGCGGCAACGCCTGCGCCGTCGGCCAGGTCTGCTCCCAGGGCAAGTGCGGCCTCGCGTGCGTCGGCGGCACGACGCAGTGCAACAACCTGTGCGTCGACACCAACGTCGACCCGGCCAACTGCGGCGGCTGCGGCAAGACGTGCAAGGCCGACGAGGTGTGCTCGGGCGGCAAGTGCGCGTCGGTCTGCGGCGGCAACCTGACCAAGTGCGGCAACGAGTGCGTGGACCTGCAGACCGACGCCGCCAACTGCGGCGGCTGCGGCAAGGCGTGCAAGGGCACGCAGACGTGCGTCTCCGGCGCGTGCAAGGAGTGCGACAGCGCCACCACCGATTGCGACGGCGACGGCTGGCTCGCGTCGGCAGGGCGACTGTTGCGACAAGCCGGGCCTGTGCGGCGCGGATCCCGCGCTCGTGAACCCGGGCGCCATCGAGGTCATCGGCAACGGCATCGACGACAACTGCAACGGCAAGGTCGATCTCTTCGACAAGCAGGACGCCCAGTCTTGCGACGACACGCTCGCCAGCAACTCCTCCGACGCGACGGACTACGCGAAGGCCATGGGTATCTGCCGCACCACGACCGAGAATCCGACGAACCCGGTGGATCGCACGTGGGGACTGATCAGCGCGGAGATCCTCCGTGCCGACGGCAGCGCGCTCGGCGACCTGCGCGCGCGATCGATCCGCCAGACCTTCGGCGCCATCGACACCACGGAGGGCAAGAGCTTCGCCGTGCTCTCCACGGGCATCGCCTCCGACGCCACGCAGACGAACCCCGGACCGAACGGCGGCGCGCCGGGCAGTGACAACGTCAGCACGACCCACACCGGCAACAGCGTCGTCAACATCCAGACCTGCACCGACGCACGCTGCATCAAGGACTGGTTTGCCACGGCCAACCCGCCGCTCAAGCAGGCGAACCAGCTGCCGGCTGCGCCGAACTGCGGCGGCGGCCCCGGCGGACAGCCGAACCGCGCGCGCGACAGCGTGATGCTGCGGCTGCGCATGCGCGCGCCGACCAACGCCCGCGCGTTCTCCTTCAACTCCTACTTCATCTCGGCGGAGTACCCGGAGTACGTCTGCAACATCTACAACGATCAGTTCGTCGCGCTCGTCGACACCCCCGGCAGCACGCCGTCGCCGATCCCGAATCCGGTCGACAAGAACCTGATGACGTACACGCAGAACGGCCAGAAGTGGCCGATCGGCATCAACGTCGCCCAGGGCACCAGCCTGTTTTCCGTGTGCGAGCCCCAGAGCGCCAACCCGTCGTGCTGGGACACCAGCGTCGCCTCCACGTCGTGCTCCGCCGGCTTCACGGATCTGATCGGCACCGGCTTCGACAAGCCCTCGACCAGCAACTGCCTGGTCGGAGGCGGCACGTACTGGCTCACGACGGCGGGCAACGTCGTCCCCGGGGCGATCGTCGAGCTTCGCATCGTGATCTGGGACGTCGGCGACACGCAGTACGACTCCGACGCGCTCATCGACGGCTTCCACTGGTTGCCCAACGCGACGCTGCCCGGCACCAGCGGCTGAGCGGGAGAGAGCGCGCGCTGGGCGCGCTCGTCGCTTGCCTTCCCTTCCGGCCCGCGCATGATCGCGCGGATGCGGCGGTCATGGACACCGGACGCGGCGCACATCGCATTCGCGGCCACGCCGCTCATGGTCGACGTGTGGATGCGTGGGCTGCGTTTCTACGTCGAGACGCCCCGCGCGCTGTTCGACGCCGCGGCCAGCGTGCTGCTGTGGTACCTGGCCGCGTCGCTCGCCGGGCGGCGCTGGGTGCGCGCGCTGGTCGCGGCCGCCGTCGCGTTCCTGCTGGTGGTGGAGGTCGTGTGTTTCCGCTACTACCACGTGCCGCTCGACGCCCAGGCGATGGCGAGCGCGCTGCAGGCGTGGACGGACGTGAAGCCCGTCGTCGTCGGCCTGCTGCCCGGCGCGCTGCTGGCGATGGCCGCGGTGGGCGCCTGCGGCTACGCGCTGCTGGGGCTCGTCGCGGCGCGCGCTGCGCCGCGGCGGCGCCTGCCCGCGACGATCGCGCTGGCGGCGTGCGCCGCGGTCGCGGCTCCGCCTCGCGACGGTCCGATCGCGCTGCGCCTGCTGCCGGCGCTGCGCCTGCTCTCGGGCGTCAAGCACGCGCAGGCCCACGCCGAGGGCCGCGTGCCGATCTTGCGCTCGCGCCGCGCGGCGCTGCCGAGCATCTTGTTCGTCCTCGACGAGAGCGTGCGCGCGAGCGACTACTGCTCGACGCCCGCCCCGCACTGCCCGACGGCTCCCGAGGTGAACGCGCTGTTGCCCAAGCGCGTGCCGCTCAGCGGGATGCACTCGGTGGACAGCTACACGGCGCTCAGCATGTCGGCGCTGATCACCGGCCAAGCGCAAGCCGGCCCGCGCGGCGCGATCATCGCGCGGCCGGACCTGTTCCAGACTTGCCCGGGCGATCCGCGCCGGAGGCCAGCGGCTCACCGCCGCGTACTGGTCGTCGCAGCGCAAGACCGTGTTCGAGAACGACGCGACGCTCGAAGCCGCGGACTCGGTCATCGACGTCGAGGGCATGCTCGGCCACCGCGTCGAGGACCAGGAAGCCGTCTACGATCAGGGACTCGACCGCCGGCTTGGCGAGCTGGTCGTACGCAAGCTGCCGGAGCTGCACCGGCCCTTCTTCCTGATGCTCCACCTGATGAGCACGCACGTGCCGTACTATCTCGACCCCGCGGACGCGCCGTTCGCACCGTACGTGCACGAGTCCGCGTGGTCGACCATGGATCGACTGCACAATGCCTACCTTGACGCGATCCACGATCAGGACAAGCAGCTGGCCCGCGCGATCCGCGCGTTCATCGCCGCGCAGCGCGGCGCGCCTTGGCTGATCTTGTTCACCAGCGATCACGGCGAGGCGTTCGGCGAGCATCACGCCATCCATCACGGCCAGAACCTGTACGACGAGCAAATCCACGTGCCGGCGTGGATCGCCTGGGGCAACGGCGCGCTCGACGGCGCCGAGGTCGCGAACCTGTCGTCGTGGTCGGCGCGGACCACGACGCATCTCGACGTGCTCCCGACCTTGCTCGACGCCCTCGGCGTCCTCGACAGCTTGGACTTCGCCCCGCTCCGCGCCGGACTCGTCGGACGCAGCCTGCTCCGCCCGCCCTCGCCGCTGCCCGCACCCGTGCCGCTCACGAACTGCACGGACATGTTCCCGTGCCCGCTCGACAACTGGGGCGTGCTCGGCGACAGGCGCGAGATCGCCGCGCAGCCCTGGGACGGCAATTGGCGCTGCATCGACGTAGCGAGCGGCGCGCCGATCGCGTTCGACGCAGCCTGCGGCACGCTCGCGAAGGCGTCGCGGCGCTGGTTTCCGCGCCTGCCCAACCATCACCCGAACCAGGACTGAACTCGTGATACGTTCGCGCGCATGGCCGGCGCGCCGACGTATTGGGACTACCTGAACCTCGACAAGCTGCTGACGCTGCAAGGCGGCCTGGAGGGCGACGAGCACGCGCTCATGCCCGACGAGCTGCACTTCATCATCGTGCACCAGGCGTTCGAGCTGTGGTTCAAGCTGAGCCTGCGAGAGCTGCGGCTGGCGCGCGATCACCTGGCCGCTCCGCGCGTGCCGGAGGAGAAGATCCCCTACGTCGTGCACCACCTCCGGCGCGTGAACGCGATCCTTTCGCTGGCGGCCGATCAGTTCGGCGTGATGGAGACGCTGACGCCCCAGGACTTCCTCGCCTTCCGCGACAAGCTGGTGCCGGCGAGCGGCTTCCAGTCGTTCCAGATGCGCGAGCTCGAGATCGTGCTCGGGCTCGAGGACGCACAGCGCCTGCTCTACGCCGGCACGGACCCGCTGCTGCACATCAAGACGCTCGCCGAACGCTCGCCGGCGGGGGCGCTCGCGTGGCAGCACGTCCAGAGCGCGCGCGCCGAGCAGAGCCTGCGCTCGGCGCTTCACGACTGGCTGTACCGCACGCCGGTGCAGGGCTCGGACCCGGGCGGCCCCGACGACGCGGCGGTGGTGGCGCGGTTCGTCGAGCAGTACCTGGGCACGCTCCGACGCTTGAACGCCGGCAAGGCCGAGCGGATGGCGACCGCGACGGGCGCGTCCAGTGACGCCATCCAGAAGCAGCTCGACGCCGGCGAGGCACGCGCGAAGGAGTTCTTGCACGCACTCGACGCGCCGGAGGCGGAGCGCGCGCGGACGCGGCGCGTGCGCGCGGGCGTGCTGTTCATCGAGTCGTACCGCGAGCTGCCGCTGCTCGCGTGGCCGCGCCTGCTCGTGGACACCGTGGTCGAGCTCGAGGAGCTCCTGGTCCTGTGGCGATCGCGTCACGCGCGCATGGTCGAGCGCATCATCGGGCGCCGCATCGGCACCGGCGGCTCGTCGGGCGTGGACTACCTCGACCAGACGACGCGCTATCGCATCTTCGACGAGCTGTGGGCGGTCCGCACAATCCTGCTCCCCAAGGAGGAGCTTCCGGAGCTGGAGCACCCCGAGGTCTACGGATTCGCGAGCTGATCGACGCGGTCGAGGAAGCGCACGATCGCCTCGGCGGTGCGGTCGGCGTCCTCGATCTGCGGATAGTGGCCGAGCCCTTCCATGCGCTCGAACGTCGCGCCGGGGATCTCCGCCGCGAGCGCTTCGGCGATGGCGACGACCGCCACCGGATCCTCGGTGCCCCAGAGCACGTGCACCGGCACGTCCAGCCGGGTGAGCGCGCCGATCCAGCGCTCGCGGAAGCGCGTGCGCTCGTCGATGTAGCGGATGATCGCCGGCAGGCGGCGCCGGCCGTCGTTGTAGCGGATCTGCTCCCACATCGCGTCGAGCTCCGCGTCCGGCACGGGGCGGGCCAGAATGCGTCGGATCTGCATCTTGAACACGCCAGCCGAGCCGACGCGCGAGAAGAGCGGCGCGAAGCGCGAGCGGAGCAGCTTCTGCGCCGGCGTGAGGTGGGCGAGATCGATGTGCACGCTGCCGTTCATGAGCAGCAGCGACTGCACGCGAAGCGGCAACAGCCCGCGCTCGCGGCGCGCGACGAGCTCGCACGCGACGCTCGTGCCCATGTCATGGGCGACCACGTGGCACGCGTCGACGCCGAGCTCGCGCAGCACCATCAGCACGGCGTCGGCCTGCTCGAACAGCGAGTAGCCGTAGGCCTCGGGCTTGTCCGACAGCCCGTAGCCCGGCATGTCGAGCAGCACGATGCGGCGTCGCTCCGCGAGGCGCGGCAACGCCAGGTGCCAGTCGTGGGAGCTGGTCGGAAAGCCGTGGAGCACGAGCACGGTGCTCGCGGCGTCACGCGGTCCCGCGTCGCGCGTGAACAGCTCGAGCCCACCCAGCTTCAGGAAGCGGCCCGCGTCGCGCCACGCCTGTACCGAATCGTGCATGGAATACCCCTTGCTATACTTCGCCCACCATGAAGCGTCGCGTCCCGCGTAGCCCCTTCGTCGTCACCGTCGCCCTGGCCGTCACCGCCTGCGGCGGGAGCGCGATTTCCGGCACTTCCGATGGCGGCGCGGGCACCGGAGGCACGAGCGGCAGCGGCGGCAGCGGCGGCAGCGGCGGTGCGCCGCAGCCCGGGTGCCCGACAGCGGAGCCGCAGGCTGGCACAGCGTGTGCCAGACCTGGGCTGACCTGCACCTACCCCTGGTGCGGCGTGACCGTCGACTACCAGTGCAGCGCCGGCACCTGGCAACAGACCACGCAAGGCAGCTGCAACCCGCCGCCGCCGACCTGTCCCGGCACGATGCCGCCCAACAACGGCGTGTGCAGCGCTCCCGACGGCACCGTGTGCACCTTCCCGAACCCGGGCGATCCCAACGGCTGCTGCCCGCCTCCGCAGGCGACGTGCACCGGCGGCGTGTGGCAGTCGATGATCTCGACGTGCAACCCGCCGGCGCCGCAGTGCCCGCCGAACCCGCCGCTGGACGGCGCGTCGTGCACGAGCGGCGATCCGTGCGCCGTGCAGATGTACCAGTGCAGCTGGGGCGACTGCGGCAACGGCGATCCCGCGATCATCGGCAACTGCGACGGCAAGCTCTGGAGCCTGACGTACTGCGCGATGGCGCAAGCGGATGCGGGCGCCGCGCCGTGAAGCGACGCGTCCCGCGGAGTCCCTTCGTCGTCACCGTCGCGCTCGCCATGGTCGCGTGCGGCGGCTCGACGGTTTCCAGCAGCGCGACGGATGGCGGCGGAAGCGGCGGAAGCGGCGGCGACGCGGGCGACAGCGGGGGAAGCGGCGGCGCGTGTCCACCAGCGGCGCCATTCAGCGGCACCCCGTGCGCCTCGGAGGGAACCGCGTGCACCTACCCGGACCAGGTGTGCACCGACGTGACTTGCCTGTGCGGCAGTTGGCGGTGGCTGAACAACGCCAAGTGCAACCTGCCGCCACCGCAGTGCCCGACGACCGCGCCCACGACCGGCACGCCGTGCATGGACGAGGGCTTCCAGTGCACCTACTCGACCGATCCCAACGGCTGCTGTCCGCCGGCGCAGGCGACCTGCAGCTGCGGCGTGTGGCAGACCTCCGTTTCCACATGCAACCCGCCGCCGCCCGCGTGCCCCGTGGGAATTCCGCAGAACGGCGCGTCGTGCGCGTCGAGCGACCCGTGCGCCGTGAAGGTCTACGACTGCAACTGGGGCGACTGCGGCAACGGCGTGCCGATCGCCACGGGCAGCTGCGACGGCAAGCTGTGGACGGTGATGCCCAACTGCGTGGCGGGCGGCGACGCCGGCGACGGCGGCTGACTGGAGGGAATGCCGGTCCGGCGCGGAACCCCGCGGCCCGGACCGGGCGGTTCCGCGCCGGACCGGCAGACAGGAAATCCCGCGAGATCGTCGGGGTTCTCAAAGTGGGCGCCCAGATGGTCCGGATTTGTCGCGCCCCACGTCGTTTTCCGGTGGAGCTGGGTGCCCAGATTGGCGATGAACGCGCATGGACGATCCGTCGCAGGGCTCGAACATCGCCGCCACCATCTTCCGCGATCTGCGCGCCCAGATCCTGCGCGGCGAGATCCCGGCGGGCGATCGGCTGCCGGGCGAGCGCGAGCTCGCGTCGAAGTACCACACCAACCGCAACACGCTGCGCGAGGCCGTGCGCAAGCTCGAGCAGACGCGACTGGTCACGGTGCGGCACGGCCAGGGCGTCACCGTCGCCGACTTCCGCAAGACCGGCACGATGGAGCTGTTGCCGCCGTTCCTCGAGAGCACGGCGGATCCGCTCGAGGTGGCGCACATCCTCGAGGACATCTTGCCGGCGCGCCTGCTCGTGATCGAGTTCGCGGCGCGGCTCGCATGCAAGCGCGCGGACAAGACCGACATCGAGCGCGTGCGCGACATCACGGATCTACTCATCAGCGCGTTCCACGGCGGCGACGCGGCGGTCATCGCGCGCGGCTTCCAGCGCTGGATGGACTCGGTGATCGACGGTGGGCACTCGGTCGCGATCCGCTGGATCGCCAACCCCTTCCTCGAGGCGTACCGCGACATGCTCGATCGCTTCCCGTCGTTGTGGGTGCTCGACCCGAGCTTCCCGAAGCACCTGAAGGACTTCCTGGCGGCGCTTGCAGACTCCGACGAGGAGCGCGCCGTGGCGGCGCTACGCGACTACTACCACCGCATCGACGGCAGCTTCATGCGCGCGCTCGAGGCGACCATCGGCACGCGTCCGGCGCGTGAGCCCTCGAGTCCGAAAGCGGCGGAAGCGCCGCCGAAGCGCAAGCGCTAGCGCGGGCTAGCACTCGCGCCTGATCGGAATCACGCGGGGCCGGTGGACTTGCAGGTGCTGCTGCAGTTCTGGCTGCTGTCGCACTCCTCGCCGAATTGCGACTGCACGTAGCCGTCGCCACAGTACGGCGCCCAGGTGCACGAGGTGGTGCAGGTGCCGGCACCGTAGGCGGAAGACGCCGGCGCGTTCGCCGAGCCGTTGTCGCACTTCTCGGGACCGTTCTTGATGCCATCGCCGCAGTACGCGGGCAGCGAGCAGTCCGGGTTGCACGTGCCGTAGCTGCCGTCGTTCACGCCGTTGTCACACTGCTCGCCGGGATCCTTGAAGCCGTTGCCGCACTTGATGCGACAGTGCGCGTCGCAGGAACTGCCCTGCGTCCCGTTGGCCGATCCGTCGTCGCACTTTTCCGGCGCCTGGATCTTGCCGTCGCCGCAGCTCGACAGCGGCACGAAGTGCTTGCAGTCCGTCGTGCACGAGCCGGGCTGGCCGCTGTTGACGCCGTCGTCGCACACCTCGCCGAAGGCGCCATCCACGGCCTTGTTGCCACAGTACGGCGCGGGCTGGCATGCGTTCGTGCACAGGCCCCGTTCCGTAGGCGGCGGCGCTGTTGGCGCTGCCCTGGTCGCAGCTCTCCGGCGGGCTGTCCAGCGTGCCGTCGCCGCAGTAGCTGGCCAGCGTACAGCCGGGCTTGCACGTGCCGTAGCTGCCGTCGTTCTTGCCGTCGTCGCACTGCTCCGTGCCGGTCTTCACGCCGTCGCCGCAGTACGGTCCGCGCGTGCAATCCGGGTTGCACTTGCCGTAGCCGCCCGTGTTGTTCGCCGTACCGTTATCGCACGACTCGCCCGGGTCCGGCGTGCCGTTGCCACACTTGAGCTTGCAGTCCGCCTGGCACGGGCTCGAGGTCGCGCCGTTGTTCGCGCCGTCGTCGCACTCCTCGCCGTTGCCCGGCTGCAGGATGTTGTCGCCACAGCGCGGGCCGAGCGTGCAGTTCGGCCCGCACTTGCTGTAGCCGCCGGTGTTGTTCACCGTACCGTTGTCGCACTCCTCGCCGTTGGAGACGCTGCCGTCGCCGCAGTACGGCGCCCACACGCAACCCGGGCCGCACTGCTGGCTGGTGCCGCCGTAGGTCACGCTATTGCTGCCGTTGTCGCATTGTTCCGGCGGATTCTGCGTCGCGCTGTCGCCGCAGAACGGACCGCGCGTGCAGTCCGGGTTGCACTTGCCGTAGCCGCCGGTGTTGTTCGCCGTGCCGTCGTCGCACACCTCGGTGCCGGCAACGACGCCGTCGCCGCAGGTCGTCGTGCACTGGGAGATGGCGTGGACGAAGTTCGAGAGCGTCAGGCGGTAGTTCGACTCCGTGGTGTGGCGCTCCGCCTGGAACACGGCGATCTCGTACATGCCGCCGACGACCAGACCCAGGTTCGACGCCGCGGTCGCGTCGAGCGTGATGCTGCCGTTGGTCGCCCCGTGGACGCCGCCCAGGTCGACCGCGAGCTTGCCGTTGATGAACACCCAAACGTCGTCGTCACCCGTGAAGTCGAACTTCTCCGGCGTGGCGCCGCCCTGGTAGGTGAACTGGTAGCGGAGCTCGCTGTCGAACGAGAAGTTGTGCCCGCCGTACGTCTGAGCATTGCCCCAGCCCAGACCGTCGACCGGGAAGAACGACGAGCTCGCGAACTGGTAGACGTTGCCGCCCTGCTGCGCCAAGGTCAGCGAGGTGGGCGGCCCCGTCGGCGTGCCGTCCGTGGTGTACACGAGCTTCTCGTAGGGGTTCGAACCGGAAGCGCAGCCGGTGTCGTGATACCACCAGCAGAACGACGTCGCGTCGGTGATGAGCTGCGTGGAGCCGCTCCCCGTAGACGAGTTGAAGACCGGCTTGCCGTCGCTGCCGAGCGTGCTCTTCACAAGGCCGGTCGCCGCGGCGATGTTCCACTGGAAGTCCGGGTGGCCGGGGCCCGGGCTGCTCGTGCCGCGGTACAGGAAGTCGCGGTACAGGATCGGGATCACCAACTGCGCCGGCGGCGGCTGGATCACGACGTTGCAGGTCCACCCGTTCTCCTTCTTGCAGGTGCTCGAGCAGCCGTCACCGTCCTGCGTGTTGCCGTCGTCGCACTCCTCCTGCGGGAACTTCAGCCCGTCGCCGCACACCGGCGTGCACTGGCCGTTGGCGCACGACGGCTCGCTGGTGCACGTGGGCGAGCAGCCGTCGTACGGGATGCGGTTGCCGTCGTCGCACTGCTCGAAGCCTTCCTGCGTGCCGTCCCCGCACGTCGTCTTGTGGCACACGCTCTTGGTGCCCGAGTCGACGCACGCCCAGCCGGGCTCGAGCTTGCACGTGCTACTGCAGCCGTCGCCGTTGGCGTTGCCGCCGTCGTCGCACTGCTCCTGGCCCGCGATGATGCCGTCACCGCACTGCTTCGCCACACAGCGCGCGTCCGGGTTCGGACAGGTCCAGCCCGGCTCGAGCTTGCAGCTGTTGCTGCAGCCGTCGCCCGCCGTCGTGTTGCCGTCGTCGCACGTCTCGTTGCCCGCAATCACGCCGTCGCCGCACACCACCGTGGACACGCACAGCTGACCCGGCGTGGGGCACTTGAAGTTCGGCTCGACCTGACAGGTCTTGCTGCAACCATCGCCCGCGGTCGTGTTGTGGTCGTCGCAGCCCTCCCCGGCCTCGAGCTGGCCATTGCCGCACACGGCGACCGGCACGCACAGCTGACCCACCGTCGGGCAGTTGTAGCCGGGCTCCGCCTGGCAGGTGTCGCTGCACCCGTCGCCGGACTTCGTGTTGCCGTCGTCGCACTGCTCGGTGCCGCCGAGCACGGCGTCGCCACAAGTGTTCGCCGGTGCCGCGGTGCAGGGCCCGCCCGCCGGCGGACACGTGAAGCCCGGCTCCACCTGCGTGCAGTCCGCCGCGCAGCCGTCGCCCGGGTCGGTGTTGCCGTCGTCGCACGTCTCGCCCGGATCGACCTTGCCGTTGCCGCACACCCAGATCGCGGTGCAGAGCTTGCCCGGGTTGGGGCACGCGTAGCCCGGCTCCAGCGTGCACACGCCGGAGCAGCCGTCGCCCGGCGTCGTGTTGCCGTCGTCGCACTGCTCGCTACGTGACGCCTGCACCACGCTGTCGCCGCAGTACTCGTTCTTCACGCACGGCTGGCCCGGTGTCGGGCACAGCCAGCCGTTTTCCAAGGCGCACGTCGCGCTGCAGCCGTCGCCATCCTGGGTGTTGCCGTCGTCGCACTGCTCGCCCGAGTTGACGGCCTTGTCACCACACACGCCCTGCTGCACCTGCGTGCACGGCTGGCCCGGAACCGAGCACGCCCAGCCCGCCTCCACCTGGCAGCTCGCGTCGCAGCCATCGCCCGCCGTCGTGTTGCCGTCGTCGCACGCCTCGTTGCCGGTGATATTCGAGTCGCCGCACACGGGTCCCGACGGCGTGCACGGCTGGCCCGGCGTGTCGCACGTGTAGCCTGGCTCCAGCGTACACACGCCAGAACAGCCGTCGCCGGGCGTCGTGTTGCCATCGTCGCACGCCTCGCCGGGATCGAGGCTGCCGTCGCCGCACACCGGGCCCGCCTCGCAGCCCGCGCCGCAGCCGTCCGGCAGCGACGTCGCGTCCTTGCCGCTGTCCAGATTGATGTTCGGCGCGTCGAGCTGCCCAGCGTCGTAGCTGCCGCTCCCGCTCGAGCCGCCGTACGCGCCACCGTCATCGGAATGCGCCACGTCGGGCAACCCGCCGCAGCCGACAACGGCAAGGGAAACCCCAGCCGCGAGAAGCAAGAGTCGATTCATTGCAAAGCTCCGTGGGGCGCGCTCTCCAGACACAGGCACGCCAACCTTGAATAGTAGCTCCATCCGCGCCGCGGGATTCCGCGCCGGACCGGCAGCCCTTGACAACTGGTTGAACCAGCTATAACAGGTTCAACCAGTTATGGAGCCAACGCACGCGCACGAATCCGGGCCACGGCGGCTCGCGATAGCTGGAAAGCCGACGCTCGCGCGCCATCCGGCCGACCGGTGGTTCGCCGAGCTGTACCCGGTGGGCGGCATCGTCGGTCCGGCGATGCGCGGCGTGATCCGCGCGCTGTGCCCGCCGCCACCCGCGCCCTCGTCGCCGGAGATCTTCGACGCCGTCGAGCGCTACGTGCGCGGCTTCATGCGCTACATGCCGCGGCTGGTCGCGTTCGGTCTGGCCGTGGTGTTCGTGCTGCTCGACTGGTCGCCGCTATGGCTCGGCAAGAGCTGGCGACGCCTCCGCAAGCTCGACCACGAGCGCGCCGCGGCCGTGCTCGCGCGCCTCGACGAGAGCCGCTCGAGCACGCTCCGCACGCTGGTCGTCGCCGTGCGCGGCGCGGTGCTGAGCGGCTACTTCGATCAAGACGTCGTGCATCGCGAGCTCGGCTACGAGCCGATCCCGTTCTTGCAGGAGCGCATCGCCCTGCGCGAGAGTTTGTTGGTCCGGCGCGAACCAGAGGCGAGCGCGTCATGACGATTCTGGCGTACGCGGACTACGAGCGCAGTCGGAGCTTCGACGCGGACGTCGTGGTCGTGGGCACCGGCGCGGGCGGCGCGGCAGCGGGCGCGGAGCTCGCGGAGCTGGGCCACGACGTGCTGTTCGTTGAAGAGGGCGGCTACCACGCGCCCGACACGTTCAACCCCTACACGACCGAGAGCGTGCCGCGGCTGTATCGCGACGCGAGCGCGACGGTGATGATCGGCAAGCCGCCGATCCCGTACGTGGAGGGACGCTGCGTGGGCGGCAGCACCGTGATCAACGGCGGCATGACGTATCGTCCGCCGGATCGCGTGCTCGCCGAGTGGGAGAAGCTGCACGGCCCGGAGCTCGGCGCGAAGTCGCTGGAACCGCTGTTCGAGCGCGTGGAGGCGCGCATCCACGCCGCCCCCCAGCTCGACGTGAGCGTCGGCGAGGACAGCAAGCTGATGATCGCCGGCGCCAAGAAGATGGGCTGGAGCTACAGCATGAACCACCGCAACCAGGAGGCGTGCGTCGGTTCCAACAACTGCACCCTGGGCTGCCCGACGGGCGCCAAGCAGTCCACGCTGGTGAGCTACCTGCCGCGCGCGTTCGCCAAGGGCGCGCGCTGCCTGACGGAGATCCGCGTCGAGCGCCTGCTGATCGAGGGCGGACGCTGCGTGGGGGTGGAAGGCCGCGCCGTGAATCCGCGCACGCGCCGCGCCGATCGACGCGTCACGATCCGCGCTCGCGCCGTGATCGTCGCCTGCGGCGCGGTGCAGACACCGCTCCTGCTCCAGCGCCACAAGCTCGGTCGTCCGAGCCGCCAGCTCGGCAAGAACCTGTCGTGCCACCCGAACGCGAAGGTGCTCGGCGTCTACCCCTTCGACGTCCAGGGCTGGAAAGGCGTCAGCCAGGTCGCCCAGATCCGCGAGTTCCTCGACGACGGCTTCCTGTTCGCCGAGAACTTCGTCGCGCCGGCGATCCTCGGCGCGTACCTGCCGGTGCACGGCAGCGCGGCGTGGGATCTGATGCGCCGCTACAACCAGATGGTGATGAGCGGCGTGCTGGTCGAAGACTCCGGCAGCGGAAGCGTGTCGCGCACGCCCTTCGGCATTCCCTACGCCCGCTACGACATCACGCCGCTCGACCACGCCCGCGTGAAGCGCGGCGTGACGCTGCTGGCCCGCATGCACTTCGAGCTCGGCGCCGAGCTCGTGACCCTGCCGTTCACGAACCAGAAGATCGCGCACGGCCCCGACGACCTCGACAAGATCGACGCACTGCAGACCGATCCCGCGACGACGGAGCTGTTCACCGTGCACCTCATGGGCACCGCCCGCATGGGCGCCCGTCCGGAGGAGTCCGTCGTGGATCTTTCCGGCGAGATCCGCGATCTGCCCGGCTGCTACGTCGCCGATGCGAGCTTGTTCCCGACGCCCATCGGCGTGAACCCGCAAGTGACGATCATGGCGCTCGCGACGCGCGTGGCGTCGCGAATAGAGCTCGCGCGCCGCGCGGCGTGAGCCGGAACGGCTTGCCGCCCCGGCGGCGGCAGTGTCAGGGCCAGAGGTCCGAGGCGGCGATCTGGAACATGCGCCCGGCTTGCACCGGCACCGCGCGGCCGTCGAAGAACGCGCTGGTCTCCTTCACGTCGAGGTACGCGACGTAGATCGTGGTCACCGTCATCGAGCGCTTGTCGAGCTCGGCAATAGCGTCGGCGTCGAGGAGCGGCGCTGTACGCATACCACCGTCGAGCGTCATATCGGCGGCGTTCACGAAGCGCATCAGCCCGTCATCGCCCGCGCTCCCGTCGTCGGCGACGGCGAAGACGTAGAGCTGGTCGAACGTCCCGTCGGGGATCCGGACCTGGGTCGCGAACGCGTTCTGCCCGTCGAGCAGCTGGGTCGCGTCGGCGAGCGGCGGAGGCACATCGACCGTGACCGACGTCTCGGTTGCGCCGGCGCCCAACACCGTCAGCGTGTCCGTGTCGGCAAACGCCGGGCCCGCAGCCAGCCCGTTGATCGGGTAGCGGCTGCCGTCCCACTGCGCGAACGCGTGCTGTAGCGAGCTCGACAGATCGAAGCTGGTCGGCCCCTGGTTGCTATTCCACGCCGCCACGTTCTGGAACACCAGCGTGCCGCTCGGGAGCGCGTCGAACGCCGCTCCCACGGCCTCGTCCGCCTGGATGATATTCGCCGTGACGCCGGTGGGCCCAGCTGCCCAGCCCGCCAGGCCGTGCGAAAGGTGCGTGTTGTCGGCGAGCATGATCGCGTCGCCCGACGAGGACGCCCTCCGGGGCTGCTCGCGGACGCCGCCGCACCCACTCGACGCCAAGGCGAGCAGCATCGCCGTCCACAGCACGTCGAACCATCCAGATCTCTCTCCGCCGATCGTCCACCTTTGCATGTCGCCTCCCTTGCGTGGGCCGTACCCACGACAAGAAACGCTACGCCATCCGCCGGGGCGCGAGCATCCCGCGAACGGGGGGGATACCGCGCCGCCTGCGGGGCGCGACGCTAGCCGTCCAGCTCGCTCTTCAGGCTCTTCGTCATGCTGCGCTGGTAGAGCGCGGGCGCGATGCGCGACAACCACACGGCGAGCTTGCCCACGGGCGAGAGCACGATCAGCTGCTTGTTCGCCAGAACCGCGTCGTGGATGGCGTCGGCGACGCTCTCCGGCGTGGCCTCCTTGCCGACCTTGGAGCGCGGTCGCGCGACGCGGTCGCCGCTGGGGCCGAGCGCGCGGCCCTCGAACGGCGTGGTCGTGAAGGACGGGCACACCATCAAGACGCCCACGCCGTCGTCGGCGAGCTCGGCGCGGATGCTCTCGAACAAGCCGTGCAGCGCGTGCTTGCTCGCGGAGTAGCCGCTGCGACCGAACAGCGGCACCAGGCCCGCCACGCTCGAGATCACGACGATCATGCCGCGCCGCGCGACCAGCGACTCGAGCGCCGCCTTGGTCACGTTGATCGAACCGAAATAGTTCACTTCCATCACGCGGCGCAGGACGCCGGCGTCCGTCTCGCGAAAGCTGCTGCGGTGGACGAGCCCGGCGTTGTTCACCAGCACGTCCACGCCGCCGAAGCGCGCGATGACGTCCGTCAGCGCCTGCTTCACCGCGTCCGCGTCGGTGATGTCGACGACCGCCGTCATCAGCCGCTCCGAGGCGAGATCCGCGTCGAGCTTCGCCAGCGCCTCGCGATCCAGGTCGAGCGCCGCGACCCGGGCGTCGCTTCCGAGGAAGCGGGCGCACAGCGCGCGGCCGATGCCCCCGGCGCCACCGGTGACGACCACCACGCGATCGGCGAAAGGTCCGCGGCTCACGATGACGGCGGCGTGTAGAACGCGACGAACTTCGCCGGGCCGGTACCGACCACGTTGAAGCCGTCGGCGAGCGCGCTCTCGTGGTGGGAGTCGATGATCTTGTTCACGAACGGTGTGTCCGTGTCGAGCTCGCCGAAGGCCGAGCAGGTGACCGTCGCGCCGCGCGAGAACAGCGCGAGGCGTCCCCCGCCCTGGAGCGGCGTCTTGAATTTCACCGTCTCGACCTGGCCCTTGTGCAGGTTGAGCGGGCCGAAGCGCTCGGTCTTTTCCTCGTCTTGCACGAAGTAGTAGACGCGAGCCATGGCGTTGATGATGGAGCCGATCATGCCGCGGTGGAAGTTCACGCTCTCGCCACGCCGGAGCACCAGATCCTGATCGATCAAGATGTCGTCCTGCTCGGCGCGCAGACCCTTCCAGATGGCGTCGCGCACCGGCGCGACGATGTTGTCCGGGCCGGCGTGCGAGCCCTTGGCGATCGCCGAAAAGGCCTCCAGCCCCGCGGTGATCGAGGCCGCCAGATCGGCGGGCTTGCCGTCGTCGTCGTAGATCGCCAAGCGGATCACGCACGAATGTACCGCATCGTCCGGCGGTACCACGGCGAGCAGCGGCGGCTCGGCCAGGGACAGGTTCGTCATCCACTCGAGCGAGCCGCACTTGTGCGGCGGCATGCCGGTCGGTAGCCCATGCAGCACGCTCGGATTCACCTTGCCGTCGCGATCGACCATCGCCGGAATCGACCACCAGTAGATCTCGCCGTCGCCCCAGAAGTCCGTGTCGTCGACGACGTAGCAGGCGAGCATGTACACGCCCAGGTACGCGCCGCTGTCGTCCATCTGCGCCATCAGACGCCCGCGTGTGACGTCCGCGTCGCGGATGCCGAGCTTGTCCACGAGCTCGGGCGTCAAGCCGACGCGCGACGGATCCGAGAGCTTCTTCGCAAGGTCGTCCAGCCCCATGAGCCGACGATATCACGAGTCAGGCCCCGGAAAGGAACGACTCGGTGTCCCCGCGACGGGGCGAGCCGTTCGGAGCCTGGGCGCCCAGCAGCTTGAAGCCCTCGTAGTCCGCGCGTGTGCGCTCGGTGATCAAGCCGAGCTTCTTCAGGTTCGGCAGCACCGTGTGATTGAACATGTGATAGCGCGCGTCCTCGAAGCCGGGGCTGCCGAGCACGGCGTGCGCGGTGTTCTCCGGGTCGAGATCGAACTTCGGTGCGACGTGGTTCAGCATGCCCATGGCCAGGCCGTTCGCGACGACCTCCAGGCACATCCACGTCCAGTCCTCGAGCTCGGCGCGCTGTTCCGCGCTCATGCGCGGCAGCTCCTCTTTCAGCGCCAGCACGCCGAACGCCGCGTGGCGCGCCTCGTCGCGAGCGACGTAGCGCATCACCTGCTTCACCAGCGGGTTGAACGTGCGTTGGCCGATGTCCGTGATGATCGCCATCGCCACGCCCTCGAAAAGAATCTGCATCCCGACGGCCTTCTTGTACCACTGGTCGGCCGTCAGCATCTGGTCGAGCAGGTACTTGATGTTGGGATCGATGGGATGGATCTTGCCGAACTTCCGCGACAGCGTCTTGGCGAAGACTTCCACGTGGCGACACTCGTCCACCACTTGCTGACCGGCGAACAGCTTGGTGTCCATGTCGGGGACGCAGTTGACAAGCTGCGCGCACAGCTGCAGCGCCGCCTGCTCGCCGTGGAGCAACTGCGACAGGCCGTGGGTCAGCTCTTCGCGCACCGCGCGCATGCGCGTCTGGTCGTCGGCGCCGCGGAACTGGAGGACCGTCGCCAGCGCCGAGCGATCCGCCGGCATCAGCCACTCGCCTTCGAGCGGCACGTCCACGCTCCAGTCGATGTCCGTCTCGGCGTTCCACTGCGCGGTCTTGCCGCGCTCGTAGAGCGCGCGCAGCGTCTCGACCTCCTTCACGTAGTCCCACTGCCAGTGGACGGTAAGCTCGCCCTGCACGTCGAGCTTGCCGCGCAGGGCGTCGATCTCCTGCTCGTCGAACCACACGCGATCGTAGCCGCCGATGGTCTTGCGCTGGTCGGGAAGGAAACGTCCGGTCATGTTGCGGCGAGGATAGCTTGATCCACCGCTTCGAGCACGACCGGAACTTCCTCGAGCGCGTTCGGCCACTGCGGCGAGAAGCGCAGCAAGCCGTCGGGGATGCTGCACGAGATGCCGCGCGCTCCGAGCTCCCGGTGCACGTCCACCACGTCCACGCCCGCCGGGGGAAGCAGGGACAGGGTGCCGGACCGGCGCGGAATATCCGTGGCCCGGCGGCTCTTGAAGCCGCGCGCCACCAGCGCCGGCTCGAGCGCGTCGTGATAGCGCTGCACGTGATCGAACACCGCGGGCACGCCGAGCTGGTCGATCAAATCGAAGCTCGCTTCGAGGGCCGCGCAGCCGACGGCGTTGGTCGCGCCGCCCTCGAGGAAATCCGCGCCGCGCTTGATCGGCCGGTCGTAGCGCAGGTGACCGGCGCCCGCGTGCAGGAACTCCAGCGCGTCCTCGTGGCTGAGCCAGCCCGCGACGACTGGACGCAGCGCCGCGACGCGCTCCGGCGCGACGTAGACGAACGCCACGCCTTCGAGACCCATCAGCCATTTGTGGCTGCCGCAGGCCAGGTAGTCGACGTTCTCGCGCGGGGCGTCCAAGGGCGCGACGCCCAGACCCTGGATCGCGTCCACGGCGAGCTCCGCGCCGTAGCGATGACACGCGGCGCCGATGGCGGCGAGGGGCATGCGGAGCCCGGTCTGGAACTCCACCATGCTGGCCGCGACCAGCCGCACGCCGCGATCAAGCTCCGCGTCGAGGCCGGCCAGCGCCGCCTCCGGCTCGTCGAGGAACGCGTTCGCGTCGAGCCACGCGATCTCGAGCCCGAACAGATCCGCGGCGCGCTGCCACGGCGTGGTGTTCGCCGGGAACTCGCCCTTGAACAGGACGACGCGATCGCCCGGCTGCCACGGGATGCAGAGCGCGATGTCCGTCACGCCACGCGTCGTGTTCGACACCAGCGCGACGTCCTCCGCGCGCGCCCCGATCAGTCGCGCCAGCTTGCCCTTCAGGCGCTCGCGCTGCTCGACCCAGTGCATCACGGCGCCCACGCCGACGCGCTCGTAGTCCGCGAGCACCCGCTCCGCGGCGGCGCGCACCGCGAGCGACGGGGGCGACACGGCGGCGTGGTTCAGGTACGCCCGCGGCTCGAGCGCCGGGAACAGCGAACGATCGCCGAGCCGCGCCTGGTGTCCGTCAGAACTTCCCACGGACGCCCACCGAGCCCGGGCCGATCAGCGGAACGATCCGGGCCTGCTTCTCCTTCTCCGGGCTCGGCGAGGCGAGCAGCAGCACGGCTCCGAGCGCGAGCCCGACGCCGCCGACGATGAAGCCCGCGGTCGCGATGTCGGCCTGCTGCTTGCCCTTGTCGTACAGATCGCGTTGGCTGGCCGGGCACGCCGAGCCGCCGCACATCGCGTCGAGATCCTGCTTGGTCGTCCTGGACTGGAGCGCGAACACCGATCCGACGACGACGCCCGCGCCGCCCACGACCAGGCTCACGTAGCCGAGCGTGCGCCCGGTCGACGACGTGGACGTCGTTCCGGCGTCGTGGACCGGCGCCGCCGCAGCCAGCTTGACCGCGGTCTCGAAGCGCACCTCGACGCTCCGCGTGTCGCCCTCCTTGACCGTCACGGAGTCGTCGAACGGCTTCTGGCCCGCCGCCTCGGCGTGGACGTGACGCTCGCCGGGGTCGACCCGGGTGGCCGTGCCAGGCTGCACCGGCACGTCGTCGACCGTGACCATCGCGTCGCTCGCGCCGGTCAGGGTCACGGTCAGGGTCGGAATGCGCGACTCCAGACCCTTGAGCTCCGCCTTTGCGCTGCGCTTTTGATGCCAGGAAGCGTGCTTGTCGTCGGCGACGGACTTCAGCTCGGCCAGAGCGGCCGTGAGGTGCCCGAGCTTCTGCTCCACCTTCGCGAGCTCGAGGTGCAGGCTCGCCGTGTCGTGCAGCTCGATCGCGTGCTTCAGCGCGTCGCGCGCGTCGCTCCACTCCTTCTTCTGCTCGTGCTTCTTCGCCTCGCGCTCGGCCTTCTTCGCCGCGACGAGATCCTTGTGCGACGTGCGGGCGTGCGCC
This sequence comes from uncultured delta proteobacterium, assembly GCA_963775185.1. GTDB lineage: Bacteria > Myxococcota_A > Polyangia > Polyangiales > Polyangiaceae > JAPSGB01. Next base: position 180,490 of record CAVZIE010000031.1, on the reverse strand, counting down.
GGCGGCGTCGCCAACGCGACACCGAGGGCGAGCGAGGAAGCGGCGATCAGCCCGACGCGCATGGCCGGATCTTCCCAGGCTCCGTGCGCGCTGGCAACGGCCGCGCGCGACGCTTCTCCCGCGGCGGCGGCGCGAGACACGCGAGGAGCAAGGGCAACCACGTGACCGGCCACGCGAGGAGCCAGATCGCGCCGAGCGCGCTCCACAGTGCGAAGCTCGCGAAATCGCGCGCCGTCGAGGCACAAACCGGCGCATCCAGGCCGAGATCGCGCCGCACGCTGGCCACGCTGCGGTCGAGCAACGCGTCGTCGTAGCCGCGACGGAACAGGTTCTTGCTGCGACGCCCGCGCACCCACGCTGCAAATGTTCGCCGCGGCGCGAACAGGAGTCCGAGCCCGGTGCCCGCGAGATCGAAGCCGAACGCCGCCACGTAGCGCCCCGATCCGCCGGCGAGCTCCCACGCGCTGATCTCGGCTTCGCCCACCCACGACGTGTCGTAGCCCGTGAGCACGTGGTGCAGATCGTGGGCGCGCAGCGCGCGGCCGTGCGCCGGCGGGTTCGGAAACGTCACGCCCACGCCCTCGATCCGGATCGTGATGAGCCAGCGGTCGTAGTCGACCGCGCCGAACAGGCACCGGTGCGCGTCCCCGAGCAGCTCCTCGCCGTCCATGCCGATCAAGGTGGCCCGGCGCGACGCTGCGTTCAAGGGATCGCCGGCTCGGCGCGCGGTTCCGCGCCGGACCGGCATTCCCTCCCTGCGTGCTACGATCCGGCTCGAGTCGTCGATGCGTCGCAGCTTGGTTCTCGCGTTGCCGGCGCTCGCGGGGTGTCACTACCTGGTCGAGCCCGGCTACGTGAACTCGGCGCGCCTCCAGGGGCTCGGCGGCGGTTCGCTGAGCGTGCGGACCGGCACCGGGGATTTCCGCGACGGTCAGACGCCGGCCGCGGTCGACGTGGCGGTCCGAGGCGAAGCCGCGACCAGCGGCTCGAGCGTCGCGGTCGGTCTCGACACGACGTTCGCACCGACGGCGGACTGGAAGCACGAGGACTCGGTGTACGCGCGACCGGGCATCTGGATCCTGCCGGCGCGCTGGGGGCCGGCGCGCGACGCGTTCGTGCTCGAGCCGTCCGTCGACGTCGGATGGCTGTCGCAGCAGAGCGACTTGTCGCAGGCCCACGGGGTCCGCGGAGATCGGCGTTCGCGTCGCCTACGACGCGCATCCGGACGGCTTCGCGCCGGCGCTGATCTGGACCCTGTACGTCGGGTTCGGGATGGCGCAATCGTTCACGATCCCGCGCTGACGCGCGCGCCCGCTCGCGCGCCGGACCGACTTCCTTTGGGCTCTTGCGGGGGAAATCATGGCCCCGCGCGACACGCTTGCCAAACGACCCCGGCCAAGTAGACGCTCCTGGCGATGCTCGCCCGCCGCCTGCTGTCGCTACTCTCGGCTACCTGTATCGCGGCGGTGGCGATGGCGGCGCGAGCCGACGAGGGAATGTGGACGCCGGAACAGATCGGCGGCCTCGATCTCGCGCACCTCGGCAGCCTCGGGCTCAAGCTGCGCCCGAACCAGCTGTGGAACAACCGCGAGGGCTTGATGCGCGCGGCGGTAAACCTGTCCGGCTGCTCGGGCGCGTTCGTATCGCAGAGCGGACTCGTCGCGACCAACCATCACTGCGCGTACCGCGCGATCCAGGCGGCGAGCACGCTCGAGCGCGACTACCTGACGAACGGCTTCCTCGCGAAGGACCACGCCGCCGAGCTGCCCGCGCAGGGCTACACGGTGCAGGTGCTGACAGGCATCCACGACGTGACGGCGCAGGTGCGCGCCGCGGCGAACACGGCGACCGCGGACGGCCCGCGCGCGCTGGCGGTGGACAAGAAAGAGCACGAGCTGGTTATCGCGTGCGAGAAGCAACCCGGTCACCGCTGCACCGTCGCGAGCTTCTACCTCGGCAGGCAGTACAAGCTGTTCGACACGCTCGAGCTGACCGACGTGCGACTGGTGTACGCCCCGCCGGCGGCGGTCGGGGAGTTCGGCGGCGAGATCGACAACTGGATGTGGCCGCGCCACGCCGGAGACTTCGCACTGCTGCGAGCGTACGTCGGCCCGGACGGCAAGCCCGCGGACTACTCCGCGAAGAACGTGCCGTACGCGCCGAAGGAGTTCTTGAAGATCGGCGCGCAGGGCGTAGGCAACGGCGATTTCGTCGCGGTCATGGGCTATCCGGGCAAGACCGAGCGCTACCTCCCGGCCTCCGAGGTCGCGCGCAACGTCGATCAAGTGTTCCCCGCCACGGTGGAGCTCGCCGGGGAGTGGCTCGGCATTCTCGACGACGCGGCGAAGAAGAACCCGGCGCTCGCGCTGAAGGTCGCGGCGCAGCAGAAGCAGCTCGCCAACCGCGCGAAGAACGCGCGCGGCATGATCGCCGGGCTCGCGCGCATCAAGCTCGTGGAACGCCGCCAGAAGGAGGAGGCGCGGATCAAGGCATGGGCCGCCGACAAGCCGGCCGGCAAGGCCGGCCTCGCGGCGCTGGCGGCGCTGGACGCGCTCGGCAAACAGGAGCGCGAGCGCTTCCCGCGGACGTTCCTGCTCGAAAACCTCGCTCGCGGCCCCAACCTGCTCGGCGTCGCGTTGGACATCGTGCGCCGCGCCCGGGAGCACACCAAGCCCGACCTGGAGCGCCGGCCCGGTACGATGGATCGCGACGCCGGCCGCGTATGGAAGCTGGAAGAGCGCCGCTTGGCCGACTTCGATCTCGACGTGGACGCGCGCCTGCTCGCGTCGCTTGCCGCGCGCGCGCACAAGCTGCCGGAAGGCCTGGCCATCGCCGCGCTGGCGAAGCTCCCCACGAGCTCGATTGCCGGCGTCAAGGCGAAGATCCGCGCCTCGCACCTGTCCGACGCCAAGGCGGCGAAGGCGCTCTACGACGGCGCCGACAGCGTCGTCCTGGCCAAGAGCCGCGACCCGATGATCGTGCTCGCCGAAGCGCTCGCCGACGACCTGGAGCGGCTGGACGCGGAGCGCGACGCCGCGCGCGGCGCGATGGAGCGCGTCGGTCCCGACTACTTCACGATGCTCGAAGCCGAGCGCGGCGCCACGCTCTACCCCGACGCCAACGGCACGCTGCGCATCAGCTTCGCCACCGTGCGCGGCTACTCGCCGGAGGACGGCCTGCTCGCCGTGTCGCGCACCACGCTGCACGGCGCCGTGGACAAGTCCACCGGCGAAGAGCCCTTCAACCTGCCGCGCGCCGTCATCGACAAGGCTCCCGAAGCGCGCGAGAGCTACTGGGCGGATCCCGATCTCGACGACGTGCCGGTGTGTTTCCTGTCGAACGCCGACACCACCGGCGGCAACTCCGGTAGCCCGGTGATCAACGGTCGCGGCGAGCTGGTCGGCCTGAACTTCGATCGCGTGTGGGAGAACATCGCCGGCGACTTCGGCTACAGCGTGCCGCGCTCGCGCAACGTCAGCGTCGACGTGCGCTACATGCTGTGGATGCTCGATCGCGTGGTCGACGCCGGCGATCTCTTGCAGGAGCTCGGTGTCGCTCGCTACCGCTCCGCGCCTTCGCGTCGCGAGCGCACGCAGCCGCTGCGCCGTCACTTGCCCGCGGCGCCCAGCGCGTCGTCCACGCCGTCGCCCACGCGCGTGCAAGCGTCGGGCAAGAGCTGCGGCTGCAGCGCCCCGGGGCGCCACCGCGACGCCCGCGGCGCCTCCGCCGTCGTGCTGCTCGCGCTCGTCGCCGCGCGACGGCGTCGCCGCGCGACGGCCGACCGGAGCTAGAGCATCCCGCCGAGCGTGGCGGTGTGGTTCTGTTCCCGGGCACCGCAACGCCTCGCGCCGACCTCGCCGGGCAGTCTTGTCGGCTGGGCACTTGTCCAGCATCACGTCTGTCCACTGTTTTCCTGTTCACATCGCCGATCCGGGGTGATACGGCTCTGGGCCTTGGAAAACGGCGAGAGATGAAGAAACCGAAGAAGACCCGGGCCACAAGCGCCAAATCCAAGCTGCAGAGGCGTTCAGGGGTTGCCGGTCCGGCGCGGAAACGCGCGGCGAGTCCGCGCGCCAGCGCGAAGAGTCCGGGGCGCAAGAAGCGCCCCCTCGCCAAGACGACGGCGAAGCGCACCGGCGCCAAGACGACGACGAAGCGCGCCGGCGCCAAGACCAAGACCACGCGCACCGGCGCCAAGACCACGCGCGCCGTGAAGGCGACGAAAGCCGCGCGCGCCGGCGCGAAGGCGAACAAGACGAAGCGCACCCTCGCCAAGACGAAGGCGAAGCGCACCGGCGCCAAGACCACGCGCGCCGCGAAGGCGACGAAAGCCGCGCGCGCCGCGAAGGCGACGAAAGCCGCGCGCGCCGCGAAGGCGACGAAAGCCGCGCGCGCCGCGAAGGCGACGAAAGCCGCGCGCGCCGCGAAGGCGAACAAGACCACGCGCGCCGCGAAGGCGACGAAAGCCACGCGCGCCGCGAAGGCGACGAAAGCCGCGCGCGCCGGCGCCAAGACGAACAAGACCTCGCGCGCACGCGCCAAGACAAAGGCACGGACGACGCCGGCCACCGCCAGGACGAAGGCCGGGACGAAGCGCGCTGTCGCGAAAGCGGCGTCGGCCGTCGCAAGGCCGAGCGTCGTCGCCGTCAAGCGGCCCGCGACGCCGGCCGCGCCGGACCGGCAATCCCCTCCCCCTGCTCCGGCGCTGCAACCCGTCGCGGCGGAGACGCGCCCGCGCACGCTGCCGCTGGGTGTTCGCGTCGGGCGCATGCGGCCGCGCGCCGAGTCAGCGGCGAGCGCGCCCGCCGAGCTCGGCCCGGTGCCGTCGCTGGCCGAGGCGTCGCTGGCCGAGGTGCCGCTCGCGGTGCGGCCGACGCTGGCGCGCGCGCCGTTCACGCAGGAGATGTGGCCACGCGTCGACGCGGCGGCGGCGCGCCTCGGCATCGACAAGCTTACGTCGGAGCAGCGACGCGCGATCCGCGCCATCCTCGAGGGGCGGGACGCGGTGGTGTCATTTCCCGCCGGCGCGGGCAAGACCAGCACGGCGCTGATCGCGGCGCTGATCCACGGACAGCCGGTGGTGCTCGTGTCGCCGCTGGTGAGCCTCGGGCGAGAGCTCTGCGATCGCCTGCTGACGCGGCGCGTGCCGGTGATCCGCGTGGATCCGAGCATCCACGGCGAGGAGCGCAAGCGCGCGCTCGCGCGCATCGGCGCGCCCGGCGCGCTGATCGTGATCACGACGCCGGACTCGCTCGCCAGCGACGACCTGGTGCACGCGCTGGCGCGCTCCGGCATCGCCTTCGTCGCGGTGGACGACGCACACGCGGCGAGCGAGTGGGCGCACGAGTACCGGCCGGCGCACGCCGGCCTCGGCCGCGCGCTCGCGCGCCTGGGCTCGCCGCAGATCGCGGCGCTGTGCGCGCCGTCGACCGCGGCCGTGCGTCACGACGTCGCGGCGCGCCTCGGGCTGCGCGCGCCGGTGGTGATCGACGGCGCGCCTCTTCGCGACAACGTCGCCCTCGACACGCTCGAAGCGCGCGGCGAGGTGCGCCAGCGCGCGCTCGTCTCGCTGGTGATGCGGCTGCGGCGGCCGGGCATCATCTACTGCGCCACGCCGCGCGACGTGGACGCCGTGTACAACGCGCTGCGCGCGCTGCGCGTGCCGGCGCACCGCTACCACGGCGAGATGCCCGCCGGCGAGCGCGGCGGCGAGCTGCTCGGCTTCGTGCTGCCCGGCCGGCGCACCGTGATGGTCGCGACCAGCGCGTTCGCGCCCACGACGGGCATCGCCGGGCTGGGAGAGCTCGGACGGCTGGATCTCGCTCCGTCGGGCTTCGGCCTGGGGCTCGAGAAGCGCGACGTGCGCTTCGTGATCCACTACCAGGCGCCGGCATCCCTCGAGCAGTACCTGCGCGAGATCGGCGCCGCGGGCCGCGACGGCGAGCCTGCGACGTGCACGCTCATGTACGACCCGGGCGACCGCAGCCGCAACGACGCCCTGCTCTCGCAGACGCGCATCCGCGCCGCCCACGCCGTCGAGCTCGCCAAGGCGCTCGAGAGCTACGCGATCGACGGCCGCGCCGCGACGCTCGAAGCACTCGCACTGGCGGCGCGTCAGAGCCACAAGAACGCCGAGCTCCTGTGCGCCGTGCTCGCCGACGCCGGCCTCGTGCGCCTCGCCTCGGGCTGGGCGCGCGCCGCGGTGCCCGCACCGGAGCTGCTCGACCGCGCGCGGCGCCTCGCCGCCGCGCTCGACACCTTGCAGCGCGAGGACGCGCGGCGCCTCGACGCCGTCGCGACGTACGCGCGAAGCGGCGGCTGCCGCTCGCTCCACCTGGGTCGCTACCTGGGCATGACCGACAGCGCCGAGTGCGGCCGCTGCAGCGCGTGCGACGGCAGCGCGTTCGACGGACGCCGGCTCGCGGCCCCGGACATCGACGTCGTGCCGCAGCGCCGCGAGCCCGCGCGCACCTTCAGCGTGACCCGCGTGGACGAGCCGCGCCCCGCGTCCGCGCCGCTCACCGCGAAGCTCGGCGAGTTCGTCGGCTGAATCTACGCCGCCGTCGCGGCGCGCGTCTTCGCGCGGCGACGGCGGCGCTTGCCGGCGGGTCGCGCGTTGATCGACTTGAACGCGAGGCGCTCGATCCACTGCCCGATGCGATCCGGGCCGGTCTTGCCGGCGAGACGACGTCGCGCCTTCACGTATGCCGGAACGTAGCGGAGGCGCGGCGGCAGGCGCGGGTAGAGCGCGTGCAGCGTCGCGACGGATGCGGTGAACACGGCCTGCGACGCGGCGCCGTACTCGAAGCCGAACTCGCGACGCAGGCGCGGCGGGAGCAGGCCGGCCGTCATCAGCTCGAGCCAACGGAAGAGCGGCGCCGCGGCGGGCGCCGGCGTGCTGAACAGGAACCCGGCAAGCTCCTTGGCGGGGCGGCCAACGACGATCACGTCGGAGTCGAGCATGCGCTGGTAGTAGGCGTCGAACGCGTCCCAGTCCGGCGGCAGCACGCTGTCCGGGATGCCGAACAGCCGCGCGAAGCGCTTGCTCTCCTGGTAGTAGCGCTCTTTCTCCTCGTGGGAGAGGCGATGCACGATCAGGTCGTAGACCTCGACCGCGGTGTGGATCAGCGTCGCGTGGACCCAGAGCAGCGCGTCCTCGTCGTTCGCCTCGTAGCGCGTGCCGTCGGCGAAGGCGCCCACGCGCTCGGTGATGGCGCCGGTGATGCGCGTGTGGATGGCGTGCACGCGGCGTGACGCGCGCGTGGCGTCGTCGAGGCTGCCGAACACCATGGCGTACACGTTGTCGAAGGTGCGCTGGAAGCGCCCTAGCGGATCGGTGCGGGTCTGCGAGTGCTGGTCGACGGCGTGCGCGACGAAGGGGTGGGCCAGCTGGAGCAGCGCGGCCTTGCCGCCGCCGACGAACAAGATCGCCTCCTTGCTGATCTCCCACGACTGGCTGCCCGGGCCGTAGATGCCGGCTCCTGGGTCGTGCACCTCCGCACGCACCAGATCGATGAACTGCTCGAGGTCGGCTCGTGTCACAGTCATGGCTGCTCTTGCCCGCGCGCGTGCTTGGGTTATTGATCCCATTCCGGGGCTCGGGAAGCAAGCCATGGCGTACAGACTCGAGCAGACCGAGAGCGTCGGACAGAACGTCCGACGCGTGGCCACCGAGCAGATCGAAGGCGCGATCGCCGAGCTGCTCCAAGCCGCCGCAGGCGATCCGGACGAGCCGATCCACGGCGTGCGCAAGCGGCTGAAGAAGTTGCGCGGTCTGGTGCGCCTGGTGCGCGGCGACCTGGGCGAGCTGGCTTACGCGCGCGAGAACGCCTGCTTCCGCGACGCCGCCCGCGAGCTCTCCGGCGCGCGCACCGCGACGGCCGTCATCGGCGCATTCGACGCGCTGGTCCCCGAAGGCGCGTTCGCCGAGGCGCGCCGCGCGCTCGAGTCGATGCGCACGCGCGCGGTCGCATCGGCGGTGGACCCGACGCGCATCGCGGACGTGGAGAGCACGCTCGCCCTGGCGCGCCGCCGCGTCCAGGGCTGGCCCCTGGAGCGCGACCGCTGGAAGGCGATCGAGCCCGGTCTGCGCCGGAGCTATGCGGCAGGCCGCGACGCGTTCGCCGCCGCTCGCCGCGATCCTTCCGTCGAACATCTGCACGAGTGGCGCAAGCGCGTGAAGGATCACTGGTACCACGCGCGTCTGCTCACGCGCATCTGGCACCAGCCGATGCGCGCGCGCCGCAAGGCGCTCGGCAAGCTGTCGGAGCTGCTGGGCGACGACCACGATCTGGCTGATCTTGCAGCCGCGCTGATCGCAGAGCCGGGCCTGTCCGAGGATCGCGCGGAGCTCGACGCGTTGCTCGCGCTGATCGAGCGCCGCCAGCACGAGCTCAGGACCGGGGCGTTCGAGCTCGGGCGCCGGCTGTACGCCGAGCGCCCGCGCCAGCTGTCCTACCGCCTGGGCGAGTACTACGCGGCCTGGCGCCGCGCCGCCCCGTCCCGGCAGGATGGTCGGTCCGGCGCGGAACCGCGCGGGCCCGACGCGACCGACGTCAGCCCGGCAAGCGATCGATGACGGCCTGGGTGAAGGCGCGTACGCCGGCGGTGCGGTTCCGCGCGGGACCGGCTGCAGGCGCGGCGTGCGGAGTCGGTGCGGGCTCCGGTGCGCAACCAAGCGCGAGCGCGAGCGCGACAAGCATCGCGGAACGATCGCCCACGGCGCGATGATACGGCACGCCGCGCGATTCCGCGCCGGACCGACATCCAGAAGATGTGACGGGCCAAGACCAGGGGGATCGCGATGCCGAAGCGGCGAATGCGGAAGCTCATGCGTTAGCGCAACGCAATCTCCGTGCCGCGCAACGTGATCGCCGTCGGTCGCGGAGCTGTATGGGGTTGCCGGTCCGGCGCGGAACCGCGCTCACGTGCGAGCTCGCTGCCGCGCTCGACGCGCGCTTACCACTGCACGCGCCGCACGCCTTCGACTTCGTCGAAATGCGCGTCGCGGCTGGCGATGGGGAGGTCGTGCTGCAGCGCCAACGCCGCGATCCACGTGTCGTTCGAGGGGATCGGGCGGCCGCGCCGACGAAGCGATTCCCGGATGCCGGAGTACGTCGCGGCCGTCAATTCATCGACCAGCAAGACGCGCGATGCCCCGACCAGCGCTGCCAACCACGTATCGTAACGCTGCCGGTGGCGCGAGCGCAAAATCCCGAACCGGAACTCCCCGAGCGCGATCACGGGCAACTCGATGGCGCCGACGTCGCGGAGAGCGAGCTCGAACTCCGGCGACCCGTCGGCCAGCGCCGAGATGGCGTTCGTATCGAGGATCACGCGCCCTCTTCGTCGTCGATCCCTTCGAACTCCGCGTCGACGCGGTCCATGACGCGCGCCGTCTCCGTACGCAGCATCGCCAGCCGACCCGACAGCGAGCGCCACGCTGGACGGACGCGTTCAGCGTCGAGACGTTGCTGGAGCGCCTCGGTGACCAGCTGCTTGAGCGTGATGCCCCGCGTCGCAGCCAGCGTCTTCGCGCGACGCAACAGCGGGTCGGGAAGCTCGAGCGTGGTCTTCATGCCCCAGCCTCCCATATTTATGGGTCACCGACAACGAGCGCGAGCGCTGGGCGCGGCTCGCGGGATACTGAAGCGGCGCGTATCTTCAGTCAGGGAACGTACGCGGCGAGGCCCGCGGTCAGAAACGTCGCCCATCGTGGCTCGCGCTTCGCCCATCGTGGCTCGCGCGCGTCGCTCCCCGCGCGAGGGGCGAGCGTCGAGCCCCAAGGGGCGAGCGGTGTGGAGCGCCTGGCGATGGCCGCCGCGACAACGAACGCGACGCGACAGATGGCCGAAGCGGGCATTCGCTCCAACGAGCCGCGCCTGACGGAACGTCAGGTGCAAGCTCGCCTCGCACAGCGCATGTATGGCAGCGACGTTGCGCGCCGGCTCTTCGGCGCGGACTTGCTCCCGTGACCGACGCGCATCTCGATGTCATCGACGTCGCGTGGTCCGGTGCGGAACCGCGCGCGCCGCCGGCGCGATCCACCCCGACCGGGCACAGGAAGCGGGCGCCGAACGCGGCTTCGTGCGCGCCCAAGCTCGAAGGCGGCTCGGGGGGCTCGAAGAGCGACGGAGGATCAAACACCCTTCCGACTGAGGGCGATGCGCTTGCGCTCCAGATCCACGGACAGCACGCGGACCTTCACGCGCTCGCCCGCCTTGATCACGTCGCTGGGCGTCTTCACGAAACGATCCGCGAGCTGGCTGATGTGCACCAGCCCGTCCTGGTGCACGCCCACGTCCACGAAGGCGCCGAAGGCCGTCACGTTGGTGACCACGCCCTCCAGCACCATGCCCGGCGTTAGATCTCCGACCTCGTTCACGTCGTCGCGGAACCGGGGTGCCTCGAAGGTGTCGCGCGGATCGCGGCCCGGCTTCGACAGCTCGGCGACGATGTCCCTGAGCGTGGGCTCGCCCACGTCGCCGCTCGCGTACTTCCGGACGTCGATCTGCTTCGCGGCTTCGGCGTTGCCCACCAGACTGGAGAGCGGCACGCCGAGATCTTTCGCCATCTGCTCCACCAGGACGTAGCGCTCCGGATGCACCGCCGACGCATCGAGCGGATTCTTTCCGGCGCGGATGCGCAGGAAGCCCGCGCATTGCTCGAAGGCCTTCGGTCCCAGTCCCTTTACTTTCAGGATGTCGGTTCGGCGCGAGAAGCCCCCGCGGCGTCCCCGCTCTTCGACAATCGCCTTCGCCAGCTTGGGGCCTACTCCGGCCACGTACGACAAGAGCGGCGCACTGGCCGTCGATAGCTCCACCCCCACGCGGTTCACGGCGCTCTCCACGACCTCGCGCAGCTTCTGCTCCAGAAGGCCGGCGTCGACGTCGTGCTGGTACTGGCCCACACCGATGGACTCCGGATCGATCTTGACCAGCTCCGCCAGCGGATCCTGAAGGCGCCGGCCGATGGACACCGCGCCGCGGACGGTCAGATCCAGGTCCGGCATCTCCTCCCGCGCTACGTCCGACGCGCTGTACACGCTGGCCCCGGACTCGTTCACGCTCACGACCAGGGTGGAGCCGCCCAGGGCAAGCTTTGCGAAGCGCTCGGTGTCGCGGCCGCCGGTGCCGTTGCCCACGGCGATGGCGTCGGCGCCGTGGCGCTTCACGAAGGCGACGAACTCCTCCCCGGCGCGCTCGCGCTCGGCGTCCGAGCGCAGCGGGTACACCGTGGTGTGGGCCTTGAACGTGCCGTCGGGGCCGAGGGCCGCGCACTTGCAGCCGGTGCGGATGCCGGGATCGACGGCGACGACCGGACGCGCGCCGAAGGGGGCGGCCATGAGCAGCTGCCCGAGGTTCTCCGCGAACACGTCGATGGCGGCGCGCTCGGCGCGCTCGGCCACGTCGCCGCGGGCCTCCTTTTCGAGGGCAGGGTGCAGGCGCTTCTTGTACGCCTCGTCGATCGACTGCCCGAGCAGCCGCGCCCAGGGCGAGCGCGGTTTCAGCCGCATGATTTGCTCCAGCCGCGCCAGGCAGCGATCGTCGTCCACGGCGACCTTCACGCGCAGCACGCCTTCCGCCTCGCCGCGGCGAATGGCGAGATAGCGGTGCGAGGGCACCTTGGAAAGCGGCTCGGAGAACGCGTAGTAGTCCTCGAACTTGGTGCGCTCCTTGGTCTTCGATTTCGACGGCGCGGGTCTCGAGCACGCCGCGCTTCGAAAGCGTCTCGCGCACGTGGGCGCGGCAATCGGCGTTGTCCGCCACGGCTTCCACGACGATGTCCTGCGCGCCGGCAAGCGCCTCGGCGGCGCTGCTCACCTCCTTGTGCGGATCCACGAAGGCGCGCGCCTCGTCTTCGGGCCGACCGCCGTCGGGCTGCGCCAGGATGCGCTCCGCGAGCGGGCCCAGACCACGCTCCAGCGCGACGGACGCCTTGGTGCGTCGCTTCGGCCGGTACGGCGCGTACAGATCTTCGAGCTCCGCCCGCGTGGCGCACGCTTCGATGCGGCGGCGCAGGTCGGCTGTGAGGGCGCCCTGCTCTTCGATGGTGGCCAGGATTGTGGCGCGGCGTGCATCCAGCTCCCCGAGGATGCGCGCGCGCTCGGCCACGGCGCGGATCTGGACCTCGTCCAGGGCGCCCGTCGCCTCTTTGCGGTAGCGCGCGATGAACGGAACCGTCGCGCCTTCACCCAGCAATCGCACCACGGCGACGACGCCGCTGGGTGGCAGGTTCAAGTCGCGCGCGACTCTCCGGGGGAGATCACTCATCGAGGCTCACCGGTTTCCTTGGGCTTCACACGCACCGTCGGCGCATTGAACACGGGCGCGCACCCGGGACGCAACACGGCCGGCGGCGCCTCCGCCATCGCGTCGCGCGCCACCGCGCGCTTCCGCGCCGGACCGAAGTGAACCACCGTGCCGGGCGTATTCTCGACATGCGCCTGCTGCCCGTTGCCCTGACCGCGCTGGCCGTCACCGCCGCGACGCGGCCAGCCGGCGCGTGCTGGAACGGGGACGCGGCGTCCGTCGGCGGCGTGTCGATGATCTACGGCTCGCACGCGGACTGGGAGCCCGCGGTCGTGATCGAACGCGCGCGCTGGCTCGGGCGCATCCGTACCGGCGCGGCAGAACCCGTTGCGCCCCAAACCGGCGACGCTCGCGTTCCCGGCGTTGGCCCTGCGGTCACGCCAGCGGGTGCCGGTGCCGGAGCCCCGCGAAGCGGGCGAAGTCGCCGTCCGCCGTGACCAGCTCGCAGCCGTGTTCAATGGCGAGGGCGGCGTGATAGGCGTCGGCCACGAGACGTCCCCGCGCGCGGGCGGCGAGGCACAAGCGTGCGAAGATGTCCCAGCTCGCGGCGCCGTGAGTCAGGATCCTGGCGTTCGATCGGCTGCGAAGGCGCGCGATGAACTCGAGCGCGTCCTCCGTTGAAGTGGGCGTTTCCCAGATCCGCGCGTTGGTGACGATCCGCACGAAGCCGGACGCGCCGAGATCGGAGAGTGCGAATGGCTCCGGCGCTTCTGCCAGATCGCGGAGCCACGCGGCGTAGCGCGCGTGCTCCGGCGACTCGGCGCGGTGCGCGTAGATCAGGATGTTGACGTCAGGGAGCAGCACGACGCCGGACCTCCGGCATTCCGAGCGACGCGACGTCGTCTTCGTCCTCGATCGCGGCTATGTCTTCCCGGGTCGGGAAGCGCGCCGCCGGAGTACCCCTCACCAGAAGATCGAAGGGGGGATCCTGGGGGGCGCCTTGCTTGGCGCCCAGGTAGGCCGACAACGCGTCGCTCACCAGCGTACCGAGCGTACGCCCCTGCGCGGCGGCGAGTCGCTTGGCACGCGCGAGCACGCGCGCGTCGATGTCCACCGTTGTCCTCATGAAGCGCAGGATAGCGCCTGGAACATCATGATGCAATGCTTGATGCAGTGCGCATCAATCGACCCTCGGGATACCGCGCCGGACCAGCAAGGCGCGTGGGACGGCGAGCGGGCGCGGGGGTAGCGAGGGCGATGGAAGGTTACTCGTAACGTCGCACCTGGTAGCCGCGGGCCGCTGTCGCGAACCCGAACAGCGCGATGACTACGAACCCCTTCTCGAGTCGTCGAACAAGACGAGCATGAGCGCGGTTCCGAGCGTCCCGAGGGCGAACAGCGCGACTCCCAGAGGACGCGCCCTGGTCGAGGCGGCTTCGGCGTTTTCGCGGCGCGAACGCCCTCGGGTAGCTTCTCTGCAAGGGACTCCTCGGCACGCTGGTCCTGGATCGCGACCTGCTCGGCGTAGAAGCATCGGCGACATGCCGCGTCGCCCGCGGTCGTGAAATAGTCCGCATCGGAAGCACGACAGCGAGCGCAGCCCACACGCGAAGTGTATCACCGGCTGAACGTTGCGCGCTCCGCGGCCCATGCGACACTCGACCCACCACATGCGCTGGGCGGGAGCCTAGGCAGAGCAACGGCTTGGCGGACTGAGCGTAATCGTCAATCTGAATGGACAATACCCCAGCGATGGCGAGATACGACCGGGAGATCGCCCAGCGCGCTGCACGCTTCGCCGCGTTTCCCGGCGTGCGCAGGCACGAGGCCTGCAAGCGCTTCCGCATCTCGGCCTACGCTCTGGACAAGGCTTTCCACGAGCTCGGGGCGAGCGCGCGCCCGTCGGCGAGGGACCTGGTGCTGGCCGGCGTGACCCGCTACGGTGAACAACGCGAGGGCGAGGTCCCGGACCTCGGCACGCTGGCGTCGTACATCGACTATGTCGAGAAGAACGGCGCCACGATCGCCGAGGTGGACGGCTGGCTCGAGGATCTCGTGGAGCGCGGAATGCTCGAGATTGTCGGCAATCGCTATCGTCTCGTCGGGCAATTCCCGTAATAATGCCGGCATGCTCCGCACCGGAACGGCGCTTGCCGCAACGCTCGCCGTCGCGTGCGCCGGCGCGCCGCCGGCTCCCGCGCCGACGCCGGCGCCCGCACCCACGACGACGCACACGGTCGCGATCCCGGCGCCCACGCCGGTTGCGAGCGTAGACGCGTCGGTCGACACGCCGGCGGCCGACGCCGCCGCCCCAGATCCCGCTGCCGAGCTCGCGTGGGCGAAGAAGACCTGGAGCGACGCGCTCGCCGACGTCCGCTTCGAGCCCCTGGACAGGCGCCTGCTCGCCTGGGTCGAGCCGCACGCGCCGGTGCGCGCGTACCTGTCGGTGAGCGATCCGCCGTGCTTGCCGGTCCTGCTCGCGCGCGAGCCGTTGTTCACGGAGCCCGACGACGCGGGAGCGCCGCCGGACGATCACTTGTACGCCGTACTGATTCGCTCCGAGCGCCGCACCGCCAAGGGCAAGGAGACGGGCTTCACGACCGTGAGCATCGATTCGACGCTGGTCATCGAGCACGACGGATCCACGGTGGTCGTGGACGCGGGCGGACACATCGTCGACGGCGTGGGCGGCGGCCTGGGCGAGGACGGCGACTACTACGGCCTCCTGAGCTACGTGGATCGCGACGTCGCGGAGTTCGGGGGCGTGCCGGTGTCGTTCACGGTCGAATGCGCCGGCCCCTTGGAGCCGTGGTCGTGCCCCTCCGGCGGCACGAAGCGCTGCGACACGTGCCGGAACCTGCGCATCGCGATCACCGACCGACCGCCGAACGCGATCGGCTACATGTCGGGCGCACACTTCTCGGCGCGCCCCGCGGGCGAGTGCCACGACCCGTGCCCGCCCGCGGCCAACCCGGAAAAGCAGCGGCTCTCGGCGGCGCTCGGCAACGTGTGGCGGATCCGTAGAGACGACCCCGACCCGCCGGCGCGCCTGTTCCGCTCGCGCGCGCGCTGCTACGCGGGCCGTCGCGACCATCGCTACCACGCAGCGACGCCCTGATGCGACGCGGGGTTCCGCGCCGGACCGGAAATCAAGAAGCAGCGACTCGCGCGCGGCGACGGCAGCTCCCCGCGAGCAGCAGCAGCGCGCCGAGGAGCGGTAGGCCGGAGCGGCGGTTCGACGTACCAACTCTGCAGCCGCAACCGCCGTCGTTGTCGGCGCTGCCGCCGCCGGTCTTCACCGCCGCGCACAGCTGGTTCCCAGTGAGCACCTTGGTGCTCGTTGGGCAAGGATCCTCAAGTGCCGCCGCGCCGCCGCGCTCCGCGCCGAGCCCGCCGTCGGCGGGCGAGGCCGACGACGAGCAGCAAGATCCACGACGCTCCGCGGCGTGGGTCTTCGCCCGAAGCGCGGCAGCCGCAACCTCCGCTGTCGCTGCTGCCCGGCGATGCCGTGCCTGGGCTCCCGGCCGCATTTCCGCCGGTACCGGGAGAAGCGCCGCTGTCGGCGCCGCCACCGGCGCCGCTCGTGCCACCGGCGCCGGTTCCGGCCGACCCCGCTGGGGCGCAGACGGTGCCGGTGCAGGCGTTGCCGGGTGCGCAATCGGCGTCGTCCGAGCAACTCGTCGCGCAGCCGGTCGCGGAGCACTTGTACGGTGAGCAATCGGACAGCGTCGCCGGAGCGCACGCGCCCTCGCCGTCGCACGCATACGCTTGGGCAAGTCCGTTCGAGCACATCGTGGCCGAGCAGGTCGTGCTCGCCCCCGGGTACGTGCACGATACCCGGTTCGAGCCGTCGCAGCTGCCGGCGCAGGCGCTCCCGCTCCCGCTGCACGCGGACCGCGCGCCGTGCGGAGCGCCCAGGACCGCGCTGCACGTTCCCGACGTGGCCCCGTTGCACGCTTCGCACTGCCCGGTGCACGCGCCGTCGCAACACACGCCGTCGACACAGAAGCCGGACTGGCACTGTCCGTTTTTCGCACACGGCACGCCGTCGGACTGGCGCTGCGCGCAGAGGTCCAGGACGGGAAAACACGCCAGGCCCGCGGCGCAATCCACGTCCGTCGCGCAGGTCGACAAGCAACTCCCGCCGGAGCAGACGAACGGCGCACAGTCGCCGTCGGGGTCCGTGCCATCGGAAACGGCGCCGCACGTGCCGTCCGCTCCGCCGCCTTTCAGCGCGCCCGTGCATGCCTCGCACTCGCCGGTGCAAGCCGCATCGCAACACACGCCGTCGACACAGAAGCCGGACAGGCACTCGGCGCCCGCTACGCAGGGCGATCCCTGGGCTCGCTGTCCGGCGCAGGCGCCGCTCGCGTTGCAGTAGTCGCCGGATGCGCAATCCGTGTCCGCTGCGCAGGTTGTCGGACACGCGTTGTCGGCACCGCTGCACGCGTAGGGCGCGCACGACGGCGAGCCCGCGCCGCCAGCCGGGACCAGTGTGCAGACTCCTGGGTTCGAGCTGCATTCGTCGCAGGCGCCTGCGCACGCGCTGGCGCAGCAGTAGCCGCTGGCGCAAAACCCACTCTCGCACTCGCTCGCGTCCGCGCAGGACTGGCCATTCTTCTTCTGGCACGCGCCACTGGCGTTGCACGTCGTGATTCCCGTGCACGTATCCGCATCCGGTCCGTTCGTGACCGCTGTGCACGTGCCCGGAGTCGCGATGCAAGTCTGGCAGGGTTGATCGCAGGCCGCGTCACAACACACTCCGTCCTTGCAAAATCCGCTCGAGCACGCGCCGGTGCCTTCCGGACAAGCGGTCCCGTTCGCCAGCGGGTTGCCGGGCGTGAACACATAGGCCGCGCCCGCTCCGGTGCTGGGCGCGCCGACCAGCGCCGTTGTCGTCGAGAGCGCGACCGCGGCGCCGAACGAACCGCTTCCACTTTCGACGAGCTTCTGCTCTTGGGTCCACGTGGAGCCGCTCCGGACGTACACGAGCGCGGCACCGCCCGAGGCGAGCAGCGCGGTGTCGCCGTCCAAGGCGCAGTGCGCGCCGAGCCCGTTGGCGGCGATCTCCTGCTGCAGGGTCCATGTGGACCCGGCGCGCACGAACACGTAGTCCGCCCCGGCCGCGGAAAACTCGTCCGTTGCGCCGACCAACGCCGTGCCGCCGGAAAGCGCCACAGACATCCCGAAGCGATCGGGGCCGCCGCTCGCGACGGCGAGGCGCTGCTGAAGGGACCAAGTCGAGCCGGATCGGACGAAGACATAGGCTGCGCCCCCGTTCGCGTTGCGGGCGCCGGAGAGGACGGTATCGCCGTCGAGAGCCAGCGCCGAGCCCAGCCACGTGCTGCCTGCAGCGACCACCTTCTGGGTCTCCGTCCACGTAGAGCCCGAGCGACTGAAAGCGTAGATCGCGCCGGCGCAGTTTGTTCCGTTGCACGGCGCTCCGACCAGCGCCGTCGTTCCGTCCACCGCGACCGCATACCCGACTTGATCGCCGATCGCGCTGTCGCTGCCGACCAGAACGTGCTGCTGCGTCCACGTAGACCCGACGCGAGCAAAGACATACGCGGACCCGCTCTTCGGCTGTTGCGGCGGCAGCAGGTAGGGCGCCGGGGAACCGACGAGCGCCGTGTCCGTTGCGAGTGACACCGACAAGCTGAAATCGTCGTAGTTGCCGACACCGCTGCCGACGAGACGCTGCTGCTGGGACCAGGTCGTCCCGCTTCGCACGAATGCATACGCCGCGCCCGTCTTCGCGCTCGTGCTGAATCCCTTCGAGCCGACAAGGGCCGTGTCGCCCAGGAGCGCGACCGACCAGCCCACCTGGTCGCCCGGTGCACCGTCGCTCGCGACGAGCGTCGCCTGGGCGAGCCACACGAGCGGGTCGATTTCCACGGGGAACCGCGCACCGGCGGTTTCTACGTGGATGCGGATATCGCTGGAACCCGCGACCAGCTGTATGGGTAACGGCCTTCCGCGCGCGTCTTCCGCGTGGGCTTGGCCGTAGTACGCGGCCGTGTGCCCGGCGACATCCAACAAGGCGACGCTCGCTCCGGCTTGTCGTGGAACGAGCCCCGTGACCTTCACGCGCAGGTCGATTCCGTCGCGCGATGTCGCTTGCGCGAGGTCGAACCCCTGTTCGAGCCCCGCCGGCGTGTTCCGGTACCACTCGGTCAAGGCCGCTCCATGCCGCAGCTCCGCGCGGCCGCTGCGCGCCCCGCGGGACGTCACCGGCGGCGCGCCGTCGAGCAGCAGCCGGAGGCCGTGGAACAATGCGGCGTCGCCTTCGAGCTGTACGGTCGGCGTGCGCGGTTCACGGGAGCCCGTCACCAGTACGAGTCCGACGGCGATTGCGGCGAGCGTGCGAATCGACACCGCCGGCACTATATCCGATCGCGTCGTGTCCCGACGGTGACGCGGGCGCTTGCCCCGCAAATCATGGCGTCGGCAAACCTGCGTGGGACGTGTTCGAGCCCCAATCCAGCCAGTTCGTTGGAGCCTAGGCAGAGCAACGGCTCGGCCGCGTTCCAGCATCGATCGGGTTGACCGGGGCGCCCACGTGCCCGATCTGCTCCAGCGCGATGTCCTCCGAGCCGTAAGCGAAGACCGTCCGCTCGTATTCGGCCTTGATGTCCTCGGGCGTGGGCTCGTCGTTCGCGGCGCTCATGACTGCACCATCCGGCGCTCGACTGCGCCCAGTTCACTGAGTCCGCAGTTGATATGATTCAGCGCCTTGCTGGCCAGCTGCAACGCTCGGCCGCCGTCATCCAGGCGGTAGAAGTCCGAGTCACCCATTAGCTCGACCATCGCGACGCGCACCGTGGTCAGCGCGTCGGCCACGTCCACGAAGCCAAGGCCGGGCGTCTTGGCTTCCCGCACCGGCTCGCCCACGTCAGCGCGCGCCGTCTCCAGACACAAGCCCACGGCGCCAATCGCCGCCGCGATGTCCGCCAGCATGGCCCGTGCCGCGTTGCACAACCAAGCGCACCGCGAGCCGGAGCCGGAGCCGACTCCACCGCCGACGTACCTGGCACCGAAGCCGCGTCCGACGCCGAAGCCGTCGAGGTCAGAGCCAAGGCGCCTGACACCGAATTGTTGGCATCAGGAATGTGATGCTGGCGTTGCCGCGCGATTGCCCGACACCGACGCCGGTGGTGGTTGCATCGGCGACGAATGTTCCGGTGACATAGGCGCGCCGCTGAAGTGAGGAGAGTACCGCCGCCCGCGTCGTTTCTGCTGGACATCCTGGAGAGGGGAACAATGGCCGGGCCCTTACCCGGCAGAGGGAATCGAACACATGAGACACCGCATCACCGACACACCCGACAAGCGCATGTCGAACGCCTGGTTTGAACGAGTCCCGCTCGGATTGATCGGCTTCACGTTCGCGGCGAGTGATCGAGAGGTTCACGCCATCGTGAACGCGCTGGAAGGCGTCGTGGGCTTGCTCGGCGCGTTTCCCACCGACGATGGTGGAGCGACAGAGTCGCGCTGCCGCAGAGAGGTCGAGGGCTACGTAGCCGAGCACGCGCAATACTTCGACCGGAAGCTAGCCGAAGCGAAGCGCCCGACCTGAACTCAGCCACTCCAGCAACGCCCGCACGTCGCACCAGTCGGACAAGCAAGCCAACTCGATGAACGTGCGGGGCTGATTGACGACCGCTTGCGAGCGCGCCGGCGCGATCGGGGTAACGAGAGCCACGAACGGGAGCAGGAACCGACGCATGCGGCCCTATCGGGCGCGGCATTGCTCTAGTTGCGTGGGCGCGCTGGCATGGAGACGTGCAGCGGATTTACCATCGCGACATGCGTCTCGTTTGGCTGATTCCTGCGGCGGCCATCACGCTGGGCTGTGCATCGTCTAATCCGTGGTTCGCCCGAGGCACGTTCGCCAACGGCCGGCCTGGGTATCGGATCAAAGTGTCCGGACGGCGCGCCACAGTGCAGCGCGCAGGCCGAGAAGCTCTGCGGGGTGTACGACATCATCCACGCGCCGACGGATCAGCAGATGGACGTCGCGTGCCGGCAATCTGAGTCCCGTGCGACCGCGCAAGCGCAACCGTCGGCGCGTGAGCCATCGGACTCCGAACCTACTGGATACTCGAACCCTGCCGGCTCCGAGCGTGCCGCAGCGACAGAGCCAGCCGCGCGCGAGGAACGCAGCGAGCCGCTGCCGCCGGACACTTCACAGGCGCCGCTAGTCGGCGTGATTCACAGCATCCCCCCGAGTCCTGGCGGTATCAGCTTCGGCGCGACGGTGGCGCAAGCAGGCGCGCAATGTAGAGCCGTTGGCGGAACGGTAACCGGAAGGATCTCTGGCACTAGGGACGTGGCTTACGGTTGCGCGAAGGTCGATCCGGGCAAGGCCAACATCCCGCTCGCGGTCAACGGCGCGCAGTACGTCTTCTGCAACGGGAAAGTTTGTCAGGTCGGGCTCGTGCGGTTGAACGCGAGCAGCGTGGACACCAACGAAGCGTTTGCGGAACTAGTCAAGCGCTATGGCGAGCCGCTGGTACTGCCGTCGAAAACCACATGCGCCGTCGCGTTCAATCCACCGCATGAACGCGCCGTCATGTGGGGCGCATTCGACACAAACCGCGTGGCGTTGGGCGGCATCGTGGCGGCATACGATTGCGATCAAGACGATCGCTCTCATCCAGTGCTTTCGATTACCTACTACGACGCCGCGGGGATCAAGGCGGTTTACACAAGACAGGCCGCGTCGAAAATGAACTACTGACGCGCGCCGCATCTCCCGACAATCTCGATCGCCCCGACAACCCGCAGGCCGTTCGCGTCGAGCACCTCCCGTACCTTGGCGCCGGGCCATTGGACGCGGATCCCGGCGACCGCTTGTGCCGACGTCACCTCCGGTGGGGTGAACGGGAAGTCGATATTCCGCCGCGCCTGACGCGCCGATCCGGCAAGCGAACGATTCCGGCAGCTTCGCCCCGCCGCGGTTGACGGTAGCGGCAGGCCGCGACGCGTTCGCCGCCGCGCGCGCGATCCTTCCGCCGAGCATCTGCACGAGTGGCGCAAGCGCGTGAAGGATCACTGGTACACGCGCGTCTGCTCACGCGCATCTGGCACCAGCCGATGCGCGCGCGCCGCAAGGCGCTCGGCGGGCTGTCGGAGCTGCTGGGCGACGACCACGATCTGGCCGATCTCGCAGCCACGCTGGCGCCTCGCCGCCCCGTCCGGGCAGGATGGTCGGTCCGGCGCGGAACAGAGCGGGCCGGATGCGACCGACGTCAGCCCGCCAAGCGATCGATGACGGCCTGGGTGAAGGCGCGCGTCCCGAGACTGCCGCCGAGATCGCGCGTCTTCTGACCGTCCTCGAGGGCGCGGTTGTAGGCGCTCTTGATGCGCTCGGCGGCGTGCCGGCACGCGGGGTCGTGACGCGCGTCGGCGATGTGGTTCAGCAGCATGGTCGAGCTCATGACCAGCGCCAGCGGGTTCGCCAGGTCCTTGCCCGCGATGTCCGGCGCCGAGCCGTGCACCGCCTCGAACACCGCGTCGTCCTCGCCGATGTTGGCGCCAGGCGTGACGCCAAGCCCGCCGACCAGACCGGCACACAGATCCGAGACGATGTCGCCGTACAGGTTCTCGCACAGGATGATGTCGAACTGCGAAGGATCCTGCACCAGCTTCATCTGCGCGGCGTCGATGATGACCTCGTTGTAGTCGATGTTCGGGTAGTCGACCTCGTGGACCCGGCGCGCCTCGTCGAGGAGCATGCCGTCGCTCATCTTCATGATGTTCGCCTTGTGGAACACGCTGATCTTCTCGCGCTTGCGGTGCGTGGCGTAGCGGAAGGCCCAGTGGGAGATGCGCTGGCACGCCACGCGCGTCGCGACTTTCATGCTCACGACGACGCCGTCGGTGATCAGGTTCTCGATGCCGCTGTACAGGCCCTCGGTGTTCTCGCGGATGATGATCAGGTCGACGCCGTCGTAGCGCGTCTTCACACCGGGCAGGCTGCGGACCGGGCGCACGGCGGCGTACAGGTTCAGCTTGCGGCGGAGCGCCACGTTCACGCTCGAGAAGCCGGCGCCGATGGGCGTCGTGCACGGGCCCTTGAGCGCGAAGTGGTGCTCGCGGATCGCCGCGACCGTAGCGTCGGGCAGGACATCGTCGCTTCCCGCCGAGAGCGCCGCGACGCCCGCCTGCGCCTCGACGAACACGAGCGGCGCGCCGGCGGCGTCGAGGATTGCGCGGGCGGCGTCGCTGACCTCGGGCCCGATGCCGTCACCGGGGATGAGCACGACGGTATGCGTGGTCGCCATGCAGCCGAGCCTCGCGCTTCCGCGCCGGACCGGCAATCCCCTCCGGCGGGCAGATCTCTACTGGAGGGTGAAGTTGACGGTGGTCGAGTTACCGGCGGTCACCGTGGCCATCTTCACGACCGGGGCGTACGGCACCTTGGTCGCCGTGACCTCCCAGCTGCCGACGATCACGTTCTGCATGTTGTAGTTGCCGGTGCTGTTCGTGGTCCCGGTGAACAGGCCGCGGTTGACGGTGATGGTGGCGCCGTCGATCGGCTGGGAGCCGCCGTCGATCACCTGGCCGAGCAGCGTGCCGGCGCCCGGATCGGTGCCGATACGAACCTGGTAGTGCGCGGCCTGCTTCGTCAGGTACCCATGGGTGTCCATGCTCACCAGGTGGAAGAACCACACGCCGTCCGGCAGGTTCGAGAGGATCTGCTGCTTCTGCGAGATGGGCTTGAAGGTGTCGCTCTTGGTCGGCACGGTGTTCGCGTACTCGTCGCGCACGTAGTACGCGCCGACCACGCTGGCGTCCGGCACCGGGAACGTCCAGGCGTAGAACACGGTGTTGTTGGCGGTCCACGCGGTGGTCGGGTGGCTCGACGACGTGACGGTGGGCGGCACGGTGTTGAGCTGCAGCTTGAACCAGCCCTGCACGCCGCCCACGACGCTGTTGCCGTCCACGGGGACGATGTGGAAGAAGTTGTCGCCCTGCACCACGTCGGTACGATCGACGGTGAGGTTCTCGGCCGCCAGGAACTGGGCGTTGCTGGGCGTGGGGACGGTGGAGTTCGTCGTGTTCACGAGCTGGTAGTAGCCCTGCACGCTGGGGAACGGTTGGTTCCAGGTCAGCGAGAAGTCCGTGAAGTCGTCGTTGTAGACCAGCGACGAGTCGGGGTGCGTCGCCGACGTGATCGTCAGAGGCGGAAGCAGATCCTCCGTCCTGGCGCCGACGACGGAGCCGGTGAGCGTGTTCGACACGCCGTACAGCAGCTTGGCCCGGCCGTCGGAGCCGTTGCCCCCGGCGCCGCCGTGATAGCTGCTGCCGACGGTACCGCCAGAGCCCTTCGCGACGGAGATCGCGCCGGTGAAGCCGAGGTGGTCAGCGGCGAGCAGCACGCCGCCGCCGGATCCGCCACCGCCCGCCGCGATGTAGTTCGAAGTCGACGTCGAGTTCTTTCCGTCCTCGCCGTTGGCGGAGATCTGGCCGGCCATGTCGATCGTCGGCGCGATCAAGCGCAGCACGCCGCCGCCCTTGCCGCCCGCCGCGCCGCCGCCGGTGACGTTCTGTGCGGCACCGTTGCCCCCGGGCGCGCCCGGATACACGACGAAGTCCGTCGCGAGCCCGTACGCGGAGCCGCCCACGCCGCCGTGCGACGAGCTGGCGCCGTACGTGCCGTTGCCGCCGTTGTTGGCGTGGGCGCCGCCGCCGCCACCGGCGGCGTAGTACGTGTAGCTCGGCGAGCCCACGTAGTAGTACTTGCCGTCGGTGCCCGCGCCGCTGCCCATGCCCGTCGGCGCGACCACGATCGAGCCGCCGTTCTCCACCGTGATCGAGTCGGCGATGATCGTCAGATCGCCGGTGGGCGAGCTGAGCGTCGCGCCGGAGTGGATCACGGCGGAGCCCTTGACCACGACGACGCCGTCGAGGTTCATGTTGCTGGTCACGTCGAGACCCGGCAGCGCGCACTGCGCGGTCGTGGCGTCGCAGAAGGTGCTGCACGTGTCCGTGGTGGACCACGCCGCGCCGCTCGAGTCGCACTGCTCGACCTTGGCGCCGTTGCAGCGCGTCTCGCCCGGGTTGCACGCGCCGGTGCACAGGCCCTGGGAGCACGAGATCGCGCACGTCTGCAGGTAGAGCCACGCCGTCCCGCTGGAGTTGCAGATCTCGACGCCGTTGCCGGTCGTGCAACGCCGCGCGCCGGCCGTGCACGGGCCGCCGGGGTTGCCGCCCGTTCCGCCGCTGCCGCCCGTTCCGCCGCTGCCCGACGCGCCCGCGCTGCCGCCGCTGCCCGACGCACCCGCGCTGCCGCCGCTGCCCGACGCACCCGCGCTGCCGCCGCTGCCCGACGCACCCGCGCTGCCGCCGCTGCCCGACGCACCCGCGCTGCCGCCGCTGCCCGACGCGCCGGCGCCCCCGTCCATTCCGGCCGCGCCGCCGCTGCCCGACGTGCCGCCGTTGCCCGACGTGCCGCCGTTGCCCGACGTGCCGCCGCTGCCCGACGTGCCGCCACTGCCCGACGTGCCGGCGCTCCCGCCGGATCCGCCCGACGCGCCGGCGCCTCCGCCGGATCCGCCCGACGCGCCGGCGCTCCCGCCGGATGCGCCGCTCCCGCCATTCGACGAGTCGCCACCACCGCACGCGGGGGTCGCGATCGCCAGAGCCATTGCAACGAGTGAGAGCCGACGTGCGAGCAGCATGCGAAGTCCTCGAAGTGAGCGGGGCCCGACCCCCGGAAGACGGGTGCTACACCGGAGCGCAAATCGGCGCCAGGGTGCCCCGCAGCCGTTGTACGACCCGATCGATCGCGATCTCCCCGCGTGCGCGCCAGCCGACAGACGTCAGCCGGCCGCGTGAAAACCCTTGCGGGCTTGTGGTTCTTCGCTATCTTGACTTCGACGCAGTGCGGCAAGCAGGCGTCGGCGGCTCGGAAGTGGGGGGACCACCCTTGTCAGGAGAACGGCTGTGGCCCAACCCATCAACCGCTACAAGGCTGACCTGCGCGACTGTCATTTCGTTCTGTTCGAGCAGCTCGGACTAGGCGATCTGCTCGGCAAGGAGCCGTACCAGGACTGGGGCGAGGAGGAGGTCAAGCTGACCATCGCCGAGGTGTACCGCTTCGCGACCGAGGTGCTCGGCCCACTGAATACCGTCGGTGACGACGGCTGCACGCTTGAAGACGGCCAGGTGAAGACGCCCGCCGGCTTCAAGGAAGCGTGGCAGAAGCTCTACGAAGCCGGCTTCAAGAGCCTACTGGTCGATCCAGAGTTCGGCGGCCAGGGCGGACCGCGCGGGCTCAGCGCCATCGCCAACGAGATCACGAGCGGCGCGAACACCGCGTTCGACATGTACCCCGGGCTCACCATCGGCGCGGCCGAGCTGATCGAGTCCTTCGGCACGCCGGATCAGCGCGAGCGCTACTGCCACAATATGTACGGCGGCGTGTGGTCCGGCACGATGTGCCTGACCGAATCCGAAGCGGGCTCGGACGTCGGCGCGGCCAAGACCTTCGCCAAGAAGAACGCGGACGGGACGTACAACATCACGGGCACGAAGGTCTTCATCAGCGGCGGCGACCAGGACATCACCGAGAACATCGTGCACATGGTGCTCGCGCGCACCGAGAACGCGCTGCCCGGCACCAAGGGGCTGTCGCTGTTCATCGTGCCGAAATACCGCGTCAACGCCGACGGCTCCGCCGGCGAGCGCAACGACGTGAAGGTCGCCGGCATCGAGCACAAGATGGGCATCAACGGCTCGTCGACCGCGCAGCTCGTGTTCGGCGACGACGACGCTTGCGTCGGCGAGCTGTGCGGCACCGAAGAGATGCGCGGCATGCGCCAGATGTTCCAGATGATGAACTACGCGCGCATCGGCGTGGCGCTCCAGGGCCTTGGCATCGCCGCCACGGCGTACCTGAACGCGCTCGAGTATGCGCGCGACCGCAAGCAAGGCCCGAACGTCAAGGCGTTCCGCGACCCGGACGCGCCCCGCGTGGCCATCATCGAGCACCCGGACGTGCGCCGCATGCTGCTCGACATGAAGGCGCGCGTCGAGGGCATCCGCGCGATGATCGCCAAGTGCGCCGTGCACATGGATCGCAAGTACGCCCTGGAAGGCAAGGACGACGAAGCGGCGGCGCGCGAGATGGGCCAGGTGGAGCTCTTGACCCCGCTGTGCAAGGCGTACGCGTCGGACCAGGCGTTCCGCATCTGCGAGACCGCGATCCAGGTCCACGGCGGCGTGGGCTACACCCGCGATTTCCCGGTGGAACAATACTGCCGCGACGCGAAGATCTTCAGCATCTACGAAGGCACGAACCACATCCAGGCGCTCGACCTGGTCGCCCGCAAGCTACCCGCCGCGGGCAGCGCGCACATGCAGGCGTTCCTCGGCGACATCGCCGCCTTCGTCGAAAGGAACAAGAGCGACGCCGTGCTCGGTCCCAGCGTAGCGCTGCTGTCGAAGGCGCACGAAGCCGTCGCCGGCTCGGCGATGCAGTTCCTCGGTTGGTTCCAGGGCGGGGAGATGGAGCGCGTGCCGCTGGCCGCGAACCGCTTCCTGAAAATGATGAGCGAGCTCACCGTCGGTTGGCTCTTGCTCGACCAGGCTGCCATCTCCCTCGCCAAGCTGGACAAGCTCGACGCTTCGGACCCGGACCGCGCGTTCTACGAGGGCAAGCGCCACGCGGCGGTCTACTTCGCGCACAACGTGCTGCCCGACGTCCCCGCTGCAGCGCAGATGCTCGCCAGCGGCGACAAGAGCGCGCTCGACATCCCCGACGCCGCGTTCGCCACCGTCTAGCGCTGTTCTGGTTTGCCGATCCGGCGCGGTATCCCGCTTTTCGGGATTCCGCGCCGTGACGACAATCCCTCGATCACTTGCAGGCGGCGGTGCACGCGTCGAACGCTGCCTTGCACTTCGTGGGATCGGGCGGCTTCGGAAATCCGCCGTCTACCAGGGTGGGCGTGAGGCACGCCTGCATCGCGCCCTGACACTTGGCGAGACACGCCGGCGAGGGCGGCTGGGGCATGGCCGGAGCCGTCGCGGTCGGCGATGCGCTTGCCGACGGGGCCGCACTTGCACTCGCCGGCGCGCTCGCCGTCGGCTTGGCGGTCGCGGTCGCGGTCGCGGTCGCGGTCGGCGTCGCGGTGGCCGTCGCGCTCGCCGCCGCAGGATCGGACGCCCCGGACGGCGGCGTGTCGGCCGGCGCGATCGCGGAAGGCTCCGCGCCGGCGTCGCTCCCTTCGGTGCTCTGGTGTCCGAGGAAGCGACACCCGAGCAACGCGACGAGCGCCACCAGCGCGAGGCCGAGCCGCTGCATGAGGCCGGTTACGCCGGCCCGAGCTTGGTGCAATCGAGGAGGATCTCGATCGTGCCCTTGTCCGTGCCCTGCACCGAGTTGCACGTCGAGGGGCAGAGCGTGATCTTCGTCGGGTTCGTCGGATCGTCGTAGTAGAAGCCGCCGCTGGCGCCGCACGCGCCCTGGTTGGCGACCAGCGTCAGCTTCGTCGTTCCGGAGCTGTCGGTGAAGTTGATGATGATCGACTTCGGGTTGACGTTACCGCCGTCGGTGGTCGGCATGGCGTAGTCGCAAGAGAGCAGCTTGCCGGCCACGTTCTGCAGCGCCGCCGCGAACTGCGCCGCGCCGCCCGACGACACGTCGTACGCCTTCGGTCCGGTTCCGCCCGCCACGGCCAGCTGGTCGAGCAGGTTGAAGTCCGCGCCGCTCATGCCCATGACGAAGATCGGCTCGGAGGGCGCGTTGTTGAACGCGTCGGAACAAATCCCAGTGAGCGTCCCCGGGCTCCCGTCGCAGCCGTTCGGCTGACCGTCGGTGACGATCAGGCCGACGCACTTCTCCTGCGGGTGCTGCGCCATGTACGCCTTGCAGAACTTCTCGAGCCCGTTCAGCGCGCCCTCGGTCGGCGTGTTGCCGTTCGGGGTAGTGGCGTTGAGCGAGCTCATGACCGCTCCGGCGTTCCCGGGCAGCGCGCCCATCGCCACCGCCGGCGTGTCGTAGCCCGTGCCGTCGCACTGGCCGGAGCCCGGGAAGTACTGCAGCGCGACCTTGATGCCGGCCGAGCCCGGATCGTTGACGAAGGTCTGGATGCCGGTCCGCGTGTCCGTCCACTTCTGGCCCTTCATGCTGCCGGACTTGTCCAGCATGATGTACATGGCCACGGGGATCTGCTCCGCGGTGACGGTCTCGTTGGCGCACGCCGAGTCGGCGTTGAGCCCGCCGTCGGCCGCACTGCCGCCGGTGCCGAAGCCGCCGCCCGTCCCGAAGCCGCCGCTGGATTCCGCCGGTGCCGAAGCCCGCGCCCGACCCACCGGTGTTGCCGCTGGCCGCACCGCCGCCAGCGCCAATCGACGAGCCGCCGCCGTCGCCGCCGCCGCACGCTGCGGCGAGCGCCAGCGCCCCCACCACGCCCAAGGAAATTCCAATCGCCCGGTTTCTCATTCGACACCTCTCCAGTGGGTCGAGTAGCGCCCGCCCGCGACCAGCCCAGGGAGGATTCTAGCCCGAATCCGGCCCGATGCGTCGAAACGCCCATATGCACGCGGAATGCTTTGGCATTTATTGCCGGAGCGGCGCGGAACCGCGCTTCCCGGGGGAACGCGGACGCGCGCTGGGGCGGTTCACGGCGGCGCGTCGAGGGGTCGCCGGGCTGCGGTGATTGGCCGGGCTCAAGCGCGCGGGCGAAGGCGCCACGGCTAGAAAATTCCGCCGGTGTGCTGCTAGCTTCCGCCGCCATGCGTTTGCATCATTTCTTGGTTCTTGGTGCGGTGGTCGCCGCGGCGTGCTCGAGCGGCGGCTCCGACGGCGGCGGTTCGGGTGGCAGCAGCGGCAGCGACGCCGCCGCCGGCACGTCGGGAAGCGCCGGCACGTCGGGAAGCGCCGGCACGTCGGGAAGCGCCGGCACATCGGGAAGCGCCGGCACGTCGGGAAGCGCCGGCAGCGACGCCGCGGCGGGCAGCGGCGGAAGCGCGGGCGCGTCGGGAAGCGCGGGCGCGTCGGGAAGCGCGGGCGCGTCGGGAAGCGCGGGCGCGTCGGGAAGCGCGGGCGCGTCGGGAAGCGCGGGCGCGTCGGGAAGCGCGGGCGCAGACGCGGGGCCGGGCTGGCCCACGTGCGACGCGCCGGAGCCAGGCGCCGTGCAGAAGTCGATCCACGAGATCTGGCAAGCCGATCCAACGACGCCGACCGAGGTCTGGGTGCCCGGCGTGTTCGTCACGGCGATCTCGAAGGGCGGCTGCGTCGCCGGGACGGCGTGCCAGATCTTCGTGCAGCAAGCAGAGAGCTACGCGGATCTCGCCGCGGGATCGCAGCAGGCGCTCAAGCTGTTCGTGTCGGCGAACACCGCGTCGCACTTCGTCGGCATCGGCGTCGGCGACAAGCTCGACGTGGACGCGTTCGCCTGGCGCTACAACCTGAACAGCCAGAACGAGCTACTGCTCGAAGTGAACCTGCAGCTCCGCGGCTGCGGCAAGGTCGTCGGCTCGGGAACGCCACAGCCGGTCGACGTCGCGCTCTCCGATCTCACGCTGACGGCGTACGAGGACAGCGTCGGGCCGCTGTTGGTCCAGATCACGAGCGTCTCGGGCAAGCCCGCGCTGCCAGCGGAGACGTTCGGCCTCTGGTCCACCGGCGTGTTCGTCGACGCCGGGCCCGGCAGCATCGTGAGCCTGAGCCCGTATTTCCTCGCGAGCGGCGCGTTCACCGGCCTGACCCAGGGCGCGGTCCACGACTTCACGTCGGTCACCGGCGTGTTCGGGCTGTTCAGCCCGACGGCGTCTCCGACCTCGAAGTACCTGGAGCTGTACCCGCGCACCGACAGCGAGTACCCCGTCGCGACCGTGCACTGAGAGCGTGAGCAAGTATTGCTCATGCTCTCAGCGAGCGGAGCGAGCCCGCCGCAGGCGGCGGGGGGAGCAGTTGCGAAGCAAGCTGCGGGGGTCAAGACCCCCCGAGACCTGGCGAGCCCGCCGCAGGCGGCGGGGGGAGCAGTTGCGAAGCAAGCTGCGGGGGTCAAGACCCCCCGAGACCTGGCGAGCCCGCCGCAGGCGGCGGGGGGAGCAGTTGCGAAGCAAGCTGCGGGGGGTCTAGGCCCCCCGAGGACCGACGCGGGCGACGAGGCTCGCCGCTACGCGAGCGGGGCGGCGCGCGAGCCCGGGCGCGCCGACGGAAACCCGGAGAACACCCGGAGCGCGTCCGCGGCGCTCGTGGGCGCGCCCGCTTCATCGCGAAGCGCGAGCGTCGAACGAACGAGCTCGCCCGCCGCTCGCGTGAGCTCCCACACCGAGAACAGCGGCGCGCGCCCCGCGCGCGGCACGACCCCGCGCGCGGCCCGGACGTGGAGCCCGGCGTCGGCAGCCGCGCGCTCCACGCGCGACTCGCTGCGCGCGTCACCACAGACCACCATCGCCCCCGCCGCGGAAAGCAGCCTCGCAGCGGCCGCCACATACGCCTCCACGCCCCCGCGGTACTCGATGCGCGCCTGCGCGCGCTGGGCGTCCAGCGCGTCGAGCGCCGTGCTCTGCGGGAAATACGGAGGAGTTCCGGTAACCAGATCGAACGCTCCGCGCTCGGCGCCCGCGAGGCCGGCGTCGCGCAGGTCGCCGTGAACGATCGCGACGCGTGCGCCGAAGCCGCTCCGCGCGACGTTCTGCTCGAGCAGCGAGAAGCTCGGAGCCTGGGCCTCGACCCCCACGAACGACGCCTCGGGCATCTTCCACGCGAGCAAGAGCAGCACCGAGCCGAGCCCGCAACCGAGATCGATCACGCGTCGCGCGTCGGGCCGGGCTCGCCACGCGAAGAACGCCGTGGCCACGTCGTCCGACGAGAAGCGATGCCCCTTGGCGCGCTGGTACACCCGCACGTCGGGCGTGAGCTGGTCGTCGGTCAACGGACCGAGGACGGGATCCACGAGCGCGACCTTGCGAGCCATGGCGTCCGCGACCCGCGTGCCCGGCTACGCGCGCTTTCCGAGGAAGAGCACGTGCTTCGCGCGAGAGCCGGCACGCGCCGGGACGCGCTGCACGTCGACGTCGAAGCCGAAGCGCTGCAGCCGGTGTTCGTAGCGCGCGTTGGGCCCGAGCGACCAGACCGCGAGCACGCCTCCACGCTCGAGCGCCGCGTAGCACGCGCGCACGCCGGCGTCGGAGTACAGGCGCTGGTTCTTTGCCTGGCTCAGCGCCGACGGCCCGTTGTCCACGTCCAGCAGGATGACATCGTAGCGCCGCGGCGGGCGCTTGATCGTATCATGCACGTCTCCGACGACGACGCGGCATCGCGGATCGTCGAGCGGATGATCGTTCAGCCCGGCCAGGTGCGTGCGGTTCCACTGGACGAGCTCGGGCACGAGCTCGGCGACGGTGATCTCCGCGTCTTCCGGCATCTGGTCGAGGACGGCGCGCAGCGTGTAGCCGAGCCCGAGACCGCCCACGAGCACCGACAGCGGATCGTCGCAGCGATCGATGGCGCGCTCGGCCAGCGCCATCTCCGAGTCGTGCATCCGGTTGCCCATGAGCATCCGGCCATCGACGCGCACCGCCCAGTCGTCGCCGTGGCGACCGAGCACGAACTCGTTGCCGCCGGGGATCCGGGCCGTCTCGACAGTGACCCATTCCAGCATGAAGTGGCCCGCTATCTACCACGGGCCGCGCGCGGACGCCGGCCGCGGGATTCCGCGCCGGACCGGCATCATGCAGAAGGCGGCGGCGCGGGCCAGACCTCGCCCGCCAGGATCCCGGTTTCGCCCTCGCTCTTGCCGACGATCACCGCCGCGCAGGAGTCGCTGAGCACGTTGACCGCGGTGCGGCACATGTCGAGCACGCGATCCACGGCCAGGATCAGCCCGACGCCCTCGATCGGCAAGCCGATCGTCGTCAGGATCAGCGCGATCGCCACCAGGCTCGCCGCCGGGATACCCGCGACGCCGATCGAGGTCAGGAGCGCGACCACGACAATGGTGAACTGTTGCCCGAAGCCCAGGTGCACGCCGTAGGCCTGCGCGATGAACATCGCCGCTACGCACTCGTAGAGCGCGGTGCCGTCCATGTTCACCGTGGCGCCGAGCGGCAAGGTGAAGCTTGCCACGCGACGCGAGACGCCGGCGCCGTTCTCGACGCGGTCCATCGTCATCGGCAGCGTGGCCGACGACGACGCGCTCGAGAACGCCATCAGCAGCGCCGGCGCCATCGCGCGGAAGTGCCTCGCCGGCCGCACACGGCCGACCGCGCGCAAGAGCAGCGGCAACACGACGAACGCGTGCAGCGCGAGCCCCACCAGCACCGTGACGAAAAACGTCGCTAGCGGACGGAACGCGGCAAGCCCGGTCGCCATCACCACCTTCGCGACCAGGGCGAACACGCCGATCGGCGCGAAGCGCATCACCCAGCCGGTGATCAGCAGCATCACCTCGTTGACGCCGACCCAGAAGTCGCCGAGCACCTGCGCCTGGCGATCGGGGATCTTCGTGATGAAATAGCCGAACAGGATCGAGAAGAAGATCACGCCGAGCATCTCGGTGTCGGCGGCGTCCTTGATCACGTTCTCCGGCACCATGCGCAGGAACACCTCGACGACGTCCCGCGCGCCCCGACCTTCGACCTTCTTGGCCACGGCGGCGGTGTCCGCCGACAGCCCGATGCGGTCACGCGCCGGCGCGCCGTCCACGATCCCCGGCTTCACCGCGTCCACGAGCGCCAGCCCGATCAGCACCGCCAGCAGCGAAGTCACCAGATAATACACCGCGGTCTTCAGCCCGAGCCGCCCGAGCCCGCGCGTGCCGCCCACCGACGCGATGCCGGCGATGATCGAGGCGGCGATCAGCGGCACGACCAGCATCTTGAGCATGCGCAGGAACAGCGTCCCGATGAACGCGAACACGGCGTCGAGCCGGACCCCGAGCAGGTGCGCGTGGTCGCCCGCCAAGAGGCCGATCACCACGCCGAGCGCGAGGCCGATCAGGATCTGCAGATGGAGCTTGCCGCGCAGCATCGGCGCGACGGTAACACTCCGCGGTGCGGCTGCATGTGAATCGGGATTGTGCGCCGCTCGGCGCGCAGGGCATAGACCGGCATGCGGGCGCTCGCGATTCGGTGGTTTGTCGTCTGGGGCGTTGTTTCTGCAGCTCGTCGCGTGCTCCGACGACACCCCCGCGAGCAAGCCCGGCGCGGGAGGCAGCGCCGGCGCGGCCGGCAGCGGCGCGGCGGGCAGCGGCGGGGCCGGCGCCGCGGGCAGCGGCGGGACGAGCGCGGCAGGGGGCACCGGTGCCACCGCCGGCAGCGCGGGAGCCGCCGGCAGCGCGGGAGCGGGTGGCGCGAGCGGCGCAGGCGGGTCGGCGGGTGCTGCCGGGAGCGGCGGGTTTTCGCTGAAGCAGAACTGCGACGCGCCGGAGATCGCCGTGAGCGGCGGCGCCAACGCGGCGTTTTACGCATTGACTCTCCGGCAAGCCGCGGCGTCGCCAGCGGCGCTGCTCTTCCAGCGCGGCAGTATCGGTTCCTCGAGCGCGTCGGTGGAGGTCGCTCTGTTCGACGGCGTGCACTGGGGTGCCCCGACCGTGATCGGCCCCGCACCGTCGTTCGCGAGCTCGCCGCGTTGTCTCGCGGTCGGCGCCGGTGACGTGCTCGGCGTCGCCCACAAGAACGACCACAGCGCGTTCTTCCGCGGGCGCTACGACGGCGCGAGCAGCGCCTGGCAAGCGACCACCGTCGCGGACTCGGCCGCCGCCACGGACACAGGCTTCGTCGGCGTCGGAAGCGACGGCACCGCCGTTCACGCGTGGGTCTCGTCGGGCCACGTGACGCGTCGGTTTACGATCGCGTCAAGCTCACCTGGACCGATCTCGCCAGCGATCACGCCCGGATTGAAGCCGACCGAGAGCGGCGTGGTCTTCGCCGGCGCGACGCCGTTCGTCGTATCGATTACGCTGGACCAGAAGGTCCACGCGCAAGCGGTCGTCGGTGGCGCGTACTCCGGCAGTGCCGTCGAGCTGGATTCGCCGGGCTCGCCAAACTACGGACCGGGCGGACTGCGGTTCATCTCGCTTCCGGGCGACATGGCCTACGCGATGTGGGTCACGACGGGTTCGACCTCGGTGCTGAACGGCGCGCCGCTCACGTACGACGCTTCCGGGCCGTCCACGGCCTTCAGCCCCTTGGAAACCATCACCTCCGAAGCCGGTGACGCCGAGGGCGTCGGCGACCAGGACGGCGACCTCACGGTCGTCTACACGGTCGGCGGCGCGCTCGCGGCGCGTCGACGGGTCGCCGGCGCTGGTCCGCGGCGGTGGACTTCCAGACTTCGGCGAGCGCCTCCCCGCGGCTCGCCGTCGACGCGCAAGGCGACGTCACGGCGGCCTACGTCATGTCGCCCAACGTGGTGGTGCAGCGCCGAATCGAGAAGAACAAGACGACGTGGGGCGCGCCGCAACCCGTATTCACTCCGCCGTCCGCGCTCAGCGTATCGACCCAGCTGTATCTCGGGCTCGCCGGGTCGGACCCACTGGTCAGGGCCCAGACGTCGGCCACCAGCAGCGACCTCGCGTCTCGATCGTCACTGATCCGGCCCCATCCGACCGCGGCTCGACTAGAGTGCGGACGCAGTGACGAACCCGATCAAGTCAGCCATCCTTTCCGCCCTCCTCGCGACCGCGTGCGGTGGCGCGCCCGGCAGCGCCCGCGCGCCACAGCCCGCGCGCCCCACCGCTACGTCGAGCGCGAGCGCCAGCGCGGCGCCCGGCGCGGCGCCTACTCCGCCCGACGCCGTCGCCGCGCCGGCCGCGCCCGACACGGCAGCGCTGCCCCAGCAAGTCGACGTGCTCGCCGGGCGCCTGCGCCTGCACATGCCGGCGAGCGCGCGGGTCGCGCCCCTGCCCCACGACATCATGGCCGCCGCCGCGTCCGACGAGGACCAGACGCGCGTGTTGATCGTCCCCGGGCAAGGACAAGCGCCGCTCGCGCGCTTCGTGATGCTCGCGCGCGAGGCGTTCGTGCTCGGAACCGGCGACGCGAGCGCCGACGCCGCGAAGCTGCTCGGCGACGATCGCGAGCAGTACCGTGTCGCGCCAGTGACGGCGGGCAAGGGGCTCGGCGTGGTGAGCTACGCGCCGAAGGGCGAGCCAAAGGGCGCGCCGCTGTTCGTCCTGGGCGCGATGATCGAGCGCCCGGATCACTCGCTGGTCGAGCTGAACTTCTACATCTTGAACGAGATGGCCGCCGAGCGCGCGAGCTACGAGAAGCAATCGCTCGCCATCGTGCAGAGCGTCGAGCTCGGCAAGGGGGCGACGCCGGGCTCGAAGCGCGTCCGGCTCGATCCCGGTACGGGAACGCAGCTGGTGCTCGATCTGCCGCGCGCGGCCGTCGCGACGCGCCAGCAAGGTCCGGACTTCCTCGTGTTCCACGTGCGCGAGATCGGCAAGGTCGGCGAGCCAGGCGCGGAGATCGGCGTGTACTTCGGCGGCTTTCCGTCGCTCCAGTACAAGCAGGCCGACGTGCCTGCCAAGCGCGTGAAGAAGAGCCCCGGCACGCTGCTCGGCAAGCGAACCGACTGGTACACCTGGCAGGCGAAGGCCGGAAGCAGGTGAGCGAGGCCATCGGCTCGATGGGGAAGAACGAGAAGGTGCACGTGTTCGTGACCGGACCCGCCGCGCGCGTCGCCGAGCTGCGCAAGGTCGCAGAGGCGATGCACGCGGAAAAGCAGGCGCACTGACGCGACCCAGGACGAATTTCCGATTCCGCGCGCCGCGAGCGGCGACTTGTCTGCACGGCGACTCGGCCCGGAATCGGCTCATTTGGATCCTCTCACAAGAAGATGCGGCGGAAAGGTGGACGCTCAAGGCGGCAGCGGAGCGGCGTCCCGGGTGATCCGTGCAGCGGCGCCTCCGGCGGGGCCGTCCCGTACGCTGGCCCGTGCCACCGCGGCACTGCGCCTTCACCCGGCCAGCCGTGCCGTGGATGTCGGACCTGCTCGCTACCCGACGGTGGACGCGGCGTGCAACTGCGCCTGCCCGCGCGATCGACCTTCCACATGCGTGTGCGATTTCCCGGTCGGGATCAGGGGAGAGTCGCCGTCTCGTGCCTTTGACGTGGGGGCTGACAACGCGCCCGCCCTCCTTGTGCTCGCCGCGTTGATGGCTAGATTGAGCGGCTCGGTAGAAACTGCGGACGCTTCCAGGAAGCTCTGAGCACGTCGAGGGGCGTAGAGCAGTCGCCGAGCCATCGATGCCTACGGATCGCGATCGATCCGGACGCGCGGATTGCCCCGCGCCAGAAAGTGCGAATTCCCATGACACGGTTTACAGCCACAATGCTTGGTTTCACGTTGGCATCACTTGCGGGAGCTTGCTCGAGCTCGGGCGACTCGGCAGGCGGCAACAACAATGACGGAGCCGTGACGGACGCCGGCGACGGAGCCGTGGCCGACGCCGCCAACGACGGCGGAGACAGCGGTGCACCAACGACGGAGCGCTTCCGACCGGACGGCAACGGTGGCGTGGACGCCGGGAACGCGAGCTCCGTGAACCTCGCGACATCAGGCAACTTCGCGATTCTGGCCAAGAGCGGGATCTCCACGGTGCCCACATCCGCTATCACGGGCAATCTCGGCGTCAGCCCCGCCGCCGCCACGTTCATCACGGGATTCTCGTTGACCATGGACAGCAGCAACGTCTTCGCGACGTCGCCCCAGGTCACGGGCCACGTGTTCGCTTCGGACTACGCGCTGCCCACGCCCTCGAACCTGACGACTGCGATCGGCGACATGCAGCTCGCGTTCACCGACGCGGCGGGTCGCGCGCCAGACGTCACGGAGCTCGGCGCCGGGAACGTCGGCGGCATGACGCTCGAGCGGGGTGTCTACAAGTGGGGCACGGGACTCCTCATCCCGACCGACGTCACACTGAAGGGGAGCGCGACAGACGTCTGGATCTTCCAGATTGCCGAGGATCTCACGGTCAGCAGCGCGGCGAACGTCGTCCTCACCGGCGGCGCTATCGCCAAGAACGTCTTCTGGCAAGTCTCCGGCAAGGTAGACCTCGGAACCACCGCGCACTTCGTGGGCGTCGTCTCGAGCCAGACGTCTATCGCATTGGAGACCGGCGCGTCCGTCGACGGCAGGCTGTTCGCGCAGACCGCGGTCACCCTCGATGGCAGCACCGTCGTGCAGCCCGCGCCGTAGCGACACGCGCTCGCTCAGGCCACTTCGCGCGGCGTCATCGTGAATCGCCTGTGATCCGCCCGATCGCAATCCCGACGTGCGCCCGGAGCCTCGAGCAGAGCAACTCTTGGCGCTCATCTGCGACTCGCCGCGGAAGGCATCCGACACGAGGGAGCCACCGACGTGCCCGTCGGCCGTCGTCTCCAGGAAGATCTCGGCGTCGGTGAAGCCGAGCTGGTGCAGGACTTGTTTCACACGTTCTTCCATCGTGCGACTCCCGGATTGACGACGTCGTAGCCGTTCTCGAGTGCGATGCGCGCGTTTTCCTTCAGCGCGTCTCCCTTGATACCAAAAAGCAGGTCACGGTCCCGGGATCCGCCCGTTCGTGCCCATCGGGCGCGGAACGATATGCGTTCCTCCATCGTGACCACACCTCTCCAAGCGCCACCGCCAACTCCTGCCTGCGTTTCCCGGGCACAAAGGATACCAGCCCGCTCTGTCTCAGCAACGCTGGAAGGTCGTGCGCCGCGTCGAGCCGCGGATCGCTGCGGAGCCTCCACGCGCGAAGGATGCATTCGACCGCCACGCCGGCAAGGTACAGGCAGGCTCCGTAGCGTTCGGACCTCGTAGAGCACCCTGGCGGTCGCGATGCGGGCACCCGCAGCTCACGTTCGTCAGCGCCGAGGATCAAGGCTGGAGCACCACCGGGGAGCGGTCGTGGAGAAGTCTGCCGGGCCGTTGTCCGGCGCCCCATGGACTGGCGAAAGCATCGGGCGCCACCCTCGCAAGCAGCGTGCCGCGAGCGCGCGCTAGCGATCGGCGCGATTTCGCGCTGTCCGCGCCGGCATCGCCGGTCTCGCCGCGGCAATCGCCGGCCGCTCGCGCTCCTGCGGGTAGACCGCTCCGCCGCCGTGCCTCGCGGCGCCTGCTGACGGCGGTTCCGCGCCGGGCCAACATCCCTCAACCTGTAGGGGCGGCTTGCGCGGTCCGCACTTTGTCCGCGCCTCTCCGGGGCGCCGGCCAAGCTCGCGGGGACGCGCAAGAACATGCCCGCGATGCGGGGCGACGTGCTCGAGCTCCGGGTTTCGCTCCGCTACATCCAGCCGGAGATCTGGCGCGGCTTGCGCGTGCCCGCTCACGCGACGCTCGGCGAGTTGCACGCCGTGCTGCAGGTCGCGTTCGGGTGGCACGACAGCCATCTCCACGACTTCATCGTGGGCGAGCTTCGCGCCGGGATGGCCCACGTCGACGACGAGATGTTCGTGCTCGACGAGCACGCCGTGCCGCTCGGTGCGATCGCCCGCGCGGGCTCGCAGTTCGTCTACCGCTACGACTTCGGCGACGACTGGGCGCACGACATTGTCATCACGAAGCTCGGCCATGAACTGGATGCGGGCATCCGCTGCACCGGCGGCGCGCGCGCGTGCCTGAGGACTGCGGCGGTGCGCCCGGCTACGAGCACCTGCTCGAAGTGCTCGCCGACCCCGACGACGAGGAGCACGCGGACATGAAGCGATGGGTCGGGCGCCGCTTCGATCCGGATAAGTTCGATCTTGCCGCAGTGAACAAGAAGCTCGGCACGCTGTCGAAGCGCATCGCGCGCAGGCGACGCTGACAGCGACGCCGGATGGGATTGCCGGTCCCTGTAGGGATTCGCAGCGCGTCCGGCGCGGAACCGCGCGTCACGCGGCGTCGTTCGAGCTGTCCCAGTGCAACCGGAGTTGCTTCCCGCTTTGTGCGCAGTCGCGCAGGTACAGATTGATGAGCGTCTGGTACGGCAGGTCCATGCGTTCCGCCATGGCTTTGAAGTACGCGAGCGTTGCCTCGTCCAGGCGGATCGTGACCTGCTTCTTGAGCCGCTTGGCGTAGGGGTTGCGGCGGGCTTTCGAGAAGTCGTAGTGCTTTCTCATTTCCTGGTCCTTTGCGCGTAGATCGTCCGTTCCGAGCGGTCCGCCTTGCGAGCAGAGATGATGCGGACCGTGTCGCCGCCGCTGCGATAGCAGTGGCACACGACCAACGTCCGCAGGAGCGCGCTCAGGCCGAGCAAGACGAAGCGGTCCTCTTCGTCGGAGTGCTCCGGGTCGTCGATCAAGAGGGCATTGTCGTCCAGGAATACGCTCTCCGCTTCCTCGAACGAGACGCCGTGTTTGCTCCGGTTCGCGCGATCCTTGCGCGGGTCCCATTCGAACCGCAAA
Organism: uncultured delta proteobacterium; assembly: GCA_963775185.1. GTDB lineage: Bacteria > Myxococcota_A > Polyangia > Polyangiales > Polyangiaceae > JAPSGB01. The sequence goes on along the minus strand of CAVZIE010000031.1, from coordinate 140,897 downwards.
CCCGACATCTCCGACAGTATACCTACATCGTAGTGTCGCGCAATTGCCCGGAGCGCGCGCAATAGGCGCGGTTCTGCGCGCGTGCCCTCGGACCGACAAACGCCGAGCACTGCCGGCTGCGACTACGCGACGGTTTCGAGAAAAGCGCGGACTTCGCTCGGCTCGACGTGCACGAGCAGGACGACGAAGTCGCCGGGCGTCGCGTGCTCGAAGAACGCGCGCAACGCGTCGACCTCGGAGTGCACGGTCGCGATCCGGGCGCTGGGGAAGCCTTGCGCGAGTAACGCGCGTTCGAACAGGCGCGGGACCTCGCCGGGTTCGCGGCCGCGCAGGTAGCGGTGGAGATCGCGGAGCAGGACGCGGTCGGGGTTCGCGGCCAGGATCGACTTCACGACCTCTTCGATGTCGTGCTCGCTGCGATCGCCTGCGGTGCCGGCGATCACCGTCAAGCGCCCGGACCGGCCCTCGCGCAGCGCCGAGACCAGCTGCATCACTGCGCGAATCCCGTCCGGGTTGTGACCGAAGTCGAGCAAGACGCGGACGCCGCCGCGTTCGATGAGCTCGCCGCGGCGCGGGTTGTCGGAGACCTGGAAGCCGCAAACGCCGCGCACGACCGCGTCGTCTGCGATGCCGAGCGCTTGGGCCATGGCGACGCATGCCGCGACGTTCTCGACGTTGTAGCCGGCCGCACCGCCGAACGTGATGGGCACGGCGTCGACGCGAACGACGGCCCGCGCGTCGCCGGCGCGCGCCGCGGTGATGACGCCAGCTTCCGCGAAGACACAGCCCTTGCCAGCGGCGCGCTGCTTCGCGATCACAGCCTGCGCCGCGGGGTCCGGGCGATCGAGGTTCGCGAAGAAGACCACGTTCCCGCGGAGCTCCGGCGCGAGCGCGACGAGCTTCGGGTCGTGGGCGCCCAGCACCACCGTTCCGCGCGGGCGAACCGCCTGCGCGACCACTGCCTTCACGCGCGTCATGGCGTCCACGTCGTCGATGCCACAGCTGCCCAGGTGGTCGTCGGAGACGTTGGTGATCAGCGCGGCATCGCAGTCGGTGACGGCGAGGCCGCGCCGGAGGATGCCCCCGCGTGCCGTCTCGAGCACGGCGAAGTCGACGTCGGTGCGGCGGAGCACGGTGCGCGCCGCGGCCGGACCGGTCCAGTCGCCGCTGTCGATCACCTCGGAGCCGATGGCGATCTCGTCGCTCGAGCTGCTGCCGACGCGGAAGCCGGCCTCGCGCGCGATCCGCGCCAAGAGGCGGCTCGACGTCGTCTTGCCGTTCGTGCCCGTCACGAGCGCGACCGGGATCGACGCGAGCGAGTCGAAATCCACGTCGGAGGGATCCGGCAGGGACGCCCGCGGCCAGCTCGCCGAGCCGACTCCGGCTCCGATGCTGACGAGGTCGTCGTCCCAAAGAAGAGGCAGACCACGGCGCTCCGCTTCGGCGCGGAGGGCGAGCAGGCGCGGGCTGCGGTCGCGCTCGAGCAGCGCGCGGATCTGCCCGCGCTTCGGATCGAGGGCGAGCTCCGGGCGCCCCGCGACCAGCTCGCACGCCGAGAGCGCCGCCCACTCGCTCATCTCGGCGTGCGCGAGCATGACGTCGATGGGCGCGTCGTACGCGAGGAGCGCGCCGCCGCGGTGCTCGCGCACGGTCAGCGCGACGTCACCCGCGATTCCGAGCGCGCCGCGGATGCGAGCGAGCTCGCTCCGGTAGGCCTCGACGGCCGGTGGTAGCTCCTCGGCGTCCAGGGCGAGCTCGACGACGACCTGTGGCAAGCGCGAGAGGATGTTCGGCCCGGTCAGTCGGCGAGCGTCGATGAGCTGCATGCGCCGCGGGCTCAGTCGTCTTGCTCGCGCGCCAGGCGCACGCCGCGCTCGTCCATGATGACTTCGGCGCCTTCGATCACGTCCGTGTGCGTCCCGAACGCGTCGCTCTTCAGATCCAGCTCCGGCACCGCATCTGCTGCCTCCTCCTTCGCCGGCGCCGACGGCGGGCTCGACCCCTCGACGGATTCGGGATTGAAGTAGATAACCTGCTTCCAGCTGCGCGAGATCCTGTCGGCGAACACCAACAGAAGGTCGCCGCGCTTGGCGCTGCGGAGGGCGGCTTCGATCGCGGCCTGTTCGTCCGGGATCACCTGGACGTGCTCTGGCGGAAAGCCGCACTGCAAGAGCTCTTCCTGCATCATCTGCGGAACTTCCTCGCTGCCCCGACCGCGCAAGTCGTCGTCCCGGCGCAGGATCAGATGGTCGAAGGACCTGGCGGCGATGCGCGCGATGTCGCGGATGTCCTCGTCGCGGCGATCGCCCGGTGCCGACAGCACGCAGATGCGCCGACCGGAGCACTCCAGCTTCGACGTGAGCTCGGCCAGCGCCTGCACGGCGGCGGGGTTGTGCCCGTAGTCGAGGATCACCTTGAAGGGGAGCTCGTCGTAGACGTTCGTGCGCCCGGGTACCTGGAAGTAGGACGTGTCGAAGGTGCGCAGCCCCTGGCGGATGTTCTCGATCTTCACGCCCATCGCGTACGCCATGACCGCCGCGAACATCGCGTTCTGGACGTTGTGGAGCGCCTTGCCCTCGATCGTCGCCGGGATCAGGTGCGTCCAGAGCAGCGGCAGGTGCGCGCCCTTGTCGAAGATCGTGATCATGTGGCCGTTGATCCCCTCTTCGAGGACAGCGGCGAGGCCGCCGGCGCGCAGGTGTTGGCGCACCAGCTCGTGGCGGGGGTTCATCGTGACGTAGGCGATGCGCGCGGCCTTGGTGTGATCCGCCATCAGCAGGCACAGCCGGTCGTCCGCGTTGAGTACCGCGCAGTCCCGCGCGACCTCGATGACGATGCGCTTCACTTCCGCGAGCTGCTCGAGCGTCGTCACGCCCCTCAGCCCGAGGTGATCGGCGCTGACGTTCAGCACCGCACCCACGTTGCACGAGCGGTAGCCCATGCCCGCACGCAACAGGCCACCGCGGGCCGTCTCGAGCACGGCCATGTCCACCGACGGATCGCGCAGCACCATCTGCGCCGACTGCGGACCGGTCATGTCGCCGGCCACCGTGCGCTCGCCGTCGACGTAGACGCCGTCGGTGGTCGCGAGGCCCACGGTGTGCCCGTTCATCTTCTGGATGTGGGCGAGCATCCTCGCGGTCGTCGTCTTGCCGTTGGTGCCCGTGACCGCGGCGATCGGGATCCGCGTCGGAGAGCCGGCGGGGAACAGCATGTCCATGACCGGGCCCGCGACGTCGCGCGACTGGCCTTCGGTGGGCGCGACGTGCATGCGGAAGCCGGGCGCCGCGTTGAGCTCGCAAATGCCGCCGCCGATCTCGCGGTAGCTCTCGCGGATGTCCTTGGTGATGAAGTCCACGCCGCAGACGTCGAGGCCGATGGCCTTCGCGGCGCGGACGGCCATCTCGCGATTGTCCGGGTGCACCACGTCGGTCAGGTCGATGGCGGTACCCCCGGTAGACAGGTTGCCCGTGCCGCGGAGGAAGAAGATCTCGCCTGCGGGCAGCACGCTGTCGCGCGTGACCGCCTTGGCCTCCATCAGGCGCTCGGCCTGGGCGTCGAGCTCGAGCCGGGTGAGCACCTTCTCGTGGCCGATGCCGCGTCGCGGATCGGCGTTCACGATCGTCGACGAGCTCGGCGATGGTGTGCACGCCGTCGCCGACGACGTGTCCGGGCACGCGCTTGGCCACCGCGACCAGCTCGCCGCCGACCACCAGCATGCGGTGGTCGAAGCCGGCGAGGAACGTCTCCACGACCACACTGCGGGCGTGCTCCCGGGCCTTGTCGAAGGCGACGCGCACCTCGGCCTCGGTTCCGAGGTCGAGCGAGACGCCGCGCCCGTGGTTCGCGTCCAGGGGCTTGACGACCACGGGGTAGCCGAGGTGCTCCGCGGCGCGCACGGCGGCGTCGGCGCTGCGAACCAGGCGCTGGCGCGGGACGGGCAGCCCGAGATCGCCGAGGATGCGGTTCGTCTCCTCCTTGTCGGAGGCGATGGAGACGGCGATGTGGCGCGTCTCGCTGGTGACCGTGGCCTGGAGCCGCTTCTGGTACTTGCCGTGGCCAAGCTGGATCAAGCTGTAGTCGTTGAGTCGCATCCACGGGATGTCGCGCTCTTCCGCGGCGCGGACCAGCGCGCCGGTGGACGGCCCGAGCTGGCGTCGCTGCGCGAAGTCGATCAGTTCGACGAGCTCATTTTCGAAATCGAAGGGCGTTCCGTCGGGACTAAGCTCGGGCGGGAGCAAGTGGTGGATCAGCCGGATCGCGAGGTCCCCGGCTGCTTCGGCGACCCGCTCTTCTTCATACTCGTAGACGACGTGGTATCGACCCGGCGTGCCTTCGGCCCGGGTCTTGCCGAACACGACCTTCGCCCCCGTGAGCTGCTGCAGCTCGATCGCCACGTGCTCGAGCACGTGGCCGAGCCACGTCCCGCCGTCCTCGTTCAGCCGCCGCACGAAGCCGCCCTCGGTGCCGAACGAGCACGTGTGGCTCTGGAGCGTCGGGATCGCGGCGAGCAGGCCGGCGTTGAAGCCGTCGATCTTCGCGCTCGGCCACGCCTCGAGCTCGCCGAGATCGACGGTCAGCCGGACGACCGGGAAGTGAGCATAGAGGCTGGGCCCGCGGTAGACGCGACGCTCGAGGAGTTCCATCGGTTGACCTCATTCACCCGGGGCTGCGCGCCGGGTCTCGAGATTGAAGGTGCCCCCCTCGATCAGGACGTGGAGTCGAATGTTCGTCATGCACACCGGCTTGCCTTGCTTCGCCTCGGCGATGGACGAGTGGGAGAGCTCCGAGGCGTCGATGATCGTGAGCGCGCCGCTGCCGACCACGGTGAGCTTGCGCTTCGGGTCGATGAACGCGGCCGTGTCCTCGTCGAGGCCGACACCCACGGCGAAGGGGTTGTAGGCCAGCGCGGTCAACAGCCGGCCGAGGCGGTCGCGCTGGCGGAAGTGCTGGTCGATCATGATGCGGTTCGTCAGACCGAAACCGGGCACCAGCGCGACGGCGCCGGCGTGGGGCGTGTGACCTTCGGCGCCGTAGGCGATCATGTGCTCGCTGAGGATGGCGGCGCCGGCGCTCGTCCCACCCACCGCGACGCCGCGAGCGTTCGCGCGCCGGATCGCCTTGGCGACCGGCGTTCCGCCGAGGATCGTCGTCAGGCGGAGTTGGTTTCCGCCGGTCACGAAGATGCCGTTCGCCTTTTCGATGTAGTCGAGCCACTCGGTCTTCGCGGCGTCTTCGCGGGACGCGAGCGGCAGCGCCTTGGCCTCGTCGGCGCCGAGCTTCCGGAACAGCTTCTCGTATCGGCTCCCGGTGTCCGCCAGCTTCGATGCGGTCGGAATGATCACGATGCGTGAGCCCTCACCGCCGGAGACTTCGAGGAACCGGCGCAGGATCTTCGACGCCCCTTCCTTGTCCTCGGCGCCGCCGATCGGGACGATGAAGCCACGTTCCCCGTCAGGTTCGATCTTGGCTGGGCTCATTCGATGTGCTCTTGCGCGCGGACCAGGAAGCGACCGCGGGCGATGACGTCGCGTATGCCGTGCGCGTCGTCAAGCGTTACGAGATCGGCGTCGGCCCCGGCGGCGATCCGACCCTTGCTCCCGAGCCCGAGGACGCCGGCGACGTTGCGAGTGAAAATCGGCAGCACCTCTTCCAGGGCATGGCCCCGGGACAGTAGGACCGCGAGCGTTTCGGCCAGCGCGACCGGCGAGCCGACGTCCATGGCGACCATTCGACCTGAAGCGTCGAAGGTCGGCAGGCAGCCGCCGCCGTCGGAGCTGCAGGTCAGTCGATCCCGGGGCGCGTCGCTCTCCAGGTACGCGGCGACGGCATCCGCGGCCGCGAGCGCGTCTTCCCCCTCGGCGACGGGAAATGCGGTGACGTCCACGGTGCAGCCGCGCCGGGCAAGATCGAGCGCTTCGGCGAAGAGACGCGTCTTGCGATTCACATGTGTCGGGTAGAAGACCTGCGCCGGCAGCTCGGTGGTGTCGAGCGCCCGCCGCACGAGATCGAGCCCCCGCGGGCCGTCACCGAGGTGCAGATGCAAGACGCCGGCCTTGCCGCTCATCATGCCGGCGACGTGGGCGTCCGCCGCAAGCCGCGCGAGCTCGTCCAACGTCGGTTGCGAGGAGCGATGATCGCTCAGCGCCACTTCGCCGACACCGATGATGGGATCGACGAAGACGATGTCCGAGCGGACACTCCCCGTAAGCGTGATCGGCGGGACCTCGTAGCTTCCGGTCCAGCACCAGGCCGACAGGCCCTGCTCGCGCAGCGCCAGCGTCGCCGCGACCAGCCCCGCGACGTTCCGGGTCGTGCCGTCGGTGCCCAGCACGCCGATCGCGGTCGTGACGCCGCCGCGCCCGAGCTCACTCGGCTTCACCTCCGGCACGCGCGACGACGGACCGGACTCGCCGCCGCCGCCCGTGACGTGGACGTGCGCATCGATCAGCCCCGGGATCAGCCGCGTGCCGTCGAGATCCACGACCTGGCACAGCGACTCGTCCAGGCGCGGCAGGCTCGGCGCGACGGCGAGCACCACCCCGCCGCCGATCAGGACGTCCGCGCGGCCCAACCTGTCGGGACTGAACACCTCGGCGTTTCGCAGAAGGACAAGCGGCGCTGGGGACACGGTCCCACCCCTTAGTCGAGGTCGGGCCCGAAAGCGACGCATGAGGTTGCCGGTCCGGCGCGGAATCCAACCCCGCGCCGTCGGTCCGGCGCGGAATCGCTAGCGCACGACCACGACCAATCGCCGGTCGCTCGCGCCGCCCTGCGGAAGCGTGAGCGGCGCTGGGGACACGGTCCCACCCTTTGGTCGAGGTCGGGCCCGAAAGCGATGCTCACGCTCGACGCAAGCACAACGCGCCATCGACAAGCAGCACGTGTCTCATCCGGCTGCTCCCTTGTCGGTCGGGTCGTCGATCCGACCCACGAACAGAATCGTTCCCGTCAAGCGATCGCGGATCACGAACAGGAACGGGTGATCGGCGAATACGCTCGGTCCGCCGCCGCTATCGTTCGTGCTGACCGCGGTCGCGGCTGCAGCGGTCGTGCCCGCTTCGTCCACCTGCACGAACGCGCTGTGCTCGACCGCGGCGATGAACAGCGAATCGTCGGCGATCCCCGAGAAATCCGCGTCGCCGAACGCGCTCGTCATGCCCAGCGCCTGGAGCGCCGCGATCAGCGACGCGTGCCAGCGGGTCGTGAAGCGCGGGAGGCCCACGGGTAGCGGGAACGGCGCGCCGAGCTTGGCCACGATGCCATCCAGCCAACCGCTGGACAGCGCCGCTTCCACGTCGGCCAGGCCGTCGATCGCGTTCGGCACGACCAGCAGCATCGACACCTCGTCGTCGAGGTACGGCAACTCGGCAACGCTCGCCAGTTCGTCGCCCGCGTACGAGAACTTCACCTCCGTGCTCTGCATCATCGGCACCATCGCCGTGGAGCCGTCGGCTTTGTAGAACGGCACGTCGTGGGTGAACCGCGGGTCGAAAGCGTGCGCCCACGCGGCCTTGAAGTAGATCGCGTTCGCAAGCACGAGCTTCGTGCTCGCGTCCACGCTGCCCGGTGGGAGCAGCGGCGGAATCGTCCCGCGCGTCGCGTCGTCCGCCCAGCTGTTGACGCGGCTGCGCGCGTCCTCCGGCGCGCCGGCGAAATCGACGGGCTCGAGGTCCGCGCCGTAGTCGGCCTTCAGCAAATCCGTGAAGTCGGTGTGGAACGCGAACCCGCTCTGGCCGAACAAGCGATTCGCGACGTACAGCGTGTAGCCGCGACCCTTGTCGCCGGACAGATCGCGCGCGAGGCCGCCGATGCCGGCGTGGAACGTCGCGTCGTCGGTCGAGACGCGCAGGGCGTCGTGCATCTCCGTCGCGGTCTGGCCGCGCGCGCCGGCGTAGGTCATGCCGAGCGCGCTCTCGATGCTGAAAGGCGACAGGAACAGGTTGCCCGGCTGCTTGGCGAGCTCGCCGTACAGCGACCAGGCGAACGCGTCGTCGCCGGCGACCTGCGCTGGCGTCAGGCTCGTGACCTTGCGCGCCTCGCGCGGCTGCATCTCGCTGCCGCACCCCGCCAGCGCCAGCGCGGCGCCCAGAACCACAAGCAAGTCGCCCCTCATGACGGCGAGTCTGACACGCAATCACGAACACCGCACGCGGCGATCGCCGCGCGGATCTCTTCGCCGACGGGTGCCAGGACTAGAAGATCTGCCCCACGCAGAAGTAGCCTCCCACCGGCGTGGCGTCCGGCGACCACGCCACGTCCGTGCGAAGTACGAACGAGGAGCCCGACTGCAGGCGCAGACCGCCGCCGGTGCCGTACTTGAGCCCGAGACCCCGCCCGTCGAGCTCGGGGTGCGGGCTCGTATCGGCCCACACCCTGCCGGCGTCGAAGAACACCGTGACGCCGAGGATCAGCGGCTTGCCGAGCGCGTCGAACGAGACGACTTCGGTTCTGAGCTCGACGTTGCCGAGAGCCTTTACCTTGCCGTAGTAGCGCCCGGCCGGCACGCCACGCACGCCGTTCGTTCCACCGATCGCGTAGGTATCGCTGAAGCGCGCGAGCTCGTAGAACGGGGGATCACCGAAGAGCACGTCTCCGACGAGGCGACCCGCCAGCGTGATGCGCGGCATCGAGAGCGGAATGTAGACGCGCGCGGCAAGCGTGCTCTCGGCGTACCGGTACGGAAACATCCCCGACCCTCCTGGGCTCAGCCGCATGAGGAAGGTGTGGAACGTACCTTTGTGGGGCGAGACCTCGTTGTCGCGATCGTCCCACTGCAGACCATACCAGAACAGCGCGACCGCATGCGGCGCCGTACCCCCGAGGAGCCGCTTCACCTCGTCGCTACCGGTCCGCATGTCGTCGCGCAGCTTCGAGTTGTCGGTTGTCTCGATCCAGTTCTGCACGTAGCGGAGCCCGTGTCTTCCGATCAGATGATCGACGATCGACCACCGCAGATCGATCTCGATCTGCGGATGAATGCGGCCGTATTCGAGGTAGGCGTCGGGTGCCTGCGCCGGGACCGTCGCCGACGACGCGTTTCCCACTCCGTAGTAGTGGACCGTTCTCTCCGCCGTGTACGAGGGACGAAACTCGAGGCGCAGGCCCCGCGCGAAGAATTTCGGAATCGTGAGCTTCACGAAGTAGTCCTGGTACGGAAGCATGACCCCGCCGCCCGGGCGTCCCTTGAACGTCACGAAACCCGCCGACTCGATGTTCCAGAGATACGGATCGTGGCCCTTCTCGACGCGCGCCAAGCCGCTGAAGAACCCACCTCCGAACCCCTCGTCGGTGCTGCCGCCCGCAATGGGGACGATGTTGAAGACGTTGTGCGCCCGCGTTTCTCCGGGCTCATCGGCAGCGCGGTTGGTCGCCCTGGCGCTCGAGTTGAGGGCATCGTCGGCAAACGCGCGCGCGGCGACACCCAGGCAGAGCGCCCAGCACGACGCGGCGCACAGGCGGCGCCACACACGCCACGGGTCTCTCGAGAACCACCGCACGCACGGGCCATCGCAAGAATCGTTCCGTTGGGCGCCGGCGCCTCTTCGACCTCGAATGCCGGTCCAGTTGGCCGAAGGCCCGGTTCCGCGCCGGACAGACATCCACGTTCACCCGTAATTGCGTATTTCCATGCCAGCGGCGGGCGGCTGGGTCTGTGAACAGCCACCGCCCCGCCTCCCCGCGTCGCTGGTGAGCCCCCGCGAAACTCCGGTCGGGGTGGGCGGGTGGGATTGCGATCATCTCCTCGCGCAGCTTCGCCTACCGCATCGGCCGATAGCCTACGGAGATGCTGACCGCGACGCGCTTCGATCCCACCTCGTATCCCGCGTCCACGCCGACCGCCGGGATCGCGACGCGCTTCACGTAGAACCGTAGCCCCACGCCCGGCCCGCCGTAGTCGACGGCGGGCTCCGCGTTGCGTGCGTACCGGCCCGCCTCGCCGAAGATCACGGCGGTGGCCGTTCCCGGTGCGACCGCCAAGAACGGCACCTGGTAGGCGAGCGACAGCGATCCGTAGCGATCGGCCGCCACGAGGCCGCTGCCGGGTAGCGTGCGCGAACCGTCGAGCCCTCCGAGCCGTTCCTCGAACACGACGGGCAGCGCGCCGACGAAAGCGTGCGCGTGGGCATCCGCGAATCCGCCGAGCGGTGCGGGCCGGGCCCACTTGGCGTCGAAGATCGCGTCGTTGTAGGCCGGACTCGCCCGGTCCAGCGGAAACGCGTGCTGCACCTCCGCCGAAAGCCGCAAGCCTTGGTCGTAGAAGTCGCGATAGACGCGATCCGAGTAGATGAGCTGGAACGCCTGGATGGTGACGGTCGCATCGAAGGCGGGCTCGTTTCCGGGAACGTGCACGGCTTTCACGCGCGCCACTCGAGCCCCGCCGTTCCACGCCGGCGAGAGGCGATCCTGGAACGTCCAGCCGAGGGCGTACTCGAAGTCGAAGCGGTTCATGTCGAACGACTGCTCGATCGAGCCGTCGGGCGCGTCGTTCTCCACCAGACCGGACCCGAAGAACGTGTGCAGGCTGCCGAACGCGTCGGTGAACGCGATGTTCGGATCGTTGTAGCCGGCGAGCGTGTACCAGCCGCGGTTCGAGTAGACGCCGCCGACCGCGAGCCCCTTGTTGTAGCCGAGCAGGTTGGCTTCAACGAGAACGAGACCGGCGAGCTCGGTCCCAGGCGTGTACCAGAGCATCGGCACCGGGTAGAGCGTCCACTTCTCTTTCAGACGGACGACGATCTCCACGCCTGCGGGTCGCTCGTCGAAGGCGATGTCGACGGCGCTGAAGATGCCCAGGCGATAGAGCCGCTCGCGCATCGACGGCAGGTCGCAGCTCAAGAGCGGCTGGCCCACGTCGCAATCGATCCACTGTTGCACCACGACCGGGCGAGTCCGCTCGAGTCCCTCGATGCGGATGGCCGCGATGCGCCGATCGCCGTGGGCGCGGATGAAGTCGCGCTGGGTGCGCGCGACTTCGTCGGCGGTGTCCGCGTGTGCGGTGCCCACGATGACCAAGCCGAGCACGGCAAGGGCAGCTGCCGTCACGCCGGTTGACCGGTGGTTCATGGCGACCGGCCTCTCCGCATGCAATCGCCGCGCCGCGCGCCAGCGGCCTGGGTGATTCCGCGCCGGACCGGCACCCATCAGAACGCGACGTGCAACGACAGCGCGGTGCCGTGGCTGGAGATCGCGGCGGAGAAGTCTTGTTCTTCGCTAGCACGGGTGCGCTCTTGACGAGCATCGCAACAGCGCTAGCGATGCTCTTGTAGCCCGCCCAGCGTGCGCTTCTATCTCGAAGTCGAGAACGCGCGGCGGGTGCGATACGCGCGAGCGCGGCGCGGTGCCGCTTCGGCGCGGAGAGCACGAGCACGACCAGACCGACGGCGATCGCCGCGGTCTCGCGCCGGCCGAGGCGCGTGCTGTGTCGCCGCTGGCGCGCACGATCGTGCGACCCAGCATGTGCGCCAGGATGCGCCGCATCTCGAACGCTTACGGCACCGCGAGCGCGGCGATGATGGCGATCGGGCGCCGCGCGTCGCAGCCGTGTTTGACCAGGAGCATCAGCGCAACGAACACCGGCGGCTCGTACCAGCTCCGCTCGATCTCGCGATCGACGCTGGACGCCGCGGTGCGGAACTCCGCTTCGGCGGGCCGCGCGGTTCCGCGCCGGACCGACACCCCGGAAGGACGCGGGATCCCCGGACGACTGCGAGGCGGGATCTCTGCCATGTTCTAGTCCGCGCAGCAGCGTAGGCCCGTGGAGTAGTCCCAGTACGAGCACCACGGCACAAGCCAACCCGGCCGGGGCACCCACCGACTGTCCAGGGAGCATGGCTCGTCCTGCCTTGCACTTCGGGCCGCCATTCCTGGGGGGTGGCGCGGCGCTTGCTTTTCCCCATGCGATGCAGACGTGGGACGGAGTCTACCGTCGGATGTCGGCGGCGGACCTCGGGCGCGCCATCGACCTGCTTGTCGCCGACGGATACGCGATTGTGGGGCCGACCGCCAAAGACGGGGCGATCGTCACGGAGCGGGTCCGCGGCCTGGACGACCTGCCGCGCGGCATCGGCGACGAGCAGGCGCCGGGACGCTACCGGCTGCGCGAGCGCGAGGATGACGCGCTGTTCGGCTGGGCCGTCGGACCGACTCCGCTGAAACGCGAACTGTTCGCGCCACGCGCCGAGATCGCGCAAATCCGGCGCGGACCCGACGGCCCGGTGGTCTCCTCGCCGGCACGCGACTACCAGCCGCTCGCCTTCGTCGGCGCGCGGCCATGCGAGCTGGCCGCGGTGCGGATCCAGGACCGGGTGTTCCTGGGCGATCGTACGGATTCCGACTACGCAGCCCGCCGGAACGGCGCGTTCTTCTTCGTGGTGCACTGCGGCGAGCCGGCGGGCACGTGCTTTTGCGCGTCCATGGGCACCGGCCCGCGCGCCGAACATGACTTCGATCTCGCCGCGACCGAAATCGTGCATGCACGCCCGGATCCGGCGCATCGCTTCGTCCTCGAGGCGGGTAGCGAGGCGGGCCTCGCGCTGCTGGAGCGCCTCGCGCTTCCGCGGGCGACGCCGGAGGACGTCGCAGAGGCCCACGCGATCACCGGGCGCGCCGCGCAGCGCATGGGACGCACCCTCGACGCCGAAGCGGCGCGCTCGCTACAGTCGGCGGCTGCACACACGCACTTCTCCAACGTGGCGGAGCGCTGCATCGGGTGCGCGAATTGCACTCTGGCCTGCCCGACCTGTTTCTGCTCGTCGGTCGAGGATACGACGGACCTCTCTGGAGACGTCGCGACACGCACACGCCGCTGGGATTCGTGCTTCGACCCGGACTTCGCGTACGTGCACGGCGGGAACGTCCGGCCTTCGCTGGGTGCCCGCTACCGCCAATGGATCACGCACAAGCTCTCCACGTGGCATGACCAGTTCGGCACGTCCGGCTGCGTGGGCTGCGGGCGCTGCATCACGTGGTGCCCCGTAGGCATCGACATCACCGAGGAGGCGCGGGCGCTTTCCGCTCCCCCCGTCGCGAAAGGACGCTAGTCGTGGAAGATCTCGAGCGATCGCTCAAGGCACACCCTTTCCTTCGCAATCTGACCGACGAGCAGGTCGCGTTCGTCGTGAGCTGCGCCAAGAACGAGCGCTACCAGCCGGGCGACTACGTGGTGCGCGAGGGCGAAGACGAGCCCGCGCTGTTCCTCGTACGCCACGGCACGATTACCCTCGAGGCCGCCGAGCCCGGCCGCGAACCGGTCGTGTTCGAGACGCTCGGTCCCGGCGACGTGTTCGGCGTGTCGTGGGTCACGAGCTCGCGGGACAAGGCGCACGTGGACTGCCGGGCGCGCGAATCGTGCCTGGTGTTCCGCCTCGACGGCGACTGCCTGCTGAAGAAAATGGACGCTGATCCGGTGCTTGGCTATGCGCTCACCAAGGGCCTGCTCGAACGCACCTACGAGCGGCTGGCCCGCGCCCGGCTGCAGAAGCTCGACGTGTACCGATGAGCGCGTCCCTGGACCCCTATCTGCCGGTGCCGATGCGCATCACGCGCGTGACGCGCGAGATCGAAAGCGTGTTCACGTTCCGCTTGGAGGTCGGCCCAGGCGGCTTCCCGTTTGCGCCCGGGCAGTTCAACATGATGTACGTCCACGGCGTCGGCGAGGTCCCGATCTCGATCAGCGGCGACCCGCGAGATCCGACCGTCCTGATCCACACGATCCGGGCCGTCGGCACCGTGACGCGCGCGATGGAGTCCCTCGGCGTCGGTGACTTCGTCGGCGTCCGGGGGCCGTACGGCAACCCGTGGCCCGTGGAGGCGGCGCGCGGGCACGATCTGGTGATCGTTGCCGGCGGACTCGGACTCGCGCCGCTCCGCCCGGTGATCGCCCACGCCCTCGGTCAGCGCGACGCCTTCGGCCGGGTCCTGGTCCTGTACGGCGCGCGTTCGCCGGAGGAGATGCTGTTCCGCGACGACCTCGGGCAGTGGCGAGGCCGTTTCGACGCGCGCGTCGAAGCGATCGTGGACCGGGCGAGCCCAGCGTGGCGCGGCCCGGTCGGCGTCGTCACCAAGCTGATCGACGACGCCGACTTCGACGCGGAGGACGCCGTCGCGATGGTGTGTGGCCCGGAGATCATGATGCGCTTCGCCGCCCGCTCGCTGGAAGGTCGCGGGGTCGCCCCCGCACGCATCTACCTGTCGATGGAGCGCAGCATGAAGTGCGGAATCGGTCTGTGCGGACACTGTCAATGGGGACCCGGCTTCGTGTGCAAGGACGGCCCGGTGTTCGCGTTCGACCAGGCAGCGCCGCTGCTGGCTACGAGGGAGCTGTGACATGACGCGCCCCAAGCTGGCCGTGTTCAAGTTCGCGTCGTGCGACGGTTGCCAGCTGAGCTTGCTCGACTGCGAAGACGAGCTGCTCGCCGTGGCCGAGCGCGTGGAAATCGCGCATTTCCTCGAGGCTTCGAGCCGCACCATCGAGGGGCCGTACGACGTGGCGCTGGTCGAAGGCTCGATCACGACGCCCCACGACGCCGAGCGGATCGTCGAAGTCCGGCAGCAGGCGAAGAAGCTCGTCACGATCGGCGCGTGCGCGACCGCCGGTGGGATCCAGGCGCTCCGCAACTACGGCGACCACGCCGAGATGATGCGCATCGTGTACGCGCGACCGGACTACATCGCGACACTCGCGACATCGACGCCGATCGCGGCGCACGTCCCTGTCGACTTCGAGCTGCGCGGCTGTCCCGTGGACAAGCGCCAGCTGCTCGAGGTGCTGAGCGCGCTGGTCAACGGCAGGAAGCCGGCCATCGCGACGCACTCGGTGTGCATGGAGTGCAAGGCGCGAGGCACCGTGTGCGTGATGGTCGCGCGCGGAGAGCCATGCCTGGGCCCGGTCACCCACGCCGGCTGCGGCGCCCTGTGCCCGACCTACGCGCGTGGCTGCTTCGGCTGCTTCGGGCCGAGCAGCGCGCCGTTCACGAAACCTCTCGCGAAGCACCTCGCGGTTCTGGGCGCCGGGCGCTTGGAGACGCATCGCCTGTTTTCGACGTTCAACGCCGCCGCGCCGGCGTTCGAGGAGGAGGCGAAGCGTCATGAGTAGCTCCACCACCCGCACGATCCGCGTCGACCAACTCGCGCGCGTGGAGGGCGAAGGCGCACTCACGCTCACGATGCGCGGCGACGACGTTGTCCTGGTGGAGCTATCGATCTTCGAGCCGCCACGCCTGTTCGAGGCGCTGCTCCGCGGTCGCGGCGCCGCGGAGGCGCCCGACCTCACCGCGCGCATCTGCGGGATCTGCCCGGTCGCGTACCAGATGAGCGCGTGCCACGCCGTCGAGGACGCGTTCGGCATCCATGTGGACGGCGGGCTCGGGCAGCTGCGCAGGCTGCTCTACTGCGGAGAGTGGATAGAGAGCCACGTTCTGCACATGACGCTGCTGCACGCCCCGGATTTCCTCGGCTACGACGACGCGATCATCCTGGCCAAGGCGCAGCCGGATGCGGTGCGGGCGGCGCTCGAAATCAAGAAGGCCGGCAACGCCATCGTCGGGCTGCTCGGCGGGCGGGAGATCCACCCGATCAACGTCAAGGTCGGCGGGTTCTACAAGCTCCCCTCGCGGCGCGACGCGGACGCGCTGCTCGAGAAGCTGGTCGCCGCGCGCGACCTCGCGGCCGGGCTCGCCGACTGGGTCGGCGGGTTCACGTTCCCCGAGTTCGAGCGCGCGGGCGTCGAGTTCGTCGCACTCGTATCCGATCACGAGTACCCGATGTGTCACGGCCGGCTCGGCTCGACCGCCGGCCTGGACGTCGACGTGCACGGATACGAAGAAGCCATCGTCGAGGAGCAGGTCCCGCACTCGACCGCGCTCCACGCCCGGATCGTCGGGCGCGGCCCGTTCGTGTGCGGCGCGCTGGCGCGCTTCGCGTTGAACGCCGAAAGGCTCCGACCGCTCGCGCGCGCGACCGCCGAGCGGGTCGGCCTCTTGCCGTCGTGCCGGAACCCGTTCAAGAGCATCCTCGCGCGGGCCGTGGAGGTGGTGCAGGCGCTGGACGAGGCGGTCGCCATCCTCGAGAGCTACGACCCGCGGCTCGATCCCGCGCTCCCGTACGAGGTCCGCGCCGGCCGGGGTGCGGCGATCACCGAGGCTCCGCGCGGCATGCTGTACCACCGCTACGACATCGACGCCGCGGGCACGATCACCGACGCGAAGATCGTCCCGCCGACGTCGCAGAACCAACGCAGCATCGAGCTGGACCTGGCCGCGCTCGGTCCGCGCCTGGCGTCGCTGCCGCCCGCCGACGCCGCGCGCCTTGCGGAGCACGCGATCCGCAACTACGACCCGTGCATCTCGTGCTCCACGCACTTCCTGAAGCTGCAGATCGACAGGCAATCGTGACCGGGACGGCTCGCGTGATCGGTCTCGGGCAGGACTTCGCCGGCGACGACGCGATCGGGCTGGTGGTCGCGCGACAGCTCCAGCGCAGCGCGGCGCAAGTGGAGACGATAACGGCCAAAGACGCCACCGAGCTGGTCGATCTGCTCGCCACGCCCGTTCGCGTCGTGCTGGTGGACGGGGTCGTCGGCGCGGGAACCCCGGGGCGGGTGTTCGAGCTCGACCCGGCCGCGCTCGATCACGGCTCCGCGGCGGTGTCGTCCCACGCGCTCGGTGTCGCCCAGGCCGTCGAGCTGGCGCGTGCGCTGCACGGAGCGTCGATGACACCCGAGGTCCGCTTCGTCGGGGTCGCGATCGCGCGTCCGACGCGCAGCGGCGAAGGCCTGTCGCCGGCAGTGCGGAGCGCGGTGGAGCGCGCCGCGCGGCTGGCCCTCGCGCTTGCTACGGAGTGAACATGCACGAGTCCCAGCTGGCGCGACAAATCCTCGACGCAGCGCTCGCGCGGGCGCCAGCCGGGACGCGGATCGTCGCAGTACGCGGCTGGGTCGCCGAGACCGAGCACCTGTCTCGAGAGTCGCTCGAGCTGCACTTCGGCGCCTACGCGCGGGAGACCCCGGCCCATCGCGCTCGCCTCGAGCTGTCGCTGCGCCACGTCGAGGCGAAGTGCTCCTGCGGCGTCGCCTACCTTCCGGAACACCACGTGCTCTTGTGTCCGACCTGCGGCGGCACGGACGCGACGCTCTCCGGTCCGACCGGTCTGTGCATCGAGTCGATCGACGTCGACGAAGCGTGAGCCCCGACGATCTCCGGGTGGAGCTGGAGGTGCCGTGAACCGCCGTCCTATCCGCGCAGTGCATCGAGGGCAGACCGGAGGGCAGTGGCCTCCTTGTCCAGCTCTGTGGGCGTGCAGTCCGTCGCGCTGCCGTCCAGCATCTGCCTCGAAGTGATGTCATGGTAGTCGTGCATCGGCAGGACGTGGACGTGCGTGTGCGGCACGTCGAAGCCGGCCACGAGCAAGCCGACCTTCTTGGGCCGGTAAGCCTTGTCGATGGCACCTGCGAGCTTCTGCGCCAGGGAGAACACCTCCTGGTAGATGCGCGGATCCAGTCGATGGAAGTCCGGCTCGTGCACCCGGGGGACAACCAGCACGTGGCCTGGGTTGATGGCCACGAGGCTCATGAAGGCGATGGCGCCGTGTGTCTCGGCAACGACCGACGCGGGAAGGCTGCCGGCCGCGATTCTACAGAAGGGGCAAGACGTCACCGCTGGATGGTACCAGTTCCCTCGGCCGTTTTTCGCCTTCAACGACGTCGCCGCACGAGCGTGAAACCGAGCAGCGCCGCGCCGAAGATTGGCGGCGCGCGGCGCGTGGGGGCGCCGCTCTGGCGGCAGCCACAGCCGCTGTCGTTGCCGCTGATCTGCGAGTGCTCGGTCGGGCCCCCGTCGCCGAACGCGCCGCCCGTCGCGAGCGACGACCCCGCGGCGCCGGCCGCGCCGATCAGACCCTTGGCCTGCGGATACGCGTACACTTGCGCCGCTGGCATGAGCGTGGGCGCGCCGAAGCGCCGCCAAGCTGCCCGATGGCCCACGCGGGCAGCAAGACGAGCGTCTCACTCGAGCGCGTGATGAGCTAGAGACACAGCGTGACGGCATCGGAGCCGTCCCCGCTGGTGCAGGTTCCGATCGCCTCCACGTTTTTCAGGCTGACCGAGATCAGACTCGTCCCCACTTGATACTGGTACGTGGAGCCAGGTCCGGCGCAGTAGATCGCGCCGCCGAATTGGCTCGTCGGTTGCGTGAAGATCACTCCGAGCGCGACGTTGCCGGTGGTACCGGCGGCGATGGCTTGGTCGGTGAATACGCGTAGCACGAGCTCGCTGGTCGAGAACTGGATCGCCGCGTCGGGGACGGGCATCGCGACCGTGTAGGCTCCCATGCCAACGGAGCTCGGCGTCTTGCCGTCCAGAGTTCCGGCAATGTGATTGGCGCAAGTGCCTTGGCAGAAGCTGATGTCTTGGCCGGTCGCGGCGCCCGAGCACGCGGCGAGTAGCTTGGCATGTTGTGTCGTGAAGGCGCGGCCCGACGACACGAGGTCGTAGCTTCCGCCGTTCAAGCAAGCCACACGTCCCCCGAGCGCGCTCGTGGTGGGAGCGAGCAGGAAGCCCCAGTCGATCGGGTAGCTGGAGAGCGTGGGACTCAGCGGGTCGCCGTCGATGGTGCTGTGGAGCTCGGCATATCCCCGCGCGGCGTACTCGTACGCGACGTGGAACGGAGTCTTGCTCGGCGCCCCAATCGAAGCGATCGGCCAACTCTCCAGTAACGTCGTGCCTGCGAGCGTCGCCGCGATGCCGGAACCGACGCTGGCACACGCGGGACCTTGACCCGCGCTGCCTGCGGCGCCGGCGTTACCCGCGGCGCCGCCGCTGCCTGCCGAACCCGCGGCGCCGCCGCTGCCTGCCGAACCCGCGGCGCCACCGCTGCCTGCCGAACCCGCCGCGCCACCGCTGCCTGCCGAACCCGCCGCGCCGCCGCTGCCCGACGACCCGCCGCTGCCGCCGCTGGCAGCGCTGCCGCCGGTGCCGGCATCGACGTGACCCCCCGAGCCGCCGCTTGCGCCGCCGCCCGAATCGTCCGAGCCGCACGCCACGCCGAACAGAATTAGCCCCGGAGCCAGCCACACGATCCGCATGCCGTCATTCTTACCCCGGGACAGCGCGTGGAAGCTGTTCATTCATGCGTGAGCACGCCCGGGCCGAGGCCCCGCCGCCTCCGGGCTTTCCCCCCGAAACCCTGCCCGAGCCGGACTTCCAGGAGAGTGGGATGACGACGAGAACGACACGAACCCTGGCGGCGGTGTGCGCGACGGTCGCCTTGTGCGCGACGACAGCCGCCGCCGCGGACCCTCTTCCGCTGCCGCCACCGCCACCGCCGCCGCCCCAGCCCCAGGCCCAACCCGCTGCCGCGAATTCGGAACGCGCGCACGCTCTCGACCTGTACCAGGCAGCCATGTCGGACTACGCGGGCGGCAACCATGGCTCCGCGCTCGAGAAGCTCGACGATGCGGCGAAGCTCTCGCCCGCGCCGGTGATCACGCTCGCGCGCGCCTACGACCTCGACAAGCTCGGTCGCCTGCGCGACGCAGCGCGGCTGTACGTCATGTATATGCTGCAGCGCCCCGATGACCCCGACAAGGTCTCGTTGCGCCGGCGCGTGGTGTGGATTGCAAGACACCTGGCCGCTACGACTCCCGCACCGACGGCGGACGAAGACCCTGTCGCGGCGGACGAAGCGCCCGTCGGCACGGATCCGGTGGATCCGGCGCCACTTGGCGAGCTGCCGCCCGCGGCCAGACCCGGACACTCCACGCTGAGCGGTCGCACGGTCCGGGTGTCGTTCGTGGGGCGCGGCTCCGACCCGGTCCCGGTGACCGACATCGCGACCGGCGCCCACTGCTCGACGCCGTGCTCGCTGCAGTTCAGCCCTGGCAGCCACGACATCAAGGTGGGCAAGCGTCAACGCAAGATCAGCATCGACGTCCCCCCGGGCGGCGCGAACTTTACCGTTGCCAACCGGACCACCGCCCTCATGGTCTCGGGAATCGTGATCACCTCCGTCGGCGGCCTCGTCGAGGTGCTCGGCGCCGGATATGCGATTGCGGCGGCGAGCTCTTCCGACCCGGCCAAGCAGGATGCCAAATCGACCGGCTTCCAGGTCATGCTGGGCGGCACGTTGGTGGCGATAGCAGGGGTCATCATGCTCGAAGTCTCCGACCGCGGATGGCCGAAGCGCGTCGGCACCGCGAAACCCAGGCACCGGGTCGCCCGTCTCCAGCCGTTCATCGCGCCGGTGAAGCACGGCGGCGTGCTCGGCGTCGCGGCGCGGTTCTGATCGCGTCGAGGGTGGCCTCCGGCATACGCTCGATTCCAGCTTGGATCACTTTGGCGTGAGCTTCATCACTGCACCGCCGCCTGCATACTCGCCCATGGGGAAATCATCGACGACTTCGGTCCAGTAGACGCTCGTCGCATCCACCGCCAAATCGACGCAGTGGCGGTCTGAAGCGAGCAGCACGGTTGCCGGACCGCCGGCGGTCGCCACCTTGGACGCGCCGCCCCGAGCGGTGAGATCCCACCCCGCGTCGCTCGCCCAGTACAGGGTCGCTCCGTCGACCACGACGTTGTTCGCTCCCGGGGCGTCGGCAAGCCTCGTTGGAGTGCCTCCAGCCAGTGGCGCCTGCATCACGGCCTTGTCGGCGATCCAGAACACGCTGGAAGCGTCCACGGCCGGCCCACTCGGCTGTTTCTGGTTCGCAGCGAGGGTCACAACCGTGCCACCAACGATTGGCACCTTCATTACGTTGCTGCCCTGGCTGGCAAGATCGCTTCCGTATTCCGTCCAATACACGCTATTGGCATCCACCGCGATCGGACCCGGATCCCCCGGCCCAGAGGCTAGCGTCGTAGGCGTACCGCCATCAATGGGCACTTTCATCACCGAGCCAGCGGTCCCCGTCACGGCACGGTTGGTCCAGTAGACGCTCGTCGCATCGACGGCTACGTCCCAGGGAAAGGCACCCGAAAAGAGAACGGTGGGCGTGCCGCCGCTGATGGGCATCTTCATCACGCTACCCGGCTCCTGGTTCGTCCAGTAGATGTTCGTTCCGTCTATCGCGATCTCTGGATACGGGCCCTGGTTCGTCGCAAGCGTAGTAGGCGTACCGCCGCTGATGGGCACCTTCATCACGCCGCCGGGATACTCGGACCAGTAGACGTTCTTGGCATCCACCGCGATCGCATAGGGTTGCGGGTCCACGACTGTCGCAAGCGTCACGAGGCAACGACCGTCGATGCACTCGCCGTCGCACGGCTTGGCGCATCCGCCACTACCACTGGCGCCCGCGCTGCCCGCCATGCCGCCGGTTCCACCGGATCCGCCGCCGCCGGCCGCCGCGCCGCCGACGTCTTGTGAACTCCCGCCGCTGCACGCAACCGCAAGCGCCACCGATGCAGCACACAGCGAACGACGAACAGGCCCCGATCCTCTCATCCCTGCCTCCACGATCGGCAAGTCACGCGCCCCGCCAATCGGCGACCGCACGACGACACAGCCGGCCCACGCCCCAGCGCCGCCCGACCACCCGGTCTGCATTCTCGGAGACGAAGAGCGATGCGTCAACCCGCTGGGCCGATCGACCTGACCGGGGCGCGCGCGGCCGCGAGCGCATCGGCGTGCGAGCCGCGACTCATCGCGGAGCGGTGACGTCACGCGCGGGCGCGATCGCCGATATGCTGGAGATGAAAGTTGCTCTGTTGGTGATCGCCGCGTGTCTGCTCGCGGCGTGCTCGCACTCGCGCACCGGGGCTCTTGGCAAGCCGCGAGATACCGCGCCGCCCCGACCCGAGCCCAAGCCCGCGGACCCGCCACGGCGCGCGTTCGTGGACACGCTGACCGTGCCCGGCGACCAGCCGGTGTTCGTGCTGCGCGGCGCGGACCCGCGCGCGAGGGCCGTAGGCGTGTTCCTGCCTAGCAGGGGGGTTGGCGCGTCGCGGAATCCTCGCGACCCGGCTTCACGGCGCTGGGTATCCACGTGGAGATCGCCGGCTCGGACATCGAGCTCACCGCGGCGGGTCTGCCGTCCCGCGCGCTCGTCGCCGAGCCGGACGGCGCGAACCACGTCACGCTCCGCGGCGGCGGCGCGAAGCGGTACGCGACGGTCCAGCGGCCTCGACGCGGATCACGTGCGGCTCGTGTCGTCGCGCGGCTTCGTGGTGCTCGAGCGCGCACGGTGAGATTCCGCGCCGGACCGGCAGCCAGAAGATAGTCGGGTTCGACGTCCTGTCGGAACTGCCAGGGTACCTCACTTCGGCAGCTTGACCGTCACTCGGCGCTACGCGCACCTTCGGTCGTGACGGCGCGGCGTCTGTTCCGCGTGTACGCGCCGCCGTCGCTGGTGACGCTCGAGAAACCGTGTCGCGTTCGCCGCAGTGTCGAATCTTGTTGACACTTCATGTCCCGGCGAGCGTCGCGACGACGCGCTTCAGGGTGTCGCGTGCCGCCGCGATCCGCGCCTCGTCCTGTGACTCCAGCGCCACGCGGAATGCGGCGATGACCTGTCCCAAGCGGTCTCGCGTCTCGCCAGTGAGCTCGGGGAAGAGCGCCTCCGCACGTCCGAGGGCCGCCGTATTGGGGAGCGCGTCGCGCGGATGCAGCTTCAATCGCTTGAGACCGTCGCGAGCGCGGGCGAGCTCCGCCGGGCTCAAGAGACCGGGTGACTTCTCGATCAGCATGCTTACGGAGACGCCGGTGGAGACGATCGTCGTATCCACCTCGAGCAAGCCGTTCAGGTCGTATGTGAAGCGGACGGCGATCTGCTGCTGGCCGGCCAGATCGGCGGGGATGCCCTTCACGACGTACTCGCCGAGCTTCTGGTTGTGCTCGCAGCGCGCATGCTCGCCCTGGTAGACGTCGATCGTCGTCGTGGTCTGGCCGTCCGCAGAGGTGGCGTAGGTCTGGACGCGGCTCGCCGGTAGCGGCGTGCCACGCTCGATGATCGGCGAGAAGATACCGCTCACGCGCGCGGAACCGACCCGCTCCCCGACGGAGGTGCCGAGCGTGAACGGCGCGATGTCCGTGGCGACGACGTCCTCCACCGCCGCGTCTCCGGCCTTCAGCGCCGCCTGTACGGCGGCGCCGAGCGCGACGGCTTCGTCGACCGGGAGCGAACGCAACGGCAGACGCCCGAACAGCCTCGATGCCAAGCGCACGACGCACGGCATGCGCGTCGCGCCGCCGACCAGGATCACCTCGTCCAGGTCTTCCGGCGTCACGGAGGCGTCGCGCAGCGCGCGGAGGATGGGCGGTTCCAGCCGATCGAGCACCGGTTGCCAGACCTGCTCCGCTTCGACGAGCGTCAGCTCCAGCTCCACGGACTGGATCGCGCCGCCCGCGCCACGCAGCTCGGGGAGGGCGATGCGTGCCGCGTCGGCGCTCGACAGGCGTCGCTTGGCCGACTCCGCGGCCTCTCGCACGCGGGCCCGGCTGCCGTGCGCGTCGCCGACGACGAGCCCATGCTCCTTCTCGATGCGCGCGGCGAGGCGCTCCGCGAGAACATCGACGAAGTCCTCGCCGCCGAGCCGCGCGTCGCCGGCGGACGACTGGATCTCGATCACGCCTTCCATGATCTCGAGCACCGTCACGTCGAAGGTGCCGCCGCCCAGGTCCAGCACGACCGCCCGTAGCTCGCTGTCGCGGCGCTCGAGACCGTACGCGAGCGCCGCGGCGGTCGGCTCGTTGATGATGCGCTCGACGTGCAAGCCCGCGATCTCGCACGCGTCACGCGTGGCGCGGCGCTGCAGCTCGCCGAAGTAGGCCGGCACTGTCACGACGGCCTCATCGACCGGGCGACCGAGGGCGGCCTCGGCGTCGCGCCGGAGCTCCGCGAGCACCAGAGCGGAGAGCTCCTCGGGGCGGAACTTGAGACCGCCGAGGTCGTAGACGCGATCCGTGCCCATGTCGCGCTTGAACCACAGCGCCGTTCGCGACGGATGGGTCGCGGCGCGTGCGCGCGCCGGCGCACCGACCAGCACCGTGCCGTCGTCCGTCACGGAGACGGCGCTCGGCGTGAGAAGCTCGCCGATCCGGTTCGGCAGCACGCGCGGCACGCCGCCTTCCACGATCGCGACGAGGGAATACGTCGTTCCCAGATCAATGCCGACGTACGCTTCTTCCGTCATGGGTCACGACAGGTCGAGGACAGCTGGTCGAAAAGGTCGAGACTCAAGCGTTGCAACCGGAGATCGCTGCCGGGCCTGGTGATGTCCTCCACCAGGACCAGATCGTGGGCATGATGCCACAGCGTCGGGCAATCGTGCGCGCGCGCGGCATCGAGCATCGTCGTCGCGACGCGCTCCGCGTCGGACCGCCGCGTGCGCCGCGCATAGCGAAGCAACGCCGCGGCGGCGGCCTCGAGCCGGGTTTCGCCGGCGTCGCCGGCTTCGAAAGCGGCGGCGTCCCTCGCGCCGGCCGCGCCCGCGGAACCCGCGTCCTCCTGCGGCTCGGGATCCGGCATCTCCCAGTGCGACGGGGACACGACGCTGGGAGCCTCCGTCCTCGTGGGCCGCGCGAGGTACAGCACCAGCGACACCGCCGCGATGAGCACGGGGACCCAGCCGGGACGCCCCCCCCGACGCGCTTCGGGAATACTTCGGGGAACGGCGGGCGCGGCGGGCGGCGCCGTGACTTCGAACAAGCTGGCGAGGAGCGGCGCTCGCCGGACGATCTTCCGGCGTTCCTTCGCGCGGTCCGCGAGCCTCTGCGCCAGCCGCACGCGCCCACCCGCGACGTCCTCCGAAAGTAGCGCCGCGGCCATGGTCTCGTACGCGACCGGTCCCATCCACTTCGACGACGCGGCAAGCTCGTACGACAGCGCCCATTGTGCCGAGAGTCCGCTCGCGCGCAGTTCGCGCGGCGCTTGTGCGAGGTACCGCTCGACCAGGGCGGAGAGCTCGCGGACCTCGCTCCGCGCGCCCTTTCTCGCGCGACCCAATAGCGCAGCGAGGCAGTCGTCGAGGGGGACGCGCGCTTCGGCGCTGCGGAGCGCCGCTTCAAGGCAGGAGCGCGCGCAGCGCGCCGCGAGCTTCCAGCGTCTCTGCGCGACGGCGGCGTGCAACGTCGAAGCCTCGAGCGTGGGGTCGGCCGCCGCGCGCCGCAGCAGATTGGGCGGCGCAGCGTCCGGGTGCGCCGTCACGAGCAAGCGGAGCAGGAAGCCGTGCCCGGCGGCGATCGCGTGGACCAGCGCCTCCGCCGCCGCGGCGGGCTCGTCGCACGACATCAGCGACGTGTGCAGGGCTTGCCAAGCTTCCGCCGAACCGGGCTCCGCTTCGACCGCTTCGCGCCAGATCGTCGCGAGCTCCGGATCGCCGCGACGCAGCGAGCGCGCACGCTCGAAGAACGACGCCAGTGGATGCGTCGGCGCTACGACATCGACCGGTAGCTGGTCTACTGGCACCCTTCGCCCGGTCTTGGCCCCGACCGCCGCGCCGCGTGCCGCCGGTGCCTCGTCGCGCAGCCGGTCGTATGCCGCCCGGACGCGCTGGAACCCCTCGGCATCGCGCTCGGGCCGGTGCTGCTTGACCATGCGCAGGTAGGCGCGCTTCACGGAGGACGGCGACGCCCCGGCCTCGACGCCCAGCGCTTCGCGCGCGACGCGCAGGGACGCCGGCTCGTCGTCCTCGTCGTCCTCGTCGTCCTCGTCGTCGTGCTCCTCGTCGTCGTCGTCCTCGTCCTCGGCGTGGACGAGCTCCCGCGCACGTGGCAGCTCCGCGAGATCGACGACGCGCGTCATCAGCTCCGCTGTCCCCCGCGGCATGTCCGCCGACCACGCCGAGGCGAACCAACGTTCGAGTCGCTCGGTCTGCTGCCCGTCGAGGCGTGGCCGCGCGTCCAGCAGCGTCACCAGCTCCACAGCAACGACGGCCGGGGGAGCCCCCCCGTCGAGCAGGCGCTCCAGCGTCTGGTCGAGCTCCTCCTCCTCCGACACCACGTCATCCTACACGGGTGGCCGGGGATGTTGGTCCGGCGCGGTGCCGGAGCAAGCGTCGCCCTACACCGAGCGTCACGTCCGCGTCAGGTGACGCTGGTAGTACACGGGCATCGCCAGCACGTTGCAGAGCAGCATGACGAAGACCCACAGGATCTTCCCGCCGGTGTCGAGAAACGGATTCTGGGCGATGTGGATGACGTAGAGGACGAACAGCACGAACGCCAGCAGCATCGTCAGCCCGTGGATCGCGAACATCACGATAAAAGCCGCCCCGGAGAAAAGGCCAGACGCCGCGGCGAACCAGAACAGGACGAACAGCAGGAAATAGCCGGCCACCCAGTAGGTCGCGAACTTGAACCATCCCTTGCGATAGATCGCGTCCATGGCGCGACCGTAGCGCAACCTGCACGCGCGGCTCAACCCGTCGCGTAGGGACCGAGCGGCTCGGCCACGACGGCGCACTGCCTTCCTCCCCGGCGCGCTCGCAATACCGAATCACCCGTTCGTGGCTCGTGCCCAGTCCGTGCGCGCCGCGCGGCTCTCGGCCGCGGGGCCTCGCGCATCAATCCGCCTGGAACCCGATCCTGGCGTGCGTCCCGTCGCAGAACGGCTTGTTCGCGGAGTGGCCGCAGCGACACAGGGCGGCCTTCGTCACGCGCTTCACGGTGCGGCCGGTGCCCGCACAGATCTCCAGATTACCTGTGACTACGAGTGGACCGTTCCGGGCCGGCGTCACCTCGACCAAGCCGTCGCGCGCGGCGAGCGCGGGCGACTCCTGGGTCTTTGGCTCGCCGCTCGCCTCGAAGCCCGCCGCGGCGTGGCTGCCGTCGCAGAACGGCTTGTTCTTCGAGGCGCCACAGCGGCACAACGTCGCGCGCAGCATCGGACCGTGCGCCTCGATCGTCATCTGCGCGTGTACGGCGTATGGGCCGTTCTCGCGAACGTGCACCGTGTTCACCAGCGGCGGCTTCTCGCTCTCGCCGCCGTCCAGTCGTTCGTACGCGATGGCGCCGCTCGGACAATTCAGCGCCAGCCCGGCGATCTCCTCGGGCGTCGCCGCGTCCGGATGGATCCACTCGCCGGCGACGTTGGGCACGAACACGTCCGGACGCGAGAGCACGCAGCCTCGCGAGTGGATGCACTTCTCGCCATCGAACCGGATCAACACGCGCTTGCCACGGATCTCGTCGACACTCATCGGATTCCTCCTCGCAGACCCGGAGTACCTGGGGCGAAGTGCGCGCGATCACAAGAGGGTGTGGTGCGGCACGAGCAGAGTTCAGCAGGATACCGCGCCGCACCGGCATCCCATCCCGATCGGCGAAGATCGGCGATCGCCGCCGGCCGCCGATCTTCGCCAGCTCCGCGATCGTGAAGTCCCGCGCACTTGCGCGCGGCACGGCGGGTGCACTGGCGCCCTGGCATGGTCGCCACCTCCAACAACAACGCGACGATCCAGGGCAAGCCGCTCGGGCTCGCGACGGCGCACGCGAGCGCGCTGGTCGGGCTCGACGCGCATCCGATCCGCGTCGAAGTCTGCTGCCATCGCGGCCCGTCGCACTTCCAGATGGTGGGCCTCGCCGAAGCGGCGGTGCGCGAGGCGCGCGTTCGCGTCGCGAGCGCACTGGCGCGCCTGGGCGTGCTGCTCGACGCGTACGCCATCACCGTCAACCTCGCGCCGGCCGACTTGCGCAAGAGCGGCGCGGCGCTGGACGTGGCGATCGCGCTCGCGGCGCTCGGCGCGTTGGACAAGCTGCCCGAAGGGTGTCTCGACGACGTGCTCGTGCTCGGCGAGCTCTCGCTGGACGGCGCGATCCGTCCGATCCGCGGCGTCCTGCCGCAGCTCGAAGGCGCGGCGCGGTACTGCAAGCGCGCCATCGTACCGGCCGGGAATGCCGCCGAGGCCGGGCTCGTGGACGCGCTCGAGGTGTACGTCGCGCGCGATCTGACAGAGCTCGCCGCAGCACTTCTGCGAGGGCACGGAGCTGCCGCGCGCGCGGCGCACGCCGTTCGCGCCGTCGGTGGGCGCGAAAGGCGTCGGCGACTTGTCGGACGTGCGCGGGCAAGCGGCGGCGCGGCGCGCGCTCGAGGTCGCTGCGGCGGGCAATCACAACATCTTGTTCATCGGCCCGCCCGGCGGCGGCAAGACGCTGCTCGCGCGACTCTTGCCGACGATCCTGCCGCCGCTGACGTTCGAGGAGGCGATCGAGACGACCGCGATCCACTCGGTCGCGGGGCTCGTGGAAGCGGACAAGGGCGTGGTCACGGCGCGGCCGTTCCGCGCGCCACATCACTCGGTCAGCGAAGCCGGGCTCGTGGGCGGCGGCGAGGTGCCGCGTCCCGGCGAGGTGAGCCTGGCGCACAACGGCGTGCTGTTCCTCGACGAGCTGGCGGAGTTCCGGCGCGGCGCGCTCGAGTCGCTACGCCAGCCGCTGGAAGACGGCCGCGTGTGCATCGCGCGGGCGCGGGCGCGGGCGTGGTTCCCCGCGGCTCCGCTGGTCGTGGGCGCGGTGAACCCGTGCCCGTGCGGCTACCACGGTCATCCGCGGCGCGACTGCCGCTGCAGCGAAAAACAGGTGCAAGCCTACCGCGCGCGGCTCAGCGGGCCGCTCGTCGATCGACTCGACGTGCACGTGCCGGTGCCGCCGGTGGACGTCGCGGCGCTGGTCAGCATGAGCGGCGGCGAGTCGTCGCACGCGGTCCGCGCGCGCGTGGTCGCCGCGCGCGAGCGCCAGCGCGCCCGCGGACGCACCAACGCGTCGCTGCCGGCGCGCGAGCTCGAGAGCGTGGCGCGTCTCGACCGCGAGGGCCGCCAGCTGATCGAGACGGCCATCCCGCAGCTCGGCCTGTCCGCGCGGGCGTACGTGAAGGTGCTGCGCGTGGCGCGCACCGTCGCCGATCTGGACGGAGTCGACCGCGTGCGCGCGCCGCACGTCGCCGAGGCGCTGCAAGGGCGACTGCTCGATCGCGATCCCCTGGCGTGAAGCGCACATGCGCGCCCACGTCGTTTGACCGGGAAGAAAGAGACACACAATGACCGACACGGACAAGGACAAGGAAAGGGCCGTCAACGCGGCCGTCACCAGCATCGAAAAGGCGCACGGCAAGGGCGCGATCATGCGCCTGGGCGAGGACGCCTTCCTCGATCCGATCGACGTGATCCCGACCGGATCGCTCGCCCTCGACGAGGCGCTCGGCACCGGCGGCTATCCGCGCGGGCGCATCGTGGAGGTGTTCGGCCCCGAGTCGAGCGGCAAGACGACGCTCACGCTGCACGCCATCGCCGAGGCGCAGAAGGCGGGCGGCATC
The DNA here is from genome assembly GCA_963775185.1 of uncultured delta proteobacterium. Classification (GTDB taxonomy): domain Bacteria; phylum Myxococcota_A; class Polyangia; order Polyangiales; family Polyangiaceae; genus JAPSGB01. The sequence goes on along the minus strand of CAVZIE010000031.1, from coordinate 111,656 downwards.
TGCGCGTTCATCGACGCGGAGCACGCTTTCGACACGCGCTACGCCCGCGCCATCGGCGTCGATCTCGACAAGCTGCTGGTCTCGCAGCCCGACAGCGGCGAGCAAGCGCTGGAAATCGTCGAGATGCTGACGCGCTCCGAGGCCATCGACCTGATCGTCGTGGACTCGGTCGCCGCGCTGGTGCCCAAGGCCGAGATCCAGGGCGAGATGGGCGACTCGCACATGGGACTCCAGGCGCGGCTGATGAGTCAGGCGCTGCGCAAGCTCGGCGGTGTCGTGTCGCGCACGAACACCACGCTCGTGTTCATCAACCAGCTGCGCCAGAAGATCGGCGTCGTGTTCGGCAACCCCGAGACGACCACCGGCGGCACGGCGCTGCGCTTCTACGCGAGCGTGCGCCTCGACGTGCGCCGCATCGGCAAGGTCACCGTCGGCGAGACGACCGTCGGCAACCGCACCCGCGTCAAGGTCGTGAAGAACAAGTGCGCCCCGCCCTTCACCGAGGCGGAGCTCGACATCCGCTGGGGCCTCGGCATCGACGCCACCGGCGATCTGCTGGACACAGCGGTTGTTTGTGGCGTCGCGGAAAAGAGCGGCTCGCACCTGATGTTCGCCGGTTCGAGCATCGGCCACGGCCGCGAGAAGGCGCGCGAAGCGCTGCTCGCGACGCCCGTGCTCCGCGAAGCGCTGCTCGAAGCGACGCTGGAAGCCCTGCCGAGCAAGGCGCGCGCGCTCGACAAGGCCGCGTAAGCGCGTAGCGCGGAGCGACGCGCCGACGTGGGCGGCCACGCGCGGGACGCGTGGCCGCCCTGGTGACCAGGACGGAAACAGTGGTGCTGCTCACCGCCGCGGCACTGCGCATCTTCCGCCCCGCCATGGCCGGGTGCGCGGCACTTCGACCAGTCCTTCGACCAGTCCGCAGATGCTGGCGCTCAGGTTCGATGGCGCGGCTGCGGGGGATCAGGACTACCGGAAGTACGCGCTGGCCAAGTTCGACGAGTTGACGGAGCGCACGCTTGGTTGCCCGGTTCCGGCGAAGTCCGTCCCGGCGACGAGGGTCGTCGTGGCACCATCTCCGGCGTTTCCGATGCTCGAGGGACTCACGAAGGAGGTCACCGGCCGGCCGCTTCCAACGCAGCTTCGACAGGTCTTGGTCAATGGGGGGCGTGTCGCTGCGCGTGTCGCGCTCGCGGCGGCGGAGTGACTCGAAGCGTGATCGACGACGCGATCGCGCGGCTGCGCGCCGCTCAGGGGCTCGAAAGATCTCGTGGTAGACGGGTGGGAAGATCTCCGACTGACGGCGCGCACGGGCGGCTCGGCTTCCTGAGGAATCCCCTCATTTGGACTTTCACAGGAAGATCGGAAGAGCGGAAGGTTTTCAAGGATTCGGGGTGTTCGGGTGTGAGCCGTCGCAGGCCGTTCCGCAGGGCCGTGACGTTGAAGTCGACGAGCAGACCAACCGGTAGGCGGGAAAGACGTGGGCAGGTGATGACCTGCGCCTCGTGAATCGGGCGCTCCGATCACCTCGTCCGTTCCATCCCCAAATCTTCCGACCTTCCGATCTTCCTGTGCCATTCCCATGGGTCGGGATCGCAGCGGAATCCGTTGCTTTGGTCTTTGTGTTGATATGAGGGGATTTCCCAGCTCGGCTTCCCGACGTTCGCCGAGTACGTCGCGCTTGTCGGCGCTGCGCCCACGTGGGTGACGCGAAGTCGCGCGCCGAGCGGATCCCGGAAAATCGACGCGCGATCGTCGAATGTGTTTGACGCGATCTGCGGTGCCGCTGGTCGTCGAACGCCGATCGTGCTCGCGATGGCCGACGTGGGCGGCTTGTCGCGCCGCGTGTCGCGCTCGCGGAGGCAGAGCGACTCGAAGCGTGATCGACGACGCGATCGCGCGGCTGTGCACGGCTCCGAGCGTCGAAAGACCTCGTGGTAGAGCGGAAGCAGGAGGGAGGGAAATATGAGTGGGAATATCTCTGACTGGCGGCGCGTGCACGCGGAGCTGCTGCGGATTGCCGAGCGAAGCGAGCGAGCGAAGCGAGTCGAGGGGACGGAGGGACGGAGGCCCCGACCAGGAACGAGCGGGAGGCGCGGCGTGCGATCGAGCAGGCGCGTGTCCACGTGGGCGTCGACGACGGCGACGGCGTCGAAGCGCTGCTGCGGGCCGCGCTCGGGGTGCTCTCGGCGGGGAGCCAGGCGGCGTGAGCGGTGAGTCACGACCCTACTTTGCGCGGGATGGCGCCTCGCGATCGAGTGCCGGACGATCGTTGCGCAACGGCGCGGAGTCAACGACCGTGCCGATCTCGACGATGGCACGAAGACGCCGCGTGCAGTGCCGAAGCCAGTGGTGTGGCCGTAAGCCCTTTTCTGGCACGACTCCGACACCGGCGGGTGGTCACAGGGCGAGCTGCACGCCCGCCGTACCAAGCTCGATGCCGAACGCGAGCGCCACGAGCGAGATCTCCGTCGCCCTCGAACAGCACAGCGATCCGCCGACGCGGGCGTGGCGCCACCAGATTCCGAGGCGACAACTACGCTGACACAGAGGGCTGACGAATCATGCGTTGCCATCCTCCGGTTTCCAGTCCGGGTCGGACGGAGCGCCACGAGGCAGGCCGCAGTGCCTGCACCGCGAAATCCGTGATGTTCTCCACCGCCCAGAACAGCGGCAGGTACGCGACCGGCGCTGCGCGCGCTACGCGCACGCTCGAGCGCCCATCAAACGTCGAGGAGAGGCGAAAAGGTGCGCATCGCCTATCGCGCGCGCTCGTGAAATCGGCAGCTACAGGTATCGATTTCTGAACGCGGCCGCCAACCCCTCCGGCAGCACCCCCGGCACCGGCGGCACGGTGCTGCGCTCCTACGCGAGCGTGTCACTCCTCCGACTGCCGCAGCGTGCGCTCGAACAGCGAGCGGAAGCGACCCGCGTGCGGGTTCCAACGCGGCCCGGGTGCGACGTCGGTCTCGAACAGCACCACGCGCATCTCCACCACGTACTTCTTGTCCCGCTGCGGGAGCGCGTCCGGCCCGGTGCGCCAGACCTGGGCGCCGAGGTCGAAGCCCGCGCCCGGCACAGTGCCGCGCCGTTCGCCGAGGGCCTGCGTCCCTCCGCGCTCGAACACGCGCGTCGTGTACGCCACGCCGAGCACGCTGTGCGGCGTCGCCTTCACCGTCATCGTCCCCCGCGCGTCCGGATCGAGCTCCACGGACAGCTCGTCGAGGCCACGCGCGACCCGGAGCGCAACCGGAGCGCGCACGACCACCTCGCGCGCCGCCGCCGCCGCGTCCGTCCCGACCGGCGCCGTGCGCCGACCGCAGCCCGCCGCGGCGGCGAGCGCCAGCGCGATCAAGCCGCCGCACACAGACGTCGGGAGTCTTCGCGTGCGCCCGCCGGGCATGGGTATCTCAAGTGCTCCGCGGCGAGCCTCCGCGCAAGCTTCCGGAGTGGCGGCGTGGCAACGCTTGCGAAGGAATTGCACGGTCGCTCTGGAAAAATCGGCTTGGATATCCTGCGGGTGACGGCTTCGATCTGGAATCGTCACGTCGTTGCTGGAGGACACGGCGGCGTGGCCGCACTATGACGCCAGCGATCATGAAGACCATGCCGCCCCTGCTTGCCGACGACCACATCCGTGGTCCGGAAGACGCGCCGCTCACCGTCGTTCAGTACGGCGATTACGATTGCCCGCACACGCGCGCCTCGGCGTCGGTGCTGCGCGAGCTGGAGGCGAGCCTCGCGGTGCCGATGCGGTTCGTGTTCCGGCACTTTCCGCTGCGGCAGATCCACGCCAACGCGGAGATCCTTTCGGAGGTCGCGGAAGCAGCCGGCAAGCTCGGGCGTTTCTGGGACGTCCACGACCGGCTCATGGGGCATCAGCGTGGCATCATCGCGCGCGACGTGATGACCGATCTCGAGTCGACCGGGCTCGACGTGGAGGCGCTCGAAGCAATGCTGGGCACGGAAATGCTCCGTGACCGCGTCGAGCGCGACGTCAAGACGGGCAGGGCCGCGGGCGTCCACACCACGCCGACCTGGTACTTCAACGAGAAGCTGTGGGACGGACACTACGACCTCGCGACGCTCCGCGAACGCGCGCGAGCCGTATTGGCCTGAGCGGCGAACGCGCACGGTTCCGCGCCGGACCGGCAAACCCAGGCAGATCGATCAGGTCGCGGAAGCGGTGTTGCGTCGCTTCGCGAGCACGCCCGGCAGGCTGAGCACGAGGATCGCGGCGATCACCAGGCTCGCGCCGAACAGGTCGGTAGCGCCGGGCGCGTGCTTGCCGAGCCAGAAGTAGAGGCTGGTGCTCGCGAGCACGCCGGCCAGGATGCTGGAGGCACGGTTCACCGGCACGCTGAAGCTGTTCTCGCGCTTGTCGAGCAGGATGAGCCCGCCGAAGATGCCCGTACCCTGGGAGAACAGGCCGATCACCAGCAGCGTGCCGAGGTGCGCGCCGGTGACGAAGGGCGCAAAGCCCAAGCGGACCTGGTGCATCAGCGTGCCGCGATCTACGAGCGCGAGCACGACCAGCAACAGCACGATGACCGGCGTCGCCGTCATCTGCTCTTCAACGAAGTAGCGCTTGGTCGCGGTCGCGTCGCCGGACTTGGCGAGCCGGCTCATGAAGCGGAGCCGCACGAAGTAGCCCGCCAGGTACACCGAGACGTCCACGAGCGCGACGCCGGTGAGCGCCAGGCTGCCCTCGCTGCCGCCGAAGAACGCGACCAGCAGCGCGCCGAAGCTCAACGCGAGGGCGATCCACGAGAACCAACGCACGTGGCGGCGGCTGACGAAATCGACGATCGGCGCGATCACGAGCACGCCGCCGCGCAGCAGCAACATCATGAACACGATCGACACGCCGCTGAACGTGTACGCGAGCGTGGTCGTGGCGATGATGGCGGCGGTGCACAGCCCGGAGCAGAACGTCCAGATGCCGGGAAACGGGACGGAGAGCGCGCCGATGCTGCGGCGCCCCGCGAAGCGCCACCAGCGCATCGCGGAGAGGAACGTGAACATGCCGAACAGCGACGCGATCGTGGTCACCGGCAGCAGCTCGGGACCGGGGATCGGCTCGTGGTTCATGCCCTGGAGCAAGCCCGAGCTGAGCGCCTTGGTGAGCGCGCTGTACGGCACGTAGCAGGCGAAGTAGCCAAAGGCGAAGCCCCAGATCGCCATGCTGGAGCCCGGCTTGTCGCGTGTCATGCGGGCGGCAGCATGGTGACATAACGGTGACGCCCATGACAGTGCTGGGCGATTTCGAGGGGTCGGGCCGGCGCGGAAGTGATATCTTGCCGGGCCCTCGCGGTCCTTCTGGAGAACTCCAATGATGCTTGGTTTCCGTCTTCCGATCCTGTTCGGCCTGTGCCTGGGCGCGGTCGTGGCGTGCAGCAGCGACAACAGCAACGGTGGCGGCGGCAGCGGTGGCGGCAGCGGCGACTGCTTCCCGACTGCCGCGGCGTGCTACGGCCCGCAAGGCGCCACCGGGCCCGGGCACGAGTGCCTGGCCAAGGCGGACAATACCGGCCAGACGACCTGGAACGGCCGCTTGACCCAGATCCAGCTGCAGAAACCCGCGGCGCTCGCCACGAAGTTCCTTCAGGAGAACATCATCAACAAGGGCGTCGACCTGAACCAGCCGGAGTGCAACGCGAACGGCCAGGGCACGTTCAACTGGCTGTTCCAGTTCGACACGCAGAACAACAAGCTCAAGACCGGCGGCGGCTTGCCCGTCACCGACCTGTCGCAGCCGGCGTGCTTCGCGGTGCTGCCGAACGCGCAGATCCCGGTCGCGCCCACGACCATCGACGTGACGGTCACCGGCAACGACTTCTCGGCCAGCAACGTCGACATCGTGGTGCCGATCTTCGTCACCCCGGGCGACACGACGAACGTCGTGCTCCTGCCGATCCACGGCGGGGAGTTCAAGGGCACGTGGAGCGCCGATCACAACTGCATCGGCGCGTACAACGGCGACAAGCTCGATCCGGCCGTGGACTGTCTGCCCGACACCACCGTCGATCCGCCGATCTACCCCTGGCAGAACGGCGGCACCATCACCGGCTACATCGGCGTCGAGGAGTCGGACAAGGTCTTCGTGCCCGATCTGAACTTCAGCTTGTGCGTGCTCCTGGCCGGTACGGACTGGAAGGGCGCGGACGGCTACTGCAAGAGCTCCACACAGTGGACCGGCGGCGCGCGCCCTGAAGGCGACTGGTGCATCGCGACCAACTCCGCGGCCACCGCCACCTGCAAGGACGCCTTCCATCTCGAGGCCGGCTTCGCGGCGAGCGCGTACCCGATCAGCGGCGACTGCCCCTAGTCCTGGTACCGGTTCAGCGTCCCTTGAACGCGGGCGCGCGCTTCTCGAAGAACGCGAGCACGCCCTCGACGGTGTCTTCGGTGCGCACCAGGCGCTCGAGGTCGGCGAGCTCGCGCGCGCGGATCGCGTCGCGGTCGTCGCCGCGGAGCGCACCGCGGATCTGATCGAGCGCCGCGCGCACGGCCAGCGGCGGCAGCGCGGCGATGTGCTCGGCGAGCTCACGCGCCGCCGCGGGCGCGTCGTCGGCGACGCGATGTACGATGCCGTAGGCGAGCGCTTCCTCGGCGGACACGCGTCGACCCGTGAGCAGCAGGTCGAGCGCGACGCTGGCGCCCGACAGCGGGATCAGCCGCTCGACGGCCGCCCAGCTCGGCAGGTAGCCGCGCTGGATCTCGGGCAGCGCGACGTGCGCGTCGCGCGCGATCACGCGTAGCTGACACGCCAGAGCGAGCTCGAGCCCACCGCCGACCGCCGGCCGGCGGATCGCGGCGATCACCGGCACGGGGAAGCTGGCGATCCGGTCCAGCACCGCGTGCGCGCGCCGCGTCCAGCGTGCGAGCCCCTCCGGTTCCGCCAGCGGGCCGACCGCTCCCATGTCCGCTCCTGCGCTGAACGCCGTCTCTCCAGCGCCCTCGAGGATGACCGCGCGCGCGTCGCCGACAGCCTCCGCACGCTCGAAAGCCTCGGCCAGGGCTTCGACCTGGGCCTCGTCGAAAGCGTTGGCTTTGGGCCGATCCAGCGTCACCACGAGGATCGGCGGGTCGAGCTGGGTTCGAACGGCCACGTTCCCGCTCTGCCAGAGCTGCGGCCGCGCCTCAACATGCGCGTTGACAAGCCCGCACCCGCCACGACAATTCCCAGAGCCGGGGGTCGCCCCGGGCGCCCTATGGCCACTCTCAGCTCCAGCATCGTCAAGCGCGGCATCGCGTCCATGAAGGATGTGGAGGAGGCGCTGGCGCGGCAGGTGCTCTACGGCGGCGACCTCGCGACGAACCTGCTCGAGCTCGCGGCGGTCAGCGAAGCCGAGCTGACCGGACTGCTCGCGGAGAGCCATGCGCTCGAGCCGGCGCCGATCGGCGAGCTTCCACCGACCGGCAGCGCGACGCTCGCGCTGCTCCCCGGAGACGTCGCGCGCCGGCACGGCGTCTACCCGCTGGAGGAGCGTGACGGATCGCTGGTCGTCGCGGTCTCCGAACCCCTGCCCCGCGAGGTGGAAGAGGATCTCGGCTTCGCGCTCGGGGTCGGCATCCTTCAGCGTGCGGCCCCGCAGGTGCGCATCCTCCAGGCCATCGCCCGCGACTACGGCCTCGCGATGGATCGGCGCACGCTGCGTCTGATCGCAAAGCTATCGGGTCGGCCGGATCCGAGCCCAAGCTCGCTGCCGCCGCGCGACGGCGCGCACGCGCCGGTGCGGCTGCCGCGGCCCCCGTCGCTGCCGCCGCTCGCCTATCCGTCGCAAACGGCAAGCGAGCCCGAGCCCGAGCTCGCTGGACCCGTGTCGCTGCGCTCGGCGGCGATTGCCCGCGAGACGCAGGAACACGAGCCGCGACCGGCGCCGGAGTTCGCGGCGTGGGCCAACGCTGCGGCGAGGCCCGCGAGGCGACGGGCGCGACGGCGCGGGCCGTACACCGCGGCGACGGCCGAGCAGGATCTGCTCGCCGCCGAGTCGCGCGACGACGTGCTGCGCGCGTCGTTCGATTTCATCGCGCAGTACTTCGAGTACGCCGCGCTGTTCGCCGTCCACGGCGACATCGCCGAGGGCCGCGACGCACGCGGGCGCGGCGCGAACCGCGCGCGCATCACCGGGGTCGGCGTGCCGCTCGATCTGCCGGGCGCCCTCGCGACGGCGCGCGAAGGCGCGTTCCAGTTGGTCCGCTTGTCGGACGAGGGCATCGACGCGGCGCTGGCGAAGGACCTCGACCGCCGGCCCGGGCGCGTCGTGCTGCTGCTGCCGATCGTGGTCCGCGGGCGCTGCGTGTTGATCGTGTACGGCGATCACGGTGCTGCCGACGTCGATCTGTCCGAGGTCGGGGACGTGATCGCGTTCGCGCCGCTCGTCTCGGCGGCGCTCGAGCGCGTCATCATGCGCCGCAAGCGCGGCGGGCGCGACGGCGTGTCGGCCACGCCGCCGCCGGCGCGCGCGCGACCACAGCACGCGCCGAGGCCCAGCATCGACGAGCGCGCCGCGGCCCTCGCCCAGGCGCTGGCGATCCCCGGGCCCAGTCCCTTGCCCACAGCGACGGGGCCGGAGCGCGAGCCCCCGAAGCAGCACCGCACGCTGGTCAGCGGCCAAGCGCCCGCGCCCGCCGCCAGCACGCCGGACAAGGCCGACGCGCGCGTCCAGCCGAACCGCACGGTGAACGTCGGGGCGGCGCAGCAACGCACCTCGCCGAACAACGCCGCGATCGCGCGGCCCGTCATCAGCGTCGGCGACGACCACCGGGTCTCCACGCCACCCCAAGGCACGCCCGCGGCGATCGAGTCGGATCGCGCGGCGGATCTGACACCCGTGTTCCCGCTCACGCGACGCTCGACGCCGAGCCCGGCCCGGGACGACGTCGAGGAGCCGCCGGAAGACGGCTGGGACGTCGCCTCGGCGCGCCCGGCGTTTCCCGCCGAGGAATCGGCGACGCGACCGGGCGTCGGTAGCCTCCGCCCGAAGCCGGCCCCGCGCGCCGGCGAGGATGCGACCACGGGCATGCCCGCCACGCGGCGCGAGGGATCGAATCCGAAGCTCGAGCTGGTGCCGGAGACGGCGCTCGACGAAGCAGACGGACCGGACATCTCCGTGTCCGAGTCGGAGCTCGACGAGGACGAGCTGGCGGACAGCGATCGCAAGCCGACCGGCACGTTGCGCCGCGGCGAGGTGCCGCTCGCGCCGTCCTCCCGTTCCGTCGCCTACGGGCCGCGGCGCCTGCGTCCGCGCCACAGCTCGGAGGAGCTCAAGCTGCCGTCGGTGATCGTCGACGTCGAGGCCGACTGCCGCGACCTCGTGGCGCGACTGGTCAAGGGCGAGGAACAAGCCGGCGACAAGCTCGTGGATCTGGGTCACGCGGCGATCAGCGCGCTGGTGGCGCAGTTCCCCGGACCGATCAACGCCGAGCCGCGCCAGGGTGACGGCCCGATGCGCGCGTCCGACTGCGGACCGGTGCTGCGCACGCTGGCGCGCCTGGGCCCGTCCGCCGTGCCCTATCTCGTCGTGCGCACCGCCGACTCGAGCCCGGACGTACGCAGCTGGGCGACGCGCTTGCTCGGCGAGATGCCCAGCGCCGAGTCCGCGAAGGCGATCGTGCGCCGGCTGGTCGATCCCGACCCGGACGTGCACCGGAGCGCGCTGGCGGCAGGCCGGCTGCTGGTCGCTGACCCGGACTCGCGCACGGCCCTGCGCGACGGCTTGTGCGCCCTGGCCGCCGACACCACGCAGTCGGACGAGGTCCGGCACGCAGCCATCGAAGCGCTCGCCGATCTTCGCGAGGCGCGCGCCGTGCCGCGCCTCGCCCGTCTGCTCGAGGACGCCAACGGCGACATCGTCAAGAGCGCGCACTGGGCGCTGGTCGTGCTGGCTCGCCAGGACTTCTCGAAGGAGCTCGGCGCGTGGCTCGGCTGGTGGGAGACGCACGCGAGCAAGCACCGCATCGAGTGGTTGATCGACGCGCTCATGCACGAGACGCCGGACATCCGCCGCTCCGCCGGCGACGAGCTGAAGAGCCTCACGAAGGAGTACTTCGGCTACTACGACGACCTGCCCCGCAAGGAGCGCGTGCGCGCGCAGGAGCGCTACCGCGAGTGGTGGGAGAGCAAGGGAAAGGCCCGATTTCCGCGCACTTGAAGCGGCGTGGTCGGTCACCCTCGACATCCCGGCGAAAGCTGTGCAAAGACACGGCCGGATGTACGAAGAGCCGCACGAGACCGCGATCCGCGCGGCCAACCTCGCCCTGACGGGCCAGCAGCGCCGCGAGGCCAGCCGCTTCGCCTCGATCGAGCTCCGCTTCACCGATCCGCGCACGGGCCCGTGGGAGATCGCGGCGATGGCGTCGGTCGCCGTCGGCGCCATGCTGCTCGTGCTCGGCATCTGGCTGCTCTGACGTCGGCATCGACGTCGCGACGTCGATAACGTCAGCAGCCCGCCTTCGACACCTCTGCCTGCGCAGCGGCGCCCGCGCCAATCGACGCGGCGGCGCTCGCGGCGCTGCGGGCGCCGGCGCAGTCGCCGCGGAACGCGCGCGAGCGCACCACCGCCGGCGCGGCGCTGCGGATCCGCGACAACGCGTTGCGCTGCGCGGCCGGGCTTCCGCCGGTGGCGCGGCAGCGGTTGTACATCGCGACCGCGGCCTCCGTGTTGCTTCCGGCGAGCGCGTTCGCCTGCGCGCACGCCGCGTCGCCGGTCGGACCGGAGGGGGGCTTCGGTTGCTCCGCCGTCGGCGTCGGGTGCGGGCAGGTTCGGCAGCGGAAGGTTCGGGATATGGACGGTAGGCGGCGGCGTCGGCGTCGGGTTGGCCGACGCGGGCGGCGGCAGCACCGGCACCGGGAACGTCGGCGTCGACGGCGTGGAAGCCGGCGGCGCCGGCTGGCTCGGCGCGGTCGGGTGGCTCGGCTGCTTGGGCGCAGCGGGATGCACCGGCGTCATCGTCGGTTCGTCGGGTGGCTCGCTCATCGGCTCGGCCGTCGTATCGACGAGCGGCGCGACGGTGGTCGCGGGAGCAGCGGATCCCAGGCGCCGTCGCCGTGAGCGGCAGCGTCGGGCTCGGCTGCCCGGGCTGGCCGAAGACGAGCAGCGCCGCCACCGCCGCAGCGCCGATCAGCGAGCCGGCCGCGACGATCCAGCCCCACCCTCGCGATCGACGTCGGTACGGCACGGGCGGCGCGACCGGCGCGGCCATCGCCGACGCCGTGCGGACCGCCGGCGCGAACACGAGTGGCTCGTCTTCCGTCGCGACCTGGCGCATCGGCGGTGGCGCGCCCATCGGCGACGTGTCCGGCGAGCGTTCCTCCGGCGGCGCGAGATCGACGAAGCCTTCAAGCTCGCCAGCGCTGAGCTCGCGGTAGAATTCCAGAGCGTTGCGCGGGCGATCGTCGGGCCGCTTGGCGAGCGCGCGCATGACGGCGTCCACGATCACCGGCGGAATGTCGAGCCCCGGGAACGTCGCGAGCGAGCGCGGCGGCTCGGTCATGTGCTTGTGCGCCCACATCCACGGCGAGTCGGCGTCGAAGGGCAGCTGCCCGGTGAGCATCTCGTACGCGATCACGCCAAGCGAGTAGATGTCGCTGCGCCCGTCGAGCGGCTGACCGGCGAGCTGCTCCGGGCTCATGTACGGCGGCGTGCCCAGCACGGTCCCCTGCTGGGTCAGCTTGGTCTGTCCCTCGGCGTTCGGCCCGGTGCGCGCGGCGATCCCGAAGTCGAGGAGCTTGACCACGTCGCGCTCGCCGGCGCGATCCGTCAAGATGATGTTGTCCGGCTTCAGGTCGCGATGGATGATGCCGAGCCCGTGCGCCTCGTGCAGCGCGCCGCACACCTGACGCAGGATCTTGAGCACGCGCGCGGCCGGCATCGGCCCCTGGGCGATGGCGTCGGTGAGCGCCTGGCCCGAGACGAACTCCATCGCGATGTAGAGCGCGCCGTCCGGCGTCTCGCCGAAGTCGTAGAAGCGGATCGTGTTCGGGTGCTCGAGCTGCGCGACCGTGCCGCACTCGCGATAGAAGCGCGACACCAACGCATGATCATGCGACAGCTCGGGCAGCAGCGTCTTGATCGCGACCTTGCGCAGGTGCGAGCCCATGCGCTGCTCGGCCTCGTAGACGACGCCCATGCCGCCTTCGCCGATGACGCGGCGGACGGCGTAGCGACCGCCCAGCGTCTGCCCGACCAGCCCTTCGCCCGGCTCCACCGACAGCAGCGCGCCGCAGCTCGAGCAGAAGCGCGCGCCGTCTGCGTTCTGGTGGCTGCAAGCGGGGCATTCCATGAGCATCAACGATAGCAAGCGACATGCCGGAGACAGGCGCTGCGACCCATCTCCAAGTACGTATGCCGCAGCCCGACGGTTTGTTGGGCTGCGCGACGCGGATTGTGCGCGACGCTGGCCGGCCGACGGGCCAGCGACGTCGATCCGTGCCTATTCGGCCTTGTCCTTCTTCTCGCCGCTCAAGTCCACGGGCCAGGTCATCGTCTTCTCTTCGCCGACGTAGGTCGGGACGATCACGGCCTGGTACGCGTTCAGCACGCACTTGCCGAGCTCCGTGCCGTCGAACGGGGCGTCGATCGTGGCCGACTTGACGTGCCCGTCGTTCTTGAAGCTGAGCGTCACGGTCGCCTTGCCCTTCGGGCCGGCCTCGGTGACGACGCCGGCGCAGCTCTCCGCCGAGCGCGTCGCGCGCTGCAGCTCGAGCGTCGCCTGCTTGGTGTCGAACTCGCGCTTCTTCTCCAGATCCGTCTCGCCGGCGGGCGCGTCGGACGTGTCGTCGTCGCCCTTCGAGTGCTCCGCCTGCTCGTCCGCGAGCTTCTCTTGCTCCGCCACAAGCTCGTCGGGCGTCTTCACGTGGCCACCCCCGTAGGAAGGCCCGCACGCGGAGAGGCCGACAACCGCCGCAATCCCGATCAATGCCGCTCGCATGGGCGAATCCTACCCAAGCCGGCCGTCCCGTCAAAACCCCTGCTGATCCCTGCGGGAAGCAGGCCCGATCACCCACATTCTCGAGGGTTTGCCGGCCCGGCGCGGAACCCCGGGCTCCGGCGAGCCGGAGGCGGCGCGGGGGGCGCGCGGCCGATCCGTGGGGCGGAGGGCGCGGCGCGCGGTTCCGCGCCGGACCGACAACCAGCTACAGATCGGTGATCGTGTAGTCCTTGATCTTGTAGAGCAGCGCGCGGTGGCTGATCTCGAGCACCTCGGCGGCGCGCGTGCGGTTGCCCTTGGTCTTCTGCAGCGCACGCCGGATCAAGATCTCCTCGATGATGCGCATCGTCTTCTTGACGCTGAGCTCGCCGCTCGCGAGCTGCATCTGCACCGGATCGCGCGCCTCGCGGATGCGCTCGGACAGATCGGCGGCGATGATCTGATCGCCCTCGGCGAGCACCATGGCACGCTCGATGGTGTTCTCGAGCTCGCGCACGTTGCCGGGCCACGCGTACTCGTAGAGCAGCCGGCGCGACTCGGTGTCGAGGCCGCGGATGTTGGTCCCGAGGCGCGCGTTGTTGCGCGTGACGAAATGATCGATGAGCAATGGGATGTCATCTCGACGCTCGCGGAGCGGCGGCACGTGGATCGGCAGCACGTTCAGCCGGTAGTAGAGATCCTCGCGGAAGCGTCCGGCCTTGGTCTCGGCCTGGAGGTCGCGGTGCGTGGCGGTGATGATGCGCACGTCCACCTTGAGATCGCGCGTCTCGCCCACGCGCCGGATCTTCTCGTCCTCGAGCACGCGCAGCAGCTTGACCTGCAAGCCCAGGGGCAGCTCGCCCATCTCGTCGAGGAACAGCGTGCCGCCGGTCGCCTCCTCGAACAGGCCGCGACGGTCCTGCACGGCGTCGGTGAACGCGCCCTTCTTGTGGCCGAACAGCTCGCTCTCGAGCAGGTTCTCCGGGATGGCGCCGCAGTTGACGGGCACGAACGGCCCGCCGCGACGGCTCGAGCGGCGGTGGATGGCGCGCGCGACCAGCTCCTTGCCGACGCCGCTCTCGCCGGTCACGAGCACCGTCGTCTTGTACTCGGCGATCTTGGCGATGGTGCGGAAGATCTCTTGCATCTTCGCGCTCTTCGCCAGGATGTCCTCGAACTTGCTCTCCTTGCGGATCTCCTCGCGCAGGACGCGGTTCTCGCGCCGGAGCAGCTCGCGCTCTTCGGCTTTCCGCAGCGCGAGCACGACCTCGTCGGGCTTGAACGGCTTCTGCACGTAGTCGTACGCGCCGGCGGTCATGGCCTCGATGGCGAGATCCATGTTGCCGTAGGCGCTCATCACGATGACGGTGGCGCCGTTGCCCTTCGCCTTCAGCGTCGCGAGCAAGTCCAGGCCGCCCATCTTCGGCATGCGCACGTCGGTCAGCACGAAGTCGGGACCGAAGGAGTCGACCAGCGCGAGCGCTTCCTCGCCGCTCGCCGCCGTCTCGACCTCGTAGCCGTGCCGCCTGAGCAGCGTCCGCAGCACGAGCCGGAGGCTCTCTTCGTCGTCCACCACCAATATGCGCCGCACTGTGCAAAAAATGCTAGCCTAGAGGCCACCCGTACGCAACTGGTTGCGTAGTAGGGCAGCGTTCCCGCACCTCCACCGATCTGGTAGGGATTCCCATGCTTTGCGGACTCGACCAGCTCCTCGGCGCGCAGCTTTCCGGCCTTCGCCGGCGCCTGCGAGACTCGCGTGTGGGCGTGCTGACGCACGCGGCGGCCATCGACCGGCGCGGCCGGAGCACGCTGGCGGTGCTCGACGAGCTCGGCGCGAGCCCGTCTCTTGTGTTCTCGCCGGAGCACGGCCTCGCCGCGGTCGCGCAGGCGGAGGAAGCCGTGCAGACGGACGGTGTCGTCAGCCTGTACGGCGACACCAAGGCGTCGCTGTCGCCGAGCGCCGAGCAGCTCTCGAAGATCGACGTGCTGGTCGTGGATCTCCAGGACGTGGGCAGCCGCTACTACACGTACGTGTGGACCGCGCTGCTCGCGGCGCGCGCCGCCGCGGCCGCCGGCGTGCACACCGTGGTGCTCGATCGCCCGAACCCGATCTCCGGCGATCCCGCGACGCTCGAGGGCGCGCCGCAGCACGACGGCTTCCTGTCCTTCGTCGGGCTCGAGCCACTGCCGATCCGCCACGCGCTCACGGTCGCCGAGATTGTCGCGATGTTCGCCGAGCGGGACGGCCTCGCGCTCGGCGCCGACGGCGCCGTGTCCGTCGTGCCGACGCGCGGCTGGGAGCGGCATCGCAGCGCGGAGGCGTGGGGACGTCCGTTCATCGGGCCCTCGCCCAACATGCCCACGCTCGAGACCGCACTGCTGTATCCGGGCGGCTGCCTCGTCGAGGGCACGAACCTGTCGGAAGGTCGCGGCACGACGACGCCGTTTTCGCTCGTCGGCGCGCCCTTCCTCGACGGCGCGTTGCTCGCCGCGCGCATGAACGAGGCCGGCATCGTCGGCGCGCTGGTACGTCCCGCGAGCTTCAAGCCCAGCTTCGAGAAGCACGCCGGCCAGGTCTGCCACGGCGTGATGCTGCACGTGACGAACCCGGCGCTGTTCCGGCCCGTGGCCGCGTACCTGCGCCTGATCGCCTTCGCGCGCGAGCAAGCTCCGGAAGCGTTCGCCTTCCGCACCGAGCCGTACGAGTTCGAGAGCGAGATCCCCGCGTTCGACCTGCTCACCGGCTCCGCGGAAGCGCGCCAGGCGCTGATCGACGGCAAGAGCGCCGAGGAGATCGTCGATCTCGTCACGCCGGTCGACGCCGCGTGGCGCGAGAGCGTGATCCGAGGCCGAGACGCGGCTGGAACGCGCGAGCGCCTAGTCCGATCCAGGGTTTGCCGGTCCGGCGCGGCCGGCGGCGCGAGACGAACAGCGCTAGCGCACCCAGCAGCAGCCAGGGGCCGCGCGATCGCGCCGGCGCGGCCGGCACGCGGCAGCCGCAGCCCGACGCGTCCGCGCTCGCACGGTTCGCGGTGGAGCCGCCGGCTACGCCCGCGCCTCCACCGCTCGCGCCCGCCGCGCCGCTCGCACCCGCGGCGCCAAGCGTGCCCGCCGCGCCGCTCGCCCCGGCGCTGCCGGACGCGCCCGCCGCGCCGGCGCTCCCCGACGGGCACGCCGCCGGCGCGCACGACGCCGCGCCGGCGGCGCACGCCGTCACGCGTGCCGCCAGATTGTCGAAGGCCGGCTTGCGCTGGAAGTCGTCGGCGGGCGTCGCGTCCGGATCGCTCGTCCTCAGCGCGAGGCCCCAGTGGATGTCGGGCCACATGCCGTTCGGGTGTTCCTCGCTCAGCTCGTAGAAGAACGTGCGCTGCCACCACGGACGACAGATCATGGCGTCGATCACGCGCGCGACGTAGCTCTGCTGCTTGGCGAGCGCGGCCGCGTCGCCGACCGCGGCCTCGGCGCCCGTCTCGGTGAGCCACACCGGCTTGCCGGCGTAGCCGGTCTCGACCAGCACCTCGCGGATGCTCTTCTTGCCCTCGTAGACCACCGTCGAGCCGAGCTTCAGCACGCGGTGATCGTCGAGCTTGTTGTAGAAGCTGTCCTTGGTCTTGCCCGCCGACGCATCGTCCTCGGGAAACGCCGCGTAGTCGTGGAAGCTCACGGCATCGAGCTGCGAACCTCGCGACGTCAGCGCGGCTCGAAGGTAGTCCTCGTACAGGCTGCCGACGGTCGCGAGCTCCGGCCCGGCGACGATGCACGTCGGGCACGCGGACTTGATTGCGTCGACGGCCGGCTCGAACGCGTCGCTGATCCACTGCTCCTTCGTGCCTTCGAAGAAGTCCGACAGGTTGGGCTCGTTCCACGTTCCCCACGCCGCGACCTTGCCCGAGTAGCGCGATACCGCGTCGCTGACGAACTGCGCGTACTTCGCCGGGTCGGGCACGTCGTTCTTCGGGCCGTCGCCCGCGCTGTCGCCGGAGATCGACGCCCACGCCGGCGTGTAACCGATGGTCGCGTACACGTTCAGGCCACGCGCGTTCGCGTCGTCGATCACCTGATCCAGCGTCGACCACGCGTAAGTGCCCTCGCTCGGCTCGGCCACGTCCCAGTTGAAGTCGATACGCACCCACTGGCCGCCGAGCTCCTTTGCCAGATCGAGCGTGTCGCTCGGCGGCAGGTGGACGTTCATGCCGAGAGCGACGGCGAGGGCGAATGCGGGACCGGGCATGTCGCGGCCTAGCGTACCGCACTTGCGCGCGGACCGCGCGCGGGGCTCGTGCTACGCGTCCGCCATGAATCTTCCCGGTCCCCTCGCCTCGCTGGATCCGTCGAGGCTCGCGGAGAGCCCGCGGAACCTGATCCGCGATCTGTGGGATCGCCTGGCCAGGCTCCCCGGCGGCAAGCGCGTGTTCAGCAAGCTGGTCGGACGCGCGGCGCCGTACACCGCCACCATCGGCGCACGCGTCGTGGAGCTCGGCCGTGGCCACTCGGAGGTCGTGATGCACGACCGCCCTTCGGTGCGGAACCACTTGCGCTCGGTGCACGCCGTGGCGCTCGTCAACCTGGCGGAGATGACCGGCAACGTCGCGCTCGCCTACGCGCTCCCCGACGACGCGCGCTTCATCGTCGCCGGCCTCGACATCGAGTACGTCAAGAAGGCCCGCGGCACGATCCGCGGCGTGTGCGACTGCCCGGTGCCGGAGACGAGCGAGCGCCGCGAGTACCCGGTGCTCGTCAGCATGCGCGACGAGAGCGGCGACGAGGTCGCGCGCTGCACGCTGCGCACGCTGGTCGGGCCGAAGCCCGCGCGCGGGAGCCCGACGTCGGCATGATGCGATTCCGCCGATCGCGCTGGCGGCGGCTTTCCAGGCAACGAAGCGACCAAGTGACCAAGTGGATCAGTTGCCGACGGGCACCACCAAGCCGGCCGCGATCACGGGCAGAGCCCAAGCTCCGTCGGGCCGGCGTACAGTCCGGTTGGCACGCAGGGATTTCCATTGCAGCCGTTCTCGCCGACGCGGCACCAACGGCGGCACACGCCCGCGCAGAATGCCGCGTCGCAGCCGGCCTTGCCGCTGCCGTCGTCCGGCGGAGCGCACAGGTAGCCGAGGTCGCATCGCGTCGCGGCCTCGCTGTCGTCGCACGCCGCACCGGGTGCTACCGGTGGCTCGGTGACCCAAGGTCCGCACTCGGTCTGACCGGGCTTGAGCCCCGGAAGCTGCTCGTATGCCGGTTCGCAGCGTCCGCCCGGTCCGCAGGGATAGAACCCGCCACCGCTGCGTGACGGGTCCACGGGGTCGCATTGTCGCGTGCATACGCCGTACGGTCGGTATGGACCGAGCTGGAGGCACGTCCTGTACGGATCGGCGCCGGGACAGTCCGAGTCATGCACGCAGTACGGATAGCAAGCGCCGTAGACGCACGCCAGACCCGCAGCGCAATCCTCGTCGAACTGGCACGGCCCCGCGAACGCAGCAATCGTACCCGTCTGGCGACACGCGGTGATGGGTATGATGTTGCCGGCGTCCAGCACGCTCTCCGGGTTGTCGCAGGCCTGACCTGGCGGGCATCCGCACTTTGCGATTGGATCGCATGGGCCGACCGTACCGTCGATCGGCATGCAGCTCGCGGCGTCGGCGTCAGGCGAGGCGTCACCGCCGGCGTCCGTGCCGACTTCGTTTGCGTTGTCCAGCGTCGCGTCGTGGCCACCTTCGTCGATAGCGGTACCGTCGGCGCCGCTATCGAGACCAGAATCGGGTGTCGAACACGACGACGTGTCGACGCACGATCCTGCGCCAGCTTGGCCGCCGGTGCCCGTGTCGACATGGCCGCCGCATCCGGCACAGAGCGTTGCAATCGCCGACCAGAACGCGAGTTGGCCAGGGGTCAAGGAAGCGGATCCGCGCAGCATCGGAAGCCCAGATCGCTCGTTGCGAGCGACCGGGCAGGAATGTCCCGCTTGGGGAACACTTGAGGTTGGCCTCGTGCAAAGTTCGTTGCTTCCGCCTGATGATCGGCACTGCGCATCAGCGCCCGCCCCAGCGCAACTCCCTACCCACTCTTCAACATTGCCGGACATGTCGAAGACGCCTGGGATTCCTCCTTCGCATCCGGGTAGCGAGCCGACCTCAACGAGCCCGCCGGCAGCCAGGTCCTTGCCGTTGCAGGCCGTAGGGTCGTACGTGTCCCCGTACGGAAACTTACGCGTGAACTGGGCGCTACAGGCTGAACTCCACTCCCCGGACTCCTCGCCATTCGTAGGCGCACCGCCCTTGCCCAGACACAGTCGCTTGCCCGCCCACTCGCAGTATGCGCGGGCGTCGCACCAGTCAACGCACACAACGGGATAGTTGGCGCGCTTGACGGGATCCTCGATCGCCGCAGTGCAGCCTCCGTTCGAAATGTCGGGAGCGAAGGAAGTGTTCCACGTGCAGTCCGCCGGTTGAGTCGACGGGTCTACCGAGGCCGAAATGAATTGCGCATATTGCGCATTCGTGACTTCCGTCGAGTCGATCCGGTAGGCCGTACCGTCCGCCATCGTGGTGCCGACCATCGCCGCGCCTTCGCATGGAGGACAACCGGGCGCTCCGCATTTGGCGTTGCACGCTGTACCTCCGCTCCCGCCAGTGCCGGCCTGTCCACCAGCGTTCCCGCTTCCTCCAACCCCGCCGGAGCCGCCGCTTGTGGCGCCCGCCGTCCCGCCCGCCGCACCCGAGCCTCCTGTCGCGCCGGTCCCACTGGCTCCGGCAGCCGCGGCACCGCCGCCTTGTCCATCAACGGTGCTCCCGCTGCAAGCGACACACGTCAAGAACAAAGCGACGAGCGGCACCCTCGAACTCCAGGTCATTGCACGAGCCTCCAGTCAGTTGTCTCCGTCGAGCGTAGCATCCGTCTTGCAGGCGCGCGCCTCGGTGCTCGCAGGTCTCGGCAATCACCCCTAGGGGTAATTCAGGTCGCGCTTGCGCCAGCTTGCGACGCCAGCTGTGCCAGATTGTTTGTGCCAGACGCGCGCGCGGCGAATACCGGGAGTCCCATATTTCCCTCGATATTCGAGTCGCGTTGCCGGCACGCCTTATGCTCTCGGCGGCGACGTGCCAGGAGCCGACGACGCCGCCCGAAGCAAGGGTTCGATGCGAGCTGTGCTGGGCGCGGTCCGGATCGTCGCTCTCGTGGCTGCGGCGTGCGGTCTGTTCAACTTTTTCCATGTGCAAGCAGCGCGAGTGCCGTTCGACGAGCTGGGAAGAGCGCTGGGCAGCGGCCTGCTCGTCGCCCTGACGCTGCTCTTTCTGGTAGGCGCGGCCGGGGTGGGCATCGAGCAGCCCGGGATCCGCGATGCGTGGCGGAGCGCGTGGCAACGGATGCCTGGCCTCGGTCTTCCTCTGCTGCCGCTCGCACTGCTTCAGGTCGTCCCGTCGTCGTCCACGTTCACCGCCGCGGTGTTCGCCGGTGCCCTGGCGCTGTACGGCGTGACTTCCGGCCGGAACGCGTTCAGAGGGTGGCCGGCTGGGCCCACCCTCGGAGACGCCCTTCGACCGTGGGAAGTCTCGGTTCTGGGCTTCTGCGCGCTGGTGGCGATCCTGTACGTGAGAATCGGCTCGCGAGCCGTCGGCAATTTCCAGAACGACTCGGCGTACTACTTCGGCGTCGCGAAACACATCGCCCGCACGGGTCGCCTCGAGGAGCCCATCGTCTGGCACTTCCTCCGCAAGCCACCCCACGTACCGACGGCGCCGTTCGACTACTGGGGCGGCCTCACGTCCATGCTGCTCGTGCCATTCCTGGTCGTCTTCGGACGGACCCAGCACGTCGCGAACATCATCATGGCCGTTCTGTCGGCGGGCGGTGTCGCGATATTCGCGACCCTCGTTGTGGTCTATCGGGTCGTGCGAACGCGCCTGCTCGCCGGAGCGCTCGTCGTCGGATTCGCGCTGCTCCCGGCCGTCTCCACCTACCGCTTCGACACGGAGTCGATCCCGCTCTACGACTTCCTGCTCCTCGTCGCCCTGCTGCTGGCGTTCCAGAAGCGGTGGGCATGGTCCTCGGTGTGCGCGGCCTTGCTGTACCAGGTACGACCCGACGGAGCGATCATCGCGCTGTTCATCTGGCTGTGGGCACTATGGGCCTCGCGCGGCGCCGGGCTTCGGCGCGTCGCCCTGGTGCAGCTCGCCGTTCTGGTTGCAACGATCGCACTCGGCGCCGGAGCGCTGGGCGTCCACGCCGAGGCGGTGCGCCTGAAAGACCAGATGGATCTCTACGTGTGGGGCGCGCGGCCGCACGTGGATCTCCTCACCGGGCGCCTGAGCCCCCGCAACATCGATGCGAGGGTGGCCGAAGTCGTGCGGACGCTGCTCGACATCGTGCCGGGCAGTCTCGCTCTTGTCGGCTTCGCGGTCGTGGCCGGCGCCGCACCGCTGACGCGCCGCGCTCGGACTACTTCCGTCGCGTACACCATGCTCTGGTGCTTGGGCCTGCCGTGCGCCGTCTTCGTCGGCGTCGCGACAGGGCCCATGTTCGTGTCGATGCGAACGCTGCACGGGTTGGTGCCGCTGGTCATGCTCGGATCCGCGCTCGCCGTGGAGTCACTGGTCGACCGCGTGCAGCTGTGGTGCGGCACGCGGTCGTGGAAGCAGCACAGCGCGGCTATCGTGATCGTCGGTGTCACCGTCGCGGCCATCGTGCGACCGTTGTCGTTCTACGACGACCGCGCGAAGGCGCGCATCGGCACTGCCGAGCAGGACCTGCAAAGCATCGACTCCCAGCTCGGAACTGCCGTCGTCGCGAGCAACCTACCCTGCTACGTCATCGCTAACACGAACGCTTCCGCGATCAGTATTCCCATCGACGGCTCTCGCGCGGTCGAGCAGGCGTTCGACAAGTATGGCGTCGCGTGGGTCATTGTCGTGGGGGGTACGCGACTGCTGCACAGCTCCGCTGGCTTGTTCGCGCGCCACGCGCGCGCCTGGCGGATTGGTCACTTCCAGCTTGAAGAAGTGCGTCACACGCCGAGCCTGAGGCTGATTCGCGTCACGCGGCGTCGCTAGCGCCAGCGTTCGCCTCACGCGTAGCGGTAGAGGAGCGTCGCGTCGCGGTACCCCCGGAGCGTCACTTCCTCCGCGCGCGCGCCGCGCAGGAGCTCGGCGGCGTCGGCGTCGCGCATGACTTCGTCGCTGGCGCAGATCTCGCCGGCACGCGCGGCGCTCTGCACCCGCGCCGCGATGTTCACGGTCTGGCCGAAGTAGTCGAGCCGGCCGTTCTGGGTGACGACAATCGCGCGACCGCGATGGACGCCCACTTTCAGCGCGAGCGGTTCCTCCGCATGCTCGGCGTTGAAGCGGGCGATCGCGGCGAGCATCTCCCGCGCCGCGCGCGCGGCGTCGGAGGGGCGCCCGAACGAGGCCATCACGGCGTCGCCGATCGTCTTCACGATCGCGCCCCGGTTCGCGTGCACAGCGCGGCCCAGGTGCTCGAAGTGACGGCGGACGAGGTCGTAGGCCTTGAGATCTCCGACCTTCTGGTAGAGCTCCGTCGATCCCTTGAGGTCCGTGAACAGCAGCGTGATGTCCTTCACGCCGAGCCCTCCCACGCCTTCGACGGCGTTGCCGGTGAAGAGCCTGCGGTAGCTGGCGTGGTTCAGCAGGTGTCGCCCCGTGAACAGCGAGTCGCGGCGGAACTGGCGGCTCCCTCTGATGTTGGCGAGTGCGACAAGCGCGGTCTTGCGGCCGGCGTTCCGCACTTCGCCTTCGAGCGGGCCGGGCGCGAGCACGCCGCCGAGCTTCTCGCGCTCCACGCCCACCGTCCAGCTGAGGCGGTGCCCGGCGCCGGGCTTGCCCTCGACCCGGTAGGACGCCCGGATTGTCCCGCCGAGGACGCCGGGCTCCAGGCTCATGCGGAACCGGAGCGTCTTGTGTGGCGCGAGACGCCGGACGACGTGCGGCGAAGCGTGGGCGCGCTCCGCGTACACGACGCCGTCGTCGGTCACCACGTTCCGGCACAGCACATGCTCGAAGAAGAAGCGATCAGCCGGCAGTCGCGCCGGCTGATGGTGCGCGATCCTGCGCACTCGCGGGTGCACGGTGAACGCGACCTCGATCCACTCGTCGAGCCCCGACTCCCGGTCACGCTCGCACACGTCGCAGTACATCTCGGTGTGGACGTCCCGCAGGCGACGGAAGTCGCCCATCACCTTGGAGCAGCCCTGGCACACCAGGTGCCACTCCATGCGGAAGATCCCGAGCTTGGCCGCGTGGATGAACAGATCGACACACTCGTCTTCGTCGAGCCCCTTCGACGCGGCGAACGAGAGCGGATTCACCCGGTAGAGCGCCAGGTCCGGTCCCTTGTCCAACAACCCGCCAAAGGCGCCGAGCGCCTTCCTGCCAAAGCCTCCAGCAGCCTTCAGCTCGGCCAGCTTCGAAGCGATGTTCTCGGCGTGGGATCCCTTCATCAAGGCGCGATCAAGCTGCAAGCGGGGCGCGGCCGTCAAGCCATCTGTCACATGCTAACGTCCACGCCATGTTGACGCTGTCCGGAGCCACAGCGCTCGTCGTCGCCGACGATTGGCGCGTGAAGGCCGCGGACGTCCACGGCGACGGCGCCCTGATGCTGACCCTGGTCCGCGCCGCGGCGTCCATCGAGATCCGCATCGATCCCCACAGCGCCGGCCGGCGATCGCTCGCGGCGACGCCCAACGGCGACGTGTCGTACTCCCGCGTCCACGGCGCGGACGACCGGGAAGCGGCGGAGGTCACACGCCGGCTGGCGCGCGAGCTCGAGCAGGGACGGCTCGAACGCATTTCCAACGCCTGGCCGCACCTCGCGCTCCCGGCGCTGGAGGTCGACGCGGCGGCGCGCGTCGTTGCGTCGGACGCGATCGCGAGCTGGCTCGGGCTGTCCGGCGGCGCCCAGCTCGACGAGTGGCGGCTGCGCGCGGTCAGGGAGCAGGCCGGCGGCGCCGGGGTGTTGCTCGCGGTCGAGCACGCCACCACGCAGGAGCGCGCGACGATCGCCGTCGCGGGTCCAGTCCCCCAAGCGTTTGCCAGCGTGGGGCCGTGGACCGTGGCGCCGGTGCCCGATGTGCCGGGGAGCGGCGCGTCGCGGGCGGTGCTGCGCTTGTGCTCGGGTCTGGCGACGCTGATCGCGGACAGGATGGCCGCGGATCCGGCGCAGCCCGCCCAGCCAGCCAGTGGTAGCGACGCTGCGGACCCCGTCCTCGCGAAGCTGCGCGAACGCGGGCTCGACGTGACCGCCGTCCGGCGCGGCACGGCGGAGCTGGGCGTGGTGGTGCAGGGCCCCGCGGGCGAAGCGTCGCTGACGGTGACACGGCGCTACGGACGCATCAGCTCGTTCCGCAGCGGCCGGCACCTCGCCGTCGTTCCGGACGGCGTCGCCGCCGGGCAAGCCGCGTGGCTGACGGACGTGTGCGACGCGTTGCTCGACGCCGAGCCCACGCTGGTCGAGGCGCTCGGCACGTCGGAGAAGGACGAGATTCCGACAGGGCGCCTCGTGCCGGCCCGGACCAGTCCGGGCCCCGGCCTGGTCGTCGCCCGCGAGCGCACGGCCGCGCTGCTCCTGACGTCGCCGTGTCTCGCCGACTGCGTCTTCTGCGGACAGGAGACCACCCACAGCTTCACGTTGGAGCCGGTCGAGGACGTGCTCGCGGCGATCCGCCGCGACGCGCCCTTGTACGATCGCGTAATCGTGATCGGCTTCGAGCCTCTGACCCATCCCGGCGTGGTCGCGATGATCGCGGCCTGCCGTGAAGCGGGCGTGCGCGAGGTCGAGGTCATGACGTCCGGCGTCGCCCTGGGCACGCCGGGCATGGTCCGCGCCCTCGTCGACGCGGGCCTCACCCACGTGGCCGTGCCGCTCTACGCGCCGGACCCCGCCGTCAACGACTTGATCATGCGGCGCGCCGGCGCGTTCGATCTCACCGCGCGCGCGCTCGACGCGCTGGCGGAGGCCGGCGTCGAGACGTTCGTGCATTCGCTGCTCCTGGCGGTCGCGCTCGACGGCATCGATCGACTCCAGGGGCTCGTGAAGCAGCGCTGGGGCGCCCGCTTCGCCGCCGCCGCGCCGAGGAGCAAGACGGCGTACGCGACGATCGCGCCGCTGTACCGGGACGTGGATGCCGCCGTACGCGAGACGCCGATCGTCGGCATGCCGCTGTGCATCGTCCCCAGGATGCTGGCCCACCCGGATCTCCAGCCGGACCGGCCGCTCCAGCTCACCCTTGGCGAGCTTGCCGAGTCCACGCGTTCGTACTTCATGCAAGGGCTCGTGCACCCAGAGGCGTGCGCCGGCTGCGCGGCGCGCCACGCGTGCACAGGCGTGCTCCCGGAACAGCTCGCGCACGAGCCCCAGCTGCCGATCGTGCCGGTGGCGTCGCTACCGCCGAAGCCGCGCGCATGAAGGACTGGACTCGTGGCAGCGACCGGGTGCCGCGTGCGGGTCGCCGGTGTATACTTCGCGCGCCCGGAGTCGGAGCGCGATCATGGACACGGACGTCGATTTGGGTGAGCCCGCGCCGGCGGAGGACTCGAGCGAGGCGTATCGAACCCTGCCCGAGCGCTTCACCAGCATCGTCGCGCAACAACCGTACACGCGCGCGCGGAGCGCGCCGGGCAGCTGGCATGCGCGCGCGGCGGAAGTCGCCCGCCCCATCGACCCGTCGCGGCTGTGCGTCGACGCGCCGTCGCGCACGCTGTTCGCCGCGCGCGTGGCGGCGGCTCTCGACGACGCCTACGCCCAGGCCGGCGACGCCGGCGCCGAGCTTGTGCTCGACGCGCTGCCGCGCCTCGCCGCTATCTGCGGCTCGGGATGCTTGACCCACGGCACCGGATCATGGGCGCTCGAAGGCATCCTGGGCGACGGCCAGCTGACCCCGGGTGGCGACGGCATGACGGGCGAGGTCGCGCTCAGCGGCATCGCCCAGCCCGACGTCTTCGTTTGCCTCGCGACCAGCGCGCTCGCGCTCTACGCCGCGGCCACCTTCGCCCACACCAACGCAGGCTGGACCGGCGGCGAGCTCGCGGTCTCCGCGGTGCGTACCGGACGCGTTCCGGTCGCCGCGTTCGTGGGCGTGCTGCTCTTCGCCCAGGGCGATCCCGTGCTCTCGCCGGAGTGGTTGGAGATGGCGCGGAACCTGATCCGGTTCCGCACGTTGGAGATGGACAAGGCGCTGCTCGCCGCTTACGACGACGTCCTCCGGCGCGCCGCGTCGGGCGACCTGCCGGGCGACGGCCGGCAGTACAGCCGGCGCCTGGGCACACCGGACGATCACGAACTTTCCGTCAACAACGTGCTCGCCGCCGTCGTCGCGCGCATGGGCGCCGATCCGGAGATCATGAAGGTGGCGGCGCGCGAACGCCTGCGCGCCGGCACACTCCGCTACGCCCCGGTGCTGCGCGACAGCCTGATGTGTGCGCTCCCCGGCGAAGCCGCGCCCGTCGTCGAGCGCAAACGCGTCGTGCTCGCTGCGTTGCGACGCCAGTACCCCGTGGTCCTCGCGATCCGCCCGGAGGGCGTCGAAGTCCGCACCGATCCCGGCTACGCGTGGTCCGACGAGCGCCTCGTCCGTCACGCGATCCCGCTCTCCGCCGTGAGCCACGTGTTCGCCCCGCTCGATCGCCACCCGGAGCTGCGTCCGAAGCTCGCCCCCGCCATCGAGCTTTGCCCGCTCGAAGATCTGGAAGTGCTGCGGCTCGTCGCAGAAGGCGTCGCCGGGAACGCCTGAGCCGGCTGGTCTTGTCGGTCCGGCGCGGTATCCAGGTCGCGCGGGATTCCGCGCCGGACCGGCATCCCCCGAAAAGCCTGCCCCCGGCTCCGGCCCCGCGCGCTAGGTTACGAGCGTCATGTCCGCACCCCTCTGGCCCACTCCGAGTCCCGCCGCCGCCTTCGCGGAGCGTCGCCGGCGCTTGCGCGAACGCTTTCCGGGTCCGGCGCTGTTCGTCTCCGGCACCTCGCGTCCCAGGAACTTCGCGGGCAACCGCTTCGCGTTCCGCGCGGAGAGCCACTTCCTGTACCTGGTCGGCCGCGCCATCGAGGGCGTGGTGCTGCTCTTCGACGGGCCGGAGCCGGTGCTGTACGCGCACCCGCCGGATCCCGAGGAGGCGCTCTGGACCGGCCCCGAGCCGTCGCTCGAAGAGCTCGCGGCCGAGCTCGCGCTCGCGGTGCGGCCGATCGACGATCTCGCCGTTCCGGCGCGCGCCGCGCTGTTGCCGCCGCAAGACGCGGAGACCGCGCTGTGGCTCGGCGAGCTGCTCGACCGCGACGTCGATCCCGGTGGCGGTCCCGAGCTCGAGGGCGCGGACGCCGCGCTCGCCGACGCGATGATCGAGCTGCGCCTGATCCACGACGCGGCGGCCATCGATCAGCTACGTCAAGCCGCGGCCGCGACGGCGCTCGCACACAAGGCGGGCATGGCCGCGACGCGTCCCGGCTTGCGCGAAGCCGCGGTGCGCGCGGCGATGGAGGCGCAGATCATCGCGAGCGGCATGGGCTGCTCGTACGGTTCGATCGTCAGCACGCACGGCGAGGTGCTGCACAACGTGCGCTACGACAACGTGGTCGGCGACGCCGATCTCGTGCTCGCCGACGTGGGCGCGGAGACGCCCGAGGGCTGGGCGGGCGACGTGACGCGCACCTGGCCGGCGAGCGGTCGCTTCAGCGCCACGCAGCGCGCGCTCTACGAGCACGTGCTCGAGGCGCAGCTCGCCGGCATCGAAGCCGTGCGTCCCGGCGTGCGCTACCTGGACGTGCACCGCGCCGCGGGCCGCCGCTTGCTCGCCGGCCTGGTCGAGGAAGGCATCTTCAAGGGCGACGTGGACGGCCTGTACGAGCGCGGCGCCGCGGCGCTGTTCTTCCCCCACGGCGTCGGCCACCTGCTCGGCCTCGACGTGCACGACATGGAGGACCTCGGCGATCGCGCCGGCTACGCGCCTGGGCGCACCCGCATCGACGCCGCCGGTGATCGCTACCTGCGCCTCGATCGCGATCTCGCGCCGGGCATGGCCGTCACCATCGAGCCCGGCTACTACCGCATCGACGCCATCCTCGACAATCCCGAGGAGCTCGGCGATCTCGCGAAGGATCTCGATCGCTCCGCGCTCGATCGCTTCAAGGACGTGCGCGGCATCCGCATCGAAGACGACGTGCTCGTCACCGACACCGGCCACGACGTCCTCACGCGCGGCATCCCGAAGACCGTCGCCGAAGTCGAAGCCGCCGTGCGCGCTTGAGGGAGAGGATGCCGGTCCGGCGCGGAACCGCGCGGAGCGTCCGGATACTTCCATATGGAACTATTGCGCAAGGCGCTGCGCAAGGCGGGGGCGACGCGCGCGTCGCGTGTCTTCGCGACCTGGGCATCGCTTCCCCAGGGCCACGTTAAGACGTCTTAACGTGACGCCCACCCGGTCGCGGCGGGCATCGCTTCCCCAGGGCCACGTTAAGACGTCTTAACGTGACGCCAGCGCCCTCGAGTTGCCGGGATGCCGAGCATATCAGCAACGAAGCCGGTGCGCCGGCGCGCGACGGCGACGGTCGCCACCCCGTGCCGCGCGCGAACTAGCCGGAGTCGCCCGACGCCTCGCAAAGTACTGAAATTAAATGGCATTTCTCGTCCAACCGAGGTCGGGCTGCCAAGTCTCGCTGGGAGTCGGCGCCTGCGGCTGGTCGATTCTCGGCCACCACGCTTCCTCCTGCTGGACGTGGCTGCGCGCTCGCCTACCGAGATGCCGCTTCACGTCGTGCCGGCAGCTCGTTGGCGAACTCGATCCCGTCCACAACCCCCGCGCGGCGCCCGACACGCGATTGTGCGCCGTCACGACATTCCAAGGATCGCGAGGAGCGCGACCGCGGCGACGCCGACGGCGATGCACGCGATCACGACGGCGATGGCCGCGCCGCAGTCGCGCGACGCGGACTCTCCGGTCCCGGCTTCGCGCGCGCCGGCGGCGCGGCGCCGCGCGCGGCGGACGCGTGCGACCAGCAAGACGCCCACCAGCGCGAGCGTACCGACGGCGAACAGGCCGGCGAGGAGCAGGGCGCGACGGCGGCGCGCCGCGTCGCGGGCGGCGGCGGCGGCGGCGCCGTCGAGGAGCAGGCGATCGGGGACGGAAAGGGTGTGTGGCAGCGCGCCGCGGAACGCCCCGAGGGGCCAACCCACGGTGTCCGGCGACGAGAAGTCGGCGTCGCTCGAGATCTGGGCCCACGTCAAGTGCCAGCCATTCACTATGCCGCCGGTCGGGGGCAACGGGGCGTCACCGACGGCGCCGCCGTGTCCGTCGGGATGCAAATGGGCGACACCGCCCCTGAACCGCATCTGCTCGTTGATCAGGGCGTAGTAGGCGCGGTCGCGCACGACCGGGGACTCGATGTGGAGAGTGTTTCCGTCGTTGCCGAGCCACGCCTGCATCGCGTCGGGCACGTGCTCGCATCACGCCCGGATCCGCACTCGAGTTTCGTCGACGATCCAGAGGCGGTGCGTCAGCTCCTCCGCGTCGAGGAGCGGAACGACCTTGCCGAACACGTCGAGTACATGGA
Organism: uncultured delta proteobacterium; assembly: GCA_963775185.1. GTDB lineage: Bacteria > Myxococcota_A > Polyangia > Polyangiales > Polyangiaceae > JAPSGB01. The sequence goes on along the minus strand of CAVZIE010000031.1, from coordinate 82,202 downwards.
TCTTGTCCTGGCGCTGCACGCGAAGCACGACGAGACCGGCGTAGTCGGCAGGCGGATACGCCTGCACGTTCGAGAAATCGAGGTCCAAGGTGACGAGCGCACGCACGCTCGCGACCTCGGCCGGGAGGTTCTCGTCGATCTTGAATCTCACCCGCCGGCCGCGCGGAAGTCGATGACGCGCTCGCGGGCTAGCTCGGCGCCATACGAGACGGCCGCCGACACGTCATCGAGGGTGAGGGACGGATAGCTCTCGACAATCTCCGTGGGCGTCAGCCCCGCCGCGAGATTGTCGAGGACGACCGACACCGGGACGCGCGTGCCGCGAATGCACGCCTGCCCGTGGCAGATCGCCGGGTCCGTGCTCACTCCCCGTCGCCAGTCCAATGCGGTCGCGCTCCTCGAAGAGAGGCTACCCGGCCTTGGTCGAACCTGCCAGGCGGCATGCTGCCCCCCGGAACCCGGAGCGAGCCGAAGGCGGAGCGATATACTTCCAGCGCGAACCCATGCCCGACCTCGATACCCTCATCGACGCCGTGATCCGGACCGGCAAGCCGAAGCCCTTCGCCGCGCTCGACGCCGCCGCGCGGGAGGCTCCCCTGCCCGCCTTGATCGCGGCGTCGCGCGCGCTGCTCGCGCGCGACACGTGGCCCGCCGACATCGTGGCGATGGAGGGCCAGGAGCGGAACCTGTTCGTGCAGCGCCGCGGGAGCGCGCTCGGTCGCACGCTCGCGAGCGCGCTTCGCGAACGGCAGGACCCGGCGGCCGACGACGCGCTGGTCGCCCTGATCGAGGAAGCGGACGAGACGACGCGCGGCTTCGCGCAGGGCGTCGCGATCGGCAGCGAGGGCCCGCCGGCGAGCGCGCGCGTGCTCGAGCGGATCGCGACGCACCTCGCCGCCGGCGATCCGCTGCTGCCCGCCGCGGCCGTCGCGCGCTACCAGCTCGGCGCGCGCGACATCGGCGAGCGCCTGGCCGCCATCGACGACGGCGGGCAGGCCTTCGTCGGCGAGCTCGTCACGTTCGTTCGCCTCGCGTACGGCGTGGTGACGCTCGACGTCGCGCTCTGGGATTTCCTCCACCGGCGCCTCGGCGCCCACGCGGCCGTGCTGCTGTCGAACGAGCTGGAAGAGCGCGCGCCGCCCGGGCTGTTGCTCCACGTTCTCGCCAGCGCGGACGCCCGTGACTGCGACGACGCGGTCCTGGTCGGGCTCCGCCTGCGCGCCGATCGCAGCGCGGTGAGCGCGCTGCGCGAGATCCTGCCGCGCGTCGCCGACCGGCCCATCGCCAAGCAGCTCGAGAAGCTCGTCGCCGCGCTCGACGGGAAGCAGCCGCGGAAGCGTGTGCCCGCGCTCCCCAAGCTCGCGGCGAGCGTGGCCACCGACGGCGGCCCGATCCTGCTCGCCACCAAGCAGGCACTCGCGAGCTGGCAGGGCGCGCTGCCCGACATGCCGCCGCACGGTGACTACACGGAAGCGTGCGCGATCCGCGACGTCGGCACGCTCGAGCGCGCCGGCCTCGCGCTGGTGGTGTTGCCCTCGCACGCGGTCGACGTGATGCACCCGGGCGACGGCTCGGTCTGGCTGCTTGTCGCCGGCACGCTTGAAGCGGTCTGGGCCGCACGCGACGCGCTTGACTTCGAGCCGCTCGAGCCGTCGCTGGACGCCAGCAGCGGACCGCTCGTGCTGCTCGACGCGGCCTTCACACCGGCGCGCGCGCGGTCGGAGCCGGAGCGCAGCGCCGCGATCCGCACGAAGAAGACGCGCTACGCGCTGGAGCGGGCCACGGGCGAAGGCGGCCAGCTGGAAGTCGTGCGGCTCGTCCCGCGCTGACTGCGACAAGCTGGATCGCGTAGCTGGTCGCGTGCCCGGGTCCGAGCGTCTTCGCCTCGAGCACGCGCGCGATCCGTCGCGGCGCCCCCCGGCAGAAATGTGACGCCGATTTTGGCACTCACAGCGCCAAAATGGGTTCCACATTATAATGTGACGCGGATTTTGGCGCGCTCAGTGCCAAAACCCGCGTCACATTTTCTTTCCTGCCGGTGCGGCGCGGAAGCTCGCGGCCGAGGCGGAAGGCGCGACGCATCTCACTGGTCGGCATCGACGCCACGCTGGCGTCAGCGCAGTCGCGCGAATAGCGGCGCGTCCGTCCCGCACGGCGCTCGCAAGTCGCCCCTCAGCGCAGGGCGCAGGGGGGGCGAGCGCGGAGCGGGGGCCGAGGCTCGCGCGGCGGAGCAGGCCCCGGGACAGCGGCGCAGTGCCGAGGGGGGCCCCGCGTAGCGCGCGCACCCCCGGAGCCCGGAGCGAGCCGGGCGCGCACCAGCGCAGGGCGCAGGGGGTGCGAGCGCGGAGCGGGGGCCGAGGCGAGGGCGGCGGAGGAGCGAGGCGGGGGACAATCGCCGAAGACCGTGTAATCTTGGACGTCGAACCCGGAACAAGGATCACAGATGGCATTGAATTTCTCGAAGTCCCTCGCGGCCGCGGCCTCCGCCGGCCTGCTCGTCGGCGCGGTCGGCTGCACCAAGGGCCCCCACGCGAAGGCGCCCCACAGCGGCAAGCCTGCCGCCGCGGCAGCCGGCGCGAAGGCGTGCTGCAAGGCCAAGAACGAGTGCAAGGGCAAGGGCGGCTGCAAGACCGCGAAGAACGCCTGCGCCGGCCAGAACGACTGCAAGGGCCAGGGCGGCTGCAACGGCCACTGTCCCAAGTGATCTCCCGCCCGCGCGCTCGATGAACGTTCCGGACCTCGGCGTCGGCGTCGGGCTGCGCGTCCCGCACTACCGCCACATCCTCGAGCACCGGCCGCACGTCGACTTCTTCGAGGTCATCAGCGAAAACTTCATGGGCGCGGGCGGCAAGCCCGCCTACCACCTGGACGCCGTGCTCGAGACGTACCGCGTCGTCCAGCACGGCGTCAGTCTCGGCATCGGCGGCCCGGAGCCGCCGTCGCGCGCGTACCTCGACAAGCTCAAGGCGCTGGTCAGGAAGATCGACCCGCCTTGGGTCAGCGATCATTTTTGTTGGTGCGGCGCGGGACAGGGCGCGTCCCGCGTCGAGCTGCACGATCTGCTGCCATTGCCGTACACGCAAGAGGTCGTGGGCCTGGTCGCCGAGCGCGCGCGCATGCTGCAGGACTACCTCGAAGTCCCGTTCGCGCTCGAGAACACCTCGAGCTACCTGGCGTACACGCAGAGCTCGATGCCGGAGCAGGCGTTCATCTCGGAGATCGCCGAGCGCGCGGACATCGGGCTCTTGTTCGACGTGAACAACGTGTACGTGTCGGCGTACAACCACGGCTTCGATCCGTACGACTTCGTGCGCAACGTGCCGCACGAGCGCATCGTGCAGATCCATCTCGCGGGCCACACCAACCTCGGCCGCGTCATCATCGACACGCATGACGGCCCGGTGATCGATCCGGTGTGGGACCTGTATCGCGAAACGATCGAGCTCGCGGGGCCGATCTCCACGCTGATCGAGTGGGACGACCAGATCCCCGCGTTCGACGTGCTGCTGGCGGAGGCCGAGCGCGCGCGCGGCGTGCGCGAGCAAGCGCTCTCGACCCGCGCCGCCGGCCGCGCCGGCACCAACAAGCATGCGATCCCCGAACCACAACCGGGCGGCACGCTGGAGCACCGCGCGTGGGTGCAGGGCGGGCGGCGGGAGAGCGCGGACGCATGAGCGAGCTTTCGGAGCTCCAGCGCTGGATGGCGGACAGGCTGCGTGCGCGGCGCGATCTGGGGGGCGACGCCGCGACGGTCGCCGAAGCGCGCGCGCACTTCACCGGCAATGATCGGGTGGCCCCGGTGGAGCAGCTCGAGATCTACCGCGAGCAGTTCTGGCTCCGGCACACCGCCTCGCTGGTGGAAGATTTTCCGGGGCTCGGCGGCGTGCTCGGGCAGGCGGACTGGGAGCGACTGGTGGAGGAGTACCTGGAGGCCGTCGCGCCGACGAGCTTCTCGCTGCGCGATCTCGGCGAGCGCTTGCCGGCGTTCGTGGAGGCCGCGGCGTGGCTGCCGCACCGCGAGCTGTGTCACGACATGGCGCGCCTGGAGTGGAGCTACATCGAGATCTTCGACGCCCCGGACGCGCCGCCGCTCGACGCGGACCGGCTCGCGGCGATCCCCGACGACGCGTGGGAAGCGGCGCGCATGCGGATGAACCCGGCGCTGCGGCTGCTGCGCGTCGACTACCCGGTGGCCGATCTCCGGCGCGCGCTCCGCGCCGACAACGGGCCCGTGCCGCTCCCGGAGCGGCGCCCGCAGAATCTGGTTCTCTACCGCGTCGACGGCAACTTGTTCGACCAGGCGCTCGACGACGCGCCGTTCGCCCTGCTCGAGGCGCTCGACGAAGGCTTGTCCCTCGGGCAAGCGGCCGAACGCGTGGTGGACGCGTCGGCGCCGGTCAGCGAGTGGTTCGCCGACTGGGGGCGGCTCGGCTGGATCGTGGACGTGGAGCTCGAATGACCGCCGCGTCGTCGCGCTTCAGATGACGTCGAACGGATAGCCGCCGTCGGTGTAGACGCGCGCGGCGATCTCCTTCCGGAGCTCGTCGTCGTTGTGCTCCAGGCGCGCCAGGTTCGACGCGATCCGACCGTGGGCGGCCGTCGCGAACATCGTGACGAGATCGATCTCGCGACGCGCGCCGGCCTCGCCGCGCCGCTCGATGCACAGCGTGGTTCGCGCCAGGCACGCCGCGAGCGCGTACAGATCGATGGCGATGTTCGCGATCCGCATCTGCACGTACTGCACCTCCGCGATCTCGGTGCCGTGCTCGCGGAGCGCGCGGTCCACGGCCTTCGACAGCGCGTCGACGCCCTCCTCGAACATCACCGCTTCACGCGCGAGCAGCGAATGGGCGCGCGCGAGCCGCTCGCGCCGGAGCGCCTCGCGCACCTTGCGAACCGCGAAGCCGCGCAGCAAGCCGAAGCCCTTGACCGGCTCGTGCATCGCGCCGACCACTTCGCCGAGCCGCTCTCCGGGGCCGTGCATGCCCGCGAGCGCGATGAAGCAGCGCAGCGGCTCGTTCGTGCCGTCGACGAAGAACGCGCCGCGCGCGTCGCGCAGGTGACGCTCGAGGGGCTGCGGCTTGAGATAGCCGCTGCCCGCGGCGACCGACGTCGCGTCGTTGACCACGCGCCACAGCGCCTCGGAGCCGGCGACGCGACAGATCGCGCTCTCGAGCGAGTAATCGGGCACGCCGCGATCGACCAGCCCCGTAGTCAGGTACGTCATCGACTCGATGGCGTAGGTGTCCGCCATCATGCGGGCGATCTTGTCCTTCAGGATCGGGAACTCGCCGATCGCCCGACCGAAGCTGCGACGCTCCGACAGCCGGTTCACGATCAGGTTCACGATCGTCCGCGCCTGACCGACCATCGACGCCGCGAGCACCAGCCGTGCGTCGTTCAGCACCTCCATCGCGACCTTGAAGCCTTTGCCCGGCTCCTCGATCTGGTTTTCCAGCGGCACGACGGCGGCATCGAACTCGAGCTTGGTGATGCCCACCCCGCGCAGGCCCAGCGTGTTCCGACGCGACCCGGTCGTCACGCCCTCGCCGCGCTCGACGACGAGCGCCGTGAGCCGCGGCTTGTGCCCCTCGTCGAGGCGGCTGGTTCGCGCGAACAGCGTGATCAGGTCGGCGATGTCGCCGTTGGTCGCCCAGGGCTTGCTGCCCGTGACCCGGTAGCAGCCGCGCTCCGCGTCGAGCTCGGCGTAGGTACGGATCGCGCCGGCGTCGGCACCCGACGCGCGCTCGGTGAGCGCGAACGCGCCAATCGCCTCGCCCGACGCGAGCCGCGGCAGAAAGCGACGCTTCTGCTTCTCGGTGCCGAACAGGGAGAGCCCGCGCGTGCCCAGCGCGCCGTGCGCGATGAGCAACATCGCCAGCGAGGCGTCCCGCGCCGCCACCTCCTGCACCACGCGCGCGTGCGCCGTCACGCTCAGCCCGGCACCGCCGTATTCTTTCGCGACGCCCAGGCCGAACAAGCCCAGCTCGCGCGCCCCGGCGATCACCTGCTGCGGGATCGAGCGCTGCTCGTCGATGGCGACGGGGTCGACGCTCTCCTCGAGGAATTTGCGGACCCGGTCGATCAGCGGGTGCAGGGACTCGCGCTCCTGCTCCGGCGGAGCGGGGAACGGGAAGATGACGTCCTCGGCGATGACGCCGAAGAACAGGGCCTTCATGAAGCTCTGCTCGTCCATGCTCAGCTCTCGTCCCCGTCGTCCGCGGGGCGCGCCGGCGGCACGGTCCCGGCGGGCAGCGTCTGGTCGCTCTCGCCCTCCACCTCGATCTCCGGCGCGGAGTCGCGCACCGCGTTGGAGGGCACGCCGAACTCCTCCGCGCGCTCGACCTGCCAGTGATACTTGATGCGGTGGTGGTGCATGTTGACGAGCGTATCGGCCATGCGCGTGGTGATGATCCGGAGATCTTTCATGTCGAGGCCGCTGTCGTCGAGCTGGGCCTGCTTGAGCTTGGTCGCGAGCACGCGATCGATCATCGCCTCGAAGGCCTGGCGCTCCGGCGGATCGATGGTGCGCGACGCGGCCTCGATCGAGTCGACGAGCATGACGATCGCGGTCTCCTTCGTCTGCGGCTTCATGCCGGGATAGCGGAACGCCGAGATGTCGAGCGCCTTCGGATTGCCTTGCTGCTGGCACTTGTTCCAGAAGTACTCGACGACCTGCGTCCCGTGGTGCGAGTACGCGAACTCCACGACCGGCTCCGGAACGCCGCCTTCGCGCAGGATGCGCGTTCCAATCACGACGTGCGCCATGATCGCGTCGGCGCTCACCTCGGGATCGAGGTCCTCGTGCGGCGAGCGCTCGTCGGGGCCCAGGTTCTCCACGAAGTACTTCGCTTGCGCGGTCTTGCCGACGTCGTGATAGTAGGCGCCCACGCGGGTGAGCAGCGCGTCCACGCCGATGGAGCTCGCCGCCTGCTCGGCGAGGTTCGCCATCACGCGTGAGTGCTCCCATGTACCCGGCGCGTCGCGGGAGAGCTTCTGCAGCAGCGGCTGCTCGAGATCCTGCAGGTCGAGCAAGCGGTCGCGCGGGACGTTGCCGAGCAGGCGCGCCGCCAGGCTCCGACCGGCCGCGCCAAGCACACCGCCCAGGAGCCCGCCGCCGGCGCAGGCCACCAGCGCCGAGTCGCCCAGGGTGAGCACGTCGCCGACGACGTTGAAGTGCCCCTCGAAGGTCACGACGATGGCCACGTACACGGCGGCCGAGGCCAGGCCGGAGAACGCCCCGGAGACGATCATCTGGCGCGCGTGCTTGCGATCGAAGAAGAGCAGCGTCGCCGTCATGCCCCGGGCCAGCAGGACGACGAGCAGGATCAGGTCGAATTCGAGCAGCGACGCCACCACGAAGGCCAGCACCACCGTCACCAGGAACGCGGTCCGCCGGTCGAAGCTCGCCGCCACCCAGAGCGGCACCGCGGCCATGGGGATCCAGAACTCGGGGGTGCCGGTGAAGAGCAGCAGCGCCTTCGCGCCGATCGCCATCAGGGTCATGCCCACCAGCAGCCCGAGCTGCACCCTGAGCAGCTTGAGCCGGCTCTGGCCGAAGTTCCGCAGGTAGGCCGTCAGGCCCATCAGCAAGGTGAAGAAGATCACCAGGATGCCGGCCAGGCGCGGCCAGCGCGGGGGGCGGTGGAGCGTCTCGTAGACGAACGCCGTCCAGTGCAGCTCGTTGCCCGGGCGGAGCTCGGTCCCCGCCGGGACCACCACCCGCCGGTGCTCGTAGTGCAGGTCCGCACGCCCGGTGGAGGTGTCGCGGAGCACGCGGGGACCGTAAGGAACGCGGAGGGTTACGGGCGCCGGCGCGCCGAAGCGCGGCGCCCACCCGGAGACATAGCGATCCCCCGCTTGGACCGCTGTGAGCAGACAAGCGAACAACAGGCTCATGACGAGCCCCGCGATGGGTCCGGCTCGTACCCGCGTGCGCAGCATTCTCGCGATCCGCGGCGCTGCCAGCGCGCCAGCCGCCACGCTAGCGAAACAGCACCGCCCAAGTCATGCCAAATGCGGCAGGCATCCCGCCCGGCCCGCGGCATCGCGCAAAGCGTCAATGTTCCCCGTAGCTTGCGCGTCGGCCCGGGTCTTGCTACCGGATACCTGTGGGGCGCGTGGATCTCCTTCTATCGTCGACACGCCGTGATCGCGGCGCGGCGCTCATGGGGGTGCTCAACCTCACGCCGGACTCGTTCTACGACGGCGGACGTTACCCGAGCGCCGAGGCGGCGATGCAGCGCGTGGACGAGCTTGTGCGCGACGGCGCGGACATCATCGATATCGGAGGCGAATCGACGCGCCCGGGCGCGGAGCCCGTGCCCGCCGCCGAGCAGATCGCCCGCATCGAGGCCGCGGTGCGCCACGCGGTCGCTCTGGATCGCGCGCTGGTGTCCATCGACACCGCCGATCCCGAGGTGGCCGAGGCGATGCTCGGCCTCGGCGCCCATCTCGTCAACGACGTGTCGTGCCTCGCGGATCCTGACCTTGCGCGCGTCGCGTCGCGCTACCATGCAGGTCTGGTGATCATGCACTCGCGCGGCCCGATGCGCGACATGCGCGGCTTCTCGGACTATCCCGACGCGGCGTACGACGACGTCGTGGCGGACGTGCTGCGCGAGTGGCGGGCCGCTCGCGATCGCGCCGTGCAAGCCGGCATGCCGGCGTGCGACATCCTGCTCGACCCGGGCCTCGGCTTCGCGAAGAACGCCGCGCAGTCGTACGCGCTTCTGGAACGCCTGACGGAGCTCGGCGACGCCGGCGCGCCGATTGTCGTCGGCCCGAGCCGCAAGTCGTTCATCGCCGCCCGCGATCCGTCGCCACCCGATCAGCGACTCGGCGGCACCATCGCGGCTTGTCTGCTCGCGGTGCAGCGCGGCGCCAGCGTGCTGCGCGTCCACGACGTGCGCGACGTGCGCCAGGCGCTCAGCGTCGCGCGCGCCGCCACGCCGCAGCCGGAAAGCGTGGCCCGCCATGCTTGAGGGCATCTGGCAGTACCTGCAACAGCGCGCGCCGGCGCAGCTCGCCAAGGACGTCCTCGACGTCTTCATCGTCTACTACGTCGTGTATCGCGCGTTGCTCGTGCTCCGCGGCACGCGCGCGATGCAGATCGGCGCCGGGCTCGGCGTCGTGTTCGTGCTGTACCTGGCGGCGTTGTGGCTGCAGCTGGTCACCGTGCTCAGCATCCTGAGCGCGCTGATCTCGAGCATCATCCTGGTCATCGTGGTGGTGTTCCAGAACGACATCCGGCGCGGCCTGATGCGCGTGGGCAGCCGCGCCTGGCTCGGCACGGAGCGCAAGGCCGCGGAGACGAAGGTCATCGACGAGGTCGTGGACGCCGCCACGGATCTCGCCCGCCATCGTACGGGCGCCATCATCACCTTCGAGCAAGACGCGAACCTGGACGAGTTCGTAGGCGTCCACAAGGGTCACATCATCGACGCGGCGGTCACACGCGAGCTGCTCGTGTCGCTGTTCATCCCCGAAGCGATGAACAAGCTGCACGACGGCGCCGTCATCATCCGCAACCTGCGCATCGCCAAGGCCGGCGTGTTCTTCCCCATGCCCGAGGGCCGCATGGTGGACGAGAGCTTCGGCTCGCGTCACCGCGCCGCGCTGGGCATCACCGAAGAGACGGACGCGGTCGTGGTCGTGGTCAGCGAGGAGCGCGGCACGATCAGCTTCTGCTTCAACGGCAACATCGCGTCGAACCTGGACGGGCCGAAGCTCCGCACCATGCTCGAAGCGATCTTCAGCCCCAAGGTCCGCAAGAAGAAGCGCAAGACGCCGTCGCTCTCGCGCCCGAGCCAGACCCCCGCGCCGCCGCCCGCCGACGCGACGCCCACGTCGTCGCGGCGCAGCGTGCTCGCCACACCGTCGCCGGCGCCGGTGGAGGTGGATGAAGAGACCGTGCCGCTCAGCGTCCGCCCTCAGCGCATCTCCATCGCGGAGCCGCCGGCAAGCCTGCGCGGGCGCCCCTCGGCCGACAGCGAGCCCCCGCCGCCGCTGCGCCGCCCGGCGCAGCCGGGCGAGGCGTCGGCGAAGCCGCCCATCGTCGCGCCGATCTCGACGCGCATCCACACCCCGGTCGCCGGCCGCGCCGAACAGACATCCACTCCCGAAGACGACGGCCCTGCTAGCGGCGGCGAGCGGAGCAGCAAGGCATGAGCTTCCTCGACACGCTGGGCGCGGGGCTCCTGGCCTGGCTCAAGGAGGCCTTCACGGCAAACCTCGGGCTCAAGTTCCTGTCGCTGGCCTTCGCCCTCGGCTTGTTCGGCTATCTGCACGGGCAGGAGGACCAGCAGCAGCGCACCGTGCCGGTCGGCGTCGTGCTCCGGCTACCGCCGGAGAGCGCGAAACGCGAGCTGATGACGCCGATCCCGGCGAGCATCCACGTCACGCTCCGGGGCTCCACCCGCGCCATCGACAACCTGATCCAGACAGGCATCGCGCCCGTCGAGGTCGATCTGAGCAAGGGACACAAGGACAGCATCGTCTTCGAGCCCGCGATGTTCAGCCTGCCGCCGGGCATGGAGGTGGCGATCATCGACCCACCTACCATCGACCTGGATTGGCAGGACGTGGTCACGCGCAAGATCGAGGTCCAGGCGGCGGTCACCGGCAAGCCCGCCGAGGGTTTCGTCGTCAAGGGCGAGCCGGAGGTCGACCCGAAGGAGATCACGGTGAGCGGCCCCGTGAGCCTGGTGGAGGTGATGCAGTTCGCGCGCCTCGCCGCGTTCGACGTGTCCGGGCTGACCGAAGGCGTCTACCGCCGCCGCATCGCCATCGACGCGCCACCGAACCGCGTGAGCTACATCGGCCCGCACAGCGCCATGGTCACCGTGACCATCCTGCGCCGCGTGAGCGAGGCGAAGTTCGCTCGCCGCCCCGTGGAGGTGACTGGCGTCCCGAACGGGATCACCACACCGCACACGGTGGACGTCACCGTGATCGGCCCGCCGGAGGTCGTGCGCGCGCTGCGCGCCGAGCAGGTGGTGCCCACGGTCGACCTGTCCAAAGCGACCGGCGTCGATCTGTCCACCGAGAAGCACGGCTCCGCCCTGGTGACGGTCCACGTCCAGATCGCGAACGTGGAAGCGGAAATCCAACCGCCGTCCGTGAACGTGAAGTGGTAGCCGGAAGGTCCGGCTAGAGCGCCTTCTCGTATACGCGATAGCGCTTGTAGACTTCGCCGCCCATCATGCGGATGCCGGCGTTGACCGCGCCGTTGTCCTCGAGCGTCCAGGAGAGCTCGCCCCACTCGACGCCCTTCTGCTTCGCGCCGCGGTGCATCTCGACGTACATGAACGCGGACAGCCCGGCGTACTTTCGCACGTGGCGGTACTTCTTCCGGACCCCGAGCAACGCCAGGCGCGCGCTCCTCGCTCCTCTCACTTTCAAGCGCCAGAGCAGCTTGATGAAGCCGAGCGGCAGCAGCTTGCCGTGCAGATCCGCGATCAGCTCGTTCAGGTTCGGCAGCGCGATGGAGAACGCCGCCGGCTCGCCGTCGATGGTCACGAGGCACGTGAGCTCGGGCACGAGGATCATCTTGAAGTCGTCGGCCATCTTCTCGAGCTCCGCCCCGGTGAACGGAACGGCGCCCCAGTTGTCGCTCCACGCGTCCTCGAAGATGTCGAGCACCAGCCGCACGTCGCGTTCCACGTGGGACGGATCGAGCTGGCGACTCTTCACCTCCGGCAGCGCCGCGATCTGTTCGTGACCGCGGAGCGCGCGCCGCGGAAGATCGCCGATCCGGTAGCGCCACGCGAAGAAGTCCTTGCACTTCGCGAAGCCCGCCCCCTCGATCAGCTGTCCCTGGTAAGGCCGACTGTGGGACATGTACAGCATCGGCGGCGTGTCGAAGCCCTCGACCAGGGTGCCAAGCTCCTCGTTGATCGACAGCGACAGTGGCCCGACCACGCGCTTCATGCCGCGCCGGCGCAGCCAGTCGCAAGCCGCGTCCAGCAGCCCGGTCGCGACCGCCTGGTCGTCGATCGTGTCGAAGAATCCGAAGAAGCCCGTGTCGTCGTTGAACTTGTCCAGGCTCAGATTGTCGATGCTCGCGCTCGCGCGCCCGACCGCGCGCCCGTCGGCGTAGGCCGTGAACAGCAGCGCCTCGCCGTGGCCGAAGAACGGGTTCTTCGGCCCGAGCCGCTGCCGCATGTCGAAGTCGAGCGGGCGCACGAAGCAGGGGTCGTCCGCGTACACCGTGTCGACGACGTCGAAGAAGTCGCCGAGCTTCCCGCCGGGCTGCGTGGACCGGATCTCGATAGCCATGTACGCCCGTCGCGCCGGCGACCGCGCGCGTCAACCCGCGTCTTCGCGACTGCAAGATGCAGCCGTTCCAGATCCGTCACCCGAATTCACCGCGCGGTCACCGGGTTCTCACCCTGGGCGGCGATGATCCGGGGCATGGCCAACCGTGCGGAGCTGCTGGCGCTCGGATTCGGGATCGGGGTCGTGCTCGCGTGGACCGCGTTCATCGTCCCGGAGCACAAGAACGAGAACTGCGTGGATCGAGTCCGGCCGCCGAGCTTCGCGCGGTCGCGCCCGCACGGCTTCAACGCGCCGTCGGCAAGCGAGCTCCCGGCTGCACCCGAGCCCCGGGAGGCCCGCCTTGGCCCGCTCGCCCACCCCTGATCCGTGGATCTCCAGCAACGGAGATCAGGGGGCTGCCGGTGCGGCGCGGAACCGCAGCGGGGGCGCCACCAGCAGACCGAGCCCGATCGTGGTGAATACCAGCTCGCGGCCGCGCTTGACGAGGGCGAACGCCGCGCCGATCTCGAGCGCGCCGGGCACGCGGAGCGCGGCCAGGAAGCCGACGTAGCCGGCGTCCTGCACGCCGATGCCCGCGGGCACGACGAACAACAGCTGCCGGGCGAACGACACCGTGGCTTCGATCGCCAGCGCATCGCCAAGATCGAGGCTCACGCCGAGGATCCTGAGCACGATCAGCGTCTCCACGCTCTCGGCGCACCACGCTACCAGGCACGCCAGCACCGGTCCGGCCAGCGCGCGCGCACCCAGACGTCCCACGCGGGCGATGTGCACGTCGGTCTCGACGAATCCGGCGCGGCGCGCGGCCAGACGCGCGCCGACGACGGGCAGCCGCACCAGCAGCCCGTGGACGCGCTCGGCGAGCGCGCTGCTCGACAGCCCGGACGTCATGGCGACGCACGCGACCAGAAGCGCGAGCGCGGTCGCGAGCACCAGCCACTCGAGACCCGCTCCGCCCAGCATGCCGCGCGACGCGCGGCGCAGCGTGGCGAAGCCCAGGACGAACGCGAGCGAGAGGTACGCGGCGTGTGCCCACAAGCGCGCGAGCTTGCGCCCCGCCGCGACCCCGACGCCCGCAGCGACGGGCAGCCCCGCGTGCCGCGAGAGCAGCAACGGCTTCATCGATTCGCACCACAACACGCCGGCGGGCAGGCTCTGGGCGAGCGCTTCGGTCGCGACGCGCACGCGCAGCATCGCGAGCAGCTCGAGCCGGTGGCCGAGCGAGCGCGCGAGCTGCTGCCACCCGAGCGTCTCGCTCCAGAATGCGACCGCCTGCGGCAACAGCGCGAGCAACAAGGGTGCGCCGGTACCGGCGATCAGCGCCGCGACGCGGGCGCGGTCCACGTCGCGAAACACCCCGGCAACCAGCGCGACCGCGACGCCCACGCCGATAGCGCCGGGGACATGTCGCGCAGCGACTCGGAACGCCTTCACGTCCGGGCATGTTGCCGACCGCGAGCAACGCGCCCGCGTCGTGCGCGAAACAAGATCGTGATTTCCGGCCGGACGCGGAGTCCGGCGCGTTCCGACGCGCGGCGCCTTGAACACCACCTCGAGCTCGCGCTACGCGTGCGCACATGAGGCGCGCGCTCCTGGTCCTGGCAGCGTGCGCGCTGTCGTGCGCCCCGCGAACGCGCTCCGGGGTCGACGCGCCGCCGCCGCCGTCGCCCAGCGCGCCGGCGCGACCGGACGCCGGCGTCACGACGCCCCCGCCCGCCGCCTACGCGCCGTCGTTCGATCACGAGATGCAGTGCCGGCGCCGTCACTGCTACGCGCACGGCGCAGGCCGCTGCCTCGACACTTGCTACAAGTACAACCATCCGCGCGATCCGCAGGCGCACGAGGCGTGCAACGCCACGTGCCGGCGGAACTACGACGTCGAGGCGTGCGAGCAGGCGTGCGCGCGCGATCGGCGCGCCTACGCGCCGATCCCCGCCAGCGTCCCGGCGCGCTGCCGCGCCGCGCTGCGGGCGTGCCGCGCGAGCTGCGACGCCACCGCGCCGAACAACTGCGAGCTCCGCTGCCTGTTCGCCCTCGAGGCGTGCGAGCGCGGCGACGCGGGCTAACCGGTGACCGCGTCGAGGATCGCGCGCACCGCGCCGTCCGGTCCAAGCGCGCTCGTGTCGACGACGTGGTCGGCTTGCGCGTACAGCGGCGAGCGCGCGCGCAGCAGCGCCCGCAGCTCCGCCATCGCGTTGCCGCGGTTCTGCATCGGGCGCTCGTCACCCTGGGCGAGCACGCGCTCCATGTGATCCTCGGGCCGCGCCTTCAGCCACACCGTAGTGGTGCCGCTCCGCAACAGCTCGAACGACTCCGGATCGCTCACGATGCTGCCACCGGTCGCGATCACCGCCTGCCCGGCGGACGCGAGGTAGCGACGCAGCGTGTCGCGCTCGAGCCGGCGGTAGAACGACTCGCCCTGGAGCTCGAACACCTCGCTCAGCGTCATGCCCGCGTTCTGTTCCACCAGTTGATCGAGCTCGACCAGCGGAGCCCCGAGACGTTCGGCGACGAGCGCACCCAGCGTGCTCTTGCCCGCACCGCGAAGGCCGAGCAGGGCGATGGGCTTTTGCCGGTCCGGCGCGGAACCGACGTGGCGGAGCAGCTCCGCCGCGCTCGTGCCCAGCGCGCCGGCCACGTCGCACAGGCGGGCCACGGAGATGTTGCCCCGGCCCGCCTCGAGCTGGACGAGGAAGCGCTCGCTCACCGCCGCGCGCTCGCCCAGGGCGTGCAGCGTCAGCTCGTGATCGAGCCGGCGCGCGCGGACCGCGCGCCCGAGTGCGATCAAGGCGGGATGTCGGGCTTCACTCATGAATACGCACTATAGTTCAGTTTTGTTGCAGGTCAATCTGCAACATAGTGCTTGATACAGGTCCAGTCCGGCGGTACCTTGCTGCCCCCATGGACCCGATCCGATTCGAGACCGACCCGTCCCGCTACAAGCACTGGAAGCTCAGCTTCGAAGGCCCCGTCGCCCGCCTGGCGATGGACGTGCCGGAAGATGGCGGGCTCCGCCCGGGCTACGTGCTCAAGCTCAACAGCTACGACCTCGGCGTCGACATCGAGCTCGCGGACACGGTGCAGCGCATCCGCTTCGAGCACCCCGAGGTGCGCACGCTGGTGATCACCAGCGACAAGGACCGGATCTTCTGCTCGGGCGCCAACATCTACATGCTGGGCAGCTCGACCCACGCGTTCAAGGTGAACTTCTGCAAGTTCACCAACGAGACCCGGCTGTACCTGGAGGATCTCAGCGCCGCCAGCGGCGTGCCGTCGATCGCGGCGTTGAACGGCACATCCAGCGGCGGCGGCTACGAATTGGCGATGGCCTGCGACTGGATCGCGCTGACGGACGACGGCAGCTCCGCGGTCAGCCTGCCGGAGGTGCCGTTGCTCGGCGTGCTGCCGGGCACCGGCGGCCTCACGCGCCTGGTGGACAAGCGCAAGGTGCGGCGCGATCTCGCCGACGCGTTCAGCACCGTCGCCGAAGGTGTCCGCGGCAAGCGCGCCGTCGACTGGGGCCTGGTGGACGAGAGCATTCCGCGCAGCCGCTTCGAAGAGGGACTGAAGGCGACGATCGCGAAGGTGTCGGCGAAGGCGAAGAGCAAGAGCGGCGCGGGCGTGAAGCTGCCGCCGCTCGAGCCCAAGCGCGACGGCAACACCACGACGTACCGCTATGTCACGCTCAGCGTGGATCCCGATCGCCGCGTCGCCGAGCTGACCGTCCGCGCGCCGGACCAACCCCAACCCAAGAGCGCCGACGAGATGCGCAAGCTCGGCGCTGATCTGTGGGCGCTGCGCGCGTTCCGCGAGCTCGACGACGCGCTCCTCGACCTGCGCTTCAACTATCTGGAAATCGGTCTGGTGGTCGTCAAGACGACCGGCGACGCCGCCGCCGTCCTGGCGAGCGACCGCGCGCTGCTCGAAGCGGAGAAGACCGACTGGTTCGCCCACGAGGTCGTGCTCGAGATGAAGCGCGTGCTCAAGCGCCTGGACCTCTCGGCGCGTACCGTGTTCGCGGTGATCGAGCCTGGCTCGTGCTTCGCCGGCTCGCTGTTCGAGCTCGCGCTCGCCGCCGATCGGAGCTTCATGCTCGACGTCGACAACGGGCCGACGATCCAGCTCTCTCCGCTGTCCTTCGGCGCGCTGCCGATGTCGAACGGGCTCACGCGCCTCGAGACGCGCTTCCTGGGCACGCCGGAGCGCGCCAAGCAGCTCCAGGGGCGCGAAGACGCCATGGACACGCAGGCGGCGCTCGAAGCCGGCTTGATCACCTTCGCGCCGGACGACATCGACTGGGACGACGAGGTCCGCATCGCCATCGAGGAACGCGCGGCGTTCTCGCCCGACGCGCTCACGGGCATGGAGGCGAACTTCCGCTTCGCAGGGCCGGAAACGATGGAGACGAAGATCTTCGGCCGGCTGTCGGCCTGGCAGAACTGGATCTTCCAGCGCCCCAACGCCGTCGGCGAGAAGGGCGCGCTCACCACCTACGGGAGCCCGGAGCGGCCCGTGTTCGACTACCGCAGGACTTGAGGGAGCAATCCGATGAGCACTATCGCGAACAACGAGAAGATCCCCAACAACGTCGACCTTGCGAGCGATCGGCGACTGCAGCGCGCGCTCGAGCAGTGGCAGCCAAGCTTCCTCGAGTGGTGGAAGGACATGGGGCCCGAGGGCTTCCAGACCAGCGACGTGTACCTGCGCACCGCGATCAGCGCGAACGCGGAAGGCTGGGCGCATTTCGACTACGTCAAGATGCCGGACTACCGCTGGGGAATCTTCCTGGCAGATCCGGTGGTCGATCGCCGCATCGGCTTCGGTGACAACATGGGCAAGCCCGCGTGGCAGGAAGTGCCGGGCGAGCACCGCAACACGCTGCGGCGCCTGATCGTCACCCAGGGAGACACCGAGCCGGCCAGCGTCGAGCAACAACGCTACCTCGGCCAGACGTGCCCGAGCGTCTACGATCTGCGCAACCTGTTCCAGGTCAACGTGGAAGAGGGCCGGCACCTGTGGGCGATGGTCTACCTGCTTCACACGTACTTCGGGCGCGACGGCCGCGAAGAGGCGGAGCTGCTGCTGCAGCGCCGCAGCGGCAACCCGGACAACCCGCGCATCCTCGGCGCGTTCAACGCGCCGATGGAGCATTGGCTTTCGTTCTACATGTTCACGTACTTCACGGACCGCGACGGCAAGTACCAGCTGCTCGCACTCGCCGAGAGCGCGTTCGATCCGCTGTCGCGCACGACGCGCTTCATGCTGACGGAGGAAGCGCATCACATGTTCGTGGGCGAGACGGGCATCCTGCGCATCGTCGAGCGCACCGCCGACATCATGAAGCAGCACCCCGGCGACGATCCGCGCAAGCACGGCGTGATCGATCTGCCGTTGATGCAGAAGTACATGAACTTCTGGTACACGCTGTCGCTCGACCTGTTCGGCGGCGAGGTGTCCAGCAACGCCGCGAGCTACTTCGCCTCGGGGCTCAAGGGCCGCGCACACGAGGACCGCTTCGAGGACCATGTCGCGCTTGAAGGCGCCTATCACATGGCCGTGCCGAAGGACGGCAAGCTCTCGGAAGAGGACGTTCCGATGCGGAACGCCATGAACGAGGTGCTGCGTGACGCCTACGTCGACGACTCGCAGCGCGGCGTCGACAAGTTCAACAAGCTCCTCACCGAAAAGGGCGTCGACTACCAGTTCAAGCTGCCGAGCCGGCGCTTCCACCGCCACGTCGGGCTGTTCGCAGGCATGTTCGCGACCCCGGATGGCGAGCTGATCTCGCAGTCGGAGTTCGAGAAGCACCGCGACGAGTGGCTCCCGACCGAGGCCGACGGCGCCTACGTGAAGAGCCTGATGAGTGGAGCCGTGCGCGAGCCCGGGAAGATGGCCAACTGGATCGCGCCGCCCAAGCGCGGCATCAAGGGCCGCCCGATCGAGTTCGAGTACGTGCGCTTCGACTGAGCGGCCCGCTTCACGAACCTCACGGAGTCGCCAGGTCACACGCGCGCACGAGTTGCGGCGCGCGGCGACTGGGCTGCGTCCATCCAACGCCGGGGGGTGATTGGCGCGACATGTCAGCCGAGCGGCGCGACCCATCATCGCCGCGGGGGGTTTCCGGCTGTTATCACCTCGAGCCGTGGGGTAACGGGCGGGCGAAGCGCGGCGGGGGCCGAGCAGACGGGGCTGAAGAAAGGCGCGGCTCCGGGCATGGGCCCGGAGATTGCTTGGTTTTGCTGGAGCGCAGGGCTTGCGCTGGGCCACGACGAGGCTTACGTGGCATCTACAATAAATGAATCCTGATTCACCCATACCGGCCGGTACGCCGCAAGTTCACTCTTGGCGGAATAGGTCCCGGCCGACCGCTCAGCCGCGTCTCTGGACGCGGCCACCGTGCGCCCTCCCACTTGCGGTGAAGCTTGGCGGCCACCAAATGAAGTCAATCTGTAGCCCCTGAATGTCGATTCAGGCCGGCGGCGAACGTCGTTCGGCCGAGCCCCCCGGGGTCTGCTCCCCTCTCCCTCTGCCGCTGTTTGCTTGTTCGCGCGAAAGGTTGGTGCACATGTCGAAGACGCTGCGCGGTGCCGTCATCGGTTATGGCTTTATTGCTGAAACCGGCCACGTGCCGGGTTACCTGAAGCGCCGCGAAACGCAGGGGGACATCGAGATCGTCGCGGTTGCCGACACCTGTGCGGCCCGTCGCGAGGCCGCCCATCGCGCGCTTCCTCACGCGCGGATCTATCCGGACCACGCGTCGTTGCTTGCGGCCGAGGGCCACAACCTCGATTTCGTCGACATCGCCACGCCGCCCAGCGAGCACGGGGAGATCGCCCACGCCGCGCTGGACCGGGGCCTGCACGTCCTGTGCGAGAAGCCGCTCGCGTGCTCGACGCAGGAGGCGCGGCAGCTGCTCGAGCACGCTGCGCGCGCGAAGCGGGTGCTCATGCCCTGCCACAACTACCGGCACGCTCCGGTGGTCCAGGCCGTCAGGCGCATCCTCGACGAGGATCGCATCGGCCAGGTGCACCTGGTCACGCTGAACACATTCCGCAACACGCACGCGCGCGGCGTCGCCGACTGGCGCCCGGACTGGCGGCGGGAGCGCGAGTGGTCCGGCGGCGGTATCGCGATGGACCACGGCAGCCACACCTTCTACCTGGCCTTCGACTGGCTCGGCTCGTACCCGACGTCGGTAACGGCGCACATGTCGACGCTCGGAGACTGGGACACCGAGGACAACTTCTCGTGCACCCTGCGCTTTCCAACTGGCGTCGCCGTTGCCGAGCTCACCTGGAACGCCGGCATGCGCAAGGTGATCTACACCATCCACGGTAGCCGCGGCGCGATCACGGTCAACGACGACGAGATCGAGGTCATCACCATGGGTCAGCCCAACGAAGAGAGCGGGCTGACGTCGCTGCCGCGTCTCAACGGCGCGTCGAAGCCAAACGGGAAGAACGGCTGGCATCACGAACGCACGGCGATCTCGTCGGATTGGATGGACGCAAGTCACGTGACGTGGTTCGGCGCGCTCATCGACGAGCTGATGGAGGCGATCGAGACCGGCGATTTCGTCGGACGCTCGGCGATCGACGCGCTGATGTGCGTCAACGTGATCAAGACGAGCTACACGTCGGCGCAAGCCGGCAGCATGGAGCGCTCGCTGGCTTCCGGCGTCGAGACGGAGACCGCGCGCGCCCGACTGGTGTCATGACGGAATTCGCCCTCGGCCTGGCCGTGCCGGTTGTCCTGGTCCTGATCGCGATCGCGTACGGGCTCAGGCGACTCCGGCACGGCGACGCGCGTTTCGATCGCGTCGATCGCATCGGGGGCAGCTCGTTGGTCGGCAAGCGCTGGCTCGAAATGGGCTACTGGGCGATGCAGCCGGTCGCCCGCCTGTGCGTCGCCGTCGGCCTTTCCGCCAACGCTCTGAGCTGGATCTCGCTGTTGTTGGGCGCGCTGGCCGGCGCCGCGCTCGCGTGGGGTCGCTTCGGCTCGGCCGCGGTGCTTTGCGTCGTCTCCAGCGCCTGCGACGCGCTGGATGGCTTCGTCGCGCGCGAGACGGGCACCGCGTCGGACGCAGGCGAGGTGCTGGACGCGTCGATCGACCGCTACGCGGAGTTCTTCTTCTTCGCCGGCCTGATCGTGCACTACTCGGCGCTTCCCCAGGGCGTGCTGTTGACACTCGCCGCGCTGGCGGGCTCGTTCATGGTCAGCTACTCGACGGCCAAGGCGGAAGCGCTCGACGTCACGCCCCCGCGCGGCGCGATGCGCCGCCACGAGCGCGTCGTGTATCTGGTCGGTGGTGCGGCGCTCACCGCGCTGCTCGCTCACACGGGCTGGGCTAGCGCCTGGTTCGAGCTGCCGATGCTGCTCGCCCTCGGCGCGGTCGGGGTGATCGGCAACATCTCCGCCGTCCACCGGCTGTGGACGATCTCGCGGGCGATCCGCTTGCGCGAAGGCGCGCTGGAAGTCCCCGAGGCCAGCGCTCCGCACCCGAAGGACGACCGTCGCGTCTCGGCGACGTGAGATGCGCGATGTTCCGGCTACCTGCGCGGATGGGGCGGCACCAGGTGGCTTCTGTCGCCGCTACGATCGTGGACTTCGGTCTGATGATTCTCACTGTGAGCGTCGTCGGCGTCGCGCCGGTGACCGGAACCGTGATTGGCGCATCGGCCGGCGCCGTGACCAACTTCACGCTCGGGCGAAACTGGACGTTCGAGGCGACCCACGCGCCGGCCGGCGGCCAGGCCCTGCGCTACGCCGTGGTCTCGGGAGCGAGTCTCGCGCTCAACGCCGTCGGCGAGCACGTGCTCGCCGGAGTGCTCGGCATCCAGTACATCGTTGCGCGGGTCGCCGTGGCGTTGGCGGTGAGCTTGCTCTGGAACTATCCGCTGCAGCGCTTCTTCGTCTTCGCCGGCGGTCGGGCGAACGCGGTACCTGAACCATGACGATCAATCCGAGCCAGCCCAAGGACCAGAAGGTTCATCTGCGCACGCTGGTGCCGGGCCCGAAGAGCCAGGCGCTGCGCGCGCGCGAAGACGCGCACGTCGCGCCGGGCTTGCAGGGATACGCGGTGATGGCCGGCATCGCCGTCGAGCAAGGGCGCGGCAGCGCGGTCGTCGACGCCGACGGCAACACCTTGCTCGACTTCATCGGCGGCATCGCCGTGAACGCGCTGGGCCACAGCCACCCGAAGTGGGTCGAGGCCGTACAAGCCCAAGCCGCGAAGGCGTCCGTCGGATCGTTCACCTCCGAGGCGCGGGTCGAGCTGTTGGAGCGGATCGCCGAGCACGCGCCGGCGCCGGGCGTCGATCGCGCGCAGCTCTACTCGAGCGGCGCGGAAGCCGTGGAGAGCGCGCTTCGCTTGGCCAAGTCGCACACCGGCAAGCACGAGTTCGTCAGCTTCTGGGGCGCCTTCCACGGCAAGACCATGGGCGCACTGTCGCTGATGGGCTCGACGTTCAAGCACGGGCTCGGCCCGATGGTCCCCGGCGCGCACATCGTGCCGTACGCCGACTGCTATCGCTGCCCGCTGGGCGCGCAATACCCGTCGTGCGGCATCGGCTGCGCGGAGCTCGCCAAGAAGCACGTCCGGACGGCCGGCGCCGGTGCGATCGCCGCCATCATCGTCGAACCGATGCAGGGCACGGCCGGGAACATCGTGCCACCGAAGGAGTTCCTGCCGGCGGTGGCGGAGATCGCCCGCGAGAACGACGCCCTGCTGATCGCCGACGAGATGATCACGGGCTTCGGGCGCACCGGCCGCTGGTGGGGCGTCGACCACAGCGGGGTCCGCCCCGATATCGTCACCGTCGGCAAGGCGTTCGGCGGCGGTTTTCCGCTCAGCGGCGTCATCACTACCGACGCGATCAGCCGCGCGAAGCCGTGGAGCAACCCGTCGGGGTCGTCGTCCAGCTACGGCGGCAACGCGCTCGGCGCGGCCGCCGGGGCCGCGTCGCTGGCGATCATCGAGAACGAGGAGCTGGTGGAGAACTCGCGCCGCGTCGGACAGGCCATGCTGCGCGAGCTGTCCGGGTTCGCGGAGCGCTATCCGTTCGTCGGCAACGTCGCGGGCTCGGGCCTGTTCCTCGGCATGGAACTGGTGCGCGACAAGCAAACGAAAGAACCGCTGTCGCGCAAGGTCACGGCGCGCATCTTCCACGAGTGCGTCAAGCGCGGCCTGCTCACGATGAGCTACGCGCCGAGCTTCCGCTTGCAACCGGCTCTCACGATCGACGAGGCGACGGCGAACAACGGCATCGCCATCCTGCGCGAGGTGTTCGACTTCGTAGCGGCGGAAGGCTTCTGGCACGAGGCTTGAGATGTCACCAGTTGCCGGATCACCGAGGCGCCTGTGGGCGCACATGCGCGAGCTTTGGCCACGCTGGACGCTTCTGCCGCCGATGCCTTGGGTCGCCTGGGCGACCTACCAGTTCCTGCGCGGGGAAGTACGCTGGGAGCTGATCGGCGCCGCGGTGTTGGCGCTGGCCCTGGCCTATTGGAGTCCGGCCACCAAGCGCTTGCTCATCGGCATCTACCCGGCGTGCCTGGTAGGCGTGCTCTACGACTCGATGTTCTTGTTCAAGAACGTCGGGCTCACGCCTGACAACGTCCACGATTGCGACCTGCGCGCACACGAGCTCCACTGGTTCGGCGTGAACGTCGGCGGCGTGCGGATGACGCTGCAGGACTACGCCCAGGCCCACACCGTGCCGGTGCTCGACGTGATCGCCGCGATCCCGTACGGCACGTTCATCTTCGCGATCTTCGGCTACGCCGTGTTCCTGTACTTCCGCGACTTCAAGGGGCTGCAGCGCTTCGCGTGGGCGTTCTTGCTGCTGAACGTGGTCGGCTTCCTCACGTATCACATCTACCCGGCGGCTCCGCCCTGGTACTTCCACGCGCACGGCTGCAGCGTCAGCCTCGCGTCCCACGCCAGCGAAGGACCCAATCTCGCGCGCGTCGACCAGATGCTCGGCGTGAGCTACTTCCACGGCATGTACGGCCGTTCGAACGACGTGTTCGGCGCCGTGCCCTCGCTTCACGTCGCTTACGCGTTGATCCTTCTGCTCGAAGGCTGGCGGCACCACGGCTGGCCCGCGCGCGGCGGCTTCATCGCGTATTTCGTGACGATGTGCTTCGCGTCGGTGTACCTCGACCACCACTGGGTGATCGACGTCCTGCTCGGGCTCGTCTACTGCGTGATCATCTATTCGGCGACGAGTCGCGTCTTCCGCTCGCGTCCGGAAACCGCGTCGCCACGCCCGGGCACCGACGCCTACGAGCCGATCGAAGCGCGGTAGACGTCGAGCGTCTCCGACGCCATCCGTTCGAGACTGAATTGCCGGCAGTGCGCGAGCCCGGCGTCGCGCAAGCGCCGTCGCTCGTCGGAACGGCTCTCGAGCATCCTGAGCGCGTCCACGATCGCCGCGTGGTCCTCGGGATCGACCAGCACCGCCGCGTCGCCGGCGATCTCGCGCATGCTCGAGCAGTTGCTGGTGATCACCGGACAGCCGCACGCCATCGCCTCGATCACCGGATAGCCGAAGCCCTCGGCGCGCGAGACGAACAGCTCGGCCAGAGCGGCGCGCCGTAGCGCGATCAGCGTCGCGTCGTCGACGTAGCCGAGCAGCTTCAGCCGGTCTGCGATCCCGCGACGCCTCGCGACGTCCTCGACGGCAGCACGCTCACCTGGTGCGAGCCCACCGGCCCAGACCAGGAGCAGGTCGGGCACGCCCGCCACGGCCGCGCACATCGCGTCGGGATTCTTGCGCCAGTCCGCCCCGCCGACGTAGAGCGCATACGGCCGCTCCCCGACGCCGGATCGCGCGAGCGCAGCCGCGTCGTCTGGCCCGGGCGTCGCGCTCCAGCGCTCGAGATCGACGCCGTTGTGTACGACCGTGATACGCGCGGCGGCGATACCGAGCACGCGCACCAGATCGTCGGCCGTGGTTCGACTGACGGCGATCACGTGGTCGGCTTCACCGTAGCGCCGCCGGTCGAGCCGGAGCCGTCCCGGTCGCCAGCCGTCGCGCCAGCCGAGATAGCGATCCGCGTAGGACAGCTCGATCAGGTCGTGGCACGTCACCACGCGCGGACAGCCGAGCCTGCCGAGCGGCGTCGCCTCGGGGTGCCCGCTGTGCACCAGCGACGGACCCACGCGCTTCACGGCCCGCGCGAGCGCCACGCGCACGTGATACGCCCACGCGGCGTGGCTCATGCGCGGCGCTCCGCGCGAGAGCGCCGCTACGACCGCCTCGAGATCCGTCACCGTGTCAGCCGCGCCGGACCAACCCAAGCGGGAGAGGCCGACGATCGACAGGTCTGCCGGTGCGGCGCGGAACAGCGCGCGGGAAAGGTCCGCGACGTAGCGGCCGATGCCCCGGTTCTTCGAGGGGCTCGACAGCACGGTCAGATCGACAAGAACGGTCGGCACCGGTTCAGCCCAGGAGCGCACGCTCGTAGCACTCCACGGTGCCGAGCGCGGTGTTCTTCCAGCTGAAACGCGCGGCGCGCGTCAGCCCGGCGCGCACAAGGTCGGCGCGCAGCGCGCTGTCGCTTGCCAGCGCCCGGATCGCCTCGGCGGTCGCCTTCACGTCGCGCGGCGGGACGATCAGCCCGGCGTCGCCGACGGTCTCCTGCATCGAAGTGAGGCCCGTCGTGATCACCGGACAGCCGCAAGCCATGGCCTCGATCGGCACGTTGCCGAAGCCCTCGTAGGTCGAACAGAATACGAAACCGAGCGCGCCACCGATGATCGCCGGCAGATCCTCCTCGGGCACGCGGCCCATCAGCCGCACGCCGGGCGGACGACCGGCGTCTGACAAGGCGCGCTCGACCACGGCCTCGTCGGACGCGCGCAACTTGCCGATGATCAGCAGCTCTAGCCCGTCCAGCTTCGCGCGCGCGAAGGCGGCGATCAGCGTGTCGACGTTCTTCCGCGGATCGGCCGCCCCCATGTAGAACACGTAGCCCTGCGGCGAGAGCTCGTAGCGGCGCCGCACGACTTCCGCCTGCTCGGCTTCCGCGCCCGAAAATACGCGATAGCGCTCGAGATCCACGCCCAGGTGCACGACGTCGATCTTCGACGCGGGGATCTTGAGCAAGCGCATCGCGTCGTCGGCGGTGTGATGCGAGATGGCGAGAACGCGGCGCGCCGAATGGAAGCGCAGCGCCTCTGCCGCGTGGAGCAGCCGCCGGTAGTACGGCCGCCCGGGCAGGTAGTCCTGGTGCAGCACCAACCGCACCAGGTCGAGACACGAGACGACGCGCGGGACAAAGCTGCCGCGCGGCGTCCCCATGTGATAGGTCGCGTGGAAGATCCGCGGATGGATGCGCCGCAGCGTCCCCGGCAGGCGCGTGCGCCGCGCGTTCAGCCACTGCACCTCCTGGCTGCCTTCCCAGCGCAGCGTGTCGCTGCCGGGCCAATCCAGCGGCGCGAGCACGTCCTGCCCATCGATGGCCTTGAGCCCCTGGATGTCTAGATTGCGCCGCTCCGACGGCGAGAGACGCGCGAGCGCGACGCCAAGCTCGTTGACGTAGCGCCCGGTGCCCGACCAGCGCGAGTAAGTGTCGAGCGGCGACAGATCGACCAGGACGTCCATCACGGATGCTCGAGAATATCGACCAGCGTGCTGGCGACGAAGTCGACGTCGCCCTCTTCGAGCGTACAGCCGCTCGGCAAGTTGAAGCCGCGCACCGACAACTGGCGCGCGACCGGACACGCTTCGCTGTCCACGCCCACTTGACGGAAGCCGGCGAGGTGCGGCAGCTCGCTCATCGGTATGAAGAACGGTCGCGTGTCCACGCCGCGCGCGCGCAGGCGCGCGCACAGCTCGTCCCGCGGCATCGGCGCGCGCTCGCCGAGCACGGCGCTCGCCATCCAGAACACGTTCTCGGTGCCCGGTCGCTCGGCGTTCAGCGCGAGATCTTCGCGTAAGCCGAGCCGTTCGCGATACCAGCTCATGATCTGGCGCTTCTTCGCGATGAACCCCTCGAGCTGCTCGAGCTGGGCAACGCCTAGCGCCGCCTGCAGGTTCGTCATGCGGAAATTGAAGGCGAGCTCCGTATGGAAGTAGCGCCGGTCCTTGCTCATGCCGTGGTCCTTGAGCAGACGCAGCCGTGCCGCCAGCGCGTCGTCGTCGGTGAGCAGCATGCCGCCCTCGCCGGTCGTCATCACCTTGTTGCCGTAGAACGAGAACGCGCCGACGTCGCCGAGCGCGCCCACGCGGCGACCGCCGAGCTTGGCGCCGTGCGCCTCGGCCGCGTCTTCGACCACGTGGATACCGCGGGGGCGCGCGATCTCCGCGAGCGCCGTCATCTCCGCGGGGTGTCCGTACAGGTGCACCGGCACGATGGCGCGCGTGCGCGGCGTGAGCGCGCGCTCCACCGCGCGCGGATCGATGCACCACGTCTCGGGATCGACGTCGACGAACACGGGCGTCGCGCCGGCCTCGAGCGCCGCGTGCGCGGTGGCGGCGAACGTCAGATCCGGCACGATCACCTCGGTCCCCGCACCGACCCGCAGCGCGGCGAAGGCGAGCCGGAGCGCGACCGTCCCGTTGCACACTGCGACGCCGTGCCGAGCGCCGCAGAAGTCCGCGAACCCGCGCTCGAACAGATCGAGGTACTCGCCGATGCTCGACACCCACCCCGACGTCACGGCGGCGGTCACGAGCTCGATCTCGCGTGCGCCGATCACGGGTTCGGCGACGGGGATGAAACGTCCGGGTTCGCTCATGGCGCCAAACCTAGCCCAGCCAGGACCGCCAGTCGCGGGCGCCGCGCAGGCCCGCGGGCACAGGGGAATCCCGGCCCTCCCCGAAGTCGGCCCCTCGCCGGGCGAATGACGGGGCCTCGCGGGAGCATGCTCCGGGCGCGGAGCCCGGAGCGCGGAACCGCCGCTACATCTCGGGATCCTGCTCCACGTCGTAGTCGCCGTCGGCCTCGACGAAGATGCGCTTCATGTGCGGCAGCTCCGCACGGATGCGCGACTCGATGTCGTCGGTGACGCGTTCGATCTCCTCGACGGGTGCCCCGGCGCGGAAGCGGATCTTCAAGGCGAGCAGGATACTCATCGGCCCAAGGTGCATCGTCAGCAGCTGGGTCACGGCTTCGACGCCCGGCGTGCTCTCGGTGACGGCACGCACGCGCTGCTTCATCTCGGGCGTCGCGCTCTCGCCGATCAGCAGGCTGCGCGTGTCGCGGCCGAGGGCGATGCCGACGCTGCAGAGCAGGACGCCGATGATGATCGAACCGACGCCGTCGGCGACGCCGCTGCCGGTGAGCGAGCTGATGCCGATGGAGATGAACGCGACGACCAGGCCGGTGATGGCCGCGGAGTCCTCGAGCAACACGATCGGGATGGTCGGATCCTTGCCGCCAAACAGCGCTTCCCGCACGCTCTTCGCTCCGCGCGACTTGTTGAACTCGCGCATCGCGACGGTGAAGCTGCCGCCCTCGAACAGGATCGAGATGCCGAGCACGATCAGCGGCGCGATCGGCGAGCCGGGTTTGTCGACGTGACCGAGCTTGTGTACGCCCTCGGCGATGGCGTACACGCCGCCCACGAAGAACAGCATCAGCGCGACGATGAACGCCCAGAAGTAGCTCTCCTTCTCGCGGCCCATGGGGTAGCGCACCGGATCGTGACGACCGGACAGTCCCATGCCGAGCAGCAGCATGGCCTGGTTCGCCGTGTCGGCGAGGGAGTGCACCGCCTCGGCGAGCATGGCAGCGCTGCCGGAGAGGAACGCGGCGATGGCCTTCGCTACGGCAATCGCCGCGTTGCCGGCGAGTGCCGCGATAACGACCTTCCGCGGATCGCCCGAGCCGTGGGACATGCCCGGCGGAGGCTACCACTACCGCGAGTCGACGATCGTCAGCACCACGCGCGAGCGGCTGTTCTGGTAGTAGGAGAGCAAGGCGGCCGACAGACGGCGCGACACGTACCAGCGGCGGAGCGCACCCTTGGCCTGCTCGAAGGGCAGCGCGCGGAACGGCGTCTGGACGGTGCGGTGGATGTTGGCAAGCTCCGCGTCGCTCGGGCTGAGCATGGGAGCGACCATGCGGTCGAGGTACAGGCTGGCGCGCGCTTCGCGGCGCAGCAACCGCAGGATCTCGCGGCTGTCGATGCCCTCGGCGTCGGCCGCGGCGGCGACGGCAGCGGCGCCGCCCACGCGCTGGTAGAGCATGTTGCGCGCGGCTTCGGTCTGACGCGTCAGCTCCGCGTCGCTGGGCTCGGGATCGATGTGCGAGCTGGCGAGCAGCGTCTCGGCGACGTGGCGATCGAGCGCAGCGCGGATGTGCCGCTCCAGATACGGGCGCGAATCGTCCGGCGCGCGCGACGGATCCGAGAGCGCCTCGAGCCGCGCCTCGAACGCCAGCACGCGTTCGAAGATGAAGCGCGGCGAGCGTACGCCACCGGTCTCCGGCGCAATGAACCGGACCACCACGCGATCGAGCGGGATCGGCCGCGCGCCGGCGCCCGCGCTCGCCACGAGCAGCGCGCACGCCGTCGCGAACGCACTCAACCCATTGCGGAGCGCTTGCGGGACGATGGGCTGGGCTCCTCTCCCTCGTCCGCGGCAGCCGCCGACGGATGTGCGACCTCGCGCGACTCGCGGTCGCCCTCGGCATCGTGCTCGTGGCGGTGCGAGAAGCCACGGGCCGCGCGCCGCGCCTTGACGAACTCGGCGAAGGCCGTGACCTTCTCGAGAATCGCGCGCTCCGAGCGACTCCGCGAGCTCCGACAGCTGCTTGCGCAGCGCTTCCGCGCCGCGACCCCGGCGACCGCTCAGCTCGGCTTGCGAGAATCGGCTGCGTCGGCTCGGGCGCGGCGGCGGCCGCCTCGGCCTGCCAGGCCTCGCGCAGGATCGGACGCAGCGCGTGCGCGCTCATCCACGCCTCCATGAACACGCGCAGGCGCTCGCTGCGGAAGGCGAACCAGCGCTCGCGCTCCGGGCCGTACGACATGAGCACGTCCTTGAAACGACGGAACGCGCCCTTGCCGTCGATAGCCTGCACCAGCCGATCGCGCAGCTCGGTGTCGTCCACCATCGGGATGAAGCGCTCCATCCAACGGTACTGCTCCCGCGAGCTCACCGGATCGACGCGCAGGTAGTTCGGGTCGGACGCGATGCGCGCGTGCATCTCCGGATCCGCGATGCCGTCCACCACGCGCAGCACCTCCCCGGTGCCGACATGCAGATAGCTGTGCACCTCGGGCGCGTTGTTCTCGAACGCGTCCTCCAGCGCCTCCCAATCCACGGGCACGTCGCGCTCGGGCACTGCGCCGGTTCCGCCCTTTTCCACGTCAGCCATGCGATCCTCTATTTGAAACCCCGTACGGCACCACATGCTTCCGGGGAAAGGCCTGCAAAATCATTCCGATCCAGTTGATCGAGCACGACGCACCGCGTCATGCCAACGTTCGAGATGCGACTTCCGCTGCTCCTCGTCCATTTCGACCCTGAAAGTCCGTTCGACATGGACCATTCCTGCTGCTTCGGCGCCGCTCTTGAAGATCCCTGCGCCGATGCCGGCGAGCATGGCGGCACCGCGCGCGGTCGACTCGAGCTCGGCCGGGCGTTCTACGACCACCCCGGCAACGTCACTCTGGCACTGCATTAGAAGATCGTTCGCCGCAGCCCCTCCGTCAACCCGCATGCCGGCAATTGGCCGGCCCAGATCCTCGCTCATGGCGGTGAGCAGATCGTTCACCTGGAACGCGATGGCCTCGAGCGTGGCGCGGGCCAGGTGGGCGGCCGTGGTGCCCCGGGTCAGGCCCGTGATCAGCCCGCGCGCGTCGGGGTCCCAGTACGGCGCGCCGAGGCCGGCCAGCGCCGGGACGAACACCACGCCCTCGCTCGAGGGGACGCGCCGCGCCAGCTCCTCGATCTCGGCCGCGGAGCGGATCAAACCGAGGCCATCCCGCAGCCACTGCACCGCCGCGCCGGCGATGAAGGAGCTGCCCTCCAGCGCGTACACGACGTCGTCGCCGATCTGCCAGCCCACGGTCGACAACAGGCCGAAGCGGCTCTGCACGGGCTCGCTGCCGGTGTTGACGAGGACAAACGCGCCGGTCCCGTAGGTGCACTTGGCTTGTCCGGGCTTGAAGCACGCCTGACCGAACAGCGCGGCGTGCTGATCGCCGGCGATGCCCGCGATCGGGATGCCATCGGGCAGCTCGCCGAAGCCGCGAGTCGCGGCGATCTTCCCGGCCGACGGCACGATGCGCGGCAGCACGGCCTTGGGCACGCCGAGCAGCGCGCACATGCCGTCGTCCCACGCGCGACGGCGAAGATCCATGAGCAGCGTGCGCGAGGCGTTGGTCACGTCCGTGACGTGTTCCGCGCCGGACCGGCATCCACCCGATAGCTTCCACACCAGGAACGAGTCCACGGTGCCGAACGCGAGATCGCCGCGCTCGGCGCGATCCCGGGCGCCGTCCACGTGCTTCAGCATCCACTCGAGCTTCGTGCCGGCGAAATACGGATCGATGACGAGCCCGGTCGTCTCGCGGACCTTCTGCTCGTGGCCCGCCCGCTTCAGTTCGGCGCAGCGCTCCGTGGTACGGCGGTCCTGCCAGACGATCGCCCGGTGCACCGGAGCGTCGGTCTTGCGATCCCACAGCAGGGTGGTCTCCCGCTGGTTCGTGATGCCGATGGCGGCGATGTCCGACCCGCTCGTTCCCGCCGATGCGAGCGCCTCGCGGACCGAGCCGACGACGCTGGCCCAGATCTCCTCCGGCTCGTGCTCGACCCAGCCCGGGCGGGGGAAGTGTTGCGGAAACTCGCGGTTTGCCCGGGCAAGGGTCGCCCCGTCGGTGCCCATGACAAGCGCCGTCGAGCCGGTCGTGCCCTGGTCGATCGCCAGGATGAGCCCACGTGCCACGTGCCGAAGCCTATCATGGCCGGGTCCGGGTTTCTGCCCCCGCCGGACCCGGGGCCGGCGAGCTGCCGGAACCCGAGCCGTCCGGCTTGTACCCGGGGGAACCCGACGGTAGCCTTCTGCCGCCGATGCCGCGCCTTCTCCTTGCCACACCGGAAGGTCAGCAGGTCGTGGAGTTGCGCGCTCACAACTCGCTTGGGCGCCATCCGTCCAACACGATCCAGCTGCTCGACAAGATCGTGTCGAAGGAGCACTGCATCCTCGAGAAGCGGACCGAGGGCTTCGTCCTGCGGGATCTCGGGAGCCTGAACGGCACGTACATCAACGGCGAGCGGGTGATCGGCGAGCAGCTGCTCAAGCACGGCGACGACATCGCTCTGGGCACGACGCGCGCGCGCTACGACGACGGCACCGGCCAGCCGATTGCGCCGCCGCCGTCGGTGGCAGGTCCCGCCGGGCCCCCCGACTGGCAGGCAGCGGCGAGCGTGCCGCAGCCGGTGATGTCTGCGCCCCCGCCGATTCCGCCGACCAGCGCGGCACCGCCGGTAGGCCCCGGGGGCACGGCCGCGTTCGCCGCGGCACCACCGTCGGGGCCGATGCGCTTCGGCGAGCCGGCACCCAACCTGTCGCCGCTCAACGCCACGCGCATCGACGTCAACGACCAGGCGCGCGCCATCGGCACGCAGATCGCCGCGACGCAGAAGGGCTTTCTGCCCTACGACCAGATCGCGAGCAATCCGCAGCAGCTCGCCGCCGACTACGAGCGCCTGCGCCTCTCCCACGAGCTATCGCGCGAGATCGCCCTCGAGCGCGATCTCCCGACGCTGCTCAACAAGATCCTGCTCACCATCTTCAAGTTCGTGCGCGCCGACCGCGGCGTGATCTTCCTGATGGACGACTCGGCGCAGCTCAGGCCCGGCGCGAGCCTGCGCCGCGACGGCACCGACGCGCCAATCAGCGTGTCCTCCACGATCATGAACCACGTGATCAAGGAGCGCGCGACGGTGCTGACGCACGACGCCGCCATGGATTTCGCGGCGTCCAAGGGCAAGAGCATGATCCTGAACCGGATCAGCTCCGCCATCGTCGCGCCGCTGATGCACAACGACGAGATCCTCGGCGTGATGTGGCTGGACAGCGAGACGCTCGCCCAATTCCAGCAGAAGGACATGGAGATCGTCACGAGCATCGCGGCCCAGGCCGCCATGTTCATCGAGATCAACATCCTGGGCCGCAAGATCGAGCAGGAGATCATCAACCGCGAGCGCTTCAGCCGGCTCTTGTCGCCGAACGTCGCGGAGCGGGTGCTCTCAGGCGAGCTGGAGGTGAAGCAAGGCGGTCAGCTCGTCAACGAGTGCACCATCTTCAACTCCGACATCCGCGGCTTCACCCGCATGAGCGAGGGCGCGCGACCGGAGAGCATCGTCGAGATGCTCAACGAGTACTTCGAGCAGATGGTCGAGACGCTGTTCAAGTACGAGGGCACCCTCGACAAGTTCATGGGCGACGGCATCATGGCGCTGTGGGGTGCTCCGGTGGTCCACCCGGACGACCCGCTGCGCTGCGTGAGCTGCGCGATCGAGCAGATGGAGGTGCTGGGCCGCTTCAACCGGCGCCGCCTCGAGGCGAACGTGCCGCCGCTCGCCGTCGGCATCGGCGTGCACACCGGACCGGTCGTGGCCGGTTACATCGGCTCCTCGAAAGCGCTCTCGTACACCGTGATCGGCGACGTCGCGAACACCAGCGCGCGCCTGTGCGGCGTCGCATCAGCGGGCCAGATCCTCGTCAGCGAAACCACGCTGCAGCGCGTGCAGAACAAGTTCGAGTACGAGGAGCTGCCGCCGGCGCAGCTCAAGGGCAAGGAGAAGCCGTTCCGCGTCTTCAACATCAAGGCGCTTCGCCCGAGCGCACAAGTCCCCGCGAGTCTCTCCAGCGGTTGATTGTCGGTCCGGCGCGGAACCGGGCCCACGACGAGGTGGTTCGGATGTTCAACAAAGCGCTCGGGTCGACGGCTATCGTGATCGCGACGGCGGCACTGCTGATGTGCGCCTGCGACGACGACAAGAACGCGTCTGGTGCGGCACCGGCGACCAGCAAGCCGGCGGCAACGGCCGTCCCTGCACCGCCCCCCACGCCGAAGCCTACGGCCAGCGCCGTCCCGGTCAAGATGCGCGACGACTGCCCGGAGGGCTCGAGCGGACCGGGCACCTACGGCAAGCCGTGCGAGGGCAAGGGGACCACGCGCCTGATGGAGGTGACGTGGACCGGCAAGCTCGGCGACAACGGGCCTTCGTTCCGCGTCGTCAACACGTCGAAGATCCCGATCCTGTTCGGCAAGGTCGCGGTCTACTTCTACGACAAGGCCGGAAAGCAGCTCGCCGACACCGGCGGCAAGATGAAGCCCCACGTGTGCTCCGGCAACATCTTCGACGGCCCGATGAAGCCCGCCGAGAAGGCCGTCATCACCTTCTCCTGCGTCAAGAAGTCCGACGTCCCCGACGGCGCCACCGCCATCGAGGCCGAGATGGAGACGGTCGGCTTCACCGACGAGGAAGCGAAGAAGAACGACTTCTACTGGACCAACAAGGATTCTCGTTCCGGACACCCGTCCGAAGAGCAAGGGCAAGAAGCACTGAGAGGCCGAGCAAGAATTGCTCGGCCTCGAAGCGAGCGAAGCGAGTAGAGGGCCCGGAGGGACGCAGGGCCCGGCCAGGACTGACGCCAAGCCTTTCCCGGCCTTGACACCCTGCGTCAGCGCCGCGCACTCGACTTGCGCGCCGCTTCGCGGCACGCTTCCGCGCCCATGGCCCACGTGCTCGCGTTCGAGCGACCCGTCGTCGAGCTGATCTCGCGCGTGCGCGAGCTGCGCGACCTCGCCAACTCCGACCCGCGCTTCGCGCCCGAGCTCACGCGTCTCGAGGACAAGGCCGCGCGGCTGGCGCGCGAGGTGTTCGCGAACTTGTCGCCGATGCAGAAGGTGCAGCTGTCGCGGCACCCGAGTCGGCCCTACACGATGGACTACCTCACGCGGCTGTTCGACGACTTCGTCGAGCTGCACGGCGATCGGCGCTTCGGCGACGATCAGTCGCTGGTCGCCGGGCTCGCGCGCTACCACGGACGCAGCGTGATCGTGATCGGCCACCAGAAGGGCCGCACCACCAAAGAGAACATGTACCGGAACTTCGGCATGCCGAACCCGGAGGGCTACCGCAAGGCGATCCGCCTGTACGAGATGGCGGATCGCTTCCGCCTGCCGATCATCACGTTCATCGACACGCCCGGCGCCTATCCCGGCCTCGGCGGCGAGGAGCGCGGCCAGGCCGAAGCGATTGGTGCCGCGCTCGAGACGATGGCGAAGGTGGGCGTGCCGATCGTCACCACCGTGATCGGCGAAGGCGGCTCCGGCGGCGCGCTCGCTCTGGGCGTCGCAAACCGCGTGCTGGTGCTCGAGTTCAGCTACTACTCGGTGATCACCCCCGAGGGCTGCGCGGCGATCTTGTGGAAGCGCGCCGACATGGCGCCCGAAGCGGCGGCGCGCCTCAAGATCACCGCGCCGGAGCTGCTCGAGCTCGGCGCTGTCGACATGATCGTGGACGAGCCTGCCGGCGGCGCTCACCAGGATCACGACGAGGCCGCGCGCCTGCTCGATCGCGCGCTGTACGAGGCGCTCGTCTCCCTCATCGATCTCACGCCCGACCAGCTCCGCGACGACCGCTACGAGCGCTTCCGCCGGTTGGGCTCCTACACCGCCTGATCGGCGCGACACCCCGCGGACGTCATTCGTGGACGATCGTCACTGGCTGGCCCTGTCCGCCCCGCGCGCACGG
Source organism: uncultured delta proteobacterium (assembly GCA_963775185.1). GTDB lineage: Bacteria > Myxococcota_A > Polyangia > Polyangiales > Polyangiaceae > JAPSGB01. The sequence goes on along the minus strand of CAVZIE010000031.1, from coordinate 47,199 downwards.
CACGTCCGCGTGCGCCGGAGCTCGCACTACCTGACGATGCGTGACGGCACGCGCATCGCCATCGATCTGCACCTGCCCGAGGGCACGAGCTTGCCGGCGATCGTGCGCCAGACCCGCTATCTGCGATCGCTCGCGCCGCGCTTCCGCGGCGCGCGACGCGCCCTCGACGCGTTCGATCTGTATGCGCGCACGCGCCGCGTATTTCTCGACGCGGGCTACGCGTGGGTCGACGTCGACGTGCGCGGTTCCGGCGCCTCGACGGGTGTGCGCCCGTATCCGTGGTCGAAGAGCGAGGTCGCCGACGGCGCGGAGGTCGTGGACTGGATCGTGAAGCAGCCGTGGTCGGGCGGCCGCGTGGGAGCCCTCGGCATCTCCTACGACGGCACGTGCGCCGACATGCTGATCACGAACCGGCACCCGGCCGTGCGCGCCGTGGCGCCGATGTTCGCGCTCTACGACGTGTTTACCGACGTGGCGTTCCCCGGCGGCATCCACCTGGCGTGGTTCACCGAAGCCTGGGCGCGCTACAACTCCGCGCTCGACCGCGGCGTGTTCCACGAGGCGTTCGTCGAGCCCCTGCGACTCATCGCGCGCACCGCCTCCGTACTCGACGAGCCGCGCGGCGCGGATCGCGTGCTCGCACGCCTCGGCCGAGCGGATCCCGCGCGGTTCCGCGCCGTCTCGACATCCCTCTTGTGGAGCCTGGTCGCGGGAGTCGAGCCGGTGGCGTCCGATCCCTCGCGGGTCGCGCTCGCCGTGGCCGAGCACGCGGCAAACCTCGACGTCCACCAGGGCGCGCTCGGCGTGACGTTCCGGGACGACGCGGGCATGTCGCCCGTCGAGCCCGAGGGCACGATCGACACGTTCAGCCCCCACAGCTACGCGGACCTCGCCGTCGAGTCGGAAGCGGTCGTGTACAGCTACTCGGGCTGGCGGGACGGCGCGTATCCGAACGGGGCGATCAAGCGCTTCCGCGCCCTCGGCGGCCGGCTGACGATCGGTCCGTGGGTGCACAGCGGCAAGCTCGCGGTGCGTGCGTTCGATCTGGCCGTCCCGCCGCGCTTCGACCACGACGCGGAGCTGCTGGCGTTCTTCGACGAGCACGTGGCCGGACGCGCGCCACGCGGCGACGGCAAGCGCGCGCACTGGTTCACGTTCGTGGAAGACCGCTGGAAGAGCGCCGACACGCTGGCCGCCACCGTCAGCAACGTGGACGCTGCACCTGGCTGAGGCGCGCCGGCTCGTGGAGCGCGAGCAGGAGGCGGACGGCGACGACACGCTGCGCGTCGATGCGTCCACCGGCACCGGCGAACGCTCGCGCTGGCGCTCGCTCTTGTCGCTGGTGCCCGGCGACTACCCGGACCGCGCACGGCGCGATCGCGAGCTGCTCTGCTACGACTCTGCGCCGCTCGATCGCGACGTCGAGGTGACGGGCCACCCGCGCGTCGCGATCTTCGCGCGCTGGCACGGCACGGACGACGGCCAGCTGTTCGCCTACCTGGAGGACGTCGCGCCCGACGGCCGCGTCGCGTACGTCACCGAAGGGCAGCTGCGCGCCCTGCAACGTGCCGGCACATTCCGCCGCGCCGACGCCGCGCCGCTCGCCGACGGCGAGCTCGCGGAAATCGCGTTCGAGCTGCTCCCGATCTCGTGGCTGTTCCGGCGCGGGCACCGCATCCGACTCGCGCTCGCCGGGGGCGACGCGGATCACTTCACGCGCCCGGTGCCGTGCACGCTCGGCGTGAAGCGCGCAGGCTCGCGGATCGAGCTGCCGGTGGTCCGCCGCACATGACACGCAAGCGAGTCGCGACCGTCGTGGCGGTGGTCGCCCTCGCAGGCGCGCTGCTGCTCGCGAACACGTTCCGCGCGTCGCCGCTGCCGGCGCCGCCACCGCTCTCCGGCGCGCTGCCGCGCGCGTCGCCGCCGGCGGGGATGGCGGTGTACCGGCTCCCGACCGGCGTGACGCACCGGAGCGCGGGCTTCGCCTATCGCGGCGGCTCGCTGCTCGACAAGCGCGACTTCGCCATGACGGCGGTGCTCGTGAAGCACCCCGGCGGCGACCTGCTGATCGACACCGGCCTGGGACGCGACATCGACGCCCAGATCGGGCTGATGCCGTTCTGGTTCCGCGCCACGACGAGCTTCGCGCACGGCCGCTCGGCGGCCGAGCAGCTGGACGCCGCAGGCTACGATCGCAAGCGACTCCGCGCGATCCTGCTGACGCACGCGCACTGGGACCACACCAGCGGGCTGCCGGAGTTTCCAGGCACGCCGGTGTGGGTCACCGCCGAGGAGCACCGCTTCATCGAGCACGGCGGCTGGATCACGGCGGTCGCACGCAGCGCGACCGGAGCGCGCTACGAGGAGTACGGCTTCGAAGGCGGGCCCTACCTCGGCTTTCCGCACAGCCACGACGTGTACGGCGACGGCTCGGTCGTAGTGGTGCCGGCGCCGGGGCACACGCCGGGAAGCGTGATCGTGTTCCTGGCGCTGCCCGACGGCAGGCGCTACGCGCTGGTCGGCGATCTCGTGTGGCAGCGCGAAGGCATCACACAGCGCGAGGAGCGACCCTGGGTGCAACGCACGCTCGCCGACTGGGATCCGACCGGCGTGCGCGCGGGCATCCTGCGCATGGCGGCGATCGCCGCGCGCTTTCCGGATCTGGTACTCGTGCCGGCGCACGACACGCGCGGGTTCGCGTCGATGCCCGCGCTGCCGTGATCGAGTCTACACTGTCCGCATGGGTCCAGCTCGGCTTCCCTGGGTGGTTCTTCTCGTCGTGGGCATTGCCGGCGTCGCGGGGTGTGGCTCCGGCGGCGACAACAGCGGCGGCAGCGGCGGCACCTCGGGCAGCGGCGGCGGCGGGGGCACGGGCAACACCGCGCCGGTTCCGCTCGACCCCACCGACTACACCTACAAGCTGAGCGAGAGCCCGGCGGATCTGCCGCTGTGGACCACACCGGCCACGCGCAAGATCCTGACGAACGATCGCGCACCCGACGCGACCCACTCGGGCCTCGCGCTCGCCGCCGCCCGCAACGAGTTCGAGCCCGCGCAGCTCGTGCTCGGCCCGGCATCGGGCAGCGTGAAGGTCGAGCTGACGAACTTCGACGGCATCCAGGTGTCGCTTGCCGTCGCGGGCTATGCGCAAGGCTGGAGCGAGACGCTCACGCCCTTGAAGTCCGGCGACAGCGTGACCCTCGACGGAAGCCAGGGCACGCCGTTGTGGATCACCGCGTACGTGCCCGCGGGCACCGCCAAGGGCGATCACACGTCGACGCTGACCCTGACGCCGTCCTCGGCAGCGGCCGTGAAGGTACCGGTCACGCTCCACGTCTTCGATTTCGATCTGCCGAAGGAGATCCACTTCGCGACCCAGCTCAACGTGGACGTGTCGAGCTTGGTCCCGAGCGGCGGAAGCACCGAGGACGCGAAGACGCTGCTGTTCAATCATCGCATGACGCCCAAGAGCGCCACCTGGCCGAGTGGGCTCGGCTACAACATCACGTGGGACAGCAGCGCGAACCCGCAACGCTGCCAGTCGTTCTACGACGAGCCCAACGACGGCGCGGAGTACTCGATCAAGGCGCTCGCCAAGAAATACATCCTGGGCGAAGGCTGGAACGGCGTCGGCTTTCCGAACGCCATGCTCTTCCAGTTCGTGGACAACTCCACGCCGCGCCCGCAGTCGTTCTGCGGCGAGACGCTGGGAACCAGCACGTACGACGCCGCGTGGTCGAAGTACCTGGCCGCGCTCGACCAGTACATCGTCGCCAACGGCTACGACAAGAAGGCCTACTACTACGTGCAGAACGAGCCCCAGGGCCCTGCGGACTACACCACCGCCGCGGCGCTCTGCCGGCTCACCAAATCCGCCGCGCCGCACCTGCGCATCGCCATCAGCGAGGAGCCCAAGCCGGAGATCGCCGAAGACCCGGGCGGCGCGTGCGGCTACGACATCTGGATCGCCCACGTGCGCGCGTACCAACAGGCCTACGCGTGGCAGCGCCAGAAGGATCACGGCGAGGAGGTCTGGTTCTACAGCCTGGATCAGGATCCGGACCCGTACTTCAACCCGACGCGCGTCGACACCCAGGGCATGCACGAGCGCATCATCCCGTGGGTCGCATGGACCCAGCGCATCGGCGGCTGGGCGTACTACGACGCGAACCGCTTCTTCAACGGCGCCCAGCCCGGCATCCGCGCCGAGCTGCTCCGCGAAGGCTTCGAGGACTACGAATATCTCTGGCTCGCCAACGGCGGCGCCAAACCGCAAGTGGGCCAAGATGTCGCCATCGACGCCACCGTGAAGAGCGTCGCGTCGGGCCTGACGAGCTGGAACAAGAACCCCGACGCGCTGATGGCGCTGCGCTACGAGCTCGGCCGCTACATCGAGGGCTCGCGCACGACCGTGCCCGTGCTCCAGGCGGACACCGGCGCACGCCCGCGCGGCGCCTACCACCTGAACTTCCAGGATCCCAAGGGCCAGCCCAGCGCCGATCCGCTGACGATCGACGGCAAGACGTGGATGAAGATCGGCTGGGAAGCGTACAGCGACAAGCTCGGCTACGGCTGGAGCGGCGAGAACATCGCCAACCCGGCGATCGCGCTCTTCGGTTACGACGACGTGGCCGGCTTCACCGACACGGAGAAGAGCTACGTCTACGACGACTACGGCCGCGACAACCTGTTCGAGTTCGCGATCGAGAACGGCAAGTACAGCGTCACCGTCGCCGTCGGACGCCCTGCCAAGGGCTACCCGAACGACCCGCACAATCTCACGGTCGAAGGTCAAAAGGTCGTCGACGACCAGATCACGACCGACGCCCAGCCCGTGATCACGAAGACCGTCACCGTCGATCTCACCGACGGCAGCCTGTCGTTCGTGGTCGGCGGAAAGTCCGCCAAGACCGGCGACTACGCGTACACGTTCCTCGACTACATCGACATCGAGCCGGCGAACTGAGTGCTTTGGGCTGGATGCCGGTCCGGCGCGGAACCGTGTGCGCCTCGCGCAGAAATCCCCTCATTTGGACTTTCACAGGAAGGGCGGAAGAGCGGAAGGTTTCCAGGTACTCGGGGTATTCGCCTCATGAATCGGGAGCAGGCCCGACCGCGTTCAGCTCGAGCGGGATGCGATGTCCAACGAGGCGATATCTGATCAGGGTGCACCCCAAGTCTTCCGCCCTTCCTTCCTGTGCCATCGCCATGGAGCGGCATCGCACCCGAATCGACTGCCCGTCTTCTCCGCCTGAAGATCAGGGGATTCTTGGGCAACGCCCTTGGTCCCGGTAGAGTCGGCGCGTGACGGCGAGCGGCGACACCTGGTTCGTGTACCTGGCCCGTTGCGCCGACGGCAGCTACTACACCGGGATCGCGAAGAACGTCGCGGCGCGCATCCACGCGCACAACACCGGCAAGGGCGCGCGCTATACGCGCGGGCGCGGTCCGCTCGAGGTGTGCGCCACCCGGCGCTGCCGCTCGAAGAACACCGCGCTGGTGCTCGAGCTGTGCGTGAAGCGGCTGCCGCGATCGTCGAAGGCGGAGATCGCCGACCCAGAGCGATTTCGCGCGTTCGCGCGGCGCTGCCTGCGCGCGCGACGATCCGCCGCGGCATGACTCTGCTTGAACCACCGGGCTCAAGTTGACGTCTTGACGTCTTGACGTCTTGACGTCATGATTTCCGCATGACCGACGCGACCAAGCGGGCAACCGTCTATTTCGAGAACGACGTGCATCGGGCCTTGCGATTGAAGGCCGCCGAAACGGATCGCTCGGTGTCCGAGTTGGTCAACGAAGCCGTGCGCGCCCGGCTCGCCGAAGACGCCGAGGATCTCGAGACATTCCGGCGTCGCAAGAAGGAACCAGCCGTGTCGTTCGAGGACTTCGTCAAGGACCTCAAGCGGCGTGGCAAGCTGTAGCGTTCTTCTCAAGCGATCGGCGGCGAAAGAGCTGGAAGCAGTCCCACGCAAAGACCGCGAGAAGCTCGTCGCCAAGATCGCGCGGCTCGCGAATGATCCGCGACCGCCTGGCTCGGAGAAGCTGGCCGGGGACGAGAAGTACCGGATGAGGTATGGCGACTATCGCGTGCTGTACGAGATCAACGACGCTTCCGTCGTGATCGTCGTCGTGCGCGTCGGGCATCGCCGCGAGGTCTACCGGTAGGCGCGCTGCGGACCGAGCGGTTCCGCGCCGGACGACGCTGCGAAGTCCCTGACGAGGGACCGGCAAACCCCTGCCGACAAGCCTTGTCAGTTCCCGAGCGGGACGACCACGAACGGCTTGGGGTGCGTGTCGGCGCGACGCGGATCGCCTTGGGCGACGGGGGCGACGGCGGTACCGACCGCGGAGAACTCGACGATCGGCGGACCACCGGAGGCCTGGCCGCCGTAGGTGTTCTCGTTCACCGACATGCCGACGATGCCGGTGGGCATGTCGGGGTGGCCGGGCGGGAACTCGCTGAACAGATCGTGCTGCAGCCGCTCCATCGCGGCCTCGCGAGCGTCGAAGAAGGCCTGGGTATACTCGGTGATCTCCGTGTCGTAGCCGCGGTAGCGCCGGAGCGAGCGCGGATCGAGACCGTACACGCAGGTGCCCATGGCGACCGTGATTGGACGGTAGCCGGCGCGGAGCAGCGTGACGAAGTCGGGGCCGGAGAGATCGCTGAGGAACGGCGCGCCGTTGGAAAGTCGCAGATCCGGCGCGTGCTGGAGCGCCGGCGCGACGTGCTCGCGATCGAAGCCGACGGCGGTGCCCATGGCGATGAACTTCACGACCTGGCGGGCGCCGCGCCACAGGTGGTGTTCGACCTCGAGACGCACGTCGATGACGCCCTCCGCGTGGATTTGCGCGGCCTGCGCGCGCATGCGGTGGACGGCGTGAGTGCGCGCGGTGCGCATGGCGTGGCTGAGCGCCATGACCTCCGACGTCGCCACGGTCCAGTCGAACTGCGAGCCGGCGCTGTACACGCTGGTGCCGATCACCAGGCCGTGGGGCAGAAAGCCCATGCGCGACAGCGTGATGAACTCCGTAACGGAGAGCTCGCTCAGCGCGGGAACCGGGCGCGTCATTCTTCCGACTCCACGGACGCGGTCTTCTTGTCGTTCGCGGTCAGCACCAGCTGCGGGCGCGCGAGCTCCCCGCCGGCACCCGGCATGGGAACGACCGCTGTGCCGATCACGAACAGCTCGATGAGCTCGCCGGTCTGCAGTGCGGCGTTGCCGACGTTCCACGGCGAGGTGCGCCAGGAGTGCTGCTTCTCGGTCACGGTGACGCCGACGATGCCCGTGGCGCCGAGCGCCTCCGCCTCGTCCTGCAGCCGCTCGATCGCGAGCTCGCGCGCGTCGTAGAGGGCGTGCGTGTACGCCGCGAGCTCCACGCTCTGGTACGGCGACGCACGCAGCAGATCCGGAGGCACGTAGTACACGCAGTTGCCCATCACGAAGCCGACGGGACGGAAGCCGCAACGGATCAGCGTCCAGAAATCCTGACCATTGAGGTCCGATTGGAACGGCTTGCCGTGGACGTTCTTGAAGCTCTCGCCGTTGCGGTGGCGGACGGCGGTGCCGATGGCGAGGAACTCCGCCGTGTTCTGCCCGAGGGAATACACGGCGCGCGACTGCGGCTGCGCCCACGGCGGCGGCGGCAGCGTCTCCCAGCCGAGCTGCTGGCAGTAGTACTGCCACTGCTGCCACGCCTGCTGCTCCCAGTCCGACGACCAGCCCGAGCCGATGAAGACCGGCTGCCGCACGAAGCCGGCGCGCTTCGACCAGCTCTGCCAGGTGCGGAAGCGCTGCCACTCCATGCGCTGCGGCTGCGTCGCCAGGTTCACGGTGAGCCGCACGCCGACGATGCCGTCCGCACCAAGGGCGTCGGCTTCCTCCTCCATGCGGTTCATCGCCAGCTCGCGCGCGTGGTAGAGCGCGTGCGTCATCTCCCCGAGCTCGCACCCGGGCTGCCCGCGCGGCAGGTTCGGGATGTTCGGCGCCATCTGGTAGATGGAGCTGCCCATCACCAGGCCCAGCGGATCGAAGCCCGCTTCCTTCACCAACAGGAACTCGTTCACCGACAGGTCGCTGGTGAAGAGCTTGCGCGCGCGCATCTCCGCCAGGCGCTCGCGGGCATGCTGCGGCAGATCGCCGGGCAGCTGGCTCGCGTCGGGGAGCTGCTCCATGCGCTGGGTCATTCCGTGCTGTTCCATTCCTCGAGCTCGAGAGCGTTCTCCTGCGCTTCCTCGGCCGCGCGCTCCACCTCGTCCGCGTCGTCCTCGGCGCCGATGTCCGCCTCGCGCTGGCGGCCGAGCGGCATCATCGAGAGCAACAGCGGCGGCACGTCCACGTGGTGGCGCGTGCTGTTCGGAATCCGCCTCACGCCGGTGCCGAACCAGCTCAGATCGACGTCGAGGTCGTCGAGCTGGCACCCCGCGTAGCCGCACGGCACCTCGCGGATGTCGACCTTGACGTCGCTGCCCACGACGAACTCGGCCTTGAAGTGCGCGGCCTGCTGCACGATCTTGTTGCCCGCGATGCCGCGCGCCCGCTCGACCGCGTTGCTCGCGTCGGTGAGCTCGCCGGCGTACTGCGCGTTGCTGGTCACGTGCCACACGTGGAAGCGGCAGAACTCGAACAGGAAGCAGCACGGCTCGTAGCCATCCTGGGCGAGCGCCCACATGTCCTGTCCCGTCAGATCGGTGATGATCGGCTCGCCCGGCGGGTGAGTGATCCAGGGCGCGCGCACCGCCGTACCGACGACCGTGAACTCGATCACCTCGCCGCCGTCGTCGCCACCCTTGCCGCGCGAGCCCATCGTCACCATGCGCTCGCGAAGCCGCGCCCCGATGACGGCGTCCGCGCCGACCAGCGCCGCCTCCTGCGCGAGCCGCGAGATGGCGCGCCGTCGCGACTCGCGATGAGCGTCGCTGATCACGGTGATCTCGCTGGTCTTGCCCTTGTAATCGGGGATCTGTCCGATGTGATAGATGCTGCTGCCCATCACCTGGGAGATCGGGTGACAGCCGGCGTCGCGCGCGAGCAGGAACTCGTTCACCGACAGATCGCTGGTGAAGAGCCGCTTGTGCGGCCCGGCCTCTTCCGCCAGGCGCTCCTGCGCGCGCAGCGGAATGCCGCCGCGCGCGACGTGATCGAGGCTCGCGCGCATGTCGAGCTGTCGGCGCTGCGGCATCAGTCGCTCACCGGCAGGATCAGCGACGGCCGCGGGATCTGGTGGTCGGCGCGCATCGCGACGACGGCCGTGCCGACGGCCGAGAACTCCAGCACCGTCGGGCCCCAGGTGTGGTTCGTCTCGTCCACGGTGACGCCCACGATGCCCTCGGCGCTCAAGGCCTCGGCCTCGGCCTGCATGCGCTCCATGGCGAGCTCACGCGAGTCGTAGAGCGCCTGCGTCGGCCCCACCAGCTCCATGTTCTGCGTCGGTTGGCCCTGCTGCATGTAGCCCTGCTGCTGCGCGTAGCCCTGTTGCTGCTGCGGAGCGAGCGGCCCGATGTAGTACACGCAGTTGCCCATCACGAAGCCGAGCGGGCGGTAGCCGGCGTTGAGCAGCGTCCAGAAGTCCTGCCCGGTCAGATCGCTGGTGAACGGCTTGTCGTTGACGCGCCAGGTGCCCTCCGGGTTCTCCGCCTTCACGGCCGTGCCGATGGCGACGAACTCGATCACGTTCGTGCCCCACGCGTGCAGGTTCACGTCCAGGCGCATCGCCACGATGCCGTCGGCGCCGAGCGCGTCCGCTTCCTCCTCCATGCGCACCATCGCGAGCTCCCGCGAGTGGTAGAGCGCCTGGGTCAGCGTCGTGAGTTCCTGGCTCGCTCCGCCGCGCGCGATCTGGAAGCCGATGTGATAGATGCTGCTGCCCATCACCAGTCCGAGCGGGTGGAAGCCGGCCTCCTTGACGAGCAAGAACTCGTTGACCGACAGATCGCTGGTGAAGAAGCGGTGCTGCCGCATCTCCGCGAGCCGCTCGCGCGCGTGCTGGGGCAGATCGTTGGCGGGCTGTCGGTGGTGGGGCTGCTGGAATCCGGGCTGTGCCACGCGGCCGAAAGTAGCGCGTTTGTCGCCGGAACGGATCCCCTACTCCACGAAGAACACGCCGCCCGGCCCCACCACCACGATGTTGCTCGGGTTCGACGGGTCGACGCGAACGTCGAGGAACGTGCCCGGCAACACGCGCCCCACGATCTGCTTCGGGATCAACGGCAAGCAGCTCAGCTCGTAGGGCGCGCGCCCGAAGATCTCGATGTCCATCACCATGCTCCGGCGCTCGTAGCGCTGCATGCCGAAGCGCACGTCGGTGCCCGTTTGACTCACCTGCAGCACCAACCCGCGCGCGGGCGTGCCGGTCTGGGCGAGGCGCTGCGTCCGCCGCACCGCCGCGGTGCTCGCGATCCCCGCGATGGCCGGGATGCCGAACAAGAGCAGCATGAAGAACAGCATGAAGAGCGCGCCCATGGCCCCAGCCTAGACCAGCACGACCGCCCGCCGTCGGCGATCGGGTTTGCCGGTCCCTCGTCAGGGACTTTGCAGCGTCGTCCGGCGCGGAACCGCGCCCGGCCGGGGACCCGCCGGCGCCCCGCGCCGCCGGCCGCGCCGTCCCGGCATCCCCAGCAAAGCCTGCGCCGGTGCCATCCGGTGGGTCGCCGGCGAGGGTTCGTGCGCAACACGCGCCTGCAATGCTTTCGCGCGTTTGTCGCCGGCGGCGCAGGTCTTGCGGGGCCTTCGCCCCGCCTTGACCGGCTTCGCGCCGAGCACTACTTTCGCGGGCCCGCGTCGGGGTCCAGCAACGGTGCTGGCCGGCCGCTTGCATTGGCGCGGGCCGACCCCGGGCGAGGCGCGCGAAGCCGAGGAGCGGGTCGAGACAGGGGGACCGGGATCCGGCCCAGAGGAGACAGCCATGGCAACGAAGATCGGGATCAATGGGTTCGGCCGGATTGGCCGCTGCGTCTTGCGGTCACTTCACGAGCACAAGATCGGGGACGTGGAGGTGGTCGCGATCAACGACCTCACCGACGCCGGCACGCTCGCTCACCTGCTCAAGTACGACTCGGTGCACCGGACCTTCCGCGCCGCGACCGTCAGCCACACGGACAAGAGCTTCACCGTCGGCGGCAAGGACATCGCGGTCCACGCGTTCAAGGATCCGAAGGAAATCCCGTGGAAGAGCCACGGCGTGGACATCGTGCTCGAGTGCACGGGCCTGTTCACCGACAAGAGCAAGGCCATGGCCCACATCGAGGGTGGGGCGCGCAAGGTGCTGATCAGCGCGCCGGCCAAGAACCACGACCTGACCGTGGTGATGGGCGTGAACGAGGACGAGTACGACGGCTCGCAGCAGGTCGTTTCGAACGGCTCCTGCACCACCAACTGTCTGGCCCCGGTGGCCAAGGTCCTGCTCGACAACTTCGGCATCGAGCACGGTCTGATGACCACGATTCACTCCTATACGAACGACCAGAACCTGCTCGACCTGCCGCACCGCAAGGGCGACCTCCGGCGCGCGCGGGCCGCGGCGCTGAGCATGATCCCCACCAGCACCGGCGCAGCCAAGGCGCTGGCCGAGGTGATCCCGTCACTGAAGGGCAAGCTCGACGGCCTGGCGATGCGCGTGCCCACCGCCGACGTGTCGATCGTCGACCTCAGCGTACGGACAACGAAGCCGATCAGCGTCGAGAGCGTGAACGCCGCGATGAAGAAGGCGGCAGAACAAGGGCCGCTCAAGGGCTTCCTCGCCTACACCGAGGAGCAACTGGTGTCGTGCGACTACATCGGGCACCCGGCTTCCAGCATCTTCGACGCGACGCTGACCAAGGCGCTCGGCGATCACTTCGTGAAGGTCTTCGCCTGGTACGACAACGAGTGGGGCTTCGCGAACCGCATGATCGACCTGGCCCGGCTGATGGCCGAGAAGGGCTGAGCGTCATGGACAGCGTGGAGGGCATCCGCTCGGTCGACGAGCTGCAGCTCGAAGGCAAGCGCGTCTTCATCCGCGTGGACTTCAACGTCCCGCTCGACAAGCAGACGCGCGCGATCACCGACGACGATCGCATCCAGGCCGCGCTGCCCACGATCCGGTACGCGATGGAGGCGAAGGCGAAGGTCATCCTCGCGTCCCATCTGGGCCGTCCGAAAGGCAAGCCGGCTCCGGAGTATAGCCTGGAGCCGGTGGGCGCTCGGCTCTCCGAGCTCACCGGCTGGGACGTGCTGCTGCCCGACGACTGCATCGGCGACGGCGCGAAGAAGGCCGTCGCCGACGCGCGCGACGGCCAGCTCGTCTTGTTGGAGAACCTCCGCTTCCACGCGGAAGAGGAGAAGAACGACGAGGGCTTCGCGCGCGAGCTGGCGTCGCTCTGCGACGTCTACGTGAACGACGCGTTCGGTGCGGCGCACCGTGCCCACGCCTCCGTCGACGCGCTGCCGCGCTTGATGCGCGTGCGCGCGATGGGCTTCCTGATGAAGAACGAGCTCACGTCGCTCCGGCGCATCACGGACTCGCCGGCGCGACCCTTCGTCGCGCTGCTCGGTGGCGCCAAGGTCACCGACAAGATCGGCGTGCTCGAAGCGCTCCTCGCCAAGTGCGACGCCCTTTGCATCGGTGGCGCGATGGCGAACACCCTGCTGGCCGCGCGCGGCGCCGACATGAAGTCGTCGAAGATCGAGAAGGACCAGCTCGCCTACAGTCGCACGCTGCTGGAGAAGGCCCGGGATAGCGGCGTGGACATCCTGCTGCCCGTCGATCTGGTCGTCGCGGAGAGTCTCGAGGCGACAGCGGGCCGGGCTGCCAAGCCAGTGTCGATGCCGCCCGGCACCCTGGCGCTCGACATCGGTCCAGAGACGGTCGCGCTGTTTCGCGCGCGCGTCGAGAAAGCGAAGACGGTGTTCTGGAACGGCCCCATGGGCTTGTTCGAGAACCCCGCATTCGCGTCCGGCACCCTGGGCGTCGCCCAGGCACTCGCCGCCACGTCGGGCTTCACGGTCGTCGGCGGCGGCGACAGCGCCGCGGCGCTGCGCCAGGCCGGCGAAGATATCGCCGCCAAGATCGACTTCATCTCGACCGGCGGCGGGGCAGCGCTCGAGCTGCTCGAGGGCAAGAAGCTTCCGGGCGTTGAGGCGCTGCGTGCGCCGGTGCCGGGTTGATGTCGGACCGCCAGCCGCTCATCGCCGGCAACTGGAAGATGCACCACGGCGGCGCATCCGGCTGCGAGCTCGCCGCCGGGATCGTCACGCGCTGTGGCGATCTCGCGGCGGTGACCGTCGTCGTGGCGCCGCCCTTCACGGCCCTCGCCGCGGTCGCCCACGAAACGCAGGGCAGCCGTGTCGACGTCGCCGCCCAGAACCTCCATGCGGAGCCGAAGGGCGCCTTCACCGGGGAGGTGAGCGGGCCGATGCTGGTGGAGGCCGGCTGCCGTTGGGTCATCGTCGGCCACAGCGAGCGGCGCCACATCTTTGGCGAGACGGACGAGACGGTGAGCGCGAAGACCGCGGCGGCGATCGCCGTCGGGCTGCGCCCCATCGTCTGCGTCGGCGAGACGCTCGAGGAGCGCGAGGCCGGGCGGACGCTTCAGGTCGTGTACCGGCAGCTCGACGCATTTGTCAGTCATTTCGAGGACAAACCGGGGTTCGGTGTGGTCGCCTACGAGCCCGTGTGGGCGATCGGGACCGGCCGCGTGGCCACGGACGAGCAGGCCCAGGAGGTCCACGCCGCCCTCCGCGCCAGGCTGGCGGCCCGCTCCGCCGGGCTGGCGCGGACGACCCGCATCCTGTATGGAGGCAGCGTCAAACCGGACAACGCGGCAGGTCTGCTCGGCTGCTCCGATATCGATGGCGCCCTCGTCGGAGGCGCGTCGCTGGATGCGGAGTTTTTCGCCCGGATCGTGGAAGCCGCGCCGTCGAAGGCCTAGTCGATGCTCGAGCTGCTGCACACTCCCCTGACGATCCTGCACATCGCCGCGTGCTTGTTCCTGATGCTGGTCGTGCTGCTCCAGCCGGGCAAGGGCGGCGGCCTCGGCGCCTTCACCGGACAGGCGGCCACGCAGGTGTTCGGTGGTCGCGGCGCGGGCAACCTGCTCACCAAGACCACCTGGGTCACCGCGACGATCTTCTTCGTCACCAGCATCACCCTCGCCTACATCTCCAGCTCGAGCGACACCTCGCTGCAGCAACGCGCCCAGACCGCCCAGCACGATTCGAAATCCGGGGACGCCACAGGCGCGAAGCCCGCGCCCACGCCCGCGCCGGCGAACTCGAAGTAGGCGCTCGACGTGGCGCTCAAGGCGGGAAGCCGCAGCGCCCTGATCGTCGTCGTCTCCCGACTCGCGGTGTCCGCCGTCGTGCTGGCGAGCGGGTTCTCCGCCGTCAGCGACGACGACTACGCGCGCATCGTGATCGCGCAGAGCTTCGCCCACGCGCCTTCGCTCGACCCGAGCGGAACGAGCTGGCTGCCGCTTCCCTTCTGGATCGTCGGCGGCGCGATGGCCGCGTTCGGGCGGTCGGTCGCGGTCGCGCGCGTCGTCGCGCTCGTGCTCGGCGTGCTCGCTGCGCTCGCCGTGTACGTCGCCGCGCGCTGGCTCGACGTGCCGACACCGCGCGCGGCGCTCGGCGCCGTGGTCGCGTGCCTGGTGCCCTACAACGCCGTCCTGGGCGTCGCGGCGGTGCCGGACGGTCCGACCGCGGCGCTGATCGTGCTGGGCGCCGCGGCCGCCGCGTCGGCGGCCACGGCGCCGCGCCTGCTCGGCGGCATCGCGCTCGGCGCGGCATGCCTGTCGCGCTACGAGGCCTGGCCCGTCGCGGCCGGGTTCGCGGCGTTCGGCGCGTGGGACGCGCTGCGCCGCCGCTCGCTCGTGCCGGCGCTGGCGTCGCTGATCGCCGTCGTGCCCTCGCTGTGGTGGATGGCGCACGGTCTGGCCGCCCATGGCGACGCGCTGTTCTTCGTCAAGCGCGTGGCGGCGTACCGCGAGGCCCTGGGCGGTCCGGGGCGCAGCGTGGCGACGCGGCTCGTGTCGTTCCCGCTCGCCGCGCTGCGTTGCGAGCCGGAGCTCGCCGGCGTGGCGCTGGTCGCGATGATCGGCGGGCGCACGCTGCTCGGTCGCTACGGGCGGCTCGGCGCGCTGATGATCGCGCTGATCGCGTTCCTGGTCGCCGGCGATCTCCGCGACGGTGCGCCGACGCACCACCCGGAGCGCGCCGTGCTCGCGGTGTGGCTGTGCGCCGCCATCGTCGTCGGCGACATCCTGCCGCAGCTCGTGACGCGCCGGCGCTTGCCGGCGCTTGCCGCAGCCGGCGCTGCGTTCGCGCTGGGAGCGGTGCTTGTCCGACCCTGGTTCGCCAAACGCGACTCGTACATCGATCGCTCGCGCGAGGTCGCCGCCGGCGCGCTCGCGCGCTCGGTCGTCCCGGCGACCGAGCGCGTGCTCGTGGATACGCCGGACTACGGCTTCTACGCCGTGATCGCCGGCTTCGCGCAGCCGGAGCGCGCCGCGCCGGTGAGCGACCACGATCCGCGGCACGCGCCGCCGGCCGACGCCTTCGCGTCGCCGGCGGCGCTCGAAGCGCGCGCGCGCGCCGCCGGCGCGCGCTGGGTCGTCACGAGCGGCGCGCACGCGGCCGTCGCGTTGGGCGCGGGCCGGGCCCGCGCCCAACGCGACGGCTACGCGCTGATCGAGCTCGCGCCGTGACTCACAGACCGCAGCCGAGCATGCTCACGACCGCGTAGGGCGTGAACTGCTGGGCGACCCAGCCCCTTCGCGCTCGAGTCGTCCACAGCTGATCGACGTCGATCAACTTGAACTCGCCGTACAAGAGGTACTCGTACTTCGTCGAGTCCGTGCTGATCTCGAAGTAGATGGGCTTCGCCTTGGACAGCGCCGGGATCGTCTTGGAGAACGTGAAGGTCACCTTCGAGGCCGTGCTCGGGACCTTGTCGCCCGCGATCGAGACGGTGTCGAGCAAGGTGGAGGATTGCCCAGGCACGCCGGCAAACACCTTCACGACGACGGAACCAACGTTCGTTCCTTTCGCGAGTCGCGAGAGCATCACGAAGGTCGCGTCCACGAGCTGGCCATCATGCTGCGTGGGGTACGCCACGGCGAACGGGAAGGAGGCCACAAGCGGCGAGCTCCAGGCCGCGGAAGCGCCGGTGACCTTGATGTCAGCACCGATCGTTCGATCGTCGGGCGTCTTGCACACCGTCTTGCCGGGCGGCGAGCACACGTAGCCCGACGTGCTGCACGTTCCACACACCGTACCCGGCGCGGGCTTGGCCTCCGTGCACGTCACCGCGTCCGTTCCCTGGCACTGCCAGGCGCCGCACGTGCCGCACGCCGCGCCGGGCGTCCCGGTCAGCGTCTTGCAACCGCCGCAGGCGTTCTTGCCCGGGTCGCTGCAGGTCAGGGCGTTCGTCCCGCTGCAGGCCAGCGCGCCGCAGGTGCCGCAAGGGTCGCCGGGCTTGCCGGTCAGCGCGGTGCAGCCGCCGCAGACGTTCAGACCGGGATCGTTGCACGTCAGCGTGAGGCCGCCCGATCGCCGGGCACTCCAGCTTGCCGCACTGTCCACACGCCGCGCCGACGGTCCCACTCAGCGTGCCGCAGGTGCCGCAAGCGTTCTTGCCCGGGTCGCTGCACGTGACGGAGTTGCCGCCGGTCGCGCACACGTACTTTCCGCACTGACCGCACGCCGCGCCGGGCGTGCCGGTGAGCGCCGCGCATCCGCCGCAGGCGTTCTTGCCCGGGTCGTTGCACACCAGCGCGGTGCCGCCGGAGACGGGGCACGCGAGCGTCCCGCAGGTGCCCGCACGCGTCGCCGGCGATTTCCACCGAGCGAACCGCAACCGCCACAGGCGTTCTGCCCCGGGTCGTTGCACACCAGCGAGTTGTTCCCCGAGCCGCAGGCCAGCGCGCCGCACTGACCGCAGCTGTCCCCCGGCTTGCCGGTGAGCGCGGTGCAGCCGCCGCAGACGTTGGTGTCGTTCGGCTTCTGGCAGGCGGTGTACTGCTTGTCGCTGGAGCACGCGTAGCTCGACGTCTTGCACGTGCCGCAAGCCGTGCCCGGCGCCGGCGTCGTCACGGGGTCGCTGCACTTCGTGGACTCCGTCGTGTCGCAGACGTACGACCCGCTTCCACACACGCCGCAGGTCTTGCCCGGGGGATTTGCCAGCGTCGTGCAGCCACCGCACACGTTGGTCGGCGTCGCGCCGTTGCACTTGAGCGCGTCGGTGCCGTTGCACGCCAGCTGCCCGCCACAGGTGCCGCACGAGTCGCCGGGCGTACCGGGCAGGACCGCGCAGCCCTTGCACGCATTCTGCCCCGGGTCGTTGCACACCAGCGACTCGCCGTCGGAGGCGCACTCGAGCTTGCCGCACGTGCCGCACGCGTCGCCCGCCTTGCCCGTCAGCGCCGCGCAGCCGCCGCACGCGTTCGCGCCCGGGTCCGAGCACGTCACGCTGTCGTTGGTGGCGGAACAAGTCCAAGTGCCGCACGCGCCGCAGCCCGAGCCCGGCACACCCTGCAGCGCGGCGCACGTCCCACAACCGTTCAGCCCGGGGTCACTGCAAGCAAGCTGGGTTCCGCTCTGCGGACAGACCAGCGTCCCGCAGCCGCCGCACGCGTCGCCGAGGGTCGCCGACAGCGTGCCGCACGTGCCGCACGCGTTGAGCACGCACGCGTCGATGCCACTGTCGTCGGCGTCGGGTGCGGCGTCGACGACCGCGTCGGGCGACGCGTCGATCGTCGCGTCGACACCGACATCGGGCGACGCATCCACACCGGCATCCGATCCTGCTTCTTGCAGGGCGTCGGGCGCGGCGTCGTCACCGGGAATGCTGCCTTCGAAGCCCGAGTCGCCACCGTCCGGAGCTTTCCTGCGCGGGTCGCCCGAGCTGCACGCGGTGACCACGAACAATCCAATGAAGAGCGAAGCGAAAAGCGCGCGGATGCTTGTCATCCTGACCCCCTCGACGGTGGAAGCAGCAAGGGCATCTTGGCGGACGGCGCCCGGACTCGCCACCCCTGCTCGAACGGCCGGCTGGCCGGTTTACAAGCGACCACGGATCGCGGACAATGGCCGCATGCCCTGGCTCAACCCCGTCCGCGCGGCCGCGGTCTTGGCGGCACTCTCGACGACGCTCCTGGCCGCGCCCCGCGCACGCGCCGCGGATCACACGCTCCGCATCGCGACGATGGCGCCGAAGAACTCCTCGTGGGGCAAGGTGTTCAAGGTCTGGCGCAAGGCCATCAAGAAGAAGAGCGACGGCAAGCTCGACCTAACGATCTACTACAACGCCGTGCAAGGCGGCGACGACGCCATGGTCGGCAAGATGCGCAGCGGCCAGCTCGACGGCGCGGCGCTCACCGCGGTCGGCTTGTCGCGCATCAACCGCGACGTGCTCGCGCTGCAGCTCCCCGGCATCGTCGACTCGTGGAGCGTGCTCGACAAGGTCCGCACCGCGCTCCGCCCGGAGATCGAAGGCGGCTTCGAGAAGCACGGCTTTCGCGTGCTCAGCTGGGGCGACATCGGCCTGGTCCGGCAGATGAGTCGCGGCTTCGCCGTGCATCGCCCGTCGGATCTGAAAGGCAAGCATCCGCTGGTGTGGCGCAACGAGCCCGTCGGGCCCGTCGTCTTCTCCACGATCGGCGGCGTCGTCCCCGTACCGCTCGGGCCGATGGAGGTGCTGCCGGCGCTGCGCGCCGGCAAGGTCGACGTGATCAACGCGCCTGCGCTCGCCGCGGAGCAGCTGCAGTGGGTGCCGTACCTCGATCACGTGAGCGGCACCGTCACGGTGTGCGCGATCGGCGGCATGGTGTTCCGCGCCAAGGCCATCGACGACATGCCCGCGGATCTCCGGGAGATCTTCCTCGACATCCAGAAGCGCCTGGACAAGGGCAACAGCCACCGCGTACGTCAGCTCGACGACGCTTCGTTCGCGCGCATCAAGAAGAAGATGACCGTCGTGGACATCACCGCCGCCGACCGCGAGGCGTGGCGCAAGGTCCTGGTGCGCGCGGTCAAGCAAATCGCCCAGGGCACGCTCGACAAGGCCTTGATCAAGCGCGTCGTCCAGCTCTCCGGCAAGAGCGAGAACGGCTGATCACCGGCGGGCGCCACGCTCCCGGAACGCGACGCGCACGCGTCGCATGCGCGGTTCGCCGCGAGAGCAGCAGCACGAGCGCGCCGGCGCCCCTCGCCCCATCGCCACGGTGATCTTGCCGGATCGGCCAGCGCGAGCCGCGCAGTGATTCGGCGGCCGCGCACCGTTCCACGCCTCGCAGCCTGGTCGACGCGCATCCCCACGCCCGGACAGGAGCTGGATCGACGATCGGGTTTGCCGGTCCGGCGCGGAACCGGGGCGCAGCGAAAGCGGCGCGTTCGCCGCGTGCGTGAACCGGACGCGTCGCGAGCGGGCAACATCGCGAACCGGGCAACCTCGCGTGCGGGCAACATCGCGAACCGGACCCCGTCGCAAACGGGCAACATCGCAAACGGGCAATATCGCCGTCCGCCGTGCATGGTTCCGCGCCGGACCGGCAACCTCCAGCCGGGAACTTCGCCGGCCGGGCGGGCGCCGACTAGGATCCATCGGTGATCGGAAACCTGGGCCGGCGCGCGATCGAGGTGGTCGTCCTGCTGTTCGCGGCGCTCGGCTTCGCGTTCGTGCCGCTGGGTCGCCACACGGCGCTGGAGCACATGCGCGCGATCCTGGGCACCGGAGCCGCGGCGAGCGCGGGGCACGAGCTCGCCGAGAGCGCGAAGCGGCTCGAGCGCGCGCTGTTCGGGGCGCCGCATGACGCCGGCGCGTCGGCCGAGCCGCCGGCGAACGCGAAGGCGACCCCCGCCGCCGAAGCGCCGGACGCGGGTGCCGACGCCAGCCAGGGCTGGCCGGCGTCGTAGCGCGCCGCTCGAACGGACCGGCGCGAGCCACGGGCTGGCCGGCGTCGCCCGCGCACCGCTACGGCGTGCGGATCGCGTGCACCACGACCGGCTTGCCGAGCGGGCCCGACGCGGTGTCCGTCACGACGAAGCTGGTCGTAGCGTCGGGGGTCGCGGTGGTCGTGAAGGTGCAGGAGTGGTTCAACGCCAGGAACGGCGACAGCACGTTCAGCCCGACGGCGTCGGCGGCTGCGCGGTTGTAGAGCTGGCTGCCGGTGACGGACGTCTCGGCGGACACGTCGAGCAGCCCGCCGCCGGTCATGAAGTTATCCATCTCGGAGACGCCGTCGCCACCGCTCAATACGATCACCGTGCCGCCGGCACGCACGAAAGAGTCGAGCTTGGTCGCCCAGCTCGAGCCGAGATTGAACAGCGTCCCCACCGGGGCGCTCGGCTGGTCGTAGACGAGCAGCACGTCGTCATCGAGCACGTTGAAGGAGCTCGCGGCCGCGGCCGTAGCGGCGTGCGTGATCGTGACGGTGCGTCCGCGCGCCGACGCGGCCCAGCCGATCGCCTGATCGACCTTGTTGCGGTTGGCGACCGGCGTGTTCTCGCTGTAGCCAAGGATGCGCACCGGATTGGCGAACGGCAGCAGCGCCGCGTTGCCAATCAACGTCGTCTGCGGCGAGGTCTGGAACACCTGCGTATAGTCCATGCACGCGAGCACGATGTGGCCGGCGCGGGCGCCAACGCAGGTGCCCGCCTGGCACAACCCGGTGGGGCACTGTTTGAAGCACTGCCCGCAGTTGTTGGGGTCGCTCGACAGATCGACGCACTGGTCGCCGCACTGCACCAGCGGCGCCGTGCACAGCGGAACGCACGCGAAGCCGCCGTCGGCGGGCGAGCAGATCGGCGTCGCACCGCTGCACTTGGTGTTGCAGTCGCCGCACGCCGCGGGCGTGTCGAACGGAGGATTGCAGCCGCCGCCTTCGCCGCCGTCGCTGGCGTCACCGCCGCTGGCGTCGCTGGCGTCGCCGCCGTCGCTGGCGTCGCCGCCGTCGCTGGCGTCACCGGAGTCACTGGCGTCACCGGAGTCACCGGCGTCACCGGAGTCAGGGCGGACCCGGTCGTCGATGACGTCCAAGGCGGCGTCGCCGTCCGGCGCTCCGTCCTGGTCCACGTCGGGGCCCGCGTCACCCTGGCCCTCGCACACGCCGGCGCTGCACGCCACGCCCGGCGCGCAGGCCTTGTTGCAGGCGCCGCAGTTCAGCGGATCGCTCGACAGGTCCATGCAGATCCCGTGGCACTCGCTCAAGCCCGTGCGGCACTCGCCGCCCACGACACCACCGGACGTGCACGCGGCGGGCAGCGCCAACCCGACCAGCAACGCGGAGAGCAGGGGTGCCCAAAGCCGCTTCACTTGCTGTCTCCGTCCTTCTTCACGGCCCCACTCTCCGGTTTAGCGCCTTCAGCCGCGGAAGGCCCGCCGCTGCGCGAGATCTTCTTCACCTCGCGCGTCACCTTGAACTCCACGCGCCGGTTCAGGAACCACGCGTGCTCGGAGCTCTGGTCCACAAGCGGCTTGGTGGAGCCGAATCCCTGGGAGCTCAGGCGCTTCGGATCGACGCCGTGGGAGCTCATGTACTCCATCACCGACCGCGCGCGGTCCTCGCTCAGCTTCTGGTTGAACCAGGCCGGACCGCGCTCGTCGGTGTGCCCCTGGACGTCGATGTGGATGTACTCGGGGTGATCCTTGATGAGCTTGACCAGGTGATCGAGCAGCGGATAGCTGACCGGTCGGATGATCGCGCTGTTTGTCCCGAAGTGGATCTTGTCGTCGAGGACGATCTTGTCACCGACGACGCGCACCTGCTCCTCGTCGGGACAGCCGTCCTCGTCGGCGTAGCCGTTCTTCGTCTCCGGCTCGTTCGGGCACAGATCGGTAACGTCGGGGATGCCGTCCTTGTCGTTGTCCGGATCGGGGCAACCATCCTCGTCCTCGAAGCCGTCCTTGTCCTCCGGCTCGTCCGGACACTTGTCGGCCTTGTCGAGGATGCCGTCCTTGTCGTTGTCCGGGTCGGGGCAGCCGTCCTTGTCCTCGAAGCCGTCCTTGTCTTCCGGCTCGTCCGGGCAGTGGTCGACCTTGTCGAGGATGCCGTCCTTGTCGTTGTCCGGATCGGGGCAACCGTCGGTGTCCTCGAAGCCGTCCTTGTCCTCGGGATCGTCGGGACACTTGTCGACGGAGTCCTTGATGCCGTCGTGATCGCGGTCGCCTTCCACGTATTTCTTCGCTGGCGCCGTGTCGAACATCACGTGCACGCCGGCGTAGACGATGTTCGCGTCGTCGGGCCTGAGCTCGCTGTCGGGCTGGAACACGTGAAGCCAGCCGACCATCGGCCCGACGCCGAGCTTTCCGCCCGTGTACAGGAAGTCGAACCCCAGCCCGGCGTTGGCCGTGGCGCGCGTGAGGCCGCCGGTGCGCAGCGCCCCGCCGGTCGCCGACAGCCACAATCCCGCCGCGCTGGCCGGCCTGCCCGCATAGCTCGACGCGAACGGCCGCGCGCGCAGCCCGATCCCGCCGCCCCCGGCGTTCGCCGAGCCCTCGGGTTGGATCGTCGGATCTTCGGGCGGGTTGGCCGACGACAGCCACGCGCCACCGAGCTCGAGCTGGACGCCCAGCTCGCGCGAGAGCGGCAGCTCCGCCGCCCCGAACCCCACCGCTCCGAAGCCGAGCTCGTGCTCCTGGTGTCCACCGACGGCGTGGGCGGCACCCGCCGTCGCGTGAAGCCTGAGCGGCTCGGCGGACACCGCGCCGGCGAGCGACAACACGAGACCCGCGACAAGAGAGGTGGAAAGATATCGCATGCGTCTCTGCCCAGGCGTGGCCGGCTTCGTATCCGACGGCCACACTGCGGCCCATTTTATGGGTAAGCGCCCGAAAACGCATAATCTTTGTGCGCGGGATTCCGCACCGCACCGACATCGACCTGCCCTTTGCGGGTTCTGATGCCGGTCCGGCGCGGAATCCCGGGGCGCGAAGCGCGGCATCCGCCAGGCGCGAAGTCGCCGCACCCCGGAGCTCGACGTCGCGAGATCGCCCTTTGCCGAGGAGAGCGCCGTTTCGCGACGCCATCGACGTCACGAGATCGCGCTTTGCGAGGAGAGCGCCATTTCGCGACGCCTCGACGTCACGAGATCGCGCTTTGCCGAGGAGAGCGCCGTTTCGCGACGCCATCGACGTCACGAGATCGCGCTTTGCCGAGGAGAGCGCCGTTTCGCGACGCCATCGACGTCACGAGATCGCGCTTTGCCGAGGAGAGCGCCGTTTCGCGACGCCATCGACGTCACGAGATCGCGCTTTGCCGAGGAGAGCGCCGTTTCGCGACGCCTTCGACGTCACGAGATCGCGCTTTGCCGAGGAGAGCGCCGTTTCGCGACGCCTTCGACGTCACGAGATCGCGCTTTGCCGAGGAGAGCGCCGTTTCGCGACGCCATCGACGTCACGAGATCGCGCTTTGCCGAGGAGAGCGCCGTTTCGCGACGCCTTCGACGTCACGAGATCGCGCTTTGCCGAGGAGAGCGCCGTTTCGCGACGCCTTCGACGTCACGAGATCGCGCTTTGCCGAGGAGAGCGCCGTTTCGCGACGCCATCGACGTCACGAGATCGCGCTTTGCCGAGGAGAGCGCCGTTTCGCGACGCCTTCGACGTCACGAGATCGCGCTTTGCCGAGGAGAGCTCCGTTTCGCGACGCCTTCGACGTCACGAGATCGCGCTTTGCCGAGGAGAGCGCCGTTTCGCGACGCCATCGACGTCACGAGATCGCGCTTTGCCGAGGAGAGCGCCGTTTCGCGACGCCATCGACGTCACGAGATCGCGCTTTGCCGAGGAGAGCGCCGTTTCGCGACGCCATCGACGTCACGAGATCGCCCTTTGCCGAGGAGAGCGCCGTTTCGCGACGCCATTCGACGTCACGAGATCGCCCTTTGCCGAGGAGAGCGCCGTTTCGCGACGCATCGACGTCACGAGATCGCGCTTTGCCGAGGAGAGCGCCGTTTCGCGACGCCTTCGACGTCACGAGATCGCGCTTTGCCGAGGAGAGCGCCGTTTCGCGACGCCTTCGACGTCACGAGATCGCGCTTTGCCGAGGAGAGCGCCGTTTCGCGACGCCATCGACGTCACGAGATCGCGCTTTGCCGAGGAGAGCGCCGTTTCGCGACGCCTTCGACGTCACGAGATCGCGCTTTGCCGAGGAGAGCGCCGTCTCGCGTCGTGCGGACACCGGCGACCTGTCGCCTCAGCGCGCCGCGCGGACCTCGTCCGGGTGCTCGGCGTAGAAGGCATCCAGGCTCTCGCGCGTGACGCGCACCTCGATCACGCCGTCCTTCTCGATCTTCGACTGGCAGCCGAGCCGCGAGTTCATGCGAACGTCGAAGGCCTTGTCGAGGATGTCCTCCTCGTCCTCTTCCGACTCGCTCAAGAGCTCGGCGCCCTTCTCCACGTAGACGTGGCACGTGGAACACGCGCACACACCGCCGCAGGCGCTGCCCTCGGGCGCGCCGCACTTCCGCGCGGCGTCGAGGATCGACGTCCCCACGGGCACCTCGACCTCCACGCCTTGATCAATGAATCGAACGATCGCCATTACGAAGCCTTGCCGCGCTGGTGCGCCTCGACGTGGGCGTCGACGCCCTTGGCATGCGTCACCGTGCCTTCAACGTCGCCCACGTTCTTGCCGGCGATAGCCGCCTGGATCGCGCGGTTCATGCGCCGCCCGGCCCACTCGTGCGTGGCGTCGTCCAGCGCGTCGATGCGCCCCTGCACCAGCGTCGCCTTGGTCGCCGATTCCGTGGCCTGCCGGAGCTCGCCAAGCGCACGCTCGACGACGGCGCGCTCGCCCTCGGCGAGCAGATCCGCGTCGGCGGCGAGCGCCTTGTCGGTCGCGAGCGCGATCCGCGCCGCCTCCACGCGTGCGTCCGCGAGGCGCCGCGCCTCCAGATCCTGCTCGCCGTGATCGAGCGCGTCGATCAGCATCTGCTCGACCTGGTCGTCGGTGAGCCCGTAGCTGGGCTTCACCTCTACTGTCTGCTCGTTGCCGGTGGTGACCTCGACGGCGTGGACCTGGAGCAGGCCGTTTTCGTCGACGTGGAAGCTCACCTCCAGCCGCGCCATGCCGGCCGGCATCGGCGGGATGCCCTTGAGCGTGAAGCGCGCGAGCGAGCGGCAGTCGCTCGCCAGCTCGCGCTCGCCCTGCACCACGTGGATGTCGAAGCCCGTCTGGTTGTCGGCGTAGGTCGTGAACGTGCTCTTCGCGCCGGCGGGAATGGTGGTGTTGCGCGGCAGGATCTTGTCCACACCGCCGCCCATCGTCTCCACACCGAGCGACAGCGGCAACACGTCGAGCAGCAGCACATCGTCGCTGGCGCTCGCCAGCAGATCCGCCTGCACCGCCGCGCCGTACGCGACGACCAGATCCGGATCGATGTCGCCGAGCGGCGGCTTGCCGAACACTTCGGCGACGTACGCCCGCACGCGCGGCACCCGCGTCGAACCGCCCACCAGAATCACGCCGTCCAGCTGATCCGCGGACAGGCCCGCATCGCGGAGCGCCCGCCGGCATGCGCGTCCGGTTCGATCGAGCAGCGGCGCAATCAGCTCGTCGAAATGCGCGCGCGACAGCTGGTATGTCGCCGTACCGCCGCCGCGCTTCGGCAACTCGGCGGCGACTTCGAGCGCGTCCGTCAGCCCGTGCTTGACCTGCCGCGCGGCGTCCAGCGCGATCGCGACGATCTCCCGCGTGCGCATCTCCGGCGCTCCGCAACCCATGGCGTCGAGCATCTCCTCGGCGATCAAGCGATCCATGTCGTCGCCGCCGAGCGCGCTGTCGCCGCCGGTGCTCTTCACCTGGAAGATGCCGTCGTCCAGCATCAGGATCGTGACGTCGAAGGTGCCGCCGCCGAGATCGTACACGGCGAACAGGCCGTTCTTCTTCTTGTCCAGCCCGTAGGCGAGCGCCGCCGCCGTCGGCTCGTTGAGCAGGCGCAGCACCTCGAGCCCGGCGAGCCGCCCCGCGTCTTTCGTGGCCTGCCGCTGCGCGTCGTCGAAATACGCCGGCACGGTGATCACCGCGCCGCCCACGGCGTTCAGCTGGTCGACCGCGCTCTGCTTGAGGCTCTTCAGGATCTCGGCGCTGACCTCGACGGGCGTCACCACCGTATCGCCGAGGTCGAAGCGCACGACCTTCGCGTCCTCGTCGTTCTCCGGCTCGACGAAGCGGTACGCGCCGAGTCGCGTCGTCTCGGCGTCCCGCGCGCCGCGGCCCATGAAGCGCTTCACGCTGATGATGGTCTTGTCCGCCTCGCGCGTGGCGTATGTCTTCGCCGACGCGCCGACGACGATGCTGCCGTGCGGCCCGTAGTGCACCACGCTCGGCAAGAGCGCCGTGCCGTCGCACGTGGTCAGCGCCGTCGGACGCCCGTCGCGCACGTGCGCGACGATGGAGTGCGTCGTCCCGAGATCGATGCCGATGGGCTTGGGCGGCGCCTTGGGGTCGAAGATGTCGAGCAGCATGAGTCGGTGTCAGGGCTTTCCTGGTTTGCCGGTCCGGCGCGAATCAGCGGGGGAGCGCGGTCGCGCGCGGCACGCGCGCGACACTTCCGCGCGCGACGGGCGCGCGTGGAGGCGGAGCCACCGTCGGAAGCTTGCGCCCCGAAATGTTCGTCACACGAACAAGAGTGCGCTCAAGATCAATCTTGGCGGCCAAGATGTTCGCCTGGCGAACATCTTGGCCGCCAAGATTACCGCCGCTGCCCCGGGCGACACCGCTGGCATCGGCTGCGGTGCGTGATGCGACGTCCCTCTTCAACGCCGCGCCGGCGTGGCCGTGCGGCGAGTGATCGCGGCGGCGCGCGGTCATCCGAGCTCGTCCTCGATCGCCGCGACCTCGTCGAGGAAGCGCCGGTAGTAGCGGAGCTCGCCCAGGGATTGGGCGAGGGATTCCGCGCCGGACCGGCCCCCTCCCCCGTTGGCTTCGGCGAAATCGCGGGAGAGCTTCGCGAGCGCCTCTTTCTCGGCGGCGCGGACCTTGGCGGCGAGCTTGTCGACGGCGGCGAGATCGGCGGCGCGACGGGCGTCCGAAAGCGCTTCGCGCTGTTCCATCATCTCCATCAGGAACGTAGGATCGGCCTTCTGCCCCGATTCCTCGCCGACCGGCACGCCGCGGTTGGCGAGCAGCGCCTCCGCTCGGCGGATCGGATCGCGCAGCACGCGCCACGCCTCGTTCACCTCGATGGCGCGGCCGAGAGCCTGACGTCGCTCGGTCGGCGGGACGCCCGACGTAGCGATCCGGATGCAGCGCGCGCGACAGATCGCGGTGCCGCTTCTCGAGACCGGGCAGGTCGAGATCGAACGTGGGCTCCACGCCCAGAGTGGCGAACGGATCGGGTGTCATGGGGTTCGCGGGGCGAGCCTCCCCCGCGGGAGTCACTTGACCGTGAACGAGTGCCCGCAGCCGCAGCTCGTCGCTTCCTGCGGGTTCCGGAACTTGAAGCCCTGGAACATCAGCGTGCGTTCGTAGTCGAGCACGGTGCCGGCGAGATAGATGAGGCTCTTCTTGTCCACGACGAAGCGTACGCCGCCGTAGTCGAACACGCGATCGCGCTCCCGCGGCTCGTCGTCGCAGAACTCGATGACGTAGCTGAAGCCGGAGCAGCCGCCGCCGCGCACGCCGAGGCGGATCGCGGCGTCGGGCGTGCCGCGGGCCGCGAGCTTCTGCTTCGCGAACTCCACGGCACCGTCGCTGACGAGGACGGCGAGCTTCGACGGCGCTTCCGCCGCGGGCGAGCTCTCCATGGTCTGTGCGGCCTGGGTCATGGGGTCTCCGCGCGACGCTCCTCGCTGTCGTCGCTCGCGCCTGTGGCCAGCGCCTGGCGCGCGGCACGCTTCTGCTTGAAGTCCTCGATGGCGCTCTTGATCGCGTCCTCGGCGAGGACGGAGCAGTGGATCTTCACCGGCGGCAGGTTCAGCTCCTCGGCGATCATGCTATTTTTGATCGTCGCGGCCTCGTCCACGCTCTTTCCCTTGATCCACTCGGTCGCGAGCGAGCTCGACGCGATCGCCGAGCCGCAGCCGAAGGTCTTGAACTTCGCGTCCTTGATCACGCCGTCGTCGCCGACCCTGATCTGGAGACGCATGACGTCGCCGCAGGCCGGCGCGCCGACGAGGCCGGTGCCCACGTCGTCGTCGTCCTTGTCCAGCGTGCCGACGTTACGCGGGTTCTCGTAGTGCTCGATGACCTTGTCGCTGTATGCCATTTTCTTGAATCTCCAGAGTCGTGATCAGTGGGCGGCCCATTGGATCGACTTCAAGTCGATGCCGGCCTGGTGCATCTCGTAGAGCGGCGACATGTCGCGGAGCTTCTGGACCTTGCCGATCACCAGGTCCGCGACGTAGTCGACCTCTTCCTCGGTGTTGAAGCGCCCGAGCCCGAAGCGGATCGAGGAGTGCGCCAGCTCCTCGTCGAGGCCCATGGCGCGCAGCACGTAGCTCGGCTCCAGGCTGGCGCTGGTGCACGCCGAGCCGCTGGAGACGGCCACGTCCTTGATCGCCATCATCAGCCCCTCGCCTTCCACGAAGGAGAACGACACGTTCAGGTTGCCGGCCAGCCGGTGCTCCGCGCTGCCGTTCAGGAACACCATGTCGAGCGCGTCCGTCAGCTTCTTGTGCAGGCGACTACGCAGCCGGAGCAGGCGCGCGTTCTCCTCGGCGCCCTCGCTCTTCATGATCTCGCAGGCCTTGGCGAAACCGACGATGCCCGGCACGTTGAGCGTGCCCGAGCGGTTGCCGCGCTCGTGACCGCCGCCGTCCATCTGCGCGACCAGGCGCACACGCGGCTTGCTGCGCCGGATGTACAGCGCGCCGACGCCCTTCGGCCCGTAGATCTTGTGGGCGGTGAGCGACGCCAGATCGACGTTCATCTTCTTGACGTCGAACGGCGTCTTGCCGATGCCCTGGACGGCGTCGGTGTGGAAGAGCACGCCCTTGGCGCGCGTGATCTTGCCGATCGCCTCCAGCGGGTTGATCGTGCCGACCTCGTTGTTGGCGAGCATGATCGTCACGAGAATCGTCTTGTCCGTGATGGCGGCCTCGACCGCCGCCGGATCGACCAGGCCGTCCGTGCCCACGGGCAGGTACGTCACCTCGAAGCCCTGCTTCTCCAGGCGCTTGCACGAGTCGAGCACGGCCTTGTGCTCGATCACCGTGGTGATGATGTGGTTGCCCTTGGACGCGTAGTACTCGGCGACGCCCTTGATCGCCAGGTTGTCGCTCTCCGTGGCGCCCGACGTGAACACGATCTCCTTGCCCGAGTCCGCGCCGATCAGATCCGCGATAGTGTCGCGCGCGATCTCCACGGCGGCCTCCGCCTTCCAACCGAAGACGTGCGTGCGGCTCGCCGCGTTGCCGAACGTCTCGGTGAAGTACGGCAGCATCGCCTCCACCACGCGCGGGTCGACCGGCGTCGTGGCGTGGTTGTCCATGTAGATTGGCAGCTTGACGGACATCTCGATCCTTTTCGCTTATTGAACGTGCAACCCGGCGACCAGCTCGGGCGCGTTGCGCTGTTCCTCGGGGTGGCGCTCGCACGTCGGGCACGAGTCGACGGTCAGCTTCGGCGCGCAGCTGGTGTCGCACGCCGTCAGGAAGCTCAGGCTCTGCTCGAGCTCGGCCTCGAGCGCGTGCAGGTCGCGCAGCTTGGTGCGCGTCTCCACCAGCTTCTCCACGTACAGCGTGCGGAGCTTCTCGGCCGCGACCATGGCGTCGGGCGCGTCTTCCTGATCGCGCACCACTTCCTGGATCTCCGAGAGCGAGAAGCCCAGGTTCTGCAGCTTCGCGATCCAGCGCACGCGCACCACGGCGTCGCCCGAGAACAGCCGGTACTGCCCCTTCGAGCGATCCTGCGGCTTGAGCAAGCCGAGGTTCTCGTACAGGTGGATGGCGCGCACCGTCTTGCCCGTGGCCTTCGCGAGCTCCCCAACCAGCAACGGGTCCGCGGGCTCCGACCCGGACTCCGCCTCGGCGACGCACAGCGGTGCCGCCGGGATCGCCCGGAAACAGAGCTAGACGGCGGTGCGGGTCGGCCATGGCTTCAGTGACTCTAACCCTTACGTATGCGTCAGGGTTACGTTACGTCAACGTCTAGCCCCCGCCGGGCCTCGTGTCAACCGCCGAAGCACTTGATTTCCCGCAAGGAAATCGGGATATCCGGGGACTTTCGGGGGTTTGTTTGCCGGCCCGGCGCGGAACCGGAATGACCGGCATCAGCCGTGGTATGAGCCGCGAACGGGGATGGAGCGAGCAGGGCGATTCCGCGCCGGACCGGCAATCCTGGCGATCCTGGCGGTATGCGGCCCGTTGGCCTGTGGCGGCGCGCAGCGCTCCGGCGGCCCCGGCCAGACCCCGACATCAGGCTCCGGCGCGCCGGGCGCGGTGCTCATGACGGTGGACGGCAAGGCCGTGGAATTCCAGGGCGTGATCGCGACCGGCATCGGGCAGCACGTGATCGAGGTGGAGCTCGCGAGCCACCCGCTCGTCTGCAATCACCCCGCCGAGCAACACGCGGCCGGCGATCCCGACAAGCACGTGGTGCTGACGCTCGCACCGATCCTGCATCCCGACGGCAAGAGCGAGTGGCACATCATCAGTACCTTCTTCGACGACGCGAGCCGGCTCGACGACGGCGGCGCGGCCAGCACCGACGGAAGCGTGGACAGCGGCCTGGACGTGGCGCTCCCGGCCCTGTCCCTGCAGGGCGGCGGCGAGCCGGCGAGCCACCTCGCGTTCGCGGGCGGCCGGATCCACGCCCAGGGCTGCCGCAACGCGCCGCTCTTCGTCTTCAGCGGCGAGGACAAGACGCCACCGACCGCGCGCCCGCAGCGCGAGCTTCAATTCAGCGTCGCCGGCGCCAGCCAGAGCATCGACTCCGCGCTGCTGATCCGGGGCAAGGACGCCAGCCAGCTGGTCCTCACCACCGGCGAGCAGAGCTGCACGGCCAGCACCGACACCCCGGACCTCTCGTACACCTTGGTGCTGGACGCGCAGGGCCGCCCGACCGGCGCGTGGCTCGCCGGCGCGGTCTTCGACCAGCAGCGGACCCAGACGTTCGACGCCGGATCCGCGGCGCCCAAGGTCGTCGTCGGCCAGGCGAACAGCGGGCAGATCGCGGTGCGCGTGGACGGCGCCTACGACGCACCAGGGCTACGCCGTGAAGCTCGCCGGCAGCGTCCGCGCGCTGGTGTGCGACCGTCCTTGACTCGGCGCCGGCAACGACTATGGTCCGCCTCCACTGACGCGCGGTGGAGCAGCCTGGTAGCTCGTCGGGCTCATAACCCGAAGGTCGTAGGTTCAAATCCTACCCGCGCAACCGATCGCTGGAGCACGAAGGCCGGGCCCCCCAACGGGTCCGGCTTTCGTGTTTCTGGAGCCGAGCATCATCAGCGGCAGAACTTCGCGTCCGCGATGTAGAAGTCGCCGGGCTGCGGGTTCGCGGTGATGTGCCCGCCCTCGAACCGCCGACGCAGCTCTTGCTTCGGAGGGTGACGACGGGGCCGTGGAGCGAGCGCTTCTGCGCGTAGGTGGGGATCGAGGCGTCCAGGCAGCCCACGGTGCCGCCAGGATTGCAGGTGCTGGTGCTCCGAACCAGCGAGACCGCCGTGGACGAGCAGAGCCGACAGCCGCGAGCAAGTTCTTGAGCTACGTGCTGAGACACGTTCTGCTGCGCGAAAATAGCTGAGCGCCAAGGGCAAACGAAGCGAGAAGAAAGACCTCGAACGTCGTGGCACGAAGATTCAGTGCGTCGGCGGCAGACGGATCCGCGGCGGCAGGTGCAGCATGTGCGGCGCGCCGGACGGCGCGGGCTGACCCACGGACGAAGTCGTGGCTGCCGGCGCCGTCGGCACTGCAGCGTGTGCGCGTGCCTGCGCGCGGCTCACGACGTCGGTGCAGCCGAGATCGACGCCGAGCACGTTCACCTGGTGACCGCAGCTGCCGTCCGGGCGGCGACAGGCCGGGAACCGGAACGGCAAGCCCACAGCACGCGGCGCCAGCTCCGGGCAGGTTGGGGTCGAGTTGGCCCGGCGCCTGAAGGGGCACGCACCCGATGTCCGGTGTCAGCGCGGCTGGCGCCTCGATGCCGCATCCGCCGCTTTCCGAGCAGCAAGGCGCGAGCTGGATACCCGCGAGCGCGACCCTCGAGCACATCGCGTGGCCGCAGCGGCGGGTGCGCAGGGCGAGATCCGGGTAAGCCCGTTGAAGCTCGGCGACGCTGCGGTACGGCAGCGCGGACGCGCCGCCGAGCAAATCGGCCTGCCACCGATCCTCGGCCAGCTCGAATGGCTTCAGGCCGGCCGGCGTCTGGACGCGGACCGAGCGCCGCGCCGATCCGCCGAGCTGGAACGCCGCTCCCTTCCGGGCGTAGGTGCTGCCGTCGGTGAGCAGGTAGAGCCTGTACAGCTCCTGCCCCGACGCGTCGCGCGCCAGCACGTGCCCGTCGTCGATGGCGAGGGCCGTCCCACCGACCTCCACCCGCGTCCGGTCGCTCGTCACCGTCGGCGGTCCGGCGTCCACCAGCTCGCCGAGCGCGTGGACGGGGGCACGCCACTCGTGGGTGAACGAGTCGATGACAAGCGCGCCATCCTGCACCGCGAGACTACGGACGCGGGCGTAGCCCGGGACCACGACGACGAGCGTGTCGCCCTCCCAGACACGGACGCTCCCGTCGGTCGATCCCGCAGCGATCCTGGCGCCGTCCGCGGAGAACGCGACCGGGTCGACGCTGGGCTCCGACGGAGCCGGGGCGGCGTCCGCCGCGCCGCGCGATCCCAGCTCGGGAAGCGCGACCGGACCGCGGGTAGACATGCGCCAGCGCGCGACGTTCCCGGCGGCGTCGACGGCGGCGACGAGGCGCGCGTCGCTGGAGAGTGCCAGCGCTCGCGCGGGCCGCGGCGGCACGATGCGCCGCCATCCGCCGCGCCAGAGATACAGAATCTCCGCTCTCGGCGACGACGCCCAGAAGGTCGCCGTGTTCCGACAGAGCGACGTCGACCGCGTTGCCGGCGGCCTTCGGAAGCGCGATGCGCAGGAACGGCTTCACGCGGGGCGCCTTGCGAGCCGCGCGCTCCGCGTCGCGCCGGACGTCGGCCGGCTTCCCGAGCTTCCAGAACAGCATGCGACCGGACGCCGCACCGGCGACCGTGTGACCGTCCGACGAGATCGCCATGACCGTCAGCGGCTTCGGCGCTTCAAGAAACCAGCGCTGTCCGACGTCCTTCCCGGCGAGGTGCACCACGAACGCGACGCCCGACGGCAGCGCAGCGGCCAGCCAGCTCCGATCCGGCGTGAGCGCGAATGCATCGGCGACCTCCGACGCCCTGCCGCCGAAGCCGTAGGGATTTGCACGGGGAAAGCCCTCGCCGGTGAACGACGCGTCACAGAGCCGACCGAGCTCCGGCCAGGCCCGATCGCGGAATCCGATCCGCCGGCACGAGTCCTTGCGCGAAACGGGCGTCCCGGTGGCGTCGATCCGCTCGGCGCCGCCAGTCCGCACGATCGTCAATGCGCGCTCGTCGAAGGCCAGCTCCAGCACCTTCCCTTCGGGAGGCGGCGAGGGCGTGAGCGACGAATACGCCGCGCGCGCACGCGCCAAGGCCGCGCGCGCCTCGACCAGCGCACCGCGACTGTGCGCTGCCGCCGCCGACTGCTCGAGCTGTGCGGCGCGGCGCAGCCGCGCCTCGGGGCTCTCCCACTGGTCGCGCGCCCACTCGAGCCCATGCGTCGCCTCGGCGCTGGCGGCGTCGGGCGCGCCCAGATCGGTTTGTGCGAGCTCGTAGGCGATCTTCGCCTGCGCGACGTCTTTGACGTCGCGCGCCGCGCGAGCCCAGGCGAGCGCCCGCGCGGCGCCCGGACACGCGTCGTACGCGCGCCCGAGCACCGCGGCGCGGACGTCGAGCACACCGCGCCCCGCGAGATCCCGCGCCTGGCGCTCGAGCGGCGCGGCCGCCGCGTCACACGCGGCGATCGCCGACAGCGCGGGCGCCTTCGTCACCGCGGTTGGTCTGGCGCTCGGCGCAGTGTCTGGCGTGGTGGGTGGCGCGGCGACGTTACAGGCCGCCGCCACGCCCAGCGAACCCAGCAGCCCTCCCAGTGCTCGACCCCACCGCGCCACGGCGCACAATGTGACAGCCGTGGACAGCTCCGGCCAGTCGTGC
This sequence comes from uncultured delta proteobacterium, assembly GCA_963775185.1. GTDB lineage: Bacteria > Myxococcota_A > Polyangia > Polyangiales > Polyangiaceae > JAPSGB01. The sequence goes on along the minus strand of CAVZIE010000031.1, from coordinate 13,075 downwards.
TGGTCACGGTTGTCCGGGATCCCGTCACGGTAGGAATCGCGTATCGCCCCCGCGCAACCAAGTCGTCGGTCATCGGCGAGTCCGAGGTGGACCGATCAAGAATCGCCGGAGTTGCGCCGTGCTCCGGCGTGAATATCGCCAGGTGCCCGCGTGGATTGGGCCGTCGGCATCAACGTGCGGTATCCTTCTTGGTATGGTCCCGGAAGCCGAGAAGAGCGCCGCTCACCAGAGTTGGAAGCCGCACCCGGACGACGAAGCCGACGTGCGCGCGGCCATGGAGGCGGCGGATCGTGGCGAGCTGCTTTCGCCCGAAGCGTCGGAGGCGTTCTTGCGCTGGCTCGGTAGTGGCGACGACGAATCGTGGCGCGACGAACTCGCGCGAAGGCGATCTCGTCGTCGCGAGGTAGGCCTCGCGAGTGTCCGTCCAACTTCGTAGCCTCGCCTGCGTCAGTGCGTCGTTCGCTCCGCGCGGTCGCGAGCGACCGGCACGGGATCCATCATCCCGTTCGCCCACTCGGTCTCTTGCCAGTTGTGGATGAACGCCTCATCGCTCCGGCAGAGCACTCATTGCGCGACGATGGCATCGTCATCGGTCTTCACGACCCACATCAAGCCGACGGAGACGTGCCCCTTCGGCCGGCGCTTGCACTCGATGAGGGTCTCGCGTGTCTCGTTCCTCTCAAGTGGACCGCCGTACTCGATGAACCGCGCAATGCGTAGCATGCGTCGATAGCGGCCCGGGTTGTCGACGAGAAAGTGGCCATCCTCGGTCAGCCAGTGCCACGGATTGACCACGAGCGTCGGCATGCCGACGACTTCTACACCTTCGCCGGACGGCCTGGAATGCGACATGCGCCTGACCGGCGGACGTGGCCACCGCACCAGCCGCAACGTCCCGCCTTTCCGTGACGGCCTGGCCGTTTCGTCTCGAATGGGGCATTCTTCCGTCATGCACGCGCGAGCGAACGAGGCCCCGCTGATCCCTGCCGCCCCGTTCGACGACCTCGACCTCGACCGCCCCGAGGACGAGGCCGAGTGGGACCGGCGCGTGATGGCTCTCGCCGAGGCGCGCATCGCGGCCGAGCGGGTCCGCCTGGAGCGCCTGGGCATCATCGACGCAAACGGCGGTCTCGTTTCTCGCGAGCTCCCGCCGGACATGCTCGCCGAGTCGGATACGACGCTCGAAACGGGCTGACCCTCGATGCCGCGCCCGCGCATGATTGTGGTCGCAGGTCCACCGGGCAGACCGTCTCAGGCGTCGCGCCAGACTTTGCCGCGAGCTTTCACCGGGGCCACGAGCTCATCGAGGTCGTCGTTCGGGGGAACCTTGTGACCGAGCGGTTGCGGCGGGCGACCGGGCAATCCGAACGCGGGCGGCACCGTCGGGTGGGTGTAGTAGCCCATCGTGCTCTGCTTGTTGAACGCCTGGAAGAACGCGGGCTCGCGAGCTTGCAGCTCGTAGAAGATCGCCTCGCGGTCTTCGGGCGAGAGCCCGGCGACACCTTCGCTCGATTTATCGTCCACGATCGACTTCGCCGTCGCGAGGCCCTCTTCGAGGAGCTCGCCGAGGCCCTGCGTGTCCGCCACGCGCGCCGCGAGGAAGTCGGCGACGCCGAGCTGGCTCGCCGGGGGAGCTTGCCGTTCGGGCTCGCGGGGATGAGCTGGTCGAGCAGCATGTCGAGCAGCGCGCGCTGCTCGTCGGTCCACGGTGATTTCGCGTCGGTCATGTTGCTCACGCTCTCACTCGAACAGGTTGCCGAGGTTCTTCTTGATCTGGTCGCCGATGTAGAGCGCCAGGGCCTGGATCGTCGAGGTGGGGTTCACCGCCGCGCAGGTGACGAAGATGCTCCCATCCACGATGAAGAGGTTCTTCACGTCGTGCGCGCGGCCCCAGCTGTTCACGACCGACGTCTTCGGGTCGTTGCCCATGCGGGCGGTGCCCATGAGGTGCCAGCCGGTCTCCGGGGGGACACCGGCGCGCTGCGTCCATTGTGCGCCGGCCGCTTGCAGCACCTGTTCCGCGCGGGCCTCGCTGAAATCGAGGAGCTTCCGCGTGTTCTCGCTCATCTTGTAAGCGACCTTCGGCGCGGGGATTCCGTTGCTGTCCTTCAGATCCGGGTCGAGCGTGACGGTGTTGTGCTCCTCCGGCAGATCCTCGCTGATGATGCCGATGGCGGCGGTCGTGCCGAAGAGCTCCTGCAACATCACGGGCCGCATCGCGCCAGGGGGGACGCCGTCGCCGCCGAGGGGTCCGACGGCCACCGACATCGGGCCGACGCCGCGCACGCACTCGAAGGTGCAGCCCCGGACGTAGCCGCGTGACGCGTCGGTCTCGTAGAACTCCTGGCTCGTGATGCAGACGCCCATCGGGCCCTTCCAGTTGTCCATCTGCTCGCCGAAGCCGCCGGCTACCACCGAGAAGGGGTGGAACATGAGGTTCTTGCCGACGAGGCCGCTGCTGTTCGCGAGGCCGTCGGGGAAGAGCTTCGACTTCGAGTTGAGCAGCAAGCGAGGCGTGCCGATGCCGTTGCAGGCGAGCACGACGACGTGCGCCCGTTGCCGCTGCAGGTTGCCATCCACGTCGAAGTAGATGACGCCGTCGGCCATGCCCTCGTCGTTGACGGTGATCTCGGCGACGCGGCAACGCGTGCGCAGCTCGACGCGGCGTCGCATGGCCAGGGGCCAGTACGTCACGTCCGGCGTGCCCTTCGCGCCCTGCGCGCAGCCGAGGTCGCACGGCCCGGCGTTCACGCACTTGACGCGCCCCTCGTAGTCCTGGCTCGCGATGGCGGCATCCGCCGGCCACCAGTGCCAGCCGAGCTTGTTGAAGCCCTTCGCCAGGGTGTGGCCGATCTTTCCGATCGGCAGCGGCGGCAACGGGACCTTCTTCGGCGGGTACGACGGATTTCCCTCGAGCCCGCTGACGCCCATGATCTCGTCGTTCTTCGCGAAGAAGGGCTCGAGGGTCCAGTAGTCGATGGGCCAGTCGTCCGCGACGCCGTCGAGCGTCTTCACGCGGAAGTCGGAGGGATGGAAGCGCGGGAAGTGCGCCGAGTACACGATGGTGGAGCCGCCCACGGCGTTGAAGTTGAGCGGCTTGATCGGGGAGCCCGCGTTGTTGATCGGGTAGTCCTCGGGTAGCTGCCGGACGTTCGGGTCGGCCGAGAAGCTGCCGAAGCGGTAGCGCTCCCAGTCCGGCTTGTTGCTGGGGTACTCCTCCTGCTTCATCCACCCGCCCTGCTCCAGGCAGACGATCTTCATGTTCGTCCCGGAGAGGGACCAGGCCAGCGCGGCGCCCGATGCCCCGGCGCCAATGATCAATACGTCGACGGGTTCGTCTGCCATTTCTCGCTCGCCTTTCTTCCCGGATGAGGGACGGTAGCGGCCGATCCCCGGCGCGAGCAAGTGCTTGCGCGCGAGCTCCCCGAGCGCGCGCGCAAGCACACCGGCCCGACGGATACCGCGCCGGACCGGCAATCCATCAGGCTAGGCGCCGCGTGAGCAGGCGCTCGGGGACGGCTCCCCGAGGTCGAGGCGCTTGAACAGGTCCGCCTTTGAACGCGCGCCGTGGAGGTACTGCTTGGCGTCGCCGGTGGTCATCTCCTGGCTGAAGATCTCGAGACGATTGCCGTCGGGGTCGAGGAAGTACGCGCTCTTGGCGAACACGTGGTCCGCGGTGAAATCCAGGTGCGCGCCGCGGGCCCGGAGCCGCGCCACGAGCGCGCGCAACTGATCCATGTCCCCGGCGATCTCGAGAGCCGTGTGGGCCATGCCGGAGCTGCCCACCGGCTGACCGCCGGGCACCTCGATGACGGCGATGTCGTGATCGCGCTCTCCGAACGAGAAGAACGCCATCCGCGGCTCCTCGAGCGCCTGGACGAGCTCCATGCCGAGCGCCTCCGTGTAGAAGTCGATGGACCGCTGGAGGTCCCGCACGGCCAGGACAACATGGGCCACCTTCCGGAATTTCGGTTGCGTTGCAGTGTTCATTGTCGAGCTCTCCTTGTGACCGGGCTTGTTTGCATCGGTGAGCTCAAGCTATCCGGCGCGCGCCGCCGCGACTTCGGGAGGACTACCCAATTTCCCGGCCTTTTCGACCGTGGGTACTTCTACCCATGATGTAGACTGTAGGCGGTGAGCGATCCTGCCGCAGCCGGTCGAAGCGCGTTCGAGCGGCGCGCGTGGGGCGACGCTTACGAGGCGCTCTCCCAGGCGGACGCCGAGGGATCGCTCGAAGCGGACGACGTCGAGCGCCTGGCAGTGGCAGCGGGGCTCACCGGTCACGAGGACGCGGCGATCGAGTCGTTCGGGCGACTGCACCAGCTGCGTCTCGACGCGGGCGACGGCCTCGCCGCCGCGCGTGCCGCGTTCTGGGCGGCGATGCGGTCGTTCTCGCTTGGCGAGATGGCTCGCGGGGGCGGGTGGCTCGGGCGCGCTCAGCGCCTCGTAGAAGGCAGGGAGTGCGTGGAGTGCGGGTACCTGAGGCTGCCGCAGGTGTTCCGCCTCACCGCCGCAGGCGACTACGCCGGGGCGCGCGAGGCCGCGCGGGAAGCTTCGGAGATTGGCTTGCGCCACCGAGACGGCGACCTCCACGCCCTTGGTCGGAGCTTCGAAGGGCGCGCGCTGGTCCGCGCGGGCAACCTGCCGGAGGGCCTCTCGCTCTTCGACGAGGCCATGCTGTCGGTGACGAGCGGCGAGCTGTCGCCGATCGTGACCGGCCTCGTGTACTGCGGCGTTATCGCCGCTTGCCAGCACAGCTACGCACTCGATCGCGCCCGGGAGTGGACCGCGGCGCTCGGCGAGTGGTGCGAGACCCAGCCGCAGCTCGTCATGTTCGCCGGGCCGTGCCAGATCCACCGCTCCGAGATCCTGCAGCTCGGCGGAGCATGGGCCGAGGCCCTGGAGGAGGCACGGAGCGCCACGGCGCGGCTGGCGGCGACGCGTGACGTCGAGGCCGGCAACGCTCACTACCAGGAGGGCGAGCTGCACCGGCTCCGCGGCGAGCTGAAGGACGCTGAACGGGCGTACGAGCTCGCCAGCGAGCGCGGGCGGGATCCGCAGCCGGGCCTGGCGCTCCTGCGCATGATGCAAGGTCGCGTGGACGTGGCCGCGGCCACCATGCGCCGTGTGATCGCGGCGACGAAGGACGCGCTGCCGCGCACGCGCTTCCTGCCGGCGCACGTTGAGATCCTGCTCGCTGCTTCGGAGATCGGCGAGGCAAGGCAGGCCGCTGACGAGCTCGGGGCGATCGCCGCGCGCCTTGGAATGGCGCTTCTCGACGCCCTGGCTTGCCAGGCCCAGGGCGCCGTCCTGCTGGCCGAAGGGGATGCGCGCGGCGCGATCGATCCGCTGCGACGAGCGCAGGACGTGTGGCGGAACGCGGGCGCGCCCTACCTCGGCGCGCGCGTACGCGTGGCGCTCGCGCGCGCCTTCGCAGCGCTCGGCGATGACGACGGCGCCGCTCTCGAGCGCCGCGCCGCCAGGAAGGTCTTCGCGGAGCTTGGAGCCACCCCCGACGTCGCCGTCGTCGACTCGCTGTCTCCCGTCGGCCCACCAGCGGCGCAGGTGGACGTCCCGGCGCACCGTCTCAGCGTGCGCGAGCTGGAAGTGCTCCGGCTCGTCACGTCGGGCAAGACCAACAAGGCGATCGGCCGCGAGCTTTTCGTGAGCGAGAAGACGATCGATCGCCACGTGAGCAACATCTTCGCCAAGCTCGACGTCTCTTCTCGCGCTGCGGCCACCGCCTGGGCGTTCAAGAACGGCGTGCTCGATTGACCGGAAGGCGCCAGCCCGGTCGCGCACGGCAGCGTGCCGGCGTCGCAGGCGACCTGCAAGAGCAGCGCGCCCGTCTGCACCGGAGCAAGTGTCCACAGTCTGGATTGGTTGTCGGCCCGACGCGGTATCCCGCGGTCCGGCGCGAAGGAACGCGGCGCTGGGGGTAGTGGCCGCTACGCGGGCTTCCCGCGTCGCGCCGCTGGCGGCCGGCGTGTCCGCAGGTACGCGATCAGCGGATCGCTCACGAGCGGCACCACTTCGGGAAGCATGTGCGGCATCAGCGCGTCCATCACGCCGGGCATCAGCTCCGGCATCTGCTCCGCCATGGAGGCGGGCATCGGAATTCGAGCTTGGACGCGCTTCAGCATCACCGGCATCAGCTTCGGCATCATCTTCGGGAGGAGCAGCGCGAACAGCACGCCGAACAGCGGCTTCATCGCGCGGAGCACGCCCGGGATGCGGCCGAAGAAGCGCATCACGCGGCCGAGCCCCCACGGCATGGCGTCGACGAGCTCCGGCCACATCGTCGCCAGCAGGTCGGCGAAACCGTGCGGCGTGAGCAGCGCGATCATCTTCTCGAACACCGCCCACTGCGCCCGCACCTCGGGGTGCGGATCCGGTAGCTCGTAGCAGGCGCCGAACATCCGCTCGAGGTCGTCGCGCACCGACTGCGACATCTCGTGCATGGCTCCGGATGAGGCATCCGCCGTGCCATCGATGCCGCCGCGTTCGCCGCGGAGAAGTCGCAGGAAACTCCGCAGCTTGTGCACTGGATTGGGGCATCGCGCACCCGTTGCCGGTCGTACTCCGCGAAGTGTCACCGAGCTCGTCGCGATGAAGCCCCGGCGTCACGCAGGATTCGTCCATCGGCGTGTTCACGACCGTGGATGCGCTCCTGGCGGAAACGTCTTCGGCGACCTCGCCGCGTCCGTCAGCACGTCCGCCGCCACCGCAGCGACTACGTGCACCAGGGGTTGCTCGGCACGCCGCTGGCACGGATCCGGCATGCTCGGCAACTTCGCTGTCGGCAGCGGGCGCATCACGACGTTCGTCGTGATCTTCGGGTAGTTCATCCCGGTCCCGCACGGCAGCGTGCCGGTGTCGCAGGCGACCTGCAAGAGCAGCGCTCCCGTCTGGGCCGCGGTGGTCGTCGTGCCGCAGGTCGCGTGGGTCGTCTCGAGGTCCGCAGGGTAGCTCCCGTCGGGCGCCGTGTTGTTGGCGAAGCAGTCCGACGGCTCGCCCTTGTTCAGTGCCAGCTCGCCGAAGTCGCCGTTGGTCTCGTTGCCGAAGCTGCCGTTGTTCGAGAAGGTGTTGCCGATGAGCGCGTTGCCCTCCGGATCCAGCACGCATCCCAGGTTGAAGCCGGTCGTGTCCTCGACCCCGCCGTAGTCGGCGCACGTCTTGCCGGCGAACGGCTTGCCGCTGTCCGGGTAGGGCAAGAACAGCACGCCCCAGGCGCCGTTGTTGGAGAAGGTGTTGTTCATGACGGTGTCCCAGCGGCCGCCGGAGATCGTCATGCCGGTGCCGACCGGGCCCTGGGCGGCCGAACCGGCGGCGGGGACGTCGGCGTTGTTGTTGTCGTGCACGTTGTTGTTCTGGAACACCCAGCACGACTTGGTCTTCGTGATGTCGCTGGTCTTGCCGTCCGCGCAGCTGCCGTCCTGGGGCGGCGGCGGGTCGCCGGCGAGCTCCGTGTTGGTGTCGAGGCCGTCCTGGTTGTGGTCGAACTCCGAGTTCTGGATGATGATCGTGCCGCCGGAGTTGGTCCCCGAGTAGCCCAGCGCGTTGTACTGGAACCACGAGTGGTCGATGGTCACGTCGCACTGCTGGCAAGCACCCACGTAGGCGCCGGAGTCGTTCATGTTCGACGCATAGACGTTGTCCCAGGTAGCCGGTCCCTCCGCGGAATTGGCAAAGATGCCGTACGTCGCGTTGACGTCGGTCGCGCCTTGGGTGGGTTGCTTGTAGAAGGTCGACGTCGCGTTGAGGTAGCTGCCCTGGTAGCCCTTCATGCCGATCATGCCGGAGCCGGCCCCGCCGTCCCACCAGATCTCGTACCCCGCAGAGCCGGCCCCGCCGAGGAAGTTGCAGGCGGTGAGGTTCTCGATCGACACGTTGTCGGCCTTGTAGACCACGATGCCGTTGCGGCCGAGGGGATCGCCGTTCGCGTTGGGCGCACCGTAGTTCTGGAGCTCGGGTGCGGGATCGCACGGCGTTGACGACCCGGGCTTGTCGCCGTCGATGATCGTGGTGTTGCGGTCCATTCCCCTGATGTGCAGCCCGGGCGTGGTGATGAGCACACCGCCGAAGCCGCCGTCGCCCCACGCCGCCTGCACCGGCGGATGATCCAGATCGTCTGTCTCGTGGTAGTCGCCGGGAGCTACGAGGATCCACGCGCCGGCGTCGGCCGCGTCGACCGCCGCTTGGATGGTGTCGTACTGCCCCTTGATGCCGTGATACGTGCCCACGAGGAGCACCTGCTGTCCGCCGTCGGTCGCAGGCTTGGTGGAGGAGTTGCTCGACGACGAACCGCAGCCTCCCAAAGCAAGGGCCGCGGCTCCAACAACCAGAAGTGCATGACACGCCGTATTCAAGTGAACCTCCATCGCCCGCGCTAGCGCCGGGACTCGAGCAATTGTAGCAGCGCGTGGACACGATGAGCGTCCGGAGCCCCGCCTTCGTTCGACTCGCGACGAAGCGGGCGTGAAGGTTGCGAACTGCAAGACCGAAGTGGATCCGTTGGAGCGCCGAACACCGGAGCAAGTGTCCACAGTCTGGATTGGTTGCTGGTCCGGCGCGGAATCCCGCGGTCCGTCCAACGTGATTCCGCGCCGGACCGACACCCAGGATCAGGGCCCGACCGTTCCGTCCTGTCTTCGTCATCGATGCCGCTTCGTGCCTTCGATGATCGACTCCTCGCTCCGCCCGTCGGCGGTCGTCTGCGCGTCGGCGGTCTCGAGCAGCGCACGGTCGAGCTGGTGCGGCGTCCCGAGCCACAAGGCGCGGGCGCCATGGTCGAGCACCTGCGAACGCGTGAGTGGGTGGATCAGGACGTCGATATCTTCCGGTCGCGTGAACATCAGCCACGCGACGTAGTCCGCGAACATGTCGCGCGTGAACAGGACTTCGAAGCTGCCGCGCGGATGCGGGCCGCACGGTCCAGCGTGGAGCGACGACACCTCGAGGTGCGGCGTCGCGGCAAACGCGTGAGCGATCTGCTGGCGAAAAGCGCTGGCTTCCGCGGCGCGCTCGGGGATGCGGTGGTCGAAGTAGGCATGCGAGTGGAAGAGCCACACGCGACGCGACTCCGGGCCGACCGCATGCGCGGCGCGATAACGCCGCAGGGTCTCGAGGCTCGTCGGCGCCTCCCCCCTGTCGAGGGGAGGCCGCGGCGAGTCGTCGTGCACAGCCCCAGGCGACGTCACGCTTGGGCTCCGACACTTTCTGCGGGAGGCGGCGGCGCGGGCGCGGGAACGAGCCCGTAGCGACCCATGACGGCGAGGAGCTTCGCGCGGTCGGGGGGGCCACCGGCGTTGACCACCGCGGCCACGTCGCGAAAGTACTCCTCGCCGATGTCCGGGGTGAGAATGACCAGGGCACGCGCCGTTCCGGTTCCCGGGTTGCTGAAGTGATGCACCGAGCCCCTTGGCGTGGACATCCAATCGCCGGGACCCAGATCGCGCGTGACGTCGTCGACGCGGTACCGGAGCACGCCCTCGAGCACGTAGATGCACTCCTCGTTGTCGGTGTGGCTGTGGGGCGGCGGGACGTTGGCGCCCACCGGTATGTCCATCTCGAAAACCCCGAGACCGCCGGTGCGGGTCCCATCGACGAGGTATCGGATCTCGAGCTTGCCCACGCGAACCAGTGATTTCTCCATGACGCTTCTCCTCTTGAATCCGGCGGATTCGGGCGCGCCGGGGCGCCCGGCTGCCATGGGAAGAACCTAGGCACGTTGCACGGTTTGCGTTAGCCGTGATCTTTTCAAACCATTGTTGCAGAATCATGACCAATGAAGGACCACCTCCACGGGATGCGCGTGTTCGCGCAGGTCGTCGACTCGAAGAGCTTCTCGAGCGCGGCGCAGAAGCTCGGGATGTCGAAGTCGCTCGCGAGCCGGTACGTGACGGCGCTCGAACAAGCGTACTCGACCAAGCTCTTGCACCGCTCCACCCGCAAGCTGAGTCTCACCGAGGCCGGCGCCGTGCTCTACGAGCACTGTGCGCGCATCGTGCAGGAAGCGGAGCTCGCCGAACAGCGGGTGACCAACGTGCAGTCCGAGCCCGCGGGTCTTGTGCGCCTCACGGTCGCGCCGGCGTTCGCAGTGCGCCACGTGATCCCGGCGCTCGCCGACTTCCACGCGGTATACCCGAAGATCCGCGTCATGCTGTCGTGCAGCAACCGCACGTTGGAGCTCGGCGAGGCAGGGGCCGACGTCGGCATCCGCGTGTCGAGGAAACCGGAGTCGCACCTCGTGGCGCGCAAGCTCGCGGCGAACCGCGCGGTGCTCTGCGCTGCGCCGGCCTACCTCGAGCGCCACGGCACGCCGCGACGCGTGCGGGATCTCGGCAAGCACGCATGCGTGCGCTTCCCCCCGCTGGCGCCGAAGGGAGTCTGGACGCTCGCGCGCGACGGGCAGAGGCACCAGATCCGGATCGACGGACCGCTCGAGACCGACGACATGGACGCGGTCCGCGCGGCCGTCGTCGCGGGCATCGGCATCGGCATCCTGCCCGAGTACTTGGCCGGCGACGCGCTCGAGCGGGGCGAGCTGGTGCAGGTCCTCTCCGCCTACCGCGTCGCTTCCGGCAGCGCGATCTACCTCGTCTATCTGCCCAACCGCACGCTGCCGTCACGGGTGCGCGCGGTGATCGACTTCCTGGTGGCGCGGTTCTCGCCGGTTCCGCCATGGGGGGTGGGCGGGTGAGAGGGCTCCGCGCCCGCGCCCGGGAACCATCAACGCGCCGGTCCCCCGGCACGACGCGCTTCGACGCGGGCGCCGCGCGGCTTCAACGCACGATACGCAGCGAGCGCGCCAACGATGCTCACCGAGGACGCGTAGAGCGCGTGCATGCCTGCCGTGCTGCTGTCGCTCCCGGCGAGGATGCCGTGCAGCAGGGCGGCAGCAAACACGAAGAAGGACGTGTAGTGAAGCTTCCGCCAGGTCTTCGCGCCGATGCGCCTGCGCGAGAAGAAGCTCGCGTGAACCAACAGCGCTCCGTACGCCGCGAACACTCCGAGCGCGACGGCGAACGAACGGTACGAGGAGACGAAAGGTATGATCAGATCGAGTACGTCGAACCGAGCGAAGCGATCGCCGATCAGCACCAGCGCGTGTATGCCGACCATGGTGAGCGCTACGGTCGACAGCCACCGGTGGACGTCCACGCTGCGGGCTCGAGGGATGAAACGGTCCGCCGCTCCGGTAGAGACGAAGAGGCCGAACATGACGTCGAGCGACAACGCCAGGAACGCCGTGACTCCCGCGGCACGCGATGTGACCCAGAGGGACGTCCCGGCGAGCTTCGGGATCGCGCCCGTCGCGACACCCGCCCGGACCGCGACCGCATCCAGCACGAGCAACAGCGCGCCGCCGATAGCGATGCCGAGCGCGATGCGCTTACGCATGGGCCGCCTCGCGAATATCGAGATCACCGACGAACAGGCAGCGGCCGCTCTTCTGGACCAGCACGCCGCCAGTGTCCGGTTGGCGCTCGAGGAAGCGGCGACCATCTCGTGAGCCCAGCAGGAAGGCGGTCGTCGCGAGCACGTCGGCCAGCTCCGCAGTGTCAGCGACGACGGTCGCTTGCAGCAAGTCGCTCGTGGAGGGGCTCTGCGTCCGCGGGTCGATCAGGTGGTGGGCAGACCCGTGTCCGACTCGCCACCGCCTGCGGTTGTCCGCGCTCGTCGCCACGGCGGCGTCGGAGACGGCGATCGTGGCGAGCGTGCGAGATGGATCCGCCGGATCTTCGATGTCCACCAACCACGCGTCTCCAGTGGAGCCCGAACCACGCACGACGGCATCGCCGCCGGCATCGATCGCGCCCGAGCCACGGAGATGAAGCGCCGCGAGATCCACCGTGTTGCCCTTGGCCATGCCGCCGAGATCGATCTCCACGTGCCGGGGGCGCCAGACCGTGCGGGTGTCGTGTTCGAGCACGACGTCCAGGAACTGGCCGCTGCGCGGAGGCACGCTCGCCCGCTCTCGATCGAGCGCTCCCGGCGAGAAGGACCGATCGTAGCCGAGCGCGCGAAGGGTCGCGCCGATCCCTGGATCGAAGAGCCCGTCCGTCTTCTCGACGTGGGCGCGCGCCCGTTCGAGCAGCTTGAAGAGCTGGGGAGAGGCGACGAAGGGCCCCTCGGCTCGGTTCAGGGCCGACAGCTCGCTGTCTTCACGGAATCTGCTGTACCGGCTCTCCGCCGCGGCGAATGCGGCAGCCACCTCCGCCGCGGTCGCCTCCTCGTCGGTGTCCGCGATCACCTGGACATCGGTGTTCATCGCCCGGAACGTGAACATCACGAGCTCCGGGTCCGGATGCGGCCCGGGCGCGCCGCCGACGCGCGCACGGGGACCGTCACCGATCGCGGCGCCGGCGACGCCGTCGATCGTTCGGCGATGCTCCAGCCTGCGGGTAGTTGTACGGCAGGTCTCACCGAAGGCGGCAGGTCCTGGTACCACGTCGCGGCTTGCTGCCGCGCGCGCGGTTCAGGCGCCGGATCGATGCGCGGGATCTCGGCGGCGCGTGCGGACGCGCGGGCGCCGAACGTCCACCACGCGAGCACATAGACGCTCGCGAGGAATGCGATCAGGTAGAGCCTCAGGTTCGGCACTCCGATCGCACGCCCGGGGGACACGCGCGGGCGCCTAGTCGTCGTCGTCACGCTCGCCATGTTCGTCCGATTGGTGGTCGCGATGGTTCCGTCGCCCGTAGCGATCGTCGTCGTCACGGCGTTCGTCCGGCTCGTAGGCTGCCGCGACGAGCAGCTCCGGCTCGCGCTGCACCGGGGCGGCCGCTGGCGGCTCTCGCTGCGAGTCCGGAACGACGGGGACGAGCACGACGCTGGATGCGGCCGACTGCGGAATCGGCGCGGTCTCCACGGTCGCGGGCGTCGCTTCCTGCGTGGCCTCGGGCAGTCCGTTGCCACGACTCGGAACGAGGTAGCCCCCGAGCGCGGCCGCGGTGACCCCGACCGCCAACGTGACGGCGGCGGTCGCGACTACGGTCGCGATCGTGCCCCGGGCACGAACGGTATCGTCAGCACTCATCTTCCGATTTCCTTCCTGGGTTCAGGCCGAATC